>NZ_RJLM01000001.1 GCF_004104355.1 Photobacterium chitinilyticum
ACTACATGTGTGGTCCGCCAATGATGAACGCAGCCGTTATCGGCATGCTGAAAGATCTTGGTGTCGAAGACGAAAACATCCTGCTGGATGACTTCGGTGGCTAAATTAGCTGCACCCCAATAAGAAATTGGCTGACCCGCTTCGGGTCAGCCTTTTTTCGTAAACAGAATACTAAAGCGTTTTTTATTGTGGTTATTTCAATTATGGTTCTCTTTTGGGAGACGTACTGACCATAACAAAAAGTGACCCTTTAATTGTTGAGAGTTGTTGAATGAAGATGTTCCTGCGTAAATCAATATTATTGCTTGTCTTTGCCGTTACCTTGACAGGGTGTGGTGATCAGCGTGAGCTGATCCACCTGAATGGCTCGACGATGGGTACCTATTACTCAATCAAGTTGATCAAGCAGGAAGGCTTGCCGGCAGCAAGTGAGTTGCAGGCTGAGATTGACCGTCGTCTTGAATTGGTCAACGATCAAATGTCGACCTACCGCAAGCAATCCGAGCTCAGCCGGTTTAATCAGCATACGAGTAACCAGCCGTTCGAAGTGTCTGCTGATACCGCTAAAGTTATTGCTGAAGCCATTCGCCTGGCCGAGCTGACGGATGGTGCGCTTGATGTTACCGTTGGCCCAGTTGTTAACCTGTGGAGCTTTGGACCTGAAGCTCGGCCGGAAAAAACACCGACAGCTGAAGAGCTTGCCAAGCGCCGTGAAATCGTGGGTGTTCGTCATTTATCTGTTGATGGCAATACGCTATCCAAGGCGATCCCGGAGTTGTATGTTGATTTGTCGTCGATCGCCAAAGGCTTTGGTGTTGATATCGTTGCCGGTTATTTTGATGAGCTGAATGTTGCCGACTACATGGTTGAGATCGGCGGTGAGCTTAGTCTTCAAGGTAACAATCTCAAGGGTGTGCCATGGCGCATTGCCATCGAGAAACCAACAGATGACGGTAGCCGTTCGGTGCAGGAAATCATTGAACCGGGCGATATGGCTGTGGCAACATCAGGTGATTATCGAAATTACTTCGAACAAGACGGTGTTCGTTACTCGCATCTTATCGATCCGAAGACCTGCAAGCCGATCACCAACCGTGTGGTGTCGGTAACCGTTTTACACCCATCCAGTATGACGGCCGATGCATTGGCAACGGCATTCTCGGTGATGGGGGAAGAGAAGTCACTGGCGCTGGCACAGCAAGAGAATTTGCCGGTTTTACTCGTTGTTAAAACCGAACAGGGCTACAAAGAGTATACCTCTGATGCCTTTGTACCTTATTTGCAGAAGAAGTAGAGAATTATCATGGTCGTATATCTAACCACCTTTGTAGTCTTTTTGCTGGTTATCGTTGCGATGGCAGTAGGATACATTTTCCAGCGTAAAACGGTAAGCGGTAGCTGTGGAGGCCTTGACGGTATTGGTATCGCCAAAGAATGTGATTGCCCTGAACCGTGCGATGCGCGTAAAAAGCGCGAGGCACGTGAAGCTAAGCAAGCTGAGTGGCAGAAAAATCAGATAATCTGATACCAACCAATTGAAAAAGCCTGAGCATGCTCAGGCTTTTTTTGTTGGTTGTGTGGTTTAAGAATGCGGGGCTACCTGTATCTGATTTCGGCCGTTATGCTTGGCTCGATAGAGATAGCCATCAGCGGTTTTAAGCAACTCGCTGAGTTGATGATGGGTTCCGCCCGCTGTGCCGATGCTGATAGTTACCCTGATCGATGCATTTTGGTAAGTAATGACTAACTGTTCGATGGATTGCCGAAGTTGTTCAAGCTGAAGTAAGAACTGTTGTGGGTTTCTGCAGCTCTGAATGCAGAATTCTTCGCCGCCAAAACGAGCGACGATGGCATCGGGAAAGTGTAACTGTAGCTGCTGGCTGATCTGGACTAGCACTTCATCCCCGGCATCATGGCCATATGTATCGTTGACCTTTTTGAAGAAATCGATATCTAACATGGCGATATTCCGATGCTCACAGCGATCTTTGTTACAATTTTGGTCGAAGAAGTAGCGTCGGTTCCAAAGCCCGGTCAGCGCATCTTGGTTGGCCATACGATAAAGTTTGTCGGCGGTATCTTTCATATTCAGGATATGGTGTATCCGACAATAGAACTCTTCTTGATTGAATGGCTTTTTTAGGAAGTCATTGGCACCAGCTTTCAGAAACAGGGCTGTCATTGCATCATCGTTGCTACCCGAGAGGCCGAGAATGGCTAGCTGGTTACGGTTATAATTTTTGCGGATGTCACGGACCATAGTAATGCCGTCTTTTTCCGGCATATCGTGGTCTGTGATGACCAAACTGATATCAGGGTGCAGCTCTAATTGCTCGAGGGCTTCCTGGCCATGACACGCTTCTAATACCCTGAGGTTTTGCCTCTTGAGCAGATTGACTAGGTGGTGACGTACCGTGGCAGAGTCTTCCACAACCATTGCTTTGTGATGGAGGTTAGCTTCCAGTCGCTGTAGTAGCGGTATGAGGTAAGACACCGACGCCGGACTGTCTTTCAGCAAATAGTCGATGACTCCTTTGGACAGGACGGTATCGCGGATTTGATTGCTGAACTGAGCCGTAAGTACAATGACCTTAAGATTTTGGCTCAAGACCAAATCGATAATTTCACCATCCTGGCCATCGGGGAGGCAGTAATCCAGTACGGAACAAAGAAAATCTCTTTGTTTCGTAAGGATCTGTCGGGCCTGAGCGATGGTTTCGGCAAAAACGGGCTCAAAGCCTGCTTGAGTTAGCTGGATGTTGAGGTAGTTACGAAAGGCTCTGCTGTCTTCTACGACAAGGATCTTATACAGCGACATCTTATTCCTTTACCCGATACTTCTGGGTGTTTTAGCTATCCTCGCGAATTGATTCATCGATTAATAGCATTTTTGTTGTTAAGGCGGCAACCCTATCTATTCATATTTGAGTTGTGGTGGGAGTTCTATTTATGGTTTGTACCAGATAATGGTAACTGTATAAAAAAACAGTGGTATAATGAGTCTAATTAAATGAGATTTACCTATCGCCCAAGCGACTAATAACTCTGAGAGCTATGCCGCAGTCAAACGCCTCATCAACAGCTCCTGTGCAGCGTAAAATTATTCATGTCGATATGGATTGTTTTTTTGCAGCAGTTGAAATACGTGATAACCCAGAGCTGAAGAACAAACCGATAGCGATTGGAGGGCGTTCTGAGCAGCGAGGGGTACTCAGCACCTGTAACTATCTTGCCCGTCAGTATGGAGTCAGATCGGCAATGCCAACAGCCCAGGCGATGAAGCTGTGCCCGCACCTGATCCTTGTTGCTGGCCGGATGGCTGTGTATAGAGAGGTTTCTAAGCAAATTAGGGAAATTTTTCAACGCTATACCGATAAAATAGAGCCGCTGTCACTGGATGAAGCCTACCTTGATGTAACGGAGTGTGAACTACTACATGGCTCTGCGACCCTGATAGCTCAGGATATTCGCCGGGCAATAAGCGACGAGCTAGACCTGACAGCTTCGGCAGGCATTGCTCCTGTTAAGTTCATTGCCAAAATAGCCTCTGATTTGAACAAGCCCGATGGTCAGTATGTGGTTACCCCTGACGATATTCCTGATTTTGTGGCGAACCTAAAACTGGAGAAGATCCCCGGTGTTGGCAAGGTTACGATTCAGAAGCTCCATGAAAAGGGCTTGTATATCGGCAAGGATGTACAAGGATATGATCGTAATTTGCTGCTGCAGCAGTTCGGCAAGTTTGGCCAGTCTTTATGGTCGCGTGCGCATGGCGTCGATAACCGTGAGATTGTGGTTGAACGTGAGCGAAAGTCGGTGGGTGTCGAACGGACATTTTCAAAAAATATTATCAGCTATGAGCAGTGCTGGCAGGTAGTCGAGGCTTTGTACCCTGAGCTTGAAAGGCGGCTCAAACAGGTGAGGCCGGAGTTAAATATTGCCAAGCAAGGCATTAAGGTTAAGTTTGCTGATTTTCAGCAAACAACGGTCGAGCATAGCCAAGCCAAACTGGATAAAGCACAGTTTGTCGGTTTGCTCAACGAGGCGTTAACCCGGCAGAAGGATCGGGAGATCAGATTGATAGGGCTCAGTGTCGGATTGGAGCTGGGGCTCAAGGCACAGCAGCTGTCATTTGAGGGCTTTTAGGTATAAAAAAGGCGAGTCTCTATCATTTAGAAACTCGCCCCTATCACTCGATACTCAGTAACTGATTACTTAGCCGGAATTGCCTTCAGGATAGCAACCATCTGCTCCCAGAACAGACCAACCGTCTCGATGTTCACTTTCTCGTCTGGCGAGTGCGGGAACTTGATCGTCGGGCCGAAAGAAATCATATCCATTGTTGGGTATGGTTCTTTGAACAGACCACACTCGAGTCCGGCATGGATCACCATGATGTTCGGGGTCCTACCGTAGATAGCGTTGTAGGTTTCACGGAACAGGTGCATGACTTCAGAATCGGCATCTGGTTTCCAGCCTGGGTAGGCGCCAGAGAACTCACACTGGACACCAGCCAGATCAGCAATGGCCGTTAGCATGCCTTCAACATTGCTGCGGCCAGAATCGATCAGAGAGCGGATGAGACACAGGATCGTAATCTTATCAATATCTGTGGTGATGACGCCGACATTCAGTGATGTTTCAACCACCCCTTCGATGTCATCACTCATGCGGATCACACCGTTCGGGCAGGCATTCAGTACCGCATAAAAGCGCTTCTGTGCCGTTTCTGTCAGTACATCAGCAGGCAGTTCAACTGGTTCGACAAACAGGTTGATGTCTGTTTCGATTTTACCCAGTTCGGTAGTCAGAATTGACTGGTAGTACGTGAACAGCTCGTTTAGCTTGTCGACATTTGCAGCTGGCAGTGTTGCAAGGGCAAATGCTTCACGCGGAATCGCATTACGCAGGCTACCGCCTGTCAGGTTATTCAGGCGCAGGCCTAGCTCTTCAGCGTGGGCAAACAGGAAGCGACCCAGTAGTTTGTTGGCATTGGCACGACCGGTGTGGATATCACAGCCTGAGTGGCCGCCTTTAAGACCTTTAATAACTAGCTTAACTGCTGCGTGTCCAGCCGGTACAGCCTCGCGCTCGATATCTAGCGTGATAGAACCGTCTACACCGCCGGCACAGCCCATGTACACTTCGCCCTCTTGCTCAGAGTCAGTGTTCAGTAGGATGTCACCTTCAAGCCAGCCTTCTTCAAGGCCGAAAGCACCTGTCATACCGGCTTCTTCATCGATAGTCAGTAGTACTTCCAATGGACCGTGCTCAACATCTTTTGCTGCCAGCACAGCCAGACATGCCGCCATGCCCATACCGTTGTCAGCGCCAAGAGTTGTCCCTTTCGCCGTTACCCACTCGCCGTCGATATAAGGCAGAATAGGATCTTCGGTGAATTCGTGCTCAGTGTCTTCATTCTTCTGCGGCACCATATCAATGTGTGCTTGAAGAACGACACCTTTACGGTCTTCCATCCCTGGTGTAGCAGGCTTCTTGATAAATACGTTGCCAACCGCATCACGGCGTACGTCTAGGCCTTCACCTTCAGCAAATTTGATGATGTGCTGAGCGAGTTGCTCTTCATGCTTGGAAGGGTGAGGAATAGAACAGATTTGATCGAAGAATTGCCACACAGGTTGCGGTGACAGTTGACTGATTTCAGACACAGCAGTCTCCTTTATAAACTATTGGGCTTAAGCGATTCACTAGCTGAATATCGGCTAATGAGCTAACAAGGTCAGCAGAATAAACTATCGCGATAACTAAAAGGATACCACTGCGTCTGATACGGGAACAGTTAAATCTTAAATTGCGAAATATGGACGTTAAGATTGTGACCGCTCGCAAGAAGTTGCTCGCTGGCTGCCGAAATTTGTTCCTCTTGCTGAACAGTTTTTTGTCTGTGTTCTGTCAGTTGAGCAAGGTTGGTATTGATTGCCCGGGAGTCTTTGGATAAGACGCAACAAATCAAGAACCAGACTGTAACACTTTAGTCGCGAATTGCTAAAGTTGCACGTTTAACTGGTGTAATAAAATTACAGTAAAAGGAGGTCTTGCGCACATAAATCAGAAAAGTGTGACGAGGTTAAAGAAAATACTTGTAAGTTTATTACGTGATGGGTATAGTTTAACCATCTTCTGGTGAAGATGAAATAACACAGTAAACCGCTCTAGGATGAGCCCGAGGTATCGCCTCCAGGGAACTGAGATTAAGTAAAGCCCAGATGGCTGAGCACTAAACGTTTTATGTGTTTTGATAACTTAATAATTAAGGTGATAAAGATGAAAGCATTCGATTCAATTGCAAGTTTTTGGAATAACCGTTCTGTATACACTGGTAACTTCCAGTACCCGAACCCATTCGGCTATTAATTCATGATGTTGTGCCTGAGTCTTAGTGGTTCAGGCATGGTGTCTCGAGCAGTATTGTTCACCCCCCCCCCTTTATTGAGAATTTAGAATATCCGCTTTTCGGCTATTCAATACATTCTTACGCCACTCCTTATTGGGGTGGCGTTTTTTTCTCTCAAAACGCCCTCGTTGTCAGCACATAAATTCCACAGTTTTTCTGTTATAGCTATGAATTCGATTACATCTCGCCTGGGGTGGGGAATTCATAATTATCCTGATGCATATTATCGTTTGCGTAGCTGTGAAAAAATTTCAATGGTCAAAAAAACAACATGATACACTAATGTTAACTCTATGAATTTAAAGCGGTTGTGGTTTTCACTTTTCTTATTTGGTTGGTTTTTATCCGGTTAGCCCTGTGTGCTACTGATAGTTGCGTTATTTTCTGGAAATTGCTTGCCAAGGAGCATATAATCGCCCCCCAAAAATAGATCACGCAAACGTTTTCTATTTCAACTTTAACTTGCGTGTATTATCTCCAAGGAACCGAGAGCAATGCTTGAGAAACTTTTCAAACTGACAGAGCATGGTACGGATGTCCGCACCGAACTGTTAGCGGGTATGACGACCTTCCTGACAATGGCTTACATCATTTTTGTAAACCCGACCATGCTGGCAACGACGGGGATGGATCAAGGGGCGGTGTTTGTTGCGACTTGTCTGGCTGCGATGGTCGGTTGCTTCATTATGGGCTTTGTCGCCAATTACCCAGTTGCTCAGGCTCCGGGGATGGGCTTGAATGCGTTCTTTACCTATGGCGTTGTTCTTGGGATGGGACATACGTGGCAGGTTGCGTTGGCTGCGGTATTCCTATCTGGCTTATGCTTTATCGTGTTGAGTGTGCTGCGGGTGCGTGAGTGGATCATCAATGCGATCCCGATGGCTTTACGTACCGGTATCTCGGCTGGTATCGGTTTGTTCTTGGCGTTTATTGCATTGCAGAGCTCCGGCATTGTAGTTGATAACCCGGCAACACTGGTACACGTTGGTGATCTAACCAGTTTTCCGGCAATGATGGCTTCACTGGGTTTTTTCCTGACCATTGCATTAGTCCATCGAGGCTATAAAGCCGCGGTGCTGATCGCCATTCTTGCGGTAACAGTAATGGGTATTCTGTTTGGTGATATTACCTACAGTGGTGTGATGTCGATGCCGCCAAGCATTGCGCCAACATTTATGCAGATGGATTTTAGCGGTGCACTTGAAGTCGGTCTGATTTCTGTTGTGTTTGCTTTCCTGTTTGTCGATCTGTTCGATACGGCTGGTACGCTGGTGGGAGTGGCAACAAAAGCAGATCTTATGGATAAAGATGGCAAGCTGCCTCGTTTGAACCGTGCGCTGCTCGCTGATAGTACGGCGACCTCTGTGGGGGCGATTCTAGGTACATCAAATACGACATCTTTTGTCGAGAGTGTATCGGGTGTTGCGGTCGGTGGACGTACTGGGTTGACGGCTGTCACCGTCGGTGTATTGTTCTTCCTGGCATTGTTCTTTGCTCCACTGGCAGGTATGGTTCCAGCCTATGCCACTGCCGGCGCCTTGTTCTACGTTGCTATCCTGATGATGTCAGGCTTGGTGAGTGTAGACTGGCGTGACTTAACAGAAGCGGCTCCTGTAGTTGTAGTTTGTCTATTGATGCCGTTAACATACTCCATCGCTGAAGGTATCGGCCTTGGCTTTATCACTTATGCTGCAGTTAAAGTAATGAGTGGCAAGGGAAGAGATGTAAATGTTAGCGTATGGGTTATAGCAGCTCTATTTATTGCTAAAATTATCTTTTTATAACAGTTTATAAATATATCCAGCGACAATATCGCTGATTCAGAGGTTCATCGGATATGAGTAATAAGTTCATCATTACCTGGGACAACATGCAAATGTATACACGTCAGCTGGCAGAAAAACTGCTTCCGGCTGATCAGTGGAAAGGTATTATTGCAGTTAGTCGTGGTGGTTTGGTTCCTGCTGCGATCCTAGCCCGTGAGCTTAACATCCGTCATGTTGATACGGTATGTATTTCAAGCTACGACCATGACCACCAGCGCGAAATGAAAGTGCTAAAGCAAGCTGAAGGTGATGGTGAAGGTTTCATCGTTATCGATGACTTGGTAGATACTGGCGGTACAGCTGAGCTTATCCGTGAGATGTACCCAAAAGCGAAGTTTGTGACGGTATGTGCCAAACCTGCTGGTAAGCATCTCGTTGATGACTATGTTGTCGATATTACTCAGGACACGTGGATTGAGCAGCCATGGGATATGGCTGTTACTTTTGTTGATCCGATTGCCAAAAAATAATCACAGATTGATAAATGACGAAAGGAGCCGATGAGGCTCCTTTTTTTGTTATTAACATAGGTCTGAATTTATTCACTTTGGCTTGGTTTCATGGCCGAAGTGGATTTTCGTGTCAAGCCTCGACGAAACAAATACGGCTAACGCATGGATCGGATGTCAGCCAGAGACTCGCCATTAGGCTTGTTGCGATAGAAATTATTGTAGTTGATGAGATCTATCATATCGTGACCGGTCAACTCACATTTTCTATCAAGCTTGGTTTGGTAAGAGCCTTGAATCTGTTCGCCAGATGCATCGAGGCAAACGCCTATTTTTGCATTGACGGCCCCAGATGCCTCACCAGGGTTGCCACCAAGGACTCCGCCGCTGCCAAAGGCCAGCACTGAACTTGAAAAAAGCAACATACCGCAGATACCGAGTATTTTTTTCATACAAAGACCACCGTATAAAATACTAACAGTAATATCAGCATAGTTCAGGATGGAAAGTCAGTTATCCATTTTTGGTTTTGGGCACACTGCAATAGACTGTTGGATGATATACTTTTGGTATCAATCTCTTTGCGTATCCTGACTGATCACCTGTTTGGTGAATACCATTGCTCCTTCGGCTAAGGAGCACCGATTGAGTCACTGCGCGTAGATAGAATTCGAACAATGGAGCTTACCGTGTCTGAACCCTCTAAAACTAATTTATCTGAAAAGCTGTTTGCACCGCGGCAAACATCGAAGGAGACGTCTAGCTTGGTAAAGCTGGCTAATGTTTCTTCCAAGCCAATGCATAATGCGATTGATGGTGATAGCGAGGCGGGATGGTATCGGATATTGAGGCGCCCGCAGTGGGCTTGGCAGGGAATCGATCCGATAGAGATGGAAGCGATTTTCTCGCGCATGGCTAACTCTGAAGCCTTTCGCACCAATGATGAACTGCTAGATACTGTTATTGGTTACAAGCCTGGCAACTGGATTTACGAGTGGAGTCAATCTGGGGCGATGTACCATAAAACAGCCCGGGAACTTGTTAATTCCGACCAAAAAGACAAGGCTGCACAGATGTTGCTAACTGCCAGTATGTATTACAGCGTAGCGGCGTATCCCCACCTTAAAGGGGATACGTTGGCGGCGCAGGCGGAGCTACAGGCGAATCAGACCTACCGTGAAGCCATGGAGTATATGCCTCATACAATGAGGACGATTGATGTCAAATATGAAGGCAAAACCTTCCAGGCATTTATTCATCTGCCCTGTACCGATAAATTACTGCCGACCGTTGTTGTTAGCGGGGGTCTAGATACCCTTCAGTCGGATTTGTGGCGATTATATTATGATTATTTAGGTCCGGCAGGCTTTGCGATGGTCACACTGGATATGCCTTCTGTTGGCCATAGCTCGGCGTGGGCATTGACGGAAGATACCAGTCGCTTGCATCAGGCGCTGTTACAGCAAATTCGAGATGTACCCTGGGTAGACCATACTCGTGTCGCCATGCTGGGTTTACGCTTTGGGGGGAATGCGGCTATTCGTCTTGGCTTCATTGAACCAACCCGCCTCAAAACCTGCATCAGTCTGGGCGGGGCGATACACAGCGTACTGGCCGATCCCAAGCGGCTTGATGCTATGCCACAGATGTATCTTGATATGATTGCGTCGCGAATGGGTAAAAAAGGTGTGTCCAGGGCAAGCCTGACTTCTCATCTTCCGGCTTGGTCTCTCAAACAACAGGGGTTGCTAGGGCGTCGCAAGACCGAGGTACCGATGCTGGGGATCAGCCTTAAGAACGATCCGGTCTGTACTGATATCGATAACCAGCTGATAGCGATGTCTAGCCGGGGTGGCAAGGCAATTACGTTGCCGGAAAAACCGCTTCACGATGGTTATCATCGTTCACTAGAGACCGTGGTGGATTGGTTGAAAGAAAAATTGGCCTGAGGCATGTTGTTTAAGTCTCGGGGATGTAAATAAAATGTTGCTATATCTTGGCTTTATGGCTTAAATGGAATGACGAGAGATAGAGAGGCTAGGCAGAGATCGAGTCTTAGCGCTCTGTCTGGCACCCGATGGTTGCTGTTATTGTGCTATTACTATGGATGGAGATACGCTATGACGACTACAACAACATTTCCGCCTCATGGGCGTCTGATGACGAAACTAACCGCGCTGGGGCCCTACCTGCGCCAGCAGCAGTCGTCAGAAGGCCATTTCTTTTTTGATTGTCTGGCAAGCTGTATCAGCGCGAAGAAAGAGCCAGAAGAACGCGAGTTCTGGGGGTGGTGGCTGATCTTGACCGTAACAAATACCGGTTTTGAATATCGGTATCATTTTGGCCGTTATGATAGTAACGGTGACTGGCTCAAAGACAGTGTCCCTGCCAAGCATGAGAAAGCAGTGATCCAGACGTTGGACGACTTTTATCCGAAATTGACCAGTTTGCTGCAAGATGAGTTCAAACTGACAGTAACTGCTGCCAGTGATCTTGAGGAAGCCGAGCTGGGAACGGTTGCCTGATCTTGCTCCGAATATATTATCTGCAGTCAGATGAAAGATTAATGCGCTTTTATAGCGCATTTTTCTTGTGATCTAGCAAGCGGATTGATAAAACATCTGAATATAAATTTATTCATCACAATTGTTTAATCCCAATGGCAGATACTAAACATTCAAACGCTACAGAGCAGAACCTCGTGGGTGCTCACTCTTCTTCAGAGACCCAGGCGGTTAGACAATCTTCCCCCGTTCGGCAGACAATAGTCATCAAGCTGGGCACCAGTGTGTTAACCGGTGGTACGCTACAGTTGGATCGGGCCCATATGGTGGAGCTGGTTCGTCAGTGCGCATCACTGCGTCGTCAGGGGCATAAGGTCATCATGGTGACGTCTGGTGCGATAGCCGCAGGCCGCGAGCATTTAGGTTACCCCGAGCTACCCAAAACGATGGCGAGCAAGCAGCTCTTGGCCGCAGTTGGTCAGAGCCGTTTGATTCAGGAATGGGAGCGTTTGTTTGGTATCTATGGTCTGCATGTCGGCCAAATGTTGCTGACTCGCGCTGATCTTGATGATCGTGAACGTTATCTCAATGCCCGCGATATGATTGTGGCGTTGCTGGACAACGGCATCATTCCCGTCGTCAATGAAAATGACGCAGTAGCTACCACTGAAATAAAAGTTGGCGACAACGACAACCTATCAGCACTGGTCGGTATTTTGGCGAGTGCCGACAAGTTGTTGCTTCTGACCGATCAGCCTGGTCTGTTTACCGCCGACCCTCGCAATAACCCCGATGCAGAGCTGATCCGCGAAGTCCATACTATCGATGAAACTCTGCACAAGTTGGCAGGTGGCAGTGTGGGTGGTTTGGGTACCGGTGGTATGGCAACCAAGCTACAAGCTGCTGATGTGGCTCGCCGGGCGGGTATCGAAGTAATTATTGCTGCTGGTAGTCGACCTGGTGTGATTGATGATCTGGTTAAAGGGGAGTCGGTTGGCACTCGTTTTCTACCGCTGGAGTCACCATTGGAGAGCCGTAAGCGTTGGATTTTGGCCGGACCTCCACCTGCAGGCGATATCGTGATTGATGACGGTGCAGCGATTGCGGTACAACAGCGTGGGAGTAGTCTGCTGGCAAAGGGGATCACCGAAGTGAAGGGGCAATTTGAACGCGGAGAAGTGACCCGAATTTTTAATACCAAAGGGGCTTTGCTGGCTCGTGGTATCTGCCGTTACTCAAGCAAAGATATGGCAAAGATTGCCGGAAAACACAGTCAGGATATTTATCAGGTCCTGGGCTACGAATACGGTCCGGTTGCCGTGCACCGTGATGATTTGGTGGTTATCTGATCACGTACTCGGTGACGAACTGAAAATATTTTGATGATAGGGGAAGAGTGTGAATCTTGAAATTATGGGTAAAGCTGCTCAACAGGCGGCTTTCGAACTTGCTACTGCAGCGACCAAGCAGAAAAATCAGGCTCTGGCAATTATTGCCGATGAACTGGAAGCCAATTGTGACGTGATACTGGCGGCGAATGCCAAAGATATTGCTGCTGCACGCGAATCGGGCATGTCGGATGCTTTGGTTGATCGCCTGCTGCTCAATAAAGAACGCCTAGCCGGTATTGCCAGTGATGTGCGTAATGTTATCAGCCTGAATGATCCGGTTGGCTCCGAGCTGGATAGCAAGGTACTGGAAAACGGTATGCGCCTCAGTCGCCGCCGTGTCCCTCTGGGTGTAGTAGGTGTTATTTATGAAGCGCGTCCGAACGTGACCATCGATATTGCTGCTTTGTGTCTGAAAACCGGTAATGCCAGTATTTTGCGTGGTGGCCGTGAAACGTTCCACTCCAATATGGAGCTGGTGAAAGTGATTCAGGTTGCTTTGGAGAAAGCCGGTTTGCCGGCGGCCTCGGTACAGTACATTGACAAGCCGGATCGAGAGCTGGTTTCACAGTTACTTAAGCTGGATCAGTATGTCGATATGATTATTCCTCGCGGTGGTGCTGGCCTGCATAAGATGTGCAAGGAAAATAGCACGATCCCTGTCATTATCGGCGGCTTCGGGATCAGCCATATCTATGTCGACCAAACGGCAGATTTGGCGCGCGCACTGGATGTAGTGGAAAACGCGAAGGTTCAGCGCCCGTCAGCCTGTAATGCGCTGGATACGCTATTAGTCAGTGAAGATGTTGCCGAAGCGTTCCTGCCTCGCTTGGCTGAGCGCATGAATCAGAGCAAGGTCGCGTTGGTGGCAGACGGAACCAGTTATGCGCTGTTGGAAGGCAAAGCGGCAGATCTTCGTAAAGTGGTCGATGGTGACTTCGATACTGAATGGCTGAGTTTCACCCTCGGAGTGAAGGTGGTTAAAGATGTCGATGAGGCTATCGCCCATATGCGCAAGCACAATGCCAGCCACTCCGATGCGATCCTGACCAATGATATTCGTTCGGCTGAACGTTTTGTCAATGCGGCAGGCTCAGCCGCTGTTTACGTCAATGCCTCGACGCGCTTTACTGACGGGGCGCAATTTGGTCTTGGTGCCGAGGTGGCTGTGTCGACTCAGAAGCTGCACGCTCGTGGCCCGATGGGGCTAGAAGAGTTGACCAGTTATAAGTGGGTGGGTGTTGCTGACTACCTGATTCGCTCTTAGTAATTTGTCCCATCCCGTTTTTAAGGGCAGGGCTAGGGTGGGGGAGCGCGAGCTCCCTCCCGGCCTCACTCTTTAAAAGTGGGAAGAGCTTTCTTTACTCAGCTTAGCTTCTTTATCTTTTACCTGCCTAGCTTCATGCTTGCTTGTCTTTTTTCTCTTCTTCCTTCAGCGCTTCTTCGCGCTTTTGCTTTTCATGCAGGTATTTGATTTTGTCGCGGTAACCAAACTTCATATTCGCCGTATATTTCAAGGCCGCAATGTTGCTGACAATTACGCTGACGATGATGATGCTGATAACCCAGGGGTTGAGTAGCCATTCCACCATTTAGACCTCACAGATATTCTCTATGTACTTACTATAAAGATTACCAAGGTTTGCCAAAATCTGCGACTTTCCAGCGATTTGGTTTGCGTTAAGTGTGTGGTAAAGCAATTTTGGCGTCAGCTGTTGCAGCAAGTGTCGGCTAACGGGGTAGTAGCTTATGTGCCAGGGCTCGACGGCAACCCCGTTTCTGTCCTCGGCATAGGGTAGGTAGAAGCCAAATTGATTCATGTGCTCGTTGAGCCAGACACTGAACCCTGCCTGATGGCCGCCAATGGCATATTCCCATGGCTCCAGCTGAAGGTCGGTTCCATTGGGCAGACAATTAGCGGCATAGACATCGACATCGGTTCCCCAGTGGTGCCGACTGGCTCCGGGCAGCGCCGACCAGCGCATGATGGCATGGATTTTTTCTAGCTCCGAGAGCTGGCTGGCATCAATGGGCTGGCTGTTGCTATCCAGTAACGGACGAGAGCCGCTGAACTTGTTGTTCCAGATCAGTAACTGGCGCTCGAAAGGACGAAAGGCACTGGCTATTTGCAAGTCAAATCCGGCTAGGGCGGCGGCTTGTTGCAATTGTATAAATGATGGTTGCATGTCCCGGTGCAGCAAGTGTTGCTGGTGGCTGACCAGGTGAGTGTCGGCTTGTCCGGTAAGTTGCCCGGCGCTGAGCGGCCGGGCTGAAGGTGAGTGAGACATTAAAGCGCTTTTTCCAATACTTTTTGGTACATGTCGGTCAGCTTCTCAAGATCGGCGACTTTTACACACTCATTCACTTTATGGATGGTGGCATTGCACGGACCGAGTTCAATAACCTGGGCCCCGGTACGGGCAATGAAACGTCCGTCTGAAGTACCACCGGTGGTGAGTAGTTCCGGTTTCTTGTGGTTGACTTCCTCAATGGCTTCGACGACAGCGTCAAGCAAAGTGCCATGATCGGTAAGGAACGGGTGACCACTGAAGGTCCACTTCAGGTCATAATCCAATCCATGGGCATCGAGGACCGAATGCACTTTACGTTTGATGCAGCCTGCCGTGAGCTCGGTACTGAAACGGAAGTTGAACTGAACGTGAAACTCCCCAGGAATGACATTCGACGCCCCGGTACCAGCATGCAGGTTGGCGATCTGGAAGCTGGTTGGCGGGAAGTAGGCGTTACCGTTATCCCAGGTTGTTGCCGCCAGTTCTGCCAGTGCCGGCATAGCACGGTGGACCGGATTATCGGCAAGGTGCGGATAGGCAACATGGCCCTGGATGCCCTTGAGCGTAACATCGCCGGTGATTGAGCCGCGGCGACCGTTTTTGACCACGTCACCCACCGCGTGAGTACTGGAGGGCTCGCCGACAATGCACATGTCAATTTTCTCGTTACGGGCTTCCAGGGTGTCAATCACCCGAGTTGTCCCGTTAATAAACGGCCCTTCCTCATCGGAGGTGATAAGCAGTGCAATCGAGCCTTTGTGATCCGGATTGTCAGCCAAAAAGCGCTCAAGCGCGACAATGAAACAAGCCAGTGAGCCTTTCATATCGGCAGCGCCACGGCCGTGAAGGTAGCCATCAATGATGGTCGGCTCGAAAGGCGGAGTATGCCAGAGCTCTGATGGTCCGGCAGGCACGACATCAGTATGCCCGGCAAAGACGAACAGAGGTGCTTCCGTGCCCCGTCGCGCCCACAGGTTGGTGGTATCTTCAAAGATCATGCTTTCAATCTTGAAGCCGAGCTTTTCAAGACGTGCAATCATCACATCCTGGCAGCCTGCATCTTCCGGGGTTACCGAAATTCGGCTGATAAAATCTTTCGCCAGGGCGATAACCGGGCTATCTGACATCCTTGTATCCTTAACTATTTATCTGCAAGAGAAGAGTGGAAAATATCTTGGTACTGAGCGGGCTTGAAACCTAGGTGGTAGGATTCATTGTGTACTAGCAGCGGGCGCTTGATCATTGCCGGGAACTCCAGCATCAAGGCAATCGCCGTCTCACGGTTCAGGTCGGCTTTCTGCTCGTCATTGAGCTGGCGGTAAGTGGTACCACGTTTATTGACCATCGCTTCCCAGCCTAGCTGAGCTTCAAACGTTTCTAGCATGGCTTGATCCAGGCCGTCTACACGATAGTCGTGGAAGCGGTATTCTATGTTTTCTGCGTCCAGCCACTTTTTCATTTTTTTGATAGTGTCGCAGTTTTTAATGCCGTATGTAATTGTACTCATAGTGTTGCTGACTTAGTTTTATTTTCGAATTAGCCTTCCTTTATAGCGAGATTACTCTGGCTTCGCAATGGTATTAGCTGCGGTTATCTTTATGGTATCAGCTGGATATTCCTTCTAGTGAGAGAGAGGGACATTACTGACGCCTTTATTGTTCCTGTTCTGTTTGGAATGAATTGAACTTACTAGGAACAAGTTTGTTACAACTTGTTGATAATAAAAAGTTTGTTAGAAAATTAAAGGTGCCGTTTTATAGCGAGAATAACCAAGGAATTGAGATGTCGGTCACTGAATCGTACTTGTGGTGCCCATAAATCTAATTGCACCTTGATCAAACTCAACATCCAATTCGTCAAAGACGGAATAATAAAGCCTCAGAATTATGGAGGTCTCAATGGAATTGAATCCGGTTTTTGCCCGTCGTCTTTATTTAGCGCTTCTTGTTGAACAGCTTGAACGCCCTAATGTTCCTAAACTTATTGAAATTACAGGCTGGCCGCGTCGTACTATTCAGGATGTATTAAAAGCCCTGCCGGGTTTTGGCATTGAATTGGCATTTGTACAGGATGGCAAGCGCCATAATGATGGTTATTACCAATTAAGTGATTGGGGACCGTTTGACTTGCAGTGGGTTGAATCGCGAGAACAGGACATCATCACATCCGTATCCTGTTAAAAATAAACCGCATGATTGCGGTTTATTTTTCTGTTGAATTTTCAGCTCAATATCTGGAACGGCTGGCCGTCGTTACGGGCAATCATAGGCATTGCCCAGTAGCGTGACCGAGGTGCCGAAATTCTGCGGACTATAGAGATCTACGGTATTGGCACCACGCTGGGCGGCTTGGTTTTTTATGTCGTTCAAAGCGCCGTCAGTTAATGCTCTGTTGCTGATAAGCCAAAATGAATACCAGCTTCCCTCTGATCCGATAATGGTGCCTTTATCGCTACAGCCCTCTAGCTGTTCAGCAGCATCCCAGCGAATTCGAACGCTGTTACTGTCGCTATGCAGCTGCGTTGTTTCGCAGCCAACAAGTATCAACATACAGCATCCAACTAAGGTTTTATTCAGCATTACTGGCCTTGATATTCAAGATACAGAACAGTCGCGGCTGTACGCGATTTCACCTGAAGCTTCTTCAGTAGGCTCTTCATGTGTACTTTGACTGTCGCTTCCGAGATAAATAGTGAATCGGCAATCTGCTTGTTGCGATAGCCCTTGGCAACTTCTTTCAGAATTTGCATTTCCCGATCAGTTAGTGAGTTCAGCAAAGAATCTTGTTCTGAATTATCAGTAAGGTATTCTCGAACCAAGTCACTATAGGCCTTTCCACCGCAGAGGGCCTGCTTTAGCAGCTCAATCAGTTGCTCCGGTTCGGTATCTTTGAGCAGGTAGCCATCGGCACCGGCCTGGATCAGTGCTTTGACATCTGCACGACTATCAGAAACAGTGAGAACCACAATGCTGGACTGGATCCCTTCGGCGCGCATGGCATTAAGCGTATCGAGTCCGGACATCCCTTTCATATTGAGATCGAGCAGAATAAGGTCTGGTTCTTGCTCGCTGGCGAGCAATACAGCATCGGCCCCGTTGCTGGCTTCACCCACAATTTCAAAATCTGGTTCAAAACTAAGTAACTGGCAGATCCCCCGGCGCATTAACGGGTGATCGTCCACAATCATTATCTTCCAACATGTCATAGTTATAATCCTTAAGACTCAAGCGAAAAGCTTAAGGCGACTTCACAGCCAGAGCCTTGGGTGGTATTAATCTTCAGTTCACCATTCAGGCGTGATGCCCGTTCTGTCATGATTGCCAGACCATAGTGATTGAGTTTTTCGTTGGCAGGGTCAAACCCTTCTCCATCGTCGTTGATCTTGATGTTAACTTGATCGCCGTCCTGATTACAGGAAACAATAATCTCGTCAGCTTCTGCATGCTTGATCGCATTGAGTACGGCTTCCCTGATCAGCTGCAATAAATGGACCTGGTGGTGAGCATCTAAATTTAATGATGATAAATGGTTATCTATGATGAGCATAGCATCGGTTTGCTCATCAAGAGGCTTTAACATTTCAACGAGAGCTTCGCCAAAATTGGCTTCTTTGATTGTCAGCCTGAACGTACTGAGTAACTCCCGTAGCTGAGTATAGGCACCCGACAGGCCACTATCGATATCCGTAATAATCTGCATGGCACTCTCAGTCTCGTTCTTGCCGAGTTGTCTTTTCAACAACGTCATCTGAATTTTAAGATATGACAACGATTGTGCCAGTGAGTCGTGAAGCTCACGGGCAATGGTAGCCCGCTCTTCCATCAGCAATAATTGCTCTGCTTGCTTTTGCGCTCGATTGTAATAGATCCCCCGTCCCAGTGTACGGGCAATATTGTCGATCAGGTTTTTGTCCGGGCAGGGCAGGGTGTACTGCCACCAAAGCTGGCCGAGAACCTGGCCGTCAAGTTCCAAATCTTGGTAGTGCCATTGTTGTTTTTCAGACGGTGTGCCTGTGATGATTTCGGTGTTTACGCCGTTGTTTTCGTCAATAACCAGCTTGGTTGCAGTTAAGCCTTCTATTTCAATGAGGGTATCGAGCATGGCCGAAAAATTCTGTGATGACAGGCGGCTTACCGAAAGCTCCTGAGAGCAGTTGTAAAGTACCTGCAATGATTCGTTGGCGTGGCGCAGGCGGCGGGTTTTCTCGTCTACTGATTTTTCTAAATCCCGATAAAGTTTTTCGAGCTCTGAAGCCATTTTAGAAAACGTTCCGGCCAGGGTGCCGAGTTCGTTATCGCTTTGTACATCCAGGCTGACATCAAAGTGACCGCTTTGTACCTGTTCGCTGGCCGCTACCAGCTGGTTGAGCGGAGAGACAATCTTTCGCTGGGTAAAGTGGATTGTGAAAAGGGCTACAATCAGGATCAAGCTTAGCCCTATCCCCCCTGCGATTGAAAGCACCTGAAGCTTAATGACGGAAAACTCCTGAAGTTCAAATACAAACTTATCGATTCTGTCGACAAAATTGGCAACTTCGTTGAGAAAAAGCTGTTTTTCACCATTATCGAGTAGTGGATGTAGGTTTTCCCACTGGCCGATGAGATTGTAGTAGTGGACCTTGATATCAGTGGGTACAGTCCAGTGCTCCAAAGCTGCCATAGATGGTGAGAAAAGAGATTGTTCGAATTGGTCGAGGTGTTCAGAAAGCTGAGTGGAGCCGGTCTGGATATCATAGGCCAGACGGTAGCTCTGCATTCGTAGGGATCCGGATACGTTTACGGCTTCTGCATCGTTGAGGCTGGATGCCAGTGTCAACAGTGCGAAGCTGGTCGTGGTAACTGATAGCAGCAGGATTGCCAGCATAGCGCGGGCAATAGTTGTCGTAACGGGCTTGAGCGGCCGATTTTGCACTGAAAATCCTTTCTTTTTATTAACGATTACAGCTGACTGTAAATCAATTGGTTAGGCTATTAATTGAACTATAGTTGTAATGGTCGTAGACAATATTGTGAGGGTTGTCATTTCTGTTTCTTGATCCAAAACAATTTTACCCCCTAATTAGCCCTAACTGGGTATTTAAGCATTTATTACGGGATTTACACTTACCGTGTAAAAAGATGACGGGTTATGAACAGCTTTTAAGTGTTTAAGACCATGTCTATGCATCAACAACAACCCGTAATGTGTATTTTATTCATATTACTTTACGAAAGGTAAGCGAATGTTTGACCGTACTCGCCGAAATCTACTCTCTCGGCGTCGCACACCAGCATTACAGCGAATGCCCTGGGTTGTTGACGAAGATACATTTGTCGATAGCTGTACCCGCTGTAACAAGTGTATCAGTGCATGTGAAACACAGATTATTGTCAAAGGCGATGGCGGTTTTCCTACCGTCGACTTTACACACGGTGAATGTACTTTCTGTACCCGTTGTGCCGAAGTATGTCCTGAAATGCTGTTCCGCCCTACTACGGAGCAACCTTGGGATATAAAAGCGCAAATCAATGCCAGCTGCTTGGCTCAGAACAAAATTGAATGCAGAAGTTGCGGAGATATGTGCGAGGTACAGGCGATTCGATTCAAGCTACAAGTGGGTGGTGTCGCACTACCTGAGCTTGATACGGACGTATGTAATGGTTGTGGGGCTTGCTTGTCTGTTTGCCCGGCTTCAGCCATCAGTATGCTCACGACAGAATTAGAAGAGAAATAGCTTATGGCACAAGAGGAAGTACACATTTCGAGCCTGGTTGTTCATGTTAAACCTGAATATCTAGATGTGGTAAAAGCTCAAATACTTGAATTGCCAAATACCGAGATTCACGGCGAAAGTGAAGAGGGGAAAATCATTGTAGTTCTGGAGACAGCTAATCAGGGTTACGTGACGGACACCATCGATAAAATCAATAACTTAGAACATGTTTTAATAACTTTTTTAGTGTATCACCAAATTGAACACTTTGATTCGCAATCTGAGGATGATTCATGAAAATGACAAGACGTGCGTTTGTTAAGGCAAACGCCGCTGCATCAGCTGCAGCTGTAGCTGGTATTACGTTACCAGCATCAGCAACTAACTTAATTGTTAGTTCTGATGAAACCAAAATTAAATGGGATAAAGCGCCTTGTCGTTTTTGTGGTACAGGTTGTTCGGTACTGGTTGGTACGCAGAACGGTCGTGTTGTTGCAACCCAGGGTGATCCGGAAGCACCAGTCAACAAGGGCCTGAACTGTATTAAAGGCTATTTCCTGTCGAAGATCATGTACGGTAAAGACCGTCTGCAAACACCGATGCTACGTATGAAGAACGGTAAGTTTGACAAAGATGGTGATTTCCAGCCGGTATCTTGGGATCAGGCATTTGACGTGATGGCTGATAAATGGAAAGCGGCACTGAAGAAGCAAGGCCCGTCGGGTGTTGGTATGTTCGGCTCAGGCCAGTGGACGGTAATGGAAGGCTATGCCGCTTCAAAAATGATGAAGGCGGGCTTCCGCTCAAACAATATCGATCCAAATGCTCGTCACTGTATGGCATCTGCTGTTGGTGGCTTTATGCGTACCTTTGGTATTGATGAGCCTATGGGCTGTTATGATGACTTCGAGCATGCCGATGCGTTTGTGCTTTGGGGCTCAAACATGGCCGAAATGCACCCGGTACTCTGGACACGTATTACTGATCGCCGTCTAAGTAATCCTCATGTAAAAGTAAACGTGTTGTCTACCTATTATCACCGTTCATTCGAACTGGCTGATAACGGAATGATTTTCGAACCTCAGACTGACTTGGCCATTGCCAACTTCATCGCCAACTACATCATTCAGAACGATGCGGTAAACTGGGACTTCGTCAATAAGCATACTCACTTCAAGCGTGCAACGACAGATATCGGTTACGGCTTGCGTGATGAGCACCCGCTTCAGCAAAAGGCAGAAAACCCTAACGTTGGCAAAATGCATCCAATGAGCTTTGAGGAATATAAAGCATCGGTTGCAGAGTACACGGTAGAAAAAGCCTCGAAAATGTCAGGCGTTTCCGAAGAGAAACTTCTGGAGATGGCTAAGCAGTACGCCGATCCGAAAATCAAGGTCATGTCACTGTGGACCATGGGTATGAACCAACACACCCGCGGTGTGTGGATGAACAGCCTGGTTTACAACATTCACTTGCTAACCGGTAAAATCTCTCAGCCGGGTAACAGCCCGTTCTCGCTAACAGGCCAGCCGTCTGCATGTGGTACGGCGCGTGAAGTAGGTACGTTCTCTCACCGTCTTCCTGCGGACATGGTAGTTAAAAATCCTAAGCACCGTGCAATCGCCGAGAAAATCTGGAAACTGCCTGAAGGCACCATTCCACCGAAGCCTGGCTACCATGCCGTTGTTCAGGATCGCATGCTTAAAGACGGTAAGCTAAATGCTTACTGGGTAATGTGTAACAACAACATGCAGGCTGGACCGAACATTAATGAAGAGCGACTTCCTGGCTACCGTAACCCAGAAAACTTCATTGTTTGCTCTGACCCATATCCAACAGCAACAGCTCAGGCTTCTGATCTGATTTTGCCAACCGCAATGTGGGTAGAGAAAGAAGGTGCCTACGGTAATGCCGAGCGTCGTACTCAGGCATGGTATCAGCAGGTTGAAGCTCAGGGTGATGCGAAGTCTGACTTGTGGCAGCTGATGGAGTTCTCCAAGCGCTTCACGATTGAAGAAGTGTGGGGTGAGGATCTACTTGCGAAAATGCCTGAATATCGCGGTAAGAGTATGTATGAAGTGCTGTTCCGTAATGGCCAGGTTGATAAGTTCCCGCTTTCTGAAGCGCAAGAGCTTAACGATGATGCCAAGGCTCAGGGTTTCTATCTGCAAAAAGGCCTGTTCGAAGAATACGCTGCATTTGGTCGCGATCATGGTCATGACCTGGCTCCGTACGATGTTTATCATCAGGTACGCGGTCTGCGCTGGCCTGTTGTTGACGGCAAAGAGACTAAGTGGCGCTTTGTCGAAGGATCTGATCCATATGTACCTGCTGGCGAAGGCTATCGTTTTTACGGTAAACCAGATGGCAAGGCAAATATCATCTTTGCACCGTTTGAACCAGCACCAGAAACGCCAGATAAAGACTACGACATGTGGCTATGTACTGGTCGAGTGCTTGAGCACTGGCATACAGGGACGATGACTCGTCGTGTTCCTGAGCTGTATAAAGCAGTACCTGATGCGGTGTGTTACATCCACCCAGATGATGCCCAGTCACGTGGCCTTCGTCGCGGAGATGAAGTGCTGCTTGCATCACGTCGTGGTGAAGTTCGTTGTCGAGTTGAGACCCGAGGTCGTAACCGTCCACCAGTTGGCTTGGTTTTCGTTCCTTTCTTTGATGCTCGTATTTTGGTTAATAAGCTGATTTTGGATGCCACGGATCCGCTGTCTAAGCAGACAGACTTCAAGAAGTGCCCAATCAAGATCACCAAAGTATAAGTAATCGAATGATATCAGCGGTGATTGCCCATGATATGCGATTGGGTAGTCACTCTCTTGACTCGAATTTAGCCATTAGGCGGAGAATACAATGAAACGACTAGTTTTAGCGGTCATGGCTGTAGGTATGTTGTTAGCCGGTGCCGCACAGAGTGCAGAAGAACTTCATAACCCGGGCGGTATTGGCGGAGTAGAATCATTGCGTGGTGTCAGCGAGCTGGAAGCAACGCGCGCAGCCGATGATTTCAAACGTTATCCTCGCGATCAGGGCACGATTGATAGCGATTATGTCTACCAGCCACCTTTGGTACCGCACACCATTCGAAACTATGAAGTGTCACTGAATGCCAATAAGTGTCTGGCTTGCCATAGCTGGAAGAATGCTAATGAAATGGGCGCAACTAAAATCAGTGTGACTCATTACCAAACGCGTGAGGGTCAGGTGCTTTCAGATGTTTCACCTCGTCGTTACTTCTGTCTGCAGTGCCACGTGCCTCAGGCAGATGCTAAGCCATTAGTTGAAAATGACTTCCAACGTGTTGATGCGCTGCGCTAGTTATAGCCATTAATTAAAGAGAGGCTATAGATGAATATTTTAAAAGCATTTTGGCGCCGGTTAACGTCACCAAGTAAGGTTGCGGTTGGTCTGGTGTTGTTTATGGGCTTTATGGGCGGTTTACTGTTCTGGGGTGCATTCAATACTGGTATGGAAGCGACAAATACCGAAGAATTTTGTTCGGGCTGTCATGCGCCGATTGTAAAAGAAATTCGTGAAACGGTTCACTTTGCCAACCGCTCAGGGGTTCGAGCAATCTGTTCTGACTGCCACGTACCGCATAACTGGACAGATAAGATTGTTCGCAAGGTGCAGGCATCGAAAGAGCTGGTGGCATTTGCTATGGGAACGATTGGTACCGAAGAGAAGTTCAAGGAACGACGGGGCTATCTGGCGAACCGGGAATGGCACCGAATGAAAGAAAATGATTCTCAGGAATGTCGAAACTGCCATAACTTTGAATACATGGACTTTTCGGAGCAGGGCCCTCGTAGTGTGAAACAACACTCCACGGCACTGGCTTCGGGTGAGAAAACCTGTGTAGACTGTCATAAAGGTATTGCGCATAAGCTACCTGATATGAAAAACGTTGAAGGCTGGCAGTAAAGCCTTATTATCCGGCAATAATATAAAGGTAGGTATACGATGAGTGCATTAGAATCGCTTATCTGGCACACGCTGGGTTATGCCGCAATGCCAGTGATCATCCTGACGGGATTCGCGGCAGTTGCTGCAATATCTGTAGGGCTTCTGGCTTTAGGTAAAGACAAGAACGCCTAAGTCAGTGTTTGCTAATTGACAAAGCCATGTCGTAAGACATGGCTTTTTTATTGGTTCCGAGGGGGAGCTGATACTCGCTTGAATATCCCTATCAGCATCATACCCATCCAAATTAGGTATAGCGGTAGCCACTCCAGAAGAAACTGCCTGAGTAGCGAGCCTTCATACTCTAGCAGCCAAATATCGACCAAGTGCAAGGTGACCATGCTTATTAAGCCAATAAAGCTGAATACCAGAAACGATGGCCTATCCATAAGATTTCCTCTAGAACTATACAGCAAATATAAATCTAAATGGTAATCATTATCAAGTATATTTTATTCTTAATTGCTTTGTTTGCAACTTGGATTTAGTTTTGGAGGTATTCTTCAGCCGCCAGAAGCTGGCGGAATTGCTCTGCGCGTTCACGATTGACGCCGAAATCGGAGTACCCGGTTCGTGATTCGGAGCGAACGATCAGCTCATCACCTTGTAGTTTGATTTCAAAGTCATCGACAAACCCAAAGATTTTACTGCGGCACTCTACCCGAATGTAATGATTGCTTTGTTGTCCCAGGCTAGCGCCGGGAAGGGACAGGGCGATGTCTTTGATCGCCAGCCACTGACTCAACCCTTGCTGGTTCAGTTTGAATGCCGCTAGGCTGAAATCACCTCGCGGTTCAATGGTCGAGACGCAGTTGGGTTTTTCACCACACATATCAACCGTGCGATCTGGCAGTACCAGAGCCTCGGTGTCCGCATTTGAGCAGCCAAGTAGTACCAGGCTGGGCAGTAGTAGCAGTAACGGCTTAATCATTTTGCAGTCCTTTGTCTTGAGAGGAAGCGACCATCAAACGGTTGTGTCTGTCTTTGTGAATACATCAACTTGTTGGCTATTGCAGCAGAAATGCGGCAAATCCGCCCCATGAAAGCACAAGCAGTAGCCAAGGGAGCCAGTGTTGTTTATAGGCAGTCTGGGTTTCAGTGTTAGTTGGTATCTCTTGTTGTGTCTGGGCCTCTTGCTGCATTGGAGCATGCCTGTCTTTGGTCTGCTTTTTACGCTGCTTATCTCTTTCTCGCGATTTGATTTTTTGTTGCTTCTTGTATTGTTCGATACCCTTTTGAATACCTTGGGCGATAAGTTTGGTTTGCTCTTTCGTCTGGCCGGGCTTTTGCGTTGCACGGGCAATCTTCAATGCTTCAGCCTGGGTTTCTGGTGATGGGCTTGTTTGCTGGTTTGGCTTGTTCATACTCGGTCCGTTGAGGGTATTTGATATCAGTCTTTTAGGTGATTATACCTTGCTTCAAATGGGTTGTAAGAGTCATTATCAAAATAAAAGCCATTGAAAATGTAGGAATATTTCAACATGTAATTGATGTGTAACTTCTAATGAATAACTGTCCACCCTCCCTGTAAGGGGTTGATAAATTTATATTTAAATGCTGTTTTTGTGCGTTTTATTTCAAGCCCCGTGTTATATGGAATGTGTTATTAAATGTGGAGAAATACGATTTTTATTACCAAAATCGTGATCTTGGCTACAAGATGAACAATTGATAAGTGCGGTAAAGCACAGAATTAATCACTGTAGGGTTGCGATTGAAGCTAGATGAATTATCGTGTCAGCATAAATAATATAACGTGCTACTTTGTTAATGGTTGAAATTGTCAGGCTGAACCTCCATTGCTTATAGATAAATGGTATATGGGGAAACAGTTTGTTATATCCGATTGATGCTTATGACAAATATGGTTTGTTAAAACCGTCAGCGATGCTTTGGTTGACATTGGCTTTTAGCGCCAAGGCGTGGGTCGTTTTTATGATGGCCGGTGCGAGCCGAGAGCAAGGTGCGCGGATTCTTGAGCTTTTATATCCGTTGCGAGAGAACCTGTATTTCGCAATGGCAATAGGGTTACCTGCATTACTGTTAATGTGGCTAACCGGACAACGATATAAAAATAAAAAACTAATAAATAGACTATGGCAGCACGGGAAGACCATTTTGCTTGCTGCTTATATGACTGATTGTGCTTTGCAAGTGTATCAACTTTCTCTTATTGATGGTGCTTTCAGCTGGACCCAGGCGGTAAATCTGTTACTGACGCTGTGGTTAAGCGCTTATTTAGCTCGGAGCACCCGGGTCAGGAATACATTTGCGGATAAGCCCTTGGAGAGGTAATGCAAATGAATGATTGGAGTAAAGGCCTAGTCCTTTTTAGTGCCTTCTTAAGCCCTCTGGCTATGGCAGACTGGCTACTGGATGTAAATTTTGAATTATCAAGCGCTGGCAATACGCAAACGGTGAATACTTCATTGTCTTTGTTGCCTGGCGAAGAAACCGTATTTTTCGGTACTACCGATGAAAGCAGTAATCCGCGAGAGTTGGTTGGCAGCGCCGAGTTGCTTGAAATATCAGCCGATGAGGTAAAAATTGCGTTTAAGGTCCAGGAGCGACTGGATGATGGTGCGTGGCGAACGCTGATCTCGCCGACTTTGTCGACGGGGCTGAATTCACCAACCTCATTTGAAACAACGAACGGTGACGCAGACGAGCAAGTAAAACTTCAGGTCGAAGTGACCTCTGTGTAATCGTTATTCCGCTTTTATTGTTGCTTCAAAGCGCTCCTTTTGGGAGCGCTTTTTGTTTTGGTACATAATGTTGTCGGCCCGGGACAGGAAGTAGTCGGGTGTATCTCCCTGGCGGTAGAAGGTGATCCCAACACTGGCACCAATTTGGATTCTATGGGGACCGACGGTAAAGATTTTGCGGGCAATAGAAGAAATCTCCTCTACCAGCTTCATGGCATCAGTTTCCGATGTCGTATTCAACAAGATGACAAACTCATCGCCTGCCAGCCGGGAAAAAAAGCTGTGCTCATCGTTCAAAAGACCTTCTATTCGAAAGCAAAACTGCTGTAATACCCGGTCACCAGCATGGTGACCATAAGTATCGTTTACCGTTTTAAAGTTATCGAGGTCGATAAACAGTAAGGCGGGGTTGGCCTGGCGGGGTTTGATGCCATTGACCACACGATGCAGCTCTTCAACGAGGGCATAGCGATTGGCTATTCCTGTAAGCGTATCTTTCCTGGCCATTTCTTCCGCTTTTTGTTCGGCTTTGATACGGCGTGAAATTTCCAGTTTGAGTTGTCGATTGACATATGAAAAATAGCCTGTGGTCAATGACGTCACGGCTAAGAGCAAACCGCCAAGCAGAATCCATAACCTGAAGCCTTGCCAGGAAAGCTGGGCTCGTAGCGGATATAGAAAATCGTCATCTATCGTGGTTTGGGGAATAATATTTAGCTTTGTCAGTTCGTTGGCGATGGATTGCCAGCGGTTGGGATTCATATGTCCGATTTCAATGAGATCGGGCATGATCAGTTGCGCAGTTGCCTTCAGCTCATAGGCGAGGTTGGCCCGTGTTTTTTGCGGCTGGTATTGCAGCTCTATGATATCAAGAGTTTCTTCTATATGAGCGAGCGCATAATTCCAGCCTTGCAGGCTAGCTGCGAGAAAGTTCTCAATGGTCTTCGGATTGCTATCTGCGAAGTCTTGGTGGGTAAAGATCACGTCGCTATAAAAATTAATACCGTAATCCGAAGGTGCAAAAGTAAGGGCTTGCTCTCCGTGTTCTTGCAAATAGAAGGGCTCGTTGGTGAGGTAGCCATTAAATACGTCGACTTTACCGTCTAACAGGTCATCAATATTTGCAGAGGTTGTAACCTGCTCCAGATCGGATAGCGCGATGTTATTGCGCGATAGTAGTACAATCAGTTCAGCATCTTCGGTCCCCGAGAACATCATTACGCGTTTGCCAATTAAATCATGGATAGTTTGAATATCACTATCGGCTTTCGCGACGAGCACAGAGGGGGAGCTCTGGAAAATTGCAGCGAGGGCTGTGAGCGGAAAGCCGTGTCCGTAGGCAACGAGAACCTCGGTGTTTCCGACGCCAAAATCAGCGTTTCTATCTAAGACTTCATTGAGCGGGACTTTACTATTGCCGCCAGCTCTAATTGTTACATCCAGTCCGGCATCACGATAGAAGCCCTTCTCTTTTGCCATATAAAACCCGGCAAATTGGGCCTGATGTAACCATCGTAGCTGCAGTGATACACTTTCCAGTGCAGTAGCTGGCATAGCCAGTAATGCTAGGTTTATGGAGAGAAGCAGAGATAGTATTCTTTTCACAATATGCAACTGCTGGATTCGTTTTTTGCCCGGAGCCAATTTTGGTGAACTAATGCTGTGAAGTAAAGAGGGGATGTGATTTATTGAGAGCAATGACCACGATCAAAATCACGCTATAGAAGCGCGATATACTCAAATGTTTTTTTGTAAAATGGCTAATTAGGAGAATAATATGGCTATCGCACAACCTGCAATCTTACCGGAAGCCGGTCCCTTTGCCTTGTATGTTGTTATGAAGGTTGTAGGAGATAAGCGAGCTGTCCTTCAGCAGTGTCAGAGCCTCCACCAGAGCTTGACCGTGTTGAATGAGCAGCAAGCAGACGCAAACTTGCGTGCGAGTGTTTCTTTTGGCAAGTCTTTCTGGCTTTCCCTAGGCAAGGGGGGCCCTGCTGAATTTGATGGTTTTCGCGCCCTGGGGGAAGGCGAGGTGACAGCCCCAGCTACCGGCGGCGATATTCTTCTTCATGTTAATTCGAGCCGCCATGATTTGAATTTCTATGTATTGCGCCAATTTTTACAGCCGATTGCTGAAGCTGTTGAAGTGTTGGATGAGACATATGGTTATAAGTATCTTGATTCTAGGGATATGACGGATTTTATTGACGGTACAGAGAATCCGAAAACATTGGAATCCCGCAGTGATGTAGCATTGATCAAAGAGGGTGACTTTGCCGGTGGTAGCTTTGTAATGGTTCAGCGATTTGTCCATAACCTACCGGCATGGCACCGTCTCAGCGTGCAGGCGCAGGAGAAAGTGATAGGTCGTACCAAGCCGGATTCTATTGAGCTGGACGATGTTCCTGAAAATTCTCACGTCGGCCGTGTCGATATCAAGGAAGAAGGAAAAGGCCTGAAGATCGTGCGCCACAGCCTGCCATACGGCTCTGTAACGGGCGAGCATGGCCTGCTGTTTATTGCCTATTGCAATACACAGCATAATTTTAAAGCGATGCTAGAGAGTATGTATGGCGAAACTGATGGTAAGACAGATACGATGTTACGTTTCACTAATGCGGTTACTGGTGCTTACTTCTTTGCACCAGCTGCAGAAATGTTAAATAGTCTGTAGAAACTCTGAGAAGCTAGGTGCGAGTAACGATTCAAGACTTGCACCTAGAAGTTCATTTTTTCCTTTCCCCAACAAAAAACGCCACCCGAAGGCAGCGTTTTCGCTAAGACTGAAACAATCTTACTTTTTGATGCGTAGAACTGGAGTTTCACCCACAGTTGTTGCGCCAGAAAGTTTATTCAGCTCTTTGATTTCGTCCATGTTAGAGATAACAACAGGAGTCAGAGTTGATTTCGCTTTCTCTTCTAGTAGAGCAAGATCGAATTCGATGACTGTGTCGCCAACTTTAACAGTTTGGCCTTCCTCGGCGATACGAGTGAAGCCTTCACCTTTCAGTTCAACGGTGTCGATACCGAAGTGAACGAATAGTTCGATACCATCGTCAGACTCAATAGAGAAAGCGTGGTTAGTTTCAAAGATCTTGCCGATAGTACCATTTACTGGTGCAACCATTTTGCTGCCAGTAGGTTTGATAGCGATACCATCACCAACGATTTTTTCTGCGAAAACAACATCTGGCACATCTTCGATGTTTACGATTTCACCAGATAGTGGTGCAATAATTTCGATTGCACCAGCTTCGTTGTTGTCATCAGAAACCAGCTTCTTCAATTTGTCAAACAGACCCATATCGTTGCTCCTAAGCGTTGTTATTCTATCTGCAGCTATATTAGCAGATGGTCTTTTCTGCGATGAATTTTTCTACGTGTGCTTCGATTTCAGCTGCTGTTGGCATTGCAAGTGCTTGTTCTGCCATAGCTTTAACATCAGCAAAGTTAGCATTACGGATAACTTTCTTAATGCGTGGAATTGAAATCCCGCTCATGCTGAATTCGTCCAGCCCCATACCTAATAGCAATAGGGTAGCACGTTCGTCACCGGCAAGCTCGCCACACATACCAGTCCACTTACCTTCTTTGTGAGAAGCATCAATTACTTGCTTGATCACGGTAAGTACTGCTGGTGATAGCGGGTTATACAGGTGAGAAATCAGCTCATTACCGCGGTCAACTGCAAGAGTATACTGGGTTAAGTCGTTTGTACCAATACTAAAGAAGGCAACTTCTTTGGCAAGGTGGTGAGCAATGGCTGCCGCAGCTGGTGTTTCAACCATTACGCCGATTTCGATATTTTCGTCAAATGCCAGTTCTTCAGCGCGAAGCTCTGCTTTGTACTCTTCGATAGCCGCTTTTAGTTCACGAATTTCTTCAACAGAAATAATCATCGGGAACATGATGCGGATTTTACCGTGTGCAGAAGCGCGTAGGATACCACGAAGCTGGTCACGTAAGATTTCACGACGATCTAGGCTGATGCGAACTGCACGCCAACCCAGGAATGGATTCATTTCTTTTGGTAAATCCAGGTACGGTAGATCTTTGTCACCACCGATATCCATGGTACGGATAATTACAGCTTCGCCGTGCATTGCTTCAGCAACGTCTTTATAAGCTTGGTACTGCTCTTCTTCGGTAGGAAGAGAGTCACGATCCATAAACAAGAATTCAGTACGGTACAGACCTACGCCTTCACCGCCGTTACGGTTGATGCCGTCACAGTCTTTTACTGTACCGATGTTACCGCAAACTTCTACTTGCTTACCGTCAAGAGTAATTGCCGGAAGATCTTTAAGCTTCGCTAGTTCCTCTTTCTCTGCAATGTGAGCGTCACGGATTGCTTTGAATTTGGTTAGCTCTTCTTCGGTTGGGTTGATAACAATCGTGTTGTTGATTGCATCAAGAACAAGCATATCGCCGTTCTTAACCTGAGCGGTAATATTGTTTGTACCCACAATGGCAGGTAGCTCTAGAGAACGCGCCATGATAGAGGTGTGCGAGGTACGGCCACCAATATCGGTAATGAAGCCCAGTACGTAATCCAGGTTAATCTGTGCAGTCTCAGAAGGTGTCAGGTCGTTAGCAACCAGAATAACCTCTTCGTTGATAGCACTTAGGTTGACGATGCTGATACCCAGTGCGTTTTTGACGAAACGGTTACCGATATCACGGATGTCCGTTGCACGCTCTTTCAGATATTCGTCGTCAAGTGACTCTAGCGTTGTTGCCTGCTCTTCGATGATTGAGTGAATTGCGAGGGCTGCACACGCTTTGTTATCTTTAATGAAGGCTATGATTTCTTCTTCAAGCTCTTCATCTTCAAGCAACATGATGTGACCTTCAAAGATCGCTTCCTTCTCTTCACCGAAGGTAGCACGTGCTTTTTCTTTGATTTCTTCTAGTTGCTCAGAAGATTTTTTTCGAGCGTCGAAGAAACATTGAATTTCGCTCTCGATTTGGTCTGCAGCAATTGGAGTCTTGTTCAGAACAATCTCTTCTTCCTGCAGCAGTAATGCCTTACCAAATGCAATACCAGGAGATGCCAGGATACCTGAAATCATAGCCTTACCTTAAATTGACTAAAAACTAGGGGAAGTAGTAATAAACAGCTGCAGATTAGTGCAGTGTGTCCATTAGTGCTACAAGGTGATCTACAGCTGCTTGTGCCTGAGCACCTTCTGCAGAGATAGTCACAACAGTACCTTTAACTAGACCTAGAGTTTGTAGTTTGAACAGGCTCTTAGCGCTTGCACTCTTACCGTTAGATGTCACTGTGATGTCCGCTTCGAAAGTTTTAGCTTCTTTCACGAACTGGGCCGCTGGACGAGTGTGTAGGCCATTCTCTGCAGTGATCTCAACTTGCTTCTGATACATTTTTCACCCCGATGTAGATATAGTATTTATTTAATATTAACGTAACTGAAAGTAAGCTTAACGTGGATAACGTATGCTTGCTAACTGGGAGTATAAACTACCCAACAGTTCGACGTTTTAGCTTAATCCAAGTCAATTTTTTGTGACTTTTATTGTTTTGGTTGCATCAAAAAGGTCGATCTTTGACCTTTTATTTCGACGCTAAAAATAAAACGCAACGGATTTATATTAAAGCTCGGATCAAAATGCAACAAAAAAGCCCCCTCAAGGGGGGCTTTTAAGCAACAATTAGCAATCTATCATTATAAAGTGTGATCACTGTTGGGTTTCTTTTTCAGTAAAGATACCAGCAAACAGTGCCGTGGACAGATAGCGCTCACCTGAACTTGGTAGCACTACAACAATGTTTTTTCCGGCAAATTCCGGCCGTTCAGCGATTCGGTTGGCAGCTACAACTGCGGCACCAGAAGATATGCCGGCAAGAATGCCTTCTTCTTCCATGAGGCGGCGTGCCATTTCAATCGAATCTTCGGAACTAACGCGCTCGATTTCATCGATTAGTGAAAGGTCGAGGTTACCAGGAATAAAGCCGGCACCGATCCCTTGAATTTTGTGTGGGGCAGGTTGAATGTCTTCGCCGTTTACTGTCTGGGTAATCACCGGAGACTCGGAAGGCTCAACGGCAACTGTTGTGATGGCTTTTCCTTTCTGTTGCTTAATGAAACGGCTGACACCTGTGAGTGTACCACCGGTTCCTACACCTGAAACGAACACATCTATTTCGCCATCAGTAGCATCCCAGAGTTCTGGTCCTGTTGTCTTTTCGTGAATTTCTGGGTTGGCCGGGTTGTTGAATTGCTGAAGAAGAAGGTATTTGGATGGATCAGATGCCACAATTTCTTCCGCTTTCTCAATTGCACCCTTCATACCTTTCGGTGCTTCCGTTAGTACCAGATTGGCACCCAGAGCCTTCAGCAACTTGCGGCGCTCTAGGCTCATGCTTTCTGGCATGGTTAGAGTAAGCTTATAGCCACGCGCTGATGCAACAAAAGCAAGGGCAATACCTGTATTACCACTCGTTGGTTCAACTAGCTCAACACCTTCTTTTAAGATGCCTTTCTTTTCTGCATCCCAAATCATGTTTGCGCCGATACGGCATTTAACGCTGAAGCTAGGGTTACGAGCTTCAATTTTAGCCAGTACGTTACCTTTACTTACACGGTTAAGACGAACTAGCGGGGTGTTACCAATCGTTAGGGAGTTATCTTCGTAAATCTTGCTCATGCTTGTCGTTCCTTCGTGACACGTTTCAACAAATGACAAATAAAGCATAAACCGTGATTGGCATTTGGAAAGTAATTTATTGTTATATCTTATTGTTATATAGGCGGAAGGCCTCGCCTTCCTTGGGTACCAGAAAGTATTTTTCGCTTTAGGAAGCAAGTGGTGCAGCGTTTTGATAGGTGAAAAAGAGCAGAAGATCAGCCCTAAGGCTATATGTCCAGAGGGCTTTAAAAAAGCGAAAGGCTAATACCTTTCGCTTTTTCTTGAACCTTGAAACCAGTCAATCGAATCTGTTTGTCTTTAGTGCAGCTTATACTGCGCCCGGTAGTGATCTACCCACATTGCCGTGGCACCACAGACTGCGATAGGCATAACGATAAGGTTAAGCAGCGGTGTCATGGTGAATAGCATTACCAGGCTGCCAAAACTGAGGGACTTGCCGCGCTTTACCTTCAGCGCATCGCGCATAGTGGAAAATGGTACCTTGTGGTTGTCAAACGGATAGTCGGCATATTGAATGCTCATCATCCAGGCACTGAACAGGAACCACAGTACCGGACCTACAGTCTGACCGATTGCGGGGATCCATAGCAGGATAAACAGGCCAAGTGCCTTTGGCAGGTAGTATTTCAGTTTTATCCATTCTCGGTTCATGATCCGTGGCAGATCTTTGAGAATATCTTTTAGCCCTGCATCTGGCGCAGGCTCTCCGGTTAACTTAGCCTCGAGGTGTTCGGCTAGCAGTCCGTTAAACGGGGCGGCAATCCAGTTGGCTATGGTGCTGAAAAAATATGAAAAGGTGACTAGTGCCGCAACTGCCAGTAGTGGCCACAGTAGGTATGAAAGCCAGTCTAGCCATTGCGGGAGATAAGCCATCCAGCTATTGATCCAGTCACTCAGCTGACTCAATACAAAACTGAAAGCGCTTCCGAACAGGACGATATTCACCAGCAGAGGTAAAATGACGAAGCGGCGGGTACCTGGCTGCATCGCTAACGACATTCCCTTAAAGAAATACCCGGCTCCGCTGACCGGACTTTGCATTGCTGGTGATTGTTGCATCTGATTCTCCTTTATGAGCTTTTCTAGGTCGGTTTTTTTAGCCAAGAAAAGAATAGTAAGAGCATGTTAACGGTGTGCAGGGCACAGAATCAAATTTCATTGAAGCGGTCTTAGGAAGGAAAGTAGAAAAACGCCATGGAACTGACTGTATTTTGCTCGATTTTGTGCTCAGGAGCACTATCTTGCACGAATCACGATAATCATCTTCTCTTTCTGATTTGAGATTTGGTACATTACTACTAATTCCTTTGATTATCTGCACTACTTAGGCAGATAATCAAAGGAATTAGTAGAGAGTTATCAGGTTAGTTCAATGTGATGTATTGACCATTGAATCGCCTGATGAAACATTTATTGTATTGTCATTAATCCCGTTATGGGTAACGAGTAAATTCAGAGTATTCATATGCAGGAATTGCGTCTGGTTCTTATTATTGTCGGCGCTCTGGCTATTGCAGCGTTATTGTTGCATGGCTTGTGGAGTAGCCGAAAGGAAAAACCCGCTAAGTTTGGTGAGAAGCCGCTGGGCAAGTTAGATGATGCGAGCAATGTCGATGCTGAAGGCTTTGATCAGGATGGTGTCGGTAACGTAAGGGTGGTGAATAGTGATATTCCAGCACCTGAAAAGGTATCTCGAAGAGAGCCTGAACTCCATTTTGGGGAAAAAATCGAGGCGGATCCGTTGATGGAACCAAGCGCCAGTGATTTCTCTCCAGAGTCTGCGTTAGACTTGCCTAAAATGTCGGCCAAGCCTGATTCACAGCCTGCTGTGGTCAAGCCTGACTCGCTAAGTGCGCCAGCAGTACAGACTGAGCTTCCACAGTCTTCACCTGTTGATCCTGTGCCTGTTGAATCGTCGTCTGTGGCTCCCGAGTATGTAGCGTCTGATAACCCCCAGCCGCCGCAGTTTGTTGCACCGGTAGAGGTGACCGCTGAGCCTGAACTGCCTCAGCAGACATTGATAGCCCCTGAAGAAATGACAGTCGTACAGCCAAGTGAGCAGCCACTTCATGTTGAGCCTGTCGTCGAAGAGCAAATCATTGTTAAGCCAGAGCCAGAGCCAGAGCCAGAGCCAGAGCCAGAGCTTAAGCCTGATTATTTGGTGCTGAATGTGCATGCTCGAAAAGGTGACAGCCTGCGTGGTACCAAATTGTTCAATAGCCTGGAACAAAACGATCTATTTTATGGTGAAAATTCGGTTTATCACCGCCATGCTGATGTTGCTGGCACCGGGCCGATTATTTTCTCTGTAACCAATATGATCCATCCGGCTCACTTTCCTGACGGTGGTAGTGATGGTTTTGAAACACCGGGTATTGCATTTTATCTAATGCTGCCTTGTCATGGTCGCCCTGATCTTAATTTTAACCAGATGCTTCAGACTGTTCAGCGTGTCGCTGACGAGCTGGGTGCTGATGTGCTCGACCATGAGCGAGCGATGATCACCCCGCACCGTATTAACGAGTATCGAGAAAAAGCCAAGCTTTATACTCGGCCGTAACGCGGGTATTGAATGAGATATAATCAGGCCCCTTTCTAGGGGCCTTATTTTTATACGATAGGAAGAATAATGAGTCACGACATTGAGCTGCAACTTTCAACGTTGCGCGAACAACTTGCATATCATGGCCATCGCTACTACGTCGAAGATAACCCTGAAATCCCTGATGCAGAATATGACCGAATGATGCAGCAGCTGTTGACTTTGGAGGCTGAGCATCCTGAGCTTGTGACTGTTGATTCTCCTAGCCAGCGTGTTGGCGGTAAGCCACTTGGTGGTTTTACTCAGGTGACCCATGAATTGCCGATGTTATCGCTGGATAATGCTTTTAACGATGAAGAGTTACAGGCATTTGAAAAGCGAATGACAGATCGCCTGATTGCTCCTGCCTCTTTGAGTTATTGCTGTGAACCTAAGCTGGATGGCTTGGCTGTCAGCCTGATGTATGAAAATGGCATCTTGGTGCAGGCGGCGACGCGCGGCGACGGCACAACCGGTGAGAATATTACCGCCAATGTCCGCACTATTCGCTCGATACCGTTAAAGCTTCAAGGAGAGGGATGGCCTGTTCGGCTAGAAGTTCGAGGCGAAGTCTTTTTACCGAAAAAAGGCTTTGACGAGTTAAATGCAAGGGCGCTCAAAAAAGGGGAAAAGACCTTTGCCAACCCGCGTAATGCAGCCGCCGGGAGTCTTCGTCAGCTAGATTCAAAGATCACGGCAACTCGTCCGTTAAGCTTTTATGCTTATTCTGTGGGCATTGTGGAGGGCTTGGAGCTTGCGCCGAGTCAGTATGGGCGTTTGGTCCAGCTGAAGAGCTGGGGGGTACCTATGTGCCCTGAGATTCGTCTGCTGGATAGCCTTGATAAGGTAATAGGGTACTATCAGAAGATCGGTGAAAAGCGCCAGTCGCTGCCTTATGAGATTGATGGGGTGGTGATCAAGATAGACGATGTTGCGCTCCAGGATCAATTAGGCTTTGTTGCCCGTGCTCCCCGTTGGGCTATTGCCTATAAGTTCCCGGCACAGGAAGAGATGACCCGGTTGAATAATGTTGAGTTTCAGGTTGGCCGAACTGGTGCCATTACCCCAGTTGCCAAATTGGAACCTATATTTGTCGGTGGCGTAACGGTAAGCAATGCCACGCTTCACAATGCCGATGAAGTTGCACGGCTGGGAGTGATGGTTGGGGATACCGTAATTATTCGCCGTGCCGGTGACGTGATCCCGCAGATTGTATCGGTGATTGAATCACGCCGTCCGGCGGACGCCGAGCCGATCGTTTTCCCTACCGAGTGTCCGGTATGTGCGTCAAAGATCGAGCGTGTCGAGGGTGAAGCCGTTGCTCGTTGTTCCGGAGGCCTGTTCTGCCAGGCTCAGCGTAAAGAAGCCCTGAAGCACTTTGTTTCCCGTAAGGCTCTCGATGTTGATGGTTGCGGAGAAAAAGTCATTGAACAGCTGGTGGATCGTGAAATGGTCACAACGCCAGCAGACCTATTTAAGCTCTCGGCCGGTGTCGTGACGGTACTTGAGCGAATGGGACCGAAGTCAGCCCAGAACCTAGTCGATTCCCTGGAGAAGTCGAAGCAGACGACACTGGCGAGATTTTTATATTCACTCGGGATCCGTGAGGTTGGAGAGGCAACTGCAGCAAACTTGGCGAACCACTTTGAAACGCTAGATGCGATTTCGCAGGCGACCAAGGAGCAGTTGATAGAGGTTTCTGACGTCGGTGCTATTGTCGCTGAGCATTTATTTAACTTTTTCCGTGAAGAGCACAATCTCACGGTTATTAATGAGTTGCTTGACGTCGGTATTTTCTGGCCTGCAGTCGAAAAAGCGCCAGAGGGGGCGGAGCTTCCGTTAGACGGAAAAACTGTAGTCTTGACGGGGTCGCTATCTCAGCTTACTCGTACTGATGCGAAAGCTGCGCTTCAGAATCTTGGGGCAAAAGTAACTGGAAGCGTTTCTAAGAAGACGGACTTACTCGTGGCAGGCGAAGCGGCAGGCTCGAAACTAGCGAAAGCCCAAGACCTGGGAATTGAAATTTGGGATGAACAGGCTCTTGTTGACTTTATGAATCGATAGCGGCAAGTATCGTATCTGGGTATAACGTTGGTTTTATTGATACCAATACATTAATTATATAAGTAACAACAAGGCTCACAATCTTATTTTGAGCCTTGTTTCTTTTCTATTATCTCTCTGCCTTCTTCATTTTCTCCTCGATAAAAATATCCCACATAAAGCAAATATTAGTTATATCTCTTTTGTAACGTAACGATTTCAGTGTGCATTAATTAATTAGGGCTACTTCGCATTTATAAATTTTTATATTTTTAAGTGTTTGTTTTATATGTATTTTGTATTTATTTATAAATTCATATAGAAAGGTATGATATGGATCACTAATAACGGGAAAGTTTGCACTGAGTCATATTTTTCAAACGGCAAATTAAGTTCTTATTGATGTTTTGCGCTGCAAAAGTAGTCTTGTAGCTGAAGTTAAACACGGGTTCGTGAGAAACTAAAAAAATATGATTGGGTCAAATTTAGATTTTGACTGACATATGGGAGAGTTATTCGGTGTCTTCGGCGGCCAACCATAAAGACACGAATAAACAGCTAGTATTTTTTAGGAGTTATTCCATGGAAAAAGGTTCAAAACTTTTTAAGGTATCAGCATTAACAGCAGCAATGTTTGGTGTTCTTGCTCTGCCTGTGCACGCATCGTCTGAAAGTGCGGCTGGTGATAAGTATGTAGAGGCAGTTAACGAGTTCATGAAGGACTCCGCGTTAAATGCCACATTTGTTGTGGATACGCGTACCCGTACCCGTAATCGCGGGAACGTAGGTGATGATGTATGGAGCCGTTTTGATTATGGCTCATACAATGCCATTCTTGATTTCTCATCAGGTTATCATGATGGCTGGCTAGGTGCTGATGTCGGTGCTTACTTCTCTGGTGACTTATATAACTCTAGTCAGGTGAATGGCGACACTGATGAGTATCTATGTAACGAAATCTCAACTTGTAATAACCTTGACTGGGGTTCAGGTGAAGGCAACCCGCTGAAAGTCTATAAAGCGGCACTAAAATTCAAAGCCACCGAAGAAGTTGATGGTCGCTTCGGTATGCTGCAATCAGGTGGCAACGGCACTATCGGTAACGTATGGAGTTTTGTTCCAGGTACTTACCGTGGGTTTGAATTAAATGGCAAGATTGGTGACTTCACCTTGTCATATTTTGGTGCTGATCAATACACTGCACCATGGATTCTTCATGAAGATGATTACGCTCCAACTCTTTGGGCTGATACTACATGGAGCTACTTGCACTCACTTGGTTTTAGCGGCAATGTAAATGATGATTTATATATTGCTCTTGGTGTAGGTCAGGCAACGAATGTTGTATATGCAACTGACGTTGACTGGGATAATTCGGTCGTTAATGGATATAGTGACAAAAACGACAACACATCGTATAGGGCTTATACTCGCTACACTTTTAATGATACCACGACATTTGCGTTCGATTTTTACGGTGTCACTGATGATGTCCAATATGATGGTTTAGGTTACCATGCGGGTTTATCTCTTAATAAGAGCTTTGATAAGATCTCATGGACATCAGAACTACGTTATACCGATACTAAGAACGGCGCTGAGTTTGTGCCACGTACTATCCAAACGTATGGTTCGAACAATGGTACTTGGTCACAGTGGTGGGATGCCCTGTCTGACTGGAACCAGGATGGCGAACTTGCCTGGTATAACCGCGTAGCTTACGATGCCGGTAATGGCTGGAACTATTACGCTGGCTTCGGATACGGTACGGGAGCTGATGAGGCGAAGAATGGTCAAGCGGGCTCTGCATTCGAAAGTGAGTATGCTGTAAACGGTACGGTATCATACTCCCTACAGAGCGGTTCGTTGAAAGGTTCGACAGTTCGTCTCCACGGTACATACTTAGTGCGTGATGAGTTTGCTGATCAAAATGTAGCTGGTGGTTACGACGAAACTGACCTACGTTTCCAAGTGCTTATCCCATATAGCTTTAACTAATCGAGTTTATTGATTTAAGAATATAAGCCAGTCATTTTATGACTGGCTTTTTTGCGTGTTGTACAAGATATTTTTATTAATGAAATATAAGCCATTAATTTTCTAAGAAAAATAATTCTATAAAATTGCCAGATAGCAAGTAGCTCCTATACTAAATGTGACATTAATCATGTGTGAGGGCTGTATATGAAAAAGACACTGGCGTTCTTTATACCCGTAATATTGTTAGCGAGCGTAACTTCATTTTCTGTCCGTGCTGATAATTCGGGTGGAGCTGGTGGGTTCGGGCAGACTGTTTGCGAGTTGCCATCAGGAAAGCTTATTTTTGTGCCTTGGCATTATTGTAAAATACAAGGTGGAAAAGGGGAGAAGACTGACTTCTGAGTTATTTTTATGGAGAATGGATTCTCCACATAACTCTTACCTTTTCATTGTATATTTAAGCTCTAACTAAATATTACCTCTTACTTTCTACTTATTTTAATTAGTCTCGGAACAATAAGCGCTTTGCGTTTAGCTCCCCGCAATATCTGCGTTAGATCACACCTTTCATCTAAATACTTCTAATTGCTTCAAATCTGACCTTTGTTTTTTGTTTCAGTTGTGACTCATAAATTAGATTCCACATGATTTTTGCGGTGTTTCGCACAGAAAATTATGTCGAGTTATTTTCATGCTTTCTGAGTTTTTATCTATAAACTGTTGTTATTTATGGTTTTACATTTTTTTATATCTTCGTTGTTTGATGGTTGTCATGGTTATTTTGCTTCTATCTTCACGGCAAAAAAAAAGAAGGTAGGCTTAGCTGTGATTAGATTAATCACTATGAAAATTTGCTTGTACTCCTTCGGCGGCCAACTGAGGTGTGCATTCAAATACAGCTAATATTTTAGGAGTATTTCCATGGAAAACATGTTCAAGCGTTCGCTGCTCAGTGCTGTTGTTGTCGGTATTATGGCAGGCACGGCCGTCACCATAACCCCTTCGGCGCATGCGAGTGGTTTTTTTGAAGACTCGTCAATTAACGGTGCGATTAACTTTTGGATGCGTGATCGTACTCGTGGTGGTTTTGATGCTGAAACGGGTCAAGATACAAGTAAAACTCCCAATCTCGACCACGGCTCGATTTATACCAGCCTAGGCTTTAATTCGGGATACGCGAATGATGTCGTTGGTCTGGACTTAAATGTCTATGCGACCTTTGATATGTGGCAAAACGCTTCACCTGATCATGAAATGAATTTCTGGAATGTTGACAATCCATTTGATATGAACCCAGCTAACAATGAATGTCAGAATGTCACAACCAACCCGGAAACAGGGGAGCTGGAAGAGAGTAATAGCCAGTGGAATAGCAGCTGTACCGACAATGGCATCAGCTATCAGACCGTGGCGGCTAAGTTCAAGTTAGGCCAGGACGGTACTGCTAAACTGGGTTATTTTCAGCCATCGGTTCCTTCGGCTATCGGCGTAAACTGGAGCTATGCAGCAGGCACCTGGCTTGGTGGTGAGGTTGGCTATAAGTTCGATAACTTAGAGCTGGGTGTTGTATACGGTGCCAAATACAAAGCGCCATGGTTTAAAGATACTTACAGTCTACAAACAACTAACGGTGAAGACGCCGGAGATGCCTACTCTGTCGGTGCACGTTACACCTTCAATAATGGTTTGCTGCTTGATGTGGCCTATGCCGGTCTGACTGATGGCGACCGTAAAAATGCTCATGTGAAAGTGAACGATACTCTGGATAACGGTTGGTACCTTGCTGGTCAATTATATGTTGTCGATGATGATGAGGAGTTTGACAGTACGGCTTATCAGTTAGCGTTTATGTCTGCGAAAACGTACGGGGCTTATTCTGTTCGTGCCGAAGCGACCTATACAGCGGCGGAGTCTATTGATTCAACGGCTGTCGGGAACATGTCGTATCGCCTGACTTCTGCGTACGGTGGTTCAAACGGCACTTATGATATTTGGTGGAACAACCGTTCTGATTTTAACCATGATGGCGAATTTGCCGGATTTGCATCTGTCTCACGCGACTTTAGCGATGTTGGCGCTCAAGGGTTCAGTGCCGGTGTTTCGGGCGCATTCGGTTTCGCTTCTTCCGATATTAGTGGTGTCGATGACCTGTTTGAATATGCCGGCAGCGTGTTCGCGAATTATGCGATACAGGGCGGGACACTGCAGGGGGCGAATCTAGGTTTCTATTACACTGAATACATCAACGATACCGACGCTGGCAACTGGGCACCTTATACCAACTTGTTCCAGGACGAATCTGATATCAAGGTAACCCTAACGATTCCGTTTACCATTAAGTAAGAACGATACGTATATCCGTTGTTAGTTCTCGAGCCGGGCCGCTAGCCCGGCTCTCTTGTATCACAGGAGAAACACAAAACGTGTCAGATATGAGAGGAACTATTTCTTTGTTTCAAAAAATAATCCTGTCCTATTTGTCAAATGGCCACTGTCCTATACTCAGTGTGGATCTGAACCACATTGATGAGAGGGTGTATGAAAACGCTATTTGCAGCAAGTCTTGTTCTTATGATGTCGCTTTCCTCAAACTTGGCTATTGCAAGCAATGGCTCCGGTGGTGCGCCAGCGATGCCAATCTATCGGTGTGTTATTGATACTGATAGTAGTGCTAAAGAAGAGTGGGTACCGCATCATATTTGCCTGCAGAAAGGTGGTAAGACATATTTCTAGTAACTTGAGTCGCTTGGAAGTATTTCGCTTTTCAAGCGACTGCTTTTGACTTAGTCAGTCATTATTTACCGGTCTGAAAACATCTTCCGTTTTGTTATATTTGTACAATTGATTCACAGTGCTAAAATAGCAGCCAATTTGTTGTCAGGCAGCTATTTGTGCTGTCGGACTCTACTATTTCATTTAGGTACTTTCAGATGACGGTTAAAACTCGCTTTGCACCGAGCCCAACAGGCTTTTTGCACGTAGGTGGTGCTCGTACGGCTCTATATTCTTGGTTATTCGCGAAACATATGGGTGGCGAATTTGTTCTTCGTATTGAAGATACAGACCTTGAACGCTCTACACAGGAAGCGATCGATGCCATCCTTGAAGGTATGGAGTGGCTGGGTTTGGACTGGGATGAAGGTCCTCATTATCAAACCAAGCGTTTTGATCGTTATAACCAGCTAATTGATCAGCTGATTGCCGAAGACAAGGCTTACAAGTGCTACTGTCCGAAAGAGCTGCTTGATGAGCTACGTGAAGAGCAGATGGCTGCAGGCCTGAAGCCTCGCTACGATGCTAACCATCCTAAAATTGTCGCGGCGAACGGTGTGGCGACTGAAGAGTCACCATTTGTTATTCGCTTCCGTAATCCGAAAGAGGGCACGGTTGTATTTGACGATCATGTTCGCGGACGTATCGAAATCGCCAACAGCGAGCTTGATGATCTGATCATCCGCCGTACTGATGGCAGCCCGACGTACAACTTCTGTGTGGTAGTTGATGACTGGGATATGGGGATCACACAGGTAGTTCGTGGTGAAGACCATATCAACAATACTCCTCGTCAGATCAATATCTATACTGCTCTAGGCGCACCTGTGCCTGAGTTTGCGCACTGCGCAATGATCCTTGGTGATGACGGGGCTAAATTGTCCAAGCGTCACGGGGCAGTAAGTGTTATGCAGTACCGTGACGAAGGCTACTTGCCACAGGCTCTGCTCAATTACCTAATACGCCTGGGCTGGTCTCATGGTGATCAGGAAATCTTCTCACTCGAGGAAATGATCAAGCTGTTCACTCTTGATTCGATCAGTAAGTCTGCGTCTGCATTTAATACAGATAAGCTATTGTGGCTAAATAACCACTATATCAAGACCGCTGAACCTGAGTATGTGGCTAAATATCTACAGTGGCATCTTGATCAGAAAGAAATTGATACCGCCAACGGCCCGGCGATTACTGATGTGATTGCTTTAGTGGGTGAACGTTGTAATACGTTGATTGAACTTGCAGAGCAGTCTCGCTATTTCTATCAGGATTTCAGCGAGTTTGAAGCTGGCGCAGCGAAGAAGCATCTACGCCCAGTGGCAAAAGACGCACTTGCTCTAGCGCTTTCAAAAGTCGAAGCATTAGCGGAATGGACGACAGAGAATCTTCACAGCGTGATCAAAGAAACGTGTGAGGAGCTTGAGCTAGGTATGGGTAAAGTAGGTATGCCTTTACGTGTTGCTGTTACCGGCCAGGGCCAATCTCCGTCGGTAGATGCGGTAATGCAGCTGATCGGCAAAGAACGTGTTGTGACGCGGATTAATATGGCATTGGCTTTTATTGCTGAGCGTGAAGCAAACGCATAAGGTCATGATTGTTGCTCTTAGTTATCGAATTTGAAAAATGTGATGTGGTTATCACTAATGGCTCTAGTGCTTGCATATTAGGTTTAGCCTATTGACATGAATTCGTTAAGTTTTTATTATGGCGCAACAATTTGGGGCTATAGCTCAGCTGGGAGAGCGCTTCGCTGGCAGCGAAGAGGTCTGCGGTTCGATCCCGCATAGCTCCACCAAATTTATCTGAATTTTCTTCTTGTTGAGAAAGTTCGGCAGACACGAAACCTCGCATTTATGCGGGGTTTTTTGTTATCTGGCGTTTGAAAATATCCACATTGGCATAATAGGAGTTGTGCTACGGTATATGCCGAGTTTCTCATAGAGTTGCTGTGAAGAGATTTGTTTCGGTAAGTTGAGAACAGTGCCCGTAGGATAAAAATTACGGATGGTACGGTTTGATCTTAAGAGAGAAAATGGCGCTCCCTGCAGGATTCGAACCTGCGGCCTTCCCCTTAGGAGGGGGACGCTCTATCCAGCTGAGCTAAGGGAGCATTCAAGACTGGGCTTGAAATACCATTATACCTAAAATATTACTGATTTTAAGTAATTAGTGTTAACGCGGAAGCTGCTTGGTCAGTAAATCACCAGGTTGGATACTACTAGCCAGATCAGCTTGCTCGACGGAAAGCTCTGTCGATTTCTCGTAAACGCGATCTACCGTTAGGGTAATGTCCGTCTGGACCATACGATTGCGTGGAATTCCCTGCTGATCGATAAAGCCTGCGCTATGCCAAAGTTTCAGCTGATCACCTCGCTTCACCCCGTGAATACGACCGATATTGATTTGAACCTTGTTGCCATAAACGTTCACGATCTCCGGTAAGCTAGTCCTGCATGACAATGAGCTCTCAAGATCTAACATCATGTTGCGACTAACGCGTTGTATTGCCTGTCCGTAGCTGGACTGCCAGAAACGGGCACTTTTAGTGTCAACCTGGCTGACTCGCGAGAAGGGCCACTCGGCGATTTCTCGATAATTGTTCTGCATCAGCACTTCACCCGTTTTGCCATCCATAATCTCGATCGTGACGGCAAATTGACGGTTTACCTGGTCACTCTTCAGTAACTTTTGGTCCAGGGTTGAAGTTAGGTCGGTAATTTGACCGTTAATAATATACTGTGCGTCATTATCTTCAGCCAGCATCATCATGGCGGATGGCTGCCCTGCATTGACAGGAACTCGCGTGGTACCCGAAACAACAAAGCTCTGTGATTTTCGCTCAATTTGGCGTTTTAGCATTGTAGAGAAATCATCACCGAGCTGATAAATTCCACCCATCGCGGCGTGTTGCGGTGAGATAATCTTAAAGCCAGCCAGCAGCACCCCTTTCTTGTATTGGATCTTGTGGCAACTATTTGCCGACGGGTAAACATCGATTCGTGCTGTTAGGTAAAACTTGCCGCTTTTCTTGCGCGTTTGGATTACCATGACATGACGTACTTCATTACCGCTAAACTGATACTCTGCACGCTCCGAAGACAGGTAAGGTCTAAGATTAGGGAAGCTGCCAAGATCGGCACCTGCATATCCCATAGCCTGATAAACGGCATCCTCCAGCGCATTAGTTCTGGCTGTATTTTCACTTTCAAGTAGCACGGCAGAACCTGTGACTTCTAGCCAGGCGGCGTTGAGCTGGAATGTGACAAGAAGGCATAGGCTGCTTAGGGTGTTAAATAGTTTTCTATTCATTAGTTTCAACTTAGGTATGAAAATTGCTTACTCAGTGACTAGCTAAAGAAAAATTGCCGTTTCTTTAATTAGGTACGGAACATTCATGCAAAGAGTGTTCCTGATAGCACTTTTTGAAATGGCTAGGTATAAATGAGTAAAGTTTTTCTTTATATAAACGATAACAGGCTACAACTCTCTTTTCATCCGGAGCTGGCAAGAATGAAAAAATGGATAGTCCTGATACTGGCAGCGATGACTGTATCTTGCTCATACTCTCCGATATATAACGGTAAAGAGCCCTATATGGGAAGTTCTTTTCTGTTAACGGAAACGCCACGTCATACGATGGATTTCTTTATTGAAGGGCTAACCGAGCAGTTGGTGACATCGAATCAGTACCTGAGTGCAAAAACCCCCCTTGCTGTGACATCATTTGTGGATTTGCAAGAAATGAATGAAACCAACTGGCTGGGTAATACCGTGACGGAAGGTTTTATGTATCAAATGCAGCAGCGCGGCTATACCGTAGTGGACTACAAAGCCACAGGGGCAATTAAAGTGACTGCTGACGGTGACTTTGCCATTAGCCGAAACTGGCGTGAGCTAGCTGGTGAACAGCCTGTTGATTATGTGCTGACAGGAACGATGCTGCGCCAGGGCGCAGGTGTACTGGTCAACGCCCGGATCATCGGCATGCGATCTCGTGTTGTGATTGCTTCTGCGCAAGGTTTTTTACCGGCAGATAGAATTGGACGTGACTTGGATACATTGAATAAAATGCGGGTCCAAAATGGTGTTATTATTCGCAACGAAGTGACTACTTTTGATCGTAATACCGTTGTCTTAAAACCTTAGGAGTTGTTATGCGTTACTGGTTTCTGCTAGTTTTTTTCGCGTTGGCGGGCTGTCAGCCTTTAACAGAGATCCGTAATGATGATCTGATCACCTCGGTAGGCTATGCATCCATCAGCGAGCAGCGAGGCCGCACAATTGAAGAGAAACGTGTCCGTGCGATGCGTGCATCTAAAATTGATGCATATCGTGAGCTGACGGAGCAGGTTTACGGAATGCGGATTAGTGCTCGTGCCGGCTTGGAAGATCAGCAGCTTGGTGTTGAAAACACCGACGGTGCGGTAGATGGAATTATTCGTGGCGCAGAGGTACTTCGAAGCTACCCGGTTGGTGACAGTTTCGTTACTGAGATGCAGTTGGATCTTCGTAAGATGGATCGAATGAAGCAGCACGGTGAAGTTTACCATGTGCCGACTAACCAAGAGACTATGTTTTAGTGGCGAAGTGTTTTATCGCTAAGTTTTAAGGTTAAGAGAGCAGAATTTAAGATACTGGTTTGCGCTACGCTTTGATATTAGTACCCAGCGAACGGATGTTTTGTGCAACTCCCTCACTGTTGTAGGTCATCTGTTGTTTGCCACGGCTCTGTTGGAATAAGTTATTTAGCTTATGGAAGCTGAGCTGGGCACGCTGGAGTGCCTCCCCATTAACTTCATTGATTTCTTTACAGCGATTGACCGTTGCCTTAATTGACTCAACTTTCTGTGCCAATTCAGGATTATCAGTGAGCTGTTGTCGTTGGGTATGACTTGCAATCAGGTGATCCTGCTGCTGCACCTGATTGATCAGGGCGAGCTTATCGGTTGCAAGTCTGGCAATATCAGTTGCCTTGCGTTCGACGATGGCGGCTTTTTCTTGTTCTAGAAGACGGGAGAGAGAAACAAGTGTTGCTAATTGCAGCTCTAGTAACTGTTCAATAGTTTGGGCCATTTACTTCTCTCGTTATACATAGCAACGCGTTAATCTGAATATCAGATACCACGGAGTTCATCTTCAAATTTCATCATGTTAGATGCCAGCTTGTCGGCATCGACAACGTAAGAGCCATTTGAAATGGCGTCTTTGATCGCCGCTACCTTGGCGCTGTCAAAGCTTGGCTCGGCTGCAAGCTGCTGGTGGATCTGTCCGACCGCCTTGCCTTGCGAACTTAGCGAAACTGCATCTTTCTGGCCGCTTCCAACAGACGTAGGCTGTTGATTTTTTGCAGCCCCTGATGTTGAGCCCGATACGCTGCCATGATTGCTGCGTGTCGTGGTCATCGGATGACCTGAGCGTAGCTGATCAATACTTGCCATAAATAAAGCCTTTGAACAATTTACTAGAGACAGCCATTACTTCGGCAGGGTCTGTAATAACTTTAGCATTAAATTAAAAGTTTACAGTTACTTCACCAACGCCGGTAATAGTACCATCGACAACCCGTTTTGACTTGGTGTTTTGAACCCGGATTTGCTCCCCGAGAGAGCCGTCAGAAAGTGCTGTCCCTTTGGTAACTATATTCAGTCCGCTGCGACCAGCCTTGATAAGGACAGAATCATTGCGGCAAACGAGGCAGATATCACTGCCTTGAATAGCGTCGCCCATGTTAACATTCCGTTTTACTTTAGAGCCAATGATTTGTTGCGGGTGTTCGAAAACTACACCACGTTGAAAACGGGTTTCCACCATTTGCACGGCAAGATCGGAGGCGGATAATACGACTCCTCGAGCCAGTGGCTTGGTAGCGACGACGCGGGGAAGAAGAAGTTGGATACGTACCGGTACATAGACTTGCCAGCTTTCCGAACGGCAACTTACCAGTACAGTAACATTTCCTGTTAAGGATTGTTTGCCGGGAACGGAGCTCTCGAGGTGCTCTGGGCATATCGTGAGTTTTAGTCGAGAATCTAAATTTGCAGCCTTAACAGTCAGTTGGCTTTTTGGCGGGAAATCGACAATTGTTTTGACGTATTCTTCAGCGGTATGCTGTACCATATTTAAGGTATTTTGAGGTGCAGCTGATACAAAAGTACTAAAGAAAAATACCAGTAGGCCGAAAAAAATGGTTAAGAGTGTTAAATGTGTTCTTTGGGTCACGGTTTTTACTCTTTAATGCAAGGTCTAAGGGGCTACAATTAGCCTCAGCTCATCATATGTGATTTGTAATGAGAATTCTCATTTAACACGTATAGAAATAAAAACGCATAATATGGAGTCACCTTATGTCGGGGATACTTGATTCAGTGAATCAGCGCACCCAGCTTGTCGGCCAAAACCGTTTGGAACTGTTAACCTTTCGGCTCAACCGACGTCAGCGCTATGGGATAAATGTATTTAAGGTCAAAGAGGTGCTTCAGTGCCCGAAACTGACAACGATGCCTAACTTGCACCCGCTCGTAAAAGGCATTGCTCATATTCGTGGACAAACTATTTCTGTTATTGATATGAGCCTGGCAACCGGTGGCCGCCCAATCGAGGATTTAGATAATTGCTTTGTGATCATTTCGGAATTTAACCGTTCGATTCAGGGCTTCCTGGTGTCATCCGTAGAGCGCATCATCAACATGAACTGGGAATCAATCCTGCCGCCGCCAAAAGGTGCTGGCAAGGATAACTACCTGACAGCGGTGACTGAAATCGATAATGAGCTAGTCGAGATCTTGGATGTTGAAAAAATCCTGGATGATATCTCTCCTGTTAATACCGATATTACCGGCACTGTACTTGAAGAGTTGATTGATGAGCTCCCTGCTCTTCGCCGTGTATTGGTTGCCGATGATTCCAGTGTGGCTCGCAAGCAGGTGCAACGGGCGATCGAGGCAATAGGCTGTGAGTGTGTGCTAGTTAAAGACGGTAAGGAAGCGATCGACAAGCTAAGGGAAATGGCTAAAGAGGCAAGTATCTATGAGCAGCTTGCGTTGGTGATTTCAGATATTGAAATGCCGGAGATGGATGGTTATACCTTAACGGCAGAAATTCGTAATGATGCCAATTTGAAAGATTTACATGTTATCCTGCACACTTCATTGAGTGGTGTTTTTAACCAGGCAATGGTTGAGCGTGTAGGTGCCAATGCATTCATCCCTAAGTTTAACCCGGATGAGCTGGGGGCTGCGGTTAAGGCCGCCATGCCGGAATAATCTGATTAAAGAGTAGTAGATGACAGCCATAACAATTAAAGACCAGGAATACCGTGATTTTTGCCGCTTTTTAGAAGCGCAATGCGGCATTGTACTTGGCGACAGTAAGCAATACCTGGTTCGTAGCCGCCTGAGTCCATTGGTCAGCCGATTTTCGCTATCATCTCTTTCCGAGTTATTGCAAGTTGTGATCAGCGGCCGTAACCGAGAGCTACGTGTCGCAGCAGTTGATGCTATGACGACTAATGAGACGTTGTGGTTTCGTGATTCCTATCCGTATGCGGTACTGGGTGACAAGATCTTACCGGAGCTTGCTGCCAATAAGCGCCCGATTAAGATTTGGTCATCGGCAAGTTCTTCAGGTCAGGAACCGTATTCGATAGCGATGACAGTGCTGGAAACTCAGAATCGTCGTCCGGGAATGATCGCCGGTGGCGTTCAGATCACGGCAACAGACATATCGCAGACAATGCTAGATACGTGTCGCGCCGGTATTTATGACAATCTGGCACTGAGCCGTGGACTTTCACCGGATCGCCGTCGTGTTTTCTTTGAGAATAATGGCGACGGCCGAATGAAGGTGAACGATAAAGTGAAGCGGATGGTAAGTTTCCGTCCGCAGAACTTGAAAGACAGTTATGCACTATTGGGTAAATTCGACGTGATTTTCTGTCGCAACGTACTGATTTACTTTTCGCCTGAGATGAAGGGAAAAGTATTGAACCAGATGGCTGCCAGCCTGAACCCAGGCGGGTATTTGCTGCTAGGTGCGTCAGAGTCACTCACCGGGCTGACTGACAAGTTTGAGATGATCCGCTGTAATCCTGGGATTATCTACAAGCTAAAATAGAATCGAGAAAGCACAGAGCCTAGGCTCTAGGAAAAGTAAGAGCTTTTCGGTTCGGTGAGCCAGTCTTGCAAGACCCAATGAGTCATCGAGGAACGCCCTATGTTCCTCGATACTCAGTTTCCTCTTTAATCCCTCTTTCCGTATAAAACTTGGCATACCATTTGCTTCTATATCGATAACGATTTTTGGAGGCAGTTATGTCCATCTCTTTTGATAAAGCATTAGGTATTCACCAGCATACAGTTGGCGTACGTGGCAAACGTGCGGAAACACTGGCGAGCAACATTGCCAATGCCAATACTCCTGGCTACAAAGCAAAAGATATCGACTTCCAGCGGGCGTTGAATGCGGCAACCTCAGAGGCAAAGATTGGCCTGAGTCGCACTGATGGTCGGCATATATCTGCCTCTACAAAAATAATGGGTGAACAAAAGTACCGTGTACCCAATCAACCTGATACCGGCGACGGCAATACGGTTGATGCACAGCTGGAGCAAAACCTATTTATGCAGAATTCACTGGAATACCAGGCTTCACTCGACTTTCTGGGCTCCAAGTTTAAAAACCTGAGCAAGGCATTAAAAGGAGAATAATAAATGAGTTTGTTTAACGTCTTTAATGTCACCGGATCGGCTATGAGTGCGGAATCAGTCCGTCTGAATACCACTTCCAGTAACTTGGCCAATGCCAACAGTGTAAGTAGTTCTGCGGAAGAAACGTATAAAGCACGCCACCCAATATTTGCGGCAGCGTTGCAGAATGCCAGCTATCAGCGTGATGAAAGCGTACCTGTTCAGGTTAAAGGCATTGTTGAAAGCCAGAAGCCGCTACGTGCTGAATATAATCCAGAGCACCCGCTGGCGAACGCGGAAGGCTATATCTATAAGCCGAATGTCAACGTGATGGAAGAAATGGCCAACATGATTTCAGCTTCTCGATCCTATCAAAGTAATGTCCAGGTAGCAGATGCCAGTAAGCAGATGCTGATGAGCACATTGCAGATGGGTAAATAAGGTAAGGAGTAACTGTTATGACCAGTATTAACGGCGCAGGTCAAAGCAACTTGTCCTACCTTGATCAGCTCAAGGGGATGCAAGAGAAAAAGCTGCAGGAAGATCAGAAAGTCACCACCGGTCAGAATGAACTGAAGCAGGAAGATTTTCTCTCGTTGCTGACCAAGCAGCTTGCCCAGCAGGATCCGTTCAAGCCTGTCGGCAATGATCAGATGATTGCCCAGATGGCATCATTTGCCACGGTTGACGGGATCACCCAGATGAATGAGCAGTTTGGCAGCCTTAACTCGGCCATGACGTCAAATCAGGCCCTGCAGGCATCTTCACTGGTTGGGCGTGATGTACTTATTCCTAGCTCTACTGGGGTGAAGCAAGCGGAAGGTGGTATGGCCGGAATGGTGAAACTGCCTCAGGCGCTGGATAACATGATGGTCAGGGTCGAAAACGAGCAGGGCCAGTTAATCAAAACCTTCGATATGGGGGCCAAACCGCCAGGCGAGCACCGCCTGGAATGGGACGGTACCGATGAAAGAGGCAATGTCTTGCCGGAAGGCCGCTATCAGCTAAAGGTTGCCGGGCTGGTTGATGGTGAAAGCCGGGAATTTGATGTGTCTACCTATGCAAATGTAAACAGTGTGTTGCTTGGTAATGGTGATGGCAATGTCATGCTTAACCTTGCGGGCTTTGACTCGCCATTCAAACTTGCTGAAGTGCTTGAAGTCGGCAAGGTATAACAGGTCTTAGGAGATTCATACAATGGGATTTAATATTTCACTAAGTGGTATTGGGGCATCACAGAAAGACCTGAATACCACCAGTAACAACATTGCCAACTCAAATACCTACGGCTTTAAAGAGTCACGTGCCGAGTTTGGTGATGTTTATTCAAGCTCGGTGTTTTCGAATGCCAAAACCACAACCGGTGGTGGTGTTCAGACTTCAGTGGTTGCACAGCAATTCCACGAAGGCTCCAGTATTTATACCAATAACCCAATGGATCTTCGGATCTCGGGGAGCGGTTTTTTTGCTGTCGCTGAAGACAAGCTGCAGCCACAAAACAACAGTTTGACACGTAACGGTGCCTTTCACCTGAACAAAGATAATAATATTGTTAACTCGGAAGGGCAGTACCTGCTGGGCTATAAGGTCGACCAGGAAACCGATCAGGTTACATCGTATGAATCCCAGTCGATGAAAGTCCCGGATCAGTTTGGCCAGCCAAAAGAATCAGAGAACATCGACATTGGTGTGAATCTTCCGGCATCGGCCGAGGCGAAAAATCCGGGCAACTTCGATTTCAATGAAGCAAGCACCTATAACAAGTCAACCTCGCTGACCATGTACGACTCTCTGGGTCAGCCGTACAAAATGACTACGTATTATGTCAAGGATAATGGCGGTGAGGCTGCGGCGCCTCCGGCACTTGATGCCGATGGAAATCCCATTCCGGCTGATCCGGCTGCCGATGGTGCGGCGGACGCTGCTGCTGATGCTGGCGGTGCCGATAACCGCTGGGCAGTTTACTATACCGTGACAGATGCCTCTGGTGAAAAGGCGGTAGATGTTAATCTGACTCCGGAAGGTGATGGCGAAGTTGCTTCTGGTGATGCAAATGGTCCGTTGTCCAGCAGTGGCCACCAGGGTCACTATGTGGAATTTAATACTGATGGCTCAGTGAAGTCGGTTAATAATGGTAACCCTATCGTTACCGAAGAACTCGGGGCGGCTGGTGCCGGTCTGGAAATGAACGGTGCGAGTGAAGCCCAGAAACTGAACATTAAGTTTGACGAACCCACTCAGTATGCGGCGCCATTTGAGATCCGTCGCTTTAGCGAGGACGGTGCAACCACAGGCTACCTGGCTAAAGTTGATATTGATCCTAAAGGTTCGATTGTCGCGACATACAGTAACGGCGAGAACGTTACGCTGGGGCGTGTTGGTATGGTACGAGTGCCGAATGAGCAGGGCTTGGTTTCTAAAGGTGGTACACAGTGGGTTACCAGCCAGGATTCTGGTGCTGCTATCTGGGGTGAAGCCAGCCAAGGGGCATTCGGTGGGATCAAGAGTGGTACGCTTGAGCAATCGAATATCGATATGACGCAGGAGCTGGTGGATTTGATCACAGCTCAGCGTAACTTCCAGGCCAACTCGCGTGCATTGGAAGTCGATAACCAGCTACAGCAGACGATTCTGCAGATCCGATAATTACCTGCTTGCCAGTAAGTCTTTAAGATTTGCCGCTTGATTGGCCTAGTGTCGAATAAGCGGCAAGTCTTGTCCTTGCCCGTCATAAAATTGTCCCTTCTTTGCCCCTATTCAGGGCTAAAATTCTCAATTCGTTGATTTATTGCACTATATTAATGGTGGCACAGTTATTGCTTCGAAAACACTAGATTGTGATTGGAGAGTCAATAATGGATCGTTCACTGTATTTAGCCATGAGTGGTGCCAAACAGGATATGTATGGCATGCAGCTTCATGCCAACAACCTTGCTAACGTGAGAACCACGGGTTTTCGCGCAGATCTCGAGCAGGCTCGTAGCATGCAGGCATACGGTGAAGGTTTGCCGTCACGCGTCTTCGCGATGACAGAGCGTCCGGGGCAGGACTTCTCCCAGGGCTCAGTGATGACAACTGGGCGAGATCTGGATGTTACTGTCGAGGGAGACGGTTGGTTAGCCGTATTGGATCCCTCGGGCCAGGAAGCCTACACCCGCGCCGGCCATTTGAAAATCGACCAGACGGGAATGCTGCAAAACAGCAATGGTAACCTGATGCTCGGTGAGAATGGCGGGCCGATCTTTATTCCTCTTCCAATCAGTAAAATTGAAATCGGTAACGATGGCACGATCTCTGTCCTCCCTCAGGGCGCGCCGCCTGAAGCTATGGAAACCGTGGATCGTCTTAAGCTGGTTCGCCCAGGTAATCGTGATGTCTATAAAGACGTTAACGGTTTATTCAAATCTAAGACCCCCGGTGAAGTATTCGATGCAGATGCGGGCGTAACCCTGCTTAGTGGTGCGCTGGAAGGCAGTAACGTCAATGCTGTCGGAGAAATGACTAGCATGATCGACTTGCAGCGTCATTTCGAAATGCAGGTCAAATTAATGAAAACGGCAGAAGAAATGGATGCTGCGTCATCTTCACTGCTGCGTTTAGGCTAAACCGATAAAAGGAATCGAACATGCATCCAGCTTTATGGGTAAGTAAAACAGGTCTTGACGCTCAGCAAACGAATATCTCGACCATTTCTAACAACCTGGCTAACGCCTCAACAGTGGGCTTTAAGAAAAGCCGGGCCGTTTTTGAAGATTTGTTCTATCAGAACATTAATCAGCCGGGGGGCCAGTCAACGCAAGATACTGAGTTGCCTTCAGGTTTGATGCTGGGTGCCGGTTCTAAAGTGGTTGCTACGCAGAAGGTATTTACCCAGGGTAATACTCAAACGACCAACAATGCGATGGATATGATGATCGAGGGAGATGGTTTCTTCCAGATCCTCTTGCCGGACGGCAATATGGGCTATACCCGTAATGGTCAGTTCACGATTAATGGCGATGGTCAGCTTGTTACAACCGGATCCGGTTATGTACTGCAGCCTGAAATTGTTGTTCCTGAAGATGCTGTCGGTGTAACGGTCGGTACCGATGGTGAAGTCTCCGCGCGTATTCGGGGTCAGCAGGAAAATCAGGTGTTGGGGCAGATCACGACGGTTGATTTTATCAACCCCGGCGGCCTTGAACCGATTGGCCAGAACTTGTTTTTGCCAACCGGTGCCAGTGGTGACGCTCAGGAAGGTGTTCCGGGCCTTGATGGCTTGGGGGCGGTTCGTCAGTCGATGCTGGAAACATCCAACGTTAACGTAACAGAAGAGCTGGTCAATATGATTGAGGCGCAGCGAGTCTACGAGATGAACTCGAAGGTGATTTCAACCGTTGACCAGATGCTAAGCTACGTCAACCAGCAGTTATAACAGGGAGTTAATGTCGTGATGAAGAAAATCATTATAGGTTTGGCTGTTATTCTTTCTGGTTGCTCTCAACTGCAGACGGAAGAGTCGGATGTCGCTCAGGCAACGACCTCGGTCGATGCGGTCGAGGGGACTACCGATCCAAGTACGGGGTTGATTGATATGCTGCGCCGCCGTGAGGATCCGCAGGCTGGTGATCCGGCCTGGGCAAGTATTCGACCTCAGGAGAAGCCTGAGCACTATGCGACGGCTACAGGTTCGCTGTTCGATGTGGCGGGCGCTCAGGATCTCTATGATGATACCAAGCCGCGTGGGATTGGTGATATTGTCACTATTTTGCTGGAAGAGAAGACTCAGGCCAAGAAGACTGCCAGTTCTGATCTGGATAAATCGACAGACTTGTCGATGGATCCATTGGCTCTTGGCGGGAAAGAAATGACGATTGGCGACCGCAATTTGTCCTATGAATTGAAAAACGCCAATAAGTTTGCCGGTAGTACTTCTGCCGATCAGAGCAATAGCATCAAGGGATCTATTTCAGTCGAAGTGATCGATGTTCTTGCCAATGGTAACTTATTGGTTCGTGGCGAGAAGTGGCTGACACTCAATACTGGCGATGAGTACATCCGGGTCAGCGGAACAGTCCGTCCGGATGATATCAGCCAGGAAAATACCATAGCTTCAACCCGAATCGCCAATGCGCGTATTCAGTACTCCGGTACCGGTGAGCGACAGGACGTTCAAGAGCAGGGGTGGTTGGCCCGCTTCTTTAATGTCAGTATTTAACTCTATTTCGTTTGAATGATAAGTGACATTACGGAGCACTGAAGTGAGATTCCAGACTTTTTGCATTGGCTTGATGATGCTGTTGGCACTACCGTTGCAGGCGGCACGAATTAAAGATGTATCAGAAGTTGCCGGGGTTCGGAGTAACCAATTGGTTGGCTATGGTCTGGTTGTCGGTTTGCCGGGCACGGGTGAGACGACGCCATTTACGGACCAGAGCTTCAATGCCATGCTGCAAAATTTTGGAATTCAGCTACCTGCGGGCACCAAGCCAAAGACAAAGAACGTTGCCGCAGTTGCGGTGAATGCGACGTTGCCACCGTTTACCAAGCAGGGACAGACGATTGATATAACGGTTTCGTCGATTGGGTCTGCAAAAAGTTTGCGTGGCGGTACATTGCTTCAAACCTTCCTTAAAGGTTTGGACGGCAAGGTATATGCGATTGCACAGGGCAGCTTGGTTGTCGGCGGGTTCAGTGCAACAGGAGCTGATGGTTCGAAAGTAGTGGGTAATATACCGACTGTCGGTCGGATCTCAAACGGTGCGATGGTTGAACAGGAAGTGCCAAACCCGTTTGGTCGCGGTGATTTTCTGACGTTCAATCTGTTCGAGTCCGATTTTACCACGGCACAGCGTATGGCAGATGCCGTTAACCAATTTCTTGGTCCGCAAATGGCGGCAGCGGTAGACGCGACATCTGTACGGGTACGAGCTCCGCGTGATGTCAGCCAACGAGTAGCCTTTTTGTCGACAGTCGAAAATCTCGAGTTTGATCCGGCGGACGGTGCTGCAAAAATCATCGTTAACTCTCGTACCGGCACGATTGTTGTTGGTCAGAATGTGAAGCTAAAGCCTGCGGCTATTACCCACGGTGGTATGACCGTTTCGATTAAGGAAAACTATTCCGTCAGTCAGCCAAACGGCTTATCCGGCGGGAATACGGTGGTTGTGCCGAACTCTGATATCGAGGTTACCGAGGAAGACTCCCGGATGTTCAAATTCGAGCCGGGGATCACTCTTGATGAATTGGTACGTGCGGTTAATCAGGTCGGTGCCGCGCCCTCAGATTTAATGGCTATCTTGCAGGCGCTGAAGCAGGCCGGGGCGATTGAAGGTCAGTTGATCATTATTTAAATAGGTCTTTGGTTCTGAGTATGAAAACAACCAATCCGGGCTTCGTCCACGATATTTCCAACCTTGAGCGACTAAGGGCTGGGATCAATGATGATGAAAGTCAGTCTTTGCGGGCGGCTGCGCAGCAGTTTGAAGCTATTTTTACTCAGATGCTGTTTAAGTCGATGCGCCAGGCCAATGAAGTATTCGAATCTGATCTGATGAGCAGTAGCAACAGTAAGTTCTTCGAGCAGATGCATGACGAGCAGATGGCCAGTGAGTTGAGTTCTACCGGCTCGCTGGGATTGGCTGATCTTATTGTCTCCCAGCTTGGAGGGGAAGAAGATGCTCAGAGTCCTATTCCGCCTTCAGAGCAGGACTTTCGCGAAGCGATAAAAGAAGCACCACTGAACTTGCCTTTTGATACCAAAGGGAAGCAGCCGGATAAGGCGATGGTAGAAAAGGCTGCCGATGATGCGTTGAAAATTATGCAGCAAGCTCAGCCAGCCACCTTTACCGCTCCTCTTCCGCCTTTGAAGCCTCAGCAAAATCAGCGTGGTTTTGATTCTCCTCAAGACTTTGTCAACCGGATGCGCCCCTATGCTGAAAAAGCGGCTCATGCCATAGGTACCGAGCCATCAGTGCTTATTGCCCAGGCTGCACTAGAAACGGGCTGGGGAAAGAAGGTTATTAAAAACGCGGCCGGTAACAGTAATAATCTGTTTAATATCAAAGCCGATCCGCGTTGGTCTGGTAACAAAGTCGCGACCAATACCCTAGAGTTCCATAATGGAATACCGGTGCAGCAAAAGGCGGCATTCCGCTCTTATGACAGCTATCAGGACAGCTTCAATGACTATGTTCGTTTCCTGAATCAGAATCCGCGTTATTCCGAAGCTTTGGATCAGCCAGCTGATCCGGTGCATTTCATCCGTAACCTGCACAAGGCTGGTTACGCGACGGATCCTGAATACTCTAACAAGGTGATCAGTGTGATGGACACGGTAAACAGACTAATGGAATAGGCAACCCTTTGCCTCTGCTTAAAAAAACACCACCCCATCCAAAGCAAGTATCAATAAAATCAAAAGCTTAAGCGTGCTTTAAAGTTGGAACACTTTTTGCATTTAAGCTATTGAATAATTGTAACCCCCTCACTTTTCCGGAGGCTCCATGGGGTTTGACTTGCTAAATATGGGCTCACAAGGTCTGATGACTGCACAGCGGCAGTTAAATACGACCGGCCATAACATTAACAATGTTAATACCGAAGGCTACAGCCGCCAATCTGTTGTTCAGCAAGCCAATGATCCTATTTGGTGGGGGGGCAGCCAGTATGGTACCGGCGTGCATGCGGCAGAAGTTCGCCGCGGCTTCGACCAGTTTGCCACCAATGAATTAAACCTGACAACCACCAACCTGAGCTATGCGACCGAGCGAGAAGGTCAGCTGGGCCGTCTGGATAATATGTTGGCCAATAGCGCCAAGAAAATTCCCGAGGACATGAACCAGTGGTACGACGCGGTCAAGGCGCTGGCTGATAGCCCGAATGACATGGGATCGCGCAAGGTGGTGCTTGAAAAAGCAAAGATGGTGACAGCAGGGCTAAACGATAATCATGGCACTTTGTCACGTCAGAAATCAGAAACCAATGAAGTATTGTCCCGGACATTGAATCGGGTGAATGATATCGCCAAGGAGCTGGTGGACGTACACAAGGCGCTGGTGAAAACGCCGGCTTCCGGTCACGACAATGATCTTCTGGATCGCCATCAGAACTTAATCAATGAGCTGTCGGAATACACGAAAGTTACTGTTACCCGAAAGAATGCCGAAAGTTTCAATGTCATGATCGGCAGTGGGCATACCTTGGTATCAGGAACGGAATCCAGTGAATTGCGGATGGTCAGCGGTAAGCCGGATCCGCAGCAGACCCAGTTGGCAGTCGTCGAAGGCAAGTCGCTAAAAACTATCCGTAATGATGATATCGGCGGCAAGATGGCGGCATTGTTCCAGTTTCGGGATGAAACACTGACCCATGCCATGGATGAAGTCGGCCGTATCGCAATTGGTTTTTCCCAATCGGTAAACGAGCTTCAGCAGCAGGGGTTGGATCTCAATGGTCAGGTGGGCCAGGACATGTTCCGTGATGTTAATGATCCGGCTGTTGCAGCTGCACGAGCGATATTGCCGGTTGGTTCGACGGCAGAGGTGAAGGTGTATATCGACGATTTGAGCAAAGTTAAAATCGGAGAATACGGCCTGGCTTTCGACGGGAGCCAGCACACCTTGGCATTGCCGGACGGCTCCCGACAGAACGTGATCCCGAGCGGAACTCCACCGTCGTTTACTATGGATGGTTTTCGGGTCGAAATGGCAGCGCCATTGAAAGCGGGCGAGCATGTTGTGCTTCGCCCGACGCGCTCTGCCGCGGGAGAAATCAGTGTCAGCATGACTGATCCGGCAAAAATTGCCGCTCAAAGTTATTTGAGCTCTGCGAGCAAGACTCAGGGGCAGGCGGATTTTAATATTACCCAGCAGGGTGCTTTGTCAGAGTTTCAGGTGGCAGTATCACCGGATGCCAGCCAGTTTGCCGTACTGGATATGAAAGGCAATATTTTGCAGCCCCCACAGCCTTACCCGCCAGCGGGAGAGGTCGTTGTCGGTGGTACCGGATTTACTCTGGAGCAAGGAGCTGCCGGCGGTGATGTTTTTGCCGTTAACCTGAATTCGGCTGATGGTGACAATGGCAACCTGATCAAGATGCAGACCCTGCAGGCCGAGAAGATCATGGATGAGGGACGCTCTACCGTGATTGATGTCTATCAGGGCCTGAACACCGAGATGGGGGTGCAAAAAGCATCGGCAGCCCGTCTTAAAGAAGTTGGACTGGTCGAGAAAGACGCTGCGGAAAGCCGGGTCGCAGAAATTTCTGGTGTGAACCTCGATGAGGAAGCCGCCAATATGATGAAGTTCCAGCAAGCCTATATGGCCTCGTCACGCATAATGACGGTTGCCAACGAAACCTTCGATACGTTACTTAACGTGTCACGCTAGGGAGACTGATAACCATGATCAGCCGAATGGCAACTTTCCATAATTACCGTTCTGTCGCGAATGACATGAATCGTCAGCAGGTAAAAGTGCAGGAAAATCAGGAGCAGCTGGCAAGCGGAAAGCGTTTGCTTACCGCTGGTGATGATCCGGTATCTTCGATTTATATTCAGAACTTTGATCAGCAAAATACTCAGATCGAGCAATCACTCAAGTCGATCACCCTGGCACGTAATCGCCTGGATAATGAAGAGACTGCGATCACTGAAGCTGAAAACCTGCTTGATGATGCAAAGCGCAAGACCATGATGATGGTCAATGGCTCGTTGTCGGGTGATGATCGAACGGCCCACAAGCAAGACATGCAGGGACTGTTTGACTCATTTATGAATATGGTCAACACCAAGGATGAATCCGGTAATTTTATTTTTGCCGGCACCCAGTACAGCAAGCAGCCTTTTTTCCGAGACAATAACGGCCAAGTTACCTATTCCGGTGATAGCTATCAGCGGATGGCCAAAGTTGCCCCGTCGGTTGAGGTCCCGATGAATGATGCAGGTGACAAGCTATTCATGGAAGTGTCCAATCCATATGGTGACTACCAGCCAGATTATCAGCTGCAAAGTGGTTCGCTACTACTCTTGTCTCAGGCCAGCAATACCAATGATGCTGATCAATCGGCGTATCGTGTCGAGTTTGCGACTACCTCGACCGGACCGGCCTATAAGTTGTTTCAGAATGGGAGCGAGGTCAGTAGTGGATCGTTTGATCCGGGCAAGGGGATCCAGTGGGGAACCTTGCAGGTCGATCTAGAGGGAGAAATCGAAGACGGTGATGTCATTGATTTGTCACGTCAGGACAAGGTCGATGTATTTGATGCTTTCAGGCGCAGTATTGAGCTGTCGGATAGCGATGTCTCTGATGCTTCTGCTTCTGCTGAGCTTCACCAGGCAGTTGCTGATTTGTCGGAAGGATTTAAACATATCAACCGGGCACGTTCTGAAATTGGTACTCGCCTGCAAACTTTGGATCGCCAGGAAAATATGCATGAAGACTTTAGGATCGTGATGACCCAGGCTCGCGGTACGCTGGAGGATCTGGATTATGCGACGGCAGTTATCGACCTTAATGAAAATATGATGGCACTGCAGGCTTCTCAGCAGGCATTCGCCAAAACCAAAGATTTGAACTTGTTTAACTATATCTAACACAAAAGCAATATCGATGGTGATAGCTGAACTTATTCACAGCGGCAACAGCTATTACCACTCCGGCAAAAATGGTAATGCCGATGGGCATAGGGTTGCCGCTGATCTGATTTAAAGAATAGATTCAAGCATAAGTCATTGAAATTAAGTTTATTTAATTTTGGCATGATGATTGCTAATACTAGGTTGGTGGCAAAGACGTTGCCAACAATTTTAATATAGCTGGCCCCGCTTCACTGTCTTTCGTATTGACTGTTGCGGGTAGGCTGTTTCGCTGATGAAGAGCGAAAGTCAAAGGAGAGCAAAATGGGTGTAACAGTAAACACCAACGTGTCTGCCATGACTGCGCAGCGTTACCTGGGCAAAGCGTCAGATAGTCTTAGTACCTCGATGGAACGTCTATCGACTGGTAGTAAGATCAACAGTGCAAAAGACGATGCGGCGGGCCTGCAGATTTCCAACCGTTTGGTGGCACAGACGCGAGGTCTGAACGTAGCAATGCGAAATGCCAATGATGGTATTTCGATTGCACAGACAGCTGAAGGTGCAATGCAGGAATCAACCAGCATCCTACAGCGTATGCGAGATCTGTCACTACAGTCTTCGAATGGTGCCAACTCGGATGATGATCGAGTGGCAATTCAGGAAGAAGTGACTGCACTGCAGGATGAATTGAACCGTATCGCCGAAACTACGGCATTTGGTGGTCGTAAGCTACTTAATGGTACTTTTGGCGAAGCGGCATTTCAGATTGGTGCGGATTCGGGTGAAGCGATCATTATGGGGATGACGAGCATCCGTGCTGATGACTCCCGTATGGGCGGCAGCTTGCTAACATCAGATAAGAAGCTTGTTGCTGACGCGACCGTAAAGGCAGATACCGATGTCACACTTACCGTTACCGATAAATTAGGTAACGCTACGGATGTAACTGTCACTCTGCTGCAGGGTGATGATATCGAAGAAATAGCAACTCGCATGAACGGTCAGAATGACATCATCAATACTTCAGTAACTGAAGATGGCCAATTGCAGTTCTTTGCCGGTGATGGCGCTGTTTCTGTCAAGACTGGCACATTAACCATGTTAGGTAGCGACGGTAAAGATATTGATGCAACGATCGCGGGGGTTGCTGTTAATCAATCAGCCGGTGATATTGACGTGCGCTCTGTTGGCGGAGCGCAAAAAGCCGTGCCGATCATTGATGCCGCGCTGAAGTATATTGACAGCCAACGTGCCGACCTAGGTGCAAAACAGAACCGTTTGGGTCACACCATTAACAACTTGGCGAACACCTCTGAAAATGTTTCGGCATCAAATAGCCGAATTCGTGATACGGACTTTGCCAAAGAAACGACAGAAATGACCAAGAGTCAGATCCTGCAACAGGCTAGTACATCTATCTTGGCGCAGGCGAAACAGGTTCCTCAGGCGGCAATGAGCCTACTGCAATAACTTTCCGCTAATCGGGATAGAGCAAAACGGCAAGGGGCAACCCCTTGCCGTTTTCGTATGTGGAATTCGGTGGAAGGTATTGTTACGAGTCACGAGCTATTTGGTATGCCTGATACTCTATGATATTTCCTTATGAGTTAGCATGAGGTTTTTATAATCTGTCTCACCTCTCACCTCTCACCTCTCACCTCTCACCTCTCACCTCTCACCTCTCACCTTTTTTACGCCTATTTTTATTAACTTGATCACGTTTTAATCGATTTTTAAAAAATACAAAAAAAAAGCTTAAAGGTTTTTTGGGGCAGGCCGTTAAAGGTCATGTACAAAGAATAATAAGGTTTTTCCGGCTGGGCTGGTCAAGCCATTTTGAATACTTAAGGAGAGACATTATGGCAGTTACAGTAAATACTAACGTTTCTGCAATGACCGCTCAGCGTTACTTAGGCCAGGCGACTGAATCTACTGGTAAATCGATGGAGCGTCTTGCAACTGGTAGCAAGATCAACAGTGCAAAAGATGATGCGGCAGGTCTGCAGATCTCTAACCGTTTGATGACCCAGAGCCGTGGTCTGGATGTGGCAGTACGTAATGCCAACGACGGTATCTCAATGGCACAGACTGCTGAAGGTTCAATGCAGGAAACCACAAGCATCCTACAGCGTATGCGTGACTTGTCACTACAGTCTTCTAATGGTTCGAACTCACAGGAAGACCGTGATTCAATTCAACAAGAAGTGACTGCGCTGAATGATGAGCTTAACCGTATCGCAGAAACCACATCATTTGGTGGTACCAAGCTGCTGAACGGTGAGTTTGGTTCACGTTCTTTCCAGGTTGGTGCCGATTCTGGTGAAGCGGTACAGATGACGTTCAATAATATGCGCTCTGATGACGCTAAAATGGGTGGTAGTGTATTAACGTCAACCAACAAAATCGGTGCCGGTGATACTGTAAAAGCGGATACAACCGTTGAGCTTAAGGTTACCGATTCATTAGGTAAAGAGACTGCCGTGTCTGTTGACCTGTTGAAAGGCGATGACCGTGAAGAAATTGCAACCCGTATCAATGGCCAGAATGATAAGATCAACGCTTCGCTTACTGAAGACGGCGAGCTGCAATTGTTCTCTAGCGAAGGTACGGTTGGTGTTACAAAAGGTGACCTGACGATGTTGGGTGCCGATGGTAAAACCGATGTCACCGGAACAATCGCAGGTACTGCGGCTAACGAAACCGTTTCAAAAATTGATGTAACCTCTGTCGGTGGTGCTCAAAAAGCGGTTGCTATTCTTGATGGTGCGATGAAGAATGTTGACTCCCACCGTGCTGAGTTGGGTGCGTCTCAGAACCGTTTGAACCACACTATCAACAACCTGAATAACGTTAACGAGAACGTATCTGCATCTAACAGTCGTATCCGTGATACAGACTTTGCGAAAGAGACAACGAACATGACGAAGAACCAGATCCTGTCTCAGGCTTCTACGTCAATTCTTGCTCAGGCAAAACAGGCGCCGCAAGCGGCACTAAGCCTGCTAGGTTAATACCTCGTTATTAACGGCAAGGGGGAAGCTCCTTGCCGTTTTCTGCTATCAGAAGGTGAAAGAATATGGATGTCAAACCTGTTTCTACTTCTTCACTTCCTCCCCGTTCCTCTGAGAATGGCACCCATGCTTCTGTTGGCACAAGTATTGCTTATAAATCTAATAGTGATTCCCAGGGAGCTTCATCTACCGTAAATACCTCCAGCCAACCTGTGACATCCGGCAGCGACAGCGGAAAAGCTGATGTACGCAGGGTCGAACAGAGTGCCAAGGTTGAGCAGCAGCACCAAATGCAGCGTGAGCAACTGGAAAAGGTGGTAGAACGTATCGAAGAGTTTGTCGGCAGTACGCTAAATAAAGGGCTGGCTTTTCGAATTGATGAAGAATCGGGCAAAAATATTGTCACCATTTACGATAAGCGTACCGGTGATATTGTCCGTCAAATTCCTGACCAAGATATGTTAGCACTATCCCGACAGTTGGCAGCTAATTCGGGAGGGTTGTTAACGACGAAAGTGTAAACCGACATCATTTGAGGTAGTCAATGAACATAGGCGCAGCGGCTACTGCTTCCGGTCTTGATATTAACAAAATGGTTAGTTCGATCGTTGAGGCAGAAAAGGTACCGAAAGAAGCGCGGATCAACCAGCAGCGCGACAACATTGATGTCAGTATCAGTGCTTACGGTAAGCTGAAAAGTTCGTTAGACGATATGAAGAATACAATGTCAGATCTTCGTCGCAACCATACCATGTCAACCCGTACGGCCTCCAGCGACAATAGTGATGTGCTGACGGCAAAAGCCTCCCATGAAGCGATCCCTGGTAAATACAATGTGAAGGTTGAGCAGCTTGCCCAGTCTCATAAAATTGTCTCAGGTACCTTCGATGAAGATGATAAAATGGGAGCGGGTCAGCTGGCTATTTCACTGGGTGCCAGCCAGTTTAATGTCGACATCGCTGAAGACGAAAGCAAAATTATCGATGTTGTTCGCCTTATTAACCGTCATCCGTCAAATACCGGAGTGATGGCTTCGGTCATTAAAGATGATGTCGGTGCTCGGTTGGTACTCTCTGCAGACAAAAGCGGTGAGCAGAACAATATCAAAGTGCGGGTCGATGCGCCTATCACCAGTACTTTGCAAAAGTTTGGCTTTAACCACAACAACGACATTAACTCAATGAGAGAGATGCAGGCTGCCGGTGATGCAAGAGTGGTAATCGATGGGCTAGCGGTCGTCACGAGTGATACCAATATCATTGAAGATGCCATTAAGGGCGTTGACCTTAACCTCGTTGCATTGAGTGACAGTACTGACGGTAAAGAAAACAAAGATGTATTAGTTGATGTTGCTTATGATCGCAACGCGGTCGGTGGTGCGGTTGAACAGTTTGTTAATACCTATAATCAGTTTTTTGATGTCTCTCGCGAACTCGGTAAGTTTAATCTGGAAACGCAGGAAAAAGGCCCGCTGGTAGGCGACAGTATTATTCGTACCGTTGATAACCAGCTTCGTACCGCGTTTTCCTCCCCGGTAGAAGGGGCTCCAGAGACGATCAAGACCTTGAGTGAACTGGGGGTGACCAGTACCATGGCCGGGCGGCTCGAGATTGATTACGATATACTGGATAAACAGCTTGAGCAGAACTTCGCCGATGTTGGTGAGTTTTTTGGTAGCCGGGACGGCTTTGCCCGTAGAATTGAAGACTTGATCCATGCCCATACCGGTATTACCGGTAGTATCAAGGGACGCCAGAATAGTTTAAACGAACAGGTGACGAGTCTGAATTCCGATCAAAGCAAACTAGATCGAAGAATGGAGAGTGTCCAGAAACGTACCCATGATCAGTTTACCGCGATGGACAAAGCGATGGGTCAAATGAAAGGCCAGCTCAACTCAATGATGAGCATGATGCCTCAATAGTTTTAAATGTGAGAGAATCGTGTATGCAACGTTTAAATCAACTAGACAATCAACTGGAAGCTATGCTGGCCGTTGAAGGAGAAGTCGATTCTGAGCAGTTGCAGCAGCTATTACAACAGCGCGACCAGCTTTTACAGCAATTAATGGCTCAGCCTGAACACTTGGACAAAGCAGAGTGGCAGGCCGCCGTCGAACGAACGTCATACTTACTTGCCCGGATCCGTCATCATCGGGATATATCGGCAAGTCAGCTTCAGCGACAGCAGCACGGGCAACGCTCGATGCAGGTTTATAATAAATTTCGGTAAGGTTAGAAAAATGGCAATGAGAGGATCTCTACAGGCTTATAAACGAGTCTCAGTGGATAGTCAGTTAACATCGGCATCGCCGCACCGTGTGATATCGATGCTGATGGCTGGTGCAGTTGAACGCTTGATCCAAGGCAAGGCTGCTATGGAGCAGGGCTCTATTGCCGTAAAGGGTGAGCGCCTTGGTAAGGCGTTGGATATTGTGATCAGCCTTCGTAGTTGTCTGTCGATGGAAGATGGGGCGGAGATTGCGTCAAACCTCGATGCACTCTATGACTATATGATCCATCAGATCTATAAGGCAAACCAGGATAACCTTGCAGAGCCGATTGATGATGTCATCGGTATGCTGCGCGAAATAAAATCTGCCTGGGACCAAATTCCGGGTGAATACCACAATATGACTCAGCTAGACGTATAATATCTTTTAGAGGGAATGCAACTCATTGGTTAGCAACTTTCTTCTTAGTGAAGTCAAAAAATAAGCATCAATGACTTGATTTGCACTTTCCTTTGTACTGGGGTCACAGCTTTTGGGTGTCCCTTGTTGCCTTCTCCTGTGCTTTTATTACAATAGTCGGAATAATTTTGGTTGCTGTTCCTCAGTAATAGCAAACTGAACCAATTTTGACCGGATTTGATAGTTGTTCAGTTTGGTATAAAAGCCACAGAATAGAAAATCCTATAAAGGCAGGCAATATCTCTCCTATGCAAGGTTTAGCTAAGACCCTCGTTATTGATGACGATCAGCAGCACCGTCATGACCTTAGTGTCATCCTTAATTTTGTTGGTGAGCAGCATGAAGCTGTATCAACAGACGAGGTGGAAAATTCGCTTTGGGAAAAGGATTGGGGTGCTTGTTTACTGGGTAAAATCAGTACTGGTAAATCACTGGGTAAGATCCTGGATTTTTTGCGTATCCATAACCATATCCCCGTTATTGCATTGTCTAACCATGCCAACGAGTTGGCAGGCTTGCCGAATTATGTTGGGGAGCTGGAGTTGCCACTGCATTACGGGCAACTATCGGATGCATTACGGCATTGCCAGGAGTTCCTTGGCAAGCGCGCGTTCCAGGTTCCGCAACTTGGGCGTAAGAATACGCTGTTTCGTAGTATGGTTGGTCGTAGTGAAACAATCAGCCAAGTTCGTTATTTAATCGAGCAGGTATCATCAACCGATGCCAGTGTCTTGATCCTCGGCGAATCAGGTACGGGCAAAGAAGTGGTTGCTCGTAACGTTCATTACCATTCTTCCCGTGGAAAGGGTACGTTTGTACCGGTTAACTGCGGGGCCATTCCTCCTGATCTACTCGAAAGTGAGCTCTTTGGCCATGAAAAAGGCGCGTTTACCGGCGCAATAGCTGCCCGTAAAGGCCGTTTTGAATTGGCAGATGGTGGCACATTATTCCTTGATGAGATTGGTGATATGCCAATGTCTATGCAGGTGAAGTTGCTGCGCGTTCTGCAGGAGCGATGCTTTGAGCGAGTGGGGGGCAATGGTACTATCAAGGTTAACGTCCGTATTATAGCCGCGACCCACCGTAACCTCGAAGAAATGATCCAGAATAATACCTTCCGTGAAGATCTTTACTACCGTCTGAATGTCTTTCCAATCGAGATGCCAGCACTGCGTGAGCGTATTGGTGATATTCCTCTCTTGCTTCAGGAACTGTTGGCAAGAATGGAAGCCGAGGGCGCGAAGCTTATCCATTTCACGCCACGGGCGATTACTTCCCTTATGGAGCATGATTGGCCGGGTAATGTGCGTGAGCTGGCAAATCTCGTAGAGCGCTTAATTATTCTGTATCCGGGTGAAATGGTGGATGTGAATCACCTCCCTATGAAGTACCGCTACAATGATTTGCCGGAATTTCAGCCAGAGGAGCATTTCCTGTCAACAGAAGATCAGGAACGTGCGGCCTTGGCCGATATGTTTGCCTCCAGCTATGTAGACCCTGAGGATGCGGCGGGCATGAATGATTTGCCGCCTGAAGGGGTCAACCTGAAAGAAATGCTGGCAGAGCTAGAAGTGGAAATGATCCGCCAGGCGCTAGAAGCTCAAACAGGAGTCGTCGCGCGCGCCGCTGATATGCTGGGAATGCGACGTACTACGCTGGTTGAAAAAATGCGTAAGTATGGTTTGAATAAAGAAGATCTGCGCTAGAACTCATCAAGTTATGGCGGTGTCACATTCTTGACGCCGTCAATTTTCTTTCCTTCCTAGTAACCTATTGATAATATGCTTTTTATTTTGGCATAAAAAGTGCTTATTTAACGTTTTATGCGTATTGAATCAGGTATCTCATGGGTGACAATGTTTCTCCGCTTGGCACGTTAGCACAACAGGTTAGCCGGTATCAGCAGGTGCTGGACGTGATGCCGTCAGGGGTGATATTTCTCGATTCGATGGGAGTCGTCTGTGAGGCTAACCCGGAAGCCCGCCGCCTGTTAGGCGATCCCCTTGAGGGGGAGCGTTGGTTTTCTGTTATCCAGCGGGCCTTCGCGCCACAGAAAGATGACGGTCATGAGGTGTCGCTGCGCAGTGGCCGCAAAGTTAAGCTGGCGATCTCTGCTTCGGATACCGGGCAGTTAATCTTTATTACTGATATGACGGAAACCCGCCTGCTGCAGTCACGCATTAGTGAAATGCAGCGCCTTTCCTCGCTAGGAAAGATGGTCGCCTCATTGGCGCATCAGGTTAGGACTCCGTTATCCAGTGCAATGTTATATGCCTCTAATTTATCGGCACCAAACCTTAATAGCCAAACCCGCCAGCGGTTTCAGACCAAATTAGTTGATCGCCTGCACGATCTGGAAAAGCAGGTTAATGATATGCTGCTCTTTGCCAAAGGCGGGGACAACAAGGTGGTGGAGCGGTTCAGCCTGGAAAGCTTGCTCAATGAGCTTGATAACATGGTTGAAGCCCAGGTTGTTACCAATCAGGTTGACTTCAGTATTGATTGTGCCGATGAAAGCCCTATGATCCTTGGCAATGCCAATGCCTTGGCCAGCGCATTGGGTAACTTGATCACTAATGCGATTCAGATGTCCGGCAAGCAGTGCAAGGTCGCACTGAACTGCCTGCAGCAAGATGATGTAATCTATCTATCTGTTATTGATAATGGACCGGGTATTGCCCCAGAGATGCAGGCCAAGATACTTGAACCCTTTTTTACTACCCGGCAGCAAGGGACCGGTCTTGGCTTGGCTGTCGTGCAAATGGTTGCCACTGCACATAAAGGGCGCTTGTTACTAGAATCCGAGCCAGGTAAAGGGGCATGTTTTACCTTGTCATTGCCACTGGCTGATAGTCAGGCGCCTTCGTTAGAGTCCGCCCAAACCGAGAATAACCCAGCAATTGGAGAGTTGCGATGAATCAAAGCCGAGTACTAGTCGTAGAAGATGATGAAGGGCTACGTGAAGCTCTGGTTGATACATTGGCGCTGGCCGGTTATCAGTGGCTTGAGGCAGAGAGTGCCGAACAGGCTTTGTTGCTATTGAAATCCGAGCAAGTTGATATTGTGGTTTCTGATGTACAAATGGCAGGTATGGACGGCTTGGGACTACTGCGGAGCATTAAGCAGCACTGGCCGAAGCTTCCCGTACTGCTGATGACAGCGTATGCCAATATTGAAGATGCGGTATCCGCGATGAAAGAAGGCGCTATTGATTATATGGCCAAGCCTTTTGCTCCGGAAGTACTGCTTAATATGGTAAGTCGCTATGCACCGGTTAAAAATGAATCGAGCCGGGCCATCGCGGCAGATGAAAAATCCCGAAAATTACTTGCGTTAGCTGAAAAAGTCGCAAAAACGGATGCCAGTGTTATGGTCCTGGGGCCAAGTGGCTCGGGGAAAGAAGTGATGTCTCGGTATATCCATGACCACTCCCACCGTAGTGAAGGACCATTTATTGCAATCAACTGTGCAGCGATTCCTGATAATATGCTGGAAGCCACGTTGTTTGGCTATGAGAAGGGTGCATTTACCGGTGCGATACAGGCTTGTCCGGGCAAATTTGAGCAGGCGCAGGGCGGAACGATTTTGCTGGATGAAATCAGCGAGATGGACTTGAACCTCCAGGTGAAGTTATTGCGTGTGTTGCAGGAGCGCGAAGTTGAGCGCCTGGGGAGCCGAAAAAGTATCAAACTTAATGTCCGGGTGCTGGCAACCAGCAACCGTGATCTGAAGCAGTATGTGGCTGAAGGGAACTTCCGTGAAGATTTATATTACCGCTTGAATGTTTTTCCATTAGTATGGCCGGCCCTGACGGAGCGAAAAGGCGATATTGCACCTTTGGCAACCTACCTGACTGAACGTCATTGTATGAAGCAGGGGCTGCCCGTGCCGACGATTAGTCAGTCGGCGCTATCGAAGTTACAGCAATACAGCTGGCCGGGTAATGTCCGTGAGCTGGACAATGTGATTCAGCGTGCACTGATCCTGGGTAACAGTATTTGTATTGAATGTGATCATATATTACTGGAAGGCCTGGACTGGCTTGATGCACAAAGTTTGCAGACCGCGGTAGAGTTAGCGGCGCCGGTTCCGACGATTGAGCCGGTTCAGGTTCCCCCTTCTCCCGACGGGCTTGGCAATGAGCTGCGGGAGCAGGAGTTTTCCATTATTCTCGACACGATCCGTGCCTGCGAAGGGCGTCGCAAAGATGTTGCCGAAAAATTGGGCATCAGTCCGCGGACATTGCGCTATAAGCTAGCTAAAATGCGTGATGCCGGAATTGAGATCCCAGTTTAGAGTAAAATTATTAATTTACTGGTCTTTTGAGTCATGCTGACGGTAAGCTTGCTCATTACGATAAATAAAAAAGTAACAAAGCAGTAAAAATCACAAATGAAGAAAAAACGTCCCCCGTTTTAAGGGGCGACAAATTTTTGACTGTGCGGGGTGGAACATGAAAGTCAACGGACTACAAGCAGAAATGCAGGCAATGAAACTGGAAGCCCAGAGTACGACTCGTCCGGCGACAAGCCAGCAAGTCAGTGCTGATTTTGGTGCAGTACTCAATGATGCTGTTAAATCAGTGAACAACCTTCAGTCAGAATCCAGCGAACTGGCAACACGTTTTGATCAGGGTGATCGCAGTGTATCGCTATCTGATGTCATGATTGCCCGTAACAAATCCAGTGTGGCGTTTGAGGCGACCGTCCAGGTTCGTAACAAGCTGGTGGATGCGTATAAACAACTAATGAACATGCCAGTCTAATTCAGGAAATAGTTAGTGTCGGAAACATCTTCAAACAACGAATTAGCCGTTGCAGGTAATGCTCCGGCTCCGGTCGTTACAGATAATGACCTGGAGTTGCAAAATCCTGATACAGAAGAACAAAGTGCGACTCGTGTTGACAGCATGCTGGGTAACCTTGATTTACTTCGTCAGGTTATCCTGGTGCTGTCGGTTGCGATCTGTGTGGCGTTAATTGTTCTAGTGGTCGCCTGGATTAAAGAGCCGGAAATGCGACCTCTTGGCACCTTTCAGACTGAAGAGCTGATCCCAATATTGGATCATTTCGACCAGAAAAAAATAGAGTACAGCCTCGACGGTAATACGATCCGTGTTCCTGCAGATTCTTTCTCATCGATAAAACTTGAAATGACTCGCGCGGGCTTGAACAGCAATGCTGCAGAAGGGGACGAGATCCTACTGCAGGATATGGGGTTTGGGGTTTCCCAGCGCCTAGAGCGCGAGCGGCTAAAATTAAGCCGGGAACGCCAGTTGGCCCGGGCTATAGAGCAAATTCGTCAGGTGCGAAAGGCTCAGGTGTTGCTGGCAATGCCAAAGCAGAGTGTGTTTGTACGTCATAATCAGGATGCATCGGCGACCGTGTTTTTGACCTTGGGCACCAATGGCTCGCTTGGTCAGCAGGAAGTAGACTCGATTGTTGATATGGTGGCAACAGCTGTGCCGGGGCTAAGGCCTACACGAGTAACCGTAACCGATCAGCATGGCCGCTTGCTAAGCTCGGGGACGGAAGATCCGAGTGCAACAGCACAGCGTAAAGAATACGAGCTAGAGCGCAAGCAAGAGCAAGCTTTGCGCGAGAAAATCGATGCGATCCTGATCCCTGTTCTCGGCCTGGGTAATTATACCTCCCAGGTTGATGTATCGATGGATTTCAGTGCAATCGAAGAGACTCGCAAGAAATATGATCCAGCGACGCCATCAACCCGAAGTGAGTATACGCTGGAAGATTATAATAACGGCAATGTTGTTGCCGGTATTCCGGGCGCACTGAGTAATCAACCTCCAGCTGATGCCTCGATCCCGCAAGATATTGTCGAGATGCAATCGGGCAAAGGCTCCAATAACGGTTCCGTCCATAAGGAGGCAACTCGAAACTTTGAGCTTGATACCACCATCAGACATAAGCGTGCGCAAACCGGCATTGTTAGCCGCCAGACCGTTTCTGTGGCCATTGACTACAAGCAAGTTACCAACCCGGAGACCGGCGAAATTATCCGTGTGCCTGTTAGTGAAGCTGAACTGGCCAAGATCAGCCGTTTGCTAAAAGGCGGGGTCGGGTTTTCTGACTTTCGTGGCGACTTGTTGGAAGTCATTTCCGTACCGTTTGCCTTGCCTGAAGAGCAGCTGGTTCCAGACTTGCCTATTTGGGAGCACCCTAACTTCAATACCTGGATTCGCTGGCTGGCTGCCGCGCTGGTAATTATTGTCGTAGTGGTCGTGCTGGTGCGTCCTGCGATGCGTAAATTGCTGTATCCAAACCAGGCTTCGGATGGTACGCCGTTGGATGAAAACGGACTGCCGATACTATCTGCTGGCGAAGACGGTATCGATTTGATTGGAGCTGAGCTTGATGGTGCTGAATCACTGGAGCTTAGCAGCAGTAGTTTGGATTTACCGAACCTGCATAAAGATGAAGATTTGCTGAAAGCAGTAAGAGCGCTGGTCGCCAATGAACCGGATCTGGCTGCGCAAGTAGTGAAAAATTGGGTAACTGAAGATGGCTAATGAAGTCGCAACAACAGAAGATAAAAAGTTTGATGTCTCGACTTTAACCGGGGCCGATAAAGCTGCGATCTTATTGCTCAGCCTCAGTGAGCAGGATGCCGCAAGTATTATTCGCCATTTGGAGCCGAAACAGGTTCAGCGCGTCGGTGGGGTGATGGCCTCAATGGCCGACCTGAGCCAGGACAAGGTTTCAGCCGTTCACCGCCATTTCTTGGAAGATATCCAGAAATATACCAGTATCGGTATGGGTAGCGAAGACTTCGTCCGTAATACCCTGATCGCGGCCCTCGGTGAAGATAAGGCCAACAACCTTGTTGATCAGATTTTGATGGGCAGTGGCTCGCGTGGTTTGGATTCGTTGAAATGGATGGATCCGCGCCAGGTGGCGAGCATTATTCTTAACGAACACCCACAGATTCAGACGATTGTCCTGTCTTACTTGGAACCGGAGCAATCTGCAGAGATCCTGGCACAGTTCCCGGAACGAGTACGCTTGGATTTGATGATGCGTATTGCCAACCTTGAAGAAGTACAGCCTGCAGCATTGCACGAGCTGAACGACATCATGGAGAAACAGTTTGCTGGTCAGGCTGGTGCTCAGGCAGCGAAAATTGGCGGCCTGAAAGCTGCCGCCGAGATCATGAACTATCTCGACAATAACGTCGAAGGTTTGTTGATGGATCAGATCCGTGAGACTGACGAAGACATGGCGACCCAGATTGATGATTTGATGTTTGTCTTCGATAATCTGGCCGAGGTGGACGATCGCGGTATCCAGACCTTGCTGCGTGATGTTCCTCAGGATCTACTCCAGCAGGCACTTAAAGGTGCCGATGATATGCTACGCGATAAGATTCTTCGCAATATGTCGAAGCGTGCGGCCGAGATGCTCCAGGACGACCTGGAGGCAATGGGACCAATCCGCGTTTCCGATGTGGAAGCTGCGCAGAAAGAGATCCTGTCGATTGCTCGTCGCCTGTCCGATGCCGGTGAGCTGATGCTAACAGGAGGCGGTGCCGATGAATTCTTGTAACCTTTATGCTGCCAACAAAGATTGCAATACGATAAGGGCTTGTTATGAGCACTGAACGTCGTCGTGGCTTTCTGCGCGTATCAGAACACCAGGCTCAGGAACTCGAGCGCTGGGCCTACCCGGACTACGCTGATGAACAAGTTGTACCGTTAGATAATGCGATTAGCTATGATCCGCAATGGCAGCCTGAACTGCTTGAGGAAGAGGAAGAGCAGGGGCCGCCGCCGTTAACGGCGGCTGATCTTGAGGATATCCGTCATTCAGCCTACGAAGAAGGGCTGGCAGAAGGTCGGGCTGCCGGGCATGCCGAAGGGGTAGAGGCTGGCAAGGCCGAAGGACTGGAAGTAGGACAGCTGGAAGGGCTGGAACAAGGTTTACAGCAAGGGCTGGAACAAGGTCAGGCACAAATCAGTGAACATGTCGGGCATCTGACTCAGCTAATTGAAAAGCTGGCAGCGCCGTTGGAGCAAATTGATAGTGAGGTTGAAAGCCAGGTTGTAAACATGGTGACCAGCCTTACCCGAGAATTGATCCGAGTTGAAGTTCAGACTAACTCGCAGGTTATTTTAAATACGATTCGTGAAGTTATCGGTGCGCTACCTATTGCCGGACGGCAGACCCAGCTTAGCTTGCATCCTGATGATCTGGCTTTGGTCAAACAAGCCTATGGCGAAGATAATTTGGCTGAGCGCGACTGGAAACTACAAGCAGAGCCGGCTCTGAATCGAGGCGATCTGCAGGTGCATTCTGGTGATTCCAGTGTTGATTATTATATTGAAGATCGTATTCGTCACTTATTGAAACAATTCAACGGGGCAAATAGCCAGCAGAACAACGGAGGCCAGTAATGACCGCACCGTTGGCTGAACGCCTTTCCCGCTATCAAACGAATAGCACGGCCTGTCGTCCGGTAGCGTCGGGTCGACTTGTTCGAGTCGTCGGCCTGACGCTCGAAGCCATTGGCTGCCGGGCACCGCTTGGCAGCTTGTGCCGAGTAGAAACCCTCAACGGCGATATGGAAGCCGAGGTGGTTGGCTTCTCCGGTGACACCCTTTTCCTGATGCCCAGTGAGCAGCTCACCGGTATTATGCCTGGTGCCAAGGTTACCCCTGTATTGCAAAATAGCGGATTGCCGGTAGGACCAGAGCTACTTGGCCGGGTTATTGACGGTGTGGGCAACCCGCTAGACGGCCTTGGCGATATTTACACGGCAAACCGTGCATCCTTCAACGCCGAACCGATTAACCCACTGGCCCGTAAGCCAATCAAAGAACCGCTGGATGTCGGCTTGAAGGCGATTAACGGTTTGTTGACCGTGGGGAAAGGCCAGCGTATCGGCCTTTTCGCCGGCTCCGGTGTCGGTAAATCGGTGACTCTGGGGATGATGACGAGGGGAACCACCGCTCAGGTTGTCGTTGTCGGCCTTATCGGTGAACGGGGCCGGGAAGTGAAAGAATTTATTGACGAGATCCTCGGGGCTGAAGGACGCCAGCGAGCTGTCGTTGTTGCGGCACCGGCAGATGCCTCGCCTTTAATGCGCCTTAAAGGTTGTCAGACTGCACTCACGATTGCCGAGTATTTTCGGGATCAGGGCTTAGATGTTCTGTTGCTGATGGATTCGCTCACTCGTTTTGCCCAGGCACAACGAGAAATCGCCTTGTCCGTCGGCGAGCCTCCGGCAACCAAAGGCTATCCGCCATCGGTATTTGCCAAGCTGCCGGCATTGGTTGAACGTGCCGGTAACGGCGGAGAACATCAGGGATCAATCACCGCCTTCTTTACCGTGCTAACCGAAGGTGATGATTTGCAAGACCCAATTGCTGATGCCTCGCGGGCCATTTTGGACGGCCATATTGTCCTGTCACGGGAAATGGCCGACGCAGGCCATTATCCGGCAATTGATGTTGAGCGTTCTGTCAGCCGAGTCATGCCAGCCATTGTCAGTGAAGAACATATGCTGATGTCTAAGGCTGTACGTCAAATCTTATCGATATGCCGTAAGAATCAAGATTTGGTTTCAATCGGTGCCTATAAGCCAGGAACCGATCAAAGTATCGATCAGGCTTTTACCTTTAAGCCAAAACTTGATGCCTATTTGCAGCAGACCATGAAAGAGTCAGTCCCTTACGATATGTGTGTGAACATGCTGCGCTCCACACTGGGTGGCTAACTGATCTGCATGATCAGGTTAAACGGGAGCAATGATGGCAGACAATGCACTAGAGCTGATTCTGGAAATAACCAAAGATGACGAGCATAAGGCCTCGCTTGCGCTTAGCAATGCCCGTATTGAGCGGGAAAACTATTATGAACAGCTCAAGCAGATTGAACAATACCGACTCGATTACTGCAAACAGCTTTCAGCCCGTGGTCAGCAAGGGCTAAGTGCCAGCTCGTACGGGCATTTGCAAAAGTTTCTCTGTCAGCTGGATGAAACCTTGGTGAAACAGAAAGAAGCCGGTATGCAGTTTGAGGAGCAGGTCGAACAATGTAGCGAGCACTGGAACGAGGTGCGAAAAAAGCGCCGTTCTATTGAGTGGCTGTTGGAGAAAAAACAGAACGAGCAACAGCAGCTACGTGATAAACAAGAGCAGAAGATGATGGATGAGTTTGCAACTTTGCAGTTTGCCCGCAAAACACGTCATTAGGCTGTTTCGCATTTTAATAAGCGCACTCTCAAGTGGCTCGTTTTTTGCATGTAACAGTCTCATTACTATTCAAATCTGAAGAGCCGCTATGTTTTCATCTCGCTTATTGACAGCAGATATCCCACCGTCTTCCCAAGCCAAAGCTGAGAGCGCCAAAGCCAGTCCGGCGATGCTTGGAAAGGAGAGTGCTGCTTCACATGAAGAAGGGCATTTTGCCAAAGAGCTTCAAGCTGTCGCTGGTGATGAAAAAAAATTAAAGGCCGATCAACAAGTCGCTACTGAAGCGCATGCTAAATCCGAGGTTTCGACGACCTCGGCGGAAGATACTGAATCAAAGTTGCAGCTGACGGATGCAGCTTCATCTCAATCCGCTGGTAATAAGGGCGCTGTTGTCAACTCTGGTGAGCAGGAAGCAGGCAACCTGCGGGTGAACCAAGATGAAATTGGTGCTGAAGTTAACGCCAGTCAAACAACAGATCGACAAAACGGACAAATCTCAGCCAGCCAGAAGCTTGATGTTAGCGCCGAGCTTGATTCGGCGTCAAAGCAGCAGATAATGGACGACGGTGAAGCATTACTCAATCGCCTGTCTGAATCGAGTAAGCAGTTGTCGGCGACTCAAGCTGCGGCTGCCGATATGCCGGAAGCAGGCAAAACATTGCCGCTGGCAGCACAGGTTGATGGTGAGGTTGCCGTTGATGCTGTGAATACTCAAGGTAAGGCTCAGTCAGGAGCTGGCGTTCATCAAGGGCACAGCCCTGACAATATAGTCGAAACTGACAGCATGGCGCAGAAGAAAGCGTCCGTTGCGGGTATAAGTCAAGAAGAACTGGCCAAGGTTTTTGCCGTATCGGGTCTCAAAACGGTAGAAGGCCAAGCGACTGATCAAGTCAGCTCCGACGTCTCAGAACAGGGAGAGATGGACTCTGATAGAGACGCCGATGTGACGGGTGAAGGGGCGATGACGGCGCTTGGCTTGGGAGTTGCTGTGCCGGCAGCAGGGACCGAGGTTAAAAGTGTCCAGCCGACACCTCAAACGTCGGCTGATCTGCTACAATCGGCAAATCCAAGAACCGCGGAGTTGACGAAGGAACAACAAGCTTCTCCCGAACTGTTGGATAGCAAGAACAAAGCAAGCAATGCGCTAACATCGAATGCTGCAGCTACCGCCGCGACATTCACCGCCGCGAATAGTCAGCCTTTGCTTTCTTCTGAGGCAGAGCAGGGGACGGCTCTGAATTTTGGCAATCCGGCCCTGATGTCTGCGACTACCGGATCGTCTGAAGCCCAACTTAGTGGTGCAGCAGGCGCTGCCGCAGGGGTTGCAGCTGGCGCATTGGTAACAGCGATGGAGCTTGGCGCGAATGAGAGTGGTAGCGATGGCAAGTCAGCCGAGCTGACACATTCGCTGGCAGGTCCGACGACACTGCAGGGGCAAGCTAACGCTCAGGCACGGGCAGAAGCCGCGCTGGCACAAAGCCCGTTGCAGCTGAGTAAAGAACAGGCTGGCGATGAACTTGCCGAGCGTGTGCAGGTGATGATGTCGAAAAACCTTAAGCATGTCGATATCCGTCTGGATCCGCCTGAGTTGGGCAAGTTGCAAATTAAATTATCGCTGAACCAAGACCAGGCGTCGGTTCAGTTTACTGTGGGTAATCAGCAAACACGTGATCTGGTTGAGCAGGCAATGCCGCGGCTAAGGGAGCTTCTGAATCAGCAAGGTCTACAGCTCGCCCAAACCTCGGTGCAGCAAGATAGCTCAAGACAGCAGTTTGCCGGACAGCAGAACCAGCAACAAAATCAGACAAACGCTGGCCAGCAAAATAATAGCGGTGGTCAGCCGGGCAATGGTGACTCTCGTCATCAGCAAGCGGAGTCGGGAGGCTCTGAGCCCGTCGATATGTACGTGAGTCAGCCATCTGACCGCGTTGATTATTATGCATAATAACAATAACCACCAAACAATGACCTCCAAGTGACGGTCGATCATGAGAAAGGATTATAGGCACTATGGCTGAAGGCGAAGAAAATTCCGGCGGAAAGAAAAAACTAATAATCATTATTGCAGTGGTTGTACTGCTGCTCGGTGGTGGTGCCGGCGCGTGGTTTTTCTTTATGGGTGATGACGCCCCGGAAGCCGAAGTTGCCGAAGCCGCTTCCCAGGCACTGCCGACGACGGTCGAACCGGCATACTATGTGATCCTGCCACAACCGTTTATCTTTAATGTAACGGGTGACAAACGAGATCGTCTCGTACAGGTGAAAGTGCAGTTGATGGTGCGTGGTGACAGTAATGAATCAACGGCCAGTCAACATATTCCGCTGATTGAAAGTACGTTGCTACAGTCTTTCGGTGCAGCAACAGTAGAACAGCTTCGAACCCCTAATGGTCGAGCGGATCTGCGTCAGCAGGCCTTATCTTCAGTCCAGAATGCCATGGTAAAGGTCTCCGGCGGCCAGGTTGTCGAGCGAGTACTCTTTACTGGTTTTGTAATGCAATAGGTTTAATGTGAGTGACTTACTAACTCAGGACGAAATTGATGCCCTCTTACACGGTGTCGATGACGTGGAAGATGATGAGGATAGCGGGAAGGATGACGGTGCCGGTGTCCACTCGTTTGATTTTTCATCACAAGACCGGATCGTACGTGGGCGAATGCCCACGCTGGAATTGATCAATGAACGCTTTGCGCGCCATATGCGGATCAGCTTGTTTAACATGCTGCGAAAAACTGCGGAGGTGTCGATTAACGGTGTTCAGATGATCAAGTTCGGGGAGTACCAAAATACGTTGTATGTACCGACCAGTCTGAATATGGTGCGTTTTCGTCCTTTGAAAGGGACGGCTCTGATCACCATGGAGGCCCGGTTGGTTTTCATTCTGGTAGAAAATTTCTTTGGTGGTGACGGGCGTTTCCACGCCAAGATTGAAGGACGTGAGTTTACCCCTACCGAGCGTCGGATTGTTCAGATGCTGCTGAAGCTGGTGTTTGAAGATTATCGTGAGGCATGGTCACCGGTAATGGGTGTTGAGTTCGAATACTTGGACTCGGAAGTTAACCCGACTATGGCCAATATTGTTAGCCCGACGGAAGTTATCATTGTCAGCTCCTTCCATATCGAAGTGGATGGCGGGGGGGGCGACTTCCATGTCGTGATGCCGTACTCGATGGTTGAACCCATCCGCGAGCTGCTGGATGCCGGTGTTCAGAGTGACAAGATGGACACCGATGTGCGCTGGAGCAAAGCGCTGCGAGACGAGATCATGGATGTGCCGGTTAACATCCGTGCCAAGCTCATGGATGTCGATCTTTCACTGCGTGACTTGATGGAGCTTCGGCCGGGAGATGTAATCCCGATTGATATGCCAGAAGCGGCGACGGTATTTGTTGAAGACTTGCCATCCTACCGCGCCAAAATGGGTAAATCTGGCGATAATATAGCCCTTAAAGTCACTGAAAAACTCAAGCGGCCGGATATGGTGAAGACTGATTTGGCCTTTCTAGACCGTGATGAATTAGGTTCTGCGCTGCTTAATATCAACAGCGAAAATCCAGACGATTAATAACAGGTGTAAGTTATGTCTCAAAATGATCAACAAATTGCCGATGATTGGGCTGCTGCACTTGCAGAACAAGCGATTGACGATATTGCTCAGCCAGCGCCGTTGGAAGAGTTGACGGATGATAGTAAACCGATCAGCGACGACGAGCGTCGTAAGCTTGATTCGATTATGGATATCCCCGTCACGATTTCGATGGAAGTTGGGCGAACTCAAATTAGTATCCGTAACTTGTTGCAGCTAAACCAGGGTTCAGTTGTTGAACTCGATCGTGTTGCTGGTGAGTCATTGGATGTGATGGTCAATGGTACACTGATTGCTCATGGAGAAGTGGTTGTGGTCAATGATAAGTTCGGTATTCGTCTGACAGATGTGATCAGCCAGACTGAACGCATCAAGAAGCTGCGCTAGGGTTGAGTATGACGTTTTTCCGGACGATTAAGTTTGCTGGCAGTGCAGTGTTGGCAACAGTCAGCGCGCCAGTATTCGCAGCGCCTGCAGAGATGAATATTGCCACGACACTGGCTGCGCTGATGCTAGTGGTTGTATTAATTCTGTTTCTCGCCTGGCTGGTCAAAAGAATGAAGCTGCCTGGTATCCAGGGGGCCGACGGAACACTTAAAATTTTGCGTCAATTGCCCGTGGGACAGCGTGAGCGAATTGTTCTGTTGCAGGTTGGCGAAGAGCAAATGCTGGTTGGTGTGACGCAACAAAATATCTCTTTACTGAGCAAGCTGGAACACCCCCTGTCAATGAACGAGGTTCAAAGTGGCGGTGAGTTTGCCGGCCAACTGACGAAGTTATTGAAAAAGAATGATAAGAAATAATCTTATTGCCGCCGTTTTGGCGGCTTTTAGCTTTTTGCTGGCATTACCGGCCTTGGCCGAAACAGCGGATGGGCTATCTTCTGCGGCTGGTAGCAGTGTGACCGTGAGCGAAATGCAGAAGGAAGGCGGCACGACCCAGTTGATGACAACGGGAAACGGTGGCGGGATCCCGGCATTCTCTGTTACGGTTAATCCAGATGGTAGTGAAGACTATTCGGTGACGTTGCAGATCCTTGCCCTGATGACGGCATTGGGCTTCCTGCCGGCGATAGTCATCTTGATGACATCCTTTACCCGCATCGTGGTAGTGATGTCTATTCTCAGACAGGCAATGGGCCTGCAGCAGACACCGTCGAATCAGGTGATCATCGGTATTGCCATGTTTTTGACATTCTTCATCATGTCTCCCGTGCTTGATAAGATAAATACCACTGCTCTGCAGCCTTATATCAACGAACAAATTACCGCTCCCGAGGCGTTGTCTGCCGCCCAGATCCCGATCCGTCAGTTTATGCTTAAACAGACCCGAGTTAAGGATCTGGAAAGTTTCGTCAATATGTCAGGTTCGGAAGCGACCGACCCGCAGGATGTGCCGATCACCGTATTGATCCCGGCCTTTATAACCTCGGAGCTCAAAACGGCCTTTCAAATTGGCTTTATGTTATTCCTGCCATTTCTCATCATTGATTTGGTGGTTGCCTCAGTGTTGATGGCGATGGGTATGATGATGCTGTCGCCAATGATTGTATCCCTGCCATTCAAGTTAATGCTGTTTGTGTTGGTTGATGGTTGGAACCTGATTTTGTCGACGCTGGCCGGCAGTTTCGGTACCTGAGTACAGGAGACTATAGCGAATGACACCTGAAGCTTTTGTCGAGATTTTCCAGGACGCGTTATATATGGTCCTGTTGATGGTCTGCGCGATTGTCGTACCGGGCTTGTTGATTGGTCTGGTGGTCGCTGTGTTTCAGGCCGCGACTTCCATTAACGAACAGACCTTGAGCTTTCTGCCTCGCCTGATTGTTACGTTGCTGGCGTTGATGTTTTTCGGCCATATGATGACCCAGATGCTGATGGATTATTTCTTTCGCATTATCGATCAGATCCCGCAGTTGCTGTATTAGCGGATGGTTGAATTAATAGATGGCTGAATTGACTATGGTGGGTGAGTAAACCGATGTCCTATCCATCAGCACTGCTACTCGATTGGATTGCTAATTATTTTTGGCCGCTGACACGGATCTCGGCCATGATGATGGTAATGACTTTTTTTGGTGCCCGTTTTGTCTCACCCAAAATACGCCTCTATCTTGCCGTGACGATTACCTTTGCCGTAATGCCTGCACTTCCAAAGGTTCCCAGCGATATTGAACTGTTGTCCGTGGCCGGTTTTTTGATAACTGCCCAGCAGATGATAATTGGTATCTCTATGGGATTGGTAACCCAGTTTGTCACTCAGACCTTTGTATTGCTCGGACAGATTCTGGGTATGCAGTCGAGCCTCGGTTTCGCATCAATGGTTGACCCTGCTAATGGCCAGAATACACCGGTATTGGGCCAGTTTTATATGTTTCTGGCCGTTATGCTATTTCTGGCTACTGATGGTCACTTGACCATGCTGAATATGGTGGTGCTAAGCTTCAAGACCTTGCCGATAGGCGAGTCAATGCTACGCCCTGTCGACTATTACCAGCTTGCAGGCTGGTTTGGTCATATGTTCAAAGCGGGGTTGAATATGGCGCTGGCGGGGATTATCGCCCTGCTGACCGTCAACCTGTCGTTTGGTGTGATGACCCGTGCCGCCCCGCAGCTGAATATTTTCTCGCTGGGCTTCTCGTTCGCCTTGTTACTTGGTTTGGTGATCAGCTGGTTTTTGGTCGCGGCCATGTTGCCGCAGTACGAATATCACTGGGATATCGGGTTTGGCCAGATATGCAGTTTAATTAGGGTGGATTGCTGATATGTCTGAATCTGACGGTCAGGAACGTACCGAAGACGCCACGCCCCGAAGGCTTCAGCAGGCGCGGGAAAAGGGGCAAGTACCGCGCTCAAGAGAATTAGCTTCAGTAGCTGTGCTAGTGGCTGGTGCTGTTGGTCTTATGTGGTTTGGCGAAATTCTCGGTAATGGGTTGGCCGAGGTGATGATGAAGATGTTCTCCTTGAGCCGAGAGGAAGTTTTCGATCTCAATAAATTGTTTGCGGTTATCTCCGCCTCGGTGTGGCATGTTGCTTTGCCGTTGGTGTTAGTGCTGGCTTTTTTATTTGTAGCTGCGCTGGTGGGGGCTGCCGGACTTGGTGGGGTGAGTTTTTCTGCCGAAGCGGCCAGGCCGAAATTATCCAAAATGAACCCTATCAGCGGTTTGCAGCGAATGCTTGGCAAGCAGAGCCTGGTTGAGCTGATCAAATCGATTTTAAAAGTTGCCCTTGTAGCAGGTGTTGCTTTCTACCTAATGCAGTCCAATCTAGAGGACTTTTTCCAGCTTAGTGTCGAAATCTATCCACAGAACCTGTTTCATGCTCTCGATATTCTATCGGGTTTTGTTTTATTGATATGTTGCTCGTTGCTCATCGTGGTTGCCATCGATATCCCTTATCAAATATGGCAGCACAACGAACAGCTAAAGATGACTAAACAGGAAATAAAAGACGAGTTTAAAGATAGCGAAGGTAAACCTGAGGTCAAAGGGCGGATCCGAATGCTGCAACGGGAAATGGCCCAGCGCCGAATGATGGCGGATGTCCCGCAGGCGGATGTGGTGATCACTAACCCGGAGCACTTCTCCGTAGCACTGCGTTATGATCCAGATATGGATTCGGCACCGGTTGTTGTTGCCAAGGGCATTGATCATTTAGCGCTTAAGATCAGGGAAATTGCCAACAAGCATGATGTTGATATTGTTCCAGCGCCGCCATTGGCTCGTGCGTTGTACCACACAACTGAATTGGAGCAACAAATTCCTGACGGTTTGTTCGCCGCAGTGGCTCAGGTACTTGCGTACATTTTCCAGCTAAAGCAATACCGCAAAGGCAGGGGAGAGAGACCGAAGCTTTCGAAGGAAGCAACGAATATTCCACCGGACTTGCAGTATTAATTGAAAGATCATATTGATACATTGTTGCGCCAATTTATTGACGATCTAAAAGGTATGATTATTGCTTTGGAGGTTCCTGTTTGGAGTCGAAAGCGATAAAATAGACCGCTCTCACTATATATCTGTACCACACCAACAATTATAAGATTGAATGAAGCTTTCGATACCTTTTGCGGATAAATTACCTTTATCACGCCTGCAATCAATGCCAGCAATAGGCGCACCGGTCATGGTTTTGGCAACCTTGGCGATGGTTGTGCTGCCTATGCCTCCGTTACTGCTGGATATGGCCTTTTCTTTTAATATCGCTCTGGCACTCGTGGTCCTGTTGGTAACCGTCTATACCCGCCGTCCGCTCGATTTTGCAGCTTTTCCTACTGTTCTTTTGATTGCCACCTTGCTGCGTCTAGCCCTGAACGTTGCTTCAACGCGAGTCGTGTTGTTGTACGGGCATGAAGGCCCTGATGCCGCCGGCCAGGTTATTGACGCATTCGGTTCGGTGGTGATTGGCGGCAACTATGCTGTTGGTCTGGTGGTCTTCCTTATCTTGATGATTATCAACTTTATGGTCGTCACCAAAGGTGCTGGCCGTATCTCCGAGGTGAGTGCCCGCTTTACCCTAGATGCCTTGCCTGGTAAACAGATGGCCATCGATGCGGATTTGAATGCCGGACTGATTGACCAAGAGCAGGCAAGAACTCGCCGCTTTGAGGTAACCAAAGAAGCTGACTTTTATGGTTCTATGGACGGTGCGTCGAAATTTGTAAAAGGGGATGCCATTGCCGGTATCCTGATCCTGTTTATCAATATCATCGGTGGCCTGGTGATCGGGATGGGTCAGCATGGTCTCGACTTTGGCAATGCGATTCAAATTTATAGCTTGTTGACCATTGGTGATGGTTTGGTTGCCCAGATCCCGTCGTTGTTGCTGTCAATTGGTGCGGCAATGATGGTGACGCGTCAAAATACTGACGAGGATATGGGGCAACAGCTTGTCTTCCAGCTGTTCAATAATCCTCAGGCATTGATTATTACCGGTGTTATTTTATTTGTGATGGGAATTGTACCGGGCATGCCGCATGTTCCGTTCCTGTTGTTGGCGGCTTCCATTGGTGGATTTGCCTACTGGCGGATCAAAAAAGAAAAAGCTGCAGCGGTTGCAGAGGCGGAAGCGCCACCGACCGAATTGGCCGTACAGCCAAGCCAGAAAGAATTATCTTGGGATGATGTGCAGCCTGTCGACGTTATTGGCCTTGAAGTGGGTTATCGTCTTATTCCTATGGTGGATAAAGAACAAGGCGGGGAATTGCTTGAACGGGTAAAAGGGGTGCGCAAAAAGCTATCTCAAGATTTTGGCTTTCTGATCCCGCCTGTTCATATTCGTGATAACTTGGAATTACCGCCCAACACGTACCGCCTGAGCCTGATGGGCGTTGCTTGTGGAGAAGCCAATATCCACCCAAACATGGAGCTGGCCATTAACCCAGGCCAAGTATTCGGTACCATTGACGGTGAGGCCACGACTGATCCGGCTTTTGGCCTTGAGGCGGTCTGGATAATGGAGGCACAGCGTGAACATGCGCAGGCTCTGGGATATACCGTGGTTGATTCAGCGACCGTGCTGGCGACTCACCTGAGCCAAATCTTGACCAACAGCGCTTCTCAATTGCTCGGCCATGAAGAAGTCCAGAACTTGCTTGAAATGTTAAGCCAGACCACACCGAAGCTCGTGGAGGGCTTTGTTCCTGAACAGCTGTCTCTGGGTGTTGTGGTGAAAGTGCTGCAGAATTTGTTGCACGAAGGGATCCCTATCAGGGATGTACGCACAATAGTGCAGACTCTTTCCGAGTACTCTTCTAAGAGTCAAGATCCTGACATTTTGACTGCCGCGGTACGAATTGGTTTGAAACGCTTAATTTGCCAAGAAATCAATGGTATAGAGCCTGAGCTGCCAGTAATTACGTTGGTGCCGGAGTTGGAACAAATATTGCATAAAACAATGCAGTCTGCCGGAGGTGAATCTTCCGGCATAGAGCCAGGGCTGGCAGAGCGCCTACAGCGCTCACTGACCGAGGCCACTCAGCAACAAGAGCTGAAAGGGGAGCCTGCCGTATTACTGACTTCCGGTGTATTACGGTCAACGCTCGCTAAGTTTGTCAAAAATACTATTCCATCGCTGCGGGTACTTTCCTATCAGGAAGTCCCAGACGAGAAACAGATACGCATTGTCAATGCAGTGGGTAACTAAAGCGGATATATGGATAAAGCACTCAATGGCTGGCTTGGCGTGACAGATGCCGTAAGCAATAGCGTGATTAAACGGGAAGACAAGATTGAAAATTAAGCGATTTTTTGCCAAGGACATGCGAACCGCTCTGAGCCAAGTGAAAGAAGAGCTCGGTGCTGATGCGGTTATCATGTCCAATAAAAAAGTGACAGGCGGAGTCGAAATTGTTGCTGCCGTTGATACAGATGTTGCCAATGAACCGACCAAGGGATCACAGGCAACCCGCGAAGCCTTGGCGGAACGGCTGGGTCAGGCGAAGCGCAAGCTGGTTGATGACAAAGTACAATTGAAGCAATCAGCGGCAAGCCGTTTTGCCAATGTACTGCAGAACTACACCGGTGACAGCAAGCAAGATGAGCCTGCTGAAACTGAAGTAGACTCGTTGTCGGCATTGCTAAAACGTCAGTCTAAGCACCATGGCAGTAGCTCTGAACATGAATACGGTGAGCCTGAACGACCATCAATGCGCCCTCGGTCGATGCAGCCTGAGCGCCGCACGGCACAAAATCGTTCACCGCAAAACAGCAGCTACCCGCAACAGGACGCTGGCTACGGGGCCGGCCGTCGTCAGAACTTTGGTCAGGAACAACGTCCCGAACGTCGTCAGCAGAGCGGGCAAAATGGCTCCTCGCGCTCGATGTCTTCGCAGCGCCAGCCAAAGCATGCTTTGGATATTGGTGACTATCGCAGGCCGCAAACACCGGGCAAAGGACAGAAGCAAGAATTATCACGCGGTGGCAATCGCCTTGACCCGAGCCGTTACGATCCGAAAGCGAGTCATTCCGGTGATGAGATGGATTCGATGCGAAGCGAAATGGCTTCGATTCGACGTTTGCTTGAGCATCAACTTTCCGGCCTGATGTGGCAAGAGGTTGAACGTCGCGAGCCAATGCGGGCGATGATGATTAAGCGATTGGAAAAAATGGGGCTATCGCCTGAATTATCCGATCAGCTTGCTTGCTATATTCCAGAAGACGTGCCAGCGAATGAAGCGTGGCCGGCTTTGTTAGATTTACTGTCTGATCAGATTATTACCACCGATGACTGTATTCTCGAAACCGGTGGGGTTGTCGCGTTGTTGGGGCCGACAGGCGTGGGGAAAACCACCACGATCGCTAAGTTGGCAGCACGCGCTGCAATGGATTTTGGTCCGGACCAAATAGCCTTGGTAACAACAGATACTTACCGTATTGGCGCCCATGAACAGCTAGCGACATATGGTCGAATTATGGGTTGTCCGGTAAGAGTTGCTAAAGATGCAGAGGAGCTTGCCGATATACTTCATCAGTTACGGCATCGACGCCTAGTTCTGCTAGATACCGCGGGTATGGGACAGCGTGATATCAGGCTGTCTGAACAGCTCGATACCCTGATGCAGAACAGTGGCTCGCAAATTCGCAGTTTTCTGGTTCTGCCTTCAACGGCACAGCGTCGTGTACTCCATGAGACCATCGAGCACTTTCGACGGATTCCATTGTCAGGTTGTGTCCTGACCAAGCTGGACGAGTCTCTTAGCTTGGGGGAGGTGATTTGTGTATCGATTCAGAGCGCACTACCGATATCGTACTTAGCTGATGGCCAGCGAGTACCAGAAGATATTAAAGTAGCGACTGGTGATTACCTGGTCGCACGTGCAAACGAATTACTAGAACAAGAATTAAGCCAGCAATCTCATTTCTGGAGTAGCGATAGTTCAGATAATCAGGCGGCAGACTTTTATGATTGAGAACGCAATGTACGATCAAGCGAGCGGTTTGCGCCGTATGACAAAATTATCATCCACTAAAGTCATTACTGTCACTGGCGGTAAGGGCGGAGTGGGCAAGACCAACGTTACCCTGAGCATGGCGATTTCCATGGCCCAGCAAGGTAAGCGTGTAATGGTACTTGATGCCGATCTCGGACTTGCCAATGTCGACGTCATGTTGGGTCTGCGTGCGGGCCGTAACTTGTCACATGTTCTGGCTGGTCAGTGCGATCTTCAGGATATTATTGTTGAGGGGCCATACGGGGTGAAAATTATCCCGGCATCATCGGGCACCCAAAACATGGCTGAATTGTCTGCGGCCCAGCATATGGGGCTTATCCGTGCTTTCAGTAGCCTGGAAGATGATATTGATGTCCTATTAGTTGATACGGCAGCCGGTATTTCTGATATGGTACTGAGCTTTTCACGTGCCGCTCAGGATGTATTGGTTGTTGTCTGTGACGAACCGACCTCTATCACCGATGCTTACGCATTGATTAAAATACTGAGTCGCGAATATGATGTTCAGCGGTTTAAGATTGTCGCGAATATGGTCCGCAGCTACCGTGAAGGACGGGAATTGTTTGCCAAGCTAACCAGGGTGAGCGAGCGGTTCCTGAATGCTAACCTTGAGCTGGTCGCCTGTGTACCGCTTGATGATCGTGTTCGTCAGTCGGTTAAACGCCAGAAAATTGTGGTTGACGCCTTCCCGCGTAGCCCGGCAGCATTAGCATTGACATCGCTGGCGACGAAGGCCATGACCTGGCCGGTGCCTAGCAGTGCTGGTGGCCATCTCGAGTTCTTTGTCGAGAAGTTACTGGTCAAGCAAGCACCTAATGAGGCTTCTATTGGTGAATAAAGCATTGACATACGGACGCTATCAGGAAAGTCCGCATGCCTTTATTGAGCGTTATTCGTCATTAGTAAAGCGCATTGCTCACCACTTGATGGGGCGGTTACCACCCAATGTCCTATTAGAAGATTTAATTCAGGCTGGTATGATAGGCCTCCTGGAAGCACAGCAAAATTATGATCCTAGTAAAGGCGCAAGCTTTGAGACCTTTGCCGGGATCCGGATCCGGGGTGCGATGTTAGACGACATCCGCCGTGGTGACTGGGTTCCGCGCTCGGTTTATAAAAATAACCGACGCATCACGGAAGCCATCTCTTTCCTGGAAGGAGAGCTTGGGCGAGACCCTAATGATCAGGAAATTGCTGAACATCTCGAAATGACACTCGATCAGTACCATCAAGCGCTAAATGATGTTAATTGTGGACGTCTTATTGGTATGGACGACCTGGGTGTATCGGAAGATGCTGTTGCAAGTGAAGAAACACTTGAAGAAAATCTTCCATTTCAGGGTGTTGTGAATGATAATTTTCGTCAATCATTGGCAGAAGCAATAAAAACACTGCCTGAAAGAGAGGCGTTGGTCCTGTCTCTTTACTATGATGAGGAGCTCAATCTCAAGGAGATTGGTGCGGTTATTGGGGTGAGTGAATCCCGTATTTGCCAGATTCACAGTCAGGCAATGCAACGTTTGCGTTCCAAGCTCAAGGTTTGGACTGCTTAATACATATTAGATAAAAACACTGTGACCTCAGTGGAGGCAACTTTGAATAAAAACATGAAAATCCTCATTGTTGATGATTTCTCGACAATGCGCCGTATCGTTAAAAATTTATTACGTGACCTAGGTTTTAACAATACCCAGGAGGCGGATGATGGATTGACTGCGCTACCAATGCTGAAAAAAGGCGGTTTTGATTTCGTCGTCACTGACTGGAATATGCCGGGTATGCAGGGAATTGATTTGCTTAAGCACATTCGTGCAGATGATGAACTCAAGCACCTACCGGTACTGATGATCACCGCTGAAGCGAAGCGTGAGCAGATTATTGAAGCTGCACAGGCCGGCGTTAACGGTTATATCGTTAAGCCATTCACGGCAGCTACGTTGAAAGAGAAGTTAGACAAAATCTTCGAGCGTATGCAGTAATCACTATCGTCAGGCGCTAAAAGGGTAATAACCATAATGATTTCACTCGATCAGGCTAAGCAGCTTGTCAGCCTGCTTGAAGATGGGAAACAGGACGAAGCTAACATACTTGTACAGGGACTTGTCTCTGACAGCCGTGATCCTGTTTATGCGGAGGTGGGGAAATTGACCCGCCAATTGCATGACTCACTGGCAAATTTTCGTCTTGATCCTCGTCTTAATGATTTAGCGAAGACCGAAATTCCTGATGCCCGTGACCGTTTATCATATGTGATTGATAAAACGGAGTCTGCTGCCAATAAAACCATGGATGCTATCGATAGTATCGAGCCGCTTGCCGATAGGCTGAATGACACCTTGAATCAGGTTCATCCGCAGTGGAAGCGACTAATGGGCGGGCAAATTGCGCTTAATGAATTTAAGTTACTATGCCATGAAATTGACAGCTTGTTGGTACAGGTTGAAAGTGATAACAATGCGCTTCGTAGCCATTTGACAGAAATTTTAATGGCTCAAGACTTTCAGGATCTCACCGGACAGATAATACGCCGTGTCATCGAATTGGTGCACGAAGTGGAAGATCAATTAGTCGAAATCCTTAAAGCCTTTGGCATGGAACAAGAAGACAGATCAGACACCCTTAAAGAAGTTTGTGTTCTTACTCCTGAGGGGCCAATTGTCAACAGTGAAGAGCGTGTGGATGTCATGTCTTCACAAGATGATGTTGATGACTTGCTGTCTAGTCTTGGATTTTAGGGGAAATATATGAGCTTTGATTTAGACGAAGACATCCTGCAGGACTTTTTAATAGAAGCAGGAGAAATTCTTGAGTTGCTGTCTGAGCAGCTGGTAGAGCTTGAGCGTAGCCCTGACGATTCAGAGCTGCTCAATGCTATATTCCGCGGCTTTCACACCGTAAAAGGTGGCGCTGGTTTCCTTTCTCTGACTGAGCTGGTAGATGCCTGTCATGGGGCCGAGAATATCTTTGACTTGTTGAGAACCGGCAAGCGAAGCGTCACGTCCGAACTTATGGATGTGATCCTAGAGGCACTGGATACAATCAATGAAATGTTTGCTCAGGTACAGGAACGAGAACCCGTTGTTCCCGCTGAGCAAAGCTTGCTTGATGCACTTCATCGCTACAGCCAGCCACCGACTGCAGAGGAGCTCGCTCCAGCGCAGCCTGTTGAGGCAGTAGCAGAGCCTGAGCCCGTTGTGGTTCCCGAGCCGACTCCTGCTCCGGTTGTTGAATCGCCTGTTTCGCAGCCAGTCGTTCCGGCTGCTTCGTCAGCGGCAATTGCGGGTAGTACTGTCGACGACATGACTCAGGATGAATTTGATCGTCTACTTGATGAGCTTCATGGGGCAGGAGGCAGCCCTTCTGCGGCCGCTGCACAGTCTGCTCCTACCCCTGCTTCAACGCCAGCTACCCAGGTAGGGAACGCGGGTGTTGCCAATCAGATCCAATCTGAAACTGGTGACATTACAGATGATGAATTTGAGCGTTTGTTAGACGAGTTACATGGTGCAGGCAAAGGTCCAGGAGCTACTGATGAAGTGATCACCGCATCGCCAGCACCGGCAGCACCGGTAACTCCGGTATCGACATCGACAGTGCCTCGCGACACAGGTGCCAGTTCCGGTGATGATGACTTGATGACAGACGACGAGTTTGAGCGTTTGCTCGATGAGTTGCATGGTTCGGGTAAAGGACCGACAGACGAAGAGCTAGAAATGGCCACTCGTCCTGTTGCTGAGATGTTGGCCGAAACGCCTGTTGCGGCAAGCCCTGTGACGCCAGCGGCTCCCGTTGCAAAGCCCGTTGTACCTTCGCCTGTTGCCCCAACACCTGCTCCGGTTGCCAGTGCTCCGGCACCTCAGCCTGTGGCCGAGAGAAAGTCAAAGGCAGTGGCGACCAAAGAGAAGAGTAAGCCGGCAGCGGAGGCAACCGTTCGTGTTGATACTTCTACCTTAGATACCATTATGAATATGGTAGGTGAGTTAGTATTGGTACGTAACCGCCTGGTTAGTTTGGGTCTCAATACCAATGACGAAGAAATGTCAAAGGCAGTCTCCAACCTAGATGTGGTCACAGCCGATTTGCAGGGTGCGGTGATGAAAACCCGTATGCAGCCAATTAAAAAGGTATTTGGTCGCTTCCCTCGGGTTGTCCGTGATTTGGCGCGTAGTCTTAAAAAAGAAATCGTGCTCGAGATGCGTGGTGAAGAGACGGATCTTGATAAGAACCTGGTAGAGGCTTTGGCCGATCCATTGGTTCACTTGGTGCGGAACTCGGTTGACCACGGTATCGAGATGCCTGATATCCGAGAGAAAGCAGGCAAAGCGCGTCTTGGTACTGTGCTGCTGTCAGCATCACAGGAAGGTGACCATATTCTGTTGACCATCGAAGATGACGGTGGTGGTATGGATCCGGACAAACTGCGCAACATTGCTGTTGACCGTGGTGTGATGGATGCCGATGCGGCGTCACGCTTAACTGACTCAGAATGTTATAACCTGATTTTTGCTCCTGGCTTCTCGACTAAAAAAGAGATTTCCGATATCTCCGGTCGTGGCGTTGGTATGGATGTGGTGAAAACAGGGATCAGCCAGCTGAATGGTTCAATCAGTATTGACTCTGCTCTGGGTAAAGGTACCCGTATTGATATCAAGGTACCGCTGACGCTCGCTATTTTGCCAACCTTGATGGTTGGTGTCGCAGAGCAGCCGTTTGCCTTGCCATTGGCCAGTGTGAACGAGATTTTCCATCTCGATCTGCGTAAGACCAATAATGTCGATGGTCAGTTGACGATTATTGTTCGCGACAAAGCAATCCCGTTGTTTTATTTGCAGGACTGGTTGTCAGCCGTTGGCCTTCCGCAGCGCGAACGCGATCATGGTCATGTGGTTATTGTCCAGATTGGTCATCAACGAATTGGTTTTGTTGTCGATACGTTGATTGGTCAGGAAGAAGTCGTGATCAAGCCACTTGATGAATTGCTTCAGGGTACGCCGGGAATGGCAGGTGCAACAATTACCAGTGATGGTCATATTGCCCTGATCCTTGATGTTCCTAATCTGCTAAAACATTATGCTGGTCGCTAAGGGCTAGGCTGTTCACTAAAAGCCAGAGCGTTAATAAGTTAGGGGCGCTAAGCCCCTAAATAGCATATTAAATTTATTAGTTTGGTTCTGCTTGCCAGCTAGGTTAGTAAGAGTCAGATAATTGTTCAGTTTGTTATATTGGCTGGGTAACTCATATATACGGGATAAAGACAACATGGCAGTAAAAGTATTGGTGGTGGATGATTCAAGCTTTTTCCGCCGCCGTGTCAGTGAAATAATCAATTCCGATCCTCGACTTGAGGTGGTTGGCAGTGCCGTTAATGGCAAAGAGGCGGTTGAACTGACTAACAAGCTTCAGCCAGATGTCATCACCATGGATATTGAAATGCCGGTGATGGACGGTATTACTGCCGTGCGCGAAATTATGAAAAGCGCACCGACCCCGATTCTGATGTTCTCCTCACTGACTCACGAAGGTGCGAAGGCAACACTGGATGCTTTAGATGCCGGTGCGTTGGATTTCTTGCCGAAGAAATTTGAAGATATCGCACGTAACCGCGATGAAGCGGTCAGTCTGCTACAGAAGCGGGTGGGCGAGCTGGCACGCAAACGTGTGTTTATGCGCCGCTCGGTACGTCCGGCTGCGACACCAGCTCCGGCTGCTGGCCGAGAGCTGAACAAACCAGCGCTTGGCAGGGCGACGACAGCGACAGGAACGGCAACTCGTCCGGCTCCGCGTACTGCAGCGCCAGCCAAGCCAATGGCTCGATTCAAATCATCGGGTAAAAAATACCAGTTAATGGCGATTGGAACCTCGACAGGAGGTCCGGTTGCGCTGCAGAAAATTTTGACCAAGTTACCGGCCAACTTTCCTTATCCGATTGTGCTAATTCAGCACATGCCAGCGACGTTTACCGCCGCTTTTGCCGCTCGTCTGAATAACCTGTGCAAGATTGGGGTTAAGGAGGCAGAGGATGGGGACGCTCTTAAACCTGGAATGGCCTATTTGGCACCAGGTGGCCAGCAAATGATGCTGGACGGTCGTCCGGGTTCGTCACGTATTCGTATTATCGATGGCGGCGAACGGATGAACTATAAGCCTTGTGTCGATGTGACCTTTGGTTCGGCGGCAAAAATCTATCACGATAAAGTGCTGTCGATGGTTCTGACCGGAATGGGAGCCGATGGCAGAGAAGGTGCGCGTATGCTTAAATCCAGCGGCTCGACTATTTGGGCACAGGACGAGGAAAGCTGCGTTGTCTATGGAATGCCGCAAGCTGTGGCAAAAGCTGGTATCTCCAGTGAAGACTTACCGTTAGATCGGATTGCCGAGCGCATCTTGGTTGAGATCGGGTTGTCGTAGGGAGTTTGCTTTGATCGTCTGGAGTATCGCTAATCAAAAAGGCGGGGTAGGCAAAACGACAACCACGGTAAGTCTTGCCGGGTTATTGAGTGAGCGCAACAAGCGGGTGCTGTTGGTCGATACCGACCCTCATTCGTCGCTGACGACCTACCTTAATTTTGATGCCGATGAAGTACCGGCCAGCTTGTTCGATTTGTTTCAGCTTACAGATGTTACGCGAAACTCTGTTCGTCCGATTATCTTGAATACCCAATTCAAGAATATCGATATCATTCCGGCTCATATGTCGCTGGCGACACTTGATCGGGTAATGGGCAACCGCGGCGGAATGGGATTGGTTCTCAAAAAGGCCTTGAACAGCCTGACTGATGACTATGACTATGTCTTAATTGATTGTCCGCCGATCCTTGGTGTGATGATGGTTAATGCCCTGGCGGCCAGTGACAGGATTTTAATCCCGGTACAAACCGAGTTTTTGGCCATGAAGGGGCTTGAGCGAATGATGCGTACCCTTCAGATCATGCAAAAATCGCGCACGTCAGGCTTCCGGGTAACTATTGTTCCAACAATGTATGACAAGCGAACTCGGGCATCGTTGCAGACTTTGCAAGAATTGAAAGTCCGATTTCCCGAGCAGATTTGGGCATCGGCGGTGCCGATCGATACCAAGTTTCGCGATGCCAGTATCAAGCATATGCCGCCTTCGTTGTATGCGCGAAATTGTCGGGGTGTCTTTGCCTATAAGACCCTATTAAATTATCTGGAGCGTCTGGATCAAGATGAACGATAAGCATCGTCTTTCCAGTGAACAGGCACTGGATGATTACTTTTTTGATCTACTGATTGAACCTGAAGAGGTTGAGTCGGAAGATATTGATACGAAAGGGATTGATACGAAAGACGTTGAGCCTGCACAAGAGCCGTCGCCTCTGATTGATGAGATCGATAGCGGAACGCAGCAAGATCTCGAGCAGGCTAGTGATACGGTTGTATCCGATGATTCGGGCTCTGAGCAGGAGCCTGAACACCAGATTCAAGATGATAATGCGGCACCGTTTGATTTTGAGCAGCTGTCGGAACCTTCGGGTGACTCGGACGAGGAGGGGCAAGCGACTATCTCCGTCGAGATAAACCTGTCACCACCGTCAGACAAAGCATCAGGCTGGGTACCTCAGGTTCGGGAGGAGCCCGTCGAGACTCGGCAGCCAGAAAGCAAATCTTCAATTCTTTTTGCTGAAAAGCCGCAGACTGAGCTGGAAGGGGTTCAGCGACTGCTTAGCCAAATGAGCCAGATGCAGTCAGAGATCCGGCATGAATCAGATGCGCTTATTACCGAGCAGATGGAACTTGCTGTCGAATTGGCGGAACAGGTTGTTGAAGAAGTCGTTTTGGAAGAGACGGCGACAGTACCGGCAATTGAGCCTTTTTCTGTTGAACCTGAAAGTAATGACGTAGAATTAGAACCTGAAGTAGAACAACCAGCCCCTGAACCTGAACAAGCACAGCCTGAAGAGCTTGTTGCTCCGGAAACGCAGCCAGGAAGCGACGGACCTCCGGATGTATGGCGACAACAACAGGACAGGGATGCTGAGTTCCAGGCGCTTTTCTTTGAAGTCAATGGCGTAACTTTTGCGGTACCGTTGACTGAATTGGGGGGCATTCATCAGCTTGGAGAGGTGAACCACCTACTGGGGCGTCCGCCTTGGTATCTTGGGCTGATGACAAACCGAGAGCATCAGCTAGATGTAGTCGATACTGCACGCTGGGTGATGCCTGAGAAACTGAGTTCGAATGAACATCAGGAAGAATATCGTTATATCGTGATGTTAGGGGAAAGTAAGTGGGGATTGGCATGTAATGTACTCCACGGAACTGAAACTTTGACAGAGCAGAGTGTTCGTTGGCGGGAACAGGCGGGTAAACGCCCTTGGCTTGCCGGAATGGTTAAAGAAAAAATGTGTGCTCTAATTCATGTTAGCGAACTAATATCTATGCTCAATGCTGGTTTAGATGTTAAGAGTGTAATGTGAGCAAGGCCAAAGAGGAAACAGCATGTCACAGGTTAGTGTAGCCGAAATACAAAAAGAAGACGGTAGCGATGAAGTACTGCAATGGGTAACCTTCCAGCTGGAAGAGGAAACCTACGGCATCAATGTGATGCAGGTACGAGAAGTATTGCGCTACTCGGAAATTGCCCCAGTACCAGGTGCTCCAGATTACGTTATAGGTATCATCAATCTGCGTGGTAACGTGGTTACGGTTATTGATACCCGTTCTCGCTTTGGCCTAATGCCAGGTGAAATTTCTGATAATACCCGTATCGTGATTATTGAAGCTGAGAAGCAGGTTATTGGTATCTTGGTTGATAGCGTAGCAGAAGTCGTTTATCTACGCAGTTCAGAAATCGACAGTACACCAAGTGTGGGTACTGAAGAGAGTGCTAAGTTTATCCAGGGCGTGAGCAACCGTGATGGTGAGCTGTTGATCCTGGTTGACCTGAACAAGTTGCTGTCTGACGAAGAATGGGATGAGATGGCGTACTTGTAATGCTAAACCTCATTTTGCAATGGTTGCCGGTTGCCGTCGCGATACTTGCCGTGTTTGTTTCATGGCTGATGGTTCGTCGTGAGCGTAAGGCCCGTCAGGCACTGGAAGCAAAATTTGCTGCAACAGAATTGGTATTGAAAAACTCTCGGCATCAGCATGAAAGTCTGCTCAAGCAGTTTACTGAGTTGCGAGCTGGGACGATAGGTATGAGCCAGAAGCTTGCTGATATGGCCGAAAACCTTGAGATGATATCAGATCGGCAGGGTGAAATGGCCATGCTGGATCCTGATGGAAAACTCTACAGCCGAGCCAGTAAAATGGTTGAGCTAGGCGCCGATGTCAATGAGCTGATGGAAGAGTGTGATTTGCCGAAGGCGGAAGCGGAACTTTTGCTGCGCTTGCAACAAAAGATGGCGCAACCAAGACGGCGTTGAAAAAGCCGTCTTTATTTAGTCACATTAAACTTGCTCATCAATACTAGAGAGCCCTTCCCAGCCGGGAGGGGTTTTTCCGTTTAGTAACCAGGAAAAAGCAATCAATTCAGCGATGATTCGATAGAGGTTTTCCGGAATTTCATCACCCACTTCAAGATTATTGAGATAATTAACCAAGGCCTCGTCGTGATGGATCAAGCCACCCTGCTGTTTTACTTGTTCAATAATGTGTTCGGCTAATTGGTTATAGCCCTTGGCCGTAACGGTTGGAGTCTGCTGCCCGTCATAGTGTAGTGCAATCGCACTTTTGTTATTCATTTTCGATTTTTCCACATAGTCGTTATTACTTGCTGCGTGCCTAAGGCCATGTGATGTTAGGGCTAATTCTGATTCTGTCTATATCAGGATCGACAGCCCCTCTCTCTTTGGCTCGGAAACTTGCGGGGGGCGAAACGTAAATGTAGCAGGCTCACTTTGGATCCCCAGTATTGCCAATCGCTCGGTCAGAATAGGTGAAAGTGATTCAGTTCGCTGAAGCCAGTTTCTGCTGTCGGATTCAAAATGTAGCGCCAACGTTTCTTTTTCCCATACAGCAACTGCATGCACGGTATCGTCGTGACCGACAGGCAACGCCAGCCGGATGGTCCATTTGGGAGAATGGTTAGATTTTTTACCTGCACCAGAGCCGGGATCTTTTTCCACTGACAATTTCAGCTCGCGACCGTTCGGTTGCAGCAGGTGTAGTTGCAGCAAGGTGGTATCCGTGTCTTTTACGGCAGGAGCCAACCGTTGTTCTGCTGCGAGTTTGAGCAATGCACTGAACTCCTCCTGCTTATCAGCAGGAAGCTGTAGTAACCACTGTTTTAGCGGACTATCTGATTGCCTAGATTGTTCCAACAGCTGGGCCAGCACTTGCTTGCCTGCACCTTGTCTAAGCCATTGTATGAGAGTGGCTTGATTTTCAGGCATTAGAAGCTGAGACAGCAAATTAGTCACAATAGGTGATGATGGCATCGATGAACTAGAAGCGAGTGCTACAAAAGTTGTAAAAAAACGTTGCAGCACATTCATTTGCATTAATACTTGAGAGAGTTGGGAAATTTGTCCCTTAATAGGGATATTGGTATTCACGGTTTGAGGTAATTTGTGATTTGTCTCATTTCCTGGCACTTTTTTAGGGTGTAGTTGTCCACTCTTAGTTAAAGCAGAGGCTTGGAGGTTATCGATACGCATGTATGTCACAATTACTAACCTAAGTGATAGAAGTATACAACTGGGTGTCTAACAAAATTCTGGACCAGTGTGGTAATATGCCCGCTAAATTGTGTCACCTAGGATACATCATTTAATATGTTGTCTGTACAAGAATTAAGCTGTGTCCGTGACGAGCGGGTATTGTTCGATGACCTGAGTTTTTCCGTTTCATCGGGAGAGCTGGTTCAGGTTGAGGGACATAACGGCGCCGGAAAAACAACCTTGCTGCGGATCATTGCCGGTCTCGGGCGAGCAGACAGCGGTAACGTGTGCTGGAATAACGAAAAGATCGAATCAGCACGGGAAGACTACTACCAGGATTTGCTGTTCCTCGGTCACCAGACCGGGGTAAAGCGTGAGCTGACCGCTTTTGAAAACCTGGCTTTTTTCCAGGCAATGCATACCAATACGGAAGGCTCTGGTTTGAAGGGTAAGCCGCAGGTTAGCGGCGAAGAGTGCTTATGGCAGGCACTGGCTCATGTCGGTCTTGCCGGGCGGGAAGATGTCCCTGCCGGTCAGCTTTCAGCCGGCCAGCAGCGCCGTGTGGCATTGGCCCGTTTGTGGATAAGCAATCATAAGCTATGGATTCTGGATGAGCCATTAACGGCCATCGATAAACAAGGCGTGAAAGTGCTGGAACAGTTATTCCTGTCGCATGTCGAGCGTGGTGGTGTGGTGTTGCTTACGACTCACCAGGATATGTTTACAGACAGTAATCATTTACGGAAGATTAAGTTGGGGCAGTAGTTCAGGATGCTAAGCGCTATTTTTCAAGTCATTCGACGTGAACTGCTGATTGCATTTCGTCGTCAGGCTGATGTGTTTAACCCGTTGTGGTTTTTTATCATTGTGATCACCCTGTTCCCGTTGGGAGTAGGACCGGAGCCGAATCTGTTGGCTCGGATTGCACCAGGTATTGTTTGGGTGGCGGCCTTGCTGGCGGCATTGTTGTCACTGGAGCGTTTGTTTCGAGATGACTTTGTCGATGGCTCGCTTGAGCAGATGCTGCTGATGCCGACCCCGTTGCCGGTGCTGGCATTTGCTAAGATGGTGGCACATTGGCTACTTACCGGTGTACCTTTGCTTTTGATCAGCCCGTTGCTGGCAATTTTGCTATCGCTAGATTGGCAGACGTGGCAGGCAGTGGTACTGACACTGCTTATCGGTACGCCGACATTGAGTTTTCTCGGGGCAATAGGGGTTGCCCTGACTGTGGGGCTGCGCAAAGGTGGCGTGTTGTTGAGCCTGTTGATTTTGCCGCTGTATATCCCCGTGCTTATCTTTGCAACTTCTGCCATTGATGCAGCCAGCCTTGGCATGGCTTTCAATGGGCAACTAGCATTGATGGGAGCGATGTTGGTTGGCTCGGCCACGTTGGCACCATTTGCCGTTGCCGCTTCATTACGAATTAGTGTGCAATAAAAGATTACAATTAGACTTGAGTAATATGTCTCATAATAATGGATCTCATGAGACAATTTTGAGCAAGAACAAGGAAGCGAAGGTTAGGCGAGTAAGTACCTCAAAGGAGGTATTCAACTTTGCTTATCCTGAATGAATGATGAGAAGTGTTTCATTAGTATGTTGTTCTTCACTGATAGTGAACGATACGCTGGCTGAAAACGTACTTATTACAATTATACGAGTAGAGCAGAAATATGTGGAAGTGGTTACATCCCTACGCGAAAGCTGAAAATTGCTACCGTCTATGCGGTACCCTGTTACCTTGGTTCTCAATTATTGCGATGTTGGGAATTATTGGCGGTACTATCTGGGGATTAATGTTTGCCCCGACAGATTACCAGCAGGGCGATAGTTTCCGGATCATTTATCTTCATGTTCCTGCGGCCATCTGGTCGATGGGGGCCTATATGTCGATGGCGATTGCCGCCTTTATCGGTATGGTCTGGCAGATCAGGCTATCCGATATGGCAGCTGCGGCAATGGCGCCTATAGGTGCTGTCTTTACCGTGATTGCTCTACTCACTGGTGCTATTTGGGGCAAACCGATGTGGGGAGCCTGGTGGGTATGGGATGCCCGTTTGACTTCCGAGCTGATTTTGCTGTTCCTGTATCTAGGTGTAATCGCGCTTTATAGCGCCTTCGATGATCAGAAGACGGCGGCAAAGGCTGCGGGTATTCTCGCGATGGTCGGCGTGATTAACCTGCCTATCATCCACTTCTCGGTTGAGTGGTGGAATACACTGCACCAAGGTGCCACAATTACGAAATTTGATAAACCGTCGATGGATAGCAGCATGCTGTGGCCGCTGTTACTGAATATTGTCGGCTTTGCCTGTTTCTTTGGTGCGGTAACACTGGTACGTCTACGCAATGAAATCATTGCCCGTGAAAGTCATCGCCCTTGGGTACGCGAATTAATGAAGTGAGGCCATCATGCATTTTGAATCTTTCAGTGACTTTTTAGCGATGGGTGGTTACGCATCTTATGTCTGGGGGGCCTATGGCATCTCCTTTGCCGCACTACTGTGGATTTTAATTTCAAGTCTGAGTAAAAAACGCCGCCTTGCGGTAGAAATCAAGAACAAAATCGCTCGTGAGCACCGTATTAAAGAAGCGAAAAAACTGGAGAACACACTATGAACCCGAGACGAAAAAAACGCCTGACGTTAGTGTTGGCGTTAGTTCTGGGCCTCGGCGCAACGATTGGTTTGATGCTATATGCGTTAAACCAGAATATGGACCTGTTCTACACCCCTACCGAGTTGGTACAAGGTAAGCCTGATGGTACCAAGCCCGAAGTAGGGCAGCGTCTGCGAATTGGCGGTATGGTTGTCGTGGGGTCGGTTCAACGTGATCCACAGTCGCTGATCGTACGTTTTGATGTGGCAGATGTCGGCCCGGCAGTTACTATTAAGTACGATGGTATTTTGCCGGATCTGTTCCGTGAAGGTCAGGGCATCGTGGCACAGGGTGTGCTGATTGATCCAACGACAATAGAAGCTCACGAAGTGTTGGCAAAACACGATGAAGAGTATATGCCGCCGGAAGTTGCTGAAGCGATGAAGAAAACCCATGAACCTCTTCAATATAGCGAAGAACAGATGCAGGGTAGTGTTCAATGATTGCAGAACTAGGGCATTTTAGCCTGATTGTTGCGTTGGGTCTGTCGATCCTCGCAAGTATCTATCCATTGTATGGTGCCTCTGTCGGCAACCAGTCAATGATGAGAATGGCTCGTCCACTGACTTTCGGTGTGTTCGGCATGTTGCTGTTGTCATTCATCGTATTGTGCTGGGCATTTTACACTAACGATTTCACCGTAACCTATGTTGCCAGTAACTCCAACAGCCTATTGCCGTGGTACTACCGTATCACCGCCGTTTGGGGGGCGCATGAAGGTTCACTGTTGCTTTGGGTATTGATCCAGGCAACTTGGGCAGCAGCCGTTGCCATGTTCAGCCGAGGTATGCCGTTAGAATCAGTTTCTCGGGTTTTGGCGGTAATGGGTATGATTTCAGTGGGTTTCCTGCTGTTTATCATCGTCACTTCCAACCCGTTCCTACGTACCTTACCTTTCTTCCCGGTTGATGGCCGTGATTTGAATCCGCTGTTGCAGGATCCGGGTCTGATCATTCACCCGCCGATGTTGTACATGGGCTATGTCGGCTTTTCTGTGGCTTTTGCCTTTGCTATTGCCTCACTGATGACAGGTCGTCTGGATACGGCCTGGGCGCGCTGGTCTCGTCCTTGGACGATTGCTGCATGGTCATTCCTGACTCTTGGTATCGCACTAGGTTCATGGTGGGCTTACTATGAACTAGGCTGGGGTGGCTGGTGGTTCTGGGATCCGGTAGAAAACGCATCTTTCATGCCATGGCTTGCGGGCACGGCATTGATGCACTCACTTTCTGTTACGGAAAAACGCGGTACATTTAAAGCCTGGACAGTGCTGTTAGCAATTTCAGCGTTCTCGCTAAGCTTACTGGGTACTTTCCTCGTTCGTTCTGGTGTCTTGGTGTCGGTGCATGCTTTTGCATCAGATCCGGCGCGAGGCATGTTTATTCTTGGCTTCCTTGTCGTCGTTATCGGCGGTTCTTTGTTGCTGTATGCACTACGCGGTGGTCAAATTAGAGCGCGTGGTAACTATAGCCTGTTCTCGCGTGAGAACCTGCTGCTTGCTAATAACCTGTTGTTGATTGCCGGCTTATTGGTTGTGTTGATCGGCACCCTGTTACCGTTGATCCACAAGCAGATTGGTCTTGGTTCTGTATCAATTGGTGTTCCGTTCTTCAATACTCTGTTTACATGGCTGATGATCCCGTTTGCCTTCATTCTGGGTATTGGCCCAATGGTGCGTTGGAAACGCGATAATATATCGAACATCACCAAGCCGATGATTATCTCTGCGGCGATCACGCTGCCGTTCTCGTTTTTGGCCATAATGCTGTTTACTGACAGCATGGAGCCAATGGCGATACTGGGTTTAGTCATGGCGGTTTGGATCGTAGTGATGCACGGGTTCGAGCTCTACCAGCGTGCCACGCACCGCCATACTTTCATGAAGGGTTTGGGCAAACTAGGTCGTAGCCACTGGGCGATGATGCTTGGTCATATTGGCCTGGCCGTCTCTGTGATCGGTATGACGTTGGTTTCCAACTACGATATCGAGCGGGATGTTCGGTTGGCTCCGGGCGAAACCATACAGGTGCAGGGTTATGATTTTAACTTTGCCGGTCTGCGTGATGCCGATGGCCCGAACTATGACGGTTATATCGCTGACTTCAATATTACCCGTAATGGTAAGCATGAGACCACTCTGCACGCAGAGAAACGTTTTTATACTACAGCTGGCTCGATGATGACCGAAGCGGCTATCGACAGCGGTGTTACCCGCGACCTGTATGTCGCCATGGGCGAGAGACTGGACGATGGTGCCTGGGCTGTCCGAATTTACTTCAAACCATTTGTAAACTGGATTTGGTTTGGCTCAGTACTAATGGCCTTAGGTGGCGTGATGGCAATTAGTGATAAACGTTACCGTTTTCGTAAGAAAGCTAAAGTTGGCAATGCTAAAGCCGCCAAACAAGCAGAGGTTAACTGATGAATAAGAAATTATTGTTTGTACCTCTGGTACTGTTTTTGGCTCTGGCGATGGTATTTATGGTCCAGCTGACCCGCAATGCAGGCGGTGACGATCCGACCAAGCTTGAGTCGGTATTGGTGGGTAAACCTGTACCGAATTTCAAACTTGAAGACTTGGTTGAAACGGGCAAGTTGTACGAGCAGGATATCTTCAAAGGTGAGCCACTGCTGCTGAATGTATGGGCGACATGGTGTCCTACGTGTTATGCCGAGCATACCTACCTCAATGATCTGGCAAGTAAAGGCGTGAAGATCATTGGTCTTAACTATAAGGATGAGCGTATCAAGGCTGTCCGGTGGTTAAACGAGTTAGGTAACCCTTATATTCATAGCCTGTTCGATGGTAACGGTATGTTAGGGATGGATCTGGGGGTCTATGGCGCACCAGAGACCTTCCTGATTGATGCCAAGGGTATCGTTCGTTATCGCCATGTTGGCGATGTTAATGAGCGCAACTGGGCAGACACGCTTGAGCCGATGTATCAGGCACTGCTGGAGGAAGCGAAGGGATGATCAAAAGAATCACAGCCATACTTCTGGGGCTTAGCCTTGTGTTGGCAGCTGCGCTTCCAGTATCGGCAGCCATTGATGTTTATGAGTTTAAAACTCTTGAACAGGAACAAGCTTTCCACAACCTGACTGCAACGCTGCGCTGTCCTAAATGTCAGAACAACACCATCGCGGATTCAAATGCTGAACTGGCCAAAGATATGCGGCAGAAGGCGTTTGATTTGCTAAGCGAAGGTAAAAGCGAGCAAGATGTCGTCGACTATATGATTGCCCGTTATGGCAACTTTGTGACCTACGATCCACCGCTGATGCTGTCAACGATCATCCTGTGGGCTGGTCCATTGTTGTTTGTGTTGATCGGTTTTACGGTGTTGGTGATGCGCTCTCGCAAAAATGGAGAGAAGCAAACAACAGTAAAGCTGAAAGCAGATGAAGAACAACGCTTGAAATCACTGTTGGAAGAAATGGAACAACAACCGAATAACAACGGGAAGGTGAAGTAATGACGTTGTTTTGGCTAATAACCGTTGTTTTGGTTCTGATCGCTGCAGCTATTTTCATTGTGCCTATGCTGTATGGCAAAACGCAAGATGATATCGCTAGCCGTGATGAGCTGAACAAAGCCTTCTTTAAAGATCGTATTGACGAGTTGGAAGAAGAAACCAGCGAAGGCTTGGTTTCTAATCAGGGTGAGCTGGTGTCTGAGTTGCAGCAGTCATTGCTTGATGACGTGCCAGTGCATACTGATCAGCAAAAAACGGCGGTAAGTACTGCCATGTTGATCCCTGGTCTTATTTTGCTGGTGGGTGTGTGTTACGGCATGTACTTCAGTGTCGGCAATCTTGATAAGGTGGAATCTTGGCAACAGACAGTCGCGCAGCTACCTGAACTATCGAAGCGTCTGATGGATGAGCAAAGTGCCGATCCGCTGAGTGATGCCGAGATGAACGATTTGACCTTGGCACTGCGTACCCGTCTGCATGATAACCCGAATGATGCGACAGGTTGGTTGCTGCTTGGTCGTATCGGTATGGCGAATCGCGATGCTGATACAGCACAGGGAGCAATGAAGCGTGCGTATGCATTGGAACCAGGAAATCCTGAGGTTCAGCTGAGCTATGCCCAAACTCTGATGTTGATTGGTGATCCGGCTAAGAGCGACTATGCACGCCAGCTATTACGCAGTGTTATCAAGCAGGATCACACCAATATTCGTGCGATGTCACTGTTGGCTTTCGATTCGTTTGAACGTGGAGATTACCCGCAGGCCGTCTCATACTGGACCATGATGAAGAAGATGATTGGTGAAGATGATCCTCGAGCCAAGATGCTGGACCGCAGTATTGAACGAGCGCAGGCTCAGATCACTCAGGTAAGCAAACAGGCTGCTATCCCGACAAAGACTGTCTCGGTGAAAGTGGAGCTAGGCTCATCCGTCAATCTGCCTACGCAGGGGCTGGTTATTATCTCAGTGCATTCTGCTGATGGCGCACCGATGCCTGTTGCAGCACGTCGGATGCCGTTGTCTCAGTTCCCGTTGATGCTAACGCTGAGCGATAGCGATAGCATGATCCCTGAACGTTTGATGTCGTCGTTACCCAATATGATTGTTAAAGCGCGTATTGATACTGATGGTAATGTGATGACCAAGAAAGGCGACTGGTATGGTCAGAGCGATGTAATTTCGCTTGGCGGCTCCACAAATGTGGTGATTGATAAGCAATACTGATAACTTCGCTGGAACTCATAGAGCAGGCTGGATATCATTGTCCGGTCTGCTTTTTTTATTTTCGTGGAATAAACCTTTGAAAAGAACAACCCTTTTATCACTGCTTTTGATTCTTGGGCTCTCAGGCTGTGCCGAGACGCCAAATGATGAGGCTCTAAATCAAGAAACGGCAACGGAAACCAATGCTGAATACGTTGAGCAGGTAACCCAATATAATGTCAAAGGTACCTATGACCCATTTGAAGGGTTCAACCGCGCTATGTGGGAGCTTAACTATGATTATCTCGACCCGTATGTAGCTCGCCCAGTATCTCTTGCCTATGTAGACTATGTTCCTTCCCCGGTCAGAACAGGGATCCGTAACTTTCTGTCTAACCTGGATGAACCCGCCAACATGATCAACAGCATTATCATGCTTGATGGTGAAGAAGCCGTCACCCATTTTAACCGTTTTTGGATCAACTCCGTTTTTGGTTTGGCTGGCTTAATCGATATCGCCACAGCGGCTGATATTACCAAGCCAAGCGAGCGCGCCTTCGGTGACTCATTGGGTTATTACGGCGTAGAAAACGGCCCTTACTTTATGGTTCCCGTTTATGGCCCTGTTACCCTGCGTGAAGGCGCTGGCGATTTTGTTGACGGACTTTACTTCCCGCTTAACTTGCTGACATTCTGGCAGAGCTTAGGCAAGTGGGCCTTCGAAGGCATGGAAGACCGCGCCGCTCTTGTTTCGCAAGAAGGACTGCTAAAAGACTCTCCTGATCCGTATATATTTACCCGAGATGCTTACATCCAGAACAAGAACTTCCGTGCCACAGGTGGCGAAAGTGTCGCCGAAGAGCCTGAAAGCGAAGAGTATCTGGATGATTTTCTGGATGAGGTGGATGAGTGATTGGTGTTTACGTCTAGTATAACGACAACTCAACAAAAAGCGTCAGATTTAATTGCATCATCCAAGACAAGCTAATAAATCTGAATGTTGACGTTGTTGCAGTGCTGTCAATATTCTGACAGTGTAACATGCATTTCATGGCAATTAACTGTTACTTTGCATAGGCCCTGTAGCATACTCCGATGAATAAGACTTGGTTGATGTTTATCTTAGTCAAAGAATAAGGGATTGTTCTTTGATTTAGGTGGGTTAATCATTTTAAAGCTTAATAAACAAATAGTTATGACTGGTTGTTGAAGGTTGGAATAGCCAGTTATTCATCCTGGATATGGCATAATTTTGGTCTTAATCAATTTAAAATTGTGAATTAATGTAGTATGCTTTGGTGTTCTAAAATTAGTCTTGATGGCATTTGTGTCATAAAAATAAGTTATTAACATGTTGGTTTTGTTATGAAGAAGTTGGTTGTGGACTTAGATGGTACCTTAACTCAGGCTAATACGTCGGATTATCGCAATGTATTACCAAGAGAAGATGTTATTGAAACACTAAAAGATTATAAAAATAATGGCTTTACAATTACCATTGCAACTGCACGTAATATGCGCACATACGAAGGAAATGTAGGAAAAATAAATATCCATACATTACCGATTATAACAGAGTGGTTAAACAAACATAACGTACCGTATGATGAAATTCTTGTTGGAAAACCATGGTGTGGGCATGAAGGATTTTACATTGACGATCGTGCAGTACGCCCATCTGAGTTCGCAAGTTTATCTCTCAATGAAATAAATCAATTATTTGAGAAGGAAAAACAATGTTCCTAATTATGTCAGCGGCATATGTTGGCCAAGAACTTGAATCTGAATTCGGAAAAATTCCTCCAAGTTTTCTTCCTTTAGGTAATCGGAGGTTATTCCAGCATCAGGTGAAATTAGCACCCGAAAATGTTGAAGTAATCATTTCTATCCCTGAGTCCTATAAACTGTCGAGCATAGACTTAAAATGGTTAGAAGGTAACACTGTCAAAATTGTCAGAACACCTGATAATTTAAGTTTGGGTGCTTCCTTGGTTGCGGCTATTAACTTAACCGAACGATCGCTTGATACTCCACTTCACGTTCTTTTTGGTGATACTTTGTTAACGTCCTTACCTACTGGGGACGATATCGTGGGAATTTCAGAAGTACAAGATAGTTATAACTGGGCAGTTGTAACTGATGATGATATGCATTGGTTGGAAAATAGTGAGAATAACCTTAATGCGGATACCAATAATGTCGTAAATGGCTACTTTAAATTTAGCCAACCTCGACAATTGATAAAGTCTATCACGCAAAGTCATTGGAACTTTTTAGGCGGCCTGAATCGCTACCATAAGGAGCTAGGTCTTACCGCAGTTAAGACTGAAAGTTGGCTAGATTTTGGCCATGTAAATACGTATTATCGTTCTAAGGCAGCTTTCACTACACAACGTGCATTTAATGAGTTGATAATAACTCCTGAATGGATTGAAAAGTCGAGCTATAAGAATCAAAAGATTAGAGCTGAGGCAAACTGGTTTGATACGTTGCCACCGAGGCTGCGAGGTTATATTCCACAGTACCTTGGTTCTAGCAATACGCCAGAACGATTTTCATACCGCCTAGAGTATTTACATCATACCGCACTTAATGAACTATACGTATTTGCTGAAATACCAACTATAATTTGGAAGAAAATTTTAGGAGGTTGTATAGACTTTATTGACGAGTGCATTGATTTCCGGGCGCCGGATGGTGCGACGGTGAATAAGTTAAGTGAACTATTTGGTGTAAAAACTAAGCAAAGATTAGCAGAATATTGCGAAAGTCAGGGGATAACACTTAACCAAAAATGGGTGTTTAATGATCAAGAACCTGTATCATTAGCAGAGTTAGTTTCGAGTTGTGAGCTTTATTTGCCGAGTGAGCAGCAAAAAGAAACTGTTTTGCATGGTGATTTTTGTTTCAGTAATATTCTTTATGATTTCAGAACTGGACGAGTGAAAACTATCGATCCAAGAGGCCTGACTCCTGATAACGAGCTAACTATTTATGGTGATACACGCTACGATTTGGCAAAATTAAGCCATTCTGTATTGGGTATGTATGACTGGATCATAGCAGGTTATTATAATGTTGATATTAATGGTGAGAAAATAGCCTTTGATCTTGCTGGCACTCGTCAACATAAAGAAACACAACAAGCCTTTGTTGAAATAGTTGAAAAACGTTTTGGATTAACAGCCTTAAGTTTGTATGCCATGCAAATTCAACTATTTTTGTCAATGCTGCCACTTCATGCTGATGAGCCTCAAAGGCAACAAGCGTTGTTTGCTAATGCTTTTCGATTATACGAAATACTTAAGAGATTGGAAAAATGATTGTTATACCTATGGCTGGCCTAAGTTCCCGTTTTTTTAAGGCGGGCTATAAAAAACCCAAATACATGCTAGAAGCGCATGGTGAAACATTGTTTAGTCATGCGATAAATAGTTTCAAACAGTATTTTAAAACGGAAAAATTTCTATTCATCATTCGCGATGTTTATGAAACAGCTACTTTCGTAGAACAACAAATCAAATCTCTTGGTATTAAAGATTATCATATATCAATATTGGACAGCGATACTCGTGGGCAGGCGGAGACTGTTGCTCTGGGTTTAAATGGAGTCGATTATCAAGGCCCGATCACTATATTTAATATCGATACTTTTAGACCAAATTTTCAATTTCCAGACCTTGAAAAAATGGGGGGGGGGTACTTAGAAGTATTTCAAGGTGAGGGTGATAATTGGTCTTTTGCCAAGCCAATACACGATGGAGATACTAGAGTATCTTTAACTGCCGAAAAGAAGCCGATATCAAACCTTTGTTGTACGGGCTTGTATTATTTCAGCGATTTGAAGACTTTTGTTGATTCGTATAATGAATATCTGAGCATGCCAAAAGAAAAGTGGGAAAAAGGTGAGCTCTATGTAGCACCTTTATACAATTTCTTGATAAAAAAAGGGATTGATATACATTACCATTTGATTGACCGTGATGAAGTGGTTTTTTGCGGTGTTCCTGATGAATATACTGAATTCAAAATGAATAAAACTTACTAATATTCCAGTGTATAGATGATTTTGCGGTTTTGCCTATTTCTGTCGACATACAGCATCGCTGAATGTTGAATTGGTATAAAGAGTGTATATTCAATACAGTACTATACTGTCTAACCTAGTTTGAGCTAGCGTTTTTCGATATAATATACAAAGCCGTACATTATGGTAGCGATACAGTTGTAAGTGTTACTTCCTAAGTTCCACAATGTAGTCTAATTATTGAATTTGAGGTGATCCGAATGAATCACCTCAAACAGCGGATGGAAGATACGAGACTTCAGGGCGGTAGCGTAATTTAATTTCGTAGGCTGATGCTGTGTGGTGAAACCTTGACGATTCTCAATTGACCATAACTATATGTTGGGTAGATCTAGATATCCTGACTAAAAATTAATGACGTTATTGCTGCCAGTTTTTAACTGGTTGATTTGTTAAACGAGGCAAACGATGTTTTTTAATGCTTTTATAGCAGAAATAAGGCAGAAATATAAACTATTAGTCCTAATTACTATTGCTTTTTTAGTCGTAGGTATATCTGTAGGTGTAAATACTGAGGATAAATGGACTTCAAAATCACTTTTAAAGTCACCGACATATAACCAAACTTCAAGTTTGTTTTCAGCGTTGAAGGCTTTATCAAGTGTAGGTAATAACTCTGTTGCTCCGTTAACTCTAGATTATGTTTTCGAAGAGTTCCTATCAGAAGTTACTAGTATTGATAACAAGAGAGATTACCTTCAATCGATAGGATTAGAAGCTTCATCTTCGCAAGTTGATAAAATTATCAAAGTTATCGTAACTGCAGATAAGAAGTTAGTAGAGGTGTCTTTTATATCAACTTCAGCTCTAGAAGCTCAAGAAAAATTAAAAGGCTATCTTTCTCATGTAAGTTCAAAAATTAATGATGAATTTATTGAGTATACCCAAAATAGTGTTAACTCTATACAGAAGAGTTTAATTATCAAATCTGATATTTTAGAGAAAACCGCAAGTTATCGACTTGAAAGTGAGAAAGAAAAACTAAAATTTGCAAGCGAAATAACAAAAAAATCGGGGATTAAAAAACCAATTATCGATCCTGGGCTTGATATGAACTTACCGATTGCTTTGGGATCTGAGGTTATTAATAGTCAGCTTAAAGAGTATCAGATTAATTCATATAACGTTTTCAGAAATGATTTCCATGTTAAGTCAAGACTAGATGTTTTAAAGTCGATAAATATTGACTCTATAGATATTGAGCCATTCAGGTATCAAATAAAACCTGAACTACCAGAATATAAAACATCACCAAATTTGAAGAAATATACAATATTAGCTTTGCTTCTTTCTATGGTTGTCTCTGTTACTATCATTATTTATGGTATTAGAAATACAATTATATGTAAATTGAAGTAACAGGGTTGTGTTGTAGGTATATGGCCTCATCAGTAAGTGAAGCATACTGATGAGGTCTTACTTTTTTAATCTAATATTGTCATTTACCAGGTTATCTATGCGAAATTCAGATATTACATTTTTAGTTCAAGGCCCGATTAGAGATAGAACAAAAGAATCATTGGAGTCAATTAGAAAGTATTGTCCGGAGTCAAGGGTCATTCTTAGTACTTGGCAGGGAGAGGATACTAGCGGTCTTGAATACGATGAATTAGTACTTAATGAAGACCCTGGTAGTTTGAAAATTTTCCTGGATGATGACGTAGTTAATTATGAAAATACAAACAGGCAAATTTACTCTGTTTCTAATGCAATATCTCATGTAAAAACAGAGTATTGCGTAAAAACAAGAACGGATATCGAGTTTACAAGTGATAACTTCATAACTTTTTATAAAGACAACTATCTTAAATATTGCCGAGATAGTGATAATACCATTTTGAAACAAAGAGTTTTGATTAGTTCGATAAACACTCCAAACCCTAACTGCTTCCTTCAGTTTGTATGTCAAGTTTCTGATTGGTTCTTTTTTGGATTAACTGAAGATTTAAAGAAAATATGGTGTCAGGATTTAATTTCTCAATCCGATTATTATCATAATGAAGACAACGTTCCTGATAGAAAATATAAGAATGGGTTCTACTTCGGAAGGTTTTCATCAGAGCAATTAATTACGCTGGGATTTATTAAGGGACATCATGAAGACTTGCCTACATATTTCAGAGATAAGAACTTTGTAGATTTTACTAATAGGTTACTTTCATCTGAATTTATAGTCGCAGAGCCAAATCGAATTGGGTTTACCTTTTTAAAATATCAGAACTACTGTGAATTGAATTTAAAAAACATCAGCGATCTTAAAGGTTTTATGGCATTCTACGCAGTAACAACTAATTATATTCGCTGGAATCAGCTTAGTAGGAAATACTGCGAGAAAAAAAGATCTAATATTAAATATATTATTCATGAAAAGTTATGCATGATAGCCTCGTTGTATTTAAAGAAGAAGACATATAAACTATGAGTTATAAGAAAGGGATATCAGTAGGTCTAATTAATGTTCCTATTCAAGTACTTTCTGCTCTAGCTGCTAATGTTATAATTATCAATCAAATTGGTAAAGGTAACTTGGATGTTTGGTATCTTTTGATATCAACTATGCCTTTATTTACTGCGCTAGAGTTGTCATTTCCATCTTTAATGCTAAGAAACCTGAATAAGAAAGCTAAAACAAGACGGGTTGTTCGGGATTATCTTATAAAGGCCATTTGTTTGTCTACGTTATTGCAATTTATTGCAATATTAAGTATCAAACTTTATCTTGGTGTATTTGAAAGTAGTGTTTGGTTATTTTTTGTCGGGGCCTATCTAAGAACAATTGCAAATATTGTTATCTCTGTACCATATTCTCGTGGATTCATCGTACATGAAAAGATATATCGAGTGTCTTATGCTTCGTTGCTTCCAGTTACTATTGTTGCTCTATTTACAGTTGTTGGCAATTTAGACTTGTACTGGCTATATGTAGTCTGGTTTCTTTCTTCTATTGCTGTATTTATATTTGCCGGTTTATCTTATAATAAGAGCAATGTTGAACTAGATTCAGTTGAGTATTGTAGTAAAGGATTAAAGTTTAAATTCAAAGAGAATTTGTCTCTACTGGCTACAACAGTTCCAGGCCTTTTTATCTTTAATTTGTCAATATACTATCTTAAAGCTTATTCGAGTAATGAAGATGTAGTTACCTATGGTTTTATTCTACAGTTAGTCAATGTCTATTATTTGGTAAATAATATTATTCCAAGCGTATTTGCTCCAAATTTGTCTAAGTCATTTTTTTCAGGGAATAAGGTATCATCTGAAGTCTTGAAAATCGTTGATTGTAATGTTTGCCTTGCAGTTTTAGCATTTATATTCATTTTCCTTGTCGGAGAAGACATTCTTGGTCTGTTGTTTTCAACTAGTTTTGATATTGAAGAGATAAGAAGTATTCTGTTTTGTATTGCAATATTTATTCTGATTGAATCGATACAGGTAACACTAACATTCTTCGGTATATCAACAGGTAAGTATAATTATCATTATCAAAGTCTTTGTTCAGCAATTCTGGTGACAGTGCTCTCTTACTATCTTATTCCATTATATGGGTACCTTGGACTAGTATATTCAGTGTGTTCTGCTCAAGTATTAACCTGTCTTCCCTTTAATACATATTTAGTCTGTAAACATCTTGAAATAGATCTAACTTTAATTATCAAAAGGATGATTTTGCTTTTAGTGTCTTTTTCCTCATTACTAACGTTACAACAACTAATCAGAGACGATGGAATCTTTTTTCAAATTCTATGTTTTGCTATAGCGTTAACTACCGCACTATTAATTATGTATAAATTGGTAATGGTTAAAATTTTAAGGAAATCGAGCTGTGCTTAGTACTATTCATGCCTTAAGAGGTATTGCCTCGATAATGGTTTTCTTTGCCCACTATCGAACGATCGATGTATTAGCTTCGTCTTCGAACAACTTTTTTTCGATGGGTGCCTACGGTGTTGATTTTTTTTTCGTGATCAGTGGTTTCGTTGTTTGTCTAATGATTGACAATTTGAAGAAAGAGTACCCTGATCATAAATTTAAAGTAAGATTTTTATTTTCGAGATTTATAAGAGTCATTGTACCATTGTGGGCTGCAATTTTTCTTCAATACCTTGTTGTTGGTGATTACTCAGGACTAGATAATTTAGTTAAATCGGTCTTTCTTATCCCAAGCCAGAACAGCTATTACAATGATCTTGTTGTTTATTACTTAGAACCTCAATGGTCTTTAGTTTTTGAGGTTCTTTTTTATACGACGCTAACATTGTTCATCAGTACGAGTAGGACCTTTCTCTATTCAGGATTGATTCTGCTTTCTCTTTGTATTCCTTCTCTGCTTGGTTTTGATCTCTATCTATCTAATCCAATAATTATTGAATTTATTTTTGGTATTTATTCATATAAATTGTTTCGTGATGGATTTATTCGTGAATCATATATAAAGACCAAATATTTATATGCTGCCGTTGTATGTTTTCTATCGTTTAGTTTCCTTCTTAAGGGGCAAGCAGGAGATATTGATTCTATTTTACGTGTATTAACTGTTGGCATAGCTTGTTTCGTTATTATTACGTTGTCTAGTGTTAACGTCGAACTTAATCAAAACATAGCGGCTAATAATCTACTGATGTTTTTAGGCAATATTAGTTATAGCTTATATTTAACACATATGATTGGTTTCAGGTTATTCACAATTCATTTCGATGGTTATGGAATAATAACGTTATTCACATTAATTAGTGTTATTACACTTTTATTCTATATAGTTATTGATAAAACGTGTCATAATTTTTCCAAGAAGATAATAAAAAGATGATCGATTATTTCATTATACTTATTTTCTGTGTTTTGTGTGCTTTGCTGCTGCCAACACTAAAGCATCGATTTGATAGAGCAGTACTGTTTTTTCTAGTCGCTTTTGTACTTATATTATTTTCGGGCTGGCGTTACTATACTGGCTGGGACTTTGAAATTTATCAGTCTTTGTATGATGCGATCTTCTATTCTAATGACCCGTTGAGTATTATTAGCCATGAGGATTATCGGGATTTTGAGCTAGGTTTCCGGCTTTTTTCGTTATCGGCTGTGTTATCTCCGTATCTGCCAGTACTGTTGTCATGTTTAATATCTGTTGGTGCTTCATTTTTAATAGTGCATAAAGCACCATCAAGAATATTTGGTGTCTTCATTCTTTTATATCTATGGTATGAATATTTTGGTGTGTTTAATATTCAACGCCAAATCATTGCTCATGCAATAATACTACTGGGTATATATTTAACGCTTAACTATAATAGGAAGCTGTTCTTATTAATCTCAGCACCTTTAGCTTTTTCGTTTCATGTATCATCACTACTATTATTTATTTTCTACTTATTGTCTATTTTATTAATCGAACGAGATTTTAGATTAAACTTTTTGTTTGGTTTATCTCTAGTGATTTTATCCTTATTGCTTGTTATTTTACCTATCGATATCGCGAATATGATTTTCCAACTATCATCATTCATATTGGGATTTTTGGGTGATATAGGTCAACATGCATCGTTAAAAATAAGTTATTACTTTAACTATTTGGATCTTTATAAAACTGGTTTATCATTTCGTTATTTGGAATATATAATTGTATTCCTAGTTGCGCTCTATAAATCACAAGATATATTAGCTGAAATTAGTTCTGATTATGGAAAAAAGGTATTTTTATTATCTCTTTTCGTCTCAGCTATACACATATTTATGTATGCTTTGTTATCAGGACTCGGCGTCATTCAAGATCGAGTTGAGTCTTATTTTCTTTTAATGCATGTTATTCTTGCTTCTTATCTAGTGCTAATCTCTATTAAGGATCTAAGGCGCTATTTATTCATAACTGTCTTGTGTTTTGTTTTTGTATTTATTAAGTATTATCGTTTGATTCAAAGCGATGCCTATATAGGTGCTGATTCACATTACCAACGTTTTATTCCATATAAAAGTATTTTTACGGATTATTAATGAAAAAGAATGTCTGCCTAATCTATTCTTGGGAAAACTTTAAAGCTAACTATTTAGAAAAAGATGTAGGTCTTTTCCCTAAGTTTTTTGCAAAATCCAGTCATGAAGATCTCGATAAGATTATATTCGATTCCATTGGTATTGAAGATAACATAGATGGTAAACTTTATAAAAGTAAGAGCTATCTACATTTTATTATTGACTGTCTTCGTTTTGACTTCAATTACTTGAAAAGTGTGAAATATTTCATTTTGTTCCATGTCTCACTTCGTACTGCATTATTAGCTAAGCTTCTCAAGTTAATAAATACTTCAAGTACTATAATTGTTAAGACTGATCTAAGTTTATCTAATATAAAAGATTTTTCTAGGATAAGAGAAAATAATCGTATTAAGTACTGGTTAATGTCATCGTTTAATAAATCAATTGATGCATTTTGTGTTGAAACAAGACAATCAATTGATTTGTTGACATCAGGTCATGCTGGTTTAGTGAACAAAGATAAAATATATCACGTGCCAAATGGAGTTTTAGGTAACTGCGTTTTTTCAGGTTCTATTAAGAAAGACGAAGCTTCAATAGCTATTATAACCCGTGATGATTGTGATCTTAAAGGTGTAGATAGAATTATTCCTCTTCTTAATTCTCTTGAAGAGGCATTAGATAGTAATCAGTCTCGGTTACTAGTAAGAATCGTAGGCCCTTTATCTAGTACCACACAGCAAAAAATTCTTAATAAGATTAAAAATTATACACACATAGAAGTAGAGCTATCAGGAAGTTTGTCTAAAGATGATACATTAACTCTTCTTTGTAAAAGTGAGTTTTTCGTTAATTTATCTATTGAAGAATCGTATTGTTTTGCTTTAGTTGAGGCCGCATTAGCGAATTGTTATATAATTACAACCCCTGTGGGGGTTGCTGTTGACCTCTCAAGTAACTATTCAAACATTGAGATATCAGATTTCACGCCCCAAAATTTTGCGGAAAAAATATTGTATCATCTTGATGCTGATGATCGTCACGAGAATGATTTTCAGTTAGCAGAAGGGCTCGTCTACGATTGGGGAAAGATTGTTGATGACTTCTATAATGATTTTTTAACGGTGAGTAAATGAAATCGATTTTTATAACTACTTCTAAAATTGGCGCTGAAAACCAGGGCGATTATATTTATAGTTCTCAGATTTTCAATGTTTTGAATAAATCTGAATTAGTTGATTTATTTTCATTTGAGCAGAAGAACAATTATTTAGCAGTATTATTGTTCTTTTTCTTGCCGATGATGTGGGTCAGAAACTTTTCTCTAACATTATGTATGAAGTTGCTTAAGGAGCGAGATGACTATGATGTCATTTATCTTGACCACTACAGATGTGCATGGGTGTCGATCTTAGCTAAGTTGTTGAATAAAAAAATATTTGTTTTTAATCACAACCTTGAGTCATCAGTATATAGGTCACTTTCAAAGAGCAGTGAAGCTTCAATATTTAAGCGAGTTTTTTGCTTTTTTGAATATACTAAAGTGTACTTGACGGAGTTAGTTGTCTTCAGAATTATTAGCGGCTTGTCGTCTATCAGTGGTGACGATATTCCAGAATGGGCAAGAGTCAAACTACTAGTACTGCCTCCCTATTCCTCTGAACCATTTAAATTTGTAGGAAGTCCAAATAAGCCAACGGCGATCATTGTCGGAAGCTTTCATTGGCGCCTTAAGCAGCATAATTTGCAAGTCTTTCTTGATGCCTTTTATGAGGTATACAAACAGAACCCGAAAGACTGCTCTGTTATCGTAGCAGGTAGTGCTCCAAGTTCGTTTTACAATTCGATAAGGAACGAATACCCATTCGTGACAGTTATTGATGGCTTTAATGATTTGAGTGAGCTTGCTGGTATTGCTACAATAGGCGTTTGCCCGGATCATGCTGGCGGAGGGTTTAAGTTAAAAACGTTAGATTATTTTAAGCTAAACCTTCCAATGATTGCTATTGAAAATGGGGCGTCAGGTGTACTTGAACCTGTAGTGCCGTCATTCAATACTTTTCAATGTCTAGCGAAAGAAGTTTATTCGCTGCTAGGTGATGAAAAACAGAGACATAGCTTGTTTCAAAAGCAAAACAGTTACTTTTTAAGACATCATAGCGAAGACGCTTTCTTAGGCAAGATTAGGGTTTTCTCTGAACGATAAGCATCGGTTAAATATTAAAATGATCAAAAAAATCGCGTTAATAACAGGTATCACAGGTCAAGACGGATCATACCTTGCTGAGCTCCTTTTGGAAAAAGGTTACGAAGTACATGGCTTGATACGCCGAGCATCATCATTCAATACGGAACGTGTTGATACAATCTGCAACAGTAATGATGATATCCATTTACATTATGGCGACTTAACAGATTCATCCAATCTTATTCGTTTGGTAAAAGAAATCCAACCAGATGAGATATATAACCTTGGGGCAATGTCTCATGTCGCAGTCTCCTTTGAGTCACCTGAATACGCAGCTGATGTAGATGCAATGGGTACAATTCGCCTTCTTGAAGCTATTCGTATTAATGGCCTTGAGAAGACGACTCGTTTTTATCAAGCTTCTACATCTGAACTATATGGCGAAGTTCAAGAAATTCCACAGCGTGAAACTACGCCATTCCACCCTCGCTCTCCGTATGCGGTTGCGAAAATGTATGCTTACTGGATCACGGTAAATTACCGTGAGTCATATGGTATGTATGCATGTAACGGTATTTTGTTTAACCATGAGTCTCCTCGTCGTGGTGAAACCTTTGTAACTCGTAAGATTACTCGTTCTATTGCAAATATCTCTCAAGGCTTAGAATCGTGCTTGGAATTGGGCAATATGGATGCGCTTCGTGATTGGGGGCATGCCAAGGATTACGTACGCATGCAGTGGATGATGCTTCAGCAAGACGTGGCTGATGACTTCGTTATTGCTACGGGTAAGCAAATTTCAGTGCGTGAATTTGTTCGTATGTCTGCCAAAGAAGCGGGTATCGAGCTTGCGTTTAATGGTGAAGGCGTTGAAGAAACGGCTACAGTCACCGCTGTTGATGAGAAAAAAGCCCCTGGTGTTAAAGTCGGGGACGTTATCGTACGTGTAAATCCAAAGTTCTTCCGACCTGCGGAAGTAGAAACACTACTTGGTGATCCAAGTAAAGCTAAAGAAATACTGGGTTGGGTTCCGGAAATTACGGTTGAAGAAATGTGCTCTGAAATGGTCGCAGCAGATATCGACAAAGCGAAACAGCACGCACTTCTAAAAGCAAATGGTTTTGATGTGGCTATTTCTTTGGAGAACAAATCAAGCTTTGGAAAGGCCAAACAAGAAGTGCTGCTGCATGCTCACGGCCTAGGTGATGCAGCTGATGAAAAATAGAACCATGCCTGCAAATAAAAAGCGAGTATTTGTAGCCGGTCACCGTGGTATGGTGGGCTCAGCAATTGTTCGACAGTTATCTGAACGGAATGACGTCGTGCTGATTACCTGCTGTCGTTCAGAGCTGGATCTAACCAACCAACAAGCCGTAAATGACTTTTTTGCCTCCGAACAAATTGACGAAGTGTATTTGGCGGCAGCGAAAGTAGGGGGCATTCATGCCAATAATACTTACCCTGCGGAGTTCATCTTTGAGAATCTAGTGATGGAGTGCAACATCATTAATGCAGCACATCAGAATAATGTGCAGCATTTGTTGTTCTTAGGCTCGTCATGTATTTACCCTAAATTGGCCGCCCAACCGATGACTGAGTCTGCATTGTTGACCGGAACTTTGGAGGCGACCAATGAGCCTTATGCAGTGGCAAAGATTGCAGGGATCAAATTGTGCGAATCTTATAACCGTCAATATGGGCGAGACTACCGCAGCGTGATGCCAACGAACTTGTATGGCATGAATGATAACTTCCATCCAGATAACTCCCACGTTATTCCTGCTCTGATGCGCCGCTTCCATGAAGCCAAGCTTCGTGATGATAAAGAAGTGGTGGTGTGGGGAACCGGAGCACCAATGCGTGAATTCCTATATGTGGATGATATGGCTGCGGCATCTGTGCATGTGATGGAGCTTGATACTGAAGCGTATAAGAGTAACACCCAAGTGATGTTATCTCACATTAACGTGGGAACAGGTGTTGATTGCACCATCCGTGAAATGGCGGAAACCATGGCGAAAGTGGTGGGCTTCACGGGGGATGTGGTATTTGATAGCACTAAGCCTGATGGCACACCGCGAAAACTGATGGATGTTAGTCGTTTGGCTGAACTAGGCTGGCGTTATCAGGTTGATCTTGAGCAAGGTTTAACTCACACCTATCAATGGTTCTTGGCTAACCAAGAGAGCTTTAGGGCATAACGATAGCCGCTTAATAAGGATTTTTCATTATGACGCAGCGTTTAGAGCATGGTTTATTCAAAACCGTTGTTGCCCATACGCCGCTGATCTCTATTGATTTAATCGTTCGCAATACGCAAGGTCAGGTGCTGTTAGGTCAGCGCCTGAACCGCCCTGCACAAGATTACTGGTTTGTACCGGGCGGGCGTATTTGCAAAGATGAAACCATGGCGTCAGCATTTTCGCGTTTGGCCAATGAAGAGTTAGGCCTAGCATATTCCTTGGATGAGGCTCGTTGCCTCGGCCCGTATGAGCATTTCTATCAAGACAATTTTGCAGGTACGGACTTTACCACGCATTACGTGGTCCTGGGTTATAGCATCACAGCAGATATAGCCCTTGATAACCTGCCGCAAGAGCAACACGATAACTATCGTTGGTTTGATGTGTCAGAGTTACTCGCCTCGGACGAGGTGCACCATCACACTAAGTTGTATTTTATGAACGGACACCAATAATCACATGATACTACCTGTCATCATGGCCGGTGGCTCTGGAAGCCGCCTGTGGCCCTTATCACGTACCCTATACCCAAAGCAATTTCTGTCGCTGACTAGCCCGTCTACTATGCTACAGGAAACTGTAGCCCGTCTTGATGGCATATCTCATCAGGCGCCTTTTTTTATCTGTAATGAAGAGCACCGGTTTATCGTAGCAGAGCAATTGCGTCAGGAACAATTGGCACACAGTGGGATAGTGCTAGAGCCTGTCGGACGCAATACGGCACCGGCTATTGCTTTGGCGGCGTTGCACGCCACCTCAAATGGGGACGATCCGTTACTATTAGTTTTGGCCGCTGATCACGTGATTCAGAATCAACAGGCCTTTGTTGATGCGGTGAATTCCGCAATTCCTCTCGCTGAAGCTGATAAATTAGTAACTTTTGGTATTGTGCCGAATGCTCCAGAAACAGGTTATGGTTATATTCGTCAAGGTAGTGCTATCTCAGAGACTGCATATCATGTTGATACGTTTGTTGAAAAACCTGATTTAGTCACAGCGCAGGAGTACATTGCTACCGGAGAGTATTACTGGAATAGTGGTATGTTCTTGTTTAAAGCCTCCCGCTTTCTGGATGAGCTTGATACGCATTGCCCAGATATTTTATTCGCATGTCAGCAAGCGATGTCCGGAGCCCATGGGGATTTGGATTTTATCCGTTTGGATGAAGCCGCTTTCTCGGCCTGCCCGGATGAGTCAGTTGACTATGCGGTGATGGAGCACACACAGGACGCAGTTGTTGTACCAATGGATGCTGACTGGAGTGATGTTGGTTCGTGGTCTGCTCTTTGGGGGGTTAACCCTAAAGATGTTCATGGCAATGCAACCCGTGGTGATGTATTAATGGAAAACACGACTAATAGCTATATCTATTCTCAGAATAAACTAGTGGCCACTGTTGGGGTGGATGATTTAGTGGTGGTGGAAACCAAAGATGCGGTACTCGTTGCGCATAAAGATAAGGTACAAGATGTAAAAGGGATTGTAGAGCAGCTGAAACAGGCTGGGCGTTCTGAATACCTACAACACCGTGAAGTGTATCGTCCTTGGGGTTCTCACGATGCCATTGCTGATGGCGAACGTTTTCATGTGAAACGCCTAACGGTAAAGCCTGGCGAGAAAACTGCAACTCAGATGCATTATCACCGTGCTGAGCATTGGGTGGTGGTATCTGGTACTGCAAGAGTACAGAATGGTGACAAGACATTCGTGGTTGGTGAAAATGAATCGACCTATATTCCGATTGGAGTGCCACATGCCATTGAAAACCCGGGTAAGGTGCCGTTAGTGCTTATTGAAGTTCGTTCAGGTTCATATCTGGAAGAGGATGACGTGGTACGGGTTGAGAATTACGGTATTGGGTATTGAGAAAATGAACATAAAAAGATTAACTTGCTTTAAAGCTTATGATATTCGAGGTCAGCTAGGTAACGAGCTGAACAACGATATTGCCTATCGAATTGGCCGTGCTTTTGGTCAGCAGCTGCAAGCGGAAAGCGTGGTCGTGGGAGGTGATGTTAGGCTGACATCCGAAGAGCTTAAACAATGTCTTGCCGAAGGTTTAATGGACGCCGGTGTTGATGTGATTGATATCGGTATGACAGGCACTGAAGAAATATACTTTGCCACAAAGCATCTAGGTGTGGATGGTGGGGTAGAAGTCACGGCGAGTCATAATCCTATGGATTACAACGGGATGAAGTTAGTTCGTGAAGATGCCAAGCCGATCAGTGGTGATACTGGTCTGCGCGATATTCAAGCTTTGGCTGAAGAGAATAATTTCCCAGCAGTAATTAAGCGTGGAAAGCTGACTAAGCAGTCGAACTTAGTGCCTTATGTCGATCACCTGATGACCTACATTACCCCTGATAACATTAAACCAATGAAGCTCGTAGTAAATTCGGGTAACGGTGCGGCGGGTCATGTTATTGATGAAATTGAACTGCGCTTTAAAGCGTTAAACATACCCGTTGAATTTATCAAAGTTCATCATGATGCAGATGGTAATTTTCCTAATGGTATTCCAAATCCACTGCTACCTGAGTGTCGAGCCGATACCGCTAATGCGGTGATTGCCCATCAAGCGGATATGGGTATTGCCTGGGATGGTGACTTTGACCGTTGTTTCCTATTTGATGAAAACGGCGAGTTTATTGAAGGATACTATATCGTTGGTTTGCTTGCCGAAGCTTTTCTGCAAAAAGATCCTGGCGCAAAAATTATCCATGATCCTCGATTAAGCTGGAATACAATCGATGTAGTAGAAGCCACCGGTGGTAAGCCAGTAATGTCTAAGACTGGGCATGCCTTTATCAAAGAACGCATGCGCAAGGAGGATGCGGTATACGGTGGTGAAATGAGTGCTCACCATTACTTCCGAGATTTTGCATACTGTGACAGTGGTATGATCCCATGGTTACTTGTGACAGAGCTTCTTTGTGTGAAAGGGTTAGCTTTATCGGAGACCGTCAAGGCTAGGATTGAAGCTTATCCGTCTTCTGGCGAAATTAACTCTAAGATAGAGAATCCTGCAGAGGCAATAGCTCGTGTGCGCGCTGCTTATGAGCCTGAAGCGAAAGTCGTTGATGAGACAGATGGTATCTCGCTTGAGTATGAAAATTGGCGATTTAATCTTCGTTCGTCGAACACAGAGCCTGTTGTGAGGCTAAACGTTGAATCTAAGAGTAATATTGCTTTGATGAAGCAGAAAACTAAAGATATTTTAGAAATTCTTCGTTCTTAATGAGTATTGAATTGATGGCTGCCAATTAGGCAGCCTGTTTTGTAGGTGTGTTGTGAAAGTATCAATAATTACTGTTTGTTATAATTCAGAAAAGACTATTGAAGATACGTTGAAATCGGTACAAGGGCAAACCTATACTGATATCGAGTATATTGTTGTTGATGGATTGTCAACTGATAAGACCAATGAGATCATTGCACAATATTCTGATGTCGTATCTGTTCATATCTCTGAAAAAGATAACGGTTTGTATGATGCAATGAATAAAGGTATTAATCTTGCGTCAGGCGATGTTGTTGGTATCTTGAATTCAGATGATATTTTCTCTTCCTCTCAAAGTGTAGAGAAAATAATGTCAGGGTTTGTTTCAAAAGAGATTGATGCAGTATATTCTGATTTGGTTTATGTGGCTGAAAATGACCTCAATAAGATATCTCGTCTATATAGTTCGAAGGTATTTAAAAAGTCCCTGATTAAGCTTGGTATCATGCTGCCTCATCCTACATTTTATGTTAAGAAAAAGGCTTATGATAACTTGGGATTATATAAAACAAATTATCGTGTGGCTGCTGATTTTGAATTAATTGCTCGTTTTATATCAAGTGGTGTCACGGCAAAACGGATACCTGAGATAACGGTTAAAATGCGAGAGGGAGGAATCAGTTCAAGTGGCTTATTATGGCGCATACATCAAAATTTTGAAATAGTCAGAGCGTGTCGGGAAAATGGTATTAGAACTAATATTTTTCTTGTGATGTTAAAGCTTCCTTATAAACTTGCTACGTTAATGACAAGATGGTTTGTGAAGGTGCCAGCATGAGTGTTTTGCTAACTGGCGCTACAGGATTTGTTGGCCGCGCTTTTTACCAGGCTTATAAGGGCGATACAACGTGTGTAGTCCGTCACGGAGAAAAGCATTGTTTCAACAGCTTTTTCGAGATTGAGAGCCTTCATTCAGCAACTGAGTGGGAGGGGGCGTTCAATTCAGAAGTCGAAGCGGTCATTCATCTAGCAGGATTGGCTCATAGCAACACTTTTACCGACAAGGATTTTTTTCAAGTAAACACTGAAGGAACGTTACACCTTGCTCGTGAGGCGGCAAAAGCTGGTGTGAAGCGTTTTGTCTTTGTTAGCTCTATTGGTGTAAATGCTGTCGGTACTTCTGGAACAGCAATTGATGAAATGGCGGATGCTAAACCTCATAATAGCTATGCTGAGTCAAAGCATCTAGCTGAACAGGGGTTGATGCAAATTGCTGAAGAAACCGGATTAGAAGTTGTAATTGTCCGCCCAACGCTTGTCTATGGCGATGGTGCACCAGGAAATTTTGGTAGTTTAGTAAGACTTATAAAGAATGTTTTTGTTCTACCATTTGGTCTATGTCGTAATAAGCGTAGCTTTATCTCAGTTGATAACCTTTCTAGTTTCTTATATACCTGCGCAAAGCACCCGAAGGCTGCTGGTGAAACATTTGTAATTTCAGACGGTATCTCCGTGTCAATAGAAGAATTTACCAGCCAAATAGGTAGAGGCTTGGGTAAGTCTATAATTCAACTGCCTATTCCCACTTGGCTAATGCTGATGGCTGCAAAAATGATAGGCAAATCCTCTCAAGCTAATCAATTATTGGGCGATTTAGATGTAGACTCATCGAAGGCTCAGAAACTGCTTGACTGGGAACCATTAGAAACCATGGAACAAGCCATGGAAAAATTAAAATAATAGAGAAAGTTATGATTCGTATTTTAGATTTTATTCTTGCATTTGTTGGCCTATGTGTGACCTTTCCAATTTTACTTGTTGTTATTGTTCTGGGGTTATTTGATACTGGTGCACCAATCTTTCTCCAAACTCGAGTTGGAAAAAACAAGAAACCATTTACACTGATTAAGTTACGAACAATGTCAGTAGATACAAAGTCAGTTGCTAGTCACTTAGCGAGTACGGCATCTATAACACCTTTAGGCGGTTTTCTTCGAAAAACAAAAATTGATGAACTACCACAGTTAGTTAATGTGTTAAAGGGTGAAATGAGCTTTGTTGGACCGAGGCCAAACTTGTTTAACCAAGAAGAACTCATTGTGGAGCGTGATAAGCTAAATATTTATGATGCTCTGCCGGGCATTACTGGCCTTGCTCAGGTTAACGAAATTGATATGTCCACGCCAAAATTACTAGCAGAAACAGATAAGAAGATGCTGAAGACTATGACGGTTTATAATTACTTTAAGTATATTATTCTAACAGGGGTGGGTAAAGGGGCTGGTGACCGCGTTAAATGAAGTAAGCTCTTTGTCATGTAGTGCTTTATCTTGCTTGGTTGCTTGATTATACTACATGCTATTTTATGTTTGTAAGACATTTTTGTCTTTGTGTGGTAAATTTTGCTGAGGTTCTATGTCTTACCTTGATTATATTTTCTCAATCCCCCGTCCTGCCAAGCGTTTGATTAGTACTGCATTTGATACCCTTTTTATCGCAATGGCATTTTGGGGAGCGTTCTGGACTCGCTTTGGAGACCTAGGCTATTTTGCTGATTCTAGATACTGGCAGGTGCTTGGTATCTTAGTTGTATCTACGTTGTTTCTTTTTATTAAAGTAGGGTTGTATCGGGCGATTCTACGATATTTAAGTGTACATGCGCTGCTCACCATCGTTATCAGTGTCATCTTATCTTCCCTTTTCTTGGCGTTGTCTGCATATTTTTCGCACACCGTTATCCCCCGCTCAATACCTGTTATCTATGGTACATACTTGGTGGCTTTATGTGGTGGCTCTCGGCTACTGGTTCGTATCCTGGTATCTCAGAGCAATACTAAGAGGAAGCCGAGGGTACTTATCTACGGTGCAGGTGCGTCGGGACGTCAGTTGAGTAACTTATTACGTCAAGGTGATGAGTATCATCCTGTTGCCTTTCTCGATGATGATAGAAAACTTCAGAGTACAGTTGTACATGGCTTGACGGTTTATCACCCAAAGCATTTAAAAAGGCTATTCAAGAAAACTCATGTAGAAAAAATCTTACTGGCAATGCCGAGTGCTACTCGTGCCGAGCGTAAAGCGATTATTTCTTCATTAGTTCAACTACAGGTCGAAGTGCTATCTATTCCCAACCTAGCCGATATCGTTAATGGTTCAGCAAGCATTGATCAATTATGTGACGTGCCGATTGAAGATTTGCTCGGCCGAGATTGTGTTGCACCTCAACCTGAATTGCTAGAAGCCAATATTAAAAACAAAGTGGTGATGGTAACAGGTGCTGGTGGTTCAATTGGATCTGAGCTTTGTCGTCAAATAGTTCTGCAGAAGCCTAAAGCTCTGGTGTTGTTTGAATTATCCGAATTTGGTTTGTACATGATTGATAAAGAGTTATCAGAGTTCGTACAAACTGAAGGCCTAGAAGTAGAGATTATCCCTCTTCTCGGTTCTGTACAGCGTCAAAATCGGTTAGTTATGACTATGCAAAGCTTTAAGGTGCAAACGCTCTATCATGCAGCAGCCTATAAGCATGTTCCGCTGGTGGAGTACAACGTAGTTGAAGGCGTTCGAAATAATGTCTTTGGTACATACTATACTGCATTAGCTGCAATTGAAGCTGGTGTTGAATCTTTTGTTTTGATATCAACAGATAAAGCCGTGCGGCCTACCAATGTGATGGGGACAACAAAACGCCTTGCAGAGTTGGCTTTGCAATCATTAGCGGCAGAGAATACCGGTACCCGTTTCTGTATGGTACGTTTTGGTAATGTGCTCGGTTCTTCCGGTTCTGTGATCCCACTGTTTAAGAGACAAATTGCTGCCGGTGGTCCGGTTACTGTTACGCACCCCGATATTATTCGTTATTTTATGACAATCCCAGAGGCTGCCCAGTTAGTGATTCAAGCTGGAGCTATGGGCAAGGGTGGCGATGTTTTTGTCCTTGATATGGGGGAGCCTGTGAAGATTGTTGATTTGGCTAAAAACCTTATTCAGCTATCAGGGCTTGAAGTCATGTCAGATGATAAGTTAAATGGTGATATAGAGATTAACTATACAGGTCTTCGCCCTGGTGAGAAGTTATTTGAAGAACTATTGATTGGCGACAACGTCGGCAAGACTGAACATGAACGTATTATGACTGCGAATGAGATATTTCTTTCGTATGAAGACTTGAAAGTGGTACTAACAAAGTTAGACGAGGCTTGTCATAAATTTGAGCATGAAAAGATCCGCCAGATTCTATTGGATACCCCAACAGGCTTTAATCCCACGGATGGTATTGGTGATTTGGTGTGGCATGCAACCACGACTAGTAAACAAGGCATGAAGAAAGTAGGATCTAGAGTCGTTAACTGTGATGTCTAACTCTTATTGAACAGCTCTATATAATGAGCCTTCTATTTTTTGATATGAGTTTAATGCGTTATTAAAATGATAAAAGGAAGCTTTTGCGAGGGTTAGGCTTATATGTTCATGCGGTTTCCGTGAACTTTTTTGAGTATCAATTGAAACATCAAAGCTCAGGCATTTCCTCAATGCTTGAGCTTTGATGTTGATAAATCAACGTTTTATGAAAAGTAAAAAGGAGCCATTGTGAAAATTCTCGTTACCGGTGGTGCCGGTTCAGGGAAAATTCATGTACATGCCCATGCTTAAAGGGTTCATGGTCTAGTGAGCTCTCAATTTTTTAAATTAATTAGTTAGTACCATCACATAACAATCAATTCGCCGATGATCAATTTGTAGATCATTTTGAGTGTTTTAGGCGACTTAGAATTTGATTGGCCAGAGCTGAAAACAATGGGTATCGTGGTTTCGATTAGACAAGAAGAAGCCGTGGCGAAAGAGTCGGAATTTTCGGTTAGATACTACATCAGCTCGAAAAGCCTAAGCGCTAAATAATTGTTAAATGTCACGCGTTCACATTGGTTGGTTGAATCGATGCATTGGACGCTAGATACCGCTTTTGGTGAAGATGCTAGCCGAAAACGAGCAGAGGAAAGTGCAGAGAACTTCGCAAGGATCAGACAGATATGCTGAAAAGTGAAACAAGCTTGAAAGCGAGTATTCAACACAAAAGAGCGATGTGTGCGATGGATTCTGAGTACCTTTTGAAGGTTCTGGGAAGCCTTTATTGAGGGAATGTTCATGATTTTTCCGTGCCGCTTATCCGACACCTGCGAAAAGACCGACAAACTCTCGTTTGAACTGCACAAAAATTAATGCACAGTTTGGCATTCTGGCAAGCGACTGACAACTGACCCTGAAGAATATTCAAGCATATAAGTGATCATATGAAAGTTATCGATACTAAAATTCCGGATGTAAAAATTATTGAACCAACAGTCTTTGGTGATGACCGTGGTTTCTTTATGGAAACGTGGCGTCAAGATAGGTTTGATGAGCTTGTTGTAAAACGGACTTTTGTTCAAGAAAACCACTCTAAATCACTAAAAGGGGTTTTGCGAGGCTTACATTATCAGACCGAAAATACACAAGGTAAGTTGGTCCGCGTAGTGTCTGGTAAAATATTCGATGTAGCTGTGGATATTAGAAAAGAATCACCAACACTTGGGCAGTGGGTTGGGGTTGAACTATCAGAAGACAATAAGCGTCAATTGTGGATTCCTGAAGGCTTTGCTCACGGTTTTTATGTCATTAGTAATGAAGCTGAATTTGTTTATAAATGTACAGATTATTATAACCCGCAGGCTGAAGTATCGGTTCGTTGGGATGATCCAGTATTGAATATTACATGGCCGTTAAAAGGGGCTGATCCACTACTATCTCACAAAGACGCTAAAGGCGTTTTTTTTGAAGATATTAAGTACCTATAATTGACAAAGATATGAATTTATCATTATTTGTTTTACTTTTATGATTAGCGATTGCCATTGATAGAAAATGTTTAACACTGAAGATTTAATTTCAATTTTTAATCGCACCTTTCTCAATTCATATAACACCGAGCTCTTGCTCGGTGGTGACGAGCCAGTCTACTTACCAGCTAGCGAAGGTTATAAAAAACACCGAATTATCTTCGCTCGAGGTTATTTTGCATCGGCCTTACATGAGATTGCCCATTGGTGTATAGCTGGACCCAAGCGACGGCTGCTTGAAGATTATGGTTATTGGTATGAACCGGATGGACGCACAGCAGACGTACAGGCTGAGTTTGAAAAGGTAGAGATCAAGCCCCAGGCAGTAGAATGGATCTTATCAGCAAGCTGTGGTTTTCGGTTTCAGGTTAGCTGTGATAACCTGAGCGGCAACTGTGAACCGGACAGAGTTGGTTTCACTAACAAGGTAAGAGAGCAAGTGCTTATTTATCTAGAGCAAGGGATGCCGGAGCGAACAAAGGTATTGTCTGAGGCATTACGTGAGCATTACCAAATAGCTGTTTTGCTACCGGAGGATTTCTCAGAGCTTTAAGGCACTTGGACTAGTTAGTGAAAGAATTTATGATTCACAGGCACCAATTTTCAACAAAGAGTATAGTTATGATCCAGCAATATGAAGAAAAGCTACTGAACCTGATTGATCTGATGGTCGAAACCGCATCAGATGATGAACTTTTTGCTGGAGGCTATCTGCGTGGACATATCTCACTGTCAGCAGCTAACTGTGAAATGAATGGAGTCAGTACGATTGACGCGATGAACTCTGCTGTAGATATGAGCCTAGCCGAAGCTCAATCTGAGCTAAATCCTGCCGATCAGTTGATAGTTAAAGCAATGTGGGAACAGTTGCAACAGGGTACAATGTGATTTTTTGATTTGCTTGTTGTTATAAGCAGTAAAGGCGCCATGGATATGGCGCCATATTAGTGCATTATAATTAACTGTTAGTACTTAGATACTTACGTTTATAATCAGATGCTTTGGCAAAAATAAAAGTAGGGATTGATACCAGCAATAAACCTGCTGCATATATTAAATTTTCATTGGCCAAAAGTTGATAACCGCTTATTACAAATACACTTAACATCGTAAATAAGTTAAGTGCATGAATATAAGGGTGTTTAACAGTGAACTGAGCATATGCTCTAAACATGCTCTAACCTCTTTCTACAGTGTACGTCAAAATAATAATTATTTTCCCCTCCACCTTGTTGATGGAAGTGTTATTAGTGCGATAGTACTATACCTTATAGGGATATTCAGTATATAAAGGAACTTTTTCGTAGAGGTTCACACTTTGGGAGAGCTGCTTAAATAATAGTAGTTGTATTCTATCTGATGAATAAGCAATAGCAGTAGTGATAAGTGTATTGTTGAATTTTAGGGTAGTATCCTTAACCTCACGACAATTAAAAACTCAAATAAAAGGGAGAGCAATGCTCTCCCTTTTATGTTCGTGCTTAGTTCATTGCCTTCCGCCCATACCACGGGTAGCGTGCATCGGTTACGCTATATAGCTGGTACTTGCGGTTTAGCATCTGGCCACCATCACGACTTAGTGGTAACCAAGAAATGGTTGCACGGTTAGTACTTGGCTTCACGGTCATGATGTCAAACGGAATGGAGATATAGAATCCCTTGTTGTAGCTTCCTTCGCCGAACTCTTCTGCAGACAGGTTTGTTTTGGCGACAAAGGCCCCGGCAATTACGCCACTGTCGAACTGCTTGGAAAAATCTACAGTGATACCTTTATCTTCGGTCAGGTACTGGCCGGCACTGACTTTAAATAGGGTGTTCGGAAGCCATTCCCATTGTGGCTGGTAATAAACCGTAGCGTGACCAGTGATAGCGCCAGTTTGAACCCTATAGTTTCGGTTAGTCAGCGGGTCAAACTGTACTTCTTCAGTGAAGAAACCGAACTGAGAATCAGGATCTCGCTGAATTACGTAGTTGGCATCAACACCAACCGCCCAGTTACTACCTTGAGGGCGGTAAAGCACTTCACCACCGACACCACCAAACATCATTTCCAGATATCCGCCATAGGCCTGGCTGTACCAGTTATCGCCAAGGCGGTCCATCCATGTCAACTGAAGATTGTTCATCCTAACGGGGTTGTCATTGATGTATTGGCGAACCAAGGTACGGACGCGTTTTAGGTCGGTGCCATCAGGTGGAACTTCATATAAGAACTTGTCGTAGTTGTCATAGATGTTGAAGTAAACGGAACCGCCAAGCTCAACATGATCACCAAACCAGTAGTTGGCACCGGCATTGATGCCGATATTGAACATGTAAAAATTCTCTGAACCACCAAAGGACTGCTGAAGAGTCGGGGAGACACTAACATCCCAATCTTTGTCTGACGAGGCAATCAACGAACCTTGAGGTGTTTCAGGTGTGTTGACTGTCGCTGCATCTTCAACTTTTGCATCAAAGTATTCATTATTGGCAACTTGAGCAAACTGTTCGCCGTCAATTCGTGTTTCGGTAATAGCCTGACGGTTTGATGTCTCAATGAATCGGTATTCCTTCGCGTCAGGAACATGATTGGCAATGAGGGTTGCCGCACGTAGATGTGCCTCGGCTCTGTCACGATACTTAGTTTGTGGAGCAACCACCGTGACCGTTTCAGAATCACTGAAGATGGATGGGTCCTCATAACCTGCAATTTGATGAAGCTCTTGGGCTAGTTCTAGCCACTCTTCATTGTTAAGTTCAGCTGTATCGCCATTTGATTTAGCCTGATAAGTAGGTATCGGCTCATCTTGCCATATTGCTTTCAGGTCATTGAAGTTTGTATTGAGATTAAACCCGAATGTCCAGGTATTACCACGTTCATAGCTTAAACGGAGATCCCCCCAGTTGCCTAGGCGGTAGAGGGCGCCATAGTTGAACTTGCTGTCTTGCGACATGTCAGCATTATCAGCTAGAGCTGCAAAATCACTTAGGTAGTCATTGCCATCATACTCAACTTTTAGTCTTAGCGGCTGCCAAGGACTTTGGTATTCAACCCCACCAAAAACAGCGCTACATCCGGTAAACCAACGGTCAAAGTCGACGCTGCCACCTTTGCCTTTAAAATCGGTATTACGGTTACAGTCGTCACTTGCAGTTTTATCGCCGGTTAAATTTGCACTATTCCCGATGTAGCCCCAGCCAACACCAACAGTGAAATCAAACGGGCCGACATGCTTGCTGGCAGCAATGAACTCCCCGTCAAACAATCCGGTTCCCCCGAAGTCACGTATACCAATCGAGGTTTCTGGTATCCAATAGCTCTCTTTTAGTAAGCGGACTTTGAAGTCAATTCCCTTGTCAGTATATTTAGTGTTACCACTGAAGCTTGGATCTTTACTGTAAAGAAGATCCTGTACTAAGGTGTAGCGAATAGTGGATTCCAGCCAAGGAAGTAGCTGTAGTGAAACGGTATAATGATGATATTCATCATTATAAGTAGTTCCGACATTGAACTCACCCTCAGGAGACGTACGGCCGGATGGCATTTGGATCAAACCCACACCACCAAAATCGGACTGAGAAGGTTGGAATCTCGGGTAGCTAAATTCATCGGCCTGGCTGTGTAGTACCGGTAACATCGCTAATGTAATAGCTGATAAAGAGGTTTTAAATGCATTTTTCATTTACGGTGCCCGATTCCTTAACAGGTTAACGATGTCCTTATTGATAGTGCTGAATTCAGCTGGCAGTGAAGAAAAGCCAAGATAGATTGCCGCACCTGGGGCGATATCCAAATGGTTTTGGTTCCAGTAGGCAATAGGGTGTTGCTCTACTTTTCCATCAGGTTGAATTACCCAAGCCTCGCTATTATCTGAGCTGCTGATTGAAACAACATGCTCTAGATAATTATTGGCATCAAATCTTTCTTGCCAGGTAACCCACTTTGTTTGAAGCACTGCGCCTGTGATTAATACTGAGTTAGGCCGAGGAGGTAAAACAAGTGTCATACTCTGACTAACTAAAGGGTTTTGGGCGGAATTCACACGAATTTGGTCATAGTCAAGAGATGTGAAAATCCGTTGGCCAATCTGTAGTTGCTGTAACTGAGCTACGAGGCTGAGAACTGCTTGTCTCTTATCGCCTTTCCAGTGGGCTGCCAATAGCTCAAGCTGACTAATAACGTGCTGCTTTTGAGAGTGAGGGAAATACTTAAATAGCGCGGCACTTGTCCAGAAAATACTGCCTTTAGCCTGTTCATTAGAAAGCGTTAATTGATTGATATTAGCAATACTGTCACTCAATACTTGCTTAATTCGAACGGGTGTAGGATAGCTAAGTTGTAGTTGATGCTTATTGCTTAATGACGTTGTTACAATAACTTTGAGAGATTGACTATTGCTAGAAGAAGGTGCGTTTTCTTCATTAGAAGGAGTTTGTGCCAAAAGGCAAGAGCTAGTAAGTAAGCCAGCAAGGGCAATCAAAATGGTAATGCTATTTTTTATGGATCGCATTATCCGTGAAAAAGTTGAGGTGGCTGAGCCAACAAGTGATCTGAAAAAGAGCGGGTTCATGTTCATTCCATGTTATGAATAGGGCTTCAATAAAGTAATTTCAACATATGGCAAGCTAGGTGCAAGCTTTTGTCTGCTTTTTAGCACTTTACCTGTTATAGGGTGAAGCCAGAAGTCATTTTGATACTCTATACCGAGGCTAGAAGCCGTAACAGTTTCAGTAAAATGTAATGCTTCAATAGGAGTGTCATTGCTTAGAATTACTGCGTCTTTCTGACGCGCGAATTCAGACCTTAACGTATAGCCATAATGATAATCCGGTTGCCAGTCAATACTACGTTGCCAGCTGGTAGGAGTTGAAGATAAGTGAAGCCCGAGAGTGAGAGGATCTGGCTCAGAGCTTGATGTATCAATAAGATTACCTTGCGGTAGGTTAAGCGTTTTAACTATTCGGCCATTTTCTGTCACCAACATACCGTTGTCGGAAGACATCCATTTTAGCCGTATGGCTTGCGCTGGTGGTGTTTGATGCTTGTTTAAGCTGATTTTAGGCTCTGCCAGTGCTAAGACCATGAAAGCTTGAGGGCCGTCAGCAACCCGCGCATAAATGCTGGCATAAGGTAGATTTTGAATTTCGTCTTGAGTTAGCTTTGTATCTGTTTCACCAAACAGTGCAAGATTAACTGTATCGTTGACATCATTAAACTTCTGACTACAGCCTGATAAAATGGCCGAAATTAGGAGTACAGAGAAATAAAGAAAAGAACGTTGAAGTGATCGCATCCGAGTTGCAACTATCCATTTGTGAGTAACAGAATTTGTTGAAAACAACTTGTTTAGGAACAACTTGCTTAAAACAAAGGATTAACGATAACCGCACAGAGATGTGCGGTTATGTTCATATACAGCTGTTTCTTTTATTCTGTGCTCGATAATTACAAACGTAATTAACCTTGAGCAGAAACAGATGTTGTTGTTGAGTTATCGTTGTTGCTAGAGTCAGCTACTGCGACAGCCGCTACTGTAACGGCAGCAACAGCGGCTACAGCTGTTGCTGTAATACCGCCAGCAGCTGCAACAGTTGCGCCTGCTGTACCAGCAGCCGCGCCTGTTGATGCACCAGCGGTTGCTGCTGTTGTAGTTGCACTACCAGCAGTTGCAGAAGATGTTGCTCCAGCTGTTGTTGCTGTTGACGAGGTGCTGCCTGCCGCTCCTGCTGAAGTTTCAGTTGCAGCAAATGCAGAACTAGCCATTGATAGTGCAGCTAGCAGAGCAATTGTGGTTTTTTTCATCCTATTCCCTTATTTTTATAAAAATACATAAAAATGCGAAGTCACCTTCATTGGCAATGATATGAGCTTATTGGTTTGATGGCAATGGATTCACATAATTGTCGTTGAACTATTTTAACTTTGTCTAACAATTAATTTATAAGTATAAAGAGTGCTTTGACAGGAGACACTCGATGAAAATTGATGGCGAATACGCTAGCTAACTAATCATGTCAAACTTGTTTTTAGTCAATATCAGTGGCTTATGTGTGATTTGTTCCCTCGACTATAAAAGGATCATTTAAAAATGAAGTTCCTCTTAAGTAGAGTTTTGTGTAAAATAACGACCGTTTTACGCAAGCGGATAACTTCTGGTTTGATGTCATTTGCTTAGCATGAAAAAGTTGATAAGGCCGTTTTTGTTTGTTGCTTCTACATGTTCCAACGAATAAAACCCAGCGAGTTCCAGCGTCTCCAGTTAAGAGGAGGTTGGGTTTCGCAGTTTAGCACTAGGAATTAAAGCACATTGGGAGCTATAACCTAAGGGCGGTAGCGTGTCTCAATTTCATGGTGGGGTGTTTCACTCCTCGTCTATATGATAAGGTGTGCGCAATGAAGTGCATGGTCAACTGATAGCTAAACAATTAATAAAAGCGGAATGCTAATCTTAGAATTAGCCCTCATATATTTATTCATGCTACTGCATGAGCCCTTCACAAACATTATATTGAATCTACAAAATATGGATTTCACAAAAAAGCTTCTAATAACTGCTCTGGGCTCAGCTATGCTGGTAGGCTGCACGGTACCTGGGTCCCACTTAACTCTTGATGACAAGAAAGTTATCGAGGTTCAAAATCAAGAGAGTGACATTGCTGAACAAGTGAATGTATACCCTCTGACAGCAAGTGTTGTTAATCAATTCAAAACGCCTCGGGCCTTTTCTAAAACAAACCCAAGCTTAGATACCGAAGTTGCTCGTTATCGGTACCGAATTGGCCCTGGCGACATTCTGAATGTGACCATTTGGGATCACCCTGAATTAACTATTCCGGCGGGTTCTTATCGTAGTTCAAGCGAATCAGGTAATTGGGTTCATGCTGACGGGACGATTTTCTATCCGTATATCGGTTTGGTGAAGGTAGAAGGGAAGACGGTTACCGAAATTCGCGATGAAATGGCTAAACGCCTTGCCGCTTTCATTGAGAGCCCACAGGTTGATGTCAACGTTGCGGCTTTTCGTTCTAAAAAGACGTATATCACCGGTGAAGTGAGTACTCCGGGTCAACAAGCTATTACCAATGTACCTCTCACTTTATTAGATGCGATAAATAAGGCTGGTGGGCTTGAGGTAGATGCTGATTGGCGCAACGTCACGTTAACTCGTAATGGTGTGGAAGAGCAACTCTCTTTGTATGCGCTAATGCAACGTGGCGATCTAACACAAAATCGACTTCTTCGCCCTGGTGATATTGTTCACGTTCCTCGAAACGATGCTCAGAAAGTTTTTGTGATGGGCGAGGTGAACGAGCCTAAGTTACTTAAAATTGATCGTGCAGGTATGAGCCTGACAGAAGCGCTCAGTAACGTTGGTGGGATTAGTCAGCTTTCAGCTGATGCGACGGGCGTCTTTGTTATTCGTGGTAGTAAAGAGAATTCAAAAGAGACAGAAACCGCAACTCAAACTGTTGCCAATATTTATCAGCTCAATATTCAAGATGCATCTGCCTTATTGATCGGTACCGAGTTTGAGCTTGAACCTTACGACATTGTTTATGTCACGGCTGCTCCAATTGTTCGTTGGAACCGCGTTATTTCACAAATCGTTCCGACAATCTCTGGCTTCAATGACCTAACTGAAGGCGTATTGCGGATCAGAACTTGGCCATAGGAACGGAGCGCTTAAAAGCGGACCTATGGTTCTAAGGCCCTATGGCTCGATGGCCTTATGAAAGTGAAAAGGTCATCACTAAAAGGATTATTAGATGAGAAGCCTAGGGTTTGAAAAGCTGGATGTTTGGAAAAAAAGCTCCAGACTATCAGTTGAGATAGTTAAAGCATTAAAGGGTTGTAGAAACTATGGCTTTGTTGATCAGTTAACAAGAAGCTCTTTGTCAATACCTTCAAATATTTCTGAAGGTGAGGAGAGAGAAACGGTTAAGGAATCAGCACGTTTTCTTTATTTCTCAAAAGGCTCATGCGGCGAAGTGATAACTCAGCTTTATATTGGAATAGAGCTGGGTTACATTCCCAAAGAGCAAGGGATGGGCTTTATTAAAGATGCAAAGCATATTTCTGTAATGCTAGCCAAAATGATCAAACTTAGAAAAGGAACGGTTCGGTAGTGGCAAGAACGGTAAAAGGTCTGAGCGGAAAAGTTTTATAGGACTTTAGAGCCTATGAAATCTGTCTGCAGGACCACAGGACCACAGGACCGCTCTTAGGAAAAACTTATGTTTAACAAAATCCTTGTCGTCTGTGTCGGCAACATTTGCCGCTCACCATCAGGCGAATATTTACTAAAAAAATTATTGCCTAACAAGCATATCGCATCAGCTGGTGTTGGTGCGCTTGTTGGCAAACCTGCTGATAAAATGGCGGCTGAAGTAGCTTTGGAACATGGTGTTAGCCTAGAAGATCACGTGGCGCAACAGCTATCTAGCGAACTGTGTCGCGACTATGACCTTATCCTTGTGATGGAAAAAGGCCATATAGAAGCCGTAACAAAGATTGCTCCTGAAGCCCGAGGAAAGACGATGTTGTTCGGACAATGGATTGGCCAGAAGGATATTCCTGATCCCTACCGCCAAAGCCGCGAAGCTTTTGATCACGCTTATAGCTTGATTGATGAAGCCGCAAGCGCATGGGCAAAGAAATTGTAAAAAATCTAGGGACGAGATTTAAGTAACGAGTGACTGTATTGCACTTGCCACTCGTCCCACGAAAATCAACACTCATTACTGGAAATAACTATGAGCGTTACGCAAAACGTACAAGTCAAGCAGATCGACTCCGATGAGATCGATGTGGGTAAGTTGTTTGGTATTTTGTTAGATAATCGCTGGAATATTATTGCTATTACCTTCATTTTTGCCATATTCGGCGTTGCTTATGCCTTGTTGGCGACACCTATTTATAAAGCCGATGCATTAATTCAGGTTGAAACCAAAAGTTCTGGAGTGCCGGCGCTGGGTGATATGGGGGAGTTGTTCGCCTCCGAATCATCTGCAACTACCGAAATTGAGATCATTAAGTCACGCATGATCCTAGGCAGCACTGTTGATAAGCTGAACCTGGCCACGGTTATTTCACCTAATTATTTACCAGTTATTGGTAAAGGCTTGGCGCGCATTCAGGGTAAGGAGAACGATGTTGAGATCAGCCGTTTTGAAGTCCCAGATTATATCGACATTCCTGTCTTTACCTTACGAGTGACCGACAGTGCTGCGGGGGAGTTTGAATTGCTTGATAGTAACGATCGTTCCGTGTTAACTGGTCAAGTTGGTGTGTTAGCCCAGCAAGGTGACTTCCGCCTGTTTGTTACACAAATATCATCTGAAGATGGGACGTCGTTTACGGTTGCGAAAGTATCACGTTTAGATGCTATACAAGCACTGCAACAGAACCTGGCCGTGAGTGAACGCGGTAAACAAACCGGTATCCTGCAGCTGTCGTATATCGGTGAAAACCGTCGCGATATCGAACAAATCCTCAATGATATCAGCCAGAATTACTTTCTCCAAAATGTTGAACGTAATTCAGCGGAAGCGCAAAATAGCCTTGAGTTCTTGCGTGATCATTTGCCTGATATTAAAACAGAGTTAACCGCCTCTGAAGATAAGCTGAATCAATTCCGTCAGGCCAATGAGTCGGTTGATTTAGGATTAGAAGCGAAATCAACGCTGGATGTGATGGTTAGACTAGAAGCCCAGCTCAATGAACTGACGTTTAAAGAAAGTGAAATTTCCCAGCGATTTACCAAAGAGCACCCGGCGTATTTATCGCTGTTAGACAAGCGAAAGACGCTATTGGATAAGCGTGAAGGTTTGAACGCTCAGATCCAAAAGTTGCCGAAAACCCAGAGAGAGGTTCTGCGTCTAAGGCGCGATGTCGAAGTTAATCAACAAATCTATGTACAGTTACTGAACAAAGTGCAAGAGCTTAATATTGTAAAAGCTAGCACTGTGGGTAATGTGAGAATTCTTGATGCTGCGCAATCCTATACCCGCGCGGTGAAACCGAAGAAACCGCTGATTGTGGTGTTGGCAACGTTACTTGGTGGCATGTTGGCGGTGGCCTTTGCGCTGCTTCGTGCGGCTTTCCACCGCGGTGTGGAAAACCCCGATGAAATTGAAGCGATCGGTTTACCTGTTTATGCCAGTGTCCCGATGTCGGACTGGCAGATAGAGTTGGAGAAGAAGCAAAAGGGTAAGAAGAAACTAACGGTTGAAGATACGTTGCTAACAGCATCCAATCCAGCAGATTTGTCCATCGAAGCATTGCGAAGCCTACGTACAAGCCTTCATTTTGCGATGATGGAAGCAAAGAACAATATTCTGATGATTTCTGGTCCGAGTCCTGGTATTGGTAAATCTTTTGTATCAGCAAATATGGCGGCGGTAATCGCAAAATCAGGCTCCAAGGTACTAGTCATAGATGCTGATATGCGAAAAGGTCAGATGGAACGCCAGATGGCAGTAGGACATAAACCGGGGCTATCTGAATATCTAAGTGGCCAAGCTCAGATCGAATTACTCCTTAAACAGCCTGGAGTTGAAGGGTTGGACTATATCGGCCGCGGTAATGTACCACCTAATCCTTCTGAACTATTAATGCATCCTCGTTTCAAAGCGCTAATGGATTGGGCAGCGGAAAATTATGATATGGTGATTGTCGATACTCCACCTATTTTGGCAGTGACTGATCCGGCAATTGTCGGAGCTCATGCCGGAACAACGTTACTTGTAGGACGTTTTGGACAAAACTCTGTCAAAGAAATTGACGTAGCCAAGCAGCGTTTCGAACAAAACGGCATCGAAGTTAAAGGCTTTATTTTAAATGCAGTTGTGCGTAAAGCTAGTAGCTATTATGGCGGAAACTATGGTTACTATAACTATAGTTATGAGTCGAAAAAATAGGGTAACGCCTTGTTCGTTCTCGAGGACGCAATATAAAGGCGCTGATATCAGCGCCTTGTTTGTCGCTTTCTCTTAGGTTTCAATGCTAAATTACTTTAATAGCGCAACCTATTGGGACCCTTTCTCAAAAGGTAGCAAAACCCAAGGTTTACAAGGGCTAGCCCGCAATGGGCTGTCTCAAAATGAAATAAATCTGTCTCAGTATTGAATGAATAACTGAGAGCAACCTTTCAATAAATACAATGAAAAATCCCCTTCATTGCAAAATATGCTTTTGCATCATGGATATTATCATTTCAAAGTAGGCTTAAATTAGTGAAAATTCTAGTTACCGGTGGCGCAGGTTTTATCGGCTCTGCAGTCGTGCGTCATATTATTGAGAACACAACAGACAGTGTTGTGAATGTGGATTGCCTGACATACGCAGGTAACTTAGAGTCACTTTATTCTGTAGAAACAAGCGATCGTTATGCGTTTAAGCTAGTCAACATTTGTGACCGAGCGGCGCTTGATCGCGTGTTTGCTCAGCATCAACCTGATGCGGTCATGCATTTGGCGGCAGAAAGCCATGTAGACCGATCTATCACGGGGCCAGCTGCGTTCATTGAAACCAATATTGTAGGCACATACACCTTACTTGAAGCCACGCGTGACTATTGGAATCAGTTGGATGATTCTGCCAAACAAGCGTTCCGTTTCCACCATATCTCAACCGATGAGGTGTATGGTGACTTGCCACATCCTGATGAAGTACCTGAAGGTACAGAGTTACCGATGTTTTTGGAGACTACTTCATATGAGCCATCGAGCCCATATTCTGCGTCAAAAGCATCAAGTGACCATTTAGTACGCGCATGGCTACGCACGTACGGTTTGCCAACGATGGTCACAAACTGCTCAAACAACTACGGCCCATATCACTTTCCTGAAAAGCTCATTCCACTCGTGATTTTGAACGCGCTAGAAGGTAAAGCACTTCCGATTTACGGTAAAGGCGATCAAATTCGAGATTGGTTGTTTGTCGAAGATCATGCCCGCGCACTGTACAAAGTAGTAACCGAAGGTAAAGTCGGTGAGACCTACAATATCGGTGGCCACAATGAGAAGCAAAACCTTGAAGTGGTAAAAACTATTTGCTCAATTTTAGATACGTTAGTACCAAAAGAAACGGGGTATGCGCAGCAAATAACATACGTGCAAGACCGTCCTGGTCATGACAGACGCTATGCGATTGACTCAAGCAAAATGCAACGTGAGTTAGATTGGACACCAGTAGAGACTTTTGAAACAGGACTAAAGAAAACGGTTCAATGGTACTTGGATAACAGTGAATGGTGCAAACATGTCCAAGATGGCAGCTATCAACGTGAGCGTTTAGGCGTCGAATCAACAGAAATTAAGGGAAGCAAATAATGAAAGGGATTGTTTTAGCTGGTGGGTCAGGTACACGTCTTTACCCACTGACTCGTGGCACATCAAAGCAAATGTTACCTATTTACGACAAACCCATGATTTTCTATCCAATTTCGACGCTTATGTTGGCCGGTATTCGAGATATTTTAATTATTACGACACCAGAAGATCAAGCTGGCTTTAAGCGATTGTTAGGCGATGGTTCAGACTTCGGCATTAACTTTGAATATAAAGTGCAGCCAAGTCCAGATGGATTAGCTCAAGCATTCATTATTGGTGAAGAGTTCATTGGTGACGACTCGGTATGCTTAGTGCTTGGTGACAACATCTACTACGGTCAATCTTTTAGTGAGCAGCTTAAACGTGCTGGTGAACTAACTTCGCAAGGCCTAGCAACAGTATTTGGTTACCAAGTTAAAGACCCTGAACGTTTCGGTGTGGTTGAATTTGATAAAGAGATGAAAGCTGTCTCTATTGAAGAAAAGCCGGAGAAACCCAAATCAAACTATGCTGTTACTGGGCTTTATTTTTATGATAACCGCGTTGTAAACATGGCTAAGCAAGTAAAGCCCTCTGAGCGTGGTGAACTTGAAATTACCACACTTAATGAGATGTACTTAAATGACGAAACTTTAAATGTAGAGTTACTTGGTCGTGGCTTTGCATGGTTAGACACCGGAACGCATGAAAGCCTTCATGAAGCATCATCCTTTGTCGAAACTATTCAAAATGTACAAGGCCTGAAAGTTTCTTGCTTGGAAGAAATTGCATTTAACAATAGTTGGTTAAGCGTTGAAGATTTAGTTCGCTTAGCAGAACCCATGAAAAAGAATGATTACGGACACTATTTACTCCGAATTGCTTCAGAGTCACGAAAGGGAGCGAACTAATGAGAATATTAGTTACGGGGGCAAAAGGTCAAGTGGGATGCTGCTTAGTTGAACAGTTAAAGGATAAAGTTGAATTACTCGCTATTGATCGGGATGAACTAGATATTACTAATGAGCTTGCGGTTATTGAAACTGTTCAAGCATTCAAGCCGCATATTATCATCAATGCTGCTGCACATACAGCGGTCGATAAAGCAGAAGAGGAAGTAGAACTTTCTTATGCGATTAATCGTGATGGGCCTGAACATTTAGCCTTCGCAGCACAAAGTGTTGGTGCTGCTATTTTGCATATCTCAACGGATTATGTCTTTGAAGGCAACAAAGTGGGTGAGTATGCAGAAACAGATACTACCAGCCCGCAAGGGGTTTATGGTGAAAGCAAATTAGCGGGTGAGATTGCTGTTGCTAAAGCGTGCGATAAACACATTATCCTTCGTACTGCATGGGTGTTTGGTGAGAACGGCAATAATTTTGTCAAAACCATGCTACGTCTAGGCGCAACGCGTGATGAATTAAGTATTGTTGGTGACCAGTTTGGTGGTCCAACGTACGCAGGCGATATTGCTAAAGCGTTAATTCAAATAGCTAAGTGCATTAGCCTAAGTGATAGCGTTGATTACGGTATTTACCATTATGCAGGCTTACCCCATGTGAGTTGGTGCGAGTTTGCAGAAGTCATTTTTGATTCAGCTGTTAAGCAAAACGTTATCTCACAAAAACCGAGCTTAACCAGTATTACTACCGAGCAATACCCCACGCCGGCGAAACGCCCAAGTAATTCGCGGTTAAGTACGGATAAAATCAAGCAGACGTTCTCTGTAGAAGCCTGCGACTGGAAGGCGGCATTAAACAATATTAAAGCTTACGTAGGATAAGAAATGAAAGTAATTGAGACACGTATTCCTGATGTGAAAATTATTGAACCCAGTGTTTTTGGTGATGAACGTGGTTTTTTTATGGAAACCTGGAACCAAAAGCGATTTGAAGAATTAGTAACAGGTAAGCCGACACAATTTGTACAAGATAACCACTCAAAATCTAAGAAAGGGATTTTACGCGGTTTGCATTACCAAACAGAAAATACGCAAGGTAAGCTTGTGCGTGTAGTGTTAGGTGAGGTGTTTGATGTTGCTGTCGATATTCGACGAGGGTCGCCAACGTTTGGTCAATGGGTCGGTGAATACCTTTCAGCTGAGAATAAGCGTCAGTTATGGGTTCCAGAAGGCTTTGCCCATGGCTTTTATGTGACCACTGAAGAAGCTGAATTTGTTTATAAGTGCACGGATTATTATAACCCAGGTGCGGAGCTCTCTATTCTATGGAATGACAAGAATCTGGCAATTGAGTGGCCAATAGAAGGAACGGTCCAGCTCTCTGAGAAAGATATGTTGGGTGATTTAATTGAAAAAACGATGGGTTTATAATGAAAAAAGTTGCTGTCGTTGGAATAGTCGGCTTGCCTGCATGCTACGGTGGCTTTGAGACTCTTGTTGAAAACCTTACTGGTAATGTATCAGATGATATAACTTATTCCGTTTTCTGTTCTAGTAAGTCTTATGATATTAGAAAGGCAGAGCATAATGGAGCTAAACTTGATTATTTGCCATTGAGTGCAAATGGTATTCAGAGTATACCGTATGATATTTTTTCTCTAATTAAATGCTGGGGGTTAAAACCAGACGTCACTTTAATTTTAGGTGTCTCAGGTTGTATTTTTCTCCCAGTTTTTAGGCTGTTCTCCAAGTCGAAAATTATTACCAATATTGATGGTTTAGAGTGGAAAAGAGAAAAATGGCATCCATTGGCTAAAAAATTTCTTAAGCTCTCTGAAAAAATTGCCGTAAAATATTCAAATGTAATTATCTGTGATAATCAGGCAATAGGCGACTATGTGACCTCCGAATACGACACTATCAATACCATTATTGCTTATGGTGGTGACCATGTTATTCCAAAGAGTAATGTATTTGTTGATAGGGAAGACTTCTATTTCTCTGTTTGTAGGATTGAACCTGAGAATAACGTTGAAATGATACTTAAGGCATTCTCTAAAACGGATAAAAACTTGAAATTTGTGGGTAACTGGGATGCAAGTGATTTTGGTGCTAAATTAAAGCTTAAGTATAGTAACTATTCTAATATAGATATTATTGACCCCATCTACGACTTGGAAGAACTCTACAAGTTAAGAAAAGCTTGCAAGGGCTATCTTCATGGACATTCTGCAGGAGGTACCAATCCTTCATTGGTTGAAGCTATGCATTTTGGAATGCCTATTCTTGCCTTTAATTGTAGCTTTAATCGTTACAGTACAGAGGATAAGGCTATGTATTTTAGTTCTGCTGATTCACTAGTCTCACTTCTTGACAAAGATCACTCCTCTGCTTTTATTGTTAATGCCGCTAATATGCTAGAGGTAGCTCAACGGAAGTACACTTGGCAAAGGATCACTAATGCCTATGAGTTGACATACTGAGACTTTACCTATGAACTGGGTTTTGCTGCAGAATTGAGCTTAAGAGCGAACATCTATTTGTCTTCTTGTTTCTTTTGCGAAAATCGCGTTACTTTCATGACTATGTAGCATGATCGTGTTTCTGCTAAAAATTAAGCATTTTCAATATTCACTTGTATAATGACGTTATTTTAACAGCATAATTTTAAATAATTAATAGTGAGAGTGGTCGTGGCGGCTAAGCAAGTAATAAAAAATACAATTGCATTATATTTTAGGCAAATAATAGTAACGATTGTAAGTCTACTGGTAATAAGAAATGTACTAAAAATACTTGGTGTGGAAGATTATGGGATATATACCGTTATAACAGGAATTGTATCGTTATGTGTTTTTATACCTGGAGCATTAGGTTCGGCGAGTCAACGATTTTTTGCTTTTGCTATTGGTAAAGATGATAGTGAAAGTATTTCGAAAATTTTATTCTTAAATCTTACAGTATATCTGTTAATGGCCTTGGCAATAGCTTTACTCTTGGAAAGTATTGGGCTTTGGTTTGTCATGGAGCATTTGAATATACCTGCTGATAGATATGAAGTTGCAATTAAACTATATCACTACTCTGTTTTATCTTTCATATTCAGCTTATTAACATCACCATTTATCTCAATAATAATTGCTCATGAAGACATGAGAATATATGCTTACGCGTCAATTTTTGAAGCTTTTTTAAAACTAGGCTCAGTGTATTTATTAAGTAAAATGACTTGGGATAAGTTGGAAATATATGGTTGTTTATTATTGGTTGTGTCAATAGTAAATATGACCACTTATATAGTGTGTAGCTTCATCAAATACAAAGCAATAAGAAAATTTCCAAATAGTTTCGATAAAACGTTATTTTTTGAGCTAATAGGGTTCATCGGTTGGACTTTTTTTGGTGCCTTTACCAGTGTAATAAGAACTCAAGCAGTTACATTATTATTAAATCAGATGTTTAACCCAGTAGTTGTTGCTGCGCGTGGCATTGCAATGACTGTATCTACACAGGCAATGGTTTTTGCTAATAGTTTTAACACTGGGTTGTATCCAACTATCATCAAAAGCTATGCTGCTGAAAATTACAAGTTGATGCACCAAGTGGTTTACCAAGGTTCAAAGTTATCATTCTTTTTGATATGGATCTTTGCTCTACCGTTAATAGTTTTTATGGAAGAAATACTAAGGCTATGGTTACTAACTCCTCCAGAAGGTGTAGTTCTTTTTAGTAGACTTAGTTTGGTAGAAGTGCTTGTTATGTCATTAAGCTTATCTATAGCAACTGCTGCAAGAGCCCCAGGTAAAATGAAAGAATATGAATTAAAGTTGGGTATTATCCAGATATTTATTTTCATTATTTCGTGGCTTGTGCTTTCTTTTGGCTATGGTGCAGAATCTGTGTTTATAGTCGCGATAGGTGCTAATATTATTATGTTTTTCATTCGCTTACGCCTTGTTGAGAAACTCGTTGGGCTAAGTGCTTTGAAGTTTACTAAAGAAGTAATCTATCCGTTATCAATAGTTGTAATATTATCGTCAGTGTTTGCTTATTATCTAAAAGGAGATATTGAAAGTAAATTTACACTTGTATTTATAAATACCTTAATAATCATGTTGTTTACAGCTCTTTTAATGTATTTTATTGGCCTTAGTAAAGATATGAGGCTGAGAGTAAACAATGAAATATCTCGTAGAGCTAAATTTATTAGGTAATAATGATGAAAGGTACGATGTTAAAGGTTTACACCCTATTCAAAAGAATGCCTCAAATATTGAGATCAATTAAAATGGTCATAAAAAATGGTGGTGCATCTAAAATCTATGTTACACAAACTAATGATAACGCTTCTTTGTTGGGCAAAAGAGTTCTAATTACAGGCGGCGGTTCTGGAATTGGTTTAAGCATAGCAAAAAAAGCTATTGCTCAAGGGGCCACGGTTGTAATTGTAGGTCGAAATGATGAAAAATTAAAAGATGCTTCTGTTAAAATAAATAGCCCTAGGTTGATAACTAAAGTTTGGGATGTTTCCAATATCGACAGCATAACCAAGAACCTCTCTGAACTAAATAACTTGTTAGGGGGGGAATTTGATATATTGGTAAACAACGCTGGAATTATTGATGGAACAAACTTCCCTAATGTTGCCCCTAAACAGTGGGACAAAATATATTCTGTAAACTCAAGAGCAGTATTTTTTCTAAGTCAAGAAATTGTCAAGCGTTGGTTGCAGTCTGGAAAGGTATCAAAGTATAGAAAAATCATTAATATATCTTCTCAAGGAGGTTTTGTCGGAGCAACATATCCATATAGATTGACAAAGTGGGATGTTGTTGGAATGACACAAGGCCTAGCACTAAAACTTGCTCCAAAGGGAATCATAGTAAATGGTATTGCGCCCGGTATTATAGCTACTGAAATGCAAGATTCATCTTTAGTTGATCAAAGCAATGCATTTATAAATGAGAATCCATTAAAACGATATGCTTTACCTGAAGAGATCGCAGAACTAGCAGGTTTTCTCATGTCAGATTCATCAAATTTTATTGTTGGTCATACAGTTGTATGCGATGGCGGATTTATTCTTAAATAGTTTAAATTTTGGTTGGAAAATATATGTTTGATAGATTAACTCTAAAACGGGATCTATAATGTACACAAGAGAAGAGAACACCCAAATCTTAATAGCTTTACTCAAAGCTTATGGCGTGAGACGTATTATAGCATCCCCAGGCAATACTAATACAGCATTTGTGGGAAGCATACAAAATGATTCATATTTTACAGTTTATTCAGCTGTAGATGAAAGGTCTGCAGCCTACATGGCATGCGGTCTATCAGCAGAATCGGGTGAGCCCGTAGTAATAAGTTGCACTGGTGCGACAGCATCAAGAAATTATATGCCGGGATTAACAGAAGCTTACTATAGAAAGCTTCCAGTAATAGCTATTACATCATCTCAACCAATTTCTCGAAATGGACATTTGTCAGCACAGTTTATAGATCGTAGCGTTATACCAAATGACGTAGCAACTATAAGTGTTTCTCTACCTGTAGTTAAAGATCCCGATGATATTTGGGATTGTGAAATAAAAATCAATAAAGCACTTACAGCTTTATCTATGAATGGTGGGGGACCGGTTCACATAAATCTTCCTACAAAATTTATCACGCCGTTTGACGTAAAGAAGCTACCAGTGGTTAGACATATTAAAACCATTGAGCACCGTGATTCCTTTCCACCTTTAACGGGTAAAGTAGCTGTTTTTATTGGCGCTCATAAACAATGGAATAAGAGCGAAATAGAAATCCTTGATGCTTTTTGTGAATCAAATGATGCTGTTGTATTCTGTGATCATACAAGTGGCTACCGAGGAAAATATAGGTTGTTATATTCTTTGGCCTCTGGCCAAGAGGTACATGATTTTTCTTTATCAAGGCCAGATATTTTAATACATATTGGTGAGATTACCGGAGATTACTTTAATCTAGCCATTTCTTCAAATACTGAAGTTTGGAGAGTTAATTTAGATGGAGAAATGAGGGATACATGGCGTAAGTTAACTAACATATTTAAAATGAGTGAATCTGAATTCTTTATGGAATACACAAACGGAAAGGTATCCAATAAAACTGGATATTTCTCTACTTGTTCAGAGTACCTCAAGACACTAAATAATAATTTACCAAACGTACCATTTTCTAACATATGGGTTGCATCTAAACTGTCAAAATTAATTCCTGATAATGCAGTCATACACTTTGGTATTCTTAATAGTCTAAGATCTTGGAATTTTTTTGAATTGCCAAATTCAGTTAGATCTGATTGTAATGTTGGTGGCTTTGGTATTGACGGTAGTCTATCATCGCTTTTAGGAGCATCATTAGCAGATCCCAATAGATTGTACTATATGGTTTTAGGAGACCTGTCTTTTTTCTATGATCTTAACTCTATAGGTTCTAGGCATTTAGGTAAAAATATCCGAATTTTAATTATTAATAATGGTAAGGGAACTGAATTTAGGCAATACAACCACCATGCTTCCTATTTTGGTGAGGAGGCTGATAATTACATAGCAGCCGCAGGTCATTTCGGTAACAAATCAGATACTTTAGTTAAAGGCTACTCTGAAAGTTTAGGCTTTGAGTATATTTCTGCTATTAACAAGCATGAATTTGATAGTAAGTATCTAAAGTTTGTTTCAAATGGAATTGGGAATAAACCAATACTTTTTGAAGTTTTCACAGACAGCACTGATGAAAGTAATGCTTTAGAAATGATGTTAAACATTGAAAAAAATTCTAAGTTAAAAGCAAAACGTAAGGCAAAAAGTGTTTTAAAAAAGCTTCTTAAGTATTAATAGGAAATTAAATGAAGATTGGAATATTAACATTTCATCGTGCTCATAATTATGGGGCTGTATTGCAAGCTTATGCAATGAAATACAACTATTCAAAGCATGGTGAAACTGAGTTAATTGATTATTGGCCAGATTATCATGGAGCGGATTATGACTTACTAGACAAGAGGTTTCTAAATAAGGATATTTCATTTCTACAAAGGGTAAAATATTTAAAGTCGTCTATTAAACGACTTTTGATAGCTCCTATCCGGTTAGCTAGACATGGTAAGTTTAAACATTTCATCAACAATAATTTTGTTAACTGTAATAGAAAATTAATAGTTGACCCAAAAGACATTCCAAATGATTTTGATATTTATGTATATGGAAGTGATCAGATCTGGAGAGTCTATGACATGACAGACTATCCTAGACCTGATCTAGTATATCTAGGGAAAAACACCCCAGAAACGGCAAAACGTATTGCCTATGCCGCAAGTATGGGACAAGTTAACAATCAAACCCTAGAAGATGAAAGTGTCAATAATTTGTTGAGGAGATTTGATTCTTTAGGTGTACGCGAAAAATCTTTGATGCAAGCTATTTCAAAGATCAATTCTCTAAATGTTCAACAAGTTTTAGATCCTACGTTTTTAGTGCCTAAAACTCATTGGGAAGAAATGATACGTGATATTCCAAGAATTTGCGAAAAGCCATATTTGCTTTTTTATAGCTTAATCAATTCAGATGAATCTAGAATATTAGCTAATAAAATTTGCGAAGAAAAAGGACTGAAACTAATCGAGATAAATGGTTTCGAAACTTTATCTGGCCATTTTAAGAGCGGAGTGATTCAGTCGGCAGGCCCTCTTGACTTTTTGAAGTTAATTTATGACGCAGAATATATTGTCTCAACATCATTTCATGGTGTGGTTTTCTCAATTTTATTCGAAAAGAATTTTTACGCGTGCGGTATGGGTAATCATGTTGCTAGGGTTGCTAGCTTACTTGAAGTTCTCGAACTGAATGAGCGTCTAGTTGACTTAGGTAACGCAGAAATTAGTAGTATTGATTATTCTAATTCTAGGAGTATTCTTAAGTCTCTGATAGATGATTCAATTTTATTTATAGAGAATTCTCTTCAAAAGAATTAGTTTACGATGAAAATATTATATATTGTCGAAAGCCCCGCTCCATATGGAGCAAATAAATGCTTGATTGATATTATTGACTTTGTTATAAAAAAAGGCGACGAACCTTTCGTTGTAGGCAGTACAAAAGGACAATTTTCCGATTGGCTATCTGAAAAGGAAGTTCCATTTAAATCACTAGGACATAAGTTATCAATATATCCCCGAGCAAAAACAGCAAAGGAAAAAGTTTTATTTCTTCCGAAATTTTTTGCGTTTAGAGTAGTAAACTTTTTAGCTCTAATAAAGTTAATAGTAATTTGCCTACATATTAAGCCTGATATCATTCACACCAATATCGGGCCAACTGCACTTGGTTATTGGGTAGCCAAGTTACTTAAGATTAAGCACGTGTGGCATCTAAGGGAATATCAGGATTTAGATTTTGGTATGAGTTTCTTCCCTAATAAAAAAGTTTTTACAGATCTTGTTGGGAGTACTGATAAAGTAATTTGCATTACTAATAAAATTTCAAATCACTTTTCAGTACCGTTAAATTCAGAAGTTATATATGATGGAGTTTTAGAACCGAACGAATCTAAAATTTCCAAAAGTAAAAAACTGTACTTTCTTTTTGTAGGAAGACTTGAACCAACTAAAGGTATTGAAGATGTTTTGGATAGTTTTATAGATTATTGTGAGTTGGGAAACCTAAATTATGAACTTCTGATTGCTGGTAGTGGCCAGGTATCCTATCTACAATATCTAAAACATAAGGTTGAACAAAGCCCTTTTAAAAACCAAATAAAGTTCTTGGGCTTTCGTAATGACATCAACGAATTGATGCGTAGTGCTAAGGCACTCGTTGTAGGGTCTAAATGTGAAGGTTTTGGATTAATCACTGCCGAAGCTATGTTCAATGGGTGCTTAGTTATTGGGCGTAACTCAGGAGGTACTTCAGAAATTTTGACCAATAATTTCGGAGGAAATTATGGCCTTTTGTTCGAAAGCAATAAAGAGCTTACCTCGTGCTTTGTTGAAGCCTCTGAAATGACAGAAGAGGAGTTATCATCGATGACAGATTATGCTTTCAGTGAAGCTGTGAAAAAGTATAGATTAGAAACTCAACATGAAAAATTATATTCAGTCTATGAGAAAATAATTGGAATTTAATATTTAATGATAAAAATTTTAACTTTTAAACTGATAACGATAATTTTCCTCGTTGTAAACTATATTTCATTATCTCAAAGATATAATTATTGGAAGCGTCGTTTTCTAGGATTTGCGTTTGTAATGAGAAATAAAAATTGCTTCCGTCACATAGGCGATGGTTGTTATATATCTTCTGATATTGTTCTTCGTAATCCTAATGATATTTCAATAGGTAGCTTATCTGAAATAAGTAGAAATGTAACTCTTACTACGTGGCGTAGTAACGATAGTAAGAAAGGACCACTAATTCATATAGGCGATAACGTATCTATCGGTGAAGGGGCTCACATTACAGCTAGTAATCTTATAAAAATAAATGATGACGTATTATTAGGTAAGTATGTAACTATTACAGATAATAGTCATGGCTATTCAGACGCTACAGATAACTTTTTAGCTCCATCTGAAAGGGATATTGTTTCTGTGGGACAGGTAGTTCTTGAAGAACGAGTTTGGATAGGTGATAAGGTTACTATTTTGCCCGGTGTTAGAATTGGTGAGGGAACAGTAATTGGCTCAAACTCAGTCGTAACAAAAGATATTCCCAAACACTCAGTAGCTGTAGGTAATCCAGCAAAGGTTATAAAAAAATTAACTAACAAAAATTAATTGGAAGAAAATGAAAATAATCCCTTTTTATTTACCACAATTTCACCAAATCCCTGAAAATGACGAATGGTGGGGTAAAGGGTTCACAGAGTGGACCAACATGAAAAAAGCAACGAAACTTTTTGATTCTCATTATCAACCAAGAGTTCCTTTGAATAATAATTATTATGATTTATCAGATGTTGAAGTCTTAAGGTGGCAATGCAAAATTGCCAAAGAACATGGAATCTATGGTTTTTGTTTTTATCATTATTGGTTCAATGGACATAAACTGTTAGAAAAACCGATGGAATTATTGCTAAATAATCCTGATATCGATATCAAATATTCTGTTTGTTGGGCAAACGAAAACTGGAATAATGGTTGGGTATCAGCCGACAATAAGATTTTGATTGGGCATGATTTCAACGATGAAAACGATTGGGTAGATCACTTTGAATATCTTCTTAAGTTTTTCAAAGACCCCCGTTATATAATTGAAGATAACAAACCTATTTTAACCATATATGTACCTCATCATATTAGCAAACTGCAGGCTATGCTAGAACTATGGAACAGCTTAGCTATAGATAATGGTTTTGATGGACTGAAGTTTATTCACCAACATGTAAATAGTTATTTGGATAAAACTATGGATAAATCGCTTTTTAATTATGGTATACAATTCCAACCACAATACATTAATATGATTAACGAAAGTCATTTTCGACAGTTAATGAATATCTGGATTCCTAAGCTTACATCTATTGTGCAGAAAAATTTTGGATTACACCTCAAAAAAAATCGAAAGAACCAAAAAGTAACTATAAAATCTTATGATGATGCATGGGAAAAGATTTTGTCATTAAAGCCCAGCAAAAAAGGAGATTTGCCTTGTGCTTTTGTTGACTGGGATAACACTCCACGTAAGGGGCACAGAGGTTCTTGTTATGTAGGTTCTACTCCTGATAAATTCGAAAACTACCTTTCAAAACTAATAATTAAAGCAAGAGATGAGTACAACACGGATAAGATTTTCCTTTTTGCTTGGAATGAATGGGCCGAAGGGGGTTATCTTGAGCCCGATGAAAAGTATAAGTATGGTTACTTAAAAGCTGTTAAGAATGCATTGGAAAAAAATGATGCAATCAGTTAAGGCAAATTTTACAATTTATTTTGTTTTATTTTCATTCTGTATTTACATAACCTACTTGGGTAATAAAGAAACAGGTATGAGTTACTTATTAATATGTGCACTATTTTTTTCAGCATGTACAATATTTAATAAGTCTTGTTTTTTCAAAACAGAAGTTTTATTTTATTTGTTTCTTTGCTTACTATGGTGTTTCTCTCTGATATCTAACCAGGATAGTTTTAGGGTAAGTACAATTCTATTTACTTCACTATATGTCATATCTTACATAGCATATATGAAATGTTTGGCTTTGAATAAGTTTTCTTCTGAAAACTATATATTTTTTATCCGCAGTATAATTATCGCCTATTTTATTGTGCTCCTGGTTCAGCAAGTTTGTGTTTTGATAGATCTTCCTATTTTAAACGTAAGTAATTATCAGGTTGATACGCCATGGAAATTGAACTCTCTTTCAGTAGAACCATCTCATGCCTCTAGGATCATAGGAATTCTTATGATCAGTCACTTGTTTATAACCGAAAAGATGAGAGGCAAAAAATTCACTTTAATGACTTATTTAAGGACTGATTCAGTATTAACTGTGGCCTTACTGTGGATTTTGCTTACAAATGGTAGTGGGACTGCCTTTTTAATATTATCTTTGTTTATCTTTAGGTTTTTAAGTATAAGAAATAGTGTGGTGTTTTTATTGTTAATAATAATAGGTGCTATATCTGTTTCTGGTCATGAAAGTCAAGCTTTTGAAAGGTTTTTTGAATTTTTCAAATCGGCATTGACTATGGATAAACAGCAAATGATTATTGCGGATCATAGCGCGTCAGTAAGGGTTGTCCCTTTTCTAATCGCTTTTGATAAACTTAGCCTATTCAGTTTAAATGGTTTTATTGGCAACGGTGTCGATTTCACAAAAGGGTTTATGTCTTTAGAATTCCCTGGTGTAAAGGATGATTTTACTGGCGGAGGAATGTTATCATTTGCTTTGGAATACGGCTGGCCACTGTGTTTGCTTTTTCTTTATCTTACTTTCAAGAAAATGGTCATACTTAATGAACCTGTCACAATAATATTATGGTTTATAATGGTTATGCTTAGTGGTATTAATACCTCATTACTTTGGTTTTCAATGTTTATTTTCTCCACAACTAAGTATTTTTACAACAATTCTTATGATTAGAAAAGTTAAAATTCTAAGCTGCGTTTTATTTTATTTTATTTTCAATATTGGAATCAAGTTATATTAAATGAAGATTTTATGTGTTCACCAAAGTGCTGAATTATATGGGTCCGACCGTAGTTTTGCTCAATCAATAGTTGTTTTGAGACAGACTTACCCAACGGCTCTTATTGATGTTATTTTGCCCAATGATGGGCCTCTTATTTCATTACTCGAACCTCATGTCAATTCAATTCGATATGAAAATTTGGGCAGCTTTGCTAGAAAGGAGATACGTAGGCCTATAAAGTTTTTGGGTAAATTAGCGAAGACATCTTATAGAGCAATGATAAATACTTATAAATATGATTTTGTATATGTTAATACTATGGTGATATTTGGCTATTTAATTGGTTCTATTTTTGGGCGTAAAATTATAAACCATGTGCGAGAAATTCCTTCTTCTAAATTAGAAGGATATGTATTTTCAATAATTTTTGCTTTAAACCGAAGCTTATTGGTGTTCAATTCTTATTACACAAAAAATAGCTTCCCTTTTTTATTAAATAAAACAAATGTCATTCATAATGGTGTAAAGGCACCAGTTAGCAATCCGATAGTAGAGCATGATGTATTAAGGCTTTTAGTTATTGGAAGAATCAATGGTTGGAAAGGTCAATCAACAGCGGTTGATGCAGTTAAGTATTTAATTGATAAAGGGCACAATCTTCATCTTGATATTGTGGGTGATACAGCTAAGGGACAACAATTTTATAAGCTTGAGTTGCAAAAGAGAATCAGTAAATTAGCTTTATCTGATTTTGTTAAAATCCATAGTTTTTCTAGTGACCCTCAAGCGTTTTATAATCATTGTGATGTGGTTTTGGTGCCATCCATACACCCTGAACCTTTCGGAAGGGTTGCAATTGAAGGAATGGCATCAGCACGTGCTGTTGTTGCAAGTAATCATGGTGGTTTGACTGAAATTATCGGTAATAATCAAGGCGGTGATTTGTTTATTCCTGGTGATTCTCTTGATTTAGCAAGTAAAGTTGAAAAATATTTTGATTTTAGTTACCTAAGCTCCCAGTCTCTAGTGGCCTTAGGTAGATTTGAAGCGAAGTTTAGCCAAGAAATTTATGAGCAAAAGTTAGGGGCTTATTTTAAAGGTACTGTAGGTTATTATGTTAAAAGTTAGACGTTTAATTAAATCAATTCTTCCAGATTTTATATTAGAAGCTTATTATGAGAAAATGAGGGACCGTATTTTCTTTACTAAGCATGGCTATCATCTTAATGTTGAAAAACCTGTCAGTTTTAATGACAAGTTATATTATAGAAAGTGTTATGGAAATTTTGACACAATGGCTATGATAGCGGATAAGTATAGAGTTAGGGAATATATAGAACAAAGAATTGGTAGTGATTATTTGATACCTTTACTTGGTACATACGATTCATTTAGTTATGATGATTGGAATAAATTACCGAATTCTTTTGTCTTAAAAACAAACCATGGAAGTGGCCCAGACCATGTAGAAATTGTTAAAGACAAAAATAAGGCAAATCCGGGTGAGATTATAAAAAAGTTTAGAAATGCTTTAAATGATGATTTTGGGCTACTTACTAATGAACCCTTTTATCAGAAAATTCAAAGAAAGATCATAGCTGAAACTTACCTCGAATCAGGAATGTTTACGCCGGATGACTTCAAATTTCAATGTTTTGGTGATGAGTTGTTAATTCAGGTTGATCGTGGTAGGTACGAAAATCACCAACGTAGTATATTTGATCGAAATTGGGTTGAAATGGACTATAAACTGAATTCGTCCTATTCGAAAATTGATAAATGCGCCGTGCCTGATAACCTTTCAGAAATGATAAGATTAGCAGAAATATTGTCTAAAGACTTTGATTATATTAGAATTGATTTCTTTAATATTGATGGGAAGATTTACATTGGTGAATTGACACAAACCCATGGTAATGGTTTGGAAGATTTTAAGCCTACCAAAATTGATTTTGAATGGGGTGGTTATTGGAAGTTGGATATTGATAATGAACTTTTGTATAGAAAAAGATATTAAAAAGTAGTACTTAAGTTTGTTGTTTATTAATTTGGTTTGTTTTCCAACTTCGTATATTTATAATTCTCGTTTAGGTGCATAGTTTACACTTTTCTGATTTAAGAAAAGCAATGCGCAATATTTAAAAAATGAATTTTTGCCCACCTTTGTTATATTTATGCTTTAAACTATCATTTGGCGTCTTTTAATTAACTTATGAGCGAATGATAATTATTTCAGAGCGTAATGTTTGGTGTTAGTTGTTATAATGAGACTTTAGCTTTTGTAATAATAATACATAAGATGAATCACATTTATGAAAAAAATTAGTATTATTGGTACTGTCGGTCTTCCTGGTAATTATGGTGGTTTTGAATCTTTAGTCGAAAATTTGGTCTTAAATCAATCTGGCAATATTAGGTATCAAGTTTTTTGTTCAAAGCCTGCTTATAAAACTCACAAGAAGTATTTTAATGGTGCTTTGCTCACTTACTTACCATTGAAAGCTAATGGTGTTCAGAGCATCCCTTATGATGTACTTTCCCTTATTAGTTGCATTAAACGTAAGCCTGATGTTGTGCTTATATTAGGAGTGTCAGGCTGTCTATTCTTACCTTTATATAAATTATGCTCTCAATCTAAAATTGTAACAAATATTGATGGATTAGAGTGGAAGCGTGATAAGTGGGGATATTTTACTAAACGTTTTCTTAAGCTATCAGAACGACTGGCTGTTAGATTTTCGGACGTTGTGGTTACTGATAATCAAGCAATTACTGACTATGTTCATGCAGAGTATGGAGTTGATAGCACTACAATTGCATACGGTGGCGATCATGCTTTGAGAAAAACACAAGCTTTTACTAATCAAATGGAATATGCTTTTGCGCTGTGTCGTATCGAACCTGAAAATAACATTGAGATGATTCTGGAATCATTTTCAAAGGTAAAGATGCAATTGAAGTTTGTTGGGAATTGGAACAGGAGTGAGTTTGGCAGAAGCCTAAAAGTTAAGTATGGCCATTTCAAAAATATTGATTTATTAGATCCCATTTATGATTTAGATGAACTCTACAAACTACGTAAAGGTTGTGCTCTATACTTGCATGGTCACTCTGCCGGCGGTACTAATCCTTCGTTAGTCGAGATGATGCATTTTGGGCGTCCGATTTTTGCTTTTGACTGTAGTTTTAATCGATACAGTACTGATAATAAGGCTCATTATTTTACAAATGTTAATGCGCTTGTTGAACTTATCACGAGGACAACGGATACAGAAAAAGCAGACAATGGTAATAACATGATGGTTCTGGCAAAAAAGCACTATACTTGGTTTAAAATAACTAAGCAGTATGAAAGTGTATATTAGTAATTGCTAATTACAATATGCAATATTAGGTAAGTGTTCATCAAACCCTATTGACATAGAAACTGTGAGCTCTTCCACTTGGTCCCATCTGTTATTGAGTGGTCAGTCTGGTGCTTCATCATTGTCTCATGATTAAAAAGAAAATATCTAAATACTAGGAAGCGCCACCTAAAGGATGATAAGACAGGATAAAAAGAAATATGGCACACACTGCGTATTTCGGAAATAAAAGGACACCCATGTATTTGACAGATTTCTTCAGTAGAGAATATTGTGTCTTTGATAATTAAGTTCTTAAATTACTCCAATAGGGTACACAGATTGGGAGAGTTGAAAATTTCCTGTCATCATCTAGTAAAAATAATAAGTTATGATTTTCTGTCTCTCGAGTGAGACAGATTTTATCCATTGATATTGTCCCCAATAGGCTTATATCTTAACTATTTTGGGTATTAGATTTCATTACTTTCGTTTCATCCTACATCTTAATTCCTATCAATTTTATATCATGGATAATATATGAAAATTGCTATTGCTGGTACAGGCTATGTAGGTCTGTCTAATTCGATGCTTTTGGCACAGCATCACGATGTTATTGCTGTTGATATTATCGAAGAGAAGGTGAAGCTTTTAAACGACAAGCTATCACCGATTGTTGATGCTGAAATTGAAGACTTTTTAGCTAACAAGCCATTGAATTTTATTGCAACGCTGGACAAAGAGTTAGCATATAAAGACGCTGAGTTCGTTATTATTGCCACACCAACAGATTATGACATCAAGAATAATTACTTTAACACCTCTTCAGTTGAAGCGGTTATTAAAGATGTCATGGCGATTAATCCTAATGCGGTAATGGTGATTAAGTCTACCGTGCCGGTTGGTTATACAGCACGTATTAAACAAGAATTAGGCTGTGAAAACCTAATATTCTCACCTGAGTTTTTACGTGAAGGCCGTGCGCTATACGACAACTTGCATCCATCGCGTATTATCGTTGGTGAACGTAGTGAACGTGCTGAAATTTTTGCTAATTTATTGGTTGAAGGCGCGGTTAAGCAAGACATTGAAGTCTTGTTTACTGATTCGACAGAAGCTGAAGCGGTGAAGCTGTTCTCGAACACTTATCTTGCGATGCGTGTTGCCTATTTTAACGAGTTAGATTCTTACGCCGAGGCGCATGGTTTAGATGCACGTCAAATTATTGAAGGTGTTGGCTTAGATCCGCGTATTGGTAATCATTACAACAATCCTTCATTTGGTTACGGTGGCTACTGCTTACCAAAAGATACCAAACAGCTTCGTGCTAATTACGCTGATGTTCCAAACAGCATTATTGGTGCAATCGTTGATGCCAATACTACACGCAAAGATTTCGTTGCTGATAGTATTTTAAAACGTAACCCTAAGCGTGTCGGTATCTATCGTTTGATCATGAAATCGGGTTCGGATAATTTCCGTGCCTCTAGTATCCAAGGCATCATGAAGCGCTTGAAAGCCAAAGGTATTGAAGTCGTGATTTACGAGCCTGTATTAAAAGACAAAGAGTTCTTCCACTCGGCAGTTATCGAAGACTTTGCAGAGTTCAAAGCCATGTCTGACGTGATTGTGTCTAACCGTATGGCACTTGAACTTGAAGACGTCGCAAGCAAAGTTTACACCCGTGATCTTTTCGGTAGTGACTAAGCTAAAATCAAAGAATGGTCAGTCGATTTCTTCCATGGCCATTCTTTAAAATACGATACACATCTTTTCTGAAACTAAATTTCCACTCTCGTTAAAATTGGAAATTTAGTTGTCTCTATATTGTCAACTTCGCTTGCTATCTTTTACCTGTAAGGTGGTGCTTACTGGTATTTGCATGAACAACTCTCATGTTTACTGCGATACGTTGACTCTCTAATAAGAGCGACAAGGTTGTTACTTTTATTAAGGTTTTATTATGAACAAAATAACAAAAGCTGTCATTCCAGTGGCAGGGCTAGGTACGCGGATGCTTCCTGCAACCAAAGCGATTCCCAAAGAAATGTTACCAATCGTTGATAAACCACTTATTCAATACATAGTGAATGAATGTGTAGCGGCGGGCATTAAAGAAATTGTGTTGGTAACACACTCTTCTAAAAATGCTATTGAAAACCATTTTGATACCTCTTACGAGCTAGAAGCGACGCTTGAAAAGCGCGTGAAGCGCCAGTTGCTTGAAGAAGTGCAATCTATCTGTCCGTCAGATGTCACCATTATGCATGTGCGCCAAGGCCATGCAAAAGGCTTAGGCCATGCGGTATTGTGTGCTAAGCCGCTTATTGGTGATGCGCCATTTGCTGTTGTGCTGCCAGATGTCATTTTAGATAAATGCACGGCAGATCAACGCACTGAAAACCTAGCAGCTATGTTGTCACGCTTTGAATTAGCGGGAGCTAGCCAGATTATGGTGGAACCTGTGCCTATGGCCGATGTATCGAAATACGGGGTAGTAGATTGTGGTGGTGCTGAGCTCTCGGGTGGTAAATCTTGCTCTATGACTCGTATGGTAGAAAAGCCTGCGATGGAAGAGGCACCGTCTAACTTAGCCGTAGTCGGTCGTTATGTATTATCCGCCAATATTTGGGATAAATTAGCCATAACCCTACCTGGTGCAGGCGATGAAATTCAGCTTACCGATGCGATTGATATGCTAATGGCGGAAGAAACCGTTGAAGCCTTCCACATGACGGGTAAATCCCATGATTGTGGTGACAAGTTAGGCTACCTCAAAGCGTTTGTAGAGTATGGCTTGCGTCACGATACTTTAGGCGCAGGTTTCAATGATTATCTGAAGGTTTTAATGAATGAGAATAAAGCATTGAAATTAGTTAGTTAGATATAAGGCTAGCCAGCAGTATTGTTGGTTAGCACTGTTTTCCGTTATCATTCACTCGAACCTCGAACCTCGAACCTCGAACCTAATAAGTAACCTTTATGCCTACCGCATTTATTTTTGTCTTTATTGCTTCGTTTTGTAGTCTCTTCGTATTCCGAAAAGTCGCAAAGCGAGTCGGTTTGGTTGATAAGCCGAACGCCCGTAAGCATCACCAAGGTGTTATTCCTCTTGTTGGTGGTGTGTCTATTTTTATTACACTAGCTTTCACTTTCTTACTGTTTACAGATACAACGCCTGATGCCATTTTATTTTTGGTTTGTGCCACTATTTTGGTCATTACTGGGGTTATTGACGATCGCTATGACATCAGTTTTAAGCTTCGGCTTATCATTCAGGCTGGTGTGTCGTTTGCGATGATGTTGATTGGTGACAAGAGTTTGCATAACCTTGGTTACTTGATGGGCAGTGAAGCCATTGAGTTATCAGTAGCCGCCAGTTATCTCATCACTGTTCTTGGCGTTATTGGGGCGATTAATGCCTTTAATATGGTCGATGGTATTGATGGTCTTCTAGGTGGTTTGGCATCTGTGACCTTTGGTGCGCTGGGTTTCATGTTTCTCGTTGATGGGAATATGGAGCTGGCTATGGTTTGCGGCTTAATTGTGACTGCGATTGTACCTTATATCCTGTTAAATCTTGGCTTTCCTTTAGGGCGTCGATTTAAGGTCTTTATGGGAGACGCTGGGAGTATCTTTATTGGCTTTACTGTTATTTGGTTGCTAATTGAAGCAACCCAAGGGGAAAACAATACTTATATACGCCCGGTAACAGCACTTTGGGTTATAGCGGTTCCGCTGATGGATATGGCGACGATTATGGTACGTCGTGTGCGTAAAGGTCAGTCTCCGTTTAAGCCTGACCGTGAGCACTTGCACCATATCTGCCAGCGAATTGGCCTCTCTTCAGGTATGTCGTTGTTCGTGATTTGCACTATGGCAATTATCATGGCGGGTATTGGTATTTGGTCTGATATGGAGAAGATCAGTGAATCAGTGATGTTTGCCAGTTTCTTGGGTGTATTCGCGGTTTACTTTTTCGTGATCAGCTACATTTGGCGCATTATTACACTTATCCATAAAGTATTTGGTACCAATAAGCCAATTGACTTTAATATGGAAACTCAAGGTCATGACCAGAGGCAAGGTTAAGGCCTGCAGCAAGCTTTGACTGGAAAGTGGGTTTACAAGTGGTAGCTGAAAATAGTTAGAGTTGATGCCCTGTTGTGATTATTCCAATACAACGGGGCTATATTATAAGCGGGTGCTTTATTAAAGTGCTCATACTGTTTATTTCAATACTCTTGCCTTCTATCTTCCCGTCTCATCGCCTTCGACATCCTGTCGTATTTTTCAAGCTGCTCAAAAAATAGTGTTAACTTCAACAATATAACGAATCCAAGATGGATCATTGCGTTCGACGTTAGTCCCTCTTTCCATCTGATAATCCTTTCACCCTGCATACATCCCTCCTTGCAATAGATAACCAAGCTTAGCTTGTTGCACCTATTCTATTAGTCCACCGTTACCATTATTTATATAATCTCAAGAGTTCAGAAACCTATATCAATCAGGTTAACAATACTTATATGCCTAAGCGGAGCATATTTTCAGTGTAGTGATAACTTGGTGGTATGTAAGTATTATTAATGAGACACATAATGAAACATGTTTAAAGAGGCCGATGACTAAAAAGTATATCTGAAATTGCAAGGTATGATGAAAGTGCTTGACTCTGATCTTTTTGAAATATTGAGCTAGTGTTGTCTATTGTTTCTCCCTGTGCGTTAATTAGCACCTTTTATGGGGCTGAATTATTACTTTTCTCTTTTTTGATATTTAGTGCCGTTAAGCTGTTATTGAACTTGCGAAGAAATGCCGTGATCCGCCAAATATAGGTGATGGACAGGTAGTAAGTCACAAACAACATGAGAAAGGCGCCAAACATAATTGACTCGCTAATTTCTGCCTGTTCACCCAGTATTCCGATATAAGCTAGCAAGGAAGCCAAACCACAGATCGCAAGCAGAGTCATTCTCTGTGACAGACCTATGCGTTGGCAGATATGGTGCAGGTGTTCACGGTCGGGCTTAAACGGTGACTGGCCCTTTCGTACACGGCGGATCATGATTGTAGCCATATCCATAAGTGGAAGAGCAATTAGCCATAATGCTGTAACGGGACGAAGCGGTGTGTTTTCACCTTGAGTACCGTTGACCAGCAGCCAAATGACGGTAAATCCAATAAAAACACTGCCAGCATCCCCCATAAAGACCTTAAAGCGTTGACCAAGCGGAAAGCCGAGGTTGAGCATTACGTAGGGGACAGTTGCGATCACTATCACAAAGCAGAAGTTATAGAGGTCTAGCTGATGGTCTAACCAAAACAGGTAGCCAAGTGATGAAAAGGTTACGGTAGCTAAACCTCCTAGGAGTCCATCTATACCATCGACCATGTTAAAGGCATTAATGGCGCCTAGTACTGCCAATGTCGTTATTATGTAGCTCAACGGTGTATTCAGGGTTAAGTTACCAAAACCAAATAAGTCCCCTAGGCTTGCGAGGTACAGGCTACCGAATTTAATCATGATGATGGACATCAGAACCTGAATGATCAGCCGTGCTTTGAAGCTAATATCGTACTTGTCATCAATGGCACCTGTGACGACAAGAACAGAGGCGCAAAAAAGGTATAGGTTGGAATTACGGGCGAGGTCAGGTGTCACAAGAAGAGCGAGTGTAACGGTGAAAAAGATGGCTATACCACCGATAAGAGGGATCGCTCCTTGGTGTTGTTTTCTGCCGGATGGAATGTCGACTAGCTGAACTTTCTTCGCGACCTTTCGCAGTGCAAACAGGCTGGTAAAAGAAAAGATAAAAATGAGTGCAAGTCCACTGTCCATAGCTATGACCTTTTAGATATAAGCAAAAAACTGACATATGTTATATCTATTGCGGATGACATTAAAGTTACATATGCAACATGCAGTCTGTTTGGTCTATTAAAGCGACTAAGGTAACGTTTTAGAAGCATCTATAATGTCTATTGGATATTTTTTGCTAATGTTATTTTTTTGGCGCAGCACTATTTTGTTGTACCGTTATTAGTAAAATATTATGTATCAATGATAGGTATGTCAAAAAGGTAGTTGTCTTCTTTTTGAGACTATATCGCTTCGCTTCTCCTTTTGATCTTCCACTTCACTATATATTACTCGTATCAATAGTATTTTTTCCGTGACATGTCTCTAGCAATATCTGTTGTTCTCTTACCCTTCGTTATGTATTTGCCATCATCTTGTCAGTCTCATTGGACATAGGGCAAAAACGTGAACATCATTCATCATGGTGCTCGTACTGGCGTGACAGGATCGTGCCATGAAATACGGGTTGGTACACATGGATTACTAGTTGATTGTGGGCTCTTTCAGGGAGAGGAGAAGGGGCGTTCTTTAGATATTGAATTCCCTATTGATCATATCCGGGCTTTATTACTGACACATTGCCACATCGATCATATTGGTCGATTGCCCTGGTTATTGGCTGCTGGCTTTCGGGGGCCTATTTATGCCACAGAAGCCACGGCTGCTCTATTGCCTTTAATGCTGGAAGACGGCCTGAAAATTCACCTGGGTTTAAATAAAGCGCAGTGCGAAAAATTTACTGGTCTGGTTCAGGGGTTGCTCAAACCAATTCCTTTTGACTGCAGGGTAGAGCTGATTTTGCCAAGTGGTGAGCTGGTTAGTATTTGCTTCAGGCCTGCTGGCCACATACTTGGCTCTGCCTATATTGAACTGTCTCTACCAGGAGAAAGGTCAGGAGAGCAAAAAGTGGTTTTTTCTGGTGATCTCGGCCCCTGTGATACCCCTTTGCTTGTTGACCCTCAATCACCTGAACAAGTTGACACATTGGTGATCGAAAGTACCTATGGTGATAAACAGCACCAGCCTGTTAGGCTTCGTGAGCAGCAATTGGCTACGATCATTGACCGCTCTCTGAATGACGGCGGAGCAATATTGATCCCTGCATTTAGTGTCGGTCGTACCCAGGAATTGCTGTTTGATATCGAGAATCTTATTACACGAACGATGTCTGGTTTCTCTAAACAGAACAGTTCATTGGCAAAGTGGTACCAGTTGCCTGTGATTTTGGATTCCCCGCTGGCAATGGGGGTCACTCAACAGTACGTTAGCTTTCAGCGGCTTTGGGCCAAAGAAGCGAAGCAGCGGATAATTACCGGTCGGCATCCTCTTTCCTTTGAGCAGTGTATTACCATCAATCAGCATTCCGACCACATCGCGCTTGTGAATAGAATTAAGGCGACAGGTGAGCCGGCCATTATTGTTGCCGCTAGCGGTATGTGTGCCGGTGGCCGGATTTTGAATTATCTCGACGCCTTGTTGCCCGATCCGCGAACGGATGTGGTTATGGTTGGCTATCAGGCGAGAGGAACATTGGGCCGGCAGCTGCTTGGTCAGCCAAGGCAGGTTGATATAAGAAATAGCAGGGTAGCGGTGAATGCAACGGTTCATTCGATGTCTGGATATTCGGCTCATGCTGATCAGGATGACTTGATGAAGTTTGTTGCCAACATTAAGCATGGACCGCAACAAATTCGGATTGTGCATGGCGATGTTAAGGCTCAGGAAGCGTTGGCGCGAAAGCTAGCTTCCATTAAGCCGGACTGCGAAATCGTTATTGCAGCGAATGAGAAAAATTGACCCGATAAGAGTCGGTCATTTTTGTGGTCATCTTATGAGGTGACTTTATGAGAAAATGATAAATTTATGCCATAAAGCTTTAAACCGACTAATCTTCAATAGTGACTTGATACAGTGCTTCTCAGTGTTGTTACAATGTGCGCTTTTTTTCTGAAAGCTGATAATTGAATAATTTGAGGTCAAGTAATGAAGATTACTGTTGTAGGAACTGGGTATGTCGGTCTTTCAAATGCGGTGTTACTGGCACAGCATAATGATGTGATCGCACTCGATATTCTTGAAGATAAAGTTAGCCTGATCAACCAGCAACTTTCTCCTATTGAGGATCAAGAAATCAGTGAGTATCTGACAAGCCGTGACCTAAACCTAGTTGCAATGATTGACAAGCAGTGTGCTTATGAAAATGCAGAGTATGTGATCATCGCAACACCCACGGATTATGATCAGTTTACTAATCATTTCGATACCTCTTCGGTCGAAGCAGTGATCAAAGATGTGATGGCTATTAATCCGGATGCGGTAATGATCATCAAATCAACAGTTCCTGTTGGTTATACCGAGCGAATTAAAGAAGAATTAGGCTGCGAGAACCTTATCTTTTCTCCTGAATTCCTCCGCGAGGGGAAAGCACTTTTCGATAACCTTTTTCCTTCCCGAATTATTGTAGGAGAACGCTCCGAGCGGGCGAAGCTGTTTGCCGAGTTGTTAGTTCAGGCTGCGGCTAAGGACGATATTACCGTTTTGTTTACAGACTCAACCGAAGCCGAAGCGGTGAAGCTCTTTTCAAATACTTATCTAGCCATGCGGGTGGCTTATTTTAATGAGTTAGACTCTTACGCTGAAAAACACGGTCTTGATAGTCGACAAATTATCGAAGGTGTTGGTTTGGACCCTCGGATCGGTACCTATTACAACAACCCGTCATTTGGTTATGGTGGGTATTGCTTGCCTAAGGATACCAAGCAATTACTGGCGAACTACCAAGAAGTGCCGAACAACATTATTGGTGCGATTGTCGAAGCCAATAGAACCCGCAAGGATTTTATTGCTGATTCCATTATCCGCAAGCGACCTAAAGTGGTGGGGATATTTCGTCTGATCATGAAGAGTGGTTCCGATAATTTCCGTGCCTCATCCATTCAGGGCATTATGAAACGCATCAAGGCCAAAGGTATTGAAGTGGTTGTCTATGAACCTGTATTGCAAGAAGAAGAGTTCTTTAACTCCCAGGTGATCACCGATCTTGAACAGTTCAAGCTAATGTCTGACGTGATTGTTTCAAATCGCATGGCTGCAGAGCTCGAAGATGTTGCCGATAAAATTTATACCCGCGATTTGTTCGGGGAAGATTGATTAAGAGCGGTGCTGTGGCCCTAAGGCCCTATGGAGAAGCCGTGTCGAGTCCCTAGGTTCGAGTTTCGAGAAAAAGCCAAAGCTTGACTTCATTTTGAGGCTCGGAGAGGTTGACCACAGGACTTTGCCAATTTACCGGTTTAGTCGCAGATTGCCTCGCCTCTCGATACTTTCATCTTGCTTCTTTCTGCTCTGCTCTCATCACTTTTCTCATCTTTGAGACCTCTAAAATCCCCTGATAAACTTGCCTCTAAATTCTTGGATCTCTCCTATACTTACACACATATCAATAAACTCGCTTATGTATTCGGGGATGATATGAACAAATTAACAATTGCACTTTTTTGTGCCGGGATGATAAGCATGTCTGCATGCGCTGCAGACGGCTCAGTTACTCAATCAGCGGCCCCGTCAGCTACACGGGCATCGACCAATACCTCGACGGCTACTTCGGTTAATGCTGCGTCACAAGCAACGGCTGAAGCGACGGGAACAGCGGCTGGGATTGATACGGCATTGGCGGCTTCTGCTGGTGGCTTAACAGCAACGGTACTTGCTGTTGGTGTGGCTGCGATAGTCATTGGTGTTGCGGTGTCAGATACCGGCGGCGGTGACGATCCGGCACCACCGGTAACGGTTCAGGCGGAATAACGATCAGTTTCGAGAGTCTAGAGACGAGTGTCTAGAAAAAGCAAAAGAACTCCCTTTTGCTTTTTCTCGTTACTCTAAACTCACCCCTCGAAACTCAATCCCTTACAACATTTTCCCCTTAACCAATCGCCGTACCCACATTCGTCCCGGATGGAGGGCATCGAGCACGTCGTTTGGCAATGGTAGTGGATCGCCGCAAATTTGGGAGGCCAGTAATTCACCCAGCAGGGGAGCCGAACTTAGTCCGCGCGAGCCCAAGCCTATCATTGAATACAGATTCGGATAAGTTGGCACATTGTCTGCGTTGTCTTGCTTCTCTCTCAAATCGGCATATTGTTCGATTAATGTGTCGTAGCGGCAGACATCACCGACAAACGGAAGGTGATCTCGGCTGGCGCAGCGAACGCCAACACGTGCCTGCTTGTCAGTCATATCAATCTCTGTCGGCCAGTCAGCATCTGGAAGACAGTCGACTAAACGTTGCTTGTTATCTGTATGCTCTTCATCAGAGAAAGCGAGATCAGTACAGCCGCGGCGGTAGCTGGCACCAACACAGTGGCTTTGTGTCGCCGGGTTTACTGGTGTCAGGTAGCCGTCATAGCAGAGTACTGTTTTTAGCGGGGATAACGAGGTATTGGTTGGAATATGGCTGACCTGCCCACGCACCGAGTAGGCGGGAATGGCTTGGGTCTGTTCAAATTCTGCAAAACGGTGGCCGTTGGCGACGATAACCGTTGAATGCTGGCATCGGTTTTTCTTTGTGTCGGTGAGCATCCAGCCTGAATTGTCATCGAGTTCAGTAAGCTCGCAAATGTCGGCATTGCTTTTGAGTGTAAGGCGGCCGCTTTCCTGTGCCTGTTGTATTAGCGCACGGGTTAACTCTTGCGGGCATAACCAGCCGCCAAGCGGATAGTTCACGCTGCTATGGCCTGACGCAACACCGGTAGTTTGTGCTGTTTGTTCTGTATCCAGACTTCTGATGAGGGTTTCTGGAAAGCCGCCGTCTAACATTTTGCCAAGTTTTCTCTCTGCACTTTCATTCCAGGCTAGCTGGGTAACACCACACCAGTCATGAGCAAATGATGTCTTCTCTGCAGCTTGCTCGACAAATTGGCGAGCATAGACAAAGGCCGGCGCAAAGAAGCGGGAAAGCGCATCGTTAGAGCCGTTGAGTAAGGGGTAGACAGCTCCCTGGCGATTCCCTGAAGCCCCTTCAGCAGGAAGGGGATCGGCGCAGTATAAGGTGACATCTATTCCGCGGCGTACCAGTGATAAGGCGGTTGTTGCCGAGCCGACCCCGCCGCCAATGATCGCAATGTTTTGAGTATCATCTGCGGCAGTTCGTGTAAACCATGGCTTGAAGTTAGCCTTGCTATGGCGTTGAGCGAGTGTACCCGCCAGCATCTCACGCTTGGTGCCAAAGCCTTTTACCTTGCTCATCTCAAAACCGGCCTCAATTAAACCTCGGCGAACAAAACCTGCGGCTGTAAATGTTGCTGTGCTACAGTCTTGTCGCGCCAGCTTGGCCATACCGTCGAACAGGGTTTGATTCCACATCTCAGGGTTTTTGCTCGGTGCGAAGCCGTCAAGGAACCAGGCATCCACGATACCGTCATCATTGGTCCATACTTGAGGCATACACTCTTTGATATCGCCAAACCACAAGTCGAGGGTGATCATGCCGTCTTCCAGCACGATACGTTGGCAGTCTGCAACGGCTGGCGGGTAATGAGTATGAAGCTGCTCTGCCAGTTCGGCCAGCTCAGGCCAGGTCTGGTGGGCTTTGATCAGATCGGTTTTGGTGACCGGAAACTTTTCGAAGCTGATGAAGTGAAGCTCTTTGGTTGCGGCATTTGGGTGAGCCTCGCGAAAGGCTTTAAACCACTGCCAGACAGCCAGGAAGTTGAGCCCGGTGCCAAATCCGGTCTCAGCGACGACAAAGCGGCGGCGATTGAAGGTTTCCCAACGTTCGGGTAAGCCATTTTGCTTGAGAAAAACATAGCGTGTTTCTTCTAAGCCGTTGGTATTGGAGAAATAAACATCGTCAAAGTCATTGGATACCGGGGTACCGGACTCGTTCCAGTCAAGAATGGCATTTTCAATGCGCTTGTTAGACAACTCAGACAAAGGGAAACCTCATGTAAATGGTGTAACAATTATCGTGATGGCTTGAATCTGATTGGCTAAGCTACAGAAACAGAAGCAATAACGATTAAATAAAGTGAAATTGACGGGGATTGTACCTGATAGTAGGGAAAGCTGACCACTTTCTGTGAATAAACCCGTTATTATCATCAGCGTTAAATGACAGTAGGAATTCATCATGAAACGAGCCGTAATTACAGGCATGGGTATCGTATCCAGCATTGGCAACAACGTAAAAGAAGTGCTGGAGTCTTTGAAAACGGGTAAATCCGGTATCAACTTCTCTGAACAGTTCGCAGAAATGAAACTGCGAAGCAATGTTTGGGGCGACTTAAAGATGACCCCGTCTGAGCATATCGACCGTAAAAAAATGCGTTTCATGGGCGATGCAGCAGCATTTGCGTATTTGTCTATGGAGCAGGCAATTGAAGACGCCGGCCTTACTGAAGAACAAGTTTCCAATGACCGTACTGGCCTAGTGGCGGGTTCGGGTGGCGCATCCTCTTACAATCAGGCTGCGGCAGTTGATATTTTGCGCGAAAAAGGCGTGAGGCGTGTTGGCCCGTACATGGTGCCTCGTACCATGTCATCGACGGTATCTGCATGTCTTGCAACACCGTTCAAAATTCGTGGCGTGAACTACACCATGAGTTCTGCGTGTGCAACGTCTGCACACTGTATCGGTCATGCGCTGGAACTTATCCAGCTGGGCAAACAAGATGTTGTCTTTGCCGGTGGCGGTGAAGAGCTTGATTGGACCCTAACCATGATGTTCGATGCAATGGGTGCATTGTCGACCAAGTACAATGATGATCCATCAAAGGCATCTCGTACTTACGATGCAGATCGTGATGGTTTCGTTATCTCTGGCGGCGGCGGTATGCTGGTTGTCGAAGAACTGGAGCATGCTCTGGCTCGTGGCGCGAAAATCTACGGTGAAATCGTAGGCTACGGCGCAACATCAGACGGTTACGACATGGTAGCCCCTTCTGGTGAAGGTGCAGTGCGTTGTATGAAGATGGCAATGCAGGATCTTGATGAGCCAATTGACTACATCAATACCCACGGTACGTCTACACCTGTTGGTGATGTAAAAGAGCTTGGTGCGATTCAGGAGCTGTTTGGTGAGAATAGCCCTGCAATTTCAGCCACCAAGGCGATGACTGGTCACGCACTGGGTGCGGCTGGTGTTCATGAGGCAATCTACTCAACGCTAATGCTGGAAAACGGCTTTGTCGCACCGAGCATCAATATCGAAAATCTTGACCCTGCTGCAGAAGGGTTGGATGTTGTTACTGAAACCCGCGAGCAAGCGCTTAAGACAGTAATGTCAAACAGCTTTGGTTTCGGTGGCACGAACGCCACGCTAGTCATTAAGAAGTACGAAGGCTAAGCCTTCATAAGCAAGAATAGAGATACGAGTTTCGAGCCCATACGAGATTGTCGAATGGGTTCCTAGCTTCTCGACACTAGGGATTCGGTTCTAGAACCTTTACGTTCTTTTGTCATTTTCCGGGGGCGGCACTGGCTAAGAGACTAATCTAAGACGACTTTTGGAGAGACTTCGAAGATTGGTGCATCTATAGCCAGTGCCTATGAAACAGACGCGACATTAGCTTATCTGAATAGTATTTTCTTTTGCGGGAGCTGTCTATTGCAGAAGCGAGTGTTTTTATATCCTGGATTTTTTATACCCGGCTTTATGCCGGGTTTTTTTTGGTTAAAAATCGGGAAGAGCGGACCTATGAGCCTAAGGCCCGATGGATATCAGGTTTGAGTGTCGCGAAACGAGTGGCGAGGAAAGGCGGCTTTTAAGAGCGGAATAGCTAGGCTCCTAGTCGAGGTTCTCAGGGCTTACGGGAACTCTAGGAAACGCAAGAACTTAGCAGTACAATTAACGCCTTGAATTCAAACTCGACACCAGCACCTAGGACCTCCCATGAAAATCCTTATTGATGAAAACATGCCCTATGCGGCAGAGCTATTTAGCCAGCTTGGCGAAGTTGTTACCAAGCCGGGCCGGACGCTGGTTTCGGATGATTTGATCGATATTGATGCACTAATGATCCGCTCTGTGACCAAAGTGAATAAGTCGTTGTTGGAAAAAGCCAATAAATTGCGCTTCGTTGGTACTGCAACAGCAGGACAAGACCATGTCGACCAGACATTATTGGCAGAGCGAGGTATAACATTTACAGCCGCGCCTGGGTGTAACAAGGTGGGCGTGGCCGAGTATGTGCTCAGCAGTTTGATGGTGCTTGGGCAGGAACAGGGCTTTTCTATCTTTGACAAAACGATTGGTATTGTCGGTGCCGGTAATGTCGGTAGCTATCTGGCACAGTGCCTTGATGCGTTGGGAATTCGTTATTTGCTTAACGATCCGCTAAAAGAGCAACAAGGCGATAGCCGACAGTTTTCTTCACTGGCAATGTTGCAGCAGCAGTGTGATGTGATCACTCTGCATACCCCTATCACGCGTGATGGTGAGTTTCCGACGTACCATTTGGTTGACGACGCCTTTTTGTGCCACTTGGCTCCGGGAGCAATACTGATTAATGCTGCCCGTGGCCCTGTTGTTGACAATCAGGCATTGAAAGCGGCGTTGCAGCAAGCGAGAAGCGGTGAGGGCAAGGCATTAACAGCGGTACTGGACGTGTTTGAATATGAGCCGCTGGTGGATGTCGAGTTGTTGCCGGAGCTTGCTTTTGCGACCCCCCACATTGCCGGTTATGGCCTGGAAGGCAAGGCCCGTGGAACCACTATGGTGTTTAACCGTTATTCCGAATTCCTTAAGCGGGATGACCATGTAAGTGCCTCTAGCTTGCTGCCTGTAGCGCCGATCCCGTTCGTTACATTGAGTCAGCCATGGCAGGAGGACGACTTATTTACGCTGATCCAGCTCATCTATGACGTACGTAAGGATGATGCCCTTTTCCGCCGTGAAATGAGCCGCTGTGCAGGCAATGATCATCAGATGGCCGCTGCTTTTGACCAGATGAGAAAAAATTATTGGGATCGGCGTGAATATAGCGCGATTACAGTAGCCGGAGAGACGGGTTTTGGGGTAGAGTCGCTGGCTAAATTAGGTTTTACAGTAGAGGAAACTCCATGAGCCAGGAATTTGATATTGCAGTACTCGGCGCAACAGGCGCTGTCGGTGAAGCCATCGTAGAAGTTCTAGAGGAACGCAATTTTCCTGTTCGCAATCTATATTTGCTAGCATCTGAGCGTAGTGCAGGGAAAACCTTGCGCTTTAAAGGCAAAAGCGTTCGTGTAACAGATGTAGAAGAATTTGACTGGAGCCAGGTGCAGCTCGCCCTTTTCTCTGCCGGTGCAGAAACGTCTGATCGCTGGGCTCCGATTGCGGCAGATTTTGGTGTTGTCGTTATCGATAATACATCACGCTTCCGTTACGAGCATGACGTCCCGCTGGTTATTCCAGAGGTGAACCCGCACGCGTTGGCTGAGTATCGTAACCGTAACATTATTGCCAACCCGAACTGTTCAACGATCCAGATGCTGGTGGCATTAAAGCCAATTCATGAAGCCTATGGTATCGAGCGCATCAATGTCGCCACTTATCAATCAGTTTCGGGTTCAGGCAAGAAAGGGATTGATGAACTGGCAGGTCAGACGGCGAAGTTGCTAAATGGCCTACCTGCGGAAAACAAGGCATACGACAAACAAATTGCATTCAACTGCCTGCCGCACATTGATGATTTTATGGATAACGGCTACACCAAAGAAGAAATGAAAATGGTGTGGGAAACTCAGAAAATTCTGGGTGATGATAATATTCGTGTCAATCCGACTTGTGTTCGTGTACCGGTCTTCTATGGTCATGCAGAAGCTGTCCATGTTGAAACCTGTCAGCCAGTCCATGTCGAGGAAGCGATCAGCTTGCTTGAAAATGCGGAAGGCATCGAAGTGTTCCATGGTAACGATTACCCGACTCAGGTTAGCGATGCAACAGGAAAAGATCACGTTATGGTAGCCCGTGTCCGTGAAGACATCAGCCACCCTTGCGGCCTGAACATGTGGGTTGTGGCCGACAACGTCCGAAAAGGTGCCGCGACAAACAGCGTACAGATCGCCGAAAAGCTGATTGAAGAGTATCTGTAGTAGGTACGAAAACTGAATTTCGAGTATCGAGTGATGCTAACAAGCTAATACCTCGATACTCGAGACTCGTTTCTATATCCTTTGGGCAACAACCCTCAATTACAGCTCAAGAGTCTTGATGTGTGGTCGATAGATTCATTATGCTTAGCGCCGTAACTTCGATTATCGGTTCACTTCACTTGATACTCGAAACTATTTTATTATTCTCTGCCAGAGAGGACAGCAGGCAGTGTCTGACTTATCGACTATGATAAAACGCTTTATATTACCGGTTATTTTCGCCAGTGCAGCCTTCCAGATACCGGTTCAGGCCAATACGATACGTATTCTTGGCCCTGCTGCTGATGAGCAGCCTGCTACGATTGTAGGGGCGTCTCAGAATTCCACCCAGAATCGCTCCTCCGCGACGCGTTACGGCCCGACTGCGAATAGTGAAACATTGTGGTCTATTGCCTCACGTAGCCGTCCTAATGATCAGGTTTCCGTCTATCAGGTGATTGGGGCGATACACCGCGCCAATCCACAGGCTTTCGAACAAAACAATATCCATGGCCTGCTCCCGGGAAGTGTTCTGACAATTCCTAGCCTGGCACAGATCCGTCAGGAAAATATCGATAGCGTTAAACGAAGACTGGCCGCAGACCAGCGTCGCCAGTCACGTCAGGCACCAACATCTGCACCTTCTAGGGCACCAGCCCCGAATGTTAACAAACAAGAGCCAACGGTTGTTGCCCAGCCTCTTCCTAAACCTGATGTCGCAAAAGAAGAGGTTGTGAGTCAGTCCGCCGCAACATCACAGAGTACAAGAGGCGGTATTCCACTCAAGCCGACAGCCCTTCAGGAGCAACTGGATGCTTCTGATGTACAAATGACAAAATTACTGGAAAGTAACCATCTACTGCGGGTGCGTCTGGCTGAAATGCAACACGAGGTCACTGCATTAAGAGATCAGGTCAGCAGTGATGACGTCCTTCGAGATCAGATTAAAGGCTTTATCGAACAACAGAAGGCCCAGCCGATTGAGCCGGTTGTCGCAGAAACATCATGGCTTGATAGCCTGATTGCCAACCCTTGGGCATTAGCTGCTGTAGCATTTGTTCCTGGTTCACTGATTGCAGGTTTACTTGCTTTCTTTATGCTCAGACGTAAGAAAGACGATGCCGATGACGTTAAATCACTAGACAGTCCGGAACAAAAGCCTGCGATGGTGCCTCCTCCGGCGGATAGCGATGATGCGATTCCGGATCTTGCTCTTAGCGATGACAGCGGCCTTGATGACTTGTTCGGGGGGGATGATGAGTCGCTGTTTGACGATCCAGAGAAGAGCCTGTTCCCGTCCGAAACGGATAAGTCGTCCGATTCCATTGATATGCTTGATCTGTCTGTTGATAGTGATGAATTTGAGATTGACAGTGGTCTGACACCGAGCAGCATTTCCGTGAAAGGGGATGAGCAGGCTATCGGGCTCCAGGATATGGAGCGGGCTCTGGATGAGATGGAGCAGAGCACGGAGCAAAGCTCAGACGAAGCACTGGCTGCGATGTGGGAGCAGTCGCTTCAGAGCGAGAGTGATGATGAAGAGAGCTTTGACCTTTCCGACGATAGCTTGTCAAGCCTGGATGATGATTTACTCGACGAGCAGAAAATTGAAGACGGGCTCCTCGACCAGTCGATCCTTGATGACCTGCTGTCTGAAGTCGATATGGAGCAGGAAAGCCAAGCTCAGGCTGTAGAAGAAGATGCTTCTCAGCAAGTCGTTGATCAAGATGAGCTGGATTCGCTGTTTGATATGGCTGGGGGGGCTGATGTCGCGGAACCGGCGGTAGACACCGTACAAGAAGCAGTTCAAGAAGCCGTTGAAGAGACTGAAGAGCTGGCCCAGCAGGCCGCCATTGATCAGGCTCTTGCTGAAGCTGACGCTATGTTTGCCGTTGAGACAGAGGCCGTTGATGAAGGTGACGTTGATGAAGATGATATTGATGCTTTGTTCGAGGCTAACAGCACGGCATTGCTCGATGATCTGATTGAAGATGACGAGCTGAGCAGTGATATTGAGGTCGAGGAAAACAGTACTGCGCTGCTTGACGAATTACTCGAAGACGGTGGAACGAAGGATTTGCTTAATCCGAAGGTATCAATTGATGAAAACAGCACAGCTTTGCTGGATGAGTTGGTTGATGGCCTCGATACCGAACTGGTTGACCAGGATAGTTATGGTTCAGTCGTCCCCGGTGCCGTAATAGAGGATGATGAATCACCAAGTATCGATGACGTGGTTATTGATGAGAATAGCACTGATCTCTTGGATGATATTCTTGCTCAGTACGGTAGCCACCCTGACTTTGAACCTAAAATTGAAACTGAAACTGAAACTGAAACTGAAACTGAAACCGATCCCGAAGTTTCCACTGCGGAATCCGAGATCCAAGAGCCGGAACCTGAGGCGTTTAGTACTGACTTTTCAGATCCTGAGTTTGAGCCGGTATCCGACAGCGAAGTAGCATCATCGCAACAATCACAATCAGAGCCTGATGCCGACTTCCCTGAGTCAGAACAGTCGGCTTTTGCTGAGATTTTTAATGATGTGTTGGATGATCAATCGAGTGTTGCAGATTCAGAGCCGGAACAGACCGAAGAACCGACGTCGGAGCCTCAGGCCGAGCTGATACAGGAACCCGAAGAGATAGATGCACTGCTGGCGGACGTTGAAGGGTTGCTTGATGAGCCAGACGTCGATGATGTCGATAATCTTGAGCGCAGTGTCGATGAGTTACTGGATAGTATTGAGCATCAACCGGAACAACCTGTTCATGCCGATGATAATGCTCAGGCAGAGGCGGATCTTGAGCAAGCGATACTCTCGGGGGCCGGTTATGATGATTTACCCGTTTCTGATGAAGAAGTGGTGCTGGCAGAGCCAGAATCACTGTCTGCCGAAGAAGCACTGGATATCTCGCAATCTGTTGAAGAGTCACCGGAATTCTTATCAGTAGAAGACGCGTTACAAGAAGAAAACCCTCAAGTAGAAGAGCCTTCAGCGACAGAATCTTCAGCGGAAGAACCTTTAGCGACAGAGCCTTCAGTCGAGGAGAGTCTTGAAGAACGGTTGCCGGAAGCAGAGGTTCCTGAGGATCTAGCACTCGCCGAGCAGCAACTTGAGTCAGTAGCACCAGAGTCTGTTACTGATGATGCGGTGGAGCTGCTTAGCCTGGATGAATTACCAGAAACCACATTAGCTGTTGATGAACCACTAGACGCTCTGTCACCGGAAGTCGTATTGGAAGAAGATGCTCTACTAGAGGAACAACCTTTAGTTGAAGAGTCTTTAGTCGACGGTAGTCAGGAAGAGCGGCTACCAGAGCCAGTTGCTGACGATGCGGTGGAGCCGCTTAGTCTGGATGATTTACCAGAGTTTGATGAAGAGGCAGCATTTAACGATCCTGAAGCGGAAGCGCTTGAGGAAATGCAGAGTTTGCTTTCGGATGACGAAGAGCAGGTCGCGCTAGATAATATTGTTAAGCAATTGCAGCAGGCTGCGGAGGCTGCGGAGGCTGCGCAACCGGTCGAAGCATTACCAGAAGCCTCACTACCTGTTGCTGAAAGTCTGGAAGAACAGTTATCAGAAACTGAGTTTTCTGAGGAGCCGACGGCAACTGAGCTGCCATCTGAACCTGAAATTTCTGAGCCTGTAAATCTAGAGCCAGTAGCACCAGAGTCAGTTGCTGGCGATGCGGTGGAGCCGCTGAGCCTGGATGATTTGCCGGAGTTTGATGAAGAGGCGGCATTTAACGATCCTGAGGCGGAAGCGCCTGAGGAAATGCTAAGTCCGCTTTCAGATGACGAAGAGCAGGTTGCATTTGATAATATTGTCAAGCAAGTGCAGCAGGCGGCCGAAGCGGCTCAGCCGGAGAGTGCTGCGTTAGCTACCGAGCCAGCATCATTAGCGCCAGCATCAATTCATGGTGAGCAGCAGATTGCGTTCGAGAGTATCGATCCTGACTCATTACCTGAGTTTAGTGAAGATGAAGCACTACAGGCGTCTTTCGATGAACAGCATGAGCTGGAGCAGTATGAAGTAGAGCAAGGGCTGAAAGAGCCTCAAACTGCTAAGGCGGAACAACCTTCAATATCACCTGCAATGTCACCTGCTGATATGTTTGACGATGAGCTGGTTGATTCTGCCGGGCTTGATATGGCCGCTCTATTGAGTGATCCCGAAGAAATATTCGCGGATGAAGGCGGTGTGATAGCTGACAGTATGCCGGAAGCGCCACCTGTTGAGCTTCAGGCATTGAAGGAGGAACACTCGGCTTATGATACTGAGTCAGAAGAGGCAGCGGTCATTGAGCCAGAGCGGGATGCTGTTATTGAGTCTGAGTCTGTAGCCGAATCGTTACAGCAAGATGTTGCTAGCGAGGATGTACGTGAGCCTGGTCAGCCAGAGCCGATTGAACATGGATTTGATAAGGCTGACGATATCGTTCCCAATACTCACTTGGGTTTTCAGGATGAGCTTGAGGCCGAACGTGAACAACTGCTATCGGATTCTTTTGAGGGTGACGAACAATTTTCAGGCTTTACTGGTTCTGATCTTGAAATGCCGGAAGAAGATTCGGAAATTTGGGCTCAGACAAGCCCTGAACCCGTTCTGGAATCTGAAAATTGGGCTGATCAGCCGCAGATGCTAATTGAGGATGTCGCAGCCTTTGATACCGAAATGTTGTTGGCTGAAGCGGAATCGCAAGCTTTGCTACAAGATGTGGCTGGCAGTGAATTGGTTGATGAACCGAGTTCACCATCATATATCAGCATTGATGAGCTTATGAAGGATCTGGAGCCTGAAACCCCTATTGAACTGGATGATGAGCCGTTAAACCTTGAAGTAGGGCTTGATGAGTTTCCTGATGTACTCTCCGATGTTGCCGCATTTGATGTAGACAGCCAGGGTGAATATGCCAGCAAGCTGGATTTGGCCAAAGCATATCTAGAAATGAATGATAGCGAAGGTGCGCTAAGTTTACTGGAAGAAGTTGCCAGCAACGGCGATGCACAGATCAAGCGTGAAGCGAAAGGGCTGTTAGAGAAGATAGGTGTTCGTAGGTCCTAGTATCTTTGAACAGAAGGAAGATCAGGACCTAGGTTCGAGGAAAAGCGAGAGCAATGGCTCTCGCTTTTGTATTTATGAGTGAGGTAAGCTCTTTTTTCTGGGTCTAGGAATTCGACTCTGGAATCTCGTATCTTTGTTATTCTCGCTTTTTTCCCTATAATCCCTCACTCCTTGATAACAGGCCGCTGTGCCGACAGTAAGAACGAAGTAAATTATGCGAATAGCTTTAGGTATCGAATACGATGGGGCCAAATATTATGGTTGGCAGCGTCAACGAGATGTTGACAGTGTGCAGGAGCGCTTAGAAAAAGCGCTAAGCAAAATTGCCAATCAACCTATTGAGGTTCAGTGCGCAGGACGTACTGATGCTGGTGTACATGGTACTGGTCAGGTCGTACATTTCGATGTGGATGTTGAGCGTAAGATGGTTGCCTGGACCATGGGAACCAATGCAAACCTGCCGAAAGATATTGCTGTTCGTTGGGCTGTCGAGGTCAATGATGATTTTCATGCGCGTTTTACTGCGACTGCGCGCCGCTATCGCTATATCATCTATAATCATGCATTACGCCCGGCTATTTTGGGGGCAGGGGTGAGCCATTACCACGGCGAGCTCGACGTGAACAAAATGCAAGAGGCCGGTCAATATTTGCTTGGTGAGAATGACTTCACATCCTTCCGTGCTGTGCATTGTCAATCTCGTAGTCCTTGGCGTAACCTAATGCACCTGAATGTGTCTCGCCAGGGCAATTTTGTCATTATTGATGTTAAGGCGAATGCTTTTGTTCACCATATGGTACGAAATATCACCGGGAGTCTGATCAAGGTTGGCCGCGGTGAAGAAAAACCGGAATGGATGAAGTGGTTGTTGGAGCAGAAAGACCGAACCTTGGCTGGTGCAACGGCTAAAGCGGAAGGTCTGTATTTGGTTGATGTTGATTACCCTCAAGAGTGCGGCCTGCCTAGGGCATCGATTGGTCCGTTGTTTTTGCCGGATTAAGCAGGATTTAGGGTAGAGGTTCTAGGATCTCGCTCCCCTTTATCAACTAGTACAACCAGTTTTTTATCTACAGATCGACAACTTTGTGCTTTAATTCCACCTCGGTAAATTAACGAATTTATAATTCTCTGCTATCTGGCAGGGAAATAAGAAGATGAAAGGTCATTCATGAGCTGGCTTGAAAAGATCCTCACAAAGAGCAACATTGTTTCCTCTCGAAAAGCATCTATCCCTGAAGGGGTATGGACCAAATGTACTTCATGTGAACAAGTGCTTTACCACGCAGACCTGGAACGTAGCCTAGAAGTCTGCCCTAAGTGTGATCACCATATGCGTATGAAGGCGCGTCGTCGCCTTGAAACTTTTCTTGATGCTGAAGGTCAGGTAGAAATTGCCGGAGAGCTGGAGCCACAAGATAAGCTGAAGTTCCGCGATTCAAAGAAATATAAGGATCGCATCTCGGCGGCACAGAAAAACAGCGGTGAAAAAGATGCGCTGGTGGTAATGAAAGGTACCCTGCTGGAACAGCCTCTAGTGGCATGTGCATTTGAGTTTTCCTTTATGGGCGGCTCGATGGGTTCTGTTGTCGGGGCTAAATTTGTCCACGCTGTCGATGAAGCGATTGCTAACAAGTGCGCCTTGGTATGTTTTTCTGCCAGTGGCGGCGCTCGCATGCAGGAAGCGTTGATGTCTTTGATGCAGATGGCGAAAACCAGTGCTGCACTGGAGCGCCTTTCTGACAATGGCCTGCCGTTTATCTCTGTACTGACAGATCCTACTATGGGCGGTGTATCGGCAAGTTTGGCAATGCTGGGTGATATCAACATCGGTGAGCCCAAAGCACTGATTGGTTTTGCTGGTCAGCGTGTTATCGAGCAAACTGTGCGCGAAAAGCTACCTGAAGGTTTCCAGCGTAGTGAGTTCCTGCTAGATCACGGCGCGATTGACATGATTGTTGACCGTCGAGAGATGCGTCAGCGTATTGGTGGCATTATTGCCAAGCTAACTCATGCAACGTCGCCTATGGTTGTACCGGTTGTACCGCCGGCGGCTGCTGTCGAGGACGCAAAAGACGAAGCAGAGACAAAAGTAGAGAACGAGCAGGAATAACGTTTTTCTACCATTGAACCGGGTTTGGCAGACAGTAAAACTATCAGTCATGCTCACAGAGTAGTGTTTTGAGTGAATTTATTAGTGTGTTTACATGAATTCAAACTCGGTTCAGTGTTAAATTAGTAGCTATCATAGGTATTAATTTAGAACGATAGCAAATGTCCGGATTGACAGCACCACAAGCCACCGCCCCATTAGCCTCCTGGCTGACTTATTTAGAAAACCTCCACACCAGTTCCATTGATCTTGGATTAGACCGAGCTCTTCGTGTTGCTCAACGTGGTCAGCTGACAAAACCTGCACAGCATGTCATCACCGTTGCCGGTACTAACGGTAAGGGCTCTACCTGCGCGATTCTGGAAGCCATCTTGCTTGATGCCGGTTACAAGGTCGGTGTCTATAGTTCGCCTCACCTGGTTCGATATAACGAGCGTGTCCGTATTAATGGCAAAGAGCTGGCCGATGATGAAAATTGTGGGGCTTTTGCAGCCATTGAACTGTATCGCCAAGAAGTGAGTTTGAGCCTGTTCGAGTTTGGTACACTGGCAGCACTGGAGCTTTTCAAGCGGCACCAGGTGGACGTGGCTATTTTGGAAGTGGGCCTGGGCGGTCGTCTTGATGCCACCAATATCGTTGATCATGATGTATCGGTGATCACCAGCCTGGCTGTTGACCATGTTGACTGGCTGGGTGATGACATTGAAGTGATCGGTTATGAAAAAGCCGGTATTTTCAGATCGCAGAAGCCTGCGATTTGTGGTCAGCCCAACCCTCCGGCAAGTGTTCCGGCCCACGCTGATGATATTAACGCCAAGCTATATCAGGTTGGCTATCAGTTTGATTACAAACAATCAGATACCAGCTGGAGCTGGCATTGCGGAGCGTTTGATCTCAATAACTTGCCACTTCCTGCACTTCCTCTTCCCAATGCAGCAACTGCGTTGATGGCGCTGGGAGCGGCTGAGCTGGATATTAGCGATGAAAATATTGCCAAAGGCTTGGCGAGTGCCTCTTTGCCTGGTCGTATGGAGCAGATTTCCGATTTACCGTTGACGATTTTAGACGTCGCACACAATCCTCACTCGGCCCAGTATTTTGCCAAGCAGCTCGAAATAGTGAAGCAGCGAGAAAAGAAAGGGCGAATTCATGCCGTTGTGGCAATGCTGCATGATAAAGATATTGCAGCCACTGTCGCTGAGATGCGTTCAATTGTGGATGTGTGGTATCCGGCTTCGCTAGAAGGCCCTAGGGCAGCGACAGCCGATGAGATCATTGCCTATTTGCCCGGTGATATTCAGCCTTACCAAACGCCAGAGCAGGCTTATGACACAGCGCTGACAGAAGCCGGTGAAGAGGATATGGTAATCGTATTTGGCTCGTTTTACACTGTCGGCCAGATCTCCAGTCACTTAGCATCAACACAGGAGTAGATGTGGCAAGTAAATTTCAAAGCCGATTAGTCGGAACCATTATTCTGGTGGCAATCGGCGTTATTTTTCTGCCTGATTTATTTGATGGCAAGAAGCAGCATTATCAAGAGCAGTTCGCCAGTATTCCTCTTCAGCCAGAAATTGGCGAGGAAGATGAGTTTGTGACGATCCCCGAGCCCGAGTTTGCCGAGGTCGACTTGCCGCCTGAACCTGTTACCGTTGTCGTTGATGAGCAGCAGGGTACAGCATCGGTTTCGGCCAGTGGAACGGTCAATGTTGAACCTTCACCGGTGACAGAGCCAAAAACAGGCAACAAGGATAGCGGTTGGGTCGTTCAACTTGGCGTTTTTCGAAATTTTGATAATGCCAATCAGCTCGTGGCCAAACTGCGAGGTGCTGGTTATCAGGCGCATGTTTTTCCTAAAGAGCCTCAACAGGGCGATTTGGCGAGAGTTGTTGTTGGGCCTGATATATCCAAAACGAAGCTATCTACTCAGCTCAAAGATTTGGAAAAATTAACGGGATTAAAGGGCCGATTGCTCAGATTTAACCCACTTAACCCTTAGGTAAACGTTTGCGTTCTCATTTTTTCTGTTAGAATACGCACCAACAAGACGAATACAACAAATGATGATCTGGATTGATTACGTAATTTTAGGCGTAATAGGCTTCTCGGCACTGGTCAGTTTGATCCGTGGATTTGTTAAGGAAGCGTTGTCACTGGTAATTTGGTTTGCTGCCTTTTTTATTGCCAGTAATTTTTATATCGAGCTAGCGGCATACTTCACGAATATTCAGGATGAGATGCTACGAAACGGTAGCGCCATCGCCGCATTGTTTATTGCCACACTGATTGTCGGTGCCGTGGTGAACTATGTGATAGGACAGTTAGTACAGAAAACGGGTCTGTCAGGGACAGATCGGGTTCTGGGAGTTGTCTTTGGTGGAGTGAGGGGGGTACTTATCGTATCGGCCCTACTGTTCTTCATCGATGCGTTTACAGGGTTTTCAAGTGCCGACTGGTGGAAAGAGTCGCAGCTGATCCCGCAGTTCGGCGTCGTGATTGAGTGGTTTTTCACTTACCTCAAAGACACATCAAGCTTTTTGCCCGGTGCACTGTAGCATCGGTATTTAGACAGTTTATTGATTCATTTTTTTCCTGTTGGGAGCGGTTATTCCGGGTCTCGGCAGGAAAGAGTGATTTGGGTGAACTGTTATAATTGCACTTAATGCGTGACGAGGATTTAGGACATGTGTGGTATTGTCGGAATCGTGGGTTCAACCCCGGTAAACCAGTCTATCTATGATGCACTGACCGTGCTACAGCATCGCGGCCAGGATGCTGCCGGTATTGTTACCCTGGAAAGCAATCGTTTCCGTCTGCGTAAAGCAAATGGTCTTGTACGTGATGTGTTTGAAGCGAGGCATATGCAACGTCTTCAGGGCAATGTAGGTATTGGTCATGTACGCTATCCGACGGCGGGAAGCTCAAGCGCATCAGAAGCGCAGCCGTTTTACGTAAACTCGCCATACGGCATCTCTTTGGCGCATAACGGTAACCTTACCAATGCTGCCGATATCAGGGAGACACTGTTTGAACAAGCCAGGCGTCATGTTAATACGACCTCTGATTCAGAAATACTTCTCAACGTTCTCGCCAATCAATTAGAAAATGCCCAATCCTATCCGATAAACCCCGCCGATATATTTACAGCTGTACGTGAAGTCCATCGGATTGTGAAAGGTGCCTATGCTGTTGTGGCGATGGTTATCGGTCATGGCATTATTGCATTTAGAGACCCTCACGGTATTCGTCCGCTATGTATGGGCAAGCGTGAGGTTAATGGTAAAACAGAATATATGGTTGCTTCAGAATCCGTCGCTCTTGATGCTGTCGGTTTTGATTTTGTCCGTGATGTTGCACCGGGCGAAGCCGTTTATATTTCATTCGACGGCGAGCTTTATACTGAGCAATGTGCCGATAACCCGGTCCTGAATCCATGCATCTTTGAGTTTGTGTATTTCGCCCGACCTGATTCTTTTATCGACAAGGTCTCGGTGTATGGTGCGCGCGTTCGTATGGGAACCAAGCTGGGTGAGAAAATTAAGCGGGAATGGGATGATCTGGATATCGATGTGGTGATCCCAATCCCTGAAACATCTTGCGATAGTGCGTTGGAAATCGCCCGTACACTCGACAAGCCTTATCGTCAGGGCTTTGTTAAGAACCGTTACGTTGGTCGTACGTTTATCATGCCGGGGCAGCAAATGCGCCGCAAGTCAGTTCGTCGCAAGCTTAATGCTATCCGTTCAGAGTTTAAAGACAAAAGTGTCCTGCTGGTAGATGATTCGATCGTTCGTGGGACAACTTCCGAGCAGATTATCGAAATGGCTCGTGAGGCCGGAGCACGTAAGGTATACCTGGCATCGGCAGCGCCTGAAGTACGGTTCCCGAATGTTTATGGGATTGATATGCCAAGTGCCAACGAGTTAATTGCTCATGGACGCGAGGTGGATGAAATTAGCAAGATGATTGGGGCTGACGGACTGATTTTCCAAGATCTCGAAGATTTGGTTGCGGCGGTGTATGAAGGAAATCCGGATATCCCTCAGTTCGAAGCTTCGGTATTCAGTGGTACTTACGTGACAGGTGATGTAAACCAAGAGTACCTGGAATACTTGGAGTCATTGCGTAGCGAAGATTCAAAGACAAAGCGTGTTATTCAGCAGGGCTTAGCGAACCTAGAGTTACACAACGAAGGGGGCTAGTGTAGCGCCTTGTCCCTTCCCCTTGGGAAGGGGAGGGTTAGGGAGGGGTTTGTACGAATAACCCCCTCCCAACCTCCTCTTTAAAAGAAGGCGTTTTTTTACTCTCGCTTTAACTCGCTTCTACGAACTAGGTTTTCGTATCTTGGTTCTCGCCGCCTAATGACTAAATTGCGGACCCAGCCCGAGATTCCACAGAATCACCGATCCTGCAATAATCGAGACCAGTAAAACAAGCCCACAGGTTACAATCGAACTGGCGTAGATGAACCCCCGTTCTTCAGGGATATGCATTAAAATCGGGACGCCGGTATAGAGAAGGTACACGGAGTAGGCGACCCCGATAAGACCGGCAATCATCAAGAACCAGACTTGAGGGTAGATAGCCGCAATACTGATCATAAACAGCGGTGTCGCAGTATAGGCCGCGAGTTCCAATGCTTGGGTATAGGTTGGCGTAGAACCAAATGTATGGCTCATCCAGTACGTTAGGTAGGCGAGGGCAAAGACACCCGCAATGAGCGCGAAATACATGGCAACTGACATGCCCAAGGCACTGGACTGAGTAAGGAAGATTGGTTCGCCGACTCCAATTCGCCAGCCGATAAAGACGCTTGAGATGAAGGCAAAGGTCGGCGGCAGCAAGGCGATCAGCAAGATATGAGAAAGGCTGCTTTGGACGCCTTCATGCTCCTTGTCAATGGTACGCCACTCTTGTTTCGGGTGAGTATATAGCCCAAATAAATGTCCCAGAATCATAACGTTTCCTCGTTATCAGGTGCGAAAGTTCGCACGATAAAGTTATTGGTTCAAAGAACACTTTCCCCTAATCACGATTGTGCTCTTGGTCTTACTGATAAAATAATTAGTAACCCTTGACGCAAAAGTCTACTGACTCGAAGGCCTCGTTTGGGGGCCGCCAATTGTTCTATTCAGTCTATTAACGTTTAGTCTGGGTTATCTGGCTTGGCAAGAAATTGGTACGAACCAGCCGGGGAGCCCGGCTGGGAATATGATAGGTAGACGGGGGTTATAACTTGAAGTATTCGCTGGCGAATTCTATAAACAGACGAAGCTTTTCTGGTTGATAATCGCGGTGGTTATAGAGTAAATAAACTTCACGTGGGTTGGCAGACCAATTTTCTAAAATACGTACCAGCTCACCAGATTCAATATACTTCTCCAGCATCACATCCGGCATAAGAGTGATCCCTAAACCACTTACACATGCTTTGCGAACAACATTAAGCTGATTGGCTTCAAAGCGTCCCCGCTCATTAACGGCAATCGTCTCGCCATTACTGTCAGTTAGGCGCCAGCGAAGCAGTGGCTTGCCTTTAAGTAGTGAATGTTGGTGGAGATCCTGGGCATGCTTGGGTTCAGCGTTGTTTCTCAAATATTCAGGGCTGGCAACCAAAATATCTTTGACTGCACTGATGCGCCTGGCAATTAGGGTTGAGTCTCGTTGTGGGCCTACCCTAAAAATGGCATCCCAATCTGTTGGATCAAGCTGCTCAGGTTCGCTGCTCATATGCAGTTCGATATTGATAGCTGGGTGATCTTGCATAAATGCATTGAGCATTGGCTGCAGCATTACTTTTGTGAGATTAGAAGGAGCGGCAATTCTTAGTTTTCCCGTGGCTCCTTTACATTCCTCACTGATATGTTCGGTAGTATCAACTAACTGCTGGAGTAAAGGACTGCAGTCGTCGTAAAATTTTTGTCCGGCTTCTGTTAGTGAAAGCTTTCGGGCATGACGGTTTAACAGACGAATGCTAAGGCATTCTTCCAGGGCTTGGATCCGTCGTGTTAAGGTAGCGACAGGTACCTGAGTTTTTCGAGAGGCGGCAGTATAGCTGCCGTGTTCAACAACCATACGAAACAAATTTAAATCGTCAAGCTTCATAGTTATACAATCACTGAAAACTTATAATCGGAGAATGGTATAACAAATTGTGCTACGAGATGTCATTATCCCAATAAGTTTTGCTGTAAATCAATATCATCACAGTTCTACCTATCAACCCACCAACCTTTACGCCTTGAAAAGGTTAATTTTTGAAGTAGGTTGCATAATCAAATTTTTTACAGATTGAAAGGTGCGATAGTTATGACGGAATATTAATTCCGGCCTATGCTTTTGATAGATTGGTTAGCAGTTCGAGTCTTTATGCACACTCAATCCGGCAAATCTGTTCGTGCTCCTGAGCAAGCTCAGGAGGGAGTAAATCATCATTCATGGAGGGCACAACCTTTGCTTGAGGATAAAGATGTTCTCGTGGTCGAAGATGATCCTGTTTTTCGCGGAATGATTACTGGTTTCCTTAAAAGTCAGGGATGTAACGTGCGTGAAGCTGAAGATGGTCTTGCTGGATTACAGGCCCTGAGAGACAGTATTCCTGATGTACTGCTTTGTGACTTGGCAATGCCGGTGCTGACAGGTATGGAGTTTGTCGAAGAGATTTCCGTTCAGTACCCGATGCTGCCAATTATTGTTATTTCTGGCACAGGGGACATGGGTGATGTTGCAACGGCACTCCGACACGGTGTCAAAGATTTTCTTGTCAAGCCTCTTGATAACATCATGGTGCTAAAGTCAGCAATGTTATCAGTTCTAAAGTCTCAAGATTCTGCTATGGAAAATAGGGACTTCTCTAGTCAGTGGTTTGGCATTGGCGAAGATGAAAGTTGTATTGATGAAGAGCTGGAATGGCATATTGATGAGCTCAAAGCCAACCCGCGAGCAGCTCGAGAATTGTTGTTGGGGTTGATGCCCGAAACGGAATCAAAGCAGGGAGACTGGCAGCTGAATTACTGTGTATTGCAATCAACTGATGTTCAGCCTGTCTTGTTGGATTACACTTGGCTGATGGATGGGCGCTTGGCTTTTTATTTAGTAGACTCATCCTCAGATAACGATAATGGAACGGCAACCACCTTGCTTATTCGCGCTTTTTTTAACGATTACCTGCGAACACGAATGTCAGAAGAACACGACATTAGAAGCTTAATCCAATTAATTGAAAAGGGCATGAAACACTCCGGTTATGCTGCGCCTATTAAAGCGTTGTTCGGGATATTTGATGCCTGTGATAAAAGCCTGTCGGTGACTTCAACGGGGCTGGCGGCTGTGTTACAAACCAGTGATGGTAATAAAGAACTGGTAGCCCAGCCTTGGCTTGGGATGAAGGCATACCAAAACGATACGATAGCTCTGCCGCTGTCAGAATCTGGTGGCCGATTGTCACTGAGCGAGATTGGATCGGCAAGTTTTAGCCTTACATTAAAGCGGTGTGGATTTTAAGAGAATAAAAAAGCGAGAACCAAAAGTTCTCGCTTTTTGCTGTTACCTGAAACTAATTTCTAGAAACTAGTTATCAATGTTTATTATGCTTCAACAGGCTGAGCGTCGGTTGTATCTTCTTCGACGGCTTTTCCTTCAGCACCGTGCATCCAGCGGATAAGCTGGTTTGAGCAAAGTAGCAGTAGTACACCTGCGATTGTTGCTGCAATCGCGATACCGCTAAAGATAGCCATTGGGCCAGCTTCACCAACTTGCGAGCCAATAATACCGGCTACATAGTTAGCAATAGCGTTAAAGCCGAACCATGCACCCATCATCAGAGAAGCCAGACGAAGCGGAGCAAGCTTGGTTACCATTGACAGGCCAATTGGAGACAGGCAAAGCTCACCAAGCGTGTGGAAGAAGTATGCGCCAACTAGCCACATCATAGATGTCTTAACTGTAATGTCGCCACCCTGCTGCATTACCGCACCAATCATGCATAGGAAACCAATGGCAAGGAAGAACAGACCCATTGCAAATTTAATTGGAGAGCTTGGCTCTTTTGGACCTAATTTCACCCAGATGCCGGCAATAATTGGAGCGAGTGTGATAACAAAGAACGGGTTCAGCGATTGGAACCATGCCGCAGGTACTTCAAAGCTACCTATCATACGGTCAGTGTACTGCTGAGAGAAAATATTCATCAGGCCACCGGCTTGTTCGAAACCAGCCCAGAAGATAACCACGAACAGACCCATGATCATGATAACCTTCAGGCGATCACGTTCTTGTCTGGTCATTGGCTCTTGTTTGCCAGATTTGTTCATTGCAGCTGCACGTTTTGCTGCTGGTACTTTACCAATATCACCCAGCAGGCGTTCTGCGAACACCAGTTGAGTAACTAGGCTTAGCAGCATACCGATGCCTGCTGTCAGGAAGCCAGCTTTCCAACCATATGCAGCAGAAGCGGCACCAGCAATGATACCTGCCATTAACGAACCAAGGTTGATACCCATGTAGAAGATAGTGAAAGCACCGTCACGACGGTTATCACCTTCCTGGTATAAGTCACCCACCATGGTAGAAATGTTCGGTTTGAACATACCGTTACCGATGATTAGTAGACCTAAACCTAGGTAGAAAGCGGTGACTGAGTGAGGGTCAACCATGCTGTTTGGTAGCGCCAAAGTAAATTGACCTAGCGCCATCAGGAGACCACCAATGATGATAGAGCGGCGTTGTCCAAGGAAGTTGTCGGCAATCCATCCACCAATTAGAGGAGTGATGTAGACGAGACCGGTGTAGATGCCGTAGAGGTTAAGTGCGTCTTGAGTCGACCAGCCTAGGCCGCCGTTGATGGTTTTATCAGTGAGATAAAGCACCAATATTGCGCGCATGGCATAGTAAGAAAATCGTTCCCACAGTTCTGTTCCAAACAGTAAAAACAAACCTTTTGGGTGGCCAAGCAATGTACCACTTCTCAGATTGCTCATAATTATTCTCTGTATTGAGTTGTATGTGTGTTTGCAAATTCGGCTCTTTTTATAAAGCACAAACTTTTAAACTGCAAATTTTCACATTTGCAGAACAAATGAAAAACAATGCAAGTTGTTGATTTAGCAAGAGTTGCATATCATTTGCTCAAAAATGAAAACTCAGATTTACAGAGGGTATTTGGATTATGATTTTGTGTTTTTGTTATGGACTGGTCTGGCGTGCTGTTTTTTGTGTTTTTTGTGGTTCTTTTTGCTGGTTTTTTGTGTTTTTAACAGTTGTTACATTTGTGGCGGCGGGAAACTATAAATTTACGTTATATCAATCGGTTTGGAATAAGTTGTTCTTTGTTTACCAGTACTTATAATTTAGGGAGAATGACAGTTGGCGTAAGTTAGGCAAAAAATATTATGAAAGACTGGTACCTCCTATATTGTAAGCGCAGTGAGCAGGAACGCGCAGTGATCAATCTCGATCGCCAAGGTGTTGAGTGCTACTACCCTCAGGTAACGGTGCAAAAAATTGTCAGAGGCAAGCGAATTGAATGCGCAGAACCTTTATTCCCGGGCTATATGTTTGTCTATTTTGATCCGGAAGATATCAGTTATACAACAATCCGGTCAACGCGGGGGGTTGCTAATTTTATTCGACAAGGAGCCACCCCCCAGACGGTTCAGCCAGATCTAATCTATGGACTAATGATGAATGAGGATAATGAAGAGCATCAGACGAAGCTATCGAGCCTGCCTCAGCCAGGTGAAAGCCTGAAATTGACCCAGGGGCAGTTCAAGGGCATCGAAGCCATTTACCAGGAGCCTGACGGCGAGAAGCGGTCGTTTATGATGATTAACTTGCTGGGTAAACCGGTTAAAGTCAGTGTGCAAAATGAAGATCTTGTGAAGAAATGACGGCAGTATGACTGTCAGAAACCGTATCGATAGTTTTCTGCCTGTTTGTTATAGTTGCCCAATTATTATTAATGGAATTAAGAATGTCTAATACTTCCCCTGTTCGTAAAGCGGTGATTCCGGTTGCCGGCCTTGGTACGCGTATGTTGCCTGCAACCAAAGCGATTCCAAAAGAAATGCTGCCAATCGTCGACAAGCCTTTGATCCAATATGTAGTTAGCGAATGTGTTGCCGCGGGTATCAAAGAAATAGTACTGGTAACCCATTCATCGAAAAATTCGATTGAGAATCACTTCGATACGTCTTTCGAACTGGAAGCGACGCTTGAAAAGCGTGTCAAGCGTCAGCTGCTTGATGAAGTACAAAGCATTTGCCCGAAGGATGTGACGATCATGCATGTTCGTCAGGGGCAGGCAAAAGGTTTGGGCCATGCCGTCCTTTGTGCCCGTCCATTGGTAGGTGATGAGCCGTTTGCCGTCGTTCTTCCTGATGTCATTCTCGATGATGTTGCCAGCGATCTGCGCAAGGAAAATATGGCTGCAATGGTGAGCGCGTTCAACGAGACTGAGATCAGCCAAGTTATGGTTGAGCCAGTGCCAATGTCAGATGTTTCTAGCTATGGTGTGGCAGACATTAACGGTGCTGAGCTTAAGCCGGGTGAAACGACACCGATGACCAAGGTGGTTGAAAAGCCGACTCTGGAAGAAGCTCCTTCGAACTTGGCAATTGTTGGTCGTTATGTACTTCCTGCTGAAATTTGGGATTTGCTTGGGCGAACACCTGTCGGTGCGGGTGATGAAATCCAGCTAACTGATGCCATTGATATGCTGATGGAATCGAAACAAGTGAATGCCTTCCATATGTCGGGCAAGAGCCATGACTGTGGAAGTAAATTAGGTTACATGCAGGCCTTTGTTGAGTACGGTATGCGTCACGGAACCCTAGGCGAAGACTTTACTGCTTACCTGAAAGAAGTGGTAAAGACGCTTTAGGTAGTAAGCCCTAGGCTCTTGTTCCCTCCTCTTATGAAGGGGAGGGCTAGGGTGGGATATCTTTTTTTAGAAGTTATCAACTCGAACCTTTTTAATCCGAATGATACTGCTCACACGCAAGTAGCGTATTTTCAATCAGAGTTGCGACTGTCATCGGACCGACACCACCGGGAACTGGTGTAATATGGCGGGCTTTCTCGCGGGCGATATCGTATTCGACATCACCGACCAACTTTCCGCTGTCTAATCGGTTGATACCGACATCCATAATCGTGGCTCCCTCTTTGATCCATTCTCCCGGGATAAAGTTAGGCTTGCCGACTGCGACAATCAAAATGTCTGCCTGGCGAACATGCTGCTCCAGGCTTTTGGTAAAGCGGTGGCAGGTAGTGGTCGTTGCACCAGCCAGTAACAGCTCGAGGGTCATCGGACGACCGACGATGTTTGATGCGCCGACAACAACAGCATGTTTGCCTCGAACGGCAATATTATAACGTTCAAGCAGCGTCATAATGCCTTTGGGCGTACAAGAGCGTAGCTTAGGAATACGCTGGCATAGACGGCCTACGTTGTAGGGATGGAAGCCATCGACATCTTTTTCCGGATCGATTTCTTCAAGTACTTTAGTGGTATCGATGCCTGCAGGTAGCGGCAGCTGAACTAAAATGCCGTCGATTCCACTATCGCTGTTAAGCTCGTTGATCAGGGCCAGCAACTCAGTCTCTGAAGTTGTCGCCGGAAGGTCAAAAGACTTGGATACAAAACCGACCTCATCACATGCTTTCCGTTTGCTGCCGACATAAATTTGTGAGGCAGGATCCTGCCCGACAAGTACTACGGCTAAACCAGGAGCACGCAATCCCGCTTCAACACGCGCTTTTACACGGGCAGCAACTTCTTGACGAACAGTTTGGGAGATAAGTTTTCCATCAATTATTTGAGCGGCCATGATTATCCTTTGGGCTGTGTAGTTAACGGATCGTTGACATTGTCGCAAAGAATGTGACTGAGATCTACAGCGCAAACGTTTGCTTTTTGCGGAAAAGTAAAAACAGTATGATATGTTGGCTTTGCGTTCTAAGTCAGTGCTGAGTACCTGTTCGTGGCGTTTTATTACATTTCGATAGTGTGTTGGTTATTACGGGGAATCGCATTCTTATCTCAGTTACTTACTGAATTTAATGCGAATTGTTGCTACTTTGAGCACTTGGTGCGAGAGGACGGTAAATTCAGAGAAAAAGCATTGACGTAACTGTCAGGGGACGTATAATCCCGTCCCGTAACCTAGCGTTACGCATTTATTTAGCGCCCTTAGCTCAGCTGGATAGAGCACGTCCCTTCTAAGGATGTGGTCGCAGGTTCGAATCCTGCAGGGCGCGCCATTCCCCTTTCAGTAACACTTTTCTCTGAACAACCAATTTATTTTTTGATTCCTTGGTGAAAGTTCGTTGTCATTTTACCGATTAGCGAATAACTCGCCCTGAGTTATTACCCATTTTCCCTGTTCCGCCTGGGTGATGTTTGGGTTGTCCGCCGATCTCTTGAACTAAAAGTGCTTTTAATGCGGCTATTTCCCTCGGGTTTGACGGTTGCCAACAAGCGATTATTTTTGCTTTGTTCCTTTTCATGATGGATCTCCTTATATACGGGCAAATTTTTACCTGTTATTGCTAACAAGAATGATATCCTCGATCGCTTGCACCTTATGTGCTTGCTGTTGCTTATTTAGAATGTTTTTGATTTTTTCATTAGTTACCCGTTTCATGTCATTCCCTCCCCAAAATAGAAAGCTGTCGGCTTGTCTGTGCGTAGTTCCTGCTCAAAATGTAGTCATTTGAATGTGTTGTGTCCTGAGCACAAAAGCAGCATTCGCGTAGCGTTTGGTGGCGATATTCCAATTCATTGTCAAAAAAACAGAAAAGGTAGGGCAATTTTTACTATTTACCCTTGAAAATGGAATTTTTGCCCCTATCTTGTGTGAAAGGTTTGAGTGCGGTTGAGTCGACTCTGTCTCGACGGCGGGCTGTAGGCCCGTTATAATACCGCGTTTTAATTTCTGGATCAGTGGCTTCAAGGCCAGCAGAAACAGAAATTATCAGAATTAAGGCGTTATGGTTTCGGCTCGGTCGTCGCCATAACACGAAAGGATGCCACCGTCAGCATATGACTGATCGGCAACATCACTCAGAGAATTACTGAGTAAGTTTTGAGGTTAAATAAAATGCAAGTTACCGTTGAAACCACTGAAGGCCTAGAACGCCATCTAACTATCACAGTTCCTGCTGCTAACATTGAAGATGCAGTAACAGCAGAACTGAAAAAAATTGCTAAAAATCGTCGTTTCGATGGTTTCCGTCCAGGTAAAGCGCCAATTAAAATGGTTGCTCGTATGTTTGGCGCTTCTGTACGTCAAGACATCCTTGGTGAAGTGATGCAGCGTCACTACATCGAAGCGATCGTTAAAGAAAAAATCAACCCAGCTGGCGCGCCTACTTTTGCTCCTGTGGAAATCGCAGAAGGCAAAGACCTAGTATTCAAAGCGTCTTTCGAAATCTTCCCAGAGATCGAACTATCTGGTCTTGACAAAATCACTGTTGAAAAACCAGCAGTAGACGTTAAAGACGAAGATGTTACGACTATGCTTGATACACTACGCAAGCAACAGGCAACTTGGTCTGAGGTTGACGCTGCAGCAGTTGCTGATAGCCGTGTAACTATCGATTTCACAGGTTCTGTAGACGGTGAAGAATTCGAAGGCGGAAAAGCGGAAGGCTTTGCTCTAGCAATGGGCCAGGGCCGCATGATCCCAGGTTTCGAAGACGGTGTTGTTGGTAAGAAAGCTGGTGACGAGTTTACTGTAGAAGTAACTTTCCCAGAAGAGTACCACGCTGAGAACCTAAAAGGTAAAGCTGCCTCTTTCGTTATCAAACTGCATAAAGTTGAAGCACAGGAGCTACCTGAGCTAACTGAAGAGTTTGTTTCTAAGTTTGGTGTTGAAGACGGTTCTGTTGACGGTCTGAAAGCTGAAGTTCGTAAGAACATGGAGCGCGAGCTTAAGCAAGCAGTTAAAGGTCGCATCAAAGATCAGGTTCTTAACGGCCTAATCGAACAAAATGACATCGAAGTTCCTGCTGCACTTATCGATCAGGAAATCAACGTTCTTCGCCAGCAGGCGGCTCAGCGTTTCGGCGGTGATGCTCAGAACACTCCTGAGCTACCACGTGAGCTGTTCGAAGAGCAGGCTAAGCGTCGTGTAGTAGTTGGCCTACTTCTTGGTGAAGTGATCAAGTCTGAAGAGCTGAAAGCAGATGACGAGCGTGTTAAAGCGCTAATCACTGAAATGGCTTCTGCATACGAAGATCCAACAGAAGTTGTTGCTTACTACGAGCAGAACGAGCAGATGATGAACAACATGCGTAACGTTGCTCTAGAAGAGCAGGCGATTGACGCACTTCTAGCTAAAGCACAGGTTTCTGATAAAGAAGTTAGCTTCGACGAGCTAATGAACCAACAGCAACCTGCAGCTTAATTTGCTGAAATTACTGTAGAGATTTGACTTTGTTTCAAATCTTCTGCTAACAATGGTCCGTGTGAGAGTAATTTCATTCGGGCCATTTATTTTAGGGAAATAACGTTATGAGCTACCAAGAAAACAACGCCATGTCGCCAATTATGAATGCGCTGGTACCTATGGTGGTCGAGCAGACTTCTCGTGGTGAGCGTTCTTACGACATCTATTCCCGACTACTAAAAGAGCGTGTGATTTTTCTGACCGGTCAGGTTGAGGATCACATGGCCAACCTAGTGGTTGCACAGCTTTTATTCCTTGAGTCTGAAAATCCAGACAAAGATATCTTCCTTTACATCAATTCTCCGGGTGGCTCGGTAACTGCAGGTATGTCAATTTATGACACGATGCAGCATATTAAGCCGAACGTGAGCACTTTTTGTATGGGGCAGGCTTGTTCAATGGGGGCATTCCTGCTCGCTGGTGGTGCGCAAGGCAAACGTTTCTGTCTGCCGAATTCGCGTGTGATGATTCACCAGCCGCTAGGTGGCTTCCAGGGGCAGGCATCTGATATTCAGATTCATGCACAAGAAATTTTAACTATCAAGAAACGACTAAACAGTATGCTTGCCAAACATACTGGCCAGCCACTCGAAGTGGTTGAGCGCGATACTGACCGTGATAACTTCATGTCAGCAGAGCAAGCAGTTGAGTACGGTTTGGTAGATGCAGTTTTGAGTAACCGTGAGTAACTCTGTTTTTGGCTCCGTGGCACAGGTTTGCTGAGACGCGGAGCAAAATGATAAGAGTTGTTATACACTCAAAACAAGGCAATGATGGGTTGAATCCCAAAAAGAGGTTAGCGAATGACAGATAAGCGAAAAGAGAGTGGTAGTGGAAAACTGCTGTACTGCTCTTTCTGCGGCAAAAGTCAGCACGAAGTTCGCAAGCTGATTGCAGGCCCTTCTGTTTATATTTGCGATGAGTGCGTTGATTTATGCAACGATATTATTCGTGAAGAAATTAAAGAAGTGATGCCAAAGCGTGACGGCAGCGAGCTACCTACGCCACAGGAAATTCGTTCGAACCTGGATGATTACGTTATTGGTCAGAACCATGCGAAGAAGGTACTGGCTGTAGCGGTATATAACCATTACAAGCGTCTTCGAAATGGCGATACCACCAGTGACGGTGTTGAGCTTGGTAAGAGTAACATTCTGCTGATCGGCCCGACCGGTAGTGGTAAGACTCTGTTGGCGGAAACGCTGGCACGCATGCTGGATGTTCCGTTTACTATGGCTGATGCAACCACGCTGACTGAAGCGGGTTACGTTGGTGAAGATGTGGAAAATATCATCCAGAAGCTGCTACAGAAATGTGATTACGATGTAGCAAAAGCAGAGCGTGGTATTGTTTACATCGATGAAATCGATAAGATTTCACGTAAGTCAGACAATCCTTCTATTACTCGTGATGTATCGGGTGAAGGTGTTCAGCAGGCACTGTTGAAACTGATTGAAGGTACGGTTGCGTCTGTTCCGCCGCAAGGCGGCCGCAAGCACCCACAGCAGGAGTTCTTGCAGGTTGATACCTCTAAGATTCTGTTTATCTGTGGTGGTGCGTTTGCCGGTCTGGATAAAGTGGTTGATCAGCGTGTTGCAACAGGTACAGGCATTGGCTTTGGCGCCGATGTTCGTTCAAAAGACGGATCTCGTACTTTGAGCGACTTGTTTGAGCAGGTTGAGCCGGAAGATCTGGTGAAATACGGCTTGATCCCAGAGTTTATTGGTCGTCTGCCTGTGACAGCTATTCTGAACGAGCTGGACGAAGATGCACTGGTACAGATCCTGCGTGAACCGAAGAACGCGTTGACCAAGCAGTATGCAGCATTGCTTGAGTTGGAAAACGTCGAACTTGAGTTCCGTGACGATGCATTGGTAGCGATTGCCCGCAAGGCGATGCAACGTAAAACCGGTGCTCGTGGTCTACGCTCAATCGTTGAAGCGGTTCTGCTTGATACCATGTACGAACTCCCTTCTGCCGAAGGTGTGAGTAAAGTTGTAATCGATGAATCAGTAATTAAAGGCGAGTCTGAGCCGCTACTGATTTATGAAAATACTGAAAATCAAGCAGCTGGCGCTGAGTGATTGTCTAATAACTGCTCATAATGTTGAAAAAAAGGAGGCTTTTGCCTCCTTTTTTGTTTTCTGTTACTTATCCCGTTGAATCTTTCCGCTTTACCCCCATATACTCAGTAGAGAGATTGAACGGAAGAGAGAAGAATATGAACTTGGAGCGTTCGGAACGCCTTGAAATTCCCGTTCTGCCACTGCGTGATGTGGTGGTCTACCCTCATATGGTTATTCCATTGTTTGTAGGCCGGGATAAATCTATTCGTTGTCTTGAGTCGGCAATGGATGACAATAAACAAATTTTGTTAGTAGCCCAAAAAGAAGCGGCTACTGACGAGCCTTCGATTGAAGATCTGTATGATGTTGGTACGGTCGCGACCATTCTTCAGTTGTTGAAGCTGCCTGACGGTACGGTGAAAGTGTTGGTTGAAGGCCAGCAGCGTGCCAAAGTTGAAAACCTTAAGGATGATGAATTCTTTACGGCTGATGCTGAATTCCTGGTGACCCAGGAAATGGATGAGCGCGAGCAGGAAGTGCTGGTTCGCACTGCAATTAATCAGTTTGAAGGTTTTATCAAGCTGAATAAGAAGATCCCACCGGAAGTACTGACTTCACTCAACGGTATTGATGAAGCGGCACGCCTTGCTGATACTATTGCTGCTCATATGCCGTTGAAGCTGGCTGATAAGCAGAAAGTACTCGAGATCGTTGATATCACGGAACGCCTCGAGTTCCTGATGGCGATGATGGAGTCTGAAATCGATCTGCTACAGGTTGAAAAGCGCATTCGTGGCCGCGTCAAGAAGCAGATGGAAAAGAGTCAGCGCGAGTACTATCTCAACGAACAAATGAAAGCTATCCAGAAAGAGCTGGGTGAGCTGGATGATGCACCGGATGAGTTCGAGTCTCTGAAGAAGAAGATCGAAGAGTCGAAAATGCCGGTTGAGGCGCGCGAGAAAACTGAGCAGGAACTACAGAAGCTGAAGATGATGTCACCGATGTCAGCAGAAGCAACGGTTGTGCGCGGTTATATCGACTGGATGCTAAGCGTACCTTGGCACAAGCGCTCCAAGGTGAAGAAGAACCTCGCCAAAGCAGAGGAAGTTCTGAATGCCGATCATTACGGCCTAGAGCGTGTTAAAGAACGTATTCTTGAGTACTTGGCGGTACAGAGCCGTATCAACAAGCTAAAAGGTCCGATCCTTTGTCTTGTCGGTCCTCCGGGCGTGGGTAAAACCTCGCTGGGCCAGTCTATTGCCGCTGCAACAGGCCGTAAGTATGTGCGAATGGCACTCGGTGGTGTACGCGACGAAGCGGAAATCCGTGGTCACCGTCGTACCTATATCGGCTCGATGCCGGGCAAGCTGATCCAGAAAATGGCGAAAGTGGAAGTAAAAAACCCACTGTTCCTACTGGATGAGATCGACAAGATGTCGTCGGACATGCGCGGCGATCCGTCATCGGCTTTGCTAGAAGTGCTTGATCCCGAGCAGAACAACGCCTTTAACGATCACTACCTCGAGGTGGACTACGATCTGTCTGATGTCATGTTTGTCGCGACATCTAACTCGATGAATATTCCGGGGCCGTTACTGGACCGTATGGAAGTGATCCGTCTGTCGGGTTATACCGAAGATGAGAAGCTCAATATTGCCAAGCGTCATTTGCTGGATAAGCAGATCAAACGCAACGGTTTGAAGCCTGGTGAGGTTGAGGTTGATGACTCTGCCCTGATAGGCATCATTCGCTATTACACCCGTGAGGCGGGCGTACGTAGCCTTGAGCGCGAAATTTCTAAACTGTGTCGTAAGGCGGTGAAAGAGATCCTGCTTAATCCTGGTACCAAAAAAGTGACAATTAATCAGGAAAACTTGAAGGCATACCTGGGTGTTCAGCGTTTTGACTACGGTAAAGCCGAAGAGAACAACCGCATTGGTCAGGTAACCGGCCTGGCCTGGACGGAAGTGGGCGGTGATTTGCTGACTATCGAAACCGAGTCGATGCCGGGTAAAGGTAAATTTACCTATACTGGTTCGCTGGGCGACGTGATGCAGGAGTCGATTCAGGCTGCAATGACGGTCGTGCGTACTCGTGCGGAGCGTCTTGGTGTGGTCGCTGATTTCTACGAGAAGCGTGACATTCATGTTCACGTGCCGGAAGGTGCAACACCGAAAGATGGTCCTAGTGCGGGTATTGCTATGTGTACGGCACTGGTTTCAAGCCTGACGGGTAACCCGGTGCGTGGTGATGTTGCCATGACGGGTGAAATCACCTTGCGTGGTGAGGTATTGCCAATTGGTGGTCTGAAGGAAAAACTGCTGGCCGCACACCGTGGTGGTATCAAGACGGTGCTTATCCCGAAAGAGAACGAGCGTGATTTAGAAGAGATCCCTGATAACGTTATTGCTGATTTGGAAGTGCGTCCGGTGCGCTGGATTGATGAAGTGCTGACAGTTGCACTGCAGAATAATCCGACGGGCATTGAGCTGGTAAACGCCCAAAACAGTGACATGCAGCAAAGTTAAGTAAAGAAAAGACGCTTTCAAGTGCGAAAAGCCTTGTCAGCGTTTTTTTGTATCGCTATAAGTTAGGTCTAATTCGCTGTAAGCTCAATAATATCAACACTTACCCGTATCTCAGGTGTTCTGTGTTGGTATAATTAGGCCTGATACAATTTTTTTGTCCGTTACAAGTTTTAAGCTTGTTGACAAGGTAGCTTGCGGACAAGGTTCATAGAGGGGATGAAATCGTGAACAAAACTCAGTTAGTTGATAAAATTGCTGAAAATGCAGATATTTCTAAAGCGTCAGCTGGTCGTGCTCTGGATGCATTCATTGACGCTGTTTCAGACACCTTGAAATCAGGTGATCAGGTTGCACTTGTTGGTTTTGGTACCTTCTCTGTACGTGAGCGTTCAGCGCGTACTGGCCGCAACCCACAAACGGGTGAAGAAATCCAGATTGCTGCGGCAAAAGTACCTGGCTTTAAAGCAGGTAAAGCGCTTAAGGATTCTGTAAACTAACAGTGGCTTTGGCCCGCTGTTTGTATTGAACAAACATCGATGCGGGTTGTCAGAGTAACTGACAACTTGGCATGAAATGAGGGCGCATCGGGTTGATGCGCTTTTTTTACTTTGTATCAGTGTGAAATATTCAGTGCCTGGTGCCCATTGGCTAGGTACACGAAGGCATTCTTCACAACACCGTGCCAGATCGAATTAGTAGGAGATACGGCAGATTATGATGGAGCGTATGCGCGAAGGCGCTAGCAGCATTTGGGTCAAGATTATTCTTGGCTTAATTATTTTTTCTTTTGTTTTTGCCGGTGTGGGCAGCTACCTAGCCGGTGGCAGTCAGCAAGCCGCTGCAAAGATTGATGATCGAGAAATCAGTCAACGCGAGTTCGAGCAGTCCTACCAGAATGAGCGCAACCGCATGCAATCACAGCTTGGTGAGTATTTCACTACGCTGATGGGCGATCCGGCTTATGTGCAGCAGTTCCGTCGTAGCGTGCTTGATCGTATGGTTAATGATGTACTGATTGAGCAGCGCGCTAAAGAACTTGGTCTGCGTATCAGCGATGAGCAGATCCGTAATGCGATTGTCTCAATGCCAGAATTCCAGCGTGACGGAAAGTTCGACAACGAAGTCTACAATACTTTGTTACGTCGCTCAGGCTTCTCGCCAGAGATGTTTGCCGAATCGATGCGAACTGACATGCTCCGCCAGCAATTTCTTGTTGCTCTTCAGGGCAGTGATTTTGCTCTGGGCAACGAGCTGGCAGCACTGACCAAGCTAGAGAAACAGCAGCGTGTTATTCGTAACCTAACGCTGGATGTGGCTGAGTTCCAGAAAATCGCAGATGTTTCAGCTGACGATATTCAAGCTTTCTATGATCAGAACCCACAGATGTTTACACGTCCTGAACAAGTCAAAGTAGCTTATATTGAGCTGTCTGGCGAAGGCCTGAAAACAACGCTGGAAGTTTCTGAGGATGATGCGAAAGCGTATTTTGCAGAGAACCAGACTAAATACGGTACAGCCGAAAAGCGTCAGGTAAGTCATATTCTGATCCAGGGCGACAGCAGCGATGCCAAAGCGAAAGCTGAAGAGTTGCTGGCACAGCTGAATGAAGGAGCAGACTTTGCCAAATTGGCCCAGTCATCTTCTGATGATACCTTTAGCGCCAAAGAGGGTGGTAAACTGGATTGGTTTGAGCGTGGTGTGATGGATCCTGCGTTTGAAGATGCTGCTTTTGCACTGAATAAAGGTGAAACGTCAGCCCTAGTCCAGACATCATTTGGTTATCACATTATCAAGCTTGACGATGTGAAATTGCCTCAGGTGAAACCATTTGCTGATGTTCGTGATGATATCGTAGCCGAGCTTCGCGAGCAGCGTGCTGCCGAAGAGTTTTATGATCTGCAGACTCAACTAGCCGAGACGGCTTTTGAAATGCCAGATTCTCTGGATGATGCAGCAGCAGCTGTAAACGCTAACGTGCAAACTACGGAGTTCTTTGCTCAGAACAATGCTCCGGGTGTATTGGCTAACCCTGCTGTTATGCAGGCTGTATTTAGTCCAGAAGTACGTGAAGACGGTCTGAACTCAGATGTGATTGAAATTGGTCCGGAACATGTCGTTGTTGTGCGTGTAGAAGACTCTCGCGAGGAAATGGTATTACCGTTTGACGAGGTTTCTGCATCGGTTAAACAGCAGCTAGCGGCTCAGCAGGGCGAGCAGGCTGCTCAGGCGAAAGCTGATGAGATCATTACTGCTCTTCGTGACGGTAAAACAGATATTCTAGAAACAGAAGCTCTGAACTTCTCAGACGCGCAAACAATCAGCCGCGCAGGCTCAGACCGTATGGTTGCCCAGGTTGCATTTGGCCTTGCCAAGCCAGCCGAAGGTAAAGCGGTGTACGGTATGACTCGTGATATGTCAGGTAATGTACTTATCATTGCTTTGGATGAAGTGATTGAGGCTGATGTCGAGTCGGTTGCTTTGGATAGCCAGCTGGCAACTCAGGTTGAGCAAATGAATGCTCAGCAAGATGTGATGGCTACGCTTGATGTACTGCGTAATACTGCAGAAGTTAATTATCCAACTTTGGATACACCAGCAAACTAATTGTAATTTATTGATTAGTTATCGGGCCGCCATCGTGCGGCCCGTCGTTTTTCTGCCTTATAACTCTCAATTCTGGTTTACCTCTTTCTCGCCTGCATTATTCTGATCATCCTATAGCATCACAATATTCCTATATGAGTTCTAATTGATGGAGGTTTGGTTTGAATATACTGTTACATACGATAGTGCTGATTGCTGCGTTGTGTTTTGTGCCTGTAGGGCATGCTGGCAGCGACCAACATGAAGGCATTGAAATAACTGTGAATATCAATACAGCGAACGCTGAAGAGTTGGATAAGCTTCTGATAGGTATCGGACCGGACAAAGCGTCGAGTATCATCGAATACCGAGATACTCATGGACAGTTTGCGACGGCTGACGAGTTAGAAAATGTGAAGGGGGTAGGGGCGGCGACGGTTGCCAAGAACCGGGAGCGGATTAAACTCTAATAATTATCGTGTCGCTGTTGAAGAAGAGAAGTTTGTGGTTCTTCTTCGTCGTCCTTGGCAGAAAAGGATTAATTAGTGTGTTGCTCCCACCTCATTGCTATTTTTGGTATTGAACAAAGGTTGGTCTTTCTTTTCTTTCTCAGACCAGAAATTAATATTGAACTGTGCATTATCAGATAGCTCAATACGGGCCTTCCATAACGCAGAGCTGTCCAGACACACCTTCTGCCGTATTGTGGTAAGCGGAATGGTCAATATAATGGCTTGTTTCTATTAAATTGTTTTTTAAATGCGATAGGAATTAATGCAATTGCGATTCCGGCAATCGCTCCGAGTAAATGTGCCTCGATGGCTACCCGGGCTCCGATCAACGCTTCAGAACTGGCAGAGCCGCCGAAGTATTGCTCCGAGCAGACCTTGCCTATTAGTCCAAACAGGAGCAGCCAACCACCTTTTTGCTTGGTCTGTATATCTTTTACTGCCCCCCAGCCAAAGAGTCCATGAAGCACTCCTGATAGTCCGGCATACCACTGAATGTCGGTAGCAATGATCCCAGTGCCAACCACTAGCGCAAGTGCCAGCAACAGCAAGCTATACGGTCGAGCAGAAAAATGTATCCGATAAATGAAAGTGATGATTGCCAGCGCCAGGGTATTCATTATCATATGCGGCCAATTGGTATGGGTCAGATTTCCTGTTAGGATCCGCCACACTTCGCCATCGATAATTGCATTGCGATCCCAGGCCAGCCAAGATTGGATGTCTGGCCACTGTGCGATGAACAGAATCGTGATGGCAATCATCAGAAAAGTACGAATAGACAAGGTCACCTCGATGAGTCGATATTGTGAACAATGCGGCAAGGCAAAGAAAGCCTGTATCTGCAGCTGGATTCAATGCATTGATGCTAAAACTGAATTGTGGATATTACAACACCCGTCTGAGGTAAAACGTGCAATTGGTACGGCACGTATCCTAACGCTGTCGCTACCGAATGCGCGCTTGTGGGTCGGAGAGGATTTTACTGATCATGATGAACTAAATGCATTGTTGCGAGATCCCCTGCGAGAGATTTATCTAGTATACCCCGGTGAGAATTCAAAGCCTATTTCGCGGCTGGCCTGCCAGCCGCGAAATGAGGGGGCAAAACGAACACTGATATTACTTGATGGTACTTGGAAGAAAGCCTATAAAATGTGGCAGCTTTCTACCAACCTGCAGGCTTTGCCAACCGTCAATCTAGATAATGCGGACAGAGGAAACTATCGGATCCGCAAGTCACCGAAAGATCAGGGAGTCTCAACAGTGGAAGCGGGCTATCTGGCTCTGGCTGCGCTGGAAGGGGAAGAAAAGTTCTTCCCACTGTTAGATGCTTTTAATCAGATGATTGAGTTTCAGATCCAGCAGATGCCGGAGGGGGTTTTCGAAAGGAATTATAAACGTGAAACTCAAGAATTTAATTCCTAACTTATAGTCAGTGTTGTGCTTTAGTTCCCTCCCCCTTGAAAAGTGGGAGGAGCTTTGTCTAAAACCCATGCCCTTCGTGGCCGACGCCAACGGCGGTGGTTGGCTGGAAGAGAGTACTATAGAGCCGCTGGGCGAAGCCATCGGTCATCCCCGAGATGTAGTCGGCGATGATCCGGTGGGCATTCTCGCCGTTGTTGGTGGCTTGAAGCCATCGCTCCCGGGTATTGGCAGGAAGCAGTCGTTCAGGATCTGCCGCAAATGCTTCAAAGAGCTCCATCACCAGCTGCTGCCCTTTGTATTCCACCAGTTGGATTTCTGGTTTTCTTACCACATAGTCACTGACAAACTGTTTTAGGACTTCCAGAGCCCGTTCCATCGATTCTGACAGGAAGGCATTCCACTGCAATAAGGGCTCGTCAAAGCTGCTTTGTATTGCCGGTGCAATATGGATAGAGGTCAGCAGGGCATTGACCATGGCCCCAATGGCATCTTTGCGTTGGTGATGGGTGCCAAATAACTGTTCGCTGAGTTTGCCTATACGTGCTTCCAGCCATGGCTCGCCACAGTCGGCCAGCTTGCAGGCGACAGCTTCATGCCACTGATCGCGGGTGACAATGCCCATTACAATTGCATCTTCCAGGTCATGAACACCGTAGGCGATATCATCAGCCAGTTCCATAATTGAACAGTCGAGAGACTTGAACCGTGTTTTCAGATGTTCGGTTGGATTAGTACGCTGATGGCGCATCTGGCTAAATAGAGCGGTGTCGTGCGATGACAATAAATCGAGAACCCAACTAAAGGTGTCAGTATCATCGTTATATATTCCTTTGGCCGGATGCCAGTCTTTGGCCTTGAGATGACGAAAGTTGCTAACGTCAGCGGGTTGCTCCGTTGCTCTGGTTGTGCTGATGAGCGCAGGGTATTTCAATAACCCGAGTAGGGTGCGGCGCGACAGGTTCATGCCGAAGTGTTCGGTGTAAGGTTCGATCAGGGTCACAATACGAAACGTCTGGGCGTTGCCTTCGAAACCGCCGTGCTCTCGCATCATATAGTTCAGTGCGACCTCGCCACCATGGCCAAAGGGCGGATGCCCGATATCATGCGCCAGGCACAGGCTTTCCATCAGGCTGGTCGATGGCAGTAAATCCCGAAAGGTTGGCTGTTTGATCTTCAGCTGAGCCACAATGCCGGTACCAATCTGGGAGGCTTCCAGTGAGTGAGTCAATCGGGTGCGATAAAAATCATGGTGACCAGCACCGTGGACCTGAGTTTTGGCCTGTAATCGGCGGAAGGCGGCGGAATGCAGGATCCTGGCTCGGTCACGTTGATAGGCTGAGCGATGATCGTTGCGACGCATCTTCTGCTCATTGCTTTTACGGCTTTCCCAGTCGGGGTTGAGAATAAATTGCGTCATTAACTGATGTCATCCAGCGTTAGATTAAAACTGTCTACAAAGGTATCAAGAAAGTATTCCATCTCGGGGCTGGAACGTTCCGATAGGGTTTGTTCAAGGCGTTTTTTTGCCTGGGCAAATTCATGGTTGCCTGCGCTGAGTTCTTCCAGGCATTTCAGATAGGCGCAGAGGCTGTCTGCCTGCTTGACGATTGTGTAGTCGTCCTTGTTTATCGTGTGGCTGTCTAGCAAGGGTGCGTAATCATCCCGAAACTCTTCCGGCAGCATTGACAGTAACTTTTGCTCGGCGGCTAGCTCAATCTTCTTGTATTCTTCGGCAATTGTCGGATTGTAATATTTGATCGGGGTCGGCATATCCCCCGTTAGTACTTCGCTGGTGTCATGAAACATGCCAAGCAGGGCAATTCGTTCTGGATTGGTATGACCGCCAAATTTACGGTTTTTGATCAGCGCCAGTGCATGGGCGACAAAAGCGACCTGCAGGCTATGTTCCGAGATGTTCTCAGTCGAAACACTCCGCATTAGCGGCCAGCGCTGGATGAGTTTCATACGTGCCAGGTGGGCAAAAAAATGACTTTTTTCCATATCGATACTTCTTTGCAGCTAGGGGCGAGACTGATTGGGTATATTCAGTTAGGACTATCTAATTAAAGGTAACAGAAAAAATACAGAGGTAAACAAAAGCCCCAGTAAAACTGAGGCTTGTGTTCGAAGGTGGATTAACTATTGGCGATAACTGTGCAGGAAGCGCTCCAGTCGACCAATAGCCATTTCGAGATCGTCGACCCGGGGCAAGGTCACGATGCGGAAGTGATCCGGCTTCTTCCAGTTAAAACCGGTGCCATGTACCAGCAGTACTTTTTCCTGCTGGAGAAAGTCCAGCGCCATTCGTTCGTCATCGACAATGTTGAATTTTTTCTGATCCAGTTTCGGGAACAGATACAGTGCCCCTTTGGGTTTTACGCAGGAAATGCCAGGGATCGAAGTTATCATGTCATAGGCTTTGTCGCGCTGCTCGAGCAGTCGTCCGCCGGGCAGGATAAGCTCATTGATACTCTGGTAACCTCCAAGCGCAGTCTGGATCGCATGCTGCATCGGTACATTGGCGCACAGGCGCATTGACGATAGCATCTCCAGCCCTTCGATATAGGACTTGGCCAAGTGTCTCGGCCCGGAGAGGATCATCCAGCCGGCGCGAAAACCACATACACGGTACGATTTGGACAGACCGTTAAAGGTAACGCAGAAAACATCTTCGGCCAGCGGTGCAATGGAAGTGTGCTGGGCTCCTTCATACAGGATTTTGTCGTAAATCTCGTCGGCAAAAATGATCAGGTTATGTTGGCGGGCTATTTCAACAATTTCCAACAGGAAGTCACGACTATAGACGGCACCTGTCGGGTTGTTCGGGTTAATAAGAACAATGCCGCGGGTGTTTGGCGTGATTTTGCTGCGAATATCATCAAGATCCGGATACCAGTCGGACTCTTCGTCACAAATATAGTGAACCGGATTACCACCAGAGAGCGAAACGGCTGCTGTCCAGAGCGGATAATCCGGCGCAGGAACCAAAATTTCATCGTTGTTGTCTAGCAGCGCCTGCATTGACATCATGATGAGCTCGGACACCCCGTTACCTATATAGACATCTTCGACATCGATATCGAGCATCCCGCGTTTTTGGTAGTGCTGCACAACCGCTTTTCGGGCCGGATAAATGCCTTTGGAATCACAGTAGCCCTGTGATGTCGGCAAGTTGCGGATCACATCCACCAGAATTTCGTCCGGGGCGTCAAAACCGAATGGGGCAGGGTTGCCGATATTCAATTTCAGAATCTTATGGCCTTCTTCTTCCATGCGTTTGGCATGTTTAAGAACGGGACCTCGTATGTCGTAGCAAACATTATTTAACTTGGATGACATCCCGATGTTGTGCATTGCTTGGTTCCTGCGCAAATTATTATGTTATGACAACAAATTACACTATGAATCCGTATAAAATAAATAGCATGCAGGAAAAAATCGGGGAAAATAGTGTTTTATATAATTAAATTCTATTTTGTTAGGTGCTATCCACTGCTTTCATATGCGACATCGAGGGCTTCATGCCAGTAACACCCTCGCTAGCACCATCGAACAACAATGAGGAGCAGCGGCTGTGAAACTGGCTAATCAGTGGTCGAAATGATGACCATTTGTGATGAGATGTGTAGATTAGTGTTGAGTCATGACTTTATTAGTCAGATTACATTTAGTGAGGTAGAATGGCGCATTCACTATGTGGTTAAGCATTTAACCTACATAAAGGTAGAACTATGTGCCAAGTGATTGGCATATTAAAATCAGCCAGGGATGAGCCGCTAGGGTGCTTAGAGCTGAGTGAGGTTACCTTGACCGCGTTACAAACTGCAGTTGAGTCTTTAATTAAGAAAATTCAACAAGCGACAGAAAATACTCAACGATTGACGGTGACGCTGGATTTACCAGTCAATACCGATCTTATCGACTGGATGGAGTCGCAGCCCCTTTTCCCGAAATTTTACTGGCAGTCTCGAGATAGCCGTGAAGAGGTGGTGGCACTAGGTCAGATCAAAACATTTACTGATCCGATGGCAGCAGAAAAAGTGTTGTCGGATGAACAGCGAATTTGGGGGGGGCGTTCTTTTGATGGACGTACCAGCCGCAATCGTCGCTGCCTTTCTTCTTTCTTTTTTTTGCCCTTGTTGGAAGTGACCCGTTTTGACGGCAGCTGGCAGCTGGCAGTCAATATTTCTGTCGATGACAAAGAAAAGATATTGCAGACGCTGTTGCAGGTAACATCGGAAGCAACGGAAATTCCTGAGATTAAAAGTAAGATCCTCGGACGTTCCTATGCGCCAGACTATTCAGGCTGGTCAACGATGATTGGCAATGCGTTAGATGCGATTTCACAGAATATTTTCGAGAAAGTGGTCCTTGCGCGACGTACGACGCTGCATCTGGACACACCTGTTGCCCCGGCACAATTGCTCAAGGCCAGCCGAAGCCGCAATATCAGTAGTTTTCATTTTATGATGGCGATGGATGCCAAGCACTGCTTCGTCGGTTCTACGCCAGAGCGACTGTTTTTACGCCAGGAACGTGACCTGCAAACCGAAGCGCTGGCGGGGACGATAGGCAGGGGACAGGATTCATCGGAAGATAATCAATTGGCCCAATGGCTAATGGACGACAATAAAAATCGCTATGAGAATCGACTGGTGGTTGATGATATTGTCAGTCGCCTGGTTCCCCGCTGTGAATCGATGAATGTTGCCCATACCCCGGAGCTTGTTCGTCTGCGAAAAGTACAGCACCTAAAGCGCAGCATTGATGCCCAGCTGAACGAGCAGGTTTACAGCGCCGACCTGTTAGATAGCCTGCAGCCTACTGCTGCAATTGCCGGTTTGCCCCGTGACAAGGCATTGGATTTTATTACCGAGCATGAACCTTTTGCCCGCGGTTGGTACAGCGGAGCGGTGGGGTTTCTTAGTCGTCAGCGCAGTGAATTCTGTGTGGCGATCCGCAGTGCCCTGATCATGGGGGAGGAGCTTCACTTGTTTGCCGGTGCCGGGATTGTTCCGGGTTCTACCGCAGATAGTGAGTGGCAGGAGCTGGATCGCAAAACATCGACTCTATGTAGCCTGCTTGGCTCCGAGGAGCCTGAATTGGAGCGTAAAACGGCATGACTCAGGCAGGAATGACATCGTTACCGGATCTTCCTAATCAATCGACATACCGGGCTGCCCTGAATAAGCAATGGGCCGAGCTGATGCTCGAAGAGTTGGCACGGCTTGGGGTGAAACATGTGTGTATCGCCCCCGGTTCGCGCTCGACGCCGTTGACTTTGGCCGCGGATGAAAACGACAAGCTTACGTTGCACACCCATTTTGACGAACGTGGATTGGGCTTTTTGGCGCTGGGAATAGCGAAAGCCTCCCACCAGCCTGTTGCCGTTATTGTTACCTCGGGAACCGCCGTTGCTAATTTATTGCCAACTGTTGCCGAAGCTGGCCTGACTGGGGAAAAGCTAGTACTACTGACCTCAGACCGGCCTCCAGAGCTTATCCAGTGCGGGGCTAATCAGGCAATCCGTCAGCATGGCATTTTCTCTGATCATGTTACCGAGTTTCATGATATCCCATCCCCGACGCTTGATATCGCACCAAACTGGCTGCTCTCAACCATTGATGCTGCCATGTATCAGCAGTCGTTACATGGCGGTGCAATCCATTTTAACTGCCGCTACCCCGAGCCACTGTACGGTGATGACACCGACTTTTCTTGCTATCTGGCACCTTTAAGCAATTGGCAGAATGATGGCCAACCGTATACCCAATATCAGCAGGCAGTCTCTGGGCCGGTAGTGTTGGATTCTGCAGCATTGTCATCGTTGATAGCCAAGAAAGGCATCATTATTGCCGGCAGGATGGCTCCGGGTGAACTGTCTGCTGTCCAGTCTTTGGCAGACTGCCTGGGTTGGCCGCTATTGGTCGATCCCCAGGCGGGAGGAACTAGCGACTGGGCCGGATTTGACGTCTGGATGCAAAATCCCGAGTGTCGTCGATATATTGAACAGGCCGAGGTCTTGCTGCAGTTTGGGGCCCGGCTGGTTTCCAAGCGTTTGTTGCAACTGATAGCTGAGCGCCAGTGGCAACAATATTGGTTGGTGGATCCGCTTTCAACTCGCTTAGACCCTTCTCATCGCCGCAGCCAGCGAATTCAGGCCAACGTAAAAGAGTGGGCTGATATGGCCTACCAGCATATGGCCAATTCGGTTCATAAAGGCTGGGCAGATCCGCTAAAGCATGCCTCTGCGGGGTATTTTGAATTATTGGCCGGACGAGAAAAGAGCCTGAATGAAGTGAGTTTGGCGGCAAACCTGCCTGACTGGCTTCCAGAGCAAACCGAGGTATTTCTCGGCAATAGTCTGATTGTCCGCTTGCTGGATATGTGTGGCAAACTGCCCTTGACTGCGACATTTGCCAATCGCGGCGCATCGGGTATTGATGGCCTGATTGCGACGGCAGCAGGGGTACAGCAGGCGCGGCAGGCTCCTTTGCTTTGTGTGCTGGGAGATACCTCGCTGCTTTATGATCTCAACTCGCTGGCACTGCTGAAACAAGCCCCTTATCCTATTGTTGTGCTTGTCACGAATAATGACGGCGGGGCTATTTTTGATTTGCTGCCTGTTCCTGAGCAGCAAAGGGAATCACTGTACCGCATGCCGCACGGGCTGGAGTTTAGTCATGCGGCAGCGATGTTCGGGCTGGACTATCAGTGCCCAGCCTCTTTGGATGAGGCAGAGCATGCCTGCCGTCAGGGGTTGATGCAACCGGGGGCGACTCTGGTTGAAATCACAACGCCTTCAGGTCAAAGTGGTGAGTTATTGAAAGCACTATTTGCTGAGGTGAGGAATGCCACTTTACTCTGAAACCTATGGTCATAAGAATACTACTGAAATGGATCGTCCGGTGTTGGTCTTCTTGCATGGTTTGCTTGGTTCCGGACGTGATTGGCGTCAGGTGGTCAATTGTTTGTCGGCATCCTATTACTGTCTGACGATTGACTTGCCTGGGCATGGCCATAGCCAATTGTTGGCACCGTCTGATTTCGAGCAGGTTAACCAACAGATTCAGCAAACCTTGCACCACCGTAATGTTCGTTCCTATGTGCTGGTTGGTTATTCTCTGGGGGCTCGGCTCGCAATGTATCATGCTTGTTGTTCTGGCTCAGAAAATCAGGCGAACCTTGCTGGCTTGGTACTCGAAGGTGGCCATTTTGGGCTTCCACAATCAGAATGTGCCGCGAGATTCGCCAATGATCAGAAATGGGCCCAGCGGTTTGCCTCTGAACCGTTACCGCAAGTTCTGGCCGATTGGTATCAGCAACCCGTTTTTTCATCACTAAATCATGACCAAAGACAAAGTTTGATCTGGAAACGCAGTGATAACCTTGGGTCTGGTATAGCACGTATGTTACTGGCTACATCATTAGCCAAACAACCTGAGCTGCAACAGAAGGTTGGAAACCTGTCGTTCCCGGTTCGCTATATTTGTGGCGAGAACGATAACAAATTCAAATGCCTGGCTGAGAATTCGGGATTAGAACTCACGGTTATCCCGACTGCGGGGCATAATGTCCATGTTGAACTGCCTCATGAGTTCAGTATGGCTGTCACTCATTTTTTAGATAGATTGGAATAAATCATGGCAAGAACCGTAGGTCTGACTGAAGAAGAACTGTATGCACCAGTAGAATGGACAGATTGTTCAGAAGGTTATGAAGACATTCTTTTTGAAAAATCAGCAGATGGTATCGCGAAGATCACCATTAACCGACCACAGGTGCGTAATGCATTTCGCCCTCAGACCGTCAAAGAGATGATTGATGCGCTGTCCGATGCCCGCTATGACGAGCAGGTTGGCGTTATTGTTCTGACGGGGCAGGGCGAAGATGCGTTCTGCTCTGGCGGTGATCAGAAGATCCGTGGCGACTACGGCGGCTACCGTGACAATGAAGGTACCCATCACCTGAATGTCCTGGACTTCCAGCGTCAGATCCGTACCTGTCCGAAGCCGGTTATTGCGTCTGTGGCGGGTTATGCCGTTGGCGGTGGCCATGTGCTGCATATGATGTGTGATCTGACAATTGCCGCAGAGAATGCACAGTTTGGTCAGACTGGTCCTAAAGTAGGTTCATTTGACGGTGGGTGGGGTGCATCTTATATGGCTCGCATCGTTGGCCAGAAGAAGGCGCGTGAAATCTGGTTCCTGTGTCGTTTCTACGATGCACAGGAAGCGCTTGATATGGGCCTGGTAAACCATGTTGTTCCTTATGCCGAGCTTGAGCGTGAAACTGTACGCTGGTGCCGTGAAACACTACAGCATAGCCCGATGGCACTACGTTGCCTGAAAGCGGCGCTGAATGCCGATTGTGATGGTCAGGCAGGCCTTCAAGAGTTGGCAGGTAATGCGACTATGATGTTCTATATGACCGAGGAAGGTCAGGAAGGCCGTAACTCGTTCAACGAGAAACGTCGTCCGGACTTCAGCAAATTCAAACGTAACCCATAGGGCGAGTACTGAAGATATGCGTAGTGCAAAGTTATATCAGTACCAGCTGCCGATGGACACCGGTGTGATCCTGCGTGATCAGCGCCTGGTTACTCGTGAAGGCTGGATTGTTGAATTATGTAACGGTGATACTGTCGGCTACGGTGAAATTGCACCGTTGCCGGAGTTTAGCCAGGAAACAGCCGAACAAGCTGGGGAACAGGCCCAGAAAATGTTGGAGAGCTGGGTTAAAGGTGAGGCTCTGGAGCTGGCATCTGCTTTCCCGTCGGTGGCATTTGGCCTGAGTATGGCCGAGCTTGAATTGGCTGGTGGCCTACCGTCAGAAGGCAACTATCAGGTTGCGCCGTTATGCTCCGGTGATCCGGACGATCTGGTTGAAGAGCTCAGCAAAATGCCTGGCGACAAGGTTGCCAAGATCAAAGTCGGTATGTACGAAGCGGTTCGCGATGGCATGGTTGCCAATATGTTTATCGAGGCGATCCCGGCAATTCGCTTGCGTCTTGATGCCAACCGTAAGTGGACACCACTTAAAGCGCAGCAGTTCGCCAAGTATGTCAAACCAGAGCACCGTGCTGGTATAGCATTTCTCGAAGAGCCTTGCAAAACGCCTGAGGATAGCCTGGCATTTGCTCTGGAAACCGGCATTAACATCGCATGGGACGAAACTGTCCGTGATGAAGGGTTCGAAGTTAAAGCTGAACCTGGTGTTGTGGCGATCGTGATCAAACCGACGCTGGTTGGCACGGTGCAGCGGTGTCTTGAGTTGGTTAAACAAACTCATGATGCCGGCCTAACCGCTGTGATCAGTTCCAGCATGGAATCGAGCCTGGGTCTGAATCAGCTTGCTCGTTTTGCTGCTTGGCAGACACCTGCGGTGATCCCGGGGCTTGATACTATGCAGTTGTTTAAGGCACAGCTAGAAACACCGTGGCCGAATAGCAATCTGCCGGTAACTGCACTGTCAGAACTTGAGGTGGTATGGCAGAACTAACGTCATACTTTGCCACATGGCCCTGGCAACATTGGGCAACAAAGCGGCCGTCAGCGGCCGCTTTGTGTTTTGGTGAACAAACATTTAGCTGGACAGAAGTAGCGGCACGAGTTGATGATTATGCACAAGGCCTTGTTGAGCAGGGTGTGAAGCGTGATCAGGTTATTGCCGTTGTTGCGCCGAATTCAATTCAGGTACTGTGGTTGATTTTGGCCATAATTCGGGTCGGGGCGAGGTATGTCGGGCTTAATCCAAGAAGTACCCAGTCTGAATTGGATCAGCAGCTTGAGTTATTGCACTGTGATTATATCTGGTACCCTGCCAAGACTGGGCACGTATTCGAACAATACCAAAGAGTGAGGCTGCTGCCTCCTCAACAGCACCGCTTGGTGCCAGTGACTTGGCAGCCGACTCGTCCCGCGACCCTGACATTAACATCCGGTTCAACCGGCCAGCCTAAGGCGGTAGTGCATTCTGCACAGAGCCAGCTGGCTAGTGCCGAAGGACTATTGGAGTGGATGGATTTTAGTGAAAAGGATAGCTGGTTGCTGTCATTGCCACTCTTTCATATCTCTGGGCTGGCAATTGTCTGGCGGTGGTTATACCGGGGGGCTAGATTGGTTGTTGCTGAAACCGCGATGTTTGATGCAGCATTGGCAGCAGTGACTCATGCCTCATTGGTTCCGACTCAGCTTCAGCGTTTGCTGGCTACACAGAAAGATCCTGATTCGCCTTCGCTGGCGCTAAAGGAGGTGTTATTGGGCGGCGCGGTAATACCGGTTAGCCTGACTGATCAGGCCGAAAAGCTCGGGATCAATTGTTGGTGCGGTTATGGCTTGACCGAAATGGGGTCAACGGTAACGGTTAAGCGGGCAGATGCCAGTGCTGGTGTCGGTAGTGTGTTACCTAACCGTGAACTTACTCTGAAAGACGGCGAGATCCTGGTACGAGGAAAAACGCTGTGCATTGGTTATTATCGCAACAAGACTATTTTTCCTGTCGCAGAGGATGAATGGTTCGCAACCAAAGATCTTGGTCGTTGGTTAGATGAAGAGCTGCATATTCTGGGCCGGATAGATAACATGTTTATCTCCGGTGGCGAGAACATTCAGCCTGAAGAAATCGAGAAGGTGTTACTGACACATCCTGTTGTGAAACAGGCTTTCGTGCTGCCTGTCGATGATAGCGAATTCGGCCAGCGTCCTGTGGCGGTTGTAGAGACCGATAAAGCACTCGATGAAAATCTGAAAAAGGGGCTGCATAGCCATATGGAGGCTCAAGTTACGGCATTTCGTCGCCCCGTTGAGTATATGCCATTACCTGACACGCTTGGAGGCGGGATCAAAGTATCACGCAAGCGGCTGGCGGAGTGGCTAAAAAAGCAGGGATGAGTTGCTAGTACCGAGTCTCGGGAAAGAGTCTTTTGCTCCCTCCCCTTTTGAAGGGGAGGGGGTAAGCGAAACCGTCAATACTTGCCGCGGCCTAAGAGCGTGGTTACCTCCTGCTCTATCCCTTGCTCTTATCTATTATCTCCCCGCAATGCCAATACCTGCTCTCTTAGTATCGTACTGCTGGCTTGTTCGGCGTGAATTGGGGATCCCGCGACAATGCATACTTTCGACCAAAATCGCTTAGGGAGCTTCAATAATGCCCGCCCGCCTTCACGGCTGAAGTAGCTGCCCCACAACCCTTGAAGGGCAACCGGTATTACCGGTACATTCGAGCGCTTAATGATAAGATCGATACCGCGCATAAATGGCCCGATTTCACCGTCATGGGTTAGTTCTCCTTCTGGGAATACACACACAATATCCCCTTGTTCCAGGTAGCCATTTACTTTGACGAAAGCCTTCAGAATAGATCTGCGATCCGTAGAGTCTATTGGAATGACCTTGCAGGCCCTGCAGAAGGCCTTGATGAACGGAAGATTATAGATATCTCTATCCATCAAAAAACGTATTGGACGTGGGTATGCACCAGCCAGTAGCAGGGCGTCCACATAGCTCACATGGTTGCAGACAATCAGTGCGCCGCCATTGGCAGGGATATTGCTCAGATCCTTGTGGCGTACCCGATACATGGTGTGGCTGACCAGCCAGACGACAAAGCGCCAGAAAAAGTCGGGTGTTTGAATATAGATATAGAGGACAACAACAAAGTTAACCAGCGATAGGAACAGGAAGAACTGCGGAATCGACAGCCCCATGACTGACAAAAAGACGATTGCCGTGATGGCGCTGGCAACCATAAAAATGGCATTCCAAATATTGTTTGCTGCGATAATTTGCGCGCGCTCTTCTTCCTTGGCTCGACTCTGCATCATCGCGTAAAGAGGAACAATAAAAATCCCGCCAGAAACGCCCAACATTGTCAGAGAAACGAATACCCGAAATAGCTCTGGGTGAGTCATAAACTCCAAGAAGGTTTGCGTTGCCGGGATCACCTCCGGAGTGGCAAACATGAGGTCTGCCCCAAATAATGTGATCCCCAAGCTGCCCAAAGGAACAATCCCCGGCTCAATTCGATGACCAGACAAGCGGTCACACAACAATGAACCGATAGCGATACCGATGGAGAAGAGGGTTAGCAAAAACGAAACAGCAGCGGCATCGCCCCCTAGGTGTAGCTTGGCAAAATTGGGGAATTGAGTCAGGTAGCAAGCACCTAAAAACCAGAACCAGCTGATCCCCAGTACGCATTGAAATATCGTTTTGTCCTTGCGAGCAATCGCTAGTGTATGGCGGGTTTGGCGGACAGGACGCCATTGAAATTGGATATTGGGGTTGCTCGGTTTCGCCTCGGGGATCCAGCGCGAGCTCAGATAGCCGATTACTGCAAAACAGATAACACTCGTAGCTGCGATGGCCGGTGCATGAGATTGATTGGCAATGACCCCTGCTAACAAGGTGCCCAGCAATATAGCCAGAAAGGTACCTGTTTCAACCAGCGCATTGCCGGAAACAAGTTCTTCCTTTTTCAAATGCTGTGGGAGCAGGGCATATTTGGCCGGGCCAAAGAAGGCTGATTGCGTTCCCATCAGAAACAGCAGTACCAATAATGCCATATAGCTTTCGGTGACGAATGCGATGGCGGCCAACGACATGATCACGATTTCAGCCATTTTGACCACTCTCATGATTAGTGCCTTGTCATATTTATCGGCAAGCACACCGGCAGAGGCAGAGAACAGAAAGAATGGCAGAATGAATAAGCCTGCGGCAAGATTGATAACCAGATCTGAATCTATGGGCAAAGTGCCGGGGGCGGCAAATGCGATAAGAATGAGCAGAACATTCTTATACACATTATCATTGAAAGCCCCAAATGCCTGGGTAAGAAAGTACGGTAAAAAACGCTGTTTAGTTAATAGGCGAGACTGGGGCTTTACACTCATTGATCTCTCCGCCTATGCCTGCCAAGCGTTCAGATAGGTGTCAATAAGGTTGTCGATCAGGGCTTTGCCATCAACAGGGGTTGAGGTAAATAATTTGTCATCTACTGTCAGCAGGGTGATACCGTGTACGCCGGCCCACAATACTCGGCTTGCCTCAAGAATCGCTTCGTCTGTTTTATTTGGCGTGATTTGACGTATCAGGCTTTCAAGCATGCCTGTCATACTGTCGATACGCTCAGATTGCCATTCAGGCAGCTCTTCACCGTTCATGGTATGTTGGAAAATCAGCTGCCAACGGTATGGGTGCTGTGAAGCAAAATTCAGGTAGCAGTAGGCAAGCTTACGTAGGGCATCTTCAGGTGAAGATACATCCTTCATTTGCTCTTCTGCCTCAGCAAACAGCTCATCTAGGGTTTGGGCAACAGCATGTAGCAGCAAAAGATTATAGTTACCAAAAACGTTAACCAGTGTACTCGGCACATAGCCAATCATCGCCGCGACTTTGCGTAGGCTCAGTTCATGATGCGGATGTTCATCGAGAAAGTTTTTGACTTGCTCCAGTGTCATACTTACCAACTCTTCACGAGTGTGGTCATTTCGTCTTGCCATCGAATTTACTCTTAATCGAAGATAGTCTTACTTAGCTAATTGTAATACGGATATTCACCGAGAGGTGGTTGCACAGTAAGCATAGTGTTCTGACTTCATTAAGCCAGCCAGATATTATAGAACGATGTTCGATATTTTAGTTGCTCTTGCTCTAACTGGTCAAGCAGAAACAAAGCTAGGCTTACTGTTACTGAGCTTGTTGTGACTTAAATCATACCGCCTGAATGCATTTTCAGCGCAAAATTGACCAATTTCATGTATACAAAGTATTGGGAGCTACCTTTTGTTTTCGGCATTACGAATGGATACCTGATCATTTAACGTCCAGAAATCAACCAGGATACCAATGAGGAAAAAGCCGAAAGTGCATAGGTAAAGAATACCTGTTAGCCATTTTCCCATGTACATTCGATGTATACCAAACACGCCGAGGAAAGTGAGCAATAACCACGCTACGGTATAGTCAATATCACCGCTCTGAAAGCGAATATCAGCTTCGCGATCCATTGAGGGGATCAGGAATAAATCTATTAGCCAGCCTATCCCACATAAGCCCAGTGTCAGAAACCAAATGGTACCTGTAACAGGCTTACCGTAGTAAAAACGGTGCGCACCCGTGAAACCAAAAATCCACAATAGGTAGCCAATGAGTTTGCTGTGAGTGTCTTGCATAACGTTTCCTGTTGTTGTGATTCATGAATATGACACTGATAATAGCAATAAGTGCAGTAATACCAACTAGATAATATAATTGTTCGGGCTCGTGGCCCCTAGACTGCTGATAATTGTTAGTAACAATTTGCTCCGGCTGTTTAGTTGACATTCAGAAGTAGCACGTTAGGATGCAGAAGCATATATTTGGCAAAGGTATTCATATCAATGAAACGCTTCTTCACAGTATTTGCTTTGATCTTGACGGTGTCTTTTATGACTCCGCATGCAGAGGCAAAGAAATTTGGCGGTGGTAAGTCGTTTGGTAAAAGCTTTAAAACGGCACCTGTTAAAAAACAGCAACCGCAACAAACTGACACGCTAAAACAACAAAAGCCTGGTGCAAACCAAGCTGGAAAGTCGAGCAAAAAAGGATTAATGGGCGGCTTGCTGGGTGGTTTATTGGCGGGTGGCCTACTAGCTGCTTTCTTTGGCGGCGCATTTGAAGGTATCCAGTTTATGGATATTCTGATTTTTGGTCTGATCGCGTTTGTAGTCTTCAAGCTATTTAAGACAATGCGTGGCACGAAGCGTACCCCTATGGGCCATCGTGAAGCCTATGCCGGCAATTCGCCCCAGCATAAACAGCATCGCCAGGCAGCTAGTGATGCAAATACTGGTTTTTCGCAGCAAGGCGGATATGCTTCAACAGATAGCGATGTGCCTTTTAACCTGCCTCCTGGCTTTAATATGAATGCGTTTCTAAATGGTTCGCGTGACCATTATCGTATTATCCAGGGTGCCTGGAATCATAACGAACTAGATAAAATTCGTGAGTATGTTAGCCCTGCGCTATTGAATGATCTGGCAGCGGAACGTGCAAAGCTTGATGGTGAGCAGCATACCGAAGTGATGTATGTTGATGCAGAGCTGGTACGTGCAGACTACGATTCGAGCACGGCACAGCTGAGCATTAAGTTCTCTGGTCGCTATAAGGATCGCAACGAGGGTGTCGAAGAAGATATTACTGATGTCTGGCATCTTGAGCGTGATTTACGCACTCCTAATGCGCCATGGCTTATTGTTGGTATTCAAGCTTAATATTTGAACAACAAGCTAATCTGATTGAAAAAACCGCTCATCTGAGCGGTTTTTTATTCTCTGGTAATATTCATTTCTTTGAACTATGTCTCTTTTTACGCTCGATGATTGCAACAGATATGATCTCGTCACCTACTTTTATTCAGCCCAGCCGCTAGTATTAAGGCAGGCCAAAGAAATAAAGAGGTGACTATGCCATATACAGCTGAACTAGTTAATGAAATGAATTTACTAGTAAAATTTCCAATGCACAGCGATATGGAAGGAATAAAGGTACGTAGTGATGCTGGGCCAGAGTTGGTGGACGCAGCAAAGCGATTGTACGCAAAGGGGTTGGTGACAAGTGAAGATGGTGGTTACCTGACCTACTCTGGTCATCAGGCGGTAGAGCATGCCAAGTCAGTATTACGTATTTTAACGGGTAAAACAGCCGTATAACTAATTTAATGGGTAGAGCATGGCTTTAGGTCATGCTTTCCAATTCAGTAATATTCTCTAATGCTTGTTTTGATGTCTTACCGCAAAGGTCAGGACAAGCTTTGAAATGGTGACAGACTGCAGGGCGCTCAGGCTTGCCAAATAGCTTACACAGGTTGTCGTCATTGAGTTGTATGCAACGTATACCAGCCGGTTTTCCGCTAGGCATTCCCGGGATTGCGGAAGTGATACTCGGCGCGATACAACACGCTCCACAACCTAATCTACACTCCATAACCCACCTATAATTAATTAGTCACTCAAAACGGGTGCGAAAGTTACCATTCAAAAGCAATTGGATCAAAAAAAATTGGTTTATCAGACCACAAATAATAATGACTATTATTACGGCAGTTTGTGGCCTCTGATCTCAATGAAACACTTGCACTTTACCTGCTGGACGGCTATAAAACCGCCTTCTTAACCATATGGGTTAAGGGGCGTTACAGAAAAGGCGGGGTATATGGTACGTTTTTGGCAAGAGAAAGACTTAAAGGCAATGACAGATCAAGAGTGGGAATCACTCTGTGATGGCTGTGGTAAGTGCTGCCTTCATAAATTGATTGATGATGATACCGATGAAATCTACTACACCAACGTCGCCTGTAGCCTCTTGGATGAAAAGACCTGTTCATGCAAAGATTACCCAAATCGCTTTGAATCCGGAGAAGAGTGTCTGAAGTTAACCCGCGAGCGTATCGACGAGTTTGCATGGCTTCCTGAAACGTGCGCTTACCGCCTGCTGGCTGAAGGCAAGGACATACCCGATTGGCACCCATTGCTGACCGGTTCCAAAGAGGCAATGCATAAAGCCGATGAATCTGTACGTGATAAGATTGTCTATGAGATTGACGTGATTGACTGGGAAGACCACATTCTAAATCACCCCTCACGAAGCTAGGTGATACAGGGGACAATTCCTCATATTACAATTGTGGCGGTACTGATCGGTTGGAAATTATTTTCACCAATTTAGGGGGCGAGATGTATAGATTTATTGATAACAAGCTACTGAACGAGTTAACGCTTAAAGCCCGCGAGAGCGCTCGAAAAAGGAGCCATCATCAGCTCCATTCAGGTTTTGACGACCCTGTTCAGAGAATGGTGATTGGTTTATCTTCTGGAACTTACGTCCGGCCCCATATGCACCCTCAGTCGAATAAATGGGAGATGCTTTTAGGTATTAGAGGAAAGACATTACTATTGATTTTTGATCAGCAAGGCGTAGTCGAAGAGCGCGTTATCTTATCGGAGAATAATTCAGTTTTTGGCGCGGAAATGAAGCCAGGGACATGGCATACCATTCTTCCTCTAGAAAATGAGTCGGTGATAATGGAAATAAAACAAGGTCCATACAACCCGTCTGATGTTACTGAGTTTGCGCAATGGTCTCCTGAAGAAGGCAGTACAGGCGTTGCTCATTTCCTTCTTTGGGCTGAAACTGCACAGATTAATGATCAGTATAATTAACCCGCCGCCTTCAGCCCTTATATCTATACCTCAATTACCTTACTTTTCTAAAAAGATAGTTGCCGCGAATTTTCCGCCATAATCCAAAGACATCGGTGCGGGGGAAAATACCAATACGGCGGATCTGATAAGGATCCTGATGAAACTGCAGCGGTCCTGAATTGGTGGCGACTGCAAATTGGTAACCAACATCTTTCGCGATATGTTTGGAATCATCGTTATGAAGGCCAAACGGGTAGGCAAAAGACGTTAATGGTTTGCCAAGCAGCTCTTCAAGTTGCTGTTTGTTGCCGATTATTTCTTGATACTGCTCGTTGTGAGATAGGGTATCTAATTTCGGGTGAGTTATTGTATGGCCGCCAATTTCAATAATGCCAGATTCAGCCAATGCCTTGACTTGATCCGCTGTCATCAGAGAAACCTGATTTTCGGGATTGTCAGGATTCTCGACATCCCAGCGATTGAAGGTTTCTCCAGTTACCACATACACCACTGCCTTAAATCCGTATTTTTTGAGTAACGGCAGCATTAAGTGGTAGTTGTCAGCATATCCGTCATCTACGGTAAGCATTATGTAGCGCTTCCCCGGTTCTAAGCGGCGAATGACGTTAGCTTCCGCTAAGTCTTCAAACGTAAGCGATTCAAACCCCATGCGTTTTAAAAGTTTAAGGTGTTTTTCGAACATCTTAATATGGAGGTATGTACCGTGTACGCCCTTTTCGCTCTCATCCTGTATGAAACGGTGATACATAATGACGGGCATCTCGCGTCGTAGCGTATCGATGTAAACGTCTTGGTAGACGTGTTCGATATGGTCAACAACGGAAGATAAGTCATAGCTGGCTTTGATGGTTTCAGTTACCTCTGGATCACATTGTTTTTGGCCAAGTCCTCGTTCGACTTCATTGGCGATAGTACTAAACTCAATATCCAAATCTGTTGGGCCAATATCGCCAAAATTGGTTGCTATGGCGTGTTGGATATTTTTTGATGTTACGATACCAATACTGGTGGCTTCGCCAATAGCAAGGGTGGGACGCCCACACATCAGTGACTCTATCGCTACGCGACCTGCACCGATCACCAAATCTGCCCCGCTAAGCATTTCGGGTACATTGTGAGTGTAACCTGTGAAGGTTACTTTGTTTTTAAAAGCCTCGAAACGAGCGTCAAGTTGTGAACCGGATACGACACGAACATCGTATTTATCTAAGTCTAAACACTTGTCTAGCAACCGGTAACATAATTCGCCTTTAGGGCCTGTTAACCGACCTATAATAGTGACAACTGGACGTGCGTTATTTGGTGGTGTCATTACCTGAAACCGGTCGGTTTCAATGCCGTTGCGGCTAACGACAAGTTGTTCCTTGGGTACGCCGAGATCTTGAACTAACTGGTCTTTAATGGCTTCGCAAACGGGTAATGCCTTGTTGCCCATGGCATGAAATTTCTTGCGGGAGGCATGTACAGGCTGCCGTCCGTGTACCGTTGTTACCATCGGTGTGCCCGTTAGTTTGCATGCTACGTGACAGCTCCAACTGGATGCTCGTGAATGGGCATGAACAAGCTGAATATTATGCTTTTTAATCAGATAGATTAGGTATCCGACATGCCAAAAGCGTCTTGGAATACTGCGTTTGTTGAAACGTAATTTGAAGAATGACCCCTGATGAGGCTTGGTGAGAGTATCGGAAGTATAATAAACCCGATGTCCGCGTGTTGTTAGTTCGTTGCCGACTGTCGTTGCGTAGACTTCTGCACCCGTAACCTCAAGTTGTGAAAGAGCCATTAAGATATTCATATCAAATCCATATTCAATTAAAACAGAGTGTTATTGGCTTATACGAAACAGGTTGTTAATGATTTATTTGTTATCAGTAGTGGTTTTTGATGAACAATAATACAGTGTATTAATGGTTTGAAGTATTAGGGTGTATTAATATGTAGGCCTGTATGTACAAATGCGTACAAAATGTTTCACTGTAATTGTTGTTTGTTATCGCCTGCAAAAAGTACACTGTTCAAAATAATAGCCAAGGCAATAAGATTGAGTCTAAATTATATGTGGTCGGAATGTGATAGGTTCGGTGGTTATATTTATTGTCGCTACTATAAGAGTTATCGGTAATAAATTGATTTATTAGTTACATACTGTTTTTAAGTGTGTCTGGTTATTCACTTTTTGAATAGGTTTAGTTGTTTTAATGAACGGTTATTTGGTTTATTTTCAGCGTGTTAGTAATTAATGTGATGAATTGGTGTTATTTTGAATATCATTAGTGCTGCGGTAATGAGTTATCCTAACGATCCGAAAATAGTAAAACATGTTAGTAAGTTTTTATTAAGAGGACTAGTTTATTATCCGCATTTAACCCGGTTAATGAAAAACTTTCAGGGACCATATAAAGAGCTTCTCTTTTCAAAACAACCAGACTTTTTAACAAAATGCATGAGACCATATTTGCATATGGGGTTAAAAAAGTTAGATGTTGTGAATATGCTAATTGATCACCACCGTTGGGTGAAAAATTCATTTTCTAAAGAAAAGCTGAATTTAATCTATCAAGAGGGCATTACTCTTGATGAATTTACCATTGGTGATAATACTTATTATATGACGTTATCCTATGAGGGGCGCTATTGGAAAGAAGGGGAGTTAACTCTCAGGCTGACGGATAATATGGGTATAAACTACTACGTATTATCTTTTACGGTCTTTCGAAATAATGCCTATATAGGTGGGGTACAGGGACCTGATATAGATAATGGTTTTAGCCGGCTGGCCACAAAAGGTCTATTCGGTCTTCGGCCAAAATCATTGATGTTGGAAACGTTGCGTTTTGTGTTGCAATCACTGTCTGTGAATAAAATATATGGCGTTAAAAATCGGTCTCATACTTATACATCAGTCCGCTATTTGAGCAAAAAAATTCATTTTGATTATGATCAGTTCTGGGAGGAGCATGCGGGCGTTTCATATAACAAAAACCTGTATGCAATACCGCTGTATTCGGAGAGAAGAAAGGTCGAAGATCTAAAACGGACAAAACGTAAAATGTATCGAGATCGCTATGCATGGCTTGATAGCTATAATCATGCCGTAAAAAAGGCCTTAGCTAGCTAGGTCAACACACCCTAGACAACTTCCCCAGCCCTGGGCTGGGGTATGTTTGCTAAATTGGGAGCTAGGCAGCAAGATGCCGGTGAGCGGACTGCAGGATCTCGACAATCGGAGCCGCTTTATTGAGACGGCGAATATCGGTAAATAGCTCTTTGGCTTCGGGGTATTCATGGCGTAGGTAGGCAAACCACTGCTTGACCCTGTTCGGGTAGTAAAGGCCCTTATCCCCTTTGATTTCGTACTGAGAATAGCGCAGAAGCAACTCCAGAACTTCAAACCAGCTCATGTGGGTATCGTTGTGTTTTACTACATTACACAAATTCGGTAGGTTCAGTGCGCCGCGGCAAACCATTAAGGCATCAACTTGTGTAGCCTGTAAGCAGTCTTGACCGTTCTGATAATTCCACACTTCACCGTTGGCAATGATCGGAATCTGTGTTTTTTCTTTGATTTGGCGGATGTAGTTCCACTTGATGGTTTCTGCTTTGTAACCGTCGACTTTGGTACGTGCATGGATAGCTATCTCATCGCCACCTGCCTGGGCGACAGCATCGGCAATTTCAAAGCAGTGCGCCGGATCATCCCAGCCAAGCCGGACTTTGGCTGTTACTGGTTTTCTTGGGTCCGTTGCTTGGCGAACAGCCTTAACGATGCGGTACATAAGTTCCGGATCCTGAAGCAGGACAGCACCACCACGGCTCTTGTTGACGGCTTTGGCAGGACAACCGAAATTGATATCAATTCCGGCCGATCCCAGCTGTACAGCGCGGTGGGCGTTTTCAGCCAGCCAGTTGGGATCTTGTCCCAGCAGCTGAACTCGTACCGGAGTGCCGGAAGTCGTTAGGCCGCCATGACGTAACTCCGGGCACAGACGATAAAAGACGCTATTAGGCAGTAATTGATCAATTACGCGCACGAACTCGGTGACGCAAAGATCATAATCGTTAATTTCGGTTAGCATCTCACGCATCAAATGATCGAGAACACCTTCCATTGGGCCTAATATTACACGCATCGCTTTTGGCATTCGCTTTCTCGCACTGCACCATTGTCTATATAAGGGGCGAGATTTTAGTCCGGAATAACGAGCTTGTCACCTAATCCTGCAGTATATGGTGCGAATCAGGGAATAAAGCCTTCCCGGAGACAATCGTTACCGCGTCAATAAGCTTGTCTTCTGCGAGCAAAGAGAGAGACAGCATTGAGCGAGCGACTTGCTCGGCTGGAATGGGTGTCAGATGAGCTATAGGGCCAATCGTCAATGGTTTGATAATATCGAAAACGCCCTGTACAACCTGCTCATCATGCCGAGGAACAGAGCGCTCGCCTTTTAGCGGACCAGGACGGACAAAGATACAGTGGGAGAACCCCATTTTTTTGATGGCTTGTTCCATCTTTCCCTTGCAGCGTAAGTAATGCGAAGGTGACCATGGATGAGCAAACAGGCTGGATATCACAACGAGATGCCGGACTCCCAGTAAATGCATTGTCGTGGCCACATCCTTGACCAACTGAAAATCGACAGCTTCCAAAGCTTGATTGCTGCCTGCCTGTTTTTTGGTGGTACCCAGGCAGATAAAGCCATGTGTCGGTATTGGATCGGTTTCACCCCAGGCTGTGACTCTTAGTTCTGGGTGTATGACTTGAACGAGCTTTTTGCTGTGAAAAGGCAACTCACGGCGAGAGAGTGAATAGACGGTATGAAAATGTGGGTGTGCAAGCAGCTGGTGGAGCAATTCATCCCCAACTAGGCCACTGGCACCGGCAATGATGGCGTTTGCTTTCCCTTGAGACATCGACATCGTCCTGATACTTGTCGTTAATTTTTCCATTTTTGCCTGTATTAGCAGTAAAATTCAACAAAAAATATCAGCTTATGCCTAGTCTGTGCATTTTGTGGGATTTATCGTACTTGCTGAAACGAGCATATTAAAGTGGTTTGGGTATATAATCTGCGCCTAATCTGTATTGCTAGATAAACCGGAACACACGATGACAGAATTAATGACATTACCTGCAGACTGGGAAGGCATGCCTGCCGCTTTCATTGAAGGTGCCTTGCTGGCTGCTAATGCCAACCCTAAACCGCTGGAGCCTGAGACGTGGTTACCCGTACTCGTGCACGGTGGGGTGGTAGAAGATGAACAGATCACGGTGGCTGGTGAATCAAAAATGGCCATCTTGAATCACTTTGAAATGCAATACCGATATATCAAGGCTGGCGAATATGTATTGCCGGAACAGGTCTGTTGGCAGGAGGTGTCTGGTGTTAGCGATAGTATGAGTCACTTTGCCGAGGGGTTTCTTGCAGTGTGGCCTTATATTGAGCCTGGCTGGGCCGATCAGGTTATGTCTGATGGTACCATGCGTATGCTCTCGGCTTTGCTGACAACTTGTATGCTGATAGTTGACGAGAAAACGACGTTGGCTCAGATGAAAGAAGCCGGTGTTGAGGGTATGCCACAGCCAGCTGAACTATATACCCAGTTGCCGTTGATGTTGAACGAAGTCGTTATGGCGGCAGATGAGCTTCAGCAAGGTGCGGCAGCTCAGGCCGTTAATCCGTATAAAGAGACAGGTCGAAATGATGCCTGCCTGTGTGGTAGCGGCAAGAAGTTCAAACAGTGTTGCGGTAAGTAATGGGTGAGCATAGCCTGTTATCTGATAATAAACCGGTGATCCTGGTTGTTGCTGCCGTTATCGAAAAAGAAGGCCGTTTTCTGTTAGCCCAACGCTTTGACCATGCTAGCCAGGGCGGTTTATGGGAGTTTCCTGGCGGTAAGGTTGAAGATGGAGAAACACCCGAGCAAGCCCTTGAGCGTGAGCTGCAAGAAGAGTTAGCAATTACTACGCGAACTGGCCGGTGGCTAGCTGATAGCGTGTTTGACTACGGTGACAAAGTTATTCATCTGAAAGGTTACCTGAGCCACTGGCAAACCGGAGAGCTGAAGCTGCATAGCCATCAGGATGCGGTGTGGCTTCAACATGACGAAATGATGTCTTATCCGCTGTGTCCTGCGGATTATCCGATTGTGGCTGCTCTGGGGGACTAAACAAAAAAGCGAAAGGCCTTCGCCTCTCGCTTTTTATTCTCGATTTCTGTTCTAGCCTCTAGAACCTTTGTTTCTTTTTGCCAAAAAATTGCGCAATAACAATCAAAGCCAACACAATAAGATTGGCGGCAAAAATAACAACCAGCCACTGTGGCATTGACTGACCAAGGAATGACCACACCACCTTACTGCAATCGCCTGTTGCTTCAAACATCCAAGGAACCCATTGGTTTAATGGTGCCCAGTCCGGAAACGTGACGAATAGATCACAGGTGGCAAAAGGTGACGGGTTGAATTGATAGCCAACGTGCTCATTAGCTAATGCAAAACCCTGATAAGCGCTGTAGCCCCATGCGGTAAGTCCGGCCCAGCGGATCGCGGGATTTTTAGGTGCAATCAAACCAAGCAGTGCGGCAAAGCCAATTCCCATCATCGCCACACGTTCATAAATACACATGACACAAGGATCTAGCTTCATTACATGCTGGAAGAACAGGGCACATGCCTCAAAGAAAATGATGAAAATGAGCAGTAACAGCCATGATAACCGGCTTTTGGAAAAGGTATTCAGAAATTGCATGGAATGATCTCACCTAAACGTAAAACAAAGCCCTGACAAATCAGGGCTTTGAAGTTGTTATTTCTGACACTTATCTTTGCTAAAGATTCAATTAATGTCCAGTTGCCGGTGCAATTTGTGAGGCAGCTTCCGCAATATGGTGGCTTAGCCAGCCCATGTCATGGAACCAATCAGTCATTGGTACCAGCATAAACTCGATACCGGCTAGGCCGACCAGTGACAGCACAATAGTATATGGCAGTGCCATATAGACCATGCGGCCGTAAGACAGACGAATCAACGGAGCCAGTGCTGAGGTCAATGCGAATAGGAACGCCGCCTGACCGTTTGGTGTTGCCACTGATGGTAGGTTGGTACCGGTGTTGATCGCAACGGCCAGCATGTCGAACTGATCACGGGTAATGACACCGTTTGTAAGTGCTGTTTTTACTTCGTTGATGTAAACAGTACCGACGAACACGTTATCCGATACCATTGATAGCAGGCCGTTGGCAATGTAGAACATTGTCATTTGAGCACTGCCTTCAAGGCTCAGCACCATCTGGATAATCGGGGCAAACAAATGTTGATCGATAATAACCGCAACAATAGAGAAGAAAACGGCAAGCAGCGCGGTGAATGGCAGTGCTTCTTCGAATGCTTTGCCTAGCGCATGTTCTTCCGTAATACCGGTAAAAGATGTCGCCAGGATAATTACGGTGAGACCGATCAGGCCGACAGCCGCAAGGTGAAGAGCAAGGCCAAGAATTAGCCAAACCGCAATAATTACCTGAACGCCTAGCTTGGCGTAATCGATGTTGGTACGGCGTTTGCGTTCTTCTTCGTCAAAATCGACCAAAATCTTACGAACGTTTTCCGGTAGGCGAGTGCCATAGCCACAAATCTGGAACTTCTCAACAAGTATACAAGTGAGTAGACCACAGAAGAAAACCGGCAAAGTTACAGGGGCCATACGTAGAATGAATTCACCGAACATCCAACCTGCCTGATCGGCGATAATTAGGTTCTGAGGTTCACCCACCATGGTCATAACTCCACCTAGCGCAGTACCGATCCCGGCATGCATCAGTAGGCTGCGTAGAAATGAACGGTAGTTTTCAAGGTCATTACGACTAACTTCCCGAATATGCATATCGGTTGTGTGATCGTGAGAGGCGTGAGGCTCCTGGCCCGAGGCAACCTTGTGGTAGATGCTGTAGAAACCAATAGTCACACTGATTACTACTGCGATCACGGTCAGTGCATCAAGGAATGCTGACAGAAAGGCTGCCATAACAACAAAAGACAGCGAGAGCAGCGTTTTTGACTGAATGCCTATCAGTATCTTGGTGAAGATAAACAGCAGCAGCTGTTTCATGAAGTAGATACCGGCAACCATGAAGATCAGTAATAACAATACTTCGATGTTGGCAACCAGTTCGTGCTTGACCTGCTCGGGGCTGGTCATCCCTATCGCAACCGCTTCGATGGCCAGCAAACCACCGGGTTGTAGTGGATAACATTTCAGGGCCATGGCCAGGGTAAAGATAAATTCAATTACCAGTAGCCAGCCCGCAACAAAGGGGTCGATTAGAAAAAAGACGATTGGGTTGATGATAAGAAAGGCAATGATTGCCAATTTGTACCAGTCAGGAGCCTTGCCTAAAAAGTTTTTAATTAAGGCGTTCCCTAGCGAAATAGCCATGTTCTTGGATCTCTCAAAATGCGCTAATTATTCGATGAGCTGGTTGCTACATGCCTTTGTAGTCTGAGAGCAGGATAACCATTGTTAGTCTGGTTAAGTGTTCTTACGGACCCTCTAAGCTAAAAATCATATCCTTGATGGTTTTTAACTTAAAGTAGGCAGCAGCATCCATTTAGCTCCCAGTGTTCGATCGTGCTAACTGTAACGTTTGATCTAGATCAGTCAAGTAGAGAGACGAGAAGATGCTGAATTAATTGATAACTCATCTCTAAACTGGGGATTTAGGTCGCTAGATTACCATGCTCTGAAATATTTGCTTACAATTCGCAGGAAACGTTGAGCATCGTCAAATTTCGAGGCGTAAAGTAAAACATGTCTTTTGCGTACCCAGCAGAGTTTCGCCCAATGCATAACTAGTGGTATGATGAGTTAATAATATATAAGCAAGAAGCAACTGGAAAAATAATCAGATGGTCATAAAGGCTGATAGCCCAGCAACATTTGCTGAGAAATATATCATAGAGAGTATCTGGAATAATCATTTCCCACAGGGATCGATTCTTCCGGCAGAGAGGGAACTTTCCGAACTGATCGGTGTTACCCGAACGACTTTGCGTGAGGTGTTGCAACGCCTTGCTCGTGATGGCTGGCTGACTATCCAGCATGGTAAGCCGACACGTGTTAACAATTATATGGACACGTCAGGGCTGAGTATTCTCGATACTTTAATCACTTTAGATGGACAAGATGTCCAAGGGGTGCTTGAAGATTTGCTGTCTGCTCGTACGGATATTAGCAGTGTTTACATGCGATATGCCGTAAAAGGGAATCATGAAGAAGCCAGCCAATTGCTGGGTGAAGTGATTACTTCTTGTGAGGCGCTGTTAAAAGCCGATAGCTTTGTTGACTTCGTTGAATCAAACGAAGAAAAAACTGTGCTGATGCAGGAAGTGAAAAAGATCGTGGATAAATACGGTAAAGATCAGCCAGAGCTTTGCGAAGCGGTTTGCCGTGCCCGTGCGTTTAACTATTATGACTACCGTATGTTCCAAGGGATGGCGGCAAAATCCGGCAATACCTTGTACGTCCTGACGATTAATGGTTTACGTAAGATTTATACCCGTGTAGGCGGCTATTACTTTATGTCGAAGGAAGCCTGTGAGCTTGCACTTAGTTTCTATCGTGACATGAAGTCTTACTGTGACAATCATCAGCCAGAGCTGGTTGCTGATCGCATCAAAAAATATGGCCGTGAAAGTGGGGCGATTTGGTATAGCAACCGCATTGAGATTGCTCGTTACCTATATGAAGAAGAGCAATAAGCTAGAGAGTCGCGAAATGCGGTTCGAGAGCTGGAATTGTTTAAAACAAAGGAGATGCAGAAGCATCTCCTTTTTTTATTCTCTAAACTAGAATCGTGTCCCCCTAAGTGATTATATCTCCGAATCATATTGATTGCGGACAGGGCAGGTGCCAAGGATCTGGGTTCTGCCATCGGGTAGCTCTTCTTCTAGCGTGACATCAAAGCCCCATAGTCGGTGCATATGCTTCAGTACTTCTGAATGGCTTTCGGCCAGAGGGATCCGGTTGTGCGGAACATACCTCAGGGTTAGCGATCGATCACCTTTTAATGCGACATTCCATACTTGGATGTTTGGTTCATTGTTGCTGAGGTTGTACTGGGAAGAGAGCTTCTCGCGAATTGCTCGGTAACCTTCTTCATTATGAATTGCACTGACTTCAACATAGTTGTAACGGTCATCGTCATCCACTGCGAAGAACTTAAACTCGCGCATCAACTTTGGTGACAGGTATTGGCTGATGAAACTCTCGTCCTTGAAGTTCTCCATAGCGAAGTGCAGGGTCTCCAACCAGTCTTTACCGGCAACATCCGGGAACCAGTATTTATCCTCTTCAGTTGGGTTCTCACAGATCCGGCGAATATCTTGAAACATAGCAAAACCTAGCGCATACGGGTTGATTCCGCTGTAGTACGGACTATTGTACTCCGGCTGGGCCACCACGTTGGTATGGCTGTGGAGGAACTCGATAATAAATCGGTCGGTGACGAGGCCTTCGTCATAAAGGTGATTGAGGATCGTGTAGTGCCAAAATGTTGCCCAGCCTTCGTTCATGACCTGGGTCTGTTTTTGCGGATAGAAATATTGGCTGACTTTTCGCACGATACGTACTATTTCACGCTGCCATGGCTCTAATAATGGCGCGTGTTTCTCGATGAAATACAGAATATTTTCTTGAGGTTCATGTGGAAAACGGGCTTCTTCTGTTTTGAGTTCTTTCTCTTCCAGGACAGGAATAGTGCGCCAGAGTGAGTTTACCTGAGTTTGCAGGTAATCTTCACGTGCCTTTTGCCGGGCTTTTTCCTCGATGAGTGAAATTTTTTGTGGTCGCTTATACCGATCCACACCATAGTTCATTAGCGCATGGCAGGAATCGAGCAGCCTTTCGACCTCATCAACACCGTATTTCTCTTCACAATCGGTAATATATTTACGGGCAAAGAGTAGGTAATCGATGATGGAACTGGCATCTGTCCAGGTTTTAAACAGGTAGTTGCCCTTGAAAAACGAGTTGTGGCCATAACAGGCATGGGCCATCACCAATGCCTGCATAGTGATGGTATTCTCTTCCATCAGGTAAGATATACAGGGATCGGAGTTAATCACAATCTCGTAAGCTAGCCCCATTTGGCCATGCTTGTAACCACGCTCTGTTTCGATAAAGCGCTTTCCGAAAGACCAATGATGGTAGTTGATGGGCATCCCGATACTGGAATAGGCATCCATCATCTGTTCGGCAGTGATGATCTCGATCTGGTTTGGATAGGCGTCAAGCCGATAATGATCGGCGACGCGCTTAATTTCTTTGTGATACTGCTCAAGCAGGTCAAACGTCCAATCCGGACCATCACTGAGTGTCTTTGACTTAGTGGTTGTAACCATAACACACTCCCCTATAGCGCTTGCCGACATCTAGTTTACTTGCTTTTTGAATAGCTCCCGGAATACCGGGAAGATGTCTTCCACACTCCTTATGTTTTGCATCGCAAAGTTGCTGTGGCTTGCCTGTAGTGCCTCATACTCCCGCCACAGTGTCTGATGTGCTCGACGAGTGATCTCAATGTATGAGTAGTAACGGCTGACTGGCAGGATATGCTTATCCAGCAGTTCGCGGCAGCCGGGTGAGTCATCCGCCCAGTTATCACCGTCCGACGCTTGCGCCGCGTATATATTCCATTCTGCCGGTGAGTAACGCTTTTTGATTATGTCATCCATCATCCGCAGCGCACTGGACACAATGGTGCCCCCAGTTTCCTGTGAGTAGAAAAACTCATGTTCATCGACTTCTTTGGCCTGAGTGTGGTGGCGAATAAAAACCACATCGACATTCTTATAGGTTCGGTTCAGGAACAGATACAGTAAGATATAGAAGCGTTTCGCCATATCTTTGGTGGCCTGATCCATTGAGCCGGACACATCCATCAAGCAGAACATAACAGCCTGGCTGGTTGGTAGCGGCCTGCGTTCGTAATTCTTATAGCGTAAATCAAATGTATCGATAAAAGGCACGCTGCTGATTCTTTCTCGCAGGGCCTGAATTTCCTGCTTCACTCTTTTTTCTTCGAGAGGCTGGGCTGGCTCGGTGTTCATCAAGTAGTCTAATACTTGTTCCAGTTCTCTTAGTTGGCGTCGCTTGGCTGCTGTCATCGCTGTCCGGCGTGCCAGTGAATTTTGAAGTGACTTCACGATGGCAATGTTGGCCGGTACTCCGGAAGATTTATACCCGGAGCGGAATGTCTTCCATTCCACAATTTTGTTGAGCTGATTCTTTTCTAGGTTTGGCAGTTCCAGATCTTCAAAAAGCAGATCGAGGTATTCGTCTTTGGATATTTGGAAAACAAATTCATCCTGGCCTTCACCATCCTGACTGGCCTGTCCTTCTCCGGCACCGCCTTGTCCCGCCCCTCCTTGGGGGCGTTCAATGCGGTCTCCGGGGCTGAACTGGTCGTTACCCGGGTGGACAACTTCACGTTGCCCACCACGGCCTTGGTGAAAGCTCGGCTCGCGGATATCACGGGAAGGAATAGTAATATCCTCCCCGCTTTCGACATCGGTAATCGAGCGTTTGTTAACCGCATCAGCAATCGATTCCTTGATTTGCTGTTTATGGCGGCGCAGAAAACGCTGACGGTTTACCGTGCTTTTGTTCTTACCGTTGAGCCTTCGGTCTATAAAATTCCCCATAAGCTCTCCCCTTATTCATCCCATAATTCCGTGGCAGGCTACGAAGACTTACGTACGCGCAGATACCATTCGGATAGCAGACGTACTTGCTTGCGGGTATAGCCCTTCTCCATCATACGAGCCACGAAGTCATCATGCTTCTTCTGCTCATCGGTGGATGTCTTGGCATTAAACGAGATGACCGGAAGCAGCTCTTCCGTATTCGAGAACATTTTCTTCTCGATAACGGTGCGCAGTTTTTCGTAGCTGGTCCAGTTCGGGTTCTTGCCTGCATTACTCGCACGGGCACGCAATACGAAGTTCACAATCTCATTACGGAAGTCTTTTGGATTACTGATACCGGCAGGCTTCTCAATTTTTTCAAGCTCATTGTTCAGCGCAGAGCGGTCAAACAACTGACCGGTTTCTGGATCGCGGTATTCTTGATCCTGAATCCAGAAATCAGCATAGCTGACATAGCGGTCAAAGATATTCTGGCCGTACTCTGAATAAGACTCGAGATAAGCGGTCTGAATTTCCTTGCCGATGAACTCAACATACTTCGGTGTCAGATAGCCCTTGAGGTGTTCAAGGTATTTCTCAGCCAGCTCCTGCGGGAACTGCTCACGTTCGATTTGCTGTTCCAGCACATAGAACAGATGAACGGGGTTAGCAGCCACTTCGGAGTGATCAAAGTTAAAGACTCGCGATAGGATCTTGAAGGCAAATCGGGTAGACAGGCCAGCCATCCCTTCGTCGACACCGGCATAGTCACGATACTCCTGGTAAGACTTAGCTTTAGGATCCGTGTCCTTCAGGGTTTCACCGTCATAGACGCGCATCTTAGAGTATTGACTTGAGTTTTCTGGCTCTTTCAGACGGGACAGCACGGTAAAGCGCGCCAGGATCTCCAGCGTACTTGGCGAGCAAGGTGCTGAGGATAGCTCACTGTTTTGCAGTAGTTTCTCGTAGATCTTCATTTCTTCCGAGACGCGAAGGCAATAAGGCACCTTGACAATATAGACACGGTCGAGAAACGCCTCGTTGTTCTTGTTGTTACGGAATGTCTGCCATTCTGATTCGTTGGAGTGGGCTAGGATGATACCGTCAAACGGCAGTGCCGAAAGCCCTTCAGTACCGTTGTAGTTACCTTCCTGTGTTGCTGTCAGTAACGGGTGTAGTACTTTTAACGGTGCCTTAAACATCTCGACGAATTCCATTAAGCCTTGGTTGGCTTTACACAATGCGCCTGAGTAGCTGTAAGCATCCGGATCGTCTTGGGCAAAATGCTCTAGCTGACGGATGTCGACTTTACCTACCAGTGACGAGATATCCTGGTTGTTTTCGTCTCCGGGTTCGGTTTTGGCGATACCGACCTGATCGAGAATAGACGGGCGAACCTTGACTACTTTGAATTTAGTGATATCGCCACCAAATTCGTGCAGGCGTTTGGCTGCCCATGGTGACATGATATTGTTCAGATAGCGCTCTGGGATGCCGAATTCTTTATTGAGGATATCTCCATCTTCATTTTTATCGAATAGGCAGAATGGATGGTCATTAACCGGGCTGCGCTCGCCATTGGCAGTCAGCACATAGACAGGCACTTTCTGCATCAGGCTCTTGAGTTTTTCAGCGAGTGATGATTTACCGCCACCGACTGGACCCAATAGGTAAAGAATTTGCTTACGTTCCTCTAAGCCTTGTGCGGCATGCTTGAGGTAAGAGACGATTTGCTCGATGGCATCTTCCATGCCGTAGAAGTCTTCAAACGTTTTGTAGCGTGAAATGACACGGTTGGAGAAAAGGCGGCTCAAACGTGGGTCTTGAGCGGTATCTATCATTTCTGGTTCGCCGATTGCCATTAGTAAGCGCTCTGCTGCATTGACGTATGAGCTACGGTCATTACGACAGATTTCAAGGAATTCTTGCAATGAAAGCTCTTCATCCTTGGCTTCTTCATAGCGTTGACGATAGTGGTCAAAAATACTCATGGTATGCCCCCTGAATCGTTCTTCAATCAATTAGAAAGGACGAAAACAAATAACTTTCACATCCCTCATATCTTAAGACTAGACCCAACTGATCAAATTGCTTCACTGAGTTGTTGGTTTATAAACTAAATTTCCCTTTTGTTCTTGCCTAACGAACTGAATGTTTTTTGAACATAATCTTACTATCCTCCTATAAATTGGGATGCGCAAGAGGATTTGTTTAAAAAAGATCGCTGGTTTTGTTGCGAAAGTGTGATCTGGGTTGTGGCGAGAAAGATAAGTCGCAAATCAGGAATATTATTTCATTGTTGGACTTATTGGCTAAATGTAAAGCATTTCAGTGTGTAAAAATATCCGAAAAACAATTTTATTCAGCTCAAAATGGCTTTCTGTGCGAGTTGAGTTTTATGAGGTGTTTTTTTCGTCTTGCAGAGAGAATTTTGAAGTCAGGGGAGAAATATAAAATTGTCACACACTGTCAAATAATTGCGATAGCGGCTTTTTTTGAGAGCGAAATCAAAACCCCTGACTTAAGCTAGAAAAGTAAAGGTAGGAAGGGGGGAGCCAAATTGATGGGTATTTCACGTGTTGATACAGTTTCGATTCCGGTTTCTGATCAGAGCTTGGCATTGCTTTTTTATCGTGATGCATTGGGGTTTGAGTTGATTCGTGATCATCACGCCGATAACCAAAAGCGTTGGATTCAATTGGCACCGAAGGGGGCCGAGACAACAATTAGCCTAGTGATACCGTTTGGAGGTATGGAAGCTGGCTCTGTCCAGGGGTTGGTTGTGCAAACTGATGATATTCATAGTACGCACAGTGAATTGAGCGATAGGGGAGTGCCTCTATCAGAAATTGTGACTATTATCGGTGGACGATTTGCTACGTTTGCAGATCCCGATGGTAATGGCTGGGTATTGATAGAAGCTAACTCGCATATGCTGGCCTAGGAGGAGACTCCGAGCGAGACAGATATAGGATGAACAGATGCTCCATATGTTTTTGCACGGTGCGCTGTTATTACAATGCCGCCTGCTCTGGCGGCATTGGTAATTGCAATTGATGTTATTTTTCTACTGAAATCTGCGTACTAAGCGTATGAGACTCGCCAGGTAACAATGTAATTGCCTGTTCGTGGATGGCGGATTCGACACACACCATTGTCTCGAAGCCGTCATCAGCCATATCAGCCATGCTCATTGAAAGCATCTGCCAAGGATTCCAAATCACAGCAGCATCATGACCCTGGTTGGTAACCAGAATTTTTCGCTGGTGCGGTTTATCATGAATGACAACCGGGTTGGTCGGTGAAGTGTAGACACGATCTGTTTCCGTGTTGAAAGTGAGCGTATCTCCACCTGCGAACATTTGGTTGCCCTGGGTGCTATCCAAGTATGTCTCTCCCATACCTGTGATTTCTAAATCGTTGATGGTGGCGATATTGAAATAAGTATGAAGCGCACCGCTGAAAGACCAAGCATGATCATCCGTATTGGTCGAAATGAGGCTAACTTTCAGTTCACGGCCAATCTCAAAGGTGATTTGGTTATGGAACCTGTGCGGCCAGATAGCACGAGTCGCATTTGTATCTTCCAGAGTCAGGGAAACAATTACACCTTGTTCGTTTTCACGGTGCTGGTGCAGAGTCCATTCGCTAGTGCGCGCAAAGCCATGAGAGGGAGTGGCTGCTTTGCCGAACCAAGGCCAGCAGACGGGTATTCCCCCCCGAATTGCTTTTGTTGTGTCGAATTCAGCCTTTTCGCTGAGCCAGATGATGTCATCTGAGCCTGTTGGCTTGAACCAAATGAGGTGGCCGCCGTGCAGAGAAATACCGGCTTCTGCCAACTCGTGAATAACACGGACAACTTTGATGCCTTGGTAGTCACAGACAGTGACAGCATCAGAGAGAACGGAAATTGTCGAAAGGTTACGTAAATCCATTAGATCTTCATTCCTTAGCAGTATTTAATCAGGTCAGTGCTTATTTGATTGATTCTTCGGCAAGATGAAAGGAAGCACCAATAAAATAAGGACTTATTTTTATTTAAAAAATATCAGTAAAAATTAAAATATATTTGTTAAATTTGTGGGTGTATTTTTGATTTTGCTCCATATTTTTATTGGTTGGTAGCCGATTATCACCGCTGAAAGCCGATTCTTTTTATCATGGTAGCGCTTGTTCATAATGAGCACATACAAAAAAGGCGGCTATAAAGCCGCCTTTTATCATTCTAGCTAAAAGCTTACATTACTTAGAGATGTGAGCAATTAGGTCAAGAACTTTGTTTGAGTAACCGATTTCGTTATCGTACCAAGATACAACTTTAACGAATTTGTCAGTTAGAGCAACACCAGCTTTAGCATCGAATACTGAAGTCTGAACTTCACCGATGAAGTCTTGAGAAACAACAGCGTCTTCAGTGTAACCAAGTACACCCTTAAGTTCGCCTTCTGATGCTTCTTTCATAGCAGCACAGATTGCTTCGTAAGATGCAGCAGTTTTTAGGTTAACTGTAAGGTCAACAACAGAAACGTTTGCAGTTGGTACGCGGAAAGCCATACCAGTTAGAAGGCCGTTTAGTTCTGGAAGAACAACGCCTACAGCTTTAGCAGCACCAGTTGAAGATGGGATGATGTTCTGAGAAGCACCACGACCACCACGCCAGTCTTTAGCTGAAGGACCATCTACAGTTTTCTGAGTTGCTGTTGTAGCGTGAACTGTTGTCATAAGACCAGATTCGATACCGAACTTGTCGTTAAGAACTTTAGCAACAGGTGCTAGACAGTTAGTAGTACAAGAAGCGTTAGAAACGATATCCTGACCATTGTAAGTGTCTTGGTTAACACCCATAACGATCATTGGAGTAGCGTCTTTAGAAGGACCAGTCAGAACAACTTTCTTCGCGCCAGCAGTGATGTGCTTACGTGCAGTCTCGTCTGTTAGGAAAAGGCCAGTTGCTTCAGCAACAACGTCAACGTTGATTGCATCCCACTTAAGGTCTTCTGGGTTACGCTCAGCAGTTACGCGAACAGTTTTACCGTTAACGATTAGGTTACCGCCTTCAACTTCAACAGTACCGTTGAAACGGCCGTGAGTTGAATCGTACTTAAGCATATATGCCATGTACTCAACGTCGATAAGGTCGTTGATACCAACAACTTCGATGTCGTTGCGCTCTTGCGCTGCGCGGAAAACAAAACGTCCAATACGGCCAAAACCGTTAATACCTACTTTGATAGTCATTACAGTTGCTCCACAACTTAATTTCTAATGAAAGATAACTGGTAGTAAAATTACAGAATCTTTTGTGACCCTGCAAGCCAAAAACGAACTTAAATTGCGTGAGGTCAAAAAAAAGTTCGGATTTTTTTTACATTCCTACTACAACGATGCAATTTCATACAAAACTAGTATGAATATTCATCATTGCTGTTGTTAACTTTTAATATCCACACTCAGTTCAATTAAAATATGCTTAAATGAACGAGTACATGTAAAATCCTTTAGAGCAGGAAGTATGTGCCACAGTTCGGGTAATTGACAATAAAATTTGTTTGGTTCGATAGTGGAATTATATAGAGAGGATAAGTAATGTCAGATAAATCAGACGCTTATTGGCGTGAGAATTTAACATCGGAGCAATATCATATTTGCCGTGAACGAGGAACAGAAGCTCCTTTTTCAGGAACGTTGCTTCACAACAGAGAGACGGGTGTTTATCACTGTACTTGTTGTAGCAAGCCGTTGTTTCTATCAGAGAACAAATATGACTCTGGGTGCGGCTGGCCAAGCTTTGATGCACCGATTCGTGCAGAGTCGATTCGCTACCTAGAAGATAGTAGCCTCGGGATGCAGCGCATTGAGATCCGCTGTGCGGGTTGTGACAGCCATCTCGGCCATGTCTTTTCTGACGGCCCGAAAAAAACAGGCGAGCGTTATTGTGTAAATTCTGTTTCGTTGGCTTTCCAATCCGAGCCCGAGGTATCGGCTGATAAATAATTCCCCCAAATCTATCTGCTCGAACTGGTTATTAGTATCGTCGAAGAAGGGCTGATCGGCTCTTCATTCTTGCTTGCCTTTGTTCTAATTGACCATTCGTGCGCTGAAGTTTCCTTTCTCAAGCGATTTTGATATTTTCTTGGCTTTTATATCAAGCTGTTGTCGTTGCTCTTCAGGCATGGGGTAAAAACTGATGAGTTTTTCCTGGCTCACAACCGAGGCCCCGAGTTCTGTGCCAATTCTTGACCAAAGATAGGCATTGGCGATCGATTTAGTCTGATGAGACAAGGTCGCTAGTGATTGAATGATTTCCGGCTTTATACTTTGTCCGCGCTCATACAGTTCCAATGCGTGTTTGAGCAGCTGGATTGTTTTTTCTTTATCTTTTTCGGTGTAATAGGTTGCCAATGCAAGTTGTAGCTCGGGCGTTTCAAGGGCGGGGCTGCCTTCGAGTCGTAGAAACTGACGTAGTGCCCCTTTATCTCCCTGGCTCCAGCGGTAATAGATGATCTCAGGGTCATCAGATTTTGCGAGTTCCTCGGAGAGTCTCCGGATCGATTCGTAGCTTTTGATCAGGGCTGAAGTACGTCGGGTTTTTCGCTCTTTCAGTTCCGTTGGTTCAATTCGAGCGGCGAACTCAAGGCACTTTTGATAATCGTAGGTAAATTTGAGCTCTTTGAATTTCTCTCCGGAAACTGGGTTTTTTAGCACATCATAGCGTTGCCAGATCAGGTTCGTACGCTGGAGTCGGCATTGACCGTCATTAAGATTGGTATCTGCACAAATCTCCGGGTAGTTCTCACATAGGCTGTCTGTTGAGCGGTGACGTTCAAAGCAACCACTGAGCAGCGTTAGGCTTGCTGCTGCCAATGATATTTTTATTAATGTTGTTGATCTACGGGCAATGCTCATACAGGGTAATAGATTACTTTGAGTGTTGATTAGATATTAGCGACTGATGTGATGTTATCTTAACTGATATACATCGAAAAAAAGCCAAAGGCTTAGTATTTTTTCGCAGTGTGATCCGTGAAGCAAAAAAGCGACTGACAGTTGGCGGTTTGGGTTGAAGTTGGTATTACTGCTAGCTCTATGCTCGAATAAAACTCGTTAGAATTAAACCAATGGCAGTTTGCCCATTGGATAGGAAGCCTGCATATGGATCTACAACAATTATTAAATGCAATGACCCCGGAAGTTTACCTGCGTATTACTACGGCAGTAGAGATTGGCAAGTGGCCTGATGGAACGCTGCTTACTCAGGAGCAACGAGATTCGGCCATGCAGGCCGTGATGATTTATCAGTCTCGCCATAATACTGATGCCGAGCATATGTCGGTAGAAGCAGGCGGGGAAATCAAGTTTAAATCGAAAGCTGAGTTAAAACGTGATTTTGGGATAGAAGAGCCCGAGCGTGACGATATTGCCCGCTTTGATCACAACCAAATCTGAGCCTCGTCTTTAGGCTCATCGACCACCTATGTTCAGCAAGTTAACCGACGTGGTTATCAAAGATCATGGGCTCACAGTAAAAGCTACTGAGTTCATGATCTTCTTCGCTGATTAAGTTGGCAATCCAAGGCTCCTGCTCAATGTTCGTGAGATAGGCCTGCAGTTTTGGGTAGTGCGTCAGTCTTAGCCCGGCCATCCAACCACTGCGGAACACGCTCCATAAACTGATTTCAGCCATCGAAAAGTGTTCGGCCACATAACCTTGTTCTGGTAGTTGTTCTTCGACGTAATTCAAAACCTGGGGAAGGTGGTGTTCAAGGCATTGTTTTATAGCCTGTTGGTCCACCTCTTTCTCAAGCATCTTTCCGCGCATGATTTTCTGGTAAAAAAGCACTCCTCCAATGAGTGACGTTAGCCGGGTATCGGCATATTCCTCTAGCCAGCGAACCTGGGCTCGTGAGGCGGCTGAACCTGGATATAAGGGAGGAATGGGGAAAATATCATCGAGGTAATGGGCGATGACCGTTGAATCCATGATGTTGCTTCCTTCATGCTCCAGCACTGGAACCTTACCCATAGGGTGACGCTTCTGGGCCAGTTCTTTTTCTAAATACGGGTTGAGAGGCTGTAGATCATAAGCAATCCCTTTGTAAGAGAGCGCGAGCATGATTTTTCTGACGAACGGAGAAATAGAGGCACCGTGTAAAACCATAGTGTTGTCTCGGGCTAATGGATCGGCAATGCGCAGGCGGAGCCGATGAACAGGACTAATTGGTATAAAGTGTAGCCGAGATGAGGGAATAGGAAGTGGGGGAGTTTAGTTTGATAAAAAGCGAGAACCGTTGCCGATTCTCGCTTTATTGTATTATTTGTCACTATTTACTATCAGTGAGTCAGCTCACCGCGCAAGTCCTGCTGCATCATGCTGCGAACTGTCTCAACCGGGAGATCTTGGCTTAGTAGGTAGTGTAGCTTGGCAAGGGTTGCTTCAGGAGTCATATCATAACCACTGAGTACGCCAGCTTCAGCCAGTGCACAGCCCGTTGCGTATCCCCCCATGTTTACTTTGCCTGACAGGCACTGCGTCAGGTTCATCACGATCACTCCGCGCTCTGTCGCTTCTTTCAGTTGAGCGAGAAGGTCAGGGTTTTGCGGCGCATTACCTACCCCGAACGTTAGCAGGATCATGGCGTTGACCGGCTGACGTAAGGTGTTGCGGATGACCTCCGGTGAGATACCCGGGTACATGGTGATCACACCGATTGGCTGTGGCGTGATCGCATTAACCTTAAACTTACCTTCAGGCTGTTTGCTCAGCTCAACATTGTTTAGCTGAATGTTGATGCCTGCTTCAAGCAGGGGCGGAAGATTCGGCGAAATAAATGCGCCAAAACCGTCAGCATGGGCCTTGGTACTGCGGTTGCCACGGATCAACTTGTTGTTGAAGAAAACCGTTACTTCATTGATCGGGTAGTTTGCCGCGATGTGAAGTGAATTCAGCAAGTTGCTCTGGCCATCGGAACGCAGTTCGGCCAATGGGATCTGCGAGCCGGTGACAATCACTGGCTTGTCTAGGTTTTCAAACATAAACGACAATGCTGAAGCGGTATAAGCCATGGTGTCCGTACCATGTAAAATGACAAAACCGTCATACTTGTCGTAGTTTGCTTTAATATCATCCGCAATGCGCTGCCAATCCGCTGGCGTCATATCCGACGAGTCAATAAGTGGCTCGTACTCGTGGATCGTAAACCTCGGCATTTCAGGACGATGGAATTCGGGCATGCTTTCCAGCTGCTTTTGCATAAAGCCTGCAACAGGGACATAGCCATGGTCTGACTTCTGCATGCCAATGGTGCCGCCGGTGTAAGCAATGTAAATGTGTTTTCTTTCCATAATCGGGTACAGACATATCGGTTTGGTGGGCGCATTATACGGCTAACGCTCAGTAAAAAAAGCCCGGCATGTGCCGGGCTGATCTCAATTTTCAATATTGCTGCAGTTTAGGCAGAAAGCATACTGACCTTTTGGGTCGTTAAAGTTACTGAGCGTCGTGAAGTCTGTTACAACTTGTTGCGTAACCGGTCGGAGAGCGGCGGGGACTTGGCCAAATGCTATTGAGGCGAGTTTTGTACTGGCCTCTGAGGCAAATTCCTGCAGCAGTAATTCTGCCGGGCTCAATGGCTCTTCCATCCAGCGAAGCTCGTAGCTGTCTAGTTTCGCCAGCTCAACTGCAGCAGCGATAGCGTCATCAAAATCACCCAACTGATCGATTAAGCCTAATTGCAGGGCATCCTGGCCTGTCCATACGCGCCCCTGGGCAATCTTGTCAGCTTGTGCGAGTGACATATCACGGTATTGGCTAACAAGGCCAATAAAGCGCTGATAGCCATGTTCGACGCCAAGTTGGAAAACTTCGGCAACGCCTTCTGGCAGCTCGCGGGTTACACCGACACCAGAGAACGGTGTTGTGCCGACACCATCGCTATAGACGCCCATGTTTTCCAGACCTTTTTCAAAGGTGGTCAGGATGGCAAAGATGCCGATAGAGCCGGTGATGGTTGTTGGCTGGGCCAAGATCTTATCGGCACTGGACGAAATCCAGTAGCCACCTGAAGCGGCCAGGCTGGACATTGATACGACAACCGGTTTGCCGGCCAGTTTCAAGGCATCGACTTCGCTGCGGATCACTTCAGAAGCAAAGGCGCTGCCTCCCGGGCTATCGACGCGTAGAATCACCGCTTTCACTTCGTCGTTTAGACGTGCTTCGCGCAGCAGTGCCGCAGTCGAATCTCCGCCAACCGTTCCCTGACGCTGGTTGCCGTCAACAATTGCACCGCTGGCAACAACAACGGCAATTTGGTTCGGGCTAGGTAAATCGGTATTGAACAGTGTTGGCTGGTAATCATAATAGCTGATTTGGTTAAAGCTGTTTTCACCGTCGCTGCCGAACTGTTCAATCAGTTTCTGGTTTAGCAACGGACGGTTGATGAGCTCGTCAACCAGCCCCATTTCGAGGCTCAGCTTGGCAAAGTCACCATTAACGGCCTTGAGTTGTTCGACAAAGCTGTCAAGTTCGGGGGTCAGTGCGGTAGCATCGATTTGGCGGTTCTTGGCGACATCCGCCGTGTAGGCTCCCCACAGCTGGTTTAACCATACTGTATTGGCTTCACGTGCTTCGGCTGACATACCGTTTCGGGTATACGGCTCGACAAAAGACTTATAGGTGCCGACACGGAATACATGCGTATTAACATCAAGCTTTTCCAGCAGGCTCTTGTAATACAGGGAATAGCTACCATAGCCAGTGAGCAATACACCACCATCGGCTGACATGAATACTTTGTCAGCATAGCTCGATAGGTAGTACTGGCTCTGCTTGTAGTTATCACCCACAGCGTAGACGGGTTTACCTGCTTGCTTGAATTCTTCTATCGCTTTGGCGATGTAGCGCATCTTGGTCAAACTGGTTTCCGACATGCCCTTAAGGTTAAGTACCAGGCCGGTGATTCGGTTGTCCGTCGAAGCGGCTCGGATAGTGTCAACGATATCGAATAATACATTTTCCTGTACCGGCGGCTGGCCTAGCGCATTGCTTGCCAGTTGGTCGATAGGATTGACGTAGGTGCGCTGTTCGACGATTGGGCCGGATAAATCAAGTACCAGTGCGGCTTCATTGGGCAGTGCCGGTTGGTCTCCGCTTTGGTTAAAAGCGAAGAAAAGCAGGCCGATAACGAATAAAAAAAACAAATTGAGTATCAGCTGCCGGGTGAAACTGATCAGTTTCCAGATAGCTCGGAATAGTTTTCCTATTCCTTTGAGTACCACTTTCATGAACGTTCCTGATGATGCGATCGATATTGTTTCTATCCTAACTTAGTAAACAAGGAATTACAGTAAGAATCCTTGTTTACAATGTATCCTTTCCCTTAAGTATTGCGTGGTTCAACGGTCGTCGGAAGAGAATTTAAGGCTGAATTATATGACAATCATGACTCACGCAATGTGGTGGATGTTGTAATAATGTAAACAAGTGTTTGATAAAAGTTTCAGTCGTTAATATACTGGTCAGACCATAACAACAAAAGAATGGAAGCCATGGACGATAAATCTTACCCTCATTTGTTAGCGCCCCTAGATCTTGGTTTCACTCAGTTACGGAACCGTGTGTTAATGGGATCTATGCACACTGGCCTTGAAGAGTCCCGAGACGGCTTTAAGAAACTTTCTGCCTTCTACGCTGCCCGAGCCAGAGGTGGGGTTGGCTTGATTGTGACTGGCGGTTTCTCGCCTAACTTCCGTGGCCGGCTTCATCCACTCAGTGCCGAGTTCAGTTCAGCCCGTGCTGCCCGTGCCCATCGGACAATCACTGATGCAGTGCATGGGGAGGGCGGCAAGATTGCGTTGCAGTTACTGCATGCCGGCCGCTATGCAATGCATCCGTTTGCGGTGAGCGCATCGGCAATTAAAGCGCCGATCTCAAAGTTTACCCCGAGCAAGATGAGCACGCGCCAGATCAATAAAACGATAGAAGCTTTTGCGCGTAGCTCTGAGCTGGCGCGCGAGGCGGGCTACGATGGGGTCGAGCTGATGGGCTCGGAAGGATACCTGATCAACCAGTTTATCTGTAAGCGCTCCAACCATCGTTACGATGAATGGGGCGGTAGCTATGAGAACCGAATCCGTTTCCCTATCGAGCTGGTTAAAGCGGTACGTAAACGTGTCGGGCGAGACTTTATTATCATCTTCCGTCTCTCAATGCTGGATCTGGTCGAGCAGGGCAGTACCCATGAAGAAGTTGTCCAGCTGGCAAAAGAGCTGGAAGCAGTTGGTGTGACGATCTTAAATACCGGTATCGGCTGGCATGAAGCCCGGGTGCCGACCATTGCGACGCAGGTCCCGCGTGCTGCATTTACCTGGGTGACCGAGAAGCTTAAAAATGAAGTAAATATTCCCCTTGTAACCTGTAACCGGATAAATACACCTCAGGTGGCTGAAGATATTCTGTCATCACAGCAAGCGGATATGGTGTCGATGGCACGGCCGTTCCTTGCCGACCCCGATTTTGTTGTGAAGGCAGAGCAAGACCGTGCCGATGATATCAATACCTGTATTGGTTGTAATCAGGCATGTCTGGATCATGTGTTTGTCGGTAAACGGGCAAGTTGTCTTGTGAATCCGCAAGCTTGTTACGAAACAGAACTGGTACTGACACCGACGGCAACCAAGCGGCGTGTGGCTGTTGTCGGTGCAGGTCCTGCCGGAATGGCAAGTGCCGTTGCGGCTGCAGAGCGCGGCTTCGATGTCGATTTGTTCGAGAAAAATGATTATGTCGGTGGTCAGTTTAACCTGGCCATGCAAATTCCCGGCAAGGAAGAGTTCAAGGAAACGATTCGCTACTTTTCCCGTCGTCTGGAGCAAACAGGCGTCAACGTTAAGCTCAGCCATTCCGTTGATGCGGATGAGCTTAAAGGGTATGACGAAGTGATTGTGGCCACGGGCGTTCAGCCGCGACATCCGAGTATTACCGGTGTCGGCCATGAAAAAGTGATCGACTATCAGACTTTGATCCGGGATAAAGTGCAGCTTGGCCAGAAGGTGGCGGTGCTTGGTGCTGGCGGTATTGGCGTTGATGTTTCGACAATGCTGACAGAGCCTGAAAATCAGGATCTAGACAGCTGGCTTCAGGACTGGGGGGTTGATAAGGCGATTGAGCACGCTGGTGGCCTGTATCCGCACGAGCAGTATGTCAGCCAGCGTCAGGTATGGTTAATGCAGCGTAAGCCGGGCAAAGTTGGCAAAGGGCCGGGACGTACCACGGGGTGGATCCATCGCAAAGTATTGGAAAAGCGCGGTGTGGAACTGCTTAGCGGCGTGAGCTATGACAAGATTGATGATCAGGGGCTGCATATTATTGTTGAAGGTCAGCCTCGTCTGCTGGATGTCGATAATATCGTGCTATGTACCGGCCAGACGTCGGTGGAAGTACTTTCTGACAAGCTACGTGCTATGAATGTCAACGTACATGTGATTGGCGGTGCCGATGTTGCCGGTGAAGTCGATGCCAAGCGGGTGATCCGCCAGGGGATTGAATTGGTATCGAAGCTGTAGGAGGCGTTGTTAGATCTGGGGGGATACGGATTTGGCTGCGAACCCCCTCCCAGCCTCCCCCTTGAAAATGGGGAGGAGCATTCTTTGCCTCGTTGATTTGTAGAGGGTAACTAATTTCGGACAGGCTTCTAGTCCCCTCCCCTTATGAAGGGGAGGGTTAGGGTGGGGTTCTACTGCACCGTATTTATGATATTGTAAAACAATAATTATTATCATCATGAGGTTGTTATGGATGCTCTATCATTATTGTTAAACCGCCGTTCGTTGCCAAAGCTGATGGAACCGGCTCCGCACGGTAATGAGCTGGATAATATCTTTCGAGCAGGCCTGCGAGCTCCGGATCATGCTGGTTTGACACCATGGCGGTTTATCGTTTCTCATGGTGAAGGCTTACACAGGCTGGCGGATATTCTGGTTGAAGCCGCGAAAGCCGATGGTGCCGAAGAGGCGGTACTTGAAAGAGCGGCCAAAGCACCGTTTCGTGCCCCGATGGTGATCACTGTCATTGCCAAGGTCACTGAGCATGACAAGGTGCCGGTGATTGAACAGCACCTTTCGGCTGGCTGTGCTGCTCAGGCTATGCAGATGACAGCAGTGGCACAGGGTTTTTCCGGCTTTTGGCGTACTGGCAAATGGGCCTATCACCCGGTTGTACGTGAGGCATTGGGGGTACAAGGCGATGATATGATTGTCGGCTTTTTGTACATCGGGACACCGGGTTGCCGCGAAGCGAAAGTGTCTGAGAGAGATCTGAGCCAGTTTGTTGAATATCTCTAATTATTCAGTTGTCGACTAGAAAACGTTTGCCGGGAAGCTGATACCCATCAGTTTCTCTCCTTTATTGATCCAGAGTGGTGACAGGGTTTAGTCGCAGGAGTAGAATTCTCCGCTCTTGTCATTATTCCGGAGCGTGTCATGGAAAATGTTCGCCTTACTCAATACAGCCACGGTGCAGGATGCGGCTGTAAAATTTCTCCTCAAGTTCTTGATACTATTCTCCGAACTCAACTAGCCCCCTTCTCAGATCCGAATCTTCTGGTGGGCAATGAAAGCAAAGATGATGCTGCAGTATATGATCTCGGCAATGGTACCTCGGTGATCAGTACGACTGATTTCTTTATGCCTATCGTCGATAACCCGTTTGATTTTGGGCGCATTGCCGCGACGAATGCCATCAGTGATATTTATGCCATGGGCGGTAAGCCAATTATGGCGATTGCTATTCTAGGTTGGCCTGTGAATGTGTTGGCACCAGAGATTGCCCAGCAGGTTATCGAAGGTGGTCGTTCAGTATGTCGTGAGGCCGGTATCTCGCTTGCGGGTGGACACTCAATTGATGCGCCTGAACCTATTTTTGGTCTTGCGGTAACGGGTATTGTCGATACTGATCGTGTGAAGCGCAACAACCAGGCCGAAGCGGGCTGTAAGCTGTATCTTACCAAGCCGCTAGGGATTGGTGTGCTGACGACTGCCGAGAAAAAATCAAAGCTGGCCGAGCATCATCAGGGATTGGCACGTGATTGGATGTGCAAGCTGAACAAGCCGGGCGCAGATTTTGCCGATGTTGCCGGTGTCAAAGCGATGACTGATGTCACCGGTTTTGGCCTGATGGGCCACCTGACTGAAATTTGTGAAGGAAGCCAACTTAAAGCAAAAGTACAGTTTGATCAGATCCCATATCTTCCCGGTGTTTTTGATTACATCGAGCAAGGATGTGTACCGGGCGGAACGGGGCGCAATTTTGATAGCTATGGCCACCGACTCGGTAAAATGAGCGAACAGCAGAAAGCCCTGTTATGTGATCCGCAAACCTCAGGTGGTTTATTGCTGGCAGTCGCACCAGAAGCCGAAGAAGAAGTACAGGCTGTTGCCGCCCGTCACGGTATTGAGCTAAATGCTATTGGTGAATTGCTCCCGACTGACGGCGATACTACCCTGATTGAGATTTGTTAATGTCACGCCCGAATTGTGAAGATTACCGACAGTTATTTGTCAATGATACACCGTTAATGGATATGCGCGCGCCAGTTGAATTTGGTCTGGGCGCATTTCCAACCTCGGTAAACCGCCCGTTAATGCAAGATAGCGAACGCGAGGCTGTCGGTACCTGTTATAAGAAAAAAGGTCAGGAAGCGGCTATCGCACTTGGCCATAAGCTGGTTCACGGTGAAATAAAAGCCGAGCGTATAGCCCAGTGGAAAGCCTTTTGTGAGGCCAACCCTCAGGGATACTTATACTGCCTACGTGGTGGCTTGCGATCTTGTATTACCCAGCAATGGCTGAAGGAAGCGGGGATTGATTATCCGCGGGTTGTTGGTGGTTATAAGGCACTGCGTCGCTTTTTGATTGAGACTATCGAACAAGTTGCTCGGCAGCCAATAACCTTGATTGGCGGCAATACCGGCAGCGGAAAAACCATTATGGTCAACGAGCTGGAAAACGGCCTTGATCTTGAAGGGGCAGCCAACCATCGAGGCTCTTCCTTTGGCCGTTATGTCACCGAACAACATACCCAGATCGATTTCGAGAACGTACTGGCTGTGTCGATGTTGAAAAAGCAGGCCCTCGGTATCAACCATTTTGTCCTTGAAGATGAGGGCAAGACCATTGGTTCGGCCAGTGTGCCTTTGCCGATTAATAGTGCGATGCAGCAGGCTACGCTTGCCATTGTTGATGATCCCATGGAAATTCGTCTAACACGCCTGATGGATGATTACGTTGTGCGCATGCAGCGTGACTTCGTTGCCCAATATGGTGAAGAGCAGGGCTGGATTCGTTTTGCTGAATACCTGGAGCGCGGGATGTTCAGTATCCGTAAGCGCCTTGGTTTAGAGCGCTACGAGCAGTTGTTGCAAGTCCAGCAAAGTGCTGTCCGGACTATGCAGAGTTCAGGTTCCCTGGAAGGTCATGTGGGCTGGCTACAGCCGTTGCTGGAACAGTATTACGATCCAATGTATACCTATCAGCTAAGTAAGAAATCCGAGCGTATTGTATTCCGTGGTGAATACGATGAGGTGAAAGCCTGGTTGATTGAGAAAACCCGCTAAAGAGAGTGACGAGAAGCGATGATCCTGTTCTCGCTTCTCGCTGCTTATTGCCTGTGTATATATCCAGTATTTCCTTGTCCTTTTTTCTTCTTTTCTCTATAGTTCCAAAAAAACTAACTAATAATTTCAATGACCCGTCTCTATATTGCTGAAAAACCAAGCTTAGGCCGTGCGATTGCAGCGGTGCTGCCGCGTCCTCATAAAAATAACAATGGTTATATTGAAGTCGGAAATGGCGACATCGTGACTTGGTGTATCGGACACTTGCTCGAGCAGGTTGAGCCCGACGTCTACGATGAAAAATACAAAAAGTGGAATTTGGCGGATTTGCCGATTATTCCGAAGCAATGGCAGTTGGCGCCGAGAAAATCGGCTAGGCAGCAGTTAGGGGTGGTTCGCAAGCTGGCCAAGCAGGCAACTGACGTTGTGCATGCCGGAGACCCAGATAGAGAAGGGCAGTTGCTGGTCGATGAGGTGATTGACTACGTAAAGCTTTCGGCTACCAAAAAAGCCAATATGCAGCGTTTGCTTATTTCAGATCTCAACCCGGCAGCCGTAAAGCGGGCGCTGGGCAAGATGCGGAGCAACCGTGACTTTATTCCGTTGTCAGTTTCCGCGCTGGCACGCTCGAGAGCCGATTGGCTTTACGGGATGAATATGACTCGGGCGTATACCCTGCTGGGGCAGAAAGGGGGGTACCGGGGAGTACTATCGGTCGGTCGGGTACAAACGCCCGTCTTGGGGTTGGTGACCCGGCGGGATGATGAGATTGCTAGTTTTGTACCCAAGCCCTTTTATGAGTTATTTGCCCTCATCCCTTATCAGGACAATATCATTCGTGCCCGGTGGAAACCCAGCGAGGCATGCAAGCCGTGGCAGGATGACGACGGACGAGTACTGAATCGGAAACTCTGTGAAAATATCGTAAACCGGATTAAGGGGCAGCCGGCAGAGGTGACTGAATCCGAACGTAAAGAAACCCGCCAGGCCGCCCCTTTGCCCTATTCGCTCTCAGCTTTGCAGATTGATGCCGCGAAGCGGTTTGGGATGAGTGCCGCTGATGTCCTGGCGACCTGCCAGTCCCTTTATGAAAAACACAAAGTAATCACTTACCCTCGCTCGGATTGTCGGTATTTGCCGCTGGACCATTTCCGGCAGGCGGGTGAAGTGTGCCAGGCGATAGCCAGTACGGCCAATGAGCTAAGCTCAGCAGTCAAGGGGGCTAATACCTCTCTCAAGTCAAAGGCCTGGAATGATAAGAAGGTCGATGCCCATCATGCAATTATTCCGACGCCTAAAGCGCTTAACAGTAATGCGTTGAGTGGAAGCGAGAGTAAGATCTATCAGCTGATTTCCAGGCAGTATCTGATGCAGTTTTATCCTGCGGCAGTCTATAGCGAGGCGAAGTTAGTCTTTACTATTGCGGGCGGCTTGTTTGTTGCCAAAGGGCGTCAATTGATGAGTGCAGGCTGGAGAGAGCTGCTGGGGCGTGATGATTCCGTCAATGATCAGGACTTGGCTGATAAGGTACCGCCGTTGGAAAAAGGTACGGTACTTACCTGTAAGAATGGTGAAATCAAAGACAAAATGACGGAGCCTCCCAAACCGTTTACCGAAGCGACGCTGCTGCAGGCGATGACAGGTATCGCCCGTTTTGTTTCTGATCCTTCGTTGAAAAAAATTCTCCGCGATACCGATGGTCTGGGTACCGAGGCAACCCGGGCAGGTATTCTTGATATTTTGTTCAAGCGTCAGCTGCTTACGCGACAGGGCAAGAGTATCCATGCCACAGAGGCCGGGCGGGGGCTTATTTATGCGCTGCCGGACGAGTCAACGTATCCAGATATGACGGCACACTGGGAGCACCAGTTGCAAGATATGGCAGAAAAAAAATGTGCCTATCAGCCGTTTATAGAGGCTTTGCAGAGCCAAGTTCAGCAGATCATGGATAAAGTGCAACACAGCGAGGTTCCTCCTAGTTTGCGAGAGCTTAAATCGCCTGAGCCTTTCAAAGGCGGCAAGAAGCGGCGTTACAGCAAGGGAGGAACCAAAAACGGATCTAAGGCTGGAAACCGAACTGGTGTGAAGCGCAAATCAGGGAAAAAAGCTGACTAGGTGTACTCGAAATACTGGTTTCGCCCCAGAGATTTGGCCTTATATAATGCGGTGTCAGCTTGTTTGAATAACTCTTCAGCAGATCCCTGCATAGACGGTATGCTGGTACTGAGGCCGATACTGATGGTGACAATATCAGGGGCGCAGTCTGTTCCCTGGGTACGGGGCAGCTGCAGTTCGCGGATAGCATGTATAGCCCTTTGGGCTGCGTAGCGAGCGGCGATTTTATCTTGACCAGGAAGCAATAATACAAACTCTTCTCCACCGAAACGAGCAAACAGCGCCCCCGCTCTTTTTTCTAATGTCGCCAGGGTGTTGGCAATGATTTTTAGGCACTGGTCACCGGCGGCATGACCATAGCAGTCGTTATAGGCCTTGAATAGGTCGACATCAATGATCAACAAGGACAGTGGCAGCTGGTGGCGCTCTGCCCGGCGCCACTCTTCGTTTATTCTTTCATCAAAAACTCGGCGGTTGGAAACAGATGTGAGTGGGTCGAGTCGAGAAATCTTTTCCAGCTTGCGGTTGACGCTCTCCAGTTCTGCGGTGCGGTCGGATACACGCTGTTCCAGTTCTCTGTTTAAGCTAATAAGATTTTCTTCCGCCTGGCGTCGAACCAGGTGCTGAGAAACTATAAAGCCAAATTGCTTTAGCAATTGCTGGTGGTAGTTATGAAGTGGTGTGCCAGTTAGCAGATTGTCACAGGCAATCCAGCCAACTGGAGTGTCTTCGTCCCACAGTGAAATATAGGCACTCCAACCAAATCCTACCTGCTTGAGTTCATGGTAGAGCGGGGTATTGTCTTCAATGGCAAGATATTCTTTCTGTCTGTAGTCCTGATTTATTTTAGTAAACCAGAGGTCCGGAATTTCTTCTTCAAAATAGTGTTCATTAACGGTATTTCCATGAATATCTGTTCCGTATGTGCCTTGCATCCGGTGCTTTCCTTTGAACAGAAAGATGGCCATTCGGTCGATAAGGAGCTGTTTCTTTGCTTCATCGACGGCTGTAAACAACATATTGTCCATAGTGCCTGCGCGCCAAAGCTTGAAGGAAATATCATGTAACGCTTGAAGCTGATCTTGTAATACTTGTTGCTCTTGTTGGCTGATCTGCAACTCTCGCTCTGCTGAACGGCGGCCGTCATGTTCGTCCTGTATGCTTTCACTGAGCAGACAGGCATCGAGTTCGGAGGCCATCAAGGTCGCCAGAAAAGAGAATTCGTTACCATCAGGGATAGGTTGCCCTGGAAAGTCGACGATCAGGCAGCCGATAATATGTGAGCGACGCTCCAGAGGGAGACATAAGCGAGTGAATCCATCACGAAAATCAACTTTGGGTTTTTTCTCTCGAATTGCTCTGGTGACTTGAAAGAATGGAATGCAGTTGCGGTCTGTGATGTCAGTGGGTGGGAATTGATAGTGTATTCCCGAATCATTCATTTCGAGTAGGATTTTCCACCGAGATTTATAGGCAACGACAAGCTGGGCTTGGCTGGCTGCAAAGCTTTCACTTAAATTCCGGCAGGTGAGTTCGCAGACAGTACGAAGTCCGTGGGCCTTGCTCCATTGCCTAAGAATACGTTGATAAAAGTTATTTAACCGTTCAGTTTGGATCAATATAGGCAGTCCATGTCGATATTCAAGTCTGTGTTGAGCATCTATTTTTGTCTATCACAGAAATAAAGCTAGGCACCTAGCCCGCATTATGGTCATAAAGTTAGGCAGGTTTATAAATTTGCGACTCAAAACACACCGTATCTCGGTGGGAAAGGGGGATTGTGTAGGATAGCGGAAATAAATAACCTCAAGATTTTCAGCTTGAGGTTATTGGTACGTTAATTAGTAGGACTTTTCTGAAGTTACCTTGGTGAAGAGTTACTTTCTGAGCTTTGTGCACCCCAAATCGGAGCACAACCAGGGTGTGTGGCTGGTGACGCGCCAGAGCCCAACTGCTGACACTCAACTCCCGCGTATTGATGATTAGCTGTGGTTGCTTCGCAGCCTGTTAGGGCGGCTGCCACTACTAATAGAATTACTGCTGTTCTATTCATACTGTTTCCCCTTTTCCTTGGATAGATTTTCTTCCGAAAAAAACAGAACAAAAGACACGAGCTACATTGTCGTTTAGCAATAACATAACAATCACCAGATATTTAACCACTTTATTGCTATGGTTAATTTCATGCTGTAGTTAAGGTTTGCTACTGTGTGCATATTAATAGTAGTACAAATCCGGTTGTGCTTATCCGGTCGTAACTGGAACATCCTCAGTGTTTGATTTGAAACAAAGCCATAGGATTAAAATTAGAAGAGGTTGCTATTTTGTACAAAATGGCATGTTTTATTCCTGTTTATTTAGACCGAATAGACACAAGGCAGCAGTATTAACGAGTCATTATTGATATCACCATGGGATTACAGAACCATCATAGTTGTAAAAGCCGCCACTTTGTTTAGTGGTAAGGTTATCAATTACTGTTTTAAGCTTTTGGGCTGAATCGCATGTAGACAAGATGGCGTTCGGCCCGCCCATCTCTGTCTGTACCCAGCCGGGATGAAGTGCAACAGAGATGATCCCCTGAGGTGATAGGTCGTTAGACAAGCTCTTGGCGACGGAATTGAGCGCGGCTTTGGATGAACGATAAATATAGCCACCACCACTGGTGTTTTCTGTCATGCTCCCTACCTTGGAAGATATATTGGCGATAATTCCGGGTGTGTTGGCGATGAGCTGGGGATAAAAGGCTTCGGCCAGTTTAAGCGGTGCGATGGTATTGATCTCGAAAACTTTGCGCCATTCATCCGCATCTGTGTTACCGAAGCCATAGCTCTTGGGCCCATAGTACCCAGCGTTGTTGATAAGTAAGTCAAAGGGGATATCGGCCAACTCCTGGCTTAACGCAGTAATGGCCTGGTGATCGGTGACATCCAGTTCATGCAGTGTCAGAGAGTCTGTATGTGCTTGTAAATGCTTTAGCTCAGAAGCATGGTTTGTCCGGCGGCAGCAGGCGTTTACCTGCCAACCTGCAGCAAGGTAGACTTCTACCAGTGCAAGGCCAACTCCTCGATTTGCTCCGGTAATAAGTACACTCTTCTTCATTTTTATATTCCTGTGCATTTTTCGCCAAGTGTATACCAAGCAAACGATCTTTGTCGGTGTAACGGTATTAATGCTGGATTTCTGATGATGGCTGGCGTACATCGTGTTGTATCAATTTGGTGAAGTATCGAAACTAAGACAACGCTACCGTGAAAGGTTAGCTAACTTATTATGATGTGTGTTGCCTATAATTATCCTATTTTGGGGGTGTTATATGACTCTCTTTTGGCGTGGGAGCTGGGTTGTCGGCATTGTGATACTGATTGTCAGCTGTGCCGATACCCGTCACGAAAGGCTGGCTGATTTGGGGTTTACCCGAAATTACCTCGATGGTTATCAAGATGGCTGTAGTAGTCGGAAAGAGGAGGCTCTGACTTATCACGATGGTTTTCGTCGCGATCCGGAACGCCTGCTGACGGATAGGAAATATGCCAATGGCTGGAGCGATGGTTTTGACCAGTGTTATGCAGATAATGCAGAATTTTTCTAGGTGTAGGTTGAGAAAAAGCAGCCCGGAGGCTGCCTTTTGATGTTATTGAAACTAATGTCTGGCTATAGTTATTTGGGCTGATAGAAGCGTTTTAGTTCATGCATGACCTGCATCAGTGTGGAAAGCTTTGGCTTCCCCTCACTCTTCAGCTTATAGTCCTGATCGTATACTCGATAGTTGCCATGTTTATCCACCACCGTGGTCGTGTTTTTCTGCAACACGACGATGTCTCGGCCGCTTCCGGCCAATACCCAGCGACGCTTGGGGGTGTTTTCAAATAAGTTAACACCACTGCTATAGTCAGAGGCTGGCGTGGTTGTCGCCAATAGTGATTCCATCAGTGTCGGCACAAGGTCTAAATGACTGGTAGCACGCGTGATTTGAGTCGGAACAGTTCCCGGCCAGTGCATGATTAATGGCACTTTGAGCTGATAGCGGCTGTAGTTGGAGTTTGCCCCCCAGCTATTGGTGCCGGTTTCATTAAACTCGTTACCGTGATTGGCGGTAACGATAACTACTGTATTTTCAAACGCGTTGTTGGCCACTAGTTGCTCAAAAATATCAATAAGTAGCTCATCGATATAATAGGCCGCATTCCGGTAGCTGTTTTTTAACAGCTGGTTGGTATCGACACCTGCCGGGTTCGCGTTGGTACTGCTAAGAGAAGGTTCAAATTGCGGGACATAGGCCCCCCCTTCTTCAAAGTTCTCGATTGATGCCAGTTCAATATAACTGAACCATGGCGTGTCACTGTTTTGTGTGCCGAGCCATTTTTTCCAATCAGCAATGGCTTTTTTGTCGCTATTACTGCTGCCATTACTGTCGTTTTTGTCTGTCTGCTCAGGGAGCTGACGGCGAGAGAAAATGGCATCCGAGTAGATTTGTGTCTCGAATCCATCACCACTGAACAAACCAAATTGATAGTCGCGCTTTTTAAGCGTATCTAATAATACGGGAGAGGAGCTCGCAAAACGAACGCTATTCATATATCCGGCCGGCAAGCCGTAAAAGAGCCCGAAGATGCCTTCAGCATTTTCATTGCTGGCGCTGTAATGGTTGCTATAGTTCAGGTTTTGCTGGGCAAAGGCTGCAAGGTGCGGCATGGTTTCATTGTCGACCATGTCACCGCGTAAACTATCAACCATGATGATTAGCACATTTTGACCAGTACCCTGATCATTGAACGCTAGCTTGTTGAGCGGATAACGAATATGTTCGCTTTCGGCAATACCTTGCGCATCTAAGCGCTTGGCATACTCTTGGCGATCCAGCCAGCCGTGTTTTTCCATGAAGGACTTGGCCGTCATCGGATAGGATAGCGGGAAGTTAGAGCGTTGTACTGTAACGGGGCGGTATAGGTTTGCATCCGCCCAGATATAGATCAGATGGCTGCTCAGGAAGCAGAAGCCGAAAATAGCGGCAATAGGCACGCCGACGTGTTTGCGCGTGAGTTTCCTGAGTTTGCGCCACAACCATTCCGACAGAATTAACTGCATGAGGAATATAGCGGGTACTGCAATAAACAGATATTGCCAGCGGGCATTAAGTTCTGTTTTCTCTCCACTTAACAGTAAGTCCCAAACGAGTGGACTCAGATGCAAATCTAGAGACTCATAGGCATGTGTGTCTAGAAGCAACCCTGTTAGGCCAATAGTTCCGACCAATACCGCAAACAACCGCATCAGGCGCTGTGAGGGGATTAGAAAGCTGGCTGGAAAGAGAATTAGAATGTAAAAGCCAAAGACAAGAAACCCGAAATGTCCGATCCAACTTAATCCGAGATAAAGTTGTCCCAGAATGGTCTCAGGCCATTCAGAATATGCAATATATCGCGTGCCAAGCAACATGGCAGCGATGATATTGAAAAAACTGAACCAGTGCCCCCAGCTGATCAGCTGGGACACTTTGTCTTTATAATTGATACCGCTGGTGACCATAGATGTCAGTAATTCCCAGTCTTGATTGTGACGCTAACAAACAAACTTAATCTTCCTTAATTGAGGAGAGCAGAGCTTGAGAGAATTTTTCTGCGATTGCTTTCCTTTGCGATGCAGGAACATCGGCATTGATAACGTTGGTAGCGATATTACCGACGATCATTAGCGCCAGTTCTGCTGAAGCATCATGCTTCTCTAGTACATCGAACACGTCATCAATGATTTGTTCAACTTTTTTATTGGTGTATTTTGAAGTAATTGGCATAGGAAGTCTTGTTTAATGTTAAAGAAAGCGACTTATAATAACCTACACTTTAGATTAACTGAAACATTTCCATTATGAGTCTTACGCTTTCGAATGTCATCCTTCACCAGTTGACAAAAAATGAACAGGATGAGCTTGACGTTCATCTTAGAAAACAAACACTTGAAAATAACCAATCAACTGAGGACCTCGTTGCCGAACTACACCGGGTCTATAGTAGCAAAGGAGCAAAAGGTTTCGCCCACTTCGCAGAAGACAGTGAATTCAGCCATTGGCTGAAACAAAGTCGTACCGGTGAGCTCGATTTCCTGACATTTTCTAATCAATCGGCACAAAAGCTACAAACAGAGCTGGCAAAATATCCGTTTGCTGATGCCGGTACGTTGGTTATGGCCGAGTATCAGTCTCTGGCTACCGACTATTTGTTTATTGGCCTGTTGCCGACTTGCCATAGTATGAAGGTTACTGAACAGCTCGATATCAGTGCGACAGATTATTTGGATGTCGGCAAAATGGACATTGTTGCCCGTATTGATCTCTCGTCATGGGAAACTGATTCCGAATCGAATCGTTACCTAACTTTCATCAAAGGGCGGGTGGGTCGTAAGATCGCAGACTTCTTCCTCGACTTTCTGCAAGCAGAGGTCGGACTGGATGTCAAAGAGCAAAATCAGGTGCTAATGCAGGCGGTTGAGGACTACTGTGCAGACTCCCGTTTGGAAAAAGAAGAGAAGCAACAGTACCGCAAGCAAGTTTATGATTACTGCAATGGTCAGCTGCAGGCTGGTGATGAAGTCACGGTGAAAGAGCTAGCTGGAGAGTTGCCGACGACTGAAGACGGGACCGATTTTTATCAGTTCACGGCAAACCAAGGCTATGAACTGGAGGAAAGTTTTCCTGCCGATCGTACTGCAATGCGTAAACTAACCAAGTTTGTTGGTTCAGGTGGTGGTATTACAATTAATTTTGACAGCATGCTGTTAGGTGAGCGCGTTTTTTATGATGCCGAAACCGATACGCTGACGATCAAGGGGATCCCGCCGAATCTAAAAGATCAGTTGCAACGTCGACTGAATACCGATAGCTAAGTTCTTGCGTAAATAAAGCAGCCACCTTTATCTTTGATGAAGGTGGTTTTTTTGTATCTTGAACTTCAATATGACATTGTGAGCATAATTGGCTGTTGGTAATAGTCACTTGTTGGAATATGGTAAATATGTTGACTAAAGTTATTGTTAGCAATTCCAGATGGCAATGACTGGCTTTCTTTTTAGTCGGAGCGACTTATTTAAAACTAGAACGAGCCTATCGTTGCCGGGATTGTTCGGAGACTGGCAAATAATGTGCTTTGTTCTACTTGAGTTGGAGAGAGGTTTACCAACGGGATCTTGTGATGCGTAGATAGGGGTTAATATGGAAAACAAAGAAAAGCCTGTATCGGATCTTGCTGAAGATTCAAGCCAACAGGAGTCCGTGCGATTGACGGTTGGTCGGGGTAATAGTTTGTCATCAGGCATTTTAGCGTTTGGCCTGGTGTTGCTTTTGATCGGAACTGGCGTTATCGCTTATTTGTCTGTTCTTTCTGCCTCCACCCTGAGTTTTATCAGTTCGACCTCAGAGCTCCAGAATGAAGCTGAACAGCTTAGGTGGCGAATTATCACTCTATCAGCAGACTCATCCCGACCTCTTGCCAGTACACACTCAGAGCTGACAGTCTCATTTCGCAGCCGTTTAGTCGAGTGGCAAAATGGTGATATCCCAGTCTCTGCACAGGATAAGATGCGCCACTTAGTACGACAAGGCAGGCAATTTGCTGATCAAGCTGAATACGCCTGGCTTGCCCGTGATCGTTTTCGCTATGCAGATAATATGGCAGCAATTGAAAACGTCGATATAAATCCTTTCCTCGGCTCGCTATACCAGCTGCAATCATCTTTAGTTCAAGCAGAGACAAAGCTGACCTGGCTAACGTTGTTACTTGCCGTTCTGGTGGCTCTCACAGGTTTTGGCGGAGTGAGTTATGGCGTCGGGCTACTGGGGCGAGAGCGAAGAGAACGAGAAGTGTCAGCAACGTCAGCCTTGTTGGTATCAGCTTCTGGTGGGGTAGTGGCCGACTCTGAAAAGGATTCTGGTTTGATTGCTAATGACGCTGGAACTACTCGCGTTGTATTTAAAAAAATGTCTGTGCCGACGAAACAAGATCAAGTCGGCAGGAATGATACAGTGTTGGACACGGAGCAGATGCTCGACAGTATGGATGGTGACAGAGAATCTGTCGTTCTGTTGTTGGACATCTTCATGAAAGAGCATGTTGGTGATGCCAAGCGACTTTCTGCTAGCCTAGAGCGTGGACAATATGACGAAGCGAGCTTAATTGCTCATAGCTTAAAAAGTGTCGCCGGCAGCTTTGGCGCAGTGCGGTTGCGACAGCGGACCGAATTTATCGAGCATTGTTGTAAACAAGGCATTGCAATAAGCGCCGAAGATATCGAGCAACTAGATGAGGCGCTAGGAGAGCTAAAAGCAGCCATCTTAATGTATTTGGCGGAGGAAGCCGAAACTGTAGAAGAAGATGCTGTTCAGATTGAAGAGTACACCCGTGAAGAAGAAGCTACTGTGGTTGAGCCTGAAGATATTTCGGATGCTGAACTACAACCAGCTAAAGCTTCTTCGCCTAAAGCGGATGAGCATTTGGCCTTGCTGAATGTGGTTTATGTACTGGAGTCTATGGATGATGACGTAGAATCCGTCAAAATGCTGCTGGAGATATTTATTGGGGAGCATGCGCTTGATGCCAAGAGGCTCCAGCAGTTGGTCTATCAATGTGCGCCAGATGAAATAAGTGAGACGGCATTTAGGCTCGTTCACAGTCTCAAAGGGGTAGCGAGCAGTTTGGGGGCCGAGGCCTTAAAACGGCAGGCAGAAGTTATCGAATCGCATTTTAAGCAAAAACAGGTTGTCGCTGATTCTGAATACCGGAAACTGGCGAGCGTGCTGGACGATACCATCGTCGCTGCAACTCGTTACCTGACACAGCAAGCGGCCGTGGTTGCCTAATCTTCTGTGCCGCTTCGCTTAATGAGGTATTGTCGGCAGACTAAAAGGTGTTGTTTTGACCCAAAAGTTTAGTGGGAGATTGACTTTTTGCAGAATAACAGCCATTCAGTTTAATTTTGGTTAGATGTTTATGCTGCTTTTACGACTGATTTGGCGAATTAATTCATTCGATAGGCAAAATTGATCTTTATCAAAGGTTGTTATCGGCTGCAATGGATAATACCGCCCCTATGATAGTTCAAATGAAACATTCAGTTCGTAAGCAGCGTGAACTGGACACCGCAAAAGCGATGATTCGCCTATATTGTAAAACGCTGCACCGTGGGGCGATTATCTGCCCTGAATGTGAAGGGCTTATTGAATATGTCGAAACGCGGGTGGCAAGCTGTCGCCTAGGAGAAGATAAGCCTAACTGTCTGCAATGTAAAAGTCAGTGTTACCATCCAGCCAAGCGGCTGCACTTTTCCCACGTGCTTCGTTGGTCTTCGCCAAAATTTGCCTGGCGACGCCCGTTACAAGCATTGAAATTCAAACTTGCCAGCTTTCGTTCAGAGCGGACGGTGGATGCACAGTCCATGTCTGTCAGGTAGTCGGTGTTTATAAGGTAAGCAAGACGCGCTACATAGTATATTTTATATAACAAAGGCTGCAAAATGCAGCCTTTGTTGGTTATAAACGTTACCACTGGCAGTGGGATAATAGCTTGGTGTTAAGCTGAAAGCCCTAGAGTAGCCAGCCAGGTTGCAATACGATCGTCGGTAAGCTCAGGTTGACGATCTTCATCAAGTGCCAGACCGACAAATTTGTCATCCTTTACTGCACGTGAATCATTAAACTCGTAACCGTCAGTTGGCCATTGGCCGACGAGTTCGCCTCCGGCTTCAACAATCAGATCGGCAAGATCACCCATAGCATCCTGGAAGCTATCCGGATAATCAACCTGATCGCCCAGACCAAACAGGGCAACTTTCTTTCCGCTTAAGTCGGCATCTTCCAGCTCAGGTACAAAGCAATCCCAGTCCGGTTGCATTTCACCATAGTTAGCGGTTGGTGTACCGAGGATCAGCAGATCAAAGTCATCAAAAACTTCATTGCTGCAGCCTGCAATATCGTTGGTTTCCAGCTCTAGCCGGGTTGCGATTTTCTCTGCGATTTTCTCTGTATTGCCTGTGTCACTTGCGAAAAAAATACCAATATTAGTCATGTTCATCTCCAGCTAACTTGTTTTGCTGATGGTTCAGTCTGTTTATGTTTGGTAAGGCGTAGCAGAGAGGTGCCACGCTTTATGTTTTATTTCTTTTCTGGCTTCCACTGGCCGAGTTGTTCCAGCAACAGATACTTATGGGCAACTTGCTGGCGTAATCGTTCCAGATTGGCCTGATATTGTTCAGGGTTACGTCGCAGGATCTGCGTGAAACGGGCCTCACGGCCGATCAGCTCCTCAACGTCTTTTTTCGGTGCCTTGGAGTCCATTTGCAGAGCGGCTCGGCCTTTGTCTGTCCGGCGCGGATCAAAGCGGAACAGCGGCCATAGGCCGGTTTCTACCAGTAACTGCTGATGCTCGACGCCTTCGGCCATGTCAAAGCCATGGGTAATACATGGTGAGTAGGCGATGACCAGCGACGGACCTGGGTATGCTTCCGCTTCCTGCAGGGCCTTGATGGTCTGGTTCATATTGGCACCCAAGGCAATTTTGGCGACATAGACATTGCCGTGCATCATCATATTCAGAGCAAGATCTTTGCCGTTGCTGGTTTTACCCTGAGTGGCAAATTTGGCAACAGCGCCGGTTGGGGTCGCTTTTGACTGCTGCCCACCAGTGTTGGAATAGCCTTGGGTGTCCATGACCAGTACATTGACGTTGTCACTACCGGCCAGAACATGATCCAGGCCGCCGAAGCCAATGTCATAGGCCCAGCCGTCACCACCGACAATCCAGTTACTCTTTGCCACCAGATCGTCTGCTCGCTCGTTGAGCTGACGGTGGCTGTAAGGTAGCTCGGCACGTATGCGACTGAGGTTCTGGCGCTGGCGTGTGACAGCGGTTTCGCTGCTGTCAAAGGCATCCTGCTTGATTTGCTCTAGCAGCTCGGCCGGTAAGAAGTCGGCTGTCGTCTCCAACAGCCCCAGTGCATTATCACGCTTACTGTTCAGTGCCAGGCGCATACCTAGACCAAACTCAGCGTTATCCTCGAACAAGGAGTTCGCCCATGCCGGTCCGCGTCCGTGTTTGTCGACGGTATACGGTGTGGTCGGCAGGTTACCGCCATAGATTGACGAGCAGCCAGTGGCATTGGCAACCAATAGGCGATCGCCAAACAGCTGGGTCAGCAGTTTCACGTAGGACGTTTCTCCGCACCCCGAACAGGCTCCGGAATACTCGAACAATGGCTGCAGCAACTGGCTGGTACGGGCATCGATACGTTTGATATCAATGCGTTCAAGTTCTGGCAGATCAAGGAAGAACTCGTAGTTCTTGCTCTGAGATTCCAGTATCGGTTGTTTCGGCGCCATGTTGATGGCTTTACGCGATGGATCGGCCTTGTCACTGGCCGGGCAAGCCGTGGTACAGAGGTTACACCCGGTACAATCCTGCGGCGAAACCTGCAATGTGTATTGTTGGCCTTTAAAGTCTCGCTGTTTGTATTCGGCGCTTTTGAACTCTTCAGGTGCAAGTTCCAGAGCATCGGCACTGACCGTTTTGGCACGGATTGCAGCGTGCGGGCAGACAAGGGTACAGATATTACACTGGGTACACAGGTCTTCTTCCCAAACCGGCACTTCCTGGGCAATGTTGCGCTTTTCCCACTGACTGGTGGCCGTTGGCCAGCAGCCATCGACAGGAAATGCACTCACCGGCAGCAGATCACCTTTATCTGCCATCATCATGGCACTGACGCGCTTGACCAGATCGGGGGCCTTTTCATTAACGACAGGCGGACGGCGGAATAGGCTGGTGGTCAGCAGCGGGACGTCGACCTGCTGCAAGCGGGCAACCGTTGCATCGACAGCTCTGTGGTTGGCCTCGACAATAGCCGGACCGCGTTTGCTGTAGCTTTTCTCAATTGCCTGCTTGAGCTGGGCAATTGCCTGCTCGAGAGGCATCAGCTCGCTGAGGGCAAAGAAGGCCGTCTGCATGATGGTGTTCAGGCGGTTCTTCAGCCCGAGCTCACGGGCCAGCTCTACGGCATTGATAACATACAGGTTGAGCTGTTTGTCGATGATGATTTTTTGAACTTCCTGCGGCAGGTGCTCCCAGATATTATCTGCGGAATGCGGACTGTTGAGTAGCAGAGTTCCCTGTTCGGCAGCGTGCTCGAACATCTCCAGTTTGTTGACGAACTGGAACTGGTGGCAAGCAATAAACTCCGCCTGCTCGATGAGATACGGTGCTTCAATCGGAGTCGTATCGAAACGCAAATGTGAGACAGTGGTACCGCCTGATTTTTTGGAATCATAGACGAAATACCCCTGCGTGTGTAGGTCGGTGTTTTCGCCAATGATTTTAATGGTGTTTTTATTGGCACTGACGGTTCCGTCGGCACCCAGGCCATAGAACAGGGCGCGCAGGCGGCTGCTTGGCTCTGCATCGACAGCAGGGGCTGTCGGCAGTGAGAGGTGGGTGATATCGTCGCAGATCCCCACCGTAAAGTTATGGTTGAGCTGCTCGTCGGCCATGGCATTGAAAATGCTGACGGCATGGCCCGGATTGAACTCTTTCGATGACAGGCCGTAGCGGCCGCCCTTTATTGCAGGCAGGTGCGGGTATTGTTTAGCTGCGTGTGCCTGTTGGATGGTCGAAACAACGTCGAGGTAAAGTGGTTCACCGACGGAACCAGGTTCTTTGGTACGGTCCAGGACCGCGATCTGCTGAACGCTGGCTGGCAGTACCGACATGAAATGCTTGAGCGAGAACGGGCGGTAAAGATGGACACTGATGATTCCGATCTTTCGGCCGGTCGTCAGCAGGTGGTCAATGGCCTGTTCTACGGCCGAGCTCGCTGAGCCCATGATGATGACCACATCAGTGGCTTCTGGGTGACCATAGTAGTCAAATAGCCTGTATTCCCTGCCGGTCAGGTTGGCAAACTGGGCCATTTTATCGGCCACGATATCCGGACAGGCGTGGTAGAAACCATTGGCTGCTTCGCGTGCCTGGAAGAAGGTATCCGGGTTTTGAGCCGTCCCGCGAATGCTTGGGGCATCGGGTGTCAGTCCGCGCTGGTGGAAACTATCGACATGGTCTTCGGCGATCATCTGACGGATCGTGTCATCGTCGATCATCGCGATCTTATTGATCTCATGTGAAGTTCGGAAGCCATCGAAGAAGTGGACAAACGGGATCCGGCTTTCCAGAGTTGCAGCCTGACTGATCAGAGCAAAGTCGTGGGCCTGCTGGACAGAATTGGCCGCCAGCATGGCAAAACCGGTCTGGCGTACCGCCATCACATCGGAGTGATCGCCAAAAATTGACAAGGCATGGGTGGCAAGCGTCCGTGCTGCGACATGCATGACAAATGGCGTCAGTTCACCGGCAATTTTGTACATGTTCGGGATTTTGAGCAGTAAGCCCTGAGACGAGGTAAAGGTTGTGGCCATCGAACCAGCCATCAATGCACCATGAACCGCACCTGCAGCACCACCTTCGGATTGCATTTCAATAACCCGAGGTACTTGTCCCCATAGGTTTTTTTGTCCTTGGCTTTCCCATATTTCACACGCTTCCGACATCGGGGAAGAAGGGGTGATGGGATAAATGCCGATGACTTCATTGCAGCGATAGGCGACGGAAGCAGCGGCTTCATTGCCGTCCATCGTGGTATAGGTGATGTTTTGATTATCAATCCGTGGATTTTTAGGCATAACTTACTCCAGCGAACAAGCACTGTGTGTTTAAGCAGAACCTGATGGTGTCTGATAATCGGATACCGTCAGGGATTCAGCTTGGCTGTCTTATTATTTTGAATCGGACCGGTCTCTGTGTAGGTAGGGTGAGGCCGGTCCGGTTGAGCGAAGGGAGCGAAGCGACTTAGGCTTTGACTACCTCAATCTCTGGCTGAGGGTTCAGCATTTTGGCAAGATCGTCTTCAACATTGCCAGTTAGCTGCAGGTTGAACTGCTGCTGCAGGAATTCGAAGATTGCCTCGTTGACAAATTCCGGTGGGTTAGGACCTAGGTAGATGTTCTGGATACCCAGGTTGAACAGGGCAAGCAGGATCAGAACTGCTTTTTGTTCCATCCAAGACAGGACGATGTTAACCGGTAGTTCGTTAACTGGCACACCCATCGCATCGCTAAGTGCCAATGCGATCATCACGGCGCCATAGCTGTCGTTACACTGGCCAAGGTCAAGGTAGCGAGGGATTTCTGTGCCCGGGATCGTACCGAAGTCATGGTCGTTGAAACGGAACTTACCGCAAGACGAGGTCAGGATAATGCAATCATCCGGGATTGACAGCGCCAAGTCGCGGAAGTAGTCGTTTGGCTTGCCTGGTTTGTCACAACCGGCAACCACGAAGAACTGCTTGATCTTGCCAGCGTTAACGGCTTCTAGAATTTGCGGAGCAAGTCCAAGAATCGTTTTGTAGTTATGGCCGGTCATTAGGGTATCGTCGCTATCGAAGCCTTCGATATCAGGCAGACTTAGCGTTTGTTCGATCAGCGGTGCAAAGTCATCTTCCAGCTGGCGACAGTTGTCGATACCCACAATACCGTAGCTGTACAGGCGGTCAGCATAGTCGGCACGGCCTGTCGGTGGGACGATACAGTTAGTCGTTACAATAATGGTACCGTTCCACTTCTGGAACAGTTGTTTCTGGTCAAACCAGGCTTTACCGATGTTGCCTTTAAGGTGGCTGTACTTACGTAGCTCAGGGTAGCCGTGGGCTGGCAGCATTTCCGAGTGGGTGTAGATGTTGATGCCTTTGCCTTCAGTGGCAATCAGCAGGCGCTCTAGCAGCTCAAGATCGTGACCGGTAACAAGAATACCTTTACCTTCGGCTTTGTTCTGCGGTACGCATACAGGAGTAGGGATCCCGAGGCGACCGTGGTGAGCTTCACCGAGGCGAGACATCATTTCGCTACCGGCACCGCCGATTTTCATTAGCTGGGCAATATGCTGGTCAAAGCTGAAGTTAACGTTTGTTAGTGTGAAGTACAGTGTTTCAGCAATAACATCGTCGACAGATTTTGTTTCCGCGCCAAGGTCATCGGCGTGGGTACGGTAGGCTGACAGGCCCTTTAGGCCGAAAATCATAATATCCTGAAGGCGAGATAGGGTTTCATCTTTACCGCATGTACCCTGAGTTTTTCCGGTGCTGCCACAGCCGCCGCTTTGGGCCATCGAGCACTGGTGACAAAACATTGCTAGGTTCGACATTATTGCATTCCTTAAAGGTGTATTTATTGTGCAACTTTATAATAGGGAAGGAGGATATAGGTACTGAATGTTCGGGGTCATTGATCCGGATCATTATCTGATGCAATAAGTCACATTTGAAATGAAACTTTTGAAGGTGGGCGGAAAAGTAACAGGCTGTATGGCTTTGTCAGGATTTGGTAATAGTGGTTGAGACAGGCTGCACTCGGCTCTATTCTTTTATTGACCCCTGATAGAGCTATGTATCGAGGTTGGCAATGAAAGCGTGCAAAATAGAACGAAAGCTACGAAAAGAAGTGCTTCATGAGTCTCAAAGGCATCTGTGTGCAGTCAGAGCAAAATTTATGAAAAGATATACTGGCAACAGGCATCGAAGCTCTCAACGCGATGTAGAGCGACAAGAAACCCACTATGAATAAACCTGTTCGCTTTAATCACACTGGGCGCATTAGCACCCTGTGTGATCTTGAGGAGGTAGTAATTAGCCTGCGAGCTTGGTAAGTACTTTTTTCAGCAACTGAATTCGGGGCTCAATGGTTTTAAGCTCAAGGTATTCATCGATACCGTGAAAGCCCGCACCGACTGGGCCAAGGCCATCGATGGTAGGAATACCCAGTACGGCAGTCAGGTTGGCATCCGAGCCGCCCCCTACGGCCTGCCATGTGATATTAATACCTAACTCATCACCTGATTCTTCAACCAGTGCCATTAGTGCTTCGGTTTGTTCCGATGGCATCATTGACGGTTTATGGGTGGCCCGGTTAACGGTTACTACAACGCCGTTAATAAATGGTGTTTCAGCCATGGCGCGGATTTTGGCATCGGTATCAGCGTATTCGTCGTTGTCCCAGAACTGCACATCAACAATGGCTTCGGCATGATCCTGAACAATGTTGGCTTCGGCACTGCCTTTAATCATGCCAACATTCAGTGTGGTGCCTGATTCAAGGTTAGTAAGTGCATTGATACCAAGGATCCAGTTTGCCATTTCGGTGATTGCACTTCGCCCGTTCTGGAGTTCGCTATCGGCGGGGACGGTTTTGCCTGAGAATGTTAGCTGATAGCGAGCCATTCCCTTGCGGGCTTTAATGAGAGAGCCGTCTTCACGCGCAGCCTCCGCCACCAGAACGCTCTTGGCATTGACGGCTACGCTCTTTAACCATTCTTCAGAGTGTGGAGAGCCGATTTCTTCATCTGGATTCATGCAGATACAGATAGATAACTTATTTAGCGTGTTTTTATCCAGACTGCGCAGGGCGTATACCACATTTAGCAGTCCAGATTTCATATCAGAAACCCCTGGACCATAGGCTCGCTTTTCATCGAATGTCATCGGGCGGGCTGCGGCTGTTCCGACAGGAAAGACAGTATCCATATGGCCAATCAGCATGACATCGATGTTCTTGCAATCGGGTTTATTGCGGATCTCTAAACCAGTTCCAGCGATACCGCATCCTACGCGTTTAACGTACCACCCCATATCTAGGTATTTTTTCCCCATTTGCTGGACAATGACCTCGATACCTTCAATGGTAAGTGTACCGCAATCAACATCAATAAGCGGACGTAATTCTTCGAGATACTCTTGTAGAGAAAAATTTTGTGGTGCGGTGTTCATAATCACTCCTGAAAAAAGCTCCCTGAAACAGGGAATGAATGGCGACAGGGAAGAGAAAAATTGCTGCAGCATATAAAAGTGCACCAAAGGTGCCCCTCAAAGAGACGCCATACTCACACATCTGATATGGCTGCTTATTCATATGCTGTAGACAAAGCTATTCTCGCTGATTGTTTTGGTAAGAAATTGATTGGGGTCAATATGTGCTACTGCCATTAACAAATGGTTACACATTAGCTGGTCGGATGAAGTGGTGAGTTTCTTGAGTTTAGTTTCAAGGAAGAGCAAAAAGCATGCTTTCTTTTAGGGGGAGAGAGTTAGGCTACAGAATTTTCTACGCTTAATAGACACAAAAAAAAGCGCCCGGAGGCGCTTTTAATCGTTTCTTAGCGAGGTATTAAGCTGTTTGCTGTTGGGTAACACCTTCAATTTCTTCTTCTGCCTCAGCCGTTACTGATGGTGGGCAGCGGTCAACAAACCAGCCCATGTAAGAAGAAACAATTGTCACGATAATACAGACGAAGCTCAGCCACATGAACGGTGCATACGAGAACGTCGCTACACCTAGGATGCTTGCCATATAGATGCCGTTATCACTCCACGGCACCATACCTGAAGTCAGCGTACCACCGAACTCTGCGTTACGAGACAGGTTCTTGCGCTGGTAGCCCAGACGGTCGTAGTTCTTGGCGCAGATCTTTGGAGTCAAGATAAGCGATACATACATCGCCGAGCCAAATACGTTACCAAGGAATGCCGTTGCGATAGTCGATACCGAAAGGCTACCTGCTGAATTAACACGCTTTTCGAATAGCTTGGCAATGGTCTGCAGTACGCCAACTTTGTCTAGTAGGCCACCAAAGCCAAGACCAAATACGATAACTGCCACAGAGCCCAGCATGGATGACATACCGCCGCGGTTTAGAATGGCATCGATAAAGTCCACACCCGAGCTAATAGAGAACGGTGCCCACGCGGTGTTGAAAGCAACTAATGGATCCATGTCCTGAACCATAACGGCCCAAGCAATGCCTAGCAGAGAGCCTAGCGAAATAACCGGGAATGAAGGTAGACGCATGGCTAGTAATGCTAGAACAATAATGACCGGCACAAAGGAGAATGGAGAGATAACAAACTGCTGATCCATTGCGACAATGACAGACTCAACCTGAGACATGTCAACGTTGCCTGCATAGTGGAAGCCGACAGCGGTGAACAGAATACCGGTAATGATGTAGCTGATCAGCGCAATTGGTAGCATTCCCTTGATGTGTTCCATGATTTCTACGTTAGACATAGAAGAGGCAAGGATAACCGAATCTGATAGCGGAGACATCTTGTCACCAAAGTAACAGCCTGACAGTACTGCACCGGCTGTCATTGGGGCTGGAATACCCAGACCTTGACCAATCCCCATCATTGCAATGCCAGCTGTACCTGCTGCACCCCAAGATGTGCCTGTCGCAAGTGCAGTCAGGGAGCAAATGATCATCGTCGCCAGAAGGAAAATCGAAGGGTGAATAGCTTTCAGACCATAATAAATGATGGTCGGAACAATACCACCGGCAATCCAGGTACCGACTAGCGCACCAACGGCAAGTAGGATCAGTACGGCACCCAAGCCGTTTGAAATACCTTTGGTAGCGGCTTGCTCAAGAGATTTATAGTTATGGCCCAGCTTGATGCCAAGTGCCATGATAATGAACCAGCCAATGTATAGCGCCAGTTGAATAGGTAAGTCTAGTTTTGCGGTGAAAGAGAATGCCAGTGCAAGAAAAATACCCAACGCCACAATGACCTGTATTAGCGATGGGAGTTTCACAGTCTGTTTGTTCATACTTCTAACCTTGTTAGTTCGAGCCTGTAAAATGTGGAAAGCCCCTGAATTAGCATTAATCAGAGGCTAATAATAATAATTCTTATGACTATTGAGTCACTCATTTAGGGTGCTCATGTTGTTTCGGCGCTACTCTATCCGAATGCGCTGAGTACCGCGATAGATATTGTGCCTTTCTGTGACCTTGTCCAACCAGTGCTGTTAACTAAGAAAAAATACATATTAACTCTTTTAAAAAGTGTTAATTATTAGTTCTTTTGTTGTGCGTTGGTTGTTTTTTAACTGTTCTGAAACGTTGCTTTATTATCGTCGCTCCTCTAAATGTCAGGCTTTATTGTCGATTATTTGACTGTTTGTTAGATGAAAAAACTAAACAGTTCGTTGTTGGCAGGTTATCAGGGTGTGGAAAGTTTTTCAAAAATAGTGGGTTAATATATTTTTATTTGTTAAAGATACTTTTTGCTTTCTGGCTCATAAAAGAATCAGCTATGGAGTGCTTTAGTGGCGAATAAGTGGTGGTTAGGTTGTTTTCTGGCCCAGAATTACCGTTATTGGTGGTTGTGAGTGAGAAGGTGCCGGTGGGGCATTTTTACCCAGCGAAAATGACCGTTATTCTACGGTTAGGCACTTTTTTGCTCATTTCATGCAGATTATGCTTGTTTTTCATTGCCTAAATCTCTATAGATGGGAGTAATACCAGTAGGCATAACTATCTGCTGCTTGTTCTGTGAGTAGCGTGGCCAGATAGTTCTGCCGATTGGTATGTCGAATATGAAATTCTGAACAGGGAGTGTAGTTACAATGATGAAAGTTGGTCTGGTTGGTTGGCGTGGTATGGTTGGTTCGGTGCTGATGCAGCGAATGGTTGAAGAGGGAGACTTCGACGTTATCGAGCCAGTATTTTTTTCTACTTCTCAAGTTGGTATTCCGGCCCCCAATTTTGGTAAAGAAGCTGGCGTATTACATGATGCTTTCGATATTGAGAGCCTGAAGAAACTTGATGCCATTATTACCTGTCAGGGCGGCAGTTATACCGAGAAAGTTTTCCCGGCTTTGCGTCAGGCGGGCTGGAAAGGTTACTGGATTGATGCTGCCTCTACGCTGCGGATGAAAGAAGATTCTATTATCGCTCTTGATCCGGTGAACTGTGAACAAATTAAGCAGGGTATTCACTCTGGTACTAACACCTTCACCGGTGGTAACTGTACTGTTAGTTTGATGTTGATGGCGGTTGGCGGGCTGTATCAGGCGGGTCTGGTTGAGTGGATGACTTCTCAAACCTATCAGGCTGCATCAGGTGCGGGTGCCAAAAACATGCGTGAGTTGATCAGCCAGATGGGAGTGATTAACGATGCGGTTTCTAGCGAAATGGCTAACCCGGCGACATCGATCCTCGATATTGATCGCAAGGTAGCAGACGCAATGCGTTCGGCAGACTTTCCTGCCCAGGAGTTTGGATCTCCGCTGGCCGGTTCGCTGATCCCTTGGATTGATGTCAAGCGTGATAACGGCCAGAGCAAGGAAGAGTGGAAAGGTTCGGTTGAGACGAACAAGATCCTTGGTCTTGATAATAACCCGATTCCAATTGACGGCACTTGTGTACGTATCGGCGCAATGCGCTGCCACAGTCAGGCGCTGACCCTGAAGCTGAAGAAGAACGTCCCGTTAGACGAAGTCGAAGAGATGATCGCTTCTCACAATGATTGGGTGAAAGTGATCCCGAACGATCGTGACGTGACGGTTCAGGAACTAAGCCCAACCAAGGTAACGGGTACGTTGTCTGTCCCGGTAGGTCGCCTGCGCAAACTGGCGATGGGTGATGATTACCTCAATGCCTTTACGGTTGGCGATCAGCTATTGTGGGGTGCTGCTGAGCCATTACGCCGAACATTACGTATTATTCTGGCCGAGAAGCAATAGGGTTAAATTCACATAAGTATTTGAACATCAATAAAAACGCCTGCAATTGAATTGCAGGCGTTTTTATTTAAATCGATGCAAGAATTAAGCAGCTAGGTTTTTCGCTACGAATTCCCAGTTAACCAGTGCCCAGAATGCGCTCATGTAGTCAGGGCGTAGGTTACGGTAGTCGATGTAGTAAGCGTGCTCCCATAGATCTACAGTAAGCAGCGGAGTAACGCCTTCATCTGTAAGAGGAGTTGCTGCGTTAGATGTGTTTACGATGTCTAGAGAGCCATCTGCTTTCTTAACAAGCCAAGTCCAAGAAGAGCCAAAGTTGTTGATTGCTGAGTCTGTGAACTTCGCTTTGAATTCTTCGAAAGAACCGAATGCTTTCACAATTGCGTCTGCAACTTCACCTGTAGGTTCACCGCCTGCGTTAGGGCTTAGGCAGTGCCAGTAGAAAGTGTGGTTCCAGATTTGAGCTGCATTGTTAAATACGCCACCAGTAGAAGTCTTGATGATTTCTTCCAGAGACTTCTCAGCGAGCTCTGTACCTTCAACCAGGCCGTTTAGCTTAACAACATAGGTGTTGTGGTGCTTGCCGTGGTGGTATTCAAGCGTTTCCTGAGAGATGTGCGGCTCAAGAGCATTAATTGCGTACGGTAGAGCTGGTAGTTGAAATGCCATTGCTCGGTTCTCCATTTTGATTTTTGGGGACAAGCCCCCGACATTGCTTCCAGTAGACTTCGGGTCTACTTATTGTTTTGAAACTGACTGATATCAATCATATTACGCCACTATACTCACTGGCATGGTGGCAGAATGTGACTGCTGAGGTATTTTAGCAAGTTTTTACTTTATTAAAACCCCCTGTCCAATAAAAAATAGCACCTCGTCGAGGGATCTGCAGTGAAACTTAGCTAAATTATACGCCCGGATAATTGTGCACTTTGTATTAAAAATACCCATACAGATATTAGGCGTTTTTTTCCTCGGCATGACAAAGTAGAATGATGTCTGTGAAACTCAACTTATAAATAAGTGTCGCAAGAGGAAGCTATGGAAACTATCGACAAGATTAAGCAACAGATTGCTGAAAACTCAATTCTGTTATACATGAAGGGGTCACCAAAACTGCCTAGCTGTGGTTTTTCATCTCAGGCATCTCAGGCGCTAATGGCGTGTGGTGAGAAGTTTGCTTATGTCGATATTCTGCAAAATCCAGATATCCGTGCAGAACTTCCTACCTATGCACAGTGGCCGACGTTCCCTCAATTATGGATTGAAGGCGAGTTGGTTGGCGGTTGTGACATTATCCTTGAGATGTTCCAGAAAGGCGAACTGCAGCCACTGATCAAAGAAGCGGCTGAGCGTCGTGACGGTGAAGCGGCTGCGGAGTAATCTCTCCAGTCCGGCTAGCACTAACATTACTAAGGGCCCCGACTAGAGTCGGGGCTTTTTATTATGAGTTACTTTTGGTTGACATAGTAGGTTGAAAGGTTGGTGGTACCGGCATTATCGAACGTAGCGACTAAACGTTGCGGTTTTATGTCCCGGATGTGCCTGCCTGTTGTCAGTTGTTGTGTCTTTGGTAGCAAGAGGAGAACTCTTCTTGGTGATGTAGATGTGGTGATGTATATGTAGGGAGGAAAGCTAAAACAACAGGCAATGATAATGCGCCTGCCTAGTGGTAGATTAGTTTAGTTATCATTACTCACATCCTTGTAAGGCGTTGTTTTATAAGTGAATACCTTGTAATCCTTGGTTTGTGACACTGCCTTATAAAAAAGAGCCTTTAGCTTGTCACCGTTAGCGAGGGCGTATCGATTTTAACCAGAACCTTCAGGGCCAGGGACTGTAACCGAGAGAGAGAACTGGCTGCTGCCGGTGTATTGGTGCTATCAAGTTGTTGTTTCATCTGGCTGAGTTCTTCGTTTAGCTCAAGATCACGATAACCTATACAAATAAGAAAGCCGGTTTCAAAATCAGTAATGTCATTCTCGGGGATCTGGGCTAATAGCTCAGCAGCCAACGCTGTATTTCCTATCTGCGCCAAGCGTAGCGCCTGAAGAGCTTTTTGGATCGCTTTAGAGGTTAGGCTACTTTCGTTTCCTCTGCTGATCCGGTGCCACACGGTATCTGCACGCCAGTTTTGCAAGGCGTTTTTATCTGTATTGCACATGTCAGCATAGATGGATAAACCCCGTTGGCCTGGTGTGTCCCACATGGAGTGAGGCAGTAGGTTTGCAACCTGTAACAAGTGCGGGATGGCTTTTTCAAAATTATTACCGGCAATATGCAGCCATGCGATGTTGAGAGTCTGTTCGACGCTACTGTTATGCAATTGCAATGCGCGTTGAATAGTTTGTTCGGCGTCAGGCCACCGTTCTGCTTCAATACAGATTTCCGTTTTGAGGTTTAAAAGGCGAACATTAAACTTGTTCTCTTCAATTAACATATTGATCTGCTGAAGTGCTGTCTTGTATTGCTGTTTATTCAGTAATATCTCAACCTGTTTGATTCTTGCCGGTAGGTGATTATGTAGTTGGAGCAAGCCAGACAGCATCGCCTGGGCTTCATCGTATTGCTGGTTTTTACAAAGCAGATTGGCAATATGAATGATGCCGCTCTTCAGTGCCATGGTATCTGGCGCACTGGCAAAGAGTGGTTTGACTTCAGCTAGACCTTTCTTATTGAAAGCCTGCTCAAGGCGTTGGCAGAACTCACGTCTTAACAGTCCGGAAGAAACACGCTTAATGATATCGTCTGAACGGATAGGCTTGATCAGGTAACCGTCGGGCTCGAGTTGGGAGTAGCCGAGGAAAACATCCTGGCTGTCATTGCCGGTAACAATGTAAACCAGCGTCTGTTGTTTGAGAATGTCCTTGTAACGTAAATATTCGAGTAGGTGCAATCCGGTACTGCCCGTCCCAAGGTTATGGTCGATAAGCAGAATATCGAATTTTTGTTTGTTACAGGCTGCAATTGCTCCCTTGGCGCTGGCAGTACTAATTATATTATTCATCGGTACTCCGAGATTCATGAGCAATGCACGGGTAGCACTTTGAATTATGTTACTGTCATCGACGATCAAGTAAGTGGATTGAGCAAGTATTTCCATATAGGAGCTCCATCACGAAAAAACATGTATCCGTATGAATCAACTATAGTTTAGAAAAAATAGCATATGAAATATATTGGTTATGTTTTGCGCTAATTAACAGAAGTGAATGTAACTGATACGAAACAAAAAAAGACCGCATTCGCGGTCTTTTATTATTGCATCTAATATGGTGCGTATTACTTACACTACAGAATCATAGAGGCTAACCAGCCGAAGGCAATCAGAGGCAGATTGTAGTGGATGAAAGTCGGCACGACCGTTTCCCAAACGTGTTCATGCTGACCGTCGGCATTCAGACCTGCCGTTGGACCCAGTGTTGAGTCTGACGCCGGAGAACCCGCATCGCCCAGAGCTGCTGCAGTACCGACGAGCGCGACAGTCGCCAGTGGCGAGAAGCCGAAAGTCAGGCAAAGCGGAACATAGATAGTTGCCAGAATTGGGATCGTCGAAAATGAAGAGCCAATCCCCATGGTGACCAGCAGGCCGACAACCAGCATCAGTAGCGCAGCCAATGGTTTGTTATCGCCAATGACATCAGCCAAAGAGCTAACCAGTGTTTCAACACCGCCAGTAGCCTTCATTACCGAGGCGAAGCCCGCCGCCGCGATCATGATGAAGCCAATCATTGCCATCATGTGAACACCTTTGGTGAACACATCATGGGTCTCTTTCCATTTGATCACGCCGCCAAATGTGAACACCATGAAGCCAATCAGGCCGCCGATAATCATGGAGCCACTGTATAGCTGGGCACCTAGAGCAGCAACAATCGCACCGATGGCAATATAGACATGCTGCATGTTGATTTCAGCATGCTCTGGCTCGTTGGCAAGGATCTTCTCTTCAGAGTACTCACGAGGTTTGCGGTAGCTAAAGAAAGTAGCAACAAGTAGGCCGAAAATCATTCCAAGGGCAGGCAATAGCATTGCATACGGAACCTGACCAGCCGTTACATCCAGGCCGTTGTCATGTAAGTTTTTCAGCAAGATATTGTTGAGGAAAATACCGCCAAAGCCGACAGGCAGAACCATATACGGTGTTACCAGACCGAATGTCAGTACACAGGCAATCAGGCGACGATCCAGTTTCAATTTTGCAAATACATGCAGCAGGGGTGGGATCACAATTGGAATAAACGCGATATGAACCGGGATTGCGTTCTGAGAAGATATGGCAAGAAGCACTAAAATGATAAGAACGGAATATTTCACACCTGTTGCAGTCGCTGCGTTTTCATGGCCGCTAATACGTTTAATCACTTTTTGCGCCAGTACATCAGTGATGCCTGAACGTGAAATTGCGACGGCAAACGTACCGAGCATGGCATAGCTCAGGGCGGTAGTGGCACCGCCACCTAAACCGCCTTCAAATGCGGAAACGGTTTCTGCCAGGGGCATCCCGCCGATAAGGCCACCTATAATGGCACTGAAGGTAAGCGCAACGACAACATTGACCCGCATTAAAGCAAGGACAAGCATGACGCATACCGAAATAACTACTGGGTTCATAAAACTAAGATCCATCCGTTGTGTTATGGCATATGTGTAAAGTTATTATTATTTTTGGCTGTTTCGCTCAAAAACATTCAGTTTGCTGAAATTTTACGACATGTCGAGAAAAATTTGATGCTGGCAAGGTATTTTATTTTTTCTGCCCGGTGTCTCAGCCTTGTCGCAAAGCTGTGCCTATACTGTTCCTGCAATGAACACTATGTATAACCGTTAGCGATAACAATATGTTAGCGCTGATTATCGAACGCAATGCCTTGCCTGTCATCACTTGGTAGGGGATTCACTAAATGGAGTTTGTTATGAGTGTACTAGTAGGCCGTCCTGCCCCTGACTTTACTGCTGCAGCAGTTCTCGGCAATGGCGAAATCGTCGAGCAGTTTAATTTGAAACAGCACACGCAGGGGAAAGCGGCGGTTATTTTCTTCTATCCGCTGGATTTTACCTTTGTTTGTCCCTCTGAGCTGATTGCTTTCGACAAGCGTTTTGCTGACTTCCAAGCCAAAGGTGTGGAGGTGATCGGAGTTTCGATTGATTCACAGTTCTCTCATAACGCATGGCGCAATACGGCGGTGGAAGATGGCGGTATTGGCCCGGTTCAGTATCCTTTGGTTGCCGATACCAAACATGAGATCTGCAAGGCGTATGATGTGGAGCATCCTGAAGCCGGTGTGGCATTCCGTGGTTCATTCCTGATTGACAAAGAAGGTATGGTTCGCCACCAAGTGGTGAATGATTTGCCGTTGGGCCGTAATATCGATGAAATGCTGCGAATGGTTGATGCGCTTCAGTTCCATGAAAAGAACGGTGAAGTGTGCCCGGCGCAGTGGGAAAAAGGCAAGGAAGGAATGGATGCGTCACCGCAAGGGGTGGCGAAGTACCTGTCTGAGCATACCGATGATCTGTAAGTAACTTACAGGCGATTTTTGATCGCTATTGGATAAAGGAAAGGCTAGCCGGATGGCTAGCCTTTTTGTTTTTGGTCCAAGTTAGAAACCAAATTGCTTAGTTGAGGATTCTGGTAAGGTTGCCGAAAGAACTGAGTTGTTATTCGGGACCGTTAGGCTTGTACCGTCACCATTGGCCATGCTGGCAATGTGATCTTGCATTTCGCCGGTTGCATTGTCTGCACCAGAATCATCACGATCTTGCTTCTGGCTGTTATGAACACCTTCCGTGAAGTAGGTAACATGTTTGACCAAAGACAATACATTGCTATTGGTGACCGTCAGGTTTAGTAGGCTTTCGTCGGCCAATGGCAAGGTTCCGCCAAATTTTGAGTAAGGCTTTTTGATTGTTGTGCCAGGGACTGTACTCCCGAACGTAAGTTGATTTGGAATTGTGTTGTCGTCCTTCACCATTGATAGGTAGACCGGCAGCCCGCTGCTGATCTGCGGAGCATGGTTGAGAGGATCAATGGTATCCAGAATCGTTTGTGCGGCATAGGCAAAGTCACTGAAGTTTTTATATACCTCGGTTAGGGTTGCAATGGATGTGGGATCACCATTACCAATCAGAGCCGCTTCATAATTTCCATAACAGGTTTTATAGTCCCAACCCTTTGCACTACAAAATGCTTTGAAGCTAGGCTTGGCCCCTGCCAGCAGGTTGCCTTTTACAAAGTTGCCGAAGTTTCCGGACTCCAAAAGAAGATATGGAATACCGGCGCCCGGGTTGGCAAGTGCCAGTTTGTTGATATTAAAGAACAGCGCATCATTTTGCTGGTCTGCAGCAGATGTGCCGAGTGGGCGGTTGGCAACGTTGCCTAAAGCAACCCCGGTCATTGCACCTAAAGAGTGGCCGATGTAACTGACGCCTTTGTCTGGGTTTAGCCAGCCAAATGTTCCCATCGCACCCGCATTTCCTTGCTTAATGGAGGCAAATAATCTGCCGATAGCAACACGAAGGTTGATTTGGTCCATGACGCTCTGGCGCAGGTTGTCTCGTCCTACCGGTAATGTTTCAAGGTTTAGGAAGATTTCAGGCTTGGTCGATGCTGTAATCGTACCTGCTCCTGGAATTGTTACGCCACGTGTACCATGTAAAGGCAGGTCAATCGCAAAGATTGCGTTACAGGTGCTGTCGATGATGGTATCTGGCAATGAACTGGTTTTCAGCTCTTCTTTGCTTGCCGTGATCCCGTGCTGGTATATGCTGACGGTGTTTTTTTCATTCGCTTGGCAACCGCTGGCAGCCGGTGGCAGGACTAAGGTGTACTCAACTTCCTGCACTGATTTGAGTTTTGGTACCGGGCTGTAGCGTGTTATTAGGCGATCGCTATCAAGCTGGTTTCCGTCGGACAGGGTGATCGTCTTTCCTGTTAACAGAGGAAGGACTTTTAGCTGCACAGCCGGATCGGAGCCTACATTTTCAAGGTCGTCCTGGGTGATGCCCCAGGTTGTCAGCTTCTGCATTACGATGGCTTTGTCAGCGCTGCTTGCCGTTTCGTCTCCCAGCAGGTTCTTGATGGCAGCCAAGCTTGGCATGCCGCTTTGCCACGGAGTGGTCGAGAACTTGTCAGCCGCTGTTTCGAGGAAGTAAGGCAGATATACTTTTCCGGTATAGACTTCGTTCGTTCCACCGACAGTATTCCCCGCTGATGTAGGGGGGGTCATTGTATAAAGCTTGGCTAAATCTGTCGCGGAGACATCACCGATTGCGGACCCCTGCCATACACTCGCTGCACCGTTTTTCAATGCAAGCGCTGTTGCGGCTTTTCCTGCAAACAGAACGTCACCCGCCGAGGCGGTAGTAAACCAGCTGGTAAAGATGATCTTGTTTTTATCAATCCCGGCTACTGCAAACGTTGCCTCACTAGCATGGGTTAGATCCTGTGCTGGTTCGAGTTCTTTGACTGGCGCTTTTGTCGTTGATTTCAAAACGGCATAGCTGTTAGTCATACCGACTTCGTTGCCTTTGATATCTTTTAAATCAGAGGTGACAGCAAATTGATATTGGCTAGCCGGTTTTAATGGCTTGGTCAGCAATACAGTCAAGGTTTTTCCTGAGGCAAAAACTTTGAAATCACCGTTAGCCTGGGTCAGTCGCTTGGGGGGTATGCTGGCATAATCTTTGGATGTCGGATCGCCAGTTTCTAGCAAGTAAAATCCATCAGCGGCGGTTGCGCTGTCCAAATCATTGCCGGTAAAGTCGATGATTATTGGTTGGTTGGTACTCCAACCGTCGGTCTTACCCATAGTCACAAGCGGATCGGACCATTTAGTCGGATCTTTTGCTAATTTTTCGGTGGCTAGGGTTCCATCGTTTTTATCCATGGCCAGGTAGGTCGGTTTGATTACAACCGGAGCACTTGGATTGGAAATTAAGTCAAATTTGATCTTAGTTTCTGCTTTCAGGCTCTTTTCGATGATTGGATCAATTGTTGGTTTGCCTGTAACTTCTCCTTCGTTACCGCAGCCATATAAGCCAATACTTGATGCAATGAGTATCGCTAGAATATTCTTTTTCATGTTATATCCCTATCTTCAAATCATATTGCAGCTTTGTGGGGCTACAGAGTCCTAGAATTTATAATTGATTTGCGCGGCGCTGATAATTGCACCACCGGAAGAGGTGAATGAGGTACCATCTTCCACAAAGGTGGTTTCTTTACCGTCTAGATAGGTCAGGGCAACATCAAATGACATGCTTTTGCTGTAGGCATAGGTAGCTCCTGCTGAGTACCAGTAACGGTCTGTATCAGGAATACTTAGGGTTGATTTGCCTGCTTGCTCGTCGAAGGCAAAACCGGCACGAAGGGTCCATTCCGGATTGAGGGTGTAGGTTGCCCCGATTGAGTAACGGGCATTATCGTCATAATCTTCTTCTTTCAGAAGGCAAACACCGGCTTGTCCATTATAGCCAGGGTTACATTGGTCTCCGGTACCTCGCAGTTCTTCAAATTTGCTGTATTGAATCCACTGAATACTATAGTGAACAGCCCATTGGTTATTCAGAGCGTGGTAGCCGGAGAATTCTGCAATAGCGGGTAGAACAACAGAAAGGTCACCGGGAACCGTATTATTGGCTGTACCGGTAATGAGGCCAGTGTAATCGGTAAAATCGCCCTCAAAATCCAGGTCAACCTGCGAGCGATAGCTCAGCCCGAAACGATGGTTGTCATTGATTTCATAGAGTGCGCCGATGTTCCAGCCCCAGCCTGTGGTATCCCCTTCCATTTTCATACTTTGATCACTAGGTTCACCACCTGCAACGGTAGCGAGTGACCCCAAAAAGCGCGTAAGCTCGGCATCGCCGTAGACGAGGCTGACACCACCGCCGATGCTGAAATTTTCATTAATGCGGTAGGCAATATTGGGGTTGAAGTTCAGTGTTATCAGCGAGGTCTCACCGGCAGCGGAGCCTGCGTTAAAATCTGCCGGGTATTCAGTTGCAACACCGTAGCTGGTAAACAGTGCCAGCCCGACCGCGAAGCGATCGTTGACGGGATGAATATAATAACCTGCGGGTACTAAAGCTAGAGGTGCGACATCTTTTGCCGTTTGACCGAAATCATTGTCTCTAACTTCGATATTAGGATCGACAATGGTTAATCCACCAGACAACTCAGCGGTTTTAAAAAGGGTCATTGCGGCAGGGTTGCGAGCTAATACTGACGCATTATCTGCGACAGCTGCTTCCCCTGAGAACGCTCTGCCTAAGCCAGAAGCAGAATGTTCGTTTACCTGAAAGCCAGCAGCGTTGACATTGATAGACATTAATGCCGCGGTTACGGCAACGGCGGTTAGTGTTATTTTTCTGGACATTATTATATTTGCCTCTCTGATCTTTGCTTCTTGTTCTTGTTCTTCATTCCATGAAGGAAAAACAAATAAGTGAGATACGGTTCCACGCCGAGTCAGATAAAACAGGCTCTATGTTTAACGCGTTCAGAACAAGGCATGTTGCTCTGGCATGTTGGTTTTGTGTTGTTATGACACAGGGTGATTATGCGCACGCGAGAATTCCTTCATAGAATCAATCTGAAACGATATGAAACAGTATTAATCAGTATAAGGATGAAAAATAAAAATGTTAACCCGTTGTAACACGTTGTTTTTGTGGAAAATCGACAATCGAATGGTATGCAATATAATTATGTTTTAAACGTATGTTTTAAATAAAATGGCCGTTTAGAAACATGATTCTAAAAGCCCAGCATAACTGGGTCCATAGGAGGTCTGATGAGTTTTGCGTGTTTAATTTTTGAGACACTGTGTTTTTTTCTGTTTGAGGTTCAGAAAGTGGTTATTTGTCTAATGTTTTCATTTGTTAACAGTCTCACAAAAATAAATTGAGCGTTTGGAAACATCACTCTAAAACCCCACAGGGTGCGGGGCTTTAAGTGGTCCGATGAGTTCGGCGTGTTTTAATTTTGAGGTTCTTCACTATTTTCAGTTTGAGGTTCGAAAAGTGGCCATCCACCTAATTTCTTCCATTTGTTAACAATCTCGCAAAATAGTTCTGCAGTTCGTTCGGTGTCGTAGAGAGCGGAGTGCGCTTCTTTGTTATCAAATGGAATTCCGGCTGTGCTACAGGCCTTGGCCAACACCGTTTGTCCGAATGCCAAACCACTCAAAGCCGCCGTGTCGAATGTTGCAAATGGGTGGAAGGGATTGCGTTTTAGCTTGGCTCGTTCAGAGGCGGCCATAACAAAGCTGTGATCAAAATTTGCATTGTGAGCGACCATGATCGCACGGGAACAGCCTGCGGCTTTTTGTTCCTTACGGATTTGCTTATAGATCTCTTTCAGTGCCGTCTCTTCAGATACAGCCCCTCGGAGCGGACTGAACGGATCACGGATGCCGTTGAACTCCAATGCTTCTTTGTGAATCACGGCACCTTCAAACGGCACCACATGATAATGGATAGTAGAAGCAGGCTTTAACCAGCCTTCTTCATCCATTTGCAGGGTGACTGCGCAGATCTCGAGCAGGGCATCTGTTTTGGCGTTAAAGCCAGCAGTTTCAACATCAATGACGACGGGAAAGTAGCCGCGAAAGCGACTTTTTAAGGTGTTTAGTTCGTTATCTTGGCTCATAGCACTGTGGTTGATAAAAATGAAGAGCGCATTATGTCAGATTCATAACTGGAGCTAAACCCTAATTCACAACACGGCAGGTGACTAAAGATTTTTCTGTCAGATCCGATACAATAGTCAGCATTACGATTGAGCCGGTGGTAGGAATATGGGCAAAACAACAACATTATTGTGCTTGGCAGGGGCATTGCTGGCCGTTGCGACAGCAAGTAGCCCTGTTATGGCAAATAAGCAATATGTGGCCACGCCAGCGCAATCGAGCTGGAAAGTTGCCGTTGATACGCCATTGGAATGTAGAATGCTCCATTCAATTCCAAACTTTGGCGAAGCGCAGTTTACCTCCCGTGCGAGCAAGAAAATCAATCTTGATTTTGAGCTTAAAATGCGCCGGCCAATGGGGGAAACGCGAAATGTGAGCTTAGTGTCGATGCCGCCGCGCTGGATGCCGGGTGATGCGGCCGAGCCGATCACCAAAATTACATTCTTCAAACAATTTGATGGCTATATCGGTGGGCAGATGGCTTGGGCAATGTTGGCTGAGCTTGAAAGCGGACGCTACCCGACATTGAGCTACCAGGATTGGCAACATCGAAATAAGCGAATAGAAGTCGGGCTTTCTGCTGTTGCGTTCCAGTCACCTTATCAGCAATTTAGTCAGTGCCTTGATAATTTGCTGCCATACAGTTTTGACGATATCGCCTTTACCATTCTGCATTATGATCAGGATAGTGACGAGCTGAATAAATCATCACGCCAGCGTTTGGCTCAGATCACAGACTTTGTTCGCTATAGCGATGATGTCGATTTAGTGCTTGTGGCGACATATACCGATTCTCGGGGAGGGAAGAACGTGAACCAGGCTCTGTCGGAGCGGCGGGCCAAGAAGCTGGAAGCGTACTTTATGGAAATGGGACTGCCAAAAAACCGGATTCAGGTTGAGGCTTATGGTAAGCGCCGTCCTATTGCCGATAATTCAACGCCTATCGGGCGTAACCAAAACCGTCGTGTTGTGATTTCGTTAGGTCGAACAATTATCTAGCACGTAAGTGAGTATTCTTTGACGGTGACAAGAACAAAAAGCGAGATATCGATGGTATCTCGCTTTTTGTTTTTGAGTCTCCGACTTATGAGTCGTTCTGCGATCAATGAAGGCGGAACTTGGCGATCAGCTCGCATTGGTTACTGTCACTGATATGTTCGAGTTGCCGTGCAACCGCTGGGTTAGGATGGCGTTTTAGAAACGAGACCAAGGCCGATTTACAGCATCCCAATGTATCAACAAATGCATCACACTCTTTACGCGGGCATTGTGGAATAAGTGCCATCACTTGTTCTGAGGCGAGCTGCAAGTACTTCAGTTCATATTCGTTGTCCCCAGCCTTGCGCCAAAATGAAGCCAAATTGTGGCAAGACGTGATTTTGATAGTCAATAAGTCCTCTAGCTCTTCACGTGTTCCGAGAACGGGCTCTAACTGCTGTGACTCAGCCAAAGCCAGTTGGTAGTGGATCACAGACATCATTGGCTTATTACTCTCCTCGGCTTCTGCTGCCAACAAGGTATGTCGCTCCCAGCGTGATACATTCATGATTATTCCCTTAGTTACTGCTGCTGTAATGCCTCGATAAAATGTAATTCGATTTGTTGCCAGTCGACAACATGCCACCAGGCTTCAATATAGTCAGGGCGTTTATTTTGGTAACTGATGTAGTAAGCGTGTTCCCAGACATCAAGCGCTAATATGGGTTCACCACGGTTGTCGGCGACATCCATCAGAGGGTTGTCTTGATTGCTGGTAGAGGATATTTCTAGCCGACCATCATTGACGGAAAGCCAGATAAAACCTGAGCCAAAGTGGTTGGCAGCGGCATCGGAAAAAGCAGCTTTGAAATGTGCAAAACTGCCGAAGTGGCAGTTAATGGCTTCTGCTAGCAGGCCGCCAGGCTGTCCGCCTCCATTGGGCGACATACACAGCCAGTAAAGGTTGTGGTTAAAAAAACCACCCCCGTGATTTCTGACTGCCGGTGATTGTTGGGACACAGTGGCAAAAATATCATGCAGGGATTGTTGTTCGAGCGCGGTATTGGCAATCGCAGTCATAAACTTGTCGAAATAGGTTTTATGATGGCGGCTATGGTGTATCTCCATTGTTTTGGCGTCAATATATGGCTCGAGTGCATGGTAGGAGTAAGGGAGTTCAGGAAAATTGAATGACATGATCGTTCTCTCTTAGTTTTTATTTATCTTAATGAGAATCAATACCATTATCAACCTTGTGTTTTGTGGTGCTACTCGCCTTTCTTATTTTTGGAACTGAAGTAACTACCGAAAGAGCTAAATTGAGAGGGGAATATAAAAATACATATTAAGAAAAGGCGGTGGTTATGAAGAAGCTTTTGTTGATACTAATGTTCGGTTCCGGCTTAGTTTTTGCCGATGATTCGGTAATAGGCAGCGAAGCAAGTAAAGTCGAGAAAGATTTAGCCAGTGAGGTTGCCGCGAAGCAGATCTCGCAAGATCAAGCTGATGAGATGGAACTCAATCGTGCAGACACTTATGAAGTGACCAGCACGGTAAGTGTTGAAAATCTAGAGCTGCTAATTGCTGAGAGGTTGAAAGACAGCGTGATGCCTTTCTATTCAATTGAGTTTAATGATCCGAATAAAGACAATGAATATCGCGCCACTGTTACGGAATATTTCGGTAAAGTAGAGTAGTTGCTACTGGGGTCTGTGTAAGCAAAGCCTGATACAGGCTTTGCTTACAGTGATAGCTGAACTAATGAAAGTTAACCGCGCTGGATCAGCTCGATTTTATACCCATCCGGATCGGTTACGAATGCAATGTGTGTTGTTCCGCCTTTTACTGGGCCAGGCTCCCGGGTAACGTTGCCCCCAGCTGTTTTAATGGCATCGCAGGTTGCGTAGATGTCCGCAACCCCAATAGCTATATGGCCAAAAGCATTTCCCATTTCATAGTCTGTGGTGCCCCAATTATAGGTTAGCTCGATGACAGCTCCTTCTGATTCATCGCCATAGCCAACAAAAGCAAGCGTATATTGATAGGCCTCATTGTCATGTTTGCGAAGTAGCTGCATGCCCATGATATCGGTATAAAACTGAATAGAGCGATCGAGATCGCCTACGCGCAACATAGTATGAAGAATGCGTCCGTTTGCCATAGTGCCTCCGGTGGTACGTAATTATAGTCAGGGTGGGTATTATAATAGAGCATTGTTAATGGTGATCAATTGCGTTTAGATTTTGAAGCGCTCTAAATGCTGTTTCATGATTTGCATCTGCCCCTGAGAATTATCGGCAGTATTTGCCGAAGCTATGGCTTGCTCTAAAGACCCTAGGGTCATCTCTGAGATACGTTGTGTATTGGCATTTATCTCATCACTTACAGTATGTTGTTGGTTGGCGGCGGTCGCTATCTGTTCATTGCTCTCTTTGATCTTTTCAATCACAGTTACTAGGTGCTGGAAGGCATCCTTTGTTTTATGTGCCTCATTGAGCGTTATCTCTGATGACGATTGGCTGGATGCCATTTTATCGACTGCTTGCGAAGCCGACAGTTGAAGGCTGTGTAGCATCGATTCAATTTCACGGGTGCTAGCTTGTGTTTTAGAAGCTAGGCATCTAACTTCATCAGCAACAACCGCAAATCCGCGACCCTGTTCTCCAGCACGAGCAGATTCAATCGCGGCATTCAGAGCTAACAAATTGGTTTGTTCTGCTATGGTCCGAATAACATCAATCACATGATTTATACCGGAGATGTCATTTTCTAATTGCTTGACCATTGAAGATGTTTCGTTTATATCCAGTTCAAGTTTGGTAATCGCATTGAATGTCAGGTTAATCGCATTATTGCCGAGACTTGTCTGTACTTGTGCTTGTTCTGAATACATTTTGGCATCTTGTGCTTGGGTTGTGACATCTTGAGCGGAGTTGGTAAATTCCTGAACGGATAACACCACACTCTGAGTTTCATTCTGCTGAACTGTCATTAAAGTATTGGTCTGATGTGCCTGATGTTGTAGTTCAATCAGATTTGCTGAAACTTGTTTGCTTTCATCTACAACACTTTTTAAAGTGTGATGAAGCGAATCAATAAAATAATCAAAAGTATGACAAAGTTGGCCCAGTTCATCGTTATCAGTTACGGCAAGGCGAACTGTCAGGTCACCATTACCTTTTGTTAGATCAACTACTTGATTGCTCAATAGCTTGATACGCTTGCTGAGGTAACGAGCGATGCCTACGGCGGTTAAAATAACGATGAAAGCGGTTAAGACGCCAATTAGCAGAATATAATAATAAGATTGAGCGGATTCTGTCGCTGACTGCGATAGTAGCACCTGCTCTGAGTCTAATAGCTCTCTGTGAACAGTTTTTGCTGAAGAAATCGTGGTATCCAGAGTCTGGTTAATTCGATCAATTCTTTGTTGGTATACTTCTTCAGACAGTTCATGAGGAGTATTCATGATGATGTCCATCTCATGCTTTAATTGTTCAATATTACGAAGTGTTGCTTCTATAACATTAATTGAGATAGAGGTTCCAGGGATCGCAGCGACTTCTTTTGCGAATCCAATACGGGGGGCCGCTTTGAAAATATTGCTATCGTAGTTTTCCTTCGCTTTTTGTCTCTGCTTATCTGAAGAGGCTAAGACATAGCTTTTCATTGCATCCATAGCCTGAAAGATATCTTTGTTTCCATCTTCATGGCGGAGTAGTGCTGGACTTATTTTTTCAAAGATAAATCCGGTAATTTGGTTTTGTTGTTCGATCTGTCTGGTGCTGATAAAACTCCCAAGCAGAATAAGCAGAGAAATTACGAGGCTAGGAAAAAGTAAGCGCTGGGAAATTGATAAGTTAATGAACATAATATTACCACTAAAGCTCATCTACGCTGAAGGTAGAACAAGAAAAGAAAGATATCAGGCCCAAATTGTATTACTTATGCGCGTGGTTTTATATGTGGTGTGCGTGCGGTGGATTATATTGTGCGACAATTGCCTCGTAATTCACTCATAAGTTGATTTGATGTGTCATTTTGAACGCATAATCAAATTAATGGCTTCAAATTGACAGCCGTTAATTTGATTTGTTAGGCAGTGTTATTCGTCTGGATAAACTTTATCTTTGTATTCACAAAGATCTTCAATAATACAGCTGCCACAACGGGGTTTGCGGGCAACACAGGTATAGCGGCCGTGTAGGATCAGCCAGTGGTGCACATCGACCTTGAACTCTTTAGGGACGACCTTCAGTAGTTTCTGTTCGACCTGATCAACATTCTTGCCCATCGCGAGCTTGGTTCGGTTTGATACACGAAAGATATGGGTATCGACAGCAATGGTCGGCCAGCCGAAGGCGGTATTGAGGACGACATTTGCCGTTTTGCGGCCGACACCAGGTAGAGCTTCTAAGGCTTCTCTATTTTCAGGTACTTCCCCACCATGCTGTTCAAGTAGGATTCTGCACGTTTTGATGACGTTTTCAGCCTTGGAGTTAAACAGGCCGATGGTTTTGATATATTCTTTGACCCCTTCAACACCTAGATTAAATATCGCTTGAGGAGTATTGGCTACCGGGTAGAGTTTGTCTGTTGCTTTGTTGACGCTGACATCCGTTGCCTGGGCAGATAGAAGTACAGCGATAAGCAGTTCGAAAGGAGAGCTCCAGTGTAGTTCGGTTTCTGGGTGGGGATTTTCAGTTCGCAGGCGTTCAAGTATCTGAACGCGTTTTTCATTGTTCATTTTGCTTCCTAATAATTCTTGGCTGATACCGCAGCGAGTTATCCATCTGGTGTAGGGCCAGAAACAGGTTGAGCTGCCTGTTAATGAATAAAGCTAACTGCGGTTTATTATTGTGTTTTTAATTTGCCGAGGTTACCCGAGCACGTTCAATCGCCGGCTTGGCTTGTGCATCAGCCGTTTTCTGCTCGCGTTTTTTATCAATAACATTTTTGAGTGCGATGATGAACCCTACGCCGATAAAGGCGCCGGGTGGCAACATGGCCAGCAAGAAGTTGCTGTCGAAGCTGAAGACTTCGATACGCAATGATGCCGCCCAGTCTCCAAGCAGACGATCTGCACCATCGAATAAGGTACCATTGCCCAAGATTTCACGCATTGCGCCAAGCACAACTAGCGTTGAAGTTAATCCCATGCCCATCCACAATCCATCCCATACCGCGGGGATCGGATCGTTTTTAGAGGCAAAAGATTCAGCTCGACCAATAATGATGCAATTGGTCACAATCAGAGGAATGAAGATCCCCAGTGATTGATAGAGTCCGTAGGTGAAGGCGTTCATCAATAGCTGGACACAGGTAACCAGTGCCGCAATGATCATAACGAAAACCGGGATCCGGACTTCCGATGGTACCCATTGGCGTACCAAAGAGACGATTAGGTTGGAGCCGATCAGCACCGCAGTTGTTGCAAGCCCAAGACCGAGGGCATTGGTTACGGTTGCCGATACTGCCAAAAGAGGGCAAAGCCCCAGTAGTTGAACGATAGCCGGGTTGTTGGTCCACAGGCCATTTTTCATCAGTTCTTTATTCATGCTCATGAGTTGCCCTGACAATTCAGAGGTTGATTAAATAGTTCTTGCTGGTGGCGCTGGTAATACAGCGACACATTTTTTACAGCACCGACTACAGCGCGCGGAGTAATGGTTGCCCCGGTAAATTGGTCAAAGTTGCCACCGTCTTTGCGTACAGCCCAGTTGGCATCTTTCTCTCCCTGGAGTTTTTTGCCGGTAAAGCTGTATATCCAGTCGGTTATTCGAGTATCTATCTTATCGCCGAGTCCGGGGGTTTCATTGTGACTTAGTACGCGCACGCCAGTGACAACACCTGAGGTATCAAGGCCGACAATCACCTTAATTGCGCCGTTGTAACCGCCGGGAGCAATAGCTTCAATGGCGACACCTGAAACCTTGCCTTCTTTCTTTGCCAGATACGCAGGCATAGGCGCTGGTGTTCCGAGGTATTGCTCGCTGGTAATAAGCGTACAGCTTTTATAAAGCTCGTTGTCATGGCTTTCAGCCGGTATAACCTGGTTCAGAACTTTAAGAAGTTCTTTTTGTTGCTGTTCCTGAATTTTTCCGGCAGTCAGCAAGTGTGTGACAGACACAAGTAGCGTAGCAAGCAAAGCAAATACTGCCAGCACTCCGCTGTTTTTTTTCATTGCAATCAGCATGCTTGCTCCTATGAATGGCCGTATGTTCGTGGACGTGTGTAATAGTCGATTAAAGGTACACACATATTTGCCAGCAAGACGCTGAATGCGACACCGTCAGGGAAGCCTCCCCAGGTGCGGATTAGATAAACGAGTATGCCTATTAATGCACCAAAGATTAGGCGTCCTTTAACTGTGGTCGATGCTGATACCGGATCGGTTGCAATGAAGAATGCTCCTAGCATGGTCGCGCCGGAGAACAGGTGGATGATAGGTGAAGCCGTCCCGTCAGGGTTGAACAGGAAGACGATGGTACTTATCACAAACAGTGAACCCAGCATGCTTGCAGGAATTTGCCATTGAATTATGCGCATTTTCAGCAGTAATAAGCCTCCAAGCAGGAAGCCTGCATTTACCCATTCCCAGCCTACACCGGCAATTATTCCAAAAATCGGATTCGTTAGCGTTTCGGTTGTGGTATGACCGGTTGTCAGTGATGTTTTCAAGGTATCCAATGGCGTAGCCATGGTAACCCCGTCAACGGACATACGTAGTTGGTGAACACTGAAACCGTCCTGGGTAAAGCCGGTAAAGACGGTGTATAGGCTATCAAGCAGTGAAACAGGTTCGGCTATGATCGACGATGGCGGCAGCCATGTGGTCATTTGTACCGGAAATGAAATCAGCAGGACAACATACGCTACCATCGCCGGGTTGAAAAGGTTCTGCCCAAGACCGCCGTATAAGTGCTTGGCGATGACAATAGCAAAGACAACCCCGATCACCGTGATCCACCAAGGCGCTAAGGGCGGAATTGAAATCCCGACTAAAATACCGGTAAGCAGGGCACTGTTATCACGTAGATAAGGGAATGCCGGGCGCTTACGTAATGTCAGTATCGCGGCTTCAGAAGCAATCGCGACAGTAGAAGCCAGAATAACCTGGATCAGCACACCCCAGCCAAAGAAAAACCATTGGGCGGCAATACCAAAAGCCGAGCAGAGAATGACAGTCCGCATGATATCGCTGGTACTGCGTCGGCTATGTGTATGGGGGGAACTGGCAATATTAAAAGCCACGGTTAGTTTTCCTCGCTATTCTGTTGTGTATCTTTTGCTGCCTGTTGGGCAGCTTTACGAGCCTTGGCACGAGTAACGGCGGCAGCGACAGCGGCTTTCTTCGGATCAACGTTTTCCTCAGTTGCCGTATTAGCTGGTTTGTCCTGAGCTTTATCAACTGTTGTTTGCTCGGATGCCTGAGCAGCCTTGCGAGCCTTGGCACGAGCAACGGCAGCAGCGACAGCGGCTTTCTTCGGATCAACGTTTTCCTCAGTTGCCGTATTGGCTGGTTCGTCCTGAGCTTGAACAGCTGTTTGCTCGGATGCCTGAGCAGCCTTGCGAGCTTTGGCTCGAGCAACGGCAGCAGCGACAGCGGCTTTCTTTGGATCAACGTTTTCCTCAGCTGCCGTATTGGCTGGTTCGTCCTGAGCTTGAACAGCTGTTTGCTCGGATGCCTGAGCAGCCTTGCGAGCTTTGGCTCGAGCAACGGCCGCAGCGACTGCGGCTTTCTTCGGATCAACGTCTTCCTCAGTTGCCGTATTGGCTGGTTTGTCCTGAGTTTTATCAACTGTTGTTTGCTCGGATGCCTGAGCAGCCTTGCGAGCCTTGGCTCGAGCAATGGCAGCAGCGACAGCGGCTTTCTTCGGATCAACGTTTTTCTTGGCATCACCACTCGCGCTTTGCTCGGTTAGAACCGCTGAACTTTCTGCTTGCTTAGCTGCTTTGCGTTCACGGGCCTGACGCTTGCGCTCTTCGCGAAGTTTTGCCATCTCAGTATTGTCAGGGACTGATTCTTGGCTGGTATCGGATTGAGCAGCCGCTTGTTTAGCTTTCGCTCGGGCGATAGCAGCAGCAACAGCTGGCTTCTTGCTTGTCTCGGCCTCTGTGTTGGTAGTAGCAGCCTGCTTGGCTTTTACACGTGCAATAGCGGCTGCCACGGCATCATCACCACCAGAGGAGGACATCTCTTTGCGGCGATCATCGGCGGCTTTCTTAAAGCGGCTTTCACGTTCAGCCTTGTCTCGTTCCAAACGTGCCTTTTTGGCCTCAAAGCGTTGTTTGGCTCGTTCAGCATTAATTTCATCTTGCTTGCGAAGACGGATTTCAGCTTTGGCCTGGCGATAGTATTGAACTAACGGGATTTCACTTGGGCAGACATAGGCACAGGCACCACATTCAATACAGTCAAACAGGTTGTATTCTTCACACTTGGCAAAATCCTGATCTTTTGCGTACCACTGTAGCTGTTGCGGCAGCAGTGATACCGGGCATGCTTCAGCACACGCCGTACAGCGGATACAGGACATTTCATGGTTGGTCGGCGATATTTCCTTGCGTGTCGGGGCCAGAATACAGTTGGCGATTTTGGTGATCGGAACATCACAATGAGGCAGGGTAAAGCCCATCATCGGGCCACCCATGATCACACGAGGTAGCTTTTTATCGGCTTTATAGCCAAAACGCTCCAGTAGAAAGTTGACAGGTGTTCCTAGTAAAGCCCAGGTGTTACCTGGCTGTTTGAACGTTTGGCCCGTAACGGTAACGACACGCTGGATCAGCGGTTCTCCGTCGATAACGGCACGTTTAATCGCATGCGTTGTTCCGACATTGTGCATCATAATGCCAATATCAGCAGGTATCCCTTTTGCCGGGACCTCTTTGCCCGTCAGAACCTTGATTAATTGTTTCTCGCCACCAGAAGGATACTTAGTCGGAATGGCTCGAATAACGATACCGTCCTCCTTAGAAATGCAGCGCTGCAGCGCTTCGATGGCTTCTGGCTTGTTATCCTCAATACCGATGATAGTGAGTTTAGGGGCAAGAATATGGTTTAGGATCCGAATACCTTCTACGACATCAAGTGCGTTGTCCTGCATCAGCCTGTCATCGGCTGTGATATAAGGCTCGCACTCCGCAGCATTGATGATCAGGACGTCTGTTTTTCCCAAACCACTTTGCAGTTTTCGCCCGGTAGGAAAGCCAGCTCCCCCCATGCCCGAGATCCCGTGCAGGCGGATATGATCAATAAGATCCGCCGGCTCGGTATGACGATAATCTGTGATAGTCGTTTTCCTACCCCAGCAATCATTGCCGTCGGGCTCAATAATAATACAGAGATCGGATAAGCCGGAAGGATGGGCGATAGTATGAGGTTTAACGGCTTTGATAGTACCCGATGTCGGTGCATGGATAGGTACGCTCATTGCAACGTCAGCATGTGTCAGTACCTGGCCTTTGAGCACCTTATCTCCGGCAGATACCAGCATATCGCCCACCGCACCAATGTGCTGTTTCAGGGGCAATATTAGCTCAGATGGGAGCTGGGCCTCGGCGATTTTCGAATGGCTGGATAGGGTTTTCTGCTCTGGTGGATGAATTCCACCCGGGAAATCCCACAGCTGACCCTGTTTAATTTGTTCGATGATTGTCAGCATGGTTACTCTACCTTGTTGGCGATAGTATCTGTTGGAATATTGACGACGGGGATTTGGTTGAGCTCCCACTTCCAGCTTTCCGGGGTCATTTCTACCGGGACCATTTCGATACAGTCGGTCGGACAAGGCGCGACACAGAGATCGCAACCGGTACATTCATCTTTAATAACAGTATGTAAGGCTTTGGTGCCACCGACGATAGCATCAACAGGGCATGCCTGGATGCATTTGGTACAGCCGATGCACATATCTTCATGGATAAATGCAACTTTTTTCAGGCCTTTGTCGTCGTCATGAACCGAATCCTGAACATCTACCCCCATAAGATCAGCCAGTTTCTCTATTGTTTGCTGGCCGCCAGGAGGGCATTTGTTAATATCATCACCGTTTGCAATGGCTTCCGCGTAGGGGCGGCAGCCAGGATAGCCACATTGACCACATTGGGTTTGTGGCAAAATGCTTTCGATTTGCTCGACGATTGGATCGGCTTCGACTTTGAAGCGAATAGAGGCAAAGCCAAGCACAAGGCCAAAAATCGCGGCAAGGACTGCGATTGCAATAACTGCAATTAAAATTCCGCTCATTTTAAAGTTTCACCAATCCAGTAAAGCCCATAAAGGCAAGAGACATCAGGCCGGCGGTGATCATGGCGATAGACGCTCCTTTAAATGGACTAGGAACATCTGCTGCTGCGATACGCTCACGCATAGACGCAAATAGTACCAATACCAAAGAAAAGCCAACTGCAGCACCGAAGCCATAAATTACGGATTCAATGAAGTTGTGTCGTTCGTTGATGTTAAGGAGTGCAACACCTAAAACCGCACAGTTAGTCGTGATCAGTGGCAGGAATATTCCCAGTAGACGATATAGAGTCGGGCTGGTTTTATGGACCACCATCTCGGTAAACTGAACCACGACAGCAATCACCAGGATAAAGCTGAGAGTTCTGAGGTATTGAATACCAAGAGGTACGAGAATATATGCCTCGACAAGATAGGCACACACCGATGCCAGGGTGAGTACAAACGTTGTTGCCAAACCCATGCCAATTGCTGTTTCCAGTTTCTTAGATACACCCATAAACGGGCATAAGCCTAAAAATTTTACCAGTACAAAGTTGTTAACCAACACTGTACCTACGAGTAGTAGTAGGTATTCAGTCATACCGTCTTAATTATAATTGCTCTAGAGATCTGCATATTATCTTCCTTTGCACAAGCTATAACAACTCCTGTCTTGCAGGGTTTTTTAAGATTGCTGATTTTTCCATCAGTTATTGCTTGATGATAAGGCGTCAAAGAGATAACAGCATCCACATGCTTCAGAATACCGAGTATTTGTTGAGCTTATGTATGACAATTGTGATTGCCTGTTGTATCCAGCTACTTGCGAATGTAATTGTGTTGTTTTTATTCTTTTGTCGATGAGCTGTATTTTGGGGATATATATTAAATAATTGCAGAACTGGCAGTTCTTTATATTGCCTATGTGCGCAAAATCAAAAATTAGCACCACTGGTTGGCAGTATGCTAGTGGCATTGGTACTGACAGTTATTGAATACTCGTAAGGATTTAAAGATGGATATTTTAATGTTGAGTAACGGCAAAATTGCCGGTAACGAACATGTGATGGGTTTTGCGAGTGAAGCGATTGTAGAGCAAGTAAAACGGACTGGCGCCAGGAATTGGGTTTTGATCCCTTACGCCGTTATTCGTTCAAGTCATGATGATCGGGTGGCAATGGTGCAACAGACATTTGATGCACTTGGACTTGACTGCCACGTGTCTGGCCTACATCAAGCTGATGATCCGGTTGCAGCACTAAAAGCTGCTGATGGTATTTTGGTTAGCGGCGGTAATACCTGGGTGTTGAACAAGACATTACACGATCTAGGTCTTGTGGGCCCAATACGTAAGGCGGTGCTTGACAGTGGTGTACCTTATATAGGATGGAGTGCCGGTACGAATATTACATGCCCGACTATCCGGACGACGAATGATATGCCGATTATTACCGGTGCTGTATTACCTTCTTTGAATTTGGTGCCGTTCCAAATTAATCCGCACTACTTGGAAGCGAAAGTTGAAGGCCATAACGGAGAAACCCGAGATGAGCGTATTCAAGAATTCCTGGAAGTGAACAAGCACGAACCTGTAGTGGGTATCCCTGAAGGGACCTGGCTTCACCTGCATGATGGGAAATTAAGCTACCACTGTGCAAATGGCAAAGATCTAAAACTCTTTAGCTATGACAGCGAGCCTGTTTACTACTCAGCACATCAAGATATTCAGTTCCTGATGGAACATAGCTGTTAGGCTGCGTTGTTAGATAGCACTTAGCATAAGATAACGGCAGACTTCGGTCTGCCGTTTTGATTTCGTCTAGCAGACATCAGTAGTCATTCCCTCCAAAACTGACATCTAAAATTACGAAGAAAATTCACTTGATTTTGGTCAGCCTATAGACTGCAAGGGTTTAGGAGACTTATCCACGGAAACTGTGGATAAGTATGTTGATGGATACTTGGGAAATCCTGCTTTGGCTATAGGTATAGCGGGGTGGTTATATTTTGAGCGGTTAGAGGGCGGGGCAATAAATAGTTGTAATATAGCGATATAGGAAAAAGAGCTTGAATATATATGAATCAATTAGAATAAATGCTTTAGAGAATGTTAGATATAATTCTACTTGTGAATTGATTTGAATCAATTGTTGGAAAAGCTGTGGATGATCCCTCTTGCGGATAATGATTTAGAGGAATTTTATATGCTCGTTGCAAGCTGTCTGAAGCATAGCTGAACAAAGTCATTTTTGCCCGTGGGCGGTGATAATACGCCTATGAATGAAATTGTTCAATCCTTGTACTTGCCTTTTTTGTGATTTTTTTGTCTTCGGCAGAGAATTCATAGTACGGTCTTTTGCTTGTTTATTGACATGTCCATTCATAATAGCAAAATGTCTTATGGTCATTACTACGGAACTTCAGCATGAGCAAAACGTTTAATCTATCGTCCCGCTTTTCCCCTTCCGGCGATCAGCCTACTGCGATCAATCAGTTACTGGAAGGGTTGGATGCAGGTCTTGCTCACCAAACGTTGCTGGGGGTGACCGGCTCGGGGAAGACTTTCACCGTTGCCAATGTTATTGCAGAGGCTAATCGGCCGACGTTGATCATGGCACCAAACAAAACACTGGCGGCACAACTGTATGGTGAAATGAAAGAGTTCTTTCCTGACAATGCCGTAGAGTATTTTGTTTCGTATTATGACTATTATCAGCCGGAAGCGTATGTTCCGACAACTGACACCTTTATAGAGAAGGATGCGTCGGTCAACGCTCATATTGAGCAAATGCGGCTATCGGCGACCAAGGCGTTGATGGAACGACGCGACGTCATTATTATCGCTTCTGTGTCGGCGATTTATGGCCTTGGTGATCCGGACTCCTATCTTAAGATGATGTTGCATGTTCGCCGAGGCGATGTGCTGGATCAGCGTGACATTTTACGCCGTCTGGCTGAGCTGCAATACAAACGCAATGATGTTGCTTTCGAGCGAGGAACATTCCGTGTTCGGGGAGAAGTGATTGATATTTTTCCGGCAGAATCGGAGAAAGATGCTGTCCGTATCGAACTGTTTGACGAAGAAGTCGATTGTATCAGTGCCTTTGATCCGCTGACAGGCGCTGTGTTACAGCGTGATTTGCCTCGTTGTACGATTTATCCCAAGACCCACTATGTGACCCCTCGAGAACGTGTTCTAGAAGCTGTAGAGCAGATCAAGGTTGATCTTGACGCTCGTAAAAAACAGCTCATGGATAGCAACAAGCTGGTGGAAGAGCAGCGAATATCTCAGCGAACCCAGTTTGATATTGAAATGATGAATGAACTTGGGTTTTGCTCCGGTATCGAGAACTACTCGCGCTACCTAAGTGGTCGTGCTGAAGGCGAGCCGCCCCCGACTCTGTTTGACTATCTGCCGGCTGATGGCCTGCTTATTATCGATGAATCCCATGTCACCGTTTCGCAGATTGGGGCGATGTACCGCGGTGACCGATCTCGTAAAGAGAACCTTGTTGAGTACGGTTTCAGATTACCGTCGGCATTGGATAACCGTCCACTCAAATTCGAAGAGTTCGAGTCGCTGGCCCCGCAGACCCTGTATGTTTCAGCGACGCCAGGTAAGTATGAGATTGAGCAATCCGGAGGTGACATTGCCGAACAGGTTGTTCGACCTACCGGGTTACTGGATCCCCAGCTTGAAGTGCGTCCTGTCGCCACTCAGGTTGATGATCTGCTGTCTGAAATTAGGATCCGCGAGGCGAAGGGCGAGCGGGTACTGGTAACAACACTCACGAAGCGGATGGCAGAAGATCTGACCGAGTACCTTGACGAGCATGGTGTCAGAGTGCGTTATTTGCACTCTGATATAGACACAGTCGAGCGGGTTGAAATTATTCGTGACTTACGTCTTGGCGAGTTTGATGTATTGGTCGGGATTAACTTATTGCGAGAAGGTTTGGATATGCCAGAGGTTTCTCTGGTGGCTATCTTGGATGCCGATAAGGAAGGATTCCTGCGTTCTGAACGTTCGTTGATCCAGACTATCGGTCGTGCGGCACGAAACCTTGAAGGTCGGGCAATCTTGTATGCCGATAAAATTACAGGTTCAATGGAGCGGGCGATGAACGAGACTAATCGCCGGCGGGAAAAGCAGCATGAGCATAACGAGAAACACGGTATCGTTCCTCAGGCGCTGAACAAGGCTGTATCCGATATCATGGAGCTGGGCCAGCCAGGTAAACGCAGTAAACCAAATAAGGCTGCACAACTTCATCAAGTTGCCGAGCAAAAAGGAACTTACAGTACGATGTCGCCACAACAGCTGGAAACTAGAATTCAACAGCTTGAATCTGAAATGTATGATTTGGCGCAGAATCTAGAGTTTGAGAAAGCCGCAGAACTACGCGACAAGATACATACGATGCGAGAGCAGTTCATTGTAAATAGCTAAAGTTGTTAGGAGCCTGTACGGGCTTTTGGTATGGCTTCTCGAAGTGGCTTCTTGCCCCTTTCTTTTTCTACCCGCAAAAAAAAAGCCAACCGATAATAGATTCGGTTGGCGTCATTGTTTTAGTGAAATAATTCCACAAACAACGTCAGTTGGCTAGGTTGACTCTCAGGAAAGAGTCACTTTATATAATGCAGGCATCGTGCCAACTTTTTTATCGCACCAAATTGCACTTTTTTGCGACGCTTGCCGAGTAATTTGTCACCATTTTCTCTATCTATTGGTTTGTTATTTGCATTTTGCAAATCAATATGCGATTCATAATGAGAATTTGGAAATAATGAAATTTCTCATAACAGTTTTTTCTCTTTTGATTACAATTAGTTTAGAGAGAAAGGCTTTGGAGGGGCAATGGAAAGCAGGTCAGTTCAACGACAAGTATTAATGGTAGAAGATACCGCCTCGGTAGCGGCCTTGTACAAATCTTACCTAAACCCCCTAGGTTTAACGGTCAATATTGTCGGGACGGGGACGGAAGCACTTACCTTCGTCAAAGATATTACTCCAGACCTAATTTTGCTCGATCTACGCCTGCCGGACATGACTGGCATGGAAGTGCTGGAATCTGTTCGTCGTGATCACGGCAATATACCTGTTGTAATTATGACAGCACATGGCTCAATCGACGTTGCTGTTGAGGCGATGCGCCACGGTGCTCAGGACTTTTTGATCAAGCCATGCGAAGCGGACCGCTTGCGGATCACCGTAAATAATGCACTGAAAGAAGAAAATAAAGCGCCGAAAGAGCGTCAGAAGTCCAAGCAGGGCGGGGCACAGTATCAGGGCTTCATTGGTAATAGTCTACCGATGCAGGCCGTGTACCGGGTTATTGAGTCTGCTGCTGCCAGTAAAGCGACAGTGTTTATTACCGGTGAAAGTGGAACCGGTAAAGAGGTTTGTGCGGAGGCTGTTCATGCGGCAAGCCCACGAAATGATCAGCCTTTTGTTGCCTTGAACTGTGCAGCGATTCCAAAAGAACTGATTGAAAGCGAACTGTTTGGTCATGTAAAGGGTGCATTTACCGGAGCCTCGACGGAACGCCAAGGGGCCGTTGAGCTGGCTAGTAATGGCACACTGTTCCTCGATGAACTTTGCGAAATGGATTTGGATTTGCAGAGTAAGTTACTTCGTTTTATCCAGACGGGAACATATCAAAAGGTAGGTTCATCCAAAACGAGTACAGTGGATGTGCGTTTTGTATGTGCAACGAACCGTAACCCATGGGTTGAGGTTCAGGAGGGACGTTTCCGTGAAGATCTCTATTATCGCCTTCATGTGATTCCTGTCACGCTGCCACCACTAAGAGACCGTGGTGAGGATGTGATTGAAATAGCACATGCTTTGTTGGCTTTGATGTCGGTAGAGGAGGGAAAGAATTTTAGCCGCTTCTCTCCTGACGTTATCAATTTGTTTCAAAGGCATAGCTGGCAGGGAAATGTACGTGAGCTGCAGAATGTGATCCGTAACATTGTGGTATTGAATACGGGTGAAGAGGTCACGATGCAAATGGTGCCACCACCGATAATTGGTGGAGCTGGCGCAGAAATTGCACATACAGTTCAACTAACGGCTGAACCGCAGAAAAGTGCGGACATTCGCGATGGCGTTTCTCATCATCATCCAGTTGATAAAACGCAAATTGAACCGCTGTGGATTGTTGAAAAGCGAGCTATTCAGGCGGCGATTGATGCTTGTGAGGGGAATATTCCGCGAGCTGCGGGGTTATTGGAAGTCAGCCCATCGACGATATACAGAAAATTACAAGCCTGGCAGGAAGCGGCAGGTAGTAACAGGGAGATAAAATAAATGGCAGCGAGTATTAATGCATTTACAATCAAACGCTTATCTGAGGAAGTCGGTCAAGATACGGTAACATTGTTGCTGAATGTCTTCAGTGACGAGTTGGAGCAGTACTTACGTCAGTTATCTGATCAACCGTCGGTGAGTCAGGTTAGAGAAATCAGCCATGCGATTAAAAGCAGCGCAGCAAGCTTTGGTGCCGATGAATTAGCGGAAATGGCGCAAGAGTGTGAGTCTCGGATGAAGCAGGGACAGGACCAGTGGATGAATGACCATCTGCCTGAATTTCGACAGATGGTGCAGGGCATGGCGGTAAAATATAAGCAACTAGCAAGCAACGATGAGCTTATCAATCGCATGCTTTAATTTTTCGCGGTCATGGCGCCATTCGTGGTTGCTCGATGCTAAGTCTTCAATAATCTGACGATATCGAGGATCTAATTCTGAACAGCGCTGGTCAGATAGGACGCCATCGACTTGGCGTCCTCCCATTGATCTCTCACACCAATGCAGCATGACATCGAGAGACATCATACCTGCCGGCCCCTTTTCTTTGTCTAGGTTGGTAATAAAGATAATTTTGGCACTACAACCTTTTAGCGCTAGCTCAATCTCTTTAAGTAGTAATGGTGGCATCACACTGGTTAAGAAGCTGCCTGGTCCGAGCAAGATTAAATCAGCATCCTCGATCGCGGTCACTGCTTCTTTTGTTGCCGGTACAGCCGGCTCGACATATAGACGCTGCGGAACTTCTTGCAATTCGTCGACGCTGGTTTCGCCACAAATCACTTCACCACTTTGTATCATGGCCGAAAGATCCGCTGGGTGCTCAGACATTGGGACAATATGAGTTTCAACTTTGAGCATGTCGCGGATCAGGTTGATTGCCTCTAAAGGGCGGATAGAGAGGTTATCCAGCGCTTTTAGCATCAAGTTACCAAGATTATGGCCACTTAACTCACCATTGCCACGAAATCGGTATTCAAAGATCATTGAGCCAATTGAAGGTTCCGTGATGAGCTGGTTAATACAATTTCGAGTATCTCCCCAGGCAATTCCTCCCTGACAGGCTCGAATACGGCCAGTGGACCCCCCATTATCCGTCGTGGTGACAATGCCTGTGATTTGCGATCCATAGTCTGAGAGCGCCGATAGGATCCTACCAAGGCCATGTCCGCCGCCGATGGCAACAATTTTAACGTCAGCAATATTTGTTGTAGTCATAGCCGTAGTTGCATCAATCATTTATCAAAATAGAAGCGCCAGTTTATACAAATCGCTATGTTCATTTCAAATAACCCATAGCAAGATGGACTATAAGTCACGCACGGTGTCAATGTGACAAAAAAACTCCCGTATTTAGAATCGGGAGGTAAGCGACACATTTAAACGACAGTGTACGGGGTGAAGCATGCTAATGGGGTTTTTGCATGATACTCATTAAGTAATCGTAGGTATCTTGGCAGTTAGGCGTATTCAGCAGTGCTTGTTTTTCACAGGCAGGGACTGGCAATATCTCTAGCCAGCGCTGACAGAGCCAGCTCAGATTATTGAATTCTTTTTCCAGGTTTAGCTGGTTGAGTTCAGGATGCTTGTTAAACATCTGTTTGAGTTTTTCGGCAAGGATGCGCTGATCGTTGCGAATTTCGACTTCGGGCCACTGCGGAATAACGTCATATTCACCAGAGAAGACTCCGTTGTCGTCTTGTTCTAGGGAGTTAATTCGAAAATTCTCATGGGCGTAGACCGTTACTATGAGTGAGCCATCTAGAGCTGACGTGTCAAAGTCTTCGACAGTTACCCGAGTTCCGATATGGAAGAAGTGATGACCATGTTCGGCTTCATCAAACATACAGATACCGAAGCCATTGCAGCAGGTTAGAGCAACTTTGAATGCTTCCATTTGTGGGCCGGGTGCGACACGGATTGGCATTCTTCCACCAGGCAAAACATGGCGCTGTTGAAAAAGTAGCGGTATAGACTGTTTCATGATCGGCTCCAACTGTCGTTATTGGTGTCTGGTTATATAGACAATGCAATTGTGATGCCGGAAATTCATACCGCTATTTTGTCGTAATACAGGGTGGTAGGTACCACACAATGCAATTATTGGCATATTGCAAATATCGCTGCAATTTGCATTGTGCAATTTGCAAGTCACTTCTGGTTCGCTATGATTTTGAGCGCACTATCGCTAGGAAGTAGCTCTAAATGACTTTGTTCATTGAAGTACCAGCCTTTAATGATTCCCTTCTCCATCATGTCGTGAAATCCATTAATTACTCGTACCGCTTGCTCATGGGCAAGTTTTGCCTCCAGCCCTTCTTCTCGCTGTAAATAGAGTGCAATATCTTCAACTGTCGCAGATTCGATAATATTGGACATAATTCCCCCACTTTTTATGAGAATTTTTCGCTATCTTCCCTTTAGTAGTATTGTCGTGAATTCTTTCGAAAGGTAGAATGCAAAGCGTTTTTTTTAGAGATTTGTCAATAAGACAAGTTCTCTGATACGTTATAATAATTAAGCCGCTGTACATGTCGCTTGGCGATAATTAATTGTGTGCAGCTGCCATAACTCCGAGCTTTATTCACTAAGTTGCAGCCTTTTGGGGATGACAATAGGTGAATAAAGCCAGTGACATGTTGTCACCAGGGTCGATAAAGAAATGCATCGGCCTCCCGTATTTGGAAAGGTGTTCCGTGGCGAATCAATTTGAAGATAATTTCCATCGTAAGTTCTATTACTTACGACTATCAGTTACTGACGTTTGTAATTTCAAATGTACGTACTGCTTGCCTGATGGCTACCAACCTGCTGAAAGGAAGAAGCCTTCTTTTCTGACGCTTGATGAAATTGAGCGCGTGACAGGGGCATTTGCTGACTGTGGTACGACAAAAGTACGTATTACAGGCGGCGAACCAAGCCTGCGCCGTGATTTCACCGATATTATTCGTACAGTGGCCTCCCAGCCGGGTATTAGCAAAGTGGCAACGACGACAAACGGCTATCGTATGGCGAAGCATGTCGGAGAATGGCGTGATGCTGGGTTGACTCATATTAATGTCAGTGTCGATAGCCTTGACCCGAAGATGTTTTATCAGATCACCGGTGAAAATATGTTTCATCAGGTGATGGCGGGTATCGATGCTGCGTTTGAGGCTGGCTTTGAACAGGTTAAAATCAATACCGTTCTTTTAAAGGATCTCAATTCGCAGGAGTTACCTAAATTCCTAGATTGGATTAAGACTCGACCGATTCAGTTGCGCTTTATTGAGTTGATGCAAACGGGTGAAATGAACGACTTGTTCAATAATCATCACGTTTCCGGAGTGAGTATCCGTAACCACCTGATTGCCAATGGTTGGCTTCTAAAGATAAGAAGCAACAATGATGGTCCGGCCCAGGTATTTTGCCACCCAGATTATCAAGGTGAGATTGGTCTTATCATGCCTTATGAGAAAGACTTCTGCCAAAGCTGTAACCGTTTGCGAATTTCGGCCAATGGCAAACTTCACCTTTGCCTGTTCGGTGATCATGGTGTTGATTTACGTGATCTGCTGGAGGCCGACGAACAACGGACGGCGCTAATTGACCGTATCCAAAGTGGATTACAGCAAAAAGCTGTTGGCCACTTTCTTGATGACGGCAATTCCGGTATGACGCCTCACCTGGCTTCAATCGGCGGATAATGCTCGAATTTGATCAGCGCTTGCCGTTGGTCAAATCGTCTTACTTCTATCTATTAATACTTTCAGTTTGGGAATTACCGTAATGGGTCATGCAGAGACTGCGTTTGAGCCAGCATATGTGGCTGTATTGACGGTGTCAGATACGCGCACCGAAAAGAATGATACCTCAGGGCACTACCTTGCAGAGTCACTTCAAGAAGCTGGCCACACGCTAGCGGATAAGAAAATTGTTATTGATGATGTTTACCAGATCCGTGCGATTGTTTCTCAGTGGATTGCCGATGAGAAAGTTCAGGCCGTACTGATAACAGGCGGAACAGGGTTTACATCACGCGATAATACTCCCGAGGCGCTGATCCCGCTATTTGATAAGCAGGTTGAGGGCTTTGGCGAGGTATTCCGGATGGTATCCTACCAAGAGATTGGCACTTCAACGATTCAATCACGGGCTGTTGCTGGAATGGCCAATAAAACCGTGATATTTGCAATGCCTGGTTCAACGGGGGCTTGCCGTACCGGATGGACAAAAATTATTAAAGAGCAGCTGGATGCCAGCCACCGCCCATGTAACTTTATGCCTCACCTAGGAAAATAAGACGATGACTCAATTTACACATATTAATGCTTCCGGTGAGGCCAATATGGTCGATGTTTCTGCTAAGGCAGAGACGGTTCGTGAAGCACGAGCAGAAGCGTTTGTGCATATGGCTCCGGAGACACTCTCGCTGATTGTTTCCGGTAATCATAATAAAGGTGATGTATTTGCGACGGCACGTATTGCCGGTATTCAGGCGGCGAAAAAAACCTGGGATCTGATCCCGCTTTGTCATCCATTACTACTCTCGAAGGTAGAGGTACAGCTGGAAGCCATCGAAGCTGAAAATATGGTACGCATCGAGTCTTGCTGTAAGCTGGCTGGTAAAACCGGTGTCGAGATGGAAGCATTGACAGCGGCATCAGTAGCCGCTTTGACTATTTACGACATGTGTAAGGCTGTACAGAAAGATATGGTCATTGATCAAGTACGCCTGCTTGAGAAAACGGGTGGTAAATCAGGTCATTTTAAGGTGAAAGCATGATTAATGTACTTTTCTTTGCTCAGGTAAAAGAGCTGGTCGGCGTTGATCGCCTTGAAGTAGAAGCTGAGTTTTCAACGGCTGAAACGCTACGAGCTCATCTTTGTGAGCGTGGTGATAAGTGGCAGTTGGCGTTGGAGTCCGGTAAGTTACTGGTGGCCGTTAATCAGACTATCTGCCCGCTAGAGACTGCCATTAACGACGGTGATGAAATAGCCTTCTTCCCACCAGTGACCGGAGGTTAACAATGATTTCAGTACAGTTTGAAGATTTCTCTGTTGCAGAAGAATACGCCAAATTGGCGGAAGGTACTGATGCCGGTGCGGTGGTTACCTTCATAGGCAAGGTGCGTGACTTCAACCAAGGAGAGGCTGTTACAGGTCTCTCCCTTGAGCATTATCCGGGAATGACGGAAAAATCGTTGGAAGAAATTGTCGTGCAGGCTTGTGAGCGTTGGCCGTTGCTGCAAACTCGTGTCATTCACCGGGTTGGTGATTTGGATCTGGGCGATCAGATTGTTTTTGTCGGAGTATCCAGTGCTCACCGTGGTGCTGCCTTTCAGGCATGCGAATTTATCATGGACTATTTGAAAACTCGCGCACCATTTTGGAAAAAAGAGCAGACGCCTGATGAATCACGTTGGGTTGACGCTCGTGAAACCGATAGCTCTGCTGCAGATCGCTGGCAGGAAGAGCAGTAATAGCGTTATCCTGATGAAGTAGGGCAGAAGCAATTTTCTGCCCTGCTCTAATATGATTTTTCCATCATTTAAAGTTGCTCGTTTCTCTCCCCTTTGCATAACCCCATATTTTATTGTTGCTTCCTTTGTGCATAACTATCGCTTTTTCTTCTGAAAGGAAAGTGGTCAAATTGGCGTTCTATCTAAACGTCTTGACCGTGAGTGGCTGCCAGTTTTTGTTTGAGTCAATGTGAATAATCTTTCTTTAATATTCAGGTGTTCTTTCATTCTTCTGTGTGCTAATTTCAAAGTATCAGAATAAATAATCGTTATTAGTGAATGGTTATTGTGTTTGTTGCTGTAATTTGGAAAAAGGGGAGATGTAGTTATGATCAGAAGCGATCGATTACTCTATGACATAGCACCAGATGGCTTTGGCAGCCGTCATTGTGAACCTTGGGAACAATGGCGGGAAAGGGTACAAGGTGTATTACCCCAGTTTCCTGAAGAAGTTCTCGAGCAATGGGTATACCGGCATTGGAAAGGGGTGCTTTGTAATTGGGGGTGGCTGGACTTCCAAGCAATGTCTTTCTCGAATGAAACTTGGAGTACTGACGAAGTGATTAGCCAAATCAAAACTCCGCATGATGATTTGGTTAGTAAGTTTTCTAGCCGTATGAATAATCCGTTATTTCAACGAAGCTGGTTGGTTCAGAATATGCAGGAAAAAGGATCTTGGCCTGTTGCACCGATTGTATTGCATTATGAGCGGGATTTGTATACGACAAACGGGAGAGTATTAAAAGCGCCTTTTAATTTACTCGAAGGTCATCACCGTCTTGGTTATTTAAAATCACTTGTTGAAAACGGCAGCTATGTAAAGGATAAACATAATATATGGTTGGCACGTATTTCACTTCATTAAAGTTTATAGTATACGTAATTGGAATATAGCGGCGTTCGATTATAGAGCGCCGATTTTTACTTTAAGTGATTTGTTTTTGTTTTTATTAAATAGTTAATAGCTTTGTCCTAATTTTGACCCTTATTTATATCGTCTGTGGTCTTTAGTTAAAATAGTTTATACTTATTTTGTCTTTTTTCTTCTTTGGCATTCCATTGTGATATTGATACAAAGTTCTAATTATTTCATAAGAAATTAAGTTAAATGTTATCATTGGTGTTTTTTTTACAAATTGATTGGCTTTATATTCTCTGTGTCGAGTGTTTAATACGGTATAAGCTGCTGTCTGTATAGTGTTTGATGGTGTTGCGGTGTTTATTTGTTGTTGATATGTTTCTTTTCAACTCAGGAAGGGTTGAAAAACACAACAAAATATTACAGGAAAGTATAATGAAAAAAACACTATTAGCAGTAGCGGTTCCCGCCGTTATTTTTTGTAACGCTGTTAGCGCAGTAGAGCTTCTAAAAACAGATGAAGCAACGGTTGATTTCTACGGCCAGCTTCGTACTCAAATCGAAAAATATGAAGACAAAGATGTCACTTTAAATGCTGGCTCTTCTCGGGCAGGTATTAAGGCTGATTATGCACTTACCGATACAGTGGATGTATTTGGTAAAGTTGAATTTGGCCTGAACTATAAAGCTGACGGTTCTGACTATACGATGAAAAACCGTTTGCATTATATTGGAGTTGATACCGATTTTGGTAAGGTTTCCATCGGTCGCCAGTGGATAGTTTCGGATGACATTTATGGTGCGGAATATTCATACTTCTTTGGAGGAAACGGGATCCTTCATGCAACTTTGTCTGGTGCTCGTCATGATTCATTGATCAAGTATAATTATGAAGGCGAAAACTTCTTACTTGCGGCCAACTATGGTTTGGCAGAAGATGACAGCAATCAGGAATTGGCTGAACTGTTCGTGTCTTCGAGTGTTGGTCATTTTAATTTCCATTTCGGTGGCGGTGTTAACCGTGATAAGTCATTTAGCATTGGAACTAAGACAGTCACACCAAATCCAGCGATTCCGGAATTTACCAAAGAAGAGAAAATTACTGCCGATATTGAAAATACTTTTTTTGAGGGCACGCTTGAATATACGGTTGGCTCGGTGTTGTTGGGCTTTACTTATTACAATTCTGAACTCGAGAAAAAAGGCTCCAACGTGACAATCGATGGAGATGGTTTTAGCTTTGGTGCGACGTATGGCTGGGCAGATAATGCCACTGCTTATACCGGTGTTGGTTATGCTGCTCAGGAGTCCAACGCACTGGGGGCGGACGGTGACGGAAAGATCTTTTATCTAGGAACTGACTACAACTTTAATAGCTGGTCACGTATTTATGTTGAATATGGCTATGAAGACGGTGATACGCTTGGTTATACAAACAAAGCGAATGATAGTTTTGTTGGGGTTAAGTCAACTGACTCAGAAAGCAAGTTTGCTATTGGTGCACGAGTTTACTGGTAAGCATTATATCTTCATCGCGTAACTGCTTTGTGCCCGGCGATCTGCCGGGCTTTTCCTGTAACGGTAGCCATAGTTATCATCTTCATTTCTTCAAAGTTGTCAGAAAAGGGGGGGGGAGTTAGTCAAATTTTGAGAGTTGCTGATAGCAACTGCGCTCAGCCGAATTAAGCTCCATCATGACTGACTGGATATCGACTTGTTGTTGCAGCAGGATTTTTTGCCGGTGTTGTATTGCATTTAACATGGCTTGAAGCTGTTTTTTGTTACGTTTCTCTGCATCGTAAAGGTGGAATAGCTCATGAATATCGGTAAGACTGAAACCGAGCCGTTTCCCCCTTAATATAAGCTTCAAGCGAACTCGATCCTGGCGTGAAAAGACTCGGCTTTTGCCGTCTCGATGTGGTTTAAGTAGCCCTTGAGCTTCATAGAATCGAATGCTTCTGAGTGTTATTGAAAACTCTTGTGCCAGCTGCGAGATGGTATAAGTCTCTGCATTATCATAGGCGTCTTTGTTCATTGATCATCTTTCCATTTACTATTATGTGGTTCAAGTCCCTGAACCTGCGTGTTGATCATTTCATACCATGTTGAAGTTGACAAGTAGAGCTTGCGGCACGGGGGGGAGCAAAGAATGTAGCGGAGTCGGAGAAAAGTAAGAAAATAGCCCCTTGGAAAAGGGGCTAGAATGGTGAATTTAAGCTGTTATCGCGAGCTTATTTGACACCGTTAGAGTTGCCTTTTGCTTTATGTGATGGTGGCACATAACCATGGCGAACACGGGAAGGACTTGGACGTGAGAAACAACCTGCTGGTCTCATAATCAACTCTCAAGGTAGAACGGAACGGGAACGGATATTGAAACTGGCACCTCATATATTACTGAAGTAACTCGTCTCAATAGTGACGATAGTAGCGTTATTGACCTGTTATAGGTACTTGAAAATTGTTAATAAAAGCCTTTGTGAAAAGTTAATCTATCAGCGTTTTTTTTATTCTCTTTCGTTATTAAGCATGTGCTACAGGCGCAATTTTGGCTTTTGTGCCATATTTAAAATCTGGCTGAAAATTTCCCAACGAATTTTTTTGGAAGTTGGAATAATTATTCAATTAGAGGTTCTTACTGATAGCTGGCAGTCGATACCATTGATGTAAAATCTGATTGAGTTTTTGTTTTTGAGGTTAATATCGGAGGGTTTATGAAGCACAAACGCGTATCAAACCGACGAATCAAACAGATGCTGGGTGAGATAATTTACGACGATATGCATACTGAGTCGCATAGTGGAGATATTGATGAAGCACTAACTGAAAAGAGAAAACAGTCAAATAGTGATATGACCCCAAATCTCGACATAGACAGTGAAAATAAATAAAAGTCATTTCTTTCCGAAGCGCCCTGTCAGGGCGTTTTTTATGTCTGCGTGTCATGATTTTGCACTAATGTTATTGACTCTGCGGTCTTTTGTTATTCCTGTGAGTGTTTTATGCTGAATATTTATTCATCTCTGCAATATTTAATGCAAAACTAGCGTTTTCATAGCGTTTTTGGCGGATTTTTCTCTATTGCAAGACTTTTATGACAGATTGAACTGCAACAAAACCCACATCTGGATTATTCAGCTGCTTTGTGGGTTCATATTAAGCATAATATCACTTTTTGTAATGGAAATGTGGCAAATTGCTTCAATGCCTGATAAGGTTTTGACCAATTCTTCGGTTTGCTCTGTATTGTTGAGGATTAATAATGCAGACATTGCTGACATTTTATGCGCCAACTGAAGAACGTCATGGACGTATCGATAGAATGTATTGGAGTTAATGCATGTATAAGAATAAAATTACTCAGGCGCTATTATTAGGCGCGGGTATGACCGTAGCAGCGACCTCTTTCTCTGCTCTTGCGGCCGATGTACCGGCTGGCGTTAAGCTAGCTGCGAAGCAAGAATTAGTTCGCGGTAACGGTACAGAAGTTGAGTCTCTTGATCCTCAGAAAGTTTCTGGTGTTCCAGAATCAAATGTACTTCGTGACCTGCTTGAAGGTCTTGTAAACCAAGATGGAAATGGTGCCTTGGTAGGCGGTGTTGCTGAATCGTGGGAAACGAAGGACAACAAGACTTGGATTTTCCATTTCAGAAAAGACGCTAAATGGTCTAATGGAGATCCAGTAGTCGCCGAAGATTTTGTCTACACTTGGCAACGCCTAGCCGATCCAAAGACAGGTTCTCCTTACGCCTCCTACCTTGAAATGACCACCATGGCGAATGCCAGTGACATTATTGTTGGCAAGAAAAGCCCTGATACTTTGGGTGTTGAGGCCGTTGATAAGCACACTCTTAAAGTTACCCTTGAAAAGCCTGTCCCTTATTTTGCATCAATGACGGTGCACACCTCGCTGAAGCCTGTAAATAAGAAAGTTGTTGAAGCGCTGGGTGATAAATGGACAAGTCCAGCGAATTACGTTGGTAACGGTGCTTATTCGCTTGAGAAATGGGTTGTTAACGAGCGAATCGTACTTACTCGAAATGAAAAGTACTGGGATAACGATAAAACCGTTCTGAACCAGGTTACTTACTTACCAATCGAGAATCAGGTCGCTGAAATGAATCGTTTCCTGGCGGGGGAGGTCGATGTGACTTATGAAATGCCGAACGAGCATTTCAAGCGCTTGGTAAAAGAATATCCTGAAGACGTTAAAGTCACGCCTTATCTGTGTTCGTACTATTACGAATTCAATACAACCAGAGCACCGTTTAACAACGAAGACGTTCGTAAAGCGTTATCCTATGCGATTGATCGTGATGTGATTGCCAAGTTTATTGTTGGTAAGGGCGAGACGCCAGCTTATAACTTCACGCCGCTAGCAACGAATGGACTGGATGTTGATATGCCTCAGTACTCAACACTTTCGCAAAAAGAACGTGTTGCCAAGGCGAAAGAACTACTGGCCAAAGCAGGTTATGGTTCTGAGAACCCTCTGAAGTTTGATCTGTTATATAACACTAGCGAAAACCACAAGAAAGTTGCAGTTGCAATTGCTTCCATGTGGAAAAAAGCATTGGGAGTTACAGCCGTTCTTGAAAACCAAGAGTGGAAGAGTTACCTAGACAGCAAGCGTCAAGGTGATTTTGATGTATCACGTGCTGGTTGGTGTGGTGACTACAATGAAGCATCAACGTTCTTGGCGATTCTTCGTGACGGACACTCACAAAACTATCCTAAGTACGCAAGCAAGCCATATGATGCTCAACTAGACAAAGCGTTGGCTGCTGCTTCTGATGCCGATCGTTCTGCTGCCTATAAGGGAGCTGAGGCACAGTTGGCAACAGACATGCCTATCATGCCTATCTATCACTATGTGAATGCGCGCCTGGTAAACCCTAAGCTAGGTGGCTATCCAGAGAAAAACCCTGAAGATAATATCTTTAGTAAAGATATGTACATCATTGCTGATTAATAAACAGCAAGATAAATAATAAGCGCTGCTCCGGGATCGGGGCAGTGCTGATTGTTCGTATTTGCTACGTACAATCTTCTTAACTGTCACAGACTAAATAACACGGTGGAGTTTATGATTAAATTCATCGCAAAACGGATTTTTGAAGCAATACCAACCTTATTGGTATTAATTACGATCTCGTTTTTCCTTATGCGTTTTGCACCAGGCAACCCTTTTTCAAGCGAACGCCCGCTTCCTCCTGAAGTGATGGCTAATATCGAAGCAAAATATGGTCTAGATAAACCTGTATTTGAACAATATACAACTTATCTAGGAAATATTATCCAGGGTGATTTTGGCCCATCATTTAAATACAAAGACTTTACGGTTAATGAGCTGGTAACTAAGGCCCTGCCAGTTTCAGCCAAAATCGGATTCTTTGCCTTTATTTTTGCATTGGTGATGGGGGTCACCGTCGGCACCATTGCAGCATTGAAACAGAACAGCTGGATAGACTACACGATAATGTCCACCGCCATGGCCGGTGTGGTCATGCCGTCCTTTATCCTCGCTCCGGTATTGATTTATATCTTTTCGATTAACCTCGGTTGGCTGCCCGCAGGGGGCTGGCTTGATGGTTCGTTGAAATACATGCTACTGCCAATGTTCGGTATGTCGTTGCTGTATGTTGCTACGTTCGCTCGTATTACCCGTGGTAGTATGATTGAAACGTTGAACAGCAACTTTATCCGTACTGCACGAGCGAAAGGCCTGAGTTATCCGTACATTATTGTTAAGCATGCGTTGAAGCCTGCACTGTTGCCGGTTGTATCTTATATGGGTCCCGCTTTTGTCGGCATCATTACCGGTTCGGTTGTTATTGAAACGATCTTTGGTTTGCCGGGCATCGGTAAGCTCTTTGTTAACGCTGCCTTTAACCGTGATTACTCTCTGGTTCTTGGTATCACAATTCTAATCGGTACACTGACGATTATCTTCAATGCCATTGTCGATATTGTACTAGCGTACATTGATCCGAAAATCCGTTACTAAGGGGCCGAACAGATGATGCTTACTAAAAAAGACAATGTTGAGGCTGTTGAGAAGTTTTCAGAGCAATTGGAAATTGAAGGTCGCAGCCTATGGCAGGATGCGGGTATTCGTTTTAAGCGAAACAAGGCAGCAATGATCAGCCTTGCTATTTTGTCCTGTATTACACTCGCGGTTATTTTTGGTCCTATGTTCAGCTCGTATGCTTTCGATGATACCGACTGGTATGCGCTGCATGTGGCACCGAGCCTTGGCGCCGAGGGACACTTCTTTGGCACCGATAGTCTCGGTCGTGATTTATATACCCGTACGCTTATGGGCGGCCGAATTTCCTTGATGGTGGGAATTCTTGGGGCCTTGGTCGCCGTTGTAATTGGCACCTTGTATGGTGCGACTTCCGGTTTCATTGGTGGTCGAACCGACCGCGCAATGATGCGTATTCTGGAAATCCTTTATTCTATTCCGTTTATGTTCTTCGTGATCGTGCTGGTTACCTTTTTCGGCCGAAATATCATGCTGATCTTTGTCGCTATCGGGGCAATCTCATGGCTAGATATGGCACGTATCGTCCGCGGGCAGACATTGTCGCTGCGGAGTAAGGAGTTCATCGAAGCGGCGCATGTATCAGGTGTGAGCCGTTGGAGAATCATTACTCGTCATATTGTACCGAACGTTCTAGGTATTGTTGCTGTGTACTCAACCCTACTTGTACCTTCAATGATCCTGACTGAATCATTCTTAAGTTTCCTAGGCCTTGGTGTCCAGGAGCCAATGACAAGCTGGGGAGCCTTGCTGCAGGAAGGTTCTCAAACGATGGAGGTTGCTATCTGGCAATTGATGTTCCCAGCTGCGTTTATGGTGGTAACTTTGTTCTGCTTTAACTATGTGGGTGACGGTTTGCGTGACGCACTGGATCCAAAAGACAGATAAGAATGAATCGCTCTTTGGCTCATGGCAGACGAATGAAGTCATGAGCTGAAGGCGGAAGTATAAGGAAGTATTATGAGCTTATTAGATGTCAACGATCTACGCGTAGAATTTACAACACAAGACGGTATCGTCACCGCGGTTAACGATCTTAATTTTTCCCTACAGCAGGGTGAAACCCTGGGTATTGTGGGTGAGTCAGGTTCCGGTAAAAGTCAGACTGTTTTTGCCATTATGGGCCTGCTTGCCAAGAACGGTATTATCAGCGGTAGTGCCAAGTTTGAAGGCCGTGAAATTCTTAACCTGTCGGAGCGCGAGCTGAATAAAATTCGAGCCGAACAGATCGCTATGATCTTCCAGGATCCAATGACTTCGCTTAACCCTTATATGAAAGTGAGTGATCAGCTTATGGAAGTGCTGATGCTACATAAAGGGATGGGCAAGACTGAGGCATTTGAAGAAAGTGTTCGCATGCTGGATGCGGTTAAAATTCCTGAAGCGCGCAAGCGTATTACCATGTATCCGCATGAGTTTTCTGGCGGTATGCGTCAGCGTGTAATGATCGCAATGGCATTACTGTGTCGCCCTAAACTGTTGATTGCCGATGAGCCAACCACAGCGTTGGATGTAACAGTTCAGGCTCAGATCATGGAAATGCTGAATGAGCTGAAAAATGATTTTAATACCGCGATCATCATGATTACCCACGATCTGGGTGTGGTTGCCGGTAGTTGTGACAAAGTGCTGGTGATGTATGCTGGCCGTACGATGGAATACGGTAAAATCAACGAAATTTTCTATAAGCCATCGCACCCCTATACCGAAGGTTTGCTTAAAGCTATCCCTCGCCTAGATACTGACGGGGAGGAGTTACCAACCATTCCTGGTAATCCGCCTAACTTACTACGCCTGCCGGTTGGCTGTCCTTACCAGGAACGATGCCATAGGGTATCAAGTCGCTGTACGCAGGAAGCTCCTGCTTTGAAAGACTTTGCCGAAGGTCGTTTACGTGCGTGTTTTTCTGATATGGGGACGTGGTAATGGAAGCTCAAAAAAACCTACTGTTAGATATTAAAGATTTGAAAGTCCACTTCAATATTGCGCCTAAATCAGCATGGCCATGGAGCAAGCCATCAAAGCTAAAGGCGGTCGATGGGGTTGGTATTCGTCTTTATGAAGGTGAGACGTTAGGTGTTGTTGGTGAATCTGGTTGTGGTAAGTCGACGTTTGCCCGTGCGGTAATTGGTTTGGTCGAAGCCACCGAGGGTAATGTTGTATGGCTAGGGAAGGATCTGACAAAGCTGGATCACGCTGCTATGCGAGAAAAGCGCAAAGAGATTCAGATGATTTTTCAGGATCCGCTGGCCTCGTTGAACCCCCGAATGACTGTCGGCGAGATTATCGCTGAGCCGCTGAAGGCATTCTATCCAAAACTTGCTGTTGACGATGTAAAAGAGCAAGTCAAAGCGATGATGGCAAAAGTTGGACTACTGCCTAACGTAATCAACCGCTATCCTCACGAATTCTCCGGTGGCCAGTGTCAGCGTATCGGTATTGCTCGTGCATTGATCTTGAAGCCCAAACTGATTATTTGCGATGAGCCAGTTTCTGCGTTAGACGTTTCGATCCAGGCTCAGGTTGTGAACTTGCTGAAATCTTTACAGAAAGAGATGGGTTTGAGCTTGATCTTTATCGCTCATGATTTATCAGTGGTAAAACACATTTCAGACCGCGTTTTGGTGATGTATTTGGGTAATGCGGTAGAAATGGGTGAAGGGGAAGCATTGTGTGCCGAGCCTAAGCATCCTTATACCAAGGCGTTGATGTCAGCAGTTCCAATCCCGGATCCGGATCTGGAACGAAAGAAGCATATTGAATTGCTGGAGGGTGAATTGCCCTCGCCGATGAATCCGCCATCAGGGTGTGTTTTCCGCACGCGTTGTCCTCAGGCAACACCATCTTGTGCTGATAAGAAACCTCAGCTAGAAGGCGGAGATATTCATGCGGTTGCTTGTCTGAATGCCCATTAATTTAAGCCTGTGACAGGCTTTAGGCGCGGTGTCAAAGCCGCGCTTTTTTTTGTTTGATTTTTTCAATGTTGTTTTATTATCCAACAGGGTAGCAGGCGCCGCAGCACATTCATGAACGATGGCGCCTGTTTAATTTCAGTGGTTAGTCTACTGGATACCAATAGCCCAAGTTGACTAACTGAGTTAGAAGGGCAATGAATGCCGGGTGGTCGAGTTGCTTGCCTAGTGAGGCACTGGTGATTTGTTCCTCGTCACATAGATACGTGGCTGCAGAGCCACATTCTTCCGGAAGTTCAAAACGATCGCCGTTAATGTAGAGAATATGTGGCTGCTCGGGATAGTAAAATGCTCGCAGACCGCCAAGGCGTTTCATTATCTCACCGCTTTCTAGGAACTGATAAGTTTCGCTGTTTTGCCATGGCGGCTCGGCTGAAATGATATCCAGCTCATGACGGCTGTTGCTCAGGTGCTCACCCATCCATTGTTTTATTAGGTGGGGGTGGTTCAGCAAGCTGCGCATCATTGCTTCCAGATCCTGATATTCAGCGTCTAGAATAGCGCCGCTGTTATTACGAGCTGGTAAGTCGGGGTTATGATAATGAATATCACCAATTTCATTGGCGATGGCAAAGTCAGCGAAGCTGCTCAGAAGCTCTTGTTTTTTTGGTGAACGGAAACCGACAGAAAAGCTCATTGAGGTTTCGAGGGCATAGCCATCATGTGGGAAGCCCGGAGGAATATATAAAATATCACCAGGTTCCATAATCTCATCAATGATTGGCTCAAACTCCTTGATTTGGCGTAGTGCCGGGTGACGAAACTCTTCTTCATAGTTGTCTTTTTTCGGGCCGACGCGCCAGCGCCGTTTACCGGAGCCCTGGGTGATGAATACATCATATTGATCAATGTGCGGACCGACACCGCCCCCTGGAGTAGAGTAGCTGATCATGAGATCGTCAAATAACCAATTAGGCAGCTGACGAAAAGGAGTGACAAGCTCCGCTGCTCCCTCGTGCCAGTGGTTCGCTGCTTGTACAATAAATGACCAGTTGTCTTCCGGTAAATTGTCGAAGTTCAGTGGACCGTGAGAAACATCCCACTCTTCACCATGTTTGGCGATATAACGTGAATCGACTTCTTCTTCCATTGCCAGTCCGGCAAGTTCGTCTGGGCTGATTGGGTCAACAAAGTCCTTGAAGCCCCCCTTTATAATCGTGGGTTTTTTCTGCCAGTATTCGGAGAGGAATTCTGCAAATGAGAAAGTAAGCTGGTACATGTACAGTCTTATATCGTTGAGCTAAGTGCCGAGTATAGCGCAAAGTGTATTGTGACTATTGGTTGAGATGAAAAAAAGGGAAGCTGAGGTAGCTTCCCTAACTGAAATCCATTTCGTGCAGTGTTTTATCAAAACTAAGGTTATTCAGCTGGCAATAGGCGTAACAACGGGAAGGCTGCTTTTAACTGGTTGTGACTGACGATAAACCCAATCAGGTTGGCAGTTTCTTTATCGTAGGCCTTGGCAATTAAGCCGTTTGGCTCGTTAGTCACTTCCCAGGAGGCATTCTCATCGGTTGTATTGCCCGATAGGTGCAGTGGTAGCCATGGGGTTTTCGCCTTCACCAAACTTGCCGGAAGATGAACCGGACTTGGTGTGCCCAGCAATGTTTTTGCTAATGTCATAGCGCACAGCATTGCTGGCTGAATAAATGCGCGTACCTTGCCATCGAGTTCGGCGCAATCACCTAATGCAAATACACTCGGTGCAGATGTTTGCATCATTCTATCGACGACAATCCCTCGGTTAACGGCAATGTTGGCTTGCTGGGCTAACTGAGTATTCGGTGTTAGCCCCATTGCGGCGATAACCACGTCGGCTTCAATGTACTGTTTATCAGCCAGAGAAGTCACGAGTTGTTGATGATGGCGATTAATACTTGCTACCGTGTTATCTAGCTGAATATTAACCCCCTTTTGTGCCATAGCCTGATACAGGCTGGAGCTGATAAATGGTGGTAGCAGCGTTGGCATCAAGTTGGGGGCTTTATCGCAAAGCGTTACCTGCTTGCCCGAACTTGCCAAATCCATCGCAATCTCGGTACCGATTAAACCTGCGCCTAATACCAACACTGATTTTGCACGGGCAAGCTTGTCTTGCTGGCTTTGGTATTCCGCTAAGCTATTTAGTGTCACGATATCTTCGGTTGCATTGCCTGCAAAACTAGGAACAAATGCTGATGATCCGGTTGCCAGAACTAAGTCCGAATAAACTATAGATTGCTTATCGTAGTGAACTGTTTTGTTCTCTGTATCAATTGCATCAACACGGGTGTTGTTGATGAGTAAGATGTTATTTGCTGAGGCAAACTCGCTGGCCGTCTGTTTAACCAAATCATTAGCAGTCTGTTGTTTGCTAAAGACATGACTGAGATCAGGCTTTGAGTAATCATCACCATTGTCACCTGTTATGACGGTGATTGGGGTTTCAGCATTGAGTTTGCGAAGAGACTTTACCAACTGGTAAGCGGCAAAGCCGCTCCCAATAATAATAATGTGCTTATCCATGACTTATATCCTCAGGCAATAGGTTCAAAGACTTCTTTACCGATGCCGCAATCAGGGCAGAGGAAATAATCGGGTACGTCAGCCCAAGCGGTGCCCGGTGCAACATCTTGGTTCGGTTCGCCTTGTTCTGGGTCGTAAACCCATTGGCAGACGGTGCAAAGCTGTTTTTGTTTGTTTCCTGCTGAGGCTCTGTCTTGCGTGGTAGACGCAGGGCTATGGCTGCTAGGTGTTGCTGGTTGGGCCGTAGATTGAGCCATAGATTGAGCCATAGGTTGAGCAAGAGATACCTCAGGTGCTGCGCTCGCTTTGACGTGTGATACTGATTCCGGAGTTTCTGTGATAGGTTGCAATGCCCATTCGCGTGCAATCTGTCGGCCGTGCTCACGGCACTCTTCCAATGCTTTGCCATCCGGGCGCCATTTGGTTTTCATGCCAATCGTGGTAAAGAAACCAGCATCGGTAAGACGTGCATGGATACGGTCAACTGCACCACCATTCCAGCCGTAGCTACCAAATGCGCCTGCTTTTTTACCTTTAAAACGGAGGCCGGTAATTTCCTCCAGCATGCCTGCGATTTTAGGCATCATTACGTTGTTCATGGTTGATGAGCCAACCAGTATTCCTTTAGAGCCAAAGACATTGGTTAGAATTTCATTTTTGTCATGACGTGACACGTTGAAGATCTTCACTGCCACATTTGGGTCGACTTCAGTGATACCTTGTGCGATGCCATCGGCCATCATGCGGGTGTTGTTTGACATTGAATCATAGAAAATGGTGATTTTGTCTTCTTTATATTCGTCGGCCCACTCCAGATACTTCTCAATGATCTGAGTTGGATTATCACGCCAAATCACCCCGTGTGAAGTCGCTACCATATCTACCGGTAAATTAAAGCCAAGAACTTCATGGATTTTTGCGGTTACCAACGGGCTAAATGGCGTCAGAATATTTGCGTAGTAGCGCAGGCATTGCTCCATGAGTTCGGTATATTCGACTTCGTCGTTGAACAGGCGCTCATCACAGTAATGCTGACCGAAAGCATCGTTACTGAAGAGTACTGCATCTTCTGTCATGTAAGTCATCATGCTGTCTGGCCAGTGCAGCATCGGTGTTTCAATGAAGACTAATGACTTACCGTTGCCAATATCAATGGAGTCACCGGTTTTAACAACATTGAAATTCCACTCTGGGTGGTGATGGTGACCGGTGATTGAGTCTATGGCATTTTCAGTACAATAAATTGGCGTGTTAGGGATTTTGCTCATTAGTAGCGATAACGCACCAGCGTGATCTTCTTCAGCATGGTTGATCACAATAAGGTCGATATCGTTGAGGTTGATCTCTTGCTCAAGTTGCAGAACAAAGTCATAGCTAAATTTATGATCAACGGTATCGATTAACACGTTCTTACCTTCACGAATGAGGTAGCTATTGTAACTTGTTCCTTTAAGCGTTTTATATTCGGTACCGTGGAAATCCCGCACTTCCCAATCGCGTTGGCCAACCCAGTGAATATTGTTTTTAACGTGAATAGACATAACTGCTACCTATGTGTTTTTAAAAGGTGTATTTTGAGTGCATGTTATACCTCGGGGGCTTTTGTTGGCAAGTTAAACACGCATAAAAAATGCATGTTAATTTCATATCATTGTTTTTTATAATTTAAAATCAATTTTGGCAAAGGTGGTTTTAGACGGAAACCGGAACAGACGAAATGGGCAGTATAAAAAACAGGCACAAAAAAAGGATTAGCCACAAGACTAATCCTTACGTATTTTAAACAGACTGTAACTTATAGTTGGTCTGTTAGCTTAACTGCATCACCGATGTAATTTGCAGGTGTCATCTCTTTCAGGCGTACTTTCTCGTGCTCAGGAAGCTCAAGGCCGTCGATGAAATTACGCATGCCTTCACCGTCAACACGCTTACCTCGAGTTAGCTCTTTTAGCTTTTCATAAGGTTTTTCGATGCCGTAGCGACGCATAACTGTCTGTACTGGCTCAGCCAATACTTCCCAGTTCCTATCTAATTCAGCTTCAAGTGCAGCTTGGTTAACTTCCAGCTTGCTAATACCCTTCAGGGTAGAAGTGTAAGCAATAATGGCATAGCCACAACCAACACCCAGATTACGCAGAACCGTTGAGTCAGTCAGATCTCGCTGCCAGCGAGAAACAGGCAGTTTCTGTGCCAGGTGAGAGAAGATGGCATTTGCTAGGCCCAGGTTACCTTCGGAGTTTTCGAAGTCGATTGGATTAACTTTATGCGGCATGGTCGATGAACCGATTTCACCGGCAATTGTCTTCTGCTTGAAATGGCCAAGAGCGATGTAGCCCCAAACATCACGATCGAAGTCTAGAAGAATGGTGTTGAAACGTGCGATTGCATCAAATAGCTCTGCAATGTAATCGTGCGGTTCGATCTGCGTTGTGTATGGGTTCCACGTTACGCCAAGAGATTCAGTGATGAATTCTTCGCTGAACTGGTGCCAGTCAACTTCAGGATAAGCAGAGATGTGTGCGTTGTAGTTGCCTACAGCACCGTTGATTTTCGCCAGAATTTCAACGCTCTCGATTTGCTTGAACTGGCGTTCCATGCGGTACGCCACGTTTGCCATTTCTTTACCCATAGTCGATGGAGAAGCTGGCTGACCGTGTGTACGAGACAGTAGTGGAATTTCACGGTACTCGTTAGCCAATGCTTTAATCGCATCGATAACGTTACGGATTTCAGGAAGGATCACAGTCTCACGCGCTTCGTGTAGCATTAGGGCGTGAGAAGTATTGTTGATATCTTCAGATGTACAAGCAAAGTGAATGAATTCGTTCACTGCGTGCAGTTCTGGTACTTCAGCTACTTTTTCTTTCAGGAAGTATTCAACAGCTTTAACATCGTGGTTAGTTGTGCGCTCAATCGTCTTGATACGTTGCGCATCTTCTTCACTAAATTCAGCAGCAATGCGATCTAGAAATGCATTTGCTTCGTTGCTGAATGCAGGAACTTCCACGATAGCGTCAGTAGCAGCCAGTTTTTGTAACCAACGGATTTCAACGATTGTGCGGTACTTTAGCAGTCCATATTCACTGAAAATGCTGCGTAGTGCACTAGTTTTACTTCCGTAGCGGCCGTCTACCGGGGAAACAGCAGTCAATGCTGACAGTTCCATGTTGCTCTCCTGATTAATAAGGGGTTTAAACAATGTGTTGCTGTAACCGTTAGTGAACTGTGAGTGATGTCTGTCGAACACTCACAGCGAACTAAACCGTTATTGTTTCTGGTGCTCATCGATAGGCTCGATAAGCTCCTAGTATGTATTTAGCTGCGGGCAAGTAAGATTTTTGCCTGCTCGACCATCTGTTTACGGCCAAAAATCAGGTGGCGGCGCTTACCTCCGACCTGACGCCAGAGTACCGCACCACGTACTGCAGCAAGCAACAGGGCTCGCACTTTATGCTGTACGTTTTGTTGCTGCAGGTGAGCCGGTGTGCCTGTTACTTGGATACGAGGCCCAAGAGGGCTGATTATATCCAGGTAAACATTAGCCAGGTTGCTTACCATTTGATCATCGAGCAATTCGAAATGATCAATCTGGCGCTTGGCTGTATCTATTCGGTCACCCAGCTGTGCCATACTGTCACGGCGGCTGGATAGCTTACGCTCCAGTGCCATGACACTGACAAGGTAACGGGTAATTTCGTTACCTGATGGTGTGCTGTCAATCTCTGCTGATAATGTTTCCAAGCCAATACGCAGATTGGCTTCACAGCCAAAGATTTCGATTGTGTTGGATGGGTCTGTTACCACAATACTGTTTAAACAGGCTTCCAATGCATCGCGATCACAAGTGCCGTCTCGGGCAATCTGTTGAACTAGTTTGACTGCCTGACAAATGCCGGCAAACGCGATGGTACGGTCATATAAAGTTTGTGCCACGTGCGACAACTCCCTTAGATTCGCTGCTCAATAATACCGCCACCCAGACAAACATCGCCGCTGTAGAACACAGCAGACTGGCCCGGAGTAACTGCAATTTGAGGTTCATCAAATATCACTTTGATGTTCTCATCATCGATAGGGATGATGGTACAAGGAATATCTTGCTGACGGTAACGAGTTTTTACCGTACATGTTAGCGGCTCACGAATTGGTAGGCGATCAACCCAGTCAAGCTGTGCTGCAATCAGACCATTTGATTGTAGGCGAGGGTGATCTTTACCCTGACCAACGATAAGTACGTTACGCTCGACATCTTTATCGACCACGTACCATGCATCCTCGTTGCCGCCACCGCCTTTTTGGCCACCGATGTGAAGACCTTTTCGCTGCCCCAGAGTGTGGTACATCAGACCTTGGTGCTGGCCAATCACGGTGCCGTTATCAGCCGTTTCGATGTTACCTGGCTGCGCTGGCAGGTATTTGCCTAGAAACTCGGTAAACTTACGTTCACCAATAAAGCAGATACCGGTTGAATCTTTTTTCTTCGCAGTTATTAGGCCTTGTTCTTCAGCAATACGGCGAACTTCTGGTTTTTCCAGTTCACCGACAGGGAACAGGCTGCGAGCGATCTGCTCGTGGCTAAGGGTATACAGGAAATAGCTCTGATCTTTATTGTTATCTACGCCGCGCAGCATTTGAGGCTTCTCGCCTTCCACACTCGGGAAGCTGCGGCGGGTGTAGTGACCCATAGCAATGTAGTCAGCTTCCAGAACTTCATCGGCAAATTCCAAAAACGCTTTGAATTTAATTTCTTTGTTGCAAAGAATATCCGGGTTCGGGGTTCGCCCTGCTTTATACTCCGCGAGGAAGTATTCAAACACATTGTCCCAGTACTCAGCTGCAAAGTTGATGGTATGCAAGTGAATACCCAGTTTGTCACATACAGCTTGTGCATCAGCGAGATCTTCTGCGGCAGAACAGTACTCTTCATTATCATCTTCTTCCCAGTTCTTCATGAACAGGCCTTCAACTTGGTAGCCTTGTTGAAGTAGCAAGTAAGCTGATACTGAGGAATCAACGCCGCCGGACATACCGACAATGACTTTTTTCTGGCTGTTATCTGACATATTTCTCTTCAGTCGTTAATAGTGTTAAGAGCGTAATTCTAACAGAAAGCTTTTTCGCGAAACAGAGCGAGAGCAGAATCACACTTTAATAATTTTATCGTCTTTTCGTATTACCAACCAGGTGTGCAAAAAAGTAATTAAAATGAGTGTTATAAACGACAAGAACATAGCAAAAATACGATGGTATCCATGCATCACCAGTTGATGCCCCATGCTGACGCAAACGTTTGCCTTGTGGTGGCTATGATAGATTAACCCGGGGCCAATGTGTAGTTTTTTCGGTATGGTCTTTCGCGTGGAAACTTGAAGAGATTGGTGTAAGCCGGCAACCGTGACAATGACTGCCGGCAAAGTATCTATTGTGCTGCTTAAGGTAGAGTGACTTCACGCCATTCGCCCGGAGGCAAGTCGTCGATTGTCCAGTCTGCCATTCTGTGGCGGATGAGTCGCAAGGTCGGAAAGCCTATATGCGCTGTCATACGTCTTACCTGGCGGTTGCGTCCCTCTTTCAGGGTTATTGCAAGCCAGGTGGTAGGGATGCTTTTACGCTCGCGGATCGGTGGGTTACGGTCCCATACTGTGGGTTGCTCCATACGCTCGACACCGGCTGGGAGGGTCGGGCCATCTTTCAGTGTAACGCCTTTGCGGAGTTGGTCGAGTTGCTCATCGCTTGGCGCGCCTTCAATCTGGACCCAGTATGTTTTGGGCTGTTTGGATTTCGGTTGCGTGAGGCGGGCTTGCAGCACACCGTCATTGGTCAAAACCAACAAACCTTCGCTGTCCTTGTCGAGCCTTCCTGCCGGGTAAACGTCTTTAACCGGGATGAAATCAGACAGAGTTTTATCCCCCAGTTCGCCGCTGAACTGGGTCAAAACGTTATATGGTTTGTTAAATAATATGATCTTTTGCGGGCCGCGAGGCCGTTTGGGTTTATTAAATTTTCTTGATGCTCTACGCTCATTGTTAGAACGTTTTGGTTGACGCGATGAGGTGTTTGGCTTCATAAATAGCGTGCTGTGCTGGGGGTGACTAAATTGACCCGCCTATTATACGCTAAAAATAACCCGAGTGGCGTATCGATAAAATTTCAAGTATGATTTGCCCGCATCTTACAAAAAGATAACAAATGGACGCTAGGAGATTTAAATGGATAGTAAAGTAGTTGTACCAGTTGAAGGTCAGAAAATTACTCTTGACTCAGAAGGTAAACTGGTCGTTCCTAACAACCCGGTAATTCCATACATCGAAGGCGATGGTATCGGTGTTGATGTAAGCCCTGCAATGATCAAAGTTGTTGATGCGGCAGTAGAAAAAGCCTATGCAGGCGATCGTAAAATTGAGTGGATGGAAATCTACACTGGTGAGAAATCAACTCAGGTTTACGGTGAAGACGCATGGTTACCACAAGAAACTTTAGAGTTCATTCGTGACTACAAAGTTGCAATTAAAGGTCCTTTGACTACACCGGTAGGTGGTGGTATTCGTTCACTTAACGTTGCCCTACGTCAAGAGCTTGACCTATACATTTGTGTTCGCCCGGTTCGCTATTTTGATGGCGTACCAAGCCCACTTAAACGCCCTGATCTAACTGATATGGTTATCTACCGTGAAAACTCGGAAGATATCTATGCGGGTGTTGAGTTCCAGGCGGGTACTGAGGAAGCAGACAAAGTTATTAAGTTCCTACAAGACGAAATGGGAGCAACCAAAATTCGCTTCCCACAACAGTGTGGCGTAGGTATTAAGCCTGTTTCTGAAGAAGGTACTAAGCGTCTTGTGCGTGCTGCCGTTCAGTATACGATTGACAACGATCGTGACTCGTTGACGCTGGTTCACAAAGGTAACATCATGAAGTTCACCGAAGGTGCCTTCAAGGATTGGGGTTACGAAGTGGCTGCGGAATTCGGTGCTGAGCTACTCGATGGTGGCCCGTGGATGACACTGAAAAACCCTAATACGGGTAAAGAGATCATTATCAAGGACAGTATCGCTGATGCCTTCCTGCAGCAAATCCTACTTCGCCCAGCGGAGTATGATGTGATTGCAACGATGAACCTTAATGGTGACTATGTCTCTGATGCACTGGCTGCACAGGTTGGTGGTATTGGTATTGCTCCGGGCGCAAACATTGGTGATGGTGTAGCGTTGTTCGAAGCAACTCACGGTACTGCGCCTAAGTACGCTGGCCAGGATAAAGTAAACCCAGGTTCACTGATCCTTTCTGCTGAGATGATGCTTCGTCACCTAGGCTGGACAGAAGCGGCAGATCTGATTATCAGCTCGATGGAGTCGGCAATTAGTAACAAGACAGTAACTTATGACTTTGAGCGCCAGATGGAAGGTGCAAGATTGCGTAAGTGTTCTGAGTTTGCTGATGACATGATTGAGCAAATGTAATACGTTTTATCCATTCGGATAAACAAAGGCTCAGCTTTGGCTGGGCCTTTTTATTGGGCGCGGTTTGTATGCTCTTAGCATCTTTAGCTGTAACTGTCTGAAACAGACGCTGAGCTCCTCATTTCTGCTACTGTGAAGTAAGGGCAAGATGTTCGCCGGCGTTATTTTAGCTTATGATAGAAGGTAAGGCTGCAAAGAGCTTGTAATTGTTAATAGAAATGTTAATAGTTGTGCGATTGGGTTATTCAATGAATATTCACTTTAAGCATGTGGCGAGCTATCCGGAACTGCCTGTTGATGAGTGAATTATAAGCAGGTTGTAAGGGTGGTTTTAGGTGGTAACAAAAAAGGCGAGCAAGTGCTCACCTTAGAAGTTGATGTACAAAGTTGAAAGTGGATTATTTTACCATTTCACCTTCGACAGGGACTATCTCTCTGGCATGGAACCCTTTAGGACCCGTCTCAACAGTATAGTTGACCTGCTGGCCAGCCTTGAGAGTTCGGTATCCATCCATCTGGATAGTTGAATAGTGTGCAAAAATATCGCCTTCGCCACTTTCTGGGCAGATAAAACCGAAGCCTTTTGCGTTATTGAACCATTTAACTGTACCTGTTGCCATGCTTTACATCCCTCTTTGCATTCAAGTTCCATTTTGCATCAGTGTGCCGTTCCTTTTTACCACGACTTGCATACTAATGCTATTTTGATGCAGTTAATATCTACTACAGGTTACACTTTAGTAAAAAGAGCTAGACAGTCAAGTGCATATTATAACATTTTCATAAAATCCTTGTTTCTATGCAGATGATGTAGCAAGCGCTTGAACAAATGACTAAGATGAGATTATGAGCAAGTTATATGAATGGATTATTCCTGAGTCTGACGTATTAGACGAGGAGGATACTCAGGTTAAGCCACCATCGATGTATAAAGTTATTTTGAACAATGATGATTACACACCGATGGATTTTGTGATAGAAGTGTTAAAGAAGTTCTTCTCCATGGATCTGGAGAAAGCCACACAGTTGATGCTTACTGTGCATTACGAAGGGAAAGCAGTATGTGGAACCTTTACCGCTGAAGTCGCCGAGACGAAGGTGGCACAAGTGATGATGTATGCAAGGGAGCATGAACATCCGCTACTGTGTACTAAGGAAAAAGCTTGAACTTTTTCCGGCACACCATTTTGAGTGGTATTTAGGGGAGGTGCCTTATGCTAAACAAAGAACTTGAAGCAAGTCTGAACGGTGCATTCGCAAGAGCAAGGGAAAAGCGCCATGAATTTATGACCGTTGAGCATCTGCTCTTGGCATTGTTAGACAATGCAGCCGCCCAAGAGGCGCTGTTAGCTTGCCGAGCTGATCTTGATACATTACGCAAAGAGCTTGATTCCTTTATCGAGCAAACGACACCGCTGATCCCAGCTGATGATGAAAGCCGCGAGACCCAGCCTACGCTGAGTTTCCAGCGCGTGCTTCAGCGTGCTGTTTTCCATGTTCAGTCTTCTGGTCGAAGTGAAGTCACCGGTGCTAATGTACTGGTTGCCATTTTCAGCGAACAGGAATCTCATGCTGCCTATCTACTGAAGAAGAGTGATATTAGCCGCCTTGATGTGGTTAACTTTATTTCCCACGGTACAGTCAAAGACAGTGACAATGATGACCTTAACGGTCCTGATGTCGGTGGTGACGAGCCGCGTGCCGAGCAGAGTTCAGAAGATAAGCTAGAGAATTTTGCAACAAACCTTAATCAGCTGGCGCGAGCTGGTGGTATCGATCCGCTAATCGGTCGAGATCATGAACTAGAGCGTACAGTACAGGTTCTGTGTCGTCGAAGAAAAAATAATCCACTGCTGGTGGGTGAGGCTGGTGTCGGTAAAACGGCTATCGCAGAAGGCCTGGCATGGAGAATCGTTGAAGGCCAAGTGCCGGAAATTATCAAAGACTGTGTGATTTTCTCATTGGATATTGGTTCTTTGCTTGCAGGGACTAAATACCGTGGTGACTTCGAGAAGCGCTTTAAAGGCATTTTGAAGCAGCTAGAGAAAGAAGATCATGCGGTGCTATTTATCGATGAGATCCACACTATCATCGGGGCTGGTGCAGCCTCTGGCGGTCAGGTCGATGCGGCGAACCTACTCAAACCACTGTTAAGCAGCGGTAAGATACGTTGTATGGGGTCGACGACCTACCAGGAATACAGCAATATCTTTGAGAAAGAACGTGCATTATCACGCCGTTTCCAAAAAATTGATATTGTCGAGCCATCATTGGACGATACCACCAAAATCCTGATGGGGCTGAAGCCTAAATACGAAGCTCACCACGAGGTACGCTTTACCAATAAAGCCATCCGTGCTGCGGTAGAGCTTTCTGCAAAATACATTAACGAGCGCCATTTGCCGGATAAAGCAATTGACGTGATTGACGAGGCGGGAGCGCGTTGCCGTTTGGCACCTGCAAGCCGTCGTAAGAAAACCGTTAATGTCAGTGACATCGAGGCAATGATTGCCAAGATGGCACGTATTCCGGAGAAATCGGTATCATCGAGTGATCGTGATGTACTGCAGAAACTGGACAGCAAGCTGAAAATGCTGGTATTTGGTCAGGATCCCGCTATCGATGTACTGACTGAAGCGATCAAGTTGAGCCGTGCAGGACTGGGGGCAGACAACAAGCCTGTTGGTTCCTTCCTGTTTGCTGGCCCGACAGGGGTCGGTAAGACTGAGGTGACAGTACAGTTGGCACGAACACTGGGTATCGAGCTATTACGTTTCGATATGTCCGAGTATATGGAGCGCCATACGGTGAGCCGTTTGATTGGTGCACCTCCTGGCTACGTAGGCTATGACCAAGGTGGTTTGCTGACAGATGCAGTGATCAAAAATCCACATTCCGTCGTACTGCTGGATGAGATCGAAAAAGCTCATCCGGATGTATTCAACCTGTTGCTACAGGTAATGGATAACGGTACGTTGACAGATAACAACGGTCGCAAAGCCGATTTCCGAAATGTGATTTTAGTTATGACGACAAATGCGGGTGTTAAAGAGACAGTACGCAAGTCAATTGGCTTAATTCAGCAGGACCACAGTCTAGATGCAATGTCGGAAATCAAACGAATCTTCACCCCTGAGTTCCGCAATCGTCTAGATGGTATTATTTGGTTCAACCATCTTGAAAAAGATGTCATTTCGCAAGTGGTTGATAAGTTTATCGTTGAATTGCAGGCACAGCTTGATGCCCGCGGTGTTTCGATGGAAGTATCATCTCAAGCACGCGAGTGGTTGGCTAATAAAGGATATGATAAAGCAATGGGTGCTCGTCCTATGGCACGTGTCATTCAAGATAATCTGAAAAAACCGATGGCGAATGAGCTTCTGTTTGGCTGTTTGGTTAACGGTGGTTCGGTGCGTGTCGATATTGTCAACGATGAACTGGACTTCCAGTTCAGCAGTGAAATGGAACCGGCTCACTAATTGTTAGTGTTCTGATTGTAAAAGAACCGCCATAACGGCGGTTCTTTTTATGCGTAATAAAATAAAACCCGACACATGGTCGGGTTTTATTTGCATTCTTTAATCTTGGTTAAGATTAACGTGCGCGGAAGACGATGCGGCCTTTAGTCAGGTCGTATGGAGTCAGTTCCACAGTTACCTTATCACCAGTAAGAATACGGATGTAGTTCTTGCGCATTTTACCAGAGATATGAGCGGTAACTACGTGACCGTTTTCCAGCTCAACGCGGAACATTGTATTCGGTAGTGTATCTTGTACAGTACCTTGCATTTCAATTACGTCTTCTTTTGCCATTGAATCCTCTTAGGCTACCAGCCATGCTTCTGATCGGGCCGGATAATGCCTTGAAACTGTTTGAGTGTAAAGTTTAGGTCGCAATTTTACCCTTGCCGCTACCCTTTGTCAGCTATTGTGACGTATTAAAACGTATTTTCTCGGTTTTTATCAGGTTCTGAGACGAATCAGAGCGCTAATATAGATAATCGGTGGCTTATTTCCAGCAACCGTTAACCAGTTTCTGATAGGGCTTAAAGCGAACTTTGTAGTTCATGGCCTGGCAGCGATCTATCTGATAACCGGGATATAACCATTTTCTGCCGGTTTGCTCGCCGTGTTGAATCTGGTATAGCACACAGAGAGTACCGAGGGAGAGCACTGAATCTGGCTCAAAGAAGCTGTAGACCGCGCTGAGTGCATCGTCGAATACATCGGTCACGGCAACAGCAATCAGGGCGTCTCCATCATAGACGTGTAAAAACAGCGTATCCATCCATTCTGCTGTACAAAAATCAAAGAACTGTTCTTTGTTCGCTGGGTACATTGTCCCCCCAGAATGCCTGAGCCGGATATATTTCTCGTAGAGAATGAACCAGTTACTATCGAGTTCGGACTTAAACTCCCAGCGCAATGCTTTCATCTGGTTCAGTTGACGCTTCTGGCTTTTCGACGGTGTAAACTGTTCACAATCAATTCGTAGCGGAGTACAGGCCTGACAGTACTTGCACATTGGTCGATATACCGCGTTGCCACTGCGACGGTAGCCAGAAGCAATCAGCACACCATAACCTGATGGTGCCAGCCATTGGTGGTCCATGACCACGCCAAGCTGTTCTTGTTCATCTGGCAAGTAGTTACACTCCGATGTAGGTGTCAGGCCTATTCGTAGCGAAAGTTTATTATAGCTGGTCATTAGTCTACTGGTGCAGCTCCCGCGGTTGGTAACAGCCTTCTTCAAGTATGGCATCTCTTTGCAATTGCAAGAACTGCATAAATGGAGATCGCTCAATCTCAACCGCACCTAGCGAGGCCAGGTGGTCGTTCATGATCTGGCAGTCGATTAAGGTGCCGCCATGGGCACTAAAATGTTGGCAGAAGAACCACAGGGCAATTTTAGAGGCGTTATCGGCCAGTGAAAACATCGATTCACCGCAAAACACGGTGCCTACTTGAACCCCGTAGAGTCCGCCGACAAGGTTGCCGTTCAGCCATACTTCGACAGAGTGGCAATGGCCGAGGTTGTGCATTAGCTGGTACGCTTGCATCATATCGGCGGTGATCCAGGTTTCTGTAGGGCCACGGCTGTCGGCGCACTGGCGAATAACATCGTGACAGGCTTGGTTCAGTGTGACTTGATACCCTGACTTGCGGAAGAATTTGCGTAAACTTTTGCTTGGCCTGAATTTATCAGGAAGAAAAACAGCACGCGGAGCAGGACTCCACCAGAGGATCGGCTCTCCTTCTGAGTACCAGGGAAAAATACCTTGGCGATAAGCCGAGACTAGACGCTCTGGGCGTAGGTCGCCGCCAAACGCCAGTAACCCATTGGGATCGTCAAGCGCTGTCTCTGCCACAGGAAAGTGTGTATTGACCGGATCAAGCTCCGGCAGATAAATAGCCATAAATACTGTAGTCGTGGGTGCTTTAAATAAGAATGAATAAAATAGGTATTAGTTACCACCATTGAGGAAATTATATGATGAGAAAGTTCTTAATGTTACTGCTATTGCTTCCTCTTGTGGCGACAGCAGCTCCTTATAATCGTAATGAGGCACGTACTGTCAACAAAATCGTGTTTGGTGACGTGGATTCTGTACGTTATATCTCACATCAAGAAGTGATTAATTCCCAACGCAATGGCTGGGAAACTCTGCTCGGAGGTGTGGTCGGGGGATTGATTGGTAATCAATTTGGTGGCGGCACAGGCCGTGAAGTCGCTACTGCCGTCGGTGTTGTTGCCGGCGCCGGTATTGCTCATACCCGCCAGCCAAATCAAAAAGTGATCGATTATCGTTTAGTTGAGTTGCTGATCAAAGCCGAGGATGGCAGGTTGATTGATGTGATTCAGGATGTCGACCAGCAAATGATCTTCCAGCGCGGCGATAGTGTGCGGATCCTCTATTTTGACGATGGCGTGCGGGTGGATAAGGCTTTTTAACCGCGAGTTTTGAGGGGAGAATGTCGCGTGAAAGCAGGCAAAAAATAAAGCGAGAGGTTTTCACCTCTCGCTTTATTTATCTCGATACTAGTTTCTAGATCCGATTGCAAAGCTCGGCGTAGCGGCCGCCTGTGGCTAGTAGCTCATCATGTTTGCCGCGTTCTATAATTTCCCCTTCATCCATCAGGCAAATTTGATCCATTTGATCCAAACCTACAAGACGGTGGGTGATGAACAATACGGTTTTGTCCTTCGCATGTTCAATCAGCAACGAGATGATCTGCTGTTCAGTGCGGCGATCCAGCCCTTCGGTCGGTTCATCCATAAGCAAAATCGGGGCGTCATGAAGCAGAGCACGGGCAATACCGATTCGGCGGCGTTCGCCTCCCGATATCTGACGGCCACCTTCTCCCAGCCAGGCATCCAAGCCCTTGCCTTCAAGCAGTGACACAAGGCCAACTTTTTCCAGTACGTCCCTGAACTCGTCGTCAGAGCCTTCTGGCTTGGCGAGAACCAGGTTTTCTCGTAGTGACCCGTTGAAGACATCGACTCTCTGGCTGACGACCGTGATAGCCTTGCGCAGTGACTCTTCACGCCATGATGGCAGAGCAATACCATCAATACTGATACTACCTTGCTGCGGATCCCAGTTACGGGTTAGTAGCTGCAGCAGTGTTGATTTACCACAGCCGGTGCGGCCAAGAAGTGCCAGCTTTTCGCCTTTTTTCAGGTCAACAGATACATTCTTCAATACCGGTTCATCGCTACCATAGTAGGTGTAGCTGATATCGCTAATATTTATATGACCGTTAACCTGGGCGTGATGGCCATTTGGATCAAATGGCGTATCTGGTGTCGCTTCAATAATTTCATTCAAGCGACGGGCAGACGTCAGTGTCTGACCAAGGTATTGGAAGGCACCGGCAACAGGCATCATCATCTCGAAACTTGCCATGGTGGCAAAGGCGACCATGGCAATGAACGGATCGGGTGCTGCACCGCCGATACCGTCTGCTGCAATCCAGGTGATCAGAACCAGTGTCCAGCTCGTTGCCGCCATCAGGATGGCATTGGCAAAGCCGGTCAGGCTGGCCATTTTGCGTTGTGCTGCCAGCAAAGCATCTTGCTCGGCAATGGCTTGTTCGCGGTAGCGATCCTCGGCATTGAACAATAGCAGCTCGGCATGCCCCTGAATCCAATCAAGCAGTTTTATCCGGTAATTTGCCTTGGCATAGGTCAGCGCCTCACCATTGGTTTTACCCAAGCGGTAGAACAGTACAGGCAAGGCGAGCATCAGAGTTAGTAAAATGAAGCCTAGTGTCAGACCGATAACGAGATCAAACCAAGCCAGGAAACCGGTAATGGCAAGCAGGCCAATAACACCGATCACCAGCGGGCTGACAAGACGCAGGTAGACATGATCCATGGCATCGACATCGGCAACCAGACGGTTAAGCAGATCGGCATCACGGAGGTTTGCCTGACGGCCAGGGATCAGTGGCGTTAGTTTGCGAAAGAAGAATAGACGTAAATCCGCAAGTAGCTTAAAGGTGGCATTGTGACTGACCACACGTTCGCCCCAGCGACCAGCGGTACGTGCCATCGAGAAACCTCTGACACCGGCTCCCGGTAGCATGTAGTTGAAGGTTTCCCTCGCAATGGTCAGGCCGGCTACGGCGGAGGCGGCGATAAACCAGCCTGAAAGCGTCAGCAGGCTAAGCGCTGATAACAAGGTGGCCAAGCCAAGTAGCATACCTAAGGTTAGGCCGAACCAGTGTTTGCGATAAAGCTTTAGGTAAGGGATTAAATCACGCATCGAGATCCCTCTTGTCTGTGTGAGCGAGCATATCGGCCAGAAGGCCCTGCTGGCGAATGTGATCGAAGTGACCGTTCTGTACCAGTTTGCCGTTTTCTAGCACCAGTACGCGATCCATAGCTGTCAATTGGTCGAGACGGTGACTGACCATCAGGGTGGTTTGCTCTTTTACTGCCATTGCGAGACTTTCCAATACCAAGTGCTCACTGTTGGCATCGAGACTGGCTGTGGGTTCGTCCAGCAACCAGAAGGCACCGTTTTGCAACATGGCACGAGCCACAGCGATACGCTGGGCCTGACCGACTGACAGGCCGCCGGAGCGATCACCGACTTGATGATCGTAACCTTTTTCCAAGCGGCTAATAAACTCATCGGCATATGCCTGCTGTGCGACCTGGGTAACATGGTCATCGGTAGCCAGCGGGTTGCCAAGGGTAATGTTGTCACGAACCGTACCGTGTACCAGCAGCGGGTTTTGGCCCACCCAGCTGATAGTCTGGCGCCATTCGCTATGGTCTAGCTGCTTGAGTTCGACGCCGTTGATTTTCAGGCTACCGCGATAGGGGAGGAAACCGAGTAGTGCATTGAGCAGGCTGGTTTTACCGGCACCGCTTGGGCCGACAAGAGCAACTTGTTCATGGGCCTGAATATCAAAGCTGAGCGGGCCTGCCAGTACCTGACCTTGAGGACTCAGCACCTCCAAGTCCCTAACACTAATGTGAATGGTTTCCGGTGAAGGGAGCTCCTCGTCACCCTGAGCCATTTCATCGGCTTCCGCATTGAGGAACTCGACAATCGACTCGGCAGCACCAATTGCTTGGGCTTTGGCATGGTAGAAAGTCCCCAAATCACGCAGTGGCTGATAAAACTCAGGCGCCAGCACGAGAACAAACAAACCGGTAAATAGCGAAAGCGGTACGCCGTAGTTGCCAAAGTTCAGCTCACCGATGAAGGCGAAGCCAAAATAGACAGCAACGATTGCGACTGAAATGGCCGAGAAAAACTCCAGAACTGCTGAGGAGAGGAAGGCTAATCTCAATACTTCCATCGTACGTTTACGCAGAATATGAGAAGCCGCATGTAGGTTATCTGCTTCGGCTTCTGCGCGGCTAAACAGGCGAAGGGTTGATAACCCCTGCAGGCGGTCATAAAAGTGGCCTGAAAGGCGTTGTAGGGCTTTAAAGTTGCGTCGGTTAGCATCTGCCGCACCTAAACCGACCAATGCCATAAAAATCGGCACTAGCGGGGCGGTGATCAGGAAGATCAGGCCTGCTGCCCAGTTTAGCGGGAATACGGCAAACAGGATGACGAGCGGAACCAGTACCGCAATAGACATCTGCGGAATATAGCGTGCGAAGAAGTCCTGCATTTCTTCGACCTGCTCAAGTACCAAGCTGGCCCAGGTACCGGCCGGTTTACCCTTGATGTAAGCAGGACCAAGGTTATGAAGACGATTGAGGATCAGTTGGCGAATATGCAGACGAATTTGTTCGCCACAACGATACCCGAATATCTCCCGTCCCCAACTGCAGCCAGCGCGCAGGCCGACAATCAGGATCAGGCCGATGAAACTATCAACCAGTTCATACTTGTCTGTATGTTCGATGATCAGTTGATGGAGAATATGTGCGAGTAGCGCAGCTTGACCGACTAATAGCACCCCTGAAAGGAACCCAAGCCCGATGCTGAGCATCAGCCAGCGTTTGGCGAGCTTGCTTTGTGACTTTAACCACTTGGTCAAGTCGCGTTGTAATTGTTTGTCCATAAGATATCTTGAGCTGCAAGTTGCAATGAGCAGAAATGTAGAAGGCTAAAATAGCCGCTACATTGGTAGCGGCCGAATTTGATTATTGTTGTTCTTCTAGGGCGTCAAGGTAGCGCTCAGCATCAAGTGCCGCCATACATCCCGTACCTGCCGATGTAATGGCCTGACGGTAGATGTGATCCATGACGTCACCGGCAGCGAAGACACCCTCTACACTTGTTTGGGTAGCATTGCCCTCAGTGCCTGATTGTACTTTGATATAGCCATTTGCCATATCAAGCTGTCCTTCGAAGATGCCGGTATTCGGTTGGTGACCAATAGCAATGAAAGCACCCATGACCTCAAGTGTTTCTGTTGCATCTGATTTGGTATCTTTAATGCGAACCGCCGTTACACCCATATCGTCACCCAGCACTTCGTCCAGGGTACGGTCGGTATGAAGAATAATGTTTCCGTTCTTGACCTTGTCCATCAGGCGCTTGATGAGAATTTTTTCGGAGCGAAATGAATCTCGGCGATGGATAAGGTGCACTTCCGATGCGATGTTTGACAGGTAAAGGGCTTCTTCAACCGCAGTATTGCCGCCGCCAACAACCGCAACCTTCTGGTTGCGATAGAAGAACCCGTCACAGGTTGCGCAGGCTGATACGCCACGGCCCTTGAAGTTTTCTTCTGATTCTAGCCCGAGGTATTTAGCTGAAGCACCTGTTGCAATGATCAAGGCGTCACAGGTGTATTCGCCGTCGTCACCTTTTAGGCGGAACGGACGCTGGCTAAAGTCAGTTTCGTTAATATGGTCAAAAATGATCTCTGTATCGAATTTTTCAGCATGTTCTTTCATTCGATCCATCAGAGCTGGGCCGGTTAGGCCTTCCGCATCACCTGGCCAGTTTTCTACTTCGGTTGTGGTTGTCAGCTGACCGCCTTGCTGCATGCCTGTTACCATCACAGGACTTAAGTTTGCGCGTGCGGCATAGACAGCGGCCGTATAGCCAGCAGGACCAGAACCAAGGATGAGCAGTTTACAGTGTCTTACGTTACTCATTACTTCTCCAGGCTGAATGAGATTATTATCATGTAGGAGGATGATTGTAGGTAAATTGAGGACGTAAGGAAAGCACCCTCGAACTTAAGCGCCTAGATTGTCTTTATAGATAGAGGCCATCTTGTCTGCGGTCTTGTTGAGAATGGGAAAATGTCCTTATTGAGAAGTGGTAACCTCGCTTCCCAATAAGGAATGATTATGCCTTATGATAGTTTCGACTTGCTTATTTCAGCTGGTTCTAATAAATGAGTCGCATATTTTAATGCATGCTGATTGCAACTTCGGGATCGGTATAGTGCAGGTCGAATGCTTCAGCAACTTCCTTGCAGGTCACCTTGCCGTGTATCACGTTCATGCCGGCAAGGAATCCGGGATCATCCAATAGGGCTTTTTTGTAACCGTCATTGGCCAATTTGATCACATAGGGCAAGGTCGCATTGTTCAAGGCAAAGGCAGAGGTACGGGCAACGGCTCCGGGCATATTCGCGACACAGTAGTGAACGACGCCGTCGATAATATAAGTCGGATCAGTGTGGGTCGTCGGGTGTGACGTTTCGAAGCAGCCGCCTTGGTCGATAGCAACATCAACCAGTGCCGAGCCTGGTTTCATCTGCTTTACATGCTCAGCTGTGATTAGTTTCGGGGCTGCAGCACCAGGGATCAGTACGGCACCAATGATGACGTCGGATTCGGGAACGAGTTGGTCAATTACCTCATGGGTAGAATAGATGACTTTGGCCTTGCCCTGGAATTCGACATCAAGGGCACGCAGCGTGTCTAGATTACGGTCGAGGATAATGACGTCAGCACGCATACCTATAGCCATTCTTGCTGCGTTAGAGCCGACAACACCGCCTCCAAGGATCACTACCTTGGCAGGTTCTACCCCGGGAACCCCGCTAAGTAACAGTCCGCGTCCGCCATTAGAATTCTCTAGGGTTTGTGCTCCGGCTTGGATAGACATTCTGCCAGCAACTTCAGACATTGGTGCCAATAATGGCAGTCTTCCTAGATGATCTGTGACTGTTTCATAAGCAATACAGATAGCTTTGCTGTCAATTAGGTCTTTTGTTTGTGGAAAATCTGGGGCAAGATGGAGATAAGTGAATAAAATTTGTCCTTCATGCAACATGGCTCTTTCTGCTGCTTGAGGCTCTTTTACTTTGACAATCATCTCTGATCTGGTAAAAACTTCTTTAGCAGTTGAAATAATTGAAGCGCCAGCAGCTTGATAGTCTGAATCAGATAGACCAATTCCGCTACCGGCATTGGTTTCGATGAGAACCTGATGGCCTAACGAGACGAGTTCACGGACGCTGCCGGTAACCAGCCCAACGCGATATTCGTGGTTTTTGATTTCTTTGGGTACACCAATGATCATCCTGCTTCTCCCTTGGCATCATAGTACAATTAGCTATTGACAAGGTTGTAAATGCGGATCTATTGGCAGTATAGTTTGACTATCAGAGTATTTGATTCTAAATAATAGAAAGTTGTAGTATATTTTTTTGCAAGGAAGTAAGAAGGTGGAATAAAAAATGGTAGATACCAAAAAGAAACCATCCAAGGAATTGGATAGAATTGACCGTAACATATTGAATGAACTGCAAAAAGACGGTCGTATCTCAAATGTTGAGTTGTCAAAACGTGTAGGCTTATCTCCAACTCCATGTCTCGAGCGTGTTCGTCGACTGGAGCGTCAAGGGTACATCAGTGGCTATACGGCACTGCTAAATCCTCAGTTTCTCGATGCATCACTGCTGGTTTTTGTTGAAATCACGCTTAATCGTGGTGCGCCGGATGTGTTTGAGCAGTTTAACAAGTCTGTTCAAGAGCTGGAAGATATCCAGGAATGTCACCTCGTCTCTGGTGATTTCGATTACCTATTGAAAACCCGCGTATCAGATATGTCTGCGTATCGTAAGCTGTTGGGTGAAACCCTACTTCGCTTACCTGGCGTAAATGACACCCGTACCTATGTTGTTATGGAAGAAGTGAAGCAGACCAATAACCTGGTTATCAAGACTCGCTAATTCTCAATAATGCTGTTACACACGGTCATAAATTAAGCGGCTTAGGCCGCTTGATTTGTTTCTTCCCCTGAATACCCTATCGTATGCTCAAAAATCAGTCACCTGCTAGGGTGAATTAACACTGTGATGAATATTTCCCATCTATTAACGTCTACAATAGACTCGGTTTTCTGCGCGGCAGAGAAACTTCGTGAGTTTAATGCTTTGCTCCCACTTTTCTTGTATTAGTCAAAAAATTGCGACAAGTAGTATAAGATAGGGCATTAGATTTAAAATGGCCTGACCGACAACTATTTGCACCAATTAACGAAGACAATTAATCGTGCAAAGGTAAGCTAGCCGCTAGTGGCTGTCTGGAGTCAGGCGACAACAATTGTTACACCGGAGTGTTTTTTGAGGAAAGTTAAAGGCACACAGCAGCCAAAATTACGCCTTTCTGGGGGACAGCGTCTGCTAGAAAGCTTTCTGATCATAGGTATATTGGCCGCAATATTTATCATGGTGGCCCTGGTCAGTTTCGATCCTGCCGATCCATCGTGGTCGCAAACGGCCTGGGAGGGACCGGTCCAAAACAAGGCTGGCGCTCTAGGGGCGCTCGTGGCGGATACCTTTTTGTTTACCCTGGGATCGCTGGCTTATCCTTTGCCTGTCGCTATTGTGTTAGGGGCATGGGTGGTATTTCGCCGGCGTGGCGAACGTGAATCTATTGATTTCATGATTTATGGTACCCGATTGCTTGGCTTGTTGCTGTTGTTCCTTACCAGTTGCGGCTTGGCTGATTTGAATTTCGATGATATCTGGTATTTTTCATCCGGTGGTGTGATCGGTGATGTGGTCTCTAATATGGCCCTGCCAATGCTCAACCTGCTGGGAACGACCTTGGTCTTGATGTTTGTCTGGGCGGTGGGCTTTACCTTGTTTACCGGTATTTCCTGGCTGACCATTGTGGATATCCTGGGAGAAACCACCCTGGGTACTCTGTCGTGGTTATTAAATAAGGTTCGCTCAGACAAGTCAGAGGTTTTGACGCCTTTTGCCGCCGATATTCCCGATGAGCAGCAGACTGCTTATGCGCCAAAACTTGCACAGCAGGCTGAAACGCCTGATGCCGATGATGTGCTATTGGCCTCGCTCAGTGAGTCTAAAATCGCTGACAGTGCGATAGACCGCAAAGAACCGCAGTTTGCAGAGCCCGAGTGGGATGATGCACCGTCTTCACCCAAGATTGTGATCCCTGAACGTGTAAGACCCCAGCGAATTGTACAGCCTGATGCCATCACGGTGGAAGATGTGTTGGTGGACGGTCAGGTGGAAGAACGTGTTGAGCTGACGGCCGCCCATGAAGAACCAGGGCTAAATACGTTTAATGAATCGCTTACATCTGAACGATTTGCAACTGACCCATTAGCATCTGAATCATTAGCACCAGAGCCTTTGGCTCCGGAAGTTATGGCGAATAAGTCAACATCACAGGCCAAGGGGCTGACGATTGCTGAGCTTGAGCGAGAGCTCGATAAGGACGAAAATTTCACGGTTTATATGGATGAATCGGTATCAGAGCAAGTTACTGAACAGCCTGTTGCTACACCTGAACAAGTTTCATCGGAACCAGCAGTATCCGAACAAGTCACACTTGCTCCCGCTATACCTGAGCATGCTTCGTTCGAACCAGCATATTCTGAACCTGTTGTTTCCGAACTTGTTTCTCCCGAGCCTGATTCACATTCAGTTCAGATGGGATCCGTAATATCTGAAGAAAGTCAGGTAATGCCACGTCAAGCCGACTTGGAACCAGAGCTGGCCCAAGACGATATGCCTGTTTTAGGTGATATTGAGATTGGTGTTCATGATGGAATGTCGGAGCTGGAGCGTGCTGAACAGGAAAATGGCGAGCCTGCGGATGTCACTGACGAAGAGGCATTCTTACAGAAGATCCGGGATGCCCAAAAGGCCCAGGCTCATGCGGCAGGTTTGGACAATCCGTTCTTGATGAAAAAGGAAGCGGACTTGCCTGTACCGACAACACCGATGCCGACCCTTGAGCTTCTCGCGCCAGCTCGTCAGACGGTAGAGCCGGCCAGTGAAGAAGAGCTGAAACGAACGGCAATGTTGGTCGAGTCCAAACTGGCTGACTATAAGATTAAAGCCAAAGTGGTTGGTGTCTACCCAGGCCCAGTGATCACTCGGTATGAGCTGGACTTAGCACCGGGTGTGAAAGTCAGTCGCATTTCAGGTCTGGCAAAAGATTTGGCCCGAGCACTGTCGGCATCTGCAGTACGGGTGGTCGAAGTGATCCCTGGCAAGCCATATATTGGTTTGGAGTTGCCTAATGTAAATCGCGAAACGGTCTATATGTCGGAAGTCGTAGGCAGTGAGCGGTTCCAGGAAATGAAGGCGGCACTGCCTATCGTGCTGGGCTATGATATCGCTGGTGAAGCGATTGTGGCCGATTTGAGCAAGATGCCTCACTTGCTGGTAGCAGGTACGACAGGTTCGGGTAAGTCGGTTGGTGTAAACGTGATGATTGTTAGCTTGCTGTATAAGTGCAAGCCGGAAGACTGCCGTTTCATTATGATTGACCCGAAAATGCTGGAGCTTTCAATTTACGAAGGTATTCCGCACCTGCTTACCGAGGTGGTTACGGACATGAAAGATGCAGGCAATGCCCTGCGCTGGTGTGTCGGGGAAATGGAACGACGTTACAAACTGATGGCAGCGGTCGGAGTGCGTAACCTAGCGGGTTATAACGCTAAATTGGCAGAAGCGGCTGCGGCTGGCCATCCTATTCACGACCCGTTGTGGAAGCCGGGTGATAGCATGGATGAATATCCGCCAATCTTGGAAAAGATGCCAAGTATTGTGGTAATTGTCGATGAGTTTGCCGATCTGATGATGGTTGTTGGCAAGAAGGTCGAAGAGCTGATTGCCCGTCTGGCACAGAAAGCCCGAGCAGCTGGTATTCACCTGGTACTGGCGACACAGCGCCCGTCTGTTGATGTAATAACAGGCCTGATCAAGGCGAATATCCCAAGCCGGATGGCCTTTACCGTATCGACTAAAACGGATTCGAGAACGATTCTGGATCAGGGCGGGGCGGAATCTTTGCTTGGCATGGGTGATATGTTGTATCTGCCTGCCGGTAAAAACCACCCTGTTCGTGTACATGGTGCATTTGCCTCGGATGATGATGTACATAATGTGGTTAATGACTGGAAAGCGCGCGGAAAGCCGCAATATATTGATGGCATTTTGAATTCTGATCAGGGAGCAGAGGGTTTGCTGCCTGGTGAAGCCGTAGCCGGTGATGATGATCTTGACCAGTTATTTGATCAGGTCGCCGCTTTTGTTGCCGAGTCACGCCGAGGCTCGGTATCGGGCGTACAGCGTAAATTTAAGATTGGTTATAACCGCGCTGCTCGAATTGTCGAGCAGCTGGAAGCCCATGGCATTGTTAGTGCTCCGGGTCATAATGGTAACCGTGAGGTGTTGGCACCACCGCCACCACCGCAGGACTGAATAACTTGAGTCTTGCATATAGGCAACAGGCGCCAAAAATCGTTTCCGGATCGTTCTGGAAACGGTTGAATACCGATTTAAACCGAGAAGGTTAAGTAATAATGATTAAAAAAGTATTAGTAAGCCTGCTGGTTGCAGCACCTATTTTTCTGTCCTCTGCTGCATGGGCAACCCCACAGCAGGAGCTGAGTTCCCGACTGGGGAAAGTGAATTCATTCAGTGCTGACTTCACACAGAAAGTCATCAGCCCGGAAGGTGACTTGCTGGTGGAAGGGGAAGGGGACGTGGCGATTCAGCGGCCGAATCTGTTCCGCTGGAATACTGTTGTACCTGATGAAAATCTTTTGATATCGGATGGCAAGACACTTTGGTATTACAGCCCGTTTATCGAGCAGGTAACAGCAATGTGGCTAACGGATGCGACAGAACAAACCCCGTTTGTGCTGCTGACTCGTAACAGTGCAGCTGATTGGACGAAGTACAATGTTGCCCAGACGGCCGATACCTTCACTCTGACCCCAAAAGATCGCACTTCTTCAATGGGCAAGTTTGTCGTTACAGTCGCTAAGAGTGGTGAGGTACGCGGTTTCTCGGTTGTTGAGCAAGACGGGCAGCGTAGTAATTTCTCGTTCAGTAAATTCAGTGGCCAAGCGCAGTCGAATGATCTGTTCAAATTTACGCCCCCTAAAGGTGTTGAGCTTGACGACCAGCGCAACTAAATACTATCTGATACTCGCACAGTTATTTTAGGTGGCACATTTGTGCCACCTAATTTTGTTTTAAGGAGCCGTTATTTTGAATAACTTCAGCCTCGACTTTTCTTCAGATTTTCGTCCGCTGGCAGCACGCATGCGGCCTCGAACTGTAGAGGAGTATATTGGTCAGCGTCATATCCTGGGTGAGGGAAAGCCACTTAGGCGAGCTCTTGAAGCCGGACATCTCCATTCGATGATTCTATGGGGACCGCCGGGTACAGGTAAGACGACATTGGCAGAAGTGGCTGCAAACTATGCCAATGCTGAGGTTGAGCGGGTGTCTGCCGTAACCTCTGGTGTTAAAGATATCCGCGCTGCTATCGAGAAGGCGCGTGATAACAAGATGGCCGGACGACGGACTATCCTGTTTGTCGACGAGGTGCATCGTTTTAATAAAAGTCAGCAGGATGCTTTCTTGCCTCATATCGAAGATGGCACCGTGACGTTTATCGGCGCGACGACGGAAAACCCGTCGTTTGAGCTTAATAACGCACTGTTATCCCGGGCTCGGGTTTATAAACTTAAATCACTAGAGGCTGCAGAGATTCTTGAGGTCATCGAGCAGGCGTTAACTGATTCAGATCGGGGGATCCGCGAAACCAATCTTGAGTTTGTCGATGATGTGAAGAAGCGATTGGCCGAGCTAGTTTGTGGTGATGCGCGTATGTCGTTGAACTACCTTGAGCAGTTAATCGATATGGCGGAAGGGAACGATAAAGGCATTAAGCCGATCACTCTGTCGTTGCTGGCCGAAGTGGCAGGAGAAAAAATTGCCCGTTTCGACAACAAAGGGGATCTTTGGTATGACATGATTTCCGCTGTCCATAAGTCTATCCGAGGTTCTAACCCTGACGGTGCTCTGTATTGGTTTGCCCGTATGCTGCAGGCCGGCTGTGATCCGCTTTATGTAGCGCGCCGCTTATTGGCAATTGCATCGGAAGATATAGGCAATGCCGATCCGCGAGCGATGCAGGTAGCAATATCGGCATGGGATTGTTTTACCCGGGTAGGAGCTTATGAAGGCGAGCGTGCCATTGCCCAGGCGATTGTCTATCTAGCCTGCGCAGCAAAAAGTAATGCCGTTTATACTGCCTTTAGCCAGGCTAAGGCAGATGCCATGAACCATCCCGACTATGAAGTTCCGAACCACTTGCGAAATGCCCCGACCAAGCTGATGAAAGATTTGGGCTATGGTGAAGAATATCGCTATGCCCATGATGAGCCGGGAGCGTATGCGGCTGGAGAGTGTTATTTCCCGCAGGAAATGGAAGGTACTCGCTACTATCATCCAACAAATCGCGGTTTGGAAACTAAAATTACCGAAAAGTTGGATTATCTTGCTTCTTTAGATGCAAAAAGCGCATTAAAGCGCTACCAATAATAAGGCTTTTTGGGTATCGTTGATGGATTGGCGCCGGATTGACTGGCGTTCCGTAAACCTAAGATTATTTTGACAAGAATTGTCTAAATAACGTGCATTTCAGAATATTAAGAGCACAGGATTAGCATGCTAGATTCTAAATTACTTCGAACTGAGCTGGATGAAACAGCTGCAAAACTCGCGCGTCGTGGTTTTACCCTTGACGTTGAAAAATTACGCAACCTAGAAGAGCAACGTAAGTCCCTTCAAGTTAAGACTGAAGAGCTACAGGCTTTGCGTAACTCGCGATCGAAGTCGATTGGTCAAGCTAAAGCTAAAGGCGATCATGAAGCCGCTGAAAAGATTCTTGCTGAAGTAGCCAACCTTGGCAGCGATCTAGACGAAGCAAAAAAAGCGTTAGCTGATCTGCAAAATGAGCTTCAGGATATTACGCTTTCTGTTCCTAACTTGCCAGATGACGCTGTACCAACAGGTAAAGACGAAGACGAGAATGTTGAAGTTTCTCGTTGGGGCCAGCCGAAGACTTATGATTTTGAAGTTAAAGATCATGTTGATTTGGGTGAAATCGCTGGCGGTCTTGATTTCGCAAGCGCAGTTAAGATTTCTGGCTCGCGTTTTATCGTGATGAAGGGCAAATTTGCCCGTCTACATCGTGCGATTGCCCAGTTTATGCTGGATCTTCACACCGATGAGCACGGCTACACAGAAATGTATGTTCCTTACCTGGTCAACAAAGACAGTTTGTTTGGTACCGGTCAGCTGCCGAAGTTCGGTGAAGATCTATTCCACACTAAGCCGGCAACGGAAGAAGGTGTTGGCATGTCACTGATCCCTACTGCGGAAGTACCAGTGACAAACATGGTTCGCGATACCATTACAGATGAAGCGGATCTTCCTCTTAAGATGACTGCACACACGCCATGTTTCCGTTCTGAGGCGGGTTCTTATGGTCGTGATACTCGTGGCCTTATTCGTATGCACCAGTTTGACAAAGTTGAACTTGTTCAGATCACGAAGCCAGAAGATTCAATGGCAGCACTAGAAGAGCTTACTGGCCATGCTGAGAAAGTTCTTCAGTTGCTAGAGCTTCCTTATCGTAAAGTTATTCTTTGTACTGGTGATATGGGCTTCGGTTCAGCGAAAACATATGATCTTGAAGTCTGGGTTCCAGCTCAAGAAACTTATCGTGAAATCTCTTCTTGTTCAAACATGTGGGATTTCCAGGCGCGTCGTATGCAAGCTCGTTTCCGCCGTAAGGCAGAGAAGAAGCCTGAGCTTGTTCACACACTAAACGGTTCAGGTCTTGCGGTTGGCCGTACTATGGTTGCTATTCTTGAGAATAACCAAGAAGCTGATGGCCGTATTATGATCCCTGAAGTACTACGTAAGTACATGAACGGCGAAACTCACATCGGTTAATTGCCAATTGTGAGTCAGAAAAACCCAGCTTAGGCTGGGTTTTTTGTTTTATGGAGCTAATCAACTGCTTGGTTATGTTGTGATAGTCGTACAACCTTGCCTCCATCGACAGGAAGTTCAGGCAACCGGACTGATATCTCCTTACCAATGTCAGCAAGCACCAAATCAAACAGGTTGAAAAGTGTCTCGGAAACCAGCTGTGAAAAGTGATAAAGCTGTTCTTTGCTTTGGGCATTGTTTGAGTTGTCTAGGTCAATTTTTTCGAATTGGTCAAATAGTGATTCAACTATAAGCGGTGATACGGGCTCGCTGTTCAGGATACTCATTTGGTCCAGGCGTCGTCGTAGGATTTGGCTATGCAATCTGAGCTCGCGCTTCATAGCCAGACTGTTGGGGGTAAAATTGTAAATTGTATGTCGAAAGCGGCTTAGGCTATCGATAGCGTTTAAGGTGATGGGCCAGACTGACTGGTATTGCTTAAATAGCTGTTCTTTGTCTGTCACTAGTAAGCTCTGGGTAACAGTATCATCAATCAGGTACAGGACGTGGCGTATCGTTTTTCCATGAACAGCCTGATTTCTTTGTACTGAATAGCGCGGCCACTCGTCCAGCAGAACGGTGATACGCTTCATCAGTATTCGATACATGGGCCTTTGTGACTGTTCCGCCTGGCTTATTAGGGTACGAAGCAGGTTCTGAATCGCCAGAGACTCGTTCAAGGGCTGCTCAACGACGGCATTTGCTCTTTCGCTATAAAGTAGCAGGTGGGTCTGACGGCGATGAAAGCGTAGTAGGTGGATAAGCTGGCGTAGTCCGATCACTTGATTAAAGCGGTTTTGCAGTAGTGAATTGCTTTGTCTTGTATGGTAGATGTAGTAGCCAAGGCCAAGAGCAAACCCAACGAATAGCGATATGAATAGCATATTCCCTCCAGGATAAAGAATGCATCGTAGAGGTAGAACAGCAATAATTGTGCCGCTGATAAAATTGTATATTTAAATTAATTATTATTAAATATCAATATCTTAATGCTGGCGTTTGTTGTAAGGAAAGAATACTGCGCATTGATTGGGCAGGTTTGTATCGCCGTGGTGCAAGAGGGTGGTGCAAAAAGCCCCTTGCGGGGCTTTTGTTAGGTTAAGTAACCGTAGCCAGCAATTGTCTTTAGTCGAAATTTGCTGTTTTAGCTTGCGGGTGAAGATGTACTTCTTCATCTTTCTCGCCAGCGGCTGGATCATTAAATCGGTCAAGATCCATTTCACCTTCCGATTTAGCCACAATACACGTTACGGCACTGTCACCGGTGATATTAACTGCAGTACGAATCATATCAAGTAGTCGATCGACACCCATGATAATCGCGATACCTTCGACAGGCAGGCCAACTTGACTCAATACCATTGCCAGCATGATTAAACCGACACCTGGTACACCGGCTGTGCCAATAGAAGCGAGGGTGGCGGTTACGATAACAGCCATGTAGTCGCCCATTGTCAGGTCAATATTGAATGCCTGTGCAATGAACGCCGTCGCAACACCTTGCATGATTGCAGTACCATCCATGTTGATGGTTGCACCAAGCGGTACGGTGAATGATGCAATGCGGTTAGAAACACCTAGGCGCTTGGTCGCTGTTTCCATGGTTACCGGAATTGTCGCGTTTGATGAAGCAGTAGAGAAAGCAAACATGATTGCATCCTCCATCTTTTTCAAGAACACTTTCGGACTTAAACCGGTGAACACTTTAAGCATGGTGCTGTATACAACCAGGCCATGAATTAACAGCGTACAAGTCAATACCACGAAGTAGCCAAATAGATTGTAGATGGCATCAAGGCCGATTCCTGTAAACAATTTCGCCATCAGGAAGAATACACCGAAAGGTGCAATGTGCATCAACAAGGCAACTAGCTTCATGATGACTTCGTTGAGGTCAGCGAAGACCGCGGCAATACGTTCACCGGGTTTGCCGGCAGCACTAATAGCGACACCGAATAGAATTGCAAACACGATAATTTGTAGCGTGTTGCCCTGTGCCATGGAGTTGATTGGGTTAGTCGGGAACATCCCGATGATCACATCACCCAAGGAAGGTGCTTCTTTGGCTGCAAACGTCGTTGCAGCGGAAAGATCGGCGCCGGCTCCTGGTTGGAACAGGTTACCCATGGTTAGTGCAAGGGTGATAGCAATTGCGGTTGTTGTTAGATAGAACAACAGCGTTTTGCCCCCGAGACGTCCCAGGGTGCTGATATCATTCAGCGTACTGGTACCGCAAACTAGGGAAACAAAGACTAAAGGCACAACCAGCATTTTCAAGCTAGCAATGAAGATTGCACCACCAACGTCAAACAGGCCATTCACTAGATATTCGTGTACAAATGAGGTCTCTGCAAAAAGGGAGCGAATAGCGAATCCTGTCAAGATGCCCATCAACATGCCGAGGATCACTCGGCCAGTCAGGGACATTTTCTTTTTTTGTGTTGGCATGAAATGAACACTCCTTATAATTATTCACTCTGTAAATCATTCACCAGAGCGCGGAGCAGGTTAACAGCAGTTTAGGTGTTAATGCGAAGTAAAATGCCGTACAAAATTAAAAGGTATGTTTCAGATCACACTTTTTACGACAGAATGCTGTTCTGAAAACATCAAAATTAACCAAATATTAACCTGTTGGTTGATAACTATACAGTTTTTGTGCTGCCACTTCGAAATTAGCGAATGTTACCTGCGTTTACACCTAGTAAAAGCGTGATTTATCGTCATGATAAAAGTAGTCGTTAACATCTGTTCTTGTCGATAAATTATTCTGTAAAGCGATATGCACTTTGATAGGTAATGAGAAGGTTAAGAGAATAAGATAAGCGGTGAACTATCAGTAGTTTGAAAGTAAATAGGGATGATTTAGTTGTTTATCGCCCCTATGAATAAACTGTCGGTTATTGTGAGTGGGTTTAGCGCAATAAAAAAGGAGCCGAAGCTCCTTATTTAATGATGATGCTACTTACATCACTCGCATACCAGGCTGTGCGCCTTCGTGCGGCTCAAGGATCCACAGATCTTTACCACCCGGGCCAGCAGCCAGGATCATGCCTTCAGACATGCCAAACTTCATCTTACGAGGTTTGAGGTTGGCAACCATAACAGTGTGCTTGCCAATCAGTTCTTCAGGCGTGTAGGCAGATTTGATACCCGAGAATACCTGACGCATCTCGCCACCGATATCCAATTGGAATTTAAGTAGCTTGTTTGCTTTTGGCACTTCTTCGCAGGAAACAATCTTCGCAATACGCATATCAACTTTGGCGAAGTCGTCAAACTCGATTTCTGCTTCGATAGGCTCTTCAGACAGTGGGCCAGTAGGCTTTGCTGCAGCTTCAGAGGCTGCTTTTTCTGCTGCTGCATCTTCTTTTGAAGATTCTAGCATTGCTTCAACGTGCTTAGGATCGATACGGTTGAACAGTGCTTTGAACTTAGTGACTTCGTGGCCTGTCAGCGGCTGGGCGATACCTTCCCATGTCAGGGTTTCGTTCAGGAAGCCCTCAGTGCGTTCTGCCAGATGTGGCATTACAGGCTTCAGGTAGGTCATCAGGACGCGGAACAGGTTGATTCCCACAGAGCATATTTCCTGTAGTTCCTGATCTTTACCTTCCTGTTTAGCAACAACCCAAGGCGCTTTTTCATCAACGTATTGGTTAGCTTTGTCTGCCAGAGCTGTAATTTCACGGATAGCACGGCTGTATTCACGGTTTTCGAAAAGCTCCGCGATACGGTCAGAAGCCGCAACAAACTCAGCATATAGCTCTGGTTCAGCAAAGCTGTCTGACAGCTTGCCTTCGAACCGTTTGGCGATGAAGCCAGCATTACGTGATGCCAGGTTAACAATCTTGTTCACTACATCGCTGTTTACACGCTGGGTGAAGTCTTCAAGGTTAAGGTCAAGATCATCAATACGGTTGTTCAGTTTCGCAGCATAGTAGTAACGTAGGCATTCTGGGTCTAGGTGCTGTAGGTAAGTACCTGCTTTAATAAAGGTACCCTTTGACTTCGACATTTTCGCGCCGTTTACGGTAACGTAGCCGTGAACAAATACATTGTTTGGTTTACGCAGACCGGCACCATCGAGCATAGCCGGCCAGAACAGGCTGTGGAAGTAAACGATGTCTTTACCGATGAAGTGATAAAGTTCGGTAGAGCTGTCTTTGTTCCAGAACTCGTCGAAGTTCAGGTCATCACGTTTGTCACACAGGTTCTTGAATGAACCCATGTAGCCGATAGGTGCATCCAGCCATACATAGAAGTATTTGCCTGTCTCTCCCGGGATCTCGAAGCCAAAGTATGGCGCATCACGCGAGATATCCCATTGTTGTAGACCAGATTCGAACCATTCTTGCATCTTGTTGGCAGTTTCATCCTGAAGTGCACCTGATCGGGTCCACTCTTTTAGCATCCCTTCGAACTGAGGTAGGTCGAAGAAGAAGTGCTCGGAATCTTTCATGACTGGTGTCGCGCCAGAGACTGCAGATTTCGGGTTGATCAAATCTGTTGGACTGTAGGTTTCGCCACAGTTGTCACAGTTGTCACCGTATTGGTCTTCTGCCTTACACTTCGGACAGGAGCCTTTTACGAAACGATCTGGTAGGAACATTTCTTTCTCAGGATCAAATAGCTGAGAAATTGTGCGGCTAGTAATAAAGCCTTTCTCTTTTAGCTGATTGTAAACGAACGACGCCAGCTCACGGTTCTCGTCGGAATGCGTGCTGTGGTAGTTGTCAAAGCTAATATCGAAGCCAGCAAAGTCGGCCTGGTGCTCTTTGCTCACTTCGGCAATCATCTGCTCAGGTTCCATACCCATCTGCTGGGCCTTAAGCATGATTGGAGTGCCGTGTGCATCGTCTGCACAGATGAAATGAACTTCGTTGCCGCGAAGGCGCTGATAGCGCACCCAGATATCCGCTTGTACATGCTCAAGCATGTGCCCCAAGTGGATAGAACCGTTAGCGTACGGCAGGGCGCAGGTCACCAGAATTTTTCTTGGATTTGCAGCCATAATTACTTATTTCGCTCGTGATGGGTAAAAAAACGTAGCCTCAAATATTACCTGATGGACAGCGTGTTGCCTAGCATCATCCAGTGATAATCCCGCTAAATAGCAGCGATAAATAGGCTTTGGTGGTACGATGAACGGGAACGATAAGAATGGAGCGCTAAAAACGATGAGTAGTGATTCAATGATCCGATTTGAGAGTGTTGCTGATATTTGCCGATGGCTTAATCAGTTCGAGCATCCGTGGCTGCATCATGAGTGGGCCGAAACACCGAATGTGGTATCGGTATCAGCACAAGGTGTCGTATCGATCACCTTGCCGTTTGCTGCGGGATCAGTAACCGAGCTGCTTGAGCATTGGATTATTACACAGCAGCAGCTCCACCATGTCGCGCAGAGCATGACTTTTACTGTGACTACCCGAGTTGCGCCTCTGGCTGCCGGAGACAAGTCACCGTTGAAAGGGGTGAAGAATATTATTGTGGTTAGCTCTGCCAAAGGCGGGGTAGGCAAATCGACCACAGCGGTTAACCTGGCATTGGGACTACAAAAACAAGGTGCCAAAGTGGGTTTGCTAGATGCCGATATCTATGGCCCATCAGTGCCGATGATGCTGGGTACGGTCGATGAGAAGCCGCAATCTCCTGACGGTAAGATGATGATGCCGATAGAGTCGTGTGGATTGTTCACCAATTCGGTCGGTTATCTGGTTCCTGCTGACAGTGCAACGATCTGGCGCGGGCCGATGGCTTCAAAGGCACTTACCCAAATTATTACAGAGACCTGGTGGCCGGATCTTGATTATCTGGTGATTGATATGCCACCAGGTACCGGGGATATCCAGCTTACGCTGGCCCAGCAGATCCCGGTAACAGGTGCTGTGGTTATTACCACTCCGCAGGATCTGGCTTTGGCTGATGCCATCAAGGGGATCAATATGTTTAACAAGGTCAATGTTCCTGTTGTGGGCGTTGTCGAAAACATGAGCTATCATATTTGCAGTAATTGCGGCCATCACGAGGCGATTTTTGGCACCGGCGGGGCAGAGCGCATGGCAAAGAACTACTCTGTGCCACTGCTCGCGCAACTCCCTCTGCATATTAAGATTCGTGAAGATATTGATAGCGGCAAACCAACGGTCGCATCGTCACCTGATTCGGAGCAGGCTAGCGCCTACATTGACCTGGCTGGGCAGGTTGCCAGCCGCTTATTCTGGCAGGGTGAGCCTGTTGCTGAGCAGATTGCAATTCGTACAATGTAAACCTTTACTTGCAACAATTCTGAAAGGTTTATAACCAATAGTGCTAGATGTCGCATTTTTGCTGGCATCTGGCCGCGTAAATCCCTATAATCAGGCGGTTTAATTATACCTATTCGCACAATTATCTGGTTAGCCATCAAATGGCAGATAGTTGTTTAAATGAGTATTTCCACCTCGCTACGTTGTCTTACAGGTGCTTTCTGATATGTCTGAAAACTCTCACCAATGCGTAATTATCGGTATCGCAGGCGCTTCTGCGTCCGGTAAAAGCCTGATTGCCAGTACAGTTTACAAAGAGCTAAAAGAAAAGGTCGGCGATCATCAGATCGGTGTTATCACGGAAGATTGTTACTATAGCGATCAAAGTCACCTGAGCATGGAAGAGCGGGTCAAAACTAACTACGATCACCCGAATGCGCTTGATCACAACTTACTCTGTGATCATCTGCAGATGTTGGTTGAAGGTAATGCGGTAGAAGTGCCGCAGTATAGCTACAGCGAACACACGCGTCTGGTAGAAACCACACCAATGACACCGAAAAAGGTGATTATTCTGGAAGGTATCTTGCTACTGACTGATCCTCGCCTGCGCGAGATCATGCATGCAAGTGTCTTTATGGATACTCCACTGGATATCTGTCTGCTGCGTCGCTTGCAGCGTGATGTTGCTGAACGTGATCGTACAATGGAATCGGTACTTGAGCAGTACCAAAAGACGGTGCGTCCTATGTTCATGCAGTTTATTGAACCGTCTAAACAATATGCCGATATTATCGTTCCTCGTGGCGGAAAAAACCGTATTGCGATTGACGTGTTGAAAGCGCATATTGCCAAATTGCTGAAATCATAAGAACCAGCCAAACAAGGTTGAGACTGTCAGTCTTGAATTGATAATGATGATATTTGAATAGGCAGCCTTAACGGCTGCCTATTTTTTTGCTTTAATCACAGATAATTAAAAACTTATAGTTCTATTCGCTGTCGTATAGCCAAGCAACCCCAAGAAGATGTCGCTTGGGTATAACCCAATTCAATGTGGACGGATAACACGAGGACACGATGAAAAAGCTTTTGTATGCCGTACTGGCAATTGTAATTGTTATCGTAGTGGGGGTTGGTGCATTGTTGGCATTGGTCGACCCTAACCAGTTTAAGCCATTACTTGCCGAGCAGGTAAAGAAAGCCACAGGCCAAGAGTTGGTGATCCGCGGTGACATTGGCTGGCGTTTCTTTCCGAGTATAGGTTTTACGCTAGGCCAGACAGAGTTTCGTAATCCGGAAGGGTTTGCCGAGCCAAATTTGATTCAGCTGGGCAGCGCTGAGCTTTCTGTATCTGTTGTGCCTTTGTTCTCTCGTCATCTTGAGATCGGGCACATTAGCTTGCAGGATGGTCGGGTGTTTATCCAGACTCGCAAAGATGGGGTGAATAACCTTGATGCTTTAGGCCAATCAAGCAAGCAAGCTGAAAATAATACAGTCGCTGATCAGCCAACTGCAGCTACGGAAACAGCCCCACAGAATCAAGGTGGCGCCGAGCCATGGACAATCAGCCTTGAAGGCGTTGAGTTAGTCAATGCCAGTGCCGAGATCCGTGATGATCAAGCCGGGACTTTTACTGCCATCAGCGCGCTGAACTTTACCCTGAGCCGGTTTGCGCCTGGCGAATGGACCCAGGCCGAGTTTGATGTGGCTGGCCAAAATGGTGAGCTGGCCTTTACTGCTAACGGCGCCTCTGAGCTATTTATCGTGCCGGAGATGAATAATGCCGAGCTGAAGAATATGCAATTGTCTGCAACGGCAAAAGACAAACTGAATGATATCCAGTCGCTGACAGTAACCATGGATAAGTTCAAAGCAGGTGATTGGTCGGCAGTCACATTTGCTGTAACAGGGGAAGTGCCTGCTCTTGCTTTTGATGCTAAGGGCGAAACACGCTTGAAGCTCAGTGAGGCCTTTGATTTTGTTCAGCTGCAGGCGTTGGCACTGGAGTCAGGCCTGAAAGGGGCCACATTGCCTCGCCCAGAAATGGCAGTCAAGCTAAGTGCCGATGCTGACTATGACGTCAATAAGGGCATGGCGACCTTGTCGCAGTTTAAGGCGGATATTGATGAGATCAGTGTGAACGGAAACGCTTCGTTCAAGGCGGCTGATATTCCGGTGATCCGCTTTGCCGTTAACAGTGACAACATTGACCTAGATGCTTTCCTCGGCCTCGACAAGAAAGAAACATCGTCGCAAGCCGGAGCAGAAGACGTAGGTTCGACAACCGCCGGTACCGCTCCGGAGACTGCCTCTGCAGCGGACAAGAACCAAGAACCAGACCTGTCGGCCCTGAAGAGTCTTGATGTTGCAGGCACGGTGAAGCTAGGTAAATTTAAAGCCGCCAACGCCAAGCTGGCCAATGTGCTGGTGGATGTAAAAGTAGCCAAAGGGGTACTTAAGCTTAACCACTTAGACGCTGAACTGTATGACGGTAGCATTAAAATGCAAGCCATGTTGAATGCCAACGGTAAGCTGCCAACTTATAAAGTGACTAACAAGATCAGTGGAGTACAGATCCAACCGCTGATGGTCGATGTTGTCGACAATGATGTACTCGCCGGTAAAGGTAATATCACGATGAGTCTGGCCGGTACTGGATTGGCCGAAAAACGTATCCGAGAGAATGTTGCCGGTACTGTGGATATCAAGTTTGCCGATGGGGCGGTTTACGGGGTGAACGTGCCTGAGATGATCCGTGAAGCCAGAGCAACATTGAAAGGCAAGAAAGCCGAGTATGTAAAAGAAGAGAAGAAAACAGATTTCTCTGGACTGACAGCAACGATCAAGCTGGGTTCGGGCAAGGCATCAACGACTAATTTGGATCTTGATTCTCCGCTGCTGCGTATAGCAGGTAAAGGTCAGACTAATCTTGTTAGTGAAGCGATTGATTTCAAGGTGAATACCTCGGTTGTTGCAACCAGCAAAGGTCAAGGTGGCAAGCAAGTCGATGAAGTTGCCGATTTAACGCTGCCGATTGATGTCAAAGGTGACTGGACGGAACCTAAGTTCTCGATGGATCTAGCTGGGCTTCTGAAGCAAAACAACAAGCTGGAGGAAAAAGCCCATAAGGAAGTCGAGCGCGGGCTTGAAAAGTTACTGGGTGACAAGGCCAAAGATGACGATGTTAAGAAGGTAGCCGATAAATTATTGAAAGGGTTATTTAACTAACGCTTTAAACTGAAAGGCTTGCCATCCTGGCAAGCCTTTTTTCTTGGTGAAACGCATGGTCTAACGATATTAATGCGTCAGGCAAGGCTCTTGTTCTTTTTGCTCGATTTTTGTGATTCCAGTGTGTTCTGGAAGGCTTTGAGCAGGTCAACAGCTGACAGTATTCCGACCAAATCCCCTGTTTTATCCAACACAGGCGCCGCCCCCACATGATAGTCAAGCAGGGTTCTGACAGCTTTGGTCAGCGTGTCATAGGTACGAACGTGTACAATATCTCTGATCATGACATCACCAATATGCAGATCATCGGTTAGGTCGTATTCATGGCCGATATCCGGTGATTCATCAACCCAGCCCGGTCGGCGGAGTTCGCGGTCACTGACAATACCTATCAGTTCGCCTGCTTCATTTGTGACGGGTAAATGGCGGATAGCTTCATCGCGCATTAAAAAGAAGGCTTCACGGAGACCGGCTTCAGGCTGGATAGTGATGACTTTTCGTGTCATGTATTCAGAAACTTTTGTTGGCATATACATCTTCCCTTTGTCAGAGTGAATTGATGTTGCCTGATTTAAAGTAGCGAATTCAGTTTGGCTGAACTGCGACCAAACCCATATTTTTACTTTTGTTTACTTTACTCGTACTGAGCTTTTTGTTCTTTGGTGCGTAAGTTTGGTAAGGTGTGCCGAATCAGCCGAGGATGAAGACCATAAAAATATTATATAACCTGGTCGAAAAGGAGAAAATTTGGACTCAATTACTCAGGCCGCGTTAGGTGCCGCTGTTGCGGGCTTGGTGGCAGGCAAGAAATGTTCGCCAAAAGTATTATTGGCCGGGGCCGCCCTCGGTACCCTGCCAGATCTGGATGTGCTTGTGAGCTATGGTGATCCCGTATCGGATATGGTGAAACACCGCGGCTTCAGCCATTCGATACTTGTCCTGTTACCGTTTTCGTTTTTGCTGGCATGGTGTTGGCAAAAGTGGCGAGCCACAACCTTTAGCTTTAACCAGTTATGGTTTTTAGTGGCCGCTTGTCTTATTACACACCCGTTATTGGATTCTTTTACCTCATACGGTACACAACTGTTGTGGCCTCTTTCGGTTAGTGTGGCTGTCTCCAGCATCTTTATTATCGACCCGCTCTATACTGTTCCGTTACTGGTGGTGGTTGCAGCGAGTTTGCTATGGCGAAGAAAAATGGCAAGGTTGTGCGGTATTGGACTGGCGATATCCAGCCTGTACCTACTCTGGTCAGTTATCGCACTCAATGTTATTGAAGATAGGGTACAGAGTCAGCTGGCTGATACTCCTATGGCAGGTAAACCTGTTTTTATCACCCCGACGCCTGTCAATACCGTACTGTGGCGTGTTGTGGTGTTAGATGGTGATACCTATTGGGAAGGCTTAACATCCTTGCTCGATGACGAGGTCACTATCGATTTTATAGCCAAGGAACGCGGGCAGTGGAAGCTGGAAGAAAAACCACAGCATCTTGTTATGTTAGAGGACTTTACTCGTCAGTTTGTAAAATATGAGCAGGTAGGGGATAGCCTGACTGTCACTGATCTGCGTCTGGGGATGGTCGATTACTTGCCATTTCAGTTTGTGTTCGCCACCCTCGAAGGTGACGGTACTTGGTCTTCTGCGCTCCCTGTTCAGCTTGAGAGCCCTAATGTCCGGCCTAAGCACTTACCGGCGTTGTGGTTGCGGTTGCTGGGAAACCAAAATATAGATGCTAACCTGTGCCATGCCAAAGAGTGTTCTAAGCCAAGTAAGTCAGATGTTTAACCCTGAGCGCTAGCAATGGATTGCAATACTGACAGGCGATATATTATATAGCACAAAAAAAACACCCTACAGCATGTTGCATACAATTGAATAAACGGTGAATATATGCAGCAAAACATGTAGCACATATATCTTTACAGTATGCCATTTTCTAGGTGGTCTTCACACAACAGTGAGTCATTGGTCAATAGCCGTTTTTATTTGACTTTCATCAAAATCAAAGCTTAATACTGCTGGCAATCTACCCCTAAAGTATTGGTGGTCTCATTGTGAGATCTGCGTTTTTCGATATAGGGAGATAACGAGTATGCTGTATTTGGAATTCTTATTCCTGCTTCTCGTGTTGTATGCTGGCAGTCGCTTTGGTGGTATCGGTTTAGGTGTTGTTTCTGGCCTAGGCCTGTTGGTTGAAGTATTCATTTTCAGGATGCCGCCGACATCACCGCCTATCACTGTGATGCTAATTATTCTTGCGGTTGTGACCTGTGCTTCGATTCTGGAAGCGGCAGGTGGTCTGAAGTACATGTTGCAAGTTGCCGAGCGAATTTTGCGCAGCAACCCCAAGCGTGTCACTATCCTTGGTCCGTTGGTGACGTACACCATGACATTTATGCTGGGTACCGGTCATGCGGTGTACTCAATTATGCCTATTATCGGTGACGTTGCGCTGAAAAATGGTATCCGACCAGAACGCCCGATGGCTGCTTCTTCGGTAGCTTCCCAGTTGGCGATTACTGCCAGCCCGATCTCTGCCGCGGTTGTGTATTATCTGGCGCAGATTTCTGGTATCCAAGACAGCATTCATCTACTAACGATCTTGATGGTAACAGTGCCATCGACGTTGATTGGTACACTGTTGCTATCATTGTACAGCCTTCGCCGTGGTGCAGACTTGAATGAGGATCCTGAGTATCAGCGCCGTCTGAGAGATCCGCTGTGGCGTGATAAGATTTTGCATACCACTTCGACCTCGCTTGATGAAAAGCTACCGGCGTCAGCTAAGCATGCGGTCTTACTTTTCATTCTGGCACTGGCTTCTATCGTTGTTGTGGCGATGGTGCCTGAGATCCGAACGATTGGTGATGCCAAGCCGATTAAAATGTCTGTCATTATTCAGATGATGATGCTGGCATTCGGTGGTTTGATCTTGTTGGTTACCCGTACCAATGTTCAGAAAGTACCTGAAGGCGTCGTGTTTAAGTCCGGCATGGTGGCAGCTATTGCGATCTTTGGTATTGCCTGGATGAGTGATACATATTTCCAGTATGCGATGCCTTCCTTTAAGTCGGGCATTACCGAAATGGTTCAGGGCTATCCGTGGACCTTTGCGCTGGCACTATTCATTGTGTCCGTTGTCGTAAACAGTCAGGCAGCGACAGCGCGTATGATGCTGCCGGTTGGTTTGGCGATGGGATTAAATCCAGCACTGTTAATTGGTTTGATGCCTGCGACCTATGGTTACTTTTTCATTCCAAACTACCCGTCTGATATTGCGACCTGTAATTTCGACGTAACGGGTACGACTAAAATCGGTAAATGGTATTTCAACCATAGCTTTATGGCACCGGGCCTTATTGGTGTGGTGTCGGCGTGTACTATCGGTTATACCATTGCCCAAGTGATTGTATAAACATAGAAAAAAGTATGCTTTCAATGCCGGCCAGTTTGATCTGGCTGGCATTTTTTTGTTGTTTAATACAGTGTTTGTATACCATTTTGACATGCCAGTCTTATTTTCTACTAAGTAAATAAAGAAAAAGTCATATAGTTCAGCGTATTATACTAAGCTTAGTCTTGTAGGTTAGATGTTCTCTGTTTACTACTGGGAAAGCTTATGGATAAAAAGGTCGATTACGAAAAATTAAGAGAAAAGATGCACGAAAGGGCGCTGGAGCGGGCTCTGGAGTTTTACAGGAAGAAGCATCAGAAAAATGTGAGGCAATGATCGTGTACAAATTGATCATAACAAAGGGAGCAGAGGCTCCCTTTAGTTTGCACTTTTTAAGTATGCTATGTTGTAAAATTAGTCATCAGGCAGGTTTTTCGTCGGATCTGTAACACGTTCATACGGCCAGTAATGGTGACCAATACGGATCATTAAGGTGGCCGCTGCCAGAATGAACGCTGCCAATGCCAACCAGACGACGAATAATCCATCGAGCTCTTTCATACCGAGAGTGATGTATCGGGCGATAGCCATAATCGCAATATAGATCGGGTAGCGGACCGGGATTTTACCGTTGGTGACAAACTGCTGGACCATGGCAAGCACTTCCAGGTAAATAAACATCAGCAGGATATCGGTCAATGCTATTTCTTTATTCGTATAGACATGAATAAATTCTGTTCCCATAGCGGCAATGGTCGCAAGGGTGATCGCGACTAGGAGAATTGCCTCGAGAATGTGAAATACTTTTAAAAATGGGCGGCTAAAGCCTTTGGGTAGACTTGAAGGCATCTAAACTCTCTTATGCGTAATTATTATGATAAATCCATTATATAGAGGTATTTTGCAGTACAAAGGAAATGTGATGAAGGAATATATATTCGAATATCACAGTGGGTTAATGGCAGGGGGGCTTGGCTCCCTATTTTTTTACCTATTAGTTTGTTTTTTAAAGAAATGATGAGCGTTGGTCGTAAATAGAAAGAAAATGAATAATATGCATGCTGATTTATAACATGTATTTTAAATGTTGATTTTGATCAAGAATAAAAATGATAATTACTCTCACTACCTTGATTTACATTCTGAAACATATAGAATGCAAATCGTTCTCGTTTTAGATCCTGTCCAATAATAATTCTCAGTTTACATTCGTTGTAAATGGATAGAATAAGAAGGAAAAGTAGTGAAGAAGTCAGTTCTTAGTGTTGCTGTTGCGGCTGCTGTGTTTACAACAGCTGCGAGTGCGACAGCCCAAGTGAAAATCTTAGATAAAACACATCAACCAGCAGGAAGCTTTTTAGCCTATACCGAATTTGAGCTGTCGGGTGAACCGCTAGCTGAATCACTTGGCTTGGATTTGGATGTACTCGATCCAAATTTGGCCAATGATCCAACACCTTTTGATTTTGCTGCCGGTATTGAAAGCTACGAGTATTCTGAAGAAGCGATGTATGCACTTAACTACCAATCGACAATGGGTCCACACCTTGTCAATGGTCCGGTTAACCGTGCTCGTGGCGGCCAGTTGGCAGATCTAGGTAAGCGTGTTATCGAAATGGCCGCAGCTGTGGGCTTCCCGGCGAGCGAAATTCCGCAGAACATGTACCCCATTTCTATCCCTTATGCTTCAGGTAGCCCGGAGTTTGTACAAAAACCAGATATCACCACGGTAAATGGTGACGAAGTGGAAATTGTTACTGCAAAAGGCAACAGCAAAACCGTTCAGACGGTTGTTCCGGCCTACTTCCGCGATTACAAAACATTAGCCTGGGATGAAACGACATTTGATAAGTCGTTTAATCCGGCAGCGACAGGCGGCATTCTTCTGAAAGAAGTGATGTGGTCTCAAGATTTCCTTGGTGGTATGCACGTTACTGCGACAGACGAAGAAGTTGAAGCTGAGTCCGCGACAATGGATCTCGATGGCAAGCACAGCCTCGGCGTTTCCGCTGCCGATGGCTTTAACGGCATGATGCTGACTGAAATGTCTATTGATAAGCTGCAAATCATGCAACAGCAGCTTGGCTTTGACGGTAAGCGTCTGGGCGTTAAATTTGGCCCGGATTACGACCCTGCCAAAGGACCTATCTGGTTTGCGCATAAAGTTGCCGTGACTGAAGGTACTCGCAACGGTGTGAAATCTATCACCGGCCTGAAAGTGACAGACAGCGCGTCAACACTGCGTGATACTTGGTCAGCACTATGGCCTGTTGCGGAATTCTTCGCATACAGTGATCAGCGTACGGCGAATAGCGCTCAGAACCCTGCATTCCTGGCTGTGTTCGATGGTGCGCCATTTGCTGCAGCGCCAGCAGCCAATACCGATGCGAGCGAGAGCAATGATGTAGTCGCTGGTGATGCATTCTCACTGGCTAACAATATCTCTAATCTGCTGTTCAAAAATATTGCTGCTCTGCACTACAACAAAGAGCAGGGTACATTTGTTACCGAGTACAAAAATGGCAAGCAGGGCAGCAAGGTCGATACCTACGACGCGGCATATTCTCTTGTTGCACTGTCTATCTATCAGCGTGCAAAAGATGCTTTGCCAGTTGGTTACGCCTCGGCGGAATCTGGCGATGTCGATCTGAAGACGGCTGCTGGTAAAGAGGCATTGGCAATGATCAAAGGCCAGGCTGATTTCATTGTCAACCAGCTAACAGGCAAAGACGGTCTGGTGTTTGATGGCCTGACTCTGAATACCGTTAACAAGCTAACAAAAGAAAAATCACTGGATGCGCAGTTTGCAGCGATTCGTGGTTTGGTTGCGGCATACCTTGCAACTGATGATATGAAATACAAGCAGGCAGCACGTTCAATTTACCTTGCGGTAGAGAAAAACATGTTTGATGAGAATATCGACACATGGGCAACGGTACCGGGTAAAGCAACGATTCATACCCCATATACTGAAGCGGCTATCTCAGGCGGTCTACGTGAAGCAATTCTTCACCTGAAAAATGAAGAAGGCGAAAACGAGCCTGCGCTGGAGTTAACAGCACTAACGGACCGTTATGTAAGCTGGTTCCGTGGCGTTATTAACGGCGGTATGCAGCTTGCCGAGTGGATGGGTGATTCTGGCGAAAACCAAATCAAAGGTAGCAGTTCTACTGATACCGACGAGGACGGTGTTCACCAGATTATCGCTGCTGGTGGCAAGTTCGGTACTGCAATGACCATGGCCAACAAGGCCAGCGTTAAGTAAAGGGTAAGCTTACTTGTTACTGATCAGGCAGCGATGTTAAGTCGCTGCCTTTGTTGTTTCGTCACTATTTAAATTATTGATATTTATAATGATATCCGCGTAGAAAGTGTTCATTCATACATAGGTTGTAGTTATGTCAGTATCCCTGAGTTCAGATCAAAAGCCTGTTGCTGGTGGATTTAACCTACGGTGGCAACGCTTGGCTTACCATCATAAATGGGCAGAGTCATTGCTGTATGTGATGTTTTTTAGCGGATTGCTGCTGTGGGATGTTGTTGGTGTCGGCTGGCAGCTAGAACGCTGGACATTATTGGTACATATGGTGGTTGGTGCCACGTTATTTACTGTTATTGTCGGCGCATTTTGGGCCGCACACCGGCGTTTGATCACCTCTAGCAACAAGCCTTTCCTGCGCCAAACTGGGACTGCAATCGAATGGCTGCTGATTGCTTGCTGCCTCAGCGGGTTTTATCTGTTTTTTTATGGTAATCCGGGAAATACATTAGGTGTTTTCATTCAGGACGTGCACTTTTATTCATCATGGCTGCTGGCACCACTCGTGTTTCGCCATGCGATGAGATGGAGTGTATTGAATCTGAACAAGTTTCGTCGTCGATAAGAGCCAGAAAGGCCGTATTACATTGAATTTATTTACATTGGGGATCCCATGTTAGCCAGTTTTTTAATTACCCTGCGCGAAGGGTTAGAAGCGTTTTTGTTAGTCGGTATCGCTTTGTCATATCTCGCCAAGCTGAATGCCCGTCATTACAACAAGTATATTTACCTCGGCGTGTTTGTCGGTTTGTTGCTTTCTTTAGCCGTTGCGGTTGTCTTCCAGGTGGTGGTTGATCAGTTTAGCAACGAGCTTTACCGAAATTATTTGATGGCCGGGATCTTGATATTTGCCACTGTCGTTTTGACGTATATGGCTATTTGGATGCAGAAGCAGGCCAAGAATCAAGTTGCACAAGTACAAAAAGACCTGACGGATATGGTCAGTACCGGTAACCTGCTCGGGCTGGTTTTCCTCTCGACCCTTGCGGTGCTGCGTGAAGGTTTCGAAACGATTTTGTTTTTCTCTGCCTTGATGTATTCGAACTTTGGTGAGTTCAGTACGCAAGATGCACTGATCGGTGCGATCTCTGGACTAGTCCTGTCAATAGCACTGGTTTGGATGATGCTGAAAAGTACCCGAAATGTGCCGCTACGATCATTTTTCCGTTGGACAAGTCTATTTATTATCATTATCGCGGCCGGTTTGTTGTCATCTGCTATAAACATGTTACAGGCCGCCCATGTACTACCTATTGTTCATGCTCAGCTTTTTGATATCTCGCATATTCTCGATGACCGTGGGGTATTTGGCACCTTCCTGCGCGCATTATTTGGCTATAACTCGTCACCGGGCTTGTTGCAGCTCGTGGTTTGGGGCGGCTATATGCTGACCTTTGTCTTTTTCTGGAATCGTGGATACAAACAGGCATGAGCATAACATCAGACAAACATATTGCTGTACTCGGGGCTGGACCTGCAGGCTTGATGGCTGCATGGGAGCTGGTCGAAGCCGGTTATCAGGTCACCATTCTTGATCGAGACGATCATGTCGGCGGGATGTGTGCGACCCAAACATTCAGCGGCCAGCATGGTGAATACCGTTTTGATTTCGGTGGCCATCGTTTCATCACTAAAAACCCCAAATTGCTTGAATTTGTTGATGAGTTGATGGGAGACGAGCTGCTCTTTGCACAGCGCAAAAGCGTTATTCGTTACCGTGGTCGAATTTATCAATATCCGTTGGCGATGGTCGATCTAATTAAGAACGCGCCTCTGCCTCTGTTGGTTGGAGGAGCTATTGATCTTGGCAAGCAGCTATTTAAGGCCAAACCGCAAGATCAGTCTGCGGTCAGCTTTGCCGAATGGATTGAAAGCCGGTTCGGCACTACGTTATACAAGCATTTTTTTGAAGGCTATACCGCCAAGCTGTGGGGGATTGATCCGGCCTTCTTGTCGGGAGACTGGGCATCGCAGCGAATTAGTCTGATGGATCTCAAAGATGTTGCCCGCCGTTTATTGCCGGGACGTCGCTCGTCGGTTCGTACCTATGCCCGCCAGTATCGTTATCCTAAGTGGGGGTTTGGCCAGCTGTATACCCGTTTGGCCGAAGAGCTGGAAAAGAAAGGGGTTCAAATTGTTCTTAACAGCGATGTCTGCGGATTGACACGCGATGCTAACAACCGAATTGAAGCGGTTGAATACCGGCACCAGGATGAAGTGATTTCATTAAACTGCGACGAGGTGATATCAACCTTGCCATTACCGCTGATGTGTAAACTCACAGGGTTTGATAGCGGACTGGAATTTAGGGCATTACGCTTTATAAATATGCCGATGGAAACAGAAAATATCTCCGATAACACATGGCAGTACCTTTCTGATCCCGAGTTATTAGGTACTCGATTGCAAGAGCCTAAACGCCGTTCATCGTATATGGCTCCCGAGGGGCGTTCATCGGTGATGATTGAAATCCCATGCAACAAAGGGGATGACGTCTGGTCGATGGATGGCGACAGCCTGCAGCAGCGTGTCTTTAACGATCTCGAATCGCTGGGGGTCGATCCTAAGCTGGCAACGGGAGAGTACTTCACCTCCTATACCGAGCATGCCTATCCGCTGATGGATATGACCTATCAGGCCAAGCGCGAAAAAGCGATCACCCATTTGTCACAGTTCGATAATCTGATCATGACCGGTCGTCAGGGAACCTTCCGTTACATTTTTACCGATACCGCAATGGAAATGGGCATGATGGCCGCACAGTCCGTCATTGACGGCAAAGACCGTCGACGTGAAATATTCGATTTTCGTAATGAAAAAACCGTGATTGAAGTTCAGAGCGTGGCTTAGCGCTATTTGCTGCACATGGAGAGATATATGAGACTAACAACGTTTACTTGTGTTTTGCGTACCTGCCTGGCTATTTTGCTGGGTTTGGTTGTCAGTACGTCAAGCCACGCGTATTCGTATGCGGCGGCAGGAAAGGAGCCTGTTATCGACGGGCGTGAAGCGATAATGCAAGCGTTGGCCGATAATGATTTTGTGGCTGCGAAAGTGGCTGTTGATGGCTTACACGAAGAGTTCACCTACCTGCTTAATGAGCACCAGGTCGACCTGTTAACCCCGATGAATCAAGCACTGGCTGATAAAGATGCGGCCAAGGTGGAGGCGGTGATGGATCACGCCGTGATAGAGGAGATCGTCCGGCGCCTTGACGGTGCCGAGAAGAACCTTGGCGATTACCAGGTAGCCAAAGTACTGGTAGTCAAAAGTAAGCTTTTTCTTGATTTAATCATGCCAAAGCTCGATGAAAGTAGCAGGAAACAGGCGACTGAAGCTATCCAGGGCGTTCTGAATGCTATCGGTAACCCGGGCGTATTTGGTGTGGGTCAGGCACCAGCTGATCCGGCGGTGTTCAAACAGCAGCGTGAGTTGCTTACTGATGCAATTAATTCGTTGAAATAGCACCAGATGAGCCGTCCCTTTCCTAGCTGTGTTTTGGTTAACAACGCTGCCGTTTTAATGACGGCCAGTAAGCTATGCTACGTGATCATTATCGCGTCGGCTTGCATGGGCTGGTGGTGGTGGATGGGGCGTTTTCCTCTGGAGTTGACCAGTGATGATGCGCTTAACTTCTCTCGGGGCGTTGAGCGCTTTTCGGTACTGGAGTTTCGACCGCACTTCCCAGGATATCCTGCCTTCATTGGTTTATCCCGGCTGGCTGCAATCTGGATCGAAGCGGCTGTTGCGTCTATTTGGGTCTCGATGTTATCGGCAATGTTGATCCCGCTCCTTGTTGCCAGGTTGGTGTACCTGCTGTCGAGTTCGTGGCCTGCGGCAACCTTGGGCTGTGTATTGGCGCTGATGCAGCCGCTGCTTGCCTCAATGGCACTGAGCGGGTTGTCGGATTCAGCTGCAATCATGGTGTTTCTGTTGGCGTTGATTGCAGCATTGCAGCAGAAACATAGCATGGTTGGGTTCTGGATTGGTCTTATGCTTGCCACCCGACCGTCTTACCTGCCACTGGCGTTGGGCATGGCGATGTTGCCATGCTGGGGGAATTACGTCGGATCGAAAATCCGGGCATACCTACAGGCAAGTATTGCCATTGCCGCGATTGGTTCACTGAGCTTGGGTTTTATCTGGTTTCACGATGGCGCTGCCTATTTCGAGGAAGGGATCCGTTTTACCCAGGGACATTTTACGATTTGGGGCAATACGGTTGAAGGTGATAACGCCAGCTTATGGCAATGGGTAGAGGCTCTGGGGAAAGGGTTCGGCTGGCTTGGCTTGATCGTGGTGTTGGTTTCACTATTTAGCGCTGTTATTGGGCTTGCATCTGCTCCCATGAGTAAGAGTTTGAATTTTAGGAATCAGGCTAGCAGAAGACAACAGTTGGCACTCACTGCCGTAATTGCTTGGCTGTACTGGGCTTGGATCACGTTCGGTCAGAACCCTGATAACCTGCGCCATTGGGCGCCGGTACTTTTTCTGTTTTTGACCGTGCTGCCGGTGCAGTTAGCCGGGTTACAGAAAATATTCGAAGCTAGCCGATTGGGAGTGGTTGCTGTTAGTGTGCTTGGTATCTGCCCTGTGTTCTATTGCCTGATTTTAGGCTATCAGAATGTTCAGAGCGCTCCGTCGCAGGCACCGATTCAGCAGGCAATGTCCTGGATTAGGGCCAACCCTAAAGTGACGGTTGTCGGAACCAATTACAGCGTGAATTTGCTGCGTGCCCAACTCGGCAGCCATGCTATTTATGACATGTATTACCCCAGTAGCAAATTGGCTCTGGTCAATGCGCATAAGCGTACTCCACAGAGTGCATGGCGGTTGTCGGGTACACGGCTAACTGATCAGCAATTGGTTACCGAGTTCAGCCCAAGATTTATTGGTGAAAGGCGTCTCTTTTTATATCAAATTAGTCAGTGACCCCGGTTGCTGGCCTGAAGTAGTGTGAGTGTAAAGGCGAATGATGTTAATAAGTAAATATAAGCCTGCGAAGCAACTTATTTGGCTGATGCTAGTATTGCTCAGTCAACCGGCATGGGCGATCGAGAAAAGTAGCTCAATGCTGTTTAATTTGGACAAGACACAGATTATCAGTGCTAACTTTGATGCAGGTAGTGTCAGTATTCTTGCCAGAGACAATGGCGAACTAATTGCTGAGTCGACAATTGGTCGAGATATTCGCCGTATAGCGCTGACGGATGACGGCAGGCTGCTGTTGGCGACAGACTATCTGAACAACCAAGTTGTGCTGCTTGATGCAAAAAACCTACAAACCAAGCGTGTAACTGCTGTGCCTTCACGTCCCTTTGGTGTTGTCTATGATTCTCTGCATCAACGATTTTTCGTTACCAGTTTTGAAAGTGATAAGCTGCTGGTTATCAATACAGAAGGTGAAATTACCCAGACTCTAGATACGGCATCGACACCACGTGGTCTGGCGCTGACCGATGACGGCCGTATGCTGGTGACCCACTCGCTATCTGGTCAGGTCTCTATCTACAACGTACGTGGCGAGCAGCCTCAATTGATTAAAGTGATACAGCTAGCAGACAGTGAGTCAGATCCTGTCAAGACGAACCCGCAAGGTAAACCGCGTCTGCTGGACAATATTGCGATTTCTCCAGACGGGCGTCAGGCTTGGCTTCCCCATGTTTTATGGTCATTCGGACATGACTTCCAATTCCAATCAACGGTTTTTCCAACCGTGTCTTTGGTGGATCTAGAACCGGGCAACGAGCAAGAAATTATTGACGAGCGAAAGCAGCTATTCAAGCAGATCAATATTATCGAAAGCGGCAACAAGATCCGCATAGTCTCTAACCCGCATGATGCTGTGTTTACCGATGATGGTAAAAAAATCATTTTCACCCTGGCGGGCTCCGAGGATTTGATGGTGTTCGACTTGTCGCGTCAGGGCAAGAAAAACAAAAAGCGTCACCGTCGTAAGAAATTTCAGGGTGGGGTGAAGGCAACCCAAATTTATCGTAATGTTCCGGGTGATAACCCGCGCGGGTTGCTGGTAACCGGACGTGAGCTGTATGTCCAGAACGCGATGTCGCTGGATATTGCCAAGTTCGATACCGGTGCGGTGGGGCCGTTTGCCAAGGTCAAACTGACTCAGGGACATTTTGCCGATCTGGTTAAAGCCGATCCGTTACCGAAGCAATTGCGCCAGGGCAAAACATTGTTCAATAGTGCCAATATGGCCGATTCGCCTGACTTCCCAATGGCCGGGGACTTTTGGATGAGCTGTAATTCATGCCACCTTGATGGCTTTAATTTTACTAATCGCCAGCTGATGGAAGATGGTAAAAAGGATCGATTCAGCAATGCACTTACCGGCCATGTCGATGTCCGCAAAATGATTGCCGGTGATCCGATTGGTGCCTATATCGATATTATCCAGAAAACTCAGGGCGGGATGGGCGGTGATCCTCGAGAAGAAGCGCTACCGCCTGTCAATATTGAAACCCCGCCGCTTGAAGCGGCAAAAATGATGTCTGCCCTGAACGAGTATGTCCGCGCACCAGAGAACTTGCCGTATCTTTCAACCTGGTTACGACTTGATGACGATAAGCGCTATACCCACCCAGACGAGTGGATTAACTCTGCCGAGTGTTCTGATTGCCATACCACCATTTACGATCAGTGGGCCGATTCTAATCATGGTATGAACATGGATCATCCTTATTATCGTTTCCAGGAGGATTTCGCCGCGAAAACGGAAGGCGAGGAATTCCGGGTGCTTTGCCGTGGCTGCCATGCGCCGCAGATGGTGATCAATGGTGACAACGGGCCAATGACTGACTTTGGCGATATGTGGGAAAAAGGCGGGTCGTCACTTAAAGAAGCCTTTGCCCACGGTCAGTCGGTCAGCGAGCGTGGTACAGGGTGTGTTTTCTGCCACCGGGTCACCAAGGCAGAAAATGCCGGAGGCAATACTGATATGACGGTCAACATCAAAGACCGTGATAGTTACGTGTTCGAAGATGCCAAGAACAGTATGCTGAAGTGGCTATCGGAAAAACAAATCAATGCTTTGCCGGAGCAGCATAAGGCGTCGTATTCCAAGCCTGAGCTGTACCAAAGCTCGCTCTATTGTGCGACTTGTCATAACGAGTTTACAACTGGGCAGGGTGCGAATGTGAACGATAACTTTGGTGAGTGGCTGGCATCACCGTTTAATGCGCCGGATGATCCGAAGCAACATAAAACCTGTATTGACTGCCATATGACCCAGGATGTTACTGACTTTGACAATAAAGTTGGTGGTCAGTCGACCGATAACGGCCCGATGAAGTCGAACCTTCGTTCGCACCATCTGGTGGGTGGTAACTACTTCTTTACCGGAATGCGAAATCCTGAACATAAGAAGATGAGCATCGATATTTTGAAAACGGCGCTGAGTCTTGAGGTGGAAAAACAGGGGAGCCAGCTAACTGCCAAGGTTACCAATGTCAATTCGGGGCATGACATGCCGGGCGGTGCTCGTCGTCAGGTCTGGCTGGAAGTCATTGCTACGGATGTCAACGGCCAGCAAGTCTACAGCAGTGGTGTAATGAAAAACGGTGTTATCCCTAAAGATGCCCATAAGTTTATTAAGATCGGTGTCGACAAGGATGGCAAACCGGTGGGTCTGCGTTTTTGGCGCTATGTGAAAATTGGTAAAGATACCCGGATTAAGTCGGGTGAAACCCGTAATGAGGTGTTTGAGTTGCCGAAGAATGCCGAGTACCCGTTGACGGTATCAACTCGAGTGCTTTACCAAGTCTTTGCCAAGGGACTGAGCGACAAAGTTCGCCGGGCCTATCCAGATGAGAATATTCCGGAGCCGGAAGTGATTGAGTTGCAGAAAGTGGTTAAAACCTACTTATCGGTAACAGAGTAGGGAGATCTAGCCCAGTAGAGGTGCTTATGAGCACCTCTACTGGATTTAAAGGATATTTACCAATCGACGCCTTTACGGGCTTTGACCCCGTTCTCAAAAGCATGTTTGACGTTGCGAACTTCGGATACCGTATCGGCCAACTCCATTAAGGTACGGTGCGCGCCGCGGCCAGTAACGATCACTGATTGCATCACCGGGCGGTTGTTAATCGCTGCCACGACCTCGTCCAGCTCGATATAGCCATAGGTGACCATATAGGTCAGTTCATCCAGTAGCACTACATCGTAGCTGCCGTCTGCCAGCATCTTTTTACATTCAGCCCATGTTTCCTGTGCTGCTGCTGTGTCGGCTTTTTTGTCCTGGGTATCCCAGGTGAAGCCCGTTGCCATGACTGCAAATGTAACACCGTGTGACTCTAGCAAGTTTCTCTCGCCACAGTCCCAGGTCCCCTTGATAAATTGGCCAACCCCACATTTTTGCCCATGGCCGACTGCGCGGGCAACGGTACCAAACCCTGAGGTCGTCTTCCCTTTACCGTTGCCGGTGATAACCAGAAAAAGCCCTTTTTCTTTCTGAGCGGCTTCAACCCGCGCATTAACCTTTTCTTGTACCTTTTGTTGGCGTGCTTTGTATCTTTCGTCCTTATTGGTTTGATCAACCATAGGGTTCCCTTAATTTTTCTGAACCTAGAGTAATGCGAGTAGTGTTATATATCCCGCTAGTTCCGTGATTTGTTGTGTGGCACCCAGGCAATCACCCGTATAACCGCCGAGTTGCTGTTCAAACCATTTGCCGCATAGGAAGCGAGCGGCTGTGATGACCAGCGTTACTGCAAGCGCCACATTGATAGGCAGAAGAAATAATATAATCAATCCTGTCGCAATTAAAACCCACAAATCCTGTTGGCTTTGCTGATTTGCCAGCGGTTTCACCTTGCTATTTTGATCGGCCCTGACATACGGGTATGAAAAAATTAGGCTGGCGGCACAGATCCGGCTGAGCGAATGCATGACAACCAACATCAAGGCTGGTAGGAATGGTTCGGCTTCTGCAATAGCAGCCAGTGTGAGCCATTTCATACCAAGTGCCATTATGAGGGCGGCTGCACCATAGGTACCGAGCCGAGAATCTTTCATTATTTCCAGCTTTTGTTCCGGCTCCCAGCCACCGCCAAAACCATCGAATACGTCTGCCAGCCCATCCTCATGAAAAGCCCCGGTGACCAGCAGGCTGCTGATCATCGCCAAAGCAACAGCAATAGCAGGAGGGAATAGGGCCACAGCCAGTAAGTAGACGACGGCACTGACAATACCGACAATAATGCCAACCACACCGAAGTAACGGTTAGCCTGATTGAGCCGTTTGGCAGAGTAGGGTGTATCTGCCGGGATAGGGATTCGGGTGAAAAATGCCAGTGCGATCAGGAAAATTTGCCATTGCCGTTTCAGGCTTGTACTCACACCGTCACTCCCGCTTCGCTAAAGCTTGCCATCTCGTTATAAAACTCGCAGGCAGAACGGATCATCGGTAGTGCCAGTGCTGCTCCGGTACCCTCACCGAGGCGAAGGCCCAGATCAAGCAGTGGTTTGGCATTGAGGTGCTGCAGCATTCGTTGGTGGCCGGACTCTTCAGAGCAATGGCAATAGATGAAGTAGTGGTTTGCCTCGGGGTGCATCTCAGTGGCTAACATCGCTGCTGCTGTCGAGATAAAGCCGTCGACTAATACTGTCATTTTTAGCTCGGCGGCTTTAAGCATACCTCCGGTGATCTGGGCGATTTCAAATCCGCCGAGACAGGCAAGGATATTTAATGGGCTATCAAGCTGTGCTTGGTGTAAATCCAGCGCTTGGGTTATTAATGCCTGTTTTCGTTCTAGCTGCTCATCGGAAATTCCTGTACCACGGCCAACGCATTCATCGGCAGGAATACTCAATATGGCAGCCATAATAGCGGCAGCACTGCTGGTATTTCCTATCCCCATCTCTCCAAACCCAACTAGATTACAGCCTTGCTGGTGTAAATTAGCAACAATACTGCCCCCGAGCTCTAACCCTTGCTGGGCGATGGCAACTGACATCGCAGCCTGCTGACTGAAGTCTTCGGTACCGTTACCCTGACGCTGTTTTAGCAACTGGGGATGATCATCGGCTTCTAGCTTTGTCCCTGCATCAATGACTTTTAGCGCCATGCCATTAGTTCGACAGAAACAGTTGATTGCGGCGCCACCGGCAAGAAAGTTCATCACCATCTGGGTTGTAACCTCACTTGGCGCAATGCTCAGCCCATGCTGCGCAATACCGTGATCGCCAGCAAAAACGAGTAAATGTGGTTGGTTAACAGTGATGGTGTCCGTTTGCTGAATAAGGGCGAGTTGGGTTGCGATAACCTCAAGCTGACCGAGTGCTCCCAGGGGCTTGGTCTTGTCATCAATCTTATGCTGGATCTGCTCTAAGGTTGCGGTATTGGGTGAAGTGATGGTGAACATGGATGCCATTCTCCCTGTTTCTGGCAATAGGCGTTGACGCTGAACTTTGCGTTAGCCTGCAGTGCGACTTTGAGTGAGCTGAAATTCTGCGCTAGGTCAGAAACTAAGGCAATGGAAAAGCGATAAAATTTTTGAATTGAAGCCAATAACAGCTTTGAGGCGATATAACTATAAGCCTGTAAGTGGGATAACGCTCTGTTCGTGGGGTAACGATGAACGAAAGCGAGCAGGGATGACTCCCCGCTCAAACTAGTGTGTTAAGCACAACGAAGAATAGCTTCAACGGTATCATCGAAGTCGATACCTAGTTGTTCTGTTGCTAAAGGAAATACACTCCGTGTTGTCATTCCGGGTGCCGTATTGACTTCAATCGCGTAAAAGTAGCCATTTTCGTCAGCAATGATATCAACTCGTCCCCAGCCAGAGGCGTTGATCGCCCTGAACGCAGAGAGAGCCAAGGCACGGATAATCTCCTCCTGATCGGCGGATAGCTCAGCAGGACAATGGTACTGGGTGTCTGCGGCTTTGAACTTCGCTTCATGGCTGAAGAAGGAGTGGGAATGGGTGATTTCTACAGTTGGCAATACCTGCTGATCAAGGATCCCCACAGTGAACTCTCGCCCTGAAATATACTGCTCAATCAGTATTTTATCCTCATATATAAAAGCCTCTTCAATGAAGCTGTGCAGTTCTTCGATATTATGGGCTTTATTGATGCCAATGCTGCAACCTTGGGTGGCCGGTTTGACAACGAGAGGGAAGGAATAATCTTGGATATGCTCAAGTAGAGAATCCGGGTTGTAGCTTGATAGGTTTAGTTCAAAGAAGCGGGGAGTCGTAATTCCGGAGGCTTGCCAGACTTTTTTGGTCATGGCTTTGTCGATGCCAACAGCTGATGCCCTGTGATCACTTCCTGTATAAGGAATTTTTAGCAATTGCAGTGCAGCTTGCAGGGTTCCGTCTTCACCATCCCCCCCATGTAAAGCCAAAAAGGCTTTTTCGATTTTCAGACTTGGAAGCGATGTGATGTCGAAGCTGTGATCAACGTCGATGTCTATCACATCATAGCCTTTTCGCTTTAAGGCTTGAGAAACGGCCTTGCCAGACATTAGTGAGACGTTGCGCTCACTTGAAGAACCACCATATAAAACAGCGACTTTTTTTACCACGATGATGTTCTCTCTTAGGTAAGATGAAAGGTATAGTGTTTAAAGTGTCAAATTAAATGCAATTAGTAGCTAAGCAATCATACTTTTTATTGCTAGTAAGGATATTATCATTGGAAATTGATATGTCTAATAATACCTACAGAGTACTTGTGGTCTGCATGGGAAATATTTGCCGTTCTCCCTCTGCTGAAGCTGTTCTTCGTGCAAAAGCTGCTGAGAAGGGGATAAATTTAGAAGTTGATTCCGCAGGAACTATCGGTTACCACCAGGGAGAAAAGCCGGATTCCCGTGCCCAAGCAGCGGCTGAGGCGAGAGGTTATAGCTTCTTTGGTATCCGCGCTAGACAGGTGAGAGCCAGAGATTTTGAATATTTTGATCAGATATTGGTAGCAGATAGAGCAAATTTGCGAGATTTACAAGCCATTTGCCCAGCTGAATACCAGAATAAATTGGCTTTGTATCTTAGTTATTCTCCGTGCAGCATTAGCGAAATTCCAGATCCCTATTATGGTGGGTTGAATGGATTCGAGAATGTGCTGGATTTGATAGAAGAAGCGACAGAGTGCTTGTTGAAGAGGATCTAGGGCCTGTTTATGGTAACAAGATTATGAGCTACAGGTATAAAAACGCCCGCTACATTTGCGGGCGTCTTTTTAATGATAAAAGTACTGATTAACCTAAGGTATCAGTAGCAACCTTATAGGTTGGATCTTCCATCATGTTAACCTCAACCAAGTTGCCAGCTTTCTTTAGCAGAGAGCGGCACTCTGGGCTTAAATGGCGGATATGCAGGGTTTTCCCTTGGCTGGCATAACGCTCAGCGATGGTATCTATGGCTTCGATTGCCGAATGGTCGGAAACTCGCGAACCCGCAAAATCAATAATGACATCGCTAGGATCGTTTTTGGCATCGAATAGCTCAAGGAAGTGTGACGCTGAGCCGAAGAAAAGCGGGCCATTAACTGCGTATATCTTTGAACCAGCTTCGTTGGTGTGGCTTGCGGCATAGATGTGCTTTGCATGATCCCAGGCAAAAACAAGAGCCGAGTAAATCACACCAACAATCACAGCCAGCGCAAGGTCGGCCGCAACGGTGACGCAGGTTACCAAAATAATTGCGAAGAAGTCGTGCTTCGGTACTTTGCGCGCCATCTTAAAGCTTGCCCACTCAAAGGTACCGATGACTACCATAAACATGACACCAACCAGTGCTGCAAGCGGGATCATTTCGATTAGAGCTGAACCAAACAGAATGAATAGCAACAGACCAACAGCACCTGTAATACCGGATAAACGACCACGACCACCAGAGTTAATGTTGATCATTGACTGGCCGATCATGGCACAGCCACCCATCGCACCAAAAATAGAACAGGTGATGTTTGCGAGGCCCTGACCCACACACTCACGGTTACCCTGACCACGAGTGCCAGTCATTTCGTCAATGACAGTCAAAGTTAGTAGTGACTCAATCAGGCCAACAGCAGCAAGAACCAAGGAGTAAGGCAGAATGATCTGCAGCGTTTCCATATTGAAGCCGACTTCAGGAATCGCAAAAGTGGGTAGGCTACCTGCTAGAGTGGCATTTTCATCGCCGCTCATACTACGTACAAAGTCGACAACAGTGCGAGAGTCAAGATCCAAACCGTGAACCAGTGCGGTTACAGTGATAATGGCAACCAGCGAAGACGGAACGGCTGTCGTGACTTTTGGCAAGAAGTGGATAATGAACATGGTAAGAGCAACAAGGCCAAGCATGATGTAAAGCTGTGAGCCTTGCATCCATTGCATAACGCCTGCCGCATCCGGCACTTGGAACTGACCAAGCTGAGCGAGGAAAATAACAATCGCCAAACCATTTACAAAACCGATCATCACTGGATGGGGAACCATACGGATGAATTTACCTAACTTGAATACACCCGCAAAGATCTGCAGTACGCCTGCCAACATGATGGCCGCGAATAAGTATTGGATACCGTGCTCAGCAACAAGGCTTACCATCACAACAGCCATCGCGCCTGTCGCACCAGAGATCATACCCGGGCGGCCACCTAACACTGCGGTAACGAGGCCAACGATGAAGGCTGCGTACAAGCCTACCATTGGGTCGACACCAGCCACGAAGGCAAAGGCAACGGCTTCAGGGATCAGAGCCAGGGCAACGGTAAGCCCTGAAAGTACGTCATTTTTGACGGATTGACGTGAAAATTGTGGGAATTCAAACATTTTATTTAGTTTTGTTCCGGTTCGGTTATGTAAAGAGCGTAGGAAAGACGCGGATCCTACAGAAATATGTGATTTAGTTCAACTTTCAAGCGTGATCTGAGTACATAATTGTCATTAACTATAGGAAACTTTGATGTCAATAGGGTTAATTGTGAAAAACAGGCTTAAATTACAATTTCTGCTTGGGAATAGATTAGGCAAAAAAAAGCCATGCTATAAGCATGGCTTTTTGAGTAACTTAGCTGTGTTTATGACGGCTTAGTCCATTGAAGGCTTAGTCATTGGTGCTGATGCAACATTGGTTGCAGTTTGGCTACCAGCCTGGCGGGTTGCTATGTGCTCTTCACGTAAAGAGGCAATCGCAACAACAGTGCCGCTAGTCGCTTTTTCAGGTGCAGGTGCTTTAGCCATAGGTGCAACGGCATGACGACCGCGCGGAGAGGTTACTGTTACTGCTGCACTGTCCTCAGATGTTGTTTCGAGGTTCAATTCAGCTACAGGTTCTTCTGCAACAGCCGTTTCTACAGCAACTGGTGTTATAACGTCAGCCACTTCTGATGCACGTACTGGTTCTTCAGCTTTAACATCTTCCACTACAGGAGCTTCAATTACAGGCTCAGCCTGAATTTCAGCAATTGCAGGGCTTTCCGTGGTCACTTCTTCAGTTACAGCCTCTTTCGCTGTTTCTTCTGAAACAATCTCAACATCAGCAGGCGTGCGTAACGGGAAGGTTTTACCCATTGCAAGCTCAGGCATTGCAACGCCACCTAGTACCGCTGCTTCAGCTTTCACTTCGCTAACTGGTTGCTCTGTAGCTTCAGTTTGTGGAACGACGGCTTCAACCGCTGGTTTAGGAGCTGGTGCCCATACCTTGCCCATCGCCATTTCTGGTGATGCAACACCTGATGTTGGTCGGCTAGCTTTTGGCTTCTCAACTACAGATACCACATTTTCCATATCATTCAGCGTATCAGTTGCTTCTTCAACGGCGTGGCCGACAGCTTCTGTTACTGCAGTATCGACGTTTTCTGCTTTCTCTGGGCGAGTATCGCGAATACGACGACGACGCTGACCGCTTGCGCGCAGGTGGCGTGGCGAACGACGGTTACGGCGCTGGCCGCTTTCCTGCTCGTTGTTTTGCTCTGCCTGTGTCTGCTCTTCAGCCTGAGGTTCTTGAGCGAACGCTTCTTTGGCTACAGCAGTACCAAGCTCTTGCAGAGGGGAGGCAGCTTTATTCTCTTCAGCAACAGGCTCTGCTTGCTGGTCTTGAATTGGTGCTGCTTCCTTTTCATCGCCGATACGGATCTTTTTACGTAGCTGGCGGCGTTGGCGACGCTGTTTTATTTTCGTTGCCTTTTCCTGCTCTTGCTCACGCTTCTCTTCCGTTACGGGTTTATCAGCTTTGTTTGGCTGCTCTTCCTGACGACGTTGCTTCTGTGCCTGAATTTCTTCACGGCGAGACTGGCGTTTCTGCTCTTTTGCTTCTTCGTCACGTTGAGGACGTTGCGGCTTAGCTGTTTTATCTAGCTGTTGCTGCTGGCGATCTTGCTTCGGTTTTTCGTTACGACGGCGCTGTTGACGCTGTTCACCATCACGGCTATCACGATCAGTGTCCTGGCGTTTACGGCCTTGGCGAGCTCCGTCTTTACCACGGCGCTTGTCTTGGCGATCACCCCTGCGGTTATCTTGGCGTTCTCCACGGCGATTGTCACGGCGGTTACGATTACCCTGGGATTCTTTAGGCTGCTGCTCTGTTTTTGTTTCTGCTTCTGGTGAGCCAGAGAACAGATTTGCAAGGGCAGAGAAAATACGGTTGAAGAAGTTAGGTTTTTCTTCTTCTTTCTTCGCTGTGATCTCTTTCTTCGCTGGAGCTATTTTCTTCGCGGCAGCTGGCTCTGTTGGTGCTGCAAAGCCCTGTAAAACAGGTTCTTCACGTTTCTTCACAACACGATCTTGTTGAGGAGCTTCAGCGGCTTCTGCCTCTTTTAGCGCTTCAAGCGTGCGTGGAAGATGGTAAGACAAGGTATCTGGCTCGTCACCGCTACGGACACGAAGCACTTCAAAGTGTGGTGTATCCATTTCTGCATTCGGTACGATAATAACGCGTACATCATGAGATTTTTCGATGTGTTGTACTGAACGGCGTTTTTCGTTTAGCAGGTAGGAAGCAATCGCCACTGGAACAATAGCCAGAACCTGAGACGTATTGTCTTTCAGCGATTCTTCTTCAATTAGACGAAGAATAGACAGTGATAGTGATTCGCTATCACGGATCACACCGGTACCAGTACAGCGAGGGCACACATGATGGCTCGCTTCAGCCAGAGACGGACTTAGGCGCTGGCGAGACATTTCAAGTAGACCGAAACGTGAAATGCGACCGATCTGAACACGGGCACGATCCATACGGACAGCTTCACGAAGGCGATTTTCAACTTCACGTTGATGGCGTACAGGCGTCATATCGATAAAGTCGATAACAACCAAGCCACCGAGATCACGAAGACGCAACTGGCGAGCAATTTCATCCGCCGCTTCAAGGTTGGTTTGAAGTGCGGTTTCTTCGATGTCGCCGCCTTTTGTTGCACGGGCGGAGTTGATATCAATCGAGGTCAATGCTTCTGTTGGGTCAATGACAATTGAGCCGCCAGAAGGCAGGCGAACTTCACGCTGGAACGCAGATTCAATCTGGTTCTCAATCTGGTAATGATTGAACAGCGGTGTTTCGCTGTGTTCGTAAAGTTTTACGCGAGACAGGAAGTCTGGACGAACCTGCTGGATATGGTCACGTGCGCGGTTAAAAATCTTCGGGCTGTCGATGACGATCTCACCGATATCTCGGCGCAGGTAGTCACGGATAGCACGTGCGATAACATTACTTTCCTGATGGATTAGGAAAGGTGCCGGTGCCGAATCAGCCGCATTTTTCACTCGCTCCCAGTGATTGAGCAAGTAGTTTAAATCGTATTCCAGATCTTCCGCTGACTTGCCAACACCTGCAGTACGTACAATCAAGCCCATACCCTGTGGCAGTTCAAGCGTGCTTAATGCCGCTTTTAGCTGGGTACGTTCTTCACCTTCGATACGGCGAGAAATACCACCGGCACGAGGGTTGTTAGGCATCAATACTAAGTAACTACCGGCAACCGAGATAAAGGTTGTCAGTGCTGCACCTTTGTTACCTCGTTCTTCTTTGTCGACCTGAACGATGACTTCCTGACCTTCCTTAAGCACTTCCTTAATGTTCGGGCGGCCTTGGTAACTATAGTCGGCAGGAAAGTAATCCTTGGCAACTTCTTTGAGAGGAAGAAAACCGTGTCGCTCTGATCCATAGTCAACGAACGCTGCTTCCAGGCTTGGTTCGATACGGGTGATGCGACCTTTGTAGATATTAGCTTTTTTAGATTCGTGGCCAGGGCTTTCGATATCGAGATCAAATAGCTTCTGCCCATCAACTAATGCGACGCGCAACTCTTCCTTTTGAGTTGCGTTAATCAACATTCTTTTCATTATATTGTACTCGTTTTTGTCGTTGTGCTAGCGACTCGATTAGTGAGTTCGTATTGGTGGCGCCTGACTCCAAGTCTGATTTACAAATGCAGCCTCACGGCTGGAATTCAGGAGTGCTATCTGGCAACACGTATTGTCCAACAGTATCAAGATGATTAGATCAGAAAATATACAGCTGGCATCACCGTTTCACGCGGCGGTATCTGTCACACCAATAAAAAATCTATAATCGAGCATGCTAAAAAACACTCCGGAGATTATAACGTCTTACGCCATTTGCTGCGCTTCTCGCCAGAGCTGTATGAATAATAGTCTGTTAGGTGATATTCTGTTCACCGTGTTACAAAAGTAGGCACTTTCTCCTACTCCTGCACGCAATGATAGCAGGGTGACTTTTTTGCGGCAATCTGCTTTGTATGCGTGATACAATCAAAACCTATGAAAGATGATAAACCAAAAGTGCAATTCATCGAGATTACAGATGACTTTGCAGGCCAGCGGATCGATAATTTTCTCCGAGCTCGGCTTAAAAACGTTCCAAAGAGTATGATTTACCGTATTTTGCGCAAGGGTGAGGTCCGAGTAAACAAAAAACGTATAAAACCTGAATATAAATTGCAGGATGGTGACCTGGTGAGGGTGCCGCCGGTTAAATTGCCGGAAAAAGCAGATCAGGCTCCGGTCAGTACCAAACTGAACAAGGTTGCCGAGCTGGAATCGTGCATTATCTACGAAGATGACCAGATGCTGATTTTGAACAAGCCATCAGGAACGGCAGTTCATGGTGGTAGTGGTTTGAAGTTCGGGGCTATTGAAGCGTTGCGCGCGTTGCGTCCGGATGCGCGTTTCCTCGAGCTGGTTCATCGAATTGACCGTGATACCTCGGGGATCCTCCTTGTGGCGAAGAAGCGTTCTGCGTTGCGCCAGCTTCAGGAGCAGTTCCGCAATAAGACGGTGCAGAAATATTATTTTGCTTTGGTTATGGGGGAGTGGAAAGCCAGCTGTAAGAAAGTGACCGCTCCATTGCTCAAGAATGAAGTGAACAGTATTGTACGAGTTAATCCAAATGGTAAGGCATCGGACACACGTTTCAAGGTGATAGAGCGTCTGGAGCAGGCAACTTTGATTCAGGCCAGCCCTGTGACGGGACGTACCCACCAGATCAGGGTTCACTGCCAGTATGCAGGCCACCCGATTGCCTGGGATGACCGCTACGGTGATCCTCGCTTCGATGCTTACACAAAAAAATCGGGCCTCAGCCGTCTTTTCCTGCATGCGGCGAACATTAAGTTCAAGCACCCTAAGACGGAAGAGATGATGGACATCAATGCACCGATGGAGCAGATACTGACGAGAGCCATTGAACAGCTAAGGAAAAAATAATCGCGCGTGATGTTGTTTGTTACGTGCTGTTGGTAATGGGCTGTTGTATTCACCGAGGCGAGAGGCTGATTTTAGCTTCTCGCCTTTTTATCGGGAATATTCCCTTGTTCGTTTACAGAATAGCGACCCCTTGTTTGGCGAGCATCTCATGCAGGGCAATCAGGGGCAGACCAACCAGAGTATTGGGATCTCGCCCATCAAGTCTGTCGAACAGGGCAATGCCAAGCCCTTCACTTTTGAAGCTACCGGCACAGTTTAATGGGTTTTCTCGTTTGATATAGTGCCGAATTTCCTGTTCGGTCAGTGTTTTGAAATGAACATGGAAGGGCTCGCAGATCACCTCACTGTCGTCGGTTTTTGCATTGTGCAGACAAAGGCCTGTATAAAAGGTGACAACCTGGCCGCTGGCAGCCTGTAGTTGAAGGAAAGCATTTTCGACAGTATGGGGCTTGCCGATGATGCGGTTGTTAATTACGCACACTTGGTCTGAGCCTATAATTAGGTGTTCGGGATGATCATGTGCACAGGCTCTTGCCTTGGCTTCGGCTAATCGTGTGACCAGCTGCTCGGCAGTTTCATTGGGGAGCGTTGCTTCGTCTGTTTCCGGATTGGCTGTCTCGAAAGGGTACTGCAGTTTCTCAAGCAAGGCCTTTCTAAAGGGAGAGGTAGAGGCTAGGAGCAAAGGTTGAGTCATAGTTGTACCAAGGTTATCTAGGGTTATGTTAATCTAGCGGCCAAACTTTCATGAGGCCACGTTTGATAATTACTCTGACTAATGTAAGAAAAGCAGTTTGTAATTTCAAACTCACACCATACTGAAGGTGTGTCTACTAATGAACAAGCATGTTCGTAATTTAGTCATCTTTTGTGTGTTATTTGACCGCTCATAAGGCTGGTGTCAACTTGTTGTGAGTCAGGCAGATAACAGACAAAAAGGTGGAAATGTCCCCAATTGGCGAAGTGCGCTTTATTGGAAGCAAGTGAATTGGCTGAATGCTGTTAATTCGCGCACATTTCCTTTGACTCAAACAAATTAGAAGGCTAATATTCGCGCCCTATGCAAAAGGTAAAATTGCCGCTAACGGTTGATCCGGTTCGCGCAGCTCAAAAAAAACTCGATTATGATGGCATCATCAAAGCCGAATTACTTGAGCGACTGGCCGAATCAACACAGAGCGTAACACGTGATGCAAACGTCACCTTATCATTTGACTTTGACCAACGTCACCTTGCATTTATGCGCGGTAGTGCAGATGTTGAAGTGATGTTGACCTGTCAGCGATGCCAGGAAGGGTTCAATCACACTTATAGTGTTGAATTCTGTTACAGTCCGCTCCTCAAACCAGAGGAAGTTGATGAGTTTCCGGAAGCTTATGAGCCGGCAGACGTCGACGAAAACGGAGAGATCAATCTGATTCAAATCGTCGAAGACGAATTGATTTTGGAACTGCCTCAAATTGCCATGCATGAAGACGCTGAGTGTAAAGCCAGTGGACGAAACATGACGTTTGGTGAGATCCCCGTTGCTGATGAGCGTCCGAATCCGTTTGCAGTATTGAAGAAAACTAAGTAAGTAATTTAACAGGAGTAGGGTTAATGGCCGTACAAAAGAGCAAAAAATCACGTGCAGCACGTGGCATGCGTCGTTCTCATGATGCACTAACAACTGCAGCTGTATCTGTAGATTCTGCAAGTGGTGAAACTCACCTACGTCACCACGTAACAGCTGACGGTTTCTACCGTGGCCGCAAGGTTATCAACAAATAAGGTTGAACCTTGAGTGGTCTAGCCGTTGCACTCGATGCAATGGGTGGGGATTTCGGTCCCCAAGTAATAGTGCCTGCCTCCGTGCAGGCATTGTTACAATACCCAGAGCTCAAAGTTATTCTTTATGGTGATCAAAGTGCGATCACATCTCAACTGTCTCTTCTAAATCAGCTCCAACACCCTCGAATTCGTATTGTTCACTGTGAACATGTCATCGCCAATGATACCCGTCCGTCTCAGGCCCTGCGCCGAAGTCAGGGAACATCGATGCGTATGGCGCTAGATGCCGTCTCTGAAGGGAAGGCTGATGCCTGTATCAGTGCCGGAAATACCGGAGCTCTGATGGCCCTGTCTCGCTATATCTTGAAGCAGCTGCCTGGTGTCGACCGGCCTGCGTTGGTTACCGCGATCCCGACGAAAACAGAGAATAAGACTTGGCTGCTGGATTTGGGCGCAAATGTGTCATGCGATGCCGATACCTTGTTCCAGTTTGCGGTGATGGGCGCCGTTCTGGCCGAACAGAATACTGCCGCTTCTCCAAGAGTGGCTTTACTTAATATCGGCGAGGAAGAGATAAAAGGTAATGATTTAGTCAAACGTTGCGCTGAAATGTTGGCAAACTCACCCGATATAGAGTACATCGGCTATCTTGAAGGTAACGAACTGTATAGCGGTCGAGCCGATGTCATTGTATGTGACGGATTTGTCGGCAACGTGAGTCTAAAGACCAGCGAAGGGGTCGCTAATTTATTCATAGACAGCATCAAAAGTGCAATATCCAGTAATCCACTTAAGCGTTTAGTTGCCAAGTGGTTGTTTAATGACCTGTTCATTAGTCTTAAACAGTTGAACCCCGACCAGTACAATGGTGCAAGTCTGTTAGGATTGCGCGGTATTGTGGTCAAAAGCCATGGAAGTGCTGATGTTGCCGCTTTCTCAAATGCAATTGGTGAAGCGGTGCACGAGGTCAAACGGCAAATACCGACAAGAATCAGTGACCGTTTGGAAGAAGTCTTACTCGAGAGGCATTATTAGTCTTCATGTATAGCAAAATTTTAGGTACTGGCAGCTATCTGCCAGCACAGGTACGTTCTAACGCCGACTTAGAACAGACGGTTGATACCACAGACGAATGGATCGTAGCTCGTACCGGTATTCGCGAACGTCGAATTGCATCTGCAGATGAAACTGTAGCTGTAATGGGATATCAAGCTTCTTTAAACGCTATCGAAATGGCGGGCATTGATAAAGATGACATTGATCTCATTATCGTAGCGACTACCAGTGCGAGTCACTCTTTTCCGTCTGCGGCTTGCCAGGTTCAGGGCATGCTGGACATAAAGGGCTGCCCGGCGTTTGATATCGCAGCAGCATGTTCAGGCTTTGTTTATGCCCTGAGTATCGCTGATCAGCATATCAAGACAGGTATGGCCAAGAACATCTTGGTAATTGGCTCTGATGCACTATCACATAAATGTGATCCGGATGATCGTTCGACGATTATTCTGTTTGGTGACGGCGCCGGTGCGGTTGTCGTTGGCGCAAGCGAAGAGCAGGGCATTATTTCGACCCACCTGCATGCTGATGGCCATTTTGGCGGTCTGCTAAGTCTTGGCATTCCCGAACACGGTCAGGATTTTAGTGAGGACAAGTGGTTGTATATGGCTGGTAACGAAGTGTTTAAAGTAGCGGTAACGCAGCTGTCAAACCTTGTTAAAGATACGTTGTCTGCCAACAACATGGATAAGTCTGAGCTTGATTGGTTGGTACCGCACCAAGCTAACCTGCGTATTATCTCGGCAACAGCGAAGAAACTGTCGATGTCGATGGATCAAGTGGTTGTTACCCTTGATCGTCACGGCAACACTTCTGCTGCAACGGTTCCAACGGCGCTAGACGAAGCCGTTCGTGACGGTCGCATCCAACGAGGTCAAACCTTGTTGCTGGAAGCCTTTGGTGGCGGTTTCACCTGGGGCTCTGCATTGGTGAAGTTCTAATTCGGTTCTCAGGATTAGAAAAAGCAGCTTGCAGTTTTTAAATTACTAGGTAGCTATTCGCTTTCTGCTACACCGCCGTATTTTGGCTTATTGTTTAGCAGCATGTTTTGTTAAAGCGAATAGCTCGTCAATATATTGATTAATCAGAAATAACGAATAAGGATTCTCGAATGCCTAAGTTCGCGATTGTATTCCCAGGTCAGGGCTCTCAAGCCGTAGGTATGCTAGCAGAGTTAGCGGAGCAGTTTGATGTTGTGAAGCAGACTTTTGCTGAAGCATCTGATGCGCTTGGTTATGACCTATGGGCACTTGTTCAGGATGGTCCTGCCGATGCTCTAAACCAGACTCACCGTACCCAGCCTGCGTTGCTAACAGCTTCTGTTGCAATCTGGCGAGTATGGCAACAACAGGGTGGCGAACAGCCAACTGTTCTGGCAGGCCATAGCTTGGGTGAGTACTCAGCGTTGGTTTGTGCCGGTGTGATTGACTTTAAAGCAGCGGTGAAGCTAGTTGAGCTTCGCGGTCAGCTAATGCAAGAAGCCGTACCAGCGGGTGTTGGTGCGATGTCTGCGATCATCGGTCTAGACAATGATGCGATTGCAAAAGCCTGCGAAGAGGCTGCAGAAGGTCAGGTTGTTTCTCCTGTGAACTTCAATTCGCCAGGTCAAGTTGTTATTGCAGGTAATAAAGAAGCAGTAGAGCGCGCCAATGTGTTATGTAAAGAAGCAGGTGCGAAGCGTGCGCTTCCTCTTCCGGTTTCTGTACCATCTCACTGTGAGCTTATGAAGCCAGCCGCTGATAAGCTAGCAGTAGCGCTAGAAAGCATCGAATTTAGTACGCCTACAGTTCCTGTGATCAACAATGCCGACGTTGCGACGGAAACCACTCCTGCTGCAATCAAGCAAGCTTTGGTTAAGCAGCTATATGGTCCTGTTCGTTGGACAGAATCTGTTGAACGCATGGCTGAAGAAGGTATCGAGAAGCTACTAGAAATGGGACCGGGCAAAGTATTGACCGGTCTGACAAAACGTATTAATCGCGCACTTGGTAGTGCTGCAGTGAATGATCCAGCGAGTCTGGACGCTGCCAAGTAAGGTTGTAGCCTGCTTCTGGGGGCAGGCTGCATGCTATTTATAGAAGAGGAATGACAATGAGCCTGCAAGGTAAAATTGCTCTGGTAACAGGTGCGAGCCGTGGTATCGGCCGTGCTATCGCTGAAATTTTGGTTGAACGTGGTGCTACGGTTATTGGTACTGCAACATCTGAAAACGGTGCAGAAGCCATCAGTGCATACTTAGGTGACAACGGCAAGGGCCTGGCGCTGAACGTAACGTCCCCTGAGTCAATCGAAGCGGTACTGAAAGAAATCAAAGCACAGTACGGTGACATTGATATCTTGGTTAACAACGCGGGTATCACTCGTGATAACTTGCTGATGCGTATGAAAGATGACGAGTGGCAAGACATCATGGATACTAACCTGACGTCTATCTTCCGCCTGTCTAAAGCTGTTTTGCGTGCCATGATGAAAAAGCGTCATGGTCGTATTATCAGTATTGGCTCTGTAGTCGGTACAATGGGTAATGCAGGTCAGACAAACTATGCAGCAGCGAAAGCCGGCTTGATTGGATTTACCAAGTCGATGGCACGTGAAGTTGCTTCGCGCGGGATTACAGTAAACGCCGTTGCTCCGGGTTTTATTGAAACAGATATGACCAAAGCACTGAACGATGAGCAGCGTGCTGCTACACTAGCAGGTGTTCCTGCCGGTCGTTTGGGTGATCCGCGTGAAATTGCGGCAGCAGTCGCATTTTTGGCATCGGAAGATGCAGGTTATGTAACCGGCGAAACACTACATGTTAACGGCGGCATGTACATGATTTAACCAAAAAAGTTGCATTAGTTGATGATGCAGGTCAAACTCGTCTTGTTTTCAATGAAAATCGTGGTTTGACCAGCGTGTTGAGTATTGCAACTTTTGCAGTAATGAATAAACTACAGCAAATCGCATTAGCGAATTCTTGTTTTAAGGAAATAGATTAATGAGCAACATCGAAGATCGCGTAAAAAAAATCATTATTGAGCAACTGGGTGTAGACGAAGCTGAAGTTAAGAACGAAGCTTCTTTCGTTGACGATCTAGGTGCAGATTCTTTAGATACTGTTGAACTAGTAATGGCTCTTGAAGAAGAATTCGATACTGAGATTCCAGACGAAGAAGCTGAAAAAATTACTACAGTTCAAGCTGCTATCGACTACGTTGTTGGCGCATCTGAGTAATTAAAGAACTCCCTCCAGGCGGTCACCATGACCGCCTGATTTTATATCGAAATCTGTTTTATCCTCAATTCCCGGAGAAATTAATCGTGTCAAAACGTCGCGTAGTTGTTACTGGCATGGGTATGCTGTCACCGGTTGGCAATTCTGTTGAATCTTCATGGAAAGCCCTACTGGCCGGCACTAGCGGTATTAGCACTATCGAGCATTTTGATGCTAGCGCATTTGCTACTCGTTTTGCTGGTCTGGTCAAAGACTTCAACTGTGAAGATTACATGACCAAAAAAGATGCCCGCAAAATGGACTTGTTCATTCAATACGGTATTGCAGCAGGTGTACAGGCGTTAAAAGACTCTGGTTTTGAAGTAACTGAAGAAAACGCCCCACGTATTGGTGTGGCTATCGGTTCTGGTATTGGTGGTCTAGGTCTCATTGAGGCTAACCATAAATCTCTGATGGAAAAAGGTCCGCGCAAAATTAGCCCGTTCTTTGTTCCGTCAACGATTGTAAATATGATCGCCGGCCACATGTCTATCATGCACGGTCTTCGTGGTCCGAACATCGCTATTTCTACGGCATGTACAACTGGCCTTCACAATATTGGCCATGCTGCGCGTATGATTGCTTACGGCGATGCAGATGCAATGCTAGCTGGTGGTGCAGAAAAAGCATCGACGCTAGGTATGGGTGGTTTCGCCGCAGCGAAAGCACTGTCAACCCGAAATGATGATCCTCAAGCAGCCTCTCGTCCGTGGGATAAAGACCGCGACGGTTTTGTACTGGGTGACGGTGCCGGCATGATGGTGCTTGAAGAATACGAACATGCGAAAGCGCGTGGTGCAAAAATTTACGCTGAGCTTGTTGGTTTTGGTATGAGTGGTGATGCTTTCCACATGACATCACCAAGTGCAGATGGTTCTGGTGGTGCGCTGGCGATGGAAGCGGCAATCCGCGATGCTGGTATCAACGCAGAAGATATTGGCTATATAAACGCGCACGGTACATCGACTCCAGCAGGTGATGTGGCTGAAACTCTAGGCATCAAGCGTGCTATGGGTTCGGCGGCAGATAAAGTGATGGTTTCGTCTACTAAATCTATGACTGGTCACCTACTGGGTGCTGCGGGTTCTGTCGAGTCCATCATTACAGCAATGACACTGGTTGATCAGGTTGTTCCACCAACAATCAACCTAGACAATCCGGATGAGGGTTGTGACCTGGATTATGTTCCAGGCGAGGCTCGTCAGGCTAAATTTGAGTACGCTTTGTGTAACTCGTTTGGTTTCGGCGGCACCAACGGTTCGTTGCTATTTAAGAAAATCTAACGATAACCTGTTATCATTGAGCGGCCTGGTGTTTTGCACCGGGCCGTTTTTTTTGGTTACTCTTTTGTTATTTGGGACTGGGTTGATATCGGAATGATACTGGTAAACGGCATAGAGCAGAGTAACGTTGCCGTTACTGACCGGGCTATGCAATATGGTGATGGCTGTTTTACGACCATCCTTGTTGAGCATGGCAAGCCGAGGTTATGGCCTCTGCATTTGCAGCGATTACAGAACAATGTGGCGGCATTTCATATCACGGATCCGGACTGGGCGCAGGTAACCGAAACGGTTCACCTTTTGGCTGCCAAATACCCGGACCACGGTGGTGTGAAGGTGCTGATTAGCCGTGGCTCGGGAGGGCGTGGATATAGCTCTGTAGGGTGTACGACTACTCAGGTGGTGATCTCCGATTTTGCTTGGCCTGCTCATTATACGGCATGGCAGCAGCAGGGGATTGCCTTGGGTGTCTGTCAGCAACGATTGGCTCTTTCACCCATGTTGGCGGGTTTCAAGCATCTCAACCGTCTCGAGCAGGTGTTACTGAAGCAGGAAACTGAGCAAGCCGGCTGGTTGGATGCTGTTGCGCTTGACGTCAACGGTGATGTAGTAGAAGCAACGGCCTCGAATATTTTCTGGCGCAGGGGCCAGACGCTCTATACGCCTGAGTTAGATATGTCAGGTGTCCATGGGGTGATGCGTGCCCATGTGATCACACTGGCAGCGGATTGCGGCTATTGTATAGAGTTTGTCAAAAAGCCACTTGATGTATTGCTTTGTGCCGATGAAGTCTTTATTACTAATGCCCTGATGGCGTTGGTGCCAGTTACAGAAATAAACGGAACTCGATTTGCAGCGCACACAGCGCTGAAAGTGTTAAACAAGAGGTTGTACACGTGTTAAAGAAGTTGGTAATAGCAGTTGTTTTGATGGGAATGATTGCTGCCGGTGGGCTTGGATGGGCATATCAGCAGGTGAAGGGGTCGCTCCAGCAACCGGTTACTCATGATACTGAAATATTTATTACGGTAAATCCGGGCACCAGTTTTCGTGGCTTGCTGAATCAACTTGTCGGCAAGCAAATTGTACCGGCTTCTAAATGGACCCGTTGGATCTATCGTATCGAACCTGAACTAACACGTATTAAGACAGGTACCTATCAAATTCCGAATAGCGGCACGCTTCATGATGTGCTGGCTCTGATTGCTTCAGGAAAGGAACATCAATTTGCGATTACCCTTGTTGAAGGCGACAGATTTAGTGATTGGCTAGCGCAGCTTAGTACGGCACCCGAGGTGATCCATCAGACAGCAGGCATGTCCGAGGGCGAGATAGCCGAGGCAATCGGTGCGGATATCGCCAAACTGGAAGGTTATTTGCTGCCGGAGACCTACCACTATACGTCGGGTACCACCGACCTTGAGTTACTTAAGCGTGCATATCGTCAGATGACGAGCTTGCTGGATGAGGCTTGGGAGATTCGTGATTCGAATATCCCCTTGAAGACACCTTATGAAGCCTTGATCATGGCTTCGATCATCGAAAAGGAAACGGCGGTTGATGATGAGCGTACTGTAGTATCGTCAGTATTTATGAACCGTCTCAATAAAAGGATGCGGCTTCAGACGGATCCTACCGTTATTTATGGCATGGGTGACAAATATAAAGGTAACATCCGTAAGCGTGATTTACGCACCCCTACACCGTATAACACCTATACCATCTTCGGCTTGCCGCCGACGCCGATAGCAATGCCAAGCAAGGCGTCGGTTCTTGCTGCAGTCAAGCCTGAAGACAGCAATTACTATTATTTCGTTGCCGACGGCAAGGGCGGCCACAAGTTTTCGAAAACGCTAAGCGAGCATAATCGTGCTGTGCGTGCCTACCTAAGAACATTAAAGAAAAAATAATGACTGGAAAATTTATTGTAATTGAAGGCCTTGAAGGGGCCGGCAAAAGTACGGCAATCAACCAAGTTGCTGCGGTATTGTCAGCGCACGGGATTGAATCGCCGGAGCTAACGCGAGAGCCTGGCGGTACTCCGCTTGCCGAGCAGATGCGGGCGTTGGTTAAGGAAGGCCACCCAGATGAGCCTTTGACCGATATGGCTGAGCTATTGCTGCTTTATGCTGCACGTATCCAACTGGTCGACAATGTGATAAAGCCAGCCTTAGCCCAAGGTCGCTGGGTGGTTGGTGACCGTCACGATATGTCATCGCAGGCCTATCAGGGAGGAGGCCGTGGCTTCGATATCGCTTTGATGGAAAATCTGCGCAATACCGTCCTCGGCGATTTCCGTCCAGATTTTACTATTTATATGGATATCGATCCGGTTCTAGGTCTTGAACGTGCCCGCGGGCGAGGCGAGCTTGACCGTATTGAGCAGATGAATATTGATTTCTTCCATCGTGCCCGTGCTCGTTTCCTCGAGTTGTCAGAGAATGATCCTCGCGTCGCCATCATTGATGCGAGCCAGTCGTTGGAAGCCGTTACGGCAGATATTTCCCTGGCGTTGACGACTTGGCTGGAGCAACAATAGTATGCTTTACCCATGGCAGCAGAGTTTGTGGCAGAACTGGCAGCTGTTGCTTGGCCAGGGGCGCCTTCATCATGCAATCTTACTGCTCGCGGTAAGAGGGAGCGGGCGCGAAGTCCTGGCACAACAGTTAGCTCAAACGGTACTTTGCCAAAATTGCGATACTGAGCCTTGCGGCGTGTGTCATAGCTGCAAGCTGTTCGCCGCCAAGACGCATCCCGATTTTCATATCATTGCCCCTCTGCAGGAAGGAAAGCAGATTGGGGTTGATGCGGTCCGTCAATGTAACCGTTGGGCAGTCGAAACGTCGCAGTTGGCCGGACAGCGTGTGATCATGATAGAGCATGCTGACGCACTTGGTGAGGCTGCGGCCAATGCTTTGCTGAAAACGTTGGAAGAGCCGCCGTCGGGATGTCAGTTTATTTTGACGGCCCAGTCTCTGGATAGTCTGCTGCCGACGATCAATAGCCGTTGTAACAAGTGGCGCCTGACTACTCCCGATGAGCAGGAAACACAGCGTTGGGTCGAACGGCAGATGATGCAAACGGTCAAACTGGAGTCGGTACGACTGAACGGTGGCGCGCCGTTGGCGACAAAACAGTTCATTGAGCAAGGGCAGGATATTCGCCACGGAAATCTGCTTGAGGCTTTGAGCAACTTTCTGCTGCCGCCTTTTACCGGTATTTATGATGTTGCCGCGCTTTGCACCGGCGAGGGAATAGTAAGCTTAAAGTGGCTTAGTTACTTCCTTGTCGATTGTATTAAACTACAGCAAGGCGTCAGCACACATTTTGTTCATAATGAGTCACTTGATAAGGTACAAGCAGTAGCCTCACAGATAAACCCGGCAGTCCTGTTGAGCCAGGTACGCAAGGCTAATGAGTTGCACCGGAAGCTGGAAAAACATACGGGTCTGAATGAAGAGCTGCTGATTGTTGAGTGGTTGACTGGCTTTATTGCCGATTAATGTAGATAAATAGAATTGAGGAAAGGATTGTGTTAGTTGATTCACATTGTCACCTGGACAAACTGGACTATGAGAAACTTCATACAGGGATTGATGATGTGTTAGCCAAAGCAAAGGCACGGGGAATTGATTATTTCCTGTCTGTTGGCGTAACCCTTGAAAGCTTCCCGGCTATGATGGAAATGATTGAGCCGCATGAGAATGTGTTTGCTTCCTGTGGTGTGCACCCATTAGATATTGAGGCTGGTTTTGACTTCGAACAATTGAAGGTGTTCGCGCAGCATGAGCGGGTGGTTGCTATTGGTGAAACAGGCCTGGATTATCATTATCAGCCTGAGCTGGCCGAGCAGCAGCAAGAAATTTTCCGCCAGCATGTACGTCTGGCGGTGGAGCTGAACAAACCTCTCATCATTCATACCCGGATGGCGCGAGAAGACACCATGCAGATCTTGCGTGAAGAAGGTGCCGAGAAGTGTGGTGGTGTCTTGCATTGCTTCACAGAGAGCCTGGAGATGGCTCAGGAAGCGATCGAACTTGGGTTTTATATTTCAATCTCGGGTATTGTCACCTTTAACAAAGCCAGCGAATTAAAGCATGTTGTTAGCAGCCTGCCGCTGGAGCGTTTGTTGGTAGAGACGGATTCTCCCTACCTGGCACCTATTCCGTACCGCGGAAAACAAAACCAGCCAGCCTATGTACGTGAAGTTGCCGAGTATATTGCCCTGCTAAAAGGGGTATCGGTAGAAGAGGTTGAAGAAATAACCTCCAATAATTTCTTCACTCTTTTTTCGCGGGCCGAACGCTAGTCGTTCGATCTTCGAACATCCAGTGAATAAAAAAGGAGCTTTTGCTCCTTTTTTTATTGCTGTTGCTTCTTCTGCTTGTTTTCTAAACAAATTAGGATGCGTTAGTTTTGTTACATGAAGAAATATTTCTTACGTAACTGAAATATAGTTACATCTTGCACTTCTCGCGAATAGTTATTATATGCCTAACTATCAATGGCTTATGGGGGTATCGTTGTTTTCCTGAGATGAGTGTCTATATCTTACTGATAGTTATGAAATTTAATTTCATTCCTTTTGGGTATTATTGATGGTTATCAAGTTTTATAAAATGTGGCATTTTATACTATTGCCGCAATAAAAAAGGAAAGTGGTGCTAGCATTATGACTACGGGGGTAGGTCGCTTGCACTGACTTGATATCTAACTAAAACAATCTCACTCAGGAGCACACTATGTTTAAGAACCTTTTTGCTAACCTGCAAAAAGTCGGTAAGGCGCTTATGTTGCCTGTATCGGTTTTGCCGGTCGCCGGCATTTTGCTGGGGGTTGGCGCTGCTAATTTTAGCTGGCTGCCAGATGTAGTCTCTCAAATTATGGAGCAGGCAGGTGGTTCTGTATTCGGTCAGATGCCGCTGCTGTTTGCAGTAGGTGTAGCATTAGGCTTTACAAATAACGATGGTGTAGCAGGTCTGTCCGCTATCGTTGGTTATGGTATTATGGCTGCGACACTGGCTGTAATGTCAACCGTGCTAGGTGTTGACAAAATCGACACCGGCGTATTGGGTGGTATTCTTGCCGGTGGTGTTGCTGCCTGGGCATTTAACCGCTTCTTCCGTATTAAACTTCCAGAGTACCTTGGTTTTTTTGCTGGTAAACGCGCAGTACCAATTATCACTGGCTTCGTCTCAATTGCACTAGGCATTCTTCTTTCTTTCATCTGGCCACCAATTGGTTCTGCAATTGCAGCATTCTCTGATTGGGCAGCAAACCAGAACCCAGTGACAGCATTTGGTATTTACGGTGTGATTGAACGCTCTTTGATCCCATTTGGCCTTCACCATATCTGGAACGTTCCGTTTTTCTATGAAGCCGGTAGTTGCACAAATAATGCTGGTGAGCAAGTCAACGGTATTATGACTTGTTTCCTGACGGCTGATGATGCATCTCGAGTTGCAGGTAACGGCTTCGGTCAGCTCGCGGGTGGTTACCTATTCAAAATGTTTGGTCTGCCAGCTGCTGCTTTCGCAATTGCTCATTGTGCTAAGCCGGAGAACCGCGCAAAAGTCATGGGTATCATGGCGTCAGCAGCGTTGACATCATTCCTGACAGGTATTACAGAACCAATTGAGTTTTCATTCTTGTTTGTCGCACCTGTGCTGTATGGTATTCACGCCGTACTTTCTGGTCTAGCATACGTGCTAACTAACTCACTAGGTGTTGTACACGGGCATACATTCTCGAATGGTTTCATTGACTTCGTAGTACAGTCGCCACGTGCGGATAACATGTTACTGTTAGTTGCACTTGGTCTTGGCTACGCGGTGCTGTATTACATTGTTTTCAGCACTGTAATTCGTACTTTAGATCTAAAAACGCCGGGTCGTGAAGACGAAGACGAAGACGTGGGTGTTGCTGCAGAAGGATCTGAGTTGGCAAAAGAACTTGTCATGGCCTTTGGTGGTAAAGATAACATTACAGGGCTTGATGCCTGTATCACGCGTTTGCGTGTGTCGGTCGCCAGCGTTGAAAAAGTTAACCAAGAACAGTTGAAGAAGCTGGGTGCTGCAGGTGTTGTGGTTGCTGGCGGTGGTGTTCAGGCAATTTTCGGAACTAAGTCTGACAACCTGAAATCAGATATGGACGAGTGGATCCGTAGTCACTAGGACGATATCAAATTATCTGATTGTAAAGGGAAGCTTCGGCTTCCCTTTTGGTATTTATTGTCTGTCCCGTCGTTAAAGCGACAGAAAGAACAACATCAGAACCGGTACCGATAGGCTGAGAATAAACCCACTGACAATTGCAATTGGTACGCAGCGGATCCCGCCACAATTCTGGATCACAGGCAGGGTGAAGTCCATTGCTGTTGCGCCGGCATAGCCAATCGCGGTACTTGGGTAACGGCTGATCATAACTGGAATCAGGCTTAATGCGATGAGCTCCCTGAGTAACTCATTGAGAAAGGCGGCACCGCCAAAAATAGGTCCCAAGCCGTCTCCCATCAATATTCCTGCCAGCGAATACCAGCCAAACCCTGATGCCATTGCGAGGCCGTGGGTTACAGGAATACCAAGGATTGCGGCTGCGATGATACCGCCAGGCAGGGAGGTCAGTACAATAATCAGCGCGATGGTCATGCCTTTTTTGTTGAGCAAGATCTGTCGTAAGGTCATCCCGCTATTGCGAAGCTGGATACCGATTAAAAACAACAGGATCAGCAAAATAACTTCGCTAGCCTGGTCGACCCAACTGAGATCAATACCAGCCAAGAGGCCGACAACCAACCCCCCGGCTACAACTAGTACCAGCTTGACTGATTCCATCATCATTTTCATGAAAGGTAGCTGGCGGTGATCTTGGCTGGTAGCCGTGGGCCAGATCTTGTCGATGATTGGTAATGCAAGTAGGTTACAGGCACTTATAGAAATAAAAAAAACAGCAGTATAGGTCAGTATTTGATTCAGGTTCTGCCCCAAATTGTCGAGCCCTGCCAGGCTCAGGCCCATCAACGCGAGGATTACCAGTACAAGACGGCTAGTCTGCGTATTAATGAATGTCAGAACTGAGTCCTTGCTGACTGGGATAAGGTATCCGATCACCAGTGGCAGGAAGATATAAAGCATCCCTGAAAACATGTGTATCCTTACGGCAAATATTTATTCAAATAAGCTACTATTTCTTAATGAGATAAGCAGCTTATCAGTATCAATAAGATAGGGTCAATACAACATGCCGGCAAAGAATTAAGCGGGATATATTTCTAGCAAAGGTAGAAATTAGAAGCCGCTATTTTTGATCACATTGCGAATTTGGAAATCAAATTCAGCCTCAGGCAAATTGGTGAGCTCGTACATGACTTCGGCACCTGCGAGATCAAGTTCGACATGATGCTCCTCGATGGCTTCGTCATTACTTTTGAATAGCAATAGGTGATTCGCCATGCGGGCAATATCCAGATAGCTAGTCTTTGAGCGCTGACCGCGATAAGGCGAGGCTGTATTGCTAGCGACTTCAAGGTAATCATCATCAAAGCCCCAGTGTTTGAGGATAATGAGGCTGACATCCTGGCAGCAATGCTCAAATACAAACTTGGCGATATCAATATCGAGGTAATTACCACTGTCCAAATAGCTCTGGTATTCGTGTACCAGGCTAAACAGACCAATATCAGCAAATAAACCAGCCAGAAGTGATTTTTCCTGCTCAACTTTTGCCGGTGTTTCCGGGTGGTTGATGAGCCCCTGACTCACAATTGCCATTGTTGCAGCGAGTTGCCGTGAACGCATTGCACTCTGTCTCAACAGGGCATTGCATCCAAGGCTGAAGCTATTTTTACGTTTAAGCTCTTCTATCGCTTGGGCAGTAATAATGTCGCGAACTCTTAAAATACCAAGTCGGCTTACTGCCGTTTGAATATCATGGCAAACGACATTACGTCGGTTAAACATCATGGTATTCGAGATTTTGACAATCGAAGCCGCCATACCGGGATCATCCAGCAATAAATCAGCCACATCACGGATGGTTGTATCTTCTTCGTTACACAGAGCGTGCAATTTAACGAGAACATCAGGAATAGGGGGAAGGGTAAGACGGTTTTGTTTGACTGCGTCTTTTACTAAAGAACAGAATTCAGATTCCAGTCCTTTTACGATTTTGTCATTCTCTGGTTTGAGCCAAAAAAAAGATACGTGTGCCATTACAACTACTAACTTGATATCGAGGTCTTTATTCTATCTTGAGCTGTAACTGATAGACAGATGTATAATATAAAAAAATTTGAAATTGTTTCTAAATGTTAGGCTTATACAAGTTCTGCGATCGGAAGGTTGTCGTTGTCTAACAATTTAAGTAAAAAGCGCACGGTAAGTTTTATATTTTCTTGGGTGAGCAACAACTGTTTGTAGTGGACTTCCAACGGGAGAATTTCAATCCATCGCTGACAGACCCAAGTAAGATTGTCGTACTCCGGCTTTGAGTACAAAGAGCCAATTTCAGGCATGGTGGCATAAAAGAGCTTCAGCTTCTCGGATAGGCACAAGGTTGCTGGCTCAATGGGAGCCGCTTTCCAGTGTGGGTAAGGCTCATAATCTGCCCGCAATAACCCATCGTCCTCTACTTTAATGGCCAATAAGCGAACCGTTTGACTGCCTTCAACCAAGATACTTAGCAACCCTCCATCTAGAGCATTGAAATCGATGATATGAACTTCGGTCGAAATGGCTGGAATTTTCTTTATTTCATCGTGTTCTTCAGACTCATTGAGCATACAAAGGGCAAAGCTTCTTTCTGATGCCAAAGATTGCTTGATCATTCGGATATATCGCTCTTCAGCAATCGTTATTTCAAGCCTTCCATTTGGCAGGAGATGGCTGGATGACGGAAAGAGTGCAATGCCTACCATGATATACCCTCCACTTATTATTTATAACCATAGTCGCGACTGACAAGAATAACGATAGTGTGATAGCGAATTGTCCCGCTGTTTTTGGGAGGTTATACGCAAAAAAAATGGTCAAATTTTGTCACTTTTAACTTAATTTGCGATAGATAATATGCAGCAAATCTCAATTTCAAATGTTCGCTGTTTCATATGTGGAAATAATTAATTCAATGTGTCATTGTCAATTTGTTGACGCATTTTGTCTTAAGTTACTTGAAATTAGACGACCAATAACGTTTAGCGGGGGGAGAAGCCTGTGCGATCGATCAAGGATGACTTATTTAATTATCTTCGCGAATTTGGCCATTATGAAAAACGTTCAATGTTTGGTGGCACCGGTATTTTTATCAAAGGTGCCATGTATGCCATATTGACAGATCAGTCGATGTTTCTGCGCGGAGGTGAAACGCTGGATACAAAGTTGGCGTCTTTTGACTGCAGTAAATTCAAACACATAAAGCGTAGTACGACAGCTGTTGTTAATTATTATGATGTTACTCGTCTGTATATTGATTACAGAGCTCAATGTGACGAATTGGTGCAAGAGTCCATACAAGTTTCAACAAAAGAAAAAGAATTTAAATCATCAGAACGGAGCAAGCGTCTGCGCGACTTGCCGAATATGCGCTTGACCTTAGAGCGTATGGTCAAGAAGGCTGGTGTCCCGGACGTCAGTAGTTTTATTTCGCTTGGTGCCGCGGAAGTTTACCGGAAAGTACGTAGCTCACATGGCAAGGATTTAGATTTAAAACTGTTGTGGATGTTTGCTGGAGCTATTGATGGTTGCCATTGGACGTTGCTGAAAGATGATCATAAAGAGCGATTATTGCGCGATATTGAATAACGCGTAATTACTACAGAGTAGGTAGTTATTGGCCACCATATTTTGGTGGCTTTTTTTATTGTAAGATAGCCGCAATATCCTGTTTTTTTATAAACCCATATGCGACTACCCAAACTGACTGGTCCGGTTCTGTCCGGGTTACATTGCTTCTTGATTGCTGCCGATCAAATGAGCTTTACTCGGGCTGCAGAAATCCTGTGCCTAACCCAAAGTGCTGTTAGCCATAAAATCAAGAACTTAGAAGATAGCCTTGGAGTGCAGCTTTTCATTCGCCAGCCAAGAAAGTTGACATTGACCGAAGAGGGCAAGCGCCTAAAAACGGTCGTCGCTCATAACTTTGGCGATATAGCCCATGAAATAAGGGATCTAAAAACACTCGAACTGAGTGGTGATTTCAATGTAGCTGTTCCTCCGACGTTTGCCCAGACATGGTTGTTGCCAAGGCTGAAGCTGTTTATCGATAAATATCCGGCTCTGCGTTTTCATCTACGTACTCGCAATGAGTTAATCGATTTTCAGACTGAAACATTTGATTGCGCAATTTATTTCGGCCACGGCAAGTATGCGGGCCTTCATTCGGTAAAGCTCATGGATGAAAGTATGATACCGGTATGCAGTCATGAATACGCGATTGCTCATGATTTGTATGGAAAACCGGAAAAGCTGAGTGTCTGTATGTTGCTTCACGATGCTGCACCGTGGGCTCGAGCGGGGCGCAATGATGAGTGGCAATATTGGGCGCAGCGACATGGCGTACTATTGCCGGAAGCCGGCTGCACTTTCGATAGAGCCGATTTGGCATTGCAAGCTGCCGAGCGAGGGATTGGCGTAGCAATGGGAAGGAAGGGCTTTATTGCCGAGATGCTTGAAGAAGAACGATTGGTTGCTCCTTTTGCCATGTCGGTACTGTCGCCGCTGAGTTATTACATTGTTTGCCGACGCGAGCAGGCATCGTCACCAAGAATTGAGGCATTTTTTGACTGGCTGAAAGTACAGGTTGACTAGCTTGTTGACGGCGATATGAGAGGTTTTACAAAGAAACAACCCCCCAGCAGGGGCTGTTTCTGTTCAAGCGCTAATTAGAGCTTGAAACGAGTCGTTAGCATAATCTGGTCGCCGTAGACTTCGTTAAAGCGTGCTTGAGCGCCAATAGAAAACAGTTCGGTTGCATGGAATCGGCCATAAACCATTCCAATTGTTTTCTCATGGTCACTAATATTTAGGTGACCAATCTGGCCGCCAACTTCTAGCTGAGGACCAAGCCACTGACGGACACCAACATTTACTTCCATACCTAGCTTCCCGCCAGAGCTGTTAAACTCGCTATTGTTCTTAGCGTTTCGTGCTTTAATCTCACCGGTAATATCAGCCCAGTTATTGATTGGTGCATGGAAGCCGACACCCAGTGCTAAATCCCAGTCGCTGTCGAATTCTGTGTCAACAGAGCCTGTAAGATGGGCATTCGGGTGGATTGATTTACTGAAACCAGCTCCATAGGTGAGAGGGCTAATACCAATACGCGCTTCAGCGTAATCGTAACTAAAGTTACTCATCGTGGTCTGGGCAGCATGAGCCGCAGAAATAGATGCCAAGATAAATCCTGTGGCAAGAAGTGTTTTACGCATGAAAGTTAGTCCGTGGAGCCAAAAGTAATGAGCCTATTTTAATGGACAAAGCAGGGCAATCATAGATTTTTACAACACTAAGTTACTTTTTTGATAAAGAACAGCGTAAAAATGTAGCAATAATCACAAAAAAATTGCGATCCTGACCTTGAATGTTGTGCTTAATTACAGGGGGTTATGTTGTATAGTTGCGGGTTGAAAGCGGGAGAAACTCCCGCTTTCATTTATTATCGAATTAGCTCGTTTCCTGAGGTTGTGCCAGCCTCGTACCGGGCAATGTTATTGAGTGTTGTGTCGGCGATATTACCGAGTGCTTCCTCGGTAAGGAAAGCCTGATGACCGGTAAATAGCACATTGTGGCAGGCTGACAGACGGCGGAATACATCGTCTTTGATGACATCATTAGATTTATCTTCGAAGAATAAATCTTTTTCATTTTCATAGACATCGATACCTAAAGAACCAATTTTCCTGCTTTTCAACGCTTCAATCGCATCCTTGGAGTTCAGCAGTTCACCACGGCTGGTGTTGATGATCATCACTCCCTCCCGCATCTTGTCAAAGGCAACGGCATTGAACATATGATGGTTTTCTTCAGTCATTGGGCAGTGGAGAGTGATGACGTCGGCTTGTCGGTAAATATCGTCCAAAGAGGTATAGGTGACGCCAAGCTCGACGGCGATAGGGTTTTCATAAGGGTCGTAGGCTAAAATATTCATGCCTAGTCCTTTGAGAATACGGATAGTTGCAATGCCTATTTTACCGGTGCCGATTACGCCGACGGTTTTACCATGGAAGTTAAACCCGGTGAGCCCTTCGAGCGAAAAATTGGCATCTCGTGTTCGTTGGTATGCTCGGTGAATCCTGCGATTCAAGCTCAGCATCAGACCCAGAGTGTGCTCGGCAATAGCCTCAGGCGAGTAGGCAGGTACGCGTACTACCTGAATTCCCAGTGTCTTGGCTGCTTCTAAATCCACCTTATCAAAGCCAGCGCAACGCATCGCGATCAGGCGAACATTGTTGTTGGCTAACTCTTCAAGGACGGCTTGACTGAGATCATCGTTAACGAAGGCGCATACGGCATCAAATCCTTGGGCCATTCTGGCCGTTTGTGCAGTAAGGCGAAATTCGAAGAAGGTCAGTTCGTGCTGATAATTGGCGTTGATGATCTCGAAAGATTTCTGATCATACTTCTTGGTGCTGAAGACTGCTACTTTCATGTGTTGCCTCTTCGGGGAACTAATTATGTGATCAACATAACATTTTCCTGTTGCCCCGAAAAGGTTTGTATGACAATTATATGTCGGAGAGTGAAAGCCGTTTATCACTGAGAGCCGTCATGATTCGACTGGTATCGAGAACTCTGGCCCATGGCATTAATTCTTTTTCATTATCAATGATATAAGTGGTTAGCTGATCAATTGCAATGTCTTTGAGCTGGTCGCCGTCCCATGGTTTGGAGATGTAATAGTCCAGGCTGGCATGGTTGACGGCCTGCACGGTTTCTTCTAATCCAGCCTGACCAGTGAGGAGCACCCTGCGTGAGTGGGTCGTTTCGGTCTGTTTCTTAAGCTCAATCAGAAAATCAATACCGGTCTCGCCCGGCATAATATGATCGCAGAGGATCAAGGCGAGAGGGATATGATCGGCAATGGTATCTGCGAGCACCTCCTTGGCTTCATCAACTGACTCTGCTGCTTCAATAATGAAATACTCTTCAAGACTACTCAGATCATGCAGCACACTGTCGAGGACTTCTCGTTCATCGTCAACGCATAGGATGAGGTATTTGTTCATATGGCCTCCTTGTTAACTCGCTCCGTGAGCGTGCGAGCAGCTTGGTAACTGCTTGTTAAATATTTAATGATTTTGATTAAGCGGCAGCGTGACTATCATCCGGGTATATTCTCCGGGTTCTGATTCGACCCGGATAGTACCGTCATGCTGGTGGATGATCTGTTGGCATACCGATAGCCCAATACCTAGCCCGAAGTTGCCTTCGCGTTTGGTGGTGTAGTTCAGCTCGAAAACTTTCTGTTGTTGCTCGAGCGGGATCCCTTTGCCGTTGTCTTCGATAACAATGTCAATTTTTTGCTGCTCCGAGTCGGGGGTGTAATGGGTCGAAATATGTATTTCTCCAGGCTCCTCGACGGCATCAAGAGCATTGGCTATCAGATTAGTCCAAACTTGCTGCAGTGCAATTGGCTGGCAATTCAATCGCGGTAGTGCCGAATATTCTTTGATTACATGGTGGCGCTTAAGGCGGTTCTCAAATATGACCAGGGTATCTTCCAATCCTTCATGCAGATCGACGGTATGTATCGTTTCGTCATCCTGGCGCGCGTAGCTTTTCAGGCTCTTGACCAGATCGGCGATTCTATGGGCGCAGACATTAATGGATCGCAGGAAATTGCCCATCTGATAATAGTTGTCCCACTCGGCCATTACAGGCTTGAGCTGTGTTTTTTGCGGGAGCAGCCAGTCATTGAGGTACTTTGGGTTATCAACTCCCATCTGAACCGCCTTGCGGGCCAGCTGGCGGTCATCCAATATCGATTCGAGTTGTTTTGCACGCTGCCGGGTTTCGGAGGTCGATAATGGACGAGATTGCATCGCCTGTTGAAGAATGTAATTGCCCCTAGTCTGGTTTTCATGACTGAGCTGAGAATCTGTGAGCTTGCAAATCGTCTGCTTTAGGGTATCGCTGCCCCTCAAAATAGCAGAAACCGGATTATTCAGCTCGTGGGCAACCCCAGCGACTAACTGACCAAGCATTGCCATCTTTTCTTTTTCGACCAGCTGGTGGTAAGCCTCGTCAAGAGATTTCAGTGTCTGCTGCAGGCGCATTTCGGTTTGAATGCTGCCCTGAAGGCGACGGTTGAAGTTACGCAGCAACAGATTGGTAAACAGAGGAAGAAGCTCACTGCGTGAGTTCATTACTTTGTTAAACAGTTGTCGATCGAGTTTAATGACATTGGTGGTATCTAGGGTCACACCGGTAGAGAAAGATGGTTCTCCGGTGACAAAAGACATACCACCGACAAGATGCCCGGGGGCAACCCTGACGACCTCGTGCTTGCTGCCGTATTCATCTTTTTTGTACAGGGCGATTTCTCCCTGGGTGATAAACCACAGAAAGTTGTTCGGCTCGCCCTCCTTGGTAAGCAGGTGCCCTTCACTATAGGTACGGCAGGCCCGGTCTTCATCGTTGCCGTTAAAGAATTCATGAAGTGCGTCCGTCACTTGGCGGGCAAGGCTGGCATCATCAATATCATTGGTATTTTGAATAAAGCCAGAACGGAAACTCGACATTTGCCTTTCGATATGGGCATTGAGGATACGGCGGTGATCGAGTATCTGGCTATAGCGCAGCCAGTCTTCTTCTGTGTGTTTGAGAACAAAGGTTGTTAGCTCCTTGAGCAGAACCTGATGTAGCTCTTTTTTGTTCCAGGGCTTGGTTAGACAGTAATGAAGGCGTCCTTCATTAACTGCTTGCATAATGGCGTCTAGCTGTGGCTTGTCATTGAGTAGTATCGATCGAGCCTGGTTGGCAACCGGGTATTGATCCAACTGAACCAGAAAATCGACGCCATTGTCACTGCCTAGCTCGTTGTCACAGATCACCATGGCGACGCGTTGGTCACTCTGTTCAATAAACTGTAGAGTGTCGTGTGCCTCCTCGATACTGTAAGCGTTGCATATGTCGAACAATGCCGAAAAGGCTGCCAGATCGTGGTTTAAGCGCTCGACAACGCTAGGATCGTCATCCAGACATACAATGACAAAATTATTCACCCTCAGACCCTTTTTTTGTTTTAGTACTTAAAGTGTACAAGAAAACACCACAATAGACTGAGAGACGGCTTACAAACCTTTGGTATTAGTCGTTGATAAATAGGGTGTATGCAACGAATATTCAGATTGGTGTGGTAGACTTATTGTTTCATCTTCAGAGACTGGGACACAAAATGTTGAAAAAAATTGGTGCTGTTGGGGGCGCGGTAGCAATCGCACTGTGCTGGCCATTTGCAACAGGGCAGATTGGTGAGAAAATCTATTTAGATACCGTTGGTAAATATGAGAATCCCTACCTAACCATCAGCAGTGAAAGCTACGATCGTGGTTATTTGAATTCAGATGCAGTGTCCCGTATTGAAATCAAAGAAGATTGGAAACCGGTGTTTGATGAAGAAGGCTTACCGACTGTTTGGTTTATTCACCACAAGGTCAGCCACGGTTTCATGGGAGTCACCTCGACCAGCGAGTTGGTGCTTGATGAAGATCTACAGCCCGTTGCCGATAAGCTTTGGGGAGAAGGGGTTTCGCCGATCAGCTTTACAACAACCACGGCCTTGACTCGCAAAACTGATTTTAACATTACGATGAAACCGGTGAGCTTCAAGAACGAGCAAGGGGCAAAGGCTGATATCAAAGCGTTTGTGCTGGAAGGGACCGTCGATGCAAAAGGGGCGGGAGAGTTCCACTATCAGCTACCTGAAGCAAAAATAACCACCACGGCGAAAGAGTCAATGGTCATGACCGGGCTTGAAGGTGGCGGCAAAGGCCTACTTGATGGCCAGTTTTGGATTGGTAGCCAGGACTTCGTAATGAAACATGTCAGCTTCAAAGACTTGATCAATGATAAAAGCGTCGAGATTGACAATGTCGTATTGGGGATGAATAACGAGCTTACTCAATCGGAACAAGCGTCAGGCCAAGCCGAGCAGCAACTGACCAATACCAACATGATGACGATTGATAAAATTGTGTCATTAGATGGCCAGGAATACCGCAACTTCAATTTTAAGCTGGCATTTTCAGATTTAAATTATCCAGCGATCAGTCGGCTGGGCAATATGGCCGATGAGATTGATGAGCAGATGTCTGAACAGCAAGCGAAAGATGCGGCACTCGCGCTTGATCTGCTGGTGGCCAAAGGGTTGAAGTTTACCATTGAAGACTTAAGCCTTGTTACGCCGAAAGGAGATGTGAGAAGTCATCTTAATCTGGTTATTGCCCCGGGAATTGCACGTGCATCTGAAAACATGGCGAAGATCTCAGAAAAACTATCGGGTGATATCAGTTTGATCCTTCCAATTAAACTGGTTGAAGACGATCCCGTTCTTTTTGAAAAAGCCACGATGATGGAGCAAGGCGGTATTGTCGAGAAAGGTGCAGACTACTACTCGTTGCAGATGCAGATTGAAGGGGACAAAATTATTCTTGCCTCTGGTGATCAGTTACCATTGGCGATGCTGATGATGTTGTTTATGTAAATCGATGTGATAAATATCTCGTTATTGATTTCCCCTTAAAACCCGCTTGCCCTAAGCGGGTTTTTTATGCCAAAACCCAAGCATCCAAGATTGATAGAATAAATCTATTGATGAAATTGTTTATTTCTATTTAGTATTTTCAGATAAATGGGCGACACTTAATTTAACGCGACAGGTAGAAAAAGACGAACCACCTGTTTTTCTTGCATTAATAATTCATTTAGGGGGATGCATGGAATCGTTAAAAGTTAAAGATTACATGAATGCGCGCCCGGTAACATTTGATCCCAATATGTCATTATCTCAGGCTCTCGATAAATTGTTGACTGCCAAACAAATCGGTGGGCCGGTCATTAATGAAACAAAAAAGGTTGTCGGCTTTTTATCTGAGCAGGATATGATCCATAAGTTATTGAAAGTTGGGTACTACTGTCAAGATACCCATACTGTTGGTGAATGTATGCGACAGGATGTGCTGACTGTCGCTCCTGATGATTCCATTATTGAACTAGCTGAAACAATGTCAGGTCAGAAACCGAAAATTTATCCGGTAGTCGATAGTGAAACGAGTCGACTTATTGGTGTTATTACCCGTCGAGATGTTTTAACTGCAATCAGTAACCAGATCGTTGACTGTTTCAAACATCCGGTATAAAACAAACTTATCAAGATGATTGTTAAAAGGCGCTTAATGCGCCTTTTTCTTTTGCGAGTAAGTCGTTAAGAATTGCACATAGACGAAATGGAGCCGCTGTGGCCAAATCACTTCAGGATAATAGTCCCCGAGATAACGTACACGCCAAGTTTGTAACAGGCTCGCCGATGAAACATATCATTGTGATGTCGGGGACGGGGGCTGTTGGCCTGATGGCGTTATTCCTCGTTGATCTGCTGGACATGTTTTTTATCAGCTTGTTGGGCGAGATCGAACTGGCAGCAGCAATTGGCTTTGCCGGTACCTTGGTATTCTTTTCTACCTCGGCATCAATTGGAACCTCGATCGCGATGGGAGCGCTGGTCTCTCGTGCTTTGGGGGCCGGGAAAAGGGACAAAGCCCGAAATATGACAGTCAATGTTATGATTTTCGCCTTTATTATCAGCTGTATACTAGTATCACTCATGATGTGGCAATTGCCTCAGCTCCTGGCAATGATCGGGGCTAAGGGCAGGGTGGCAGAAGCGGCAACAGATTATCTGACTATTTTGTTACCCAGTGCTCCCATGATTGCGATTTCAATGTCTGCTGGCGCGGCATTGCGTGGTGTCGGGGACGCAAGGCGTTCGATGGTAGCGACATTGATTGGTGGTGGCGTCAATGCGGTGCTTGATCCCTTGTTTATCTTCGGGTTATCAATGGGGGTTCAAGGTGCTGCTATTGCTTCTGTGTTTGCTCGTTTGGCGGTAATGGTATTTTCGCTACATGCTGTGATCGTTCGGCATGACTTGGTGGCTAAGCCTGAAATTAAATCATTTCTAATGTCGCTGTTGCCAGTCTCTGCAATCGCTTTTCCGGCAATTTTAACCAATACAGCGACTCCGATTGGCAATGCTATTGTTACCAGTAATATTGCGCAGTTTGGCGAGAGTTTTGTTGCCGGCTATGCGGTGATCGGCCGGATTATGCCGGTAAGTTTTGCCTTGATTTTTTCTTTGTCCGGCGCGATTGGACCGATTATTGGACAGAATTTTGGGGCCGAGCGCTGGGATCGGATCACTCGGTCTTTGCGCGATGCCATGTTGTTTGTTTCGTTTTACTGCATATTGGTCGCCGCCATTTTGTGGTCAGTGCAAGATAGCCTGATCGCAATGTTTAGCTTGCAGGGAGATGCTGCAGAGTTACTGTCCATTTTCTGTTCGTTCGTTGCGGTTACCTTCATTTTCAATGGTGCCATGTTTGTCGCCAATGCCGCATTTAATAACCTAAATCGTCCAACCTGGTCGACGGCACTCAACATGGGTAAAGCGACTATTGGGACGATTCCTTTTGTCATGGTTGGCGGTTACATTGCTGGTGCCGGAGGTGTCTTGATTGGTCAGGCATTAGGCTCGGTGGTGTTTGGGGTAATTGCCGTGGTATTGGTCATGAAGCAAGTGGCTATTATGGCGCGAGAGCACGAGCAAAGGCAGGTTGAGCTTGAAGTGTTGGAACCGCAGGTACCTTTAACCCCATTCTGTTCTTCCCGTACCTATATGGGACAGGAAGATGCGCTAGACGAGCAGTTGGTTACCGAAACAAAGTAGCAAAAACAGCCGGATTTTATGCCCGTGATCCTTATTGCGGGCCTACCGCTCAGAAACGTTAAATTTATTTACATTTCACTCGTTTATTGATCTGATTCGAAGATTTCCCTCCCTATTGTACGCACAATGTTTACTACCTAAGAGTTATATATTTATCGGCATAAGGACACTTTATTGCCGCTAGATTCTTATGCCTGTTGTTACTTCTTCCGAATAACAAGAATCCTCGGAATGTCGAAAAGGATGAATACAGGCATAAGCAGCATATTTTATTGTTTTAAGGGAATATCCACGTTATGCGCCAATATATAAGGTACATTGTGCCTATCCTGATCCCTCTTTTGATATTAATCCTGCCGGCCTCGGCATTTCCTGTAGAAGGTTTGACTGTTATCCAGCAACGAGTCATTGCGATTTTCTTGCTGGCTGCCTTGTGTTGGGTCCTGGAGCCGATCCCGATTTATGCTACTTCGGTTGTGATCATCGTGCTGGAGCTACTGCTCTTGTCAAACAAGGGACTGTACCTGTTTCGGGCTGGAGAGGGGCAGGCCTATTTTGGCGAGTTACTCACCTACAGCGATATCATGGCCACCTTTGCAAGCCCTATCATTATGTTATTTCTGGGGGGCTTTTTTCTGGCCATGGCGGCGACTAAGTATCGACTGGATGTCAACTTAGCACGGGTCTTATTGAAACCTTTTGGAACCCAGCCCAAGTATGTCATGTTCGGCCTGATGTTGATCACCGCTATATTCTCGATGTTCATGTCCAATACCGCCACGACGGCGATGATGTTGTCGATTTTGGCACCGGTGATTGCGCTGTTTGGTGCCAAGGACCCAGGTAAGATAGCGTTCGCGCTCTGTATTCCTGTCGCTGCCAATATCGGTGGTATCGGTACACCAATCGGTACACCGCCTAATGCCATTGCCTTGAAGTACCTGACGGGCGAAAACTTGATCACCTTTGGTGAATGGATGTTCTTTGGCGTCCCTTTTGTTGCCGTGCTGCTGGTGTTTGCCTGGATGCTTATCAATATGCTCTATCCGGCAAAACAAGAGAAAATTGAACTCACCATCAAAGGGAAGTTCCTGAAAACCCCCAAAGCGATAACGGTATATATTACCTTTGCCCTGACGATTATTCTGTGGCTGATGGGGTCATCACATGGTATGAATTCCTACACCGTTGCACTTATCCCCGTAGCCGTATTCTCGCTAACCGGCATTATCAATAAAGAAGATCTGAAGAAAATTTCCTGGGATGTCCTGTGGTTGGTTTCCGGCGGTATTGCGCTTGGCTTGGCGCTTGATCAGACAGGGTTAGCCCGCTTGCTGGTTCACAGTATTCCGTTCGATAGCTATTCGCCATATGTCGTTCTGGCGGGTTCGGCACTGCTTTGCTTGTTGATGGCCAACTTCATGTCACATACTGCGACAGCCAACTTGCTGATGCCAATTATGGCAGCACTCGGCACTTCTATGACGTCGTTGGTGCCGCTTGGTGGCGAGATCACCTTGATATTGGTGGTTACGTTCGCGGCGTCGCTGGGGATGTCTTTGCCGATCAGTACGCCGCCAAATGCGCTGGCTCATGCTACCGGCCATGTCCAGAGCAATCAGATGGCCCGCGTGGGCGTGATCATCGGTGTTGTGGGTGTGTTGCTGAGCTTTGTGATGATTTGGGCGCTGCACCTAATCGATCATATTTAACTGGATTTGGGGGCGGCTATTTTTGGTGTTTGCCCCCACTTTTATCTCGGAGAACCGATGCATCAACCGAAAGCTTTACAGCGTATTATCGATGTTTATTTTCGAGAGCCTGCACGTTCGGTTACCGTCAAGGCGGGTACACAGGTGCTCAAGCAAGACGGTTATAACGATAAGTTGTATTGGGTGAAGAAAGGTGAGCTGTCTGGCTACTTCAATAAAGAAAACAGTGAACTGACGGCAAAAGTGTTTCGGGTCGATCAGGGGATGTTTTTTGGGGTGCATAGTTTTTTCTCGCAGACTTTCGTGGCGTCAACCACGGTCATTGCCGAAACAGACAGCGAGCTAGCCTGGATAGATCTTAATACCGAGGCCAAGGAGCCGGAAACATACGGCTCGTTCAGTGAGCAGTTTATGCCTGTGATGGTTCATGAACTGGCGCAGCGTCAGATGATGACCGGCATGCAGGCACTGGCAAAAGAAAAGGCGCTCCAGAAACTTTATGCGGCAGAGCAGATGACAACGCTAGGCCAGCTGGCTGCCGGTATTGCCCACGAGCTGAATAATGCCGTGGGGGTTCTGAGTAGTAAGACTGAGGGCCTGCAGGGTGCTATTTGCCAGTTTTTGCAAGAAAACAAACCTGAAGTCAGTCCGTTTATTGATCTTGGCATTTGTACCGGGCAGTCATCGACTTCTGCCGAGGTTAGAAAAAGGGCCAAGGACTTGCAAGAACGGTATGATCTTGAGAGAGAGCAGGCCCGGCAATTGGCACGGGCTCAGCCAAAGGGAGATATCCCGGATGACTGGCTAGAAAACCTTGATGAGGCATTGCAGTATTGGGATATGGGGCGTGATCTGCATGATATGCGGTTAGCGTCGAAACATGCGGCAAGTATAGTGCGCTCAGTCAAGCAACTGGGGGGGACCGACCATGCCCGCCAGCCTGATATTGATATCAACGATACAATCCATAAATCACTGTCGCTGCTGCAAAGTAATCTCCGGCGAGTCAATGTGGTACTGCGGCCGGCCGTGTTGCCGACAATAACGGCCAGTACTACCGAGTTGGTACAGGTATGGGTGAATATCATTAAAAATGCCTGTGATGCGATGGAGCAAACACAGGATCCGCAGATAGAGATTATCACCCGACATTCAAAGAATCGGTTGCTTATTACCATCAGTAATAATGGCCCGATGATTGATGAAGCAACACGAAGAAAAGTATTTCAGCCAAACTTCACCACCAAAAAGGGGGGGCTGTCGTTTGGCTTGGGGCTGGGTCTATCAATTGTTCAGCGAATAGTGCAGAGCTATGGCGGCACAATCGCACTTAAGAGTGACTCAGAGAAAACCAAATTTCGAATTAAACTGCCAATCGCGTAAGGGATGGTTATGGAAAAGCTAAATATCATCTGTGTAGATGACCAGAGGGAAGTGCTGAGCGCTGTGCTTAAGGACTTGGCGCCGCTGAACGACTTTTTTCATGTAGAAGACTGTGAATCGGCTGACGAGGCATTGGAGCTGATGGATGAGCTGGATGCCGAGGGTGAGTTTATTGCTTTGGTGATCTCCGATCACGTGATGCCGGGTAAAACGGGGGTGGAGTTGTTGACTGACATCTCTCAGGATCCGCGTTTCACCCAAACTAAGAAAGTACTGCTTACCGGTCAGGCGACTCATCAGGATACGATAGCAGCAATTAACCGTGCTCGGATCGAGAGTTATTATGAAAAGCCTTGGAAAGCCGATGCTCTGCTGACGACAGCACGTAGCTTGATCACCGAATACGTGTTCGATATGGGACTGGACTATCAGCCTTGGAGCGATATTCTTGATAATAGCGTGGTGTTTAGACGCCTTCGCTAGTTCCAGACTGCATTAGTTGCAAGCCGTATTCTTGCTAGCTTTAAGGGTAATTTGAATGCAAGGAAAGCCGTCCTTGCATTCATACTTTGCTTGTCTCACTCTTACTCTCCTTACTCTCCTTACTCTCCTTACTCTCCTTACTCTCCTTACTCACTTCAATTTCCATTTCGTAAAATCACCGTGATTTGAATAATCTGCCCTGGATCAATTTCAGAGAGATTGCCGTATCTCGGTTTCAAATGTTTGCTCGCTTATCAACTACTATTAAGATGAGTGGATGGCTGGAGGTAGATATTATGGTTGATTTCGTTGAAAACATGCGCCGGAAGGGTAAGGCTGAAGAAGACTTGTATTTCGCCGAGTTGGATCGCAAGCTGATTGAGGCCTTGCATGAAAAACAAGCCAGGCAATTTGAGTCGAGCGATGCCCCTATTGCCTCAAAAGACCATAGTGATACTCCTTCCCAAATGAAATGATGTCGAGAAAGATTGTCATTTCCCCTTGACCTTAGACCYAGCTCCAAGGTTTATAGTTACTGTATTGACCAAATAAAGCATACCGAGGAGAGAAACCATGTGTGCTCAATGCAATAACAAAAAACCACATATCCATACTGTAAAATCGATGGCAGTCAACGCAAGCACTGTTCAGGTTGAAAGTGGAACAATGCAGGATTGTTGCAGCTCAGTAACCGTGACGTGTAGCGATTCAGCTGATTCTGGTTGTTGTGGTGATCCTGGTGCCGATGAGGAACCCGCTGCCGGCAGACCTTCCGTACATCCCGTTTATACTCATCAGCATGACCATCAACATACCCATCAACATAATTATGAGTCTAGTAGTTGTTCGGGTAACAGCTGTTGTAGCGCTTCTATAAGTATTGAAGATGAGCAAGCCCTTGAAGCGGCACTCACCCAATCGACTCACAGTAAAACATTAAGTTGGAAAGTCCAGAATATGGACTGTCCAAGCTGTGCTAGCAAACTTGAAAAAGCCCTGTCCGGCATCGAGGGTGTTGATACGGCCAAGGTGATGTTTGCGACCCAAAAGCTGGTCGTTAACTGTCAGTCAGGAAAACAGGCTGATGTTATTGAAGCCAAAGCTAAAGAAACGGGGTTTCCGCTAGTCTCAACACGTAGCAAAGAAAGTGAAACAGAGAGCAAAAGCTTTCTTCAGCAGAATTTACCTATCATCGTAATTTCGACGATGATGCTGATCTCTTTTATCATCGATAAAAGTTCAGAAACCTATGGCCTAATCGCGTTTACACTCACGACGGCGTTAGGGCTTATTCCGATAGTAAAAAAAGCCATAGCGCTCGGCAAAAGTGGCTCTCCGTTTTCGATCGAGACACTGATGAGCGTCGCGGCAATTGGTGCGCTCTATTTGGGAGAGACCGCAGAAGCGGCCATGGTCTTGCTGTTATTTCTTATTGGCGAGCAGCTTGAAGGCTATGCCTCTTCCCGGGCGAGAAGCGGGGTAAAAGCCCTGATGGATCTTGTGCCAGAGCAGGCCATGGTCATTCGCCCTGATGGTACAAGGGAAAAAGTTGCAGCAGAAGATCTCACAAAAGGGGATGTCATTGAAGTTGCACCGGGTGCTCGTTTGCCAGCCGATGCCGAGCTTGTTGATATAACCGCAAGTTTTGATGAGAGCGCATTAACGGGAGAATCGGTTCCTGTTGAGCGACAGCCTGGTGAACAAGTGATGGCTGGCTCGTTGGTGACAGATAAAGTGGTACGTTTAAGAATCGTATCGGAGCAAGGTGACAATGCTATTGATCGGATCTTGCATCTGATTGAGGATGCCGAGTCTCGTAAGGCACCGCTAGAGCGTTTCATTGATCGTTTCAGCCGCCTGTACACCCCGGCAATGATAGTGTTAGCCGCTTTGGTGATAGTGGTGCCACCTTTGCTGTTTGCACAATCATGGGATGAGTGGATTTACAAAGGGCTGACCTTATTGCTGATTGCCTGTCCTTGTGCGCTGGTGATATCGATACCGGCAGCAATTACCTCCGGTTTGGCTGCTGCTGCACGGCGAGGAGCCCTGATTAAAGGTGGAGCGGCGCTTGAGCAGCTCGGTCATATTGAAATGGTTGCCTTCGATAAAACAGGTACGCTAACCGAAGGCAAACCGGTGATGACTGATATTGTTAGTTGGGATGGTGACGAAGATAGACTGTTGCGTCAGTCTGCAGCTGTCGAAGCGGGATCATTACACCCGCTTGCTCAGGCTGTAGTGAACGCAGCGAAAAATCGAGGGTTGTCGGTTATTGAAGCCTCTGAACGAGAAGCGCTGCCAGGGCGTGGGATCAAGGGTGAGATAGATGGGGATACGTTGCTACTCGCTGCCGCTGACAGGTTGCCGGAATCGGTAACACTGACTCCTGGCCAACAAGCCGAATCAGAACTGTTGGAAGGTGAGGGCAAGACCTTGGTTGTCGCCGTTCGCAACGGTTTGCCAGTCGGCTTGATAGCTTGGCGTGACAACCTGAGAGATGATACTCACAAAGCCATCAAAAATTTGAAGGCGATGGGTATTCATACCGTAATGCTGACAGGAGATAACCCTCGTGCAGCAGCGGCTATTGCAGGTGAAATTGATATAGATTATCGAGCAGGTTTACTGCCGGCAGACAAAGTAACCGAAGTCCAGTTTGCTAATCAAAATGCGAAAGTCGCTATGGTCGGAGACGGCATCAATGATGCTCCGGCAATGAAGACGGCTTCTATTGGTATTGCGATGGGAGGCGGTACCGATGTGGCACTTGAGACAGCAGATGCCGCATTAACCCATAATCGGGTATCGGAGTTGCCAGTGATGATTGCACTGTCTCGGGCCACGCTGGCCAATATCCATCAGAACATCATACTGGCACTGGGATTGAAGGGCGTTTTCCTGATAACTACATTGCTAGGTATGACAGGGCTATGGGTTGCAGTATTGGCTGACAGTGGCGCGACCGCATTGGTGACACTGAATGCATTAAGGTTGCTCCGGTTTAAAGCAAAAATTGAAGAGTAATTGCCGTTAGTTAATCTATCATCTTAAGAGTGCCACCAGTGTGGCGCTCTTTTTTTGGGCCATAATATTTTTGTGACGCAAAGCATAAGTAAACGATTTTGCGTGATATTGATCACCTTTCTATGAGAAATGAAATTAACGACATTTCAATCGTTGTGATTCCTGTCACTAAAAACTGTCATTCTATCGGCTATCGTTATCATGTGTTTTGAGAGTGCTTTGTTTAGAGTATTGTCAAAACACAAATTATTTTGATAAATAACCGCAGGTTCAAACTTCCCTAACGCGCGGTAAATAGTATAAGAAAGGATATGATTATGTCTGACAACGCAGTTTTCCATCTAGGTGTAAACAAAGAAGATCTTAACGGTGCAGAGCTAGCAATTATTCCTGGTGATCCAGCACGAGTTGAAAAAATTGCTAACCTAATGGATAACCCTGAATTCTTGGCAAGTGCTCGTGAATATACGGTTTACCGCGCTAAGCTAGACGGCAAGTCTGTAGTTGTTTGTTCAACTGGTATCGGTGGCCCATCAACATCTATTGCTGTAGAAGAGCTAGCTCAGCTAGGTGTTCGTACATTCCTGCGCGTAGGTACAACAGGCGCAATTCAGCCACATATCAATGTTGGCGATATGATCGTTTCAACTGGTTCAGTTCGTCTAGACGGTGCTAGCCTTCACTTCGCGCCAATGGAGTTCCCAGCAGTAGCTGACTTCAACGTAGCAACTGCAATGAAAGCAGCGTGTGATGCCGATGGCGCTACAGTGCACACGGGTGTAACAGCATCTTCAGACACTTTCTACCCAGGTCAAGAGCGTTACGACACATTCTCAGGTCGCGTAGTACGCCGTTTCCAAGGTTCGATGGATGAGTGGCAACAAATGGGTGTTCTGAACTTCGAAATGGAATCAGCAACACTGCTAACCATGTGTGCAAGTTCAGGCCTACGTGCAGGCTGTGTAGCCGGTGTTATCATCAACCGTACTCAGAAAGAGATCCCAGATCACGCGACGTTGAAAAAGACTGAAGCGCGTTCAATTAAAGTGGTAGTTGAAGCAGCACGTCGCATGCTAGCCGAGTAATTGTTATCACTGGTTATTTAATATGGTAGCTGTGCTGGAAGTGCTCATTGATAATTATCAACTAGGTATTTCTGTCTTGGTTTCGAATTAAATTCCAGCGTGCTAACGGTTCACCACACATTTAAACCGATGCTCAGGCATCGGTTTTTTTATGCCTCCAAGTTCTCCTCAGTAACACTCCCTCTTCTCTTTATTGCGATTCTTCGTGCCTTTATCAGGCTATGTCACATCTAGAATATTAAATCGTTCAAATAGCAGGCAATGGTGTTGTAAAAAACCAAGTCTGGTGCTTATATTTTAATCACATACCGACGGTCGGTCGGTTGTGAGCATATTGCAAGCATTTAGAGAAAATCCCTATGGCGAGAGTCATCAAAGCCGCTGATGAAAGGCGTTGTGAATTTATCGCAGCAGCGCAAGATTTGTTTTATAGCAAGGGGTATGAAAGCACGTCAGTGAATGATTTGATCTCCGCTGTCGGAGTCTCGAAAGGTGCTTTTTATCATTACTTTGATTCGAAGCAGGCTGTTCTGGAAGCCTTGGTCGACGATATGCAGTCGCAATACCAAACCTTGGTGGGGGAGCTGATCATCGACCCTGGAATAGATGCGATCAGTAAGTGGAATCAGCTGCTGGTTGTCACGAACCATTGGAAGATTGAACAAAAAGAAGGGCTGCTTAGTTTTGCCAAAATTATCAATATGGATGAGAACCTGCCGCTAAAACATAAGCTAATAACGAGAAGCTCAAAATTATTGGCTGCAGATTTTACCGTTATTATCAGGCAAGGGATTGATGAAGGTGTGTTTGACACCCAAACACCTACTGTTGTTGCCGAGCTGGTGGTTGCAGTGTTGCATGCTTTTTCAGATGGGTTGACCGATCTACTTCTCGATCAGAAGACTCAAGAGCAGCCGTTTCAACGAGCACTACGCAAAGTCAAAGCGACCCAGTTTTCGATAGAGCGGATCCTCGGGGCGCCGACAGGCTCACTGACGCTTATCGATCAGGGCACCTTGGCTGGTTGGTTTAAATAAATACGTTTACCTACTCACATGAAGCCAAAACTTGTTTCATGAAACGAGGACTTGTTTTCACAGAATACCAGTTTGTTTTCATCGACAGTTTGCTAAGGAAAAGTTATGCGTGATTTATCTATTTTACTATCAGTCGTGGTGGCTCTGTTCTCTACGTCGATCTTTGCCGAGACCGCGACTGAAATCGTCAGAAAGTCTGATCTGCAAATGCGGGGTGATTCGAGCTATACCGAAGCGACGATGAAGATCATTCGTCCTGACTGGACGCGTTCGATGAGTATGAAAACCTGGAGCAAGGGCATGGACTTGTCACTGGTATTGGTGACTGCACCAGCAAAAGACAAGGGCAGTGCATCGCTCAAGCGCCAACGGGAAATGTGGAATTGGATCCCTAGCATCGAGAGGGTCGTCAAAATCGCCCCTTCGATGCTCAGTCAGTCTTGGATGGGCTCGGATTTTACCAATGATGACTTAATTAATCAGTCTTCCATTGTGGTGGATTATCGCCACCAGATGGTCGGTAAGGAGGTATTTGATTCCGATCCGACCTGGGTTATCGATGCGATTGCCAAACCGAATGCACCAGTGGTGTGGAATAAGGTCCGTTTGTGGATCTCTCAAAAGACTTACCTGCAGCGCAAGGTTGAGTTTTACGACGAGTTTGATGAGCTGGTCAACACCATGAAAACCTACGATGTAAAAATGCTGGGTGGGCGGCAGCTTGCGTCCAGAATGGAAATGCTGCCTGCGGATAAGCCGGGTAATAAAACCCAGATTATTACCCATCAGGCACAATTTGATTTTGCTGTAAAAGACAGCTTTTTCTCGTTAAGCCAAATGAAAGCACTGCGTGACTGACGTAAACAGGAGGTTTTATGTTAGTGAAGTTAGCGTGGCGCAATTTATGGCGGCAGAAACGACGGACGGTTCTTACCGCATCTGCACTGGCATTGGCGCTTGCGCTGTCGTTGTTTATGCGCTGCCTGCAAGAAGGGAGCTATGCCAATAACATTGAGAATGCTGCCCGTTTCTACACCGGGTTAATACAAATTCAGCATCCTGAGTTTTCGGATAGCCAGAGTATTGATGATTTGCTGCCAGCAGATAGTCAGTTTATTGCCCCAGCTAAAAGCCACCCCAATATCAAACGTATATTGCCGAGAATAGAATCCTTCGCATTGGCGGCTGCTGGCGACAAATCGAAAGGTGTGATGGTAATGGGCGTGATCCCCGAGCAGGAGAACGACTACTCGGGTATAGCAGGCAAGTTAAGTGAAGGGACGTTCTTGTCTGCCGATGATCAGCAAGTATTGATTGGCGAAGGCTTGGCTCGTTTTCTAAATCTGCAGGTCGGTGATGAAATTATCCTTTACGGTCAGGGATACCGGGGCCAGACTGCCGCAGGTTTGTATCCTGTCAAAGGGATACTGGATTTCCCGATGCCGCAGCTTGATAACCAGCTGGTTTATATGCCGTTGGCACTGGCGCAGACCTTATACAGCACCGAACAGCAAGTCACGGCCTGGGTGCTGCACACTCGTATTTTGTCGGCACTGCCTCAGACTGTTGCAGAGTTAAGCGCGGATTATGACGGGCTGGCAAACATCCGTGACTGGCAGGATCTTTCTCCGGAGATGGCACAGCAAATTCTGATGGATAAAGCAGGAGGCATTATCATGATGTACCTGCTTTATGGTGTGGTGGGTTTCGGCTTGTTCGCGACTTTGCTGATGATGACCCTAGAGCGCCAGCGCGAGTTTGGCGTCATGCTGGCCACCGGACTATTGCGAAAGAAGCTGCTTGCTCTCATTAGTATCGAATCATTGTTTATTGCTCTTTTGGGGGTTGTACTTGGGCTGGGGATCTCCGCACCATTTCTTATCTGGTTTTACTATAACCCGATAGTATTAACGGGCGAGACGGCGGAAATGATCCTGGAAATGGGCTGGGATCCGGTCTTGCCGATCCTGCTGGAACCATGGCTGTTTGTTAATCAGATAACGATCGTATTGGGTCTGTTGCTACTTTGCTTGATTTATCCGATGTGGCGTGTCTATCAGCTGGACTTGGTCAGTGCATTAAAAGGAGGCGGACATGCTGGTTAAATTGGCCTGGCGCAATTTATGGCGCAATAAATTACGAACCAGCATCATGCTCAGTGCCATGGTATTCGGTCTGATGGGCGTAGTCAGTATGATGGGCTTTATGACGGGCATGTACGGCAGCATGATAGATAACGCTATTGCTTGGCAGACCAGTCATATCCAGGTTCATAACAGCCGCTACCTCAATAACCCTGATATCAATTCAACGATTGTCGATTCCCACCAGCTTATTGCATCAATTGAACAACTGCCGCAGGTAAGAGCCATGTCGGCACGGTTTGTTGCTGATGGAATGGTCGCCTCGGCACGCAGCGCCCGCGGGGTAAGAATCAATGGCATTGATTTGGAGTCAGAAGCCTTGGTAACACCGCTGGCAGCCAATATCCGGCAAGGTGAATGGCTGTCATTGGAAGGGCGCAACCCTGTCTTGGTTTCAAACAAAACGGCTGAACGGTTGCGGCTGCGTGTCGGGTCCAAGGTAGTACTGACATTCACCAACGCCAGCGGTGATGTAACCGGGGCGGCGTTTCGTGTTCGTGGGATCTTTAAAACTCCCACTTCAAGTTTTGATGAAGGAAATGTCTTTGTTCGGCGTGGCGATCTAATGGCATTGGCCGGCATTGAAGGCAGCCATGAAATAGCCATATTGCTGGATGACGAAAAAGCGGCGTTCTCGTTGCGAGACGTACTGCAAGCGCAGACATCAAACCCAAATACCGTCCGGGACTGGCAGCAGGTCCAACCGATGCTGGCTTCGATTATTAACCAGATGGGTACCAGCAATGCGATTATGCTGGGGATCTTTGTCCTCGCACTGAGCTTTGGCATCGTCAATATAATGCTGATGTCAGTATTCGAGCGTACCCGGGAGTTCGGTGTGCTGATGGCGGTAGGTATGCAAAAGTACAATATTTTTTTGTTAATCATGCTGGAAACAGCATGGCTTGGGATCACTGGTGCATTACTGGGGATAGCCGGTAGTGTGGGGCTAATGCGGCTCTTGCAGCATACCGGTGTACCGCTCGGCAAGCTTGCCGAAGGGCTCGGGGCGTTCGGTGTCGATACCACTTTGTATCCTCAGGTCTCCCTGACGGACTACCAGATGATTTTTATCACCGTAGTAGCAGCGAGCATTTTGGCAGCACTTTATCCGGCGCGCCAAATTCTAAAGCAGCGCCCTGTTGATGCAATGGCGGAGAAACATTGATCATGACGATTCAGACTAACCAGCTTTGTAAAACCTATAATCCTGATTCGGATTTTCCGGTTCATGCCGTAAAAAGCCTTGACTTGGCTATTGAACAAGGAGAGTTTGTTGCCGTGATGGGGCCGTCGGGCTCTGGCAAGACGACCTTGCTCAATATGTTGGGAGGCATTGATACACCAACCTCGGGTGAGGTACGTATTGATGACTGCGACATCTGCGAGTTGAAAGAGAAGGAGTTGATCGCATTTCGTCGTGATCATATCGGCTTTATCTTTCAGGATTACAGCCTGCTGCCGGTACTGACTGCATTGGAGAATGTCGAGTTCGTGATGCAACTGCAAGGCCATAGCGAAAAGGAGTGCCGACAGCGAGCCAGTGCGTTGCTGAAGCAGGTTGGCCTTACTGATCAGCAACATAAAATTCCAGCCAAGTTATCCGGTGGCCAACAGCAGCGGGTTGCGGTGGCAAGGGCTCTGGCGCCAAGGCCACGCTTTGTGATGGCTGACGAGCCGACAGCCAACCTCGATGCGCAAAGTACCGCCGAGCTGCTCGATATCATGCAGCAGCTAAACGAGAAAGAAGGGACGACGTTTATCTTTTCGACCCATGATCCCCGGGTGATTAAGCGGGCACGGCGGGTCATCGTGTTTGAAGACGGGGAGCTGAAAGAGGATCGTCGCCAGTGAAGAGATTTTGCATGCTTGCCGCTGTCGTCAGTGTATCCGTTATGGCACAAGTTCCAGGTTTAGAGCCGGAGCAAGACTGGGACTTGAACGGTTATCTTAAATATATGGCTACAGCGACTTTTCCTGATGGTCAAAGCAGCAGTCTGGATCATCTTGTTCACCAACGATTTAATTTTGAATATCGTTTCAACAGTGATGTCCGCTTTAATGTCGGGATGCGTAACCGTCTGTTGTTCGGTGATACCGCTGAAACTCCGGGGTTCGGTCAACTGGTGGGTTTTGACCCTGGCTATATGGATTTGTCGACCAACTGGTTGGACAAAAGGGGTGTTGTCGGCACCACGCAGCTAGATCGCCTTTATCTTACGTGGCAGCATCAAGACTGGCAGTTGCAAACCGGCCGCTTTCGGGTTAACTGGGGAATGACAACCCTTTGGAATCCCAACGATATCTTTAACTCCTATTCTATTTATGATTTTGATTACGAAGAACGATCCGGATCTGATGCTGTAATGATCAGCCGCAAGCTGGGTTTTGCCAGCACGGTAGACGTCATCTATAGCCCAAGCCAAGATAGTGAGCTTGAAAGCTATGCCGGTCGATATATGTTCAACCGACAAGGTTGGGATATGCAGTTATTGGTGGGCAAGTCAGGTCTGGATGATGTGATAGGGGCAGGTTTTGCCGGGGATATACAAGGCGCAGGGATCCGCGGTGAAGTGAGCTGGTTCGATCCTGTTCGTGATGGATGGCAGGGGGAGAGTCTGGAATCGTCATCTGTCGCCAGCGTGGAAGCTGACTATAGCTTTGGCGGTAAACATAACTGGATGACACGGGGGGCGATACTCCATATCTCCAATCCGAAAGAGCCCCTAAATGCCTTGTTATTTCTCAACCTGCCGCTGACAGCCCGCACATTGAGTTTTACCAAACTGAGCTGGTATGCCGATGCCGGTTTTGATATTTCATCGTTGAGTCGAATGACTTTCTCTGCCACCTATTACGATGATGGCTCGTTCTTTATCGGGGCGAACAATACTTATTCGTTGGCGGATGACTGGCAGATGCTGACTGTTATCCAGCGTTTTGACGGTAGCAGTGATAGCCTGTTCGGGCAAACGGCAAATACGCAGCTGTTCTGGCAGATGAGATGGAGCTTCTAGGTATTAGTAACAAGGGGCAAGTGACTAGGAACGGGAAGTTGAGGTCGAGTAACGAGCTTTCAAGTGCTCGTTACTCGTATGTAACTTAGGCGATATTATGACTCTGACCACCGGCATCCCTGAGCCAGTTATGGAGATGGGTTTGTAGATCACCCAGCTGATCGGGGCCGATAATTGCCAGCCCCAGATCCTGAGCACGAACTAGGTCATGGTGACGCAGCGGACGGAAGCTAACCAGCATCGCCCGTGCTTGTAGGCCGCCAAGTAGATCACGCAGTGATTCCAGCTTGTATAAGGTGTCATCACCGTCGTCACGCATGCCTTTGGTTTTGCACTCGATGATATGTAGCTTGTTATTCACCACAGTGGCAACATCTAGCTCGTTTCGAACTTCTCGTTCACCAATCTTCCGGTAGACCTGTACACCCAGAGAATGATCTTGAATGGTGGGTAATTCATTCTGGATTGCACGTACTGTGCTGTGTACCAGATTCTCTAACCATTCACCATTGGCAAAGCGACGGGCCTCTTCGTGCTTGAAGGTCAGGATGCCATTTCTGTAAGTCGCCAGACCGGTGTCATCCAAATCGGCCAGTAACATCCCGAGTTCTTTATAGCCTTGCTGTTTTTCACTCAGTGCGACGTCTAGCTTCTGCTCTTTGCGACAGGTCGTAGCGAGGTAGTTTAGGGTGGCAAGGCCAGGTCCCAGCTCCAGTGCTGAACTTGCCCAGCGTTGACCCAGTTCCCACAGTTGATCGTTTAATGTTTCCGGAACTGTCGTTTCTGGCAGCTCACAGCGAGCGCCGAAAATGGTCAAGTAGTCGGTTAGCTGAATCCTGTCCTCTACCTGCTGTTGCTCACGGTCTGTTGGATATAGCCAGCACATCTCGTCACTGAAAGGTTCTATCACATAGATTGGCCAGTGGTAGGTGCGGAAAACTTCATAGGCAGAAAGCAGGCGGTGACGAAGGCCGCAGCTAGCGTTGAACCAAATTTCAGATTGCTGATCTTTGAGTTTGGCGGCAAGCTCATTAAGACGGCGGCGGATACAGGTGATATTGATGGAGTCTGGAATGGTAAAGAATTCGGCTTGAATATTACGCGGAGCCAGAATGGAGGCCAGACGGTCATACTGTTCCCGTTGTGATTCGGTGCCGATAAAAATCATGTTATCAGCAGGAATACCGTGGTCGAGTAAAGGGGTAATCAGTCTTACAGGGTCCTGATCGATAATGCCAACGTGAGTAATCATAATTATCCTTATGCTTTTACTCGTGTGGGCATATTAAAAAGGAGGAAGCAAAAGAACAGGCCAACACGACTTTTAGCAATTTATAGCTTTAATGTTCAGTTCAATATCAAACTAAACAAATACTGTTCATTTGATATCAGATATGGGGACGGAACATAATTAATTCAAGTAAATGCCGTCACAGTGTGCAATTTATCCGATTTTTCTTCAGGGAATGTCTGCTTACTGTAAGTATTTGTCATTAATCACTACTTTGTCATTTTTTCATTGTTTTGCTAGCTGAAAGTATATATTTGTCGCTAGCAGGAAGGATTTTTAGATGATGGCGAGGAAAATGATTGAAATCCTGAGCATGTCAGTGACAATAGGGAGGATTGTATTTGCTTGTATTAATTATGACTCAGAAGCTCACTATTCTCGATATTGCAAAATTGTCCGGGGTTGGAAAATCCACGGTATCCCGTGTTCTTACCAATGATCCCAAGGTAAAACCTGAAACCCGTGAAAAGGTTGAACAGGTGATCCGGGATTCAGGTTATGTGCCCTCCAAATCGGCACAGGCCATGCGAGGCGGTAGTGCCAAAGTGGTGGGGATCATTCTTTCTCGTCTGGACTCGCCATCGGAAAATAAGGCGGTAAGTGGGATCTTGGAAGTGATCTATCAGGCTGGCTATGATGCCGTGATCATGGAAAGCCAGTTTAGTACCGAGAAAACCAACGAGCATCTTGCGGTATTGCAAAAGCGCAATGTTGACGGGGTGATTGTATTCGGCTTTTCTGGTTGTGATTTAACGGCGATAGAATCCCTCAAGCACAAAGCGGTCGTGATAGCTGTGGATACTGATAGGATTTCATCGGTCGGTTATGACAACCACGGCATTATCGAGTTGGCGATGAATCACTTTTTGCACCAGGGCAAACGATTTGTCAGTTATGTCGGCGTAGATCCGAGTGATAAAACAACGGGCCTGATGCGTTTGAATGCTTACAAAGAGTGTTGTCAGCAAGCCGGCATCGAGCCTTGCTACCAGACGGGACAGCTTAGTCATGAGAGTGCCTATCAGCTGACTGATGATGTGGTGCAACCGGAAACCCAAGCTATTGTCTGTGCCAGTGATACCTTGGCAATGGGCGTAGCCAAGCGCCTTCAGGAACTGGGGCGCAGTGATATCCAGGTTTCTGGTGTCGGTGCCACCGATCTTCTTTCCTTCATTTTCCCCAATACCTTCAGTATTGATCCGGGCTACTTCAAGGCGGGGCATGCCTCTGCTAACTTGTTGATCAAGCAGCTTTCCGGACAGCAGACAATAACCCATTTAACCCAACAGGCAAGTCTATAGCTAACAATCTACACTCGTTTTATAGATGAGCTCCGTTTAATTAGTAACCTGAATGTGTGAACTGATTCACGCAATGGGAATGTTCCCATTTCAATTTTGAGTGGGGTTTGCCATTATTTGTATCGAGCAGTGGGAACATTCCCATTGCGGGATAACAATAACGACATTCCCTATCAAATATAAACATGGACATCGGCATGAGTAAGATTAATCGACAGCAAATCGAGCGTCTGGTGGAACTAATCGGTGGCAGTGACAACATTGCCAGCGTTAGCCACTGTCTGACCCGACTGCGTTTTGTTCTTAGCGATACTGACAAGGCTAACGTCAAGGCAATTGAAGAAATCCCAATGGTGAAGGGGTGTTTCACCAATGCGGGTCAATTTCAGGTAGTGATCGGTACGGAAGTAGACGAGGTTTATAAAGCTTTAAATGAGATGACGGGTAGTGCCGGCGCCAGTAAGGAAGAGGCAAAAGTAGCCGCTCGACAGAATATGAGTTTGCTGGAGCGTGGAATTTCACATCTTGCCGAAATTTTTGTTCCTTTGCTGCCAGCAATTATTACCGGTGGTTTGATCCTCGGTTTCCGTAATGTCATCGGCGACATTCGGATGTTTGACGGTCAGACACTGACCGAAATTAGCCAGTTTTGGGCCACAGTGCATTCTTTCCTGTGGTTGATTGGTGAAGCTATATTCTTCTTCTTGCCGGTTGGCGTCTGTTGGTCGACGGTGAAGAAGCTGGGCGGTACGCCAATTTTGGGTATCGTGCTGGGTGTTACTCTGGTATCACCGCAGTTAATGAATGCCTATCTCATCGGGCAGCAAGTGCCCGAAAGCTGGGACTTCGGCCTGTTCGTGATAGAAAAAGTCGGCTATCAGGCCCAGGTGATCCCAGCGATGTTGGCCGGTATTGCGCTTGCACTGATTGAGACCAATCTGAAGCGTATTATTCCTGCTTATCTGTACTTGGTTATCGTACCGTTTGTTTCCATCATTCTGTCGGTGATCCTTGCTCATGCACTTATCGGCCCATTTGGTCGTATGCTGGGTGATGCTGTTGGTTATGCTGCGAAAGTTGCAATGACGGGTGACTTCGCGATTCTTGGCGCGATGGTGTTCGGCTTCCTGTATGCACCACTGGTTATTACAGGTGTCCATCACACAACCAATGCGATTGACCTTCAGTTGATGCAAGACATGGGCGGCACGCCAATCTGGCCTCTGATTGCGCTGTCTAATATTGCTCAGGCATCAGCTGTTATCGGGATTATCTGGATCAGCAAGAAGAATAACGAGCGCGAGATATCGGTACCGGCTGCAATCTCTGCCTATCTGGGTGTTACAGAGCCAGCGATGTACGGTATTAACCTCAAGTACAAGTTCCCAATGCTTAGCGCCATGATTGGTTCTGCCACTGCCGCTGCAATCTGTGGTAGCGCTGGAGTGATGGCAAATGGTATCGGGGTAGGCGGTCTGCCGGGCATCCTGTCTATCCAGCCACAGTACTGGACAGCGTATCTGGTCGCCATGTTGGTAGCTGTGGTTGTACCCATTGCCCTGACTCTGATTATGTACAAGCGTGCACAGGCAAAAGGCGAAATCGAACAATCTCCTCAAACTGTTTAATAGCAGTTATTCCTACCGAGTTAATTAACTGGCTGCTGGTATCGACCGGCAGCCACATCAAATTTCAATAAAAGATCAGGCTAGATACGATGAAAGAGCAATTTGAATGGTGGCGCACGGCGACTATTTACCAAATTTACCCTAAGAGCTTTTGTGACAGCGGAAGTCAGGGTACGGGTGATATTCAAGGGATTATCTCAAAGCTCGATTATCTGAAAACATTGGGTGTGGATGCAATTTGGCTTACGCCGGTTTACAGTTCGCCAATGATCGATAATGGCTACGACATATCTGATTATTATAATATCAATCCTGACTTTGGCGCCATGGCAGATTTTGACAAGCTGCTTGAGCAAGCTCATCAGCGTGGTATTCGAATTGTGATGGATATCGTGGTTAACCATACCTCGACTGAACATGCATGGTTCCAGTCGGCGTTGGGAGATAAAAACAGCCCTTATCGTGATTACTATATCTGGAAAGATCCGGTTGATGGCGGCGCGCCGACTAACTGGCAGTCCAAATTTGGCGGCAATGCCTGGGAGCTTGATGAAGCGACGGGCCAGTATTACCTCCACCTGTTTGCCAAAGAACAAGCCGACCTGAACTGGGAAAACCCGCAGGTACGCCGGGAAGTGAAAGACGTGATTAGTTTCTGGGCAGAAAAAGGCGTTGATGGTTTCCGTCTGGATGTTATCAACCTGATTTCCAAGCAGCAGGACTTTTCTAATGACTGTCTGGGTGATGGCCGCCGCTTTTATACTGATGGCCCTCGGGTTCATGAATACCTTCAGGAAATCAGTGACGAGGTGTTCCAAAAATACGGCTCGGTTACCGTCGGCGAAATGTCATCTACAACCCTGGAGCATTGCCAGCAATACTCGTCGGTTGACGGGAAAGAGCTGTCGATGGTGTTTAATTTCCATCACCTGAAAGTCGATTATTCAAATGGCGAAAAATGGACCAAGGCACCGTTTGATTTCCTTCAGCTAAAAGAGATTTTTAATCACTGGCAGCAAGGGCTCAATGGCAAAGGCTGGGGGGCACTGTTCTGGTGTAACCATGATCAGCCTCGGATTGTCAGCCGTCTGGGTAATGATCAGCAATACCGCGTCGAGTCGGCAAAAATGCTGGCAGCATCAGTTCATATGATGCAGGGCACGCCGTATGTATATCAGGGTGAAGAAATTGGCATGACCAACCCGGGCTATACATCAATTGAACAGTATCGTGATGTCGAGAGTACCAATATGTACGACATCATGGTGAATGAGCTCGGTGTGAGCAAACAGGATATGCTGGCAATTTTGGCCCAGAAATCCCGTGATAACTCTCGTACTCCAATGCAGTGGAATAGCAGCCAATACGCAGGTTTTTCGGCAGGTAAGCCGTGGCTGGATGTGGCCGGGAATTACCCTGAGATCAATGCGGAAAAAGCCGTCGCCGATGACAATTCTGTTTTCCATTTTTACCGCCGACTAATTGAACTGCGAAAGGAAATCGAAGTGATCACGACCGGTGATTACAGCGATATGATGCCGGAACATAAGAACATTTTCTGCTACAAGCGTGAGTCTCAGTCTCAGGTGCTGATCTGTATTAATAACTACTATGGCGAAGTGGTTGAGTGCTTCTTGCCTAAGTCCATAGACCTTGATCAGGGTGAATTTGTGCTGTCTAACTATGCAGGCGTAACCGAGCAAAGTCCGTCACACTGTTTTGCTCTGCAACCTTATGAAACCCGAGTATTGCTGATCAATCGATGATAGCAGCAAGCAGTGTCGACAGGGATTAGGTAATGAATGCTGAAGCAATGACTTGGCTTAATAAGCCAAAACAATTTTTGGTGGAAAGCGGCGAGCTGACAATCGTCACCGAACCGGAAACGGACTTTTGGCAGCGTAGCTATTATGGTTTTCAGAATGAAAATGCCCCGGCACTGCTGGATACTATCGATGAAAACTTTACCCTGTCGGTAAGGGTACGTTGTGCTTATAAAGCCCGCTTGGATCAGGCGGGGATAGTTATTTACCTCAACAAGGATAACTGGTTCAAGGCATCGGTTGAGTATGAAAATCCACATTTGGCGAGGCTTAGTAGTGTTGTTACCAACTTCGGTTATTCAGACTGGGCGAGTACGGATATTGCCTCTATCAGTGAAGTTTGGTTTCGGCTCAGTCGCCGGGGGCCGGATTTCCTGATTGAATCTTCGGTAGATGGCAAACACTATAGCGAGATGCGAGTATTTCACCTCCATTTGCTGGGGGAAACGACTCGGGAAATGGGGCGGGTGGATCCCCCGCCACCGGCCTCATCGCCTGTCAGTGTCGGCTATTATGCGTGTAGTCCGCTCGATTCAAGTTTTGAAGCTCGGTTTGATGAGGTTCAATTGGGGCTATGCAGTTGGACTGCTCCTAAGATGTGATCGCTGTATAAACAGTCTGCATAAAAAACGGTAAAACAAAAAAGAGCGCCATCGGCGCTCTTTTTGATCTAATTAGGTGTTCTTTTTATAAGAGAGTATTGGCTAGGGTGTCGGAAGTTGTGAGGCCAACAGCCAGATAGCCAAGACAAAGAATACCAATCCCATGAATTTATGCTGGTTGGTTCTGAACTTTTCGTTTTTCAATAAAGGCTGTCCCAAGCTACCGACCATAGTAACCAAAAATAGGTTAAACAGTAGCCCGAGTACATTCAGCAGCAGGCCGAGTACCAGCATTTGTTCACCCGACGAGGCAGTAGCCTGAGTCGAGACAAACTGCGGCAAGAAAAGGACGAAGAAAATGAGTGCCTTGGGGTTTAGTAAGTTACTGATCACTGCACGGCGATACAATGTTTTTGCCAGACCTGACGCCTGCTCGACATCCGGTGCATCTGCCGGGCTGGTGCGCATGCAATCCCAACCCATCTTCAGTAGGTAAGCGCCACCTAGCAGGCGAAGAACCTGTAGCGCGATTGGGTTCATGGCTATAAGGGCCGAAACACCCATTGCAGCAAGAATGGTCAGTACCACACCAGAGGTTGCATTGCCTAGGCTGGCGAATACGCCCACTTTTTTGCCGTAGCTCAGGCTAGAGCTGGCAATCAATAACATATCCGGCCCGGGGATCAGTAACAGGGCAATGACCGCTGTCAGGTATACCGGTAATACGGTGAAATCTATCATTTTCAAAATGCTGTTCAGAAAGAAGGGCTGGATTCTACCCCTAAACTCAGTCGAAATGAATATTTAGAGGTAATAAATTGGTCGATATTTCCACAGTGGTTTGAGTTGGTGGTTTTTTGTACTTTTGGCTGTTGTGTGAACCTTAAACTTCAGTTTTAAAGTCTCTGGTAATATGGCCTGATTACGCTTCGTTAGTTTATGGCTATTGATAATCAATTGTTGGTAGTTATTGTTTTTGTTTAAGTTTGCTAGCTGTGAGCTAATCCGCAAAAAAATCTGTCGTGGCAATAATCACCTTGTTGAGAAATTGATAGTTGCATATTATGTCTTGATAGTTGGGCTTTATCTATCGAGGTTTGTCTATTAATGTCTGCGTTCATTAATGCCCTGTTGTCTTACCCTGTTGTTGTCTTTTCAGTTCCTTTCTGTCTTTTCTTTGGATTGATGCTCATTGACCTGATTTTTGATTTGTCCGACGGCAGCCTCGGTGATGCTGATGGTGTTGATCTGGATTCGGGGTGGTCGGCTAAATTATTGCTGCCGCCGATTGTTTCTCAGGTTCCCTTGCCTGTTGCGCTGACGGTAAGCAGTTTTGTTGCAATGGTACTCACTTACTATCTTGAGCAGTATTTATTTAGTCTGCTTGGTGGTGCTGCCTTTTATGCTGTTACGGTTCCGGCACTTTTTGTCATCTATTACCTTTCTCTTCATATTTCTGCTTTTGCCCTGAAGCCGCTTGGTCCGGTTTTTAATGCCAAGAATGCGTATGCCAAAATGAGCTACGAAGGGATGAGGGCGAGTGTCCGGAGCAACCAGATTTCCGCCGAACATGGTGAAGTTGTGATCCGTCAGGATGGCAACGAAATTCAGTTGGATGCCTACATAGAGGAAGAGGGTGATATCCAGTATGGCGACGAAGTCGTCATTGTCTCGAAACATCCGAGCCTAGATAAATACCTAGTCGCCAAGATTTAATTTTTATGTTCTTAGCCTCTTGCCTACCAAACATAACGTTAGCCTGATCCCGTAGGTTAACGAACCACATTATTCTATTTAGTTTACAAAGGAGTTGTCCGATGGTTTTGTCTCCAAGCATGATATTTATTCTTGCTGGTATTGGAATCGTATTGGTTATTTTATTGTTCCTAACCTCACGCTATCGCAAAGTCCGTAATGAAGGTGAAGCCTTGATCATTAACGGTGTTGATCGTACCCGCGCATCTCTGACCGGTACGTTTGTCTGGCCGGTTGTCAATCGCGGGGAGTATATGGATATAACTCGTAAGAAGATTTCGGTGATCCGTAGCGGACGAAAAGATCAGGAAGGCGAAGAATATGAGGGCTTGCATTGCAAAGATAATATTCGCGCCGATTTAAAAGTGGACTTCTATATTGGCGTTAACCATGAAGAAGACGACATTATTCGGGTTGCCAAGTTATTTACTACCATCGGCGCGTCAAACCCTGAACGTTTGAAAGATCATTTCCAGCCTAAGTTTTCCGAAGCATTGAAGACGGCGGTCAAGCAGTTTGGATTTGAAGAGCTGTTAACCAACCGCCGAGCTTTCCGTGACGCGGTTGTGACGGTGATTGGCAGCGAAATGGACGGCTTCAAAATTTATGACGTCGTGATCGACAAGGTCGATCAGACGGCGTTGGAAGCCCATGATCCGAATAATATTCTGGATGTTGAAGGGATCCGTAAGATCTCGTCAATCACGTCGGTGAAAAATACCGAAACCAATGCGATCCGCCAGGATGAGCAAACCTCGATCAAAAAGAAAAATGTTGAAGCAGAAGCAAACCGCCTCCAGCTCGACAAGCAGGAAAAAGAGAGCATTGCCCGTACCCAGCGTGAAGTTGATATTATCAAAGCGCAGGAACATGCTCTGGCTGAAGAAAAGCGTCAGGAATATGAGCGTGTTACTCGTCTGGCTCAGTTAGAAACCGAAGAAGAAGTGTCGAAGAGAAAAGAAACAGTCGACATGGAAGTAGAGATGACCCGAATTGCCAACCAGCGTCAGGTTGCCATTCAGCAGGAAGAGCTGAGCCGGGCCGTTGAAACGGAAAAAGTGAGAACGGCAGCGGAAGTTGCGCAAAAAGAGATGGATAAAGAGACGACCGTTGAAGAGGCGATGAAGTCCGTGGCGGAAACTCGTTCCCAGCGTGTTGAGATTGAACGAAAGATTGCTCGCGAGGAAGAAGAAACCGAGAACCTGCGTGCCACAGAGCAAGTCAATCGCCAGAAGAAAGTCCGGATGATTGAGGCCGAGGCAGAAGCCGAAGCCAAGCAGCTTGAACTGCTGGTGGCTGCGAAGGCTGAGAAAGAAGCCGCCAAAGAGAAAGCCGATAAACGACTGATTGAAAACGAAGCGGAAATCAAGATCCGTACTCGAGATGCTGAAAACGAGCTGGCAGTGAAGACCCGGATTGCTGAAGCCGAGTACGCTGTGCAGACCAAGCAGGCGGAAGCCGATTTCGTCAAACAAGATCGCGAGGCTGCTGCCAAAGAGCGTATGGCGCAGGCTGAAAAGGAACAGATCAGTGCGACTGGCCTGGCAGAGGTCGAGGTTGATCGTGAACGCGCTGTTGCCATCAAGGAAACAGGCGAAGCCGAGGCATTTGCCTTGCAGTCGGCCGGTGAAGCGGAGGCAGAAGCGCTGCGTGCCAAAGGCTTGGCGGAAGCCGAAGCCCAGACAGCCCGTTTTGAGGCTGCGCGTCAGTACGACGATCAGACCCGTGAACACGATAAGTGGGTGATGCAGCTCCAACAGCAGAAAGATCTGGAGATTGCCCGTATTACTGCTCAGCAGGAAGTTTCTTCCGAGAGTGCGAAAGCTTTGGCACAGGCATTGGCTGCAGCTGATATCAAGCTGTTCGGTGGCGAAGGTATGGAACAAATCCGTCGTACTGTGATTGATTCGGCAGCGCTGGATAATCGCTTTAAGGAATCTGAAGTACTGTCGCCGTTGGTTAACGAGTACATGAACGGTAATCGCAGCCTGCCACAGGATCTGAAAGACATTCTTGAAAATACGGATCTCAAATCTAACGATATCAGCAATATAGCAATTGCCAGCTTGCTGAATTCGGCTAAAAGTCCAGCAGATTTGATATCGACTCTGAAAGAGAAATTATCAGGTGATGCTGATAGCTCGCTTGATAGTTAACTGACAGAATTACCCCTTGTGCTACTGGCATAAGGGGTTTTCAAGGATTGAGTAAAGTGACAGAAACAACGACTGATAATGCAATTGATAAAGCGGTTGGTGAAGCTGGGGCTTATGAGGTTCTCAAGTCCCGGCTTTCTCAACAGGGCGAAACGTTAAAATCACTGGCGCAGACGTTTAACAATAAACGCCAGGATACATTTGGCGGAAGTGAGTTCTCGCTTACCGGCAAAGCCAATGTTCAGACCGATACCCGCAGTATTCCGGTTGATATGGCTCAGGTTAATGGTCAGCTGCTATTTGGCTACCAAGTCTTTATGGGACTGAAAACAGCACCGGCACTGAATGATGTGTTTGGCCTGTATACCCTGTCAGAGAATGACGGTACGTTCCGAATGGAGCCGGTAGGCATTGAACACTCCTTTCTAAGCGATCCCCAGTTTAGCCACGAATTTACCGAGCTTTTTACCTATTACAAAGATGCCCGGTTGTCGCAAATCTCCCGCCACGAAAATATCTTGTATCTGGCGTTTCAGATCGGGATGCGTGCCGAGGATCGCAAGGTCTTCCGGTTTGAAATCGGCAAAAATGCGGTGCGCTATCTGGATGCACAGGGTCAACGTGCACTAGCCTCGGCTCAGCAGCATGATTTTGAATGGGTGATGACTACCCGCGACGACCATATTAGCGGCGAACACCCGCATGTTTCGATCAAAGACCGCCTGTTTGTCGAGTGTGTCGGCGGCGATCTGACCATCAAGGTAGAAAACAATACCGAGCAGGGGCAGGGGATTTATGATGAGCCGGTTGATGATGCCTATCAAACGATTGCTGATGCCGAAATCGCCTATGCCGAAGTTGGCGATCTGATCCTACTGAAAATGTTGCCGAACCGGGAAAAAGAATACCGTTACTTTATTTTTAACTCGTTGAACCTGCAGGTTGTCAGAGCGGATGCCATCGGTATAAGTGCCAAGGCACTGCCGGAAAACCACGGTATTTTGTATTCTCACGGTTATGTATTGGCAAATGGTGAGAGTAAGCACTTTGAAGAATCTTGGCAGGGTTTACACTTTTTCAAGAAGGTTACATCGCCGAACGGTGAAGATATTCTCTACTTCTTCTTTGATGTCGAGAAAGGTTCCTACGTTATTTATACCTACAACCTGATTGAAAAGGCGTTTTCAGCGCCGATGCACAGCCATGGCTATAGTTTGTACCCCGATGGCCGGATGCTGATGTTTCGGGTTTCCGAAAATGCCGAAGCGGCAACTATCCATCCGTTGCGGATTTGGCAGACCCCGTTTACCGATATAGAAAATTATACCCAGACAAGCCGAGAAGGCGCAGATCCGTTTCTGGTTAATCTCGGCAATGCCGAGTTGGTCCGGGCGCTTTCCTCGTTATTGTCAATTTGCCAGCTGGCACAAAGCGAGGAAGTCAGCCAGACAGCCTATGAAGCTTTGCTTAAAACTTGCCAGACAACATTGGATACCTATGACTGGCTCAATAATGCTACGGCCATCGGACTTGGCGATGCAGTAAGTCAGCTGATGGCAACGGCTGATCTCATTATTGACGAGTTTGCCAAGGTCCGTCAGCTCCAGCAGCATGCCGAAGCAGCAATGGAACAACAGCAGAATAGAGTTACCGAGTTGATTGGTAGCCTGAAGCTGGCTCCTCGTGATGAAGCCAATACGCTGTTAAGCCTGTTAGCCCAGTTGAAAGCGGAAGTGGGCAATGTGATGGCATTGCGTGAACACCGCTACATGGGGGAACATCAGATCACCGAGCTGCAGGATCTGCTCGATCATCATCGACAGGATCTGAACAAGGTCTTGCTGGATCTACTGCAAGATGAAAAAGCCTACCGTCCGTATAAACAAGATATTGCCTCAATCGATGATCAGTTACTAACCGCCGAGAAAACCACCGAGTTGGCGGTATTGCAGCAACGTGTTGATACCGTTCGTCATGATTTGGCATTGGTGACGGAAGAAGTCGCTGATATTGATACCGATGATCCGACGCAGTCGACCCGTATCCTCGATTTGACTACCGAGGTGACCGCAAAGCTGAACGCGACCTCGGCTCGGCTTAAACAAAAGCATCATGCGCTGCGGGGCGGAGAGGCAAAAGCGGAGTTCAGCTCCCAGTTCAAACTGCTGGCTCAGTCAGTCAACAGCGCGATGGAGCAGGCACAAAGCCCTGAACAGTGTGATGAACAACTGGCAAAACTTATCGGCCAGCTGGAAAAGCTGGAATCCCGTTTTGCTGATTTTGATGAGTTTTTGGCTGAGATCTACACCAAGCGTGATGAAATCCAGTCGACACTGGAAGGCCACAAGCAGCAACTGATCACCGCGCAGCAGCGCCGGGTACAGAACCTGAATCAAGCGGCGAATGTGACCTTTAAAAGTATAGAGAAGCGGGTAGCCCGTTTTGATGATGTTGCGGCACTTAACAGCTTCTTTGCTACAGACAACATGGTTCAGAAGCTGCACCAATTGTCTCAGTCTATTCGTGATTTAGGCGATAGTGTCAAGGCCGATGCGATCGACAGCCGCCTCAAGGCCGCGCAGGATCAGGCATTGCGCTCGCTACGTGACAATCAGGATATTTTCGAGCAGGGCGGCAAAGTGCTGCGGCTCGGCAAACACAGGTTTAGCGTTAACCAGCAGGCGTTGGATCTCAGCTTGGTCGAACATGCCAATATCCTGAGTTTGCATATCTCGGGCACAGACTATTACGAATCCGTCACCGATCAGGCGTTTCTGGATTTGCAGTCGATGGCTAAACTGGATGTGGCGTCGGAAACTGACACTGTCTATCGCGCGGAATACTTAGCCTACAGCGTGCTCAAAGCTGCCCAGCAGCAACAAGATGATTTATCAATCGAGGGATTGCTTCAGGCGTTGAAAGACAATGTCTTGCTCAAGTTGATCCAAACTTATGCTGCACCGCGTTATCGCGAAGGCTATGTCAAAGGTGTTCATGACCATGATGCCGAGAAGATATTGCACGCGCTGCTACCTTGCTATGAGCAGGCCGGTTTGCTCCGCTTTGATCAGGCGTCAAGAGCCAATGCAATGCTGTGGCTGGTGGCGACAACCGACGAGGACGTCGAACAATGGCGCAAACAGGCTCGTAATGCCTTGTTGATGAAACAGCACCTGTCATCGGTTGCCGCATTCGATGCTCTCAAAGAAGCGTTGATTGAACAGCTACCGCAGCATGTTCCTTGCGATCCTGAACGTAGTACCGACTATGCGATTCGCCTGTTAGGACAACCTGTATTGCAGGCTGATGTGAGCCGAGATGCGATCGAGCTTTGTGATGTATATTTGGCGTTTCGCCGAAGTTTAGGTTGGTTGCCTGAATCTGGGGGTGATATTGCGGAATTTGCTGATCACTACCAATGGCTCTCTGCCTATAGCGAGCACCAGCAGCAAGGTCAGGCATTCGTTACAGAGGCGGCCGCGTTGGCAACAATTCGCGACAATAGCCGAGTAATGCTGAGTCCGGTTGATTTCTCCTTGCAGCTTAAAGTCATCTCTTTGCTGGGTGAACATAATCGGGTACAAGAAGGTACGTTAACGATCACTTTGGATGAATTTCTTCAGCGTTGTCAGCACCATGATAGCCATACAATTCCTCAGTATGATGCATACTTGAAACAGCGGGCTACATTGTTGGATCAAGCCAAGCAGACCATTCGCCTGAGCGAGTTTAACCCACGTCCACTGACGTCATTTGTTCGTAACAAGCTTATTAGTGATAGTTACTTGCCGCTAATTGGCGATAACTTGGCAAAACAGATGGGGGCAATGGGAGGCAACAAGCGAACCGATTTAATGGGAATGCTGTTGCTGATTTCGCCGCCGGGTTACGGTAAAACGACATTGATCGAGTATGTTGCCCACAAGCTCGGCTTGGTCTTCATGAAGATCAATGGTCCGTCGATCGGCCATGAGGTGACCTCGCTCGATCCGCAGGATGCGCCGGATCAGAATGCGGCCCGTGAGGTTGAGAAGATCAACCTGGCCTTCGAGATGGGCAACAATGTCTTGCTGTATCTTGATGATATTCAGCATACCAATCCTGAGTTCTTGCAGAAGTTCATCTCGCTGTGCGATGGCACACGACGGGTCGAAGGTAGCTGGAAGGGTGAAACCAAAACCTATGACATGCGCGGCAAGAAGTTTGCTGTCGTCATGGCGGGTAATCCATATACCGAATCGGGTGATGTCTTCAAAATCCCAGATATGTTGGCAAACCGTGCCGATATTTATAACTTGGGCGATATGCTTTCAGACCAAAAAGCGGTCTTTGAGCTGTCCTTCATCGAAAACTCGCTGACGTCCAATCCGATTCTGGCGCCATTGGCTACACGGGATCTCAATGACTTGTACCGCATGATAGCGATGGCGAAAGGGGAGAATATTGCCCTGAGTGATCTTAGCCATCCTTATTCATCGACCGAGGCCAACGAGATTGTTGCCACCCTCGACAAGCTTTTGAAAGTACAGCAAACCGTATTGAAGGTGAACCAGCAGTACATTGCCTCGGCAGCGATGGCGGATGAATATCGGGTCGAGCCTCCGTTCAAGCTTCAGGGTTCCTACCGGAACATGAACAAGCTGGGCGAGAAAATTTCGCCAGTTATGACTGATGAAGAGTTACAGACTTTACTTCAGGATCATTATCAGGGCGAAGCGCAGACGCTAACCGCCGGAACGGAAGAAAACTTACTCAAGTTGGCAGAACTCCGCAGTGATATGACTGATGAGCAGCAGCATCGCTGGCAGCTTATCAAGGATGGATACCACCGCCGTCAGCAGATGGGAGATTCTGAAGATCGCGCCGGACAGATGGTCCAGCAGATGGTGGCATTGAACCAGAGTGTGACTAAAGTGGCGCAGTCCCTGTTACAAGACCAACAGGCCCAGACTCGTTTGAATAAGGAGATCGACGATGACAAAGTTTGATATCCAGACTCTGCTGATTCAGAGTTTTGAAGACTACAAACTGGATAACTCGGAACGCCGTGCGCTGGCTGATACGCTGGCGACAGCCGAGCTCAAGATTGATGACTTGTCGTACCTGCGTAATCAGAGTTTCAGTCTGGTTCAGCAGGTAGTTCGGGAATCTGGTGATGCTCAGCAGGCGTTAAAATGGCTAGAGCAGGTGATCAAGCAACTGGATAAGGCACGGGGAGGCGACTGCGAGGTATTGGCAGAATCTTGGTTCTCGCCGGGTAATAGCTGCCTGAACGGTATCAAGCACCAGCTGAAAAGTGCTGCGAAATCGGTAGATATCTGCGTATTTACCATCGCCGATGATCATCTTACCGAGGCTATTCTAGCTACCCATAAGCGTGGCGTTAAAGTCAGGATCATTACCGATAATGACAAAATCAACGATGTTGGCAGCGACATCGACTATCTGGCTCGTCAGGGCGTAGAAGTAAAACTCGATAATACCCGCTACCACATGCACCATAAATTTGCCTTGTTTGACAACGAGCGTTTGATTAACGGCAGTTTCAACTGGACGCGCAGTGCCTCGCAGTTCAATTCGGAGGATCTTACTCTGACCGATGATAGCCGTCATGTTCAGGATTTTAGCCGCCATTTTGAGCAACTTTGGCTCTCTTTTCCTAACTACAGTATTTAAGGAATGTTATGACTCAGGAATCATCCAATGCAACCGAACTGCGGTTAAGTAGTAACGAACAGCAGCAGGCTGCTGAGTTGGCCGAGCAGCTAAATCCGTTTGATACTGTATCGACCTTGGTGTTCGGCAAAGAGGCATTGCAAAGTATTACGGCTTTCTCCGATCGGGTACTGGCCGACGTCAGGGCAAAGGATGCTGGTGATGCCGGTGATATTCTCCATGCCATGGTCACCAATATGAGCAGCTCTCAGTTTGACGATCTGGGCAAAGAAAGTTTCTTGTCTCGCTTGCCGTTAATTGGAGAGCTGTTTCAGTCGTTTGGCAAATTTGTCAAAGGCTTCGATACTGTAAAGGCCCAACTTGATGAGCTGGCAAAGCGGCTGGAAGCACAGGAAACCAAGCTGGCGCAGGATATTCAGCAGCTAGATGGGCTGTATGACGAAAACCTCGGCCTGTTGCAGCAACTGGATATTTATATCCATGCCGGAAATATCCGCTTAGAAAAGCTGAAGAACGAAGAGCTGGTTGCACTGAAAGAAAAAGCCGATGCCAGTAACGATGCACTAGACGGTCAGGCTTATCGGGATGCCCTGCAGGCAATGACGCGTCTTGAAAAGCGGGTTCACAACCTCAGCCTTGCCAGAATGGCGGCGATTCAGACTGCCCCGCAGATCCGCCTGTCGCAGGAAGGCAACAAGATGCTGATGGAAGATATCCAGGATATCATTCACAACACCTTGCCGCTGTGGAAGCGCCAGTTCCTGATTGCGATCTCCAACTTCGAGAAAGAAAAGGCGCTGAAAGTCACCCGCACGGTGAAAGACTATACCAACAAGCAGTATGTCCAAAACGCCGAGAAGCTAAAGGCGTTGGAAGAGCAGATTTCCGAAAACTACCAGCGCGGTATTTTGGATATCGAATCGCTGCAGACGGTTAATCAGCTCACCATCGATACCCTGAAAAATACCCTCGGCCACGTAAAAGAAGGCCGAATCAAACGCCAGCAGGCAGGCAAGGCATTGGCCCAAGCCGAACAAGATTTGAAATTTGCCCTGCAAGATACGTTCGAGGATATACCGGGGTAGGTTGCAACCTTCTGATAAAGCCGCGACTTAATTTCATGTAAGGTCGCGGCTTTATTTTTAGTCGAAGACAATAACCAGCTTGGATTCAGACAGTAAGCGAACCACTAATTTATAGTGTACGGCATGATTATTCGCACATTTATTTATGCGAGTGGGGTCTATTAATCTCAGTATCTGAACTAAATCTGTTTTGATTTGGGATGCACCAAGTGCCTAGTGTGAGAGTTAGTACTACTAAATACCTAGGTGAATTAGCTGTATATGACTTTTTCTACTGATAACTTAATTAGGTTAATTTATTTGTGTATTTATAAAGCTGAAGATAGATCACAGAAGATGGTCAATTCTTGCTCTATCATGTATTACAAGTTGCTGGTAAATGAATACAAGAATGACTAAATCGAAATCAACCTTGGCTATCAATCAGATTGTTTGTGACATATTGAAAGAAAATACTCCTGCAGGAGAGCATTTAAAAGGTGAAAATGAATTAGCACAATCATTAGGTGTTTCAAGAACTTCAGTACGAAGTGCTTTGCAGACTCTATCAAGCAAAGGACTAATAACGATCACGCCAAAAGTGGGCAGCATTGCAAATACGCCTGATCAATGGAATTGGTTGGATCACGATGTACTACGTTGGGTGACTGAATATAAAGCGTCTGACACTTTTATCCCGCATTTACTTGAAGTTCGCTTGATGGTGGAGCCAAATGCAGCGGCATTGGCAGCCTTAAACGCAACAGGGGATAACCTTGCCGCACTAGAGCGAAGCTACAACATGATGGCTTCAGGGGTGGAACATAATAATAGAGCACAGATCAACATTGGTGATATTGAGTTTCATAAGCAGCTTTTGCTGGCAACAAAGAATCCATTTTTGATTTCTCTAGGTGATGCCTTAACGACGACAATGGAAGTGTCTTTTTCCCGTACCCTAGAGAAAGATGTATTACTTAGTAAACCCGCGCTGGATGATCATTACTATGTGATGGATGCGGTGAGAATGCGTAAGCCTGAAGACGCACGAGAAAAGATGCGTGAAATTATCATGGGGGCCATCGCGAAAACGGTTAAAACCCTTAACGGTACTGATTTAATACGTTAGCCACAGAGTCATATTAATACGCTTGAACACTGCAAGGTGTTCCTTTTTTACATGAAACGCCTTGTATTACAAGATTGCTATTATAGTAACACATGGGGGCGAAATGAAAGCGAGTTGGATTGCAGTAGATTGGGGAACGACAAATTTTAGGGCGTTTTTAATGTCTGATGAGGGGGAGTGTCTAGATAAAATCCAACAAGCAAAGGGACTGTTATCTGTTAAGCAAGAACAGTTTCCTCAGGTGTTTGATGAGTTAATTAGTCGGTGGAGTAAAACTTATGGCCATTTACCCGTAATAATGGCAGGTATGGTTGGTTCTCAGCAGGGGTGGCGAGAAGTACCCTATGTTCATGCACCTGCATCGGCTAACGATTTAGCAAACCATATTCATAGTGTTGATCTTCTCTCTGGTAATAAAGCAAAAATAGTCTCTGGTGTTTGTTGCATTAATGATTTTGGTAACCCTGAAGTTATGCGAGGAGAAGAAATACAACTCATTGGCTTAAGCGAAATAATAAAAGGTGACTTCCACGCTATTCTATTTGGTACTCATAGTAAAAATGCTTATTGGCATAATGGGAAAATAGAAAGCTATTCGACCGTAATGACGGGGGAATTGTATTCTATTTTAGTTAACCACAGCATATTGGGTAAATCGCTTCCAGAACAGAAGTTTAATAAAGATACTTTTATCAAAGGTGTTGAAATAGGCGCTAAATATCCGTTGAATCATGTGCTATTTAGTGCAAGAACCTTCAAGTTATATGATGAAATTCATAACAGCAACATACATGCTTATATCTCTGGATTACTTATTGGGCATGAGTTTACTATATCAAATAGGTTGAATAAGTTATATTTAGTCGGTTCACAAAATTTAGCATCAAATTATGCGTTGGCATTAGAACACTTTAATATCGAGTTTGACGTTATTGATGGTGATGAATGCTTTTTGAAAGGCATGACAAAAATCTATAGCAAGGGCGAAATCAATGAATACTGAAGAGCTAAGAAATAATGCATGGTTTAAAGAGTTGCCATTAATAGCAATATTACGCGGTGTTGAACCAAGTGAGGTTTTAGATATTGCTAATGTCTTAATTGATAATGGATTTAGATTCATTGAAGTGCCATTAAATTCTCCCGATGCCGTATTAAGTATAAAAATGCTCGTAGAAGCCTACGGTGAGCAAGCAGTTATTGGTGCAGGCACTGTGACCAATATTGATAAATTAATGCCAGTGCTTGAAGCGGGAGCTCGATTAATTGTGACACCGAATATGAACCCTGAAGTGATTCGAGCAGCTCGTGCTCATAATTGTGTGGTGTTCTCAGGTGTACAAACCGCAACCGAAGCGTTTACCGCTGTAGATTGCGGTGTTACCGCATTGAAATTTTTCCCGGCAGAACTTATTCAGCCATTAGGGGTGAAGGCAATCAAATCAGTATTACCTCCTGAAATGATTTGCTGCCCTACTGGCGGTATAGAGGCAGATGCCGAGCAAATGAAGTCTTACGTTGATGTTGGCGTAGACGGCTTTGGCTTGGGGTCTGGCTTGTATAAGAAGGGCATAAAGCCCTCAGAGCTAAACGTACGCGCGAAGGCGTATCGTGACAGTTGGATGTCCATTTAATATACGAAAAGCAAAAGGTTACCTTATGAAACTAAGTAAAATTGCTGCTCTAGCTGCTGTACCCCTAATGGCAATGTCGTTACATGTTCAAGCAAAAACTATGCGTATTGGTATTGGGGTACCTGAATCTCACTTTGAATTTGCAGCAATGCAAAAGTTTGAGAAATACGTAGAAGACAATACCGATATATCAGTAACAATTTATCCGAGTAATCAGTTAGGTAATGATCAGGAAGCATTAGAGCAGATCAAATTTAATGCTGTTCAGATGAACTTACCATCACCAGCGGTACTTGGTAATATAGTAAAAGATTTCAATATATTAACCCTTCCTTTTATCTTTCCTAATGATGAGGTGGCCAATCAGGTTGTTGACGGAGAATGGGGACAAGAATTGTCTTCTAAGCTGGAGAAAGCCGGTTATGTTGGTTTAGGTTACGGTAACTTCGGTTTCCGCCATGTTACTAATAATGTACGCCCAATTAAAACGATTGCAGATATGGACGGCCTGAAACTGCGTACCATGCAGAATAAAGCGCACCTCGATGCTTTCCGTTCGTTAGGTGCAAACCCAACGCCAATGGCTTTCTCTGAACTGTTCTCATCACTTCAGCAGGGTGTTGTTGATGGTCAAGAAAATCCGTATACCAATATTTACTCGCAGCGTTTATACGAAGTACAAAAATACGTGTCTGATACGGGACATGTTTATTCTTGGGTTGTCTTTGTCGTCGGTAAAAAGTTCTACGATGACCTGACTGCCGATGAGCAAGCCACCATGCAGCAAGCTGCTCGTGTTGCCATTGATCACATGCGAGTGTCGGTTAAAGCTCAAGATGAGAAATCGCTGCAAGGTATGATTGATGCCGGTTTGGTTTACACCCCACTTTCACCGGAAGTAAAAGCAGAAATGCATGAGAAAGTCGCACCTGTTGTTCAAAAATATGCCGATAGAATTAACCCTGACTTATATAAAAAGCTGACAGAAGAAGTCACTAAGTTACAGTAAATTATCGCGAAAGGGCTGTGCAATGCAGCCCTATAATTAAAATATGGTGCTGTTATGAATGATAAGAAAACTTCATTCTTAGACAATATTGAAGAGTACATAAGTACGTTTCTTTTTATTGCTCTAATTATTCTGTGCTTTTTGCAAATATTATTTAGATTTGTTTTTAATTTTTCTTTGTCGTGGACTGAAGAGTTATCCCGTTATGTGTTTATTGCGTTAGTTTATTTTTCAGCAAGTTTAGCTGTTGTTCGCGGTGCGCATGTTCGAGTTGAAGTAATTGATGGGTTTGTAAAAGGTAGAAATAAAAAAATATTAGATTCAATTATTGATTTATCTTTTGCCGGTTTTATGGTTTGGGTTGGTTACTATGGTTTGGAATTATCGGTTGATGCATTAGCGATAGAACAAACAACACCTGCACTTGAATGGCAAGCTGGGTGGGTATACGCAATTATTCCATTTACCTTTTATTTAATAGCATTGAGATTAGTTCAACGAGTATATCGAAGAGTAACAGGTAAACTCGAACAAGAATATGCGCTAAGTGAAGCTGAAGAAGCCTTACAAAAAATTAAAGATGAGCGAGGAGACAAATAATGGACGTGTTTCTAATTACAATGTTTGTCTTTGTTGTATTACTTGCCGTTGGTATGCCCATAGCCATTAGTATTGGTATGTGTACCGCCTTTGCCTTGATGCTGGCTGATATTCCAATTTCGTTTATTGCTCAAATTGCTTTTACCTCTCTGGACTCATTTACATACCTTGCCATTCCGATGTTTATTATGGCTGGTTTTGTGATGGAGAAAGGTGGGCTTTCTAAGCGAATCGTTAACTTTGCTGCCAGTTTAGTTGGGCGAACGGCCGGTGGACTTGGTATTGTCACTGTGGTGGCATGTATGTTCTTCGCCGCTATTTCTGGTTCATCACCGGCCACTGTTGCAGCGATTGGCTCCATGATGGTGCCTTCGATGATAGAAAAGGGCTATAACCGCCACTTCGCGGGGGCGTTAACCGCATCGGCAGGTTCGCTTGGGATACTTATTCCACCGTCGATTCCGATGATCATTTACGCGGTCACTGCTGAAATTTCGATTGGTGATATGTTCTTGGCTGGTTTTATTCCGGGCGGAATGATTGGTTTCGGTTTGATCCTTGCTGTTTATTTAATTGCGAAGAAACGTGGTTATAAAGGTCAGGATGAAGATTTTTCTCTTTCAAAAGTGAAAGAGACGTTTCTTGAAGCCAAATGGGCATTGCTGACACCTGTCATCATTTTAGGGGGAATTTACTCCGGTATTTTCACTGCCACAGAAGCGGCTTGTATCACGGTTATTTACACCTTGATTGTGAGTTTCTTTATTCATAAAGAAATGACCTTTAAAGATTTAATACCAACAGTCTCACGGGCAGCGTTAACCACGGGTTGTGTCATTATCATCCTTGGTTTTGCGACCGCTTTTGCGCGTTATTTAACGATTAGTATGATCCCGCAAATGATCGGTGAGGCTATTTTACAGTTTACTGATAGCCCTACGCTTATTCTGTTGATCTTTGTTGCGTTAATCATGTTTACCGGCCTGTTTATCGAGACGGCGGCTCAAATCTTAATTTATACCCCCTTGTTCTTACCTATTTTGGTAGAGCTTGGTGTGAGCCCATTCCACTTCGGTATCATTCTGATTGTTGGCACTGAGTTGGCATTGATTACGCCGCCTGTCGGGGTGAATTTGTTTGTTGCTAAAGGGATTACCGGTTCGTCGATGGTTCAGCTGACCCGTGCTGTTATTCCATTTTTAATCAGTATGTTGCTTGTGCAAATAGCATTGGTGTTTATGCCTGGCGTTATTACTTTCCTACCCGATCTATTTAAGTAAGGCTGAATTATGAAGATTATTGGTTACGAAAAATTCATTGTTGCTCCACGCTGGGGTTTTCTGAAAATCATTACTGATGAAGGCATTGTAGGCTGGGGGGAGCCGAGCTTAGAAGGGCGCACTCATACGGTTCATACCTGTGTCGATGAGTTGATGGAATACATGATTGGTAAAGACCCGCGTGATATTGAATTGCATTGGAACTATTTATATCGCTCGACTTTTTACCGTGGTGGCCCTGTGATGATGAGCGCCTTATCAGGCATTGACCAAGCCCTGTGGGATATCAAAGGTAAAGCATTAGATGTACCGGCTTACCAACTGCTGGGGGGGAAATGTCGCGACAAAATACAGACTTATTCATGGATTGGTGGCGATAGGCCAGATGATGTCGTTCGCATGGCAAAGGAGCGTAAAGAGTTAGGCTTTAACGCCATCAAGATGAACGGCACCGAAGAGCTTAATTTTATTGATGATTTTAGCAAAGTTGATGCGTTGCTGGATCGTGTTCAAGGCTTGCGTGATGCGATGGGCAAAGACTTTGGCATCGGGATTGATTTTCATGGTCGGGTGCATAAAGCCATGGCGAAAATCATGATGAAAGAGTTGGAGCCGATGCGCCCTATGTTCGTGGAAGAGCCCGTGCTGGCTGATCACTTTGATTGTATTCATGAGATAGCGCAATACGGCGCTATCCCGATTGCGACAGGCGAGCGCCTTCATTCGCGCTGGGAGTTCAAAAAATTACTCGAACATGGTGGTGTCGATATTATTCAGCCCGATGTGTGTCATTGCGGTGGGCTGACTGAGCTTAAGAAGATTGCCTCCATGGCTGAAACCTATGATGTGGCTTTGGCGCCGCACTGTCCTTTAGGGGCGATTGCGCTGGCTTCTTCGGTTCACATTGATACCACTTGTCAGAACGCCATTATTCAAGAGCAAAGTATTGGTATTCACTACAACAAAGGCAACGATGTACTGGACTATATCAAGAACAAAGATGTTTTTGATTTTGACGATGGTTACTGTTTGAACCTTGAAGGACCGGGACTTGGCATTGAAATTGATGAAGAGTTCATGCGTGTTCAGCATGATAAGGCGCTGACTCAACCGAAATGGCGTAACCCACACTGGACCCACAAAGATGGTTCGTTTGCGGAGTGGTAACTATGAGTAATTGTGGATCATGCGGTTCATGTGGAGGAGGGGCGTGTGCACCTCACCACAATAAAATACTGAAAGACGATGACGGCGCGCTAAAACGTGCCTTGTATAAATCAATGGGGCACAGCGATAGTGCTTTAAGACAACCTATTATAGCGGTAGTGAATAGCTACACCAATGCCACGGCTGGGCATGCGAATCTTGATGTTGTTGGTGCCGAAGTGATCCGAGGGATTGAAGAGGCGGGTGGTACCGCAATGACTTTTGGCACGATTGCACCTTGTGATGGCATTGCTGAAGGGCATATAGGGATGCGCTATATCTTGGCGGGGCGAGAGGTGATCACCGCTTCGATCGAGGTCATGGTCAGAGCGCATAACTTTGACGCTATGGTGTTGCTCGGATCGTGCGACAAAATTGTCCCAGCCATGCTAATGGCGGCAGCACGGCTTGATATTCCGGCTATTCTCGTGAACGGCGGGCCTATGTATCCCGCAGAGTACGCGGGTAAGCATTGGGATGGCAATATCGTTACCGAAGCGATTGGCTGGAAAAATAAAGGACAGATCGACGAGCAAGAGTTTCGCAAAATTGAAGATCTGGCCGAGCCAACCATTGGCTCCTGCACCATGTATGGTACAGCGAATACCATGTGTTGTTTGTCGGAATCTCTGGGTATGACCTTGCCGCAAACCGCCACTATTCCTGCCATCCACCCACAACGATTACAAGTGGGCTATCAGAGCGGAAAACGCATTGTTGGCATGTTGGAAGAGGGGGTAACCGCGCGCAAAATTATCACCAAACAAGGGATCCATAATGCCATTTGCACCTTGTTGGCCACGGGCGGTTCGACTAATGCCATCATTCATTTACAAGCGATCCACTATGAAGCGGGTTTAGGTGAGTTAGATTTGGATGTGTTTGATCAAATGAGCCGCAAGGTGCCTTTGCTCGCGTCAATCTACCCGGCCTCTGAATACGATATGGTCGATTTTTTTGAAGCTGGTGGCGTGGCGGCGGTCGAAAAAGAGCTTGCGCCGTTATTAGAACTCGATGCATTAACCGTCGCAGGTACCAAGCGAGACTGTCTTGCTGCTGTGGCCTGTACTGACAACCGTGCATTGATCCGCCCGATTGACGATCCTTTTATGTTGGAATCGGGTGTGGGCGTATTGAAAGGCAACTTGTCGCCTTGGGGATCAGTCGCCAAACCTGCAGCAGTGCCTAAAGACATGTTCCACTTTACTGGCAAAGCGGTGGTGTTTGATTCCGAACAAGCCGCTATTGAAGCCATTATGCAGGAAACCATTAAAGAAAAATCTGTCATTGTCATTCGTTATGAAGGCACTACCGGTGGCGCAGGTTTACCTGAGATGTATAAGCCCATGAAGCTGCTTGAAGGGATGGGACTCTCTGAAAGCTGTGCCTTGATCACCGACGGTCGTTTTTCGGGATCGAATCGCGGTCTTTTTGTTGGGCATATCTCGCCAGAAGCTTATGAGGGGGGCTTGATTGGTTTAGTGCAAGATGGTGATGAGATCACTATCGATTTAACGACACGAGAAATCACGTTGGAGTTAGATGAGGAAACGATTGCAACCCGAAGAGCAGTGTGGACAAGGCTGCATAAAGAAGTACCCAAAGGCTTCCTGCGTTTGTATCGGGATCGTGTTTCATCGGCAGCACATGGAGCGATTTTGAAATGACGACATCACAAACTGATACCTTATTAGCGCCTTGTTCAGCGCAAAAGTCTCAATTAAAACCGACAGATATTTTTGGCGTTAACCCGATCGTTGCGATGCCATTTGATGATAATGGTGCTGTAGATATCGAAAGCTTTAAACAGCTGGTCGAACACTTGATTCAAACTGGGTGTCATGGCTTAACTCTATTTGGGATTGCAAGTGAGTTTTATAAGCTCAATCAAGGTGAGAAACGGACGCTTGCTAGCTGGTTTCAGGTGATTACATCTAAATCTCAGGTGTTTAGTTGTGTGTCAATTACAGAACACGCCACAGAGCTTGCGGTGCAACAAGCCAGGGAATATCAGCAACAAGGCTTTGATAGTTTAATGCTATTGCCGCCGTTTTTTTTGAGCCCAAGTAATGAGCATATTATTTATCATATCCAACGTGTGCTGAGTGCGGTTGATATCCCAGTATTGATCCAATATGCGCCAACAGAAACGGGCATACCTATCACACCACAAGAAATGAAAGCCATTACCGATAACTATCCTAATGCGGTGTTTAAAATTGAGTGTAACCCGCCAGTGGAATACGCTCAGCAGCTGCTTTCCTTGTTGCCTGATGCGGTGATCATGAACGGTTATGCCGGCTTATATATGCTGGATATGCTTGAAGTGGGTGGTAAAGGTGTTATGCCAGGGTGTTCTTTCACTGAGATCTACAATGCGATATATCAGTTATGGTTGGATGGAGAGAAACAACAAGCACAGGCGCTTCATACGCTGTTGTTTAGGTATATCAGCAAGTGGATGACCCACTGTGAATATATCATCGCGGTAGAAAAGGAAATATTGGTCAGGCGCGGTATTATTGCCACCAATTATTGCCGAAAGCCGGACTACCCGTTGAGCGAATCTGATTATCAGGATATTGATGCCTTCTTAAGTGAGTTTACCTATATTCTTGCTCAAAAGGTGGAGTAGGGTATTTGCGTGTTAAGCAGTTCTGTCTCCTTAGCGAAATATGAGCCTTTAGTGACTCATAGGCTTCGGTCTCTTTTCAAAGGGAAATCAATGGATATATTTGACCAGTAATTTTCTGAGTACTTGATTGTGCGTATTTAGGACTAGATGGCTAATCTAGCCCTATCATGAAAGAAGAACAGGGGTGCTTAATAACCACATCCCCAAAGCCACGATACTTACTATCTTTGCAAGCTATCGCGGCTTTTTCTCAATATAGGCTTCAGCCTAATCTAGTCTTCAATTAGCTTTCAAATGAAAGCTTGTCTCCAAACGCGCCTTTCCAGTCCTGATCAAACTGATCAACGGCTGGTTGTACTGCCGGATGGGCAAACATCTGAGCGGCGACGTCGACAGGCAACGTGATGGCCTCGATACCCAGCTTCATCACTTCCATCGCTTGCTGGGTGTTCTTAAAGCTCGCGGCCAGAATTTTTGCCGGTAATTGGTTCTGATCAAGCAGCAGTTGAAGATCCGCGACCACTTCCACACCATTGCCATTCATTGCATTGATGCGGTTTACATACGGCGCGAGGTAGTCAGCGCCGCAAAGTGCTGCCAGAAAACCCTGCTGAGCGGAGTAGATTGCAGTGGCAAGCACCTGAATACCTTCTTTTTTCATTAGCTTAATGGCAGCAAGGCCGACTTCGGTTGCTGGTACTTTGATTACCATGTCATAAGGCATTTCATTGAGTTGGCGGGCCTCTTCAACCATTCCTTGAACATCAGTACTGACCACTTGGGCGTGGAACCTTGGTGTGGTACTGAATGTTTCACTCATGCCTTTCAGGGTTTCGTTAAGCCCTTGCTTCGACTTGGCCAAAATACTCGGGTTGGTCGTTACCCCTTTCAGTGGCAGGCAACTATCAAAGCGTTTTACTTCTTCTACATCGGCAGTGTCTAGGTAGAGTTCGATCATGGGTATAGCTCTCGTTTTTGTTGGTAGACAAACTATAGATCCTGCTAGTTGTTCAGATCTTGATCAAGATCAATTGAAATTTCATTTGAAAGTATAACACTTACATAAAGTGAAGGTGTGACGGTTTATGTATAAGATCGGCAATGAGGAATGGCATGTATTTCAATATTCAAAGGTTTTCGACTCATGACGGGGATGGCATTCGTTCTATCTTGTTTTTGAAAGGATGCAGCCTTGCTTGTCCTTGGTGTCAAAATCCGGAAAGCCGCAGTGAAAAGTACTCTGTCTTGTTTGACGAGCGCAGTTGCATGGCTGGCTGCAGCTTGTGCGTGAGTGCCAGTCAGGGTATTGAGCGTAGCGGCGAGACGTTGACCATTAACCGTAAGCTGATCCGTGACGAAGAGCTAATTACGCTGAAGAAAGTGTGCCCAACCGAGGCATTAACGGTATGTGGTAAAGAAGCCGAGAGCGATTTTCTTTTCGATACCTTGATGAAAGATAAGCCTTTTTATGACCAAAGTGGTGGTGGGGTGACTTTCTCTGGCGGCGAACCGTTGATGCAGCCGGATTTGGTGCAATCATTGGCAGCACGACTGCATAAGGCCGAAGTTCCTACGGCTGTTGAGTCTTGCATGCATGTGCCGTGGAAAAATATTGAAAAAGTAGCGCCTCATATCGATTGCTGGCTTGCCGATCTCAAACATGTCGATGATGAGAAGTTTCTTCGCTGGGCCAAAGGCTCGCTAAAACGCATTAAAGACAACTACCGGAAGTTAGCGCCTATCGCCAAACGCATCGTGATCCGGGTGCCTGTGGTGCCGGGCTTCAATGATACTGACCAAGAGCTTCGACAGATTATTGATTTTGCAGCTTCACTTGAAAGCTGCAAAGAACTTCACCTGCTGCCGTATCACACCCTCGGCATCAACAAATATCGCTTGCTCGATATGCCCTATGAGTGTTCAGACCAACCGCTGAATAATCCGGAATTGCTCCGAAGAGCACAGCAGTATGCAAGCACCAATACCCAACTTAACGTGACAATTAGAGGTTAATCATGGACTTAAATTTTCTGCCTGAGCGCATCAAAGCACACAAAGCTGAGCTGGTTAATATTATAACGCCGCCAATTTGTACCGAACGTGCAGAGGCGTATACCAAGGCTTATCAAGCCAATGAAGACAAGCCTGTGATTGTTCAGCGTGCGTTGGCGTTAGAGGAACACTTACGTACACGTACCATCTGGATTAAGCACGATGAACTGGTGGTGGGTAACCAAGCGAGCAAAGTGCGATCTGCACCGATCTTCCCTGAATACACCGTTCGCTGGATTGAAGCTGAAATTGATGATTTGGCCGACCGTCCGGGTGCGGGGTTTGCGGTTACAGAAGCTGATAAGCAAAGCATTCACCGTTTGACGCCTTACTGGCGCGGCAAGACAGTACAAGATCGCTGCTATGGTCTGTTTACCGATGAGCAGCAGGACATTCTGGCAACCACCATCATCAAGGCTGAAGGCAATATGACGTCCGGTGATGCTCACCTTGCGGTCGATAATGAAAAAATCCTCAAGCTGGGAATGAACGGCTTGATTGAGGACGTTCGCCAGTATCGCTTCACCAATGATGTGTCTACATTTGACGGCCTGAAGAAAGAACAATTCTACAAGTCGGTTGAGATTGTGCTGTTGGCGATTCAGGCACACATGGTGCGCTATGCCGATCTGGCCGAGATAATGGCGAAAGAAGAGGAGAGGCCTGCGCGCAGAGCAGAGCTCGAAACGATTGCTGAGAACTGTCGTCATATTTCAACCCGCGCACCTGAAAATTTCTGGCAGGCACTACAGCTGAGTTACTTTGTTCAGCTAATGTTGCAGATTGAATCAAATGGCCACTCTGTGTCGTTTGGCCGTATGGATCAGTTCTTGAATGACTACTATGTGCAAGACCTTGAAAATGGCACGCTTGAAAAGCCCTTTGCATTAGAGCTGCTACAAAGCTGCTGGCTGAAATTGCTGGAAGTGAACAAGATCCGCTCCGGCGCGCACTCAAAAGCATCGGCAGGTTCTCCGCTGTACCAAAACGTCTGTATCGGCGGGCAGAAGCTAAACGAAGACGGGACGCCGGAAGATGCAGTCAATCCGCTTTCATGGGCGATTCTGGAGTCATGCGGACAGCTTCGATCTACCCAGCCCAATCTGAGTGTCCGTTATCATGAAGGGTTAGACCAAGCGTTTTTAATGGGCTGCATTGAAGTGATCAAGTGCGGTTTCGGTATGCCGGCGTTTAACAACGATGAAATAGTGATCCCTGAATTCATCAAGCTCGGCGTGGAAAGGGAGGATGCCTATAATTATGCCTCTATTGGTTGTATCGAAACAGCGGTGCCGGGCAAGTGGGGCTACCGTTGTACCGGTATGAGCTTTATTAACTTCGCCCGTATTTTGCTGGCGGCACTCAATGAGGGTGTCGATGCAACATCAGGCAAGGCTTTTCTTCCGCACGAAAAATCACTGGCAAAAGGAAATTTCGATAATTTCACCGAAGTGATGCAATCTTGGCGCGAACAGGTGCGTTATTACACGCGTAAGTCAATCGAGATCGATACCGTGGTTGATACCGTGCTGGAACAGCAGGCGCAGGACATCTTCTGCTCGTCGTTGGTCGATAATTGTCTGGAACGCGGCAAAACCGTCAAGGAAGGCGGCGCAAAATACGATTGGGTATCTGGCTTGCAAGTGGGTATTGCTAACTTAGGTAACAGCCTGGCGGCGGTTAAGCATCTGGTGTTTGACGATGCGCAAATCAGTCAGCCTGCATTGGCAAAAGCGCTGGAAGAGGATTTTGCAGGGAGTGAGAACGAACAGCTTCGTCAGCGTCTTATTAACTTTGCACCAAAATATGGTAACGACGATGATGCCGTTGATAGCCTACTGGCAGAAGCATACCAGGCATATATCGATGAGCTCGCGCAGTTTGTGAACACTCGCTACGGTCGTGGCCCCGTTGGTGGCGGTTATTATGCCGGTACATCGAGTATTTCAGCCAACGTCCCATTTGGAGCATCGACCATGGCGACACCTGATGGTCGCAAGGCGGCGACACCGCTTGCAGAAGGGGCTAGCCCGTCATCAGGCTCAGACCGTTTGGGACCAACGGCGGTGTACAATTCGGTTGGTAAAATTCAGGTTAACCAAATTCTGGGCGGGGTGCTGCTCAATCAGAAGCTGTCACCGGCGGCGGTGGCTTCTGAGGGCGATAAACTGAAGCTCTCTATGCTTATTCGTACTTTCTTCAATCATCACAAAGGTTGGCATGTTCAGTACAACATTGTGTCACGTGACACGCTGCTAGCGGCGAAAAAGAATCCGGAGCAATACCGTGATCTGGTGGTTCGGGTTGCCGGTTACTCAGCTTTCTTTACCGCTCTGTCGCCGGATGCACAGGATGATATCATTGCGCGTACCGAGCATGATTTGTAAGTAAACTTTCAATTTCATGAAGATGTGAGTTTCAAATGAAAGAAGGCTGAGTTACACTGACTCGGCCTTTTTTATGGAGAAACGCTGTGAACTCAAGACAAAATGAGATCCTACAAATCGTGAACAAGCGCAAGCGCGTACAAGTTACCGACTTGTCTGACTTAGTGGGCGTATCGGGTGTTACCATCCGCCAAGATCTGAATTTTCTAGAGCAGCAGGGTTACCTCAAGCGTGTTCATGGCGCCGCAATGGCGCTGCAAAGTGATGATGTGAATGCGCGTCTTGAAGTCCGTTTTGATATTAAGCAGCAACTCGCCAACAAAGCCGCTGATCTGGTGGCACCTAATGAAACGGTATTAATTGAAGGGGGCAGTGCCAATGCGCTATTGGCCCGCACTTTGGCTGATCGCGGTGATGTGACGATTATTACCCCATCGGCCTACATTGCCCACCTTATTCGCAACTCTTCTGCCAACATCATATTGCTTGGCGGGGTGTACCAGCATCAGGGAGAGAGTTTGGTAGGGCCGTTGACCAAACTGTGTATTCAAAATATCCACTTCAGCACAGCCTTTCTGGGCATTGACGGCTATCACCAAGATACCGGCTTTACCAGCCGTGATATGATGCGGGCAGAAATCGCCGAGACCATCATCAGCAAGAACCGCCGTAACATAGTGCTGACTGATTCGAGCAAGTTTGGCCAGATTTACCCGTCTTCAATTGGTAAAACCAGCGAAATCTCTATTTTGCTCACCGACGATTCCGCACCGACGGAAGACATCGAAACCTTGAAAAAACAAGGCGTGGAAGTGCTTTGTGGTTAGAGCTGAGCAGGTCTGGTCAAGCTGAGGCTTGTTCGGACTTTAGTTTGCATCTTTTCTTCTTGTTATAGCTTTGTCTAAAAAGGCACTCTCCTCAAGCAAAGCCTTAATCAATACGCGAACTGCATTGGGTTGGTATTTTCTTGCTTTGTACACAAGAAAGGATTGGCGGTCGCCACGGTGGTATTCTGGAAGTAATTGCACTAAATTTGTTGCTTCTTTTGCATGCCTGAGAGGCAGTGAAGCAACCCCTAACCCTCTGCTTACCGCATCTATTACCGCGCGAAGATCGTTTACGATAAGCCGCGGATTAATCAGATGCTCTTCATGCAGTTTTCCATTACGAAAGAACGGTAACTTGTTTTTTTGATCGATAGTCACCCAATCAAGTGCAGCCAAATCGGTTGGGGTAGAGATCGTCCCACATTGCTGTACATATTCTTGACTGGCAAAGAAACCGTGCCTGGCGGTGAAGATTGGCCTGGCAATCATGTCATCCATATCTTCAATATCAAACGTAATAAGCAAATCACGATCCGTTTCGGGCTTTGATTGATCGTTGTTTAATACTAAATCAAGGTGGACCTTGGGATATGTCTTGAGGAACTTTTCGATCGTCGGAGCAACAAATGAGCGGAAAAAGCTATGCGGAATGGATAGCTTAACGCGGCCAGACACTTGGTTAGTTTGTTCAGTAAGGCTCTCGATACCCGATTCAATTTGCTCCATGCCACTGCTGATGTTTTCAAAGGCCAGTTTGCCGACTTCTGTCGGCGTTAGTTCCCGCCCTTTTTTCTCCAATAGCCTCAAATCGAGTCGAGTTTCCAAAGCCGCCAGCCGTCTAGAAACCGTCGACTGCGGTAAGTTCAGCACGTGTGCCGCTTTCTGCAGCGAGCCTTGTTCAACTACTTTGCAGAACAAAAACAGATCATCAACACTTCCAAATATGGAATCCACAATTCAATTCTCACTCATTGTTACCATTTATGATTAGGTTTATATTTTTTGTATGTGATTTACAAGAGATGAGTAGGGATTATGAAAAATAAACAATTCTGGGTAGCCGCTATTCTGTCATCGCTCACGATGGCGATCATGATGTCTGGATTGATTTCTGGGTACAAAATGGGGTTTGGCATCGACTGGCCACCGGTTTGGGCACAAAGCTTCTTAATCGCGTGGCCGTGTGCTTTGTTCCTTAATCTAACCGTGCTTCCTCAGATTCGAACGTTTTCGGCTTGGTTATGTAGGCCTAAAGTTCAAAGTATTGTTAAGGAGAATGGTTAAGAACAATGCTTGAGGATCATAGAACGATTATGAGCCTTCGGCTGTTCAGATAATTACGCAGTAATAAGTGACTTTATCCGGCAAAAGTGATCAAATACTTATGCAGATTGATAAAATCAGAGGTCCGAATGATAAATTGGCTGCGAACGCCAACAGCTCCTGAAGTGGCGAAGTATGTTGAACGCTACTGGTTTTTGGAAAAACAACCTGGTAGCCACAGTTACCAGTACCCGAAGCTAAACCCGGACCCGACAGGGCATTTGATTATTGCTCCACCGGAGCAACCTTACCATTACGAGCTGGATACCACATCAGCAAAAGGAGAAGGTTGCCACTGGATTTTTCCCCACACTCAAACCTTCCGACTTGATCACTCGCAGCCGTTTTTTATCCTTGGCATTAAGTTTCGCACTGGCGCATTGTATTCGCTGGACGTTACACCTGAGCAGCCCATGCTGGATCAGGTCACAGCCGCTGACGTGAATCACTTGTTGAACAGCGAGGCATTTAATCAAACCGCTATTTTAGCCATTGCGAAAGATCAACCAGATACCTGTCGCGACATACTGGATGAATTACTGCTGCCTTGGCTGTTTAATAACCGAGAAGATCAGCACAGTAAGCTCACTCGTAACACGTTGCCTTTATTGGCCGAAACACCAGTATCCCAACTTGGAGATCGCTTTCACTGCTCGCAGCGAACGCTTGAGCGTAGTTTCAGGCGCGTAACAGGGCTGACGTTGAAACAGTGCCAATCGATAAATAGATTAGAGATGATGCTGGAATATTTGTATCAGCGTGATCTACAGGAGATCGATTGGGTCGAGCTGGCTTATCAATTTGGTTTTAGTGATCAGCCGCATTTAATTCGTTACCTAAAAAGTACGATTGGTGCTACGTCTAACGTCTATGCCAAGCAACGTGATTTAACCATTGATATCTATGGTGGTGTCGTATCCGCAATTAAATAACCTCCGGTTAAGGCGGAGGTTATTTGGTAGGTATTATATTTGGCTGTATTCGCTGAGATCAGGCTTGCATCAGCAGGCTGTTACATTAATAGCGAGTCCGCCGAGTGACGTTTCCTTGTAGTGGTTCATCATGTCCAGCCCGGTTTGGTGCATGGTTTTAACGACATCATCCAACGAAACATGGTGGGAGCCGTCACCACTCAGTGCCAAACGGCAGGCATTGATCGCCTTTACCGCTCCCATGGTATTCCGCTCAATACACGGCACCTGCACCAGTCCGTCGATCGGATCACACGTCAAGCCGAGGTTATGCTCCATCGCAATTTCAGCTGCATTCTCTACCTGCTCAGGGGTTCCGCCTAAAACTTCCGTCAACCCTGCTGCTGCCATCGAGCAAGCGACACCAATCTCCCCTTGGCAACCCACTTCAGCGGCGGAAATCGATGCATTGGCTTTATACAGTGATCCAATCGCTGCAGCCGTTGCCAGAAAATGGTGTATGCCTGTTTGTACGCAATCTTGCTCTTTGTGGGCAGTAAAATGAATGTAGTAAGCTAGGACGGCGGGGATCACTCCGGCAGCTCCGTTCGTGGGCGCAGTCACCACTTTGCCGCCAGCGGCATTCTCCTCATTTACTGCCATAGCATACAAGTTTACCCACTCTTGCGAGTCCACCTGCTCACCACGTTTTTTTCTTGCGCTCAAATCCACGGAGATTTTATTTGCACGTCGTTTGAGCTTGAGGCTGCCAGGTAATACCCCGGTTTGTGCAATACCTCGTTCAATGCACTGATCCATAACCGACCAGATATGATCCAATCCGATTTGCGGATCTTCAGTACTACGTGCCTGTTCATTGGCTAACATAATTTCGGCAATGGTAAGCTGATGCTTCTTGCATAGCGCCAATAACTTGTTTCCCGAGCTAAACGGGTAGGGCAGTGGGGATGTCGACGTTGTTGCTTGTTCTGTTAGCCCCTTGGCGACGATTGCTCCGCCGCCGATAGAGAAGTAGGTTTTCTCGGCAACGACGTTGCCCTTTAGATCATACGCAGTACAGGTCATGCCGTTAGGATGCTCAGGGAGAAAGGTATCGTTGTGGAAAACAATATCCTGTGACCAGTCAAAAGGGACAAAACGCTGGCCGGCCAGAGGCAGGTCTCGAGAACCTTTCACCATACTTACCATGGTAGGAATATCATCAGCTTCTATGGTTTCTGGCAATTCTCCCATTAGCCCCATCACACAAGCGATATCCGTCGCATGCCCGAGTCCGGTAAGGGCCAGAGAACCATAAAGGTCAACTTTCACTTTAAACGTTTGTTCAAGTAATTTCTGCTCTGTTAAAAAAGTGGCAAACCCTGCAGCCGCGGCCATCGGTCCTACAGTATGGGAGCTTGAGGGGCCCACTCCCACCTTGAATAGCTCAAAGATACTATGTGGCATTTACCTGTCTCCATGCTTCTCTATCGGGCTAGGACTGCTGAGTCCATTACGTCATTTAACAATTGCGAAACATATTAGACAAATTCCATCATGATGAACAAAGGTTTCTTTTAGGAAACTTAACCTGTATCACACCAATAATTGATGAGTAATGGCTTCCATACTGAAATAGGGCACGTTTGAAAGAGGTGAGAGAGTGGATAGAACAAGTATTCGGGCATCGTATTAAGAAGGTAGGGCTTTGGTTATTTGCCCTACCATTTTTCGCTATTAATTATTGATATGCATTATAGGTTTCTTGCTTACGGTCAGAATACGGTTGAAGACCAGGACGGCTAGACAAGGCAGGAACCAACTCGCATGCGCACTATATAGAGGTAGTGAGTGTGACAGAGGGATATCGAGGCTTGGTGGTATTTTTCCCAAGATAGCTAAGGCGTCGAGTCCTCCGAATCCCAGTGCCGTTAACAGCACCGTGATATAGGTAAATGAAACGCCTGAATTTGCGGGGAAGAATAGAGCGGCCAGTACCAAGGCAATGGCAATCGGACACAGGACTAATATTGCTGGTAGGCTAACGGTTAGAATTTGCTCTAGGCCAAAGTTTGCAATGATGCCTGTAAGAAGCACGACAATAGTGGCTGTTATTGAAAAAGAGGCATTAAAAGTTTGCTTGTAGTACTCAGCACATGCATTGGTAAGGCCTACCGTTGTAGTCAGGCAAGCCATGATGATGATGGCTGCCAGTAACCATTGTCCATACACCCCGAACTCTCCTGCCACGTAGCGGGCTAAAATTTCTCCCCCATTCGTTGCGTTGGCAGCAACAGAGGCAGAAGTGGCACCAACATAACCCATTGCTATATAACAGCCGGCCATCAATACGGCATAAATCATCGCCACTTTAAGTGCTGTATTTGCAACGGCCTTAGGGGCAGTGATTCCTTTGGCATTGATAGTCTGGATGATTACCCAGCCAAATCCAACGGCTGCAATCGCATCCATAGTCATATAGCCTTGGATCAATCCCTGTGTGATAGCACCATGCTGATAATCGGCTGAAGGAGATTGCGGAAAATCAAGCGGTGAAAAAATAGCAGCTAAAGCGAGTGCCAATAACATCAGAATAAGTAGTGGAGTCATCACCTTTCCGATGCAATCAACCAAACGACCAGGTTTAAACGCGAGCATCAACGTTAATACTGAAAATAGGATTGAAAATAACAGAAGATGATCTGTTGTTACAAAAGGCTTAATACCCATCTCATAGGCAACGGTCACAGCTCGTGGCATGCCGAATGCCGGACCAATTGCGGTGAAAAGCGCGACCCAGAAAGTGCGAGCCAGCCAATTAGGCAGTGGTTTAGTGAGGTTGTGTGTATTGCTGATACGCCCTAAAACGATGAGAGTGAAAGCAGGCAAGCCTACAGCAGTAATTAAAAAACCAACCATCGCCGGAAAGAGATTGGTGCCAGCTTCTAGTCCTAGAGAGGGGGGAAAGATCAAGTTTCCTGCACCGAGAAAAAGGGCGAATGTCATTAAGCCTATGGCAAGTAAATCATGTGTTTTCACTGGACATGTCCTGTTGTGTTTTTATAAGGACCGTCAGTAAGGCTGGTGAAAAATATGAAGGGAAAGCTCTATCCTCCGTCAGCCTGGCTGACGGGGGAATAACCGCCAGCCTAGTTAATAATTACTAGAATAATGGCGATAATAATGTTTGTTGCACGCAATACAGCCTGACCCAGAACTTTCGGGGAAGTCACAGATTGTTGAGCTGTATGAAATAACATAAAAAGCCTAGATAATTGTATGGGCAACAAAGCCACCATATAACTAATGAAATGCTATGTAAATATTATTTTTCTGATTACGCAAAACGGCTCGAAACCGAGCTCGGCAAGGATCGGATGGCCCAGTTATCGGAAGCCTTAATTGAGCTGCAATGTGCACTTGAGACTTTAGGTTTGCCGAAAGAGAAGTAATAAACGCTACGATTCTCTGTTTCTGTCTTCAACAGTAATTTTTTGGAAATGCAATTGCACAGTGTTCGATTGTGTTGTAGATTAACACTATCAAGGAACAATTACAGATTGAATACAGCGAGGACAGGCCATGAATCAGTTTACATTATTGGGGAAAAAGCGTTTTCTCCCCTTTTTCAGTACTCAGGCACTAGGTGCATTTAACGACAACTTATTTAAGAATGTGCTGCTGTTGTTTATTGCATTCTCCGGGCTCTATAGCCAAGAGGAAAGTACCACGTTGATCAACCTAGCTGCCGGGCTGTTTATCCTGCCGTTCTTTCTGCTTTCTCCAATAGGGGGACAGCTGGCAGATAAATATGAGAAATCAGCACTGATTCGGAAAATTAAGGTGGCTGAAATTGTCATTATGTCGGCTGGTGCTGTTGCACTCTGGTTTAACTATGTACCGGGACTGTTAGTCATCTTGTTCCTGATGGGAGCCCAGTCAGCCTTGTTTGGCCCCGTCAAGTTTGCTTTGCTGCCGCAGCACCTTACCGACAGGGAGCTGGTGGGCGGTAATGCGGTGGTTGAAATGGGAACATTTGTGGCGATTCTGTGTGGTACAGTTGCGGCTGGCCTGTTATTTACCGCTGGTAACTCAAGTCTGCTGATTACCGTTTTCGTGCTGGCACTCGCTGTGTTTGGCTATTTGAGTAGCCGTTATATTCCGCTCGCTAAGGCTAACGATCCATCGCTGGTTATGAACTGGAATCCTGTTACCCAGTTGGTCAGAACCGTTAACCATGCTCGCAAGGATCGTACTGTCTTCCTGTCTATTCTGGCTATTAGCTGGTTTTGGTTTATTGGCGCGACTTATCTGACACAGCTACCGAACTTTGCCCGTGATTATCTTGGTGGTAATCCGCAGCTGGTAACAGTACTGCTGACAGTGTTTTCTGTTGGTATTGCCTTGGGATCATTGCTTTGCGAGAAGCTTTCCGGAGGCCAAGTTGAGCTGGGTATTATTCCGATTGGTGCGATCGGTATTAGTGTGTTCGGTTTTGATTTGTATTTCGCCAGCCAGCAAGTTGTTGTCGAATTGGGTATTACAGCGAGCGCATTCGTCACTCATGGAGAAAATCTGAGAATGTTGTTTGATCTTGCAATGGTGAGTGCATTCGGTGGGATATTTGTGGTGCCGCTTAACGCTTTGATCCAACAGCGTAGCGAGCCAAAAAGCCGAGCCCAGACCATTGCCGCCAATAATGTCATGAACGCACTTTTCATGGTTTTGAGCGCCGTTGTTGCCGTCCTTTTGTTGAATGTTTTTGAGCTGACGATTCTAGAGTTATTTCTTGTGTTGTCGATTGGCAATGTGCTAGTCGCTCTCTATGTGTTCTCGCAGGTACATGAATTCCTGTTACGTTTTGTCGTCTGGTTGTTGACTCATACGGTATATCGTATTAACCATAAAGGGTTGGATAATATCCCCGAGCAGGGAGCCGCGGTACTAGTCTGTAATCATGTCAGCTATGTTGACGCATTGTTGATAGCAGGGGCCTGCCGTCGTCCGGTAAGATTTGTGATGGATAAAAATATCGCCAATATGCCGGTGGCTAAGTATTTCTTCAAATGGGTCAAGGCCATTCCTATTTGCGCCCAGGGTAAGTCCCCAAAAATCTATCAGCAGGCTTTTGACCGAATTAGCCAAGAGCTAGCCGATGGTGAAATAGTCTGTATCTTCCCCGAGGGCAAGCTGACCAGAACCGGTGAAATGAACGAGTTCAAAAAAGGGATTGAGAAAATTATCAGCCGCAATCCGGTATCTGTTATTCCCCTCGGCCTGAAGGGGGGTTGGGGATCGTTTTTCAGTCACAAGAAAGGGCGGGCATTCACTACGCTGCCATCCCGTTTCTGGTCAAGAATAGAGATTGTTGCCGATGAACCGATAGTACCTGAAGAGGTATCCGCCAAAGAGTTGCAGGCCAAGGTTGAGGTACTGATTGCGAACTAGCCATCAGTGCCTGTTATTGCTAGGCGTTTTCTCCGGGTGTATTTGGGGCGAGTTTTTGATGTTGAATATTCGGAGTATGTTGGAACAAATATCTAAGAATGAAAGTAAAATGTAGTATTTATCTGTGATGAGTGATTCGTATCTCAAACTCCATATGAACTGATATTTATACTTTTCCACGCAGTTGGTTCGATTTAAAACAGAAAATACAAAGGCTACTCATGTCATTCTTCATGAGGTATTGCTTTTGATTAATAATAACCAAGAAAAAGGAATCATTATGGCTATCAGGAAAAGATGGTTATCGCTTCTTATTACTTCATTATTAACTAGCTACTCAGTATTGGCAGAAGATAACAGTTCCAATGTTCAATATTCCCCGGATGGTGAAACAACACGGGGATATAGTGAGCCGCTAAAAGAATACAGTGAATCTGCAACTATTATTGCTCCTATCACTATTCCTGCACCGACACTTTCCGAGCGTCGGCAACAGGATGTAGCATTGTTCAGTGACAGTGCGGGTTGCTCCGATTATCGTCAGTTTTCAACACTTTCCGGCGCTGACCTATTTAAATTTATAACGGATACATCTTCGGAGTGTATTGGTGAACTGTACCGCCGTAATGACAGCGTTTCTCTCGCTACATACCAAGCTGATAATGTTGTCGATATAGCTCGCCGTGCCGCGACGATAGCTGCGGATTATAATTCGTCTACTGGCGATGATCTTTATAATTTGTTCTATTATCTGCGCGGTGCATTTTATATCGAGTACAATAATGAGCAGTTGAAATACCAAGATCAACGAGCTCATAAAGCATTACTTTCCTTGCTTGAAGCATATCGAAATAACCCTTTCATTTCTGAAGTGACCGATATTCAGGGCAATACAATGGCTGAGTATTTTACTGCATGGGACAGCAGTAAAAACTATATCCAGAGTGTTACATCTATTACCCGTTATTTGAACGAGTTCAGCCCGACACATCTGGCAGAGTGGTCACATCGTGGCGCTTTAACCAAGGCTTTGACGACGCTTTACCGTGGAAGCTGGGATGAAACCTATACTAAATCTGCCGAGCAACAAACGGCCTTGCGAGAAGCATTGCTGAAGGTTGCAACATCGGAATATATTTACAATTCTGAATATAGCTATGAGGCGACCGATGCGCTAAATGAATATGCTCGTTTTCTTGAGTATCAGAAATACTGGGGACTTTCCGAAGGCCTTAAGGAGGAAGTGAACCAGGGTATCGTCAGTTTCATGTCCCATTTCGACCGCAATACCAAGGCATGGGCGAGTGCTGCCGGGGCATTGGAACGCTATAATCCGGGTGAGTGTGAAAAGTTCGGTATTTGTGGCTGGAAGGAAGAACTTAAAAATGCTGTGTTGAGTATCCATCACTCCTGTAGCGATACGATAAAAATTCGTGCCCAGAGTATGACGGAATCAGAACTTCAGCAATCTTGTGCGTTACTGGCAGAAGAAGAAGCGTTATTTCATCAGGTATTGAATACCGGTAACAAGCCAGTCAATGATGATCATAATACTAATCTCGAAGTGAATATTTTCGATTCGACTGAAGACTACAAATCATTCGCCGGTACAATCTTTGGTATCAGTACTGATAACGGGGGCATGTATCTCGAGGGAGATCCTTCGGTGGAAGGAAATCAGGCGCGTTTTATCGCTCATGAGGCAACGTGGCGAGATGACATTTTGGTTTGGAACTTGCGCCATGAGTATATTCATTATCTTGATGGCCGATTCAACATGTATGGTCCATTTAATTACTTCAGTATCGATAAGGACAAATCAGTCTGGTGGTCAGAAGGATTGGCCGAATATGTATCTCATCAAAATCGCTATGACGAAGCCGTCGAAATTGGTCGCCAACAGCGGTATCGTTTCAGTGAAATATTGAATAATACCTATAATAGCGGTGACGAACGTGTTTATCGCTGGGGTTATTTGGCAGTTCGTTTTCTATTTGAAACAGCACCGGAGTTAGTTGAACAGTTGATGGAATATGCTCGTGCAGGTGATGTGCAAGGCTGGGTTAACTTTATCAATACCTCTATTGGTACTTCCCTCGACTACCAGTGGTATAACTGGCTGCAGGTGGTTCAAAGTGATGATACATCGATTGGTGGACAAGGGCCTGTATTAATACCTGACAGCTGTAAAGTTCAGGGACCTTACGGCTATGGCCAGATTTATGATGGCAATACCGTCTGTATCAGTAACGGCAAGGCGTATTACTACTTTTATGTAGATGCAGGTGTCAGCCGTATTGATATTAATAGCGGTCACGGCGAAGGCAATATTGATTTGTTCTACAGCCCGTCGACTTGGGCTGAGAGCAACAACTATCTGTTGAGCTCTACCGAGTCGGGCAATGTGGAGTCACTCACTATTAATAACCCTGCAAGTGGTTGGCAATATGTGACTGCGCTCAGCAATCCGTCAAGTAACGGTGCCAGCTTAAAAATCGAAATGACAAAATAAAAGAAGTAATCTGATGACTAAGGCCTTCCTCTATAGCTTGGGGGAAGGCTTTTTTAATAATACAATGGATTGTCGAAATATATTCTAAAGTTAAATATAATATGAGCCTGATTTAATATGGATGCGCAAGGTTTTGTTAGGGGGAATAAGCTTTAAGTTTCCATCTGTTGCATATTAAGTCGGTCTTTTAAGTCATACAAATTATTACGCATTTAGATCTATTACTCTATTTTTCGTGATCAATCATCCGTTTTTATACAAATCTTGTTTTAATGCATGTTGATTTATATAGCATGGCGAGAAATGACGTTGTGTGATTGCTGTTCTGTCTAAGTGCCATATGAAGGGTGCTGATTACATCGATATCGCCAGCCTCGTTTTTGAGGCAAATATATCTAATGTCATATGTCGGAGAGAAAATGAGCTTAAAAATAATAAAAGTGACTCTTCTATATATAGGCAAGATTTTAGTGAATTTGTTTCCTTGATGTTTTATTTATAATTCCGGAGTAAATATGGCTTTTAAGACACAACTATCAGCACTTTTTATTGCTGTTTCAACTATAGTAGCAACTGGGTGTAATGATAGCTCAACAACTTCAACCGCGACAGAACAGGCAACATCATCAGCTCCAAAGCTAAATAGCTACACCTTTATTGATGAGCCCGTAAAAGGTTTGTATTTTAAGTCAGATAATAATTCAGGATGTACTGATGCTAACGGTACTTATTCTGTAAAAGAAGGTGATAGTGTTTCATTTTATCTTGGTAAATGCGATGAAGCTAACAAACCTTCGCTTAGTGATACTAACTTAATCAATATTGGTTTTATTTCTCAACCCTCTTCCATTACAACTCCTTACGATCTAAAAATCAGTAATGTAAATAATAGTGTTGATCCTATTACAACTGCAACAATATTGAAGTCATTTAATCGTAGTTCAGCCACTAATACTCTCGACTTATCTGGGTTGAAATTCAATAATAACGGAGAAAATGTTGTTAATGAAATTCAAACTTTAATTAATGATCCAACGAAAGATAGATCAACGGTGCTAAAGAAAGAGTTGCTTGATAAGGTGAAGCTTGCTAACCGAGATAGCAATATGGCCTTTGAGCATGATGACTTTATCCCTGAAGCCACAGTTCAATCAGAGCTAGAGTCAACGCTAGAAAAAGTAAGTGTCGCTACCGCTTTTACTGCGAGTGATTTGTCTGATAAGCATTTGATTTTGGCTGATGATCTTGTGCTCTATTTGGGACAAAAATTTAGTGAAACTACTACAGGCTCATATTCAGTCCAAGGAAAGGGTGAAGCATTTGCCAAATCTGACGATGAAAGTGGGACAGTTCAGACATGGGGTGTTCTAAGCAAGCCATTTGGTACTGATGGTGATAAAGGCAAGGCTGGTCATTTATACTTAATGTTCGGACCTGCGGGTCGTACGAATAATTTCACTGTAAATCCGGTTAATATATCTGGTAATGAATGGACAGTGCTTGTTAACGATCTAGGTACTCCGCCTAAAACCAAGATGGAGAAAATTGTCACTGGTGTGAAGCTAGATAATTTAGCGTCACTGAATGGTAAATATAAATCTAAGCTTTCTGCCGAGTTTGATTATAAATTTGAAATTACTGTCGATGGTTCAAGCCTAACTATTAAGCAGCCAAACGGTAAAGGTGACAAAGGTGTTGGTTCGATTATCACAGATCAAACCATTAATACAGCTTCGGTATCGCTTGATAAACCATATCTAAAATTAGATGGTGAAGTTTTGGATTTTACAATTATTCCAACAAAATCTGATGCAAGTGAGATTGTGCTAATGCACACAAATATAGATAACAATACGTCTTTAGTTGGATACTTAATTAAAGAGTAACTTACTTGATTCTTTGCAAATTATATTCGCTAGTCAGTGGATATTAAAAAATCGGCCTTCATTTGAAGGCCGATTTTATTGATTCGCTAAAACCTGTTTTGGTTAATTGAGTTGTTAAGCCATCTTTTGTTCAGGCTTCCAGCGGGCAAGATCCGCCGGCAGTCTGATGCCTTGTGAAGCAAGTAAGTTGATGCGTGCCAGATAGGCGGCGCCGTGCATCAGGTGCTTGGCGAGATCAACGGCACGTCGATCCTGATAGTTATCGAGGTAGCTGCCTTTCGCCCACGCATTAAATGCGCCGAGTGCCGGGCCTGCCCAGATTTGATAGTCCATCTCACGACCGGTTTCTCCGGTGTTAGACCAACGGCTTGAAAGACCAAGATACCAACGGAAGATTAGTGCCATCTTACGCTTGGGATTATCTTGCGCGCGCTCGATTTGCTTTGGATCGCGTTCGTTAAAGTGTGCCACTGTTCCGGCCCATATTTCGTCAAGGGTCGAGCGGAATACCTGCGTTTCGAGTTTATGACGCTCGTCGGCAGGGATCGCTTCTATCGAATCGTAGCGAGTGTAGATCTCATACAGCTTGTTGGCGCGCATCGGGAACAGGGTTCCGCGTTTCACTACCTGTAACTTCACGCCCATCTCGAACATATCAGCAGCAGGAGCCATGGTCACATCGGCCATTTCTGTTGTCGCGAGTAGCTTACGGGTATGCTCACTTGCGCCAGCCTCGATACAAGCCTGGTTGATAGAACCGGTTACGATATATGCTGCACCCATGTTGAATGCGGCCAGTGCCGCATCAGGGGTACCGATACCGCCACCAGAGCCAACACGCAGTGGTGTCTTAAACTGGTACTGAGCCTGAATTTCTTCTTTTAGTGCCAATATTGTCGGCAGAAGCGTTACCAGCGGACGATTATCGGTATGACCGCCAGAATCAGCTTCCGCGGTAATATCGTCTGCCATCGGTACTAGCTGAGCCAGCTCCATTTGCTCTGCTGTAATGCGGCCTTCATCGACCAGTTTCTGTAGGATTTTTGCTGGCGCAGGTTCCATAAACTTGCGGGCAACTTCTGTTCGGCTGACTTTTGCTATCACCTTGTTCGCGATTTGGACTTCGCCCTGTGCATCGCGGCTAAGGCCTGCTGCGCGGTATTGAACAATTTGCGGTGTCAGACCTAGGAAAGCCGACGCTTCAACAGTTCGCACACCGTGCTTGAGAAAAAGTTCAACACTGCCGCGTTCAAGTGCTGGCTCGCTTGGGCTGTGGATCAGGTTAAAAGCATAAGGGCCATTTGGCAGGGCTGCCTGAATGCGATGAATAGCCTGTTCGACACGTGACGGGATCAAGCCTGCTGCACCGAATGAACACAGAATACCTGCCTGGCCGAGCGCAATAACCAGCTCTTCCGAAGAAATACCGTTTGCCATTGCGCCAGCATAATAGGCGTATTTCACGCCGTGAACACGGCAGAAATCGTTATCACCTAAACTTTGCGTGCCTAACGCTGGCGCAAAGGCACTAACTGGATGGGTATTGTCGGCGCTGGCACTTTCGCCTGAAGTAAGTTCGGCTTGCTGGCTGATCCCTAAGCCTTTCTCTGGATGATTGACCACGTAACACCCGAGGCTCAAGTCCTTCAGTATTTGTGCCATAGCATCAGTATTGAAGTGGGTAGCACTTTCATTCACTTGCCACGGCCATGGTGATAGCTTTTCGTTATTCATGGTTGTTTGTGTTGTCATAGTATGTGTTCCTAACTCAAGCTTCTTCAATACAGATTGCAATGTCTTTTACTTCGTAAATACGCAGGCCGTCTTTACTCAGGTTGGCATCGCCAATGATGATGCGTTTTCCATCTTCATCTTTGATTGCGGTGATGTGGACATCCAGTGACATTTGTTTGTTTAGCGGATTGATCTGGCCGCGGTATTTCCATTTCACTTCAGACTGGATCTGACCAAATTTCGGTGAACGGAAACCGGCACCGAGATCTTTGTTCAGCGCGTAAGTCTGCATCAATTCGATAATCGCTTCGACACCCAGAGAGCCCGGCATGACCGGATCTTGGTGGAAGTGGAACTGGAAGAACCAGTCGCTTGGGTCAATAGTACGCTCGGCATACAAGTAGCCTAAGCCTGCCTTACCCCCGTCGCTGGTGATATCAACTTTATCGATAAAGTTAAGGCGACCACCAGCTAGCTGGTAGTGTGGCTGGGCTTCGCCAGTTGCTGATAGCGGAGCATTAAAGTATCGGCTCTCTTTGTCGAGCAGGTTGATGCTAACATCAGGGGTACGGTTGTTTTCGATGTGCCAAGGTTGCGTCACTTTACCGTTATCCAGTCCCAGCTGATCTTTTAGTGCTGCTCCTTTGAAGTAGCCAAACACCGCTGTACCTTCATAGAAAGGCACACCGTCTGTGCTTAGCTCGAAGCTAAAGCTTTGGACGATGTTGGTACCCATCATTACCGTTGAAAGCAGGCGGGAGTCATTAACGATGGTTTTGCCTCTAAGGTCGACATTGCGCAGCATCTTGCCGCTGCCGTCGAGGTTACGGAAAAATAGCTCTTGGCCCGGGAAGCCTAGAGTAGTGCCCATATAGCCTGAAATGAAGCCATTTGGCTGGAGCGAAATTTCCATTAATACCGAGTAAGGCATCAAAGTGTTATGGCTGTTTTCGTTAAAGTACCAGGCATTTTCCGGCACTTCGTATTCAGCGATACATGACGACGGTGTTTTAAAGTCACCACGGGTACCGTTGACTTCGATGACACGGGTGGTCAGCTGTAGGTCACCACACGGGGTACGTGGCGGGATCATGCCGCGATAGATTGAGAAATCAGGGCCGAAACATTTCTCGATATCACCGGTTGCAAACTCAAACATGTGGTACGGCGTGAACGGTACGGTGTCTGGTGTGCGGTTCGGGTAATCGGGTGTTATTGGCGCTTCAACGTGCTGTAGTGGGATAACGCCTTTGTTCGGTGCCGTATTCAAATCAGGAATTTGAGCCATCAGCGGTGCATTGGCAGATGCTTGCTGGTTTACTGGCTGTGCTGCCGTCTGTGTTACCTTCACCTCAGCAACAACATCTTCTGCAATGTAGTCTTCAGCAATATAGTCTGATGAACCGATATAGCGAGTACACTCGGTTTCTTCTTTGATCATCACGCCCAGGTTCTGGAAGTCGACCACAACTTTTCCATCGAGCAGGATATCGATATTTGCTTTTGCATAAGGACGCGGGCTCAGGCCAATTTCCGTGACTTCCATTCGGTAAGTCAGCACGGCCGATTGCGGCAATACCTGACCACGGCAGCGTACCTGCTGCGGCGCATTTTCAAGTGGCTGGAAGCGACCGTTCTGAACTTGGGTATGCATCCCCAAATACATCATAAAGAACTGCAGCAACTGACCACAGCCTTCTGCCATCAATGAACCGGCCATGACGGAATCATCTTTGAAGTGGCAAGGGAAGTACCAGTGTTCTGGTTCCAGTTGCTTATGGCCTTCGACTAAGCCGAGTCCCCATGTGCCGCCATGCGGATCAACGTGGCTGACTTGTTCTATCATCATGAATTTTTCTGAGCTGAAGCACAGCGACGGCTGAACGCGGTCAGAAATATGACTGTCACCAAAGCAACCGGCAATATTGGCACTTAGCAGGTTATGCAAAGTGTGATAGTCGAACTGGGTCTTCTGGCAGTGCAGAATTGGATTAAAGCGCTGCTTAACCGCCATGCTACGTGCTTTCAGCTCATCTTCGGTACGAATAACCCCTTTGCCGTCTGCCAGTTCTTCATCAGTAAAGAAGCCCGCACAGCCGTTATCCATTTTCAGGATCATCTTGTCGCCGACGAAGCACTCGTAGGAGAAGAAGAACAGCAGGGTATCGCCGTTGCGGGCAAAGTTGTTGATGGAGATATCGTAACGAAGGGTATCGCCACCACGCGGCAGGTCACCGAGGAAGGTGAGGGTACAATCAAGCAGGCGATAAACTCGCTCGCCTTTGTTTTCGAAATCGATGCCGAGGTAGCTAATAAGCATTAAGTCACACTGACCAGATTCTACAGCTACCGCCCAAGGGATCTGACCGTCGACCAAGTAGGGGGCATCTACAGGAATGTCGTATTCAGTGGTCATGGTGCTTGGCTTGAATTCCAGCATTTGGGCATCAAGTTTAGTCACTCGCGATACCAGCAGGTAGTCGGTGGTCGGCAGTCTTACCCGGCGGGAATAGTTGTCGATAATCGCGTAATCAGGGCCAAATACATTGGCAATATCGCCTTCGGCGTATTCGACCAAGTCTTCGTAGTCCCAAATACATGGCTTGCGAATCGGCTTTGCCATTACGTTTTGTGCTGGTGAGATCTGCTCTGAAACAGCGTCAGGCTGATGGTTAAATACCTGGCCCGTGCCCGCGTTCATTTGCGCGGTGACTTCGTTAAGCTGGGCCTTTAACAGAGCGTCAGCCATTTTTAAACCTTGCTCGCGATTTTGCAGGAAGGCCCGGTGGATCTGTTGTGCAAGTTGTTGATTTTCTGCAAATGAAGCGCTCTGTAATGAGCTTGAATCACTCTGCTTGTTAGCGGATAGGACGTTGGTCATATTGCTCTGAATACCTGTGTTCGGAGTCTGGCTTGGCGTAGCCATAGTCGGTGATACTAATGGCGCTGGTGGTGCCGCCGCGATGGACTTGGCTAAGTTAGCCTCGACCTTAGTGTTAGCGACGGCTTGTACACGCGGTTTCGCGTTAGCGACTTTTTGCTGGATTTGCGATAGCTCAGGAAGATCCGTTGTCACGATATGTTGATAGATATCGCGTCCACCAAGGGTAACTTGCTTGATTAGCTGACGTGTTGAGTCGGCGGGCAATTCACGGGCAAGGCGCGTAGTCAGAGATTGAGTTTCTGTGCTCGTTTGTGTGATGAGAAGCTGCGAACACTGGCCTTCACTGATATTCGCGACGATGGCTGCCTTTCTCTCGGCGTGTGTGGTCGTCTGGTTTAGGCTTAATAGTCCGTGGAGCGTACTCGACATACCTGATGCCGAATAACAGTGACCCATGCGCCGGCTGGCCTGAGTTTGTGCTGCTCGAGATAGCGGGAAAGCCATGACATCGGTGCTTTCTGGTGCTTGGTTGAGCTCAAGCAAGCTAATGTTGTCCGCAGCAATACCGGCTTCAGTCAGAAGCTGGTTGGTGACAGACTGGCTTTGGTCGACGGAGCTAAAAGCGAGCGCATTGATTGTGCCATAGCTGTTGCTAACGGCTACTTCTTGAGCATCAACGAGAACAATTGCTCCCGCACCTTCACCGACATGCCAACCACTATCTTGTACCGTTGAGGCGACTGGAGTAATGCTGTTTTTGAGAATTACCTGCTCGGCACTGCCGCTGAGATCGACGGCGGCGATGACGACGGCATCAAGGGATTCTTGCGCCATCAGGTTCTGTGCGACATCGATACAGCGGGCGACAGACTGCTCAGCCGCAGAAATAGTAAATGCCGGGCCGTTGAAGTCCCACAGCGAGGCAATTCGCGACGCCATGATGTTGCCGATAAAACTGGTGTACTGGTTGAGCTTGGCGGCATCCAGCACACTGTCCATGGCAATGGCTTCAAGCGTTTGGTATTCGCTGTCGCTAAGCGTTACCCCCATGTTGTCGAGGCTGTCGGCAAGTTGCGTATGCAGGTTAACGCGGCCGCGGAACTGGTGCATTTCCAGCTCGGTTTCCATTGCTACCAAAACGGCAACCTTCTGTCCGGCTTCAAGCTTGGCATCCCGAATCGCCTCGTCAGCAATTTTCATTAGCAACAGTTGCTGGGAAATCAGACGGTCATCTTCGTTCGGCGGTACTTTGAAACGCAAGAAGTCCAGCTCGAACTGATCAATGTAGGCACCGTGCGGTACGGTATGCAAACCGAATTGGCTTAATAGCTCAGGGTGTTGATCCAGACCTTTCCAGCGCCTCTTCGGCAGAGCGACAAAGGCATTTGCACCCGTTTCTATGGCATGGTTCAATGCATTAATGGTTTTCAATGAACCGAAGTGCGAGGCTAAGCCGGTGATTTTCAGTGGTGCGGCAACCGTTGGCTTTGTATTTTGAACCGAAGCGGCAGGCATCGAAACGGCTTGCTCTGAGCGAGAAGAGTATGCTTCCAGCAGCAGGTGTGCGTTACAGCCACCAAAGCCAAACACCGAAACACCCGCGCGTCGCTCGGGATTTCCGGCTTTGTCTGGCCAAGGTTGAACTTGGGTCGGCAATGTATGCGAACCGAACAACCCATCAGGCGAAGACAGCGGGGTTGATAAATTAATGCTTGGAGGAAGTACACCTTCTTTCATGGCGAAGATCATTTTCATGATCCCGGGCATACCCGCCGCCGTGAGCAAGTGGCCGAGGTTGGATTTTGCCGAGCCGATAAGCGGTGCCTGAGTACTGTTTAGCTTGTCGGCAAAGAAGCGCTCCATGGATGTCAGCTCGACTTTATCACCTAGCGGTGTGCCAGTCGCGTGGCATTCAATCACCTCGATACTTTCTGGCGACAGGTCGGTCGCCTCGTAGGCACGTTCGAACGCCTGAACCTGTCCTTTGCTGTTCGGGCTAAGAACAAACTGGCCGCGGCCGTCATTGGACAGGCCGATCCCGCTGACTACTGCATAGATATGGTCGCCATCGCGCTCTGCATCTTCGAGACGCTTGAGTACCAATACGCCCGCACCTTCACCGGCAAACAGACCTTTGCTGTTGCTATCGAATGGCGCCGAGACACCGTGGTCCGGGTAGGCATGGAAGATGGAGAAACCCATGTTGATGAAGAACGGATCGGCACCGGAGACTGCGCCTGCCAGCATCATATCGGCCTTGCCGGTATTGAGGTAGTCACAGGCCAGTTTTAGCGAGTAGACCGAACTGGCACAGGCGGCATCGAGGCTTAACTGGGCACAACCCAGACCGAGTGCGTCGGCGACTAACTTGGAGGCATTATGTGCGGCGGCACCGTTAGCCGGATGAGTATCTCTTGTCTGGCTATTTGACGGGCTTAGCGAAAAGTGGTCGTTGGCCAGTTTTGCTTGCAGCGCTTTCTCTACCGCAGAGTGGTACAGCGGCAGGAATAAATCATTGGAGCGCGTCGTCGGGAATGATAGTGCCCCCATGATCACACCGGTACGTTCTAGTACTGCGGCATCTAACGGGATACCGGCATCAGCCAGTGCTTTCCGGCTGGTGTCCAGTGCCCATAGGAAACTGTCGTCAAGGCCTTCGAACTTCTCGGCAGGTAAGCGGTATCCACTCCCATCAAAGGTGAAGTTCTGGATGTAGCCGCCTTTATCACAGTAAAAACGGTCTGATTCTCCTTGCTGGCCCTGATAACTGTCAGGGTTGGCACCGAGTTTCTCTGGGCTTAAAGTGCTGCGAGAATCTTTTTTGTCGAGCAGGTTTTGCCAAAATGCTTTCGGCGTATCTGCATCGGGATACTGATTAGCTAAACCAACAATTGCAATTTTCTTGCTGGTGCTATGGGCGTTGGTTGTGTTGTGTTGAGAACTCAAACTGGCTCTCCTTGTATTTTGTTCGCCGGAATGTTCGCAGCTGATAAGGCATTCGTTTGCTGCTGTTCAAGCCCTTCTAAAAGGGGATCCAGTGACAGAGGGATTTGGTGCGTGATGAGCTGGCCAAGACACTTGAGCAGGGTGAGAATATCTTCCCCGCCTTTGGCATTTGCCGCGATGGTGCAACTTTCTGTTGTCACCTGATCTGCACGGTTGATCTTGTCGATGAGAGTGCTGGTTTGCCTGTCTGCACCTATTTCGATAAATAGGCGAGCGCCTTGCTCGCGAGCACTACGGATCAGCGCTGTAAAGTCGAGCGTCGAGCAGAAGGTATCCGCAATGGAGTCCGCAATACGTTGGCTATCGATCTGAACCGGCTTATTCTGGTTATTAGACATATTTTGGTTTTTGACTAATAGCCCGGCAGCACTGATAAAGCGAATGTGCTCTGGCAGTTCATCACATAGCGGCTGGCGGTAAAACTCAGTGACCTGCTGATGCTGGCTCATTGCCGGTGCCGTGTGCATAGCGGTGACTCGATTGGCTGCAATACCGCGTTTACCCAGTTTTTTGAGCAGGGCGCGGCAGTCATTTTCACAGCCAGCCAGCACGCAAGTATCCCCTTGGATAATGGCCAGGTAAGCATGCGGAAATTCAGGCAGCAGGGTTTGAATTGCCTCAGGCTCGCTACGAACAACAAAGCTATTCCAGGTGATCGTTTCATTGTCGTCTAGCTGCCATGCTTCACGGACGGCAGTCAGTTCGCCGGAGATAGCTGTGGTGAAGATCGGGCTGGTTTGGGTCATCTTGATCAGGGCGTGCGGATTTTTCCATACCCCCAAACTTGCCCACATCGACGCTTCTCCCTTGGAGTAGCCCAGAGCAAAATCAGGCTTAACCGCAAACTCTTCGCAAAGCACCTGAGTTAACAGGTAGCTGCTGCCGACACCGGCAATAGCGAGCTCGCCCAATGTCATTTCCGCTGGATCAGCACCATATGTCTTCTCGGCTTGCAGCATTTCTTTGAGGTTACCTTCACGCTCAAGGCGAGCGTAAAGCGCCGGGAAATAATGATGCAATTCGCGGAACATGCCAGGGTAGACAGTGCCGACACCGGGATAAACAAACGCGACCCCGCCACGGCTGTTGGGTGACGGTGAAAAACAGCTTCCTGCCGGCGTTTTGTAGTGGCTGTGCTCAGCTATCACTTTAGGTAGGGCATTGCTGATGGCTGAGATTTCTTGCTGTACAGCAGAAACGGAAGCCCCTTGAAGAACGATGACCTGCTTTGGCTGTGAGTTTGCCGATCCTAGCGTGCTGGAAGCCTCTGCCTGATATTGCCTGATGGTTTCACTCATCAAGCTAATCAGGGCATGAGGTTCACTGTCACTTTCAGCCAGACCGTTAAGACTCTGTTCAAGCTTTGCAAGCTTTGCTTGTAGCTCCGCACATTCATGCCCGGCAACAATGAATAACAGCCGGGTAGGAGTCAGCAGTGATTGAGGTGCTTGTAGTCCTGTAGCCTGAGCCAATATCAAGCTGCTTTGCTGATTGAACGTAAGGCTGGCGACGCGCGCCTGATGCGGCTCGGTAAACCAGTAATGGTCTGACAGTGTACGCTCGGCAATAGCTTCCACCATCTGGTACAACGCCTCGAACTTCTGAGCCGCCGTCAGCATGTCAAAAGCTTGTTGGTTGGTTATATCAATCGCTTGGCGACGAGATTGGGTAATGGCTTGCTGGAGCGTATCGGCAAATCCTGCCAAGTAAGCATGAGGGTGAATCTTGTTCTGGGCTGCGGTTAACCCTGCTAGCATCAAAATCGTTGGCTGTGATTCACCTTGTTCGATATTTGCTATGAGTCGAACAAGTTTACCCTGGCTGACGGCCTCAACAGCCGTTTGCAGCGCTTTTTCAAAAGCACTTGCTTCTAAATAGTCAGAAATTGAGATTGTCTCAGCCGTAGGTAGCAAGGTAAGACAATCGGCAGAAAGCCCAGCAGCAGGCGCTGGCTGGGCTAAAAGAGCGATGCGCAACGGCATCGCTGTATTGGAAGAGTCAGTCACTATGACAGAAGCTCCTTTTCTGGCTCGGACTTCACCAAGAATGCCTCGTTGAGGCTCTTGCTGATCGTTACTTTGGCACCTTTCATTACGGCACTCAGACGACCATCTTGATGGTAAAGCGCGATGTTAGCTTGTAGTGAACGAGAGGTGGATTTAATCACATCAAGTTCCAGCCAGCCCTTGTCGCCAGCTTGCCCTGTGTTGCCGGCTTTCATTGGCGCGTAAGAAATAAACTCACCAACGGCAGAAGGCAGGCTAGCTGCGCCGTATTTCAACCTTGCCCAAATCAGCATCGCCTGCAGCAAATAGTCTTCTGCGAACGGCTGGCATCCACCTGCATGCAGGGTGGCGATAAACGATCCGCAATCCGCATCGGCAATGGTCGGTAGCTTGCATTGTGCAAGCAAACCTGCATCATCAAAACGCTCGACAGTCTGAATGCCTTGCAGCCTCGGGCCATGAAACAGCGTACCGTTGCTGTATAGTGCTTCAGCCGTTGTGACTGGCTCGTTTGAATTTGCCGCAAAAGTCTTCGTTTGCGGCTGATCTACCGAATCAGTGACCGGTTCGACAACCAGAATCGCTTGATACTGCGGTCGACCTTGGCAGCTGATCAAGGCTTTGATTTGATCAGTGGCCTTTTTTTCAGATGTCAGCGTCAATGTCAGGGTTTGCACATCGTCCGTTTCAAAAATCACGCCTTTCAGCAGTTTGTAGTTGCGAACGGTAACGTTCGCCCCTAGCAGTTGTTCTGCTGTTTCGCGCATCCATTGGATGGCACACACTGTCGGTAACACGGGGTTACCGGCAATGCAGTGATCCTTGATGAAAGGCATCGCTTTCGGGTCAAGGTCGCGAGTTACAGTGATGCTTTTTGTCAGCGGGCTCTTTGCTACCAGCACAGATCCCGCATTAGGCTTTTTTACAGCGTTTTCCTTGCTCTCAGCGCCTTGCATGCTCGAACCAATAAGCAGCTGAATACCTGTTTCGCTCAGAAGCTGAGTGCTGAACAATTCTGCACCCGTCTGTAGAGGGATCACGTATACCCCGCGGTCGGTGAACATTTTCTTCAGCGCAGGGTTAACCATACCGCCATCCCAAGGTCCCCAGTTGAAGCTCATGACTTTCGCTTCTGGGTGACGCGCAGAGAATTGCAGTGCGGCTTTGTTCAGGATCTCGTTGGACATCGAGTAATCGCTCTGGCCTGTATTGCCGTAGAATCCTGCTGCCGACGAGAACATCGCAACCAGTTTTAGCTTGCTGCAGTCCAGGGCGTTCATGACCGCGTCAAGGCCGCCGACTTTGGTACCGTAAACTAGGTTTAGCTCATCCAGTGTTTTGTCTTGGATGTGTTTGTCCGCCAGTACACCGGCGCCATGGATCAGGCCGGTGATTTCACCACTCTGAGACAGAGCTGTTAGTGTTTTGGCAACTGATTCACTGTTTGATACATCCAGGCTCAGGTATTCCGCAGTTGCTCCAACATTGGTAAATGCGGTTAGTGCTGCATTGATTTCAATGCTGCTTAATACCGGTTTTAATAGCGCATCGACTTTCTTCGGTGTTGGTTTGTCACCAGAAGCTTGAAGATGGGCAATTGCCGCAGGTTTTAGCGCATTCTCTTGCTTGCCTTGTGCCCACTCAGGCAGTTCGCTAGCAGAAACATGTTTGCTACGACCGGCTAGGATGAAGTGCGACTGGCATTGCTTTGCCAGTGTTAGCGCACACTCGAAAGTAACGCCCTTAGCTCCGCCAGTGACCAGTACCTTGTCGGTGTTGGTCAGCTTGGCTGCTGTGTTCTTCGTTAGCGCGGTTCCTGCCTCTACTGCCGTTAAGGTTGCTCGACCTGATTCTCCTTGGCCTGACTTGTCCTGGTTAAGTCCAGAGAAGCCAATTTCAACCGTTTGAGTATCGATATCAAATAGCTCGGTAGTGACGGCTTCTGCAAGATGGCGCGCATCAACAGCAGGAGCAATATCTAAAGCTCGGCAGAATACGTTAGGCCATTCGTGGCTTAACGTTTTAGTGAGACCAGATAGTGCCGCTTGGTTCAGCTCTGCTTTTGCTAACTGCTCTGCGTCATGGTAACCGAAGCCACCGTCGATACGGCTTACGGTAAAGAAGCTGCGACGGCCTGATGCTGCATTCAATTGGGAATGAAGCAACTTGGCAAACAAGAACGCGACTGAAATACTTTGTTTTGCATCGGCATTCAACGTTATTGCTGCGCTGTTAGCTTGTGCATCAGCACTAACAGGTTGTAGGTGAATGAATCCACCAATTTCTTTATGCTTGCTCTCAATTTCTGCAATGACAGCTGTTACGCCGGCTTCATCAACGTTTGCTAACGCGTAGCTAGCAATTTCGCTGTTTAGTGGCGAAGCGGCAGATAGAGGACTACGTACTACGGCGACTTGAAGGCCGTGAGCACTGAGCTTTTCTGCCAGTACGCCAGCATTGTGACCGTCATCGGTGATCACGATACATGCGTCTTTGGAAAAACAGTCTGCTAATTTATCTACCGCTGGTAACTTTTTTAGCGCCACCTCATTGTGAGGGGGAAGTTCTACGTTCGCTGCTTCGGCTACTGTTTCTACAACGGCTTCAACCACTGGGGCTGCTGTTGCTGTGTCTGATAGCTTGCTTTGCATATAGGTGACGATTTCGCCCAGCGTACGGCACTCCGCCAAATCTTCAGGATTAAGCTCTGGTAGTGTCGGCAACTGGTCTTGAACCGTACCTAGAATTTCTACACGCTTGATGGAATCGATACCTAGGTCTGCTTCCATGTCCATAGCCAGATCTAGCATCTCTGCCGGGTAGCCGGTTTTGTCTGCGACAACATCTAGCATGGTGCTCTGCACGTGTGTGGCATCAAGACCATTTGCTGATGGTCTTGATGCAACAGGCGCCGCAGAAACAGTGGCTGCAGGTAGCTTGCTGTTCATGTAATCGACAATTTCGCCCAGTGTACGGCACTCGGCCAGATCTTCAGGATTCAGTTCTGGCAGTGTTGGTAGCTGGTCTTGAACTGTCCCCAGGATCTCAACACGCTTGATAGAATCGATACCGAGATCGGCTTCCATATCCATTGCCAAATCTAGCATCTCGGTTGGATAGCCAGTCTTGTCTGCAACAACGTCTAGCATGGTGCTCTGAACTTGCGCCGCATCCAGACCGCTTGCAGCAGGTGCTGATACTGGTGCTACGGATACAGCAGCAGGTAGTTTGCTGTTCATGTAATCAACGATTTCGCCCAGTGTGCGGCACTCGGCTAAATCTTCAGGGTTGAGCTCCGGAAGAGTAGGTAGCTGGTCTTGAACAGTCCCCAGGATCTCAACCCGCTTGATAGAATCGATACCGAGATCGGCTTCCATATCCATTGCCAGATCGAGCATCTCGGTTGGATAGCCAGTTTTGTCTGCGACAACTTCCAACATAGTCTTTTGTACTTGCGCCGCATTCAAGCCGTTTGCAGCAGGTGCTGATAGTGGTGCGGTTACAGATGCTGTTGTTGACACAGGCGCTGCGGATACAGCTGCAGGTAGCTTGCTGTTCATGTAGGTGACGATTTCGCCGAGGGTACGACATTCCGCCAAATCTTCAGGGTTGAGTTCAGGAAGCGTCGGTAGCTGATCCTGTACTGTACCGAGGATCTCAACACGCTTGATGGAGTCGATACCTAAATCGGCTTCCATATCCATTTCTAGATCCAGCATTTCAGTCGGGTAGCCTGTTTTGTCGGCCACGACTTCAAGCATGGTGTTCTGTACTTGGGCCGCTTCTAAGCCGTTAGACGCAGCTGGTTCTGCAATAACAGAAGCTGTTGCTGCTGAGGGTGCAGTGCCTAGCTTGCTGTTCATGTAGGTGACGATTTCACCCAGCGTTCGGCACTCAGCCAAATCTTCAGGGCTAAGCTCTGGCAGATTAGGAAGCTGTTCTTGTACAGTTCCTAGGATCTCAACACGTTTAATTGAGTCGATGCCGAGATCTGCTTCCATATCCATATCAAGATCGAGCATTTCGGTCGGATAACCCGTCTTTTCAGCAACGACTTCCAGCATGACTTTTTCAGCATTGGCTGTTTGCACAGGTGCTACTAGCTGTGTTGGTGCAGCCACTGTTACTGGCGCAGGTGACGCAGGCTGCTGAACCGGCGTAATGGCCTTCGCTGGTGCTTTAACCGGTGCCGGAGCAGCTACAGGCTTAGCCGCAGATTGAGTTGTCGCTTGAGTTACTGCCGGTGCAACTGTTTTGGGTGCTTGAGTAGCAACAGGATCAGTAGAAGTAACCGTTACTTGCTGTGCTGGGGTTGCAGTTGGCTGTGAAGTCAACAATCCTAGTGCCGAGTTATTGCTATTCGCTTGAAGCTCAAGGTAATGTGCGTGCGCTTTAAGTGTATCGGCTTGATGCTGGTGGAACATTTCCATTGAGCGTTGCAGGCTTTCAGGAATTGCTGTACCCGAAGCAGCCATCTTCGCTTGCTCTGTCATCAAGGTTGTGAACGTATCACCATACTGCTGCGGAATAGCCAAAAATTGCTGGTGAAGTTCGGCTGCCTGCTGTTGTGCGGCAAAGAATGCATGCAATGACGCATCGCTAGGAGTTAGCGGAGAAGCTGCCTTGCTGCCTTGCTGTGCAGGTGCTGACGCAGCTTGAGGCGAAACTTGAACAGGGACCTGAGCAGTAGCGGCAGGCGTTTCAGCAGGTTGCGCTGCAGCAACGGGTACTTCGCGGATTTCGGTTTTAATCACTTCTTTTTCCACAATTTTCTCAACGACTTTCTCTACGATTTCAGTTTGTGTGCTTACCGTTCCCGTTGCCAATGATTTGGCCATTTTGGCTCGGGTTGCGTCACTGATGTAATTGGTCGCGTTGAGTTTGATATTCATTGGTGATGTAGCGCTTGGCTGGGCGATATCGGCCTGGTATGGGTCGATATTGTCTAGCGTAACACCCGCAACAGCGAGTTGGACCGCGGCTAGACGTAACTGTTGATCGCTATCACCTTTCGGGTTCGGGTTGATGCTAATCGTGCAAAGATCTGCGTCTTGGTTGGCTGCGATTTTCTCGCTGAGGGTTTTCTCAACCAGTTTCTGCAGAATGTTCTTCGGACCGAACTCGATAAATACTCGGGCGCCTGCATCGTACATTGCCTCAAGCTGAGTGCTGAAACGCACTGACTGCAGCATGTGCTGCTTGAATGCTTTTTTGATGGCCTTACCATCGTTTTTATGTAGCTCGCCAGTTGCGTTGGAGTAAAGCGGCAGTGCAGGGGCACTGAATGTCGCCTTATCAATGGCGGCAGCAAATGGTTTCTGTGCGTGGGCAACCAATGGCGTGTGGAAGGCACCAGACACCGGAAGAGGGATCGCCTTGAAACCTTGCTCTGTGAGCGCCTTTGCTGCCAACTGAGCATTGTCGGTCGGGCCCGCAATAACCAGCTGTGTTGGTGCATTGTAGTTGGCGATGCTTACACCATCATACTTGCTGATGCACGTCTCGACAGCGGCTAGTTTATCTGCCTCGAGAATTACGGCATACATAGTGCCGCTATCACCTTCGGCAGGTGTGGCTGCCATGGCATGGCCACGCTCGAATGCCAGTTTGTAGTAGTCTTCCTGGGAGATAACACCAGAAGCGCACAGCGCACTGAGTTCACCAAAGCTGTGGCCCGCCACCATGTCGGCTTTGAAACCTGCTTGGGTCATTAGTGCATATTGGGCCATAGACACTACACCAATCGCACTTTGTGCATTGGCGGTATTGGTCAATGTGGCTTCTTGAGCGGCTGTGTCTTGCTTGTTGAAGACAGGAATAGGGAAAAGCACCTGAGACAATGGTGTTTTATTATTCTGTCCAAAGACTTTATCGGCGTTAGCCAGCTGCTGGCGCGCCTCTGGGTAATGACAAGCCAGTTCACGGCCCATATTGAGATATTGGGAACCTTGGCCGGCAAACAGTGCTGCGACTTTTGCCGAACCTTTTTCATTCACAAGGGCTGTTTCACGGTAGCTGGTGCCGTTTGGCAGCTGCCAGTGTGTTTTGGTCTGGCTTTCAAGTGTTGAAATAGCTTGGGTCAGCTGAGCCTGAAGCTCTTGGCCTGTTTTAACCACTAAGCCTAGACGTGCATGGCTGCTGTCAATGTCGCGCAAACCGTGAGTCTTCGCCAGTGCTTCTAGAGCAATTTTGTTGCTTGCGATATTTGCTGCCGTTTCTTTCAGGCTTGCAAGAAGTGCTTCACGAGATGCCGCGCTGAACAGCAATGTTTGCGCAACTTCACGCTGGCGATATTTGTTACCACGGGCATGCTCTTGGGTGTACTCTTCCAGTACGATGTGGAAGTTGGTGCCGCCGAAACCAAACGAGCTGATACCCGCACGGCGTGGAGTACCATCAACACGCTGCATCCATGGACGCGTCTGGGTATTGAGGTAGAAAGGCGAGTCTTCAATTTCCAGCTTTGGATTCGGGCTGGTTACATTGATTGTCGGCGGCAGCACTTTATGGTGCAGCGCCAGCGCGGCCTTGATTAAACCTGCGGTACCCGCTGTCGATTTGGTATGGCCAATCTGCGATTTCACCGAACCCAATGCGATGTGTTGCTTTTGGTCGTTGTTTTCGCTGAATACCGAACTCAAGCCTTTGAATTCAGCGACGTCACCTGCTGCAGTTCCTGTACCGTGGGCTTCTAACAGACCAAGTGTATGAGGGGCAAAACCAGCATCATCATAAGCTCGCTTCAGAGCCTTTGCCTGACCTTCAGGGCGGGGCGCATAGATACTTTTAAACTTACCGTCTGAAGATGCACCGACACCTTTGATGACCGAGTAGATACGGTCGCCATCGCGTTCAGCGTCTTCCAGGCGTTTCAGCGCAATCATGCCGATGCCTTCACCAATCATCATCCCCTTTGAATCAATATCAAATGGTTGGATGGTTTCGTTGGTGGTGAATGCTGGTGTTTTCGAGAAACTCATGTACATGGTCGGTGAGTTATCGGTACAGACACCGCCAGTGATCATCATCTCGCTGCGGCCGTCAACCAATTCCCCTAGTGCCATGCGAAGTGCGGCAAGAGAGCCTGCACAGGCAGCATCGACAACGCAGTTGATACCGCCAAGGTCAAAGCGGTTTGCGATACGGCCTGCGATAACGTTGCCCAGTGAACCCGGGAATGAATTCTCTTCCCAGTGAATGTATTGATCTTGGAACTTCTTGATCAGCATCTCACTGTCTTCGTCATTGATGCCGCTGCTCTTGAAGACTTTCTTCAAGACAGGATACTGAAGACGCGCATTCAGGCTCTGGCTGATCTTCTGACCACCGCCAACGCCCAAAGTAATACCGATTTTGTCACGGTCATAATCTGCCGGCAGTTTGGCATCTGCCAATACTTCTTTGGCGACGATCAAGGACAGAAGCTGCGAGGTGTCAGTCAGCTCTAGAATATTGGGCGGTAGACCAAACTCCATAGGATTGAAATCCACTTCCGGCATGAAGCCACCACGTTTGCAGTAAGACTTATCCGGTGTGCTCTTGTTAGCATCATAGTAATCTTCGGGACGCCAGTGCGTATCAGGCACTTCAGTGATAGCGTCAATTTTTTCGTTGATCAAATCCCAGAACTTATTCAGGTAGCGAGAGTTTGCGAAGATACTTGCCATGCCAACAATAGCAACTGGCATGTCTTTTAGACGCTTGTTAAGTCGCTTGTCTTCTTGCGATTCAGGCGTGTTATTTGGGGTTTGGCTCATTATGAGTCTCCACTGAACACCCGAAAGCCGGGTGTAAAAAATTCGTGTGGGTGTTGCGGGCAGGCAACGTGTGAAAATTGAATAGGTTGAGGTGTAATAAAAAGTGCAATAACTGGTGTGGAAGCACACAAGCTAGGAAGTGATTGGTCGCAGCAAAGCACCGGAGTGCGCTAGTAAAAGAAATATGCATATCAGCAGTAGCATACTTCTGGTATTCGACGATGTGCGATAGTGCTTTCATCTGTATAAGTCGTATCCATCATAATCCTGCTGAACTACTGCTGTGATTATCAGAAAAGGAGGTACTTACCATCCGTTATGAAAGCCAGCTAAATCCGTTGATGGGGCAGCAGCCTACCCGAGCTCGCTTTTCGTTACAATCGTCTGAACGGGAGGTAGGATCTCTTCAGACCAGTTCAAAATTTCAATTTTTGATTTATCGCATTATCAATATCCATAACATTTTGAATTGAAATGATTATTTAATCTTTATTAGTGTAAATACTCGGTTTTTCACAAAAGTATGATCTACGCCCCAATTTTGCAAATAAGTGTGATCTGCTATCAGAAAGAAAGGCTGGAGAGGTGCGGTGAACAAAAAAATGCTGCTATGCGTGACGTTGAGCTGCTGAGTCTATTCCAACGTGCATACTACATTGGACTTACCGCATCTGAGGCAGGTTTTTGCTCTGTTATTTTCAATCTAAAGCAGTCACAATAGGAGCGCTTTTTCTACGTTCCATTTTCCACTTTTTATTTGCCTGGTACTTATATTGTCATCATCTTCTGTTGTTCATCTCTGGTTTTGTCCTCTTGGAAATATTGATGATGTTCGGTCATCCGTTGACGCTTTAAAGCAATGTCTCTCTGATGACGAGCTAGAGAAAGTAGCTCGTTACCGTCAACCAGAAATGCGAGAGCAGGCGTTGTATGTACGTGGGTGTCTGAGGGTAATTTTGTCACAATTTGCCACGGTGTTACCCCATGAATGGCGCTTTGAATATGGTGAAAAGGGCAAGCCGCGGTTATGTGAAAAGCAGCGTAAATTTACTGGGCTGGAGTTTAACCTTAGCCATAGTGGCGACCACTTGCTGGTAGGGATCATCAAATCAGGAAAAGAGCCTATAGCCTTGGGGGTGGATATCGAACATGCCAGAGCGAGCCTGGATATTTACCCGATACTCAACAATTATTTTTCACCACAGGAAGCCGATACGTTACTGGCCTTACCGTCAGAGTGGCAAAGCCCACGCTTTTTTGACCTTTGGGTATTAAAAGAATCAGTTATCAAGGCGACAGGGCTTGGGCTGGCACAATCGCTGAAATCGTTTGAGTTTGATCTGTCCACCGTGAGAGCAGACAGACAGGAAAAACTGCCGTTAGTTGACTCTGGTGCGGTCGCTGGTCCTGATTGTTGCGGGGAGCTGGAACTGTATAGAGATATTGGTTTACGGCTTATTGATGATAGCGTTCATACAGAGGCATTATCGACGCAGTGGCAAATCTGTCTGGGAAGAGTCGACGAGCAGTACCGCTTTGCGGTGGCATTGTCGGATTCGGCAAAGCCATTGCAGCCGATGAAGGTATTGCAGATGCAGATAGAGGCGTGCTGGCTCAGTCCAAGCCAGCTACTAGCGTTACACTCAATCGGATGAAGGCTGGCCAGTATTAGCTTGGCATGATTAGCCAGACATTATTTATTAGTCGGCCATCATTGACAGTAGAATGTCTTCGGGAACAGGCTGTAATCGTTTTTCTTTATCCAAACAGACCATTTCGATGTCACCAACAACAGCGGCGCGGGTGGCTCCCGGACGCCAGACTTCTTGACGCCACAGGGTCTTGTATTTGCCGTCTAGGGTGAAAGTGGTGCGAATATCGCAAATTTCTGCAAACTCAACGCCATCCTGGAACGTCATGTTGGCTTTATAGACTGCAAATCCTAGCCCGTGCTCGTTCCAAAGCGCAGCCAGTTTATCGCTATCAATAACGTGTTCGCGTGCACGTTCGAAATATTTGAGAAAGTTAGGGTGGTATACTACTCCTGAATGGTCAGTATCTTCGTAGTAAATTTGTACCGGGTGGTGATATACCTTACTCATATCGTTCTCTGTCTCTTTATTTATCAGGTGGATCTATACTGTTCCTGCCTGCGCAAGAATAGATACCAAGATTGGCACTTTACAGCACGTTTGCCACTAACATAATATATTTTGCACTGGTCATATGAGCCTGCCTACCTCTCGTTATCTGGCAGTTTCTATTGAATCCTCTTTCTTTTCTTGCTCCAATGGCGCGCAAGTTAAGCATAAATAATGACGATCGGTGCCGTTTTGACCGAGATAGTGAGCAGTTACATAGTTGAATGAAATATTCCCGCGTTTTTATCAATAGTCTGGCTTACGAGCTAGCACCACAAGTGGTCTCAAGTTCTGAGTTAGAATCTCGTTTAGCTCCCTTATACCAGAAGTTTCGAATCCCGATGGGGCAACTTGCCGCATTAACCGGGATCGAAGAGCGCCGTTGGTGGCCCAAAGGACACGTATTGTCCGATGGCGCACTCGCAGCAGCCCGTAAAGCAATTGATGAAACGGGTGTCCGAGTCGAAGATCTAGGTGCTGTTGTTTATACCGGCGTATGCCGCGATCAACATGAACCTGCCACCGCTTGTCGAATTGCCTCTGAGCTAGGCGTATCGAGCAATACTGCCATTTACGATATCAGCAATGCCTGCCTTGGCGTGCTTTCTGGCATTTTAGATATTGCCAACCGTATCGAGCTGGGACAGATCAAAGCCGGTCTGGTTGTTTCCTGTGAGTCAGCCCGCCATATTGTCGATATTACCATTGACCAGATGTTGGCTGAGCCGACCATGCAGAACTTTGCCCAGTCGCTGGCAACCCTGACAGGCGGATCCGGAGCTGTCGCTGTATTGCTAACTGATGGTAGCCTTCTTCTACAAAATACGCGCCAGCATCAACTGCTGGGTGCGAGCCATTTATCAGCACCCGAGCACCATGACCTCTGCCAATGGGGCTTGCAGGAAGTTGGCCCGCAGCTGTTCCGCGAGTACATGCGTACCGATGGTGTAAGTTTGCTCAAGGAAGGTGTCCAGTTAGCGCGTGACACCTGGGCGCATTTTCTTGAGCAACGCAATTGGGTAGTCGACCAGGTTGATAAGGTTATTTGTCACCAAGTGGGGGCATCTAACCGGAAACAGGTGCTAAATGCATTGAATATCCCCGTTGGTAAAGAATTTCCAACCTATCGCCTGATGGGGAACATGGGCAGCGTTTCCCTGCCTGTTACTGCGGCGATGGCGCATGATCATGGCTTTTTGAAACCAGGCAACAATGTGAGCTTCCTCGGTATAGGAAGCGGGCTTAACTGCATGATGTTGGGCCTTAAGTGGTAGCAACCAGTAACTACCGAACAGTACAGAATAAGGATGGTCATGTTAGACACATTGTTTCCCTTTAAGCGCAATTATTTAGACCGGAATGGTCACAAGCTCCATTATCTTAATGAAGGGCAAGGTGAGCCAGTTGTGATGGTTCACGGTAATCCTAGCTGGTCGTTCTATTACCGTAATTTGGTAACGGCGTTAAGCGATAACCACCAGTGCATCGTGCCTGATCACATTGGCTGCGGTTTGTCTGATAAGCCGGATGATGATGGGTATGATTACACCCTGAACAATCGTATCGATGATCTTGAAGCCTTGCTGGACCATTTGAATGTAAGGGAAAATATCACGCTTGTTGTTCATGACTGGGGCGGGATGATCGGAATGGGCTATGCGGCCCGTTATCCGGATCGAATTAAGCGTTTGGTGGTTCTGAACACAGGCGCATTTCATTTGCCGGAGTCAAAACCTTTCCCCTGGGCATTGTGGATTTGCCGTAATACATTACTGGGCACGGGACTGGTACGTGGTTTCAATGCGTTTTCGTCTATCGCCTCATATGTTGGTGTAAAGCGTAAACCGATGAGCCCGGAAGTACGTAAAGCCTATGTCGCGCCGTTTAATTCGTGGGCGAACCGGATTTCCACTTTGCGCTTTGTCCAGGATATTCCGCTGCGGGAAGGTGACAGGAACTATCAGTTAGTCTCAGAGATCGCGGCAAGTTTACCGGCGTTTTCTAAGGTACCGACACTAATCTGCTGGGGGCTTAAAGACTTCGTCTTTGATAAGCATTTTCTGGCTGAGTGGCGCGAGCAGATGCCGCATGCAACCGTGCATGAGTTTGCCGATTGCGGTCACTATATTCTCGAAGATGCGAGCGATGAGGTTGTACCGCTCATCACTGATTTTTTGAACGGCGCGCAGTCAAATGAGATATGCCCCTAATGGATGTCGAGCATCAGGCTAATATATGCCGTCATCTGAAACGAGCGGCGAAGGAAACCCCTGAGTCGCTCGCGGTTGCAGTGCAAAAGAGACTGCTGACAGGCAAGTATCGTTATCAAGAACTAAGTTTTGGTGAGCTAGATGCAGACAGCGATCGTATTGCTCGGGCATTAGCCGGTTATGGCATTGCAAGGGGTATGAAAGCGGTGTTGATGGTAACCCCCAGCCTTGATTTCTTTGCCCTGACGTTTGCCCTGTTTAAAGCGGGTGTGATCCCAATCCTTGTTGACCCCGGTATGGGGATAAAGAACCTCAAACAGTGTTTTGCCGAGGCGGAGCCGGATGCATTTATCGGGATCCCGAAAGCACATATTGCGCGCTGCTTGTTCGGTTGGGGCAAACCGAGTGTCCGTCGTTTGTTGACAGTCGGTGGCAGTGAACTTTTTGCCAGAGCTTTGGGCGGTATTAGCTTGAAGGCGCTGCTGAAAGCTGGAGCCCAAACGCCGGCGGTCTATCGAGTTTCAAATGAAATGGCATTGCTCGGTAATGACGAGATGGCCGCGATACTGTTCACCAGCGGCAGCACCGGAACGCCCAAAGGCGTGGTGTATACCCATGCCATGTTCGAGGCGCAAATCAATGTGCTAAGAAACGATTATGGCATTGTTCTCGGTGAACGCGATCTTGCGACATTCCCGTTGTTTTCTCTATTCGGGCCGGCACTCGGTATGGCATCAATTGTGCCTGATATGGATGCCAGCAAACCGATCACCGCCAATCCAGCCAACCTTTTTGCCGCCATTGAGCAATACCAGTGCAGCAACATGTTTGTGAATCCGGCGCTTATTGAACGGCTAGGACAAGCCGGAGTAGCTCTTTCGCATACTTTGCCCAGTATTCGGCGGGTGATTTCTGCCGGTGCGCCGGCGACAATTTCATCCATTGCCCGTTTTAGCAAAATGCTGAATGACGGTGTCGAGGTACTGAACTCGTACGGTGCGACAGAATCATTACCATTGACGATGATTGGCAGCGAACAGTTGCTAAATACCACCGATGTTACCGACAGCGGTGGTGGCATTTGTGTCGGCAAACCTGTTGATGGCGTCGATGTGGCGATCATTGCGATCACCGAGGATTCGATTCCTGCATGGGACGAGGCGCTTCGGTTACCTGCAAATACGGTTGGGGAAATAGTCGTGAAGGGGCCGATGGTCAGCAGTGGTTATTATCGCCGAGCCAGCGCGACAGAGCATGCCAAGATCCTCGATAGTTATACTGGAACGAATGATGCTGGTGCGAGCGATACTAGTCCGAATAAACCGAGTGTTCGCCACCGCATGGGAGATTTAGGTTATCTCGATCTGCATGGCCAGTTGTGGATGTGTGGTCGCAAGGCTCACCGTGTCGAAGCCAATCGTGTTGATTCGAAGTACGACGAACATTCCTATTTCTCGATTCCGTGTGAGCGTATTTTCAATACCCACCCAAAAGTTAAACGTACTGCGTTAGTCAGTGTTGAAATCAAGGGCGAAACGGTTCCCTTATTGTGTGTGGAACTAGAGAAAGGGATTAAGTTGGAGCAGTCAGAACTGGCGATAAACAGTTTTTATGATGAACTAAAAGCTATTGGCGCGAAACATCGCCAGACTGCCGGTATTGTTGATTTCCTTATTCATCCCGATTTTCCTGTTGATATTCGCCACAACGCAAAGATTTTCAGAGAGAAACTTGCCGTCTGGGCGCAGCACAAAAAAGGCACTAGATAGTGAGTGATCAAACTACCTCCGTTAACGTGACAGACCATGATCTCCAGCCTGAAGAATCAAGGGCGCTGCAAGCATTGGCGCAGAAGGTCTGCCATGCCTTTGTAACAGGTGCCGGAGGCTTTCTGGGCAAAGCTATCTGCCGCTACCTGCGAGCCGCGGGGGTTGAAGTAACAGGGTTTGCACGTGGTAGCTATCCGGATCTTGAGCTGATGGGTGTCCGGATGGCGAAGGGAGATATTTGTGATAAATCGGCATTGCTGGCTGCGATGCAAGGGTGTGATGTGGTTTTTCATGTTGCATCAAAGGCGGGTGTCTGGGGAAAAAGAGATGATTACTTTTGCCCGAACGTTGATGGCGCGCGCAATATCATTGAGGCTTGTCAGGCGCTTGATATCGATAAATTGGTTTATACCAGTACACCCAGCGTGACGTTTGCGGGAACAGATGAAGCGGGCATTGACGAGTCGGCCCCCTATGCCGACAGCTACCTCAATTATTATGCCGAATCAAAAGCTATCGCCGAACAATTGATACTCAAGGCAAACCACAGCACGTTGAGTACCGTTGCACTGCGTCCCCATCTGATCTGGGGACCCGGTGATCCCCACCTTGTGCCGCGGGTGATTGATCGTGCTCAGGCGGGTAGGTTGAAGCTGGTCGGCAATGAAGATAAATTGGTCGATACAATTTATGTTGATAATGCCGCCTACGCCCATATCCTTGCTGCCGTTAGTCTGTCCGATGATGAAAAAACGTGTGCCGGGAAGGCTTATTTCCTCAGCAATGACGAACCTATTACTATGGCGGCGATGCTGAATAAAATCTTGGCCTGCGCCGACTTACCCGAAGTCGAAAAACGTGTGCCGGCCGGTGTGGCTTACTGTGTCGGAACACTGTTGGAGTGGGTATATGGTGTGTTAGGCAAAACTGAAGAACCCATCATGACCCGATTCGTGGCACGGCAGCTGTCAACCAGCCATTATTTTGATATCACAGCGGCCAAGCGAGATCTTGGTTATACGCCGCTGGTTAGTATTGATGGCGGAATGGATAAACTAAAAGACTCGCTCGTTAATAAGTTATAGCCTCAAGCTACATAGTCCCAAATATATTGTCCTGAAGCGTTATCGTATACAGACCAATCCCATGGGTCTGGTACATGTTGATTGGCCCTTCGATAGGGTTCTTTCTTGCATCTCCAAGTGGCAAATACGGAGTCGCTTGGTTTCCGCAATAATCATAGTTTTCCCTAATAGTTGCTGGTCAGGTTACTGGGCCGCTTCCTTGTTGGTTCTTGCTGCCAGTTTGTTGGCCAGCGAGTGCAGTTCCGGCAGCATCCGTTGGATCAGATGAAGTTGCTGTAACACCATACGGACCGACGTACAGTCTTCATCTCGCCACTGGGCAAGTCGCTGTTCGAGTTCGGTATCCGTACTTGGGGCCTGGCTACAGTGGTTACCGTCTAGTTGTTCTGCCAGACACTCCAGGTGTGCGTGGATCTGGCGGTGCGCCTTCGCAACCAGATGATGAGTGTGCTCGTCATCAAGTTGGGTTCGGTGGGCGCCCAAGGCCGAAATATAGCTCAGCATTGCGTGGTTGAGAGTCAGAAAACGGAAGCTTTCGTCTGTGGCCATCCGGTAACGTCCGGGTTCGGCCAACATATTGCTGATCGCGGTACTAAGCTGGGCATCGGTATTGTGGGCATCGCGACGGGCTATGCGGTAGTTCAGGCTGTCCTTTTTGCCGATCCGGTATTGGCCGATGATTTGACCAAGGTAGTCGCGGTTGGTGGTAATAGCAGAGGCCATCACCTTGTGCAGTCTGTTTGCCTGCCAGTCAGGAAGAATAAAGCTAACAGCCAATACAGCTAGCAAGCAGCCGAGTAACGTATCGCCTAGGCGCGGCAGGATAACAGCGTAGCCTTCGCCAAGCTGGTTGAAGCAGAATAAGACCAATAGGGTGATAAAGGCGGTTGCCAACCCGTAGCGAACCGTGCGAAAGGCAAAGAACAATACTCCGGCCAGCACCATTAGTACCAGCTGGCCTTCTTGGCCCGGAAACAGATACAGCAGTGGGATCCCTGCCAGCAGGCCGCCAAGCGTACCCAGTACCCGTTGTACCAGCTTCTGTCGGGTGGCACTGTAGTTTGGTTGGCAGACGAACAAAGTGGTCAGCAGGATCCAGTAGCCACGTTCAAGTTCCAGAGCCTGAATACAGCCGTAGCCAACGGTCAAGGCTATCGCCATTCGTAATGCGTGGCGGAAGAGCATTGAGTCCGGTTTAAGCTGGCTGGTGATCCGCTGCCAGCGTGCTTTCATATTGCGCGCTTCGTTGTCGGCCAGTTCGATATCGCTGCCTGTTTGGGCAACGTCGGGGTTGCTGACATTTGAAAGTTGGCGTTCTACCGTCGCGAGGTTATTGAACAGGTATTCGAGCTGGATCAAGAATGTTCGCCATTGCGGATTGTGCTGGCTTTTCAGGTACAGCAGCGACTCCTGCAACTCATCGAGGGCCCTGACGCTGTCAGCTCCGTGTCGATACGGTTTTCCCAACGCCAGAGCGTGCGAAATCTCGCGACAGGCACTGGCCTGGTTGGTGAGTAACCGCTGAAAACGGAACAAAACATCACTGCGCTGAAAAGCGGTGGATAAATCTTGATAGCGGTAGTGCGATGAGCTCGCTCGCTCATGGATATCCTGAGCCAGAAAGTAAATCTTAAGAAATTTGTCACCAGTTTCATTCGGCTGCCCTCGGCGCGCACGATGAAGCAAGGTGGCTTTGGCACCATTAAGTGCCGCAACGACCCGGGCGTTTTGTCCGGCAGCTTCCAGCCGAAGCGGTTGTGGGACCATGTTGGTCACCGGCTCGAATAGTTTGCTCTTGCTGTCGAGGTAATGGGCAAACTCGTTAAACACAGCGGCCAGGCTTTGTTGTACCGGCTGATTAGGCCAGAGAACTTGCCATGTCAGGGAGAGCAAGCCATACCAAGATGCCCCAGCCAGCAACAGCATCGGTTGATACCAGAGGTTGGCACTGTTGTCGGCTCCGAGCATGGTATAGACCGCCAACAGAAGCGATGCAAAAGCGATGCTGGCATAGCGTGCTCCCATTGCGCCCAGCATAATAAAACCAAAGGTTGAGCAGAACAGGCCGACGGCGAACAAGAGCGGGTAATCAAACAGAATCTCTATCGAAAACGATGCAATGAGAAAACAGGCCAATGTCATTACCAAGGCTTTGATTCGCCCGGTCAAATTATCGTCGGTTTCTGCAAGGGCAGCAGCAATGATGCCCAATACCAGCGGTGTGACTTCGGTAGTGGCGTCCAAATACCAGCAGGGGAGTGCGATCCCAACTAGCGCGATAAGAACTCGAATACTGTAGTTAATTCTGTCATTCGCCCAATAGCGGCGTAAAGCAAGTTTTAAGCGGCTGGTTTGCATGTCGGCTCAGTTAGTTAGATGATGTGCTAAAGATATCAAGTTCATATCGTTAAGGGTATAAAGCCCCAATAAAAATAGTGACTAACGTATTTATTAGCAGAAATTTTACTCAAATGACTGTTCTGGCGCTATGGCCTAACGGGAGTTCTTGCTACTCTTTACCTGTTTTTTGAAAAGCTTTTGGTGGCAGCATGCGTTTAACAGCCAGTTGGCTAGCACAGTGGTTGGTTCAGGGTGATTATTGCAGTATTGAATTGGGTGAGAATAGCCTGATTTTGGATAGTCAGACTGAATCAGAAGAAATCCCATTTGATGATTGGGATGGCGCGATTGCTGTACATCGTGGGGTGATCTGGGGATCATTGGAAATCACCTCTGCCGATCAGGCGTATTGCTGGACAGTACACGGGTTGCCGTGGGATCAATGCAAGCAGTTTGCCGCTATCCTTTTGGATGCTTACCGCAACTGGGCCCAAGGCCGGGTTGAGAAGCTTGATGATGTGTTGCCCGATATGCTTCACCGCATCGATGCGTTTATTGGAAAAGCAACGTATTTGCGTCAGTCTGAACATCATAATCTTAATCAGTTCCTCCAGCATTCATTGGCGGAGACGGGGCTCTCCCATGAACTTGCCACTTCGTTTCGTCCAATGGCATTTGAGAAAGTTACCCCCTGGCTGGAAGACAACGTCGACTGGGTTGAACAGACCAATAAACAATGGTTGCATCAGGAAGCGGAAAAGTGGTCTTCCTGGTTTGATAAATTCGAGTCATCCCCTCTAAATGAGTCACAGCGGGAAGCTGTGTTAATCAATCAGGACCATAATTTGGTGTTGGCGGGAGCCGGTACCGGTAAAACCAGTGTGCTGGTTGCACGGGCTGGCTATCTGGTTGCTAATCAGGTTGCCCAACCAGAAGAGATCCTGATGCTGGCTTTTGGTCGTAAAGCGGCGGACGAAATGGGCGAACGGCTGGGCCAGAAAGTGAACAACAACATCAAGGTTGCGACTTTTCATAGTTTAGGCACCCAGATTATTAAGTCGGTAGAAGGTGAGCAGCCGAATGTTTCACCTCTGGCGCTGGACGAAAGGGCCAGAGTTAATTGGATTGCTCAAATGCTGACAGAACAATGGCAGACAGCTGCTTCTGCAAAACGTTGGCAAAAACACCTGACCCAGTGGCGAATCCCCGGGTTCAAATCAGACAACTCGATGGAGAAGCAGGCTAAAAGCGAGCAGCTGGCTGCTTGGATCTGGCGTCATATCGAGCTTATCGGTCAGCGTGGTGCAAACAAGTCAGAGCTAAGTCAATGTATTGAAGCTAACGAAGGTAATACCTCGAAGCAAAGGATGAAGAGCGAGCTGGCTCTATTATGGCCATGTTATCGGGCATACCAGCAGCACCTGAAAACCAGTAAGCAGATTGACTTTAACACCATGATCCAAAAAGCGGTGGAGTATGTGGCGGAAGGGAAATTTGTCCCTCAGTGGCGTTTTATTATGGTGGATGAATACCAAGATATCTCGCCAAACCGACTGGCGTTGATAGAAGCGTTGTGTCAATCGGTGCAGGGTGAGCAGACCCGTCCGACTCTATTTGCAGTTGGCGATGACTGGCAGGCGATTTACCGTTTTGCCGGCGCGGATGTTAACTTGACGACAGGTTTCGAAAAGCGCTTTGGGTCGAGCCACATTACTGAACTTGGAACAACGTATCGTTTTAACAGCATGATCGGTGAAGTTGCCAACACGTTTATTCAGCAAAATCCTCAGCAGCTGAAAAAGGACCTAACGAGTTTCAAGAAGCAAAAACGCAAGGCGGTGACGCTGTTGTGCCAGGATTTGCTGGAGCAGGAGCTGGTACAGCTGGCGTCGCAAAATAGTAATCCTACATCGGTGTTGTTGCTTGGGCGCAATAACAACCAACGCCCGGAAAAACTGAAAGAGTGGCAGAAACAGTGGCCGCAGCTAGCACTGAATTTTATGACCTGCCATGCCAGCAAAGGCCGAGAAGCCGATTATGTGTTCATGCTTGATGTTAACAAAGGTGTTTTCCCGGCTCCCGATCGTGAAACAGGTTTGGCCGGTTGCTTGCAGGCCAGAAATGAACCTTTTACTGATGCTGAAGAACGTCGCTTGTTCTATGTTGCGCTTACGCGAGCAAAGAAGCATGTCTGGGTATGCGCGGATCCGGATAAAACGTCATCGTTTATCAATGAGCTCATTGATGAAAAGTACCCGGTAATGAACAAAATTAAACGGATGAAGGCAGCAAAGAGCTAGCGGTTTCGACTAAGTAATGGCGTGGATTGAGCAGAGGTAAAATCAGGGCTGGTCGAGCGTGACGACAAGCTTGCCACTGTGTTGTTGCTGTTTCAGTATTTTTAGTCCTTCAGCGAGTTCTTCGAATGGCAGGATCTGATCGATCATCGGATCCAGCTTCCCTTCGGCAATCATGTTACTAAGCGTGTTACCGATATCAGCCAGATGATGAATATGCTCCAGCGTACCGTGGGCATAAGTGCCATGCAGTGCGACCTCGTGCAGGCTAATCGCCTTGGTTGTGGCCAGTAGGGGAACCTGGTTAAATTGATCGGCGATCATCACAATTTCACCGTTGTAGCGAATGAGGGCACTCATGATGCTGCCCGATTTTGCCGAAACACAGTCTATAACCGCATGGACGAGTTGATCTTCCGTTAATTCAATCAACCGCATCGCTATATTGTCAGTGCGAGGATCAAGCACGGCATCGACGCCATATCCAAGCAACCGATGATGATGCCGCTTTTCGGCAATGGCATAAACGGTTGCTCCGGCGAGTTTTGCCAGCTGCACGGCAAATCCTCCAACACCTCCGCCAGCCCCTGTAATCGCAATTCTTTGTCCGGGCCGGACATCCAGTTTATCGTGGACAGCCAGCCAGGCGGTATAGCCAGCGCAGGGCAGGGCCGCTGCCTGCTCAAAGCTGACCTGTTCAGGAATGCGGCTTAGGGCGTGTGCCTTGACCGTGGCGTAGTTGGCAAAACCTCCGGCCTGTCGGGGATCGGCAAAACAGACCACCCGATCACCGGGCTGAAAGTGTGTGACATCTTTACCGACAACAGCGATGGTGCCGGCAATATCCAGCCCGATAATTTGCGGGTACTCCCATGTTGCATAGCCCCAATTCGTAAGCTTATAGTCGATTGGATTAAGTCCGGCCGCCATTACTTGGATACAGACTTCATTAGCGGCAGGTGCCGGCTTCGCTGCGCGGGAAAGTATCAGGCAGTCGAGTCCTTCCGGTTGGCTTAGTTTCCATGCTTTCATGTATCACCACTTGCATCTTTTATAGTTATGTTTTTTATAAACATAGGTCAGATTTAGCTACTTGGATGATAAGGAGTGAGAATATGTCGGTTAAGTCGAGATCCAGGTTAATAAAATAAAAAAAGCCTTCTCTGTAGAGAAGGCTTTGAAATGCTTTTGGACCAAACAGTCACCGTTTAGTCTAGGCGTTCAGACAGATAGGCCTTATAGTCTGGAATTTCAATCTCAACTTCTTCGACGAGTTTTGGCGATGAAATCATGAAATTTGCACTGGCACGGTTTGTTGCAACCGGGATGTTCCAGACAGCAGAAATACGCAGTAGTGCCTTTACATCCGGATCGTGAGGAACGGCATTGAGTGGATCCCAGAAGAAAATCATCATGTCGATTTTCCCTTCGGAGATTAGCGCGCCAAGCTGCTGATCACCGCCCATTGGACCACTGAGCAAACAATTTACTTCAAGGCCGGTTTCGCGGGAGAGCAAATGACCAGTTGTGCCTGTTGCGTATAAAGTATGATTCTTTAACTTGTCCTTGTGCTCTACTACCCAACGCAGAAGATGCGTTTTACAGTTATCATGTGCTACAAGTGCAATGTGCTTGTTGGCTTGCATTTTGCGGGTCGTTATGTGCATCCAGGACTCCACTTTGATGGTGAGAATATTACCGATTCAAAAACTATTAACATTAATATCAAAGCCCACCAGAGAAGTACAACCGAAAGAGTTGAAATCAAAGGTGGGTAACATTAATCGGCCTATTGGGTATAGTTAGGTTCCGTTTAGGTACAATAATATGTCACAAAATCATAGTGATGCGATGGCCTATAGTATATTAACGCTGGACCTTGTGGTCCAAGACACTAAAGGCTGGTCGAAACTCTGCTGGTGATAAAGAATCGGTTATCACTTCTTTAGGCAGGTGCGTTGGAGTTAGCCATTCAATTTTCGGTGACAGGTCTCGTTCGATGGGTTTGTGCTCAAGGTGACGTACAGCCTGATCGAGCGATAGCATTGCCTGTTGGGCCATTTTATCAGTGGGGGCGAATAATATTTTCCCTCGGCGTAATCCTCGATAGACACCATGACTGAGATAGGTCGATACAATATTGATCTCGCTCGACTTGCCGTTGGCTCGCAATTCACTGATTGCGACTTCTGCGGCAACTGCGCCACCGACGATATAATCGAAGTGTTGTCCGCTGGCAAATAGCCGCTGGATTAGGTTGCGTTGCAGTTCTTTGCTGTTATCGGCCCACAAGGTTGTAATGATATTGATATCACTGTCTTTGACCGCATCCAGAAACCCTTGGGTTACTGGTTTAGTTCCGCCTCGCTTTGAAGGACCCGGCAACCAGGCAATATTAACGATGCCGCTTCCTCGAGGATGGCGCTTGGCAAGAAATTCACCTGCAGACTGGCCCATTTCGTACCAATCTACCCCGACTTTTGCGGTGATATTTTTCCGGATATCGGGATCGGTGAGATCAATATCGTTGATAGTGGCAAACACCGGGATCTCTCCTGTCAGCCGAGACAGGATGCCTTGATAGGCGGTACTGTCCACGGTTCCGAGAATAATGGCATCGGCCCCCCATTGTTGACAGTCCATGATCTGCGTTTGCTGTTTTTCAAGGTTCGGGTAACCGCCAGCCTCTAATACTTTGAGTTCTATCCCGAGTTTTTTTGCATGTTCAACCATGCCGTAGTTGACGGAAAGCCAATAGGAATCTTTTAGATGCGGGTACACACTACAAACCTTCCAGGACTTTGAAGACGTTTCTAACGGTTGATAATCAATCGTGCGTGACTGTTTATTGCCGGCAAAAGGAGGCTTATGGGCAATTATTTCCACGCCATAAGCCGAGTGGAAAGAAAAAAAGAGTAATAGGAAAGAAAAAATACGTATTTTATTCATGATTAATAGCATCTATACCGTCATCGCTGGCAAAATAGTAATGCTTTATTATGTGTGGTTAAACCTAATTCTTTCTATTGTGGTTCTTCTGTATGACATTCACTCCAAGCGGCATCGGTCGAAAATTACTTATTGCCTTCTCTGTGATGGCCGGGCTGATGATAATTGCTGCGGTTATCGGCGTGGCTGGTTTCTCTTTGGTCGCCAAAACCGAACGAACGGTTATTAATTCTGCGGTACCGGCATTGGCCGAGGCACGTGAGCTTTCTGACTTGAGTACCCGGATTATATTTACTGCGCAAGTATTGGCTAAGTCGACCAATGAACGAGAGCGGGAACGTCAGGGAAAAGCGCTGACTATTCATATAGAAGGATTGAAACATAGCTTGCGCGAGCTGGAGCAGTATTCTTTCGAGTCTACCTTGGTGGGTAAGCTGGAAGGTGATGTGAAAAGGATTGTCGATAACCTCGCTATGTTGGGTTTGCTTGTCGGACGAAAAATCGATTTACAGGCTCAGGTAAATTCACTGACCAAAGAAATGGCTAGCGCCACGATGCAGATAGACTCGCTGTCTCAGTCACAGGTTTCTAATGCCAATACAATTGCTGTAGCGAATGTCTCCCGTATTTATGACCTTGTTGATGCTGGTGATACTCCGGCGGTTTTTAAGGCGCTGGATAGTTTGGTCGAGGTAGATATGGATCTCACCGAGCGTTTGTTTGAACTGCGATTTTTATCTTTGCAGGTGATCAACATGCTTGATGACTCCAACCGGGTAGACAGCATTACCGTGTTGTCAGCAATCAAGGATCGCTACAACAACGCGGTTTCGGTGATGCATCACCGAGTGAAGTCAGTGGAGGATCCTAGCCGGTCGGTACAGCTATTGGCGCTAACTCAAACCTTAAATCGCGGTGGATTGCTATTTGGCACCCAAGAACAACTGCTGTATGCCAAGAAAGATGTTGAAAGAATGGAACAGCAGAATTTGGTTATGTTTCAACAGCTTAATCAGACAGTGGGGGATATTATCACAGCCGCTAACGAGGGTACCCAAAAGGCAGTGACCGAAGTTGATAAGACCCTGACTGTCGCAAGAAACAGTCTGGTCGGGATTTCTGCCGTTGGCGTGTTGGCTTTGATACTGATTATGTGGCGCTATGTATACGCCAGGGTGATTAGTCGGATCAATGAATACAGCCATGCGTTGATGTCGTTGGCTCGAGGCGATTTGGAGATCCGCCTGACCATTCAGGGTGATGATGAACTGGCGCAGATGGGAAGGGCCATTATGGTTGCAAGGGACACTGCCTATGAACGCCACCGTCTGGCACAGGTTGAGTCAAAAATTCGCTCTGAGTTGCAACAACATAAAACCAGCCTTGAACGTTTGGTTGCTCAGCGAACCAGTGAGCTGGAAAAAGCCAACTGTAAATTGAACAAAGAAGTAGTGAACCATGCCGAGGCTCGTGCCGAGGCAGAGAAAGCCAATCGGGCAAAATCGGCATTCCTGGCGACAATGAGCCATGAAATTCGCACCCCGATGAACGGAGTGTTGGGCACGGCCTCCTTACTTGCTGATACCGGGCTGACGGACAAGCAGGCGAGATACCTTAATGTAATTAACCGTAGTGGCGAATCCTTGCTGGATATCCTTAATGACGTGCTGGATTACTCGAAGATTGAAGCTGGGCACCTTGATATTCGCCTGAATGATTTTTCATTGTCCGAGTTGGTTTCGGATGTCTATGACATGCTGGAAAGCCGTGCTCTGGCCAAGCGAATTCAGCTAGTGAGCTATATTGAGCCCGAGACGAACGATTACTGGATAAGTGACGCGACCCGGGTAAGGCAAGTATTGGTCAATTTAGTCAGCAATGCGATCAAGTTTACCGATGAAGGGCTGGTGCGTATTCATGTGCGGCAAGACCCGACGTTTGCCGATGAGCTTTTATTCGAAGTAGAAGATACCGGTATTGGTATAGCCAAAGATGATCAGCAAAGCATGTTTGATGCCTTTCAGCAATCACTTGAAGGACGTCAGACTGTTGGTGGTACCGGACTCGGCCTGGCCATTAGTAAACGGATTATTGAAGCTATGGATGGTCAGATTGGTGTTCGTTCGACCCCGAATGTGGGCAGTTGTTTCTGGTTTACTCTCAAGCTGCAGCCGGGCGAGCGCTCCCATGTTGTGGATAACAAGTCACAGGGCGTATCTTCGGCGCATATATTGCTGGTGGAGGATAATCCAGTGAACAGCTTGGTAGCAGAAGGCTTCCTGCATCGTCTTGGTCATAGCGTGGTGGTTGCTGAAGATGGCAAACAAGCTGAGCAAGCTTATGCAGAGCAGAAGTTTGATATTGCCTTATTAGATATTAATCTGCCTGATACGGATGGTGTGACTTTGCTTCACCGACTACGCCGGATTGAGGAAGCTCGCCATCGAGAGGCCTGGTTTGAGCCAACGCCGATGGTGGCTTTTTCTGCTCATGTGTTCCGTGAAGAGGTAGAGACTTACTTGGCTTCAGGCTTTGCTGGTTTCTTGCCAAAACCATTGATTGAAAAGCAATTGACAGAGACTCTAGGCAGTATTCTATCGGGAGATAAGCGTGTTGTGATAGAAGATGTACTTAATCAGGAGCCCCAAGGTATGGGGCAAGAGAAGGAGCAAGCTGAAGTGGATAAAGAACAGGTGTGGCCGTTATTGGACGAAAATGTATTGGGCAGTGATCTTCAGGTATTGGGTGAAGCTCAGGTTAACAAGCTTATCAGTCTGTTCAGTGAATCTTCGTCTGAGACTCTCGATAAGTTGTTGGCTGCAATCGATACTGGCAATTTACAGCAAGTGTCGAATTTTGCGCATACCCTGAAAGGGGCTGCAGGTACGATGGGGCTAACAAGGCTTCACAAAGCGTGTCTAGCGTTCGAGAAATCAGCCAAAGAGGGAGACATCGGTGGCCTTGATGCCGCAGAGCTCCCGGTTGTTTTTGAAGACTCCAAGCAGGCTTTGGTTACTGCTTTCTCCCTAAGTAATAAGTAAAGCGATAGCAAGCAAGTTCATTACAGAGGGTGTAAAAATCGGTGCTCGGTTGTTGATCTAGCTGCCGAGCAATGTACTAAGCCGAAATTAAGTAGTCTTTGAAAGTCACTTTAGTCCCTTTCCTTATATCACTCTTGTGATCCTGTGAGCAAAATCCCCAAATTTGTGTAAGAAACTTTGTGTCAAGACATAGTTGCTTTTGTATGACCATTTAGAGGTATTGATGTTACGGTGCCAAGGTAGATAATTCCGTGCCACGTTGTAAGTCACTATTGAAATTGAAAATAGGGAATAAGTACTAAAACGTACTGCTAGGAAATAAAAATGCATCTATCTGACATCTCTTTTAAGCGCAAGATTATTATCTTGCTCACTTTGCCGATACTTGGTTTTCTTTGGTTAAGCATATCTTCAATTTCTAAAAGTATTTCAACTACTAACGAAATGTCTTCGCTGAATCAACTTACCCGACTGTCTGTCGTATATAGTGAATTGGTACATGAACTGCAAAAAGAACGAGGTATGACGGCTGGCTATCTTGGTTCCAAAGGGAATAAATTCGGTAATGAACTCAGCGTGCAACGAAAAGCTGCGGATAGTAAACGCAATCAGCGTACTAATTATTGGCAATCGGCTCAGATTGATATTAGTGAAATTAGACAACTCAACGATTCAATCAACCAACACTTGAGCAAGATTGGCTCGATTCGTAGCCAAGTTGATTCTCAATCTATCGCGCTTTCAGACGCTTTAGCCTACTACACTCAGCTAAACAACAAATTGTTAAGTGTTTCTGGCCTTATTGCAGATATCAGCGCCGACTCGACCATTAGCAAAGAAACTATTGCTTATTACAATTTCTTGCAGGGTAAAGAGCGCGCAGGTATCGAGCGTGCCGTTCTAAATAATACCTTTTCGAAGAATGAGTTTGGAGAAGGTATGCTGATTAAATTTATTGCACTAGTGACCGAGCAAGATACCTACTTTACAAATTTCAATGTGCTAACGAATGACATCAATAAGCAGTTTTATGCACAACAGTTAAATCATGACTCTATCAATGAAGTTAATAAGTTACGTGATCTTGCAAAGACGAGATTAAGTCAATTTGATATCGACCCTGTCTATTGGTTTACTCAAGCAACGGCCCGTATTGGCCAGTTGAAAAAGATTGAAAATGAAATTGCATCTTCACTTCTTGTGCTGACTGAAAAAAAATCCCAAGCAGCGCAAACGTCGATGATTATCAATATTATTATTTTTTCGTTGATCATTGTGGTTGCTGCAGTGATTAGCTTATTTACCATCAAAGATCTCTCTGCGAGGGTGAAAGACTTAACCTTTGTTATGGCGTCTGTGAGAGAAAACAATGATTTAACGGTACGTGCAACTCACTTAGACAAGAGCGAACTGGGGGTGATTTCAGCCTCGTTAAACTCGACATTAGAGCAGTTCTCCCATGTCATTGATAACCTATCTAACTCAAGCATGGCGCTTGCCTCCGCAGCGGAAGAAACATCGCAGACATGCCAGTACAACTCCACATCGATGGTCGAGCAGCAAGATCAAATTGGCTTGATAGCAACAGCCATTGAAGAACTTTCTACCACAATAAATGAGGTCGCCAACAAAACTCAGCAAACGGCTGAATCTGCAAAGCTTGCAGACAGTCAAGCACATAGTGGACTAGGAACAGTTCAAAATTCTTACCAATCCATTGAAAGCCTAGCTGCTGAAATTGATGGTTTGGCAGAAAAAGTCACCCGTCTGCACGAGAGTAGTAATAATATCAATAACGTGATTGATGTAATTAAATCAGTTGCTGATCAAACTAATCTACTTGCTCTTAATGCAGCGATCGAAGCCGCCCGTGCTGGCGAACAAGGACGGGGTTTTGCCGTTGTTGCTGACGAAGTAAGAACGCTTGCGCAGCGGACACAAGAATCAACATCTGAAATAGAAGGCTTTATTACTTCACTACAATCCGATGTCGAAGCAGCATTTAGCGTTATTGATAATAGTCAGAAGAAAGCATCTGTGGCCGTTCGAGATTCAAGGAATGTCGAGCAGATTCTTGAGGGTATTTCTAAATCAGTTAGCAAAATCTTTAGTATGATGGAGCAAGTTGCTACAGCGACTGAAGAGCAAGCTGTTGTTACTCAGGACATTGCCAAAAATGTCATGATTGTTGAGGGAAAGTCGACAGAATCGACGACTGGGGCCACTCAAATTGCTTCAACGGCAAAAGAACAATCTGAGTTAGCAACATCACTCAAAAATCTAGCAAATACTTTCAAAATATAGTGTCTTAACAGTGTTTGGATTAATTGAAATTACGGTTAAGACTGTCACCTATCACTAGATACTTTTCATGAACAAAGCCACCTCTATTGCTAAGAGGTGGCTCTGATATTTTGAGTCATCATTTAAATTAGTTTTGGATTATCCGGTTTCTTTTTTGAATTTCATCTGAGATTATATTGCAACCAAGCAGAAAAATTCCTTTGTAAATACCAGATCCCTGGTTTTATGAATAGTCATTTGGCCTTATAGTTGATGTTCAAATGTATAGGTTTACTAAGATCTAATGTAAAACTACGTAATAAACCCCTTAAAAACTGTAACCAACACCTAAGTAAAAACTATCAATATCAAATTCTGAATAGTTTCCAGACGGAACAATAACTTTGTAGTTAAAATCCAAAAATATAGGTGTGTAAGGTAAGCTTACCTGAAGTCCAAGACCATAGTTGAACCACAAATCGTCATCTCTTATTGAGTATTGACCTTCAGAACCTCCTGATACCCAAATTTCACCATCAAAATAAGTAACACCAACAGTCGGATATAACTTTAACCAGTTTGCATTTTCAAATCTGTATATTGGTCCAACAGAAAAATCCGACATATCTAAGGAAGCATCTAGTGTTCTACCTTCATAGTAGTAAACGCCATCATCTGATGAGGTCTGAATGCCGAAGATTACACCTAAATTATTGCCAGGTTGAATGAACGCATAATTTATACCAAAGCCAGAAGGGGCTTGGTCTATACCTTCTAATTCATAAGTAGCTTTGGCATCAACGATACCAGCAGACAAGAAACCGCTATAACTATTTCCAGCATTAACAGAAAAAGAGGCAAGAGCAGAAGTCAGTGTTATTAAAGTTGATATTTTACTTATATTCATATTTTATTTATACCTTAAAATCCCTATGATTAATCAATGTACATCTGAAAAGTTACTGATTGAGTTTCTGTATTAAACTGAACCCTAGTCACTGCAGTATCTTTAAATATATCTGTTTTAATTAATGTTTTATCACATTTGGTAAAACTAATAATATCCAGACATGTGAGATATCTAGTGTGGCTTTATCTCTTGTATGCAATAGGATAAACGCAAATACTCGACAACTATGAGATTTATCAATATGCATTTACGAGCACATTATGGCTGTTAATGACATCTTGAATGTTGGAGCAATAGTTATCAAATAAATTATTAATAATTTATTATAAATTATCTGTAATTCAACACTTTAACTGGATTGGTTGGTTGTTCGTAATTTATGAACTGTTATAGATAAGTATTGAGAAAATTGATCTTCCTCACAGAAGGACTGTTTGTTTATTATTTGGGGGGATATGTTCTTTTAATTGTATTTTTTTTGATTATGATTTTATTTCTTCAGAATATGGGTAGATTTTAATGCAGATAGAAATAACAAACCAATTGCGTATAAATATGGAAACATCGAGTGTTATTTATGTTGATTTTCAGGGTGGAGAGAGAACTATTCGATTAACTCAACCTGAAGCTAATATTCTAATATTCTTGACCGAACGTAGAGGGGATATAATAAGTAAAGATCAACTTATCGATACTGGATGGAGTGGTAAGATAACAGGTGGAAATTCACTTAATGTGGCGATATATAATTTGCGGCGGTATCTGTCAGTTGATAATCAAGTTCAATTGGAGAATGTTCCTAAAAAAGGATATAGATTAAATGTGATTGAAAATCTCACGGTGGCAATTTATGAAGATAAGGAATATAAGGAAGATAAGAATACTGAAAAAGATAAGGATGAGCATCATAAGATTATTACTGAGTCAGTACCTATTAATTCAATAGCCATCAGAATAAAGATTGTCACTTTGATTTTATGTAACTTGATTTTATTGAAGTTTGTCTTGACTACATTTTTAAATCTAGTTTGGGTTGAATGTAAATCTAGTGCTGATTCTGTTGATGAGGTTTGTTTCTCGAAAAATTACGCAGAAAATAAAGAGTTGATAGAAGTTCCACAGGGTTTTTCTGCTATATCTAATAATTTTTATAGTAATACTAATGAGTAGTGATTCAAAATGTTCTTATATCGAGTTTTAAAAAAAATCACACTAGCAAGTTGTTTGTTGATAACTTTTCTTGTTCTTGTTTCTTATGTAAATGCGCTCGGTTGTCAATTTACTGTCAAGCATCTATCACCTCAGACTGACACAAATATTGAAATATACTCTACATGTAATTCTGGTATTGTAACAACAAGGATTACAAATAAAATTAAGCCTTCGGATGTAGTATTTGAAATGAAAACTTATATGTTCACTCTGTATGGTCATCAAGTGGCATATGTCGATAGTTGGAATAAAGAGGATGTAGAGAAAACACTGTTCTCACCGTTTTACATTACTTTTAATAATAGTATTTTTCTACATTCATCGGTTAACCGTTTTAATAAAGAATGGATTGGGGTTCATATGGATAATCCTATCAACTTATCTTATCTAGGCAAGATTGAAGGCTATCTTAGCTTACAAGATAGGTTTAACCTCGCCGATGAGTAGGTTTTATTTATGATGGCTTACAAGCTAATCATTAGAAAGCTTTCCTTTGGGCTGTTGACTTGACAGCCGCACAACATAACCAGCTAGATTGGGCTGGCGTGTTGTGCGGATATGGTTCAAAGATAGAATTGGAGCTTGCTTCTCCTACGTACTTGTTTGATTGCCCAGAGCAACAGGTAAGCTTGCCATTCAATTGCAGGCTGTTCTATTTATTTCATTGAATGTTGGATAATCAATATAACCATGTGCATTACCACCAAACAAAGTAGCGCCATCAAGGTCTGCGAGTTCGTAGTCGTTCACCAAGCGTGAAACTAAGTCTGGGTTCGACACGAATGGACGACCGAAGGCGACTAGATCAGCGTAACCTTTGCTTAGCACTTCATCTGCGCGTTCTTGCGTGTAGCTACCTGCGACAATGATTGTATTCGTAAAAATTTCTCGCAACTCAATGCGGAAACTTTCAGGGATCACTGGAGCATCATCCCAATCAGCTTCGGATAAGTGCATGTAAGCGATATCACGAGCTTGCAGTTGTTTCGATGCCTCAAGGATTGTTGGAACGATATTCGGGCAATCCATATCTTTAAATGTGATGAATGGAGCAAGACGAACACCTACCTTATCTGCACCGATTGTTTCAATCACGGCATCAACAACTTCAAGAAGGAAGCGGATACGGTTCTCACGAGTGCCGCCATAGTTATCAGTACGCTTGTTCGAGTTTGTACGAAGGAACTGATCAATAAGGTAGCCATTACCACCATGGATCTCAACGCCATTAAAGCCCGCTTTTACTGCGCGTTTTGCCGAGTAAGCAAAGTCTTTAATAACACGATCGATATCAGTCTGAGTCATCTCACGAGGTTGAACACAATCGACCATGTTGCCGTTACCTTTGTTATCCGAAATCCAAACCTTAGTCTCAACGGGAGCTAAAGCAGAAGGCGCGATAGGTAGTTCACCCTGCTGGAATGTTGGGTGGGAAACACGACCGACATGCCATAACTGGCAGAACATAGCAGCGCCTTGGTCTTGTGCTGCTTTAGTAACAGGTTGCCAACCTTTTACTTGCTCGTCAGTGTAAACACCTGGGGTGAATGAGTAACCTTGAGAGTCATCTGAAATCTGAGTCGCCTCAGAGATGATTAAACCGGCAGTAGCACGTTGCCTGTAGTACGTAGCCATCATTTCATTTGGGACGTTGCCTGGTTGACTTGTGCGAGCGCGAGTCATTGGCGCCATTACTATTCGGTTTTGTAAATCCAAGTTTTTTAGGTTTGTTTTCTGGAATAATTTGCTCATGATATTCATCTTATTTTAGTCGTTGAACATTAGTTTTTTGCTTACTGACGCCATCCATTCATTAACGGATAGATCCCAGTTAATGATTGCCATTATATTTGTTCGTTTTATTTTGATAATTGAGTAAAATATGAATTCACTATTCGGTTTAGGTGAATAGTGGGAGGGTTAAGTGGATAAATTTTCTGATATGGCAATGTTCGTGAGCATTGTGAAGCACCAGGGGCTGGCAGCTGCGGGGCGAGATCTCAGTCTATCTCCTGCAACGGTGACAGCAAGACTCCAGGCGCTTGAAGAAAGGTATGGTGTAAAGCTTTTAAATCGGAGCACAAGGCATGTGTCGCTGACAGAGTCTGGTGAGCTTTATTACAAAGCCTGTATTGAGATATTGGATAATGTAAGTGAGGTAGAGAATCTTATCCAGAATGGGGTGAGAGAGGTTAAAGGCTCGTTAAAAGTAGTCGCGCCAAAGGATATTGGTAAACAATATATTCTCCCTATTTTGAATGAGTTCTCTGAACTGTACCCAGATGTCGTGCCATATCTATATTTGAACGATCAAATCTCCAACATTGCTGAATCTGGGATGGACATTGTGGTTAGGTATGGAGAGCTTGCTGATAGTAGTTTGATATCAAGGCGGTTGGCACCAAGCCGACGGGTGCTATGTGCATCGCCTGAGTACCTGGCAAAGCATGGAACGCCATCAACACCACAGGATTTGGTCAATCATAGCTGTCTGGTTATGCTTCGAAGTAATGAAGAGCTAAAGACATGGCATTTTCAGGAACGAGACAAGAAGAAATCAATAACCGTTGTACCTCGGCGATTTTCAGATGATGGTGAGGTTATTAGGCGCTGGGCAGTCGAGGGGGCAGGGATAGCGCTGAAATCAGTTCTAGACGTGCAAGCTGACATTACTAACCTACGTCTTGTCACCGTGCTCAACAGATACATGAAGAACTTTAATACATCGATGTCGGTTTCAAGTGCTGACTTGAATGTTGTATATATTAGCAAGAAGTATCAGCCCAAACGAATTCGGCTCTTTTTGGATTTTCTTTTTGAAAGATTTAACGATTTAGTCGAAGAGTCAGAAAAAAGCCGGATGTAGGCTTTCTTTATGTGCATGTAGTGATGGCAGCTTTTCATTGAATTAAACGTGAGTACACTTTGACTTCTCTTCCTGCATGGTTTTATGTTTGGTTGAATTGCCCCCGCATAGCAGGGGCGAGTGGTGGAATGAATGCTTAATTGACCTGAGGTTGATCATCGTCGAATGTATCAGTATACCCTTTCGGAGGCGGTGTCCAGCCGCGTTCTGAACGCGAATGTTTATCGCTGCGATCTTTTTTCATCTCTTCTGCCATGACTTCTTCTAGGCGAATAAATAGATCTCGATAGTTATTGTCGAAGCGTTCTTCTTCGGAATCATCTTTCCACGCGGCATACAGCTTGTCGGACTTGCGCTCTTCAACCCGTTTGTAAGTGGTTTTTTGTTGTTCCACAAAGAATGGGTGCAGGCCAAGAGATTTCATAGCGTGTCCGCCAACCTCCAAGGCCGAGTGGTAGGTCTCTGATTCAATGATATCAGCACCGGCTTGTCTTAATTGGTAACCATGACCTCGGTCGAAGGCGCGAGTAATGATTTTGACTTTTGGATAGGTGTGCTTGACGTATTTTACTAGCTCTACACTGTGTTCGTGATGGTCGATGGCTACCACGAGCGCTGCGGCGTGTTCAATCCCTGCAGTGTGTAGTAAATCAGGGCGTGTTGCATCACCAAAATATGCCTTGGTGCCAATTTGGCGTACGACATCGACCTGATTAGCCTGATGGTCAAGCACTACTGTTTTCACTCCGTTTGATACCAGCAGGCGATTGACGATCTGACCAAAGCGGCCGATGCCCGCAATAATGACGGTACCTTGCTCATCGATTTCATCCGTTTCGCGGTCGTTGGAGGTTTTTTCAAAGCGCGGCAGAATGACTTTATCAAACAAGATAAATAGCCCCGGAGTGAGGAACATCGAAAGTGCGACGACTAAAGAGAGGGGTTGTGCTATATCCGCGGGGATAACGTGGTTTTGCAGAGAGAAACTAAGCAGCACGAAACCAAATTCACCCGCCTGCGCGAGGCTTAATGTAAACAGCCAGCGGTCACTGCCCTTTATTCGAAAGATTAACGCAAGACCATAGAGCACCAAGGCTTTTACTGCCATGGCGCCCAATGTCAGAGCGATAATGATTGTGAAGTCATTTAACAGCACCGAGAAGTTGATACCTGCCCCAACGGTGATAAAGAACAGCCCGAGCAGTAATCCTTTGAACGGATCGATGTTGGACTCAAGCTCATGGCGAAATTCGCTGTTCGCCAATACGACGCCGGCTAGGAAAGTACCCAGTGCCGGAGACAAACCGACAAGGCTCATTAACGCGGCAATGCCGATAACCAGCATCAATGCGGTGGCAGTGAAAATTTCGCGCAAACCCGAACTAGCAACAAAACGGAACAGCGGGCGGCTGAGGTAATGCCCTCCGACTACAACAGCAATAATGGATCCTGTGATCACTAAACCATACGCCCAACCCGGCAAACTGGCCACTAAGCTTAACTCATCGTGATGCTCTGCGGCTGTGGTCGCTGCTGCCTGCGCTTGTTCAATCAGCTTTGGTAGTGCCAACAAAGGAATAAATGCCAGCATTGGGATCACAGCAATATCTTGGAACAAAAGTACCGAAAAGGCGTTTTGGCCACCTTCAGTTTTGCTCAAGCCTTTCTCGTTGAAGGTTTGCAGCACAATAGCGGTGGAAGAGAGCGCAAAAATGAGGCCGATCGTGAGTGCAATGGTCCAAGGCTGATCAAAGAACAAGGCGCTCCCCATCACTGCGGCGGCTGTTCCGCCAACTTGCAGCCCACCAAGTCCCATCAGGCGGTTACGCATCGCCCACAGCATTTTCGGCTCCAGTTCCAGGCCGACAAGAAACAGCATCATTACCACACCGAATTCAGCAAAGTGCTGAATCGTATTGGTTTCTTCTCCCACCAAACCAATAACTGGACCAATGACGACGCCCGCGATGAGATAACCTAATACAGAGCCTAAGCCGAGGCGTTTAGCCACTGGCACTGCGATAACTGCGGCGACAAGGTAGATAAACGCCTGTAAAAAGATACTGGTCATTTTATCTCCCGCTTTTGGGTTGGATTAGCATCCAAATAATGATTGAGTTTTTCAGCTGGTGCTGCGATGTCGAGATCAACCTTTCCTGCGACGAGCCTCTTCAGCAGGTTACGCCAAGACTCAAGGTGTCCATCAATGCGTTCTTCTTCAAGTGCGGTGCGTGAGCCAAACAGCGTAAAAGGAGGGAGGTAGCACATACCTGTCAGGCTTGCCATTTGCTCAAGAGGATAAAGCAGTTGGCGGATGGTGAAATGGTTATAGCCATCCGTATGGTAAGCATCCGCTTTTGCGCCAGCGGTTAGCGAACAAAAAAATGCCTTGCCTGTTAAAGCATCGCCATCGGGGCCATACGCAAAGCTGTATTCCAGCACCAAGTCTTGCCATTCTTTTAAGATGGCAGGTGTGGAATACCAATACAAAGGAAACTGGAAGATGATCACATCATGTTTGACTAAACGCTGTTGTTCGCGGTCAATATTGATATTAAAAGTGGGGTATTCAGCATAAAGGTCGACGGTCGTGACGCCGTCAATTTGCTTGGCCGATTCAAATAGAGGTTGGTTGACCTCAGAACGATGCTGAGAAGGATGTGCAAAAAGCACCAATACCTTTTGGGTCATAGTCTTCCTTACTATAAATCTAAATTCGGTTGCCAGTAGTTTGAGTTTTGTCTCATCCTACTTCTTGCTTTACAGCTTGCAACCATTATAGAAGATAGTGGCATTCTCTTTACGTGACCCGCCTTCCATCGCATGTGGGTGGCCGAATTGGGAGTGGCTAAATTTGTCTTCGGCGGTGACTGGGTTGTTGATTTGACTAGCGGCTGATTAGATTGCCGCGCTGGCTAATTAGCCGCGCGACATTCTTTATTATTAGCCTTTGTTTTATAAGCTAATCACCTGCTCCTGACCGTGGTAGATAGCAATGAGATCGTGCATGGTGCCGATTCGGCCAACAGCCAGCTTATCTTTGATTTCGAAGAAATCTAGGCAGGTGCCGCAAACAATGATGTCTGTTCCTTTTTCTTGCAGTTTACGTAGAGCGTCGACTGTGTCAGCCTGTTCAACACAGAGTTTGGCACCTGTATTAACAAAAAAGATAGAGGCAGGAACCTGTTCATAATCGGAACTGACATTGAAAAAAGCATTCATCAGCTTTTGGCCGATCACCTCATTGCCTTGGCCTAGGGTATCGTTGCCGACGACATAGGACTTTTGCGTCATTATCTGCTTGCGACTAATGTTGGCAATAATCGTTTGTCCTTCAGGTGTTTGCAGGACTTCTTCAACGGCTACACCTTTATTGCTTAGGTAGTTGATTAGCGTTGAGGTGCTATCTTGCTCTGAACTTAGAATTTCTACGGTTTTAATGCTTTGATCTTCTAATGCTTTTTCTAACTGATTCAGAGCTTGTTGTTGTGAGATACCGCGAACATCAATCTTGTTTTTCATAATGTTTTACTCCATCGATAAGTTGTCTCGTATAGAAGTGGGTGTATTCCACGTTTAATTGTTCAAGTTGACTCGCCATATCCGGCCAGCCACAATTTTCTAGGGCAATACAAAAACCGCATTGTGAGCTGATAGCTCTTGGAGAGGTGATCAGTTTTGGTATTAACGCTGCCTTCTTCAGTTTGCTTTCTGCTTTTAATGCCTGATGACTTGAGTTGAAGGTAATAATGTAATCAATTGAGATAGAGACTGAATCTTTCATGGCGTATTCTCTACTGCAGGTTTTTGGTCGCAATTTGCTGACCAATGATGGCGGCCCCCAAGGATCCTGTCAGTTGCGGGTTGCTGGGTATTTCAACCGATGGATCGCCGACCTGGACTCGAATTGCTTCAAGTACTCCTGGGTTTTGTGCGACACCACCGGTAAACACGATAGGTTCAGCGAACCCTAGCTTACGTCCCAGTGATACAACGCGCTTGGCCACTGAGCGGAATACCCCGCGCAGAATCACTTCTGGGGGTACTCCTTTGTGTAGCAAACCAATCACTTCTGATTCTGCGAAGACGGCACACATGGATGAGACCTCGCAAATTTCATCGCAGGACAAGGCGGCAGTACCGGTTTCTTCTAGTGACATGTTCAGGGTGTGGGCAACCATTTCAATAAATTTGCCGGTTCCGGCAGCACAGCGATCATTCATCACAAAGTCGGCGACTTTTCCCTCGGCTGAAACCTGAACAACTTTGGAATCTTGGCCGCCAATATCTATGATGGTTCTAACTTGTGGGCACAAGAAGGCAACGCCTGCTGTATGGCAGATGATTTCAGAAGAGACCTTATCAGCCAGTTCGAAGTAGTTTCTGCCATAGCCCGTGGCTACTGTCATTGCGATATCTGATTGAGTGCAGTGGTTTGCTGCGAGCATTTCCAGATACAGACGCTCTGCATTGTCCCTCGGTGCTGCACCACTTAAGGTGGTAGCAGAATCGATAATATTCTGACCATCAAATATGACCACCTTTATGGTCCGAGATCCGATATCGACACCACATGTGATCATTGAGCTAGCTCCAGTAGCGTTTGTACCCGAACTTTTAACTGTTCTCGATCTGAGCTGGAATAATCGGTTTCCACTTTTAGATAAGCGAGGCCTAGTTCATTTCGGACGAATTCGTTGATCAAGACAGATTCAACGTTATAGGTATGGCAAGCTTGCCAAACCAGATCGATAACGGCATCGGCTTGGTAATCCCGTGCTAGTTTTCGTAATAAATCTTCTCTTCCTTTGTTTGGGGTCATGCAGGAGCAGGGAATATTAAAGTGTTTACGGGCAATGGCTTCAAGGGGATCACCTTGTTCTGATACCTCTTCATACACCCCTTTAATACCGGAGCAGGCTTCCTGAACCACGACCACGCCGCCACATTCTTCGATGATCTCAATGAGTTTTTCTGTGCCATGACCGGTAGGGCAGCCTGTGAGCAGAACACGAGGAGCATCGGCAGGTGCAGCCTGATAGCCTTGGGTCAGTCTATTTTCTGCCATGTCTAAAAAGCTTTTCATCTGCTCATGATGCTTAGAAAATCCGGCAACACGGTATCGGGTCTGAGCTATCTCATAACCTGACACTATGGCAGGTTTATGCTGACCGAGCTCTTGAATTGCGAGGATCAGGCGACGCTCTTCATTCATCGACTTAATGGCTGCTCGTAATTTCTGTTCTGTGATGTCGACTTGGAAAGTCTGTTCCAGTTTTTGTTTTAGCTCTTCAACTTCAGCCAGCCAGTGCTTGAATGCTCGATCTTTGTCTGATTTTTGGGTCAGCTCAAGTACGTGCATGTTTTTGTCACGAGACAAAATTTCATACATTTTTTTCTTGCCATCACAGGTTGTTTCGGCAACTAACAAGTCAGAATCATTGAGTAGCGGACAACCTCCGGTTAGTGCATAGCCAAAGGAGGATTTGATTAGCGGACATAAGTTAGAAGGAAGCAGGGCTTCAGCATGGCTGATGGTATTTTGACTGGTGCCGCAAAGACAAATGGGAGTGGCTCCCGCTGCCATAATCAGATCTCTGGGAGTGAATTCGCAGTAAAAACCGACGATACCCCGGCCTGCATCTTTTTGCTCAGAGACATAGCGTATTTCATCTGAAATTGCGCTTTTAAAATAGTCTAATGGTGATGGTGCTTGTTTTTCTGGCGTGAAGCCGCCTTTGCTCGTATCTAACATAGCATCCCTTTGTATCTTAATGTGTTGTTATCTGATAACGGAAACCAGGCATAGGCTATTCTTAAACCTGTCGCCGATAAGCTGTACTTGATTAGTGGGTATCTGAGGCCAGCTGTCTAATTGCAGCAATAACCTGTTCTATTTGTTCTGAAGTGGTAAAAGCACCGACGCTTAGCCGTATGGTGCCGCTTGGGAAGGTACCCAAGGTTTTATGTGCGGCTGGCGCGCAATGCAAGCCTGTCCGGCAGTAGATGCCGTACTCATAGGCCAGCTGTTCATCAACTTCGCCGTTATCTTTGTTGTTAATAACAAAGGAAACGACGCCGACACGTGGCTGTGTGTCATCTGGGCCATATAGAATAACTCCGGGAATTTCTCGTAGGCCTTTTAGTAATTGCCTGGTCAGTTTCTGTTCGTGTAGGGATACAGATTCAACAGATTTTTCCTGTAACCAACGTACTCCTGCGTTTAGGCCTGCAATCCCCGGTAAGTTTGGAGTGCCGCTTTCCAGAGCATCAGGTAAAAAATCGGGTTGAAATTCGAGTTCAGAGTTACTACCTGTGCCACCTGTGATCAATGGTGTGATGGCAGTGTCATGTAGCCGATGACCAATGATTAAGCCGCCGATCCCCATAGGCCCCAATAGGCCCTTGTGTCCGGTAAATGCCAACAAGTCGATACAGGCGCTTTCCATATCGATGGGAACAACTCCTGCGGTCTGTGCTGTATCAACCAGAAATAAGCATTGCTGCTGACGACAAAGCCGACCAATATCATCGATAGGTTGAATGGTGCCAAAGGTGTTGGATGCGTGATTGATGGCAACCAACGTGGTTTTTGGTGTAATTGCTGCAGCAATATCTGCAACGTTGATAAGGCCTGTTTCTGGGCAGCAAGGGATAACGGTAACAATAATACCGTCTTGTTCTAACTGGCGTAGTGGTCGCATCATGGCGTTGTGTTCCATGCTGCTGACTAATACTTGATCATCCGGGCGTAGCAGGCCTTTTAATGCTAAGTTAAGAGACTCGGTAATATTGCCGGTAAATACCACTTGTGCATTTTCATCAGCGCTGAAAAAGTCGATTAGTCTTTCTCTGGCTTCAAAGGTCAGGCGGCTAGCATCATTGGCCAATGGATGGCTGGCACGGCCTGGGTTGGCACAACCCTGGCTAATATAATGAGTCATCGCCTCAACAACCTGGGCAGGCTTGGGGTTACTGGTAGCCGCGTGATCAAGGTAAATCATGATTACAATATCTCTTAATACCAGGCTGTTAAATCGCCACATTTGTGGGATGCAGCCTAAAACACCTAACAGCCGGACTATGACGGCAGGAAGTGCTACTCCTTAAGAGGTAGCGGTGCATATATTAGTATTAATGAAAATAATTACAGTGAAATGGATCGCATATGCGGGATCGTTGCAAATCAGCCTTGTGATAAGCAGAATAACAAGCGCGTAGTAATGATTGCTGACACAGAAGTCTGTTTAAGATCATTCTGTGTCAGCCAAGGATGGCACAAGTTTGAGCTTTAAAATGAGTGGATTCGTCTAGCTTTGGCTTGGTGTTATTTCACCGCTTGAGCTTGGGTTGCTAGGATCACCGCTCCACTCGAACCAACCGCCGTCGAAGACGCTGACATTCTCCCAACCCATGACGTAGGCATAGAAGAAGGTTTCCGAAGCGCGCCATCCTGTGCCGCAATAGAAGGAGACTTTTTGTGACTCGGTAATTCCCCAGTCTTTCCAGAAAGCTTCGATGATATCGGCGCTGATCATAGTGTCGTCCGGGTTACGGAAGTCTTCAAGGTGATAGGCATCCGAACCAGCGTGGCCCCATTTAGAACCGGTAATACGTCCTTTGGGTTTGATGTATTTATAGCCACTGGTATTGCCGATATATTCTTCCCAGCTGCGAATACTAACCAGAGACTGATGCTCTGGATCATCCAGTATTGATTTGGCTTCCGGCACATCAATGATCAGCTCCGGACGCGATGGGATCGGACGGCCAAAATCGATATGTTTACCCGCTTTGTTAAGCATCGGCTCGGTAATATAACCTGCGTTTACCCATGACTTCCAGCCGCCGTTGAGCAAGCGCACGTCATCGACACCAGCATACATCAGGATGTTGGCGGCACGGGCTGCCGCTGTATTGTCACGACCGTACAATACAACGGTCGTATCAAATCGGATGCCGAGCTGCTTGATGGTTTCTGCAAGTTTTTGATCGTCGACTCGGTTCCACCAAGGCTCCGACTCAATCTTGTTGGTATTGAGATACAGTGCGCCCGGGATATGGGAAGCAAGATACTTGGTTGGTGGCCCCCAGGCAACTTCAACTACCTTGAAGCCTTTTTCCGGTGCATACAGAGCCTGTTCACCATCGATGATCTGTTTTAGCCACTGCGGTGTAACAAGCTGCTCGAATCTAGCCAATCGTTCAAGTTGGCCGGAATAGTCGCTGATACTCTGCGAGACCGTTGTAATATTGTTGATGCCGATACTATCAAGCTGTTTGCTAAGGACAGTGGCTTTCTCTGGGGCGCAGTAGAGGTAGGTTGGCTTGGTTAATTCCACCCCCTTGCTTTGTAATAGGTGCTCGAGGTGCGGTGGACGAAGCGTACTTAACCAGTCTGAGTCAAAGTTGATAGCACCAGGGAAATGTCCGCCTCGGGTTTGTGAGGCTTCAGGCCATCCGTTGTAGTTGTTGCTGGAACGACAGTCGATCACCTGGATATCGCTAGCAGGTAGCTTGGCGAGCTCATCAAAAGTGGTTGCCATTAGCGGGGTACTTATAAGGATAGAGATAGGTACGAGTAACCGTCTGACAGAAAACATGTTAGTGACCCAGTAGTGAAGTTAGGATGGCATTATATAGTGCCATCCTGGTTCATAATTTATATAAGATCACAGACCTATGCAGATGTGCGAGGTTTTCGGCTTTTGTTGCCAGTGCCTGTTGGCTTATTTTTTTGTGGCTTTCTGCCCTGAGGCTTGTTGTCATTGCTGGCGCTGTTTGTCCGGCGAGACTGCGGCTTTTTGGATGCAGTGCGGTGTCCGCTTGCACTGTCGCCTGAACGCTGGCCATCTTTGTGTTCAATTCTTGGTTTTTTCGGTTTCTTGGGCTTTTTGGCTTTTAGCGGGCGCAGTGGTTGTGACTCCGCTAGTTTGATGGCCGGTGTAAAGCCAAATACTTCCTCGCGTGGCAGAATTTGTTGCGTCAGGCGCTCAATGGCTGTCAGCTCTTTGTACTCATCGGCACAGACCAGAGAGATCGCCTGTCCTTCCGCACCTGCACGGCCGGTACGGCCAATACGGTGAACATAATCTTCGGCAATATTCGGTAGGTCGAAATTTACAACCTGAGGCAGCTGGTCGATATCGATACCACGGGCCGCAATATCGGTCGCAACCAAAATTCGGACTTCACCGCTCTTGAAATTGGCGAGTGCCTTGGTACGCGCACCTTGGCTCTTGTTACCGTGAATTGCTGCTGACTTGATGTTACGTTCTTCAAGGAAAGCAGTAAGACGGTTGGCGCCATGTTTGGTTCTGGTAAAGACAAGTGCCTGCTTCCATTTTTTTTCTTGGATCAGTTTGGCCAGTACCGCCGGTTTCTTCTTCTTGTCAACCGGATGAATCCATTGTTTTACGGTTGGTGCTGCTGCATTTCGCGGGGTAACAGAAATTTCTACCGGATCGTTCACCAGACCTTTTGCCAACTGACGAATTTCATCAGAGAACGTGGCGGAAAACAGGAGGTTCTGGCGGTTTTTTGGCAATACAGCCAAGATCTTGCGAATATCGCGAATAAAGCCCATATCCAGCATGCGGTCAGCTTCATCAAGTACCAGTACTTCAAGCTGGTCGAACTTAATTGCTTTCTGGTTATAGAGATCCAGCAAACGGCCCGGAGTGGCAACCAGTACATCGGCACCCTGACGCATGCGCATCATCTGAGGGTTGATTTTTACGCCACCAAACACAACAGCCGAGCTAAGCGGGAGTCGCTTGGAATACGTTGCGACGTTTACTCCAACTTGCGCGGCAAGCTCGCGGGTCGGGGTAAGGATCAGAGCACGCACCTGATTGGCTCGGACTTTGGGGCCTTTCGACAAACGCTCCAAAATAGGTAGGGTAAAACCTGCGGTTTTGCCTGTTCCTGTTTGCGCAGCCGCCATGACATCCTTGCCTTCGAGCACGGCAGGGATTGCCTGAGCTTGAATTGGCGAAGGTTTTTCATAGCCTTGATTAGCGACAGCTTCAAGGATCGGGGTACATAGGCCCAGAGAGGCAAAACTCATAAGATAGTCTCAGTCAAAATTATATAAATACCAATAGTGGTTAGAAGACACCTACAATCAAGCGCTTGGTCTCAGAGCAGTTTACTTTTCGTTAACTTGCGGAGAGGTTAGATACTTATCTCGATTGGTATTGCGTGACCGGCCTCACAGAGGCAGGAAGCCGGCTAGCTTACAGCAGCTTAGGATAAAGTGCTAATAATTTGGACGACGAGACCCGCGAAGGTTGCGCGGAATAAGCATGGTTTGCCTATTCGGTTGTCGCTATTAAGCTTTCAAAACGTTCGTTACCTAGCAATGATTCGAAGTCTTGCTCATCTCGGGCCAGTTCTTTGAGCGAGGCACTGCCAAGGATTGCTTGTTCTAAATCAGAGATGGCCTGCTCTTCGGCACCCAGGCAGGCATAGGCGCAAGCACGTTGGTACAAGGCATGGGCATTGGAGGTATCCACTTCCAGTACCCGGTTACAGATACTCAGAGCCCAGTGGAATTCGCGAATTTCCATCGCGGCATCGGCTTTATGAGTCAATGCCTCAAGATCCCCGGGGCGGATTTTCAGGATTTCATCGTATATTTCCATTTTTTGTTCGGGGGTCTGTGAGCCTTGGGCTCTTAGCCAGAGATTGTGCACCTCGTTGATGATCTCAATCTCCTTGTTATTTTGGGCTATGATCCGTGTTTTTCGTTTCAGGTCGCGCTCGAGTAGCTGGAATTTTTTCTCATATTGTTCCGCGATATCCCGTAACTGTTGGTCGGCCATTTGTTTGGTATTTTCTTTGATTTCTTTCAGTGACTGCCAGCCAACCAGTGCGAATAACGAAGCCGCACCCGCGATAAGGTAGAAAAAATAAGTCACAGTGACATTGGCATAGTTCATTGATTTATCGGCGACACTCAATTCACGGTCGGTGATTTCAATTGTAAGCCTACGCTCAAGATCTTGTTGGTCTGTGCGCAGAGATTTGAGTTCGTCCAGGACATAGCGTTCCATTAGTGGTTTGTCATAAAGACTCTCTTGCGAGTACTTCTCCTGCCCCCATGCAGGAAACGACAGTAAAGTCACAACAAGAGCAGATAACAGCCATTGGTACATATCTAGGTCCTATATCATTTGGTTGACGAATTACTAGCTGACTATATACCGAACAAGCCGAACAGATAAAGCGGGGAAACTTAGAGATTTGAGGTAACTGGGTATCGTTGTTTGATTGTTGGAAAAGAATTGCCATCGCTTACACTTATGGCTCTGGCAACTCTTTATTATGGGGAGGGAAGTAGGGAACTAATGCTGGTGGCATTCCGATAGTTCAAAACCACCGCTTTGCTGAACCGATGCAAGCATTGCCAGGCGCTTTGCTTCTTGTTCTTTCGCAGCAAAAGATGGGGCCGGCGCATCATCAGAAATTTCACTATCTGGTCGGTTAGAAAAGACATGTGCCTTATTAAAAATAAGCATGTAGTTATACCCTCGAACTAAATACAATTGGTTGATTAGCAACATCCTGTCGTTTGGTGGTTAAAAAAGCATCATCCTTGTTGTTATTTGTTAGGGATGAGTAAACAGGCGTAGATCACATTAATCCCAAGGTTGTAGGCGTAGAAACGGCTATTTTTTGGCTATACTCCCTTTTAGTTGTTGCTGCATTTAAAGTCGACAGCAACTGGAGGGGATCACCATGCACTAAGCTCATTAATAGCCTGTCGACTTAGCTTGAAAAACTGCTTCAAGGAACTGACTCAAGTTCTCAGATCATTCGCAATTTAGAATAAAGAATAATAGATACCCCGAAATGTTCCCACTGTCATAGCTCTCTTGTTGGATGTTACGGCAAGGTAGACAATATGCAGCTATGTCGTTGTAAAAACTGTTTGAAAACATTTATTGCATAGACTGGAACACCATTGGCTTGACTCTATTAAAAAGATTAATGGGGACACTATATAAATTTATGCTTGAAAGCAAAGTATTGTGTGCTAGCTGTTAGCTTTCAAGCGTGAGGCATTATAGAAGCTGGTGAAATTCTCTTTCCTTATTCGAAACCAAGTAAGTGAGGGATGAGGAATATTACCGACTGATCAACGGTACACATAGATAGGCGATAATGCGTTTGAAGACGCTATCTTAGATAGCCTTATGCACCGTGCTCACAGGCTACAGTTGAGAAGATAATCGATAAGATTAAACAGGGAATGTTGACGGAAGATGAACACTTAAGCCAAAAATGACTCTTGATGCTGCGTTGAAAAATCAAGTGTTCACGTTCAGTGGGAATAGGTTTCAACTCTCCGGAATACGCAAGTAATGAGATAAATGACCTATTGGTAATGGCGTTGATTACATTCAAATAGTTGTCTTGATTTCAATTCACAATATTTAACATAATCGCTGTTTTTACAACAAGAGCCCGCTGGCCATAGCATATCAAACAACCCTTTTGAAAATTCATTTGATTCTTAGTCATTATTTCATCCCCATGAAGTTACTAACAACAGTGATAGTCCGTGGGGTGAGTATTGAGGATAATCAATTTTTTTATGTGATGTACAAAAAAGTATTGATCAATGTCACGTTTATAGTATTATTGTGAAAATACCGTCCCGGTTGGAACTGTTTTTTCTGAAATTATTTTGTGTGGGAGTGTTAAGTATGAAGCAACATATTCTGAAAGTATCGGTAATTGCGCTGCTAGTAAGCAATGCAGCCCCTGTTTTTTCTTCGGGTACACAAACAATGAGATTTAAAGCAATCGTAGATCCTGTGTGCGGGATCTACGTTGATGGTACTTTAGAAAAGGAAATCACATTTAAGGATACCTCGCATGATGATGATGCCAATTATGTAAAATTGAACGTGACTAATAATCAAGGGACTAGATCAAGTTTGGAGCTATCAACTGTTGCAACTAAGCCTTTGAAGCGCGTGGGCGGTGCGGCTTTCAGTGTGAGGGATAGCTTAAAAATTATAACGAAAGTTGATGGCGCTGATAGCCCGACTTCACTAAATGCAGGAACAGTATCGTCACCAACTGTGGTGACCACTGCAGTTGGTGATTTAAGCAAAGCGTTTTATGTGGGTTTAGGAGCTTTAGACATATCGTCAACCGAGGTACAAGCAGATGATTATGAATACACAGTTACAGCGACACTTACTTGTCGTTAGCTTTTATTTTGTATCTTTATTCTCATATGGGAGTACTTCATTAAGTTCAAATGCGAGTGATTGCCAATTTATAAAGGAAAATGGCGTTAAGGTTGTAAAATATTGCTATAAAAACCCTAATGTAGTAATGGTGCGAGATGCCATGCCTTCTGAAGCCGTCATGAGATATGCTGGGGGGTATGTTTTTTTTGAATATTTAGGAGAGGAAGATTATAACATTAAAATCAAAGTGACTGAAAATAGTCGAGGAAACTATAATTATTACCATTATAGTTTAGACCCTTCATTAGGAATACAGACTCCGACGAGAATTGTTGGAGGGGGGGAATATAGTCTAAAATTCAAAAAAACGGGCGGAAAGAAATCAAACCAAACGAAAATAATAATGTTTATTGCAAGCGCATCTAAACCTCAACCTCAACCTCAAAGACATAATTTAGTGTTTGATATAAAAGGTGAACGTTTTAATATGATTTTTGATAGTGGGATACGACATAACTCATATTGTGCTTTGACTGTTGTTGACAGTGTTGGAGGGATAGCGTTTAATGATAAATTAACCATGGATTCTGCGTCATTATTGTATCAAACGATTACTCCTAGTAATGTAACATTCTCATATAAGAGAATAAGGATTAAAAGTTATGGGGTAATTAAAAAGAGAGTTAAACGGTCATACTTAAGAAAATTGAATAATAAGTTCTCTGAAATATTTTATGTAAATAATCGAGGTTCGTTTGTGGTGAATAGTTCAGGTTTAATGAAAAGACAAAAAAACGATAAGTTTGAAATTAGTGGTTATGGTACGATTTCCATTATTCCTTTTTTTAACGTAAAAGAAAGTGAACTATTATCTGGAAGATATAAAATAGAGGTTACAGCAACATGCGGTCGATGATATCTAACTTTGCACTGGTCATATTATTTATGTTTTCAGCCTGTAGCAATGCACATTATCAATCTCCAATAGAAATAAGAGAAATAAGTTTAAATGGAAGTCAGCTTGTAACGATAAAAATTGGTAATGATTCAAATGAAACAAGGCTTTTTGATATTGAGTTAAATGGAGAAATAATTAGTACCAATATGAAGGTTGGGGCTAATAAAAATAGGTCTTTTTCTACCTTTATTGAAGAGGTTGAACCATCAGTAGTGAGTAAAAACTTATTGTGCTCAATATCCAAGCCAGCTAGTGGTTCATATTTGAGGACGAGGATTTGTACGGATGTATTGATTTTATACCCAAAAGAAAAGATAGAAGCCTTGATTGAGAATGAATGATGTATCAAAGAATATTATTAATCAGTGTTTTGATTGCCATTTTTTATGGTAAATATGTTAATGCGGAATCTCTAAGTATTCCTAATGCAACAATACCATCTGGTTATGACAGAATTACAACTAGTGATGGTACAACATGCGAGTCCAGTATTGCATCAGATATGTATGTTCAAACCGGTTTAATGGGGGTAAAAGTAAATAAAGATTATTCAAACGGCTCTAGTATGTATGACTCAAAAAATCTTGAAGGCAAAGATAATTTTGGTATATATGCTCAAGTTGTCATTCCAATAGGTAAGAAGAGAAAGCGTATTGATTGCAATCGGTTATACGAATTAGAAATACGAAATTTAAAAGCACAGTTATTAAAGATGAAATTAGAGTCTATGTCAAAAAATCTTTGGGATGAATGATAGTAAGGGTTTTTATGATTAACGAGAGACTTAAAAATAATGGTTGTTATGAAATGTGTGATGACAATACAGAGGGTTTTATAGATGTGAAATTTTCACTACAACCTATAGTTTGTCCAAAAACAATGAATTTCATTGCGTTTGAAATGCTAACAAGATTTGAAGATGCAAAGATTAATGTTGAAGATTTCTTTAATGAAATATCAGATGGATGGATAAAGGCAATCATACGTCTTCAGGTTAATGAAATTAATAGGATTAAATTTGATGATTTATCTTACACTTCCATTAATTTTAATACTAAGATCATGGCAGATGATAAGTTTATATCATGCATACTTAACCAGGTAAATAAGAAAATCGCGTTTGAAATAACAACATCACCATCAAGTAATATAGAGGAGATGAAATTAATAAACTCTATTGTTAATATAAAATCGCGAGGCCATGAGGTTTGGCTTGATGATTATTTATCGGAAGAAATATCAGAGTCAATGTTATTTATTGCAGACTGGGATTTGGTAAAAATAGACAAAAGCATAATGTACAAATACTTGGGTGATTATGAATATATGTTAGATCTAATTGCTGATGCTTCTGATTTTGGTCGTAGGAATATAGTTTTTGAAGGAGTAGAAACAAATTATCAACATGAACAACTGTCTAAATATAAGTGTTTACATCAAGGGTATTATTACGGTTCCTTAATTGAGTGTGCAAGTATAGAAAGAATAGGGCATCGTTTCTCATTTGAATATCAATAATAACATAATGATTTAATAGTATTTGATAACTCTTGAATGGTTAAATAATTACTACTAGTAATAATCAATTTCACAGTATTAGGGTGATATTATGGATGAGATTTTATCTCATGACAGATTTTCAGTAGTTAGAGTGAAACGTAATTTATGGGAAAAATTTATAGGTGTTAAACAAGCCTTCATATGCAAACGTTGCCGTAAGAGAATGCGATTACTTTAATTAAAATGAAAATTCTTCTGTCATAACTCAATGGATACGCCTGATTGATTTGCCCCAGAAGATTGGACATCAAGTTAATTGACATCATCTTTTCAAATTCGCGGTTATTAACCCAAGAACACTGCGCTTTTTTGTTCGGTTGTAATCAACCTAACTATACTAAAATACCTCTTGATGAATCAATTCTTTGGTCATAATCGGTTTGAATTGATAGCTCCAAGTTTAAAGACCAGAAGAAGCTTTGCACGCAAGTATGCCCCAATAATTCCCTTTGGGATTTATACTTTACCTAAAGTTATGTGTAATTGATTATATTGCGGTAACTTTTTGAACAATATTGGTTATCACGATCACTGTGAACGATTATTTTGCAGCCCGATACCATCAGAGCGGTACTATTTCAACGTATCTCGGTAGAGTTCTCTGTTAGAAGGTTATTCATCGGTCAACCGACTACCTGTTGTGAGTGCAAATCGAAAATAACAGTAAGGTAAAGCCACCTTTCGCTTGTCATCAAATAAGTAATATTGCCAACCCAATTCGGATTTGAAGCATCAGCCGTAAAGTTGTGCCGCAAATGGTTAGGTGCAACGGCTAGGGAATGATTAGTATCTGTTATCACCTTAAGTCTTCGTGCGGCACTTTCGACTAGGCTCTTCCTTTTCATATTATCTGATACAGTTTCGAGTGCCTTCTTGAACTTATGTCACGCAGCGTGCGTGCTCTATCTCGTTTACTGACATGCTTTAACCAGTAGTAAACCAGAAGAACCTTCGCTATTCACATTATGGAGAATTGCTTAAGGTGTTCATTCATGAACTTAAGACTTGCTCCTTTAAACGTTTTTCGAACTAGGTGCGTTTTCTTTATTGATTTCTTACGCCAACCGCATATTCGGGAAGCATGTAGATTGAATTGTCATGCTGTCTAAACTGCTGGTTCAGATCATTAACTGGATTTGTCTCGCTACTGAACAGAAAGCACCGTCGAAGGATTCATATGGCTAGATTGATCACACTAACCATTAGACGAAGTATCGCTTTAAAAAGTGGATCGAAACTATCAGTGTTCAAATCAGCTAAGAATTTGAATGTTTGATTTTACTCGTCATCAAAGCGATTGTTCACCGTGTTTGGAATTAAATCGAGCATGAAATTAGGAGGGTGTTTGAATACTTGTCGAAAACACCTCGATAACAACAAAATCATAAATAATTCAGTAGCTTAGATGGAGCATTAAAGGTTCTTGATTCTTAATGCCCCGTATATAAGAATAACTAAAGAGAACATTGCCTTTAGACTTGATTCATTTTAATAGTATATGCATGATCCTAGTGGTAATAGAAACCAAGCATCTTTAATTATCACGAATATAGCAGGTTTTGGTTGTTATCATTTGTAATAAGCTTACTAGTAGAGTTTATTACATCTAATTCAAGTTTATATCCATCATCTAAATATACGCTAAATCCAGTAAGTATAGATTGGAACCCTCCTTTATTTTCAATCACTTGATTTATTTGAGTAATATCAATAACGCGGTAACTTTGTAATCCGTCATAAAAGAAAACCTCACTGTGAAGATGAGTGTTTTGGGAGTTAAGCATCCGAGATATGTAGCAAGCTGATTTAGAATTAAAAACGATCATTAAAGCCACGCCTTATTGGTTGTGATTATCATTACTATTATGAGAAGACTTATATCACATTATTTTGACTTTTTGGGTTTTACTTCGAGTAAAAACCGCTCTGTTTTTCACATGTTGTAATAAATTAATTGGGAGTTTTTTATTTATCTTATTAGACAATGACTTATGTGTTTTTGTCGAGATTGTATTTGGGGGGATATTACACGTTATTAAAAGTAGAAATTATTAGTTACACTTTGTGTATTCTGTTACAAAGCTGTGCTGAAGAGCAAACACATTGTTTTTAGACACAATTAGGCTGAAAGAGAATAAAACTTCTCCCAAGTAATGTTACTGGATGTAGGGGCTGGCGTTTTTTAAGTTAGTTGTCGCCAAATCATATTAAGCCGCTTGTTACAGTTGTTCATTGATCTCTGTTTTTTCTGGGTAAGTATAGGTTCGCAATTCTTTATTTTTCCTAGCGAACGCTTTGGGCTTTGAGCCATTGCCTGCCCGTACACTACCTTTCTATTTACTTGTATGTTGGCATCCTTGCTACGATGACGTTGCCCTGCTCACGAAGCTTATACAACTGTGACAGTGCTCTCCGTTGTACCAGTCGATGAAGTTCTTAATTGTAATGTGCTTGTGGGTGAACAGTTACACTCAAATTATGGTTCTTATTGGCCATCTGACTGAGTATATGCAAGTTATGATTGTTTGCTTGTTTTAGAAGACATGACCTTTTGAGAATTTAAGCGCCTTACTGTCCGTAACGAGATGGGACATACCACATAAAATAAGCATTTTAGAGACATGCATGCTCATTCAATACTACTTTTTCTTGTCAAGAACAACTAGTTGTATATTCGTGCGGGGTCAAATGCATAGGAGTGAAATGTAAATTCCTGCCATAACTGAATAAAAATGGATGAAGTGATTACATTGTGTTGCAACTAAATATCTAGGTCATGATATCGGTTGGATATATGAATACTACTGAATAACTTAACGAAACATGGAGTTAAGCCCTTAATAACAGTTAAACGGAATATAGCCATTTAAATCCTCTTAGTTACTTCGGGATGTCCAATAACTACCGGATCACCAAACAACATGACGTTTCGCAATGTTGATGTCACATAGCGGGGAGTGTTGTAACACTAGTCTTGTCTGCGTCACAAGCTGTCAGCAATAAGTTATCATAATGAGATCTGGCTGCAGAAAAATCATTATATTGACGGACGTCATTATAATTATTGTAAAATTCAGCTAAATTTATCCACTCAGGAACGATTTCCACTGAAACAGTATCATGATAGTGAAGGTTAAATATGGCGGGTGAGTATTTAGGAGAAAGAGATAGCGATGGCTTAATTGGTATCCTTTGTTACAAAATTGCTACGATCTCAAAACAGAAAAGTGAAGCAATGTTTCAACAAGCGTCGCTAGATATAAACTCAGAACAAGCTTGGATTTTGACTAAAGCTTACGAAAAATTGGATGAAGGAGTCCATCAATCTGATTTGGTTACTCAAGAACAAATCATTGGTGCCAAAAGTCAAGTTTCGAGGTTAATTCATGACTTAGTAGAAAAAGAATATCTAGTCAGAAGAGTAGATCCAAACGATCGCCGTCAAACATATTTAACTATAACAAACAGTGGTTTAGAGAGAATGCACCAAGTGCAAGATATAGTGCAAAAAAGAAAAGAGGTATATTTACATACATTAACTATTGACGAATACCATACATTGGTATCACTGTTAAAAAAAGCTCTTGTAGGTGTCAAAGAAGACTAATCCACGTTAGCAAACACATGACTTGATCCGTAAGTGTCTAAATATGTCGGCTGGTCTGAAAGTGATAGATAAGGTCTTTGTCTGTCCAAAATGTAAATGCCGACCATAGCTGGATCAAAGAATGGATGAAGCGATTCCATGGCGTTGCAACTAAATATCTAGATCATTGCCTCGGTTGGCATCGACATATGGATTTTACTGAAAAACTTAACGAAAATATGATGTTAAGTTTTCAGCAACAGTCAAAAGGAACATAATCATTTTTTAAATATAAAGCGATAGCTTCTCTGGCTGATGCAAAGGCAAACTTTTCCGGTTGTAGCTCGGTAATCTTAACCCAATCTATGTTAGCAACATCGTCTCCGGCTTTTAAAATCGGTTTCTGTTCTATCTCTACGGCAAAAAAAGCATCGCAGGTTTTATATTCGATATTTTTATAGAGATAGGTGTTCGGGTACGAACCAAAGTACTGTACCTGGCTTGGCTGAAACATCAGTTCTTCCTGAAGTTCACGCAACAGTGCCTGTTCTAGGGATTCACCGTGATCAACAAATCCACCGGGAAAGTCCCACATCCCTTTACCGGGCTCTCGTCCGCGTTCGGCAACCAGTACCTCATTCTGACAGCGAATAATGGCGAGAACGGCCGAGGCGCTGTTATGGAAAAAGGTAAAGTCACACTGATTACACTGAAATGATTTATCGGATTGTGCAGTGAAGGTTGGCTGACCGCAAGATGGACAATACATATTATTATGCTACTGGTTGGTTCAAAGGCGCGAGGATATCTCAGCCGATAAGGGATTGCTAGTTATGACAGGGAACTTGGGTATAATACCTGCCATTGTCCATCTCCGGTTAATAAAATGTCTGAAGAAGAATATGAAGTAGAAGCGTTGGCGGTCGAGGTTTCAAGCCAGCCTATTGAGCTCTACAAGGTATTGAAAATTGCCAATGCGGTCAGTGGCGGAGGCGAAGCAAAATTTGCAATTTCCGAAGGCTATGTGGCTGTTAATGGTGAACTGGAACAACGCAAACGCCGTAAGATGTATGATGGTGATGTGATTGAGTTTAACAATGAATTTTATGTTGTTATTTGCGATCAGCCTGTAGATGAATCACCCCAGGAAGTTGCTCCAAAACCGGCAAAGAAAGCGGACAAGCCCGTAGCTAAAAATGCATCTGGAAAAGGGGGAGCCAAAAAGTCTTCTTCCCACAAGAATGCGTCTAATAAAAATGCGTCCGGCAAGAAAGCAGGCGGTAAGGCTCAGAAAGCCGAGAAACAGTCAGGCCCTGCCGATCAGTCAACAGGCCGTAAGCCTATTAGCTTTTAGCAACGTCTGGAGTTGTCTCCTGTAAAGCTGGCGAGTATAGGTTTTATGAGGGAGAATACAGAAACTGCCGTAAGTGGCAGTTTCTGATTATGACGGATAATGAATGGCAATTGGCTAATTAGTGGCTATTAACACTTAACCCATATTTCTTGATTTTCCGGTACAAGGTTGCGATTCCAATACCCAGTTCGTCGGCAACCAGCTTGCGGTTGCTCAGTCGGTTGATAGCCTCTTCAATTCGGATTTTTTCCATCTCTTCAAGGCTCATGGCGCAGTCATCAGCATTGATACTCTCGGCATGATGCTCGGTTTTTGACTGTTCAAAGTAAGGTGGTAGCAAGTCGACGTCAATGGTGTCTCCTTCCGGTACTACATTAACCAAGTATTCAATGAGATTACTTAGTTCACGTACGTTGCCGGGCCAGTGATAGGCATTGAGACGAGCCATCGCTTCAGTTGTAATTCCGGGATAGCTCACGCCGATCTTTCGAGTATGTATATCAAGGAAGAATTGCACCAGCAGCTCCACATCGCCATCGCGCTCTTTAAGTGGTGGCAAGTGAATCGGGATCACGTTGAGGCGGTAATACAAATCTTCCCGGAACTTGTTGGACGCAATCATTTCCGCAAAGTTGCGGTTGGTCGCCGATACAATCCGGATATCAATCGGAATCGAGGTGTTTGAGCCAATCGGCATTACTTCACGCTCTTCCAGTACTCGCAGCAATTTGGCCTGAAGGGTCATCGACATATCGCCGATTTCATCCAAAAATAGCGTTCCCTTGTTTGCCGCCAGGATCAGACCGGTTTTTCCTTTAGTCGAGGCTCCGGTAAAGGCACCTTTTACATAACCGAACAATTCGCTTTCGAGCAGCTGATCAGGAATTGCCGCACAGTTAATCGCAATAAAAGGCTTGTCGCTTCGGGTACTCAAATCATGAACCGCATGGGCAATGACTTCTTTACCTGTTCCACTTTCACCATTGATAAGTACGCTTGATGGACTACTGGCAATACGCGAGATTAACGTTTTTAGCTGACGCATTTTTTTACAGTCACCAATGACACTGGTAAATTGCGGCTGTGGTTCATTGATGGCAAATGATTTATTTGGCTGGTGGAAGGCCATTAAAAAAAGTTGATGTCCACGGGCATCATGAAATTGGCCGACAACGAGCTCTTGGCGCTCGCCAAGAGAAATGATGTGCTGTTGGTGGCCTTTTAATTCATTATTATGAAAAGACAGTGGCTTAATATTCACTTCGAGATGTGATAGTTCTTCACGCTCTATATTTAGGTTGTTCAGTGCTTGCTGGTTACCATATTTCACGCGGCTGTTGCCGTCTAAGACTAATACCCCCTGATCCATGTTTTCTATCAGGCTGGTAAATACTTCGTCTAGCCCATCATCATGTTCATTATCGCTGGCCAGTACTTTAGTTACTACAATCTGGGAAATATGCTGAATGTAGTCAGAGAATAACTGAACATTCTCTTTTATTCTCTCGCGCGACTCTTCGGTAAAGGCAACAAGACTGATCACCCCGATACAGCGATCATCAACCATGATAGGCACACCAAGAAAAGCAGTCTCTCGGCAGGTGCCTTTGTTGCTGCAACCCTCACAAAGTGGATCGGTTCGTGATTTGACGACAACTTTTTCTTTATGTGTTTCAAGGATGTATCTGAAGATTCTTGAGCTGGTGTTGAGTTTTTTGCCAAAGAATTTGCTGTAAGGCCCGGTGCCGGCGATACGGACTAGGTCGGCATCAACGACTTCTGCGTCCAGCTGGAGTACGGCTGAAAGCATTTGAGTAAAGCGCAGTATGGTTGGCTGCAGCTGCATGAGTTCGGACTGTTGGGCGTTTTTCAACATAATTCGGGTCTATTTTGAGAGAGACTTAACAAAGTTAATCAAGATTGGCTGATACCTGTTTGATATAAGTCAGTGTTTCCCGTTGGATTCGCGATGCGAAATAGGAATTGCTAGCTAGGTCACATCTGAATATCAATATGATAAACCGCATTTTGGTCGCTATCATTTTGGTCGCTATCACTGATAGTGGTTGATAGCGCTCTGCATGGTATAGGTAAAGCAATAAAGTGTGTTCATTTTTCTTACCCCTTGTAATTCAAGGGCTGTAGGTGTTTTTTGATTTATTTTTCCGATTTTGGCTGTTGTTGGCATAGATATTGGAATAAGAGAATCAGTCGTCTGTTATAACCCTACAGACTTTTTCCAGCCGCACTCGATATAACAATTTAATTACTGGGAAGAATAAAATGAAAAGCATTAATGAACTGATCAAGGAAATCAATGAACTAAAATCTGAGCTTCATAATAAAGATTTCCTTTTAACATGGGAGCAGAGCCCTGAAGAGTTAGAGCGTGTATTAAAAACCGCGCAAGCTTTAAAAGCAATGCGAAAGGAAAACATCGCAACAAACATCTTTAAAAATGGCTTGGGTATTTCACTGTTCCGTGACAACTCAACTCGAACTCGTTTCTCCTACGCTTCAGCCATCAACATGTTAGGTCTTGCACAGCAGGATCTTGATGAAGGTAAATCGCAGATTGCCCACGGTGAAACCGTGCGTGAAACTGCCAATATGATTTCATTCTGTGCCGATGCTATCGGTATTCGCGATGACATGTATCTAGGTGCCGGTAATGCCTACATGCGTGAAGTTGGTGAAGCCTTGGATGATGGTGTGAAAGAAGGCGTATTGCCACACCGTCCAGCACTGGTCAACCTACAGTGTGATATCGACCACCCAACTCAGTCAATGGCTGACCTGGCATGGTTGGAAGAACACTTCGGTGGTTTGGACAAGCTAAAAGGCAAGAAGATTGCAATGACTTGGGCTTATTCACCAAGTTACGGTAAGCCGCTATCTGTACCTCAGGGCATCATCGGCCTGATGACTCGCTTCGGTATGGACGTCACTCTGGCTCACCCAGAAGGTTATGACCTAATTCCTGAAGTGGTTGAAGAAGCTCGCAAGAATGCTGAAGCGTCTGGCGGTAGCTTTACCCAGGTTGAATCAATGGAAGAAGCATTCAAAGATGCTGACATTGTTTATCCAAAATCATGGGCACCATACCAGGTTATGGGCCGTCGTACCGAGCTGCTTCGCGCCAATGACCATGATGGCCTGAAAGCACTTGAGCAAGAATGTCTGGCTCAGAATGCCAACCACAAAGACTGGCATTGCACCGAAGAAATGATGAAGCAGACCAAAGACGGTGAAGCGCTTTACATGCACTGCCTACCTGCTGATATCACAGGCGTTTCTTGCAAAGAAGGTGAAGTGGAAGAGTCAGTATTCGAGAAATACCGTATTGCCACTTACAAAGAAGCAAGCTGGAAGCCATATATCATTGCTGCAATGATTATGAACCGCAAGTACCAAGAGCCTGGAGATGTTCTACAGGAGCTACTGGACGATGCTGAAAAGCGCGTTAAGTAAATATCTGGTTCCAAATGTGTATCTGACAAATGCTACAGCTATAAAACTTGGCTAATTGCTAGCCCTTTCGCGGGGGCACTAGTTCCAGTACCCCCGCATTTTTATCTCAATTCATTCAATGAGGTCTGGTCGTGTCTACATTCTCTCTAAAAATGGAGATAGCCGATAACCGCCATTATAACGGTCAGCAATCTCCTCTATTCACCATTGATGAAGCGGAAAAAGCCCGCGCCTTCCATCAGAAAGTTGAAGGCTACCAACCAACGCCTTTGCACTCTCTCGACTGCTTAGCCAAAGAGATCGGCGTTGGCAAAATCCTGATTAAAGATGAAGCACATCGCTTTGATTTATGCGCATTCAAAATGTTAGGTGGTGCTTATGCCATTGCCCGTTTGCTTTGCGACGAGTTCAAGCTTGATGTCAAAGATTTTGATTTCGAAAAACTCAAAAACGATATCCCGGAAAAAATGACCTTTGCAACTGCAACGGATGGTAACCACGGACGTGGTGTGGCATGGGCAGCAAACAAGCTCGGCCAGAATGCCGTTGTGTATATGCCAAAAGGTGCTGCAGACGAGCGTGTTAACAACATTCGTGCGCTAGGTGCCGAGTGCATTGTTACCGACATGAACTATGACGATACCGTTCGTCTAGCCATCAAAACGGCAGAAGAGAACAACTGGAAAGTTGTGCAGGATACAGCCTGGGAAGGTTATACCGAAATCCCAACCTGGATCATGCAGGGCTACACCACCATGGCAGCCGAAGCTGTCGACCAAATGAAAGATCAGCAAATCGAACGTCCTACCCACGTATTCCTACAGGCTGGCGTTGGTGCTATGGCTGGCGGCGTGCTGGGTTATCTCTGTGACCAATACGGTGCAGACAAGCTTCACTCAGTGATTGTCGAGCCGGATCTGGCTGACTGTATCTACCGCTCAGGTATCAGCGAGCAGGGCGAGATGGTGAATGTCGAAGGCGACCTGGCAACCATCATGGTTGGCTTGGCCTGTGGTGAGCCGAATCCGATTGGTTGGCCGGTACTGCGTGACTGTTCAACTCAGTTTGTTTCCTGTCAAGACAGTGTAGCCGCACTGGGTATGCGAGTTCTCGGTAATCCGCTAGGCGACGATCCAAGAGTTGTATCCGGTGAATCCGGCGCCGTTGGTGCAGGTATGCTGGCTGCTGTTTACTACCACCCAGAGCGTGAAAAGCTAATGGAAAAACTGGGGCTGAACCAAGATTCAGTTGTTCTATTGGTTAACACCGAAGGGGATACCGACCCTGTCCACTACCGTGAAGTAGTATGGCAAGGTAAGCACCCAACGCTTTAAGTTGTTTCTTTTTGCGATTTCGTCCGGATGCTGCATCAGAAGTGCTCATTGATGGGTATCAACTCCGCGCTTCTTCTTTGCCTTCGAACGAAATTGCTTCAAGAAGGCAATAAAGGTTTAACGAGCTGTACTGAATCCACAAAGATTCGGTGAAAGAATAGTAGAAAAAAGAATTATTTAGCGTGCTGTATGTGTCATCGAAAACAGGGCGTATCAACTTCAAATACAAAACATCATGCCGGACGCGATGACCACCGTTCGGCCCAAGGAGAATTACAATGACAATGAATATCCCATTCAATAAAGTTCTGGAAAAAGCCCAAGACTACAAAGCGGATATGAGCCAATTCCTACGTGACATGATTGCAATCCCAAGCGAAAGCTGTGACGAAGAAAAAGTGGTATTGCGCATCAAAGAGGAAATGGAAAAAGTTGGTTTCGATAAGGTAGAAATCGATCCGATGGGCAACGTACTGGGATGGATTGGTCATGGTCCGCACCTAATTGCTATGGATGCACACATCGATACTGTTGGTGTGGGTAACATGGACAACTGGGAATTTGACCCATACCAGGGCATGGAAGATGACGAAATCATCGGTGGCCGTGGTGCTTCTGATCAGGAAGGCGGTATGGCTTCAATGGTTTATGCCGGTAAGATCATCAAAGATCTAGGTCTTGAAGACGAATATACCTTGCTAGTAACGGGTACCGTTCAGGAAGAGGACTGTGATGGTCTTTGCTGGCAGTACATCATTGAAGAAAGCAAGATTCGCCCTGAGTTCGTGGTTTCTACCGAGCCAACAGATTGCCAGATCTACCGCGGTCAGCGCGGACGTATGGAAATTCGTATCGATGTTGCCGGTGTGAGCTGTCACGGCTCTGCTCCGGAGCGTGGTGACAACGCTATCTTCAAAATGGGCCCAATTCTTAGCCAGCTAGAAGATCTTTCTCACAACCTGAAAGACGACCCATTCCTAGGCAAAGGTACACTGACTGTTTCAGAAATCTTCTTCACTTCACCAAGCCGCTGTGCTGTTGCAGATAGCTGTGCTGTTTCAATCGACCGTCGTTTGACTTGGGGTGAAACTTGGGAAGGTTCGCTTGACGAAATTCGTGCGCTACCTGCGGTACAAGCAGCGAAAGCTGAAGTATCTATGTACGAATACAACCGTCCTGCCTATACCGGTTTGGTTTACCCAACAGAGTGCTACTTCCCAACATGGTTGATTGACGAAGAGCACGTTGCGACTAAGACACTGGAAGCTTCTTACGAGCTATTGTTCGACAAGAAACCAACTGTAGATAAGTGGACATTCTCTACCAACGGCGTTTCTATCATGGGCCGTTACGGTATTCCTGTGATTGGTTTCGGTCCGGGTAAAGAGCCAGAAGCGCACGCGCCAAACGAGAAAACTTGGAAAGATCACCTTGTGACTTGTGCTGCGATGTACGCGGTGATCCCACAAATGTACCTAAAAGAGCTAAAAAAATAAGAACCAGTGTTGAGTAATCACTAGCTGAATAATCAACATGAGTACCATTTTCCGTCCCGAGGGTGTCAGTTCGCTCTGCCTTAATGCTGACCTCATATCCCCCTCGGGATGGATTTTCGTTCTTGGTTCGTGGCTATTGATTCTTGATTTATCTTCTCGAAGTATCAGTTGTTTGACTGATACTTCGAGAAGGTATTCGTAGATAGACGAAATTCCGGTGTAAACAAAGGGTAGCGTTATGATTTCACAGCGTTCTTTCTTCTTGAATTCGAACAAGAGTACAGGCGGAACACCGTCGGCAATTCTTATTCGTCAGGGAGTTGTGGTCGACCATCAAGATGAGAAGAAAGCAGATATTTTGATTGTTGATGGTCAGATCGCCGAGGTTGCCCCCTCTATATCCAACTATCCGACTGACACTCAAATTATTGATGCTTCCGGCCTGTATGTGATGCCGGGAGGTATTGATGTCCATACCCATTTCAATATTGATGTAGGGATTGCGCGTAGTAGTGATGATTTCTATACCGGCACTCGTGCCGCAGCCTGTGGTGGTACTACTACGGTGGTTGATCACATGGGCTTCGGACCTAAAGGCTGCAATCTTCATCATCAACTGGCCGTTTATAAGGAATATGCCAAAGAAACCGCGGTGATTGATTACGGTTTTCATGGCGTGATTCAGCATATTGACGATGAAATATTGTCTGAAATGGCCTCGATGGTTGAGGTTGAAGGGATCTCCAGCTTCAAGCTGTATCTGACTTACGGCTATAAGCTTGATGATGAGTCGGTTCTGCGTGCGCTTGCCCAACTCAATAAAGTCCATGCCCTGACCACGGTTCACCCTGAAAATGATGCAGCGATCGCGCTAAGGCGCAGTCAGCTGCTCGAAGAAGGGAAAACAGCCCCTAGGTATCACGCCCAGAGTCGCCCGCTTGAATGCGAGGCCGAAGCCATTGCCAGAATGATAAATCTGGCGAAACTGGCTGGCGATGCACCGCTGTATATTGTCCATCTTTCTAATGGGCTTGGACTGGATTATGTCCGGCTTGCCCGCCAGAACCAACAGCCGGTTTGGGCTGAAACCTGCCCGCAGTACTTGTTGCTTGATGAGCGCTGTTACGAGCGGGAAGATGCGCTGAAATATATTCTTAGCCCACCGTTGCGCCCTGTTGAGGAGCGTGAAAAGCTGTGGCAAGGGCTGGTGGACGGCAGCATCGATACCGTTGCGACTGATCATTGTTCTTTTACCTATTCTGAACAAAAACAGCGTGGAAAAGACAATTTCAGTGCTTGTCCGAATGGTATGCCCGGTGTTGAAAACCGGATGCCGTTGCTGTTTTCCGAAGGCGTTATGAGCGGACGGATCAGTCCGGCCCGTTTTGTAGAGCTAACCAGTTATATGCCAGCCAAGCTATTTGGGTTATACCCGCAAAAAGGTAGCTTGGCTCCGGGGGCTGATGCCGATCTTGTGCTGTTTGATCCCAAGCAGCAAGTCACAATTACTCACGATTTATTACACGACAACACCGATTACACCCCGTATGAAGATATGAAGTGTCTTGGCTGGCCGATGATGACCATCAGCCGTGGACAGGTTGTCGCATGTAATGGCGAATTTATGGGGAAAGCCGGGAATGGCCGCTTTATTCGCCGCAAACCGTTTCTACATCAATATTAGTGTTTGCACTAATGGATGTGCCGGGAACGGGGTTAAACCACAATTATAATTCAAGGAGTTAACATGAAACCCACCGCTGTTGTTGCCCTTGGCGGCAATGCATTGTTGCGTCGTGGCGACGCACCGAGCTTTGATAACCAGCTGGCTAACATCAAAATCGCAGCTAAGGCGATTGCTGAAATCGCCAAGGAATACCAGGTTGCGATTGTCCATGGAAATGGTCCGCAGGTTGGCCTGCTAGCCCTGCAGAACTTGGCTTATGACAAAGTCTCGCCTTATCCGCTCGATGTCCTTGGAGCTGAAAGCGAAGGGATGATTGGTTATATGCTGGCTCAGGAGCTGCAAAATTTACTGCCTGACACCGAAGTAGCCAGCCTTCTGACTCGTATTGAAGTGAATGCCGATGATCCTAGCATGTTGGATCCGACCAAGTTTGTTGGCCCGGTTTATAACGAAGACGAAGCCGGTGTTTTGGCTGAAGCCAATAACTGGATCATGAAGCGTGATGGCGAATATGTCCGCCGCGTCGTACCGTCTCCTAAGCCAATCAATATTGTCGACAAGAAGTCGATTGATACTTTGCTTAATGCCGGCCAGATTGTGATCTGCTGTGGCGGCGGCGGTATTCCAGTGTGCCGTGGCGAATTCGGTTATCAAGGTGTTGAAGGTGTGATCGATAAAGACCTTTCAGCAACCTTGCTGGCTAAACAGCTCAAGGCAGACAAGCTGCTTATCCTGACAGATGCCGATGCCGTTTACCTAGACTGGGGCACTGAGAAGCAGCGTGCGCTACGAGCGACGACACCAGCTCAGCTAAGTGAGCATCAGTTTCCTGCGGGTTCAATGGGACCTAAAGTCGAAGCTGCGGCCGATTTTGCCCAGTTTGGTGGTCGCGCCTATATCGGTGCACTTGAAGAAGGCTTAGAGGTATTGGCTGAACGTGCCGGTACTTGTGTAGCCGTTTAGAGATTCACAATTCCCTACAGTTAATACCAATCTGTTTAAGCTGTTGAACAATCTCATGGTTTAGATGACGTAACGGCTGAGCCAGGTTGGTATAACAAAGCGAGACGTACCTTCGTCGATAAATACATAAAAATAGTTGCTGTGGGTGAAGGAGGCGATCTAAAGCGAAGTCGTCGCCACAAAAGCAGCATTGCGCCATAAGGGTACGTTTCATCATTTTACCGACAACAAGGTAGAACATTATGAGCAATTGTCCTAAGGATATGACACTGCCGCCAGACCTTTCTCTGAAAAAAGGTTCTGGACCGGTTCGAACCAAGTTTCCCATCTATTCCAACTCCCTCCCGCCTTGTAATCATGCCTGCCCGACGGGCAGCAATATTCAGGAATGGTTGTCATTGGCTCAGTCCGAGCAATACGAAGAAGCTTTCCAGGCACTTATCAAGAACAACCCGATGCCAGCGATCCATGGTCGGGTTTGTTACCATCCCTGTGAATCGGCCTGTAACCGTACCAACGTCGACCAGGCGGTTAGCATTCACGCGGTCGAGCGTTTCTTGGGAGACCAGGCGCTAGAGAAAAAATGGCCAGTTCGGTTTGAAGCCGAATCTACAGGCAAGCGGATATTGATTGTTGGCGCTGGTCCGAGCGGTCTCGCGACGGCTTATCACCTCAAGCGCAAGGGCCACGATGTTGAAATTCGTGATGCGGCTCCGATGGCGGGCGGCATGATGCATTTTGGTATCCCTGCTTACCGTTTGCCACGCGATATTCTTGAAAATGAAATTGCCCGCATCGAAGCTATGGGTATCAAAATTGTCCTCAACCATAAGGTTGAAGATCTACTTGCTGAAAAAGTGAAAGGCCAGTTTGATGCTGTCTTCCTTGCTATCGGTGCCCATGTTGGCCGTGGTGTCGATATTCCGAATGATGATCCCGGCAAGGTGATCGATGCGGTGTCCTATTTACGGGCGATTGAAATGAACACTGCACCTAAGCTCGGTCAGCGAGTTGCTGTGTACGGTGGTGGTAACACTGCGATGGATGCTGCACGTACTGCTCGCCGAATGGGAGCTGATGTGATGGTAATTTACCGTCGCGACCGCGCCCATATGCCAGCTCATGATTTCGAATGTGTCGAGGCGATGGAAGAAGGCGTGACTTTCCACTGGCAGCGAACTATCAATCAGATCGATGGTACGACCTTTACCCTTGAAAAGATGGAAATAGACGACAGTGGCCGACCTCAGCCAACTGGTGTGTTTGAGTCCGTAGAATCTGACTCGCTTATTCTGGCGCTGGGCCAGAATATCGATACCAAGATCACTGAAAATATCCCGGGTGTTGAACACAAGTGGGATGGTACCGTTATGGTCAACGAGCAGATGATGACTGGCTATCAGGGGTTGTTTGCCGGTGGTGATATGGTGCCATGTGATCGTACCGTAACTATTGCTGTCGGGCACGGTAAAAAAGCCGCTGCTCACATCGATGCATTCCTCAACAAGCGTATTTTCTGCAAAGTGTCCAAACAACCGTTGATCCGGTTCGACAAGCTGCACCTGTGGTACAAAACCGACGCCGAGCAAAGCGAACAGCCTGCGATCCCTGTGATCAAGCGGGCTACATCATTTGATGAGGTTGTCGGAGGGCTGACAGAACAGGAAGCCTTGTTCGAGGCTCAGCGTTGTTACTCTTGCGGCAATTGTTTCGAATGTAACGGGTGCTTTGCGGCCTGTCCGCATGGGGCGATTACCCGCCTCGGAGAGGGCAAGGGCTATAAGGTGGATTACGACAAGTGTACCGGATGTGAAGCGTGTTATTCGCAGTGTCCTTGTCATGCGATCGAAATGGTCGCGGCAGAAATGGAGTAGGAGTTGATCATGACTGAAAAAACGATTCTTTCGTCTGAGCCCGTCATGCATACTTGCGACGGAAATGAAGCCGCGGCGCACGTTGCCTATCGTGTGAGTGAAGTGTGTGCGATTTACCCAATTACGCCGTCATCGACAATGGCGGAATTTGCCGATCAGTGGGCTGCAGAAGACCAACGTAATATCTGGGGCAATATCCCGCTGATTGCAGAAATGCAAAGTGAAGGCGGCGCTGCTGGAACGGTGCACGGAGCCTTGCAAAGTGGCGCACTGACAACGACATTTACTGCCTCGCAAGGGCTGATGTTGATGTTGCCTAACATGTATAAGATTGCCGGTGAGCTTACCTCGGCAGTGTTTCATGTTGCGGCTCGCTCGCTGGCTGCACAGGGCCTGTCTATCTTTGGTGATCACCAAGATATTATGGCCGCTCGTGGTACTGGTTTTGCGCTATTGGCATCCTCGTCAGTACAGGAAGCCCACGATATGGCGCTGGTGGCCCATGCGGCTACCTTGGATGCAAGGATCCCCTTCATCCATTTCTTCGATGGTTTCAGAACCTCGCATGAGGTTAACAAGATCAATTTGATCCCTGACGCCGATATTCGAGCCATGATTTCCGACGAACTGGTACGGGCACACCGTGAGCGGGGCCTAAGTCCGGATTCACCGTTTATTCGCGGTACGGCGCAGAACCCAGATGTCTATTTCCAAGGGCGGGAGACCGTTAACCCTTATTATGCCAAGACACCTGCGATTGTAGAGGCTTGCATGGACAAGCTGGGTGAGCTTACCGGCCGCCGCTACAAGCTGATGGAGTTCTTTGGTGCGCCGGATGCGGAGCATGTAGTCATCGCCATGGGTTCGGGTGTAGAAACGGTGAAAGAGACCGTTGATCACTTAGTGGCACAAGGCAAGAAAGTTGGTGTGTTACAGGTACGTTTGTATCGGCCGTTATCGGCCAAGCATCTGCTTGAAGCGTTACCATTAACAACCCAGAAGATCACAATACTGGATCGAACCAAAGAGCCGGGTGCCAATGCTGATCCGCTGTATCAGGATGTCTTGACGGCGTTGATGGACAATCAGGATCACTTCGAGAAGATGCCACGCCTGATTGCCGGACGTTACGGCCTGTCGAGCAAAGAATTTACGCCGGCAATGGTCAAGGCGGTATTCGACAATCTCGAGCTGGCTCAGCCAAAGCACCACTTTACTGTTGGTATTATCGATGATGTTAGCCATTCGCACCTAGATGTGGATACAACATTTGACATCGAATCGACAGATGTTGTCCGGGCGATGTTCTATGGCCTGGGCGCTGACGGTACAGTTGGGGCGAATAAAAATACCATCAAGATCATCGGAGGTGACCCAGATTATTTCGCACAGGGTTACTTTGTCTATGATTCGAAAAAATCAGGGTCGCAAACTGAATCGCACCTGAGGTTTGGTCATCATCCGGTCAATAGCCCTTATCTTATTCAGTCGGCAAACTTTGTTGCTTGTCACCAGGCAACATTTGTCGAAAGTACGGATATGCTAGCGAAAGCGGCCGATAATGCCACTTTCTTGCTCAATACGACCGTACCGGCCGATAAAGTCTGGGATAGCTTGCCTGCCCGTATGCAGCAGCAGTTGATTGATCGCAACATGCAGCTCCATATCATCGACGCTTACAAAGTTGCGCGTGATACAGGCATGGGCAACCGTATCAATACCATCATGCAGACTTGTTTCTTTGCTCTTTCCGGAGTGTTGGAAAAAGATCTCGCCATCGCCAAAATCAAAAAGGCTATCGAGAAAACTTATGCCCGCAAGGGGCCGGAAGTCGTACAGAAAAACTTTGCTGCTGTCGATCATACCTTGGCTCACCTGTATCAGGTTGATGTGCCAAACACTGTGACCGCGAGCGAGCAAAACAAGCCCGTAGTATCGGAGCAAGCGCCGGAGTTTGTTCAGAAAGTGACCGCGCAGATGATGGCAGGCAAGGGCGACTTGATCCCTGTGTCGATGCTACCGGTTGATGGTACTTATCCATCGGGCACAACCCAGTGGGAGAAACGGAACATAGCCCAGAAGATCCCTGTCTGGGAGCAACAAGACTGTATTCAATGCGGTAACTGCAGCATTGTTTGCCCGCATGCGGCGATTCGGGCTAAGTTCTACGACAAGTCAAAACTTGATGACGCTCCGGAAGACTTTAAGTCTGCGGGTATTACCGCCCGTGGCTTCCCGGATACTCGCTATACACTACAGGTGTATGTGGAAGATTGTACCGGATGTAGCTTGTGTGTTGATGCCTGTCCAATGGTCGTGCAAGAGGCGACGGATGATCAGCCGGAGCGCAAGGCTATCAATATGGAGCTCAAGGCACCTTATATGGAGCAAGAGAAGAAGAACCTCGATTTCTTTGAAACCATTCCATATAACGATCGCGCTCGCGTAGATTTTTCCAATGTACGTGGGGCTCAGTTCCTGCAGCCATTGTTTGAATTCTCGGGTGCCTGTTCCGGATGTGGCGAGACTCCTTACCTCAAGCTGATGTCGCAGTTGTTTGGTGATCGTCTGATGATAGCCAATGCAACAGGGTGTTCCTCAATCTATGGTGGTAACTTGCCGACGACGCCTTGGTCGAAAAATGCCGAAGGTCGGGGACCTGCCTGGGCGAACTCTTTGTTTGAAGATAACGCCGAGTTTGGTTTTGGCTTCCGTCTTGCTGCGGTTAAACAGCACGAGATGGCCGAACAGCTACTGGTGGAAAATCGTGAACAGCTGGAACCTTTGCTGGTTGATCAATTGCTGCATGCAGAGCAGCTTACCGAAACGGATATTCAGGCCCAAATTAAGCGGGTAGATAGCCTGAAGGCGCAGTTGGAGCCTATTGGGACAGAGTCTGCACTTAATCTGATGTCGGTTGCCGATCAACTGATCCGTCGTTCTATCTGGATTGTCGGTGGTGACGGCTGGGCCTATGATATTGGCTCGAGTGGTCTTGATCATGTACTTGCCAGCGGAGCTGATGTCAATGTGCTGGTGATGGATACCGAAGTGTACTCCAATACCGGTGGCCAGATGTCGAAATCTACGCCGCTCGGGGCAGTCGCTAAGTTTGCCGCGGCCGGTAAGCAGGCGACCAAGAAAGATGTTGCGATGCAGGCAATATCCTACAACAACGTGTATGTTGCCCGGGTCGCTCTCGGTGCTGATCCGCAGCAGGTTTTGCTAGCAATGCGAGAAGCAGAAGCTTACAAAGGCCCATCAATTATCATCGCCTACAGCCACTGTATTGCGCATGGCATCAACATGGAAGATGGCCTGCATCAACAGCAATTGGCAGTGAAATCCGGTCATTGGCCGCTATTCCGCTACAATCCGGCGCTGCGTGATGTCGGTGAGAATCCGTTCTCGCTCGATACACTGCGGCCGACGATCCCGCTTGAGGAATACCGGTATAATGAAGCGCGCTACCAGATCCTGCGTCGCAGCAACCCTGAGGCGGCGGCAGATATTACCGCACGTGCTCAGCAGGTCGCCAAGCGTAAGTGGGATCTCTATGAAGAGTTAGCAACTCGTCGACAGGGTTCGGTTGCACCGCACGTGGAACTAGATAGCCATTAGTGGTGATTGGACTCCATAAATCTTAAAAGGGCCGTCTGGCCCTTTTTTATATTTGTCTTTCGGGCTGAAGGTCACGCTCCGTAATTGCGAGGTGATGAACTGAGAGGTATTATTCTCACTTGCGCTATACGCTAATAACATAATCATTTTGAATGGGCTTGTTGTTAGTTTGTTGTTTTTTATGACGCTAACTGTGCAAAGCCAGTTAAATCATTAATTATTAGAAAGAGATTTGAGAATATGAAGTTAAACAGGCTTTCGATTAAAACTAAGTTATTATTTCTTGTTCTATTAATTTCATCTATTTTTGTTTTTTCTTCATTTTTTATTAAGTCGGCAAATAATAAAGTTGCCGAAAACTTTAACCAGTTTTATAACCATACCTTTTCTGTCACGATATCCTTTGAAAACGTTAAAAGTGTCCAGACTGATATCATGTTAAATATCAGGGGATTACAGATATCTTATTTGTTAGGACTGATGAAACAGGTTGATGGTTACGTTACGGGAGTTAACTCGTCAATCAGCCAAACTCCGCTATTGATAAAACAGCTAAAGAATGAATTTTCTGGTGATATGGCACAGATAGATAAGCTTGAAAATTTGATTAATACGTTTCAAGACAAATCACAGATATTCATTAAGGCAATGCAGGTTAGTGATAACAATAAAGCCCCTTATCCCGTATTTGCTGCTTTCCGTGATTCTTATACCGATCTTGAAAAGCAGTTTGAATTACTCACTCAGTTGAATAAGGATAATGCTGATGAGTCTTATTTAGAGGCGAGTGAGGCAATTAGTAATGCTGATTTAATGTTTTATGTGTCGATTGTGGTGGCATTACTGGTAGCGGTAATGATTGCTGTGCTGTTTTCAAACGATTTGATCCGTAATCTAAATCGCGTAAAAGATGCTGCGGTTGATCTGTCTAAAGGCAAGCTAACGACACAGTGTGATGTTGATGGTAGTGATGAAGTGGCTTTGCTCAGCAATGCATTGAATGCCACGATTCTCAATCTGAACAAAACCCTAGCCGCTATTAGTCAGTCTACAACGATTGTGACGCATAACAGCCAGGCATTGCTTGATGCTAATAGTAATATACAAAGTGCATCGACAGAGGTTTCTGATAATACTGTGCAGGCCGTAACGGCAATTGAAGAGCTGACAATAACCAGCAAGGATATTGCGACGAATATATCTGAAACGGCGCACACTTCAGAGACGATGACAACGCTGGCCCATAAAGGGATCGAATCGTCGAATGAAACGAAAGATGCGGTTATCGAGCTGGTGCAAAATCTGGATAAAACATCTGGAGTAGTGGGGCAGCTGCGAGACGAATCGAGCAAAATTGAGAGTATTCTCGATGTTATCCGCGGCATATCTGAGCAGACAAACTTATTGGCATTGAATGCCGCTATCGAAGCCGCAAGGGCTGGTGAGCAGGGACGCGGTTTTGCCGTGGTTGCTGATGAAGTCAGAGGATTGGCACAACGCTCGCAGTCGTCGGTGAATGAAATCGAAACGATGTTGGCGCAGTTAAGTTCAGCGTGTGACCATGCTGTTCAGATGATGGCTGCTAGTACCGAGATTGCGACATCGGCAGAAGGCCGGGTGGTCACCAGCAATCAGATGATTGAAGACATTCTGGCCATGATCCAGCAGGTCAATCTTCAGACACAACAAATTGCCACTGCCGCAGAAGAGCAGAGCTCAGTGGCGGCAGAAATCAGTACCAATATGCATGTGGTTCAAGAGTTATCGACCAAAGCTGCGCAGATATCCTCTGAAACCGTAGCCAGCAGTAATGAAATGAATCAAGTCAGTCAGCATGTCCAGGAGCAAGTTCGTTTCTTCGAACTTCGCTAACGCTGCCGCCACTTACGTTTTTCTTGATTACTATAAGTTCAAAGGGCCGTAAGGCCCTTTGTTGTATTTAATTCTGGCAGTGATCAAGTACAGTAATCATGGCTTGATTATCATCAAGCTTCCTCTTCTCCGTCAACGAACTCGAGGATATCGCCTGGTTGGCATTGCAGGTGTTTGCAAATGGCATCTAGCGTTGTCAGGCGAAGTGCCTTGGCCCTGCCATTTTTAAGTACAGACAGGTTCTGCTCTGTAATGCCTATCTTTGCTGCAAGTTCATTTGAGCGCATTTTACGCTTAGCCAGCATCACATCTAAATTAATGATAATTGGCACAAAATAACCTTATATTGTTAATTCATGTTCTTCTTTCATGTCCTTGGCAAGCGCCATGGCATGGGAAATAGCACGAACCATGATACCAATGATAAAAATTGTCAACTCATTGTCTGAAAAATAGAGGCCGGTATTCAATACTTCCTCACCAATGGACAATACTGCACCTAATAACAGGTCAGAAACTGCACCAATTAAAGGTAAGGCAATCATTAAATTGGCGGTCTTTTTTAAACATGACACATTGCTCAGGGTAAATACCTTACCGACACGATAAAGCCGGAAAAGCTGAATAAGTTGCCAGATAATAGCCATGTAAGCCACCGTTGGAAACAGGGCAAAAGGATAGCCCATCAGCATTTTCGCTGGTGTCAGCGGCAAGCTTACGGGGTAAGCGAATGAGATGCTGACAGCGTCTCCCGACTCGACCATAGTGCCATAAATCCACATAAAGGAATCATATAGCGGTGCTGCGATTAATATGATCCAAAGCAAAATGAGTAGTCGTTTGCTTAGCTTCTGGATGGCGTGTTGGTCTTGCATTATTCATTCTCCAAATAAGTTTCAGTTAATAGATTGACATGTGTGACTTTGATTGGCAATAATAAATTATCGTTTTACGGTAAGTTATTATTATTTGACAATGAGGTTTACATGCGAAAACTCGCTCTATCTATTCTTGTTATCGCTCAAATGGCCGGCTGTTCAAGCATGTCCGTTGAGGAATGCAAAACGGCAGATTGGCAGGCTGTCGGTACGATAGATGGCCAAAATGGCGTTCCTGCTTCCCGAGTCAATGACTATTCGGAAGATTGCAAAGAGGCAGGGGTAAGAGTTGATCAACCAGCATGGTATGCGGGTTATGACCTAGGGTTATCATATTACTGTGTGCCAGATAATGGTTATCGGATTGGTCGCTCAGGGCGAGCATATTACGGTGTTTGTGATAGCCCTGTATTTATAGAACAGTACAACCAGGGGCAAAGAGAGTATAGGGTTGAGAAGCGTATCATGAAGATTGATAACGAACTGGTTTCGATAGATCGTGAGTTAAAACGCTTGGAAAAACATGCAAATAACAACAGTGATGAAGCTAAACGCCTAAGACGACGCGATGCCGCACTTCGAGCTGAAAGGCGTTCATTGATGGTGCCAACCATACAGTATCACTTCACCTTTTGAGGCGGGCATAGCTGATAGGGGCACCAACTATCTCGTAATGAAAAAGTAACACTTGTTCTTGGCTACGGCCCTAATTTTGAGACTCATGTTTATTATGAGTGGATATAAACTCAAGGGCCGTCTGGCCCTTTTTTATGTTAGGCTGTTGGGCTTTGATAAACATGAATAATTCCAGTGCGCTAGCGGCGTACTGTTGTGGCTATACTGGTTGGTATTCCACATTTCAGGTAGTAAGGATCGAAGTATGGGAACACTGAATCGGATCGGCGTGGTATTGGTAGGGTTAGCGATTGCCGGAAGCGCATGGGCAGCTCCGCAGGTGGCGACGTTGGAAGATGGCCGTCAGGTTGTCTTGCATGATGATTTTACCTGGCAATATGTTGTCCCCGTTGAGCAAAGAGAACATTCGGTCGCTGCACAGCCGAAGGTAGAGACTAAACAGGGTTTGAATGCCACTGCTGCGCCGGCAGTAATGGCAGCTGTTCCGGTAGTGACTGCAGCTCAAGGTGTCTCCTTTACGTTGGGTGATCACAAAAATATACAGCAACTAAGCCGCTCAGGTGTCGATGTGTTGCTGCGGCCTGCCACTTATAATAACGGTGAGTTGGTGATCCCGACCTCGTTGACGAACCAGAGTACGGAGTCGGTTGTTCTGGTGGCGCTGAAAGTCACGATTTATAACTCGCAAGGCCGTGAGCTTGCCAGCCAGCAAGATAAAGTCTGGACTTCGGTAAAACGTATGGCAGAGACTTATTTTCGCCCTAAAACTCAACAGGTGGGTAAGCCTATAGTGATTAAGGTGCCTGAAGCCAAAGAGTACTTTATCAAAACTGAAATTGTGGACGTTGAACACTGGTAATTGAGGCGGCACACATAGCGCATGATGCTGGCTAAGGCCGGGGAATAAATAGAGAGCACTTCGGTGCTCTTTTTTGTGGCTGTGATTCTCACATTGTAAGAACTGGTGGTAATTAAATTACTTTGATTATCACATTGTAATAATTGCCATTGAGGGTGAATAATTACTGAGCGTTAATAGCATGGTCAGGAGAAGTTACCAATGACATGTAAATACAAATTAAATTCTAATGAGAAAATGTTACAAGTACTGATGCATATCGCCTCGTCAGTCGAGCCGGTGACAGCTCAATTGCTTAGTGAACAGACAGGTATGCCGACAAGCAGTGTATATCGTTATTTGGTGATTTTGAGAAACTGGAATTTGATAGAAGAGAGTCCAAGGCACAGTTGTTACAGCATTGGTCCTGCGGCACTGCAGCTTCTCAGAAACTTCCAGATGTTCTCGCCACTGTCGAGTGGTGTTCACCATGTACTGAAGCGATTGCAGCAACAAACGGGTGAAATGGCTGCGTACCTGGTTCCTGTTGGCTTTAGAGCCTTGTGTACAGCGAGGATAGATAGCCCACATGCTTTACGCTGCGCCTATGAAGAAGGGCAGAGCCAGCCATTGATCTGCGGTGCATCGTCGAAGGTGATCTTGGCACATTTGCCGACACAAAGGGTAATGGCGACACTGCATCATTTCGGAATCAGTGAAGGCGAGATGCTGGAAAGCTGGTTGAAAGAATTGGCTCTGATTAAACGTGATGGCTATGCCATCAGTACTTCGGAATTTGATCCGGGTGTGTCGGGAGTTAGTTCCCCAGTATTTTCCGGTAACAAACTGGTAGGTGCCGTCAGTATTATGGCACCGGAAGATCGTGTACTAAAAAGTAAAAACAAAATAATTTTTGCCGTATTACAAGCGGCTAGGGTGCTACCACCCGAATAGCAAAGACAGACAGTAAGCTTAGACCGGAGACTTAAACATGATGGATATTAGACGTTGGTTTTCATTTTCCTCACCGCGGATGATCCCAAAGTCCACTTCTGTGATTGAGCCGTATGCCAATCAACGTAAGCGAGGGGCTGTTCTGCTTGGTTTGACAAGCGATCTCAATGTGAAAAATAGCGATGGTCTAACAGGTTCAAAAGAGGGGCCGTACAGTATTCGGAAAATGATGACATCAATGTCATTAGCATCAAATTTACCTCTCTATGATGCCGGCATTGTCGAAGATGTAAATGGTGAGAGCTTTACAACCATGCTCTCGACTCAGTATCAAAAATTGCGAGCTATTCTTCAGCATGGTCATCTTCCAATTATGGTGGGCGGTGGTCATGAAGTGGCAATCGGAAGTTATAAGGCGTTGTCTGATACCGTTAATCAGGCTGCCAACGACTGGACGGAAGAAGGATTAGCTCAAATTCCCAATACGAGTGCGAATAGGATTGGGATCATAAACTTCGATGCCAGCTTCGAGTTGAAACGAAGTCTTTCTGTGACGCCGGGATCTGCCTTTCATACGATAGCCTCTTTTTGCCAAGAGCATAACCGTGACTTCCAATATTTAGGGCTGGGAATTTGTGATCATATAAATAGTCAGGCAACGTTTGCCTATGCGTGTGAGCTAAAAGCAAAGTGGCTGCTTGACAGCCAAATGAAAATGAAAAACCGCAAACATATACAGAGCACTATTGAAGAGTTCCTGATGAGTGTGGATCATGTTCACTTAAGTTTGGATTTGGCCGTATTTCCCTCAGCGGTTGCGGAAGGTGTGAATATGTCACGGACATTTGGGGTAAGTGTTTCTGTTGTCGAAATGGTATTAAAGCAGATTCTTTCTAGTGGGAAAGTTCGGATCATGGATATTGCCGAGCTTAATACTGAGTATGATTATCAGAACCAGACTGCGCGTTTGGCTGCAAGATTAATTCAGCATACCCTGAAGTATGGTTAGAACTCGTTTATCACGAAGAATGCAAATTTTGCTGGCTATCATGGTTACTGTTTGCCAAGCCAATGGCTGAGGCGTAAATTGGAACAATGAAGGCTAACATGGAAGTGGTTGTGTTTACGTATGTCTTAGAGATGGTGTGTATTGTCGCTTTTGCGTTCAGTGGGGTATTGGTTGAGTCGAACAGAGGCAAAGACATTATCAGTATTTTGTTACTTGGGTGGGTAACAGCCCTTGGCGGAGGTACGCTTCGAGACCTGATAATTAATACCGAGCAGGTGTTCTGGATTCGTGATCCGACGTACTTCTGGGTTGCACTGTTGAGTTCTTGTTTGGCCTTCTTTCTAATAACCGAGATCAGGAAGTCAAAAGTAGAGAAGATGGTGACATTATTTGACACTATTGGGGTCTCGCTGTTTTCTATTTTGGTAACGGAAAAGCTATATTCAGCAGGTTTTGCTGCTTATGTTGCTATTAGTATGGGAATGGTCACCGCGGTATTTGGCGGCGTACTCCGAGACATTTTGGCTCACCGTTCAAATATGTTTAATAATACCGAGATCTATGCCACACCCGTGATCTTGGGAAGTAGCTTATATGTATTGCTCTATAATATGGAGGTTTGGGACCACCTAGCTGCTATGTTGTCGATAACATTCTCTGTTAGTCTGCGGTTGTATGTGGTTGCAAAGAAAATCCGATATCCTGACTTTCTTATTTTGAAGTAGCGTATATTCATGACGCTTCTATTAATGATGTTTGTACTAATGGCGTCTATATTTCAACAGCTCCAGTTCAATTTCCCGGTTATTGACCGTAAGTAACAGATCAAGGCTTCTAGGGTAGTCACTGTCTCTGCTTTTCATATACGCAGCAAGTAACTTTACATCGTCTGGGCGTGGCTTGTAGCTGAGGTTCGGAAATGTTGAGTAGATTGCGCTAATTGCATCTTTTAGTATTTCGGTAGTTGTACTGTTCATTACCTATGCTCTTGTTTTTGATTGGTTGTTCTGATTTCGAGTCGGGATGCATTGTATGGGGGAAATGTGACAATCAGTTTTCAGTCCGTAAGAAGTATTATCAAAAATCGTTTGAAAGTGTTTGATCCTTTAGTCTGTTTTTATCAAGCTCAAGATCCGCAATAATTCAGTTATCAGATACAAGCATTTGAACAGAAGGATAAAAACAGAATGAGCACATTAACGATCGTTGCCAAGGTTGAAGCAAAGTCAGATAAGGTTGAACTGGTTAAAGCTGAGTTGCTTAAACTCATCGCGCCGACACGTAAAGAGGCAGGATGTATTCAGTATGATTTGCACCAAGATAACAGTAATCCTGCAGAGTTTGTTTTTTATGAAAATTGGGAAAGCCGTGAACTTTGGCAGACGCATATGAATAATGACCACCTGAAAGCTTATATGGAAGCAACAGATGGCGCAGTAGCTAATTTCACCTTAAATGAAATGAGCCAAATAGCCTAGTTAAAGTAGTGATATTGGTTTATTAGTATCAAGGCTGGGCACTGGTCTTATCGATAGCCATATATTTTTGCGATAATTCATTTATCGAGAGTGGCTTATCAAAATAGTACCCTTGCACGATATCGCAGTGATATTGGCTAAGACGTTTGTACTGCTCCTGGGTTTCGACGCCTTCGGCGACAATCTGCATATTGCATGATTGGCCGATGGCAATGATGGCTTTGACCAGAGATTCACTTTCACGACTGGTGAGAAGCTTATCGATAAACGAACGGTCAATTTTGATTTCGTTGATTGGCAAGTTGCTCAGGTAGCTCAGTGAAGAATATCCGGTGCCGAAGTCATCAAGGGAAAGTTTAAACCCACGTTTTCTTAGCTCCTCGAGGATCGGTGAAACGCCGATGATGTCACTGATTAGCACATTTTCGGTAATTTCCAGCGTAACATTATGAGTATCAATGCCGCTTGAGCGTATTTCATTCGTAATGTTCTCAGCAAAGTTTGTTTGCAGTAGTTGTTTTGGTGAGAGGTTAATAGACAATGAGATCGGCAGTGGTACTGATGCCGTTAGTGTTTTGAAATCCGAGCAGGCCTGCTTGATCACGAACCAACCAATGTCGTGGATCATGCCGATATTCTCGGCAACGGCGATAAAGTCGATAGGCGAGACATGGCTGAGTTCTTTATTGTGCCAACGACAAAGTGCTTCTATTCCGTGAATTCGTCCCGACAATACATCAATTTGTGGCTGGTATACGACAGACAGCTCATTGTTTTCTAGTGCCAGCCTTAACTGTTCTTCCAGAGTGAAATCATAAAGGACACGTGCGTTGATACTGTCATCGAAGAACAGTACATCACCTTTATGACGAGCCTTTGATTTATACAGTACAATATCGGCCTTGCTTATCAGTTCTTCGGGTTCTTGGCCGTCTGCAGGATACATAGCCACGCCTATACTACTGCTGGAGAAAATCCATTTACCGTCAATAAAAAACTGCTTGGTAAAAACCTGCTTAATCTGCTCGACCTTTGCTCGGGCGCAGTGTTCACTGTCTAGCTCTTGGAAGCAAAAAACAAACTCATCTCCCCCAAAACGGGAGACCGTATCGCCTGGTCCAACAATTTTTATAAACTCATGACTGATAGCACTTAGAAGCTGATCACCGACGGTATGGCCATGTAAGTCGTTCACTTTTTTGAAATCATCTAAATCAATAAACATTACTGCTAGCTGTTTGTTGTTTAGCTTGGCTCGTTCAATTCCTTTGCTGATATTGTCGTGGAGGAGAACACGGTTAGGCAACGCGGTGAGAGAATCGTGCAGAGCCATGTATTGCATTTGGTTTTTAGTGGCCTGCAGCTCACAAAAATCACTGTTTATTTTTTCCTGGAAAGTCTTGAAACGTCGGGCAATAACTTTACTCAAGAAAACCGAAAGGAAAAGAGCAAATATAGTCAATGACAGGCTCAGCAATGTAATTTTGACTAATTCCTGTTTATTTTGCTTAGCCAGTTGGGATTGACGCTGGCCAATGTAGTCGTTCAGTTCGTTGACATACCAACCGGTGCCGACAGTCCAGTTCCAACCCGGAACATTCATGACATAACTTACCTTTTCAGTTCCTCCTTTGGTGTAAGGTGTTTCGGGACCAAGGTATTGGACATAGTCTCCACCGCTTTTACCGGCATCGAGCATTGCCTTAACAAAGTAATTGCCCATGCTGTCTTGCGCAAGAAGATGGTTTTTCCCTACATATTCAGGTGTAGCATGGGCTAGCAATGTTCCACTCTGGTCCAGAATAATGAAGAAGCCATTATCGCCATAACGGATGTTGGTTAGTTGTTCGAGTAACTTTTCTTGAATGTCATGCTCAACGTCGATGATGTAATCACCGGTACCAATCAACCAGCCGAGTGGCTTGAAATATTTACCAAAGCCTATTTTTTCAAATTCTTCACTGTCGCTCCCGTTCTTTACAAACCACCAACGGTGAAACCCTTCTTCTTTCTTATCAACAATGCTGAGCATTTCTCTTACTGCATATTTTCCACGGCTATCCGTGAAGTTCCACATCGAGCTGTTTTCATTTTTAGGAAGGACTGGGAGCATGACGTTGGTACCGTCCATTTGATAAATGAAGAAGTACCCGCGGCCATCATTAAAACGGATATTGCGCAGTGCATCTGTTATTAGTTTAGAAATCTGACTTTTGGGTTTATCAATGTTTTGTTGATAAATTGAAGAGGCAATCGTGTGGGCTTCATTCGTGCGATCCCGAATTGTTTTTTTTAGCGTATCGATGGTGTGGCTTTTCTCATATTCAATCTGGTTAACAGCTTGTTGAACCTGATTTTTCGACAGCGAGCGCTGACGTTCAATGATGTCTGTACGTAATAATTCAATGTTTTGCTTAGCTTTTGTCTGATTATCGTAGATCACAGACAAGTTAATGATCAGCGTGAATATGACTACCATAATTACCGGGGTCACTTTTATCAGGCGTAGTAGTTTTTCATCACTGATTCGATCCATAGTAGTACAGACAACTTAAATGGGAATTAAAGGATGAGTAATTATATGTCTTTTTTGCTCTTTTCCCATGTAAATCGCCGACAATATAAGCAATTGGCCTTTTTTTGTGCGAATTGTTTTTTTCTGGCAATGGATTAATAATGGCTTTTAATTATCCAAGCAATATCAGCATCAGAATGCTGAGTATTAAATTATTTTAAAAACAACAATTACAACTGGTTGCTTATTGTGATAATTACAGTGCTGAACCTTAATGGTTTAGATTGTATGCTATGTGAGCAGTACCATATTTGTGGTTACCTTTTACCCGTTTATAATACCCTCTTCTTAATGCACCGATTGATTAACTGAGACTGATTGAGTGTATTTTATAGCCATATAATAAGAAGAATTTCCAATATGATGTACTTGGTGTCGTCTCTAACAAACGCAAACTATCTTGCAATTTTAAGACGGCATGCGGCATCCTTGCTGGTCGTTACGCTGTGCCTAGGTGCTTGGTGGCAGTTGGCTCGTTGGTATGAATCTTTTCTCGAAGATGAGTCTTTGATTCAAACACGTATCGAGATGAGTCAGTACGCTCAGAACCTTTCCGGTGTCATTGACAATCGTCTGACATTGCTTCAAGCACTAGCATCGTTTGTTGAAGCAGATATTGTTCACTATCAGAGAATTACCGCTGAGTCAGAGGAACAGGCTGAAATATTTTTGTCAGGGTTACGCTCATCGGAAAAAGGGATTCGTAATTTTGCCATTGCTCCTGAAGGGGTGATCAGTTTTGTTTTTCCGTTGGCTGGCAATAAGAGGGCATTAGGGCATGATCTTATCAATGACCCTCAAGTAGGAGTCCGAAACGTTTCCTTGCGGGCGATTGGAAGCAGAGATATTGCTCATTCCGATCCGTATGAACTTCGGCAGGGCGGCCTTGGGTTTGTCGCCAGGAAAGCAATTTACGATACTGGCGCTTATTGGGGCCTGGTTAGTATGGTGCTTGATATAGTACCGATTCTTGAGGAAGCCGGGGTGATGGACGAGGAAGCCAATATCCAGTTGGCGATTCGAGATAGCCAGGAACAGGTCTTTTTTGGTTCGCCCCAACTGTTTGAACAATCAGAGCTCATCAAGCAGGTAAATATGCCTGATGGTTACTGGGAAATAGCAGCAAAGCCGTTGGTGAGTAAAGGCAACATAAGCAAGCTTGTTATCTTCAAGACAATAACGGCCGCTTTTTTAGTATTGCTATTTGGTGTGGGGTTTGTGTTGATTCCGGCAAGAAGGAATCAACACGTAGATGTGGCCCATCAGCAGAAAAATGATCTCCGTATTTCATCACAGCCTGATTTATCTAAAAAGCTCCCCTTCACCGCTCCTGGATGGTTGTCGCCCTTGCTGACATCTACGGCGATTATTATCGTTGTAATAGGGTTTAACAGCTTTATTCAGGGAAGTGATGATATGGTGCAAAAGTATCAACTCACCCGCTCTATCGGTCAAATAAATGATAACCTTGAGCGAAAGTTGGATGCAGATCGTGAGTATTTGTTACTGATCGCGCAGGAACTGGCGCAGAGTAAGCTTGATGTCGCTTCCTTCCAGGCTAGGGTTTCTCGCTATGTCAACGACCATTCAGGACTCATCAATGTGACTTGGGCTGATAGTGATTTTGTTATTCGCAATACCGCCCCACTAGAAGGTAATCAGCAGGTACTTGGTCTGAAGCTATCTTTGCCTGAGCCTGAACGTGCATCGAGATTGGCTTATAAAAGTCATAAACCGACCTACACAAAGCCATTTATGGTGATACAGGGTAAATCTGCCTTTGAACTGTATGTCCCTATTTTCAGGAATGGGCAATTTCTGGGAACTCTAGGAGGCGTTTATTCGATTAAGGAGTTGGTTGATAGTGAAATTACCCAGATCCTAGGGTCTCGTTATGAAATAGAAGTTCTCAACACGGCTGGAGATGTTTTTTATCAAAAGAGTGATGGGCAAATTGTCGCGGGGTTATCAAAAACCGTTCCAATTAAGCCGACTCCTGGCAGCTTGTGGTTGAGATTAAGCGCCTATGAACAGGGACCAAATCAGAACGCAAAGCTATTTATGATGCTGACGATTGTGTTAGCTGGAGGGATTGGCCTGAGTATGTGGCTGCAATTTAGAGAGAGTTACAAACAGTGGCGAATTAGTAAAGCGTTGCACGAGAGCCAGCAACACTTTCATGCTATTGCTCAGGCTTCGCCAACTGCAGTGATGATGCTCAGTCAAAATACCAACAATTTGCTATATGCCAATCAGCAGGCTCACGAATTATTTAGTCATTCGGGGAACTCTATAGTTGGTCGTAATATTGATGATTTTCTCCAAGGGCTAGATGAGAGCCATTCATTTTTGTCGGTTATAGGACGTCAGGAACGTCTTGAAGACTTTGAGCTGCAGATGAAAAAGTCGAGCGGTGAACTATTCTGGGCATCAATTTCATTCCGGCAAGTCGATCATGAGGAAGAGGTTGCATTAGTGATCAGTATTTCTGATCTGACGGAACGTAAACGATATGAAAATCAACTTTATCATCAGGCAAATTACGACAATTTAACTGGGTTGCCGAACCGCGTACTGGCTTTTGAGCGGTTAGATCGAGCGTTGGAGGAGGCACAAAGAGAGCAGAGCCTTGTTGCCTTGCTGTTTATCGATTTGGATTTGTTCAAGAATGTGAACGATAGTCTGGGTCACAGTGCTGGTGACCGACTGTTGATAGAAGTCGCGAGGCGTTTATCTGACTGCGTGCATAATAGTGACACTGTTGCCCGTCTGGGGGGAGATGAATTTACTATTATTCTTTCAGGTCTAAAAGATATAGTCGATGTTGAACAGGTGGCAAAGAAAGTTACCGAGGCATGTGCATCGCCTTTATTGCTTGGTGGGAATGAGGTGTCGATCAGCGCCAGTATTGGTATTACGTTGTTTCCTGAAGACGGAGAGAACTACGAGCAGTTAATACATAATGCTGATATTGCGATGTATAAGAGTAAGGAAGCGGGGCGCAACCAATATTATTTTTATACCAAGCAGATGAACGAACAGACTCAGACCCAGTTAAAGCTGGAAACGGAGCTGCGCCGGGCACTTGAACGCCATGAATTTACGCTGTTTTATCAGCCTTTGGTTACAACCACCACCTGCGAGGTTGTCGGTGCCGAAGCACTGTTGCGTTGGCATAACCCGACCCTTGGTCAAATTAGTCCGGTTGAGTTTATTCCGCTGGCAGAGTCAATGGGGCTTATCGTCGAGATTGGCCACTGGGTATTGAAGACGGCTTGCTTGCAGGCCAAGCAATGGCAAGCTGATGGAGGTATGCCACAATACGTAGCTGTTAACGTTTCAGGTCATCAGCTAAAAGCGCCTAACTTTGTTCAAACTATTGCTCAGGTGTTATCCGATACAGGGTTGTCTCCCACTTCTCTTGAGCTGGAAATTACTGAAAGTGTGCTGCTCGATGATCCTGAAGGAAACCGAAAAACCCTTGAAGCGTTGGCTGCAATGGGAGTGCGCCTTGCCATTGATGACTTTGGTACCGGCTATTCATCTCTGAGTTATTTGCGACGTTTTCCATTTGATACGCTGAAGATTGATCGCTCTTTTATCGGTGATATTGCGGGTGAAGACGAGGCGGCCAAACTGGTAAGCGCCATTATTTCAATGGCAGATGTACTCGGGCTTAAAACGGTTGCGGAAGGTGTGGAAAACCAGGAACAGCTGGACTACTTGATTGCGCTTGGGTGTGATTTTTCGCAAGGGTTCTATATTGCTAAGCCGATGCCGCAAAAAAAACTCGAATTGGAATATGCTTTGTAAGCCTGTGTGAGGGTGCGCCTTGCTCGATCAAGCGCACCGAATACTCTACCTGAATAAAAATACCGAGCGTAATGTATTATCTTGTTACTGCTATTGCCTGCTGGGGATTGAGCCTGATTTATCCCGCTCTGCATCCGTTGGGGATTGTCGTTTCTGGCATGGCGAGGCAAGGGGTAATTTTGTCTTCATAGCCAATATCAAACAGCATACCTTGGGAGACTTCTCCAGCCATTTTCCGCTCAGGTAAATTTACGACAAATAGGGCTTGTTTGCCTTCAATTTCGTATGGGTTTTCGCGTTCTTGCTTTATACCTGCAAGAATGGAGCGGACATGATCACCAAAATCTACAGTTAGTTTCATCAACTTGTCTGACTTTTTAACTTCAGACACCGCTGTAATTGTGCCAACTCGAATATCGAGCTTTTCAAAATCGTCGAAAGTGATTAAGTCTTTAATTGGTGCTTGCTTCATATTGTTGTCCTTTACTATTCATTGTTCGCGAAAAACCGGGCCTGGGCCCGGTTTAGTCTTTGGTGTTACTGGCTCTTACTTAGTTGCCGCTAACTGCTCTGCTCGTCTGGCTTTTGCCTGTAACAGACGTGCTGCGCGTTTATCCGGCTTTATTAAGATCCCTTTTGCCGTCATTCCCTCATCAGATGTCGTCTTTTTCTTCGATTTTGGCAACAGTTGGTTAAGAACAACAGTTGCCAAGGTTCCGGTGGTGATCCCAGAGTGGAAGACCATTTTCAGATCTTCGGGGAAATGTTGTAGCAATCTCGGCTCGAGGGTAACGGCCAGCCCAGATGCGAGGCCGACACAAACTACCAGTGCGTTACGTCTGGAGTCTGCTGCATTGAGTAGCATCCGGATCCCAGCGTAGGCGATCATCCCGAACATTACAAAACCGACTCCGCCGAGTACGGGTTTGGGTACGGTTACCGCAAGCGCTGCAAGTTTCGGAAACAGACCGCCTAATACCAGCAGTATACCGGTAACCGCTACGACAAAACGACTGGCAACACCGCTGATCCCGACGATGCCGACATTTTGGCTGAAGCTCGCGACCGGCATAGCCGAGAGCATAGAGCCAAAAGTGCTCCCCAAGCCATCGCCTAACAGCCCGCGCTTGAGGTCTTTGCCTGAGACTTCGACATGGCAGTTGCTGCCTAGTGCCATGAAATCACCAGTGGCCTCGGCCACAACGACCAGATAGACCAAGGTCATACTGATAATAGCCGGCATCGAGAAAGTCATGCCGTACTTGAATGGCTCGGGCGAGGCGACCCATTGTGCTTCGTACAGTTGGGTCAGGTCAACCATCCCCATAGGAATTGCCAGCACATAGCCGGCAGCCAGACCGATAACAATGGCCGAAGCCGCAATCGCTCCTTTGCAAAAGACGGATACGCTAATAACTACAGCCAGCGAGGCTGCCGCAAGGAAGATTTTGGGTAGTGAGGCAAACTCCGGATCGCCAGCGGGGGCGTCGCCGATCCAGTTCATGGCGACTGGCAGGATGGTCAGACCGATCAGGGTTACCACTACACCGCTTACTAAGTTTGGAAACAGCTTACGTATCTGTTCCATATAGAAGCTGGCAATGATCACCATGAAGGATCCGACAAATGCTGCGCCAAGAATCGTCGACATACCGGATGTTTTTCCGATTGCGATCAGGGTACCGAGGAAGGCAAAGCTTGATCCCATCACTACCGGCAGGCGGATCCCGGCCGGACCGACTCCGATACACTGAACAATGGTTGCAAGCCCGGAGACAAACAATGAGGCACTGATCAAGGTGACGACTTCATTTTCTGGTAGGCCGATTGCCCCGCCGACAATTAACGGTACGGCGACAATACCGCCGATTGAGGCCAGCATATGCTGAAGGGCAAGAAAGAACGTTACCCCACGGGGGGGCTTTTGATTCAGGGTGTAGAGTAATTGCATGGTTGTTTCCTTACGCTAATGCGCTAATAGTTTGGAACCTAGCGAGCCCCCTGCTTTGGCAGGGGGCAACAATTACAGAGCGATATCGGCTATAACGGCGTTGATCGCATTCAGGATGGGTTGATAGCCCGTGCAGCGGCAGAGGTTGCCTTCAAGAGCATCCAGAATCGCAGCATCATCCGGTTTCGGATGCTTTTTCATCAGGGCCCAGGTACTCATCAGAACCCCGGGAGTACAGAAACCACACTGAACACCGCCTTTTTCAATAAACGACTGCTGCAGTTGCTGGGCAAGCGGATCATCTTTCAAGCCTTCAATCGTCACCACTTCGGCCTGGTGGCACTGCGCGGCTAATACCATGCAGGAGCAGATTGCATCACCGTTCATAACGACAGTACAAGCACCACATTCGCCCACGGCACAGCCTTCTTTGGTTCCGGTCAGCCCGAGCTCGTTGCGAAGCAGATCCAGTAGCCGGGTATTGCCATCAACCTGAAGTTGATACGCCTTGCCGTTAACAGTGACTGCCAGCGGGGTTAGATTGGTTGCCAACAGACTCATAGTGCTTCTCCTTGTGAAGGGGCGGTATGGTGTGGAGATCCGGAATTATCGGGTAACACGCGGATATCATTCATTAAGTCACGGAACATATTGAGGTAGACCGGTTGTTTGTAGACGGCAGACCAGCGACCGCCGATAGCAGTATCGATCATGTCTGCCAGTACGTTGCTGGCCTGTTTGATACGTGCTTCGGTTAGCGGCTGGTGAAGTAATACCTCTTCGGCAGCCGCTAGTCGCTGTGGTTTGCTAAACAGTGCCCCGTCAACCAGACGGCACTCTTTGACAATGCCATCCGTTCCGATGTCCATCAGGCAAGTCAGGCTCAGGCGTGTAATGTTGAGTGCATTGCGTCGACCGAGCTGCCGATATTGTTGGATATAACCAGTGCTCGATAATTTCGGAATAAACACCCGGGTAAGTACCTCTCCTGGCTGCAGTTCAGTGCGGTATCCACCAGTGATGAACTGAGATAGCGGTAATCGCCTAGTCGTATTGATATTACGCAGTTCGACCTCTGCACCATAGACAACGAGCGGCGGAACAGAATCCGCACATGGTGCTGCATTGACGATGTTACCGCCGATGGTTGCCCGATTACGGATCTGGTTTGAGCCGATGGTATGGCAAGCCTCGGTTAGCAGCGGGAAGTGCGTTCTTAAGGCTGGGTGTTCTGTTAGGCGGTTAAAGCAGATTCCTCCGCCAATGATGACTTCGCGATCTGTTTCTTCGATATTGCAAAGGGCTTCTAAACCGGCAATGTTGACGAGTTTTCGCGGCGTATTTTGCAAGCGCCCTTGAACCAGGATATCAGTGCCGCCAGCCAAAGCCGTTGCTTGCCCGTCAGCCAGTAGCTCAAGTGCCTCCTTCAATGAGGTAGGATTGATGATACTGAAACCGTTGAGGCGATGAGTTTGTTTTTTTTCCTCCGAAGCGTGTACTAACTCACTTTGCCTGGCCGGTTTTTTCAGATTGTAACCAAGATAAACCTGCTCAAGGGTTAGCGGCAGTTGACGGTGGCGACTGCCGGTGGCAAATGCAACAGCGTTGGTAATTGCTACGGCTGCGAGCTCTGCTGCTGGCTCGCCAATGCTCTTGGCACCGAATGGTCCGCCATTATCTGAATTTTCTACCGCTTGTATCGAGAGTGCCGGAATATCTTTGATAGTCGGTAGCAGGTAGCTATCGAGGTTTTCTGATTTGACGTTGCCGCGCTCGATATTAAAGTCTTCGAGTACCCCGAGGCCGACTCCCTGCGCTATCCCGCCTGCAACCTGTCCCTCAAAGCCGACTTGATTGATAACCTGACCGACATCGTGCACCGCTGTGATATCAAGCAGTTCAACTTTACCGGTACTCGTATCAACTTTAAGATCAACAATCTGGCAGCCATAAACCCAAGTGAAATAGGGTGATCCGCTGCCTTTTTCCTCGTCCCAGTGAATCGCTGGCTGGTCAAACCATCCGTAGGCGGCAAGGTTGACCCCGGCCCATTTCGTACAGTTGGCTGCTTCAGCAAAGGTAATCTTTCGGCTCGGATCCAGCTTGTTTGATATTTGCCCATTTGCCCAGAGAGTTTCCTCTAGTTTGGTGACGCCAAGGCCGGTCTTGATCACCTCGAAAATTCGGGTTTTGATCGTCTCGGCACCATTCTTGACGGCACTGCCGCCGGTCATTGTTGCTCGTGACGCCACGGTAGGCCCGCCATCGGCGATCAATGATGTCGGTGGTTCGACAAAGTTGACGCAGTCTAGCTCAATACCCAGTACCTCGGCAGCGATAGCTGACATAGTGGTTTGCAGCCCTTGCCCGTTTTCACATACCCCGGTCGAGACATTGACGCTACCGTCGGCATTGACGGTTACCAGCGCACTGGAGGTGTCGACGCCCTCGGCACCCATAGAGCAGCCCCGATAGCTTAGTGCCAGTCCGACGCCGTACTTGACGGGGTTATTTCCTGCATTGAGTTGCCGGTAATGTGCCTGTTTGGCAACAAACTCGGCCTGATCTGCTGCTTTATTGAGTACCTCAACTGCCGATACCGTATGATTGTCGAATGGTTGGTCGGTAATGCTGTGGCTGCCTTGCTTCAGCGCATTGATAGCCCTGACTTCGACAGGATCTAGCTGACAGGCTTCGGCGATTTCATCCATCAGTGACTCGTTGGCAAAGATGATCTGCGGCGAGCCAAATCCCCGCATTGCCCCCGACATACTGTTGTTGGTATAAACTCCTTTGATATCGACACGGACATGATCAATATCGTATGGACCTGCCGCCTGTACAACTGAACGCCAGGTAACAAATGGCGTACAGGCAGCATAGGCACCGGCGTCGGCGAGAATATTAATTTTGATCCCTTGAATACGTCCGTCACGGTTGAAGCCAACCTTGTAGTCCATATCGTAGGGGTGGCGCTTGGTACTTTCGATGATGGACTGTTCACGGGTGTAGGTGAACTTCACCGGCCTGCCTGTTAGCGAAGCCATCAAGGCGGCTCTGCAGGCAAGATGATCAATACCGTCATCCTTGCCTCCGAACGAGCCGCCCATGACGGCACGACAGACGTTGACCCGGGCTTGGTTTATCCCTAAGAAACTGGCAACAAATCCGCGGACACGGTGAGGGTTCTGGATAGAACCGGTGACAATAAGATCTCTGGAGGTTGGATCCTGATAGGCGGTGACAGATTCTGGCTCGATATAGCCATGTTCCTGAAAGCCGACCTGATAGGTTCGCTCGAGTACGATATCAGCTTGCTGGATAGCCTGCTCGGCATCGCCCTTGTGGGTATGATGCTCGGCAACTATGTTTGAGCCGGAAGCCGGGTGTATCAGCCGCGCATCGGGCTTTAGGGCTTCATGGACCGTGCTAATTGGGGGGAAAGGCTCATAGTTTACCTTGATCTTGTCAGCTGCCAGACAGGCAGCTTCGTAGGTATCGGCGGCAACGACGGCGATAACATCACCGCTATAGCGAGCCAGATCGTTGCAGATCGGTTGGTAATCTCGAATGATCACTCCGGCGGTAGGGTCGCCGGGAATATCGTTGAAAGTAGCAATCCGTACTACGCCCTCAATGGCGTTAGCTTCAGATGTGTCAATGCTTAAGATTTTGCCCGCGGGAATATCGGTATAGCGACACACACCATACAGCATGCCGGGCAGGTTAATATCATCTCCATATATTGCCTGACCGGTTACTTTGGCCTGGCCGTCTACACGGGGTAGGTTTTTACCTACATGGTTGAAACGCGTCATGTATTGCTCCCTCTTACATCGACACGACGTTAGTGCCGATGACAAACAACTTGTTAGTTTGAATTGCTGCATCGAGGATGATTAAACACTGTCCTTTCAGAGTTCGTCCGTCACTTAGAATAAAGCGCCGAGTGAGCGGTTAACGGCTCAAGGGCAGTGGCGACTTCGACAGAGAGCAACAGGCATGATCCAGACCATATTGATAACAAATCAGTGAGTTATGTTGCTAAACGTGATCTCTGTGAGATATTAGCTGCCAGTTGGCTAACAGCAATCGTCTGAAATGGGATCGGTTAAGGAGAGAGCCTGTGATTATATGTTCACAATCTTATAAGAAGTAAAATGGGATATTAAAACGAGAGTTGTTAATTGCGGAAGACTATCAAAATGAGAGTGGATGGCTTTTTTAGCGGTGTGGTTACTTATTAATCACTATCAAAATGATATAGGTGGTTATTATTGAGTAATTGTTCACCTTGTATAATATCACTCCAAAGCCGATAAGCTTTGGAGTGAGGCAGACCATCTAACTAAGCAGACAATCAATAAATTGCCAATTCATATGACTGCAAGTCGATATAGTGATTTCAGCCAGTATGATGATTGATTGGATTATTGTTCTTCGCCTGCAAGAAATGCGGTATCGAGTTTACAGAATGCGAGCAGCAAATTTGTAGCAGCGGCGTAGAATCCGAAATTGTCGCGAGATTCACAAGACTTGGTAAAAGCGGGTAGCCAATTCAGTAGCATGGTATTGATGAAATCAAGCTGTGCCTGCATTACTGTTTCGGCTTTTTCTTCGTTTTCTTGATTATTAGCAAGAATGATCAGGTTACCCATGAAATCGAGCTCGACTGCAACATGGTCTGCAGGCTCATTGAATTCTTTACGCTGGGCAATGCTGTATTCTTCCATCAACTTGTTCATGTCCTGCGCGGGTTTATCATTCAGCAGGCCGCTTTCACCAACGTACATGGAAGCATAAGGAAGGGCACCAGATTTTGGTGTGCTTAGAAATAGGCCACAGAAATCAGCGGCAAGCTCAAGCTGGGCATCCTCACGATTTTCTAGGCGACTCAGTGCATCAAGGAATGCTTCAACGGGTTGTTTCAGTTCCGGTGTCATACCAAGACCAGATAAAAATGTGCGCATCTCACCACCGAGATACTCAGTAATATCATCTTCTGTTAGTTCACGGGATAGTAGGGAAGACATCCACCAGTAAATTTCTGCACGTTGCTCGTTGAAATTAATAAACTCTTGCATGGGTACTCCGGAGTAAAGCCGTACCGACTTATAATAAAAAGCCTCGCAGATGTGAGGCTTTGATTTTAGAGGTGAGTTCTAAAAGTATTACGCTTCAACTTCCTGCGGGCCACCGAAAGCGGTAACTGCAGGTGCCTTGCCAGCGAACTTCTCAACTTCAACGATACAAGTATGGGCACTGGTTGCCTGGGACAGTTTAGATGCACCAATATCCAGGCTCACTGTGTTTGGATCGCCATAGGTATCTAGTGATCCTACTTTTTCATCTTCAGGGCCATACCAGGCACCCTCATGAATACGCATAACGCCAGGCATGTAGTCTGGAGTCACAACGGCACCGGCCAGTAGCTGGCCGCGGTCGTTGTGTACGCGTACGATGTCGCCATCTTTAATGCCGCGTGCTTTTGCATCTTCAGGGCTCATGTAGATTGGCTCACGCCCCTGAACGGTATAGGTTGCACGGTATTCTTCAGATTCGCATAGCTGGGAGTGCAGGCGATGATCCGGGTGGCAAGACTGTAACTGAAGCGGGTACTTGTCAGAGCCAGGACCACCGTGGCTACGTTCGATTTTCTCGAACCACATAGGGTGACCTTTACAGTCGTTGTAGCCGTATTTCGCAATCTTGTTAGAGAAAATTTCGATCAGGCCAGAAGCGGTACCCAGTGCGTATTCTTCTGGATCTTCACGGAAGTCGGCATGACGAACCCAAGGCTTGCCCTTACCAAATTCAACAAAGCCTTCTTCCCAGAATTTTTCGAACTCAGGCATGTCAAACTTGCCCTTGTTGGCTTTGCGGCAGTTTTTGTAGATTTCTTTCAGCCACTGCATTTCGTTCATACCACGGGTGTACTCACGATCTTTACCGAAGCGCTTCGTCAGCTCGGTGAAGATTTCGAAGTCACTTTTCGCTTCGAACTGAGGCTCAATCAGCTTCTGCATTGCAATAATACCGCGGGCCGAATAGGAACCGTACACGTCGATATCATTACGCTCGAATGGCGTAGTTGCAGGCAGAACGATGTCAGAGAAACGGCAGGTTGCTGTCCAGCGATAATCAACGGTGACCACAGTTTCCAGTGACTTCTGCGCCTGCTTCATGCGGTTGCGGTCCTGGTGGTGATGCCACGGGTTGTTACCGCTGAAAACCATCATCTTGATTTCAGGCAGTTTCACTTTCTTGCCGTTATAGTCGATAGTTTCGCCCGGGTTAATCAGACAATCTACCCAACGGGCAATCGGGATCACTTTACTGAAGCCATTAAACTTCTCACCGTGAACAGGCTTGTAGCCTTTATCCGGTGTTGAAGGGAATGCGCCTGGACCAGAAGCACCTGAAGACGGTATGCCGATTGAACTGTAGTGGTGGGCATAAGAAATGCCGCCACCAGGCAGGCCGATTTGACCAAGCATTGATGCTAGTACCGCTGCCATCCAGTATGGCTGCTCACCGTGCTGCTGACGTTGTACACACCAGCCCAGCATCAGCTGAGTACGATCTGCTGCCATTGCACGTGCCAGTTGACGGATATCGTCAGCAGCGACGCCACAGATTTTGGCAGCCCATTCTGGTGTTTTCTCGATCTTGTCTTCGGTTTTACCCATTAGGTAAGGAACGAATTTCTCGTAACCTACTGTGTATTCATCAAGGAAGTCTGCGTCAGCCAGCTCTTCTGATACAAGGGTATGGGCAATCGCCATCATCAGGGCAACGTCAGTTTGCGGGTTGATGCGCATCTGCTCACAGCCGAGGAACTTCTGGGTCTTGGTTGCTACCGGGTCAATGCTGATCACGCGGATATCACCGCTGGCAATCTTGGCTTTTAGTGCGTCTAGATGCGGGTAGGCTTCATGGGTCTCACAGTTCCAGCCAACCTGCAGGTTTTTCACTGGATCGTTGGCCCAAAGTACCAGGAACTTGGTCTCGTTGAGAATGTGCTCCCAAGAGGTACCCTGTGCATATACTTCAGAGTTGCCCAGCACGTAAGGAAGGATGTGTTGACCAGCACCGGTAGAGTAGTCACCGACTTTCTTAGTAAAAGAACCATGGTAAGCAACAGCACGCTGCATATGGTTGCCTGCACTGTGCAGTGCACCGGTAGAGCGCCAGCCGCTTTGGCCTGCGTGAAGTGCTGAAGAACCATAAGTCTTCTGAACACGGTTTAGCTCACTGTGGAACAGATCTAGCGCCTTATCCCAGCTCACACGAACAAAGCGGTTATCACCACGCTTGCTGGTGTCGCTCTTGCTGCCATTTTTCAGCCAGTCTACTCGCACCATAGGATAACGGACACGGGATGGGTTGTAGATCATCCCTTTCATACCGTTCAGCATGTCGGTTGGATGCGTATCTAGTTCAAATGGCTTAATTTCTGCCACGCGTCCATCTTCTATACGTGCACGGAATGCGCCCCAGTGAGAGCCTGTCAGTCTCCACGTTGGTGCTTCGGAAGCCATTGCCTTGCTGGCAGTTAGCAAACTTGGGCCCACAACTACGCCTGCGGCACCGGCGGTAATACCTTTTAAAAAGTCACGGCGTTTCAGGTTAAAACTTGAACCACTCATGATAGCCTCGCTTATCAGTTATTATTGATATCAAGCTGAATAATTAATTCTTGCCGAGAGGCATCCTAACCATTCATCTTGGTTTTATGGGAAGGAGGGCGCCGATAACGACCTCCAAACTTAGTTAGTGATCGTTGCTATAGTCCGAAGAGTGCATCTGCAGGTAACGCAGAACGACTTGCTCTTCTTCTTTTTCAAAGTCGGCGAAGTCAAGCATGCCCTTGAACATTCCTACCCAGGTGTTTGAGTCGAAATGCGCTTCTGCCGGTTGTGAGTGACAACGGCTGCACGTTGCAGTGTAGGCTTCTTTGGCGTATTCCCAGATAGGCTCTACTTCTTCCACTAGGTCTTTTTTATCTGTCCATAGAGTGAAGTCGACGTTCTGCCAGGTGATGCTGGTATCTTCGTCTTCTTTGGCATCAAGTACATTGAAGAAGCCTTTGGTTTTCGCAACCTTACGCTGAAGTGAAGCGATGCGAATGTTACGGGCAAAGTCTTGCATAATGATCTTGCCGCTACCTTTCTTCTTACGCCAACCCGTGATTTTTACTTCAATGGCTTCGCCTTGGCTGCCGATAACTTCTACTGGCACTGATGAAATCATCAAGCCTGCTTTCTTGGTCATTTCCGGATCCAGGAACAGTTTCTTGTTGTGCAGCGTATAGTAGGTGTTGCCTTTGTTAACTGATGTTTCCACAGCCTGGGCGTTCAGGTCATCCATGATGGATTTATAGCCTGCGGACATATCTGGCAGGTGGTGGGCAATCCCTTTGTGACAGTCGATACAGCTTTGATCATTTTCAGCTGCGCCCATCATTTGATCACGGGCATCTGCGGACATCTTTTCAAAGTCCATGCTCTTATAGTCATGACAACTGCGACATTCAGCCGAGCCATTAGCTGACATTCGTGCCCATTCGCGTTTGGCCATTTCCAAGCGGTGCTTACTAAACTTTTCTGGAGTATCAACAGCGCCAGTCAGTTTTGCCCACACTTCCATCGATGCCTGTGCTTTGCGCGCTATCTTGTCGGTAAAATTGTGTGGTACATGGCAGTCCGGACAAGTGGCGCGAACGCCGGTACGGTTTTTAAAGTGAATAGTGCTTTGTAGTTCCTGGTAAACGTTGTTTTCCATCTCATGACAACCAATACAGAATTCTTCCTGATTGGTGTACTCAAGTCCGGCATCAAAAGTGGTCCAGAACCCTATACCGCCAATAAACCCGGCTAAGATCAAAATCCCTAAACCGATGGTTTTACTGGGTGTAAAAAAATGTTGCAGTATTTGTTTAATTGACTTCATTACTTTCCCTTACAGCAGCCATGCTGCCATACCGTAGAGGCCTACCGCGCCAACCGTAAGCGCAGGAAAAATAACAAATGTATATAGAAATGTTGATTTCAATTCTTGTTGTTTAATTGCTGTCATAAAGCTCACCTTGCATATTTTTTTATTCATTCTAATGAGAGGGTGTGAATGACAGATATAGAAATGCGAGTGGATGTGAGTGAATATGAAGGGATGTTAATGCATTTTCTGTAGGTTAATGAAAAATAACCATTTTATATTTGTGGTATTTGGTGGGTGAATTTGACTTTATTTTAAGTAATTGATGAGAATGTGACGATTGTATGATTTTTCACAAATTAAACATTCACACAATACCGCTTTGGTGGTGTTTTGATGGAGGAGGATTGTTGAATATCAGCAAAAAAAGAAAACATTGACGGTTTTATAGCTCCGTCAATGTATCCAATAAGAATCGATGAGTACGGTAAGTACGTTACTTACTTGTTGTCCTCATTGTCTTCAGTATATTCGAGAATATCTCCAGGCTGGCATTTTAGGTGTTTGCATATTGCCTCGAGAGTTGTAAGGCGGAGTGCCTTGGCCCGGCCATTTTTGAGCACGGAAAGGTTCTGCTCTGTAATGCCGATTTTGGCTGCAAGCTCGTTGGATCGCATTTTTCTTACTGCCAGCATTACATCTAAATTAATGATAATTGGCATGATGTCACCCTAAACAGTTAACTCGTTTTCTTCTTTTAAGTTTTTCGCCAGTGTCATGACGTGTGAGATCGCACGCACCATCAGGCCAATTATCAAAATCGTCAAATCACTGTCATCAACACTGAGTCCCGTATTGAAGTCTTCCTGTCCGAAAGATAGCACTGCGCCAAGCAATATGTCTGATAATACGTCAATAAAAGGTGTCGCAATCATAAGGTTCGCAATGTGTCTGAAGCAGGAAATATTGTCTTGGGTGAAGACTTCTCCTGAGCGGTATAGGCGAAATAAACGGATCAACTGCCAGATAATGGCCATATAAACCAACGATGGGACCAAGGCGAAAGGGTAGCCTATTAGCGATTGGCCTAAAGACATCGGTAGGCTGACATCATAGGAAAATTCTAGGTTTACCCCTGTTGGCGAGTCGAATAGCGTACCGTAGAACCAGAGATAAGTGAGGGATAGCGGCGTAAACAACAGAATCAGCCACAGTAAAAGTAGGAGTCTCTGACTAAGTGTTTGGATGGCATGTTGCACAGACATAGTATATCCCTCAATAGAATTTCGCGCTTATATTGGCATGTGGTACGAAATTACTCAATAAAAAATTATCGAAATACGATAACTTTCTATTTTAACGGTTCGCTATTGAGCGCACATACTGTGCATACTGTTCTAGTTATCCTATTTCATTGTCGTGCAATGAAATAACGAACATCACGGTGAACGTTATAGTGACTAATTACTGACCAAGCGTATAAGCAAGAAAATATCAAAAGGAAGGCTAGGGTGAGAGATTCATATTTTGCTGAAATAATAAAAGGCTTCTCGGTGCTTGATGAAGTTGAGGCAATACTATTAGCTGGTTCCAGGGCTACGAATACAAGTGATAGTTTGTCTGATTTTGATGTCTATATTTATGTGAATTCAGAAATATCGCCAGATACAAGAGAGAGGATCCTTGGAAGGCTCTGCTCTTATCTGGAAGTAAATAATCAGTATTGGGAAACAGAAGATGATGGAGTATTACTGGATGGAACCGAGATTGAATTAATATACAGGGATTTGGATTGGCTTGATACAGAACTCGGACGGATTCTTTATTATCACCAGGCAAGTACAGGATACAGTACTTGTTTATGGTCAAACTTAATGAATTCAAAAGTATTGTTTGATCGAAGTGGAAAAGCGGACAAACTAATCAAGAAATACCAAATTGATTATCCCGATGGATTGAGGAAGAATATTGTTGATAAGAACTATCCACTTTTAAGCAGTAGTCTACCTGCTTATAAACGACAAGTTAGCAAAGCGCTTAAAAGAAACGATGTAATTAGTGTGAACCACCGTGTTACTGAGTTTTTGGCAAGTTATTTTGATATATTGTTTGCGATAAATAAACTGCCTCATCCAGGTGAAAAAAGGTTGGTTGAGCTTTCTCTTTTGCGTTGTAAGTCTCTACCGGCCATGTTTGAGAAAAATATCCATGATTTGTTATTTATGACCGGAGAAGTGAATGCAGGCATTCTGACTACCATTGACTTGCTCGTCGTTAGTTTAACTACCTTGTTGCAGCAGGAAAAACTATTGGTGGCGGAGGGTGTCAAAGCCTGAGTGCCTTTTGAATGTTGAGCTTACCTCGTCATCACCTACCTGTATCACTGGTGGGTTGATGACAATACGGCACTGTAAATTACTGGGTATAACCTCTTCTTATCTCTTCTTTTCTGGACCGTGACTAATAAAGCTGACAGGAGCTAATACTCTATTATTAACTGTGTCGTCGTGAGGGCTGTTATAAGTTCTATGGGTGTAATACAATTATACGTTGATAATTATTCATAGGGTTTTATATGCTGGGTATAGAACGCAAATAATTGATAAAAATGCGTAGAATATCTCAAAATAGTCATGGTTAAATAAAAACATTCCCTTTCAGTTGTTTATAATTATTTGCTTGTGTTTTTCTCATAATCAAGACGTATTTAAACAAAAAAAGCCTTATTGGTATTTGACTGTATAATATTATTCGTCATCATATCTCTTTCTCATTAAGAAGAACGATTCTCTTAGGTGAACCAAGTCTGATTAATATGTGATTTACATTCTTAAGCAATACTTTTGAAATTAATAACATGGAAGTTTTGACTTGATTTTAGCTCTTATTTTTAACCAGTGGCCATGACTTCTATATGCCCATATAACTGGACATGTTGGGGCGGACACTTTTTGTCTGACTAATTAGTCTTAATAGCTGCTGTCATAATGGCTTTATCTAAGAAATGTCGAATGAAAGAGGGTAAGTCTGAGGGTAGAAATAGTTATCAAATTAATATCAATAACATAAGAATAATAAGAGATTGTTCGATCCTTATTATCGTGTAGTGACTCGTTGAAAGGTACCAACCATCGCCTACATTGGAGCTTTCTCTCCAGAGGGTGAGGTGCGTGATATTTGCATTATTAAATCGTAGGGATCCAAAATGAAAAAAGCATTTGCGATATTTCTCGCCTTTGCTGCTCTGTCAATTAGTGCCAGTGAGCTTCGTGTGACAGTACCACTGTTGAGCAAACATTATTTTTGTGCAAGTAATCAATGCCTTGACCTGAACGAGACAAATCTTGGCGTGGGTGTTGAGTATGCCAGTTATGGGGTTATTGGTTTTGAAAATAGCTATTCTCGTCAGAGTGTCGCAGCCTATAAACGTTTTGAATATGACATGAACCCCTATATGGGACTTGGGATTCGTTTGGGAGGAGTGACAGGGTATAAGGAAGAGTCAGGGATGGATGTTGTTCCATTAGCTCAGCCTTATCTTCGAGTGCTCCCCATTGATTGGTTCAGCTTTAATATTGGAGTAGTACCTGTCGGGCTGATCGATACCAAGAACTATAACCTTGTCGTGACAATTGACTCTCAGATCTCGTTTTAACCATAACCAGCTCTGAATCGTTGTCTCCTTGAAACAAAAAAGGTGGGAGAGAACTCCCACCTGTATTCAAACGAGGTTATTCGCCTTCTGTCTCGAAGCCTGCGCCTTTCCATGCGTAAATACCGCCTGGGTAGCGATAGACATTGTTATAGCCCATTTTAATGGCCCAAGCAGCGGCATTGTGGCTTCGACCACATTTGACAAAGCCGCAGTAGAATACAAGCGTCTTGTCTTTATCGGCACCGAGCAAGTTGGCAAAGTTAGACTGGGTTTTACCGTCAGTACCGGTAGCTTTCCACTCGGGCATTGATGTGATTGGGAATTCAAACTGTAGTGCTGTTGGAATATGTTCTTTCTTGTAGCTGTCCTGGTATGGCATTGCGTCGACGATCAGTATTTCTTTGTTGTTATCGAGAAGAGTTTTCAGACCTTGGGTATCAATCAGCTGGTAGCCCCCGGCCAACGTATCGGTATGTAGCTTGATGGCTACCTGCTCAGTTTGTACTTCTGCTTCAAATTTACTGCTAAACAGGCCCGCATTTGCCGTTAAGGGCAAGATAAGAAAACCGCAAGCAAGAATGAAGGCATTGAGCCAGAAGCTACGGCGAGGACGCTGAAGGCGATATTTACTAATGTGCATGAAAAGAGTCCTTATTGGTTGCAATTCACCGCAATAATGCGGTGAATAAAGTGAAAGAGATTAACTGCCAGTACACTCATGCTAAGTGTGTTTTGGTGCGAATTGGCCGGTGGCTATTGAAATAATGCAATCCGCCAGTAATGGCCGTGATAACTAACATGATGATAAATTGCGGCTCAAGTTCACTGTAGACACGAGACTCCAAAGATCCGGGCAGGTAGCAACCGCAGTCGAAATGTAGCCCTTGGTATAGAGCAATACCTGAAGGCAGCATATAAAGGGCTAGGCAGACGACAATGGGGGCAATGGAGGTTAGTTCAAAAAATGCCAGCGAGAGGCAAACAGCCAGGGCAAATGGAAGTGAAAATGCCAGTACTTCGACATACATGGCCGGTACGAGCCCGGTATCTAACAACAAGAGCGCAGTCTGCTCGGGTTGGAAGAAGCCTTTTAGCACGATGGCAGCGGCTGACAAAAGTATGAAGCTGGTGATGAAACGATGAATATACCCACATGTTTTCATAGCAGTACTCACTTCCTTTGATGGCGGCGTGTTAAAAGGTACTTTCAAGCTGCCGCCTGTATAACGATGCTTTGCCAAATGGCCGGATGTTAATGATTAATTCAAGGTGGTATGCTCCAAATGAAGCATGGCTTCGAGCACACTGCCGCCGATCGCGCGGGCTTTATCTGAAACGGTTGTGTAATCAGCTTCTATACCCCGAGGGTCGATATCGCCGATTTTGAATCCTTCCGTCACGGTCAGCCCGTTATTAAGTAGTCCTCGGACCATGCCGCCAAGTGGTGCGACAACCGGACTGTCGCCAACATGTGCAATAACGTCACCTTCTTCAACGATATCGCCAAGTTTGACGTGGTTATGCATAGTGCCATTGCACGTTGCACGTAAAACTCGTTGGTGAGTGTAGCCGCCGATATTGCCTGGGATCCCAGTATTGGCCTGTGTGGCACCATTGTAGATTATGCGTCCGAGGTGATGACCCCGGTTAGTTTCGATAACCGCATCGCAATCTTCGCCGGCAGTGAAGCCCGGGCCGAGGGCGATAGTGATCGGAGCCATATCTCGTGTCGTTCCAAGGTTGCGCTTCGCCAGAATCGCATCGACAACAAAGGTTGGCTTGAGGTTGGCGAGCGAACAGCAGTCTTCATCCACCATCACCGGAATTTGGTTATCATCGATTAGCTTAAACACCTCTTCACAGTTCTTGGCTTTTCGTGCTGTAATCCCTTCGACTTCCGCAGGCTTACCGTACAGGCACTGGGCAAAAGAGACCGTGCAGCGAATCACAGTTGGCTGGGATATGTCGGTCATTACCACTTTAAATCCTGCATTTTTGAGGCGGATCGCAACACCAGTAGCAATATCTCCGGCTCCTCGGACTAAAACCAGTTTATTACGGTTCAGGCGGGTATCGTCCTTCATCAGCCCACCAGCGGACTGGTGCTTAACTTTAAGTACCTCGGCCATGATGCTGATGGCAATTTCGTCGGGTGTCTCGGCGCCTATATTGAACCCGATAGGGGAGTGAATAGCCTGAATATGCGCCTCACTGACATTGCATTTTCTTAGGTGATTAAACAAGGTCTGTACCTTACGACGGCTGGCCATCAGTCCGATGTACCGGGTATCGCAGTCGACGACTTTGGTAATAGCATCTTGATCCTGATGGTTTGTCGCAATCACGACGAAGCTGTCTTTATTGATCTCCAGCTTATCGATGGCGTCTTCCATATTCTGGCCGAGTACTCGTTTGGTGCCCGCGGGGAAGTGCTCTTCTGCCAAGCTCTCTGCGTAGGCATCGGCTACCGTAATATCAAACCCGAGCACATGGGCGGCATGGGAAACGGCGCGGTTAACGTGTCCGGCTCCAATTAAGATAAGGCTTGGACGCAAGCCGTAGACATCAATGAACACGCTCATTGCACCGCCACAGTCCATACCCATGGCCTCTGGTCCTGAACGGGTCATACGTCCTTTGACTACGCGGGCTTTTCTTTCTTGCAAAGCCTCTAGTGATTGTTCAATGACATAGCGTTCAATCATACCGCCGCCGACTGTACCGATGATCGAACCATCGGCTTTGACGATCATTTGCCCCGAGTGGCGCGGAGCTGAACCGCGCGTTTCAATTATGTTTGCCAGTGCAAACGGAATGTTTTCTTCTTCGAGTTGTGCGGCTTTAGCAAAAATGTTCATCAATCGTGACCTCAATGTCTCTCGACGAGGAGGCGCCCAATGGGTTAGTTCCTCGTCAGTACGTCTTTAATCGGTGTGTGACTGTGCATCGAAGCAAGCCAGATGGCATCAAGTTGTGTGGTTTGAATCATGACCTGGTGAGCTAACTGAGTCAGTTGTTGGTAGTTAGTGACGAGGTCGATTTTATTTATTAACCAAATCTTGGTGGCCTGTTCGGGCGCGTGCTTAAACATTCCATGTTGATGCTCAATCAAGTTCCCCAATATTCGGTGATCAATCATGTCACCCTCTGAACATTGGGTAAGGGCAGAAAATGTGTTCCATCGATGAATTCTCTCGGGAGTTGCCCGAGTATGAATAATTTCTGCTCCGGTTACACCGATAACCATATCCGAAGAAATTGGAATGCAAGGCTCGTGCCTATCGGGAGCCTTTATTGGCAAGCATTTCGCACCATCGGCTTCAATAATAAAAACTGTGAAAGGTGAGTCATTTTTTAAATTATCAATGAGCTCGGCTGTGACACCCGACACTTTAATTTTGTCGTTTGTGTTGTTGCTTTTAATTCTTTTTTGATAACAGAAAGTGATACTTGGATCTGATAAATTTAACTGACTAAGTGCTATTAGTGGGTTTTCTTCCTGTTCGAGATTAATAAAGTGATCAGCATGGGTCTCTTTGGGTAGAAACATCTTCGTGGTCGTGCTGACAAATACGCAATGGCCTTGTCTTCTTAACTGGTTTGCAAGCCAGAAGGCTGCCGATGTTTTACCGCCGCCACCGACCAGTGCAAGAACGAGCGGAGTAGAGGTCGGCAAGTCAAACGGTGAAGAGTGTAATGCGTGGTAATGAATTTCTGGCTTCATTTTGTCCCCCATTGCGCGATAAATGTCGATAGATAAATACCGATAAAGTGAGTGAAAACAATGAATCAATGTCAACTAGTCGATTGTATAATGCCTGCTGCTGGCCTCTCTTCCCGTATGGGAAGCTGGAAAATGATGCTACCTTACCGGCATCATACAATCCTTGATGAAAGTATCGAAAATGCACTTGGCTTTTGTTCGCGAGTCATATTAGTCGCAGGTCACCGTGGAGATGAGTTAGTACAAAGATACCAATTAAAATCAAATGTTAAAGTGATAGTTAATACTCACTATGAGCAAGGGATGCTGAGTTCTATTCAGCAGGGGGCCGGATTGGTAGAAACGACACATTTCTTTATTTGTCATGGTGATATGCCATGCGTTTCGCCTGATATTTATCGGCAGGTATGGCTTAACCGCGGCCATTATACGGTGTTTCCCGGGACTGTGGAGCGTCCCGGCCATCCAGTATTGCTACCCTTAGACATGATCGGACAAATAACAACGGCCAGAGTCGATGATAAGATGAAGCGTATAATAAACAGTGCCGATGTGAGATATGCCGGACTGACTGCAGAAGAAATTCATCTCGATGTCGATACGCCTCAAGCTTATGACGCATTGTGTCGTCGCTCACAATAGCCCTATCATTATGAGAATTGATAGCGGTAATTTATCAAATTGATATTACTCGTCAGAGCATATTGTGAGTGCCAGTAATATTATACTTCCTTATATCGTTATATTTTTTCATCAGTGAATAATTTTATTTTTACTTTTTATATTGAGTAAATTTATTTGCTTTCATATTTATCAGTGTTGCTATCATATTTGTCGGTATCAAAGTGATAGCTATTTATTAAATTGATAGATAAATTGGATTAATTAAGAATCATACTCATTTCCAATTAATTATTACTATTATTTATCCCATCTACTTATATTGCGTGTGTTCACACAATTGTACTTAGTTTCGACATTGGTCACGAATTTCACCAGGAAATTCGCCTTGATGATCTTGATCTTAAAGTTTGGCGCAGTAGTTGCTCAATAGGAATCATAGCTGGCTGATTTAATTCAGCCTATCACTCTGAGCCCTACGCATTGCACAACGAAATGTGCTGGCTGTGACAATACAAGAAAAAAACAGCATCAAGGAGATTTATCATGGGAGACATCATGCGTCCCGTTCCGTTTGGCGAGCTTCTTAACCGCATTTTTAGCGAGTATAAAGAGAGCCAGTCAATTTTTGGGATTCCATCGAAGCAATTTTATCGCAAGGATAATGCAAAGGACTTATCCGTATGGGGTGAGAACTGTGAAACACCTGTAGGCCCTGCCGCAGGACCGCACACTCAGTTGGCACAAAACATCATTTGCTCTTGGCTTGCTGGCGGCCGTTTCATGGAGCTGAAAACAGTTCAGAAACTGGATCAGCTGGAACTAGCCAAGCCATGTATCGATGCCGAAGATGAGTGCTTCAACACCGAGTGGTCAACAGAATTTACCCTGATAAAAGCCTATGATGAATACCTGAAAGCTTGGATTGCGCTTCATCTACTGGAAGAAGTGTTTGCTCCACGCGGTGACGGCGAAGAGAAGTCTTTTATCTTCAATATGAGTGTGGGCTATGATCTGGCGGGTATCCAGACAGCGCCGATGCAAAAATACATCGACGATATGGTCGATTCGAGCAAGCATGAAAGTTTCCATGCCTACATCGCCGAACTTAACCAGTTTATTACCGATCCGGATTTCGTTAAAACCTTTGGCTTCGAACACCGTTTCGAGCGTCTGAATAAGCTTTCCGACACGATTCCAACTCAGCTGACTCGCGGTGTGACGCTTTCCACCATGCACGGTTGCCCTCCGAACGAAATTGAAGCGATCTGTCGCTATATGCTCGAAGAGAAGGGCATCAATACGTTCGTAAAACTGAACCCGACATTACTGGGCTTCGAGCGCGTTCGTGGCATTCTTGATAATGCTGGTTTTGACTATGTTGCTCTGAGCGAAGAGTCATTCAGCCATGATCTACAAATTGAAGATGCCAAAGCTATGTTGCATCGCCTGGTTGATCTCGGCAAAGAAAAAGGTATCGGTTTCGGGGTTAAACTGACCAATACCCTAGGTACGCTGAATCGCAAAGGCCGTCTTCCTGACAAAGAAATGTATATGTCAGGCCGTGCCTTGTTCCCGCTATCAATCAATGTGGCACTGGAACTATCCCGTGAATTTGACGGTACGTTGCCGATTTCATATTCCGGCGGTGCAAGCAAGTTTAATATCAAGGAAATCTTCGAGACTGGTATTCGTCCAATTACTATGGCGACAGACTTGCTCAAGCCTGGTGGTTATCTGCGTTTGGCTGACTGTGCCAAGGAGCTGGAGACCAGTGAAGAGTGGGGCATGCAAAAGGTCGATCTCGTCAAGCTGGAAGCGTTGGCTGCTAAATCCCTGGTTGCCGATTACGTTCAGAAAGAGTGGCGTGGCCCGGAAGAGATCAGCGTGAAGAAAGCTGTGCCTCTGACTGACTGTTATGTCGCGCCATGTGTGACAGCCTGCCCGATTAGCCAGGATATTCCTGAGTACATCCGCTTGATGGGTGAACATAAGTACACCGAAGCACTGGAAGTGATTTATTCACGAAATGCGTTGCCTGCAATCACAGGTCACATTTGTGATCACCAGTGCCAGTACAACTGTACGCGCCGTGATTACGAAGGTGCGTTGAACATCCGCGAAATGAAGAAAATCGCATTGGCTGAAGGCTGGGATGGCTACAAGGCCAAGTGGCATGAGCCGGAATTGGATAAGGCGAAGCATCCGGTAGCGGTGATTGGTGCCGGTCCTGCGGGCTTGTCTGCAGCGTACTTCATGGCACGTGCCGGCCACCCTGTGACCGTGTTTGAGAAAGAGCACAATGCCGGTGGTGTGGTGAAGAACATCATTCCTCAGTTCCGTATTCCTGCCGAGGTGATTCAGCACGATATTGATTTCGTGAAAGATCACGGTGTCCATATTGAGTACGGCTGCAATCCGAACATGACAGTGGATACGCTGAAATCAAGCGGCTTCAAGTATATCTGTTTGGGTATAGGTGCAGATAAAGGCAATCCGATTTCACTCTCTGGTGATAATACCAAGGTGTTCAAGTCGCTTGAATTCCTTCGTAGCTTTAACGACGGCGAGAAGTTGGAGCTTGGTAAGCATGTAGCTGTTGTCGGTGCCGGTAATACCGCGATGGACAGTGCCCGAGCAGCCCTTAAGGTTGACGGCGTCGAGAAGGTCACCGTCTTGTACCGTCGTACTATTGCAGAAATGCCAGCGTACAAGGAAGAGTATGAAGAAGCCGTTGAAGATGGCGTTCAATTCATGTTCCTTACCAATCCTGAGCAGTTCGGTGCCGATGGCAAGCTGACAGCCCGCGTGATGGAGCTGGGTGAGCCTGATGAGAAAGGCCGTCGCCGTCCGGTTGCTACCGATGAGACTATCGAGCTTCAGGTTGATGCATTGGTTACCGCTGTGGGTGAACAGTCAAACCGCGATGTGCTGACCCGTATCGGTGTGCCGATGGGTGAAGATGGCTGGCCGGCTGTCGATGCAAAAACTTGCGAGACTTCGGTCGAGAATGTGTTCTTGATGGGTGATGCCCAAACCGGTCCTTCTTCGATTGTCTCTGCCATTTCCGGCGGTCGCAAGGCAGCAACGGCGATTCTGGCTCGTGAAGCTAAGTCGGAGCAGCTACAGGATGTTTCCTCCGAAGTTAAGGCCGAAGCTGTCTACGCCCGTAAAGGCGATATTCAGGTCAAAATGATCAGTGCGAACCAGCTTGAAGAAGCTGATCGCGAAGACTTTATCGAGCAAGAAGCAAAACGTTGTTTGGAATGTTCGTATATCTGTAGCAAGTGTGTGGATGTGTGTCCGAACCGCGCCAATATTTCACTGCCAATTCCTGGTTTCAAAGATCAGTATCAGACATTGCATATTGACGCTTACTGTAACGAATGTGGTAACTGTGCGCAGTTCTGCCCATGGGATAGCAAGCCTTATAAAGACAAGTTCACCATCTTCAACTTACGTGGTGATTTCGCAAACAGCACCAACGCCGGCTTCTTTATCGAAGGCGAGGAAGTGCTGGTTCGTTCCCAGGGCGAACTATATACCTTCAGCATTAATGCACAAAGTGAAGTGGATATGCCTGAGTCGATGGCTGATGAAGCAATCATGATTAGCTATGTTCATGCACATCATCGTTATCTTCTTGGCAAAGTAGATGTATAGGTGAGGAATCAGGAATGTTATTACTAAAAAATGCAACGGCAGTGCAGTTTGAACCTGCACTGATTAAGGAAAGCGTTGATATCGTCATCGATGGCGGCGTGATCAAGGAAGTTGGTTCGAATCTGGCGGCTAAATACCCAGATGCCACTATCAAGGAGATGAAGGGAAAACTGGTCATGCCGGGTATTGTCTGCTCGCATAACCATTTTTACTCGGGTCTTGCCCGCGGCATTATGGCTGATATCAAGCCAAGCCCGGATTTCATTTCGATTCTGAAGAACCTGTGGTGGCGGATGGACCGCGCGCTGGATGAGGAAGCGGTCTACTACAGTGGCCTGATCTGCTCGCTGGAAGCGATCAAGAATGGTTGTTCGTCGGTGATTGACCATCATGCTTCGCCTAACTACATCGCGGGATCGCTTAACACCCTTCGCAAGGGGTTCCTGAAAGCCGGTCTGCGTGGCATGACCTGCTATGAAACCACCGACCGTAATGGTGGTATGAAGGAAATGATGGCGGGTGTCGAAGAGAACATCGCCTTTGCCCAGCTTATTGACCGTGCCAAGGCAGAAGGGACAGAACCTTACTTGGTGGAAGCGCATATCGGTGCCCACGCACCGTTTACGGTGACCAACGAAGGTTTGGCCATGATGGCCGAGGCTGTTCAGGCAACGGGGCGTGGTATCCATGTCCATGTAGCGGAAGATCGCTACGACGTGACCCATAGCCACCATCATTACAGTCAAGATATTGTCGAGCGTCTCGACAGCTTTGGTTTGATCAACGAGAAAACCTTGCTGGCCCATGGTTTGTTCCTGTCCGATCGCGATATCGATATCCTGAATGCCAAAGATGGCTTCCTGGTCCATAACGCCCGTTCAAACATGAACAACAACGTGGGTTACAACAACAAGCTGACCCGCTTTAAGAATGTGGCATTGGGTACTGATGGTATTGGAGCTGATATGTTTGAAGAGCTCAAATTTGCTTTTTTCAAGCATCGTGATGCCGGTGGCCCGCTTTGGCCTGATAGCTTCACTCGCAACCTTTGGAACGGGAATGAAATCCTGGCACGTAACTTCGGAGCCAAATTTGGTCGCCTGGACCCTGGCAACAAGGCCGACTTGACCATTCTTGACTACACCAGCCCGACACCGTTTGTGGCAGACAACCTGCCTGGACATATTGCCTTTGGCATTAATGCGGGTAACGTCAACAGCGTTATCGTTGAAGGACGTTTTGTGTATGAAGATCGCGCTTTCCCGTTCGATGTTGCGCCTATCTATGCTGAAGCCAGCAAAGTAGCCCAGCGTCTATGGAAGACAATGGATCAATTAGACTAATGTGAGATCCCGTTATGGATACGGTTAATACTCGATTCAAGTGGGCAGAAGCCACTGGAGAAGCTAAGTATATTGCCGACCGCCATTACGAGGGACTATTAGAAGGGCGGTTCTACCGCTCTTCTTGCCCCAGAGGCGTAATTAAATCGGTTAAGATCCCGGAACTACCTGAAGGTTACCATCTGTTTGGTGCCGACGATGTACCGGGACAAAATGTACTTCCTATCGTAGAAATTGACTGGCCGGCATTTGCGGACAAAGAAGTACGCTTCGTCGGTCAGGTTATTTATCTGTTGGTTGGCCCCGACCCAGATGTTATAGAACAGCTACTGCAACAAATTAAGGTGGATTATACACCGCTGACGCCGGCTTATACGGTTGAACAATCGAAAGCACTCATCGATGGCGCCATTCATTCAACAGACAATGTGCTTGATACTCATACGTTGACTAAAGGTGATATCGACGAGGGTTTTGCACAGGCAGTAACAATTATTGAGGAAACGTGCAGTACCGGTTACCAGGAACATATATACCTTGAAACCCAAGGTTGTGTTGGCTACCCCAAGGACGGTAAGATCGTCATCGAAGGGTCGATGCAGTGTCCCTTCTATGTTCACCATTGTATGGCGGTGTTACTCGGCCATGATCATGTGCGTGCTATTCAGTGCCCGACCGGTGGCGGTTTCGGCGGCAAGGAAGATTACCCTGATGTACTTGCCGGACCGTTGGCAGTTGCGGTTGAGAAATTGCAGCAGCCTATCCGGATAGTGCTGGAGCGTAGCGAAGATATCCAGTTCACGTCCAAGCGCCACCCGGTCGAATTCCATTACCGAACCGGAATTGACGCCGATGGCAACATTGTGGCTATGGAACTGAATTTCGATATTAATTCCGGAGCCTATCTCAGCCTTTCAGGCATTGTTCTACAGCGTTCCCTCACCACTGCGACCAATGTCTATGACATTCCTAATGTGTATGTCGAAGGCCATGCATGGACAACCAATACGGTGCCGACAGGGGCATTCCGTGGTTTTGGTTCACCGCAGAACTGTTTCTGCATGGAAACCCACATGAGCCATATCGCCAAGCAACTTGGCGAAGATCCGGCTGTATTCAAGCACCGCCACTTCCTCAAGTCGGATTCTACCAGTCTGACGGGTGCCAAGATCTTCGGTGATCTGGTACTTGATGAGATGCTGGAGCGGATCCTGAGTTTGTCTGACTACAACACGAAAGTCGCGCTCAATGCTTTCCAGCCAGATATCAATGAACAATGCCTCGGCAGTGGAAAACGCAAGGGTATTGGGCTGGCTGTCTTCCAGCATGGTTGTGGCTTTGCCGGCGACTTGGAAGATACCTTGGTGCGGGCGAGAGTACGAGTGATCAAGCTTGCCGATGGAACCGTTCAGATCCTTGCTTCTAATACCGACATTGGCCAGGGGCTGAGCCTGACGTTCCGTAAGATCGTTGCAGATACGCTGAACCGTCCGTTGGATACGATTCAACTGGCGGTGCCTGATACCGGCATCGTACCAGACTCTGGGCCGACGGTGGCATCCCGCTCAATTTTGATTGTCGGTTACTTGTTGGAGAAAGCCGCGCAGAAGCTGCAGCTTAACTGGCAGGAAGGTGAGCAGCAGGAAATCGAAGAGGTGTATCGCAAGCCGGATTACCATGTCTGGGATCAAAGTACCTACCAGGGCAATGCCTATCAGGCAGTCAGTTACGGCATGAACGTCGTCGAGGTTGAAGTCGATATGGCGACTGGCGAGACAGACATTACTGGGGCCTGGGCGGTGTATGACATTGGCCGGGCAATTGAACCGACGGTGTTCAAAGGCCAGATTGACGGTGGTTTGGTACAGGCGCTTGGTTACGGCAGCTGCGAGAAAATGGAGCTGAACAAAGATGGGGGGTTCGCCCAGAAAACCATGGCTGATTATGTGATCCCGACTGCGCTGGATGTACCGGCAATCGAAAGTGATTTGGTTGATAACCCTTATCCGTTTGGCCCGAATGGTGCCAAAGGGGGCGGCGAATTGACGCACAACGGTGGCGCGGCAGCGTTTTCCGCAGCGGTTGAATCTGCAATTGGCAAGTCGTTTTCATCAATTCCGGTGACGCCGGAGAAAATCTGTAAGGCCCTTTATTTGGGCGAAACGGCAATCAAAGTAAGAGACGGAGGGAAGGCAAAATGAAGATCGAGTTCTATTTGAATGATGAGCTGGTCGAGGTTGATGCCGACCCAATGCAGTCACTACTTAACACATTGCGCGGTAATCTTAGCAAGACGGCGACCAAAGAAGGTTGCGGTGAAGGCGAGTGTGGCGCATGTTCGATCTTGTTTAACGGCAAGCTGGTTAATGCCTGTATGATGCCTTTAGCCCAGGCCGAGGGTGCCAGGTTGATGACCCTGGAAGGATTGCGTCAGACCGAGAAAGGGCAGTGTGTGATTAATGCTCTGCTGGAGGCCAAAGGAGTTCAGTGTGGCTTCTGTACGCCGGGGATGGTACTGGCTTTGTATGCATTGCTGGAAGTCAATGCCAAGCCGAGCGAGCAGGAAATCCGCACGGCTATCTCGGGTAACCTCTGTCGCTGCACGGGTTACGGGATGATCGTCGATGCAGCGAAGATCGCCAGCGAGAAAGGAGAGGGATTATGGTAGAGGTATATCGTCCTGATACTTTGGAGCAGGCGCTGGACAAGCTGGCCGTAGGGGATCATACATTGTTTTCCGGCGGCACGGATCTGATGGTACAACACAGTGTCAGGCCGGGTATGACGCCAAGTTTTACCCATGATGTGATATTTGTCGATGCGATCGATGAACTGAAGCATATCACCCAGGCCAGCTTGGAATCTCAGGCGGAAGGTGATGCTGATTCGGCACTGTTCATTGGTGCCGGAGTGACTCTTAACGAGATCGAGAAGCACCCGCTGGTACCGGATGTCTTGCGTCAGAGCGTCGCCAAGATTGCGGCTCCAGCCCTGCGAAACCGAGCAACCATGGCTGGTAATATCTGTAATGCCTCACCGGCGGCGGATTCTCTGCCTGCACTGTATTTGCTTGATGCTCGCGTTGTTCTGTCGTCACTGCAGGGGCAGCGAGAAATGGCACTGGAAGATTTTATTCTGGCGCCGGGACTCAGTCAGCTCAGGCAAGGTGAGATGTTGACCCATGTCGTGATCCCGCAGGCAGATTTGCCCGTGACTTTCTATCACAAGGTGGGAACCCGGGCGGCCAATGCGTTGACCAAATTATCGGTTGCAGGGTTGGCGAAGGTGCATAAAGGTCGTACCGGAAAAGGTAAGCTGGTGGACTGGAGAGTGGCTTTTGGTGCCGTTGGACCGACGGTTGTTCGCAGTCGCGAGTTAGAATCGCTGGTGATCGGTCAACCAACCGAGAAATTAGCCAAACCAAGGTTTATCGACGAAGTTGTCGCCATGTATAGTGAAATTATCCGCCCGATTGACGATCAACGTTCAACCGCTGAATATCGCCATCAGGCATCCCTCAATCTACTAAGACGTTGGCTCAGCCAGCTTAGCGTCCAATAGATTATAACTATCCTCTTAATTTTATTTCTTTCATGTTTGGGGGCGGTGGCCCCCTTTTTTTGCCTGTCATTTCCCCTTGAGTGCTGTTCTGAAGAAATTATCAACTATCACACCTGATAGTTATCAATTTGATAGTAACAATACTATTTTGATAGATGATTCGGATGAACTGAGAAGCAATCTTATTTGGTGTATCTAAATCACCGTTATCCCCTGGATGAATGCGAAATACCTTGTTGATAGAGGTCTCATTTCTGGTCCGATTTCTGACCGTGCTCACGAAACTCATCTCTTATCAGACTGACAATCAAGTTTGGCTCAATAGTTGCCTTTTACTGCTTAAGAATATTTAAAAGGACCTTCATTACCTCTGTTTTACAAAGAGATTATGAATTTAAAGATAAGTAGAATTCTAAAAAGGTAAGAAAAATGATTGAACACTACTTGAGACCGGACTCTACTGCCCAAGCACTCGACTTAATGCAGCAACATGATGGCGCTGCAACCTGGTTTGCCGGTGGTTCCAAGCTTAATGCCGCACCAAGCAAAACTGAGAAAACGGTAGCAATTTCGCTTGATAACCTGGCCTTCGACAAAATTGAACAGCAAGGCGAAGCCCTGCATATCGGTGCGATGTGCCGAATTCAGAACCTGATTGACAGTGAGCTGGTGCCTGTAGCACTTAAGCAAGCCGCGGCATTTATCTACTCCCGCCATGTGCGCAATCAGGCCACTTTGGGTGGCGAGATCGCAGCTTTGCAACCAGAGGCATTATTGGTACCAAGCCTGATAGCCCTGAAAGCACGCGTTGTGTTGGCCGATGGCCGTGAAAGTGATGTTGAAGATTATATTTCAGCGGATAAGCGCGATTTGATTGCCAGTGTCATTATCCCGGATGTGAACCTTACCTGTCTTGGATACAACATTGTCCGCTCTGCTGCTGGTCTGGCTGTTGTAACAGCTGCAGTATCAATCGACAAAGACGGAAACAAAATTATCGCACTTGACGGGGTATCACCGATGCATAATGGCGCGGCTAGGCCTGTCCGTTTACGCGATGTCGAAAAGCAAGATTTAAAAGGTGAGTTGTTAGAACAGGCGGTTGCTGATGCTGTACATCCTGTGGCCAATATTATAGGTAGCGTTGAGTACAAGCGTTATATTGCCGGTGTTGTTGTGACAGATTTACTGGCTGAGTGTCAGCACCTGGCTGAGGAGGCGTAACCATGACTATTAAATTTACTCTGAACGGCCGTCCTCAGGAACTTCAGTGCCAGCTCGGTAAAAATGTACAGATATTACTACATGGAATGGGTCTTCATTCTGTACGTAATAGTGATGATGGTTATGGTTTTGCCGGATCAGATGTGATCTTGCTTAATGGCGAGTTGGTCAATGCCTCGTTGTTGATTGCAGCACAGCTAGATGGTGGAGATGTACGTACTGCTGAATCACTCAGTACCCACAATAAGCTGGGTGTTGTTCAGCAAGCGATGATCGATGTTGGTGTTGTCCAGTCTGGTTATAACGATCCCGCTGCTGCCTTGATCTTAACCGACTTGCTTGAGCGTATTGCGTCACCTTCTCGTGATGAAATCGACGACGCGCTTTCTGGCCTATTCAGCCGTGATGCCGGTTATCAACAGTTCTACCAAGTCGTGGAGTTGGCTGCGAAGCGTAAGAGTCTACCAGAGTATACCGAAGAGGTTGCACCAGAATTTTGTGATGACCTGGACGTTGTCGGTAAGGTCAGCCCGAAAGATGACTCCGTGAAAATGGTTCAGGCCAAGCCCTGTTATGTTGAAGATCGCATCCCGGCTGATGCCTGCGTTCTTAAGGTGCTGCGTAGCCCGCACCCACATGCATGGATTAAGCATTTAGACGTGAGCAAAGCTGAAGCGTTGGAAGGTGTTGTTCATATCATCACCCATGAAAACTGCCCGGATATTCCTTACACTCCGGGTGGCCAGACTGGCCCTGAGCCGTCACCGCTTGACCGCCGTATGTTCTGTCAAAAGTTACGTCACGTGGGTGACCGTGTTGCTGCAGTTGTTGCTGAAAGCGTTGAAATTGCAGAAGCCGCTTTGAAACTGATTGATGTTGAATATGATGTGCTTAAGCCAGTGATGAGCATTGAAGCGGCACAAGCTGCCGATGCACCAATCATTCACAACGAGCCGATTGAGTATTTGGCAGGTGCACCTGATGATTTAGATGAGCAGAATAAAGACGCAGATCCGCGTGAAGGTAAGCTGATTGTCAACTTCCCAATTGGTTGTATGCCGCGCAAGAATATCGCCGCTTCTGTTAATGGCCAAATCGGTGATATCGATCAGGGCTTTGCAGATGCCGATATAATCCTTGAACGTACTTACGAGTCTAAGCAAGCCCAGCAGACGCCGACAGAGATGCATATCTGCTACGCCTATATGGATGGCAACCGTGTTGTTATGCATGCATCAACTCAGGTGCCGTTCCATGTTCGTCGCCAGGTTGCGAGGATCCTAGGAATCAAACAGAACCGCGTACATGTTGTTAAAGAACGTGTCGGCGGGGGATTTGGCTCCAAGCAGGATATCTTGGTCGAAGACCTAACGGCGTTTGCCACTTTCACAACGGGCCGTCCGGTTTATCTTCACTATACCCGTGAAGAAGAGTTCATCGCGTGTTCAACTCGCCATGTTGCGAAGGTGCACCTGAAAGTGGGTATGAAAAAAGACGGTACGTTGACAGCAATCGACATGGATTTCGAGGCCAACACAGGTCCTTATGGTAACCATGCCCTTACCGTGCCTTCAAATGGTCCGGCGCTGTCACTGCCACTTTACCCGATTGATAATGTGCGCTTTAAGGTGACAACGTATTATTCAAATATCTGTCCGACTGGTGCCTATCAGGGATATGGTGCACCGAAAGGCGTGTTTGCGCTAACAATGATGCTGGCTGAACTGGCTGAAGAGCTAGATATGGATCTGCTCGATATTATCGAGAAGAACCGAGTTCATGAAGGTGATCCGCTGAAAATCAAGGGTGCGGTTGGTGAGGGTGACTTACCTGCTGAGCCACCTCGTGTACTTTCTTGTGCGCTGGATGAAGTGTTGCGTCAGGGGCGTGAAGACATCGGATGGGATGCACCAAAAGAAGATTTGGGTGCTGACTGGACGGTAGGCCGTGGTGTTGCCATTATTCAGCAGAAATCAGGGATCCCTGATATCGATCAGGCGAACTGTAAAGCCAAGCTGGCTTCCGATGGTACTCTGATTGTTCACTCCGGTGGCGCCGATATCGGTACAGGCCTGGATTTGGTAGTCGGCAAAATTGCTGCCGAAACACTGAAGATGCCGCTAGAAGAAATTACGGTGATCTCTGGTGATACCGACCACTGCCCGTTTGATAAGGGTGCTTACGCCTCTTCCGGTACCTGTTTCTCAGGTAATGCCGCGAAGAAAGCGGCTGAAGCGATGCGCGAGCGTATTTTGATGTGTGGTGCCGAGATGCTAGGCGCAGAAGTCGCTGATGTTAAATTGGTCTTCCCCGCAACGGTAGAAGGGAAAGACGGCAAGCAAGTGACCTTCGGTCAGATTGCGCATCAGGCTGAAGGCGGCAAAGGTTGGGGTCAGCTACTGACTAGTGGTAGCTTCATTACTTCTGACTTTGCTTTCCCATATGGAGCTAACTTCGCTGAAGTGGCGGTAAATACCCGCACAGGTGAAATCAAGATCAACAAGTTTCATGCGCTGCTTGACTGTGGTACGCCTATCAACCCTGATTTGGCGTTGGGCCAGATTTACGGTGCCAGTATGCGTGCCATTGGCCACAGTATGTGCGAAGAGCTGATGTACGACGAGAACGGGGTGCCGCTTAACACCGATCTGAAGAGTTACGGTGCACCTATGATTGGCGATATTCCGCGAGATTTCCGCGCGGCATTGGTGCCAAGCGACGATCCTGTCGGTCCGTTTGGTGCCAAGTCAATCTCCGAGATTGGCGTTAACGGTGCCGCTCCGGCCATTGCTACCGCTATTCATGATGCCTGCGGGGTGTGGATCCGAGAATGGAACTTCACACCAGAGAAGGTGCTGAGAGGTCTTAATAAGCTCTAAGTAATACTAAAAGCGGTTAATTTTCAGGGGATGGGAAATGACCGCTTTTATTTTATATCGATAGATATTAATTACGAGTGAGCTGTCATAGCTTGGCCGGTATTGACTAAACATGTTTTGGTCGCGGTGTATAGGGGTGAGGCAACACTTGGCATAGAGCCGGGTGTGGGACCCTTGGGGAATTTCTGGCTCGGTTATCGATTCCATACTCGTCCAATCTTTCAATGGATGCGTTGCTGCTAAATAGGCACAAGAGAAGCCTTAAGGCGGACGTATATCCAGGGAAGTATAAAGAAACGGATGGTATTGAAATGAAACTCTTTTATAACGTAGAAGACAAGCCTCCTGTCGGAGCTGCAATTTTACTTGCTTTACAGCATATGCTGGCTGCTATGGGGGCGATTATCGCTGTTCCTCTGGTTGTTGGTAGTGCGATTGGTTTACCGACCGATCAAATGGTCATCCTTGTTAATGCAGCCCTGATGGTATCAGGGGTGGTAACGATTATTCAGTGTAAGGGGGTAGGACCGGTAGGGATCCGTTTGCCGGTAGTTATGGGAACCAGTTTTACCTTTGTTGCAATATCGATTTCCATTGGTTTGGATGCTGGTGTCTCAGGTATTTTCGGCGCCTCGCTGGTGGGATCACTGGTGATGATTATTGGTAGCCGGTTCATGCCTCAGATCCGTAAGCTGTTTCCGCCTGTTGTTTCCGGTACGGTTGTTGTTCTTATTGGTTTGACTATCCTGCCGGTGTCGGTTGACTGGTTTGCCGGAGGTTTTGTCGGGCAGGAAGGTTACGGCCAGGTCAGTAACTTGATGTTGGGGCTGTTGGTGCTGGTGGTGGTTATCGTATTGTCGCAGGTTGGCAAGGGTATCATCTCGGCCGCAGCTATCGTAATTGGCATGGCAGTCGGTTACATTGTGGCGATTTTCATGGGTATTGTTGATTTCTCTCCTGTTCGTGATGCTGAGTTCTTTGCGTTGCCGAAAGTAATACCGTTTGGACTGAGCTTTACTGTTAGCGGTATTATCGGGATGTCGATTGCCTATCTGGTAACCATCATGGAATCAACCGGGGACTTTCTTGCTCTGAGTGATGCCACCCATACCAAGCTAACCGGCAAGAAGCTGTCACGCGGAATTTTGTGTGACGGGATAGGTAGCGCCTTGGCATCGGTGTTTGGTGCAACACCATTTTCATCATTCAGCCAGAACGTAGGTATTGTCTCTATCACCGGTGTTGCTAGTCGTCATGTGGTCGCTGTAACGGGCGTAATCATGCTATTAGCCGGTATGTTTCCGAAGCTGGGCGGTATCGTCGTGACAATACCTTCCCCTGTATTGGGTGGAGCAGGTTTGGTGATGTTTGCAATGATCATCTCAGCAGGTATTGGTATCCTTTCGCGCATTAACTTTACTAAACGTAATATGTTGATCATTGCTGTGGGTGTCGCTTCCGGTATGGCGGTGACAGTGCGTCCTGAAATTCTCACTCACTTACCTGATTCAATGAGGGTGATTTTAGGTTCAGGGATCACAACAGGTTCGCTGGTTGCATTGGTGTTGAATATTGGAATGGGTATTAATCGTGCAGATGAAGCAGAAAGTGCCCAGGAAAAACGCGAAGCGTTGAAAGAGCAGATCAAAGAGTGTGAAGCATGTGACCGTGCATTGGAAGAGGAAGAAAACCTTGCTCGCCAGCAGGCAGAGCCAGATCGTAGTTAAGTGGCAAGGAGCCGATGTTGGGTGCTTTTCTGGTTTCAGTTCAGAAACTGGTTCAGGGAGCAGTTCAGCAACCAGTTAGGTTTTTTGTAGAAAATGAACATCGAATACTCCACAAAACAGATTTATAAAAGGTCAGTACGTAGCTTGTACATGTTATCGCCCTACGGATTTCATGAGTAAACAGCAAGCTGGCGGACAAAGACATTAATGAGGTAATTATGGAATATACCCAATCTATTAAGGCAATTCGTGCATCGATTATGGATATTGCCCACGTGGTCGATAAGCCTGAGGATATCGAAAACAACATTCGCTTTATCGAAGACGGTTTGATGCTGGTTAATAATGGCCGTATTGAATGGGTCGGCCCTTGGGAAGAGGGCAAGGATCTGGTACCGGCGTCGGTGCGTATTCGCAGCTACCCGGGTAAGTTGGTTATGCCCGGTTTCATTGATACCCATATTCACTACCCGCAGGCGGAGATGGTTGGTGCTTACGGAGAGCAGCTGCTTGAATGGCTAAACAACTATACCTTCCCGACCGAAGCTCGTTATAAAGACAAAGACTACTCGCGGGAAATGTCGACATTCTTCATCAAGCAACTCTTGCGCAATGGTACGACGACGGCATTGGTGTTCGGTACTGTTCACCCTGAATCGGTGGAAGCGTTATTTGAAGAAGCCGAAAAAATCAACATGCGAATGATCGCCGGCAAGGTCATGATGGATCGCAATGCGCCGGAGTACCTGCTAGACACCCCGGAAGTCGGTTATAACCAGACCAAGGAGTTGATTGAAAAATGGCACAAGCGTGGTCGCTTGCTGTATGCGATCACCCCGCGTTTTGCACCGACTTCATCACCTGAGCAATTGGCAATGGCGGGTAAGCTGAAGGAAGAGTACCCAGACACCTATGTACATACTCACCTGTGTGAAAACAAGAATGAGATTGAGTGGGTGAAAGAACTGTTTCCGGAGCAAGATGGCTACCTTGATGTTTACCATCACCACGGTCTGACTGGTTCCAAGAGCGTATTTGCTCATTGTATTCATCTTGAAGACAAAGAGTGGGACTGCCTGCAGGATACCGACTCGGCTATCGCATTCTGTCCGACCTCCAACCTCTACCTCGGCAGCGGTCTGTTCAAGCTTCAGGAAGCCTGGAAACGTAATGTCAAAGTAGGTATGGGAACTGATATTGGTGCTGGTACGACGTTCAACATGATGCAAACCCTTAATGAAGCCTACAAGGTGATGCAGCTTCAGCAGCATAGACTTTCGGCTTTTGAGGCCTTCTACCTAGCTACATTGGGAGCGGCGAAATCCCTATCGTTGGATCATTTGATTGGTAACTTCGAAGTGGGCAAAGAAGCCGATTTTGTCATTATCGATCCGTGTGCAACACCGCTTCAGCAGTTGCGTTATGACAGCTCGAAAGACTTGGCAGACAAATTGTTCTTGCTGATGACTCTGGGTGATGACCGCAGTATTTACCGGACCTATGTTGATGGTCGCTTGGTGTACGAACGCGGATGATGTATTGCTCGTAGCTAAAGATTTCAAAGAATAAAAGAAGTATAGAGGAAATTGATTTTACGTTGAGAGGAAGCTCAACAAACTTTCTGGGCAGTAAAGAGAGCGTCTCATTGATCGAGGTACAGCGCACTCTTTACTCTCTACGACAAACAAGGAACTATCACCATGTCTGAAAATAGTACAATTCAAAGTGATCCCGCGAATATAGCCTCAGAAGCTAAACCACAAAGCGGGTTAGACGGTTATTTTCAAATCTCGGCGCGCGGCAGTACCGTAAAACAGGAAATGGTTGCAGGTTTAACAACTTTTCTTGCGATGGTGTACTCGGTTATCGTTGTACCAAGTATGCTTGGCGCTGCAGGCTTTAACCAGGGGGCGGTATTCATAGCAACCTGTCTGGTGGCGGCATTTGGTTCGTTGCTGATGGGGCTGTGGGCTAAGTTACCGATGGCGATTGGCTGTGCCATTTCGCTGACCGCTTTCACCGCATTTAGCTTGGTACTTGGCCAGGGAATTAGCATTCCTGTTGCTCTGGGTGCCGTATTCCTTATGGGTGTGCTCTTCACCGCGATTACCGTGACTGGCGTCCGCCAGTGGATTTTAACCAACTTGCCGTTTGGTATTGCTCACGGTACAGGTATCGGTATCGGCCTATTCCTGTTGCTAATCGCTGCCAACGGCGTTGGTCTGGTTGTGAAGAACCCGCATGCAGGTTTACCGGTTACATTGGGTTCGTTTACCTCGCTGCCTGTGTTGATGTCCATCATTGGTCTGGCGGCTATTTTTGGTCTTGAGAAGCGTCGCGTACCTGGTGGTATCTTGCTGGTGATTGTCGCTATTTCTATTTTCGGTCTGGTTTTCGATCCGAATGTGACGTATCAGGGCTTATTTGCCATGCCGTCATTTGGTGCTGAAGGTGAGTCGCTGCTTGGCAGCTTGGATATCATGGGTGCGTTGAACCCGATTGTTATTCCAAGTGTGTTGGCATTGGTTATGACCGCAATCTTTGATGCTACTGGTACGATCCGTGCAGTCGCCGGTCAGGCAAATTTGCTTGATAAAGATGGGCAGATCATTAACGGTGGTAAAGCTCTGACAGCGGATTCAGTCAGTAGTATCTTTGCCGGTTTTGTCGGTGGTGCGCCTGCAGCCGTGTATATCGAATCGGCTGCCGGTACCGCTGCTGGTGGTAAAACAGGTTTGACCGCGACGGTTGTTGGTAGTTTGTTCGTACTAATGCTGTTCTTATCACCTGTTAGTTACCTTGTTCCTGCTTATGCGACGGCGCCTGCATTGATGTATGTTGGTCTGCTAATGATGAGCAATGTCAGCAAGTTGGACATGAGCGATTCTGTTGATGCATTGTCTGGCCTGATGTGTGCCGTATTCATTGTACTGACGGGTAATATCGTTACCGGTATTATGCTGGGCTTCAGCTCATTGGTCATTGGCCGTATTATCTCGGGCGAATACAAGCGTCTGAACATCGGTACCGTGCTAATTGCCATTATCTTGGTCGCATTCTACGCGGGCGGCTGGGCGATTTAGGTTTAGCCATTATTCCTTCTCTTTTAGAAGGGGGGATGTGTTAGCTTAATATAAAAAGCGAGAGCCTGTTGGCTCTCGCTTTTCGTTTTCAGATATTGTCGTGTTTATTGCGCTTTTAACCAAGAAACAACAAACTTGGCGACTTCTTCTGGGTGATTGATATTGAGTAGGGGGAGCGTACACCCCTCAGGCTTGTTGCCGTCAGTGGCGAAAGCGATTATGCCGCCGTCGTTTGGGTATAGCAGCGGTTTGCCGTAACTAGGGCGGTGAATTTCAATTTTGGTGAATTTCTCGTCGCGGAACCCTTCCACTAATACTAAATCCAGCTGGCTATGATCGAGCTGCTGTAGGCAGGCTTGCAGCTCCGGTTCTTCGCGTTCCTCTTCAGGGTACTCGAAATAGAGCATATGCCTTTCTTTGGTTGCCATGAGTGTCTGCGCGCATCCGGCATGGCGAAGTCGGTAACTGTCTTTGCCTGGGGTATCAGGGTCGATGCAGTGGTGACTGTGTTTAACTAACCCAATCCGTAAGCCTTGTTGCTTCAGTAGTGGGATCAGTTGTTCCAGAAGGGTTGTTTTCCCCGAGCCGCTATAGCCGGCAAAACCTATAATTGGAGTCATGGTGTTATTCGAGTGGGTCTGTTTGTCTAGATCCTAATTGATATTGAACATCACGTCATGATGTTGAGCTAATTATGGAAAGAAAATGGCCAGTTATTAGCTATTCAAATTGATATTACGACACTCGAAGTGGATGCAATTGTTAATGCGGTCAAGACAGTTCAATAAGTGGTCGATAGCAATGACAATATTGTACAAGTCTATTTTGTCTGTTTTGCTGTTGATGATTTTGATACTTATCAAACTGTGGCAAATCATCGTTGAGTACAATTGTATCAATAGTGAGCTGTGGCGACTTTTTTACCCTTAGAAGGCAGATTCCGACTACATTTATTGTGTAGTTCGTTTACATCTGTTAATACAAAAAGACGTAGACAATGCTGCAGTAACATTCAGTATTTCGTGATTCAGTGTAATTTCGACAGGAAGTCGCCGTTCTGTATTACGAAGAAGATCAGAATAAGCATCAGGGAGAGTGCAATGTGGGCAACGTTGGATTTTGAGGCGTCTGGGTTATCCGATCAGTCTTACCCGATTGAAGTGGGATACTCTTTACCAGATGGTAGTGGCAACAGCTTACTGATTAACCCGTTAACGGCAAGTGATGTTTGGCAATACTGGGATGACTTCGCCGAACATGAAATTCATCAAATTTCTCGTCAGGAACTGCACCGAAAAGGCTTGCAGGTGGTTGAGGTATGCCAGCATCTTAATGCTGCTCTCGGTCAGTATGAATACGTGTTTTGTGATAGTCAGTGGGATCTTTTTTGGTTGGGCAGGCTCTATCATGCCGCGCATATGAGACCGTCGTTTATGTTAACGGAGATTGGTCACTGGCTGATGCAGGAAAATGGTATCGAACGGGCTCGGTTCCAGTTGGCACTGGAAGAGCAGGGGCCGGTGAAGCATCGGGCGATGCATGATGCGCAGCAAATCCGGTTGGCGATCACTCAGCTGATGAGCTGAAAGGTGTATTGTTGGGGGGTAGAACTGAGCGGAAATTAACTAGTGAATTTAGTATATAATTTCCGCTTCTTTTGTTTAATCGAGTGTCTTTCTTGTTATCTGAACCTTCATCGTCGCAATCACTTCGTGTTGCGGTGTTCAATATCTCAATGTCAGCACCTGCTCCCGGGCAAATCCTTGAGTTAACCGCGTCAAAATCGGATGCTCGGTTGTCGCGACTGGCTGCAATTATTCAACATACCCGCCCGGATGTACTGATGCTGTGTGAGTTTGACCATCCGGGAAATGGTGGTGATGACGGCAGTGTCGCTAACTTTTGTCGTCACTATCTCGAGCGTCCTCAGTATCAGCAACAACCCATTGAGTACCCCTATCGTTATTGCCCGCCGACAAATACCGGCCTGATGAGCCCCCATGATCTTGATGGCGACGGAGTACTGACTTTGCCCGCTGACGGTTTGGGCTTCGGTGAACACCATGGTCATTTTGGCTTTGTCATCCTGTCTCAATATCCCATTGCAGAAAATAAGATCCGAAGCTGGCAGAACATGCTCTGGCAAGATCTGCCCGATAACGTGATGCCGGCGAATTATTACAGCGAGCAAGCCGAAAGTGTATTGCGACTATCGTCTAAAAACCATGTAGTTGTCCCTATTGAAGTTGGTAGTCAGATAGTTCACCTACTGTGCTGCCATCCGACCCCTCCAGTATTTGATGGTGACGAGAAGCGCAATGCACGTCGTAATCATGATGAGCTCAAGCTAGTAACCGATATCATCAATAGTGCGAGCTATCTTCGTGACGATGACGGCGGAGCCGGTGGCCTGGCTGCGAAAGATGCCTTTGTGGTGATGGGCGATCTCAATGCAGATATGGTCGATGGTGACGGGATGAAACCGGCAGTCCGTGACCTTCTGCTTCATCCGCGACTAAACCATTCGGTCAGTACTGGCAAGATGACGCCGAAAAGCCTCGGGGGGCGCTTTACTATTCCCTGGCAGCAGCGTAAAGGGAGGGGGACTGAATGGACGCATATTTCAGGATTGAGATTAGATTATGTTCTGCCATCTTCGAATCTGACTGTATCGCAAACTGGCATTTTCTGGCCAGATAAGAAAGACCCAATGCGATCTTTAATTTGTGATGAGAGAGGGCGGTCGCGGCCGCAAGCGGGATCGGATCATCGCCTTGTATGGGTTGATATCGCATTAAGTGTCTAGCCCTTCAATTGGTTCGGCTGATCTTTCTGGCCTATCTTTAGTTTGGGTATGGCCATTGAACAGCAAGGAGCCAGATTATGTCAGCCACACAAAAAGCATTGGGTGGAGAAGGACTGCGTGGACAAAGTGCCGGCTCAACGGCATTGTGTACTGTTGGCAAAACCGGCACGGGACTAACCTATCGCGGTTATGATATTTCAGACTTGGCGACAAATGCAGAGTTTGAGGAAGTCGCTTACCTGCTGCTTAAGGGGAGCCTTCCGACCAAAGCAGAGCTTGCTGCCTACAAGACTAAGTTAATTTCCTATCGTGGATTACCAATGGCCTTAAAGGTTGTTCTCGAACAGATCCCCGCAGATGCCCATCCAATGGATGTGATGCGAACCGGGTGCTCAATGCTTGGTAATCTTGAACAGGAACATGACTTTGTCGAGGAATATGACAAGGCTGACCGGCTGCTTGCTTTGTTGCCTGCCATCATTTGTTACTGGTATCGCTATAGTCACCATGGTGTGAGGATAGAAACTTACTGCGAGCAAGATAGCATTGGTGGTTATTTCCTAGAAATGGTCACCGGAAAAACGCCTTCAGAATTGCATCGACAGGCAATGAACTGCTCTTTGATTCTCTATGCCGAGCATGAATTTAATGCATCGACGTTTTCTGCGAGGGTTTGTGCATCAACGTTGACTGATCTCTATTCCTGTATTACCGCCGCGATAGGTACTTTGCGTGGGCCTTTGCATGGCGGTGCCAATGAAGCAGCGATGGACATGATCGAATGTTGGCAAACACCTGACGAGGCGGAAGCCGGGATTTTGGCAATGCTGGCCAAAAAAGAGAAAGTTATGGGTTTCGGTCATGCGATTTATCGAGAGTCAGATCCGAGAAACGTATTGATCAAAGCTTGGTCCGAGAAGTTGGCCAAGCAAGCTAATGATGCTGTGCTGTATGATATTTCGGTTCGGGTTGAAGCCGTGATGAAGCGGGAGAAGTCACTCTTCGCCAATGCTGATTTCTTTCATGCGACGGCATATCATTTCATGGGGATCCCGACTCGGTTATTTACGCCTATTTTTGTGATGAGTCGATTAACCGGTTGGGCTGCCCACGTTTTTGAGCAGCGGGCGCACAATAGGATTATCAGACCCAGTGCTGACTATATTGGCCCCGAACATCAGGATTGGTTACCGATTGAGCAGCGTCGTTGAGCCTAGTGATTTTTCCTGCGCAACTATCTGATTAACTACTTATCTAGATTGGTATTAGTAAACTAAGGATTGGTCGTAATGGAGAACTTGGATCTATTTTCGTCTCATGCTGAGTCTGGTGAGTGGCTGGATATACCTGATGGAAAACTGTATTGGGCACCGGAATTTATATCTGACGTCGATTCCGAGGCGTATTTCCGTCAGTTGTCAGCCGAGTTGAATTGGCAACAGGAAACCATCCGGATGTTTGGACGTGATATTTTACAGCCAAGATTACAGGCGTGGTACGGCGAGGCTGTTTATACCTATTCTGGGCTGACTATGAATCCGGCTCCCTGGACACCCTCTTTGTTGGCGATTAAAACAGCCTGCGAGCAAGTGTGTGATCGCTCATTCAACTCGGTATTGGCCAACCTGTATCGCGACGGACAGGATTATATGGGTTGGCACCAGGACAATGAGGCGGAGCTAGGTTTGCAGCCTGTAATTGCTTCTGTCAGCTTCGGAGAGGAAAGACGCTTTGTGTTGACGCATCTTGAGAGCAAGCAGAAAAAGGAGTTTAACCTGAAATCCGGCTCGTTGTTGGTCATGGCGGGAACAACCCAGCAGTTCTGGTCTCACTCAGTTCCCAAAACTCAGCGGCCCAAATCACCTCGAATTAATCTGACCTACAGAACGATTTTGTGAATAAGTGTTCAAGTTGTTAAGCTTGATCACACCGTTTCAGTTCGCATTGTCCGTATATTTGACCTTGTTCTGACTTAACCATTATGGTCGTCTGGTAGCGTTTTTGTGCGACTAGGATGTACATCGAGTGGGTGGCAATGGAGGGGTATATGAAGTCTTTGAATGTAGGGTTGGTTTTCTTCCTGTCTTTATTGGTATGGGGAGTCTATGCCGAAACGGCCTCATCTCCGATGCAGAAACCAGAAACGCTCTCTTCCTATCAGCAAGATGCCGATCTTATCCGAAACACTTACGAGGCCAGGCTCTACTCGTTACCGGCCTTCAAAATGGGGCATTACGGGCTTCGAATGTATCGCCAGACCCAAGATGAAAAATACGCTGCGGCAATTTGGTCGGATATGGCTCGTGTTGCAAGTCGGCTGAACAAGTTTGCTACCGAAGTGCATACCCCGGAGCAAATTAAAGCATATTCAGAAACTCGTATTCAGAACTACAGCAAAAAAGCGGATGTTCGAGGCAAGCTAAGGTATGCAGCTACCCGCACTCAACCTGAATATCTGTATCTTGGGGTCGACTTGCTGGGCTCGATGGCCCGTGCCAATGAATATGGCCTCAAACATCAAAATGATAAGACGTTGCGTGAGGTGATCCGCCGTTATGATTTTGCCAAATATGCGACGGATCCGGACATGATTCGAGCGTGGGCCGCCCAGCTTGCCAACCAGGTGTATTGGTTACGTCAGTTGGGCGAACAGGATGTCGTTGATAAATTCATTGAGGTGTTCAGAGCGACCTATCCGGATAGTAAGGATGCGGAGCTTACCGAGCAGCAGTTTATGAATAAAATTTATGGCCTGACCCATATCATATTTGCAGCATCAGAGTACTACCAGCACCCAATTAACGAGCGAGATTTTCAGTGGGTGTTCGATTACTACCGCCAGAATATCGATACTATTCTGGCTCGCTCGAAAGAAGATGTTGTGGCGGAAGTCGGTATAAACTTTCTGCTGGCGGGGCTGGAAAGTGATCCTGTGGTAGAGAAAGCCCGCAAGGCTATTCAGGGTTCAATTGACCGGGAGGCGGGTATGGTGCCGTCGGTGAAAGGGGAAACTGAACTGCTTGATGGTGAACACCGAAATGTGCTGGCCATCATGTTGCTGGACTGGAGAGGCCCGCATGAGGTGCCGACGGTGGCCAAGCAACCGGCAATTTTTAGCTCGGTTCCATATGGTCTCATTGCACAGTAGCTAATTTAACTACGCAGTAGCGACGGCCCGCTTGAATGATATTTTAAAACAAGCCCTTGTACTAAGGGCTTATTTTTTTTGCTGTATTCAACTGAATACTCTAGGGACTAAAAGTATTTGCCTTTAATACTGGTGACGGTGAATGTTCTGACTTCCATGCTTGGTGACCAGTAGACAGCATTCCAACCCGCTTTTGACTTCAGGTGACGGATAAAGTCCTTGGGAGATTTGAGCTGCTCCCATACCTGAGGCAAGAACAAGGCCTGGCTGTGATTATCCGACAATACGACGCCAACTCTATTATTTTCAAGATAGTCAATGAGTTCTTGTTCGGAGTCGACAGCAAGTACTGCCGGCTCAGACAAGACAGAGATCTCAATTACTAATTGTTCTAGCTGATCTTCCGTGAGTGGCATAAAGCGCCGATCCTGGTAGGCACTGGCGCGCGCTTTGTTATGTACTTCTAGGACTAATGGTGAGTTAGCGGCTACTGAGCCAAGGCAACCCTGCAGTTGGCCGTCGACTTCGAGTGTCACAAAGCAGGCACCGGGCCGGAGTAATTTTTTACCATATAGATCGAGTTGAGGCGGGCGAGGCAAGTCCTCTGAAAAGTGGCCACGAATTGCTTCCCGGGCAATATCTAGTAGCTGGGTAAGCTCCCCTTTATTTAGGTTCTGATACGAGGTAACTGACATATCCGACGACTCTCTCCTTATCTCCGGCTGTATCACCGGAGTTTTTTAATTCCATGCGTGTTAACTGATAATCCCGTTGCTTCGCGAGTAAAAGTAATGTGTTTATACCGGTCGAACCGCATGCTTGCTCAGGGGTGAGAGTGGGTTCGAAGTGTTCAATTAAAGAGCAGGTGTTTTGGTCAATTCGCTGCGCTTCGGAGTAAGGGTGAAAATGGCTAAGATCACTGCTGATGACCAACAGTGTACTTTCATCCTGCCATAACGAATCGAGTAAATTAGCGACGTTGACTGGTGATACATTACTGGTTAAGAGCGGCAACAGGGTAAATTTATTTAAACAAGTTTGCAGAAACGGTAGCTGTACTTCGAGACAATGCTCGAAGGCATGAATTTGGTCCGATACTTCAATATCATCTATTTCCTTCATAATTTCAACACCTTGCTTATCAATCGGTATATCCCCTAGTGGTGAGGAGAAATAGTCAACTGAAGGAATTGCACATCCTTGGAAAAAATAGCGATGACTGGGACCAATGAGGATCACCTTGCGGATATCCTCTGCCTGTGATTTCAGATAGCGGTATGCCTGTGCAGCAACTTTTCCCGAATAGATATATCCCGCATGGGGAACAATCAGCGCCCGAACTTTTTTGTTTTCATTCGAGACGGGTATCAACCAGCTATCAAGCTGAGATTGAAGGTGTTTTTGGGACTTGTCATAAAAGCTACCCGCAACAGCGGGTGGACGAATATTCATTGAAATCACACGGTTATTTCTGACAATACTATATTTAGTATAGGAACAAATTTACATGTCGAGTGATTTAGATGTTACAGCCTCCGAGTGTATTTAAAACCAAGTATTGGCATCGACTGGACGATGGTAGGGTTATCTGCGATCTGTGTCCTCGACATTGTCGACTTCGGGATGGCAAGCGAGGTGCCTGCTTTATCAGACAGGCTCTCGATGGTGAGATAGTTCTTACCAGCTATGGTCGTTCTAGTGGTTTCTGCATTGATCCTATTGAAAAAAAACCACTCAACCACTTTTATCCGGGTAGCTCGGTGTTATCGTTCGGGACCGCAGGTTGTAACCTGAGCTGTAAGTTTTGCCAGAACTGGAGTATCAGTAAATCTCGTGAGATAGATACGCTGGGCGAGATGGCAATGCCGGAGCAAATTGCACAGGCGGCAAAGCGGTATGGCTGTGATAGCATTGCCTTTACCTATAATGATCCGGTGATATTCATGGAGTATGCCGTGGATGCTGCGCAGGCATGCCATGAGCTGGGGATACATAGTGTCGCGGTCAGTGCGGGTTACATTTGTGATGAACCCCGAGTCGAGTTTTACCGCCACATGGATGCCGCCAATATTGATTTGAAGGGATTTACCGAGCGCTTTTACCATAAAATCTGCAGCGGGCACTTGGCTCCAGTACTTGATACCTTGTTGTATTTGTATCATGAGACGGATGTTTGGTTTGAAATTACGACGTTATTAATCCCCGATGAAAATGACAGCACGGCTGAGCTAGAGAAGCTGACTTGCTGGGTGTATGACAACCTGGGCCCGGATATTCCTATCCACTTCAGTGCCTTTCATCCTGATTTTAAAATGCTGGATAAACCAAGTACACCGCCGGAGACTGTTCAGCGGGCGAGAGAAATTGCACTTAAAAACGGGTTAAACTATGCCTATGTCGGCAACATTTATGACGAGGTCGGTGATAGTACCTATTGTCCAGGCTGCAAGAAAAAAGTGCTTTCCCGAAACTGGTATAAATTAGGTGACTGTGCACTTACTAATACCGGAGAGTGCATGTACTGTGGCTACCAGCTCTCAGGACGGTTTGCCCCGCCCAAAGCTTTTGGCAGGCAGCGGATTCCTGTTCGAATTGCCTGAATGGTTAACTCTGGTAACTTAATCAATCTAAGAGGCTTGTAATGCAGACCAGCTTTCTATTATCTTAGCGGGAAACAGAACCCTGATTAACCTAATGGAATTTTATGTCTGACATGACCATTGAACAGCTTGCGGGCTACCAGAACATCGTTATCACTCAGCCTCGTTGCCCATTTTGTGTAAAAGCAAAAGCAATTCTTGATGATCGCGGTACGGAATACACTACTTTAGTACTGGGTCCTGACCTGGAAAAAACGACGATGGTTGAATTTATTGAGCAGAAGACGGGCCAGACTGTTCGTACTGTGCCGCAAATTATTCTTGATGGCCAATATATCGGTGGTCATGATGACTTGGTTGCGTTCCTCGAGCGTCAAGTAGACAGCGAAGCATTTGGTGATTTCGAGCTTTAAGCTTTTACTTAAAGCAAAGGCTCCAGATTGGTATAAAGAGGCTCCTGATGGAGCTTTTTTACTATCTGTAGGCTTGGATATAAACTAGGTAACTTGCGTATACAAACAAGGAGAGTGAGATGAGTTTTACAGTACAAGTTGATTGGCAGCAGTCGGAAAAAACAGATCAGGATTTTAGCCGTGACCATACTATTAGTTTTGGTAGTGGCCAGCAGGTTCAAGGATCTTCGGCTCCCGAATACAAGGGGAATGCTAACCTAGTGAACCCTGAGGAAAGCCTGATTGCGGCTTTATCGTCGTGCCACATGCTGACGTTTCTCGCGATTGCCCATTTGAAGCGCCTGCCAGTTGCCAGCTATCACGATACAGCGACAGCTGAGCTGGGCAAGAACACCGAAAATCGTACCCAGGTGTCTCGGATTGTACTCAATCCCAAAATCGTTTTTGTTGATGGTTTGGTTGTGAGTGACGAGGCGCTAGACAAAATGCATCAAAAAGCCCATGCCAACTGTTTTATTGCCAACACCCTTGCATGTGATGTCATTATCAATAAGTAGGGATAATTAATAAAATCAGTTGCTTATTGTTATAAAAATCAAGAATTGATCTAGGTTAAGGCTGAGGCGGATATCAGGCTGACAGACTGACGTGTTTAATCTGGAACAGGTAAAATGAAGGCCTGTTTATGGTTATGGGTAGGGACAAAAATTGGAATTCGGAATAGGTTTTACTGTGCTGCTAGTGGTAGGGTTGCTCATAATCTGGCGAGGCCATGCCAGCAGTGATAGAGAAAGTGCAAGGACACCGATATTGCTCAGTATTGTTCTGCTTGCTTTATCAGTTGGCGTATATGCTTTTCTTGGGCAGCCAACATACCAACCTGCGGGTGGTGTCAGCAATGAGGCTGAAAACAGCGATCTAGCAGGATTAACAGGTACTGAATTTAATCAAAAACGTATTGAAGAAATCCAAAATAAACTGCGTGATGATAAGCAAAATGGTGAGCTGTGGTATGCGTTGGGCAATGCCTATATGTATGCTAGTGAATACGCAAATGCCGCGCTTTCTTTCAGCTATTCAGCCCGCTTGGCTGATGAGCCGCAGGCAAATATCTTTTCGGCGCAGGCGACGGCGATCTACTATCGAGATGGCCAGCGTTTGAGTACAGAGGTGGACCAGTTATTGGATCAGGCTCTGGCACTCGATGAAAATAACCTTCCGACGTTGATGTTATTGGCTTCTGATTATTTCCTTAACGCCCGTTACCAAAAGGCGATTGATACCTGGCAGCAGGCACTTGATAGTGAACACCCTGATCTTAACCGCGTGGAGCTGATCACGGCGATTAACCGCGCCAAGAAGTTGCTGTAAGTCTTTTTTCCCCTACATATAAACCCCCTCCCAGCCTCCCCCTTGAAAATGGGGAGGAGCACTCTTTGTTACATTGAAGCCTGTTGGTAAACACCGATGGTCTTTCAGGCTTTTAATCCCCTTCACTTTTCAATAATAGGGTTAGGGTGGGTATGACGGGTGAAATGCAAAAAGCCCCCTCCATGGGAAGGAGAGGGCTATTAGTTGGCTTAACTAATTTATATTCGATAGGTCTTAGTAAGACGCTTCGCGTACTTCGGCTTGCTTATTCCACTCTGGTGCGACAGTTTTCAGGAATTCAGCCTTATCAGCATTCATCTTGTCCATGTCCATACCTAGAGCCTGCTGTGCTTTTTCTTTGGTTGAGATATCAGGGATTTGAATTTCTTCCATGATACCTTTCGTTGCTAGCAAACGAACGACTTTGGTACGAGCATCAGTAGCTTTATCAAGTGCGGTACCCAGAACGCGTAGTGCGACTTCCGGTGCGTGCATATGAACACCATGGGAGGCAATCGCATAGTCCCAACGCCACTGTGCATGACGGATATCCATCAAGATAGGCTTCATTTCTTCTTCGGTTGCACCGGCATCCCAGGCCGCTTTCGCTTCGAAGTGGGCCGCGACAATTTGTTTCTCGGCACGTAGCTTCATTTCCTGAACACTTGCCTTACGACTGTCGACAACGCTTTTTAGTGTTTCTTTGTCTTGGGTGTGGCACTGCGCACACGTATCTTCAAAGCGGTCAAATGGGTTACCGATTTTATGGTCGGTGAATACTTTGCCGTCTTCGTTTTGGACTTTAGGCATATGGCAGTCGATACATGTTACGTTGTTCTTGCCATGGATACCCTCACGCCAGGTCTCGTAACCAGGGTGCTGAGCTTTCAGCATCGGGGCTTTTGATACTTTGTGCGTCCAGTCTTTAAACTCGATCTCATCGTAGTAGACTTCCATTTCATCTACAGTCGTACCTTTGTCCCATGGGAACTTAACGCTCTTTTTCGGACCGGTGAAGTAATATTCAACGTGGCACTGACCACATACCTGAGCTTGTTGATCGAAGCGGGACTGATCCTCGAACTTCATGCCAATAGTTTCCATTGCGCGATCAACATAAGGACGAGTCAAAGTCAGAGCGGGTTTGCCCTGAGCAAAGTCTTCGCTAGCTGTGTTGTGGCAATCAGAACAACCAATTGGATTATTGATTTCAGCGCCTAGACGTGCCCATTTGCCTTCAAAGTAGCCGTCTTCACCACGTTCGTCGATAACACGGGCAACATCCGGGCTCTTACAGCTCCAGCATGCCATTGGCATCGGACCTGACTTGGCATCTTTGGGACCACCTGTACGTAGCGTCTGGCGAACGTCGGTAATAGCATAGAAGTGGCCACGCGCTTTGTTATAGTCTTTTGAAAAGCCATAACCAGCCCACATGATCACCATATTGGGATCACCCGCTAGAGCATCATCAATTTCTTCGCTTTCTTTCGTTGCTTCCCAAGTTTTGTACTGCTCGATATGAGATTGCGCAAACTGACTGTTGCGAGGTTCAATTCTCGTTTTGCCACTGTCTTCTGTCGCTGCGTTCGCATTGGTAGATAAACATAGTGCAGACAACAAAGCTGCTACTGCGGCAGTATTTCGCGTCCATTTAATTCTCACGATTTGTCACTCCAGTATTCTAATTATTAACAAGCTAAGCGTTGTGAGTGCAGCTAAATCAGTAACTAAAAATTGGAGTTCTAATAAATAATAACAAAAAATGAAATTCTATTAATGCAACCGCTGTCTTTGTTGTTTTGGATCAAAAGGAATATGTGAAAAATGCAGCTTGGCTAGAGTTATACATTAAATAGCCCTAAAGGGGTATTTACATCTTGTTGATATATATGGCTGGAATTTTGTTTATTAATCCTATTAAATCAATTACTTATTGGTGTTTTTAATATTGATCTCAATCATAAAAATCGCATTTACGATGCTACTTAAGAGGTATTTTCTACCTGACGCAATTTTTAATATTTAAAAACATTATTAAATATACGTGTTAAGCGTTGTGGCTAATATTAACGGTAAATAAGAATTGATTTCAAATGCAATTAAATATCGTTTCTGGTTTTTTACGGAAACAATTAATTGCAGCTCTATTCTGTGCAAAATAAATATAAGCGCCAATTGCTAACTTCGGATGAGGTTGGTAATTAGGGAAGATAAAAAGGTGAAAAATGGGCAATTATAAAGTAGCCATGAATACGGTGATTACATTTTTTGTAGCCATTTGTATTTTTGGTTTCTCAATGAATGTTGCCGCAGACTCAAAGGCGGAGGGAGCCACAACAGCGAACCCTTCGGTTATTAGCCAAGAGTCAGGTCAACATGTTGTCGAATTTATCCGGGATCGCGATTACGCATGTACGCAATGCCATAAAGATGAAAAAGACACACTCAAAGGGGCGCATGGTGATGTTATCCATGCTCAGACTAATCGTGACTTAACATGTACTGATTGTCACAGCAAAGTAGGCAAAGATCACCGTGATGGTGCGCCACAGGTAACTAAGTTTGCGGCAGCACAAACGGTTGCAGGAACAGAGAAGCCAGCGGCTGATCCAGTATGGATAGCGAAGCAGAATGAAACCTGTGTGAACTGCCACGAACCGAAAGATTTACGCGAAGTAAATTGGACACATGATGTTCATGCGCTTGATCTTTCATGTGCGTCATGCCACACCATTCATCCGGAAAAGGATCCGATGAAGGGTATTGAAAGAAAGTCGAAGATCAAGATGTGCGTCGACTGTCACTCAGACCAGAAAAAAGAGAAGTAGGAGATGATGGTATGACGTGTTCAAGACGAAATTTTTTAGCCGGTGCCGGTGCGGTTATCTTTACTACAGGTGTCAGTGGCAGCAACTTGCTAGGTCGCCAGACGCTTGCTGCGACAATGGAAGACGGGCCAAAGCGCTACGGCATGGTACATGACGAAACATTGTGTATCGGTTGTACGGCTTGTACCGAAGCTTGTCGTGAAGTGAATAAGGTGCCTGAAGGCGTTTCTCGACTACAGATTGTTAGAAGCGAACCGCAGGGTGAATATCCGAATGTTGACTATCAGTTTACTCGTATCTCTTGTCAGCACTGTGATAATGCACCTTGTACACATGTGTGCCCAACTGGGGCGGCATATAAAGACCCTGAAACTGGTATCGTCGATGTCGATGCCTTCAAGTGCGTAGGTTGTGGTTACTGTTTGGCGGCTTGTCCTTACCAGGTTCGCTTCTTTAACCCGGAAACCAAGGCGGCGGACAAGTGTGATTTTTGTCGTAAGACAAACTTGAAAGAAGGCAAAGAGCCAGCTTGTGTGGAGTCATGTCCAACTAAGGCACTGACATTTGGTGACTTGAATGATCCAAATAGCAAGGTGTCTCAGTTAATTAAGCAAAAGCCAGTGTATCGCGAGAAGGTGGGGCTGGGAACGCAGCCGAAACTGTATAAAGTGCCACATGGGAAAGGGGAGATAAAAGGATGAGTACTACATTTGCCGATGCCTTTTATTTTGATTCACTAGTTTGGGATTGGATTATTGCAGTTTACCTGTTCTTGGCGGGAATGTCTGCCGGTGCGGTGATGATTGCTATCTATCTGAAACGTAAAGTGATCCAAGGCCATCCAAGTACCAACGGAATCATTAAGGCCACGGCAATCCTGGCTCCGTTCGGGATTATTGCTGGCTTAACAATTCTAATATTCCACCTGACCAAACCGTTGTCGTTCTGGAAGATCATGATTTTCTATAATACGTCTTCGGTGATGTCGATGGGGGTCCTGCTATTCCAGATCTATATGGTTGTGTTGTTTGCCTGGATTGCAGTGATTTTCAAATATGATCTTATGAAGTTGCTAGACGGTCGTCTCCCGATTGTCGGCAAGGTCATTGGTCTGATTGAGCGTTTTGAAAATAGCTTGGAGCTGTTCCTTGGCTTCCTGGCGTTGCTGCTTGCGGCCTATACCGGTTTCTTGTTATCGGCGCTTCAGACGTTCCCATTGTTGAACAACCCAATTCTACCTATATTGTTCCTGTTCTCCAGCTTGTCTTCCGGTGCGGCAGCTTGTCTGCTATTTGGTGTTCTGGTTTTCAAAGAGTCAGTGCACAGTGCCTGCGTAGGCTGGATCCATAAGTTTGAGCGTCCGGTAGTGATGTTTGAGTTGTTCGTGTTGTTTGCTTTCTTCACCGGCCTTTACTTCGGCGGTGGGCAGAGTCAGGCGGCAGCAGCGGCAGCGATTGGCGGCGGATTCTGGGCGACATGGTTCTGGTACGGGGTGATTGGAGCGGGAATGCTTGTTCCACTTGGCCTCAATGCAGTGAGCCCAGCAGGAGTCAGACATAACAAGGCCTTCATAATGCTTGTTACCACGCTGAGCCTGGTCGGTGTATTGATGCTGCGTACGTTCATTTTGTATGCGGGACAAATGACCACACTGTAATAACCGTGAGTTAATTTGATCTAAATCGTCACAGCATTTGCTGTGACGATTTGTTTTAAGCTGTTGTATAAGTTTTATATGTTTATTCCACTGACTGAATATGAAGTGATTGTTAACTATCTGATGGGTTCTCGTAGCATAAAAGATATGATAAATAGTTATGCTTCATTGATCGAGGGCAAAGCTGTAATTCTCGGGTTACAGGAAGATGGTGGCAGGACAAAGTTTAAGGAAATTCAATGATCCCTGAAGTTGGACATTATGCATTAATCTTGGGATTCGCATTTGCATTGCTGGGAGGAATCGTTCCAGTTGTTGGTTTGATCAAAAAGGATTCATACCTTACCCGCTATGCATGGCCGTTAAGTTATGGCGCCTTTCTTTTTATCGCAATAGCTATCGCGTTACTGGCCTACAGCTTTGCCACTGATGATTTCTCGGTGGCTTATATTGCTCATCACTCTAATACCCAGTTGCCGTTGTTCTTTAAAATTGCCGCTGTTTGGGGAGGACATGAAGGTTCATTTTTATTCTGGTTGTTTTCTCTCTCTGGGTGGGCTGCTGCCGTGGCCTACTGTTATCGGAAGCGAGATGAACAGTTTATTGCCAGGGTATTGGTGACACTGGCAATTTTGACAGCTGTGTTCAGTTTGTTTTTGCTTATGGTCTCAAATCCGTTTTTGCGTATGCTGCCAGCTCCCTTGGAAGGGCGAGACTTGAATCCAATGCTGCAGGATGTTGGCTTAATATTTCATCCTCCTATGTTATATCTTGGGTATGTCGGCTTTGCCGTGAGCTTTGCTTTCGCTATCGCAGCGTTAACGACTAAGGATACAACGATTCTATGGGCACGGTGGAGCCGGCCATGGACAGGGGCTTCCTGGGTTTTACTGACGGGGGGGATCGCTTTGGGATCATGGTGGGCCTACTATGAACTTGGCTGGGGAGGCTGGTGGTTCTGGGATCCTGTCGAAAATGCATCCTTGATGCCTTGGCTGACGGGAACGGCTTTGATGCACTCGTTAATTATCACAGAGCACCGTAAAGCGCTGACAAGCTGGACGCTGTTACTGGCTATTTTTACTTTTTCGCTAAGCCTGCTCGGCACCTTTATCGTTCGCTCCGGGGTGCTGACGTCGGTTCATGCCTTTGCCGTTGATCCGACTCGTGGCGTAAGTCTCCTAGCCATACTCGGCGTGTTGCTTATTGTTTCGTTAGTACTGTTTGCGTTGAATGCAGACCGATTCACCCGTCCGGTCAAATTTGGTTTTTTGTCAAAAGAAGCTACTTTTTTAGCTGGCAACAGCTTGCTTGCCGTCGCTACGCTCACGATTTTGCTCGGGACATTTTATCCAATGGTTTTCCAGGCGCTGGACTTGGGCAATATTTCTGTCGGTGCGCCATATTTTAATACGCTGTTTGTGCCTCTTAGCTTCTTGTTCTTTATCTTTATGGGCTTTGGTGTATTGATCCGTTGGCACCGTGTTTCTACGGACGACCTGATCACTCGGGCTCTGGCTCCGATGTCGGTCTCTATTGTGTTGGGGGTGGCATTTTCTGTTTGGTTCGAACGTGGTATTAATTTAATTGTTTGCTTGTCTTTTATTACAGCGATCTGGATATCGCTAACGGCAATACAGGCATTTTATTTTAGGCGAACAGCCTCACGAGATCGGAAATTAGGGCTAGCTTCACTGAGATCATTAGCAATGGTGATTGCTCACTGCGGGGTAGCGGTAACGATTATCGGAGCTGCCTTGGTAAGCCATTATTCGGTTGAAACGAGTAACAAGATGGGACCGGGCGACGCACTTAACCTGAGCGGTTATCAGTTTTCCTACCGTGAAACCGAATTGATTATTGGCCCTAACTATACGGCCGAACAGGCGAATATCGAAGTCAGCAAAGATGGAAAGTTTGAAGCAATGATTCTGCCGCAGCGGCGCCATTATACCGTTCGTACCATGAACATGAGCGAGCCGGGGATCAAATGGTATTGGAAAGGTGATATTTACATTACCTTGGCGGAGAAGCTGAATCGAACTGATTATGCAGTTAGGATCCAGTACAAGCCCTATGTCCGTTGGCTATGGATCGGTAGCATAATGATGATGTTGGGTGGTGCACTCGCGGTTTTTGCAAGATTCAAGCTAAAAGCGACGCAATTGAGCGAGAAAGAGGCATTAGTGCCAGCCACTATTGTGATGTGGAAATAACGACTGAGATAATAATGAAAATAACCCGTTTTCTTCCTTTAGTTTTTGTTTTGCTCGCCGGAAGTATCATTGTTTTGGCAATGCGAGCTGAAAGTACAGCGGTAATATCACCGCTGCAGGGACAGTCTATACCTGAATTTAGTCTTGCATCGCTCGAAAATGAACAGCTTACAATGACAGAGACCTCGTTAACCGGCGAAATTCAGTTACTGAATGTTTGGGCTTCCTGGTGTGGTGTTTGTAAGTCTGAACATCCGCTTTTGATGGATTTGGCGCAGCAGGATAAAGTAAGAGTTATCGGTCTTAACTATAGAGATGATCGCCTGGCTGCACTGAAAGAACTGCAACAGTCGGGCAATCCGTACCAAGCGGTGATATTTGATCCGAAAGGAAGCCTGGCGATTGATTTAGGGGTATATGGTACACCAGAAAGCTACCTGATCGATCAGCACGGCGTGATCCGCCATCGCTATGTCGGGGCGCTGACTCGCCAAATTTGGGAGCGGGAGTTCGCTCCTATTCTCAAGCAGCTTTCAGTTTCTGGTAGCTTACGGGAGAGCAGTGATGGTTAACTCTATTGTGGCTCGAAACTGGAGGTTATTGGTTTTAGCCCTTTTCATCTCTTGGTGGGGAGGTATTGTACCCGTCCATGCTCAGAATACTCAGGTATTTGTTGCTGCTGATACTGATCTTATAGAGTCGGTCGAGACATTTCAGTTTCGTTTTGCTGCCGATCAGAAGAGGGCAATTGCGCTTTCGAAGAGCTTGCGATGTCCGCAATGCCAGAATCAAAATCTTATTGAGTCTAATTCACCAGTTGCCAAGGATCTCCGGCTTAAAGTTTACCAGATGGTCAATGAGGGGAAATCAGATCAAGAAATTGTTGAGTATATGACAAGTCGCTTTGGTGATTTTGTTTTGTATAAGCCCAAACTAGAACCAAGTACTTATTTACTCTGGTGGGGTCCGATACTGCTGTTTATATTATTTGGTTTTATAGCTTACTTTTCTATCCGTAAGCAGATATAGCTATTAATTATATTTATAAAGTTGTGATCCAAGTTTAGATTGGTTTAATAAAAGGTGAGCGAACGCTCATCTTTTTATATCTGATGAGAGTTGGTCAGTTTGAGTTTGTGTGTTTTTTAAATGAATTAAATTGGAATATTAAATATCTTTTAAGAATATAGGCGTATTAAAGTATGCTATCTGTCTTGCTTATTACGTTAAGTCTATTCTTTTTAAGAAAGTGTGTCTTTAATGACACATATGCAAGCCCTCAAAAGCAATTCAACAGTTTTCATATCAGTAAGCCTTTACTATGATTGAGGTACAAGACTAAGAACCCCTATCGTTAAAGAGGCAGAATTACAGTTATTATTAGGCTATGGAGGGCTGTAATGTGATAACAGGTAAAAGATTTTTATTGATAGATGACTCTAGTACGGCAATATCATTGATAAGATCCATGCTAAACACCTGCGGCATTACCAATGATAATATTGATAGTACGACTGACAGCATGAAGGCAATACGCTTATTGGCGAGTCATAACTATGATATTGTCATTTCCGATTATAATATGCGGCATCATATTGATGGTGGGCTTATTTTTGATGAAGTTAAACAACGAAAACTTTTACCTAGCGATGGCGTTTTTATTTGTGTGACGGGTGATAATTCTGAGCAAGTTGTTTCTCATTTTATAGAATTAGAGCCTGATGATTATTTGATTAAACCATTTTGTGCGGCAGTTTTTGTTGAGCGAATTGAGAAGGTTCTTGAAAGAAAATCTGCATTATATCCCTTGTTATTAGCGATCGATAATAAAGAGTACCAGACAGCGATTGGTCTTTGTCAGCGATATAAAAAGAATTTCCCAATGTACTCAGGGTATATAGATAGAATTAACGGGGATTGTTTACTTCGTTCTGAGCGGCACTTGGAAGCTAAACACTTCTATGAGGAAGCCTGTAAGAATACGGATCACTTGTGGCCGAGAGTCGGTTTTGGCCAGGCACTCAAAGAGCTTGGTGAGCTAAAAGAAGCCCAAGCAGTTTTTCAGGAGATTTTGGATAAATATCCGAAACAGCCTTTGGCAAGAAAGCACTTGGCGGGTTGTTTAATGGCGTCGGATCGTGTGCCGGAAGCGTTGGAACAGTTTAACTTACTTCACAAGGTCAATTCGGCCAACCCATTACGAGAGCTTATCATCGCCAATTTATATGCTTCTTTGCAGCAGCATGAAAAGGCAGCAATTGGTTACCAACGCTATACCAGCAAGGTTATTGGAACGTGCAGGTATAGTTATGGCATCAATTTGAATGTATCTGTTTCCCTCATGCTTGCCAGTATTTATACGGATGATAATACCGAGAGTATTGAGCTGGTCAAAGAGGCAAGACATAGTATCTATGAGCACAAGGTTAGCGGTGAAACAGACAAAGAGCGCTATGAAAGTGAAATGGGCGCCTTGGTGGGAGTGGCTATATTAGCTTGTCTGCATGGTGAAATTGAAGATTGTTTCACTATTGTCAGCAAGATCAATATTCAGGAAAAGCCGATCGATGATTATTACACAGTATTGAATATTGCCCGTTTATATGGTTTCTGCGGGATGCCCGATAAGTATGAGCAGTCGATGCAGGTTGCAAGGCAATTATGTGGTAAAGCCGATGACGCTGTTCTGATCCAGAGTCAGATAAAATTACTCGAAGCCTGCCACTCTGAAATTAACCTCCGCTTGACTGAGGGGGGTAAGCTAGTCGAGCAAGCCTTTGAAAAGCGTAATAACAACCAGGCAACCAGTGCGATTGAAGATGCCTATAGGGCTTTCCAGATGGTACCGTTTCATTACAAGTTATGTTATTTAATTCTCGAACTGACCGCTTTATCGACTCCTTCATTTATGAACATGAAAGAGGTAAGAGGTGTAATTTCATCGTGTAACTGGGTATATCAGAATGATACTCGGCCAAGCGAAAGTGAGGCAAAGAAAGCCTGTGAACTTTACAAACTTGCCTTACAACGGATTGGAAATTTAACCAGGCAGCCAGCAGCCTGACAACATTTGCTACAGGCACCTTGGCAAGGAATCTTGGTTAGGTGCCTAAAAGCAGAAGCTATATCCGCCAACGACGTTTGAATTCAATTCTCTCAGATTTTGTCCTTTTACCTTTTTATTTTGAATCTACACTCTATGTGAATTGCTTCTAACCATTAAGTAGCAATGAGTGCAGGCTTTGTACAATAAAGGTGAACTGATGAGTAAGAATAAAATACTTCCCGCTGTTGTATTTATGATTTTATTCAGCGCGGGGAGCAATGCGGTGGCTGCTGGTGGCGGTGGTGTACTGGCTGATCCGGGTGCAGCAGAAGGTAAACACTTTGATCCAAAGGGTAAACTGCCGTCAGAATTTACAATTAAAACGCAACAGCAGCATCAAGAGACACTTCCTTTCTCTGATACCCGTGACTTTGATGAGGCTAAGAAAGGATTTATCGCGGCACCTGATTATAAGCAGATTAAAGCAGAAGCCGGCAATATCGCCTGGGATATGGCAAGTTACGAATGGTTGCTACAGGATAAGGTATTTGACAGTATCCATCCTTCACTACAGCGCCAAGCGGTACTGAATATGGCCTATGGGCTATATGAAGTTGTCCCGGACAAGATTTATCAGGTACGAGGTTTTGACTTAGCTAATATCAGCTTTATTAAAGGCGATACCGGCTGGATTATCTTTGATCCGCTGACAGCAAAAGAAACAGCGGCGGCGGCATTAAAACTAGTCAACGAGAAACTCGGTCAGCGACCTGTTGTTGCTGTCGTTTACTCTCATTCGCATGCCGACCACTTTGGCGGAGCACGGGGTGTGGTTAGTGAAGAGGAGGTGGCGGCAGGAAAAGTACAGATCATCGCGCCGGATGGTTTCATGCTCCATGCTGTGTCTGAGAATGTGTATGCGGGCAATGCAATGAACCGTCGCCTGTTTTTCCAGTACGGTGTATTGCTTCCTCGTAGCCCGTTTGGTCATGTTGATCAATCGATTGGTAAGAATACCGCAGCGGGGACGACTGGGTTGCTTCCGCCAACGGTTCTGATTAAAGACGATATCGAAGAAATGACTGTCGATGGGGTTAAAATGATTTTCCAAAATACCCCGGGAACAGAAGCGCCCGCTGAGATGAATACCTATTTCCCTGATTTTAAAACATTCTGGGCAGCAGAAAATATTACCGGGACAGTGCACAATATCTATACCCTTCGGGGAGCCCTGATCCGTGATGCGCTGGAATGGTCGAAACAAATCAACAAGGCACTATATATGTTCGGCCAAGAAGCCGAAGTGATGTTTGCCTCTCACAGTTGGCCTCGCTGGGGGAATGAACGTATTCAGGAAGTCATGCGCTCTCAGCGCGATATTTACGCCAACCTTAATAATGAAGTACTGCACCTTGCCAACCAAGGCGTCACTATTAACGAGATCCATAATGAGTACAAACCACCCAAGAGCCTGCAGCAGCAGTGGTCTGCACATAGTTACCATGGTTCGGAGCAGCATAATAGCCGTGCAGTTGTGAACAGGTATTTGGGGTACTGGGATGGAAATCCAGCAACATTGATTCCGCTTTCGCCACGAGACTCAGGGCCGTTATATGTTGAGATGATGGGTGGGGCGGGCAATATTATCAATAAGGGTAAAGAGTTGTATGACAAGGGAGAATACCTGCTTGCATCGGAGATCTTGAACAAGCTGGTTTATGGTGAGCCAGAAAATCAAAAAGGTAAAGACTTGCTGGCTGATGTATTTGAACAGATTGGCTACCAACAGGAAAGTCCAAGTGTGCGTAACAGCTTTTTAGCGGCTGCCTATGAGTTGAGGCAAGGGATTCCTAGTGGGGCATCACCTAAAACCTCCGGACCGGATGTGATAAGAGCAATGTCAACGAGCCTGTGGTTAGACTTTCTTGCTATTCGCCTGGAAAGTGAGAAAGCAGATGGCATTAATTTCGTCATTAACTTGATCACACCGGATAATGATGAGAAATATGCCGTTGAATTGAGTAATGCGACCCTAACCAATATCAGTGGTTTTATTGCTAACGAGCCTGATTTAACGATTACGATAAACCGCTCGGATCTCGAGCCTGTGATGATGGGCGCTGTAACTCTTGATGAGCAAATAGAGAAGGGCAAGGCGAAACTAGAGGGAGATAGAAAGCCACTAGATCAACTGAAATCAATGTTGGCAAATTTCACCCCTGATTTTGAAATGATGCCGGGAACAAAAAAGAGTGAATCGGCGCAACCGAGTGTGAATTCTTTTGCTCAGCCGGAGTTAGGACACACTGATGGAGGCTAGGGACGTTTCTTGACGTTTTTGGACTTACATCCGTGTTTATGGAAAAAAGGAGCCTATTGGGCTCCTTTTGATTTATACCTAAGCACCTTGGGGGGGCCTGGGTGTAGAATGGCAAGGAAGAGGTAATTAGGCTTTCATTTTGGCGCAAGGAGGGTGCATGCGGCAACAATATCATTTCCGTCAATCGGAAGCGTCACCAATGCTAAAAGGGTTACATCATGCAGCGATTATTTGTGCTGATTATTCCGCGTCAAAGCATTTTTACGTCGATATTCTTGGCCTGTCGGTGATTGCTGAAAATTACCGAGCGGCTCGTGATTCCTACAAGTTGGACTTGCTGCTACCGGATGGCAGCCAGGTTGAGCTATTTTCATTTCCATCGCCACCGTCGAGGCCAAGCTTTCCTGAGGCCAGAGGACTTAGGCATTTAGCTTTCATTGTAGATTCTGTCGATTCCTTTGCCGACTACCTGGAAAGCTGCCATGTTGAGGTAGAACCAATCCGGGTTGATGAATACACCGGAAAAAAATATACCTTCTTTAACGATCCTGATGGGTTACCGCTAGAGCTGTATGAAGGTTGAGACAAGCATTGGTGTACATAAAGCCTTGCAGAACAATGCTAATCCTACAGCCATGAAATAATTCTCTAAAAGTTGTCCAAATGCAGACCTTTGTGATGCAGTAAGGTTTGCATCATCCATTAGGCTTTACATAAAGCCCTGACAGAACGAGGATGGCTGCGTGAAAATAGCTTTTTTTGGTGAATGCATGATCGAGCTGAGTGGCCAGCCACTGCAGCGGACGTTCGGTGGCGATACACTCAATACGGCGCTTTATCTGTCACGATTGGGGGCTTCGCGAGGACTTGCTGTCAGCTATGCAACAGCGTTAGGGACCGATAATATCAGCCAGGATATGCTTGGAGCTTGGCAGGCAGAAGGAATCGACACCCATATGGTCAGAAAGCTGAAGAGCAAGCTGCCGGGGATTTATCTTGTTGAGACAGAGCCAAGCGGCGAGCGCCATTTCCATTATTGGCGTAATGATAGCGCAGCAAAATTCTATTTTTCCGATTTGTGGTCACCGCTTGAGCAAGCTATTGATAAACACCACTTTGATGCGCTGTATATCAGTGGTGTTAGCCTTGCCATACTGGCGGAAGAAGCGAAAGCGGTACTGATTACTTTGTTAGAGAAGCACAAGGCCAATGGTGGTATGGTATTGTTTGATAACAATTTTCGAGCTCAATTATGGACCTCGAAACAGGCCCAGTATTGGTATTCTCAGGTTTTGCCATTTGCCGATATAGCTTTGTTCACAGAAGAAGATGATTATCTGGTTTGGGGAAAGGCTGATATTGTTGAGCGGTGCCAGAACTTTGGGTGTCGGGAAATTGTGCTGAAGCGGGGAAGTGAACCCTGCAAAATCGTCTCAGGGCTGCAGAGTGGCTATCCTGAGACCGTTTATGTTGCAGCGAATAACATTGAAAATGTGGTGGATACTTGCGCGGCAGGGGATTCATTTGCGGCAGGGTATTTGGCAGGTAGATTGAGTGGTGACTCTGAGGCCGTAGCTGCGGAACTGGGACATAATCTGGCATCGATTGTCATTCAATACCCAGGAGTAATTATCCCGCCAGATGCGATGAAAGAGTTAATGTAATTAAGGAATACTAATTAATGTCTCAACAACTGATCGAACAGCTAAAAGAATTCAAAGTCATTCCGGTGATTCAAATAAATAACGTTGAGCAGGCTGTGCCACTGGCTAAAACGCTGGTGGAAAATGGTCTGCCTGTTGCCGAGGTTACATTCAGAACAGAGGCGGCTGAACAAGCTATTCGCTTGATGCGGGATGCTTACCCGGCTATGTGTATTGGTGCGGGGACAGTTCTTAATGCCGATCAGGTAGACCGAGCCAAAGCAGCAGGCGCGGAGTTTGTTGTTTCGCCAGGCCTTAATCCCAATACCGTTCGCTATTGTCAGGAACGAGGTATCGCGATGGTGCCAGGCGTTAATAATCCTAGCCAGGTTGAGCAAGCATTAGAGCTCGGTCTGACGTTTCTGAAATTTTTTCCTGCCGAAGCGTCGGGTGGGATCAATATGATAAAGTCATTGCTTGCGCCGTATGTTGATGTTGCGTTTATGCCAACAGGCGGGATCGGAAAAGCGAATGTGAGTGATTACTTGGCGATTGACCGTGTTCACTGTTGTGGCGGAACCTGGATGGTCGCGCCTAAGCTGATCGAGTCCGAAGATTGGGATGAAATTGGCCGACTGGTGCGGGAAGCGGTTGAGTTGGTCAATAGCTAGTCGACTATTTGGCATAAGGCCAGTTAAAGCTTGGGTATCGTTAGTTATCACAACCTGAATGCTGACAAGATAAAATACCCACTTAAAGTGTATTGCTTGAACTAATAAATTGCTTTTTGGTTAGATATAGACATTAACTATTCAGTGACAGTTAAAGTTTGGAATAGAATGCAGAACAATAATTAAGCGGTAACCATATAAAAACAAAGCGATTGTGTATAATTCGAGCAAGCAGGTTGAATTCTTGTATTTTAGTGTTGACTCAACGGATTCAATCCGTAGAATGCACCCCATACCGCAGCAGGGAGACCTGATACGCGGTTGTAAGGTCTGATGGCGCGTTGGCAGAGTGGCTATGCAGCGGATTGCAAATCCGTGTACCTCGGTTCGACTCCGGGACGCGCCTCCATCATTTCCTTATATGCGACACTAGCTCAGCTGGTAGAGCGCAACCTTGCCAAGGTTGAGGTCACGAGTTCGAACCTCGTGTGTCGCTCCAAATTTTGAGATGTTGATTTTCCTATTAAAAATCAGTATCTAAGATGGTGTCTAACTAACTCGTTAGAAGCATCGCAATCCAGAATTGCGTGCCCTGGTGGTGGAATTGGTAGACACAAGGGATTTAAAATCCCTCGACGTTCGCGTTGTGCCGGTTCAAGTCCGGCCCGGGGCACCATCTCATTAAAAGGCTTACCGAAAGGTAAGCCTTTTTTCGTTGTCTCAATCCTCATCCGCGTATTTCTATCTCCATTATCAGCTGGGCAGTTTGGTACTCACCTTGATAATACAAAGTCAGCCAGATTGATCACTGGTTATTTTATGTATAAGGTTAAATTAATCAGATTACTGTAACTTTTTCATAGGCAAGGATACGCGATGAAATTGAACTGTGACATGGGAGAGAGCTTTGGTGCCTGGCAAATGGGCAATGATCATGCGGTAATGCCCTGGATTGATCAGGCCAATATTGCCTGTGGCTTTCACGCTTCCGATCCGGATGTAATGGCACAAACTGTTTCGTGGGCAATTTCACATCATGTTGAAATTGGTGCTCACCCCGGGTATGAGGACAAGGTTGGCTTTGGTCGTCGCAGTATTCCTCATTCCCTGACCTCAATTACTAGGCTGGTGGCTTATCAGGTTGGCGCATTGGATGCGCTCTGCCAGATTCAAAATATTCATGTTGCCTACATCAAGCCTCATGGTGCACTTTATAACGATATGATGGCTAATGCAGCTATCTTTGAAGCGATTGTTGAAGCTGTTGCTGGCCTTAACCAAGCTCGTCACGTAAAGCTTAAACTGATGGTCTTGGCCAGAGCCGACAACAGTGAGTATTTGAATATTGCCAAACGTTATGATGTCGAGTTGTTGCAAGAGGCATTTGCTGATCGTGCTTACGATGATGTCGGTACACTGGTGCCGCGCACCGAATCCGGTGCCGTTTACCATGATGCGACCATGATTAAGCAACAGGTCATAGAGCTGGCAGAGGGCAGAGTGACGACAGTGTCGGGAAAGACGCTTTTATTGCATGCTGATACTGTTTGTGTCCATGGCGATAATGACGAGTCAATTGTCACCATTGCAGCCCTGCATAAGGTACTGAATCCATGATGCGAATTGAGCCAGTGTCAGAAACTAGCTTGATCGTCTATTTGGGGGAGCATATTGATACGCAACTTGCGCGGCGTATAGGACTGTTGGCCAGTTACTTAAAGGACACTTTTCCTCAGTATTTAATCGAGGTGATCCCGTCCTATACCTCATTATTTGTTCAGTACCACCCCCGTTTAATCACATACAGTACGCTTTACGATGTAATTACCCACTATGCACCACAGTTATCGCGGCCATTGGCCGAAGATGGAAATTGGACTGGCAAGTTAATTTCTTTGCCTGTCTATTACCATCATGAGGTTGGGCCGGATCTCTATACAGTTGCCGAGTTACATGGATTAACTACCGCGCAAGTAATTGAGATCCATAGCCAGCAAATCTATACCGTATGTGCAATTGGCTTTGCTCCCGGCTTTGCTTTTTTGGCTTCTGTTGATCCTTTAGTCGCTACTCCTCGGCATCCAGAGCCGCGTCAAAAGGTTCCCGCCGGAAGTGTCGGGATAGCCAATGAACAGACAGCTGTCTATCCGGCTGATTCTCCGGGTGGCTGGCAGATCATTGGTAACTGTCCGCAGTTGCTCTATTCTCCGCAGCAAGAGCCGGTGACACCGTTTGAAGTTGGCGACAAAGTGAAATTCGAGCCAATTGGTAGAGAACAATTTATACAGTTAGGAGGGTGCATTTGTCCTCATTGGAAATAATTCACCCGGGTATGCTTACGTTGCTCCAGGATGTCGGGCGATTGGGTGTCGGCGATCAGGGGTTAAGCCAAGGTGGCGCCGTAGACTTGCATGCCTATTGTTGGGCCAACTATCTTGTTGGCAACGGGATGGACTGTCCTCAGCTTGAAATAACACTCGGGCAGGCATGCTTTAAGGCACATGGTGACTTGATCTGTGCACTGACCGGGGCAGATATGGGGGCAACGTTAGGTGGCGAGCCAATTGCGCTCTGGCAGAGTTTTCTGATGAAAGATGGGCAGGTGATAAAATTCGCTTCTCCACGATCGGGCTTACGTGCTTACCTGGCGGTAAAAGGCGGGTTTAAAGCATCAAAGGTGTTTGGCAGTGTCTCTACCGTGATGCGAAATGATATGGGAGGCATTGAGTCTGGAAGGGCTTTGCAAAAGATGGATATGCTTGAAGTTGAGAGCTTATCTGAATCGGGGCGAGATTTTGAGCCACGGCAGGCGTCTGTCCGGTTCATTCCGGATTATGCTGCGCCGATACAATTGCGGGTAATTGAATCGTATCAGTGTGATCATTTTTCATCCGAATCGAAGCGGCAGTTTTATCAGGGTGCCTATAAGGTAACTCAGCAGACGGACAGGATGGGCTGCCGTTTGCAAGGGCCAGCCGTTGGCGGGGAAATTGGCGGCATTATATCTGAAGCTATTGCTTATGGAGCGATTCAAATTCCGCCAAATGGGCAGCCTATCATATTGTTCAATGATCGTCAGACATTGGGCGGTTACCCTAAACTCGGTTGTATAGCCCGTATCGATATGCCCAGATTAGCTCAGGCGATGCCCGGCAAAGAAGTGTGTTTTGTGGCTGGAAATCTGGAAGAGTTGCAGCAAGAATGGCTGGATTTTTCTTTATTTTTTGGATTGCCCATTTAGGTGAGTTTCCAAGGGAGTGTGTATGTATATATTTGGTTACGGTAGTTTAATTAACCGCCATTCTCGTCTTTTGACCAGCCGGACGGGTGAGGCAGTTCCTGCAGTCGTCAATGGCTTGCAACGTCATTGGGGCAAGGTCAACGGAAGCTATAGGATTTCACCACTGGTTGCCACTGTTGGTGAAGGCCATTGCAACGGAGTACTCGTCAAGGTTGAAGATGGCTCTTTGGCGGAATTTGATCGACGAGAGAAGGGCTATCGCCGTATTGAATTGGATCCAGTGGATATCGCTGTTAGCAATAATACGGGTTTACGCGAACCTATTTGGGCTTATGTAAGGGCTAAGTCTGAGCCTCCTTGTGAAGTTCAGCCGATTATGCAGACATATGTAGATACGGTTTTGGCTGGTTGTTTATCTATTTCTGACCAGTTTGCCAAAACATTTGTTGAAACGACTAAGGGGTGGCATCATCCGTTTGAAAATGATCGTCAGCAACCTAAGTATGGCAATCTGGCTGGCGTGCTTGATGAGCACTTGATGCTGATTGATCAGTTGATTGCGGATGTTCGTCACCCCACCTAATAGCAGTAGCAAGTTGAAGTTATGGCAAAACCAAATAAAAAAGGGCCGACAAAAACTGTTGATGTATTTTGTGCAGTTTGTAAAAGCCAACTGTTTAAATACCGCAAAGGGGGCAAAGGCGCTCTGGTTAAGTGCTTTAAAGAGCGGATTAGCAAAGATTATACCGAACAGCCTTGTATCTGCCCGAGTTGTCAGGGCATATTTGCCCGAGACACTCTGGTTCGAGGCGCGCCTGCGTTTAAAATTATTGGTGGAAAGGTAACGATGAAGTAATTTCCGGCCTGAAGTTAGGGCGTTTTACTGTTATTGTCGGCCGTTTGCAGTGTTATTGCTTTAGGACATTGAATGTTGTTGCGTATGATTGTTGCTTTTAGGTCAAGAAGCTTGCGTTTGTAGGTGGCTTTTACCAGTTGGTAGTCAATATCAGGAGCAAACCACATCACCAGTTTACGATCACTTTTCCGTACTTGTTCGACGCGGAAAGCAGTCAAACGGCCAAACCTTGTATCTATTTTTTCTTTCCGTTTTACTTCAAAATAGTAGTGGTCGACATCATCGCTATCCTGCAATTTGAAATTAAATGCCTTTTTACCCTTGATCAAATTAAGCCGGATCTGACTGCCGATAGCATCGCCGTCCCGTATTGGAATGTCTCTGCTGCTAAAGCTACGTGTTTTACCATCCTTGCGAACCGAAGACTTAAGACCATCGGCACTAAATGTTGCGGATGTGCTTCCTGACATTAGCCCGGAGATATGTCGAGAAAAGGATTGGGTCAAAAATTCCCCCTGTTCCTCAGACCAGTAAACGGTACTGGTTTGTTTAAATTTACTTTTGGTTACAAGAATATTCACTTTACTGTATGAATGGACATTGACTCTATTGCCTTGCCACTTGAGCATTCGAGTTAAGTGGCCAATTCTATGACCGCTCAAAAATAAGTCGTAGGTGAGTTCTTTAGTGCATTGACGGAAAGTTTGCGAGGGGGCCGCAAAAAGTGATGGTGAACATAGTACGGTGCCTAGCCATAAAATAATCAATACCGACTGTTTTTTCACCAGACCTCCGCCAGACATAGGTTGCCTTACTCCATTACTTCTAAAACGTTAGCAGTGAGTACAGGATTACGCAAAGCGGAGACGTTGTCGTCTGGTCTCTCTCTATTGCAGTAAACGTTTCAAGATTTTACCCGTCGCAGTCATTGGCAGTGATTCAACAATTTCGACCTGACGGGGGTACTTGAAATCTGCCAAACGCTCGCGTCCCCAGGTTATGAATGCCTTGCTGCTAGTAGTGGCCCCTTCTTTGGGTACGATAAAGGCTTTTACTTCTTCGCCATAGGTTTTGTGTGGTATACCAATAACAGCCACGAGGTGAACGTCAGAATGGGTCATGAAAGTTTCTTCGATATCACGTGGGTAGATATTGTACCCCCCGCGAATGATGACTTCTTTTAGGCGATCGACCACATAGACATAACCACCTTCATCCATACGCACGATGTCGCCGGTATGTAGCCATCCATCAACAATGGTTTTAGCGGTTTCTTCCGGCTTCTTGTAATAGCCTTTCATGACGTTATGGCCACGGATCAGCAATTCACCTTCCTTGCCGAGAGGTACCTCGTTACCTTTGCTATCAACTACTTTCATGGTAACGCCCGGAAGCGGCTGTCCGATACTACCGGGTTTGCGTTCGTATTCAAGGTGGTTGAAAGCTGCAACCGGCGATGATTCGGATAGACCATAGCCTTCGATTACAGGAACATTCAGCTTGGTCTCGAATTGCTTCAATATCTCGACCGGCATTGAAGCGCCGCCGGAAATAGCTACCTTCAAGGTAGCAGCAATGTCCTTGATATAGTCGCCGCCATGTTTCTCAGCAAAGGCCAACAAACCGATGAACATTGTCGGCACACCTGCCAGGTGGGTGACTTTATGTTGATGCATTTGCTGCATGACGGTTTTAGGGACAAAGCGGGGGATAAGAACCAGAGCACTGGCGGTCAGAATCGAGGTGTTCATGATCAGTGACTGCCCAAATGTATGGAACAGAGGCAAGATAGCGATACTCACATCGGTACCTTTCTGGTTAGTCAGTGCCTGACAGGCCTGAGCGTTGCATAGCATATTGCTTTGGCTAAGCTCAGCACCCTTTGCTCGGCCTGTTGTCCCGGAGGTGTATAGGATGACACAGGTATCTTCAGCGGCTCGGTAGACAGCATTAAATGTAGTTTCCGGTGACAGCAACCACTGGTTGAAGCGATGGGCGTCATGAGGAATAGATGCATTCTCGCCTTCTGACTCGATCAGAATGTAGTGTCGGCAGCTGTCAGTCTGGTTGAAGCCTTCATAGCAATACTCTCCGCAAGGCAGTGCGTTGTTGCCCTGGAAGCTAATAAGTGCGACGGCATCTGAATCAGCCAAGTGGTAAGCGACCTCCGGTCCTTTAAGCATGACGTTCAACGGAACGGCTATTGCTCCTATTTTTTGAATGGCATAGTAACCAATGACAAAAGCTGGGGTGTTAGGGCATGAAATAGCCACTTTTTCATCAGGCATGATGCCTAGCTTAACCAACTGGTTGGCTGCTTGGTTTACCATCGCGTTGAGTTGCCGATAGCTGATGGTCTTATCCTGAAAGATCAGTGCTGTGTTATTGCCCAGGAATGTGGCATTGCGTTCTAAGTTGGTAGCAAGGTTATACATAATTAATTGTTCTTATATCGGCGCAGCTATGGCTGGCGTAAACGGTTCGATGTTATTGAATAGCAACTAGCATATTACACTAAGTTGTTCCCACTGGTCTCATTCTGAGTCTTGCACCTTAAGTTAGCTTGGATATATAGCGTTTCAATGTTGAGTTTATGCTTCAAATCTCCTGTGATTATTGTCTTGGCCATATTGTGTTCAATAAAAAGATGAAAGTTTTTTTCCAAGGTAATTCACTAATTATTAAAGACTTATTACGACTGTTACTTTCCATGTGTTGGTGTGAAGTGAATGCTTTAGATTAAGCTGTTGAATTGATTTGATTTTTTATTGGGCTGTATAATGGTGAATTGTGACTGTTTGATGTCGGAAAGTTGACGATTTACGGACTCACTCCTATTTTTAGTTGGGTTTAACTGAGAGAGGTTGGAGTGATGAAAAAAATGAATTCGGCATATCGTTTACAGGTCATCAAAGAAGTGGCCACTAGAAAGCGCCTGGTGGAGCAGGGGGATCCGATGGCCTGTCATATCTCTCAGTTATTGGATGAACGAAGTCAAGCATCACCGTTAGCAGAAAAACACTTTAGCGGCTGTCATTATGACGCACAGGTTGGAGGCTGGGTGAGCAACTTTTGGGATGCCAAATAATTAGTATGTAACAGGAGCCGGTGGCATGATGATGCTTTGCATAGTTTTCGGCTCCTGACGTATTTCTGGTTAATCTTTTTCTGATTATTACGATATCAAATTTAGGTCGAAATACGCTTGAATACTGGAACAAAGTGATCGACTAAGGTACATTGCCTCGTCAATGTTTTGTTAGGTCGACGAATGAACTACGTAGAGTTAGATAGCTATTCCCGCAAGTGGATTTTTACCCACGCATCAATGCCTGTCGAGGCAACCGATTTAGAGCAAATTAAACCTTTTACTCAAGCACGCTCATCACAGATCTGGCGTGAACAAATCAGTAGCCAAAGCCCGGATGCCGATCATTTTGAGAAAGGGGACTGGGCACATGAGCAACAAAGATGGTCTGAATCGATTGATTGGCAGCAAGCTTGGGATAGCGACGACATTGACCTTCCACCCGAGTTAGCTGACTTTATTAACTGGGAAGATAACACCACGGTTTATTTCTGCTACGAAAAGTACAATGTGATAGAGACCAAGTGGGGAGTCTTTAAGCGAAACTGGAAGAACTTTTTGTTTTTTGATGATGGCCCTATTTTACTTGGGCGTAAAAAGTCACAGGCGCTTTGGTTTCACTCCAACGGTACGTTTAAGTGCGCAGAGCGTAGTTAGAAGTAAATTGGTAAGCGTCACTCCTTGCACCGTTTAGGAGTGATGCCGTTTGATGATGAAGAAGTCAACAAGCATCTAGTCTTGTATGAGTTAGTCATGCCTGAATTGGTTGAATTCAATAATCTGCCCTTTACCTGATAGTTTTGCGCTATACATCGCTTTATCTGCGCGTCGTAGAATATCGTCCACATCCAGAGATTCGTTAGCGAAAACATAGTAACAACCGATACTGGCACCAATGTTGAGCTGTATTTTTTTCCTCAAGCTGATGGGTTCCATAATTCTCGCCAGAATTCGCTCGCAAGTGAAAGTAATATCATCCTGATTACTCACAGGGTTGATGATGGTGACAAATTCATCTCCGGCCAAGCGGGCGACGATATCACTCTTTCGTACCGTTCTGATCAGTCGCTCTGCAATGATTTGAAGTACTTTATCACCGGAGCTATGACCATAGCTGTCATTAACAGTTTTAAAATCATCAAGGTCGATAAACAAGACTGCGAACACGGCCGATGCAGTTTGCCGTTTTGTCAGTAGTTGTCTTAATTCCTGGCGTAGTTTACTTCGGTTTGCCAGGTTGGTTAGTGGATCATGAGTGGCAAGGTGTTCAAGCCGTCGCATTTTTTTCATCGAGCGGAGATCCGAGGCTATCACCACCGTTTGAACTTCGCTGCGATGGCTATCTTGAATTCTGTTAATTCTTACGAATAAAGGAATGTAAGTGCCATCTTTACACAACTGATTCATTTCCCCTTGCCAATGATTGGTTTTCTTGAGGGCCTGCTGAATTGAGCGTTGAAGTTTGCTGTACTTTGTCAGGTCGAGCAGCTGATGGAAGTGTTTGCCGATCACGTCGTCAGCGTTATAACCAAGGTATTTGCTGAAAGCTGGGTTGACCATAGTTATTTTTCCGGAGCCACTCAACAGCATGATGGCATCTTGGCTGCAATCAAAGACTTTGGCTGCCATCTGTTGCTGCCGCTCTGCGTGTTGTTTTTTCGTGACATCTTCAATCGCGAAGAGTGTTTGCCTACGGTGCTCTAACGGGCGACTGATAATCTCATAGGTACGCGACTGGCCTGTTGATATCGCACTTTTCATTAATGCATGGTCAAATTGCTTTTGGCCATTAAGCACTTGATCAAGCTGCTGTCTGAAGGTATCAGGTTGCTCGGTATGTAATACGTCAGACAAACTTAGGCCTTGAGCAGTTGCGGCAGGAAGGCCTAGCACATACAAGCAGGCATCATTGGCTAATGTGATTTTTCCTTGCTGGTTTACTACAACCAATGCGTGTTGAACCGTTTCGATTACGTCGTCAGCAAAGGCTTTCTCTTCGCCTAGCTGGTTTAAGGTTGCTTGAATCTTCGCATCGCGCTCGTTGAGTTTTTTTTGCATGCTGTTAAAGCCGTTCACCAGTTCGCCGACTTCATGAGATGTTTGTATTTGGGAGCGGATAGGGCTCGGATTTTCATCCTTGATAATGCGGTTGACTGCATTGTTGAGTTGCGTAATAGGTTGGGTAACCCAAGACTGCACACGGTTTATAATGTAGGCAGTAATTGCACATAAGGTGATTAATAACAATATACTGATCTTGAAATGAGTAATACGCATTTGCTGTAGCGTTTTTAATGATACTGCGATATGCATGTGGGCAATGGGTTCGCCGTCCATCATGATGGGAACCATCAGGTAGAGCATCTCCCGGCCAAAATGGTAGCTTTGCACGCTTACATCATGTTGCTGTTTGGACGTTGGTGAAATGAATTCAATGTCGGCATTGATGTATTGCGCAAACAAGCTGTGATCGAGGTGCTCAAGGCGGACTCGGGCTATCAACGGATCGGCCTTAAAGGCCGACAAGAGTTCAGTGCCATCAATATGGTCATTAAACAGTACGGCGGCAGTTAGATTCATTCCCACACCGTTAGCCAGTACTTGAGTGTGGCTTAGCAGGTTCTCTCTTTCTATCTTCAAAAATCTCTGATAGGTAATGAATTGGAATCCGATGAATACCAGTATGATAAAACTCATTACGGGGATTGATAGTCGTTGGCTCAATGAGAGGCGTTTAAAAAATTTATTCATTTTCGCCTCCCTTTTAGATCGGTAGGGGGCAAGGCAACTCTTAGCAGCCGAGAACTGATCGTTAGCTGTCCTTTTGTTACATTGTTCAATGCAATTGCTGGTTTGATCTGGCTGTTGACCGAACGAAGCTCAATCATTCCGCCGTGCTGAAGGAAATGCTGACTGTCGCTCACTGTCAGTACTCCGGAGAGTTGGGGGATTGTCTGCAGCGTTTGCAGTTTGCTTTTCGTTATATACAGGACTTCACAGTTACCGCGGGCTTGGTTGAGGCTGACAATTGTTGTGACAGATGTTGAGCGGTTTGGTTGACTTTTCTTATAGAGGATCTGCTTCAGAATAAGGGTGACGGTATCGTTGCCGAAGGTACAATAACGAATTGATTTCGGGGCTGGATCTGGCCAGTGAACGAAATTAGCGAAGTGGTAGAGGTATATTGCCTTAACCTGGTGCTCGGAATAGTGCCCATTATTTTGTGCATCTGTATCAGCCAAGGAGTAAGGAGAGAAGAGCTGGCAAGCTACAAGGCTTAAACCAAGGGACAACCTCCACAGTATGCTAATAAGGATATCCAAGTTAGATGCTGTTGACGGCCAGGATACTGATGAACGCTTCTTACAAACTATCAATCTTCTTTGATGTCATTAAGTGTTTAATTCTTTGCTCACCCAGTGACATATTGACTGTTGAGGAATGAACTGAGCTCCCAGACGAAATAAAGGGTTGGTGCAAGGGTTCACCCAGTGACACAAATAGTCGGGTGCCTATACTGCCAGTTCGGATTTCCAACGGCAGTGTAGAGGGGTGTAATGTCCCCATTTGGTGAGGATGAAGTTGGTTACCACCGATATAGGCCCGCCCGGAGCGGACATAAATGAACCCCGTCGTTTGGAGCTTGTCTGGTTCAAAGTGCCAAACACCATAAGGTGCGATAATGATATCAAGGTAAGTAACGGCAATACTGTATTCAATCGGGCTCAGTGCGCCTTTGTAGTTGCCAATAAGTACTTTGGTGGCAGAATCTGCTTCCTCGACCAGTGGGATTTGGTGAGATGCAATGTTGGCACTTGATGCATCGGCCATCTCTTGTTGTCCAGCTGGCAGTGCCGTCCATAAACTAAAAGATTCCACCCGACCGTTTTGTGGGGTCATCGTATCTTTGTGAATGATCCCGTTTCCTGAGGTCATCACATGGATGTCGCCGCTATCGAGGGTAACCTGGTTGCCTGATGAATCGAGATGTCGGAGCTTGCCGGTTACAGGGTAACTTATTGCGTTGATTCCGGAGTGACCATGATAGTCGAGGCCGGTTGTGCGAATAACATCTTTGGCTTCAAAATGATCCCAAAGCACAAAAGGGTCAAGCTCATGAATGTTATCAGCATCGATAAATGCCGTGATCGCACCTGTTTTTTGGCCGTAGCGAATTTTATTTATCTTCTTAGTGTTTTTCATGATCAAATACCAACTGCAATGGTTATCTGATTTGCCACTAACTCGATCTGCAGAGCCTGACAACGGATTCAATCGGCCATTAATGAGACTGGCCTAAATAATGAAATTTGATGATTAAATCTTAGACCTAAGACTCTGAATTGCTCAAGGTAGGAAGATAAAAACAGTGGATTCTTTTGGTCTTTTACAGGTAATGGAACAAGTCAAAGTATTGTCACTACTTCCAAGTCACATAATCGACGTAGGCAGGAGAACCGAGCTCCGCGAACTTTTTTAGCCAGCGGATTTGGTTGTTTTGTAGCTTGTCACCCGGTCCTTTTACTTCGACCCATCGATATTGGTTTGCCTTAAACATGATTAAATCAGGTAAGCCCGATCGATTGCTTCGTAGGTCGAACAGTAGCCGTGTGAATAGCTCGTATAATATGTTGCTCGGGATGGTGCTGGTGCTTTTGATGATTATCTCTTCCGTTAACAGAGACCAGTTAACCCAGTCGTTGCTTATCCCTAGTTTATAGCGATAGACCTCGAGCCATGCCTGCCAGTTATTCTCTCGAATCTCATTAAGGCGCCGGTTGATTAATGCTTCTCGTTGTTGGTAGAACTCGGGATGGAACATATCGCGGGGGGAGCGTTGGTAGGGGTTCAGGAAAGCTCCCGGAATTGGCGCGAAGATAATATCCCAGAACGCCAGCCCAAATAAGCCGCATAGCAAGCTGTTTTCCATATAATGTACTGACCAGCCTTGGCTTGCATAGTGTTCGGCGACGGCCAGTTCGACACGTTGACCGTCATTGGGAAGCGTTAGGTGGTTTTCATTGAAGACGGGCTTGGCTGTTGGCTGGTATGTCCGCTTTAGAGTACGGCTTAATTTCTTTTCCAGCCGTTCTGCGACTTCCGCTTCCTCTTCATTGTGTGGTGATTGTTTGATAGTTAGGGTGAGCTTAAGGGCTCGATCGAAATGCTGAAGCTTGTCTAGAATGCGTACCTGACGCTCCCTTGATGATGGGAGCTGGCTTTGTTCAAACAGTTCGAGTGCTTTTTCGGACATCTCAAAGCGTTCCAAATCGCGGGCAATGTGATTGATTAGCTGTTGGCGTTTTCGTTCAAGGGGCGGCCAGTGATAAGCCGGTGGGATCTCCTTGGCAAGAGTAACGATCTCAGGTTGATCTTTGTTTTCCTTGGCTTGCCAGTAGTGATCACTTAGCGCTGACAGCTCTAGCCATTGCCGGATCTGGTCACGGTCGGTAAAAAGGCGGCTATCTTTGTCAACAGAATAAGATTCAAATTGGTTCAGCCCAAGATCCGAGAGGACAAATTGGCTAAGATCCTGATGACGGTTACCAAAGAATAAAAGCAGGAATGTATCGAGATATTCCTGGTGGCAGATCTGTAATATATCTTGTTTGAATGCATCCAGCGCAGGAGTATGTTTGATGAGCTCTTGGACAAGTTCCGGCTTGCGGTATGACTTGTAAGGCGACAAGACTGGAAACAGTTTCAACAACTCTGGTTTTGTAAACAGTGCAACGATTTCTTCCAGTGGCCAATCGGAGCTATTGATCTTGATAAAACCAACATTGCACAGTTCATTGGCTGCCAGACTAATGTCGTCTATCTCACTATAACTCAGCTTGTCGCAGCGAAAGAGCAGCCCCTTCCTCGATAACAAGCGTATACAGAGCATCTGTGCGTTCTCTGGTAATCGGTGAAAGGTCACTATCCAGGCCGACTCTTCCGTGCAAAGCAGATCACCGTACCGTTGGCTGACCGAGTTGATTAGCTGGTGGAAGTTGTGAAGATAGTAATCTGGTGCGAGTAAAATCGGCTTCATGGCTTAAGTTTATACGCTATGCGCATTTATAATTCCTTCAATGGTTTACATCATGCACTGCTGATATGATGTTATCAATATTACTGTTGTTAAGGTCAGCTGTGTTTGCTTTGCTAAAAATCATCTATCGTCTTTGTATTGTACTTTTTCTTGTTTGCGTTGCTCTTCCTGTGTCAGCAAATACATCTGTGGCAAATGAGTCTGCTATTCTCGATAATATTCCCGACGATATAGTCGGCGCGGTTTGTGTTATCCGTCATGATAATAAAATGGTCATGTTATCTGAGGTTATCACTAAAAAGATGTCGCTGCCCGGAGGCTATATTGATAAAGGAGATACCCCGAGGCAGGCTGCAGTACGTGAAGCGTTGGAAGAAACAGGTATTAATGTGAAGGTCGTAGATTTGCTGCAATATCGTGGCCGTGCTGCGATTTTTAGCTGCGTTGCCGATTCTCCGATCTTGGTTTCGTCGTTTGAAGACAAGACAGGTTATCCGATTGTGGCCTCATGGTTTGCCAAGCATTACGCGACGGAAGTTCGACGTGTCTATCTGATTGATCCTAACTCCATAGATCCCCAAGAATACCGCTATAGAAAAGATGCCTTGTTGCTTGCTGATTGGATGGCAAAGACACCATCGAGCGATATTGAGATATATTCAGATCTGAGCGGCCAGGTAAATTCACTGCACCGGTTAGAGCTAGAATGGGTTATTCAGTTACAGCAGGCAGTAAGGTCATGGCCAGAAAACTACCAAACCGTATTTGACGGTATCATGGCTGTGGTGAATCTACCGGGTGAGCCGTTGTTTATTACTTTTCTTGTTATTGTTGTCACCGGACTGTATGGGCCGATAGGCTTGCTTCAGTTGACGTTTGTGCTGTTGTTGGCAACTTTCACTAGCGGTTTAATCAAGCTGGGGGTTGCGTCGCCACGCCCGTCAGACATTATCCCTGAGCTACAGCAAATCAATGCTTATGGCTTTGGCTTCCCCAGCGGGCACACTCTTATCGCTACCATGCTATGGGGATTGTGCTGGTATGCACTGGGCAAACGGGTCAGCAAGGTAGTTAAATGGCTCTCTTTGTCGCTTGTCTTGGCGCTTATTGTTGGTCAGGCAGTTGCTCGAGTTTGGTATGGCGTTCATTTTTTCAGCGATACCTTGGCCAGTGTCCTATTGGGGCTGATATTTGTGGCGGCTTTGATTGTTTGGCACTCTGCTTCAAGGTTTTCTTTGCAGGAAGCAATTATAAACCGGTGGTTCTGGTTATCGGTAACCCTCGTTGTCGGCATAGTGGCGGGGCTTAGCTTGGCACCTTTGCATACCTATATTTTTGCTATTTTGTTAGGGGTTGTCTTGAGTGTCGAAGCTGTACCGAAAAGCGTCGTTGCCACAACGGATATGGTGCGTTTGAAGATGGTGGGAATAATACTGGTAGGTTTGGTCGTTATAGGTACCAGCGTTGAACTGTTGGCGGATTTATCGTCGGTGAGCTTGGTTGTTTTGGTTATTCGAGGTACTGGGTGGACGCTTGGTGCAATTTGGCTTATTGCTGGTTCTTCGTCTCTCTTGAAAAGATTGAAATAAAATACCGACGTTAAGCAGGGTTTTATGTTGTTGCTCTCTGTCACACTTTGTTTCATATTCGTAGTGAGGTAAAGTGAATGCAAACGATTTATAAGAGAGCCCAGTAGCCGTAGGATACGGCAGTACTACTGGACAAGGAGAGCAATGTTACCTGTACTAACACATCAGAATAGTATCGACGATGTCGTGCTGTCATATCTGAGCGAGTTGGAGAATGCCGGTTTTACCGGAGATATCGAGCAAAACTATGCCAGCCGATTGGCAGTGGCGACTGATAACAGTGTTTATCAGCAGTTGCCACAGGCGGTGGTTCTCCCTCGCACCACGGATGATCTCATCTTGATTGGCCAAGTCGGCCAGAATCCTAATTTTAAGCAAGTGACTTTTTCCGCCCGTGGCGGCGGTACTGGAACTAACGGTCAGTCACTGACGTCGGGGATCGTCGTTGATCTGTCTCGTCATATGAATCAGATTATTGACGTGGATCCCGAGCAAGGCTGGGTGCGAGTTCAGACCGGAGTTGTAAAGGATCAACTTAACGACGCCCTACGTCCTTATGGTTACTTCTTTTCGCCGGATCTTTCGACCAGTAATCGCGCCACCATTGGTGGAATGATTAATACTGATGCTTCAGGGCAGGGCTCGCTAAAATACGGCAAGACTTCTGATCATGTAATCTCGTTGAAAGCCGTTTTGGTTGACGGCTCGGTACTCGATACTGTGCCTCTTACTGAGGAAGCGCTGCTCGCTTCGTCTCACGGAGATGACTTGGCCAGCACGGCGATGCGGGTGTCATCTCAGGTTTGTCGCGACAAGCGTCAGCAAATTATTGATAAATTCCCGCCGTTAAACCGTTTTCTTACTGGCTACGATCTCAATAACGTGTTCGATGAAGAGCTTACTGAGTTCGATATTGCTCGCTTGCTTTGTGGCGCGGAAGGCTCGTTGGCCTTTATTGCTGAAGCGAAGCTTAATATTACGCCAATTCCTAAATCCCGTACCTTGGTTAATATCAAATACGACAGTTTTGATTCGGCCCTGCGTAATGCGCCCATGATGGTTGACGCGCAGGCGCTATCGGTTGAAACGGTTGATTCGCGGGTATTGAATCTGGCTAAGCAGGATATTGTTTGGCATACCGTCAGCGATCTTCTGACAGACGTGCCAGGCAAAGATCTGCTGGGCATCAATATGGTTGAGTTTGCCAGCAACGATCCAGAAGAAAACCAGCGACAGGTAGAAGGACTTTGCGTACAGCTTGATGAATTGATAGCGAAAGAGATGAGTGGGGTGATTGGCTATCAGGTCTGTGATGATCTTGCCAGTATCCAGAAAATCTATGGGATGCGCAAAAAGGCAGTCGGTCTGCTGGGGGCGGCGAAAGGCAGCAAAAAACCGGTAGCCTTTGCCGAGGATACATGTGTTCCGCCAGAAAATTTGGCTGACTTTATTACGGAATTCCGTCAGTTACTTGATGAAAAGCAGCTTGATTACGGCATGTTTGGCCATGTGGATGCCGGGGTGCTTCATGTTCGCCCAGCGTTGGACATGTGTGATCCGGAACAAGAGCGCCTGATGAAGGAAGTCTCCGATCAGGTTGTTGCTCTGGTGGCGAAATATGGTGGTTTGATGTGGGGCGAGCATGGAAAAGGTTTTCGCTCAGAATATGGCCCGGCATTTTTTGGTGATGAACTGTTTGCTGAACTGAGACGAATCAAAGCTGCATTCGACCCGGATAACCGGATGAATCCAGGGAAGATTTGTACACCGCTTGATAGTGATGCAGAACTGGTGAAAGTCGATGGTCTGAAACGGGGGTTTTATGATCGTCAGATCCCGGTGAAAGTTCGCGATAGCTTCAAGCAGGCGATGGAATGTAATGGAAACGGCTTGTGCTTTAACTACGATGTTAACTCGCCGATGTGTCCATCGATGAAGATCACGGCTGATCGTCGTCATTCTCCGAAAGGCCGCGCCGGTTTGGTTCGAGAATGGTTACGTCAGTTGTCTGAGCTGGGGATTGATCCGATTAAGCTCGAAACGGAGCTGATGAGTCAGTCACCGACGGTGAAGCAAATCATTGATCGCTTCAGAAACACGTTTGGTTCGGCCAAAAGTGACTATGACTTCTCTCATGAAGTAATGGAAGCGATGAACGGCTGTCTGGCCTGTAAGGCGTGTGCCAGCCAGTGCCCGATCAAAGTGGATGTCCCAAGCTTCCGTTCGCGCTTCATGAACCTTTATTACAGCCGATATCAGCGTCCGGTGAAAGACTACTTGGTCGCTTATGTCGAAAGCTATCTACCCTTGATGGCAAAAGCCCCTGTCACTTTCAATGCGGTTATGCGCCCGTTATGGTCGAAAAAGCTGACAGAGAAAGCCATTGGCTATGTGGATATGCCGGCGTTGTCGGTTCCTACCTTAGTGGAAGGCTTGGATGGTCATCATGCAACGCGTTTCGATTTGCAGTGGTTACAGGCCCTGTCTGATCATGAGCGTCAGGACTATGTACTGATCGTCCAGGATCCGTTTACCAGCTTCTACGATGCTGATGTGGTGCGGGACTTTGTCTACTTAATTGAGAAACTAGGCAAAAAGTCGATGCTGGTTCCGTTCAAACCTAACGGCAAGGCGCAGCATGTTAAGGGTTTCTTGCGTCAGTTTGCCAAGACGGCCCGCAATACCGCCGACTTCTTAAACCAGTTGTCGAGCTTGGGAATTCCGCTGGTGGGAGTCGATCCGGCACTGGTACTGTGTTACCGGGATGAATATGAGGAAGTGCTCGGTGATAAACGGGGAGAATTTCATGTCCAGACGGCACATGAATGGCTTCAGCCGTTATTGCCTTCGCTACCTTCCTATTCGTTACGAGAAGACGACAGGTGGTATCTGTTCGCTCATTGTACGGAAAAAACAAAAATGCCCAATGCCGAGAAAGAATGGGCTGAAATCTTTGCTCAGTTCGGGGCCAATCTGATGCCTGTATCTGTTGGATGTTGCGGTATGGCTGGTACCTTTGGCCATGAGAAAGACAAGCTGGAAATGTCCCGTGGTGTATATGATTTGAGTTGGCAGCCAAACCTTGAGCAATTGGATACCGAAAGATGCATGGCAACGGGGTACTCTTGCCGAAGTCAGGTCAAACGATTCGAACATATTAAAATGAAGCATCCGGTTCAGGTGTTGCTGCAGGTAGTCAATAATCTGAATTAATCGAAGTTTGACATATTGTAATACGTTATAGCGAGAGCCAAGGCTCTCGCTTTTTTTTGGACTATCGCTTGGATAATACGCGATATATGCGTTAGTCGTCCGGACTTAGCCACTTGTAGACAACTCCCGCTGCCATAGCTCCCAATATCGGTGCCACCCAGAAGAGCCATAGCTGAGCCATGGCCCAGTCTCCGACTATTACGGCGGGACCTGTACTGCGGGCGGGGTTAACGGAAGTATTGGTGACCGGGATGCTGATTAAGTGAATTAATACCAAGGCTAAACCGATTGCCAACCCAGCCATCGAGGGGCTTGCCAGCTTGTGGGTGACACCGAGGATCACAATAAGGAACATGAAGGTCATGATAAATTCGGTAAGAAAGCCGGACAGCATAGAATAGCCGCCAGGAGAATGATCGCCATAGCCATTCGAGGCTAGCCCGCCAGCGAGATCGAACCCGGCTTGCCCGCTGGCAATGATATAGAGAATGAAGGCGCCGAACATTGCGCCGAGAACCTGAAAAATGATGTATGGGGCGATTTCATTAGCAGGAAAGCGACCGCCTGACCATAGACCGACAGTGACTGCTGGATTTAGGTGACAACCGGAAATATGACCAATGGCATAAGCCATGGTGACAACGGTTAAACCAAAGGCAAAAGAAACACCCAGTAGCCCAATTCCGACGTCAGGAAATGCTGCAGCTAATACAGCGCTGCCACAGCCCCCCAACACTAACCAGAATGTTCCGATAAACTCAGCCACAAGCTTTTTAATCATTGTTACTATCCTCACAGGATGGGGAAGTGTTTGTCAGAGTATAGAAATGGAACTGGCTGATTAAAGGCTCAAAAATGGAAAAAGTCGTGAATAATAGGTTTATCTAGCGATTGGCTTCCAACAAATAACTTTCAAGCTGATCAGATAGCCATTCAATTACAGCTCCCCGCTGAGTATCACTGTCTACAATTTCACCATAAGGCTGCCAATTCATTGCTTTGTTGTGCTTAAGAACCGTGATAGCCCCTTCTCGTAGGTGTTTATTGATTAATAAAGCAGGTACATAGGACCATCCAGAGCCGTCAAGAACAGCATCACGAAGATGCTCATAAAAGGGAAGGGCGATAAAATTACTGGAACGTGGCGTTGCTGCTTTCAGGCTTTCATCATCGACATAGGCAAGTGCGATCTCAGTATAACGTTCCAGATCTGAGCAATTCACCTTCCGTAAGCGGCTCAGCGGGTGATCTTTGTGGGCGACTGACATCATATGTATTTGCCCAAGTTCGTGGTGATGTACCTGTGGGATCCGGTGGTCGTCAGGTAGAAGACTGTATGCGACGTCAATAATGTTTTGCTGTACCATTTGTTCTAGCTCAGGTGGTGGAGCAACATAAATCGATATACTTGTGCCCGGAAACCGCTCACTCATTTGCTGAACTAATTGACGCCAGAGCGATTCTGGCAGGGCATCATCTCTGGCAATACGTAATGACGATTCAACACCGCCAAGGTGCTGGGCGCATTTAGTTTGAATATCACTGGCAATCATCAGAAGACGCTCACAGTCGTTGGCTATTGCTTCTCCAATATCAGTCAGCTGAACTTTGTTTCCTGTTCGGTCTAACAGCCTGACACCTAACTCATCTTCGAACGCGCTTAAAGCAGCACTAACGGTAGTGCGGCTTTTATTGAGTTTTCGGGCGGCTTCGGCAATAGAGCCGCTTTGGCTGATAAGAATGAACATTTCTATTTGGTTGATTTTCACGAAAGTGCCTTATTGATGCTTTATGTCGTTTACCGTTTTAGCCTTGTCGACGAAAAAAACGTCGCTGAGTGATTATAGCAAGTAAGAATGGCAGGTTATGATGGCTATAACTGGATTAAGAAAAGAATAACCGACGAAAAAAGTGTCGGATGATAGAGGTGAATATGACTTGTAATGTGCAGCTTGAACGTCGGCTGCTTCAGTTTTCGACCTTTTCCTCGTTCCTATTTGCCATAATGGGGATTGGGCTTGGGGTCTGGATGGGGTCACTGGTAATTGTTTTTGACGGAGCATATTCGTTTATAAGTCTGGCATTGACACTGGTGTCTCTTGTTGCCGCTATTTATATCCGCCAACCTGAAATCACAATGAAACCACAGCAAGTCGCTAAAATAGAGCCATCGGTGATCGCTTTTAAAGGGATTGTGATCACCGTGATGTGCTGTATCTCATTTGGTACAGCTGTTATGGCCATATTTAACGGCGGTCGTGAGGTCGATACCGGACTTGCGCTTCTTTTTGGAGTGGTTAATATCGTTGGGTGTCTGGCAACAATCTGGGTGATGACCAAGAAAGGAAAGCAGGCCAATTCAGCGCTGGTGGAAGCGGAAGTTAAACAATGGGTTATGGATACTATTATTAGCGGAGCTGTTATGGGCGGATTTATTATCGCAACCATCATGAAAAATACTGATTACGCGCAATATGCTGTCTATGCTGATCCTGTGATGGTAGTGCTCGCATCTATCTATTTCGTTATCGTGCCGCTGAGAATGGTTTACGGCGCTGTTAACGATCTTCGAGCTCTTTCCGCTGAACAAAAAATGAGGGTGCCATTGGTGTAGTTGCCAAATAATCGCTAAGTACGAGCGAAGGTAACCGCAAAGTAAGAATAAAGTGGAAGGGAAGCTGGGAAGGGCTTCCCGTTCAAATTCTATTTACGGCCAAGCAGTAGAGTATCTTCAATTTCTCGGAAGTAGTTCGCCGTATTGATGAGTGAAGTCGCTGTCAGCGCCGGTACACCATATATTTCGACATCAACATTAAATTTTGACTGTACTTTATCAACGAGAAGATCGAAGTCACCATCACCAGAAAGCAGAATAATCCGGTCGACATCCGGAACATGCTCAATCACATCAAGGGTGATACCCACATCCCAGTCACCTTTTGCTGACCCGTCGCTACGCTGAATAAACGGTTTTAGTTTCACTTCAAAGCCAATACCTCTCAGGATATTCTGAAACTGGCGCTGCTTTTCATCACCTCGGTGAATCGCATAAGCATAGGCAGCAACGACCTCCCGCCCCTGGGTAGCTTCAGCCCAAAATGCGTTGTAATCAAAGTTACAACCATAAGTGTCTTTGACGGTGTAGTAGATGTTTTGCACATCAACGAAAATAGCGACTTTTTCCACAATAACTCTGACCATATGAATGACAACACACAGAGTGCCTATTTACGAATAAAAACTCAAGCCAGAAAGATTAGATCTGGCAATATTGTTAGTACTTGTAGATAAGGTAGAAACATGTGACAGTAAACCCAATGACAAGTCATAGCTGATGATTAACACTTTTGAATAAGACGATGATGATGAAGAAAACCCTGGCGGCTAGCCTATTACTTGCTTCTACGACTGCTTTTGCTCAGAGTTGTCCTGTCGATGTGCAAAATGATATCCATATTGCTGGTGAGCAGGTGTCGGTTTATCAAAGTGGTGAGCCTAAGATGATGATTGATGAAAACAATCAGGTCTACATCAATGGTAAGCGTCTGGAGTTGGATGAAATTCAACAGAAAGCTGTTGATGCGTATAGCCAGGGAGTCAAAGAGTACCTGCCTAAGATGGCTGATATTGCCGATGATGGTGTCGGTATTGCTTCTGACATATTGAATGAGATTTCAGCTCGTTTTGATTCGAAAGAATCTTTTGCCAAGGTAGAAACCTTGATTGATGACTATAGTCAAAAGGCGCAGCAAAAATTTTACCAAGGTGGTGAATTTGTGATGCCAGCTGATATGTTTGAAAATGTTGATTCCGACTGGAAGCAAGAATTTGAACAAGCAATGAAACATGTCAGTATCGAGTCTCTGTCAGGTTTATTTTCTGCTTTATCTCAAGAAATGAAAAACGGTGAGTTAAATTTTTCTGAGCTTCAGGAGCAATTTTCCGAACTAAAGGTGAAGATTGAAGAAAAAGTACGTGCTCGTTCTGGTGAGATAACAACAAAAGCCAACGATTTATGTGACTCAATAAAAGGGCTTGCTGAAGAAGAAAAAGAATTGCACCGCGTAGTTCCGGCACTGAAAGACTACCAGATGTTCGAAATTTAGGTTTTGCCATTATTTTGTATTGTAATTAAAGAATAACATTGTCAGTAAGGAATGCTGTTCATGTTCATTGAATAGCATTCTTCTCGCGTCGTTTATCCATTCCACTAATGCCTCAACGTACTAGCCTGTAAATATTCCTCTTATTACATCATGATTATGTGGTGAAGTTATTGATTACAAAATGGTTAATTGTTATTGATATACGCCATATAAGATAAGTATAAACAAATAGGTTGGCTATAGGTGTACGAGAATGAGGAGTACGAAACTATTTCTTTGATAGTTGCATTTCTAAACAAGATAGGGCTCTTCGTCGAATATATATCAATTGATGATTCGCCCATATCAGGTGTTTTTCTTGCCGATGGGAAGCTTTATGTCGATAGAGATAAGTTGTTATATCCGGGGGAGATACTTTTTAAAGCGGGGCAGATGGCAGTTGTTCCCTTTGCTCAACGTGTTCAGCTTAATAATGAAAACGTACATGAATCATCTGATGAAATGATGGTCATAGCCTGGTGCTGGGCAGCGTTAATTCACCTGAACCTATCTCCCGAACTCATCTTTTATAATCGAAATAGTTCGTGTCCCACAGAGGTCATCGACAAGTTTAATACAGGTCGTTTTTGGGGAGTGCCGCTACTACAGTGGGCAGGAATGAGCAATGAGCCGACCCGAGCCTTGGGCGGGGAGATGATTGTGTTTCCGGCAATGATAAAATGGCTAAGAGATTAATACCGTTTGTTAAGCCTATTGATTTAACGAGCAAAATTAATTTCTTAAGTGTGTTAGGGTAGTGACATATGGTCAGTTCGCTATCGAAGGTGAGAATATGTTAAAAATCGCCGTTATCATTGTCTTGTTGCTACTGGCTTTTCTGGCGACCAAGTATTTAGATGACAACGCCCAGAAGAAAGTATTGATAGGGCTTGGTATTGTTATTGGTTGCTCTGTTGTTTTCTTTATGGCTTCTGAGTTATTTCGCTGAGCTAAGCCTGTAGAGGCTAGCTCAAGATAAGACACCCAGATATAACAAAGCCCGCTATCGTAGCGGGCTTTATTGTTTACGTATAAATACGGTATTGGTGGTTAGCGTGCCTTAGCTCGGCTACGGTTTGGCTTTCCGCCTTGGCTTTGTCCTTGACCTTGGCGTTGACCGGATGTCGGCTTGCCATTACGATTCGGACGACCAGAGCTCTTATCGTTACGATTGCCAGCCGATTGTCCTGCTGCCTTACTGCCAGTCTTGTTTCTGTTACCTTGCTGGCTTTGGTTGCCATTTTTATTGCCGTTGGTTCGGCTACCTGGTTTGCGTTTGCCATCATTTCGAATATCTGGCTGATTCGGGTGCTTGGTCGCGAAGCGTTTTGCACCGTGACGGCCTGAGCCTCGGCGTTGTGCCGGAGTTAGTTCAGCGTCGCTGCCTTCTTCTGGCACCAAGCAATTTGGTCGATCACCAATAAGGTATTTTTTACCCATCGAGATAAGTGCCTCGCGGATCACCGCCCAGTTTAGCGGATCATGGTAACGCAACAGCGCTTTGTGCAGTCGGCGTTGGCGATCCCCTTTGGCCACAAACAAATCTTCACGTTTTTTATATTTAACGCGCTTGAGCGGGTTTGTTTCTGAGTGGTACATAGCCGTCGCATTACACATCGGAGACGGGTAGAAGTTTTGTACCTGATCGCACTGAAAATCATTCTTCTTGAGCCAAAGGGCCAAGTTCAGCATATCTTCGTCGGTCGAGCCTGGGTGCGCCGAAATGAAATAGGGGATCAGATACTGTTTCTTGCCAGCCTCTTTGCTGTATTTCTCGAATAATTCTTTGAAACGGTCATAGCTGCCCATACCTGGCTTCATCATCAGGTCCAGCGTGCCTTTTTCTGTATGTTCAGGGGCAATTTTCAGATAACCGCCAACATGATGGGTGACCAGTTCACGAATATATTCCGGAGATTCGATAGCCAAATCATAGCGGACACCAGAAGCAATCAAGATCTTTTTGATGCCGTCAACATTACGAGCTTTGCGGTAAAGGTCGATGGTGTACTTGTGGTCGGTATCGAGTTTCTTGCAAATCTCTGGGAAGATACATGACGGACGACGACAGTTGGCTTCTGCTCGAGGATCCGAGCAGCCTAGGCGGTACATGTTAGCTGTCGGTCCGCCTAGATCTGAAATGGTACCAGTAAAGCCCGGTACTTTATCACGGATGTCTTCCAGCTCGTTTATGATTGACTCGTGAGATCGGTTTTGAATAATACGGCCTTCATGCTCGGTGATCGAACAGAAAGAACACCCACCAAAACAACCGCGCATGATATTTACACTGGTTTTGATCATGTCATAGGCTGGGATCTTGGCCTTACCGTATGAAGGGTGAGGAACACGCGCATAAGGTAAACCAAATACAAAGTCCATCTCTTCTGTAGTCAGTGGAATTGGCGGCTTATTTATCCACAGCTCGCGATCAGCATGCTTCTGGATGAGGGCACGCGATGAGTACGGGTTGGTTTCAAGGTGCATAACCCGGCTGGCATGAGCATACAGAATGCGGTCGTTGCGTAGCTTTTCAAAAGACGGTAAGCGAATTGCCGTGCTTTTGGAGTCATGGCGAGATGGTTGGATTTGAACCGGTTTTGCTTCAACCTCGGTCTTTTTTTCTGCCTTATTGGTTTCGCAGTTTTCTTCTGTTGCATAAGGGTTTGGCATCGCCATTGCCTTGCCCGGTTTCTCGATGCGGCTGGAATCGATTTCCTTATAGCCTTCAGGCAGTTCTTTCATGATCACTGCCGTACCGGCAATGTCGGTTAATGTCGTAATGTCCTCACCTTTGGCCAGACGGTGAGCAACTTCAACCAGTGCACGCTCGGCATTACCAAACAGCAGAATATCGCCCTTGGCATCAAACAGAACAGAGCGACGAACTTTGTCTGACCAGTAGTCGTAATGTGACAGTCGGCGCAGGCTGGCTTCGATGCCGCCTAGAACGATCGGAGCCTCTTTGTATGCTTCACGACAGCGCTGCGAATAGACCAAAACCGCACGGTCAGGACGCTTGCCGCCTTCGTTGTTCGGTGTATACGCATCATCATGACGCAGCTTGCGGTCAGCCGTATAACGGTTGATCATCGAATCCATGTTACCGGCTGTAATGCCAAAAAACAGATTCGGCTTGCCCAGTGTCATAAAGGCATCTTTGTTGTTCCATTCTGGCTGGGAAATGATCCCGACCCGGAAACCTTGCGATTCGAGCAAACGGCCAATAATCGCCATACCGAAGCTTGGGTGGTCAACATAGGCATCACCGGTAACGATAATAATGTCGCAGCTATCCCAGCCAAGTGCATCCATTTCCGCACGTGTTGTCGGTAGGAATGGCGCAGTGCCGTAGCATTCCGCCCAGTATTTGGGATAGCTAGTTATTGGTGTTACATCAGTGTGCATACATTGGCCTCAATCTTAGAAGGCGGGAATTATAGCCGCTCGGTAAATAACTGGCTAGCCCTTATATTCTCTGGGCTTGACTTGCCAATAGGGGATAAAACGAATGTGGATTAATCTTAGCTTGAATATCAGTAAACCTGCTGCTTTTTATACTGTAAAAAGAGGGGACTTCTACTTTGAGCTAACAGTATATCTGAGCCAGAAAAACAGCTCTGATGCTTGCTGTACAAATACGAAATCGGTTGTTCTATAAATGGTGCGGTATACCATAAATAGGTTTTTGCTGTATTGATGAAAGCGTTACAGAGAAGTCAGCATCTAAACCGTATGGGGGTAGCATGTTCACGATTTCTCCGATAGCTAAGGGGGCTACATCGGTGAAAAAGGTTCACCGATGTAAATATGGTTATTCTATGCGCTTTAGTTTGTAGACTATCAGGTTTTCATCAGTATAGAAGCTAGTAATAATGTTATCGTTTATCTTCCGAAGGCGAAGTGAGCTGAATATCTTGGTTTTTTTATCCAACTTATCTTTAAGTGACTGGCTATCTGAATCAGCAGCTACCTGTATTAAAATTATTCGACCATCACTATTTTTTTGATATTGAGCGTCATAGCGAACATTGAATTTTTTTGCACGCTGATCTTGTCCGAAGACGTTCATCGTATTGCCGTCAAACTCAAAATAAAACGCCTCACCTCCTTGAGCTTCGGCCTGCCAAAAGCCATTGATTCCGTAGAAGGCAGGGGTGTACTTCTCTTTAAGAAAAAAGGAAACCAGCGAGAGTAGGCTTACGCTAATCAGTAGTTTTACTAGGGGGTGATATTTACGCATTGCTTATCCTTTTCACACCCATAAATAGTGGTACCAACTTTGTCGATGTAGTGATAGTGGGTCAACTGTAATGTTGAGTGGATCAGTTCAAGTTCATTCTCGGTCGGGGTAAAGAGTACGTATGTCTCGTTTATACGTATAGCTTTGGTATCATCCGGCTGGACAAGACTGACACCTGACACGATTAGCACGCTAATGATGATACTGATTAGGAATAAAACAGGGTTGCTCAGTTTAAAGGCCTGTTTTTTCACCTTGTTCAGAGAAGTTGGCGTGATGGTATCGGAATTCTCATTCAGCTTTATATTGGTTGTAGCACCGAGACTTTCAGAAATAGGCGGAGCACTGGTATGAAACTCAGGCTTTACACCTAACTTGTAGCCACGCTTGGGAACGGTAAGAATCACTGCTTTGCCTTGGTTAAAGAGTTTTGAGCGCAAGCTGTTTACCGTTTGATTGATTGTAAATTCAGACGCATAGGTATTTGCCCACACGTTTTCCGCAATATCGGTTCTAAGAGCAACGTTCGGATATCGCTGACATAAATACTTGAGTAACTCAGCCTCTTTGACACGTAACTGAGATTGAGCATTATCATTGGTGTTCGTGATCGACATATCGGCTAGCGATACCTTCAGATTCTGAAGGCTAATATAGTTGATATTATCGTCGAGCTGTTTTGCCATATTGGTTTTTCAGTACTTTGGTGAATGTATCATGATGAAGTTATAGACGAGCTAATTATGATATAGTTCAAACTCCTAAGCAATAAGATGCAGGTATAACGAACTGGAAAGAATACCCGTTCGGTAGCGTGTTCGTCTGATTAGCCGAAGGATTTTCCAAGCCCTTTGAGCATGGTAACCTTTTCGCGCATTAAAATGGATGATCTTTCCATTTTTTCTACTTGTTCTAGGTTTTTTGTCGAAGAGTATGATATTAGGTTAACATTGTTGCTGATTTCAGCTGAGACCACACCTTGCTCCTCAGCAGCCGTTGCAATCTGGGTGGATATTTCAGCCATTTCGTCGACCATGAAAACAACTTCCCGAATGCTCTGTGCTGTTGCTTCAGTGTTTACGACACATTGTTTGGTTTTTCCTATGTTCATGCTTGTCCGCACCTGCCATTGATTCAGCGTTGAGTTAATGTCGCTGATGCCGTGTTGTATCTTTTCCGTTGCACCATGGGTTCGTTGAGAGAGCGCGCGTACTTCATCGGCGACAACGGCAAACCCGCGCCCTTGCTCACCTGCGCGTGCAGCTTCAATAGCTGCGTTAAGTGCCAGTAGGTTGGTCTGTTCTGCTATCCCCTGAATTTCAACCATCATTGTTTCTATCTGATCAGAGACTCTAACGAGAGATTTGGCTGTTTCAGCGGTATTTTCCGTTTCCTGCTCCAGTTCATTGATAGCATGCTGGGTTAAGTTGAGCGCCTCTGTAGTCTTAATGCACTGTTGTTGTGCATTAGTAACTTTATCAGCCGTTAGCTGGGTATTTTGAGCAATCTCATTAGACACTGCTGATAATTCGGTGATTGCCGAGGCAATCATTTGTGTCTCTTGATCTTGTTCGGTGATAGAAGCTTTAGTGGAAGTGGAAGCTTGTTGTAGCGTATCGGCAACATCCTTTAACGCAATAGAGGCGTCATCAACCCGGCCTAATACCGTTTTGAGTCTAGCATCGCCCAGCTGTATGTGAAACTTGGCTATAGACTCTTTTGAGTCTCCGCTATAGATAATACGGGTCAGGCTATCATACTTGTTTGTCAGCTGCTGCAAGAACGAAGGAGTGCCCAGGAGCTCGTTGCGGTACAGTAAGAAAACAAAGCCAAGAGGAAGTAGGGGGCTGAATTCGGCGTACTCAGGAATCAAGAAGTGTCCACCAGCAATAGTTAGGATTGTAATCAGCGCGCACAAAATCAATTTTTGGGATATGGACAATTGGAAAGAATACGGGTTCTTCTTCTGGTTGAGTTGTTGATAGATATGAGTTGCCGTACTGATCATGTCATTGCTGGCTTTTCGCCTTACCGACTGGTAACCACACACTTGATTGTTTTCATACAGTGGTGTGACGTATGCGTCTACCCAATAGTAGCTACCGTCTTTGCAGCAATTTTTGACAATCCCCCGCCAAGGCTGTTCTGCTTTGAGGTGTTGCCATAAGTCAGCGAAGGCTTGCGGTGGCATATCTGGATGTCGGATTATGTTGTGATGCTGCCCTACAAGCTCGTCAGCGGAGTAACCACAGGTGTCAACGAATTCATCGTTAGCGTAAGTGATGACACCTTTAAGATCGGTTGTAGTTACAAGTTGGGCATTAGGAGGCAGTACAGTTTCGTTATCAGTGACATGGTTATTCTTTCGCATAGATATTCCCTCTCTACATCAAAAGTCATGGCTTGACGACAGAAGCGGTACCACAAGCTCCACAAGTCATAAAACGGCTTTTATAACGACAAAAGTGCCATTACAAACAGTGCGGTATAACTCCGCTTAAAATCAAATGTAGATGGGATCTGACTCATGTACCTAATTGATTTTTACGCGGTTTATAATGAAACAGCGTATTTTCCTTGATATTGTTCGATTCTTCTTTCTATTTGTTGCTTATGATACGTATTGCGGGCGTGGTGGCTGTGTCGAGCTCAAATACGATATAAAATTTCAAGAAGCTTTGTTTTATAAAATATATTAGCTGGGAAGTGGTGTTGGAGGGAGTTTATCTCGGACGCTGAGTTTTAAAATTAGAAGGTTATTGTTTTTAAGTGTTTGTTTATAAAGGAAAGCCCACAATAAATGTGGGCTTTGAGAGTATTAATGTGTTTGGTTAAACTGCTGGGACCATAATTTGGGTGGCGATGATCACCACAATGATACCCACAAACACCGGAACAGAGGTACGTTTCACAACCTCGAACGGAGATAGCTTCGCCATACCCGAACAGGCAACGACAACACCAGATACCGGAGAAATCGTACGGCCAAGGTTTGATGCCTGGAGCATAGGAATAACGAGATATGCCGGGTTGATGCCCATTTTGGCTGCCAGACTAGGGATTAGCTCGACGAAGGCATAGAAAGGCGCATTACCAGAACCTGTGGTAACCGCAGCAATGGCTGTGATACCAACCAAAAGGATCATTAGGAAGATACCTCCGGCACCTGCAATCTCTGCAAGGTGAAGCAGGTTGTCGATGAAGCCGACTGATTTCAGGCCCTGGGCAAATACGCCGGCAGCAATCAACAACATAACCACACTTGAGAACGCATCGGCCATGCCTTTATAAGCCGCATCCAAGCCTTCAAAAACGGCTTTGGAGTTACGATGGCGAATTAGCTCGATAATGGCAGTCATGAACATGCAAATCACCAGAATGGTAACGATGTGCAGCTCTGGGAATAGCTTTCCGCTGAACAGTAATACGCCAATAATAGGAGTGAAAGGCAGGATGCAGAAGAATTTCGGCGCATCAACAGTCAGCTCGCTAACATCCAGCTTCTCGTGAACAACGCCTTCTTTGTTATCGAGGTAGCGCTGCCAGAAAAAGTGCGCTGCTGCCATAGCGATAATAGCAACAATAGAAATCGGCAGTGTCGTTTTGAAGGCAAAGTCGATAAGTTCCATACCTGATGCTTCGGCAGCAACAACAACGTCGCCCGATGTCGGAGCTAGAATGATCGCTGCCGGTGAAGCACAGATAGCAGCAGCCGCTCCGCGGCTGATACCCATATTAACCATTAGCGGGAACAGGGTGGCCATAAGCAATACACCTAGGCCGGTAGCAGAAGCCACTGCTAACGACATTAGGCAGGCAACAAAATAGGCCGCAACCATTAGTACGTAAGGTGATTTAATAAACTTCAATGGCTTTGATGCCATCTTAACTACCATGTCATTGGCACCGATCTTTGTCATGTAAGTTGCGAAACCACAAAGTACCATGATCATCATACCAAGGCCGCCTGCACGGTAGCTTAGTAGGTATTTGATATATTCAAACACGTCAGTGGCAGCATTACCGGTAGATGTTACACCTGTAGGCAATACGTTTTTACCCAATACAGCAGTGATGGCTAGTAAAATAATACCGCCAGTTAAAAGCACTCCAGTTGCAGTATATCCTTTGAAAATGTATCGGCCGACAACCACAGCGACCAGAAGACCAATTAGTAGTTCCAACATGGAAAAATCCTTTAAAACCAAAATGAGACGGGGGATGAAGAAATGTGTCCGCTTAAAAATGCTTTGTTACACATTGTTTGTGGTCAATTTACCTAATAGCTGATTGATAGACGACATAATGTTGGCCTTACTATGATCTAAAGCAGGATTTTTATTTAGGTGTTGTTATGATGCTATCGTGATGTTTTCTTTGGTGGGGAAATCTGAAAATAAAAGGTTAACTGCTGTTTTGAGCGATATGTCGGTCAACCGCCCTTGAGTGTTATTTTCAGACGGTATTGCTGAGTCCGGTGAGATGAAAAACAATTTAAAATGTAATGAAACTGATTTATTGGCAATGTTTTTTAACAAATTCCATAAAGGCGCGATCGGCAACGGAAAGGTAGCCATTTTTCCGCCAAGCGATTGCAATATCAAGAAATATAGGTTGGCTAAATGGGATAGGAGCCAAGCCTTTTTCGTGTTGAGTCACCATTTCCAGCAAGGCAGTAATGGCAAAATCATTACGGACAATTTTTAATATCATTGGCAGTAGATTAGTCTCAAAAGCAATACGAGGCGTTAACTGATACTGATGGCACACTTCATCGATGAACTCACGATGAAAATAGCCTTGCTTGAACATAACTAACTCATGTTTGAAAAAATCATTGAAACTGATTGTTTCCTGCTGGGATAACGGGCTTCCTTCACTAGCCACTGCAACCATTTGTGAGGTGATGAGGTGTTCAGTCGCCAGGCTGTCGGGGACGTCAGCATTGTGGATGATACCGAGATCCAACTCGCCGTTAAGCAGCATTTTTCGAATGGATTGTGTGCCGGCTTCAACGATAGTGAGTTTCAAATTGGGATATTGGCTTTTGAAGTCCATCAGGATGTCGGGGAAAAAATACGAACCGAGCATACTCGGCAGACCGAGGCGTACTTCACCCTTTTCAAGCCCTTTCAACTCGGCCATCGCGATTTTGGCGTCTTCCATCTGCTGGAGAATTAATCTGGCGTGTTCAAGCAATATATCGCCTTCATGGGTAAGCACAACTTTTCTGTCATTGCGATGAAAAAGAGGAAGCTCGAGCTGACTTTCAAGCTTTTTGATTGCGATGCTTAACGCGGGTTGCGCTATATGCAGTTGCTCCGCTGCACGGGTAAAGTTTCCCGTTTCTGCAAGCCTGACAAAGTAGGTAAGTTGACGTATATTCATAGCTATAAACAAAATTTATCATCTCTATATTTTTAATATATTTTCATTATTACACTTGAATTGCTACCGTTTTAATAGTTCTCGAATAATTAGTCTTCAACGGTATGGCTGTCGCGCAATGATTGATTTAAAAACCCCCGCTTATAAACGAGCAAGTTTTGCCCTTGCTTTGGGATCCTTCCTGGTGTTTTGCAATCTCTATTTGTTTCAGCCAATGCTGCCGTTGATGGCCAATGAGTTTTCTGCCAGCGCGGCAGAAGTCAATTGGTTGTTGGCGGCAGGTACGTTGTCACTGGCAGTCATGTTGGTGCCCTGGGCGGTTGGCTCGGAAATCATAGGCCGTCGCCGGGTAATGCTCATTAGTCTGTTTTTACTACCAATTGTAGGGTTATTGATGCTAGGGGCTGATGATTTGTTCATGCTGAGCCTCGCACGGGCTTGTATGGGGGCGGCATTGGCCGGGTTTGCCGCTGTCGCTGTTGCCTATATGGCTGAAGAGTTTACGCCAAGAGCCTTAATGGTTGCCGTGGGCGGTTATATCAGCGCTAACTCGCTCGGAGGCATTGTCGGTCGTTTGTCGGGGGGATTTATTTCAGATCACTGGGGATGGCAAACCGCGGTGATCAGTATGGCGCTGTTCAGTTTGGTGGTTGCCTTGCTTGTTTGGAAACTGCTGCCCCCGCAGCAACATTTTGTTGCCAGAAAAGGCCAACTGAGAATGCATTCCCAGAGTGTGCTCCAGCACCTGCGAAAGCCCGTTCTGTGGTATGCGATGATGATCGGCGGGGTGAATTTTGCTTTGTTCGTTAACCTTTACACGGTGATGGGCTTTCGCTTGGTCGCTGAGCCTTATTCGGTGCCGGTCAGCTGGGCCTCTATGATTTTCTTATGTTATCTCAGTGGTACCCTGAGCGCCAAGTTCAGTGGTAGATGGAGCCAGACACATAACCCTATCACCGGAATGATCATTGGGACAACGGTTAGTGTGGTTGGACTATGGGTCGCTGCTATAGAGGCGATTCCTGCGATGATGCTCGGCCTCATACTCATAAGCTCGGGAGCCTTTTTTACTCATTCACTGGCTTACGCCTGGGTGAGTCAGAAAGCGACCATAGCCAAAGCGACGGCCACCGCGTTGTATCTCGTCCACTATTATGTCGGTGGCAGCCTTGGGGGATTCTACTTGATTGCCTGCTGGCAATATGGTGCGTGGCCAGCTGTGCTCGTCGGCGGTATGGTATTTTATGGTGTGATCTACTTGCTATGTTTGCAGTTAATGAATAAAGAAAAAGCCGCAGTCGAAGGGGGGCAGCCTGCGGCTTGAGGAAAGTTCGAGTTTATCTAGAATTTGAACTGGCCGACAACGTCATCAAGCTGCTCGGCCATGACGGAGACGCCTTGGCTGGCTTTTGATGATTGGTTAACGGCTGATGCGGTATTTATCGCCAGCTCCGAAATACGCGTGATGTTCTTATCTATTTCTGCTGAAACCATAGTTTGTTGCTCCGATGCCGAGGCTATCTGCAGGTTCTTATCAGAAATTTCAGTAATTGCTTCCACGATGCGGTTGACAGAATCTGTTGCCTGATTGGTTTGGGTGACGGTTAGCTCTGTCTGTGATTGACTCTTTTGCATAATGGCCACGCTCTCTTCTACACCGGTGTGCAGCCGCTCTATGGTGTGCTCTATTTCCTGGGTAGAGCTATGTGTACGCTGCGCAAGCTGGCGGACTTCATCCGCAACAACGGCAAAGCCTCGGCCATGGTCTCCTGCTCGCGCAGCCTCAATGGCGGCATTGAGAGCCAGCAGGTTGGTTTGCTCGGTAATATCACGGATCACGGCTATCACTTTGTTGATGTTGTTACTTTCTGTTTCAAGGCGCTCAATAAGTGTTTGTGATTCGGCAATATCCGTGGCCAGTGCCTGGATACATTCACCGGCCTGCTGACTGGTTTGAAGGCTGCTCTGAGCCTCTAGTTTCACTTTTTCAGCAGAGTTGGCCGCATCATTGATATTGCTGGCGATTTCACTGCTGGTGGCTAACAGCTGATTGATTGCAGCGGCGACATTGGAAGATTCAGCCTGTTGCTGCTCAGCGTTTTCCAAACTGTGATCAGATGCAGAGGTTGACTCGGCGGCAGCACTAGATACTTGCTGCGATATGCCAGCGATATCGGTAATAATCGATTGTAGCTTGGAAGTGAACTTGTCGAAGGAATGGCTGAGTTCAGCTAGCTCATCATGTCCGCTGTCATTCATTCTGACTGTTAAATCACCGTTGCCTTCTGCAATGTCTTTCATCATGTGGTTAACAGTCGATAGGCGCTTTGTGATTTGGCGGCTGAACGCAAGTAAGACTAGCGTCATCAGCAGGGTTAGTACTACACCGCTGATAACTAATGTGAGTTTTTCTTGCTGCTGCTGGTTATTGATATCATTTACGATTGCAAGCTCAAGCCTGTCAATTTCATTTTCTACCACGTGGACTTTTTTTCTGAGTTCACCGTATAGTCCCTCGGTGAATGTGAGACCGATAGTGGTGTAGCCCTCAACCAGTTCTTCAAACATCATTTGATACATGATCAGGCTTCGTCTAAGTCCTTTTTGTTCAGTACGACTGTAGGGCTTGTCTCTTAGCGTCTGCTGCAGGGTGTCGAGGTTGTTATTGAAGTATGTCAGGTGCTCAGGTTTATTGGTGATGATGAAGTCTTTTTCGTTGCGCCTGAGGTTGAGCAGCATGCGGTAGAGTTGTTCGTCACCTGTTGCTAGTATTTTCTCTTCAGCGATATTTGCGGCATTATTGATATTGCCGCGCACCCCGTCTTTCATCGTCAGACCTATCAGGATGCTTTGATCGGTAATAACATTAAATTGGGTCGAGTACTGATCAAGCACCTCTAGAGCATAGTCAAAGCTGTTCTCGTGCTGGTTACTGTACTGACGAAGGATTTCTTTGACTCGGTTTATGCGATCGGTCAGCGCTACTTGGTCAGCATTGAATTGCTTGATGTATTTGACATCGAGCCGGGCAAGGAAGTCTTTTTCATGGCGGCGCAGTTTCAGCAAGTCAGCTTTACTGTGTGCGGTTTCTTGCGCAGCAAACTGTAAATTATCAATTTTCCTGAAAGAGACCATTTCAAAAAAGCCGAAAGCAAGCATCGAGACGACAAGGATGAAGCTGATGAGGTATAGCTTTGCTTTGATAGTCTGAACAGACAGTATGCGCATTATTTACTCCCTTAGTTATATAGGCACCGTGTCCACACGGGCCTCCAGAGGGCTGCTATCGGCTGTTACCAGCGCTAGCTACTGCATACTTCAGCTATAGGATAGGTATCCTGATGCTTCCCTGAATTTCGCTTTCTCCATCGTCCATTAATTCGGACAGCATTGACGGCTTTTCTTCTGGCACATAAATAACTATAGGATCTATATCAGGAATTTTGTAATAAAAAGAAGAAAGGGCCTATTCGGCCCTTTTTAATTTATGCGATAGCCATGGCTAATACAGAGACGGGGTGAATGGTCTCAAGGTCGGTATTTTCTTCAATCTGCCATTTGCAGGTTTCACAGTCGGTAATGGCGAAGTCAGCATTTTCACTGCGAATTTGCTTGAATAGTTTGCTACCGATAGCCATTGAAGTGTCATAGTTTTCAGTTTTGAAGCCATAAGTCCCGGCAAGGCCACAACACTGGCTGTCCAAGACGACGAGCTCCAGGCCCGGGATCATCTTGAGCAGTTCAATGGTATACAGGCTGCCACCGGTACGTTCTAGGTGGCAGGGCGTGTGATAGACCACCTTTTTATTGATTGGCTTCATCTTGGGAACATTGCCATTCATGAAGCTTTTTAGCAGGAAGCGAGTAACAAACTCTAGCTTGTCGGCTACCTGGCTGTTATCTACTTTCAATACCTCGGGGTATTCTTCCCGGAGCGTAAATGAACAAGTTGACGAGGTAGAGATGATTGGTGCGTCATATTTTTCAATGGCATCGGTAAAGTTCTTTACGTTCAGCTTGGCATTTTTCTTCGCTTTATCAAAAAAGCCATTGGCGATCAGCGGTACACCACAACACTTTTCTTTATCGAGCAACTGGACACCAATGCTCATCGCATTCATCACTTTGACAAAGTCTTTGCCGAGCTGAGGGTTGTTGTAGTTTACATAGCAGCCATGAAAGTAGTGAACCTGCTGCGGGTACAGGGCCTGGCTGGTACAGTTTTGTTTGTACCAACGGCGGAAAGTACCGTGAGAGTATTTGGGCAGGCTCTTATGATCATGCACTCCGATGGTTTTGTGCATGATTTTTTTGACCGGCTTCATACCCGTAATGGCATTGACGACGGGAGCAAATGGTGTCGCTGCAGTACCCATTAAATCCGTATGGCTGAGAACAAAATCACGGATTGTTTTGATGTTCAATGGCATCTTTGCATGCTCGTCACGAGCAACGGCGATCATGTCACCGATTTTTACCCCGGAAGGGCAGGCGGTTTCACAACGTTTGCAGTTGGTACACAGCTTCAGTGTTTCATCATAAAACTCAGGGCTTTTAATGCGCAGGCGCTCGCCATCTGGACCACATTGCTTGGGGCCAGGGTATTGCGGGTTTGCTTTTGCGACAGGGCAATAAACTGTACATACAGTGCACTTGATACATTGATCAAAGCTGGTGTCTTTTTTTAGAAGGCTCATGCGAAAGTCCTTTCTTGTTGTTTGTCATCTGTTGTTTGGCGTTGCGCTTTAATCATCTGCTCGGCGACATAATGGCCGGTGCTGATGGCAACACCGCTGCCGCAGCCTTCGAAGACCGGATCATAATGTGCGAGTAGGGCGCCGGCACAGTAAAGATTGCTGATCGTCTGGTTGTGGAGGGATGGCTGTAACTGTGAGTTGCAAGTCACCCCCATTTTGAGAAACGGATGACTTTGCTTGGCAAAGAATTCAGGTTGATACCAGTGATCGCGGTGTGGGAGATCAGTCATATCAAGCCCGAAGATTGGCTCTTCAATGCTGTGTCGCTGGGCACTCATACCGCGGCTGAAGAAACTGCCGCTGGCGATCAGAAAATGGTCTGCGATGAGTGGCATATCGAGGTGGTTTTTGGTGTAAATACGCTTTAGTTCACCGTTTTCGAAATCACCACGTCGTACTTCGTCACCGGCAAGGATCAGGCCGCCCAGTGCCTTGAAGTGGGATTTCATTGCTTCCTCGAGACGGATGCCGAGTAGGGAAGGTGGCATTGTCGGGATTTCACAAATTTTATAACCAGTTAAACCTTCAAGAAGTTTTATGGTGGCAGCGCCGTCACCATTACCGAATATTGCAGGTAGAATGACAAGATCAACCTTGCCGACTTGGTGGATCATTGACTTGGCGAAGGCATGGAGCTTGGTTTCATCACGCAGAACCCGAGACAGATCTATTGAGCGGAATTCGCAGGGGTTGCGCTGCATGGTGTCGAAATCGGGCAGTTCGACGGCTGCTGTTTTGATGGTTACACCTTTAAACTGAGGAAGTTTTGCTAGATTATCGGCAGCCAACTTGGGTTGAAAGTCGCGGAAACCATCAATAGTGACAAGAGCGACGGCGTCTAATCCTTGCGCCACGTCAGACAGTGGGAACTGGTGTACCGTTTGCTGTGATAGCCATGTCGAACGGAATGTTCCCATCGGTGTGACACGTAGATGATTCGAATCATCGTTTTGTGCTGTCAGGTATACGCCACGCTCATCCATCATAGCCTGGTACCAGGCCAGTGCGTCACGTGTTGCTTGCTCACCTAACTTGCTGTAGGGATGCTCTGGGCTTTGGCTCTTCAGAGAATTAAAGGCTTCGAAGGGATTAGCCACCGGCTGTCCATCAGGCAAACGGCTCAATACGTCGATAGAGCCTGATGAAAAGTGCAGTGCACTCTGGCCAGCAGCGATAACCGTGGTTTTTAAACCGGCCTCGGCACAGCGGATCGCACAACTTAGGCCTGCAACACCACCACCAATAATTATGCTATCAAATTTCATGCTCGACCTCGTCTGATGTTTCGCTGGTTGTGGTATTCGTTGTGGAACTGAGTGTTTGATTTGTTGAAGCTATCACTTGTTGTTCAGGGAGATCACTGACACCAAACAAGCCTTCATAGATCCAGTAGGTAAACTCACCTTCACGTAGTGCATCTCCCCAGAATACGGGTTTGATACCTTTCCAACGTTCTTCAAGGAATTCACCTAACAAGTGGCTTGCTTCGGTGCCGGATGTTTTGCCATATTCCGAGAATAAGCCTGCTGCGCGGTAGGAGCAGAGTTCACCTTGGCAAGGTCCCATCCCAACACGGGTACGGCGGCGTAGGTCAATAAGGTTATGGACATCGAGTTCTTTAATGGCGTATTCCACTTCGCCACAGGTCACCATTTCGCATTCGCAGATAACGGCCTGACTCTTCTTGTCACCCTTGAGGAACTTCTCTGCTCGTTCGCCGTGGCGGTAATAGGCTGATTGATAAACGGGTTTCGCCAAGCTAGCTGTTTTTTTGGTTTTCTCGGTAGCTTGCTCCGAGCCGGGAAGGGGCTTTTCATGGGTGATACAGCGTTGTGAGTTACCCAGCTTTTTGGCAACCAGATCTGTGGTCCATTCTGCCATCATGCGGTAAGTCATCAGCTTGCCACCTGTAATGGTAATAAAGCCATCCATGCCATCACGTTCGGCGTGGTCAAGCAGTACGATGCCACGGCTGATGTTACGGCCACTGGTATCGCCATCGACAGCAACCAGAGGACGTACGCCGGCATAGGCCCGAAGCACTCGGGTGTTGGCCATAATAGGCGCGAGCTTGGCACCTTCCTCGAGTAGTACGTCGATTTCTCTGCTGGTTACGTGTAAATCGTCGATTTTGTCATAATCAATGCGCTCTGATGTGGTTCCGATCAGAGATATGGTGTCACCGGGTACCAAGATATCGGCATCCGACGGTTTACGGCAGCGGTTTATCACCAGATTGTTGATACGGTAATCGAGGATCAGAAGTGATCCTTTTGCCGGGAACATCTTAATATTCAGATCGCCATATTCGCAGATCTGCTGACCCCAGATTCCGGCGGCATTGACTACCTGCTTGGCGTGAACAGCAAAATGCTCGCCAGTTTTCATGTTCAGGCAATTGACGCCCTTCACGGTATGTCCGTCTCGGATCAGTCCGGTAACAGTTGTGTGGTTGAACAGACGGGCACCATGCTCGACGGCATCGAGTACGTTGGAGGCGGCAAGGCGAAACGGATCCAGCGTTCCGTCAGGTACTTTGACGGCACCAATGAGGTCGGGGTTACAATTGGGCTCGAGGCGCAATGCCTCCTGCGGCGTTAACTGTTCGACATCGATATCAGCTCGCTGGCAGGACGACAGAAAAGTTTTCTGAAAGTCGAGATCATCGTCCGGCAGTGAGATGAACAGCCCTTGCGTATCTTCAACGCAGTGGCGGGCAATTTTTTTTAGTATCCGGTTTTCTTGAATACATTCTTCAGCGGATTCTTGATCCGTAACGGCATAACGAGCGCCTGAATGGAGTAGGCCGTGGTTGCGGCCGGTCGTGCCCGAAGCAAGGTCATCCCTTTCAACCAGAATACACGCCATCCCTCGTAACGCGCAGTCTCGCATGATGCCCGTGCCGGTTGCGCCCCCACCGATGATAACAACGTCTGTTTCAAACCAACTAGTCATGTTCGTTTTCGCTTATTGTTTTGGTAAGTTACTCAGGAACTGTTTGATTCCCTATCTTATAGGAATAAATATGCCACTTTTGTTGCGGGTATTATTTGATCTAATACACATAAATGAGCGAACGAGCATTCGTTCGCGCTATAACTGGTTTGATTGAGTGAAAACCACACAAAAAAAGAGCCAATAGGCTCTTTTGGCAAGGGAGAAAGACGAGAAGATCAGGCAAATGTTCTGCGGCGCTCATTGCCTTGGTATTGGAAGCCTACAGGGTGGAAGCGACAGCAATCACGACCAGAATCCTTGCATTCATATAACGCGCGATCTGCTCGTTCAATCATAGATGATAGTGTATCGCCATCAGAGAACGTTGAGATTCCGATACAAGCGGTGATTTGTAGTTTGCTGGCTGTTGAATTTGGTTATTGTAAATAAACAAGCAGCGACCTTGAACCTGTATATTGATTGGTATTTCTAATGTGATTGGATGAATTTATTAATGGGTAACCTAATTTTGGTTGGAAAATTTACCGTCAGGCTTTTTTACTGCGGACTTGATTGTGCAATCAATCAGTGAACTTGCTATGATCCCTCCTCATTTTTATTGATACAAGTTTGAGCATGTTTACAGGTTATTTGACGTTTCTGATCCCCGCTTTGTTGGGTGCGCAATTGATTTTTACTTTGGTGTTAACCAAGGGGGAGATATGTCCGGGCCAGCGTGGCAGGGTGCACAAAATGTTGCCTGTAATTTTGGTTGGCTGGGTTGTTGCTGTTATTAGCCATCCGGTAGCCTTGCTACCATTACTGACACTGGGGTTTTTCACCTTCAAGGTCAAAACGGGGAAAACACGTAATGCGGGCCCGTTGAAAGCTCTCTATACTGCAGATGTTTTGGCGATGCTTAGCTGGTTGCTATTGCTGCCGGCAATGAATATTCCTCAAATTGGCCTGAGTTTCATGGCTGTGGCACTGTTTGGCAGCTCCCTGGCTCATTTGCTGCTGACTCAAGCTCGCACTCGTTTGCAGGCTTTTCACCGAATCTTACCTTTTACCGGATTTATCAGTGCAATTATCAGCGTGCTGCTGATGCTGTGGTTATTTACTGGTATGGATGAGTCAACTCTACAATCGATGATTTCTGATGTTGTCGGTTCGTTGGTGTTACTGGTATTGGCGCTGCTTGTTTGGGCTGGACATATTCTGCTGACTAAGACAGTAAATCGCTGGCAGTTATTGGTGGCTTCTTTGTTGCTGGTGGCGTCGGGGAGTATGCAGCTGGCATTATTCTAAGCTCACAGTCACATAAGCGAAAAAGCCCTTCCGATTGGAAGGGCTTTTTGTAGCAGGCTACCGGAGAATGGCTATGCTTATCTTTAGATACAGGCACTGTTACCGATGCAGGTGATCTAAGGGGTGAGTATGGAAATTAGTAATCTATTAAATATGGATGGCACTATCGTTCTTGGTATTGTGAACGAAAGGCTCCGCTTGGAATGCTCGACAATAGAAGAGCTGGTTAGCCGTTACGAGCTGGATACCGATGAGTTGAACGATAAGATGGAAGCGCTGGGTTATCACTACGATCCCATCTCTAATCAATTTAAATAAAAGCGTAATACTATGTAATTACCTGAACATCAGGCGCTTTTAATTCCCTCTAGGTGGGTCTGGCATTGCTGCTTGGCTGTTGCAAAGAAGGCTTGCAGGTAGTGCCTTTCCCGCTCGGAAGCTCGAATAGCGGCAAACAGTCGTCGCCACAACCCATCTCCAAGCGGTTTGCTAACAATTAAGCCTTGACGGGCAAAGTCATAGATTGCCCAGTTTGGTAGTGCCGCAACGCCCAATCCAGCCGACACCATTTGTACCAGCATCAAGGTATTGTCCGCTTGCTTCCAGTTCTGAGGCTCTATCTCTGCCGGTTGCAAAAAGTGTTTTACGACATCTAATCGTCCTTTTTGAACCGGGTAGCTGAGCATGGTCTGATCGGCTAGGTCTTCCGGAGATATATAGTCTTTATTAGCCAGTGGTGATTGCGGCGAAACGATCAATCGCATTTCAAAGTCGAACAGTGGCTCGAAATGGACTTCACTACGGGCCTGGATGTCGGAGGTGATCACGAGATCGAGCTCACCGGCACTCAACGCCGGCAGCGGCTCGAAACCGAAACCAGAAGAAAAATCCAATGTCACGCTAGGCCAATGGATCTGATATTCCTTCAGAGCAGGCATTAACCATTGGAAGCAGGAATGGCATTCGATGGCCATATGTAAGCGACCATGGGCATCTTCTTTCAAACTGGCAAGCTCATGTTCGGCCTTAGAAATACGAGGGATCAAGTCGTCTGCCAACCGGAGGAGAATCTCGCCCTCGGCGGTGAATTTTACCGGTCGGGTTTTTCTTAAAAATAGCTGGCCGCCAAGCCGCTGCTCTAGATCTTTCAACTGGTGGGATAGGGCGGATTGTGTCAGGCATAGGGTGTTGGCTGTTGCTGTCAGCGAGCCGGTATCCCGTAGTACCGATAATGTTCTTAGGTGTTTAATTTCAATCATGGCTTCTTTTACCGTCCCTGTCGCAAAATACTCATCCTTTTTATCCATTGAAATACAGCCAATTTCAGATAGCTGCCGGATGAGTTGATAACGCCAATGTACCTGCTAACTTAAGCGGTGTAAACATCTAGACGTCTAAATGAAGTGTGATGAATGAGAACTTTTCATTATTAATTTTTCTCATAATCAATGTGAATGATAAGAAATTGTTCATGTTTATCGGTTAAGCCATTGTTTAGTCATCGACAGTTACCAGCATGAGAGAGACTGCAAAATGACAACGAATTCTAATAAAACATTGGCCTCGAATAAAACTTCGACCTTAGATAAAACAACGACCCACATTCTTGGTTATCCACGTGTAGGCAGCCAGCGAGAGCTGAAATTTGCCCAGGAAAAATACTGGCGAGGCGAAATCGAGCAGAACGAGCTAAAAGAAGTCGGCAGTTTGCTGCGCCACCGCCACTGGGGCGATCAGGTCGGTGCTGGTTTGGACTATGTTTCAGTAGGAGATTTTGCTTGGTACGATCATGTACTGAGCACCAGTATGCTGTTGGGCCACATTCCTAAGCGCCATAATAACGGCTTTCCTGATCTCGATACCTTATTCCGTGTTGCCCGTGGCAAGGCTCCGACAGGGTGTGCTTGTGCTGCCTCGGACATGACTAAGTGGTTTAACACCAACTATCATTACATCGTGCCGGAATTTAGTGCCGATGATCAGTTCAATATTAGTTGGCTGCAGTTATTCGAGGAAGTGGCAGAAGCTAAAAAATCTGGTCATGAGGTGAAACCTGTATTACTTGGGCCTATATCTTATCTGTGGCTTGGTAAAGAAAAAGATGCTGGTTTCGACCGTCTGTCATTACTGCCTCGATTGTTGACAGCCTACCAGCAGATCCTCGGCAAGCTGGCTGGACTTGGCGTTGAATGGGTGCAAATTGATGAGCCGGTATTAACCCTAGAGTTGCCGAAGGAGTGGGCTGAGTCATTCAAGCTGGCTTACCAAGTGTTAAATGGCAGTACGAAGTTACTGCTGACCACGTACTTTGACAACATTACTCACCATTTGGAAAAAATTGTCTCGCTGAAAGTGGATGGTTTGCACATTGACCTGTCAGCTTCGCCTGAGCAGCTGAGTGATGTAGTGGCTGCTTTGCCTCAAGATTGGGTACTTTCAGCCGGCGTCATTAATGGTCGTAATGTGTGGCGTGCTGATCTGGCTCAGCTACTGACTACCTTGCAACCCGTTAAGGAGCAACTAGGATCTCGTCTGTGGTTGGCGAGTTCTTGTTCTCTCCTGCATAGCCCGATTGATTTGGATTTGGAAACTGAGATCAAGCCCGAGGTACGTCAGTGGTTGTCATTTGCCAAGCAAAAATGCCGTGAAGTGACCTTGCTTGCTCAGGCTCTTGATGGCAGCGAATTAGCTCTGCAGGAGTGCCTGCACTACAGCGCGCCGATTAAGGCCCGTGCAACAAGTAAGTTGGTGAACAATGCTGAAGTGCGCCAGCGTACCCTGGCAATTACGCCTGCATTGGCAGAGAGAAAGGCTCCATACGCCGAGCGAGCAAGACAGCAACGCGCTGCACTTAATTTGCCACTGCTACCAACGACGACGATTGGCTCGTTCCCGCAGACCAATGAGATCCGTGCCCAGCGACGAGATTTTAAGGCTGGCCGACTAACAGAAGCCGAATACAATACGGCGCTTCAAGGCCATATCGCCGATGCGATTGAGCGTCAGCAAAAACTTGATCTTGATGTTTTGGTTCATGGTGAAGCTGAACGTAACGACATGGTGGAATATTTTGCCGAGTTATTGGAAGGTTTTGCGGTAACTCGTTTTGGCTGGGTACAAAGTTATGGTTCTCGCTGTGTTAAACCGGCGGTGATTGTTTCTGATATCTACCGGGCCAAACCAATGACAGTAGACTGGACAAGCTATGCCCAGTCACTGACGAAGAAACTGGTGAAGGGCATGCTAACCGGGCCGGTTACTATCCTCGGTTGGACCTTCCCGCGTGAAGACTTGACTCGTGAAGAAGTGGCGAACCAGATTGCACTGGCACTGCGAGATGAAGTTACCGATCTTCAATCTGCTGGCATTAAGGTTATTCAAATAGATGAGCCTGCTATTCGCGAAGGTCTGCCACTTAAAGCGTCGCAGTGGCAGGCGTATCTGAAATGGGCGGTGAATGCGTTTAAGATCTCAGCAGCCAGTGCTGATCCGCAAACCCAGATCCATACCCACATGTGTTATAGCGAGTTCAACGACATTATAGAATCTGTTGCTGCGCTGGATGCCGATGTGATCACCATCGAAACGTCGCGTTCGGATATGGAGCTGCTGAAAGCGTTTGAAGAGTTTGACTATCCGAATGAGATAGGCCCGGGTGTGTACGATATCCACTCGCCGAATATCCCGGATGTCGAGCATATTACTCAGCTGGTAGAAAAAGCCGAAACACTCATTCCTACAGAACGCTTGTGGATTAACCCAGACTGCGGATTAAAAACCCGTAACTGGGAAGAAACTGAAGCAGCATTACGCAGTTTGGTGGCGGCGGCTAAGGCGCTCAGAGAACAATGGCAGGCGAAAGCGGTTTAGCCTGTCTGTAATTAAAAAAGAGCGCAATTTGCGCTCTTTTCTCTGTTATTGGGTTTCTGTACGTTTAAAAGTGAGAGTATGGTCAGCATTTGTAAGCGTCAGCTCATTGCCGGTAATGTTGGCATCGCTCCATTCCATTAGGGTGCTGCTCATTACCCGTTCCATTTCCATCGCTGGCTCTGGGCAGGCCATCATAGTCATCCCCATTTTTTCTACGCGTAGCTTACCGTCTTTTAGTTCTGCCTGACCAAAGTAACGGTTGCAGCCAGAATGACCATTGGCAGAAAAGTCAGTGCTTAGCTCAAGGTTTGGCGCTTTGAACGGCTCCGGTAAATCAACGGTTTTGTTATCGACTTTGGTTAATACCCAGTTATGGGTTGCCAGATCGGCTTCGGCGATGACCTGTGAAGTGCTGCTATTGTTGGCAGCACAAGCTGCAAGAATAACGGGTAAGGCTAAAATTGTTAAAAAACGCTTTCTCATAATATGGTTCCCGGAGTTTATTTATTATACTGCGCCCATTCGAACATAAGTTTCCTGAATATTAGGTTAATCGCTTATATTACCGATTGTACGCCGTTTATTATTGTTGTGACTTTAATAACGAGCAAGAGTTCATCTTCGTGAACACTTCGTAACATTTATCGATTGAAAAATAGTGACCTTATGGCTACTCATTAATCTCAGCATGTTATTTATAGACAATAGTTTGCCAAATGTAACCTTGATTTCTGTTAAGGCAATGTCATTTTTGCGCTTTGTAACAATTAATATATGCCCAATAAGTAGGTGATATTAGTTTGCTTGATAATTGACTGTATGACATTCGGTTTTCATCAATTACTCCTTCTTTTTATCGACCACATGCAGATGCACATCTTGCTGAGGAAAGGGGATGGATAGCCCCTCTTTGTCAAAGCGAATTTTTACTTCACGGGTAATGTCCCAATAGACATCCCAGTAGTCTTCTGTTTTCACCCAGGGGCGAACAATGAAGTCGACTGATGAGGTGTTCAGGGTTTGTAACTTGATAGTTTTTTCCGGTGAGCGCAGTATTGCCGGATGTGCATTAATGATGTCGTTCAGTACCCGCTCGGCGTGTTCGACACTGTCGCTGTAGCCAATTCCGAATACCATATCAACCCGGCGGACACGTTCATGGGTGACGTTTTTGATGGTATCGCCCCATATTTTACTGTTAGGAACAATCATGATCTGGTTGTCAAAAGTCTTGATTGTGGTGCTGACCAAGCTCATATGGCTCACTTTGCCGGAAACGCCACCGGCCTCGACAAAGTCGCCGACGTCAAAAGGCCTATAGATCAATAGCATCATGCCAGAGGCAAAGTTGGACAGGGTATCTTGAAGAGCGAAGCCGATGATCACTCCGGCAACCCCGAAACCGGTCAGTATAGGAGCCAAGTTGAGGCCAATTTGCGACAGGGCGATCAGAAGGCCAATGATGAAGACTCCTTTGCCGCTCATCGAGATAAAGAAGTCCTGCATCAGTTGAGACATTCGCAGGTTAGGTGATGATACCGCCCTGGTCACCATTTTCCGTGTGAGCTTTTTTAAGATCCGGAAGATAAAAATAATAAAGGCGAAAATAAACAGCTTGAACAGGACTTGAGGGGTATTGTCGATAAGCCATTGGACAACGTTTTTTATCCAACTGGAAAATAAGGAAATGAGCACTTTAGGTTTTAGCAGCTCGTCGGTCAGCTCTCCGGTTACTTCGAAAATTTGCTGGGTGTATTGGGTGGTCTCTATCTCCATTGTGTCGGCCAGCTCGACGAGAAATTTTAGGTTTTCGATATCACTGGCTATATTTCTCTGAGCTAAAAGGTGTTCAAGCTGAACCGAGGGCTTTTCGCCTTCGGATGCAGTCTTCAATTGTTTGAGCAACAGTGCTTCTTGTTGGTTATTGAAGGAGAGTGAAGCAGACATGAACTCAAGCCGGTGGCTGATGTCATCAGTGAGAGCGTCAGCACTACTGGGATCCGGAGAGTCAAGTAGTTCAAGCCATTCGTAATTTATCCACTGCTCAGCCAGCAATCGGGTATAGAATCGGCGGGCATCATCGAGTGTATTTTGTACCGATAACTTTTCTTCCTGTACTGCCTCGTCGAGCATTATTTCTTCAGCAGTAATTTTTTCCTCAAGAAACTCAGAGGCCTGTGAAATGAAAATGACCTGCTGATTTACGTATTTCAGCAGTACTGTAACGGTTTCATCTGTACGGTTGTCGATTAAGCTCTTGATGACGCTGCGTAGTTCGTCATTTTTGTTGAGCAGTTGCATTTCAACAACACTTCTTGCTGAGCCAGTTTTGGTGAGAGACTCCTGGTGGAGTGCGGCTATCTCCTTTTCGAGTGATGCTAGTTGTTGTGTTTGTTCTTTATGTTGTTCAGCCACCACGACAGATGAGATGAATAACAGGATGATCATCAGTATGCGCATGTTACTGTTCACTCTTGCTACCTGATTTATAAAAGAGGTTAATCAGGCCAAGAGCCGAAACTGTTGAGGCATGATACCCAATATCAGATTATGTCTTGTTGACATAAAAACTGGTGCTGGGGAAGCTGCCAGCACCAGTCTGGCATGTAATTCTCCTGATTAAGGATAACCGTCATAGGTTGGTGGCGGAGGCTCAAAATGTAGATTAGATCATTATAATGCTGGCGGTCGCAGATGAGAGTGTCACAGGCAGAAACCGCAATGGTCTCGGCCATGAGTTGTTGTTCGGCCCCTTTTGTTTTGCAGAACGACATGAGGTTTTGGTTCTGGCAGCATGAGATGAGCTGTTTGGCAAGAGATGTTGATGACTGTAGGATGCCGACTAACCTAGGCTGCTTCTCAAGTTTGGTTAGTAGGTTAATCCATGTCGTTGCCTGCTTGAACTCTTTACATCTCTGCATAACATCACCCTATAATTCAGCGAAAATAAAAGTCGTCCATGTGCATGTTAAAAATAGTCAATAATGATGACTTTGAAAACAGTGTTTTTATATTAGGGATGCGTTTTAGGAATAATGTCAGCATAAGGTCAAATGATGGGACTAAAAAAGCCCATACACTCTTTACTCGAAGGAGTAAGAGGTATGGGCAAAGTCGCGAGAGTAATGAACCCAAGTAAACGAGTGGCTTGGGTGTAAAGCGTGTTAAATGAACACACAAGTTAGTACTTTTTTACAGTGCTATTCACCGTACTCTTTAGCGCACTATTTGCATAAATTATGCGGTGGCTGGATTCTCCTGAACTGATTGTGTCGTCTCAGTTGGAATGCGGAATATCAGGGTATAGCTGACGGGCAGCACAACCAGTGTCAGTAGCGTAGCAAATCCTAAGCCGAAGATGATCGTTACTGCCATCGCCACAAAGAATGGGTCAAACAGAAGCGGGATCATGCCGAGCATGGTGGTAATTGCTGCCATACCAACCGGCCTTACACGGCTGACAGAAGAGTCAAATACTGCGTCGTAGGGGTGTTTTCCTGATTGAATCTCGGCGTTGATTTGATCAACCAAAACAATACCGTTTTTTATGATCATGCCGCTTAGGCTAAGCATGCCGAGTATCGCCATAAAGCTCAGTGGTGCATCAAGTAGCAATAGGCCTGATGCTATACCAATAATCGCAAGTGGCACATTGAACCAAATTACCAAAGGCTGCCTAACAGAGTTGAACAACACTACCGTGATCAGGAACATTGCCAGATAGCCCAAAGGTAGTGAGCTGAAAATGCTTGCCTGTGCGTCACGTGATGTCTCGTATTCTCCGCCCCATTCCAAGGTGTATCCATCCGGAAGCTTGATGGCTTCGATTTTGCCCCGTATTTTCCGGTGAACTGAATCGGCCGTTTCGCCGCTTCCAAGAATCGGGTCGGCTAATACAGTCAGCATCCGCTTACGGTCACGACGCATGATGATAGGGTTTTCCCATTCGGTATCGAACGAAGAAACTAACTGGGTAACAGGAACGAAGGTGTTGTTTTCACCGCTCCAGACTTGCAGCTTCAGTAAGCTGTTTGCATCGAGTCGCTCCTGCTCGGGTGCTCGGGCCAGTATCGGCATTAGATGCGATTGCTCACGGTAGGTACCGATAGCTTTGCCGCTGAAGTTGATCAGCAGTGCCGTATCGAGATCTTGCTTGCTGATCCCGACTTCGCGAGATTGGGCAAAGTTCATCTGCGGTCGAACAACCGTTACCTGATTACGCCAGTTGTGACGGATATTCTCTGCCGTTGGTTCAGCCAGGAAGATTTGTTCTGCCTGATGGGCGAGCTGACGGAGAATTTTAGGATCTTCACCATAAAAACGTGCTTCAATTTTGGCCGCTGGTGAAGGGCCGTTCTCTAAGAACTTCACTCTGAACTCGGCTTCTGGGTAGCTTTCGCGAAGGTGCGCTGTTAGCTTCGGCATGTTTGCGTTTTGCGCTTCCAGGCTATCCATTTCAATAATGAGCTGGCCATAGGCGTCATAGCCTTTTTCCGGCACATAGGGAAGAACGAATCGCTGCGCCCCTTGACCAATGACCGATGTCAGGTTTTTCAGTCCCACTTTGTTTTCTTGTTCGTAGTTCAGAATATCGCGCTCGACTGTTGAGACGAAATTTTCCGTACCGCGAATATCTGTTCCTTCCGGAAGCCAGATATCAACAAAGAAAATCGGAGTACTTGATGGCGGGAAGAACACATTCTTCACATGACCCATGCCGATAATAGCAGCTACGAGCATTGCAATAACCAGAGTAAGACTGGCAACTCTAAATCGCATTGCTGCCGACAGCAAGCCTCGATAGAGGTTGAAGAACCAGCCTTGATAAAGTTCTTGCGGTTCGCCACTGCTCTTGCCGTCCTTGAACAACAGGTGACAGAAGAACGGTGTGATAGTGATGGCTGTGATCCAGCTGATAAACAGCGAGATTAACAATACCTGAAATAGAGATGCACAAAATTCACCGGTAGCATCTTGAGACAGGCCAATGGGTGCAAAGGCAATGATAGCAATGATCGTCGCACCGAGCAGCGGCCACTGGGTTTGTTTTACCACCTGTCCGGCAGCTTCGTAACGCGTTTGGCCTCGCTGGATACCAATTAAGATCCCTTCGGTAACAACAATGGCGTTATCAACCAGCATACCGAGTGCGATGATCAGTGCGCCGAGCGAGATGATCTGAAGCTGGATCCCCAGAACATTCATTACGATGAAGGTGCCGAAAATGGTAAGTAACAGCACCGCCCCCATCAACAACCCTGAACGTAGTCCCATAAATACCAACAGAACTACAATAACAATCGCGACAGATTCAGCTAGGTTGATTAGAAAGCCAGTGACAGAGACATCAACAACAGCACCTTGGTCATAAACGGTATTCAGGTTCATGCCTAACGGCAGCTGTGATTCCAGCTCGGTAATTTTGGCTGAAATAGCGTTGGACACATCAACAACGTTGACGCCAGCGGTGAATGAGATCCCCAATGACAGCGCATTATGTCCCATGTTGTGATAAAGCAGGGTTGGCGTTTCTGTTGTTGTTTTATAAACAGTGGCAATATCACCCAGATAGACCAAGTTGGCACTGCCTGGAGGGCTTACCAGCAAGCGATTCATTTCTGATACGTCATCGAACTCACCGGTTGGGTGAATACGGATCCGGCCATCACCTATACGGATCTTACCGGCGTTGGAGACGACGTTCTGGTTTTGGATCTGACTGTAGATGTAGTTCTGGTCAAGCCCCAGTGCAGAGAGTTTTTGTTGGCTGATTTCAACAACGACTTGTTCTTCTGGTGCGCCTACGACAGAGACCTTCTTGACGCCTTGGATGAGAACCAGCTCACGTCGCAGATAATTGGCGTAGTTTTCCAGCTCTCGGTAGCTATAACCCTCGCCCTGAATATTCAGCAAAATGCCAAATACATCAGAAAAGTCGTCAATGATCTGCGGCTGCATGGTGCCGGGGGGCAAATTGGCGACAGTGTCGTTAACCTTGCGGCGAAGTTCGTCCCAAATTTGTGGAAGCTCACTGGCATCGTACTGCTCTTTCATCTCGACTTCGATTTGAGAAAGGCCTGCATTGTTAATCGAGGTAATATGCTTGATCTGGGGCATTTGCTGAATGGCATCTTCAAGCGACAGGGTGACTTCTTCTTCGACCTGTTCGGGAGAGGCTCCTGGGTAAGGGGTGATTACCAGAGCATTCTTAAGCGTAAATTCGGGAAACTCTAACTGTCCAAGGCCGGTAAATGATACCGCGCCGCCAATCAACATCAGCAGCACGAACATCCAGCTGATTACTTTATTATTAATACTGTAGTGTGCAACATTCATCAATTAAACGCCTCGTTCCCAGCGAAGAGGTTTAACTTCCATGTTGGGTTTGACTGCAGTAGCTCCGACGGCAACCACTTCATCGCCGAGCTCTAATCCAGATAAGATTTCAATACCGTTTGCACGGACCTGCCCGAGTATTACTGATACGGGTTCAAGTGTGCTGTTGTCAGAGTGATAGCGCCACACATTGGTTTCACCTGTGTCGTCACTGCGCATAATCGCAGTGAGTGGCAATACTGTAATGGCCTGCCCGGATGTGTTGACTTTAGACATATCAAGCAGTAATTCGGCGCTCATTCCCGGCAGAATATTCAGGTTTTCAGGGGGCGTAAGACTGAACACAACCTCATAGGTTTGGCTTCCTGGACTAACCGTGCTGGCGTGTTCTTTATATTGCACCGGGTAGGCACCTTGTTGATCTGCTGTTGTTAGCGTTGGAGTAAAGCCGTTTTTTAGCGCCAGAGTCTGAGGGGCGTGAAAACGTACTGTCGGCTTGAATGCTTCGTCGAAAGAGACATTCTTAAGCGTCAGCAATAGAGATTCCGGAACTTGGATCCGCACATCAATCTGATTGTTTCCCTGCAGTGTCAGAACGACCTGGGTTGCCTGGATCATTTGATGATTATCCAGGTTCACTTTGGCAACTGTTCCAGAGAACGGTGCTTCCAGACGGGTATAGGCAAGCTGATCCCGGGCTGAATACAGGGACGCCTTAGCAGATTTCAGTGTTGCCTTGGCTGTATCAAAATCAGCTTTTGAGATCAGCTGGCGCTTGTAGAGTTCCTGCTTTCGCTTGAAGTCAACATCAGCTAAGTCATGATTCGCTTCTGCATTTAATAATGCATTTTTAGCATCGCGGTCATCAAGTTGGGCAAGTAACTGACCTTTTGTCACGTGCTGACCTTCGGTTAGTCCCAGCTTCACCAGCTCGCCATTAATACGAAAAGCCAGATCAGCTTGTTGGCTTGCGGCAATTTTAGCGGGGAAGATACGTATTTGCTGCGATACGCTGTCGTCGATTGTCATGAGTTTGACTGGGCGGACGACGGCTGATTGTTGGATTGCACTTTCTGCGTCGTCACATCCCGTCAATACGGTGGAGAGCAAAATTGCAAGCAGGCTGAGTGATGCCGGTTTCATTATGGTATTTCCTGTTGTTATAACTCACGGAAAACTATAACCTTTGCTAGTGTTGCAAAAAACCAAACTTTTCGGAAATAGAGGTTCTGTTTTTTGCAACTGATATAGGCATTAATTGCCTTTACAATAGTTACAGTTTCTGAACACTCAGGTGAGAGATGAAAACGGAAGATATTAAGTTATTCCATCAAATTGTGGACGCAGGAAGTCTTATTCGCGCCTCTGAAATCTTTGATTTGCCAAAGTCGAATCTCAGCCGACGGATTAAATCGCTGGAAGAGGAGCTCCAAATTCAGCTTTTTCATCGCCACAATCGCTCGATGCAGCTCACTGAAGCCGGCGAGAAATTCTACGAGCGGACCAAATTAATTCTGGATGAACTTGAATTGAGCATTCAGGAGATCACGGCGCCTACTTATGAATTGTCAGGGCATTTACGGGTCCAGATCCTGCCGTTACCGGGTATTATTGATCTCGGTAGGGCGATTTTTAAGTTTATGGATTTATACCCGAAAGTGACAGTGGAAATTATTACCGGTTCGGTTGAGACAGATTTAATTGAAAACCATATAGATGTAGCATTTCGTATTGGTGATAAGCTGGAAGATTCAAGCTTAATTGCCCGCCCGTTCTTATCCGCATCATTTGGTTACTATGCAACACCAAGTTATATAGCTAAGAATGGTATGCCCAAAAAACCTGAAGATATGATAAATCATAACTTCATTCGTTTTCGTTATCCCAATGGTCATCTGTATACCAAGATGCCTTTGGGCCAAGATAAGATCATCGAAGGTTCTGGTAACCTGATCATGAACAGTGTTCCGCTGATTGTAGAGGCATGTCTGCAAGATCGCGGTATTATTTTGCTACCGGAGCCGTTGGCTGATTATTATATCGAGAGGGGAATGTTGGTTAGGCTCTTTGCAGATATTGAGCCGTCGATGAGTTATGGTTGGCTGGTTTATCCGTCTCGTAAGTACCTTTCGCTGACGGTACGCACCTTCATTGATCATATGCTTACGGAAGCCGAGCAAATAGGCATTTGTCAAAATATAGAAGGGGACATCCGCGGAATGTCAATTTGATACTTTAGGGTAGTGATACTCCATCCTTGGTAGGATAACCTTGTTGGAGTAGTCATTACTGGTTATGTCTCTTTGGCTATCATGTGGAGGTGTCTATTGTCTCTTTGACGCCTTTATTGCCAAGTGCATTGTGATTGTTATTTAAACGAATTACGTCATATCTTTTTAAAAAATGCTTTCTTGTGTTTGCTAAAATTGCCTGAGATTTAGATTTTATATTCGACTGAATTAATGTTGTATCTTTATTCATACCTTAAATATCTTACCGCAATTTTTACATCGGTAAATCGATTTAATAAATAATCGTTGCCAAAAAGTACGTTTAACTCTTTCTTTATGAATGCAATTGCAATTTATCATATGGATATATTATTAATCTGTGATTTTATTACAAGATCATACATCAAAGTGAATCTGATGCTCAACAGGTTTAATATGACGATATTAATAAGTCAACATGCAGATCTCATCAAGTAATAAGGCATATGCCATATAGATAACAACTGTAAATATAAAACAACACTCACATTAAATCGAATTATTTTTATACCTACAGTTATATTTTCGTGGAAATTGGGTGACTGTATTCGATAATCGTTTTTTTTTGCAAATAAACAAAAAAGCCCCCTTACAAGAAGGGGGCAATAGTACCATCGCTTTTTATTATTCGCTTATATGGCCGCGAGCTGAGGAAGTGTTGTTGTTTGCTCGCTTAGCCGAAGTCGCCATTTACGTAGCCGCGGGTGCGATCATCGCGTGGGCTGTTAAATAATGCATGTGTATCGTCGTGCTCGACCAGTTCGCCCATCAAGAAGAAGGCGGTACGATCAGAAATACGTCTGGCCTGCTGCATAGAGTGGGTAACGATTACTATGGTGAAGTCTTTCTTTAGCGACTCCATCAGATCTTCAATTTTCTTGGTTGCAATTGGATCCAGCGCCGAGGTCGGCTCATCCATCAGGATCACTTCCGGCTCCATCGCAATGGTACGGGCAATACATAGACGCTGCTGCTGGCCACCAGACAGACCAAATGCGTGTGATTTGAGGCGGTCTTTGACTTCGTCCCACAGCGCTGCGCCGCGCAGTGATTTTTCGACCACTTCATCAAGGCGTTTCTTGTCGGTGATCCCCTGGGCACGTAGGCCGTAAGCGACGTTTTCATAGATGCTCATCGGGAACGGGTTTGGTTTTTGGAATACCATGCCCACTTTGATACGAAGCTGCGCAACATCGACGTTGCCATAGACATCTTCGTTATCCATGCTTAGCTGGCCGTTAATTTTAACGCCTTCGATAAGGTCGTTCATGCGGTTCAGGCAGCGAAGGAGGGTAGATTTGCCACAGCCCGACGGACCAATGAGTGCTGTTACCTGACGGTTAGGGATCGGCAGGCAGATTTGCTTCAATGCCTGATTTTCCCCGTAGAAAAGGTTTAGGTTTTTGATATTGAATTTATTCATTGCTCTCTTCCTCAAAATTAGTAAGTCGCAGTGTTGAATCGGCTGGCAATCAATTTGGTAAGCATGTTAATTACAAGAACTATTACAATCAGAACGGTGGCGGTTGCATACGCCTGATTCCATTCATGAATGGTGTAGAGCTCCTGCGTTAGCTTATACAGGTGGACGGTTAGCGTTCGACCAGAGTCAAGCATGCTCTCTGGAATACGGGCAACCATACCTGCTGTCATGAATACCGGTGCTGATTCACCGATTACACGACCTACGCTGAGGATGATGGAGGTGACAATACCCGGCATCGCGCTTGGCAGAATAAGTCTCCAGATGGTGTAGATTTTAGAGGCTCCCAAACCGTAAGAACCTTCACGGTAGGTTTGTGGTACAGCCATTAATGCTTCTTCTGTTGTACGGATAATTACCGGAAGAATTAAAATACTAAGAGTCAGAGCCCCCGACAGTATCGAGTAGCCAAAGCCAAGTACAACCACAAAGAAGGTCATACCGAACAGGCCGTAGATAATTGACGGAATACCCGCTAATGACTCGGTACAAAAGCGAATGACTTTCACTAGCTTGCTACCGACTTTGGCATATTCAGTCAAATAAATAGCCGTCATGATACCCAGTGGTGCCGCCACGGCGATAGAGGCGGCAACCATATATAGGGTTGATACAATCATTGGCCAAATACCGGACTCCTGACCAATAGTGGTGTAGTTGCTGGAAATAAATGTCCAGTCTACGTGTGACAGGCCATTGCTCAGGATGTACCAGACAACCCACAGTAGAAAACCAACCGTGATACCGGCAGACAGCCAGATAACACCCAGAGAAATTTTATCTTTCAATTGCTGCTTGGCAGCATTGGTAGCTTTTAAAGTCATGGTGATTACCTCGCACGCTCACGGTTCAGATAAAGAAGTGCGGCATTTAGCATCATGATGAAGACAAGCAAGACAATACCTGTTGCGTAAAGCGCACTTGCGTGAATGCCGGTTGCATATGACATTTCAATAGCGATATTCGCTGTCAGTGTTCGTGCCGATTCAAGCAGGCCTTCAGGCATGGCGGGGGAGTTACCCATTACCATGATGATGGCCATGGTTTCACCAAGGGCGCGAGCGACACCAAGAATGACACCGGTCATGATGCCTGAGCGAGCAGCAGGTACGAGTAATTTGAAGATAGTAAACATATGTGATGCCCCCAGCGCCAAAGAGCCTTCTTTGTAGGTACGCGGTACAGCACGAATAGAGGTTTCAGAAACCGTGATAACCGTTGGCAATATCATGATTGCCAGAACAATGATTCCTGCTAGTACGGTGTTTCCGGCAGGAACGGCGAAGAAGTCTTGAATCAGCGGAACGATGATAACCAGACCGAAGAAACCGTAAACCACAGACGGGATGCCAGCCAGTAATTCAATCATTGGGCGAATAATATCTGCAAGGCGCTTCGGCGCGACTTCAGCAATGAAAATAGCGGTGAGTACACCGATTGGCACACCGATAACAACTGCGCCTGCCGTTGAGACGACAGAGGCTACTATCATCGGAGCGATGCCGTATAGCGCTGGTGGCAACCAGTCAGTACCTAAAACGATACCGCTAATGCCTGAATGTTCGATGGCGGCGTAACCTTCGCGGAAGATGAAATAGCCGATAGTAATAAGAGATAAAATACCTAGGGCAGCACTGCTCAAAAATAGGTATTTAAAGAATATTTCGCGCCAGTCGATTTTATCTTTGGCTTTTAGCGAAGATCCTTTGGTTGGGTTTTCTATATTATTTGCGATGGTCATAGTGTTTACTCCAGATACTGATCAAGCAAAAGGCTTGTTCAAATACCGAGGAATCAATAAAGACCGGCCATCGTCGTTATGACGCTGACCGGACAAAAACATTCAGTGTTATTACTTAACTGAGATGAAACCTTTGTTAGCAACGATTTTCTGAGCTTCAGGGCTCTTAACCCATGCAAGGAATTCAAGTGCCGACTTAGACGGGCGACCTTCCTTGTACACAACGAGGAATGGGCGTTGTACCCCGTATTCACCTGATTTAATGGCTTCAACAGATGGCTGGTGGTTGTCGATAGCCAGAGGTTTCACTGAGCCGTCAACTGAGCCCAGTGAGATGTAACCGATAGCAAACGGGTTGTTGGCGACAATTGTTTTTAGCTGGCCGTTGCCGCTGGCAACCTGCGCCCGCTGAGAGATGGCAGAAACTTTAATGCCGTTGATTTTCTTCTTCAGCTTCATGATGTCTTCGAATGCACCACGTGTTCCAGATGCAGTATCACGTGTTGCAACAACGATTGGCTTGTTTTCGCCACCAACCTGATTCCAGTTAGTGATTTCGCCTTTGTAGATTTTAGCAACGTCTTCTTTAGAGAGGTCTGAGACTGAGTTGTTGTTGTGAACGACAACGGCAATACCATCGCGGGCAATAACAACTTCTTTAATGTTGTCTGCTTTTTCAGAAGACTTAAGGTTACGTGAGCTCATACCAAGATCAGATGAACCATCATGTGCAGCACGTACACCAGCAGAAGAGCCAGGTCCCTGAACCTCGATGGTCACATTATTGGATTGAGCATAGGTTTCACCAAGAACCTCCATGATTGGTGATACGGAGCTTGAGCCTACAACAGAAATAGTCTCATTTGCTACCGCAGTGTTGAATACCATTGAACCTGCTAGGGCTAGTGCACCAATAACCTGTGTTTTCATTTTCCTAATCCTTAAAAAGCTTGGCCTTATTGCCAATAGGTTTGAATGAACGAAGCCAAGATTAGGAGAGTTTTATGACAATCATGTTTCAGAAGTTTGAACACTCTATGACGATAGTCATAAATGCTTAATAGGTATAAAAAATATAACGAAAGGAGCTTATTTGGCACTGTGCCATATGTCTCTCTTATAGGAAATGGCCACATTATGCGTGTGGTTGCATTGCTTTTGCTATTTTTTTGTGACGCAGGTCTATCTTTTTGGGGTTTTTAAGGTAATAATGCCGCCATTATTTTGTGCATGGATGCATATCTCTCTTTCTATCTCTTTGAGGCTGTAATGCAATTTTCATTGAAAAATTTATCAATTCGATATCAGGTTTTATTGCCTGTTATGCTGATGGCAGTTGTTTTGCTGGTATCTTTGCTGACAACAAAAACGAAGCTCGAAACTGAACAACAGATCGTTTCAACTAACACGGAAAATCTTGTTGACTATAAAGATACCATTGCCAATATTGATGATCGTATTTATCCCATTCGTATAAGTGCAGTTTATGCAATTTATGATGCAAAACGCCGTAGCTCGTTTCTTGACGAGCTAAAAACGACAGCAAGGGATGTTACTGGTGAATTGCAGCTACTTGAGCGGGTACCTGAGTTTAAAGTTGAGTCTCAAAGCGTCCATAGTGCGATCAATGATTACATTAATTACTCGACCCGTGCCGTTGATGTTCTTACTCGCCACGATCGTGGTGAAGTGAGTGATTCAGAATTTGACGCATTTATTGCGCAATATCGTCAGGTCGGTAATGCAATGGTTGGATCGATCAACCAGTTATCGGAAAGCGTGAATGCGTTCTCGACGCAGACTATGATGAAGAGTGCCGAGAATAATAGAATGTTGATGTCTACGGCTTCAATGGCAATTCTATTAGTTTTCGTTATTGTTTTTGCTGTTGCCTGGTGGTTGTCGGGCCTGATTGTGAATCCAATAGTGAAACTGCAGTCGGTAATGCGTGAAGTGGCAGGTGGTAACCTGCGTGTGCATGCTGAACAAGACGGAACTAACGAGATTGCCCAGCTAAGCGGTGATGTGAATACGACCGTCGAGCAGCTTCACAAAACTGTGGATGCACTGGTACGTATTAGTGAAGATGTGGCCTCGGCATCGACTGAACTTGCAGCCGTCATGACTCAATCTGAAGCGAATGCGCAATCAGAATTGAATGAAATTGATCAGGTTGCCTCAGCGGTCAATGAACTGTCGAGCACGGCTGATAATGTGAGTGACAATGCGACGGCGGCCGACTCGACGGCAAAACAGACAGATGAGCTTGCGCGAGAAGGATTGGATATCTTTGAGCAAAGTAATGCTGCTAGTGGCCAGATGACACAGACCTTGTCTGATGCTGCGGGTGTAGTGACACGTCTTCAAGAGCAATCAGAGCAAATCAGCAAAGTGATTGAAGTGATCCAGGGTATTTCTGAGCAGACAAACCTGCTGGCACTGAATGCCGCAATTGAAGCAGCGCGTGCTGGAGAATCTGGACGTGGTTTTGCCGTGGTTGCCGATGAGGTACGTATGCTTGCAGCACGTACTCAAGCTTCGACTCAGGAAATCCAGACGATTATCGAAGAGCTGCAATCGCAATCTAATAACGCCAATGACAGTATGCAGCTGAGCCTCGAGATGCTTGAGCGTAACCAGGAGCTGACCACCCGAGCCAATCAGGCTCTGGTTGGTATTACTGAATCTGTCGTACAAATCAGCGACATGAACACCCAAGTAGCGACCGCTGCCGAGCAGCAGTCGCAGGTGACACAAGATATTAATCGTAATGTCACCAATATGTCGGAAATCATCAACCAAAATGTCGCAGGTATTAGCCAGAGCGCCGCTGCAAGTAATGAGCTCTCTCAGCTAGCAGAGAAGCAAAAGCAGCAGCTTTCTTTCTTTAAAATGTAACCTGGCTTACAATATCTAGAATGTGCCACATAACTTATGGGGCACACTCTATCCAAAAGACCTGTCATTGACAGGTCTTTTTGTTTTCTCGCGTAGTTAATTGTTGCGCGTTTGCACGAGCCCAGAACTTGAAGGTGTACATGCTAAAAAAAGCCCAGCAAATGGTTGTTTTCAATGCCCTGACAAAACAGCAAAGTTTTACCCGTGCAGCGCAGATACTTGATATATCCAGAACTCAGGTGAGTAAGCTGGTGCAACAGCTTGAGCAGCGGCTGGGGGTACAGCTAGTCCAACGAACAACACGCTCATTTGCTCTTACTGAAGCTGGCCGTCAGTTTGCCGTTCATTGTGCCAATATTGTTAACGAGATCAATGAAGCCGAGAGCGAGCTGGTGCTTGATGCAGACACCTTGCACGGTGCTCTACGTGTCGGTATTGCCCAGTCTTTTGCCCTTAACCATATTGGCCCCTATATTTCAGAGTTTCACGAGCAATATCCGCAGCTGGATCTGGAAATGAGCCTGTTTGATCATCGGGTCGATCTGATTACTGAACAGTTGGATTTATGGATTGGGATCATGGCGTCGCCGCCGGAAGGGTTTGTCGCAAGGCATTTGGCCGACTGCCAGTTTGTATTGGCGGCTAGCCCTGATTATCTGGCCAAACATGGTGTACCTTACCATCCGGAAGATTTGAAGCAGCACAATTGCATTACCTATTACAGCCGTGAGCGCAAAGATACCTCGTGGCGCTTTAGTAACGAACAAGGCGACTTGCAAGTGAAAGTCAGAGGTAACTATCGAGTCGACTCTGCTGATGCTATTCGGGATGCGACGCTGGCCGGGAACGGGATTGGTTACCTGGCTACGTATCTGCTTAAAAATGAATTCAGGGAAGGGCGGCTGATCCGGCTAATACCAGATTGGCAGCTTAGTCAGCAGATGCCTCTGTACGCCATTTATCCCCGTCATAAATTTTTGCCAGCCAAGGTAAAGGTATTTATCGATTTTGTGCGGGATCATATCGGAAAGCCTGCAGTCTGGGATCGCGACTTGTTTTGATAGCGCCAATGTATGAACGATTTGAACATACAGTGGCGATGTCAGAATCGATCTGTTTAGCGGTATATTATGTACTCAGTCCGAGTATAGGGCTCCAGTTCATATTGCGATTCGAGAAAGGTAATGAGATCGATGAGCTGTTCTACTGTCATAATGTTGTTATAAACAGGCATAACAGATTTTCCCGAGGCTTGGATTTCTGACAGCGCATAGCCTTTAGCGAGCTGATGCGACGGGTTTATGACTGAAGTCACAAGCTCGGCATAGGTCTTAAGACTTTGAACCTTTCCCCCGAGCGTGACCGACAGCTTGTCTTCTGTCCCATCTGGTCGCTCGAACCCCTCCATTTCGTGACAACTTAGGCATTGCATACTCAGAAATACGTCTTTGCCCTGTGTCGGATCGCCTACGGGTAGGCTAAAGCCTGTAGATGCTTGTTCACAACCGACGAGTCCAAACACGATAATTAACATTGTTAGTATCTTATGGCTGTTCATGGAAGATCACTCCGTATAAACACTGTGCCAACCTGCTGATGACAACTCGAGAATGAGTACCGTAGTGACAAGTGTAGAAGATGAATGAAAAACTATGGGGAGGAAAGTTGCATAAAGTTCATGGTTATTTAGCTATCATTGTCACGCATAGTAATAACTGTATCCGCAGAGGGAACTAATCTGCCGATTTCGTTTGCTTTGATGAGAAAGGCAGCAACTTTCTCAAATAGTGTTTCTTAAGTGTAAATAGGTGTAACAATTTGATCCTTGTCACAGTTTTTAAAGTCCCTACAATGCCGCCGCAATCGTTTACTAAAAGACTAACATTGGAGAATGACCATGGGCCATTTGGTCAGCATCTTAGGCATTTTTTCGCTATTTGCGGTTGCTATACTATTTTCAGAAAATCGCCGAGCGATAAGCTGGCGCGCTGTAGGCGGTGCGTTTGCTATTCAAATCTTATTCGCAGGCTTCATTTTGTATGTCCCTGTTGGACGTGAAGTACTGAATACGGTGTCTACTGCCGTCTCTGGTGTTATTGGCTATGGTCGGATTGGCTCTGAGTTCCTTTTTGGTGATTTGGCTAAGTTCAAAATTGGCTTTATTTTTGCCGTAAATGTGTTGCCAACGATTGTTTTCTTTTCCGCCCTCATCTCTGTATTTTATTATCTTGGCATTATGGGATGGGTGATCCGCTGTCTGGGCGGTGGACTCCAGCGCCTGCTGGGTACTAGCCGTACCGAATCGATGTCAGCAACAGCCAATATATTTGTTGGTTCCGTTGAAGCACCACTTGTTGTACGTCCTTACCTTGCCAAAATGAGCCGTTCTGAACTGTTTGCTGTTATGGTGGGCGGCCTTGCATCCGTCGCGGGTGGTACGCTGGTGGGTTATGCCGGTCTTGGCGTTGATATCAGTTATCTGATTGCAGCAAGCTTCATGTCTGCACCTGCTGGCCTGATGATGGCAAAAATTCTGGTTCCACAAACCGAAACGTTGAGCGATGAGCCGCAAGTCGATGAGGAAGATGAAACTGCACCTGTTAATATTATTGATGCAGCGTCGCAGGGGGCACTTAGTGGTCTACAAATTGCGATGGCTGTCGGTGCAAGCTTGCTTGCTATCATCAGCTTGATTGCATTGCTCAATGGTGGCCTTGCTCATGTTGGTAGCTGGGTCGGCATCGAGAATCTGAGCTTGGAATTGCTGTTTGGTTATCTATTTGCTCCTGTTGCCTGGTTAATCGGTGTTCCTTGGTCAGAAGCAACAGTGGCTGCGAGCCTGATTGGTAAAAAGATTGCGGTTAACGAATTTGTAGCATTTGCTGATTTGATGGCCGTGAAAGACCAGCTGAGTGAACATTCGCAAGCGATTGTTACTTTTGCACTGTGTGGTTTTGCTAACCTAACGTCTATTGCCATGATGATGGGTGGGCTAGGAGGGGTGGTGCCAAGTCGTCGTCCTGATATTGCCCGCCTTGGTTTGAAGGCAATTTTCGCAGCAACATTATCAAACTTAATGAGTGCAACGTTAGCCGGTATTTTCTTATCGTTCTAACGAATTTACCAAGAACGCACAAAAACAGAGAGCATTAGCTCTCTGTTTTTGTTTGCGACATTGAAACAAGTATTCAAAGAAAAACCACCTGAGCAGAATTACTCTGAAACTGTATTTAAGACCTAAGGACAAGTTAATAGTAGTGGGATGACTATGGCGACTTTGTCTTAATATTGATACTGAATGGGTGTTAGTCGTATTTCATTTAACCTTTTGAACTATATAAGGTGCTGTCTTAAAAACTATTATCAGATAATCGTTGATAGCGAGTATAGTTGCTTGCATCTGTAAATTCATTTAGCATTTCTGTATCACACATTATCGAGACAAACCATGAAGTCGCCCGTTGATAAGTTACTGCACAGCCATGATAACCTTGTCCATTCTGAGGGGGTGAAAGTCGTATCCCACACTCAGCGCGAAGATGGCGACGGAGAGGAAGAGTGGGTACTGCATACTTTGATGATTGAAGGTTGTGATGCGCCGTTTAAGTTTAAGCGCAAGAAAAAATACAAGAGCCTGAAAGGGGCGAAGGTGAATATGACATATTACCCAACAGTTGAGGTTGTTGCTGGTTTTGACATTGAAGTGATGAAAGTGGTTCGTATTAAGCTTTATTAACTTGCTTTTGAAATGAGCACATTTTCATGACTCGATTTTTGATGACTAAAAGTAGTGGCGATGTCAGGTTCTGACTGATGGCAAAAAGCACATGAATGGATGTTGAGTTCAATAGTGTGTAATAAGGTCGCATTGCCACAATGTTTACACGTTCCAGAAAAATGAATGGAATGAATGTTGGTTCCGGGTAATTTAGTCGACATAACAGGTGTCCTTCCTTGTATTTTGTATACTTCTTCTTACTCCCGCATCTAGTAGATTAGTTTTAGCTATAACCATGCGCAATAGAACTTTTGTCTTAGTCATTCTGAGTGTATTTGGGCTCTTCGTAATAACGCTAATCCCCTTGGTTGTTTTATGAGCGGGCTCAAACTTATCAATAATTTATGAAGCCCACCTTGAAATGAATCTATAGTAAAAGCTGATTAACAAACTCGTTACAACTATAGAGTGATAATCATGCAAGGAGAGGAAGATGTATCTCAAGGATGTCGTCAAGACGCTGGTCATATCAGTCACGATTGTCAGTGCGCTTTTACCCCCCTTTTTTGCCAATGCAGCCAAAGCCGAATACAAATGGAAGATGGTAACAACTTGGCCTAAAAATTTTCCGGGCCTAGGTACCGGTGCCAATGATCTTGCAAAGCTGATTGGTGATATGAGTAATGGTCGTATTCAGGTGAAAGTCTATGGTGCCAAAGAACTGGTTGGGGCGTTGGAAGTATTCGATGCCGTATCGAGAGGTACCGCAGAGATGGGCCATGGTGCAGGGTATTACTGGAAAGGGAAAGTACCTGCAGGGCAGTTCTTTGCTGCCGTCCCCTTTGGTCTGACAGCACAGGAGATGAATAGCTGGATATACAGTGGTGGTGGACTGGCACTGTGGCAAGAAGCCTATGCACCATTTGGCATCATACCTATGCCAGGTGGTAATACTGGTGTTCAGATGGGCGGGTGGTTTAATAAAGAAATTAATTCATTAGGTGATTTAAAAGGGCTGAAGATGCGAATCCCCGGCTTGGGGGGCGAAGTGCTCAAGCGTGCTGGAGGGACTCCAGTATTGCTACCCGGTGGTGAGATTTTCCCAGCGCTACAGTCTGGCGCAATAGATGCGACAGAGTGGGTCGGCCCGTATAACGATATGGCATTTGGCCTGCACAAGGCGGCAAAATACTACTATTATCCGGGCTGGCACGAGCCAGGAACAACGTTGGAGGCATTAATCAACAAAAAAGCCTTCAATAAGCTGCCTAAGGATCTACAGTCTATCGTGTTGAATGCCACTCGTGTTGCCAATGCGAACATGCTGGCAGAATATACGGCTCGAAATAATGCGGCTTTGGAGCGCTTGGTTAAGGAGCACAAGGTTGATTTGCGCCCGTATCCTACCGAGGTACTTGAACAGCTTAAGAGTCTTTCTGAACAGGTAGTTAAAGAGGAAGCTCAAAAAGATCCAATGAGCAAGAAAGTCTATGCGTCATATACAACTTTCCGAGAGCAAGCTGTTGATTGGCATAAGATTTCGGAACAATCTTACCTGAATTCAAGAAATCCAGAATAACAAAGACAGGCTTGGAAATTCAATAACTAGGTGAGCGTTGTATGGATACACCTTCTCCTTTTTTGATAGGCCTTATTCGGGGCATTAATCGTTTTACCGATATAACCGGGCGGATCGTGTCATGGTTTGTACTGGCCATCGTGCTAATTACATTTGTCGTGGTCGTGATGCGTTATATCTTCAATATCGGCTCTGTTTTCATGCAAGAGTCAATTACCTACTTTCATAATTACGTGATTATGCTGGGAGCTGCCTATACCCTGCTCAAAGGAGCACATGTCAGGGTTGATATCTTTTATCGCCCGGCATCCGTCCGGAAGCAAGCTTGGGTTGATTTGCTAGGATTCTTTATCCTAATGCTTCCTACCTGCTGTTTTATATTCTACATCTCGTGGGAGTATGTGGCTTTTTCGTGGCAGATGCTGGAAGGCTCCCAGGAGGCCGGGGGAATCGATGCCCGTTATTTGTTCAAAACATCAATATTGCTAATGCCTGCCTTAATGCTCTTGCAAGGGGGCGCAGAAACTTTGAAATGTGTATTGGTACTCAGTGGTCATGAGTCGGCTGTTGCTGCTTTAGATGAACATGTCGAGGAGCACGGATTATGATTGAACTACTGCCATTACTCCTGTTTATTGTGGTTTTTATTGTTTTGCTAGCCGGTTACCCCGTCGCCTTTTCTCTGGCGGGTTCGGCTCTTATCTTTGCTGCCATAGGTTATTTTACCGAGACATTTGATCCTGTCTTTCTTGAAGCAATACCCAATAGGATTCAGGGTATATTGTCCAATGAGCTGTTGATTGCAATACCGCTGTTTATCTTTATGGGCGTGATGCTCGAGAAGTCTAAAATTGCTGAAGAGTTGCTTGATACCATGGGGCAGGTGTTCGGTGGTTTGGCGGGAGGGCTCGGACTTTCTGTGACTCTGGTCGGGATGTTGTTGGCGGCCAGCACCGGGATCGTTGGGGCGACAGTAGTGACGATGGGATTGCTCTCCCTGCCGACGATGATGCGGCGGGGGTATTCTGCGGAGGTCGCGACGGGGACGATCTGTGCATCAGGTACTCTAGGGCAGATCATTCCTCCGTCGATTGTACTTGTTTTGCTTGGTGATGTGATCTCGTCATCTTATCAGCAGGCACAGCTCGATCAGGGGATCTTCGCTCCGGAAAGCATTACCGTCGGTGATCTGTTCCTTGGTGCCTTGATCCCAGGATTTATATTGGTCGGTTTGTACTGTGTTTATTTGATCATAATAGCGGCTGTCGCCCCAGAAAAAGTGCCGCCAATTCCCGAAGAAGAGCGCAAGGTCAGAAAAGAGCTGTGGATGCAGGTATTAACCGTGTTGTTTCCACCTATTTTACTGATCGTACTCGTGTTAGGTTCAATTCTCGGGGGAATCGCGACCCCGACCGAAGCGGCATCTGTTGGTTCTGTCGGAGCGATTATTCTTGCCTGGATAAAGAAAACCTTCACCATTCAAATTTTACGTGATGTCATGCACAGCACAACTGAAGTGACTGCCATGGTCTTCATGATTTTGATTGGCGCTTCGGTGTTTTCGCTTGTGTTCCGCGGATTCGGTGGCGATGATCTGGTTCGGGATTTTTTGACTGATTTGCCGGGTGGGGTATTTGGTGCTGTACTGCTGGTAATGATCGTCATGTTCTTATTGGGCTTCTTTCTCGATTTTATTGAGATCACTTTCGTTGTGATCCCGATTGTCGCACCGATATTGCTCAGTATGGATCTGAACCCGATCTGGTTGGGGATCATGATTGCACTGAATCTACAGACGTCGTTTCTGACGCCGCCATTTGGCTTTTCGCTATTTTACTTACGTGGCGTTGCCCCGGATACCATTTCAACCCAGCAAATATACCGCGGTGTTATTCCCTTTATAGTGATTCAATTGTTTGTGATTGGAATGTTGGCATACTGGCCGTCTTTGGCTACCTGGCTGCCAGAGTCGGTATACGGTTAACTCCCTCAATTACGATGACCAAAGTTGATGATTGTAATTGAGGTGAGCGCTATTTCGTCTGCAACTATAGCTTTACCCTAATCTTCAATCAGTATCACAACCAGTTCTTTTGGCCCGTGGGCACCGTAGGCCAGTGTCTGCTGTATGTCTGCGGTTTTTGATGGTCCCGACACTAAGATAGCGTTGGTCGGCATGCCGATATGCCAGGCTTGTTTTATCATGAGTTCGACAAAGTTGCTGACCAGAGTGGAGCGCTTGATTAGAGCAATATGTGTTGGCGGTACCAGTGACAAAGTACGCGGTTCGTTGCTATTAGGCCAGAGTACCAGAGTACCGGTATCGGCAATACCTGCCAGACAGTGGGTGATACCGACATCGATTTGATCGAATAGCTCGGTTTTCCATTCGCTGATATCACGATCAAAGGCCACGGGCTCGACATGTTCCGTCGCCTGCTTTATGGCTGGCTGAAACTCACCGTCAGTACCAACCGCAATGCGATTGAGCTGCTTGTCTGCGATCAGTTGCTGTAATACTTCGCCTAGTTGCTCGGTATTTGTTTTGATGACGTCGGCATGGCTGGCCGTTATGCCTTCGATAAACCGTTGTTGGAGCTCGCCTTTTGACGCTGTTGTCCAAGGTTGATAGATATACTCATCAGACCCTTTCGGGCTTGCTTCAGCTCCTCGAAGGCGAGATAAAATTGAATTACGTGTTGTGCTCATTGTTCTCTCCCTCTTTTTACTTGCGCGACTTAAGCAACTGATGCAAGGTTTTATCCGCCGGTTTAGGGGCGGTTCTGCATTGGGTCCAGGCCCCGAGGTTGCTTGGCATCAGTGCTTTGAGTTTTGTCGCTACAAGCGTTCCGGTGTGATAAAGCGTTGGATGGGTAGCGGCATAGGCGAAGCCCTGCATGGCCAGTTTCTCTGCCTTGTTGGCAGCCGCTTGCTGGCCGTCAATGGCTTCGGTACCTTTATTGGGCGGGTTTTTGGCTTCATGGCGCAGTCGTTGAAGTAGTTCGGGAATAGGTATACGTACCGGGCAAACCTCGCTGCAAGCGCCACATAGGCTGGATGCAGTGACGAGCTCCTTGGTTTTCTCCAGTCCCATCATGTGTGGGGAAATGATCTTGCCGATAGGCCCCGGATAAACTGTTCCGTAGGCATGGCCACCAATCCGGGTATAGACGGGACAATGGTTCATACATGCGCCGCAGCGAATACATTGTAGCGTTTTGCGCATCTCTTCGTCGCGGTAAGCTTGCGAGCGGCCGTTATCGAGCAGAACAAGGTGAACTTCTTCCGGACCGTCCAGTTCACCTTCACGGCGTGGTGAACTTATCATATTGAAGTAGGTTGTGATCGCCTGGCCCGTTGCCGACCGAGTCAGTGCGCTGTAAAGAGGTGGTACATCAGACAGAAACTCGACGACTTTTTCGATACCGGTAATCGCAATATGTACCTTGGGTACTGTGGTACACATCCTGCCGTTGCCTTCATTTTCAACCAGGCATAGTGTCCCCGTTTCGGCGACAGCGAAGTTGACGCCGGACAGGCCAATATCGGCATCATGAAATTTTTGACGTAGTCTGCTGCGACCGGTCTGAATTAATTCATCGACGTCTACGGTCGGAGTGAAATCATCAAGGTTGTGCTCGAAGGTATCGCTCACCTCCTGCTTGTTCTTGTGAATAGCCGGCATGATGATGTGAGAGGGCTTATCACCATCTAGCTGGACAATATACTCACCCATATCACTCTCAAGGCATTCGATACCCAGTTTTTCCATTTCGTGGTTCAGCTCGACCTCTTCGCTGACCATGGATTTCCCTTTGACGATGGTGCTGGCGTTATGGGATTGGGCAATGTCGGCAATAATGCGGTTGGCTTCACCGGCATCTTCGGCCCAGTGCACCTGGATCCCATTGCGCTTGCAGTTTGTTTCGAGCTGTTCGAGCAAATCAGGTAACTTGCTTAGGCAACGTTGACGGATAGCTTCGGACAGATCGCGAATATTTTCTTCTTCATTGCTATTGGCAAATGCAGTCTTACGTTTGTCTCGCAGGTAATCCATCGCCCCGCGGAAGTTTTGTCGCAGCTGTTGATCGGCCAATGCCGTTTTGGCTTGGGGATGGAAGAATTCGGGTCCTTGCGCGTTTTCCTGTTTCATGATTATTTCCCTCCTGTTCTTTCCAGCAGGAAGCTGGCGAGGTGACGGCCGCGCATTGGCTTGCCTTGGTATTCAAGCGCCCCGTTTATATTCAGAAGGCAACCCCAGTCGGCACTGACCAGTTCTTCGGCTTGGGTATTTGAAAGGTGGAGGGTTTTGTCTTCAACCATAGCTTGGCTGATGTTGGGGTGACGAACGGCAAAGGTGCCGCCAAAGCCGCAGCACTCGCTTTCGTAGTCTTGCTCTCGCAGTTTTACATTTTTAAGCTGATTGAGCAGTTGAGTTGCCGTAACATGGACATTCATTTCGCGACGAGCTGCGCAGGAGGTATGCATGACGACAGAGGTTGACTCTCCGTGGTCATTGAGTTTGATACGGCAGACATTCACCAGAAACTCGGTCAGTTCGAAAACGCGGTCACAGAAGCTATCGACTTGCTGCTGTTTTTCATCTCCCTTGAATAGGCGGTGATAGTGGTGGTGCATCATTCCGCCACAGGAACCGGAAAGAACGATGACCGGCCATTGCTCCTCAAATAGCTCCATCTGGCTGAGGGCGACTTGCTTGGCTTCGCTATCATAGCCTGAACTATAGGCTGGCTGGCCGCAGCAGGTTTGTTTCTTTTTAAAAATAACCTCGATTCCCTGCTGTTCCAACAGCGTAATGGCATCAAGACCGGCTTCTGGGTCGAACATGTCGACCAGGCAGGTTGCGTAGAAATAAACTTTCTCCGGCTTGGCAGGGTAGATTCGCATCATGAACTCCTTGAAAGCAGTTAGCTATTCCATCCGGTCCAGCGAGAGATTGCCCTGGGAAGCGTCTCTTTCTCACTGCGCCGAATGAAATAGCTGTATTGCTGGTCGTTAGTGACTTATCCGTGTACTAATTAGCAAGTGAGTTACTTCGTCATCAACGCGTCGGTAATGTGGAAGCCATAGACGATGGCAAGGCCAATCAGTCCGGTAGCGATGAGGTAGTAGAATGTCGGGATGATTGTTTTACGTAGGGTGGCACCCTCGCGACCCAGTAGGCCTACGGTTGCCGAAGCGGCGACCACGTTATGAATTGCAATCATGTTACCTGCCGCAGCGCCGACTGCCTGCAATGCTACAACGGCTGCGCTCGAAATGGTTAGCGTTTGTGCTACTTCAAACTGGAACTGGCTAAACATCATGTTTGATACCGTATTCGAGCCTGCGATGAACGCACCCAGAGCACCGATAGTTGCACTTAGCGCCGGGAAGAATTCACCAACCAGACCTGATGCAAAATTTGCTGTTGTTACCGGCATACTTGCAAGGTCAGAAGCATTGACGCCTGAGTTGATGAAGATGCGTACCATTGGAATGGTGAATACCAATACGAAACCTGCACCGATTAACGTTTTGCTTGATTCTCCAAAGGCTTTCACTAGCGGTGAAACTTGGCGAGATTGAAGTAGTACAGCTAATAGGGCAACAAATACCAAGATCCCACCTGGTAGATATAGGGGTTGAATTGCAGCGCTAACGCCAGCTTCACCGAGGATGTCACCAAAGGACAGGCTGACACTTTTCAGGAAGTTCTTGAAGTCTGCATTTACACGGCTAGCAACAAGTACGACGGCTAATAGAACATATGGTGCCCAAGCAAGAGCCATGTTCATCGGCTTTTTCTCACTGGCAGTCAGATCCATTTTCAATGAGCCCAACCATTCGGAAGGCCACTTATCTTCGCTCTCGAAGTCCCAATGGTTTTTCGGTACCAAAAACTCTTTCTTGGCAGCAGTTACTACGATAGCCAGACCAACCAGACCACCGATTAGAGACGGGAATTCAGGACCGAGGAACACGCCAGTCAGTGCATAAGGAATAGTAAACGCTAGACCGGCAAAGATGGCGAATGGCAGAATTTCTAGACCTTCTTTCCAGCTCTTATTTTTACCAAAGAAACGGGTCAGCATCATTGCCATGAACACTGGGATTAATGTACCGACAGTGGCATGGATAAGAGCAACATTGGTGGTAATTTGCTGAAGGTAAACATCCCAGGTTGAACCGTTTGCAACTAAGCTCTCGGTGATATTGTGCGTATCAAGACCTTTGTTCACACCGACAATGATTGGGGTACCGACGGCACCGAAAGAAACCGGAGTAGATTGGATCATCATACCCATAACAACTGCAGCAAGTGCCGGGAAACCGATAGCAACTAAAAGAGGGGCGGCGATAGCAGCAGGTGTACCGAAACCAGAGGCGCCTTCAATAAATGAACCGAAGCACCAGGCGATGATGATTGCCTGTACACGCCTGTCGGTTGAAATATCGGTAAAGCCACTCCTGATTGTGGCTATAGCGCCAGTGTGCTTAAGGGTGTTAAGCAAGAAAATGGCACCAAAGACAATCCAGAGTACCGCAACGGTAATAGCAAGTCCTTGTAGGGTTGAAGCGAAAACTCGGTTGGCAGACATATCCCAGAAGTAAAGGGCAATGCCGACAGTGAGCAGAAAGGCCACAGGCATAGCTCGTTTAGCTGGCCAGTTAAGGCCGACCAGCAAAACTGCAGCGACCACTATGGGTGAAAAAGCGAGTAACGCAAGTAGGGTATCATTCATGGTAGTACATCCTTCGTACAGCTGTTTCGTTTCAGACCTTCTCAGGTCTTGTTATGGATTGTAGGGTGTTTGTTAATGTCGTGTGACAATAACCCTTTATTTTTTTTTGATATAGGGAAATAATGAAAAAGATTAATTCCAAAAGTTGATAAATGATGGCTAAAACCGATGACTTGATCCTCTTTGCCCAAGTGGTGGAATGTGGGTCATTCAGCAAAGTCGCTGAATTAAATTCCCTTACAAACTCAGTGGTTAGCAAGCGTATCGCAAGGTTAGAAGACGATCTTGGCGTGCAGCTTTTGTACCGGACAACCAGAAAGTTAACCGTTAGTGAAGCGGGGAAAGTACTTTACCTCGGTGCTAAAAATGTGAAGCAGGCAGCATTAGAAGCCGTTGACGCGGTCAGTGGTTACGGTGAAAAAGTCAGTGGGCATGTCAAAATGTCAGTGCCGACTATCTCCGGAGACCTCTTGTTGGCTGATGCCGTGGCCGAATTCTGTACGCTTCATCCCGGTATGACGGTTGATATGTCGCTGAATAATCGTTTTGTTGACTTGGTCGAAGATGGTTATGACTTGGTGATCCGTACTGGTTATCTGGAAGACTCAAGCTTGATTGCGAGGCATATACTCGATTCCCAATGGGTTATATGTGCAGCCCCGGCTTATGTTGCCCGGCTGGGCAGGCCGATGGAGCCAGAGGATTTGGTTGACCATAATTGTCTTCAATATGCCTATCAGACGACAGGTGCAGCGGAGTGGCAGTTTCTCGGTGAGCAGGGGAATTACATTTTGCATGTTAAAGGTAATTTTTCGACCGATAACGCCACGGCACTCCGTAAAGCTGCATTAGGTGGGTATGGCATTGCCTATGTTCCCCGTTGTCTGGTTTACCACGATTTGATTGACGGTAAGTTGCTTGATCTCTTTCCTGACAAGGTAGGAAAGAAGCTTGGGATCTATGCTGTCTACCCGTATACCCGCCAGCCATCGCAGAAGATCCGCTTGCTGATAGATCACATCCGTAATCGTTACTTGTCGATGAGCCAGTTCTTTTAAAGATGTATCTAGTCGCCAGTGATTTTCGCAAATCATGACTAATTGAACAGGATTTGGCTGTAATTCTCTTGTGGCTGCTTTTGGTACCGATCGGTAAAACAGGCTTTCTGGGCGGAGTCGCAATAGACCTTATTGCTTAATGAATACCGACTGGTATCGAAATTCTTCGTGCCCACGTCATTGATCATTTTCATCATCTTGTCTTGTGCTGCCTGTCCGAGAAACTCTTTGGTGAAGGCCATAGAGATACCGTAACTGTCGACGCAGAATCCCGCTTTGTGATCGCAAATGACGCCTTGATCAGGGGAGAATATATGCTCGTCAAGCTTGGTATTAGCTTCAGCAGAATATGTACAACAAATCAGTGTTGCAGTAGCGAGTAATTTCATGGTCACAAGTTAGCTCCTTATATCTGTCCTCTCTAAGTTTAGGACTACGTCATAAGGGGTTTGTTCAATATCAGAGAAAACAGAATTGAAAGCAGTGGATATACTTTCAGTAATTATTTATATGAAGGTTGAATCATGAATTGGTATTTCCATGTCCTGAAAAATTATGCCGTGTTTAGGGGAAGGGCACGCAGGCAAGAATATTGGTACTTCTTCCTCATCAACATCATTATCAGTATTGCTCTTGCCTTTATCGATAATGCGATGGGGAATCCAGGTGCGGGTGAGGGAGCCGGCGTTCTGGGTACGTTTTATTCTTTGGCTATCCTTATTCCAAGCATTGCAGTAGGAGTACGACGTCTGCATGATACAGGGCGCAATGGCTGGTGGATGTTGCTTGGTTTGATCCCGCTGATCGGTGCGTTGGTACTGATTTATTTCTTTGCTCAGGACAGCCATCCCGGCAGCAATGAATACGGATTAAACCCTAAGGATATTGACTCTGATTCCGTTGGGCAGTTTAAGGTATGAGCACTTTGTTGTGGCATCAACAGTCGATTGGCTTTCATAGATCCCCAAGGGAGACTTGTCTGGAGTGCAGAGTTTTGCTGTTAGTGTCCCATTACTATAGATAGTCACTAGTGCTTTTAATTGGCAGATTCCAGCGTCAAGAAGCAGATGCTTTCTGACCAGGAATATAAAAGCGCAGTCGGCTTATGCCGTGATAATGCTTAACTTTTATTTCTAGTTCACTTATATAAGCTTTTAGTCTTTTTTGTACTCATATTTGGTATTATTCTTCACTGGGGTGGTTCTATTATCCAATCAAAAAAGTATATGTTGTAGCACTGAACGTAATTAAGTGATGTAGGGGGAAGGCTCGGATTTATCAGGTTTTAATTATTGCTTGTAATTCAGTTGTTTATATCTAGTCATTCTTAATAATGAGAACTGAGAATAGATAGTTAGCATCTATTTTTATTCTATCTGAGCAAATGACTAGTTTATTCAGTGCGTTGTAAAAAATCGCCCCTAATATAGAACATCATCAGATGGTTCAATTACATCTACAATTAGTCTGAACAAAGCTAACCTATTTACTTCCATATTATTGTGTTTGGAGGAGGAGTGGTTTTTTCTGAAAAAGTAGATTAATGGCAAGGAGTTAAATGGCGTCGCTTTGTTATTTTAGTTGGCCATATAAATATCAAAGATATCACTAGAGGTTCGTGGAGAATCGTGATGAAAATGAATAAGGTAGCATTGTCAGTGCTGACGGTATGTATTGGTTTTTCTGGTTTTGCCGTCGCATCAGATGATGAATATGACTCATATGACTACTCGTCATATGAAAGTGACAGCTATACGAACACCGATACTGATAATGATAGTGGTGATGAATACAACTCTTATGATGGATCTGTTGAAGACTCTTCTGATGATTCCTATAAAGATGAAGACGATGCAGGCGATGATAATACAGAGTATGACACCAAGGATGAACATTCTGACTACAAGCAGAAAGAGCATTCTGGTGATGAAGATGACGCAGACAGTAAACAGCGCTTAGCCCTGAATTTGGTAGGTAAGGGTGAAATGTACGAAATGGATGTTCCCGACATTGATGGAGACGAGCAGCCAGATCCTGCATTTTGTTTTGATGTCGATTTGAAAGAAATCGCGACGGGTGAGCTTGTGGGTACGGCAACAGATTGTTTGTCCAACATTGATAACGGTCCAAACGGGGGGCTTCAACTTGTTGGGACTACTTTCTTTAATTTCCCCAATGGCCAAATTGTGACCCGTGGTAACACAACGGTCCAACAAGCAAACGAGCCGATAGTGACACCGGATGGTGAGAAAATAACACACATTACAGGTGCATCCAGTGACGAGAACGCGGTGATCAAAACGTCAGGTGACTTCGCCTGGTACCAAGGTACCGTTAGGTTGTCGGGAATGGTGAACTTAACTGATTTCGGTGGGGGAGTTGGAGAACCTATTTTCTTTGATTGCCTATTTGTCCTTAACTTGGAAAAGATAGAGTTCAAGCGTCCGTATTGGTATGACTGGTACAAAGAACGTTACGGAAGAGATTACAACTGGAAGCATCATAGTCACCGTCATTATGACTCATCGGATGACAGCGATTCATCGGACGATTATGAGAAAGATGAGGATGATAGCTCAGACAAACATAAAGGTTATGGTTCTCACTCTGGCTACTGGCGCTAATCGCTAGCATTTATTGGTGGAACTGTGTTTAAAAAAGCCTAAAGCAATTTGCTTTAGGCTTTTATCAAACAATTACTAGTACTTAGAACGACAATTTTCCACTTTTTAGTTACTATCGTTCCACGATTTATTCTGGTGATATTGATATGAAAATTTCTGTTGATGGTGGCTCCTTCAAGGTCGCGGTTGAAACTGAATTTGAAGGGCTAGTGGACGAGGCATCGGTTATCTACAACGAGGCTCTTAAACAGACGAAATCCAACGATAAAACGATTTTACGCTTCTTGCAGACTATCCTTGAACACCGTGATAGCGATGATGCAATCGGTTATGCCGTACTTGGCTTGCTGGGATGGTATAACGCGACAATCAATCAGGTAGAAGATGAAGATATTGAACTGGCCTTACCGAAAATCCTGCCTCACCTTATAAACCCTGCAGGTGATTTAACTGCGTTCAGTGCCAGTGAAAAGGATACGTTTTTGCACTAAGTGGTAATGAACTCGCCACCATTGCTGTACGACTGGAGCACAGCAATGGTGTCTATTGAAAATATTTTCTATGTTTATGCTTTCGAAAACTTATAGGTTCGATACCCGCCAATTAAGTTACGTGCCTTATAACCGTTGTTGACGAGCTGGCGATAGGCGACGTTACCGCGTAACCCAACTTGGCAAATCACAATGATTTCTTTGTCTTTAGGCAGCTCATGCATGCGATGACGCAGACTGTCGACCGGAATGTTTATTGAGCCTTTGATGTAACCAACATTCTCAAGTTCAGCTGGGTTGCGTACATCTAACAGTAATTGGTTATCAGATAATTCATCAATCTCATCAAAGTGGATTGGCGTTGCGTCACCCTTGATGATGTTGTTTGCGACAAATGCAGCTTGGTTGATCACATCTTTCGCACTGCCATACGGAGGCGCGTAAGTCAGCTCAAGGTGCTGAAGTTGCTCTACGGTCATGCCTGCACGTTGGGCAACGGCCATGACATCGATGCGTTTATCTACGCCATCTTTACCAACAGCCTGCGCACCAAGGATCTTGCCTGTTTCTGGATCGAACAGCATTTTGAACGATACGATCTCAGCTCCAGGGTAGTAGCTTGCGTGGCTTGCGGTATGAACGTAAACCTTCTCAAAGCGGATGCCTTCACGCTTGAGTGTCTTTTCATTTTTACCGGTTGAGGCAACGGCCAGATCGAAGATCTTACAAATTGCGGTTCCTTGTGTGCCCTGATAGGTTTCGTTGCGACCAAGCATGTTGTCGGCCGCCATACGCCCTTGGCGGTTTGCCGGACCTGCAAGCGGAACCAGAGTTGGGTTGCCGGTCACGAAATCGGCTTCTTCTATGGCATCACCCACCGCGTAAATCGAGGGATCGCTGGTTTGCATTGATTCGTTGGTATAGATACCGCCTAGTTCACCAATCTTTAATCCCGCTTCAGAAGCTAATGTGGTTTCAGGGCGTACGCCGATGGCCATGATTAAGATGTCGGTGTTGAATGACTCGCCATTATTCAGGTTAAGCGTAAGCTCACCACATAGGTGCTGATGTTCGGCGCTCTCACCTGCATCCTCGTTGGCGACAGAATCGCTAGGGATGTATTCGACAGATTCAAGAGCGACACCTAAGCGAAGATCAATGCCTTTATCGCGGATTTCTTGATGCGCAAATCCTGCCATTTCTCTATCAACTGGCGTCATTACCTGATCGGCCATTTCAATTAGCGATGTTTTGATGCCTAACTGGTGAAATGCTTCCATCATTTCCAGGCCAATAAATCCGCCACCAACGACCGTTGCGTGTTCAGGCTTATTCATTTCGATCGTTTTAAGGATCTTATCCATGTCTGGAATGTTACGTAGGGAGTGGGTAAGCGGGTTATCAATACCTGGAATTGGCGGAACGATAGGTGCGGCACCGGGGCTTAATAGTAGAAAGTCGTAAGCTTCAACATACTCACTGTTATCAAGGGTATTGCGGACAGTTACCGTTTTTTCAGAACGATTAATGCCAACTACCTCGTTCATTACCCGAACATCAACATTAAAGCGGGCTAGGAAACTTTCTGGAGTCTGAAGCAGCAGTTTGCTTCGATCTTTGATGTCGCCGCCTATGTGGTAAGGCAAGCCGCAGTTTGCAAACGACACAAAGTTGCCTCGTTCAAACATGATGATCTGTGCATCTTCGCTGAGACGACGAGCGCGTGCAGCTGCTGACGCGCCGCCAGCCACGCCACCGACGATGAGGATTTTGGTCATTACACTCTCCTGTAAGAATTGATAATGCTGGAAATAGCGCTGGGCTGGAAAAGTGACAATTTGCCTTGTGCTTTAGCAATAGATATCACTATAAAACCATTAATTAGCAAAGTCTAATTTAATTTTATCTAATTTACTCTTGACTAAAAATCATACTTTAGTAATCTCTAATTTAAAGAGCGCTTTTTAATTGTATAAAGCGAAACAGGAGGAGAGTGTGATGGAGTTTGAAATTCCGTGGGATGCTTTGTTCGGAGGGGTGCTGTTAGGTCTGTCCGCAAGCCTGTTGTTGTTGTTAAACGGTAGAATTGCCGGGATCAGCGGTATTGTTTCAGGCCTGCTGAAGCCAGAAAATGGTGAAGTGTTATGGCGAGTCTTGTTTGTTATCGGCATGGTTTTTAGCGCACTGTTGGCTCCCAAGTTGGGTTTTGAATTACCCCAGTCACTACCTGTCTCTTCTTTCTTTTGGGTGGGAATCGCAGGGCTATTGGTCGGGATAGGGACGAAAATCGGTAACGGGTGTACCAGCGGACACGGCATTTGTGGAATGGGGCGTTTGTCAGGACGCTCGATTGTTGCCACATGCGTATTTATGGCCGTGGCTGTTGCAACCGTGTTTGTCCGTTTGCATTTGCTCTAATTCACCTTTACTCGGAGATTGATAATGAAAAACTTGTCACAGGTAGTTACCTCACAGTTAATAGCACTCGTGTCCGGAACCTTGTTTGGTTTGGGGATGATGATTTCGGGTATGGTCGACCCGAACCGGGTTCTTGGTTTTTTAGATATTACCGGCGCATGGGATCCGAGTTTGATGTTTGTGATGGGCGGGGCACTGGCAGTATTTATGCCCATCTATTTATTGGTGATAAAAAAACGTACTGCTCCTGTGTGTAGCGAACGCTTCAGGTTGTCCAATAATCATATGATTGATAAGAAGCTGGTGGGTGGAGCTGTATTGTTCGGTTTAGGCTGGGGGATTGCGGGGATATGTCCGGGGCCTGCTGTCACATCAATATCAGGGCTGAATCCGTCGATGCTGGTGTTTATCGCTGCAATGCTGTTGGGTATGGTGATTGCTAATTTAGCGGTCAATAAGTACGGAAAGACTAAGCCAGAAAAGGTTGGAGTCACCGCACGAAGCTAAGACGGTATAGAAGCCAGTGAAAGGGCACAATTAAGTGCCCCTTAAATTAACAAACTAACTCGATTACTCTTGATTGAACCACTGCAATGATTCGCTCAATGTCGTCACGCTGCCGATAACAATCAAAGCAGGGCTTTGGGCGCTTTTTGCTACTACTGGTAGGTTAGCCAAACTACTTGTGAGTACCCGTTGCTCCTTGCGAGTGCCGTTTTCGATAATGGCACAAGGGGTGTCTGCGGCTAAACCGTGTGTGATGAGCTTGTCGCTAATGTAACCACTTTGCTTTAACCCCATATAGAACACCAGTGTATTGTTTGACTGTGCCAATGAGGGCCACTTAATTTCCCGGCCATCTTTTTGCACATGGCCGGTAATAAATTGAACACTTTGTGCATGATCACGGTGAGTGAGCGGGATCCCTGCATAGGCAGTGGCTCCTGCGGCAGCTGTAATACCCGGTACAACCTCATATTTGATGCCATAATTGGCCAGCTCTTCCAGCTCTTCACCACCACGCCCGAAAATAAACGAGTCACCGCCTTTTAGCCTAACGACATGTTTTCCGACCTGCGCTTTATCGACCAGAATCTGATTAATCTGATCTTGCGGTACACAGTGGAAGTCGAGCTGTTTACCAACATAAATCATTTCTGTCTCAGGGCTTGCCAATGCCAGAATTTCTGGCGATACCAACCTGTCATAGACCACGACATCAGCTTGTTGTATTACGCGGTGGCCTTTGACTGTAAGCAGATCGGGATCCCCCGGACCTGCACCAACAAGAGAAACAAAGCCGCGGTTTAATGATGTGTGATTGGTGGTCATAGCAACGCCTATTTGTTCAAATTTGGCCCCGAGCTTTTTGCACAGAGGCCAGACAAGATGGTTATTTAGTGCTTAGTGCTGGTTCAGCATAAATTTCAGCATCGTTTTCAACGTCAATTGCAGGAGCCGTTTTTGTGTGAGTCAGGTACAGAGGAACACACGTAAATAGAAGACCACCAACTAAGTTCCCCAGAACTGTTGGGATAAGGTTCCAATTCAACCAAGTCGCGATACTGAAATCAGCACCTAACATCATTCCTAATGGGAATAGGAACATGTTGACGACTGCGTGCTCAAACACTAGTGCGAAGAAGATAAAGATTGGTAGCCACATCGCTGCAATTTTGCCTGCTACAGAACGCGCTGTCATGTTACCAATAACACCCAGACAAACCATCAAGTTACAAAGAATGCCTTTAACGAACACTGTGATCCAACCATTCATACCATGTTCCGCGTAACCCACAGTACGTGCTGTTGCCGCGCCAATGAATTTTTGGCCTACTGCACCTGCTTCTACACTGAAGTTCATTGTGAATGTGAGAGCAATAAGGAAAGCAACAAGTAGAGAGCCGAGAAGGTTGCCTAGACCAACATAACCCCAACAGCGCAGGATACTGCTCCAAGTTATGCCTTTGCGGCTTTCAAATTTAGCCAGCGGCGCCAGCCCGAAAACACCGGTAAGCAGGTCGTAACCCATCAGGCTTAGAATACAGAAACCAACAGGGAAGACTAAAGCACCGACAATGCCAACACCTGTTTGTACAATAGCTGTAATCGCAACAACAACGGCTAGAGAAAGAATAATACCTGCCATCGTGCCGCGTAAGATCAGGTCACGTGTAGATGTTCGCACTTTTGCTTCACCAGTGTCGATCATCGTCTGAACGAATTCAGCAGGTTTGTTGTAAGACATAATAATCCTTATTACACAAAGTTTATAAATTAAAAGTTAAGATTGAATAGACAAAGGCTCCCTGTACCTCACCTTCTCTCCGTAAAAATTAGTTCGGAGCAAGAAGCCTTTTAGCTATTAAATCTCGGCGTATGCCACTTTAAGGGTCACACCTTAGGCAGCAATTTCTACCTTGCTGTCAGTAACACGAGTTTTGAACGCTTTGATATTGAAACGCTCATCCTCCATGCATACGCCAGTGACCAGATTGAAGCGCTGCTTTTTTAGCGGACTGGCTACCCAAAGCTCACCTTGGTGCTCACAAATTAGGCCGCGTGATAACACGTTAGAGCGGGCAAATGGGTCCATGTTGCTGATGGCAAAGACTTGCTCTGCTTCGCTTGGGCGGAAAATCGCTACTTGCTGACCTTGGATAAGTGCACAAACGCCAGTACCCGGGGCGATGTCGGTGATATTGCAAACTTGTTCAAAAGCCATGATTAGTTCTCCAGTTCCACGTGCAGGATGTCGCCTTTAGCCTCAGGATGCTTCTCGGTGAACGTTGCCGGACGATGCTGGTCACGCTCCTGAATAAACACAACGTTATCATCACGCATATCTGAGTTGATGAAGTGAGCGAAGCGGGTCAGTTGGGATTCGTCTTCAATCGTGTCTTTCCATTCACAGCGGAATTCATCAACCAGACGTGCAACATCGGCTTCCAGCTGAGCATTGATGCCAAGTTTGTCCTCGACAATAACTTCACGCAGGTAGTCCACACCGCCTTCCAAGTTATCCATCCATACTGATGTGCGCTGAAGTGGTGCAGCAGTGCGGATGTAGAACATCATGAAACGGTCGATGTATTTGATTAGCGTCTCCTGATCCAGATCGGTGGCCAGAAGATCAGCGTGGCGAGGTTTCATACCGCCGTTACCACATACATACATGTTCCAGCCTGCATCGGTGGCGATAATGCCAAGGTCTTTCCCCTGAGCTTCCGCACATTCACGGGTACAGCCCGATACGCCGAATTTCATTTTGTGCGGCGTACGGATGCCTTTGTAACGGTTTTCGATATATGAACCCAGCCCCACAGAGTCTTGCACGCCGTAACGACACCAGGTCGAGCCGACACAGGTTTTGGCCATGCGCAGGGCTTTAGCGTAGGCTTGGCCAGTTTCAAAGCCAGCATTGATGAGCTTGCGCCAGATCTCAGGCAGGTCATCTTTCTGGGCGCCGAACAAGCCGATACGCTGGGCACCTGTTACCTTGGTGTACAGGTTGTATTCCGCAGCTACATTGGCCAGTTTTGCCAGTGCTTGTGGTGTCACTTCACCACCGGCCATACGTGGAATGACCGAGTAGGTACCGTCTTTCTGGATGTTGCCTAGGAAGTTATCGTTGGTATCGTGCAGTTTGACCAACTGTGGCTTGAGGATGTGCTCTCCCCAGCAAGAGGCGAGAATCGAGCCAACTAAAGGCTTACAGACTTCACAACCGTAGCCTTTTCCGTATTTTTCAAGCAGCTCATCGAATGTTTTGATCTCTTCGATACGGATGAGATGGAACAGCTCCTGACGAGAGTAGGCAAAGTGTTCGCAGACATCGTTTTTCACTTCGATACCTGTTTTTGCCAGTTCTGCATTGAGTACAGACGTGACCAGAGGAATACATCCACCACAGCCAGTACCTGCACCGGTGACGGCTTTGATGTCTGCCAGTGTATGGTGACCATCAGCGACAGCCTGTGCAATCTTGCCTTTGGTGACGTCGAAGCAAGAACAAATCACAGCACTTTCAGGTAAAGCATCTGGGCCGAGAGCCGGTTTTTCAGCGCCAGCATGGGCCGGAAGGATCAGAGTATCAGGGTGTTCAGGCAGGTCGATTTCGTTCAGCATCAGCTGAAGTAGATCGCCATAGTCAGATGTATCGCCAACTAACACTGCACCCAGTAGTTTTTTACCGTCCTCAGAGACGATAATGCGCTTATATACTTCTTCGTTTTCGTCGAGATAGACATAGCTCTTGCAGTTAGGCGTGCGACCGTTGGCATCACCAATGCTGCCTACTTTGACGCCCAGTAGTTTGAGCTTGGCGCTCATGTCGGCACCTTCAAAGGTGTTGTCACCGCCAATCAGGTGGCTTACAGCGACCTGAGCCATTTTGTAGCCAGGGGCAACAAGGCCATAGAACGTCTCGTTCCATGAAGCACATTCGCCTATCGCATAAACGTCTTCATCAGAGGTTATGCAATGATCATTTATGGCGATCCCGCCTCGGCGGCCAGTAGCCAGGCCGCATTGCATAGCTAGCTTATCCTGCGGGCGGATACCGGTAGAAAAAACAATGAAATCAACTTCTAGCGAGGTACCGTCTGCAAAGTGCATGGTGTTACGACCATCGGTGCCTTCCGCTACGATTTCTTTGGTGTTTTTGCCAGTGTGAACGTTAACGCCGAGCTTTTCGATTTTCTTTCGAAGTTGTTCACCGCCTTGCGGGTCAAGCTGTTCGGCCATTAGTACAGGCGCAAATTCAACAACGTGTGTTTCTACACCGAGGGCTTTAAGGGCGCCGGCAGCTTCAAGGCCAAGTAAACCACCGCCGACAACCACGCCGCTTTTACTGCGTTTCGCCGTTGCCTCGATGGTTTTTAGATCTTCTATAGTACGGTATACGAAGCAGTCCTTGCCTTCATTGCCTTTAATGGGTGGAACCCAAGGATATGAGCCGGTAGCCATGATGAGCTTGTCATACTGAATTTCACGGCCTGTTTTGGAGTGGATGATTTTTTGAGCGCGGTTGATAGTGATTGCACGTTCACCGAGAAGAACCTTGATGCCGTGTTTTTCGTAGAAGCCTTCTTTGACTAAAGAAAGTTCGTCAGCAGTATGGTGGGAGAAGTATGAAGACAGGTGGACCCTGTCATAGGCTATTCTTGGTTCCTCACAGAAAACAGTTACTTCATAGTTTTCCATGTCTGCTTTATCGACTAATTCTTCGATATAGCGATGGCCGACCATACCGTTACCGATAATCGCCACTCTGACTTTGCTCATAAGATCCTCTTAACAACAGGCGTTAAATCTGCGGCAATAGTAATAAGACAGGTTGTGAATAAATATGACGTAAATCAACTACACTATCAAATACCTCTAAAGTGGTATTTCTCTGTATATCAATAACTTATGGTTGAGTTGTGATTTTTGCGTGATATTAAATGAAGGAATATTACGAATAAATGCGATCGTTTGATTGGTTGCAAATGCAATGGGTTGTTTATTGTGTGTGTTTGTCTTGGGGGGGCTGATTATTATGATGGTATTCAGTTTGATGACGGGAGCCTTCTTGGAGCACCGTTATCTGGCAGGGATTAGCTCTTAATATTTCTGTGTAAATCCAGCTATCAAATATGAGATCAAAGATTCCAGATATGGTTGTTGTGATTTATCTGCTAGAACTTTAAGTTGCTAAATGACCGAACAAAAACAGGATAATTAATGGATGATTATCCTTACTAGCAGGGAAATATCGTTTTTTGGAGTACGATAAATGAAACTTAATTTAGCAGGGCTGCCACATTCAGCCGTAAACTGCTTATCGCAGGTGTTAAGCTCTGCGAAAACCACTCACCAATATTCTGCCAGCTCTCCTGCCTTTGCCTCTCAGTATTACGGCTTTTTTGCCTTTTTCCGATTTAGCTTTTTTAGCTATTAATTCTTGTCTGTCCTTTGAGGACGATCTTTCTTCATAGACTGTTTTTTTACTATTTTTGCTGCTGACCACAGCTGATACTGAGTTAGATCGCTTTATAGACAAATGCTCCATTTCTGTTTGCGGACCAAGCCCAAGGTGAAGCCGAGAAGCAGATTAAAATCTATTTTTTCAGAGATAATTGTTTTGAATTTGAAGTTATTAGGAAGTGCGCTGATCGTTGCGGGTACAGCGCTGGGTGCGGGAATGCTGGCAATTCCGATGGTATTGGCACAATTCGGGCTGCTATGGGGCACTTTAATGATGCTCTTCATTTGGTCGGGAACGACTTATGCGGCCTTGTTGTTGTTAGAAGCCAGTATTAAAGCCGGTGGTGGTCTGGGAATGAATACCATTGCCCGTAAAACACTGGGGAAAGGCGGTCAGGTAGTTACAAACGGCCTTTTATATGCCTTGCTTGTTTGTCTGTTGATGGCTTACATCATCGGTGCTGGTGATTTGGTTAAGAAAATGCTGAGTGGCCTAGGTATTGAGTTGACCATGATGCAGTGTCAAATCGCCTTTGCCCTTATTGCCGGTATTGTCGTTTCGGCAGGTACTGCTGCGGTGGATAAGCTAAATCGAGCGCTATTTGCCATTATGGTTGTAATGCTGGGTTTGACATTGGTATCCCTGGTACCGACTATCTCTGTCGATAACCTGTTAGAGGCATCCAGTGATAGTAAGCTCGATCTGATCAAAACAAGTTCTGTTCTGTTTACAAGTTTCGGTTTTGTTGTTGTCATTCCTTCACTGGTGACTTACAACGAGGGCGTAACGCATAAGCAGCTACGTAATATGATTATCGGTGGTTCATGCATTCCTTTGGTTTGTTATCTTCTGTGGCTATATGCTGCGATGGGTAACTTATCATCTGAGCAAATGGTGACGTTTGCCAATGTTTCTGAATTGATTGCTGCGCTGGGGGCGAACCACAGCATGATCAACGTTGTACTATCAGTCTTTACTGGCCTTGCCCTACTGACTTCGTTTTTGGGAGTCGCGATGGCGCTATTTGACCAAAATGCCGATGCCTTTAAACAAAATCGTGCCGTAACATATGTGCTGACGTTTATTTTTCCATTGATGGGAGCGTTATGGGCTGCTGATCAATTCCTGTCTGTTCTGGGATACGCCGGTATTATATTGGTTTTCCTCGCTATTTTTGTTCCGATGGCAATGACCATCAAGGTACGTAAGCAGCAGGATAATCAGGATTCTGTCCAAGGAGCTGGTGCTGAGTGCTATCAGGTAGGCGGTGGCCAACTTGCATTGGCGATGAGCTTTTTGTTCGGTTGCTTTCTGCTGGCTGCAGAGTTGGTTTAATCAGGCTAACTTGAATATGAGCAGTTTACAGCTGTAAGGCTGTTTACCGGCGATAATTCATTCAGCAGAGACTAATTCTGTCGACGACAAAAGGGCGTTTACCTGAGGGGTAAACGCCTTTTTCTTTTCCAGAGATAATTGTTGAACTTGAAAGGAGCATTATTGTTTGACCGAACGCTAGTGCTCTGAGCTGATAAACTTTGATTGACCGAACAAAGATATCTCCAGCTTCCCTTTGGAGTAAAACAAGGGAATAGGGGGGGGAAGCCGTACTCATTCAACAGGTTGATCATACAAATTTTCTTTGTGTTCGGCTATAGAACCACGGTATTCATGGTTATCAGTATCTGATTTGAAGTGTAAACTAGATAATACACATGATTGAAAAGTAGGCAGTTTGCTGTAGTCTCGTTGGTTACATCCGTCTTGGTTTTCAGGAAAAGGAAGAGTTGATGTTTTGGAATGATGCAGCGCGGGTGACTCGGCAAGCACTTGTTGATGGTTACTTGATGCCGATAACAACAGAGGCCGAGGTGATGACGGAGCAGAATGTGAGTTACCTCGGCTATATCGTTACCGCCAATGCCAGTAAAAAACCGATAGCAGAGACGCCTCAAGCGAATCCGTTTCTTCCCTACGAGCCGTCGATGTATGTCGGCGAGGCCGGAGAGAGGCATGTCTGCCTGCTTAACAAATTTCCTGTATTGTCTCCTCACCTGCTGATCTGCTCAAAGACCTTTGTTTCGCAGTCGTCCAGATTGTGTAAAGTTGACTTTGATGCCTGGTTGCTTGGTTTCGACGATAGCAACGTACTTGGTTTTTATAATAGTGGTCCGCTTGCCGGGGCCAGTCAGCCGCATCGTCATATGCAGGTAGTAAAAGCTGAGATCCCATTGGAGTCGGTGATCAACTCAGGCTCGTTGCCGTTTAGGCATTGTCTTTCTTTATTTTCAGAATTGAAGAGTGCCGATCTGTATCAGTGCTATCTTAATGCGCTAGATTCATTGGCGTTGGATGATGGTGAGGGCGAGTGTCTCCCATACAATATCTTACTTACAGCGCGGTGGATGCTGGTGGTACCGAGAACAGTCAATAATATTGAGGGCGTATTTGCCAATGCGCTTAACTACAGCGGTCGATTTTTGGTAAAACGGCCTGAGCAACTCAGGTGGTTGCGACAGTACGGTATTATGCGTTATCTCACGGAGTGTAGCGTAAAAAAATAACCCCGATGATTTACATCATCGGGGTTATTATCAGCTAAAGCTCAGGGAAGAATTACTTCTTCTCGTTAGCTGCTTTAACGTCAGCAATAACTGCTTCAGCAACGTTTGCTGGACATGGTGCGTAGTGTGAGAACTCCATAGAGAACTGACCACGACCAGAAGTCATAGTACGTAGGTGACCGATGTAACCAAACATTTCTGAAAGTGGTACGTCAGCTTTGATACGTGAACCAGTTAGACCAGCCATTTGGTCTTTGATCATGCCACGACGACGGTTAAGGTCACCGATAACATCACCAACGTGATCTTCTGGAGTGAACACGTCTACGTGCATGATAGGCTCAAGAAGTTGAGCACCAGCTTTAGGCATAGACTGACGGAATGCGCCTTTCGCTGCGATTTCAAATGCTACTGCAGATGAATCGACTGCGTGGAAGCCACCGTCAAGAAGTTCGATTTCAACGTCAAGAACAGGGAAACCAGCAAGAACACCAGTATCCATCATGCCCTTGAAGCCTTTCTCGATTGCAGGCCAGAATTCCTTAGGAACGTTACCACCAACAACAGATGATGTGAACGTAAAGCCTGAACCTACTTCGCCCGGCTTCATCACGTAGTCGATCTTACCGAACTGACCAGAACCACCAGACTGCTTCTTGTGTGTGTAGCTATCTTCAACAGGCTGAGTGATTGTTTCACGGTAAGCAACCTGAGGAGCACCAACAACTAGGTCAACACCGTAAGTACGCTTAAGGATATCAACCTTAATGTCTAGGTGAAGCTCACCCATACCTTTAAGGATGGTTTCGCCAGTTTCTTCGTCAGTCTCAACTTGGAAAGATGGATCTTCTGCAACCATTTTACCGATCGCGATACCCATTTTCTCAGAACCGCCTTTATCTTTAGGCGTAACAGCAATTGAGATTACTGGAGTTGGGAAGATCATTGCTTCAAGAGTACATTCGTGCTTAACATCACACAGAGTGTGGCCAGTCTGAACGTTCTTCATACCAACAACAGCGATGATGTCACCCGCTTGTGCGCTTGTAAGTTCGTTACGCTCATCAGCCTGCATCTCAACCATACGGCCGATACGCTCAGTTTTACCTGTTGCGCTGTTAAGGATTGTGTCACCTTTCTTCATAACACCTGAGTAGATGCGGATGAAAGTAAGGGCACCGAAACGGTCGTCCATGATTTTGAACGCTAGCGCTTTTAGTGGCTCATCAACAGATACTGTAGCAACGTCGCCCGTTGGCTCACCAGTTTCTGGATCAGTTAGCGGCTGTGGGTCAACTTCAGTTGGAGACGGTAGGTAGTCAACAACTGCGTCTAGGATTAGCTGCATACCTTTGTTTTTGAATGCAGAACCACAGTATGTAGGGAAGAACGAGTTATCACGTGTACCTTTACGGATACAAGCTTTGATTTGCTCGATAGTAGGCTCTTCACCTTCCATGTACGCTTCCATTAGATCATCGTCTTGCTCAACAGCAGTTTCGATCATCTCTTCACGGTACGTTTCTACGTCATCAACCATATCCGCAGGGATTTCTTTGATTTCGTAGTTTTCAGGAAGACCTGTGTCATCCCAAACGTAAGCTTGACGGCTTAGTACGTCAACAACACCTACGAAATCGTCTTCACGGCCGATTGGCAGAGTCATAACTAGTGGAACAGCACCCAGTACTTTTTTGATCTGGTCAACAACGCTGAAGAAATCTGCACCCATACGGTCCAGTTTGTTAACGAAGATAATACGTGCTACTTCTGAGTCGTTCGCGTAACGCCAGTTAGTTTCTGACTGAGGCTCAACACCACCAGAACCACAGAATACACCGATACCGCCGTCAAGTACTTTAAGAGAACGGTAAACTTCTACTGTGAAGTCAACGTGTCCCGGAGTATCGATAACGTTAAAACGGTGATCATTCCAGAAACAGCTTACTGCTGCTGACTGGATAGTTATTCCGCGCTCAGCTTCCTGTTCCATGAAGTCAGTAGTTGATTCGCCATCATGAACTTCACCGGTCTTGTGGATTTTACCAGTAAGCTTAAGGATACGCTCAGTCGTTGTGGTTTTACCCGCATCAACGTGCGCGAAAATACCAATGTTTCTGTACTTAGATAAATCTGTCATTGTTTTTCTCTATCAACAATTACGGTCACATGTTAGGGCGGGAGTATATCACTGATTCAAACAAAGATTACATAGCCCATGCACTATAAAATACACATTTGCTTGTTTTTGCTTCGCCTTTTCTTCATTTCTATGCCAAACGCACAATAAAACCACAGGCCTAACAAGCTGATAAGGTAATCTGCTTGGAAATCGTCCAAGCATAAGATGCTTATCTCACCGTGAAGGGTCATATTGTTGGCTGACAATTTTGAGGTTGTCCTCAACTTTGTTTGGCTCTGGAGATGTTATATAAGACTTAAATCGGGTTAAGTCTAGTCCGGTTAGGCCTTACACACCAGTAGTGAGCTTATATTTTCTGGTCCTGTTTGCAACAAGAGTTATGACCTGACAATTCCTTCCATTTTACAACGATCACAAGGTGCTGAGCTTGATAGGTGCCATAAGTGCTAGACTTTTCCTTAATAAACCGGAGAAGTGATATGAGCCCATTACTCACCGAACATACCCCGGGTATGATATGGATTGCTGATTATCCGGTGCATTATGCCGGTTTAGATTTCTTCTCTAGGATGACCGTCATTCGGCTCATCGATAATAGGCTTCTTCTGCATTCTCCGTGTCATATCGACCAAGCCATGAAAGAGCAGTTAGACCGGGTGGGGGAAGTGGCGTATATCGTAGCGCCGGGTTCGTATCATTACTTCCATGTTGTCTCGGCGCAAGATGCCTATCCGCTAGCAAAAACGATGATTTGCCCGGGAGTCGAACAGAAAGCACCTGACTTACAGTTTAGCGAGTTCCTTTGCGACAAGGTGCCTGACAGCTGGTTAGATGACTTTGATCTCGTTTTGGTCAGAGGGGCGAAATACATGTGGGAGGTGGCTTTTTTCCATAAACCAAGCCGGACCCTTATATTAGTCGATTTGATTGAAAACATTGGCGATAAAACGAGAGGAGTCGGTTGGGGATTGAAGTTCTGGTGGAAGCTGGTGTTTCGGATGTGGAATCGGCCGAAACCTGCACCTGAGTATCAGTTGGGATGGAAGGACAAAGTTGCGGCAAGGCAGTCTTTATTACAAATACTTGGTTGGAATTTTGAGCGAGTGATTATTTCTCATGGTGATTTAATCGACCAAAATGCCAAGGAAGTTGTCCGGTTAGCTTGGAAAGTGCCTCTTGAGCAGTAATTAATTAGCAAACGGAATAACGAGTTGGATAAGGCGTTATTCCGCTTGTTATATAAAGCAGACGATTGGTCTTCTATATCATTTATTTGTGGTTAGAAAAGTTTTCACCCTTCGCCATACGATCATAAAGAATAACGTTTACGGCTGCGGCCAGGTTCATGCAGCCTTTGGTTGGAACATAAATGGTTTCGCGGCAAAAGTCAGTGATCTCTTTTTTTAGCGTGTTGTCTTCTGGGCCAAAAATATAAAAGGCACGCTTAGGGTGCTTGTAGTCCGGCAGTGATTTCGCGCCCTCAATCAAATCAACCGCAACGGGTACACAGCCATGCGGAATGATGTCTTTTAGTTCTTGCACCCCAATGAGAGGGATGTCTTGGTAGGCATTCTTGGTGTCCGTGCAAAACTTCTTGGCAAGGTCGTAACGTGTACCTGTATAAAACACCGAGTTCACGCCATAGCAGCCAGCTGCACGCATCACCGAACCAACATTTTCAGGGGTCTTGGGGTTGAATAACCCTACACAGGAGTAACCTTTGCTCATATCACGCACATCTTCAAAATTAAAATTGAGGCGGGATTATACGGATTTTTCTATAAAATTGCAGTGGCAAAAAATGCGGGTAGCTTGGGTATATAGATAAGACAACAGCCCTATTGGGGTAATACGGCTGTTGTGGAATGCGGTGTTAGCCACAGCATTTTTTGTATTTCTTGCCGCTGCCACATGAGCATGGATCGTTACGGTTTGGCGTCTTCTCAAACACAGTGGTTGTCGGCTTGTTCAGGATAGTATCCAGTTCAACCAGATCTTCTTGTGCTTCAACATTCACCGTAATCGTTGCAAATAACTGGTTTTCGGCAAGGATTGCTTCAACTTCGGCTTTACGTTCGTTGCTGGCTACCGTAAGCGGAAGTGGGTTGGCTTCGGTACCTAGCTTGGCTGCTCGTTTGGTGTTGTAGCCAAAGCTTTCATGCTTGGGCTTTTTCTCGATGCGGCCTTTAAAGAAAAATTTAGACATAACTGAATCCTGAATAACGTATTCCGCACCTGCGGAGAGGGAGGGGATGTTAACGGCTAACCTTGCTGCCTGCAAGTAATAGACCACCCCAGTGAACAAGCTTTGTTCAACGTGCTGAGAACGTTAGGCGTGCTGAACACATAATGATGTAGCCGAGGTTACGACATTGTCGAATGGCGATTACTGTCCTATCGTAGAATAATGATAATTTGAACATTTTTATCCTTAAGCTGGGAATCCGAGGGTAAGCAGGGAGATGCTAATGAATAAAAAAGTGCCACTTCTCGTGGCAATGTTGTTCGCTATCGGTACGATTCAAGTCGCTGATGTTCATGCTGCCGAGGTTATTGAGTCGACCAGCCTGGTTGGGTTCGGGAATGCAAAATACTCCAGTAATTTCTCGCATTTCGACTACGTAAATCCTCAGGCGCCTAAAGGCGGGCAAGTTACCTATGCCCAGGTAGGCACATTTGATAGCTTTAATCGCTATGCCAGCAGGGGAGTGTCGGCTGCGGGTGCTGATGCTATTTACGATACGTTGTTTATTGCTTCTTCAGACGAAATTGACAGTCATTATCCGCTCATTGCAGAAAAAGTCCGCTACGCCGATGATTACTCTTGGATGGAAGTAGACATCAATCCCAATGCCCGTTTTCATGATGGCCACCCCATCTTGGCGACTGATGTCGCTTTTACGTTTGATAAGTTTCTAAAGGAAGGGGTAGCACAATATAAGGTTTATTATAAAGACGTGAAGTCGGTGACAGCCAAATCTGAGCTCACCGCTCGTATCGATATGATCAGACCAAATCGTGAAATCCTGTTCTCTCTCGTACAGGGAATGATCGTGTTACCGGAGCACTACTGGAAAGATAAGAATCTTAGTGAGCCGCTGAATACGCCACCGCTTGGAAGCAGCGCTTACAAAGTGTCTGGTTATAAGTCAGGTCAGAGCGTGACTTACGCGTTGGTTGATGATTATTGGGCCAAAGATCTGCCGGTGAATATTGGTCGTCATAATTTTGAGACCATTAAATATGATTACTACCGTGATGAAACCGTTACCCTCGAAGCCTTCAAGGCAGGAGAATACGATATTCGAGAAGAGAATGTTGCCAAGTTCTGGGCCACCATGTACCAGGGGCCGAATTTTGAGCAGGGCTATATTCTAAAAGAAGAAATCCCTCACCAGATCCCGCAGTCGATGCAGGCCTTTGTCTTTAATACTGAAAGCCCATATTTTCAAGATGCCAGAGTCCGTGAGGCGCTGACCTATGCGATGGACTTTGAATGGATGAATAAAAGCTTGTTCTATAACCAGTACAAGCGAACTCGAAGCTATTTCCAGAACACCGAGTATGAAGCAAGCGGTCTGCCTTCTGACGCCGAGTTGCAAGTACTTAAGCCGGTTAAAGACAAAGTGCCGCCCAGAGTATTTACTGAGGCTTACCAGCCACCAGTCACCGATGGCTCGGGGCGAATTCGAAACCAGATGCGCAAAGCCATCGCGTTATTGAAACAATCTGGCTGGGTATTGAAAAATAAGGTAATGAGTAATGCCAAAACCGGAGAGCCGTTTGTATTCGAGCTGTTGATCTACAGCCCGACAACCGAGCGTTTGGCAATTCCTGTACAGAAGAACCTTAAATTAATGGGGATCGATATGAAGATCCGTACCGTTGATACGACTCAGTACATTAAGCGGCTTCGTGACCGTGATTTTGACATGGTTTCAGCAGGTTACGGAGCCAACCCGTACCCGAAGCCTAACCTGTTGATTGCCTGGAACAGTAATTTTATTGACAGTACCTACAATACGGCAGGTGTCAAAGATCCTGCGATTGATTACCTGACCGAAAAGATCGCAGAAAACCAACAAGATCCAGAGGCACTGCTGAACTATGGTCGAGCATTGGATCGGGTACTGCAGTGGAACTTTTATGTGATCCCGCAATGGCATATCAGCCAGTTTCGTGTTGCCAGCTGGAACAAGTTCTCGCGCCCGACGGTAAGGCCCAAATATACACTCGGCAAAGATACCTGGTGGATTGACCCGGTTAAAGCCGCTAAGTTGCCGGAAAAGCGCCGCTAGCAAGTAGTGCTTATCACTAAGCATCCAGCGCTGAGTTTCGTTAATACGAGCTCGCCTTGGGAAGTATCAATAAGGCATAGGGAAAGATGTCAGCTTATATTATTCGTCGTTTGTTACTGGTTATCCCGACACTATGGGCAATTATCACAATTAACTTTTTTGTGATTCAGATAGCTCCGGGAGGGCCGGTGGAACAGGCAGTTGCCCAGCTTGAAGGGCATTCTTCCGGAATTATGGAGCGCTTTACCGGCGGAGGGCAAGAAGTACAGGCCGTTGAGCTCGGAGATAATGGTACTGGTTATCGGGGTTCACGCGGGTTGGATCCCGAAGTGCTTGAAGCTATTAAAGTCCAGTTTGGGTTCGACAAACCGCTGCTTGAGCGTTATGTCGATATGCTGAAGGACTATGCCACTTTTAATTTCGGCGAAAGCCTGTTTAAGGGAGGTAATGTCATTGACCTTATTATCGACCGTTTGCCGGTATCTATCTCTCTAGGGCTATGGAGCACCCTGATTATCTACTTTGTTTCCATTCCGCTTGGGATCGCCAAGGCTATTAACCATGGTTCTCGGTTTGATGTTTGGAGTAGTGCCCTGGTGATTGTCGGCTACGCCATTCCTGGCTTTTTGTTTGCTATTTTGCTGATTATTTTCTTTGCTAGCGGTAACTATTTTAGCTGGTTTCCACTTCGTGGTTTGGTCTCGTCAGATTTCGACCAGCTGACTTGGTATCAGCAGATCATCGATTATTTTTGGCATCTGACTCTGCCTATTTTGGCGATGGTGATCGGTGGTTTTGCGACGCTGTCGATGTTGACCAAAAACTCTTTCCTAGATGAAATAAACAAGCAGTATGTCGTCACTGCCAGAGCCAAGGGGCTTGATGAGCGCAGCATTCTCTATCGCCATGTATTCCGTAACGCCATGCTGATCATTATTGCCGGATTCCCTGCCGCATTTATCAGTATCTTCTTTACCGGCGCGATGCTGATAGAGGTAATGTTCTCGCTCGAAGGGATTGGCTTGCTGGGCTTTGAGTCGACGATTCAGCGTGACTATCCGGTTGTATTTAGTTCACTGTATATAATGACGTTGCTGGGATTATTGCTGAATATTATTTCGGATCTGACGTATACCTTTGTTGATCCACGCATTGATTTTGAGGCGCGCTAGTGAAAATGAATCCGTTAACAAAGGAGAGGCTGGCGAGGTTCCGTGCACACAAACGGGGTTACTGGTCATTATGGCTCTTTGCATTGTTGTTTTTTATCAGCTTGTTCGCTGAGCTGATTGCCAATGACAAGCCGTTGCTGATCCGCTTTGACGGCAACTGGTATTTTCCGATTGTTGAGCAATATACAGAAACGGAGTTTGGTGGGGAGTTTGAATCTGAAGCGGACTATACCGATCCCTATGTCGCAGATCTGATCGAGGCTAAAGGCTTTACTCTCTGGCCGATCATCCGTTTTAGCTACGATACCATTAACTATGATCTGACTGGACCGGCACCATCGCCCCCGGATCGGGTCAATTGGTTGGGTACTGATGATAAGGGACGGGATGTGATGGCCCGGATCATTTATGGTTTTCGGGTCTCAGTCTTGTTTGGCTTTGCACTGACCGTTATCTCGACCATTATCGGTGTCATTGTTGGGGCGTGCCAAGGCTATTACGGAGGCTGGGTAGATTTATTCGGACAGCGCTTTATCGAAGTGTGGTCGGGTATGCCGACACTGTTCTTATTGATTATCTTATCCAGTTTTGTCGAGCCGAATTTCTGGTGGTTACTCGGGATCATGGTGCTGTTTAGCTGGATGGGGCTTGTCGGTGTGGTACGTGCAGAGTTTCTCCGTTGCCGAAATTTCGATTACATCCGTGCGGCACAGGCACTGGGTGTTAGCGACAGTCGCATTATGCTGCGGCATATGTTGCCAAATGCCATGGTTGCCTCGCTCACTATGATGCCGTTTATTCTTAGTGGTTCGGTGACGACCTTAACCTCTCTTGATTTTCTTGGTTTTGGTCTGCCTGCGGGCTCGCCTTCGTTAGGTGAGTTGTTGGCACAGGGTAAAACTAACTTGCAGGCACCATGGCTCGGGCTGTCTGCCTTCGTTGTATTGTCAATTATGCTAAGCCTGCTGGTGTTTGTTGGTGAAGCAGTCCGGGATGCGTTTGATCCCCATCATCAGAGATAAGTTATGGTTAAACCAATACTCACAATTGAAAACTTATCGGTTGGCTTTCAGAGTGGCGAGAGTGTAAACCAGGTAACGTATGACGTAAGCCTTGCCATTCGCCGGGGAGAAACACTGGCGCTGGTGGGAGAAAGTGGTTCAGGTAAGTCGGTGACGGCCAATGCGATATTACGCTTGTTGCCGAAGTCGTCCACTCGGTATATTGGTGGTCATGTCATGTATGATGGCACTGATATGATGACCTGTAGTGAACGTGAAATGCGTAGGATGCGCGGTGATCGGATTGGGATGATATTTCAGGAACCAATGATGTCACTCAACCCGTTGCACAAGGTTGGTCGTCAATTGTGTGAAACATTGGCTATCCATCGTGGGACACGCCAGAAAGAAGCGGAAAAGCGCGCTTTGAGCTGGTTGAAAAAGGTGGGTATTCGTAATGCAGAGAAGCGCCTGACGGCTTACCCGCACGAGTTATCGGGTGGTGAGCGTCAGCGGGTAATGATTGCGATGGCCTTGATAAATGAACCTGAGTTATTGATTGCGGATGAACCGACGACAGCATTGGACGTTTCGGTGCAGGCGCAAATTCTCGAGCTGCTCAAAGATCTTCAGCAGGAGATGGGCATGGCAATGTTGTTCATTACCCATGATTTGAGTATTGTTCGCCGTATTGCCGACCGTGTGGCAGTGATGCAGCTCGGCAGATTGGTCGAGACAGATACCCGGGAGGTGATTTTTACCAATCCTTCCGATCCTTATACCATTAAGCTGATTAACTCTGATCCCAGCGGAAGTCCGGTGCCTGTCGCATCCAATGCCGAGCCTTTGTTCGATATTAATGATTTGCGAGTATGGTTTCCAATTACTGGCGGGATACTTAAACGGGTAAAAGGTCATATTAAAGCAGTAACCGATGTCAGCTTTATATTGCGCAAAGGACACAGTGTCGGTCTGGTAGGAGAGAGCGGCTCCGGAAAATCAACAACCGGTATGGCTGTATTGAAACTGCTCAATAGTGAAGGGCGCATTTATTTTGATGGTATCGATATCTCGGATCTTAGCCGCAAGCAAATGCTTCCGTATCGGAGCAAGTTGCAGGTGGTTTTTCAGGATCCGTTTTCCGCGCTTAACCCACGAATGTCAGTGGCACAGATAATTGGCGAAGGATTGAAAATCCACAAGTCGCTGACACCGGAGGAAGAGGAAAATGTCATCTGTGAGGCGATGCGTGAGGTGGAATTGGATCCGGAAACTCGCCACCGATACCCCAATGAGTTCTCTGGCGGACAGCGACAGAGAATTGCAATTGCTCGTGCATTGGTACTCAAACCGGAGTTTATTTTGCTGGATGAGCCAACCTCGTCACTTGATAGAACGGTGCAGTTTCAAGTATTGAGTTTGCTAAAATCCTTGCAGCAGAAGTATGGACTCAGTTATTTGTTCATTAGTCATGATCTGCATGTGGTGAAATCTTTGTGTCATTACACCCTAGTGCTTAGAAATGGCCAAGTGGTTGAACAAGGAGACACGGCGCGAATTTTTAGCGAACCACAGCATGCCTATACCCGTGAATTAGTGAACCTGTCATCGGTCTAGCTGGTTTTCTTTTTGGATAAAAGGGGGATAGAGTCAGCCTCTGGCGGATATTAAGTAGATCATATTATTGGTTACTGCTTCTTGGCTATTGCTTCTGGTTCATTGTTATCATAGTGGTTAATGTTTTGTTAACTTTGACAAGGGGACAGTGAGAGGTGCTCGACTTGTTAATAACTCCGGTTAGTAAGCGTGCTAAAACTTTTTCTATATGAAATACATATCCACCTTAGCTTTATTTATTGGTGAATAATTAAGCGCTATCGTTAGCGTGCCTGAATATGTCTGCTTCATTATCCCGCAAAATGTGTGACCACTAACATAAATATTGGCTTGTTTGTCCGTTTGTTGTTCAACAAAGGTGAGGCAAGTAAGTAACTAACAGTGTGAATAACTATGCATCGTGAGCACGAATAGATGAATCAACCAGATGTTAATTTGTTGTTGCTGCTATGTGCCATTGCTCACGGTTAATTGACTGATGAAATAAAACTCTTAACATTTAACTTACAATCTGCTTATTATACTGCCCGAGCATTAACCATAATCTATAAGACAGGGAGATTTTAATGCAGTCGTTAGTAGATTTTCTAAACGGAATAATATGGAGCCCGGTACTGATTTATTTGTGCCTTGGTGCTGGTCTGTTTTATTCCATTACCACTCGTTTTGTTCAACTTCGTCACTTCAGAGAAATGTGGCGCCTGCTGTTATCAGGTAAGAGTTCTGATAAAGGTATTTCCTCTTTTCAAGCACTAGCCGTTTCTTTATCAGGACGTGTAGGTACCGGTAACATTGCGGGTGTTGCTGCAGCAATCGGTTTTGGTGGTCCAGGTGCGGTATTCTGGATGTGGGTTGTTGCCTTCTTGGGCGCTGCGACTGCATACAGCGAATCCGCACTTGCACAGATTTATAAAGAAGAAGATGAAGACGGCCAGTTCCGTGGTGGTCCGGCTTATTACATCGAAAAAGCGATGGGTAATAAGGCATATGCATGGATTTTTGCCATTGCAACTATCTTTGCCTGCGGTGTTCTTCTTCCTGGTGTTCAGTCAAACAGTATCGGCAATGCAGTTGAAGCTGCGTTTGGTACAGGTGGCATGATTGAAACGACTATCGGTACTATCAGTCTGGCTAAAATTGTAACAGGTACCGTTGTTTCGATTATCTTGGCATTCATCATCTTTGGTGGTGTTAAGCGTATCGCAAACTTTACCCAGATTGTCGTTCCATTTATGGCATTGGCTTACATCATCATCGCTTTCATCATTATCCTACTGAACATCAACCAGGTTCCAATGGTCTTCGGTATGATTCTTGGTGATGCATTTACACCTATGGCTGGTGTTGGTGCTGCAATCGGCTGGGGTGTAAAACGTGGTGTTTACTCGAACGAAGCCGGTCAGGGTACGGGTCCTCATGCAGCTGCAGCGGCAGATGTTGATCACCCAGCACAACAGGGCTTGGTTCAGTCATTCTCTATCTACATTGATACACTGCTAGTATGTTCTGCAACAGCATTCATGATTATTATCACTGGTGCTTACAACGTTCACGGTGGCGCGGAAGGTACATTCCTGGTACAGAACCTAGCAGCAGATATTGGTGCAAACGGTCCTGTGTTTACTCAGATGGCAATCGAGAGTGCAATGCCTGGTATCGGTAAGCCGTTCATCGCATTTGCGCTGTTCTTCTTTGCCTTTACCACTATTCTTGCTTATTACTACATTGCGGAAACAAACATTGCTTACATCCGTCGCTCGCTAAAAATGCCGGGTATGATGTTCGTACTGAAGGTTGTACTGATAGTGGCAGTCTTCTACGGCACAGTAAAAGCTGCAAATCTTGCCTGGGCAATGGGTGATGTGGGTGTTGGTCTGATGGCATGGCTGAATATTGTCGGTATTTTGACTATCTTCTTCCTGTCAAAACCTGCACTGAAAGCACTGAAAGATTATGAAGAGCAGCAGAAAGCGGGTGTGACAGAGTTTACTTTTGACCCTGTGAAGCTAGGTATTAAAAATGCGGACTACTGGGAGAAGCGGCTAAAGTCTTCTGGTAAGCCAGCAGCTCAACTGGATGATGTTGAAGGTGAGCCGGTTAAACCGATGGCCTAACAGAATTTTGTAGAAATTAAAAACCAAAGGGTTAGTTTAGGCTAACCCTTTTTCGATTTTGGCATCGAAAGCAGGTTCCTTATGTCTCTATTGTATATATGCATGTGATAGCTGTCACAAATACAGATGTTGAAAGAAAAATCACAGTATGATGCGATATGCAGATTGGTTAAATATATTTTCATCTGCTGCGTAAATGTATCTTTTCTCTTGCATTCATGTTGTGTACAAAACTACTGCTCAAAGAGGGATAAAACACGAAATAAGAGCAAATTGGTCTGCTATTAGCCAGATAGCCTGCTAGATTACTTTTTCATTGCGTCAACTTTTAGACGCGCCTGTCAATTTATTTACTCTCCACATTCCAAATTTGCATGATTAGACTTGACGCTGAACAAATATCTAATACTCAACTTTTATCATATAAGACAAAGATCATGCACCTTTCATTACAACGTATTGGTTTCAAGCAGCGCATCATCATGACAGTTGCTGTATTGGTTGCGGTTGCACTGTCGATCACCAATTGGCTGTCTTACAACAATTTCAAAAATGACAAAATAGCAACAATTGAACAGAAGTCTCGACTCATCGTTGATAGTGCCAAGCGAGAGGTTGAACTTTCCATGCAAAAGGGCGTGGATGCGCTTGAGTCGACTAAAGCCTTCTACCAGGGTTCACGTTCTGATAGTGAGTATGTAGAAGTTGCTAAAATGATTACCAAAGCAGCTAACTATGCAAGTTTCACTGCAGGATACAGTGATGGCCGTGCATACGGTGACTCAGGTGGTGACAATGGTGTCTTTGATGTCAGTGATTATGATCCGCGAACCCGGGATTGGTATCAGCTGGCTTCGGCAAAAAAGAGAACGATACTTACTGATTTCTACAGTGATGCAACGACAGGTGATCTGATGGTGAGCATTGCGACGCCAATTAACAATGATGGCGTGGTTGTGGGCGATGTGTCACTAAACAGTCTTAATGAAACGATTCGGCGTGTTGATTTCCCTGGCGCTGTCATTTTGATCCTCAGCGAAAACTTCTCTCAGTTGGCCTCGACGGATCCGAGTGATGAGTTAGGCATTTATTTCGATCTTCCCGAGCTGGAACAAAAAATGGCAGCTCAAGGATCAGGAGCGGCTGATTACCAATGGGCAGGTGTCGATAAAAGAGCTTATTTTTCAGATATTTCCTTAGTTGATGGTAATAAGTGGTATTTGTATGTCGGGGTCAACAAGTCGGTAGTGTATGCTGATATCGAAACGGCATTTAACAAAGCGATTATTACATCTGTGACCATACTTACTTTTGCCTTGTTAATCGTTATTGTGGTCCTGAACAAGTTATACCGTCCTATTGTTGCACTGAAAGAAACGGTTATTGATCTTTCTGCGGGTAATGGTGATCTAACTCGCCGCCTGGAGGTGAATAGCCATGATGATCTGGGGCAAATTGCTGACGGGATCAATACTTTTATTAGTAACCTGCAACAGATGATGCTAGAGGTTTCTCAGGCAACGAACCATATTTCAAGCAGTGTCGAAGATCTTCGCTCGCAGTCGGAGCAAAATGCGACTGTATTGCAATCGCATGTCGATGAGGCTGATCAGGTCGTCACTGCTATTCATGAAATGAGCATTACCGCTGAAACGGTATCGGCAAACGCCGCGCAAACGTCTTCGCATATTCAGAACACCAATGATCAAGCACAGCAGTCGAAAACGATTGTTTCTAATGCGGTCTCTTCGGTATCGGCTCTGGTTGATGACGTAGAATCGATGGCAAACAATATCAACGAGATGAATCGCAATAGCCTTGATATTGCAGGTGTATTAAAAGTGATTGGTGATATCGCTGATCAGACCAACCTGCTAGCGCTGAATGCCGCAATTGAAGCGGCCCGTGCGGGAGAGCAGGGGAGAGGTTTTGCCGTTGTTGCTGATGAGGTTCGTGCATTGGCTGCACGTACCCAGCAGAGTACGTCTGAAATTGAGCAAATGTTGAATAAGCTAACCTCTGGTGCTGACGGCCTCGTCGTCAATATGAATGTGATTAAGGAAAGCTGTAATCATACAGCTGATAATACCAAACAGGTAAATCAGGATCTCGATACGATGGCAGATTCGATCACTGAAGTTAATAACTTGGCGGTTGAGATCGCAACGGCTGCCGAAGAGCAAAGCTCAGTGTCTGAAGAAATCAGTAAGAACATGGCTTCTATCAGGCAAATGGCAGACACGCTTGCTGAAAATGGCCAACAAAATGTAGCGAGTAGCCAAATTTTGGCCTCTGCAAACACCCAGCTTTCTGCCATTGTGAGAAAGTTTAAACTTGAAGCTAGTTAGTAGTTCAATATCACAATAGCAAAAGTTGCCATAATGGACGAAGGGTTAGCATCAGCTAACCCTTTTTTTGATGTGTGCTCTATTGGACTTGGAGTCTGTTAAAGGCAGCTGAGTTTGTTAAACAACAAACTTGTTCATAACACTGTCTTGTTCGCGTACCTTATTGATCTGTACTTCCATAGCCTCGTTGGCTCCATTGGCTGCATCAGCAACTTGTACCGAAAGCTCTTTAATATTGAGAGTGTTGGTATTGATTTCTTCCGCGACTAAACTCTGTTCTTCAGCCGCGGAAGCAATTTGTAGGTTCATATCGTTAATTTGCTGAATGGCGTTACTAATACGCGCCAAGGCTTCATCAGCTTCCTGGGCTTTCACCACTGTATTTGCTGCTGTTTCCTTGCTGAGGCCCATTACATTCGCCGCAGAGCTGGCACCTGATTGTAGTTGCTCAATCATCTGACGGATCTCTGTTGTTGATTCCTGAGTGCGCTGGGCAAGGGTACGGACTTCATCTGCAACCACGGCGAAACCACGGCCTGAATCGCCAGCACGGGCCGCTTCAATTGCTGCATTCAATGCCAACAGGTTAGTTTGATCGGCAATTTCATTGATAACCTTAAGGATGGATTCAATGTTGCCTGTCGCGGTTTCAAGTTGCCTAACAACCTCAACGGCCTCATCGATTTGTTCTGACAGATCTGAAATGGCTCCAGTAGTATGAGACACAACGTTACTACCTTCTGTGACGGCGACATCTGCTGCCTGAGCGGCAGAAGCGGCTCCCTGCGCATTGCCAGCCACATCAGAAGATGTCGTTGCCATTTCATGCATTGCCGTCGCGAGTTGGTCTAACTCTTGCAACTGTGAGGACATTGCACTGGCAGATTGTTTCGCACCATCAGCTGTCATCTCTGTACCCTGCATGATGTCATGACTCAGCGATTTGGACTGGATAATGAGGCTCTGTAGTTTTTCAGTAAAGGCATTAAATCCTGTTGCTAGTTCGGCAAACTCGGCATCGGTGTTGGTTTCCAACCGACGGGTTAGGTCACCTTGGCCACATGCAACATCCTGAATTGCGATATTTAAGTCTTGCAGTGGACGCATCAAGATTTTGATCAGCAGGAGCAGGGCAATAATGCCGGCAAAGAGTGCAACAACCGAGTAGATAATGGAATCTGTTTTTAACTTATCGACTGCGGCAAATGCTAGGCTTTCGTCAAGTACCGTACCGATATACCAGTTCTGGCCTTCTACTTGGGTAAAGGAGAGTTTAACAGCCCTGCCATCGAGTTCTGTCGTCACCATTTCGCTGGATAATGTCTGATTACCAAGGAATTCAGACATTGGCTTACCATTGTATTTCTCTTCCGGATGCGCAATAACGGTACCGTCACCGGCGACAATAAACAGGTAGCCCGCATCGAATAGCGAAACTTGATTGACAAGTTCTGCCAGGCCGCCAAGGCTAACATCGAAGAAAATAGCACCGGTAAACTCTCCATGAGCAAACACAGGAGTTGCTATTGACACCAAGATTTCCTTGGTGGCTGAATCGGCGTACGGTGCGGTGATGATCAGTTCACGAGCTTGCTTTGCATCTATGTACCAAGGACGAGCTCGCGGGTTCCAACTACTGCCTGGATCCCAACTTGGGTCATTACTGGTATAGCTTCCATCCTTTTCAAAGCCAAGGCCGGTCAGGAGGAATGCGTTTTTAATGATAGGTTGATTAATGACGGTTTGGATATTGTCTAGCGCCAGATCTTGTTCAATCAAGCTTGTTGCGTAGCTGGCAAGCGCTTTACGGCTGCTAATCTCAGCATTTACGGTATTACCCATCCCCGATACGATCTCATCGATGCTTTGCATGACCAAAGACTGGATCTGGGACTTAGTATTGAAATATTGATTGGCAGAAAGCAGTGCTAATGCTGCAAGCAATATCGCGGATGATGTGGCGACAACTTTATGGCTGAACTTCATATTATGAGACCTCGACAAGCACACGTATATTTATAGGTTTGATAGTCATTGTGTCGGCTGGGTAACAGGATTGTTAATAGTGGTTGTGTAAATATGTGATCGAGAAATGTGTTTTTTTGCTGTTTATTAAGTTTATAAAATTTTCATTATGAAACATGGATAAATATAGTGGGTTAAATATAAGCCGAGTTGAATATGGTGATTATAACACCAATGACTATCTTTAATTTGCATGACTAAAAAAGGCGGCTGGATTGCCGCCTTTTAATATACGGTATTATTTTGTTAGACAATTAAATTATATTTTTCTCGGAGAATATTAATTATTTCTGCTTTAGGGTTTTCACTCAGTATGATTTTTTTGCCTGTGATTTTTTCGGCGATGCTGGTGTATACCTTGGACACTTGCATCAGTACATCTTGAGGAAGGGCATTGTTACGAGCAAGTGCCGAACGTTCTTCCATACGGTCTTTGTTGAGCAAAATATCCGGATCAGGGAAGTGGTTAAGCAATAGCTGTCGGAAGTCTTCTTTAGAGTTCTCGACTATTTTATTCTCACGGTAAGCGGCTCCTTCCCAGATACGAGACGAATCTGGTGTCCCCACTTCATCCATATAGATAAGTTTATCGTTGCCTTGCGCATCGGTCACATAGCCAAATTCAAACTTGGTATCGACAAAAATCTGGTCAATTTTTGCAAGCGCTTCGCTAATTACGCCAAACCCTTCTTTTAAAAGCGTTTCATAGCGCGCAATGTCATCAGGTGAACTGAAATTAAACGCTGCAAAGTTGTCTTCGATGTTCTGGCGGCTGATGTTGACATCGTCGACAGCAGGAACGCCCGGAATACCTTCCAAGATCCCCTTGGTAGACGGGGTAATTAGCAGCTCTGGCAGTTTCTGATCTTTTTCGAGGCCTTCTGCGACATTGATTCCGCAGAATTCGCGTTCACCGTTGGCGTAGGCACGCCACATTGAACCTGTGATGTACTGGCGACAGATTGCCTCGATTTTTACCGGTTTGGCTTTTTGCACAATCCATACAAAGGGATGAGGAATATCAAGTATATGGCTATCAGCCAGCCCGTTGTCACGGAACAGCTTAAACCAATGATTAGAAATAGCATTGAGTGCGGCCCCTTTCCCGGGAACGCCTTTCATCCCGCCTTCGCCATGCCAAATGCAATCAAAAGCAGAGATACGATCACTGATCACCATAATGGCCAATGGGGCATCAGGCTGAACGTTATAGCCTTTTTCTTTGATCAGACGGCGGCTGTCAGCTTCAGTCAACCAGTACACAGAACGTACTTTTCCGCTATGAACGGGTTTGTCAGTACGGATTGGGAGGTCGTCATTTACAGCGAGAACTTGATCAGCAAGGCTCATGGTGAATTCCTATTTCAAAAGTCGAGACAAAGATAAAACCATGCAGGCTAAGCCGTATTTGTATTCAAAACAGGGGCCCAGCCTGTAACTGAGGCAGATAATAGCAGAAGCGATTGCAGCTTTCAGCAAATAAAGCAAACGTTTGCGTAATTTGATTTTACCTATATGGTCGAGAGAACTTGGTTTTAACGCTTTACTGTAGATTTTGAGAAGCGAAGAGGGGCGAGTTGTGGCAAAATCATCGTCCTTTCGGCTTTTCAGGTTCAACTCCCACTATGATGCGCTATACCTCCGAGCAGACAGCATTTATAAATCACCAAACAGGTAACGCACTCTGCATCGCTGGCGCCGGTACGGGAAAAACCACGACCTTAGTTGGTTTGATTGAAAAAAAGCTAGCTCAGGTACCCGCCGAAGAGATGCTGGTGATGATGTTCAACCGTGATATTCGCACCGATTTTCAGCAGAAACTGCAGGCAACGGGAATCGAGCAAAATGTGCCGGTACATACTTTTCATAGCTTTTGCCTAAAGCTACTTAACCAAACCGGCTTTCTTCGCGAAACAGGGTTCCGTGTCGACTATCAAAGTGGAGAAAGTGATAAGTCTTTGGTGAAAACAGTGCTGCGGACCGTTGCCGGGCAGGAGAAAAGCTTTCAGCGTCAGCAAATGATTAAGGATCCCAAGACTATCGAATTGCTGCTGAGCTTTGCCGGTCTTGTTAAGGCGTACATGCTGCCGCCGCGTGAAGTTTTTCAGATGTCGGAAATTAGCCGTGACTATTTGTTTATCCTTGATGCCTACGAGCAGTTTGAAACCTTGCGCAAAGAGCACAAGATCTTGTTCTTTGACGACTGGCTAGTGGAGTCGGTGAAAATGCTGGAAGGCTCAGATGCTATTCGACAGCATTACCATCAGCACTGCAAGCTTGTGGTGGTCGATGAGTTTCAGGATATTAACACTGCCCAATACCGCTTGATCAAGCAGTTGTTGGGGCCACAGACGCAATTGTTGGCTGTCGGGGATGTCGATCAGTGCATCTACAAATGGCGTGGCAGTGCGCCGCAGTTCATGCTTGATTTTGACAATGATTTTGCACCTGCCAGTACTTATACATTGTCACGAACGTTTCGGTTCGGTCATAGCCTGGCTTTGTCTGCCAGCCACCTTATTGCCAACAACAAGCAACGTTTCAGTGATTTCCTGACTATTTCTGACGAAGGCATTAGCGATACTGCAATTGAGGTGTCCGGCACCTCGCGGCAGGTCGGAGAAATAGCCCAGTCGGTACAGCAATATATTGACGAAGGGGGAAATCCGTCGGAAGTTGCTATTTTGGTGCGGCGCTGGTCGCAAACGTTGCTGTTTGAGTTGGCATTTCTGAGCAAGCAGGTGCCTTACCAAATGCCGGTGCCTTCGGTGTTGGCCAACAGCCGTGAAGTCAAGTTGCTAATTGAGCTGATGTCGTTGGCAACGGGCAGATATGAGCAGATGCCCCAGCAGCAAAAGTCATTGCTGCTGTTTAATTTTCTCTGTTTTCCTCATTGTTACGTGCCGAATAAAGCGCTGCGTCCGCTCTGTGATCAGTTGGCTGGAATGGAAACGTCAAATTGGTTGGTGTTCATCACCAGATATGACAAAGCAAACAGTAGCCTGAAGCTGGATAATCTTATTGAGCGATTAGAATTGCTGGTGAGGCTACAGCGAAAAGGTAGCTTTAAGGCGCTTGAAGTCTATAACCAATATCGAAATGAAAGCGGACTTGATAGCTGGATTTGGAAGACGGAAGCTACTGCGACAGAAATTGAAGAGTCGGTTGAAAGGCTCGATAGTGTCGCGACAGTGCTTGAATCCATGGATCAAAATTGCGATAAGGCGTTGCAATATTTTGAATACTACACTCAAAAATCGGCCCAGAAATCGACCCAGCTTTCTGCCGCCTCGAACGATGAGGCTGCTGGAGTGCAGTTAACCACTATTTTCCGTGCCAAGGGTTGTGAATATAATTGTGTCCACCTACCGTTTTGGGACAAGGATGCCTTTCCTTATATGAATAAGTCGGCGGGAAGTATTGCTGCTGATGTTGAAGAAGAGCGCAGGTTGGCTTATGTCGGTCTGACGCGGGCAAAGGAACAGGCGAGGGTCTATTTTACCGAACCGGAGAAAAAGTCGGCCAAAGCAACCAATGCCAGTAGGTTTGTACTGGAGGCTAAGGCTGAACTGGCCAAAGATCTGGGCCCTAAACTTTATCAAAGCGGCGAGCTACCTCATCACCGCTCACCGATTGTCTGTGAGTACTATAAAAAGCTGGGGCGTGAAGAAGATGTGCAAGCCCCATTGGAAATAAACATCAACGATATAGATTCAGGTATTGGTTCGGACACTAACTCGAACTACAGCTATCAGTGGGCGTTACGCCAACCTTTACCCGTTAATGCGGATAAGGTTATTAGTGCGATGGTCCGCACCAAAACGGCCAAGTACCTTGATTCCGAAATTAGCCGGGTGATTCGGGAATTGGGTGCAGCGTCAGAGACTAAGAAAAAAGTACTGGTGAACCGATTGATTGTTGCTGCCAATGCAAGAAGTCGAGTAAGGCGGTAAGCGCTTTTTTCTTAGCGCTGTTTCTCTTGTTCGAGAGGTGGGTAATTACTTCGAGCGATATCGATTATTTGTGGTCGGAATAATTTCAGTATCAAAAATTATGTGATTACACTCGAGTGCTTGCCAATATGTTTTTGAATCACATCGCAGCTTGTTTTAGTTGAACAAATAATAACCAGAACCCGAATATAGAACGGAGGCTAGTTATTTATGTTGAACAGAACTAAAGCGAAAGAAATTGGCTACTTAATTGGTATTGCGCTCGGTGTTTGTGTGAGTGGGGCAACGTTTGCTAATGTCCAGCCAGTTGAATGGGTCCCAGGCCAAACATCGGTCGTAGATGGTGATTTGGTTAGTTATAACGGAAGCTGTTTTGTTGCCCAGAATAATCCAGGAGTATGGGATACACCGTCGGCATCGTCATCCTGGTTTTGGAAGCTATCTGATTGTACTACGGGCCCTGTAGTACCAGGTCCGGGGCCAACTCCTAATCCTAACCCTGCTCCTGGCTTTACCGTTATTCCTGATGGTAAAGGCGGCTACTTAATGCCACGTAGCGAGCTGGAAGCGATTGAAACTAAGCTAACCAGTACGGATCTTTTCAAGTTAATACGTTCTGATGTCGCGACTCTTGATAATGCTTTGGTTGAGGCCGTTATTCCGCTCAGTATCAGCAATCCGGACAATGTTCGCCGTGTCGAGTCAATCGTAAATGAAGCGATGTGGAACTACCTGTTCCCGCTGCGTAACGAAATGTATACCTATACTCGCTTCCTACAAGCAATTGCTAAGTTCCCGGCTTTCTGCCGAACGTATAATGATGGTCGCAACTCAGACGATATTTGTAAGCGTTCTATTACTACGATGTTTGCCCACTTTACTCAGGAAACTGGAGCTCATGCACCAAGCTGGGAGACATCGAAAGGTGTGCCTGAGTGGCGGCAGGGACTGTATTACCTCCGCGAGATGTATAAGTCTGAAGATAAACCTGACGGTACTTATAGTAAATGTAGTGGTTGGCAAGGTGAGAAGTGGCCTTGTGCTCCGGGCAAAAGTTATTTTGGTCGTGGTGCGAAGCAATTGAGCTGGAACTACAACTATGGCCCGTTCTCGGAGGCAATGTTCGGTGATCAAAGTATTCTGCTGGAAAATCCAGCACTGGTTGCTGATACTTGGCTGAACCTTGCTTCAGCGGTATTTTTCTACGTCTATCCTCAGCCACCGAAGCCAAGCATGCTGCATGTTATTGATGGTACCTGGCAGCCGAATGCGTCGGACAAGGCCGCTGGAATCGAATCTGGATTTGGTGCGACGATTCAGATCATCAATGGCGCATATGAGTGCAATAAAGGCGCTGAAACCGCACTAGCGCAAAATCGGATTGATTATTACCGCTTATTTGCTAAAGAGCTGAACCTTGATATTACCGGCGAGAAGCTGGGATGTGCAGATATGAAGCCATTTGATACCGATGGTGCCGGAGCACTGATGATCACCTGGGACAAGGATTGGGGTTGGAATCCAAATACACCAGGGAATCATAGTTTTGCATGTAAGCTCGTACCTTATCAGTATGCATTTAACGCATTCTTTAAAGGTGACTATGAGAAGTGTGTCGAGTACCACTTCAACGTGCAAGCCTATGATGAAAACGGTAATGTGATCCCCGAAGGGCAGTAGCTGTTAAATAGTTGCTAATACTCTCAGCGTTATTGGATGGGTATAAAAATGGTCAGCGTTGAGCTGACCATTTTTGTTGAGTGCATTATTTGTAGTGTTACGCTTTTTTATACAGACTTTTTTCCGTACTCAAACCTTTAACTAGGCTCACGCACATTAACAGAAGAATAATGGTAAAGGGCAGGGCTGTTGTGATGGTTCCTGCCTGTAGGGCCTGAATGGCCTCAGTTCCACCAACCCATAACATTACTGCTGCAATAGCACCTTCAACCGTTGCCCAGAAGATACGCTGCGGGACAGGAGCATCGACTTTACCGCCTGCTGTTATGCTATCAATAACGAGAGAGCCAGAATCTGATGAGGTGATAAAGAACACCATTATCAACACAATCGACAAAACGGAAATAACCGAACCAAATGGCATTGCATCAAATACATGGAATAGTGTCAGGGAAATATCGGTTAATCCATTTGCGCCTAATTCACCAATCTTGTTTGCGACCTGGTCGATAGCAATGCCACCGAAAACAGACATCCAAATCAGAGTAATCAATGTTGGGATAAAGATAACGGCGATCAAGAACTCTCTAACGGTTCGGCCCTTAGAGACACGTGCAATAAACATTCCTACAAATGGTGACCAAGAAATCCACCATGCCCAGTAAAATACTGTCCAGCCATGCATCCAAGCAACGTCTTCGCGTCCGTGAGGGTTACTCAGTGGAATGATGTTTTCGATGTAGCCCATCAAGGTTGCAGGGAGGGAGCCTTTCGCAATAGCAAACCCAACCAAGGCAACAAAGACAAGAAGAGCAACAGCAAATAGCATGTTGATGTTACTTAATACCTTAACGCCGCCTTCAATGCCTCGAACAACAGAGATAACTGCGAGGGCTGTTACAAAAGCAATGACAGCTAGCTGCATGCCAAGGCCACCTTCGGTGCCGAAAACATGGTTGATACCGCTGGTTGCTTGCTGTGCACCAAGCCCTAACGAGGTTGCAAGGCCAAATAGGGTGGCAAGTACTGCCATAATATCAATGGCGTTCCCAAACCATCCCCAAGTTCGATCGCCGAGCAAAGGGTAGAAAATGGAACGAATAGAAAGTGGCAACCCTTTGTTGAATGTGAAGAAGGCTAAAGAAAGGGCTACAACCGCATACATAGACCATGCGTGAATCCCCCAGTGGAACATAGTCGCACCCAGAGCAACCTTTTTTGCTTCAGGGGAAAATGCCTCAACGGCCAATGGCGTTTCATACCAACCTGTGAAGTAGGCGGTTGGCTCTGCCACTCCCCAGAACATAAGACCAATCCCCATGCCAGCAGCAAAGAGCATTGCTATCCATGAAATATTGGAGTGTTCAGGTTTGGCATTGATGCCACCAAGTCTAATTTTGCCAAGTGGTGAGATGATTAAACCAAGGCAAAAAATCAGGAAAATATTCCCAGACCACATAAATAGAAGGTCAAAGTTTTCAATAATTTGCACCTTGAGGCCATTTAGAGCGGCCTTGGCAGTGCTTGGGTCAACAAGCAATAGTGCGGTCAAAAATAGAATAATAAGACCTGCACTGATACCAAAAACAGGGTTGTGAACGTCAAACCCCCATTTTTGAACGTTGTCTTGCCCAACTTCGTAATCCGTTGTTTTTATGCTGTATTTATTAAATACGCTATCCATAGTAACTCTCAAACGTTTTGTCCTCTAAGTATTTTCTTCTGATAAATATCAGTAAAACAGCGCTGAAATGAAAAATGCTTAGACTTCAAATTAAAAAAATCGGCAAAATGTTAACATTAGAGCAGGGTTATCACAAGTGAGTGTTTAAATTCCTTCATTTGGCATGACTTTTTAGTGGTTGGGTTGGTTCTGGCAGGGGTTGGGATTGATCAAATGCTTTGATCTCTAATTATTTGTGCTGAATGTATTTTGACGGGTGAAAATCAACTTCATTGCGAGAGAAAACCAGTCACGTAAAGTGACTGGTTGCAGCGGTGCTCGGTGGTATCTCTATAGGGTATATCTGGAGAGTGTATCTAGAGAGAATGTGTAATAAGTTAAGACTCGTGAACGTTGGTCGCAACGGCTATCCGGTTCCATATATTCATTGTTGATATCAACATGATAAGTTGGGCAATTTGTTTCCTGTCAAAGTGCTCCTCCAGCTGTTTGTATGTCGTATCACTGACGCCGTCATTTGAGATTTGTGTCACCTCTTCTGTCAGTGCAAGTACCGCTTGCTCCTCAGGGGTGAACAGTGACGACTGTTTCCATGCTGATAGCAAGAATAGCCGTTCGTGAGTCTCGCCTTGTTGCAATGCTGATTTAGTATGCATCTGAATACAGTAGGCGCAGCCGTTAATTTGAGAAGTGCGAACCCTGATAAGTTCTTCAAGAATAGGTGGGAGCTTACTATTTTTGATGTATTTTTCTAAGGTAAACATCGCGTTGTATGCTTCAGGCTGAGTTGCGTAGATATTGACTCGAGACATGTGAAGATCCTTCGGTGATTAGGGTAAATACGTGCATGACCCAAATATAGGAACTTCCTTTGTTGACATAAATGTACATTTTGCTAAGTAACTAATAGCAAAATTGCATTAATTGGGAAGGCGTCGTGAAACTTAAACTCAGTGAATTGGAAGTGTTCGTCGCAGTGGCAGAGTCCAGCAGCTTTAACTTAGCGGCAGACAGGCTGGACATCGCAAGCTCGGTGGTAAGCAGGAGCATCAAAAAGCTGGAAGCTGACTTGGAAACAACTTTGTTTAATCGAACGACACGACGTGTCACCTTAACGGGTGAAGGTGCGTGGCTTCTTGATAAAGCAAGACATGTTTCTGAGGATGTTGTTGCTATCGAGCACCATTTCACTCAGAAGCACAAACAGCCACGAGGACGTTTAACCGTAGATGCGGCATCATCATTCGCTCTACATGCGATAGTCCCTTTGTTAGCGGAATTTACTCAGCTTTATCCCGATGTTGAAGTGACTCTTGTCAGCAATGACTCAATCTCTGATTTAATCGAAAGAAAGGTAGATGTCGCGATTAGAGTAGGGCTGCTTAGTGATTCGACGCTCAAGGCTCGCAAGTTAGGAGTGACTCAACGCGGATTATATGCAAGCCCGAGTTACCTTAAGCGTGTTAGTTACCTAGATTGCATTACACAGTTATCCAAGCATCAATGCTTGGGGTTTGACCAATATAAATCTCTTAATATTTGGCCGCTTAAGGATGATAACGGCGAAAGATTGTGTATTTCTCCGCAGGTGAGCAGTAATAGTGGTGAAACACTAAAACAGATGGCGGTAAATGGCTTGGGGATCGCTTGTTTGTCTAATTTTACTGTTCAACAGGAGCTGGAGTCCGGTTTACTTGAGCCGGTGCTAAAGAGTTTTTGGGAGAAAGAGAATATACCCATTAATGCCGTGTTCTATTCAGAGCGGGCATTAAGTCCAAGAGTGCGCGTTTTTATTGATTTTTTGGTTAGCAGAATCAAACTCTCTTAAAGCCTGTATGCCAGCCAAACCGTTCTGTAAGTATGCAACGCCTTTATTTGTGTAAAACATGAAGAAGCTGGCATCATTCGATGCTCCTCAATAAATTCCCAAGCAGCATCAGTTATGTAATTTTATTCTTGATTTGCAATATTTTGTTACGCCGGGTACACTCCGCTGCAAAAATACAGCGTTCATTTGCAGCGCTGTTCGTTTTATGATCAAATATCTGTTGAGTTTAATAATGACTAAAAAACTGTTGTTACCTTTATGTATTGCTGTGGGTTTGTCTGCATGCGGCAGTGGTGGCGGAAGCGATGTTTCATCAACACCTGCCGCTCAGGAGAAAGGTAAGTTTGTTACGGTTACACCAGCGGTACAGAAAGGAGGAGCTATAGCTCTTAGTTGGAATCAGGTGAGTGGTGCAGATCATTACAAATTACTTAGATATCGTCAGACAAGGCAGCGTTTGACTGATGAAGTAGTCGCGACTCACGTAACTGGTACTTCGTTGAATCTGGTTCTTGATTTGGTTGATATGGATGCCGCTACAGCAGATTATGAGCTATTAGCATGTGATAGCTCAGATTATTGCTTCACTAAATCGGCAAAATTCCGACTTGAAAACTTGGAACAAGCTATCGGTAAAGTAAAAACTAACCTTAATCGCTATGATTCTGATCGTGTTCGTTTCGGTAGTGCTGTCGCGTGGCAACAGGATTATCTTGTTACCAATATAACAGATGATTCAAATGGTATTGTTCAGCTTTATTCTGCTCAAGGTGACGGGCAGTATCAGATTGATGAGAGTCTGCTGCGTAAATCCTATTTAAGGACAGCCGACCGTCACGCAACTCGAGCAAATAGTATAGTGACAGCTGGCAGCAGCTTTGATGATTTTTTCCTTGCAGCGGCCACGCTTCCAAGTGAGCAAGGTAAAGATGAAGCTTTTGTTTATATGGCCAAAACAATGGACACTATGAACAACGGTAACCCTGAGCGCTGGCTTCAAGGGCATACAGCGCCGCGTGGGCCTGTGAGCGACAGCTATGGTGCAGCATTGGCCAGCTCAGGTGAAGATGGTGGCATGATTATGATGGGGCACCCGACGAAAAATACGAGCGGTGAGGTTTCATATTATTTCTTTAAAGACCTGAGTTTTCCTGCTGCCCCTGAGCAATATATGAAGAGCATTTCATCTCCGGGTGAGTTTAAAGTTAACCGTCCGAATGATTTGGCTGCAGATGCAAAATTTGGTGCTAGTGTTGCAATTGCCAAGGATGAGGTATTGGTCGTTGGTGCTCCGATGGATTCGTTGCTTAAAGGTTCAGCAAGTGAAATTAAGCATGGTGGCGCAGTTTATGTGTATCGTAAGGCATTAGCACCAAGAAATTATAATGAAATCTGGCAGCTAGAAACGGTACTGACTTTGCCTGATGGCTATTCAAAAGAGAACAGTGGCTTTGGAAGTTCTGTTGTGATCAATAAGGCTGCGAACCTTGTTTTGGTTGGTGCACCGGGTATAGATCGTGTGTTGACTTATAAATACGATGAGCAGAGAGGCTTTTGGAGTGAAATTGATGCAATTACTCCGGTGAAGGCCTCGGCAGGGCAGAAATTTGGCAGCCAGTTGGCACTCAGTGATAAAGGTTTCTTGGCTGTTTCGGCACCGTCAGCGCCATGGCGTGGGTTTGGTTTCCACACCAGTGCAGATACATTGGAACGAGGTGGTGACCTTGATGGTGCGGTCTATATTTATCGCTTGAATGATTACGGTAACCGTAATTATGCTTGGGAAGGAGCGATTACCGGAGATAGTGTCTCTGGTGTAAATGAAGAGTTCGGTGCTTCCTTGAAATTTAAGCCTGGCACTAACACTTTGGCCGTAGGGGCTCCTGGTCATCCGTCGGATCCTACGCTCGATTGGAGTGACCGTTCATGGCCTAATGCTGGTGCAGTTTATATTTACTGATTATTCAGCAAGTTTCTTTTGACTTAATAGTGCAACAAAACCGGCAAAGTACTGCCGGTTTCTGTTGTTAAGGTCGTCCCTGCTCACCGCAAAAAACCGATTCATACAAGCTCTCTATCAAAAGCTAAAGCTGAACTTCTAAATACACACTTTCCTCCTTCCTCTGAACTGTCTTTGTTTACAATGATTTTTAGTCGTTACTCAAAGGGGCGAAGGTCTATTTTCTCAAACTCACAGACCTCACGAATAGTTGGATATTGTGCCAAGCGTTTCAAATACGCGTTTAAATGAGGAAATGACATGGGTGATTTTTTAACGCCGAGAGACCATTTCAAAAGCATAAACAAGAAGAAGTCACAGGCTGAAATCTTATCGCCGAGAAGATATTGTTTGTCGGTTAATGCTTCATCAATAATTAACAAAGACTCAGCGATACGTTCATCCTGAGCCTCAGCAATCGCCGGAATTGCACTTTCAGCTGTTGTATGTTTATGCGGATAGTAGCGAACCATGAGTTCAGCTTGTAGCGTGTTGTTCAAATACGTTAGCCATTGAAAGAACATAGGCCTTGCTTGGCTTCCTAATGGTGGGATCAGGCCTTTTTCAGGGTGCTGTTCACACAGATGAATACAGATCGCAGGGCTTTCGAATAAGGTGATTTCACCATCAATCAAGGTCGGTATTCGTCCTGCGGGATTCAGTTTCAAATATTCCGAGGATTTCTGTTCATTTGATTTTCGGTCGACAAGTAGTAGCTCATACTCGAGTTTCATTTCGTGGAGAAGAAAGTGAGGAGCGAGGCTGGCATTGTTGGGATAGTAATACAACTTGTACATATAAGTTATTATCTCCAATGATTATTGTATGTATATACAGTGAATGATACAGATATATGCTGTTATCAAATAGGTTTCATTTTCTGTTGCTCTCCTCGGCAAAGAGGAAGCTATTTATATGTTTGCTTGCTTTGTAAGTATTTTCTTATACTTGGACTTTAAAGCAGAAATCAAACGGTATGGGCAGCACAGAGGTTGTCCATCATTTTTTCGTAATTGCATTCACTTTGATTTTGAACGAATGATTTAGCAGGAACACAGATGGATATTAAACAAACTGATTTACTTCAGACCGGTTTCTACATTAACGGTAGCTGGCTGCAGAATGAGAAATGTTACGCTGTCATAAATCCCGCAACAAATAAAAAGATTGCTGATGTGGCCTCAGCCGGTGAGCAGGAAACGAGTGCAGCCATTGATGCAGCAACTATTGCATTCAAACTATGGCGAAAGAAAACCGCCAAAGAGCGCTCGCAGGTGGTTCGCCGTTGGGGGGAGCTGATGATGGAGCATCAGCACGACCTCGCTACTATTATGACAACCGAGCAAGGTAAGCCTTATGCTGAGGCGCTTGGGGAAGTCGGTTATGCGGCAAGCTTTTTTGAATGGTTTGCCGAAGAAGGGAAGCGTATTTATGGTGAAACGATCCCGACCCACAAGCCAGATTCGAGAATTCTTGTGACCAAAGAACCCATTGGTGTTGTAGGGGCGATTACCCCGTGGAATTTTCCTTTGGCAATGATCACTCGCAAGGCCGGTCCAGCGATTGCTGCCGGCTGTACTATGGTATTGAAGCCGTCGGAAGAAACACCGCTGAGCGCGATGGCAATGGCTGTTTTGGCCGAGAAGGCGGGTGCTCCTGCCGGCGTTTTTAACGTGGTTTCAGGGAATGCTGCCGAAATTGGTGGCGCACTGATGGCTGCAAAATCAGTGCGTAAAATCTCGTTTACCGGCTCGACTCGTGTAGGCAAACTATTGATGCGTCAGGCTGCCGATACGGTGAAGAAGCTGTCTTTGGAGCTGGGTGGCAACGCGCCATTTATTGTGTTCGATGATGCGGATATTGATGCCGCAGTGCAGGGAGCGATGGCCTCGAAGTTTCGCAATACCGGTCAAACCTGCGTATGTGTCAACCGCTTTTATGTTCAGGACAGTGTTTATGAACAGTTTACAACCAAGCTTGCCAAAGCGGTGAGCAATCTCAAGGTTGCAAGTGGCTTCGAAGAAGGGGTGACGCAAGGACCGTTAATTAATGCGTTGGCACTAGAGAAGGTCGAAAGTCATGTTCAGGATGCGGTTGCTAATGGTGGTGTGGTACTTGTGGGCGGTAAGAACAGCCCGTTAGGCGGTAACTTCTACGAGCCGACGGTGATTGCCAATGCCCATCATGCGATGCGCATCGCCAGCGAGGAAACATTTGGCCCGGTAGCGGCTTGTTATCGTTTTAGTTCGGAAGAGGAAGTGTTAGAGCTGGCAAATGCTACTGAATCCGGGTTGGCGGCATATTTCTATTCTCGGGATATTGGCCGAGTCTGGCGGGTAGCTGAAGGGCTTGAGTCCGGTATTGTCGGGATCAACGAAGGTATCATTTCGACCGAGGTTGCTCCGTTTGGTGGGGTCAAAGAATCAGGCCTAGGGCGCGAGGGCTCTCGTTATGGCATCGAGGATTATGTCGAAGTAAAATATATGCTGATGGGTGGCATCTAAATTTTATTGTTGTTGTGAATGCTGTGTTGTTTCGAGATGATTTAAGTAAATGAAATGTTTCCAACATTTAGTTAAACTGAATCAATCTCATATTAATAATAAACAACGATGAATACAGAACAGCAACTGACAAAACGGGCTGCGCTTCATTACCTTCTTGCTGCCGGGATCTTTAGTCTGTATGGCGGGCGAGTATGCCCGTTTCTCGATACGCTTTCGGCTTGGCAGGCCGGATTTTACGCATTTGTGACTTTTTCGCTGATGTTTGTATTACGCTCACTTTGGATAAAAAGTGGTGATAGCATCCACTTTGTCGTGAAAAACCTGGCGATTTTTGCCATAGGGGCGATAGGCTTGTCCGTTTGGTATAACCTTTTCCATGATTTTCCTATCGAGAGCAGTTTCAAGGTGTTGTTTGGTATAGGCAGCCTTGGGGTATTGATCAGCCTGGATCTTTCTTTATATAGTCAGATCCTGCATTACCCTAAGCAGATTAATGCCTCGGAGCTGGCTGGTATCCAGAATTACCGCCATTCTCTGGCATTTCAAATGGCAGCAATGGTGATCTTTGTTGTTGTCTTACTGACAACAATATTGGGTATGATCATGCTCAAAGATGTACGTTGGCTGGCTGAGAATATTACTGTTACGGGCCCGCAGTCAGCGATAGTCAGTATCGTTAAAGAGTTTGCGTATGTTGCCGTTGTACTTGTCGCCTATACCGTCTCTATTATGTACCAGTGGCTAAAGTTATTGCGTTTATTGTTGGTAAATCAGCAGCAGGTATTAGAAGATGCCGCAAAAGGAGACTTGTCTGTTCGGGTGCCTGTTGTTCAGCACGGGGAGATGGGCGCGATTGCGCATTACACCAATGAAATGTTGATCCGGCTGGAAAAGAGCTACGATGAAGTCAACCTGACTCGTGATGTCGCTATTGTTGGGTTATCAGCCTTGGCAGAATCGCGGGATAATGAAACCGGTGCTCATATACTGCGTACCCAGGAGTATGTTCGCGCGTTAGCCAATCGGCTCAAGTATTGTGATGCTTTTAGTGACTACCTGACAGAAGAGAGGATTGACTTGCTGTATAAATCCGCTCCGCTCCATGATATAGGCAAAGTGGGTGTTCCTGATGCGATTTTGCTTAAGCCAGGTAAGTTGACGGATGAAGAATTTGAAACAATGAAGACCCATGCCTTGATTGGTGCTGAGTCGATAGCGACAGCCGAGAAACAAATGGGCAGTTCTAGTTTCCTGTTTCTAGCCCGCGAAATTGCATTAACTCATCATGAAAAGTGGAACGGAAGCGGTTATCCGGCAGGGCTTGTTGGCGAGGAAATCCCTCTATCTGGTCGTTTGATGGCATTAGCCGATGTGTATGATGCCCTGATCTCGAAGCGAGTGTATAAACCTGCATTTAGTCATGAGAAAGCGAAGTCGATTATTTTGGAAGGAAACGGGACGCACTTTGATCCGCAAGTGGTTGAGGCTTTTCTAGAATGTGAAGAAGAGTTTGTGCACATTGCCCATAATTATCAAGATCAAGAAGCCATGGTTGCTTAATAACAGTCTCTCGCCCTACAATATTATCAATAGCGAATGCCCGTCTTTAGCGGGCATTTTTAATATCTTAGGTATTATGACAATCTACACCCGTGTTTGATTATTCTCGCTGATTAAAATGGCGAAAATTGCTGTGTGAGTTATGAATCTAGGGGTAATTAAATATCTTTAATTGATAGTACTGAGTTGTTTTATTAGCAACCTGTATAGTTTAAGTAACGATTACTATTTATCAGTGTTGCTGTCTTTCCGTTACTCTTGATGTTGTTAGAAAGGGTGTTTTTAGGGTGATTATTCTATTTTGGTTAACTTTATGATGTTAAGGTATTAGGTCAATGATGTTATTAGCATATTCTGAATATTGACGTATAAATAAATACGATTGATATTGTATTTGTAAGATAATATCTGGTACTAATAGCCGCGATGGAATGTCGTCAGGGCCCCACTACGATTATTAACCTGCAAAGAGTTTTATGCCTAAACCTCCCAAGTTGATCATGTGTTTTTTGAGAGCACTACTACTAGTCACTGCTGTGACTTTTCCATACAGTTCTGTTGCTGCTCAAACGAGTTACCAGCCATGCATTCAGTTTTTGAAGTCTATTGCGGCAGATAACGATCAACCGTTGTTAGACTTGTATATACAGTCTGTAATTACTCCCGATGAAGCAAAAAAGCGACTGCTATCCCTGACAAGAAAAGTAAACCCAGCCCACTCAACTGCTCGACAGGCTTTGTATCTGTTGATTCAGTACAACATTGAACAAGCCGAAGGGGATAATGATGCTAAGGCAATGGGTTATATCAGTCAGTTGAAACAGCTTGGCGAGCAGACCAACAGTAAATGGATGATTGCTGAGGCGGTATTGGCCGAAGCCGCCGAGTTGGTAGATAAACGCAACTATGAGTTGGCAGAATCAATGCTATCACGTGTCGAGATCTTAGCTCGGGAGATAGGTTATCACTCGTTGTTGGCCCGGACGCTAAAGTGGCAAGGGAATATTTATATTGATCGTTCAGACTACAAGCTGGGGTTACAAAGTTATCAGAACGCGTACGAGATTTTTTCTAGTTGTGGCGACAAGTTGCAAATCGCTCGCGTATTATCAAATATATCAACTGTTTATATTCGTATGGAAGAGTGGTCAAAGGCTGATCATTACATCAATCAAGCGATTGATTTATATCATGAACAGGCGTTTTCAAACCCATTTGCCGAGGCGATACTCCATATCAATGCAAGTGTTATCGATAAGTACCTTGAGAGGCCTGAGAAACGCTTAGCACATATCCGTGAGGCGATGGTACTGGCTGCCAAAACCAGTTCCTATAGAGTAAAACTGACGGCGTTGATGAACTTAGCGGCGACACAGCTTGACCATAATAAACCGCAGAAGGCACTCGAGAGTTCTTTAGCATGTTTAAGATTGGCTGAATCGTTCAATGAACCTCGGGGAATTGCGAACTGTAATGAAAGTCTTGCTGAATCTTATTTACAGCTAAATCAAACGGATAAAGCTCTGGAGCATGCTTTTTTGGCATTGGATACTTATGAGCAGCGTGGAAACCGTAAACGCTACATCTATGTTAGCAACATTATTGCTGATATTTATGAGATAACGGGAGACTACAAGCTGGCGCTGAAGTATTACAAACAGTATGCGGTGGATGGCAAAGAATACTTGTTTGATGTACGCAGGAAAGAACTGTTTGATTTGCAAGAACGGTTTGAAGCAAAGGAAAAAGAGCACGAAATTATTCTATTGAAAACGGAAAACTCCTTAAAATCAGCACGGTTAGCAGAGCAGGAGGCCAGTGAAAATATGCTTAAGATTGGTACTGCATTTATTCTGTTTATTTTGTATTTTCTTTATCGTCGATACACAAGTATTAGCCGGAATAATGTCGCACTTGAGCTGTCGAATGCTGAGTTAGCCACTCAATCAATGCAAGATCCCTTGACCTGTCTTTATAATCGTCGTTATCTAGAAAAGTGGCTGAAAACAGCCTCGTCACAACCAGCACTGAAAACGACTTTGGCTGTGTTGCTCGATATAGATCATTTCAAATCAATTAATGACAAACTGGGACACGATGTGGGGGATCAGGTGCTTATCTTGCTTGCTCAGCGTCTGAAAAATGCATCATGCAACGGAGACCTGAACGTTCGTTGGGGGGGCGAGGAGTTTGTGTTGATTCTCAATACTACTGAGTATGAGGCTGATAGCGTGCTGGAGTGTTTACGCTTGGCGATAGCCGAAACTCCTTTTTTAACCAATGTCGGAGAGGTAACAGTGACAGTGTCAATGGGAGCGGTTTTCATCCGGTCTCCGCAACAGCTGGAAAGTGAATGGGAGTCGATATTGGTTGCCGCTGATAAAGCGCTGTACAGTGTTAAATCGGCAGGCAGAAATGGTTTTAAACTCGTCACATGCTAAAGTTGAATGCTGTGGTTGCAGATCCCGATTGTAGATTTAAAATCTATATTTCTGCTAGTAAAACTCATGATTTGTTGCTTCTACAAAGGGTAAATTGATATTCTTTGATGGAATGAAACTGTGACTGTTAGTGGATAATGAGAATAAAGAATCTTGCTCCTGCCAAGCTAAGTACAAGAACAGCTCTTTTGTTTGGAGCCGGTCTTTTTGCTATTGCTGCTATATGTTTGTTTTGTGCCCGCTATTTTTTTCTGATGAATCTCAATGATATTGAGCAACAGCAAATTCTTAAGCACAGTCACCAAGCTAGAGCCATCATCGACATACTCGTTCACAGTCAGGGGGAGCGTTCGTACGATTGGGCTAACTGGGACGAGAGTTATTACCTAGTAACTAAAGGTGATGAAGCCTATCGAGATCGAAACCTTTACTATGATGGTTTGAAGAATCTAGACCTTGATATGATGCTCTTTCTGAATCGAGAAGGAGAGGTTATCGAAAGTTCGATGGCTACAGCGCAAGGGCACTCTTCATCCATACAGACAGAAGTTATTGAGCAGATATTGTCTTTGCAAGGCACTGGTGAGTACCTGAATGATCTTATTAGCGGTCGAATCCCAGATGTTCAGGCTCAGTCCGGTTTTATTTCGGTCTCCGGTAAAGTCTTAATTGTCAGCGTCACACCAATTCGAAATAGTCTTTCAGATAGCCCAGTTGGCGGTTGGCTAATATGGGGGCGTTATCTCTCAGCTGTTTTCCCTAGCTACTATAGTGAGGTACTTTCCGCAGAAAATACTTTGGTTGCAGTAACACCTCAAGACAGCATTGAGAGTAAATCTATACCGCTAACCCAGATCGAGAATGACGGGAAAGACCTGGCTGCATGCGTTGTTCTGAATGATTTCAATGGCAAGCCGTTGGCTATTTTGAAGAGCAGTAGAGCACGCACTATTTTCCAGGAGGGGAATCAGCTTATTAGCTGGTTGGCCGTTGCTATGCTGGTTGCAGCCATTTTTACAGGGATCCTGACATTGCTTGCTTTTCGACGAAAAGTGGGAAGTCGTTTTATTGCTTTGGAAAAAGGGCTAGAAGCACTGGTTCGAGATGAATACAGCACGCGTATGGTTGTTGATGGTAACGATGAGTTCTCGATGGTGGGTGAGGTGATTAACCAAATTCTGACTAAGTCATCCCATACCGATTCTGCACTCAATGATGTAGCCCAAAAGTTTGAAGCCCTGTATAGCACGAGCAATCTTGGTTTAGTCATTGTGCTTGATGGCCAGATTGTTGATGCAAATGATACGTTAGCCTCTATATTACATTATCCGTCGGGCAGGGTACTTATTGGCCAGCCTCTTTTGAATCTCTGTCCGGAATCCGGTGAACAGAGTTGTAAGATCGAAGCCATGTATAAGGCTGTTTTAGCTGGGCAAAGGCACTTTGATACCGACATGTTAGCAGCAGACGGTAGCTGGGTTGCCTGTAAATTGGAAGTGACGCCAATTAAGCAGCAAAATGGTGAGGCACTGATGTTGTCCGTTAAAGATGTCAGTCAGCAGAAAATGCAGGAAGGGTTGATTAAGCAACTGGAAAAGTACGATACGGTTACGGGGCTCGTGAACCGTCAAACGCTGTTTAAATTGCTAGAGTATAAACTGACTGATAAACAATATCTTACATCTACCTCGCCATCGCTGCTCTACATCAGGATAGAACGATTTAATATTGTAGCAGGCGCATTTGGTCATCAAATGGCTGATGAGGTGCTGGTGGCGATTGCTCGAGAGCTGAAGCGTGTCGTGGGCAAAGGAAGCTTGGGGCGAGTTGCGGATAGTGAATTTGCATTCGTATTAACGGAAGGAAGCCGATTTACTCCTTATCGTTATGCCAAGGCGATAATTGAGGCTTTAGATAAACCTATATTGGTTGAAGGTGTCGAAGTCCGCCTGAGTGTTTCTGTGGGGTTGGTGTTAACAACAAAGCAGGCCTTATCAGCTGAGAAGATGATGAATGCGGCAGAGTATGCGACTTATTGTGCAGGATTGAAAACGTCAAGGATTCAGTTGTTTACCGACCGTATAGCGGAACAACAAAAGAAACATATCCTAATTCAGAGAGATATATCCAATGCTATCCGTGATGGAAGTATTTATCCAAAGTTCCAGCCTCTTATTTGTGGTACCACGGAAGAAATTTCTGGCTTTGAGGCATTGGCTCGATGGTATCATCCGGAATTGGGGGAAGTGTCTCCGGCCCAGTTTATTCCAATGGCGGAATCACGAGAGCTGATAATTGCACTGGGGAACAGGATTTTGGATAAGTCTTGTGAGTTTTTGGCGCAAGTAAATAGTCAGCGTCGGGAAGTTGGGCTAGGGCCTCTATCCGTACATGTGAACTTGTCTAGTCCTCATTTTTCGCATTCCCAGTTGCTTCCCCAAGTTCAGTCTGCACTTACTCGGCATCAGATTGAACCAGAGAATCTGACAATTGAAATTACGGAGAGTATGCTGATCGGTTCTACAAAACAGGTTATTCACCGCATGCAGGTAATAAAGAATATGGGAGTTAAGTTGGCACTGGATGACTTTGGAACCGGTTATTCTGCTTTGAATTCTTTGTGTGAGTTTCCGTTGGATGTGGTGAAGTTAGATCAGAGCTTTGTTAAGCGTATTGGTGTCGATTATCAGGGGGAGATACTGATCAGTAGTGTTGTTAGTATGTCTAAAGCATTGGGGCTCAAAATGGTTGCCGAAGGCGTTGAAACTGAACAGCAAAAACTCGCCTTGCAGGCACTAAATGTTGAAGAGCTTCAAGGGTATTATTTTTATACACCAATGTCTTATCAAGAGAGCCTGAAAGCTGCATTAGTCGGATATACAGGTTAAAGCCCATCCATTTGGTGATCCAGTAAGACGGGCAATAGAAACGTAAACTTGTTGTTTTAATCCAATAACCGGTATCGTTTATGGGGCAATCCGTATTGGGGTGCCATCTGATACATATTGGGCTATTTCTCTAATTTGTGGGTTGTTGACGGCAATACAACCGCGGGTCCAATCGACACCTTTATATACGAGAGGCAAATTTTTTCCGTTTGGCAGGCCATGTATAAAAATATCACCACCAGGATCAACACCTTGCTGCTGTGCTCTGAGTTTGTCTTGCTGGTTGGGATAGTTGATATGCAAACTTAAGTGATATCGACTTTTTCTATTTCTAAAATCAACTGTATATAATCCTTCAGGAGTCCGGTAGTCTCCTCTTTGTTGTTTATGTCCAACAGGTTGCTTACCCAAACTGATACTATATTCTCGGAACACAGTATTATTCTTAATAAGGAACATCTTTCTTTCAGACTTTTTTACCAGAACAAGGTCGGCGGTAGGTCTATCACTGAATGCCATCACACTCTGAGATGCGATAACTAATAATATAAAAAGTAAAGTTTTCATTAACTGCTTAATATTGTTATATATTTATTGAGTAAATTAATTGAAGTCTTAAATAACGAATAAGAGATATGTTTCATTACTTCATAAGCATCCTTGCCGCCATTATTACGAGTGAAATTGAATTAGCTTTGCATATGTTTTTATCGTTTTTGACATTGCTCTGACATGGCTGACTTTAGTCAATACAATATTAATTATCAACCTTGATTGTGCTTTTTATGAGGTGATGTTGATCCCAAATTCAGTGTTTTAATTTCAATGTATTGAAATGAATATATTAATTATTTTGCCTACAAATGTGTTTTATTTCGTCACTTTTTTGTCGTCAAAATGTTGACGTCATTTTGACGACAAATAGGCAATAAGCCAGAACATCTGTCTTACCGAATAATTCATTCGTCACAAGTTTAGATACTCGCTTACACTGAATTTGAGTAAGTTTGATATTATATACGCAACCAAGTGATTGCTTTTTTATTGGCAAGGTTCTAATTCATGCTACATAATCGCTACCAAATTTATCGTCAAGAAGACACATCGTTCAAATTGACTCAATCTTACAGCTGCTGGCAAGAGGTGGTTGAATTTGCTTTGAGGCAGCCGCTGAATACTAAAAAGAAAGCGTACATTGTTGATACACAAGCTGATTGTAATTGCGAAGATATCTTTCGAGTCGATGATTCAGGGAGTCTGATAGCGACAGGCCATCTTGCTCGAATCCTTTATGAGCAAGTGAAGTTATCACCGCTATCCACTTTAACGCTTGAGGGGGCAATTGAACCTCTGGCAATAACGGATGGTGTGATGGTGTTAAAGCCGCTGTCGGAGGCCTGCTATGAAATCCAATCACTAAACGGACAGGTTAGCATTACGACGGATCTTGCAATGAAGTCCAGTGTATTGGAGGCTCCGTTTACTCGCCATCAACACTCGGATAATGATGTTGCTTTATTGGTGTATTGCCATGATGAGCTGATTGCCACAGCATATTTTAGCCGCTATATCGAAGATCATCGTTTTCCGTTTCATCTGTCGGAGCTTTGCTATGAACTCTCTCTCCATACTGTGTATGTGGCGCCTGATTTCCGTGGTATGGGGATCGCGACATGCTTGGCCAATAGTATTGTTAATATAGCTCGTGTAGATATGACTCAGCTCCACCACCTGCTGCTAGAGGCAAATATAAGGCTTAAACCTTGGTTTTCAGCGTTGGCATTGACTCCCGGGGGCGAGGCGATCTGTGATATTTTAAGCGAGGCATTTGTAGAAATGAACGACGATGTCATTGAGGAGTTAATGGACGAAGGGGTGACGATTAGCTACCAGGACCCGATTATTTTTGTCGAAGGTATTGCTTAGCTGTACTTTTATTATGTGTTTCAGCTCAACTCTATCCATGGATGTATATCATTATTGCCTATACGGCATACTCGTATTGGGTTTTCCGCTGCATGCTAAATGAAGGTGAGGGTTACCACTGATGGTCAATCCATGCTTTAAACGTTGGTTTCGTTACTGCTCCGTTGGGTATTGAACATTGGCTAACCTCTAGCCCGTAATTATCAAGCACCTAACTGTGACAAGGTGCTTGATGGTGAAAAAAGAGCTGAAAAATGACTAGACTTCTTCTTTCATCGTACTTTCTTCCAAAATTTCAAGATTATCTACTGGCTTGAAAGTCGCTTTCTGTTGTTTTTTGGGGGGCTGATCGCGCCCTAGCATAAGCAGGCAAGGTGTCAGAATAAGAGTCAATAAGGTAGCAAAGGTAAGGCCGCCGGCAACTGCTGTTGCAAGCTGTGACCACCATTGGGTGCTTGGTGCACCAAACTCGACTTTTCTACTGATAAGATCAATGTTCATCTCCAGTACCATAGGCATTAACCCCAATACTGTAGTGATTGTCGTTAACATAACGGGACGTAACCTCTGGGAGCCGGTATGCATAATCGCTACCGTTTTTTCGTAGCCTTTTTGCCGTAATTGGTTATAGGTATCGATTAATACAATGTTGTTATTCACCACAATGCCAGCAAGGGCGATGACACCAATTCCCGACATAATGATGCCAAATGGCCGCTGGAATAGAAGTAGACCCAAGAAGACGCCGACTGTAGAAAAGAGTACGGCACTTAGTATCAATAAGGCTTGATAGAAGCTATTGAACTGAGTCACGAGGATCAGTCCCATTACAGCCAGTGCAACAATAAATGCCGACTGGAGAAAGCGGGAAGAATTATCTTGTTCTTCGTTTTGTCCGCGAAGTCTAACATTGACGGAATCAGCCATCGTCATGCTATCTATAGCTGCCTGAACGTTGGGAAGCTCAAGACTTAGGTTGTAGCCGGGAGCCACATCAGCCATGACTTCTAGTACTCGTTTTCCATCAATACGGCTGATCGTGTGTTGCTTGGGAGCTGGGGCGATACTGGAAAAGTTGGTAATCGGTATTAACCCATACTGGGTTTTGATTCTGAGTTCGTCAAAGCGTCCGATGTCCCGTTTGTTTTGAGGGTAGCGGACAAGAATGTCGACTTCTTCGTCGGTATCATCGGGTAAATATTCGCCAATTTTGAGTCCATTTGTCACGAACTGGACGGTATTGCCAACTAGTGTCGCATCACCGCCATATCGGGCCGCATCATCGCGACTAATGTTGATTTCCCAGTCGATCCCAGGCTTGTTGCCTGAGTCTGAAATATTGGTAAAGGCAGCCTGAGACTCAACCCAGTGGCGAATTTGCTGGATTGCGTTAGACATTTCATCATTACTTGTGCCGGCTACCTCGATGATAAGGTCGTGGTCATTCGGAGGACCCGCTTCCGGAAACTTGAACTCCAGTTCGACACCGGCCAAGTCGTGTGTCTTTGTGCGTAGTTCAGCAATGATATCTTTGATAGGGGCGCGATATTGCCAGTCTAGCGGATTAAGCTGGATATAGCCTATTTGGTCATCACCGCCAGTACGGGTGTAAACACTGCTGATCCCTTCTGTTCCGATGATCCTCGTTTCTATATCTCGCATCAGCTTATCTTTTTCATAGATAGACAGATCACCGTGTGAGCGGACTTTTAACGAAAAGTGGGAAGGGTCAACTTCTGGGAAGAAAACAACGCCCAACCCGGCTTTTGCATAGCCAAAAGCAACCAGGGCAGCGAACAGTAGGGCACCAACAAGAATTTTCAGAGGATGGTGAATAGCGATGGCAAGGCTATTAAGGTATAACCGAGTAAGCCCTTTGGCCTGGTCGAACTGTCCTCTTTCAAGTGCCAATTTACGCTGATGTTCTTCCTTGTTGGCCTGTTGAGGTTTGCCAATGACACTACCTAAAACCGGTACAAATAACAGCGCCATAATCAAGGAGGCACTTAGCGTGGCGATCAGGGTCAGAGGTAGGTAGCGCATAAACTCACCAGTGATATCTGGCCAGAATAACATTGGTGCGAAGGCTGCCAATGTTGTTGCTGTAGATGCCGTGATAGGCCATGCCATTCGCTTTGCGGCTTCCTGATATGCTTGCTTGCGGTGAATTCCTTCTTGCATCCGGCGATCGGCATACTCGGTGACCACAATGGCGCCGTCAACAAGCATCCCCACCGCCATGATCAGACCAAACAGGACAATAATATTAACGGTAAGCCCGCTGATGGCGAGTATGAGCAAACCGGTCAAAAAAGACCCGGGAATCGATATTCCGACTAGAAAGGCGGTACGGGAGCCAAGTATTGCCAGTATAACCACCACCACCAAGATAATCGCCGATAAGATGTTGTTTTGCAGGTCTACGAGGTTGCTTTTGACTTCTTTCGACTGGTCTAGCGTGTACTCAACCAGTAGGTTGTCAGGCCACATTGCCATCTGCTGCGCTTCTTTTACCACCGTTTTTACGATCTCAACGGTCTCGATGATATTTTCACCGCTTCGTTTTTTTACATCCAGGACAACTGCGGGCTGGCCGTTGAGGCGGGCAAAACTGTTGGGATCACGAAACGAGCGACGTACCGTCGCAATATCACCAAAGGTAATGACCTTGTTTCCGTCTACTTTGATAGGTAGTTCGAGAATGTCTTTCAGCGAGTCAAAAACCGAGGGTACTTTTACTGAAAAACGGCCGTATCCACTGTCAATAAACCCGGCAGCAACTACACGGTTGTTGCGGGAAACAAGATTGAATACATCGTTTTGATCGAGGCCATAGCTCTCCATCAGCAGGGGTTCGACGACAACCTCGACGACATCTTCCCTATCCCCGGCAATATCAACTTCGAGTACTTGTCGGTAGCTCTCGAGCTTGTCCTGAAGTTGTTTGGCAATTTGCACCACTGTTCTTTCAGGAACTGTGCCGTAAAGTACCATCGATAGAACAGGGTCAAAACTTGCAATGGTGACCTCTTTTACGATTGGTTCGTCACTATCAGCAGGCAGTTTTGTTTTGGCTATATCGACAGCTTCACGAACGTCAGCCAGCGCTTCTTTGAGATCAACGCCGACAGTGAACTCAAGTACCACAGAGGCATAGCCTTCCGCGGCAGTTGCTTTCATTTCTTTGATGCCTTCTATTGAACGCAGTTCTTTTTCGAGAGGACGAACTAGCAAACGCTCTGAGTCTTCGGGGCTGATACCTTCATGCGAAACAGATGTATAGATAATCGGAATAGTGACATCAGGATTAGATTCTTTAGGTACTACCTGATACATGATGGCACCAGCGATCAAGAGGAGTATTAACAAGGTGATCATGGTCCGGGAGCGACTTAATGCCGCATTGATAATAGCGAACATTACTCATTCTCCGTTTGGTGTACAGGAATGACTTTATCTCCCTCACGCACAAAACCTTGACCGACAGTAATGACATCAACCTGATCACCCACACCGCTAAGCCATATACCGTCGGGCTCTACCTTGACAATAGCGATTGGGACGAAAGCAACACGATCATTATTACCAAGGGTTTTAATTCCCAAGTTTCCTGATTCATCCAGAGCAAGCATCGAAGGTGTGACCTTGATAGCCGATTGTTTATCAAGACTTAACTCGACGTCAGCACTGATCCCGGCCGTCATTTTCATACCTGGGTTCGGGATTTCGACTTCGATTGCGAAGGTATTGGTCTGTGCAGAGGCAACGCTTGCCTGATATCTGATTTTACCATCGGTACTAAAGCCATTTAGTAGGGTAATATGTGCTTTCTGTCCGGTATGGATTTTCTGTATGTGGCGCTCACTGGCATCGGCATTGATCACTAGTGGATCAAGGTCCACAACTGTCGCAACTGGATCTCCAATACCCAGGTAGTCCCCTTTCTCAACGTGCAGTGTTTCGACAATCCCATCGAAAGGGGCATTGATAAGGGTATTTTCCAGTGCCAGCTCCAGGTTCCTGACTGATGCTTTGGCTTCGATCAGCGCCGCTTCTGCCTGGCTTAATGCGACTTCACCCTGCAAACCACGCTCTCGAAGAGATTTGGCCGCTTTATGTTCTTTGTCACGGACTCGCAATAATGCCTCGGCGCGTTTAAGTTGCAGTTCTCGGTCAGCTTTGTTGAGTCGGATTAAAGCTTGGCCTTCAGTGACACGCTGCCCTTTACGAACAAGGAGCTTGTCCACGGTTCCCGATACCTCTGCGCCTAAGTTTGCCTGTCTATCCGGGGCCGTTCGTCCGTATAGTGATACGGAGCGGTGTGTAGGCTGTGATTTAAAGTTGGTTACAATCACCTTGGCAAGCGGCGCTGATTGTTGTTCCTCCTCATGCTGGAGTGCATTTTCGCTATCTGATGCACCACTGAGCAGCCATAATCCAATAGACAGTAGTATGGCAACCGAGATGATCCAAGGTTTTTGAGAAAGAAACCGGCGAACTGAAATCATGTATCGCAATCCTTGTATGGCGAGTGAGGCAATAGTAACGTTGAATATTAACTGCCGTAATATTTGCTCAGTAGCTGTATTGTTGTTGGTTATTTTATCATCGTTGTATAATCGTTGATGTGTAACTGTTCACGATTGATAAATTAACAGTATGAACATGTATTTGGTTTAGGTTTCTTATTATTAGAATATAAGCATTTTAGACTTAATGATTTTTCTGAAACTCCAGCAGGGTTCAAATTTTTTTCATCCAACTTGCTCCATTCGTTCAGGTTATATAAAAACCTAATATACTCACCTCTTATTGATTGTTCTATTAGTTGCGGCATTGATCTTAATTTACTTCAGTAAATATAACCTGAATGTATAGGGGAAGTGCTCAGATTTTTGTTCATCTATCTGCCTGTATATTAAGTTGATAGGAATGAGTTTTTTCCTGGCTAACTTTCTATTCTGTGTTGATGGTAATACGCGGTGCTTTTACTGATTAAATTGGTAATTAACCCATCAACATAAAGACAAGAATATGGAGTGAAGGATGAAACAATTAGCACTTTCAGCCTCTGTCGGCGACGGTGGCGTCAATAAACAGGAAGATATTCGTGCAATCCAGCAGGCGTTGAACTGCCTGAAAAATCACATTGGCTTGAGTGAATTGCTGAGTGTTGATGGTTCTCTTGGTCAGGTTCCGTCGAACTCGAATACGGTGAAGGCTATCTGTAGTTTTCAACGTAAAATCATGGGGTTTTCAAGGCCGGATGGGCGTGTCGATTGCTGGGAAAGTACCCATAAGGCGATTAATGAACTTCTTCAGGGGAGTGATAATAAAGCTGAATGGTTTTTTCCTTCGAAGGTTGAGCCTCAGGTTGGTTTGGCAGAAAGCGATTATCAACATGCAGCCGAGTTGCTAAGTTGTGATATTGCAGCCATTAAAGCGGTATCGGACGTAGAGTCGGCGGGGAAGGGGTTCTTGCCTGATGGGTTGCCGTGTATTTTATTTGAAGCCCATCAGTTTTCCAAATTTACTGATCACCAATACGATAGCAGTCAACCTGCTATTTCATCACGCAAGTGGAATCGCAGTCTATATAAGGGCGGCGAGGCGGAATATCCTCGTCTAAAACAAGCAATACAGCTTGATAGAACGGCGGCATTGAAGTCTGCCTCGTGGGGGCGCTATCAAATTATGGGCTTCAACCATAAAAGTGCAGGATACCTCGATGTAGAGAGCTATGTTCAAGCGATGTTTGAGTCAGAACGCAATCACCTGATCGCATTTGTATACTTCATCAAGTCAGATCGACACTTGTTATCAGCAATTCAAAACCATCAATGGGAAGCTTTTGCCAGGCATTACAACGGCCCTTCATATCAAACCAATCACTATGATGAAAAATTGCGACAAGCCTATGAGAAACACTCGATTGCTTAATTACGATGATGGAGAAATGACATGGAAAATATACATATGATCAGGGAAAAAATCGCAGACGCAGGCACGCAGGCGAATTTGTATGAGCTGAGAGCAACTCTGGAAAACTACTTGTTCAAAGGAGATGCGGCGGATCGAGGTTTGGGATTGTCCGAAATATGGGAAAAGAGCTTTAATCTTTTTGCTCCGTTACAAATGACAATTTCTGCTCTTAATTATGCAGGTGATGATCAGCTTAATGACGAGTTTATTGAATTATTTAATAAAGGGCCTGCCATCTTGGATATTAGCGGCTGGACATTAGAAGCGGGTTCGCCAGATCAGCGCCTTGTTTTTCCTGCTGGTTCGTTGATCCAGCCTCTATCGATGATACGGATCTACACCGCTCAGAGAGGCAGCTACTATTTCGGTAGTGAGAGGCCAATTTGGAATAATCGTGGTGATGAGGCTTTGCTTTATGATCACAATATGGAGCTCGTAAGTTCCTGGTGTTATGGAAACAAGGCGCACCAGTATGTTGATATTTCGTATATTAATGTTGATGGTGAGCAGGAGAGATCCGAAGGCGACGAATATATCGAACTTACAAATTTCAGTAAACATCGTGTCGATCTCAGCGGTTGGCAGATTAACGCCTCAAGTGGAAACAGTTTTACTTTTGATGTTGGTACTTATATTGAGCCTAACGGTAAGCTTCGAATATATACCAATAAGCAGGATCTCAATGCCAATGAGCTAAGTTTTAACTGCAAGCGTGCGATATGGAACAACACGGGTGGGGGAGGAAACCTACTTGATCACCTGCAGATGATAGTATCGGAATACCATTACGGCTTTGAGCCGCAGCGATGAATCGTGGCTTTGAGTCACAATTATTAGTCGGTAATTCAATGTGTTTATAGGGGGGATTTCCCCCTTTTTCTATTGTGATGGTATTTTGATTGTGAGAATGAAACGTCTAAAGGATCCACAACATAGTAGCCACCAGAAGGTTGTTGCGACTCAAGAGGTTCTGCAGATTGTCGAAGATGGTCAACGCTTATTGCACTTCGTTGCTCGCCATGGTCATCAAAGGTTAGATTCCGACGCTGCTCAAATCATCATTGATGCTCAGGATAAAATAGCTCGGGGAGATTGGTCTGTTGAGGATGAGGTAGCCCTTCTTGTTAGTTTCGATTGTCTGGCGACTCATGTTTATCCTGTCACGGTTGAAAGCATCAAAGCGGTTGTTCCTAGAGCAGACCAAACAAAGTGCAACAAAACTCAGGCAGAAAAAGTTGTTGCGTGGTATCGGCGGTATACTGTTGCCACTCTAATTTTTTTACTGTTGTTCCAGGTGTATTATTTATTTGGGCATGATATTAAACACAACCTAACCACGGCATTTGAAGCAAGGACCCAGGCTCAATTGGCCTTGGAGCAGGCTACTGATACGAGCGAGAGGAAGAAACAACTAGAGTTTGAGCAGATTGACCAAAGGCTGGATGCGAACTATCGGCTATTACAACAGTGGAATCGAATATGGTCTTTGGGTGGAACACTATCAATTGATTTGCCGGAACAAAAACTTCACCAGTTTCGAATCGCTTTTTTTGCCCATGTCTTAGCTGCCGAAGCGGTGCTGACTATGCTGCAAAACTACTTGCTTCCTTTGTTATATGGCCTTTTAGGGGCTTTTATTTTTGTTTTACGTAATCTGTTACAACAAATCAAATCGTTGACCTACACAAACGCTCGAGAAGTAGGGTTTCGTTTACGGCTGACGCTAGGATCTCTTGCGGGCATGATCACAGGCTGGCTGTTTAAACCAGATGCCGCAATGGAAGTGATAACCCTATCTCCAATGGCGATTGCCTTTGTTGCCGGTTATAGCATCGAACTGCTTTTTGCCTTGCTAGATCGCATTATTGATAGCGTTAAGCGCTCCCTACCTAAAGGGGAACGATCCGGGACTAATCCTTCACAATAGCGGCTTGCTCGTTTGATTATTCAAATTGCTTGGCTACCATGGCTGCTTTCTCACCGAGCGTTGCGAAATTGTCGGTGCCTTTTGCCATAATCTGTTGTGCTTGCTCTATAACTTCCAGGTATTTAGGATCACCGGTAGCCAGCAGCTGTGATAAGGCAACGCCTATAGCCGTTGTGCTGATTGTATTGAGGTTGCGAAGGTTATCGGTCGCATCTTGAACTGCAATGGCAGTAGATTGAGCGACCGATTGTCTTGCTTTATTGGTTGCGGCATCACTGACCATAACAATGATTACTTAGCCACCAGAGTGGCGTAAGATCAGCGAGCAGGATGTAGATCCGTTACTGACAGCTTGCATCCCGTGCTGTATTGCGACAGCGTTTTGCATAAGCAATCCGACGGAATCGGCCATAGCGGCTTCGCTAAGTTGGTTAATTATTTCGGTGATAGCAGTATTTTCTTCCACGCTTGCCTCCTTGTATACAGAGTGAGTGCCAGCACTTTATTTGCTCACTTGCTCCATTGCAGAAAAAGATTGTCTATTTGGTGCTCCTTTATCAATCGGAAGGGTTATAGATCGGAGATCTGCTGGTTGATGGCTTTCATCGCGCTAGCAAGCTCCTTACTGACGGAATCCATCATCTCGCTCACTTGGTTTTCAATTTCGCTGGCTTTTTGAAAAGGCTCAAGGTTGTTTAGCTGTTGTTGGTTTTGCTCAAATATAGAAGCGACCTCAAGCTGCTTGTCCTGTGTGAATTTTTCGATGTATGCGAGTTGATCGCGTGACTGAGCCGCCACATCGTCAAGTTTGTTCATTCGTTCTTCTCTCCGTCGCTATTCCGTCGTAAAAAGTTGAAGATATTTAACTTTCTTTTCTTGTTGCTAGGGACGCTTTGGCCGTTCTGTGGTTCGACGTAGATTGGTTCAATGTCACGGTTTGCAAGAGGCGATGGAACATCTGTAATGCTAGGAGGCGCGACATCTTTAATATTGGAAGCTGAAGGCTGGGCTTGGGATTGCAAAAGACGTGCACAGGCATTGGTGACTGATGCTGCTGTTGTCATTTGTGACTGCTGTTGGTTGGCGACGGCATTGTGCATTGACAAGCCGATGGTTTCAGCAAATGTCGTTTCAACTAACTCTGTCGGTTGGGAAGAGAAGGCCTGCTGTGTGGTTAGAGGCCCCTCATTTTCGATGGTGTTACGTTGATCTGTACTCATATTGGATACCTTTACGTTGGGTTAATAACAAGAATATATCCAGCTTAAAGGATGCCTAGGGTTTCGAATCGGAGTAATTACGCTTTATTGCCGTTGAAATGATGAATGGGTTTATTTTGGATAATAGTTGGTGTTATGGACATAAAGTGAATAGCGATGAAATGCAGAACTCTTTGAGGTTATTATAACGGGAAGCACCTAACTTCCCTAAAGGTCAGTTATTGCTTTCATCCTGAAGTACAGTCGCTATTTTTTCACCGACAATACCGAAGTTATCTGCACCATTTGCAACAAGTTTTTGGGCTTGCTCGATAACGTTATAGTATTTTGGATCGCCAGTTTCAAGCAGCTGATTAAGGGCAACCCCAATAGCTGTTGTGCTCAGTGTATTTATATTGCGCAAGTTATCGGTGGCATCTGATAGCGCCAAAGCCGTGGATTGAGCTATAGACTGTTGGGCGGTATTTGCCGCAGAGTACTCAGGCTCTGGTGGTTTATTATATTGCGACATACATGTCTCCTAACCGAGATTAAAGCCTTTGCCAGGGGGCTGACAAAGGCTACTGGGGTAAGCGATATTATTTCGAATCTTTCTCGATAATACCCTCGGCACTGCGTCCGATGATGGAGCTACCAATCGACATCAGGGAATTGACTCCCTGAACAGTTGCGGCTTGCATCGTGATGTGAGCCTGCTGCTGTGCTGCGGTGGCATTGTGCGCCGCATTGCTCAGAGCATGGCTGGTCGACATTAATAGATTACCCATTGCCATCGCAGGTGTTTCACCAACAACTTTAGTATTAACCTGAGTGACAGAATCTGTTACTTGCTCATTTACTGGCATAGTTATTTCCTTTCATTGATTATTATTTAAATTGAGTTAGTGCGATTAGCCTTTTTCGATAATATCTTCAGCGCTTCGTCCGACGATGGAACTACCAATCGACATCAGGGAGTTCACCCCCTGTACTGTTGCCGCTTGCATCGTGATATGGGCTTGCTGCTGTGCTGCGGTGGCATTATGTGCCGCATTACTTAGTGCATGACTGGTGGACATCAATAAGTTGCCCATTGCCATTGCTGGTGTGTCGCCAACGACTTTGGTGTTCACTTGTGTGACCGAGTCGGTCACTTGCTCATTTACAGGCATAATTTCTCCTTAATTATTGCCAGATGAATAAATTAACCTTTCTGCAAAATGGCTTCTGCGCCACGTCCGATTACAGCAGTGCCAGTTGCCATAATTGAATTGATTCCTTGTACTGTCGCCGCCTGCATAACTAACCCTGCCTGCTGGTTAGCCGATGTGACATTCAGCGCGGCGGTGCTGAGAGCCTGGCTGGTAGACATCAATAAGTTGCCACCAGCCATTGCCGGTACGTCACCGAGTACTTTGGTATTCACTTGCGTCACGGAATCCGTGACTTGATCATTAACAGGCATAAAATGCTCCTTTTTCATCGTGGAAACTGCTTTGCAGTTGTTTCTTCAAAAAACGTACAGCGTGGTGCCGACGTTTCTTTAAAGCCCTTGTTGTTGGTATGTGAATATCATAGTGATTTGCTATTGCTATAAATTGGCGAAAAATATGTTTTATAAGGTGATTTAAATTAATTTCATTTTTTAAATCGGAACAATACGGTAATTTCAGAGTGTTGACCCTGTGCATAATTATTTATTCAATCAGCTGGTTTTCTTTTCTACATCTGTCTCTATATTGTCTTGGTGTTAATTTGGTTAGTTGTTTGAACTTTTTCTCAAAGTGACTCAGATCACCAAACCCTACGCTATAAGCGACATCTGTTATTTTTGATAAAGGTTTGTTGTTGATAATAGACTTTGCTTTTTCAATACGAACTTCTGTTAATAGTTGTTTAAAGCTTCTCTTCAATATGCTTCGGAATAGGAATGACAGGTGAGAAGCACTAACAAAGGAACTCTCGGCAAGTTCATTGAGCGTGATTTCTCGGTGGTAGTTATAGGAGATATACTCAATGGCCTTTTTTACGCTTAAGTGGGTATGCTCAAACTTATCGATATCGCCATTTATGATTGATATGGCAATATTATTATCTTTTTTTTCTTGCTTTTTTAATGTTGGGTCAAAAGCAATAATTTCATTGCTGCCAATATGCTGTTTGTCACAAAATGTAATTAAGCGGACAATGTAGCGTTCAAGTTCTTGGCTATTGCCTGGCCATTGCTTGTTACTTAGGAGTTTTACTGCATCAACAGAGATACTTGTAGGGGAGACCCCTTGGCTATTACTCTCAATGTAATATTTAACATGAATGTTGATATCATGATTTCTTTGTTTAAGAGGTGGAATGTAGATATCCAAAATGTGAGGGAGGTAGAGTGAAAGGCTGGAAGAGAATTTATTATTCACACGATAGTTGAGGTCTTCAATTGATGATAATATCAAACGTATATTATTGCTTTTTAACTGGTCTCCTAAACCTTTTAATGTGAAGAGTGTAATCAGGATGTCTAGCTTCTCTTTGTTGAGATATTCTAAATTACTGAGGTATAACGTACCATCCTTAGCAGCCATTAATGCATAGGCTAGATTGCGTTGAAATCTTTTATCGCTGTTAATTTGTGCACTGACTTCGATAAATTCGCCAGGCCTTGATAGTTCGGAGGCGTGAATATTCATTGCGACAGTGAATTTCTCACACCCTGGTTCACCATAAATGATGACTGGAAATTGTGATTTGACGGCTTTCCTAATTTGATCTTTTACTTTTTTTATCGCAACAGAATTACCAAGGATAGGGGGAGGGGCTACTGAGGGAGAAGTGATTTCGGCCAAAGACATCAAAGGTTGTTGAGAGGATAAAAATTCCCCCCATTGATTTATGTCGTTAAAGTCCTCTTTGAAATGTGCATTTTCAAATTGTGCTTTTCCTAATTGTAAATTGTACTTTTGATCATGAGGCATCCTATTCTCCACTTCGTATGAGTATTAGCATTTCCATCTGGTGCATATGCTGCTTAGTTAACGTAACTGAAGATTCTCTTCTTAAATCGGTTGATAATACGAATTACAGAGGGAAATGTATGAAGTCAGTGGATTACTTGTTACTTTTGAGGCTAATGGCGCGAAGCTTAGGAAAAAATTTTATAGAGGAAAGAGGAATCGAGATTTATTTGTATTTGAAATACTAGATTTTCCTGACTTATAAGATGGTAATTTTCTATATCCAGAGCGACTATTTTAAGTGAAGTTGAGAGCCATATCGAACATGATTAAATATGTAGTTTGTTAGTATGATGTTGAATTTCTATTGTTTAGGAAAAACAAAAAAGCCTGCTCGTGAGAACAGGCTTTTCTAATATGGTGCTCGCTACTGGACTCGAACCAGTGACACCTTGCATGTCATGCAAGTACTCTAACCAACTGAGCTAAGCGAGCAAATTGTACCGCGTGACAATAAGCTATTGCGCATTGTCTAAATTTGGTGCTCGCTACTGGACTCGAACCAGTGACACCTTGCATGTCATGCAAGTACTCTAACCAACTGAGCTAAGCGAGCAAATTGTATTGCGTGACAATAAGCTGTTGCATATCGTCTAAATTTTGGTGCCCGCTACTGGACTCGAACCAGTGACACCTTGCATGTCATGCAAGTACTCTAACCAACTGAGCTAAGCGGGCAAATTATTACTATTTCTCATTCGAGAATTGGTACGGCCGAGTGGACTCGAACCACCGACCCCCACCATGTCAAGGTGGTGCTCTAACCAGCTGAGCTACGGTCGTACTATTGAATGTTCCTGAGAACAAAACTGATATTAAACACTTCATTCTAACGGTGCAAGTGCAAGTATCCATAAAATCAGAAAAAAGAGATTGTTTGCTTACACTTTGCTCAAAGCGCGAGTCGAATCGGCAGTTTTTAGTGATTTCCGCACTAACTTATTGTTAGTTAGTGCGAATATAATTGGTTGTTATTGCTCAGTTTCCACTGCTGTTTCTGTGGTATTTTCGAGGGTGTGAAACAGCCTTTCGAAAGTTTGAGTAAGCTTATGAGTTGGCAGTAAGTGGATTAGCGGTTGTTGATGGTAGTGCGACTCTTTCATTTTGATCGAAAGGGGGAGATAAGGTTCCAGGATAGGTAATTCGAGATCACTCAGATCGGCAATGATTTGAGAAGGGAACTTGGCCTGAGCATTGAACATATTGACGATCACACCTTCGACTTCCAACTTGGGATTGTGATCTTCTCGGAGCTCGGCCACATTGTTGAGAAGAGTGATAAGAGCTTGCTGAGAAAAACTATCACAATCAAAGGGGATCAACAGACGTTTGGCGGCTATCAGAGCGGCTTTACTAAAGAAATTCAGGTTGGGTGGGGTATCAATGTAGATACGATCATAGCTTTTCTCCAGTTCATCTAACGCATCTCTCAGTTTATAGATCTTGTAACGTCGCTCGAGCTCTGATTCAATCTTTTCTAGTTTCGGGCTAGAAGGGATAATCTCCAGGTTGGAGAAAGGTGTCGGCTGCGGAAAGTCTTTTACTGGTGTTGAGACAGAAAACCAGCCAACAGTCTGACTGAGTAAATCGGCAACAGTTCTATTGCTCTCACTGTTAATATCATAACCGAGGTAATGGCTACTGTTGCCTTGTACGTCGAGGTCAATCAACAATGTTTTATAGCCATTTGCTGCACTCAAAGCGGCCAAGTTTGTTGCTATGCTTGATTTTCCCACTCCGCCTTTTTGATTGAATACTACCCGACGCATTGTTTCCTACCTTGGAATATGTGTATTTAGAATACGTTACATGACGCTATTATGAGTCGCAATGCTTATTTAAGTAACTCGTGATCCGAAGGTAGTAATCTTGAAATCCACAGCACTAACTTGTGCTTCATATTAGGGCCATCTTCCTGGTTGGTCGCAAGCGGGGTGATTTGCTTCGCATCAACCAGAAGGCGGTAAATGCATTCGACTTTATCTTTCGGCGAGACAGTTTTATCGAGATCGCCATATCCTTGCTTTTTAGCAAACGCCATGCCTAGCTCAAGAGCTTTTTTAAGCAGTTTGGCTTCATTTTTGTGTTTCTTCATTGTTTGCTCCTTGCAATACGGATTTGCTAAGTTCACACAGCAGGATGAACTTAGCGAATAGGTATTACCAAGGCTTCATCTTAGAGCCAATTGAGGTGAATTAACAGTATGATTCTATTTGAATACTGTGCTTTTACTCAATTTGTACGCCTAATTTGATTTGGCATCGTTTGAAGGTTCGCTGCCAGAATTTAACGTGGTTAATGATAGCTTCCCTGAAGCTGGAATGAAGCTCGCCTGCAATGTAACTTTGATAATAAGGTGCAAACTTGGTTGATACAGCTGATGGTGGTTGTAGCAGTACTTGCAACGAAATCTGAATCTGTCGGTATTGGGAGTCTAGCTCTGCGAAATAGGGCTGAATATCGCTGGCAAAAAAACGGTGAAAGACATTACTGAGGTAAATCGCTTTTTGTTGGTTGCGATTAGTGCCGCATATGATGCGTGATTCGTTGGATTCCAAGAGGCGAGTGGAGCTATTCAGCCAATCTCGAGATCGTGCAATAGAGTAGACGAGTTGCCCAAAATAGCGGTGGGTATGGATTTGTTGTTGAAAGACTAGCAAACGTTCAGCTTGCTTCGGAGGGACAGTTTCACCATTCATGAGGGCGGTATGAATGGCTAGCAAGTATCGCATTGCTTCTTGGTTTTCAACAGAACCCGGAAAATTCCCCAGAGTAAAAGCACGGCGATAGATACGGAACTGCTTTCGCCATTCTTCACCGGTGGTAAGCATATTCCATAGGTAAATTGGCAACTGTTGCTGCTTGAGCTGATGAAGTTGTTTGATATCTACAAGAATATCAGCGTCTTGAGGCAGAGTTTCTAAACAGTTTTCTAGACCGTCCATAAACAGAAGCTCGTAACGAAAACGGTGAGTTTTATCTTGTACTTTGCCCAATACCGAGTTTCGCTCAGCGATTAACTGAAATAAGCCACATTTCCGCAGCTCGTAGGCATCAAGCAAGCCTATACGAATATCTTCAATCGGCAGAGCCAACTCCCGAGTTTTGGCTAGCTGAGGGATGTCAGTGTCAGGCGCTTGCGAAGGTGAAACATCCAACACATTGGCCAGTCGCTCGTTGTACGTTTTCAGGCTATCTTCGGCCGAGTTATCTTCGCAACCTATAAGAGCGAGGAAAGTGAAAACGAGTATGACTACTAACAGCTGTCTATAAGGCATCACATTGGCTGATTGTTTTCTCTTATTATGGTGAATGTGATGGAAAAAAGAAAAGGCGACTTATCGTCGCCTTTGTCCATGAGATACTGTGCCAGCCTTATCGCAGTGACATAGTGATCTGGTACTCATCATCTTGCTTGTGAACCCAGTGCATTCGGGCTCCCAGCATAATGGCGGCAGATGTCAGGCCAATGATATTTCCGTACCAGAAGCCATGAGGCCCCATTGGTTCAACAATCCAGTCCGTCATTCCTAAGGTATAGCCAATAGGCAGGCCAAGGATCCAGTAAGCAATAAAGGTGCGAACAAATATTGCCTGCATATCTTTGTACCCGCGTAGCGCTCCTGCCGCAACGACCTGGATAGCATCGGTACACTGGTAGATAGCAGCTAAGAACAGGAGTTGCCCTGCGATAAGAATAACTTCGGGATTGTCCGTATACATTTGCGCAATTTGTTCCCGAAACATTACGGTCACCAGTGCTGTGAACATGGCAATGATCAGTCCGACAAGCAAACCGCAGTGAGAAGCAATCTTAGCTTCTTCAAGATCTTTTCGACCTAATAAGTGGCCCACACGGATACTCAATGCTGCACCAAGGCTCATCGGGATCATAAAGACTAATGAAGAAAAGTTACTGGCAACCTGATGGGCTGCGACGGTAATTGAACCCAGTGGCGAAATCAGTAGTGCGATAGCAGCAAACAGCGATACTTCGAAGAAGATAGATGCAGCAATAGGTAACCCTAGTTTGAACAAGCGTAAAATTGCAGAAAGCTGCGGTTTATGCCAGTGGGCAAACAGTCCAATCGAGTTTAGTCGCTTGTTCAGCTTAATGTATATCAGCATGGAGAAGAACATGAGCCAATATACGATGGCTGTTGCGACGCCACAACCGACGCCACCCAATGCAGGGGCCCCGAACTTACCATAAACAAAGATCCAGTTAAGCGGAATGTTAGCGGCAAGGCCAATAAAGCCAATAACCATAGCTGGTACGGTGAGTGACAAGCCCTCAGAGAAACTTTTAAGAGTCTGAAAAAAGAGAAAGGCAGGAACAGCAAACAATACTGCATGGAGATAACCAACAGTTTTCTCAGCCAGTGCTTGTTCTACATCCATCATGTCAATAAGGGAGCCTGCATTGTATAGCACCCAAATTATTGGGAAGGATACGATTGCTGCCAACATAAAGCCATGCTGTACTTCGAATGGGATTTTCTGCTTTTTACCTGAACCGTTAAGCGTTGCTACGATTGGGACTAAAGCAATAAGCAAGCCGACACCAAATAGGATCGAGGGAAGCCAAATACTTGCTGCCACAGAAACTGCAGCCATATCGGTGGCACTGACACCGCCAGCCATGACGGTATCAACAAAGCCCATGGATGTCTGAGCGACAGAAGCAATGAGAACAGGTATTGCGAGCTTTAGTAAGTGGCGTGTTTCACGCCTGTAATTATGCACAGAGTGCTCCTGAAGCAGAGAATAGTAATACAAATGGAACGAGCGTGGATTATAGCGCTTCGAGGCGCGGATACAATTGCTGTCGATGAAATTACAATCAGGTTAGGCGAGTTAAGCTAGTGTCGATAACGGCTTTATTCTTGCCAGTCTGTTTGGCTTTATAGAGCATCCTATCAGCAATGGCGTAACAGCTCAATTTCCCTGGGAAGCAGTTAGTACCACCAATACTGGTAGTGATGAAAATTGGTTTTCCTTGTATGTTCAGTGGTGATTTTTTGAGGGTATCAAAAATGTGTTCAGTGAGTTGTTGTACGTGTTTGACGCTGCTGCTTTCAGACCAGATAGCAAATTCCTCTCCACCAATTCGGCCGATATAATCATTATCAGACAAGCAGTTTTGGCAGAGTTTGGCAAAGTGTTGAAGTGCTAGATTACCAGTTATGTGGCCATAGCTATCATTTAGCTGTTTAAAATTATCAATATCGAGGATCAGTAACCATCCGTGGGTATCTCCGATGGTATTCTCGAATTGTTCCCAAAAAAGACGGCGGTTTGCTATTCCGGTGAGAGGATCGATATCGGCGAGCTGACGGAGTCGTTTGTTGAGTTGGCTCAATTCTTCGGTACGGGCTTTTACCCGTTCTTCCAGCCGAGAGTTTTGCTCTTCGAGTAACGCATTTAACCTTTTGGTTTCCTGTTGCTGCTGGTCTAGTTGGTGAATGGTCGATTCCAAATGTGTTGTCATTTTATTGAATGACTTTGCAAGTTGACCGACTTCATCATCTCGTTCGACAGTAATTTTTTTGTTCCACTTTCCCTGGCTAATCTCTTCTGCAATTTTGGTTAGCTGGCGGATGGGGGTTAACGTATATTGGGTTCCTATTGCGCCATAGTATGCTGCAAGGACAATCATCAAAACGGTAATGATGATGGCATAGTGCTTAGCTTGCAGGAAGTCTTGAGTAAGATCTGATACTGGCGAGTAAATCACGATTCGCATTTGACGGCTTTTACTCAGTGGGTATTGAGTATGGTAGCTAAGCCAAGATTGGCCTTGGAACTGAAAGGTTTGAGTCACATCATGTGCTTGTTCGTTACGGGATTGGTTTGCATGTGGTTTTATTAATTTCCACAGCTTACCTAATGCGTGCGCTTGTGATGAATTAACAGTAACGAGCATCCCTTGTTTCGGGCTATGTTGGGGGTTACTGCTAGCAAGAATTTGCCCCTTTTCATTAACTAGTGCGACAGTACTATTTTCACTTGGCTTGGCTTTTATTAGCTCTTTGGCAACACTGGTGAGAGTGATATCAAGCCCCCATACCCCGATAACCTGATTTTTTTCATCTCGTAGGGCTTTAGACAGAGTAATACCAAGTAGATTGTGATCGATAGCGCCTGAGTAAATGTCACTCCATACTGGTTGCTCTGACTTTAGTGCACTTTGGTACCACTGCCTATTTCGTGCATCAAAATTTTCTGCCTGTGCAGTAATATTTCCGCCTTTTCCGTCATACTGTGCTTCATAGCTGGTTAACATACCTGCACTACTATCATCAGATTCTAGTCGTATGAAGTGCCTGTCCCAATCGTGGCCAAGAGAAACAAGTCCTCCCTCTGTATTGGCGAAATAGAAATAATCGATATTAAAGTGGTGGTTTAAAACATTGGCCAGGTGAGCAATTAGTCGGTCACGATCCTGAACAATATCGGGGAGATCTTTCTCTATTCTTTGTTGGTGTTGATAGACGATTTTAGCCTCAGAAAAGAAACTGTCCAGTTGGTTATATATGGTTTCGCTGGAGTGGCGGTACAGTTTTTCGACGGTCTGCAAACGGACCTGTTCCGAGCTGTGATACCATAAGAGGCCGATAGGAACCGCTGTTAATAATACAAGCAGAGTCAAGGTTAACTGAATTCGAAGGCCAAGGTTTTTAGATAACTTGCTTAACATTTTATTTCCTTGGACTTTTAAGGAATAGGCATACCGACATTGAATGCATCGAAGGATATATCCTCCTGTTGGATGTTACAAATGTTATAACAGTGTTTTATAAGGTTTTTGCTTCAGTTGTAGGGCTTTCTGGATGATTTACGGCATGCGTATGCAATGCCTTTATTATGTGGCGTCTAAAAAGTATATAGGAGAAATTATGTTTACCGGGATTGTTCAGGGGACTGCAGAAGTCATCGAGCTCATTAAGAAGGAGCATTTTCAGACTCATGTTATCCGGATGCCTTCGCAGTTGCTGTCTGGGCTTGAGATCGGAGCATCAGTCGCGCATAACGGCTGTTGCTTGACCGTAACCGAGTTCAATGACGACAAGGTATCATTTGATTTGATGCAGGAGACGCTGAAAGTCACCAACCTTGGCCTGCTGGAAATCGGTGATGCCGTTAACATTGAACGCGCAGCAAAATTCGGCGATGAAATAGGCGGCCATTCAATGTCGGGGCATATCAATTTCTCAACCGGAATCTGTGATGTCATTACGACACCTAACAATTGTACAATCTGGTTTCAATTGCCAGAAGCTTACACCAAATATGTCTTACGTAAGGGGTATATCGGTATTGATGGCTGTTCATTAACGATTGGGGATGTGAAAGAAAATAGTTTCTGTGTGCATTTGATCCCTGAAACCCTGAATCGGACTCTATTTGGTCAGCGTCTAGTCGGAGATATCGTCAATATAGAAATTGATCCCCAGACTCAGGCGATCGTTGATACGGTGGAGCGTGTACTGGCGGCCAGAACAGAGTAACTATTGACGTTTTTAGAAATGTATCCCCTGCGGTTAAAACAGCAGGGGTATTATGTTCAGCTGTTAGTCTGCTTTATTCCAATGTTATTGATTAAAATATTTGCTCGTCATCAGCGTCGACAAACAAATTAATCGTTTTATGCAGCTCATCAACTTCCATCGTTAAATGTATGGCATGGCAACATGCCGGACAATCATCGTAGAACTCTTGGCTTCCAGCACTGGCATCGAGTGTAATTCTGATATGATGTCCGCAATGAGGGCAGATAACACCTTGTTCTGAATAGTTTTTCATTTTGTACTCCTGTAGGGTGCCGAGCACATAAAACAGTCATATTTACTGATTTATTGGAATAATCGATATACCTAAACTTTAGCGCCGTGTATTCGTTTTTGCAGAGAATTAACTGTAAAGTTTGATTGAGCATGAAGTTTTGGATAAATAATAGATAATTTGCTAGGGATGTTATTTATTGGTTGGATATTTCTTATTTTATAAGATCTACGTTGTTCGATAAAATGCTGGATTGGGTTCATTTCAACCAAGAAAGCACATACAAAACGAGAGGTGAAGACAAGTCGGTTTGTCTTCATCTCACTTGAGTATAACTCGCGTGCTATAAGCTAGAGATTAGCTGTTGATTTACTTCGTGAAGCGAGGAAAGTTTCTTATCGGCAATCGCCCAGCGCGCATCATCGGCATAGGCTTTTTCCGGTACTGCGATCCCTTTCATCTGAGCCGCTTTGGCTGCGAGTAGGCCATTAACCGAGTCTTCAAAAGCCACACAAGCTTGTGGCGGGACGCCTAGCTCGTCGGCGGCATTAATGTAGACTTCGGGGTGAGGCTTCCCATAACGCAAGTGCTCGGCAGAGAGCACGGCAGAGAATTTACTTTCCAATGATAGTGCTTCCAGCGTTGCCCGAATCAGACGCATTGGGGAAGACGAGGCTAGGGCAATTTTTAAACCCAACTGCTCGCAGGTTGCTAAAGCTTCTAGCACACCAGGTAGCATTGGTTTGTGCTCTTTGACCAGCTCTTCTACTCGAGCAACAATCATTTCCGTTACCGTGGCACAGTCAGCTCCTTGCCAAGGTTGCTTGGCAAACCAGAACTCAACGACTTGGTCGATACGTAACCCCATGGTTTGCAGGGTATCTTCTTGCTTGATTTGTACACCGATCGAAGAAAAAATATCAACTTGGGCGCGTTGCCAGAAGGGTTCTGAATCGACCAGTAGGCCATCCATATCAAAAACAGCAGCTTGTAACATCGCTTTATCTCAACAAAAGTATTAACAATAACAAGCTGAGCACTTAGCTGGATTATTAGCTAAATGCTCAGCTTGTTATTTTGCACCGAAGATACCATAGATACTTGGTTGAGAGTAACCCTGAAGGTGTTCGTTACTTAAGCAGACCGAGTTTCTTTATTGAGTGTTCGGCTTGGGAAATATAACTTCCGCCGAACAGGTTACAGTGATTCAGTACATGGTAGAGGTTATAAAGCTCTTTACGTTCCTGATAACCCTCATCCAAGGGCCAAACAGATTGATAGCCATCATAGAACGTTTGAGGGAAGCCGCCAAAGAGTTCGGTCATCGCTATATCACACTCACGATCACCCCAGTAACTGGCCGGATCAAAAATAATAGGGCCGGTCACAGTAACGGCGGTATTGCCATGCCAGAGATCACCGTGTAGTAGGGAAGGTTTAGGCTGGTGGTGCATCAAAATGTCGATAACACGGCTGGTAATCGTATCTATATTGCCTAAATCTATGCCTTTTTCCTGGCAGATCTGCAATTGCCAGGCAATACGCTGCTCGGCAAAGAAACGACACCAGCGGCGACGCCACTTGTTCGGTTGCGGGGTCAACCCGATGTAGTTATCTAAATCAAAGCCATATTCAGCTTGCTCTCCCCATGAGTGCAATCTGGCAAGCTCTTGCCCGAGCGTATAAGCCGCATCATTATCGAGAACTTTTGTCGGTAGGTAATTTAAAACCAGGAAGGACTTGTCTCGGCTGGTCCCGAGATGAAGGAATTGAGGTACCTGAATGCAATCAGCCTCGTTGAGGATACGCAAGCTTTCGGCCTCAGTCTCGAATATCATGAGCAAGTCACGATCGTTGAGCTTCAAGAAGAAGCGATCATTGTCATCGCCAATACAGTAGCATTCATTAATATCACCGCCTTCAAGAGGTTCCTTTTCTGTGATTTTGAATGGTTTACCTAAAACGTCTGAAAGCTGGTGAGAAATCGCTTGCCACATAGCACCCTCCACGGCTGATCAAGATAGTACGAGATGAAACTTTATAATTGTCTCATCAACATCTTAGTCTATTTATTGCACAAATTACTGTGCGCTTATCAAGGTTTTAGCTTGTCCGAACAGGTGACGACACTTAAATAATAGTCAAATCAATATTAAAAAGATGATTTAAAATGATGACAAAATAGTGAAAAAGCCGGAAAAAAACTCTTCCGGCTTTTGATTTGGCAAGTTTTATACGCTTGGTAGTAGCTGCGCTGGCATTAGTGTGTTGTGTGTAGCCTCTTTAAGCAGCTGGTTTGCTTTTTCAATATCCGGGGCGAAGTATCTATCTTTGTCGTAGAAACTAACACGCTCACGTAATTGAGCCTTGGCCAGTTCAATACGCTCAGAACTCTTGTTCGGGCTTCTGAAATCTAGCCCTTGAGCAGCAGCCAGTAGTTCGACGGCCAAGATACCACGGGTATTTTCAGCCATGTCTGTCAGGCGCCGGCCAGCAAAGGTTGCCATAGAGACATGATCTTCCTGATTGGCAGATGTTGGCAGGCTATCGACAGAAGCGGGGTGTGCCAGTGTCTTGTTTTCGCTGGCTAACGCTGCTGATGTAACCTGAGCTATCATAAAGCCAGAGTTAACGCCGCCATTATCAACCAAGAAAGGGGGTAGTTTGCTGAGGGCGCTGTCGATAAGCAGTGCCATACGACGCTCGGAAAGGCTACCAATCTCAGCAATGGCCAGGGCTAAGTTATCAGCCGCCATAGCGACAGGTTCTGCATGGAAATTACCGCCCGAGATGATGTCACCATCGTCGGCAAATACCAGCGGGTTATCCGAAACAGCATTGGCTTCAATTACCAAAATGTCAGCAGAGTTGCGGATTTGCTGCAGACAGGCACCCATTACCTGTGGCTGGCAGCGAAGCGAATAAGGGTCTTGTACTTTTTCGCACTGCTGATGTGACAGACCAATCTCGCTGTCTTTATTCAACATATGGCGGTATGCCGTTGCGGCATCAATCTGGCCGCGATGACCACGTACACGGTGGATACGAGGATCAAACGGACGGCGACTTCCTAGGGCCGCGTCAACGGACATGGCACCACATACCGTACCAGAAGCATAGAGATCTTCTGCGGCGAACAAGCCTTCGAGAGCAAAGGCCGTAGAAGCCTGCGTACCATTGAGCAGAGCCAGCCCTTCTTTCGGTGCCAGCGTAACAGGCTCCAGGCCTGCAATTTTTAGTGCTGCCGCACCGCTAATGACTTCACCTTGGTAGCGGGCCTGACCTTCACCTAGCAACACCGTACTCATATGGGCTAGAGGGGCGAGGTCGCCCGATGCGCCGACAGAGCCTTTCTTGGGTATACACGGATAAACTTCTGAGTTAACAAGCCGCATTAGCGCATTCACGACTAATGGACGAATGCCTGAATAGCCACGAGAAAGGCTGTTTACTTTCAGAGCTATCATTAGGCGTACGGTTGCATCGTCCATAAATTCACCGATACCGGCGGCATGTGACAGAACGATACTGCGCTGCAATGTTTCAAGATCTTCAACGGCGATACGGGTATTGGCGAGCAGACCAAAACCGGTGTTAATACCATAAACAACACGATCCTCGGCAATAACTTGCTCAACCGCCTGGGTACTTGCCAGCATGCCTTCCTGCGCTGATTCATGCAGAGACAGCTCGACAGGTTGGCGGCTGATTTCACGGAGTTGCTTAAGAGATAGTTTTCCCGGATTAATTTCTAATAGGTACATACAACTTCCTTCTTGCTACCGTTGATTATTTTGATGCTGACGGGGAGGTGATCATTGGCAAGTCAAGATCTTGCTCTTTTGCACAGTTAATGGCGATGTCGTAACCAGCATCGGCATGGCGCATTACTCCGGTTGCAGGGTCGTTTCGAAGCACTCGACCGACACGCTCTGTAGCCTCGTCGCTACCGTCACACACGATAACCATCCCCGAGTGCTGAGAGAAGCCCATACCAACGCCACCACCGTGGTGTAATGATACCCAGGTTGCACCTGATGCGGTATTTAGCATCGCATTCAGTAGCGGCCAGTCAGATACAGCATCCGAACCGTCCATCATGCCTTCGGTCTCGCGGTTAGGGCTGGCAACAGAGCCTGAATCCAAGTGGTCTCGGCCGATGACGATTGGTGCCTTCAGCTCGCCATTTTTGACCATTTCGTTAAATGCTTTACCTAGACGGGCTCGATCTTTCAAGCCGACCCAGCAAATACGAGCCGGTAGCCCCTGGAACTGAATTCGCTCGCGTGCCATATCCAGCCAGTTGTGAAGATGAGGGTTATCTGGGATCAGCTCTTTCACTTTTTGATCGGTTTTATAGATATCTTCCGGGTCACCAGATAGTGCCGCCCAACGGAATGGACCAATGCCTTCGCAGAATAATGGACGGATATAGGCCGGTACGAATCCCGGAAAATCAAAGGCATCTTCTACGCCTTCTTCAAATGCCATCTGACGGATATTATTACCGTAGTCAACTGTTGCCGAGCCGGCTTTTTGCAGATCCAACATCGCCTGTACCTGAATAGCCATCGACTGCTTAGCCGCTTTTATGACGGCCGGCTCGTCTTTGGTTCGCATTTCGGCGGCATACTCCATGCTCCAGCCTTTAGGCAGGTAGCCATTGAGTGGATCATGTGCGGATGTTTGGTCAGTCGTTGCATCTGGAACAATGTTACGTTCAACTAGTTCCGGGTAGACATCTGCAGCATTTGCCAACAGGCCAACAGAAATAGGCTTACCGGTTTGTTTCGATTCTTCGATAATGGCCAGCGCTTCATCAAGGCTGGTCGCTTTGCAATCGATATAGCCAGTACGCAGACGGTAATCAATGCGCGATTCATCACACTCGACAGCAAGCATAGAGAATCCAGCCATCGTTGCAGCCAGAGGCTGAGCGCCGCCCATACCACCCAAGCCACCAGTTAGGATCCAGCGACCTTTGGCATCACCATTGAAATGCTGACGAGCCATAGCGACAAAAGTTTCATATGTACCCTGAACAATGCCTTGTGAGCCGATATAGATCCAGCTACCCGCTGTCATCTGGCCATACATCATCAGGCCTTCTTTATCGAGCTCGTTGAAATGCTCCCAGTTTGCCCAGTGCGGAACCAGATTTGAGTTCGCAATCAATACTCGCGGCGCGTTGTTATGAGTCTTGAATACCCCTACAGGTTTCCCGGATTGAACCAGTAGCGTTTCATCGTCTTCCAGACGTTGCAATACTTCAACAATCTTGTCATAGCATTCCCAGTTACGGGCTGCGCGACCAATACCGCCGTATACCACAAGCGCATGAGGGTGCTCGGCAACATCCGGGTGCAAGTTGTTCATCAGCATCCGAAGCGGAGCTTCTGTTAACCATGACTTGGCGTTTAGCTGTGTCCCGGTAGGGGCTTTAACTGTTCTGGTTTCATCTAAACGTGGGTTTGACTGGTGTTGAGACGTAGGTTGCGTCATTTGGCTCTCCTTGCAGTACCGATTCGTTATCGAATGGCACGGGCGATTGTCCAGGCTAACCTTGCGGCTAGCCGTGCTGTTTGGTTGTCGATATCAAAACGAGGGTTGTACTCGGCGAGATCCGCGACCAGAATTTTTGACTCACCTTTCTGGTTTTTGGCTGCAAGTATTGGCTCAAGCAGCAACTCGACGATATCGAAAGGAACCCCGCGTGCGGCTGGTGCGCTAACACCTGGTGCAACGGTGGCGGGAAAGACATCAAGATCAATAGTGAGATAGAGGTAGTCACACAGATCAATAAAATGTTGTAGCTCAGTTACTGTTTGCTCTATTTGCTGGTGAGTGAGCTCGGTATCATCTTTATAGAGCACACCAAGGCTATCTGCCTTTGCATAAAGCGCCTGAGTATTGCCTGTGCGGCTCAAGCCAAGGCAGGCGTATTTAAACGGCCAGCCTTGTAGCTGGCAAAAGCGGGCCGCCTGATGAAAGGGGGTACCCGAGCTACCCATCTCTGATTGTTGGCCGGCAGGCGGGTTTCTGAGATCGAAGTGAGCATCAAAGTTGATGATTCCTACGTTTGGTGCCGGCTCGGCAGTTTGCTCATTTAAACTTGAGTCATCTTCTGGACTGGCGACGTACTGCTTTTGTACCAAGTAGCTTCCAATACCTTGGAAAGTTCCCCATGCGACCTCATGACCGCCACCGAAAACGATGACTTTATGACGCTGGCGCAGTGCTTTGCTGACATCTTCGCCCAAGCGGTGCTGTGCAAGCTCGAGATTGCCATCATTACAGCCGATATCACCACCATCATAGACTGGGCCGGTATGATGCCAGGCTAAGTTTGCCAGTGCTTTTCGAATAGCCACCGGGGCCCCGTAAGCACCTGTACGCCCTTTGTTGCGAGAAACCCCTTCATCACAGGCAAAACCAAGTAACATGATCCCTTCTTCGTTAGCCTGATCAGCCGGTTGTATTTTCTGGTGCCAGCGTAGACCCAGATCGCCGTCTTCGGGATCTGTACGCCCTTGCCATGAGCTCATATCAATTGGCATTATGCTTCTCTCCGCTAGAAGGAAATAGGTGGCCGTCTACGACACGGGCTATAAGGTCGGGAACACCAAGGCGGTATGACAGCTCGGCAGGTGTTTCGAGGTTCCAGATAGCAAGATCTGCCTCCATGCCAACGCGAATTTGACCTCGGGTGTCATGAAGTCCTAGAGCCTGGGCAGCATTGGCGGTGACGCCCCGTAAGCACTCTTCGGGAGTTAGCCTAAATAGGGTGCAACCCATGTTCATTACGGTGCGCAGCGAAGCAATCGGAGAGGTGCCCGGATTAAAATCAGTGGCGATGGCCATCGGTACATTGTTCTGACGCAGCAGTTTGATAGGCGGTTGCTGCGATTCGCGCAGGAAGTAAAAGGCACCTGGCAATAAGGTGGCTACCGTATTACCTGTCGCGAGTGCTGTTACACCTTCGCTGTCTAGGTATTCAATATGGTCAACCGAGGTTGCCCCCATCCGGGCTGCCAACGCACTTCCACCAAGGTTGGAAAGTTGTTCGGTATGGCCCTTAATGTTCAGGCCATGTTGTTTCGCAGCGGTAAAAACTCGCAGGCATTGCTCAGTACTAAAGCCGATACCTTCGCAGAAAACATCCACTGCATCCGCCAGTTTCTCCTTGGTGGCGGCAGGAATGATTTCTCGGCAAACAAAATCAATGTAATCATCAGCTCTGCCTGCATACTCAGGTGGCAAGGCATGGGCGGCTAACAGGGTTGTAGATACCTTGATGTCTTCCATTTCACCAATTCGACGGGCGACACGCAGCATTTTTAGCTCATCGGCCAGAGTAAGGCCATAACCAGATTTAATCTCTATGGTAGTAACACCGTCTTGCTTTAGTCCATTCAGGCGCTGCACCGCCAGCTCGTACAATTCATCCTCCGACGCTGTCCGTGTGGCATGAACTGTCGAGATAATGCCGCCACCGGCTTTGGCTATTTCTTCGTATGGAACGCCGTTGAGACGTTGCTCGAATTCGTTGGCACGGTTGCCTGCGAACACGAGGTGAGTATGACAATCGATCAACCCCGGAGTGACTAACGCTCCCTGACAGTCGACGACATCAGGGTGACCGTGCAGATCATCGTACCTAGCATGACCGGCCAGCATGATTTTACCGTCTTGGATGCCAATCATTCCATTTTCTATGATTAGGTAATCTGTGCCTGGCTGCATGGTGACCATTTTTAGATTTGTCAGTACTCGATCCATGGACGCTCATCTTCAATGCTGATTATGTATATACAAATAAATAGCCAATTATGGCGTGAAACTCAAGACGGTATGTAAAGAAAATGTGATCATAATTGTAATTATTAGCTGACAGTGGGTAAAAAGTTGGTGTTTGATCGGGAAGACAAAAGTCGGCTTTTAGATAATAAAGCCCTAGACTCGAGAAAGAATCTGCTTTGGAAAGATCGTAATTAGAAGTGGTATTGCGGCTTTGAGGTACTATGCAAAAGAAGCATAAAAAAGAAGCAACGAGTGCCTAGATCATAGTTTCTAGGATGCTCAATAAGCTTCTTTTTCCTCGATCTTAAACTTTGCTTCTTGAACTTAACTTATATTTGTCTCCCGGGTGATACAGCAGGGCGGTGCTGATCAGGTTTTTATCGCTCCAGGTACGGCGGTTTAACAGCAAGCATGGGGAGCTGGATGCCATCCTCAACAGGTCTGAAATCCGTTTAGTCGGCAAGATGGCCTCGACAGTATGTTCAATATCACTGAGTGGGCAGGTTTGAACCAAGTACTCGTTTGGGGTCTGGCGGGTAAAGTCTTGCTCAATATAGTCGGGTACAAAGTCAGGGTTTACCCATCGTTCCTCTAGTTGAATGGGAGCATCGTTCTCAAAATGGACGATTTGGGTAAAGTAAACATTGGTTCCGTGGCGCACTCCGAGCTGAAGTGCAATGTCATCATTGGCTTCTACCATTATTTGGCTTATCACCTTAGTGGCGTAATCATGGCCTCGATTCTTTACTTCAGCAGCAATGTTGCGAATTTCCATTAGAGGGGACTCAGCTTTTTTTTGGCAGACAAAGGTTCCTAAGCGAGGTGTCCGCTCCAAGAAGCCATCTTTGACCAAATCGCGTATAGCTTTGTTTGCCGTCATACGGCTAACAGAGAATTGTTCTGATAATTCAATTTCTGTTGGGATCCTGAAGCCGGGAGGCCAAGTACGAGACTGAATTTTTTCGCTGAGATAGTGTTTGATCTGAAGATATCGCGGTGACTGAGCCATTGCTGTTTTTCCATAATTGCCTATACAAATGAAAGCAATTTTTTCTCAGCATTTCAAGTTTGTTTTAACTGGGATGATAAGAAACATCTAAAAGTGGAGAAGATTCCTTTTTTATTGCGTACAAGAGCAGCGTCCGCGGTATTGGACGCTGCTCATAATCAGTGACAAGCAGAGGCTTAGAAGTGATAAGCGACAGTTGCGCCGATCAGCCATTGGTTAGCACTATCAACGATAGGTGAGTCAGAAATTTTTGAACCTAAACGGGTGTAGGCCGTGCTTTGAGTTATGTCGATATTTGTGGTGACTGGAACAACGAGCTTGTAGCCGACATTTACAGCAAAATCACCCTCACCAGAGTATGCTTTTCGCGTTGCCGTCGCTTCTGATGCTTTCACGCCATAGTAATAGTCGACAAAGTCTTTGCTCAGATAGCTAACGCCAGCGAATGGGACGAAGTCAGCAACCCCGAAGTCCATTACATGGAAATACTTCGCGCCGCCGATGAACCCTTTATAAGCGCCAGTTACATCGTGTTGTAAGTAGGTTGATACAGTACCTTGATCAAGCTGGAAGTCAGCGTTGATGCCAAGATCGCCACTCATCTTGCGATCCTTCATTCCTTTTAGTGCGTCCGCATCACCTGCATCGTAACTAATACCGCCTGCTGTAAAATAAGTACTGATGTTAACAAAGTCGCTGTTACTACCGATGAAGCGGTAGTTAATACCGCTAAGGTCAACGTTGAAGTCTTCGCCGTGATAGCCACCATTTAGAACGATGGCTGTTGTTTTATCTTGCCCTTTATATAGTTCACTGCCGCTAACAACGCCAGCTTCTACAAAACCGTCACCCTCGTTAGAATAAATATTACCATTGCGAATGTAAGTTTCGCCTGCAAGAGCTTGGCTTGAAAGAAGGGATACGGCGATTACCAGTGCTAGCTTTTTCATTGTTGAAATCCGTCTATGTAGTTGTTTTGGTATAAATGATTAGATTGTGCACACTGTACAAAATAAATTTTGTGATCTCTAGCAACGCTTTGTCAGAGAATGTCGTTCCTGCCGTTACAATCGGGTACAAAAGGGCTGTAGAACTAATATTGCGGGATAAAGGGGAGAGTTGAGAGGAAGGTGCAGGTTATTTCCTGATATAGCAATTAATTTTGTCAGTGCCTTTGCAATCGGCCACAACCGTTTGATATAGTTTCGCCTTCGTTTCTGTTCACTGTGCTGCTCTGTATTGCGGAACCGGTTCAGAAGCTTTTATTCATTCATCTAAGCTTCTCAAAGCTTATATAAATTCAACATGTGCTACTTGGTGTGTGGCACCACTGTGAAAGGACATATTCATGCCTGTAATTACTCTTCCTGACGGCAGCCAACGTCAATTCGACAATGCTGTATCAACTATGGATGTTGCACTATCAATCGGTCCGGGTCTTGCGAAAGCATGTATTGCTGGCCGTGTTGACGGTGAGCGTGTTGATGCGTGCGATTTGATTGAAAATGATGCCAGCCTAGAAATCATCACTGCAAAAGACGAAGACGGTTTGGAAATCATCCGTCACTCTTGTGCGCACCTTCTGGGCCACGCTATTAAGCAACTTTATCCTGAAGCCAAAATGGCGATCGGTCCGACGATCGACAATGGTTTCTACTATGATATTGACCTTGAGCAATCTTTGACACAAGAAGACGTTGATGCGATCGAAAAGCGCATGAAAGAGCTTGTGAAAACGAAGTATGCCGTTGTTAAGAAGAAGGTAAGTTGGCAAGAAGCGCGTGATACGTTTGATGCGCGCGGTGAGACTTACAAAATTGAAATTCTAGACGAGAACGTTTCTAAAGACGATCGTCCGGGTCTGTACCACCACGAAGAATACATTGATATGTGTCGTGGTCCTCACGTACCTAACATGGGCTTCTGCCAGCATTTTAAACTGCTGAGTGTTGCTGGTGCGTACTGGCGTGGTAACAGCGATAATAAGATGCTTCAACGTATCTATGGTACAGCTTTCCAAGATAAGAAGTTGCTAAAAGCGCACCTTACTCGTCTTGAAGAGGCAGCAAAGCGTGATCACCGTAAGATTGGTAAGCATCTTGATCTGTTCCACATGCAGCAAGAAGCACCGGGTATGGTGTTCTGGCATCACAATGGCTGGACTATCTTCCGTGAGCTAGAAGTGTTCATTCGTCAGAAGTTGACGGAATACAAATACCAGGAAGTAAAAGGCCCATTAATGATGGACCGTGTTCTTTGGGAACGCTCTGGTCACTGGGACAAATACGCCGAAGCGATGTTCACAACAAGCTCCGAGAACCGTGAATATGCTATCAAGCCGATGAACTGCCCGGGTCACGTTCAGATCTTTAACCAAGGCCTGAAGTCATACCGTGATCTGCCATTGCGTATGGCTGAGTTTGGTTCGTGCCACCGTAATGAGCCATCAGGTGCACTACATGGCATTATGCGTGTACGTGGTTTCACACAGGATGATGCTCATGTCTTCTGTACTGAAGCCCAGGTGCAAGAAGAAGTTACATCTTGCATTAAAATGGTTTATGATACTTATCAGACATTTGGCTTCGACAACATTGTTGTGAAGCTATCTACTCGCCCTGAAAAGCGTGTAGGATCTGATGAAATGTGGGATAAAGCGGAGTCTGACCTTACGCTAGCTCTTGAGTCGATGGAAATTCCATTTGAGATTCAAGAGGGCGAAGGGGCATTCTACGGCCCTAAGATCGAATTTACCTTGCACGATTGTCTAGATCGCGCTTGGCAGTGCGGTACTGTTCAGCTAGACTTTGCTCTGCCTGAGCGTTTAGGTGCAACATACGTGGGTGAAGACAACGAACGTCACACTCCTGTTATGATCCACCGTGCTATTCTTGGCTCACTAGAGCGTTTCATCGGTATTTTGATTGAAGAATACGCAGGCTTCTTCCCTACATGGTTGGCGCCTCAGCAAGCTGTCGTGATGAATATTACTGACAGTCAGTCAGAATATGTACAAGAAGTAGTAGAAAAACTGCAAAAAAGTGGAATTAGAGTCAATGCGGACTTGAGAAATGAGAAGATTGGCTTTAAAATCCGCGAACATACTTTGAAGCGAGTGCCTTACATGCTTGTTTGCGGCGACAAAGAAGTCGAAGCAGGCGAAATAGCAGTTCGTACTCGCAAGGGTAAAGATTTGGGTAAAATGAAGATTGATGACCTTGTTGCATTCTTGCAGCAAGAGATTAGCAGTCGTACGCTTAATGTTTTGGAGGACTAAGGTATTAAAGGCGGAAGAAGAACTCAAGCACCAGTTAAACAAAATGCGCATCGTCTAAACGGTGAAATTCGCGGTGTTAACGAAGTGCGTCTAACGGGAATTGATGGTGAATCAATTGGTGTTGTTTCATTTGATGAAGCGACTCGTATTGCTAATGAAGCTGGTGTGGATTTAGTTGAAATCAGCCCGAATGCCGAGCCACCTGTTTGTCGTGTGATGGACTATGGCAAGTACCTGTTCGAAAAGGCGAAGGCTGCTAAAGAGCAAAAGAAAAAGCAGAAACAAATCCAGATCAAGGAAGTTAAATTCCGACCTGGTACAGACGAAGGCGATTATCAGGTAAAACTGCGCAACCTGACTCGCTTTTTAGAAGAGGGCAATAAGGGTAAAGTCACACTACGTTTCCGTGGTCGTGAAATGGCCCATCAGAATCTTGGTATTGAACTTTTGAACCGTATTAAGAAAGAGCTTGAAGACCTAGCGGTCTGCGAGAGCTTCCCGAACCGAGTTGAAGGTCGCCAAATGACTATGATGCTTGCTCCAAAGAAGAAGTAATTACGGCATTCAAGTAGCTAAAAGCGCTGCTTAGGCAGCGCTTTTGTTCGCCTGATTACTATGTTTATTAACTATCAACAATGCGGAGTCTCATCATGCCAAAGATGAAATCCAACAAAGGTGCTGCTAAGCGTTTCAAGAAAACTGCTGGTGGCTTTAAGTTTAAGCACGCGACTAAGCGTCACATCCTTACTAAACGTACTACTAAGAACAAGCGTCAGCTTCGTCCAAATGCGATTCTTCCAGCATGTGAAGTTGCAGCAGTTGCACGTATGCTTCCGTTCGCTTAATAGTTTTTAGTTTTATATTTTAATTTAGTTAGGAGTCTCCTATGCCTCGCGTAAAACGTGGTGTACAAGCACGTGCACGTCACAAGAAAGTTCTTAAACAAGCTAAAGGTTACTACGGAGCACGTTCACGTGTTTACCGCGTAGCTTTCCAGGCTGTTACTAAAGCTGGTCAGTATGCTTACCGTGACCGTCGCAACAAGAAACGTACTTTCCGTCAACTTTGGATTGCACGTATCAATGCTGCAGCACGCCAGAATGGCATGTCTTATAGCCGTCTAATCAACGGTCTTAAGAAAGCATCTATCGAAATCGATCGTAAGATCCTTGCTGATATCGCAGTATTCGACAAAGCTACTTTCACAGTACTAGTTGAAAAAGCGAAAGCTGCACTGTAATTTCAGTCCAGTTTGATGGAAAAGGAGAGCCTCGGCTCTCCTTTTTTTTATGTGCTGTTTTGTCTCGTCCCTCCCTCTATGACGTTATGATTCGTTAAGCAAACTACCTTCCTGTCTCTTCCCTATGTTGATATTTGTTGTTAGATATCAGCCAAGAAATCATGATGATGTGTGTCACTTTTGTTTGATAATTGATGTACAGCCGAATGTTTTAATGGGATTTCTCTCGATATTTTCTGTGGCTAGCTAGTTTCATATTTGGAATTTCACATTTATCTGCTTGGTTTGTTATGTGGTGTAAGCAATTGAATTATTTACATATCAATCACTAATCAAGAGGGCGACAAATTGAAATCAATAGGAAGTTTAACGTTAGCTGCTGCGATGTTGTTTTCTGTACCGGCTGTTGCTGAGCATGGGAATGGTGTCTCTCCGAAAAACGAACCTCGTATTGTTGGCGGTAAGCCTGCCAATGCGGCTGATTGGGGGTTCTATACCCAAATAGTCAGCCGAAACAGTAACCGTTCATATTGTGGCGCGAGTTATTTGGGCGACGGCTATGTGCTAACAGCGGCACATTGTGTTAATGGTGATTCACCCAATCAAATAGCGGTTAAAATTGGTGGGATGAAATATAACGGCACTGATGGTCAAAGAGCCAATGTGACAAATATTTATGTACACCCGAACTTCAATTCCCAAAATTTGGCTAACGATATTGCACTATTGAAGCTTGACCATGCGCCTGTCGGTGCTCAATCGGTTGAGATAGCTCAAGGTGCATTGACTCAGTATGCTACTGTCGGTGACTGGTTAGCTGTAGCTGGGCTTGGTCGGATTAAAGAAGGAGGAAGTACACCTTCAGTATTAATGGAGGTGGACGTGCCATTGATTTCGGATGCGACATGCCGTGCTGTTGGTGGTAGTTATAGTAACGTCGGTGAAGTTTCTTTCTGTGCCGGATTGCCACAGGGAGGCAAAGATTCCTGTCAGGGAGATAGTGGTGGCCCTATTGTGCTAAACCGCTCCGGAACGGTTACACAATTGGGGATTGTCAGCTGGGGAATCGGATGTGCCAGGCCTGGAAAATACGGTGTCTATAGCGATATAGCGGCCTTACGTCGTTGGGTTGATGGGATAGTTGCCAACCCGGCCGGCAATGTTTCTGTGGGTTATATCAAAAGCCAAATATTGCCAGGATTTAAGGTCGGCGAGATAAAAGCCCATACCTTCAGCATTAATAATACCGGCACCACAAGCTTTACTCTAACTGATATTGATTTAGCCTACAGTGGTACAGCCCAGCGACCTGTTATCAGCACAGATACATGTTCAGTAGCAACATTAAGTCCTAGGCAAAGTTGCTCTGTTGCTATTGAGTTTGGAGCATCCGCTGCGGGAACGGCGCAGGTAGCCTTAAACTTCTCGACAGATAAGGGGACGACGGTATATACCGCTAATGTAAGTGCTGTCGTTTCAGCATCTGGAACGCCTGGTACGTGTGAAGGGACATGGGAGCCAAGTAAGGTGTACAACAGTGGTGACCGAGTCAGTTGGGCCAGCAAGGTGTGGCAAGCACAGTGGTGGACTCAAGGTGATAACCCGTCAGAGTCTGGATCATGGGGTGTTTGGCAAGAAGTAGGTCTAGCGACTTGTCCCAAGTAACTGTGTAGCCTTTTAATGATGTTATGGCTCGCAGCGATAGTGAAACGGAACAAGCCAAGATGATGCTTGGCTTGTTCTTCCAGTTCATGCCGAATTTAATATTATTAATTCAGCGTTAAATTCAATTCTACCGTAAGGGATAGCGAATAAAGTTGTTGAACGGCCTCTAATAGTAATGGCTTGCTTGTTTTTTTGCCTCTACGCTTGGCGTATATACCCACCTTTGAAGGCCTAGCGTTATGCCTGTTGATACAATAAAGATCAGGCTAAAAGTCATTAATGGGCTAGACAGTACAGCAATATACGGGTTTGCTTCTATTTGATAAATTCCTGTAAGAAAATCCAGAATTCCGCTTGCAGAAAGGGCGATCCAATAACCAGAAACTGCTGTGCCGACAATAATATGCTTGAGAATAGGAATTGACTGTTGTTCGCGGGAAGAGGACAGAAAACGAAGAAAAGTATAATAAACCATGCAGCATACCGATGTGGCGGCAATTAGTGTCATCGGGTTCTGGCTGTTGAATAAGTTTTCGCCCTGGTCGTTTTTGGTATAAATGAATAGCAACCAGAATGCACCGGTCACTATTGCAGATTCACGGAAGTTACTGAGAGTTTGCTTGCCAAAACAACCAAGGAAAATGCCACGGATAGAGAAATATAACGTTAAATTGATCGCAAAAGCGAGAGGGACGAGAAGAGCTTGTAGTGCAAAATTATTATCAACCAAAGCACTTATTTTGGGATCGGAATAGACTCCCATATGCCAGAATACTGACATTACGGCAATGTTTAGTACGCCATGGTTGAGGTAAATCTCTCCACTATGCTCTCCGGTTTTGGCGAAAATAGATGGCTTTGTTACCGTAGGCAATGTTAAAGCGAGTGCCATGAATGAGAGTGTGACAGGTATCGTCATTAAATAGTAGTCGGCAACAATTCCACCGTATCCTTTGACGAGCCATATGCCTTCAGCTATCGATAGCCCGGAAAATAAAATTACCCCTACCAGATATACCGGCCATGGAAACCGCTTGATGAGACTAACGGCATTGACTCTTGCGAGTTGGTACCCGAGGGTCACATAGAAAAGACCAAAAAAGAGCGGATCACGGGAATTGATAAAGAAGGTGTTTGTTTCCGGGTTGAAAATCTCAAATGGAACGAGGGGCTGATAGGATTGACCGCTTAGGCCGATAAGATGAAGGGCGCAGGCAATTGCAAACAACGCGGAGCTTAGATTGAACTTCTTGGCAACAAATTGCAGTAGTACAGCAATTATAAGTGCTGGCATGAACCACATGATCTCAGAACCTAAATTTCCGTGATAGAAAGTGGCGTAAAAAAAAGGAGCTGAAAATGTAACTGGGTACCAGGATTGGTAGACCATACCGGTAATAAGCAGATAGATCATGGTCCAGCTGATATACATCCTGCTCAGTTTGGTAAGGTAGCGTGTGGTGTAACTTCTACAGTTATTTATGCTTTGGAAATAATAAAGGTAGCCTGCAACGGCAAAGAAAAACGGTACGGCAAAACGAGCAAGGATATTCAGACTGAGATGAATAGAATTTTCGACTTCGCCACCGTAAGCATAAAAAATTGGGTAATGAATGACGAATATTGCCATGATAGCCAGTACTTTGAGGCTATCAAATGCGTAAACTCTTTTCATTGTGTACTCCGCTAAGTTCGCAATCTCGGGTTATGTAATGGTTAATGTCAGGTTTGTATAACTTGTTAAATGTGACTCAATTTACATTGGTTAAGCTAATTGTTTCATATTGTTCGCAATAATTAGTTTATTGCTTTTCATATTCAAGCCAGAACATGATGTTTCATCATTTTTCATTACTTCACGCGATTGATTGCTTGTTTATGACGGTGTTAAGCCGTCTATTAACGAAGCGGCATTATTTTTGTTCAATTCCCTCTTTTTATTGCGATTCGATTTGGATTTAGACGTTTGTTTCTTTAGTATGTATCGTTACGCGAATTTATATCTCCCTTATGGACGCCACCTGTGGGTGGATGAGGAAATGATGCAACATCTAGACGAGATCATTGCCAACGCAACGGCAGCTATTGAGCAGGCTGATTCATTAGTCGCTCTGGACGAAGTCCGAGTTCAGTACCTAGGTAAAAAAGGGCACCTAACCCTTCAATTACAACAGCTAGGTAAACTACCACCAGAAGAGCGTCGTGCCGCTGGCCAGGAAATCAATAAAGCGAAGCAAGCTGTTCAGGCCCTTCTAGTAGAGCGTAAAGACGCACTACAACGAGCTGAACTTGAAACAAAGCTTGCTGCAGAAACGATTGATGTGACTATGCCTGGTCGTCGTATCGAAAACGGTGGTATTCACCCTGTTACTCGTACGATCGAACGTATCGAAAGTTTCTTTGGTGAGCTTGGTTTTACCACTGAAGCTGGTCCGGAGATTGAAGATGCTTTCCACAACTTTGATGCATTGAACATTGCTGAAGATCACCCAGCTCGTACGGATCACGATACCTTCTTCTTTAACCCAGATTTGATGCTTCGTACGCACACCTCTGGCGTTCAGATCCGTACTATGGAAGAAAGCCAGCCGCCTCTACGCTTTATCGCACCAGGCCGTGTTTACCGTAATGATTACGATCAAACACACACGCCAATGTTCCACCAGGTGGAAGGTATGCTAGTTGACGAAAACGTTAACTTTGCACAGCTAAAAGGTATCTTGCACGATTTCCTGTGTAACTTCTTCGAAGAAGAAGTGGAAGTTCGTTTCCGCCCGTCTTACTTCCCATTCACTGAGCCTTCTGCAGAAGTAGACGTGAAAGGCAAAAACGGCAAATGGTTAGAAGTTCTTGGCTGCGGTATGGTTCACCCGAACGTACTTCGCAGTGTCGGCATTGACCCTGAGAAATACTCTGGTTTTGCATTTGGTATGGGCGTTGAGCGTCTAACCATGCTTCGTTATGGCGTAAACGACCTACGTGCGTTCTTCGAGAACGACCTTCGTTTCCTAAAACAGTTCAAGTAATCCAGAGGTTTAATCACAATGAAATTCAGCGAATCATGGCTTCGTGAGTGGGTTAACCCTGCGGTTACTACTGACGAACTAACACATCAAATTACAATGGCAGGCCTAGAGGTAGACGACGTACTACCTGTGGCTGGTTCATTTACTGGCGTTAAAGTGGGTCAGGTTGTTTCATGTGAACAGCACCCAGATGCCGACAAGCTGCGCGTAACTAAAGTTGATATTGGTGCTGAAGAGCTACTAGACATCGTTTGTGGCGCGTCTAACTGCCGTCTTGGTATCAAAGTCGCAGTTGCGACTGTTGGTGCAGTATTGCCGGGCGATTTCAAAATAAAGAAAGCGAAGCTGCGTGGTCAACCATCTCACGGTATGCTTTGTTCTTTCTCTGAGCTAGGTATCGATGTTGAGTCTGACGGTATCCTTGAGCTGTCAGAAACCGCAGTACTGGGTACGGATTTCCGCGAATTCCTTGGGCTAGACGACGTGACTGTAGACGTTGATCTAACGGCGAACCGTGCTGATTGTTTCAGTATTCGTGGTCTTGCTCGTGAAGTGGGCGTTCTGAACCGCGTGGACGTAACAGAGCCATCTGTTGCAGCTATTGCGCCTTCAATTGACGATACTGTTTCGATTGAAGTTAAAGCGCCTGCTGCGTGTCCTCGCTACCTTGGCCGCGTCGTTAAGAATGTGAACGTTAAAGCTGAAACGCCATTATGGATGCAAGAGAAGTTGCGTCGTTGTGGCATTCGTTCTATCGATCCTGTTGTTGACATCACTAACTACGTTCTTCTAGAACAAGGTCAGCCAATGCACGCATTTGATCTTTCTAAGATCGGAGGCGGTATTGTCGTCCGTATGGCAGAGCAGGGCGAAAAGCTGACTCTTCTAGACGGTTCAGAAGCTGAGCTAAATGCAGATACACTTGTTGTTGCCGACCATAACAAGGCACTGGCTATCGCTGGTATCTTCGGTGGTGAGCTGTCTGGTGTTATGTCTGGTACTACAGATATCATGCTGGAGTGTGCTTTCTTTGCTCCTGACCACATCCGTGGGCGCGCGCGTAGCTATGGCTTGCACACTGATTCTTCAATGCGTTTCGAGCGTGGTGTGGATTATGCGTTGCAGACAAGTGCAATGGAGCGTGCAACTCAGCTGATCGTTGAAATCTGTGGTGGTGAAGTGGCACCGGTTGTGGCGGTAGAGTCTGAAGCTGAGCTGCCTAAGCCGAACAACGTTGCGCTGCGTCGTACTAAATTAGACAATTTGCTAGGCCACCATATTGCTGATGCTGACGTGGTCGAAATTCTAGAGCGTCTAGGCCTGACTGTTGAAACTACAGCGGACGGTTGGACTGCGACAGCACCAACATGGCGTTTCGACATTGCTATTGAGCAAGATCTGATTGAAGAAGTTGGCCGTATCTATGGTTACGACAATATTCCAAATCAAGCACCTGTTGCTGCACTTAGCATGAACGATCATAAAGAAGCTAATCTACCGCTTAAGCGTGTACGTGACCTTCTTGTTGATCGTGGCTACCACGAGGCGATCACTTACAGCTTCGTTGAGCCAGAGCAGCAAACTCTGATTGTTCCTGGTGTTGAGCCTCTTGTTCTGCCGTTCCCAATTTCGGCAGACATGTCAGCAATGCGTCTTGGTCTAATCCAAGGCCTGCTAAATACTGTTGTTCACAACCAGAAGCGCCAGCAACCACGTGTTCGTCTATTTGAATACGGTTTACGTTTCATTCCTTGTGAAACTGCTGAAAATGGCATGCGTCAAGAACCTATGCTTGCTGGTGTTATAGCGGGTAACCGTAGTGACGAGCACTGGGACATTGAAAGCAACACTGTTGATTTCTTCGATCTAAAAGGCGACTTGGAAGCTGTTCTTGAACTAACAGCTAACGATGTAGCATTTGGTTTCAAACCAGCGAAGCACCCAGCACTTCACCCTGGCCAAACAGCAGCTATTGTTGTTGATGGCAAAGAGATTGGTGTCATTGGTACCGTTCACCCAGAGCTTGAGCGCAAGTTTGGCCTTAACGGCCGTACTGTTGTGTTTGAACTTGAGTGGGATGCGATTAATACTCGTGTACTTCCTGAAGCCGTTGCTGTTTCTAAGTTCCCTGCGAACCGTCGTGATATCGCAATCGTAGTCAACGACGATGTTGCTGCTGGTGATGTTGTAGATGCTTGTCGTGCAAACGGTGGTGAATTGCTAACGGGTGTTAACCTGTTTGATGTTTATCGTGGCAAAGGTGTCGAGGAAGGTCAGAAGAGCCTTGCTATCGCGCTTTCACTACAATCAGCTGAACGCACGCTAGAAGAAGCAGATATTGCTAATGCAGTTGAAGCGATCGTTGCTGCTCTTGCTGATCGTTTTGGTGCAAGCCTGCGTGACTAACTGATAAACGGCATGTCTTAGGTAGGCAGTTTTTTGTTATTTAAGTCATTGTTTTATGAAAGCAGCCGGAAACGGCTGCTTTTTTTTGATCTATATCTAAAAATATCTAACATTCTGATAGATAGCGGTATTTACTGATTCTTTGTCTTATTTTAGAGAGTTATCCGGTATCACTATGATTTAACAGTACTTATTTTTGGGGTGTGTGAATTTGAAGCACAACAGTATGCATGCAATTAGCCTTTTCTTGCTACTAAAAATCAATAATTTGATGATAACTTTAATTAAAAAAGTTGGCGGAAATCAGCAAGTTGGCTTAAACTTGTCTCTAGTTAAGGAAGGGCATTTGTTATGCGATATAAAATGCATACAGATTCGTTGATAAATAGCTTACTCCTTACGTAACTAATTCGCGCAGATATAAATTGGTTTATATCTGTTATCCATTCAACATAGTCTTGAGGGAATTATCTATGGCGCTCACAAAAGCCGATCTGGCTGAGAACCTGTTTGAGAATGTTGGATTAAGCAAACGGGACGCCAAGGATACGGTGGAAGTCTTCTTTGAAGAAATCAGGAAAGCTCTTGAAAGTGGCGAACAGGTTAAGCTATCAGGTTTTGGTAACTTTGATCTGCGTGACAAGAATGAGCGACCAGGAAGAAACCCTAAAACGGGCGAAGATATTCCAATTTCAGCCCGCCGTGTTGTTACTTTCCGCCCAGGTCAAAAACTTAAAGCTCGCGTAGAAAGTATCGAAATCGAAAAGTAGCAGTTTTAAGTAAGATAAAAGAACCCAAGTGAGATGTGTAGACTCACTTGGGTTTTCTTTTTTAAGGGGGTTAAAAGGACCACGGCCCTTTCCGCTGTAACAATTTGCTTTCCATACATTACATCTTTCTGTTTGTTCTTTTTTGCGATCTTCTTCTGAAACAAGTTCGTTACAAATATGTAGCTAGCTTGTATATTGGTTGTGGTGGGTTCCACTGCGATTGATTCTATATCAAATGATTAAGTCTCTTAGTGCTGTGCAGCAACTCACCGTTTAATCGTATAGACACGGAGGTTGTAAATGGCGTTTCTGCAGCAGGTGAAAGAAGGGAAGTTTCTTGAAGCGACTCTTGATTTATCGTTAGCATTTGAGCGTGGTGAATGGACTATGGCATCTGGTGTTCATTGCCAGCTGTTAATGCGTGGTGTGCTTCAGGTGACACCGGCAGACCTAAGCGGTAACAAAAAAGATATCGTGCTGTCGTCAGGCGTTCATGGCGATGAAACCAGCCCTATTGAACTGATCCAGGGTTTGGCAGAAGGAATTGTAAAAGGAGATATTATTCCTGCGCATCGTTTGCTGTTAATCATCGCTCACCCGGAGGCAATCAACGCACATACTCGCTTTATTGATGAGAATATGAACCGCCTTTTTAAAGGGCACAATGAAGAGCGCAACGTTGACTGTATCGTTGCCAACCAACTGCAAAAGGCGGTGAGCTTTTTCTATTCCGGCTCTAAAGCCAGCACGAAAGATCGTTGGCATTTAGACCTTCATTGCGCCATTCGAGATTCTGATCACTATACGTTTGCTGTTAGTCCGCATAGTGATAATCCTACCCGGAGTAATCGGTTATTTGCTTTTTTGCAGCGTGCAAAAATAGAAGCCGCACTATTGTCTAACTCTCCATCACCGACATTCAGTTGGTATAGCGCGGAATATTTCGGGGCGCAGGCTTTTACGATGGAGCTCGGTAAAGTGGCTAAGTTTGGTGAGAATGATCTAGAACGCCTCAATGCTTTTAGTGCTGCGATGTTGTCATTAGTCACTGAGCCAGAACTTGCCATGGAATGGGAAGGTGACAGATTGTGTGTTTATAAAGTGACACGCACCTTGGTAAAACACACCGATGCTTTCCGATTTACCTTTCCTGCGAACCAAGCTAACTTCACTTATTTTGAACAGGGTAAATTGCTAGGGAGTGACGAGGGCGTTGAGTATTTCTCGCTGGAGGGCGGGGAGTCGGTAGTGTTCCCTAATCCGAATGTTGCGCGTGGCCAGCGAGCATGCCTATTGGTCAAAAAGACAGAGGTTCGCTTTGGTGAACAAGTCACCGTTAAATGAGGCTGGATAGTTTGGCTATTTATCGATTATTCTTTCGGTGGCCTTCTTTTCATTGCTCTGGTGAAAAGGTATTGTAAACGCTCTCTTTTTACCGTGTTCGTCCCATGCATTTAAATGACCTTATTTTACGCCAGCAGGCTAGGTGGAAATTCAGTTTTATTCTGATCACGATAGTGCTGCTGGCTGCTAGTTTTTTCTCTCTCTCTGTGGGCGAAATCTTTATCTGGCCATGGTCGCCTGATGGCAGCTTGGAACAGCAGTTATTACTCCAGCTGCGTATGCCTCGATTGTTGGCAGCATTGGCAATAGGCGCTTCTCTGGCGTCTTCCGGGGCGGTATTGCAAGTCTTGCTTGGTAATCCATTGGCAGAGCCTGGAGTACTCGGCATTTCCGGTGGTGCCAGCCTCGCCTTGGTTGTTTTATTATTTGTCTTGCCTTTTGCTCCTAATCCGATGCTGACAATGTTAGCCGCTATGCTTGGAGCGCTGTGCTTTACGCTTATTCTGGTTGGTCTGTCCCGGCGACGAAAGGTTTCAACGGCAAGGTTACTGCTAATAGGCGTAGCTCTTGGGATCTTATCGGGGGCGGTAGTGACTTGGGCCTTTTACTTTAGTGACGATCTCAACCTCAGGCAGTTGATGTACTGGTTGATGGGCAGCGTTGGAGGCGTGAGTTGGTCACAGCTCTCATTGTTGTTGCTGGTGTTGCCCGTACTGTTATGGCTGTGTTCGCAGGGGAAAAAGCTCGATCTTCTTATGCTGGGCGAAGGGCAGGCAAAGCAGCTAGGGCTCGATGTTTCAGCCTTTCGATGGCGTTTGATCTTGATTGTCTCTCTGCTGGTTGGGGCATCTGTTGCCTTGGGAGGAGTCATCGGGTTTATTGGTCTTGTGGTTCCGCATTTATTGCGCCTTGCTCTTGGTACCGAAAATCGCTTTCTGCTGCCGCTGGCAGCTATGTGCGGTGCATTGTTGCTCGCTATTGCCGACACCTTATCAAAAATTATCCTGCCATCGGCCGAACTTCCTGTAGGCGTTGTTATTACAAGTATCGGCGCTCCGGTCTTCATCTGGATGCTGTTGCGTTCTCAAATTGATTAACCTCCGGCCAGATGATGATCTATGTAATAGAAGACCATATAGTAGAAGAACATGGCAGCAGAAGAACAAGCAATAAATGAGAGTGTGATGATTTTAGATGCTAAGAATTTGGCCATGCCACCACGATTACTGCCGGTTTCATTCTCGATTGAAGCTGGGGAAATTGTTCACCTGATAGGCCCTAATGGCAGCGGTAAAAGTACGGCCATTTCGATGCTATCCGGATTATTTCCGGGAGAAGGCGAAGTGCTGTTCCTTGGTAAATCCTTGGATGATTATGATTTGCAATCATTGGCGAAATTACGCTGTTATTTGGCTCAACAAGACCGTCCCGCTTTTTCTGTCAGCGTCTACCATTACCTTTCCCTGGCACTGTCAGCACTTGGTGAACTAGATACCGATACTGTTCAGGCAGCACTGGACAAAGTGTGTAGCGCTTTGAACATAGCCGATAAGTTGACCCGAAATACTCAGCAGTTATCTGGCGGGGAATGGCAGCGAGTGCGTCTTGCTGCGGCGTGTCTCCAAGTTTGGCCTTCGTTGAACCCTGAAGCAAAATTGTTATTACTTGATGAGCCTGCTGCGGCATTGGATATTGGTCAAGAAGCGGCAATGTACAAGCTGATCCGCATGATGGCCGAACAGGGGATTGCTGTTGTGATGGCCAATCATGATTTGAATCGTACCTTGCGAGAAGCTGATAAAGTGCTGTTATTGAACAATGGCTCATGTGTGGCTATAGGCAGGCCTAAAGATGTCATGACAGTAGATCAGCTTGAGAAAATATTTGTGACTCGTGTACAGCGTATTGAGCATGACGGGAAATCTTGCTTGCTGTTTACCGATTAGGCGGAATTATTGTTTATTCTCACAACGTTGCTTGTGCGGGGATCTGACCATGCTAAAAGGCTCTGGTAGTATTTTTTTTGTAAATACAAATACAGGCTAAAACTGGTGAATGCCAGTCCAACAAGACAGCCGCTTGTTGTTACATCAGAAGACGTATAGTTGAGTAGAAGGCCAATACCAATGCCCAGGCCGCACAGTAGTTGCAGCATCGGGTAGATGAGAAAGAAAAAAGATTTTAGGTTGAAGAGTAAAGAATACAATCCTTGTTTAGGTATTCTCAGGGCATGGTTTGAATCCATGTCTGTCAATCGCATATTATTAACCGAGATAAATGGACATATTAATCAACTGAGGTGTGTAAAAGCTTCAAAGCATTTTAATGCTTATTTGTGCTTGTTGTGTTTCTCAGTGCTTCTAGTGCGTGAGGTGCAATAGATCGGTGTATTGATCTATTGCACGTCATAGTATTGGTTAACCTAACAGCGCAGGAATACCCGGCAATTGCCCCACAAGGGCCAGGGCACCGACACAAACGATCACTGCTGTGGCTGGAATAATCAGTTTATCAGTTCGTGACAGAGATTCAGCTCGTTCTTTATTGCCGATTAATCCTAGGTTATCCAGCAGCATAGTTAGCGCCCAGCCAAATACAGGATTGACTAGTGCACAGGCAAACATACAGATGCCTGCGCTTTGGGAATTACGCGAGCATTTCACCATTTGCATGCCGGCTTCCAGCAAAGGCAAGAACACGCCGACTAATAGCGCAACGCGCAGAACCGGTTCCCACATGGCGAGATCCATTGGGAAACCTAATACTGCTGCTACGACACAAAGCAAACCAGTTAATAATGCGCCTCCTGGAATAGGACGTTTAGCAATGGCTGCCGGGATCATGTAAGTACCCCAGGATGAGGCTAAATTACCGCCCCCTAGGCCCGCACCGATCATCTGACGAATAGAGCACACAGCCATTGTGTCATCCACGTTCATCAGTGCGCCCTTAGCACTTTTGGGATAATTTAATTCTTGGAATACTCGATGGCCTAGAAAATCAGGAGACCACATCGCAACAGCTAGAATTGCAAAAGGAATAACTGCAATATAATGCTCTAACTGAGGCCACCCTAGTTGCCAGCCAGTATTTTCTCCCCACCAGTAGAATGGACTCATATTAGGTAAACCTGGTTCAGTCACAAACTCAAAAGGTACACCCATTATATATGCAACGACACCAGCTATTAATGAGCAAAGTGGAATGGCTAGCCAACGTTTCTCTACTTTAGCTAAATAAGCATAAATAACAATAGTTGTAAGAATAACAATAAATGAAACCGCATCTAAGCCGGAACTTACCGACCAAGATTCAAATTTATTTAGCTGTCCAATAAGACCAACAGCACCGAGATATATTAATAGCCCGCCACGAACACCTTCACCGGTTAAATTAACGAGTCTTGAACCGCCTTTGGTTGCACTTAATATTAAACCGAATATACCTACCATAATACCTAACGCGAGAGGGTGCCCTCCAGCTGCTGCAATTAAAGGTATCAATGGGATCATTGGTCCATGAGTGCCTGCTAAATTAGATAATGGATTTAAAATAGCAGAAAAGAAAACAACAAAAATAAGTCCTGCAATAAGTAATTCAAAACGGACATTCTCAGCAACAAATTCTTGTGATAGGCCAAATTGTGCTGCAAATGCGGCGACCATGGCGGTAACCATTACAACTTTACCTATGGTGGCGGCAATGGCCGGTACCCAGTCTTCAATCTCGATACCAAAATCGCGAAAGGGCAAATGAACTCGCCAGCGCTTAAGATCCATAATAGAGAGCTCATGCTCTAAATAAGCGGCCCTCGATTCAAATTCACTAGATTTTTTACGGCGTTGTTTGTAGGTCTCTTGATCTACACTCATGTCAACTCCAAAAAATTAATAAGATATATGCACCGTAGTGCTAATGATGATTATATTACTAAAGAGGTGTCTCATAAGTCTGAAATATTTACATATACATTGAAATATATTTAGATGTGTAATTTGACATAAGTCTCATAATCAACGTAAACATATATACAGAATGCGCATAAGAAACTTTTATATTACAAATGTTTTATTTTTTATCTTGTTAAGGTTTGAATGATTTATATTTTACATAGTTGCTTGTTTTAATTGTGCAAACTAATGGTGAGTAACTGGCCGGTAATGTGTTGGTAACCGTTTGTTAACGTAAGGGCTGTGTGGTGATTGTTTCTAAGTGGGTGGAGGATTATTTGGGTATCTGTTTTGGTTGTGGTTTATTGTTTGGGTTTTGCGAATTAATTTGAATGGAATATAGTATTGATGAGTTCTAATATATTGTGTCTAATTAATAATCATTACAAGCAATTAACAATTGTAGCTACTATTACAAATAGTATCAGATTCTAATTTACTCATACTCAGTTAAGTGTTATTCCTTTTGTTGAATATATTAGTGCGTGATTAATAACGCGATTATATTAATCCCGCCTTAACGCCTTCATCTATATATTGTTTCACCCATGATATTGGGTATTAGTACCACTGAGGGTGTGAACTTCCAACAAACGGCGCAAGTACTTCAAATTGCTACGCGCAGCAAAACCTTGCTGTTGGCGATCCGTTGCTAGAATTATCCGCGGGGTTTAGCGTCAATGCGGCACAGGCGGATGTTGTTACCTTGCAGGTTGGCGATTGATAATCATTTGCATTTATGGCTATTTTCATTTAAATAATACCTTTCTGTAATAGAGATGGGTGTAAAGATGAAACTCGAACAATGTTGGTCGCACTATATAAAGGCAGAAGAACTGATTCAGCAAGGCCACTGGCCTGAGGCGCACTACTTGTATAGTGATGTGTTGTCACATTTACCCGCCCATATTCAGAATGCTGTAAGTTGCGAGAGGACAAGACCTTGTCAGCTCAGATGTATGCTGGATGGTTTTCGTAATGCTTGCATTAATCAGTCTGAAATATTGAATAATTTGGGAAGAAAGGAAGAAGCGTTCACGTTGCTCTCACATACTTACAGTTACTTTCAATTCCTGGCCCTGGAATCTCATGTGATAGTGAATACAATAAACCCAGTATTGCATAATCATAGCGAAGATCTGTTTCGTCATATCAGTGCCTTCTGTGTTGCGCAGAGAAATGCTGACTGGATGCAGGAGTTGGCAAATGTTCAGAAATCACACCATCATTTTCACCAATTGCAGCACTCTGTTTTTTTCGAGCAATCTAGACTGCTCAACTGATAGAAGTGGTTATATGACTTTAAAGCTAGCCGGAAAAGTAGACAAGCTATTCTCGGAATTTGAGCAAGCGGTTAATCCGTATCTTTTGGGTTACCTGTTTAGTAAGGGCATCTATGCCCAGCGAGCTGTAAAGGGCAAACAATTCTATGCTGACGACAAAGCGCTGCTGCGTGATACGGGCTCTGCTCAGATTAAAGAGTTTGAAAGATTAATCGAAGCAGGCTAAATAACAGGGATCACATTTATCCTTGATGCTCGTATGGTTTCTATTCAATCAGTAACAGTAAGCCTTTATGATAGGTGGGTGTACTCATTGAATAGGACAAGGAATGCCATGAAGAATACGTTTGACCATGCTCTGCCGAATGCAGAAGGCTATTTTGGTGAATATGGCGGTAGTTTCATTCCTGAAGAACTACAGAAAATAATGCTTCAGATCACAGCCTCTTATGACGAGTGCCGTCAGGATCCGGCTTTCCAGGACGAGCTTGCACGCTTATATAAGCATTTTGTCGGGCGTCCGAGTCCGATATTTCATGCAGAAAACTTGTCAGCTAAATATGGCGCCCCTATTTACCTGAAACGTGAAGATCTTAACCATACCGGTGCCCATAAGATTAACCACTGCTTGGGTGAAGCCTTGGTTGCTAAAAAAATGGGCAAGAAGAAACTCATTGCGGAAACGGGGGCCGGTCAGCATGGTGTGGCTCTTGCTACCGCCGCAGCCTTGGTAGGGCTGGAATGTGATATCTACATGGGAGAGGTAGATATTGCCAAAGAACATCCTAATGTCGTCCGAATGCGGATCCTCGGAGCCAATGTAATTCCGGCCACCCACGGTCGAAAGACATTAAAAGAAGCGGTAGATGCAGCGTTTGAGGCTTATCTTAAAGATCCAATTAATCAGCTATATGCGATAGGTTCTGTTGTTGGTCCTCACCCGTTTCCAATGATGGTACGGGATTTTCAGTCAATCATCGGTAACGAGGCTCGCGTTCAGTTTCAGGAAATGACAGGCAACCTGCCTGAGAACTTAGTTGCCTGCGTTGGCGGTGGTTCAAATGCGATGGGGTTATTTACCGCATTTCTAGGTGATACCGATGTTGCACTTCATGGCGTCGAGCCTGCCGGTCGCTCGTTAACCGAAGAAGGTGAGCACGCAGCAACGTTAACTTTGGGTGAGCCGGGTGTAATGCATGGCTTTAAGTCTTATATGCTCAAGGACGAAGAGGGTGAGCCGCAGGAAGTCTACTCGGTTGCCAGTGGTTTGGATTATCCGTCAGTTGGCCCGCAACATAGTTATCTTAAAGATACGGGTCGGGCGAAATATGGCACCGTGAATGATGATGAAGCCATTGATGCCTTTTTCGAACTCTCTCGCTGTGAAGGGATCATTCCAGCGATTGAATCTGCCCATGCCGTGGCTTATGCATTGAAACTGGCCAAACAGGGTGAGAAAGGGGCAATACTGATTAACTTGTCGGGCCGGGGTGATAAAGACATTGATTTTGTCGTAGAGAATTACGGCAAGGATTATGGTATTGAGTCTTTATTAAAAACAACTAAATAGCGTTAAGATATTGGGTGTCTATAAAGATACCAGTTGCTTCTTAAATGAGTGAGAAAGCCAGACTTATCGTCTGGCTTTTGTTTTGATATTGAAAGAGGTTTACCCTTTTGAATATCGTTGTGGAGTCTTTGTTGTGGATCTTGTATATGGTTCTCTGTTAGCTGAAGACAACACCTAGGCTAAGCAATACCATTACCATTGCGGTCAGGAAGCCAAGCAGTGGGCCAATAAATTTCAGCCAGGAAGAGTAGGAGACTCGGCCAATTGCCAGCCCGCCCATTACCACACCAGAAGTTGGAGTAACGAGGTTAGGTAGGCCAGAAGCTGATTGGAATGCTGTTACTACCAGTTCTCGTCCCACGCCGGCAAAGTCAGCGAGCGGAGCAAGTACCGGCATCGACAGGACTGCCAGACCCGAAGACGATGGAACAACTAAGCAAAGAACAGCTTCAACCCAATAGATAGCATTGATAAATGCGACTTCATGCAGCCCGCCAAGCAGACCTTCTGCATAGTTGAGGATGGTATGGGTAATATTACCGTTATCCATTACGACGACTAAACCGCGGGCGATGGCGATAATCAAGGCCACTCCGAGCAAGTCACGGGCACCGTTAACAAAGCTGTCGGTGATCTCAACTTCCGAGAGTCGACCAACGAAGCCGACAATAATGCTGGAGCCGATAAACAGTGCCGATAGTTCAGCCATCCACCAGCCTGCAAGGGAGACTCCCCACATCATGACAGCAAAGGTCAGTCCGAAAATAGCCAGTACCGCCTTGCGTTTTCCGGTAAGTTCAGGGGCTTGCTGCTCCTTGCTGTGGAGGAAATGCTTCAGGTTCTCATCTTTCTGATGAGCGACAATGGACTGCATCGGATCTCGTTTTACTTTCTCGGCATAGCGCATTACATAGATAACACACGCCAACCAGCCCAGAACCAAGATAATGGCACGAAGCGCGAAGCCCTCCATGAAGTTGATCTCGGCAGCGTTGGAGGCAATAACCGTTGCAAAGGGATTGATTGTTGAGCCCAGGCAACCAATACCGGCCCCAACCATGATGATGGCTACACCGACTATGCTGTCATAGCCTGCTGCAATCATCACCGGGATCAACAAGGCATAAAATGGGATCGTTTCTTCAGCCATACCGTAAACTGTACCGCCGAGGGCAAACAGACCCATCAGGATTGGGATCATCCACTTCTCACGGCCAGCAAGGCGCTTCATGGTGCCCGCTATTCCCGCATCAATCGCACCGGTTTCAGTTACCACGGCCAAGAAGCCACCGATAACCAAGACAAACAAGGCGACATCGACTGCGCGTGCCGCATAGCTTGCCGGATCGTAGAAGCCCTGGATGGGGGCCATCAGTACATCAACGATCCCCTGCGGGTTGGCATCGACAGTTTGGTATGAGCCCACCAATGGAACCATGCGGCCCAGTACTTCGTTGTTTTCCATTTGATATTGTCCTGCCGGGATCACCCAGGTCAGCACTGCCATCAATACGGTAAGCAACATCAAAATGGTGTAGGCAGAGGGAAATTTTATTCTAGTCATACAGATGTCCTTTTCAGATGGGGCAAAATGCCCCATGTGCGGGTGGTAACCACCTCTAATAGATGCAACGAAAGCTGTGCAACGTAATCTAAGCCACGAAGTCGATAATTTCTTGTGGTGACAGATTGGCCAGTCCCATCTTTTTCAGTGTTCTGCCACTGGTAAAATAATCGGTATCGTTATAGGCGTTATCAATATGCAGGCAGGATGTGATCAGCGGGGTTTCAACTCCTGCCAACTGGCCAAGCTCATAGCATGGCACCAGCAGGTAGGCCGCATCCTCAGTGATGTATCGGTTGCTGGCCGAATTGGGGGCACTGTTTAGCTTTCCGTGTGTTTCCGAGGTACGGTTTACCTCGTAGACGCTCTCGCAGTCCATGGCATACAGGGCGTTCATCGCCTCTAGCTCCGGGAGCAAACTTACGCCAAATGCCTGTCCTATTGCCTGGCGTTCTTGCTCCATAACTGCAGCGGCCTTGGCTGTCGAGACTGAACAGCAGTCTTTGTAGTAGTTGAACTGGCCGTCAAAGTTTTCTAGCAATCCCATATTGAGCGTTGTCAGCAGCGGGTGACCACCGAAATTGATATTTTCCAGTCCGGCTTCAATGACACTGCCCAGCGGTGTCAGTGGTAGTGGCATAACCGATTGCAATGCTTCGATAGCTTTATTAGTTTGGCTGGCAGGAAAGGCTGATACCGGCAGGTACTCTTTCATACCAAGAATGGCCAGTTCGGCAGGACCGACAATTCGGGTTGCCCAGGGAATAGAAATAGCATCGACAAAGGTGAGCTTAAGATCGCCGTAGCCTTGTTCGTTTTTAATTCGGTTTAATACTAGTGAGCCGTAGTTGCCGGGCATCAGCATGATGATCTGACCGTCACGTAAATACGGCAACATGCTAGTGAATAACGGCTCTTGAGCAAACGAAGGCACTGGTAGGACTAACAGGTCAGAATAGCCGATGGTCTCTTCAAGATCGCGGCTAATTTTATCGATAGTTTGAAAACCTGAATATGTCAGCGGCACATCGTTAAAGCTTGGTAGTGCTTCGATACCGCCACGCTTTTCGATATCCGCCAAAGGCTGGTCAAATCCTGGTGCGCCATACAAACAGACTTCGGCCCCATGAAGCGTGAAGTGATATGCTGCTGTTAGTCCGGCATTTCCTGAGCCGATAACAGATACACGAGATGTCATAGTTCTTCCTTTTTGTAACGTGTTTTCGTGTTTTCAGATTAAGGAAGAACCTGATTTCAGCGCCAATGACGAAGATGCAAACTACCATGCAAAAATATCATACTCTCTGTTTTTGCATGGTTTAAATTATTGATAGTTATTGATTAATACCTTCTTGTTACATTATTTCCAGTCTCTGGCTATCTGTGAGCTTACGCATCTGTGTCTTCATCAAGGTCACGCATCGGGCCGATTTTTAGGTAAATATCCAGTTCGTCGGCAAGGAGCAGGAACTGCTCGATAAATTGTTCAGCATGCCGATGAATAGGCTTGAGTGCCGGGTAGATAATATCGAACTCGAAGGGGAGGCTAAATACCAACGGACGCATTACAACCTGCGGATGCTCACTTTCCATATGAGCGGTAAAAGGGTCTGTAATGGCTATTCCGATCCCTTCCCGTACCAGAGCTGCTGCAGTGCTGGCCAGCGAAACCTCAATCTGTTCAACGGTTGATAGGTTGTAGCGGCGTAGCAGGGCGTCAATACGCCGCTGGATGGCATCTTTCTCATGACGGATCAGCATTTGGTCGGCGATATCATAAATATCTATCACCGAGCGTTTGGCTAGCGGGCTGTCAGCGGGGATCAGACAGACACACTCACACTCAATTTTCTGGGCTTTTACCCCGGCTAGGTATTCATCGACAAAGGCAAAACCAATATCGGTTGTCTGGCTCTGAATGCGACGAATGACTTCTTCGGAACGATAGGTCTTAAACCCCACCTTCATTCTCGGTGCATTCTTGAGGAACGTAGCCAGAATGCGCGGGAGATAGGCATTTGACAGCAACGGCATTGCCGCAATATTCAGGCTACCGAAGTGGCTGGATCTGATAGATTCGGCTGCATGGTCAAGGCCGGTAACCGCGTCAAATACTTTGGCGACTTCCAGATAGAATGCCTGTCCTTCGTCGCTTAGTACTAACCGGTTCCCCTTACGGATAAATAAGTTAAAACCCAGACGTTGTTCAAGTCCAGACAGTAATCGGCTGACCGCTGGTTGACTAAGGTTCAGTCGTTCAGCCGCTGCTGTGACAGTTTGGCATTCGACAATCGCTTTGAATGCATTGAGTTGGGATAGCTTCATTGGCGTTGCGTTACGCTCAGCATGTAATCAAGCGCACCTTTTACTGCTGCTACCTGTGCATCATTGCACTCTTGTGCAGTGACTCGTGGGCTATCAGGATAAACCTCAGTCGTGGTACCGAAAGTACAATTTGTTAAACCACTGCACAGCCCCAGTTTCTTGGTTGGGTAATTAATCACACCTTCTTGGGTGATTGCTTCGCCAATGATTTTCCCTTCCCCATCCGGTGGTGCAATGTGGGTGACTTTTCTTACCGATTCAATGATGGCTTTCTGGAATTGATCTTGAGGGTTGTCGGTATCGCCTACGAGGTAAAAGCCATCCGGTACCATGCCTTTGTCGTAGTCTATGCCGTCACGTGCCGCTAGGGCTGGTCTGAATTCCAATTCGTCGGTATCGGTTGTTTCGTGCAGGTCGATGTGGGCAAGAATATCGCCACCCAGCGATTCGACTAACTGCATTAACCCAGCAGATTCTTCCGAAGGGCTATTTTGATAGAAAGAGCGGTTCGGATCAACGGCATTGGGGTTCCAGCGGTTGATTGTCTCGTACCCCCAAGGGCTGACACAGGGAGCAACAACGATATTAAACGTGTCGCTGTAGTTATCAGCCTCGGTTGCGGCAAACTGAATGGCACCATGAACACCGCTGGTTTCATAGCCATGTACACCGCCTGTGATTAAGACTGTCGGTTTGTTGCTATCCCAGTTGCGGGTTTTAATGGCAAAGAGAGGGTACCTTTCGGTGTCATAAGAAAGTGCGCCGTACTGGAGCAAGTCAAAATGCTGCCCAAGCGGGGTGAGTTTCGTGACCACTTCTTTTTGATAAGAGCGCTTGATGGTGACTTGATCAAGCCATGTCGCTCTTTCCTTATCACTCCACTTTTGTCCAGAGATTCCAATTGGGTAACGGTGTGAACTGCTCATTACTTTGCCTTAGATTATCGTTGTTATCGGGGAATTCATCTTGGGAGAATAAACAGCCTTATACGTATAGGCAATAGTATTTTATAAACGAAAGCCAAAGCCTGTTATAGCCTCTTTATAGAAGCACATTGAAAGCTGTCGTCCGTTACGTGTAACGGTTACGTCGATTCGCCTAGTGACTATTGAAGGTTCGATATTTACCATTTTAAGACAGGCTCTGACCATGAAATGTAATCTTGGCGTATTTACTATTGAGCCAGTAGAGACAGGCTGGGTTTCGTTCAAACGAATTGAACTGATTGAATTTCCCTTCCTATCAAATTGCATCTTATGAAGCTAAAGGAGCTTGATATGGGAAAACAACACGTTGCTGTCATTGGTGCTGCAGGCCAAGTTGGGGTGCCTTTGACGCGAGGTTTATTGTCGCTAGGGCATGATGTCACAATTATTACTCGTAAGAAGCAACAAGATACGACGTTGGCGGACTTTGAACAGCTTGGCGCCAAGATTTCATTCTGCGCCGATATGCACGATACAGAGCTAATGGCTGATATTCTTCAAGGTGTTGATACCTTGGTTGCCAGTGTGCCGGCTTCAAAATCAATCATTGAACAATCTGAACCAATTTGGCTGAACGCTGCAATGAAAGCCGGGGTAAAGCGATTTGTCCCGACAGAGTTTGGTTGTCATACCCAGGCAATTGAAATGGGGGATGGTGAAGTATTTGATAATAAGAAACGTTTTCACGATTTGTTAATGAACTCAGGCATAGGCTGGACGCTATTCTACAATGGTGGAATATTTGATTACTTTCTGCCGAACTTGCGTTATTTCCGAAAAATCACCACCTTTGGTGATCTTGACCTGCCAATTTATACTCATGATATTGACGATATCGGCTACCTTGCTGCCTTGGCGGTAACTGATGATCGTACGCTGAACATGTGCGTTCAAGTTGATTACAATGCCCTTTCCCAACATGAAATGCTGGCTCAGCTTAAGCGTAACTGGCCTGATTATTCGTTTGAATATGAGCATTTCTCATCTGAGTATATTAGTGCTATGAAAGAGAGTGCCGGCGATGAGGTTACGGCGAAAAAAGGCTCAGAAACAGACAAAGAACGCTGGGGGATAAATTACGCTATTTATGTGATTGGTAAACTTGCCGTATTTAACGAGCAAACCTTACGTACCAGCGAGCTATATCCTGATTATGTTTGCAAACGACCAGAAGAAGTGTTGAGCGACGCCCAATTTGTTTTTGAGGGCTGAGCCTCTAATTTAAGTTGATGACGAAGAGATAACTTCCGGGTTATCTCTTTGTGTTTTTGTCACCGATTTACTCTGAACAGGTCGTGTTATGGACTCCTGGCTAACTTTATTACCTTCATGTTTATCAATATTGCTTGCGATTACTACACGGCAAGTTTATGTGGCCATTTTTGCCGGAATCATGACGGGCTCAATTTTACTTTCGCAGAGCGTATCAAATGGTATGGCAGATAGTTTCAATGCCATTGCCGAAACTTTTCAGTCACCAAGTGCGGTGAAAAGTCTGATTTTTATCTTGATGATCGGTGCAATTATCAACGTGATGCAAAAATCTGGCGGGGTAGAGGCGCTTATCCATTATCTTTCCCAACAACGAAATATTGTGAAATCGAAGGTGAGTGCCCAGCTTGTGACGTTCGGCTTCGGTTTTTTAATGTGTCTAGAAGGTATTGGTTCGATGATGCTCGTCGGTGTGATTGGCAGGCCACTCTTCAATAAGTTTGACCTTTCTAACGAAAAACTGGCATTGGTGGCAAATTGTACCGGTGCCCCTCTGGCCTGGTTGATGCCTTTCAGTGGTGCAGGGGTGTTTCTTACCAGTCTAATTGCATCTGAGGTTGAAAGTGGTACTCTGCCAGATCAGCCAATGAGTTATGTACTCAGTGCTTTGCCGTATCAATTCTATACGATTGTTATACTTGCTCTAGTTCCGCTACTTGCCTTTAAAAAAAAGGATAGTTTCGACCTGCTTAAAAATAAACCGGAAAATGAGAGTCGGAATCACTTGCCTGAAACTAACCCGCAAGCTAGTGGCCTTTTCATGTTAGTACCAATTTTGATTCTATTAGTGTCTATCGGTATCATTACTTACGTCACGGGTGATGGTGATATTTTCTCAGGCGATATTAGCTCAGCGGTGTACTTAAGCGGTTTTATCTCACTGATTGGCTCGGGTGTTTATTTTCGTCTAAACCAAGTAACTGTAGATAAATATATTCATTGGTGCATACAGGGTATGAAGGATATGTTGCCAGCGGTGATCATTTTGACATTGGCTTTTTCATTAAGTCGAGTGTCAAGCGAGCTTGGCACGGGGAAATATCTGGCCAGTATTTTTTCAAGTGAACTCCCTCTGACGTTTGTTCCTGTTTCTATATTTGTGCTTTGTATATTGATTTCATTTTCGACGGGTAGTTCGGGCGCGACTGTCAGTATCATGACTCCGATTGTTGTTTCATTGGCTGTTAGTATTGGTGTTGCGGTTCCGATTGCGATTGCTGCTATGATATCCGGAGCCGTGTTTGGCGATCAAAGCTCGCCCATATCAGACTCAGTGATCGTCGCGTCATCGGCAGCAGATTGTTCCCCAGAAAAACATTTTGCTACTCAGCTGCCTTACACTTTGACAGTGGCTTTGTTGTCGTTCGTGTTCTACCTTGTGGTCGGTTTCTTTGCCAGACGTTAAATATGTAGTGTATTTAATTAAGCTAAATTAAACTTCTAGCTAACGAAATTATTAGAAGTTTTCGGTTGTATGAATATTCCTGAAGTGGGTTTTAATCACAATAAAACGGCAAACCGTGAAATAGAGGTTATTGACTTAGAAGAGATTTACCAGCGTAAAGAATCTCTAAACCATACACCTACCTTGCCACATCGTGTCAACTTCTATCTCCTTATTCATATTGAAGAAGGAGAAGGGGAGCATTTGATTGACTTTGTCAGTCACTCTTATCAATCCGGTGCATTCATTACCATCCAAAAGAACCAGGTTCACGCATTCGATTTTAGTCACAAGCCGAAAGGAAAAGTACTGCTTTTTACCCAGACTTTTATCGATCAGGCTTTGGCAAATATGCGATTGCCTGAATTTAGCCCTGTTCATTTAGGCGATACCTATCAGCCCGTTTTTGTTCCCACGCCTGAAGTATTGAGCAGCACACAACAGCTTCTTGCCGAGATAGTCAAAGAGCTGCGGCATCCGGAATCCAACTCTTTAATTGTTATGTTTCTTTTTTCATCTCTGTCGCTGATGTTGCGTCGTGTGATGCCCGAAAATCACCATGATAGGTTAAGCAAAGATCAGCTAGGAAAGTTCTCACGTTTTGTTGAATTGCTGGAACAAAATTTTCATCGTACCCGCGATGCCACGCATTATGCCGATAAAATACATTCAACCTATAAAACGTTGAACCTGATTTGTAAATTGGCGACCAATCAAACAGCGAAGCAATTGATTGATGCCTACACCATTCTGGAGGCAAAGAGGCGGTTGGTGTTAGACGGATTGCCCACCCAGCAACTTGCTTATGAGTTAGGGTTTGAGGATGCCAGTAACTTTGTAAAGTACTTTAAAAAGCATACTCTAATTACACCTTCTCGATTTCAGAAGCAATTTATCCTCAAGTAATATCAAGGTGTTTGTTTGCCTCCCAGAGTAAAGAGGTAACGACATGAAAAAAGGACTAACTACCGTATTGGCTACAACGGTGCTTGTATGCTCGGCGTGCACAAGCCATCTTTCAGCAGGGGAAAAACGCATAGCCTATCAAATAAAGACAAAGTAGTTGCGGCTCTCAATAGTATTGAAACCTGTGATCAGCAAGCAATTAGTGATGTAAATAAGGTTAGTTTTTTATGAAAGTAAAACGGCTACCTTTCCCTAGGTAGCCGTTGTTGAAGTATTAATAGAGCCGAGGCGAGGGTATTAACTAGTTTTAAACTGACCGACCAGCTGCTTTAGCTCGGTTCCGGCGTGGTTTAGCTCGCTGACAACTTGCTCGGAGCTACTGCTGGAGTGGATCAGATCAGTAACGATATCTTGGATTGCCACCATGTTGCGGTTAATTTCATCCGTGACTGAGCTTTGCTCGGTTGCTGCCGTGGCAATCTGGCTGGTCATATCATTGATGGCTTCAACAGCGCCGGTAACAGATGACAGGCTTTCGGTGATCGAATTAGCGGCACCAACGGCTTCGCTACAAGTCGATTGGCTATGGGTCATTGACGATACTGCCTGAGAAACTAAGGTATGGAGCTCATCAAGCATTTCTTTGATTTCTTTGGTGCTGGATTGGGTACGGCTAGCAAGCCCGCGTACCTCATCGGCAACAACGGCAAAACCACGCCCCTGTTCACCAGCTCGTGCTGCCTCAATGGCCGCATTCAGTGCCAGCAGGTTAGTTTGTTCGGCAATTTCACCAATGACCTTCAGAACGTTATCGATTTTTTGTGACTGTTGATTCAAAGAATCAATGTGCTGAGCCGCTTGGTCCACTTCATCAACTAGAGCTGTGATGGAGACCACTGAGGTATCAACACGCTGCTGAGCAACATGAGAGTCTTCACTGGCGTTGCTGGTGGCGGTGGAAACCTCGTTGGCATTCATGGCCACTTCGCTAGCTGCTGAGCTCATTTCAGTTACAGCGGTAACAACCTGTTCAGTCTCGTTGTTGTGCTCCTGAAGCTGCTGAGTCAGGCGGATAGTCTGGTCATGAATATTGTTGGCCGCACCAGTAACATTATCGGTCACATCGGAAACCTGAGTGATAATGCCCTGTAACTTGGCAACAAAGCGGTTGAACGAGTCACCAAGCTGGGCAATTTCGTCATGTCCCTGAACTTCCAGACGGCGGGTCAAATCACCCTCACCATCGGCAATTTCGTTAAGGGTCTTCGCCATATTCTGCACTGGACGCGTCATACGGTTGGCAATGAACAAGATACAAAGAATAGAAAGCGCGCCCAGTACCAAAGAGCTTAGCAATACAAGCTTAAATCTTTCGGCCATGCTTGCTGCTGCCTGGGTATGGTAAGCTTCGACCTGGGTGTCAATATCATCAATATACAAACCAGTGCCGATAAACCATTTGCCGTCATTAACACTGGCAGCATAGCTTAATTTAGGTTGTGGCTGGCCACCACTGCTTTTGGGGTAGCTATAGGCAACAAACCCGCCGCCGCTCTGGGCCGCCTTGATTAAGCCCTTGATATAGGCGACACCGTTAACATCAGTGTTGTTAAGTCGGTTTTGGTTATGATTGGCAGGAGCCGTTGCATGCGCCTGATTGGTGCCTTTCATATCATAGATAAAAAAGTAACCTGAGCGATCGTTTGCAAACCTAAGGGGAGTAAGCAGTGCACGGATTTTATCTAGTGCAACGCTAGGGTTGGTATTGTTTGCTATAACGCCGTCAACAGCATGCTGGGCGATGGTTGTAGCATCTTTAAGCTGACTTTTTCGTTCATGTATCAGACGTTCTTTATAAAGGATAACCTCTTCATCAACGGCTTTATTCTCAAGCGTTACAATAATCCCTATCGCAACACTCATAATGACAAACACCGGCAATATGCTCAGTAGCAGTAGTTTGCTCTTCAACTGTAATCTATTCATAACGACTCGGACTCTTCTACATTCATAATTATAATGTTGGGTTTTTACAATCTTCCCAAATAGTGTGTCGGCGATGATGATGAATACTTTATCGAGTGTTACGTTATTTATACTGTTGTTAATAGGAAGTGGGCTGAAGCTCACATTTAGTGTGCTTTGTTGATAGTGAAAGCAAAGAAATGCAGGCAAAAATAGTGGAAGGATAGGTTATACGGTCTGGTGATGGCCTGTGGTGTCATAAATGTGCAATGGACATAACAGACCGTAAACGCCTGGCTTGTTAATATCTCGTGACTATTGTTGTGTAAGTTGATGAAAGGCGCTTCGCCAAAAAATAGTGGCCAGGAGGCCGCTACCTGCATCAGGAGGGATGTTCGATGCTAGTAATTCGTCCTATTACCGAGGCTGATTATCCGGCGCTTATGCGTTGTGCGGAAGAATCAGGTCATGGATTCACTTCACTTCCGGTAAACGAAAAACTGATCCGAGGAAAAATTCACCATTCGGTAGAGAGCTTTGCCAAAGAGGTAAGCTCTCCCGGTACGGAAGGTTACCTGATGGTTGCTGAGGATCTTGAAACAGGAGAAGTGGTTGGTACCACAGGCATTGAAGCCACGGTCGGGCTCGATGTGCCGTTTTACAGTTACCATATCAGTAAAGTTGTACACGCTTCGCGTAAGCTGGGGGTGCATAACATCGTTGAGCTGTTAACTTTCGGCAATAACTACACAGGGTGCAGTGAGGTTTGTACTTTGTTTCTTCGCCCGGAGTGGCGCGAGGGGGCCAATGGGCGCCTATTGTCTAAATGCCGCTTTTTGATGATGGGCGAGTATCCGCAGCGTTTTTCTAAAACGGTGTTTGCAGAAATGCGCGGGGTTTCGGATGAAGAAGGCCACTCTCCGTTTTGGGAGTGGCTTAAAGATCATTTCTTTTCGATTGAATTTACACATGCCGATTATTTGGTGGGCGTTGGCCATAAAGGCTTTATCGCTGATCTTATGCCGAAGTTGCCAATATATGTCAGTTTGCTGAGTAGCGAAGCGCAGGAGGTTATTGGGCAGGTGCATGAAAAAACTCGACCGGCTCTTCGCCTGCTGGAAAAGGAAGGTTTTACCAATCGTGGATATGTCGCTATTTTCGATGCAGGCCCGACAGTTGAGTGCGATGTAGTCAATATTAAATCTGTCTACCAGGCGTTTCATTGTTCAGTTGAGGTAAGCGAACATACCAGCTCGCATGAGTATTTGATCAGTAATACTGAGTTTCGTAACTTCAGGGCAGTTGCAGGTACGGTTGATGTGAACACCGATCGTACCCTTGCGCGTATTTCACCTGAAATGGCAGATGCTCTGCGGGTTGTTGACGGTGATACTATCCGGCTGATAGCGCAGTAGACGAGTCATGCTTTGTGAATGATAGGTAAAAAACGGCAAGCCACTCGGTAGAGTGGCTTGCCGGAGTGCTACATCGCCCAGAGGAGTATGGCGAGAAGCTGAGGAGATAAGATCCGCAAACACATTACAAGCGGATAGACAGTGGCATAGGATAGTGCCGATGCGCCGCTAGTTGGGTGTAGGCCATTGGCAAAGGCCAAAGCCGGTGGATCGGTCATCGATCCGGCTAACATTCCGCAAATGGTGAGGTAATTTAGCTGGCCGAAAATTCGGGCGATGAAACCAACTGTGATCAACGGGACCGCGGTGATCACGATTCCGTATCCCATCCAACTTAACCCGTCACCGTTGACAAGGGTATCGATAAATCCGCCTCCGGACTTCAAGCCGACTACCGCTAGGAAAAGGACGATGCCGATCTCCCGTAGGGCAAGGTTGGCACTCGGTGGCATGAACCAGTACATCTTGCCGATACTACCGATACGGGCGAGGATCAGGGCGACAATCAGCGGTCCGCCAGCCAAGCCAAGTTTGATTGCTGCCGGAAAACCCGGGAGATAAAAAGGGATCGAGCCTAATAATACGCCAAGGCCGATACCAACGAAGACTGGCAGCATCTGAACCTGCTGGAGTTTCTGATGGGCATTGCCCACGATGCCACTAACCGCTTCTATTGCATCCTGTCTGCCAACCAAATTGAGAATGTCCCCAAACTGCAGGGTAGATTGGCTGGTCGGAACCAGCTCGACACCGGCACGGTTGAGACGGGATACCACCACATCGTATTTCTCTTTCAAATCCAAATCACGGATCTTTTTACCGAGGACGATCTCGTTGGTAACCACCAGACGCTGAACACGAAGTTCCGTACCTCGGGTAGATAGAGAAGCATCGACTTCTTCACCAATGACCAAGCGTGCTTTTTCGAGAGCGGCTTTATCACCCACCAAATGCAGCAGATCATTGGTTTCAATATGGGTATCTTGCTTCGGGACGTACAAGTGGTCTTCGCGCTTTAAACGCGAGCACACTATATCGCCTTCAGTGAGTGCCGGCACATCTTTGAGTTTCAGTCCATTTAGGTTGGGGTTTTTGACCGCCACATTAATGGTGTGAAGGCTTTCCTTCTTGTGGCCGTTGTGGATTTCGAACTCATCGGCCTCTTTATCAACGTTGACGCGAAAGGCGAGGCGGAGGATCCACATTGTTAGCAAGATGCCGCAGATCCCGAACGGATAGGCAACGGCATAACCCATACCGGTAAGATCCAACATACCTTCCTGGGCACCAAGCTCTGAAAGAATTTGCTGTCCGGCACCGAGTGACGGTGTATTGGTGACCGCGCCGGAAAAGACGCCAAGAATAACAGGCAAGGGCACATCGAAGAGGTGGTGCAAGGCAATTGTCACAATACAGCCGAGCAATACGACAAGGGCGGCAAAGCCATTAAGCTTAAGCCCCGAGCTTCGCAAGGAAGCGAAGAAGCCCGGCCCGACCTGAATCCCGATTGTATAAACAAAGAGGATAAGTCCAAACTCCTGAATAAAGTGCAGGGTGTTTGAATCAAGATCGATGCCCCAGGTACCGGTAAAGTGACCGACGAAAATGCCACCAAACAGCACCCCCCCGATCCCTAAACCAACGCCATAGATGCGCCAATTCCCAATCCATAGCCCAAGCACCGCTACCAGCGCAAGAATGCTGATAGAGAGCGCAATGTCACTCATGGTGAGTCTCCTGATTAATAAAAAATCTTTATCCACCTATTTCGGTGTGTGGCAACAATCCGTAGGGACGGTATTGTAACGCCAGGGGTAGGCTAATGGACTCAGTAAAGACTGATTTCGTAACAGATAACGAAAGGAGTGGTTAGGGAGTATTGTCTACAGCTGGTGGAATCTCATCGTATTCATTTTTTCATACCACATTGAGAAATCGAATTGTGTATTTTTGTACGATTAGAATTATCGATGTAGTATGCCCTTTGGGGATGTTGCCTTAACTTGATAAATAGTAATACCTTAAATGAAATAAGGATTTAACAACCAATACGCAAAAGTGTGCAGTGCGCCTGATTAAAGAATTATGACGATAAGTGTTTGTTAATCATGGGTAATAATTGTGTGACAAATGCATGGCAAGCAATGCTCATAGCTGCATCAAATGATTATTGTTAAACAAAGAATTCTAATGTTGAGAATAGGTCTTAATTAGTTTTCTGTGCTTCAGAGATAGTGTATGTCCGTTGAACTGGTTAATATCATAATTGTTAATTACAATGATGGATGTAATTTTGCGAAGCATATTCATAAGATAACTAGATAATTTAGTTAGCTCATCTTAATAATAAAATTAAAAGGGTTTGAGTGATGAAAATAAATTATTTCTGCGAGTTGGCTCTACAAAATAATATTTATGTATACGTGAGTATTTATCGAAGGAAGTGAAACGACAAGTATTTATTCTGGGTGTGTTGGCGCAATCTGCACTGCTGATTAACCTTGGTTGATAGACAGCCCACACTATTCCTATGTAGAACAGTGTGAGCCGTTAGCTTTCCAGCTATATATTACTGTTTCATCACTGTGGGCAAGTTAGCCGCACTTGGAGTCTCCACAGTTAAGGCAGGTCTGGCAGCCATCTTTGACGATAACTGCCTTGGCGTGGCACTTATAGCAAAGGGTAGCACTTGGCGGGAAGTTGCCGGTATCTTCTTCCTTTGTTTCAGATGCCGCTAGTTCGGCTTTCTTGGCATCAAGAAAGGCCTGCTGGTGCTTATCAACTTCAGGTTTTCCCAACATGCCGATTCCCGTTAGGTGCTGTTCAATGACGTTGCCAATTTCAGCAATCAGAGAAGGTACGTATTTGCCTTTGTTCCAGTAGCCACCACGAGGATCGAAAACTGAACGCAGCTCTTCTACCAAGAAGGTGCAATCACCGCCTTTGCGGAATACGGCTGACATTATCCGAGTCAGGGCAACAATCCACTGGTAGTGCTCAAGGCTTTTGGAGTTAATGAACACCTCAAACGGACGACGAACCTCATGTTCAGTGCCTTCGTTCAAAACAACATCATTGAGGGTAATGAACAGCGAGTGCTCAGAAATATGTTCTGGGGTTTTTAGTTTGTAAGTTGTACCAAGCAGCTTTTCTGGCCGCGGCATATCTTCATGCATGTACACAACTTCAACTTCAGTTTTTGCTGGCGCTTCCGGTTGGGCATCTTGCTCTTGGTTTTTCACTTTGAAACCAACAATTTTACTGTCAATTTTTTTGACCATGATTTTTTAACCTGTTTTAGACCTTAAAATTTACCGTAGTAACCTTCTTTCAGCGCATCATAGAGGTTCGCAGCAGTATGGGTTTCGCCGTCATATTCGATCTCTTCGTTGCCTTTGGCTTCGAATGTTGTGCCGTCTTCCAAGTTGAACACGTAAGTGGTGTTCTCAAGATCTTGCTCTTTAACTAACACGCCCTGGAATACTTCAGGGTTGAAGCGGAATGTAGTACAGCCTTTCAGACCTTTGTCGTAGGCATTCATGTAAATGTCTTTGAAGTCTTCAAACGGGAAGTCCGTCGGTACGTTTGCCGTTTTAGAGATAGAAGAGTCGATCCAACGCTGTGCAGCAGCCTGAACGTCGACATGTTGGCTTGGGGTAATATCATCGGCGGTGATGAAATACTCCGGTAGTCTGGATTCTTCCTCGGTGCTGTACGGCATAGCCTTATCGTTGATGAGTTCACGATAGGCAAGTAGTTCAAAGCTATAAACATTAACACTTTCTTTTGACTTTTTACCCGTCACAATCACATTTCGGGTGTAGTGGTGGGCAAAGCTTGGTTCGATACCGTTGCTGGCATTGTTAGCCAGAGACAGTGAAATTGTGCCTGTCGGTGCAATTGAACTGTGGTGAGTATAACGAGCCCCGTGCTTGGCCAACTCCTCTACGAGTTCTGGCTCAACTTCTGCGACTTGCTGCATGTAACGGCTGTACTTTGCGTGCAGTATCTTTCCTTTTACCTTGTCGCCTATCTTGATACCGTCTGCTGCCATTTCCGGACGTAGACGCATCATTTTAGCGGTGATCTCAAATACTTCGTCCATCACAGGTGCTACGCCTTTCTCTTTGGCCAGGCTAAGTGCTTCTTTCCAGCCGGTGATTGCCATTTCTTGGGCGATCTGCTCAGTGAAAGCGACAGAAGCAGCACTGCCGTATTTGTGCCTCAGCATGGTTGTTGCAGAGCCTAACCCCAGGAAGCCCATTCCATGGCGGCGTTTGTGCTCGATTTCATGGCGCTGCTTTTCGAGCGGAAGCTTGTTGATTTCAACGACGTTATCAAGCATGCGGGTGAAAATAGCCACAACCCGGCGGTAGGCATCCCAGTCGAAGCAAGCATTATCCGTAAATGGTTCACGGACAAACTTGGTCAGGTTTACAGAGCCTAACAGGCAGGCACCATAAGGCGGTAACGGCTGCTCACCGCATGGGTTGGTTGCCCGGATCTCTTCGCAGAACCAGTTGTTGTTCATTTGGTTGACTTTATCGATCAGGATAAAGCCAGGTTCAGCGTAGTCATAGGTTGACGTCATGATGACGTTCCACAAGTTGCGAGCCGGCATGGTGCGGAATACCTTACATGCAACTCGACCTTCGCTGTCTTCGACGAGATCCTCTTTTGTCGGCCAGTCAGCCCACACAATAGATTCGTTATTGTAGAGGTCAAGACCATCCTGCCTAGCTTCAATTGCCGTAACAGGGAACATCAGTTGCCACTCACGATCGTGTTTAACCGCTTCGATAAACTTCTCGGTAATGAGCAGTGAGAGGTTGAACTGACGCAGGCGGCCATCTTCACGCTTGGCGCGGATAAAGTCGATAATGTCAGGGTGACGAATATCCATCGTACCCATCTGTGCGCCGCGGCGGCCACCGGCAGACGAGATGGTGAAACACATCTTGTCATAGATATCCATGAACGACAGCGGACCGGAGGTGTATGCACCTGCACCTGATACGAATGCACCGCGTGGACGCAGGGTAGAGAAGTCGTAACCGATACCACATCCAGCCTTCAGCGTAAGCCCTGCCTCGTGAACCTTGCCGAGAATATCATCCATTGAATCCTGGATAGTGCCTGAAACGGTGCAGTTAATCGTCGACGTTGCGGGTTTGTGTTCGAATGCGCCGGCATTGGAGGTAATACGACCAGCCGGGATAGCACCGTTACGAAGAGCCCATAGGAATTCGTTGTACCAGTATTCTTTGACTTTATCTTTTTCTAAATCAGCTAACGCGCGAGCAACACGTTTGAAGGTATCGTCAAGCGTCACATCAATAGCTTTTCCATGCTTTGACTTGAGGCGATACTTGCTGTCCCAGATCTCCATCGAGGTAGACTGGTATGCAATATCGATTGCCTGAGAGACTTCAGAAGCTGTTGGGGTTTTCGCCATTATGAATGCACCTTAATGTTTGTCATTTATTCCAGCACGATTGATATAACTCAGATTCATAAAAAACTGCCTTATATCCATATCACGAAAAGTGAGCGTATACGTAACATGTTGTGGCAAGTGGCAGATCAAACCACTATATATGATGATCTTCAAGTCTTGACAGCTACATTATCTACCTATGTAAGTTTAGTGTTAAGTATAAAGATCGAGATGTGTGAAAGTTGTTTTGCAATGGTTTGAAAACCAATTTCATGAGGCAGGAGAACTGGGATAAGGCAACAGTAAACGTATTGGTTGTTCGGTCAGAGCTAGATTTGTCTATCTATTTCTGATGTGCTCAGCAACTAAATCTACGATGCCCCTTCAAACTTGAACTGTAGTCGCAAGAATGATCGAATTTCTATGTAGATTGAGATAATTAACTGAAACAAAAACAGCCCCGTATGAGGCTGTCATTAAGGTTATCAGGCTTTGCTGCAGAAGGTTTATTTGCTTTCTAGCTTTGAAAGGTAGCTGATGGTATTTGCCATATCTTCAATACTTTCATGAGCACTGCTTTCAACCAGATACTTACCTTGAACCAAGAAAGCGGGAACCGATGCAATCTCGGCGCTGGAGACTAACTGCTCGGCTTCGCTAAGCTTTTGGTAGATTTGCTTGTGTTGATCTTCAGTTAGTTCATAAGGGCTCGCCAAGTTGTACGTTTTGAATATACCAGTCAGCTGGGATTTACGCTCTTCCTCAGTGACAGTGTCACTTGTATCTTGTACATAGGCAAATAATGCTTCCATCAACGCAGGTTCAGGCGCCCCGTTTGTCTGAATTGCCGCGGTATAAAAAATATAGGCAGCAACCTGAGCGCTTTGGTTGAAGGTTACGTGGACCTTGTCGATTTCAACGCCGGCGATTTTTTTGATTTCAGGCAACATCGTTTCCATGCTACGGCAGTGGCCGCAAGCCAATGAAAACACTTCAACGACCGGTGCAGCATCGGCAGCCTCAGCGACAACTTTGTATTTGTCGCCTTCTTTCGGAGTGGAGGCATCGTTGCAACCGACAAGAGCAAGTAGAGCAATAAATAGAGGGACTATGGATTTAAACATGCTTGAGACACTATCTAGTAATAATTGCCCTTAATTATGGCTGAGTGCTTGGAAAAATTCGTGGTATTTAGTCAAAACTTACATAGTTTTACCTCTGCAGAGTGATTAATGAGCAATTGCTAGATTCATCCTTAAGTATTTGAAGAATTATTTAATTTCTGTATGATGACCAGCTTTTTTCTGGGTGGAGGAACAGTATGTACATAGGCTTTGATTACGGAACCGCGAATTGCTCTGTTGCCATGATGGAGCATGGAAAACCGCAGTTGCTATCGTTAGAAAATAGCAATCAGTACATACCATCCACACTTTGCGCACCAACGCGGGAAGCTGTTAGCGAATACCTATATCGCCATATGGGAGTAACACCGGGAGACAAGGTTGGGGAGCAAGTCCTACGTCGAGCCATTTCTCTTAACCGTGAAGAAGATATTCCTGTCGAGAAAGGTGACCTACTGTTTGGCCAGGCTGCGCTTGACCTATACCTTGAGGATCCGGAAGAGGTGTATTACGTTAAGTCGCCGAAATCCTTTCTGGGTGCAAATGGCTTACGCGATGTTCAAATTAGTTTTTTTGAAGACCTAGTCTGCGCCATGATGAGTAACATCAAAACCCAGTCAGAACGCTCATTGGACAAGGCGATTAGTAGTACAGTGATAGGTCGCCCGGTTAACTTTCAGGGGACTGGTGGAGAAAGGGCCAACCAGCAGGCTGAGATGATTCTGACTCAGGCAGCAAAGCGGGCTGGATTTAAGAATATTGAATTTCAGTATGAGCCGGTAGCAGCCGGTCTTGAATATGAGAGCACGCTGACGGAGAACAAAACCGTGCTGGTGGTTGATATCGGTGGCGGTACGACAGACTGCTCTGTTATTGAAATGGGGCCGGACTGGCAGGGGAAAGCGGATCGTCAGGCAAGTTTGCTCGCCCACAGTGGCCTTCGGGTCGGTGGTAATGATTTGGATATCCATCTTGCATTCCGTCAGCTGATGCCAATGCTTGGCCTTGGTAGCAAAACCCATAAAGGTATTGATATGCCAATCAGTCAGTTTTGGAACCCGATAGCTATCAATAATATCGTTGCCCAGACCGAGTTCTACAGTGCCTCCAACTTTTCAGCGCTTGATCAGCTTCGGCGTGATGCAGCAGATCCGGAGAAGTTGCTTCATTTACTGCGGGTTTATCATGAGACGCTGGGTTACCAACTTGTCAGGAAAGCGGAAGAGTGCAAGATTGCCTTGTCGGATGCAGCTTCTTACCATGTTGAGCTTGACGGTTTGTCTGAGCTACTTGAAGTCTCGGTCACGCAGCAAGATATGGCTGCGGCCATTGAGTCGCCGAGAGTCAAAATGAGCCAACTCGTAACAGAGGCTATACAGCAAAGTGGTATAAAGCCCGATGTTGTATACATGACTGGCGGAACAGCCCGTTCACCGATTCTAAGAGCTTGTATTGAACAACAACTACCGGATGTACCTGTGGTCAGTGGCAGCTACTTTGGTTCGGTTACCGCTGGTTTGGCTAGATGGGCCGAGCATTGTTTTGCTTAACAAGCCGCTTAGTAGTAATAAGCCCGTTATATGCGGGCTTGTTATCGTTAGTCGGTTTGAGCTAGTTTCTCTGAGCCTTTATATTAGCCAGCCCAGGCTGAACACCAGCCTTTGGAAGAGACTAACTTCCCTGGGAATAATTGACATGGACGCCATCTGTCACCCTTTTCACCTTGTAACAAGACACAAGTAGAGCAGTTTCTGTCCTCATAAGGTGATTTATGGGTATATTTGAGCGCTGATGCTTGCGCATCATCCTCTTCAAGGTGGGGGAGATCTGATGCTTGAGCTGGATTGACCAGTGTCTTCCCACCCAACGTCATCCCGATAACACCCGCGACACTGAGCTTTAAGAACCTTCTTCTACTCGATTGATCATTCATTGCTACTTCCTCTTGTATTAATCGACATTGCTTTTTAGTTATTTTCACGCTGTTTACTAAAGATGAGAGGCCGCACATCAGTGTTCAGCGAAGCCAAACAAAGTTGGCTTCCTAAGTTTGGAAGGCAAATAGCCTGCCGTCATTTTTCTTTTTGCGAATGGTTGTAAATAGTTAGCCCAAAGACAGTTTGGCGGTAGGAAAGCCCAGACAGGGTTGCAATGGATTACAAAGATTAACAATTTCCCAACAACGCAGTCATGGTAACGGCAACTTTAAGTCTTTGACTGTCAAAGGTTTGAGTCTGAGCAAAAAAATTACATATTATAGCGCTCATGCTGTTGCAACATCTTATTTACAAGCGCATGCTATGACCGCTTTACCAACGATGAAAATAACAAAGGTCGAGAAAATGAATTTATTTCTTATCGATATTGATGGCGCTCTGGTTGACTCGGAAACTGTAGATCTAGAATGCTACACCCAGGCTGTACAAGATGTTCTGGGTATTCATATTGAGGCTGATTGGAGCCAATATCAGAATGTCACAGATTCCGGAGTACTTGATGAAATCATTACTAAGCATCAGATCATTGCTAGTCGTTCACTGATCCACCGACAAGTTGAAAGCCGTTATCTGCAATTGATTCGGGATTATTTGGCAAAACACCCGACGGACGTCAGTCAAATTCAGGGAGCCAAAGAGTTTATTGAGCAAATGCGTAGTCGTGAAGATACGCATGTTGCGATTGCTACTGGCGGGTGGGAATCTGCAGCGAAGCTGAAATTGCGTGCAGCGGGTATTGATATCACCAATATGACATTTGCCTCATCTTCTGACGCCATGAGCCGAACTGAAATCATGGCGCTGGCGGCGTTTCGTGCCAAGCAAGACTCAGGTGTCACTTTCGATCGCCGTGTTCTGTTTGGTCATGGCGTGTGGAACAAGCATGCTTCTCAAGAGCTGGGTTACGATTTTGTTGAGGTGGGTAATAATGGCCAGCACCACCATCACATTCCCAATTTGGTCCACTATCAGGCAGCTTTTTCTCAGTTGGCATTGCAGTAACCGCTCTTAATACTCACCTCCACTCCTAAATTGATAGTCTGTGCCGCTGGGCAGGGGCTATCCATTCATTATTTAGCAAGATGGACGCAAAGTGTCATTTTTTTGTCTAATCTTGCTTATGAAAGCGCATGAAAGTGCAGTTGGAGTGATATCGCGCATGATGAATGATAATGAATGGGTTGTTCGCTGGTTTAAAGATGTTTGGGGGAGGGCGGATGGAAGTTTGCTCGCGGAATATGCTGCTGATCCTTTTAATTTTTACCTGCCCGGAGGCAGGATTTTAAGTCTTAGTCATGTAGAGTACCTGAATTTTATTACTATCTGGTGCCAGCGTTTTAAGAACGTCAATTTTACTATTAAGGATGTGATAAATGACGGCGAGAAGACTGTTGCTCTCTATCAATGCAGCGCTACCTATAACGGCGGTTGGGCAAGAATTCCAGCAAGAAAGCAGAATGTAAAGATGACTGGGATGGTATTTTTTAAGCGAGAACAAGGAAAGATTACTGACTGTTGGTTGGAAGACAGCAGCTTTGATTTGTACCAACAGCTAACGCGATATCTCGATTAGCATTGTCTTTATGTTTAGAACTGAAAAAAGCGGCATCCGAAGATACCGCTTTCATGTGATTTCAGCAATATGCCTTTTGTATAACTACACGTTTAGGCAGTTTGAGCGCTTTGAGCGTGAGAGAGCTTTAGTTGCTCAAAGAACTGCTTAGTCTCTGTAACTATCACTTCCCGCAGTAGTATCAAGCCTATCAGGTTAGGAACAGCCATTAACCCATTGACGATGTCTGCAATCAACCAGATCATATCCAGCTTTAGGAAAGCCCCGCCAGCCACAAGAACCAGGAAGAACAGCTTATATGGAAGGATTGCCTTTACACCAAATAGGTAGGTAACACAGCGTTCGCCATAATAGTTCCAGCCAAGAATCGTCGTGAAAGCGAAGAACATAAGCCCCACAGACACCATTAACGGTCCCCAGTAAGCTGAGTCCAGACCACTTGCAAATGCAAATGTCGTCATTTCAGCACCGGCATATTCACTTTGCCATGCTCCGGTAACAACCAGTGTTAGCCCCGTCATGGTACAAATGATAATGGTGTCGAAAAAGGTACCTGTCATTGAAGTCAGGCCTTGTTTTACACAAGAATCTGTTTTTGCCGCAGCGGCAGCCATAGGTGCGCTACCCAGGCCAGATTCATTTGAAAATACACCGCGGGCAATACCTGATTGAATAGCCAGCATAATACCGGCACCGAAAAAGCCACCTGCTGCAGCATGACCGGTAAAAGCAGAGGTGATCACAAGTTCGACCGCCGCAGGCAGTGCTTCGGCCTGAGTGGTCAGCACGGTGAGACAAGCCAAAATATAGAAACCAGCCATGATCGGAACGACCTTACTGGCCACGCTTGCGATAGACTTGATGCCCCCGAGGGTCACTGTTGCTACTAACACGGTGAGAATAATCACGGTTAGTTCTCGTGGTGCTTCAAACGACAGATAGGCAGCATCGACAATCGCGTTGGCCTGCGGGAAAGTACCAATACCGAAGCAGGCAACACCAAGTGCAAAGATAGCGAAGAGTTTTGCCAGCCACTTACTTCCGACACCTTTTTCAAGGTAGTACATTGGGCCGCCAATCATCTGGCCATTTGAGTCAGTATCTCGGTACTTGACTGCCAGTAGGCATTCGCCGTACTTGGTTGCCATGCCAAACAGTGCTGCCAGCCACATCCAGAGTAGGGCACCCGGTCCGCCGAGCTTGATTGCAGTGGCGACACCGACAATATTACCGGTACCGATTGTGGCCGAAAGGGCAGTACATAGCGCGGCAAAACTGGAAACATCTCCGCTGCCATTGCTATTTTTCTTGTTTGAGAACACATAGCTCAGTGCTAGCGGTAAGTGACGAATTTGGATAAACCCAAGGCGAACGGTTAGGTAAAGACCTGTACCAACCAGTAGGATCAGTAAGGGTGGTCCCCAAATAAGGTTATCTATAGCTTGTAGTAAATTGTGTAGTGGATTCATTATTCTCCCCTTAAACATCAAAGGAAGAGATAAAAAACAACAGAAATGTGGTGTTACAGAAAAGCTGGTTACAGATTTTTTCTGAGCTGTTGATCTTATCTCCTCTGTCCTTTTGCCTGAGAGTTTCACTCACCCGTTTCTGCCTGAGACAGATAGGGGAAAGTTTGCTCCTTCGGCGTCCGATTTAACGGATCTCTCCAGAGGCTCCTCCAACAACAGTCCATACCATAATGTCAATTCAAGGAACTGACATTGCGGTGCCTGAAAGATTTACAACTCAATAACTGAAAGATTCTAGTTAGTTGAACTGCTTACTTCTTCGGCGGGCGGATACAATAACGTATCTTGCCACTCTCCTGCTGTCTTCATCGGAACTCATTTTCGAACGACATACTAAATGATAAAAATGTGATTGTCTGCAAAAAATTCACACAAAAAAGATAAAAACATTTATAGAAATGAAGGCGTGACATTTAGTTGACTAATGAGTGGCACCATAATCACATTACTTCCCACTCTCGTCCTACCCCAAAAGAAGGCTAAAATGTTGCAGTGTTATTTTTTTATGCTCACCTATACTATTTTGTAGGCAGTCAGAGGCGAAGGAAATATAGAATAAATTGAAATTAAAAAACGATTTTAATTCCCATATGTAATATCAGAAAAGTATTTTTACTCATCACATTCGACTAACTCATTGATGTACCTAAGCTAGCATAGAATTTAAAAGTTATTGCTTAAATTTGAAACAAAAGCGGTGTGCTGGATTTATTTAGGTTTCTGAACGTTAATTATTTATAGCAAGTCAATTTTTTGACGTTGCTTTCATAACAATTCTTATAAAGGCTTATGCATTCATCGACAAGGAGTGTTTCACCACATCATACAGAGTTTTTGTATGTACTTATGACACTAGTAGTAAGGTGAATTTGTGATTTGGGTTAGTTGCAGTCATTATGACAAATTGGCAGATGCCAGAGAGAATCTTAAGTTATCACATAGCGTCGTTGATGTTTCGCCTTTTGAGTTACTTTCGACAATGACAGGACAGGAATTAATTTTCCTCGAAGTTGTTGATTCATCATCGGAAGGTTTTGAGCTATTGCGATCTATCAAAACCCGTTTTCCGCTAGCTAAGGTTGTTGTTGTGTATCACAGCCTAGATGCCAATTTGGCGCTGAATGTACTTCGGGCCGGTGGGGAAGATGTGATTGAAGCCAGTGCGACGAGGCAAGAGCTTGATGAGTGTTTTAGTCGTTTGCATACCCACCATGTGGAGAGTGATGTAGATACAGGACTTGAGCACCGTGAGCTTTCGATTAGACCTGCATTGAGGATTATTGATGAAAATATAAGTGCGCCACTGCGCGAGGAAGATCTCGCCAATGCCTGTCATTACTCGCCGACGTATTTTTCCCGGTTGTTCCACAGCATAATGGGAGTGACGTTAAAGCAATACATCATTAAAAAGCGGCTTGATTTAGCCTGCGGTCTACTGAGCTCTGATAGGGAAAAAATCTCTCAGGTTGCTAATTCGGCTGGTTTTAAAGACGTGTCTTATTTCTCTCGTGTATTTAAGAAGCATATGGGGTGCTCACCGGGAGAATTTAGGATGAGAAAGCACAATCTCAATACCTAAAGCGTTTGAGTAGAGAATTATATTTTTGTTTTTAATCAAATTTATACACTAGAGGTATCAAGTTAACAGAAATCTGCCGATAACAAATTACATACGGTTTGCATGCCTGTATATTATTAGTTCACATTGATGCATTTATACTATATTAACTGCATATGGTTCAAGATAAGCGGCACACTGATCAGGACGTGCGCGATATAGCGCAGACAATAAGTAGTTAACGGCATCTGCAGATAGAATGACATCTTTTCACGATATTTTAGGCACAGATAAAAACACGTCAGGCGCTGATATAAAGCGTCGCTATAAGTTACTATCAAGTCGGCTTCATCCCGATAAAGGCGGTTCAAAAGCGATCATGCAATTGCTTGTTCAAGCTTATGACAAGATAAGTCAGGGCAAGGGACATGAAGAAGCCGTTCGCACTGTCTATTCCAAAAGTGCCACTCCAGAAAGTGACAAGCAGAAATTACAACAGCTTGAACGTGATTGTCTGGCTCTCAAGCGCGCTAACGAAGAACTTGATCGGCAGTATAAGCTTGAACTCCAGAAAAACAGGTTATTAGCCGAGGAAAGCGAGCGTTATATGGGCGCCTCGGAAGATGAGCTGAAATGGTTGCGCCGAGAGAATCGACGATTGACTAAACAGCTTGATGAAGCGCGTTGGAAATTGAGCGATACCAATAGAACGGTATCTGCCGTACCTGATAGGGAAGATGTATCTTCACCATTGGGTGAGATATCTCCCAAGGTCATCAGTCAGATAAAAGCGATTGGTGGAATTAATCTACGTCGTATTGGTTTCATGTTAATGGTACCGATGCTTATTGTTGGTTTGCTATTTACTTTAGGCAGAGAGCCTTGGCTTGCTATCTTGGCGTTGTTTGACGAGCCACAGCCGGAACCAGAGGTTAGGGTCACGATTTTAAATAGCCACCCGGATGATAACCTCCAATCACCAGACCAACCTGCTGTGCTGACAGTGAGTGCGGCCCCCGATAAGCCTCAGCCCGTCCAGCGCATCCTGCTAGAGCGAACAGTCGGTGTATGGCAGCTTCGGTATTTTGAAGACAAGAATCATCCTTACATTGCTGTACGCAGTGAGAAGGGCTCCTATATTGTTAAAGGCTGCGATACAAAATTTCAGTACTACCGCAATTCAAATCTTCGCTCGGGGCGACTGGCAGCAAATTTGATTTTCGACCGCAAGGAGCGTCATTTTCTCGTTTATAATATTCCCTATGGCAATGGTTCATTTGCCGGTAACTGGGCAGAGAGCAAGAGCTTACTGATTAACAGGGAGTATTTCCCGAACGAAGGGTTTGCTGATGCATACCAACGCCTAGAGCAGATTTGTACATTTTAATAAAAAAGGCACAAGATTGTGCCTTTTTATTTGCTTGATCTGGTTATAGATCGCCTAGGAAGCCTTCAATTTTCGCTTTGTGTTCGGCAACCGCCATAATCCCCCATATCACTTCTTTGCGAAATGCATGGATAAATAACTGCTATCTTTAAACGTACACACTTGTGTATGCAGGTATATTGGGGGAGAGGTATCTATGAGAGCGTTGTACGCCCTGAAGAGTATTATCATTGTAGTTGTTGTTTTGGTGTCGGTGTTTTCTAGTCCCTCCTTCGCAGCCCCCAGTCGCTTACAGCAAATTATTGATCGTGGAGTGCTTCGAGTCGGCACTACGGGTGATTGGAATCCAATGACCATCCGTGATCCGGCCACGAACTTTTACAAAGGTTTTGACATAGATATCACCACCGAGCTGGCAAAAGATCTTGGTGTTACCGTTGAATATGTTGCAACTGACTGGAAGGCGTTGGTCAGCGGTGTTGTTACCAATAAATATGATATGACAGGCAGTGCGGCTTTAAATATGAAGCGAGCACGAGTAGCGGGATATAGTCAGCCTTATTTTAATTTGGCCTTTGTACCGGTTATTCAAAAACAGAACTTCAAACGATTTCGTAAGTGGAGTGATTTTAATTCCAGCACTGTCACTATCACATCGGCCAAGGGGACGGTTCAGGAATCGATGGTAAAAGAGCTGTTTCCCAACGCCCGCCATAATGTTATTCAGGCCCCGGTTCGTGGTTATCAGCAATTGCTGGCCAATAAGTCGACGGTGATTGTGACATCGAATATTGAAGCTGCCACCATAACGAATCGATTTCCCCAGCTTACGGTTGCCAAAGTGAAAGGCATGCGACGTCCGACACCTGTGGCCATGTTACTCCCAAAGGAAGATCAGATTTGGATTAACTACATTAATCATTGGATTGAGTTAAAGAAAACTCAGGGCTTTTTTGATCGTATTGCCAGAAAGTGGGGGCTGGTTAAGCTTGATATCCGCTAATTGATAGCGCTAGATTGTTATTGAAACGATTGCTTATTGTAATAGATAGTGTTTGGTGAGTTACACAGTTGAACATGTGTAATAAAAATGACATGGTGGTTTGATAGGTTTCAGGGAAGATCAAAAGCTTGAAATCAAAATATAGCTTTTGAATTCATTAACATAAGGAGCAGTATGGACTTATCAGCCTATCAAGGACTAATCTTCGACATGGACGGTACATTGATAGATTCAATGCCAGCCCATGTACAGGCATGGAAGAAAACATGCGAGTTATATGAGATTCCGTTCGATGAAAAGTGGTTTTATAGCTTAGGTGGTATGCCTACCATCAAGACGGCGCAGGCGATTAACCATCGCTACCATCAGAATTTAGATACCAAGCGTTTGGCCAACACTAAAAGTGAGTTCTTTGAGACGTTGGACTTCAAAGGCGGTGTGATCCCCTCAACATATCAAATTCTTGTCGATAACAAACCGTCAAAGAAAATTGCAGTCGGTACCGGGTGTCGCCAGATGAATGCGTTGCCGTTACTTGATGAAGCGAGAATTTTACCATTGCTTGATGCACTGGTTACAGCCGACGATGTCGATAATCACAAACCCAACCCAGATACATTCCTTCAGGCCGCGATGCGGATTGGGCTGGAGCCACAGCACTGTTTGGTATTTGAAGATACGGAGTTGGGAAAAACGGCCGCACTGGCCGCCGGAATGGATTGTGTGCTGGTGGTTGATGGCGAGATCACAACTTTAACGAAAGCGAATAATCACTAAAAGAATCAGATTACACCTGTGTGTAGAAAGGGTATTCTTCCTTGCATTGAATGAATACCCTGATGGCAACATGAAGAAATCTGCAGCAGAACTGGAACAAGTACACTCCGCAAAAAAGCATTCCAAGCAAAGCCTAAGCTCGAAAGAGCAATATCCTATTTCGGAGACCCGATTTTGGATCCAGCGCTTAAGTAAAACAGGGGTTAGAGCCCTGCATATTTTGGGTATTTCAGGCTCTGCTGGCGGTATCCTGTATGGGGTAGAGCGTGAGTTATGGCTCAACTGGTGGATTTTGGCAATGGTTACAGGTGTTATTTTGATGACACTGGAAATCAGTCGATCAAAGCTATGGCTGATTCAGCTTAAAGGTGTGCTCACTCTTGTTAAGCTGACGTTGCTAGGCTCGTTCTTTATTATTCCCCAACATAAACCGATGTTGTTTATCACAATCTTATTGATGTCGGTGTTGATTGCTCATGGGCCTGCGGGTTTACGGCATTACTCTATCTGGCATCGTCGTCGCATTGATGAGAAACCGCGCAAGAAAAAACGGTGAATGGAAGTTCTTCGAAGTATATCGACAAAGTAAGCATTATCACTCTCTGAAGTGTATTGCAGTTAGTGCTATAATTCAGCATAATATTGCTATTACAGTGATAATAAAACTTTATTTGTCAAGGATTTCCTTTGAAACCATTACTGAGCATTATTTTACTACCATTGCTTCTTGCTGGCTGTTCACAATCAGTGGACGAGCGTGCCGATGAATATGTTGATTTGAGCTTCACGTTGTGTGGCGCCAAAGTAAAAACATACTCTCAGGGCGATGATGGCAAGATTAGGGTAATTTGTGACAATGACAGTTATTTCCTGGTGAAGGACAAAGAAACATTAGCCTATATGAACGAGTTAAACGGTGCATATTGCTATGGCAAAGGTTTCTCTGTATTTAACGAGCGCAGTAACTACTACACATTTACCTGCAAGGATGAGAAAAGCTTTAATATCCCTAAATAGGTAACATTGGGACTGCTTACTTGTCGCTTCAAAATGAATTAAATCGCCCTGTTTGTCAGTGTAAACAAACAGGGCGTTTTTGATCGAAACATCCAACGTAAACCCTTGCATTACTCCGGTCTGCTCAATTGAACTCAATTAACTTCATAGCCCGGTGCCAGCTGGGCACTATTGACTTGATAGAGCGCCTGCGGGTTGGCCAATGCCAGTTGGTAACCGACACATTTGTGCAAGTGCCTTTCTTTGCTGCAATCGACTTCCCATTTGCGCAATAGATAGCCTGCAAGTGCAGCTCGGGCTTCGATGACTTTTTTGCCGCCTTTCATCTCGTAATCAAGCTCAATCGCCTCTGGATTCTCTTGATGAGGGTGGGGGATCAGCTCAAGTTCAATAAATTTTTGCCACTGGCGATCTTCGCCCGCTTGCTCATGGCTGCTTGGGGAATCGTCGAGAATACGCGCTGAAACGGCTCGGTTACAGATAACATCCATAAACCGTGCATTCTTGCGATCAAAGGAACGCACATGCCAGCGGTTCCCCGAATCTACCAAGCTGTGTGGCACGATTTCACGGGTACCTTTTCCGCTAGAGGTTGATATGTACTCCACCTCGACCGCTTTGTTTCGATAAATCCCTTCGCACAGTACCGCCATAATGGCCGTTTTCGGAATGGTAAGCGGTTCCGGTGATTCGCAGCTGATTGGAAACTCCTGGAAACCTGAAAAGCCATCACCATAACCAAGTGATACAGTGGCGAGTGTTTTTTTCAGGTCCAGATTAAACAACGGCTTGAATGCCGGCTGCTTGTAATATTTCTTCGAACGCATGTCCAGCTTTAGGTTGTCTGGTGCAATCTCTTTGTATAAAGCAAAGTCTCGTGTGGTTGCCGCGTGTCCGACAGCAAAGCGATCAATCAAATCTTTGCGGGTTAGCTCACCCAGGAAATAGAGTGCAAAGTCGATGAAAGCAAGCCGTTCGCGCTGGGCCGAACCGATAGCGTCCAGCTTCTTTGTTATATCCGCAATGTGATCGTTTTGATGTAAAGACATGGTTATTTATCCAGTATTCCATATGCAGACTAATATATCGCGAAAATAAGTAGAAGCAAGACCTGAAACCACCATTCATCATTTTTCTTAGGTGATGATGAACGCGAATTTTCTAATTTGTGCAGATTATCAAATGCTTATAATTTCTCCTTGATGTATGGCTGCATAGATATTCAAATCAACGGCAGTTCAAATTGGGTGCTTTACATACTCACAATCAGTAGATATTATGCAGCGACTCTTTGTGAGTTCAGTTGCATTGTGAGCGTACAGGTCGTGTCGTCAGTTGGATAATCGCAGTCGATGCCGTCGAAGTATTTGAGATAAAAGTCAGATGAGTAGTGAAATACTGCTGTAAATATGGAAAATGTGCTGGCGAATGAGATTCATTGCTGTACGACGTAAACAAACAGTGTGATATGTAGACAATTGCCTTTATACCATAGAGATGGTTATTGAGGGCGCGGTAGATTAGGTAGTGGTAGAAAGTGACGTTTTCAAAAAAACAGCTGGCGCGGGCGTATGACGTGTTGATTCAGGGAGTCGTGTGCCTTGATGACAATTTGCGACAGGGCGTATTGGTTTATATTGAAAGCCTGTTGCTAGAGCAGGGTATTCAACGAGACAAATATCTGTCGCTTGAGGATCTTCACAGCCATTACCCTTATGTTTGTATGGGCTCCTACATGCCTATCGACTTTTTCAACGCTGACAACCTAGGTTTAATTACGGCCTGCAATGATGAAAACTTCAAGCCTATTAGTCTGAAGGTCTGTACTGTTCTCCAAGGTGGTCATAAACCCGTTCATCGCTGGCACACGGTTGGCACATATCGATGTGATGATATTATTAGTGCTATCCACGTACTACTGGAAACCCTCAGCAACGGAGCCTATTTCAACCCGTGTAAAACCTGTAACACGATTCGACCTGCAGGCTATCTTGATGACGAGCAGGTATGTGGTTGCTGTCATGATGGTTTGCTGGGTGTGGCGTAGGTTACTCTCAAGTTGTATTTATATCCCATCTGTCATCTTCCTCTGTTTATACAGCGGCAGGGCTAAAGTGTGCGCTTGTTAAAGCTCTCTCTATCTCTTTGATGCAATTAATAATTATTGGGATTAAAATGAGCGCCATTGCATAAAGTAAGCGTACTTGCTGTGAACAAAAATATTGACTTTTACCATCAAAATGCCTCAAGCCTTGCTGATAGTTATCAGCAGCTTTCCTTTGAAGATGTCCACGCAAACTGGAAGCCATATTGGCCAGTGGCGGGTGATGGACAGCCACCTGTTCGTGTTTTGGATGTGGGAGCCGGTTCTGGCCGTGATGCTAGATGGTTTGCCAAGTGCGGTTGCGAGGTCTTTGCAATTGAACCTGCTAAATCCTTGAGTCTTTTAGGTCGTAAGTATACAGACGCTCTAGAGGTGACTTGGCTGGATGATGTTCTTCCTGAGTTGAAGAAAGTGACTGATTTGGGGATGCGTTTTGATTTGATTCTTGTGTCTGCGGTCTGGATGCATTTAGCGATATCTAAGCGTAAACGAGCATTCCGAAAGTTGGCTAATTTACTGGCTGCAAATGGAAAATTAGTTATCTCACTGCGTCATGGCGATTTTGATGATGGCCGCACAACCCATGGTGTTTCTGTTGAGGAACTTGAGAAGCTTGCGACAGAACATGCGTTACATGTTTGCTACAAAAGTGAACTTAGTAAAGATGCAATGGGGCGAGACGATGTCCAGTGGCAAACAATAGTTTTCAACCTGCCGGATGATGGTTCGGGAGATTTAACGAAAGTTCGCCATATCATTGTCAATGACAGTAAATCTGCGACCTACAAATTAGCGCTACTGCGAACTTTGCTGCGAATTGCTGACGCCCATCCCGGTGCTGTGTTGGATAGAACAGACGGTAAGATAGCTATTCCACTTGGTCTTGTCGGACTATATTGGATTCGTCAGTTTAAGCGTTTAATTGATATTGGTGATATTCAACAGAATTCCAATCCTAATTTGGGACTTGGTTTTGTCAAGCCTAACGGTTGGCGCAAGCTTAAACATCTGGGGGCAGATGACTTGTCCGTTGGTTCTTTATTTACCGGTGAAGACGCAATTGTTTTGCAGGAAACACTTAAGGACACGTTAGATACCATTATTCAAAATCCGATAAAGTTTACTTATATTGGGAATAAAGATAATCGTATATTTGGCGTTGCTCGTAAAACTAAACGAAAGCAATCATCTTTGCTACTCGATTCAGCGTTTCTTGCGAGTTATGGTGAGTTGGTTCTGGATGAGAGCTTATGGGATTGCTTCCGGCTATACCACTCATGGATTGAGCCATTGGTAGTTAATCAATGGATTAGGGAGATGCAAAGCTACAGTCGAAATGTGGAGCGAAATATTTCGTTAGAGACTTACCATGACTGCTTGATTTGGATAGATAAAGATCATGATACTCGTGAGGTGCGAAAAAAAGTAGATGTCCTGCGCCAGTGTGGCACTGAAATACACAGTGTCTGGAGTGGGAAAAAATTGCGCAATCAATATCATGTGGATCATTGCCTGCCGTTCGCATACTGGCCAAATAATGATCGATGGAACTTGTTACCAACCACGACTAACGAAAACCAGGAAAAGAAAGACAGGCTACCGACATCCAAACGTCTTCATGATTCAAGGGAGTTGATTTTGGACTGGTGGCAAACTGCCTGGCAAAGCGATCAAGAGCAAACCCGCTTTTTCGATGAGGCTGTATTATCATTGCCAAACCTTCCGCCACAATGTCGAAACTTTGATGATGTTTTTGATGCAATGGGATTGCAAGTCAAAGGAGTGAAGAGTCGATTGCTGGTGAGGGAGTGGTGATTTAGCAAAGAGCCTTCACCCTCCCGAGCAAGTGTTTTTGTTCAAACCTTACAGCGGTTATATGTTAAACGCCTATCGGCGGCGAGGGTGCTTGTGTGATGATCTTGCTTTATAGGCAGATGCCGCTTTTGCCTGAGAAAGCAGAATAGATTCAACGGTCAGCTCCATTGGCTCCCGTGGCACAATACCGACAGCGAAAGTGCGTTTACGAGGGGGTAATTCTAGCTCTTCTTCGCTAGGCTTTGGCATACGCTTGAAACGGGACAAATAAAACGTTTCTAGTTTTTCTCGGGCCCACTCTGTTTTGCGAAGAAACTTAAGGCTGCCTGCAATGCTAGGGTTCGTATGAAAACAGTTTAAACGCAATGCAGTATCGAGTATCTCCCAGCCGTAAAAATCGACAAGCTCGGTCAGTAACGTTTCTAGCTTAAGGCCGTGTAGCGGGTTATTTTGTTGTTCTTCTAGCATTGCTATTCCTAAAACAGGTGCATGTGGCGGGATCAGCGCACATTATACTGTCTACTCATGCCAAATAGATAGTGCTGTTGGAAAGGTATAGCGAGCCTTATATATACTTATATGTTGCCTCAAGCTGCTGCTGTGCGATTTCCAGCCGTGTCAGCAAGAACGAGGCATCGTCTATTCTGTTGTGGCTTATGGCCTTACGGACTCTGGTTTGGTAGTTTCTAACCCGGCTGAGACATTGCTGCCGTAAGAAAGCATCTCTGAGTCCGCTTGCTTGATCCTCTAGTACTTGAGCCATAGTTACCTCGCCGATTAACGTTGATAAAGATGCATAGTGATATCTGTCTATGAGGATAGTTAATCATTTTTTGAGGCGGTGAATTTCAGGGGAATGTCAAAACTGCCCGATTTCTATGGAAAAAGATGTAATTTGCACATCGTATATTGATGCACCTTGGTAAGGTGATGGTTGCGATCGTCATAATGCATAGTAAGAGTGGGGTGTTTTCAGATGTAATATAGCCATTGTTTACGTGTGGTTATGTAAACAAGCGTAAACTTGTTTGAAGCTAAGTAAAGTCGCTTTTATAACGCTGGAGAGCGAATATCATGTATTTCATAGGTACAGGTTATGACTGTTTTTCACTTTACTATTAGAAGCTACCGCTATGTTGAAATTTACACTGATACTCGTATTGCTATGGTCCCCAGCCCTGTTGATGGGCTATGACGAAATGGGTGACTTCTTTTTTTGGCGTCATCAGCTAACTATGTTGACGGGCATAATTGGACTTGGGTATATGAGCTTTGCCGTACTGATCGCTGCAAGGTTTAGCTGGGTTGAGAGCCGGTTGAATGGGTTAGATAAAGGTTATGCGTTGCATAAAAACCTCGGTATAGGTGCGACGGTGGTTTTAGTTTTGCACTGGCTATGTGTACAAAGTGCAAAGTGGCTTGTACAAGCGGGGCTGCTAGCCAGGCCCAACGGAAGCAGACCTGCAATTGAAGGGGTTAACTGGCACCATATTGCCAGTGAGATAGGAGAGATTACTTTCTATATCTTCTTACTCTTTAGCGTCATTAGCTTGGTACAGGCCATTAGCTATAAGAAGTTCAAATTCACGCATAAAATAGGTGGCTTGCTGGTTATTGCCGGTGTTATCCATACTGTCTTATTACTTGATTGGAATAGCCAGTCAATATTGATGAATATTGCCATTGCTGGTGTTTCTGTTGTCGGTATTTGGTGCAGCTACTTGTCGTTAACTGGGAAAATTGGCGCCAGTAATAAATCCACGGGAGAGGTGGTGTCGGCTGAGCGATTTAAAGCCGGTACAGAAAGTAATAGCGTCATTCGGGTTGGTATTAAATTAGATTCAACAATTCATTATAAAGAAGGCCAGTTCGCCTATTTGAACTTTCATGATGGAGAAGCCCCGCATCCTTTCTCAATTTTAGACTACGATGAGGAAACACAGTTTATCGAGTTTGGTATTAAAGATTTAGGCGATTATACCCATCAAATGGTTAATCAATTAACGGTTGGTCAAAGTGTGACTGTTGAAGGTGGGTATGGGTATTTCCAGATACCGCAGCAAGCAATGCAAGTTTGGGTTGGGGCAGGGATAGGTATTGTTCCATTTATTTCCAGGTTGTATTGGCTAGAGCGAAAAGCCAGCAAGGAAAATCTTAAGTATAAAAAAATCCACCTCTTCTATTGTGTCAACTCGAGGAAGGAAGCGTTCTTTGAAAAGGAAATCCTCGCTATTTTAGGACAATTAGATTGCATTGAACTTGAAGTTCTCGATGCTGATAAAGGGGAGTTCCTAAGTGCAGAGCAGATAGTTAGCACAACAAGCAGCAAAGAGTTTGATGTCAGTTTTTGTGGGCCAGCAGCATTTGGTGATTCTTTGCGTACGGATTTAGCCTCTGTAGGTATAGGTAGCGAGCGCTTTCATACCGAAATATTCAAAATGAGATAACGTATACCCAAACCGTCATTGCTGAAACTAGCACCTTGAGTGGTTTGGGTATGGTTATTCGGATGGTGACCTTATGCCGCTGGCATCAACAGCTGACCTAGGTAGCGAACAACATGTGCAGCGTCTTGTGCGGCGCTGTTTACCTTGGCAATGATAGCCTGTGCGCGTTCGTCATCATCTTTCAGGCTAGCCTTTACTTTTTCGTTCATGGCTTCGGCCATTTCTAGCTTCTGCTTACAGTCTTGAAACAGTGCAGAAAGGAATGTCATCTCTACTTCACCGCCCTCGGAAAATACCTTAGTCGCAATGCTATAAACAGTATGAAACTTCGTTGCCATGTCTTTCTTGTCTGCCTGGCTTTCTTTTGCCCAGTCAGCAGCCCAACCTTTGAAGATGACAGCGATTTGTGGATTTGGAGCGATGTTTACTTGTTGCATCGGGTGTTTGTCCTTGGGGTTTTGAGGAGAGGGAATAGTAAAGGAGCGACGGGTGAGTTTAAAGCCATAACATTTACTCTGGTGGTTGGCTGAGCAAAAAGTAAACGTTTATGGCTTTGGATAGGATTATTGCTAGCCCTTTAAAATTGGAAATAAATAAATGCAGCCTTATCAGAGCCCAAGGCCGCCATCAGGTAAATAAGCGTTACTGTTACTGTCGCGTAGCCGTATTCAGGGATCCTGACGGCGGTTTGCATTAACCGATCACGCCAGCGAACCGGCGTGAAGTGAAGTAAGGCGGCAAGGAAAAGCGCACCGCCTGCTATGGGCGAGATCGGTAAGTCACTGGTTGTTGCATTGGCGATAGCGTGTAAGTAGTGCCAGCTGGCTGCTAGATCTTCGGCTCTGAAGAGTAGGCGGGTGAGGGTAATGATGGTGAAAATTTGCAGAATACGTACGGCTAGGGTTATGCCGCGGAATATTAGCGGGGGGTGACCTTTTCTTTCTCTAATGAGGCTGCGGTAGTGCTCGATACTGACAAGGCTGCCGTGGATCACACCATATAAGACGAAGTTCCAGCCTGCACCATGCCAGATACCGATGGCCACAAACACAAGCAGTAGGTTGAAATAGATATTGCTCCAGTGCCAGTTTTTAATCGCTTCGTATAAGTAATCGCGAAAGAAAGAGGACATGGTGATATGCCAGCGTTGCCAGAAATTGGCCACACTGGTTGCCATATAGGGCCGGTTGAAATTGATGGGCAATTTAAAGCCCATCATTTTAGCGACACCAATGGCAATATCGGTATAACCGCTTAAATCCATATAGACTTGAAAGCTGTAGGCGAACAATGCGATGACGAGAAAGAGCGAGGAAAATTCAGACGGTTCGCTAAAGGCCGGGTCGACGATATGCAGCGCGAGAATATCGGCAATCATGATCTTTTTGATTAGCCCGCGAATAATCAGTGTCAGGCCTTCCATCATCGCCTGACCGGATAGCTTCTTGTTTGATTCCAGCTGCGGCATAAAGTAGGAGGCTCTGACGATAGGGCCTGAGAGCAACTGGGGGAAAAACGCCATGAACAATGCGAAATCTTTGATGGTGCAAGATTTTGTTAATCGCTGCTGATAGAGGTCTATTGGGTAGGTAATGGCCTGAAAGGTCATAAAGGATATGCCAATCGGTAGGATCACATCGACAAATGGACTGCGGCCGGAGACTCCGAACATATGCAGAAAATCATACAAAGAGTCGATGAAAAAGTTGCTGTACTTGAAATAGAACAGAATGAGTAAACTAAAGCCGATAGCTCCCGCTAGGGCTAGTTTTCTGATTGCCATTCGCGGGTGGGTAATTATAATGTGCCCGGCAATATAGTTCATTCCAGTAAGGGCTATAAGCAGGGCAGAGAAGCGCCAGTCGAACGTCATATAAAAGTAATAGCTAATAAGCAGAAGGAAGCTTTTTTTGTGCTCGTTGTGGTGCTGCAATGCCGCACACCCGATCAAAGCAAAGAGTGCAAAAATAAAATAGGACAGGGAGGTAATTACCATTTTATCGCTCCATTAACTGGCTTGTTAATTCGTTGTTTAGTGTTTCAGCGACAAACTGTTCACCTTTGAAAGTGAAATGTCCTCCATCGACGAAGTATTGGCTGCCACCGGGCATTGCTTCTGCGAGATCGACGAAAGGTGTGTTGTACTGCTGGGCAACAGAGCGAATTTGATCGTTGTAGAGCTCTCCGATATGGATGATGCCGTTTAAGTCGAGGCAGTGATAATAATACAACGAAGTGGCTGCGAGACTGGCTTGCTGCTCTTTCGGCACGTTGATATAAGAGCGGGCAACGGTAACCAATACCGGTTTGATCCCTTGTGCGATAATGCTTTTCACCAGAGACTCAATTCTATCTCTATAATCGGTGGGATTAATGGTTTCCGGATCTATCGAGTTGATTTTTGTTACTTTCGGTGTCCTGAGAAATATTGTATTTTTCTGGATCATATCCTTGCTCATTAGCCAGTTAGGTAACTTGGGATAATCCAGCGCCTGTCGTGTGCTAGTTGTGTCAGTCTTGTCAGTCGTCTGAGTTTCTGTGGGGCCCTTTGGGGAACCTTCGTTAGGGCATAGCAGGCTAATATCGTTAAATCCGGGATAGATAATAACGGCGGAAGGCGACAGCTTATAGACAATACTTTCGGTGACTTGCTGTGTTTCACTTAACGAGCTGCCTTCAATTCCGGCATTGATGATATTGACCGGACGATGGCTGTACTTTTCCTTTAGAACCGAGGCGAGAAGTTGAGAGAAAGTGCGTTCATTGGTTTCCGCATAGATCCCAGCAACGGTAGAGGCACCGACAACGGCATAGCGAATTTCATTCGATTGACGTTCAAGCGGTATTTCCGGACTGCGCAGGCCGTGTGAGTTAATGACCATGCGGTCTTGCCGGGTCTCTGTGTCTTTGATAATGAGATTTGGACGATAAGTGCGTGTTTGAAGTTCTTTATTGAACACGACGGCACTTTCATCAGTCAGTAGTGATAATACGTTACGTCCCGTTTTAATATAGGTACGGGCCTGAAGGAAGATTTCTCCAACCAATAGAATGCCAATAATGAAAGAGATAGTCAGCCAGGCTCTGGGTTCGCGTTGTCGGTGTGACTGTGACTGCTGAGACGTTATTGAGTAACTCTCTAACTGTCCGACAGTCATGGCTTCCCAATTGTCGGGGAGAAATGTCAGGTAGTCTTCAATTGCAACAGAGGTAGCAACATAGCAGAGAGAATCCCCCCCTAGACTTAAGAAACTATCCTCTTCACGGATATCCTTGTTGCCGAAGATGGTGCTATAAGCCTCGAAGAGGTTGCCATAGCGTGTGGGTGCGTTTGTTTGCTTGCCAGGCTCAAGGAGTGATAACAGGGTCCGGTTATCTACTTTTCCTGATGGGAGTAGTGGATATTCTTCCATTTCTCTGACGATGAATACGCTTGAACCAAGCTGATAACGGGATGTGAGAGCCTCAACAATCGCAGGGGTAGACTTTTTTTGTAATGTTGCAATGAGCAGTGCGGAATCGTTGCCGACAACTACCGTGGTAAAGCCTGATTGTTGTAGGAACAGTTCAACCTCGTCAAGGCTGATACGCAGGCCGAAAAGCTTACAGAACCGGCTCATCCTGCCGACAATGCGGTAGAGTCCCGCAGAATTACGGCTAGCCAGATCGCCCGTGTGCAATAACTTAACGTCTTTGCCTTTAGCCAAATCTTGCGGGCATGTGGCATATCCCATCATAACGTTGGGACCTTGGTAGACAAGCTCTCCGCTTTGCTCGGGGCCGCCGATTTCCTCCCCTTGCTGATCGATAAGCTTAAAGCTTCCTCCCGGTATCGGTATTCCAATACAGTCCCGGTTTTGCTGTAGTTGTTCCGGTGGCACATAGGCCATGCGCGGTGAGGCTTCAGTTTGGCCATACATCACAAACAGGCGCTTTTGTTGTTGCTCAGCCCAGCCGAGATAGTGGGTAATAATATCTGTCGAAAGCCGTCCTCCAGCTTGGGCGATATATTGCAGTGAAGGAAAGAGCTTGTCTCTAAAGCCCATTCTTTCCATCAACTCAAACGTATAGGGGACGCCATAAAGGCTGGTGGCTTCAGCCTGACGGAAAAACGCCCAGAATGCCTGTTGAGAGACTGAGTGTTCCGTTAGCAGTACCGTTGCACCAACAGCAAGGTGCGAGTTGATAACAGACATACCGAAGGAGTAATGAAAAGGAAGTGTTGTGATGGCCTTTTGGTGTGTATCCAATTCTAGATATTGGGCAATGGAACGGGCATTCGAATCAATGTTACTTTGCGATAACCTAACCAGTTTAGCACTGCCGGTAGTGCCTGATGTTGATAATAGGACACTGAGATCGGGGTGAAGGGCAACTTCCCGATGCTCTGGATTCAGTTCGAGCGTCCAGTTGCTGATATAGCCATGCTGGTCGCTATTGTCCTGTTGGCCGGTACTGTCTTGTTGGTTGATGCTGTTTTGCCGGTATATGGCATAAGGCGCGAAGGTATCAAGGATATTGGTGTCTTTGGCTGTTGCTCCTGGCGCTACCAATATTACAGGGTGACGCGCACGCATGGCGCCAAGGTAGGCAATTAAAGGGCTGACTTCATTCAGGGTTTCAATGATCAGTAATTGACGTCGAGATCCTAAATCGTGGGCAAAAGCGTCAACTTGATCAGCAAGTTCGGAGTAACTCAGTTTTGAGCCCGTATCAGTGATAATAGCGGGAAGATCACCATGACGTCTTAGCGTATCTACAAACAAATTGCGTCCCTTCACTGCTTCGTTAGCATTAATTTGTCATAGCCTAAGCATAGGAGAAGATGTTCATAAATCACGGATTGAAACGAAATAGCCCCAATAGGTTGGTAGATAAGGAGGTGATGCAGCATTTATTTGCTGTTGATAACTGTATTTTTATGACCTAGGTAGTGTTTTATCAAATCATTTTTGCAAGCTACCCTGTAACGAACTACTGTTATTATAACCAGTGTGTTTGGGGGCGCTTATGATTGAAGTTAACTTCGAACTGGCAAAACAAGCCTACGGGAAAGTGTTGAAGTATCCATATGGCGGTGAATTGGCACCGCATGAGTACATGTCACTGAGAGTATTTCGCTGGGATTTAAGCCGTGCTGGAATGCCGATCGACAAGGCGTTCGATTTACGCTTAATTGCCGCGGGCTATCGTACCATCGCAACCCAGCCAGCCAGGGCACACCGCCCACTTCCAGCTTGTGTACTCGATAAGATGAGTGACAGCTGGAAAAGAAGCCATGGTTACTGCTAAGGGTTACGTTGCGGCAGGGTAGAAAAGGGCTTTCGAAAAGAAAGCCCCAGAACATTGCCTATTAGGAATAGCTTTATACGGTATAGAGGTTAGTGCGTGCGCTCGAAAGTCACCACCTGATAGTCAAGTGGGGTCAGAGTCGGTCGCTCGTTGGAAATGTAGTCGATGACAGACTGGGCATCAGTATTGCAGCGGGTGTTTTCCGCTTTGCAGTTCGGCCCCTCAGTCTCGTAGCGAACTTTATATTTTCCGCCAACTTCTTCAATGTTCTTCACGTTAAAACCAGTCAGCTTGCCATCGACATAAGCAAGGTCAACGCGGCCGGAATTGTTTTGCTGGGCCTTGAACAGCGGCGTCCAGCCATCGTTTCCGGTTGCATTGTAGTTGTTGATTGCAACGTGGTAGGTCTTGTTGTCTTCAAGCGGAGTCCATACTGGTTTCGCTGTTGTGCCTGTCATCACCTCAACATAGTCTAGCTTGCCGCTCTGGTTTGCTGCGGTCTCGGTGAACTGGTAGCGAATATGGCCGCCGTAAGGGAATTTACCGGCATGAGAACCTTCAGGTAGCGTGGCGGTAATAGCACCTTCAACCAGCGCTTTGATATCAGCTCCTTTGACTGGCAATACAGACATGAAGTTAGAGAATGGCAGCATCTCAAGAGCAACGTTACCTTCACGGTATTCACCCGCTTCGATATTCGTGCGGATCCCGCCTGCGCCAATGAGTGAAAAATCCACTTTCATACCGGTTACTTGCTGAACTTCTTCCGTATTTGTCCAGTAGTACTGGCCTTCAGCAATGATGGCGGCAACATCTGAGCCGTGTTTGTCGGTACCACGATCACCCGGACGGCGCTCGTGAGTGATCTCGTCAGCAACCTGAGCGATCACGCTGCCGTAGGCTTGGTCGACGGCTGGCTTGTACTTGCTGTCAATCAGACCACGCATCGCGGCTTCTTCTTCGGTGATAGTGATGTTCTCTTCACTATCAATGAACTCAACCACTTTGACAGTATCAGCCGAGTTGAATTTGCTTTCAGTCTCGCGAGTTGGCGAATGGTAGTATTCGTCATTACTTAGCAGGATATTTAGACCGTTACAGGCAGTAACATCACCGTTGGTATCGAAACTGACTGCGAGTTGGCCGATTGCCTGAGCATACTGGCCAGCCTGAACGACGCATGTTTGGTTCTGGCCATTCGGGTTTTGCACCATCTGTGCATAAGTTCCGTTGTGATCATGGCCAATATTGGTGAAATCGCCAAGCAGCGTATGCGAGTGGCCGCCAACAATCAGATCGATACCATTAACTTTCGACGCGATGTCCACATCCACAGCATTGCCAATGTGGGTGAGGGCAACAATGTTGTTGATCCCTTTTGATTTGAACATGTCGACAGTTGCCTGAGCGGAATCCACCATATCGTGGAATTCTACGTTACCTGTATTTGGTGCCAGATTTGGCATGTCATCGAGTGCGAGACCGAAGACAGCAACCAGATCTTTATCCTGAGGTAGATTGTTCAGGTCTTCGACAACGGTTTTGTTATTGCCGTCGAATGCGAAGATCACAAATGGTTTCAGGTTAGTTTGATCTTTAAGATCCGCATCGTTGCTGGTATCGATATTGGCAGCAACAACTGGGAAGTTGATATCACTGATGAACTGGTTCAGTTTTGTGTTGTTGAGATCGAATTCGTGGTTGCCAAGTGCCATGGCATCCAGGCCCATTTTGCTCAATAGTTCGGCATTCATAGCCCCTTCATTGAGTTTGAAATAGGCACTGCCTTGCCATGCATCGCCACCGTGCAGGAATAGGAAGCTGTTGTTTTGCTGCTTGGCAGCCAGCTTGTATTCTTCTGCCATAGTTTGGAGGCGAGGGAAGCCACCAAACTCGTTATAAACCAGCGTATCGTCGGCTTTGAAGCTAGATTTCACCGGATCAAAATTTGAATGCGTGTCGTTGATATGAGCAACGGTCAGTGTGAAGGCATTGTCCGGTTGGATAGATGTTTGTGCACAGCCAGCAAGAGCCAGCGTGACGGATAAAGCGACTAGAGGCTTTGAAAAGGTCATATAACTACCTAAAAAATAAAACTTTGATAAAGAAATGCCCCGCAAATAGCGAGGCAAGCGCACTATAGCCAAGATTGATAGAGTGGGCAATTAGCAAATACATACAGTTGCATTATGATTGACTCAAACATTATCGTCGTTGTTGTGTAGATAGCTGATAATTTGAACAGATTGGCTGCCGGTAACAGAGAAGGGGCGGTTAAGCCGATAATAATGTGAGGCAGCCGACAAAATAGAGAGTATAGCTTCGTTCGCTATGAGTAGGTTAGTATCCTAACGGTAGGTTATACAAGGGGTTATTTGAGTGGAATTATCAACTTTAATTGATGTGTTTGAGGGCTATCTAGAAGAGCACTTGGACGGTGAGAATGAACTGTTACCAGAAGAGTTGCCGGATGAGATTGTAGACTTGATAGATACCCCCCAGGCGCTAGATGCCTTGGTAGGCATGGGGATCTCGTGCCCTTATGAAGTTGAAACTGATGAGTTTCAGGAGCTATTGCGCTGGTTGGAGATATCGGCGATAAATTTTGCGCCTTTGAAGCGAATGAATCCTGCGCTATTCAATGAGTTTGCAGAACAAATTTCTGATGGTCTTATCTTCGCTGTAGAGGATGAGGAGATCGATCCTGAACAATTGTACGCGGTTGTAAGAACCCTGAAGGGCCAGCAAATTCCAGTGTCCGATCTGGTGATGGAATGGCTTCACGTGCATTACGAGCCTGCCCAAGATGAGAATATCAATGTCGAAGAGCTAACAAGCGCGATGTTACAGGGCATTCGCTCATCGGGTATTCATAACGCACAAGATTTTGTTTTCATGATGGAAGCAGAATTAGCGATGCTCCCGGCTCCTGGTCTTGAAAACATGCTGGAAGCACTTTCGGCTTTTGACTGGTACATCGATGCAGCTGTTATGCTGCTATCTCATCATGAGCCCGTTTTAGTGCAGCAAGCGCAGTCATTTCTAGCCAGTGTGCCAGATAAGGAGTGGGGTAAGCTGACGAACAGTGGCTATCTAACTGTTTTACGCCATTTTGTTTCCGATGAGTTGAAAACTCAAATTGATTATTGGCAGCGTCAAGTCTTGCGCTATCACAAACCGAAAGTACAGAAAGCATCGGTTGTTGAAGTGCTGGCAACGATGCCTGATGGACTCGGAGGAACCATACTGACGGCCTTGGTTAAGGATAATAGTGGCTATGCGGTATGGAATGGGATGATCCGTTTGGATATGGGGATTGCGGAAAGTGTTTATCGACCTTTGGACACTAAAGCTGAATGGCAGTCGCTGAAGCAGAAAATAATGGCAGATGCAGATGCTTATGCCGTTGAACCGGTATTTATCAAAAATGTGCTTCCGTGGATGCTGACGATAAACCAGAAGTCGCAAACGCCTCTCGATATATCTGCTCTGTTTTTTTTAACCATGTTACCCGCCGAATGGGCCAAGCCTCAGCCTGCTAAACTGAGCGATATTATTGACAACCGATTGGGTCATCCAGATACCTCAGTTGTTGAACATGCGCGTTCCATTAGTGATTCGCTATTGATTTACCCGGCAGTTAATACATGGTTTGAAGCATCACTGCCAACGGGTTGTAAAACACCAAGAGATGTTATCAATAAGGTGTTTCTCGAAGACAGAACTGTTCTGGCCAAGCGAATGGTCTTTAGCGGCTTGCTTTGCCATTTTGCAACAAAAGAAGAAGGTATCAGCAAGCATGAGGAAATATTCTTGTTGAATGCCTATGACATTCTGAACAACAGCTTTTCTCGCAAGAAGCTGCCATTGTTGCAGGTGTTGGCTAAGCGATCGCTGGAGGCCGTAAAACATGAACAGAATATGCTTGCGGCAATAGAGGTTATGGCTGAACCCGATGTAGGCTATGTGGTAAAAGTCGAACTGGATCATACTCGCCCAATGGTGTGGCGTCGGCTAAATATAAGCAGCAAGACCTCGTTAATTGATTTGCATATTATGATTCAGATTGCGATGGGTTGGGATGATAGCCATCTTTTCCAATTTGAGTCTGGGGACGAGTCTTATCCTGCTGGTGATGAAGAAAGTGGCTATGAGCAACTTGAGGACATAATGGTCGGGATGTTGCTTAGAGAACCGGGTGATCAGCTGCAATATGTTTATGATTTTGGTGATTATTGGGCACACACTATTACCTTGGAGAAGGTACAGAAGAAAAGATGCTTAACACCGAAAGTGACAGCCGGTAGCAGATGCTGCCCGCCAGAAGACTGTGGTGGGATCCCGGGTTATGAAACGCTGCTGAAGGCATTAAAAAGACGTAGTGATGATGATTTAGAGCTTCTTGAATGGAGCGGATGGGATGATGAAGATTTTGATCCTAAAGCATGGGATAAAGAGCGAGTTAATAGCCAGCTGTGCGGTTTTTAATGCCCTAGAATGAAATAGTTCTTGTTTGAAAGCCAGTGCCATAGAGTGCTGGCTTTTTTAATTGTTCTCACCCGCTATTGAGCATAAACCATATCCGTCATCACATTCTGTGACTGCGGTTTACTTTTACTTGCACATTTAGTGACGCAGTCAAAACAAATAAACTATTGATAATAACTACTTTTCAGGTGTACCCCCGCGACGTATATTCCCGATAATTATATTGAAAAATACCAAGAGCACTGATATCAGCATAACCAATGACAGTATGGGTTAAGCGTGATTTGTTGCCTGGTAGCATTTGAAGGAAAAACCATGACAGGAAAGAAATCACTACAGCATCTGATGTTGGGGATTGCTGTGCCTAGCCTATTGGCGATTAGCTGTTCGGCGTATGCAGAGGTGGCACATTTTCGCTACCAGAACAGTGAAAGCTATCGGTTAGAAGCTGCTCAGATATTCAGAATGCGAAAGGCAATTCCTGAGGTGAATTTACGCAAAGCGCTAAAGCCTCTTATCGGTAAAACGTATTACAGCCAGCAGGCTTTTCTTTCGTCTTTGACACAGCAGCTTGGTGATGACGTTTTAGCACAGCACCAAACGAAGATTCTCGATAAAGCACGTCTGCCGATAAGCAATCTGGCTGTTGATGTGCTTAGTGACGATGTATTGCAGGTCGCATTTAAGGCACAGCCAAGCAACAAGGCACTGCCAACAACTGAGCTGATAAGCCTTGCTCAGTTCAAAGGCCCGACGGCACTACACCAAACCCAAGATGGTTTTGAAACAACCAATCTTCAGGTCGCGATTAATCCGCAAAGCCTATGCATGACCATCGAATCAAAAGAGAAAGGTCGGCTTAGTGAAATTTGTCCTGAAAAGAATAACAGTTTCACCCTCAATTCAGAGGGAGATTATCAGCTAAATGGTTTGGGTCAGGAGTTTCATGATCCGGGCAAGCTCAATGCTAACTGGCTTGGTTTTAAACGTCAGGGCGGCAATAAGATGGAGGGGTATCAAGGTGGTGGAACAGGCAATACCCAGTTCCCTATTTTGTATGCACTGAACTCGCAACAACAAAATTATGCGCTATATCTTGATACGGTGTATTCAGCTAGCTGGGATTTCACAAAGGCACCTTGGAAAGTATCACAATTAGACGGCGAGCCAAGCTTTCTGTTCATGGCTGGAGATGATCTGCCTGATCTGAGAAAGCAGTACATGGCACTGGTGGGAAATCCTCTGGTACCACCACGTAAGCTGTTTGGTATGTGGTTATCGGAGTACGGCTTTGACAACTGGCAAGAACTTGACGACAAGCTTGCGACGCTGAAGCAACAGGACTTTCCTATTGATGGTGTGGTAATGGATTTGCAATGGTTCGGCAATGTCGAAGCATTTAGCCCAACCAGCCAGATGGGAACTCTGACATGGGATTTAGAAAACTTTCCTGCACCTGAGCAAAAAATTAAGGAGCTGAAGAATCGAGGCGTTGGCATGATGCTGATTGAAGAATCCTATGTCAGCGATGGTTTGGAAGAGTTTGGCCCACTCGCTGAAGGCGGGTACCTGGTTAAGGACCCTCAAACCGGGAAGCCGATTGATTCAGACCCCAACGGTTATGGTTACTGGTGGGGCAAGGGCGGCATGATTGACTGGACCAACAGCGAAGCGGGTGATCAGTGGCATGACTGGAAGCGCAAGCCGCTTATTGAAATGGGTGTAATAGGTCACTGGACTGATTTGGGCGAGCCAGAGATGTATAACCCACTGAGTGTCTATGCCGGTGGAAAAAAACAGAATGATGTTCACAATATCTACAATTACAAATGGCTTCAAAGTATCTACAACGGCTATCAGCGTAATGATACTGACGTACGTCCATTTATGATGTCCCGCTCGGGTGCTCCGGGCATCCAACGATTTGGCGCAACCATGTGGTCGGCAGATATCGGTACCAACCTTGAGAGCCTGGCAACTCAGTTCAGTATGCAGCCAAACATGGTTCTGTCTGGAATTGATTACTACAGCTCAGATATCGGTGGTTTCCATCGTCGTGCTCTCAGTGTTCTTCCTGAAGAACGTGATGCGGCTCTAAATGAAACCTATACGCAGTGGTTCGCCTATAGCTCACTGTTTGAGGTGCCTGTGAGGCCGCATACAGAAAACTTGTGCAACTGCAAAGAAACAGCGCCGGATCGAGTCGGTGATCTTGCGAGCAACAAGGCAAGTATCAAGTTGCGTTACCAGTTAATTCCATACCTGTACTCATTGGCTCACCGTGCAAATCTTGCAGCGGAACCTGTGTACCCGTCAATGGATTATTACTTTGGTCACGACCCAATGGCTCTTAACCTTCCAGCCCAGAAAATGATGGGTAAAGATCTGATGGGTGCCGCGATTGCGAAACGGGGCCAAACAGCGACGGATGTGTATTTACCAAGTGGAAAGTGGTTCGACTATCGCACCGGTAAGCAAATTGTCAGTAAAGGGCAGTGGCTCAAGCAGCTTGCGGTTGTTCAAAATGAGGTACTTACCTTGCCATTGTTTGCCCGTGATGGTGCCATTATCCCGGTTAATCCACAGCTGACAATGCCGTTATCTAGCGACGTACCGCTTGTTATAGCTGCTAGAGTATATGGCAATGGTGGAGAGTTTACGCTCTATGAAGATGATGGTGCCACCAATGCTTATCTTAAGGGAGAAATGCGTCAGACGACTTTGACGACCAAAGAGATAGCCAATGGTGTTCAGCTAGCGATTAACTCTCAAGGTGACTATGCAAATGCGCCCAAGTCACGGCCGATAAATATTGAATGGTTTGGCTTGGAAGGCAAGGTCAAGACTGTGGAACTCAATGGCAAGGCGATCACGGGGTGGAAACAGCAAGAGAGCAGGGTGCTAATCGAGAGCTCGGCTCTACCGGTAGAGCAACAAATAAACCTAACGGTGTTGTTTGAGTAGTTGATACCAATTAGCTGTTAACAAGAAAAGAAAAAGCCAGCAGATGCTGGCTTTTTTGTCTTCAAAGTAAGATTAAATTATCTTATCAAATTAGGTTATTTCGTTACAGCTGCTGCAACTGGCTCGGTACCTTCAGGGTGCCATGCGCCGTCTAGCTCATCAAGTTCAGGGAACTTAGAACGGTCAAACTCTGGTGTCTTACCGGCTTTTAGCTGCACTTCATAGTCTTTGATTACTTTGATTGCCAGCTGAGAAAGCAGTAGCAGAGCCACGATGTTAACAAGCGCCATCATACCCATAGAAGCATCAGCAAGGTTCCATACAACAGGTAGGGAAGCCACTGAGCCGAACATCACCATTCCAAGAACGACTAGACGGAATGCGAACAGACCTTTCTTCGTATTACCGTTAAGGAACATGATGTTTGTTTCTGCGTATGTGTAGTTCGCAATGATAGACGAGAAGCAGAACAATAGAATCGCAGCTGCCATGAAGTAAGTAGTCCAGCCACCTAGCTCATTGGTTAGCGCTTGCTGCAGAAGGCCGATACCTGATGCTGCATCTGGTTGATCCATAACACCTGACAACATGATCATTGCAGCTGAAGCCGTACAGATAACAAGTGTATCAGCAAATACGCCTAGCATCTGAACAAAGCCCTGAGAAGCTGGGTGGTTCGGGTTTGGCGTCGCACTTGCAGCTACGTTAGCTGCAGAACCCATACCGGCTTCGTTAGAGAACAAACCTCGTGCAATACCGCTCTGCATTGCCTGTGCAATTGTGTACGCTACACCACCTGCCGCTGCTTCCTGCCAGCCGAATGCACTCTTAACAATCAAAGATAGTGCTGCCGGAAGTTCAGTAATGTTCATGACAACGATGACCAACGCAATAGCTAGGTAGCCAACTGCCATTACCGGAACAATTCGTGCCGAGGCTGCTGCAACCTTGCGCAAACCACCCATGATGAAGAATGCAGATGCGGCAACAATGATTACGCCCATTACAGTTTCATCGATCCCGAAAGAATGATTCAGGGCATCGGTGATGGTGTTTGCCTGTACAGCATTGAATACAAGACCAAATGCAATGATCAGGCATACCGAGAACAGTGAACCCATCCAGCGCATACCCAGGCCTTTCTCCATGTAGTATGCCGGGCCGCCGCGGTATTGACCGTCAACGTCTTTGGTTTTGTAAATCTGAGCCAGTGTCGATTCGATGAAAGCCGTTGACATGCCGAATAGGGCAATAAGCCACATCCAGAAGATCGCACCTGGACCACCTACGGTTAGGGCTACGGCAACACCTGCCATGTTACCCGTACCGACACGGGCAGCCATTGAAGTACAAAATACCTGGTATGAACTGATGCCATTATCGACATCTCTGCCGCTTTTAAGTACGGCAACAGCATGCTTGAATTGGCGGATTTGAATGAAGCCTAGCCGTAAAGTGAAGTATACACCTACTGCAACCAGCAGGTAAATAAGTAGCCAGCCCCAAAGAACACCATTAACAGCACCAATAACAGTCATCAGACTATCGTTTAGCGATGTCAACCAAGTTTCGTTAGTAACACTCATAAATTTTTCCTGTATATCAGGCTCAACCAATTAGAACAGGCTGAGCGAACCGGAACGTCCATTTAAGTGACAGTTCTTGAATACGATTCTGGATTTATATTTTTTGTTGCTCACAAATGCATCAGTATCTGTAACTTGTTGCATTTACAATTGTGAAACATAGAATCGGATGTTTTGCCTAATGAAGGCGGTGCAAGTTAGCATGAAATTCTTCCAGTGCAGTGTGATCTTGCTCACGTTTTTTGAATGAGATTTGTGTAAGCCCATGATTTGGAATTTTGTCTTACAAACTTAATCCCTTTAATTCAATAGCTTATGATTGCGAGGGTCTCAGGAATAATTTCTTTTTGTGCACGCTGTACAATTGAGCAAAAACAGCGAATTAACCCAAATTTAACGAAAGAGTCAGAAATTTTAACTGTTTCATTGCGGCTAAAATTCATGATAATTTAACAATTGCTTATTTTTTGAGCGCGATTAACGAGTTAACACTCTAGAAAGTAGGCTTTAGTGAGTGAATAAAATAGACATAGTGATTAGGAGGAAGAGCTAAATGGGGCGATTAGCTCCCTGGTTGGGAGCTGAAAAGTTAAGATGAGCGGTTGAGTTCATACTGGTGCATGCAGCTTATATATAGCATAGTAGTATTACTAATGGGCATATGTTGGCTTTTCTAGGTTTTGATAATGCTCATCGGCAGACCGAAGGACTTGACCGCTGCTAACCTCGCCAACCTTTTCACACTTGTGACCACAAATACAGATATAGGTATCATCTTCAGAAACAAGAAATTCATCAGACTGCCCACATTTACTACAAGTTGGATTGATCATCATTATTATCTCCTCTAAGCCGTACAAAAGTATATTACTGTGAGTTAGATCAATTGCATATCTTGTAAAATAGAAAATTGGATTCATCGCAAGTTTTTGACGGCTAGCACACAATAATTACTTGAAAAATATACAAACAGAATGTTGGTGGAAGTGTTAGAGGGTTTTATCTGGTTTAGGGAGAAGGTCTTCGTTATAGGTAGTGCTTTATACAGAATAAAAAAAGACCTTTTGGTCGGACATACTGGATTCGAACCAGCGACCCCTACTCCCCCAGAGTAGTGCGCTACCAAGCTGCGCTAATGTCCGCCAAAAGGCCATTGTATTCATGAGCTTATTGACAGCAGTAAGATTAACAACAAAGTGCTTTCAACGCAAAATCAAAAGCTTGACCGGTATAACAGAAACAAGAAAAGGGCAGTGCCTGGATCTGGTTTATAGCATCCCGCATTATTCGTAAGCGGCTTCTTCTATATATAGCTGACTATTATCGTTTCTATGAGCCCTTAAGCGTAATGTCTGGTTAGTGTCAAAATGTGATTTTTATTAATAGTGGCTGTTGATAATTTGTTGCTGTTGAACCAAAATATCTAAGTAAGTCTGAATAGCAGCTTTGCGATAAGACTTTTCGCTCGCGGAATTGATGTTTTTGTTTAAATTAGAGTTCACAAGATCGTCTTCTAGGGGTATTATCTGCCTGTTAGACTGTCTTGCCGGCCACAGTGCCATCAATTTCCATTACAATTAGAGTGTGAATAGATATCGCAATCGTTACTGATGTTAATTGACAGACAGTCGTCGGCCTCTACCATTCCTTTGAGGTTGTTTTCTTTTTTGAGCTGAAAGTTTCAATTGTCCGGCTTATTGCTTATAGGCTTAATAAATCTAGTATTGGATTTTCATACAGAGGCCTGAGTAATAACATGCTGGTATATGATTTAAGAGGTATATTTCATGGATAGTTTTGCAGCTGCTGAAAAAGCACTGACCGCAATGTTAAAGAATGTTGATAAAACGACAGGTACGATTAAGGAAGAACGTGCTGATTATCGTCAGATGCTAATTGATTTCGCTGATGAAGTGCCTGGTCGTCAGAAAGCCGTAATTAAACGTATTCCGCTACAAAAGATTAATGATTTGATTGCGGTATTGCATGAGTTTAAGGATGAAGCGCGACAAGTTCGTATGACAGAAATCCTTGCGTTGATGGAAAAAGACGGCGTTCACCCAGAAGAGCTCGTTGAGAAAGAAGAGTAATTCATAAATAAACGTTAAAATATTTATCAAACAAAACACATAACCGCTCGAGTACCGAGTGAGGCATTAATCCGGCATTCAGAAGTCACTCGGCAAGAGGTTCTGAGTGGTAGGACTTTTTTACTCTTTAAAAAGAAAGCCACATATCAGACATTGTGAAATAGTGCCCATAAAAAGTACCATTGACAGGGGAAGCATAAACTTTCTTTCTTTTGAATAAAGTGATAACTAACATGAACAACATTGCCCTTCATTGAAAAGTGCAATTAGCCTTTAGTATTGTTTTCTGAAACTTCAGCTCTAATGAGAAAGCATTGTTAAGTCTTTATTCAGTATCGATTGTATGTGCTTAGCCTTATGTATGTTAAAAGTACCTGTATCAGGACTTCAATGACGTGCTTTGTCCTCATCTTATACGGCCTCTGTTAAATACTCTTCGAAATATGCGTCAGCAACTCAGTTGACGCTTATTATTAATGCCCCACGTTTGATATCATTTTCACAGTGAATACATTCAATCCGCAATAGGTAAAATTTCGTGGAAATATTGATTAAAGCTGAACGGCTAGAAAAGTCGTATCAGCAACATTTGGCGCTACATGATGTTAGTTTTGAGCTTAGAGCCGGTCAGATCCTTGGCTTATTGGGGCATAATGGGGCTGGAAAGTCGACATTAATCAAGTCGATTCTTGGTGCACAGGCATTTGATGGTGAATTATCCGTATTTGGTCTTCATCCGCAAAGGGATCGTGTAAAAGTTGTCAGTGATCTTGCTTATATTTCGGACGTCGCAGTATTGCCCGAGTGGATGACGGTAAAGCAGATTGTGAAATATATGTCGGGGGTGCACCCTTCATTTGATCAAAGCCAAGCCAATCAATATTTGGAAAAAACAGATATTAAATTATCGGCTAAGATAGCCAGCTTATCCAAAGGGATGAAAGTACAGTTACATCTAGCTATTGTGATGGCGACAAATGTCAGAGTGCTTATACTTGACGAACCAACACTCGGCTTAGACTTGATGTATCGTCAGGTATTTTATAGTAGTTTGATGTCGTGGTTCAGAGAAGGCGAGCGCGCCCTGATCATTGCAAGTCATGAGGTGGCAGAGATAGAGCATTTACTCACTGATGTGTTAGTACTTAGAAAAGGGAAGGCGGTATTAAAGGCAAATATCGATGAGCTTGAGTCCCGCTTCTCAACGCTGACAGTTAGCTCGGAGAAATTGGATGATGCATTAGCCTTGTCGCCGCTTTACTACAGACAAGGCAGCAAAAATCATGTCGTGTTATTTGAAGGGGCTGAACGATCTCGTCTTGAGTCGTTAGGGCCGGTGTCGAAGGCAAACCTTGCCGATATATTTATTGCCAAACAGCAGGGGGTAAAGTTATGAGGCCTCTATTACATTTGCTCGAAAAAGAATTGCTCGAATATCGAATCGTCGTAAAGCTCCCGATTTTTATTGCTTTGTTTGCCGTCTTAAATTTTACATTGGTAATGAGCAGTGACAATGTCAGTTTTTTTGTACAGACATCGGGAGCCGGAGAGTGGGGATTCAGCTTAGCTTCGTCTGGTTTTGCCAGCTATGTGGGTAAGCTCAATGAACTTGTTGCTGGTTTTGTTTTTCTATCGCTGTTTATTGTGTATATACCCAAGACACTACGTAAAGAACGCAGTGAAGGCAGCTTAATGTTTTGGCGTGCGGTACCGGTTTCCGATCATTTGGCCATTACGGCGAAATTGTTATTTGCCCTTGTTGTTATCCCTTTAATTACATCACTGCTTTTGCTTTTTTCTGATGGGCTTGTTTGGCTATTGGCTAAGTGGTGGATGGCAGATGACACTATGGTGTCCTTTTCTATTACGTTTCCTGCGATGCTTTGGCATTGGATGAGCTTCATCGGAAGAGCTGTGATGATTAGCTTGTCATTATTGCCGCTTGCCTGTTTATTGTTGTTCGTTTCTCAGCTGATAAATTACCCGATGGTGGCTGTTGTGGTGACGGTTATCGCAACGAAAGTGATGACCTATATATTATTAGGAACCAGTGCAGTAGGTGACTTCATGAGTGATGTCTATTCTCTACCACTAACGATATTGACCAGTGATAACCCGTTTGAAGCATACCTGAGTTTAGGCGTTATGACCCATCTGGTTCTATTGTTGTTAGGCGCCGCTCTGTTTTACTTATGCAGCAAACAGAGATCGACAGATGATCGCATTTTTAGTTATCTAGTCAGAAATTGGCACCGGACTTAAAAAAAACGGAGAGCAATGCTCTCCGTTTTTGATTGTTGATTAGCCTAGGTATACATAGCCGAGATTACGCTGCCACTATGTTGTGTAAGTAATCAACCTCGTTTTTGTACTTTCTTACATTACGAGAAAGCGTGCCCTTCGGTACATCAAAGCGCTTCTCAGCCTCATAGCTGGATAAGCCATCGAAAACCACTGCTTCTACAGCGACACGTTGATTTTCTGATTTAAAAATCCGATGAGCAATTATCTTATATTGGGTACGGTTCATGGTAATACTCACTAGCTATATTACGTTCTCTGCGGGAAGACTCCGGCAGAGAATAAGGAATATTTTTATAAAACGAGATTACCAGCCGAACCCTAACAGAAGCTTAATCGATTAGCCGTAGCCCTGTCGGAAGCGCATCACCGAAGACACGCTTGGTTTCTGCCTCTGTTAAGATCTTCACCTCTGATACCATTTGAACCCAGCTGTCAGGTGCTTTGCTTGATTTAAGCTTGGCGATCACTTCTGTCCGGTTTTGCTCATCGATATCAAGGGTACGGTCACCGGTCATCCGACACATCATAACGGCAGCAAAAGCGATATTCGGTTCTTTCCGCCAGTCATACTCCATTAACTCAGGCAGGCAGTAGGCTACATGCTGCGGTGTTAATAGGTTATGAGCACTACCGTAAAACGGACTTCTGCTTGCGATACGCCCAATCGCCCACCAGTGCGCCTGAGAGTATTGTGTCTTTTGCAGGCGTCCAAAAATCCACTCGATTAATTGAAGCTTTTTGTCGAACGGTAAGTGTTCCAGCGAGGCGGCAAGACGAACCATATCTTCATAACTGCGCTCCTGAAGTTCTTTGTTCAGCTTACCGTTACGTGTTGCCCCCGGACTAATGTACTTAGCGATATCTTTGAAAATGACGAGCTGCTGCTCTTGGGTCAGCCCACCAGCGACACGCCGCCAGAATGTCCACCAGTCGCTCCATGTCTGAGTCTTGATATCGAACTGGATCCCGTGCTGATACAGTGCCCAGATCTGATCCATGCGCCAGTCATCAGAAGGGTAACCAAACCCTGGACGCATGGCAAAACCAGTGAGCTTTAGCCAGTTTCTCTCGTGAATATCAGAGCGTCTACGGCGCTTTTTGCTCTCAAGCAGAGCATTGGCGAGTTCACGCAGGCAAGGGGTTTCCCAGTTGTCGCGTTTACCCAGCATCTTTTCAAGGCTAGTGCGCAGCGTCTTGATAGCTTTGTTGTCAGCATTTTTCGTGCTGCCACCATAGACTTGTTTAATTGCGCTGATTGCCTCATCGATGCGAGCCGGAAGAATGGATTCCGCCATGGTGGAGTCATCGCTGCCTCGATTGAGCTTGGCGAGATCTTTACGGATGGCAAACTCTACCTTCCAGCGTTTGCTGTCATCAGTCACGCTGACGCATTCTATTTGTAACGTACCGACTTCAGTAAGCTGGCATGCCAAGGTGACTTCTTCACGATCTTTTTGGTTTGCCGCAAGTTCGGCACGATCGCGATCACTGTCCAGTGTTGCAATGAACGGGGGGAGGGTGACGAAGCTATCAGAGTCGATAGCAAATAGTTCACCGGCTTCAGTGTGGTTGTCATCGGTAGATGATACCAGGTTGAAGCGGACTGGTTCGCCGAGTGTCAGTGCAAACTTGCGTGCTGTTAGATGAACTTCTGTGCCCTCATCAATCCCTTTAGGCAGGATGCAGATCCCTTGCTTGGCCTTTTTCTTGTCTTCCAGAGTCAGGAAAAACGAACGCGCCGAGCCACCACCTATTTTTAGTTGCGCGCCATGACGAGCTTTGGCATAGGCAACGGCTCCATAGGCGACGGCAAGATCTGGATGAGGGTTTTTGAGTTCAGTGACAGCGTCACCTTTCCAGTATGAGAAGGTGGTTAGTACACGTTCCGCCAGTAGCGGACTATTGAATACACCGCCATTTAGAAGTACAGCGGCAGGAATCGCTGGTAAGTTTGGGGCGAGATCGGTTCCACTCTTTAACAGTGCATCCCGGCAAGCCGTGTCATGCAAATCGATAAACTGAGCCAGATGCTTGCTGATTGCCGGATCGGCAGCATATGGCAGGCCGAATTCAACGACAGCGGCCTGACGTTGGCTTGGTTGATCAGTGTATTCTGTTTGAGGGAAGAAACCGTCCAGCGCAATGCTATGAACTTCTTCACGTGTGAGCTCAATGCTCTTGGAACCACCAATAAGGCGAGAGCCGCTACCCAATAACGTGACCTTGGCGGTTTCGGGGGCGTTGCCTGAAAGGAGTTGTTCTTTGACCTTGCGGGTTTGCTGGATAAGCTTTGACAGGCCTGCTGCGCTGAGCTTTTTAGTGCCACCGTGCAGGCGTTGTTCTGCTTTGTGAGCCAGAGCCAAATCCAGGTTGTCACCACCTAGCATGAGGTGATCACCGACACCGATACGATCCAACGTGAGTTTGTCACTGTCTGTGCTGACTTTGATCAAACTGAGATCTGTCGTACCACCGCCAACGTCACATACCATCAGAAGCGGAATATCTTTCAGTTGTGCTTCGGCATTTTGTTTGTTTTTTGCATACCAGTCGTAGCAGACTGCCTGAGGTTCTTCCAGCAGCAAGATCTTCGGTAATCCGGCCATAGCGGCAGCTTCTAATGTTAGCGCCCGTGCAGCTTCGTCAAATGATGCCGGAACGGTAACCACCACTTCTTGGTCGGCTAATTTGGCATCTTGGTGGTGATAGTCCCATGCCTGACGAACGTGGTTTAAGTAACTGGCGCTTGCTACAACCGGTGATACTTTCTTTACACTGCTATTCGAAGACCATGGCAAAATAGCTTCACTGCGATCAACGCCCGTATGCGAGAGCCAGCTCTTGGCGCTGACAACCTGGCGGCCCTCAACTTTTGCACCTAACTCACGGGCAAACTCACCAATAATAGCATTGTTGAAATCACCTTTTACTGGCTGGATATCCCAAGGTAATACCAGTTCAGACGGGCTTATTTCATCGTCCGCCGGATGATAGCGAAATGAAGGCAACAGAGGCTTGCGCGCAACTTCTCCTGGCGCAATAAGCTGGTCAATTTCAAAAATACTGATGGGGCTGGATTCAAGCTCGTCGGTGATAGGGGTATAAGCGACAACAGTGTGGGTAGTACCTAAATCGATACCGACTAGATAGCGAGGGGAAGACATTGGTTACTCCGTTAAAATTACGGCGCATCATGGATGCGCCGTAACAGGGTAGGGATTACTTTTCGCGAACGTCGAATTCGACCTGCCATTTCTGACCGCCATCCGTAGGGATGGCTTCAAGGCAAAGGGTGCCTAATTCAGTAACACGGGAAGAGAGGCGAACAGGGACAACCTCACCTGCAGTACGACCTTCAGAAACTGGCAACGTTACCTGAATGGCAGGTAACTCTTCCAGTTCTTCCGGTTGCCACCAGTCAAGGTGAGTACCGGCAGGGTCTTCGCGGCGAACCGTCGAGCCGAAGAACTTAAACTGTACCGGCTGACCGATCACCAAGCCAAACTCGCGGCTAGGTACATCGGCGTGAGTACCTTCTTCCATACCGAATGGTGCGACACATAGTGCTTCTAAAGGTGGTTCCATCCCCGGGATTGCCGGCATAGAACTTTCGATACCCACGTAGTAGCTGCTTGCGATACCACCGCGGATTCGAACACCTTTCCCTTTACGTACAGAACCGTAGTAAGAGGCACCGCTGGCAACCGCCAGATCAAGATCCAGGCCTTCCAGCAGCTTCGCTTCATTGCTACCGCCAGTAGTTAGCCAGCTGTTGATGATCGAAAGCAGGCGGTCAGACAGAAGCTCAGATTTTAGTACGCCACCGTTAAATAGGATTGCGGTTGGACGAATGAAGTTTTCATGTAGCTGGTCGTATTTTTCGAATAACTCGTCAACGGCGGATGACTGACGGCTTAGGAAGCCGGCAACATGGCGAGATACCGCTGCATCTTGCGCATATGGCAGACCCATTTGAGTCAGGGCACCACGCTGCATTTCTACAGGATGCTCGTCAACGCTATTGCGAGGGAAGAAACCCTCTACCAGTGTTTGTTGCACTTCCTCTTGTGTCAGCTCTGTTTGCAGCGTGCCGCCAAGAAGCTTCGAGCCGCGGCTAGGGACAACAATAGGGACAGCCTGAAGTTCTGCATCACTTAGCAGGGCTTCTTTGGCATCACGACAAGCGTGAGTAATTGCCTGGATCTGCCAAGGCTGAAGTTGCTTACCTTCCTGAGCTAGCTTCATCTTAAGGCGATAAGCGAGCGCCAGATCCATGTTGTCACCACCGAGCAGGATGTGATCACCGACCGCGACGCGGTTCAGAGTCAGGTTACCTTCTTCTTCGGTTACTGCAACGAGTGAAAGGTCAGTTGTACCGCCACCGATATCTACGACCAAAATCACATCACCGACTGAAACCTGATCACGCCAGGTGTCATCGTTGTTCTTCAGCCAGCTGTATACAGCTGCCTGTGGTTCTTCCAGCAGCGTCATATGCTTGAAACCGACGCTACGAGCGGCTTCAGCGGTTAGCTCTCGTGCTGCCGGATCAAATGAAGCCGGTACTGTGATGGTAACATCCTGATCAAACAGCGGGCTGTCCGGATGCTGATTGTTCCAGGCTTCCGCCAGGTGCTCAAGGTAGTTACGGGTTGCATCAACGGGTGATGCTTTTGCAACTTCTTCCGGGCTGTTTAGCGGCAGGAAGGCATCACGACGGTTAACACCGCCGTGACATAACCAGCTTTTCGCACTGGCGATAAGGCGGATTGGCGTTTTGCTACCCATTGTTCGTGCCATGGCACCAACGATAGCATTCGGCTGCGCATTCCACGGCAGGGCGGTATCGCCTTCGGCCAGCTCAGACTCGTGTGCCTGATACATGAATGATGGCAGCTGATCTTTTTCTTCAACGTTACCCGGAGTGGTAAGTTGAGCGATCGGCATGACGTTGACTTGTGCTTCTTCATCTTGCAGATCGACATAAGACAGTACGCAGTGAGTGGTACCTAAGTCGATACCAACGCTAAAACGATGTTCTTGTGTATCTTGCATTACAGTTCTACCTCAGCGGCGGCAACAATACTTGCATCATGACCTTCTGCCAGTTTAGGCAGTTTAATGTCGGTCACTTTCCAGCCGCGATGGATAAGGGTTCCAGTGAAAGGTGCTTCGCCAACTACATTACCCGTTAGGCGCACTTCAGAGGCATTGAAACCTTGTGGCAGGGTAATGCGAGTTTCTTCGTCTTCAGAACGAACAGGGGCGAAGCTGAAATATTCGTTTAGGACTTTCTGGCCACCTTCGTGAATAACACGTGCAGCAGCGCCGATTTCAGCATCGGCAAAACCTTTTAGGTCTTCCTGCATGAAATCAATAAAACGGGCTTCTTGCTGAAGCAAAGAAAGTAGCTGAAGAGCTGCATCCGGTGTGGCTGTTTTCAGCTTCGGTTCAACTTCAACAATTTTCTCAACGATCTTTTCAACTTCAACGATCTTCTCTATAGGTTTTTCAACCTCAACGATTTTCTCTACTTCGACTTCTTTCTCGACAATCTTTTCGACTTCAACTGATTTGCCTTTTTTGGCGATGTATAAAACCAGTAACACTAATACTAGGCCGCCTAACCAAGCATGCCCCATATCAATTGTTGTCGGCATTGCCGATAAATCCACAGTCATTTTAGAAAAATCAAAAGCCATATCCGTCTTCTCTTTACAGTGAAATATCGATTCACTATGAACAATTTGGGCTGAATACTAACATACTCACCCTGCATTACATCTAGGGCTGACATTTTTTTACTTCAAATACTGCAAGAATTGTTGCCTTAGATTAATTTGCAACCAATCAAGGGGTTGACATAACTCTGTCATTGTAGCTAAGCCTGAATGTTATTCCACTATGCGCATACGACGATTCATGAAATCTTTGATTGCTCCTTTCATTTTTAGTCTATTTTTCACGACTTTGTCAGTATTCCATTATTACATTTGCTAAATGAATCGAATCATGATGATTCCAGGGGGCAGTGCTGCGTATTTATGCGGTAGAACACGGTGGGGCTGCTTTGTGGCGTAGAACAAAATGATAGTAATGTGTAGTTTATTCGGTTTTTGCGGTGTTTTTTGGGTAGACTTGCGGTAGATTTAGGTAATTGCTTTAACAAACCATCAGGTTGAACTATGTCATCAGATTATTACGGCACTAGTGCCGCTTATGCCCGCCAAGAGCAAGGCTACCGTGAAAAAGCGCTGAAGCTTTACCCGTGGGTGTGCGGTCGTTGCACAAGAGAGTTTGTTTATTCTAATCTTCGTGAACTAACGGTACACCATGTCGATCATGATCATACCAATAATCCGGAAGACGGCAGCAACTGGGAGTTGCTATGCCTGTTTTGCCATGATCATGAGCACGAAAAATATACCGAGCATGATCAGCAGACCGGCAGTGTGATCAAAGCTGGTGAAGATGATCACGAAGCAGCGACGTTTAATCCATTTGCTGATTTGAAGGCAATGATGGATAAGAAGAAGTAGGAAAGAGCAGACATTTGTTCTCTCCCTTTACTAAGGGGAGGGCTAGGGTGGGGTTGTTATGTTAACCCCCTTCCCAGTCTCCCCCTTGAAAAGAGGGAGGAGTATTCCAATCTAAGATCCCAACACCTGCAATGGTAGCCCCAGCATTGCATCGCCAGTGCCGGCAAAGTACCAGATGATCCCCACAAGTGCGCCAACTAGCCCAACATACCATATGAAGGAAACGACTTGACCGTAGCGATCAAGCGGTAGCAGGTGGCTATTGTGACGGTATTTCCATTCCATCAAGATCTCGATGGATCCCATGATGAGCAAAAAACCAAATAATGCCAGCCCCAGGGAATAACTCAGCATGACACCGCCTACGGCAGCCAAAGCGCACAGGGTGATACCAACTTTGCTATTCATCGAGAAGCTGATGCTTTTGAGCACATGACCGCCATCGAGCGGTAGAATCGGAAGCAGATTGAATAGGTTCAGCAGGGCGTTGAACACCGCCAGCCCGGCAAAGAACATTTCACCGCTCACCCAGTAAGCAAGGGTACAAACGAGCGACATGATGAGGCCAAATAACGGCCCCATAATTGAAATCACTACATCCTGCCAGCGGGTATTTATCTTTTCATCACTCAGCGCGAGTCCACCGAGAAACGGTATCAGGTAGATCCCCTTGGTTTTCATCCCGAAGTACTTCATTGCCCTGATATGGCCGTATTCATGAAAAACTAAGCAGGCAACCAATGCCAGGGCAAATTGAACCGAAAATAGCCAAGAATAGGCAGCTAGGCTGGCGACGGCTAATACCCCTTTAATTACCTTGGCACTCTTGAGCAGCTTCAAGCCAAGCGAAGCTATACCAATCAAACTAAATTTACGCTCAGATTCGGGGGTAACTGAAGGGGTTTGCTGTTCGATATCTTTGGTATTTCTTGAACCGTCTGCAATGAGCTGTTCGTTGGCACAGAGACGATATTCGACCAAGAACGGCTGCCAGCTGAGTAATACGTCGACGCGGCATTGAATGACTTCTTCGCCGTTGCTTAGCTCAAATTCATGGACATGCTGGTTGTTATGGTCGGCATTGGCACTGATTTGCGACACCAGGGTGTTATTCCAAAATAGCTGCTGCCAGCCTGCCATCGACCCTTCCAGTCGCAGTGGCTGGCCAAGAAAATCAATAGATAGTAGTTCCAAGAAAAGTTCCGTCTGTACAGGGGTAACAATAAGAACGCGATTATGCTTTCCAACCACCGGTACGTAAAGAGGGCCAACACATTTAGTTACATGAAGGGCTACTTTACGGGTAATCGAGATCCGATTTTATCTCGGTCAGATTATCGGTGATCCACTGTTTGTTAATGGCTCCCCAGTCACTGATCTTATAGTGGCCGCTGCGGTTCCGTTCCCCTTTGGTTTGAACAAAGGTACAAACGATATCTAGATCAGCCAGGCTCTTAATTGTGTCTTGCGCCGTTCGTCTTGGCATGCCGGTATATTCAAGAATAGCGGGAACTGTCGAAACACCGCTGTCGATAAGGTGTGCAATATATAAGCGGCGATAAAAGCTGCTCTTTGTTTTACTGATAGGCATAGCAGTTTGGTTAAATCCATCTTAATAATCCTTGATCATTTGAGGGTAACACTAAAGGACTGTAGGCAACAGTAAACTGAGAGAGTGCCACTGACTTAGGTGAAAGTCCCCAACGCTCTCTTTCGTCATTCGCTTATTCGATTTGCTGGCAATATGGCGATCTTCATAGCTGATAGAGTTATCAATTTCTCAGAAGCTGACTAGAGTTAACATTAACCCAATAGTCTTGGAGTGGGCGGATGGAAGATGACAATCAACGTCAAGCTGAGCTCAAAGCTTTCCTTTTTATAACCGTAATTATGTTTCCGATCCTTGCTGTAGCCGTGGTGGGGGGGTATGGCTTTTTGGTGTGGTTTTTACAGGTGGTTACAGGCTAATAACCAGATGGAACAGGCCGCGTACAGAGATGGTTGAATAGTAAAGTATGTAGAGAGGTCGTAATGAAATGTTCACGACGTAAATTTATTAAAGCGCAGGCAGCAGCATCTGCGGCAGCGGCCATTGGTATGACTATTCCGGTGAAGGCCAGTAACGTTGTTACGGATGCATCGCAGACTCAGCTTAAATGGCAGAAAGCACCCTGTCGTTTTTGCGGAACAGGCTGCTCGGTTAACGTTGGGATAAAAGATGACAAAGTCGTCGCGACCCATGGTGATATCAAATCACCGGTTAACCGAGGATTGAACTGTGTGAAGGGATACTTCCTCTCCAAGATTATGTACGGTGATGACCGTTTAACCCAACCTATGCTGCGAATGAAAGGCGGCAAGTATGACAAGAATGGTGAATTTACCCCTGTGAGCTGGGATCAAGCCTTCGATATCATGGCTGAGAAGTGGAAGGCAACCCTGAAAGAGAAAGGGCCAGAAGGCATTGGTATGTTTGGCTCAGGCCAATGGACAGTATATGAAGGTTATGCCGCTTCCAAATTGATGAAGGGGGGATTCCGGTCTAACAATATTGAACCGAATGCCCGCCATTGTATGGCCTCTGCTGTTGTTGGTTTTATCAGAACCTTTGGTATCGATGAGCCAATGGGGTGTTATGACGATATCGAAGCTGCTGATGCATTTGTTCTCTGGGGCTCGAACATGGCTGAAATGCATCCCATTTTATGGACACGGGTGACAGACCGCCGTTTGTCTAATCCACATGTAAAAGTCTCTGTCTTATCGACGTTTGAACACCGAAGTTTTGAGCTGGCAGATGTTCCTATTGTTTTTACTCCTCAGTCTGATCTCGCCATCCTGAACTTTATTGCTAATTACATTATTACCAACAACAAGGTAAACCAAGACTTTGTGGGTAAGCATGTGAATTTCCGCCGTGGTGCGACAGATATTGGTTATGGTTTGCGGCCTGAGCATCCGCTGCAGCAAAAAGCCAAGAATCCGGATAGCGGTGCGTCAGATCCAATGACGTATGAAGAATTTAAAGAGTTTGTATCGGAGTATACGGTAGAAAAAGTCAGTGAGCTGTCAGGGGTTAAAACCGATAAACTTATTGAGTTAGCAGAGCTTTATGCCAATCCGGATACCAAGGTTGTTTCGTTTTGGACCATGGGTTTCAATCAACATACACGTGGGGTGTGGTGCAATAACCTGGTGTACAACATTCACCTGCTGACCGGGAAAATCTCGACTCCCGGCAACAGTCCGTTTTCATTGACAGGCCAGCCTTCGGCCTGTGGTACTGCCCGCGAGGTCGGTACTTTTGCTCACCGTTTGCCTGCTGATTTGGTTGTTGCCAATCCAGAACACCGTAAAACGGCGGAAAAAATCTGGAAGCTGCCGGATGGAACTATTCCGGGCAAAGTCGGGGCGCATGCTGTATTGCAAAGTCGCCTTTTGAAAGACAGCAAAATCAATGTTTATTGGATTCAGGTTAATAACAACCTGCAGGCCGGCGCTAATATTAACGAGGAAACTCTGCCGGGTTATCGAAATCCGGATAACTTCATTGTTGTTTCGGACTCATACCCAACAGTTACAGCCCAAGCAGCAGATTTGATATTACCTGCAGCAATGTGGGTAGAGAAGGAAGGCGCTTATGGTAACGCTGAGCGTCGTACTCAGTTGTGGTATCAAATGGTAAAAGCGCCCGGAGAATCAAAATCAGATCTGTGGCAGCTAATGGAGTTTTCAAAGCGTTTTAAAACAGAGGAAGTGTGGCCGAAAGAACTGCTTGATGCTAACCCTGGCTACAAAGGAAAAACGCTGTTTGATGTGCTGTTCATTAATGGCAACGTCAATAAATTCCCGTTGTCTGACTTGCCTGAAGGCCAGATAAACGACGAGGCGACAGAGTACGGTTTCTATGTTCAAAAAGGCTTGTTTGAAGAGTACGCTGAGTTCGGCCGGGGGCATGGTCATGACTTGGCACCGTTTGAAATGTATCACCAAACTCGGGGCTTACGCTGGCCTGTTGTCGACGGCAAGGAAACCTTATGGCGATACCGCGAAGGGACTGATCCTTATGTAAAAAAAGGCGCAGGCTTTGAGTTTTACGGCAAGCCTGATGGCAAAGCTATTATTTTTGCCCTGCCGTATGAACCGCCAGCAGAAAGTCCGGATAAAGAATATGACCTCTGGCTATCGACTGGGCGAGTTCTTGAGCATTGGCATTCTGGGTCAATGACACAACGTGTTCCTGAGTTATTTAAATCCTATCCGAATGCGCAGGTTTTCATGCATCCTGAGGATGCCAAATCACGTGGTTTAAGACGTGGTGATGCTGTCAAAGTTGTATCACGGCGTGGTGAGATCGTTACTCGGGTTGAAACGCGAGGACGGAATAAGCCACCTAAAGGCTTGGTATTCGTCCCTTGGTTTGATGCCAGTCAGCTTATTAATAAGGTCACCTTGGATGCGACGGATCCGTTGTCTAAGCAGACTGACTTCAAGAAATGCGCCATTAAAATAATGAAAGTATAGGAGACCGAATAATGAAGGGTTTAATGTCCGTACTCCTATTGCTCTCGGCAACCTTGTCGCTTTCAGCTGCAGTGGTGATTGCTGCGACGGCTGTTGTTGACGATGAGTTGGCAACGCTGCGCAAGTCTCCGCTCAATATTCAGCCTGAGCCACCGGTGATGAGCCATCCCTTGAATACTGACCATATTCCAAGACGCAGCTATCCGATGCAGCCTCCGCTTATTCCCCACAAGATAGATAATTATCAAGTGGATCTGAATGTGAATAAGTGCATGTCTTGCCATGCTAGAAGTCGAGTAGAAGAAACGCAGGCGAGAATGATCAGTGTGACCCACTATATGGATCGCGATGGTAACTTTTTGGCAGAGCTTTCTCCGCGAAGGTACTTCTGCCAGCAATGCCATGTGGTACAAACCGATGCGAAGCAACTGGTTGGTACTGATTTCACCGATCTTGACACCTTGATTGATCAAGAGCTGTGAGGAGGTAGCCAGCATGTGGAACTGGATAAAGAAATGGTGGAAATTAGTCAGCTCCCCGCCGAAACACTTTAGCCTGGGGTTTTTAACCTTGGGTGGTTTTATAGCCGGTATTATTTTCTGGGGGGCGTTCAACACGGGTATGGAATTTACCAATAGTGAACCATTCTGTGTTAGTTGCCATAGAGATAATGTCTATCAGGAAATTCAAGGTACTATTCATTTTACTAATCGTACTGGGGTGCGGGCGATCTGCTCTGATTGTCATGTTCCCCATGATTGGACAGACAAAATGGCGCGTAAGATGCAGGCATCGAAAGAAGTGTATGCTTGGATAACCGGTGCGATTTCGACTATGGATAAGTTTAATGACAGGCGTCGGCATATGGCTGATAGAGAGTGGGCGAGGATGAAAAAAAACGACTCACTGGAATGCCGCAATTGCCATGAATTTGTTTATATGGACTTTACGCGACAGTCACAGCGGGCGTCAAACCAGCACTCGACGGCATTGGCAGATGGCTCTAAGACATGTATCGATTGTCATAAAGGTATCGCTCACAAGCTGCCGGATATGCATGGCGTGGAAGGTTTCTGATGTTGTGAAGCGTGGTCATCTTAAACCTACAGAGTTATTGTAAAGCGGGTAACAAGCTCCTTGTTACCCGCTTTATTTTGCGTCAACGGAAGGATATTTCCGCTTATGCAAAGCTGCATCTTGTGCGAAAAATAGTCAAAAGTGGCAGTATGTTTCCGAACAACTCAATAAAAGGTGATATCTGGTCAATTATCGAGTGGAAATAGAAATATAGCTATTACTCGTAATAGGAAGGGAATAAAATGTTGTGCTTCTCTAAGTATGGGTATCCATTGTTTTTACAGTGTGTACAAAAACAAACAGCACTGCGAACAACAGCGAACAATAAACTCTATGAGTAAATCTGAAGCACCATCTTTTAGTTATAAATTTCTCCTCCCTCGCTACTGGCCGACATTAGTGATGGTATTGGTCATGTATCTGCTTAGCTGGCTGCCTTATTTCATACAGTTTCGCCTAGGACAATGGATTGGCCAGGGGGTTATGCGGCTGATGCCAAAACGCCGCCAGACAATAGAGAAGAATCTATCGCTTTGTTTTCCTGATATGACAGAAAAGGAACGCAACCGCTTGGTAGAAATGAATGTTAGGAATGCAGGACTGGCATTGTTTGAAACGGGAATGGCCTGGTTTTGGCCTGATCTGCGTGTTCGTCGTCACGTGACCCTCGAAGGAATGGAGCATATATACAAGCTAGAAAGCGAAGGGAAAGGGATGCTGATGATGGCGGTTCATTCAATGAACCTGGAGTTGGGGGCACGAGCATTTGGTATCACGAAGGCTGGCATGGGTGTTTATCGCCCGAATAGCAATCCCTGCTTTGATTATTTTCAGTATCAAGGGCGCTCTCGCTCAAACCGCACATTGATAGACCGCAGAGATGTCAAAGGAATGATCCATGCTTTGCGTACCGGTAAAGTTGTTTGGTATGCACCTGATCACGATTATGGTCGACGTCGCTCAACGTTTGCACCGCTGTTTGCGGTTGAGAATGCCTGCACGACAACGGGCACAAGTCTACTAGCCGATGCGTCTGAATGTGCAATTGTTCCGTTTACAATCGTCAGAAATACAGATTCCGGCCAATATACACTGAAAATGCACGAGCCTTTGGAAGCCTTTCCTCATAAAGATGAACAGGCTGCAGCGGTGTATATTAATAAAGCCGTCGAGCGTTCAATCATGGAAGCGCCTGAGCAATACATGTGGCTTCACCGTCGTTTTAAGACACGCCCTGAAGGGGAGCCTTGCTTATATGCGAAACCATCATCCTAGTGATACAATTTATGTCTAAATAGGCCTAACGCATCCGACTTTCAAAAAGCCCACTCAAGTGGGCTTTTTCTTTCCCGTAAAGTATGCATTTATGCCTATGGCGCATAATTTAATTGTGCAGCGTACAGTTATTTTGATATAAACTGTCATAGCTAAATCGTTGTACTTGAAGACTATTTTCTGAATATAACCTGTATGAGCAGATAGAATTGTTGTAACAATCTTGCATGATTGGTTTCAAATTAATAAAATACGATGTTCGATATGGGTAATGACTTACTTTTTTTGACCATGATGAAGTCATAGTAATAACCATGGGATTGTTTTTTTGATATGAGTAAATATACCGCACCTACGTTTGAAAAGGCGTTTTTCCACCCTCGATATTGGCTAACGTTGACATTAATTAGCACGATGTATTTAGTTAGCTGGTTGCCTTATTTTATCCAGTTCCGGCTAGGTCAGGGATTAGGTCGTCTGGGTATGGGACTGGTTAAGAAACGCCGCAAGACAATTGAACGTAACCTTGAGCTTTGCTTTCCTGATATGTCCACGAATGAGCGTGAAGCTTTAATCCAGAAGAATATCGATAATACTGGTTTAGCCATGTTTGAAACGGGCATGGCATGGTTCTGGCCAGATTTGCGTGTTGAGCGTCATGTACAGTATGAAGGTTTGGAATATCTTCAGCAGTTAGAAAAACAGGGAAAAGGTGTGCTGTTGATCGCCGTGCATTCGTTAAATCTCGAGTTGGGAGCCAGGGCATTCGGCCTTAAAGTTCCTGGTGTCGGGGTGTATCGTCCAAACACCAACCCATGCTTTGATTACTTTCAGTTCAATGGCCGGATCCGCTCGAATAAATACATGGTCGATCGAAAAGATGTCAAAGGAATGCTGCGTGCATTGCGAAAGGGCGAGCGTGTATGGTACGCACCTGATCATGATTATGGCCGTCGTCGTTCGACGTTTGCACCACTTTTTGCTGTTGAAAAGGCATGTACGACTACAGGAACGAGCTTGCTGGTGGACGCGTCAGATTGTGCTGTTGTTCCTTTTGCTATGGTTCGTAATACGGACTCGGGGCGCTATACGTTGAAAGTCTTCCCGCCATTGGACGATTTTCCTCATAATAAGCCTGAAGCCGCTGCGGTATATGTCAATAAGGCCATTGAGCGATCTATTATGGAAGCGCCGGAGCAGTATATGTGGCTTCATCGACGCTTTAAGACTCGACCAGAAGGCGAAGAGTCGCTTTACTAGTTGTAGCGTATAAGGGAAGGGATACATCGAGGTAGTGCAAGGAAAAGTGTGACGGCGTTTTCCTTGCTCTTCCTGAATACGCGTATTTCTTGAATAAATGGCAGCTTATAGCTTTAGCTCGCTTCAACTCTTTCTTCATTCCTTTACCCGCTATATTACCGTTTTTATTCAACTAGTCTGCCGTGTTGATAATCCGATAATGCCTGCTCAATTTCTTCCATGCTATTCATCACAAACGGACCGTAATGCACCACTGGTTCATCGATTGGAAGGCCGGAAAGGAGCAACACTCCGGTATCTTCGGTTGCCCGAATTGACAGTCCCTCTCCGCTATCAAGAATAGCCAGCTGGCCAGCCTGAGCGGTGATCCCTTCTATTGCTATAGCACCTTGATAAATATAAAGCATGGCTTGAAAATCAGGATTCAGACAGCTATTAAAAGACTCTCCTTCCGCTGCGCGCCAATCTGCTATTGTAGTCGGTACACCGGTTTTCTGTAATGGTCCGGTTAGGGTCTCTCCCTTGATGGTTAAATCGCCAGCAATTACACGGATCAGATTTTGTTCCGAGAACTGTTTTTCAACAATCACGTCAGGTTGAAAATCATGATATTGCGCGGGTAGCATTTTCTTGGTTGCCGGCAAGTTTATCCAGATCTGAAAACCATGTAGGTTACCGTCTGTCATCATGGGCATTTCGCTGTGAATAACGCCACGTCCGGCAGACATCCATTGAGCACCGCCACTTCGCAGTTCACCGGTATTTCCCATATGGTCCTTATGCTGGAAATGGCCTTGTAGCATATAGGTGAGTGTTTCGATCCCCCTGTGAGGGTGAGGAGGAAAGCCGCCAATATAGTCGTCGGGGCTCTCCGACTTTAACTCATCAATCATCAGAAATGGCGAGAATTGGATATTATCAAAACCGTGTGCCCGTTGAATTTTAACCCCGTCACCATCGGAAGATGGGTGAGAGTCGATGATTTGCTTTATACGTCTGATAGCCATAAGCCCTCCGAATATTAAGCCCGCTTTATGGGTATGTTGTTAGTGTAGGAGGGCTGCTTCGAGGTTAACAGAGGATAAAAATGAACAGCTTGTTTGAAAAAGTTGAATGAGTTTGAGTAGCAAGATAGAGCTTAGGTATTAGAGTCTAGTCTTTGCCATGCTTCGCAAATCTTACGAAATTGTTCAGTGTCACCATTTGGCCTGTCAGGGTGCCAGCGAAGTGCAAGTTTTCGCCATTGTCGGCGGATTTGGCTGGCAGTCGCATCTGCGGGTAAGTCGAGAATTGCGAGATCTTGTTGGTTTGAGCTTGATAACGATGTAGTGGGATCGGTTTTGGAAGAGCCGATATGGCTTTGATAGCGGCGCCAGAATGAAGAGAGCAGGGCTTTGACTGCTTGCGCATCGGTATTGTAGTTTCGCCAGTCGAGGTAGTAACCCCTTAGCGGGTCATCAATATCGATCTGATTTTGTGCCGATGCCATGTTGTGAGACAGGCGAATATCCATTGCTTGCGCTTGAAGCCATTGTTTAGGCAGTAGTATTTCCTGTAGTTGATACAGGGCATTCATTAATAGGAAATTACGTTTGAAAAGATCCTTTTCAGGATCGTCGTCTAACGTATTGAGGAGATCTTGCCGTCTTAGTGCATCGGCAAGAGTATGGATCATCCAGCCCGTAGGCTTTTCCTGCAGGAGTGAAATGATCGGCCAGATCAAAGGATTATCATATTCAGAGTCGTTGTCTAGATCCATTGCTCATATGCTTCTCATTGAGGTTGAAAGATAGCCTAGCAGAAAAGTGTGGAAGAAACTTCCTCCCTTTTTGTAGAGCGGAATATTTTCGATGGATTTATAGTCAGGGAGAGCCTGTTAGTGTGATGTTACATTATTCCGAAGAGGGTCGCAGAGTTAGCCGTCCTTAACTATCAAGGTCACCAAACGGTGACCTTGATAGTTAAGCAGAGTCTGACTTATTGAGCCAGTGAGTAGAAGATTGCTGAAATTGAAATAAGACCAATTATCGTCACAAAGATGTTGCTCAGCGCACCTGAATGCTGTCGCATCGCAGGTACTTTTTTGATTGCATACATTGGCATGATGAAAAGCAGCATAGCGATGACCGGGCCTCCCAGACTCTCAATCATACCCAGAATACTTGGGTTAATTGTGGCAACGGCCCAAGTTGTTAATAGCATGAATAATGCAGTAAACGTGTTAAGTGCTTTCGGACCGACCTTTCTGCCTTGGCTACGTGCCATTTTAATAACAAGACCGTTGAGGCCTTCGCTTGCACCTATGTAATGGCCAAGGAAAGACTTGGTAATGGCAATAATAGCAACGACAGGGGCTGCGTAAGCGATAGTCGGTGTTTCAAAGTGGTTAGCCAGATAGGTTAAAATCGAAACGTTCTGAGCTTTTGCTTCAGCTAGGTTAGCCGGGGATAAGCTAAGGACGCAGCTGAAAACAAAGAACATAACGGTTGCAACCATCATAATATGGCTTCGTAACAGAATGCGCGAACACTGTTTCTCGGCATTTGCACCGTATTCTTTTTGCTTGGCGACCGCGAATGATGAAATGACCGGTGAATGGTTGAATGAGAACACCATAACCGGAAGGATCAGCCAAACCGCCATAAAAATAGCATTCGCACCGCCTTCTGCAGGTATTACTTGTTCAAAGATAGTGCCATTCCAGTGAGGCACAAGATACAACGCAAGCATAAGCAGCACAGCTACGAAAGGGAATACCAAAATACTCATGGCTTTGATGATAAGCTGCTCACCCAATCGGACGATAGCCATCAAACCAATGATTAGTGCCAATGCTAAAATGGCTCTTGATGGTGGTTCGATACTCAGCTGATGCTGCATGAAGCTTTCTACCGTATTGGTAAGCGCTACACTATAAACCAGCAAGATAGGGTAGATGGCAAAAAAGTACAGCAGGGTGATTACTTTCCCCATGCCAGGACCAAAATGCTCTTCTACAACCTCGGTAATATCGGCACCAGGGTTAGAACTTGATAATACAAAGCGTGTCATACCTCGGTGAGCAAAGTAAGTCATTGGCAGGGCTAAAATTGCCATTACCAAGAGGGGAATAAGACCACCTACACCGGCATTTATTGGCAGAAACAAAGTACCTGCACCTACTGCAGTGCCGTAGAGGCCAAGAGCCCATACTGTATCGTTTTTGCTCCAACCAATTTTGGAAGCATTTTTTGCTGAAGTATTAGCAGTATTGTTTTTCACAGTGTCCATAATGGACATCTCCTTTATAGGTATAACGTTATAGCCTTCAAAGGGTTCAAGTCGTATATCTTCCATGCTTCGCTAAGTGCGAAGGAATATAAGCAGCGCATGGTTTAGTACTCGTTGAGTCTCAGTTGAGAGCTCTCTCGAGTGCTATACCGGCGTTCGGGTGAACAAAGAAAAGAAGCTGAATGGGGAGTTGAATAATTAGAGCGCTCAGTGGCGATTCTAAGTATCCAAGTGACGGTCCTGGGTCTTATTATGTATATCCATGTGGCATTAAGCTGCTGGTGTCAATGTCTGCTGTATATCGCTAAATAAATAAAACCTTATAAATACTAATGGAACCCTAGACAACGGGAGAAGTATAGGGAATTCCTTGTGGTACAACTATTAATTTCAGGCCATTGGCCGTTTGTTTGCATAAATAATATGCATATGTATCAATACCTAAAAAGAGTAGTTATGGAAAAATACAAGTGAAGATGAATATTTGTTAATACTTAGAGACGCTAATTAAAGAGGAGTTATATTTTCACGTGATAAATATAATTAGCAGATGAATCGATAAGTACTTATTTAGCAGTGCAACCTATGAATGATTATATAATATAAATGAAAAATCGTTACTCCACTTTTCAGAGTAACGATAATATCTTTATTGAGTAAAAATTATTCGGTGTTCGTTATTCATCCTTAACTGAAAGAATAAATTTTCCGGGGCTACGGTTGCTAATGCTTTTAAGAATTTTTCCATCCATTTGCATATATGCAAACCAATAGGGAGCTTGATCAATGAGAAAGGCGTTGCTCTTTTTCATCATGTCATAGATGGTGAATACTTTGGCCTGACCCAGAGCAACACCATGCAAACTACGTTCATATACAGGTACATCATTAAGATCTTCCTGAATAGCATTCTTTAAATGCAGTAATCGAGGTCCCCAGTCGATGTAATCAACAATACGCTGTGTAAGTCGTTTTTCCCACTTTTCTAAAATAGCGGGTAAAAACGCCATTGAGTAGGTAATGTCGGCGCAGGCAAAGTAGTCTTCTCTTTGCTCATTTTCACGAAATCGTGTCATAACCAATTCCAGTGCGTCATCAAAACAGTTGGTAAAGTGGTTGCATATGGCAAATTGGCTCATGCCCCGAACCATCCCCAATAATACACCTTCGTCTGGTTCTTTGTAGTTGGCATCTTCCAAACGCATACGGGTGACATTGGCCATTGTGATAGCATGCTGCCACATCTTGGGTGCGATAAGTTTGGTATTGTCATCCGCCCACTTGAGTATTGGCTTTGCCATCAGAACAGGGTAAAGCATGCGACAATTGTTAATACCAATAAATCCGATCGCGGTTTTAGGATCAGAGATCTTTCTGGGTGTTTTGCCCATTTGTTTACAAAATTGTGGGTTATTAACAAGTTCTAAAATATTAGCCCCTAGCGAATTATTAATAATTGCTAACGAGCCAAGTTTTTGAAAATTAAGGGTCGGCGAATAAGCAAATGAGGCAAAATCACCGAACCCTGAATGTATATTTAGTAACCGTGTAATATCTATTTTCTCAAAACGAGATTCCATTACATTATGTGCTGTTTTTTGAACCAGTTCGAGGATCTTCTTTTGGCGCTTTTGTCTGACAATATCCTCAGCTCTTCTTTCCAGAACCTTATCGGTCTCACAATTTAATAAGAGACGTTGATTATCTGTAATACGTTCCTTTTCATATAGAATAATTGTGTCACAAAATTCAGTTTCTCTGCTTAATATATGGTCAACATCGTCTTGATTGACTAAATACTGTAAGCTCACCATCCACTTAGCGTGCCGCCTTTGTACTTGGTGACTAATTTCTGATGCTGCAGCTTGCGCTTCTTTTGTGTAGCGCTTGTCAGAAAAAAGCGACTCTATCACGTCTCCCCCTCGGTGATGCAAAATCAATCAATAATGTTCGAAGAAAATCGTTCTTATAAGTATGGCGCTACTATATGACATAGCCAACAAATATGGAATATTGATATAACGCTATTGTTTGATCTGCCAGTATATGGAGGGGAAATGAGCAAGGATTGCGCAGTTATATGGTAGATATACAATAAAGGAAGGCTTTGATGCCTTCCTTTATATACAGAGTAGTTACTTAGATAGCAATTTAGTCGCGGAAGTTATCGAACTGGAAAGGCAGGCCGAGGTCGGCTTCGCGAACGAGTGCCATAGTTGCTTGTAAGTCATCACGCTTCTTAGCAGTAACACGTACCTTGTCACCTTGAATTGCAGCTTGCACCTTAAGCTTCGAATCTTTGATGGCTTTTACAAGTTTTTTTGCTGTTGCTGTTTCAATGCCTTGCTTGAATTCAACATTACAAGCAAATGATTTACCTGAACGAACAACGTCTTTTTGTTCCATTGACTGTGCATCAACAAAGCGCTTTGCAAGGTTGCTACGGAGAATTGCAACAAGTTGATTAAGCTGAAAATCAGATTCAGTTGTGATTTTTACAATTTCTTTCTCTAGCTTGAAACTTGCGTCAACACCTCGGAAATCGAAACGTGTTTCAAGCTCACGTGATGAGTTGTCTACTGCATTGCGTACTTCAACTAAATCGACTTCAGAGATAATATCAAAAGATGGCATTTGCTCAATCCTAATCCGTAATTGTCATATTCATCCGGCGAGTATATCAAAATTTAGTCAGCTGTGACGGGTTCGCCGATATACACCGTCGCTGTACTGCTTCTAGTTATAGCTTATTTACGTGCTTTAATCGCATCAGCCAGCATATCGAACATGGTAACGGTATCTGCCCAATTAATACATGGATCTGTGATCGATTGGCCGTATGTTAGTTCATCAAGCTTATTGCTATCGACAGTCTGTGTGCCTTCTTCAATAAAGCTTTCGGCCATGATACCAGCAATGAAGTTACTGCCATTTTTGATTTGATCACAAATGTCTGCGGCTACATCAAGCTGGCGCTTGTGTTGTTTTTGGCAGTTACCATGACTGAAGTCGACGACAAGTCGAGTCGGTAGGTTGAAAGAGGCCAATGTTTCACACGACGCACTAATATCTTCCTGATGGTAATTTGGCATTTTCCCACCACGTAAGATGACATGGCCATATGGGTTGCCAGAAGTGCGGTAGATAGTCATTTCGCCAGTTTTGGCCGGAGAGCAGAATACATGGGGTTCTCGTGTGGCACGAATTGCATCCACGGCTATTTTGATATTACCGTCGGTACCGTTTTTAAAGCCAACCGGACAGGAAAGGGCGGACGCCATCTCTCGGTGGATTTGAGATTCGGTGGTACGGGCACCAATAGCACCCCACGAAATAAGGTCGGCTAGGTATTGGCCGGTGATCATATCCAAAAACTCGGTGGCTGTAGGCATACCTAGTTTATTAATATCAACCAGCAGTTTACGGGCAGTATGTAAACCTGTAACGAGATCAAGGCTACCATCAAGATGCGGATCAGAAACTAATCCTTTCCAACCAACCACAGTACGTGGTTTTTCAAAGTAAGTGCGCATAACAATACAAAGTTCGTTCTTGTATTTGTCTTGTATACTCATCAGGCGCTGGGCATAGTCGAGGGCAGCTTCAGGATCATGTACCGAGCAAGGACCAACGATTACGAGAAGCCTAGAATCTTGTCCCGTTAAAATCGCTTCAACCTGACGGCGAGACTTCGCGATATGTTCTGCGATTTTATCTGTAATTGGGTAAGCGGCTTCAACGTCTGCAGGTGTTGGCATTAACCCTAGGCTAACCGTTCGGAGTTCATCTGTTTTCATTGGCATAATACGTTTGCCTATCTCGGTATATCAAAAAATTACGACGCGTAAAGATAGCCCAAAAGACCGCAGGAATAAACCAAACTTGTGATATGACATAGGTTTTTATCTCAATTGTCCGCCCTTTAGTAAGCATAGAGAGTGTAATGATCAGTGATCGTTGCCAAGCTCAGGCGATGTGGCCGAAGAAAAGTGTCCCCCAACGCTTGCTCCTGGGGAAAACGGGAATGAGAATATGTCATGTAACGATCTATGCACTTAAACTAAATATATTTTCAATGTTGGTGTTTTCTTCTTGCCATGGTGTGAATGAAAAAGTAATGTCATGAGATGACCTTAGGAAGCTTGTTAACAAGCACTTAGTGGTTATTGTTCAGTTAGGTTGTTATCTTGATGTACATACGATTGTGATGGCTGTCTTGTATTTTAATTCAGTGCAAAGCGAATGTATTGGTACTTCCCCTAGCAGAACACAACCTCCTGATTTTGGCGTAAATAAGTTGTAGTGGTGCCGTATGACAAACAAAACTCATTCTGGTTTTTATTTTACAGAATTATTAAAAGATCCCTCTCAGTTAGAGAAGCAGGACCCTGCTATTGGCTTGGTTTCAATGGATGACCTAATTAGTAATGTTATTGGTATCCATCCCTATGCGGTTTCGGAAACAGCCAAGCTTTCAGAACAGCAACAGCAGGTGGTATTGGAACGCGCCGGTGAATTCGAGACCCCGGCAGAATGGTATGTAACAGTACTAACGAATATCTTGGTTAAGGCTGCGAAGATTGCTGGTGACAAGCCGCTTCGGGTTAGGCTATCTGGTGCTGACTCGCATTGCCGACAAGCTTTGGTGGGCAGTGAGCTGGAAGCAACGGAAGTGAATCCGTTGATTGGACTTCGTGGCGTATCCCGTTTTGCTGACAAGACACACCGAAAGAGTTTTGATTTGGAGTGTGAAGTGATTAAGCGAGCGCGGAACTCAGAAGGGATGGCCAATATAGAATTGGTTATTCCTTTTGTGAGAACGTACAGCGAAGCGGCTACGGCGATTGATTTACTGGCAGAGCGGGGGCTGTGCCGAGGTGCGCAAGGCTTAAAGGTCCACTTGATGTGTGAACTACCGGCCAATGCGTTGTTGACCGAAAAATTCTTGCCGTATTTTGATGGTTTAGTCATTGATATCGATCAGCTGGGACAGTTTGCGCTGGGTCTCGATCAGAATCATGAATCGCTAAATTATCTGCACGATGATCAGAACGAAGCGGTATTGCAGTTGGTAAGGCATGCCGTTAATACAGCAGAAAGTGCAGGTAAAGTGTGTGAGGTTGTCAGCCACTATATCCATAAGGCACCAAAGCTGCAGAAATGGTTGCTGGACCATGATGTGCGATCTGTAATTAGTCAGTGAAGGCTAGTTAGCAGCAGTAACCTGAAGTCATAGTTTGATGTGATGATAAAGAAAAACCGGCAATTGATTTTTATGCCGGTTTTTTATTTTCTCGTGAATAACAGTTTAAAAATAGCAGTTTATGAAGAGCAACTTACTTCAAGCTCTTTTCCCCATTGTGGTGGCAGTGCTGCATAGTCTTCATACTCAGGGTACTCTGAGTAAGGATCCGTAAGCACTAACAGGAGCTTATCGACCATACTGAAGTCGCCCTGTTCGGCAAGTACAATGGCCTGCTGGGCAAGGTAGTTCCTCAATATGTACTTAGGATTAGATTGCTGCATTTGCCTGAGTCTTTCCTGATCGTTGATCGACTCAAGCTCAAGGCGTGTTGCGTAGTGCTGCAGCCATTGTGATAAAGTCGTCGTGCAACTGAAGAGGCCTTCAAAGTGAGGAATGCTGCTTGCCAGCTCTTCTTTGGGGATTGTCGAAAGTGTTCTGAAAAATACCGTGTAGTCGACGCCTTGGTTGGCTAATAGGCGAAACATCTCACTGTATAGGTCGGAGTCTTGATCTCGTTTTTCAGTTAGCCCCAGCTTATTGCGCATTCTTTTGCTGTAGTGCAATTGTAGCTGCGCTTGATAGGTATTAAGTGCCTCGTCAATCAGGCTCTTATCAATGAGTGGTGATAGGGCATAGCCCAGCGCCGACAAGTTCCAAAGAGCAATTGAAGGTTGTTGATTGAAGGCATACCGACCGGAGTAGTCTGAATGGTTACAAATGAAGCCCGGGTTGTAGTCATCCAAAAAGCCGTAAGGGCCGTAATCAAACGTGAGCCCTAGCACTGACATATTGTCGGTATTCATCACGCCGTGAGCAAACCCGACAGATTGCCAGTCAGCAATCATTTCGGCGGTCAGGCTGACAATTCGATGAAACATAATAGCGTAGCGGTTTGGTGTGCTGTCCGATTCTTGTTGCAGCAGATCAGGAAAGTGGTGTCTGATCAGATAGTCGGCCAGTAATTTTAGCTCAGCGTGCTGGTTGGTATAAAACAGATATTCAAAATGACCGAACCTTAGATGGCTCTCGGCAACTCGAATTAGAGTTGTTCCTCGCTCGACTTGTTCGCGGTAGACCGGAGTTGTGCTACTAAGTACGGCAAGGGCATGAGTCGTTCTAATTCCTAACCCATGCATTGCCGCACTGCCCAGGTATTCGCGAATACTGGAACGAAGCACTGCGCGGCCATCTCCTTGCCGAGAGTAGGGTGTGGTGCCGGAGCCCTTGAGGTGGATATCCCATTTTTCCCCCTGGCTTGTCAGTACCTCGCCCATCAATAAGCCGCGTCCGTCGCCAAGATCCGGATTGTATTGACCAAATTGGTGACCGGTATATTTCATCGCGATAGGAGAGAAACCGTGCAGTTCATCATTGCCGGTAAACAGGTCAACGAAATAATCGGTACTTGCCTCATCCAGATCAAGCTCAAGCAGTGTACAGACTTTTGGATTAACACTGACGAGAAAAGGGTCAGTTAGCGGTTGTGGTTTGATCTGGGTGCCGAATACAGAGGGCAGTTCACTGTAGGTATTACTGAACGTCAGTTCTGAGAGAGTTCGCATTGAGCCAGCCTATCTGCTGTTTATTACTGTCTGGATAACAACATATACCTAAGTTACCTTCTCGTAACAAGATACAAAAAGTAGGGCTATTTAAGATGGCGAGTCATCCTCGATGAAACGAGCATCCTGTGTGGTTCGGATATCTAATTTAAGAATAGCCTGACAGGAAAGAAAGGTGAGCCGTTAGGTAATGGGTTCGATATCAACAATTCTTGAGCGGTTCATGATGATCTTCCAACGCTGGATACGGACCGTCATATCTTCATCTGTCTCTCGTGTGATCAAGTTAATCAGGTGGCGTTTTTCTACCGACTCTTTCGACACTTGGCCGTCTTTCAGCTGATAGATTTTTTGCGAGCCTTTTTCCATCAGCTTAGTTACCATTCTGAGGTCAAGCATGATGGCCTCACGACTTTGTTCATAACCAGTCAGAAACTTGGTTGTGGACATGCGCGTGGTGCTTTTGTAATGCAAGATAGTTTCTTCCCGCTGGGAAACCTTGTGCTTTCTCACTTTTTTGATTTCATCATCAAGCTTGCTGTAACCGACATATTCCAACCACTCAAGTTGGCGGCCTATCAACCGGTTTGAGTTGGCATCAAAAAACTGCTTGCGCCACTTTGGTTTCCCTTTACGTACCCAGCGCCATAGCATGGTTTTTAGGTCGTCTTTGAATACTTCACGGGCGGCGTAGACAAATGCCAGTACAAGAATGAATGAAGCCGTAATATCGCCCAGAACCCCTCGAGCCTGTATCAACATAAGGGTGACGAAAATCATCACAAAACCAGCCGCAAAACCAGTAACAACTTTCTTGGTATTTTTACCGAGCTCGATAGTTTTTTCTTTCATCGTGACCGGATATTCAATCAAACGGCGTAGGAGGCGCATTTTATTGGACATCCGAGTTTGATCTTGAGTTGCCTTGCTGGAGTTATAATCATTGTTCAGGCGGTGTTGGGTTTCATTCTCACAGATATCGATTAGCAGTGCTTTAATATCAGTGTAATCATTGCCGCGAGGTAGGTGAGAGACAAGAGACAGACAGCGCTGTTCGGTAAACCACGACAGGTAATTATCAATGTTTTCGTAGTATTTTAAGAGTTTCTTGTCGCTCGGTACACTACGACGCAACCTTTTCAAGATACGTACTGCCAGTTCTGCGACTTCTTCAACTTCGGCTAGTGTACGATCTTGCTTATCTTCCAGTAGCTGATGAGCCGTTTGTTCTAAGGCCAGCGCATACTGATAAGCATATAAACTTAGACTTAGACGGTATTGCTCGCTTGAGAGTTTGCCACGACTGGCAAGGCGGCTGTGAACCAGAGGGAGGTGGTTCACATCACTGTAATAAGTACGTTTCCCGAGAATGGCATTATGGTAGAACTCGTCTTCTGAGATGATTTTTGAGTTCAGGCCCAATTCACCGGGCACAAAAATATAGAGGTCAAGCTGTCGATTGGTCGTTTCTTGAATGACATGGGAAATTTTAACTTTATGTCCGTCTTTTTTTTCAACAGTGATCACTATGTTTTAATACCTCGTGGAGAAAATGATGCCGTAATGCTGGGTCGCCAGTTGTTGATTATCACTTATATTCGATAATAATATCAGTGGTAGGACTAATTTTAGATGAATTAACAATTTATAAGCCGTTCAAATGATGGTTCATCGCATCGATAGAGTGAAAAACAGTCAATTAGATGAAGATAGGTCAGGCGTGATGAATCAACATCACGTATAATGCGCGGCCTAAAGTATATGATGATAGCGATTGCCGTGTTTCAACAACGAAATTTACCAGATACATGGATATGAAAATCGTATTTTGTTTACCCAGAGAGTGTCGAATAAATGATTAAAATAGGACAATACAACACGTTAGAGGTCGTCAAACGAGTAGATTTTGGCGTTTTCCTTGATGGTGGTGAAGACTTTGGCAATATCCTGTTGCCGAAATCCTCTGTTCCGGCTGGCACTGAACTGGGAGATGAAATCGAAGTCTTCATCTACTTTGATTCTGAAGATGACATTATAGCAACGACTGATCGGCCTTTGGCGCAAGTAGATGATTTTGCTCTATTGCGTGTTGTCGGTATCTGCGGTATCGGCGCATTTGTCGATTGGGGGTTGAGTAAAGACTTGCTGGTCCCATTTAGTGAACAGCGCCGTCGCCTTGAAGTCGGTCAGGACATCATGGTGCGTATCTATACTGACAAAGCCTCTGGTCGTATTGTAGGTTCGACGAAGTTCAACCGCTTCCTAGACAAAACCCCTGCGGATTATAAGCTGGGGCAGGAAGTACAGGTGATGATTGCTGAAGTAACCGATCTTGGTTACAAAGCCGTGATTGAAGATGCGCACTGGGGCTTGATTTTCAAAACTGAATCATTCGGTAAACTGTTCCCGGGCAAAAAATTGAAGGCCTATATTAAAGAGCTCCGCCCTGATGGCAAGATCAACTTGTCGTTGCAGAAAGCAGGCCGAGGCAAGGTTGACGATCTAGCTGATAAGATCCTGACGACACTAGAACGTAAAGGCGGCTTTGTCCCACTAAGCGATAAGTCTTCACCTGAAGAGATCTTTAAGGAGTTCCGTACCAGTAAGGCAACGTTCAAGAAAACAATCGGCGGTCTGTACAAGAAAGGTCTGATAGTTATTGAACGGGGCGGTATCAGGTTGAACGATAACTAATATTTATTTCTAAGCCGGTGAATATCACCGGCTTTTTTGTGACTGTTGGCATATTATACTGCCTGTTATGCATGTATGTTTGTAGCGTCAAGTTGAAGCTTATAAACGAGGGCATAGTATGCAAGGAAGTAAATTGTCAAAACTCGCGGCTTTGATCGCGCTAATGGTTGCAGCTCCAGTGATAGCTGCTGATGTACCTGCTGATGTAACATTAGCAACGGTACAGGAAATTGTTCGTGGTAACGGTGACGAAGTTCCGACGCTTGATCCTGCATACTCCTCTGATAATGCCAGTGCCCGGGTGATCCAGGATATGTTTGAAGGCTTGGTGACCCAAGATCTCAATGGTGACATCATTCCGGCGCTCGCATCCCACTGGAAGTCGTCCGAGAACGGAAAAGTGTTCACCTTCGTTTTGCGCGAAGACATTAAGTGGTCTAACGGTGAACCTATTACCGCTCATGATTTCGAGTACAGCTTCAAGCGGGTTATTGATCCGAAAACGGCAGCCCCCTATGCTTGGTATTATTCCACTGCGCATATCAACAATGCGGATGCGATTAGCCTCGGTGACAAGGAAGTAGACAGCCTCGGTGTAAAAGCGATAGACGATACGACACTACAGATAACGTTAGACAGGCCTGTACCGCACTTTACCAAAATGCTGGTTCATGAATCGATGTTTCCGGTATACCGCAAGGCTGTTGAAACTTATGGTGACAGATGGACCAAACCTGAGAACATTGTAACCAGTAGTGCCTATAACCTCTCGAAGTGGGTTATCAATGAAAGGTTAGTTCTGGAGCGAAGCCCGTCATATTGGAATGATACAAAGACCGTTATCAATAAAGTAACTTACCTGCCAATTCAAGATCTCAAAGCTGAATATAATCGTTTTCTTACTGGTGAAATTGATATTACATCCTCATTTCCGCTGGAGCTTTACAATACCATTAAAAAGCAACGCCCTGATGAATTGCTGACGGTGCCTTCGTTAGGAACATACTATTACTTGTTCAATATTGATAAAGCGCCGTTTGATGATGCAAGAGTGCGCAAAGCGCTGGCTTATGCGCTTGACCGAGATGTAATTACTGAGGTTATCTTGGGACAAGGTCAACCAGCTGCCTATACAGTGACTCCTCAATCCGTTGCCGGTTATAAAGCTCCTGATCTGGCATGGGAGGAAATGAGCCAGAAAGAACGAAATAACAAAGCGAAGCAGTTGTTGGCGGAAGCCGGTTTTGACAAGTCAAACCCGCTTAAGTTTGAACTTGTATATAATACCAATGAGTCACATAAAAAACTGGCAATTGTGATGGCGTCAATGTGGAAGAAAGCCTTGGGTGTTCAGGTAGAGCTTGCCAATCAGGAGTGGAAGACATTTTTACAGAAGCTTGGCCAGAAAGACTTTACCGTTGCCCGTTATGCCTGGATGGGTGATTACAATGAGGCCTCTACATTCCTCTCATATTTTGAAAGCAGTGGTATGAACTATTCGAAGTGGAGTAACGATGCATTCGATAAGGCAATGCAGCAGGCTGCGATAGCTCCTTCAAATAAGGAACGTAACGGGTATTATCAGCAGGCAGAAGAGGTGTTCGCACAGGAGATGCCGGCAATTCCCGTTTACCACTACACTAAAACGGTTCTGAAACAACCTCAGGTTGGTGGATACTCGCTGAAAAATGCGTCTGAAAGTCGTTATAGTCGTGATTTGTATATAACGAAGTAGCACTATGAATAATTCGTTATCTAGAATATAAATAACGGAAAAGCTGGGCATTTATGCTCAGCTTTTTTGTTGAGCAAAATGCCAGTTAAATTCTGTCGGCTATATTATCGATTCTGGTGAAACCATTGCGATAAGAATGACATATGTTGTGAAGCATCTCCACGATCGCTATTTCTGCCCACGACGGATCTTCGTTATTTGATAGAGTTGCCAGCGAATAAGTTGGATAGGGTTAGGTCGATGCATAAAGCGAAAATTGTCATTTTATTTTTGATGTCGGTACTTCTGATTGGCTGTGCATCTCAAAAGAAAGTTGATGCGTTTTTGAATGATACTCAAGAGCAGCTTGAGGACTTTATTACTGCCGAGGAAGGCATTGTTAATCGAGAAGAGCAGCAAGTGATCGTTATTCTCAGCGGCGATAAAAGCTTTCGACACGGAAGTGCAGAAGTTAGAGATAAAGGGCACGCAGTGCTCGAAAAAATATCAGATTTTCTGTCACAGAACCCCAAGTCCACCATTTTTGTCGTAGGCCATACCGACAGCACAGGCTCTGCAGAGTTTAACCAGCGGCTGTCAGAGCAACGGGCTGTTGCCGTAACTGAATTCTTTGTCTCAGAAGGTATTGATACCAAGAGAGTCAATAGTTACGGAGTAGGCGAGTGGAGCCCAATTGCAAGCAATGAACAAGCATCGGGGCGTCAGGAGAATCGGCGCATCGAAGTTCGGATCACACCAATATTTGACTTGTTCAAGTAGTCAGCGGGTAGATACTGACACTGATTGGTATAAAAGAAGGAAGCCAATGGCTTCCTTCTTTTTTATGCGGGTAAGGATTTTAGCTGCAAACCGAACAGGTCGGCTGTTTGACGAGCTTCATCTCTCGCCAGCTCATGCTCATCGCATCGAGCATCAATATCTTTCCGCTTAGCGGCTGGCCCATGTTGGCAACAACCTTTATTGCTTCCATTGCCTGTACCGCACCCACAATACCGACAACAGGCGACATGATGCCTGCTTCAACGCAGCTTAGTGCCTGTTCGCCGAATAGGGCACTCAGGCATTGGTAACAGGGCTCGTCATTTTGATAGGTATAGACGCTGATCTGACCTTCCATGCGAATAGCCGCTCCTGAAACCAGAGGCGTTTTCGTTTGGTGGCACAGACGATTCAGTTGATTGCGCGTTGCTACATTGTCACTGCAATCAAGCACAATCGAATGTTGCTCAATAAGGGCTAGCAGTTCATTGTCGTCAAGGCGCTTTGCAACCGTTTCAACCTGAGTATTGGGGTTGATAGTGATGAGTGCCTGCTTGGCGGATTCAACCTTCAAGGCGCCTACTGTACTGTCGTTATGCAGCACTTGGCGTTGTAGGTTGGATACCTCAACCTTGTCATCATCGATTAAGGTTAGCTTTCCAATACCGGCAGCTGCCAGATATTGGGTAGACGCACAGCCCAACCCGCCAGCACCAAGGATTAGCATCGATGATGCTTTTAACGCTTCCTGACCATCAAAATCAAACTGCTTGAGAATGATTTGACGGTTGTAACGCAGCATTTCTGCATCGGTTAGTTCTACCACGGTGTGTTCCTGTTTGATAAAGGTTAATACATAGTGTGGTTGAATAGCTCGATTGTTACGTCCTCTCCAGGCATTACTCGGCCACGCTCTTGTTCAAGTACTACAAAGCAATTAGCCTGATGCATTGAACTGAAGGCGCCAGAGCCTTGGTTACCCGTTGTCGCAACTTCAATCAGGCCTTCGGTGTTGATCTGGTAGATACCGCGCTGGAAGTCAGTACGCCCGGGACGTTTTTTGAATACGGTTGTCGCCTTTGCTTTCAGGCGCTGAGGGGCTTGATACTGGGTATGGCCCGCAAGCTTGGCAATCATCGGCTGAACTAGCTGATACAGAGTGAGCATTGCCGATACAGGGTTACCCGGCAAGCCACAGAACCAAGTGTCTTTAATGGTACCGAATGCGAAAGGCTTACCCGGTTTCATGGCAATTTTCCAGAAGCCGATTTCACCCTGTTCATCGAGAATATCTTTGGTGTAGTCAGCTTCACCTACGCTTACGCCACCAGAGGTGACCAGCACATCAGCTTTAGTGGCTTCATCAAATGCTTCACGTAATTTTTCAGGGTTGTCTGGAATGATCCCAAGATCAATGACATCGCAGCCAAATTTTTCTAATAGGGCACGGATACCATAGCGGTTGCTGTCATAGATTTGGCCAGCTTCCAGCGGTTCACCAACAGAGCGGAGCTCATCGCCCGTTGAGAAGAACGCAACGCTCGGACGACGGTAGACATTGACAGTAGCAATGCCCAGTGAAGCCAGTAAAGGCATTTCGCGAGCAGTCACACGGTTGCCTTTGGCAACAACGATATCACCCAAGCAAACGTCATCACCGATAGGGCGCACGTTGTCATTGGCTGGTGGCTTGATTAGGAAACGAACACTGTCGCCATCGACTTCAGTTTCTTCCTGCATGATCACCGTATCGGCACCTTCTGGCATCTGGGCACCCGTCATAATGCGGATACACTGGCCTTCGGTACATACCCCCTCGAATGGGATTCCGGCAAATGATTTGCCTGCCAGAGTCAAGGTGTCTGTCTTTTTGAGATCAGCACTACGTAGTGCATAGCCGTCCATCGCCGAGTTGGCAAAAGGCGGTACGTTAATTGGAGAGAGAATATCTTCAGCGATTACCTGTCCCATCGCTTCAGACAAAGAAACAGCATGTACTGTTTCAAGTGGCTTAACTTCTGCCAAAATCTTGGTCAGAGCGGATTCTACAGGCATCAGGCCTGGCGCGTCACAACATCCCATAAGTGGTATCCGTTATAAGTCATTAGCTTATTATAATTTGCATAAGGAATTATTATGACAAAAAAAACGGTTCATCACTAATACCTTAGTAAATTCGTAGTGTATTTTTTGTCATTTACAGGTATCCTGCGAGCTGAATTATCGCTGGCAGTTTTAGAGTGGGCACGTAAATAGCATTGCGCCCACGCCGGTTGGAGGGAAAGAATGACAGCATTAAGCGAATCTGCATTGAAGGTGCGCCAGGCACTGGAAGAGCGTGGACTTGAAACACCCATGACGGACAGGGTGGTAAGCCGCGAAGAGAAGAAAGAGAGAATTGAGTATCACATGCGTGAGATCTTGGAGCTTCTTTCGTTAGACTTATCAGATGATAGCCTGATGGAAACCCCGCATCGTATCGCCAAGATGTATGTGGATGAAGTTTTCTCTGGCCTTGATTATGCCAATTTCCCCAAAATTACAGTTATCGAAAACAAGATGAACTGTGATGAGATGGTTCGAGTTAAAGACATTACCCTGACCAGTACTTGTGAACATCACTTGGTAACTATCGATGGCAAGGCAACCGTTGCTTATATCCCTCGCGGGAAGATTATCGGTCTGTCGAAGATCAACCGTATTGTTCGCTTCTTCGCTCAGCGACCTCAGGTTCAGGAACGCATGACACAGCAGATCCTGGTTGCCCTCCAGACATTACTGGAAAGCGATGATGTAGCAATAACCATGGAAGCAACACACTATTGTGTTAAAGCTCGTGGCGTCATGGATGCGACAAGCTCGACGACTACAACTGCACTCAGCGGGATTTTCAAACGTAATCCAGCTACCCGTGCCGAGTTCCTGAACGGTCTTCGCTAGACGTGAGCATTTAGCTCCACTGTTACCAAATGCCAGTTGGTTTGCCGACTGGCTTTTTTGTCTCTGAGCCTTGGTTATCTATGGATTTAATTAAGCTTTCCCGTATTAGCATGAAACATCTGGTCACGCTTCATGTGATGCTGGATACCCTGAGCGTTACTGTTAGTGCTGAACGTTTATGTCTGAGCCCTTCGTCGGTGAGCAAAACCCTAACGCAACTTCGGGAAAGCCTGAATGACGAGCTCTTTTATCGTCATGGCAATCAGCTCGTTGCCACACCGCTTGCACGTCGTCTTGGGCCAACAGTTCATCAGATGATCAACGAGATGAACCAAATGCTGACTCAGGAAGCCTTTGACCCGTCTCGTTATGAAGGACGCTTTTCTCTCGCGATGCGAGAGAGTACCTTTGAGCTGCTTGCCGCTAAGTTGAGTGCCAAAGTTCTGGCCCTGGCTCCTAATCTCCGGTTGGAAATATGGTCTAAGGACAGTATGGGATTTGAGGGGCTGACGAAAGGTAAGTTAGATTTCATTATGTTGCCGCATGATCGCAGTCAGCCGCCAAGCACCCACAACAATCTTGTATGGGAAACGCTGGTTGATGACGAGATGGTGTGCATGATGAGCCCTGACCATCCATTAGCGAATAATACGCTGACGATTGACGAATACCTTAGCTATGGACATGTCGGCATCCTGGATCAGGATTTGAGTGTTCCATTCTTTGAAATGCAGCTAGCACAGCAGCACCGTAAGCGTCGGATTGCCGTGAGTGTTTCTGACTTTGGCGGGGCTGCGCTGATGTGCCATCATAGCGACTTGCTGTTTACCTGTTCAAAACAATGGGCAAATACCGCGATGCAGGCAAAGGGGCTGATTATGAAACCCCTGCCATTTAATTACGGCGAGGTGTCTTATAGTCTGGTGTGGAATCAGCCGAGTATGAATGATCCTGCCCACCGGTGGCTCTACGAGCAGATCTTGGAATCTTGTCGAGAGCTGGAAAACGAGTAGGTATTTTACTCCTGTGTAATATTAACCCCCCTCCCTGCCTCCCCCTTGAAAAGAGGGAGGTGTTTTTCTTTAGCTTCTAATTACCACTGCCGGCAGCACAATATTTCGAACTCCCCGCACGGCTAATTGTTCCGCAAACAGGGTTATTTCACTCTTTTCGCATGTTGGCCAATCAAGCGCTTCGCCCGTTACGCCATGATGCTGAAAAGCATTGAGCCTGATGCGGGTGTCTGTCGGCAATAGCGTGAGATATTTCGCTAATTCATCGATTTCCACGTCAAAGTCAGTAACGGTCGGAATGTATAATAGGCGAAGTTCGTGTAGTTTGTTATGTTGACCTAGCAGTTGGATAGATTGAAATACCCTGTGATGCTCTCGTCCAGTTAGCCATCGATGTGTTTCCTGTTGCCATGCTTTCAAATCGATCATTGCGCCATCGAGAACAGGGAGAACTTTTTTCCATCCGGTTTCGCTTAGGCTGCCATTACTGTCAATCATGCAGCTTAGATGCTGAAGATCTGCAGATGCTTTTATCGCCTCAAATAAATGAATGATGAAGTTAAGTTGCAGGGTGGCTTCGCCGCCTGTGACTGTTATCCCTGAGATAAACAGGCTGTTTTTCCGGATCACGGCCAGCATTCTTTCAACGGTATATTGCTCGGTTTTTGGGTTTGACTGGCGTGGGCAAACAGCAAGGCAGGTATCGCAATGGGTACAAGCGTTAGCATCCCAGCGGACCTGCGTTTTACCTGCCGGGCTTGCAGTCGTCATGCTGAGTGCATTGGCCGGGCAATGCTCAATACAGTCGCCGCAATGGTCACATATCCCGATCGTATGTGGGTTATGACAGTTCTTACATTGAAAGTTACAGCCTTGCAGAAAGATAACGAGCCTGTTTCCAGGCCCGTCAACGCAAGAGAAGTTAAGGGTTTTACTGACCGTTGCGGTAGCAAGGTGATTGCTCATGCGAAGCCACTCTTGGTTTACGATTAAGAATGCCGGTATTGCTGGCAGCTTCAGCACCGAGACCTGTGGTATTGGTACGGGAGCCGTGTTCTTTGAACTGCGCAATGTCAGATAGCTTGATCATATAGCCAGTTACGCGGATCAGGTCGTTAGAGTCGACGTTAGCCGTAAATTCGCGCATACCCAAACTTAATGCCCCTTTGCAAAGCTGATACATGGCCTCGGGGTTGGATTTGACAGTTTCATCAATGGTGATGATGTCGCTGATCCCGGATGGGTAATATTGGTGATGCTCGGCCAATGCCTGAATATGACTGACCGGATCCGGTTCAGTACCATAAGGAATGCGAACACCCGGTGTAACATCAAGATCCAAACTGATCCCGCCTTGTGCGTGCAACAATGCTCGTCCGTTGTAGCCGTAGGTTACTGGAGTTGTCTTTACAATTTTATCCAGTGTGGCGGAGATCTGGTAACCGAGCTGGTTGGCTAGGTCGTCATGGCCATAGCTTGCTGTTATCTTATCTTTTTCGAGCAAGATACTTACGGCTTCGGCCATACCGTATATTCCGAACATTGGTGCAAATCGGGATTCTTCGATTAGCTGCTCTTTGACGAGGAAACTATCAAAGAAGTGTGATTGCTGGTGTAAAAATGTCGAGCGCGCTTCAATCAGTTCGTACATCAGTGAGCAGTAGTGAGGTAGCACTTTGGTCAGAAAATCCTTCTGACTTTGCGCTTGAAGTGCCACTTGTTTCAAGTTCATACGAACTAGGGTGTTAGCGCCACCAGCCAGCGGTAGCGAGTTATAGCAGCTTACAATTCCGAAGCCTTTCTCGTCATACGTATTGGCGTGAAGTGGGTAATTGGCAATATGTGGCTTGCTGCATTCGCAGATATTCCCTGTTGCCACGCGCAGTAATTCATCCGGGGTGACTGCTGGGTCGTACATGAAAGTCAAATTTGGCGCGACTTGCTTTAGTTCGGCATCAATACGGAGGATGGTCCGGCAAATAATATTGTCTGTTGGTCCAATGTTGACGTGCATGAAGGCATCGGGAAGTGTGCGATCGAGCATGATCCAAAATAGTTTCAGCTTCCGGTAAATAGTGTCTTCATCTACGCCCTCTGTAAAGGGCATTAGTATGTCGTCAAGTTGTCCGAGATAGACTGGGATGTTGGTAACCGATGGAACATGGTGGTAAAGAATCGTCAGAGCATTGAGCGCTTCATCCAGATTTTCTGATACTGATAGTTCCAAATATTGCGAGCCCTGCTGAAGGAACTTGGCGTAGTCAGGCAGTACATAGCGTGGTTTGAATGGTGCGTTGCCTTCAAACATATCACAGATAACTCCGGTATCTATGGCTGTTTGAACAGGCTCAGAAATCGCGACGTAGGGTAGGCTGGCATCGGCTTCCAAAGCCAGATAGTTGGACTTTTGCTTCGGTGAAAGCGTTGGATCGGTGATGATCTGATGAAATTTGGCCTGTATGGTCATGAACGAATACCCATCTAAAACTTATGGATATAACATTATCGTTTTTGTGTTATTTCCTGAAGTGAAAGTCTTAAAATTATGTGTTTCTGAAATGGAAATCCGTCACTAAGGTTCACAACTGCACTCAGCTTGATAGGGATGCTGATTTATATAACGTATTAAGCTACAACATTGCCATAATCCATAAAACTATTTTAAAGCAGTTATTATAATAAAAAAGTACTAGTAAATATAAATAGTGGTTAATAGTTAATTCAGATATAAACTACTAATTATTAACGGTTATATAAATTAGTCTTAATTTATAACACTATTAATTTGTCACTATGTCACTTTATTGTCTAAATATTAAAGTGCAGTCTAAATTATATAGGACGTTGTAATTATTCTGTTTGAATTTGGTGATATAGGCAATCATGGATTGAGAGCATTAAGCGTATTCTTCCTTAATTAAGGATTGGTTTGTAATGTTCAAGATTATTTGGGTAATTCGTCATGGTTTAAATTTTCTCACCTTCACCGTGTTATTTACTACGGCAGCTTCGGCAACTCAAAATCAGCTTGGGTGGCAATTTCTCAATCAGCACGAGTTGACTAGTCAGAACAAGCTGTGTGCAGAATCAATTCAGTCATATCACCATGCCTATAATGTTTGCTTTCCCGAACTGATAGAAGAGGGTTATACAGCTAATGATTACTCTCCGGTTTGGGCTGAAGAGTCTTTACGACAGGAGCTTTTTGTTCAATTAAAGTCGTTGGCTTATGCCGAGCTTGTTCCTGGGGTTGATGAACGGCTTGCGGAGCTTGAACAACTTACTCAATACCAGGATCAGCGCAGTTTTGATCTTCTCGCAACAGATTCGTTGTTGGTCTATAAATCGGTTATTGCTCAGCTCCAGGAAAACCCTAGCTGGTTATTTAAGCATCAGTTATTGGTTGTTCCGCGACAATCTTATGCTGAATTGAATCTCCCGTTTTCTGCCGCTTCGATTAAGGAAGAGCTTTACCGCCTTCGCCCCCAGATTAAACGGTTTGAACGTTCGGTTGCATTGGCTGAATGGTTTCGCAACCAGCTGCCGCATCAGCTTGAACTATCGAGCCATAACCGTGTAATCAAACAGGATCAGTTTATTTCCAATGGCCATCGGCTTCTCGATGTATTGTATAGCTACGGCGATATCAGCCAAATTGATTATGAGGTATTGTCGGAGCTGGAAGTCATCAATAACTCTGGGGAAGTCAATTATGCTATTAGAGCTTTTCAGCGTCGGAACGGACTTGAAGATGACGGCGTTATTGGCCCTGCAACGGCTAAACAACTGACTCTGCCATATTCTGAGGTTGCCAGAGTTATCGCACTTAACCTCCAACGAAGTCGTTTTGGATCGAGAGAAACAGGAAGGCCGCTAATTCAGGTTAATATTCCAGATTATATGTTGAGACTAACCCAGCAAGATGAAGTACTTTTCGAATCTAAGGTTATTGTCGGCAGAACAAGCCGTCCGACTTATTTGTTTTCATCGTCACTTAATACTATGGTCGTCAATCCCTATTGGAATGTTCCGACGACCATCAAGCAGGAAGATGTGATTCCCAAGGTAAAGGAGTCACTTAATTACCTGGCTGAAAAAAACCTGAAGATTGTAAAAAGCTGGCGTGATCGTAGTGTTATTTTGCCCGAGCAAATTGAGTGGAGCACGGTAGACCCAGAAACTTTCCCCTATGAATTTCAGCAAGGCCCGGGTCCGGCGAATGCGTTAGGTAAGGTGAAGTTCCTGATGCCAAATGATTACTCGGTGTTTTTGCATGATACGCCATCGCGAAGGTTATTTGATAAGGCGAAACGCAATTTCAGTTCAGGTTGTGTCAGGGTTGAAAAAGCTGATGAACTGGCAGAGATCATCCTTCAGCATCAGCGTCGCTCGGGTATGGCGCCTTATCAGCAAATGGTCAATGACGATGAGCAAGATACGGTTAGCCTGGCAAGAAGGGTGAATGTTGACTTTATGTATGTGACCGCCTGGATCGATGAAAACGAGCAGCTTCAGTTGCGTGAAGATATTTACGGTTATGACCGACCTGGTGATAAGCGTGTAGAGCCACAGTATATAACCCTGAAAGATTTCAGTTACTAAGAAAGTGAAAGTAATTTTGAAAATGGCCTGAGCACGTTGTGTGCTCAGGTTGTGTTTATAATACTGTAGCCTTTTATGAGGCGGGGACAGTTCGAGTTTTCCAGAGCGACCCAATAATCGCAGCAGATATCGTCAGTACAATGACACACAATGAAATCGGTGTCGGAATTGCCCAACGGGTTTCCATCAATAACATCTTGATACCAATGAAGCTGAGGATGAATGCCAGCGCCGGGCGCAGGTAACAGAATCGTGTTAGCATACCTTCGAGAACAAAATACAGCGAACGTAATCCGAGCAAAGCAAAAACATTTGCGGTGAATACAAGGAAAGGTTCCTTGGTAACTGCAAAGATCGCCGGGATCGAATCCAGTGCAAACATCACATCTGTCAGGGCGATTACAGCTATCACGATCATTAACGGCGTGGCTATCCACCCCTGACTATCTCTAACGAGCAACTTGTTTCCTTGATAGGAATCACTGACTCGGAAACATTTCTTGACCAGTCGAACCGGCAGTGAATCAGAGAAGTCATCCTGTTCGTCTTCATCCTCGCTCCACAGTTTATAGCCCGTGTACAACAGAAATGCAGCAAAGACATAGAGCACCCAATGAAATTGGGTAAGTAGCTCGGCACCGACAGCAATCATGATCCCGCGAAGTATCAAGGCGCCAACGACACCAAGCATTAATACCCGGGGTCGTATCGCTTCAGGAACGGCAAACTGACCAAAAATCAGTGCAAAGACAAACAAGTTGTCGACACTGAGTGATTTTTCTAGCAGGTAGCCAGTTAGAAACGCCGTTGCAGCCTCACTATTGGTGTAACTGCTGACCGGTGCCATTTCTTGCCAGTACAGGTAGATAACAAAGTTAAACGTCAAAGCAAGCGCAACCCAGAATAAACTCCAGACAGCGGCTTTTTTTATGGTGACGTTACCGCCACGGGTTTGGTACAAGTCCAGCGCCAGCATGATGACAATCAGAACAGCGAACCCTTCATAGCTAAAAAGGCTCATGGTTTTCTCCTTCCAGGTACGCACAGAAGGGGTGGGTAGGATGAGAATAGCCTGACCTTCCGCGCATTAACAAACAGCACAATAGTGCATAAATAATGGCGTTGGTCTCGTCAGAATGGTGCTAAAAGTATGGAATACCTAGCAAATCCATCCTCGACTGCCGGAAGCATGAGGCTTCGGGATGACGACAGGCGAACAAGTGGTGACTACTCCCCAAACAGGTGTATTTTATGAGAACTGTGAGCTGAACGCTAATACTATTTACCACTCAATTGCACTTAATTCAGTGAGTGAAACAGTTGTCGAAATGTCGTTGGAAAGGCAGATAAATGTAAGTGTTATTTTTTGACGATAATATGCGGTTTGAATTATTACTCAGCATGTCTTTTAGACGCGATTTTTTATGCCATCAATGTATGCGATATAAGTATTCGTGATGTTGCTCATAGATTCAAAAATTAACTATTAATTCTGTTGGATAGAACTAATTGGTATTTATGTAAATACTGTTACTATTATTTGATGTTGTTCGATAGGTAATCATTACGTTTTTCAATCTTTTTGCTAACAAGTAAATACAGCATGGTCTGTAGATACTATTTTAGCTATTTTTATTGGATATAAAGGCTTAGAAATGGCAGGTCTATCTCTTGTTAAGAAAATAATAGCGGGTGTTTCACTGTTAGTCTTACTCATCGCATCAGTCGGTACATGGATGGCAGTGAATAAAATTTCAGATTTAACTCAAACGAATATTCGCAATGGACTAGCAACGCAAGTGAGTGAAAAGGCTCAATTTGCAAGAGGTTATGTACTTAAATATCAAGCTGTTGTGGATACTTTTCTCAATGGCCCTGATTTGCAGGACTTTATAGAAGAAAGAGACAGTCACGATGATGAATTAAATTCAAAAGAGTATCGCTCAATTGTTAAATACATAAACAAGATGAATAAAGTTGACCCTAATTTATTCAGTTTATTTTTTGCGCTGGAGAAAACAGGCGAATATTTTGATGCATCTGGGCAATATTTTGACCCCGCAATAAATTTAAAGCAGCGACCATGGTGGAAAACATCAATAAGTAATAAAACGCCTTGGCTAACAACAGCAATTGACGTGAGAAACGGGAATCTAAATGGGGCTATATATATGCCTGTTTATGATGCTTCTGGTGAATTAAAATTCATCGGTGGTGCCGATTTGAAAATAACGGCTCTGCAAAAGGCCCTTTTGGATGAAACTCGCTATCTAGGCCAAGGAACGCCCTTCCTATTTAATGGTAATGGAGAGGTGTTGCTATTCTCAGGAATGGACACTGACAAGGTTAAGGACTTAACCCTCGAAAAGCTTGATCGCGATAATGTAGGTTTTACTCAACTCCGCCATTCTAAAAGCACAACAGCAACCTGGTTTTCAGAGGTTGAATGGCAAGGTCGTAAGCAACTGGTCGCCATCCAGGATATTGCTCTCGAGTATCCGAAAATGGATTGGAAGCTAGCGCTAATGGTGCCAATGTCGATGGTCGAAGAGCCTGTCAGCGAAGCCAGCCAGCAAGCCATTATATTCGCCGTGCTGGGGGTTGTTGTGTTGGCGGTTGCGCTGGGTTTGTTTTGCATAAAGTCGCTGGCCCCTTTGAATCATGCGGCAATGGCCATGCGGGATATTGCCCATGGTGATGGCGATTTGACCCAGCGACTTGTCATGGACCGTGAAGACGAAATCGGACGTGTTGCCCTGGCGTTTAATGATTTTGCCGGCAAAATCCAGACGTTAATTCAGCACAGCCGCGAATTAGCCGGTTATGTCGAGCAAAATAGCCAGGGAATGGAAAAAACAATCAAGGCAACCAATGATGCCGTTCAGGTACAAAAAGATGAACTAGACCAAATAGCGACTGCTGCCACTGAAATGGGGCATGCTGTTCGTGAAATCTCTGCTAACGCCGAGCAGACGCGAACGATGACTCAAGACGCTGAGCTGTTGGTGTCTACAAGCCATGATACGGTTCAGTCTGCAATTCGAAATGTGGAACTACTGTCTGAGGAGATTTTCAATGCCGAGGAGTTGGTGCTAAACCTTCGTCAAGATGCGGATCAGATTGGTCAAGTGCTCAGTGTCATCAGTGATATCGCTGACCAGACAAATTTGTTGGCTTTGAATGCCGCAATTGAAGCGGCGCGTGCTGGTGAGTATGGCAGAGGGTTTGCCGTAGTTGCTGATGAAGTACGAAGTCTCGCGAGTAAAACGCAGCAGTCGACAATCGATATTCAGAAAATTATCGAGCAGCTGCAATCCAATACACAGAATGTTACTTCTGTAATGGGACGAAATCGCAGTCAGGCAGAACAAACAACAACCGAATCGCGTAATGTGGGTGATGCCTTAGATAATATAATGACTGCAATTTCTAATATTCAGGCTCAGACAGAGCAAATTGCCTGTGCAACATCGGAGCAAACCGAGGTTGTTCAAGAGATTGGCCGTAATGTTAACCGCGTAAATGAAATGGCTGACGAAACGAGTGCCCAGATGGAGGCCGCTGTCACAGAGACTCAACAACTCAACCATAATAACGGTGAACTACAGAAGGCAATAAACCAGTTCAAAGTGTAGGTACCTTTTAGCTCTTTTAATATAAAAAGCACACTACACTTCAATGACAGAAGGTTGACAAACAAAAGGTATTTTAATTTGGCAAAATTTCAAACAGATACGATACTTAACAGTTACTGAATGTTGCTTTTTTAATCAGTGCAAAAAAAGATTCTTGAATAGATAGCCGCGTTTTAATCCATTCAAATTGATACTATCTTAATGAGCTTAATTTCATAAGGAATAGAACATGGAAAGAAAAATGCTGATACGGAATATTTCTTACATGGAGCGCGAGCTATCAGAAATGAAAAGGGAGCTGGCGACTCTCGACGCAAGGTGGGAGCAGAAAGAAAAAGGTGACTACCGGCATATTGAAGATGATGTAATGTCGGATGATCGCCATTAGGCCCTTGCTCTAGTGATTAAAAGAAAGGGGGGATGGTTAAGACCATGCCCCTTTTTTTACACAATATATCGAGCCTTTTGATCATCGTGATGTAAAGGCTTTTTGTTTCTATGCACGAATAGATAAAAATATCATATTTTTCATGGCTAGTTATTAGTGTGAATAAGAAACAAAGCGTAGAGGGTTATTATGTATCAAAGATGGTGTTGCTGTTATTTCTACCTCTCAGGATCTTGCATAGCTATAAATTTCAAATGGAATACCAGTAAAGTATAAATTTATCCTGATATTTATATTTACTAAAGCAATGAACAACCAAAAAAGACCTGTTGCGGTTATGTTTGGTTTTTGTTGTTTTTAATGTGGTTTTTGAGCGGTTTTTTATAATATATTCATGAATATCGTAAAATTGGTTAATATTTCAACAAGGTAAAGCAGATGTTTTTAAGGTTTTATTGATGTTAATCAATTGTTCTTAGTGTATTTTAATATTGGTTTTTAGGCCATAAAAGTAAGATCGAACGCAAATTTTGATAAATAAACAATTCCTCAGAAACAAGTTAGTCGTATAGTTGAATATAGTTACAAGTAGATGCCAATCGTTACACTGAGTTCTAAACAACAGTGGTTATGTTTCTTTTAAGGATGATTATGGAAACATCAGTTGAAATCTCAAAAAATAGTAATGTTGTGTTTGATTACACATCGTTCCTATCTGCATCTTGTAAACATAGGCTGACTTTTATTGATGCATTAAAAACGTTAGTTCCGGCATTTGAGATCTCATGGACATCCTCTTTGCCCAATGAATTAACTGAGTCAGAAAAACTACAGTTGCAGGCATTAAAAGTGTTGTCAACCAACATCAGTGATTCGAACAACCTGATCCGTTTGTTGCGATTAGCTCGATCAGAGCAGATTAACGAATTGTTGATTACTTTACCGTATGCGCTAGAAAGCGAGCAGCTTGATCTTATTGAAAGTAAAGCTGGTTGTAGGATCACAATGGTCGCAGATAGCGGTGAAGAATTAAGAGTCCATATGGTTGAGTCTTAATACGAAACTGAATAATATTCTTGTCTATCAGAGAATGAAAATAAAAAGCCAGCTAACAAGCTGGCTTTTTTCTGGGGGACAATAAAATGATTAAATCATTCCTTGCCAAAGCATGCCTGCGGCAAGACAGGCCGCCACAGTCAATAGGCTAGCCGCTGCTTTCTCGGTTCCAATGAAGGCCGTGGTATTTTGTTCCCGCTTCGCCTTGGTATAAAAATAGAGGCCAGGCAAGTACAACAGGGCTGAGAGCAGCAAGTAGTTTAAACCTGAAGCATAAAGTAACCAAATGCCGTAAAGGCTAGCACCAAAACCTACCAATAGAAGAGAGCCACGGTCTTTACGCTGAATAGCCAGCTTTAGAGTGTAGGCTCCTACAAGGAAGTAGGGCACTAGGATCATTTCTGATGCGATAGCGAGTAATATGTCATATGTGCTGCCAGCAAAAACCACAAAAATTAATGAAAGTTGAACGCAGCAGTTCGTAAAGAACAGGGCTTTTACCGGACTGCCAGCCTCATTTTGTTGGGCAAAGCTTTTGGGAAACATACTATCTTTAGCGCCAAGATAAGGTGCTTCAGAAGCCAATACGGTCCAGCTCAGAAAAGCGCCGCATACTGAAATTAACAAACCACAGCCGATAATGATTGAGCCCCATGGACCCAAGATTTCAGTCAAGACCCGAGCCATAGACGGATTCTGGTAGGTTGCAAGCTCTTCAGTGCTGATCACGCCCATGGATAATAAGGTAACCAAGACATAAATAGAGAGCGCAGTCAGCAGGCCTAAAATAGTTGCACGGCCAATATCTTTACGGTTCTTTGCGCGACTAGAAACAACAACAGCACCTTCGATACCGATAAATACCCAAACGGTGATCAGCATTGTACTTTTTACCTGGGACAGCAGATCATGCTGCTCGCCAAAATGAAGACCGGTAAAATCAAAAATGAACGTATCCCATTTGAAGGAAATCAGTGCACATAAAATGAAAAGGAATAGCGGGATCAGTTTTGCGATCGTCGTTACCATATTGATCACTGCTGCGGTTTGTACGCCGCGGAGTACGAGTGTATGGACCAACCAGAGCAGAACCGAAGCTCCGGTAACAGCTAACCAGGTATTTCCGTCACCGAATAGCACCATATCCGGCTGGTCAAAAAACATTCCTAGTGTGCTGAAAACAATAACTAAGTAGGAGACATTGGCAAGCATGGCGCTTAACCAGTAACCCCATGCGGAGCAAAAGCCGATAAAGTCACCAAAGCCGGCTTGGGCGTAACCAAATACGCCGCTTTCTATTTCAGGTTTTAGTTGGGATAAATGCTGAAAGGCAAGTGCGAGAAAGACCATCCCGACTCCTGTGATTGTCCATCCAATCATCACTGCTGCAGGGCTGGCAACGTTGGCCATATTCTGGGGAAGACTGAAGACGCCTGCACCTATCATTGAACCGATAACGAGCGCTGTTAACGCACCCAAGCCTAGTTTCTTTTCCATTTCGAAGATCCGGTTTTAATGACTAGTATTTTGTCGTTAAAGGGCATTTTATTATGTTTTCAGTATTTATTGCACAAGAAATGCGATGTATATTGCTCAAAAAGTGGTTAATAACACTATTATTTGTACTGGATCAAGAAAGCCACTAAAAATGAAGCGTTAGTGGCTTTTTACAGGGGTATTTTGTGCGGAAATATTAATGAAAAGTCAATTTCATTTTGCTGCGGCGGTTTATGATAAATGCGTATGAAGAGCCGTTTTCAGCTGCTTGGCGGATCTCATCACTCTCAAAGTTTTCCACATCGCCAGTTGCAATCACAGCGCTGCAATTTCCGGTGCTAAGTGCTTTTTCCATCAGTTTCTGATCTGTAAGGCCTTTCTTGTTTCTCAATAACAGCACTTTGTTTAAATCGATTTCTGCACTTTGAAGTAGGTTCTTGTCGAGCATGGCTTCGTCACCAATAAACATGATCCACCGACTTTGCTGACTGGCTTGTTTGAGAATACGAAGAAAATAAGCTAGTTGAGTTTGCTTTTCATCAGAGAGGCAAACTTCAATCGGACACTTTACTGGTTGGGTAAAAGACGGCGAGCTGGTATGGGTAGCAAAAGCCGATTTATAGACTTGTGCTGCAGAAACTGATTGTAGGTTGTCAAATAGTACTGTCATTGCTCGTCATCCTTACCAGTGGTTATTTATACATGCTGTATGTCCATACAGTAGTTTCATTCGGACAGGGTTGCAAGCATTTTTTGTGTTGTCAGTTCCAGTCTCATTTGGGATCTTGTCCGGTTAAATGGGATTGCTTATTTATTATCTTATTGTTTATAAAGTGAATTTGTGACTGGAGAAAATTTGGAGAAATGAGTTGTCCAACTGTCCGCTTCAAACAACCAGAAAATGAGAGCTTTGAAGTTTGAACTACTTCACGCTAGTAATGGTGAGTGGCATGCTTTTTTGTAAGCATCCAATGGAACTACATTGAAGGTAAGTAATGATTGGACAACAACTGTATCTAGCAGGAGTTTATTCGACCGCGCTTTCTGGCACGGTTTTGCCCCATTATTCGGTAGACCTTTTACTCATTCATGTGCTGTTAATCTTAGTTTGTACTACTAAAACTTATCCGAGCTAGTTGGTAAATCAGAATCTCTGTTATTAGGCGACATTTGGCAGCCCAAAATTCCCTTCATGTGACTTAGGTTGTTGATTATTAATTGAATTAATATAAATGGTGTTGCATTGTAATATGATAAAAGACGACAACTTTTCGACTAATCAGCGTTAGCTGTTTTCTGAAGTCTGACGGTTTATGGTGCTTGTAAACGAATATATTGAAATATATGGGGCGTTCATGGAAGGTGTTGTAGTAGAAAAAAGTAAGATCGGTGAGATTACATATCTGCTCTATTGTAAAAAAGAGTCGGTAAATAATCCTTTAGTCATCATCTGTCACGGTTGGAGCAATGATAAATATGAAGGCTCTAATCTAGCTTTAAATTTAGCTCTTCAGGGTTATTCTGTTATCTGCTTTGATGCAGATAAACACGGCGAAAGAGATGATGGTAATGCTCAAAACGTTAGTAGTCATTCGAGATTTATCAAAAGAATGACGGGTGTTATCAAGCAGAATTCAGATGACATAAATACACTCATTGAGCATTATCAGGAAGATATGAGGATTGATCCATCGAGGATTGCGGTTGTGGGTATCTCTATGGGGGCAATGTCCACATTTTATTCTTTGACCAAAAATAAACGGATTAAAGTTGCGGTACCAATTATCGGCTCTCCTGACTTTGTCGGCTTGGAGAAGTTCGCCTTAGAAGCCGATTCAGTTAATAAGATTCTTAGTGATGATGAGAAGTTAGCTATTAGGTATATGGCAGAGATTGATCCATGTTTGTACCTTATAGAAAATGAAAGTCGCCCTATGTTGATCATAAATGGTGAGAAAGATGATTGGGTTCCTGCCAATTTCGCGAAGGACTTTTATGAAAAAGTGAAGAGTAAATACGATAAAAACAATACTGAAATTGAGTTCAATTTAGCTGATGAATCGCATTACTTTTCCAACGACATGCGAGATCATACGATGAAATGGTTGAATAAAAATTTGTAGGCTAAAAAGTAAATCTGTAGCAATAAACAGCCATACAAACGCTTAAGGTTTCAAAGTACTTTTTCTAATCTGATCGAAACGGTTTAGAGCAACACACCTAAAACGTTTTTGTCCAAAACTAAGTTAGCCATGTCATCAGGCAAAAAAGCCTTAGCAGTTGTTGCTAAGTTTGCAACAACTGCCTCTTTCTATGCTGTTTGCTTTAGACTGTAATGCTTATGCGACGTCTAACATTTTTTGTTGATGTGCAAGGTACTCATCATAAGTGCCTTGGAAGTTAACGAGCTTCTTGTCTTTCACATCGATAATAGAAGTGGCAAGAGATGATACAAACTTGCGGTCGTGGCTCACAAAAATAAGCGTACCTTGGTAATTTTTAAGTGCGTTATTAAGCGCTTCGATCGCTTCCATGTCCATGTGGTTTGTTGGTTCATCCATAACGAGAACATTGATGTCTTGCATCATTAACTTACCAAACAATAAGCGATTCTTTTCGCCACCAGAACAGTTCTTAGCTTGTTTATTTGCATCATCCGCTGTGAACAGTAAGCGACCTAAAATACCACGAACCATCAAATCGTCATGCTTCGTGGTGCGCCACTGTGAGATCCAATCGAAGATACTTAAGTCGTTGTCGAAATCAGCCGTACTATCTTGTGGGCAGTAACCAATAGAAGCATTTTCAGACCACTTTACAACGCCGTGATTCTGCTCTAGTTCGTTGACTAGGCAGCGTAGAAATGTCGTCTTACCAACACCATTTTCGCCAATCACCGCCAAGCGAGTACCAGCCTCCAGAAGTAAGTTACCTTTCTCGAACAGTAGCTCATCTTCAAATGCGTGGCCCAAATCTTGTAGTTCAAGTGCTTGGCGATGCAGCTTCTTGCCTTCACCAAAATCAATCGATGGGCTAATGCGGCTAGTCGACTTAACTTCGTCTAGCTTAATTTTATCCAGCTTTTTCGCACGAGAGCTGGCTTGCTTGGCTTTAGAGGCGTTTGCACCAAATCGATTTACGAAATCTTGCAATTCGCTAATCTCTGCCGATTTTTTAGCATTGCCAGCCAGTAACTGTTCGCGGATCAGGCCTGATGCTTCAAGGAAGTATTCGTAGTTACCTGGGTAGATACGAAGCTCACCGTAATCGATATCTGCCATGTGGGTACATACCGAGTTTAAGAAGTGGCGATCGTGCGAAATGATGATCATCGTACATTTACGTTGGTTTAGCTCTTCAGCAAGCCAGTTGATCGTATGAATATCCAGGTTGTTGGTTGGTTCATCCAACAACAAGATATCAGGGTTAGCGAAAAGTGCTTGCGCCAATAGCACTCTTAGCTTCCAACCGGGAGCAACATGTTGCATTAAACCGAAATGAAACTCTTCTTCGATACCAGCTTGCAGCAAAATATCGCCAGCCCGACTTTCTGCGGTGTAGCCGTCCATTTCTGCGAATTCACTTTCAAGCTCAGCAACCGCCATACCGTCTTCTTCACTCATTTCTGGTAATGAATATATACGGTCACGTTCTTGTTTGATTTCCCATAGTTTACGGTCACCCATGATGACTACGTCGATAACATTGTGTTGCTCAAAAGCAAATTGGTCTTGACTCAGTACGCCAAGTTTTAACCCTGGGGTGATAGACACATTGCCAGAGCTTGGAGCCAGTGAGCCACTAAGAATCTTCATGAACGTTGATTTACCACATCCATTGGCTCCGATTAAGCCGTAACGGTTACCGTTACCAAACTTAGCAGAAATGTTTTCAAATAAAGGCTCGGCGCCGAATTGCATGGTGATGTTAGCGGTTGAAATCAAAGAAGTATCCCTAGATATTAAGATTGGCTAATCGCTTAGTTCGATATGCCAAGTCAATAGAAATTAAAGCGCGAATGAATAGGCGGCGAATTATACAGATTTATTGAGCAAATAACAGATGTGAGAGGTAAGTCACAGAAGGGGATTGTGTAGAAGTAAAAATATCAATAGTCAAAATGGGGGAAGAATGAGCTTAATCGAGAAACAAAATAATACTCTTAAAGAGGTGCAATGTTTACTTAAAGATATCGAGAGTGAACTGCATTTTCGTTCGCCTCATTCTTCCAAGCTAATCGACATCCGGGATATGCTTGAATGGCTGGAAGGCGGTAGGCTCGTTGGTTACTTTGAAGCGCTATACGGCGAGGGGAAGGGAATACGGAGTGCGCTGGATGCCAGCAAAAGCGGAGATATTTGGGAGTCTCCTATAGAATGCATCTTGAATCAGCCTGAATCGACTGCTCAAATCATGCTGAAGCTGACTGAGTTTCATGGCGAAGAACTGATTTATGAGCCTTTAATCTGTGAGGCGGGCAAGCCTTTTTATTTTATTCTGCCTAAACCCAGGTGCCAGGAGGCTGTTGCAGCCTTTGTTATTTTGTTTTGCCACTATCTCCGGTACATGGAGGTATTGAATTGGGATGATATACGCCCTGATAATGTAGATGTTCTGATTGGTGACAAACTGATCTATTCACTGGCTATGTGCCGAGAGAGTACCGTTTCCGGTGCGATTGTTATGAATGAAGCTGATTGGCATATAAGCATTGCACTAGACGATATTTTGGAACATTCAGATAAGCCGCATGTTGGGGTTATGTATGATGAAATACAGATCGATATTGATGAAAACTATGAGCCCCCCATTAACCCTCTAATACATAACGCCATTCAGCTAGAGCTGGACAATGACAATCCACTGTTTTTCTTTGAAACCGAAACCGAGTATGTGTTTTTTGGAAGCTAACAGATGAATAGATGGTTTTACCGAATTTGTACGGTGTTGCTCGCAAGTCTGCCCCTACCGGCAGCAGCTTCAGAGAGCCAGATTTTGCGCCATGTTGAAGCTCTTAGTCGGGATTACTACTACGTTCATATCGTAGATCCTGCCCAGCCTTTTCGTACTCAGGATATTGTTGGCGGTGAGCATGAGAACGAGTATTACATCCTAGGGTTTCATGGCGAAACATTCATTATATTCATCGAGTCTATAGAAGGTGAGGCCGGGTACTCTCTACGTGGAGAGGGCTATGATAGGCAAAGAGGGAAACTTGGCGATATGATAACAGTGAAGGATACCCACACTTGGATTAGTATTGGTGTGTCTGCGACGCCTTATGCCGAATACAACTTAACGGTAAAAAAATATGAACAATGAATTATCAGCCCAACAAAAAACAATCCGAGATCAGACTGAAGCGTTACTTGACTTATTACCGACTCTAAAAGCTGAACTTTACTTTGCTGGCTGTGATGAAAAATCTCGTATTTTAAAACGTATCGATAAGGTATGCAGTGAATTAAAACGATTACAAGAGTTACAGGCAAATAAGCCTGATATAGATGTCTATGATATTAATAATCCTGTTCACTTACTAAAGCACTATGAGTTTAGTGCGTCGATCTATCATTCGGATGAGATGGGGCATATTCAAGTTCAGGCTCTGGAAAGCAATCAGCTATATGCGTTGGAGGAGCTATTACAACGTATAGATGAAAACAAAGAGTGGGATGCCTGTTTTTTGATGTTCGAATCCCAACCCAGGCTTTGGTTGCTACGTTTTTCCGAACACCTTGAAAATACTGCGAATTATCATACAAACTGTCTAATAGAAATCAGTAACTTATTGACTGACAGAAGCGACTTAATTGCCTTGCTGCAAAATGCTGATAGGTGGCACTGGGATAGTTCAAATCGCCAAGCAATCCCTGTGTTGGTTAAAGACATTGAAGCTTTGCTACATCATCACTATTGTGATGAATTAGAAAGAGAAATTGATACCAGCATTTTGACGATGTTGAAAGATCGTTTAGATAGATTGTATATGAAGATAACGCCTTAATTATGCCTTTATGGAATTAACATTCGTGTTATTGTGACCTTTGTTGCTTATAATCTGGTTTTTGGTGTAGTAGTCTAAAGGAACGATATTGTTTTAGCAGGAAAATTACCTTGAACGACCTGAATTTAACAAGTATTGCTGCTCGTCACCTCTTAACCAGCCTCAACGATGGTGTACTCATTATTACCATGAATCGTCCTGAAAAATTAAATGGTTGGACGTTGGAAATGATGGATGCATTTAGTGAAGTATTCTCTAAAGTTAACACTAATGACTCTGTCAGGGCCGTCGTTTTTACGGGATCTGGGAAGTATTATTCCGCGGGAGTCAATCTAGGTGGCTCACTTAAGTTAATGCACCCTAAAAAGCTGCGCGAGTTAATTGTAAAAAACAATCAGGCGCTATTTGATACGTTCTTAAATTGTAGCAAGCCTCTACTCATTGCGGTGAATGGCCCGGCGATAGGTGCCAGCGTAACTTCCGCCACATTAGCAAGCAGCATCATCGCATCAGAAAATGCGACTTTTTCTACACCTTTTGCCGTCTTAGGTATAACTCCTGAAGGGTGCTCTAGTGTTCATTTTCCTCGATTAATGGGTGAAGATACCGCTCAGCGCATGTTAGGGGCTGAAGGCTGGAAACCTAACGCGAAAGAAGCGTTAGATGCTGGATTGGTTCAAAGGGTAGTGCCGCAACAACAATTAATGGAAGAAGCAGAACGTATTGCCCAAAGCTGGGTTGCTAACGAGGAACAACGTAAGTTTCTGGCCGGTAGTCAGCTGGAAGAGCTTAAAACAACTAACGCGCGAGAATCTGAACAGCTTGCAGACGCATTTTTAGGTGCGGCATTTTTAAAAGAACAATCGCGTTTTTTGTGGAGCAAAAAGAAGTATGCGCCATCGGCTTTGTTTTTTTCGTTATGGACGCTAAGACCACTTTGGTCACGCCTAATGTAGGTGCTACCGCAACTCTAAGTTATTCATTTTATTCATTTTTGTATGATTAATTGGGTTTGCATTAAGTTTGTATTCAACATGGTTGATATGATGTGAGCCTTAGTACGCTTGTACGAATGATTTAAGTGTAATAGAGAGGGAGTAACCATTATGCTGAAATTTGTTGCTGGTTTTGTGCATGTCTTGTTGTGGTTGAAAGTTGCTGTGTCTCCCATGTTAATTGGCGCTTTTGTTGGTGCACTTACCTGTGTTGTTTGGGATGAAGTTTCGCTGCCTATTATTGCTATCTGCACAGGGCTTGGCTTGATTGTGGGTATTGTTTGGGCTGAGAAAACACGTCGCACTATCGGGTTATCAAGTTTTCATGGTCGTCTTATCGGTCATCCTGAAATCGATGGTGCTAGTGGCATGAGCGATAGGAAAAACAGTGAGTAAACGAATTATAGACGTTGTCAGCTATGATCCGAAATGGGCAAAGCAGTTCGAATTAGAGTCGAAGGCAATTAAGGATGTGCTGGGTAATATTGCCGTGGATATCCACCATATAGGAAGTACGGCTGTACCGGGCTTAGCAGCCAAGCCTATTATTGATATTCTAGTCGAAGTCACTGATATAAATTTTGTAGATCTACTTACGTCAGAATTTATTTCGCTGGGGTATGAAGCAAAAGGTGAGTTCGGGATTTCTGAGCGCCGATTTTTCCAAAAGGGTGGTAACAATCGAACCCACCATATTCATGTTTTTAAAGCAGGTGATAATAATGGCGAATTACATATCACGTTTAGAGATTATTTGATTATGTACCCTGATATTGCTAAAGAGTACGGAGAGCTGAAGAAGCAAGCTGCACTTGAATGTAACAATGACATTGATCGTTATTGTTCAGGGAAAAATGACTTCATTAAATATCACTTGTGTGGTCAGTAGAAAGGCAAAGCCACCTTCAAGGAAGGCGGCTTATTACTATCAACTGGGCTTAGCTTTTTTTCCAAGGGCCTGACGTACCGCTGGTTTCAGGGTTGTCACCTTGTGTCCACCATTTTGCTTCATATGTTACGCCATTTACGACGACACGATCTCCTGTGTTATAGACCGCATTTGAATCCCAGTTATTACCGATAGGATCTGTTCCTGGATTGGTACCGGGATCTGTCGGCGGCATGATACCGACTACGCGAACTTGCGGCCAGTTAGCATGTGATTCATAGAAGTTGGTAACACACTTTTTATAGTCACCGGGAACAAGAGCAGAATAAGCGGTTTGATATCCAACCAGTTCACATTCGAATGACACACCTTCGGGACGCTCGGGGTAATATTTCCAGTTAGCCTCCCAGTTTGTATAAAGCACGTCTGTGGCACCATTTAGATTAAGGCCGCCGTAAGGGGTCTGTTGCCAGCAGGTATTAGTTTCATCGGCTTCAATAGGGATATTATAGTGAGCTGATAGGCCCTCCCAGTAGCGAATGCGGTTAACTGGTTGGCCTTTATATCTATTTTGTTCGCCACACTCGATGCCACCATTAATGATATTGATCGTGGTACCAAATCCGTAACCGATTCCAGCATCGATTTCACGCTGTGAGGGAGTCCAAGTGCGGTCAATTACGTGAAGCATTGCCGGCTTCGGTGCTTGAGGGGTGAGGAAGAACCAAATAGCTGATGCAAGGTTTAGCCATGTGTCAGCAACCAGAGCTGGATTATTTAACAGAACGGTTGCGTCACCATCATACATAACCTCGGAGAAGGGACCATAGTTGAAATGATAAGACAATTGCTTGGCCCCGCGGCCAAAGTAGCCCTGACCCGGCGAACATGGCCAACGTTTATTCTGCCAGTCATTTTGGCCACAGCCCGTCGTATACCCTGGCTGTCCCTCTGACCATCCCATTTCACGTACGTGCACTAGAGCCTGCTGCCATTCCTCCAGCCCCAGTGGATTATCCCAATAGTTGTCTTTAGAAATGTGGCCGCCCGTTTCTTGGGCAAAATGGGCAAACGCCGTGATAATTGATTTTTTACAAATCGCGTCGGAATTTCGCCCGTCGGTATACTCTCCGCAGAATGCAGGGAACTTGCCGATAGCACGTAAGAAGCGGGTATAGGTGTATTCAGGTGCAGCCATGTGGGTTAGGAAATCCCAGTCAGACTGTGAAAAGACACGTTCGACCCGCTTGACGTTGTCAGGATTGCTGGCAAGACCGGGTTCAATGGCTTCCACAATACTATTAGGACGTGTTGCGAGTGCTTTAGCCCAGACTTTGTACATTGGGTCTGCGGTTTTTGCTTCTTCTGCCGCTTTAACTTCAGCTGCAGAAATAACGTAACCCGTAGGATTTAGCGGATCGGGTTGGGGGGTCATTGCAAAGCTGCTCGCTGCAATGCTGCAGCCTATCAACGTTGATAGAAGCTTTAGTTTTAACATGTGAAACTCCTTGTAAGGAACAAATATAGGATTTGTTATTACTGGCCTTTTGGTTGAGCAGCTTGTATACCCTAGGAGAGGATGAGTTAGTGACACAGTAAACTAAGGATTAAGATGCTTCCTTTTTAATCATCATGTTCGCCTTTGGTAGAGAGACTGAAGATAATTAATTGGTTTCAGTCGAAGTTACCGTCTAACCAACGCAGTGGCATCACTATAGAATGTGAATTAGAATAAACTCAATACTGTATTATTTTGTTGAATTATCTGTGAGGGGTGGCTTTTGAAGTCTTTCCGTCTGTTAGGCGCGTGATTTTTGTTAGTGCTTAGGTGAATAGATTGCTTTGGTTGTTATATCCGCGACAAATTCCATAGAGAGAATCGTGTGCTTGTTTGAATATATGCGATGGATATCAAATGGAAAAATTACTAGTTGTATTGTTGTTAGCTGTGAATGTTATTTGGGTTCTATTTTTGTCGGGGTATAGATTAATGACAGCATACATACTCGTTACAAATAATTAGAGTAATCTCATGTAGGGTGGAAATATTGTTCAACACAGTGCTTGGCTATATTAAGCGGCATTACTTGAGAGGGGTTTAAACCTGACTTCTACAAATAACGCCGATGTGTTTTTTATTCTTTATTGAGTTATTTTCTGCTTAAGGAGGTTGTACTTCTCATGTTGTTGATCTTCTGCGGCACAAACACTCAAAAGATCGTCGATGAAATGATGAAATGCGCGATGTTCAATCTGTTTGACTTTCTCTTGCTGCTTTTCTGTCAGCATGTGGTACATCGTTGCAGCACCAAAGTCTCCGAAAATGATATTCGCATCTGCATCAAACAATGTGTTGTGTGCGTACAGGTCACCATGGCTCACTTGGTTTGAATGCAAGTGCGTAAATACGTTCTGCATTTGAGCCACGATTTTGTGGATCTCATCTATTGATAGCGTAAAGCCCGGAGGAAAGGTATCACGGGTACAACTATCCAAGCATGGCGGAAAACCTAAATTACTAAAATGAGAAGGGATCAACCCCATAATTAATGCTGAATACTCTTCTTCGTTAACTTGGGCCAAAGACTGTACCAGATTTGGATGACTGCCGACTTTCAAACACACTTGCAGTTCGTCCTCGGGATAGCCGTCACTGGTTACTTCACCCTTGAAGACTTTTACGGCAATATCATCAGGGAAGGTGGCTTGTTTCTGGTTCCAAGTTGCTTTGGAAATAACGCCCGATGCACCTTGCCCTAAAACGTCATGCAGTGTGAAGCTGGACGAAGCTACTTCCGGTACAGATTGAATGCTGAGATCTGATTGGCTGAACGGGTTACCTGAAAATGCCAGCCAGGAGAGCTTGGGCAGGCTAAGAAGCTGTTCCGGACATTCTGCTAATTGGTTGGCAGAGATACGTACCAACTCGAGAGCAGTCGACTGAGCTAGGGTTTGCGGTAGTTCTGTTAATCGGTTACCGGCTAATGCCAGTTTTTGTAGCCGCGGTCTTTCGCCCAATGTGTCGGGCAAAGTCTCGATCTGGTTATCCGTTAAGATGAGCCAGCGTAGTTTTGCCGGTAATGCGTCTGCCGGAACCTCGGTGATCTTGTTTGCTTTGAAACCGACCATTTCAAGGTTAGGGCATTTACCTAGCACCTCTGGTAGGGTCTCAAAAAGGTTGTTAGAGGCAAAAATTATGCGAAGCTTTTGAAGCTTGACGAGTTCGTCTGGCAGTGACGTTAGTTGATTACCGGATAAATCAAGAATTTCTAAGCTATCAGCCAAAGACAAAATTTCTTCTGGGAATGATGTTAGGTTTTCTGATATTTTTAAGTGCTGAGTGCCTGATAATTCACCAGATTTCAGCTGAGAGAGTGTATGCAAAATGATGGGCCGCGAATAAGTTGGATACAAAAACGGCCTGTAGTCTACAAGAAAGACGAGCAAATGGTAAGTTGGCGATGTGAATGTGCCATTAAACAATAAGAATAAGGATGTATTTATATATGCAGAGTGAAAGAATTAAACTGGTCGCTCCATCTATGGCGCAGGCACAGCCCATGCTTGAAGCCATTCGGGAAAGCCAAGATGAACTTAGCCAGTATTTGCCTTGGGTACCATATGCCTTAACTGAGCCCGAATCGATTAAAAATATGCAAGAAGCCATCGATAACTATGAGCGCTTTGAAGGAGAACTTCGGCTTTCCATTTTGCGTAGTAGTGATTCTAAGTTTCTTGGGGCTATAGGGTTAATAATTCGAGATAAATCTGTTCCTTTTTTTGAAATCGGATATTGGTTGAATTCAGCCGAAACCGGCAAGGGATACATAACTGAAGCTGTTTCATTGTTGGAAAGCTATGTGTTTACGGAGCTAAATGCACAACGTGTTGAAATACGGGCTGCCGATACCAATAGTAAAAGCCGTGCCGTTGCTGAAAGATGTGGTTACCAGCTAGATGCAACACTGGTCAACGACCGGAGGCTGCCTTCAGGTGAGTTATCTAGTACGGTGATTTACAGTAAGTTAAGCTTATAATTGCTTAGTAGAGGTAAATTGAGGTGTTGCTTTGATAAGTTTATTGATCTCGGAAATTTTAGCTTGAATGATAATTTGTTGCTTGTTAGATTGAGGCCATGAACTTAAATCCTTCGTTTCATCACATCTCAATTTCTTGGTGGCGCTCTATTCAATAGAGCGGCGCTGAATCATATTTATTCATAGCCGTCGGAAGACTGCCAATGAATAACGCAACTATGTCTCCGACGGTCAACTTAGGAGCCATATTATGCATAGTCAACTTCATCAAAACTCAAAATCTGATGCTCAGGCTGAAAAAATATTAACGGGTGACAGGGCAACAGGTCAGCTGCATTTAGGCCATTATGTCGGTTCTCTTCAGCAGAGGGCTAAGCTACAGCATCAGTATGAACAAACTATTTTGGTGGCCGATTTACAGGGACTAACAGACAATGGGAATAATCCACATAAGGTGTCGTCTAATATCTTGAATGTGGTTGCTGATTATCTTGCAGTTGGAATTGACCCTCTTAAAACAACGATTTGTTTACAATCAGCGATTCCTGCATTGGCTGAATTGACAATGTACTACTCAAACTTGGTTTCTGTGGCGAGATTGCAGCGAAATCCAACGGTGAAAAATGAAATTGCCAGCAAATCATTTGGGAGCTCGATTCCGACCGGTTTCTTGATGTACCCAATTAGCCAAGCGGCCGATATTACAGCATTCAAGGCTACACTCATCCCTGTCGGCGATGATCAGTTGCCGATGATTGAACAAACAAATGAGATTGTCAGAAAGCTAAATAGTATCGCGCAAGATGAAATATTAGTGGAATGTCGACCGTTATTAAGCAAAGTCCCTCGTCTGCCCAGTACTGATGGTAAAAGTAAGATGTCTAAATCGATGGGTAATTGCATTCTGCTGAGTTCAAGTGAAAAGGATATATCCAAAGCGGTAAAATCAATGTACACCGATCCTAATCATTTGAGAATTGAAGATCCTGGTCAAGTAGAGGGAAATATTGTTTTTACATACCTAGATGCTTTTCATTCAGACCTAAATTATGTTAATGATCTAAAACAGAAATATAAAGAAGGCGGGCTAGGGGACGGGACGACAAAAAAAATACTCGAGGAATGTTTGCAAGAAATTCTTCGGCCTGTGAGAGAGCGTAGAGAAACATTTATTTCTGATAAAGCGCAGTTAATCGAGATCCTACAAAAAGGCAGTGAGAAATCACAAGATGAGTCAAGTCAGGTGTTAAAAGACGTAAAAAATGCATTTGGCCTTAATTTATTTCAGTAAGGACAGCTTAGACCTCGCTTAGGCTTAGTTTGGACCTACTCGGATACAGTTTGAATTTTGCTTAGATATATCTTTGAGCATTACGTATTTTGTTCCTATCTCGGGTCGGAGGTAGGACTTTCGGGAATGGCAGTCGCCAAAGGAGTTATCAGTGCAAGATGAATATTTAGAATATTATGCAAATTATGATGAAGAGCAGCGTCTTACTAGTCAGAATATCACTCGAATCGAATTTGATACGACAATAGATCAACTGGCCGAATTCACCCAGCAAGCAAAGACGTTGACAGAATTAGGGGCGGCGACGGGGCGCTATTCACTCTATTATGCCAACCAAGGGCTAGATGTTACGGCCGTTGAGCTTGTTCCTGAGCTGGTGGAACAGCTTCGAGCAAATGCAAAACAACAAGCTACAAATCTATCGATACATGAGGCGAATGCAACGGCGGTTTCGTTTATTCCTGATCAGTCGCAGGATATCGTTCTAGTCCTTGGCCCGTTATATCACCTCCAGCAACAGTGCGATCGTGAGGCGGTACTGCGTGAAGCCAATAGGATTCTCAAGCCTAATGGGATATTGGCAATTGCTTATGTCAGCCGTTTCTTTGTCGCTGGTCTGCTTGCCAAGATGTCGCCAGTTCTTGTTACGCCAGATGTACTTGCAACACTGAATGAAACTGGGCTGATAACGGCACCCGAGGTTGATACGTTTTTCCGGACGGGGTATTTTTCCACTCCAGCAGAAATAGAGCGTTTAACGCAAAGCTGTGGCTTTGCTATGAAAAAGCATATTGCGACAGACGGTTTTGGCCGTTATATCGGAAAAGAGCTCAATGCGCTGACAGAAACTCAATATCAATCTTGGCTAAGTTACCATTTATCTGTTTGTCATGAGCCATCGCTGCTAGGTTCGAGCAATCACGGCTTGGTAATCGCGACGAAGTGCGCCTCTTGAGACTGCATGTGTCGTTATTCATCACCAAATAAAAATTCTTGATGGGTATCTGCCCATTGAGGGTATTGGGTCATGGCCTTTGAATAAATAGGATTTTGATAATGGGTGTTTAGCCAACGGTTCAGGTTTGAGTATGGTGTCTTTACAAACCATTTTCGATCAACACGCGAGAATTGGCGAATAAAAGGCAACAGCGCATAGTCAGCTAAGCTCGGGCTCGCACCCATTAAGTACTCTTGTTTGGCCAAACACTGTTCAAGTGGGGAAAGAAAACGCTCACATTGCTGACGATGACTAGTTTCTTCGGGGGCGTGATAGCGGGCTGCGGTTTTATACTTCTCCAGAGATTCGACAAACTCATTATCGTTGCGGTTTATCAGGGTTTGCATTGTAGGAAAAGCATCAGGGTGATTTTTAATAAGCAAGTTATTAGGATCACTTTGATTTAACGCCCAAATCATAATATCTACGCTTTCATCTATAACGTGTGAATCTTCGATCAGTAATATTGGTACCGTCCTTTTAGGGGAGACGGCCAATAACTCTTCGGGAATATTCTTCATTACAACGTCACGTAATAATACCGGCTGTTTGGCAAGCAATATGGCTATTCTTGCTCGCATGGCATAAGGGCAGCGTCGTAAAGAATAAAGTATTGGTAGTGACATTTGTCTTTCCTTGAAATTAGCCCATTGGATTCACTTTAAATCTTAGGTATCGAGGTAGCTTGAGTATAAATTTATAGTAGTGCGGATTGGATGCAGTGTGATCTTGAATGGTCGGATGAGTTGAACCATACTGGGTTAATTGATGCGACTTATTCTCAAGGATGAAAACACAGCGCATATGAAATTACACAAACTGGAAGGCTATATTCAGTCGATCTATTTAGCTGAATACCAAGACAAACTGCTGTTGCTCGACGGGTGTAGCCGTGCGGATATTCCACTGATTAAACATTATATTGTGGGTAAATTGCATCGTTGTTTTAACGATCTAGCACTGGTTGTTGTTACGCACATGCACCCGGATCATGCCGGGGCCGCAAATACCCTACGCTGTTTAACCGGTTGTAAAATCGCAATGGCGAATGTCCCAGGCCAATGGTACGCCGGCATTGACGGGAAGCTGATGCATTTTACCGATATGCTGTTGGCGAAATGGGTCGCAAAGCGTATGAGAAAACCTCGCCGGAATATCTGGTACTCAAGCAAGCTTGTACCTGACTACAGGTTAAATGATCGAGATCCGTTACCCGGATTTCCGGACTGGATGGCCCTTGATACTCAGGGACATACCGACCGAGATCTGTCTCTGCATCATTTACCCAGTGATTGTGTCTATGTTGCTGATTTGATGGTCAAAGTAAAAGGGCATTATATACCGCCGTTTCCCGTCTTCTATCCCAACAGATATCTTAAATCAGTCAAGAAGATCATCGCCTTATCACCTACCTCAATTATTCTTGCCCATGGCGGTGAAGTGTTTCCCTCGGATCGAGATTACAAGTATTTGCTGGACCGAGCCCCAAAAATTCCAATGACCCATTGGCGCTCTGTAAAGTCAAAGTTAAATAAAGCGCTAGGAAAAGCATCTTGAGGTAGTTTGGGCATGAATGGATTATATATTCTAATTTATTTTGTATTAAGCGCTCTCATTTTTGCTATTCCGTATCAAGATCTCATATAAGAAAGAAAGTGCATAATTTATGTGCTATTTGTTTAGTATCATACTTTCGATCATGAAATTATCTTTCTCATTATGCTAGTTTTTGCGGTGCATAATGTTGAAGGAGTATAATATGCAAGATGCAAACGCTAGGTTTCCTTTTACGGCCAGGATATTAATCCTCCGCCAATTCCTTTGGGGAGCCGCTTTTTATGGTACATATGTTTTATTGACGAAGTTTTTCCTGGTTGAGCTTAATTATAGTGAAGCTGACACTATCATGATGCTGGGTGCATTTGGTGCTGTAGGCCCTGTGTTTTCAGCCGTTGGGGGCTTTGTTGCTGACCGATATATCGGCTCATTCAGAGCGGTGTATATTGGCTATAGTGCCTATACTATCGGGTTCTTTATGCTCGGGTTGGGTGCTGCGCAAGTTAATATCCCGCTGAGTATTTTTTCTATCGCATTAATAGGTTATGCACGGGGACTATCAGCAACCTGTCCGACGGTATTGTTTGGTAACTCATATTCTGCGACAAACCGTGAGGCATTTCAGCAGGGCCTGACGATTAACTACTCGATTAACAATCTGGGATCGTTTTTATCGCAATACTTATTCCCATTCATGGTTGCGTATCTAGCTTACCAAGGTAACTTCTTCATTTCATCATTCTTGATGATGCTAACTCTGGTTCTATTTTTCACCTATCGGAAAAAGTTTGTTGCTGCAGGTAATGATTTAGATAAGCGCCCTGTAAGCATGAAGGTATGGGCGGGCTTTATTATTGGCTCTGCTGTTATGCTTCGATTGGTTTACTGGATCTTTGATAATTTAGAGGTAGGGAAGTATTTTCTCTATGCGCTAGGCGTGTTTGTCATTCTGTATTTCATTTTTGAAATAACAAGAGCAACCATCGCGTATAGATACAAAATGTGCTGTGTGTTGATCATGATTTTCATTTTCATGGTTTTTTACTTCTATTATGGTCAAATGCTTACCTCAATGAATATCTACGCCATTAATCTAATGGGTAGTGAGCTGATGGGATTCATTCCTATCCGTCCTGAATCAAATGTGGCGTTTAACCCATTATGGTGTTTTGTTCTGGGTGGTCCGGTTATCTATATATATGGCTGGCTAGAAAAGAAAGGGTACTCACCGACAATTCCAACTAAGTTCGTGGCCGCTTTTGGTCTTACCGCAATTTCGTTCGCATTATTGGGGTTATCAACTAGCTTTGTGGGCGAAGACGGTAAAATTTCAGCAGACTGGATTTTATGGGTGAATTTCTTCCAATCTTTTGCTGAGCTAATTGTCGGGGCACTTGGTGCCGGTTTCATTTTTGAAATGGTGCCGCGTTATCTGTCTGCATTTTCAATGGGGCTACGGGCTGTTGCCTTGTCACTAAGTGGTATTTTAGCGGCGGTAATCTCGACTAAGATAGCGTTGCCAAAAGATCAGGTATTGACGCCAGAAATTATCGAAGGTGTCTATGCCAGTTATTTCTATAATCTAGCGATTCTCGCGGTTGTAATGGCTGTTGTGACTTTGGTGCTATCTAAAGTTATCGCGAAACTGATCCGTAAGGGTGAAGAGCTGGAACAGCTAGAAGCTGGACAAGATGTAGCGACTGACCATTAACTTGTCAAAATAGTTGATCATTAATCGCTGATCATAAAAAGTAACGGCTAAACTCTTGAGCATCAGCCAATAGGTTGGTGCTCTTGGTCCCCTGAAATATTATGTGTCATTTCTTTCCTATATTGACTCCCTCTATTGATACATTTCATATCAACATCTCATAAATGTAACAAAGCATGCACTCAATATGCTATTGGTCTAATAACGCAGGGGTGATCATGAAGTAATATTTGGCATCATGCTACCTTTTGCGGCGTATAATATTAAAGGAGTATGACATGCAAGATGCAAACGCTAGATTTCCATTTATGGCTAGAGTTTTAATCTTACGCCAGTTTTTGTGGGGTGCGGCTTTTTATGGGACTTATGTACTACTAACGAAGTTTTTTTTACAAGAGTTAAATTACAGCGAAGCCGATACCATCATGATGATGGGGGCCTTTGGTGCAGTGGGACCTGTTTTCTCAGCCGTTGGTGGCTTCGTCGCTGATCGGTATATTGGGTCGTTCAGGGCGGTGTACATAGGTTATACCATTTACACCATAGGGTTTTTCCTCTTGGGGTTAAGTGCAAGCGACCTTAATATACCTCTGAGCATTTTCTCTATTGCCTTGATTGGCTATGCTCGCGGTCTTTCGGCGACGAGTCCGACAGTGCTACTCGGAAATTCTTACTCAGAAACTAACCGGGATGCTTTCCAGCAGGGCCTTACGGTAAACTATTCTATTAATAATTTGGGCTCATTTTCCTCCAAATATCTATTTCCGTTTTTAGTTGCTTTCTTAGCCTATCAAGGGAATTTCTATATTGCTTCTGCTTTAATGTCACTTACTTTGGTACTGTTTGTTGTCTTCCGCAAGCAATTTGCAGCTGTGGGTAACGATATTGACCGCCGTGTAGTTGATCTTAAAACATGGGCTTGCTTCATCATGGGTTCAGTTGCCATGCTGGGTTTGGTTTTTTGGATATTCTCGAACCTTGATGCCGGTAAGTATCTGCTTTATGCGTTGGGTGCCTGCGCAATCATGTATTTTATTTATGAAATAACCCGAGCAACAGCTGCCTATAAATATAAGATGTGCGGTGTGCTAATCACCATCTTTATTCTGATTGTTTTCTACTTTTATTATGGTCAGATGCTCACATCGATGAACATCTACGCCATCAACTTGATGGGCGATCAGTTAATGGGCTTTATTCCGATCCGCCCTGAATCTAACGCCGCGTTTAACCCGTTGTGGTGTTTTATTCTTGGTGCGCCTGTTATTTATATTTACGCTTGGCTGGAAAAAAAAGGATTCTCACCTACGATTCCGACCAAGTTTGCCGCCGCTTTTGTCTTTAGTGCCATTGCTTTTGCTATCTTAGGCTTATCGACTAATTTTGTTGGTGAAGACGGCAAGATCGCAGCCGATTGGATTCTTTGGGTGCATTTCTTCCAGTCGCTGGCTGAACTGATTGTTGGTGCATTGGGTGTTGGTTTTATCTTCGAGATGGTGCCACGTTATATGTCGGCTTTTGCAATTGGACTACGATCTGTTGCGCTGTCGCTCAGTGGTATTTTGGCTGCGGTAATTTCGACCAGAATTGCACTTCCTAAAGGTCAGGTATTAACACAAGAGATTATTGAAGGCGTATACGCCAGCTATTTCTATAATCTTGCTATCCTTGCCGTTGTGATGGCCTTTGTGACATTGTTGCTTTCTAAAGTGATTGCAAAACTAATCCGTAAGGGTGAAGAGCTAGAACAGCAAGAAAATGGACAGGATATAGTGACTGACCATTAAGTTATCGCGATAACAGTGCCAAAAGCACTGCGGTAAAAGGTGAACGCCAGCCAACAGCTGGCGTTTGTTTTTGTCGCGAGATCATTTCAGTTGTTTCTTGTTTATCTTCATTGCTATCGCGCTTTTTGATTCTTTATCTAATACCGCTATGGTCGCTTTAGTCGAAGTCATGTTGACGATATCAACTTTTAGCTTTCCTTCTCCGAGTAATTCATCGACCAGTTGTTGTGGGAACGGCCAGTAATTCAAATTGGCATTAATCGTTACGTCGCCTGACAGATCTTCCGGAACAAGGAAGGTGTAATCAACAATCGAATACCCATAAGGCAGAATACGGGTATCAGAAAGTACTCTGTCTACCTCCCAGACATTGAGATCGACAACATTGCCGTTGGCATCCCCCAAAGTTACCTTAAAACTGTGGGTACCCGGTTCGGTATGGCCGTCAACCACCGCACCGGAGCGATAGATCGATACTTGGTTCGCGGCTTTCACATCAAAGTCTATCCAGACCTCGCGTCCTTCCGGAAAGCCGGTTGGTAGCTTGTGTCCTGCGCCGACATTGGCGACTTTGACCTTCACGGTGGCTAGCTGACCTGCCGTCAGTGTTTCGGGGAACTCGACAAACTCTATGGTAGCCGCCGAACGGAGCATTTCGCGGGCTAGTTCGGCACTTTCCGGATCGTTGAAATACTGGTGAAGGGTAGAGTTTCCGCCTGTAAATTCATGGGAATAAATGTGTTTGCGTTCCTTGCCCATGATGGCAGATCTACCGGGGTTGTCTTTCATTCCCGGCCCAGGCGTCATATGGCAGTCCTGACATTGTACTCCTTGTTCGTTGTAGGCACTTTCTTGCCATTCGTCATAGGTACGTTCAATCGGCGTGCTGTTGAACGGGTGAGAAACGTTATGGCAGACCGAGCAGAATTCCGACTTGGTGTGAAGATCAGAGTACTCGGTCTGGTGGTAAGGGGAGCTGGCATCAGGTCGAGGACCCAGTTTTACATGCTTCTCTTTGTTGGGAGAAAGAATATACGCACCGTTGTCATTACCGCTGATCCCCACAATGTTATGGCATACTTCACAATTCACGCCTGGTAAGTGCTGATCGCCTTCCAGCATTGCTGCCGTTGCATTCATACTGGTCATTCCGATCGGGCTGTGACAGGCAATACAGAAGTTATCAACCTGGCCCTCAGTTGCCTTACTGGCTCGCTTGAATAACGCTTTGTAAATAGGGTCTTCCCAGGAATGGGCCATCACTGAGCGTTCCCACTGCTGATAGATCTCACTGTGGCACCCCTTACAGATCTCTGAATTTTCAAACATGTCAGGTGTGAGCTGCTGTCTGTTGGTGGTTGTCCGTGATGGATAAAAGGGCAGTTGCTGCTCGATTTGTTGCTGAGTTTCTAGTTTGTGGGGTTTTTGCCATTTTTGTATGTCTGAAGTGGCATGGCTATTGAGTGAAATGAACATGAACAGGCAAGCAATCATAATCAGACTTCTGATGAATAGCACTGATACCTGCTGGTTAGGTCGTGTACGGTTATTGCCCATAGGAGTACCCGTTGAACTTGTTATTATGAATATGCCTAGTAAACCAGACTTAGTTTAGGTCGGATAAAAAGGAGAAAATGTCGCGAATTTGCAATATCCATATATTTGGAGTGGTTTTGTGGCCTGAGTATTCTTCGATCTTGAAATGGCGGAATTGCGCAATAATCAATTAGAATGAAGCACATATAATGAGCGATATGATTGCTATGAACATTTTTCAGGAGATGAAAATGAAGAGAGCTTTTGTAATTGGTATGGTTATGTCTGGTTTTATATTGTCGGCATTTGCAGTGACGGGCTGTAGCGAGGAACTGAAGCTAACCGTTACGCCTGTAAAAAATGTTGATAATGTTAAAATCAAAGAACTCAGCCAAGTTGATGTTTACTGCAAGACAGGAATTTGTCAATTTGAATTGGTTGCTAACCAACAGGCAAACGTAACGGTAAATATGCACTATAGTGGCACCCGCAGTTTTGACAAAATTGAAGGTGTCAGCGTAACCGGTAAGCTAGGCTCGTCAGTGATGATCCAGGATGAGAACACGTTTACATTGGATGTGTCAGGTGATGCAGAGCCGTCGAAACTACAGGTTGTCGATTACTACCGCCATTGATTATTGGCCCAGTGACTTTCGTTTATGACGGTTGGAAGCGCCAGCAGCTGGTTTTTCTGGAATAGGTCGCTTTTCTGCTATTAGGTGCCGAATTGCTAATATAGGGTGCTTCAGCAGCATTCTTGGTCCGGCATAGCGCATGATTTTTTGGGACAATAATTTGTAGTCTGCCTTATAGCAATGAATAGGGCAGATCCTGCAAGTTGGCTTTTCTTCACCATAGGGGCATCGGTCAAGCCGCGTATGGGCATACTGGAGAAAATCTTCACATTGTTCGCAAAGTGTGGCCGTTATATGGTGATCTTTACAGTAAATCTTCACCATTGCCTCTATAGTTTTATATTCGGTTTTAAGGCTGCCGAATAGAGTAATTACCTTGTCTGATTGGGTCATATTGCTTTCTCTACAACACAAGTTTGACTGAAATGAATCAAACATACATTTAGAATATACTTATAGTCATACGACCTCAAGGTGTTCGTTTCAGCCAATTCGCTTGTTGGAAGTGGACCTGCTGGGGTATACAAGTGTGTGCTTAAAACATGATCTAAATCGTAATTTATATGACAAGAATGCTGAAACTTGTTATGGACATGAAAAAAATATAGCTTTTATCGCACTAAATCACCCTGCATGGGTTGATTTCATTGGGTTTGAGCAGTAGTATCCGCTCCTCTTTTTTTGTGGTGGTGTATATGAGCAGATTTGAGTGCCTTGAAAGAATTGTCGACGAATACCGTAAGAAAGTTCGTGACGCGGAGTTTAATAAACAGAATGACAGTGAAGTCGCTAAAGTCCTAGTTCTGCTTGTCGGAAACTCTATGTTCAACTTGGCAGATGAATTTGCAGATTGGGTAAATCGTGGTGGTGATCGTAGCTACGGTGGTAAGTTCTTTGTCTCTAAGCAACTAATGACTTTGCTTGAGCCAGTAACTTTCCGTGGTGTAACTGTGCGCCGTGATTCGATTAAGCTGTTCAGAATTTCATAACTGTCCGGTTTATTTCGTTTGTTCAATTACTCTCATAAAGAAAAATTGAAGAACAGATTTTAAGTCTAGCTTTGCTTGTCGAAGTCGGATGAGTAGAAAAGGATGCTTAGGCATCCTTTTTTGCATCTGGAGAATTAGGGTCATAATCCCTGTGGTTAATTCTGCTGCGATTCGTTGGTATTTTGCACTCTGGTCTGTCTATGGTTGATACTGGCGCTCAAAAGCCGTCTGAGAGGCTTTCTGGCTATTATTAAGAGTGAATGACAGGCGGGGTGTTTGGCCAAAGCTGGATCAATCGAAAGATCTATGTTGAGATCACTCTATAAATAGTAAAGTCAGTAAAGAGATTCGAACATAATGGATGCAGAATTTTGGCATAGCCGCTGGGCGGAAAACCGCATAGGTTTTCATTTGAATGACATCAATCCAGTACTGGCCAAGTATTGGCCGAGGCTAAATACAACCCGCTCAGACACAGTATTGGTGCCTATGTGCGGTAAATCGGTTGATTTGACTTGGCTGGCAGAGAAACACGATAACGTTATTGGTATCGAGCTGAGCGATATTGCGGTTAAAGCTTTTTTCTCGGAGCAATTTTACATTCCGACAGTGACATCGATAGGCTGTGGCCAAACGTTATATGAGTTCGATGAGATTACCATTCATTGCGGCGATTTTTTTGCAACACGCATCGATCCTGTCGATATCGTATATGATCGTGCAGCATTGATTGCGATGCCGCCGACACTGCGTCAGATGTATGCAGAGCATTTGCTATCGATGGTGAAGGCTGGTGGTCGTATTTTGCTGGTGACGTTAGATTACCCACAGGCAGAAATGGATGGTCCTCCGTTTAGTGTCACCAAGGGCGAAGTCGAGCAGTTGTTTGCTGGCTGTAAGATCACTCACCTTGATCGAGACGATGCCGACGAGTCACACCCTCGTCGTAAACGTGGCTTGTCACGTTTTGCGGAAGAAGTGTGGTTGATCGAGGTCTAGCCAAAAGAAAAGGAGCCGTTGGCTCCTTTTTCTATTTAGGCTGAAGTTATTGCCGTTAGAAAATGACTTTTACGTCTGAAGCCGTCTGAACCGCATCGCTCACAGCCTGTTGGGTCGTGTCGCGACGAGCCAATGCCACACCTAGTCGGCGACGGCCATTAATCTCAGGTTTGGCGAACAAGCGAACCTGGGTTTGCGGGCGGTCCAGTGCGGTTGCCAGATTATCAAAGCGAATATTATCAGATACCCCTTCGGACAAGACTACTGCCGATGCCGACGGGCCGAAGTGGTTAATGGAATGAATCGGCAGGCCTAAGAAAGCACGCACATGCAGGGCGAATTCAGAGAGATCCTGAGAGATGAGTGTGACCATGCCGGTATCATGCGGCCGAGGGGAGACTTCGCTAAACAGAACCTCATCGCCTTTGATAAACAGCTCGACGCCAAACAAACCATAGCCTCCGAGTGCATTCACCACTTTTTCGGCTACCTGCTGTGCGGCCTGAAGGGCAGCCGCTGACATTTGCTGTGGTTGCCATGACTCGCGGTAGTCGCCATCTTCTTGGCGGTGTCCAATCGGCTCGCAGAAATGAACGCCATCGACAGCTCTTACGGTGAGCAAGGTAATTTCGTAGTCGAACTCGACAAAACCTTCGACGATTACCCGGCCTGCGCCGGCACGACCGCCTTCCTGGGCATATTGCCATGCTGACTCGATGTCGGCTGGTGTCTTAATCACGCTTTGCCCTTTGCCGGAAGAGCTCATAATCGGCTTGACGACACACGGCGTACCGATGCGTTCGACAGAGGCGGCGAAATCATCAAACTGATCGGAAAATTCATAAGGGGAGGTCGGAATTGCCAGTGTCTCGGCAGCAAGGCGTCGTATCCCCTCACGGTTCATGGTGAGCTTGGTGGCATTGGCTGTTGGTACGACATTCAGGCCACCGGCCTCGAGTTCAACTAGTGTGTCGGTCGCAATCGCTTCGATTTCTGGCACAACATAGTGCGGTTGCTCCTGGTGAATAACCTGCTTGAGCGCATCGCTATCGAGCATGTCAATAACATGGCTGCGGTGGGCAACTTGCATTGCCGGGGCGTTGGCATAGCGATCAACGGCAATAACTTCAAGACCTAAACGCTGACATTCAATCGCAACTTCTTTTCCTAGTTCACCGGATCCTAGTAGTAGAACACGGGTTGCATTTGTGCGAGTAGCCGAACCTAACATCGAGTTTCCTTACGATAAGTATTGATACTGAGGCTGATCATACAGGATTTTAATTATCGCGCAAACGTTTGCGTTGGTGTGCGAATAGGTCTAGCTATAGGATCTGACACGGTATTTGCTTTGTAAAATTTCTGTCATGATTACAGGGGAGCTATCGAGTCTGTGGTTGTTTTTGGTTAACGTATGCCCATTATTCGTTACCGGCAGTATCATTGCGATGAAAAAAATATTACTAGGCTTGGCTCTTACCCTTTCACTCTCTGCACATGCTTCACAAAGCGTTGGCGTGTTTTTCGGCAGCCCGATGAGTGGTATCCAATACAAGCAGAATGACTTGCGATTCTCGATCGGCCTAGATGATTTTGGTGTTGCGGTAGATAAAACCTTTAACTTAGGCACGCTGGTAAACAAGCCAGAGCTTAACAGCATGTATACCTTCGTAGGGGCACAATATGTCGACGACAAAAATGACAAGCTAGGTGTGCGCTCAGGCGTTGGGTTTCAGGTACCAGTCAGCCAGTTCGAGCTGTATGGCGAAGTCGGCCCGACACTTTATGTTGTTGAAGATGTCGATCTTGAGCTAGAAGGCGCGCTGGGTGTTCGCTACCGCTTCTAATACTATTCAGGACAGCGTAAATTGTGAAAAGGCTGGGTAGTCCCCAGCCTTTTTGTCATTCTGAATCTGACGCGGGTCGATATTAGTTAGTTAATTAATTTAGCTTCCTGATAATACTGTTTGGCACCATCGTGTAGTGGTGCTGATAGGCCATCGTTAACCATTTCTTCTTTTTTCAGGTTGGCAAAGGCAGGGTGGAGTCTTCGGAACGTGTCGAAATTACTGAATACAGCTTTAACTACCTGATAAATAATTTCTTTATCTACCTGCGCCGATGAAACAAATGTGGCTCCGACACCAAAGGTCTTCACATCTTGAGCTGTGCCTTTGTACATCCCTCCGGGCACTGTCGCAATGCGATAAAAATCATTTTCTGTAACTAACTTGTCGACCACCGGACCGGACACTTCTACGATAACGCTATTACAAGACGTCGTTGCTTCTTTGATAGCACCGCTTGGGTGGCCTACGGTATAGATCATTGCATCGATCTTGTTATCGCAAAGGGCTTTTGATTGCTCGGATGCTTTGAGTTCGGAGACTAGGGCAAAGTCTTTGTGAGTCCAGCCGAGGGCTTTCATCAACACTTCCATGGTTCCTCGCTGGCCGGAGCCCGGGTTGCCGATGTTAACGCGTTTGCCTTTTAAATCTGTGAACGTTTTTATGCCGGAGTCAGCTCTGGCAACAATAGTAAATGGTTCGGGGTGAATAGAAAAAACGGCGCGAAGCGATTTGAAAGGGCCGTTATTGGCAAATTTACTGGTGCCATTGTAGGCATGGTACTGCCAGTCTGATTGGGCGATACCCAAATCGAGTTCACCAGCGCGGATTGTATTGATGTTGTAGATTGAGCCGCCAGTACTTTCTACTGAACAACGTACGCCATGGTCTTTGCGATCTTTGTTGACCAGCCGACAAATGGCACCGCCTGTAGGGTAATAGACACCAGTCACGCCGCCAGTGCCAATGGTGATAAATGAATCTGCGCGAGCGGTTATCGAAAAGAGCAAAGAAATAATGCTGAGAAAAATAGACGTTAAACCAAGTTGCTTCATATCAGGATCCTCTGAGTAACAAACTTCTCCGTACGATTGGAAAGTATAGGAGAGATAGCGTAACTCTTTCAGTTTCTTCGTAAAACAAGTTGGTGAACAACGTTACTGCCGAGGAAAGAAATCCCCGCCGAGGCGGGGATTTCTTAGGGTTGTCAGGATTTGGCAGGCTTTCTTGTAACGACGGCCTTTTTATTTTCCCATTGGGTAATAAAGGCGACGGAGGCAACAATAATTGCGGCACCAAGCCAAAGGCGGCCCGGAGGAACCCAGCCGAAGACAATCCAGCCAGCCAATACATTCAGGGGAAGCTTGGCATGGTCAAAGGGCTGGACAAAAGATGCATCGGCAACGGCATAGGCTTTCGCAATGGCCCATTGAGCCAGTGCCGTCAGCAAACCGGCCCCAGCAAGCAGAGCCCAAGTTAGCCCTTGTGTTGGCATAGTGAAGTCCGGTGCCGCGAGAAATACATTGAAAGGTGTGATCAGAAGCAGCAGATAGACCACCATGGTTGTTGGCGAGTCATCAACAGACATTTTTTTTACCATCAGCGAATAGCATGCCCAGAAGAAGGCGGCACCGATAGGTAGCATGGATGCCCAGCTGAATGTGTCTCCCCACGGTTCAAGAATGATCATCGCACCCACAAAGCCTGCTAATGTGGCTGCCCAGCGTGCGGTTCCCACTTTTTCCTTCAGGAAGAGTCCTGAACCGATAGTCGCAAACAGTGGCGAAGTCATCAGCAGCGCGATGCCCTGCCAGATAGGGACCGGATAGGCAAGTGCCCACAGCCAGAGCTGGATGCCTATTACAGAAAGAAATACGCGCAGACAGTGCATACCAAAATGCTTGGTTTGCAACGCTTGCCGAAGGCCAAGGGTTCTTAGCCACGGAAAAATGGCTATCAAGGCGATGAAGTATTGTATTAGCGCAACGGTTGTCGACGGCAGGTGAAGCATGACACTCAAGTACTGAGCCAAGCTATTGACGATAGCGAAGGCAAGCCCTGCGGTTAACATCCAGCTGGCGCCCTGGATCGGATTGTGATGATGTGACATGAATAAAGATGACAGTATTGGTAATAAAATCTTACGGCATCATACCCCTGCAAATGAAAGGATGAAACTGATTTAAAAAGAAAAACCGCCATCGGGCGGTTTTTTTGATAGTTAGATTATTAGACAGAACGTCTATGCAGCTAGATTAAGCCGCGACATATGTAAGCGGTACATCTGGGTTTAGTGCTTCCAGTGTGTTCTGTGTATCAGCCAGGTGGCTGATTGTGCTGTCTGATTTCTCCACCAGTGCGGCTTCTTCAATTTCAGATAGCGGGTAGCCGGCCATATTCATGTTAACAAGCGCAACTTGAAGCGGTGGAAGGCTTGGGTTAAAAGCGGCATTCTCGGCATACATGCCGATGAAAGTCTTGCCGTCTTTCGCTTTCAGGGCAACGCCACTGAAGTTTTTGGTGTAAGGAGCATGAGAGCCGTTTGCTGCTGCACAAGCTTGCTTAATCAATGCTTCGGTAGCATCCGTATTCATGCCGTGATCAACTTTAGCCAGCAGGGCATCGGTAATATTCAGATCGGCCGGACCAAACGACTCAGGCAAGTATTCCTGTAGGCTTTTCGCGGCACGTTCAGGTAACTGGACAACCAGGCTATTTGCTGTAGTCAGCTCGTTCATGAACTGACGACAGTGGCCACATGGGCTGTAGTTAATGGTGATGTCGGAAATACCCGCTTCGCCTTTAACCCAGGCATGGCTGATTGCAGACTGTTCTGCGTGAATGGTCTGAGCCAGCGATGCGCCGACAAATTCCATGTTGGCACCGAAGTAAAGACGACCGGATTCACCGCGAACAATGGCACCTACGAAGAAGTTGGAAATCGGAGCAACGGAATAGGCAGCAGCAACAGGAAGCAGAGCAACACGCAATTCACTGTCCGTCATCTGTGTTTTAGTGAGCAGTTGGTCGAACACTTCTGGGCTCAAAGTTGCATCAAAGTTCGCATCTTCTAAAACAGGCTTAAGTGCAGTCGCCAGATCAGAGGGTAAAGCGCCTAAAGCTTCCATCACTTTAGTATGCATGAGTTGTTACTCCGTATTGTGTATGGAGAAACATTGTAGGCGTAGGGATTAATTCTATGTGTGATCTTTATCACAGATAGGTAAACATCGTTACACTCATTACACAATTGAGAGTGGTGTCACACAGATTTTATTTCTTGTATCTTTATTTTTCAATGAGTTAACGATGTATACGATTACCTAATATAAGTGCGTACTTTGCTTTCTAGCTGAATATTTTCAAGATCAGCGGAAAAAGCGCCGGAGCGAGGAGAGAAGTCATCACGCCGCATATAACAAGAGCTAACGAGCTGAACGCACCATCCTGATAGTTTTCTTCTGCTGCCTTGGCCGTGCCAAGTGCATGGGATACCGTTCCCATTGTCAGGCCTTTGGCGATGGGGGCTTCAATACCGACCAACCGGAATAGGGGGTAACCTAATACGGCTCCAAACAAGCCTGCGATGATAACCATGATAGCAGCAATCGCAGGGACGCCGCCAATCTGCTCTGAAACGGCCATCGCAATAGGCGTGGTGACAGATTTTGGCAGAATACTCGCAGTCAGTTGGGGATCGGCACCAAGAGAGAGTGCAATTCCGGCACCGGTAACCATGGACAACACGCTGCCGGTAAGACAGGCGGTGAAAATGATTTTCCATTTCTGTCTGATTTGTGACAGTTGCTCATAAAGCGGAAATGCGAGTGCAACAACAGCGGGTTCAAGCAGGTAGTTCAGCCATTTGTTTTGTTCAAAGTAGGTTTCATAAGGGACATTCAACCATATCAGCAGAGGGATGATAATCAGCAGGCAAATCAACAGAGGATTAACGACAGGATGTTGAATGTATTTTGAGATATACCGAGCAAGATAGAAAATAACTAATGTAGCAGCCAACCAGATCATTATTTTTCCTTGTAGTGAGTTGCCACGCCAATAACCAGAAAAACAATCAGGCTGCTGCCAATGGTGCTGAGTAAGATAGGTAAGGTATTTGCGGAGAGTAAATCAAGGTAGTTCATCAGGCCGACGCCCACAGGGACGAACAACAATGCCATGTGCCGGATGAGCAGGTGGCAACTTTCTTTCGCCCAGCAAGCAGGGATAAGCCCCATAGAAAGAACGACAAACAGAAGCAGCATGCCAATAATACTGCCGGGTATTGCCAGCTGAGTTACATGCTGTATCGCCTTGCCAATAAACAGGCAAACAAGAATGATAGAAAAGGAACGTAGATACGCCATGAGCCTTTATTCCAAACGAGGAGACTCATTCATCATACAAAACAAATGTGATCTAAGCCACAAAAAAATCGCACGGAAAAGTACTACTTTCTAGAAGTTTGAAACGATAACGATAGCAACACCGGCAGCAGCGAGTAACAGCACGGAAATCTTGTGCAATAAGCTGTATTTCACGATGTGCTCAGTGGCTGACTCTAGTTTTTGTTCCGGTGCGCTATCAACCGACAACCGCGGCTGTTTGTTAAAGGTATGGACAAGTCGGCATGTTTTGTCGGGCAGGGGAACACGAAAACCAAAGTTAGGAATAACCTCAATCGGAATCGACATGCTACCGTTGTTTTCGAGCTTTTGGGTGAGAGAAATTAGCAAGGTGTTCAGATCGAAGTGGTTGTTGTTCTCGTTATCGTAGGGATCAAGCTGAGTGAATGTTTTATCAAACAGTGACTGTGCACAGATCACTTCACCGGCAAAATAGCACAGTGTCTCCAACAGGCGCGATTCGTGAACGGTTAGTTCGGTCTCGGTGTTGTCTTGCCATACTAACAAACGCAGATCGGGTTCAAAATCCACAGTTTCAAAACGATAGCAACGTGTTAATGCTTTTGTTGTCATATCAACCACTTAAATTCAAATATATTTGGACTCAGACTGCTAGGCTGCATGAGTAAAATCTGACTTTCATTCAGATACCTTCGTTATAAGTGTTGTTGGCAATCGCGGTAAGTTCAAACGTCGAAAACAGGATAATGTCTCAATAAAAAGCCCTCCGGTTTCGATAGCCGGAGGGCTTGGATAAAATAACAAGGTATTACGGAGAGTTAGCCAGCAATAAATCAATGCATTGTGATAAATGCGATTACTGGCTCTCTACACCAAGCTGTCTACATATTCATACACCGCCTTGAGGATCGCCATTTTTGCCTCGTCGGCTTGGTGGGTCATGGCTATAGACTCAAGGTTTTCCATATAGGCCGGCAGATTGGATTCAAAGTAGTCCTGACAATGGTGCTTCCATTGTTGCTGTTCTTTGAAATCCAGCGTCATCGGGTAGTTTCTGGCACGGTAACGGAACAGTAACGGCCTTATGCGCTTGTCGTCGACGTTTAGTTCAAGCTTTGCAAGCTCTTCTGGTGCAGTTTCGCGGATAATATCGATAGTCGAGCGATCGGCTGTCGAGAAGAAACCATCGTACAGCATGGCATCGACATTGTTATTGGCGCTGTATTCGCGCTCGACACCATAGATTGCCAGCAGCTTTTCACGGATCTCGGGATGAGATTTCAACAGCTGTAGATTTTTGAGGCATTGTTGACGGTCGATCCCAATCCGCTCTGCATCTTCTGCTTTCAGCGTTTTGGCCGGAGCCAGTACCGGACACTTGTTAAGGTGAACTAGCTTAAGTGGGATCGGCAGCTCATCAGGCCCCAGATCAGCTCGCTTGGTATACAGCCTTTCACGCAAGGTATCGGCATCTAGCTCAATCAACGGAGTAGGGTCCATTGCAAGATTTACCGTGATCACGGCATTCTTGTTATCCGGATGCCAGGCCATTGGCACAATCCAGCTGGTATTGCCGCACCCGACACCGAACATACCTGATACATGTACTAGTGGCGTTAGCTCGACAATATCAATAAGCTCCTGCAGCTTGCGCTTGTGACGCAGGTTAAACAGGTAGTCAAACAGCTTAGGTTGGTTTTGCTTCAGGATCTTCGCCAGTTCAATAGTGGCGTAAACATCGGCCATCGCATCGTGGGCATTGGCATGCTCGATGCCGTTGGCTACTGATAAGTGCTCCAGCTTGAAACTCGGCAAACCATCTTCGTTATCTGGCCAGTTGACCCCTTCCGGCCTTAATGCGTAGCAGGTACGCATAATATCCAGCAGATCCCAGCGTGAGTTACCGTTCTGCCACGCCCATGCGTATGGGTCGAAGAAGTTACGATACAGGGTGTAACGGGTAACCTCATCATCGAAGCGTACATTATTATAGCCAATCACACAGGTATTCGGCTTAGAGAGCTCGGCGTGAATTTGAGCAATAAACTCCGGCTCCGGCAGTCCTTTCTCGTGGGCTTCCTGAGGAGTAATGCCGGTGATCAGGCACGCTTCAGGCGAAGGAAGGTAATCCACTGGCGGTTTGCAGTAGATAACCAGCGGTTCACCGATGATGTTGAGATCCATATCGGTACGCACACCTGCAAACTGGCACGGGCGGTCAGTTGAAGGTGTTGCGCCAAATGTTTCATAATCCAGCCAAAACAAAGTTGGCTCATTTGTCTTATTCATAGTGTTTTCCAGAAACCACCGAATTCATATTAAGTGTTTGTTCTAACAGTGGCTTTTCAATGCTATACTGTGCAAATATACAGTAGTTAATTCCTGCGCAATTACGTTTGGGATTTGCATTTGCGTCCAAATCTGCGTCCAAAATGTTGCGCCTTGCGTCCAAAACTAGTGTCCATTCAGGGAACGAAAACAAGGTGTTAGTATGAGCATACTCGATCGACAACTTAAACTGATTTCCAAGCAAGAAACTTATGATGGTCCAACAGAGCTAAACGATGGTGAAGGGCTCATAGCTCGCATCACATCCTCTGCGGTTATCACCTTTCAGTATCGCTGCCGATTTAACGGTACAAACCTTAGAGTTAAGATTGGTAAGTATCCCGCAACTTCCCTGAAAGAGGCAAGGCGGAAACATAAAATCATGATGGAATTGAGGGAATCAGGCCGAAATCCCGAAATTGCGAACGGGGTTGGTGGTAGTGGTGAGCAAGATTTCGTCACTTTAGACGACTGCGTGAACTACTGGCTTAAACACTTCGTCCCCAGCTTAAAGAAGGGGACACAAGCATTGTACCGTTCCTTCTCTAACAACTACTTCCTTGGCACCTTCCCCGACAGAAACGTTGAAACCATACCCGCCCGAGAATGGATGCAGTGGTTAGATTCAATCAGCGCCGAAAAGCCCAAAACAGCCAATTCCATCTTCACCACACTCCGCGCCTGCCTTAACTTCTGCAAAAGCAAATTCATCATTGAAAGAACCGACCTGGATCGAATCAAGAAACAGAACGTCGGTATGCGGCCAGAAAATGGCAGCCGCGTTCCTACTTGGTCTGAATTAGCCCAAATCTGGCTAGCGATAGAACGTAGCCGAGCCAGCACTTCTAACAAAACCCTTCACCAACTCACCATGCTATGGGGCAACCGGCTATCAGAGCTGCGCCTTGCCCGCCGTTCCCACTTCGATATGAAAGCGGGCATTTGGACCGTCCCCAAAGAGCTCAGTAAAACCAACAAGCCAATCCGTCGCCCAATCCCCACCAAAGTTAGATCCATCTTAGAACGCGTTATGGCGACATACGACGACGTGCTATTCCCAGGGCAAGACCTCAATACCCCAATCAGTATCGCAGCAGCCAACCGTTATATACGGCGAATCCGTGAGAACCTGCCACTAGAACACTGGCGAACGCATGATTTCAGGCGCTCGTTGTCCACAGGAGCCTCTGAACTCGGTGTAATGCCACACGTAGTAGAGAAGATGCTAGGTCATGAGCTGGGCGGCGTACTGGCCGTTTACAACAAGCATGATTGGTTAGACGGCCAGTTAGAGGCATATGAACGATATGCTGATAAGTTGACAGCATTTCTAGACAATAATGACGGTTAAAATATTTACACCTTAGTTTTCATATGGTTTCATACTGAGCTATTCGGTTGAGGTATATTTCTAGCCGTAGCCGGTTGGTGCTATGCGAATGCTTAACATTATTCTTCTTCGTTTATCCCGGATATCAGGAAGACATATGAACTGAGTCCGTAGAACATAATGTTAGGCAAATTGAGGACAATTGAGTGAACATAAGAAAAATAGAATATGAAATAGATTCTGCATTTGAAGATAATATTCTTACATCAATACCTTACTCCCAATCAATTTGGGAACTATTGTCATACTTAGAACATAAGCATTATGAATTGTCAGTTATGGAAGGATCTATTCATGACAAGTCAGCTGGTGTTGATAATATGATTAACTTTATAACTCATCCACTAAGAGTCTGTTTTAAGACGTGTACTCGAAGAAAGTATGCACTTAAAGCTGCTTACTCACAGTCCAACGCGAATGCAGCTCATGAATGGTATGGAAGAGCTTATGATTACAATCATTTCTGCTCTATTTTTCCGCTTGTTCATAGAAAAGAGCTCTCACTTGATATAGAAGGCTACGATTTAAAAACCAACAAAGATTTGTCTCAAGGTGTCCCATACGAAGCCTATAATAGATTTGTTCATAAGACTGGTGCGAATGAAAGATCTAATGTGGATACGTTAGCAATTCTAGATGCAGTCAGAGAGCACACATTTTACATTGGAAATAAACTGGCGATATCATGGACTGCGACTTTGTCAAAATTAGTAATAAATATATTTAAAGGCTCTCAAGCGGCTAGATATCATTTACCTGAATCTTGGCAGTTTTCACGGTTCACATTTGGTGAGTTTCGTGAAATTGCTATCGCAATCTCTGCTCTATCCTATGCTCGCTATGCCATAACAACTTTAAGCGCTGAAGAATTTCCTGAAAATGGATACTCGCAAAGAGTTTGGATTATTTCAAAAAATGAACTGATTAAAATTTTAACTGAGTCAACAGAATTGGAAAAAGCTACAGTTATAAGTGTTTTAGAATACTTAACATTTGGTTCTAAGGGTATTAATTATCCTGATGCTGCAACTCAGCCTCTGTTTGATCTTGAAGATGGTAATCTTGCTATATCACCGTTCCTATTCATTAATTCAGATGTTGAGAGAAATGCTTGTGCTCTTTTTAATCAAATAGTGGAAGATAAAGCTATTTATTCATCTTTAGTCGATGATAAAGAGAAAATCCTGTTTGAAGAACTTAAAGGTGAGTTAGCTATATTTGGGTATAGGTGTGAGTCTGGAAAGGTTTCAGGCACAGACTTAGATATGGCAATAATTGATGATAAAAATAAATTCGTATTAACAGTAGAACTAAAGTGGTTTATCGAGCCTGCGGAAATTCGGGAGGTAAATCAAAGATCACAAGAAATCAAAAAAGGTATTAAGCAAGCAAAGGTTATTCGTTCTCTACTAGAATCGAATGATGAAAACTTGTATCGTAATATTTTAAAAATTGACAGTAGTTATAACTACTATTCAATAGTCGGTTCATTCAACTGGATTGGTGCAGATGGGATTCAAGATGAAGAGATTCCGGTGATTAAAGTTGGTAATTTAATGAGTTTAATCAAAAGTTGCTCCAGTTTAAGCAGTGTCGCTGACTTGTTAAATAGCCGTCAATATTTACCGGTACCGAATAAAGATTATAACGTTGTAACGATTAACATTAAGTCTGGAAATTGGAATTGTGAGTGGTATGGCTTAAAAAGCTTAGTTGAATAATTTGCCTAACAAGGCAATCAAGGTGATGCGTTACACTCGGCGGTTTTGGTATGAAGTTCGGTGTGCTTTGCTAGTTCAGTGGGGCACACCTTATTGCAGGCGTTATGCTTTAGTAGTATAAGGGAAATATCTTGGCAATAAATAAATCAGTAAAACTAAATCTTTTGGAGAATAGTCAGTCCTTTTTAGTAGAGGCTGTAGATAAAGCTATCGGAGCGGAAGATGAGGTTCGTCATTGGCAGTTTGCAATATTAAATTTGGTGCAATCTTTAGAGTTGAGTCTCAAACTTATATTGAAAAATATTCACCATCTATTTATTTACGAGAATATCGATAATCCAAAAAATACTGTAAGTGTTACTAAAACCATTGAGCGGTTATCAAACCCAAAGATAGGGAATATATCGTTTACTGAAAATGAAAAGAAAGGAATGAAATCAGCCATAAAGCTAAGAAATCAAATTACCCATTCTGAATTTGAATTATCAGTTGATCATGCACAAGCTCAGTTCTTTAAGGTGTTTTCATTAATAGCAACAGTGCAAAGAAGACATTTTGATATCCAAGTGGAAGATATCTTGTCAGTTGAGGCAATCGAGAGCCTCGTTGTCATCGAGAAATCCAAAAAAATACTGATAAGTAATGCTCTTCAAAGGGTGGAAGACGAAGGTATAGAAGATCATCTGCTTTGGACGTGTCCAAATTGTTTGTCTGATACATTTGTCGTTCACGACGAGATAGATACTTGTTATGTGTGCACATATACAGAATCAGTAAAGCAGTGTCCTCATTGCCAAGAATTGTGCTTTGAAGAAGAACTAGAGTCTATTCATAACAGCTTAGACATAGACTACTGTGAAGGACAGGCAATTATTTATAATTCTTATGGCTATGATGATTTAATGGCTTGTTCTGAGTGTGCAACTCGAATTGCTCAGGAAATAGAAGAGCGGCGGGCTCATGAAGAAATGGATGAACAAGAGTATTACCATTGGTTAAGTGAAGCATACAAGTAATCAAGGTGATGCGTTACACTCGGAGGTTTTGGTTTGGAGCTCTCTGTTCTTGGCTAGTTCAGTGTGGCGCACCTTATGTTAGACGTTATATAAATTATAGGTAGAAAATGATTATTAACTCGGTGCTTTTAGATAAAAAAAGATATAAGCTAGTTGATACGGAATATTGTAATAAAAATAATGCTTTTACTATAATTGTAGGTAGTAATGGTACTGGAAAAAGTAGATTGCTAAAACGAATTGTTAATAATGTAAAAAATGTAAATATTGAAGATAGTAGGATCCCAAAAAATTATAGCAGACAATTGGATTTTGATCTTGATGGTTACAAAGCAAGCTTTTATTCGCCAGTGAGTGAGTCAAAGTCATTTGTTAGTACGAATAAGAAGGAAGTAAATTCAATTGATAGTGAAATAAAAGTTATAGCTGTTACCACCACTCCTTTTGATAAGTTCCCTATCGAATATAAAGGTAATGAGACATACAGATATCATGATGATCATAGATATACTTATATAGGGTTGAAGGTGTCAAAGAACTCTCTAAATCAATCTAATTACCTTAATTTGTTGTCTCGTTCCATGTTATCAAGTGATCGGATTTTCAAAAATAAGAAGTTATTTTCATTACTTAACTTGAATGCAAAAACAAGCATGCAAATGAAAGCAAAACTTCCCACAAAAAATTCAGATTTTATGGAGTATAACTATAAAACCAGAAAGATTGAACTTCAGAATTTAGATGAAGGTTACTTTGTTAATTTTATCATTCGCAATCATTTTACTATTTATGAGAAATTAGATAAGGTTAATGGGCTCATATCAAAAGCATATAATGCTTATGTTAATTGTTATCCATTTCTTTCAAGCCCAATTAATCCAGAAAATAGAAATGTACCTAAGAATGATTTGATTCTTCTATTAGATATTGGACTGATCAATGCTTCTGACATTATGTTTACAGATAGCAAAAATAAAGTCATAAAAATATCTGAATTAAGTTCTGGGCAAAAGTGTATGATTCTTACGCTTTTGAATATTTCAGGTTCAATTTCTGATAACTCTATTGTTTGTATAGACGAACCTGAAATTAGTTTGCATCCTCGATGGCAAAAAGAGTTCATGAAAATTTTGATAGAATTTTTTAGTGATTTTAAAAAGTGCCATTTTATTATTGCAACACACTCGCCTTTAATAATTTCTGAACTGTCAAATGAGAACTGTTTTATATTAAATATGGATATTGGTTTAGCTAAGAAAGCTAATGAATATAAAAATATGTCTTCTGATTACCAATTGGCAGAAGTATTTGGTATTTCAGGGAACAATAATGAGTACCTAAATAGGATCGTTGTTTCATTATTGTCAAAATTAAGTAAAAGTGGAAATCTTGACAAAACAGACAAATTAAAGCTTGACGCTTTAGTGAGATTTTCAAAGGGGATGGATGAAGGAGATAGCGTAAAAGAACTTATCGACATTCTAAGTTTAGCATGGAGTAAGGTATCAAAAAATGCTAAATAGGGTAGAGTTTACTGATGAAGAAAATAAACAGATAAGAAATAAAATTAGTGACAGTAATTATTCATCTGAAAGCTGGTCAGATGATGATATTGCTAATATAAAAGTAAAAATAAAGGGTCATTACTTAAGTGAACAGAAAAACACATGTCCATACTGCAGACAAAAAATAAAATCAAACCATGGTAGGTACTGGGATATTGAGCATATTATTCCACGTTCAAGTGTACCAAATTTTATGTTTGAACCTCTTAATTTATGTATGTCCTGTGTAGATTGTAATTCAGCTAAATCTGACAAGAAAGTTACAAGTAGCAGAGCCAAACAAAAGTATCCTAAAAATTGTTCTTGTTATCTAATTATCCACCCTCACTTCGATGAATATTATGATAACATACTTGTAATTAAGGAGGGATTTTATTATGTTGCATTGAAGAAAAAAGGTGAAAAAACGATTGAGGTCTGCAAGCTTAATAGGTTTTATGAGTTCTCAGAGTTTGGGGCGAGTGTGCAAGATGATGACCGTATATTCTTATTGTCTGAGCAATTGAAAAAAGTGGAAAGTGAAGTGCTAAAGAAAGAAATTCGGCGAAATATTGCAGAGCTTGCTATTAGAGGTGCAGTATAACAAGGCAACGCGTTACACTCGGCGGTTTTGATGTATTTATCGTGGCGCACCATATTGTTAGCGTTATATCTATCTGTAGTTTTAGCTGGTTTTTTAGATTATGAGTATAATTTTCTTGGTTTATTATAGTGCCTATCAAAATGTATAGTTGGAACGAATTAACTAGTATGTCTTTATCGGATTATGGTAGCTTGGCATCAATTTTTGGAATCGCTATTTCAGGGTTTACCTTAATAATGATGTTTTATATTAAAAAGAAATTTCTCTTTCGCTCTAGGGTGGAAGAATTTGGAGATAGATTAACAATAATCTCATCTGATATAACATCGTGTTTGAATTCATACGATTTAAATAAAGATAAGGTAGATGAATTAGTTGCATTAGCGGACGTTGCTTTACGTTCTGTCCAAAAAGGTGCATCAGGTGATTTGAATTCCGATCTCACAAAAGCACGAAGACAAACAAGAATTTATAAGATTAGAGATTTTTTGGGTGGAAGATTCAAACCTGAATCAAAGCATGCTCGAAATGTATCCAAAAGTCTCAATGTTGTAGTTGCTGAGCTTCAGAATGTTAAAAGAGAATTAATGGCAGGGAAATGATATGGCAACATTAAAAGAATTTGTAGAATTAGTAGACCATTTGATTGAGCTTACCCAAGAAAAAACAATTACTTGGTTACGAGAAGAAGCGCCTAGTTCATTGATGATCAATGGAAGTAAGGTAAAGCATGTATACACAACCGAATATAATAATAAAAATTTGCGTATATATGAAGAGTTGTATAAATACTATACAGATGAAGATGAGTATCATTGGCAGAATAGAACAATTATTGACTTCGTTGACGGTGAGGATTCAATTTTTGAATTTCCTCAAACTTCAAATTCTTGGGACCTACTTAAAGCAATACAGTATCGTGATGTCGATATTGATGGTTTTATGAACGACATTCTAAAGCGTAAATAGCTATAACAAAGCATTTAAGAGTGATTCCTTACGCTTGGCATTTTCAGTTCAAGGTTGAATTTCGTGTTTACGGCCTAATGGTGTAGGTAGGTGGCAGCGTTGCTCACATCTTAATGCGGCGTTAGGTAGGTATAAAAAGGTAGTATATTGTGCAATCAACAGACGATAGATATGTCTCTCATAAAGTATTTAGTGAGCTGACCTATTATGCGAAGTTTTATGAGTATTTGTCGGATTCTGTTATGAGTTTTTCGACAACTGGAACTACTGCGATAATGAACATTGATACCTATGTTTTCATGTCGATGAAAGGAACTATTGAGTCTATTCATTTGGTGTTGAAAGATGGCAAGTTGAATGATGCATATGCCTTACTAAGAAAGTACTATGACTCAGCCATGATCAACGCATACACAAACCTATACATTAATGATCATGCAGGGCAAAAAGGATTTTTTATTGAAGAAATCAATGACTGGCTCCATGGTAGAAAAGCGTTGCCAAGAATGAAAAAAATGTCCACGTACCTAAAGAAATCCCCGCTTTTATCAGAATTGAATCAGTTGTTTAATTCGGATGATCGTTATGATGGTGTAAGAGATCGTTGTAATGACAATATGCATTATAATTACTTCGCTTTGCTAATGCTCAATGAAGGTAAAATTCATATGAAGGAGCGTATCCATCACTTGGAGCAGCTTAGGAGTGATATTCGAGATGTATTTATCTTGAATATAGCTTATTTGTTTATAATTAATGAGCACTACATGATGTCTTCGGTTTATATAGATTATCTGGACGCGAGTATGTCACCACCGGAAGGAAGCCAGCATTGGGTTGCTTCGTTCATTCAGGAAATGGTGGATAATGTGTTATCTGAAGTTCGTCCAGATATCTTAGCTTTACTGAAAAGAACCACAAGTATGAAACTCACTTGAGAACGTTGTGTTTAGTGATTAAGGTAGTTTGTATAAGGATCGATATTGCTTGCACACACCTTTACTAGCATCATAAAAAGCGGCCACCCGGCCGCTGTCCACATCACCGCCCACATCCCCCGATACCTTCTTTCCATTCCTCAACCGCCGATCTCAACCACCGCAGTGGCATCATCGTAACTGGATCTGGAAAGCCGCGTGACTTACGCCATTTGTAGATGGTGGCTTTGCTGGAAACTTGGAACATCTCCAACACTTCTTTATGGCTGATCAATAGCGTTGATGACTGTTCATCTAAGGTTGATACTGTTGGCTCCGATTGTGTTGTTACTTCTTCAGTTTTTAACTGTGACGGTGTCACGTTAATGTCTGATTTGACACTATAAGAGACATCAACAGTAGGGTAGTTAGTGTAATTGTGCATTTTTCTGTTCCTCATCAGCTTCGAACCAGGCATCTACGCCATCTGTTTCAATAAATCCAGTGGCGCAACAGTCGAGACACTTGGCTATATCTCCGTCATATAGCCATTCGTCATTGCCAAGTTCGGTGGTTACTTCGATTTGGCTACTGTCGCAAACGGTGCAGGTTAGCCAGCGTGGTCTTAGTGTTTTACTCATTGCAATGTTTTCCCGATTTGAAAATTTACTGGTCAGGTAAATTGGTTAAAAGTCGAATGCTTCTTGTGGTCGCTATTTCGCGCTACCCCCGAACTCGGTTACGAATCAGAAAAATTGACGGCTTTACTAGGCATTAATGACGGGAAACTATTTACACCTTCTGGCGTGTATGGTTTCATACCAAACCATTCTGTACGTTAATCCTTTTTGGGTATCCGGAAGATAGATGAACTGAGTTCGCAGAATATAATATGACGTTATATGAAAAGGAGAATATGTGAAGAAGTTTCTAAAGGTTGTAGGAATCTTAGTCGTTGTTTTTATGATCTTTTTTAGCGGGTTGCTCTATTGGTCAGCATCTGAAACTGACGAGTTAACAGCAGAAGTAACTCCTTTCATAGAAACAAGTATGCCTTTGATTGCTACATGGGACGTCGACAAATTTAAGCATTTAGTTAGCCCAGAAGGTTTAGCTAGTTTCGAAAGTGAGAAGGGGCGAAGAATAATTGCGTATATATCGAAAGTTGGTAGTTTAAAGAGTTTTGATGAGCCTATATTCGTTAAGTCAACATCGACGGCTTCAACCAGTGGTAAAGGTCGTACTATTGCAATTTTCACAGTTAAAGCAAAATTTGAGAATGGTGACGGTGTATTAACCTTTACTCTAGTACGCATTGGTTCAAGTTACTTGATACAAGGTATAAATTTGAATTCAGATATATTTCTTGAAGAGTAAATTCCGTATAACAAAGTAACCAAGGTGATCCGTTACATTCGGCGGTCTTGGTTTGATGTTCGGTGTGCTTTGTTGGTTCATCGGGGCACACCTTATTGCAGGCGTTAGGTTGCTTGTTGCCGTATAAAGTATTGAAGGAACATTTGTGAAGGAATATATAGTAGAAAAAGATAATGCAAAACTTCGGTATCATGACTTACCTGGCGATCGAATTCCCATTATTTTCATACATGGTTTAGGGTGTGCATCTTCTTTTGATTATCCCCAAGTCGCGTCAATGTGCGGCCTTGAACAACATAGAAGATTACTTGTTGACCTATTAGGCTCTGGATTTAGTGATAAGCCTCATCAATTTAGCTATTCCATAGAAGAACATGCAGATTATCTTGAACAGCTTATCAACCATTTAGATATCGGTGAGTTTTTCATATATGGACACAGTATGGGTGGTGCTATATCCATAAATCTAGCAGCTCGATTTGATGAAACTCGATTGAAGGGGCTAATTCTTAGTGAGGCAAACCTTGACTCTGGCGGTGGTTTTTTCAGTAAAAGTATTGCCTCTTATAATGAGAAAGAGTATTTGAATGTTGGGCATAATAAAATAATCCAAGAGAGTAAAAAAGAGTCAAATGAAAGTTGGGCTGCAAGCTTATCAATGAGTTCACCGATAGCTATCTATAGAGAATCTATATCCTTAATAGAAGGGCAATCACCAAGTTGGCGAAAGGTGCTTTATTCGTTAAAGGCTACTAAAACGTTCATATTCGGTAATCACTCGTTACCAGATCCGGATCTAATGGAATTAGAGAGAGAAAATATCAATATTGAAATTGTACCAGGTGCTGGACATTCAATGGCATGGGAGAATCCAGAAGGGCTGGCTACGGCAATTACTGCTGCTATCAACCTAACAAAGGTTTCAAGGTAATGCGTTTGACTGCGGTTTTGGTATGGAGTCTGGTGGGATTTGCTAGTTCAGTGAGGTGCACCTATTGCAGGCGCTGTGACCTTTACGAAATTTAGCCTTATAGAAAAGATAACAATCACCCGACTTGCGATTAATATTCAACAAGTGCAGTATGCTTACTTATATCAATGGAGGTAAAGTGATGTTTGTAGTTTCGTTAACATATGTCTGTGAAATGAGTGAAGTAGAGAAGTACTTAGATGCTCACATTGACTATCTAGAAAAAGAATATAAGAAAGGTTCTTTTATTGCTTCTGGTCGGAAGGTTCCAAGAATTGGTGGTGTAATCTTAGCCAACGTTGATAGCCTAGAGCAGTTAACCCAAATATTAGACGATGACCCGTTCAAGCAGCACGGTTTAGCCGAATATGAAGTCACAGAATTTATTCCATCTAAAACATCAAAAGAACTCGATTTTCTTCGTCAGCAGTAGATTCATTCGAGGCAATCAAGGGTGATGCGTTACACTCGGCGGTTCTGGCTTGAAGTTTAGTATGCTTTGTTAGTTCAGTGTGTAGCAGCTGATCCCAAGCGTTAGCTGTCTTTCTACGCTACCATGGTATCTCTGTTCTATCATAGCTGAAGAACCTACCTGAATCTGTTGGTTTTACTGTATCTAATAGATCTAGTAAACAATGAGCCACATAATCAGGAGTAAATAGTTTGGTTGAAGGGACGTTTTTTTGGAATGGCTTAGATAAACGGGTATCGGTTGTTCCTGGCTGAAATGCGAGTACACAGCAGTTAGGTGCTTTATGCTTCCATTCAATACTAATGGTTTTGATTGCCATGTTCAGTGCAGCTTTAGAGCATCGATAACTAATCCATCCCCCGATTTTGTTGTCTTCTATACTCCCGATTCTCGCCGAAAGTGCGATGAAATAAGTGTTTTGCTTCGATTTCAGGTGGCTAGCAAAGTACTTAGCAAGATTAATGGTCGGTACAACGTTTGAGTTAAGATTGTGATGAAAAAAGTCAGGGTTAAAATCATTAACAGACTTTTCTGGTTTACGGTTTGGTAAGTGTAGAATTCCCGCTGCATTAATCAATATGTCAAGACTAGGAATACTATCGGCTAGTGAGCGAACATCTTGCTCTGAAGCAGCATCTAGTTTGAACCAGTTAACACGGGTGTTTTCTAATATTGGTTTATGGGCCCGGTAAGTGGCATGAATAATAGCTTCAGGCTTTGATGCTAGATACAGCTTTACAAGAGCGGCACCTATACCGCCTGAGCCACCGATAATTAGTATCTTCAACGAGTTTACCGATATGATTTATATCCACTAAGCATAGGGTATGGGCGCAGATACAGCCATACAAAGCTTCAAAGTGGCTTGTTACACTTGGCGGTTTTGGTATGGAGTTCGGTGCGCTATGCTGGTTCAGTGAGGAAGATCTTATTGCAGGCGTTATATGTCAGAGTATCCCTCGATTAGCATATATACTCGAAGTCATTCCAGTTAAGTGATGCTCGTCTGATACACTTGGTGACTTACAGAACTCGAGTTCAACTTAAGAAGGAAGTCATGAAAGTTATTTCGAAGAATGATATTGAAAAGTATATTGGTGTTGATATTGAGCCGACAGATTGGTTTGTCGTAAATCAAGAGCAGATTGATCAATTTGCAGATTGTACCTTAGACCATCAATTTATCCATACGGACCCAGTAAAAGCGCAGGGTACAATGTTTGGGTCTACGATTGCACACGGTTTATTGTCTTTATCAATGCTTCCATATTTTGCCGAGAGTTTTGGCTATCTTCTGGAGGGCGCTAATATTGGTGTCAACTATGGGTTTGATAAAGTGCGCTTTATTCATCCTGTAAAAGTGAATAGCCGTATTCGTGCTCATGCTAAATTGATTGGTGTAGAAGAAAAGAGCCCTGGTCAATATACATTTAAGACGGAAGTTGTCGTTGAAATTGAAGGTGAAAAAAAGCCTGCGTTAATGGCCGTGTGGTTAGCCATGCAGATTGTATCTTAGCTGACAGAAGTAATATCGCTTTAAACATATAACAAAGCGATTAAGGGTGACGCTCAACGCTCGGTGGTTTCAGTTTAGAGTTTTGCGTGCGTTGCTGGTTCAGTGGGGGATACCTTATTGCAGGTGTTATGTGTCAAAGAGTAGGTATGAAATGAAAATACATTGTCGAAAACTGAATAAAATTGATTATTTGAATATGAGGTCTCTCCTGATAAGAGACGGGGTCAATAATTGGAACTACATTACTGAAGAAAGTATATCCACCCAATTTTCATTGATCGATGAAGGGAAAGCATCAGCTGTTTTGGCTGAAGTTAATGAGGGCGAAATTATAGGTTTTGCAGTAGTTATTCATAGTGATGCATTTCCCGCTAAATTGGCAAAATACACGGATTTCTCCGGCATCGCTTACGTGAAGGAAGTCGTGGTTAGTAAATGTCAGAGCGGTCAGGGCGTGGGCAGTAAATTACTTCAAGAGTGTGTCCGTATAGCCCGTAGCCGGAATGCGGTTAAAGTATTTGTCGAAAGGCATGAAGAGAACGCGCCTTCAGCGGGGATGATGCGTAAGGCTGGTTTTGAGATTATTGATACATTTTATGATCCCGAAAAAAGAACAGTAGGATCAAGAAACACATCAGTATTAGCAAAATGCACATAACAAAGGCAACCAAGTGGACCTGTTACACCTGGTAGGTTCAGTAGCGCACCTCATGCTCGACGTTATCAAAAATATGGGTTGTATTTACAATAAAAAAAGGGGTGAGAATAGCGACGTGATGCATATTGGTTATATGCTGGTGAGTTGTCAGAACGTCTAGGTATAAATAGCAAGGAAGTTATTTACACCTTACATTTCATATGCTTATATGCATAATCATTTGCTTTTAATATGTGTATGACAAATGTTATTGGTCGTATATTGCTGAATTTAGATCAATATACTTCTTCGTATATCGATGGATAAATGAGCGATGCGAGAGCAGGGTTTACAGAACATGGTGTTCCGCCCAATCATTGGCATTCCATTTTTATTTATATTGTTAGAACTAAACTAAGGCCAGTTATTAAAAGTGATGTGTTTTTATTCTGGAGCATAGTGGCTTCACTGGTTTGAATTCGTTTGTGTTTCTTTGTCGATAGTAGAAATTCTCTTTAAAGGAAATCATAGTGCAGAAGTACCAATATCGCTTGTATTGCTCAGAATGTGAAATGGTTACCCCACATGATGAAATTGAATCAGAACGTTTAGAGCCCAAAGAGATAGGCTCATCGAATATCTATCTGAAAGCGATGAATATGGTAATTGGCCTGTTTACGGAAATGTTAAGTAGCTCAACGCAAACTAGTCATTATAAGTGTTCAAGGTGTGGAAATAAATTTGATGGTTACGAGGACAACTCACCACTTTAAGTAATTCGCTATTGGTTATGATCGTTGTTAGATTTAAATTTTGCATGGGCTTGGTGCGTTATATTTTTAGAGGGAAACGAATTGTGTTGTTGAAACGAGTTTTACTGTTGCCTTTGTTACTGTTTTCATTTGTTACGATTGCTCAGCCTGATGATATTTACGATCCATCAAGGGACGCATTAAGTGATTTCAAGAGCGCATTAACCTCGGCTTCTGTTGAACAAAAAAACATATTTGTTATCGCGGGTGGTAATTGGTGCAGCTATTGTCATCGATTTGAGAAGAACTTAAAGGATGCTTCACTTGATGAGGTATTAGAAAACGACTTTGTCCTTATTAAGGTCAATTACAGTGAAGAGAACTATAACGAGGGCTTCTTTTCATTGTTTCCTGATATACATATCTTTCCTCACATTATGATTGTTTCGGCAAATGGGGAGCTACTTGAGTCTACTCCTGTTCCTTCTACTGAAGATGAATTTAAGAGGTTGTTAGCGAAATATACTATCGAGAAAAGTGCCTAGCGAGATGACCAAGAGCATCGCGTAACGATTACATGCTTCAAACATTGGTACAAATGAAAACGTTAGTTAGTCTGCATATTTAGCTGTAAAAGTGCTTTGTGTGACCATAGTCACCACGGTGCATATCTGATTTACTATTATTCCCCTTGATTAAGATTAAATGCTGATTGGTATTGTAAATAGCATACCGACTAGCGGAGTTATTAAAATGATGTTCAGGGAATGAGTATGTCTTATACAAAACAACAAATTATGCTGACATTTAGCTATATGTCTTATTTTGGCTTCGCTCTGGAAGGGACTGATAAGAAAAATGCCGAAATAATCCTAACAAAATTCAATGAAGCCTTAAGATCATGGAAACCGATCAAAAATCAATGGGAAGTTGTTTGGGGGCCTGCAGTTTTTGCTCTCCCAGGAACTAAATTTGACGATAGCTTAATGTATGCTGTTCGTAATATTGAAGACCCTTCCAAGTATGTTATCGCTATTCGGGGGACGAACCCTGTTTCAATACCAAATTGGGTGATATGGGACTTTCAAGCAAAAAACTTAAAGGACTGGCCCTTTGGTAATCCCCCGCAACATTTAGTACCTCAAATTTCTGAAAGCACCAATTTTGGACTCATGATCCTACAAGCACTCCGACCAGAATCTGGAATGCCGGGAGCGAAGAAAACAATATTGGAGTTTCTCAATAGCGAGTTGGGAGCTGATGGAAAAGGGGATATTTGCATAACTGGTCATAGTTTGGGTGGGGCACTGTCTCCAACTATGGCGCTATGGCTGAAAGACATTCAAGGGACAGGATTATCTGAAAATGCCAATATCTCAACGGTGGCTTTTGCGGGGCCAACTGCGGGAAATGAAGATTTTGCTGAGTATTCCGACCAGAGACTTGGTGATCAATGTGATCGAATTGCTAACTCGTTAGATATTGTCCCCCACGCCTGGAATACTAAAACGTTAAAGAAACTTTATTGCTTGTACTTTCCGCTTGTGCCCAGTCTTCCGCTAGCCGTGTTTTTACGCAGAATGATCCGTGAATCCAAGGGTAAGAAATATATGCAGATTAATGCCAGTGAGCCACCTTTGGAAGGAAAATATAAGATTCTGGCAGTACCTTACATCATTCAGGCGATTTATCAGCACGTACAGGGCTACCCGGAACTAATGGGGATGGAAGATGATATACCCCTAGAAGATTTACTGCCGCTTCCTAGGATGATACGCGAGATATTGGGCCCTATCGTTAACTAAGCACACTCAGCGATTACTGCTCCTAGGCTGAGACAGTAGCTACCGGCACATGAAGCCTTGTTTTGGTAGCTAGCTGATTAGCTTTAGGAGTTCATTGATGAACTCTAACCATAGGTTGAGGGTTTCCATGACGATTACCAGACAGGTTAATAGAGGCTATAGATTAACAACTTGACGGATGATATGCATCAAGAAAATCATAGCAAGGAAGACACTAAAGCCCACCATTCATGGCGTTATTACGGGGGCTATGAGTTTGTCGTTTCTGTGAATTGAACAACTAACGGGTTTTACTTAAAGCTCGCCAGATGACGAGCTTTATTCTATATGTGTACTGTTACCACATTTCCCACTGAACGGCTTCAATTTCATTCTCTACACTGTCTGGCAGTGCGCTGAAGAAATCTAGCTGGGTTAGCTGCTCAATTTCATCAACTGTTGTGATGAACCCTGAAAGCTCAGAAGATGACACCTTGCGGTGCGGAACGATGAAAGCAATTGCATCGTTGTAGGCTGGATCCAGAATAACTTTATAGAAGCTATTTGGAATATATACACCATTGCCAATATAGGTTTCATTACCGTCCCATATCGGGCCAGAGATGACATATAGTTCATCATAGGTATTGGCCCACTCGCGCACTTTTTCTTCAAGGGCTTTCCAGCCTCCGCGGTTAAAACCCGGTAGTTGAGGAGCCATGTTAGACATCAGAAAACTTTGCTGCATTGACTCTTGCGAGAAATCCATGGTGCCAGAAGGAGCTAGGTGGCCACGGTCATAGCCAGTTTTCGTGTAATCACTGCTTTTTGCACGATAGGCGGTTGGAATTTCAGCATCAGTACGGAAGCTGTTAGAGCGTTCGTAGAAGGCATTCACGCTTTCTTCGGTGATGTGATACGCCACCCAATTAGAAACTTTGTTCTGGTAGTTGTAACCTGCGGCATAACCATCCCTGCAGAGGATCTGATCGCTTTGATTCGGTGTACCAACATCTAGGTGTTGATTACAGGTTGCCGCTGCGGCCGATGTCGAAAGAGCAAGGCTTATTATCGCGAAAAGGATGTGTTTCATTATTTTGTCGTCCTTATTGTTTGTATTTATAGGACGAAAGATATTATTAGCCTGGCGAATGAAACTGTATTGATAAATAGATAAATTGTGACTAGTGTTTTAATCGAGTTAATAGCGTGGGATATAAAGCACTTTATCAACAATATTAATCACTTAGAGCAATGATTATTGAGTGACTTACATGAAGTGTTGAAACTGAGATATTAATCGACTAATACAAAGAAGGCATCAGAGAGGAGGGGACAGTGAATATAAATTTTAGGTACAAAAAAGGGCATCCTAAGACACCCTTTCTTCAAAGCTTAAACGCTTGGTATCAAATTAGATACGCTCAACGTTAGCAGCTTGAGGACCTTTCTGACCTTGTTCAACGTCGAAAGATACTTTCTGGCCTTCAGCTAGAGATTTGAAACCGTCACCAGCGATAGCACGGAAATGAACGAATACGTCAGCGCCGCCATTGTCCTGAGTGATAAAACCAAAACCTTTCTCGTCGTTAAACCACTTAACAATACCAGTTGCTTTAGACATGACATGTCTCCTGAAAAAAAATTAAAATTACGCTTTTTGCGTACTTAAGCCAACATAATGTATTACTTATGGACAAAAGAATAATGAAGCTCTTCAGGACAACTGCGCTTTTTGCAAAGCGGTGGAACGAAGTTTTCTATTTCAATTTGTTGCATAAATAGGTCTGCATTACAGGCCGGAGACTATTAAGCCATAAGGGATAGGTCAGGGCAAGCAATTACTTTAAGTTTTAAGTGCTTATCGAAGAAAATGTGATATCGGTATCATTCGTGCGTAGGATAATCTCTGGTTTTTACAATGTGTTAGTGACAAATGACTTGATAGCGGGGGAAAAAGAAAATTATATAAAAACAAATTGCACAGATTAAAAAAGGGCCAAATAGCCCTTTTACTTGCATAAGTAGAAGATAGATTAGATCTTTTCTACGTTTGCCGCTTGTAAGCCTTTTGGACCTTGCTCTGTTTCATAAGCCACTTTTTGGCCTTCAGCAAGTGTTTTGAATCCGTCGCCAGTGATAGCACGGAAATGAACGAATACGTCAGCACCGCCGTTATCTTGAGTGATAAAACCGAAACCCTTTTCTTCATTGAACCACTTAACGGTACCTGTTGCTTTAGACATGTTGTCTCCTGAATTTCTACATCAACAATAAGCGCCAATAACTATTTAACTTTGGTGACAATTGAAACAGATTGCTTCAGTACAACATTCTTAAACAAGAGCCTATACATGAAGAGTTTTCGTTACATTGTTGCATCATTGCCAAACACTACTGGTCTAATGAAAGAGTAGGCACTGATATGCTAATTGCAAATAGTTAAGTGATAAATTTGTGGTCCGATTCACAGGATTTAGCTGAAATCGGGACCTCGTTCTCAATCAATAGACAGATGAATTAAAAGCGTTTTCTTACGTTTGAGACATTGCGCATATTGTAACGATAAGTGGGAATGATGAAGTTTTCCTACCTAGCACTTTGCTGCATTAAATCAAAGAATCGTTGATAATTTTTTTCTGTTGGTAATGTGACTTGAGTAACAACATATTTTTCTGTTATAACAAAGTCAGTTAGGCTTTGTAGATTCATAAAAGGACAAATAATGAACACTATCCTAGAGCTTGTTCGCCAGACACGCCGCAAAAACAAACTGAAACGTGAAATCCTGGATAACGATCGTAAGGTCCGTGATAACCGCAAGCGTGTTGAGCTGCTAGAAAACCTGCTTGATTACATCAAAGCAGACATGACTCACGATCAAATCGTTGAAATCGTAGAGAATATGAAAGGCGACTACGAAGATCGCGTTGATGATCACATTATCATCAGTGCCGAGCTATCTAAAGAGCGTCGCGAAGTGAGCAAGAACGTTAAAGATCTGAAGAAAACAGAGATTGCTAAGCACTAATTTCTGCTGGTCAATTTGAAAGGCTCGACTTAGGTCGGGCTTTTTTTGTATCGGTCAATAGGTACATCTGTATTGGTAGCTTTAGGTGGTGTTATTACCAGCTGGTGATCGCATCAAGTTATCAACGCAGAATACTAAAAACTCTCCGTGCGCCATACGATCACTCAGCTCATTGATCATCTCGTCACTGGATTTATGGTGCTGAAGTGGGTTGGGGCAAAGCTGGCGATATAACCGATGTAAATTAAAGCGATAACCCCACCTATTACAGTGGGTTCGTAGTAACCGGTCTGCCCAGTACTTGTTTTTATACTGCTCTTTTGCGAGACCCAGATCGCCGTCTACTGCCCGGTGGACAGGAGCGATGACATAACAGAACCCCACAGCGTCAACCAGTAGTGTTTGATTGAATTTGGCGCTGGTTAGTGAAGTATCAAAGTGCACGGTCGAATCTCCCTAAAGCCCGCATATAAGTCCCTTAATATCTTGTTTAGTGAAACAATGTTCGAGCGTTAATATGCCGAGCGTGCTTTTTCAACTTCTGTAAATAGGTTGTTGGCCTTTTTCATTACCATGTTCGCTGTGCGTACTTTATTGGCCTTGAGGAGATTTTCTGAAAAGTCTAGGTACTGGGTAGCCAACGAAAGGCGCATTTGAATGAGATGAGAGAAGTCATTCGGCAAGTTTCCGGCAAGGGTTTCTACGTCTTTGTTCAAGGAGTCTAGCTGTGTGACGTTTTTGATTTTGCTGAGTTTTTCATTTAATTCATCAAAGCTGTTTTTATAATACAGAGCGGCGGCTTTGTATGGAAACTCAGGGGTATAACCTTCATTGAGTTGGGCTTGATAGTCAGCCAGGATCTGAATCGAACCCTTCAATTTTTTTCCTGATGCCAGTAATTCCTGTTGAGTCGGGCTGTTAGCAAATATTAATTCACCAACATTGATTAGCTGTTTGAGGGCTAATAAATCGAGCATTTTAGTGGCATGATCAAAAGCGCTTGAAAAAGTCTCGTGAGCTTTGGCTGTCGGCTTAAACTGGTAGTTCCTTTTCACTAACGTCAAATCGGCAAGGAGCTGGTGAATATCAGTATTATCAGATGGCTGATATTGCCCTTTTTCTAGTGCTGCGTTGAGCCGCTGTACTAGCATTTCAACAGTGGATTGCCAACTGGTACTAATATCTTCTGAGATTGCCTGTAATGTTTTTGAATCTGGATAGAGAGCCTGTGCCGCCAGGAGTTCTTTTTCTACAGCATAATAGTCAGGATAGCGTTCTTTTCGATTATTTAGGATTGTATTAATACGATGTTCATATATCGTCAGCACTTGTTGCTGCTTGTGGCGAAGTAGGCCATCGATCAACAAAGGCTTCTGCTTGGATAAAGTAGGAATCACAGTAAGGAGCTCGGAAGCCGAGAGCTTGGTGAGTTTTTGAACATCCAGGACGGTTTGCTTAGATTGTTGTAAGTTGGCGGAAAGCTGTTCAATTTTAATATTATTTTGTTGGTAACCATATCCGATAGTAACGGCAACACAGCATGCCGCGACCAAGGCAGTAACAACAGGGCCGAAGTGGATATTGATACGTTTGTCCAGATCTGAGAAACTTTCCAGCCGAGAATCAGCCTGAAAATGTAGCCCTTGGCGAAGAATGTACCATTTGTAGGGGCTTAAATGCCGAGGTTTTTTTGCTTTCATTTGGGACTTTTGCGCAAGATCGGCAGGTTTGCGCATAAAGGGGTGCTGACTGGTTAATAGCTCATAGGCGATGGCGCTAAAGGCAAAAATATCATCTTTTGCCTCAGGTTCTTTACCCTGTAATAGGTTGGGCGACGCGTAAGTTGGGGTATAACCGCTTAGTGCATTGGTTTCATTTTGAACTTCTGTCGAGTAATCGTCAGCATGTAGATTAAATGCTCTGGATACACCAAAGTCGAATAGCTTAATTGTTCCGTCACGGGTTAGCATTATATTGCTTGGCTTCAAGTCGGCGTGTACGACCCCTTGGCTGTGGGCATACTTGAGTGCCGCAATTACCTGATTAAGAACTTTGGCCGCGCTTTTGTAATTTAACCCGTTCGGGCGGGAGCGACGGATAACTTCTTCGAGCGTTTCGCCATCGAGCCATTCCATAACGAGGTAGTGGGCTTGCTTTTCGCCACCAAAATCATAGACACGGATAATATTGGGATGGCTTAGCTGCTGGGTTTTTTGTGCCTCACGAATGAGTATTTTGGCGGCGCCGGGTTGGTTTAGATACTCCCTTTGTAATATTTTGAGTGCCACATAGGGAGCGGAACTTCCTGATGCTTCTAATAATAAATCGGTTGCCTGATAGACATCACACATCCCGCCGTGGCCAATAAGCGCTTCAATTCTGTATCGGCCCTTAATAATATTTCCTTTAAGGGAGATGTTATTTGATATTGCTGGTGATTGTGAAGAGGATAAATCTCCTGTTTGCCGTGTAGTTCTGGTTGACACACGTGTTTTATCGGACGCTGAGTTATCTGCACCTTGCTGGTCTGTTACCGCATCTTTTATTTTAGAAATGTTAATTTTATCAGTGTTTTCCATGTCGATGATTTCCCCACACAATCTATTTCAGCCGTTGTATGGCGTCCTGAATAACAATGAAACTATTATCTTCCTATTTGATAATAAGAGGAATGCGGTGAAGTACTGAGTTATTCACACTCAATGCAACAGTGTTGAACTTGATTTTATGATGTGTGTGGAATAAATAAAATTGAGTAAAAACCTCTCGTTGCTATTTCAAAAGGTTATTTTTAGTATCGCGGTAAAGAAACGCTTTATAGTGGCATGACACTTAAATTACAAATCTGTTTTTACGTTTTGTTTTAAATTAGTTTTATCAATATATTTTAATGGTTGGCAGTTTTGCTATGGAAATAACATTTTCGGTTGTGAGTTATCATCGCTTCACTTCAGATTTTGAATCGAAAAAGACTTTGTTGTTTAATGATAAACAACAAACGTTTGTTATCGGGCGCTCTGAACAGTGTGATTGGTTCCTTCCGGATCCTGAACGTGTTATATCAAGTAAGCATGCTTATATTGAGAAGCAGGGAGAGAAACTGGTAATTGTTGATATGTCTACCAACGGTGTATTTATTAACAGATCAGTTAAACCATTAGGGAGAAAAACCGTTCATATCCTTGCTGATGGTGATTGTATTGCATTTGGTGATTATGAAATAGATGTGTTAATTAATCATATTCACGTTACTGCTCCGAATGAAAAATTGAGCTTTGGAAATAAAAAGTTTCAGGATGATTGTGACTTTGGTATTTCTACCAGTGAATTAAGTCGTTTAAGTCAATCTAATGAAAGCCATTTTGAAAACTCAGAGATGGCAAGTTCGTTAACCGTATTTTCTACTCACGCCGAAGACAGTTTTATCGCGCCTTCTACTGAAGCACCGCTGCCGGAGTTACTTCATGACTTGCCTATTCCTGAAGATTGGAGCGCTATGTTAACGACGGAGCCCGTAGAGCTGCAATCAGGTGTTCTCGCATTGAACCAGCCAGAGAGGCGCCATGAAGATGCCTTTGAGGATGGCCTATTGGCGAATAATAGTCGGTCTACTAATGAGGTGAACTGTGGGCCCGATGATATGCCTGATGGCTTAGATGCTTTTATCCGTGGACTTGGCATTAGTCAGGGCATGATCTCACCAGAAACTGATGAACAATGGTGGTATGAGTTGGGTGTTTCAATGCAGTACCTGATGACCGGACTTATGGACTCTTTGCATCAGCGTGCAGCATTTAAGCAAACCAGCCGTTTGAATCAGACACACTTTAAACGCCAAGAAAACAATCCATTGAAATTTTCTGCCACGCTCGAAGATGCCATTCATAATTTATTCAGCCGGAAAAGTACTAGCTTTTTACCACCGGAACAAGCAATCAAAGAAGCTTTTCTGGATATAGAAAAACATGAGAAAGCATTGCTGGCTGGAGTAGATGGTGCGGTGGGAGGAATAATGAAAACACTTTCTCCAGAATCCATTGTAGAGATAGGCGCCGATCAAAATGTATGGTTTCGATTTTCTCCGGGTAGTTCAAAGATAAAAAGTTGGAATGCATACGAAGCAATGTACAGGCGCCTTGAAAATGATCTTGAAAATTCGAGTGAAATTTATTGTTGGGATGATTTTGTTAAATCATATGAAGCAAGTTTACGAGAGGTTAAATAATGAATTTGTTGAAAACAATAAAGTGTAAGTTGATGTTTGTAACTGTTCTCTTATTATTTGTTAATGCCTGTACAGTTGCAAACTATGTTGTTCCTGCTTATACAATACTAAAATTTGATGTTTCTCATGATGTAAATCCCGACTTGAAAGGCAGATCATCACCCGTAGTGGTTAAAGTATTTGAATTGTCTTCAAAAACAATATTTGAGACTCGGGATTTCTTTGCATTATATGACGATCCGGAAAATTATCTTGGCCCTGACTTGATTTTGAAAAATGAGTTTGAACTCGCTCCTGGCTCTGAACATAAATATGAACTGAGCTTGGCTCCGGGAAGTCGTTATGCGGGTATTTTAGTGGCATATCGAGATATCGAAAATGCGCGTTGGCGTGAAGTTGTTGAAATCGATTCAAGTGAATATCGAACAGTACACATCAATGTTGGTGAGCTAGCGGTATTTATAAAATAGCCAATAACAACATTGCAGTTGCAAGGAATATGCAAATATGAGCGATTATAGCCGAGTTGTCTGGAGCGAGGGGATGTTTCTGCGCCCACAGCATTTTCAACAGCAAGAGCGCTTCATGCTGAATGAACTGAATGAACTTGTTAGCCAAGCTTCTAGTTATTCATGGGGTTTTTTTGAGTTGACCGTAGATGAAGCTCTATTGAACCATGGCAAACTTGGATTCGAAAGCATTTACGCTCGGATGCAAGATGGAAGTGCAATCATTAGTCCTAAGCGCGATGCATTACCTCTACCTCTTCAACTCGATAAAAGCGTTAGAGAACAAATTGTCTATCTGACTATCCCGATCGAACAGGTTGGCGGGATGAATATCGCAGCTTCCGACAGTTCACAGGTGACACGGTATCGTTTTGAAGATCATGAAGTCGCTGACTTTAATGTCGGAAGTGATGCGACGGATGTATTGCAGCTCGCTAAAGTAGCGCTTGAATTGAAGCTGTCCAGTGACAGCTTGTCTGGCTATGTCACGCTGCCAATTGCTCGCGTTATTGAAATAAATGATGAAGGAAGGGTGATCCTTGACGAAAAATATATCCCGCCATGCCTAAATGTTCAGCGTAATAGGGTTATAAAACGATTCCTAACCGAGTTAAGTGGAATGGTCAAGCTACGGGCAGACAGTGTTGCCGGTCGGTTAAGCCAAGGACAGGGAACGGCAAGTTCAATCGCTGATTTTCTAATGCTTCAGTTACTGAATCGTTATCAACCTTTGCTAAATCATTTTGAAGTCACCGACGGCTTACATCCAGAAACGCTTTGCCGTTATTTACTTTCAATGGCAGGAGAGTTGGCTACTTTTTCTGGCGATACCAAGCGCCCGCCTGAATTGCCGGTGTACCTACATGATGATCTAACAATGGTACTGGGCAATCTCATGACAGTGTTAAATCAGTATATGAGCGCTGTTCTTGAACAAACGGCAATACAGCTACCTATCGAAGCGACAAAGTTTGGCATTCGTGTTGCTGCTGTTCCTGATAAAGGGCTGTTAGAGCGATCCATGTTCGTGCTTGCCGTCAAAGCGGATATTCCAAATGAAGAATTGCGCCGGCGGTTCCCGGCTCAAGTGAAAATTGGGCCGGTGGAACATATACGTGATTTGGTCAATAACCAGCTGCCAGGTATTGCGACGACTGCTTTGCCTGTGGCACCTCGGCAAATACCTTACCATGCGGGTTATCACTATTTTCAATTAGATAAAAGTAACGACTATTGGCAACGATTGAGTGCCAGTGGCGGTATAGCTCTGCATTTGTCAGGGAAATATCCAGATTTAGATATGCAGTTATGGGCAATAAATTAAGAAAAAGAGTGTGGTTAAAGGATTAGGATAATGTCAGAGGCAACGTTTATTAAACCTCGTCCAGGGGGGCGAGGCAAGACAGCTGAAGCCAAGAACGCGGCGAAGCCGGATCATGCCCATACTGCTGAACAAACCGTCGTGCTAACAAAGATTAAGACCGGTAATCAGTTTAGCGGGTTGATGCCTTTGGGTGATAACCCGCTGATCGAAGAGGCGGGATCGCTGTTATCTCTTGTTGGCCAAATTCGCTCTACCGCTGATCATAGTGATGTGTCTTTTTTTCAGCAGTGCTGTATTGATTTGGTACATGACTATGAGGCTCGGTTACGCCACTTATCGATAGCGAGTGAGAAAACTGAGGCAGCAAGATACTGTATTTGCTCTTTTATTGATGAAACAGTCCTAAATACCGTTTGGGGAGAGCAGTCCAATTGGTCGACAGAGAGTTTACTCTCAACGTTTCATGCAGAAACGTTTGGCGGTGAGTATTTTTATACCCTTCTGGATAGCGCACTGACCGAGCCACAAGCTAATTCGCAGTTACTCGAACTGCAGTACCTATGCTTGTCGTTGGGGTTTGTTGGCAAGATGCGCGTTGAAGAGCGTGGTATAGAGAAGCTTGAGACCTATCGTGAAAAAATTTATCAGGCTTTGCTTAGTCTTCAGGGCGAAGTGGAGACAGATCTCTCTCCTGCGTGGAGTGCTTCAGTTATACATGGCACGGAACCAAAAAATGGAATTCCTTTATGGGTACTTGTATCTGTGATTGCTGCCATGACGCTGGCGATTTATATGGCGTTTAGCTACACAATTAATACCCAATCCAATCTGACTTTTAATGCGATAAATACCTTGGTCCGGTGGGAACCGAAAGAAGCTATAGCACAGCCATCAAGCGCTCCAGACTCATTATATTTGCAGCAGCTATTGCAAAGCGAAGTTGAAAGAGGAGTGCTCGAGCTGGTCGAGTTGCCCGATCGTGTACGAGTCATTATTAAATCTAGCGAGTTATTTCTATCTGGTAGTGCCGAAGTGCAAGAGGCTTTAATTCCTTTGCTCTCTAAAGTTGCTAGGACGCTGGAGTCAACACGTGGTCGGATATTGATTACAGGCCATACCGATGATCAGCCTATTTTTACCAGCAGATACCCTTCGAATTGGCATCTGTCTTTAGCCAGAGCAACTGCAGTTGCCAATTCAATGGCATTGGGAACTGATCTACATGGTCGCTTATGGCCTGAAGGGTTAGGAGATTCAAAGCCAAGAAAACCGAACGACAGTCCTGACAATCGGGCGAGTAATCGTCGTGTTGAGATTGACTTACTGTATTTACAATAAAGGATTGGTCAGTACTAATGTTCAAGAAGGGATTTTTTAAGTGGCTCGGAGATATTCTCTGTTCTAAATGGGCTATTTCGCTGCTGGGGCTATTAGCCATTTCGCTATTGATTTGGTTCGGTGGCCCGTTGGTTGCGGTGGCTGGATCTGAGCCATTGTCTAGCCCGGTATCAAGATTGACTGTTTTGCTTGTTCTTGCGCTATTGTGGGGAGCGATAAACATTGGCTCTCGAACGAAAAGTAAGAAACAGAATGAAAATGCTGTCAAAACTTTGTTAGATGGCGACAAGTCGAATAATGCAGATTCCGCATCTAAGAAAGAGATCGATACACTTCGCTCTCGAATTGTGCAGGCACTAGAAGTATTGAATAGCTCCTCGCTCGTTCGGGGACAAAGTGTTTATCAACTACCTTGGTATATCCTTATTGGTCCGCCTGGAACAGGTAAAACCACAGCACTCAATAATTCAGGCTTGGAGTTTCCATTAAAAGATAAATTGGGAAATGACCCACTAGCTGGTATTGGTGGCACTCGACACTGTGATTGGTGGTTTACCAACAAGGCTGTGCTGATAGATACCGCTGGTCGGTATACGACACAAGATAGCAATAGTGAGCAAGATTCGAGGGCTTGGCTTGGTTTTCTCGGCCTGTTAAAGAAATATCGTACTCGTCGGCCGATCAATGGCGCGATTGTGACAGTTAGCCTCGCTAGCTTGCTGACACAAACTCGAACAGAGCGGACCCTTCATGCTCGTGCTATCAAACATCGAATTCAAGAGCTTCAAAATCAGCTTGGGATGCATTTCCCTGTATATGTGGTTTTGACCAAGGCAGACTTAGTCGCCGGTTTTAGTGAATTTTTTTCTGATTTAAGTCATGAAGATCGTGAACAAGTGTGGGGCATGACCTTCCCTGAAAAAGCTGATGATCCTGAGCGGGGTGTTGTTGCGCTGTTTAATCGTGAGTTTCACTGTATGCTCCGACGCCTTGTGGAAAGAATGAATACTCGCATGCAAAGCGTACGAGATATAGATAAGCGGACACTGGTTTATGAATTCCCGAAACAGCTTAGGTCCCTTCAGGCGGCAGCCGATGATTTTCTCAAAGAGGTATTTACACCCAATACGTTTGAGGAAGCGCCAATGCTGCGTGGCGTCTTTATTGCAAGTGCAACCCAGGAAGGTATGCCAATCGACCGGGTTGTGGCCGAAAACTCAGGGGGATTGGGTTTAGGTCAGATCCCCCTACAGCAGCCAGGTTCTGATACAAAAGGTTATTTCATCAAGCGCTTGTTTGAAGAAGTCATATTTCCTGAACAGTATCTTGGTACCGATAATCGAAATCATCAAAAACAGAACCTGTGGTTAAGACGCGGCGTACTAGCGTCATGTGTTGTCTCGATGTCAGTAGCCAGTGCTCTTTGGCTTAATAGTTATCGATGGAATAAAGCGCTTATCACTCAGGCCAGCGCCGCTGTTGATGAATACCAGCAACTTATTTCACCTGAACTGAGTGAGGACACTGATGTAGTGACATTGGTACATGCGCTAGACCAGCTAAAGAATATTCCAGCTGGTTATAGCGAAAGGATGCTTGATGCTGATGAGGTTGAGCGTGTTGGTCTGTATCAGGGAGATAAGATAGGGCAGCCAGCGAAAGCAGCCTACGAGCGTGGGTTGCAAGGATATTTTGCACCTTACCTAGTTAACTCTCTACAGCAAGAAATGGCAACCAATGACAGTTATCTTGAATACCTTTACGAGACATTGAAAACGTACTTGATGTTGTTTGATGCTGAGCATTATGAAGAAGATCAGGTAACTAGCTGGTTCTCCGTTTTTTTTGAGCGAATGTTTCCGGGAGAAGTCAATATACCGCTTCGTCAATCTTTAATGGAGCATACAAAGAATGTACTTAAGAGTGGAATCACGGGTGTTGGCGCTGATGACGATGCGATACAAACGGCAAGAAACATACTGACACAAATGCCGTTGTCTGAGCGAGCCTATCAGCGGTTGAAAATTGAATATATCGATAGCCATGTACCTGATTTTAGATTGACTGATGTGCTGGGAGCTGAAAGCCACGGTATTTTCGAACGGCGTAGTGGTAAATCTCTCTCCGAGGGGATCTCTGGCCTATACACCTACAGTGGTTTTCATGGCATTTTTCAGCTTGAGAATAAGCGAATTGTTAAAAATCTTATGGAGGATAGCTGGGTATATGGTGATGAGCTATTACTTGGCGAGTCAGCTCGCAAACAGGTAACCCAATCTGTCAATGATAAATATTACCGAGACTATGTCTATGAGTGGACTCAGCTACTTGGTGATGTAAGGCTGAAATCTTATAGCAATGCAAAGGATGGACTGGCGCAGGCAAAAGTACTCGCTGGATCTGAGCAGCCGTTAGAAAGTTTGATTCTTGGTGTACAGAAACAACTTCGCCTAACGACATTACCCGTTAGTAAGAACGCCAAAGTTGCCGGAGCGATAGCTGGTAATGCTGCGAGTGTTGCGCTTGAGCAAAGAAAATCAAGAATTGCACGTTACCTGCCAAATGAGATGCCAGTTGTAGAGTTAGAGTTACCAGGTAAGGAAATAGAAAATAAGTTTTCTGAATTCTTGGCACTTAACGAAAACGATCTCAGTGCGCTAAACGAATCTTTAGTGTTATTGCATAATTATTTGGCAGAACTAAGAGCAACGGGCGATCGAGACAGTGCCGCTTATAAAAGTTTATTGAGGGGAGAGACCCAGGGTGACTTAAACAGTGCGTTAAGCCAAGTGAAAGATCACCTGCCATTGCCGTTTAATCAATGGGTTAATCAGTTAGAACGCCAAACGAGGAAGCTGGCAAAGCAAGGTTCGAAAATACACCTTAATACAATTTGGCAAGATACTGTTGTTCGTGAATATAAGGCGGCTATAAAAGGGAAATATCCGTTTAGTAGTCGAGCGAGGAAGGAAGTCCGCCTGAAAGATTTCGGTCGATTCTTTGGCTACGGCGGTACGATGGATACATTTTTCACGGCTTATCTTGAGCCCTTTGTGGATACATCGAAGCGTAATTGGCGGTTTACAAAAAGTATTGGTGTGAGTAAGGCCTCGTTGCGTGCTTTTGAGCAAGCAAGGCGGATCCGGGATGTATTTTTTGAACCTGAAAGTCAGTTTCCAAGGGTCGAGTTTGGTATCGAGTCAGTGTATCTGGATCAGCATATCAGTAACTTCAAGTTCGAACTTGGTGGTCAATCAATGATGTACCGCCACGGGCCTACGCGGGTTATGCAATTTACTTGGCCATGGAAGGGCGAGTCTTCAAAAGTCCGTTTGGTCTTTACGCCACCACAGTCAGGCCATTCGATTACTAAGAATTATGCTGGCAGCTGGGGGCTATTCAGAATGCTGGATGAGGCAGCAAGGCACCGAAGCAAAACCCGTAAAGATCATCTCGTGAAGGTTGAAGTCAAAGGAAATAGAGCTGAGCTTCAATTATTGCCGAGTAGCGTGGCCCATCCATTTTGGTTAAAAGATCTTGAGAGGTTTTCGTGCCCGATGAAACTGTAAAGCCCTCACTTGGGTATTTTGGCAAGGTTCCCGAGCGAGGAGACTTCATACAAGATCAAATCTCGCCTGATTTTGTTAAACCTTGGAATGAATGGCTCCAGGCAACCCTTGCAGTTAGTCGTGAGCAGCTCGGAGAAGAGTGGCTTGATTATTATTTGACGAGTCCGGTGTGGCATTTCTCTTTGTCAGCGGGGGTGTGCGGTGATAGCGGGATGGTTGGCACGTTCATGCCAAGCATTGACCAAGTCGGGCGGCATTTCTATTTTACCGTGGCGGCAGAAGTGGATAGGCCTGCTGTGTGTTATTGGCTTCGACAGCAGTGGAGCCAAAATACAGAAGATCATGTTTTGAAACTATTAGATGAACCGATCGATCTAAAGCAATGGATTTCAACGTTAAATACGGCCGACGGGTTTCTTGAAGAGAAGCCTGAACGCCCTGTAATAATGATAGATACGAGTAATAGTGAGCAGTTGGTATTGCTGGGTGGACAAGATTTTCATTCAGATCACTTGCAGCATAAGGCTTTCCGGGAAAAATTTGATCGTTATTGTATCTGGTGGACCTCCGGCTCTGAGCAGATACCTGAATGTACGCTGGTGACAAAAGGCTTGCCATTAGTCAGTCAGTTTTCGGCCATGTTAGATGGCAACTGGGAGCAATGGGGATGGTAATGAAATCAAAAGAATCAAACTGGCGTTTTTTTTCGTTTGCACAAACCCATGCCGGTAAGGTACGGCCTTATAACGAAGATGCTTATTTGGAGTGCACAGTTGAAGGTGTCTGGGTTGTTGCCGACGGTATGGGGGGGCATAAAGCTGGTGATGTTGCCAGCAGGATGTTGGTCGATACTGTGCAGCAGTTCGTCAAAGAGTTACCTCGGGAGTCACTAGGTATTGATTACATGCGAAAAGCACTTGATGAAGCAAACAGCAGAATCTTTGACTATTCGCAACGTTATCTTCAGGGCGAAACGATTGGGACAACAGCCGTTCTGCTATTTGTTCAAGATGGGCGATATCATTGCCTGTGGGTGGGAGATAGTCGTTTGTACTTGCAGCGAAATCAACAGTTAGTGCAAAAAACTAGAGATCATAGCCAGGTTATGGATATGGTCGAGCAGGGCTTAATTCGAGCATATGAAACAGAAAATCACCCTATGGCAAATGTGATCACTCGGGCTATTGGTGTTGGCCCTGATATCGTGATTGACCAAATTTCCGGGGAGTTGGTATGGGGAGATCAGTTTCTGCTCTGTACTGACGGGCTAACTAAAGAGTTACCAGATGCTCATATGGCGCACTGCATGCAATCGAACATAATTTCAGATTCTGGCTTGGCTTTAATGCATTCCGCACTCGTGAGAGGAGCCTCAGACAATGTGACTTGTGTATTAGTTCGAGCCACTAATACAGGGGGGGATAACCAGCAAGGAACAGAGAGTGATGATACCGTTCCTCTGTTTAACTACGCTAGGCAATAAATAAAAACATCCCAATACTGTTTATACATAATCACAGGTTAATCATGGACGATGAGTTAATTGATTTTGATGCATTAAAAGCACCAATATTAGAATTTCAACCAACGGGAGAAGATCCGCGCACCGATACTTCTCCTAATTCACCTTATTTCTTACTTAAAGATGTGAGAAATAAAGCGCGAGCAGCAGAGAGAAATGCATTGGTCGATAATGAACCATTGCTTAATTATGCTTATCAATGGCGTGACATATTAGAACAAGTTCCAGAATTATTGATCTCACAATGCAAGGACCTAGAATTTACTGCTTGGTTAATTGAAGCTTTGGCGAGAAATTATGGTTTTCGAGGCCTGATGACTGGTTTTAGAACCGCAGCAGTATTGATCGACGAATTCTGGCAGGATTTATATCCGATGCCAGATGAAGATGGGGTGGAAACGCGCATTGCACCCCTTGTGGGTTTGAATGGGGTTGAAGGTGAAGGCACCTTGTTAATGCCGATAGCTTGTATACCAATAACCGAACATAATGGTGAGAAAGCTTATTCTTTGTGGGAGTATGAACAAGCCCTAGAAATAGACCGTTTGGATGAAGACAAGAAAAAGCAGCGTATTAATGCGGGTGGAATTGAACTAGAAAAAGTACTTGATGCGGTTCATTCTTCTAAGTCGGAATTTTATCAAAAGCTGTATCAAGAGATTCAACAGAGTATTCAAGCCTATGATACCTTAGTAGATTTAATGGACAGCGCATGTGGTGTTCTTTTACCGACGACTCAAATTTCCAAAAGATTGCAGGCCTGCTTAGATGCTGTTGCTTACTTAGCGGATGATAAGTTGCAAGAACCAATGCTTGAAGAAGTGAAAATATTACCAAGCGGAAATATGGCGGATGAGAAGGAAGCGTCAGTACTTTTTAAGCAGTTAAGCTCGCGCAAAGAAGCGATTAAGAACTTAATGGAAATAGCCGACTTCTTTAAAAAAACAGAGCCCCATTCTCCCATGGCATACGCAATTGACCAGGTAGTGCGTTGGAGTGATATGGCATTACCCGATTTATTAGAAGAGCTTATATCGGACGGTGAAGCGAGAAAAGGGTATTTCCAGCTTGTCGGAATATCGTTGGAAAATAAAGAGTAACAATTAACATCCTATAATGAGGATGAATTATCCTGGTTTGAATTAATAAAATGGAGAATAGTATGGGAAGTATCCACGGGAAATTATCACAGGTACGTAAACCAAGGGTGCATATTACCTATGATGTTGAAACTGAAGGGTCGAGTGTTAAAAAAGAGCTTGCCTTCGTTATCGGTGTAATGGGTGATTTCGCCGGACAAAATGTTGACAGTTTAAAGCCACTTAAAAATCGTCGGTTTATTCAGATTGATAGGGATAATTTTGATGATGTTATAAATCGAATGAATCCGAAACTGAAATTTAAAGTTGATAATAAATTAGTTGATGATAATACCCAGCTGGATGTGTCTCTTAAGTTTTCATCAATGGCGGATTTTGAACCTGCCGCTATTGTTAATCAAGTAGAACCATTACGAAAGTTGATGGAGACACGCAATAAGCTTCGGGATCTTATGACAAAAGTTGATCGCTCCGAAGATCTGGAGAATCTGCTAGAGACGGTTTTAAACAATACCAATGATTTACAGAAGTTATCGGATGAATTAAATCAAGGTACAAAGGAGAAAAAATAATGAATATGCAAACTTCTGAGACCCTTGATGCAGCAACCGAAGAAAATACTGGTTCACTATTGGAGCAGGCTATTTTTGCTACTAAGCAAACTGAAAGCTCACGTGCCGAAGAGTTGTTACGTACATTAACCGAAGAGGCTCTAAAAGGAACGGTGAGTTGGAATAAGAACCTTACGGTGACTTTTAGAGAAGCTATAGCGGCTTTGGATAAGGCTATTTCAATTCAACTTGCGGAAATCATGCACTATGAACAATTCCAGAAATTAGAAGGTAGTTGGCGCGGAGTTAATCACCTTGTGATGAATACAGATACCGGTCAAACTTTGAAGATCCGAATGCTCAATATGACTAAAAAAGATCTGCATAAGGATCTGAGTAAAGCGGTCGAGTTTGATCAAAGCCAAGTATTTAAAAAAGTCTATGAAGCCGAGTTTGGTACACCGGGCGGAGAGCCGTATGGTGCACTCATCGGTGACTATGAGTTTACCAACCATCCGGAAGATATCGAAACCCTTAGCTTGATGTCGAATGTGGCAGCCGCAGGTTTCTCGCCGTTTTTATCAGCCGCCTCTCCGGCGTTATTTGGCTTTGATGATTGGGCCGAGTTAAGTAAGCCTCGTGATTTGGAGAAGGTCTTTGAATCGATAGAGTACACTAAGTGGCGTTCATTTAGAGAAAGTGAGGACTCTCGTTTTGTTACTCTAACTATGCCACGAGTTTTGGCTCGTATGCCTTACGGTAAAAACTCATTGCAGACCGAAGCATTCCGTTATGAGGAATTCAGTGTTGACGCTGCATCTGGACTTGCGATAAATGTCGATCATGAAGATTACTGCTGGATGAACTCCTCGTATGTACTTGGCTCAAGATTAACCGATGCATTTTCCAAATACGGTTTCTGTACTGCGATTCGTGGTGCAGAAGGTGGTGGTCGTGTAGATAACTTAGCATCACATGTTTTTGTCAGTGATGATGGTGATCCAGATTTAAAATGCCCAACTGAAATCGGAATTACTGATCGTCGAGAAGCAGAACTGGGTAAATTGGGCTTCTTGCCCTTATGCCATTATAAAAATACCAATTATGCAGTGTTCTTCGGTGCGCAAACTTGCCAAAAACCTAAAATCCATGATGAGCCAGATGCAACTGCGAATGCGGCAATTTCCTCCCGCTTGCCTTACATGATGGCCACCTCACGCTTTGCACATTATCTTAAGGTAATGGCTCGTGACAAAATAGGCAGTTTTGTGGAGGCTGATGATGTTGAAGCTTGGTTAAATCGTTGGATCATGTCGTATGTGAATTCGTCAGAGGGAGGAGGGCAGGAAATCAGAGCCAAGTACCCATTAGCGGCTGCGAAAGTTCATGTTAAAGAGATTCCTGGCCAGCCTGGGGCCTATAATGCGATTGCATGGCTTCGCCCTTGGTTGCAGATGGAAGAGCTGACATCGTCATTGCGTTTGGTTGCAAAAATTCCAGAAATTGGTTGATAGGAAAATTTCAGAAAGTTGGCGGTAGGCTAACTTTCTATTCTTTAGGATTTTGGATTGATGCAATCAACACTTCGTTTTATAGATACCGAACAGTTAGATTCAGGCATTAACACTAATGCTGCTGATTCAGCATGGTATGCCCAAACAGATCTTATTGAGCAATTTCTGAGTAATAGTGATGACTATTGGGCATTACGAATTTGGCTTGAAAAAGACAATAACGACTTTTGTCAGTCTTCATATGTCCGCGAGAGTGTTCGCCTTGTATTGTTACGTTCCATTAAAGCACTTGATGACAGAATTAATGATCAAGTCAATGCAATTATCCATCATGATGTGTTTCAAAAGTTGGAGGCAAGTTGGCGCGGGTTATGTTATTTAACTGATCAATTGGCTATATTCGATAGTGAGCAGAGTTGTAAAATCAAGATATTGAATCTTACATGGAAAGAATTGAATCGCGATATTAACCGTTCGATTGAATTTGATCAGAGTGAATTTTTTAAGTTGATTTATAATAATGAATTCAACATGCCTGGTGGTGAGCCTTTTGGTTTGTTGATTGGTGACTACAAAATATCGCATAAACCAACATCAGGCCTTCCATTTAATGGTGTTGACACGTTAAGAGGTATTTGCCAGACAGCGGCTGCATCTTTTGCCCCTTTTATTACAGCGGCAGAGCCATCATTGTTTGGTGTTGATTATTATTCTGAACTTGCAAATGTAGCAGATATTCAATCACAATTTTCGCAAGTGGATTATCAAAGTTGGCAAAGATTAAGAGAAATGGAAGATGCCCGTTTTTTAGGGCTGACGATTCCACATATTTTGATGCGCGAACCTTACAAACAAAATGGTTCACGTAAAGAAGGATTTTATTTCGAAGAGAAAATTGTTGATTCTCAGTCAGATCATCTGTGGGGGAATGGCGCTTATGGATTTGCCGCTGTGGCCTTAAAAGCATTTACAGCGTCCGGTTGGTTTAGCCAGATCCGTGGTCAAGAGCCAGGACAGTATAAAAGAGGACTGCTTTTTAATATTCCGACCTGTGGCTTTAGTTCTACAAGGCGAATTCAGCAGAGCAAACCCTCTGTTGATTTACAGGTTGGAGATCGGCTGGAAAAACAGCTTTCTGATTGCGGATTTATTCCGGTTTCGCCAGTTCCACATACTGAAAACTTGGTTTTTTTAAGTAATTCATCGGTGAATCAGCCAGAGAACCATGAATTGGAGGGAGTGCAAGTTAATGCACGAATATCATCAATGTTGCAATACGTAATGTGTGTGTCAAGGTTTGCACATTATATCAAGGTGATGGGACGAGATAGGCTGGGAGGATTTTCAACTGCAGAAAGCCTGGAAAGAGAATTTCAGCAATGGCTGTTAAATTACACAATGTCTTCTGATGGTGTCTCGGATGAAATGTCCTCTCGTTATCCATTGAATGAAGCACGCATTCAAATAAAGGAAAAATCCGGGCAACCAGGGCATTATTATTCGGTTATTCATCTTCGGCCACATTTTCAATTAGACCAAATGGTTTCAACTATTCGTTTGATAACTGAGCTTTCTCCTAAATTAAGTTAATAAGAGTGAAACATATATGAAAAATCTAAATGATTTGCTTCAACAGGCAAAGTTAGTGGAAGCTATCGAATATCTCGCGAGTCAATTGCAGGAAAGGCCAAAGGATGTGGATTTACGTAGCCGCTTTGTTGAAGTGTTGTGTATTCATGGGCAGTTAGAGAAAGCTGATAAGCAGCTAAATGTGCTCGTAAAACAGAACCCTGAGTATCTTGTTGGCGTAAACAATGTAAGGCAGTTGATCAGGGCTGCTCAAGCGCGATTAGACTTTAAAAATGGTGCTGCAACTGCCTCACTGGTAAAGGAGGCCGATGAATCGTTTGCTGCTTTGGTTAAATTGCGATTGGCGGTGAATGAGAATGATGATCGATTGTTAGTTGAAAGTGCGAGGCAATTAGAAGAAGCCCGCAATGATGTTGCAATAGTTATCAATGAGATAGAACGCGAAAGGCTGCGTGACTTAGACGATACATTAGCTGGTTACCTCGAAGTCTTTGGAACTAATGGTCAATATTATTTAGTACCGTTTGACGCATTGATTAGCTTGGAGCTTAAGCCTGTCACCTCTTTGATTGAGCAAATTTGGCGCAAGGTCGAAATTGATATCGAAGGTGGATTGAGCGGTGAAGCTTTTGTTCCGATGACTTATATAGCCAGTAATACTGATGCACAAAAACTGGGCAAAGAAACGGATTGGCTGACAGTGAATGATACCGATGTTTGTGTTGGTGTCGGTCAGAAAATGTTTTTGTTTGGTGATGATGCGTTGGCTCTTTCTCAGATAAATCACCTGCACACTACAGATGTAGCTCTGGTGTAAATTTGAGGAAGTAAGGAGCCATGAAATCAAGTCAACAGCTATTGCCCTCATTACTCGATCGATTGATTGATGACTCCCCGGAGCTGGGGAAGGATGTTATTCAGCCTTTTACGTGGAAAGACATGCGCCATAGCGTCCGACGTGATTTGGAAAATTTGTTGAATGCAAAAGTGAGTTGGCTTGTCTGGCCGAAATGGTGCAAAGAGTTGGACTGCTCGATATTTGCTTATGGATTGCCGGACTTTTCGGCGATGCCGCTAAGTAGTACGAATGGGCGACAAGTATTATGTCGTATTATTGAAGAAACTATCAGGAAATTTGAGCCTAGGTTTCTTGATGTGACGGTCACGGTTGTTAGTGAGGAACAGCCGCTAGACCGGATATTGCGGCTGAGAATATATGCATTATTCCATGCAACTCCGGAACCGGAAGAAGTGATTTTTGATTCGGAAGTAGAGCCGGTTTGTTTAGGCATTCGAATAAGTGAGTCGTAACTATGAGTGATGAAATATTAAAATATTATAACCGTGAATTAGCGTTCATCCGTCATATGGGGGCTGATTTCGCCAAACGTTATCCCAAAGTGGCAGGCAGACTTCGGTTAGGTGATGAGCATGTGGAAGATCCGCATGTATCTAGGCTCATAGAAAGCTTTGCTTTGTTGACAGCGCAAACCCGCCGTTGTTTGGATGATAGTTTTCCCGAACTTACCGAAGGTTTGATTGGGCAGATGTATCCTGATTATCATGCAACGATACCCTCGATGGCTATTATTAAAATGACCACGCAGAGTATCAATGATAATGGGTTTGAGCTCCCTCGGGGTAGCGCTGTTGAGAGCCGTGTTGATGGATTTAAGACTTGTCACTTTACGACGAGTTACGATACACAGTTATGGCCGGTAGAAGTGACGCACGCTACCTTTGAAAATGCCCCGTTTATAGCCCCTAGGTCTAATTTTCAACAAAGTGCGAAGTCGGTACTGAAACTGACATTAAGCTGCGAGTTTGACAATACCCAATTGAGCGAATTGGGTATTAATAATCTTCGGTTTTATCTTAATGGGCAAGCTCAGTTGAGTTATAAACTCTACCAATTGTTGTTTCAAACGACGATAGGTGTATCTATTGCACCCAGGGGGGAGTCAATTGCCAGTCATTATTTGCAATCTCGTCATATTGCAAGTGTGGGCTTTGATGATAGGGATGAAGTTGTACCTTATCAAAAACAGAGTTTTAGCGGTTATCGGTTATTGGTTGAGCATTTTTTATTTCCAGAAAAATTTTTGTTTTTTGAATTGCAAGATCTTGAACCAGAATGGTTCGGCGACGAGCATGAGATCGATTTATATATCTATTTTGAAGAGACCGATGACTTTTTACCGAAACAATTAACTGCCGAAAATATACTGTTAGGCTGTACTCCAATCATTAATCTATTTGAGCAAGAGCTTGAACCGATTTCTTTGCAATTAACACAAAGCGAACATCAATTGATCCCACGTTATGACGAGGCGGATATTTGCGAAGTAATCCAAATCAGGGAAGTGAAGGCCTTTGACCAACACGATAATCGTGTAGATGTATCACCTTTCTACGGTGGCGGACAGTCAAATTATCTGACAGAAAATGAAATGTTCTGGACTCTGCGCCGCGAGCAATCGAATTGGGCGGGGGGGCATGATGAACCGGGGTGTGATAGTTATTTGACGATAGTTGATCCTGATGCAAAGTGTATTGAGGTTGATGAGTATGAGCATTGGCTTGTGACGGTTAATGCCCTTTGTAGCAACCGGAACTTACCCGTTCGTTTGCCTTATGGCGGAGGTCAGCCTGCCATGAGTGTTGTTCTTCGAACTGACTCTTTGAAAGAAGTTCGCTGCTTAACCGCTCCAACAAACCCTATTCGTCCAAAACTGTTAGAAAGTACACGCTGGCAGTTTGCCAAGCATTTAACACTGAATCAATTTTCCAGCGACAATGGTTTACAAACGTTAAAAGAAACACTCAAGCTCTATGACTTTGAGCAGACACCGCAAAGTAAAGTACTTATTGATGCTATTACCACAATGACGATTACCCCAGTTAATGCCAGAGTAGTTCAAAACGGACGAGTGGGGTTTTGTCATGGCTCTGATATTGAGCTCGAATTTAGTAACAACGAGCTGTCGGGAACCGATGTATTTTTCTTCGGTTGCGTCTTGTCTCACTTTTTCGCTCAATTTACGACGATCAATAGCTTTACTCGATTAAACATTCGAATTCGTGGTCAATCAGATTGGTTACACCGTTGGCCGGCTTGTGCTGGAGGAAAAGTATTACTTTGAATATTAAACGGTTAGTCAAAGCAATTAATAAAAGTGATTTTTATCGCGCCGTATATACGTTGCAGCGTTTTTTGGCCGGTTGCTCTATGGAGAGTGAATTAGGGTCTGATACTTTGCCAAAAAACGAACGGATTCGTTTTAAAGTGCCACAAAACTTGGGGTTCCCGGGATCTGCTATAGAGTCAATCAATGATGTAACAGGTGATGATGGCATAAAACGACTAGAAGTATATGTTAATTTTATGGGGCTAACTGGCCCAAGTGGTGCCTTGCCCCGTCATTACACCGAATTGGTTATGCAACGAACTCGATTGAAAGATGTTGCTATTCGCGAGTTTTTCGATTTGTTTAATCACCGGTTAATTACTTTGAATTATAGAGCGTGGGAGAAATATCAATTTCCCATCCAGCATGAATACTATCTGACAGGAAAAAACACATCTATTGATGATGTACTTAAAGCCCTTACAGGGGCAAGTCAGAACTTGGATGTGTTTCTGGGTGGATTACTTGCTATGCCAATCCGAAATACTCAAAGTCTACGTCAGATACTTGAGTTGTTAAGTGGATGTGATGTGGAGATCCGAGAATTTGTCGGCCGTTGGATGGTACTTGACGAATCTGACCAGACCCAACTTGGTTCTCGAGTGCAACCTGAAGGGCAGCATGCGCAACTGGGCATGAGTACCATTGTCGGACAGAAAGTCTGGGATATATCTTCTGCCATTGAGGTTGATCTACAAGTCAATAATCGTGATATGGCCAGGGCTGTGATGAGTCAGGGGCGATTGATGCAAATTTTAAAGCAAGTCGTTGCACATTATGTTCCTTCTTGTATCCAGGTTAGGTGGCGTTTAACAACGACATATCGAAATCTTCCTATCGCGAGTCTTGCCGATAACAGTCCGGGGTTAGGTCTGGGGGGCGCACTGATGATCAGTCGCCATTTAATGGATAAAAAGCTCAGCATTCCGGTGGGTTGAGCTCAGTATATTAATTCAATAAAGGAACGTTGCATGTCAACAATGACGTTGAAATCGTTAGTCGATAAATTATCGCCTAGTTGTAAAACGATGTTGGAAGCGGGGGCTGCATTATGTAATAGCCGTAGTCATTTCAGTGTTGAAATCCAGCATTGGTTATCGGCTGTGATCGATGAGCCGAGGGGAGACTTATGCGTGATTGCGCATCACTTCGATATAAGTTTGCCGGATTTTCAAAATGAGTTACAGCAAGGGCTAGAAAGGCTGAAAACGGGAAACAGCAATACACCGGGGTTATCTCCCCATATCGTGACATTATTGCGCGCTTCCTGGATGGCTGCGACTATCGATTTCGGTGACGATCAAATACGTACTGCCCATTTAATTTATGCGTTGCTCAAGGATGAAAGTCTGGTCTCTCTAGTGACCCACGATGCCAGCCAGCTGGAAAAAATTGATCCTGCACAGTTACTTTTTGTTTGGCCTTCTATCGTTCAGAATTCAGATGAAACTAAGGCATTACCACTTAACGCTGAAACGGGAACAGGGCTGGAGAGTCGATCTGCACAAGTGTTAGCACAATACACTGTTGACCTGACCGAGCAGGCACGGGCTGGTGAAATCGATCCGATACTAGGCAGAGATAGTGAGATTCGCCAAATGATCGATATCTTGACCCGCAGGCGACAGAATAACCCTATTTTGACCGGAGAGGCTGGTGTCGGTAAAACGGCGGTTGTAGAAGGCTTGGCACAGCGTATTGCTCAAGGAGATATACCTGATTCTCTGAAGGCGGTTTCGATTCGAGTGTTGGATTTGGCCCTGCTTCAAGCTGGTGCAGGTATGAAGGGGGAGTTTGAAAACCGCCTGAAAAGTATCATTAAAGAGGTGAAGGTATCCCCAATGCCGATCATCTTATTTATTGACGAGGCTCATACCCTAATCGGTAGCGGCGGGCAGGCCGGACAGAATGATGCTGCAAATTTATTGAAACCCGCGTTAGCACGGGGGGAGTTGCGTACGATTGCTGCGACGACATGGGCTGAATATAAAAAATACTTTGAGAAAGATGCTGCACTTACCCGTCGATTCCAAGTGGTCAAAGTGGAAGAGCCTGATGAAGCGACCGCCGTGGTGATGTTGCGAGGCTTGTTGCCGGTGATGGAAGCACATCATAATGTCACTATCACTGACAAGGCTCTACAGGCAGCGGTGAAATTATCGAGTCGTTACATTAATGGACGTCAGCTTCCGGATAAAGCCATTGCTTTACTGGATACCGCTTGTGCTCGGGTTGCGATGAGCCAGGTGAGTACACCGGGAAAAATGGAAGATTTAATCCGTTACCATCAACAGCTCAATGATGAAATAGCAGTATTGGAAAGGGAAGATATTACCGGTGCTGACCATAACGACAAATTAAAAAAGCTGACGGAAACATTGCGCCAAACGGATCTCGATCTTAATCAGGTTGAAAACCGGTGGCGTGATGAAGTTGGCTTGGTGGTGCAAGCAAAGGAGCTGTCGCATAAGTTGATTTCCGGTGTCGATGACATTGCTGATGAAGATAAACAGCAACTGCAAGAGATAAAGTACTCACTGAGTGAAAACAGCGAGCCGATGGTTTTTCTTCAGGTTGATGAAGTGTTAGTTGCTGAGGTTGTTTCTGACTGGACGGGTATACCTTTAGGTCGAATGCAGAGCGACGAAATCGAGACGATTTTGAGCTTAGGTGAGAGAATGAAAGAGCGTGTTATCGGGCAAGATCACGCGCTTGACCAGATTGCAAATGTCGTTCAGACCGCTCGTGCGCATCTTGGTGACGAACGTAAACCTGATGGGGTATTTTTACTGACAGGCCCAAGTGGTGTTGGTAAAACTGAATCGGCCCTTGCTCTCGCTGAACAGGTTTATGGTAGTGAAGATAATGTCACTGTTATCAATATGTCTGAATTCAAAGAAGAGCATAAGGTTTCACTATTACTTGGGTCGCCTCCTGGTTATGTCGGATTTGGGGACGGGGGAATTCTCACTGAAGCAGTGAGGCGGAAGCCGTACAGTGTCGTATTGCTTGATGAGATGGAAAAAGCTCACCCGGGTGTTCAGGATATTTTCTATCAAGTATTTGATAAGGGAACGCTGAAAGATGGTGAAGGTCGGGATGTCGACTTTAAAAATACGATCATTATCATGACATCAAATGTTGGCACCGAGACGACATTGGATCTTCATGAAGACGAAGATACAGCCCCTTCAATTGATGGGCTAAAGCAAGCGTTACAAAGTGACATGCTGAAAGAATTCAAACCGGCCTTTTTGGGGCGGATTAATGTTATCCCTTATATACCGTTAAGTTCTGATGTTTTAGAGCGAATCATTCATTTACAATTGCGCCGTATCGCTAGGCGTGTCGAATCTCATTATGATGCTTCCTTTAATTATACTGTTCAAGTTGTAAATTATTTGAATTGTCATTGCTGCGATATTAATTCAGGGGCAAGGGCGATTCAAAGTAATCTGCAAAATATATTGTTACCTCTCCTCTCAAGTGAAATTTTAGAACTAATTGCCACAAAGAAAGAGATTAAAAGTATTTATGTCGATGTGGTTGATAATAATTATGAATTTGTTTTTAATGAAATTGTTTGTTCTGATAAATTAAATGCGACGTAATTCATAGTTCGATTTATCGTGATTAATATCAATTGGTTTTATATGTGATAATTTGACCTGTTATTTTTATATACTTACCAATTCAAATGAGATTTATATGTCATGGTGATATTTAAATGAGACTTGGTGATTTGAAAGATATCAATAAAACTTGACGGCTTAATAAACTGTTCCTTTTTAGAGGAACTAATACTGCTTTAGGAGATTAGCATGCAATCAAATACTTATTTGGATTATAATGGGATTCAAGGGGAGGCAACTGCTGCGAAGTTTGCAGGTAAGATCACTCTCTTGTCTGTTGATTGGAGTATAGGCCGTGAAATTACCTCATATACAGGTACTTCACATGACCGTGAAGCTAGCGCTGCGCGTCTTTATGATATGACAATTACTAAACTTCAGGATAAGTCATCTACATTATTGTTTAAAGAAGCAACCATCGGACAAGGTGTACCTGCAATTTTCTATATAACCAAGCAAGGTAAACCAGGTGTTGAAGAAATCATGAAAATCACACTTACAGATGCCATGATTTCAAATTTTAGTGTGTCTATTCAGGATGATCGTCCTGTTGAAACATTGACCATTTCATATACAGCAATGGAGATGCTTGTGACGCCTTCAGATGATAAAAATGTACTTGATCAGACACAATTTGTTTATAAGTACAATGGCCAAACTGGTGTGGGTGCTTAAGCCCTTTAAAGTGCTGCGGGATAGTGGTGCTATCCCGTTTTTAAATATTAAAAATTGGCTTGATAACAATGGAAAAAGCAACACAAGATAAAAACATCCTCCGTATTGACACCCCATTAGGGAAAGATGTTTTACACATTACAAAAGCAGAAATCCAGGAAGGGATTTCTACGCTTTTTTCTACTCAAGCTTATGTTTATACAAATGGTCAATTAATCGATGCCAAGAATATTATTGGCAAGTCTGTAACTATTACTTTATTGTATAACCTTTCTGGTAGCGTGTCGGAACGGTTTTTTAATGGCTATGTTACGGCAATACGCTCTACGGGTAGTCGAATGCCGTCGGTAGCGGAAGGTGACAAATACCAAGATTATATTTTAGATATCAGTCCAAGTTTTTCTTTTCTTTCTCAGCGCAGCAATTGTCGGATATTCCAACAGCTCAACGTTGAAGATATTGTAAAAACAATACTTTCAGAACATGGTGTGAAAATTCAGAGTGAGCTACAAAAAACTTACCCGGTATATGATTATAAAGTTCAGTACCATGAATCAGACTTGGCATTTGTAAACCGCTTGCTTGAACAAGAAGGGATATTCTATTTTTTTAAGCATGACAAGACTAACCACTATCTTGTTTTGGCGGATGATATAACCGCTTATAGGGAGTGTGCAGAAAATCAGGTCGCTTATACAACCGGTAGTTTATCGGAGGCGCATATTCATGCATGGTCTGGTGGGCTTGAGGTGACACCGGGCAGCAGTGTTAAACTGGGGTATGACTTCATTACACCAACAGATAAACTGTCTGGTGAGCATGCTGATGCGGGTTTAGTGACGCAACAATCTGCATTAGAGGTTTTTGAGTATCAAGCTGGATCTGAATTTAATAGTCGCGCTCAAGACATTGCTAATGCGTCTCTTGAGTCTCTTCAGAGAGATACAGAGCTTTGCTCGGGTGCAAGTAATTGCCGTAGTTTTAGTGCTGGTCAGTTCTTTACTTTTAAATCCCATGAAGACAGTCGGCTTGAAGGCAAGAGTTTTCTGATTACCCAAACGAATATGGAAGTGGCGATCACTAACCAGACGGGATCGAGCAAAAGTGCGTATCAAACCATCCTAAATCAGTTTTCTTGTGTTCCAAAGGAAACGCTATATCGACCTGTACAACTAACGCCAAAACCACGTATTTATGGTGCGCAAACGGCTTGTGTCACTGGTGATGACGGAGACGAAATCTATATAGATAGATATGGCCGTGTAAAGGTGTTATTTCACTGGGATCGTGAAGGGGTATCAGATAGTACCAGCTCGTGTTGGATACGAGTTGCTCAAAACTGGGCCGGCAATCGGTGGGGGGCTTTTTTCTTCCCGCGTGTCGGTCAGGAAGTGTTAGTTGAGTTTCTGGATGGAGACCCGGATCAGCCGATTATCAGCGGGGCATTGTATAACGGCGATCAAATGCCGCCTTATGACTTGCCAGGCCAAAAAACACAAAGTGGCGTAAAAACGCGTTCAACTAAAGAAGCAACTGAGGATAACTTTAACGAAATCCGTTTTGATGACGATAAAGGCAATGAACTGCTCTCTATCCATGCTGAAAAAGATCATCATTTGATGGTTGAAAATGATTATCAACAGCTGATTGAAAATGACTGTCGGCAGACGGTTAATAACGACAAACAGTTATTAGTCGAAAATGATTATCGGCAGACAATTAAGAATAACTATCAATTTGTGGTTGAGAATAACAGCCAACAAACCATCAAAAATGACCACCAAATCACTGTAGAGAATAACTGCAATCAAACCGTTACCAATGATTATACCTTGAAGGTCGACAATAATCTTCAAGCCAAAATTGCTAAGGAACTAGTGATTAACGCTGGTAAGGAGATCGTCCTCAAAGCTGGTGGAGCCTCAATTACTTTGTCCAGTGATGGTTCGGTAAATATTAAGGGATCAAGTATTAAGGTGAATGGAAGCACCATTGCACTGAAAGCTGGATCGATTGCTCTGAATTAGATTCAGTGGCGTTAAAGCATAGTGTTGTTGCCGTTTGAAAAGTGCAAATTGGGTTCGAATTGTAGGGAGTGCCGGGCTAATTTCAGAATTATCTTGCGGCAAGAAAAAAGATGGGAAAACCAGCAGCAACGATTAGTTGTTTTCATATGTGTCCTAAAACAACAGCAAAAGTTCCTCATATCGGCGGACCGGTGGCAGCCGGTTCAGGTAATGTTCTAATAGGTGGCCTTCCCGCAGCACGAAAAGGTGACATGTTGGTGTGCATTGGTCCGCCAGACAGTATTAAAGCAGGGTCTTCGTCGGTATCAATCAACGGTAAACCTGCGGCGCGGATGGGCGATTCAACCAACCATGACGGGAAAATAGTTGCTGGTAACCCTACCGTGACCATTGGGTGAATGTAATATGCCTATAGATATTGAGTTTGAGTGCCTACGGATAGGTGAGGATACCGATCATAACGTGGTGTTAGGTCTGGATCCCTTAAAGCGCCTGCAAGCACAGTTAGTCGAGGTTGATACTAATAAGAATTTCTTGTCATTGCCGATAATCCCTTATTCAAATGAGGACTATTTTCAGCGTCTGTCGACAGTGTTAGAAATTGCTTTGACGGGGCATGAGGTGGATTGGCAGTCTGCTCCGGTGTTAATACTTTTACCTGAACAGGAAGGCCTAGACGATGAGTATTACCAGCGGTTGTTTTCAAATCTTTGCCAAGCAGCTCCTGCTTTAACCTTCCATTCTGAATGTTATCTGTTTCCCTATGGGAATAATGCTCTGATCTTTGCATGGCGTCATCTTGAACATTTACTGCATGAGCAAAAAGCACCTTATGTTTGGATTCTGGCAATAGACAGTGATCCGCGCCTTAGCCAACGATTATCCGTAAACGAACAAAACAATGACGCTTGGTTACCGAGTGGGATCGCTGCTGAGAGTGTCATTTTGGTCAAAGTCAGTATCTCGGGATCAGGGCTAATACGAAATTGGTTTACTCATGAAGTACAAAATAAAGACATAGCAAAAAATAACGTCATAGAGTCTGTGTTTGAACGATATTCCAAGGAATACGCAAAAGGAGTCCAGCAGTTTTATGCCCCGTATAACGGGAATAGTGAGCGGGTAAAAGAGTGGGCGAATGCCTATCACCTGCTGTATCCATTTGTTGGAACTCGTACACAGGTTGTGATGACGGGAGCCGTCACTGGTGAGTTAGGTGCCTGCAGCGGACTCTATAACCTATTACATCTTTATACGCGCTATCAGCGTGGTGACTACCTACATAGTACGTTGCAACTTGAGATATCTAAAAAGCAGTATCGAGGTGCAGCATCGTATGCCTGGCATCAATAGTGAATGATTGTGGGATAACATGGACGAACTCAAGCAATTACAGCTTAAAGCCAATGATGGCAAGGCATATCAATTTACTACCGCTAATAACAACTCAAAACAGGTGTCATCCCGTTTTGAAACGCTGCAATTAGCTCGCCTGCATATCGATAAATTTGCGCGATTAAGACCTCAGCAAGGAGCCGATTTACTGGCAGTGTTGGGAATGCTAGATTTTCCTGCAGAGGTTCAGGCCCGAACTGGTGGTCGAAGATCCTTTGCAAATGCACGGGAGATACTGGCAAAAGCACTATTTGATGGAAAGCTTAGGGTACATGAAGTTCCGGCCATCGAGCCCGTTGTTGTACACCAACCGTCGTTTGCTGAAAAAGGAGTCCAAACGACAAAACAAGTTGCGACACAAGGGGGGAAGGAAGAAAAACGGACTGTCGGAAAAGGTAGTGTTAGCGATGCCCCAATACCTGTCTGCCCAGATGAAATGGAGTATTGCGGCGACCCGGTATCCATGGCCACCGGTGAAGAGATCCTACAGCTAACAGATATCACCTTGTCGGGCAGTATGCCTATTTGTTGGCAGCGCTTATATCGTTCAAGTCTTTGCCAGCAAAATGTTGGCTTGGGTTACGGCTGGCGCAGCAATTTTCACTTTGAACTAACAAAAATACAATTGGCTGACGGGGAAGGAGAACAATGGCACTTTATTGACAACAAAGGCAGTATATTAGCGTTTGATGATATTGCTGTTGGGGCGGTTAGTTATCAGCTGACAGCTGGTGCTGCGTTATTTCATGACCCTCACGGATATTACTTACTGACACTCAGTGATGGCCGCCAATTACGCTTTGTCTACCAGCATCAGCGGTGGCTACTTGAACGATTACGAGAAAATGAGACACTTCAGTATCGTTTCGGCTACTCCAGTGCAGGTCGTTTAACAAGTATCGTAGCCAATGGCTGTCAGACGTTTGAATTACGTTATGATGTCGGCGGAAACCTCATAGAGGTGCAACTCCTCGTAGGAATAGGTAGTACGCCGACAGTACTGGCACATTATCACTACAGTACTGAGGGTGATTTATGTGAGGCGAGTAATCGTCAGCAGCAAGTCGAGAGTTACCAATACACAGAACATCTGTTGACACGGAGAATCCGCCCGTCAGGCTTTAGTCATTATTTTGAGTGGCAGGGGAAGGGTTCATCGTCTAGATGCATTACCCAATGGGGAGATGAGGGTAACTACCAATATTGTTTTGATTATGATATCGCTAATCACACTGCTGTTAGTACCGACAGCATGGGAAATCAATGGCGCTATGAACATAATACTCAAGGGAAACTGATTCGAAAAGTGTCGCCCAAAGGACATGTTTGGCGCTATCGCTATGATGCCAAATCCCGAAAAGTTGCTGAAACTACTCCCGGTGGTGCGACAACGAATCTTCGTTACAATCATTATGGCCAGCTAAGCGAGATACAAGCACCGGATAATAGCGTAACGCACTATAGCTACAATCGGATGGGACAGGTAATCCGTATTGTCGATGGCGAAAATCGTGAATGGCGTAATGATTACAACAGTTTTGGTCGCCTGCTGAGCCAGCAAGATCCGGCTGGAGTCTTCAAGCAGTTCCATTATGACCGTCACGGACGCGTTATCCACATTGAACAATCGAACGGTCGTAGCCAACGATATTGGTGGAATGAACACGGTTTGCTGGCGGCAGCACAAGATGGTGAGGCGATAACTCGTTACAGCTATGATGAATTGGGTGAAATTAACGGGATAATTAATTCTGATGGCTGGGTGACGCAATACAAACGAGAGCGTTCAGGCCTGATAGTCGAGATCGCCGAATACCCTCAAACAAACCCTGAACAACAGCGAAGTCAGCGTATCGACTATGACTGGGCTGGGCGGCCAACGGTATTCATGGATTCTATCGGGCGAGCGCATACCTTTGTCTATCAAGGATTAGCGCAGCCAGTACAACATATCCGTCCTGATGGCAGTTGGCTGAAATTCCAATACGATAAAGAGCGTAACCTCACAGCCATTGAACGTAGTGACGGTGTCACCTATCAGCTTGACTATGACAGTGAAGAGTTGATTCGAGAGACGGTAGGCTTTGATGGGCGTACCCAGCAATATCAGTATGATGGTCAAGGGCTATTAATCAGCCTTGCCGAGCAGGGTGAACGATTCATCCAGCTTCGGCGCGATAACTGTGGCAGAGTGATTGAACAACATTGCAGTGCTGCGGGTATCTCGCTGTCGAACCATTTTCAATATGATAATCTCGGCCGCTTGCTTCGCGCCAATAATGCTCGGCGCAAGCTCAGTATTCGTTACCACCTTAGCGGCCATCCAAGTGAGATCTGGCAAGACAATTGGCAGCTACAGCATGAATACGATACCGCCGGGCGTCGTACTTGCACTCAGCTGCCTGACAATCATCAGATACATTACCGCTATAACAAACAAGGGTTACTAGCGGGTATTGATTGGGATCAGCAGCCATTAATTGATCGTCAGTTTGATACCAGCAGGAGGGAAGTCAGCCGCCTACAAAGTAACGGTGTCACGTTTTCACAATCGTTTGATATTCAAGGGCGATTACAACAGCAGTGTTGGAAACATGCCCATACCGAGCAGCAACGGGGATACAGATATAACCAAGCCGATCAGCTTGTCGGTATTCATGACAGCGAGCAGGGCGAGATCCATTACCAGTTCGACCAACTCGATCAGCTTACTCAAAGCCAGTTACCGCACCATCCAGAAGAGCTGTTTAACTTTGATAGCTTCGGTAATCCTCAGAGTGAACAAAGTAGCCAACAAGGTAACAAAGACATACACGTCAGCCGTGACAGGCTATTGCAATGGCAAGACACCCACTATAGTTACGACCGTTTTGGCAACCAAACTAAAAGTCATACCCCACAAGGCAATGAACAGCGCCGGTTCAACGGCTTTAACCAACTGACTAGCCTGAAAAAAAACAGTAAATATACTCAGTATTATTACGACGCCCTCGGGCGCAGAAGCGCCAAAATCACCGAAAGCCAGCGTATTGATTTTCTGTGGGATGGTGATCAGCTCATCGGCGAACACTGCAACGATCAATATAATTGGTACATCTACGAGCCAAACAGCTTTAGGCCTGTCGCCCTGATCAAGAAGGGGCAAGTTTACTACTACCACCTTGATCACCTTGGTACACCGTTAACACTCACCGACAGCAGAGGTGAAACCGTCTGGCAGGCCGAATACAGCATTGAAGGTTTGGCCTCGCCAGTGATTGAAAGCATCAACAACCCGCTGCGCTTTCAGGGCCAGTATTATGACGATGAATCGGGCCTGCACTACAACCGATTTCGCTACTACGATCCAAAAGCCGGACGGTTTATCCACCAAGATCCGATAGGGCTACTCGGCGGAATAAATCCGTATCAATATGCCCCCAATCCTGTGCAATGGGTAGATCCGCTTGGGTTGAGTTGTAAGGAGGGGAAGGCTTCAAATGGAATTACATTACCAAGTGGAAAGGTGATATATCCGTTAGAAAATATTGTAACCTCAAAGCCTGTAGATAGAGGGTTCTTACTAAATACGGCCAACTCAATAGTTGAAGATGTCCCATTAGTGGGAGATGTTTTAGAAGGTATTGGTAACCAAATTGGCTATTATCGTAGTGGGTTACGAGAAGATGGGCTGAAGTTAAATCCTTTCACAGGAAACCAGTTAACACCTCTTGATGAGCAGACAGCAGTCTTTGATACGATTACAGCAGGCTTGGGCTCAGCTACTGGAAAATTAGCTCCAGGCTTCGCAAAAAATGTAGTACCAGAAGGTGTAGAGCTAGCAAGTTCTTCAAGAGTTGTGCGAGAATTACCTGGCGGATTTGATGACTTTGTTCCAAACAAAATTAACATGTGGAGCCCTGATGAATTAATGGGGGTTGAGCCCGCATCACCCGAACTAATATCGGCAGTATCACGAAAGCGTGACGTAGTGATAGCCCAGTCTGATTCAGAAGAACTCCGTATGCTTGATTACTTTGGAGCAGAAGCGTCGGTAGGGGGAGTTGATAATACTCATATTCTTCTTAGAGAAAACCCAAGTAAACCGGCACTGTTAGAAGAGTTTCTTCACGGTACTCAGGTGAAGTTAGGAATCACTGAACGCTTAGGTACTAGTGGCTTTGGAAGTGCAGAGACGCACGTTAAAGACTTTATGATTAGGCATCAGAGTATGCTAGGCCTGAGTGACGAAGATATAAAGATATTGCAGATACTCAGAGATAAAGGGCTGTGAGAATGAAAATAACAGAGAAGTTTGTTTTATCTGGTGGTGTCACAATCTTAGCATGTACTGGCTATGAGCCTGGTTGCGAAGTTGTTGGTAAAAAGTTAGCTCTGATATTGGACGGTGAAATAAGGCAAACATTGACGATAACTGGCGAAAGGAAGATGCTACATAAGAGGGATAAGCTTGACCATAGGGCTTTTGAAACGAGTGATACTGTTTTGTTATCTCCAGAAGAAGCTAGGAGTGGTCATTGGCAGTTGGTTAGCGCTTAGATTTTGAGCCCAGCTGACGAGCGAAGGTGTGCCAAAATCACCGAAAGCCAGCGTATTGATTTTCTAACTGGCTATACTAATGATTAACTTCATTATGCGAGGAAAGACTCATGGCTGATAATCCGTCTAATCAGTACCTTAAAGTGAAAAAGCGTCATCCTGGTTTGCTGAGTGCCGTCGAGACACTTGGTCAGGCGGTTAGGCAGGAAGGGCCAATTGATGAGAAAACAGCACAGCTCATTCAGTTGGCGGCAGCGGCTGCAATTCGTTCGGAAGGTGCAGTTCACAGCCATACCAAAAGAGCGCTAGAAGCCGGTGCAAGCGCAGAAGAAATTCGTCATGTACTTATCCTTCTAACCAGTACTTTAGGTTTTCCTTGTGTGATGGCAGCATTGAGTTGGGCTGATGAGAAAATAGAGTCAGGTGAGCCTACGGATCCGGATTGGGAAGTGTGATGTGACTAGATATGGTCTGTCTAGTTGGTAACCGACAGACATTAAAAAACCCGCGATACAGGCGGGTTTCTTCGTACATTCCGAATACAATAGGGTTATGAAAAGCGCGTCGAGAGTTAGCTATTACAGGGTTCTGCTTCTCTCTCGTTGACCATGCTACAAGCCCAGAAACTGGCATAGTTGCTACTCTTTCCCCTCATCTCAAAAGACCTATTGGCAGAAAGAAACGCTTTTCAATATTTATTATAGTTCAGCTTCAGCGAGCGTCCAGTTCTTAATGTGAAAGAATATTCTGCATTTACCTTAGTTTTCCGAGGATTATCTTGCCCGTGGCGCGCTACTAACTCATTGCTTAGTATGCCTTATTTGTATAATGAGAGTTTACGCACTGATTTTTTTATAGCCCTGGTGAATCATAAGAACATCTGCAGCATTACGCCGCTTTTTAATAGATGAGTAGTATGATTCAACAAGAACAGGAAGTTAACAAAGCGTTATTAGATAAGCTGATAGCACATTTTGGGGTTACGCGTTTTAGTAAGGATGGTGGATATATACTGCAGGATGGCAGTTTACTCAACTTGCAACGTTCCGATATGGATAATCGTCAATACCATCGAGCAGTTGCTGCACTGTTGCCGAAAGAAATGCATGGTATCTGCGACGAGATAACGATCGTGAATCTTATGACGGCAACAGGGATTATCCGTTATGAAGCAAGAGGACGAGTGCATGTGGCGGTAAAGCCGACACAGTTACAACGCCGTAAGCTATTTGAGATCATGAAGTACAGCGAGCATAGTTACCGTGTTTTAGTTTCAGACTCAAACGGTGCAACAATTGGTGATCAGTTCTTTAAATCGCCTCAAGCCCACGAGCTGCTCCAATTTTTTGACCGTTGCTTTAGTGATGGACAAAAGCAATATCGTGATGATGAGTTTTATGTTAGCGAAGAGCAGGGCGATATCATATTTACATTCCGTCCAGAACAACGTCAGATCGGGCGTTATCAATCAAGCTCTAGGACTTTTACAATAATGCCAGAGTTTGGAGGTTCACTGACTTTGTTTAAAGAACAAGTCGAAAAGTTTCTTCAAGAAGAAAGTAGTGCAGTTTAGGGCTTGTCTACCATCGAATAATACAATGATTTCTATCTTTGCATTATTATTTATTTGATTGGATATATAAAAGGGAGACTACTTGTAGCCTCCCTTCTAATTTACATGAATATAATTCAATACAACGAGATGATTTTACATCCGGACTAAATTATAGGTTTGTCCCTTTTACGACAATGGAATGGATTGACGATGAGGTTTTCCCTTTGTCGTCAGTGACGGTTAACTTGAACTTAAGTGTTGTATTTTTCTCAGGCGTTAATGCGTAAGCATAGCTGTTCGACGGGTAGGCCATTTTGACGACAGGCCCTGCAACTTGGCTCCATTGATATTTGGCAATAGAACCATCAGGATCTGATGATTTTGTACCATCGAGGGCAGCCCATTGAGAGAAAGATGCAACCTGCTCCTTAGCTACGTTTGCTATAGGTGCTTTGTTTTTGTCCTCGTCTCCAGCTTTTACAATAACGGTCTGAATCGCTGAATCACTGTGGCCATCTTCATCTGTAATTGTTAGCTTAAACTTGAGAGTGGTACTGTAATTAGGCGTGACCGCATAGGCGTAGTTATTATCAGCGTAATCGATACGTACCTGTGGACCTTGGATCTGTGTCCATTGATAGTGAACATTAGATCCTTCCGCGACAATCGACTTGGTACCATCTAGCATAACCCATTGACGGGCTGGTGCTGTTTGAGTATCACTGACCTTAGCAACAATGCTATTACCACCAACAGATATTTTCCCTTCATAAGCAGGGGCGTTATGTTCTGTCACTGTAAGAGTCATTGGCTCGTTGGATGTCAGTTCAAAGTGCGCCACACCATTTTCATCGGTTGTCATTACATGGGATTCGCCTGACGTTGATACTAGTGCTACACGTGCATCTTTGAGTGTGTTATCTCCACTTTGGACGACTACATCGAATGAAGCATTGCTTTCACTTGAAATGTTATCAGGATATGTAACGGTTAATGCCTGAGGGCGTTGTGTACGTAATTCTAGTTCAGGATCCCCAAACCAACTAAAGAAACGAGCTGTTGAAAGCGCTGTACCGCTGGTTCCGTAATGGTTAAACAGGCGGTGTTTTGCACGGTTCATAGCCATTGCCGGGCGCCAAGATACTGGATAAATATTACTAGACCAGTTGCCGTCGTAATCATCCCAGAAACTATCCATAATTGCCGCGTGCATCAAGTCGTTGTAACCCGAGTAGCTTACACGCGCTGCACCTGTAAAGCCAATAGCACCACCATTGGGGTTACGCATCCAGGATTCTGCAAATGAATCCTTCCCGTCAAACCAACCTGTTGCACAGTTCAGACTAAATACAACCGGTGACATGTTGCCATTGGCCAGTGCACTGACTTCAGTAGCAGTGTAGCGCGGATCTGCCCAACCAGAGCCGTTACCATATCCATGATCTCGGTGCAGAACCAAGCCAACACCTTGGTTTATGGTATCGGATATTTGAACATGGTTACCATTGCCTTGGTTTTTCCAAACTTGTGGAATTGGGCTTGGCGGCGTAGCTCTGGCACTACCGTAATCCCAGCCACCATACTTCAACTCTTTAGTTAAATCTGCGTCCCATTGTAGGGCTGTGTGGATTTGATAACCTTTATTGAACAGGTCGCCAGGCCCACCAAAGAAGTTATAGTCAGGGCCCAAGAAGTCAGCTACTCGGTGTAGATCTTCCATGAACATTCTATCGGCGACTCTGTTGCCGTCGTTATCTTGATATTGCCCGGCAAGCAGAATGTTATTGTAACGATCAGAGTCGACAGGTGTTTTTTCGTAACTTAAAGTACGAGCAACCATACTGGTAATCTGGGCTTCGGTATCGCCTGGGAAGCGACCTAGAACCAAATCCGGATAAGTGTCTTCGCCGTCTACTAAGGTATATTCGAAGTCAGTATGCCATTTGTGATCCTTGCCGTGATAACCGTGACCAACGATTTCCCAGCCAGGAATATCTTCATGATCACCAACAAACAAGACATAAGACGTCATTGTCCCTTTGCTGTATGAATTGGTGATGTAGTTCTTTATTTGTTCCTGAGTATTACCGGTTTCTGTGACTGTAGCAACGTGGACCTTGTAGCCTTTCTGACGTTTCCATGCCGCTAGTGGTTCAATCGTGTCTTTGAACCGGTCTGCTGTAATGATTAAATAATCAGCCTTTTGCGCAGGTGTCAACGTGGCATCAGTGTCGGTTGAGCTTAAAGCCGGATCCGTTGCTTGGTTTGCTTTGGTGCGTATATCGATAACCGAATCTGCCGGAGCATCAAATCCTAGACTGTCATTGCGCTTAGTGCGGGACTCGTTGCTTTCAGGCAGAATGTAGTTGACGTGAAAGCGTACCTTTTTCGCGAAACGGACGGTCTTTTCAACTGGACTAAACTCTATTGGTCGATATGAAATAACCGCGTAACTTTTACCACGTACACGGACAGTTTCGACGACAGTCACTGGCTGTGTTTTGCTATCTGTAATCAACCCATAGGCGGCTTCGTCTTTTACGAAAGGCATATTTTGGTCTGGACGAGTACCATCCATTTCGACAACATCAGGGAAAGGTAATTGTACTGGGTCGACAATGGTATCTGTAAACGTTTCAGACCATTCAACATGGTCCACAATGATATTAAGTTGGGCACCATCGGGAATGCGGATTAACTGCCGGTATCCTGTTAAGTTTGGTTTTCCTGGCTCAGCAGGACTGCCACCATCTGGCAATATGATGCGGTCATATATATTGCCATCAGCCATTTTCACTTTAGCCATTGTAAGTGAAGTCAGCTTGGCCTCAAATATAGCTCTCTTGCTATCAAGCGTCATCAGCGAAAAGTATTGGCTTGATTGCACTGATTCTGCAGTAGGAGCGACATCGATTGGTTGTTCAAAGTTGATAACTCGTTGATCAAAAATAGATGCATCAACGTGTTCAACGGCAAAAGTGGAATGTGAAAATAGAGCGAGGGTTATGAGAAGCCTCGTTTTATTTAGTTTCATTTTTTTCTCCTGTACGAGTTGTGTTTTGGAAAGGGGAAAGTACTGCAAAAATATGCAGTTTGATAAAGATTAATAAATGTGAAAACGATTATTGATTATTTTGTATGCGTTAACTGTTTGTGTTTTCGCTGAAAAGTAACCTCAAAACAATGATGATTTTTTCTTATTTCTTTATGCACGTCTATATCTCCATTTCTATGGATTTGATTTAGTGACATTTATGCATATACTTTATAAGTAATGCTTCAGTACTGTGCTAGATGTATCTTTATTCACTGCTGATTGTTTTGTTATTTATTGATGCTTTTTAAATAACCAATTTAATTAAGTTAATTATGTTTGGTGGTTGATGTATATATATCACGAATTTAAAAATACGCCGCAAGAAAATGCAGGTGCTTGATTGTTTTGTAATACAAATTTGACATTCCTCGCAGAAATATTTATTTAGCATTTTATCAGTTATCCATATGTGACACTTATATTCGTCGAATTGTCTATTTGCTAGTATTGTTTGCTGCACTTTATTGCTATTAGGAAGAGATAAAGTATGAGACTTTCAATCAAAAAGTTGTACTTATCACGAATAAATACGCTAAATTATTATGACTAAAATGATAAATATGGTGGGGAAAGAGTTTGTTGAAGTTTTGGACGGGGGTTGCCTTTTGTATTCCGGTTATCGCTTTTGCTGGCAGCGAAGATGTGCAGGGTGGCCTTAAAGAAAGTAGACCTAATGGTTTTATCTCCGTTGACAATCTACGTATGAAGCGGGATGGAGAGCAAACTTGGGGCTTAGCTGCGGTTGTTCGAAATGCCTCAATACCATATGCAACAGAAAAGGTTGTAGCGGACTCGACGGTATCAACATTTGTGCCGATGATGTTTTATCAAGGCGATCGGTTCTTTCTTAATGGTATTGAAGGTGGAATAAATCTATATCGTATGGATGAATGGGAGTTAAATGCATTGGTCCGAATGCATTTCATTGATATTCCTTCTTCGTTCCAGAACCAAATTGGTGGCGATACAGGTGATATCGGTTTTCAGTTTAAGTACCAGCTAGATGAGAAAGTATATAGTGAACTGGAATTGCTATCGGATCCCGATGGTAGGGTGAGTTCCCTGGTGTCCGTTGGTGGTGTATACAAGTACGATAATTGGAGTTTTAGACCAGAAGCATCACTACTTTGGAAGGAATCTGACTATAACAGTTATTACTATGGCCTGACTCTTGAGTCGATCAATGCTGGTGTGGATCTCAAACTTGGTGCGTCAGCAAGTTACCATGTCACGTCAAACCTCTATCTCCTTGGTGGTGCGCATGCAACATACTTTGATAGCAATATTCGTGATTCTGAAATCGTTAACTCAGATTGGCAGGGTGAGGTATTTCTAGGGTTCGGGTTCTTTAATGATGGTGAAAAGCCCCGTAAATCATCATTGCGTAACAGCCCTTATTTACGAGTTGCCCATGGTTGGGCTACCCCTTCAAATATTGGCGATATCTTCTCTTTCAATAGGGTAAAAGATGAGTTCAATAACCAGCTGACATCATTGTTCTATGGACATCCTCTGACCGATGAGCTTTTCGGCATTCCACTCGATATTTACCTGACGCCGGGTTTTGTTTGGCACTGGAGTTCTGATGTTCAGAGTACAACGCAAGAGTATGTTGTGGCCGTGAAGGCTTATTATACGCTTGAGTGGCCTGTAAAGTGGCGCTTTGGTGTGGCAGAGGGCCTGTCTTATATAGATAATATATCTTACATTGAGCAAAGTGAGATGGATCGAAAGGGCTATGAACCAAGCAATTTGCTGAACTACTTAGATTTTTCATTTGATGTTAATCTAGGTGATTTATTTAACCATAAGCCTTTGGATAAAGTGTGGTTAGGTTACAGTCTGCATCATCGGTCTGCTATTTTTGAAAATGCCTCACAGTTTGGTCGAATTAAAGGGGGCAGTAATTACAATACCGTTTATCTTCAGTTTGATTTTTAGAAAAGGACCTTACCTGTTGACGGTAACAGGTAAGGCCAGAAGCTAAATAGCAAAATGAAAAGGCAAGGTGCAGTGAATGCGAATGATAAATAGGTTAAGCCGTTATTTTTTCAAGTTCAGATTTTGCGTCGGCGATGCCTTTGGCTGCAAATTCGTCACCCATTGCAAGCGCTTCGCTATAAACAAACTCAACGTCTGTTAAGCCGACAAAGCCAAGAATTGTTTTTAGGTACGGCACCATAAGGTCGGTTGCGCCGTCCTTGTGGATACCACCTCGAGTTGTCACTACAACGACTTTCTTGCCTGTTAATAATCCCACCGGACCAGTTTCAGTATAAGAAAATGTCACACCAGCACGGGCGATTAAATCAAACCAGTTTTTAAGTTGAGTCGGGATCGTGAAGTTATACATTGGTGCAGCGATGACTAGCGTATCACTTGCCTTTACTTCTTCAATCAATTGATCTGATAGTGCAAGTGTTTCTACCTGACGGGCAGTTAAGTTATCGCCACCGCGAAGACCGCCAGCAATTTCACCATCGAGTACCGGCAGGGGATTTGCCGCTAAATCACGTTCGATAACAGAGCTAGTTTGAGCTTCCCATGACGCGACTAAGTGCTCAATTAAACTGTTTGACTGAGAATAATCGCCGAGAATGCTTGATTTCAAAACAAGTACGTTTGACATGGTAATTTCCTTTGCGCGTTGATTTGGCTTGGGAATAAATATATTGAACTTGGGAGAACGAAGATAGCGGAAAAACTCGTGCATGTTGTTCGAAAAAGCTGAACGGTTAGCGTTGAATTGCTTTTATATTTTTTTATCAATGTATTAGGTGGGGGGGTGCCAGCCTTGATTTGTATTCTACAGAGTGGTGTTCAGTCGTTAGTTCAAGGTATGTTAGAAAATATTGGTCAATACCGTTAACGGTTTAGTTCCTGTAAAACGCAGACAAAAAAATAGCCCGAAACGACTCCTGTCTCGGGCTTAGGGGAATGGCTCGTGAGAGCCTTGCGCTAACTGGTTAGTAAATGGAGATCAATTACACTATCAATGGTAGTTCAAGCAGTACAATTTGCCAGTTTAAGCTCTGAGAATGTCATTCGCTTCTGACGTCGCTTCCATATCTTATTGATGCCATTTATTTTATGCTGAAAGTTCTGTTTTACTGCTTGCAGCATTTGACCAATTAGATATCGAATAAATTGTTATCCCTAACTAACTCACGAGGTAGGCCGTTCTTGATACGATTTCCTACCCATTTACCAATACCAATTGGGTAGTCACGGTAAGTGACAACAACTTCACCTTTACCTGACAGGTCTTCGGGGCGTATATCTCGTCCCATGAACCATTCTTTTGCCTGCTCAGAACTGAGGGCAATCGCGACTTTCTCATCTCCTGTGGCTAGAGACATAATGGCTTCGTGCTGCCAACGGTATCCTTTCTTATGTTGTTCAGCCAGTTTGATACCAATGCGTTGGAACCGGATTTCACCAATCAGATCGCGAAGTTTAGAAGGGAATAACCACACTTCCTTATCTCGGGTCCATATCTCACTATCATCAGGCAGGGTAATATCAAGGTCGGCAGCAATGCTCTCCGCGATAGTCTGTTGATCTTTGTCTTTTGCTAGGCTGAAAGGGAATTTGCCCATACGCTTTTTTACGATGGGTGACTCAACAGACTGAAGCTTGCGGATACGGGCAACGAAGAAGCCTTCGCTGTCGAAGACCTGCGGATAAACATGCAGGAAACCATCTTCAGTGAGGGCTTTTTCTGCACCACTAAACAGAGTATTCAATGGCTCAAACTCAACTGCATCCCCGAAGGTTTCTTTTAGGAAATGGCAGACATGCTGGTTTTCGCTCAAATTCAAGGTGCAGGTCGAGTACACCATAACACCGCCAGGTTTTAGTGCCTGGAAGGCGCTAATAATAAGGTTTCGCTGAACGGCGGCAATTTCTTCAACTGACTCTAGGCTCCAGTTTTCCATTGCATCATCATCTTTACGAATCGCACCTTCACCTGAACACGGCGCATCAAGCAAAATTGAATCGAATGATTCTGGTGCCCAGCCGCCAAAGACACATCCGTCAAAATGAGTCAGAGAAGCGTTGTAAACACCGCAACGCTGAAGGTTAGAGTGAAGCACTTTGATTCGGCTTGCGGCTAGTTCGTTGGCAACCAGGGCGCCTTTGTTTTTCATTGCACAGGCAATTTGAGTTGTTTTCGAACCTGGCGCAGAGGCCATGTCCAATACACAATCTAGCGCATTGTTGTCTTTCAACAGGGCCGTAACCGGCATCATTGAGCTGGCTTCCTGAATATAGAATAAACCGGCCATATGTTCGGCAGTATTACCCAGCGAAACAGTCTCTTCATCTTCACGCTCAATCCAAAAACCTGTCTCGCACCATGGAACAGGAGTCAGTGTCCAGTCTTTGTCGGCGACACGGGCCAGAAAATCTTCCACACTGATTTTCAGTGTATTAACCCGGATACTGCGGCGTAATGGTGTCTTACAGCTGGCAATAAACTCATCCAGATTGAGATGCTCTGGCATGATCTGGCGGATTTGTTCGATGAAGGCTTCTGGGATGTGAATATTAGGATGCAAGGGGACTATCTCGTTTAACTAGCAATGGGGCGAGATTCTATAACAAACGGTGTGAATAATCGATGTCTGCTTAGCTCAGGGCAAGGCTTGACTTATATTGGAGGCGTGGCGTAGAAGAAAAAGGAGCGCTAGGCGCTCCTTTGATAACAACAACTTGGTTTGATAAGAGTTTATTGCTAATGGCGAGGTATCGCTGTTCGCCAGGTTTTCCATTCTGGTTTGGCTTGTTTATTCAACAGGTAGTGGGTTTCCTGTTTGGCCTTCGACGATAATGGTTGTTTCTCTGGGGTCGCAAATGCAATTCCACCACGTATCAAGCTGTCGACGGTTCCTGTTTGAACAGAAGCACCTGTCAGCCCGATAGTGACATCGAGACCAGATACATTCCAGAAAACCGTGTCAGTACGAACTAGATGGCTATACTCTTGCTCAACCTGCGCTTCGAGAATAACACGATCAGCTAACTCACCCAGTGATACTTTCACAACTTGGCCGACTTGAATATCGCGATATAGCAATGGTGTGCCTTCGTTGATAGAACCACGATCTTCACTCTCCAGGATAACAGTTAGGCCTGACTTGGCGATCTCTGCCGTTCCAAGGTCAAATGTTTGGGAGTAATGACCGTCACCCGGCGCTACGGCGATATAGCTGCTCAATAATGTATCTAGGTTTTTGGCACCGGTGAGGCTGATCTTTGGAGTGACAACCCAGAAATAACTGTTGGACTTTGCCAGTAGCTCTGCATATCTAGGAAATAGGCGGGCGGTAATTTTCACATTGCCAGCCGTAAAGTCGGGGGTTGTATCTATAATCTTGCCGACATTGACGCCTTGGTAACGGATATCCGAATTGATAGAAATGGCCTTGGCATTGTCTGCCGTCAGTGTGATGAGCAGGCCAAAGTCTTTGGCGTCTTTTAGGCTAGGGTAGAGCTTAAAGCGTTTACCGGCTTTGTTCGATACACCTGCGAGCTCATCGAAAGCAATTCCGCCTTTAATCAGTGTGCTGATTGGGTCTGCCTTGATACTGACACCGTCTAAACCTGCTTCAACCTCAACACCGGAACGGTTCCAGAACACTGTGTCTGGTTTGATCAAATGCCGATATTTATTCTCAATGGCTATAGATATTGTGACACCGTCACGGGTAAGGGCGTAACTTTTCACCTCACCGACTTGTAGATTTCGATAAAGGATAGGACTTCCTTCAGAAACAGGAGGAAGCTCATCAGCAAACAACGTCATTTTTGCGACGCCGTTTAGGCTATCGGCAGCCAACTTGGCAAGCTGCTTATTTTTGTAAAGCGGATAGCTTTTTTGAATCTTTGAATTACCTGTACTGGTGAAGCTAATATTTTGGCTGATGAGTTGGTCTGCTGGTGGTACGTTTATGTCAAGGCCTTTAGAGCTGATATTGGCCTGAATGCCGCCATCAAGGTAGAACCTGCTGGCCGAGCGAACCAGAGAAGTGTGCCCTGGCATGACAATGACATCAAAGCGGACACGTTTACCATCAAGTAAGACTTTTTTAACCCGGCCTACTTCAATGCCACGATGCTTAAGCTTAGTACCACGTTCGATACCGTGGCTGCTATCGGCATACAGTGAGAAGTTTGCGACACCTGGCTGCTGTTCTTGCAATTCGTCTTGGGTAATCGCCTTGAATTGACGAGCCTTGTCGCCTTCACCTGGGATCAGGGTTAGATAATTCCCTCGGAGCAGGTTACCAATATTTTTCACGCCAGTAAGCGAGACCTCGGCTTCTTCTAGTAGCATACGAGAACCTGTTGTCAGCAAATCACTCATACTTGGCTCTATCGCTGCGTGTGCTACGATCTTTTGTCTTTCTTCATCTAGACGAAGAGCAGAAATTTGACCAATTTCTAACCCGCGATAGATGATTGGGGCACCACTAGTACTGACATTATTACCATCAGGAAGATCGATAGTAATTGCGATACCTCGACCGGCGGTATTCAAATTGGGATAGAGACGGAAGAGGTGGTTGGGTTCGATTGTTTTGCCTTCATCGGGAGAGTCAAAGGCTATTGCACCACCAATCATCGCAGATAGGCTTTCAAACTGCACATCGATGCCGTTGAATCCAACATTGGCACTCATGCCGCTCACATTCCAGAAACGGCTTTTATTGGTTACCAGCTCGGCAAACTGTGGCTTGATCAGAATATCAATCAACACCCGTTTTCGATTATTGCTAAGGGTGTAGCTGTAGACTTCACCCACAGGAATTTTCTTATACAGTACCTGAGATCCAATACTGACAGAGCCTAAGTTTGGAGACCGCAGCTGTATTTTTAAGCCTTGCCCCAACGGTGTATCTGATGGCTGGGTGTCGAGAGCCGAAAATTCATAGGCCGCTTTGCCTTCACCAGGTTGCAGCGCGATATAGTTACCCGATACCAGTGCATCGAGGCCGGAGATACCGGTGATTGATGCCTTAGGTTTTACGAGCCAGAAGCGCGTACCTTCCTTGAGGATTCGAACGGCTTCAGGGTAAATATCGGCTTCAGCATAGATACTTTGGAGATCGTCTGACAGGTTTACATCGCGAACTATACCAACTTCCAGACCTTGATAACGAATAGTGGTCCGTCCCGCAGTTAAGCCTGCCGCATCACTGAAGTGGATCTTTATTCTTTGTCCTGCTTCATTGACGGCTTTAAATACGAGCCAGCCAGCAAGAACAAGTGCAAGTAGCGGGAGGATCCACAATGGAGATATTCCGCGGTCGCGTTTTATGTTTACCGGTTCTGGTTGTTGGTTATTTGGTCCGTTGTTCATAGTTGTCCCATATCAGACGAGAATCTAAACTTTCTGCTGCAAGCATCGTGAGAACCACCACAACCCCGAAGGCAATTGCCCCCGGACCGGGTGTAAAATCAAGGATTTGGTCGCGGTCGATTAAGGCTACCATAAGAGAGATAACAAAAAGGTCCATCACCGACCACTTTCCAATCCACTGTATGACACGATAGAGCTTCATACGGTGGAGGTGATTAATTTTGCGTTTAAACTGAATGGCCAGAAGTAGGTAGGCCAAGCCAAGAATTTTGGCGACAGGAACCACGATACTGGCGACAAAGATGATAATGGCAATGCCTGTCATATCTGTTTTTATCAGGGAGGCTACACCAGAAAAAATTGTGTCTTCAACCCGTTTGCCGTTATTTAGAAAAATAGAGATCGGGAAGAGATTTGCAGGGAAAATGAAAACCGCCGCAGCAATAAGGAGTGCCCACGTTTTTTGAATAGAATGTGGCATACGGAGGTATAGCGGCGAAGCACAGCGAACACATGTATCAGTATGTGCCTGCGTTAGGTGGCAGGTGTGGCAATGGGCCTTCAGCTCATTTCTTTTGTGTTCGGTTTCTGGCTGCCAGGCTTCCCAGTAGCGGTTGACACTGATACGGGTGATAAGCAGTGACATAAGGACTTGCAGTATTATTAGAGAATATAGTCCGGGGCCGACGTAAATGTCAGCATAGTCTTGTACTTTGAAACAGGAAATAGCAAGACTGACAAGAAAAACATCAAACATAGCCCAGTACTTTAGGTGTTCGACAATCCAAAGGGATGTACGGAATAGCTGAAAACGTCTGAACTTTAACCCTGCCTGGGCACCAAGTACTGATAAACAAACCAGGAGTGGCGCGATGGTACTGCAGAACAGGATCAATACAGCGACGGCCGGGAAATTTGAGGCTAACGTTAATGTGCCCGACGGAAGAGTGGCAGGGATCATAACCCCAAACAGGCGAATAGTGATCAGTGGAAAAAAATGCGCCGGAATGAAAAGAATTAAACACGTCAACGCAATGGCCAGCTCACTACTAAAGCGAGTTCTTCCACCGCGATAGAGGCGAGTATTGCAGCGAGGGCAATAGGCACTTTGTCCTTGAAGGGCGACCTGAGGCATTACAGGCAAGTCGCAACCGGGACAGAGTCTTGCCATAGACATGGTTGTTTAATCCTTTATATAGATCAAAAACTAAGCAGCTTTTGACCTGAGCCATAAAAAATGAACACTATATTATTTTACATTCAATCTGGCTACAGATAGTTGTTCCCCAGAGGTAGAAGTCGGAGGATCTGCCGATTGCACCGACCCATATAGCGTTTGATATAACCCTTCTTCATTTACCAGTTCAGAGTGGGTTCCAGTTTGGCTAACTTGGCCGTCTTCGAGCACGTAGATTAAATCAGCTTCCTTAACCGCAGATAAACGGTGGGCCACAATTAATGTGGTTCTGTTAGCTAAAAACTGATTGAGGGCGGCGTGCAAAGCGGCTTCGGTGGCAGTGTCTAGCGCCGATGTGGCTTCGTCCAAAATCACAAACTCAGGGTTGGCGAGGATCATGCGGGCAATCGCCAGGCGCTGGCGTTGTCCTCCTGATAAACGAATACCCTGGCGGCCTATTTCTGTATCTAGCCCGTTGGTCAGGCGCTGAGTAACATCGGCCATTTGGGCTATTTCCAGCGCTTGCCACAAATCCTGATCACTGAAATGGGCACCCAAGCTTAAGTTATGTCTTAGTGTGTCATTGAACAAAACAGGGTGTTGCAGAACAACGGCCATTTTATCGCGCAGGGCTTCATAGCCAACATCTTCGATAGGGTAGCCATTGATGAAGATGTCTCCCTGATCCTTTTGGTAAATACCTAATAGTAGTTGGATGAGCGTCGATTTACCGCCGCCTGATGAGCCGACTAGCGCAACACGCTTACCTGACGGAATCGTCAGATTGAGCCCGCGGAGGACTTCTTTGTCTTCATCATAGGCAAAGTGAAGATCCCTGACATCAATCTGAAGGGTTTCTCCAGCATTAAAAGGATCAACTTTCTGTATCGGACGAACTTCTTCCTCAAGTGAAATCAGCCCATTTAGGCGCTGCATGGCAGCCGATGCGCTGTACCAAGCAAATTGAATACCCAGTAGCTCTTGCACAGGACCTAGCATGAACCATAGATAACCAAAGACAGCAAACATCTGGCCAATGGTCAAATCACTAAACAGGACCATTAGCATAGCCATTGCCCGGAACAGCTCGAAACCAACCAAGAACAGAAGAAATGAAATCCGGCCAGCCGCTTCAGATTGCCAGGCATACTTATCGGCATCGTGTCGAATGTCGTCTGCGCTTGATTTTAGTTGGTTGAGGAATTCTCGTTCTCGATTTGCTGCTCGAAGCTGGTAGATCCCGTCTAACGTTTCAACTAGCCTTTGTTGGAATTTCTCAAAAGCTTGATTTTCCTTTTTCTTTAGAGTTTTAACGCGGCTTCCCATCATGCGAGAGGCATAGACGACAATCGGATTGACCAGCAGAATGAATAAGCCCAGTTGCCAGTTAAGCCAGAGAAGGATAGCGGCAGTACCGATAACCGTAAGTAAGCCGATGAGAAAGCGGCTTAAAGTATCTCCGACGAACTTATCAATGGTTTCCACATCGGTGATTAAGTGAGACGTGATACCACCACTGCCTCGCTCTTCATATTGACGCATGCTGATACGGCCAAGCTTATCAATGAGATGCTGGCGCATTTTGTAGGTGATATCTTTGGCAACCAGCGTAAATTGACGGCTCTGGAGAATATTCAAGGCCTGACTGCCGACCCGCATTAGCACGACAAGCAAGAGAACCAGGAAGATATAGGCCGTCGGTTGATGTAGTGACTCAGGCAGAAAAACATTGAGAAATTGAATACCCCCTGCAGGTTTTTCCAGCAAAATTTCATCAACCATTAACGGCATTAGCAGCGGGATAGGCACGCTGATTAATGTAGCGAGTAGGGCGATGATATTTGCCGCAACCAGTCTAGGACGATGATGTTTTGCTTGCTTTATAAGCCAAGACCAGTTAATCATTTGGTTCGAATTGCCTTTCACAGTGATAAAGATTCCTATTATCGGCAAGAGTTACCATTCTAACGGCTATAAAAGGAGTAAGCCATGGATAAAAAAGCAGCGTTTTACAAACGACTCACGAAACAAGCAGTGTCACTGATCGAGGGCGAGTCAGATCTCATCGCTAATATTTCTAATATTAGTGCGTTACTCTATATGGAGTTAGAAGATATTAACTGGGCTGGCTTCTATTTTTTAAAAAATGACCAGCTAGTATTGGGGCCGTTCCAGGGAAATCCGGCCTGTGTCCGTATTCCCGTTGGTCGAGGAGTATGCGGAACGGCGATTTCGGAAAATAGTGTGCAGCGTATTGCTGATGTACATGAGTTTGAAGGGCACATTGCCTGCGATGCTGCCAGCAATTCCGAGATAGTGATCCCGTTTACAGTAAATGGGGAACTATGCGGCGTTTTGGATATAGATAGTCCAAATTTATCAAGATTTGACCAATCAGATGAAGATGGGCTGGTTACTTTGGTAGAGGAACTACAAAAAAGGCTCTAATTGCATGCTTTCGGTGGTTTTTCAGCGTTAGGTAACTATAATAGCGAGACTATTTCTTTTTGATCAAAGTACTAACGGCGAGTCTCACTCGCATTTGTCAGGAAAGTCCATGGAAAACTCTGAAAAGCTAACGAACAGTAAAGAAGTGATTGCATACATTGCTGAGCGTTTCCCAAAATGTTTTACTGTTGAAGGTGAAGCAAAGCCTCTAAAAATTGGTATCTTCCAAGAGCTCGCTGAGCGTTTGAATGAAGATCCAAAAGTAAGTAAAACTCAGTTGCGTACAGCTCTGCGTCAATATACTTCTTCCTGGCGTTACCTTCATGGTGTTAAAGCTGGTGCAAGTCGTGTCGACCTTGATGGTAACGAGTGTGGCGTGTTGGAAGAAGAACACGTAGAACACGCTAAGAAAGCACTTGAAGAGAGCAAGGCTAAAGTACGCATTCGTCGTAAAGAGCAGGCAGAGGCGAAAGCTGCTGCAAGCAAAGATGGTGAAGCGAAAGCGAAAAAAATTCGTGCAAAATCGCCTAAACCAAAGAGCACTAAGCCAAAAACGACTAAGCTAAATAAAAAGCCTGCAGAAACGACCCGTGCACTGACAGCTGACGAAGTGAAAGTTGGCAAGAACGTTAGTGTTAATATGGGCAACGGAAACATGCCGGCGACAATCGTTGAAATTAATAAGGACGATGTGCGTGTTCGTTTAACCAATGGTCTAACCATGGTAGTTAAAGCGGAGTACCTTCGTTCGTAAAGGAGAATGCTCGACGTATGAAATGTCGATTCCGTTTCTCACTGATCGCTGCTGGCATGATGCTAGCAGCTTCAGCACAAGCCCTAGAGGCTAAGTATTCGTTAAGTGATTTGCCGCAGCTTGCGCCTGAAAAGCAGCATGCTACTGCAAGTAAAAGGATTGCTTCGCGATTCACTCGATCGCATTATAAGCAGTTCTCTCTTGACGACCAGTTCTCAGCCAGTGTCTTCGATCGCTATATCGAAATGCTGGACTTCAATAAAAGCTTCCTTACTGCTTCTGATATCAGGCAATTTGATAAGTGGGAAAACCAGCTGGATGATCAACTCAAAAGAGGTGAATCAACAGCAGCGTTTGACATATTCAATAAGTTGCTTGAACGTCGTTATGACCGTTATCAGTATGCATTGACGTTATTAGACAGAGAAATAAAGTTCGATATTGATGAGGACTTTACTCTTGATCGCTCAGAACTTGACTGGGCAAAAGATCGTAATGCATTAAATGAGTTGTGGCGTAAACGAGTTAAGTACGATGCGCTAAACTTGAAGCTTGCGGGTAAAGAGTGGAAGGAAATCAAAGAGACCTTGGGCAAGCGTTATAACAATGCGTTGAAACGTTTAACCCAGACTCACAACGAAGATGTATTTCAGATTTATATGAATGCATTTGCTCGTGAAGTTGATCCTCATACCAGTTATTTATCGCCACGTAATGCTGAACAGTTTCAGGCAGAGATGAACCTTTCTCTTGAAGGGATCGGGGCTGTACTGCAAGTTGTCGATGACTATACCGTGATCCGTTCTTTGGTTGCTGGTGGTCCGGCTTCTGCTTCGAAAAAGCTTGCTGCGGGTGATCGAATTGTCGGAGTCGCTCAAGACGGTAATGATATGGTCGATGTGATCGGCTGGCGTCTTGACGATGTTGTTCAGTTAATCAAAGGTCCGAAGGGAAGCAAGGTTAAACTGGAAATCTTACCCGAAGGCAAGAATTCAAAAAGTTACGATGTAACAATTGTCCGTGACAAGATCCGCCTCGAAGATCGTGCTGTGAAATCTTCGGTTAAATTCTCACAAGGCAGAAAAGTAGGTGTTATTGAAGTCCCTAGTTTTTATGTTGGCTTGTCAGAAGATACCAAGAAAGAAATTGGTAAGCTGAATGAGCAGCAGGTTGATGGCATTGTTATCGATTTGCGTAACAATGGCGGTGGAGCTCTGACTGAGGCGACGGCGTTAACCGGACTGTTTATTAATAGTGGCCCTGTTGTTCAGGTTCGCGATAGTTATGGTCGAGTAAAAGTGAATGGTGATTCTGACGATCGCGTTTACTTCGATAGTCCTTTAACGGTATTGGTTAACCGATATAGTGCATCGGCTTCAGAGATCTTTGCTGCTGCGATGCAAGATTACGGTCGCGCTGTGGTTCTTGGCGAACAATCCTTTGGTAAGGGGACGGTTCAACAACATCGTTCTTTGAACCATATTTATGATTTGTTTGATAAGCCTCTTGGTCATGTTCAGTATACGATTCAGAAATTCTATCGTATTAATGGCGGCAGTACTCAAAACTTGGGTGTTGTGCCTGACGTGCCATTCCCAACAGCAATTGATCCGGCGGAAACCGGTGAAAGTGTCGAGGACAATGCACTGCCGTGGGATAGTATCAAACCAGCAAGTTATCAGAAGATTTATAATTTCTCTGCAATGCTGCCATCTTTGAAATCAAAACATGAAGCGCGTATCCGTAAAGATATGGAGTTCGGTTTTATACAAGAAGATATTCTTCAGTATAAGAAAGACAAAGATATTAATACTATCTCGCTGAATGAGAAAAAGCGTATAGCTGAGCAAGATAAAGGCGAAGTTGATCGTTTAGCACGTTTGAATAAGCGTCAAAAAGCATTAGGTAAGAAAACATTTGCTTCTTTGGATGATATTCCAAAAGACTATGAAGCGCCTGATGCTTATCTTGATGAGGCTGTAGCAATAACAGCTGATTTAGTTAAAGTATCAAGCTAAATTAAATTTTGTTCTTAAAAATGGCACTATTCATATGGTGCCTTTTTTATATCTATATGATTGTTTAAACGCCAATTTACTTTTTATTGCCGAGTAAATCATCTTCCTTTCATCATGTCTCATAGTTGAGACGGTGGGCTAAATTATGTGAGATTAATCATATTTCTAAGCGCAGAATAGCATTGCAAGCTAGGGTTTAAGAAGAGCTTTATTACGTAGTTGGGGTAGTGCTATGTTTAAATCATTTCTGGTTGCGATTGTATTATTCTTTAGTTCATTTACTTCTCATTTGTATGCCGATGATTTAACAGAGTTTGATTACCCTCTGTTGTTAGGAGATTGGTACTGGTTCAGTAATTCTGAAACAGGTGTAGATAGTGAAGGTGGAAACTATCGTGCAATGAACATAAAGTTTAAGTCCTCATATCGATTTGTAATACGATTACTTCAGGTAGATGGTACTGTAGAGGAATGGGATGGTAAATATGACATTGACGAAAGCACAGTAACATTTCTCTCAAAAGGTCAGCCAGAACAGCAACATAGCTATATGTTGAGCTATAATCAGTTCTTGTTGGATGGTGCAAGGTTTACTAAATTAGCACCTGAGAATCTACCTGGAACTTGGCGTTCATCACGTATTTCTGGCAGTGATGTCGGAGATGGTGTGTCTGAATTATCAATCTCTTTACGACCTGACTTTTTATTCTCTGCCGAAGTATCAGGTTCGAATGGCAAGAAAAAAGAGCATCAGGGAATCTATTTTATAGAAGATGATCGTATTGTTTTAATTTACGAAGACGGACAGCATGATAGCCAGTTTTTGCTTGGCTCGGACACGTTAACATTATCCAATAAGCAATTCGGAATGGAAGCTGTAATGAGAAGAGAGTAGGACGTTTATTGTGTTTGTGGTTTTTGCTATGAGTGAAAATATAAAGGCTTGCGATTTCGCAAGCCTTTATAGCCTTAACGAGAAACTAGTTGTTCACAATCTTAAATGCTTGGCGTAATTGCGAGAGGTAGTCTTCATCTCTGCAGATACTCTTGCCTGGTTCATCAGATATTTTTGCGACTGGACGTCTTTCACATTCAGTTAGCTTGATAACGATATTTAAGGTTTTTACATCGGGAAGATCACATGTTAGCTGGGTACCGATACCAAAGCTGACGTTGGCACGGTGTGCAAAGTGCTTATAGATAGTTAGCGCTTTATCAAGAGTCAGGCTATCTGAAAAGACTAATGTTTTTGTCTTCGGATCAATGCCAAGCGATTCATAATGTTTGATTGCCTTCTCGCCCCAGGCAATAGGATCGGCACTATCATGACGAAGGCCAGTAAAGCGTTCTGACAGACGCAAATCAAAATCACGCAAAAAAGCGTCCATATTGATGCAATCTGTTAGTGCAATACCCAACGAGTCTGGATATTCCTGCAACCAGCGGTTGAGTGCTAGTTGTTGTGAGTCGGCCAGTTCACCGGCCAGCTGCTGATGTGCCTGGAACCATTCATGTGCTTGTGTGCCAACAGGTGTTAGGCCACGAGTGCGAGCGAGATGATAGTTCGACGTACCTTTGAATTCAGGCATGTTGTCTTTTAGAAAATCAACCACTTCGTGGTGAACATCTTTAGAGAAACGTCTGCGGCTACCAAAATCGACCAAAGCGAACTGGCTTAAATCGGTATCTTCAGCTTTGCTATAGAATTCTTTAAGCTTATGTTTTAACTGCTTAATCGCGTCATCCGCCGATGAATTTGGATAGCATTTTGATGATCGTACTTCGCTGATGATAGCTAGTAGAGGTACTTCCCACAGAATGACATCAATCCATTTACCAGTAATTTTAATTGCAAGTTGTTCACCGGAGGCATCAATCTCAACTTGGCTGCTATCTAGCTTGAAGCTTTGTAAATAGTTTAAGTAGTCTGCTTTGAAGAAAGGTAGCGTTGCTAGATAATCCAGCTCTTCCTCTGTAAAGGAAAGGTCAGCAAGATGGTTAATCTGTGCCTGGATGTCATTACAGTAAGGACGGAGGTCTTCTTGGCTTCGGCAATGGAACTCCGCAACCGCTTCAATATTTGGGTATTGATGAAAAATCGCTTGCTGCATATGTAGTTTATATGCATCCGTATCAAGCAGGGAGTCGATAACCCCAGTGTGTCCTGTATGAGTCATAGCTAATGTAGTTGTCTATCGCAATCCGAGAATATTACATTATTTTGAGCCTAATTTGTCCGAAACCATTCAAAATAGACTAAAAAAATAGGGCCGTACCTTACGCCGAAACCTTGAAAACAACAAGTCTGCTCACCATATTATTTTAATAAAGAGTAATCATCTACAAATAATGCTCTTAAACTAGCCAGTGATACTGGAAAGTCAGACGTTGATGAGATTTAAGATTACTTTTGAAAGTATAGTTAAAACTAATAACCATATTATGAGTGGGGTAGATGACATCAGCCGTTACAGCTAGGCGATGTGTGAAGACGCTGTAAGACATAGACTTCGTCAAATTGTTTGGATCTTCACCAGCTTATCTGGCTTTGCGTTAAGCTTCTCATAGAAACAAGGGGTTACTCTTGTTTGAATGCCCTAAAGGCAGAATAATGACAGGTGTCAGCCGCTTACCAATGGCATAAATGCCCAATGCGGATAATTAAGGAAACCAAGATGGCCGAACAACCAACAACTACACAGCCGACTGCAAAATACCGAGCTGATTATCAGGCTCCAGAATACACCATTACCGATATTGCCCTTGAGTTCGATCTCCACAACACGGAAACGCATGTTGTTGCTGTTAGTCAAGTCAAGCGCCTTGCAGACAAGCAAGTACCTTTAGTGCTGGATGGCGGTGGCCTGAAACTTGTTCGTGTAGAGGTAAATGGAGAGACATGGAAAGACTATGTCGAAACGGAAGCTGGTTTGACTATCAACGGTGTTCCAGCTGAGTTTGAGCTGACCATCGAAACCGAAGTGGATCCAGAAGCGAATACGCTATTGGAAGGGTTGTATAAATCTGGTGGTGGTTTCTGCACGCAGTGTGAAGCGGAAGGCTTCCGTCGTATTACCTTCTACTTGGATCGCCCTGACGTTTTGGCTCGTTTCACGACGAAGGTTATTGCTGATAAGGCTGCATTCCCGTTCCTGCTGAGCAATGGTAACCGTGTTGATTCGGGCGATCTTGATAATGGTCGTCATTGGGTACAGTGGCAAGACCCGTTCCCGAAACCAAGCTATTTGTTTGCGCTTGTGGCCGGTGATTTTGACGTTCTTCGTGATAGTTATACAACAATGAATGGTCGCAATGTTGAGCTAGAGATCTTTGTCGACAAAGGGAACCTAGATCGTGCGGACTATGCGATGACATCGCTAATCAACTCGATGAAGTGGGATGAAGAGCGTTTCGGCCTTGAATACGATCTCGATATTTATATGATTGTGGCTGTTGATTTCTTCAACATGGGTGCAATGGAAAACAAAGGCCTTAACGTTTTTAACTCTAAGTATGTTCTGGCTAATGCCAAGACAGCAACTGATACTGATTATCAAGGCATCGAGGCTGTCATTGGCCATGAATATTTCCATAACTGGACGGGCAACCGCATTACTTGTCGTGACTGGTTCCAACTGAGTCTAAAAGAAGGGCTGACAGTATTCCGTGACCAGGAGTTCTCATCAGATCTGGGTTCACGTCCGGTGAACCGTATCAATAATGTCCGTGTTGTTCGAGGTCCTCAGTTCGCAGAAGACCGTGGCCCGATGTCTCATCCAATTCGCCCTGAAAAAGTCATTGAGATGAATAACTTCTATACGCTGACTGTGTATGAGAAGGGCAGTGAAGTTATCCGTATGATGCATACCTTACTGGGAGAGCAAAACTTCCAGGCGGGGATGAAGTTGTATTTTAAACGTCATGATGGCACAGCCGCGACCTGTGATGATTTTGTACAGGCAATGGAAGATGCTTCTGGTGTTGACCTGGTTCGATTCCGTCGTTGGTACAGCCAAGCGGGTACGCCAGTTGTGAATGTAGCTACTGATTATGATGCTGGACATAAGTGTTACCGCGTCACAGTTAAACAGCATACTGCGTCAACAGCAGGTCAGGAAGAGAAACTTCCCTTGCATATTCCGTTTGATATTGAGCTATACAACAGCCGTGGTGAGGTTCTTGAGTTACAATGTAACGGTAAAAAGATCCATCATGTACTTGATGTAACTGAAGCTGAGCAAGTCTTTAATTTTGATGGTATTGACGAGAAGCCAGTAATTTCAATGCTGCGCGAATTCTCGGCTCCTGTTGTGCTTGAATATGATTACTCAGATGACGAGCTCGCTTTCCTGATGGTCCATGCCCGTAATGAGTTTGCTCGCTGGGATGCCGGTCAGATTTTGCTGGCAAAATATATTCGTGACAATGTGAAACGTGCACAACAGGGTGAGGCATTTGAATTACCAGCTTCTGTTGTCGATGCATTCCGCGGGGTGCTGTTGGATGAAAAACTAGACCCGGCGTTTATTGCTGAGATGCTGACACTTCCGAGCGAGAATGAAATTGCAGGTTGGTATAAAACCGTCGATGTTGATGCGATCCATGAGGTAGTGAGTCAGCTAGAGAATGTTCTGGCAAGTGAAATGGAAGATGAACTGTCGGCAATGTATCATTGCCTTGCTCAGGCCGAGTACAGTCTTTCTCATGAAGCGATGGCGAAACGAGCATTGCGTAACACTTGTTTGGCATACCTGGCTAACACTGAGCATGGTGACAAGCTAGTTTCAGCGCAGTACCAGCAATCAGACAACATGACTGACACCATGGCTGCAATGTCAGCAGCCAACAATGCAGCTCTTGGTTGTCGCGAGCTGCAAATGTCTGACTTTAGTGATAAATGGACGCATGATGGTTTGGTTATGGACAAGTGGTTTATTTTGCAGGGTAAGAATCCGGTAGAAAATGCACTGGAAAATGTGCGCAATACCATGTCGCATGCCGCTTTTGATCTGAAGAACCCGAACCGTACCCGTAGTCTGGTCGCGAGTTTCTGCGCAAATAACCCAGTGCGTTTCCATGCAATAGACGGCTCTGGGTATCAATATCTGACTGAGATCTTGATGACGCTAAATACAAGCAACCCCCAGTTGGCTTCTCGTTTGATTGAACCGTTCTTGAAATATCGCCAGTATGATGAGCAACGTCAGGCGCTAATGCGAGCAGAGTTAGAGAAACTGTCACAGTTAGATAACTTGGCCAAAGATCTGTTTGAGAAAGTACACAAAGCACTAGAACAGTAAGTACATATGTCTAACGAGTTTCGGGTAACTAGTTTTTAGTCGCTCGAAACTCGGCTTTTAGCTTCTTCAAGTACCTTGTCACCCAGAAATTAACTTCCTATAACTATGAAATCATATACTTTTTCAGTCTATATCTCCTATCAGTCATATCTCAATCATTACTCTGGGGCTGCCAGCACAGTCGTGGTAGTTACCGATAATGGCTTGAAGCTACAGCTTCCCGCATCTCGTTTTAGACCGTTTTTAAGCCAGCTTGGAGTGAAGGGGCGTTTCCGTATCACGGTAAACAACCAAAATCGATTAGATGTGTTGGAAAGAATTGGATAATTATTCCGTTATTGTGTATTTACGTGCCATTAACATTCGCTGGCTGGCACATCACTTTTTAGTTTCACTAAACTCGATTATTCTGTAAGGGTATTCAAGTAAAAGTATGTTTTCATATGAGAAAAAATAATAGTAGAAATAATTGGTTAGACCAATTTGCAGAATAATGAGCAGCGGTAGCTTCACTTTTCATCAATGTCAGATATTCCAACCAGTCAAAATCTTAACCTTAGTCACATATTCGATTTTTTCTTCCCGATACAGTGTTATTAACGTAACCAATCCGCAACAAAACACCCTACAATAGCTCTCACGAAAAAGAATACCGATACCGTGAGCCAAAGTCCCCAAATGGCACATGGGATTGATATAAAACCCTATACTAGATCGATAATAGATATAACAATGGAGCATTTGCTATGACCGCACCTGACCCTATAGTGCCGGTACTGCTTGAGAAAGTTTATGGCTTAATCCAGGATAAGATTGAGACGCCTCAGCAGTCATTAGTAGAAGTTTTTGCTCAAAGATTATTAGGTCAACTGGCAGATGATGATCTGCTTCAACGGAATGAATCTGACTTATATGGTGCTGTGTTGAGCTTGTGGCACCATCTTGTGCAAAACAAACCGGATCAAATTTCAGTACGTGTATATAATCCGACGCTTAGCCGTTATGGCTGGCAATCAACCCATACCGTCGTTGAAATTGTAACTCCTGACCGTCCTTTTCTTGTGGATTCTGTCCGCATGACCTTAACCCGCCTTGGTATCACCAGTCACCTTATGCTGAATGGCCCGTATTTTTTCAAGCGAAATGAAAACGGTGTGATCAGTGAAGCATGCGGTAAAGACGGTGATCTTCAGACTCTTTTTCATATTGAAGTGGATCGTCTTCACGAAAAAGAAGAGATGAAAGCACTAAAAGAAGAACTAGAACAAGTGCTGCAAGATGTGGATTTAGTCGTAAACGACTGGCAAGAAATGCAAAACAAAATGCAGGACATTGTCAAAGAGCTGAAAACAGCAGCACTACCTGTTGATGAAGCTCACCGTGAAGAAGCCATAGCATTTCTTGATTGGGTGAACCGTCATAACTTTACCTTTATGGGTTACCATCAATATGACTTAGTACCTATTGAAGGTGATTATGAGTTGCGGTCATGCAGCGAACAAGGGCTGGGCCTGCTAAGAAAGTCGAAGAAGGGAAGAACGCTCAAGCTTTCAGAGTTACCGGAATCGGCACGTTTTGAAGCACGTAAGCCGGAATTGCTGATCTTGACCAAGAGCAACGGTAAATCGAAAATCCACCGTCCCGCGTACACAGATTACATCGGGATTAGACGTTTCGATAAACAAGGAAATGTGATTGGTGAGCACCGTTTCACTGGTTTGTATGCATCTACGGCTTATCATCAGACTGCAATGAATATTCCACTTATCAGCAACAAAATGTCACGTATCCTTGAGGCGAGTGGCTACTCTGCAGGTTCTCACTCATGGAAAGCTCTAAATAATCTACTAGAAACCTACCCGCGAGATGAGCTGATCCAGGCAAATGAAAAAGAAATGCTGGATGTCGGCTGTGGTGTAGTACAAATGCAAGATCGCGACTTGCTTCGCCTATTTGTGCGTCGTGACCCGTTTGGCCGTTTCTTCTCCTGCATGGTGTATGTCACCAAGGAGCGCTACAACACTGAGTTGCGAAGAAAGACCCAGGATGTTCTAAAGGAGTGTTTTGGATCCGATCAAAACGTAGAATTCACTACTTTTTTTTCGGAAAGTCCATTGGCGAGAACTCATTATATAGTGCGAGTAGAAAACAATAACTTTGATGTTGATGTAAAAGCTATCGAACATAACTTGGTTGAAGCAGCTTCTGCATGGGAAGATCGTCTAAGTGCTTCTTTAGTTGCAAATTTCGGTGAAAGCCAAGGAACGGTGCTGGCGAAAAACTATGCGCGAGCATTCCCTCGCTCTTATAAAGATCAGATGCTGCCTGGTTCGGCCGTCGCCGATATTGAACAGCTTGAAAGCTTAAGTGAAAGTAATAAGCTGGGTATGTTGTTCTACCGTCCGCAGGAAGAGGCAGTTGATTCTCATTTTGTGAAATTGAAATTATTCCATCGCGAGCAACCGATTCACCTTTCTGATGTCATGCCGATGCTGGAAAACTTGGGTTTACGTGTGATTGGTGAGTCGCCATATCAAGTTGTCACCGCCAATGGAACGGTATATTGGATCCTTGATTTTGCAATGTTGCACAACGCTTGTACTGGGATTGATCTTAGTGAGGCACGCGATCGTTTCCAAGAAGCATTTTCGGCTATTTGGCACAGTGAGATCGAAAGTGACGGCTTTAACCGTTTAGTACTCTGTGCAGGATTAACAGGCCGTGAAATTACGATTTTGCGTAGCTTTGCTCGTTATATGCGTCAGGTTGGTTTTCCGTTTAGTCAGCATTACATTGAAGAAACATTATCAAGCCATAGCGATTTAGCGCGTGATTTGGTTGCATTGTTTGCTCTGCGTTTTAATCCGGCGAAGAAGCATTCAGAAAAAGCGGAACAAGAGCTGATCAAGAAACTGAACAAGAAGCTCGATAAAGTAGAAAGCCTGGATGATGACAGGATCATTCGTCGCTACATGGATATGATCATGGCGACGCAGCGTACCAACTATTATCAGAAAGATGAGCAGGGCAATGCTAAGCCTTGGCTTTCTCTTAAGCTGCGTCCATCTGAAATCCCTGAAATTCCAGCACCGGTACCGTTTTTCGAGATCTTTGTCTACGCGCCTGACATTGAAGGTGTCCACCTTCGGGGCGGAAAAGTGGCTCGAGGTGGCCTTCGCTGGTCAGATCGCCAAGAAGATTTCCGTACTGAGATCCTTGGTCTGGTTAAAGCACAGCAAGTTAAGAACACTGTGATTGTGCCGGTAGGTGCGAAAGGTGGCTTTGTTTGTAAACGTCAGCCGCAAATGTCGACACGAGAGGAGATATGGGCAGAAGGCCAACGCTGTTACAAGCGCTTCATTCGTGCCTTGCTTGATATTACCGATAATATTGTTGATGGCGATCTACTTCCACCAGCCAATGTTGTCCGTCATGATGAAGATGACCCGTATTTGGTTGTTGCAGCCGATAAGGGAACTGCGACCTTCTCCGATTTGGCGAACTCGGTATCAGATGATTATAATTTCTGGCTAGGCGACGCATTCGCTTCGGGTGGCTCTAACGGTTATGACCATAAGAAAATGGGTATTACTGCTAGAGGCGGCTGGGAGTCAGTGAAGCGCCACTTCCGTGAACTGGGTATTAATTGCCAGACGACTGACTTTACCTGTGCTGGTGTTGGTGATATGGCGGGTGATGTATTTGGCAACGGTATGTTGCTGTCAAAGCATATCCGTTTGGTTGCTGCCTTTAACCATATGCACATCTTCCTGGATCCAAATCCGGATTCGGCAATAAGCTGGGAAGAGCGTGATCGTCTGTTCAATCTCCCTCGATCAAGCTGGGAAGATTATGATCAAAGCCTGATCTCTGAAGGCGGCGGGATCTTCTCGCGTCGTAGTAAGTCTATCAAGCTAACACCACAAATTCAGAAGTTACTGGGCACGCGCAAGCAGAGTGTACCGCCAAACGAGCTGATTCGTATGATCCTGCAGATGGAAGTGGATCTGTTATGGAACGGTGGTATTGGTACGTATGTGAAAGCACAGAGCGAAACACATACGGATGTAGGTGACCGCGCCAATGATGCTCTTCGGATTGATGGTAGTGAGCTACGTGCCAAAATTGTAGGCGAGGGCGGAAACTTGGGGATGACCCAGCTGGGTCGTGTGGAGTTTGCTGCGAAAGGAGGCCTGGTTAATACTGACTTTATCGACAATGTTGGTGGTGTTGATTGCTCGGATAATGAAGTAAACATCAAGATCCTATTGAACAGCCTTGTTGCTGGTGGCGATCTAACCTATAAGCAGCGAAATGAGTTGCTGGAGCGTATGGAAGATGAAGTGGGTGAGATTGTCCTGGACAATGCCTACTGCCAGAGTGAATCGATTTCTGTGACTCAGCAGCAGCAAGTTCAGCTGTTGAAAGAACAGATCCGTTTCATTCACCACCTAGAGAAAGAAGGCAAGTTGGATCGTGCTCTGGAATACCTCCCAGATGATGATACATTAGCTGAGCGTGAAAAATCAGGTTTGGGACTAACCCGTCCAGAGCTGGCAGTACTGGTTGCTTACGGCAAGATGGTACTGAAAGAGGATATGGTAACTGATGAGATTGCCAATGATCCGTATCATGCACGTTTGTTGCCTGCATATTTCCCGCAGGAGCTCCATGAAAAATACCGCTCGCAGATGGATCTTCATCCGCTGAAACATCAGCTGATTGCGACATCGCTGGCGAACCAGATGTCGAATGAGATGGGCTGCAACTTCGTTACTCGTTTGCAAGAAGAAACGGGTTCGACGATTGTCGAGATTTCGTCAGCTTATGCAGTAGGGCGTGAGATATTTAATTTTGATCAGTTCTTTATCCAGATCCGTGAACTAGATAATGTTATCTCGGCTGAAGTACAGTATGAGATGCTTTATCGCTGTCGTCGTATGCTGCGACGCGTTACTCGCTGGATTTTACGTAATCGCGATCGTAAATTGGGTATCGAGCAGCAAATTACCTTCTATCAGCCAATTGTACAAAAGTTACGGGATAACCTTGAAAGTTACCTTGTAACGGAAGAGGTTCAGGAACACAATGATCAAGCTAACAGCATGATTCAAGAGGGTGTACCGGAAGCACTGGCGCATAATATTGCGCGCCTGAGCAGCTTGTACTCTGCTATGGATATTGCCCAGATTGCGAAAGAAATGGACAGAGACATCGACTTTATCTCTCGTGTGTACTTTGTTGTTGGGGCAGATCTCTCACTGCACTGGTTCCTGAAGCAAGTTCACAACCAACCGGTTGAAAACCATTGGCAGGCATTGGCTCGAGCATCGTTCCGAGAAGATCTTGATTGGCAGCAGCGTCAGCTAACATCAGCGGTTATCACGACTTGTCCTGAAGGGAAGGTGGCAGAGGAGCTGATTGAGAACTGGATGGATCAGCATAAAGCCGCTATCCACCGTTGGGATACTGTTCTTGCTGAATTCAAGGTAGGTACAACTCATGAGTTTGCCAAGTTCTCAGTAGCACTACGAGAGCTAATGTTACTTAACCTGAACTGTCATCCAACGTTGTAAACCGATAATCATGTTGTGAGGTTAGCAACATGATGTAGAAGGTCATTATGCCACTAGGTGTAATGGCCTTTTTTATTGCGTATGTTTTAAACGATTGTTAACTTGAAAACGAAATCGATTGCATTTTGTATGGGTACTAACAATTTATTTTGTTACCTAATCCCTTGTAAACCAAAGAAGTGACTGTTTTTATAATGGAATTTTGAAAATATCATTTGAATAAGCGGGCCAAACTGTGAATAATGTTCTCCCGTTTACACGGGGCTTTTTTAAGGAGGTACAATGATTTACCGCCTCGCTCGATCTGCAATTTTCAAGCTTGACGCTGAAAAAGCACATGATCTAGCTATTCAGAACTTTTCTCGCTTTACTGGCACTCCTCTCGATCTCTTCTATCGTCAACATGTTCCTGATCATCCCGTAGAAGTTATGGGAATCAAGTTTAAAAACCCAGTTGGTTTGGCCGCAGGCCTTGATAAAAACGGTGAATGCATTGATGCATTCGGCGCGATGGGTTTTGGCTTTGTTGAAGTCGGTACCGTGACGCCGCGTCCGCAACCAGGCAACGATAAACCTCGTCTTTTCCGCGTCATTCCTGCAGAAGGAATTATTAACCGATTTGGTTTTAACAACCTCGGTGTTGATAATCTGATAGAGAATGTTAAAAAAGCCAAGTATGACGGTGTTATCGGTATCAATATCGGTAAGAACAAAGATACGCCGGTAGAGAAGGGCGCAGAAGACTACCTGATCTGTATGGAGAAGGTATACCCATATGCTGGTTATATTGCGGTAAACATTTCTTCACCTAATACTCCGGGGCTTCGTTCACTACAATACGGTGATGCGCTAGATGATCTGCTTTCTCAGCTGAAAGAGAAACAGAAAGAGTTGACCGAGAAACATGGCAAGTATGTACCGCTGGCATTGAAGATCGCGCCGGATCTCGAAGATCAGGAAATCGTCCAGATTGCTGAATCATTGATCCGCAATGATATTGATGGCGTTATAGGTACTAACACGACGCTGGATCGCACATTGGTAAAAGATATGCCGCACTGCGATGAAGCGGGGGGGTTAAGTGGTCGCCCTCTACAGAGCCGCAGTACCGAGGTTATCCGCCTGTTGGCTGAGGAACTTGACGGAGCTTTGCCAATTATTGGGGTCGGTGGTATCGATTCTGCTATATCTGCACGCGAGAAGATGATAGCAGGGGCACAGTTGGTGCAGATTTACTCTGGTTTCATCTATCACGGCCCTAAGTTGGTTAAAGATATTGTTACTAATCTATAAGTAGTAAAGACAACCACTTAATCTTCTAAAAGTACCTGTTTCGGGGATCCTGGGCAGGTACTTTTTTATTGCTGCTATTTATTACACTTTTATGAATCACGTTTTTTGTCAAACTTTCAGCCCAACCGTCACAAGATCAGTCACTTATTTCCCCTTTTATTTTGTCATCAGCACAGTAAAATTCTCCTAAAGTTTTTTCTATATCGTTGGATAAGCAGTATAAAGAACTGATTTTGGAGCACTTACATGCTGAAGCCTACTAATTCATGGACATGGTATTACGACCATAAGGATGACTCCCTGATGCTAGATTTGGGGGAAGAAATGCTTTTCCGCGTTTCCATACCCACCAAGCATCTTGTGACGTCCGCCTATGAGCGCACTGTTTTTACCGTGGATGATGCAAGTGTCTTCCTAGACTACAGGGAGAGCATTGCCCAGTTAGATCTTTCTGAGCCACGAAAAGCCGAATTGGCTTTGAACGCTGTCGCTGCGAGTCGTTTTCATAAGCCAATGATGCCGAAAAGTTGGTTCTTTGAAACTCAGCAGGGTGATTGCAAGCCTGAAAATGGTGATCTCATTACATTGCAATCCGAATTTGGCGATGCAAAATACCTAGTGATTGAGAACAGCGGCTGTGCCAGCCTGTGTATGTTGGCAGACGTTGAGCCCCACGCTCTTACATCAACCAAAGAAATGGCCTTCTGCGATACTATTAAGGTTATGAACGACCGTATGCAAGCATTCGTGAACGAACTGCCACTCAATTTTGCTCTAGTAGGGTAGTCACAAGTTAGAGTTTCACAATTTGTTGTTGTGGGCTTCTCTAGGCTACCTTATTCACACTCTCTCACTCTCATTTTCTATTTCCTCTCATCCTGTATTTAAACCAGCAAGGTCGTACTGATACACCTGCCTGTTAAACGCACAAGTCACCCCTCTAAACATTCTTCCAACCAGTACGCTTAATTCCTCTTCCATTATTCCCAGTTAGTATTGCGTTAATACGAAGAGCATCTGATGCGGTTAGGTCGTGGCGATTACAGAAAGGCATGCGAGTAAAGCACTGTCAGCTGACAAGATAACGCTTGCTGCATAGACCGCTTATTTTGAAAGGCAAGTGGATGATTCTTGTGCGAAATAAGTGATTCTAATCGAAAAATATCAATTAATTAGCAATTATTTTTTGCCTCTTTTTGCCATAAAAAGACAAAAAATGACCATGTTTTAACAGTGAAATTTAAAAATTTCCATGAAGATCTTCCTCATTTTCCTCGTTTGTGAAATTTCCCTACATACGGATTATTTCCTAGCTGGAAATAATTTCCATATAGGAAAGAGTGGGTATGCACTAAATTATTAAAGCTAAAATCAACGTGTGGAGTATCACTCCATGCGGGGTGTTTGCTTATGGGTGTAGCTGATGAATTTAGGTTAAATACAATAAAAACAATGATTTATGAAGACAGTTTCCGTAAGTAAACAGTCACTTCTCTTGTCTGGTGCGCATCATTGATAATGGTGGGGCGAATTAATAGCTATAGTCTGTTTCCACTGGTAAACAAAGTCCTGTGTAACTACTTACTGTCTCTGAAAGTAGCTAGTTACAAGTCATCGGTAACCAAGTCGCAAAGTCATCACTTCTAATATCAGGAATGGCTGACGTATGCAGATTATGTTTAATTAAAAAGGTAACTAATTGGATGTTTTATGAGCTTTAATTGCCTGAGAGGACGTTGACGAGAAATGGTTGGTCAAATAGCTGGCTATTTTTTGATGTTTATTTAGCTAAATAACCGTAATGAAAGCCTTTAGGGCGAGGTATTTACGCTGTTTTCGGTTATAATTCTTGGCAACATAAGTGCGAAAAGAAATCCATGAATCAATATCTAGCTATCACTTCCCGAGGTCTTGAGAACCTCCTTGCAGAAGAATTAGAACAACTTGGTGCAGAACAGATCCAAGTTGTCCATGCCGGCGTGCGTTTCCGAGCTGAACAATCAACAGCTTATCGCTGCTGTTTGTGGACTCGTATCTCGTCACGAATCATTCAGGTACTAAGTGAGTTCAATGTCCGTGATGATATGGACCTATATCTTGGTGCTGTGGCGATTAACTGGCCAAATTATTTCACCAACGATACACGTATCATTGTTGACTTTAACGGTACCAACCGTGAAATCCGTAATAGTCAATACGGCGCGATGAAAGTAAAAGATGCGATTGTTGACAGCTTTACCAAAGCAGATCTTCGTCGTCCAAGCATTGACCGCGAAAACCCAGAGCTGCGTATTCATATGCGTCTTTCCGGTGAGAAAGGGGTGTTGGGTCTTGATATGGCAGGCAGTGGCTTGCACCAGCGCGGCTACCGAACCGAAGCGGGTAAAGCACCGTTACGTGAAACGCATGCCGCGGCTTTGGTGATGAAAAGTGGCTGGACTATTGACAAGCCTCTACTCGATCCAATGTGTGGCTCCGGTACTTTGTTGATTGAAGCTGCGTTAATGGCTGCGGATATTGCCCCTGGTATTAAACGCAAACGTTGGGGCTTCGAAGCTATTAAAGACTTCAACAAAGATGCTTGGCTTGAAATTCATGCAGAAGCGACAGTGAAAGCTCGTCGTGGACCCGCGAAAGTGGAAACCAAGTTCTTCGGCCGTGAAATGGATCGCCGCATACTAACAATTGCCCGTGACAATGCAGGGCGTGCCGGTGTGAAAGATCTGATTGATTTCGAGTATGGTGATGTAACGCAGCTAATTTGCCCTGAAGGGTTTGAAAATGGCGTAATCATCTGTAACCCTCCTTACGGTGAACGTCTGGGTACAACACCAGAGCTTATTTCCCTATACAGTGATTTTGGTACTCGTTTGAAATTGGCCTTCGCCGGTTCAACGGCGGCAATCTACTCGGCTTCTAGCGAGTTGCTAAGCTGCCTGCGTATGCGTGCTGATAAGCAGTTCAAGTTACGTAACGGTGCCTTGGATTGTGTGCTAAAGAGCTATTTAATCACAGGTGGTGCGGTTAAACAGGTTGAAGGTGAAAAAGAAGGAAAGCTTGAAGAAGCTCAAGTTGCACCGGATTTTGCCAATCGCCTGAAGAAGAACATTACCAAGCTGCAGAAGTGGGCGAAGAAAGAAGGTGTTGAGTGTTATCGTATCTACGATGCTGACTTGCCAAACTATAATGCTGCGATCGATCAGTACAGTGATTACTTGGTTATCCAGGAATACGCTGCGCCGAAGTCGGTTCCTGAGGAAACCGCCCGCCGCCGTATTATGGATATTCTACGTGCGACTATTCAGGTTACGGGTGTCGATAACAGTAAAGTGATCCTGAAGGTCCGTGAGCGTCAGAAAGGTAAGAGCCAGTACCAGAAGCTATCAAGTGCAGAACGTCACATGACAGTGAATGAGTATGGTGTTCAGCTTAAGGTCAATCTATACGATTACCTTGATACAGGCCTGTTCCTTGATCACCGTATAACACGTCGTAAGCTGGGCGAAATGGCCGCAGGTAAAGACTTCTTGAACTTGTTTGCCTATACCGGCTCTGCATCGGTTCACGCGGCTTGTGGTGGTGCTAAATCAACAACAACAGTCGACATGTCAAATACCTACTTGCGTTGGGCACAGGAGAATATGGAGCTGAATGGACAAGTGGGCCGTCAGCACCAGTTTGTTCAGGCCGACTGTTTGCAGTGGTTGCAGGAAGTTGACGAGAACTTTGATTTGATCTTCATCGATCCGCCGACATTCTCGAACTCTAAGCGTATGAACCAGAGTTTTGATGTACAGCGTGATCATATGATGCTGATGGAAAACTTGAAGCGCATGCTGCGCCCTGAAGGGCAGATTGTTTTCTCAAACAACAAGCGTCATTTCAAGATGGATTTTGACAAGCTGGCTGAGTTGGGGCTACAGGCTAAAAATATCTCAGACAAAACGTTACCAATGGACTTTGCACGTAACAAGCAAATCCATAACTGCTGGATAATTACACACAAGGAAGACTAAGTGCTAATTACGCTATATAGCACAGAAGGATGTCATCTCTGTGAGCAGGCTTATAGCCTGCTCATTGATGCGGGTGTACAGGAGCGCGTTCAAGTGGTGGATATCGCCTTTGATGACGCGCTTTTTTCACGTTACGGCGTCACTATCCCCGTACTTTCTATCCAACATCCCGATTCAATCTCCGAACTTGGCTGGCCGTTTGATTCAGCCGAGCTTGCAGCATGGTTAAATAACAATGGCATTAATTAAAATTAGTAACGCGCAGTTAGCGTATGGCGATCATGCATTACTTGATCGTGCGGAATTTTTACTTCAACCCAATGAACGTGTATGTCTGGTAGGCCGAAACGGTGCCGGTAAATCGACGTTGATGAAGGTCATCGACGGTGAGGTGCTTCTTGATGACGGTACTATCCAGCGTCAGTCAGAACTTACAGTGTCACGTCTCGAACAGGATCCGCCTCGCAATGCCGAGGGGACAGTATTTGATTATGTCGCTGAAGGCTTGGCTGAAATTGGCCAGGTGCTTCGTGAATACCATCACTTGTTGGATCTTATTGCGGTTGATCCATCTGAATCAAATATCAACAAGCTGGCACGTGCTCAGAGTAAGATTGATCATGCCAATGCTTGGCAGTTTGACAATAAGATTGCCTCTGTACTAGAGCATCTTCAGCTAGACGCTCAGACGCTACTTAAAGACCTTTCTGGTGGCTGGCAGCGAAAAGCGGCCCTGGCACGAGCTCTCGTGTGTGATCCAGATATTCTGTTGCTTGATGAGCCGACCAACCACCTGGATGTTTCAACCATTGAATGGCTTGAAGGTTTCCTGAAAGAGTTCCGTGGTTCAATCATCTTTATTTCTCACGACCGTGCATTTATCCGTTCAATGTCGACCCGTATTGTTGATTTGGATCGCGGTCAGCTGGCTTCTTTCCCGGGTGATTATGATAATTACCTGGAAGCGAAAGAAGAGATGCTGCGTGTAGAGGCGGAGCAGAATGCCGAGTTTGATAAAAAGCTTGCTCAGGAAGAGGTGTGGATCCGACAGGGAATTAAAGCACGTCGTACACGTAACGAAGGCCGAGTCCGCGCTTTGAAACAGCTACGCCGTGAGCGCAGCGAGCGACGTGAAGTGGTAGGTAAAGCCGATATGAAGCTTCAGGACGCCAATCGTTCTGGCAAGATTGTTTTTGAAGCTGAGCATATTTCTTACAGTTACGGTGACAAGCCAATTATTAATGACTTTAGCTTTAATGTTATGCGTGGTGATCGTATTGCACTGATTGGGCCTAACGGTTGCGGTAAGAGTACTTTGCTAAAAGTGATGCTGGGTAAACTTGAAGCGACACAGGGTCACTTCCATTGCGGAACGAAAATCGAAGCGGCGTACTTTGATCAGTATCGTGAAGTACTAGATCCTGAAAAAACAGTAATGGACAACCTTGCAGACGGTAAGCAGGAAGTCACTGTTAATGGTCGTACTCGTCACGCTTTGGGCTATTTGCAAGATTTCCTTTTCCATCCTCGTCGTGCGCGAACTCCTGTGAAAGCGTTGTCGGGAGGCGAGAAGAACCGTTTGTTATTGGCCAAGTTATTCCTAAAGCCAAATAATTTATTGGTGCTCGATGAACCAACTAACGATTTAGATATCGAAACGTTGGAACTTTTGGAAGAAATTCTTGCCAACTATCAGGGGACATTACTTTTAGTTAGCCACGATCGTCAATTTGTTGATAACACAGCAACAACGAGCTGGCTCTTTGAAGGTAACGGTGTCATCGACGAATACGTGGGTGGTTACCATGACGCTCAAGAACAACGTGCGAATTCGCTGACACAAATTGCGAAAGAGCAGGCGGCTCAAATTGAAGCTGCCAAGAAGAAAAAAGACGAGAGTAATCAGCGTCAGGAAACGCGTTCACGCTCAGGTAAGAAGCTATCGTATAAGCTTCAGAAAGAGCTTGAAGACCTGCCGAAAAAAATCGAAGAACTAGAAAATGAAATTGCACAGCTGCAGGAATCGATTAACGATCCTGCGTTCTTCCAGGATGTGAAGAATGATACTCAGGCGACTCTTAACCGTTTAGCGGCGGTCGAAGAAGAGTTTGAGCAGGCATTTGAGCGCTGGGAAGAGCTAGAGGCAATGCAGAAGGAATCCTAATGCAACATAAGACGTTAAAGTTATCGACACTGGCGATGATAATTGCCAGTGTCACTCAGGCAAATGCAGCTGTTTATCAGGTTGTGGAAGTAGAAGGTACCAGCAGTGGTGTCGGCTCGCTTCAGTATTACAGTAAAAACACGTCTGATGTTCAGAAACGTGTCGAGTTTTATGCTCAGGGTGTAGTGAGCTCTGGTTCAGAAAACTGCTTTACCCAAAGTTGTACTGCATCTAGTTATGCCATTTTTGGTGAAAGCCGTTTTGGAAGCGATGGGATTAATTATCGCGATGAAGTGCCATTCATTAGTGATAACCGCCAGGAAGTTAATGACTTTTCGCGTTTGCGTTCCTACTGTGTCAATAACCTTGGATTCAATACCTGTGATGATTGGGCGAATGTTGCATACTACGGTATAGGCTTCAACGAAGAAAACGCTCAGGACGGAAGTGGTTTTGGTGGCCTGCACCGCGAGCAGGTTGCCTGGAATGAAAACTTTTATTCCAATGCCTTCCCGTTAACGGAAGCGACCGCAGGTTCGCTATCACGTGTCAAATCTTTTGCTGAAGATGTATCCGGTTATGATTCGACCACGGCTGCCGCTCTGGGTAATAAAGTCTCAACACATGAAACGACTAATGGGGTTGTTAATCAGAGTGACATTGTTATCAGGGATACAACGAATAATAAATTTGTATCTGAGTGTCCTTCAGGAAGCACATGTGAAAATGTTGACTACCAGCTAGGAATAACTAGTTCGGCTTTTTTCGAGAATAACAATCGCTATGCTCGCCAGTTTAACAAACGTGGTTTTGTTAATATTGATAGTAGTACTTCGAAATCAGCTTTGGTTCCAGCATCACCAGATGACGATGATTTAGCTTCCAAACCGATTGTTGATAACCTGGGTCAGACATTGGCATGGGATGCTGTTGTATATGATGGCAAATTATTGGTTGTCGGTAGTGCCTCATTCAGCCCGAGTAAGTTATCAGACAGCAATAAGCTTCCGTCTGATGGTGATGGGAAGAATCGCCTTTCATTTAACAACGGCGAATTTGAGAACTGTTCGACAACAGCTGGTGATGTGAACAACCTATACACCAAGTGGGAGTGCCAGTTCTCGGTATTTGCCAATGATGCTGTTTTCTGGACAGTTGATAGTACTGGTGCTGCATCCACCAATGCTGAGCGTTTGGCTGCTCGAGTTGATAGTCAGCAAAGAACTTATCCAGAGCTTGACCCAGATGGTGACCAAGTTCGTTCTTTCCAGGCATCGGCACGCGCTATAACGTTGGTCGGTGGCCAGCCTGTTGCGGTAGGTTTCTCGACAGATTCTATTGCCAATAACTCAGTCAATACTATCGATGGTGATTATTACGCCGTACGTGCTGCTATCTATACCCCTAAACCTGGTTTTACCGTTGGTTCTAAACAATGGGAGAGAAAGATCATCCCTGGGCTTGATATCGAGGAAGGCAACGATCGTAAGCTTCGCTTCTCGATGGCGACGGATATCAATACCAACAATAAGGTGATTGGATTTAGCAAGAACATCAATTCTGAAAATCGCTCTTATTCTGAAAAGATGTTTGTGTACGACAATACTGCCGGTACACTGACGAAACTAGATACATCGATAGACCCGACTATCTTCTTCCAAGGCTCTAACGGTTTTCCATCTGCTATCAATAACAAAGATCAGCTTGTTGGTTGGGTTGATTCGGAAAGCGTCAATCAGGTAAACGGTCGTCAGCGACGCCAGCGCGGATTCACTTATATGGCTGGAGCTGATATTGCAGGTTCACCACTTCAAGCGAATAAAGCGTGGATGCTGGATGATTTGACTAATGGCGGAAGCTTGAGTACCGAGAACAATGCGTTCCGTATCGCACATGCTACTGATGTCAATGACGCCGGTGTTATCTCCGCAACAGCATTTAAGTGTGAGGGTGGTTATAAAGACCTTACAAAAGACTCGCAGTGTAGCGCGGATGAGAAGGTGGTGGCTGTTAAGTTGATACCTATCGTTGGCGGCGAGATTGAGCAGCGCCCAGTCGCTCAGTCGACCATCGAGCGTGAAGGGGCTTCATTAGGTATGTTTGCTTTGACACTCCTTGGTTTGATTGGTTTCAGACGCCGTAAGTAAATTTTTGTCAAAATTGCTTATTTTTCACTCAGGCTCACAAATTGTGAGCCTGAGTTGTTTCAGGGGTTGATCAATAGTTCGGTTTGGCTAATTCTTATAAGTGGAGTCACATAAACTCCATCATTATGAAACTGTAATGAAAGAAACTCTGATAAGGATGAGGATCGAACTATGAAGAGACAAAAGCGGGATCGTTTGGAACGTGCACAGGCTCGTGGCTATAAAGCAGGTATAAATGGTCATTCTAGTGAAGAATGTCCGTATCAATCTCCGGATGCCCGTACTAATTGGCTAGGTGGTTGGCGTGAAGCAAGAGAAGAACGCCAAACTGGCCTTTATAAATAACACTCCCTTCATATCACCCTTATTGAGCCCCTTTCAGGAGAAGGGGCTTTTGCTTTTTAGGGCCGCCTATTTCTAACATTCATGACATTATTTAATCGTCACTTTTTCTACAATAATTGTCTCGCATGGCACATCGTCGTGGCCATATTTCGATGTTGTATTAGCAATAGCAATGGCATTAACGACATCCATACCCGCAGTGACTGTACCAAAGACAGCGTAACCCCAACCTTTATTCGTTGTGGCAGTGTGATCAAGAAACTCATTGTCTTCTAAGTTGATAAAAAATTGGGCTGTAGCCGAGTGCGGTGCATCGGTACGCGCCATTGCGATAGTGCCGATAACGTTTTTAAGCCCACGGTTAGCTTCATTGGCAATAGGGGCGCGAGTCGTCTTTTCTTGCATGCTTTCAGTAAATCCACCGCCTTGTATCATAAAGCCTTTAATTACTCGATGAAAAATAGTGCCTTCATAGAAACCATCTTGGCAATACTTTAAAAAATTCTTAGAACTGACAGGTGCTTTGTCCATATTTAGTTCAATTTCGATATTGCCAAAGTTAGTTGTGAAAATGATCATCTTAGTTGTAACCGTGTTGGTATCAATTTAGGGGGTGAAGTATACGTAATCAGAAAATTAAAATGTAGTACTTAGCGGCTGTTTAAATTTAGGTCATTGCTTGGGCGATAGGTACGCATGTTGTATTCCGCTATACATGTTATGGCTGGTGGATTTCAGCTACAGTGAGTGACGCTGTCACAGCTTGCCGCATCACTGGGTGTACTATTACAAGGTGGATTAGGACCGATGGATAATGAGAGGAGGGCAGTTGTTACATGGTCACAAAAAAGGCCGCAAAAGCGGCCTTTTATTCGAGCTTACTGTGATTTAGAAAGCAGACGTATCTTTGAACAGACCAACTTTCAAATCTTTCGCAACGTAGATTTCTTTACCGTCTACCAGAACGCGCCCATCTGCAACGCCCATGATAAGTTTACGGTTGATAACGCGCTTCAACTGAATGTCATAAGTCACTTTCTTCGCTTCCGGAAGGATCTGACCTGTGAACTTCACTTCGCCAACACCCAGTGCGCGCCCTTTACCTTCGCCACCGGCCCAGCCAAGGAAGAAACCAACGAGCTGCCACATCGCATCAAGACCAAGGCAACCTGGCATTACAGGGTCACCTTTGAAGTGGCAGTCAAAGAACCAAAGGTCCGGGTTAATATCCAATTCAGCGTGGATGAAACCTTTTCCGTGCTCACCGCCTTCGTCAGAGATTTCAATGATACGGTCAATCATCAACATGTTGTCAGATGGTAAAGATGGGAAAGCAGGACCGTGTAGTTCGCCTTTACCACATGCAACTAGTTCTTCGTAATTATAAGATTGCTGGCGTTTCATCAGACTTATTTAGCTCCTTGAAAAGTATGGAGGCAATTTAGCTTACACCTGTACGCTAAACAACTCGGATCAGTACTGGACAAACCAGTTACGGATACGCGCTAACCAACTGACTTCACTGTCAAGATCACCATGGTGAAAGTGATCTATGCGTTGCGCAATCTTGGCTAGTAACGTTTCGGAGTCGTCTTTCTCACCACGGAAAGCTTTGCCTGTTAACAAAGGTAGGGCCTCATCAACGCTTTCAACGGTCCATAAATGGAATTTGCCCGCTTTAATCGCTTCGATAACCTCATCGTTGAGACATAGATTGCTCTGGTTTGTTTTCGGTAATATGACACCCTGATGGCCTGTTAGACCACGGAAGGCACAAACCTTATAGAAACCTTCAATCTTCTCATTGATACCCCCCACTGCCTGTACACGACCAAATTGGTCTACTGCGCCCGTTACTGCGATCTGCTGATTGATTGGTTGAATGGCAAGCGCTGATACTAATGAGCATAGCTCAGCTAGCGAAGCACTGTCTCCATCAACTTCACAGTATGATTGCTCAAATACAATTGAGGCGGAATAAGGGAGTGGCTGGTCCAAGTCTAGTGCGGCACTGACAAACGCCTGCATGATCATCATACCTTTCGCATGAAGATTGCCGCCAAGATCGACTTTACGCTCGACATCCGAAATATCACCGTCACCAAAATGAACGACACAGGAGATTCGAGCAGGCTCACCGTACGCAGAGGGGTGCCCGGGCACCTCGACAACCGTTAGGCCATTTACCTGGCCAATTTCTTCACCTTGGCAGTTAATGACAACCTGGCCATAGTGAATATCCTCAATGGCGCGTTCAGGCAAATAGGATTCGCGATACTCACGGGCTTTGAGGGAGTCAGTTAGATGTTGTGCGGTAATTTTCTGTCCTTGGGACTCTATTGCCGCTTCACACAGTAGGCTCTGGTGCCAGATAGGGCATAGCGGTACACGAGTTTGGTCCTCGGCATGTCGAGCACCCGTCTTCAGCAAGATTTTCAGGGCTTCATGATCGGACAAGTCCGGTAGTTGTGCCTTGCGGGTGATTGCTTTTAGGTAAGAAAGATATAAAGGCAAGCTCTCTTCACTCAGAACAAGGTCTTGTTCAAACTCGCCGTACATCGAGAAACCAGAAGAGAGATCCGGTTCCGCATTTTCAAGCTCAGCCATCAGGTAGCGATCGCCAATCAACACTAGTTTTACATCTAGCTGTTCTGCAGGAGGTAGCGGGTACAGTGTTTTGTTTGATGAAGCTTGCCATTCCAGCATACCGTTCATCAGAACGCTTTTGAGGCGAGGCCACAGGCTAGGGTTACTCAGAATGCTAGTAACTGATAATACGAGATAGCCGTTGTTAGCCTGGTGAACAAGGCCATGTTTAATTTGCTGCTTGGTAACTTTGTTGTCATCCAGCGGCGGGTAGACTGCACCAAAGAGACTTTGCTCAGTAACATTTTCGCCAATAACGATTGGGCTTAAGTCAGTGTTATCGCCTTTATCCTGCTTGTTCTTAGCGTCATGTTGCGTAAGCAATTCAAGAACATAATCGCGATAGACTTTGTTGTCCGGTGCCGTTATGCGAAGAACCCGAGGTTGCATTTCAACACAGGTAAATCGACGTACGGCATCCGTTAGGCGATCTTGTAATGTGCCAGTTTGAGCTGGTGTCAGATCGTCATATTTCTCTAAGATGGTTTGAAACTTTGAGTAGTCTGGAGTCATTGTACGCCAGGATTCTTCATGCATGGGCTTTAGCTTTATTTCGTTACTGTGAAAAGGACAGCAGTATAAAGGAATCAATGGCCGCATAATAGGCAGATATTGATGATATTTTCTGGTGGCCGCTTTTCAGTACCGTTACAATTTATTTCAGTCGCCTTTACTTAGGATTTAGAGTGTCAAGAAAAGGGTCGCTCTATCATTTTTTTCATGAAAAGTTGATAATGGCCCAGAACACTCTGAAAACAATCAGTAATATATCAAATAGAGAATTGAGCTTTTATACGTCAACGGTTACACTGTCACAGTTAAGTGTAGTCTTTTTGAGAATCTCCTACGAATATGAAATATCAGCAGCTTGAAAACCTCGAAGCCGGTTGGAAATGGATGTACCTGGTAAAAAAATGGAAGGAAGGTGATGCGATCACCTGCTACATCGATACCAGTGAGGCCGAAGCGGCTGTACAAGACTTGCTTGCCATCGAACATGAGCCAACAAGGGTCATAAAATGGATTGGTAAGCACATGTCTCCGGAACTTGATAAGAAGTTGAAACAGGCCATCCGTGCCAAGCGTAAACGCCATTTCAATGCCGAGCAGGTTCATACTCGTAAAAAGTCTATCGATCTCGATTTTCGTGTTTGGGAGAAGTTGGCTGAGAAGTCCAAAGAGTTAGACTGCACGCTATCGGACACGATCGAATACCTTCTGAGTGAGAGCAATAAGACAGAAATGGCTAGCAAGAAGGTATTGGACATCAAAAATGACCTGCACGAGCTGTTAGATATTGATCTTGACTGATGTCTATGTGTTGCCTTTTGGGAACATAGTCAAACTGCTAGATGTAACATTTTAATATACGCTTATAGAAAACCGCTTAAAGGAGTGAGTGAATGGAATATGTCATTGTACTGGCCGTTGTTGTGATCTTTCTCGTTTTCAAAGATCGCCCTGTAATGATGCTGAAGTTTGAAGGTGGCGAGCTAATACAATCAAAGGGCAACATTCCAAACGGCTTCCTTATTGGTTGTAAAGATATTGCGCACAAGCAGCCATTTTCCGGAAAAATCAAAGTATACCGAAATCGTTTCGCAACAAAACTGGTGTTCTCCAAAACGGTACCGAGCAAAGTAAAACAGCGTATTCACAATGTGTTCCCTCATAACAGCACAGGTAAAAAGCGTGGACGACGCGCATAGGTTATGTTGGAAGCGTTATAATAAATAGCGTTATAATAACTGTAATATTCAATCAAATGGCTTCTCAGGAAGCCATTTGTGTTTTTGGACGTACCATATTCATTTAATTAGGCTTTCCCTATATGCTCAAACCTTATGCATTTCGTCTGACACAAGGCGCAGATCTCAAATTGGCCATCCTCAATTTTGTTCAGACCCATTCGATTCAGGCAGGATCGCTACTTAGCGGTGTCGGTTGCTTGGCGTCAGCCAATATACGCCTTGCCAATGAAAGTCAGTCTTTATCTTTGGCCGGGCCTTTAGAGATTCTGACGTTAGCCGGCACCTTGACCCCGACGCACGTACACTTGCACATTTCGGTTGCAGATAAGAATGGGGCTGTGTATGGCGGGCACCTAATGGATGGTTCAGAGGTTTTGTATACCACGGAAATTTGTCTGGCCAGCTATGAGAACTTAACCTTTAAACGCGAACGAGATTCTGCGACTGGCTTTGACGAGCTCGTTGTCGAGCATGTCTCTGACTCGAACGAATAAGCCTTTGATTCCCCATGGTATACACTGAATAGGTGTCAGTATATACGAGGGGCAAAGATGGTAACTTCTCTACCCGAATACTTCCAAGATAAACTCTCAGGCAATCACTGTTATGGTTGTGGAACGGAGAACGCCCATGGCTTGCACATTAAGAGCTATTGGGCTGCCGAGAACAAAGCTGTGTGTCACTTCACACCTCAGCCTTTTCATACCGCAGCACCGACACATTTTCTCAATGGCGGGTTGATAGCGACGATTATTGACTGTCATTGTATCTGTACGGCAATCGCATATGCTTATCAATTACAAGGACGAGAAATAGGTCAGGGGGCTGCTGTATGGTTCGTCACAGGGGAGCTATCCCTTAGCTACAAGCGCCCTGTTGGTATTGATACGGAAGTTGTTTTGGAAGCTTCTGTGACGACAGTGACGAATAGCAAGGCAACAGTCGTTTGCAAGCTAAAGGTCAATGATATTGTTTGTGTCGAAGCGACACTGGTTGCTATAGCGGTTAGTGAAGAGTGGATGAAAGCGAAGGGCTAGTCTGGATTAAATAATCTTGGCATTAGTTGATCGCATTGATCAGAGCTTGCTGGCTCGATAAATATTGATTTACGGTTTCTTTCAAGGTGGCTAGCTCTGCTTCTATTTTCAAACGCTTTTCTTTTTCTTCTTCGTATTGTTTTCCTAACTCAACGGCCATATAACCGCCTTGAATAAGGGCTTTAGTCGTGACATTACTGTTAGTCAGGGCTTTTAACTCTTCAATCATAAAATAATGTTTGTCAGTATCTCTTATTGTTATCGCCATATAAAGGGTTCGGTATTGAGTGAATTAAAGATAGATTGCATTTTAATGATATTAGAATGGCAATCAAGGGGTTTGATTGCATCTTTCCGAGAGTCTATCAAATTTAAATCTTAGTTTTGATAGCGTTATTAGGAATCGCTTAATCTAATGCACTATAACTATTGATTATTGAAAATAATTATTTACGAGTAAAAACGGTTGAATCGGTTAATTAACCAACATTTAGAATAGGCTTAAAACAACAGTACTTGTAATATTATGCCTTAGTATTAGAATCCATTGACACTAGTGATAATAGCCACGCTCGCAGGGTAGAGATTGAATCAGCTCAATAAGTATCTTTTGTCTACGAAAAGTAGAGAAAAAACGGTTCCAGGTATGCAGGGTATAGCTATGGTCAGCCATGGGAGTGAGGTCACTATTAGTGTGAAAACGCCGTTAGGGCGACTATACCGAGTTGATACCGTTTTTATTGGTAGCAATGGCAATGATGAGATTTTTCTAGAACTTCCTGCGCTTAGTAAACCTGTGTTAGATGAGTACTTTGACGAGGGGTTCTTACTGACCGTAAAGGCCATCTCGGATAAAGGTGAGGGGGCGATCGTAAACTTCAAGACTCAAATCCTCCATGCTCTCCATAAACCTGTTCGTTTATTGATTCTATCCATCCCTCGGACAATGAACTTACTGCAATTGCGTAGTGAGCCTCGCTATGATGTTAAACTGCAAGGAAAAATAGCCTTAACTCAGCGAGAATTGCTGGTGGATTTTAAAGATCTTTCCAAAAATGGTTGTTGCTTCCATCAAGACTTGAATGGCCCGCAAATTGAAGAAGATAACCATATTCAAATTGTCATCCTAAACCCGTCAACAAAAAAAACATTTAGATTAACTGGGTTGGTTAAAAGTATTCATAAAGCGGGCATCCTGAAATATTACGGTATGATGTTTGACCTTGAAGGTCAAACACAAGTGAAATTACTGTTAGCACAGCTGATCTTCGATGGTTCAAAGCTTTCATTTAAGCATAGCAAGTAAAGATAATTTTTGGGATGTATAAATAGAGTAACAAAGCACCCTAACGCACTATAACTTTTCACTTCTTTACAAATAACACATACTAATCCCAACATACAAAACCAAACCATATCCTAAAAAATTAACGTCTATCATGTATGTGACCGCGTAACTTACATGTGATTATGTGTTAAGGAGGGAGAGATGATGATTATTCAAGTTGCTTCGAACTTACTAATAAATGGGATTTTGAACGTTCATGGAATGATACAAGTGAGTTAGATCGTAAATGCTTTACGGATCAATCTGTCACTTCAGTATTTGTACTCCGATTAAACTTAGCCAAACTACGTTGTACTTTTTGAACTGATAAGGGCTTAATCAAATAATCAGTTGGTTGGTGAGACAGTACTTTTTTAACAACCTCAGTTTCATTTTCTGATGTAATTATTGAAACCGGCATATCAGGTAGAGTACGTTTTATATAGCTCAGCAATTCTAAGCCATCAAGGGGTTTTTCAATATTCAAATCAAGAAAAATAGCATCAATTTTATAGCTAGAATCGATTATCAACTTCTGGGCTGATGCGATGTTGCTCACCTTAATGATTTCCTTTGGTGATATACATTTTCTAATAATTTGAGCTAAAACTTCTGCCATCAATTTATTATCTTCAATAATCAAAAATCTGTTCATTTTAGTCCAACTCTACTGACATCATATTGATTTGCTTGCATATAAAGATAGAACACACTGCCAAGCATAACAAGTCCCTTATCAAGGTTTAATACATAGCTAACAAAACACTCAATTTCACGAATTGATTTTATAGCTCAAGTCATTTGAGCCGCAAGAATGAAGAGAAAGTCGACAGATGTGACAAGGTAATAAATTGATAGTTGATGATTCAGGGGCTGGAGTCGTATGTGACAGTAGTCGGCATTTCAGGCTCAGCTGCAAATAATTCGTGAACTATGTGCCGAAGTTTACGATGTAATTGAATGAATACAAAAACTCCACCGAACGGTGGAGTTTTTGCTTTGGATAATGAAGCTAACTACTTTTTATAGGCTAAGTTGTAGTAAGTCATTTCGGTTCGCATCCCCATTAACAGGCTCACGCACATTGTTAATAAGATAATCGTGAATGGCAGAGCTGTGGAAATTGCCCCCGCTTGTAGCGCTTGGATTGCCTCTGTACCACCAACCCAAAGCAGAACGGCTGCGATTGCCCCTTCAATTGTTGCCCAGAAAATACGTTGAGGAACTGGGGCATCGACTTTACCGCCAGATGTAATACTGTCGATTACCAGAGAAGCGGAGTCTGAAGACGTAATAAAGAACACCATGATTAGAATGATCGAGATCACTGAAAGCATAGTGGTTAACGGCAACGCCTCATAGACGTTGAACAAAGATAGAGTGATATCTGTTAAACCATTTGCACCGAGTTCACCCACTTTGTTAGCTACCTGGTCAATGGCAATACCACCAAATACAGACATCCAAACTAGCGTAATTAGGGTAGGGATGAAGATCACTGCAACGATAAACTCACGTACAGTACGACCTTTCGATACACGCGCAATAAACATACCTACACATGGAGACCAGGAAATCCACCAAGCCCAGTAGAATACAGTCCAACCATGCATCCAGGTTTCATCTTCACGGCCATGAGGATTACTGAGTGGTAAAATGTTTTCAATGTAACCCATAAGGGTTGTTGGCAGTGTATTAAGTGTAATTGCAAAACCAACAAGGGTAACAAACAATAACAAAGCAAATGCAATGAGTAAGTTTGCGTTACTTAGGACTTTTACACCACCATCGATACCACGAACAACCGAAATCACGGCCAAACAGGTAACAAAAACAATTACGCCAATTTGCAAGCCAATACCAACATCGATACCAAAGACGTAACTAATACCACTTGCTGCCTGCTGTGCGCCTAAGCCGAGTGATGTCGCAAGGCCAAACAGCGTTGCGATAACCGACAATATATCAATAATGTGGCCAAACCAGCCCCAAGTGCGGTCACCAAGGATAGGGTAAAAAATGGAACGCATTGAAAGTGGCAGGCCTTTGTTATAGGCGAAAAAAGCAAGCGAAAGCGCGACTATTGCATACATTGCCCATGGGTGAAGCCCCCAATGGAACATCGTTGCGCCCAAGGCAACTTTAGCAGCTTCAGGTGTATATGCTTCCACACCAAGTGGGGTTTCATACCAGCCCGTGTAGTAAGCCACTGGCTCTGCAACCCCCCAGAACATAAGGCCGATACCCATGCCTGCTGCAAATAACATCGCAAACCAAGAGGCGTTGGAGTGCTCCGGTTTTGCGTCTATTCCGCCGATACGAATTTTACCAAAAGGAGAGACAACCAAAGCTAAACTGAAAATCAAGAAGATATTACCAGACCACATGATCAAACCATCAAAGTTATTGATGATCTGCCACTTGATACCGTCTAATGCAGCTTTTGCTGTTGAGGGGTCTGTTGCAAGAAGCGCAACAATAAAGAAGATGATCAGTCCAGCACTTATGCCAAAAACTGGATTGTGTACATCAAATCCCCATTTCTGGATGTTGTCCTGACCGACTGTATAGTCAGTATTGTCGATACTGTACTTATCCCTAACTTGTGACATTTTAGTCCTTGTTCGATTAGCACACTAAGCATTTTAAGAAGCTTTAAATTCGTTTTTTGTAACGAGACAAAGATAAATTCTTTAGTGTACTTAATGAAATTTTGAAAGATAGTAACAAACATGAGGATAAAAACCAAATTCACCCTGAAATTGTCTAATAAAAACGCGTATTTATGCATATGATTGGTTGTTTCTTTAGATTAAAATGTTAGATATCTAATTATTTGACGGGTTATCAGTAGGGCGCCACTAAACTTAAGTCAATTGTCCTCTAAGCATTTAAGGTGATCTTTTGGCTGAGCGAGGTATCTGGTGCTGTCACCCTCAGTGAATCCGGGGCGCAGTTTGACGACACGATTGGTCTGTGGAATATAAGCCGCAATAAGAAACTGGGAGGACAATACGCCAGTTTAACAAATCAACGGTTGAAATCAGCGATGAAGTCGGGGAGCCAGGTATTGGCTTGTGAGCTGTTGGCACAAATCAGTACAACGTTTAGGTCACTTAACACCCGACCGATCCGTTTGAGCATCACGCTTGCTGACATGAAAGACTGCATGACGATCACTGTAAAAGGAAGGCCGTTGGTTTACCGTGCTGTGCAATGTAAACCAACAGGCAGCATTTGGCGCTGCGGTTCAAACCAGTCATGATGAGAGCCGTCAATCTGAACCAGTTCACCAAGACAGTCGCGACGATGACGAGGCTGGTAAACACGAGGCTTACGCTTAGCATGGGGAACCCACAAGCCATCGGCGATCATCCATTGACGCAGGGTTTCAACGGCGACATGGATCCCGTGAAGTTCTGTGAGTTTCTCATGCGCCAGAGTTGGCCCAAAGTCAGCATAGTATTCGTGGACTAAGGCTAATATGCATGCGTAATTTTAATTTATCATCATGCCGATGATTACCTGGCTGGCCACGTTTGAATAAGAGTAAACCGCTAGAACCAAATTCAAGAAAACGCTTTACCAAGCGATAAACTTGCCGAGTGCTTAAGCTGAGAATACGAGCAGCTTCAACACCTGTAATCCGTTTGTCACAAATGTCTTGGATAAGTTTAATCCGCAATAATTCATCGTCAGTCATGGTCAACAACATCTCATAGGCTCTAGATAACACGCTAGGAAAAGAGTGCTATGAAGTTAGTTCAACATGACATTTCTAACTGGCTCAAACCTGACACTTCTAAATCATAACCCAAGCTTCAGTGCGCATTATGTACCTTATGTTAAATGTGTTGGGTTTTGAGATAACTTCACGAGATAGTTAAAAACAATAACTTAGCTTAAGTTGTTCCCCATTGATGATATTAGGTTCTGGTACTTTCAATAAGTTCATGAAAGTCAGTTATTGGAATCCATGAGCTTCATTGAACATAATCGCATTTACCATAAAATAGGTAATTAACACCTATTTTTAAGCACTGCTGCAAATGGTCAGTTTGCCTGGTGTTTCAAAATGAGGAGTTAATTACAGCTTGGTTTACAAAACCAAGCTAACTATGAATGTCTGAATCCAAATTCGCACGCCAGACATAATATATGTCTGGCGTCTGTAGCTAGATTTTATGCCGTTATAGCCAACGTCTGGTACTTATTGAGCATTGCATTAAGCTCTGGCGCTAAAATTGGCTTCGCCAAAAAGCCATTCATACCCGCTTTCTCATATTCGATTTGATCTGAATGCATTGCATTGGCGGTTAATGCGATTATTGGTATATCAACATTATTTTCTCTCAGCAGTTTTGTTGCCTGCAATCCATCTAGTACTGGCATCGAAATATCCATCAGGACAATGTCAAACTCCTTCCGGTTATTCTCAAGGATTTCGATCGCTTCCTTACCATTATTGGCAATCACAACTCGATGGCCCCGTTTTTCCAACATTAGCTTGGCGACTAATTGATTTGTATTGCTGTCTTCTGCCAACAAAATACTCAGCGACCGTTCAACTTTTGCTTCTATAACAGGTTCTTCAAATGTTGATACTTCAGCTGACTGTACAATTGGAATATAAACCGTAAAACAGCTACCTTCATTTAAGGTACTTTTTAACGTTATCTTACCATTCATTTTGTCAATCAAGTGTTGGCTAATCGCCAGCCCAAGGCCTGTACCACCATAGCGCCTTGTAATACTGCCATCAGCTTGAATGAATGGATTAAATAAATTCTTCTGGGCTTCAGATGAAATGCCAATTCCTGTGTCTGTCACAGCGATCACTACATATTTATTATTACAGCTAACATCTACTGATACTGAACCCTGATTGGTGAATTTAAGTGCGTTACCTATCAAGTTGAACATGACCTGTGATATACGATTTTTATCTCCGACCATCGTCTTGGGAACTGTCGGTGATATCTCAGCTGTTAGTGTGATATTCTTTTTATTTGCTTGCTCGCACAATTGGTTAACAACCAGGTTAATACTGTCTTCTAACTGCATCTCAGTATTAAATAACTCAAAATTCCCCGATTCTATCCGCGACAAATCAAGAATATCATTAATGATCGTTAATAATAGCTGGGCAGATTGATCCATTTGGCTTACCCAGTGAACTTGATCCGGATTAAGCCCTGACTCTGCCAAAGTATCCATGAACCCCAAAACTGCATTTAGCGGCGTTCTTATTTCATGGCTCATCATAGCCAAAAACTGCGATTTCGCTTTATTTGCCGATTCGGCTTGTTTTCTGGCTTCTTGCAATTCGAATAAGCGCTTTTTGCGATTTGTGATATTTTTTGCAGTGCCCCTGTAGCCAAGTAATTTACCTTGCTTCGAAAAGTACGGCGTTCCACTAAAGCTTATCCATAACCCCCCTTCACTTTTAGGCAGCCGCCACTCAAGATCTTCGAAGGCTTCTTTCATTTCGAATTTTATTTTGAGCTTTTTCTTCAGCGTTGCTTGCTCATCAAATATGTCAAGAATACTATCGTTATCAACAACATGGTTTGCCAGATTTGGTGACGAGATATAGGTAAATTGTAAATCGGTATCGACTTCCCAAAACCAATCGCCCACCGTTTTAGCAAAATCCTTAAATCTCTGCTGGCTGTGAATAAGCTCCTGAGTTCGCGCAGTTACCAACGATTGCAACCTTTCACGATAATCTATATCGATAATAGCGCGTTCAAGCAAAGGTCTAAATCGTTCAAGTACACGACGACACTGTGGCGTAAATTGTCCGCGATCAGAATGAAGAAATAACAGAAGTGCATCGCCAGAACTTACCTTCACCCCTGTTAACAACACTGAATGGCAATAATGGAGCATCTCGTGTGGTAGCTCCTTGAACTCAGAAACTTGTTTAGGAGCAAACAACGCAATGCTTTCACCGTTCATACAGCGAATAAATGTATTACTAACGGGCCAAATACTTGATTCAAAAAAACGACACGTTGTAACAAGCTCTTGCAGTGGTGCCGTTTCATCTTCTCTTGTCAAAACAAGGGCATGCTCAAAGCCTATGTATTTTCGAAGTACCGACAACAGGCTATTGAAAACCTGTCTCTTACTATTCGCCCCTGCCATGGCTGACATACCTGCCAGAATGGCCGCATTCTCATCTCGAAGCTGCTTCTCTCGTTCTTGACTGCGCAGCAGATCAAGCAATGTCTCTTGAAGCTTTTCTGACTCAAAACTCGGCATTGGTTAATCCCTATGAAATAAAACAGCTGAAATCATGAGGTTTCCATGTGCATTTTCACCACCAACAAACTGCCCCTGCTCGCCAAATGTAAAGGGACAAACAAACGGGGTATGGTGCATTGCTTTATTCACGTAGTGTGCGACCTCTTCCATTCGCTCCTGTACACGTAGCATGCAACCTGCACAGTAAATAGTAATTCCACCAATTGGGTCTAGCTCCCGGCTAGCACTGCCTATATCAAAGGCTGAATCGATGACCCTACCCGCCCGTGTTATCAGCCGCTCTTCCGTCCCTTCCATGAAAAACAGCTCTTCACCTTCTTCCACTGTTGCAAATAGCTCGATCCCACCTCTTGGGGTCACTTTTAACGGATGCGACAACTTAAAATAAGGTAAATCATGAACCTTACCGGCAATACGTCCTAATGGATTCAGACTACTTTTCGAAATTATGCTATTTTCATCTGAAAGCAACTGACCTATCCATTCTTGATAAGTCTCAATGGCTGGCTTATGGTTAAGCTCAACGAGTTCTCGACCTTCCGTTCGAGTGGCTATTGCACTAATGCCCGAGCTGGCATAACCAGAGTGGAATGAGTAGCTGATATTACAAGATGGGTATAAGACGCAGAGTCCAACTCCCTCTTGGCACCGTTGTTCATGTGTGAACAACCTCCAGTTCCCCTGAACATGATCGTCAGCAGCGCTTCCTCCAATAATGGGGACAGAAATACCTAGCTCATCCTCAATACCTTTAATGACTTCTTCTTCGCGACCTGGGCTTGAATGCAGCAAGATTAATGCCGGGAGTTCACCTGGGCGACCGCTGTTTTCAATTGCGCGTAACAATGCCTGCCTAGCCATACCATAAGGGCTTTGGTTGGTTGAAACGATAGCGCTACCGAAAGCGCCGGTATAATCACACATTGCCCATAAAGCAATGCCTTCACCACGATTATACCCTTCGTCTGTCATCACCCCCTGGCATGAGGAGCAGCCAAGGATCTGAGAACTCGGAAATTCCGCCGTTAATGCTTGTTGGATAAGTTGATCGTCGTAGTTTTCAGAAAAGTACACAAGAATAAGTTTAGGATTTGCGATTTTACTTTTCAGTTTGCGAATTGCATCCGAAACAGCGTATTCCGATGCATGAAAAGCAGAAAAACTTGTGGCTATATCCATATTTCCGTAATTATTGTTATGCGTTGCACTCATCATAGTCATTTTTACTTTTGTAATCAGCAAACTGACACCTTTTTTCTCGATTTATGGCTAAAGTCAGACTCTGCTTTACCGCTAACATGTAGAATTGTTTATTTTAGGGGCAGTGAAAGGAAGCATGATCAACAACGTCATTTTAGTAACAGGTGGAGCCAAGGGGATCGGCAGAGGTATTTGCGAGCTTTTAGCTAGCAACGAGGCAACTGTTGTCGCTGTCGATATTGATGAAGATGCTGGTTTTGAACTGGTCGCTCATGACCCAAGGATCCGCTTTCGCCGCGCTGATGTCACTAGCGAGTCGGAAATATCAGCTGTCATAACAGAAATTCAGGCACAATTTGGCAGACTTGATGGCTTAGTTAACAATGCAGCTATTGCCACCCCCTATAATGCACCAGTTGAATCTCTAGAGTTACACGATTGGAATCAAATAATTGCAGTCAACCTTACCGCGCCGTTACTGGTAGCTAAATTATGCCTTCCATTGCTTAAGGAGAGTAAAGGTTCCATCGTCAATATTAGTTCTACCCGTGCGGCACAATCCGAACCCAACACAGAGGCCTATAGTGCATCTAAAGGTGGATTAGTGAGCCTCTCACATGCATTAGCCGCCAGTTTGGGACCCGATATAAGGGTGAATTGTGTTTCTCCGGGCTGGATTGATACAAGCAATGAAGAGCTACGTGCTGTTGATCATGCCCAGCATCTAACAGGCCGCGTCGGTCAGGCCAATGATGTGGCTTCGATGATAAAATACCTGCTTAGCACTGATGCAAGCTTCATTACAGGGCAGAATTTCACAGTCGATGGTGGGATAACAAAAAAAATGATTTATGCTGAATAACTTCATGTTTTGTAGGCTTGAGTATTCAAGCCTACAAAACATGAACTCCTGAGGAAAAAGTGGTTAATTTACATCACTTTTTCACAGTGAACTTTGCAACTATAGTGTCACTACCTTGCTTCACTTCAATAGCCCACTCCATCGTGTCGTGTACACAGTCAGGCACAGTAAACGTTCCTATCCAGTGATCAGCTTGTTGCTCAAATATGACGGGAATTACCCCCATATACATATCTACACCTTCAATAGTAGCAACTGGCTTTACATTTGTGTTACTAATTTGTAGAACGACTTCAGAATTTGCAATGACCGGAAATGGTGCGAGCGATAGTTCCAGTGTCTGATTTTGACCTTCAACAGTACAATATTCTGCAGTAATCCGGCATTCGGTAGTACTTTCATCTACAGACACCTTTTCATCGTAGGTGACTGTTCTCCATACAAATGCTGTTATTAATACTGCCATCAAGATTAATATTTGAACCAATCTCGCCTTTGTTAGCTTCTCCGCAGCCATGATTTACCGTGCTTCCCGTGTTACAGAGTTCAAAGTTTTCACATAAATGTTGCTTAACCGTAAACATCGTGTGGGCTTGACTCTGTCAATCACTTGTTAAGTAAAGTATTATGTGTAATGAAAATGCCACTTTTACAACAAAATAGCAATTTAAATGCTGAGTTGTTCAAAAAACAACATGGCAATTAAGTAAGCTTTGGGTGGCATTGCGACAACTAGTTGTTCGCACAAGGAAAGAGTGTAGTTGAACAATTCAAATTGGAAGCATGCAACATGAGCCAAGTAAAGCAGCTTGAACAAAACTACAACTATACGGTCGTTCGTCAATTCACCCTGGTTACAATACTATGGGGAATTGTTGGAATGGGCGTTGGTGTATTGATTGCCGCTCAACTGGTGTGGCCGGCGCTCAACTTCGACCTACCTTGGTTGACATATAGCCGCTTGCGTCCACTGCATACCAATGCAGTGATTTTCGCATTCGGTACAAGTGCACTATTTGCTACGTCTTACTACGTAGTACAGCGTACATGTCAAGCAAGACTCTTCGGTGGTAAGTTGGCATCGTTCACCTTTTGGGGTTGGCAAGCCATCATCCTAGCAGCAGCAATTTCGCTGCCTATGGGATGGACGTCTGGTAAAGAATACGCAGAACTGGAATGGCCGATTGATATCGCTATTGCCGTTGTTTGGGTTTCCTATGCCATTGTCTTCTTCGGTACCATGATAAAACGAAACACGTCGCACATTTATGTTGCGAACTGGTTCTTTGGTGCCTTTATTTTAACGGTAGCTGTCCTTCACATCGTGAACAGCATGGCTATCCCTGTGTCGATGACTAAGTCGTATTCGATTTATTCCGGTGCAGTGGATGCGATGATTCAATGGTGGTACGGACACAACGCAGTAGGTTTCCTACTGACAGCCGGTTTCCTGGGTATGATGTATTACTTCGTACCTAAGCAGGCAGGTCGTCCAGTATTCTCTTACCGCCTGTCTATCGTACACTTTTGGGCATTGGTATCCCTGTATATCTGGGCCGGCCCTCACCACTTGCACTATACAGCTCTACCTGACTGGACTCAGTCTCTAGGTATGGTGATGTCTCTGATCCTATTTGCTCCGTCTTGGGGTGGTATGATCAACGGTATCATGACGCTGTCGGGTGCATGGCACAAACTTCGCTACGACCCAATCCTACGATTCTTGGTGGTTTCACTGTCTTTCTACGGAATGTCTACCTTTGAAGGCCCGATGATGTCTATTAAGACAGTAAACGCCCTTTCTCACTATACTGACTGGACAATCGGTCACGTTCACTCTGGTGCGTTAGGTTGGGTTGCAATGGTTTCTATCGGTGCGGTTTATCATCTAATTCCTAAGCTATTCGGCCAAGAGCGTATGTTCTCTGTCAAGTTGATCAACGTTCACTTCTGGCTGGCAACCATTGGTACAGTTCTGTACATCGTAGCAATGTGGATTTCTGGTGTAATGCAGGGGTTGATGTGGCGTGCGGTTAACACTGACGGTACATTGACTTACAGCTTCGTGGAATCTCTACAGGCTTCTTATCCATTCTACTTCGTTCGTTTCTTGGGCGGTGCGGTCTTCCTAACGGGTATGTTCCTAATGGCATACAACGCTTATAAGACAATTTCTGCGCCAAAAGAAAGCCTAAAAGCAACTGAGCAACCAGCATAAGGAGTTCCGACAATGGCTAATAATCGTCATGAAATTGTAGAAAAAAATGTCGGCCTTCTAGCGATACTTATCGTTATCGCTATTAGCTTTGGTGCACTGGTAGAAATTACGCCGCTACTGTATCAAGACCAAACTACTGAACCAGTAGAAAATCTTCGCCCTTACACAGCGTTAGAAATGGAAGGTCGTGACATATACATCCGTGAAGGCTGTAACGTTTGCCACAGCCAGATGGTTCGTCCTTTCCGTTCTGAAACAGAACGCTACGGACACTACTCTGTTGCGGGTGAAAGTGTATGGGAACACCCTTTCCTATGGGGTTCAAAGCGTACAGGTCCTGATCTGGCGCGTGTTGGTGATCGTTACTCTGACGACTGGCACCGTGTCCATCTTCGTGATCCACGTGCAGTAGTTCCTGAGTCAAATATGCCTGGTTTCCCTTGGTTGGAAGAAAACGTGCTTGATGGCAAGTTAACCTCCGACAAGCTAGCTGTTTTCCGTGACATCTTTGGAGTTCCATACACCGAAGAACAAGTTGCGAATGCTGGTGAAGAAGTGAAGGGCAAGACTGAAATGGATGCAATTATTGCTTACCTTCAGTCGCTTGGTCACGCAATGAAATAAGGAGGCACCATGGATATTGGAACCATTCATAGCATTTGGACAGTAATTCTGTTCGCAAGCTTTATTGGTATTGTCCTTTGGGCTTACAGTAAACGCCAAAAATCGCGTTTCGATGAAGCAGCCAACCTTATATTTGCTGATGAAGAGCAAGATTTGGCAACGCGTGAGAAAGACAGGAGCTAGGAAGCATGACTACATTTTGGAGTCTATGGATAACAATCATCACGCTTGGCACCATTTTTGGTATAGCTACTATCCTCGTCTGGTGTAGCAAAGACAAAATGGGCGTTGAGGAAGGTGAAGACATGGGTCACGAATACGATGGTATTCGTGAAATCAACAACCCACTACCGAAATGGTGGTCCTATATGTTTTGGGGCACCATCATCTTCGGCCTTCTGTACTTAGTCTTGTACCCGGGTCTAGGTAACTACAAAGGTATCTTGGGATGGCAGAGTTCTGACCAAACAGTTCGTTCTGTTGAAGAATCGAAACTGGCTATTGCTAATGCTCAAAAAGAGCAGCGTCTGAACCAGTACGCTAAAGAGCTAGATGAAGCGCAAGCTAAGTTTGGTGAAACCTTTAAGACATTGGCTTATGACGAGTCAGGTAATGTACTTCGTCCAATCACTGAAATCGCCGCAAATTCAGAAGCGATTAAAGTTGGCCAGCGCCTGTTCATCCAAAACTGTGCACAGTGTCATGGTTCGGATGCTCGTGGTCAGCTAGGTTATCCTAACCTAACTGACAATGCTTGGCTGTATGGTGGTGAAGCTGAAACTATCAAAACAACTATCATGACCGGTCGCCATGGTGTAATGCCAGCTTGGATTGATTCACTTGGTAAAGATGGTGTCAAAGAAGTTACTACCTATGTGCTTGGTATGTCTGGACGTAAAGTAAACGCAAAAGATGCTGCTGCTGGTAAGCAACGCTTCGTTATGTGTGCAGCTTGTCACGGAACAGATGGTAAAGGTAACCCTGCGTTTGGTGCACCCGATCTAACAGATAACACATGGCTATACGGCGGCTCTCGTCGCGCAGTAGAAGCCACGGTTACTCACGGTCGTCAGGGCGTAATGCCAGCATGGAAAGATATCTTGGGTGAAGAGAAAATTCAGCTAATTTCTGCCTATGTCTGGGGTTTGAGCAACAACACTGACAAGTAATAAGATGGTTAATGCTTGGTTACATATTGATTGAGAAATTAGTAATAAAGACTGAGACATAAAACCTAGCCCCTGTTAACTTCAGGGGCTCTCTTCATCAAAGCTTCAAAGGTAATCATTATGCGTAAACCATGGTATAAGCAGTTTTGGCCTTGGTTCGTTTTCGCCATTCCTGCTATTTCAATAGTGTACAGCCTGACAGCTGTTTACATCTTTTCTCAGAATCAAGTCGACCTTGTAGCAGAAGATTATTACAAGAAAGGCAAGGCGATTAATTTAGATCTCTCTCGTCTCCGGGTTGCCGATGCACTTAACTTAAAAGCATCTGTCAGCGTCGCCGATACCAATATCGTAGTTAATTTTGATAAAGGTGATCTTAAGAGCAATCCTAACTTGCGTGTCACTTTTACACACCGCACCCTGGCCAATAAAGACTTTACCCAAATGGTCAGTGCTGATTTAAGCGGTGCTTATCGTTTCAGCTCTCCAGAGCAGATAGAAGGCCCTTGGTTTGTTGAAGTAGAACCATTTGATGGCGACTGGATGTTACAAGGACGCGTTAACCTACCAACATCCGACCCGATTTCGCTGTACGGGCAGATCAAGGAATGACAAAAGACTGTTACCATTGCGGCGATCCTGTTCCACAGGGTTGCCAACATCAAGTTGAAATACTGGGCAAAACTCGTGATATGTGTTGCCCGGGATGTGAAGCGGTCGCACAAACAATCGTTGAAAGCGGCCTCTCCTCCTATTATGAATTCCGAACGGCTCCAGCCGAGAAAGCCGACTTAGTCCCTCAGCAACTTCAATCTCTATTGCTCTATGATCACGAAGAAATCCAACAGGAATTTGTTCGTGAATTTGATGACAGCAAAGAGGTTTCTCTTTCTCTTGATGGTGTTTCTTGTGCGGCCTGTGCGTGGCTAATTGAAAAACAACTTAAACGTGAAGTCGGTGTTATCTCCATACGAGTAAACACGACAACTCATCGCGCCCTGCTCACTTGGGATCCAACCAAAGCGAAACTAAGTCACCTTCTTTCAGTGATCCATCAGCTTGGCTATAAGGCAGCTCCGTTCGAAGCTGACGCTCAAGAACAGCAATACCATCGAATGATGAAAAACTATCTGTACCGACTCGGTATCGCCGGTATTGCAACAATGCAGGTTATGATGCTGGCTATAGCACTGTATTTTGAGATTTTTGGCGATCTCGATGCGGAATTTAAAAGCTATCTACGTTGGGTCAGCCTCATTTTTGCCACCCCTGTACTGCTCTATTCTGCTCTGCCTTTCTATCTCAATGCGTGGCGTAATCTAAGAGCCCTAACTCTTGGAATGGACGTTCCTGTTTCTATTGCCCTGCTCTTTGCCTATGTCGCAAGCCTTTATGCAACCGTAATGGACAAAGGCGAAGTTTTCTTCGAGTCAATCTCGATGTTCACCTTCTTCCTTCTTTTAGGGCGCTTTCTTGAAATGCGAGCACGCCGGCAAGCAGCGGCGGCCAGTGCCAACTTGCTGAAACTGATACCAGCCATGGCCACCCTTGAGGACGGATCTCAAGTTGCCGCCAAAACCCTAAAAGTCGGCGACGTCATTACAGTTCTGCCAGGTGAAAGCCTCCCTGCCGACGGTAAAGTTATTCTTGGCGAAACAGCAATTGATGAATCAATGCTGACCGGAGAGCCGATGCCGGTTCCCCGGACACAGGGTGATTTAGTCTATGCTGGTACAATTAACGGTGACGGGAACGTAACACTACGCGTCACTAAAGACCGACAAAACTCGCTTATCTCCAATATTGTACGCCTGCAGGACGAGGCCCAATCTTCAAAGCCCAAAGTAGCTGAGGTGGCTGATATCGTAGCCCGCTACTTCGTTGCCGGCATTTTACTTATTTCTGCCTGTACCTGGTTATACTGGCATCAGCAGCAACCGGGAGATGCTCTCTGGATCACATTGGCTGTTCTTGTTGCAACCTGTCCTTGTGCACTTTCGCTAGCGACACCAACCGCCCTCACCTGTTCTACATCGAGCCTTGGTCGCCTTGGTATTTTGCTACGCCGTGGACATGTGTTAGAAACTCTCTGTAAAGTCAATCAGTTGGTTATCGACAAAACAGGTACTCTTACCGAAGGTAATATTCGCCTTGTCGAAACACAGCTTTTTGGTGAAATGTCTGAAGCCGATGCTTTGGCTTATGCCGCAGAAATGGAACGCTTTGCCAATCATCCGATAGCAAGAGCCTTTAGTGGCTATCGAGACAACAGCAAAGCATTTGATGACGTAAAGAATATCATTGGTTGTGGGTTGAAAGGCTCAATAGATAGTAACGAGTGGCGAATAGGTCAGGCTACCTTTGTCCTTGATAATCACCCTGAAAAACCAGCTCTATTGAAACAATGCGACAACCGTTTTCAGGTATGGCTATCTTGCAATGACCAGCTTATCGCCGGCTTTAGGCTCGATGATCCAATCCGCGAAGACAGCGAGGAGCTTATTGAACAGTTCCAGGCATCAGGTATCAAGGTCACCATGTTAACCGGAGACCATTCAGCCAGTGCTCAGATTGTCGCTGATAAGCTAAATGTCGATAACTTAATTGCTGGAGCAACGCCAGAAGGCAAGCTTGAATACCTCCGCAGTCTCGATAGGGACAATGTTGCCCTTATGATAGGAGACGGTGTCAATGATGCTCCTGTCCTGGCTGGTGCCCACCTTTCTGTTGCAATGGGAGGAGGTACTGATGTTGCCAAATCATCGGCGGATATGGTATTGCTAGGTGATCAGCTATCACGAATTTTACGTGCTAGAGAGTTAGCGCTAAAGACCAGAAGAATCATTCGAGAAAACTTAGCTTGGGCGTTAGGCTACAACCTCGTTATCTTACCGCTTGCGGTTGCTGGTTTTGTCGCTCCTTACATTGCAGTCGTAGGAATGTCGGCAAGCTCGATCATTGTTGTTTCAAATTCTTTAAGGTTATTAAAAGAAAATGGCTAGTCTTTACTTGTTAATACCAATTGCGATCGTTTTTGTCTGTATCGCTGTGGGCATTTTTCTTTGGGCCGTCAGAAGTGAACAGTTTGAAGATCTAGAGCGTCAGGGTTATGACATCTTGTTTGACGAGGATGAACCTGGGCAGAATCAAGCTCAAACGAAAAAACCAAGAGAGTGAAAACGCATCGTGAATATCGATTTTTACGCGGCATTTATCATTGGTCTGATGGGGGCTGGTCATTGTCTTGGGATGTGTGGCGGAGTGGCCGCAGCCCTGACATTGGGGATGCCCGGTCAGCAACAGGCAAAACGGTGGCCTTACCTACTCTGCTATAACACAGGCCGCCTTATCTCGTATGCGATAGCGGGTGCAATCATCGGCGGTGCCTTTGCCGGTATTGCTTCCTTTGGTGGATATTCGACCGGACTCGTCTCTCTGCGGCTGTTTGCTGCTATCATGATGATTTTGCTAGCGCTTTATATTGGCCAATGGTGGCAAGGCATAACTAAAATCGAGCGCTTGGGTCAGTCTCTCTGGCGTTTTGTGTCACCTGCAGCAAAATCATTACTTCCGCTGAAGTCACCAGTTGCGGCATTACCATTCGGTTTACTCTGGGGGTGGTTACCTTGTGGACTTGTATACTCAACCCTTAGTTGGGCAGCCGTTTCTGGTAGCGCACTCTCTGGTGCTGCAGTCATGCTTGCCTTCGGCTTAGGTACACTCCCGGCAATGATAGCTGTGGGTTCAATGGCCCAACAGTTGCAAAATTTTCTCAGAAACCTCTATTTCAAACGTGCCAGTGCCTTGATGCTATTGCTCTATGGGGTACATACTGGTTATATCGCAATCAAACAAATGTTGTAGGCTTTTTAATACTCGTCATATTGCTTCATAATATGTTAAAATATTGACCTACATCAAATTGGTTAGACAGGCTTATGATTTCAGACAAACTTACAACCAAACGTATCCAGTCAGGCGGATGTGCAATCCACTGTCAGGATTGCAGTATTAGTCAGTTGTGTATTCCATTTACTTTGAATGAGTCTGAGCTCGATCAGCTAGATCAAATTATTGAGCGAAAAAAGCCTATCCAAAAAGGACAAGAGCTTTTTAAAGCGGGTGATGAACTCAAATCACTCTATGCCATTCGTTCTGGCACCATTAAAAGTTACACCATCACTGAGCAAGGTGATGAGCAAATCACAGCCTTTCATTTGGCGGGAGATTTGGTAGGGTTTGATGCGATCAACGAGATGATGCACCCAAGCTTTGCTCAATCACTCGAAACTTCAATGGTCTGTGAAATTCCGTTTGAGATTCTTGATGACTTGTCCGGGAAAATGCCAAAACTTCGCCAGCAAATTATGCGTTTGATGAGCCATGAAATTAAAGGTGATCAGGAGATGATCCTACTGCTTTCTAAAAAGAACGCAGAAGAACGCCTGGCAGCCTTCCTTTACAATTTATCGCTTCGTTTCTCGCAACGTGGCTTTTCACCTCGAGAGTTCCGTCTAACAATGACTCGCGGTGATATTGGTAACTATCTAGGTCTGACTGTCGAAACTATCAGCCGCCTGTTAGGACGATTCCAAAAATCTGAGATGCTTAGTGTCAAAGGAAAGTATATTACCATCCTTGACCATGAAGAATTGGCTCGTCTTGCTGGTGTGAGCAGAAACAACGCAACATAAGCGTTTTATCTATTGCAAAGAAAGTGATACGAGCATGAGCCGTATCACTTTTTTTATATTTACCCCCTTTCTAAACTCCCCATAACGCCTTCTATACGTTACAGTTAATAGGCCAATCTGATTTATCTATTTGCTTTAAATGGTATTCAGGGCAATAGATAGTATCCTTACTTAAGGGATCAGAAACTGGTTTTGATGCCAACACGGTTTGTGTAAGGGGGCAATTATGACCAAGTACAATAATATTCTCGTTGTTGCCGATCCGGCTCAGGATCACCAGCCAGCATTGTCTCGCGCTGTCGATCTCGCCAAAAGATCGCAAGAAGTAAAAATCACCCTATTTTTAGCCATCTACGATTTCTCTTATGAAATGACATCAATGCTCTCTTCCGACGAACGGCTAGCCATGCGTAAAGGTGTGGTGATACAGAGAGAAGAATGGCTAAAAGATATCACACGTCAATATGTTGATGATGGCTTTAACATTGACATCACCGTGGTGTGGCATAACAGGCCTTATGAAGCCATCATTGCAGAAGTGTTCAGTAACCATCATGATCTTCTGATCAAAGCAACTCATGATCACGTCAAGCTTGGCTCTGTTATTTTCACGCCAACTGATTGGCATTTATTGCGTAAATGCCCGTGCCCAGTTCTAATGGTCAAAGAACACAGCTGGCCAGAAAACGGAAAGGTTATTGCCAGTGTTAATCTAGCAGCCGACAGCGAAACTCACGAGCAGCTTAACGATGCGATCGTGTCTGAAGCAATAACAATCGCAGAATTACTCGGGGCTGAAGTTAATTTGGTGAATGCCTACCCAGCTACACCCGTCAATATTACGATTGAACTTCCTGAGTTTGATCCTGCTTCATACAGCGACGCAGTTCGGGGCCATCACCTCACATCAATGAAAGCGCTGCGCCACAAGCATGGGCTACCTGAAGAACAGACGCATGTTATAGAAGGCCTACCAGAAGATGTGATCCCAAAAGTAGCGGAAGATCTTGATGCTGAGCTCGTTATTTTAGGAACAACTGGCCGTACCGGACTCTCTGCCGTATTTATTGGTAACACCGCCGAGCATACCATTGATAGCTTAAACTGTGACTTATTGGCCCTCAAGCCTGAAGGCTATGTTAGCCCGCTAAGTCCTCACCCTGAGAACTAACCGTACAAAGACCAAACAGCCCAGCCTCCTCGGAGGCTGTTTTCTCTTATGTCCGAATGCCAGGCTTCGCATCTTCAGAACATCGTTCGTCATGAACTTGATATCCTCTTCCCATTAACCTCTTCAAATATTGATATGCATCTAGTTTGCATGTCGTTGCTGTGATATAGAATAAATCGATGGTCGTTATTCACAGAGGGATTATGAAGATATCAATCATTCAGACGGATGTAAGTTATAAGAACAAACATGAGAACATCAACCGTGTTACCGATTTACTCGCAACAGCAAAGTTAATCGGTGACGTTGTGTTGTTACCGGAGCTGTTTTCTACCGGCTATATATTCAACGAAGCCAGTGAAATACATGAACTCTCTGAAAATTATGGTGATAGTGAAACTATTGAGTCATTACACCTTTTAGCAAAGAAATATAACACTCTAATCGTTGCAGGTGTTGCTGAGAGTATCGGCGGCGAATATTTCAATACTGTCGCAGTCGTTGATGGCAACGGACTGAAGACGAAGTATAGAAAAATCAGCCAGACAACGATAGATAAGCAGTATTTCTCACGCGGCCAAGAACTTATCACTTTTGAGCATCAAGGCATTACATTTGGTATCGCGATATGTTTCGATCTTTGGTTTCCTGAGATTACCCGAAAATACTCAGAATTAGGCGTTGATGTCTTACTCCACCCTTCAAATTTTGGTGGTGAGCAAAGTCTCCAAATTTCACGGGCCCGGGCTATCGAAAATAGTATGTATGTCGTGACATGCAATCGAGTTGGAGCAGACATAACGAAAACCTTGACCGGTAAATATCGAGGATGTAGTCAAGTTTGCTCACCAAGCGGAAATTATCTGCTCCGGTTAGGTGACGAGCATACACTTGCAACAATAGAAATTGATGTTGACGTTACAAGCCAAAAACAGGTCATTGAAGTATCTTTGCGCGAAGAACGCAGTGTTATCTCAAACCTGATTAATCACACGGTTTAATTTCGAAAGCCAACACACTAACAAGGAGATCGACTCTTGGAACAAGTCAAATATTGGGATAAACAGTTTGGACAAAACAGTTATATTTGGGGAGATGAACCGAGCATTGCAACTAACATCGCATTATCAATATTTAAAGAAAAACAAATCAAAAGCATCTTAATACCTGGTGTTGGTTATGGGAGAAATAGTAAGGTATTTACCTCTACGGGCTTTGATGTTACGGGTGTCGAAATATCATCTACAGCATGTAGGTTAGCTCAGAAATACGACCCGTCGTTGAAATTATTGAACAGTTCGATTTTCGAGATACAATTGCCGGAAGAGGAATATGATGCTGTTTTCTGCTTTGATGTACTCCATTTGTTCCTTAAAGGCGATCGTGATAAATTCATTAGAAAATGCGAAAAACTTGTAAAACCAGGCGGCTTTCTTTTTTTCACCGTATTGTCAGAACATGATGATTACTTCAGAAATGGAGCTGAAGTTGAAGCCAATACTTTTGAAGTAAAACCGGGAAAATTGATTCATTTCTTTTCAAAACTCGACCTGGAAAATAGCTTCGCTCAGTTCAATAAATTACAAGAAGGTGAAATCCTTGATAGTGTAAGCCATGCACAACATGGCCAGAAAGAGTATCGAATACGCTATATTTGCGTTCAGAAACAATAAGTTATAGGCAAAATTGACACCTAAGTGTTTTTCAGTGGCAGATATACTAAAAAACAACTATTCTGCTTCTTTATTGCGCTGACTAATACAGGCTAAGGCATCACTAACCACTACTCTGTAGTCCATGGTACCAAAAACTTTTCCATCGATCTTAAACACCGGAATATTGAAAGGTGCCATGCATTCCTTTGCTAAGGTGTAGTTGTGATGAACTTGAGGTGATATATATACCACCTCAATCTTATCCGCATATAAACTTAAAAAGTCAGCATCCTCTAAAGATGGAATACCTGAATACATCACATAATAAGGCAATTCAGACTCATCAATAAATTTCTGCATTCTCTGTGCCAGCATGCTTGATGTTAACCCTCCCCCACAAACAATGGAAATAATCTTTCTGTCATCAATCTCATCGTTCAAATGGCGGTCAAAAAAAATGCTCATATATGCCTCATAATTTACAGCAAGGTTATGCAAAATGCATTTTCACTAGGCAGTTATATTATCGAAAAATATACACTCTTATGATTTAGAATAATTAATGAACGTATATAAATGGGAAAGACTTCAAGTTTTATACTAAAAGCAACTAGCCCCTCCATTTGACTCCTCTTACCTGCTATGAACGTCATTAAGAAACGATCAGTCAGATCTAGAACACTAAAATTTGAACATCACTGTGAAATTTTTCATCCGATTTCCAAAAATAGTGACATATGTCGAATTTATGTAAAGGTAGATAAATATACAATGAGGTTATTGCTAATAACCTGAGATCGCAAATCTTCCGTGCCTCTGTGATAGCAGGAAGATAATGAACAGGACCTATAGTATAAAATTGTAAGTAATCATGATAACAACTATTAACATTTCACTTACCGAAAGGACACTTTAGTGTTTAAAAAAATAATAACGACCACTTTTATTGCTGGAAGCTTAATTCTGTCAGGTTGTACTAATAGTCGCAGCGAAGATTACACTTATAAGCCAAATACACTCTCTAAAGAAATGGTTAACGTTCTACACAATTACATACAAGAATCCAACAAAAATGACTCTGATACAAAAGTTGAATTTATAGAAAAGCAATCACTCTTGAAATTCACCATTACTAACGATGATGATCGCTTTGTTTTTGGTACAGGAATTGGAGGAAAGTATTTTGATAAGCTGTGTAACGGAACAGAGCCCTTTTATGTATCAATACGAGAAAATGGCATAGGCTTACAATTTGATTTTGTTGATCACGGTATAGATTCGTTTGGCCCGTGGAATTCAGATGCATGCCCAACACCATCCCAGTAACAAATGGCCATTGAGAACCAAGAAGTATTTGAGCTATTTCTATACCCTAGTGGATGCAATACAGACATTAATAAAAGGAAGTACAGATGACTGAGAATAAGTATAAAGGATCATGTCTGTGTGGTGCTGTTCAATTTGAAGTCTCAGGAGCTTTTGAAACGACGGATGCTTGTCATTGTAACCAGTGTCGAAAATGGACAGGGCACTTTTTGGCAAGTGGTGAAGTACCACGTAGTTCATTGTCAATTAATGGTTCAGAAAACATTTCTTGGTATCACTCATCCGAAAAAGTGAGGCGAGGATTTTGCTCTAAATGCGGCTCATCTTTGTTCTTTGATCCCCTTGATACTCAAAAGCATCATTGGATAGGTATTGCTTTAGGCTCATTTGATACACCGACAGAAACAACCCTTGGGCAGCATATCTTTGTTGCAGAAAAGGGAGATTATTATGAAATAAACGATGGACTTCCTCAAAACGAGCATTAAAACTCAAGGGCAAAGTGATCATAGTGGCAATAAGAAGGCGGCTAATTGCCGCCTTCCTTTATATCTCTATATTTGTACTAATCCAAGTTTAGACATTAGTAACATCAATGAACATAGATTCATCGATGTTCGTCGATGACACCATTGCTTCACTAAAGGCATACTCAGCCCTTTCACCTTCGCGATCTAGTGGTAGGTTAACAAAATCAAACAACTCTTTGTCAGCTAGCTGACTTGGACTAACATTCTGAATTGACTTGAAAATACTCTCCACACGGCCTGGCGTTTTCTTATCCCAGTCAATCAACATAGCTTTGATACTTTGACGCTGAAGGTTTTCTTGAGAACCGCAAAGATTACAAGGGATGATTGGGAACTCTTTATGCTCCGCGTACTTGATCAGATCTTTTTCTCGGCAATATGTTAATGGTCTGATTACAACGTTACGACCATCATCAGAACGCAATTTAGGTGGCATTGCTTTAAGACGTGAACCATGGAACATGTTCAAGAACATAGTTTCAACGATATCATCTAGGTGATGCCCGAGAGCAATTTTTGTCGCCCCAATTTTTTCTGCAAACGAGTACAGCGTACCTCGACGCAGTCTTGAACAGAGACCACACGTTGTCTTACCTTCAGGTATTTTTTCTTTAACAACTGAATAGGTATCCTTGTCTACGATGTAGTAAGGAATATCCAGACTTTCGAAATACTCAGGCAAAATATGCTCAGGGAAACCTGGTTGCTTTTGATCAAGGTTTACAGCAACAACATCAAATTTGATTGGAGCAGCTTTTCGAAGATTCAAAAGGATATCCAGCATCGCAAATGAATCTTTTCCGCCACTTATGCATGCCATGACAACATCATTCTCTTCAATCATGTTGTAGTCGATGATGGCATTTCCAACATTTCTCCTTAGACGTTTTTGGAGTTTGTTGAATTCAAGTGTCTCTTTTCTTATGTCATTCTGATTCATTGCGACTTCTCACACTGTCGATTATACCGACTGTAGATTTCCTAGAGGGATTCTTTGTAGGGCGAGGATTATACGGATTTTTGTATTAGGTTGGAACACTCGATGTCCACCATGTTTTAGGTAGCGAGGGAGAAAGAGCCCCGGCTACCTAATTTATACGATTATTGCGGAGCGGCCATACTGGAATTAATGATATCTCGATGCAGTTTCCATTGCCCTGCCTCTTGCTTCCAAATAACAACGAACTTCCCCTTATCAAGCACCAGACCACTACCATCTTCTAGTACATATTTACCAACTTCAGTGGCCGTATCACCGTACCCTTCAACTTCAAGTGCTTCTAGCTTGACCGCCTTGACACCCGAGTCCATGAGAGCTTGAAATGTTGTCTGGATTGCCTCTCTGCCTGTTACAAAGTCACTATTAGGAAGCAGAAACTGTCCTTTCTTTGTATAAAGGGCCGCGATACCAGCAGCATCCCCTTGCCTGAAGATACGCTCAAATTCGTCATCTGCAGCCTTAATAGCATCGTGAATATCACTCATACTAGCCATACTATTCTCCCTTTTCTGATCACATTTAATTATAGAAAAAGAGCCGCTATCTGCGGCTCTTTTAAGATCAGAATTCATCACGTGCATTACTTAAACAAGCCCGTAAAAAACAATTTAATATAGTCAAACATTCTACTGAAAAAACCTCCTTCCTCTACACTTTCCAAAGCAATCAAAGGAACATCATAGATATCTTCCCCATCAACCTGATAGAAAATTTTCCCGACAATGTCACCTTTATTGATCGGGGCAACCAAATCATCGTTTAACTCAACATTGGCAGCCAGTTTTTTGGCATCATTGCGCGACAATGTCACATAAGAGTCTTCCTTCGTACCTAACGAGATAGTATCTGCAGCCCCCATCCACACGCGCTCATTCAGTACCTCATCACCTTGCTTATGTGGTGATACGGTCTCGAAAAATCGGAAGCCGTAGTTAAGAAGCTGCTTACTTTCAGCTTCTCGACTTTTCGCGCTTTTCGACCCCATAACAACAGAGATCAATCTCATGTCTCCCTGAGTGGCAGAACTTGCTAAGCTGTAGCCAGCACCGCTGGTGTAACCGGTTTTCATACCGTCTACATTCAGACTTCTATCTGCCAATAGACCATTTCGATTCCGTTGCGTTATCTTGTTATAAGTAAAAGACCGCTCACTATAAAGAGAATAGATATCAGGTAAATCAGTGATCAATGCACGGCCTAATAGCGCAATATCATAAGGCGTTGAATACAGATCATTACTATCCAGCCCATGTGGGTTTGCAAAAGAGCTGTTGTTCATATTGAGTTTCTTTGCCCATGAATTCATCAAACCAACAAACGCACCTTCCGAGCCGGCAACATGTTCGGCAATCGCAACGCTGGCATCATTACCTGACTGAATAATCAAGCCTCGGTATAAATCCATCATGTTCACTTCTGTATTAACTTCAATGAACATCTTCGAAGAGTCAGGAAAATTTTTAGCCCACGCATTACGGCTGATCACAACACGATCGTCTTTACTGATATTGCCGTTTTTCATTTCTTGCCCGGCAACATAACTGGTCATCAGCTTTGTTAAGCTTGCTGGATTAAGCTGTTCGTGAGCATTTTTATCGACAAGCACCTGACCGGTATGGTAATCCATCAATACATACCCCTTCGCACCGAGTGTCGGAGCGTCAGGAATGACGGTAGGAGCCGCAAACGTAGCGGACGAGAACAACGCTGCACCTGCAAGTACAGCATAAAATGTAGAATTCTTTTGCATGATGATGTAACTAGCCCTCTTTGATGATGCAAGCAGTATAACGAACAGCATTATCAATGCTTGCGACCTTTACGAAGTCTTACGATATTGTAAATTTAGTTACACATATCGCCTGTCACTAACACTTACCAATATCACACCTACCTGTTGTTTTCAGCAGCCTTGAAGTGATTTCGGTCATTTTGAATACTGCCTCCCAATAACGTAGATGTCATGTTCCTTCCGTTTAATTGAGGTTTAAAATGACGCTGATTCACAACAATTCAATGCTTTATACTTGAATCTATTCAATATCAAGCAAGAACAATAATCCAAAAAGTATCGATAAAAGTCTGCTGCTGCATGGCATTCATGCTGCTACGCCCAATTTATTCAGCAAAATTGTATTTTTTATACTCATACCATGTCTAAAGCCTTCAAAAACTTTTATGCTAGATAGCAATGCTTGGCAGGAGATTTATCTACCAGGTAGTGGTCAACATAAGGATAGGTAATGACTTTCTACGAAAAATTAGAGCGACATCAGCAGAAGCTCTCAAAACTCGCTCATCTCAATGCTATCTGTGGCTGGGATCAAGCTTCAATGATGCCAGAAGGCGGTAATGAAGCCCGCTCAGAAGCAATGGCTGAGCTTGCCGTTATGCACCATGAGCTTGCAACAGCTTCTCACCTGGCAGAATGGTTTGCACATGCTGAAGCTGAATCATTAACTAAAGAGCAAGTCATTAGCCTGAAAGAAATGAAACGCTCTTGGCAGATGAGTAATCTACTACCAGCAGATCTAGTTGAAAAGCAGTCACTGACTGGCTCTAAGTGTGAACATGCCTGGCGTTCGCAACGGACTGAAAATAACTGGCATGCTTTCAGTAAAAACTTAGAAAAAGTGGTTGAGCTCTCCCGCCAGGAAGCTCAAATTCGAGCAGAAGCGACAGGCTTAAGCCGGTATGACGCCCTACTTGATATCTATGAACCAGGAATGACCACCAAAGAGCTAAATAAGCTATTTAGTGACGTAAAAAGCTGGTTACCCAACTTGATCCAACAAGTTCGGGAGAAACAAAATGCAGAAAAGGTTCTTACACCTGTTGGTCCTTTCCCGACTGAACAACAAAAGTCGCTGAGCCTCGAGGTGATGACCAAGCTTGGCTTTGACTTCAAACACGGCCGACTCGATGTTAGTGTGCATCCTTTCTGCGGTGGTGTCCCGACTGATGTCCGTATTACAACCCGCTACGATGAGGAAGACTTCACTTCTGCGTTAATGGGGGTAATTCACGAAACAGGCCATGCTCGTTATGAACAAGGCTTACCCGCTCAATGGCGCGGCTTACCCGTAGGTGAGGCTCGCTCAATGGGCATTCATGAATCGCAAAGCCTATTCTTCGAAATGCAGCTATCCCGTAGCGAACCATTCTTTGATCTTCTTGCCCCTCTAGCCTCTGATGCATTTGAACGCCGAGATGACTCTGCACTGAGCAGCAAAAACCTAACGCTATTAAACACCCGTGTAAAACCCGGTTATATTCGTGTTGATGCCGATGAAGTAACCTATCCAGCACACGTTATTCTTCGCTATGAGATTGAGCGTGACTTGATTGAAGGTCATATTGAGGTTGCTGATATCCCTGAGCTTTGGGATAAAAAAATGATGGAGTATTTGGGTCTGACAACAAAATGTAATTACACCGATGGCTGCATGCAGGACATTCACTGGACAGACGGCAGCTTTGGCTACTTCCCGTCATATACCTTGGGCGCTATGTATGCCGCCCAGTTTATGGCTGCCATGCGCAAAGAAATGAATGTGGAAAATCTGATCCGTGGCCGCAACCTGCAACCAATTTTCAACTGGCTTGACCGCCATGTATGGAAGAAAGCCTCAACCCTTTCAACCGATCAGCTATTGATTGATGCAACCGGTGAACGACTTAATGCGGAACACTTCAGAACGCACCTTGTAGAGCGTTATCTGAAGTAAAAAATTATTGTCGGGTAAAGGCTGCCTATCAGCCTTTGCCTTCTCCCTACTACACTAAATTAATTTCCAACACAGAATTCACTGATACGCCATTCCACTTATACGTAAAGTGCTTGGTCTGACAAACCTTCGTTACCAAATTCGCTTTAAAGAGCGCATAGCAATCATGGCCTTGGTGGCGTACGGATTGATAAACAATACCGTCTCCCTTCAGCCCCTTTACTTCATCAGCAAGCATTTGTGAGTGGGAGTAATTTGTCGGATGATAGATATTCAAATCAAGGTATTGCTGCTCAGTAAGATCGACTAGCTGCGCATTAAACCAGGCATCGATACAACGCATTTGGACATCCTGGGCAGGCTCTTGGGTATAACCCATTATCCGTTCCATATGATGCACCGTTTCCTTTATCGCAGTATTCACATCCGGCGCCGCATAGTAAGCACCATAGTCTGCGGTATTGAAGCGAGCGCCATCGGGGCTGACATGGGTAAAAGCCGCCATAACATAACTACAATGCGGGATCCCTACCAAGCGATCTTCAAGCGGGATCTGGGCAAAATTCCCCACTTCTTCAGAAAGCCGTGGGTTTGTGATCGCTTCTACTGCAAATATTGCTTCAAGCTGCCCTGGCTCAGCAACATCTTCATATAGATTGATTGGCGGATATTTTGAAGGAATCAGGCGATAGCAATGCTGTTCGCTAAAGTGCTTTACTGGATAGCTCATCTACGATTTCCCACCACGCCAAGCATTAAGACGAGAAGCTATCTGATACAAATCAACCACTTTACCCTGATTCATAATATCCATCGCTGAACGTCCTGCAAAGAACGGATGAGAGTTAGGCTTTTGTACCCATTGATATACGCTATCTTCGGCGGTAAACATGATCCTCAAACATTTATGGATATTCAGGATATAACTCATCCGTTCTAACAAGTCCTTCGAAACCTTGGCTGATTCTGGATGATTACGGTACTTATTCAGTGTTGAACGGCTAGTTAAACCGAGAATAGCCACCTGTTGAGCCTGTGTGCATGACCATTTATCGAGAATATTGAAAATGACAGGTAACACGGTATTACCAGCCTCTGGCTGAGCCTGTCCCTGCGTTGCATGGGATGCGTTCATAAGCACCTCTCACTTAATAATCACTCATTCATTTATATACAATTATAGTGAAAATGTACATTAATACACAAAGCTATTTCAAATATATTGCGAGTAGAACGCTCCGTTCTGAAAAACGACAATTCATCAAGATGTGACTACCCCCACAATAGAGTAATTACTCATGAAAAAGAACATTCCTTGGTTTACCCTTAATAAAGGTTAACACTATGTAACATAGATATTTTAAGGAAGCAGAATCTAACAGCGACTGGGAGAGCTCCGATGAAAATGTTAAACCTGCCCAAAAACCTCTTTATTAAGAAGCAGCCAGACAGGCGTCACTCACCGGCTAGGAAGCAAGGCGTTTTACTTAACCCGAAAACCGAGAGTTATGGTCACCTCGACGAAGAGTCACAAAAATTAGTAAAGAAAACTATCGACTTTTTTGAACAACGCGGTAAGGCCAAGCTTAAAAACGATGATCACGAGCGCCTTTGGTATGCGGATTTTTTGTCGTTTGTGAAGGAAGAAAAACTATTCGCGACCTTTCTGACTCCCGATGCTTATGGTAGTGAAAATACTCGTTGGGATACATACCGTAACTGTGCCCTCAACGAAATACTTGGCTTTTACGGGCTTGCTCACTGGTATACCTGGCAGGTTAGTATTCTAGGACTTGGACCAATCTGGATTAGTGACAACGAGCACGTCAAACAGAAAGCCGCCAGTAAGTTAAATGAAGGGGGAATATTTGCTTTTGGCTTATCAGAAAAAGAACATGGCGCAGATATCTATGCCAGTGATATGTTCCTGACACCTCAGCAAGATGGCAGTTATCGTGCCAACGGTAGTAAATACTACATTGGAAACGGTAATAAGGCGGCTCTCGTTTCCACCTTCGGTAAGCTTTCTGATTCCGACGAATACGTCTTCTTTGTCGTGGACTCACAGCATGACAATTATGAGTTAGTTCAAAATGTTGTTAACTCTCAAAACTATGTCTCGGAATACCGCCTTAATGACTACCCCATCCGCGAAGAAGATATCCTGGCAAAAGGACGAGATGCCTGGGACATGGCACTAAATACTGTCAATATTGGCAAATTCAATCTTGGCTGGGCATCAATCGGCATCTGCACCCACTCCTTCTATGAAGCCATTAATCACGCTTCTCACCGGTATCTTTTTGATCACTATGTGACTGATTTTGTCCATATCAAACTGTTGTTCACCGAAGCTTACGCCCGCCTAACGGCAATGAAACTATTTGCCCAGCGAGCCATCGACTATATGCGGGTTGCTGGACCGGATGACCGGCGCTACCTGTTGTTTACCCCAATGGTAAAGATGAAAGTGACCACCCAAGGTGAAGAAGTCATGAACTTACTGTGGGATATAATGGCAGCTAAGGGCTTTGAGAAAAACATGTACTTCGAGATGGCCGTCAGGGATATACGCGCCCTACCCAAGCTTGAAGGGACTGTCCACGTCAACATGGCGTTAATTCTGAAATTCATGGGGAACTATTTCTTTAAGCCCGGTAAGTTCGCAGAAACGCCAAAGATGGACCAGGCAGGCAATGACGACTTCTTATTTAATCAAGGGGCAACCAAAGGATTAGGAAAAACACGCTTCCATGATTATCGCGAAATCTATAATGGTGTCGATTTACCCAATGTGAATATCTTTAAGAAGCAGATCAGATTATTGAAGATCCTATTGTTGCTTGGTAAGCCCACCAAGGAGCAGACAAAAGACTTCGATTTTCTATTAAATCTGGGAGAACTATTCACACTAGTAGTATACGGGCAGTTAATCTTGGAAGAAGCCAAGCTGATAAATCTTGATGATGATATTGTGGAGCAAATCTTTGACGCAATCATCCGTGATTTTTCTAAATTTGCGCTACAACTTAGTGCCAAATCTAGCACAACGCTGGTTCAACAGAAGATTTGTGAACGTATGATTAAACGACCAAATGTGGACAATGAACGCTATCAGCGAGTATTGGATAACTATGTCTACGAAACCAAAGACCAGTATGAGATGAACCCATAATCTTATATTTCATACATCTTCATAAACAATAAAGCTGAAAGCGTAAGCTTCCAGCTTTATTTTAGGACTAGACAGTGTAATCAAAGGGTGCACTTTTTTAGCACCCTACTCGCTTCGATTACTGATAGCGAACTGCAGTCTTCTCTGCCACTTTAACAATCACCTTCACAGCCTGTTCCATACCTTCAACAGTAATAAACTCATGAATACCATGGAAGTTATAGCCGCCAGTGAAGATATTCGGGCAAGGTAAGTTCATGAATGACAAACGAGCGCCGTCTGTACCACCGCGAATTGGTTTAATCAGAGGCTGTACATCACATTCAATCATTGCCTCTTTAGCAAGTTCAATGACGTGCGGATGAGGTTCAACCATTTCACGCATATTACGGTAACTGTCAGTGTTCTTCAGCTCAACACGACCTTTTTGCAGCTTGCTATTTAGCTCGTCTACTTTCGCCTGAATAAAGGCTTTACGACGTTCCAAACTTTCACCATCAAAGTCTCGAAGGATGTAGTTCAGTTCTGTTCGAGCAACGCCACCTTCCATCGCAACCAGGTGATAGAAACCTTCATAGCCTTCGGTGCACTCAGGCGTTTCATCTGCAGGCATCATCAACTGGAACTGTGCCGCGATGTTCATCGCATTGATCATCTTATCTTTCGCAGTGCCTGGGTGTACGTTTACACCGTGACAAATCACATCAGCAGATGATGCATTGAAGTTTTCGAACTCCAGCTCACCAACAGGACCGCCATCAATAGTATAAGCCCACTTAGCACCGAATTTCTCAACATTGAAGAGATCTGCACCACGGCCAATCTCTTCATCAGGTGTAAACCCAATGCAGATTTCACCGTGTTTAATTTCTGGATTAGCCTTCAGATAAGCAATAGCCGTGATGATTTCAGCGATACCAGCCTTGTTATCAGCACCCAGCAGTGTTGTACCATCTGTAGTAATAATATTGTGGCCGTGAAGCTTGTTCAGATCAGGATACTGAATTGGTGATAACACCTCATCACCTATACCGAGGGCAATATCACCACCTTGGTAGTTTTCAACAATCTGAGGCTTAACATTTTTGCCTGATGCATCTGGTGCTGTATCCATATGTGCAATGAAGCCAATAACAGGCACATCATGGTCAACGTTTGCTGGAAGACGTGCCGTCAAATAGCCGTTATCATCCAGTTCGACATCAGAAAGCTCAAGTTCAATAAGCTCTTGTTTTATCTGCTCAGCTAGCACTCGCTGCCCTTCAGTACTCGGGCAGTGGGCGACTGATGAGTTAGATTGAGTCTCAAAGCTTACATAACGCAGAAATCTCTCAATTAATTTATCCATGTCCCACTCATTAGTATTGGTGATTAGAAGTGCTGATTCATTGATGAGGCGAAATTCATGTAACGCTTGCCTCAGAAGTACCGAGCAAGTATCGGGGACTCTGCAGCAAAATGAATTGCGATGAATCAGTTTTTCAGTGAATTGTATAAATTTATTCCAATATTGAGACACACATTGCTTTACAGCCAATTAATATACATATGAGTATAGGTTTATATCGCTATACCCCATACTTTTCATATGCAAAATCACATTTTCAGCTGTCAATTCTTATCCCAATGATTGTTATTAGCCACCGTATTCAGTGAGTGCAAAAAACCGAGTGTTGCCCATGATTTTTTTGAAACTAATTACTTCGCTGCTGTGATTGTCGGTATACCTATGGCTGTTCTGTATTACTTTGTCTTTCGTTTCGTCATTCGTAAATTTGACGTACAAACACCGGGACGTACAGAAGATGTAAAGGAAGAGATTTCACTCAGTGACGAGCAGTTAACGAAGTTAACTCTTGATTTCGTTGGTGGTAAAGACAACCTAACGTCAGTGACATCATGTATCACGCGCTTGCGGCTGGAAGTCGTAGACACTTCTTTGGTTAACGCAAAAGGACTTGAAGATATCGGCGTAATGCTTCGCTTAGATAGGCAAAAAAATCAGGCTAAAGTACTTTAGCCTGATTTTTAATGAGTTCATGAATTTCGGAATCAACAATTAACTATCTTGAGGGTTAACTTTCTTGCGGAATCCAGGGAGTTACCTTCACCGCACGCTGAGGGAATTGGATTTCTTCACCCTCGGTAAGATCTGCAAGCTTAATTACAACCTTACTGTCTTTAACGGTAATCGTCTTACCATTAGAAAGGCGAACAGGCTCACTCACATCATTCGCAAAGTGGACGACAACCCCACCGACTTCCGGCATAAACCAATTCGAGAACATACCACCTAAACCCGACAGCAAATTGTCCATCTGCGGGGTAAGCGCTGCGACTTCGGCTTGGTTAATACTCTGACCATAATCTTTGTTGGCAATAACTTGCATTGAAAGATCGCAAGTAATACCGTCGTCAATCACAAACGTCACATCAGGGTTTGCCTGACGAAGATTAGAATCTACCGGAACAACCAGTTCGTTATTCTCGGGGATCACCAACTCTTCGTAATGCTTTTCTTTTCGCATCGACCCTTTATGTATTGTACAAACATTACCGTTTTCCTGATTTAACAAGAAAAAGGCAATTCGTACATCATCATGGCCTTCTTTGACATTCTGTTTCAGCTTGCCGTAAAGCGAGCTGTAACGCATTTCAATGTTTTGGGCAGAAGCGTCCTGAGCATAGACAGATGCTGTGGCGAACATGCCAGCTAAAAGCCAATGGGTTAACTTCATCCTTTATCCTTGGCGCCAATATTTATTGTTATGTTTGATCATGGCCTGTATTTCATCAACATACGCATGACCACGTTCTGAATAGCGGCTTAGTCCTTCAGCAAGCTTTGTGCCTTCAATCAGCTGTCCGGCACTACGCTGTGCGGCCCGAATATCACGTAAATCAGCATAAGCACGATTTCGATTCACATTCATAAAGTAAGCTTGTACCGACAAATAGGCAGAATCAAAAACGGCCACTTCATGGGAGGCACCTTCTGTTCGAGATGCCGGCACTAAACCGCAACCCGCACGATAACACCATTGACCAAAATAGTTATTACCTTCAACAGCAAAGCGTGATGTTCCCCACCCCGATTCATTGGCTGCCTGGCTCAATACAAGGGCTTCGGGTAATACATCGACTCGCTTCAACATATTGCCAAGCCACTTCTCGTCGATATTGATGGCATTATCAGTAGCACTGTCTCGTTCAAGCGCAATTTGGTACATCTTGCCTAACTTGACTGCGTACTCGCCCTCTTCGCTATCTGGTTTCTCGCCAGATTCAAGCTTCGACTGAACAGCCAGCAAAAACTGTCGTTCTCGCTCAATACGCTTGTTTTCATGTTCAACGGCAGGTCTTAAAAAATTAAAGAAAGTCGCTTTCTTCTCATTTACATCTTTAATCGCTCGAAAATCAGGCTTTGATGAAAATGCAGCCTTAATTTCCGTGTCGTCAATCCCTTCAATAAATTCATTCTTCGATGGTGTTTCACCACAAGCTGCCAAGCCGGTGAACAGCGCCAATAGCGCAAGTTTTTTTGTTGTTTTTATCACGCGTCAAAAACCTTAGAGTCATCCTTTGTCGAGTTGTCGTCATCGCTGCCTTTCTTCACGTTTGTTACCTGCAAGGTAATGCCGAACAGGTTACGATAGATGATCCCTTTAACATTGAAGAAGAACGGAATCGTCCAAATCAAGCCAATACCGGCAGTCGCGAAGGAAATGAAGAACAGAATAAGCACAGCGAGATAAATGGCCGTCATCGGCATGATCTTCTTCACTGTCGCTACCAATGAATACTGAATCGCCTTAAGCGGCGTTATACGTTTCTCGCACACGAGAATAATAGCCATGCTAAAGCCCATAGACAGGAACAAACCAACCAACGGAAAAAGAGCATTTCCGACACCTTGCAATGAAGACGTCAGCAACATGGTGACAACAGAAACCAATGCGAACGGAAAACCTTTAATAAGGTGGCTTGGTTTGGTTGGCAGGCCAACCGCATGGTTCAGCGCCATAAGGCTGACACCTACATACAGCGGTGCACTCAAGACATCTGACCAAAAGTTCGCCATGTATCCAGCCTGCACGACATCTGCAGAGATTTCGCCACCGGTGATGATTGCATCAAAGAAAAGTGCGGCATCACCGAGCTGTACCTGCAAACCAATCATCAACAGCGCTACCTGCGCCAGAAAAAGACCAATGATGGCAGGGAGAAAAGATATGAAATTCTTGCCCGTTACCTTCCAGGCTTCCTGAAGTACTGCGAAAGCTTGAAGTTCAGTATCACCCTTCATGGCTTTATCAATCGAGCCACCGACATGGAAAGTTTTGTTATTCATTCTGTTTTCATCAACGAATCTGTAATCATAGAGCCGTGATTGTACGCTAGCTGGCCAGCATATAAAAATCGAAGTGAGGATAAAATGTTTAACATTTATGAAAAACACTGAAATTTTAAACGGTTAAACTCATATCGCAGCCCAATCAAGTCCTTCACAAGCATTACGCTACATTCAAACCCGCTATAGTTATTGAGCAACCCCACAAGGCAAAAAAATAAACCGCGATATTTGTCAACGCGACAATGAGTTACTGGCAAGTTATGGTCATTGTTTTATGGGACAAAATCCAATTTTTGGCAATGCTAAATCTAATCATTGCTCACTCAAAAATTGAAGGCCCAATATATAGCAAAAAAACCATGAAAAAACGCTTTAATTTACCAAGTTAGAGGTCTATTATGCGCCTCCTAAAATTAGCCTTTATGTTGGGGTGACAACGTGAACCCCCTAGGTGGAGATAACGTAGAATTGAACGCTGCACAAACAACTAGAAAACCAGTGATTCAGCTGACAGGGCTGAGCAAGAGTTTTGATGGAAAGCAAATCATCACTGGTCTCGATCTGAACGTTAACGATGGTGAGTTCCTGACTATCCTTGGTCCTTCGGGCTGCGGTAAAACAACTGTATTGCGCCTTATTGCCGGTTTTGAAAATGCAGATGCTGGCCAGGTGATTATTGCCGATAAAGACGTTACCGAGATCCCAGCCGAGCACCGCCACGTCAATACTGTATTTCAAAGCTATGCACTTTTCCCGCATATGACAGTGTTCGACAATGTTGCGTTTGGTTTACGTATGCAGAAAGTTGCCGAGAGTGAAATCGAACCTCGAGTAATGGAAGCACTATGTATGGTGCAGCTAGAGAGTTTTGCCTCTCGCAAACCCCATCAGCTTTCAGGTGGCCAGCAACAACGAGTGGCGATTGCCCGTGCTGTTGTCAACAAGCCAAAAGTGCTGTTGCTTGATGAGTCTTTGTCTGCTCTTGATTACAAGTTACGCAAACAAATGCAAATCGAGCTCAAGCAGCTACAGCGCAAACTGGGGATCACTTTTATCTTCGTGACTCACGATCAGGAAGAAGCCCTGTCGATGTCTGATCGTATTATTGTTATGCGTGATGGAAATATCGAGCAAGACGGCTCACCTCGTGAAATCTACGAAGAGCCAAAAAACCTGTTTGTCGCGCGTTTTATTGGCGAGATTAATGTCTTTGATGCGACGGTGAAAGAGCGTCTGGACGAGCAACGTATTTTAGCTAATGTCGAAGGTCGTTCGTCTCTTCTGCATTGCAAACTGCCGGTAAACAATGGTGACAAGGTTAAAGTATTACTGCGCCCGGAAGATATCCGCCTTGAAGAAATCAATAATGGCGAAACGGCAAATGGCATTATCGGTTATGTGCGCGATCGTACCTATAAAGGGATGACATTAGATTCAGTTGTTGAGCTGGAATCTGGCACGTCTGTGATGGTTAGCGAATTCTTCAATGAAGATGATCCTGATGTTGATCATTCGCTAGACCAAAAAGTCGCGGTTACCTGGGTGGAAAGTTGGGAAGTGGTACTTGCAGATGAACAAGAAGCTTAATCTTCAGAACATCATCATCACTGTTATCGTTAGTTGGCTGTTGCTGTTTGTATTTATACCCAACCTGATGATTATCGGCACCAGTTTTCTGACCCGCGATGATGCGAACCTGATCGAAATGACGTTTACGTTCGATAATTATATTCGGTTAGTCGATCCCCTTTACGCCAAAGTCATGCTGCACTCGTTCTATATGGCGCTGGTGGCTACCTTGCTTTGCCTGGTCATCGGCTATCCATTTGCTTACGCGATTGCCAAAATGCCGGAGAAATGGCGTCCGTTTATGCTATTTCTGGTAATTGTTCCTTTTTGGACCAATTCCCTGATCCGAACCTATGGTCTGAAGATCATGCTGGGTACTCGCGGCGTTTTCAATAATGCCCTGCTCTACCTGGACATTATCGACAAACCAATCCGCATTATGTACACCGAGTATGCGGTAATGGTTGGACTGGTCTATATTCTGCTACCGTTTATGGTACTGCCGCTCTACTCGGCAATAGAAAAGCTCGATCACACCTATATCGAAGCCGCGCGTGATCTTGGCGCCAATAAGCTACAGACGTTTATGAAAGTAATCATCCCGCTGACCATGCCGGGAATTATCGCTGGCTGTCTGCTGGTATTGCTGCCTGCACTTGGCATGTTCTATGTCTCCGACCTGCTGGGCGGCGCAAAGAACCTATTGATTGGTAATGTGATTAAGAGTCAGGTACTCAATGCTCGAGACTGGCCATTCGGCGCTGCGACGAGTATCGCTCTGACCATGGCGATGGCTGTAATGTTATATGCCTACTATCGAGCAGGTAAGTTGCTTAACCGAAAAGTGGAACTGGAATAATGGGACGCGTGTTTAAACTCAGCCTGATGACTGTGGTGTATGCCTTCCTGTATACACCAATTATTATTCTGATCGTGAACTCCTTTAATGCCAGTAAGTTTGGTATGAAATGGGGCGGCTTTACGACCAAGTGGTATGAACATTTGGTCAATAATGACAGCTTGATGCAGGCAGCCTGGCACTCGCTCAATATTGCGGTATTTTCTTCTACTGCAGCAGCCATTATCGGAAGCCTGACCGCAGTAGCCTTATTCCGCTACCAATTTCGGGGCAAGCATTTTGTCAACGGCATGCTGTTTGTGGTTATGATGTCACCAGATATTGTCATGGCGATCTCGCTACTAGCATTGTTTATCCTGGTCGGTACGGAATTGGGCTTCCTGACGCTGCTACTTTCTCACATCACATTCTGCCTGCCTTTCGTGGTTGTTACTGTGTACAGCCGTTTGAAAGGCTTTGATGTGAAGATGCTAGAAGCTGCACGCGATCTTGGCGCCAGTGAGTGGGTGATCCTGAAGCAAATTATTCTGCCGCTAGCAAAACCAGCGGTCGCAGCCGGCTGGCTGCTCAGCTTCACCTTGTCTTTGGATGATGTGATTGTTAGCTCCTTTGTAACAGGGCCTGCGTACGAAATCCTGCCATTGAAGATTTATTCAATGGTAAAAGTCGGTATTTCACCAGAAGTGAATGCGCTTGCTACAATTATGCTTATTGTGTCTCTGTTCTTGGTTATATGCTCGCAGCTGCTAGCCAGAGAAAAGATAAAATAATTTAAATCAGTTTTTTAATTGGCCTTGGGCCTGATACTGCAAGTGATTAGTCAGCCGATTAATCACTTGTTTTTTATCAATCGACAAATCAAATCTAACTCATATCCAACAGCTTGATAAGAATTATCTGGACAAGCCTTTTGACCCTAACAACGACTACTCCATCCCCCATGTGATAGCGATGACAGGTCTGCGGTGAATGGCAGGATGCTGTCAGTGAAATGAATATTTGCTACGAAAATTACTTCCTAGAGCTTAAAGCTGCTCAGTAATTCCACATCCAAGGCAACCAGGTAATATTTGGTTGCCTTTATCACTACCCCATCTGCTATAATCTCCTTTTAATTCCCCTGTTTATAACCATATATAAATGAATAAAGATGGCTCCCTGGAGTACATTTGATTTCTTTTTACATGTAGGAGAAGCGGTTAGTACCAAACAGTAATATGCCCTTAATTGATTAAAGGTGTACACGTTGTTTAGTGCATTCGCTAGAGATAACTCTCGACACATCCTGATAGTTAGGAGCACAACAAAATGAAAAAATGGTCTTCTTTAATGGCCGGTGGTGTCTGCGCAATGGCAATGTTCTCAAATATTGCAACTGCTGCAGATGAAGAGCTGTATTTCTACAATTGGTCTGAATACATCCCAAGCGAAGTATTGGAACAGTTCACGAAAGAAACGGGTATTAAGGTAATTTATTCGACCTATGAGTCGAACGAAACCATGTACGCTAAGCTAAAAACCCATGGCGAAGGCTATGACCTAGTTGTTCCTTCAACTTATTACGTATCTAAGATGCGTGACGAGGGAATGCTGAATAAAATTGATCGCTCCAAGCTGTCAAACTTTGATGAGCTAGATCCGAACTTCCTACAAAAACCATTTGATCCAAGCAATGACTACTCGATCCCTTATATCTGGGGTGCAACCGGTATCGGGGTGAATACCGAAATGATGGACAAAGCCGAAGTCAGTTCTTGGAGTGATTTCTGGGATCCCAAGTGGGAAGGCCAGCTGATGATGATGGATGATGCTCGCGAGTTCTTCCACATTGCACTTCGCAAACTTGGCTACTCAGCCAACACGCAAAAGCCTGAAGAGATAAAAGCCGCATACGAAGAGTTGAAAAAACTGATGCCGAACGTATTGGTGTTCAATTCAGACTACCCTGCCAACCCATACATGGCTGGCGAAACTTCTCTGGGTATGCTGTGGAACGGTTCTGCTTACATGGCTCGCCAAGAAGGTGCAGCTATCGAAATCGTATGGCCAAAAGAAGGTGCGATCTTCTGGATGGACAGCCTATCGATTCCAGCAGGAGCTAAAAACGTTGATGCAGCCCACAAGATGATCGACTTCCTACTGCGTCCTGAAAATGCAGCGAAAGTCGCTCAAGAAATTGGCTACCCGACCCCTGTCGCTTCAGCGAAAAAACTGCTGCCAGCAGAGTTTGTTAACGACACAAACATCTACCCACCTCAAGAAGTTCTGGATGCAGGTGAGTGGCAGAACAGTGTAGGTACGGCTAATACGCTCTACGAAGAATACTACCAGAAGCTTAAAGCTGGTCAGTAGTAATCGCAAAACACAATAAGCGATTTTAGAGCAAACTACACAGTCAAAAACCCAAGCTGCTGCTTGGGTTTTTTTATTTTTCACGGTAAAGATACTCAAGAACACATCTGCACTTATTAGATATTACAGCGTCAGCGTGTTGAACATGATCAGATCCAACGCCAATACAGCCCCGGCGAGTACCATCATAGCCAAAACTTTTTCAATCGGTTTACTGAGAAAAGTTACCCCTTGTTCTTTCCTTGAATATAAGTAAAAAGGTAAACCGCAGGCATAGAGTAACAGTGACAGAAGAAGATAGTTCATCCCGCCAGCATAGATCAACCACAAACCATAGCCAGAACCGATTGACATCATCAGCACTAAAGAGGCCGAGCGTTGCTTATTTTCCATGGTAACTTTCAGGCCAAAGGCCGCGCACAGCAAATATGGGATCAGCGCCATCGATGAAGCGAGTTGGATCAAAATATTGTACCCGGCATCATTGAGGTAATTAACAATCAAAAATAGTGTGATCAGGCTGTTGGTTAACCGCATCGCATTTTTGGGGATTTGATTGTCGTTAAGTTTGCCAAACACCGACGGAGCTGTATTGTGTTTCCCTCTGGCAGCCAAGAATAACATCTCACTGGAGATCATAGTCCAAGCCAGTAACGCCCCGCCGACAGAAACAATCAAGCCGATATTTATCAGCATACCGCCCCAGGGACCGACCGCGTATTCCAGAACTTGTGCCATTGATGGGTTTTTCATTCCGGCAAGCTCGGCTTGTGGTACCACCCCAAGCGACAGCAGGGAAACACAAATAAGTAAGGTGATGGTGATCAGAAAACCCAAAATCGTTGCCCGGCTGACCACTTCCATGTTTTTCGCTCGAGAAGCATATACGGTCGCGCACTCTATGCCTAAAAACACCCAGACGGTATAGAGCATGGTGTTTTTTACCTGGCTGGTTATCGAACCAAGCTCTGGTGTGCCCCAAAAATCGATGTTAAACGTATCGATTTTAAACGCTAGAGCAACAAGCAGGATAAATAGCAGAATGGGGATAATCTTGGCGACAGTAACAATGACATTTAGTGTGGTTGCTGACTTAACACCACGTAATACAAAAAAATGTAGCAGCCACAAGGTAATAATACTGCAAACCATGGCAGGGAATGTACTGCCATTACCAAAGAAGTCGAAAAGCTGGAATGAGCCCAGCGCGCTGTACATTACGACCAGATAGCCGACATTGCCGACCCAAACAGAAATCCAGTACCCCCATGCAGCATTAAACCCGAGGTAGTCGCCAAATCCTTCCCGCACGTAACCATATACACCGTCCTCAATATCAGACCGGTTAATCGATAACCACTGGAAAATTTTTGCCAAAGTAACCATACCGAAAAAAGTGATAACCCAGGCAATAATAATAGCCCCAGCCCCGGCTCCCTCAGCCATGTTTTGCGGCAAACTAAAGATCCCGCTACCGACAATCGCCCCTGTTACAAGGGCTGTCATTGGCAGCAATCCCAGCTTCCGTACGCTTTTGTCTGTCATAATGCTTTCTCCTAAACAAGAGAGGGCATCCCTGCCCTCCCCAACAGCGGGTTAAAAGCGTAGCGACATGCAGCTTACGCCACCGTCAACTTTGCGGTATTCCGAAGTATCCACTGTTTCCACCCTGTACCCCAGCTCGCGGATTCTACTCTCTGTGGCCGGATAACCGCTTGGCATAATGACGGTACCGTTCACCCAGATACAGTTGGCAGCATAGCTTTCGCTTTCGGGGATCTCGATAATGTTGAGATGGGCGAACTCCGGCTTATTGATGAATTCTCCGGCGGCAAGCAGATTACCATTTTCCAGATAGGCCAGTCCGGTTTTGAGGTGGAGCACCTCCTCCAACGGAACGACATGACCAGACATACCATATTTCTCCAGTATCGTGATCAATTGGGAGGCGCCTTCTTCATTGGTCCGAGCCGACTTACCAATATAGAAGCAATCACCGACCATCATCACATCACCGGCATCGAGGGTTCCAGGCGCTTTGATGTGTTCAATTTTATCCCCGTAAAAACGGCGTAGCGCCGGCTCAATCGAGTCAATTTCCCCGCGGCGCGTATCGGCACCCGGACGAGTCACAATGCCGCAATGTTTAGTGCAAAGTGCCGGGTCTTCAACAAAGACAGAGTCAGGGTAATCCTCAAGCGGGGGAAGCAATAAAATTTCAACACCACATTTTCTTAAAGCATCTAAATACGCGAGGTGCTGTTTCATCGCGAGATCGTAATCGGGTTTACCATCGTCCGCCGAAGAAATGCCATCAATCAATGCTTTACATGGGGTACGCGCAATAATGTAATTAAACATAATCAGTCCTTTTTATATTCATCTTTAAAACCGGTGAACAGTCCATAGCGAGAACCGTGCCATATTGACATAACTATTAAAAGCACTGTTAAATCAATCCATTAGAAATTCATAGAGGTTGGATTTGCCGATAAATCATGCCGAAATATCATCAGTGATGATATTTCGGCAAAATAAGATAACTAGCTAATTTATTTAATATATCTGTGAAGAGTTTCGCTAAATTTGTGAAAATCACATGGTTTAATATGACGATAATTCGTCAGTTTGAGATAGGCAAAATGGAGAAACACCCAGCGAAGGTACTCTCATTGCTCAGCCAGGTGATGACGGTGTTTGACAGTATTTCTAGCTCCTACATTATCATCGACGCATCAGAGACGGTCGTTGCTTATAACGAGGTGAGCTCTAAGCTGGACGGCATCGCCGCAAGTAAGGTTCTCAACCGCAAGTTACTGGATGTGTTTCCGACCCTTTCCCGAAATTCAAGTTCGATGCTTCAAGTGCTACGTTGTCGTGTACCTATCTGGAACAAAGCCCAAAGTTATCAGGCACCATCGGGTAAGGTGATGACTATGACCTCATCGACTTTTCCCATTCTCGATGTTGATAACACAACGATGTTCGTGATTGAAGTGGTTCATGATATTAGCAATTTAAGGGAATTAACGGATCACGTGATCCAACTGACAGAAACATTGAAGGAAAGCCTGCCGCCGACAAAGCAAAGCCTGCAAATTGTCACCGAAAACAAACAATTCAAGCGGCTACTCAAGGATGCAAAAACCTTCGCCCAGACACAGCTTCCGGTTCTGATCGCAGGGGAAACCGGTACCGGGAAAGAGCTGGTAGCCCGTCATATTCATCTCAATAGCAGCCATAACAATGTAGCAATGGTGACAATCAACTGCGGTGCAATCCCATCAACCTTAATCGAGAGTACCTTGTTTGGTACAGTCAAAGGGGCATTTAGCGGTGCGGAAAACAAAAAGGGATTACTTGAGCTGGCTGATGGCGGTACGCTTTTCTTAGATGAAATTAACTCTATGCCAATAGAAGTGCAGAGTAAGTTATTGCGGGTTGTCCAGGACGGAGCCTTTCGTCCTTTAGGTGGCAACCATGAAAAGACCGTATCTATTCGTTACATCGCAGCCATGAACGAGCAGCCCGAAGTGGCGATACAGAAAAAAGAGCTACGCTCTGATCTGTTTTACCGTCTTGGTGTCTGCATGGTGGTGCTTCCCCCGCTACAACAACGGCTGGATGATATCCCGCACCTAGTTGAGTACTTTATCCGCAAGCATAATCCGCTACTCAAAACTGCTATAACCGGCTATACCCCGGACTTTATCCAGTCGCTGGAGTCCCGCCCCTGGCCCGGTAACGTACGGATGTTAGAAAATGTGATACTGCGTTGCATGCTGACGTGCTCGCAATCAAGTGACAATGTACTGAATACATTGCACTTGGGCTCAATACAAGAGCAATCGATTTCGTTCGAGTCTGTACCCGCTCATCAAACGTGGAGGCCGGCAGACAGCCGGGAACCAGAAGAATCGTTGGTCGAACATCTGGCTAGTTACGAAAAGAAACTATTGGTCAATACCCTAACACGGTGTAAAGGCAACCATAGCGAAGTGGCCCGGCAGTTAAAAATCCCCCGAACAACACTGCAGAGTAAACTGCGAAAATATAGCATCAGTAGTTAAATTTAATTGATGTAAACGCTCTAGCTCTCCCTTAGTCCAATAGGCTGTTAATGGCTCGGCTTAGCCACTTTGCTGCCGGCCCCATGCTGCAGTCTTTGGGTGATATATACTCTACCGGAATAGACCAGTCTTTATGATCAAATGTCACCGGTAATATATGGAGTTGATCTGAAGTGTCTTGCTCAACAAGATGCCTGGGCATATAAGTCCACCCTAACCCTCTCTCGACATTTTTCAGTAATGTCCGGTAATCATTTCCGTACCATACTTGCGACGAAAAAGGCTGCAAATGCGCCTGATGAGTGCCATTGACTCCCTTAATCATCAACTGACGATGTGGAATCAAATCTGGTGGTGAAACACTGCTCAAGCTTGCTAAAGGATGTTTTTTGCAAACAATTGGGACAAAAGACAAGTTACCGATATAACAAATATCGGCCTCTTTAATGAACGTCATATCGCTCAAGATGATTCCAATATTCGCCTTACCAGCAAGAACATACTGGATAATATCACTGCTGGACATGGTCATGATATTCAGCGATGTTGCAGGAAAACGAAGCGAAAACTGCTCGATAATGGTGTAAAAGCGAGCCACTTGAAGGCTATCTTCAATCGCCAGCGTTAATTGGGTTTCTTCATTATTGGTTAATGCTTTTGAGGCACTTTCAAGCTCATAAGCCTGCTGTAAGATTGCTTCGGCGAAGGTCAGCAGGTGCTTCCCCTCATCGGTTAGGCTAGGTTTGCGGGTACTTCTGTCAAAAAGGGTCACGTCTAGGTCAATTTCTAAGTTGGAAATCCCCTGGCTTACAGCCGATTGGACTTTTCCTAACTTTCTTGCACAGGCAGAAAACGAACCCACTTTGGCGGCGATTACAAACATATTTAGCTGATCGAGGTTATACATAGCATCACAAATTATGATAGTAACTAACTAGATCTAATCATATATTAAGATACATTAGCCGCATAGATTATCCTCCATGAGTATTAAACGATGTCAGTTAAAGAACGTATTTTACATAGCCTACTTTTTGAGGCGTTTGCACTATGTATTTTAATGGGTGCAGCCACACTATTTACCGCTCACAATCCTACTGTCGTCGGAGGTGTTGCTATTGCCTTATCAGTGTTAGCGATGATGTGGAACTACGTATACAACTTAGGCTTCGATCGTGTTTTTGGTCATGACCGGTTGTCACGAAAAATAGGCATGCGTATAGCACATGGAATTGGCTTCGAAGCAGGTTTACTCCTGGTTACCATCCCGCTGTTAATGTGGGTATTACAAATGGATTTCTGGACAGTGCTCATTCTTGATCTTGGTATTGTGATTTTCTTCTTGGTTTACTCGATTATCTATAACTGGGCTTACGACCAAGTACGCTCAAAAATCACAGCACGAGCAACGGCAGTTTAACGGCCTAGATATAAATATCACTTAGACAAAAAGCCCACGGTAGCACTAAGCAACTGTGGGCTTTTAGTTTGATCCCTGCGCTACCTAACTAAGAAAATTGTTAAGAAAGAATCTGGTCCACAAATTCCGGTACCAGCACGGAAGCCGGGCCGTAACGTTTTTCTGCAAACTCGCTTTCTACTTCACTCGGCTCAAGGTTTAGCTCAACCGTATGCGCTCCGTGCATTGCCGCTTCATGAACAAAACCGGCAGCAGGATATACAGCACCAGAGGTACCAATCGAGATAAAGAGATCGGCTTGCATCAGGGCATCATGAATGCGGTCCATACCAATAGGCATCTCACCAAACCACACCACGTTTGGTCGCATTGGCGCCGGCATTTGGCAGCAATGGCAATGATCATCCAATGATATATTCCCACTCCAACTTATGCTCTGTCCTGTGCTGCTACATTGCGCTTTAAGCAGTTCACCATGCATGTGGATGATGTTATTTGTTCCTGCAGCTTCATGAAGGTTATCAATATTCTGAGTTACAACAGTCACTTTGCCGTTAAGTTCACGCTCTAATTTGGCCAGAGCCAAATGGGCAGCGTTTGGAGCAACTGTTCCGCTCTCCAGTTGCTGGCGACGTTGGTTATAGAAATCTTGCACAAGAGATGGATTTCGACGGTATCCTTCTGGTGTCGCGACATCTTCAATATGATGATTTTCCCACAACCCGTCTTGATCGCGGAAGGTACGGATGCCTACCCCCACCTAACTTTGTTCCGAGCACCCCTCCTAATAAATATTTGTATTTTTGTTACCCTAGCCTATGGTTAATGTGAGAGCTTTAAGATTGGATTAGAGAGCAATGCATTCAGCCAGAATCAAAAAAACAACAATTAATTTGGGAACACGCCCCAGCTTTGTCGTAGATAATGATACAGGTGAAATCCTCAAGGAAAAGCTCAACGATGGAATAGAAATCAGACAATTCTCATACGCATCTAATCGCTTTATCGAAAACTTCCCACTGTTGATTTGTTTCAACAGGTTGGACGATACCCTAGCAATGAATCTGCATTTAATACATCGATTCACTGGTGAGTTCGCCGTCAAGAAAAACAAAACAAAGGGACGCAGTACGCTGGCAGAGTCTGAAAGCACTAGACAAAGTGCTCGTGGAAGCTCGTTAACATTAAAATCTATCGAGAGTATTGCCAAAGATTTGTTAAGTTTCTTGCAATGGTTGATTGATAACGATATTGACTGGAAGCTCGCACTATCAGAACCTTTAAATGATGCTGAAAGTACTTTAGAAGAGCTGCCTGTATGGAAATATCGGAGTTCACTTATAGATAAGGTAACAAAGCGCCAACTGAGCTATAAGACGGCTGTGCGGCGTATTAATGTTGTCAGGTACTTTTATGAATGGGCTTGGAAATACCATCATATCGTAAGTCTCCCGTTCGAGCTTAAAGAGAAAACTTATTACCCTAAAAATTGCAAGAATGATGAACTTGGGGACTTACTTTTCGGCATGGGTAAAGGTCCAACAAAAAAAGGGGGTATTCCATATTTCACTTCAGGTTTAGAGTTGCCCAAAAAGATAATACAACCTGATTCCTCTCCAGATGAATCACTTCAGCCATACTCCTTGAAAGAACTAGCTTCATTGCTGAGTAGTACTGTCTTAGATAATCCTACTTATGCTTTGGCTGTAGATCTCGGATACCAATTAGGTCTACGAGCATCAGACATAACACGCTTAAACCGAGAAGATATAGTTAATCCTGAGGAACACTCGAAGCAAATCTTTAAGATGAAACTCTATGGCTCTAAGGGTAATAAAGATCGATACCTTGATGTTTCGCGCTCCCTGATGTGTAAAATGTGGAACTACATCAATACAGATAGAAACGCACGTCTAGTTTTGCGTTGGGAAACAAAGTACGGAATAAATAACCCAAGTCACCCTATTCCACTATTTATAGGTAGACAAAACAGACGAATGTCCGAGAAATCCATTAGTAATATCATTGATAAGGTCAGAAGAAATCAGAAAAAACAAGATAGACCCGTGATCAAACGCACATTTCATGACCTCCGTGCTACATTTGGAACCTACTATGCCAAATACCTACTAGAACAAGGAATGAAAGAAAGTGCCGTCAAAACTCGCTTGATGCGAGCAATGGGACATAACTCATTTGAAACTACTAAAAAATATCTCAACTTTGCAACGGATGAGGCTTATGGCAACGTAATGGAACCATGGGTACAGGAGATTTACGAAGGTGTTGAGAAATTAATGCAAGCAAAAATTGAGATGCAGGAAGTTATGTATGATAGTACTTTCTGATAATTCCATAAAAGAAATTTCTCATTGGTCACTAAAACTTAAATATGACTTAAACTTTATCCTGAATAATATAAAGGTTGGTTCACGTCGTCAGTTTAAATCTCGCGCAGAAAAATTATCGAAGGCACTACCTGAAATACTTTCTCACTTATCAAATAGTGATGCAAAACTAATTGAGCAAAAAGGTCTAAATGCATTAAATGACTTACAGTTATGGTCTCGGCTCGAGTCCGCCACAGAAAAAGCTGGAAACCACGCTAATACTAGCTCAAAATCAAAAATCAGTAGCGACCTCACAATCTTTATCGGCTTCGCGATGAGAAATTTTAAAGTAGGTAACAAAGAAATTTTACGTCCTAGTATGGTTAAAGTTGAGGGAGAGAATAATGCTGTCATTACTCCATTGTATCGCATTTCAGTTGATTTAATGTGGGAATTCAAGAAAATAGCAAATGATATATTAGGCGATCACAGCAGCCCATACCATGTACAGAGAACTACAAGAGATGCCGCTAGTGCCATTGCAGTGATTGCAGAAGATCCTCAAGTGTATAACATACTACTCAAATCAGGTATCACTGCCTTGAGTGGTGAAAAAGGCTTAATAAATAAAGCACTCTCAAATGAAAAACTAAAAAAAGGAGAAAAAAAGGCTCTTATCTATATTTTTCGCAGGCTTTCACCTGAAAATTTTTCACCTATTTACCTAACTAAAATTGATGAAGGAAAGCAATATTGGCTTAATATTGGAAATACGAAGATTAACGTAACCCGACTAGGCAGAGTAGCCCCAATTTTAGTAAAACAAGCACAAGAATATGCTAACCACTATATAGGGAAGAAACTAACTGATGATATTGAACCTAAAACGGCTAAAGAGGTTCCTGCACATATTAGGAATTTTATTAATTTAGGCCGGACTTTTCACATTCATAAAGAATCACTAAATTCAGCCCAAATAAACATTCTCAAAAGTGATGGGTTTAAAGGGTTCTTAGCTAATAATGGAGAACTACTTCTTTGGTTCTCGGAGTTAAAAGAGAAAGTAATAACGCAACGAGAACGACGTGACGCTATTAGTTCATATTCACCACTATATTCATGTGTAAAGTATTTTTCAGAAACAAATTTAGATATACGTGATTATTCACCTGACTATTACATCAAAACCCCAAGCGAAACAGCTATTGGTGAATATGACTACATAGAAATAGGTGATTTATTTAATACTTACCCTGCTTTGGCTAGAGATCTGAAAACTGTATACCTATCAACACGGAACAGCCTCAAAGCGGATGCTCTTGACAATGTAACCATCTTAAGTCGAATTAGCCATTTTCAGCGAGTGATGAAATTTCCAGTTAATCTTTCGAACGAACAACGGGAATGGCTATCAAATGAAGGGTTATCTGGATTTGTTAAAGGTAATCATAGTGTCCTAAAAGTTTACCTTGAATATTTACAGGTAAAAGCAAAAGCGGGAAAGTATAGTCCTGTAACCGCCGATAGTTATCAAAGAGGTCTAAAATGGGTTATCGAGGCCGCTGGCTTTGATGTTATTGATGTGTATCCCGTGAAAGTGACTCAATATAAACTATACGATCAAAGAGATGACTCAGACACCGACTATACGAAAGAAGAAGTCATCGAGTTGGCATATCATATTGAAGTTTTATTAGCTCAAGGTAATTTAAATCAGCGAAATACTCTATATCTTCGCATTGCAAGAATTCTACTTAAAACTGGATGGAATCAGTCCCCAGTACTCACGTTAGAAACTACAGACATTGTTGAGGTTAACTGCCCAATCGCTGGTCAGAAAACATATTTTGTTCGTCTATTAAAAAAGAGAGCTGGCTATCTAACTCAATGGCATAAATTTGACCTAACCGCTAATGAACTCGCTGATGAAGGAATTGAAGTTGGCAAATCGATTAAAGCAGTTATTAAAGAATTGCTTTATCTCGCTACCACCATAAGTGAGCCAATAAGGAGAACATTACCAGCGGATCACCCTTTTAAAAACAAATTAATGATATATGTTGGAGATGATGGAGTTATTAATCTAGCAACAAATAAAGAACTGTACCACTATGTAAATAAGCTATTAATCAAAGCAGGTTGCTCAGTTGGATTCGGAAGCAGGAAAATCCGCAAAACTGGATTGAACTTTCTCTATCGTCGAGTAGAAAAAGACTTTGCCAAATACAAAAAATCAGGACAGCATTCATTTGAAGTTTTTCAACGAAGTTATCTTAGATTTATAGCAGGTGAAAGCAAGCGAACATTAAGCAAAGCTATTACGGTCATGGGTGACTACTTTCATGGTAGACCAATCACTGACAATATTAAAATTGTCACTGAAAGCTCAGAGTATTGGCAGCAAGTACCCAACGGAGGGTGCGCGTCACAAGGTAATGATGCACAAGCAGCAGCCTACAACCGACAAACACACGGATTAATTAAACGGTTCGGGCTTGAAAAAGCAAAGTATTGTGCCGACTTCTCCGCCTGCCTTTGGTGTGAACATTACCGCTGTGTTGCTGACCCAGAGCATGCTTGGAGGTTATTATCATATAGAGATTTTGTGTTAGAAGATATGGCTGCCAGCATTGATGATGTAGCTGAAGTGGGGGCACAAAAAGAGTATCACAGACTACTAACTCAAAGAGTAAACGATATTTTGATTGACCTTGATAAATTGACATCAGGTTGCCGAGAGGCTGGTGAGAAACTCCTAGCAGAACGAGGAATACACCCTGACTGGAAGTTAGCAAGTACAACTTCTGATATATTTAGAGAGAGTTGATAATGATTCAAATTACAGAACTGATAGATCACTTACATAGTGTCGATGCAAAGGGGAATATTATATTAAATCAACTTAGTGATGATGATATTACTGAGTTAAATAACGCGACCTTATGGCAGTCTTCTGGTGTTAGAAAGCACATGAATCGTATCGTTAGTTTCGGAGATGAATCTTGGTTCAAAACAAGAGAAAAGAATATCATTTTTTCTGGTGAAAAATCATTCGGTATAGAAGTTAAGTCTGCGATATTACTCGCTCACAAGATTGGTTTTATTCTTGGTAGTGACGGTTTAGCTTGGAATACATTATACGGATATTCAAAATTTCTAACACGTTTAGAAAAGTACCTATATGATATAGGTTATCGTTCATTCCGAGAGCTTAATAACGTTCCTGAACTAATTTTAAGAAATTTAGCTGACAAATTTCTAACAATAGGCACTGATAGCGGAGGGCTGGATATCCTCAAGACTAATAGGACAGGTCAGAATTTTTTGGAATCAATTCAGGTTATTTATAAGTATGGTCTAATAAATAGTGTTGTTTATTACACGTTTACTGATGCAGTAGCTGCACTCGAAACGCCATCAATAGATGGTTTTTCCCACTCACACCCAGTGATACCTACAGGAGTGCTAAAAAAACTAATCAAAAAGGCAGGTGAAGCTATAAAAAGAGTAGAAATAGCTCTACCTGAATGGGAAAAGGCTAACGCAAACCTAATAAATTCCATAGAAAATAAAGCAATCAATAACTGGAAACCGAATACGAGACTTGTCTCGATAACACGTAACTGTATAAATGATGGTGAATACAAACACTTAAAAAATCTCTTTAAACAATTTTATAAATTTGAAATATATGTATTGGTTTATGTTTTAGCATTTACGGGGATGAGGCAGCAAGAAGCCTTAAATCTAGAATTCGGTGCAGCAACAAAAAGTAAAGACCCCGATAATCCAATTTACCATATTAAATCAATACTGCAAAAAACATCTCCAACACCTGTTACTCTTAACTGGGTTGGAAACCAAGACGTATACAATGCAGTCTGTCTACTCGAACGATATAATAAAAGTTTACACAAGAGAGCTGAGGCACTTTTGCATAATTTTTCTGACATCATCCCAGAAAGCACTAAGCACAACTTAGAATATGGCTTAAAAGATAAATACCTTTTTGGCATTAAAGCCTATACTTTAACTTTGGCATTCCGAGAACCAAAACTTCGTGATAGTTGGATTGAAGGTAATGGATTTAACTTGAAAACTTTCTCTATTGCTATAGAAGAAGCTGACATCATTCAATTAAATCATTTAGGGTGCAACTTTAAATCGGTAGGTGGCTCAAACCGAGGTGCCCCATATCGTATAGGTGATGAGTTTAATTTTACAGCTCACCAATTTCGGCATACATTCGCGTGGTTTATCATAGCTAACAATTTGGGTGACCTAGATGATATCAAATATCAATTCAAGCACCTCGCCAGTGCTATGACTATGGTTTATTCAGAACGCGGTATAGAAACCATCGATGAAATTCTTTCTATTATCGAAGGTTTTGAGACCCAAATGACTCAGCAGATAGCATTAGCTTTGGCAGTAGATGCTCAGGAAGGAAAGTTATCTGGAGGCGGAGGAAAACGTTTGATTAAATCTGCAAATTCTTTGGTGATAGAAATGAAAGTACCTGATGAGGTGAGTGATAAACCTAAGACAGAATTTATGAAGCAAATCCATTTCAAAGATATCACTGAATATTCAGCCTTTTTAACCCGAAACCTCAAGAATATTCGCGGCCTACCACATGGATATTGTACTGGTGGCACTGACTGCAAAATTAAAAATGCAGCAGTACCTGTCGGTTGCGTATTGTGTGGCAATTACATTGTAAATAAGAAACATCTCCCGCATTGGCGTGCCATGGAAAATCAAGCCTTGAACAAGCTGGCGATCTATGAGCAGGCGACCACGGAGCAACAACGTCCATATAAATTAATGGCAGACAGTTGGCGTATTACCGCTTCTACTGCACGTGACATAATTGATGATATAGAAAATGGTAACAGGCAGGCAGAAAAGGTAACTAAATCATGAATAACGAAAAGAATAGCACGGCTAAAGCAATAGAAGATGCTCTCGAACAGATGCTATCTGAGGGTGCAAAGATAAACGTTAGTGCCGTAGCTCGACGTGCTGGTACGACACACACAAATATTTGGAAGCACTACCCTCACCTATACCAAAAGATCACTGATGTTAAGAATGAATTAAAGGAGGCCAAAGAAGAATCAAATCGACAATTAACGATCGATCGCCTGAAAAAAAAGATTGTCCGACTTGAGGAACAGATTAAAGATAAGGATGAAGTTCAACAAAAGGACATCGATGCAATCATTATGGCAAAGCTAACAGAGTTATATCGAGATTATGATTATCAGTTGCGAAAGAACATTGACCTAGCGAATATCAATTTGCATGGGGGGCGTAATATCGACACAGATACTGGAGAGGTAATCGATGCAGCTTTCGGAAAAGGTAATGAGTGAAGTTTAAATAGGGTCAAAGTGTTTTGTTTGGAGTTTATTTGTAATAACTCGTACTCGATATTACACATTCGCTGTAAGTCACGACTAGATCGGACAGTTGACTTGCTGGTATCGTAGCTCACAATTGGACATAACTAAGTTAGGGTTAATGACCTAATAACTGTCATTATCATAAGATCATGTATCTCAAACTGAGTAGTTTATCGCTCAAGTACAGACGATACCGTTCACTCTAATACGCTCTTTACTGGAAACCTAGCGTAAGGGCAATGCTCTTGCTGAAAATTAGCTTGTAAGAAAGAACCGAAAGACACGAATAGTACAATAAAAGAACTAGCCCGCTAGGCGGGCCTGCCCTTTTTTTACGCTAACATACTTAGAAATGCTACTGCAATTATTGCAGCAATAAAGGCGCTCAGAACATGCGCACCACAAAAAGTAAGTACACTCACAAGAGCTCCAAAAGCCCACATCCTTTCTGAAAGCAGGTCTTTCCCTTGATAACTTAGATGCATTAAGCCTCCTTATCTCAAGTCCCATCGTTCTCTTGTTGAGTTGGGCGATGGAGTGAAGACCCGTAGCCTTTTCTGATTTTAACCAGTTTACACGGCGACTACGACCCAACTGGACGGTTAGGGCTAAAGCCCAAATCGGTAACTGAATTCATCAAATGCACAATGAATCCAGAAAAATTACTAAATATGATTGTATCAGCTCGAAAAATATAATCATACACACTGAGACTACTTTTGACTGCTTTTTTAGATCGGCAAGCAGTTACAAATTAGCTATACCTGTATCGACAGATTCTTTGACTAGGCCCAACGTGCCTCTTCTATGAGGTGATTCTTCCTTACCGACTTCAATCCTTAACAGTTCAGATAGTCTTGTTAATGTATCTAACTCACCAGAAAGCCAATCACGAATATTACTTACAGAAAACTTGGTCAAAAGACACTCACTCAGAAATTGGAACTAACTCATTTTATGTGGCATTAGCATGTTAGAGCGATCTATCACAGTTAAAGAATTGGCAGATTGCATGCCGACCAAGCCACTTAATGTTCCGGGCAATTAGTACCCGCCCCCATCCTTCTCCAAAAAAATAATTTCGTTACACGCACGTTTAAATTTAAGTCTTAAAAATCAATGCCATAGATTTGCTTTGGTTCATTTATTCACAGTCCCAAAGCTGTATCAAAACAAGTAGAAAATCCATTGGTCATTTCACCCATCAGGATAGGGAGACAAACTTAAAAAATGAATAAAATGAAAGCTCCTACATACGGGCGGCAGCCCTCAACTTGGTATTGCAACAACAAGTAAGTCATTGTTTTTAAAAACATTTGACTCCAAATCTCCCCTTGCCATAAGAGCTGTAGTGTTTTATATATATGAACTAAACCTTAGCAAGGAGAAGTTATGTGTCACGATTGCGCTAGTACTGCCAAAGCCAATTGTCAGCTACACCTGTCACAATCAGTCTCAAGAGCTTTAAACCAAGATCGTATTTATGACTTGGAACCATTGAATGGGTATAGTCCATACGTTACATATGAAATGGAAACCGGATTCTTGGATCTAATTTGTTGTCAGACAATGGAAAGTACGAAAGACCTTTTGGCCTTTATGGTTCATGACTTTGAGGATTTTCGAACTATTGTCGCTGAGTTTGTACAGTTGGGTTATTGCCAACTTCTATGGACAGAGAATGAAAAAGTAGAAGATGAGTGTCCGGTACCTAAACCGGGGCTAAAACGAATAAACTACTATTTGAACTCTATGAATGTTGGCCCGGGCTGTAAAACTTTCGAGTACTTATATTCAAGACTTAACTCACGCGTTGAGCTCGGTTATATAGCACCAAGTTATAATGTCATCAAACTGTTAACCAAACTCGCGCAAATTAACTGTTAAAACTCAAATCAAGGAATAAATTGCGTGGAGACTTTATTAACTAATAGTGTCCTTTTGATTAAATCAATAGGGGTCGGGATTATCATTGGCTTTTTTCTAGGTTCACTCGGTACTCTACTTTACTTCAAGTACCGCAAACGATAGTTATTTAGCTGCTTCAACCATTATGCTTGAAGTGACTCTACCCTTGTACTCCGAGAGCTATATCTTAGCTCTCTATTCCGTTGTCTAATAGTGCAATAATTACTATCTAAAAAGAGGTAATAAATTGAATAAATCAACAAAAGCGATTGGTTATCATAAGTTGAAAGTCCTGTATTTTGACGTGGGTAGCCTTCTTCTTTCTCTTGATTACTTAGACCAAAATCCAAGAGTTCGCTCTATCGTAGAGAATTCACTCTTTATGAGTCATACTTCTTTTCTAGGACAATTGATACTTGACCCCGAAGGGATTGAGTTATTAAACGACTTTTGTATGAACTCAAAAGTACTTTTGTATCCTCTCGGCACATTATTTAATCGGAAATTTTTGATAAAGCAAGGAATTAAACGAGAGTACTTAGCTTCAGACCAGAGTTTAAAACTAAGATTAAATGACTCCAATCCTATTCGAAGAATGCTAGCTCATGCCTTTAGAGTTAATACTGATTGGCGAGTTGTAGGTAACCTAAGCCTATATGACATGCAGCTGTCTAGTTTTGCTGGCAGGTATATTAAAACAGATGGTTATTCCGGTGTTACCGAGAATCTCATCCGAGAAATAGCAGATTCATTTCAAAATGAATTGTGGTGATTCATACTCAAACGAATAGATTAGTAAATGGGTTACTACCAAAACATACAGCCAACTTTCTGGCTGTATAGCTTATATTTGGACATCAGTATCTTAGAGCTTTTGAGCGAATACGCCTAATTAAGATAAGTAGAGTTTGGTCAAAGAAAAGCGGATAACTTGGATGTCCGAGGAAGATCGGGTACAAACATAGCAAAGTATATTATTGTCTAGATTCACGAAGTAGTCCTTTGAGATTCTTACGAAATAAATATACCCTTGAGTTTATTTAACATTGAACAACATTAATACCTCTAGTGACTTCCCCTCCCGACGAAAATCAGCTCTATATGAAGTCCTAATGCTCACAATAAAATGCTTGTGAATATAATGATCATTGTTTGTATGATTTGTTAAGACATCAAGTTCTTAGCCCCAAAGGCAACCATATAGTCACGCAACAACGCAGGAACATTCCCATCACTCTAATTTAACAATCATGACAACTTCAAACCTGAACTTGCACTGCTTGGTAGCTAAGTGATTAATTTATGTGATAAGAAGCTGGTAACTATGCAACTGATCTATTCCCAAACTTTGACCGTACGTATATGATAACAGTAGAGCATGAAACTGTCAGCGCTAGTTAGCGAATAGCTTTCAAAAAGTTTGTGGCACGCGATAGAAGAAAATCATTTTGAATTAGCAGCAAGCCTTCTAACTCATGTTGCGATACTGCTAAATCCATGAAGAAACTTTGTTGACTGAGATTGCATTTATTTCATAGCATGAGGTTTTGTTTATGCACGTCGTTTACGGAGAAACAATTAACGATGTAATAATGAAGGTCCTAGAAAAAGTGCTCACTGAAGGTGTTAATGTATCTACTAGGAATGGAGATGCAGTAAGTATCTATGATGTCAGTATGATCTTACAGAATCCGAGATCAAGACACCTAAGTCTAGTGGGGCGAAAAAACAACATATTCTCCACTTTCGCGGAAACAATGTGGTTTCTAGCTGGCGACAATAGGATAAAACCATATCTGACTTTTTTCCTTCCAAGAGCACCAGAGTATTCAGATGATGGTGTCACTTGGCGGGCAGCTTATGGAGAGAGGCTATACGCCTATGGGCAATTAGAAAATGTTATAGAACAGTTCAAAGAAGAAGGAATCTTTACTAGACGTGCTGTCATTAGCTTATACATGCCAGAAAGAGACACGAGCGAAAGCCTAAAAAATGTATACAACTTAGAGAATAGTTTAGATATACCATGTAACAATCTCATACATTTTTTTATCACTCCAGACAAAAAGCTAAACATTAAAGTTATTCAAAGAAGTGGGGATCTTATATTTGGTGTAAGTAATATAAATATCTTTGAATTTAGTTTACTTCAAGAAATGGTTCTTTACATTTTACAAAGAGAAGTAGACAGTCAATTAGAATTAGGTTACCTGCATCAATCAGTAACAAACCTACATATATACAAAAACAGACTTCAACAAGCAGAGGAAATAATTAGAAAAAAAGAACAACAAATAACAAAACAAATTAATAATGATGAAATCGAATTTCCAAAATCGTTATCAAGCACAAAAAGCATGTTTAAAGAAATAGTTTCATTTTTAGAGGGAAAAATATTAGCGAAACCTGAAGAGATAAATAATTTTAGCGATGCCATTGCGGAGTTGAAATGCATATTCAATAATCATTCTTTAAAAACTAAAGAAAACTTGCTTTGGGGGTATGCAGAAGCAACTTTATCATATGTTTATCAAGAAAAGATTAATCAACCAATCGTATTAAAAACCAAATTTAGTGATGATTTTAACTTAAGTGTAGATTCAAATCATTTCAATCGTATGACTAAGGTAAGTAGATGAAAATCGCATTTATGGGTGTGTCCGGTAGCGGAAAAGATTTTTTAGCAGACTACTTAATATCAAATCATAACTTTATTAGATTATCATTTAGTGATCAACTTAAGAAACTAGGTAAATATATTTATCCATGGATGGAAGAAGACTACCCTTCTGAAAGAAAGATGCTACCACTAAATATTACTCTCTCTACTGGAGAATCAATCCATCATTCACCACGAGATATATGGCTGAATCTCAACAACCTACGGAAAATTGAAGAAAAAATATTCATTAGAATGCTTTCAGATGAGATAAAACTCTTAGAAAAAAGCGGAAAATCAAAAAGTAATATAATAATCACTGACATAAGATCTAATGAAGAGTTTTTATGGTGTAAGGAAAACCATTTCACTATAGTTCATATAAATAGGAAAGATAATAATTATGAAAAATATGATATTGATAAGCATGTAATTGAGAACAAATCAAAGGCAGATTATCAATTTAATAATGACACGAACGGAATAATCAGATTCAAATCTTTCTTTGATAAGGTATTGTGTTGTGAATAATAAAAATGATCAGCTTTTTTGTAATGTACGAGAAAGAAAAATCAAACTCGCTAATCCTACTTTGAATGAAAATGTTATCAAGGAATGGTTTCATCATCAAAGGGAGCGAACATCTATATATTATAAAAAAGAGATTCTTAATCTCCCCCCATTTTGGACAAATGATGAAATATTGAAGAAATACAAGTTTGTAAACACTAAAAGAACATGGGATAGAGAAACAAAATGGTTATTAAAGAATGTAATTGATAATAATCATGTAACATATGAAAACAAGTTGCTAAATTCATTCTTGTTTAGAGTAATAAACAAAAGTAGTACCTTAGAACAAATTAATGCTCCTTTTGATTTTTCCAGTATGAGTATAGATTATATCAATACGATAATCAGAGAAAAGACTCACAGTATATCTTTAATCAATCCAGACTATGTATTTTTTAGTGCAGCTTATATCTTAGGAGGACCAAAGGTTAACTTTGGAAGATATTTGGAAGCAAAGGAAGGTAGAACTGAAACAGACATGATTCTGAGGATGATAAAGTTTGTATTTTACAACCAAGAAAAAATAGTAAAAGGCGTTAAATCAGCGACGAATCAACTCGAAGTCTTTAATCACCTAAAATCATTCCCCGGAATAGGTAAATTTCTTGCATATCAGATATTTATAGACTTTACATACATAGTAAACTTTCCGTTTACGGAAATGAACTTTGTTGTGGCAGGACCCGGATGTGAAAGAGGGATAAATTGGATTTTTTCTAACAAAGACGGAATGAATAGCGAAGAGTGTTTATTTTGGTTCACTATAAATCAACACAGAATCGCAGAGAATTACAAAGAAAAATGGAACATGGATGAAATTTTCCACTTTCTACCTAAAGAAGAAAGAACTTACACCCTAATGGATATGGAAAACAGTGGCGCATGTGAAATAGATAAACGGTGCCGAACCAAGTTTAGCAACAAAAGGCCAAAACAAAAATATCACTACCCAGAGAATAATAATCTGAGGTTATTTTGATTTAACTAGTAGCTTATGAAGGTTTATAAATGACTAAAGAAATTAAGAAAAACGTCTTTGTTAGTCATCATCACAAAGACGATGCTAGCGTTGATGGAGTTGCACGTTTAGCATCTGCAAAGGGTTATCAACTACGAAATAGCTCTGTACGAATGAAACCAGAAAACCAAAGACGTGTAGAGGAAAAAAAGGTTAGTGATAGAACAATAGCACGTTTGCTTAGAATGAAAATGAGATGGGCTAGTCAAGTTATAGTTGTTATCGGTAAAGAGACCCATACAAGACCTTGGGTAAACTGGGAAATTAAAGCTGCTCACCAGCTTGGAAAACCAATCATAGGCGTATATGAGAATGGTTTAAAAGAGGATGTCAAGCTGCCGGAAAATCTAGAGAAATACGCAACCTCTATCGTAGGTTGGAGGGGGGACTCCATTATCAACGCACTGGAGGGGAACACTAGCTTTCAAAATCCCGATGGTACAGAGCGAGATAAAATTCAAGGGGAGAATGTCGTATGCTAATCGAACCTGACTCCCACCTTTATGCCTATGCGATAACACGAGACTTCGGTTTTGCCCCTAACCCATTCCATGGCAGTTGTACGCTGGCCACATGCAAACCTAGAATTAGGAAATCTGCTGACGTGGGTGATTGGATTTTAGGTATTGGTGGGGCTAAATTAAAATCAGTTCAAAAGAAGTGTATTCTGTTGATGAAAGTTACTGAAAAAATTAGCTTTCATGATTATTGGACAGATCCTAGGTTCTCTATCAAAAAGCCAGCTCGAAATGGGAGTCACGTACAGATGTTGGGTGACAATATCTACCATCAAGGTGGCAACAGTGAATGGATACAAGAAGACTCTCATCATAGTAATGCTGATGGTTCATTCAATATGACCAATTTGAAGCGCGATACTAGCTCTGATCAAGTATTGATTTCAGAGCATTTCTATTATTTCGGTGATAGGGCTGTTGCAGTAGATTTAGAGTCTATTGGATATCATAGAATTAGAGACTATAAGAAAATTCGCTTAGATGACTCTGTACCCGCTATTAACCTTATAAAAGAGATAGATCTAGAGTATCGAAGTGATAGAAATTTAGTCATTTCCGATCCATGTCAATTTTCTGATTTCTATAAGCGTGTTGATCAGGAAACTGGAGAGCTCTATTGAATATAAGAAGGTGATAATGGGATCGCTCAACTATTCACCGATATCTTTATAGAAACTTTCTTTATCTTTCCAAAATTCATATAAAAGTGGAATACTACGAATGAACTTTAAAAAACAAGCGTTCTTAAGAGATCTAGAAAAAGAACTCGCTGAAGAAAATGTAGCAGTTTTTTCGGGTGCAGGAATGTCAGCTGGAGTGGGTTTCGTGAATTGGGCAGAACTTCTACGCCCTATCGCCTATGAACTAGGCTTAGATGTAGATAAAGAAAATGATCTCGTAGCCCTCGCTCAGTTCCATTGTAATGACAACGCAAATAATAGAAGCCAATTAAATCAAAGGCTTATAGAGGAATTCTCACGTGAATCAATTGAAACTGAGAACCACAGAATTCTTTGTCGACTACCAATTCGTACTTACTGGACTACCAATTACGACAAGATAATTGAAACAGCTCTCGACAAATCTGGGAAAATTGCTGATGTAAAGCATACCAAAGAACATTTATCGACTACTAAACCGAAACGTGATGCTGTTGTATATAAGATGCACGGTGATGTCGAACATCCTAGTCAAGCAGTGTTGACAAAAGATGATTATGAGCGATATCACGTCAAAATGGAGCAATACTTAGCTAACCTCAAGAGTGATCTTATTTCAAAAACCTTTATATTCATAGGATTCAGTTTTACCGATCCAAACTTGGACTATATCCTAAGCAGAGTTCGAGTTGCTTATGAAAACAATCAAAGAAGACATTACTGCTTTATACGAAATGTTCAAAAAGATAAAGATGAGGAAGTGGTAGACTTTGAGTATAGACAAAGAAAGCAAGAGTTTTTTGTCAAAGACTTAGAGAGATTTAATATAAAAACCATTCTCATAGATGACTTTGAAGAAATTACTGACCTTCTCAGAAAACTAGAAGTAAAATATAAGTCTAGAACTGTCTTTATTTCAGGAGCAGCTAGCGAGTATGGTGATTTAAAAGAACATGATGCACTGGAATTTGTCTACAATCTAAGTAGAAGCCTAGTAAAAAGAGGGCTACGCGTTGTTTCTGGATTCGGACTCGGTGTTGGTAGTTCTGTAATTTCTGGTGTCCTTGAGGAAACTTTTCAAAATCCAAAAGCAAAAGTCGAAGACCAGCTTGTATTACGGCCTTTCCCTCAATCTACGGAAGGTGAGCATCTTTTAAACTATTTATGGACCAAATATCGTGAAGACATGATCGATTATGCAGGTATTGCATTGTTTTTGTTTGGTAACAAAAAATCGGATAATGGCATTGTTCTCTCAAATGGTATGCGTGAAGAATACGAGATTGCGAAAGAAAAAGGGCTTTTATTACTACCCATAGGTAGTACTGGATACATGGCAAAACAGCTTTGGACAGAGCTAAATCCAGAGATTCAAAACGATTCAAACATATCAGCAATTATAAAAGAGTTTTATTCAAAATTGGGAGCTGAAGAATTTGATGCCGACAATTTAATTAAATTAATTATCGAGATCATTGCTTTAAGGGACACACAGCAATAGACACTATGATGCTGCTTTGATATTAAGTATCAAACTTAATAGCAATCGATACATTTAGAAAGCTATATCGATCTCGCTGTAATATATAGCTGAACAGGCATTTTTACATGTTAAGAACAGATCATACAATTGGTCTGTTTTTATTTTGTTTGGACAGAAGTACGTCATCGATACAAAATGTCACAATGACCTTATTCACATAACCTCTCTTGGCAGGGCGAGAGCGTGAGTTGATTTTTTGTTAAAAACGTAAATCACCATAAATTTACAGATCGGTTATAGGGTTAATTCCCAACAAAATTTAACGGTATTTTTGGTTACTGCTGTTCACATTTTGTACCGATGAGTAGATTTGATTTAGCTTTGGATAAAAACTGAGCATTCATGCTCTCACCCTGCCTCTCTTGGTATATTGACAACTTTGTCTGTTGCGCTTTGGCGTGGTGGAGTTTTTGGAATGAAGTGGCATAGCCACGTCAAAACGAAACATAGACCATAACGTCACCTGTACTAACTTGCTAGTATTTTACGTTACCCACTTTTTTAACACTTTCCCTCTGCTTTTCAATTAGTCTAACAGACTGCTCGACTGCCAGTATATAATCTCTAGCGGCATTAAGTGAGGGTTTAATATTCGCTTGCACTACTCTGTTACGCATTTCATATAGTTCGATTACGAGTCTTTTCGTCTCGAGCGTTAAGAGTTCAGTAGAAATTACTGTACGAAAAACACTGTTCATGCTATCCATCGGATCTACGATAACTCCAGCATCTTTACCTAATCGCCAAAGTGCGCCATCAATACTTTTCCACCCCTCAAAAACCATCGTCGTAGGGTCTTCTCCTCCAGTATAAATTTTCGCTAAGGAAATATCTGATTCCTGTTCTTCAGAAGAAAGTTCTTCAGTTTCTCCAATTGGACCCCTCGCAATAATCTCTTTAGAGTCACCTAATAATTTTCTTACTTCTAAATCGAACTCTGCTTCTACTGGTCCAGCTTTGATTTTACTCAAAGATGGCAATAGCTCAGTTATCTTCGTACGATAAGATAAGCCTAAAATCAAGATAACAACAGGCCAAATTACAGTCCTAATTAATTCACTTATAAACGTTAATATGTCCATTCTTTCTTCTCAGACTCCCCAAAGCCCATCGTGCAGCATTTTAGATAACACACAGTCTAATGAGCAAATATTATTTAGATTCTACCAAATTTAATTTTCTGATCATCATACCGTTAAGTTGACTATGTGAGCCTAACTCTCATCATTCTAATTGGTGAAAGTTTGCAAGCGAATTTAGTGAGATCTTAGCTTTACGCAAAAATCAAAAAAATTCAACAACAAACTATTACTTCATGGAAATGACCTTTGCTGATATCGAGAAAATTGTTCTTGTTGTTACTCTGAGAAGTTAGGTTAGTCGTAAGTAAGTACTCATAACTAGACATAACCACTGTCTTTTGTGGTAACCACTTCGCCTTGATTTTTTGCCTTTCTGCGTGCTAACCCGGACCGCAGAAATACCCATTTGTAGCTTGTATCGAATAAGCTCAGATACTAAATATTCGTCATTGAGTTAACTAGAGGTGTTGTTGTTATAACTGATAATGGGGCAGAACCGATTTCGGCAAGATGTGAGATCTAGTCACATCAAGGAAACGAAACTGACAGATTGCATTCAGACTAATCCAGTTGATTGTATGTTGGCTCCCAATCAGGCACAGTAATTTGCCTGCCACATTTTCAGATCGTTTATGAATCAGTCGAGGGCACTCAGTAATTCTTCGACTAACTCTGGAACCAATACAGACGCCTTACCATAACGTTTTTCAGCAAATTCATCTTCAACGTCACTCGGTTCAAGGTTCAACTCAATGGTATGTGCACCATGCATTGCAGCTTCATGAACAAAACCAGCAGCTGGGTATACCGCACCTGATGTACCAATGGAAATAAACAGATCAGCCTTCACCAATGCATCATGAATACGATCCATTCCAATCGGCATCTCTCCGAACCAGACAACATTAGGGCGGAGTGGCGCCGGAATCTGGCAACAATGGCAATGGTCGTCAAGGGAGATATCTCCACTCCAAGCAACACTCTGGCCACTATGATTACACTGGGCTTTAAGCAGTTCGCCATGCATATGAATAATATTCTTTGTTCCAGCTAACTCATGAAGGTTATCAATATTCTGTGTAACAACAGTAACTTCACCTTCAAGCTCTCTTTCCAATTTGGCTAATGCCAAATGAGCTGCATTTGGGGCTACGGTTCCACCTTCTAGTTGCTGACGACGCTTATTATAAAAATTTTGGACCAAAACTGGATTTCGATGATAGCCTTCTGGTGTCGCTACATCTTCAATTTTATGTTTTTCCCATAAACCATCTGCACCAGATCTAAATGTTTCAATGCCGCTCTCAGCACTGATTCCAGCCCCAGTCAAGATTACAATATGACGATAAGGAAAATTCATTGATACAACTCCTACCCTATGTGAGTAACAAAATTACTCTATCTAAAATTAAAATCACCCATTTTTTTAGTCATGGCTCTATTTTTTGTTACCTAGCCTACAACCCGCATTAATACTGGGAGGTAACATTTTTTACAGGTTGGGTAGGTGCGGGTATATTCCCGATTCAGCTGAAATGCCAGCGCCGGTCAAAATAACGATATTACGATACGGGAAAAGCATAGATACGTCCTTTATCAGCTTGTATAAGCTATTTATACCATTGTTTTCATATGGTTATAAGGTCAAAGTATTCGACATTAGTCTAATGTCCGGTAATTATAAATATAAAGTTATAGTGCATTAAGGTTATTGTCCATATAAAAAGTATCGACATAAAATGCATCGATATGAAAAAGCCGATGAAGAGCTCCCCATCGGCTTTGATTCTCTTTCAATCACTTACAAGCAAGGCTTAACGGTTACAGGCTTTCCTGCGTCGGTTTGCCTTTCTTTGTCGCTTCAAGCTTTTCGTCATAACCCGGTTGGTTTTCAGGTAAATCTTTTACCTCGTCAAACCACAGGTCGTGATGCTCTTTAGCCCAAGTCTCGTCGACTTCACCGGTGATCATCCCATCCAGTGCTGCTTCCATACCAAATAAACCAATATAGATATGGAAAACAAAACCACAGATCAGTATCAGCGCCGAGAACATGTGAACAAGATTCGACAGCTCCATATCACGGCGGGTTTGATCAAAGATAGGGAAGTCCAAAATGAACCCACTAACAGTGATAAAGATACCAAAGAAGATCAACAGCCAGAAAATCGCCTTCTCGCCGCCATTGGAAAATCCCGCAGAAGGGTGAGTCCCTTTATGCTTGCCAACCATGCCGCCCATTTTCATGAACCACTTCACATCCACCATATTGAAGACGCTCTTGCGCCACCACTTGATTAGCACAGTCAGTAACAAGATAGCGAAAATCGGACCAATGTAGTTATGGTATTGCTTGGCTGCATAAATTATCCAACCCCACAACTCACTAGGCACAACCGGCTTGATAAAATGCTTACCATAGACCAGCGTCAGACCACTGAATGCCAAAGTCAGAAACGTAAAAGCCATGCTCCAGTGCAACGCACGATCCATGCGGCTCCAGCGTTTGATCTTGCGGCCTGTTTTCGGCTTGCTCAGCTTTAGCGGCCCAACAGTAACATAAGCCAATGCTACCAACGCCAGGCTACCGAAAATAGCCAATGCCCCCAGTGGTGACATCCACTTCTCTTTGAGAATGAACCACGTCTGTCCCGGTATGGAGATCAGCACTCCGTGCTCCGGTGACTGTGATGTGGTATACCCTTCCTGACCATCCTTGACCATGCGCCAATAGTCGGCACCAGCAAATCCTACGATTTCTTTCTGAATCACAGACTCGCCCAAGCGCGTATTATCAGTGTTTTGACTGGTTTCATTGCTGGCTAACACTGACAGCGAAAACGCCAGCGTGAATGCAGTAACCAGTAATGTAAACCAGCGTTGAATTCGCTTAGTCATTAAAACTCCCAACTGTTTGATAAAACAGTTTTTACCTAACGATGGCTTCAGCCCGTATTCGGGCTGAAGCCGTTCAGTACATCAATACACTGGATTTGCCGCAATGATTAGGCCTTGCGTACCTTGCCTGCATCATAGGCAAGATCATCAGTGCTCGCCCAACCGGCTTCTTTGGCACCACGTGCGACAACCCGATCACGGTAGATGTCGGACACTTTAGCCGCATCACCCGCCAAAAGTGCCTTGGTCGAACATAGCGATGCACACATCGGTAGTTTGCCTTCTGCAATACGGTTAGAACCGTACTTCTGCTTCTCTTCATGCGAACCAGGCTCTACACCCGGTCCACCTGCGCAGAAGGTACACTTATCCATCTTTCCACGCTCGGCAAACGCGCCCTGTTTAGGGAACTGAGGCGCACCAAACGGACAAGCAAACAAACAGTAACCACAACCGATACACAGATCTTTGTTATGGCGTACGATGCCGTCTTCGGTTTGCTCGAAACAATCTGCCGGACATACCGCCATACATGGGGCATCACTACAGTGCATACAAGCAACAGAAATTGACGTTTCACCCGGCTCACCATCGTTTAGGGTAACGACTCGGCGGCGCTGGATGCCCCACTCAAGCGCATCATCGTTTTCGTTTTTACAGGCGGTAACACAACCGTTGCACTCGATACAACGTTTAGAGTCACAAAGAAATTTCATACGTGCCATCAGAATGACTCCTTACGCTTTAGAGATCTTACATAGGGTTACTTTGGTTTCCTGCATCTGAGTAACAGGATCGTAGCCGTATGTGGTTGCAATATTTGCCGATTCGCCAGAAACGAACGGTGCAGAACCCTCAGGGTAGTTACCACGCAGGTCTTCACCCTGGAACTTGCCACCAAAGTGGAACGGAATGAATGCCAGGCCCGGTTTCACACGGCGAGTTACCATCGCTTTAACGTGAATACGGCCCTTCTCGGCACCTTCAACCCAAACCATATCACCGTCACGGAAGCCAAGATCGTTGGCATCTTTCGGGTTAACCTCAACAAACATCTCTTGCTGCAGTTCTGCCAGCCAAGGGTTAGAACGGGTTTCATCACCACCCCCCTCGTACTCAACCAGACGGCCAGACGTGAGAATAATTGGATACTCACCTGATACATCTTTGTCCTGGATTGACTTGTACAGGGTCGGTAGACGGAACATCGCTTCACTATCATTCCAGGTCGGGTAATCCGCAACCAGATCACGACGAGGTGTATACAACGGCTCACGGTGAAGCGGTACAGCATCAGGGAAGGTCCAGACAACGGCACGCGCTTTGGCGTTACCGTAAGGAATACAGCCATGCTTGATAGCAACACGCTGGATGCCGCCCGAAACGTCAGTTTTCCAGTTTTTGCCTTCTGCAGCCGCTTTTTCTTCTGCCGTCAGTTCATCCCACCATCCCAGTTGCTTCAGCATCTTGTGGGTAAATTCCGGATAGCCATCTTCCAACTCACAACCAAGTGAAAAGCTATCATCAGCAAGCAGACTTTCACCATTACGCTCAACACCGAAGCGAGCACGGAAGTTACCACCGCCCTGCGCTACCGTCTTGGACGTATCGTAAAGAATATGGGTACCTGGGTGCTTCATCTCAGGCGTCCCCCAACAAGGCCAAGGCAGACCGTATGTTTCACCGTCAGCCACACCGCCTTCAGCTTCAAGTGACGTTTTGTGGAAGGTATGCCAGTTCTGTTGGTGTGCTTTCAGGCGCTCAGGACTCTGACCGGTATAGCCGATGGTCCACATACCCTTGTTGAATTCACGGGTAATGTCTTCAATCACCGGCTGGTTGTTTTCAACCTTGATGTGCTTGAACAGCTGATCGGCAAGGCCAAGCTTTTTCGCCAGCAGATACATGATTTCGTGATCAGGCTTAGATTCGAACAGCGGTTCAATAACCTGGTCGCGCCACTGAATCGAACGGTTTGTCGCCGTTACCGAGCCTGTTGTTTCAAACTGGGTAGTAGCTGGCAATAGATACACATTATCAGTACGACCATTCATTACTGCCGCAACGCCCGGATACGGATCAACGATAACCATCATGTCCAGCTTGCTCATAGCTGTGCGCATTTCAGGGCCACGGGTCTGCGAGTTCACCGCATGTCCCCAGTAGAACATGGCACGGATGTTATCGTTCTGCTCGATATTGGCTTTGTCTTCCAATACGCCATCGATCCAGCGTGATACCGGGATACCGGCGTTGTTCATTGGCTTCTTGCCGCGATAGTCAGCCTGATCAAAACGCCCTTTCAGCCATTCGTAATCGACATCCCATACGCCAGCCCAGTGCTTCCACGCGCCTTCAGACAGGCCGTAGTAACCCGGTAGGTTGTCTGACAGAACACCAAAGTCCGTCGCACCCTGTACGTTATCGTGACCACGGAAAATATTGGCACCACCACCAGGTTTACCCATGTTGCCAAGGGCAAGTTCAAGAATGCAGTACGCACGGGTATTGTTGTTACCGGTGGTGTGCTGAGTACCCCCCATACACCAGACAACACAGCCCGGGCGATTCTCAGACAGCATCTTCGCAGTTTTGTAGACTTCGGCTTCAGGCACACCACTTACACGTTCAACTTCTGCAGGTGTCCACTTCGCCACTTCGGCACGAACCTCATCCATACCCCAAACGCGCTGACGGATGAACTCTTTGTCTTCCCAGCCATTTTTGAAGATATGGAACAGGATGCCCCAAATAAACGACACGTCAGAGCCCGGACGCAGTGATACGTAGTGATCTGATTTTGCCGCCGTACGGGTACGGCGCGGATCAGCAACAACTATCTTACAGCTGTTACGCTCTTTGGCGATCAAGATATGCTGCATTGCTACCGGGTGAGCTTCCGCTGCATTCGAACCAATAAACAGAATCGACTTACAGTTATGCATGTCATTCAATGAGTTGGTCATCGCACCGTAGCCCCAGGTGTTGGCAACACCGGCAACCGTCGTTGAGTGACAGATACGCGCCTGGTGGTCAACGTTGTTGGTGCCCCATAGCGACACCATCTTGCGGAACAGATAGGCCTGTTCGTTGTTGTGTTTCGCCGAACCCAACCAATAAACCGAATCGGGACCTGACTCTTCACGGATTTTCAGCACTTGCTGGCTGACTTCTTCCAAGGCCTGTTCCCAGCTAAGTTTCTTCCACTTGCCGTTAACCAATTTCATTGGGTATTTAGCGCGACGCTCACCATGACCGTGTTCGCGTAACGCAGCACCTTTAGCACAGTGTCCACCAGCGTTAAAAGGATGGTCAAAAGCGGGTTCTTGGCCAGTCCAGACACCTTCTTGTACTTCAGCGTAAATACCACAACCCACAGAACAGTGAGAACAAATGGTACGTTTAATTTCAACAGGCGCTTTCGGATCAACCGTTTTTGCTTCTGCTTTTTTCATCATGCCCGGTGCAAACATGCTGGCACCAGCAACACCACCAGCCGCCGCCAGTGATGAATTACGAATAAAGGAACGACGAGAAATACCAAGCTGGTTTTCGTCCTTGCTCACTTTGTCGGAACGTTTAGTCAGTTTCATTTATTGCTCCGCCTTACAAGGTTTCGTAGTAATCACGAACATGCTGAGTTTCGCGATAGCCTGTTGTTTTCGATTCGTTTTTTTCTTCCGGTTTATCAGCTGCTGCCTGAGCAACAGTTGTTGTACCAGCCGCAACAGCACCAGCAGCCACGGTCAAACCAATGTTTTTCAACAATTGGCGACGGCTTTGATTAGTTTCATTATGAATAGGTTTATTTTGCTCACTCATGAAAGCTTGCTCCTTTATCGTTGTTCCAGATGACCAAACAATGTTCATCAGGAATCGATTCTTATGTTTTTTTCTAATTACGTCGTAACAAAAAGCAAAGTCAGAAAATTCTAATTCGCTTCAATAAAACGCGTTTTCTCTACCGTTAAAAACTGCAACGCCAGCTCGCCCACCGCGCAATAGAACACAGCACTTTCAGCCGCTTTCATATCGGCACACAAGCGCTCAAACCACGTAGCAATATGGCGGTTAAAGAAAGTTCTCTGAAGGTGCTCATCGCCTCCTTCCACCAGCATAGCCATCACTTCAAGCAATGCGGCAATATGATCTTCCGGCTCTTTGACCGACTCATCTCGCTGAAAACCCAGCTGAGCCAAATCACGACGTAGATGGGCCAAAGGCATCTCCATCAAAGATCCCGTCAGATACCAAGAGCCAAATGGCACAATTTCACCACGACCAATGCCAATGAACAGATCTTGATATTCTTCTTCAACAGCAATGAGGTTGGCTTTTTTAGCCGCCAGTTTGACTAATGGCCAAGCAGCTGCCATTTCGGTAGTTCGGTGCTCTGACGTATCTACATTTAGATCTGCAAGCCAATTCAGGACGTTTTCATCCGGAGCCTGACGCATCAAATGCGCAAGCATGGCGTAGATCTCGATACGCAGTGACATTTCTTCGTGTTGCGGCTGATTAACCATTTGTTGTTCCATTTGTTGCCCCATACTTAGCTCCTTACACCCTTAACTGGCTTTCAGGATCGTCTTCGATCTTCGAAAAGACATCACGAACACGACAGTCTTCACACATAGCCAACCGGCGAATGGCATCTCCCTGGAATTGCGAGTGACCTTGTAACTTTTCAGTTAGCATTTTCACCATAGATGCCGGTGCAAATGGTTTTCCACAACTGGTACAACACGCAGCAGCTTCTTCATAAACAACACGAGCTTCCTGACGTGATGCTTTGTTCCAGTTAAGACCCGGCTTTAACGCAATCACTTTTTCAGGACAGGCCTTTTCACACATACCGCATTGCACGCAATCTTCTTCGATGAACAACAATCCCGGACGTTCGCCAATAGCATGCAGAGCACGTGTCGGACATACCGCCACACACCCCATACATAAAGTGCAATCATTGGACTGGCATTCCACCGAACCGTAAGGTGCATTTTCAGGTACATCTGAACGCTCAGGCTTTTCTTCAGCGGCGTGATAAAGCAATTCAAGAACAGCAAAGAGCTTTTCACGTTTCGTGCCTTCGATTCGCTCAGCAGAAGAAACCGCGATAGGAAGCAATGCCGCATCGAAAGCCTTGAATGACTCAGCAGAAGCTAAATCAAATAACGCAATACGTTCAGCTTCATAACCCAGTTCAGTCAGAAAATTCTGAGCAATCGCAAGTTCGTCAGTAAGAACACGATCAATCGTGGCAGGAATATAAGCGGTATTCGTAGCTAGAAGCACTTGATGAGCACCATATGCCAAGGCACTAAACCAAGTATCAATACCCACGGTTGCCAACTCTTCCAGTGCCACCGGAATAACAGTGGAAGGAAGAGTGGATAGCGCGTTTGCCACAGATTGCTCATCACGATTTCCAAACAAAAGAAGTGTTGGCTTTTCACCCCCTTCTTGCAGGTAACGCTTTAATAGTCGATGAACAAAATGCTGAGTATTATCGGGATCAGGTAATGCGTAGCTAATGGCTTCTGTAGGGCAAGCCGTCGCACAGGTTCCCACTCCCTGACAAAGATACGGATTAATTTCAATGGCATGACCATTGCTGGATAGTGCACCCGCCGGGCACGCATCTACACAACGATCACAACCGCTCACGCCACGCGATGAATGGGCACAAATATCAGGATTCAAACGAAAATACTTTGGCTTATCAAAGGTTCCCAACATAGCTGGAAGATCTTCAATTACATTCGCCAATTTTGCTTTGCCAGCACCAACACCATAATAGCCAGGCGCTGGAATTTCCGTTGTCACTACCCCCTCAGCGGTCATATCGACCACAAGATCAAAGCAATCACGACCAATCGCAATTTTTGCTAGGTTAGCGTCAGATCGACAAGTCACTTCAAACGCACCAAGGTAGCCTTTAACAGCTACCTGATCGCTGAAGTACATGTTGTCACCGTTCGCTGCTGTACCCGCCTTTTCACCTGTTCTTTCTGTCGCCTTTTCTGTGACTAACAGCGTCACCGAATTCAATGCTGAAAATTGAGGTGCTAACGCTGTTATCGTTTCCTGCTCACCAATCAACAACACGTTGCCGCGGCTTTCATAGGAAACCGTAGGTGGGATCAGGTTTGACAGCTCGACGGTTCCTGCAATCGCAGTTTGTCGGGCTTGTCCGTTCTTGTCTGAAAATAGGTTGTCAGAAAATGCTTCTAGTGTACTTTTTAACATTCTTATTCCTGTCTACTCGTCACCGTCAGTCAGTGCCGATTGAAGTACCTTGTTTTATAAAGAATTTTTAAAAACAGGACGCTTCATACCCTTTATAAGAGCAATAACCGAACCAACTTTTTACGGAATAAAATGACCTATAGGGAACTAAAGTCAGGCGGAGGCAGTTTGGGCAACCCATCAAGGGACAATTTGTCCCAGCGGCTTACATGCATTGCGCCAAAATGTCCCGATTGTTTTTAAGGGTATTATTCCCTTTTTGTCCCAACTTCAATTTCGCCGCCTTGTTTTTAACAACATCCGGCTTTTCTTTTTTATTAATTACGGAAAACTAGCTTCTTTCCGATAAGACATCAGACTCGAAAGAAGAAAGATCTTCTGACAAGGTAGGGATAGATGCCTCTATCTCTTTAGATTCAAGTTCATGAGGTTCTAGCTCTGTTGATTCGGTTTTTGCTGAAAGTTCTGATGACTCGGCATCTACCACATTCCTATTTTCTTGCTCATTAATCACTGCCTGAGCAATTTCTTCCGAGGCTTCCTCAAGCTTTTCAGACGCCTGATTCACCCAGTTTCGAAGCTGTTTGGTCACACTGGAATCCAAGGTAGGGACATTGGAAAAATCTTCAGTGTGGTCATCCATATCACTGACATAATTAAATTCATCAGAATGGAACAACTTACGTAATGCCGCCTTCTTTACCGACTTTTCAACACCGCTTTTCATAAACGACGTTACCCCACCCTCAAAAGTCACACTGGCAACATCTTTCAACGTCAGCCTAGTCTCTTCGGACACCGCTTCCTTGAGAACTGTTTGCTCGCATGCCTCATCGGCTTCAACAGATATTTCTGACTCTGCTTCTACCTCATGTTCAGTGGAAGGCTTGAAAGAAAAACTCCCGACCTCCTCGACTGTATATTCTGAAATATCAGAGAGTTGAACCGGTTCGGTGTCGCCTTGTACTGATAGAGCATCCGCCTCCACTTCAGCCGTTTCTTCCCTGACAGCGAGTTTACGACTTGACCACCGTTGCAAAAAATTAGTTGCCACTGGAGCGCCCTTTTTGGTCTTTGTTCTTGTTTTTACAGCGTTTGCGTCTGAATTCGATCAACTCGCCATGACGACCAATAAACGCTTCCATCCAAGCCTGTACCTGAAGCGGTATTTGAATATGCAGTACTTGGTAATCACCATCCATATAGCTACCGGCAACACTTTGTGCAGCCGTTACCAATAAGGGGGAAAGCTGTTCATTCTCTTCTTCGCAAACAATGAATAAGTGCGGGTCTTGAGAGCTCAAATTAAAGCGATATTCGGTGCGCTCATCGCGGTAAAGTTCTAGTGGAAGAATGTGCCCACCTTCAGATTGGGCAACTTCATCTTTTTTGTCCTGATCATAAAGACACACATCTTCGATAGACCAAGACAAGGTCGGCCAGCGACCGATTTGCTTTTCTTCAAAGGCCAAACGAAAGGCTATTGGCCATATGGATTCATCTTTACGTAAACCTGGCACATTCGCTCCTTAGTCATTGCTCGTGTACTCTTGAATATGGCTTACAAAGCAAATATCAGACCAACTTCAATTAAACCTCTCATTTCAATACTCTTGCCTCTTATAGTTGGAATGAAGTTTGCTAGACTTTGGGGTTATTAACGATATTTGAAATTGAGTGTCAGCCGTTAAACACTATTGAGCATAGACACTATTAGACCGTTTTCGAATCAGCAGGAATTTCTGATGACCCAACTGCCAAAAATCATTAAAACCAAATCATCCGTCAATCAGACTATGACCGTTCAGGTTATGGACGAGTACGGCGACATGATGGAAAAAGAAATCGCCTGCGAGCACCCCTTAACGGTTTACCTAAACTGGATTGAAGTCGTAACCTTGATGACCCTTGGTGAGCGACCTTCGGCGTTAGTTCTCGGCTATCTGAAAAACCAGGGATTTATCGAGGACATCAATGCGATTGAATCATTGATTATCGACTGGGAGACCAACTCGGCGGCAGTCATCACCAAGGAGAACACCGACGGGCTGGAAAAGAAGCTCGGCAAGAAAACCGTTACATCAGGATGTGGTCAGGGCACCATGTTCGGCAATGTAATGAAGAAACTCGAAGGCATTACACTCCCCCAACCTCAGATTCCCCAGTCGAAACTATACGGACTGTTGGAATCACTCACGCATCATAACGAAACCTACAAAGCGGCAGGTGCCGTGCATGGCTGCGCCGTCTGTAAAGACACTGACATTCTGTCTTTTGTCGAAGATGTGGGCAGACACAATGCCGTTGATACACTGGCAGGCGAGATGTGGCTGAAAGGTGAAACAGGTGAAGACAAGATTTTCTACACCACCGGTCGTCTCACTTCGGAAATGGTGATTAAGGTCGCCCAAATGGGGATCCCGGTTCTTCTGTCTCGTTCTGGCGCCACGCAAATGGGCTATGAACTGGCTCAGAAACTTGGCATCACCATGGTTGCCCGTGCAAAAGGCCATCGTTTTCAGGTCTACAACGGCAAAGAGAATCTGATTTTGGATGTAAAAGGTGAAAACAATCAGAGCCCTGCTAATAAAAAGCACATCGGAGGCAATGCGTAAATGACCACCAGCTTCCCCGAGTTCATGAATGCCAAACTAGTCGCAGAATACCTCGACCTTAACGAAAAGAAAGTTTATGCCCTAGCCAACGATGGATTGCTACCAGCCACCAAGGTGACAGGAAAGTGGCTATTTCCCAAAGCAATGCTCGATAAGTGGCTACTTGAATCTTGTCATAATGGTGTTCTTAATGATCGCCTTCTTATTGCAGGTTCAGATGATCCTCTGCTTCAGATGATTGTCGGCAATATGGCCAATAAGCTGGGTAGTACTGCTCTTGTGGGTTATACGTCAACAGGTACCCGCCAGGGCTTGTCGATGCTAAGCAAGGGACATGTGGATATGTGTGCAATTCATTGGGGCCATGCTGATGAAGCCTATCTCCGACATCCAGCATTGCTACAACAATACCCCGGGCATAAGAACTGGGTATTGATCCATGCCTTTGAACGCCAACAAGGATTGGTTGTGAGTCATGAGATCGCCGATAGTGTCAATGCCCGCTCGCTAAACCCACATGAATTACTAGCTTCTCGCTGGCGATGGGCACTAAGGCAGGAGGGCGCCGGAAGTATGAGAGCGCTTGGAGAATGGCTTCATGGCCATGCTTACAACTTAGACATGTTAACCAAAGCCGATGTCTGCAATAGCGAGCGTGAGCTTGCCTCGTCCATAGCTCGTGGTCAGGCCGATGTTGGGTGCGCAAGTCAAAGTACTGCCGGGGAGTTTGGCTTAGGGTTTATCCCGCTTTGCCGAGAAGCCTTCGAGTTAGTCATCCCCAAAAACATCTACTTCCGAGCGCTGCAGCAACAATTAATGCAGGCGCTGTCTGATCCTGAAACACAGGCTAAAGGGGACCAGCTCCAAGGGTATAACTTTCAACGAACTGGCACCCAAGTATGGAGTGCGAATTAACACAGTTATTCATTTTTCGATAACATAATGATATATAACAAGTGACGTATAACGACTAGTGTATAGCGAGAAAGCCAAGGCTCTCTCGCTATGAGCATAGACATGAGCATAGATATGATACAAGTGCGCACGTTGATGCTTACAGCTGCTTCATTTGATGGCAAAAGCATTCATTGCCTTTGTTTTCCCCCTCAAGATAAGCCATCAATACCAATCAAGCAAACCTAGCGAACTAGGCAATGCTATCAAAGCGCTCATAACGCCTACCCAATCTTTCCAATATATAACCTTCAGCAATATTAGCTAAGCCACACATATCTTCATAAAAAACGCGTTTGAATATTATAGGATTAACAAGTTGCTTACTGAGAATCATAAGCAAAACCAACACTCAAGTTAGTAACAATACACACAATAAATCATTCCAAAATTAACATTTCAAAAATATTTCGGCTCAATATGTGAGCAATTACTCTAAAATGAAAAATTCCTTCGTGGAATATTGATCTATGCCCTATTTCTGCCTGTTATGCTTTAAGTTTTGTGCCACTAGGTGCACACTAAGACTTGGTCATCCGACCAGTAAAAATTACTCTGTGTTTAAACAAAATATAATTAGCGTAAGGAGTGGTCATGAATTCATTCATAACCGGCGCAACTGGATTTATCGGTTCTCAACTTTTAAGACGTCTGGCTAAGAGACCTGGAGAAATCTACGTACTGTCATTTAGCGAAGCATGCGAAGAAAGACTTCAATCTCTTATTGAAAAATATCAACTTCCCAAAAACAAATTCCATAGTTACCGAGGCTCAATAACAGAGCCGAACTTGGCACTATCCGCCGACGACATCAAATCGCTAACCGGTAAGATCACCAACTTCTACCATCTCGCTGCGATTTACGATCTTGAAGCGGAAGAAGAAGCAATGATGCGTGCCAATATTAATGGCACAGAAAATACGCTCAGACTGGCAGAACGTATTAACGCAGGTTGTTTCCACTACGTCAGCTCAATTGCTGTTGCTGGACAGTTCCGTGGCTGGTTCCGTGAGGATATGCTGGACGAGGCTACAGGCCTTGATCACCCCTACTTTTCTACCAAACACGATGCTGAAAAGCTCGTTAAGGAAACCGCGACGATTCCATGGCGCGCTTACCGCCCAGGTATCGTAATCGGTGATTCTGTAACAGGTGAGGCTGACCGAGTAGACGGACCATATTACTTCTTCAAGATCATTCAACGGCTACGTCGCTCGCTACCTGAGTGGATGCCACTGTTGGGGTTGGAAGGCGGCCGCCTAAATCTCGTCCCTGTCGACTACGTGGCTGATTGTATCGACCATATTTCTCACAAAGACAATGTTGAGGGACAATGCTTCCACCTCGTGGATCCCGACCCTTATCGTGCCGGCGAAGTCATCAATATGTTTGCCGAAGCAGGTCACGCTCCTAAGATGGCAATGCGCCTTGATATGCGCTTGTTCCGTATGGTGCCTAACAACTTCTGGAGCCAACTGAGCCACCTGCCTGTGCTTAAGCGATTCCTCGATGCGCTAAGCCAGGAAATACAAGTTCCAAAAGATGCTGTGGGAATGTTTAACTACCCAACGCAATTTGATTGCACCAATACATTGAACGCGTTATCAGACAGCGAAATTAGCTGCCCTCGCCTGCCTGACTATGCCAATAATATTTGGGACTACTGGGAACGTCACCTTGATCCTTCGCTGCATATCGATAGAACCCTCAAAGGCTGTGTTAATAACAAAGTTATCGCTCTGACTGGTGCATCTTCCGGTATCGGCTATACCACCGCACTGAAACTGGCAGAAACCAATGCAACGTTAGTACTGATTGCCCGTGATTTAGAACGCCTGCAGCAAACACGCAATGAAGTTGAGCGCCGCGGTGGCCGTGCGTATATCTACCAGTGTGACTTGAGCAAAGATGAGCCAAGCCAACAAGTTCTGGAAGAAATCAAGCGTGATCACGGCAAGGTCGATATCCTGATCAACAATGCCGGTCGTTCGATCCGTCGCTCTATCATGCACTCAACAGAACGATTGCACGATTACGAACGTACTATGCAGATTAACTACTTCGGCTCACTACGAATGATATTGGGTCTGTTGCCTAAAATGGTCGAGCAAAAGTCTGGGCATGTCATCAACATTTCCTCTATTGCCGTATTGACCAATCAGCCTCGTTTCTCCGCTTATGCAGCCTCGAAATCTGCCCTCGACTCGTTCACCCGAACTGCCGGTGCCGAGCTGTGCGGACAAGGTGTCAACTTTACCACCATCAATATGCCTTTGGTCGAAACACCGATGATCGCCGATCACTACCGCAAGGCTGAAGGCGGTATTCCACTGCTGACCTCAGAGGAAGCATCCGAACTGATCGTCAAGGCTATTATTGAAAAGCCCAAACGCATTGCAAACCGCCTTGGTCTGTTTGCCGCACTGGTTCATGGCGTCTATCCAAAAATTGGTGAGCTCGTTATGAGTACCGGCTTTAACATGGCACCGGAATCGGACGGTCTGGAACATGATTCAGATCCGAAACAAGATAGTGCTGATGTCATGGCACTGTCGAGCATCATCCGTGAAATACACATGTAAGGACGTACTATGCAAGTTACTGCAATTCATGACTACAAGGAAAATCTGGATACCCTGTTGCGCTACTTCAGTGAAGATGAACTCATCACTGATAAATACCAAAAACTGGGTGCCAGAAAAGTCCTTGTAAACAAGCTCGAAGAAACGGATGACGGCTTTACCGTTGAAACTCAGCGAGAAGTACCTGCAAATGTACCCGGTGTCCTAAAAAGCATTTTGGGCAGCTTTAATACTATTAAGCAAAAAGAAAGCTGGCATTGGCAAGAAAACGAACAACTATTGTGTCATATGGATGTTGAGATCATAGGTGTTCCAGCTAAGATTTCTGGACAGATGATGTTCAGTGAACCAGCAGATCGTGCGGGTGTAACCACTCAAAACAATGTGTCAGTTACCGTTAAGTCATCTGTTCCTTTGATTGGCAGCACCCTGGTCTCTTTCATCTGTGATGATATTAAACAGCAGATGCAAAAAGAGTATGAGTTTCTATGTGAAACACTGCCACAGCTTGTTGCAGAGGACTAGAACTCACCGCTGATATAATGTGTAGCTGTTCAGGTACCAATACTGTTCAGCTACCTAAGCAAAACAAGGAAGATACAATGAAAACCCGCGACAGGATTTTATTAGTTAGCCTTGACCTGTTTAACCGTGACGGTATTGCACAGGTAAGCACGCTGATTATTGCCACCGAAATGGGGATCAGCCCGGGTAACCTGTACTATCACTTCAGGGGCAAGGATGAAATTATTGCGACACTAGTGACCGAGCTACAAAATTCGCTCGTTACCATAAGCAATGAATACCCGAAACAGGTAAAAGATTTTGATGATTACTGGCCATTTATGCACACCATTATGGCGCTGTTTACACATTATCGCTTCCTGTTTAGAAACCTCGACAACCTCAACGGTCAGAGTCCGCAGATCAAGCGAAAAATACGAACACTGATCTTAAAGTTACGCCACCTCAGCAGTGAAATGCTGGCACACCTTATCAGCCTGGGCAAGCTAAAGTGCGATGAAAAGAGCCTGCCATTGCTGGCCGATAATTTATTGCTGGTCAGCCTGAACTGGCTTAATTATCAAACATTGCTCGATGACAAGTACAGCGAAACCGAATTAATCAGAGCCGGAGTACTTCGCCTGATTTCGATGGTAGAGCCCTATTTGACCGAATCAGCCGACTCGCCATTTTATACTCATCAGGATCTACTTGATGAGCTTGTGAGCTAACACGTTTGAGCATGTTGTCTTAATCGAAACAATAACGCCACATAATATATGTGGCGTTATTATATGCCGCATCAATTCATAAAACATCACCAACTACAGGCTCAACCTAATAGCCATGTCAATTTATTGACAGACACCCACTCGAAGTATCTTTAAATAAATCAATGCAATATGCATATGGATTTGTATCTGTACACAATTCTTCAATAAACTTTGATAAATGTATAAATTTTGTATGATTAAAACATAAAATTAGTGACATCGAGCCCGATTAATTATCTAATGATTTAATCTTGTTGTTAGATGTGTCGCTCATGACAAAGACCCTGGCATGTCTGAGTTTGATGTAAATAATTTGCCGAAGGTTAATCGTCCCATGTTTAAAAAAGCTATGCTTTTCGCTACTATCAGCCTGTCATTTTTCAGTCATGCCAACTCACTGCTCACAGAGGGCGAAGCTGAGCAAGTTAAACAGATCAAAGCTCAATACAACAATACAGCCGAACTAAAAGAACTCACTAAGATCAGCGGCAGCATTTTTACGCTTTCATCTCGGATTGAAGAACAGAAATCAACGATAATCAAAGATAAGCAGTTGTACCAAGAATATCAGCGACGACTTAGCGAAGAAATGTTATCTGGCACCGAAGAAAGAACCGATTTCTACTTCGCGGCAATGAAAAAAACATCGAAAGAGATTAAGCAGAACAAACAACAAATTCAGCTAAATTCTGCTCAAATCAAAAAGCACAACGATAAAATATCCCTACTCAATAGCTCACTCAGAGAATCAAAGAAAATCTACAATGATAAGCTTCTTGATATCAGGGACAGTGTCGTAACCAGGCTTAAAAAAGAATTCGCCAACCCCATTCCCGTCTCGGTTTCTGGCAAATTACAATGCTCTCCTTACCAGTCAATCCGTGCGTGCTTTGAAAGCAAACAGACAACGTCTAAGCTAATCAACGATGCCGTCGAAACGCGCTTTGGCCAAATTGATGTCACCAGCACCACCAACAACTTCAAGGTTGACTCGGCACTGATGGACTATGATGGCAATGTCGATTACAAGGCCAACTTCAATCTCTTTGTCCAATACAATGAGAATATTGATGCCCAGATCGTCAAAGAAGTAGGCGTTGAGTCATTCAATATAACCCTTATCAGCAACAAGCCAGCGAGTTTCTTCCTAGATGGGCTGCCAGTAGGTCAAGGCAGCGAGGTCAGCGTTAAGGTTTCGAAAGGAAAATATGCCGTGCTAGCTAAATTTGAGGGTCATCAGGAGTCGACGATTCAGGATATCTCGATGCCAGTTAGCTTGACGTACAACTTCTAGTACCACAAATATCTTTCCTCTTTGGGCCTACACTACCTTACGGCGTGCTCAACAACTTGGGCACGCCAAACATCTTCAAACTCACCAGATAGAATGACGATAAAAATTACAGGACAAGAACCAGCCTAAGCATATCCTTGTGCTGAGACCTTCCCTACTCCCAGGCCTTGCACCTCGGGACTAACAGCACTATTGAACAGTTCAATGTTATTACCATCTCGAGCATTAAGCACACAGACACCAACAACTTCGGTGTTATTGTCTGCGACATAGCACAAAGAGTTCTTGAGGTATTTCAATTAAGCGCTTCTCTATCAACCTTTCTGAGCTTGCTAACAACCAACTGGTAGGACTTATCAGCCAAATCAGTTAGCATTGCTTCATTAACATCGCTGCTCAGTGAGACCGTGATCCAATGGCGCTTGTTCATGTGATAGCCCGGTATAATCCCCTCGAACTGGCTCACAAGCAATTCGCCATCTGCCGGCTGGCACTTATACGTCACCTGAGGCACTCCCTGATGAATAGCCACCAACGCGAACATTTTTCCCATCACTTTATAGACCAATGCCTCGGGACCAAACGGATAGCTTCCCTCTGACCCAGGAAACTTAGCTAGGTAATCTTCAATATGTTGTTGTTTCACATTGGTTCCTTATTATTTACTTCCTTATGATTCAGTACGTTAACAAATATCCGATTAACAAACCATCGACAGCCAGCAAAGCCTGAAAATCCATCACAGAAACCTATCCTCCGCAGGCTTGAAATCATAATAATGTGGCCTACGCTTGTTTTACACAATCATGACTTGCACCAACGCTGAATAAAGTGAATATTGTCAACTTTGCTTATACCGTCTACGCCAAGGAGTCATTGTGGGTAGAGTGTTACTGCTTGTTTTAGCCTTTATAGGTAGCTGCAACGCTGCAGTTGCCGCAACCAACACAACGGATGTAACCAAGCTGGATCCGAACAAGATCGAGACGGCCTCAGTCAGTACCTATGTTACCGACCTCAAGTCGGGCAAAACGCTGTTTCAAAAAAACGCTGATATCGTTATGCCTATCGCGTCAATCACCAAGATCATGACGGCGATGGTCGTGCTGGATGCCGAGTTATCCCTTAAAGAAAAGATCACCTTCGACAAAACAGACAAAGAACGGATCTACAACGGCTATTCGCGTATTCGGATGGAATCTCAGCTTAGCCGTGGTGAAGCCATTCATATCGCCCTGATGTCATCTGAAAACCTCGCCTCTGCCGCCTTGGCTGACAACTATCCCGGCGGCTATACCGCTTTTGTTGAAGCAATGAATGCAAAAGCAAAGTCCTTAAGAATGGATGATACCCACTTTGTTGACAGCTCCGGACTCAGCCCGAATAATGTCTCTACTGCCGCCGACATAACCAAAATGGTCAAAGCTGCCTACAAATACCCTAAGATCCGCCAATACAGTACAACCCCGGTCCATACCGCCTATTTCAAAAAACCCAGATACAAACTTGGCTACACCAATACCAATGCTTTAGCGCGTGGAAAAAAATGGAATGTCGAACTAAGCAAAACAGGCTACCTGGATATCGCCGGTTACTGCCTGACCATGGTCACAAATATTGATGGCAAGAAGCTATTGATGGTGATGCTCGACGCTTATGGCAAGCTCACCCCTATCGGAGATGCGGGACGAATTAAAAAATGGATTCAGACCGGAAAAAGCGGAAATATTTCTGACACTGCCGAACATTACCAACGTACCAAACTGGCTGAGCTGACAAAATAACCCATGAACCCACACACCACACATATTGGGATCCTTAATTATACTGGCGCCTTGCAATCTGCCGTTTTTGGCCTTGCCGAACTGTTTGAGCTAGCAAACCGTATTGGCAACCAGCAGAACATGGATACTCTTTTCGAAGCGAAGATTGTCGATTCTATAGATAATGATCATTCGAGTTATCAGGTACTAATCATTCCGCCCAGCCTGTCTGAAAGTGCCTACCATACTTCTGACCAAGCACTTCAAGATTGGATTTTATCTCACCATCAGGCCGGATCAATCATTTGTTCTGCCTGTGCAGGAGCCTTTATTTTAGCTTCTACCGGCTTGCTGAACGCCCGGGAGGCGACAACCCACTGGGAACTTGCGGAGCAGCTGTCCACCGACTTCCCGGCGGTTGTACTTAATAGCGAGAAAATACTGATTAACGATGGCGATATCATTACTGCCGGAGGCTTGATGTCATGGGTAGATTTAGGCTTGGAGTTGGTCGCACAATTCTCACATCCGAGTATCATGCGCCTGTTAGGGAAAAGTATGGTGGTTGATACCGGAGGGCGAGAACAACGTTACTATCAGAGCTTCTCTCCCAAACGCGGACACGGTGATCAGCCTGTGCTTAAGGCACAGCACTATATCCAAACTCACTTTCATCACTCTATTTCTATCGTTACATTATCTGAAGTGAGCTTTCTCTCAGAGAGAACATTCTTACGCCGCTTTGTTAGGGCTACCGGGCTAAAACCCACTGAATACCTACAAAGAACGCGAATCCAAAAAGCGTGCAACTTGATTGAATCAACAACTGAGAGTATTGATTCTATTGCCAGTCAGGTTGGCTACGAGGACATTAGTGCGTTTCGGAAAGTCTTTATCAAAATAACCGGCCTGACACCGAGAGACTTTCGTCGTCGCTTCGCACGCGCCCCCTAACCTCGGACTAGCTTGCTTTTTTTTGTTCAGACTTTGCCGCTTTATATTTTTCGTTGATAAATCCAGCCATTAACTTGATAGCTTCCCTGGCTTCGCTCAATTGATAAAACAACGGATACACATGAGGAACACCTTTCACCACATTGATGGTGACATCACCCCCAGCCTTTCCAATTTTATCGGCGAGACGTATTGCATCATCCATCAACAGCTCTTCGGTCCCTGCGGTAACAAAGATCGGTGGCAAATCATGGTGATTGGCATAGTATGGCGAAATATCAGGATCACAGGGATTTTGATTACCGATGTAGTTATTCCGCATCAATAAGAGCGTACTCAAATCAAAAAAAGGATCATCTTTACATTTTTTAAATGCAGACTCTCCGGTCACAGCCATATCAGAGACGGGCGACATCAGTATCGCACCAGCAGGCATCGGAAGCTTGGCGTCTCGTAACCTGATCAACGTTGTTAAAGCTAAATTACCTCCAGCGGAGTCACCAGCCAATATAATTTGGTGCGGTAGATAACCTTGTATCAGCAAAGCACGGTAAACAGCAAAACACTCATCAGGAGCATACGGATAAGGTTTTTCTGGAGCCAAACTATAATTCACCATCAAACCGCGAGACTTCGTCGCATTCGCTAAACGGCCCAAAAAGGCACCATGAATTTTCGGACTGTGGAAGCAGAAACCTCCTCCGTGAAAATACAGAATAATTTTACTGCCGCTACTATGAGGCATATTGACCCAATCACAAGGAATATGGGCAAACTTAGTGGGGATGACTTCCATCCCTTTTGGGGCCGAGATGAATGCACCATAGTTATCAATGCTTAAGATCAAATCACGCATTTCTTGTGTTGAATTACAACTAGCAAGTCGCTGCCGCATGATCCGAAATAAAACCTTATTGAAAGCCCTATTTCGCCAACTATCCATAAACGCCACCTTTATTACAATTCAGTAACAAACTTAGGATTAAACATCCCGATTGGTCAACATATGGCAGAAAAACATCGCTCAATTTCCCAAACAACTGCAATTAAATATGTCTAAAATAGTGAAAATCGTTGTTTAATTCTAGCTATGCCATACACTTAAAAAAGGTGCGCGTGCATGGCCCACGCGCAACCTAAAAGGCAAACTACCTACAGACTGGGAAAGGCAGTTATGCCTAACAGGGTTACTTTATCGTCTGGCTGGCTTATTGATCGTAACCCTGCATTGGCAGTTACTCTGCTTCTGCCAATTTCTCAACCGCTACAGTTAGCTTGTCGATTTTTTCATCCATACGCTCAAGCTTTTCACGGTCTACGCCACTGAGGCGATAGAATAGGTCATTCATACCTGCTTCTACTTCATCAGTCGCTTTTTCTGCATTTTTACCAATGCATTCTTTCGCTTCAATTTCGACTTCTTTTCCGCGCTCTACGAGCTCGTCGAATTTCTGATTGGTTTTTTCATTTAGTTGCTGCGCTTCTTCTAGGCTACGGCTGTATAAACCTAAACCTGCTAGCCAGATATTACGTGCAACGCCTTCACCGCTTTCTACGACATTTTTTGCCGCTTTAACTACTGTGTTATCGCTCATAATCATATCCCCCTGCGTACTCACGCTGGATTGTTAAGAAGTGTATTTTCATGCACCAACAGCTCTTAAACTATCGGTGCATATTTCTTTGATCTTTAAACCGTTTTCTCTTCAGCTGCAGGATTTTTCTCTTCTGCAGGCTTAGCTGCCACGGCTTGTGGCTTTACCGGCTCAGAAGCAGGTTTCTTCTCAGCCACTGGTTCTTTTTTCTCTACGGGTGTTGCTGCCTTTACAGGCTTACGACGTGCAACACTTGGTTTTTTTGTCCGCGCTGCTGCTGGCTTATCAGCAGACTTCACGGGAGCCGCCTTCTTCGCTGCCGGTTTCGCTACTTCTTGCTGTCGAGCCAGTAAAGCTTCGATATTTGAAGTAAGTTGATCAATCTTGTCATCGACTCGATCTAGGCGCTCATTGTCAACACCTATTAACTTCTGAACCATTGTGTGAACACGCTCTTCAATCGCAACCGAAGTATGACTACGAGCAGTATGCACGCGCTCTTTAGTTTTGGATTCAACAGCCCGACCACGTTCAATCAACTCGTCAAATAAACTTTTTCCTTTATCCGACAGTTGATTCACTTCATCTGCACTTTTTGCATAAGCGCCCAAACCAGCTAACCAGATGTTATAGACCATAGCGTCACGAATCTGCTCTTTTTTAGATTCTTCCGCAGTCTGTTTAAAGATGCCCATGAGTGTGCCCTCCTTATCTCTGTGACAACTTGTCAGCCAGTGGGTATTGCCTGACTGCTTAACTACAGAATAAGAATTTCAATTAGAATGTTCTTACTAAAACAATAATTTATCGTGTGCTAGATCAAACTTTTTGATAGGCGGGCATTTTGCAGGGTGGGAATACAACAAAAGCCTCGTGATGAGGCTCTTGATAGTGTAATAAAAACAATTAATTAGGGAGTAAAAGTTGATCCAGACGTTCAGAAATATGGTTTTCAATACTCGCCGAGAATAGACTTGCTGCAAAACCAAGTTTAAGCTCTATCGTTATCTTTCCCTCTTCGGAATACAAAAAACCCCTTGCTGAAGCGTGGTTAATCAGTAACTTATTCTCTTGCCAAGACCAAGTGAGTCCATATTCCTGCTCAAGTTCTCCAGCGATTTGTTCCGATAGAACAGTGATATCATCTAAAGGAAAATCATGGTTACGTTCAATAAAAATAGTCACAAAGAAGCTCACTCGATTTAGTGTATTTACTCGATTACTTCTTATTAACATACCTGCGTGCGATTTTTATTTCTGTGGTGAAGATCCAATAGTGGATAATCAACCCCACTCATAAAATATTTAGTTTTCTGAACAACTGAGATACCCACATTGTACCGCCGACAGCAAGCCTTGCTCCTCTCACAGCCCGTCCATAAGGACGGTGCTCTGTTGGTGAAAACAGCGCACCTAACAACAACCCCATCCCAGCAACTTTCAAGACTGGCGCTTCCGCATTTAACACGATATAGCTTCCGGCGAAGGCAACCAGACACTGCTGAAACTGTGTACATTCAGCAGGCAACCCATGGGCTTCACGGACAAATTGCTCACAATTCTGACTAAACAAGTTATAGGTTCTTCCTACTTGCTGACTAGCATAATGGTAGGCTTCCTCTGGGTCTGCACTGGAAATTGTACTGACAACAATTTCCCTGCCCTCAGAAAAGTCATCCAATGTATCCAACTGAACCCGCCGCCTTTTTTTCGAATTATGCACTACGCACCCGTTACCATCCGAAATACCATAATGCCAGTAAGTACTACATCTGATTTTTAATACCGTACCTTTGGGGGAATAGAATTCCGACATTTTATTGCTCCTATTTGCCCACATTTCCATACAAAATACGAGAATGAAAGCGCGTCTTATTAACGACAAGTTTAATATAAATACTGAATGTCTAATTCTCACCGTCAAGTCATATACTGTCTCATTTATTAGATAACTCTGATAAATGGCGATTTATCTATGTGTCATCACTTTTATGCTGCTATAAATATAAGGTGATATGATTATTTTCACGTCAAAATAATCACATTTAACAAAAATACATTTGGTTTGTAATCATTAAAGATATTACTATGAAGTATTATATTATTTTGTTCATTACTGTCTTTATAACTGGTTGTCAGGGGCTTTCACAGGTTGAGATATCATCCAAGCAAGCACCTAACCCTACTGTTGATAACTATAAAAAGCTTCCTGACTCATTCTACCGCCGTTGTGAAGTGGATAATCATTTAAATATAAGTATTCATACCGTAACAAGCTTACCTAGTATAAAAGCAGATAACAAATCCAAAAATAAGTTAACTACCAGCCCACCTGATCTGTGGGATATTCTGGGCCAATCTTTTGATATTCCTGTACCAAATGAAAAGCGAGTTGAATACTACAAAAACTGGTACTTAACTAACCCTCATCATATTAATACTGTCACCAAGCGAGCAAAGCCATTTCTGTTCTATATCTATCAGCAGGTCGAGCAACGAGACATGCCGATCGAACTCGTGCTATTGCCGTTCATTGAAAGTTCATTCGACCAATTCGCACACTCCCACCGGGGAGCCGCGGGACTATGGCAAATTACTGTGCCAACAGGGAAAACATTCGGCCTCGAGTACTTAAAAGGCTATGACGGCCGACGCGATATTGTCACCTCTACAGTTGCTGCCTTAGACCTGCTTGAGTACCTGCATAAGAAATTCAACGGTAACTGGCTACATGCAATAGCCGCTTACAATACTGGCGAAGGACGAGTAAGAAGAGCGATCAAATCAAATACATCCAAGGGATTACCTACCGATTTCTGGTCATTAAAACTACCAAAAGAAACTCGTCTTTATATACCAAAGCTGCTGGCTATGGCCGATTTGGTCCAGCACCGGTATGATCATAATTTAAAGCTTGCTCGCATTGAACCTACGCAAGTACTCACCGAAGTAGTCGTAAGCAGCAGAATTAAACTCGACCTGATTGCTAGTCACGCCGGACTTACCAGCCTGGATCTTTATCAATTAAACCCTGGCTATACAAGTGGGTATACCTACCCAGGTAGAGAAAATAAAATACTGATCCCTAATCAAACCAAAGAAAACTTTTATAGCAACAAAAAAAACTATGAGCATGTGAAGCGCAAGTTTACTATTCATCACATTCAGCCTGGTGATTCTCTCAGTGAGCTCGCCCTGCTTAATAACACGACAGTTGCGCGAATAATGAATGCCAATAACATGTCGGCTTCGATCATCATTGCCGGCCAGCAGCTGCTTATTCCGCAACCTTAATTGACACATCAGCAAGAGATGTCTCTGCAACATGCTTTCCTTCATCAACTGTTGAATATTCAAGGCGAACTGATGAATTCCACACGTCTTGAATAGCTTCAAATTCTGCTTGAACTATCGGCTGTAGCTGCTGCTCCAAATCAGTGAGAACCTGAAGATCTAATTCGTTATGGGAGAGTGATAGACCAACCAGAATTCCAGCAAATAAACAAACAGGTGCAATCAAGCTCCTTATGGTAATCAAGCAGCAGATAGATAATACTGATACTAGGGTTGCCAGGTAAATATCACCCACCAGCTTACTAAAAAAAGCGATATATATAGCGACACCTTGAAGAAGTACACCGAACAATAGAAATGCAATTTTCATAACAGCCACCATGTTTATGCTTTACCCAATTATAGGACTAACAAATATGGTCAGGCTAAATTTCATCTGGTGATTGCACCTTTATCGAAGAAATACCTGCAGTCAGCATTCCATCTCTCAACAATATGAAACTTGTACTATACTTAGTTTCACAATAAACATTGTGTCATTATTTTGTTAATAAAAGGATTTATATGCAGCATACTGAAATGATCATTCCAACTCAAATGGGTATTATTGGTCGCTCGATATTAACAGCCGTGGCATTTATGATAGTTGGGCTATCTATGATGTAGTTTTATACACTGAGGTTACATAGCAATGAGAATTCTTGCATATTTTTGTTATCTTGACTAAATAAAAAAGGCATGAAAACACATGCCTTTTTTATTATGACCCGTTATCTCTGACCTTCATTTCATTCTTCTATCTCAGCAAGCTGAAGACCATTATTAACGGCTACTTTTTCTGGCAAATAGACAGAAAATGTCGAACCTTCACCCGGTGTAGACTGAACACAAATATCTCCACCATTCTCGCTGATGATGCCCTGGCTCACTGAAAGGCCCAAGCCTGTGCCACTTCGACGAGTAGTGAAGAATGGGTTGAATATACGTTCAATGTTCTCTTTGCTGATCCCACAGCCATGATCGCTGATATGAACGACAGCACCGACAGGCTGGCCATGCTCATTTATCCAGTCTTCTGTCTTGATTTTGAGTAAACCTTCATCATCCATTGCGTGGACACCATTCATTTGCAGGTTCACAAGTACCTGCAATAGTTGATGGCGATTAACCTCTACGCAGCATTTCGCCTCTAAACACGCCTCGATCTGGATAGCATGCTTTTTAGTTCCCGAACGCACCAGTGTCAGACTTTCTTCAACAATTGGGTTTAAATGCTGCCAGGTGACCTCATCTTGTACCCCACCCTGTCGGCTGTATTGCAGCAAGCTACGCGTGATATTTCGGATCCGGTCAATCTGCTCATGAATAGCTCCCAGTTCCTCTTGAACACGCTCGGTATCGTCCCCCAACTCAAACTGAAGCAATTCAACGTTACCCAATATCACCGCGGTAGGGTTGTTTATTTCATGGGCGATGCCAGCTGTCAGTTCGCCCAGTGCAGCCAGTTTTTCGCTGGCGACCAGCTTGCTACGTGCCTGGTTCAGCAACTTAATGTGCTGTTCAAGCTCTTCGGTTTTCTCACGCAGACTATGGGTACGCGCCTTAACTTTGTCTTCCAACTCAATTGAAGCCTGTTTGATCACTTCATTACGTTGATGAAGTTGATCCAGCATGCTGTCAAACTGTCTGCCCAATATCTCCAGTTCATGGTCATGCGTCAGCTCCAGGGATCCAATTCGTCGGTCCACACCAAACTGTACGGCTTTAACTACCTGATGGATCTTCTCTATTGGGCGGAACAAGTCACGAGCGCCTCGGTAAACAACACCTCCGGAAATCAGCAACACAATGACAATGCCGAGCCCCAGCTCAATAATATTTGTCAGATAGATTCGAATAAGCGGCCACTCAAGATAGCCGGTATAGAGCATTCCAATAATTTGACCATCATGATCATGCAGAGGCTCATAGGCCGAGACATACCAATCATCATAAACATAGGCCCTGTCTACCCAAGTCTGCCCCTTTTGCAGTACTGCTTGTTTGACTTCGTCTGATACACGCGTCCCAATTGCACGCCCGTTAAGCTGTTCACTGTCTAACGGTACATTGGTGCTAACTCGAATATCATCCATAAACAAGGTAACAGTTCCGATGCTCCCCTCGGGTAATGTATCTGCGGCATAGACCAAATCCCGGATTCTATCAACCAAAGAAGTGCTGCTATTGAGCAACATTCCGCCATCAATAATCCATTGCAGATTATTCTGCTCATTGAAAACAGGAATAAGACTTCTGCTTACCAGCCCCTTTGATTCCGTCTCCCCTTCGCTAAGCAACGGGATCTGGGCCCGAGCCGGTAAATTAGAATTCAAATTCTCCAGCGCCATTTCGTCCAACTGCTGGAAAAAGGTCTGCTCTTCACCAAGCATGAGCAAATGGCGATTGGCCTTGGAAAACTCGCCTAATGCCGAAGCAGGGCGAAGAACAACAAAATCGAGATCATAACGGCTAGCCTGTTGTCGAACCCATTCGCTAAGCTTGGCCTCATCATTTCGCAGCAAATACTGAAAATCATAAGACTCCGATAACGCCGTCAAACGCATGCGCTGCTCTTTCTGCAGCAATTCCATACTATGGTGCGCTACCGCCAGATCTGCTCGAACATTCTTCAGTGCATTCTGCCAAGTATACATCACGGTCCAGTACATGGTCAGCGCAATAAGTACCAGCAAAGTAATAATAATCGGCACCGAGGTCAGGAACAGTAACCGATAGCGCACCATGGTACGAAAACGGCGGATCCACATCGTCAAAAGCTGTTTCATTAATGTGTCTTCCTATTTAGGCGCTTTCATCAGCCCAGTCTTTATATTTCCGTTCAAGGGTTTTTCGTGCAACACCTAGCTGTCTGGCTGCTGCCGACTTGTTACCATCATGCGAGTCAACGACCTGCATAATGTGAGATTTTTCGACTTCTTTCAGTGTCCAGCTCGTTGGATAGCAGAATTGCTCCTCATTGTGGGTATCGTAGCAGGAGCAAGGTCTTTCCCCGCGAGCTAACGAAGCCTCTGATCCAGCCAGATCTTCTATCACATCTGGTGCAGAATTCGATGTCTGGGGAACCATCGGTAACGGCGCATCACCAGCCAGCTCCCGCCAGTACTCCGCCGGTGGTTTTCCTAACAACAGGCAGCGTTCCATCATATTACGCAATTCACGAATATTGCCCGGCCAGTCATAGGCCTGCATAGATTGAATATCTTCATGAGTCCAACTGACGGGCTTGACGCCTAAGTCTTTCGCCAATTGCTGGGTAAAATGGTGAGACAGAGCGGGAATATCTTCTAGGCGATCTCGTAATGCGGGAAGCTCGATAGTCAGCACATTTAACCGATAGTACAAGTCCCGACGAAAGCGCCCTTCTTCAACTTCCTGTTTCAGGTTTCGGTTGGTGGCGGCCACAATACGTACGTCCACCTGCACTTCACGCTCGGCACCGACAGGACGGATCGCCTTTTGCTCAAGTGCACGCAATAGCGATGACTGCATCGAGAGTGGCATCTCACCAATTTCATCTAAGAACAGGGTTCCGTTATTGGCTACACGAAATAAACCCTCTCGCCCTTTCTTGGCTCCGGTAAATGCCCCAGATACATGGCCAAATAATTCACTTTCAAGTAAATCCGGTGCGATTGCACCACAGTTCAGAGGCACAAAAGGTCCACTCCGCTTACTGAGCTGATGAAGCGCCCGCGCAACCAATTCTTTACCCGTTCCCGATTCGCCTTCTACCAACACGGCAGCCAAAGAAGGGGCAACCTGGGCAATCATTTTTTTCATCATCAAGGTTCGCTGCGCATCCCCGATAATATCTACCGGATAGGTGCGCTCAACGTCTCGCTGTAGAGCAAAGTTCTGTCTTTCGACCATACGCCGCTCGATACACCGACTCACCGACTGCATCATTTGATCAAGGTTGAATGGCTTCAAGATAAAATCAGAGGCACCTGCTCGGAGTGCCTGAATCGCAGTATCCAAGTCCGCATAACCCGTCATGAAGATAACATCGCTACGACGAGTCGAGGGATCGAACGCTTCGTGCCATTCAATCCCCGAGCGTCCTGGCAAGTTGATATCCACAATGAGCAGATCGAAGTGACATCGCTTGCGAAGCTCTTCGGCTTCCTCGATACTGCCAGCGGTATCCACCTGGGCAAATTTCTTGCTCAGAGCTTTTTTAAGGATAGCTCGCATACCCGGCTCGTCATCAACGACAAGCACCGACACTGCAGACCAAGAAGAAACAACGGATTCAGACATAAATGGTTATTACCGACGGACAATGAATGCGACATTTTGTCCCACATCGATAATCAATGTCAAAACTGTTTACAATAATAATTAATCCAATTGTACCTTTGATCACAATATATGTTTTAAATCATTCACTTGCAGTATATTTTTGCGTTAACCTCATTGCGTTCGAAAAATTGGCACCTGATTTGCTTTAGCCACGACAGACACGACAAAATTGTCTGCCTTACAGGCAACAGCGACTTCGTATTAACTTAATTGACATTAAGTCAGGAAGACCTATGAAATTTTTAAAAACGACTCTTGTTATCCTTTCCCTTGCCTCTGCAAGTGCAGTTCAGGCCGCAGAAGATATGACTATTCGTCTTGCCACCACGACGAGTACCTATCATTCAGGTCTGCTTGACTATCTGCTACCTGTATTTAAAAAAGACACCGGCTACAGCGTTGAAGTTCTGGCGGCTGGCACGGGTAAATCTCTCCGTATGGGACAAAATGGTGATGTTGATCTGGTAATGACGCATGCGCCGAAAGCTGAAGCTAACTTTGTCGAAGAAGGTTACGGCGTACTACCACGCAAACTGATGCACAACGACTTTGTTGTTGTCGGCCCTGACACCGATCCTGCAAAAATTGCGGGTGACAAAGATGTTGCGGACGCCCTAACCAAGATTGCGTCTTACAACGCCACTTTCGTTTCACGCGGCGATGATTCAGGTACTCATAAGAAAGAGCTAAATCTGTGGGCACAAACTTCAATTGAACCCAACTTCGGTGGCTATAAGGCTGTTGGACAGGGTATGGGCCCAACGTTAAACATGGCGTCTGAACTTCAGGCTTATACCATGACAGACCGTGGAACCTGGCTGGCATACCAAAACAAACTTGACTTGAAAATTGTGGTTGAAGGTGACAAGCGTCTATTTAATCCATACCAAGTCATCCTGGTGAACCCAAGCCGCTACCCTGATGTTAACTACCAGGGCGCAAAATCATTCAGTGACTGGTTGGTAAATCCAAAAGCACAAACAATGATCAATAACTATAAGCGACATGGCGAGCAGCTTTTTGTCGCGGATGCTATCGCACAATAAATGGATATTTGGCAAACCACCCAACAAGCCGTTCAGCTTTTGCTGAGCGGTGATTCTGCCTTATGGGGCATTGTTGGTGTTTCTTTCTCCGTCTCTTTGCTGGCAATAAGCATTGTGCTATTGCCAGCATTGCTCATTGGCTTTTCCCTCGCCTATGGCAAGTTCCCTGGGCGCTGGCTGATCCTATCTCTATTTAACACTTTTCAGTCTATTCCGACCGTTGTTATTGGCTTGCTGCTTTATATGCTACTGTCTCGCTCCGGGCCGTTAGGAGACTGGAAAATGCTGTTTACCCAACAGGCAATGATACTTGGCCAGATCTTAATTTGCTTTCCGATCCTTGTCTCAATGATGCATGCCGCATTTCAAAACAGTGATCGCAGGGCCTGGGAAACATCACTTACACTGGGAGCAAGCATTCCAAGAGCGCTCCTCAGCCTCATGTGGGAAAGCCGTTTTCCGCTATTGGCAGCTGTAATTGCAGCATTTAGCCGAATTATTACCGAGGTCGGCTGTTCGATGATGGTAGGCGGTAATATTTTAAGCTCAACCCGAAATATTCCCACCGCGATAGCGCTTGAAAGCTCAAAAGGAGCGTTTGCACAAGGTGTTGCCTTAGGAATGGTGCTACTACTACTAGCACTCGGTCTAAACTTTTTTCTATCTATTGCGCGGGGCAAAGCCCACTTGCGTACCAATTAAACTGAGGAGCAGATGATGTCACAAATCTCCATTCAGGCTCATGACCTCTCGATCCGCTTCAAAGATCGACTGCTGTTTCATATTCCTCAGCTCAGCGTTGGCCCCCAAGAGGCTATTTATCTAAGTGGTGATAATGGCGTTGGAAAAACCACCTTGCTCAAGATTCTGTCCGGACTACAAAAACCAACAACGGGAAAAGTGAACTTACAACAAACATCGTTGTTAACAAGACTGTTCAAGGGACGAACTCAGGGCGGTGTCATTTATATGCATCAAACCCCCTACATGTTTGATGGAACCGTATTCGATAACGTTTGTTATGGCCTGAAATTTACTATTAGTAACCGTCAGATACGTCGAACAGAAGCCATCAATGCCCTTCGTATGGTAGGGTTAGAAACCTTGGCCGATGAACATATATCGGTCCTTTCTGGTGGTGAGCGCCAACGAGTGGCAATGGCACGGGCCTGGGTATTGAAGCCAGGAGTGTTACTCATGGATGAATCGAGTGCCAGCCTTGATCAAGAATCTATCGAGCGTCAGGTTGTCCTTGCCGAAGACTTGATTGAGCGTGGTACAAGCTTAGTTATCACCAGTCACCAGAAAAATGCCCTGACCGCCTTATGTCGTCGTCAGTGGACCATCACCAATACAAAATTAATAGAACGGGCAGACCTACAGCTCGTCGACGAGGATAACAATGAGTATGCCTACGCCTGAAAATACAAGCTGGGTGATCCTGGCTGGTGGACAAGCCAGCCGTATGGGGGGAAATGACAAGGGACTAGTTGAACTCGCTGGCCGAGCAATGATCGAACATGTCATCGACACTCTCGAGCCACAAACATCATCGATTACGATCAACGCCAACCGCAACCAAGAACGCTATAAAACCTATGGTTCGGTATTTGGTGATCATATCCAGGACTATCCAGGTCCTCTAGGCGGGATGCATGCCGCCCTGCACCACTTGAACAATGAATGGATTGGCTTTGTTCCTTGTGACTGCCCGCAGTTGCCTGCCGATCTCATTTCTCGCATGGCGGAGGCTTGTCAGAGCGACACTGATATAGCCGTTGCGCATGATGGCGAACATATTCAACCCGTCGTAACTTTATTAAACCGACGGATCCTACCGAAGCTGGAACGTTTCCTTGCAAACGGCGATCGCAAAATCATTCTGCTATACAAACAGTGCAATATGATTACTGTCGATTTCAGCGATCAGCCTAATGCCTTCGTCAACCTGAATACACCGCAAGAACTACAAAAATTTGGACAGGAACTATGAGTCAGATCTATGCATCCCTGCCCCTGCTAGGCTTTGCAGCCTGGAGCGGCACCGGTAAAACGACGCTGCTTGAAGCCATGCTGCCTAAACTTGTCGAACGAGGCATTCGTGTTGCCGTAATCAAACATGCACACCACAACTTCGATATCGACCAAGAAGGCAAAGACAGCTACCGTCTGCGAAAAGCAGGTGCAGGCCAAATGCTGATATCATCTCGCTATCGCCGTGCGCTGGTAACTGAAACTCCAGAAGAAGAAGCAACCCTGCCTCAACTCATTGCCCAACTCGATCAAACCCAGCTCGATCTCATTCTGGTCGAAGGCTTTAAGAAACTCGACTTTCCAAAAGTTGAGCTTCATCGCGAGGAAATCGGCAAACCTTGGCTGCATCCAGACGACAGCAATATCATTGCCGTAGCCTCAAACACCAACGCATCCACTGAATTGCCTCAGCTCGATATCAATAACCTCGATCAGCTGACTGATTTTGTTGTCGGCTTCGCCACCCAAGATAAAAATGAAAGCTTCAGCTGCAGCGATGTTAACCCATCTGAGATGATGTCTGTTGATGAAGGTCGCACGCTGATTCTGGAACAAATCGTCCCATCGAAGATCCAAATAAAAGTGCCGCTGGAACAAGCTCTGGGACAAATTGTCTCAAAAGATATTCTATCGCCGGTCAATGTTCCTCAGCATACCAATTCGGCGATGGACGGTTATGCGATCCGTGGCGATAATCTTGACCGCGATAGCTATACCGTTGTCGCCCACGTATTGGCTGGCCATAGTTATGATCAACCGCTTGAGCTTGGGCAAGCTGTTCGCATCATGACAGGTGCCCCAGTCCCAGCCAATGCTGATACGGTTATCATGCGTGAACTAGCGCAACAAAAAGGTGACATCGTCACTTTTGATACAGTCAAAGCGCCTATTAAACCCGGTCAAAATGTTCGTCAGGCTGGTGAAGATCTCGCAATAGGTCAAACAGCCGTGGCTGCAGGTACCCAAATGACAGCTCCAGAGCTAGGTATGGTTGCCTCACTGGGTATTGATGCAATTGGCATTAATCAACCAGTGAAAGTCGCAATTTTCTCAACCGGTGATGAAGTACAACATCCGGGCGAAGCACAAAAAGCCAACTGTATTTATGATTCCAACCGCTATACCCTGCTCTCGATGCTAACCAAAGTTGGTTGTGAAGTTATTGATCTTGGGATTATCGAAGACAGCGAGGAAGCCCTGGAAGCGACGCTGCAACAAGCTAGTCAACAAGCCGATCTTATCCTTTCTTCCGGCGGTGTTTCTGTTGGTGATGCCGACTACATCAAAACGGTACTGGACAGACTAGGACAGATTAATTTCTGGCGAATAGACATGCGTCCGGGTCGACCATTGGCATTTGGCCAAATTCAGCAAACACCTTTCTTCGGCTTGCCAGGTAACCCGGTTGCAGTGATGGTGACTTTCCTACAGTTTGTCGAACCCGCTATCCGCAAAATTCAGGGAATGGAGAACTGGCAGCCTCAGGTATTCAACGCCGTGGCAACAGAGAGATTGCGCTCGCGACCAGGACGTACCGAGTACAGCCGAGGTATCTATAGCTTAGATGCCAACGGCCGTTTGACTGTGAAAACGACAGGGAAACAAGGTTCCGGGATCCTGCGCTCGATGAGCGAGGCCAACTGTCTGATTGAAATTGTGCCAAAACAACCAAACGTTGAAATAGGTGAGGTGGTTAGGGTCATCCCTCTTCTGGGACGTATATAGTCCTAAGACCCTATTTTAATTGATTTACTGCAATTTATTAGCACTCAGAAAACGGTGAATCCACCGTTTACTGAGTGCTTTTTTTTGTTTGCAGCTTCCGTGCTACTTTATTGTCCTGAGCTTCTACACGTCTAGAAGATGGTTGTTTGTACTTTCAGTACATTTTTTACGCTCAGATAAAGTAACCTAGCCAGATAATTCTTTTTTAATAGACAAATGCAAATGATTCTATTGCTTTGCCTTTTTTAAGTGGGAAGGATAGTACATAATTATGCTTCCCGTTGCATCATAAATGTCATGTTTTTTATAACACATTTGTCAGAGCAATGATCCGAAGCCGAAAAAAGGGCTATTTATGGGACCTCGTTTATCAGTACGTGCAGTATTTTATAACCAGGATCACATTTTGCTTTGCAAGCATTATGACGAGCGCGGATTTTGGTATATTACCCCAGGAGGCGGCGTAGAATATGGTGAAACATTGGTAGATGCTTTTCACCGAGAGCTTATGGAAGAGGTAGGCTTACAAGCACACATGGGAGATGTCTTATGCATCAGAGATCTTATTTCGAACCGTTATCCGACGCCTTACCTTCCCGAACATTTCCATCAACTAGAAATTTTTGTTGAGGGCAAGTCACCCATCTTTGTAGGCAAACCCAGTAATCTAGACCCAGCCCAGATTGGCTACGAATGGGTACCACTCGATGAACTAGACAACATTTTGTTCTTTCCTACAGAATTAGTCGCTGTATTTAAAAAACGGAACTTTTCCACCATCTATCAAGGCCACAAACTATAATCGCATTAAGTTTATGATCGCATAAGCGGCATAATCCCCCCCAAAAGTGTATGTGTATTCAGCCAGTTGGGCTTATGTTTTTTCCTCCTGACAGTCAATATTTACTGTTTTCTCACTGGCTAGACCATCTACTCTGAACTTCTCATGTAGAATAGTCGATAGTTTGATTAACTAAGGTATTCATAAGTTAAGCATGTTTTTAGAATCGTATTACTCTGAACAGAACGGTGAATTTTCTTTCACACGTGAGCAAGCCAGTCATTTCGCGAAAAAAGTCGCCGGTGACTTCAACCCTATCCATGACGAAGATAACAAACGTTTCTGTGTGCCGGGTGACCTGCTTTTCTCTGTTGTTCTCTCCCAAGTAGGCCTGAGCCAGAAAATGCGTTTCGAATTCGCGGGTATGATCAATGATGGCGTTGCGATCAGTGTCGATCAAAAATCGAGCACTGACCTATCAATGGTTGATGGCAGCGGTAAAGAGTACCTACACATCATAAGAGATGGTGATACCACTCTGAACCAAGCATTGATTGAACAAGTAACCAAGAGCTATGTTCAGTTTTCGGGTATGAACTTCCCGCATATCATGGTTCCCCTAATGGAATCCAAGCAAATCATGATTAATCCAACTCGTCCTTTGGTTATTTATGAGAGTATGGAGTTAGACTTTGAACGCCTTGATGTGACAGCGCCAACTGTCGAGCTCACGGGTTCAGAAATTGATGTTGACGGCAAACGTGGCAGCGTCACACTACAATTCTGCTTTAAAGAGAATGACGAAGTTGTTGGCACTGGCCGTAAGCGCATGGTTATGAGTGGCCTTAAGCCATACTGCCAAGATGATATCGATGATTTGGTTAACCGCTTCAACCAACGCAAAGATGATTTTACAGCTTTATTAGCAGCCGCTTAGCCTTCTTAAGCCTGCAAGAATCTAAAAATGCCGACCTCTGTGTCGGCATTTTATTTATCCATATCAAATCTAGTTTCTCCCCAACCCCCCTATACTTTATGTTGTCTTTTACTGATATTGCATTGGCACAGTAGTGCCATTCATAGAAGTAGTGGAGAAATGAACATGATTAAGCACTTAATTCCAAAATTATTTCTTGCTGCAATAACAAGCTCAGTTGGAATAATGAACAGTGTAGCCGAAGAGGATGTTGATGCACTTATTGCAAGGGCAAAATCAGCCGCGCCCGCAGAAATCAGTGATAATGCGACAGTCGTCGCGAACGGTAGAGTGTTATCTAAAGGTACCAATAGCTGGATCTGTCTCCCAAATACATTCCCTAATGACGGCATGCCAATGTGTAACGATCCTGTATGGATGGAAATGTTAGATGCCATGGTGAACAAGAAAGATTTCAAGGCAGATCGCATCGGAATTTCATACATGCTTCAAGGTGACATCGGAGCAGGCGTCAGTAACTCTGACCCTTATCATTCCGACCCCAAAAAAGCGGATGATTATGTCGAAATGGGAGCCCACTTGATGATCATCGTGCCGGAAGAAATGCTTAAGGGATTAACCGATGACCCAAGCGCTGGCGGCCCATACATCATGTGGAAAGATACCCCTTATCGCCATATCATGGTACCTATTTCATCTAAAGCGCTAAAGTAGCTCTGAATGGTAAGTACTCATGGCTTTAAGATGACAATTTGGCCCTAAAAATATCCTGCTTGGTATTATTCATATTAGCCACAAAGGCTAGTAAAGTAATACCAAGCTGCTCTCTCATACAAAACATCATCTTTATCCCAATCACTAATTATTTTACTGTAACTCCAGGTTTCATCTTATAGGACGAAGCGTTATATTCGATGAGTAGTCAACTGACAGGAGTCTATTTTGAACCTCAGGCAAATCGAAGTGTTTTACGCCGTCATGAAATCAGGAACGGTTTCCGGTGCAGCCAGGCTACTCCATGTATCTCAGCCCAACATTACTCGCGTACTTTCGCATACTGAGCAGCAGCTAGGTTTTGCGTTATTTCAACGTATAAAAGGTCGTTTAATTGCGACAGATGAAGCGCGCAAATTACTTCCTGAAGCCGAGAAAATTTACCAGCAGCTCGGCTGCTTTCATTCCCTCACTAATAAAGTCAAAAAAGGTAACCAGCACCTAAGAGTTGGAGCACCACCTATTTTGGCAACATCGCTGCTAACGCCTGTGATCAGTGAGCTGTGTAAGAATAGTGATATCTCGGTTGAGCTAAGTACAGATAACCGAACGGCTCTGTGTGCCGCTTTACTACAGAACCAACTGGATTTGGTTGTCTGCTTTGGAGATGAAGTACCACCTGCGATATCAGGCCAACAGCTTTTCACTGAAAAAATGGTATTACTCTACCCACATGCGTATCATAGCTTGCCAGACACAGATAACAACGAAGCATTCAACCTCCAACATGTCGTGACAGCGTCACAAGACATAATTGGACTAGATACCCGCGATCCGCTTGGTAGTCTATTAAATCAAGAGATTCAAAAGTATGCGTCTGATTATCGCCACCAAATAACGGTCAGATCATACAGTGCAGCAGCACAGTTGGTCGAACATGGAGCCGGTATCGCAGTGGTCGATCCCTGGACAGCAGACCTCTTTGCCAGCCAACTGCAGAAGAAACGCCTCGAGCCTGCATTGCAATTTTCCGTATCATTACTGTATGCCGACCACAGCCCACTCTCGGTGACCGGTGAAAAATTCGTATCTATGCTTACCCGCTAACGCTTCAGCCGTTCGCATCCCTTCTATACTATGAATTGAAACGTGCCTGCAATAACACAACACCTACGATTACTTGCTGAGGACGCTAAGATGGCAGACTACTTCTTCCCTATTGTCTCAATGATTGCTTACGCACTTCTTATCAGAAAACTACTCAAGCCTAGAGCCCCCAAGAAGCCAGATAACCAAAAAAATAAATAGCCATTACATAGAATCAGTAGCCAGCTCATTGCGCATTCCTAGGGTATAACCTTCGTTTATACCCTACGGATAAATAAGTATTCGGCATCCGGCAATACGTTCCTTAGAGTGACCAATACCATTTGAGCCTGTACAGGGAAGCACTATGCATATTCCACAACCTTATTTACTGTTTCTCGGTGATGTCACCGATCCCCTTTCCGCTAAAACTGCAAAAGGGATCCTGCAATGGCGGCCGCAACTGTGTACCGGCCAACTGAGGCTGAGTAAAGAAACTGTATCGCTAGGTATACCCGATCTTTCTTTGACTGAAGCAAAAGAACTTGGGGCAAAAACGTTAGTGGTTGGTACTGCAAATGCTGGCGGATTCATTCCTCAAACATGGTTAGCAACCCTGCAAAAAGCAATTGAGCTGGGGTTCAATATTGCTTCTGGCATGCACCAACGACTTATCAGTTTTCCAGCGCTTACCAAAGCTGCAAATGCTCACGGCAATCAGCTATATGACGTTCGTCATTATGATCTGCCACTGAAAGTCGGAACAGGTAAACCACGTAAGGGAAAGCGCCTGCTCACTGTAGGAACAGACTGTTCTGTGGGGAAGATGTATACCTCCCTTGCTCTTGAAAAAGAGATGAACCGGCAAGGGATTCATAGCCAATTTTGCGCAACCGGACAAACCGGTATTCTAGTTTCAGGAACAGGCATTTCGGTGGATGCCGTTGTCGCGGATTTTATTTCTGGCGCAGCCGAAGCGATCAGTCCTGATTTTACCGACCATGACTGGGATGTTATCGAAGGCCAGGGCTCACTGCTCAATCCTTCTTTTGCCGGTGTCAGCCTTGGACTGTTACATGGCTCCCAGCCTGATGCCCTGGTGCTATGTCATGAAATCGGGCGGGCTCATATTCGCCACTTGCCGCATATGGAAGTTCCCTCAATAAGAGTAACCCTTGAAGCCAACCAAATTGCAGCCAGGCTTACAAACCCAAAAGCCACTGTTATTGGGATCTGCCTCAATACCTCTTCAATAGGTGAAAAGGATGCCCTTGTTTTGTGTCAGCAGTGGGAACAGCAATACAGGCTACCCGTTACCGACCCGGTCCGCTTTGGTGTCTCAACTATCGTAGACAAGTTACATTCTATCTAAGATAAGGGAATAACATGATTCTAAGCGCACAACACGAACAGTTCCCTTTAGCACGCCCGTTTACGATTTCGCGAGGGACAAGAACTCATCAGGATGTCGTCACTGTCGCTATCGAGCACAATGACCAATCAGCAACAGCAGAATGTACGCCCTATCCGCGGTACGGTGAAAGCGTCGAGTCTGTGATAAAGCAAATCGATTCTCTCAATCATCAGCTCCCTGAGATCCAATTAACCAGAGCCAACCTGCCGCAATACTTGCCTGCGGGGGCAGCTCGGAATGCTGTAGACTGCGCCCTTTGGCGTCTTGAGTATCAAGCCGCCTTTCCTCTTCAAGTGTTTGCGATCAAACCCGAAATCGTTACTGCGATGACGGTGTCCCTTGATACGCCGCAAGCAATGGCCAAGCAAGCAATGGAGTTATGCGAGCTGGGCACCAAGTTGGTCAAAATTAAACTAAACCATGAACTTATTATCGAGCGCGTCAAAGCTGTACGCAAGAGTGCCCCCGATGTCGATATTATTCTCGATGCCAATGAAGCCTGGGGGGAACTTGATCTTGATAAGCTGTTCAAGCAACTGACTCAATTTAATATCAGAATGATTGAACAACCCGTCCCTAAAGGGATGGACAATAAGTTACTGGGTATCAATCATCCCATTGCATTATGTGCCGATGAAAGCTGTCACACTAGTAACGACCTCGACAACCTGATTGGCTGCTATGAAGTGATTAATATTAAACTAGACAAAACCGGAGGCCTGACCGAAGCCCTCGCACTTGAAACAAAAGCGCGGGCATTAGGCTTCAAAATCATGGTTGGGTGTATGGTTGGCAGCTCCCTAGCGATGGAAGCAGTATTGCCTGTCGCCACGCATGCAGAAATCGTCGATCTCGACGGTCCGGTCTTGCTGAAACAAGACAGAGCTAACGGCCTTCTCTACAAAGCTGGAATGATACATCTCCCCCTCTAAGCCACATTTGTAAGACACAATTCGCACCTTCCAATTTGTGGGAGTATTGAATCAGGGATACTTGAAGAGCGACGTTTAATTAACTTTCATAAGTAGAATCAGGAACAGAAAGAAAGCTGACCTTACATTACGCTGGCTAGATCCTAACCTGCGTAATGATACCGACCAGCATAAAAAAACACTCCCGAGGGAGTGTTTCTTCTAGCTGCTGGAATATCACCTCAACTTAGATAGTTGAGCTTGCACATTCCGGCTGCCAAACTTGAGCTTTCTTCTTCTCATGTACCCGCATTTTCATCACGGCCATAGGTCCCGTAATTAACGTCACCGCAACCAGCAAAGATACGGGAACGGCAGTGATCACAATAAATGATTGCAATGCATTCAACCCACCATCTCCGGCCACAAGCAATACTGCGGCCACACAGCCCATCACAATCGCCCAGAATAGACGCTGAGATTTCTTCGGCTCGTTATCTCCCGACACAACCATTGAGATTGAATATGCCATTGAGTCCCCTGTTGTCACCACAAATGTCGTAGTCAACACCAAGAACGCAGGAACCAGCAAGCTACTGAATGGAAGCTGAGACAGTGATGCTAACAGTACAGCAGGAAGACCAGCAGCGTTAAGTGGTCCGGAGATACTTCCCGGAGACTGAAGCTCGAAGAAAATACCAGTACCACCCAGAACGGTAAACCAGAAGTTAGTCACGATAGGTGCACCAATCGCAACAGTCAGGATCAGTTCTCGAATGCTGCGTCCTTCGGAAATACGTGCAATGAAAATAGCCATCATTGGAGCAAAGCCAATAAACCAACCCCAGAAGAACCATGTCCACCATGAATTCCACTCTGGAGCCTCGGCATTAAGGCTCATTTCAGGCAACTGCTCCAAATACAGTGAAAACGCCGAACCAAAATGTTCGAAGATAAACTGAGTCGGTCCAAACACCAGCATAACCAGTAGTAATGCAAAAGCACCTACTACATTCAGCCTGCTTAGCCATTGCAGCCCTTTATCCATCCCCGTAAAGGCAGAAACTGAATAAACCGCTACCACTACAGCCAAAATACCTAATTGGCTAGAGACAGTGTTTTCTATCCCCATCACAGATTCAAGGCTATACCCTAGCTGTGAGGCCAGAAATCCAATCGGACCAATCGTACCGGCAGCGACCGCAATAATTGAGCAAGCATCAATAACAGAGCCAAACCAATGGTTCTCTAATCGGTCACCCAATAGCGGGTACAATAGTGCTCTCGGACGCAGTTTTACGCCACCCTGATGGTGAGCATACATTAAAACAATTGTAGCGAGTGTGCCTAACACCGCCCAAGCCAAAAATCCCCAGTGCAAAAAGCTCTGGCTCAGTGCCGGGGTTACAGCCTCGACAGTAGAACCAGCCACATCAGGAAAGCTCGGAGGAGGCGTCATAAAGTGATAGATAGGTTCTGCGGCAGACCAAAAAACCCCGCCACCGGCAAGTAAGGTGCACATAATCATTGCCAACCAGCGGAAAGTGCCGATAGTTGGTTTCGCTTGCTTGCCCATACGTATCTTACCGTATCGGGTTACAGCGATAAGCACTGCCACAGCAAAATTGATAATCATCAACCATTGCCAGACGTACCCAAATTGTGAAGTCACTGAAGAAAACATTGACTGAATCACACTGGTAACGAGTGACAGGTCGATGAGAGAGGAAAGTAGGAAAAAACTGATGAAGCCAATCGTTAGAGCTGGAACCAGTTTATCGCCAACTTTATGTGTATTGCAGTGCATAATATTCTCACGGTTACTGTGAGGGGCGGCACATTATCAGCTTATGAGGCATTTAACCAGAAAAAAATGTCATTGGATTGCAAAAAAAACTGTGATTCGTAGCAAAAATTAGAGTTGCCTGAAGGGGAAAAACTCAAAATTACGTGTCTACAGCTGTTGTTCATAACATGTTTCAGTGAATGAGCATTCGTTAGAGTTCAAATGGTTTTATTGCATAAGAATGCTGTTCAAACATAAAATGACATTATTTTCACTTTGAAGGCTTTATCCTCTGGTAAACTACTTCTCCACAACTTTCATCATGAACAACAATGCTAACCAATTCTTTTCTTATTAAAAAAGTTCCTGGGTATATCACCCTACTCTTTTTCGCCACTGTTATGTCTGGCGTGCTGATGTTTTTCTCCACCGCGGATCTAACAGAAAACGTAGCAGATACCACAGGCCTAACTTTCACGCTGTTAACTGCCTCTGCTGGTAGCCCTGGGTTTCTAATCACCGTTTGCACTCTGTCCATCGTTCCGCTGCTATTGAAGTTACCCAAACAAGCCATAGTAAAACTCGGGATACAATTTGCGATTTTGCTAGTACTGAGTTTCGTCGCCAAAACAGCATTGAAACATATCACTGAAATTCCAAGGCCCTATACCTATCAACTACAAAGCTTAGGTATTGTTCATTCCGCCAACGAGTTTTATCAGCTAAGTGATGACAAAAAGGAAAAAGCCGTTCAATTAGCCACAACGAATGTCAGCAATTGGCGTACATCACATTGGCAGGGAGAGACTAACTATTCCTTACCTTCCGGACACACTATTTTTGCCGCTGTCTGTGTGGTCTTCTGGGGAGGTTTTTTCTACCGAAGGCGTCAGTTCGCAGGTGCTGGTCTTCTCATTCTTTGGGCAACTGGTGTAGGGGTAAGTCGAATTTGGCTAGGGATGCATTGGCCAACGGATATACTCGCATCTATCGCATGCGCGGGATTTTTATACTTATTCGTACCTGAATGGGACGATGAAAACTAACCCGTAACGTTCGAAAACAAAAAACGCTTCTTATGAAGCGTTTTTGATTTCCATATCACAATCCCTATTAATCACTAATGGATCGGTCTGGCTGCTCTCTAGCGTCACGGGAAACTGTGATTTACTCAACGTTAATGAGCTAGTACTATTACCGCTTCCCCCTGATACCATGACATTATTATTGCTAGATACGATTTTTAATTGCACATAGTTGCGACTATCATTTTTCACAATCAACTTAACCGTATCAGCTCCAATATCGCAGGTGATACCTAAAGGCGGAAAAGACGCTGCATTCACATGGAATGCAGCGAATAAAAGAGCAGTGATGTTTCTTACTTTCATTTAGTTAGTACTGATTTACATAAACAGTGTTGTACGATGAACCATTTGTAATTTCAACATGAGAGTAATCATTATTAGACTGTTTAACGAGAACAGTATTGTGTTTAGTTGCACCATTGTAGTAATCATCGATTAGCACAGTAGATTTAGAATAGTCACCATACTGCTTAACAGTAACATCATTATAATCAGCATTTTCGCCAAGGATATCAACAGTAGAGTAGTTTCCATTTCCTTTCTGTTTCACATCAGCACTATTCCAGTCACCACCTTTAATGCTTACCGTTGAATAATTGAAAGCACCTTTTTGGTAAACATCGACATCATTATAATCAGCGTAATAACCAATATTCACCTTAGAGTTATTACGATAACCTTTCTGACCAACAGTTACATAATTATGGTCTGAGTTATGTTTAATATAAACACCAGACTTGTTCTTTTTACCATACTGCGAGACATCTACATCATTATGATCAGAACCGTAACTGATCTTAACTTTTGACCTGTTACCTTTATAGTTACCTGGTGATACTTGATGAATAGAGACATGGTTACCATCACTATTGTGTTTGATTTTCACATCAGACTTGTTATCCGTGTAATAACCGGTTGCTGCTGCAGATGTAGAGACTAGTGCTGCCGAAATTAATAGAGCTAGGTTTTTCATGATAATTCCTTAGATTGTGTTATCGTACAATATAATTTTTATTAAGAACTCAACTTATCTATCCTTGACTATAATTCCATTTTAATTATTCATCTATATTATCTGTTGGTCACGACTGCTTGAGTACTGATAATTCCTTCTTAACCAACAATTACAAAATATCATCAGTAAATGTTTCTGTAATTAGCGCAAGGCCTACATTATTAAAAATAATTTTTAGCACCTGAAAGAGGTCTATCGAAGAACTAATTTTTAACAGGTCAACATATTTAATTCGTATTATTAGTATCGAACTTTCTAGATATTCTTCCATAAACCTAATCATGAAAATAAATTCTTATACATAATACTTTTATTAATATGAAGAAAAAACATTCTACTGATTATTGATGAACAGACATTTCATTTTTTAGTAAAAAAGCACCACCACAAAAATAACCATTAAATACAGCAGCTTATACCAAAAACGCTCAATTGCAGATTAAGACTTAATTGACTTGTTATTACATGCAACCATAATGACCATAAATAAAACTCGCTGCACCCATAGGGTACAGCGAACTATACATCAATAATCTACACGTTTAATTAAACTAGTATTGAGTTACATAAACCGTGTTGTACGAAGATCCTTTCGTAATCTCAACATTTGAGTAATCATTATTTGTTTGAGTTACGTATACTGTGTTATAACTTGTCGGACCATAGTAGTAATCGTTGATTAACACATCAGACTTGCTGTAATCGCCGCCTTGACTTACAGAAACATAGTTGTAATCTGAGTTTTCGCCAAGAATATCAACATTAGACATGTTGTAATCACCATACTGATCAACATGTACGTTGTTCCAGTCACCTTTATCAATATTTACATCAGAATAATTCCAGTTTCCATCTTGATATACCCCTACAGTATTGTCATCTGCGTAGTTCTGTATACCAACCTTAGAATTATTGTAGTAACCTGATTGTCTGACATAAACACTGTTATTATCAGAGTTATAGTTAATATCTACATCTGAAGTATTCTTTTCACCATATTGATTAACAGTAACGTAGTTATAATCTGAATCATAGTCTATTAATACATCTGACGTATTACCATCATAACTACTTGGAGACGCCTGATACACTGTGACATGGTTTCCATCACTGTTGTTCTTAATTTTAACTGTCGATTTGTTATCACTATAATATCCCGTAGCTGCAGCAGATGTTGAAACAAGAGCTGCTGAAATTAATAGAGCTAGATTTTTCATGACAATTCCTTAATTGTGTTATCGAACAGTAATGCTTTTGTTCATACCATTGATGATCACATGTGTTTGACCACCAGTCTGGTTAATATCGGATTTAAAATATCTTACGTTACTTTTTTGGACGATTAACGCTTTATTGTCATTTCCATATTGCGCTATCTCACCTCGATTATTACTTCCCTTTTGTATTATTGCTGCTTTATTATTACTACCATACTGAAGAATCACTCCAGTATTATCAAAACCATCTTCGAGGACTGCTGCATAATTATCATCGCCATTTTGATCGATATATGCCTTGTTACCACTTCCTTTCTGAGCAATATAGGCATCATTACGACTACCACTTTGCTTGATCTTAGCTGCGTTACCCAGTCCGTTGTATTTATTCTGTTGTACGATAGTTGCTGTACTATGGTACGCTCCATTTTGCTCAACATTTGCAATGTTGTCGTTGCCTAACTGTAACTCAGATAGCTTACCTAATTCATTTAGCGCAAGGTCAGTAGAATATACGTTAAAGCTAATACCTGTTACACCAGATACCAACAGAGGAATAATGAGCATTTGGTAACTTTTCATTTTCACAGCCATGCATTCAATTTGTAATTTCAGTATCGAATTTTCTAGGCATTGTTCCATGAACCTAATCATGAAACTCTTATCTCACAGTTAATACTTTTATTGAGATTAAAAACTTCTTACTCTAATCGTTAGAGGTGAATAAAGGTTACAGATATTAATAAAATAGTTTGAGTGCTAATCATAAAAAACTTAAAAGTCAACAACTTAATCGATTATATTTTGGCTTTGATTTTATTGATATCACTTTCAGGGTCATATTAATAAAAACAATTAAGTTATTGCCACTGCAACAGTAATAATAAAAATGTCTTTATTATTAGTATCTTAATTATTTGTCAAGCAACAGTTATTATCTCATAACTGAGAATAAAATATTAAGAATAAGTAAAAGATCAACTGAGACCAAATAAAAAAGCCCTCTCAATGAGGGCTTCAAATATCATGAGGGGAAAATGATTAGATAATAGGTTTCGAACGTAGCATATACTCTTGGATAATAGGGTGCTGAAGGTCAGCGTCACGAAGCGGCTCCCACAATCCAGCCTGGATACCATCAACAACCACATGAACGACAGCTGCATCTATCGCTGACATTACCGCGAGGTTAACTGGCTCGTTAGTTGTATAGCCAAGCTCAGCCTCCAGTAAGTCTTTATAATCTATAAACTTAAATACACCAGTTTGAAGTTCTTTCGACAAGATAGTTTTACTGGTTGTAACACTAAGCAAAATACGCCCACTACGCACATCAACAGCTCGGACATTGACGGTAACCTGATCCGTTCGGTACTGACCCGAAGCACCAATACCTAGATAACGAGCCCCGGCACCTCCTGTCCTTACATTACTGTCGTATGCCACTATCCCTCCTTCAACCATAATATTTGCAGAAGCTAATGAAGGTAGGTGAACACCATGATTAGTCGGGATCTCATCCTTTTTCTGAGCCGCTCGAATAATTTTTCGCTCGGTCAGCAAATTTTGCAAACCCTCTCGTTCAAGCGGTATGAACCATTTGGAATCCAGTAGTGCAGTCGTTAACAGTGCAGCCCCTCCCTGCGGGACAGCCGTTGAAAAGTTACTGTTAGGCTGTGGCTTGTATTGACCTGTTTGATCCCTAAAATCATAGACCGATACGAATACTTTTCCTTTAGGCAGCGGTAACGAAACAAGGTCTTGATATGCTCCCCCTCTTGCCATCAATGTTGGCTCTTTGCTTATTTCCGGCGTCTCAAGTGACATCGAACATCCGGATAATAAGAGCAGCAAGCTCCCCCAAACTAGCGCTTTCATCCACCTTCTCCCTATAAATCCGGTACCAGACCACTCACCTGAATTGTCGACGATTCACCTGTTTCTTTATCAGTTATTTGAATAACCAAACTACCGTTGTTATCAACAATGTTCAGTATGAAATCATTTGTAACAAGCTGACCAGTATTTCCGTTACCGACATCAGACAATAACTGACTTATCAAGCGAGACTCTAGACTGGCTGCCAAACGCTCCAAGTCTGACTGTTCATCAAGCAAACCATCATCCGGTGCTTTATGATCATTAATTGCATTGGCTACTCCCAACAAATGAGCACTGTTTAGTGGATTACCACCGAAGCTGGGATTAATCGGCGTATAGACCAGTTCTGACGCCGAGACCTTAGCCGATATTGCTATCAGACAAGCTAAGGCGAGTATGCTCCCTTTCATGATTAGTCCTCTTATATTTCGTCATAATCAACATCAAAGGTATCTTTTAAATATCGCTCTATACGCCACCTCACGACATAAGAACTAACCGTTTTAATTGCATCATCCACCTTTGCTTCTATTTGATCTCGCCCAGGGGATACTGCCGTACGGTAGATAATTGCTTGTCGGTGAAGAACCGTAATAATGCTTCCCGACAGAGCTGTAGGGCGCTCTTTTACTGTAAGGTTCTCTTCCAAATCTTCAAATTCATCATTTAACTTTTGAGAAAAGAGAGAATAAAAATCCTCTCCCAGCCGTGTCATGGTGCGATCTATCACCACACCACTAATTTCTTTCAAATCATCAAGAGTGCCATTTTTCTGTTCTAGTGGAGGGCCATTTTCGAGTGGTTTTCCTTCTTCAGCCTCCACTAAATATGCCGGTAACAACAACACTGGAAATAGTGCGATAATTACTAGCTTCATAATGGCAAGTCATTGTAATGATTGTTTTTTGCCCACATAAAAGCCTGCATCCTGTTCTTGACATTGATCTTTTTAAACACGTTATACAGATGCGTCTTTACAGTGTTCTCGCTGACAAATAATGTTTCAGCTATTTGGACATTTGATGCGCCTAACACAAGCAACTGCATTATTTCTTTTTCTCTTGTCGTTAGGTTCGCCGTCGATTTCGCGACAATGGCATCCTTATTTCGGTACGAAGCAATAAGATCATTAGTAAGCTTGCGGCTTAACCACAACTCTCCTTCAAGTACTTTCTTCATTCCTTTGGCAACAACATTCATGCCATCCCCAGCAAAAAAAACCCCAACCATATTTGGCCATTTTGCTATGACATTAACAGCAACATTGTTTGGTGAGTTAATTAATACTTCGTTACCACTTACCGACTTTTCAATAAGAAATTTAATATACAAATCTAATGACTCATCATCAATATGTGTGTTATCAATGATAATGAGTACGGAGCTCTTAGATGGGATAGCCAATCCAGACAAACCCTCAATCGTGCTCATTTTTATAGAGATATCCAGTGATTTCTCAAGGTAATCTCTAAATAGTGAGGATTGTAAACTGGAATCACAGATGAAAATTAAATCATTATATTTATTGCAAGCCATCTTAATATTCCCTTACTATAAATATCTTATTACTAAGACTTTTTAAATCTAGAACATAGTGTTAAAACATCAAGACGCCAAAAGAAAATATTCATGATTTTAACCATAACCGTCTAATGTTTAAGGACATTTATTATTCTTAATATTAATAATCAAACTCATGCTTTTTCAGCACTTGGAGTTTAATTATTAAATTTATCAAAAAGCATCTACTAAAAAAGTTGTATTATTTATATTTAAGACTAACTAAAAGTCTAAACAACAATAATCTTGATTAAGATTACAAAGGGATTAATGAGGGATAAGAGTTACCTTGCACGAGTAGTGCAAGGCTTTGATTATAACGGGGCTTTTGGTATGAAAGGTATTATTATGACAAAACAATCTCAATATGTTTGAACATTATGTTCATATTCAACAATAATCTGGTTTCCGCTATACCTAACATTCTTGATGTTGCCATCAACGATGTAGGTATTAGTCAGCATCACTGAATTTGGTAACGTTCCACCAACTTGCCGTCTCAACGATGGTAACGTTATTGCAGGGTCAACACCGATATAATCGCAAAACTGGTTGACAAAACTGTGCTCTAGCGGCACCTGACCCCGTAAAATATCTGAAAACACCAACTGGCTGAGCCCAAGCCTCTTTGCCATCTCAATTTGGGTCACCCGCATCTTTGCCTTATAGCTCATCCATGTGTCGTGTAATACTTGTCGGTCTTTTTCTGTGTACTGCATACCCATAAACCTTCGCGTCATTTTATCTTTATCCTTTGATTAAAACTCAAATACCAAAGGCAAATGTCAGAACAACGTTAAGGTTAAGAAATCAACCGCAAAACTTTGACTACAAACAAAACATAGATATACTCACAGTGTTGGTTTACTTGTTTAAGTTATAGGTAGTGCATGCAACGGCTGCAGCAGATCGTTTCAAAAATCATGATGCTTGCAATGCTATTCACAGTGCTTACATCATCTGTGAGTGCTGATTCAACCTACAGGAAGGCACAACCAACAAGTGATAACTGTCGAATGACCTCGGCAATGTCATGCTGCGAAAAATTGGCTTCTCTTTCTCAAAGCTACGTTACAATGTGTAATGTTAACGAGATCGATGAGCATAACTCAACCCCAAGCTGCTGCATTGATCACGAGTGTCATGCCAACAACGTTCAGTTTGCAATTCTCTCTCATTCATCCCAAATATCTGTTCCTTCTACCGGTCAAGTATTTACCGAGCCTGTGGGTGAACGCCAATTCTTCTACGATGTGATTCTACGCCCACCTGTTTTGTCCTAAATGACCGAGCAAGCCACATTTAGTCCAGCTTGCTCAAAGCATTTCACGACATCTAATTCAATTGAATTTTTATCATTAGAAAAACAGGATTTATCAATGAAACTTAATCACATTATGGCCCTATCCCTACTGGTAACCAGCACATTCACAATCGCTGAAACGATTAAAGGAACTAACTACCAATCCCCTTCCTGTGGCTGCTGTAAAGACTGGGTAAAACACATGGAAGACAACGGCTTTGAACTGGACGTGGTACTTGAACAAGATATGACAGCCAAAAAAATTGAGCTGGGCATTCGTCCTGAGTACGCATCATGCCATACCGCAGAAATTCAAGGATATACTTTTGAAGGGCATGTCCCTGCAGAAGACATTCAGCGTTTCATCGACTCTAAGCCTTCTCGGATGATTGGTCTTGCCGTTCCTGGTATGCCGATGGGTTCACCAGGGATGGAATATAAAGATCAACAGGATCCATTCAACGTTGTTGCCTTTGATGAAAAAGGGAAAACGATGGTATGGGCTCGTCATAATCAATAAGCCTTAACCAAGATATATAACCAACAATCACTAGATAGTGAATTAACTATATTTCGGGCAGAAAAGATACCCTCTTCTGCCCGTTTCTAGCTAAGCTATCCTTCCAAACAGAGCTCGATTAGGGTCTTCATTCATTGCCCACTCACAATCTGTCTCACGTTTATCTAAATACACTTGTATCCCATTGAAATAAGTAAAGGCCACAAGTTCTGATTCTTGCGTGAAGTACTCAAAGAAAGCATCCTCATGTTCAGCAAGTTGACTTAACGTTGAAATTCCTTCTTTCAGCACCCATTGAATCGCATGAGGCGAAATCATGGTGCGGCTCAGTATCAACTCTGTAATTTCAGACACTGCCACATCAATACCTAACGCAGGCTTAGTCTCTTCCCTTGACTGTGCACTCTCTTCTGCCAACATCACTTTCAAACTGACTATACTTGCTTCCCGCTCTTCTGCAGAATAACCATATGTCGTTTTGGCAAACCGAAGAGCATATGCCAAGCGGTTACGACCAACAACTTCTACCACATCTTCAAGATATGGCTGAGGGATATTATACGCCTTGGCCAGCTGTACAACGGCCTGCACCAAACTGGGGTAAATTATGCCGTTAAATTCAACCTGAAAACTACTTGTTATACCCATAACAGGTAAACCATCAATAGTCAGTGGCCAGCCGGAATAATTGACACGGTACTTGGCAATCTCAAACATTTTCCAAGCACTTTCTCGAAAACCTTCAAGGGCTTTTCCCTCAAACTCTGAATCCTCAAGTTCCTCTTTTGTCCAATTCGCGCCAATTTGCAGGTGTTTCTCATACTTGCGATGCAGCTTCTCTTTCACTTTATCGCGTAGCAAATCCAAACCACTAACCTTTATTGAATGACAAAAGGTATAGCATTCCTGACAGCACGGTACCATTATCGGCAGTTGCTGCCGATCGTAGTTTGGTGATGCCATAAATGAATAAGACTCATAGTAAGGCTCGCCACAAAACCAGCATGTATGACGATACTCGAAAGGAACATCAATTGATTGGTAACCAGATGATTGAACACTACTTTTATTATTCATTATTCAATAACTTAAATATTAATCAGCCTGCTTCATTCGCAATGCTGTAGAAACTATTACTTCTAATTACAACACATTAATGGTCATTTGGGGGAATGCTTTTGACATTAAGGCGTTTACCAGTATGATTCGACATCGTTAAATGGTTTCAGTGAGCTAGCATAGGCTCAAAAAAAAAGAGCTTAAATAATGATTAGAGAAAATACCTTAACTGCCGCTAACAATTGGACAAAGCCCTTCGTATCAGAAGTCGCAGAAGTATTAAATTTGTTGCGTGAAAATGGTTATGAATCAGCAGCTTTGGTGAAGTTAACCGGTTTGTCGGAAGGAAAGCTTTGCGACTGGACAGCCCGCTATAAAAGGGAACCTGATGAAATATCGACAATTCCGTACCCATGCTGGTGTTTTCTTCTCGGACTAGTTGGCCATCCAAACATTCAAAATAATGGCCAGCCCTACCCCGTCGATGCCCGTAAGGTCATGCGCGCATTTAAACCTGACGCATTCTTACCCGCGAATAAATTTGTTAAACCAACAGCAAAGCAACTACGTAGGATTATTGGTGAGGAGACATTTACAAAATTGTCAGCCGATGATTTAGCCGGTATTTTCAATTGGAAGCCAGGGCAGTTTCAGGACAACCTAGACAAAGGTAATCTCCCTTTCTTAAACTGGTGCCTTATTCTGATGTTTATGGGTTTCAATATCCAAAAAATGATCTTAACTGATCTCGATTCAGAACTAATCCTAGGTTAGATTATCTATTTACCGCGCCATAAATTTACGTTTAGGGCGCGGGTATTAAACTAGTCTAATGTTTGAGCCTCAAGCAAACGTTCTTTACGCAGCCTCTCAGCTTCCATCACCGCATTGATCTCTTCCATCAGACCATCGACATCCGCTTTTTCCGTACTCTCATCAAATTCACCGGTCAGCTCAGTATCAGGCGTGAGCTCTCCCGCTTCAAACAATGCCCACATCTCTTTTGCATACTGGGTACCCAGTAATTCCGGTGCATACTGGCCATAATATACGGTCATATTATTAACATCACGCTCAAGCATCCACTTCGCATTATTATTCGCGGCAGCATCGACTGCTTGAGGCAAATCGATGATAACGGGGCCTGATTCATCAACCAGCACGTTGAACTCAGACAAGTCACCATGAATCAAACCAGCACAAAGCATTCGAGTTACAAACTGAATAATAATTTCATGACCTTTCAAGGCCTGTTCAGCCGTCAGGTTGACATCATTTAGGCGCGGAGCAACCATACCTTCGCCGTCAGTTACCAGTTCCATCAACAATACACCATCAAAACAACCATAAGGTTGCGGCACACGCACGCCAGCACTCGCAAGTGCATACAGTGCATCTACCTCGGCACTTTGCCAAACTTTTTCTTGCTCATCCCGGCCAAATTTGGAGCCTTTTTCCATCGCACGAGCACGGCGACTATTACGTACTTTCCGGCCTTCTCGATATTGCACTGCTTGTTTAAAACTGCGCTTATCTGCTTCTTTGTAAACTTTGGCACACCGAATATCGTCACCACAGCGCACAACGTACACTGACGCCTCTTTACCACTCATCAATTGGCGTAGAACTTCGTCCACCAAACCATCATCAACCAAAGGTTGTATTCGCTTAGGTATTTTCATTGCGCCTTTATACATGACTTGGTAGTAAGATGGAATATCAGAACTAGCAGACTGCGATCCAAATGAGCTTCGTTTTACCACGTTGATAATTGTACTAACTCATATTAAGCGTTAAAATACGTGCCCCTTTTCTGAATGAGTGTGATTGGATGTCTGAACAGAAGCGAAAGGCGCTGAAGAAAATAGCTAAATGCCTAGAGCTGGGTAACTCTGCGAACGTCAATGAAGCCGCACAAGCGATCAAAATGGCACATCGTCTGATGCTCAAGTACGGTCTGGAACAAGACGATATTGAATTCATTCAGATGGGTAAAACCAAGTCTTCGACACTTCTGCCTACCGATATCAATCAACAGATCCTCAAAATTATCCGAGGGATCAATCGTCGGTTTGGTGTCGAATGCGTACTCACCAATTACAAGGGGCTGAAACAGGCCGAGTTCATCGGGGTTGCGGAACGTGCCATCTTTGCGGCTTTTGCTTTCGATGTTGTTTATCGCGAAATGAACCAACAAACAGGCCAGTTCCGTAACAGTTTTGCAGGTACCGGTACCAGCTCCGCGGAAGTAACTCGTCGTGTTGGTTCATTCCTGGCGGGTTGGATTGAAGGGGCACTTGAGAAACTTCCCGAACTCAATACCGATGATGACCATGACAAGCGCATGAGTAATTATATTGATAAAGAGTTTGAGAACATCGACCGAGAAACCTTCAAAAAACAGCTGCAGGAAGCAATGAAAGCACTTACCGACGATTATGAAAAAGGCATGAAAAGGGGGCGCTCTATTTCGGTAAACCGTCCTGTCGGCGGTAACAGAGCTCATGATCCCAAACTACTGGGATAACTTAAAACACACAGTTATACAGCTGCGCTCAAATGCAGCTGTCTTTGATTTTCTTGAAGATTAATCCACATAGCAACAATGGCTTATACACCTTAATGGTTACTCGCTCTTCTTTTGCGTTCAAAAAAGAAGCAAAAGAATCAAATTCTTCATCAACCTGTAATGAAGTGGGATGTAAATCGCATTTTTGTGATAGAATGAAACAAAATCCCCTAAAACCGATAGCCTTCACACATGAAATTCCCTGGTCAGCGTAAATCAAAGCATTACTTTCCAGTTAATGCCCGCGATCCATTAGTTGCTCAAATTCAGCAAGAAAATCCGCTATCTCGAACCCACTTAGTTGGTGTCGGTCAAACCATTGTTGATATTGAAGCGCGTATTGACGATGACTTTCTGCAGCGTCACTCTCTAAGTAAAGGCCACTCATTGGTTCTTGACGAAGATAAAGCAGAACTGCTTTACCAGGAGCTAAAAGAGCGCAATCTGATCAGCCATGAATACCCAGGCGATACCATCGGTAACACTCTGCACAACTACTCCGTACTGGCTGACGATAAGTCGATCCTGCTAGGTGTGATGAGTCAAGATTTAAAAATCGGTTCTTATGCTTACCGTTACCTGTGCAACACATCATGCCGGATGGATCTTGATTATTTGCAACCTGTTGATGGTCCTATCGGTCGTTGCTATACCCTAATCACCGAAGACGGCGAACGTACGTTTGCTATCAATGAAGGTGAAATGAACCAGCTTAACCCGGAAAACATCCCTGAATGCGCGTTTGAAAACGCTTCCGCGTTAGTGCTTTCATCGTACCTTGTGCGCGGCAAGCCTGGCGCACCAATGAAAGAATCGGCGCTAAAAGCTATCGAGCACGCCAAGAAATACAACGTGCCGGTTGTTCTGACCTTGGGTACCAAATACGTTATAGAAGGTTTGCAGGAATGGTGGATCGAGTTTCTAAAAGAACACGTAACCTGTGTTGCGATGAATGAAGAAGAAGCCGAAGCCCTGACCGGTGAAAAAGACCCTCTGATTGCTGCTGACAAAGCTCTTGAGTGGGTTGATATGGTACTTTGTACCGCAGGTCCTGTTGGCTTGTACATGGCCGGATATACCGACGAAACACTAAAGCGTGAATCGACGCTGCCGTTACTGCCGGGCCGTATCGCCGATTTTAACAAGTTTGAGTTTAGCCGTCCGATGGTAAAATCAGCTTGCGAGAACCCTATTCGAGTCTATTCTCACATTGCGCCATACCTTGGCGGACCGGTTGAGATCAAAAATACCAACGGTGCTGGTGATGCTGCATTGTCTGCTCTTCTGCACGATATGTCTGCAAACCGTTACCACAAAGAGAATGTACCGAACTCAGGCAAGCATACTGGTCAATTCTTGACGTATTCATCATTCTCTCAGATTTGCCAGTACTCTAACCGAGTCAGTTACGAAGTTCTAACTCAACATGCTCCGCGACTATCCCGCGGGCTACCAGAACGTGAAGACTGCCTGGAAGAGGCATACTGGGAGCGTTAATTCGCAGCAATAACAATATGTAGCTGTAACAATATTGAAAACGGAGCCTCATGGCTCCGTTTTTATATCCAAGAAAAATCAATAAACTACTGACACACTTTCGCCGAGCGGCCTCAAACAATAATTCGAGGCCGCTCCTAATGCCACTTAACGATCACTTAAGATCCTTAACTGATCAACATGATTCTAATACCGGAAGAAATTGATTTTGTCACTGACATCATTCGTGTAACCAGCAACTCGGTTACTCTCTTCCTGCGCCATCTGCGAACCTCTCCCGATATTTTCTGCCGCTTCATTAATAGCGACAATGCTACGGTTTACTTCCTCGGTAACAGCAGCTTGTTCTTCGGCAGCACTCGCAATCTGATGTGCCATATCCTGGATCTTGCCACTTTGTACGCTCACTTCTTCAAGAGCTTTCACAGCCTCTTCTGCATGAGACATGCACTTATCACTCAACCCCCGATTTATCTTCATCGTATCAACGGCTTGCTTACTGCTTGTCCGCAGACCATTAATCATTTGCTGAATTTCATCTGTAGAGTCTGCCGTTTTGGTTGCTAAATTGCGCACTTCATCAGCCACTACGGCAAAACCTCGGCCTTGCGCACCAGCACGGGCAGCTTCAATCGCAGCATTCAATGCAAGCAGATTTGTTTGCTCGGAGATATTTCGGATCACCTCCAAAATACTACCAATGTTATTGGTTTGAACTTCTAACTCTTCAATCACTTGCGTTGCCTCAACAACATTCTTCGCAAGTTCACGCAAGCCTTCCGCATTTTCTCCAACAACATCCTGCCCTTGAGCGACCGATTGTTGGGTTAGAGACACCGCATCAGCCGTTTCCTGTGCATTGTCTGAGACACTATGAGCCGTCGATGACATCTCATTGGTTGCTGCGACAACTTGCTCAATCTCCAAACTCTGAGCCATTATCTGCGCTTGGCTCTGCGTCGCTGCCTCTGCTGTCGCCACTACACTCTGCGAGAGCGAACCAACGGAACCGGCCACATCCGTCACAATGCCTCGTACATCGGAAATGAAGGTATTCAAGTGGCTAGCCAACTGACCCGTTTCATCTTTGCGAACAATATCGATATGTTGTGTTAAGTCACCACCAGACTGAGTCAACGCCTTAACACGTGCAACCAACACGCTAATTGGAGAAGCGATTGATAGCGATACAAACCACATCATCACTAAGCCAAGCAAAGCCGAGATAAAACCGACGACCATTTGCCCAGTCAGATTACTTGAGAAATGTCCAACAACGGTATCAACAATAGCTTGGGCATTCGCTAAAGCTATCTCCTGAGGCGCAACAACAATCACTTCCCATTCCGTATTAGTGCCTACGGTCTCAAAGCTCTCGGCAGCAATCAAGTTACTACCAGACGTTACCGTTTCACCAAGGCGACGATCCGTGATCAACGCTTGCAAAGAAGTATCTGATAGCATCTTGCCGATATTACCAGGCTCGGCACTGTCCGCACCGACAATCCCTAGCGCACTTAAAATAATCACCCGCGAGTGACCTGATATCAAATTTTGACTGGCACTTGACGCCAACGACTGTAGGAAATCAAGCGAATAATCGACACCGAACATTCCTGCGAACTTGCCGTCACGCAAAACAGGCGCAACAAATGAGCTCATCAAAGTTGATACGCCCTGAATCTCATAACTTGCAGGATCTATCACACAAGCCTGCTTCGTTTCCATTGGGCATAAATACCATTCAGACTCACGGATCCCAGTATTGGTCAGGCGAGTTGAATAAAAAGGAAATGTTGCTTCCACATCTACTTCGCCAGAAGGAGAGCGGTTAAAGTATGGACTAAATTCACCATTTGACTGGGCTAGTTCCGTTCCCTTATAACGGCTTGCTTGACCGTCAAATCCATTGACTTCCCAACCACTGTAAATACCAATAATATTTGGCGTGTTCTTGATAGTATTCTCTAGTAATTGAGTAACACTATGACGCGATATATTTGGATCTTCGCCACTGAAAGCTGAGGAATAACTGGTTGCAACTTCCATTGCCTGATTGAAAACAACATTGATTTTTCCAGCTTCTACTTGAGCTGACAAACTTAGTTGTTCTTTTAAGCCCGTTTCAGCATCATGTAATACTAACTCATCCAACTCTTGCATGAGTTTATCACCGTTATAATAACTGTAACCAAGCATTGCTATAGTTACCGCGAGCAAACTAGCTCCGCCAAACAACATGATCTGTTGCTTAATACTCGAAAACTGCATAGGAATCCCTTTACTACATTTTCCTCTTCAATCACCGAATAGAGAAACTATCAAATTTGATAACGTCACTACCCTAGCCAAGCTATTGACCACATAGAAGAATTTGTAAATAACTTAAATACAGAAGTTAATTTCTATAACCATAATATTTGTAAGGGAGGAACCTAGCATACGCCACTGTCGCATACAAAATACTTTAATTAAAACTATGGCACAGAAAGCACAAATATTTTCCAATATTCCTTATAGCAATATATAAGCGCTAATATAAAAATAATTAAACAGCTAAATATAACAAAAAGCTTCAAAGAAATAACAGCCAAAATACCAACCACATATTAAGTCTTATATTAACACTCTCCTCTTTCGGCTCTATCCCGATACAAAAAACGGAGCCTGAGCTCCGTTTTTTTCAATGATGAGTTTAATTAATCAGCATTCTGCAATCGCATTTCTTACCCGCTTATCCGAAACTGGATAAGGTGTACCAAGCTGTTGCGCAAAATAACTTACGCGCAACTCTTCAATCATCCAGCGAATGTCTTTCACTTTCTGCGGTACTGGCTGCCCTTTCGGGATCTTATTCAATAGCTCTTTATAGTCTGAGACTACTGATTCAACCTTAAGAATGTGCACTCGATCTTTATTTGGATCAATTGGCAACTTCTCCATTCGACGTTCAATCGCCTTCATGTAACGCAAAATATCAGGCAGTCGCTTCCAGCCACATTCTGTTGCGAAGCCTTTGAATATCAAGCCGTCAATCTGTGCTTTAATGTCTGACAAAGCAAAAGCCATTGTTAAATCAACACGACCTTTCAAGCGTTTGCTAATAGTAAATGCCGTGGTCAAGATAGCTTCGACTTGTTTGGCAATCTCTACTACCGTATCGCCCAGCTCACCACGAATATGCTCTTTCAACGCTTCAAACGATTCAGGCTCCCATACCAAACCGCCCTTCTCTTCGATCAGCTTATCAATACCGCAGGCAATACAGTCATCAATCAGATCCAGCACTCGACCATATGGGTTGAAATACAAACCCAACTTAGACTTATTCGGTAAATTCGCATGCAGATACTTAATTGGCGACGGTACATTCAACAATACCAAACGACGCTGACCTTGCTGCATTGCTGTCTGCTGCTCTTCTTCTGTTTCAAACAGCTTAATGCCAACAGAATCCTTGTTATCAACAATCGCCGGATAGGCTTTCACTTCAAAGCCACCACGCTTTTGTTGATAACGCTCTGGCAACTTACCAAAGCTCCATGTCTTCAGGCCTTCCTGCTCAATGTCATCGTCGGCGACCTGAGACAACGTCTCCTGTACTTTCTCCTTCAATCCATCTTTCAGGCTGTATAGGTCTTTGCTTTCTTTCAACTTACGATTGCGGTGGTCGACTACACGATAAGTTATCTTTAAGTGATCAGAAACTTGCTCCAGATTCCAGTCTTCACGCAAAACGGTAACACCGGAAATACGCTTCAGCTCTTTTTCCAGTGAATCCAACAATGGCATTGCCATTGCTTCTGCCCTAGCTAAGAATGCATCCGCATAGTTCGGTGCCGGAACAAAGTTACGACGAACTGGTTTGGGTAGTGATTTGATCAGTGCAACAATTAGCTCGTGTCGCAGGCCTGGGATCTGCCAGTCAAATCCATCAGGCTCTACCTGATTAAGAATTGGCAACGGAACATGCACAGTGACACCGTCACTATCATCGCCCGGCTCAAACTGATAACTAAGCTTGAGCTTCAGGTTTTCCTGATGCCAGAAGTTTGGATAATCCAAATCGGTAACATGACTGGCGTCTCCCTTGAACAACATTTCACGTTCAAAGTTCAGCAGATCTTTGTTTTCGCGGCTCGCTTTCTTCCACCAGCTATCAAAGTGACGTCCTGAAACCACGGTGAGGTCAATACGCTGATCATAAAATTCAAACAGCGCATCATCGTCAATCAGAATATCACGACGACGTGATTTATGTTCAAGCTCTTCAATTTCCCGCAACAACTTACGGTTTTGGTGATAGAACTTATGCTTGGTTTCCCAATCACCCTCAACAAGGGCGGAACGAATGAAAATATCACGCGAAAGCTGCGCATCAATCGCACCATAATTCACTTTACGCTTAGCAACAACAGGGATGCCATACAGGGTCACTTTCTCAAAAGCAGACACTGCCGCCTGCTTTTTCTCCCAATGTGGCTCGCTATAGCTACGCTTTATCAAGTGTCCGGCCAAAGGCTCAATCCACTCGGGCTGAATTTTAGCGGCAACGCGCCCCCATAGCTTGGAGGTTTCAACCAGTTCTGCAACCATCACCCATTTAGGCTGCTTCTTGAAAATACCGGAGCCCGGGAAAATATTAAAACGGGCATTACGAGCGCCTTGGTATTCATTTTTTTCCTGATCTTTCAAACCAATGTGCGAGAGCATTCCGGATAGCAGTGCCGTATGAACACCCGCATAACTGGCTTCCTGATCATTGATACGCAAATCGAGATCTCTAACAACCTGAGTAACCTGATAGTAAATATCTTGCCACTCGCGAATACGCAGGTAATTAAGGTAATCTTTCTTGCACTGTCTGCGGAACTGGTTCCCAGAAAGCGCTTTTTGCTGCTCCTGAACATAGTCCCACAGGTTAACGAAGGTGATGAAATCAGATTCTTTGTCGTAAAAACGACGATGTTTTTCATCCGATGCCTGCTTCTTCTCCATCGGACGCTCACGTGGGTCCTGAATCGACAGCGCACAGGCAATAATCATCACTTCACGCAATGCACCCTGCTTCGGCGCTTCAAGCACCATGCGGGCCAAACGAGGGTCAAGCGGCAAACGTGCCAGCTGGCGACCGATAACAGACAAGCGCTTGCGCGGATCGGTGGCCTTTGGATTAATTGCCCCCAGCTCTTCAAGCAGGCGGATACCATCTTGAATGTTGCGGTTATCTGGCGCTTCGACAAACGGGAATGCCTGAATATCACCCAGCCCGATGGCTGTCATCTGCAAAATAACCGAAGCAAGATTGGTTCGCAGGATCTCAGGATCAGTAAACTCAGGACGAGAAAGGAAGTCTTCTTCCGAGTAAAGGCGAATACAGATCCCTTCCTGAACACGGCCACAACGTCCCTTACGCTGATTCGCACTCGCTTGCGATACTGCTTCAATGGGCAGACGCTGTACTTTGGTTCGGTAACTGTAACGGCTGATACGAGCAGTACCCGGATCAATAACGTATTTGATCCCCGGTACGGTCAGAGACGTTTCGGCTACGTTGGTAGACAATATGATACGGCGTCCACTGTGTGACTGGAAAATCCGATTCTGTTCTCCAGCCGACAGACGGGCATACAACGGCAATACCTCGGTATCACGCAAGTTACGTTTTTGCAGAGCATCAGTCGTATCACGGATCTCACGCTCACCGTTCATGAAGATAAGGATGTCGCCTAACCCTTCGTCACACAGCTCGTCGACAGCATCGAAAATAGCCTGTAGCTGATCACGGTCGCTATCATCACCATCTTCCGATACCGGACGGTAACGCACTTCTACCGGATAGGTGCGACCTGATACTTCAACAATCGGCGCATTCTTGAAATGCTTTGAAAAACGTTCCGGGTCAATAGTTGCCGAGGTAATGATGACTTTGAGATCAGGACGCTTGGGCAGTAGCTCACGCAGGTAGCCGAGAATAAAGTCGATATTCAGGCTTCGCTCGTGGGCTTCATCGATAATAATGGTATCGTACTGGTTCAGATAACGGTCATTTTGGATTTCCGCCAGCAAGATGCCGTCGGTCATCAATTTGACCTGGCTGCGCTCCGACACCTTGTCGTTAAATCGAACTTTATAGCCGACATACGAGCCAAGCTCACACTGCAGCTCTTCGGCGATGCGGTTGGCAACAGTACGGGCAGCAAGGCGACGCGGCTGAGTATGGCCGATCATCCCTTTTGTGCCCAGTCCTAGCTCCATACAGATTTTTGGCAGCTGAGTGGTTTTACCCGAGCCGGTTTCACCCGCCACAATTACAACCTGATTGTTCTTGATAGCCTCGGCAATGTCGTCTTTTTTCTGACTGACCGGGAGCTGTTCCGGATAAGTGATTTTTGGGCGTTGGGTTTTACGCAATTCAACGGTTTGCATTGATTTTGCAATATCCAATGCTATTTCATCGAAAACAGCATGCTTGGCTTGCTCGTTTTTGATTCTTGCCGCACCTTGCACGCGCTTGTGCAGACGAAAACGATCGCGGATCATGCAATCTTTAATCGCGGCTTTTAACGTTTTCTCACTATTCAAAACGTCTGACTGAGAGGTATTCGACTGAGTCAAAGGAATTCCTGATATTTCAGCTTGGTATTAAAAAAAACTGGCGGGATCCTACCACAAATCGATCCGTTACGGCGGGATAAACTCATCGATAGTCATCAAAATGGTTTTCTTCCTAAGACACTGAACATGCACAATAGCCAATCAGACAGAATACGACGTTGGCTTCAAATTGTTGTTACATTGGTATACCTTGCATACAATTTACAATCCAAACTAATAACTATACCTATGAGCCATCCTTCATGAAAACAACCGTATCCGCTCTATTATTGACAGTCGCCATATCTGCCCCAGCTTTTGCTGAACAAGCAATTCAGCTTTCTGTTCCTGACGCCAACTTTCCGCCAGGGAACGTAAAAGGTGTTCGTGTAACAATTCTTCACGGAAAGACTTCACAAGTTACCGGCCTTGATATTCCTATTCTTGGCATATCCGAAACTCAAAATTTTTCAGGCCTCAGTGTCGGTTTTCTCTTTGGCATTAGCCGTGTGACAGGTAGTTCTACAGGCGTGAAACTTGGCCTAGCTAACTGGAATGATGGTAATGTAAAGGGAGCCGACCTTGGCTTTGCTAACTACAATGCAGGCCAGTTTACTGGCTTGCAATTGGGCGCATTCAACTATACCGGTCGCCTTAATGGCCTACAGTTTGGCTTCATTAATGCGACCGATCGCATTGAGAAAGGCGTACAAATCGGCCTAATCAACTACGACAAATCTGGTACTTTTCTTAGCAAAGATATTCCTGTTTTCCCGCTTATCAATGCTCGTTTCTAACCAGTGCAAAACGAAATCATACCAATCTGGATAAGTAGTTGTTTAGATAGTTAACCCATACGAGGCTGGCTGCAGCTTTAATAAAGGGAACCTTAGCCTAGGTTCCCTTTGCTATTTTCACTAAGCTGGTGCACAAGTAACCCCTAGGCTGAAACAATGCACTCATCATTTTCAGGCATCGGCTCATCATTCACTAAGTTAGTTAACCAGTGGCGTCCTCTGATTCTATGCGTTGTCAACAGCACCTTTACCAGTTCCTCGCTTAATATCGCCAGCATTACCCAGTGTAGTGGCCAGCCAAGTACCAGGCCGGTAATCACTGCAATCGGAATACCAACGGCCCACTGTGCAAACAAATCAATGAAAATACTGTAGCGAATATCGCCACCGCTACGTAACACGCCGCCGATTCCTACCATGTTATACACTTTAAGAAACAGCCCGAGAGCCATTATCAATGTAACGTTGATTGCCATCTCTAAATTCGGAGTATCCATTTTCGCCAACAAACTACCGACACCATCATGGAACATTAACACGGTGATCCCGACGAATAATGCCATTGAGGCACTCAAGCCAACGAACAACCAAGACTGATGCCAGGCTCGCTGGTAATTCTCTGCGCCCAGTTCATGGCCAAGAATGGTTGAGGCTGCAACAGCAAATCCGATAAACCCCGAAATCAGCACTCCTTCAATCGGCGATAACAAACTGATAATTGCCAGTTCAGAGACACCAAGCTGACCGATAATATAGTTATATACCAATAAACCCATCGCCCAACCGCCATCATGAATGATCATAGGTAAGGCAACCGACAGATACTTTCTTCGCGCTCTTGGGGCCACTGCGGCATCAACATCAGAAACCTTTGGCAAAATAGCATTGTACTTCCAACAAGTGACAACAAGTAAAATCACTGTTTGTATGCCGCGAGAAATCGTCGTACCCAGAGCTGCGCCCGCGACTCCCATTTCAGGAAAACCGTATAAGCCAAATATCAAAAGTGCATTTAAGGCCGCATTAACCAGCACGGCAATCAAACCAACGACAGTTGGCATTTTAGCTTCGCCTACTGCCCGCAACGCCGATTCCAGCGGCACGACAATCGCAGTAAATATGATACTCCAACCACACACGAACAAATAGCTAGTTGCATGCTCAACGAACACCGGATCATCAGTCACAAAGCTCACCAGCTCTGCCGGAGAAAAACGATACAACAGTGCAAATGGTACCGTAAATACAATGGCGCATACCCACGATTGCAGCAATGTGCGTCTAACTCCATCCATTTTTCCTGCACCAAAAAACTGTGCAGCCAGCACGCCAACCGCCCCGCTCACACCAACGATCAACAGCAGGTTAAAAAAGAAGATCCGGTTACCCACACCAACGGCGGCCACCTGTGCCTCGCCCAGTTTGGACACCATCATGACATCCACCAAACCCAGGATGGCAAATAGCATAGATTGCATTGAAACCGGAATCGCCAAGCGCCAGGTTTTTGCCAGAAGTCTTTGTCAGCAGAAGTTCGCCAGTTGTGCATATTTGCCTCCTTTTATTATTTTTCTAATGTAATAGAGATCATACGCTCAAAGACAAAAAACAACTTATGCTAGCCTCTTGTAAACTTTTGCAAAGCTATCAAAATTTTTGAAGGGGGGAATATACCGTCATGGGATGGCCTGAGTATTTTGAAATTTCTGATCAATGCCGCTCGACCATCGTTGATCAGGCACAGCTCGTCGCCCTGGAAAAGCACCAGATAGTCCAGTGCGGAATAAATTACGCCCGTGACAGTTTCACTATTTACCGTCGTAACCCGAATATGCATATGTTGCTTTTTACTTGCTGTGGCAAAGGATGGTTAGATACGCCATCACGGAAATGGCAGCTCATCCCCAACAGCGTGATATATGTCCCTCCCGGCCATGAAAACGGATTTGGTATCGAACTTGACGATAACAATACAGAAAGCTGGGATGTAGCCTGGGTGATGCTCGCATCCGGAGGGATATGGGAAAACACTCTACCGCATGATATTACCTACAGTGACACCCGTTGTGCCGACTTACTGAGAAAATCAATCGACTGCCTTCATCAATCGATGTCACTGCCTTACCCTGTCGGACACGAACTGGGGGAAAACCTAGTCGAGCAAATCAGGTTGCTCGTGTCGCATCGCCTGCCAACGTCTAGCCCTACGTCACTTCAGCGGCTAGAAAAAGTCTTTGCGCGAGCACAGGAACAGTTTCATCGCAACTGGCAAGTCTCGGAGTTAGCTGCGCTTCACCCTTGCTCAGAAGCTCACTTTCATCGTTTATGTCAGCAATACTATGGCCATGGACCTATGTCTCACCTCACTCGTTTGCGAATGGAGTATGCAGCCCGTTTACTCAGTTCAACTGAATGGCCAATCCAGCATATTTGCGAGTTAAGTGGTTATCCGAACCCAGCCAACTTTAGTACCCGGTTTAAGAAATGGAGTTCATTGACACCAAGAGAATTCCGCCAGCGGTTTAAGTATTAGGCTTTAAATATTTAACTCTCTCGTTGAAACGACTTTTACGGAACAAGTCTGCACTTTCCGAGGTCTCAGTAAATATATTAATCAATAAACCCTATCTTGATTTATTGAACGTTCAGCCATAGATATGAGTAATAATATTGTATTAGCAAGAGGCACCGCATGTTCACACAATTACGTACACTATTCCGCCAGGTTATGCATGAGGGGACAGATGGAGGAGCTGTAGATACACCCGCAATGAATCTCGCGATGGCTTCACTGTTATGTGAAGTTGCAAATGCAGACTATGAAATCGATCCCCGGGAAGAGTCCGCCAAAGCTCACCTACTGGTAAATCTATTAGATATTGATGAACGCCACGCAAATTCCTTACTCGATAAAGCGCGACAGCAAAGCAGCCAATCCGTTTCACTGTACGAGTTCACCACAAAACTGCGCACCTTGATGCCTGAACAGCGATATCAGTTAATCGAGGCAATGTGGCAGGTCGCCTATGCCGATAAGGTTATCGACCCGCAGGAAGAAGCCGTCATACGTCAGGTAGCCGAATTAATATATGTTGACCATTCAGAGTTCATCCGGGCAAAGCTTTCGGCACAAGATCAGTAGATTTAACAGTTTGCCACTCAATGATATCATTATCGGCCTGGTACCTAAGTACCAGGCCGCTTCAGCTGTACTCACTTAGGAACATTACTTAATATCTATCGTTCTGCTTGCTTTGCGGTATTGAATTCTCCAGCCTTGCCAGCGTGGTAGCTCCCAGCGTTTTGGATCTGTTTTCCGCTTTCCGCTAGCATGAACGGCAGTAACCAACTTTCTCGCAATATGGTATTCAATCCGCATGGTTAAATCAGTCAGTACAACCTGATAAGGAAACGCCTGATCGAATTCTTCACGCTCCCAGTCCGGAATACCGTCAAACACAAAGTCATCCACGCTAAACAATTCTAAATCTTCCGCCGATTCAACACCAAGAGCTTCCAACTGTTCACTTAACCATTCAGTCGTATCAACTTGAGCTGCCGGACGTGAACATACACCTTGCTGATATCGTCCGAGCGCTACATAAAGGTTCCATTGGTGAATATCAGCTGAAATTTTAGTGGCTAGTCCCGGCAGAGCAGAACCTGCTATTATCATCTCAACCAACGCCTGTCGAGCCGACTGACCCCGAGGCTGTTGCCATTGCGTATTGATAATACGCCCTGCGTATACCCGCTGTATTTCGACCAAACAATGATCATCAGTTATCTGGCTCTTGCCCTGCACTTCTTCGCCAAACTCCAATGCGCTAAGTTGATCCAAGCTAACCGGAGACATGCAGGTAGCCAGAGACAACGTTTGTTTTACGCCTTTACCCGGCAGTGCAAACTGATCAAATACAATTGCAGCCTCGGCACTTTCAGCAAACCGACTATCACGACCAATTGCAACCTCGTTGTAGCCATTCCCCAGTGCTTGCCGACGCTTTACCCGCCTGACATACACGATCTCCGGGACGGCTTTCATTACTGCTAGCAGCCAAGCATCCCGCCGTATAGACGTTGCTACTTCAAGTTGAGGTAACTCCAAAGCTTCGCGAATTTGTTCAGATAGCTGCCGAGCATCTTTTAATACACTTTCATCAACATTGGCAAAATCGGGTATCGGTTCACGAAGCAGTTTAACGAGTGTCAGAGCATCACAAGCCACAGGCTGCCAGCTCGTCAACATTTCACGATTCTCTTCACCGCTAGGTAATTGCCACAGCCTTTGCGGCACACTGAGCGCAGCTGAGAGATCAACCATCGCTTCTTGGCTCGCCTTGTCTGGCATTACCGTAATAAGGTGTGCAAACAGGGTGTCAATCGGCAGCGGATACAGCCGCTGGCCGTGAGCGGTCACTTTTCCCTGCTCGTCAATTGCCCGCATTTGTAGCAGCTTTTCTTTGGCTTTATCGAGAGTTTGGTGCGGTAAACTATCTATAAAAGCTAGCTCTTCGAAAGTAAACCCACAGCAGGCTGCTGCCAACATTGGCTCAACCAATTCCTCGCGATGCAGCTCTGGTGGTGTCAGTACCTCAAGCGGTGCAGCCTTGCCATACAGACGAATACAACAGCCTTCGCTGACTCGCCCAGCACGCCCTTTACGCTGCTCGGCGCTAGCACGCGAGATAGCATGAAGACCCAGTACCGTTCGGCCATTTCGCTGGTGTGTACGACGTTCAAGGCCCGTATCAACGATCAGCGTCACCCCCGGAATAGTTAGCGATGTCTCGGCTACATTAGTCGCCAGAATAATACGCTGCTTGTCACTTTCAGTTAATGCTCTATGCCTTTCCTCGTCAGAAACAGAAGCATGAAGAGGAATAATATCCATCTCCCCTAATGCAATCTGTTCTTTGAAAATTTGTTTTAGATGGGACTCACACTGCGCAATCTCTTTGCGCCCCGGCAGGAAAACCAGAATATCTTGGTGCTGCTGGTATGAATTTACTACTGCTTCGCTGACTTTCTTCTCGATCCCTCTTATATCCGGCATATTGCGGCTATCAGAAGCATGGTGGGCCACTTCGACAGAATAATTTCTGCCCTGTGCTTGCAACCGATGTGCTCCAAGGTAGTCCGACAGGCGCTGCCCATCCATCGTCGCAGATGTCGCCACCAGCCGGTGCTTGTTCAGCTTCATCATCAATGCCAGCAGTAAATCGGTATCCCAACGCCTTTCGTGAAACTCATCGATAATCACAGTATCAAATGCCGCGAGGTGCTCTTCACTCAACCAACGCAGGGCAACGCCGGGAGTAACAAACACAATACGACTATTATCATTGAATCGGTTATCGAAACGAATTGCATACCCAACGCTTTCCCCTGGCGACTCGCCCATCTGCTCGGCGACATATTCGGCTAACGACGTACAGGCAACACGCCTTGGCTCGACAACCAACACCCTGCCTTTTTCTGCTGCCCAAAGCGGCAAACGGGTAGACTTACCCGAACCGGTTTCGGCTTCAACAACCAAATGTTGTTGCGTTAGCTGGGAAAGGAATGTTTCTTTGAGGGAGTCAATGGGTAACGTCTGCGACATGTACGGTTTCTGCTGCTAAATCCAATTCTTATGGTATTTTGTCAGCAATTGACTTCCTTGTCATACTTACTTTCAATCAATTCATCATGGGGAAAGAGCTTCAAGCCAGGTCTAAAATCATACATGTGCCCTCAAGTCCCAATGATGAACCTCAACTTAATTGGCACTATCGAATCACAACCAATTTCTCTGTAGACAACTCCTCCGCCAATCATTAATAACACCAGACAAAGATCCTTGTAGGCCATCAATCAAAATGAAATAGTTGAACATCCATCATCGACTTCCCTTAATAAACAAACAAGCATCAGAATTGGCGCTATTTTCTTATGCAGCCACCATCAGCAACATTAAGAAACACTCTAATTGCTCATATAACCAGCATGACTTCCTAACTGATAATTTTAGTCAGCATATTGTTTTCAACCCATACGTGACAAGGGATGGGGGAAATCCCCCCAAAAAGAGAGAAACATGATCCTTTTCTCGAAAATAATCCCTACAGCCTTTGAAATAACTCGCTTATAGGCATACGATTAGCCCCTAAATGGAAACGTTGTATACAATTTTCATTGATAACTACCAACCCCTAAAAACAGAGTCTATTGCATGAAAAACGATAAAAGACCCTTATATATCCCTTACGCAGGCCCTGCGTTGCTAGAAACACCTCTGCTAAACAAAGGTAGTGCATTCTCTGTCGAAGAACGCATGTTCTTCAACCTGGAAGGTCTACTTCCAGAAGCTATTGAAACCATCGAAGAACAAACCGAACGTGCTTATCAACAATACCAAAAATTTGATAAAGATATGGATAAGCACATCTACCTACGAAACATCCAAGATACCAACGAGACTCTGTTCTATCGCCTAGTTGAAAATCACATCACTGAAATGATGCCAATCATCTACACCCCGACAGTGGGTGCGGCATGTGAAGACTTTTCCAATATCTACCGTCGTGGTCGTGGTCTGTTTATCTCCTACCCTAACCGCGATCGCATTGAAGATATGCTGAATAACGCCTCTCGCCAAAATGTAAAAGTGATTGTTGTTACCGACGGCGAACGAATTCTTGGCCTTGGCGATCAGGGCATCGGCGGTATGGGCATTCCAATCGGTAAGCTTTCCCTGTATACCGCATGTGGAGGTATTAGCCCAGCATACACGCTTCCAGTTGTACTTGATGTAGGCACCAATAACCCGCAGCGTCTTTCTGATCCTATGTATATGGGCTGGCGCCACCCTCGTATCTCCGGCCAGGAGTACGACAACTTTGTTGATGAATTTATCCAGGCAGTGAAACAGCGCTGGCCGGAAGCGCTTATCCAGTTTGAAGATTTCGCCCAGAAAAACGCAATGCCTCTACTTGAGCGCTACAAGGATAAAGTCTGCTGCTTCAACGATGATATTCAGGGTACCGCTGCCGTTACTGTTGGTTCACTATTGGCTGCATGTAAAGCGGCAGGCAACAAATTGTCTGAACAGCGTGTTACTTTCCTTGGCGCAGGTTCAGCGGGCTGTGGTATTGCCGAGGCAATTATTGCTCAAATGGTATCTGAAGGTATTTCTGATCAGCAGGCTCGTAGCCAAGTATTCATGGTTGACCGCTGGGGTCTGCTGGTAGACGACATGCCTAACCTGATCAACTTCCAAAAGAAGCTTGTTCAGCCACGTAATGAAATCAATAAATGGGAAGCTGAGGACAATAACATCTCACTATTGGATGTTATGCGCAACGCCAAGCCTACCGTTCTAATTGGTGTATCTGGTGTACCGGGGCTATTCAGTGAAGATGTTATTCGTGAAATGCACCAGCACTGCGAGCGCCCTATTATCTTCCCGCTATCGAATCCGACAAGCCGAGTGGAAGCTACACCTGCTGATATCATTCGCTGGACTGATGGTAATGCATTAGTTGCAACCGGTTCTCCATTCGAGCCTGTATTGCACAACGGCAATACCTATCCGATCGCACAGTGCAATAACAGCTATATCTTCCCAGGTATCGGCCTTGGTGTGCTGGCTGTCGGCGCTCACCGTGTCACCGACGAAATGCTAATGGAAAGTAGCCGCGCTTTGGCTGAATGCTCACCATTAGCAATCAACGGTAAAGGTGCCTTGCTACCGCCACTGGAAGATATCCAAAAGGTTTCTCACCAGATTGCATTTGCTGTTGCCAAAAAAGCGGTCGAGCAACATAAAGCGCCAAAAAACACAGACGAACGAATCAAAGAGAAGATCGCTGCTAATTACTGGCAGTCTGAGTACCGCCGTTACAAGCGTACTTCTTTCTAATTGATACTAAATACTAAGCCCGCTGCATGCGGGCTTTTTTATCCCATTAACCCCGGCCTCACTCAGTAATCAATGTAATGAGCAACTCAGAAGTCCACATTCGTGTAGGCGTTAGTTATCACAGTGATAGATAGTTATCTTGCAACGTCACTCATTGTTAACCAAGTGTTAGTACTGGCAATTGCATCAGTAGTCCTCTTGTGAATATGCCTAATTATAACTACCCACACTTACATAAAATATATATTATAAGGCCTTTGTTTTAATTCAGGTTTTGTATGAAAAATATAGTTATAGGATTAGCAGTCGTTCTATCATTAAGTGGCTGCGTAACTAGAAAAATCCCCGTAAAACAAGAAGCTAAAGAAGTAACGCCAATAACGGAAATTAGCGCTATTCAACTAAAATGTGAGTTAATCGAAGTATATACGCTTGAAGACTCCCATCCAAACAACGTAGTTCCAATATTAAAAAATCAAACATACCTTTCTGGTGGCAACCGCTATCGAATTTCTGACGTTCTTAAAACACGCAAAGGCCGACCAAGTAGCGTGATGGCTGAACTATACAAATGTGGTACACCTTACACAATGAAACCTGCGGGTAATGTCCAATTACTTCCCGGTGCGTATAGCGTTAAGCCAATTGCATTTTCTGAAATTGAAAATAATGATTGCAAAATATTAACGACTCATGTGGTAGAAAAAACATCACCAGATAGTCTGGAGATTGAGCTTGCAAACGAAGCCTATATGCTAGGTGGAAATCGATTCCATATAACCAAAATTATCGATTCTGACGGCGTAAACCCGACATCTGTTGTTGCAGACATCTACCGCTGCAAGCATAGAACAGTGGCTTTTAACTAAGCTAGCATTTAAATAAGATCACTCAGTACACAAAGCCGTTTTGATAGTGAATAAAATCTGCTTTGTGTGCTCATCTTGGCAAAGTCCTCTTTCTAAATTTTAAGCACCACATCATCTACCTGAGTAAAAGCTCTCGCTGTTGTTGTACTCATACATCAACAATGTAACAAAAATCAAAAAACAGTATTCGATTATTGATTTGCAAATGAACTCGTATATATTTAATAGAGTTAAACACAGGTAATAGAGAACAGGAAAACAAACAACCTTAATTACCAAAATACACAACAAATGCATTTGAAAAATTAAAAGCAGTGAGGGTTTATTCATTCCTAATTATTTAAAATTGTATTTATAGTTGTGTTTGAATTTTGCACCTAGGAACAAGCCGCCATTTTTATACCACTATTACTAAAAGGAAATTAACATGAAAGTATTAAAGGCATTAACTATTACGGCAACGATCACAATGCTATGGACAACCAACTCTTTTGCCTGTGAGAATCATAGTAGCCAAGCGAAGCATTAGTATCTAAGCCAAGTGCTCAAAAAATATTGGAATGATAGGATGAAAACAGTGAAAGCCTTTATCCTTTCATTTGCCATAATTCTCTTTATTTAACCAAATATCATCAACAACGTATAAAGAATTGTATAATTCAAATTACTCATTAATTGCAAACCCATTTACATTGGACTTTCAAAACTGTACAGAGTTTACACTTAATCTTATTATATCAGCAATCTACGAGACTAAAGATATAAAAACAATTAAGGCAAATGAAAGAGCTTACTTTAGACCTCAGCCAGTCCGTGTAAGCCCTGTTAAACTCATGCTTGGTTCAATGTTTGTCGCTGATATAACAACATCCGACATATAAGATGGGTAATATATCCTTAATCATTAAATATGGGAGCGTGATACTACTCTCTTCCTTTTTCCACCCCATTATAAAAGAAATATATTCAAGCAACTTACTCCGCACTTTGTTATTGAAACCAAGCTATCCTAAACGATAGCGAACATGATGAATTGATAGGGTATCTTGAGGTCACCAAATTATGATGATATTTTCAACTCTTCGACATTTCAATCAGCAATGTCTACTCATTGTACTGACCTTGGACTAGTTGACAGGATTTTTACATAACATTTTCAAGATATTAGGGTATTATCAGCGGTAGTATTTATAGGTTACACTTGGGTTTTTATGAAACTGCTCTCATTCTTTCGTATTTCTGCAGTTCTCTGTATCGTTCTCGTCGGAACGAGCTTACTTATTGACCGTTGGATATCGGAGTCAACAGCTGATCGTATTTTTATCGAAGCGTCTCACATCCCATCACGCTCAATTGGTTTGGTACTGGGAACAAGCAAGTACATCGCCAGAACCCTAAACCCATACTACGACTACCGTATGTCAGCAGCCCTCGAGCTGTATCAGCTTGGCAAGGTAAATATTTTGCTGCTAAGCGGCGATAACGCCCATCGCTCATACAACGAACCATGGACGATGAAACGTGATTTGTTAAAAGCGGGAATACCAGACAAAGACATTGTTCTTGATTATGCAGGCTTTCGCACCCTCGATTCCATTGTCAGAGCTAAAAGTGTTTTTGAAGCTGATCACTTCGTTATCATTACTCAAAAATTTCACTGTGAGCGAGCTTTATTCATTGCTCAAAGCAACAATATCGATGCCATTTGCCTTGCCGTGCCTGAACCTAGAGGAATGGCAGGTCTAAAAATACGTGTACGCGAAATCCTTGCAAGAGTGAAGGCTATAGTCGATCTCTATCTGTTAGATATTCAACCACGCTTTCTGGGCCCCAAAGAACCTATAACCACCGAGCAGCTGATCTTTGAAGGGCCTGTTCTCGAAAATCCTGCCCTTGAAAAACAAACGACTGACAAAACACAACCTAACGGGTAAGACGTTCAATAACATTTTACTTCATAGTAAAAAGCCACTGCGGTTCGACAGTGGCTTTTAACAACTCATCAGATGTTATGCTGAAAGAAGAGGAAGTGAATTCTTAGTCAACTTTTTGTTTTACTTCCTTCTCGATATAGGATTTTAAAAACTTCATTCGCACATCTTTTAGATGTGCCTGTGCCTCACTGTGCACACGCTTACGCAGCCCCTGCGTTTTAGAACTCATAATGACCTAGCCTTATAATATTATTCTATTTTATATATTTACAATTCCCTTTGTATTTATGATACCGAAGGCATAAATTTGCAGCTAAATGTTTTATATCGCCATTACTACATCTGTGAACAAAAGCACAAATTTACAATAAATATGTTCCTTGCTGTGATGATTCACAATCAAACGCAATCAACAGCTGCGCGCATTCCACACAGCAATACTTTGGCACCATGGTATTTGCCAGGGGCATTTTGAATACTTGCCTTGAGCAATGACAGTGCAATACCGACAATGTACTTCTAACCACAGCTGATTCATCCATGAAATATATTTCACCTAATCATTAACAGCACAATTCTCTGGCTGCTTTCTCATGGGTATTTTCCTACACATTCGCGGACAATAACCTCACAAAAAAGATAATTACAGAGCCAAAAGCGCAACATTCACCCACCCATTGGTTAACAATTACCAAAGAACCTGTAACATCCATCTTAAATGACATGTGTACACAGAGTTGCACACATAATTATAACCAGCGAAAGGAAAGCATATGACAGCCTTAACCCTGACACTGAAAAAATGGCTGTTTGACCGGAATAGTATCATTCTACTGGCAGACATCGCCCTATTTAGCATTTTGCTAAATAGCCTCCCCTTCGAAAAAGACGTTGTGATCGGCTTAAGCATTCTGGTCTTCGTGGCCGTTCTGTGGCTAACCGAAGCTGTTCACGTGAGTATTACCGCAATACTTGTTCCGATCATGGCTGTCGCATTTGGAATATTCAAAACACCACAGGCACTAAGCAACTTTGCCAACCCAATCATTTTCTTGTTCCTTGGTGGTTTTGCCCTCGCTGCAGCGTTGCATAAACAAGAATTAGACAAAGCCATTGCCGATAAAGTACTCCTTATCGCCAAAGGCCGAATGTCCGTTGCTGTCTTTATGCTATTCGGTGTTACTGCAGTCCTATCAATGTGGATCAGCAACACGGCAACAACAGCCATGATGCTCCCTTTGGTACTTGGAGTACTGAACAAAGTTAACGCAAAAAGCGAGCGCGGCACCTACGTATTTGTATTACTCGGCATTGCTTACTGTGCAAGTATCGGTGGTATCGCTACAGTCGTCGGTAGCCCTCCAAATGCCATAGCAGCAGCAGAAGTTGGCCTCAGCTTTACTGAATGGATGGCTTTTGGCCTACCAGTCTCGATGATCTTGTTACCTATCACCGTTGCAATGCTGTACTTCATGCTTAAACCGAATCTAAAGCATACATTTGAGCTCGACCATAAACCGGTTAAGTGGGACAACGGTAAATTAATAACACTAGCAATTTTTGGTCTTACCGTCGCACTGTGGATATTCAGCAAGCCAATTAACGCTTTCTTAGGTGGATTCAGCAAGTTCGATACTCTCGTTGCACTTACTGCAATTGTATTGCTGGGCGTATCCCGAGTTGTTCAATGGAAAGATATTGAGAAGTCGACAGACTGGGGGGTGCTACTACTGTTCGGTGGCGGTATCTGCCTGAGCAATGTTCTGAAAGCAACGGGCGCCAGTGTTTTTCTTGCTCACAGCCTAAGTGGCTTCCTGGAACAAGCGGGATTGTTCTTCACTATCCTGGTTGTAGCCGCTTTTGTTGTTTTCCTGACAGAATTCGCCAGTAATACAGCAAGTGCAGCCCTTCTCGTTCCTGTATTTGCGACTGTGGCAGAAGCGCTCGGTGTCTCACCGGTTATCCTGTCAGCACTGATTGCGATTGCTGCATCGTGTGCCTTCATGCTACCGGTTGCGACTCCACCAAATGCGATTGTCTTCGGCTCTGGCCATATTAAACAAAGCGAGATGATGAAAGCCGGTATCTACTTAAATATCGCTTGTATCGGTGCTCTCTCAGCGTTTGCATGGATGTTCTGGTAATTATTAGCCCTGCACTATTCTAACAATTAAGAAACGTTCCCTTTTATGGTGGCCATTCGTGGCCACCTTTTTTATTTTGTCGTTAAGTCGTGTTGCACCAAACCAGAATCAGACTAACGCTTGTTCATCTGCCGGAAAACGCACACCAATGATATCGCGGGCCTGGGTAATAATGGCACTGACAATACGGGCTCTATCCAGCCCAGAATGAGACACATGCTGCTGTTCAATCAAACGGGAAAACTCAACAGCCTCGTAATACATCACGTTTTCTTCCTGTGAAACACTCAAGTCTACGGCGGCTTCACCCGGACGATGCAACATAACAGATTTACATTCAGAGATTCCGTCAACCAACATGGTCGCCTGCTCGCCCTGCAATTCACTTGGGATCAGCCCGTCACTAACTTTTGAGTGACTGATAACGACATCAAAGCCAGTATAGTGAAGTACGATCGTACCATGTGCATCCACACCCGAATCGAGCAATACGCCCTGCGCTGTAAAGCTATTCGGTTCACCAAATAGGCCAATCGCCGCACTCAATGGGTAGATGCCAATATCCATTAGCGAGCCATTGGAAAAAGCCGGATTAAAAGTGTTAGGGTTTTCGCCATTAAGGTACTTCCCATAACGGGAAGATAGCTGACAGTAGGAAAAGTAAACCTTGCGCAGTTTTCCTAGTTTCGGCAACGATTCTCGTAAGCGCAGAAAATTAGGTATATACGTTGTTTTCATGGCCTCAAACAATACGACGTTTTGATCCGTTGCAGCTGTAATGAGAGCTTCCACTTCTGCATAATTTGAAGCCAACGGTTTTTCACCAATAACGTGCTTACCATGATCAATAAACTGTTTTGCCTGTGGCCCATGAAGGGAGTTAGGGCTAGCAATATAGACCGCATCCAGCTCATTGCTAGAAGCCATTTCATCAAGGCTATCAAAACACTTATTGACACCGTATTTTGACGCAAATTGCTGCGCTTTTTCCAACTGCCGGGAATAAACGGCCGTTAACTGATATTTTCCTGTTTTCATCGCAGCTTCGATAAAGCTGTCCGTAATCCAATTCGTACCAATCACACCAAGACGGATCATAATCGTCACTACTACCTTATTGTTATTCCATGCAAGTGATCCTAATCATACCAGAATGTATCTGTTGAATTTAATCGCAATATTCCATTTGAACAATAAACCTCTAATCGTGAACCGACAAATTCAGATATTCACACAATGAATAGGTCCGACTACAGATATGCATAGATAAGCTCATGATTGAGCTCGTAAAAATCACTCAACAAACTACCGAAGCCTGCATGAGTTTGCTACAGTCGAAACAATCAGCAATTACACGCTTTCGAAGAGACGGCCTATGCACTACGCAGAAATCACCGGCTGGGGTAAATATTTGCCTCCAACAGTTTTAAGCAATGATGAACTAAGCCAATTCGTTGAAACCTCTGATGAATGGATACGGACACGAACAGGCATTGAAACTCGTCATATCAGCCATGTTAATACGTCAGAACTGGCGAGAGTTGCAGGCTCTCGCGCACTGGCTGCGGCAGGCCTCGATGCAACCGAGTTAGATTTAATTATTATTGCCACCTGCTCGCCAGATACCCTAATCCCGAACATTGCATCAAAAGTTCAACTAGAACTTGGTGCGGGTAAAGCAGCTGCATTTGATATGAATGCTGCCTGTACAGGTTTTTTATACGGGCTTGAAACCGCTACACGTATGATTCAGGCTGGTAACTACAATCATGTATTAGTGATCGGCGCAGAGCGCTTATCTTGGTATCTTGATTGGAGCCAGCGTGATACGGCCGTACTATTCGGTGATGGTGCAGGCGCAGTCGTACTAAGCCGCACTGAGCAGGCTTGTGGCCTGTTGGATGCACAGTTAGGCTGCGACCCTGAAGGACGGGCCGTATTAGCAATCCCTGAATTCGGCACAGGTATGGACAGATACAACCCTGATTCTGGTCATTTCGTTTTTGATTTTGTCGGACGTGAGATTTTCCGCCGGGCCGTTAGAGGTATGGATGCCGCCGCACGAACAGTGCTTGAACGTGCCAAGCTTAACAGTGACGATATTGATATCGTCATTCCCCATCAGGCTAACAAACGGATAATTGAAGCTCTGTGTGATCATGCTGGTATTCCCATCGAAAAAGCATTCGTTAATATTAACAAATATGGCAATACCTCGGCGGCAACGGTTCCTATCGCGCTATGCGAGGCCGTTGAACAAGGTCGGATCCAGCCAGGTAATACGATTTTATCCGCCGCTTTCGGTGCCGGATTAACTTGGGGAGCAAGTGTGATTAAATGGGGCTCGCGCACCACGCCTCTTGCTGAATCTGATGCCTGTGTATCTGAGTGCCGACAAACGGCGACTGAGCTTCTTGCTAATGCAATAGATCATAGTGTGAACAGGAAACCAGCCTAGCTGGTGAAAATACGAATCTCAGTTTCATAACAACCTTTCAGCCTCTTCCTGGGGGCTGAAAAAAAACATAAAACATTAACACCTCAAGGCATTCACTTCCCAAATCCTTCAACTCAAACAATACGCACAACACTCGCCGATTGGCTACCGCTAGGAGCTTGGCGTTATGGCAGAATCATCCGGAGAAGCCAACGCAATATTCAAAAAGCTCCTAATTGCAGCAGTGATAAATAACACCATATCAAGCTATCTGTACCGCAGCACAACGAAGGCTTAGGCCAATATTACTGACGACGACAACAACGGTCGCCGGGATGATCCCGCTCTGGATCGGAGGCGGTGTAATGTGGGAGCCAATGGCTATCGCCATTATCTTTGGGCTACTCGGTGCAACGGTACTAACGCTTGGTGTCGTACCTATGCTCTACTCAATCCTCTTTAGGGTTGCGATACCCAAATAAAGATGTTGGACAACAAAGTCCATTGTATATGGGCTTATAGATAGTTAGCTATCCGCGTTTGCTTCCATAATTTCGGCTCGGCGGAAGCAATCGATGCTGTGATCATTGACCATGCCAGTTGCCTGCATATGCGCATAGATAGTGGTAGAGCCAAGGAACTTAAAGCCTCTCTTTTTAAGATCTTTAGCGAGCTTATCAGACTCTTGAGTAGTAACCGGATAGTCAGACAAAGACTCGATATGGTTTGTTTTTGGCGCTCCACCAACAAAGCCCCAGATATAATCTGCAAAACTGCCAAATTCTGCCTGTACGTCAAGAAATCGCTGAGCATTATTGATTGCCGCCTCAATTTTTCGCCGATTGCGGACAATGCCCGCGTTACCCATTAGCTTTTCAACTTGCGCTTCATCAAAGGTTGCAATAATTGTTGGATCAAAGTTGGCAAACGCTTTCCGGTAATTTTCCCGTTTCCTTAAGATGGTATACCAGCTAAGGCCCGCTTGGGCTGATTCGAGCACAAGGAATTCAAAAATTTGATTATCGTCATGCAATGGTACGCCCCACTCAAGATCATGGTAAGCGATATAATCAGGTTTAGTCGTATCGACCCATGGGCAACGCGTTGGAATCTCTGACATAGGGAGCCTTTGCTGTTGATTTTACTATTGATGTGTATCTTCAATAACTGACATCCCCAAAATAAAGTAGCTAAATAAGGGTGTCAACGGTAACAATGACACCCTTTATATCCAAACGCTTTATATGAGCCTATTTGTTAACGAGCAATGATTCTAATACTCACGCATACACGCCACATTAGCGGATATGACGACCACGATTCTTGTGGATTTTCTGCTTAGCTTTTGCCCTACGCTTATCTGCCGTGCGTCCTCGTCGTTTATTTTCCGAAAGCTCAATCGTTGGATCAGGTTCATAGCCTTCCAGCCATTGTTGAGGCAATCGCGTATCAAGCAATTCTTCAATCGCTTTCAAGGCCCACTCCTCATCCAGGCTCATTAAGGAAATAGCATGCCCTGTTTGACCAGCACGTCCCGTACGCCCAATACGGTGAACGTAATCTTCTGCTTTAAAAGGCATATCGAAGTTAATTACGTACTCAAGCTGCTCGATATCCAAACCGCGCGCCGCAACATCAGTTGCAACCAATACACGCACCTTGCCGCCTTTAAAATCGTTTAATGCGCGCTGTCTCGCCCCTTGGCTCTTATCACCGTTAATCGAAACAGCCTTGATACCATCTAAACCCAGTTCTTTGGCGAGTTCATCAGAGCCTTGCTTTGTCTTAGTAAATACAAGTACCTGCTGCCAGTTTCTTGAGCCAATGAGGTAAGAGAGCAATTCCCGCTTACGGTGCTTATCAACTGGAAATACCATCTGCTCAACAGTAACTGCGGCACTGTTAGAAGGCGTAACTTCAATTAACTTCGGATCATCGAGGATATCGTAGGCTAGTTTTTTTACCTGCTTCGAGAAAGTGGCAGAGAAAAATAACGTCTGACGTGCTGTTTTCATCCGCCTCATGATCCGCTTGATATCATCAATAAAACCCATATCCAGCATTCGGTCAGCTTCATCAAGTACCAGGTATTCCACCATTGACAAATCAACTGTCCCTACATGGGCATGATCAAGCAAGCGTCCCGGGGTGGCGACCAATATCTCTGCACCCGCACGAATCGCGCTCACCTGAGCTTTCATGCTAGTTCCGCCATACGCCACTGCCGATTTAATTGAAGTGTGCTCACTATAGGAGGCTACACTGTCGTATACCTGCTGGGCAAGCTCACGGGTTGGGGTCAATATCAACGCTCGGATCTGAATCTTTGCTTTTTCAGGGCTATCAGGACTCTCAACCGTACGCTCAGGGGTATCCATCAAACGGTGTAACAACGGTAAAGCAAATGCGGCAGTTTTACCGGTCCCGGTTTGAGCTCCAGCCATAATGTCATGACCAGCCAGCACTTCAGGGATAGCCTGTTGCTGGACGGGGGTTGGCGTTTGAAAGCCTAGGGCGGTAACGGTATCAATTAGCTGGCTTTGCAGCCCCAACGCTTGAAATGACATTATGCTTTTCCGGTTCTGTACTAAAGAGCGCGGATTTTAGCAAAATTTGAGGGAAAATATACCCAAGCAAGTTCAAGGTGTTTGGGTATATAAAAAAAGCACTGCTCGGCAGTGCTTTTCTTTCAATCAATGTACAACAGTGATTATTTAATATTCAAGAATGCGGCACCACGTACACCGCCAGCATCACCGTATTTCGCCTTAACAATTTTTGGTACACGTGCGACAGAGAGTAAGTGCTTAGGTAGACGTTTAGGCAACTCAGTATATAGCAGCTCAAAATTGGACAGACCGCCGCCCAGCACGACAACATGAGGATCAAGGCCGGTAAATAGATTCGCCAGACAGATTGCCAGCATTTCCATAAAGCGATCGACATGTTCAACCGCTTTTTCATCACCATCTGCATGGCGTTTGATCAACTCAACGGCTTTTACTTCTTCGCCATAATAATGCGTGTATAGCTGCTCGAAGCCACGACCTGAAAGGTAGTTATCAATACAGCCTTTGTTGTCACAGCCGCATGTGAACAACGGTGCATTTTCGCCAAGATGGAACCATGCATCAATTGGCATACGCGTATGGCCTAACTCACCGGCTACGTGGTTCTTGCCGGAAAAGACGTGGCCATCGAAAACCAAACCACCGCCAAAGCCAGTACCAAGGATCAACCCCAGTACAGATTTTTCGCCTTGTAACTCTTCATCCCACGCTTCTGACAGTGCAAAACAGTTTGCATCATTGTCAATAGTGACACTACGGCCAAGTTTGTGCTCAAGATCCTTACGTAGCGTACGTCCTTTCGCAGCAGGAACATTAGAGGTAAGCAATGCACCGTCTTCAGCATCTTCCATTCCTGGAATACCAATACCAATATGGCCTTCGCAAGAGAATTTCTGATCAGCTTTTTTGATTATATCCACAAGAGTGTCGACTAATTTGTCGTAATCATCACCCGGAGTCGGTACTCGTTCTGTCGCTACTCGCTCCAGTTTCTCATTAAATGCACCAAACTCAATTTTGGTACCGCCTACATCAAAGCCGTAGTACATCCTGCACACTCCGCAAAAATCATAAAAAAACATAACTGAAAAAATTATCCACAAATCTACACCTACAGACTGTGACACATCACGAATTTAGTAGGCTCAGCCATCAGCATGACTCGCGTTTGCTGAAAGAAACAGCAAGCTGTTACATTTTATGACAGCGAGCTGTTATAAAGTTACCAAAAGTACGATAATAACCGTCTTCATTAGGCAGCAATATACTGTTTCAGCAGCTTCAATGCCGAGTCATCCGGTAATACCCGGTTCATTTTCCCCGTTAGGTAATTTTCACGAAAAACATCAAACCACAGATCCAGCACATCAGCATTACGTTGTTCGCCATAGAGATCAATAATCCGAGCAGCAACCTCAGCCGTTCCAAGCTGGTTTTCCTTCGATGCTTCCCTGACCTTGTACCGCGACGGTTTGTCAGGACTAATGGAAAGAATTGGAAACTTGTTTAAATACGGGCTCTTACGAAACATTTTCTTCGCTTCCGCCCAGCTACCATCCAACATGATAAACAGCGGCCGCTTATCGGTACCTACCTCCACTTTCTCAGCGACACGTTCAGGCTGAGCGTATTCTGCAGGAAATACAACATAAGGCTGCCACTGAGGATCGTCCAGTAGCTCCAGCATTGCTAAATTTGGCTCTGTCCGGGACCAAATATAAGCAAAAGTATCTTCAAACAAATCCGCTATGAGTCGGCCGGTATTACTTGGTTTTAGCACCTCGTCATCATACATCACCAGTAAGAAAGCTGCATTGGAGCTGATCACCGGTTTTTCGGAGCAAATACACAGGTGCTCCCGTAGCATACAGTAACTACAGCGTTCAACCTTACAGCCTCTGGCCCGAAACGGACGTGTAGAACGCGCTAGACGCTCTTCATATAAATTATGTACCGCGTGGATACGCATAGCAGCTCTACCTAATACAAGAAACGCCAGCATTTTACTGGCGCTTGTATTTGTTGCAATCAAAACTTACCCAGAGTCTTCCCGAGGCCTTCAAGCGAACTCACGTCGACAACTGATATCGGGACAGAAGTGTCTGTTGCTGATTGGCTATCTCAGCCAATTTGCTACTCGGTAACTTACTTATGGATTGTTACGCTATCATTTCAGGTTTTTGATTTATCAATAAAATCAGAAGGGTATTTAATTTATCAGGCTATATTTCGACAAATTGCAGGCGTAAAAAAAGCAGCTTGCGCTGCCCTTTGAAATCAATTCTTGCTCAATTAGCCTTCTTCAATACTAATTGCACTATCAAATAAGTTTTTCACTAACCCAATGTAATCTTCAAGAAATGCAATCTGTTCATTGGTAGGACAACAACGCCAAGCTCCCGCCAGTACTTCAGATAAATCTTCAACGACCGCATCGGCTTCCTGCATCAACTTAAAGCGAAAATCAGCTTCAAGATCAGGATTTTGTGAGAATACTGCCATTAGATTCGTTGCTATCATGTCAGTCACTACATCTTCTACCGTCTCGCTACAACCATCTTTGTTTGCATTCTCAAACAAAGACAAATGTTCGGTAAAATATTCTATAAGCGCGTGATAGCCTTCAGACTCAACAACCATAATATTTCTTTGGATTAATAATAATTTTCATCAATTTTAAGAATAATCTAAAAAATTACAACACTGTCAACGGATGTTCTTGCTCTTGATCAAAGAGAATGGGACATTGCACCAAGACGAATCCCTCTTAACAGCTGACAGCCTTCAATTCCTTATCCTGCTCTTGGCATAGCTCTCTCGAGTAAACTGTGGTTTGGTTTCTGCCATTTTGCTTTGATTCATACAACGCGCTATCTGATAGTTCCAACCACTTCTCATAACTCGGCATCCAAGGCGCCCATTCACAGACACCAATACTGATAGTCACATTGATGCTTCTCACATCTACCGCCACAGATGCATCTTCGATCCGATGACGTAAACGCTCAGTGAAATAAAGCCCAAGATCAGCAGACGTACCCGGTAAGATCACACCAAACTCCTCCCCGCCGTATCGTCCGGCAATATCACTATGTCTTTTGGTTCGCCGCAACAAACTAGACACTTTTCGAATCACGCCATCGCCCGCTACATGTCCAAATGTATCGTTTACTTTCTTAAAGTGATCGATATCTAACATTACCAATGTGGATGGAATGTTGGCCTTTCTGCAACGCTCGAATTCTTCTGCCAGACACGCTTCCCAGTGACCGCGATTATAGAGTTGGGTCAGCCGATCAGTCATGCTAAGGTGCGTGAGCTGTTCGTTTGATTCTCGAAGGTGTGTTTTATTTTTAGCAATATCAGACACATCTGTAATCGTTAAGCAGATATGAGACAACTCACCATTGAGCGACTTAAGCGGTGTCAGTGTCATATTCTGAAACATCAGAGCAGAGCCCGCAGTAACGGGGCTAAAGTTAGAGAAGTTAAAAATGCTTGGCCTATCTTCCCAGCAACTAAACGATCGCATCCGCAGTTTGAATGTGGATGCAATTTTATTTTTTAACCAGTCTACGGGCAGATCATCAACCACGTCGAACAAATTTTTGCCCATAATTTGCTCTGTAGTAATGCCGCTGTACGCCTGCATAAACGTGTTCCACGCCCATACGTTATACTCTTTATCAATGATCACCACACCAGCATCTATATTATCCATTACCTGCATGGTTAAGTGAAAATCAGCAAGTGTTACCTGATTCAATGTAGAGTTTCCATTATTTTTTTGATAACCAGCGTTGAGCTATTATCCATCATAAATAAAACATCACATTCCAAGTCTAATGAATCAGCCTCATAAGTATATTCAACAGTGAATAGCTCTGATTTGATGCACTCACCGTCACCCCATACCATATAATCTTCTAAAACAATTGGCTGACGTACAGAAAAAGGAATGTTCATTTGTTCAGACAGTGAAACCAAGAATGAAGACACCATAAGATTGGCGATATCAATAACAATCTCACTCTTATGTTCATCAACCTGACTGAAACCCAATCGCGCTCCGAACACACCGACATCTTTACCACGCAAGCAAACTAAGGCTTCGCCATGAATTCCGCCACCGACAAAACGCTGAGCAATCGCCACTGATTCACTCTGCTGCTTGATATCATCAATAGCCATCTCCAGTTCACCAGCACATAACTTTGCAACATTCGGCAATGGCATCTTAATAAACTCGCCAAAATGATCAGAGATAATGGCAGCACCACGACCGAGTGCCACATTGGCAACTTCTTTAAAAGCTTGAATGAATTCATCACCAGCTTGGTGGGGGACAGAATTATCCAGCCCTTCCACAACATAAATGCCAAGTTTATTTAAAACAGACATGAGGTGTTCAGGATCAAAAGGCTTTGGTAAGAAGTGGTGTGCTCCAAGCTCGATACAACGTTCCATTGCCTGACGCTGGACATCAGCAGACAAAATGATCGTTTTAGTCTCATGCTCGCGAGCGGACAATACCTGCAAAACTTCAAAACCATCCATAACAGGCATCGTCAAATCAAGAAACATAACATCAATATCTTGATTTGTAAGACATTCAAGCCCCTCTTTACCGTTCTCGGCAAAAAACAGTGTCACAGCATCCTGCCCAGATAACATTCTGGACATTGCTCTGTGCACTACAGGCGAGTCATCACAGATAAGAATGTTCTGCTTCCTTACCACGTTGAGTATCTTCCTTAATTTTCCATGGACTGACTAATAATAATCAATATTCATGAGAATCATAATCACAGAGTATGAAATTTATTTAATAAGTGAGCTGGATCGTCTTTTCCTCTAACATAAATCACTAACACTTATTGGCTCAATTAAAACCCTTTTCGATTCAATCTCTAAACATTAATGGGCAATGTAGACATCAAATGGCGACAACCTAGATATGCTTCTTGTCGAAATAGTAGCAAATAAATGCCGCGCTTTAATTGCCCAGAAATATTTTGCCATTCCATTTATCCATATTATTCACATGGTTATAAAATGATTTTTATCCAAATGAATCGCTGCCTTTGTGATTTTTTGGTTATCAAATATCACCAGTTATAATACAATTCCAAGCCTAAATCATAACTACAAGGATACGCCTTCTATGAAAGTAATTCGTTGGATATTAGGCCGAGTTATTCTGCTGCTTAACGCCCTGTTTTCTCCAAAGTCTGTCAAGCGTTCAGAACTTGAACAAAAAGAAATTGACGATGCGGTTGCTCAAATCCATCTTTATCAGTTTGATGCCTGCCCTTTCTGCGTTAAAGTTCGCCGTGCCGCTAAGCGTCTAAACCTGCCTCTGGCTACAAGAGATGCAAAACAGGCACAATGGGAACAAGAACTGATTAACGGTGGGGGCCATAGAAAAGTGCCTTGCCTTCGAATTGAAGGTAACAACGGAGAAGTCGAATGGATGTACGAGTCTAACGACATCATTAGCTATTTAGAAAAGCGCTTTGCCTAAGTATCTACCCACCAATTATGCCCATTGAAGCCTGTTTAACGGTTGAACACAGCAGCATATGCACTTTTTTGCGCTTAATGTTTTAAAACAGTGAGCCATATCAATTCGCTCCCTTTAGAGTTGTGCATTTAATAACGATTAATGACACACTGCCGATAAATGCAAGCTAGGTATCCGAGTACACAATGAAAAAAACGAAAACCATCACTACAGATGACATTCTGCTAAAACTTTGTCAGTCCATTTCAAACGTATTATCAACAGCCACTGATAGCCAAGTCGGTTACTCAGCAATGGTTCAAAAAATCAATAAAACCAGCCTAAAGCCGGATATTGGTTGTTTCGTCCTTTTTGACGGTGGTTTTACTGGCTTGGTAGTTAATAACTTTTCGCAACAAGCCGCTTTGGAGATATACCAAAACTACATGCTCAAGATGGGCATTCAACAAGAAGATTTAGCCATTCACCACTCTTCAGACGAAGTGGCGGATGTACTTGGTGAGCTAATGAACCAAGCTGTTGGTGACTTCACCAGCAAAATCCGTCGTGAGCTGCAGATTTCTATTACTCAAAATCAGCCAAAAATGCTTGCGCTCAACAAGCAGATCTTGCTTTCTGTCGATACGAATTTGGATCGACCACAAGCACGTCGTGTTAGCTTTACAACGGAGAAAAACAACATTTTCTACCTTGAGCTAGCAATGGACAAGACAGAGTTCATCCAGCTGGAAGAATTTGAACAACATGATGACATCGATCCTGATACCATCATTGAAAATGCCAAAAGGGAACAAGCTGATAAGCAAAAGCAAGAATCAGCATCCACCGTTGATTTTGATTTACTCGATGAATTAGGCATTTAAATCATCCAACAGCAAGCCTGATCGAGTTCCTAAGCACCGATAGGATCAGGCTTGTTTTATTACTTCTTAAACACTCCTCGCATATCACTCTTTGCTAGACTCATTGTTGTCAGTTACTGCCCGAGAGACCTGATCTATGCTGAGTCTTCGTGACACCTTTTTGCTGTGTATATATTCTTGCGTGCCCCTTCTTGCCACCTTTTCAAGCGCTGAGAAAATAACCTATGACAAGCTGAGCAATGGCGATGTCATTACCGTCACGTTGGATCAGCTACTTCCCACACAGCCTGTACTCAGCTTTGACAAAGAGTTTGCCAAGCTTAACCGCTATCATGAAGATCTCAAAAGTATGTTCAACGACCTGTGTAAAGCCAACGGAGCAAAAGGTATTAAGAAGTGGAATGAAGAATCACAACCGACAGACGCATCCAGCTATAACTGCATTGACAAGCCTGGCACGCACACCAATGATCTTAGCACCGTCGTTATTGGCCCCAAGGCAGGCACTCTATACTTAACCAAAGGCCACCATACCCTCTCTACATTTTGGGATATGCCTAACGGCGGCACCAGTGTCCCCGTAATGGTAAAAATAGCCCACAATCTACATGAAACTGGCGAAGACTTCTGGCCTGAAATGAACAATGACAAAGAAGTATGGTTATTCAATACAAAAGGCGAAAAAATCAAAGCCAAGGAGTTACCTGAGTATATTGGCCAAAAACAACTTAAACATGACAAATATCTATCACTCGTATATTTTTTAAAAGATATTAGCTACTCTTCTCCCCAAAAAAAAGACAAGAAAAAAGGTACAAGTAACGGCTCTAGTATTCCATTTCTTGAGCTAAATTGGGCGCTTGAAATACGCAAACATATGAAAATATCAGATTATGATTTAAATGTTCTCGATGAATATGCTGCAGCCCTTGCGGAAGCTGCAACTGTGATGGTTGACCTGCCTGATGATACAATCGTTGGAAAATCAGAACGGACAGCCAAAGAGATGGGAAAACTTAGCCTCGTTGACAGCAAAGCATTAGCGGCATTGATTAATGATAAAAAATCCGACTTTAATCATGCTTTAGCATATCGGATAGCAGTAAAAGAAAAGTCAACACCAAAACGTTTGCTAGAAGAGGAAGCAGCCGAAAAAGAGAAAGAAAAACAAGAGAAAGAGAATATGGATGAAAACAATAGTAACAATGGAATTGAAATATCTGAGCTAGAAACAACAAAACCTGATTAAAATATCGAACTATAACTGATGGCGGTTCTATAGCTAAGAAGATAACGACAATCTAATTTTAAAAGCAAATAATACCATCAGTGAATATAACATCGACGACGTTTATATAATACAGTCAAATGTCATCACATACCACTGTAAGCAATATACTCCCTTTAACTTATGACCATAAAAACCTTTAAATTATTATTCATAATAACACCACCACAGGCAACATATTAAAAATCAAATCAAGATCACAAATAAAGTCTATAATCACCTATAATTCCACTCTTCCCCAAAAACTAAGATCTGCCCTCCAGTTACTAATTCAGTATGTTAATAATAAAGCCAATTTGGTGATTAACATGATACGTTTCACATTGCTTTTTCTATTTTATCTATGAGCATCAATGATAAGGAGCTATCATGAAAAGAACTTGTCTACTTGCTATTGCAGCCATGTGTTTTAGTACACAAGCAGCACAAACAATTTATGATGAAGACACAAAGGCCGAGCGTACTACTATCTACAGTTCCGGACCTGTACAACAAATGACGACGCTTAGTTCAAGTGCTTATTCGATGCAAATTCACTACACCACTAAAGATTATGTATCCTGCCCTCAGGCAGCAGTTTACGATGAAGCCACCGACCAATTAATTTCAGACTTTTACGCTTCTAACCAAGTTATTACCGGTAGTATTCCTCCTGGGCTTGAAAAAAAAGAGAAATCTTTACGCCTTAATTGCGAATATAGCAATGGTGAAAAATATACTATTCATCATAAAATCCCAGCGGTTCCTAATATTCAATGGGAAAGCCAGCTAAAGCCTGAAAACCTTGTTCCTGCTAGTAGATATAATCCTAGTTACTACCAGGAGCTAAACTACGCCAGCCAGGTTCTATTTAACAATCATGTTGGCGATGGTGAATGTGTGGCTGGAAATAACGTCGGAACAACACCATTATTACTTGGCGATAGCAACCGAGTTACTAACCGCATAAGCGATTACTTTGTCACTTCTGGCCAAGCTTACTATCAAGATCTCCGCACCCCATATTTAGTATCAGAACTAATCTGTAAAACAGCTGGAGGAACAACTAGAGCTGTTGAGGTTTGGACAATAAACGAAAATACGCAAGAGAAAGCAGTGCGTGAATTTAGTATAGAAAACTTCTAACAGTAACGTCAGATAACGCTTATATACCCAAATTACCTCACGATACGGAATTCAGAATGAGCCTCGCGGGCTAAGTTCAAGGAAAGTAATGCGAGAAATTGTGGTTTTCTGGCTCACTCTCAAAGAGTGAGCCTCTACTTTACTTGGTTTGCACATTTACCTTAGTGACAAGCTATTTTTGCCGACTATTTTATCAAATCGAGTATCCATACATACACTGATATCTGTCGTTATAAATTCCCCATCTATATACAGACTAAAAATTGTCGCCGGTGTCGGTGCCGACTGGGCTTGTTCTATAGATTCAATTTTGATGATTTTCAGCGGTATACCACGCTTTTTGCATGTTATAACTAGCGAATCCGTGACATGATATTCTGAATAAGGACAACGGTTTGAGTAGAAAGCTACGCAACCTTCGTTATCAGCCAGAGAGTTATCTTTGGTCGATGGGTTGAAATATGGCACATTGACAGCATTATCAAAATTTAATGAGACAAGCATAAAGCCAGATAGGAGTGTATCGCAAACTTCAAATCCTTGTTTTAACAGCCATTTGGCGTCGCTCATAAAATGAAACTTCCTCGTTCCAACAATAGTGACTAAACCCTCTTTCCCTTGGCTCTTCGCATCATCAATAGCATCGTTTAACAGCGCTTTACCATGCCCTTGCTTTTTATACTTTCCGGACACCCAAAAGCATCCCAGCATCATATAATTGGGAGCTGTAACTGGAGCCCAAGCTTTTTCAGCTGGCCCATATTCGATAAATACTTTAGCCCGTTCATCAAGGCGACGAAATACATAACCATTGTCAAACTCAGCCTCGAGCCAGCGTTTTTTAAGCTCGTAGCTCTTTGCACATTTCTTATCTGAAAAGGCGCAGCAAATATGCTCTGAATCGATACTTTCCTTCGTAAGTGTTATGTATTCCATAAACCGCCAAGGCTCTATTTGAAATGAAGACTAAGCTCCATGTTATCTGAATGGCAGAAAGGTGATACCTAAACCTTTACGAACAATGATTCAGGTCATTTGTTGGAACACATTGCTGTAGATTATGTTGTAGCCAATGTATAAACATCTGCTCAAGCTTATCGTCTGATGTTGCCTCTTGACTAAGCACCATATAGTTATGCCCCGACAAAACAAATCCGAATGGAGCAACGAGGTTACCACGTTCCAAGTCATCAACAACTAACGGATAGGAACCAATTGCCGCACCGAGCCCATCGACAGCCGCCTGGAAGCAAAAATAAAAGTGGCAAATGACTGATAAGCATTGCCAAGTAACTTATTTAGATCGAATACACTCCAGGCTCGAATAATGAAGATAAAAAAGAGGTTAAACCAAGCCTGTGGTGCAGGGCTAATATCCTATGGGGCAATCCTTGCCTTTAAATCATAAGAATCAATATGGCGTAGCTACATTTTAGTGGCTACGCTATTCATAAGATCATCATTCAGGATTATTTCTGTACCAACTATCAAGCAAGTCCTTGCCAAAGACAACCTCAGTTTGCATATGTAGATATAACAAAACCAACATTAACACACCACATATAACATTAAACCAGAATGTATATCTTTCTCTCGTTATTGTATCGTTTATAGCGATATTAATAATAATTAACAAGAACGGATAAGAAATCAACATCAGAACAAAAAAACAAGATAGTTTGACATCGCCATTTAATCAATTGGTTATAATCCTTTCGGGCTGCTTAACAATTTTTCAGATATTATTAAGTTCCATGTACAATAGATTCCAACGATCACCGTTAAATGATCGCAAACCGGCCTCTTTCCTAATCACGTTAAACCCAAGAGACTGATAACAGTTAACCGCATTTTGATTATGCTCAAAGACTGCTAAGTTGATAGTCGTAGCATTGAATGCTTTTTTCGCGTGATCAATGGCCAAATTAACAAGAACTTTTCCATAACCCTTGCCCCGTACTGATTCATCAGCAATCAATACGCGGCAAAGACGATAAGTAGATTCCGATTCTCTGTGTAGTTCAATATAGCCAATCTCTAATTCATTGTCCCTTAGCATCAATGGCGTAACTTCGGCTTTGCTTACATGTGCAGTAATCTGCTTTATTGTTAAAGGATATTTATATACAGGCCCACCCCATAGATAATTGAACTCTTCTGAAGATATCCAGCTGATTAACTGCGGGTAATCCCTTTCTATAAATTTATCTAAATGCATACACAAACCATAATTCGCCATTTTATAGGACATAAACTAAATGCTTGCCACCGTCTGCGATGCTTGCATCTTTAACCAAAAACTTTCCTGACATGAATTGTAGAATATTTTACGCACAGGAGTGATCTGTTGCAGCCCTGAATCAAGTACTTCGTAACTTATCCAGCACTCCTCGCACAATTGCTCGGTAGGCACATTGTCTCGCTCAATCTTATACCGTATTACAACGCCATTATCGTAATAGTACGTAGTTTCCATTTCATTGATTTCAACCCCATCGTCAGTGTAACTATTTTTCCTCATATGCTCATTAGCAATTAAAGCATTCGTTTCATGGCCATGAATAGCCTTTATATACGTAAACAGATTGTTCATATGTTGTATCAAACCTTGATAACAAAGAGATATTCGAGCAAACCCAACTCATAGCGCTGGGACAAAATTCATGCAGCATTTCACCAAATGCCTGCATAAACAGTGATATATATCAACTGTATGCGTAATAGGCTTATTATACAATTATGAAATCTTCTAAAGCCTGAGAACACCGTCTTTGCTTCGGAAATATTACGAAATGGAATGATTTGTGGCTTTGGTGCTCTGAGTATAATCTTTGCCTCTATGGAGAAAAAATGGAAAATCTGTCGACAGAAACGCAAAATGAAAACGAAACCAACCAAGAAATATTAGAACTAGCAACTAAATGGTCAAGGTTAGGTGCTTCCATAATCGATGGGCTCATCGTCATGATCGCAACATTGCCGCTGTTTTACTTTATGGGCGGATTTGACGGAATCGATCAAGTTCCACCTGTTGCCGCGCCGTTGTCAGTGCAATTTTTAACAGCTTTCCTTGGTATTAGTTTCTATTGTGTCATCAATTGGAAGCTATTAGAAACAAAGGGGCAATCCATAGGGAAAAAACTACTGAATATACACGTTGTGTATCTTGATGGAGCACAGGCTAGTAGAAAAGATATACTCGTTAAACGATACTTTCCTTATATTCTCTGTTCATACATTCCGTTCATAGGTGGAATAATTGGCTTGGTTAATGTGCTTTTCATTTTTGGTAAGCAACGACGTTGCCTGCATGACCGAATTGCCGGAACCAAAGTCGTACGAAGCTAGCTAACGAGCAATCAAGGTGGCCGTAATACCCATCAGTATGACATGAATTTTTCCATTCACGTTGTCATATCCGATCAAGTTATTAAATCCGGGAGGGTACTTATGAACATGAGAGAGTTTTCTGAACGTACAAAACTGTCATCTCATACTCTCAGGTATTATGAGAAAATCGGTCTTTTGAACAATGTTCAAAGAAATTCAAGTGGCCACCGCGTTTTCACAACCAAAGAGTTGGACTGGGTTAACTTCATAATCAGACTCAAAGAAACGGCCATGCCGTTAGATACTATTTTGCACTACTCGAACTTACGCGCACTGGGAGAAAGTACGATCACGGCTCGTAAGACGTTACTCGAAGAGCATAGACATAAATTACAATCCCAGATTGAAAATCAACTCCAACATTTAAACGCTTTAGAGACGAAAATTGATTTCTACAAAGCTATAGAAGTTTCTTGACTTAGAGTTAACTCTAACTTGTAACCTTGCTTCATACATCACATTGTAGTGACTCACGAGGAGCAAGTAAGTGAACAAAAGTAGATACGAAATTGGACTTGAGAAGTTAAGTGAGATCGATGGAAAAGCTGGTCATAACGTCATCGAGAGTTTACAAGATGTTTGTCCAGAGTTGGCTCGATATACTATTGAATACCCTTTCGGGGACATTTATTCACGAAATGGCTTAGATTTGAAATCTAGAGAAATTGCCACTGTCGCAGCCCTTACAGCTTTAGGTAACTGCCAGCCACAACTAAAGGTGCATATTAATGCGGCATTAAATGTTGGCTGTACGCCTGATGAAATTAAGGAGACAGTATTGCAAATGTCAGTGTACGCAGGATTCCCAGCTGCACTGAATGGCATGTTCGCAGTAAAAGAAGTCCTTGTAGAACGCGGAGAGCTATAAGGAATACACTTGTTCGAGCTGATTCAAATACGTGAAACTTTCAACCGAGTCAGCTTGAATAAGGCAAACAGCATTATTTAAATAATACAGACCTAACAGGGAGGTTGGTCATAAAAACGTGGATGAATACGTTGAGGGATCGCTTTGGCGTCCCCTGCCTTCGTAATTGACAAAGATACCCCAACATGCCAATTTTTACATAAGGAAACATAGTACAATCTGGTTTTGGTGCTACTTCATATATTAGTAACAAGAATTCGTGACATGCATCAAATTTACGCGAGAATGATTTATTATACAATTTGGCACTTGTTAAGTAAGAACAGTGTTCATATGTCTTTATCGTGAATTTTAAATATGCAGGAAAATCCACGATCACGGCTTGTTGAATACAATCTTTCACCTAACACTACGCTCACTTAAACATGGAGGTTTAACTTGCTAGAAAGCATTAATCACATAACCTATAACACGTTAGGATTAAATAAAAGGCTGTTTATATTTCGTGTTTATGGATTAGCTATATTATGGGCACTAACCTTAATCTTTATAAGTTACTTCATTTCCAATGATACTGCTGAAGTTATTCCCACTTTTAGTGAGGATGAAATTTCAGCTGCATTGTTTTTTCTGCTAATTGATGCACCAATTACTGAAACTCTTATCTTTCAATGGTTTATACAAGGGGTATTTCGCCACGCAACAGGTAGCCCAAGTTTCTCCATTATAGGTTCTGCTTTTTTATTCTCCTTGATCCATCTGCATAACTCGATTCTAAATGCAATTGTAGTGATAGCTCTTGGGCTTGCTCTAGCCTTAACATATGAATATGTCCGCATGAGAATTGGAAATATATATGCACTGATTATTGTCTGTGGTGCGCACATTTGTTGGAATGTATTTGCTGTATTTGTTATCCCATCATTGTTTACTCTGTTGGGTTTGCAGTAAATTGAGCTATAACAAAGTAAGTGGAGCACACAGTTCACACTCACGGTTTAATATGGTGCACATTTTTACAGGCGCTATGCTCTAAAGGCAATTTTAATATGAACAAAGACTATCATGAAGCGACCTGCCTCTGTGGGAAAGTAAGACTGGAAATACAAAAGCTTCAGAATAATTTCATTGTCTGCCATTGTGATACATGTAAAAAATGGAATGGCGGACCGCAACTTGCGATGCCATGCGGAACAGATGTTAAAATTCAAGGGAATGAATATCTTTCAGAATTCTCGTCTTCTCCTTGGGCAAAACGAGGGTTTTGTCGTAGTTGTGGAACACATTTGTATTTCAAGATGAATCAATCAGGAAGTTACAACATCTTACTTGGCGTACTAGATATTGATAAAAATGCAGAGCTACAAATGTCGATGCAGTATTTTATTGATCTAAAACCTGATTATTACACCTTTGACAGTGATTGCCCGGTAATGACTGAAGCTGAGATTATAAAAAAATTCAGCTAATCTGCGGGATTTACATCAACAGCTATAGCCATAAACCTAGCATCATTCCGACGATTGGCTCAGAAAGTTTTAGGAAATAGAGGGTAACAACGCTTGCCGCCACCCTTTTAACTCATGATTTCTTATGATTTTTAGCAACAAAAGAATCAAGCTTGTTTGCGAAGTTTTGTCGGTCGGATTGGCTCAGCGGTGCAGGTCCACCAGTTTGAATTCCGCTACTTCTCATGGTTTCCATGAAGTCGCGCATTTGCAGGCGCTGTTTGATCGTATCCTTAGTGTACATCTCACCACGCGGGTTCAAGGCATGGGCACCTTTGGTGATTAGCTCATCGGCAAGAGGAATATCTGCCGTAATCACTAAATCTCCGGCTTCAACTTGCTGAACAATATAATTGTCCGCAACATCAAAACCTTGCTCCACCTGAATTGACTTGATGTGCGGTGATGGCGGCACTCTCACATGATGGTTTGCCACTAAGGTGACAGCAACCCCTACCCGATTAGCAACACGGAATAAAATCTCCTTTACGACATTCGGACAAGCGTCCGCATCTACCCAGATCTTCATTTCTAGTCCTTATTCCTATCATTCTGCAATATCGCTTTGCGCTGCAATACCACTCTAAAACAAATATAAGAAAGCCGCCAAATAAGGCGGCCATCATCTATTTCACTGAATCGAATTGATATCAGTAGCTCATCAGTTCGATCTTAATTAACCTAAAAGGCCTTGCTTGCGTAGGTACTCTTCATAGGTACCACGGAAGTCTTCAACGCCATCTTTAGTGATTTCGATGATACGTGTCGCAATCGATGATACAAACTGGCGATCGTGAGAAACAAACATCAAAGTACCTTTGAAGTTCTCAAGTGCCAAGTTCAACGATTCGATAGATTCCATATCCATGTGGTTGGTTGGCTCATCCATCAGCAGGATGTTTGGCTTTTGCATGATTAGCTTACCAAACAGCATACGTCCTTGTTCACCACCAGAAATCACTTTAACTGACTTCTTGATGTCGTTCTGAGAGAACAGCATACGACCAAGGATACCGCGAACTGTCTGCTCGTCGTCACCCTCTTTCTTCCACTGACCCATCCAGTCAAGTAGTGTCATATCTTCTTCAAAGTCAGCACTATGATCCTGAGCGTAGAAACCAATGTTATTGTTTTCTGACCACTTGATCATACCTTCCATTGGCTCCATCTGGCCAGCCAATGTATTTAGGAATGTTGATTTACCAATACCGTTCTGACCGATGATCGCGATACGTTCACCCACTTCAACCAACAGCTTCACACCATTGATCAAGATGTTGTCACCATAGCCTTGCTTTAAGTTTTCGACTTCTAGCGCATTACGGAACAATTCTTTCTCTTGTTCAAAACGGATAAACGGTGATTGACGGCTCGATGCTTTAACTTCATCAAGCTGGATCTTATCAAGCTGCTTCTGACGAGAAGTCGCCTGCTTCGCTTTTGACGCGTTAGCAGAGAAGCGACTTACGAATGTCTGCAAATCGGCAATCTGAGCTTTTTTCTTCGCGTTGTCAGCAAGTAGACGTTCACGCGCGCCTTCTGCAGCTGTCATGTATTCATCGTAGTTACCTGGGAACAGGCGAAGCTCGCCGTAATCCAAGTCAGCCATGTGGGTACATACGCTGTTTAGGAAGTGACGGTCGTGCGAGATAATAATCATGGTACAGTTACGCTCTAGCAGGATCTGCTCAAGCCAGCTGATGGTGTGAATATCCAGGTTGTTCGTTGGTTCATCAAGTAGCATGATTTCAGGATCTGCAAACAGAACCTGAGCAAGAAGAACACGAACCTTAAGGCCCGGTGCAACTGCGCTCATTAGGCCAAAGTGCTGATCTTCAGGAATACCAAGACCAAGTAGCAGCTCACCTGCACGAGCTTCAGCAGAATAACCGTCCATTTCAGCGAATTCAGTTTCAAGATCCGCAACACGCATACCATCGTCTTCAGACATTTCAGGTAGCGAGTAGATACGGTCACGTTCTTCTTTGATTTCCCACAGTTCTTTATGACCCATAATGACGGTATCAACAACAGTGTATTCTTCAAATGCAAACTGGTCCTGGCCTAGTTTCGCCATACGCTCGTTAGGATCTGTTGAAACAGTACCAGCCGACTGCTCAAGCTCGCCACCCAAGATTTTCATGAATGTCGATTTACCACAGCCATTCGCGCCGATAAGACCGTAACGGTTACCTTCACCAAATTTAACTGAGATATTTTCAAACAATGGCTTATCGCCAAACTGCATTGTAATGTTAGCGGTAGAAATCAAAGTACTGTTCCAATAATGATTTATGTATCAAGCATTAAAAAAGCCGCCATTATTAGGCGACTTTAGCAACGAAATTGACGAGCATCATAACAGGAATCGTGAACTATATCACTATGATTCCCCCACTTTATGGCCACCGATTAAGTGCCAGCATATAGCGAAAACATCGCTATGCTCCTGATAATAGATAGCCGGTGAATCTAGAATTAATGTGCGGTACCCTCTATCCACCCCGACAGTGTTCTCGCCTGCTTGATTGCATCAAAATTCTGTTCAACATTTCGTCGGGCCTGCAGTCCCATCTGGATACGCTTTTCCTCAGGAAGACAAACAAACCTTTCAATGGCCTGCGCTAGCGCAGTTACATCCTTCTGATTAACCATCAACCCCGTCCCGGGAGTAACAATTTCCTTGCATCCCATAATCTTCGTTGTAATAACAGGTAACCCAACTGCCATCGCCTCTTTCAGAACCAAGGGCCCTGTATCAACAAGTCCGGATTCGGCTATACAAAAAGGAGCAACAAGACAATCGTATTGAGGCAAATTTTCCTGGATCCAACTCGGTTCTTTTGGGCCCAGAAAATTAACATAAGAAGCGATACCCAGAGTTGAAGCTTGCTGCTTGAGTTCCGTTGATAACTCACCATCTCCAACGATATCAAGAACGATTGGATACTTTGCGCAAAGCCCTTGCAAGCTTTGAAGCAAATAAGTCACTCCTTTGGGCTCGACTAACCGGCCCACAAACACCAGCCGTATTTTATCATGTTTCAGTTTTGACTGGGGTTTGAAAAGTGACGTTCTTACCCCGCAGTGAAGGAGCTTTATATTGTCACGGCTAAGCTTTATTAAGTCCTCTTTCATGTCGTTACAGACAGCAACTACAAAATCACTGCTCTTGAGTTTTAATGGCACGTCAAAGGGGAACTCGTAAATGTCATGGCCGTGACCAACAAAAGAACATGAGATGCCTATAAGCTTGGCCGCGGCAATACTATGAGACGTCGTATGCTGGGCAAAGTGGGCATGTACATGATCAACATTGAGCTGAGCTAGTTGAGATGCCAATTTAATACTGTGGAAGAATAATGACCGTTTCGGCAAAGCTTTTTGACATCTCACAAACCTAATGCACTGATAAAGCTTACGAGGGGATATTTTTGTTATAAATTTCAGGCTAAAAAACTGACCAATTTCATAGGTTGGATAATTAAACTTGTGTGCTGAAAGATGCTTGTGGAAAGTCATCACACACACTTTATGACCGCATGCTTTTAGTGAATCTATTTCCGTCCGAATAAATGTTTCACTCAAGACAGGAAATGTTGGAGCAACAAAAGCAACTTTTTTCATTATAAAACTCTCTATTCGAGTATTTACAATACAAAAGCAATAACTGTACCTACGTTAACTCCTACCCTTCCCCCCCAACACTTGCAATCTGCAATGCAGATGAGAAATTTGAAGCAATTGGCACATCAATCTTCGCCAATAAACGTTAGATTAATAATGAATATTGAGTTGCTTACTTTTACCAATCAAGAATAACCACTTATTACACTGATTTTAAACGAATAAATTCAGCCGCCTTTGAATTTCACCTTTTTAATAGTATTCCTCTCTAACAGTGAACTTTAGGTATGAAAACTGCCTTTTCCTTCACCATATAAACAAAAGGTTAATTGTTATGGAAAAAGTCTCTGTTGTAATACCTACATATAACTGTTTGACATTTTTACCAAAGGCTATAAAGAGTGTTCTTTCTCAGGACTATCAAAACATAGAAATTATAATTGTTGATGATAACAGTAATGATGGTAGTGCCGCCTACTTGGCGAATCTCAGTAATGAACATAGCAACGTTACTGTTATTACCACTCATGGCGTTGGGGCGGCAGCGGCAAGAAATATAGCCATAACGCACTCAAAAGGTCAGTATGTTGCCTTTCTTGATGCCGACGATTATTGGTACCAAGGGAAAATATCCCAACAGGTAATGGTTCATAGGAAAAATAAGCATATAGGGATGAGTTTTACCAACTATGACCATCTCGACGAGCAATATCAAAAGATCATTGACTGTTTTTCGTATTGGAATAAGAGAAAAGATACGCATGACAGCGTCTACTTTATTGATAACCCTCTAAATGAAATTTTCGCTAACAATATTATTGGCACATCAACCGTTATGGTTGATAAATCAGTTTTTTCCAAAGCTGGTCTGTTCAACGAAGAAATAAGCTATGGTGAGGATTGGCAATTTTGGTTAACCATTTGCGAACATTTCAGCGTTGCCGTAGTGATGAAACCATACACCGGCTACCTCATGAGACAAGGATCTATCACGCAAACAGACTCAAAACGATTGAATAACCTGCAATCCCTTTCAAAAATAATATCCGATTATCAACAGCGTGACACGATCATCAGCAAAAAAGCGATGTCTCAGGCACAGGCTCGACTGAAGGAAGGATATGCCGATTATTTTAGAACAAGAGGCGATCTATTTTCAGCACTTTTGTACGACTTACATTCGCTGATTATTTACCCTCAGATGAGACGAGTGAAAAACACCCTTGGTAACTTAAAAAAGTGCTTACTACCAACCAAAGGACAAAGTAATCAGTGCCAATAAAGTCAGCTTTCTTCCATATGGTGAATAAATGGCGCCTGAAAGACGTTGGGTCATAGATAAAGCAATATAAGGTTTATTATGAGTGCTTTAAAACAGTCGGCGTATTACGGCATCGGAATTGTGATGATGAAGGGAGTTTCATTACTCATGATGCCCTACATCACCTCCAAGCTAACTCCCCATGAGTATGGTTCCCTTGAATCTCTGGTGTTACTGGCCGATATCGGCACCATCATAATTGGTTTTGGCATGATTGAATCTCTGTATCGCTTTGTCGGGCCCAGCAAAGGAAAGCAGCGCAAGGAACTTATTTCCAATTGCTTCACCCTCAGCGTATTCGTCACCATTTCAGGAAGCTTCTTGATATGGATGTTAATGCCTTTTTTGCTTGCAAGATTACCACACCAGTTTGAGCAATATCAGATAGTTCTTATTGCAATTCCGACATTACTGGAAGGGTTGATTGCCATCCCGCTGACTCTAATGCGAATGGAATCTTTAGCAAAAAGGTTTTGCATATTCAACGTGTTAAAGGCCATTGTTCAGGCTTTACTCATTATTACAATGTTAGAAGCCGGCTTGGGCATTGATGCCATATTGATAGCCGGAGCCTGCTCCAGTGTGCTGCTGCTTGTTTGTCTACTCAGGTTCCAATGGGATCAGATGACAAACTTCGGCCATTTGGGAAATTCGGTACAACTGCTCAAATACAGTACGCCATTTGTACTTAGCAACATTGGATTGTTTGCGATTACTGGATTGGATCGCTGGATGCTTGCCGATAAAGTTGGTGTGGAAACACTCGCGATATATGCTATTGCAGCTAAATTTGCCATGATATTAGGCTTGTTAATGCAGCCTTTTACGCTTTGGTGGTTTCCAAACCGGATCAGCATGTTGCAACATGATCAGGGGCCTCAGCAATGTGCCGACAACGCAATGCTGGGAACAAATATCGGAATATTTATCGCAGTAACCATGATGCTGACCGTACCAAGTTTCATCTATCTTTTCTTGCCAATAGAATATCACCTCGCAGCACAAGTTGTTGTTGGCCTACTCTTGGTCAATACGCTAAAAAACGCCAGTGATCTGTTAAACCTCGGTTGCTTCAGTGGTAATTCTAGCCAATGCCAAATGTGGATCCAATGGCTATGTTCAGCAATTGCAATTACTGGATACTGGTTGCTGATACCTCATTTCGACATATGGGCTGCAGTATTTGTTTTAGCCGGTGTTTATACGACGCGCTTATTACTTTTTTATTATTTCAGCCAATCGCTCCTACCACTGCCTTATCGTCATTCAGGCTGGTTAACATGCGTTGTTGTGGGTGCAACATTGTACGGCGCCAGTCTAGTAATTTCGCCCGTTCTCAGCTTATGGGGACAGTTAATAGTTGGCGGACTATTTAGTTTCCTCATGTTGGTTTTCTTGGTGGGCATGAAGATATTCCCCAATGTAATCTCTTCACGTTGGACACTTACGTCTCTATTTTCTTCGACCTCTGACCATAAACAAACAAACTCGGACACTCTTGAGCCGGTCGCAAAGAAATTACCATAAGCCTGCAAGCACAAAAAAAGCGCTGATTAACAGCGCTTTTTACTAACCAAATAGCGGGTTATTCCCAGTCAAGGATAACCTTGCCGGAACGCCCGCTACGCATGGCGTCGAAGCCTTTTTGGAAGTCATCAATCTTGAAGTGGTGCGTGATGATAGGGTTCAGATCCAAACCTGACTGGATCAGGCTTGCCATCTTGTACCAAGTTTCAAACATTTCACGACCGTAGATACCTTTGATGATCAGACCTTTGAAGATCACTTGGTTCCAGTCGATACCCATATCTGACGGTGGGATACCCAGCAGTGCAATCTTACCGCCGTGGTTCATGCCTGCCAGCATGCTGTTGAATGCCGACGGGTTGCCTGACATTTCAAGGCCAACATCAAAGCCTTCTGTCATGCCAAGTTCAACCATAACATCTTCAAGCTTTTCTTTAGCAACGTTCACTGCACGGGTAACACCCATTTCGCGAGCAAGATCCAAGCGGTACTCGTTAACATCAGTGATCACTACGTGACGAGCACCAACATGCTTCGCGACTGCAGCTGCCATAATACCGATCGGGCCAGCACCGGTGATCAGTACGTCTTCACCAACAAGATCGAAAGACAATGCAGTGTGTACAGCATTACCAAACGGGTCGAAAATTGAAGCCAAATCATCTGAAATTTCATCAGGGATCTTAAATGCGTTAAATGCTGGAATAACAAGGTATTCTGCAAATGCACCTTCACGGTTGACACCAACACCCGTGGTGTTACGGCAAAGATGAGTACGGCCACCACGACAGTTACGACAGTGACCACATGTGATATGGCCTTCACCAGAAACACGGTCACCGATTTCGAAGCCACGAACTTCCTGGCCGATACCAACAACTTCACCCACGTATTCATGACCAACAACCATTGGTACAGGAATCGTTTTTTGAGACCACTCATCCCAGTTGTAGATATGAACGTCGGTACCACAAATCGCTGTTTTCTTGATACGGATAAGCAGATCGTTATGGCCTAGCTCAGGCTTTTCAACTTCTGTCATCCAGATGCCTTCTTCAGGCTTTAGCTTAGAAAGAGCTTTAATTTTCATGACCTTTATCTCAACAAATTCTGTATTGGATTGAAAATATCAGGAGCAAGTTACTACTATTTTTATTGGAGTACTTCTACTCGCCCCTGCTTTGGATATTTCAAGTAATGACGGCACTGGAGCGCTTAGATGATACCCATATCTTTACCGACTTCAATAAACGCATCAATAGCTTTATCTAGCTGTTCACGAGTATGAGCCGCAGACATCTGAGTACGAATACGCGCTTTCCCTTTTGGTACAACAGGGAAAGAGAAACCAACAACATAGATGCCTTTCGCAAGAGCACGCTCAGCGAACTCAGCAGCAACTTTAGCGTCACCTAACATAATTGGGATAATCGCGTGATCCGCCCCACCCATGGTAAAGCCAACCGCTTCCATACGGGCACGGAAGTGAGATGCGTTGTCCCATAGCTGATCACGTAGAGAACCACTCTCTTCAAGTAGATCTAGTACACGAATAGATGCAGAAACAATTGCAGGGGCTACTGAGTTAGAGAACAGGTACGGACGAGAACGCTGACGCAGCCAGTCGATCACCTCTTTCTTACCAGCAGTATAACCACCTGATGCACCACCCATCGCTTTACCCAACGTACCAGTGATGATATCGATACGATCGATCACATCATGATATTCATGAGTACCACGGCCGTTTGCCCCCATGAAGCCTACAGCGTGAGAGTCATCAACCATAACCAGTGCATCGTACTTATCAGCAAGATCACAAATTGCCGGTAGATTAGCAACGACGCCGTCCATAGAGAACACGCCATCAGTAACAATTAGCTTATGACGAACACCCGCTTCATTGGCTGCGATCAGCTGCTCTTCCAACTCTTGCATGTTGTTGTTTGAGTAGCGGAAACGCTTCGCCTTACATAGTCGGACACCGTCGATAATAGATGCATGGTTCAGCGCATCAGAAATGATTGCGTCTTCTGCACCCAAAATCGTTTCGAAAAGCCCAGCATTGGCATCAAAGCAAGACGTGTAAAGAATGGTATCTTCCATACCCAGGAAATTAGAAAGCTTACGCTCTAACTCTTTGTGAGAATCCTGAGTACCACAGATAAAGCGTACAGACGCCATACCGAAACCGTGCTGATCCATACCCGCTTTTGCAGCTTCGATAAGATCAGGGTGGTTGGCAAGACCAAGATAGTTGTTCGCACAGAAGTTAAGAACTTCTTCACCCGATTGGATAGAAACCGCAGCTTTTTGTGCAGATGTGATTATACGTTCAGATTTATATAAACCTTCAGCTTTTACTTGTTCTATTTGCTGATTGATTTGGTCGTAGAATGCAGCGGACATGATATTCCTCTCAATAATGACTTCCGTGAATGCATGCCGGAGCGGCATTCACCAGACAATAATCCATATAATCAGGTTAGGAGATCTGCCTGAAAAAATGTTCAATTAACAGGATGTTTGAACTCCAACCATTCTAATTCAAGCGCATTCAGACTATTATCCCCTGAACTGGAAAAGGACTATTGAACTATGGACACAAATAAACTGATTGCCCTTATGCCAGAACTGGCTGTTTTTAAGATTGTTGTTGATGAGGGTAGCTTTACCGCCGCCGCCAAAAAGCTAGGTGTCACCCCCTCGGCATTGAGCAAACAGCTATCTCGTCTTGAACACACACTATCGGCTAAGCTCCTCGAAAGAACGACTCGTAAACTCGTTATTACTGAGTCGGGTAAAGGGATCTACGATCAATGCTGTGCGATGATCGAGGCAACCAAACAAATTGTTGAATTTACAAGCTCTGAGCACGCTACGCCTTCTGGTGCTCTTACCGTCGCAGCCCCGAAGGCTTTTTTAAGTATTGTACTGCAACCTCTGGTTACTCCCTTTCTAACAAAGTATCCGGATATACAGCTCAAGCTCAAAGCGTCTGACGGTGAAATAGATCTTGTCTCGGAAGGGATTGATGTCGTTTTTCGCCTAACCGAAAAACCCTCTGAAGGCCTGGTACTGAAACAAATTGGCAAGGTTAGCCTGAGCCTGTGTGCTAGCCCGGACTATCTCGCTCGACGAGGCACCCCTATCGTCCCGACAGATTTACTGCAGCATGATTGCATTTTCCTTGGCGAAACTGCTACGGATCATATCTGGGATTTTGTTAAAGATGATGAGTTTCACACAATACCGGTAACCGGCCGCTATGCCGTCAACCATTCGCAAATGCGCCTGAGAGGTGTATTGGACGGATTGGGAATCGGTATTTTCCCTGACTTTGTAATCAAAAAACCATTACAAGACGGAACAGTTAAAGAAGTGCTTAGTGACTGGACAATCAAAGGCAATTACCAAGGTGACATAGCGCTCCAATTTGCCCAGACAAAATTTATGCCTGCACGTCTCCGAGTTTTCATTGATTACGTATCAGAGCATCTATACCAGTACACCGTACATTGATCTCAATCCCTACGATTTAGGGCCTACGCAGCACAGAGCAACCGCGACTAACCACTAAAACCATAGACTATACTGATTTTAGTGGTTTTAGGTTTAATACTAATCGGCAGACACCTTATTGATCCAATCAGACAATGCTGCCGTTTATATAAATGCCAATACAACAATACCATCTTGGTATAACCGGGATCAGGAGAGCTACCATGAAAGCTCTGATTTGTTGCTTATACTCAACCCTAATTCTCTTTTCCTCTTTTGTTGCCTCATATCCAGCAGGCTCCCTTCACTGGAACCACCGCAGTATTCTGTTCTTTGCTCCAGAGAAAGATCGCTATGTTCAGGATTTCATGAAACAAACTCTGATGAATGGTTGCCTCCTTAAAGAAAGGGACATCGTAACCATCATTATTACCAGAGATGGCTTTAACCAACCTGCGGACTTGTTCAGCCCGAAAGACATTCGTTTTCTGGAGCAGAAATACAACATCACCCAAGATACCCATACCGCCATTTTGATCGGCAAAGACGGCCTCGAAAAATACCGCTGGGGCGAAGTTACCAACTGGAGCCACCTCACCGATCTTGTCGACAAGATGCCGCTGCGCCAGCAAGAAATGACATCCCGCCAAAGCCGCTGTGCAATCTAATCAAAAAGGAGATTCTACGCCCCCATCTACGCCGGAGCATTTCTTGACGGAGGTGGATTTATTTTTGTGCCAGAAGCAGTATCTTGTTACTCATGATCTTCCAACTGGCAAGTTATAACAATGATGAAGACACCCTACATATATCACGGACAAGATGCCTTTTGGGTGACCCCCAATCAGCACAGCATGACGCTGACTCTCGTCAGTGAATCAAACATACTCATTTCTGCTATCTTCGTTCGCTGCGAACCAGACAACGAGGAGATGCTTGTCGACATGACACGCGGCGAAACACATGGTCGGCTTCAATATTGGCACGGCGAAATTCCGCTTAACACCGATACATCAGTAACCCACTATTGCTTCAAAATTATGCAAAACAGCCGCCAGTGGTGGTTACACGGTAACGGAATTTCTCCCCGAATCCCAGGCAAAGAAGCTCACTTCAAGTACAACAAACATAACCAGCCTCCAGCCTGGGTAAAAGAACAGATTTTCTATCAAGTTTTCCCCGATCGCTTTGCAAACGGCGATCCGACTATCAATGTTCAAACCGATGAGTATTGTCTAAAAGGCAATGAACGCCCGACTATCGCCAAGGAATGGGGAGAACCTGTTTCGCCGCATGGCAACAACGGTCCAAATGAATTTTATGGCGGCGACCTTAAAGGGATCCATGACAAGTTTGACTACCTTGAAAATCTCGGTATTACTGCCTTATACCTGAATCCCATCTTCACTGCGCCAAGCAACCACAAATACGATACAACAGACTATGAGAACATTGACCCGCATCTCGGGACCAATGCCCAGTTTGCCGAGATGGTCGCTGATCTTCACCAACGCAATATGAAAATCATGCTAGACGCCGTGTACAACCACACATCGGTTAATCACCCGTGGTTCGACATGTATCAGCGTAACCAAGAAGAAGTCGGCGCCTATAATCATCCGGATTCAAAATACCGCCACTACTATCAATTTAGTGGAGACAGCAACGATTACATCGGCTGGAACGGTATTTCCAGTCTACCAAAGTTAAACTTCTCTAACCCCGACGTACAAAACTACATCTACGCAGGGAAAGATGCTGTTATCAAGCACTGGCTGCGCCCTCCATACAACATCGATGCATGGCGTTTTGATGTAATCCACATGCTGGGCGAAGGTGCCGGTGCAACCAACAATGCCCACTACGTTAAGGCATTCCGGGAATCCGCTAAATCAGAGAATCCTGACTGCTACGTACTCGGTGAGCACTTTTTTGAAGCAAGCCGTTGGCTACAGGGCGATCAAGAAGATGGGGCGATGAATTATTACGGCTTTGCCCATCCGCTTCGTGCTTTCTTTGCTCAGAAGGATATCGCCTATCACAGCTGTCAAATAGATGCCGAAGAATTGGTTGATTGGCTCAATGAAGCCCGTAGCAAAATTCCATGGCTAAATCAGCTGTCCCAGCTTAACCAGCTGGACAGTCACGATACAATGCGCTTCCTGACAATGCTGGACAACGACCATGAGACGATGCAGCTTGCGCTATTAATGCTATTTGCTTATGTCGGCGCACCTTGTATTTACTACGGTACCGAAGTAGCACTGGAGGGAGGACAGGACCCGGACAACCGACGATGTTTCCCATGGGAGCGAACCGAAAAACCTCACCCGATGTTAAGCTTTGTCAAACAGCTGACAACTATCCGCAAAGACAATAAATCTCTACAACAAGGCAGCATTCAGTGGTTGGTTGCCGAACATAAACAGCTGGCTTTTGCTCGTACTCTAGACAATGAGTTGACACTTTGCCTATTGAACAACAGTGAGAATGCCAAAGCCATCGAAGTCCCAGTCTGGCAGCTGGGCATCGAAGATGCGGTATTAAGCGACCTCCTTACCAAAGATGAATGGCAGGTGAAACAAGGTATACTTTCGCTCACCTTAGCCGGAAAGGAAGGCTTGTTGCTCACCAAGAGTTAATGCCCCTCGCATACCTCATACGTCCAACACCGGCTAATCTCATGTTAGCCGGTGTTTTAATCTGTATCTGTCTTATTGAGCGAATAGAATTTGCCGAGTTTCGCACTTACGTGTAAATATAACGGTCTTTAATCAATATCAAGCGCATAGCCGAGGCAGCAATGGGATCTGAACGTTACATCGGAATAATGTCCGGTACCAGCATGGATGGTGTCGATACTGTATTGGTCGATATTGATGGCGGCAACATACAGCTACTGTGTGAACATGCTTTCCCTATGAGTGAAGATCTCAAACAATCCCTGCTGGATGTTTGCTTGGGTCAACCCACCAACTTGCAGATAATTGGTGAACTCGATCATCGTCTCGGGCACCTCTTTGCCGATGCAGTCATAGCCCTACTGGACAAGGCGAATGTCGATCCATCCACTGTCGCGGCAATAGGCAGTCACGGACAGACAGTATTTCACTCTCCAGAGACCGAATATGCTTTCACTATGCAGCTCGGCGATGCCAATATTATCTCCGCAAAAACAGGTATAACGACTATTGCTGATTTCCGCCGCAAAGATATGGCCTATGGCGGCCAAGGTGCCCCGCTTGTCCCTGCTTTTCACCAGCAGCTATTCGGCCAACCCGATCTTACCCGAGTTATTCTCAATATCGGCGGTATTTCTAACATCACGGTACTGAGCCCGGACAAACCAGTGACAGGTTTTGATACAGGACCCGGCAACATGCTAATGGATGCCTGGATCAATAAACACAAAGACCAGCGCTACGACAATGAAGGGACCTGGGCACAATCCGGTACAGTGAATGCCAAGCTACTCAACTCACTACTGAGTGATCCGTATTTTGCGCTTGCCCCGCCAAAAAGTACGGGGCGCGAGTTGTTCAATCTTGACTGGCTGCATAGCCACCTTAAGGCATTCAACCTGAGCCCAGAAGATATACAACGTACGCTGGCTGAATTAACTGCCGTCACCATTGCCAATGATGTCAGAGCGGAAAATCCTGGCGAGTTGTTAGTATGCGGCGGTGGCGCGCATAATCCGCTGATCATGGCCAGATTAACTGAGCTACTGCCAAAGTGGACGGTACTCACAACAGCTGATCGTGGCGTCGATATCGATAATATGGAAGCGATGGCCTTCGCCTGGCTAGCTTACCGAACTATTCACCAGTTGCCCGGTAACTTACCCGAAGTAACAGGTGCAAAGCAGCTAACCTGCCTAGGGGCTATCTACCCCGCATAACACTCACTAAGCCCACGTAGTTAACTCTCATATGGATGGCAGCTATTCTCACCATTTCATGGATGCTGCCAGCCGAAACTGCGCTTACTAAACCTATACTTATAGAAAATATAAACCCTTAGCTGCAATTTCGATAAGGTCAAAGCCAAGATGACAACAAAGACATTATTATTTTTTCTGTGGTTTACTCCTTTGTTGGCATCCGCGAGAGATGAACCAGTAGTCCTTCTCATTAATTCCTATCATCCTCAATATCAGTGGACGAGCCAACTAACACAGGGCATTAAAGATGTACTGATAACTTCTGTCAGTACAGAAAACCTTCATACTGAATACATGGATAAAAGAAGATTTGTCGACGATCTTGTTTACCATGCAAAGCTCATTAATCTACTGAAGCATAAATACCAGAGATACGAGCCAGATATCATAATCACAACTGATGATCATGCTTATAATTTTATGCTAGAGCACGGAGACAGCTTGTTTCCTGATAAACCTATTGTATTTAGCGGCGTTAACATTCTTGCCCCTGAGACTTTAGAGCGCAAAAGAAACATTGTTGGTATCGAAGAGGGAATGGAGATTGAAGGTAACCTTGAACTTATTTTACAGGTTCAACCTCAAACAAAACGGATCATTATGCTGAGCGATACCACAGGCCTTGGTTTAAACATGGGACAACGAGCCCGACAGATCAAATCACAATGGCAAACCGATCCTGAAAAACAACATGTTACCCTAGATATTTGGGATCAGTTTTCTATAGATGAACTCTACCAAAAGGCTGAAAGTGCTGAGTCAGACACGGTTTTTCTCATGCTAGCTATCCACAAGGATAAATTGGGGACTTATTTTTCATATGAGCACCACCTGCCAATTTTAACACGCAAGAGCAAGGTACCCGTCTATGGTATGTGGGGGACGATTATTATCGGTTATAGCGGATTAGGTGGCATGATGAATAACCCTTACGATCAAGGGCGGAGTGCAGCCCAACTAGCCGTAAAAATTCTCGATGGAGTCCCGCTGAGCAACATCAATGCCTTGGATACAGCCAACTATTCACCTTCTTTCGACTATAACCAATTAAAACGTTTTGATATCGATTTAAACCATTTACCGATAAACAGCACCATAATCAATCGACCTGTCTCTCTCTATGAGCAACACACAAGATTAATCAACAGTGCGATCGCCTTTGTTCTCTTTCTGCTTATCGTTATTTCAGTGCTTACATTCAATATTAAACGGCGCATCGCAGCCCAACACAAACTTCATCAATTCAACCAAGAATTGGAATCTATCGTACAGCAAAGAACAAAAGACTTAGACAATCGCAATAAGGAATTACAGGCGGCCTCAAAAATATTGCAAGCGCATGCCTACACCGACGAACTCACGGGCCTGCCGAACCGTAGGGCTGCATCCCGCGACGTGCTAGCTCACATTAAACGTTACAATATGGATTACCAGCCTTTGGCAATCGCCATCTTAGATATCGACTTATTCAAAAATATTAATGATACCTATGGCCACCAAGCTGGGGATGAAGTGCTATGTGCCGTTGGCCAAACACTAAAAGAGCTACTCAGGCCAAACGATAGCGTTTACCGTTGGGGAGGGGAAGAATTTCTAGTTGTATTGCCCGATACCGTGGCTAATTTTTCGTTCATTGTCTGCCAAAGACTGACAAATAAAATCAGCCAACTGAGTGTTAGTAACATTGACAGCATTACCGCCAGTATCGGTGTCACCAACTTCATCAAAGGGGACTCGTTCGAAACGATTTTGCAAAGGGCTGATAAGGCACTTTACACAGCTAAAAACAGTGGCAGAAACCAAGTTGTTATTGGCTGATGTTCGCAACACCCCCACTTTTTTTTAAGGAGCACAACTAAACTAGGTAATTTTTCGTATGTAAGGCACTTAATTGTTTGAATTAACCGTAAAAAGTGAATAAATCGTTAAAAAATAAGTATTCGCTAACAACAAAGATTAAGCAGAACAATCCACTGGAAATATGACAAAGATCGCAAAATCAACCTGACAAAGATCACACTTCCAAGTCATTAATTTTACTAGGATAAAAACGACGCAAACGTTACACTTGCACCCCATAACAACGATAAAAGTTCACAGGATGCAGTCCTGTTTTTCTTCCCTAACGTGAAAGGTCCTAAGTAAAGATGAGTCCGGAAAAATATCTTCTAGACTGGCAAACTAGCCAAACCAATGCAGAATCCATCTCACCACTTCTTGGCCAACTATACCGTCAGAAAGGCGTTGAAATCCTTCTGTTCGGTCGCCAAATTGTCAATGCCTCTGTAATCGATATCGTTAAAGCGCATCGAGTCGCCCGTCGTTACACCGGTAGCGAACTTTCTCCTTCTCAAACGCTACCGCTGATTCAGGCGCTAACAGATCTTGACCTGTCCCCTTGCCGTATTGATGTCGGCCAGCTGGCTTACGAATACTGGAAAAACCAAGAAGACGAAAGCAACCTGGTCGACTTTTTAGGTACTGCTTTAATCGAATCGCTTAACAGTACACAATCAGTTGAGCCTCAAGACGTTGTTCTTTATGGATTCGGCCGAATTGGTCGCCTACTCGCCCGTCTGCTTATTGATAAAAGCGGTCAAGGATACCCATTACGACTACGTGCAATTGTAGTTCGTGGCGGCAAAGGAGGCGATCTTGAAAAACGAGCCAGCCTACTACGCCGCGACTCTGTTCACGGCCAGTTCAACGGCAGTATCACTGTCGATGAAGAGCGCAAAGCGATCATCGTCAACGGTAACTACATTCAGGTAATCTACGCTAACAGTCCGGCTGAAGTTGACTACACAACTTATGGTATCGACAATGCGCTTATTGTTGACAATACTGGGATGTGGCGCGACGCTGAAGGCCTAGGCAAGCATCTGGAATGTGCCGGTGCTAAAAAAGTACTGCTGACAGCACCTGGCAAAGGCGATATCAAAAATGTCGTATTCGGCGTTAACGAATCCGCTATCCTGGATGAAGACCAAATCATCTCAGCAGCCAGCTGTACCACCAACGCCATTACCCCGATCCTAAAAGCGGTCAATGACAAGTACGGCATTCAGTCCGGTCATATCGAAACCGTTCACTCGTTTACCAACGATCAGAACCTAATCGATAACTTCCACAGTGGTGAACGTCGAGGTCGCTCTGCGGCTCTGAACATGGTACTGACCTCAACAGGTGCTGCCAAAGCTGTTGCCAAGGCACTGCCAGAACTCGCCGGAAAACTAACAGGGAATGCTATTCGCGTCCCTACTCCGAACGTTTCCATGGCGATTGCCAATCTGAACCTTGATTCTGATGTTGAAGCCGAAGAGCTGAACGTTTATCTACGTGAAATGGCACTAAACTCACCTCTATCCGGTCAAATTGACTACACCCAGTCAACGGAAATCGTATCCACCGATATCGTAGGCTCGCGTCATGCTGGTGTGGTAGATGGTGCGGCAACTATTGCCCAAGATAAGCGTTGTGTACTTTACATCTGGTATGACAACGAATTCGGCTATAGCTGTCAGGTTGTCCACTGTATGGAACAAATGATGGGTGTTCGTTACAAGACCTACCCTGAAGCAAAATAACACTGCTAAATAATAACTATAAGATCCCCTCTTGCTCTTTGCCGCCTACGCTTCACTAGGCGGCATTTTTCATTTCTAGCGACATAGGTTCCTCCCCGACAACTCTTCCCAAACCACCCACATCTCCCCATCTTGTCACTTTTAACCAACCATAGAATCAAGCGTTCACTCGTCATTAATCAGTGATAGAGTCGCACGATCGCTTCCGATCAACGTCTCGCATTTTTCACGCAACATATCCCGCAGTAACAACACTGCGGGAGTGACTTGCTTTCTACTTGGGCAGATCAACCATAGGCTCGTTGGCTTTACTCTATAGTCAGGCATCAACTCAATTACCCGCCCGGCTTTAAGATCCACAGACATATCTAATCGAGATTTGAGCGCAATACCTTTGCCAGCCACCGCCCAGCGCCTCACTATATCGCCGTCATTGCAGAGACGGTTACTATTGACTTTGATTTTCTGCACCAACTCTTCCGACGATTCAGTTGGCTTCTTAATAAACTCCCAATGGCTATAGATTTGATCACCAAGCCGATACAGCAGGCAATTATGCTGCAGTAACTCTTCCGGCGTCTGTGGCGCACCGTGGCGTTCAAGGTATTCAGGGGAAGCACACACAATACGCTCCACCGTAGCCAGCTGAAAGGCAACCATCGAAGAATCTTCCGGCTGCCCATAACGCAAAGCCACATCGACCCGGTCCATATAAAAATCAGCCAGCGAGTCACCAATACTGAGTTGAACGCTGAGTTGTGGATTATCATCCATCACATCATCGAGCCATGGCAATACCAGGTTACGTCCAAGATCTGACGATACCGACATACGGATCTCTCCCGCTATTTCCCCCTGCATCTCAGCAATAGATGCCTTGGCATACTCAAGGGAGTCGATCGCCTGACGACAATGAAGTAGAAAACGCTCACCTTCCGCAGTAATTCGTAACTGACGGGTCGAACGAATGAAGAGCTCGACACCTAACTGTTTTTCAAGTCGCTTCAAAGCCGCACTTGCCGCAGCAGGACTGGTATCTAACTGACCAGCAGCGGCAGTGATATTGCCGCAATCGGCTGTTCGAATAAAAAGTTCCAGATCAGACGTATTCATAGCACGTGTTATTTTCAAAAAAACATTGAAAAAGTTTAAACCATTACCCTGTTTTTGGTTAGCGCTTTCTTTTCTATTATCAACACAGCAATCAACTAGAGGCGGCTCCTCGTTCCAGCCGTATAAGTTGACATTATCACCAGTTATTAGAGAGAGAAGAGTCATGAAAGCCATCGGATATCTAGCACCCAAAAGTATTGACCAGCAAGACGCACTCGTTGATTTCGAGCTACCGAAACCAACGGCTACGGGCCGAGACTTACTGGTAAAGGTCAACGCCATTTCAGTCAACCCGGTAGATACCAAGATCCGATCGAGTGCCGGGCCTGCTGAAGGTCAATACAAGGTACTTGGTTGGGATGCCGTCGGCGAAGTGACAGCCGTTGGTGAAGATGTCGAGCATTACCAGGTTGGCGATAAAGTTTGGTACGCCGGTGATATCTCCCGCTCAGGAACAAATGCCGAATATCACCTTGTTGACGAACGCATTGTCGGCAAACAACCCGAGACACTATCTGATACTCAAGCCGCCGCATTGCCCTTGACGGCGATTACCGCGTGGGAACTCCTCTTCGACCGTTTGAAGTTCGAACTTCAGCATCAGGCAGAGAAATCCGCCGACACACGCTTACTGATCATCGGCGCCTCTGGCGGTGTAGGATCAATCCTCACTCAGCTTGCAGTTAAGCTCACAAATGCGACAGTCATCGGAACCGCTTCTCGCCCAGAAAGCCAACAGTGGGTAACCAGACTCGGTGCCGACCATGTTATTGATCACTCAAAGCCTATAACCGAGGAACTAAGCAGAATTGGTATTGCTGACGTTACCCACGTGATCAGCCTGACTCAAACTCAGGCCCATTACAATCAAATCATCGAGGCACTGGCACCACAGGGACAACTTGCGCTTATCGACGATCCGACAGAGCCACTGGATATCATGAAGCTGAAAGTAAAATCCCTGTCTTTACACTGGGAGCTGATGTTTACCCGATCTCTCTTTAAGACAGCCGATATGGATAAACAGCGCCAACTGTTAAATTCGGTTTCTTTGCTTATTGATAATGGTGAGATTGTGACGACCCTTGACCAGCACTTTGGTCAGATCAATGCAGAAAACCTGAAGAAAGCCCATGCTTATATCGAATCGGGTAAATCAATCGGTAAAGTTGTACTTGAAGGCTTCTAATAGCAATTCACAAGCTTCTAATATCAATTAACAGATTTCTAGTACCAAGCGACAGCACAACCCGTCTATTTGGCGGGTTTTGTGTTGACAGGTTTCGTGTTTAAAATTGATACCCATTAGCACCAGCAACAGCGCCAACAACCGCAATCAAACTTAGGCTAAGCAGCACTTGATGCATCCGGTGCAACCTGACAAACGCCTTTTCACTGTCCTTTTTCGCCTGTTGGTGAAACCACCGGTGAAGCACTAAAGGCTCCAACACAAACAGTACCAGCGTAAATATTCCCCATACGAAGGTCATCAAATGCATCCACCAGAACTGTGGTAGTAGATAACGATCCCAAGCATTCATCACCTCCAGCATATAATATCCCGACGCACCGGTTATCACTGTGGTGATCTTCGCCTGAAGACTAAATCGTCCTTCCAGTTGTTCAAACAGATCCAAGCGATTTGCTACATTTGGCATTCTTCTCAGTGACGGAATGAGCACCGTCGTTACAAACGCGACGCCTCCTATCCACATCACAACCCCAAATACATGCAATGCCCGAGCTAGCACAAAAAAATCAAAATCACTCATACCTGCCATCACCACCAACACTACTAATACGAATAATAATATATATCATATACATGTTATTATTCGTAGTTACCTACCGCAGTATCATAATAAACACCTGATAATCAAACTCGCTTTCAGTCGAATAGATGCGAATACCCTGAACTGTCTCACAGAGTTATTTAACTGCTTTCTGTTTGCATCCACTTATTGGCAGCCCTATATAGTAACCAACTTTGCCATGGCGTTAATTCACAAGGAAAACCAACATCACTTTTGAACACCTAGAAGCTTACAGATACGTGATCAAAACCACATTAAACATAAGGAAATGGAGTATTTCAATCATAATGTGCGATCTATCACTATTATTTTGCGACCTAAATTTATAATAAAAAAAAACAGAAACATCTACTTACAAAAATAGGTTACATTCATGAAAAAAAATATGATTGCTATCGCTCTTGGCGGACTTCTAGTTTTATCTGCCACTCCCGCATCAGTTGCAGCCAATGAGCCAACGGTACAAGCTAAAGTTGAATACTCTCAGTTTGTCACCAAACGACAAGTAGTTGACCAGCTCCTCGAAGACGCCCTAAAAGCCTTTAAGTCTCCTTCCCGAATCTCTCATGCAGGCTTTACCGCCAAGATGCCAAGTAACATGGAGATCATAACTAACCGCCTACTGGAAGCTTATGAGCTAGAACCGTACCGTACTGATCTTCTGATTTCTGCAGCAAATGCTCAAATCTATAACAAGAATGTTGATCGAGCGATTGACCTTTTTGAACATGCACTTACAGTCGCACCAGATCATGTCGACTTGCATTCTTATCTTGCTATCTGGCAAAAATTTAAAGGTAATGTAGCTGCATCGAATGAACATATGGCAAAAATTGCCAAGCTCAACCCAGCCAGAGAAGCTGACATAACGCGTATTTTTAATACCGTTGATCGTGTGATTAATACCCCATTGAAAGATAAGCCTGAAAATAACTACAAAGGCAATACTGCGATAGTTACATTGGGATACGCACTGAACCCAGATGGTTCAATGCACGATGTATTGATCAAACGCCTTGAGACTACTTTTTCAATTGCAAAAAACAACCCCGACTCTTTGATTGTTTTGACTGGTGGCGTACCTAAAAACCACAAAACAGAAGGCCGGCTTATGGCTGATTGGTTGATCAAGAAAGGGATCAGCGCAGACAGAATCATTGAAGAAAATTACGCCACTAGTACAGTAGATAATGCATTGTTTAGCAGTTACGCGCTGGCCCGCCACAACATCGATCATGCAACCATAATCAGCTCAGCCAGCCATGTACGCAGAGGACAAACTTTATTTGAGATCGCTAGCTGGAAAACAGGCCCTAAAAATATCACCTTTGATACAGTAGCCTACCCAGATAAGCCACTTGAAAAACTAGAAAAAGCGAGTGATAAAGAGCTTCTTGGTATTTATAGGGATGCCCTACGTACCTATGGTATGTGGAGTTACCGCTCTAAGCCACTATTGGCGCGTTAATCCTACTTTATAACGCATCACCAATAAGTTATATAAGACTAACTAAGGCCACATAATGTGGCCTTTTTAATATGTAATCCACTATACGTGGTTCTTATAAAGCTCTCCAATAATCTTGAAACCTAGCTTTTGGTAAAAACCAATACCCGAACCTTGAAATGCTCTGATATATACCAGTACCTTATTTTCCTAACTATTAAGAAGGTCGAGAAAATATTTCTCAGTAAACGTATTTAATGCGAAACGGGAAATTTTTTCTCTAATTCCTTTTGTCGCGTATGTATGTAACCAAACTTGAAGGGATAATACTGCCAAGTCTACACAGTCTTCTGGTTTCGCTTCACGTATCATTATTAATCTCAATAGACTTATATTACTAGTTAACAAAATAACTCGGATATATTGTTCCGATTCTGTACTCATAAGTTAGGGTGGAAGTAAGCATAGATAACAATATCCTATACTTAGAGCTGCTAACCGACTTTTTCCATTACGAAGTTGGTTAACAACTGCCCATTAATGTCTACGTGCTGCTCATTTACTACAGAAAAACCAAAACGCTCATAGAATGGCCGAGCGGTTCGACTAACTGCGGAGTAATAGCGTGTGACACCGTTCAAGGTCCCTATCGCGAATATATGCTCCATCAACGCCCGACCTACGCCAATGCCTTGGTATCCTGCATGGCAGAAAAAATGATCAATATAGCCATCTTGTTGTAAATCGGCGAAGCCAACAACTTCACCGTTTAATTCTGCAACAAAAGGATTCATGTCATCGATTCGCTTCTGCCAAACATCCATATCAAAGTTATCAGGTGCCCATGCTTTTACCTGCTCTAAAGAGTAATCACGGATGTTGATATTTCGGATAGTTTGGAATTTCAGCCCCCATGTCACTGACGCATCTTTTCTTTCGTAATTTCTAATAATTATCATGGTACTTGTTACTAACTCTTTATTGCTAAAGGGGTATTTTACTCGCTAATCATACTAATGAATAGATACTTCATGTTTGGTGTTAATCTTAGGAATAACTACGAAAAAAGAGTCAGTTTCTGCTACGGTACAACTCTGAATGCTCAAGAAGATATTCTCCTGCTAACTTTTTGCGAATATCGGCATTCTTCAGTTGAACTATTGGCTTCCCATATGCGTAAGCTTTTAAAAGTTCACCAGACTCAATGCAAAGAACCTGAATTGTAACCTTCCGGTAGCCATCTGGTTCTGAAATTCGTTCTAGCCTATCCATCTCAGCCAGTACTTCACTGGTAACACTGTATACCTCACCTTTGACTTTATAGCCTTTTCCTTCATCGATTACCAACCAAGGAGAGTAGCGCTCACCGACCAGATAAAGCTGTAAAATCAGCTTACAGAGCGAGGGGCAATCCTACTGGTATGAGAACTGACAGATTACACGCTAACTAATCCGCCGAATACGGTCAGTTACAAGCTCTGAGAATAAACATCTGATAATCAAACTCACCAGCGCGCAGATGAAAAGCAGAAAGTTCACGTTGAAGATCCTCTAAAGCCATAGAGCCTTGCCGTTGAGATCCAAGTGCGTCTATTCTATCTTCCAACGGCGCATAATAAGCCAGCCAACTCTCATCACTTAGCGCGAAACTGCCTATTACCTCGTAACCAGCTTGTTCTGCCTGCGCTATACGGTGAGCGGCTGTGGTCATATCCGGATATTCCTTTTGCCAAAAAGCTAACGCCTTTTCACTTGGCGACTCAACACTCCAGACCAAATCGCTGAGAACTAAAATCCCATTATCTTGTAACAAAGGACGCCATGCTTTCAACGCATTATTGACACCCATAATGTAAGCACTGCCCTCACACCAGATAAGATCAAAACTATCCGGCTCGAATGGCAGCTTTTCCATGTTGGTACAGACAGTCGCGACCCGATCGCCAGTACCCTGTTCTTTCAACGTCTTCACCAGAGATTGCAGCGCAAATTCTTCATTGTCTACGGCGGTAATGTTAGCCGAGCTATGCTCTGCTAATATCTGAGTTGCACTCCCCTGACCACAACCAATCTCAAGAATTGACTGCGGGCTATGTGGCACCTTAGCTAGCGCCCTAAGCGTGTCGGCTTCAGAACCGGGCCCCCATCGCTCAAGATCTTTGAAGATCAGGTTAAAGTCCAGCATATATTGTTCGTGATTATTCATATCTTTCGACAACCATTTCAGCCTCAATGCCTGCTTCTCATCGAAGCCTTGTTTGATCAGCCACTCTAAATGCGCCTCGGGTGCTTGCTGCTCCAGCGTTTGATGCCAGTCTGTCAGGCTGCTTTCACCCAGCAGAGCCGCTAGCAACTGACGTGACTTCTGCTTCTGAGCTATCTCTTCATCCAATTGACGCAGGCGCTCCACCAGAATATCGCGCTCAACCTTTTCATCCAGACATGCCAGACACTCTTTCAGCGTTAGGCCACCAGCCTGTAGCTTTTGCAGCAGCTTCAGCCGCTGTAAGTCTTTATCTGTGAAACTTCGGTAACCATTGTCCAGCCGTTTCCCCTGGATCACCCCCTGCTTTTCGTAATAAAGCAGAGTGGTCCTTGATAATCCGAGCATTTCTGCCAGTTGAGATATCCGATACATGTTAAAAACCTTACTGTCTGGTGTATTACCATAGCGCTTGTTTGTTGAATTCCGGAACACATGCTGAACTACCTGTAATGGGAGTTAATTCTTGTTCTGTCAGTGATTGAGCTAGCCAACCATGCGGGTAAGTTAGAGACATTGGTGCTTTAAACTGTTCTTCTGTTACCTGCCGGAACCCTACCTTAGCGTAAAAAGCAGGATCGCCATAAGTGAAAGCAAGCTCTGCACCTTGCTGCTTTATAGTCTGTAAGCCAACCTTAATCAGCTCCTGACCAATGCCTTTCCCCTGATAATCAGTCTGTACCGCCACGGGCGCTAACAAGAAAATCTCTCTAGCAGATTCAAAACTCAGACGCGTTAACAAAATACTACCTACAACGCTGTCATTTTCAGTGGCGACAAAAATATATAGGTCGTTACCATCAGTTGTATTGATCAACTCTGCGACTAAATCACCAATCAATTTACCTTCTTCTTCACCCTCTGAATCTGAAAAAGTATGGGTAAATAGGCCAATAATATCTTCAGTCTGGCTTTGCTCATACAGGCAATAGTTCATTGTTCTGTCCTCTCGTTATTTATGCTGCCAAGCATAAACTGTAAAGCTGTAGACAGGTCAAGGGTAGATAAGCGAGAAATCTGGTTCAGGAGGGATTTGCCGTCATTGGGCCCCTCTGGCTTCAACAGTGGATATTTTCCTATAGAAATTGCCTTTTTTGTCTACGGTCTACGGTGCATGTTTATCACATTCTCTATTGTCATAATTCCAAACATGATTTTCCTGACAAATGACTCAGAGCTGCCAACAAAATAGAAATGAGGATGCCTAGACCAGATTTTCTGCAATTTTACATCTAATTCAGCGGCCTGATCAGAAGACTCGTTTCTTACCGGATTGTTACTGCTAATATCATGTCCGGTGATGGCCGCTGATTCAAAAAATATCACAGCATCATAGCGAGCGATTTCATGTTCAAACGTTGAGTTTATACCCTTAAAAAAATCACTTTCCGTACCTGGCCAATAGGCCAATCCGTCTAGTGACCCGCGATCGCAAACCAGCAACCTATCCGGAAACTGCTTTTTATGAATTTCTTCCAGGTTCTTCTGCAACTGAAAAATCGTTTTCTGAATTATTTTAACCATTTGCTCATTGTCAGAGCGCGGTATACCACCAGAGAAGAGCACTGTTGCAGCCTCGGGGACAACGGCAATCTTATTGCCTAACTCTCTACGGAAGAGATCCAATGCTGTGGTTTTACCGCCACCCGGCCCACCAGTTACCACAACTTTCAGCTGCTTTTTCATCATTGCCCCTAACTCGCTTCTAGTGATCTATGAAGCTTAGCCAAAAAATGAGCATCAGCTAAAGCCCTCTTGAGTTAATAGCTTTAGCCTATTGAAACTATAAGCCCAAACGATTAGAGCTATTGGTATAAAGGCAACATAATTATTAAATCAAAAAGAAACAACGACTCAAAAACAAGGAGTAACGCTATGACTGCAGACAAATTAAGGGATAGCCTAACACATGCTCGTGCCAACTATTGGATACTCACTTTTGTTTGTGGCGTTATATTATCGTTGTTTTTGAACGAGCTGAACCAGGGCGTAAATCCAAGCTATTTAATGACATACTTTATATCACTTGCGACAGGATATTACTTATCATCAGAGCTTAAAAAAACGATAAGGACAATTAAGTCGGAGCTAAATAGCACCATATTATAATGGCTGGTTCAAGGAACAAATCGTTCAAAAATGATTTGCAATACAAGAAAATGTTTAAAGCTTTTTAAAAAACGGCACCTCGTAAAGTGGTGCCGTTCTGCTTTTTTAAATCACGATGTTCTGAACTACCTACAACCCTTTCTTATACTGCGCATTGGTTGTTGGATAAATGGCTTGCTCTAATGCCACTTTCGCATCTGGCTTTCCAACGATAAGGTTCTGGAAAAGCTGTACAACGCTTGCTTTGTCTTCCTTGATACAAGTTTCCGTATTGATATCTCTTAAATCAATAAAGAAGTCGGAAAAAACACCGTCTAGATCAGTCGGGATCGCCGTATTTAGGAAGTTGTATTCGCTATATAGCGAATTATGATCGCCCTTCTGCTTATCAAGAACAAATGATGCTTCTTTCAGGTTGATAATCGACGCGGACTTCTTGCACTTCTTAAGGCATTTCGTATCAAAGGCTTTCTTTTTGCAGCCAACAGTCTGATGGAATAGGCACTGACGGCTGGTCATCAGCAAAATTGGATGATAAATGCTATAAAACAACTTGAAGTTTTCTGGTCTGACAATCGGCTTAATCTGCTTTTGGTTGATTTCATTAGAAATGAATGAGCCGACACAATTGAACTCTTCTTTCATGCACAGAAGGCTGAAAGAGTTCATTATGTTTAGGTAAGGGCCAGCGATCCAGTCAATGCCTTTCTCATACGCGGCATACGCAATCCCCGTATTGTTAGTCACAATAAGTTTTGGTTTCACCTGATCGAGGAACTCAACGGCTGCCGTATAATTTTCACCAATGAGAATGGACGGGAACCAAGGGATCAGCTTTTCATTTTCAGAAAAGATGTTAACCAATGGAGTTAGCTCACTATGAACCGATTCAGGCAGCTGATAGTAAATATCTGCCGATGTGGTATCACACAGCTCGATATCCTGCTTCGTGGAGATTAACACTGACAACGTCGGCTCTGTCTGAAATTGGCCTTGTTTTTTCAATACAGGCATTTCAACCGGCGAAATACGCGCCTTCGAGCCGTTCAAGGTAAAGACTATCTGCTTTTTAATCGCGGTCAGCTCTTTGAATGGCACAAATAGCCCATTATCAATATGCTCAATTGCTAATGAGTCAATATAGTACTCAGCGTTATTCAGGCTGTTAAGCAACTTTTCAATGCCATCATGTGTAATCGTATTTTTTTCTGAATGGATCAGGTTGCTGTCTGAATAGACATCGAATGACATATCAGGTGTGGTGACTGACACTCTCAATGGACTGTTTTCATTACCTGACACGGTGATCGTTAGTGGCTGTTTATCAATATTGAAGTCTTTTATTTTATCCGAAACCGTCGAGATAATATCCGTTTTATCATCATACAGTTTCTTCTTGACCGCCTTGAGATCTTCATCTGTTTTACAGTTGTATACCTTGGAGAAGTGCTTAGCAGAGTGGTCACGAGGATTATCAATAAACATATTTTTATTGATATCTCCCTTCAGGAAGGAGTTAGAAAAATCACGGTTAAATACCGTATATAACTCGGTGGTATCACTAAGCAACTCACTGCCATTGCAATAGTTTTCAATCTGTTTCCGCCAGTTATCTACAACTGTATAGACGTAATGTGACTTCTTAATGCGCCCTTCGACTTTCAGCGAATAAACACCGGCATCCGCTAACTCTTTAAGATCGGAGTAAGCAGAGTTGTCTTTAAGGTTGAGCGGGTAGTCTTTACCTGCCTGTGTCGTCTGGTACTGATCACGACATGGCTGGCTGCACCTGCCACGGTTACCCGAGTTCCCATTGCGAACCGAGCTGATGTAGCAAAGCCCAGAGAAACCAATGCAGTAAGAACCATGCACAAACACTTCCATTAGGACATTATGTTCACGCCCAACCTGTGCCAAGTGCTTAATCTCTTTAATATTCAGCTCTCGAGATAAGTTAACGCGACTTGCCGTCAATTTATTCAGGAAAAATATCTGGCCGTCATTGTGAGTATTTACCTGGGTTGAAGCATGAACATCAAGATCTTTAAAGTGCTCTTTTAATATATAAAACAGGCCTAAATCTTGAACGATTACACCATCAATCTTGGTATTTACCAGCTTATTCAGCAACCGAATGATCGTTGGGATTTCGCTTTCCAAAATGATGATGTTTAAGGTTAGGAATATTTTGCAGTCATGTTCGTGCGCTAATCTGACGACGCCATTTAAGTTATCAAATGTTAAATTTGTTGCTCTATTTCTGGCATTGAAGTGATCCAACCCGCAGTATATCGCATCGGCCCCTGCCGCAATCGCCGCTTTTATCGACTCAATATCGCCACCTGGTGCCAATAACTCAAACTGATTTCTCATCGCGACATAACCCACTTATCTAAACATTGCATATTTTGAAGGGGCGTATTCTACGTGCTTCCGTTATCCATTGCCATAAATGCAGTTTTTATTATCAGCGGCGTCTTGTTAATGATCACCAAGCGCATAAAAGCCTGCACCACCCTCTTGATGTTTAAAACACAGAGGAGATGCAGGCTTTACTTCATTTGCGACTAACTGAGCTTATACAAGCAACTTAGCTTGTTTTCTTGCCCAGGTGCAGCCAAGTTTCAACAACGGTATCCGGGTTAAGTGATACCGAGTCAATACCCTGCTCCATTAGCCAGTCAGCCAAATCTTCATGATCCGATGGCCCCTGCCCGCAAATACCAACATATTTACCCGCTTTGTTGGCCGCTTTAATCGCCATTGCCAGCATCGCTTTAACCGCGTCATTACGCTCGTCGAACATATGAGCAATCTCACCCGAGTCGCGGTCAAGGCCCAATGTCAGCTGTGTCATGTCATTCGAACCAATCGAGAAACCATCAAAGTACTTGAGGAACTCGTCAGCCAGAATGGCATTAGACGGTAGTTCGCACATCATGATAACTTTCAGGCCATTTTCACCGCGGCGAAGATCGAATTTCGCCAGCAGATCGATAACCGAAGCCGCTTCGCTTACAGTACGGACGAACGGGATCATAATTTCGACATTCTTCAGCCCCATGCGCTCACGAACACGCTTGATGGCTTCACATTCGAGTGCAAAACAGTCTTCGAATTTCGGCGAGATGTAGCGCGATGCACCACGGAAGCCAAGCATCGGGTTTTCTTCCGTCGGCTCAAAGTGAACGCCGCCAACCAAATTACGGTATTCGTTCGACTTAAAGTCAGACATACGAACAATAACGCGTTTTGGCCAGAAGGCAGATGCCAGTGTCGAGATCCCTTCGGTAAGCTTCTCGATATAGAACTCAACAGGATCTTTGTAACCAACAATACGCTGATCAATATCGGCTTTCAGCTCGTCAGACTGCTCGCTATAGTTCAGCAGTGCTTTCGGGTGAATACCAATCATCTTATTGATGATGAACTCAAGGCGAGCAAGGCCAACGCCTTCATTCGGAATACAGGCAAAATCAAATGCACGGTCAGGGTTACCGACATTCATCATGATTTTCAGAGGCAGTGTCGGTAAACCATCGACAGCTGAACGACGAACCTCAAACTCCAGCTCACCCTCGTAGATAAAGCCCGTCTCGCCCTGTGCACATGAAACAGTAACTTCCTGACCAGTTGCCAGCAGTTCAGTGGCATTACCACAGCCTACGACAGCCGGAATACCCAGTTCGCGAGCAATAATTGCGGCATGACAAGTACGGCCGCCACGGTTAGTCACAATCGCTGCCGCCTTCTTCATCACAGGTTCCCAGTCAGGGTCCGTCATGTCAGCCACCAGCACATCACCCGCCTGTACCTGATCCATTTGGCTCAAATCAGACACAACACGAACGGCACCTGCACCGATACGTTGGCCGATTGCACGACCTTCAGTAAGCACCTTACCTGAGCCATTAAGATGGAATCGCTCCATCACCTGAGCATCGTCACGAGAACGGACGGTTTCAGGACGTGCCTGCACGATAAACAGCTCACCCGTTACGCCGTCCTTCGCCCACTCGATGTCCATAGGACGACCGTAGTGCTTCTCGATGATCATGGCCTGTTTGGCCAGTGACTCGGTTTCGGCGTCAGTAAGAGAAAACTGATTACGCTCTTCATCAGTGGTATCGATTATCTCGACCTGAGTGCCCAGCTCTTTGCCCGTTGCGTAAACCATTTTTATTTGCTTCGAGCCAAAAGTACGGCGAACAACCGCAGGGTTTCCCGCCTGAAGGGTTGGCTTGTGCACATAAAATTCATCAGGGTTAACAGCGCCTTGTACCACCATTTCACCCAGCCCCCAAGAGGAGGTGATAAACACAACCTGATCAAAGCCAGACTCTGTATCGAGCGTAAACATAACACCCGATGCAGCGACATCCGAACGCACCATACGTTGGATACCCGCTGACAATGCTACGCCTTTGTGTTCAAAGCCCTGATGCACACGGTAAGAAATCGCTCGGTCATTGTACAGAGATGCAAACACATGCTTCACAGCCTCAATAACGGCATCAATACCACGTACGTTTAGGAAAGTTTCCTGCTGGCCCGCAAACGAGGCGTCAGGTAAATCTTCTGCGGTTGCTGATGAGCGTACAGCAACAGAGAGCATCTCATCGCCTTCACCCAACTCGCTATAACAACTGCGAATTTCCTGTTCCAGTTCGGCCGGAAGCGGCGCTTCTAGAACCCAATTACGGATAGTTTCTCCAGCCTGCTGCAGCGCATTAACATCATCAACATCTAACTTATCAAGCAGATTATGAATTCGATCATTCAGATCGTTCGCATCAAGAAACTGGTTAAATGCATGTGACGTTGTCGCATAGCCGTTAGGCACTTTTACGCCCGCACTGGCAAGGTTCGCAACCATTTCACCCAGTGATGCATTCTTTCCACCGACTTTATCAACATCGTTCATTGATAAAGCATCATACCAAACAACATTCTGTTGCACGGCAACTCTCCTTCAATTGGATTCAACTGTTTATGTGGGCAACCTCTCAACGAAAACGATTGCGTTCGCAGTAAAAAAAATACTGCGTACAATGTGCTCCCGTTTAGGTATTCTTCATTACATAGTATATGTAATAGAAGAATGGATACCCTGTAAGGTTATTGTTATAAGTATTAATGAACCTAACGTTACAGATATTTTTTAAGGATTCAACTTTTTATGCAGCGCAAATCCAATTTTCGTGATGTGTTTTACGTTTCTGATGGTACAGCGATTACTTCTGAAACACTTGGTCATGCGGTTTTGGGTCAATTTCCCATTGAGACCCGACAAACGACCCTTCCTTTCATCGAATCAGTCGATCGCGCCCTGAATGTGCAAAAACAGATCAACAAAATCCAGGCAGAAACAGGCATAAAGCCTTTGGTTTTTTACTCGGTTGTCATCCCGGAAGTGAAAGCTATCATCGAGCAGTGTTCGGCTAATCTCTACGACGTATTGAATGCGCTTGTCGAACCACTCAAGCATGATCTCGATATGGAGCCGATGCCAAAACTACAACGCATGCACAGCATCAATAAAGATGCTGCCAGCTATCAGGATCGTATCGCCGCTATCGAGTATACCCTCGCCCATGATGACGGCGTTTCGCTGAATAATCTTGAGCAGGCTGATATCATCCTTCTCGGTGTGTCGCGGTGCGGCAAAACCCCGACCAGCCTGTATCTCGCCATGCAGTTCGGCATCCGAGCGGTTAACTACCCGTTCATCGCCGAAGACATGACGGGCCTAAAATTACCCCAAGCTATTGAACCTTTTCGCTATAAAACTTACGGCCTTACCATCGAAACAGGACGGCTGGTTGCGATCCGAAACGGGCGCTATGCAAACAGTGATTATGCCAGCCAGCAACAATGCGAGTCGGAGCTAAATAAAGTCGAAAGTATGTTCCGACGAGAAGCAATTCCATACCTCAATACGACCTCTTTGTCGGTGGAAGAAATCTCGACTCGGTTACTCGATATGAGCGGTCTGAAACGACGAATGTGCTAATGAGAAACATTTTAATCTGTGCGAAATAACAGCGTAATTCAGTCACTATTTTCTGTTTGGATCGAAGTGTTGAGAAAGCTTGCCGTCTCTATATGGCGAGCTTGCCTCACTCCTCACTTCATCTTTGTTCCAATGACTCAAATAGGATAAAAAACGAGCCAATTTTCACTTCTTACCTATGTCTCATCATATTTTCTCACTCTTGAGAGATTAATTAAGCCTAATATTCAGTCACTTATTAAAAACTCAATTTTCTCCCTGTGATTCATCAAAAAATCACCAATTCTTGCAATATGCTTACTTTGAGCTTCACAAATAATTACAACAGAGGTTCCTAACATGATTAGGCCAGCGCTAACAATTATTGCTGTTATGTATATTACAGGATGTGGTGGAGACAGCTATTCAGAGCAAGACTTGACACCCGAAAGTGAACTTGGCGGTCCGTCTCAAGTGGACATTGATTTCGTCAATACAGCAAGCAAGTCCGTCGACTACTTTGTTAAACAAACTGGCAGTGCTGATCCCCTGTTTGAAAGCGCAACGAAAGTTGCTACCAACAACGATACGGAAATGGCCCGCCATACAATAAGCTGGACAACACCGACTCCTTTGATGCTCGATATTGGTATTTGGGATACCAATACTCAATCAGAGACAGGGGAATCGTTAGAAGTCATGCTAAGCCGTTCAGACAAACTTTGGGCAATCGCTTGGCCCGACAATGACGAGCTGGTTCTTTCTACCGTCAAACAGCAACCTTCCAATCAAGAAGGCAAATACAGCGTACGAATATTCAGCCATACAAATACGCGAGTACAGGTAATCTCGACGGCTATATCTTCGATTGAAGCTCAAAAAGGTCAAATAACCCCATACATGACTATTGAAAATTGTAGCGGTGAGTTATTTTTTGCAACCGAAACTATAAGCTTATGCAGTTTAGATCCGGGGAAGTCTTATTTACTGGTCACCGATGGTGAAAACCTGCTAGTAGCAGCAGAAGAAAAATAATAATTATAAAAAAACAATAATAATTTGGGGATTATAACAATAAATAATAAAAATGAGCGCTATTACAGTGGTAACACTGTTTCGTAAACGCAAGGAAAGCCTACAACCAATAATAGATGTGTTTGTTCTTTAGAGTTCTATTGTGCTTTGGCACTTTGTGCCACCGATGGGGAAAATGAACTCTGTTGATCGGTCTACCTGATCAGGACAAGCCCAATCAATGCGTAGGCAGCGGTGGCAAAAGCCCCGGCATGATTTTCATGCCGGGGCTTTCATTTTTTAAAACAGTTATTTAGCAGTTGCAGCAACTAGCTGTTCTTCATCTGATTTCTTCAGGAAGGCATAAGTTGCACCTGTCACGAAAGTACCGGCAGCAATAGCAACCAGATACATCAGTACCGGCGTTATAGCATTAGGGATGAACAGAACAAACAAACCGCCGTGTGGTGCCATCAGTTTTGCACCGAACAGCATTGATAGTGCACCAGTTAGCGCACCGCCCGCCATACAGCTTGGGATAACACGCATTGGATCACGCGCTGCAAACGGTATTGCGCCTTCGGAGATAAAGCACAGACCCAAGACAAAAGATGCTTTGCCGGCTTCAGTCTCACTGGCATTAAACTTCCGCTTAGCTAAGAACGTAGCCAGTCCCATGCCCAGCGCCGGTACCATACCTGCTGCCATAATTGCAGCCATAGGCGCATAAGTCTGGGAAGCCAACAAGCCAACACCGAATGTATAGGCTGCTTTGTTAACAGGGCCCCCGAGATCGAAACACATCATGCTACCAAGAATAATACCCAGCAGTACCGCGTTGGCAGAGCCCATATTATTCAGGAAGTCAGTCAGACCAGTCATTGCCGCAGATACCGGACCACCTACAACATAGATCATGATAAGACCGGTAACCAAGCTTGATAGCAATGGAATGATCAAAATCGGTTTCAACGCTTCCATTGACTGAGGCAGCTTGAGGTTATCAGCAATGAACTTGGCACTGTAACCGGCAAGGAAACCCGCAACGATACCACCGAGGAAGCCTGCACCAGTCGAGCTTGCCAGCATACCGCCAATCAGACCCGGAGCAAGACCCGGACGATCTGCAATCGAGAATGCAATGAAACCTGCCAATACCGGTACCATCAAGGCAAACGCCGAGCCACCACCGATAGTCATTAGCGCGGCTGCCAAGGTGCCCTCTTCTTTAAAGGCCTCGATACCAAAAACAAACGACAGCGCAATGGCCAAACCACCTGCAACAACAAGCGGTAGCATATGAGAAACGCCTGTCATCAGATGCTTATAGGCTCCGGTCTTTTCCTGTGCCTGCCCGGCGCCTGCAGAAGCTCCGCCTTCGTGCTTATAAATAGTGGCAGTGGAAAACGCCTTATCCAGTTCCTGTGTTGTTTTCTTCAATGCCAGACCGGTACTGGTTTTATACAGTTTCTTGCCGTCAAAACGAGACAGGTCGACTTCAATATCAGCCGCAATCACAACCAAGTCAGCCGCTGCAATTTCTTCTGCAGTGAGCTGGTTTTTCGCGCCAACAGAGCCACGAGTTTCAACCTTGATAGTATGCCCTTGGCGTTTGCCTTCACCTTCCAGCGCTTCTGCCGCCATGAATGTGTGTGCTACACCTGTTGGGCAAGCGGTGATCGCAACGATTTTCTTAGAGACGGTTTTCTCCGCTGCGGATGGCACACTAGCAGACGCAACAGCCTGAACATTAGTCAAAACTTTCGCCTGCGCAATTGCTTGCTCAAGATAAGTTTTCGGTGCGGCGAGGCAAGCATCAATACCTGACTGATAGACCTTTTTGCCTTTAAAGCGGGTTGTATCAACAGCCGTGTTTGCTGCGATGACAATACAGTCCGCTTCTTTGATCTGTGTATCGGTTAGTGTTTTAACCGGCATGACTGTCGACTGGCATTCAATATTGGCCGTCATTTTGAGTTCTGCTGCGGCTTTTTCCATTAAGCCTGCGGCAATAACACTGTTTGCAATACCACTAGGGCAAGCTGTTACAACTGCAATTTTCATCATGATACCCTCTGTTCCATGTTCGCATTCACGTCGCTATGTAATAATTGGACACTTTCTTTTACCATCAGTACCGCATCGAGATCGTCAACTCCGACGCCTACTTGGCTCACCGCCAATGCTGATAGTGCTGTGGCAAAACCCAGTGTCTCTTGTTTATTCCAGTTATTGAGTTGCCCCCAGCACAGACCCGCGACTAACGTGTCACCTGCACCAACAGTACTCACAACATTCATTTTCGGCGGCTGAGAACCAAGCCAACCATTGCTATCTAGCCACATCACACCTTCCGCACCTAACGAGACCACAACATTCGCAACCCCCTTCTGTGCCAGCTGCTCTGCAACTTCTGTTAAATCTTGCTTTGACAACAGTTCACGCCCTGCCCAATCTGAAAGCTCTTCGTCATTAGGCTTAACCAACCATGGTGCTGCATTGAGACCAGCAGTTAGTGCGGCCTTGCTACTGTCAAAAAACACATGCTTACCACGCTCTTGTAGCTGGGTAACCCAACTAGCACAAAGCTCCGGACTGATCCCCTGCGGCAAGCTACCCGCAATCACAAACACATCGTGGCTTTCCGCCAAAGCAAAAAGTGTTTGTTCGAACTGCTGAATATCCTGATCGGAAACAGCTACGCCGGGGAAATTGATGTCACTGACCTGCCCGCTCATCTCGACCAGCTTCACGTTAATACGGCTGGCACCGTTGACCCGGATAAACTGATCAGTAACCCCCAAAGTTTCAAACAATTGACAAAACGGTTCCTGGTTATCAGCCCCAAGCAAACCGGTAACGGTTACATCTGCCCCCAGTTCAGCCAGCACCTTGGCAACGTTCACCCCTTTGCCAGCAGGATGGAGGCTTCCTTTTTCAACCAAGTTCACCGTACCTGCCGTTAACAAATCTAGGTTACCGGTCAAATCCAGTGCCGGATTCAAGGTGACTGTCACGACTTTCGGCTTATTGCTGTTGGCCTTCACGTTAAGATCATTCATCTCTTTATGAGCACTCATTACTTACCCTCACCCAGACCATCAGCAATGGCCTGTCCGATAGCCTCGAGTGCTGCATCGGCATCATCGCCCTGGGCCGTAAACTGTAGTTCGTGTCCTTGCTTTACACCGAGGGCTATGACTTTCATTAAGCTTTTTGCGTTCACTGCCTTACCATCACCATTGAGGTTAGAAACCAAAATATTTGAATCAAACTTCTTGGCAACACTCACCAGCATTGCCCCTGGACGGGCATGAAGGCCATGCGGGTTGCGTATCTTAAATACGTCGCTATTTCCTTCGATAAGTTCCTGAGTTAAAAGTAAAACAACCTTCTCTGCATCTGCGGTAAACAGCTTGTCTGCTTGTTGCTTGTATAAAAGCTGAGCCAGGTAGTTCATGTTGTTCAAGTGCGCGCCGTTACAGGCCGCCACCATCAACAGGCCTTTAACCGCTTTGCCCTGCTCTTCAAATACCTCAGCAGGTGTAACAAAAGCCAGCGCAGTCTTGCTCACCTCTTTATCTGTCTTGGCCAACCACAAGCCCTGTCCAAGGTAGCTAGCACCAGTCGCGATGGCATCAGCAACACTGTTGTTACCGGCAGCCTGTCGGTTCTTTATCAACCCGGCAGCAACTGCTGTCAGTTGAATTAAGTCCGTCGCCGGAAAGGCTAATTGAACTAACCCAGCATCTAGCTCAGCTTCAATCTGTTCCTCACCGTTCAAAATCGCAATCAAGCCATCGGCACTGTCACAATGCTTGAGTTTTTCTTCCACGCCGTCAGCTGAGAGTACTTTGGTCAGTTGCTTAAGGATCCCGAGATGCTCATCCGACTTAGCAGCAATGCCAATCGCTAGATACGCCGTTTTACCGTCTCCCCAATCCACACCTTGCGGAAAATGGTGAACCCGCACACCTGTTTGTTTGACCAAATCACGGGTGTCTGTTGTACCGTGAGGAATGGCAATACCATTTCCCAGAAACGTTGAGTTTTGCGCTTCCCTATTCAGCATGCCGTTGACATAGCCGCTTTCAACCAAGCCTTGCTGCTCCAAACCCGCAGCCAATGCCTTGATAGCTTGTTGTTTGTCAGCTGCCGCTTGCTTTAGCTGAATATCGTTATTTGATAGTGACAACATGTACTCACTCCAGTATTCGTTTGACTTGGCGAAAACCCCCTTTCGCCCTATCTACACGTCTTTAATTCTAGTAAACACCCGCAAAAGCTGAAACGTTTCAGCTTTTGCTGAAAATAAAAGCTTCAGCAGAACTCTGGGAAATTTAGATAGCTTTGCTGAAACCTTTCAGCTGACATGCTGAATGGTTTCAGCTAATATTGCAATTGTTCTGTGTCAGATCATTTGCGAATATATGATCAGGCGCACAAATTCTACTCAAGACTAAGAATCAATAATGAAGTTAGACGAAATAGCCAAGCTAGCTGGCGTGTCAAGAACGACGGCAAGCTATGTCATCAACGGCAAAGCAACAAAGTACCGGATCAGTGAAAAGACACAGCAAAAAGTAATGGCTGTGGTTAATAAGTTTAACTTCCGGCCGGATCATGCAGCCACCTCACTGCGTGCCGGAAGCAGCCGGTCTTTTGGCCTTATCATTCCCGACCTTGAGAACAGCAGTTATGCGAAGCTCGCAAAATTACTGGAGCGAGATGCCCGTAAAGCGGGCTACCAGCTGATCATTTCCTGTTCTGACGATGATATTGAAACAGAAATGAAAGTGGCAGAAACGTTATTAAGCAGACGAATCGATGCTTTGCTAGTTGCGAGTGCCCTACCGGGCGATCATACCTTCTATAAAAAGATCCAGGCCAGTGGCGTGCCTGTCATAGCCATTGACCGAGCGTTAGATGACGAAGAGTTTGCCAGTGTGATCAGCGAAGATTTGGAAGGTGCTTTCGAGTTAACACAAAGTCTGCTGGCAAAAAACATCAGCAGTATTGGCCTTGTCGGCGCGGTCCCGGATTTAGGGGTCTCAAAAGAGCGTGAACAAGGTTTCTATTCAGCCATTCATACCCAGCACCAGAGCCTTGAAACACTGGTCACCTATGGCGATCATTTCAGCCAACAGCAAGGCCAACAACAAGTCCAGCAATGGATTGATGACAACACCCTGCCCGATGCCATACTGGCGACATCATATACCCTATTCGAGGGGATTTTAGACTGCCTGTTAGCCAATCCCGAATTAATGAAAAAAACGCACCTTGCCACCTTTGGTGATAACCGCCTGCTGGATTTCCTGCCAATCAAAATTCAGTCTTTGCCACAGCAGTTTGAGTTAATTGCCGACAATGCACTGGAGCTAGCGCTCAATGCCGCAGCCGGACGCTACCGGACTGGAGTTGAAGTGGTGCCACGTAAAATTAAGCGCCGTTAATTAAATGTCGACCTTTAAGTGGATAAAAAAAGCCCCTAAAAAGGGGCTTATTTATACACAATGACTAGTTAGTAATTAACGAATAGATATCTAGTGGCTAATTTTGAAAGAACCGACATGACGGTCTAACGTTTGGGCTAGCTCTGCTAAAGTCTGGCTGGATCGTTCTAGTTCTTGGCTGGCTGTTAGCCCAACTTTGACCGAGCTATCCACTGTATCCATATTAATGTTAATTTCATTGGCAACACTCGATTGCTCCTCGGTTGCAGTAGCAACTTGCGTATTCAAATCAAGTATCGCCGTGACCTGTGCTGAAATTAACTCAAGAGCGTGCTGAGCTTTTTCCGTTGCCTGAGAGCCTTCTACAGTTAATGATTTACTACTGTCCATCGCATCAACAGCATTTTTGGCTTCATGCTGTAACTGGTCAATCATGGTTTGAATTTCATTGGTTGACTGTGCTGTTTTAGTCGCCAGGTTTCTTACCTCATCCGCAACGACAGCAAAACCTCGACCGGCCTCACCAGCACGTGCAGCCTCGATGGCAGCATTAAGTGCCAACAGGTTAGTTTGCTCTGAAATACCTCGAATCACTTCAAGAATAGAGCCAATAGACTGTGTTCTGTCGGCAAGAGAAGTTATCACCCCGGCCATATCATTCATTTGGGTGGCAAGATCAGTAATTGTGCTGGTTGCTTCTTGTAATATCCTTTGCCCTTCCTGAGTTTCGATATTGGCATTCTCAGCAGACTCTGCCGCACCAGCAGCATTTTGTGAAATCTCACCAATAGTTGCGATCATTTCATTCATCGAAGTGACAACCAATAAAGATTGCTCGCTTTGCTCGTGGCCTCGCGTTAGTGCTTGCTGAGACTGGCTCCGAAGCTCTGTTGCCGAATGGCCTAGGTCAACACCTGTATTGACCACCTGAGCAATGATCTCATTGATTTTTCCAACAAAAATATTGAAAGCAGTCGAAATGTGGGCAATTTCATCGTTACCACGTACCGGTAATCGGATAGTAAGATCACCATCACCTTTCGAAATGTTTTCTAGCGCATGCTGTAATCCTGATAACGGTCTTAACAACTTGCCCAGCAGCCACATAAGAACAATACCGCAGATAAAGAAGATACTTAAAATGACAACAAGCTGAGTTATCACAATACCTTTCGCCGCATCACTGACTTCAGTGATAGGAATACCGATATCAAAAGTACCGTACAATTCACCGTTGACATAAATTGGAGACAGAATGTCGTATACCCAGACATCTTGTACATCGGCATACCACTTGGAATATTGTGGTTTTCCTCTTGTTGCGCCATCTACGGTATAGCTATCGTCATATATTTTATTTAACTTTTCAGTGTCACTGTGGGCAACAGCCTGAACATTCTTGTTTATTACGATTGCGTAACTAATATCTGAGCGACTTTTAAGCGACTGGACCATTTTTTGTAAATCATCCAATGGCTGCGAAGATGTACTCAAAACATATTCCACATTTTTGGCAAGCAATTCAGCTTGTGCCTGGGACTTTTTCAAAATGATCTTATCGATTTCTTGATGAGATATATAAGATGTCGAAGAGATACTTGTTATTGCAGCAATTGCAAACATTATGCAGACAACAATTAATATTATTTTTTTCATAAACACGTACCTTTATGCCATTTGCAGCAATAAACCTAACCAAATGAGATACAACAAACACTACCAAGGCTTAGCCAATAAAAATCACAAGGATTTTATTCATGCCTCCTCAGCAATCCATCGCTGATTTCAGTTTCAGATAATACACAACAGGCTTAAACATAACTCTTACGCATAGCGAAAAGGTTGATATAGCTCTCTGTAAAAGCATCAACAAGCTGTATATACCCCAAAAGCAATCATGTATTCGATTACAACTTAAGCACTTCTCTACTGTTTTCTTCAACGTAAATATACATACAACGAGATAATTTGGCCGATATCTGCTTTTTCCACCCGAAGACGGCTAACTATCTAGTCATAATTACGGCATACAATCTCAGTCTATTTTGCTGCAAAATAAAGCCATAACAAGATATTCACCAAATCAATGTTAACCGTTGCAGTTGATAATCTGATATCTGCCCAGCTTTTTAACATCTGTTGCGATTATTTTTTTCTTCTACGACCACTTGAGGCTATATGTAACACGTTGCCTACCAAATGTGTTTATTCACAGGAAATGAATAAAAAGCATTGGGTAACATCATCTAAAAATGCTCATAAAAGGAAAGAGCGAATGAACAAGAACTATAACATTACAGTTGTCAGTTGCCTCCTACCACTAGCGGCTCTTGCTGCTGGCATCAGTTCAACCGCAACTGCGAATACGTTGGCTACCTTTGACAAACCGAATATCCCAGTTAAATACATTGTAAAATTCAAAGACCAGCAGGAAAATGGGCTTTCGCTAAGAAGTGAAAGCGCTGAATTTTCAGGCGGTCGTGTCGCCCAGCGCTCACTGCTTGACCGCTTAAGTGCCGACAATATTGAAGAGTTTGGCACTGAATCTACCTATAGTGCTCAACTAGATAAAGAAGCAATACAAGCATTGCAAAACAACCCTGAGATTGACTATGTTGAAGTTGATCCTCCTCGGCACCTGCTCTCGCAGAGCCTGCCATGGGGACAAACGTTTGTGGGTGCAACGCTGCTTGATGACAGCAATGCCGGTAACCGCACCGTGTGTATCATTGATTCAGGCTACGATCTTGCACACAACGATCTCAGCGGTAACCAGGTAAACGGTACCAATGACAGTGGCACTGGCAGCTGGTCTTCGCCTGGCCGACATAACGCTCACGGTACACACGTTGCCGGTACTATAGCGGCTATTTCCAACACTGAAGGTGTGGTGGGTGTATTACCCAACCAAAATGTGAATTTGCACATCGTGAAGGTTTTCAACGAATCAGGTTGGGGCTACTCCTCTGGCCTAGTTAAAGCCATCGATACCTGTGTTGCCAATAACGCCAATGTAATCAATATGAGCTTAGGTGGCAGTAACTCTAGCCGAACTGAAGAAGCGGCGCTAAAAACCCATTACGACAACGGTGTGCTGTTAATTGCCGCTGCAGGTAATGACGGAAATACTGCTCATAGCTATCCGGCTTCATATGACTCGGTCATGTCTGTTGCCGCCGTCGATAACCAAAAACATCATGCTGATTTCTCTCAAGCCACCAATCAGGTTGAAATTGCAGCGCCGGGTGAGGCCATTCTATCGACTGTCACATTAGGTGAAGGCCGCCTTGCCGATATTACCTTAGCAGGACAGAGTTACTTCAATCGCGGCGTTGTTCCTCATAACCGTTTAGTAAATATAAATGGTAACTATGAACCAACACCTGTTCCCGGCTCTGTTACCGCCCAGCTTGCTCGTTGCGATACCTCATCCGGGGTCTATAACTGTAGCAATATGGCCGGAAAAGTCTGTTTGACTGAACGTATTGGCAACCAGCAATCAGGCGTCTACCCTGAAGTTGATGCAGTCAAAGCTTGTTATAATGCCGGTGCATCCGCCGCTATCGTTTACAGTAATACTGAGCTTGCGGGCCTGCAAAACCCATTCCTTGTTGATACGAACGGCAGCTACAACCTTGTTTCGGTATCTGTCGATCGCGCCCTTGGTTTGGAACTGGCAAATTCCGTCGGTCAGACAATAACTGTCGATAGTTCTATCAATCAAGACTACGAATACTATAACGGTACATCCATGGCGACTCCGCACGTGACAGGTGTTGCGGCATTGGTTTGGAGCTATCACCCTCAGTGTTCAGCCAGTCAGCTTCGTAAGGCGATCAAAGCGACAGCAGAAGACATCGATGTGGCAGGTCGTGATAACCGAACCGGCTTTGGTCTAATCAATGCGGTATCAGCCAAAGAGTATCTAGATGCAGGGTGTAATGGTCCTGACGGAAATGGCTCAGGGGCTGAGAGTTTTGAAAATACTCAGGCAACCGCAATTCCAGATAACTCCCGTTACGGTATAACCAGTGAAATTAACGTAACACGCACCGGTGATGCAGGTGTACTGACAGTTGATCTTAACGTTACTCATACCTACATCGGTGACCTTAATGTTAAATTGATTTCCCCAACAGGTGAAAGTGTCGTACTGCACAACAACAGCGGCAGCTCAAGCAATAACATCCTTAAATCATATACGGTTGACTATACTGGTATCGAATCCAAGGGGACTTGGCAGCTTAAAGTCTATGATAATGCTCGTCGTGATACGGGGACACTAAATAGCTGGCGTATCAACTTTAAATAAGGTTGGCATATGCAAAAAAAACATGCTTCACGGTTATATTCGGGAATAAAGCCTATCTGCGGGTTAGCAACTGGCTTAGCGCTATTATCAAGCATTCCGGTTCAGGCCTATAACATTGGTATGCCTGCTCCTGATTCTGATAAGCAGGTAGAGCAAAGTAAGGAAAGTAGCCAAGCAAGCTATTACCTGAAATATAAACCCGCTATGGAAGAACAAGCGAGGTCTTTAGTAACCCAAATGGGAGGGACAATCACTGACTCGATGCCAGAACGACATATCTTAATTGTCACGCTTAACAAAGCAGACATAGAAAATATCGATTATGATCGCGCAAATTATCGTCACATCATCGAGTATGTTGAAATAAACCCACAGCGGCAATTACTAGAGAAGAAAACCAGTTTGTCTTACTAAGAAGCAATAATGGTGAGGTAGTTAGTAAAGCATTGTGATATTTCATACGCAATATTGACACCTCACCCCATTAAGGGAGAAGGTTATTACTTCTCCCTTTCTATTCCCTAGCTGGCTAAGAAAACAACAGTGAAACTCTGGTAAATGGTATTTAGCCCTTCTCTTATAAATCCGGGTTCATAACCTATCTGACGTATAAGTCTCAGTTTCGAATAATTGCCCTCATATCAATGTAACTGTTCATGTTTTTTGAGCTAACATGCTGCTTGGACTATTCAGTGATGGTGGTTAGCCAAGTATGATTCAGGCAGTCGCAGTTAAATACCTCTGCAAAGGATTATTTGTCGTTGAGCTAGAAAACGCCAAAGGACGGTTACGTGTCAGCAAGCCGGGTAGAATCCACTCTAGTGACTTAATTAATAAGATCAAAGCCAACGGCATAAAAACAGTTTGGGTTGACTTCGAACAGTCAGACTTGAACCGCTATGTACCTGACATCAATCAGCGCAACCCGAAACCATCAAAAAGCATATCGATGGAAGTAGAGCGCAAGCGTGCTGAGTCTATCTTAGTTAAATCAAAGGATTTACTGAGCAAGGCCATCGACAGCCTGTATGAGGGGAAAAACATTGATATTGCCCCCATCGCCGATCTGTCGGAAAGTATTGTCGATTCTATTCGCTGTAACCCTGACGCCATCCACTGTGTCGCTGCACTGCGAAATAAAGACAGCTATTTGCTAGAGCACTCCCTAAACGTTGCTTTCCTGATGGTGAGCTTTGGGCGGCACTTAGGTTTAAATCAACAGGTGCTCAAACAGTTGGCCATTGGCGGGCTATTACACGATATAGGCAAAACCCAGGTCAAACTTGAGGTACTCAATAAACCTGCTCGATTAACACCTGAAGAGTTTGAACATATGAAATTACACCAAGTGCTCTCTGAACCAATATTAGATAGCATTCCGGGGCTTTCAGATATGAGTCGTCAGGTAAGCCTCCTCCACCATGAAAAGCTTGATGGAAGCGGTTATCCTAAGGGGTTGTATGGTGATGAAATATCACTGGTCGGTAGAATGAGCGCCATTGTCGATATTTATGATGCTTTAACCGCGACCCGCTGCTACAAAGAATCAATGAGCCCTGCCGCAGCATTTAAAATTCTCAAATCTATGACACCTTATCAATTAGATACTGACTTACTGAATGAATTCATTCGTGATGTCGGCGTCTATCCGGTGGGCTCACTGGTTGAATTGTCCGATGGGCGTGTAGGTTTAGTATGGGAGTCCAATGAAGCATCCTTTCTACAACCCATCGTAAAATGCTTCTATTCAATAAAATACGGCCGCTATACAGAAGTAGATATGGTCAATCTCGCGGAAAGAAAACAGCTTGCCATTGAGCGAGGGTTAAGTCCGGGAAAGGAGAATATAGACCCTACGCCCTACCGTTAACGGCAACTGACTATTTTCACCGATAATGCCTACGACAAAAAAGTCATTTCGACAATATCGTCATTTCGGCACTAGATAATACCGGGTTAGAACATAAGAGAGAAACCAACGAATAAAATATAAACAAAATAAAAGGTACTCTCAAATATCACAATTCAGATGTGAAATTTTAATGTGCATATTTATTATGCTACATTATGCTACATTATGCTTGCATAAAGTTTATATACTTTCACCGTCCCCTTAAATCACCTCTAATTTAAATAATATATGCAGCCATAAGCTCAGGTGAATAAACCAAAAGTAATGAATGTTTCGCGCGCAGAAAAATCGATTTAAACAACACGTCAGAACACTAAAGGCACCGGCAGGAAAGTTATAATTATCAACATCATACAACAAAATCATTAAAACCAACTTGCATAAAAAACAAAAAATAAGGGATAGTGAGTCATATAAATGTCTATTCAAAGTATAGAATATGATTCCAATGTAAACCCTACTCCCCTTTTATCACTCGATTAGTGTAAAGACTCCATTACAGTTTAAACTGTAAATTTTCCCTATACGGTATGACATCCTTTTTTGCAGTGATATTATCTGCATCGATTTTTACTTAATCATTTTAAAAGTGAAGCTCTTCCATTGTGAGCGTTGTGGCTCACCACACACAATATATAACAGCGGGTATTAAGGTTTAATATGTATAAAGATTTATCTATAGGGAAAAAGTTCGCTGCAATATTTGCGGTTATTTCATTTGTGATTGTTGCCTTTGGTGCTTATCTTCTAAGCGAATTGAAAGTTGTTCAGGATGGGATTACAACCTTTGATGAAATAGCCCTTCCTGGTGTTATATTAAGCAGCGACATTCAGTATGACGTTAATACTGTGCGCCGCACACAATATGCCCTTTTAACTTACAGCTCTGTACAGAAAAGGAAGGCGAGTATACAAACAACGATTGAGAGGAATGAAAAAATAGAGCGGGCTTTTTCTGAGTATCAGAAAACAATAACCGCCGAAGAAGATAGAGTACAATTTAACAAAGTTAAAAAAGCATGGGCTAACTATCAAACCGTCTTGGCTAGCTTTAATAAAGCTGTCTCTGATAACCGGATTGATGATGCACAGCCGATTCTTGTTGGCTCGCTGGAAGAGTATGAGCAGTTGCAATCTCAGATCGATACCTTGAGGCAGATGAATGTTGGCTTTGTTGATTTGAGCAGTAAAGAGATGATCGCAAGTACTGATAGCATGGAAACATTAACTATAGGTTGCATTATCGGTCTTGTTATTTTCATGGTATTGATCAATCTGTTCCTGACCCGCCAAATTTGCGTTCCACTCAATCAGGTTATGACTTTATCCGCAGAAATTGCATCAGGAAACCTGACACACAGACTCAATCGTGAAGTCATCGGGAATGATGAGCTTGGTATGCTAGCGGACTCTAGCACTAAGATGCAGGATAAACTACGCCAATTGGTTGAAGATATCATTGCAGCTGTGACGCAGCTGAATACTGCAGTCGAAGAAGTTAGCGCCATATCTGAGCAGTCATCTCAGGGCATGAAACAGCAACAAGACGAAATTACGATGGTCGCAACGGCAATGGATCAGATGAAAGCGACAGTCGCCGATGTAGCCAATAATACTGAAGAGGCTTCAGGTGCTGCGACATCAGCCAGTAATGAGTCCAAGCAAGGTAGTGAAGAAGTACAGCAAAGTGTCGATTCTATTTTGAAGGTTTCTGACGAAATTCAGAACGCGGGAACATTGGTACATCAACTAGAACAGGAATCAGCCAACATTAGTATGGTGGTTGATGTTATTCGTGATATCGCAGATCAAACAAACCTTCTGGCCCTAAACGCAGCAATTGAAGCCGCACGAGCAGGTGACCAAGGTCGAGGTTTTGCTGTCGTCGCTGATGAAGTCCGCACTCTCGCAGGACGCACACAAGACTCGACGGGCGAAATTGTTTCTATTATTAATAAGCTACAAAAAAGTGCCCACGAAGCGAAAGAAGCCACCAGCCAAAGCTGCAATATGATCACCCTTAGTGTGGAACAGGGACAGCAGACCGGTATCAAAATCAACTCCATTGAGGATAATGTTTCCAAGATTGCCGAAATGAGCATGCACATTGCCAGTGCATGTAGCGAGCAGGATTCAGTAGCTGAAGAGTTAGGCCGCAATATCGAAAATATTAACCTTTCGTCAACCGAAGTTGCCGAAGGGGCGAATCAAACAGCCCAAGCCTGTATCGAATTGAGCCAATTAGCGGCTAATTTGCAAACAACAATGAGATATTTCCGGGTAGTTTAAAATATCACATCACTACAGTTCATTTTGGGATGAACTGTAGTGATTTTTGAGAGGCACAGATATCAATGGCTATAACCATGACTCATGATTCTGGCGGTGATAACAGTGCTGACATGGCGGCTTGATAGGTAGCTTCGAGAGATCCCCGAGAAAATGCGGTGACGCCGAGATCCTTCAGAACGCCATTGTCGGTCCCGTATACCAAGCCATGAATAGTGATGTCCTGACCACGCTCCCAAGCTTGCTGCATAATAGTAGAATTACCCAAGTTATTGACCTGTGTGACAACATTTATCTCACACATTTTATTATCCAACTCTTCGCGTGATAATGCCCCCAGGACACTTTGATGTTTTAAGCGTAGATCACGAATATGCAATAGCCAGTTATTGATCAGCCCCAATGGCGGATTTTCAATAGCAGCCGTTACCCCTTTGCAACCGTAATGGCCACAAATAATAATATGCTTGACCTTCAGCACATCAACGGCATATTGAACCACTGACAAGCAGTTCAAGTCAGTATGGACGACCTGGTTGGCAACATTACGATGAACAAACAGTTCTCCGGAACCCAAACCGGTAAGAAGCTCTGCAGGAACTCGGCTATCAGAGCAACCAATCCAGAGATATTCCGGATATTGTGTTTCTGCCAGATGAGAAAAAAACTCTGGCCTTTCTTCCTTAATGCTCTCCGACCAAGAGAGATTATTTGCAAATAACTGCTTTATATCTGTCATAATAACGCCCTATATACACAAACCGGACTGATAGCGAATCGAATGAGTTGTAAATTTTCTAACATCAATACGGCTAACCATGGTAACTGAGTTCAACGTAAATAAAAAATGTACGCTGTTTGAGTGACTCAACAAAGCCTCTCTTCCCGTTTCATAAATCGCGCTGTACTTGTTGCCATAAGCTGTTGATCAACAAAAATACTGGCTTCAACTTTATAGAGTGTTAAGTAGGAAGAGCTTATTTCCCCTCGAATAACAATATCCGCAGTAAGGGGGATCTCTGCAAGGTAGCGGATATTAATATCACCGGTTACAGCTTCAACACCTTGGTTAAAAATCGCGTGACACATACCTGCATCAAGTAATGCAGCAATAAACCCGCCATGCAAAATGCCTTGATAACCTTGCTGATGAATACTTCCTTTAGCCTTTGCCCAAACAGCACCCTCTTGATCATTATAGAAATCGAGCTTTAAACCAAACGTTGATTGTGTGCCACATAGCATACAGTGTTGGTGGCTTTTCCGTTTACTCACCTTATCCAAGAGACGCGTTGATTTGAATAAGTCGAATTTCTCTATCTCATTCTGTAAAAATCTTTTTTCTGGATTATTCATGCTTCACTCATGTTTTTGTTTGGTATCCAACCTTTTGTAATGTCGCAAATCAGCCAATTATTCTTGAGTGCAAATCTTTCCCTGTCGTGCAGCTTGTATAGTTCGAAGTACTAGCCAGCTCACAATAACTGACAGTAGTATCACCAACAAACGTGCCAGCCAACATAAATACGGTTGTTGACTAAGCTCAGCCATCTTGATGGTTGCGATGGAAAGAGCAGCTAGAGGAAAAGAGAAAGCCCAAGATGAGAGAACAAATGGCACACGCCAGAAGCGTATCGCATTGCAACCCAACAACATCGCCCAAAATAGTGCACAGTAATAAAGTAATCGGGCTCCGTTATCTAATCCACCAACCAGCCCAGTATAAGAGATAAAGCCAACAGAAGGAGGCGCTAATAAAATGAAATATGTTGGTATCAGGCGAAGTGGTAATTGTTCATGAAATAAAAGACGATACATCACAATAACCAGCAGTACCAACCAGAATAACAGCCCAACACTGAAGAAAAACCAGCTGATCTCTTCATAACCTAAATATATCCCATTTATAGGAACCACAATATTGCCGACCATTGGAATGAACCAGCTGGGATTGACATGCTCAATGGTGAAATGGCTGTGATTGAGCCAGCTACTCATTACATAAATTGTTAATACTAACTGTAACAACATACCTGCAGTCCATAACGTTATGGCTAGCATAGACGTTGATTGCCAAAATACAGAGAGTAGCAACATATTAACCGAAATCGTCGGGAAGAAATTTAGGCGCACAGGGTGATGTAATTCAGTTCGGACTTCATCTATATGGCGGAGGGTTTTCCAACCGTACAGACCTAATAGAATAATAAAGAGTACAGAGGCAAAAAGACCGATGGAAAGAGAAAGCACGTATGCAACTGATGAGCTAGGAAAACATTTTTGCCAGGCAATGGCCAACCCGGAGAGCCCCATGACTATTGAAAATAATGTAATGGGTAAATAGGCCACTCTTCTTTTTATTGGCGAAATACCTTCATGGGATATCGCCTCAGAAGGCTCTGTCATTACAGATGAAGACATGATGTATCCATTTTGAAATAATACTGATGTTAAAAAGGCTCCCGGACTGTCTCAGGAGCCAAATTATTACTTGTGCGAACAAGGCTCAGCTATCTGAGCAAATGCGATAATAAAAGAGTATTGCTGCAATAGTAGCGGCCCTTTATAAATGGCATATGCCATTTATACACTTAATTCATGGCATATGCCAGTAACTTTTGCGTAATGAACCTTGAAGAATATGCTCGATGGCGGTCATCTATAATGGATAGATTGCTTCAGGCAACGAAAATAGCCTCTAAATTGGTGTGATAATTACTTTAATATCTTCGGGAGCGGCATAATATGGGGCTGATGTAATGAACAAGGTTACTCCTGTCCTCGCATATTCCGCTGCATTATTACGATTGATCCCACCAGCAACAGACAACATTGTTTGTTGACCGGACTTGGCTAACAGTTGCTGTGATTGAAGCACCTCAGCCACAGAGAACTTATCAAGCTGAATAATGTCCGGTGCCGCTTTTACTAGCTCAGCAACTTGATCGAGAGTATCTGCTTCTACGGTAATCTTGTTTTCAGGAGCCTGCTGGCGTAACCGAACGACATGCTGCTGCCAGTTTTCAGGTTCCTGGCATAGGCGGCGATGGTTAGTAAAAACCAATAACGTTTCGCTAAGACCCGCACGATGAATATGGCCCCCACCAGCCAATACCGCGGCTGTGGCTAACTTACGGGTTCCCGGAATACTTTTTCGGGTACAGGCGACAACACCATTCGGGTTGGCCAGCTGAACCTGTGCAACCATATCAGCAGTGTACTGGGCGACACCACAGCACCATTCAAGCACCACTTGAGCTGCTTTCCAGCCAGTGTGCAGCTGTTCAGCTTTCCCTTCGACTTCAAGCAAAACTGTACCCGCATCGACGTCAACACCATCTGCTATATGTATTACGGGCTGAAGGCCAAGCTTGGTCAGCAAAGCGTGCGCTACTTCTACCCCAGCTACCCGACCCGCTTGTTTTCTCTTAAATACCATTTTGCCCTTATGTTGCCCGATCCCCAGGCTGCGGGTCGTTAAATCCCCCCGATAAGCATCTTCCAGCAAAAAGGTATCGAGTTCATAATCTGAAAAATACAGCATGTTATCTCCTGTTAATCGATTAAACGCCCCGCGACGATACTAACTTGGCGATCGTAAAGAAGCGAGGCACATAGGTAACTCGTTGAACAACAAAACTGTATCAATGATATTGCTAATTTAGCAATACATAAATTATTTGGTTACGGAAAAAACCACTAGTAGCTCATATCACTGATTAACCTGTATCCAACAGGTATCCATCCCAGATCAAATGGCCATTATTTGCACATCATCCTGGTTATAATTCTAAGGTAACCCGGGGAAAGCACCGTTGCGAAGATCTAGAAGCCATTCGGGTTATCAATGACATAAAGCCACCCACCATCAGTATATTTCATCACTTCAAGTGCCATTCCTGTTTGTACATTAGTAATTTCCCAGTCAGAGCGGATAAGTGCGGTGTCACCATTGATGTGAATAGAAGCGCCGTGTGTAATAATTTCAACGTCACCTTGCATATAACCTTTTAAAGCCTGCTTGATAGCCTCTTTACCTATAGCAAGGTTACCTTCAGTATCTAAGACCAATACAGCATCGTCATGGAATAGCGTACCCAGTCCAGTAATATCTTTATTTGAAAAATACTCTGCAAATAGCTGGTGTAACTCGTTAGGTGTTTGCGGTTTTTTGTAATCTATCGATGCGAAAGAGAAAAAAGATAGAGTGCTTAAGGCAACAAACCATATTGCTTTCATAATATATCCTTAGTTTGACTGTTCGGTGAAGATAGAGTGATAATATTTACTTAAGTTACTAAAAGAAATTAGGTACCTAAAAGTAACTAGTTACCTATGAGTAACCAACCGACTAGGTGTGTCAACTGAGTGCAAGCTCGATATGATGACGGAAAAAGGAGGAGAATATGAATAATCAAGGGAAACAACCCGAAGGCTATTGTAGTGCAGATAAATACTTAACGTTGATCTCTACAAAGTGGACCGCGCATATCGTTTGGTTAGTTGGTCAGCATCATGAAATGCGTTTTGGGCAAATACAGAAACAACTCGCTCTCGTTTCTAGCAAAGTACTCAGTGAACGATTAAAACTGTTAAAAGGAGAAGGATTTGTTTGGCGAAGACAAGAAGAAACTGTTCCTGTAACGGTGTATTACGGATTGACACCAAAAGGAGAAGAACTTGCAGAAATTGTCGACATTATCGTAAGAAAATCTGATGACTGGGATAAAGTTTAACTCCAACCTGACACATAGAACTTGAGTAAATCACTTGCTCTAGACTTGAAAATTTTCACCCCACGGCAGCGTCTCTGATTCGATACCTCCACATTGACCTTAAAATAGATGATTCATAGTCTCAATTTCTCAGGAATGAACCATAGCTATATTGCCAATAATATAGGAAAATCCCACCCTCAGTATCGGCATTATTCAATGACCCAGTGATTGAATCCCAGTTAGAACAGGAGAATCAGTAATGACTCATAAAACTAAAACAATGGAAATACCAGTAGCTATTGCCGATAGAGTGCAGATTTTGATTGATGCCTATGAAGCCAAAGAAAAGTTCAAGGCTGAGCGTGAAGTAGTAGTTAACAACTTACTTTCCATGGATAACCTTGGTTGTGAGATGGCGGTTTATAGTTTGCCTCAGGATGAATTACTAGACACTCTCAGGTTTGTATACGAACTATCCGGAACTAACAGCAAATTCATCAAAAACATACTGACACAATCCAGAGAAAATCCCAAAAAGGCCTTATCCGATTCTCAGAGAGCATCAGCAAAAGGCCTGTTGTTTAACCTACTCAATGATCCGTCAGTCATTTCAGCGATGAAAGAGAGTCAGTAATACCACAGCTTAAATTAGGGGACGGTTTTAAACCGCCCCTATTCGGATTTATGTCCTAGCGGAATTGAGGCATGTAATCTAGGTTCGCCTCAATAGTCTCTTCTAGGGCTTTTTCTAGAATCGTACCTGTTGTGACCAAGGGATTTAGAATCAGAGCACGATGTGCCGCATTTCGATCGCCAGTAACAGCAGCCTCCACCGTCAGTGATTCAAACTCTTTCATCAATTGAATCAGGCATAATGTGTCTGATGGGAAGCGCGCGACATTCAATGGCACGGGCCCGGCTTTGGTGATCATACAGCTAACTTCTACCGCGCAGTCATCTGGCAGGCCATCAATTGCGCCGTTATTGCGGGTGTTTACGTGCATGATAGTACGCTTATCGTTATAGATGGAGCTCATCAGTTCACATGCCGCTTCTGAGTAATATTGACCGCCGCGTTTTTCCAGCTCTTTCGGCTTCTCATTCAGCTCCGGATTACGGTAGATATCAAACAGACGTTTTTCCATCGCCTTAACCACTTCCCCGCGCGTGCCTTCTCCGTTCGCTTCTTCTATCTCCTGACCCATAATGTCCTCGCTGGTATAGTAGTAACGAAGGTAAGCACATGGAATCATCCCCATATTGCGCAGCAACTCTGCTGGCCACTCAAATGGCGGGATATTTTGCGGCACCAATGGGTCGCTGCCAGACAAGATCTCTTCGACCACATCTTGCAGCTTATCGCGACCTTCATGCAAGATCTGACGAGCCCAAATAAAGTGGTTAAGCCCTGCCACTTGCAGCACAAAATCTTGCTCTTCCGCATTAAGCATTTGCGCGATGCCTTTTTGCATAATCACCGGAACGTTACACAAACCCACGGCTTTTACCTTGGTGTGTTTCAAAATAGCTTCTGTCACCATGCCAGATGGGTTGGTGAAGTTGAGCAACCACGCATCTGGACAGAGCTCTTCCATCTCTTTGCAGATTTCCAGTGCGATAGGAATAGTTCGGCAAGCATTGGCAAACCCGCCAAGACCATTGGTTTCCTGACCAATCATGCCGTACTTGAGCGAGATACGTTCATCACGAATACGACCTTCAAGACATCCAGCACGGAATTGAGAGCAAACAAAATCTGCGTCTTTCAGAGCTGGCTTACGATCCAGTGTTACATGGACCTCAATGTGCGACATATTGTTTTTCGCCAGCATTCGATGAGTCAGATCGCCGATGATGCTCACTTTCTCTGAGCCATCTTCGATATCCACAAGCCAAAGTTCGCCAATTGGCAGCTCATGATTACGTTTGATTAAGCCCTCGATTAGCTCAGGAGTGTAGCTTGAACCAGCACCAATGACGGTGATTTTTAGACCTTTTTTCATAGTAATGTTTCTCGTTATAGATAAGATATTTGTAATTTAAAAGCATCGCTACTGGCTATACAAACCAAATAAAACTCGCTATGAATTAGCTCAGCTAATTTATGGCACGTGAATTATGAATAAAAAACAGCAGATGCTAGCTAACATGTACACCTTTGCTATTGCGGGTAAATTCCTGAGTTTCACCAAAGCGGCAGAAGAATTGTTCATCACGCAGGGTGCGGTGAGCCAACGTATCAAATCACTGGAAGAGCAGCTTGGTTTTCGCTTATTTGTGCGCATGACTCGACGTCTGGAATTGACCCGAGAGGGGGAACGATTACTGCACGCGATCAACCAATCTTTTGACGTCATATTCTCTGAGCTAGAAGACATTAAATTCAACGAATTACGTGGTGAACTTTACATCGGTGCAGCGCCAACTTTCGCACAAAGCTGGCTGTTACCTAGGCTTTCTGAGTTTCAGCGCTTGTATCCAAACCTCAATGTCAAACTCAGGGTTAAGGCCAGCCGGCTTGATTTCCAGCATGAGCCTGTGGACATCGCGATTTACTACAGCGCTAGCGAGCATCCGGGGTTTTATCATCAAAGGCTGTTTGACGAGGTACTGGTACCAGTATGCAGCCCTAAATACTTCAATGCCCACTTCGCTGACAATGAGCACCTTATGAGTCAACTAGAGTCAGCGACCTTCATTCACTGCACCGAATCATTAGAAGCGAGTGAGCCAAATCAAGAGTGGAAGATATGGCTAGAAAACCAAGAAAATGAAGCACTCAAGTCACTTAATGTAATGGAGAAAACATACCTCTTTAACCATTCAGACATGGCGATGACTGCTGCGAAAAACAGCATGGGAATCGGGATGGCGCGTGAGTCGTTGGTACGCTCAAGCCTAGAAAGTGGAGAACTGGTCGCGCCTTTTGAACGAGTAAACTCTGGACGAGGATACGATCTTATTTGTTTGAACGGGCAACAACATAGACCCAAAATCTCATCGTTTATCGAGTGGCTAGAAACGCAACTTCCTCTGAGTCAAGAGGAAGGTTAGACATTACCAAAAATCTCTTTTTATTAGCGGTACTAATTCACATGGGCAGTAGCGAACTATGAAGCCGTATTCCCTCTACCATGCCGAAAGGCCTTTTCACCCAACCGGTAGAGGCGTTTTACCTGATCAACAAGATCAATTTTTTGATGCTCCAACCGGCGCCTATTGAGCTGAGTGTTGATGCCGTTCTCATAGTTAAACAGAAGAATCTCAGCAATTTGCTCAATGTTATAATTTGCTTTGTCGTCACAAACCGCAACGGGGATGATCTCATCTGGTGCTAGCTGTTGCTGGTTATAGAAGAGTGCTGCTTTAATGGTCTCAGCCTTAGCTGAACTCGGGTTATTTACATCATATGGTGGATGCCATTCACTGACAGGCTGTAGCCGATCGACCTGACTGAGCAGTGCCAATATCCTCGGTTTCTTTCTATTTCGCTGCTTCTCATCACGGTAGAACGCTTCAACCATTTGCCTCAATGCTACGTCAAGTTGTCTGGCTGACTGGTTGGCTTTCAGCACCCAAAAAACCAAATCGCTATTGGTTATTTGCTCGAGCAACAATGCATTGGTTTCCGGGCTACCATCAATCCCCGGGAGATCAACTAAATGAACCCAGTCTACTCCCTCCACTTCACAACGATGGAGCATCTGGCAATCTGTTGAAGGCAGAGCACTCACCTCTGCGACCATGTTACCGATGATTGCATTGATCAACGACGATTTACCGGCGCTGATCTGGCCTATAACCGCGACACGGAGAGGCTCAACCTCTGCAACTAGCTTTTCTTGATCAGACGATAAGACTGAACTTACCCCAAGCTCACTGTCTTTGGCTGCAAAACGACCGCTGTATAAATCAATGGCAACAGAGGCCACTTCCTGCAGCAGTACCCGTTTTAATTTGGCCTGAACCTCATCGCTCACTTCATCGAAAATGCGACCAAGGATTTGTCCTCTGGCCTCGGCAACCAACCCCGCAGGTGTCATTGCCCGAAAAACACGATAGATATCGTAAACCTGTTTCGCCTTACCTAATTTATCTTTTTGTTGGTAACCCTGTTTCAATGTGGTGAGGCGGATCTTCTCCGCAAAGGGCACATGATTGAGTAAGAAATGACGATAGCGATGGCTGACCTCCTCAACCATTAACAAGAACTCAGGTGCGGTAAACGCAAGCTCTTTTGACCGCTTGTCTGGGTGGTATTTTTCCGCCACTTCCATTGCCAGCACCAACGCATGATCGCGCAACCCATCCCATTCAGAGTTTATATTCAACAACGTATCAATACGTTGATTAAGAGCTTTCCATGTGTTGTTATCAAACTCACTCCACTGGCCGGAGGGCTCAACATCGTAATCAGGTATGGTCTCTAGCGCCTGTTCATCCGCTTTACGGAGGTTTCTAAACAGCACATAGGGAATGATGACAGCAACGGACGATATTGCTACCAGTACAGCAAATAACAACCACCGGCCATCCTGTATCAGGCTCACTACACCAATAACGGCCAATATCAATACAGGTATAAACAATGAGGCAGCTAGCAGCGGCACAACGCCTTTCGACACCTGTGCCAAAGCTTCAATACTATTTCTCGTTCTTTTCATGCAATCCCTTCACAGTACTGAGCGCTTGCTGGAAGGCTTGCTTAATTTCTTGCTCAGAAACAGGCTCTCCCCGGCTGATAAAATAGAGATACTTGCATGCTGCCCGCCCTATTGCGTAAGTTGAACCGTAACTCAGCGCTGCTGCGGTTGCACTCCCGACGGTTTGACCATAGAAAGGTATTAGCTTTACAACTTGCCTAAGTCCTAGCTTAGACAGGTACTGAATCGCAAAACTGGTTCCAAGCAAACCGGCAAATTCGCTAAACCGTTGCTTATCCCACTCAATCCCATATTGGCTTGCCAGGCTATGCAGCATTTTCCCTTGAATTGCCGGAACCGAGACCAATCCAACAACCAGTATGGCATCACTTGCACCCGCGATTCCCGCATACCACATGACTTCGCGTTTTAACTGGCTGAAATTGGCTTCTTCTCGGGTCTGGTGCGCTTTTTCATCAACCAGCAAATAGAGGATTGGTAACATCTCTTCCAGCGCTATTTGAAGTGCCTCAAGCCCGGCAGGATTACCATGTTCAGGAGAAAAATCTACCATCACTGATTCCAACGCCCCCTGCCATGCACTCTCAACCTGAGACTGGTTGTAACCGATAGCCCTGTCACGTTCATCGGTATCTGACAGTGACAAAATCCCCGTATGAACAACCAATAATTGCTTGATAGCGCCTGACTTTCGTATCTTTCGCAACGCATTTAACACATCGCTTTGTTCCGGCTCTTCGGCTTTCATCACGATCAGCAACGCGTGACTCTGGTGCTGGCAGGCAGCAATGTCTTCTTCAGGATCATAGCTAGCTTCAGCCAACCCGCGTGTATCGAGAAATGCTAACAATGGATTGGTATCTGGATAGCGATAAATAGCTGAAGACTGGGTACAGGGTTGAAAACCATTACCAACGGCAATTGCTGAATTGTTCGTTATTGACTGAACAAGCGATGACTTCCCTGCCCCCGTTTTACCCAACAGCCATATGGTAGGCAGTTGTGACTGCCATTTAGAAGCAGCTGGCTCGAGATCCGGGTTAACCAGAGGATTGATATACTGATAGATTTTCTTAAAAAAAGGATTCATCGCTTCAAGTATTTCCTCGTTAGCACATCTATATACCTACTCCTATCTATCTACTCCGATATACCAGTTCTTATTTGAACCAAAGATGAACGAAACGATGATCAGACGAAAAATCATAGCGTAAACTCTTAATCTAAAAATAGATCGCGTTGTAGGCTACCGCCGGGATGGCAGGCGTAATCGGTAAAATCAGTAACGCCTTGATGCCTAAGCACCTCTTCATCTATAAAGAAGTTCCCCGTACAGTGCTTGGCATCCCGGGTAATAATTTCAAAACAAGCATCAGCCATTATCTCTGGCTGGCGTGAGCGCGCTTCTAACAATTTTCCTCCTGCCATATTCAATATCGCAGAGGTTGCAATTGCCGTTTTCGGCCAGAGTGCATTCGATGCAATATCATAGGTTTTAAACTCTTCAGAAAAAGTCAGTGCCATCATCGACATTGCATATTTTGATGCCGTATAGGCACCGTAGTTTTTAAACCATTCGGGTTTAAGGTTAATCGGTGGCGAAAGCGTTAGGATATGAGGGTTATCCGATTTTTTCAGGTAGGGTAAACACGCCTGAGTCAGTAGATATGTGCCTCGCACATTAATCGAAAACATCAGATCAAACTTTTTACTCGGTGTATTCTCGGTGTTCTCTAAATTGATCGCGCTGGCATTGTTAATAACAACATCAATACCAGAGGTTTGCTCACACGCTTGTTCAACAGCCTGTTTAATTGCCTCCTCATCGCGAATATCAAGCACAATGGGAATTGCTTTGCCTTTACCCATCTGGTTAATCTCATCTGCTGCGGTATAAATTGTACCTGGCAGTTTAGGGTGAGGCTCAGTCGTTTTTGCTGCGATAATCACAGTCGCGCCAGCCTCTGCACACCGTTTCGCGATGGCAAACCCTATTCCCCGTGAGCCACCACTGATAAAAATCGTTTTATTGTCCAGCTCTCCGAACTTCTCGGTTAACGGCGGGCTTGTATTGGCCTCGTTTTCTCTTACCTTAGGCAAAGTAAAAGTATTCGTGATCCCTTCTAATTTGTTGATTAGTCGTCTGGCCTTATCAAATATTATACCCATCGCCTTTCACTTCCTTTTGCTTATTAAGCTATTGCTCAATGCCTATCCTGCGACATCTCTCTTGATTCAGTATAGAGCAAATATTCAATTTACTACTTCCTGCCCCTTACTCATTTGCTCTAAGACTGATTGATTGATATTACCAGCAATAAAAGCACTACAGTGCCTCAACGTAAATAACTACCAAAAAAGAGTCTAAAATCATAACTTTAGACTCTTTAATTTAAACTTTAAAAAAACAGCTTATCGTCAATCTCACCAATTATTTTCCGACTGCGCTTTTTTGTTCCAGTTCACCTTCTGTTGATTCAGAGGTTTTGTCCCGATCAAGCTTTAACCAGGTGGTAAATAATTCATACCAAATAGCCAAGATCACTGCGCCCAGAAATAAACCAATGATCCCTGCTGAAATCATCCCCCCAATAGCGCCGAACAAGATCACAGGCATCGGAATAGACACCCCACGCCCCATCAGTAATGGCTTCAAGAAGTTATCGGACAAGCCTGCCAGTATCACCCACACAGAAAATATTGTTGCAGGTGTCGTATCCTGAACCGAAAAAACGTAAAGAATAACGGGCAATACTACCAATGTCGCTGGAAGCTGGGCGATACCAAACACAAACACAATAAACGTAAGCAATGCGGCAGCAGGAATACCAAAGACAAAGAAGGCAGCCCCTACCAACACAGACTGTATAAAGGCGACCCCGACAACTCCCAATAGCACGCTGCGAACGGTTGCCGCCGTTAAATTAGCCCACTCTTCGCCGTGTTTACCAACCACTCGGACAGAGACTGTCTGAACAGCTTTTGACATTGACTCCGCGTGTGCCATAAACCCTGCAGCTATAAACAGTGAAATAACAAACATCACCATAGTCGCCAGACTACTCCCCAAGAATCCCGCAGCCGCAGCCACCGCCCCTTTAATCTCTTCACTATAGCGGGCAACTGCACTTTCCATATTGGAAGCAAACAAGGCCCAGACTTCATAAAGCTGACCGCCAATTAACGGCAGGTCGGCAACCCGCTGTGTCGGCCCGGGAATTTTCACATCACCCTGCTGCAGCACCTCGGTCAAATGGGTGACGCCGTCATAGATTGATCCAGAGACCATCACGAAAGGAGTAACAAGCAGAACAACCCCAATCAAAGCCAAAAGAGTGGCAGCAAGCCCGCGCTTACCATTCAATACATTACCCAACTTGATAGTCAGTGGCATTAACGCAACTGCGATAATCGCCCCCCACAAAACAGGGATAACGAAGGGCTTGATAATATCGTAAGTCCAGATAAGCAGCACAAATAACAAGCCAATCCGGATCGAAGATTCAACCATATTATTGATAAAAACGCTGCTTTGATGCTTTTCAATTTGTTTATCCATCGTTCTTTTCCTGATTAGTTTGGCTGGCGCCAACCAGACTGGCCACAACGATGGCCATGTAGAACACACCCGCTATCGCTTCAAGATAAACGATAACCTGTGCAACCGGTGAAGTCGGGCTTATGTCGCCATAGCCCAATGTCGTCAGAGTGACAAAGCTGAAATAGGCGGCATTCGAAAAGTTCTCTCCCCATGGTAATTGCACCATCCCTGTAAACGAGTCTGCAGAAAACTCGAGGATCAGCAAATACGCTATCGCCCACATTAATCCCAGCAACAAGAACAGAGCTAGCGAGCCAACGACTTTGTTTGTGTCGATACTGCCGGTAAACAATATTTGCCGAGCAATCGATTTAAATGTGCCCAAAAAAAATGTGAACATTAGCACTAGAATCAAGGTATCGATTTGACGGAGAGGGAATATAACCTTGGTTATCGAAACCAGCCCCCAACAAATGGCTATCAACAGGAGGAACCTGTACCAGTGCTTGTCAAAACGGAGGCTTACCAGGCAAACGACGAAATTCAATACCGTTACGCCTTGCAGTACCAAATCCAGAAAGCCAATCTTTAGCACCTGCTCCAGTGACGAACTGACCAGTAAAACCACCAATGCCGCCGTCAAATAGTAGAAATTATTCTTTTCACTGATTCTTTTGCCCATGTATTCGCCTCCTGCTCATTTCAACAATGCCAATCGACCTAGATACAACTACTTCTGCTCACCATCCTTCATCACCATGATAGATGCCGTAAGCCCGAATCGGAGGTCGACACCTTCTGGCAATTGCCTGAGCGAAATGCGAACCGGAATACGTTGTGCCAACCGAATCCACTGAAAGACCGGATTGACGTTTGGCAACAAGTTGTACCCCACACTGCCGTCTTTCGGTGCGATACCCCAACCCAGCGAGTCAACCACAGCCTCTATCGGTTGCTCCGGATAGGCCATCAGGGTCACTCTGGCAGGATTTCCTATGTTGATATTCTCTAGCTGGCTTTCGCGAAAATAGCCAAATACCCAGAAACTATTAACATCAACCAGCGCAATCAGAGGCTGGTTGGCAACAGCCTGAGTCCCTTCTTTGATATCAAGGTTTGAGACATAGCCATCCACAGAGGCAAATACTTGAGTAAATGCCATATTCAGCTTGGCGGCATTGAGTTGCTGCTCCGAGACCTTGATTTGCAACAGTGATTCTTCATAGGCTATCTGACGACGGACAAGATCTTTGTGCGACACCGCTCCTTTATCCTTTGCCCTGATATCCAGCAACCGGTCATATTCGATTTTTTTACCCCGAGAGCTAATGACTGCCCGCTCCAGTGAGGCTTCAGCTTTGGAAAGCGCAACCTCATAAGTGCTCGGATCAATCTGAAATAGCAGCTCTCCCTTTCTCACTAGCTGGTTATCCCGAACGGCTACGTAAACAACGGGGCCTGATACTCGCGGAGCCACTTTGATCACGTTTGCTCGTACCTGACCATTTCGAGTCCAGGGGTTGGTGAAATATTCTTCATATTTTTGATAGCCAAAGTACATCGCTCCCCCAATGATTAGGATGTTAAGCGCGACAACGACTAGCTTTTTTATCGTCTTCATCTTCACACCTAGAATCGTAGGAAAAAGGCGTCAATAGCGACTACGTAAAGCAGTGCTATTGCCAGAAACGTCACCGACGGAAAGACAATCAACCGGGACAATCGGGTTTTATTCAACACTGCCACAGATACCCAAGTAGCAATCACGGCATAAATCACGACTAACAAGAAAGGAGAAAAATACACATCACCAACAGCCAGCTCATGAGGCATCTCCATTATTGTTCACCCTGACGGTCTGCCACTTCAGCGTTATCACTATCGCCGAAAGGTAATTCGGCTTTAATCACTGGAGCGGGTAATAATGGTGGTAAAACGGGGTCATCTAACATATCCCCCCAATCGGTTCTCGCCCGCATTTGCTCTATTTGCTCAGCATTTAAATACTTACCCGAGTTTGCTTCCCAACCACCACCCAATGACTTATAGAGCGCGACAACCTGGTTGGCGACATTACCTTTGATTTGGGCATAGGTATCTTCGCTCCGAGTCATTTTCTCTACCGAGCTCAGCAAACGCTCAAACGTGATCTGACCATTTTCATACTGTGTCAGGGAGATATTGAACGCACGAACAGACGCATTGACCGAGTTAAATGCCAACGACTTTTGTTCCTTGTTCAGCTGATAGGCTTCGAGTGCATTGCTCACTTCCTGTACCGCAAGCAATACTCGCTTGTTGTAGTTCGTCAGCGACTCCTGAAAACGGGCATCTTCGAGGCGAATATTATTTTCTAGCCGGCCATATTGGAAAATATTCCAGGAAAAAGAAGGGCCGAGCGACAGTGTTAATGAATCACTGAAACTAAAATCATTACCGGCTTTCACCGTGCTGTTGATCCCAATCGCACCAAACAGTGAGAACTTGGGATAAAGCTCTGTTTCAGCAACACCAATTTGGGAGCTTCGTGCATGGGCCTGAAACTCGGCAAGCTGTAGATCAGGTCGACGGAGTACTAAGGAGGCATCAATGAGAGTACCCACAACTGGCGGATAAGGGATCAATGAGTATTGATCATAGCCAATCAATTTTTGTTGCGAACGGCTGGTACCATATTTCTCATCGAAGGCCTTTATCTTGGCATCAATAGACGCAGATAACAGTAATTGCTCAACTTCCTGAGGCAATACACCCAACAATACAGCTAGCGCATTGCGCGACTGCATCATGCCTATTCTCAATCCGGGAAGCGCAGACTTAGTAGTATAAAGCTGGGTTTTGGCCTGCTGGACATCAAGTTCTGTCACATTGCCAGAATCAAATTGGACCTCGGTGATCTTGACCACCCGAGCCTGAATTTCAATATTGCGCTCGGACAGCAATACCCTTTCCTGAAACGTGCGATAGTTGACATAATTCCTTGCCACCTCGGCCGTAATACTCACCAAAATGTCATGGTAAGAGGCTATAGAGGCATAGAGGCTCGCTTCTGCCGATTCAATACTTCTGGCATATTTACCCCAGACATCCAGCTCCCAGCCAGCATCAAAGCTGACGGTTGCATTGTCGAACGTATTTTCGTTCTGGTAAATTTTGGCTAAACTCCCCGATACCGTTTGTCGTTGTGGATATCGAAACGAGTCAGCAACGCCAAGTGCCGCGCGGGCCTGAACTATTCTCAGCCCCGCAGATTCCAAATCTAGGTTCTGATTCGAAGCCTGCCCGACTAATCTGTCTAGCACAGGGTCTTTAAACTGCATCCACCAACGTGCAGTCTTCCAGCCACTTTGCAAACTGTCTCCTCCGATCCAGTTATCTTGTCCGGTCCAACTCTGCGGTAAATCCGCGGCTTCTACGCCCTCAAAGTCAGGGCCAGAAACAGAACATGCAGTCAGAACGCCAACAGAGAACATCGCTATAAAAGCATTGGTAACTTTTAGCACTGCTCCCCCTAAAATCTACTCTGAGTGAATTGCTTCCAGTGAATCACATCACTTGAAGCCTTAGATTGAATCAACGAATCAAATATACTTTCTTTCAAGTTTAGGAAAATATAAAAACCGGCAATGTCTGATTTTGAATAATCGGACCATTCTATTTTCTCGAAAAAACCATCCAATTGTTTTTCAAGCATCTTGTAACTTTCATTTGCACATAATAATGCTTCATCATTGTCGGCATTTACTGACTTGTTCACATTTAGAGATGCTAATTGATGGGCAACCTCTGGGATCACTTTATCCTTATATTCTGCTCTGGCTTTCATCACCAGCGGGTTGTTCCTCAACCGCAGCTCTGACTCTGTCAAGGTCAAAAGATGATGGCAAAGTAACTCGCACTGACCACAGAATGCAGTAATATCCTCAGCCGCAAGTTGCTCATAATATGCTGTATTCACTTTACTTCCCCATACCTTCAGCTTACGTACTGTTACTTTCATCGTTGCCAGGTGCCACCCCAACCTCCACCGATACCAAAAGGAAGGTGATTCTTTCTGATGACAGGTTATGACTCCACATACATGACGACAAAAACGCTCTCGCATCACCAAAAACAGATGTTCTGGGCGTGATGAGAACGGAAAATAATAGGAGAAAACCACCATAAACACGACAAGGTAAAACAAAGTTACGATTGTCAAAATGATACCGAAGTGATAGATCATGTCGTTACTGATACCCAAGGTAAACATCCCGATCAGAAAAAAAATAGTGATCGGTCCCTTGAATAAATAAAACCCGACAAAGGTATAGATAAAAATAAACACGGCGAGTTCAGATCCCAAAGACAACTGTGGCAAAATGAATACATAGGCAGGAACTGAAAAAATAAACCCTAATGAAAATAGTATTAATAATAAGACGGGATGAATGGGTAAATAAGAAAGAATAGAAACAAACAAAGTACAAAAAATGACGAAATTGTACCCACCAGGGGGATTAAACAATATCCAAATTATACCTGTCAGCCAGTACGTCAACACCACTTTAATTGCTGATTTGGCATTTTCGGCATCCCACCAATTAAAAACCGGCGACCCTTTCGGCAACACCTCATGGGTGGTCATTCTGCCTGTTACCGAGTCGATACAACTCACCGCACTGATTAGACAAGTTAATTTTTCATCAAGTTTGCTAAATAAGAAGCCGCTGGTAATTGTGGTACCGCGTACCAGATGACTCACCGCCTGAAGCTTATCCGAATTATAGATAACAGGCGTACTCTCTAGATGCACGCCTCCTTCTTTTCTTTCCCATGCTGACGGAATTTGCTGGAACAGTTGCGATATATCTTCAACCAGATCTTGATAGTTATCGATAAAGTGATGCGACTGAGTCGCTAGCTGATCTTGACTTTTCGCTGCAAAAAGCAGTAATTCGGTGATCTGACGATAGTACAACAGCGCATAATCCCACTCTTTTTTATAGGCTGATATTTCACTGCACTCAGTACTAATCGTATTGTAGCGAGATTCCAGCGCATCTTGGGCTGCATACAGAGCCGGGATCAGTTCGGCAACGCCTGGCTGAGAGGATTTTTCACTCTCTACCGTGTCGGGCTCTATTTTATCACCAGAACTTGAAGCTATGGGCTTTTCTACCGTCGTTTGGCTAATCACTGAAAATAGCCGGGACTGAATATTGCCAAGTTCATCTGCCAATTGACGTAGATTCTGTTCAACCTGCGGCGGAAAAACAAAAACGCCAACCAAAGTATAAACCACGACTCCAAAAACAGTCATATAAGTGCGATCAAGGCCATATAAAAATGCACCTTCCGCATCCCCACCGTTAAACATCATCAGGATCATCACACCCGTCAACATGAACAGCGTCGGGTCCGCAAGATAGGCACTGCGAATATAGAAAACCACAGCAACGATCAATGACACCGAAAGCATGTACAGCATCCGGTCCTGGGCAAAAAAACCGACCAGCACCAAACCAATAACTGCACCTACGATTGTCCCTAAAACTCTGAGTGTGCCTTTTGCAAGAGATTCTCTGCGGCTGCCAGTAGAAGCAATCAGCATCACTGTCGTTGCCGCTGTCGATGGTTGCGGCCACCCAAGGGCCATCGGGATCAGGAACGCAAGAGTAAGGCTTATTGCAACTCGAGTGGCAAACTTAAACTTCTCGCTGAGGCAAAAAGGAAAAAGCCAATTGTTAATATGGAGAGATGAAATTCCAGAACCAGACTGTCTTGCAGGTTCTGCGCTTTCCTCGGCCATCGCCTACCCCGCACATATTCATTCAATCTGTATAGACTAGATGAATATCTTGCAGCCTAAGCGAAGAAAGTGTCTTAGATATAACACTCTATGGATAAGGTTAAGAGAAGTTAAGGTTAGGAAGAGACAATCGAAACAATCGCACCCAGCAATAAAGTGACAACGTCACAGGCGTGACGTTGTCATTATAAAGTTACACAATTTTGGGTTGCAGCCACTCTATAGCATTCAAGAACAGTTTGACGGCTGGCAACATGCGACTTTCATCAATATCGAAATCACCGTTATGATGGCCCGCCGTTAAGTCCGAGCCGACCAAACAATATATCGCTTTGCCGCCATTAGTCTGTACCCGATCAACTAAATAACCGGCATCTTCACTTGCACCAAAATCTTTCTCACGCACAACTTCGGAGAAACCACTATAGGGGCCAAGCTTAGCCAGCAACTCAACCATTTCCTGATCATTTTGCAGACCGATAGCCTCACCCTGCGCTTTGATTTCAACCTTGACGCCATGCATCATGGCAGCAGCCTGAGCTATCTGTTCAGCCTGCTGATACATATAGCTATTTAACTCGCGGTTCTCACCACGGGTTTCCCCCATCAGTACGGCATTGGCAGGAACCACATTACGCCCGTCACCAGCATGGAGCTGGCCAACATTAAGGCGAGTCATGCCATCACGGTGGCGAGGTATTGCGAGCATCTGAGTAACAGCCGTACACGCAGCAGCAAGAGCATTGCGACCGGCATTAGGTTCGATACCTGCGTGGGCGGGTTTGCCAGAAAAATGTAAATCGAACTTTGAGCTGCATAAGAAATGCTGAGGATCGCAAACCAAGGTACCGCTAGGAACATTCATACCAATATGCGCAGCAAAGAAATAATCGACATCATCCAGCCAGCCACTTTCGGCAATCGCTTTACCGGCGCGACACCCTTCTTCTGCTGGCTGAAAAAGCAGCTTTATCTTACCGCAAAGGACACCTTTGTTTGCTGCCAACGTTTCTGCAATACCCAAACCTATAGCGGCATGGGCATCATGTCCACAGGCATGAGCAACGCCTGGTGAAAGCGAAGCAAATCCGAGAAAGCGTGGCCGGTGAGAGTCATCCTGATTTTCCATGACATCAACAGCATCAATATCAAAACGCAGTGCGATTACTGGCCCCGGACGCCCCGTATCCAATATGGCACCGACGCCGGTTACTCCATTCATTTGGGCTAGGTGCTCAAGCTCAGCTCCCCAGCTGATAGCACGCTCTTGAGCTTTGACAACATTGGCGTCGTCTCGACCCATGATCGTGTCATGGGCAATGATCGAGTCAGAAAAGAAAAGCTCATATCCCTGCGACTGCAGCAAACCTGCAATCCGGCTGGTGGTAAAAAACTCGCACCACGCCGACTCAGGGTATCGATGAAACTCTCGACGATAGTTCATCAATCGCTGAGATAGCGCCTGTTCATCCACTGTTATATTTTGTACCACTTTTTCGTCCTATCTTTTACGGCAAACCGGATGAGTTTCACGATTAATAACCGGTTAATTCCATAAATCCCTGTCCTGAATGACTGCCCTTGACCCTTATCGGCCCTTCCCAATATGAGAAGACAAATGGCAACCACTGCTCCTTGCGGACAACATTCACTTCAAGTTGTATCTGTTGTGTCGGTACCTCAATTCGCCACTTAAGTGGGAATTGTTTCCCTTGGTATCTTGCTAAAGATATTGGCGTTAACCTGATATCTTCAGGCTGCAATACGATTGTTTTACCATCTGGCCAGCTTAAAGAACCAAAGTAATACGACTCGGCATTCTCTTCTCTGATCTGATAAACCATTAAGGCGCTGCCGTCATCTAAATGAATTGAAAACCAATCCCAGCCCTGCTGTTTTTCTGATAGGCCTTCACTGCTCCATTCACGATCATACCAGCCATCACCTTTCACTTTATAGGTTTTCCCGTCTAGCTCTAGCGTACCGCTAAGCGCCAAGAAAGGCGCGCTGTAGTAATAGGAGGCTATGTCTTCTGTCGGGTGCTTCTTGCTGTAACCGTTATCACCCTGAAAGATCAATTTCCCTAAGTTACTAATATCGAGATCGGCTGCCATTTCTCCGTCAGAAAATTCAAGTGTGCCCGGAAAAGGCGAATCACCATAAGAACGCCATAACCAGTTGTCTAGCCACGCTCGGTAAGGATTTGCCGTCACGCCCGCCTGTCCGATCCCGCCACGGGCGAAGCGTTCGGCATACCAGACTTTATCTTTGCTGGTTACTACGATATGAGCCATATACCTTTGTGGGCTTTTCCATCCATTGCCAGCTTCACTCCCAGACGCGAAACGAAAAAGTGTCCACTGAACACCAAACGTTTCACCACTTTCTGACTCGAGATTTGCAGTGAGATACCACCACTCAGCTTTGAAGTCAGGGTGACCGAGGTGATCTTGTGGAAACACCCATTTTTTCCCGGGGACAACAGGCTGATAGATTCCCTCCGCTCCCTGACGGAGTATATCGGCGGAGTTTGATTGGGTTTCGACAGAGTCACAACCCGTTAGCATCATGAAGCACAACAACGTGAACATTGCCAATCCACGGCTAGCAAATTGATACAGCATCAAAAAGCCTCCCGTAACGATAGAATGGCAGAACGTTTAACCAGACGCCAAACCGGCCAGGCCCCCGCGATCAATAAAACGGCTAATGCAGACCCCAAAGAAGTCAGATATTCATACGGGAAGTACTGTACAGGCATTGTCCAACCAAAAGAATATTTCAAAACAACATCAATAAGCAGCTGGGCCAGTACCAGTCCAAGAGGCAATGCAATCACTGCCGTCAGTACACCTATCATCAACAACTGCCCGCCTCCCAAGGCTGCAAGCTCTCGTCCCGTCATTCCCATACAGCGCAACAGCGCAAACTGGCGTTGACGCGAGATTTCACCGGCTACCGTGGCAAAGAACAGACCGCAAACTGCAATAAATAACGTCAATTTACCCAGGGTTGCCGTAACAATAAACGTACGATCAAACACCCGCATTGCCTGCGCCATGAGTTCGACATTATTACGAACCCGCTCAGGTGACAGGTGGAACCGCTCACCCATTTCCTTCATAACAGCCATACTGTCTGTATCCGGTTTCAGGTGAACAGCCAAACCAACTTGCCCCTTATAAGGCCAATAGTCCTGCCAGCGTTTATGAGACAGAATAACCTGGCCATAGGGGTTACCGTAATCGTAGTAGACACCAGCGATTAACCAGCGCTTGTTCATCGGAGCGGGTAACTCTATTTCATCGCCGGGATGCCAGTTCTGCTTGAGTGCCATTGACTCGCTGACAAGTACAGCCCGCTGGTGATGCAAACGCTGCCAATAATCGGGTATCGCAACTTTAATCGAAAGGGCCTGCTGCTCCTCTCGGGTTCCGCCGATACTGACAACCTGTAGCGTGCCCGCTTCTGTCAATATCTCTTTGCGCCACTGCCACCAGACCTGTTTCACTTCATCGCGGCTATCCAGCCAGCTGGCAATCCGTGGAGCGACATTCAGAGAAGGACGGACATAAATATCAGCCGCAAGACGCTGGTCTAGCCACACCTCGGTCGTACTACGGAAACTGCCGACCATCGTTTCCATACCAATGTTTGATGCCAGTGCCAGCATAAACGCCATTGCCGCTACCCCTCGGTAACTAAGGCTTGCTGCTGCATCGGAAAAGAACCAACGTAACCGCGCCGAGCGCACTACCTGCCCGAGGCCCTGAAAGAGTTGCCATAACAAGAACGGCATACTCAGCGCAGAAGCGATCAGGATAAATGCAATCAGGACAAAACCTGCCATCTGGCCATGCGGAAGCTGATACACAGCCGCTGCCGCGCCAATGAACATACACGAGAAAAGTGCCTGCCACGCAAATTCACGGCCACTAAAGCGAACCAGAGACATATGGGTAGATAGACGCGCTGGCTGAGTTTTTATTAACCGGATCAGTGGCCAGCCACAAGCCAACAGGCTACCGAACAAGGCGATAGCCAATGATGCCAGGCCCCATTGCCAATGCCAGCTCACAGATAAGCTAACATTCGCGCCATATAAGCTATTTAATGTTTCCGCCACAGAAGGCAGCAGCTGCTGAGCAAGCAGCAGTCCAAGTAAGTTGCCGCCGACCAAGCCGAGGGTGATCCACACCAAAAGCTCTAACAATAGCGCTTTCGCCAACTGCGAACCGGAAACACCGGCCTGACGAAGCAAGCCAACCAAAGGCTGACGCTGAGACAAAGACAGAGACATCGCCTGATAGAAGATAAACAGGCCGACAACAAAGGCCAGCATACCCATTGCAAACAAATTTAAGTGAAATGCTTCGGTCAGGGGCTCAAGGGTCGCACTTTGATGACGTTCCAGTTTCAAAGCCGGCGGTAATTGCTCGGTAAGGGCTAACAGTTGTTTCGGTGACATCTTACCGCATAAGATTGCGGTCAGGCCCGTGCCGGGTTGCAGGTCACGCACTAGTGACATGTCTGCGATCATCCTTGGGCCTTGAATCCTTTCTTCGTCCACAACCTTCAGTGGACCAATCTGTTTTCCGTGCTCTAAGGTTAAGAACTGGCCGTCTACCACACCCATGTAGCTTGCAAGCTGCTCTCCCACCATGATTGGATAAGGCGGACGCATCAGCGACATCATCTGGCTTTGGTTTTGACTCGTGACCTGATCTTTGAAATTCGAGAACATGGCAATGGGATCGATGCCGACAATTTCAAAATCTCGGTTTTGGTCAGTAACAATCCTGTGCTGATCCATCGGAACACATTGGCTAAAGCCCGCCCGACGTAACTGAATATAGAAGCCCTGGGGAACTTTAATTGCTGGCTGGTTATGGCGAATTCGATACGGAAAAGGATTAGAAAAAAGTTGTTCGCCCTGACGGTAGCTTTCTCTGGCCTGCTGGTTAACGCCCATAACACCAACTAGCAAGGCAATACCTAATGTCAGGCCAAGCCATACCAACACAATCTGGAAAGGGTGGCGCTTATAATGCCCCCAAAGCGCTTTAGCTACGGGGCTTGACATGAAGCTGGCCTCCCTGAAGTCGAATACAGCCATTCATATGCTCTGCGACTTGTTTACTGTGTGTGACCAATAGCAATGTACAGTCAAGCTGACGCGTAAGGTTGACGAGCAAACGTATTACCGCACCGGCATTTCGTTCATCAAGGCTGCCTGTCGGCTCATCGGCCAACAATATATCCGGCTCCATGTAAAGCGCACGGGCAATGGCAGCTCGCTGCTGCTGACCACCTGACATTTCTTCTGGGTACCGCCCGAGTAGCGGCATGAGATCAAGCGCCGAAATAATCTGACGCCATAATTCTGGCTTCTCCTCCAGCCCTTTTAGCTGGCGGCAGAAACGAATATTATCAGCAGTAGTTAAAGTGGGGAGTAAATTGAATTGCTGAAAAACGAGACCAATGTTGTTACGACGAAAGGCAGTACGCTCGCGCTCGGAAATCGCATGGATGGGTGTTTTACCTAACCAGACTTCACCAGAATCTACCGTGTCCAAACCTGCAATCAAATTAAGCAAGGTACTTTTGCCCGAGCCGCTTTCCCCCATCAGGGCCAACTGCTCACCTTGCTTTAGCTCCAGCTCTGCACCTTGCAAGACGGAGTGATACTCACCGCCATCCTGGTAGCCTTTGCAGAGCTCCACTAGTCGTAACATCTAAATCCCCAAATTTTTGTAGGTGTTTTCCGAAAGTGAAATTTACAGCAAAGCCCGGATTCGAGAAAGTACTTTAAAAGTCTCATTTGGAAATAAAAATGCAATGCGTTACAAACCACCCACAATTTAAACAATCCGCCTACACGCCAATCACAACAACTTGAAAATCAAGATACTTCGAATGAATAAGGTGCGCACGACCTGCTTAATTTATGTCATTTCAGCCATTCCCCTTATTCTACCATTATTATTAAGCAAGTTAGTTATTCATTCTTACGAGTGCATTGCCATGGCATATACCCACTCTCATGGTAATTGTAAGACAAGTGAACAAAAAGCTGTAATTGAAGTCGGTGTCCACAACAAATTACGAGCACATTTTTACTTTTAATATGAAACAGAATTTAAGATGAGCTCGATCCCTTCCAAATACCTTAAGAAAAATACGACACAGACAGTTTGAATTTTATCCGCTACATTTCTATTAGCAGTGCATATTATTCAGATAGCCTTCATTAACAGACTTATATACGAACTTTGATAAAACGTTACAGCAGGGAGCATGTAATAGATGATAAAAACAATTCTGGTTGTAGGGGCCTCGGGGTATGTTGGAAGTCACCTGGTTCCTGAGCTTGCAAACAGCGGATACCAGATAAAAGCAACCGGTCGAAATCTCGACCTGCTACAGAAGCGTGGATGGGATGCCATTCCCAACATCGAACTGATAGAGCTCGACTTAAATGTTCGCTCCAACCTAGATGAATTATTGCAAAATGTTGATGCGGTGTTCTTTTTGGTTCACGGAATGAATCACGGGCATGACTTTATTGATATTGAATTACATGCGGCCAGAACCTTCAGCCAGGCCCTCAAGCGAAGTACTGTGCAGCGTGTTATTTATCTCGGTGCGCTTCAGGCCAAACAAGGGAAATCCAAACACCTGGACGCCAGAAAGAAAACCGGGGAAATTCTGCGTGACAGTGGTATTCCAACCACCGAGTTACGGGCCGGGATCATTGTCGGGCCGGGTTCAGCTGCGTTCGAGGTGATGCGGGACTTTGTCTACCATTTACCCGTTATTATCGCCCCTAAATGGGTGAAATCCTACAACTCCCCTATTGCGCTACGTAATTTGCTTCATTACCTGCTTGAACTACTCCACTTTAACCCTTGCCGACACCAGATCATGGACGTTACCGGTCCTGAAACCATCACATATGAAACCCAAATGCGTAAACTGGGGGCCCACGCAGGGAAAAAAGTCCGCATCTTACCGCTTCCCTTGTTAACTCCATCGATGGCGGCCTACTGGCTAAAATTTATAACCTCGGTTCCTACCAATATTGCCCGTGCGCTCATAGGTGGGCTACGTTTTGATCTTGCTGCAAACGGCAGTGCTATTCAATCGCTGATCCCGCAATACCTGCTCACCTACGACGAAGCTGTCGAAGAGTGCCTCGGCCATGAAAGCGAAGTCGTACGCAATGAAATCTGGGGCTTTGATCCAGATGCCCTAGCCCGCTGGCAAACAGGCTACGGCTATTACCCCAAGCACGCTGGCTACACGCTTAAAACTGATGCCACCTGCGAGCAGCTTTGGCGTCAAGTGCAGCTTGTCGGTGGCAAGGAAGGCTACTTTTTCGCTAATTACCTATGGCGAATACGTGAATGGATGGATTTTGCCATCGGTGGCGACGCGCTCAAACGATACCGCCGTGATCCCGACAAGCTTCAACTTGGTGATAAGGTTGATTCATGGAAAGTGATAAAGATTGTACCCAATCGCTTTCTCTCCCTTTTGTTCGGAATGAAAGCGCCGGGGCTGGGTCGGCTTGAATTTACGATAGAAGACAAAGGGGAATACCGCGAAATAGACATTCGTGCCTGGTGGCATCCAGCGGGTTTCTCCGGCTTGCTCTATTGGTTTGCCATGATGCCCGCCCATCTGTTTATCTTCAAAGGCATGACTCATGCCTTGGTCAAGCGCTGTAAGGCAAAAGCGCAGGAAGGTAAATCGGTTACGCAATAAGGTGTCGTTATCAAAGGAATTGAGCAATTGACCAGAATGCATGCTGATGATCCATATTCACAGCCTATACCCGCATCACCATAGGCATTCATTGAACATTAGACTTATCATTGTGCTACTTCACAGGGCTCAAATACGCTAAGATGCTCGCCATTATTTTAGCTAGAGCCTTTATTACCCAATGACTACTGCCACAACGCCAGCCAGCTTCACTGAACTTGCCTTAATTCAACCTTTGTTAGCTCGACTAACAGAGCTGGAATACCAACAACCTACACCTATTCAAGCGCAAGTTATTCCAAGTGTGTTAGCAGGGCGAGACTTAATTGCAGGTGCAAATACAGGATCGGGTAAAACGGCGGCTTTTGCACTGCCAATGTTGCAGGATCTTTTTACGCAAAAACACACAGATAATACCAAGGGCGGCAAAGGTAACTATGTTACTGGGCTTATTTTGGTGCCAACGCGTGAACTGGCTAAACAGGTTGCTGACAGCATTAAGTCATACGCAGTTCACTTTAACGGTGCAATTAAAACGGTGGCTGTTTTTGGTGGTGTATCTGCAAATACTCAAATGCTTGCACTACGTGGCGGCACCGATATTTTGGTTGCAACGCCAGGCCGATTACTCGATTTAATTTCAAGTAATGCGATTAAGCTAGATAAGGTAAAGACCTTAGTGCTTGATGAGGCCGATCGTATGTTAAGCCTTGGCTTTACTGAAGAGCTATCTGAACTGTTGGGTCAATTGCCAAAACAGAAGCAGACGCTATTGTTTTCTGCGACGTTCCCTGAGCAAGTACAGGCTTTAACTCAAGAGCTGCTTAACGACCCCGTTGAAATACAACTACAAAGTGATGATGCCAGCACCTTGGTACAGCGTGTTTTTAACGTAAATAAAGGCGAAAAAACAGCGGTGTTAGCGCATTTGATCAAACAGCATCAATGGCGACAAGCACTTGTTTTCGTAAATGCCAAGAACAGCTGTGAGCACTTAGCCGATAAACTTTATAAGCGTGGCATTGAGGCCGAAGTGTTTCATGGTGATAAAGGCCAGGGCTATCGTACACGTATACTTGAAGCGTTTAAGTCGGGTGAGATTGATGTATTAATAGCAACGGATATCGCGGCCCGTGGTTTAGATATTGAAAAGTTGCCGGTGGTGATCAACTTTGATCTACCAAGAAGCCCATCAGACTACATGCACCGCATTGGCCGAAGTGGCCGTGCTGGTGAAGTTGGCCTAGCCCTATCGCTGATTGATTATGAAGATTTTCATCATTTCAAAGTTATCGAGAAGAAGAACAAAATCCGCCTTGAACGTGAACAGGTAGAAGGCTATGAACTCGATGAAACCATTACCCAAGAGATGTTAGAGGCAAACAAGCCGATGGCAAAACCGGAAGGCACGGGTAAGAAAAAGCGTAAAAAGAAAGGACTTGGTAACTCTGATGTCTGGTTGAGAAATTCATAACCAAACAAGCAACGATATACCAATAAACATCGTGTCAGTTGATACTTGCTGACACGATATTAGTCACAATCAGCGATATACCGAATAATAAGGTAGAGAAAATGAGTGGAACCATTCGAGCCAATATTCACCCTGGATTAGAAGTGAAAATTGTCCTTAAAAAAGATCAACGAAGCGGAACACTAACCTCTGGTATTGTAAAAGACCTTTTAACGAAGTCTCCAAATCATCCTCACGGAATAAAAGTCCGCTTAGACAATGGTGATGTTGGTCGTGTAAAAGTGATCTGTTAATCATTATTATCAAACGGCTACCACTTTCAAAATAGTGCCTACAGGTATAAATCGAAGAATCTCAAAACAACGACTACAAGTCGTTGTTGAGTTTATTCTGTCATTTCTGAACACAATCGCACTCAATTGTGGCTCTAATTCTCTCCTCTAATTAAATAAAAAACTCCCCGGCACGAAGTACCAGAGAGTTTTATTGTAAATCTAATTATTAACCTAACGACTAACTAACGTGATTGGTTAGCCGATACCTGAAGTTTATCAACTTCCGTCAATAACCCTTTAAACAGGCTCACACTGCCCAACAGAAGAATAATCGTAAACGGCATTGCAGCAATAATAGTGATTGATTGCAGAGCTTGAATAGACTGAGTACCACCAATCCAGAGCATAACCATTGCGATAGCACCAGAGATAACTGCCCAAACTACTTTCTGCTTAACTGGTACTTCTAACTTACCACCCGCGGTCATGCCATCAATTACGATAGAGCCCGAATCTAACGTTGTCACAAAGAAAACGATAATCAGTGCTACAGCAATAACGGATAGAACATCTCCGAACGGGTAAGCATCTAGCATATAGAATAAGCTGAGAGAGACATCCGCAATGCCTTGGTCAAGACCTAGTTTTCCTACTTTATCCATCACCTGTTCAATAGCAACACCACCGAAGATAGACATCCAAGCTGTTGTTACCAACGTCGGGATAAGCAATACGCAAAGAAGAAACTCGCGAACGGTTCGTCCTTTAGATATACGAGCTACAAACATACCAAAGAAAGGCGCATACGCTACCCACCATGCCCAATAGAACACAGTCCAACCGTGCAACCAAGTTGTATCATCACGGCCGGAGGTTTGGCTTAACGGAAGAATGTTTTTCACATACCCCGTCACTGCGGTAGCCAAAGAATCCAACACTGTAGTGAAATTCAAGACAGCAATAAGACCAAGGAATACAAACGCAATAACCATATTCAGATTACTTAGAAACTTAACACCGCCATCCATGCCGCGTATAACAGAAATAATTGCCAAACCCATAATCAATATGATAATGGACTGCTGAAGATAAATGTTATTTTCCATTCCGAATACATGGCTGATACCGCTAGCCGCTTGCGTTCCCCCTAAACCAAGAGAAGTCGCTAGGCCAAACAAAGTAACTAATACAGTTAATACGTCAATCACGTCACCCACTTTTCCCCAAACGCGATCACCCAACAATGGGTAAAACACAGAGCGCATTGAGAGTGGTAACCCTTTATTGTAAACAAAGTAGGCAAGGCAAAGTGCGGTCATGCCATAGATAGCCCATGCATGTAAGCCCCAGTGGAAGACTGTTGCGCCTAATGCCAATTCACGACCAGCTTCTGTATAAGGTTCTGCATTCAGTGGTGTCCCAAACCAGTTGGTAAAGAACGCCGTTGGCTCTGCAACACCCCAGAAAATGAGTCCGATACCCATACCTGCAGCGAATAGCATCGCAATCCAAGACGCTTTGGAATAATCCGGAGTTGCGTGATCACCACCTAAGCGAATTTTACCTAAAGGTGAAAACGCTAAAATAATGGCAAAAACTAACAAGATGTTGGCTCCCCACATAAAGAGGAAGTCAAAATTTGACAGCACAGCACCCTTAATAGAATCAATAGCTGCTTTTGCATCTGCAGGCGGTAATGCGAGAAGGGTAACAATGAAGAGAATAGATAAGCCGACTGAGGCTACGAAAACTGTATTATGGACATCCATACCCCATTTACTGATGTTATCTTGACCAACTTGATAATCAGTAGAATCAATACTGTACTTTTTTGATTTAAAACTCATAAATTATGATGTTCACATATCCGAATAAACGAATATAAGGACCAACTCCATATCCAACTACTACTTGATTGGCTAGCCGCACCATATAAACGAACATGATATAGGTGATTAATGGCTTTTGCTCAATCCCAAGCGGTGCATTCTAGCACAGAATGGGGATCCTGATTAGATGTTGGCCAGTTGCTTTAGGGTTTCTCTGTTTGCAAAAAAAGGGAAGACTATAGGGGATTGCGAAATCATGGGCTCCATAATCAAAATAACTGACAGAAATATCTTTATGTTGTCGCTAGATCTGCAACCAATAAATTAAGCTGAAACCTATCCATGCTACTGCTATTCAGTCACCTCGAAAAGCTGTATTACCATATCTAGCAGTCGGTTTGTTCTGAAAGTCTCAGGGCGTCTTCAAACTCAACGCCAAGATAACAGATTGTGTTATCTAACTTCGAATGACCCAACAATAGTTGCACTGCCCTGATATTCTTTGTCCTAGCATAGATTAATGTGGCTTTAGTGCGACGCATGGAATGCGGCCAATAATAATATGCATTCAACCCAAGTTTGCTTGCCCAATTTCTAATAATTGAACGATAAAACGAGTAGCTTATAGGTTGCCCCCTTTCGACGGGCACTAGGAAAAAGGTGTATTACATCGCCCCGCCAGCACACCTCTGGTAATGCAAACTGCTAGAGGTTATGCGTTTGAGTTGGATGGTAGATGATTGCTTTCGGGAATTAGCATTCATCATCAACCCTATTTGTTAAAATTGAGAATTTCAGAAAAAGTGAGTGTCCATGAAGTCTGCTGCCAATCAACCCAAACAGCTTCGGAACAATTTCTTATGAGATTTTTAATCTCTAAATCAGCTTTTTTGGATATAAAAATATGATTAGAAGTTCAACAAAAAAACGAGAATTGGCTCACAGATAAAATAATATGTAACTTGTAGCATCGTTGATTTATATCAAAATAGGTATTTATGAGAAACATAATCGCTTTAGCTTTACTACCTATGTTACTCACAGCTTGTCAATCAACAAGTGTAGCTGAAAAGGAATCCGCAAAGTCACTTCCCTCACTCAATGCTGCAATGATGACAGGAGCTGGCTTACAACTTTCAGCTTTGAAGTGTTTTGATACTGGTGTGGCATTAATTCAAGATGAGATTGAAAAAGAGACGGGTGTTAGCTTTGCAACAGCATACAACTTAAAGTCTGATGGCTACATATTTGAAAGTATAGGTTGTGACTCTTTTAGTACTTATAGTAGTAATGTAGCTAAGGCGCGAAAATTAGAATTTGCAAAAATAGATCAGGAGCGTGTTAAGGCAGAACAAAAAAAGACAAAAGAATTAGCTGACAAAATCAACCGATTGAATAGTGTTGGAAAGGGTGATCTGAAAATTTGCTCATTAGGTTATAGTAACAAAACTCACGTTTACTATGACAACAGAAGAGATAAGCGGATATCACTGAGAACATATGATGAGTATATTGTTAATTCGGTTCATATGAATTTAAATAAATCCCAAGCTAGAAATTTTGTTACTGTCCTTAAAGAAGCTCAACAGAAAGCAAATGAAAACAGTGATATAGAATCATTGCAGCTCGGTAAGTTTGAAGCTGGAATTGGCTGGGTAATGCTTACATCTAAAAATGGGAGGTTGAGTGGTTTTTGGGGGAGTAAATACAGTGTCGATAGAGTTCTGCTTCCCTTGTACACTGATAAACTTGTCCCATGCATCGAAAAACTAATACCCTACATCTAAAGCACAGATATCAGTTAACCTCTAAGTTGAAAATGGCAGGCGAAGAATAAACTCTGGTCGAGTATTGCCTGCCAAAATGTCAGATCGTATGAGTCAGTACACGTTATGAAGCCGTCGGCAACTCAGGTAAGTGTGAACCACCATTGTGCGGATAAATAATGTACTCGCCGTGATACTTCACTTTCGACTTGTAGTCCGTGACTTTATACATTAACAAGCCTGCTTTATAGGCCGTATCGACAATGAACTGTGCATCACCACGAACGTATAGCGATATTGGCTTAATCACCTCACCCTGCTCGGAGATCCCCTCCTGATATTGCTTCGAACATACCACCAGCGAAGCCTGACCGTCAGTATGGTGCGTTACTTTCCTGTTCACTTCATATTCTGTCGTCACTAGCCAATCAGCTTCTTCCAACAACGTATACAGTGACTGGATTTGCTCGCGAGTCGTTACACTAGCAACATCTTCGTTGCGGGGAATACCGGCAAACGTTTGATGAATATGTTCAAACTGCTGCTTCAGTTTGGCATTTTTACCCATACTACGGGCCTGCTGCTGCCAAGCCAGCAATGTTTTGGCCAAGCAGTGATCATAACGCTGTTGCTTTATAGCCTTGGTTACCCAGGCACTCAGAAAGTGTGTTTCACTCACCGGATTGTGAGGCGTCTTACCTGATTGCAGGGATTCGCCCAAATCCTGAAGCCCGTCAGAGACCAATCTATAGATTTCTTGATAAAAGTTTGCCATGTGGTTCCTTAAGCGTCTCGGGACATAAACCAATAAAATCCAGCCGATAATACTGCACATGTCGCCATGGTCAATGCCATCGGCCAAACTGTTGCGTCTGGCATCATAGCAACCATACCGCCTACCACGGTTCCTGTCCCAAATCGCATCGTACCTGCCAGTGATGATGCCGTTCCCGCCATATGCGGGTACTTGGCCAACAAGCAAGCCATTGTGTTACTACCAATAATTGAAATGGTACCCACAAATAGCATGACAGGGACAACGACACCCCACAAGCCAAGCTGGAATAACTGGCCACAAACCAAACCAATACCGGCGATTAGCTGAATAATCAGGCCAAAACGCAGCATCCAGTGCGAGCCCATCTTTTTCACCATCCGGCCGTTAATACTGGTCATCAGGATCAAGCAAACAATATTGAGGCCAAACAGCAGACCAAAGTGCTCTGTACTGACGTGGTACAGATCAATGTAGACAAACGATCCAACAGTAAGGAAGGTAAACATCCCGGCAAAAGAGAAACCACTACAAAAGATCATGCCAACCGCTGCCGGTGTTGTGAGCATTCGGGCATAGTTTCTTAGCGTAGAGCCCAGATGAAACGGCAATCGCTTTTCGACAGGAAGCGTTTCAGGAATTTTCCCCAGCACAGCTACGATAACAATCGCGGCAAACAGAGCCAGCACCCAAAATATAGAACGCCAGCCAAACCAAATCGACAGATAGCCCCCAATCATAGGAGCGGCAAGCGGAGCGATTGTCATTACCAGGGTGATAAACGACATGGTGCGGGCAAACTCTTCTCGCTCGAACATGTCTCTGACAAGAGCCTGAATAATGACTGCGGCCGATGCACCAGCAAAACCCTGAGCGGCACGCACCCAGGTCAACTCGACAATACCTTGGCTTGTCGCACTGACACAGGCGGCGATGGCAAAAAGAATCACACCAATAATAAGTATCGGTTTACGGCCGTAACTATCGGCCAAGGGGCCATGTAATAACTGTCCGACAGCAAACCCTGCTGTATAGGCCGTCAGAGTTGTCTGTACTGCACTCGGAGAGACGGCCAAATCTCTTGCAATACTTGGCATTGCGGGGAGGTACATGTCTATTGCCAACGGGGTCAACGCAGCAATAGCGCCCAAAATAAGGATCAATTGCAAGCTCAGCTTTTCACTGTCTTGTGTCGTCATAAATTCTCAATACTGGAGGATCAAAAGGTAGCCGGATATTGTACGATGAATTTGGGTATATAACTCTTTCCTAGTGGGAATTTATCTGTTTCTGTTTAACTGTGTTCTGATACCGAACTCCAAGACACAAAAAAGGGCGGATAAACCGCCCTATCATCTATCTCTGTTTTACTTCAGAAAGTAGGCTATCTCTTCATCAGTCAGCGGACGGTATTCGCCCGGCTCAAGATCTTCATCTAGCTCAATGCTGCCAACCTGCTCGCGGTGTAACCCGACAACCTTGTTGCCCACCGCGGCAAACATCCGCTTAACCTGGTGATACTTCCCTTCCGAGATTGTGATCACGGCTTCGCGCTCATTGAGGATTTCAAGTTTAGCCGGACGTGTAAGATCTTTCTCGCCGCGCAACTGTACCCCTTCGGCAAAAGTCTGAACGGTCTCTTCCGGTAACGGATCGGCCAACTCGACGTAATACACTTTTTCACACTCATGACGTGGTGAGGTAATACGGTGCGACCATTGGCCATCATCCGTCAACAACACTAACCCGGTTGTATCACCATCTAGACGCCCCGCTACATGCAGCTTCTCAGGGCTTACCTCGTCGAACAACACAAACACCGTAGGGTTGTAATCGTCAACATGGGAGCAAACAAAGCCTTCCGGCTTATTAAGCATGAAGTACCTTGGTCCGCTAAGGCTCAGAGAGCGACCGTTGAACTCTACGTCGCAGTCATCCGTCACTTTCAATGAACCGTTTTTCACGATCTCGCCGTTCACTTCAATTTGTTTGTTTTTCAATAGCTTACCGGCTTCTTTACGGGTGATACCCAAAGTGGTACTTAAGAATTTATCAAGCCTCATTACTGGCTCCGCATGGTGCAAAAACGCGTATCATACCAATTTTATCGAGACGGACATAGATACACAGGCATGGCAGACTGCAATCTTTTTATGTCGCTAATTTCCGCAACTGCGAGAATGATCCAGCTTTTCGACCAAACACGAACTAAGCTACAAAAAATAGAACATTTCTGGTTTTTCGTGGTCTTTAATTATGAACATGTTACACATAGGTTACGTATAAACATACAGTATCATCAGAACGGATTTGATGAAAAAACCTAACAACAAAGGTCGTACTATGAACATCTCACTTGTTGCGCCAAGTTTGTCATCAACAGACATGCTACTCAAACTCGTTGAGGAGCTATTTGAATACGAAGTTCTCCCTCAGAAGATCGAACAAACGAGTAAAGCTGTCCACCAGCTGATCAGCAATCCAGAGCTCGGTCAGGCCTGGTTTATAGAAATCGAACAAGAAGGCGAGAAAATGATCGCCGGCCATATCACCGTTAGCTATAGCTTCAGCCTCGAATATGGCGGACGTATTGGTCTCATTGACCAATTTTACCTCAAGCCCGAATGGCGACAACAAGGCATCGGGACAGCGTTGATCCCGATGATCGAACGACACGTCACCGAGGCGGGTGTACATGCCTTGTCACTCGAGGTGAACATCGGTAACGCAGGAGCCAGAAGCTTCTACGAAAAACACGGTTTTGTCCCCCGTCGTCAGTTTTGTATGATGACCAAAGTGATCAAACAAGAAGACATGCCGCTGCACATTGCTTCTTAACAAGAAAGCTTCCTTACGACATAGCTTCGATACAACATGGCTTCTTACGGACTCTACCGATACCGCCCAATCCGGCTCACTTAGCAAGTGGGCCGACAACATTGAGCGCTCTCCCTATCGCCATCTACCGCTGATTTCAGGTACACTCTTAGCCCCGAGAGCAAACTGGCTCATCTTTTGATGTCCATCAGTAGTATTTAATATGTATACCCTCCGCCCCTACCAGCAAGACAGCGTTAAAGCGACCATTCACTACTTTCGAAAACACAGTACCCCTGCCGTACTGGCGTTGCCGACCGGGGCGGGTAAAAGCCTTGTCGTGGCAGAGCTCGCACGCATTGCGCGAGGGCGGGTACTGGTTCTGACTCACGTCAAAGAGCTGGTAGAGCAAAATCACAGTAAATACGAAAGCTATGGCCTCAAGGCTTCAATTTTTTCGGCTGGATTAGGACGAAAGGAAACTGACCGCCAGGTTGTCTTTGCCTCTGTCCAATCAATGGTCAATAGCCTCGACCAATTTGCCAATGAGTTTTCCTTACTGGTTATCGATGAGTGCCACCGTGTACCCGATGATGAGAACAGTGCCTACCGAAGAGTGATCAGCCACGTGCAGGCGATTAACCCGGGCATCAAGATCCTGGGGTTAACGGCGACCCCTTACCGCCTCGGGATGGGATGGATCTACAAGTACCATACCCGCGGTCAGGTCCGCACTGAACAGGACCGTTTCTTTCGAGACTGTATCTTTGAGCTGCCAATCCGCTACCTGCTGGATGAAAACTTCCTGACCGAGCCCAAGGTGATGGATATGGCGGTTATGGGCTATGATTTTTCCAGCCTCACCCCTTCCTCAAACGGTAACTATCGCGAGGCCGATCTCGATAGCGTGATCGAAAAGTCGTCACGGGCAACCCCGATGATCATTGAGCAGGTCATTGAATATGCAAAAGACCGCCGTGGCATAATGATTTTTGCCTCGACGGTAAATCATGCCCAGGAAATCATGGGCTACCTTGCCAATGAAAATGCCGCCTTGGTCATAGGAGATACTCCGCTCGATGAACGGGATCGAATCATCGAGGCGTTCAAGCAGCGGGAGATCAAGTATCTGGTCAACGTATCGGTACTCACGACTGGGTTTGATGCACCACATGTGGATCTGATAGCCATCCTGCGCCCGACAGAATCTATCAGCCTCTACCAGCAAATTGTTGGTCGTGGCCTACGTTTGTTCAAAGGGAAGAAAGACTGCCTGATTTTGGAATACGCAGGAAACTGCTACGATCTCTACCAGCCGGAAGTTGGCGAGCCCAAACCAAACAGTGACAGCGAAGTGATCATGGTCCCCTGCCCAGCCTGCGGCTTTAACAATAGCTTCTGGGGCAAACTCGACCCTGAAGGCTTTCTCATCGAGCACTACGGCCGTCGCTGTCAGGGCTATTTTGAGGATGACGATGGAGAGCGCGAGGAGTGTGGCTACCGATTCAGGGCCAAGTACTGTGAGGAATGCGGCGCAGACAATGATATCGCCGCCCGACGCTGCCACCAGTGCAATGCTGTCATGGTCGATCCCGACAAAAAGCTCCGCGATGCACTGAAGCTCAAAGATGCCATGATCATGAAATGCACAGATCTGCGTCTGGAACCCGGCAAGAACAAATTCGGAAAACCCCAGCTCAAAGTCATCTACTCCAGTGACGAAGAGGCCGAGATCAGTGAAGTCTGGCCGCTGGCGACCAAAACCCAAAAAGATAGCTTTCTGAAAAAATTTATCAATCCGCATCTGGTCGACCGACACCGTCCGTTTACGGATACAGCCCCGACCAAAGTCGCCAACAACGAACACCGCTTGCGACCGCCGGAGATCATCATAGCCCGCAAAAGCGGTCGCTTCTGGGCTATTCGTGACAAACTGTTTGATATAGACCAATATCAAAAGGACTAACTGCGAGCAAGAAATCAGATTTGCTGACCATTTTGACTCATGCTCTGACAAACAGTATCAGCCATGAACTCCTCCCCCTCGCCACCATACTCAGCGCACCAAATATATCCCTCACTTACAGTGAGGGATATATGTATAACAAGCAGCATGATAGGTAATTTTAGAGTGACAATAAACACCACATGGTATTTGCAATCCCAACGAGTAGAGACAGACTACTCAATAATTTCACGTAGGTTATGCCTCTTTTATTCTTGGTCAAATAAATGCAAGTAACCCGCATATTTTGGGGTGCCAATGTTTAATTAGTCTCCAAGCGTTGCGACCATAATGGCTTTTATTGTGTGCATGCGGTTTTCTGCTTCATCAAATACAATCGAGTACTCTGATTCAAATACGTCTTCTGTCACTTCCAGGCCTTTCATGTTGTATTTTTCCGCAACTTCTGCACCCACAGTGGTTTCATCGTTGTGGAATGCAGGCAAGCAGTGCATGAACTTCACATGAGGGTTACCCGTTGCCTTGATGATATCCATATTAATTTGATAGGGGGTCATGAGTTTTACGCGCTCATCCCATGCATCTTTTGATTCTCCCATGGAAACCCAAACGTCGGTGTATAAGAAGTCACAGCCTTTTACTCCTTCTTTCACATTTTCCGTTAAAGTGATTTTTGCTCCGGTGTGTTTTGCAATATCTTGACATTGTGCGACCAAATCGGTCTCCGGCCAAAATGCTTTGGGGGCAACCAGACGAATGTCCATCCCCATTTTCGCTGCACCAACCATCAAGGAGTTACCCATGTTGTTTCGTGCATCACCTAAATATGCAAATGTAATTTGATGTAGCGACTTACCACGACTATGTTCTTGCATCGTCAGGAAATCGGCCAATATTTGAGTCGGGTGGAATTCGTCGGTCAAGCCATTCCACACCGGGACACCAGCGTATGCACCTAGCTCTTCAACGATTTCCTGGCCAAAACCACGATACTCGATGCCATCATACATACGGCCTAATACACGAGCCGTATCTTTCATCGATTCTTTATGACCAATCTGTGACCCAGATGGCCCCAGGTAAGAAACCTTTGCCCCCTGATCGTAAGCGGCCACTTCAAATGCACAGCGGGTTCGCGTTGACGATTTTTCAAAAATTAATGCAATGTTTTTTCTTGTTAGCCTTGGTTGTTCATAACCTGAGTATTTTGCTTTTTTCAGCTCTGCAGACAATTCTAGAAGATGCTGAATTTCACAAGGTGTAAAATCTAAAAGTTTTAGGAAGTTGCGATTGCGAAGATTGAAAGCCATAAGATTATCCTCATAAGTCTCAATTAACTACCTGCAAATAGCCTTAGTAGCGACTCAATGAACAGTTGTCATGTTATTTAGGGTTAATATTTGTGCCTGCTTCTCCTTTTAGAATACGCAGGCCATCTTCAAGTGCGCCGATCCCCACTAACTTACCGCCTTGATTGATGAACTCGCAGGAGGCTTCAATTTTAGGCCCCATAGAACCGGCATCAAATTTATATTGAGCTAGCTCTTCGGGGGTAGTTTTATGCAGTGCTCTCTGGCCTGGTTTTCCCCAGTCTAGATAGACCGCATCCGTATCGGTCAGAATTAGCAAGGCATCGGCTTTGAGTTGCTTTGCCAAGAAGGCTGCCGACATATCTTTATCTATTACCGCTTCCACCCCGACTAGTTTGCCATTTATGTATTCAACCGGAATGCCTCCGCCTCCAGTACAAATAACAAGGTGTTCATGGCCTATCAGGGTATTGATGGCATCATTTTCAATAATGCCGGTTGGCTTCGGACTCGGTACTACACGCCGGAAATATTGGCCGTCAGGCTTCACTATCCAGTGGTGTTTTTTTGCCAGTTCATGAGCTTCGAAATCATCATAAACTGGCCCAATAGGTTTGCTCGGGTCGGCAAAGGCAGGGTCGTCCGGGTTGACGCTCATTTGGGTTAACATGCAGGAAATGGGTTGTTCCGGTAATAAATTCTTAAGCTCCTGCATCAGCATGTAGCCGATCATCCCCTGAGTTTCGGAGACCAGAACATCTAACGGATAAAGCCCGACTTCTTTATAGGCCAGCCCTTGCAAAGCCTGCAGACCAACTTGCGGGCCGTTACCGTGAACGAGTAGAACATTATACTCTTTGCCAATTTCAGCAATGGCTTTCGCAGCCTTGGCTATGTTACGACGCTGGATGTCGGCTTCGAGTGGTTCGCCACGACGCAACAGAGCATTACCGCCTAATGCGACAACAACCGTTTGCCTGGTCATAGTGTTCACCTTCTTTTAGGTTCATTAATACTGATTTATATCAGTGTTATGCCTGATGGTTCGAACCTGTAAAATAGAGATATTCTACATAACAGCTAAGATCTATCCCGAACTGAGCCCATACAAACGTAAAATTAAGCTGTCATGCGACAGCGTTGTGGTTTTGGGGCTAGTTGATGAGATTTAAAGCATGGCTCCGATACTTAACATTACCATGATAAAGATTGTCAGGATCAACAGTAGCGGTGCCACCCATTTTACCCAGCGGACATAGGGAACACGGGCAATGGCCAAGCCCCCCATAACAACCGCCGAGGTCGGAGTTATCAGGTTGACAATGCCAGATGCAGACTGATAAGCAGTGACAACCAAATCACGGCTAACGCCGGCAAAATCAGCTAACGGCGACATAATGGGCATTGTCAGAACGGCCAGGCCGGATGAAGATGGCACTAGGAATGATAATAAAACTTCCAACCAGTACATAACATTTATGAATACAATGGCTGATAAGCCTGTAACGGCATGTTCTGCTGTGTTGAGAATGGTATCAGTGATCATCCCGCGATCCATCACCACCACAATCCCCCTAGCAATACCTATGATTAGGGCAACACCCAATAGGTCTCGAGCCCCCTCGATAAAACTTGTGGTTAGCTCTTCTTCACTCATACGGGCAACAAGGCCAATAATAATCGTTGCAGCTAAGAACATCGCGGAAATTTCAGCCATCCACCATCCCAATACCGCCACACCGTAGATCATTACACCGAAAGCCGCTCCGAAGATAATTAGGATCACTTTTCGAGTGGTAGTCAGTTCCAGTATGTCCTGACCTTCCTTGTTACCCAGAAAGTGCTCCATGTCTTCTTCGTATTTATCAAAAACGATGGACTTACTGTGGTCGGCACGCACCATCTTGGCATAGCGCATAACGTAGCCCACACAAATAAGCCAGCCGACCACCAGGATAACTATGCGTAGCCCGATCCCATCGGTAAACGGGATCCCGGCTGCATTAGCAGCGATAACTGTTGCGAATGGATTGATGGTTGACCCCAGGGTTCCGATACCGGCTCCGAGCAGAATTGTCGCGGCTGCAACAACCGGGTCAAAACGAGCAGCCATCATTACCGGTACCAATAGTGTGTAGAAAGGTAATGACTCTTCCGCCATACCATAAATTGTTCCGCCGGCAGCAAACAAAGCCATCAAAATGGGGATCATCCATTCTTCGCGACCTTCGAGGTGAGTCGTGACCCGTTCAATGCCGGCATCAATCGCCCCCGTTTTCGCCACCAAGCCAAGAAAACCGCCAATTATCAAAATGAATAGGGATACATCAATCGCTGCGGCTTCATAACTTTCGTGATCATACAACCCATCAATAGGCGCCATCAGCACATCAACGATACCTTGTGGGTTGCTGTCAACCTGCTTGTAAGTACCGGTTATTGGGATTTCCCGTCCGAGTTCTTCGCTCATCACCCGATCATACTGGCCTGCGGGTACGATCCACGTCAGTAATGCCATCACTGCAATCAAGAAGAAAAGAATGGTATAGGCTGAGGGGAATTTAAACCTAGTGAAAAACTTGCCTTTATCATCTTGGTTCGCATTATTCTTATCCATTATCTTTTCCTTAACACCGCAAGGTGTCATGAAACCCTATACAAGCGATTATTCTGACTCAAAAAATGGTTGTGGCCTTATTGCTTCAATGGAATCCGACAATGTTCTCAACAACACAAACTAAATGTCATCGCGATACAGTGGGCAGCTCATGCAACGAGCGCCTCCGCGGCCACGCCCCAGCTCATTACCAGGAATGGGCAATACGGTAATACCGGCCTTTTCGTATTTCTCATTGGTGTATACGTTACGCTCATAACCAATAACCACACCAGGGCGTACGGCTAATACATTATTAGCATCATTCCACTGTTCGCGTTCGGCTTCATAGCTATCACCACCGGTAGTTATGATGTTTAACTGATCCAAGCCTAAAGCCTCTTCAATGACGTGAATGAAATAACCTTTCTCTACAACTTTGACTTCACCTGGCTTGCCTGCGGTCAGACTCCAGCATTTGATATCTTTGCGTACCACTTCCGGATACACCGAGAAGGTATCTACATCCATATGAGTCATGACGGTATCGAGATGCATACACGAGCGGTGTTTAGGAAGTTCCAAGGCAATCACCTGCTCAACTTGCCCATGCTGGAGTAGATTAGCCGCTAAGTTTGTCACCCCCTGCGGTGTGGTGCGTTCGGACATACCGATCAGTATGTTTCCTTTGCCAATCACAAGTACGTCACCACCTTCAATCGTAGCGTTATCGTAACTTTTCTCTTCGTCGCCGTAGTATTTGATAAAGTTCTGTCCGGCAAACCGCGGATGCCAGCGATAAATAGCGCGCAGATGGTTGGTTTCCCGTTGGCGTGCTGGTTTTGCCATCGGGTTGATTGATACGCCTCCGTAAATCCAGCATGAGGTGTCACGAGTAAACAGATGATTCGGCAACGGTTCGATAATAAAATCACTATCATTGTGCATTCCCTGCATGATAGAAGTTGATTTAATTGGCAATTGAGAATAGTTCAGTCCACCAATCAGGTTCGAAGCCAACTCGTCAAAAGACAATTCTGATAAGTAGCTGCGAACGTCATCAGCAAATATTGGCCCTAAACGGTACGGGGAAATCTGGGTGTGCAGTAACCACTCACGAGCTTCAGGCTGAGCCAGGGTTTCTAATAACATTTCGTGCAATAGCAACACTTCTACCCCTTCATTGCGAAGGGTATTGGCAAAGACATCATGTTCTTCTCCCGCACGTTCTACAGACAGAACATCATCAAATAACAGCTCTTGACAGTTAGATGGTGTTAGGTGAGTGAGGGCTCTTTCTGGACGGTGTAAGAGAACACTGTGTAATACTCCAACTTCTGAACCTACATAAAACCTGTTCATAACTCGCATCTCTCTTTGCGGTTTGTTTTATATTGTAGGCTCTCGAGGCAATTATACTTATACATTTATCAGTAACGATGGTGTGAGTTATGACTCGGCGTTATTGATATAAATAATCAATAGGCCGTTAACCACGAGGGTTAGCAAAGACCTGAAATGCGTTAACTGCGTCTAATATAGGTATTTAAAACACTTTTCCCTGATTTATCTTGCCGGAAACTTATTCGGATGTTAGTATCCGCGCTCAATTTAGGACATTGAGTAAGGTCGCATTACTCATATTGTCCGACTTAGTTAACTTAAAGAGTATTTAAGATGAAATTTGAAGCAACAGTACGTACAGACCTAGGTAAAGGTGCGAGCCGCCGTCTACGTCACACAGAGCATTTCCCAGCAATCGTTTACGGTGGCGAAGCAGCTCCGATTGCAATCACTCTGAAGCACAGCGATGTTATCAACCAGATGGACAAGCCTGAGTTCTACGAAGAAATCACTCTAGTGATCGACGGTACAGAAGTTAAGGTTAAGCCACAAGACATCCAGCGTCACGCGTACAAGCCAAAAGTTGAGCACATGGACTTCAAACGCGTTTAATCGCGGGTTCATACTCTTCAAAAAAGCGCCTTCAAGGCGCTTTTTTTTCATCTGTTTGTTATGAATCACCTATCAAACATCCTGATCATCAAATAATGATTGCTGTGAACTCAACTCTTGCTCAGGCAGCGGCTTCTCCTGATGAGCCTTGTTTCTTCGCATCACCCTTAAATAACGCTGACGACATAAACGTATAGTATTGCGTTGTTGATCTGCGGTCATTTTTTGCCAGTTAAAACGCTCGTCCCGGCTTCGCATGCAGCCTTTGCAGTATCCGCGTTCATTAACCTGACACACCCCAATACATGGGCTAGGAATTGAGAAAAAATCAAGTTGCTCCATTCTTCCCTCCCCCGCATCTAATACCTCAATTGATAATAAGCAGAACCTTTTACAACGTCCAATTTTGTTTCTCCGAGTGAGATAAGCCAACTAGCAAAGCATAACTTTCATTACAACACATCAAAGTGCTTGAATATTCAACTGAGTTGCCAAACTGTCTCCAGTTCTGTTACTGTTTTCAGGGGTATCAGGAGTGATAGCTTGAATATTTATTAGCGTAGTGTGCATTTTAGTCTATCTACGAGTACCAGGAGGGAACCATGGATTTTTTTGTACCATCGGCATCAAGTCCGGCACAGGCCGAATCTGTCTTTTCATCAATAGCCAACCACGTCGCAGCTCCCGCTCAAGCACAGCGGATCTTCAAGCTTGAATGGGAACACGAAGGCAGCATCTGTGACTGTGAGATCGGCAAACCACTCCCTTCGGTCTTTAGGACCGATGAAGTAATATTGACCATCTTTGATTGTGGCGATGTATATAAAATCTGCACACCTAACCGCGGTGCAATCAATTTTGATCCAATCTATGCAGTAAAATCGGCAGTCGTAAACATCGAGTACTTCAACTGATCGAGTTTGGCTAACAAAGTCAAAAAACGCGCTTTCTAGCGCGTTTTTGTCTATTCCGCTGTCCCCGTCTTACAACTCGCCCTTGCTAAAAAAGCCCCATTTGCGGCGCAGTAATGTCATCGAAATGCTTACCAACAAACGGTAAAATTCCATCTGCAACTGGCTTTAGCTGCTTCTCAAGGTAGTGGTTATAATCAATCGGACTTTGTCTAAATTCATGAGGTTCGGCACCCGAGGTGGTAAACACATACTCAATCACTCCCTTGGTCTGATATTGCAAAGGACGACCAAGCTTGGCATTCATCTCATCGGCCATACGGGCGGCACGCACCTGCGGCGGAGTGTTCTTTTGATATTCGTTAAGGTTTCTGCGCAGACGCTTCCGGTACACCAATAGGTGATCATGTTCACCTGCCAACGTTTTATTCGCATATTCCCTAACATACTCATCAGCATCCTGATCATGAAAAACCATATCGTAAAGCGTTTTTTGAAATTCCTGCGCCAACGGTGTCCAGTCTGTCCGGACAGTTTCTAATCCCTTAAATACCATTTTCTCATTGCCATTTTCGACCACCAGCCCGGCATAGCGCTTCTTAGAACCCGTCTCTGATCCCCGAATAGTTGGCATTAGAAATTTGTGGTAATGCGTTTCATACTCAAGCTCTAGATAACAATCAAGGTTGTAGTCCTCGCGAAGATGTTCAGTCCATGCCGCGTTAATATCTACAACCAACTGGTTACCAACAGAATCAGCATCATCTTGGCTATGGCTTCTCCCTAAGTGCACGAAGACAGAGTCGGTATCACCATAAATGACGGTATAGCCCTTTTCTTCAATCATGTCTTTTGTTCGAGACAGTACTTCATGCCCGCGCATGGTTATTGAAGATGCCAGACGATGATCAAAGAAACGACAACCGGATGATCCCAAAACACCATAGAATGAGTTCATGATGATCTTGATCGCTTGGGAGAACGCTTTCTCACCATCGCGTTTGGCCTGATCGCGTGCCTGCCAGAGATCTTCGATCATCTGAGGGAGAAAGTGCTTTTCTCGATGAAAGCGCCCACCACGAAAACCGGCAATAGCCTGATCATCATCTTTGCCCTGCTCTTGTTGCAGGCCTTCGACCAACCCCATCGGGTCGATCCGGAATGAACGAATAATTGATGGGTAAAGAGATTTAAAATCCAGTACCAGTACCGAATTGTACAAACCGGGCTTAGAGTCCATCACGTAGCCACCGGGACTCGCAATCCAATTCTCGCTATCCAGACTTGGAGCGACATAACCGGCCCGGTGAAGCTGCGGAAGGTATAGATTGGTAAATGCAGCCACCGAGCCGCCAATACGATCCAGCTCAACCCCGGTTAAACGACTGCGCTCAATAACAAAGTCCAATAAATGCGTATGTTCAAAAATACGCGAGACCAACTTGCAGTCCTGCAGGTTGTAGCGGGCAAGGGAAAGCTTGTCGTGACGAAACATGTGGTTAATTTCACCCATACGATCATGCACATTATGGATCTGCTTACCCACACCCAGTAATTCTTGCGACACCGATTCAAGAGACCAGGATCGAAAATTGAACGTGGCCGTTTTTAGCGTATCGATCCCATCAAGTACTACCCGTCCCGGTATTGTGATAAAACCTTGGTTGGGATTCTGAATCGACTGACGCCAATGCGGGGGCTGTTTCCCCCGCCCTATCCGTAAGCTGAGCTTGTTCCACTCTGCACGTTTGAGCAACAGTCGAAAGTCAAAATCAATCACATTCCAGCCAATAACAAGATCGGGATCGAACTGGATGAACCAAGACTCCAAGGCAAGCAACAGATCTTTTTCGGAATCGACCCATTGTACCCAGCTGTACTCGGTGTCATCAGCTGTTGGCTCACCGATCATGATGACGCGGCTATCCAGCTCACTGTGCAAGCCAACCGAATAGAGAATCCCTTTTTCAGAACACTCTATATCTAGCGAAACAACTGAAAGCTGAGGGACATAATCAGCCACTTTCGCTTTAACCTGCTGGTATTCAATATAGCCAGCCTTTGGCTGACTGCTGCCTGTAAATGAAATACCGCCACGAATGAATCGCTCCATCAGGTAACGGTCTGCCAACCGAATATCAGCCTCAAAAACTTCAATGCCTTCTCCACGCAATAACGTGGTCAATTGCAGACTATCTCGGACAGTTTGGCTATAACAGCCATACATTGGTTTATGCTGAAAGCTCTTTAACGGCAATGAGCGCCAGGTTACAGATATATTGGCAGCACGAAGAATACCTTCAGCATTAGGCTGATCATGGCTTGCAACAAAACAAACAGGTTTGTCCCCTTGGACAACCAAGCGGCATGGCCCCTGATCAGTTTTCGTCCATAACACGATCTCAGTTTGGCCGCGTACATCTCGGCTCTGCCTTGTCAGTACAAAGCCCGTTGATTGAGTTTGCAAAAATACCTCATAAAAGATTAACCAATTTTACGATCTATTCGATCAAACTCGGACACTATCCACCCGCCAAAAGAATCTATCATAAACAGAGTCGCTTTTTTGGGTACCTGCTGCCGGCTCACCAAAACAAATAAGCGCTCAACTTCCTGCTCTTTCTCAGGGTAGTATTTCAGAAAAACCTCAGCACATTGTTCGATGGAAAGTGCCAGCATCTGCTCCCGGTGCATGACCAAAGAAAAACAGCTCCACAGCATTTTTTTGCCGATATACTCACAATAGTCCAAATAATTCTGAACAACTTTGGTAGCCATGACTTTCTTACGGTAGTTGCTCAATTCGTCCTTGATATCGCCGTTCAATGACTTTGCAATATCCCAACTTGGCTCAAAACCACCAAAACGCGTCGATAGATCGTCACCATATAAGCAGATACAACAATGTTTGAGCCAAAAACCCCAGGTAAAAATAGCTCCCACCGACAGAACTTCACCAATAACACCGACTTTCAGCTCAACATCCGAAACAGCCGAGTACCGGGAAGTAATCCGCCACCGAATAGTACTCAGAACCGATTGCTCTGACGTAGTAAGCGGTCGCTGCACAATGACTGTCAGGTTGAGATCAGACATACCAGCTTTGGCTTCTCGACGGGCAACACTACCAAATACATAAACACTATGAAGAGAATCGACCAAACCGGCTTTTAGCTGCTTTATCACATCCAGTAAGACTGGCATATAGTCTTGTTGAAAAGGCGTTTCGCCATCAAGCACAGGAAGAGCTCTCGCCACACATTTTTCCTTTTTACGATTTGTTATCTACATTCTATCAAATCATTGCTTTACAGATCGAACATTCTAACTAAAGCTGAATTACCGAGTAACTGTCCGACACGGATCTACCTTGAAACAATTCAAGAAAGTCAGGCACAGAATGACAATTATCCGGCATTCCAGCTTAAAACATGCCAATAAAATGACTAAAGTTGAATTATATTAATAATTTTTTAATTCTTATATTAAAAGTAAAAGAACTAATATATCCTCTCAGCCTTTCTTTTAATCTTATCTTAGCTTTTTATCAAAATGAAAAAAAATCATATCATTAAGCTACTATTACTCTCTGTCACTCTCGGTATTCTTATTGATATCACTTGGGTGAGATATCAAGCTAAAAAACGTTCGGTTGAAACCGTTTCTTACTTGACCGAAAGTATGGATAAGATCCTTACACAAGTTGATAACCAATTAACATCGCTTAGTAATATATATTATCCATGCAGTAATGAGAGCAGAAAAAAGCTCGAGGAAATGGTTTTCAACTCAAGTATTTTAAAAGAAGTTACGTATATTGAAAACGGCCAGTTTCAATGTGGTGACAGAAATACCGTGCCACTAATACCTTTAAATTCTCAGCATTTAGAATTTATAACTGACAATGATAATTATGTTATTTATCGGTCGAGGAGCCAGAGAAGGAACATCGATGGTGTTTTTTTCATGATACCTGTAAATAACGGTTGGTTTCGGGTATTATTCGATATCAACTTCATCGATTTTTGGGTTAATCAACTAACTGAGAAACAGTATTTATACGGCTGCATGTTAGATAACCAAAATGATCTTTCATATCGTTGTGAGCAAAACCAAACTAGCCGTATTCTATTCTCAAGATCATTACACTCGAAAAATTATCCGTTTTCAGTCGTGTCTGGTTATACCAATGAAATGCTCATCAATATTTACCTTCACCAGTTACCTTATGCGACACTAATTATTCTTAGTCTTTCTGGGCTGCTCACTTTACTTGGTCATGCTTTTTTCAATTGGCGTACCTCGCTACATATTGATATTCAACGCGGAATTGACAGAAGAGAATTCGTTGGATTTTATCAACCAATCGTCAACTCTCAAAGTGGTGAATGGCTAGGTGCAGAGCTCTTGGTTCGATGGCTTCAGCCTAACAATAAAATCATTTCACCAGCTGAGTTTATACCCACTGCTGAGCAATCAGGACAAATAAACAAAATTACGCTTCAATTGCTCGAGCGGGCAGCCAGTGAAAAAGAAAAAATAAATTCTATTTCGCCGGACTGCTATCTATCAATTAACGTCACAGCATCGATGATCGCTAACGAAAGTTATGTCGACTCATTGATAGAGATGATAAACACCCACCATTCATTGCAAACAAATGTAACGCTAGAGTTTACCGAACGAGAGACCTTCGCCAATATCGAAATCAGTGCATTACAAACAGGTATGCAAAAGCTACGCGAAGTCGGCGTTCGTTGGGCTCTGGATGATTTTGGGACTGGTTATGCGGGGTTATCGACGCTGCAGGCATTGAGTTTCGACATTCTGAAAATTGACCGCACTTTTGTTGCCTCTTCCGTTACAGATGCTGTTACCCACTCTATCATTGGCAACATTGCCCAGATGGGGCACAAACTTCAATGTTCACTTGTCGCTGAAGGTGTTGAAACCATCGAGCAAGCCAAACGTGTAGCACAGTTGGGCATTCAATCCAGCCAAGGATTTTATTTCGACAGACCTATGCCATTCGAAGACTTCTTTACCAAGCTCGAAAGTATGCTATACCACAACCAAAGCTCGGCACCGCAAGTGCATATTGAATACAACAACTAGTTGCTACATCTCTTTATTGGACGCAATTACCAATTTATCTTATCGGCGGGTATAATGCAGTTTCACACAATACCAGAGATTTATGTAGTTCATGGAAACTTCAAACCTGATTTCTTACGACGACGTTATTGATGCGGCTTACGACATTTTTCTTGAAATGGCAGCTGACAGCCTAGAGCCTGCAGACGTTATTCTGTTCACGGCACAATTTGAAGACCGCGGCGCTGCAGAGTTAGTCGAAACCAAAGACGACTGGGCTGAGCATGTCGGTTTTGATGTCGATAAAGAGGTTTTTGCAGAAGTACGAATCGGCTTAGTAAACGAAGAAAACGATGAGCTAGACGATGTATTTGCCCGCATGCTTGTTAGCCGCGATCCGGAGAACAAATTCTGCCATATTCTTTGGAAGCGAGATTAAACCCCACACAAAGAACAATGAGTAAAAGAACAATAAACGAAGGCGGAGCAAATGCTCCGCCTTTTGTTTAGCTACAAATGCATGTTATGCCAATACTGGCGTATCTTGTTGGTAGCTACGTCGCACCCACAGCAGACTGAGCACTACAAGTACCGCCATTACCGTCATCACAGCACCCAGGCTGTACTGATCTTCGGCACGCATCAGTGATGCCGCTAAAGTAGCCAGCCCCGCACCTAGGTTCTGAAGCCCCCCAAGAACGGCCCCTGCCGTACCGGCATGATGTGGAAAAGGTTGAATCGCTGCCGTTGTTGCCGCCGGAAATAAGATCCCAGCGCCAATAAAGTAAATAAATGCACCGCCAATTAATGAGCTTACCGTAACTAACCCAGCCATACCCGGGATCAAAATGGCCAATGCTCCTGCAATAATTGCCAGCATCCCCAGATACATAACCCGAACATTGCCAAGCTGTTTAACCAACATTGATGACAGCCATGATCCCGCCAGATACCCAGGCAAAGGCAGTACGAACAACCAGCTCACTGTTTTAGAGTCCAGATTTAACACACTACCAAGCAATACCCCTGCAGCAGCCTCAAATACCGCAATCCCGGCAAAGGTAGCAATCAGGCAAAGAACATAACCTTGGAAACGACGATTACCCAATACATAGCGATAGCTCACCCAAACACGCTCAGAGCGACGATTCTCAACTGGCAGTGTTTCTGTAAACATAAACATCATTGCCAGCGTCACCACTGCACCGAAAATCAGCAAAAAGGTATAACTGGCTTGCCAATCGAATGCCGCAGACAAATATCCGCCCAGCACAGGGGCAATTAACGGTGAGAAAATCACCCCCATACTCACGAGGCTATTGGCTCGGTGTAAATCTGCTCCATCATAGCAGTCACGTGTAACGGTACGGCACATTGCACCGCCACAACCTGTCCCTAGCCCCTGCACAAAGCTGGCGAGCAAGAACAATTCAAACGATGGAGACACCAAGGCTCCCAGCGTACCAATCAAAAAGATGACCATACCGATAATGATTACCGGTCGGCGACCAATCCGGTCCGATAGCGGCCCATAGAAAAACTGAGAAAGGCCATAGGGTATTAAATACGCAGCCATTACCGCTTGCAGATAAGAAGACTTAACAGCAAAGAACTCTGACATAGCCGGGATCGATGGCACGTACATTGTTTGGGTCATCTGACCAGACGCAGCCAGAATGATTATTAAAAATAACAGTTTCGCCATGCTAGCAGAAGAAAATTGCTGAACCACAACCCGTCCCTCATCACAGAATAAAATAAAGAATACTTGTCGTGAATTAGAGAAATACCGACCAAGAGCAGAATAAAACACCAGGCTTAACCTCAAGGTAAAACTAAACACTAGGTTTAATCAGATATTAGGTTCAAGCTCTGTTTGATGAACGGTGATAGTAATAGGGAAACTACTATCAGGCAAGGAATTAGCGTGCTACTTAGCACGAAACATTATTATGATTTGGATTAGAAAAACTAATTGATTTACATTTGATATTATTCGAGATATTTATATCAACGATGGCTATAGCGTCCATTGACGCTTACGCTGGGGTTGACAGCCGGGACTCGATAGCTTCAATACAAAGCCGTACCAATAGAGGCATAGAGCTATTAAAAGCATGCGTTGCATAAACAGAGGTTGGCGCAAGGTAGGACCCCGGAATCGCCTCTTCCAGACAGCCGACATGCTGGCGCTGACTAAAAATAAACTCAGGGACAATGCCCAGCCCCGCACCAGCCTCGATGAGTGCCAGCGTCGTCGGTAAGGAGTCAGCAAAACGAGTTGGATGCATCATTAATGTTACCGGCTCAGACTGGGATTGATGGTGAAGGTGATGTACTACGTACTTACCCTGCCAGACATTTGCCACGTAGTTACAAACAGCCATCTTCTCAGACAAGTCATCTGAAAAATCTAATCCATCGCCATACTGACTTATATACTGCGGGGATCCGCACAATATATCTCTAAACTGACCGATACGTCGTTGACGATAGCTGCTCGAGGCTGACTCACCAACCCTGACGGCAAGATCAATGCCGTGTTCGATAATATCAATCCGCCCATCATCAGCGACTAGATGAGGAATGATCGCAGGATACACAGACACTAACTCACCGATTGCCGGCGCAACAATATTCCCCATCAATGCATGCGGCGCAGTGATCGTTATCGAACCTGTCGGAGTCAACTGGCTTTCCCTTGCTCCTTCCCATGCTTCCTGTGCTAGCTGGTTCATCTGCTGACACTTCTCGTAAAATGCAGCCCCGGCAGCTGTCAGGGTTTGTCTGCGAGTCGTCCTTTTCAGCAGCGTGATACCCAATTCCTGCTCAAGCACTTTCAGATGCTGACTGATCACCGATTTCGACAAGCTCAGATCTTCGGCGGCCGCACTTATCGATCCGCACTCAACAACTTTGGCAAACACAGACATATGACGAAGATAGTTCATAACATTGTTCAGTTTTATTAAACAGTATTTACATATTACTCTGTTTTTCACTGCCAATATCTTTTTTATGCTTAACTCATCAACAATAACTGAAAAAAAGCAGGTAAAGACAATGGAAACTCGAGTACCAGAGACCTTCAAAACAGGCATTGAGCTATGGAAAAAATCATTCAATCAACAAGATGCTGCTGGTTGTGCTGCCCAATACACGGCCAATGCCGTTATGCATGCCCGTCCATTCGGCACATTTACCGGCACTGAAGAAATACGCGCTTTCTGGCAACAAATCATCGATTCGGGTTATGCCAGTGTCGAATATCAAAATACAAGCTGGGAGCAAAAGGACAGTAATTGTTTCATCCTTCGCTCTGAGTGGACGATGAACAAAGCCTTCGGAGCCGTTCATGAAGAACACTGGATCATCCAGCCTGATGGCACTGCAAAGCTGGAATATGATGACTTTGAAGTTCTGGGGGAGCGCTGATAGCCCCCTAACCATTCAACGCTACAAAGACTGAAATCCTCAATTTTCCTTGAGGATTTTTTGAACGTGTCTATTGACCATAATATCCCTAACTGAAAATTATGATTTAAATCAATGGATAATATGGGTCTTCATTCATAATATCTCCGACTTCATCAAATCGATGTGTATCACTCAGTGGTGCGTTATACGCTCAATACCTCACTGATACAGCAGCTCAAAATAAATGGAGATATTATGTGGTGTAAATCTGGTTTTATTCGATTACTAATCTGTAGTGCGTGTTTTCTTCCTTCTCTCACTCAGGCAACAGATCTAAACAAATTCGACGGTCTGTCGGGCACCATTAACATCTCCGGTGGTACGGCACATATTCCAGTAATGAAACAGGCTGCAAAGTCTATCATGAAGACAAATGGCGACATTAGGATCACCATTGCAGGAGGCGGTTCAGGCGTCGGTGCCCAGCAAGTTGCCAAAGGGCTGGTAGATATTGGAAATACAGGACGGCCACTCAAGCCAAGCGAAGCAAAACATGGGCTCGTTTCGCTTCCTTTCGCCATTGATGGTGTAGCAGCAATCATCAACCCAGCAAACCCTATTGAAGCGTTAACCAGCCAGCAAGTCATAGATATTTACTCGGGAAAGATCACCAATTGGAACCAACTCGGTGGCGATAACCGAACTATCAACATCTTTACTCGCGATGAAGCCAGTGGTACCCGCGCCGTTTTCGCCAAAAAGCTACTGAATAACGTAGCACTAGCCGGTTATGCCAATGTCGTACCATCCAATGGAGCGATGAAAACTGCCATTGCCCGTGATCCTGCTGCAATTGGATATAGCAGCGTCGGTTATATCGACCAGACTGTCAAAGCCCCAATGCTTGATAATGTCCATCCCAGCAATGAGGCCTGTGCATCCGGACAGTACCCAGTTGTACGTAAACTGTATATGAATACCAAAGGCGATCCACAAGGGCTAACTCGTGTATTTGTTGATTATATATTCAGCCCGCAAGGTGCTGAGTACATTCGTTCATCTGGCTATATTCCTGTCAGCAATCAATAAACGATGGCTCCGACAATAACAGCAGAACGAATACTGTTGATGTTAGTTACAACAGTATTCATTCTGATGACCATACTCTTTGGCTTCTTGCTCTGGTTTGCCCTACCTGTTTTTTTCAGTGTGGGGGATTCAGTCTTCTCGCTGAGCTGGCAACCCGAACAGGGCCAATATGGCATCCTGCCAATGGTATTCGGCTCAACAATGGTTGCACTGCTGGCCCTTATACTCGCTTTTCCCATCGCCATTGGCATCACAAGCTTCTGCTTGCTCGAACGCTATAAAAGCGTGTCCTTATGGATCCGCCGAATAGTGAGAATGATGGCAGGGATCCCAACAGTTGTTTATGGTCTTGCTGCCGTATTTTTGTTAGTTCCCCTTCTACGAGAGACCTTTCGATATGGTTCTGGGTATTGCCTACTCGCGACCGCTGTGATGGTTACACTATTAATCTTGCCCGTAATGGTTTTGGTACTAGATTCCCATTGCCGTCCGTTAGCTAACCAACTACATTTAACCGCCATTTCGATGGGATTCACCGATGTACAAACTGTACTGTATCTCATTCTACCCAACGCGACGAAAGCGATGGCCACTGCCGCATTGCTTGGTTTTAGCCGAGCCATTGGCGATACGCTTCTTCCGCTGATGTTAGCAGGCAATGCACCACAGCTAACTGGCAACGTACTTGACTCAATACGAACACTAACCGCCCATATTGGATTAGTCATAGCGACTGAAAATGGCAGCTCTACCTATAATTCACTGTTTGCGGCAGGACTTTTTTTACTCGCGATCAGCATGACGGTCACGCTTCTGATCAGGAAAATAGCACTTTCTCAGAGTAAAACACTCGCCAAGGACATGTCATGAAAGCAAGACTGTTCCACCTATGGTGCCTATGTTGCACTATCGGATTACTCATTTGTCTGACTGCGTTACTTGGTTTTATTCTTAGCCGAGGTGCACCGGCCTTTAGCCTCTCGCTTTTTTTTGGTGATGCCGATACGATAAAGGCAATATTCGGTCTTGAGCCTATATGGGATGGGATCTGGCCAGCCTGTATCGGAACAATAACAGTTGTTACCTTCGCTTTATCCATTGCCTTAATTCCAGGTCTGGCAACAGGTATATGGCTCGCCACAAGTTCAGACTCACGATTTAGTCGACTGGTCGCTTTTGGTATTGATATCCTCGCTGGTATCCCTTCTATTTTAATGGGACTGTTCGGTTTTACCCTAATCTTGTTTCTACGAAACTGGTTACTCCCCTCCGCTAACACATGTTTAGTGCTGTCTGCTTTGAGCCTTGCATTATTGATCATCCCATACTTAGCCGTCGCAACCCGAACCACTTTAAATGCCCTTCCCCCGTCACTTGAGATAACTGCTCTTTCTCTTGGTATGACACGCTGGCAGGCTTTACGGATGGTGCTGTTACCACAAGCCGCTAAAGGAATATCTGGCGGTATTATGCTGGCTGCAGGCAGAGCTGCAGAAGATACCGCCGTAATAATGCTAACAGGCGTTGTTGCAAATGCTGGTTTGCCCGGCGGGGTATTTGAACGTTACGAAGCACTGCCTTTTACGATTTTCTATTACAGTGCCCAATACCAGAGTGATGCAGAGCTCCAAATGGCCTTCGGAGCAGCTCTCACTTTGTTATGCCTCACTGCCACAATCTTTTCCGTATCAAACTTTTTGCTACGTACCTCTTCACGGCAACACTAATACAAGAGCAACCATGATATTAAGGCGACTATAGGATGAAAGTAACTACTATATGAAAAAAACAATACTTCCTTCACTGGCTGGAGAAATCTCCGATCTCAATATTGTTTTTGACAAGCAGCCCATAATTTCCGATATCAGTGTTAACCTGTATAAAAATCAAATTCATATGCTGACAGGAGCTTCAGGCTCTGGCAAAACGACCCTCTTGCGAGCGCTTAACCGACTCAATGATTGCTTCGATAACTGTTATACCCAGGGAGATATTACCTTGTCTCTTAGCGGGAAATCACTTTCTGTAAACAACCTGAAAACACACCAACTTCCAGATCTTCGCCGTAAAGTCGGAATGGTCTTTCAACATCCTCAACTATTGCCCGGCACCATTTTAGAGAACCTACTGCTACCGCTTAGTGTGGTCTGTCACCTCAAAGGAGAAGCCGCACAAGAGAGAGCAACTACAGCACTCACTCAAGCAGCATTGTGGGGAGAAGTAAAAGATCGCCTAGATATGTCGGCCTGTTCACTTTCCGGCGGTCAGCAACAGCGCCTGTGCCTAGCGCGGACTCTTGCCCTTGAACCGGAAATATTGCTACTTGATGAACCGACTGCATCACTGGATCCCGAAACAACAACTCAAGTTGAGACACTTATCCGTCAACTGGCGACCCAATATACTATCGTGATGGTTTCACATTCTGCGCTGCAAACTGAGAATTTAGCAGATCAAGTTATTCATTTAGAACAAGGAAGGCTTGCTTGATGCGGGTAAAATAAAACGGCAGAGGTATAATCTCTTGATCACAGCAGTGATCAAGAGACAGAGGATTGGTCAAATCAATCAAAATTAAAACGGTGCTTACCGCGGCTTGCTTTTGTTCGTAGGTAACTCTCGTTACCGTCTTTAACATGAGCCTTGGTACCAACAACTTCAGAAATTATGATACCCAACGCTTCCAGCTCATTAATCTTTTTGGGATTGTTGGTGATCAGGCGAATATCGGAAATGCCTAACGATTTCAACATGAGAGCGGCTTCTGTGAAATCACGTAAATCATCACCAAAACCTAGGTGGTTATTGGCTTCATAAGTGTTCATTCCCTGACTTTGAAGTTCATATGCATCGATTTTATTGTACAAACCGATACCTCGCCCTTCCTGACGCAAGTACAGTAACACACCGCCCTGCTCACCCATTTTATTCAGTGTTTCGTCAAGCTGTTCACCACAGTCACAACGCGAAGAATGGAAAACATCACCAGTCAAGCATTCGGAATGCATCCGAACCAATGGAGGCTCAGATTGTTTATCAGCGTCCTGAAAAATCAGGGCAACATGCTCTTTGCCTGACTCAAGCCCGTTAAAAGAAAGCAGGTCGGCTTCAATATCACTGTTCAAGCCGACTTTGAAAGGCACTCGCGCCCGTACATTAACCATGTTGTTCCTAAGTACTTCTGTAACCTTACTATATACCCAACCCACATAATACTTTGATCTTAAAGTACTTGTATGGAATTTGAGCATTCCTTTTGTTGCTTAGATGATATCTAAAATTATTGCACTAAAACAGCACTACAGCACTTCTTGTTGCAATAGCAGCCAGGCTGTCACTATTAGTATGGCCGCTACTAACAATATAAATTGTTATATTATAACAATTATGAGCGCATCTCATTATGCCTCTAGTTGCAACAATTGAAAAAGCACTTATTTCAGGCCATAGCGACGTTCAAGTTCAGAGTGCAGAAAAGTACATGCCGAAAGAAGCGTAAAACATATAACGGCTCCCATAATGATCGCCATTCGTTGCCAGTCATCCCCCATCATCATTCTGCTCATCAACATCTGATAGGTAATCTGCACCCAGGTTATTGTCGCAACCAACAGGCCAAACTGTATGCTACGCGCGATATATGAACGCTTCACAACGAGCAATAACGGGAGTACAAGCAGTAGCCCAAACCACAACAGATTCCCGCTCCGTAAAAAGTGCGCAGCCAGTAACCAAAAGCTAAGTACAACAGGGAGTAGTAGACCCAAAAGTCTAAAGGTTCCTGTTTTTTCGTTCATTTTTATACCCCTGACATTAAAGTTGCAATATATATACAACTTTAATGTCGAAAAAGCTAATTACGGTAAATAACGACCATCACTCACTCGCGCTGCTCAAGTTCATCAGCAAGAGAAATCAACCTACCCAGAATATGCTCACCATCTGCACGCAGGCCATTATGCTCATACTCATTGGTCATCCAGGCACTTGTCTTCGCAGTCTGCGCTAACGTCTCGCGGCTAAAGTCAAATTCAACATACATATCCTCGACATATACGGCAGCCGCGACAGGAACAACGTTGTTAGCCAACTGTTCAAGATCATATAGCGAAGGCCAGTCAGATTTATCAGCCAGTTGCTCGGCTGCAGCTTTCAACGGTTTCAGGGTTTCCAGCTGATCGAACATCCATGGATATACCATCTCGCCGGTAAAACAAAAATCTTTACCCAGCTCATGCTGACACTGCGGATATTCTGAACGTATACGATGGGCCGACCATTGCGAAGCTGAATTTTGGCAATAGATCGCTTCATGCAAAATGGCATAGATTGGATTGGTCAGATAAGACTGCTCCGCAAGCATCTCATTGAGGAAACGATAGCTTAGTTGAAGCGTACCATTGACCTCGACAAAAGCCCCCTCAAGCATGTAATACATTGCCACATTTGCACCGCTTCGACCGAGATTAATCCCGATAAGCTGGAATTGTTCAACTGTAAAGATTTGGCCGTTTGGTAACCTGACCTCATTGGCAAGTAAATGATCGGCAATCTGATTGCACATCAGCTGTGCTTGAGGGAATTCGCTAAAAAATGCCTTGTTTTTATCCAGTACCCGCTTGTAAGTCGCCCGATACACGTCATCAGCATGACGTGTTAATGACGGGATCCCGCCCGTGATATAGGCTCTTGTCAAGCTTGCAGGAAAATATGACAAATAATGAAACGTACAAAAACCACCAAAGCTCTGCCCCAGCAATGCCCACTTTTCAACACCGAGTTGCTCTCGAATAGCTTCAGCATCACGTACTATGTTGTCTGCCCTGAACTGGGCAAGATAGGCCACCTGTTCGGGAGTCGTTTTTCCTGTCAGTGTTTGTGCGCTGATAACCTGGCTGTTACCAGTTCCACGCTGATCAAGTAATAGAACTCGATACTGCTGCAGTGCCCGCTTTAACCAGCCACTGTTAGCATCGGGACGGGGGGATGGAAAACCGGGGCCTCCTTGCAGATAAACAAGCCACGGCAGCTCAGCATTTTGGTTTTCTTTTAATACGATTTCCCGGGCAAAAACCGTTACCTTTTCTCCGTCTTGATTGGCATAGTCAAGGGGCAAGGCAAACTGGTGCTGCCGACATAACATGTTTTCAACGAAATAAGCTAACTGCACTTTACTCTCCCTTTATCAATGATTGACTTAATTTCTTATTGCTATGTGCCAGATGGTATAGCAAGAACCCAAAACTAACCATTGGTAACATACTGTAAATAATACACTTCATCACCAAATACGAAAGCGCCCGGCAAAAGCCGGGCGTTCATCATAATCATCTGATATTAGGGTGTGCCCCTGCGCACTCTTTGCTGGAACAGTCACAATTAACTTTGATGACAGAGAATTAGATTGTGACAACTATTTAAAGCCTGGCTATTACATAAATGGTACAAAATGTCGTGAAATACTTTGTCAGGACAAAATCACCGATATGAGCCAAAACAGCCTACAGCATCGTGAATTAGGCGGGGATTTAAGCAACCTCACCTTTTTTACGCAACTTCAATTGTTATTTATTTTAAAAGCTCTAAAATTGCCCGGTTTACTATTTCTGTCCTGATCTTGAGCATCGCTCTCAGGAAGATCTATTTTATTCAGTCTTACAGCATGTGAAGCTGTACTCGACGCAGTAAAGGAAACAACATGATTCAAGTAGTTGGGCACAAAAACCCTGATAGCGATAGCATCTGTTCAGCACTAGTTGCTGCAGAGCTTCTTAAAGCACGTGGCCTAGAAGCTAAAGCGGTCCGTCAAGGCGAACTTAACCGCGAAACTCAGCACATCCTAGCTCAAGCAGGTGTTGATCAACCAGAAATGTGCACAGGCGTTGCTGGCGAAAAAGTTTGGCTTGTTGACTACTCAGATCTTGCGCAAGCACCTGACGATATTGCCGATGCAGAAATCGTCGGTATTGTTGACCACCACCGCCTAGGCGATGTGATGACGGTTAACCCATTAGAAGCATGGATCTGGCCTGTAGGTTGTACTTGTACCATCATGTTCAATCTATTCAAGATGGAAAACACTGAAGTCACACGTGAACTTGCAACACTAATGATGTCTGCAATTCTAAGTGATACTGTTGGTTTCGCTTCTCCAACATGCACACAAAAAGACAAGGATGCAGTTGCAGAACTTGCTCCTCTTGCTGGTGTTGAAGATCTGGACCTGTTCATCAAAGAACTTCTTATCGCGAAAACTGACATCCAAGGTCTATCAGCGGCTCAACTGGTTGATAAAGATCTGAAGGCTTACCCATTTAACGATCGTGACGTTGTTGTCGGCCAAATCGAACTTGCAACACTTGAGCAAGTAGATAGCATGATCGACGAGCTAAATGCTGACCTACAGCGTCGCTGTGACGAAGAAGGCCTGGCAATGGCCGCACTTATGCTGACTGACATCACAACCAGCACCACACGCCTACTGTACAAAGGCGAGTGGAATGCGATCCTTGATCAGTTTGCAGAAAATGATTTTCTAATGATGGAAAACACGCTAAGCCGCAAGAAACAAGGCTGGCCTTGGCTACAGAAGGTTCTGGCATAATCAGACCTTTCTGAACCGAATGAAAAGGAACGCCGCGGCGTTCCTTTTTTTGTTCTGCTTCCCAAGGCTAGATTCTGTAGAGATTAATGCTTTGGTGTTAGTGCCGTCGTTTCATTGAGAATTTCCGCAAAGTGTTCAATGAAGTGGCGCCCCACAACCTTTCCTTCCCGGTAGTCCATCTCAAGATCATCTTTATCACTTAGCAAAGCTCGGCTTCGTAGCGGCCGCTCCGGCGTAATTTGGATCACTTTCAGGCCATCGGGCGGGTTAAGCAAAAAACCGTTGAGTTCATCGTAAGTTCGATAGTAACGGTTAAGCATTTCAATGATCTCAGCACTTTTCCCTTTTCCGGCTATTGATAAAAAACGCTCAATGTTGTCTGCTGACAATAATCTCCAGTTGCTGCTTCGTGGCGTGATAATTTGGCTACTATCACCATTAGGATCCAGCGGCTGAAGTTGAGGTGAATGAATCTCGGGTTTACCCGACGGTTTGTCATTCCATAACTTCCATTGCTCAAGACGCTGGGTAAGATCGCTTCGGATTGCTTTGACCTTGTCCAGCGATTCATTCAGGCTCAGCTTCTCAATATAGTCAGGCAAAACCGTTTCAATTTTTTCCCGCCAATCATTAAAGGGACTGGTTTCCCCATCCAACGTCTGCACCGGCTCGGTTCGCACAACGACAATAAGATCAGCTCCACGTTGCCACGCTTCTTTGACTGGCACCGCGGCACTGACACCTCCATCCACCCATTCAAGATCACGCAAATTAACAGGTTGATTATAAATAACAGGAATCGCGCAAGATGCCCGAAGTACTTCACGCCAGTCACTCTGGAACATTGGCAGATAAATATCCTGAAGAGTGTCTTTACGGGTTGCACAAGCCAGTGCGGCTCTGTGTCTTAATACCTGACGAGCCGTTGCGATATCAAGCTGCAGTGACCCACCGGGCGCAACGGTTTGCAACGCCCAGTCTAAGTTCATCGACTTTTGTTTACTCAAATATTTATATAAATTGAAGAATTCATTGTCAGTAGTGTAATTGGCAATAAACTGATAGCCGAACTGGGGCTGACGACTAATATAAGAGGAAAGATTCAAGGCTCCAGCAGATGTCCCGACATACAGCTCAAAAGGGTCAAATTCAGCGTCAAGGAATGCATCGAAAACGCCCGCGGTAAAAATGCCCCGCTGCCCTCCCCCTTGTACAACTAGCGCAATCTTCTTCTTTTTTGCACTCAGCAACTGCGACGAGAAGGTGTTAACAAGTTGTAGATCGAAATCACTTAAACTAAACGGCAGATGATTCACCATAGTCCACTCACATCTAAGAACACGAGAATTCACTGTCGACAGTGTACCATCCTTAGTTTAACTGAACCGGAACATCACTATGAAAAACACCAAATTATTAACCTGTTACGCAGTAATTGCGATGATTCCGAAACTCAGTATAACTGTCATCACGACTGTAACACTGAAAAGAGCTAGTTTTAAATCAAATTCCATACCTGTATCCCTACTAACTGCAATGTTTTAACATAGCCTTAACTTTAGTTTAGGGGCAGTTCAAGCTTATGACTAATTAAAAAGCAGCATTTTCAGATTACTGTCACAATTAGATATACATTGAATCAGAGGAGTTGAGTCAAATAATGAAGCTATCGATAATTGCAACTCTCATTGGCGCTGCCTTTGTAACTTTCGTTTCAACCCCCGTATTTGCTGAGAATACTATCTACCTTACCCCTTATGTCGGCTACAGTTTTTCTGACCGGATCACTGATGAAAACGGTATTGAAATCCGAACTGAAAGTGATCCCCACATTGCATTGGCTTTAGAAACAGATATGGACTTAGGGCGTGTAGGACTGTTTGTTAGCCACCAGCCCAATGAATATACAGATATTCAGGGTGACGGCTCATTCACTTATGTTCACCTTCAAAGTGCTATTCGATATAACACCTTTACCCTCTGGGATTCTTTCTTTGGAGCTAGTCTCGGCGGTACTATCGTTGATGCAGAGTGGTCAAAGGATGATCTGTTGTTCTCCGCAGGGCTCCTGGGCGGTATCGAATATCACATCAACAGTAGCACGCGACTTGTTTTTGAGGCTCGATGGCTTGCCAATCTCATTGACGGCGATACTTCTGCTATCTGCCAGCTCCCAACAGGGGCTCAAACTTGCCTTATCAGTATTGATTCGGAATGGCTTACTCAGTTTCAAACGAATGTCGGCATTACATTTTCTTTCTGAGTATTTGTTCTAAAGGCTGGATTATCTGGCCTTCTAGAACCTTCCCTCCTTTAACCGCTATATTTTGCTGATTTATCAGTCAATATCATCAACCGGAAAAAATAATATTTACACCTAGCCAAGCTTTAATAGGCAGTTTATTCATCTGCCTAGAGTTCCACCTTCCTACATCTTTGTGTAGCAGTTCGCAGAAAACGCAAGAGTTAACACTAAGGCACCACGTCATTAACAAACCTATAGTCTATTGCTTTACATTTTTTCTATGGTTAATCTCAAGCTATTAACGTGGTTTTTCAATCCAGATCCCACGTTTCAGGAAGTGAAAACCTAGAATAATTAACTTTGAATTACTTGTTTCATAGAGTATTGCAGTACATAAGGAGATGTTTATGAAACGCGAACAATGGGGCTCTCGCGCAGGATTTATCCTAGCAGCAGTAGGGTCAGCAATAGGCCTGGGAAACATCTGGCGTTTCCCTTACATGGCTTACGAGAACGGCGGCGGCGCATTTTTTATTCCATACCTTTTCGCCATGTTAACTGCCGGTATTCCATTTATGATTATGGAATTCAGTCTTGGTCATAAACTTCGTGGTGCTGCACCCCGTGCATTCTCTAAAATGGGCGGTAAGTTAGAGTGGCTGGGGTGGTTTCAGGTATTTATTGCTGCGATTATTGCTGTTTATTACGTTGCAGTTATCGGTTGGGCAATTTCTTATCTAAGCTATTCCTTCAATCAAAGCTGGGGTAGTGATACCAATGCTTTCTTCTTTGGCGAGTATCTAAAGCTGGGTGACAACTCACCGAGTAAACTGGGTAGCCTACAACTTCATATTGCAATTCCAATGGCAATTGCCTGGGCAATCACGTTCGCAGCTATCTTTACTGGTGTAAAAGGTGGTATTGAGCGAGCAAGCAAGATCATGATGCCATTGCTGTTCCTAATGGTTATTGGCTTGATTACCCGCATCGTCTTTTTACCTGGTGCGCTAGACGGACTTAACTATCTATTCCAACCTGATTTCAGCAAAATTCTGGATGCCAAGGTATGGTCTGCAGCCTACGGTCAAATCTTCTTCACCCTGAGTGTCGGTTTTGCCATCATGATTGCTTACTCTAGCTATTTGCCAGAAAAATCAGATATCAACAACAACGCATTCATGACTGTATTGATCAACTGTGGTTTTTCAATCACTGCGGGTGTTCTGATCTTTGGTGTACTTGGCTACATGGCTCAAGAGCAAGCCAAACCGATCACTGAAGTGGTGTCTGCCGGGGTCGGTCTGGCATTTGTAACCATACCAGCGGCAATTAACTTGTTACCAGCTCCGTATATTCTGGGCCCACTGTTCTTCCTTGCACTTGTTGTAGCAGGTTTAAGCTCGCACATTTCGATTATCGAAGCCGTAACAGCAGCCATTATCGACAAACTAAACTGGTCACGTAAGAAAGCGGCTTCAATCGTGTGTGGTACCGGTTTTGTTGTTTCGATGGCCTTTGCAACCAACGGCGGTCTACTGCTGCTTGACCTGGTAGATTACTTCATCAACAACGTTGCGCTGCTAACAAGCTGCTTGATTGAACTGGCGGTTATTGGTTGGCTATTCAAGGTTGCTGATGTACGCAGTTATGTGAACAACATCTCTGAGTTCAGTATCGGCAAATGGTTTGAAGTATGTATCCGCTTCCTGAGCCCTGCAATGCTGGCTATTATTCTGACAACAAACTTGGTGAACACTTTCAACGATGGTTACGGTGGCTACGCAATGTCAGATCTGCTGATGCTAGGCTGGGGACTGGTAGCTGCAATGTTTGTTGTTGCTGTTCTTATCAACTTGGCATCTAAACCACAATCTCATCAGGAGGCATAACTATGACATTCGGTGCAATTATCATGATGTTGTTTGGTTTGGGCATTACATGGGGGGGAGCAGCATATTGCATCTCTGTAGCCATGAAAAAGCAAAAACAAAGCCAGTAGCAACTATTCGTTAAACATAATTTCATAGAGGCTCTTCGGAGCCTCTATCGTTTTTATGGCCAAGATACATAATTCAAGGTTTGGACAGAAACTTTGCAAACCGTGATTCATTCTCGTAAAGAATCCTTTTCCTTATCTCTATCATATCGTTACAATCAGATGCACAAAGTAAATATAATTAACAAAAGTCGCACTCAAGGAAAGGCAATGAAGTTACCTGCTATTTTACTCTCTCTCGCTCTACTCCCGTCGTCTGTACTCGCGGCACCCACCAGTTGTGAAAGTGATAAATACCATCAGTATGTTGATGCTTCTCTATCTTGGTATCAAAGCCTGGTTGACCTAGCTGTTAAGAAAGATCAAAACCTTGAAGAAGTTGGCCAATGGTTCCTTGAGGGTCGCAAACACCATTTTGAGCTAAATCGCGAAGCCGTTGATTGGTACTTGGCCAATGACAAAGATCAGCTTGATCTCGAACAGCCCATTGAAACATGGCTAAAATTGACACAACAAGACGTAAAGGCCCTTGCCCAACAGGATAACGAGCTTGGCCACTTTGCTAAAAAATCTTTTGACGATCGTCAGAGCAAACCGCATGAGAAAAACTATGAATTACGTAGTGCATTCGCAGATCTGCTTACTCATCCGGGTAATATCGACAAACCTTTAAATGCATACAATGAAAAAATGACAGCTATTGCTGCCATTGACTGTAAATAACCTCCAACGTTAACCACCGGGATTGCTATGGTTTTCTCGGTGTTAAGATTGTACTCATTAACAACAATTACTCCCTCGATGAAGTTTTCATTTCAAATTAGTTATTTAACCTTTCAATGACATAGCGTATTCTAGATTGGCGTATAAGTGGCTTTTTTATCAATAAAGTCATGACCTTAAAATCTTGTGGCTTTTGCAAGGAGCAAACTCATGAAGCCTTTAAGACTCTGTCTAGTCGCCAGTATTGTCTCTACAACAGCATTTGCCAACCAAGGCAAAGAGTGGACACCAGGTTTCGGTGGCGATATTTCATTTCTGGCAGGCTATACAGAGACAACGTCGCAGTTTAATACCGATAACAACGTCACGGCGGATCTCACCAACAACGGAAGAGCTCAAAGCAAGGGCTTCTTAAGCCCGCTAGGTACGGTTAGCTACACCTTTCAGCAAGCTGACAAACAGGTGTACTTTGGTACCAGTCGTTCGGATATAGCGTTGGGACGTTTTCATGTCGAATTGGGCTATCGGCAACGTATCCCCGACAACGGTCAAATTAGCGTCAGTTATGTACCCGGTCTGCTCTCGAGCGATACCTGGGAAGATCCCTTCGTGACCAATCAGTCGCGCACCGAAACGGATAGCACCATTAAAGGCCTACGCCTGCAATATAATCGTATTCTGGGGTCCAATTTCTCTGTAGAGCTATCAGGCGGCAAGCAAGAAATAGATACAGAGAAGAGTGGCCAACACAACCTTAGTGCTGAAGACCAAGCTTTGTTAATACGCGAAGGGGACATTTTTTTCTCCCAACTTAGCTACCTCAAACTTATCACCCAAGATCAAATGCTGCGAAGTGCCGTGAGTTATACACGTCTTGCCGCAGATGGTGATGCTATGGCCAATAATACATACGGAGCAGAAATCGGTATCATTCAACTGCTACCGAGTTCCAGCCTCGCATTGACACTGAGCTATGATTTGGCAGAATTTGATGAGACCAATCCCATCTTTGGTGAACGTCAGAAAGACAATCGTTGGGGTGTATTCCTCGCCTATGAGTACCAGGAACCGTTTGGTTGGGAAAATTGGGGGCTCGTATCGTTAGCTGGTTATAATGAGAGCAATTCCAATATTAACTTCTATGACGAAGATGCCCTACTCTTCAGTGCGGGTATCAACTATAAGTTCTGACATGCACTATAAGCTGGTCAAATACAGCCAGTTTTTGGTCCTCATTCTCGGAAAACTGTTATGTTGAACAGTGATTTGTAGTCAAGTTTTTCGAGACAAGCGTCGCAAATTGCATTAAATTAGCAACAATTTGCCAACTTTCACCTTAAGTAACAGCTAAATATGGCAGTTGATAACAGACAAGCCGATGCTTCCGAAGAGTCGCTGCATCGCATATTTACAGTGCCAGAGGCACCTGATTCGACACTAGGTCGAATTGAGAAAGAAATATCGGAAAACCTCAATGCGTTTCTACAGACGCACATTGCGGCCCGAGAAAAGCCGCTTGCTGAAATCGAGAAAGATTTCTTATCGGCCGATATCCCGGAAAATCCGGCTTTCGTCTCTGAACACACACATTTCTTATTAGACAAGCTCGTGGCTCAGTCAGTACACACCTCTGCGCCGAGCTTTATTGGTCATATGACATCGGCACTACCGTACTTTTTGATGCCGTTGTCAAAGATCATGATTGGTTTGAACCAGAACCTGGTCAAAATTGAAACATCGAAAGCATTCACCCCACTTGAACGCCAAGTACTGGGGATGCTGCATAACCTGATCTTCAATGAAGAAGAAGTGTTTTACCAACAGTGGATGCACAGCGCCAACCATTCCCTCGGGGCATTTTGCTCCGGTGGTACTGTTGCCAATATCACAGCCTTGTGGGTTGCCCGCAACAATGTCCTAAAGCCTGATGGTAAATTCCGTGGGGTAGCACAAGAAGGACTGTACCGCGCCATGAAACACTACGGTTACGATGATCTGGCGATATTGGTGTCAGAACGTGGTCACTATTCATTGAAAAAAGCAGCTGATGTCTTAGGTATTGGCCGCGAAAACGTCATTTCGGTCAAGACAGACGATAATAACCGAATCTGCCTAGATGAACTGAACAAAACGCTTGCTTCGCTCAAGGCCCGCAACATCAAACCCTTTGCAATTGTTGGCGTGGCAGGCACAACCGAAACAGGCAATATCGACCCGCTCGACCAACTTGCTGATATTGCCCAAGAGCACGGTTGCCATTTCCATGTTGATGCCGCCTGGGGTGGTGCAACATTGATGTCGAACAGATATCGCTCACTCCTAAAAGGAGTCGAGCGCGCAGACTCAGTTACCATTGACGCCCATAAGCAACTCTATGTTCCAATGGGTGCAGGCATGGTCATTTTCAAAAATCCGGCATTGATGACAGCCATTGAGCATCATGCCGAATACATACTTCGTAAAGGTTCAAAAGACCTTGGTAGCCACACGTTGGAAGGCTCACGAAGCGGTATGGCAATGCTGCTATTTGCCAGCATGAATATTATTAGCCGTCCGGGCTATGAATTGCTGATTAATAACAGCATCGAGAAGGCCAAGTACTTTGCGCAGTTAATCAACTCGCATCCTGATTTCGAACTGATCTCTGAACCCGAGTTATGTCTGCTGACATATCGTTACGTTCCTGAAGCAACTCAGCGTGCACTAAAAATCGCCACGCCGGCGCAAAGAGAACGACTACTGGATGCACTTAACGATCTGACCAAATTCATTCAAAAAAGACAACGTGAATCAGGTAAATCGTTTGTATCTCGCACACGGATCACCCCAGATAAATGGGACAGAAAAATTACAACCGTTTTAAGGGTAGTACTGGCGAACCCACTGACCACTGACAAAATTTTACAAGACGTTCTGTGCGAGCAAAAAGCACTAGCGCCTCAAAGTGAGGTTAGTTATCCGGAAATAATTTCATTAACCGAGAAAATTTTAAGCGAACGATGACCGCCTTACTTAATAGTTAGTGCTGAAATTAAAAAAAGAGTCGGTAATACACACCGGCTTTTTTTATCAACAGGCATGATCGCCCACATTTTAACCACTCAACTGTCTATTGTTTAGCCTGTCATCAATAAAATGCTTTCCCTAAGCTCTGCAAGACAAAATATCATCACGTCAAAAAGTGAAAAAATCTGAATTTATTTCAACTAATGACATATAAATTTATTTAAAAATTCACTATTGGGGTATCAATTCTTAAAATATAAGCCACACAAACATCAACAGCCTCAATAAAAAATACAAATAGTTCACAACCAACTTGTTAACAACAATTAACATCCATTGAGCGAGATCAATAAAAACATCAATAAGCTCCCAATAAAAAAGCCGACATACCCCGTATGTCGGCTTAATTATTTCAAAATATGTCAGTTAATCACAGCAAGCATTTGAATAGTTATTGTAAATATATGTACTAATTAATCACCAGCAAACATGTAACCTTCACCATGAACAGTGACAAAAATCTGTGGGTTCTTAGGATCGATTTCCATCTTCGAGCGCATTCTTCTAATTAGTACATCAATGGTACGATCATTGGGAGCTTCAACTCTGTGGCTAAGCATGTTTAATATACGTTCACGGCTAAGAACAACATTTGGATGAGAGGAGAACGCTACTAACAACTCGTATTCGGCCTTGGTCAATTTTACTGGAACGCCGTTATGGGTCAGTGCTCGCTTATTGATATCGAACTGCCAGTCACCAAAGCGAATAATGCTGTCTTCCTGCAATTCAACCATGGTCTCATCGCGCGCTTTTTCTACTAAAGACATGCGCCACAACAAGTTTTTCACGCGTACCAGCAACTCACGCAACTCAAATGGTTTGGTTACGTAATCATCTGCACCCATTTCCAAACCAACAATACGATCAATACTGTCGGTACGGCCAGTTACCAAAATAATACCAACCTCGGAGCGACTTCTCAGCTCTCGGGTTAATAGCAAGCCATCTTCACCAGGCAAATTAATATCAAGCATTACCAAGTCAATTTTTTCAGTCGCCATGATCTCACGCATTTGATCACCGCTCTCGGCTTGGCTGACTTTATAACCCTCATTTTCAAAATACCCAACAAGCTTTGTACGGGTAACAATCTCATCTTCTACAACAAGTACGTGATGACTCATTTTTATCTCTTTATTTATTTTCGGCAGTCTTTAAAACGGTAGCACAACACGCGGTTATTAACAATTTGTCATAAAGCCGACTATTCTGTTAACCGCCACCCATATCCTTATTCATATCGCGGAATTAAGATTAAACCATAAAAAATTATACGTCACCGTTATTTACGGTAGACACTCATTCTTTTATGGAATCTTCCACTATGAAAAAACTTTGGCAAAAGTTGATTAAACCAAGCAGCAAGTATCCAATCCTTGCGTTGGTGTTAGTCGGTATCGGTATTACACTTGCGGGCACATTTGTGGTCCACAAGGGCTTTGAAGTCACCTCGACTATCGAATTTTGTACCTCTTGCCACACCATGGAACAGAACTACGAAGAATACAAAGAATCTGTTCACTTCAAAAATGCTTCAGGCGTACAAGCTGTTTGTACAGACTGTCACCAGCCAAAAGACTTCCCAGGCAAAGTTTTCCGCAAACTAGAAGCGGCTAAAGATCTCTACCACCACTTCGTGACCGGTAAGATTGACACCCCTGAAAAATTCGAAGATGAACGTCTAGGAATGGCTCAAGCCGTCTGGGCTCGTATGAGCGGCCAGAACTCTAAAACTTGTAAGAGCTGTCACTCTTATGACGATATGGATCACAGCAAGCAGTCTGCAAAAGCAGCAATGGAAATGAAAAAAGCGGCAGCCGCTGACATGAACTGTATCGAATGTCACAAAGGTATTGCCCACGAACTTCCTAACATGGCTGGTGGCTTCCAGAAAGATTTCGAAGAGTTGCAATCAACAGCAAACACACAAGGTGCAGCATCTAAGACCCTATATTCTCTGGGTGAGAAAGATCTATACGCCACCGCAGATGCCAACGGTAAAGCTGAAGGTAAGCTACTTCCTGCATCAGAAGTAACGGTGCTTGAGCGTAAAGATGACATGCTGAAAATCAAGGTTGACGGCTGGCTAGAGAAAGCAGGTAAAGGCCGCGTAATGACTGAATACATGGGTAAACGTGTTTTCAAGGCAACTATCCGTGGTGATGTGAAGGCAACTGAACAGCTAATCGAAGAGCAAACTGACAGCGCAACTGACATTGTATGGCAGCACGTTTCTGTTGAGGCTTGGATCACAACAGCTGACATGATCGACAATATCAAGCCAATCTGGAACTACGCAGAAGACATCTACGGATCAACTTGCAATGCATGCCACGCCGCTCCAGACCCAGCGCACTTCACAGCCAACGGTTGGATCTCCGGCCTTAATGCAATGAGTGCCTATTACCGTCTTAGCAAGACCGAAGAACGTACTCTGCTGAAGTACCTACAGAACCACGGTAAAGACACCGGTGGCGCTGGCGCACACTAATTCCTGAGAGGCGGGGTTGATCAACACAATCACTCCCTACCCCGCCCTTTGCAAAAGAATTTTAATTTAAGGATTTCCTCTATGGCGACTCAAATTCTAAATAAAGGCGTTTCACGCCGTCGCTTCCTGTCTGGAATGGTTGCGGCAAGTGCAGCGACTGTCGTAGGTACTAGCCTACTAGCACCACGCAAGGCAATGGCTGCTGCAGACACCAAAGCAAGCTTCACCGGTAATGTACTTTCTGGATCTCACTGGGGAGCTTTCCGCGCTAAAGTTGAGAACGGCGTTTGGGTAGATACGGTTCCTTTCGAGAAAGACCAACACCCAACAACAATGATCAACGGTGTTCGTGAGGTAGTTTACAACCCGGCACGTGTAAAGTACCCAATGGTACGTATCGACTGGCTGAAGCACGGTTTCAAATCTGACACATCTCAGCGTGGCGATAACCGCTTCGTACGTGTGCCATGGTCTCAGGCGCTAGATTTCTTCTACCACGAAATGGAGCGTGTACAGAACAACTATGGCCCTAGTGCACTATATGGCGGCCACACAGGCTGGCAGTCAGTGGGTAAACTACACTCGGCCGGTACCATGATGAGCCGAGCACTTGGCCTTCACGGTACTTACCTTGGTAAAATGGGGGACTACTCCACAGGTGCCGCGCAGGTTGTTCTTCCTTACGTTGCGGGTGCAATGGAAGTATACGAGCAGCAGACATCCTGGCCGCTTGTTCTTGAGAATTCTGACACTATCGTTATCTGGGGCTCTGACCCAATTAAAAACCTACAGGTTGGCTGGCTAGTACCGGATCACAGTCCGTATGCCTACTATCAGCAACTGGCTGAAAAAGTGAAGAACAACGAAATCAAGGTGATCTACATTGACCCGGTTCGTTCTGAGACTCAGAAAGCGGTTGGCGGTGAGCAAATCGCAGTTAACCCGCAGACCGATGTACCGTTGATGCTAGCTATCGCCCATACTCTGTATACCGAAAATCTGTACAACAAGGATTTCATTGCAGACTACACGACAGGCTTTGCTAAATTCGTTCCTTACCTAACCGGTGAGAAAGACGGCGTAGAGAAGACACCTGAGTGGGCAGAAAAAATCTGTGGCATTGAAGCTGATGAGATTCGTGCCTTGGCTCGCCAAATGGCTTCCGGCCGTACTCAGATCATCGGCGGCTGGTGTCTACAGCGCATGCAGCACGGTGAGCAGTACGCGTGGATGCTTGTTGTGGTTGCAGCAATGCTAGGCCAGATCGGCCTACCTGGCGGCGGCTTCGGCTTCGGCTGGCACTACAATGATGCCGGTTCTACCACCTCAAACGGCCCTCTAATGTCAGGCTTTAGCGGTGTGACAGGTGTTGACCCTATTCACAATGGTTCATTCAACGGTTACTCAACCTACATCCCGGTAGCACGTTTTGTTGACTGTATTGAGAACCCAGGAAAAACGATCCAGTGGAACGGTCACGATGTGAAATTCCCTGAGATGAAAATGGCTGTATTCTGTGGCAACAACCCGTTCACCCACCACCAAGATCGTAACAAGATGATCAAGGTATGGCGTAAACTGGAAACCGTTGTTTCTGTTGAACACCAATGGACGGCAACATGTCGTTTTGCCGATATCGTTCTTCCTGCAACAACCACGCACGAGCGCGACGATATCGAGCAATACGGTAACCACTCAAACGCAGGTATTATTGCTATGCCTAAAGTGGTTGAGCCAATGTTCGAAGCAAAAGACGATTTCGATATCTTCCGTGAATTATGCCGCCGTTATGACCGTGAAGAAGCATTCACTGGCGGTAAAACTCAGATGGAATGGATTGAGCAAATCTATAACGGTGCACGTCTTCAAGGTCGTGGCATTGGTGTGCGCATGCCTAACTTCAAGAAGTTCTGGGAAGGCGAAGGTTTCATTGAATTCCCAGAAGGCAAAGACTGGATCCGTCACGAATCATTCCGAAAGGAACCAGATCTGGAGCCATTGGGTACTGCTTCTGGCCTGATCGAAATCTACTGTAAGACGATTGCAGATATGGGTTACGACGATTGTCAGGGTCACCCAATGTGGTTCGAGAAGAATGAGCGCAGCCACGGCGGTCCTCGTTCAAACAAGTTCCCGTTGAACCTGCAAAGTACGCACCCTAACCACCGTCTGCACTCACAGCTTTGTTCGTCTACAGATCACCGTGCAACTTACTCAGTAGCAGACCGTGAACCGGTATACATCAGCACCCAAGATGCCAAAAAACGTGGTATCAAATCTGGCGACATCGTACGCGTATTCAACGACCGCGGTGAAGTTCTTGCCGGTGCCGTTGTTACTGACGACTACAAATCAGGTGTTTGTCGTATCCACGAAGGTGCATGGTATAGCCCGCTAGAAGGTGGTAAGGCCGGAACTATCTGTACTTACGGCGATCCAAACGTTCTGACTCAGGATGTCGGCTCATCAAAACTGGCCCAGGCAACATCGGCGGCTTCTGCACTGGTTGAGATTGAAAAATATACCGGCAAAGTACCGGCAGTAACTGGCTTCAACGGTCCGGAACAAGTAACGGATATTAACCCGTTATTCCCGGCGATGGATCTGGCATAAGCTTACGAACCAATTGATTGCCAGAGACGAATACGTCTCTGGCAATATTGAGGAAAAAAAGGGTAATGTCCTCGTTTTCATTGCCTTTTATTCCCCCCAAAAGAGCCTATTCACATATAATAATTGATTAACCCAATGTTCTATCTGAATATGTTTTATGCAAGCCGGCAGGATAAAAACCTTATAAGCCGGTACGCTTTACTCTGGAGTACCCATGCAAGAGTTTATTGCTTTCAACGAACAACGTGCAGAAATTTATTGGTGGATGTCTTCTCTTCTCTCTCGAGAACTGACAGAAGACGATATAGCAGAGTACCATGGCGATGAGATGCTCACCTTCTTATCTGGCCTCGGTATGACACCGGAATTGAAACAGCCAGTCGAAGCTTTTCGCGAAGCCTTGAATAACCTACAAACCCGCGAAGATGCGCAGCTTGAACTTGCCGCTGATTTTTGTGGCCTGTTCCTAAGCACACCTAAAACTGGCGCCCTTCCCTACGCATCTATGTATGTAGGTGAAAGCGGTCTACTCAACGATAAGCCCGCGCAAGACATGAACAAGCTGATGGCTGACTATAATATTGCCCAGCGTAAAGAATTCAATGAGCCTGCCGATCACGTTGCTGTCGAGCTGGATTTCATGGGTAACCTGATCATTCTTGCCAACCACCAAGAAAACGAGCAAAAAGCGGAAGATGTAATGCAGGCGCAGCATAAGTTCATCGAGTCAATGCTACTAAACTGGTTACCGGCGTTTGCTCAGGCATGTAGTTCACGCGACAAGTTTGGTTTTTATACTGCAGCAGTCAATCTGCTGGTGGCATTCTGTCAGTTAGACTCCGCATTTCTTGCGGGCGAAGAACAATAATCCAATCAGCCATCACCAAGGCTGAACTCGCTATCTCATGTTGCCGGCAAATGGATTGCCGGCTTTTTTCTACCGACATTCCTCGTCTATTTCCTTCCCGCTTCCTGTTCAGCTAACGCACAGCTTTCATGACATTTAACTGACATTTGCCGTTCTCAGCTTCGATAGATTAGTGCAACACAGACCACAAAGAGATATCAGCAATGCATAATATCGAAACGCTAATGAAACAATCCCCGTCAATGAAGAGCTGGTTTATTAAAATGTCTTTGCCTCTGGTTCTTTTATCTATGATGCTATTGGCTCCGCAGGTAAACGCCAGTAACGTAACAGCAAATTCTCCTTCCGCGCAAAAAGAGACGGTAAATCGTATAAATGCGATACAACGCGACCTAACGAGCATCAGACAGCAAACCCTACAAGAAAACCCTGAACTGGCAGAACAGGCCAAGCAACTCGAAGGGGAATTCAAGAAAAAAGCCGATGAAATTGGTTATGAACCAGAAGAGTTCATCGCCAAGGCACAAGAGATCCAAGAGCAAGTAAAAGATGCTTCTCTTAGCGAAGAAGAGCGTAGTGAGCTAATAACAGAATTTGCCGCAGCTAAGCAAAAAATGGCAGAACAACGCCAGGCAATCATTGCCGATAAAGAGCTGATGGCGATGCAAGATCAACTACAAAAAGATATGTTGGTAGCAATGAAAGCTCAAGATCCTAAGACTGAGCAGCTAGTCGAAGAACTCAGTAGCCTGGTAAAGGCTATTCAGTAATATAAAGTCTCCCGTAGTAATCTGTCAGGATCTGGCCCATATGCCTGAAGAACCTGACAGGTTACGCAAGGCTGTTTAAAATTCGGTAATTATAAAACGCCCATACAACCCACGAGACTGTTCTAGCTTAATAGGTCAAGGATCCTTTGCCCTTCGAAGGCAAGTTGAATACCCGACGACACCCCCATCTTCTTAAATAAATTATGGCGATGAATTTCGGCCGTTCGTAATGCTATACACAGTTCATCGGCAATAACTTTATTTGTTTTTCCCTGAATAATGAGTGGAATAAGGTCTTTCTCTCGCTCTGTCAGTGAGGCGACCTTCGCTTCCAAATCGGCACTACTCTGCCTTGACGTTGAAAGGCTAAGGGCCAGATCCTGTGCCTGTACGATCGCATTGCAAAGCTCCTCGCCATTAACAGGCTTTTGCAGTAAGTCATTGGCACCACGTTTAAACGCCAGTTTGGTGATTTCCACATTAGCGTGCCCGGTAAGAAATACAACAACCAAACATGTTTGTTGTTCGCATATCTTTTTTTGCAGCTCCAGACCATCAATACCTGGCATATTAATATCCAACAACATGACACCGGGATTAGCCATTTCGACTTGGCTTAAGAAGCTCTCAGCATTTTGAAACGCATGTACATCGAATCCTTCCCCTTCCAATAACCAAGATACCGAATCGATAATGGCAAGGTCATCGTCGACCAAATAAACCGGACAAGACATAGTTATTCCTCTTCTGTTATTAACGGCAAAGTTATCAAGAAACGCGTCCCCAGTGTTTGTTGTTGTGCGTCAATAGTGCCATTGTGTGACTCGATAATCCGCTTACATATCACCATACCAAGCCCCAGCCCTTCAGTTTTACTGCTTTGGAAAGGCATAAACAACTGCTTTAGCTGCTCATCAGAAATACCACAACCATTATCTGAAAGCTCAATACTTAAGGCCTGCTCATCATAATTGACACGTATGGCAATCTTCTTCTTGTCATGAGGAGATGCTTTTAACGCATCGATACTATTTTGAATCAGGTTGGCAATCACTTGCTGGATCAATACAGGATCGATATAAATATGCGTATCGTGGATATCTGTGATCAGGTGAATATTCTGGCGTTTAAGGGTGTGCTGAAAAGTCAGCAATGTATTGTTAAGCAGTGACTCAATTGAGATATGCTCTTTTTCATGACTATGGATTTTCATAAAGTTGCGCATTCGCTGGATGATTTCGCTGGCATTCAGTGTCTGCTGCTCAATTTTCTCCAGCGCCGTCAAGAGCTGCTGCTGGTTGAGCTCTGAGCGTTCGACTCTCTTTCTACAGCCTGTAGCATACGTACTGATTGCCATTAACGGTTGATTAAGTTCATGGGCTACACCAGAGGCCAACTCGCCACTTAATAAGATACGCTGTGCTTTGTAGAGTTGATTCGTCTCTTTCTCTAACTGGTTAGCGGTTTGCTTGTGTTGCTCAATCTCTTTGCGAAGTTGGGCGGAACGGACATGAACAAGGTAGTTAACACGCAGGTGATAACAGACAAACAGTAATAACAAACCAATGGAAACCATGAACCAGCCACGATATTGCATCCAGATACGGATCAGGTACGAAGGCTGGATACTCAGTCCAATATCATCCATTAACTGATAGATAGCGCTGTCATCAATTGGCACAGACCAACCACCATAGAGGCCAGAAACTGCAATTTGGCTCGCCGGAGGAATCGTGAGTAGTATTCTGGCAATATGGTTAGCATAGTCTGCAGGTACGTGCTTCATGCGCGCGAGTGTCCAGTTTGGGTAGAGTTGACTGGATGTATGGCAAGTAAATGCAGATTCCGGAGTCTGCCGACGCATCACTTTTAATGCATTCGCGGGGATAGTGCCATCCCGTTCTTTTCTTTCTAATAAGCAAGTCGGGGCGATAGCAAAGTCCGCTTCACCTTTTAGCACTTCAGTTAACAAGTTTTGCTGCGGGTAACCAATAAACGACAGTTTTTTGAGATCTCCCTTCTCCACCCCTTCTGATAAAAACTCCCTAAGCATAACCTTAAAGCCACCAAAGGCATTCTCGCTCACCGATATAATTGAACGGTTACGCAGCGCTTTAAGGTTTGCAATTTCTGGCTCATCCGCACGTGCAATAAGAGCGGAACCGATAGCGTGTTTGGCTTCCCCATGGAATGGGTTAAGGTTAAGCATTTTCACGGCTTGGTGATTGTATTTATACATCAGGAACTTAATGCCGTTAGTTAACGTGAAATCAATCAGGCCACTGCTTACCAAATTATCGAGAGTCGGAATGTCAGCAGGGACTATCACAAAGTGATATTCCGGCAATGCATAATTAAGGTAGTCGATAGTTGGCTGCCAGCGCTTTAACGTATATGCAGGCCCGTTAAATGCGAGCACACCAATTCTCACCAATTTCTGTTCGGCAAAAGTAGAGAAACTGAGAAACAAGCTTACTGCGAGTACCAGAAGTTTTGTTTTCAATAGCGTAGCCTTAGCAACCGTTTGTTCAAATCTGTGTTTAGCCTCTCATATTGATAGAAAGCTTTTTTGCTGTAGATCAATCATCAGGAGAAACTGCGGTTTACCACTATAGAGGTAAAGACCCTGCCTGCGCACAATGCTCCATATCTTCTTAAGAACAAAAGTACGCAGCAGTGTACATGGAGCAAAAGTCATGTCTGAGAATAGTTCACGTCGTAATTTCTTAAAACTGGGGTTGAGTGCAGCAGCCATGGCCCCGGTATCTGCCCTTGGCCTTTCGTCAGCAGCTTTTGCTGCCACTGATCCTAATGATATCCAGTGGGATGACGAAATGGATGTGCTGGTCATTGGCTCTGGCATGGCCGGAATGATTGCCGCTATTCGTGCAGCGGAAACCGATGCTAGCGCAAAAGTCGTTGTCGCAGATAAAATGTCACGGCTGGGTGGTTCATCTCTGATCTCTGGTCTGAACATGGCAGTTGTTGGTTCTGATCTTCAAAAAAATATCGGGATAACCGATGATTCATGGGAGTTGCTGCTAAAAGATATAGAACGAGAAGCAAAAGGCTACAACCATAGAGAACTGACCGAAGTAGCCGCAAAGGGGACGTTAAAGCTTTACAACTTCCTTAAAGATCATGGTGTTGAGTATGACATGTCGATCGGTGGCGGAACTGGCGTCAAGAAGTTAGGCGGTCACTCAAGAGCTCGCTGCGTATGGCCCCAGGGCGGTGGTACCGAGGTCATCAAAAAGCTACAAGGCTACTGTAAGACTCAACTGACAAATGTTGAGATTCGCAAAAAGATCCTACTTGACGAAATATTGAGAAATGATGAAGGTCGAGTCATTGGCGTTAAAGTCCGCGAGAAATATCGCTTTAGCAGAAAACATGATGATCTGGGTGACAATGATAATCCAGAGCTCAACAGCTCGGGTAAAGTAAAATACTACAAAGTCAAACGTGGCCTGGTTATGGCTACAGGTGGCTATAACCAAGACCGTAAGTTCCGTGGTGACGAAGTCGGCACTATGTATAACGCAGCGTCAACCACTCAACCTGGTGCCACGGGTGGCGCAATCAAAGCGATGATCAGTGCAGGGTTTAAACCAATCCATATGACCCTGTTTCGTTTTGCTTTCCCTATTCCGACAGAGGACATTCGCTGGGGTATCCTGGTAAACCCTCGCACTGGAGAGCGTTTTGTTGATGAGTACAACAACAATGACCGTCAAGCCATTGGTATGGCAATTCTGGAAGAACGCCGCCACATTGATGGTGAACACACGGTACTGATTTATGACCAAAAAGGTGCAGAGCATTACCATGACCAGCAGCGTTTCCACCTATCTCTAGATGGCAAAAACGGTATTAACGGTACTATCTGGAAGTTCGACACTTTAGAGGCGCTGGCAGATAACTTCAAAATGAATACCAACCTACTGAAAGCCAATGTTGATAAATACAACAAAAATATGGCACAGGATCAAGACGAGTTCCATAAACCAAAAGGCGTGCTAAAAGGCGCATCTTCTATCTCTCAGGCTCCTTACTATGCAATGCAACTTAACCCTCGCTACAACTATGCACAGGGGGGAGCAATGATCTCTCCACGTGCAGAAGCGATCGATGTGGTAACTGGTGAACCGATTAAAGGTGCATTCGTGTGTGGAGAAGCATCGGCTGGAACCTACGGCTATATCCGTTTGACGGCATGCTCAACCATCGACTGCGGTACGTTCGGTATAGTTGCTGGCGAAAATGCAGCAAAAACAATACCTTGGGCATAAGCCTCAAACTGGGTGGCGAAAGCCACCCCTCATTCGAAAAAAAGTAATGCTTATGAAAAACATCCTAACTGCAATGTTGACGTTACTGCTGACAGTAACTGCTTCTTGGGTGTACGCCGATGCTGAGCCTGACTGGAAATCATTGGCCGATGAGTACACCTTAAAACCTCATCATCAAAAGCTAAAGTTCGATTGTGTCATGTGCCATCAGGGTAATGATCCAGAAGAGTTTGAGCCGCTAGAATCAGAAAGCTGTCTGTCATGCCATGGCAGTGCAAAGAAGGTAGCTGATCGGCTTCAGTTTATGGATCCCAATCACACGAACCCACACAACTCTTTCCATGACGGGTTATCTCTCGATTGCTATGAGTGCCACGCAGAACACGAACCTTCCACAAACCTTTGTGCAGACTGCCACACCACTACCTCTTGGATGGGTAAAGTGCCATAAGGAGACACTATGAATAAAAAATGGTTTATTGTGATCCTGCTGGCTATAGGTGGATTACTTGGTACAGGTGCCAGCCTTGTTACAGCGGAAATCGCCCATAGCACTGGTGATGCAGCGTTTTGCGGTTCCTGTCATTCGATGGAACCTATGGCGAATACCTTTAAGCTTGATGTACATGGAGGTAACAACAGCCATGGATTTGTGGCTCAGTGCGTCGATTGCCACCTTCCGCAAGATTCAGTTGTTAGTTACATGCTGGATAAAACCAAACATGGAATTAACGACGTCTTTGTCGAAAACTTCACTAATACAGATGAAATTGACTGGATAGCTCGCAGGGAGGAACGAGAACGATTTGTTTTTGACAGCGGCTGTTTAAGCTGTCATCAGGAGCTATTGGATAGAAAAGACGCTGAAAACCCCAAATCGCTACAAACACATGCTCACTATAAAAACCAGTTAGCGTCAGGGGATCCTATCCAGTGTGTCTCTTGTCACGTTACCGTAGGTCATAACGGGATGTTAAGAAGTGAACTGAATAAGCGCCATCCAGAATACTCTTTTAAGTCCAAATAGCCTGATACAAGCCGCCATGCTTCTTTAATGGCGGCTTTTTATAACGCTTCATTAACGCGGCTTGATAGCACACGACTGATCCACACTATCGTTTACTTGATACCCCAAAGCTAGAATTTGCTCGCGAATTGCATCGGCTTCACTGTATCGACCTTGCTGCTTCATTCGTTTACGCTGCTCAGCAAGGTGCTGAACTTGAGTGGGAATTGTTACTTGCTCTTCCCTACCAAGGTCGAGGCCAAATATTTGATCGAAATAGAGCAGCGTTGCTTTTTTGTTGGCTGGTTCTATTTCACTATCGATAACCTTCCATGCTAAAGCTAACGCTTGCGGCATATTCAAATCACGGTTGATACGAGCAAGAAACTCAGCTTTGAGCTGATCGTCGACAGCACCACCAGCAGGCATAACTGTGATTCTCTCTCTTAATCGACGGAGTGCTTTCTGTGCACCAGCCAACCCTTCCCATGTAAAGCTGAGATGACTACGATAGTGGCTGGTTAAGGTTAAATAGCGATAAGCCAGAGGCTCATAACCTTGGTCAATTAGACTTTCTAAACGCAGCGATACGCCAGACTTAGAGAGCTTCTCATTGTTAAGGTTCAAGAAGTAACCATGCATCCAAAAATTTGCCTGTACCTGTCCATTCTTGGCCTGGCATTGGGCTATTTCATTGGTATGGTGGACAGGAATATGATCTTCACCACCGATATGTATATCAAAGATTTCTCCTAAGTACTTCTCTGCCATCGCCGAACATTCAATATGCCACCCAGGGAAGCCATCTCCCCATGGACTTGACCACTCCATTTGCCTTTTCTGTCGGCCACTGAATTTCCATAGAGCAAAGTCCGTTGGATGCCTTTTCTCTGCCATATCGACACGAATCCCCGCTTCCAAACCGTGTTTGTCTAGTCGGGCAAGTTTCCCGTAATCAAATAGTTTTTCAGTATCAAAATAAAGACCATCGCTGGTTTGGTAGGTATAGCCTTTTTCTTCAAGCGACTGAATAAAATAAATTTGCTCTTGGATATGGTCGGTTGCACGGCAAGTGATGGAAGGCTGGATAATGTTAAGCCGTTCTAGATCTGCGAAGAAGGCATCTTCAAAAAATGTGGCAATATCCCAGGCCGACAGGTGTTGTTTCCGTGCCCCTTTTTCCATCTTATCTTCACCGCTGTCACCATCTGAAACCAAATGACCCACATCAGTTATATTCATTACATGATTAACCTGATACCCGTTAATTTGTAGCACACGCTTTAAAATATCTACGAATAAGTAGGTACGTAAATTACCGATATGTGCATAGTCATAAACTGTTGGGCCACATGCATAAAGCCCAACCTTCTTTGGGTCAATCGTATGGAACGGACTCAATGTCCTATTCAGCGTATTGAAGAGCTGGAGTGTCGGCTGTTTCATAAATCATATCCTTATAAATAGAAAAAGGCCGTGGATGTAAACATCAACGGCCTAGGTAATCGTGCGATAGCTTTGTGATTGATTTGCTATGTGATAGATACACGGAAGCGGCCGTAAATAAAATATTTACAGCAACAACATAGAAGGTAAGCGAACAGAGTTATCAGCATCATACTTTCTAAATTAAAATCGATGATTATAAAAAGCAACCTGAACAATGTGGGTGGCAGCTTGTACCACCAAGACTATATCTCACCGCAACAAATCTGATGCGGAGAGTTTTTTACACAGAAAGAAATTATTTATAATCATCCTCATAATCGCTCAGATTAATTCCCAACTCTTCGGCCACCTCTACCCAATATGGCTCAGCTTCGCAAACACAGCAATCACACCATGGTGCGATCCCTTCATGCATACTCATGTGTTTACCTTGACTCAAAGAGCGATGAGTCTGTTGAGTCCTCGCTTTACTGGGACCAGTTGACTCTGCAGCCATGAGATCCCCTCCTCATCTACTGGTTCATAATTCATTCTAATTTAAATATAGCCCCGTACTGTTTGGAACAGCTTATTTCAACAAGAATGATCTGACAAAAAAAATCCGAAACAATCACTCGTTTCGGATTTAATCAACCTCGCAAGTATGGTTATAGCTCTATCGCTTTGTTCTGGCTAAGCAGTTTCATCCCCTGGATATGCTTGAAGAACCATTTCACAATGGCCATCGCGGCGATAATAAGGCCGACAATCGGGATTGCACTAAGCGCCTTATCGAGAAAATCACTCCGCACCCAGTATTCCGCACCGGCTACCATGCCGCTTGTCGTTGCAGCCGTCACACCTAACACCACAAAAAAAGTAAAGAATAAAAAGAAGGTACGAATAATGGTGTAGTAGTGACTATATGTCAGTTCATCGGTGCCCTTATTCAGCTTATAAGCCGAATAAATTACGGCAACAATGCCTGAAATCATAAAGGTTAATGGCGTTAGAAAACTTGCAATATACGCAAAGCGCACACCACTTTTATTATCACTGGACATAAATGTAACCCGATATCTCTGACGTTAATACAATAATTATCACACGAATTTTTCGTACAGCAAGCGAGCCCTCGTATTACGATGATCCGGATCAAGCCTTTCCGCTAGAGTCCGCAATAACGACCTAAACGAACAAAGGCCTGACGATACCCTCGCCACTTCAAGGTTCAGAGTGAAGTTGCTTGGGTGCGACAATTACAGCTCTTCAGTCGGTTTTATAGTTTCACTGCCATCTTTGAGTAGTTTGTGCCCTTCCTGCAAATGGATAAAATCGACCAAATCATCACCGCTGACCTGAAAAGCCTGACCAAAGCCCTTTACAAACAAACCGTGGGTCGGCTCAAGACAGAACAAGGTGAAATCTTCCAGCCCACTCAGACCACCGACAATCTCTCCAAAGCGTACTTTTAACTCTGTAACCGCGTTAAACCAACGCGCACTATCTCGTTCAACCACAGCAACATTTGCCTCAAATGTCAGACGCTTACGCGCGTAAATTTCCTTTGCTCCCCCTTCGTCCTCGATCATCATCAAAGAAACTTGCTGATTCTCAAGCAAATTGCGAGCATGTTTGGCAATTTGACTTATCAACACATAATAGCCGTCTTCCAACAGAGCAAACGGCGCATAGCTCACATTAGGTTTACCCTCAGCATCCACAGTTGCTAATTGCAGGGTAAGGCAAGATTCACGAAATTCTTTAATTTCAGGACCGAGACGTTTTTGAAGGCGCTCTTGCTTTACTTGATTCATGCTACGTTTCTCCAATATTTTCCTATCAAGTTATAATGACGACCTATAACCTTAACTTGGCAGCAAATATACTTATCGTCTAATTACTATCGATGACGGCTACATTCAGGCTTATGCCTCACCTGCAAGGTTTTCAAAAATTATATGATGATTAATATGCACCTAATTGATATAAAATTGCATTGAGTTTGTTGATATCTATCAAGAATTTTAGGGTTGAGACACAGAAACGTTGCACTGTGCGCTACACTCAGTAGAATGTGAGCGCAAGCGATTACACAATGCAACGTCTAGTAGAAGACGAGAGAAAAAAGCCGCCCGTAAATGAAGCGGCTTTTTGGCGTTTTAGACGCGGTACCAAACAGAATAATAATCTGAATAGAGTCAGATTATTACTCTGTTTGGTACTTTTATTACAAGTGATTATGAAATGGTCGCCTCTGACCTCTGAACTTAAATTATTAGAAGAATAAATATGGCAACGATTAAAGATGTTGCACGTATGGCTGGTGTATCAACCACAACAGTTTCCCACGTGATCAACAAAACACGCTTTGTTGCAGAAGCAACACAGAAAAAAGTATTAGCGGCCGTAGACGAATTGAATTATGCGCCAAGTGCTGTTGCACGAAGTCTAAAGTGCAACACTACCCGTACAATCGGTATGCTAGTCACTAAATCTACCAACCCATTCTTTGCGGAAGTTGTGCATGGGGTGGAAGAGTATTGCTACGGCGAAGGTTACACACTGATCCTGTGTAATACCGAAGGTAATCTCGCCAAGCAATGCGATTACTTGCGCATGCTCGCTGAAAAGCGGGTTGATGGCCTACTGGTAATGTGCTCAGACTTAGACGAAAAGCTACTGGAACTGCTTGAGCGCAAAAAAGATCTACCGATGGTTATCATGGACTGGGGCCCGGAAAGCCCGCAAACCGATAAGATTCAGGATAATGCTGAACTTGGCGGCTATGTTGCAACTAAATACTTTATAGAGCACGGTCACAAAAAAATCGGTTGTCTGTCTGGTCACCCTGACAAATCAACTTGCCGTGAGCGCCTGAAAGGCTTTTATAAAGCGATGGATGAAGCGCAGCTTAGTGTCAACGAAGAGTGGTTGCTCGACGGCGACTTTGAGTGTGAGTCCGCGGTTATCGCGGCCAATAAATTCATCGCTATGGAAGATCGCCCAACAGCCATCTTCTGTTTCAACGACATTATGGCGATGGCATTAATTAGCACTTTCGAGCAGGCTGGTTTACGTGTTCCTGACGATATCTCACTTATCGGCTACGATAATATCGATTTGGCCCCCTATTTCTCTCCGCCTCTGACTACAATCCACCAGCCTAAGCGTCGCTTGGGCAAAACGGCAATTGAGATCCTAATGGAACGAGTCAAAGATAAAGAGCATGAACGCCGTATCTTTGAAATGGCACCAGAGCTTGTTGTTCGTAAATCAGTGAAAGACTTGAACGCCTAAACAGTCAAGTCGCCACGAAAAACCGATACTAGATATCGGTTTTTTTGTTGTAAATATTTTAAGGCATCTAGTCATCAGATAATCAAAAAAATCAACCTATTATTTGAAGTAAGATCACACTTTTAAAATTGGGAGCAAGTTCAAAAATACTATCTGAGATATGCTAAATAAGTCACGAACAAGGCAAACCATCCGAAAGGATGGGACGCAAAGCTTCCGGCCTAAAAGTAGTTAGTTTAGCTATAACTAAGTCTCTTATGGTAGCGGGGTTGCCGATGGATATAGCAAGAAGTGATGTCATGAATCCTGACATTTTCCTGACATAGCTTTTTTGTGAAATTTGCTAATCTGAAATCCTCGCTCTGTTGTTAGGTGACTCAAGATATTTTTCACCGAGAAGAAGCATGGACAAACCAGTACTTAAAGAATCACTACGATTATTCAGTTGTTTCGAGAATGTGAAGTCTCGCTCAATGTTTGGCGGTTTTGGTATATTCGCGGGTGAAACAATGTTTGCACTAGTTGTAAACGATAAGTTGCATCTACGCGCAAATGCTGAAAATGAAGAAGAATTTAAATTAGCTGGGCTTACACCTTATGTGTATAAAAAGCGCGGCTTTCCTGTAGTTACTAAGCATTACGCTATTCCGCAAGAATGGTGGAATGCCCCTGATAAAATTCTTTGCCAAGCCAAGCGTTCCTTCACTGCCGCCAAGCAAGATAAAGAAACCAAGAGCAAATCAGGTCCAAATCGTATTAAGGATTTGCCGAACCTACGCTTAGCCAATGAACGCATGCTGAAAAAAGCCGGCATTACCACAGTTGACGAACTCTTTGAAGCTGGCGCGCTGAATGCCTACAAGGCCTTGCAGCAAACCCACCAAGAGTCAGTTAATATCGAGTTATTATGGGCTTTGGAAGGCGCTGTTAGTGGCCAGCATTGGTCGGTAATCACTCAACGACGTCGTTCTGAGTTACTATCTGAACTACCGTCATCCTAAATTAGTAATGCATATTAAGAGAGGTGCTTAGGCACCTCTTTTTTATTATTGCGCGATTTATTATTGCGCGAATATACTCACCCAATTGAAATAAATATACGCGCATAGCTCTATGTGCATATATCTTTTTATTATCACTTTATTGCCCATCAGATGACAATTTATTGTCATAGAACGTCAAATATTGATACTTCTCACAAAGCTGTTCACAAATCAATCAATATACTTTTCTTCAAAGTCGCCACAAGTAGAATTGAGCTGTCATTCAAGCAGGAGGTTGTCATGCACTGTTCCAAGCCTTTTCCTGGACAAGCTGACCAGATGTTCAAAGACAAGTTTTGCAAGTGGCCAAAGCTCATGCGTGCTCTGGTGGTAATCAGCCTGATCCCGCCCACTGTGGCCCTGTTTATGGTATACCGACAATTTGCACCGTTAGATGCCCTAGATGACACGCTTAGCCTTACGATTGGTTTCAATATAATACTGCTGCTATGGGGTGTATTACTAAAAATTCGCTCAAGAAAATACTGGTACCGCAATTACCATATCGGTAAAACAATGGCGCTAGCAGTAATGCCACTACTTGCATCGGGTTATATCTTGCTACAGCAGCCAGAGGTGCCTGATATGGTCAAACAACAGAAAAACCGAGCTGTTTATATTTCACTCAACTAATCGAAACTAAAGATTTTTTTTGCTTTTCTGAAATTTTATTGCCTTTTATTCGGTCTCTGTCTCATACCAATCTAGTATTTTATTCGAACATTGTATCTATTAGATTGATATACTCGCTGTAGCATAATATTACAGCAGACAGGCATCATTAAGGGGCTCATGTGCGTATTCCAGCCAAGCAACACTATTCTTTTCTTATCCAGCCACTTCTTTGGCTACAAAAACGTCATTATGGCAACGTGCTGAACCCAGCACTACTTTGGGGCCGCCGCCCTACCCTTTTCTGGCTGGTTGCCGGTTTTTTTGGCTATCTGGATCGCAAATCGTCACCAGTTACGCCCACTGTACGTTCTTTAGTCTGTGTTCGTGTATCACAACTCAATGACTGCGAGTTTTGTGTTGATGCCAATGGTATGAAACTAGCCGAGCGTTGCGACTCGGTAGAGAAAATCAAAGCATTGGCCAACTGGCAATTCAGTGATCTTTTTGATCAGCAAGAGCAAGCAGTTCTTGCCTATGTCGAAGCTATCACCATCACTGGCCAGAAAGTAGATGAGGCCATGATTACGCAGTTAAAGCAGTGGTATAACGATGATGCTATCGTTGAGCTAACGGCTTTAATTGCTTTCCAAAATCTGTCGGCAAAATTTAACACTGCACTGGATGTGCCGAAACAAGATTTTTGTTCACTGCCTATTCAACCTCACGAAATACCAAAGCCCCAACAGAAATCATTTACCTCCCCATCGGACGATAATGAAAGGTAAAATCATGGATAGAAAAAAACTGCTATTACTCGGAGCAATAGCCAGCCTTATCGGGCTATGGTTCACCTTTGACCTTGGGCAATACCTCACCCTCGAACAAGCAAAAGCCCAGCAAATTGCACTGCAAGATACCATTGCCCAGCAACCGTTCTTATCAAGCACGGTATTTTTTGTTCTGTATGTCATCGTGACTGCTCTGTCGCTTCCGGGCGCCGCGATTATGACGCTATTGGGTGCTGCCTTATTCGGTTTTTGGTGGAGCCTGTTGCTAGTGTCTTTTGCCAGCACAATCGGAGCAACCTTGGCCTTCCTGTTCAGCCGATTTATTTTACGTGACTGGGTGCAGAATAAATTTGGCCACCGCTTGGCACCAATTAATGCAGGGATAGCCAAAGATGGTCCTATTTATCTGTTCACGTTGCGCCTGATCCCAGTCTTCCCGTTCTTCGTGATCAACCTGCTAATGGGCCTAACCCCGATTAGCACACGGATGTTCTACCTCGTTAGCCAAGTCGGGATGCTGGCCGGCACCATGGTATATATCAATGCAGGTACCCAACTCGGTGAAATTGACTCACTAAGCGGCATTATCTCGGCTCCGGTTCTGATTTCTCTGGCCCTGCTGGGGATATTTCCCCTTGTGGCCAAGTTCATAATCAACATAGTCAACCAGCGCCGCGTATATGCTAGCTGGCAGCGTCCGACACAATTCGACCAGAACATGGTTGTTATTGGTGCAGGAGCAGGCGGACTGGTCAGCTCTTATATTGCGGCAGCGGTAAAAGCTAAAGTTACGCTTATCGAGCGCCATAAAATGGGCGGCGATTGTTTGAATGCTGGCTGTGTTCCCTCTAAGGCTATCATTCGGGCCGCTCATACAATGGCGGAAATATCTCGTGCTCAAGAATTTGGTATTACAACCAGCAAGCCCGAAGTCGATTTCAAACAAGTCATGGCACGGGTGCATAATGTCATTGCCAAGATTGAGCCCCATGATTCAGTAGAGCGTTACTCTAAACTCGGTGTCAACTGCATTGCAGGGGACGCAAAAATCCTGTCGCCGTGGGAAGTGGAAGTCAATGGCGATCGGATCACCACCAGAAATATCGTTATCGCCACAGGTGCACGCCCGTTAGTGCCGGCAATCCCGGGACTTAATACGGTCAACTACCTGACATCCGATTCTATCTGGTCGCTCACAACACAACCTAAGCGCCTACTGGTACTCGGGGGCGGGCCAATCGGTTGTGAACTGGCACAAAGTTTCAGCCGTTTGGGCAGTGATGTAACATTAGTTGAAATGGCTGAGCAGCTGTTGATCCGCGAAGATAACGAAGCTTCCGAACTTGTAAGGCAAAGCCTGCATAATGACGGGGTAGACATAAAACTGAACCACCGGGCTATGCGCTTCGAATCTGTCACCGAACAAGACGGAACCCATATTCAGCGGGCATACCTTGATGTCGGCGATGAGAAACAAGTTATTGTCGAGTTTGATGCCGTGATGCTGGCACTGGGCCGTGTCGCCAACGTGCAAGGATTTGGCCTTGAAGAGCTAGGCATTACCACGACAGAGCGTGGCACAGTAAAAGTAAATGAGTACTTGCAGACCGAATACCCGAATATTTTCGCGGTTGGTGATGTGGCCGGGCCATTTCAACTTACCCATGCCGCCGCACATCAAGCATGGTATGCCGCAGTCAATGGCCTGTTCGGTCAATTCAAGAAATTCAAAACGGACTACTCGGTATTACCAGCGGCAACCTATACATCGCCGGAAGTTGCCCGGGTCGGGATCAATGAGAAAGAAGCCAAAACACAAGGTATTGATTATGAGGTCATCACTTATGGGATCGATGATCTTGACCGCGCCATCACAGATGGTGAAGATCGTGGATTCATTAAAGTTATTACGCCAAAAGGAAAAGACAAAATCCTCGGGGCAACCGTCGTCGGCAGCAATGCAGGCGAACTGCTGGCTGAATTTACCCTTGCGATGCGCCATGGTTTAGGGCTGAACAAGATCCTGGGTACTGTTCACCCCTACCCGACAATGAGTGAGGCGGCAAAATATACCGCGGGCGTCTGGAAGCAGGCGAATGCCCCTAAAGGCCTGCTCGCCTGGGTTGAGAAATATCACGGCTGGATGCGCAAAGAGAACCGCAGCCCAGAGGGAAGTACTAAGCCTTCCAATACCGAATTAAAAGAAGAAAGGGATATTTGATCACATGAAAAAATTACTGTTGGGTGTAGCTATTTCGCTAGCCTCGAGCCTGACCACCATTCAAGCCGAGACAGAGGTGTCGGCGGCTGACAATTGGCAGCAAACTGTTGCTAAAGCTCGGGGACAAACCGTGTACTTTAACGCTTGGGGTGGCAGCCAGGAAATCAATGACTACCTGCGCTGGGCAGGCCGTCAGCTTCAGTCACAATACGGTGTGACACTCAAGCACGTGAAGGTTGCCGATATTGCCGAAACGACCCAGCGTTTGCTGGCGGAGAAGACCGCAGGCAAAAATACTGGCGGCAGTGTCGATATGGTTTGGATCAATGGTGAAAACTTCCGTTCGATGAAGCAAAGCAACCTCCTCTACGGACCGTTCACCAAGCAACTACCAAACTGGGAGTTTGTTGATAAGTCTCTGCCTATAGACGAAGACTTTACCGAGCCGACGAATGGCCTTGAAGCACCTTGGGGCGTCGGTCAGCTGGTATTTATTCACGACAAGAAAACACTGAATAATCCTCCACAAAATTTCACCGAACTGTTGAGCTTGGCAAAAGCTTTTCCGGGTAAGGTGAGTTACCCGCAGCCGCCGGAATTTCACGGCAGCAGCTTCCTGAAAGCCGCACTTATCGAGCTAACTGACAATAAAGATGCACTGTACCTGCCTCTTGATACCAAAGCCGATAAAACCAAATTTGACCAAGTTACCGCACCGCTATGGCAATATCTGGATCAGCTACATCCGGTATCGTGGCAGGAAGGAAAACGCTTCCCGTCCGGCACCAGCGAAACAATCCAGTTGCTGGATGACAGACAGCTGTTGCTGGCAATTACCTTTAACCCCAATGCGGCAAATGCGGCCATAGAGCACGGTAATCTGGTAGAATCCGCGCAAACTTATGCCTTCAACCAAGGGGCACTGTCTAATATTCACTTTTTGGCCGTTCCATGGAATGCGTCGGCGAAAGAAGGGGCCTTGGTTGCGATTAACTTCCTGATGGGCCCTGAAGCACAGGTCCGCAAAGCGGACTCTTCGATTTGGGGCGATCCTTCTGTTTTGAAGCAGAGCGCGCTCGCAGATGGAGGTTCTCAAGGCTTCTCGCTGTTTAAGTCCATTCCCGAGCCTCACCCGAGCTGGCTTACGGCGCTGGAACTTGAGTGGCAAAAGCGCTACGGTAGCTAACATTGTATGGGTATTGGCCCTGATATTTCGGTGCTAATACCCATTCACTAGGTTTTTTATGATTCGTTTGCTGTACCTTTTCACCCTCGCCCTCTGCGCTCTGCCATTCGTGCCAGGCATTTTGGGTATCATTATTCCTGCGTTTTCGTGGCTACCATCTTTAGGACTAACAACACCGAATCTTTCTGCTTTTGCCGCTGTTGCCCAATGGCCCGGGCTGACTCAGTCCATATGGCTTACTTTATTCACAGGCCTTGGCAGTACAGGAGTAGCGATTTTATTTTGCTTCCTGATCCTAAAACAATACTGGAATAGCCCCCGCTGGCAGCATGTAGAGCACTCCCTCTCGCCCATGCTAGCGATGCCGCACGTCGCCTTTGCCATCGGCTTCGCATTCACGTTTTCCCCCGCAGGCTGGTTTTACCGCCTGCTTGAATCAATTGGATTTGATACCAATGGCTTATTCAGCTTGATAAAAGATCAATATGGCATTGGTCTCTTGCTTGCTCTCGCCATAAAAGAAACCCCATTTCTGTTACTAATGAGCATTTCTGTTCTTCAGCAGATTAAGGTGAATAGCCTTCAAGCCGTTGCTTCCGGGCTGGGATATAATCACAATGAAAGCTGGCTGAAGGTCATCTTGCCCCAATGGTTGCCGGGAATGCGACTACCAATCTTTGCGGTGGCCGCCTATGGCCTTTCTGTTGTCGACGTCTCGTTAATTCTGGGACCAACCAGGCCGCCAACATTCTCGATTCTTGTCTGGCAATGGTTCAATGAACCTGAGCTGACACTACTACCACGGGCGGCGGTCGGTGCAATCGTATTGTTAGCGATCGCCTTACTGAGCCTTGGGATCATCCGTGTTGCAGAGTGGTATCTGCTCCAATACTGCCGCCAGTGGCAAATTAATGGCCCAAGCAGAGTAAGGTCGAACGACAGCACTAATATGGCCTTGCTGCGACCTAAACGGCACTTTCCGAGCTACGCCCCTTTTATCTTGATACCAATTCTAGTTATTCCTGTATTGGTACTTTGGTCTTTTGCCCAACGTTGGCGATTCCCAGACTTGCTACCTAGTCGATATAGTCTTCGCTTCTGGCAACAAGAGTCTTTGTCACTTTTTGAGCTTGCCGCCAACAGTATCAGCCTTGCTCTGACTAGCAGTCTTTGCTCTCTAATATTGGCCGTTGCCTGTCTCGAATACCGCCAACAGTATCAGCGAGGAATACCCAGCTGGCTAATTGCGCTGCCAATGGTGCTGCCTCAGCTATCACTGTTGTTTGGTATTCAAATCACAACATTTTTCATTCCCGGGCAATGGTATTGGTTTTGGGTTGCATGGAGCCATCTATTTTTCGTCTTCCCGTATTTATACTTAGCGTTGGACGGCCCATGGCGAAACTATGACATTCGTCTTGACCAATCTGCACGCAGTCTAGGGCTAAACGGCTGGCAAACTTGGTGGCGGGTAAAACGCCCGCTTTTGCTACCGGCCATTTGGCTTGGCTTTGCTGTCGGGATTAGTGTCAGTCTCGCCCAGTATTTACCGACCCAGATGCTTGGTGCCGGCCGTATATCGACCCTAACCACAGAAGCCGTGGCACTTGGCAGTGGTCAGGATCGCCGCGTCAGCGCGATATATGGTCTGCTTCAGGGCGTTTTGCCCTTTATTTTCTTCACTATGGCTATCGCAGCAAATCGCTACTCTGCTCGCTTTACCCGACGAACTCAGCAACAACGGAGAGAAAGCCCAGATGACATTATCTGTGGAAAACCTCACTTTAAGTAATAATGAACAACACTTGTTTCAGCCGGTCAACTTCACTGTTGAACCTGGTAATGTTCTCACTTTGATGGGGCCAAGTGGCTGCGGTAAATCAACATTGCTCAGCGCCATCGCTGGTCACCTGAGTCCTGTCTTTTTACTCGAGGGAACCATTAGCCTTAATGGACTAAGTATGATTGAAATGGCCCCCGACCAGCGGCGTATCGGCATTTTATTCCAAGATGACCTCTTGTTTCCGCACTTAAATATATGGGAAAACCTTGCATTCGGTTTACCTAAAACGATTCGAGGTACGGCTCGCAAAGAGAAGGCCATTGCAACACTGCAACAAATTGGACTGCGCGAGTTAGCCGGCAAAATGCCGACTGAAATATCGGGAGGGCAACGCGCCCGTATTAGCTTAATGCGTATGTTATTGTCTGAGCCTCATACGGTTTTGCTTGATGAGCCATTTAGCAAGCTCGACAAAGCCCTGCGCAGCGAATTTAGAGACTTTGTGTTCGAACAGATCAGACAGCAACAAGTTCCTGCATTGATGGTAACCCATGACGATGACGATATTCCCGATGGTGGCAGTGTACTTCGCTGGCCATGGGCTGAATCCCCCCAAGAAGGAAGAGGACTCCTATGTTAGATCGCTACGCCATCAAAGTAATTCGATGGCCTTTACAGACATTTTCAGCCCTGCCAGACAAGTTGGGAATTACGGCTAACCAAATAACACTGGCTGGTTTTGCTATCGGAATGCTTGCATTGCCTTCTCTGATATTGCAGGAATACCTCTGGGCGCTTGCTTTTATACTCCTTAACCGGATATTCGACGGCCTCGACGGTGCAGTGGCGCGGCGACAGGGGATCTCCGATTGCGGCGGTTTTTTGGATATTACCCTCGATTTCCTATTTTACTCAATGGTGCCATTTGGGTTTGTGCTCGCCAATCCCGATGCCAATGCGGTTGCCGGTGCCTTCTTGATCTTTTCATTTATTGGGACGGGATCGAGCTTTCTGGCCTTTGCTATTATGGCAAGCAAACGCAATATCGAAAGTCCGGTATATAAACAAAAATCACTGTACTACATAGGCGGTTTAACCGAAGGCACCGAGACCATCAGCTGTTTTATCCTATTTTGTCTGCTGCCACAGCACTTTGCCACTATCGCATGGATATTTGGCACCCTTTGCTGGATCACCACCAGCACCAGGATTTTTGCTGGTTATCAAACACTTAAACAAGCAAGCTAACTGACGATACCCACGCTTCTTCAAGATGCCGGACTCACTCCCATAGGGTAAGTTGACTGAGGGAGTTTGGGTATAAACAAGAATAAACCACCGTTCTACTTGTCTTCAATCAAGATACCGCTACAATCACCGCCTAACATTGACAAGCGAACACTGAAACTATGAACCGTAAGAAAAAAATTAACGAGGCCCTGAAAAAAAGGCAGAAGAAGACAAGCGCGAAGCTTCATCGCAGTAACAAGCCTCGCTACATCTCAAAAGCCGACCGTGCCAAGATGGAAGCCGAAGCGGCGCAAAACCAAGATGCCGAATCACAGCAGGAAGAGCATCAACGCGCGACAGAAGAAGGCCAACAAGAGCCAACAGGCGAATAATATTCTCACCAAAATTTTGAAAGCTCGCACGATAAATCCTGCGAGCTTTCTTGGCTACCTTATCGCATCCATTCGCGGTGAAGCTGCTCACTGTCACCCAAATATTCAAGCAGCCAATCAATAGCTGGATTTCGGCTCTCCTTGTTCCAGGCCAAACAACATGGGCTCACCGGCGGTTTATTTGCCAACTGCTTCTCAACCAGTTCACCGGCATCAATCCTAGGCTGTGCCATATGCTCCGGAACAACACTCACCCCAAGCCCGGCTTTCAGGCACTGAATGGCACTGTACCAGTTTGGCACCATGAGTCGACGCTGGTTATCCATCACCCAGGTAACACGTTTGGGCAGCACCCGGGAGGTATCCTCAATACATATTGCCGGGTATTTCATGAGTTCTTCGGGTTCAATATCATTATCCGCAGCAGCCAACGGATGATCGGGGGCAGTAACAAACTTCCAGTACAGCGTCCCCATGTCCCGATAATCAAACGAACCACTAACCGGCACCGCTGCCGTTGCCCCAATAACAAGATCTGCACGGCCATCGGCCAATGCATCCCACACTCCGTTAAATACCTCCATCGACAAGTGCAGCTCAACGTCGGGAAACTCACGGTAAAAATCTCTGACCAGGGTATTAACCCGGCTTTCCCTCACAACAGTATCAAGTGCAACCGACACACTCTGCGACCAACCATTCGCAACCCGCTGGGTTTGCGATTTCATCTGTTCCATCCGCTTGAGCAGATCCCGCGCCTCCTCGACAAAAAACTCACCAGCGGGGGTAAGCTGTACTTGTCGGTGCAATCTAACAAATAAATCAACAGCAAGACGCTCTTCAATAAGCCGAACCGTGTAACTTATTGCACTTGGAACCTTATGCAACTCCTCTGCCGCAGCCGAAAAACTTCCTCTTCTGGCAACAACATCAATAACTTGCAAATCGTTGTATGAAAACATATCAAATCAAATTTTTTGAAAGCAATGTTGAAATATTACCGTTTCACAGCAACGAAAAGCAAGATTAAACTTGCCGCAAATGTAATACATATGAAGTTTCCTTTTATGAACAAACAACCTTCAAAAATCACTCTATTATGGTTTGCATGTCTAAGTATGCTTGGTTATCTTGCAACAGATATGTACCTGCCTGCTTTTGAAACAATGCGGTCAGATTTCGATACATCACAGTCACTTATAGGTTTATCGCTAAGTGTTTTCCTATTGGGTATGGCGTTAGGCCAACTGATCTACGGCCCGCTCTCCGACCGTATCGGCCGCATTAAAGTGTTGATGGGGGGAATGATCTTGTTCAGTGCAGCATCGGTACTGTGTGCTTTTGCTCCTAATGTCGAATTCATGCTAGTGGCTCGTTTTGCCCAGGCATTAGGTGCCTGCAGTGCAACAGTTATCTGGCAGGCTGTGGTTATTGACCGCTATGAAGGCAAGGTCTCTGAGCGCGTATTTGCAACCATTATGCCTCTTGTTGCGCTTTCTCCAGCACTTGCTCCTCTTGCGGGAGCCTTGCTTGAAGGCCAATTTGGCTGGCGCAGCATTTTTGTCGCACTTGTTGGTTTTGGTGCAATTTTGTCCATAATGACACTTAAAGAACCTGAAAGCGCCAATTTGGACAAGAAACAGGAAAAAGTGACTGTTCAGCTGCGTCGTGATTACCAGCAAATCTTAAGCTCAAAAAAATTCATTGGTAATATGATGATTTTTGCAGCCTGCTCTGCAGCTTTCTTCGCCTATCTAACTGGCTCACCGTTTGTAATGTCGGCAATGGGCTATTCAGGTGCTGATATCGGCCTAAGTTACGCACCGCAAACCGTCGCGTTTATTATTGGTGGTTATGGCTGCCGTTCTTTGCTGAACAAATTTGATAGCCAGCAAATTTTACCTTGGATTCTTAAGCTGTTTGTTACCAGCGTAACAGTTATGTTCCTGATTTCTGTCAATACTGAGCCAACAACCATCTGGCCAATCTTGCTGCCTTTCTGCCTGCTGGCAGTTGCTAACGGTGCTATCTACCCGATCATCATCAGCAAAGCATTGGAAGACTTTAAAAGCTGTAGTGCAACGGCTGCCGGGCTACTTAACTTCCTGCAGACAATGGTGTGCTTCGCAGCAAGCGGCATCGTGTCGGCATTCTCTGGCCATGGGTTGATCACAGTCACCACCTCTATGTTCGTGACTGCCTTTATTGCTCTGATTGGCTATGCACTGGTTGTACAAGCTCGTCGCCAAGTAGTACAACACGCTCAAACTGCATAAAATTCCATACCTGTTCGTCTTATCCTTCTAGGCCACCTTCGGGTGGCCTTGTTATACCAGCCTCTAGACATTGCCCCCTTACTGTCGAAAATGACTAAAATCTCACGCCCATCTTCCTACCCTCTCCTCCCAGCTTGTTTCTGTTTAACATGCCTTCTGTAATAGACTGGCTTTATCAGTCACAAACACCGCGGAATGAACATTTAATAAACAAACATATAACACATTGGATTATTTATACATTTTTCTTGCATAAGATCTCACTTTGGGTAATATAAAAAACCAGTGACAATTAATGCAGTATGTCAGCATGAGTATTCAAGTAAGCAGTATCAACAAATTCTACGGAACCACACAGGTTCTTCACGATGTGAACTTCAGCTGTGACAAGGGCGATACTTTGGTATTACTCGGTCCTAGCGGTGCCGGTAAAAGCTCATTGCTACGCATCCTGAATCTTCTTGAAACCGCCAGCAGCGGTGAACTACATATTGCCAATGAAAACTTCGACTTCCGTTCAGCCGTTCAAGAAAAAGACGGACTGAAATTACGTCGCAAAGTTGGCATGGTATTTCAGCAATACAACCTATGGCCTCATTTGACAGTACTGGAAAACCTGATTGAAGCACCTGTCAAAGTGGCGGGAATGCATAAAGAAGCGGCAAAGCAGGAAGCGTTGACGATCCTCTCTACCCTTCAGCTGGCCGATAAAATCAATGCCTGGCCACTGCAGCTGTCAGGCGGCCAGCAACAGCGAGTGGCAATTGCTCGTGCTTTAATGATGAAACCGGATGTTTTGCTTTTCGATGAACCTACGGCTGCTCTGGATCCAGAGATAACCAATCAGGTCGTCAAAATCATCAATGAACTCAGTGAGACCGGGATTACTCAGGTCGTCGTGACTCATGAGGTCGATTTCGCACGAAAAATTGCCAGCCATGTTTTATACCTTGAACAAGGTCGAATTATCGAACATGGCACCAAAGAGGCTTTCGTCAAACCTGTTACCCCGGAATTTGCCGAATACCTGACACACTGATTTAAGTCTTAAAGCTTGACCCTTATAACCTGACAACCCAATTTCTTCTGCATCATTTCTATCAACGATGCAGGGCACAGTTACGCACGGAGTATCGCGATGAAAAAGATCTTACTAGCTTCCCTAATCGGCCTGGCCTCAACCCAGGTTGCAGCACAGGAAGAAATCAAGTTTGCAATGGAAGCGACTTACGCCCCTTTTGAATATGTAGATCAAAATAATCAAATTCAGGGTTTTGACGTCGATCTAGCGAACGCTCTTTGTGAAGAGATCAAAGCGAAATGTTCTTTCCATAATCAGCCTTTTGACAGCCTGATCCCGGCTCTCAAATTCCGTCGTTACGATGCAGCCATTTCTGGTATTGATATTACCGAGCAGCGTTTGCAACAAGTTAACTTTACCGATGCCTACTATGAAAACTCAGCGGCATTTGTCGCCATTGAGGGCAAACTCGCTAGCAAAAAAGCCTTGGACGGCAAACGCATAGGTGTTCAAAACGGCTCTACTCATCAAAGTTACCTGACAGAGCAAATGAATGGTGTTACTGCGGTTCCTTATGCTAGTTACCAAGACGCGTTTATTGACATGCAAAACGGCCGTATCGACTCTGTATTTGGTGACACGGCAGTTGTTACTGAATGGTTCGAGAAAAACAACAAACTAACTTACGTTGGCGATCAAGTAACCAACGCCAAGTATTTTGGCAATGGTTTTGGTATTGCCGTAAACAAGAACAATCAAGAGCTGGTAGACAAACTGAACGCAGCACTGAAAACAGTTAAAGCTAACGGTAAGTACCAGGTAATCTTCGACAAGTACTTCGGTAAGTAATATGGCGTTATCAGGTTATGCGCTTACCCTGGCAGAGGCTGGCTGGCTGACGATACAGCTGGCTTTTGCCAGTCTGTTGGTAGGACTCGTATTGGCTGTATTCTTTGCCGGCGGCGAAATGTCTCGCTATCGTGTGCTTTCTTGGCCAACGACAGCACTGGTTACTATCCTGCGAGGCCTTCCGGAGCTACTGGTCGTTTTGTTTATATTCTTTGGCTCGACTCAGGTACTGTTCATTCTGACCGGCGATTATGTGGAAGTCAGCCCATTTCTGTCTGGTGTCATTGCCCTTTCGCTCATTTTCGCAGCCTATGCGGCACAAACATTACGGGGCGCATTAAAAGCAGTACCGAATGGGCAGCGGGAAGCAGCCAGTGCTCTGGGGATAAGCAAGCAACGTGCTTTTATCCGTGTCGTTCTTCCTCAAGCAGTTCGTCACGCACTGCCCGGGCTGACCAACCAATGGTTGGTTCTGCTCAAGGATACGGCGCTGGTATCTCTGATTGGTGTTACTGACTTGCTAAAACAAGCCCAGTTAACGGCTGCCGCAACCCATGAAAGTTTTACTTGGTACGCCTGTGCCGCAGCTATCTATCTGGTGATCACTCTGATCACTCAACGCGTTGTCAAGCGCATGGATAAAAAGTTCAGTTCCCAGGGACTAGGCAACGCACAAGGAGCCTCAGCATGAACCAACAACATGTCTGGCAGCTGTTCGAAGGCCTTGTCACCAGTATCGAACTAACCGCGGTATCATTATTGGTTGGATGTACCCTGGCTCTGTTGATGACAGTAACATTGATCTTGCGTACCCCTATTGTTCATTGGCTAAGCCGGGGGTTAATCACCCTATTTACTGGCACGCCATTACTGGTACAGATTTTCCTTATCTATTATGGACCAGGGCAATTTGAAGCGGTACGTGAGAGTGTTTTCTGGCTCTGGCTTAGCCAGCCTTGGTTCTGTGCAATGTTAGCACTGGCGCTAAATACAGCGGCCTACAGCACACAACTATTCCGAGGTGCCTTTAATGCCATTCCGGCTGGACAATGGCACGCTTGCCAAGCGTTAGGTATGGATAAGAAAGCAACGCTAAGTGTGTTACTGCCTTATGCTATCCGTCGTGCAGTACCGGCCTACTCCAATGAAGTGATTTTATTGTTCAAGGGTACATCACTTGCGAGCACAATCACCATCATGGACATCATGGGCTACGCTCAGCGTATCAATGCTCAAACTTATGACACACTCGTTGTTTTTGGCGTGGCAGGCCTTTTCTATTTAGTCATAAACGGAATTCTAACAATCGCCTTTCGTCGAGTTGAAAAGAAAGCACTGGCATTTGAAGTGACTCATTAATATCACGATAGGCGGCATACAATATTATTTCGACCAGTCACAATTGTGGCTGGTTTTTTATTTATTAGGAAATAAACTTCACCAACCAATAAAACAAATGAGATTTATTACCATTAATTCTATGTATTATCTGTTATTCTTTCCATAATATGCATATTAACACTTATTAATAATTCCCTGCCCTTTATGGTAATTGGAAATATATGTTAAATCACTAATATCGTTAATGCATAATCACAAGGTTATAAACACCGTTTACAACCAGTAAGAAACAACCCTACTGCAACACCCTCTTAACAACAGTAACAAACCACAAACATTTAGCAGGTCGATTATATTTTATAATGTTATTAACATTTATTAATAAGAAACCATATATAAACACAACCATTTTATTCTTATTCATCTTTCCGTTGAAGATCAAAAAACCCAGCAATTAAATATATTAATACGCCCGGGCTAATTGAATCACTGCGAATATATTTTATGATCTAATTAAAAATAGAATTGTAAAATCTCTTCTTTGTTTTTTGTTCAACTAATAATTATACAGGTAGCTCTATGAACAATGGCATTAGCACAGCAAGCCAGGACAAGCAAAAGCTTGAATGGCGAACTTTCTTTTTAATTACAGTCGTTCTCTTCCCGGTTCTCAGTGTCATGACTGTGGGTGGATACGGATTCTTCGTTTGGATGATGCAGATCTTTTTCCTTGGTCCTCCAGGTCACGGCGGCTGATCCCTTCACGACATTAACCAGAATCAACAATAAGAGAACCCAATATGAAATCATTTCTAACTAAAACTTGGCGGACATTATCCCGTCCAAGTATCCATATCAGTCTCGGAGTACTGACACTAGGCGGATTTCTCGCCGGTATTATTTTTTGGGGTGGATTTAATACTGCACTAGAAGCAACCAATACCGAAGAATTCTGTGTCGGCTGCCACGCTGAAAATATCGCACCTGAATACGAAGGTACGATCCACGACCAGAACCGTTCAGGTGTTCGTGCAACTTGCCCTGATTGTCACGTACCTCACGATTGGACATCAAAAGTCGCTCGTAAGATCCAAGCAAGTAAAGAAGTGTTTGCCCACTTTGCCGGCTTTATTGATACCCCAGAAAAATTTGAAGACCGACGAATTGTCCTAGCTCAACACGAATGGGATCGCTTTAGCTCAAACAAATCTTTGGAATGTCGCAACTGCCACGACTACGACGGTATGGACTTCACGAAAATGTCTCCGACCGCACGTATCCAGATGAAACAAGCAAAAGAGCGTGATCAAAGCTGTCTTGATTGCCACAAAGGCATCGCCCACCACCTTCCAGAAAATATGGACAGCACTGGCGGCATGATTTCTCAGCTTGAACAATTGGCTTCTAACACCAAATTTACCAATGGCGAAGAATACGTCAGTGTTCGCCATCTACCTCTTTATCAAGAAAAAAGCCTATCAACGGAAGCCGGCCTACTCAATCCAGCATCTTCAGTGAAAGTCATCGACCAATCTGGCGATGCAATTCAAATTGAAGTCTCTGGCTGGCGTAAAGACAAGGGCTTTGGCCGAGTTATTCAGGAAGACTTTGGTATGAATATCGCGGTTGCCTCTCTGTTGAAAGAGTCTGCAACTAACGATCAGATCGTCGAAAAATTCGAGCGCAAAGAAGATGACCTCACTGGCCTGCCTTGGCAACGTGTTACCGCCAAGCTTTGGATGAAGAAAGAAGCCCTCCTTGACGATGTACAGCCAATCTGGGAGCAGGCTAAACAATCTTACCAGACTAACTGTTCAGTGTGTCACACCCAGCCAGATGAAGCGCACTTTGATGCCAACACTTGGCCTGGCATGTTCAACGGCATGATGGCATTCGTTAACTTCGATACCGACAGCAAATCGCTGGTACTGAAGTATCTACAAAAGCATTCATCAGATTTTTCTGACGGCAACCACTAAGCGATTGATGGAGTATTTTAAGTATGTCTGTTAGCAGAAGAAGTTTTCTTAAGGGTCTTGCGACCACAAGTGCCGTCTCTGTCATCGGTCCGAGCCTGCTGGCTTCGGCAAAAGCTACCGCTGCGGAAACTACCGGTACCTGGAAAATGTCTGGCTCGCACTGGGGAGCATTCCGTGCCCATATCTATGCGGGCAAGGTTCAGGAAATAAAACCGCTGGAGCTTGATAAGCACCCAACCGACATGATGAACGGTATTAAGGGGATTATCTATAGCCCATCACGCGTCCGTTATCCAATGGTACGCCTAGACTGGCTGAAAAAGCATAAATACAGCGGTGAAACCCGCGGTAACAACCGTTTCATTCGCGTGACTTGGGATGAAGCACTAGATCTTTTTTATCGTGAGCTTGAACGCGTTCAAAAAGATTACGGTCCATGGGCACTACACGCGGGTCAAACAGGCTGGCGCCAGACTGGTCAGTTCCACAGCTGTACCAGCCACATGCAACGCGCCGTTGGTATGCACGGCAACTTCATTACCAAAGTGGGCGATTACTCGACCGGTGCAGGCCAAACGATTCTTCCGTATATCTTAGGCTCGACCGAAGTATACGCGCAGGGTACCTCTTGGTCTGAGATCCTTGATCACAGCAAGAACATCGTACTATGGGCAACCGATCCGGTTAAAAACCTGCAGGTTGGCTGGAACTGTGAAACACACGAGTCTTATGCCTACCTTGAGAAACTGAAAGAGAAAGTTGCCAACGGCGACATCAACGTACTTTCTGTTGACCCGGTCAAGAACAAAACGCAGCGTTACCTAGGTAACGACCATATGTACATTAACCCGCAAACTGACGTTGCATTCATGCTTGCAGTTGCACACACCCTGTACACCGAAGATCTTTACGATAAAGCGTTTGTTAAAACTTATTGCCTCGGGTTTGATGAATTTGTGCCTTACTTCATGGGTAAGACCAAAGACAACATCGAGAAAACGCCTGAGTGGGCTGCCGAGATCTGTGGTGTGGATGCCGACAAGATCCGTGAATTTGCCCGTATGTTGGTTAACGGTCGCACCCAAATCCTGTTTGGCTGGTGTATCCAGCGCCAGGAGCATGGTGAGCAGCCATATTGGATGGGTGCCGTTATTGCAGCGATGGTTGGCCAGATTGGTCTGCCTGGTGGCGGTGTATCATACGGCCACCATTACAGTTCAATCGGTGTGCCTTCAACTGGCTTTGCTGCACCGGGTGGTTTCCCGCGTAATCTCGACCAAGGCCAGAAACCCAAATGGGATAACAACGACTTTAATGGCTACAGCCGTACCATCCCAGTAGCTCGCTGGGTCGATTGCCTGCTAGAGCCGGGGAAAGAAATCAAATACAACGGTTCAAAGGTCATCCTGCCTGACTACAAGATGATGGTGATCAGTGGTAACAACCCTTGGCACCACCACCAGGATCGTAACCGTATGAAGCAAGCGTTCCAGAAGCTGCAAACGGTCGTGACGGTTGATTTCGCCTGGACAGCAACCTGTCGCTTCTCTGATATCGTGCTACCAGCTTGTACCCAATTCGAGCGTAACGATATCGACATTTACGGCTCATACAGTGGCCGCGGTCTGATTGCGATGCAAAAATTAGTCGATCCGCTGTATCAGTCTAAAACTGACTTTGAAATCTTTACCGAGCTGTCTCGCCGTTTCGGCCGCCACAAGGAATACACCCGTGGTATGGATGAAATGGAATGGGTACGCTCGCTGTACTCAGACTGTCGTGATGCGAACAAGGCGTCATTCGACATGCCGGAGTTTGATGAGTTCTGGAAAAAAGGTGTACTTGATTTTGGTGAAGGCAAACCGTGGGTTCGTCATGCTGACTTCCGCGAAGATCCAGAGATCAACGCGTTAGGAACGCCATCAGGGTTCATTGAGATCTCAAGCCGAAAAATCGACCGGTTCGGTTACGAACATTGTCAGGGCCACCCAATGTGGTTCGAAAAAAGCGAACGCTCTCACGGTGGTCCGGGTTCTGACAAACATCCGTTCTGGATGCAATCTTGTCACCCGGACAAGCGCCTTCACTCCCAAATGTGTGAGTCGGAAGAATACCGTTCAACCTATGCCGTGAAAGGTCGTGAACCTGTTTACATCAACCCGAAAGATGCAGCAGCCAAAGGCATTAAAGATGGTGATATTGTTCGCGTATTTAATGACCGTGGCCAGCTTCTTGCCGGTGCGGTTCTAACAGATAGCTATGCGCGCGGCGTGATCCGTATAGAAGAAGGTGCTTGGTATGGCCCGCTTAATGAAAAAGTCGGAGCCATCTGTACTTACGGTGATCCAAACACCCTGACTCAGGATATCCCGTCGTCTGAGCTGGCTCAGGCAACCAGTGCCAATACCTGTCTGGTTAGCTTCGAGAAATTCACTGGTGAAGTACCGCCAGTAACATCGTTTGGTGGACCGATTGAGGTAAATTGATCTTCTCTTCTTACGAGAGTTAAATAAAGCAAAGCCCTGAACCTGCTTATTGAAAAGCTCTGGTTCGGGGCTTTTTACTATGCAAATATTCCCCCTGCAGTTTAATATCAAAGTTACCCTGAACACGATGGACATCAGTTAGTAACCCGATCTTTTCGTATAAGCAGATTGCCTTTGGTGAGGCACCAATTGGTAGCACCCAAACACCTTGAAGTCGTTTGGGTATAAACTTCGTAATAGCACCAACAAGGCTTCACAATTCATGAAGAGGAACCTGGAGCATGGCAAGAGCATTAATTGTATTGACCAGTCACTCCCAAATGGGTGATACAGATGAAAAGACCGGTTTCTGGCTATCAGAGCTCACTCACCCCTACTACGCTATTGTCGATCGTGGTATCGACGTCGACATCGTCTCGATACAGGGCGGCGAAACACCTGTCGACCCACGGAGCTGGGATGAAGATGACAATCTGAATGTTCGCTTTATGGCGACACCAGAACTAACCCTTCTCTTAAAAAATAGCCCATCGCTGGATGACATTGATCCGAGTCACTATCAGGCAATCGTCTTTGCCGGAGGACACGGAACCATGTGGGATTTCCCCGATGATCCCGATGTTCAGGACAAAGCAGCAGCCATCTACGAACAAGGTGGTATTGTCGCGGCTATTTGTCATGGTCCTGCCGCCCTTCTCAACCTTAAGCTTTCAGACGATTCTCTGCTTATTAGTGATAAACGTGTTGCCGCTTTTAGCAATGCAGAGGAAGACGCCGTGCAGCTAACGGACATTGTGCCCTTCTCGCTACAGGACGAGCTGATAATCAATGGAGCGCACTATATCGAGCAACCAGCCTGGACTGCCAACGTAGTTATCGACGGTCGACTCGTGACAGGCCAGAACCCGCAATCTGCAGCAGGTGTCGGCGAGGCTGTTTGTGAATTGCTTAAGAAATGAGGATTAAAACGATAAAAATGCGTGGCAAAGCAGATAAAGCTGCTTTGCCACGTGTTGAGGTGCTATTTTTCAGCCAAAGGCTTATAGAAGCTATTCTGATAGGCAAGGCTACCCCAGAGCGCATTCGCGTGGGCCATCTTAACCATAGGCTGAGGCTGTTCCTGTTCAACTAAATCTGTTGTATTCGCATTATATGAGAACCCTTTCGGATCCCTATCCGGCTGGAAAATAACGACATCATTGTTATTGTCCATCCATGCGAAGTTTTTATAGAACTGCATCATCGCCCGCAAATTTTTACTATCAATGTTTTGTGTCAGGTCATGCCCTATCATCGGGTTATAACTATCAACACCAATAAGTGACAACAACGTCGGAGGAATATCAATCTGACTAGCCAAACGTGAATCCTCTTTAGCATCAATCCCTTCGCCTAAAATAACGGCAGGAATATGAAAGCTATCAATAGGCACTAATTGACTGCCATAGGCACGTGAATCGTGGTCTGCTACCACTACAAACACGGTATCATCCCAATAAGAGGATTGCTTTGCCTGCTTGAAGAACTCTCCCAATGCATAGTCGGAGTATTTTGCCGCATTTTCACGCGTTTGCTTTGGCTCGTTGTAGGGCGTTATACGTCCATCGGGATATTCGAACGGGCTATGATTGGAAGATGTGAAGACCAAGCTGAAAAATGGCTTATCTGAGGTATTCAACTTCGAAAACTGCTCATGGGCCTTTTGATACAAATCTTCATCTGACGCCCCCCAAGAACCAACAAATGAAGGGTTCTTGAATGTCGGAAAGTCCTGCATATCCTCAAAGCCGTTGCCCAGGAAGAAGCTCTTCATATTATCGAAGTGGCTTTCCCCCCCATAGATAAATTGGGTATGGTATCCCTTACTCCGCAATAGACCCGCAATTGTGAAAAAGCCAGTTTGGCTCTTACCAAGTTTGACCACTGCACGCGAAGGCGTTGGAGAAAAACCAGTAATAACTGCCTCGATACCACGTATTGAACGTGTCCCGGTCGAGTACATACGGGTGAAGTTCCAGCCTTCTTGCATCAACTCGTCAAGGTTCGGCGTTAACGGCATCCCCCCGAGACCACCGACATACCTTGCCCCAAGGCTCTCCTGTAACAAGATAACAAGATTCTTTGGCTTGCCCGTATATGTTGCCGGATGATAGGCCATTGTTGGGATATCGCTCGAAACGAAATCTTGACTCTCTCGCCCTGTTGACTGGCGCACAAGTGAGATAACCTCGTCGTTATCCATTTTATCGTAATACTTGCTTGCACTGTCTTCGGCTGACATTTGCTTTACAGCAAACACCATAGAGTACGATGAATTGAGAACCAGATCATTCATTAGTGGATCGGTTGAAAATGCGACCATCGCTGGGTTTAGCGGCCTGTGACCAAGGGTTGACCTTGCCCCCATAACGCCCATTGCAACAACCAATAGAGCTAAAGGGATCCGCCAATACCAACGCGGAAATACGAGACCTGTCACCAAATGGCGAGTCAACTTCCAGCCAAAAAATACTGTCGCTAAACTAACAACAGCACCGATGAACAGCTCGAGTTTGTACCCGCTCCAGAGCATGCCAAATACTTCTTTGGGGTACACCAGGTATTCAACAAACAGACGATTAGGACGAACATCATACTCCATAATGAAAGAAGGCGTCGCCAGTTCCATGTATACCAACAGCCATAAACCCAGTAACAACCAAACTCGCAGAACAAACAACCATGCTCTGCCAAGCAATCCATTACCGGCAAAAAGACAAGTCAATAACCCGGGTAAAATAAGCAGGTAACTCAGCGTCGCAATATCGATGCGTATCCCGCTTAGAAATATATTAAACCATCCATTCGCTTCCGTAACACGATCACTGTGCCATAAACTTAAGCCAACACGAGATATGGAGAGAATAAAAAGGAAAATTAATAAGGCGGCACCGATAGGATAGAGAATACCCAATCGTTTTTTGACAATATCTGTCATTTTTACTTCCTGTAAGTAAACTTGCTACGAAAGAACTAAGTTTGAATAAACGATATACACCCAAGTTAATATCGCCATTATAAGAGTCAGCAATACAGCGGCTGATCCCATATCTTTTGCTTGTCCGGAAAGTTCATGTTTTTCCAGACCAATACGATCAACAACAGCCTCAATGGCTGAATTCAGTAACTCGACCACAATAACCGCGATCACAGAGCCAATTAATATTAATTTCTCAAGCCCGCTTACCGGTAACAACAGCGCAGCAGGTAACAATACGCAAAATGCCACCAATTCTTGCCTAAAAGCTGCTTCGCAACGCCAGGCAGCACACAATCCCAGCCACGAATATTTCGTTGCATATATAAGACGAACAAATCCTGTTTGTTTATTATTCACACCACACCTGCATTAGACACGCCAAAGATATACCCTAATAGCATCATTAGGGTGAAAAATAGGTGAAAAGTTCCAAGGTGTACACTTATTTATTTCAGAAACTTTAACTTGGCACAAAATATACAAGCAAAAAGATGCACCCAGACTCATATAAGAATTCGGAACAATATAAACTTATTATTATGAGTCAATATCATAAGAGTCAATGTTACCCGCCCTGATAACTTACCCTTATTTTATATAAGGGTTTCCTTTTATTTGCAGTCAATAATCTGGCGACCAAATTGGAGTATTTCCTCCTAAGGTTAACCAGAATCACTATTTTATAGTGACTGCAGTAGTAACTAACTTATCAACAACTTCTTTTTTACAAGAGTCGCTCCTATAACGTTATCAGGCACTTAGGAACATACCGTTGCAAAATATTTCATCCCAAAAAATGGGGAAACACACCGTCTCATATGCGACTTTTTTCATTACAACACTATACTGTTAACAGATAGGCGTGAAATGACATCATGGATGATATATGAAGCTAGCTTTTCTCCGATTTTTAGCCCTGCTATTTCCGTTATTGTCAATAACGGCAGCGGCCGCATTTTACATCTACCACGGAGATGTCACTCAGCTTGAGCAACGTATTCAGGAAAGAGAGCGTAACCTTCACCAGTCAGCGCTGCATATCACCAGGCTCCACTTTGCGCCCATTATTGACGATCTACGTTATTTGACCCAAAAAGCCAATGAGCTCAATATCAGTTCACACAGTTCAGCCCAACAACAAGAGAGCCTTGCCAATACATTCAAACGGATGACTCAAACCCGCGCTTATTATGATCAGATTCGACTCATCAATGTTCAGGGCCTTGAAGTTATTCGCATCAACATGAAAGATGGCCAGGCGTACCGAGTTCCAAAAGACCAGCTTCAGGATAAAAGCAACCGCCCCTATGTTCAGGAATCACTCAAGATCAGCCCCGGTACTTTTTATACTTCGCAATTTGACTTGAACATGGAAAACGGCCAAATAGAAACCCCGATCAAACCTATGTTGCGCTTCATAAGTCACTTTACCGTCAACGGAGAGAGCTGGCTCATTTCGCTAAACTATCTAGGGCATGACTACCTCGCTGAGTTAGATAATCAATATAACTGGAATGATGGCCAAAACTGGCTAGTCAACAACGAGGGGAACTGGCTACTTGGCCCTACATCTGATAGCGCTTGGCAGTTTATGCCATCGCGACAAAAAACACAGGACCAAGATTTCTTCCAGACACATCCTTCCCTGTGGAAAAAAATCAAATTCAGTGAAAACGGCCAAGTTAGACAAGGTGAATATCTTTATACATTCACCCGTTTTTTTTCAGGTAACAAATTCCTAGGAGATGAGCTTTTTACACTACCCTTTGATGGTACAGATCTTCCATGGACTATTATCTCTCGGATAAATATCAACGAAGCGGTATTCGAGCTGGCCTTTTCTCAACAACGAATGGTCAAATTTGCCATATTTACCCTCTTAGTCATGACCCTGGTATCTGGCTGCATTGTTCTCGCCTGGCATCTGTTACAAATGCTGAGACACGAAAAGAGCCTAAAGCAAGACATTGAGGATGTGGCACTTAAGTACTCAACCGTACTTGAACACGCTCCAGACGGGTTAATTACCATTAGCTCGGATATGACTATCAATACGATCAATAAAGCCGCGGGCCATATACTCAATATAAATGTGCAATCTGCCAAAGGTAAAAACCTGCTTAAACTCATCAACGGACATAAAAACCGTGAACAAATGAAGCAATTGGTGAATGATGTTCGTGAGAATAAAGCAAAAAACAACCATAATCCGGTTAAAATACGCATCCAGCTGAATAGTTTGAAGACCCGACATGTTGAGTTTATCGCTACCGAAACAACCTATAGCTCCAGCAGTGAATTATTGCTGAACTTCAGAGATGTAACTTACTGGATTGAGCGCGAGGAAAAGCTTAAAAGTATGTCTCGCGCATTGGAGCAAAGTAATGACTCTATTATCATTACCAACCACCGCGGCATCATAGAATATGTCAATCAGGCGTTCGAAAAATTTACGGGAGTGAGATCCAAAGATATCATTGGCGCACAGTCTTCCACCCTACTTAAGCGAACGCTTGATAATGAAAAAGATGTGCGGAAAGTTCAGGAACAATTAAAAGACGGCCAGACTATCCACCGAGTTCTTGCACGAAGGCAAGATGACGATAGTATTCTTTATGAAGAAAAAACCATCTCTCCGATCAGAAATAACCGGGGCAAGATAAGTCACTATATATCGATGGGTAAAGACATCACTGAACGCGTACTGTTTGAAAGCAAACTACACAAACTTGCTCATTACGATTTGCTTACCGAACTTCCTAACAGAACGCTACTCCAACAATTTCTCGAGAAGGCTATCGAAGAGGCCAAACGAGATCTTAGCAGCATTGCATTACTGACGATCGATCTCGATCATTTCAAAAAGATTAATGACTCTCTAAGCCATGATACCGGGGACAAAGTCCTGCTAGCGATCTCTAAACGTATTAACAGCTCACTTCGTGAGGGTGATCTTCTGGCTCGATTAAGTGGAGATGAGTTCGCCATTATCATCAAGCAAGGTGTAGAGCCAGCAAACATAGTCAATATGGCTAACCGTATTATTAATCATATCAGTGAACCCCTTTGTATCGACAACAAAGAACTCTTTATCACTGCCAGTATGGGGATCAGCCTATTTCCTGATGATAGCAATAACATGGAGACCTTATTCAAGAATGCAGACATTGCCTTATATCGCGCCAAAGAAGAAAATCGAAACAGATTCTGCTTTTTTACCCAACAAATGGGCTTAGACAGTATCAAACGTATACAGCTTGAATCTGAGTTGAGGAAGTCAATAGGCACTCAACGATATCAGCTTTACTATCAACCCAAAGTGAATGCTATCACTCATGATATCTGTGGCGTCGAGGCATTACTTCGCTGGGAGGATGAGGACGGCCAGATTCAATCACCACTTGATATTATCCCCATTCTTGAACACTCAGGACTAATTATCGAAGCCGGTGAATACCTTATCCAGCAGGCATGCCGACAGCTTAAGAAGTGGCAGCAAGAAAACTATCAATTCCACTTCGCTCTCAATATTTCTGCACGCCAGTTACTTAACTCCAATATTGTTGAAACAGTCAGTAAAGCAATAGTAGATACCGGCTGTGATCCACAATGCCTCGAGCTTGAAATCACTGAGAGCGTGATCATGGCAGATGTGAAAACAGCGCTGAACAAACTGATGGGGCTGGAAGCACTTGGGGTTAAAATTGCTATCGATGATTTCGGGACCGGATATTCATCATTAGCCTACCTAAGCCGCTTCCCGGTTCATATCCTGAAAGTTGATCGTGAGTTTGTCAAAGATCTTCCTAAGAACAAAGATAACATTACCATTACCCGCTCTATCGTTGAACTAGCACATAACCTTAATATGGTCGTCGTGGCCGAAGGCGTGGAAACGGAAGCTCAAGAGCAGTTTTTAGCCAGTATTGGCGTAGAGGAATTTCAAGGCTTTTACTTTGGAGCTCCAATGCCATTGGAGGAGTTCGAACAGCAATACCTTACTGCGCCAGATATATACCCAAACGACCTCAAGGTGCATGATTCAGAGTGAGGCCAGTGGGCGAGTTTACAAAAATATATAATCGGGAATAGCATTTGTTGCTTTACATGTTCAAGCATATAATCAGGATTATAGAGCCAAAGAACACCGATAGCCTTAAGGTAGCCATATGAGTTTTAGTGAGCATTTAGATAATTTCATTAAACAGCGAGACAAGCAGCCTCAATCTGCAACAAAAACGACATTTAGACGTCAATATGCAGTGCAGGAGCCGACAAACCAGAGTATCGCCCGTGATGCCATCGCAAAAGCTCAAGAAGATGCATCAAAACAAGCAACCATAGATACCAAGTCACTGCATGTCCGTATCAATGGGCGATGTGTTACAGAAAACGAAGCTCAGGTAGTTGATCAATTAAAAGTTGACTCAGCACCAGCCAACCCAGATCGCATCGACTACATCAAACAACTAAGAAAAGAGCTGAAGCTTAAAAAGCGCTCTTCTTAAAAGTTTTTTAACTAAAGCACAATCGCGCTAATATACATCGGTTCTGACACAAACCGCTTTAGCGCTGTATTCTGTGATTTTTCCTCTTAGCCTCACTTTACGCCTGAAAATCGAATGTCATTTTATTAAAACATTTACTTTTTGATTGTTTTTCGAACAATAAAGTAGTTTGAAAAACAAGCTACACCAGCATAAATGGAACGATATTGCGATCTATTAAAATATTTTCAACGCTGATTCAAAAAAAACACCGGTGAAAAAACAACCCAAAAGACCACATTTCAACCACCTTGAAATATATATACTTCTTTCATATATCAAACAGACCCATCAACAAAACTCTCACATGACCAGCTTGGTTAAAGTTTAGCCACCGATAATGACCTCACACAGAGGAAACAATGTAAGTGATTGTATATAAAGAGTTTTAATCAGCCAGTAATTATCAAATTCGTCCACCCCATTAAACTACCAAACATATTAAACTATTTACACCTCCGAACTAATAATCACAAGCCAAAAAACAAATACAAACAAAACACACACAACAAGAGCAAGTTGGATATAAGGACCTTATTTATTATTACAATTAACACAGTTTACCACATGGTGGCCCTACACTATCGAAGCCCTAGTTGCAATATAGGCAAGGGGCTTTTTAAGGGTTAAAATTGCTGCCTAAAAAAAGTATGAAAAGACATAATCATGAACTCAATAATTCAAATAAACGAGCTAGAATCTCTGCTCATTGCAATTATCGTGCTTTTTCTTGGCTACTTTATTAATAGCAAAGTTAAGGTTCTACGAAAGTATAATATTCCAGAGCCCATTGTTGGTGGCCTTATTGTCGCTGTACTTATTACAGTGCTCCATCAGCAGGGTATCGATGTTACATTTAAGCTAAGCATCAAAGACACCTTGATGCAGATGTTCTTCGCAACTGTTGGACTAGCCGCAAGTTTTAAACTGCTAGCAAAAGGCGGATCGCGCGTATTTCTGTTTTTGGGTATTGCCACACTATATATCACGATTCAAAATGCAGTTGGTGTCAGCCTAAGTTCGCTATTGGGGCTTGATCCTCTTCTTGGCCTTATCGTCGGTTCAATTACTCTCTCAGGTGGGCACGGTACAGGTGCGGCATGGTCTCAAACTTTTTCGAGTAACTTTGGCCTGCAAACGCTTGAGCTATCGATGGCAGCGGCAACATTTGGTCTGATAATGGGTGGAATTATCGGCGGCCCTGTTGCACAACGGCTGATCAATAAGCACAAGTTAAAATCTGAGTTCGGTGATGGTGAGAATCATCACATCAAACATCCTGAGCTAGTCACATACAGTGATCAAGAAGAAGATCGCATTACTGCAAAGAACTCTATTGAAGTCCTCTTCATTTTGCTTATATGCGTAACAGGTGCAGCTCATGTCAAAGAGCTTGTTGATAGTTGTGGCATTAGCTGGTTACGCATCCCTGACTTTGTCTATGCGCTATTTATTGGTGTATTCATAACTAACCTATGTGAAACAACAAAAGTCTACAAAGTTAACAAAGAAACAGTCGACGCCCTAGGTACTATATCCTTGTCTCTGTTCTTAGCAATGGCATTGATGAGCCTACAGCTTTGGGAACTACTCGAACTTGCGTTACCAATGTTGCTGATCCTAACCGTACAAACGGTTACCTTGGCGATTTTTGCCTACTTCATCACCTTCAGACTTATGGGCAAGAGCTATGATGCAGCTATCATCGCTGGAGGCCACTGTGGCTTCGGTATGGGCGCAACGCCAACAGCTGTTATGAACATGGGATCACTGGTATCAAGGAACGGCCCATCACCTCAGGCCTTCATGGTTGTACCTATTGTAGGTGCTTTCTTTATTGATATTGCCAACCTGATTGTCTTGCAGGCCTATATCAGCTTCATCCAGTAACCTGACTCAAATCGCAAAAAGGCCAAGTGACAACGTCACTTGGCCTTTTTTAGTGCCTTCGATTGCCTCAATAACGCTTTTTCCTTCTATTATTAATACAAACCCTATTAGTAATACCAACCAGAAAGAAATTTACGTGATTTGCACTAGTAGGACGGAATATCATTCTTTGCTTGGTAGTAAATGTGCAACTTAGCTCATTCATCCCAGATGTTAACGAGCTTGGTATGTTCATAAGGCAATCAAAGAAAAGCAGAACTTCACACACAAAACGTATGGAGTATTAAGATGTTAGGTGAAAATCACGCACTCTTCATTGAGTTTCCTGAAATGCAGAACAAAATCCAGCAGCTGAAAATGGCTGACGAAAATTTTAAAGCGATGTCAGACAGGTACCACAAACTCGACCACAGAATACGAGGGTTAGAAGGAAATAGTGTCCCAACTGAAGATTCTCATTTTTTCCAACTAAAACTAGAGCGGGCTCAATTGAAGGATAAAATCTACAGCATCTTAACCAACTGACCGTTTTTGATAACGAGCTGGCAGCACTCGTTGCCAGCGACACTAGCCAAACCTCTCACATAGATATCCCCCCATTCACTAGTAATGGGGGCTCAAACTTAGGCATATAGCCATTATATTTCCCCAATTATCTCAAGTCTGATTGCACATCAAGAACCACCAACAAAACCCTTTGTAACCGTTATCGTTGGTCTTGCTCTGGTCTAGTTGTAGCGACCATTGCTATCGTTCTGTCTTTTATTACTAAACCAGCGAATACGCAAGTATTAGAGAAAAAGTTCACACAAGCATAAGGTAGAATTTAGCTTCACTTAAGCTAATATTTAGTTACCTAATCCTAGTCATAATGTCTTTTTTTATTAATGAAATTTCTACTATGATAGTGCTAGTGTCAGTAACTTTTTATTTATCCTCTTACTACTAATACACCATCTTGTTTTTAATTATCTTTAGCATTAATGACTTATAACAATAATGGCTCAACAACAATACATTGTCTTCTATTTCAAATTTATTAACCATTATTAATAAAAGTCTATAATATTTTAATTTCTGCATTCTTCCTTCTCCCATAATTCCCACATTTAATAACAACAACCATCTCAATTCCGTTCATTATTAAATAGCAAAAGATATTTAAATCTAACTATAAACACTTTAAGCAACCCATTGGGGATTTCCAGGAGCAAACAATGGAAAATAAGAATGTGCGAAAACACGCGCGGCTAGGCGTATTTATCGCAGCAACGGGCCTGCTTGCGGCTTCAATTCAACAAGCTGTGGCGGCTTCACCCGAAAAGCCAAGTAGTTATCTACCCGATAACCTTCCCCCAGTACCCGGCATCGAAGAATATATCAAAGATTATGATGCTGCGATAAAGCTCGGAAAAGCCTTTTTCTGGGATATGCAAACAGGTAGTCAAGGTCAGAGCTGCGGCAGCTGCCACTTCTCAGCGGGTGCTGATATCCGGGCTAAAAACCAAATAAGTCCAGGAGTACTAAGTACTAAGGTAGAGAACCAAGATAAATTTAACTATGACGGATATCCCGAGCTGCCATCAGGAGGCAAGGGCGGGCCAAACTATGAACTGACCAAAGAAGACTTCCCGCTATTCCAACTTGATATTCCCAGAGATCGAGACTCTGATATTACCTATGAAACAGATGATGTTATTTCTTCACAAGGTGTATCTTTGGCTAAGTTCATTGATCTCAATGGCAGCAATTACGGCGCTGAGTTCGAAGATGGCAAAGAGAATTGTGAAAACCTAACAGATATATTCCATGTTAACGGCATGAATACCAGGCGTGTGGAACCACGTAATACACCAACAGTAATTAACTCCGTCTATAATTTCCGGAACTTCTGGGATGGACGAGCAAACAATATATTTAATGGCGTTGACCCATTTGGCCCTCATAACGAAGGGGCCTATGTTATGTACTACGATAGGAAATACGGTAAAACTGTCCCGAAAAAAACACATCTAATTAACTCCAGTCTTGCCTCTCAGGCTGTAGGGCCTCCAGGCAGTAACTTTGAAATGACCTGTGATGGCAAGCCGTTTAAAACAATGGCTAAAAAACTCCTCCGCTTGGTTCCTTTAGGCTTGCAAGAAGTTCACCCAAATGACAGTGCATTAGGTTATTTGAGTGCCTACCCAGGTAAAGGACTAAAAACAGACTATCGCACGCTTATCCGAGATGCCTTCCACGAAGAGTATTGGATGAGTCCACGCCATGATGAAGACGGCTATACCCAGATTGAACAAAATTTCTCGCTATTCTGGGGGTTGGCTATCCAGATGTACGAAAGTACGCTGGTGTCTCTTGGACATTCGAGATTTGAAAAGGGTGAGGACCTCACCGATCTCGAGCTTCAAGGTCAACAAATCTTCAGTAGTTTTGGTGGACCAAATGCAGGCCGATGCATAGGTTGTCATGGTGGTCCGGCATTTAGTCAAGCAACCCTGCACTTAACTGGAAATACTGATTCTGTTGTCAGCCAGGGGCCTGTTGGTCCGACATTTGCTCAAGCATTCCGCGATAGAGGTTTCATGAATATCGGTGTAAGGCCTACAGTTGATGATCTCGGCCTTGGTGGACAAAGTAACTTTGGCTATCCACTGTCATTTACTCGTCAGGCACAAAATGGTGAAGCTCCGGATGGTGACCTTATCAGTGGGCCTGTCGATCCAACGGCAAGAACAGCTATTGACGGCGCATTTAAGATCCCACTGTTACACAACATCGAGCTAACTGGGCCTTATATGCACAACGGTAGCCTAGCAACACTGGATGAAGTCATCGACTTCTACTTCCGTGGTGGTAACCGCAGAAAGGATCCAAACAATCCTATCGGAGATAGTTCAGGCCATGGTGGTACGGCATCAAATCTGGTGTTTAACCTAGGTCCACTACCTAACCTTGATGATGACGATAAGAAAGCGCTAGTTGCCTTCCTAAAGTCATTGACTGATGAACGTGTTCGCTGGGAAAAGGCACCGTTTGATCACCCTCAACTGTTCATCCCTGTCGGCCACGTTGGCGATGAGTATAGTGTACAGGATGATGGAACAGGTAAGGCACTTGTGCAGTGGGTAGAAGTGCCTAGTGTTGGTAAAGACGGTCGTTATGCAGAAAACCTTCCACCTCTAAAAGGATTCTTGGAAGAAAGCGCTGACGAGCCTGAAGCATACGATGACTATGCCGAAGCTACCTACCCTCATGAGATTACCATCAACCTGATGGCCAATGACAAAGCAGGTAGCGCTCCACTCGACTATACATCAGTCAAAATTGTCAAAGCACCTGATATGCGTTACGGCGTTCTGACAAACCATGGTGACGGTAAGGTGACCTACCGCCCTATGCGAAATACCGATACAAGCTTTACTTATCAGATTAAAGATAAAGACGGCTTATACTCTAACCCAGCAATGGTAGAGATTAAGGTATCTCGCTAACCTATAAAAGAACTTACAGCTAGAGTAATACAAAGCCCGGTAAAAAAGTATCGGGCTTTTCAATTTATCATATCAGCGTTTAGTAAAATACAATTCAATCACCAGTCCAAAGTTGAAATCTGCATTGTTATAAAAAATCTCAAATAAAAAAACCAAATTAAATCAATTCAGAACCAGAAGACCGTAAAATAGTTTACTTCTCATATTTAACAATATCCATCAAATTTGCACACCACATCACCACCCTACAAATAATCATAGAAAAACAATTAATTATAAATATATCGGAATTGTGAAACCATTAAAGCTAAATACTACCCGCCCCAACACATATAGAAATTACGTTTATCACAATAGTAATAAATGAGAACAAACAAACTTGTCATAATTTAATTGCGAGTGATGAATTGTTACTCGATCACATTTTTAGTCATGAATGGAAGCTAGGAGTAAACTATGAAATATAAAAGAAATCATTTAACTTTACGCCTTAGTGCGATAGTAACAGCAGGGTATATAATTGGGCTCTCAGGTAGCCCTGTTTATGCTGAAGTAGAACCAGCAGGCGAACCCTTCCCAATAAGCTCTTTAAAGGGGATACAACCAGCACCAGTTCCAGGATTAGAGGAATTTATTAAAAATAAAAAAGCAGCGATCAAACTTGGTAAAGCACTATTTTGGGACATGCAAGTTGGTAGCCAAGGGCAAAGTTGCGGTAGCTGCCACTTTAGTGCAGGTGCAGATAGCCGAGTAAAAAATCAATTAAGCCCCGGGTTGAATCATACTGATGAAACGCTTAGAGAGATATTTGACTCTACCCTATCCGGTGGAAAAGGTGGGCCTAACTACACCCTCAGCGCGTTTGATTTCCCTTTCAGAAAATATGAAAACCCCGACGATCGAGATTCAAACGTTCTGTTTGATACTAATGATGTTACCTCGTCTCAAGGAGTCTTCGCTTCTACATTTATCGACCTTTCAGGTAATGACTACCCTCCCGAGTTTAATGACGGTAAAGAAAAATGTACCACCGAACACGATATCTTCAACGTTACACACATAGCAACGCGAAAAGTTGAACCAAGAAATACACCGACAGTTATCAATGCAATCTTTAACTTTCGCAATTTTTGGGACGGCCGAGCCAACAACACCTTCAATGGTGTTGACCCTTTTGGGCGTAGGAATAAAAATGCACACGTTTTACACTATAACGCTAAAACAAATAAACTCTCCCCCAAAACGGTCAACCTGATCAATTCAAGCGCCGCCTCCCAAGCCGTTGGGCCTGTAACAAGTGATTTCGAAATGGCCTGTGGTGGAAAGACATTTAAAAATGTCGGCAGAAAACTGCTAGGTTTGAAACCATTGGGTCTGCAACAAGTAGATCGTTCAGACAGCCAGCTTGGTTCTATGAGTGCTTTCCCGGCAAATGGTCTGATAGCGGATTATCGAACCATGATTATGGACGCATTCAACAAAGAGTACTGGATGAGTTCACAGCTCGTTGATGGTTATAGCCACATGGAAAATAACTTCAGTCTATTTTGGGGACTAGCTATTCAAATGTATGAAAGTACACTAATTTCTGATGATTCACGGTTTGACCGATTTATGGACGGTGATACATCAGCCCTAAACGCAGCCGAACTACGCGGTATGGGAATTTTTATTGGTAAAGGAAATTGTGCAAACTGTCACAGCGGCCCAGAGCTCTCTAAAGCAGCCACACATTTAATTGGCGAAGAGGAGGAGGAAGGACTCGTTGAACGAATGTTGATGGGAGACGGAGATGTAGCCCTATATGATAACGGCTTCTATAACATTGGTGTTCGTCCGACTAAAGAGGATCTCGGGGTCGGCGGTAAAGACCAATGGGGCAACCCTCTTTCATTTACTATTCAAGCAAAAGAGATGAAAGCAGGAATAGATGCACCAGATAACTTCGAAGTTGATCCAGCCACCTTTGAAGTCGATCCTGGAAAACCTGTTGATCCGTATGAGAGGGATGCTACTTTTGGCGCGTTTAAAGTACCGGGACTCCGTAATGTTGAGCTAACAGGCCCATATATGCACAATGGTGGCATGGCATCACTAGAGCAAGTTGTTAACTTTTATAACCGCGGAGGTAACCGCACCAGTGATAGCTCATCGGATTCAACAGGGTTTGACGGTAACAGCACAACCTCTAACCTTGATCCAGATATTCGCTCACTTGAGTTAACCGAAAACGAAAAATCTGATCTTGTCGCGTTCTTGAAGTCATTAACAGACGACCGAGTTCGCTGGGAAAAAGCCCCCTTTGACCGGCCACAGATATTCGTTCCATCTGGCGCAATAGGAGATGAATATACTGTACAGGACGATGGTTCAAGTCGAGCTATTGAAAAATGGCTTGAAATACCAGCTATAGGTGCCTCCGGACGGTCAGCGAAAAATCTTCCTCCCGTTCAGCCATTCCTCAATGGCGGTCACGTTGATGATACATCCACACCGGTAGAAGCCCCAGAAGCAGTAGATGATTACGTTTCTGGTTCTTACCGTCGGCCTATCGTCATCAATGTTCTTGCAAATGATAAGACTGGATCATCTCCAATTGATCCTAGCGCGGTTACCATTGTCAGCCAACCAAACTCTCGTTATGGCTCGTTGAGTGATAATGGTGACGGAACATTCACCTACCGTGCGTTCCGAGATACTGATAATTCATTCACATACCAAGTAATGGATGAAAATGGCACGTTATCAAACGTAGCTACTGTCAATATCGATGTTACCCGATAGCAAACCGCTTCATATCCAAATCAAAGCCTGAGTTAAATGACTCAGGCTTTTCTTTAACTATCCGGTACGGTTGAGTACGCAATAACAGAAACCATATCTGCCCCTAGAATCTAGTGCAAGATACAATAGCTAACCCTAATTACCCACAGAGAGTATTAGTTGGTAACGATAGCCTTGCAGATCCCGACAAACCACCACGAATAGCATCTCTCATAACATGAAACTCAGATTGGCAAGCTCAGACCTTCTTCAATCATAAAACTACAGCTAAGATATTCAGGATTCGCGCCCATCACCGCTATGACTAAGCTAAGCATATAACCCCAATGGTGTTTTTAAGTCCCGGATCATAACGATATTAGCCGATAACGAATTGTCAGCTAATATTCACAAGTACTCCAGCCAAGATTCTCAGGTGAAATTAGAGCAGCTCGCTTATTCGAGATATTTCTGAAGTTGCTTCAGGCACTGTTCAAAACCTAGTAATTCGCTGTACTTTTGAGCTTTATCAACCAACTGATGACGAATAATAGGTGCCTCAACGGAACCATCAAGCATCAGATTGTCGATCAATCCAAAGTTTTCCAGTGTCATTTGTTGATGGTCAACAAATAGTTCATCAGACAGGCGATTAACACCAGGAAGTTCTTCAATATTGCGTTGCAGGAAAAAACGCTCGTCATTAGAATAAGCAAACACAGGTTTGCCTAATCCTCGGGCTAATCCCATTTCATAGGCTGTACCGACATCACAACTGCAACCTCTAAAAGGGGTAATGTTAGCGATGATTGCGTCCGCCTCTTGGATAAGCTTTTCATTGGCTCTTGCAATCATGAGCCCATTTTCCTGTGGATTATTAGCGTTAAGTTCAAGAACATTGTCCAGCGGGTAGAGCCCTTCAAATCCATAAAGTCCACAAAGCTTTTTCTTATATTCACCAATTTCAGTGGCATTTTGCAAAAAGACTTCAGGGCCGGCTAGATAAATTTTAGTCATGGTTTCACTGTCATTTATTATAATAAATAGAAATTAAAGTACTGCTTATAGATTGCGTTCTTTAATACACGTCAGTGAAATATTATCTGGTATTTTTTCTTTGGCCTAATAAACATACCTAAAAAGACTTAAGTTAAAATCACACTACTAAACAACAATATAAAGTAGAGTAATGACTCTAATGCGATTGGTGTTCATTGCAAGCTACGGATGAATTGATTTAATCTTCAGGGAATAAACGGTAGGTTTACATGCCAGTGAAAATAGAATTAACGAAGTTGGTGATCAAGTAAACAGTTTAATACACTTTACTGAATTAGTAAGCAGGCTCGAGTAACACATCAGCTCGCGATCCTGAAAGATAATCTGAAAGAACTGCTCTTGAGGATATTCAAGTATATGCGCTTCGGAATAATCTGGTTCATCCTCACCCGTAAAGTCTTTGTCCTTGCTTGTCAATTTAATTGAAAACACCTCATCATCCCAAAAATGAACATCATAGGTTTTTTTAAATGTTTTCTGTTCATCAATAGACATGATAGTGGTTTTCATTTGATAAAGCCCTAAAACACCATGTTCAATAGTATGAAGCTTTCTATATCTATAAACACTGTGCTCAGAAAATTTAGTACCATGACCATAGACAATAGGATCATGGTTACCCACCATGAACAGTGGATGGCTCAAGTGATTTCTAAATAGTATTCCGACGAGAACGACAGATGCACAAATTGCATAACCGACAAGGAACTTATTGATAATCTTCATTTAAATGCCCTTTCAGGTAATCAACTTTACGCACTGAACCGAGTCGGTCAGCATGCTTGAATAACAGAACAGTTCTTTATTCTGGAAAACAATCTGAAAGAATTCCTTTTGAGGATACTCTATGAGGTGCGACTCAGTAAGATCAGGTTCTTGGTCTGACGTATAGTCGTCATCTTTATCAGTGAATTTTACTGAAAATAATGAGTCGTTGAAAAAGTAAACGGAATAGGCTTTTTTGAAGATCTCCATATCGTTCATTGATGTGATACTCGATCTCATCGTATGAAAACCGAGCGGATGCAGTTCGATTGTATGAAGTTCCTTAAAAGCATCATAACCACCTTCGAAAAAAGTAATGCCATCAGCATAAATAATTGGCTGATCATTACCATACAAAAAATCAGGTCGATTATTATTGCTTTTGTATACAATACTGACAAAAACTATAAATGCGCAAATGGCATAACTGATGAGCAGTTTACTGGCAACTCTCATTTATATGCTTCCTAATTTGATCTGTAGTGTAATTAATGGTGAACGTCAGATTCAGGATCTGCCGGTCTTGGTACTGATCTGGAGTGTATACACATGCAACATAAAACTGCTCATGATTTTTCGATATAAACACCCTGGAAATATTCTTCCTTATTTTTCCAACCAACTCTTTGTATAGCATCTCGCTTGCCCGGCTATCCTCGATGTAGAAGCTGATGCCATCACTAATCTCGACGGACCAAGGCCGCTTTGAAACCGCCTGTGTTTGCATGTATATCGAGGCGGCCCAGATGAAAATTAGAGTTGATACTATAAACACAGTGAAGGCCAGCGCTTTTACTGCGATTCTTTTGCTTTGAATTAACAAGCGCTGATATTTGTATCCAGTCTGAACTTTTTCCTGAGGGGGCCTAACGTTATTCTTAGCCGTATTGTCGTCTGCTTCAGCGACATTATCACATATTATTTCTTGGCGTTTTGTTAAATAACTGGTTTCAAAACAAACACTTCCAGAAATTAGCTGATAACCTTCTTTGGGAAGCGTTTTAATGATTTTTTGCTCTTTACCGTTGTCTCCCAGAGCCAATCGAAGCTGGGCGATTGCCTGCGTCAAGCTTGAATCAGATACAACTCTGTCACTCCACGTCTCAGCAATAAGCTCGTCCTTCCTGACTGCTTTATCCTGATTATCAAGCAACAACCTCAGTATCCGACTCTCTGTCGACTTAATGCTTCTTGATGCTCCTGACAAACTATTGCTCAATTGCATCTTGTTATTAGGATTAAAAACCCACATCAAGTAATCTCACTTAACTTTCACTATTCGTACTTATTAAAAATCGCACAAGGTATCAATGTGAGTGAGATCGATATAAGCATTTTATTATAAGTCAACACATCATACATATATCTTATTATTATGTCACATAATATCTGCGCTACATAGCCTTTTCAACGCAGCCAGTTAACATGTTAAAACTAAACCAATAAACCACCAAATGCATTTTATTTCACACTCACAATGTTGATTATTAGCTATAGACATTACTTGTCGTTTATCTTTTATGCTTTCTTCTTATACCCTTACGAAAAAAGAACCCTGATATTAGCAATCAACATTTGTAGAGTAATTACTCAACTGTAACTGGTTGATTTTTATCAACTATTATACTTAATGATAGTTTACTAGATAAGAAGCTTCCTTACTTGTAATCTAATCATCAGCAAGTTAAAAGCTTGTAGGTAAATTATGCACTTGTTTATTTAAGATATATTAGTTAAGCAGTTTTTCAGCCTCTTATTTGCAGGCATAACCTGATGGTCTCGACAATCATCGCTATTCACCCTGCTGACTAAACATACAAGTGCATAAAAATCATATAACTAATATGTGTAGGATAAATAATGCTATATCCAATCCCTGGTACAGAACAGTCCACGGTTAAATATAAAGAAAAATATGACAACTATATTAATGGACAGTGGGTTTCACCTGTAAACGGTGAGTATTTTAACAATCACTCACCAGCTAATGGACAGTTGATTTGTAAAGTCGCTCGTTCTGATGCTGCTGATATTGAGTTGGCATTAGATGCCGCACATAACGCAAAAGAAGCTTGGGCTAATACAAGTGTTACCGATCGTTCAAATATCTTGCTGAAAATTGCCGATCGTATTGAAGCACATAGTGAGTACCTTGCTATTGCCGAATGTTGGGAAAACGGCAAGCCAGTACGTGAAACTTTGGCCGCAGATTTACCTTTAGTTGTGGATCACTTCCGTTATTTTGCTGGCTGTATTCGTGCCCAGGAAGGCAGTGCCGCTGAACTCGACAGTACAACTGCATCTTATCATTTTCCAGAACCTGTAGGCGTTGTCGGCCAAATTATCCCATGGAACTTTCCTTTATTGATGGCTGCATGGAAATTGGCACCAGCAATGGCTGCTGGCTGTTGTGTCGTCCTTAAACCAGCAGAGCAGACACCTGTCTCTATTTTGCTGATGATGGAAATCATCGATGACCTGTTACCAGCAGGTGTTCTCAACATCGTTAACGGCTACGGCAAAGAAGCAGGTAATGCATTGGCAACAAGCAAGCGAATTGCGAAGCTTGCCTTTACCGGTTCTACTGAAGTCGGTAACCATATCTTAAAATGCGCTGCTGATAATTTGATCCCGTCGACAGTTGAACTGGGCGGAAAATCACCGAATATCTTCTTTGAAGATATCTTTCAACATGAAGACAGCTACTTAGACAAATGTTTGGAAGCGGTGTTACTTGCCTTCTTTAACCAAGGCGAAGTATGTACTTGTCCATCTCGCGTATTAATTCAAGAATCAATGTACGAGAAGTTTATGGATCGCTTGTTAGAGCGTCTTAAAACCGTCAAGCAAGGTAACCCGCTAGACACTGATACTCAAGTTGGCTCCCAAGTATCGAAAGAGCAGTTTGACAAGATTTTAAGCTACATTGAAATTGGCAAGGCTGAAGGTGCTGAAGTTCTTGCTGGCGGCGAAGCGATTAATGAAGATGAAGGTTTTTATATCAAACCGACTATCTTGAAAGGTCATAACAAGATGCGTATCTTCCAGGAGGAAATTTTCGGTCCAGTAATTGCCGTGACAACCTTCAAAGATGAAGCAGAAGCATTAGCCATAGCAAATGATACTGAGTACGGCTTAGGCGCTGGCGTGTGGACACGTGACACTAACAAAGCCTATCGCATGGGCCGCCGCATTGAGGCTGGTCGTGTATGGATTAACTGTTACCATGCATACCCAGCTCATGCCGCTTTCGGTGGTTACAAAAAATCTGGTATTGGTAGAGAGACACACAAAATGATGCTGGATCATTATCAGAATACCAAGAACTTATTAGTAAGCTATAGTGAAAGCCCTCTAGGATTCTTTTAACTTAACCTCAGCTTAATTTTAACTTCCGGGCTGACAATGTCAGCCCGATATTATCCAGGGGATGATAAATGATAACTTTTACGGTCGACTCCATTAATAAAATATTGCCAATATTAATTAGTGAAACCAAGCAACCTGAAAACGGTTTTCTCTTTGATGATGGAGCAGAAACACATCGTGTTTTAGATTTAGAACCTAAAGTTGACTGTTTTGAATGCAACGGACAATATAGTTATGAAACTATTGGCTATATATTAAAGCTGGCTAATGACGTTAAGATGTCTTTTAAAGTTTGTGACGATAAAGTCGTCCTCTGCTAAAAGGTATGCTTGAGGGTAGTGACAGTATAACTAAAGTATAACTCTGTGTGTTTGTAATGAATAATAATGTTCACGATAGTACCATTAATGTGTTGGGTGATTTTCCTAATGTAGGGCAAGTAACAAAAAAATTCACATTAACTAAGGATGATTTCGATACAATCACTCATTCTGATCTTTATGGAAAGAAGTGTATATTATTTTCCTTTCTATCTGTCGATATGCCTATTTGTGCCGAAAGTGTTCGGGAGTTTAATCGCCTTGCTTATAGGATGAAAGATGTTGAGGTTATCTGTATTTCGGTTGATACTCCTTTCACTCTTAACAGGTTCTGTCAAAGAGAAGGGCTCGATTATATCACTGCCGCTTCTTGTTTCAGTTCAAGTGAATTTTCATTGGATTTCGGCATTAAGATTGATAATCCGATGCTCTCTGGTTTCACAGCTCGTGCTGTATTCTGCTTAAATGAACACGGTTTAATCACTCATAGTCAAATTGTAGAAGATATAAACCAGCTACCTGACTATGAATCCGTAGTTTCAGCATTACGCACATCCAATGATTGATGCTATAAACAAGCAAAACCCTGATAGCAATATAAAGCTCTCCTGTTTGCGTCCAAGCAAGGCTTGTTCGAGAACTCATCGAGTGCAGGGCGCACATAAATTCAACACATACAAAAAAGCCCCAGCATTTCTGCTGAGGCTTCGTTGTGTTGGCGGAGCGGACGGGACTCGAACCCGCGACCCCCGGCGTGACAGGCCGGTATTCTAACCAACTGAACTACCGCTCCAATTCTGTATGATGCTCAAAACAAATCAAACATCTAGAATGTGGCGGAGAGATAGGGATTTGAACCCTAGATACGCTACAAACGTATGCCGGTTTTCAAGACCGGTGCTTTCAACCACTCAGCCATCTCTCCGTAAGTGCGGTGAATAATACGGATTTCAGAATTTCCTGTAAAGTCTTTTTTGACAAAAAAATGACAACAGATCAAAGTGAGCACAAACAGTTGATATTATGGCAGTTAACGACTTAATATTGCTGAAATATCACACAATAAAAAACAATCACCGCAGTACTCTATTCCACTCGACAACCACTGACTAAGTAAATTATTGGCTCTAGACCTCAAATTCGGAAAAAAAACGCCGTATGCCTATACTTTTATTTGATATTTCACTTAAATATGACATTTTCTATGATTCCATAGAAATGAAATACTTTTACTGCGAGTTATAAGCACCATGATCTGTCAGAAAAAAATACGGCCTCCACTCTGGCTTTTACTCGCCCTTGCTCCCCTTTTTTCATCTAACAGCTATGCATCTGACCCAAACTCGACAACTTGCAGGGTAGAGAAAGTTGAATCTGGTTGGCGGTACCTTAACCCTCAGTGTGACATTGGCAACGGATTATGGGGACGTAAACCCAAACATGGTGACAGCAGCTTTTGGGTACAATGCCATTATGGTCAGTCTTTGCCCAATCAAACTGCCACAACAACGATCAACAAACTGTTTCAGGGAAATAGTTACCTAATCCCCGACAACGGCAAGTCCCGCTGCTTAATTGGTCCCTTTCAGAACCATGAACAAGCACGAACAGCCAAAGATCAGCTTGCTCGCCATAAACTTGGTGAAACGTTTATTCGCCAAACTCGTTCACAAGTCACTATTCCCGGCCAAGTAAGCACGAGCCGCTCTTCTCGGCCACAAGAGAAGAAGCCATCTCAGCCAGCCCAAGAACGAAAGGTAAAAAAGAGCAAAGAGAGCACTACCAAGAGCACTCTGGTTGAAAACAGGGTTGTATTAAACTCCATCATCTACTCTTTTACCTTTAACAACCTAAAGTACCATTTACCAAGAAACATCAACTCTACTCAGGAGATGCCACCGATGTTCGTTCGTGAACACGGGGAATATTGGTCAAAGGTAAACTTCGCAACGGCTAAAAACTGGTGTCAACGATACGGGCTAAGATTGCCAACGTCAGCAGAACTAAAAGAGCTCCAGACCCGCGGGCAACATTTTCTTCTCCGTAACAACTGGCCAATCAAGTCCAGTTACTGGAGCAATACGATTAGTGTTTACTCAGGTGAAATCGAAACCTTAAACCTTCGTAGCGGACAACGGGATGAATATCGGCCTCTTGCTTTGCTGTATACGACCTGTGTGATAGCAACTAACTAAACCCCTCTTAAATGGGCCGCGTCCTTCCTTGACGACGTGGCCTATTCGAACGGCTAGCCACCAGCTACTTCCTCCTCCCCCGATTTCTTACCCCCCCCATTGTCCAGAACTGAAATAAAAGTCGATTACTAGAAGATTTACAATCTATTCCTATACTGAATATTGATACGAATTGCATAGATTTATTGAACCTACATAAGAAATAATTCTCGTAATTTTGTTTTATCCTCATTTGGAACGACGGGACATAACTATGAAGCAAACACTAAAGTTATCTCTGGCCATTTCGATTCTGGCACTAATACTCACAGGCTGCGACAGTAATAGTGCTCAGGACAAAGAACTGATCAAATCGCTAGAAGCTAAAATCCAGACCCTCGAAAAACAACTAGAACAAGTTGAACCTGAACAGCTCACAACAGCTGCAGGAAACGTCGATGCTAGCGCTTTAGAAGACAAAATTGCCAGCCTCGAGAAACAACTTTCCAGTAACAAAACTACCACCGAACAATCTGGAGGCACCCTTGATAAGGTAAAAAAACAAGGCTACGTCCAATGCGGGGTGAGCACTGGCTTACCCGGTTTTTCTAACCCTAATGCAAACGGCGAGTGGGAAGGATTAGATGTAGAGTTCTGTCAGGCCGTTGCCGCAGCCACGATTGGCGATAAAACAAAAGTAAAATATATCCCGCTAACCACAAAAGAACGTTTTACTGCCCTTCAATCAGGTGAAGTTGACCTGTTAGTCCGAAATACAACTTGGACCCTCCACCGTGATACCGCGTTGGGAGTAATTTTTGCTGGCGTGAATTACTATGATGGGCAAGGTTTTATGGTTAAGAAAAATCTTGGTATTTCCAGTGCTACAGAGCTTGATGGTAAATCGGTGTGTGTCCAGTCTGGTACGACAACAGAACTGAACCTTGCCGACTATTTCCGCTTTCGCGAGATGAAGTACACGCCAGTCGTATTTGATACAGAAGACAAAACCGTTAACGGTTTCAAGACCGGCCAGTGTGATGTGATGACTACCGATCAGTCAGCACTTTATGCACACCGGTTAGGCATGGATGATCCAGACTCTGTTATTGTACTACCCGAACTTATTTCCAAAGAGCCACTTGGACCAGCGGTTCGCCAAGGGGATGATCAATGGTTCAACATCGTCAAGTGGACCCTCTATACCATGTTACATGCCGAAGATTTAGGGGTCTCCTCTATCAGCGTTGATGATATGAAAAACTCGAATGATCCAAATATTCGTCGCCTCATTGGATTAGACGGCCCGAAAGGAAAAGGACTCGGCCTAAATGATGACTGGAGTTTCCAGGTGATCAAGCAAGTCGGTAACTACAGCGAAAGTTTTGAGCGCACTGTCGGTATGAGCTCCCCGCTCAAGGTAAGACGTGATGTGAATGCACTTTGGCGTGATGGCGGTATTCAGTACGCTCCACCAATTCGATAACCTCCGCCACAAAATATCAAGGGGGGATCAATCTCCCCTGCTCAATCAACATAAAGTTAATACCAACAGCAAACCTTGTGACCTAAATCCGACAACCCAACTCTCCTCTACTCCAAACGCTGCCAAAACCGCCAGCTCACACAGTACTATTTACCAATTATGTGAGCCAACTAGGAGTTGAAACATTAATTTACAACTTAGAGAACCAAGATAATGAATTGTTAAGTATTATCTGTGTCAACTACTTACAGCAGGCGTATAGCAATAAGTATTCCCTTAAATGTGTATTGATGACTTGCATTTATAAGCGAATACCCCAATATATGTCATATCAGCTATCACCATAACTAACCCTGAGGGGAGTGTTTTATGAACGATCGTATTGTCAATCGTGGCTCAGCTTACGAAAGCGTACTTTCAACTAACAAAGTTCTACGCAATACATATTTTCTTCTATCGCTAACCCTTGTTTGGTCAGCTGTAGTTGCAGGCTCCGCGATGGCAATGAACCTTCCGCACCCAGGCCTGATTATTACTTTAGTTGGCTTTTACGGCCTGATGTTCCTGACGGAAAAGAACCGTGACAGCGGTTTAGGTATCGTCTTTACGTTCGCTCTTACTGGCTTCATGGGGTATACCCTTGGACCGATTCTGAACATGTACATCGGTGCTGGTATGGGCCATGCCATTATTCCTGCACTAGGCGGTACAGCATTAACCTTTATGGCATGTTCGGCTTACGCATTAACAACCAAGCGTGATCTATCGTTCCTTGGCGGAATGATCCTTGCTGGCTTCGTTGCTATTGTGGTGGCAGTTATTGCTAATATCTTCCTGCAGATGCCAATGCTTTCACTAGCTATTAGCGGTATGTTCGTACTATTCTCATCGGCAGCAATATTGCTGACCACCCAGAACATCGTTCGTGGTGGTGAAACGAACTACATCTCTGCAACAGTGACCCTGTATGTATCTATCTACAACCTATTCCTGAGTCTGCTTCAGATCCTCGGTATCATGGGTGGTGATGATTAATCATTGCGATTAATTCGTTGAAAAAAAGCGCCTTGAAAGGCGCTTTTTTATTATCTCAGCTCACCAATTGATACTTTTACTTGCAGCCTTATGCCTTAATCACTATTCTTGCCCCGTTCAAAATATCGAGGCACACCATGCTTGAATTTGAAGGCAAACAAATCGAAACAGACGCTCATGGCTATCTGAAAAATATTGATGACTGGTCAGTTGAGCTTGTTCCCCTTCTTGCTGACGAAGAAGGAATTGAGCTTAGCGAAGCACATTGGGAAGTAGTTCACTTCGTACGTGATTTCTACAAAGAGTTTAATACCTCTCCGGCCATTCGCATGCTAGTTAAAGCGATGGCTAAAAAATACGGCGAAGAAAAGGGCAGCTCACGCTACCTGTATAAGCTTTTTCCTAAAGGGCCGGCAAAGCAAGCCACCAAGCTAGCTGGGCTACCCAAGCCAGTTAAATGCATCTAAACCAATAATGCTGGTGACTAGATCCTGGCACCTAGAGCCAGAGCTTTCAGTTCTAGGTTCTAGGTTCTAGCTCTACATAATTTCAAAGCCATCAATATGACGCTACTCAATCTCTTCAGCTTCCACGCTGTCCACTCTTGAGGTTCTCGGACCTGTATTCAACCAATGCAATAACTGGCTCACCTTTTCTTCGTGGCCGCAGGCCAATACCTCAACACTGCCATCGGGTAAATTCTTCGCATAACCCGTAAGCCCGCACTTTAGCCCTTCATGTGCAGTATGAAACCTAAATCCAACTCCCTGCACCATTCCCTTGATCATAGCTTTTACACAAATTTGCGACATGGATCACCTCAAGAATTTCCTAACTATCCCGATAAATGCTTAGTATGCGCTTTATCAATAAGCCGCGGTATACCACCAGCTAAACATAGGATGCCCTAATGAAAGAAGTTGCCTTTCGATGGATCGATAAGTATCTCATTCATATAACAATACAAGAAAAATTTTATATTCTCTTCCTGCTTCCAATCGTTGCAGTTCTAAGTATCAGTGCAATTTTAGTTGATGCCGCAGGTGAACAACGTATTGAAATCACGACTAATCAACTAAACTCAACCGCTGCATTGTTGTCTGAGTACAAGGTTAGCCAATCTGATGCTTCCACCTTGCTCGCCAAAACCGATCTCCAAATCGGCAGTGCCGAACTGTCGACTGTGGTACCGGGTATGAATTACTCAATCACCACCAATGGCATACCTAACCTTTTCAACTACCTATCTCCCGCTCAAATCAGCATAATAGCCATTATACTGATTGTTGTTCTGGTTGCTGTGTACTACATCATGAGCTTCATTGGCGGTGCTATGTTCACGACCAACAAAGCTTTGCAAGCGCTCGCTGATGGTGATTTAACCAATCGCCTCAATTTCTTCAAAGTCCGTGACGAATTTAGCACTCTCGCAATCACAATTGACCGTGTTAGCAAAAGAGAACAAAAACTGGTTCAGGCAACACAGCAGGCAACCGCCTTGATGCAGCAAATCAGCAGCGATCTACGTCAGCGTAGTCATGAAAGTGAGTCACTTTCTTCTGAACAGCAGCAGCACTTGGACTCTCTGGCCAGTGCCACCGAAGAAATGGCGACATCAATCCGTGAAGTGGCAACCCATGCTCATGAAACCTCGGAGCAAACACGAGAAGCTCAACAAGTCTCTGAAAACGGCCGAGCTCAGGTAAATCAAACTCGTTCAGCCATTTCAGGGCTAAGCTCCGATATCAGTCAGGCATCTGATGCCGTCACTGAACTGGATAGCAATGCGGCGAAAATCGATGATGTTGTGACAACCATCAATGGCATATCAGAACAAACCAACCTACTCGCACTTAACGCAGCCATCGAAGCTGCTCGTGCCGGCGAGCAAGGTCGAGGCTTCGCAGTCGTTGCCGATGAAGTTCGAACGCTGGCGGGCCGAACACAAAGCGCTACAGTCGAAATCCAGCAAATGATCGAATCCCTGCAGCAAAACAGCCAACAGCTCATGGGGGTGATGAAGAACACGGTTGAGAATGCCAGTAGCAGCGAACAGCTCATGGACTCTGTTGACAGTGAAATCAATCAGATCACCGAACGTAACCAGCTCATCTCTGACCGCAGTACCGAGATCGCAGCCGCCGCTGAGCAGCAAGGAGCTGTCGCTGACAATATCGCGACCAGCGTCGAGCAAGTTCGCTCCCAGTCAAGCCAGATTTGTAACGTGATAACCCAGTCGGCCAATCAAATAGAACGATTGAACCGACAAGCCGAAGAGCTTGAATCATTAATGAGTGGTCTTAAAGCTTAAATTAATACTCTGTGGCGATCTCAGGGTGCGCAGCTATGCGCCCCCTTTTTGTTTACAGCTACCTAAATATTTGCCGCGACCAATACATATCAAGTACATTTACCCTGCCGCTAGCCATAAGATAAATTTGCTTTTCCACTTTACGGACAACATAATACGCGACCATTCCGAACTCCTTACTGGGCAAGTCATGACTGTTTCAATTTATCTGGTAAAAGGCCGAGAAAAATCACTTCGCCGCCGCCATCCTTGGGTCTTTTCACGTGGTATTCAACGAATGGAAGGTAAACCTTCTCTTGGTGAAACCGTTGAGATTTTCGACCATAAGGGCGAATGGTTGGCTCGTGGTGCATATTCTCCACAATCTCAAATCCGTGTTCGGATATGGACATTCAATAAAAACGAAGCTGTGGATGTAGATTTCTTCGTTAACCGCTTAAACAACGCGCAAGGTCTACGAGATATTCTGGCACAGCGTGACGGCCTTACGGGTTACCGCCTAATCGCAGCTGAATCTGACGGTCTTCCAGGGATCACCATCGATCGCTATCAGAACTATTTAGTATGCCAACTATTAAGCGCCGGTGCAGAAGCACAGAAGGAAGCGTTAATTGAAGCACTGAACATTTGCTATCCTGACTGCAATGTCTACGAGCGTTCTGATGTTTCTGTACGTAAGAAAGAAGGCCTGAAGCAACGAACTGGAGTACTTTCTGGCGAAGAACCACCAAAATTCGTTACCATCGAAGAGAATGGCGTTAAGATCAATGTTGATATCGCGGGAGGCCACAAGACAGGTTTCTACCTCGACCAACGTGATAGCCGCCAGGCCGCTGTCAAATATGTTGATGGCAAGCGTGTACTTAACTGCTTCTGTTATACCGGTGGTTTTGGCCTATATGCGCTTAAAGGCGGTGCGAGCGAAGTAATCAATGTCGATGTATCTCAGCCAGCGCTGGATACAGCTCGACTCAACGCAGAAATGAACAACCTTCCTGTTGAAAATGCAGAGTTTGTGAATGCTGACGTATTCAAATTGCTGCGAGAATACCGTGAACGCGGCGAACAGTTTGATGTGGTTATCATGGATCCGCCAAAATTTGCTGAATCTAAATCTCAGCTGGTTGGCGCATGTCGTGGTTACAAAGATATCAATATGCTGGCGATGCAAATCCTCAAGCCTGGCGGTACGCTTCTGACTTACTCCTGCTCAGGTTTGATGGACAATAACCTGTTCCAGAAAATTATTGCTGATGCCGCTCTTGATGCAAAACGTGAAGTCCAGTTTATAGAACGCTTCAGCCAAGCGGCTGATCACCCTCTGGATAGTGCCTATCCTGAAGGTTTCTACCTAAAAGGCTTCGCCTGCTACGTGAAATAGTAGACGTTAGAAAGCCAGGCGTTAAAGTCTGGCTTTCTTTCCTAGCTCAGGCTGGCGGCAATACAGCCGCATAACGTCATAATAAACAAAAACCATTTCAATGTTTCAGGTTTGGCTTTGATCGCCATTTTAACAGCTAAGTTTGCACCAAACATTGTCCCGAAAGCCAGAATCAGCCCCGGTACCCACATCACCAGCCCTTCAGCAACAAAAAGTCCCAGCGCAACGATGGTAAAAACTAACGTACACAACATTTTTAACGCGTTAGCTCTAACCAGATCATAGCGAAGCGTACCGGCGAGAGCCGCAAGTAGTACAAAACCAACGCCAGCCTGTACAAAGCCGCCATAGAAACCAGCAAGACCTAATCCCCACCAGGAGCTAGGTGTCTCCATCACTTTTCGGCTAAGCGTACCCGGCTCGGGTGCAACAATAGAAGGCTTAACCAGAATAATAAAAGCCATTGCCAACATGGTGCCAAGCAGTAGCGGCTTTATCCACTCTGGCGGGGCATAAGCAGCCCCCGCGGCCCCAAGCAAGCCACCGACGACAGACGGGATCAAAATGGGCACAGTGTCAGATGTGTCTAATTTACCGTGCTTACGAAATCCGACGACAGCAGTCAGTCCCTGGATCACGACTCCTACCCGGTTAGTCGCATTGGCAACCTCAGCAGGCATTCCCATGACCATCAGTGCCGGCAGCGTCAGATTTGATCCTCCTCCAGCCAGCGTATTGATAATGCCAGCCAAAAAACCTGTAACCAACAACAAAATAACTTGAAGAAGCGTGATATCCATATACTTTTCAACTTCCTATTTAATTTTGTATCAGTTATACATTAATCTTTGCGCTATACGCTACAGCATTCAGGTTATATTCAGGCCGTGAGCGCCAAACTGCTGTCATTATAGAACCATCAAGGAACCGACATGAAATTTCGTACTGCCATTCTAGCCTTAGCCGCATGCGGGTTAAGTTTTTCTGCTCTTGCAAATGTCAAACTAGAACTTCCCTACAGCGCGGAGCTCGTTCTAGTCAACGGCCTTGAAGCCGACGGAAACGACCCCGTTTTATTGAGCAACGGAGAAAACCAAGTCGCGTTCCGTTACCAAGATAGCTACCGTGAAAATGGAGAACACCAGCTGTTCAAATCTGATGTAGTCATCATGAAGTTTTCTGGTCAAGATTCAACTTACCACCTTGAACTACCAAAACTTCGCACGGCGCAAGATACCCAGAGATTCAACAAAAGTCCTGCTCTGACGCTTACAGATGGCCAAGGGAAGTCGATTGATTTTCAGCAAGATAAACTCATGAAGCACGGTTTACAGTTCGGACGTGATCTAGAAAAGGAAATTGCGCAGTACAACCTAACAGACAAGCCTGCCGCACTTAAGTCCGCTGTAGCAATCACCACATTGCCAGCTATCGCCCCTGTCGGTGATACCCAGCAACAAGGTAAAAATGTTGCTGAGAATATGCTTAACTACTGGTATTCCCAGGCTGACGAAGCAACACGTGAGCGCTTCAAAGCAAGCATCAACCAGTCATAACGGCTCAGGACTGACACTTGTAGTAAAAGAAAGGCTCAGCATCGCTGAGCCTTTCTTTTTGCCGGCTTAATTCATTAACATTAAATACGTTTCAGCCTTCATCTCTTTGAGTATTTGTTGATAAAGGCAAGGAACTAAATCAAATGACACTGCACTACCTTCCGTCAACTTTACCAACTTTACCCAATCAGCAAATTCATTCGCTATAACCATATTAACCCATTGCTGCAAATCGCCTCCGGCAATTGCTTCTCGGTGCAAAACAAGCTTGTTTTATTTACACACCATCAGCATTTTTTTGCGATTTGCCATGTAAAAATCGACAATAATAGATTCCTTTCGAGGTTATTTTTCTATAGTTATTTCACGGCGAATCTAAAGAGCAAATACGCCGAATTTTTAATTATTACCGATAATATAACAACGACTTAAGGATGATAAAATGAATCATTTGAAACACGGAAAGGTGATAAAGCACACTTTCAGGTTAAGTGCCCTCACTGTTTCATGCATACTCGCCTTCAACGCCCAGGCGGCAATGGACTGCAGCACAATTGAAGCATGGGACAGTACTAAAGCCTACAGTGGCGGAACTCAGGTTCAGGAGACTAACAAGGTTTATAAAGCCAACTGGTGGAGCCAGGGAAATAACCCGACAGCCAACACTGGCGAATGGAGTTTCGTCGACGACTGCAGCCCCAACGGCAACATAGCACCAACAGTATCACTAACTTCACCTTCAGGCAGTGCCAATATTACCGCTGGTGAAACGGTTTCCGTGTCGGCTAACGCCTCAGATACTGACGGCACCATTGATAAAGTCGAATTTTATGTTGGCCTGTCTCTTATCGCGACCGTTTCCAGTGCGCCTTATATGACAAACTGGACCGCGACAGCTGGTAGTCACACAATAACAGCCAAGGCATTTGATAATAATGGCGCAATTGCAGAGTCTGCAACCTCTGTTACTGTCAAGGAAGGCAGCACTGGCAATACGGCACCGTTCGTCGATCTGGCAATTTCCGCGACCTCTGTTAATGCTGGCACAGCAGTCACACTGTCATCTCAGGCAACTGATTCAGACGGCACTGTTGATAAAGTCGACTTTTTCGTCAACGGTACCTTGGTAGGAACTTCGGCAGCAGCACCTTTCTCCTTAGTCTATACGCCTACGCAGGCTGGTACGCTCAGTATTCATGCCCGTGCAACTGACAACCTTGGCGCAACTTCTGAGTCTCCAACGGTACAGTTAATCGTAAATGGCGGCAGCGTAGCCAAAGACTGTCGCCCTGACGGACTCTACCAAACAGAAGGAATCACTGTCCCATACTGTACTGTTTATGACGATCAAGGCCGTGAACTAATGGGTGCCGATCACCCACGTCGTGTTATTGGTTACTTTACCAGCTGGCGCGCCGGTGATGACCCGCAAACCTCTTACCTAGTTAAAGATATCCCCTGGGAGCAGCTAACGCACATCAACTATGCATTCGTCAGTATTGGCGCCGATGGCAAAGTCAATATTGGCAACGTCAACGATCCAACCAACCCGGCAGTCGGTATGGAATGGAATGGCGTTGAGATTGATCCTTCGCTCGGCTTCAAAGGCCACTTCGGAGCACTCGCAACAGCGAAAGCCAAGCATGATGTAAAAACCCTGATTTCTATTGGTGGCTGGGCTGAAACTGGCGGTCACTTCGGGGCCGATGGCAATCGTGTTGCTGATGGTGGCTTCTATACTATGACCACAAATGCCGACGGCAGCATCAATCACGCAGGGATCCAGAAATTTGTCGACTCTGCCGTAGCAATGATGCGCCAATATAAGTTTGACGGTCTTGATATTGACTATGAATACCCAACGTCAATGGCCGGTGCCGGCAACCCAGATGATAAAGCATTCATGGAACCACGACGCCAGTACCTGTGGGCTTCTTACCAGGAGCTAATGAAAGTGCTTCGTCAGAAAATAGACCAAGCCTCAGCACAAGACGGTACTCACTACATGTTAACCATTGCCGCCCCATCCTCTGGTTACTTGCTACGTGGTATGGAGGCTTTTGATGTCACCAAATACCTCGATTACGTCAACATCATGTCTTATGACTTACATGGCGCCTGGAACGAACATGTCGGCCATAACGCGGCGCTGTTTGATACTGGCAAAGACTCAGAGCTTGCGATGTGGGACGTCTATAACACAGCACAGTACGGTGGCATTGGTTACCTGAATACTGACTGGGCATACCACTATTTCCGTGGTTCGATGCCTGCTGGTCGAATAAATATCGGTGTTCCGTACTATACCCGTGGCTGGCAAGGTGTAAATGGCGGCGAGAATGGATTATGGGGACTTGCTCCACTGCCTAATCAAGCTGAATGCCTCCCAGGAACTGGCGAAGGACAGAAAAATAACTGCGGTAATGGCGCAATGGGTATTGATAACCTATGGCATGACAAAGGCGCGGCAGGTAACGAGATGGGGGCAGGCTCTAACCCTATGTGGCACGCAATGAACCTTGCTCAGGGTATTTACGGCTCTTACACCGCTGCATACGGATTGACACCGTCAACCCACCCACTAACAGGCACCTACACCCGTAATTATGATTCTGTTGCGGTTGCTCCATGGCTGTGGAACCCCGAAAAAAAGGTTTTCCTATCAACTGAGGACGAACAATCTATCAACACCAAAGCTGACTATGTGATGAACCAAGAAATCGGTGGCATCATGTTCTGGGAACTGGCAGGTGACTATAGCTGTTATATGCTAGACGCCAATGGAAACCGTACCTCTATAGATGCAACAGAAAATGCCTGTAAAACCGGAAATGGCGAATACCATATGGGTAACACCATGACCAAGGCAATCTACAACAAGTTCAAATCAGCAACACCCTATGGCAACAAAATAGCTACCGGAGCAATTCCGACTGAAGCCCTTGATATTGCAGTCGCAGTTGGTGGCTTTAAAGTTGGTGACCAGAACTACCCAATCAATCCGAAGGTTACCTTCACCAACAACACCGGCTATGAGATACCAGGTGGAACCGAATTCCAGTTTGATATTCCGGTTTCAGCTCCTGATAATGCAAAAGATCAATCAGGCGGCGGTTTAAAGGTCATAGCGTCAGGTCATAGCCGCGCCAACAACATTGGTGGCCTTGATGGTGTAATGCACCGTGTATCCTTTAGCCTACCGAGCTGGAAGAGCCTGCCAGCAGGCGGTACCTATGAGCTAGACATGGTCTACTACCTACCGATCTCAGGTCCGGCAAACTACAGCGTGAACGTGAGCGGTAAGGATTATGCCTTTAAGTTCGAACAGCCAAGCTTGCCAATCGGTGATATTTCAGCGGGTGGCGGAAATGGCGGTGGTGATGGCGGTCAATGTGTAACAGCGGGGCTGAACACCTACCCTAACTGGCCACAGGCAGATTGGGCTGGAACCCCAAGTCACGCAAACCAAGGTGATAAAATTATTCACAATGGCGTTGTATACGAAGCAATTTGGTGGACAAATTCTGTTCCCGGAAGCGATAGCACCTGGTCTACAGTGTGCAAAATTTAAGCACTTGTTAGCTTTATAGCTTAGCGCGGGGTGTTTCCCGCGCTTTTTTATTTGAATTGACCATTTTTCGACCAGTTAGACTTCAGCGCCACACAAAAACAAGCGTCAAAATCACGTCACATGATGCACCGGCGTGCTTATCGTTTTTTTGACGCCCTATCTAGCAGCCAGAAAAAATGCGATATTGTGCTCAAAAAACAGACAAACAGTTCAAGTGGTGATAATTCATTCTTTCCAAACAAGGTTTTATATATTATGTCTATAAAACAGGGAATTATAAAGTAATCAATAATAACATTCTCATCTTTAGGATATTTTGCACAAACATGACATAGATAGGGTGATAATAATAAAGTTCATACCTAACATTATGTAATTAAAAATAAACGTTCTTTCCCACCTAAATAAAACCGGATTTTTTTGCACTCATGCTTGTCATTACCTAGTTAATTCAAGCCTAAACTTTATATTATTTTATGGTAAAGTCTCGCCATCTTAGTCATAAATCAAACAATAGAGTGTTTAAGAAGAACAATGAAGAAGGCAATTTACCTTTTCATCTTGGTTTTTTTCTATTTGCCGCTGCAAGTATCTGCTAGTAATACTCACAGTAACTCATATAGTAAAGTTAATAACCCTGATGTCGTCATTAACCATGTATATGAAGAAGCAAATTTAAAAGGAATTATTGATTATCAAGTATTTAAAGAAGGCTATAACGCCTACTATAATACCAAAGGAAGAAAAAAACAGTTACTTACAATCATTGATTACAGTAAGCCTTCGACAGAGAAACGCTTTTTTGTTATTGATTTGAAAAGAAACAAGCTGGTTTACAACACATATGTTTCGCATGGTGTAAACAGCGGTGGCAGAGAAGCCAAACGCTTCTCAAACACAGTTAACTCTCGGCAGACATCTTTAGGGACGTACCTAACAGATACAACATACTACGGCGGTAATGGTTACTCATTAAAACTTGATGGCCTGACTCACGGTGTAAACGACAATGCGCGTCGACGCTATATCGTAATCCATGGGGCGAAATACGCTACAGAATCATTCATCAAGCGAAATGGGTACCTAGGGCGTAGCTGGGGTTGTCCTGCCCTACCAACAGGTTTATCTCGACAAATTATTGATACCATTAAAGGTGGTAGTGTTATTTACGCACACGCGTAATATCAACGAGCATCTTGAGATCACTTGTATATAATATCACTAGCGGCTGTTATATTTATTAACAGCCCTTATCTCTTAACAGTACTTTACTGTAAAAAATAATGTAGGAAGACATATTCACCACATCGATAAATCTCATTCCATGATTCAACTAATACCTCTTATACCAAAGTTATCCAAAAATACTTATTTCAGTAAGAATTCCTTGACTACAGGATTAGCTCGCTAGGTATAGTTGTCGCCTCAAGTACTGCCATAAATATACCGTTCTTTGTTCTCGCCCCCATCAGATAAGTGTCTTGAAGCCGTAGGCCTTCGCTTGCCATAAAATAAGTGAGCTCCAACTTAGCATCACCACTTAATTCCAGCCCAAAACCAAACTGTTCACCAGAGGCTTTCATCACAACTTGGGGCGATTTCATTCCGGAGGCATATTCTCCCTCAACAAAACTCTTTGCATAAATATCACAAAGGACAACACTACCTATAGCGGAATGTCGTCGGATTTCTCGCAGCGAAGTTCTAACCGATTTTTCATTAAGATAGAGAGTAACACCTTCCCACAAAAACATTGTCCTCTTGGCCGAATCATATCCTGCCTGTTTAAGTTTTTCATACCAATGCGGTTTCGCAAAGTCGACAGGAACAAAAGTAACATGGCTTGCATCGATACCAGCTTTACTGAGGCTAGCAATTTTAAGTTGTTGAGTCTTTTCCTTATCCAGTTCAAAACAATGGACCTGACAAGACTTAAGTCGACTGAAGCATCGCGTATCAAAGCCAGCCCCCAAACAGACAAACTGCTCAATACTGTTTCGGTACTTATCAATAAGTAAGTCAAAATAGAGGGTACGAGCCGTTACAAGATGCGACAGACCTTCCTCTTCCTGTTGCGGGATCACCGGATAGCCATAGGTACGTCCGCAAATCCTGTAACGAAGGTAACTTGGAAAAAAGATCAACCACAACCCTAATACAGAATTATTCGGTAGTGCTCGATGAAGCTGCAGAGAAACCCGATCTTCTCTCAAGCCAAAAATATGCATGATCCAGCGACCGTTAATAACTTCAACGGCTGTCGACGAGACACCTAATTGCCAACTGACATAAACCTGTTTATAAATTATCAGTATCAATCCCAAAACGGCCAACGGGATGAAAAGAATTTGCACAAAGGCAAAAATGACTAAAGCGATTACATTCATACAGTAGCCACCTCCCCTCCCTCAACATTCCTCGCCGAGACACGTGCTATCCATGCCTATATGCTGAGTTGTTACAGCATACTCATTTCTTTTGATACTAGACCATCCTCCTGTTGATAGCTTTTAGTACGTGTTAAGGGCCATTTGGGGCAAAAAAAATCCCTGCTTGAGCAGGGATTCTAGAATTACTTTTAAAACTTACTGTGATTAAGCAAGTACTTCTTCAGCTGATACGTATGGAAGATCCAGAGCAACTGCAACTTCATCACAAGTGATCTGACCACGGTATACGTTTAGACCGTTTAGTAGATGCTTGTCTTCCTGTAGCGCAGCTTTGTAACCTTTATCGGCTAGCTTCAGGATATACGGTAGCGTTACGTTGTTTAGTGCGAACGTAGATGTACGCGCAACTGCACCAGGCATGTTCGCTACACAGTAATGAACAACATCATCAACAATATAAGTAGGATCACTGTGAGTAGTCGCGTGTGAAGTTTCTACACAGCCGCCCTGGTCGATTGCAACATCAACAATCGCAGCACCTGGCTTCATGTTCTTAATCATTTCAGCAGTAACCAGCTTCGGTGCAGCAGCACCAGCGACCAGTACACCACCAATAACAAGGTCAGCTTCAAGTACGTGCTTTTCGATAGCATCTTTAGTTGAGTATACGCACTGAACAGAACCGCCAAACTGCGCATCTAGATTACGTAATACGTCGATATTACGGTCAAGTACAACAACGTTTGCACGTAGGCCAACTGCCATTTGTGCTGCGTTTGCACCGACTACACCACCACCGATGATTACAACTTTTGCTGGCTCAACACCCGGAACACCAGCAAGCAGCATACCGCGGCCGCCTTTTGATTTCTCAAGAGCAAACGCACCAGCCTGAATAGACATACGACCTGCTACTTCTGACATTGGAGCCAATAGTGGTAGGCGACCTTTGTCATCAGTTACTGTTTCGTATGCAATACATACTGCTTTGCTATTCACCAGATCTATGGTCTGCTCTGGATCTGGGGCAAGGTGAAGGTAGGTAAACAGGATTTGACCTTCACGAAGCATCGCACGCTCAACAGCCTGCGGCTCCTTAACTTTAACGATCATTTCTGATTCAGCAAAAACAGCTTCTGCTGTCGGAAGAATTTGAGCACCTGCATCAATGAAATCCTGATCACTGAAGCCGATACCTGTACCCGCTAATGTCTCAACATACACAGTATGGCCATGTGCAACTGCTTCGCTTACTGAAGCTGGAACCATACCCACACGGTACTCATGAACTTTAATTTCCTTAGGTACACCAATAATCATCTTTGTATCCTTGCTGCCTTGTTTAAAAGTTATATACACAATAAAGAAAAACTCTTGGAATGTGCCACCAATTTTTAACCTATTTACAACAAATGAATCTAGTATTTTGTTCTGCTGTGGCACAATAATCTGTTTTTGACTTAGCTCACACAACATTAGTTCAACTTTAAAGCCCAAACCAGACCACTAATCTAAAATTTAAAGACAAACCAGTTGTTATCACCACCAAGACATCAGCAAGCAGTCATAGTGACTAGCTAGAAATATGAAATAACATGCAAATAACGGGTAAATTCAATATTTTGAAGCACCTCAGATAGAGGAATATTCAGAATTTCGGTCTTTGATAGCAGAATTGTATACATGTAATAAAACCCCAGCACCAGTCAAAATAGCAACAGGAGATCACAGAAAATAAACATTTAATTGATATTTTTGTGCCATGGAGCACAGTTTGGAGGATATAAAAAAAGCCGCAAAAGCGGCTTTTATGAAAATGAAAGAGCGCAACTAATTAGTCTTCAAAATCCCAAGGCATATCTGGCAATGCATTCAGGTTTTCACTATAACGCTTCAAATCAAAGCTGCCTTCGTTTTTTGCAACGTCAAATACCTCAACAGACAATGCACAAGCAATCATCTGAATAGCTTCTTCTCTTGGCGTACCCGTCATTACCAAGCGCATGAGGGTTTCCTTAACTTTGATAGGATTACCTTCAGCTAGCTGATTTTCTACCGTTTCAACCAGCATATCGCCAGTCATGATCTCATCATTTTGCATAATTAAACCTGTAAATTTTGCCTACAACACCATTCTATACGAATTGTCGCTAACTCTAACCGTATACGGCCTCGAATTCTTTCGCAGCATGGCGAGGTAGATGTATTAAATCAGCCACCGTTGAATGGGCTTGCACCATTGTCTCGAAATGGTAGTCAGGCGTGATAAGCCAATCATGCTGCTCTTCATTGATCAACACAACTTTCAACCCCGCCGAATAGGCCGATTGCACACCTGTGAAACTGTCCTCAATGGCGATCACCTGTGAGGCATGGAAGCCCAATGTCTCACAGGCATAATGGTAAATATCTGGTTCGGGTTTGTTCTTGTCGACATCTTCACCACAGAAAACATAATCAAATAGATCAAGCCAGCCGTGGCGATGTAAAATCCCTTCGACATACACTCTTGGTGCACCAGTCACTACAGCTAAAGGCAAATGCCCATGCAATTTATGCAGTATTTCTTCCGCCCCAACCTTTGCAGGGATTGTTCCTTGCTGCAAAGCTTCTCGCGTACGTAGCTCCATCTGGACAAGCATTTGCTCAATTGAAAGATCCAATGAAAAACGCGCTTTTAATGCAACGGCAACTTTATCCCAGGTAACACCTGCGTATTCGCTCAAAAATAGTGCCGATGGCATTTCTTTACCAAGCTTAGCCAGATAACTCGACCAATTGTTAGCATGGAACACCTCCGAGTCAACCAGGGTGCCATCAAAGTCAAAACAAATTGCCTGCATGTAATTTATATCCTAACTATCAGCTACTTCAGGGTAGCTTGGGTATAGTATGAACTCACCATCGTTTCCGCAAATAAAGTTAGCGGGTTTTCAGCTGTGCCATAAATGTATCGAGGGGAACCGGCTTGCTAAAATAAAAGCCCTGAACATACTTGCACTTTAACTCACGAAGGATATCTAGCTGTGCCTTGGTTTCGACCCCTTCGGCGACCACTTTAATGCCAAGCTTATGGCTGAGGTCGATGATCAGAGAAACTAATGTCAGGCTGTCTTGGCTCGATCCGAGCTCTTTAATGAAGCCCCTGTCAATTTTGATAATATCAGGACGTAATTCAACCACAGCACTCAGCGAAGAATAGCCGGTGCCAAAGTCATCTAAAGCAACCTGAATATCCCGCTGTTTGAAGTAGCCCAGCAAACTTTGGATGTCACTGCTTTCCTGAGAGGCTGTCGATTCTGTAATCTCAACAATTATAGATTTATCAGGTAGCCCGTATTGCTCGATCACCTCCCAAACTTGTAGCTCATCACTACTGTTAATGAACTCTTTCACCGAGCGGTTAACAGATATACTCAACCTAGTATGACCAGCATCATGCAGCTTTTTCAAATCTCGGCAGGCCTGATGTAAGACAAACGCTCCCACTTGCTTGATAAGGCCATACTTTTCAGCAATAGGTATAAAGGCTACCGGAGAAATATCGCCCTCTACGTCATCATGCCAGCGCACAAGAGCTTCAAGCTTATTTATCTCACCAGTCTGAGCATTCACAATTGGCTGGTAATGCACCGTTAGCGCTTCTTCGGCAATCGCTTTTTTCAGGCGATCGCGTAACTTAAGTTTTTGAATGTACTCTGACTGAAGTTCGCCGTCATATTCACAAAACCCGTTCCGCCCCTGCCCCTTCATGTTATACATGGCATAATCTGCATTTTTTAACAATGCATGGTGAGTCAAGCCACTATCAGGAAAGGCTGATATACCAATGCTGACGGTGGTATTGATCTCTATGCCCTCTATGTACAGCGGCTTGGATATTGCCGTAACGATATCCTGAGCGCGTTCTTTAGCGTCTGAGGCTGCGATATTCGGCAGCAAAATACAAAACTCATCGCCACCATAACGACATATATTGTCTTTTTCATGGAATAATTTCTTCAACCGATCGGCAATATGTGTCAGAACCCGGTCACCAAAGTCATGACCATACAGATCATTAATCGACTTAAAGTCATCCATATCAATAAACAACAGAGAGAAAACGTGGCTATTCTTATGCACCGAATTAATTAACTGCTCTACACGGTGGATAAAGCTGCGACGATTGACCAAACCGGTAAGGGGATCATAATAAGCAAAAAAAGTTAGCTGCTCTTCCGCTTTTTTCCAATGGCTAATATCTCGAAATACAGCAACATAGTTGATAACCTCATCATTGCTGTCCCGAATCACGTTGATCGATATCTCTTCAGGATATATCTCGCCATTTTTCCGTTTGTTCCAAACTTCTCCCTTCCAGTGGCCACTTGTATTCAAGCTATACCAAAGCGACTGATAATATTCTTTGTCATGAAGGCCCGAAGACAGTACGTTCGGCGTTAAACCCAACAACTCTTTTTCCCGATAACCTGTCGTTTGTTCGAAGGCTCGATTTACGGAAATAATCTTGTTGGCTTTATCAGTGATCAAAATACATTCAGAAGTATTATCAAAGACAACCTGAGCGCGACTTAGCTGTCGCCTTGCTTCAACAGTATTCGTGATATCTCGCTGAATACCGGCAATACGAATTGGACAGCCTTTGGCGTCCTTTGCAATCACACTGCCTTTTAGTTTTAACCAGCGCTCATTGCCATCATCAAACTGCGGATAATGCTCTTCGCTCAAGCGAAATTCGAACTGGAATACACTGGTAAAATTTTGCTGGATAAAGCGCTGGAAAAAATTCAGCCCTTCGATACGATCCTCAGAATGGATACAGTCTAGCCACTCAGAAAAATCCCTACCATTTTGCGGTTTTTCCCGGTCAAGAATGCTCCAAAATTTAGGAGAGGTAAAAAACTCGCCGGTAACGAGATCGTACTCCCAAATTCCTTCCTCAACAGAGTTGAATGTCGTATTTAGTTTATGAGATGTTTTGGTCAGTTTTGCTGAAATCTGATAGACATCGGTAACATCATGAACGGTACCACGCATCAACAACGGTTTACCGTTTCTATCACGTGTGACATCAGCGCGTTTCCGTAAATACTTGATTGAACCGTCTGCTAACTGTACCCGGTGAACTAGATTGTAGCTAATTGACTCCGATTCAATAGAACTATTAAGGGTACTGATTACCCACTCTCTATCTTCCGGGTGAATAAATTCAGACAGCAGCTCGAGCGACGGCACTACCGATGTATCCTCAATACCATAAATACGGTAAACCTCTTGGCTCCAGGTAATTGCGCGTGATGTTAAGTCCCAGTGCCAACTGCCCACCTTTGCAACGCGTTGGCCTTCCTCCAGCTCCCACTGTAGTTTCTCTTGTTTCGACAATAATGCTGAATACTTCAATTCCATACCAAGAAAATAGCTGAGCTCATCACACCAGGCCTTCGATTCCTCTGAATGTTCATAATGCTCTTCAAACAAACAGACAATGATACCAACAGGCTCACAGCTCTGGGCAAAAACAGGCACTCCCAAGTAAGCTTCGGCATCTAATTCCTGTAACGCTACATCCTGGGGAAAAAGGGCTATAACATCAGAAGGGTAACAACAAGATAGACTCGTCGTCTTGACCTCCTGACAGGGCGTCCCCAATAGCGAATAAGTAAAGTTATCTTTTAGCTTGCCCGCATCGCGATATGAGAGGGTATTCGCATAATTCTGAGAATCATCAAAGCAACCAATAAAGCAATGCTTGGGTGATAAGTGTTCAAACAGGAGATTAGTGATTTGGTCAAACAACTGATTTCCATGTAAATTTTGTAAAGATTTCTCTATTGTTTTATTCATCACTTGTTTAAGAACACTCTGAACGATAATGCAAGACTAAGAATATTTCCTAGTTATATATGCGAAACGCCTGAGACTTTACAACATGGGTTCTGTTTATTAAAGGAAACTATACAAGTGTTGATGCCATTATCTAAGAATATTGATTGGTATCACTTTATCCCCCTATGGAATTACAGGGCATAGTCAAGAGGCATGCCGTCCCCTAAGGTATGAAAAAACACTTTAGCCAAAAACCCTTATTGTTCACAATCAGGTTAGTTAACAACCTGATCTTTAGGATGAGCAGGAAGCCGGATTGAGATTAATGTCGTTATTGCAAGAAACGCAAAGGAGACCCATAAACAAGCGGCTAAACCTGATATTTGATACAGCCATCCTGACAGAATAGTACCGATAAGGCGCCCCATCGCATTCGCCATATAATAGAAGCCGACATCCAGCGAAACACCATCATCTTTGGCATAACTCACAATTAAGTATGAATGCAATGATGAGTTCACCGCAAAAACAGCGCCAAAAATAAGCAACCCAGCAACAATCGTAATCTCAGGCTGCCATCCTGTTTGTATTCCAAACGCAACGAGCGCAGTAATCACGGATAGCAAAACGGCCCAGTTCAACGCGGCTTTACCGTCAGGGACAACACCTTTGGCCCTACCGGTGATCCGCGGAGCAAGACCCTGAACAAAACCATAAGCAATCACCCAGAGTGCAAGGAAACCACCAACCCAGGTATGATCCCAACCAAACACCTGCCCCATATAGATAGGTAAGGCAACAACAAACCAGACATCTCGGGCACCAAACAGGAACATACGCGCTGCTGACAAGATATTAATGCTGCTGCTCTTAGAAAAGAGGTGAGTAAACTTCACTTTTTTCTTGGCCTTCCCCATGCCCTTTTCAAGCCATGCCAGGCTCATAAACAACACGACAAACAAGACAGAGGCCATCGCAATCACTGCACCTTTAAAACCAATTGTCGCAAGCAGGAGGCCTCCGATAAAAAATCCGGCTCCTTTCAGCGCATTCTTGGAACCAGTTAATATCGCAATCCACTTATAGAGTGCACCTTGCTGGTTATTGGGTACCAACGTTTTAATGGCACTTTTAGCACTCATCTTATTTAAATCTTTGGCAATTCCTGATAATGCCTGTGCCAACATAACCCAAGGAACGGTTAAGTAGGCACTTGGAACGGCCAACATAAACAATGCCACTACCTGCATCGCCAAGCCGATATTCATGGTCCGGTTCAGACCTAGCTTTGCCCCCAACCAGCCACCAACCAAGTTAGTTACCACACCAAAAAACTCATAGAACAAAAACAATGATGCTATCTGCAAAGGACTATAGCCCAACTGATGAAAATGCAGGACGACCAACATTCTCAAGGCACCGTCTGTCACGGTGAAGTTCCAGTAATTGAACGTCACCAACATATACTGACGAACATCTTTAGACAGATTTGAAAAAGCAACTATCATGTCCATTTCTCTTCTTGGTGTGGTCGTTTATCTTCAAGTAAAAAGCAGTTATGCCAGTCCGACTTTACGGATCAGCTCAGAGGTACGGGTTGCGTAACCCATCTCGTTATCATACCAAGCATAAACTTTAACCATGCGGTTGTTTACGACCATAGTCGACAATGCATCGACGACTGTTGAGCGCTGATCACCTTTGTAATCAATCGATACCAGCGGGCGGTCTTCAAAACCAAGAACGCCAGCCAACTCACCTTCTGCTGCCTCTTTTAATAATTTATTAACTTCTTCGGCAGTTGTATCGCGGCTCACATCAAAGATAATATCCGTCAATGATGCATTAGCCAGCGGCACACGTACCGCATGACCGTTAATCTTGCCTTTTAGCTCGGGGAAAATTTCAACGATTGCCGTGGCAGAACCGGTTGTTGTAGGGATCAGACTCATCCCGCATGCGCGAGCTCGACGCAGATCTTTATGCGGCGCATCCAGAATTGTCTGGGTATTTGTCAGGTCATGAATGGTAGTAAATGAAGACTGCTCGATACCCAATTTCTCGTGGATCACCTTAACCACGGGTGCGATACAGTTTGTGGTACAGGACGCGGCCGTAACTATGCGATGTTTTTCAGCATCAAACAGATGATCGTTAACACCGACAACCACATTCAGCACTCCCTCCTCTTTTACTGGAGCAGAAACGACAACACGCTTAACGCCCTGATCGAGGTATTTCTGCAATAATGATGTTTTACGATGAACGCCTGTCGCCTCCAGCACCACGTCACAACCAGACCAATCTACCGCATCAATATCACGCTCTTTGGTACAACGGATACTGTGATCACCAATTACAATAGAGTTGCCGTCGGTTTTCACCTCGTGATGCCAACGACCTTGTACCGAGTCAAACTCTAGCAGGTGTCCCAGTGTATGGGCATCACCAGCAACATCATTGATCTGAACAAATTCGATTTCAGCCCAATCATAAGCAGCACGTAACGCCAGACGGCCAATACGACCAAAACCATTGATACCGACTTTAATTGCCATTGTTATTGTCCTTTTTTGAGAGTACTAGTTTGATACCGCTACAAGCAATATATGGTAAATCATATATATGACTTTTCAAATATAGTAGCCACATCTAGTTCCGCTGGCTAGATCTTTTTTAGAAGAAATACCAAGATCAGCAATCTAAATGGCACCGACGACTTACCAATGCCTCAAAGGGGAATATGTGGTAGGCCTGCATGGGGAGATAACAAGCCCCACCAAGGTGGGGCTGAGATAGGGAAGTAGTAGAAAGCAGTATGTGGCTGATTACTTATACTGCTTGATATAGTCGATATGTGCCTGACGCGTAAAGGCGCCCGGACGCAATGCCTGAATTTGTTCAATCGCACTATCTAGCCCGATACCGCGATCAAGCATAATACGAGCCGCTATCAAGCCTGTTCGGCCCGAGCCCCCCATACAGTGAACGACTAGCACCTCGCCATTATCAAGCATGACCTGTGCCGCTTTGTTTGCCTGTGGCCAACTCGCATTAAATTCATCGCCAGGCGCACAATCATCCTCAATTGGTAGATGAAACCACTTCAGCTCTAAAGCTTTGCATTGCTCCGCCAACTGATTCAAGCCTTCATCCGGTAGGTCACCCATTTCTAATGCTGTTAGTACAGCCGTTGCTCCGGCATCTTTTAATTGCATCAGTGAATCTTGCAGATTAGCCCCTTTGGTTCCTGGGCACGGTGTAAGTAGTAATTTCGCGCCACCAGCTAAAGGTAACGTCCAAAATGGATGTGCATTAGACATATTGCATTCCTAATCATTGAATAGATAACTGTTTGATGATTCAAGCACCAATCTGGCTGTGTGTTTTTAAGCTAAATCCAGGTTTCTTTCGATCTTTGATTTGAGTTAATTTTAGTTTTTCCTGATTGATCATACCTGGGTTGCCGTTTCTTACCGTTGCTAACGTATGACGAATCCATACCGGAAGTTGCTCTGCCAAACGATAGAAAATCCATAGCCCCTCACGTTGATCCTGAAGTACTCCGCCATCTCGCAGAAGGGCAAGGTGACGAGAGACTTTCGGCTGGCTCACGTCCAGTATCTTGGTGAGATCTCCAACGGTAAGTGCCTGCTCATCCTCAATTAGCATTAAAATTCGAAGTCGCAGCGGATCGCTCATAATTTTGAAGAGCTCAACCGGTCCGACAACATTATGCTGGTTTTCCCCGTTAAGCATTAAGAACAATGCAATTCGAGTTTGTAGGCCATCAAAGGTGTCACGAAAACCTTCGACCCCTTCCATTGGCTTGGGATCTTTAAAGTCCCAATGAATAAGGGCATCAGAATCCGCAAACAGAGCACATTCATTGCTGGCTTTATCGCACAAGGTAATCACAACATCGAAATGTTGATCATGAATATCAATAGCTGACAAACTCTGCAAATTATCAGCACATACACCGCGCTCAGCCAATACTTGATGGACTCGCGGATCGACATCTTCCGGCTTCATACCAGCACTCATCACCTGATACTGATCGCTCGCCATATGACGCATTAATGCTTCGGCAAGCTGTGATCGGGCAGAATTTCCCGTACAAAGAAAGAGAATGTTCTTCTTCATGATCTTCTCGATAATTATTAAACTACCGCCAGTATATATGACCACCTATATATAACAATATCCATATATAAATATTATAACCAGCCGGAATGAAGATGCGGAAAGAGTCATTCAGCGCCCCATTGAACGAGGCGCCAGTGATGTGAATATCTAGGTTAGTTCATCATGATTTTCGGCCGAATTCGACAATACCCACTGCTCGACTTTTCCCGTGACCTGCGGGTGTGTCAACAAATCCAGATGGTTAATACCCACTCCAACCCACTTGTTTTCCTCGGGGTAATTCAAAGCGCGCTGCTCAGCAGTTGATTCACCTAACGCACTGGAAACCGGTACCAAGCCATCACCCAGCTTCAGGTTATTCTCATCATTTGGGTTTTGTCCGAGGCAAGTCGCAACCGCACAACAAACCACTCCTTGGGGCAGCAGCGGACGTGCCAACACAGTATGGGCATCTCCTTCCCCTAGATCCCAGTCTCCATGGCGGACAAAGCCCCTGCTCAAATCCTTCGTTCCGCTACTACGGAATTCAGACAATTTGGTTAGCATCTTCAAATATGGAGCTTCGGCAACCCTGTTATCAATCCAACAGGCCAACTGGGCTAATGGCGCACCATTATGCGGAGTACCAAGGGTAATAAAGGTCCGAAGAGTGGACAACCAGCTGAGTTCATGTAGCTGGGCATAATAACAAGCACTGCGGGTGACCAGCCCCCCCATACTGTGGCCAATTATCACCAGCTCCTTCACTTTGCACGGCCAAGCGGCAATAAGCTGTTCCAACATTAATGCAAATTCCTCACCGTTAGCGGAAATATGCAGGCCGGTATTGTAGCGTAGGTAGATCGGGGTATAACCATATTTTGCCAGACTACGGCCATGATCATGATCCTTCCGCTTCCACTGGACATCATTCATACACCAGCCATGAACACACACAACGATACGATCATTACACTCAGGCAATTGTTGGCTTAGCGTGTCGGCTTCAAGGCTCAAGGTCTGTTGCTGATCTCGAATGGCCATCTCCTGTTTTAAGCGACTATCACGCTGAACCAGGTAATCCCCTAATATGCCATTCAATGTGGCAATGACTGCCTCACTCTGAACTGGCGGTAGGCCGTGTTCGATGAAGTCGCCAAGCTTCTCCTTAGCCACCACCCTATTTTCAGACACTTTTGACGATAGCTCATCCATTAGTGTCTGAAATTTCTGACTCAGGTTATTCCTAGAAATCATACTTCACCTTTGTTAAGCCATCTTTATTAACCATCATTGATTAGCTAAAAAATGAAATCAAGCGATTCCACTAGAGAAGAGTCTGTTTTTTTATATTGAGAAATAGGAAGTGTTAATTATGTAGAATAAACGAAGGAGAAAAAATATAACCATAAAAATGCAAAACAAGTATGGCAATAAAAATTAGAAAAATCACTCTAATTTCTATTTAATCAAAAAATAATTTCAGGCTATATATTTACAGCCTGAAATTATGATGATGAATAATTATATCTCCTCTACGGCTAGTAGCTCTTCATTTAGAGACTTCTTTATATAGTCTTCCAAAATCATATCTGACGCCTTCTCTGCAATCATTATTGTTGGTGCATTAGTATTACCGCCAATTAACGTCGGCATGATTGAAGCGTCTACCACTCGTAAACCTGTAACACCTCGCACTCTTAGCCGAGAATCAACGACAGCCATTTTATCTCCCCCCATTTTGCAGGTACCTACCGGGTGATAAATGGACTCCGCTTTGCGGCGGATAAATGCTTCAAGCTCCTCGTCAGATTGGACGTCCTTGCCCGGAAATACCTCAACACCGCGAAAGCGGTCAAACGCAGGCTGCTTTAAGATCTCACGGGACAGCTTAATACCTCTCACCATAATACGAATGTCATCTTCGTTATCGAGATAGTTCGCCTTGATGATCACTGGCGTGGTCGGATCATTATCCCTTAGAGCTAACCGCCCACGACTTTTAGGGCGCAGATTACAAGCATGAAGTGAGTAACCATGCCTGACTGTCTGCCATAAATTCAGGCCGTGATTATCAAGAAAACAAGGGGAAAAATGAAACTGAACATCCGGTACTGATAAGTCCGGCGAGCTTTTCACAAAACCGCCAGCCTCAGCGATATTACTGGTGAAATTTCCTTTCCTAAACAACACATAATCGACGAGCCCTTTTAGAGATCGTAACAAGGCTATGGGTGAAATTCCAACTGAGTGAAAGGTACGCTCACGGGTTACAGCCAGCACATCAAGGTGATCCTGCATATTCTCCCCGACACCGGGAAGATCACACACAACAGGGATATTGTGTTGATTTAATTGTTCTTTATTTCCGATACCGGAAAGAAGTAACAACTGTGGACTATTAATTGCGCCGCCACTGAGCAACACCTCCCTATTGCTTCGTAGCGTATGCTTCTCTCCATCTTTAAGGTACTCAATCCCCGTCGCTTTCGTCCCTTCAAACAGAACTCGCGTTGTCAGTGCGCCTGTAATTACGGTTAGGTTATCTCTTTGCTCTGCCGGCCTTAGATAGCCGACAGCGGTGCTGCATCGCTGACCATTTTTTTGCGTAACCTGATAGTAGCCCACACCTTCTTGTTCAGCGCCGTTAAAATCCTCGACATACTTATGACCAGCCTGTTTGGCTGCCTTGATAAACGCCTCCGAAAGCGGATTTTTTATCCTTAAATCAGAAACATTTAGTGGCCCCTTAGCGCCATGGTAGCTGTCCCCTCCCCGCTCCTGACTCTGGGACTTTTTAAAGTATGGCAATACATCCTGGAAGCTCCAGCCCTTATTGCCTAGCGATGCCCATTCATCGTAATCACAGGCATGCCCACGTATGTAACACATTGCATTGGAGGCACTGCTACCTCCCAACGTTTTACCTCGCGGCCAAAAAAGCTGTCGATTATTGAGATTAGGCTCTTGTTCCGTGTAGTAACGCCAGTTCATTTTCTTGGAGTGCATCATACCTATGATGCCAAGCGGTACATGAACCATTACACTGGAGTCTTTCGGTCCAGCTTCAACAAGGCAAACCTTAATAGTCGGATCTGAAGACAATCTATTAGCAAGTACACACCCTGCCGAGCCTGCCCCCACAATTATGAAATCATACATAATATCCTCTCGAGTTAGTCGCGATGATTTGCCAGCCAGTTTATAAATACCCAGTCATTGATATTGATTATTTATCACACTTTCAATCATAGATTATTTTAACTATTTTGGATTTGTTTCCTTAGTTAATTTGAAAGACGAACCTTTTTGCAAAATAAAAAGGTGATCTATTTAATAAATTTAAACATTAATTAAAGACAACTACTCTGACCAGTGTAACGTATATTTCTTAAAGGAATAAAGAATATTGCCCGTCAATTAAGGAGAGCGAATGGCATATTTTCTAACAGGTGGAACTGGTTTTTTAGGCCGTAATCTCATCACCAAACTGCTCAAGCGCGAAGGAACTATTTATATCCTCTGCCGGAATGAAAAGGCCCAAGAAAAACTGACAGCCTGTATGATGGAATGGGATGTTCCGACAGACCGCATCATGCCAATAATGGGTGACCTGACACAGCCTCAACTCGGCTTGACAGAAAGCACTGCCGTTGCATTAAAAGGGAAAATTCAGCACTTTTTCCACCTTGCAGCAATTTACGATCTAAATGCGACCGCCGAAGCACAAGAAGCGGTCAACATTGAAGGAACACAAAATGCGATAGAAGCCGCCGAAGCATTGGATGCTGGCTGCTTCCACCACATCAGCTCAATTGCTGCCGCTGGGCTGTATCAGGGCCATTTCCGCGAAGATATGTTTGATGAGGCAGAAAACCTCGATCACCCCTATTTCTCAACCAAGCATCTTGCAGAAAAGACCGTACGCGAACATTGCACCATTCCATACAGAATTTACCGCCCGGGTATGGTTGTCGGTGATTCAAAAACAGGTGTTGCCGATCGTGTTGATGGTCCGTATTACCTGTTTAAAATGATCCAGCGAGTTCGCGCTATTCTACCGGCTTGGGTGCCAACAATTGGCCTTGAAGGCGGTAGCCTGAATATTGTCCCGGTCGACTATGTTGTCGATGCGCTGGATCATATCGCCCACAAAGATGAGCTTGACGGTCGTTGTTTCCACCTTACCGACCCAAAACCTTACCGCTCTGGCGAAGTAATGAATATTTTTGCCGAAGCTGGCCATGCCCCTCGTATGGCGCTTCGACTCGATGCCAGATTATTCGGCTTGGTTCCGAATCAGGTCAAAAATGCCATCATGTCTCTACCAACAGTTAAGCAAATTACTGATGTCACGTTGAAAGACCTGGGTATTCCGGCAGAAGTACTTAAATTCTTCACTTACCCGACCGAATTTGACTGCCGTGAAACACAAATGGCACTTAAAGGCTCCGGTATTGAATGCCCTCGCCTACCGACCTATGCGCCTGCAATCTGGGATTACTGGGAACGCCACCTTGATCCTGCGATCTCTGGCGATCGTAGCCTGAGCGCAAGAGTCAACGACAAGATCATCATGATCACTGGCGCAAGTTCAGGGATCGGACAGGCTACCGCATTCAAACTGGCTGAAAACGGTGCTGAAATGATTCTGGTAGCACGCGATGAAGAGAAACTAGCAAACACCAAGCTAGAAGTAGAGAAACGTGGTGGCGTTGCGCACACGTTCCAGTGTGATCTTTCCGCTATCGATCAGGTTGAACAGCTGGTGAAAGATGTGCTGGACGTTCATGGTAAGGTCGATATTCTTATCAATAATGCCGGACGATCTATTCGCCGCTCAATTGCCAATTCAATCGATCGCTTCCACGATTTCGAGCGAACAATGCAACTGAACTACTTCGGCTCATTGAAGCTGACCTTAGGCCTACTTCCAAGTATGGAAGCGCAAGGTGGCGGCCACATCATCAACATCTCTTCTATCGGGGTATTGACCAATGCACCACGTTTCTCCGCTTATGTTGCTTCAAAAGCGGCACTGGACGCATTCACGCGCTGTGCGGCTTCTGAATATTCAGATCTCAATGTGAATTTCACAACCATCAACATGCCGCTGGTAGCAACGCCGATGATTGCACCCACCAAGATATATAAGTCAGTACCAACGCTGACACCGGAAGAAGCCGCCGATCTGCTGGCAACGGCAATTATCGACAAGCCAAAACGTATTGCCACCAACCTCGGTATTTTTGGCTCCTTGGTACACGCACTATTTCCGAAACTGGCTGAAATCGTAATGAACAGCAGTTTCCGAATGTTCCCTGATTCCAAAGAAAGTGATCAGGGGAAAGAACAAAGAAGCGAAAAAGCCTCTTCGGCAGAGCTCATTGCATTCTCCGCACTGCTGAAAGGTATTCATCTGTAATCCAACAAACACTCGTCTCAAGGGTGTGGCTAGGTAACTATAATTTAAGGATAAAATCATGGCTGAACTAAAAGAAAACTTTGAACAAGCTCAATTGGACGTTAAAAAGCTAACCAAGCGCCCGTCAAACGAAGAATTGCTGGCACTGTACTCTCTGTACAAGCAAGCAACAGATGGGGATGTGCATGGCAAGCGTCCAGGTATGTTTGATTTCAAAGGGGCTGCCAAATATGAAGCATGGGAAGGCTTGAAGGGTATGGATGCAGAAACGGCAATGCAGCAGTATGTCGATAAAGTTGCTGATCTGGCGGCAACTTACGCATAAAGCGATTCTGATTTTCTTCAATAATAAAGGCCGCTTAGCGGCCTTTTTTCATGAATGCGATTATTACTGCTTCACTGCAGGCTTGCGATACCAATGTTCATAATCCCATTTTTGAGTCTTACGATCACGATTAATTATCCCTTTGTTATCCCGCCATACCGTCTCATCAATAAAATCCTTAATCGGATTGTTAGCTTCATCCAACAGTGGCGAGCCATCAGCCTGATAGAAGGTGGTTTCCAAACGAGAGTAGTATTTACATGCTGGAACAGCTCTATCTAACGCGAAGTCAACAACTTGTTCTACACCTGCAAAAACAACATATTGCACCTGCTTAAAGCTGGCTTTTTGCTCTGTCGAGTTTAGCAAACTTGCATCATGATAATGAACTTCCGGCATGAAATAAGAACCCTCAACTGAGCGCTGCTGACTCAAGGTGTTTTTATGACCCCAGGCGATATTATCAGTGCCATTCTCACGGCCTTCAAAGCCCGCCATCATTCCATTAGCATACTCGAAATACCGTTCACTGAACGCATAACCACTTGTGAATGTACCTTTTAGCAAACTTTCAACTAAACCTTCATATCCTTGCCAAGATATCCCTGAGTCTACCAACGGGACGAGTTCGTACGTTCCATATTGCTCTGTTGTCTCAACCTCTTTACTGTTCGCATCTACTTTGCTACTAGAGCGGTACATATCGAATAGTAGGCTATCATTTTTCTTCCGTTCATAATTGGCATCAGGGAGATCAGCCAAACACTGTCCCATCGTAACAGGCTGATCTGCTGGAATATGGCTAGTTACAGGATCCTGGCCATACAATACCCCATGATGAATCATGCCGTTCAGCACTTTAACAGAATCAGTATACCCCCAGTTTGGTTCACTCTCTGGCTCCCCCTCGCTATTGAGGTTATATTCAAGGTTATCCTTCTCCTCTCTAACCACTATCCGGTTTTTATCCAGATAACGCTTAGCGCTTTCAACTGAATATTTGCCAGCATCATTCCACTTAAACTCGGAATCATGCTGTACGACACAGGCTTCGCGAAGTCCAAATAAAGTATCAATGATTTCTTTTCCGACATAGACAGAAGAAATTTTCTCATGCCTTATTGCGGCTTCTGGAGAACGATGGTCAATGCGGTCCACCCAGCTCGTTGTCTTCTCCTTCAACCTCATATCATTGGGCGCATTGGTCGCAAGGTTGATCCCCCACCAGCGGCGGAATACATCTTCATAGCCAAGATATTGTTGGTTATCAGCATCGACGTAAGATAGTTCAAAGCCGGGATTCCAGACTCCTGCTTGTGCCCCCGGTGTTTGAGTGACAATCTGGGTTACATCAATAGTTCTTTCCGCTAGGTTACCATCTGGCAATCCGACGCGCTGACCGACATAACGCTCTGTTTGTGTTGACTGACTACGCTCTGTCTGGCCGTTGTTTAGCTTTGAAATAGTGTATAACAGACTATTTGATCCATCGGGGCGTGCTGCTGTACCTTCTGGGTAATCAGGCAGAGTTTCAAGACAGGCATTGAACGTTTCAGGGATAACAAGCTTGCTCAGCGGCTCATTATCCTTGTTATCTGCATAGCCATCGCCATCATCATCGTCGTCACTGTTATTGCCGATACCATCATTATCAGTATCTACCGATTCATTTTCATTCAGAGGGAAACGGTCATGGGCATCATCCACCCCGTCGCCATCATCATCGGTGTCTTTATTATTTCCAATATCATCCTTATCAGTATCGCTATCTTCAGTAGGATCATACGGGAAGGCATCATCAATATCTAAGACACCATCGTTATCATCATCGCTATCTTCATTATTGCCGATACTATCGGTATCAGTATCTGTGTCTTCGGAAGATTCTAGCGGGAAGGTATCCTTTTCATCATCGACGCCATCACCATCATCATCGGTATCAGCGTTATTGCCTTTTCCATCACCATCAGTGTCGTACCACTCACTGTCATCCTCAGGAAATGCATCTAACGCATCAATCAAACCATCGCCATCGCTATCTGTTTTTTTGACTACCCGTGTACCATCAGCAGCATCGGCATCATGGATAACCAACTCGTCGGCAGCAGCATCTTTCACTCTACTGTTAACTGTACTGGCGTGAGTCAACACGGAATCAAACTGTGTAGACAGCTCATCAACTGTCGCAGGCATGGCTCCAGAAACAACAAGTGATACTGCCGCCTGCTCAGCTTTGGTAGCATCAGCAGATGAGAGCTTTTTAAAGTCAGATAGCACAATGTGCGCATTATCGGCGTTAAGGCCTAGCTCTTCAGCAACCTGCTTACTTGCTGCAATAATAGATGCCTCACTGGCAGAGGATGCTGGCTGTCTCAATTTCATTTCGACAAGGGTTGTCAGAGGGGTAATAACGCTTGAATACGATTTGGACTCTTGAGAAGAGCGTAATAGCGCCGTTTCACTGGTCATCAACGGGGCAGTCAAATAAAACGAACCTGCTACGGGCTTGCCATTATCGTGATCAATCGTCTTGCCCGCCGTTGCTTTTGCCACCAATACATACTTATCAAAACTATCAGGGGCAATATCATTGAAAACTGCAACGCCCTGTTTATTGGTAACAGCCCGTGGCTCATCACCATCAGGAAGGAAGTTCTGGTTCTCTTTTTTATCCAACCAAACCGTGGATCCTTCAAGGTAACCATCGATGACAGTGACAGACAACAACTCGCTTTCAATTGCCGGAGGAAAAGTAGGCTTAGGTGCCACTTTTCCATTTTCATTGCTGTCGCTGCCACACCCAGAGATGATAAAGGCAGCCGAAATAGCCAACGCAACTTTACTTACATTCATAACCGAACCTATTAGAACAACAAGGGGTAAATAGGGAATGGTAATGAATTAAACAAATAATATTACGTACGATAAGAGTCCTTTCGGGCTACTAGACAAGAATAATAACGTTACTAAAAACATTGTGCCGGTATCGACTCATCAAAAGTTACGAACCACTATATAATAACAAAAGGGCCATATAACATATCGCTATATGGCCCTTTGTTGTTATGAAAAATCAGTAATTAGTGTGTATTCACTGCTTTCTTATTTTCTGGCTCTTCAATACTATCCTGGTTTTTCGCTACTGCCTGAGGGTCAACGTCAACGGTTGCTGAAAGCATCTCAGTAAGTTTTGCCAATTGTTTTTCTAGCTCTTCGACTTTCTTCTGTTTTTCAGTAAACAAACGCTCGAATTCTTCATCTTCTGGCGTTAATGAATAATGAGCAGCTTCTACTGCAGTCTCAACCGCAAGAGTCTCATCTTCTCGGTACTCAAACTGCTCTGCAACGGCCGATGCAGCAGCGCTCATCACTTCGGCTTCGATGTCTTCCAACGCTTCTGTCATATACTCCGCAATAACTTCGAAGCCAGGCAGCGACTGATTACAAGCCACCAGTGAGTAGTACATTGTATCGGCATTACTAAAGAAAGTAATATTCAGTGTTTGTCCTGGCATGAGCAACGAGACCGGATATTGCTCTTGGACTTTTGCTCCCATGAAATAGAGTTTCTCTTTCGCACCGGGAACATTTGAGATAAGCAGGTTACTCACTGGCGGAATAAAGTTATTCAAACCAAACTTGCCGCTAAACAGCGACACACCATTGACCAGCAATGAGTAGTTCACATATGCATCAGGTGAAATATTCAATGCTTCTTTCTTGAGATCAAGCGTAGCATGCTGGATTGCTTCAAGCCTTTCCAAGGCGCTTAGGTGGGGTTTGCCCAATTCGACATGCCCAACCGACATCTTGTTGCCTTTGGATTCAGCATCGCCTTTTCTACGCAGATTAATCGGCATCATTGCAACCAGAGGCTTTCTCAACGGCATGGCGCGATCGACCAGATAACGATTCAGTGCGATATCACTCACTGTAAATAAAACGTCATTCATGGAAGCGCCAGTAATATGGCTGATATGCTTCAGCTTCCCAATGGAGAAATTGCCCAGACTGACAGCCCGGCTTCGTTTCGGACTCTGGTTAAACGGTGTCTTGGGAGCAGTGAACGGCACTTTTAAATCACAATCAGCAAGCTTCACAGCCTTCAGTGCCAACTTGCTGCCAAGCCGAAACATCGATGGGATCAGTGAAATCTGTTTCGATGCTGCCATCGCTGTTTTCATCACCATATCTGTCAGGTGTGTTTCTGCGCGACGCTGAGATTTACTCTTACGCAAGTCACATTGCCAGAATGGTTTGGTAAACGAGTTTTCAATTTCAGGTGAGCAGCTATCGGTAAAAATACGGCTCGCTCGTACACCATCCGCCATTGAATGGTGAATTTTCATTACAATGGCTACGCGATTATTCTCAAGCCCACCGATCACCCAAAGTTCCCACATAGGGCGGCTACGATCTAACACTTGGCTATGCAAACGGCCAACGACTTGCTGAAGTTGCTGCTCCGTTCCCGGTGATGGCAACATTGTGATCCGTAAATGCTCCTCAACATTAACGTTAGGCAAGGCATCCCAACGAGGCTTACCTGTCAGCGGCCAATTTAGCTTCCAGTTAAACGGGGCAACAGTCTCTGTTTGTTGCAAAAAGTGACTATATAAGTCTTGGGCAAATGTTGTCACCTGTTCTTCTGGTGGATCCAAAATCACTAACCCAGTGACATGCATTGGTGTTTTCGCCGTTTCAAAGGCAATAAAACTGAAGTCAAGAAGAGACAAACTTGGCATATGATGTTCCTTATCTAACTTGCTAGGCGGCCAATCTGCCTCAAACAATGATCGGTGAACCTAAAACAATAATCGGTGAACCTAAAACACTCACGAGTTGCTACTTTACTTCTTTGGCCAGTTTTTCTACGGCAAGCTGCAGTCGATCAACCTTTTCTTCAAAATCAGACAGGCGATTACGGTCAAGTCCACACGTTTTATTCAAAGTATAGTTAAACTGAGATTCAGAACGTTTCAAAATGGCTGCCTGAGTCATTTTAACACGATCCATTGTTTCAGTTTCAACCTCTTGCCCTTTCTCAACCAAACCATTAAAACGTTTGGTAACTAAATGCTGGGCCATTCCAACCTGCTCAATGCCTTTACTGTATACACCCAAGCTAGCAAACACGACATTTTTCAGTGACGTTTCACCCAAATCAGCCACTGATTTTATATTACCTATCATTTTTACTGGATTAATCATAACTCATTCCCTATTAATATCTCGTTGGGTCTTAAATTAAATTTATAACCAAAACAAAGCTTAGCAATAAGAATTAGATCATTCTTTCTAATCCATTCAATTAACTGATAGCAAGATCACAATTTGTTAAGCTCAAAAACCTTTCTTAATTTTCAACATCTTAACGCCACCCCCTCTTGAAATTAGAATTCTCTACCCATTTGTGTTTTTTTTTGGCGAAATATGTTCACTGTGACTGAGTTCAATTTATTGAAATAAAACTAACCTCAAATTATAAAACTAGAGTGACGACTCTATTCTTAAGGCTAAAAATACTACTCGATAATAATAAGAAATACTTATCTCAAATAAAAATATCGAACAAGGAATGCAAAATGTCAGTACTAGAGTTAGTTGATACCAGTATTACTACCCACCTTGCCACTACTTCCTCATCAGAGGAAAGAACGCCAGCCACAGCATTTTCTGATGCCGATAAGTTGGTTGATCATATTATTGATGTTGTTGGTAAAGAAATTGTACTAGGAGCGCCGCTGGCAATAGGAAAATCTGTTGCATTTATCAATGCGTTGTATCAGCGAGCCAAGGCCGATCCAAGTATTACCCTTCGCATCGAGACCGGGATTACACTGGAAAAACCGGTAGGGAAAAGCAAACTAGAGCGGAATTTTCTAAAACCGTTTGTCGAGCGAGAGTTCGATGGTGTCCCTGATATTGATTATATCATGGACCTAAGAAAAGGAGCGGTACCTGCCAATATCACCATCAGTGAGTTTTTCTTCAAAGCGGGCAGCTTTATGAACAGCCCACAACAGCAGAACTACACCAGTACCAACTACACCCATGCAGTCCGTGATTTGTTAGACAAAGGCGTCAATGTCGTTACCCAGCTTGTAGCCAAACGTACCATTGACGGAGTGACAACCTATAGTTTGGGCAGTAATTCGGATCTGGCCCTAGACTTTGCCCCGGTTATGAAAGAGATGCAAGACAATGGCACTCCTGTCGCAATGGTGGCTGAAGTAAATACAAACATGCCTTTCATGCAAAACCATGCTGAAGTGGCTGATAATGTTTTTGATTTTGTGCTCGACCAGAATCTAAAACCCGGACATCAGGATTACTCCTTATTTGCAGCCCCTCACGCCAGTATTTCACCTGAAGACCATATGATAGGTTTTTACGCGAGTACGCTAATAAAAGATGGTGGAACACTACAGATAGGGATAGGCTCTCTCAGTAGCGCCCTCGTCTACAGCGCGTTGCTTCGACACCAAAATAACCGTGTATACAACCAAATCATGGATGAACTGAAAGTGTCTGAAAAGTTCCCAGTTTGCCGTCATGTCGGTGATCGCGGAACATTTGAAGAAGGCCTGTATGGTTGCAGTGAACTGATGGTCGATGGCTTTGTCAGCCTCTACGAGGCCGGGATATTAAAACGTGAAGTGTTTGAAGATCTGACAGTTCAGACATTACTCAACAGAAAGAAAATAACCACGGATGTCACGGTTTCTACTTTACTAACATTGCTTGAACACGATGCAATTAAACAGCAATTAACCGCTCAGGATGTGAGCTACCTGAAACGTATTGGTGTATTCCGTCAATCGGTTGAATTTATCGACGGACAGCTGCAGGCTCAGCAGCAAACAATGAAGGCCGACTTGGGCGATACAGAAGCGCTACAGTGGATCACCAAACTCTGCCTAGGCGACAAGCTTACCGGTGGTGCCGTTATGCATGGTGCCTTCTTCATTGGTCCGAAAGATTTTTACGATGCACTGAATGAGATGAGTGACGAGGATCATAAGAAGTTCTGCATGACCAGTGTTAACTATGTCAATGATCTTTATGATCATTTCATTGGCAGCCAGAAACTCAAGCAGGCCCAGCGCAAGCATGCGCGTTTCGTTAACTCCGCAATGATGGTCACACTAAACGGCTCGGCGATTTCCGATGCGCTAGAAAATGGCCAGGTAGTCAGCGGGGTGGGTGGTCAATACAACTTTGTCGCGCAGTCCCATCAATTACCAGATTCACGTTCGATCATGAAGCTCCGCAGTTGTACCGTGCGCAACGGTAAGCTGAAGTCGAACATCATGTTTAACTATGGGCACACAACCATTCCCCGTCAGCTGCGAGATATTGTCATTACCGAATACGGTATTGCTGATTTGCGCGGTAAACCCGATCATGTTGTATACACAGAGCTAATCAAAATCGCAGATTCCCGTTTCCAACAACAGTTACTTGAGCAAGCAAAAGCCGCAGGGAAAGTCGCAAAAGACTATACAATCCCAGTAGAGTTTGGCAACAACACTCCTCAGGCTATCCAGAGTTTTTACCAAAAATATACCCAGCAAAATATATTCGGCCCATTCCCGTTTGGCTGTAGCTTCACAGCCGAGGAGCTTCAGCTTGGTAAAGCACTAAAATCACTTAAGGCAAAAACAGCAACACCTGCTGGAAAAATCAAATGCATACTGCATGCCATCACAACACCAAGGCCTGATAACACAATACAGCCATTGTTGAAACGAATTGGTTTAGATAAGCCAACCAGTGTCCAAGATAAGCTAACCCAACGTTTGCTTATCGCGGAACTCAGAGGCCGATAAAAGGCCCATCCAATGTGAGTAAGTGACAGAGGTAAACATGGCAAGAAAAAACAAGGAAAGTGCATTGTGTCCCTACGCCGCCATTTGGGGCTGCCCAAAGTGCCCGGTTAAGAGAGTTTGCCCGGGGAAAACCACCATAGGAGATCAGCCACTCAAGGCTAAAGAAAATAGCATCAAGAACAAGTAATACTGATGTATGCACCATCGCTTCAACAAGAAAGAAAGCCATTGTGCTTTCTTTCTTGTCTCGATAGTGACAGTAAAGCAACTCACTCACCTTTTAGCCGTTGATTCTCGAACTTGTAGAAAAAACAAGTGAGCAATGGCGATGATGATTTTATATTCTCATACGCTATATACCGTTGCTGAGTGAGCATCTAGGAGAAATGTAGTTAGAATGTCTGAAATAAAACAACCAAGGCTGAAAACAACAGCCTCTGCTCAAACGGGTCTCACACAAGATGACGTCGTCTACGGACACATTTTTGATGCCATTCTAGAACAGCGTCTACCATCGAATACTAAGCTTAATGAAGAAGCACTCGGTGAGATTTTTGGTGTGAGCCGTACTATTATTCGTCGTGCCTTGCTGCGTCTGTCAGTTGAGAAAATCGTCAATATCAGACCAAACCGTGGCGCTATTGTAGCCTCACCAAGTGTCGAAGAAGCCAAACAAATACTAAAAGCACGGGAAGTACTTGAGCTAGCGATTACCGAGCTAGCTGTTGAACACGCCACCAGCGAGCAAATTGAGTCTCTACGTCAGCTTATCATTGAAGAGCATCAGGCTTTTGAGCAGGGAGATCTCGGTCGCGGGATTCGTTTGTCCTGTGAGTTCCATATCCGACTTGGCGATATGGCAAATAACTCTCCACTGCTTTCTTTTCAGCGTAGTATCGTATCGCAGACATCATTAGTTATTGCCCTATATGAAGCCGGTTCTCGAAGTCAATGCTCTTTCGAGGAGCACAATAGTCTGCTTAATGCAATTGAGTCTGGCGATAAAACTAGGGTATTGAATCTAGTCAAAACCCACCTTGAACATATCAAATCAAAACTGGTTCTTGATGAAGAAGCCACCACTAAAGATCTGCACACCGTTTTCTCGGATATTATGACGAAGAAACAACCAATAATTTCAAACCGTTAACCTAACCGTTGTTTCATATTCAATCCTGCTACTCAAGATATATGCAGAATCAAAAAGGTTACAACGTAACAGCTCATTTGCGCCTTTACCTAACAAACTGCGCGTTTTAACAGTTCGTATAGATCTTGGTTTCAGCAAGGTTATACGCTTAGTAAACAGTGAATTAGCGGTAACACCTTTTTCACAGCCGTGACTATGCTAAATAATACGCGGTACTTATCTTTATCGGCCATTCCACCGGCAGTGCAATGACACACATATTTAAACAGTAAGAAACAACAAGCATAACATATTGTTACAACTGTGTTGGTGTGAGTAATAAAACAACAGGTAAAACGTTTGCGTAATCGCTAACGCTCCCTTTCCCTCATTTTGATGGTTCAACATCACATTTATGGTTGTTATAATTACAACATAATTTATACAAGACCATTCGGGGCAAGGAATCTCCCCCTTTATATCAATCATTGATTGATAGCAGACTCATGATGAGGTGATTGGCAAAACTAGAGGGTAAACACTATGGAATTTAACACAGTTGAACTATTGGGTTATGCATCTTCATTGATGGTAGCAATCTCGCTAATGATGAAAGACATCGTATGGCTACGTGTTCTAAACTTCGTTGGCTGTGTGCTGTTCACCACTTACGGATTCATGATTGATGCAATGCCAGTTGTTGTAACGAATGGTTTTATTGCTTGCGTCAACATTTACTTCCTGGCCAAAATGCAACAAGAACGCAGCAAGCAAACCAACCTTGCCTGCGAATCTGCCTAGCCAGAAAGCAATCTCATCAAAAAAGCCAACAGCATGCTGTTGGCTTTTTTTGTAGACATACCTCTTTGCAGATACACCTTTGAAAATCGCATATAACTAAGGCGATTGAAGGCGTTTTCTCAAATGCTTTTTCTTCACATTCTCAGATATTTCCCGAGCTAACCGCTTAACCTTTTCGCTGCTATACATTTGCAATTCCAATGCAGAAAGTTAGTACATAATATAATCATTATGATACGAGCTTTTTCTGAACAGAGGCTGTCTAAAAATAATACAGAGAATCGCAGTGCTAATTAAACGCACGGACATATCACTCTATCAAGCCAAACTTGATGAGAAGAACTGCCTTGCAGGCTGCAAATAACCCTATGGAATAGCCAAACAGGCTCCCGTTCAGAGATCAAATAGAAGAGCGCTGACAAAGCTTGGGTATATACTTATACCCAAGCTAGCTCAAGATGCTTAGGTCTATATCGGTCACAAGAAACGTATCGGTGAATGGGTGGAGTTACTATGAAAAACCAGCTAAGTGATAAAATTGATGGCTCCCGCGAGAAAATTCGTGAGATCACCAAGGCCATTGACGACAAATCAGAAAAATTATCGGAAGAGACCAAACAATTGTGGCAACACGCCAAGGCACGGCTCTCGGAAATCAACGATAAACTTGGCGAAGCTTCCAATCACCTTGCAGGTAAAACTGATGACGCTGCTCTCCAAGCCCATCTCGCCGCCATGGAGGCACACGACAAATGGCAACACATTAGCAAATCATTCGATAAGCTGGCTCAAAAAACAAGCTGCCAGGCAAAAGCTGAACTTGATCACGCCGCACTACAAAGCCACCTGGCCAAAATGGAGACTAACGACTTTATGGAGGCAACTGGGAAGAATCTCGTCCATAATTTCAACGTTTCACGAAACAAGATCGAACATTCCACTGTTGCCTCCATCAAAGATATGGAAGGATATTTTAGTCGGATAGCCAAAAACTTTCGTGATGGCAGTTAACCAGCATCGTTATTATCACTACTGTTCACCATGATTCTAGTGATATCACCGGCGCACGACAATCTGCGAAATAGAACTGTTCGGCTGGCTGACTACACCTTCAAACTGGTGAAGGATCTGCCAATCTCCAAACTCATCAACCAGTTCATTATCCTGTAACAAGAAATCAGGGTTATGGGGCCTACCATAGGCTCTCTGCCCTATATTAAAAGTCTCATAGATGACGAGCCCTGAGTAAGCAATGCTAGCTTTGATTGCTTCAAACAATGGTCGATGTAGATAGCGAAATACCATGATGGCCCCAAACTGTCTACCCGCAAGTGGTTGTCCTGTTTCAAAATCAACCAACCACGTTCTCGCTGCAAGTTGCTCGTCCTGAATAGCCTGCTCTATCTGGCTGAGCTTTTCACTGTCTTGGTCAGCAAATACTACAGGTATTCCCTGCCGGGCCAAATACAGTCCATTACGGCCACTACCACAGGCTAAATCCAATATCGCACCTTGCGTCGATGCCTGTTTCAATTCACTTAAAAACCTCTCTACCAGCATTGAATGCATCGGCTTCGCGTCTTGACCAGTCATAACATTGCTCACCTTATGGGCTATTGAGTGACATGATATTCAGTTTAGAATGAATAAGGTACAAAAAATAACACATTTAATACCAATAAAAGTAAGTTGGTACTAAGCAAAAAACCATCATACATCGGTATGATGAACTGAAGTCTGATCGGTTGGCGTACATCACTTAGAGCTCTAATTGTTATCAGCTCTATGAATTTCGTTGGCCAGCCTAGAAGCTGCAAGGATCTCCTTTTCAGGCCATAATAATAGTTCACTCGAAGCCGATGAAGGCTTCAATTTGTTATTGGAGCCTCGGCACAATTAGGAGCTTCACTGATGAGGAAGTTATCGATTCTCTCAACCCTAGCATTGGTCACTGTTGCGGTATCTCCGGTATACGCAACAAGCACCGAGTGGTTTGTTGGTGCAGGTGTCGGTTATCAGGAAGACAACATCGAAGGCAAATCTGCTCAAAATGGCGAGGATGGTACATACCAATTACGTGGTGGTGCTATCATCAACGACCACCATCGCCTAATGGGTACATATAGTTACATAGATAAGTCTTCGCAAGATCTGCTACTCGCGTCGTACGACTATCTCCACCCAGTGTCGAAACGTGTGGATATCTATGCCGGTGTTTCTGCGGGCTTTGCTGACAGCAAAATTCAAAAAACAAGTTCAACTGATTTTGCCTGGGGCGGTCAAGTCGGTGCGATATATGAGGTCAATGAAAACTGGTCAACAGATCTCACCTATCGTTACATAGACCAAAACTACAATGAAAACGACACGAAGATCGATTACTCACAACAAGTAATATTATCAGTAGACTATAAATTCTGAACATAATTACCATGATATAACTGTTTGAAAGAGGATAGCTATCCTCTTTCTTCTTATTATTTCAATAATAGATAGGCCTCTGCTAATTCTTGTAATACTGAAGAAAAAAACATGTAAAGGAAACAATCCCAATCGTTAATTGCAGTTATCCGACCCATCTAAATCAGGTTCTTATTAAAGATGGGAGAGATACAAAAAAATAAAAACCTTGAGCTGATATAATATTTATTTCACATTACTAATATAAGTGACTATCCAGTTTGGATTACCAACTAACATTGTGATGCAAAACAGTAAAACCACTGATTCTCATACACTGTCATCCAGAACCACAGGCGACATTTAATAAAATCTCATGACGGTCTTCAAATTATTGGATTTACTAGGTCCATCGACTTGAACTTTATTTCAATGAATGGGATTCTAAATATTATAGAGATAGCTAGATAAAGAATATCCGCTAGCTGAGCAGATATGTGAGTACACATTATTCCCACATTTAATAATAAATTTCTGATTAACGCCCACTATGGGGTCGTGATCCACAGGAACTTCAAACCCTTATATGCCGATGATAACTATGCACAGTTCTTCGGTCATAAATCTGGTGATGGGGTGCTAGATCTCGACAGCTTGTTGTACCTCATCGCCCCCCACCAGCGCAACAGTGCAATCCAAACCTACGATGCGATCATGTCCGGACATAATAAGCCCGGTATTAATACCTATCGAAATATCGACAACGAAGGAAACGAATTTATTGTTTTAACCGTAGATCATGTGGTTGATTGGCAAGGTGAACCAGCCATGCAGACCACAGTCGTGGACCTAAGCAACCATGTCGAAACGTTAAAAAAGCTTCAAGCCAGCGAAAGACGATACCGTGAGCTTGTCGACGGCTCAATACAAGGGATCCTTGTCCACCGTAACTTCAAACCATTGTTTTGCAATCAAGCTTACGCGCAGACTCTCGGCTTTAATGATGAGCGGGAATTGATTGCCATTGACTCAATCATGCCATTATTCGATCCCACGTTTCATGAATCAGCACATAATGACAACCACTTACTATTGTCCGGCCAGAAGTCTTCAATAAAAAAAGAAGCAAAATGCTACCGAATCGACGGGACTACTGTCTGGTTAGGCCTGCTATCCCGGCCGGTTACTTGGAATGGTGAGCGTGTGATACAAGTAACAACAATGGACATTACCAAGCAGCATCAGCTACGCGAGCAGCTTGAGCACAGAGCCAATTATGATGGCCTTACCGAGCTAGTCAACCGCCGCACTATGTCCGAGCTGCTTGAACGACAGTTTCGCAACCACCAAGTCCACTCATTGCCATTATGTTGTGTGCTAATCGACATCGATGACTTCAAGTCCATCAATGATCAACACGGACACCATATAGGTGACGAAGTCCTGAAGCTCTTCGCCGCTACCTGCCGCAACAATATCCGCCAAAGTGACATCATCGGACGCTGGGGCGGAGAAGAATTTGTTCTGCTACTACCAGACACCAATCTTGAACAAGCCGAGCATATTGCGCAGCGCCTAGGCAAAGATATAGCTAAACTGAAAATCACGACCAACAGCAGCCAATGCGGATTTACTATCAGTATGGGAGTCGCTGCGTTAACGGGCCTGAGCGATTCTGTCACACAACTCCTGATGCGAGCAGATCAAGCTCTCTACCAAGCCAAACACAACGGAAAGAATCAGGCCATGGTTGCTAAGAAATAAAATCGAAATACGCCTTCTGCCTATCCTTCTCGCTTTCTAACCCATTTAATCTTCCACTGCGCCTAATTGATACTTTTCTGCATCCTTGCGAAAAAGAGAAAACTTAGCAAGTAGCTCGCTCTTCTCTAGTTCTTCGTCACCAAAGAAGAAAGCATTGTTTGCCTTCAACTGTTCAAAATGGTTTTCAACCAACTGCAACACCAAATCAGCCTTCTTGAGCGTATATAGACTACAAGATTTACCATGCAAGTCATCCAATAGATCTAGAACATTTGAACGGTAGCTTTCAATCAGATAGAGCTCCTGCAAAGCTTCATCATCCGCAAGAGCATGCTGCCAACGCTGATTAATGGTTTCCTGACGGATGATCACTGTCTGATCGGCATCGAGCTCAACAAGCTGTTGCAGCTTGTGCTGGTAAGCCGCCAAGGCACATTGTTTCTCGACACGGTATAAATCGAACAAAGCACCAGAAAGTAGATTAACTGGATTTTTCAATAGATAATCGAATAGAAAGCGAGTTTCAAAACGCTCTATACCATGAAAAAGCGGTGTAGCTTGCCCGTTGCTATTAAAGTGCACTAGAGGATCAAACGTGTACATGTAACCAAAATCAAATAGCTTTATCTCTCCTTGACTGTCAAGCAAGATATTACCAGGGCAAAAGTCCCATTCAAACAAACCATTAAGCTCGAGGTTAACGATGGTTGTGAAGATCTGACGGAAAACATCGCCTGTCAAATTAGTCAGAAGCTCTCCCTCAATCCACGGGGACAGGATGATCCCGTCAGTATAAGAAGCAAATTGAGTATCAATGATATGCCTGAAGCTTTCAGGAGCTTTTTTCTTTGCAAGAGTAAGATCCCGGCGGCGCTGAACTTCATTTAAAAAAGAAGTCTGGCCATCTACGTTTTTTACTAGACTCTCCGCTCTTTTTTGTTTTAAGGTCCAATGCTGCTCACCAAACTTAAGGTGGTAAACGACGGCAGTTAAGCCGGAATTGAACGTTTCTACCACATAGTCTGATTCTGAAGTCGTTGCTTTGAGCTGTTCCAAAGTGAACGGCAACCCTTGCATGGTACCGATTTCAATATTCTGCCCGCTTCTTACAAAGTCGAGCTGAGCTTGCTGGCGTTGCTGTTCCATCATCTGCTTCTCCATAAATTACAATTCAACAACAGGCCTGTGAATATATAGAGAGCGATACCTTACAAACAGTGATGGGAGTAATAATTCCGTGAATTAGATTTAAATAACCTCAATACTTTCATAATAAATAAACACTTAGTTGCACATGAGGTTTTCTTAATATGAATATGTGAATTGCAAAAGGTTGGGCTGAAAATTAGCAGCATTAACAATAGACATTTATTAGTTATTTAAGTTCATAAATAATTTCACTCATTACATGCGCATACATTTCTAATATCCGCAGACATCTGCTTACACACTGCATATTTATTGATTATTCATTATCACATTTAATACCCACAGAATTTGTTAGGTATCAGATTACTATTTTCACTTTTTATTCACATCGCAGTTTATAGAATCATTTTGTTAGCGAATAGATGTTTTCGCCATGGACTGCATAACAAACACTGAGATTAATATGAAACCAGGAACAACAGGGATAACCCGTATTATTCATGCTAGCGGTTATTCGATGAAAGGCCTTCAAGCAGCATGGAAATACGAAGCAGCCTTTCGTCAAGAAGTCATCTTACTGATCTTGCTTTCAATGGTTACTTTCTCATTACCAGTTGATAAATATGAACAAATAGCACTTATTGGCAGCCTCGTATTAGTGGTAATTGTCGAGCTTATTAATTCAGCGATTGAAGCCGTCGTGGATCGAACAGGCTCTGAATGGCATGAGTTAAGCGGACGAGCAAAAGACATTGGTTCAGCGGCAGTATTCATCACACTCGCTCTCGCAGCACTGATTTGGACCGTTATTTTACTTTAAACCTTATGAAGATTGTTTGAATATTAATATGAATAAAATTAAACGTTTATTGTACTTTAAAGAAATTTCCTTTATTAGTTTACCGTTAATATTGGCACTTTATTTTTCACTCGTAGTGAACTTTCCTATATTATCGGAACTCAATTCCATTTTAAGTAAACTGGAAAGCGTGAAGATCGGATTCGTATTGTCGATCCCTCTGTTCTTTTTTGCGGCCTTCAACTTTATCTTTAGCTTATTCAGCTGGCCCTATTTCTCACGTCCTTTCTTTACCCTGCTCCTTATTATATCGAGTATGGTCAGTTACGCTATGTACAACTATGGTGTAATTTTTGACTACGGTATGATCGAGAATATCTTTGAAACAGACACAAGTGAAGCAACATCATATCTCAGTGACTATTCCCTGCTCTGGACAACCTTGATGGGCATTCTCCCCGCGCTAGCCATTTGGAAAATTGAGATCAAAAATGACAAAGGGCCAGTTCGGTTAGTGTTAATGAAAACACTCTCGATGATCGCATCACTGTTTATTATCGCGGTTATCGCCTTTTTCTTCTATAAAGACTATAGCTCAGTAGGACGTAACAATAGTTACCTAAAGAAAATGATCATTCCAACCCACTATGTATACAGTGCGGTTAAGTACATCAATAATACCTACTTCTCTGAACCAATCGAATACCAACAAATTGGTTTGGACGCAAAGCAAAGTGATAGAGCTATGGCTGCAGCACAATTCAAACCAACCCTGTTCGTTTTTGTGCTGGGCGAAACAGCACGAGCGAAGAACTACGAACTTAACGGCTATAACCGTCCAACCAACCAATATACCCGCGATCTTGACATGATCTCCTTTCAAGACGTCAGCTCGTGCGGAACAGCCACAGCCGTCTCCGTTCCTTGCATGTATTCGGCAATGCCAAAACGCAACTATGACAAGCAAGTTGCCAATAGTCAGGATAACTTTCTAGACATCATGCAACGGGCTGGCATTTCATTGCTCTGGAAAGAAAATGACGGCGGAGACAAAGATGTCGCCAAGCATATCCCACTGCAGGAAATACAGCGCAACGTAAAGAATGACCTTTGTAACGGAAATACTTGCTATGACATGGCACTACTGGAAAACATCGACGATGATATAGAAGCTATGCAAGGTAACCGTATGCTTACGATGCACCTGATAGGAAGCCACGGACCAACCTACTATCAGCGCTACCCAAAACAGAAACGCTTCTTCACTCCTGACTGCCCACGTAGCGATATCGAAAACTGTAGCCAGGATGAAATCGTCAATACCTACGACAATACCATTTTGTACACCGACTTCGTGATTAGTCAAACTATCGCCAAGCTAAAGAAACTTGAAAGTAAGTATAATACTGCACTGTTTTATATCTCCGATCACGGTGAGTCTTTGGGCGAAAATGGTTTGTACTTACACGGCACGCCATATAGCCTTGCCCCTGATCATCAAACTAAGGTGCCGATGATGACATGGTTCTCTGACGGCTTTAAGCAAAGTAAAAATATTAACACTAATTGCCTTAAACAAGCCGCAACACAAAACAGTTATTCTCAAGACAACATCTTTCATTCAATGCTAGGCATCATGGATGTAGAAACAGAAGTGTATAACGCGGGAATGGATATTTTTTCGCAATGCCGTAACTAGCCTTCTCTTCCGTGAAAAGGCGATTTTGATAACAACGAGATCGTCTTTTATTAACGCTTCTGAACACCATGGAATGCATAGCGGTTAAATTCATTACCATCTTCAGTTACCGCTTTGTACTTAATGGATCTAGAGCTATTTAAAGAAAGCGGAATAAATACACGACCACTGTCATCAGTCTGGAATGTGCTTCTAACTTGAGGCTGATTCTCAATTGAAACGACAGCATTTGCAGACGGCTGACCATTGTCTGTAACTTTTATCCAAGCGCCATTTTGTGTATCAGAAACACTAATATCAGCAAATGACATTGAAGAGAATGCAATCATTACAGACGACAGTACAATATTTGTTTTTTTCATCTTATTTTCCCCATAATTATATTATTGTAGCTATCATTAATTTCTATATGCGAAGCGATAAAGTGCATAATGCATAGAAGAAATAATAACTTGTGACTAAGATTAACGTGTATTAGCTAAACGTAAGTTGAACGTATATATAATTAGGCATGTAGTTAGCCTAGTTATCGTTCGATACCGTAATAGAATCCAGCACCACTTGTCTTGCAGATTATAAATACGATATCTATCAATATCTGAGCTTGATATCTTTAGCTCAGCCCCAGCTTACTTAGTAGCTTCTTCCAAACGGGTGTTTGTTCTGGCTGGGTTACTTTTACCTGATCAATTTTTGCTTCATCAAAGGAAAGGTCTTCCAAGTCAGCTTTTGCTCCAGCAATTGCTTTTTCGGCCATTTCAGGTCCCATCGCCAACGCTTCGCTATAAACCACTTCGACATCGGTAATGCCGATAAAACCAAGCACCGTTTTTAAATATGGGATCATCACATCAGTCGGACCATCTTTGTGCATACCGCCACGAGTTGTAACGACTACCGCTTTTTTTCCTGTGATGAGGCCAACAGGGCCGGTTTCGGTATAACTAAAGGTAACGCCAGCTCGAGCGACCAAATCAATCCAGTTTTTTAGCTGAGTCGGAATATGAAAGTTATACATTGGCGCCGCAATCACAATGGTGTCATGAGCTTTCAGCTCTTCAATAAGCTGATCAGATTGGTCTAGTGTTTCTTTCTGGCGCTGTGATAAATCAACACCACCGCGCAAACCACCCGCAATTTCACCATCCAGTACCGGTAGCGGCTGTGCAGCTAAATCGCGTTCTGTTACTGAAGAGACACTGCCCGCTATCGAGCTCACCAGATGATCAATTAAGCCATTAGATTGAGAGTAATCACCGAGAATACTTGATTTAAGAACGAGAACATTAGACATATTGCTATCCTTACGAGGTTCATTGCTTTTGCTGTTGAAGTAACTATAGAGATAGCAACAAAATGAAGATAGCGTAAAAAATAGCTTTAGTTGTTCAAAATTTTCGAACGACCAAAAACCACAAAAAATTGATTATAAAACAATAAACTAGCAGCCTGTAAATCAGAATACTAATGAATTATAAGCAAGACGAGCTGCAAAGTGGACGACAAATGGAGATATAGAATTCAAGCTAAGAACTAAAGCCCTAATCTTGATAACTAGAGCTTTTGCTGACTACGAATTCACAACCATATTAGTTACCGCCATACTGCAACAGCAATTCCGGCCACTATGCTTCGCTTCATATAAGGCCATGTCCGCGGCCTCCATCAGCTTGCGTGAAGAAAGATCTGCCTTAGGGATCACGGTAGAGACACCAACGCTAATCGTAAGGTGCTGATGTGAAGATGAAGAGCTGTGAGGGATAGCCAGCCTATCGATACTCGTCCTAACACGCTTTGCTGCCTGCATCGCCCCCTCAGTATCGGTTTCGGGCAGTATAATGGCAAACTCTTCACCACCGATTCGAGCCAGCTTGTCCATCTCACGTAATGGTATGTTAGATAGCGTACGTGTCACTTCTCTGAGGCAATCATCGCCAACCTGGTGTCCGTAGGTATCGTTATAGGCTTTAAAGTCATCAATATCTAATATGATCAAAGAAAGAGAACTTTGGGATCTTATCCCCCGCTTCCACTCTTCACTAAATACTTCATCAAAACGCCGTCGATTTAATAACCCCGTCAAACCATCAGTCGTCGACAGCATCAATAGCTGCTCGTTAGTTTCCTCCAACTGCTGTTGCAGTTCTTCAAGTTCAACCAACTTACGGTCAAATTCCTGTGTTTTTTCTCGTAAGGCTTCTTTTTGCTCAAACAACTCGATAAACACACCGACTTTACTTTGAAAGACGAGGGGAACAAGAGGCTTAAGCAAATAGTCGACCGCACCTGATTCATATCCTTTAAAAATATGAGAAGAGGCTTTAGAAGCAGCAGTCACGAAGATAATCGGGATGTGCTTATTTTTTCTATTCCCCCGCATCAACTCGGCAACTTCATAGCCATCCATTCCCGGCATCTGAACATCGAGAAGAATCAACGCAAAGTCATGATCCAAGGTATGTGCCAAGGCTTCTTCGCCTGAGTTGGCTTTAATCAGCTCGATATGGAACTTATCAAGCAGCCCCTCAAGCGCTAGCAGGTTTTCTGGTCTATCATCAACAATCAGTATCTTTGGAATAGCCATAATCATTCAATTTTACAAAGTGTGTTTAAAAAGCAACCTATCTCTTTTAAAGGCAGAATGTAGTCAACGTCTACTGCATCAATTGCCGCTCTTGGCATTGCTTCAGCCTCCGCTGTTTCAGGAGACTGAACGACAGCCAACCCGCCAAACTGCTTAATTTTGGCCATTCCGGCAGCACCGTCTGAGTTGGCTCCGGTCAGTACGACCCCTACTAACTCATTTAAATAGGCATCTGCTGCAGTTTCAAATAGCACATCTATGGATGGGCGAGAGAAATTCACTCGCTCTTCCGTAGATAGCGCGATTGATCTGTTGAGCTCAACCAGCAAATGATAGTTGGGCGGTGCAAAATAAATAACCCCCCCCTCTATCAACTCTTTATCCTCAGCTTCTTTTACTTCCAACAAACAGCGATGACTGAAATGGATAGGAAGATAATTTTCAGAGGTTGGGCTAACATGTTGAACAACCAAGACAGGGAGTGAGAATGAGCCCTTAAGAACAGGTAATATTTTATCTAGTGCAGACAAACCACCGGCTGAAACACCAATGACAACTGCCCGATATTGCCTGTTTATGCCCATTTGCCTTTTCCCTATAGTGTCCGTTTTTTGCGGTATATCTTCTCTCGCTCAGAGACTACTTCAAACTTATCTGCGACATCAGAAAACCTGAGACTCTCCTTCGAGCCCAGGCAAAGAAAGCCACCAGCACATAAGCTATCGCAAAACAACTGAAGTACTCGGTTCTGCAACTCTCTGTTGAAGTAAATCAATACGTTCCGACAAAAAATGATATTCATCTCTCCGAACACACCGTCCGTTACCAGGTTATGGGGCGAGAACAACACCTTATCCTTAAGAGAACTATTCATCGCCACATTGTCGTAGTCGGCAGTATAGTAGTCTGAGAAGGAGCCAACGCCACCGGATTTCTGGTAGTTGACCGTGTACTCCCTAACAAGATCCATAGGGTAAATACCCAACTTCGCCTTTTCGAGGATCCGCTCATTGAAATCTGTCGCGTAGATCTGAACTCTGTCCTTCACGCCCTCTTCTTCCAACAGAATGCCCATTGAATAGACTTCTTGCCCTGATGAACACCCGGCATGCCATACCTTAATAAAAGGATACGTTTTTAGATGAGGAATTACGGTGTCGCGTACTTTCTGATAAAACCAAGGGTCCCTAAACATTTCGGTCACATTGATGGACAAGTCTAGCAATACCTTATTAAAAAACGGCTCCTCTCGGATCACTCGGTGCTGCATCTCAGAAAAACTTCTCAGCCCCTCGTTTGCTCGCCTATTTTCCAACCTTCGCTTCGTGTGGGCAAAAGCATAATTCCTGAAATCATAACCATATTTACGAAATATAGCTTCTAGCAACAGCTGAATCTCCAACTGCTCGTCTGAAATAGTTATTGTGTTAGACATTAGTACAACCAAACCCTTAACATAGAAAGCAGCTTGTCGGTATCTACCGGTTTGGCAAGATAATCGCTTGCGCCAGCCTCGATACATTTACTGCGGTCACCTTTCATCGCCTTGGCCGTTAACGCAATAATCGGCAACTTAGCAAACTCTCGTTGTTTGCGAATTTCGCGCATCGCTTCATAACCATCCATCTTAGGCATCATTATATCCATCAAGATACCGTCGATATTGCTCTCCTCCTTGAGCTTATCGAGACACTCGAGTCCATTTCTGGCAATCAGCACCTCCATACCCTTCTCTTCCAGTACACTGGAAAGAGCAAAGACATTACGCATATCGTCATCCACCAACAGCATCGTTTTACCGTTCAAAACGGCTTCCTTGTCATGGATCATCTTGAGCATATCCCGCTGTTCTTCCGGCAGGTTAGCTTCAACCCTATGCAGAAATAGCGCAGACTCATCGAGCAAGCGTTCTGGCGATTTCACTCCTTTGATGATGATACTCTCCGCATAGCGATTCAGCTCTTTCTCTTCATCACGGGTCAAATCTCTGCCTGTATAGATGATGATCGGCACACGGGCGGCTGTTTCGCTCTTACGAATACACTCAAGCAGCTCAAACCCAGACATATCGCCAAGCCCCAGATCCAACACCATGCAGTCATACATACCGTTTTCCAACTCCAGCAATGCTTCCTTGCCTGAGCCTACCGCGGTAATACTGACATCTCCGTCACCTATCAACTCCTTGATACTTTCGCGCTGTACATCATCGTCTTCGACAACGAGCAAACGACTTACCGGTTTTGAGATAATGTCTTCAATTTTTCCGAAGGCCTTTTCCATCTTGCTTATGTCGACAGGCTTGGTCAGATAGCCAATAGCCCCCATTCGCATCGCATCCAGCGTACTGTCATTGGCAGACATGAAATGCACCGGAATATGACGCAGATCGGAGTTGTCCTTGAGACGTTCCATCACTGTCCAGCCATCAATGCCGGGCAACCCTATATCGAGAATAATGGCACTGGGCTTGTAGTAGTCAGCAAAATGCAGCCCCGACTCTCCATCTTCTGCAACAATGCACTTGAAGCCTCGCTCCCTGCCAAAATCACGCATGATCTTGGCAAAAGCACAGTCATCTTCAATGATTAGCAGGCTCTTTACATCAGATGTTATCTCTTTACGGTCATCGTCAACGAATTCACTTTCCACAGGAGGCATTTGCAACATCCCCCCTCCATTAACAGGTGATAACGACACCGGATCATGTGGCTCAGGCATCTCTTCAGGCGCTAAACGCTTAGGGAGCTGTGCTCGCTGAGTTTCTGGGGCGGTATCGATGATGGCTTCTAGGTCAGATAACACCTCATCAGAATGGGTAACTTTACCTTCATGCGAAAGTGGCAGCACAATGGAGAATATACTCCCTTTCCCCTCTTGGCTTTCTAGGTTGATAGTTCCACCCAGCAAATGCGTCAGCTCTTTAGTGATCGACAGCCCCAAACCAGTGCCTCCGTAGTTACGGCTGGTACTGCCGTCGGCCTGCTGAAACGCTTGGAAAATTGCAATTTGTTTCTCTTTCGCTATCCCTATTCCATCATCTATAACGGAGAACTGGATCAGAGAATCTGGATCAGCATTAAGCGACTTACACATCTGTGGTTCCGGACGGGAAATCGCCAACTGCACAGCCCCTTCATGTGTAAACTTAAAGGCATTAGTCAGGAGATTACGTAAGATTTGCTGTAGCCGCTGCGAGTCAGTACGCAACGATTTCGCCACATTTTGAGCAATATTCAACTCAAACGGGACGCCTTTCTCTTTGGCTATATCTTTGTAAATCCGATTAAGATCTTTGATCAGACTATCGATGCCCACCTCTTCAATAAAGAGGTCAACCTTACCTGCTTCGATTTTAGACAGATCTAAAATCTCATTAATTAGTGAGAGAAGATCAGAACCTGAGGAGTTAATTGCATTGGCAGATTCGACCTGCTTATCCGTCAAGTTACCGTCTTTATTATTAGCAAACAGCTGAGAAAGAATAAGAATACTATTTAGTGGTGTCCTCAGCTCATGGGACATATTAGCCAAAAACTCAGACTTATATTTACTTGCCACTTCAAGCTCACGGGCTTTTTCTTTGACTACCTCTTGCGCCTGTACTAACTTTTCATTTTTGGAGGACATTTCTCCTTTTTGCTCTTCTAGCGCCTTGGTGCGTTCTTCTAATTCTTCGTTGGTAACTCGCAATTCTTCCTGCTGCGCCTGCAATTCCGCTTCAGACTCTTTGAGTACTTTTGCCTGCTCTTCAAGCTCCTCGTTACTCACTCGCAGCTCTTCCTGCTGGGTTTGCAACACCTCTTCGGATTTCTTAAGTGCAAAAGTTTGCTCTTCCAGTTCTTCATTGGCCACCCGCAATTCTTCTTGCTGGCGCTGGGCTTTTTCTAATAGCTCGCGGATCACCTGACGGTTGTTAGCAGCATTGAACATAATGCCGGTGTTGAGGATCACCTGTTCGACAAAGTCTTTGTGCCGCTTGGTAAATTGCTCTGACGTTCCAAGCAAAACTGCCCCAATTAACTTATTATCAATGGTGACAGGGATCGCCATGAAGTGCTGCGGAGCCACTTCCCCGGCACCGTAATTGATAGCAGGAACATTATCTGCAATATTGGAAAACGTGATAATTTCATTTTCAAAGGCAGCCTGACCGACCATACCCTCACCCAAATTGATACGGTTGAAGTTACCCCGGCGGTCAGTAAACGCATAGCTTGCCTGCAACTCAAGAACATCTTCATTCAACAAATATAAAGCACCCAACTGTGCGCCCATATGTTTGCTAAAAAAGGTAATGAACCGGGTTGCGAGATCAGCCGTTTCCAAATCGCCACGCAATTGGTCATCAAGCGCCTCTTTTCCTGATTTAAGCCAATGCTGCTCTTGAAGATTATTCGCCATGTTATTCAAGGCCTTGGCCAAATCCCCCAACTCATCTTTCTGAGGCAGCGTAAGGCTTGTCGTTAATTCACCTTTCGCGATTGCTTGTGCAAAACGCATCCCCTCTATTAATGGCTGTGTGATAGCCCGAGAAAGGAACACAGCGGCAAGGGCAATCAATGCTACCAACAAACCACCAATAACAACCATGATCTGATAAATTCTCTGAGTTGGCTGAATCACCTCGTTTTCATTCATTTTGGAAATAAGGTACCAATCAACGCCCGGCGCGTTGACCTTGTTATAGCTCACCAGTACTGACACACCAGCGCTATCCTTGTAGGTATCAAACCCGCCGCCGACACCGGTCTCTACCGCTTTGTGCCAATAATCAAGAGGTGGATCTACCGAATAGCCAACCACATGACGTCCGTTCCCCATGGTTTCCATGTTGCTACGGAACTCATAAGAGCCATCCTGCTTATTGACACCAATTAAGTAGGATTCACCAGTCTGCCCCATCCCAATACGAGAATCGACGATGCGAGTAATAAGCTCTGGAGACAATTGCAGCACCAAAACCCCGCTCATTTTTCCGTGCTGATCAGAAAGTGGCTGTGCGATAAAGGAGGTTTCAGAACCAGCGAGAGGCCCGTAAGGTAAAAAGTCTATAAAAGCAACTTTTCCGGAGCTTGTTACTTTTCGCCATGCGTCTGCCAATCCACTTCGGCGATATATTCCATTGGTTAAATTAGTTCCCAGAATGTTGGTATCAGAGAGGGAGAACATAACATGGCCGTGATCGGCATCAAGAATATAGAGATCGCTGTAGCCGTAAGCTTCAACATAGTCTTCAAAGTGGGGAGTATAACTTTCGGTTAACTGAGTGTATTCATGAGATTGAACATTCAACGAACCTGTAGGCAGAGTATCAGCACCTCTCTCATATTGGTTTAAGCGCTGTATTAATTCAGTAACGCGTTCAGAATCAGCGAGTACACTGATATCCGCCAAACGCTCATTGAAAAAATCTTCAATATTTCCCTTTCTAATCGACTGAATTGTTGTCAAACCATCAAACGATTTTTGAATCAGGGCATCAGCAGCGAGGCGACTACTGAAATACACCGCTACCACCATAGGGATAACACCCGTGATAACCAGCAGTCCCACCAGCTTGGGACGTATACGAAAATCGGCAAAGCGAATCATTGTTACTCCATGGAGTATTTAAAATAAGATTAGCTATGCACTCAGATAATAACTTTACAATCATTCAAGGCATCTTGAGTGACGTTGAACTCAACCAGTATGTCAACGTGCTTTTATTAAGCCTCTGGTTGACTATTAATCAATGAACAAGCGTAACATGAATTCTGTAGATGTGTGATTCAGACAAATGCTGATCTATTGGAATATCGTTTAGCAACAAGGACATCCCATTAACTACATCAATCGCATAACCAAGATGAATGAATATATCATAAATTTTCCAAACAAGATAAGTAACTGTCTGTAATTACATATAATTAGGTAAGTATCGAGCAGCGAACAAATTAACATTTTTGCAGATTTTCAGCATAAAAAAACCAACACTATACATATCGATTTAGTTACTTAACCATCATTCTAAGCTCGCACAATCCATCCCACACCATAAAGTTAAAAAATAGAATCCAGTAGCAAATTGGCTTCTGTCTGAACGATCCCTTCAATTGAGCGTATTCGTCCTAGTAGCGATCCTAATAAAGTCAAATTTTCGGCTTGTATCTCAGCGATTAGATCCCAATGGCCATTCGTATGGTGGAGAGATAAGATTTCAGGGAAACGGTGAAGCTGTTCCAGCACTTTGTTTTCATCTTTTGCCACCACGGAAATACTCATAATCACCTTTACAACATTCTGATAGGCGTTTTCTTTTAACTTCACCGTATAACCAAGAATAATGCTTTCCCTCTCAAGTTTGCTGATCCGATTTTGAACCGTAGCTCGTGATACACGTAGTTCTTTAGCAAGACTAACCACGGGCATACGCGCATTTTTTCTCAGTAAAGACAGTAGTTTCCTGTCGGTATCATCCATATTGTTCATCAGCACACTTCCCATTAGCTCTTAATTGACATATCGCCACTTTAGCCTCTCATTATGTCAATTTTATCAGGAGTTTTGTACATAAGTGTGTCTTTTTGTTGGCTCAATTGAGCAGTAAAATTTTCCTCATTCAATAACCTGTTGTTTTTTTATGGAGTTAGGGATGACGTTATTTCTTGATGTGAATACGTTAGGTTCAATGGTCGATCAGCACGGTACAGAAGAGTTTATGACTGAACTTCTGGGCTATATGAAAGATGATTTTTGCCGCTGGGAAGAATTTGATAAGTCGTCTCGAACTGCAGCCCATAGTGATATTGGTGTGATTGAGCTCATGCCGGTTGCAGACGGAGTCAACTACGGATTTAAATATGTCAATGGACATCCCTCGAATCCCAATGTTGGTATGTCTACGGTTATGGCTTTTGGTGCACTTTCCGATGTATCGACGGGATACCCGCGCTTGCTTTCAGAACTGACACTCTCCACGGCCTTACGAACATCAGTTACATCGGTAATGGCTGCCCAGGCACTTGCCAAACCACATGCTACATCGATGGGAATGATTGGCTGTGGCGCTCAAAGCGAGTTTCAGGCAATCGCATTTCACACTATTATCGGGATCAAAGAGCTCCGTATTTTCGATATCGACCATCAGGCAATGGACAAGGTGGCTGAACACCTAAAAGACTACCCTGAACTTACGGTGATCAAAGCCTCATCGGCAAAAGCCTGCGTCGAAGGTGCTGATATCGTCACGACTGTCACTGCAGACAAAGCATACGCAACCATACTGACCCCAGATATGATTGAACCCGGTATGCACATCAACGGTATTGGCGGTGACTGCCCGGGTAAGACAGAGATCCACTTCGATGTGCTCAAAGCGGGTAAGATTTTTGTCGAACACGAGCCGCAAACTCGGGTTGAAGGTGATATTCAGCAGCTACCTGCAGAGCATAAGGTCAATCCAATCTGGAAGGTAATTGCAGGCTTAGAGCAAGGGCGTGATACTGAAGAGCAAATTACAATTTTTGACTCAGTCGGTTTTGCCTTGGAAGACTTCTCCGTCCTCCGCTATGTCTACGATTTAGCGGTACAACTTGGCGTTGGCGAGCAAATTGAGCTTATACCTCAGTTGGACAACCCCAAGGATCTATTTGGGTTAACTAAAAGACCTCGTTGCTCATCGGCAATCAGAGAGGTTGCTTAGATCACAGGCAATCTAATAAATATTAGAAATATGTAAGGAGAACTCCCCCTCTCCTTACATTCTCAGGAAACTATAATTATCGATCCTGATTCGAATTTAAGTCATATCTGTTTATGAGTACCCCTCGCTTTGTCCCGTCCTGAGACAAGTTGACACAATACAAATATCGAGGGTTTTAAATTATTTGTATTCATCAGCTTCAAGACTAATAACTAAATGTAGCAAGGTAATAGAAGAACATTGCAGGCGCAGTAAAAACAGCAATCCAGAAAGGTACAACAAAGAATAGCTCATGAATGGCTTTATCAAGGAAACAGGTTAGTTCCTCCGTTTCATGATTACCTGGGTTCTTAATTGAGTAATAGACTCGAATCGATGATCCCTTAGGGTATTTTTCAACTACACTTTTTCCTCCATCTCCATACCTTCTAATCTTATAGGGTATAGAGTATTCTCCATCATATGACTTTCCATCAACTACATATCTATATGTAATAGAACCTTCTTTTCTAAAATTCCCATTATTTGCAAACCATCCATACTCAGACCAAGTGATTATCCCGTCCACGCTAAACTCATCACTAAATGCCCCCCAAATTTTTCTACAATTCCAAATGAAAAAGCAAAGGTTAAGAACTACGAGAGCTATCGTGTATGTCTTTCCAAATGAACTTCCAAAATACTCTAGATAAAATGACATTCCTAGCAAGCCTCTTCCTTTAATGGAAACAATTTCATCGTGTCTATTTACATCATCTCATAAGTGGTACGCATTCTATGGCATACCACTAAAGCATGCACTACCAAACCCGATATACGCTAAGGCAATCGATTAAATTCATTCATGAGAGCAAGAAGTTGTGATGTAAGGATGTGCAGAAAACCAAGGCTAAAGCGTTCAATCTTTTGACGATAAACTCCGAGAGTTGATTATCATCGTAACTGGCCTGTGCTCTCCATTCCGACATAAAGCAAAGATACTCTTGTCAGCACCGATATCGAAAAGTATAATTATTATCAGTAAGTTAACTGAGCTTACCTCACTATCATCAAATATTTTAGGGGAAAGCATGTCAAAGCGTATGGATAAAGCAGCAAGGAGAGAGCAGCTCTTATCAATAGCCGTTTCGATTATTAAAGATCGTGGCGCAGAAGCATTAACGTTAGCCACAGTGGCTGAACAAGCTGGTGTAACAAAACCAGTTGCTTACAACCACTTCGAGACAAAAGAAAACTTACTAAAGCAAATCTACCAAGACATTGACAACCGCTTAATTGAATCGATACAAACAGCGAAGGAATCGAGCAGTCAGTCAGTCACCGATACTGTTTCCATTCTTTGTGAATCCTATTTTGAATGCATGCAGGTAAACTCTGAAATATACGGGCTTACCGTTGCGGCGCTGAAGTGTTATCCGAACAATGCTGAACTAACCAAAAATATTCAAGATTTCTTTGTGAAAGCATATTCCGATATCTTTCAGCTACCGCTTTCGGATGAAAACCATCGAAATCGCTTAAAACTAATCTCTGTTTATGGGCTCATTGAATCGGTAGGTGATGCTGCGATTTCAGGTCAAGTCCCTAAAGACGTTGCATTGACATACTTAAATGAAGCGGTTTATCAAATACTTATTAAGTAAAACATTTAAAGGCGACACTCTGCAAATAGCCTTACTATAAACCGCCATCATCATAGCAACTCTACAGCTGATTCGACCATGCAACTATTTTGAAAACTAAAATTTCAACACACTCCTACCACCTCCACCCCGCAATATGATTTTAATCAAAGAATAACTAATAAATTAGTCAACTAGCCATAGTCAATTGCATTTCATCACAAAAACACTAGAAAAATCACATTTTTCACAACTTACCAGTAGTAACATCACAGCGAAACACAAGTTACCATTGGTAATTTAGATATTCTCTGTTGAAAGCTGTCAGTATCAATACATTCAAATCAGAGGGCGCAGATAAAAGCTTTCGAAATAGAGATGAAACTAAAAAGCCAATATTTTCAAACACATCACAACAAATACTTCAAAATAAAACGAAAGAGTGAAGGTTTAACATGGAACAATCTTCTATATGGTTAGATATATTGTCGAATCAATCTATCATTTCATGGTTATTAGTCGGCAGTGTCGTGGGTGTCGCATTGTTAATGGGACTCTTTGTCTTAGTTAACGGAACGTCCAAACTAGACAACGGCTTTAGTGGCAGGCTTATTCAACGCTGGTCAACTCGAAGTGTTGTTATACATTGGCTAGGTGCAATACCTTGTTTAATCTTGATATTAACCGGAGTAATAATCGGTGCAGGAAAAGTAATCTTCGAGCCAGGTAGTAGCAATTGGGCAACGGCCGTCAAGATATCAGCAACACTACATGAAATTGCCGTATTTCCATTTATGATTGGTGCTTTCACCATGATTCTTATGTGGTGGAAAAAACAATTATTTAAAAAGTACGATATTGACTGGTTTAAAAAAGCGGGTGGCTACATTAATTTTGGAGCAAAACAGCACCCGGAAGCTGGCTTTGCTAACGGCGGCGAGAAACTCTGGTTCTGGGTATTTACAATTAACTTTGTCGTTCTCTCCTCTACTGGTCTTATGCTCTTTTTTCCAGAAGTCGCGCCATCCCATGAAAATGCCCCGATTGTTATTTCTCTTCATATTATCTCCGCTATGGCTATCGGTGCTTTCGCCATTGTTCATATATTCATGGCAACCGTCATTTCTGAAGGCGGTTTAAGCAACATGATCACTGGTAAGTGCGATGAGAACTGGGCAAAGCAGCATCACAATCGCTGGTACAAGACAGTAAATAAAGAAAAACAATAAGGTGATTAAAAATGGATAGACGTAAAGCGATTAAGCTACTCGCTGGCGGTACCACCGTATCACTGGTATCAGCCTCCCCCGTCATTGCATCAGTAGTAGCCAGCAATACAGAACTAGAAAGCAAGAAACTGGCGATGGTGATCGACCTGCGCCGCTGCAACGGATGCAAAGCCTGTGTCACAGCCTGCGGCCATGAAAACGGTAATGAACCTAGTGAACATCGAACCCAGGTTCTTCAAAGTAGCACTGAGATTAATGGCAAAGAATACGTACTCAGTCTCCCGTTACTTTGCAACCAGTGTGATAACCCGGTATGCACCAAAGTATGTCCGACAGGTGCAACGTTTAAGCGTAAGGAAGACGGCATTGTTGTTGTAGATTCCACAGGCTGTATCGACTGCAATTTCTGTGTCTACACCTGCCCTTATGACGGCGTGCGTTTCACAAACAGCAAAACAGGAACCGTCGACAAATGTAACTTCTGCATTCAGCGGACCTCAAAGGGCTTCCTGCCCGCCTGTGTGGAAACATGTACCGGGGGCGCTCGCGTGTTTGGGGATCTAAAAGACCCCGACAGTAGCGTATCCAAATTGCTCAAGGAGCATGAAGCGTTAGTTCTGCAATCAGACAAAAATACCCAGCCTAACGTTTTCTACATTGGCCTAACGGATAAAGAAAGTGATCAGCCGTATAACCTAAATTCAGAACTTACATGGCAGCGTTAATTATGGATCGTAGACAATTTCTAAAAACCGGTGCTGCCGCAGCAATCACTGGCACAATGGCAGGTACAGCGACAGCGGCCGCTAACAATAATAGCCAGGATATCAGCCGTTACTCACCGTTAAGTGCAGAGCCAGAATTCATTCTGGGACCAGATGGCAAACTCACCAACAACCCAAACCAACGCTTCGCATTTACCAAATGCTTTGGCTGCTACAACGTTTGCGGTGCTCGCATTCGTATCGACAACAAGACAGATAAAATCCTGCGTGTTTGTGGCAACCCCTATGCTTTGTCCACCCAATCAGGCAATCCGGTTGCTATGGAAGTGCCACCGCAGGACGCGATGCAACAATTGGTCGGTGAACAGGGTAACGAAAACCGAGCAACACTCTGTGGCAGGGGCAACGCTGTCCCTGATGCCGTTACCGACTCACGCCGCGTCACTCAGTGCCTGAAACGAGTGGGGAAACGAGGCGAAAACCGCTGGCAATCCATCTCCTATGAGCAGCTTATCAGCGAAGTCGTCGCAGGTGGCAATCTATTTGGTGAAGGCCATGTAGAAGGTCTGGCTGATATCCACGACGACAAAACCGTGGCTAATCCAGACTATCCGGACTTTGGTCCAAAGAAGAACCAGTTGCTAATGACAGGCTGTTCAGAAGACCCGGCTCGGTGGGCGTTTTATAAACGTTTCTCAGAAGCGTCTTGGGGTACACCAAACCTTGGCAACAAAGACTCATACTGCGGCCACCAGCAGGTTGCAGGATGTGCGCTCGGTGTAGAAGACGGAGCCAACAGTGGCGCCCTTCCGACTACGGATTTTGAGCACTGTGAATTTGCGATTTTCATTGGCACCAATCCCGGCCTTAGCGGTATCAGCCTGAACTCTGCCTCTAAACGTTTGGCAGATGCTCGGACACAAAACCCTAACTTCCGGTATGTGGTTGTCGATCCGATTCTCCGCTCGCTCACCACCTCATCGACACCAGATAATTGTGAGTGGGTGCCTATTCGCTCTGGTGGCGATACCGCCTTAATGCACGCCATGATGCAGTACATCATCAACACCGAGCGATATAACACATCGTATCTGGCGTCATGTAGCCAGGAAGGAGCTTACAAAGTTGGCGAAATAAACTATACCAACGCCCCGTATCTGGTTGTTACCGATAAAAAGCACTCTTTGTATCGCAAATTCCTGACTGCCGAAGTCTGCGGTAAAGGCAATGCTGAAACCAAGATGGTGGTTGATGCCAAGAGCCAGCAGCTGACAACGTCAGACAGTACAGAACCCTGTGACATCAAGTTTAGTGGAACAATAACAACGGAGGGCGGCCAGGCTATTCAGGTTGAAACCGCCTTCTCGCTACTGGCAAAACGCGTTAACAAATATTCAATGGCTGATTACGCCGCCGAATGCCAGATATCTGAAGCCAAGATCGCCGAACTTGCCAAAGAGTTTAGCTCCCACGGTCGTCGCGTATCTATCGAGACCAATACAGGTTGTAATGCCAGTGATGGTGGCCAGTTCGGCTTCGCCATGATCATGCTCGCCACTCTTGTCGGTGCACATAACGCCAAGGGCGGTATGCTGCACACCGGCAGCATGGGCTTTGAGAACACCTCACCGCTCTACGACATGATGGCCTTTGAGCATGCACATATCAGCGGCTTTAACGCCGAACGTTCGGGTGACTATCGTCAAAGCAATGAGTACAAAGAAAAAGTTAAGAAAGGGATCAATCCGTTCCCATCAGATCTGCCATGGAATGAAACCTTTGTTCAGGACAATGCCGGAGAATTGCTCGTTGCCCATGCCAATAGCAACCCATTCCAGTTTAAGGCCTGGATTGCGTGGGCTAATAATCCTCTCTATGCCTGCTCAGGTCTGAAAGACCAGGTAGAAGAGTCTATCAAAGACCCTAAACAACTGGGCCTGATCATCGCATCCGACCCTTACTTCAATGAGACCAATATCTACGCGGATTATTTTGTCCCGGATCTGGCTCAATATGAACAATGGGGAGCTTCCCGGCAATGGGGAAGTGAGTTAATGGGCGATGTTGTGTCCTTCCCGATTATTACCCCGAGAACACCGCTCAATGCCGAGGGCAACCGAGTATGCATGGAGCAATTCCTGACTGATATTGCGAAACAGCTCAAACTGAATGGCTTTGGTGAAAATGCTTTTAAGGATACAAGAGGTAACGTAAAAGCAATCCACATTCCTGAAGACTATTACATTCCTGTACTGGCCAACCTCGCACACAGTGATGAGGTACTGCCTACCCCGACAAAAGATGACGTTAGTTTTACCAGCGTTGACCGCATTTTTCCCCTGCTAACGAAGCGATTAAAAACAGAGGAGATTGGACCGACCATGTTCCTGTTTACCAGGGGCGGCCGTTATTACCCAATAGACAACCGATACGAGGGTGAATTCTTCAACGAAATGATGAGGTGGGATGCTCAGTTCCAAATATACAACGAAGGACTTGCACATATTACCAACTTCCATTCTGGAGAATACCTTGATGGCTTACCAGTATTTGATAAGCAACGATTCTGGGACGGAACTGCTATTCGGGAGCTCTGGAACGAGACTGAATACCCGTTCTACTTCTCGACGTTCAAGCATCAGCTACGCAGCCCGTATTCAGTAACACTCAAGAGCATCACAGCCTTAGGCGAATCTAACTTTATTCAGATGAATGAAACAGATGCGAAAAAATATGGGCTGAAGACGGGTGACAAGGCACGATTAACCTCCCCCAAAGGCGCTTCAATTGAAGGAACCGTTCAGGCAGACAGTACCGTTGCGAAGGGCTGTATTGCAGTACCGCTCGGATATGGCCATACCGCCTTTGGCGCAAGCGACATCACCATAGACGACAAAACTCTGGCGGGAATTTCAGAAAGAAGAGGCGGCATGGCGGTCAATGCTTTCAACGCCGTCGATCCAACCCGTAAAGGTGCCAGCTTGTATCGTGATAGTACATTTGGCTCAACTGCCCGCCACGGGATCCCAGTTGCGATTGAAAAGTGCTAAGTACACCTTTTTGAAACAGATAATATACGCTAGGAATAATAGCTAATATAAAAAACCGTTCGTTTTTGTTACGAGCGGTTTTTATTTACAACCAGTTATATTAACTGGCTCTATAAAATAGAGATTCATCACGTATGAATTACCAAGCCAGTTAAATCCAGCTCAGCGTTACCTTCCCGTTACCCGGCCTTTCTTAAGATGGCATTGTCCATTGGGTATAAAACAAAAGGAAAGGCTTATGTTCAGTTCTCCTCGCAAACTTCTCAATATTGCTATCTTGTGTGCTACAGCGGGTTTAGTGGCTTGTTCAGCCGACTCAACAACCCCAGCATCAAATTCCGCGGCCACTTCAGCTAAAATGACGAACATACGTGTTCCGGCTGAGTGGGAGCCGCAAGCAGCAGTTTGGATGCAGTACCCGGATCAATGGGAAACCAATATGCGCCCGGCATTTGCACGAGTCGTTTCTGTTATCCAGAAGTATCAGCCAGTGCACATGCTGACTCGCACCGAAGAAGAAAAAAAACAAGCTCAGCAGCTAATGGCCAGCCTTGGTGTTGCAGAAGCAAACCTCGAGTGGCATGTCGTCCCCATCGACAACGCCTGGATGCGTGATAATGGGCCCATCTATGTCACTGACGGCAACAGAACCTGGGTTCAAAACTGGGGATTCAACGCCTGGGGCGGCAACTTCGGCGGCGATGTAGGTTATACCAAAGATAACCTCATTCCTGACTATGTCGCCAAACAGCTCAATGTCAAATCTGAACAATATCTTGATTACATACTGGAAAAAGGTAATGTCGAGGTTAACGGAAAAGGTATTCTAGTGATCAACTGGGACTGTCAGGACAACCGCAACCCCGGTATGACTCAGCAAGAGCATGAAGCAATCCTGAAAGAAAAACTGGGGGTTCACACGATCATCTGGGCTTTCGGCCACTACCCCGGCGAAGGGACCACTGGCCACATTGACGGCACGGCAAGATTTGTAAATAACAACACACTCGTCGTAACGGTTCTTGATGACAGCAAAACTGACGACCTATTGGTTAACGATGCTGAGGCTGCCGGGCTCAACGTACTGCGCTATGATGGCAACCCTAACTGGTTGGTCGGTAACGGGTTTGTTGCCGCTATGGCTGATGAACAGACACAGTACAATGCGAGCCTTAAAACCCAGCTTGAGTCTTTCTATCCGGGCCGGGATGTTTTCCTAATCGAGACCTCCGATATTGCCAACGCCGGGGGCGGTATTCACTGTGTTACCAACGACCAACCCGTAATCTAATCAAACGGAGCCACAATAATGCAGATGTTACTTGTAGAAGATGATATGGACTTGGCAGAGCTGATAATTGAATATCTTAACGCTGAAGCCATTGAATGTGATATCGCTTATAACGGCTCCATGGCACTCAACCTTCTCGAAGAAAATGCTTATCAAGTCATTGTCTCTGACGTAATGATGCCCAAAATGGACGGCTTCACGCTGCTGGAAAACCTGCGTAGCATGCACATTCAAACACCTTGCCTGATGCTTACTGCACGCAACACGCTCGAAGATAAACTCATTGGCTTCGAAAAAGGGGCCGATGATTATCTCGTCAAACCTTTCGAACTAGCTGAGCTCACTGCACGCATCAAAGTCCTGGCACATCGAACTCAGCCACCGAGCAGTAAGATAAAAATATCCGATTTAGTTCTCGATCTAAGAGAACGCCAAGCTTACCGAGCAGGTCAACTATTGGCGCTAAGCGCAGCGGAATGGCAGTTGCTTGAAATCCTCGTCAAACACAGTCCTGCTGTTGTTTCTAAAATCGACATTGAAGACCACATCTGGGGTGGCGAAGCGCCTTCCAAGGACGCACTCAAGATGTTGATTTACAGATTACGTAAAGTGGTCGATTCGCCAGAGGTTAGCCCGCTTATTACTACAGTTCGGGGACGCGGAGTGATGATAGCGGCACCAGAGGATCAAGCTCAATGTTAAACCGTAGTATTAGCCGATATATCTCACTGCAAATTGCCCTGTTGGTCTCAGCCATCTTGCTGGTGTTTTATTACATGATCACTGTGGTTTACGACTGGGGTCTCGATGATTCCGTCCACTACTTCATGGTATTAGAGGCGGAATGCTACATTGAACACGGCACACCTGCTGCCAGCAATGCATCTATCACGGTATATCCCACCTACGATGCTCTGCCCCAACCTATCCAACAAGCCTTTGGAAATCAGACATGGAAGGAGAAAGAGCTGTATTACCAATCTCAGGATGATCAGTTCTTCTACTTAATGCCTTACTACAATTCCAGCGAGGACCAACTGCTTTTCATTCTGCACACTGATTATGAAGATCACGACAATGAAATGGTCGGCCTGAGCATTGGCGAAATAGCATCACTATTGGCTTTAGCTATTGTCGTACTCAGTATCGGGGTAATACGCAACTTAGGCTGGTCGGTGATAAAGCCGATCAAAGCATTACACGAATGGAACCATCAGATTTCGTCACAAAGCAAGACCACCAAAAGCGTAGATCCCATTCCTGATTTTCGCTTTAATGAGTTGAATGAAGCGGCAGAACAAATACGTCACTCAATAACAGAAATCAATCAGCGTAATGATAAAGAAAAACAGTTTCTACGCGTTTTAAGCCACGAGCTAAGAACGCCTCTGGCTATTACCAAGGCTTCATTAGAGTTAATCCACAAAACCAAATCGCAGCTAGATCCTAAGCTCGCCAATAAGCTCAACAAGATTGAGCGAGCCAATACCAATATGTGTGCCACCAGCGAAGTATTGCTGTGGTTATGGTCTGATGATTTTGCCCCGTTTAACACTCAGCGGCTCAACCTAAATGAAATCATCCAACTGGAAATTGAGAACAACCTATATTTAGCGGCTAATAAAGATGTGACTTTCAGCCTGTTTGAGCACGAGGAATTTATTGAAGCGAACCCAGTACTGGTGCAGATAGTGGTACGTAACCTGATAAGAAATGCACTGCAATATAGTACTGACGGCAAGATCAGAATTGATTTTCAGCCTAAGACTGGCTTAACCGTCAGCAACCCAGTAGCCAAGCAAGCTAACCCTGAAAATGGAGTCGGTGATTATGGCTATGGTATCGGACTATACCTAATATCAACTCTGTGCGAAAAAATGAAATGGGAATGTGTAACTCAGCAAGATACGGAACAGTTTCAAATACGGATTTCGAAAATAGGTAATAATACAACGAACTGCTAGAACGTGGCCTACCTGTAAGAAAATCGAATTTAACATTTACCGAACTCAAACGAAAAAAGCCCAGCAGTTCTGCTGGGCTTTCTTTTGTATGGAGGCGCGTCCCGGAGTCGAACCGAGGTCCACGGATTTGCAATCCGCTGCATAGCCACTCTGCCAACGCGCCATATTTTTTTGCTCTACAGAGCGAATAGATGGTGCCCCGGGCCGGACTTGAACCGGCACAACGCGAACGTCGAGGGATTTTAAATCCCTTGTGTCTACCAATTCCACCACCAGGGCACGCAATTCTTGATTGCGGTGCTCGTAACTGATTTAAGTTAGACACCATCCTAGATACCGAAACTAAAATCTTTTAGATTCCATATCGCAAATTTGTTTTCTCTGGGACGTGTCGTCCTGAGAACGAGGCGTACTTTACTCGATTATTGTGATGAGTCAATTACTAGTTTTAGTCTTTTTACTCAAGCGCTTAAAAAACGTCCCCAGCAAGCTGTTTTACACTCAGTTGGAGTAGGTTTTATACGTGTATAACCAAGCTATCTACATGCAATATTCAGACATAGCGTTCTATTACACAATACACTACAGGTTACCGCTGACATGGAACTACTGATTAAGCAGACTCTAAGATTTGCTAGCGGCACACTGATTTATATTTTTGGACATAAAACTGTTTGTCATAATGACGCACGTAAGATCTGGTAAAACCTTTAACTTTTCCAATGAACGGGTCATATTACCCCAAGGTAACACTTTCAAAAATAAGCATTGGCAAACAAGCAATGTTTCATGGCATTTGTAATAATAACTAATTTTCATATTAAATATATAATGGAATAAATAATATCAGAACTACCACTTTTTTAAGCTAAAGTGAAAAATAGTTATACTCTAACTCACTGAGCTTTGCAGATGATACTTGCTTATCTAGTCGTTTTATATCTCTAATGATCAGCTTAATTGCGGCTAATACCCGAAAAAGGTACAACACTTGTTCCGTATTCAAAGACAGCAATAACACAGAATCCGAATTAACATTCTTAACGCATTGCTGCAAATGAACCTGCAGTTGATCAAGCTTATCTTCATGCAGTTGAAGAGATTCAATGTCACCAGTACATTCGATGACATCAGACAAGCTTGTTACAATGTCTGCAAGTAGTGTTGCCACTTGCGGGGGAATACTCTTTGGTTCCCAGCCCACATAACCATCATGCAGTGAAATTAATCGTAAAGTTAAGGCATACAGCCTAGAGATAATTCCGGTAACCTGCTCTCTATCAACCTCAGGGTACCTTGACCAATCAATCCTAGCTATTGCCTGCTCCATCAGCATCACAGATCGGAGTGGGCTCTGCCCCAAAAAGATCAGCCCAATACAACGCGAAAACCAATGCTCCTTTTTATCTTTAAAGTTAAGCCGACGCAATTGCCAAGCAAACAGATAATATAACCATTTAATATGACGTAAAAAGACTCGCTCAGGAAGACTGGAAAACAACGTATAATTGACGAAATAAACGATCAACACCACGACACTCATTAAGAACAGTTGCAATAATGCCCCTTGAAAATCATACACTGGCTGTAATTTTATCGCGCCCATTGTCATCACAATCAACAGTTGTGTCCCTAACATCCGGGACAATACTTGCTGAGGTTTCGAGAACCAATACCAAATCGCCAAACAGTTCAAAAAATAGAATGCGGCCAATTGCCAAACTTCGGAAAAGAGCGGCATCAAAAATACATACTGCAACAAAATAACGCAGGACCAACCAACCATATTGCGAAAGACCATTTTCACATCGCAAAATGGCATTGATACGATTGCACTTCCAAGAATAACCCCCATCAACGCAACTGTTGATCCTCCAGTCCATGGCACAAAGAGCCACAACCCAATACAAATCCAGATAATAACCCAGGCTCTTAGCGCCTGGCACAGCTGCTCAAGATCTAACCCCGCAAATTGAGAGTGCGGATTCGAAATCACTGCCATCTCTAAAGTTTCAAGAGTATCAAGGGTCAATGCTGCACATAGTGTCTTTAGCATATTACAGCTCAACAGATCTAATGCATTTAGCACCTGTTCGAGTTGCAGCAGCGCGCTATGGTGTTGGGGATCATAAATCGCTTTATCTCGTAGCGTGATCACCTCCGGTATCGGATTATCATTGGTTACTGTCCCACAAAGTGCAGCTTCAGCACTTGCAAAGCGACACGAAATCCGAATCAACAGTGCCTGAATCTCCTGCTGTTCAGAATTTACCATCGCAGGTTCTAACAATTCACTCGCCTCTGACAGGTGGCCGCAAAGTAACGCCCATTCGCGACTCTGCGCCAAGAAGAGTTGCCAGGTTTTAGCCTCACTCGATATGTGATAACTATCAACTATCGCTGCCGGAAGCAGATCCTCAAGTCGAATCAAGAACTTCAGCCCGTCACCAAAGCCAAGGCCCTGACCTCGCTCTCCCCGTCCCTCTAAGCCAGCGACCGTCTTCTCGATATTACGCTGCTGGGCAACAAAGAAGCTTAGTAGTGTAGAGTGCAATACCTTCCTGCTGGATGCTGGCCACAACAAGCTAAAAACCAAAGTAAAACAAACAATCCCCAGTATGGTCTCCTGCAAACGAAGTACGGCGACAGTAAAAGTAAGCTCCGCGGAAAAATGCCCCATGACGATAATCAAGGTGCATACTATTAGCGTCATTGTCCAAATATAACCTGTACGGGGGTTAGCCATCAGGTAGACACAACAAGCAGCAAATGAAGTAAAAGTAAGCAAGAAGATAAATGGCTCTTGAGCAAAAAGGCCGACAAAAAGGAATGCGGATATAACACCAATCAATGTTCCAACCAATCGATGACGCCCCTTTCGCAAAGAGTGTCCTGTTGTTTCTGTCACTGACATCACAACAACGGCAAAGCCGGCCCAATATGGCTTATCCCACCCCAGCCACAAGGCCCCAACAATTGCCAGACTCAGCGCCGTAGCAACTTTTAACGGCAACTTGCAACGTTCGCTAACCATCGATTTCCCCGTTTAACTGATGTTCAACATGAGGGTGCTTGATTATCATCACGGAGGCTGATGTCCCTACCCGTAGCTGTATATTATCGGGAACCGAATCAAGCTTGATTCGAACAGGTATCCGCTGTGCGAGTCGAATCCATTGAAAATTTGGATTAACATTTGGCAGCAACTCAACGCCCGTGCTCCCGTCCTTGTGTGCGATACCGTAACCAATACTTTCTACCTTTCCTTCTAGCGGTTGATCTGGGTACGCCATCAACGTCACAATAGCAGTCTCGCCATAACCAACATCTCGAATATCAGTCTCTTTGAAAAAGGCTTCAATCCAAAAGCTATTTCTATCAATCAATCCTATCGATGGTTTATTAGCAACAACCTGGCTGCCATTGCGTAAGGTTAAGTTAGTCACAAACCCATCAGTTGGTGCCTTTACTTGGGTAAACTCCAGATTTAATGCAGCCTGAGCAACAGTTGTACGGGCAACTTTTACCCCAGCCTTTGCGCTCTCCACCGCCTTTTTCAGGTTAATTAACGTTGATACCGACACTGAACCCGGATCGCGTTTATGTAGCGCCTGGCGGCGTCTGGCTTCGTCCTGTGCTTTTGCCAAACCGACCTGTGATTGCGCCAGGCTCGCTTTAGCCTGATCGAGAGCTACTTGATAAGTACGCGGGTCAATCTCAAATAATGTTTCACCTACCGAGACCATCGAGTTGTCGTTAACTTGCAATGAAACTATCGGCCCTGTAACACGAGGGGTGATCTGAATGACCTGCGCCCGAACCTGCCCATCCCGTGTCCAAGGATTTTCGAGGTAGTTCTGATACTTCCAACCAATTGAGGCTATCGCGCCCAACACAAGAACCGCTGTCAAAAATAAACGTTTTAACACATGCATACTCACTACAAACTATTACGATGGAATAAAGAATGTGCCAACTAGCACAGTGTAAATGACTGCCAGAGCCAACTCGACCAAAGGCGGTACCACAAAAAAGCGATGCCAACGCAACTTGTTCAGCAAGCGTACTGTGAGCGATGTTAGTATTAAGCAAATCAATGCGGCGACCAACAGGGGGGGGACATAGATACCGCCCAAAGCAATTTCACTCGGGACAGTTGAAGCAAAGTTGTTCATATTCATCACAATATTCCAATACTCACGCCTATGTACGGGCGAATATAAAGTGTGATAATACTCACGGATTTATAAGTAATAAATAGGTAAATAACGCAGACAAACGAAACTGACAGTTTCTAATCAAGCAAAAGAAAAGAGTAGACGGAGGATATAATGGACCGATTGACGAGTATTGAGGTTTTTGTACGGGCTGTAGAGTGCGGGTCGTTTGCATCTGTTGCCGAAGAGAAGAATCTCAGCGCCCAAATGGTAGGCAAACATGTTCGGGGACTCGAAACATTGCTGGGTACCAAGTTACTGAACAAATCCACTCGTCATCAGAGCCTGACGCCTGCTGGCGAACAGTATTATCACCGATGCAAAAACATTCTTGCGGAACTGCGTGCTGCCGAGGAAGATGTCCATCGCACCCTAAACGAACCATGTGGTAAATTAACCATTGCAGCGGGTGTCAATTTTGGAATCAGTATACTTGCTCCAATAATCGCAAGGTTCCAAAATGATTACCCCAAAATAAATATCGATATATGCCTAAGCAATCAGTCTATCGATTTGTTAGAAGGTGGTTATGACATTATTTTTAGTAACCACACGCAAGGCTATGAATCCCTTATCGCGAAAAAAATAAAAAGCTACTCTTTGATTGCTTGCGCCTCACCACGTTATCTAGAACAATTCGGTATACCACAACACCCACGAGAATTAGCCGCTCATCAGTGCCTCCAAAATACACCGATCAAAAATAGCCAACAATGGCGTTTTATTGATGGTGAAAAGATCTACATTCCAGAAATATCATCACGGCTAAGCATTAACAGTGGACAAGCTATGCTCAATGCAGCCTTAGAAGGAGCAGGCATAACAATACAACCTATCTCACAAGTTTCTGATGCCTTAAAAACAGGTCGTTTAATCCAGATATTACCGCATTACCCCCTGCAAAAGATCAATATGTACATGATCTACCCTCCGCATTTGAGAGGAACAGCAAGATTAGACGCACTTCAACCGTACTTTAATGAGGAGTCATTACAATTAACGGCAGACTATAAACCGAATACGAAAACGCCGATTTACTGAACAATTTTTATTATATCGCTTATTATATTTGATCTTGCTGGCAATATTTCGCTCTGTTCGTGAAATTATATTGAAACACCGTATGCCATGGTGGACTATTAGCTATAGAGCCTTAGCTCTACTAACAATTTAAAATCCTTAGAGGCATACAATGAAAAAAATAACACCAATATGCTTATTGTTAGCTTTGACAGTTGCAGGGTGCCAGTCAGATGAGAAGACTGACAATCAATCACCGACTCAAAATGCCGAAGTCATTGCGCAGCACAAACAGAGCCTAGCCAAACAGCTAAGTGTTAGTTACGCAGATATTGAACAAACTCTTAAATCACAAATCTCCGATCAAAATCTAAGTATTTCATTATCAACACTATTGACTGAAGAACCACAATCAACCTTTACGCAACAAATGTACAAAGCCGACACCAATATCAGGACGATGAAAGGTGTCTCTAACTACACCAATGAATTGCTTGAGCTAAGGCTTGCAGACAAGTCCATGGTACAAAAATGGAAAGATGGCAAAAGTCCTTTGTTTGCTTTTGAGCCTAAGGGTGATGACGAGTCATGGCTATATATCGAAGCTTATGATGTCTATGGTCAGCTTCATCAGCTTGATGTACAGCAAATGCCTGATGTACCAGTCTTTGTTGTTGACAACAATAGCGCCAAGGAGCTGAAGGCTGGGCTGCAGGTCATGCAAGCTGAAATGAGTAAACTCGGCCAGTCTACGGAATTACGCAGCTACGGCGCAGAGACACAGCAAACCCAGTTTAAAACCAGTGTTAGCAGCCAACCTGCCGCACCGATTTCAACGACAGCCATTAAGAAGATTCGTTTATCAGATGACGAAGAGCCGTGGATTTCAGGCAAAGCTGAAGTATACGCAATCGTGACAGGGGTTAATCCGAGCCGAGATAAGCCAACGATCGATTTAGTTGAAATGCCATATCTGGATTACGATAACAAAGATTACTACCCTAACCAGATTGTTATCCATTGGTCTCGTTATCGCTGGGGCGCTGCCGACATGATCCTAATGGAACAAGATGACGGTACAGACTACAAAGAGCTGGCCAAGCTTCTTGTGAAAGTGGCTGAAGAAGTGCTCAAAATGATCCCGGATCCGGAGGTTCAAGCTTACGCAATCATTCCTCAAATTACAGGAAAGATCATTGCTGCAATCCCTGATGGACTATTGGTTAACGATGATGATTTTGTCGATGTGTACTATACGCTTCAGCAAGACACCTCTTATGTTGACCATCCGGCTGCAGGTGGCAATGCAGTATCAACGTTAGAGCCATTAACTATCACTCCAACACGTCCATAGCTTGATTTATTTGGGCGCTACAAATTTTGTAGCGCCCTCTTAATTTCAGTATTGCTAGCTCGCCTCCTCCCCAAGAATGAAAACTTCGAAAATCTCCCTGCATAAATATTCACAACATTATTGACACATCGCCATGTTAGATGGTTGAATCAAGTTATCCCTAATTGGTGGGATCAGAAGAGGTGCGTTAACCAGGGAGTCTGTGCGAGGTATCCAAATACCCGTGACCGCAGATAAGGGGGATTAACGCCGAGGTAAGATTGCTTTTGGAAGTAACACTTATCGGTTGCTGAGGCTGAATCCTCAGGGCTGTCACCTATGGTGGAGAGCTTCTGGTGTTTGTGTTTTATCGCCTTTCTCATGGCTAATTGCCCTCGGCGTCCTCGCAATACCAAGCTCTCTTACACGGATATAAATAAATTCGGATGAGAGATGCCTAATCACAATTCTACTCCCGTTGCAGGGAATGAACGCTTACAACAGACTACGTTATGGACGGCCCTCATCACTCCGTTTCTGCCCGATGAGTCTATTGATTTTACAACACTTAGCCAGCTGGCCAAAGAGCAGGAAAGCGCAGGAAACGGGATCTTGCTGCTCGGCAGCACCGGCGAAGCATTGGCAATGACACACAACGAACAACAGGACGTGATCCGCCATATCTGTTCAATGTCGCTTTCTGTTCCGCTTATGGTCGGGGTTGGCGGCTTCCAGCTACAACAGCAAATGCTATGGTTGGACTTTCTTAAAGACTACCCTATCGATGCACTGCTAGTTCCGGTTCCGCTCTACGCCAAACCAGGAGCCGCGAGCCAATTGAAGTGGTTCAACAGCCTGCTCGATGCCAGCAGCTGGCCGTGCATGATCTATAACGTACCTTCACGTACCGGGGTTGCACTCGACGATCAGGTGTTGGGTTTACTGGCTGAGCACCCCAATACATGGGCTGTGAAAGAAGCAAGTGGCAGTGTCGAGGCTTTCGGCAGCTATTACACTGCCGCTCCGTCTCTTCAATTTTTCTGTGGTGATGATGGCCTGCTTGTGGACTTTATTGCAGCCGGTGCCTGCGGATTGGTCTCTGTCGCTGCCAATGCCTGGCCAGAAGCCACTGCACGCTATGTACAGCAAAGCCTTGATTTTGATACCGACCCTAACCAGTCTGAACCAGACTTCAAAACTTTATGGCAACAAGCTGGCAGTAGCCTATTCTGTGCCGCAAACCCGATTCCGGTAAAGGCGTTGATGAAACGTCAGGGACGTCTAAATAGTGCAGAACTGCGCCCTCCCCTTTATATGGAAGAGCTGCAAGAGATAACCCCGCTCTTGGATGCTGATACAGCCATTAATCAATGGGTTGAGAGTATTTAATTATAAAAATGGGGAAGTCTCTTTACAGAGGCTTCCCCATTACGATACCCGCACCTCGGATAACCCGCTTTAACCAATGTGCTCTCTTCAAAGACGGACGTAATATCCAGCCAACAACTTACGCCAAAAATCTCTGGGATCAGATCCGGGATCCTTTGCATAACCTCAATCGTGCCATTAAACCTGATATCTTTGACCCTAAAGTTGCCCAACGCACATTCCGAATAGCCGCCAGTGATCTCGTCGCTATCTTGCCGGCAGCAGCAACCTACAAGCATGTTGCAAGCGGTAAGCTATCCGTCACCCACAGCCCGATAGAAATCCCCGAGGCTCAGTTTCAATGTGGTGGCACAAACACCAGGACGACGATGCCGGTCTACAATGGCTAAGAGACCACATTCAGGAGAAGTTTGTCACACGCTGGAACCAAAACCTTCAGGAAGTCTTTCAGTGCGTGTGCTCGTAACCGAGATAAAGACAAACAGCCTGTACGGGTAAAAGCGTTTATCCAACAGGTATTGACTGGAAGGCAAAACGGTCTGGAATTTTTCATTTACTTACCTAACCATCAACTCGCTATTTTATTAGTCTCTTGGCTCATGCCTAACAGCCTGTCGAGCATCTTATTCGCGAGAACTGACACGTCTGGAGATAATTCCAATGTCTTTCCCTTCCGGACTGACTCTGTATGCACATCTTTGATAATGTTTTGTGGCAGCGAAAAAGGTATATCTATCAGCTCAAAAAGTCTTGCTAATGATTCAGATGGCTGGCTGACAAGCTGTTCATATTTAAGTAGATGTACTCTTGGATGAGAGTCCAATTGTTGAGTAAAGTAGTGCTCGTTTCGAAGGTACCAAAACAAAGCCGCCGCATCCGCCGGATTCATACTTGGGTGATAACATTGCTCTATCATTTTTTGCGACTCTATCGATACATTATCCGCCAGCCAATTTTTCGAAGCGCTATTCGCAAATTCAGAGTCACATACAGGTCTGATATTCTCTCTGGCACCTTCATCAGGACCAAATTTCACTAAATTTGAGCTAGCGACATCCATGTAATCTCGATAGAGCCAAATTGCCTGCGCATTATCAAAATATTCCAAGATTTCCAAAGCGCGTTGGCTCTCAACCAGTGGTTTACACACAATAAGCGGGGCTGGTGATGAGTCAATAATAGCTTTAACTTCATCAAGATGATTTAAGCGAAGTTGGTAAGGGTCTTTGCTACTAAGCGGACTATATTCACCGAAAACACAAGAATATGGCATCCTATCAAAAACATGAGTTAATAATGTAGTGCCAGAACGTTGGCAGCCAAATATAAATATTATTCTTTTCTCTTGGGAACGATACCTCATTCGTTGAAACCAAGGCTTAAATATATTATTAACACGTGAACGCGAATCAATGATGGTCTTCATAACTACGGTTTTTCCCTTCCCACAAACATCCATTGCCTTGCAGTATAGAGTGCCAATTAACATCAGGGTGATTTTGCCTGAAGATATCATCTGGTTAGTTATAAAATGGTACTAAAGTTGAGGGAATTCGCTACTGATACCTAATTCATCACGAATAGCTAAAAAAGAAATAGTGCCGACATTAAAGCGCGCTTTATGCCGACACTAATCTAATAGAAATGACTATGTTGGTGTTAGCGATTTTTGTCACTGTGGAATGCAAAGCGACTGTATACATTTCCTTCTTCTGTCACGGCCTTGAATTTGATAGATCTCGAGTTATTTAATGATATCGGCAGGAAGACCCGTCCATTTTCATCAGTCTGGAATGTTTGCCGTACCTGAGGAACATTAACCAACGATACCGTGGCATTAGCGGCTGGCTGACCATTGTCTGTCACTTTTACCCAAGCGCCGTTTGACATACTCGATACTCTGAGATCAGCCAATGAAGCTGACGAAAATGCAATTGCCATAGCAGCTAGAATAATATGTGTTTTTCTCATTTAAGATTCTCCATCATTTCGACACCACACCGACTATTTCCACCATTTTTTAGCATTCTATTGCATGGTACGGAGCCAGCCGAGATTACCTTAATAGTAGTCGCTATGTGCAGTACACGAAGATGAAGGCCGAATTCTGTAATAAATTCGCACTACAAAGACAAAATCTTATCTGCAAAAACAAGCTGTTCTATTTTATTCAGCGTGTTCACCCCATCACGGTTATCAACCAGATCAGATATAACAACGTTGCCCTCTTGTTTTCTCGAAATACGATATTGAGCAAATTCACCAGAGAATATGACTTTATTGAATCCGTGATTACCCGTAATGTTATTATCAAGTTCATTAACAACCACATTAGAATCATGGCTTCCAGTTAATGTTACATCTTTCAAATATTGTGAGTGATGGGTATAAGGTTTGCTCGGGTCAATCCGCAAACTGAAATCACCGCTAAATCCCTCATCCATCCTTGCGTTATACGTAAGATATGGATGAAAAAATTTGTTGTCCATTAACTGCGCACCCAATTTGTCTTCTGACATAATTTCAGAACGATTTTTTGCAACATACAGCCCCCACATGCCGTAGCTACTGCTTTCTGACCACGCTCCCCACAGGCCATAATAGGAATCGACAACAGCGGCTAAATACTCCTGGGACAGGCTGTTTTCGGCACATAGCTCTTGGATCCACGCTTGCGAGCCAACTCCCCAAAGGTTACTCGCTAATGCCGACACCTGTGCATTACGTATCTCTGCTTGATAGGCAGGCAAAGCCCCATAGAAGAGCTCATATTGATCAACACCGATACCTGTATCGTGCACCAAGTGCAGTATTTCCTCAAAAGTCGCATCTCGATGCTCGTAGTTTTGCTCTATATACCAACGGTGGCCTTCGACCTGAATTTCGCTTTGATACAGAGGCTGACCATCAAGCTCAGCAGCTCGATTAGAACCATCATCACTCCCATTCAGTAGCAGTAAAGTCGCATTGTTTTCGGTCATCATATTGGCAACCGCTGTTTTATCTGCACCATATTCGGAGCCGGGATAAGGTGTAAGAAAATGCTCCAGCACAGAACGAGCCCTGACAATCTGATTATCTGAAAGCTTGTCCTGTGCAATGATATGAATTGCTTTACCGTTGGGCGCCTTAACCTTGGTATAGCGATTGAAGCCAAGTTGATGGCTATACGTTTCGGCAAGGGCTGCTGGCACCTGATTGATTCCAAGCGCCAGCGTCTGTGCAGATAAATAACTACTGCTATTTGGTTGCAGGGCAGAATACGAATTACAGCCAGATACAGCGGTTAGCATGGCTGCCATTACCATGGAACGGACAAGTACTTTTCTCATAACACCATTCTTCTTCGAACAAACTACAGCAAGTATGCCATTTCTATTCGACAGCTAAGTATGGGAGTGTAAGCAAGACCATCCTGCGATGTATGGAGATGTAATACCAATCCGGATTAATTGCTAAGGAGCAGCAGTTACCTCAACAAATAATTCGTCTCTGAACGCACCATAATCCACTTCAATTGTATCAGCACCAACATGATAAGCTGTTACCCAACCGCGATACGGATGAATGTAACTGATATGATGAGAAGTCGTCCCCCAAAAAACAACATCAGTGATATCTAGGGTACTACCATCATCATAAGTAGCTATCACCTTTAACTTCTGACGCTCATTAACAGCTAAACTCAGCTCATCAAGTTCATGTCCATCATTATTAGTGATAGCTATTGATTGCAGCGTTGGTGCAATCACCTTGATAGAAACCGTTATCGCCCCAATATCATCACTCGCTTTGATATCATCGTCTAACGTTACATGCATTTGAGCAGCGCCCGTGATTAAACCTCTGACTAAACCAGTCGTAGACAGTGATACAATTCCATTTTCAGCAAAATCCAAGCCCCAACTAACACGGTTAGTAATGTCTGCTACCGTCCCGTCACTGTAAGTACCAGTTACAACAAACTGCTGTTCCGTGTTCTTAATAATACGAACTGGGTCAGCGATAGAAGTGGAGTGAGGAGTTACTGTAAAAGCAGTCAATTCTGGCGATGTAATCGTAAACGTCAGAGAATTACTCACAACACCAAGTAGCGATACTGTAATGCGATTAACACCTTCAGTTTCTTTTGCTTTTACAAGGCCTTTCTTCGAAACGTTAAGTAGATAACCGACGCCGTTACCCGCATTGTAAGAATGCGATATCACACGGTTCGTGATATCGGCTTTCGAACCATCATCATAAATACCTAAGGCAATAAATTCAAAAGTATTACCAATAGCCAAACTAAAATCTGATTGATCTCTGGTTGCTACTTTTTTCGACATCAATTTAATATCTGTTAATACGGCACGGCGAATACTTACCGGTAACGGGTTACTGGCGATATCACCAACGACGGCATCAACAAAGGGGAGCAGCGTCATACTATCAGCTGGCATATCATCAGCAGATGTGACCAGCAAACCACTTGATGTTATTGTCACACCAACATCTTCGTTTGTGCGCCATTTCACTTTATTAGTAATATCGGCTAACGTTCCATCCGCATACACACCTTTCGCGACCAATTGCAGAGAATTACCAGCAATTATATAATTCCAACCTAAATTAGCCTCATCATTTGAAGGTGTAATAATTATACGCTCCAACTCCGAATCACTAACAGTCAGATTCAAGCTTTGACTATAAACACCCTGAAAAGTAGCCCAAATTTCCAAGTCCCCCTGCGAAACGCCTGTTACCTGACTACCACTTGCTATAGAAACATGATCACTATTTGTATGTAAAACCACCTCATCTGTAATATCTACGCTACTGCCATCGTCATATCGAGCAAAAGCGTTTAACGTTATTGTATTTCCTTTCGGCAAGGTGAGCCCCGTTGTTCCAAACGCAGTTATACTTCCAGCCATTAACTGCACACTCACAAGCTTGGTGTTATTAGCCGACTGTGAAGTAAAATTATTATTTTCATCCGTATTACAGCCTGACAGTAGTATGGTAAGAGCTGCTATCATCAGCCATATATAATTCGTATTTCGTTTCATTTTAAACTCAATCTTATAGTCTATCGGTATAGATATAGGTACGAGAAAACGGATACTTTAACCTCTACCCGCAACTGTTTATCTAATAGTTTCACCTCAGAGCATTATTATTTTTTGTGAGAGGCTAACATCCCATCCTACAAGCGAATTACCGCAATAAAAAATAATTAATTAATAATTAATTAATTACCCACCACCACCAAGCAACCTAACCTATTGATTTAAAACAAAAGCAAAGATAAAGCCAAGATGTGTAAAATCTTCCATCAAATTCCTATATTCGAGTCCACCCTTGCCGTTGTGCTTTCTAATCGCACCAAATATTACTTTCTGTCTTTTCTTGAAAATAAATACTATTCTGTGTCTACAATCCAATCACGTATGAGATAAACTTTTATAATCTCGCATTAATTATTCCTTCTTACTCTTAGTCGAGTACAAAAAGAACCTTTACCACGAAAAAAATATAACTTATCCGAGCATTCCCGAAATAACCGATGGCTTGTCCATAATTGATTAATACGATCTTCCTGTGGGAGCGAAATCTAACTTACAAAAATATAAATTGACATCAACTCATTGATTAGTTCAACATTATTAACTCACCTATTAACGAATAAATTAATAACAACTCGTAATACAACCAATGAGATATTCCAAATGATAAAAACAAGACCGACAGCTATAGCTTTAATTATAGGATCCCTAGGAGTCCCCTCGTTTGCATCTGAGATAGCTGACGACTTTGCGGTATACGATGTGTTTAAACCAGAATGTCTTTTGACTGTAGCTGACACTAACTTCAATATTCGAGAGTGTAAAGAGTTAGCCGTTTTTGACTTAAGAGAGGTGCAAGAAGATAAAAGAGCATCTATAACCGCAGAGCACTTAGGGCTTGGGTTTAATTCTCCAATAGTTATCGCGATAAATCCATTAGATCCCAATAAAGAAAAAATATATACCTTTGATAAATAAGACGAAAACTATATTTACAGCAACATTCTTACCGAAAATCCCGCGCCATTAGTCCGGACAAGACGCTCGGCAATAGCACTCACCTCCCCAGAGACGACACACGAGTACCAAGAAGGAAGATTAGTTCGAACCATTCATCGACGTTTTCGAACCGGTTATGGAACCAGTGACTTGATCTACACAGTTTCTATGTACTCTCAGAGCCCAATTACATCTTTTGGTCACAGAGAAAAGTACGTCGATGTGACCTTAAATCAAGGGTCCGGCATCAACTTTGATACATCTTACGTAGCCCATAACGTTGAGGAGATTAGAAAAGGTATATCTCGATTCTGGTTCTTCACGATGGCTCAGTATATGGACAAAGTAACCCAGACCGTGTCTATCGACAATAATCGCCTAACGTCAGGCACTTCAAGCATGGCCGACTGGCTCCCGAAGAGACAACAGCAACAAGAACTAGATATAACTAAGGAAAAGCAAACTCAAGTTACACTCGGAATTAAAAGGCTACCAAAATCACCAATTGACAGCGTTAGCGTAAATGTCTCTGAGTCGATTCATATAAAAAGCGGAAGTATTGCGACTCTTGATACTAGTGTTAGCAACACCAGTCTTACCGTCAGCTATAACAATGACAGACTAGGAGCCGACGCTGGAGAGCAAGGATGGTGTTCTTTGACGTCTAACGGTGAATGTATGATCAAACGTGCAGACGAAGAAGAAAACCCTTATGACTACCGCAACAAACTTGATTCTGTTTACAAAAACGGATTCCGACCAGATTTTACAGCTCAGTTTGTTGGAACAGACGATACCAAAGGCACATCAGTCATTACGGTAAGCTCAAATGCCCGAGGCATTGAACTTCTTGGCCATAACAGATGGGTTTTGGGGGCAAGATATGCTTCAGGCATAAGGGTAGACGGAAAGGCATACAATCTAATTGACAATCAAGATAGTTTTACGATCGATGTTAATTGGGATCACCCTGTATATTTAGGAGCTCAAACAGTAAATCTGTCAGCTCTTTCACGTAGTGACTCGGAAGCTAGCTGTGTGACAGTTAAAAGCAATAGAAAACTGTCGTTCGAAGAGTGTGGCAATAACAACATCAATCAATCATTTATCTATTCGCCAAGCAAGCAATATATCCTTGTTTCAAATCCAGAACTTTGTTTGGATTCAAGCAACAATCAGCTTCGCCTTGCACCATGTGAAGATTATCCTTCTCTAACTCAAAGATGGCAGTGGACCGGCACAACCCAGTTCGATAATGATATATTGTACTCAAATGCATTGGGCAACCAAATACATGTAATAGACACAACGACAAGCAACCCAATTCGAATGAGAAGCGTATTGGCCTCTGAACCGATTCAAAACAAACACCGTTTTGATTCGTATAACACACATCTATTCTAAAAGGCTCTAGGTATAGCTTGATTTGAGACCAAGAAGGTATATGAGTCCCCCTTATTCACTTTTGTTCTCTGTTTACCCGGATTTAGAATAAAACAAAAAAGCCCCAGCATTTCTGCTGGGGCTTTGCCGTCAATATGGAGGCGCGTCCCGGAGTCGAACCGAGGTCCACGGATTTGCAATCCGCTGCATAGCCACTCTGCCAACGCGCCATATTTGATTTCTGCTTTTGCCTCTATGGTAAGGCTAAAAGGAGATGGTGCCCCGGGCCGGACTTGAACCGGCACAACGCGAACGTCGAGGGATTTTAAATCCCTTGTGTCTACCAATTCCACCACCAGGGCACGCAATTCTTGATTGCGATGCGCTAACTGAAAAGTTAAACACCATCTAAATACTGACCTTCGGTTATGAACAATCAATATTGCAAATTATTTGGAACGACACATGAGACTCCCGATCTTCGAGGAGCTAGGCATAACCTCAACCTTGGCAAGATTGCATTCTACCAGCTGAGCTAGTGTCGCATTTCATTCTCTAAAAGAATGGAGGCGCGTCCCGGAGTCGAACCGAGGTACACGGATTTGCAATCCGCTGCATAGCCACTCTGCCAACGCGCCAAATGTCTTTCGACTTACCGCTTAACAGGTCTCCCCGCTGCGGTACGTGGTGTAATTTACTGATTTTAAATAATGAGTCAATGAAAAATTGTCGATTTTTATTTAACTGGTTAAAAAGCAGCAAAAGCAGCGATAAACCACACCAAAACTGCTCAATTAGACAACATAGCTAACCTGTAAAATAATCGCATGACCACAAATGATAAAGGCCGCAATGCGACCTTTACTCATAGAAACACAAGCATTGACTAACTGACACGCCACTGTGACAGCGAGCGCTTAAAATCATCGTAGCCAAATTCATTTAATTTCTCGATTTCACCACTTTGTCGCTGGCAATATATCGAAGGCATCTTCAATCCGTTAAACCAGTTCAATTTCACCATGGTGTAACCAGCGCTGTCCAGAATATGAAGTCGCTGACCTATTTTAAGTGGCTGTTCAAATTGTGTCACACAGAACTGATCACCAGCCAGACACGAACAACTACCAATTACATATTGATGTTTTCCGTTCTCGCTAGCTTCCGCGATAGATGCCGGCTCGTCATAGATCAAGGTATCAAGACGGTGGGCTTCAGTCGCACTGTCAACAATCGCAGTCTTTACTTCGTTTTCAACGATATCAACCACTGAAACGACTAGATCCGTCGTCTTAGTGATGATTGCTTCACCCGGCTCCAGATAAAGCTGTACTTTGTGCTTCTCTGAAAATGTTTTCAGCGCCAACGCCAATTTCTCAATCTCATAACCCGGCCAAGTGAAGAATACGCCACCGCCAAGGCTCACCCACTCAAGCTTATCCAAATATTGGCCAAACTGCTTTGAAATGGCATCAAGCAACGCAACAAATGCATCGACATCTTTATTCTCGCAGTTCATATGGAACATCACGCCATCTAACGTATCAAACACTGCAGGGTCGATATGATCAGCCTGAACACCCAAACGAGAGAATTGACGTGCAGGGTTTGCTAAATCCTGCCCGGCATAACTGACACCAGGGTTCAAACGCAACCCTAACGCAGCTTTACCATCAACAATATGGCGATAGGCTGCTAGTTGGCTTTGTGAATTGAAAATCATCTTATCGCAAATTTCAGCGACTTCTTTGACGTCATCTTCGCTATATCCAACGCTATAAGCGTGTGTTTCACCACCAAAGGTTTCGTAGCCGAGTTTGACTTCATACGGGCCGCTACTAGTTGTACCGTCCAGGTAGGGCTGGATAATGTCAAATACCCCCCAGGTAGAGAAGCATTTCAAGGCCAATACCAGTTTCACACCTGACAGCTCTTTCAGCAGCTTGGCTTTCTCAAGGTTGGCGATCAGCTTTTCTTCATCAATCATGAAGAAGGGAGTTTTTAACTCAGTCTTGTTCATCGTTCGGTCCGTATGTTGCAGATCCCATAAAACTAAAGAAAGCTGGTATCGAAATACCAGCTTCATCATTGTAATTCCAGTGCCTGAACCCCACCCTAACCCTCCCCTTGAAAAGAGGAGGGAACCAAGAGCACTTGCGACAACAACCATGGCTGCTTTTAATACTCCTTTACCCTTTTCACGCGAAAAGGAACCAAGAGCAATCAGTACAACAATTATGGCTGCCTTTAATGCTCCTCCCCCTTTTCAAGTGAAAAGGAACCAAGAGCAATCAGTGCAACAATTGTGGCAGCCTTTAATGCTCCTCCCCCTTTTCAAGGGGGAGGCTGGGAGGGGGTTACAGCATTATTTCAGGATGTTGATCAGAGGCTGCCCTACTTCCAGCTCCTGAACATGCCAATCCAATCCAATGCCCGGCATAGTTTCCAGGAACGGATCTGGATCTAGCTGTTCCATGTTGAATACACCCGCTTCAGCCCACGTACCGCGGAAATACTGAAGTGCAGCAGAAATAGCCGGTACACCCGTTGTGTATGAGATTGCCTGATGCTCAACATCTTCGTAAGCCACTTCGTGATCAGCATTGTTATAAATGAAGACACTACGCTCTTTGCCATCTTTCTTACCCTGCACCCAAGTACCGATACAAGTTAAACCTGTGTAGCCCGGTGCCAGTGATGTCGGATCTGGCAAAATTGCCTTAAGCACTTTTAGCGGCTCTACCACTGTACCGTCTTGTAGCGTAACGGGTTCTGGGCTCAGCAGACCAATATCGCGCATGCAGTTGAAGTAGTTAAGGTATTTATCACCAAAGCCCATCCAGAATTCAATACGTTTAGCAGGAATGAACTCCTGCATTGAACGCACTTCATCGTGCGCCATTGAGTAAACTTTGTGGCTGCCACAATTCGGGAAATCGAATTCCATCATACGGGTGTGACACGGTACCTGTTTCCACTCACCGTTCTCCCAGTAGAAAGAATCCCCCTGAATTTCTAGCATGTTGGTTTCTGGGTCGAAGTTGGTCGCGAACTTCTTACCGTGATCACCAGCATTAACATCCATTACATCAATGCTGTCAATCTCATCGAACAGGTGCTTAACGGCATAAGCGGCAAATACGCTTACTACACCCGGATCGAAACCGGCACCAAGAATACCTGTGATACCTGCTTCTTTGAATTTCTCGCGGTAGCCCCACTGCCAATCGTACGCTTGCGGTACCTGCTGGCCTTCTGAGCATAAGTCTACAGCAACAGATGTATCGAGGTAAGAGACCTTAGCCTGATAACACGCTTCCATGATGGTCATGTTAACCCACGGAGGACCAGCATTAATGACCAGATCAGGTTCTACTTCTTTGATCAGTGCAACCAGTGCATCGACATCATCGGCGTCAACGGCACGCGACTCCAGCTTCTTTGAAGGATCTTTCAGGTTGTTTTTTTTCTGAATCGATTCAATGATCTTTTCACACTTAGAAACAGTGCGAGATGCAATGGTGATATCGCCCAGTACATTGTTATTTTGAGCAGCTTTATGCGCAATAACCCAACCAACACCACCAGCACCAATTTGTAGAATTGCCATCGTTTTTTCTTCCGTTAATAATCAGAACAACAGTGCTGGTTGAACGGCTTTTCAGCAAGTTCAAGACAGCACTTACTGTTAATAAATCAATTAATTAACCAGCGATAGTGCAAGCTGGTTAATAGCATTTAGTAAAGATTCGAAGTCAGCCATTGTCAGACACGGATTTAAGATCGTGAACTTGAGCGCGACCTTGCCATCCACGACCGTTTCGCCCAGCACGGCCACCCCTTTCACCAAGGCTTCAATACGAAGCTGCTTGTTAAGCTGATCGATATCAACAGTGTGATCGCCAACACAGCGGAACAGTACGGTCGACAAAGCCGGATCCGCCAGTAGTTCAAAATCAGCAGACTGATTGATCAGGTCGGCAACTTGCTGTGTCTGGCCCAGTAGGTGATCATACATTGCGCCAAGCGCCTGAGTGCCCACACACTGCATCGTCATCAGCACTTTCAATGCATCAAAACGTTTCGTCGTTGCAATCGACTTATCGACCAAGTTAGGAAGCAGATCATCTTCACGGTTCAGGTAATCAGCATGGTGGAGCAAGTACTTGAAATTCTCTTTGTCTTTCAACAATACCGCACCACAGCTGATTGGTTGATAGAACAACTTATGGAAATCGACACTGAGCGAGTCAGCACGTTCTATACCATGCAATCGGGTTTTATGTCGGCTAAGGATCAGTGCGCCACCATAGGCTCCATCGACATGCAGCCACAGGTTATGTTGCTGGGCAACATCGGCTAACCCGGCTAAATCATCAATCGCACCGTGATCGGTCGTACCCGCGGTTCCAACAAGGGCAAATGGCATCAAGCCGTCATTTTTCATAGCATCAATGGTCGTGACCAACGAAGCCAGCTTAATTGTACCGTCCGGATTGGTATCCACACATTCGACGGCATGTTCACCAAGCCCCAGCAACGATGCTGATTTTTGTACGGTAAAATGAGATTTCTTCGAGCAAAGAATTCGTAGCTTTCCTGCGTACTCCGGCAAGCCATTCTTCTGGATATTATGGCCAGAAATAGTATCTGCCGCCCAGTCACGAGCCAATAACAATCCCATAAGGTTGCTCTGAGTACCGCCACTGGTGAACACGCCGTCAGCCTGCTCGCCTAACTCATATACGCCACACAGCCAATCTACGACCTTCTGCTCAACATAAGTTGCAGAACTCGCCTGATCCCACGAATCCATTGACTGATTCAAAGAACTGATAAAGGCTTCGGCTGCTACTGCAGGCAATAAAGGTGGGGTATGCAAATGCGCAATACAGTTAGGATGTTGGACCATGATAGAGTTCTTGGCGATCAATTCCCCTGTCTGCTCAATCACGGTTTCCAGTGGTAGCTGCTGGTCATCCAAATCAATATTGTTGATTAGGTTTTTCAGTACCAGAGGCTCCAGGCCGGAATACGGCGCATCGGCCGCTTCGAAGACTTGCTTCAGTACCTGAGTCGTCTGGTTCAGTGCCACTTCAAGTTCGTCCGCACCACCTTCACCGGTACGGATGAAATAAGAGCGCCACAACTCTTGATCCGATTCAGTACTCGCTTCTGCAATCTTTGCCGGGCCCGCCGTCGCAAGAATAGCCTTGCTCAACGCATCCAAGGCAAAATCAATTTGCTCATAACTGATGATCAGTGGCGGCAGAAAACGTAATACCGAGCCCTGACGTCCACCTTTTTCAATGATCAAACCACGCTCCAGCGCTGCGCGCTGAATGTTTATAGTCATTTCAGGATCGGCTTCTGGCTCACCGAACTTATTCTTCTGGTTGTTTGGCTTAACGATTTCAACACCCAGCATCAAGCCCTTACCGCGAACTTCGGCGATACAGTCGGTATAATCGGCAATACGCTCTAAGCCTTCACGAAAATATTGACCCGCTTTCTCAGCATGCTCAACCAGACAATCACGACGAATGATTTCCAGCGCCTTGGCACCAGTCGCCATGGCAAGCTGGTTGCCTCGGAACGTACCGGTATGCTCACCCGGACGCCAGGTATCAATCGACTTATCAAACAGCAACACTGACATCGGTAAGCCGCCGCCGATAGCCTTCGACAGACAAAGAATATCCGGTGTAATTCCTGATTCTTCAAACGCGAAACGGTGGCCGGTTTTACCGATACCACACTGGATCTCATCAAGGATGAGTAGAATTCCGTGTTCCTTAGTGATTCGGCGTAGCTCTTGCAGCCAGAACGCTGGTGCAGGGATCACTCCCCCTTCACCTTGCACGGGCTCGACGATGATTGCAGCCGGCTTTTGTACGCCGCTCTCGTCATCGCTGAGCATACGTTCGATATAACGGATGCTCTGTTTAGCCCCTTCATTACCTTTCAGGCCAAACGGGCAGCGCAGGCGATAGGGAAACGGCAGGAAATGGACATCAGACATCAAACCCTGACGACGTTCTTTGGTTCCCAAATTGCCCATCAATGCCATCGTACCATTCGTCATACCATGGTAGGCACCATGGAAAGCAGCCATGACGTTACGACCGGTTGTCTGCTTGGCCAGCTTGATTGCCGCTTCTACGGCATCTGCACCGGAAGGGCCACAAAACTGAATACGGGCATTGGCGGCAAAATCATCAGGCAAGAAGTTCATCACTTCTTTGATAAATTTGTCTTTAGTCGGTGTTGTAATATCCAGAGTCTGGTACGGCAGGCCCTGGTTTAACTGTTCGATTATTGCCTGGTTGATTTCTGGGTGGTTGTAGCCCAGCGCCAGCGTTCCGGCTCCAGCCAAACAATCAAGAAATAGCTGACCGCGGCTATCTTCAACCAGAGCACCAGATGCTTTCTTAATAGCAAGTGGCAGCCGTCTCGGATATGAGCGAACTTCCGACTCATAATGCTCCTGACTCAACAGAAGTTCATCAGGTGTCAAATCGTACAACTCGTGTACTACAGGTACATTTGAGGCTAGCTTGATATCGTCTAAATCAAACACATTACTCATGGGTGTCATCCAAAAATTAACACGTCATATAAATCATGACGCTCGGCAGATCATACCTGCGATATTATCCGTACCATTATTCATGGCATACCATATAGTTAGCAAAATATTGCGTAACCAATACGATGAGAAATCGGGTATCAGGTATTTTTTTCCTGCCGGTAAACACAAAGGTTTCATTAGCAAAAAAACTAATGAGATAAAAGGTTTACAGCAAAAAGCTGAAATAATTTAGATAAGAAATATCAAGGCTCAGTAATAATACTGCAGTTTGGTAAGACAAAGCTGAGGTGGGTTTTCAATGTTAGAATATTCACTGTTGGGTTCCTTCAATATGCTCCTGCTCTCTTTCTGGCAGGTCCGCGCTATTAATGCCCTTCTACTGACGATAGGTTCGCCAGTACCTACGGCACGTTGTGACACAATCAGCTTGAATTCATCACAACGCATATGTCTCAGTTATACTACCCCCTGAGATTGCGCAGAAAAATAACATATTGTGAGTGGCGATGCCAAGTGTTATTTCACTGGCTAACACACGAGGCTTTATATCGGTTAAAGTCGTCGATTGGTTTCCTCTTTTTATACACCCGTATTAAAACAACACTTCGCTGGCCTAGTAACTTTTTTGAATACAGTGTGACACCGCTTATAGATATAAACTCGCTTTCACAACAGAACATGAAGCAGTTCAAAAATCATACAACAGAGTTATGTTAGGTTAATCGTTAGGAATCAAAAATTAACTTATACAACGTCTCGGCAATGGTGATCATTATGGACATTCATTTACTGGCAAAGAAAAAGTTATCGGCTTGTATGGGCCATCCCCACCCCTGAGGTAGATATCACGCTGACAGTCTGTACAGCATGAACTATCTGCTCTCTCCAGCAAAACTCAACTTCCATCTCAATATCACAGTACCCGATCCCGGTTAATTCCTGCTTTATCTTTCACTCGTTTAGTTATTACTTTGGGCGTAGCTCTGCGTGCGTTCGCCTCAAAAACAATGATAAGGAAATAAGATGGAAATTATTCTGGGTATTGCTGCCCTGTTAGCAGCTTTAGGTTTGTTCTCTGTGTTTAGTTTCAAGGCGCCAAATGGCAGCGCAGCGATGAGTGGTCTGGCTGATGCGGCAATCGCCACATTTCTGGTCGAAGCTATCCATAAATATGTAATGGGAAACCTGCTCGGTATCGGTTATCTCGCTGACTTCGGCAACATGGTCGGTGGCATGGGCGGCGTTGCAGCAGCAACGTTAGTGATGCTGCGAATGGGTGTACAACCTGTATTTGCGATCGTCACAGGTTTGGCAATGGCCAACCTGGGAATCCTCGAAGGATTTATCGCCGGTTACCTATTCTCTTTCGCAACACCATTGTTTAAGAAATATTTACCAGAAGGTGTCGACGTAATTGTCGGTGTTCTGACCTTGGCACCGCTCGCAAGATTACTGGGTATCTTCATCAGCCCTGGCCTTGATATGCTGATGGGCACCCTGGCCAACATGATCACAGAGGCTACATTGCTATCACCACTGGCGATGGGATTCTTGCTTGGCGGATTAATCAAGATGGTTTGTACATCCCCGTTAAGCTCAATGGCATTAACAGCCATGCTTGGCTTAACCGGCTTGCCTATGGGTATTGCGGCCATTGCGTGTGTTGGTGGCTCATTCACCAACGGTTATATATTCCATACCCTCAAGCTAGGAAAATCCAGCAACACGGTTAGCGTTATGCTTGAGCCCCTCACTCAGGCCCATATCGTTACCCGTAACCCGGTTCCTATCTTTATGTCGAACTTCCTCGGTGGTGCGCTGGCAGGAACTATCGCCGCGTACTTCGGCATCGTCAATGATGCCCCAGGTAGTGCCGCTCCAATTCCAGGTCTACTCGCATCTATCGCCTTCAATGATCCACTAACTCTATTTATGGCAGTGGTTGCTGCGGCCTTTGCCGGCATTATCGGCGGTGTGATTGGTAACCAGGTATATAAGCGCCTATTGGCTGATCGTGTTCCATTGCAACAGTTTGTAAATGGTTAATCACTGAGGGGAATACTGCCTAGTCCTAAAAAAGGCTTGCCGTTTGGTAAGCCTATTATCCTCCAGCAACACCGCTTTTTAAGCCAATCATCAGTAACGTGATCAACAAAGCAAAACACTTACCCAAATTCATTCATTTGCTAAATGTCAGACATTTAATTGCTATAATTCAACAACACTAGAAATTGTTGCAAAAAGTATACTAATAATGCGAAACACCGACGACTTCCTAATTTTCTTTCACCTTATCGAGCAAGGCTCTTTCAGCAAAGCTGCGGAGCAGGTTGGCCTGACCAAGTCTGTTGTCAGCAAACGTATCACCCGGCTTGAAGAGGAGCTTGGGGTACAGCTCCTTTATCGAACCACCCGCAAACTCACTTTGACTGAAGCCGGTGAAGTTTTTTTCAGCCATGCACGGGAGGTTTACCTCTCGGTTATAAATGCCGAGGACGCAATGAGCGGACTGGGTGAGAGTCTTTCCGGCAGTATACGTATTACGGTGCCGACTATTTCAGGCGAGCTTATTTTGCCTCAGGCCATTGCCGAGTTTAGCGAAAAATACCCCGATATCACGATTCATATGGATCTGGACAACCGTTTTGTTGATATCGTTGAAGAAGGCTATGATCTTGCCATTCGTACCGGCGTCTTACCTGATTCTAGCTTTATTGCCCGTCGACTAGTCGATGCCCACTGGGTGATCTGTGGCGCACCGTCCTATTTTGACCGCATGAGTGAGCCGACGTCATATCAAGATCTTGTGGATCACAATTGCCTTGCATATTCCTACCAGGAAACCGGTGCCACAGAATGGCTTTTTAAAGGCGATTCTTCGCCTTTTACCGTCAAAGTAGCAGGAAATTTCAGCACCAATAACGCCTCGGCCTTAAGACGTGCCGCACTGATTGGCCAAGGACTGGTATATGTGCCTAAAGTTCTGGTTGCCGAAGACTTACAAGAAGGAAGGCTAATTGAAGTATTGCAGCATCAGGTCGCGAAGTGTCTGGGTATCTATGCCATCTATCCTTACACCCGTCACCAACCCGCGAAGATCAAGCTATTCATCGAGCACCTCTATCAATGTTATCGCCTTCATGAAGATAAGTTTTAATTGCTTAAAAAATGTGGCCATTACTGGCCACATTATTTATTTACTGCTTTTATTCACTTAAGTGGCACCATTCTCCCCCTAAATAAGCGTACTCATTATCGCAGCACCAATACCGTAAACCACCATAGGTACGACGGTTCGCTTGATAATAAAGCCTTCTTTGTTAGCAATGCCTAAAATTGTCGATACAGCGATAATATTGTTGATACAGACCATATTACCCATCGCACCACCAACAGATTGCAGCGCTAGAATAGTTGTCTGTGGCAAGCCGACATTGATAGCAATAGTTTGCTGAATTGCACCAAAGGTAAGGTTTGATACTGTTGCAGAGCCAGAGAAGAAAGCCCCCAACGCTCCCAGATATGCCGCCACATATTGCCAACTGGTTCCCATCAGATCCGAAAACGCCTGACCAGTTGTCATAATGGGTGAATTCTCTCCGCCCGTCATCATCAGCTTGACCATAATCAACGCCCCGACAAGGGCAACAAACGGCATTTTAATGCGGATGCCGGTTTCAGCAAACATCTGCTTAACCACGCTTGTTGGCAGTCTAAATAGTGGAATTGAAATCAGAACAACCAATAGGAACGGGATTAGCGCAGGCACATAAAGTGTTTTGTATGCCCATGAAACATCGGTTCCCAAAATATGGCTCAGCTTAAAGATCAGTGCCTGGCTAATGCTAAAATCACCCAATGGACCAAATGAAATGCTGAACATCTCAGTACTGTCCGTCAACATTGATTTGATACCAAACTGCTTTATACGGGTAACAATCAAGATCACAATGAGCAAAATAGTAGGTGTCATTGCCTTGAATACATCACGTGCCGCCACTGGCGACGATGCTTTGGCATCAGAAGTTGGCTGTGTTTTTACCAGGCCAAAACCACTTCGGGCAACAATGACTGACAGCACCAAACCGGTAGCACCACCCACTAATGCAGGAAACTCATAGTTCCATTGTGCCAGCAAGAAATAGGGCACAGTGCAAGATAGCGTACTGATTAATACGAACAGGTAGTTACGGCGAATATCACTCCAGCTGACAATAAATCGAAGCGCCATTGGAGGGATAATGAATGCAGCAACTAGGTGAATCAACGCAGTGATCTTGCCCGTTTCAAGCAAAGTAGCATCATCCAGCCCCAGGTTTGAGAAACCAAACCATGTTGGTGTTCCCACAGCACCGAACGAAACCGGTACGGAGTTCATTACCAATGCCAGCATAGCCACTTTTAACGGATTGAAACCAAGGCCGACTAAAATAGGCGCAGCAATAGCAGCCGGTGTACCAAAACCAGATGCACCTTCAATCATGAACGCAAACGCCCAGCCAATGATCATTAACTGTGCTACTTGGTTACGACTGATACCTTCTAGCCACCGACGAATGACATCTTCCGAACCAGAAAGGTAAATCATTCGATTAAGTAAAATCGCACCGGCAACAATAGAAATAGGAGTGATGGCCGACAGCATACCAGCAATAACATTGGCGCTAATTAAGGTAGTGTCGGTACCAAAGTAAAAGAGTTGCAGTGCTCCAACCATTAAAGCCGTAATAGGCAGGGCAATATGTGATGGTATACCATTTTTCTTTGTCATCATCCAAATAAGAATAACAATTGGTATCACCGATAAAAATAGGGACGTCATTTAAAATCTACTCCATGTATTAGGCCCAGTTATCGCCATATTAAACAGCATGTGTATTATAATTTGGACCTTGCTATCAATTTGACGTGTAAACTACACGTTAAATATATATTGTTGTTGACTGACAGTATTATAATTATGGGAAAGACATTCTAATGAGCTTTTAAAATAAAGCCACTCGCAACATGACAAGAAGTTAACCAAAAACCAACAAAGCCGGTAACAAAAACCAAACCCCACCACGCACAAAAACCAAAAGCGATAAAATACAACCACTTAAAAACAAGCCACATCAGTAGAAATTCACATTAAACGGATAATTGACACAATGTGTTTCATAAACAGCCACTATAAAGACACATAAAACGTACACTTTTTTATTTTAAATAAGCAGTAGAAGATATTAAACCAATTATAACGAACAATATTGTTGTAAGTTTACAAAACAATCTCAAATATAGGCAGTACACATATAAAAATTTGAAAGATAGCAACACTAACAACCTGTCATAAATCGCGATTACCGTCATGCCGATATAGAAAAATAAAACAAATCATGAATAAAAAGTATAAAAGAAAACATAAGAACACAAATACAAAAAATACCCCAAAGGAGTTATTAAAGCACTTGTTAACACAGAAGACTTGTCATTGGCGATATAAAATAATCGGGGAAAACGGTAATAAAAAAGAGCAAGTTGTCAATTCAACTTGCTCTTTAGGGTAAGAATTAAATACTAGTAATTAAAGTTGATTACTTCGGTTAGTACGCACCTGGCTCACTTTATCAACCAAATACAAAATAGAACGATACTCAATCCCGCTATGCTCAGACAGACCAATCTCACAGGTACGGCTATTCGAATACCCTTCATGGCAATTCTCAGGCACTTGTGCTTTTAATGGTGACAATGCAGATTCATTTAACTCCGGCGTCGTAAAGCCTTTGTCACCTGCAAAACCGCAGCATTGAATATCTTCCGGAATAACAACCTGCTTGGCACAAGCCTCAGTCACTTGCTGCATAACACCAGCCAAGCCTTTCCTACGTGATGTACAGGTAATATGCAGCATCACCGGGGCTTCCTGCGGAGTAATATCAAGGCGTGGCATGACGTATTCTGCCACGAACTTGAACGGTTCGTAGATAGTGATATCACTACGAAGGGTATCTTTACTCAAGCTTGCACAAGGGCTGGTATCCATTAGCACTGGCAGTGTTCCCTGCTCAGATGCAGCCCACAATGCCTCTTCAAGCTGCTTCGCTTTGCTATTCGCCGTATCAACAAAGCCCTTACTCTTGTATGGCATACCGCAACATTGGCTATTTAAGTCTTCAGGAAGAACGACTTCATACCCAGCTTTTGCCAGCAGCGAAATCGTCACCTCTGCAAGAGGACGTGGATCAATGGCTTTCTTCTCAGTCCCCATATTTCTTGATGCACAGCTTGGGAAGTAGACAACCTTCTGCTTAGACACCGAATGGATGACCAATGCCTCTGGCTTTGGCATCTTACCCGCCGATCTTGGCATGTGAGGTGTCCAAAGCGGTATCGTCTGTCCTGATAGCTTATGTGCAGCTTTAGTTAGCGCCTGCATATTCTTACTACCCAAGACCGAATGCATCCCGTTTGCTGCGCTCAAACCAACTCGAGTAACCGCCGTAATGCCGTCAAAATTATTTGCCGTCCAGCGTGCAATACTCTTCGCCATCCCGGAGTGGTTCTCACGCAGCTTGCGCATCAGGTCGCCAGTATTGATGCCGACAGGACAGCGATCAGCACAGAGCCCTGTCGCCGCGCAAGTATCAATGCCCTGGTACTTGAATGACTTCACCATGTCAGCCAATCGTGCCGGATCTTCATTAGTACGGCGTAGTCGGCTGATCTCACGATAGATCGTATTGCGCTGACGCGGGGTCAAAGAGAGGTTACGTGACGGGCAGACTGGCTCACAGAACCCACACTCAATACACTTATCAATCAAGGTATCGGCAGCCGGCATCTCTTTGAGATCTTTGACATGAGACTGGTGATCATCATTCAGAATCACACCCGGATTCAGGATCCCGGTACTGTCAAAAATACGCTTGATTTGCTGCATCAGGGCATAACCTTCAGCCCCCCACTCTAGCTCAACAAACGGCGCCATATTCCGCCCGGTTCCGTGCTCCGCTTTCAGCGAGCCTTGGTAATCAACCGCGACTAACTGAGCCACTGCATCCATAAAAGCACTATAGCGTTCTACTTCTGCCTCAGTATCAAATGCCTGGGTAAATACAAAGTGCAGGTTACCAGCCAACGCATGGCCAAATATAATCGCTTCGTGGTAGTGATATTTAATGAACAGTTCCTGCAGTTCACGGACAGCAGGTGCAAGTTGCTCGATTGGAAAGGCAACATCTTCAATAATGACCGTCGTGCCCGTTTCACGCACGGCACCCACAGCAGGAAAGAGCCCTTTTCGGATCCCCCATAGCTGAGCGCACACTTTCGCATCACGGCTAAAAGCAATCTGCTCAATTGGCGAGAACGCGTTGATGAGAGACATCAGCGATTCACTCTGCTGCGATAGTTCCTCTGCATTTTCAGCATGGAGCTCTATCAATAATGCTGCCGCCTCGGTATTGCCATTAGCCCCCAACTGGGCGATAAACTCAGGCATGCCAGGCTCATCAGCAACAGAGGCTAAGGAGCGGCTGTCCATCAGTTCAACGGCTGCAACATTTGTCTTGCTCAGTTCACTAACAGCCAGACAAGTTTTCTCGATATCAGCAAATACAAATAGCCCCGATGCCTTAAAGGCATGGTCTACGACAGTGTTGTAAGTGATATCGGCAATAAAACCTAACGTTCCTTCCGATCCGATCAGCAGATGCTGCAAAATATCGATCGGATCGTCGTAATCGACCAACGAGTTGAGGCTGTACCCCGTGGTGTTTTTCAGGCGGTACTTATGCCTGATTTTATCAGCAAGTTCAGGAGTATTGTGGCAATGCTGGGCCAAATTGGATAAATCGGACAACAGCTCATGATGGCTTTGTTTAAACTGTGCGACATTTTCGGCATCAAGCGTGTCGAGAATAGTACCGTCAGCCAAAACAATGGTCATTCCGGCCAGCGTCTTATAGCTATTTTGCGCGGTACCGCAACACATCCCGGAGGCATTGTTCGCCGCAATACCACCAATTTTGCAAGTATTGATTGAAGCTGGATCAGGTCCGATTTTGCGACCATACGGGGTAAGGAATTTATTGGCCTCCGCACCAATCACACCCGGCTGCAACCAAATTTGCTCGCCATCGTTAATGACCTTGTGGTGACGCCAGTTATTCGTCAGGGTAATGAGTACAGAATCTGACAGCGCCTGTCCTGACAAGCTCGTCCCTGCCGCTCGAAAAGTAACAGGAATATTCAGGTCATAGCATGACTTTATAGCAAAAACGACCTCATCTAACGTATCAAGCTGTAATATCAGTTTGGGCACTAGGCGATAGAAGCTGGCATCTGTGCCATAGGCCAGCGTTAAGGTTGGATCAGTGATAATCCGCTTATCATCAATTTGATGTTGTAGTTGCTCAATCAATGTCTTGTAGGGCTGCTGCATTGTGGCTCCGTGTGCTTCCATATGCTTAGTGCATCTATTGTTATCTGTCGGATTATTGCTTCGCTATACGATTCACGCAAATGCTGTAATAGCCATAGTGTATAGAGGGTAATTTAGTAAATAAATAACCTTTAATTCACAAGTTCGTTGCAAAATATCGACCAATTGATTGTGTATACCAAAAATGATACCAACTAGCATTGTTTAGGGCGTAAAGCTTATACCAATTCAGATAGGTCGCTGAGCTGCCCATTTTGAATCATCGGCCAAAGCTCTACGCCGGCTAATGTGATCGCAACGTAGGAAAAAGTTCTGTAATCAGAAAACATTGAGTAAGTTTGCGACAAAACCGTGATTTATCGCACTCACTACAAGCAAGTACAATCACATACAAACCAGTACGCACAAAAAAACATTAGATATTAACAACTTATACACACAAAAGTATAAATTAATTCATCATGCACTTTCTTTTATATTGATAAGGATATCGCTAAATGTTGAAATCATTTATCTAATAAAAATAGACACAAAATAAGACCATATAAACAAGAAGAGTTAACAATGCTAACATTTACAGTGGATTCAATTGAAAACGTATGCAGGCTATTAAAAACCATTAAAGACGTTAATAGCAGCATTATATTTTTCAATGACGGTGAAAACTTAAGAAAAGTTGTTGGATTTCATGTTAAGAAAGACTACTTTGAAGTGAATGGAATGACTGAAGAGCATGAAATTAGTTATGAAATCACTTTAATTGATGGATGCAAATTAAATGCTAAAATAACTGCTGGTTCTGTAATGTTAGACTCACTAGCAACATATTGAAATGACCATAGTGTTCCAAATTCAGTTTCAAAGTATCACTTTTAAATTTGACGCCCATCTCATATAAAACAGTAAATGGTAAGGCTATATTCCTTTTAACTGTTGCTGAAGACTTAAGATCATGTATCCGTTAAGCTCTTCAGTAGCATCCATATATCGATGCCGACCGAAGAAATGATCTAGATATTTAGTAGCAACTCCATGGAATCGATAGAAGGGAAAAAGGCTGAGGGAGCTTTGCCAAATAGCCGATACAAAAAAACCAGCTCTAGGCTGGTCTAATAACATTTCATCAAAATGAAATGGAGGCGCGTCCCGGAGTCGAACCGAGGTACACGGATTTGCAATCCGCTGCATAGCCACTCTGCCAACGCGCCTTATTTTGTTGTTGCTTATTATTTATACCGTTAAGGACTAGCCTGTTTGGTATGGTCGCTATTCTACAGAACCCACGGAAACTGTCACGGAAAAAGTTAGAAAGTGGAACTGTTTGCTTTAATTTCCACCAAAATACAAAAAAGCGGCTCTAAAAGCCGCTTTTCTACAATATTTTCACATTCAATCAGATATCTTCTGAATTCAGCAAATCGTCTTTTGCTGCCTTCAAGTAGATATACATCGACCAGTATGTCAGCACCATTGCGACATATAGAGCAATATAGCCGACCCAGACTAACCACTCGGTTGGGTGCCATAGCAAAACAAGTAGAGAAAACATCTGTGAACCGGTTTTCACCTTGCCAACCCAGGATACTGCAACGCTAGAGCGCTTGCCTAGCTCAGCCATCCACTCACGCAATGCAGAAATAATAATCTCACGACCAATCATTGTCACAGCAGGAATCGTTACCCAAAGAGAATGATAATCCTCGACAACCAATACCATAGCAGTTGCCACCATCACCTTGTCGGCAACCGGGTCAATGAAGGCTCCAAAGCGGGTTGTCTGGTTAAGCTTGCGAGCAAGGTAACCATCAAACCAGTCAGTTAATCCGGCAACAAAGAAGATAAGTGCGGTTGCAAACGGTGCCCAGGTGTAAGGCAGATAGAATGTGACCACAAAAAATGGGATAAGCAATAGCCGGATGAAGCTGAGGATGTTTGGAATCGTTAAACGCATAATTCTTAGTTCTTATGATTGACTTCATTAGGATGCCGCAAAGCTAGCTATGTTGCAATGCGTCATAAATTTTCTCAGCCAAGGACTTACTAATACCGGGAACCTTGGCGATTTCTTCTCTGCTGGCTCTTTTTAGTTCTTGTAGACCACCCATATACTTCAATAGTGCCTGCCGGCGCTTCGGACCGATGCCTTCAACATCTTCCAATGCACTACGTTTTCTAACTTTTGCCCGCTGAGCACGGTGACCGCTAATTGCGTGATTATGACTTTCATCACGAATATGTTGAATCAGGTGCAAAGCCGGTGAATCCGACGGCATAGAGAATTCTTCCCCCGTTACTAGAAGTAGGGTTTCCAGCCCGGGTTTACGTGAAGTTCCCTTTGCAACACCCACTAACATTGATCGCTTAGGCCACTCTTTCATTAACGGATTAACTACATCATACGCTCTTGAGAGCTGACCTCTACCCCCATCAATAAAAATAATGTCGGGAATCTTATCTGGATCTAATTGTTTTCCATACCTTCGCGCAAGAACCTGTGCCATAGCGGCATAATCATCGCCACCTGTAATTCCGGTTATGTTATAACGTCGGTACTCTTGCTTTAACGGTCCATCCTGATTGAACACCACACACGACGCGACTGTTTTCTCACCCATGGTATGGCTGATATCGAAACATTCCATCCGATCGAGAGTGGTTAGTTCCAGAGCTTTACTCAATGCCGAAAAGCGCTGCTGAATCGTCATTTTATGATTTAGCTTACTGGTGAGTGCAGTATTGGCGTTAGTTTGTGCTAGCTTCTGATAGCGGGCACGATTACCGCGAGACTGTGTTTTTAACTCGACTTTACGGCCTGCCAGCTCTGTCAGCGTGCCTGCGATCAAGGTTTTCTCTTCGCCTAAATCGGCACCGAGCAAAATTACAGCGGGAATAACTCGGCCTTCAGCCTGATTGAGGTAGAACTGGCTGATAAAACTAGACAGTACTTCTGTCAGCTCTGCATCGCTAGGCATTTTGGGGAAATAACTACGACTGCCAAGGATCTTCCCCTGACGAATATACAACGCATGGACACAGGCCATTCCCCGCTCGTGGGCAATACCGATAACATCCATATCATCATCGCTGTCATTACTGACAAACTGCTGCTCCTGAACCCGACGCAATGCTTGAATTTGATCACGATAAGCCGCTGCTTTTTCAAAGGCCAGCTGCTGACTTGCCAACTCCATTTTTTCAACCATAGAGGCAATGACCTGGCGATCTTTGCCCTGCAAAAACAAACGGACAAAATTCACCTGCTCTTTATAGTCATCCTCGCTGACTAGCCCCTTGACGCACGGGCCAAGACAGCGCCCAATCTGATACATCAGGCACGGGCGGCTACGGTTGGCATAAACGGAGTCTTCACACTGACGAATGGGAAATATTTTTTGCAGCAAGTGAAGGCTTTCGCGTACAGCCCCTGAGTCAGGGTAAGGACCAAAGTACTCCCCTTTGCGTTTCTTCACACCGCGGTGAATCGTTAAACGAGGATGGGCACTGGCGCTGAGAAAAATATAAGGATAGGACTTATCATCGCGCAGCAGAACATTGTACTTGGGCAAATACAATTTAATGTAGTTGTGTTCGAGGATCAGCGCTTCTGTCTCGGTGTGAGTCACGGTGACATCCACTTTGCGTATATTCTTCACCAAGGCGCGGGTTTTCTCTCCCGCGACATTGGTTCGGAAATAACTAGACAAACGCTTTTTCAGATCTTTGGCTTTACCGACATAGATGACCTCATCAGCCCCATCGTACATTCTATATACGCCGGGCTGATGAGTAACGGTTTTCAGAAAGCTTATTGAATCAAAGCTTTTTTCGTCAATAGGTTCGGACACTACAACGTCTCTGTGTCTAACATTCCATGACGAATTGCAAGGTGGGTCAGCTCAACATCGCCGTTGATGTCCAGTTTGTTGAACAAACGATAGCGATAACTGTTAACCGTTTTAGGGCTTAGATTCAGTTGCTCAGAAATCTCAGTGACTTTCTGGCCTTTGGTGATCATCATCATGATCTGCAATTCACGCTCAGAAAGATCTTTGAAAGGGTTCTCAGAATCTGGTGCAAACTGGCTTAGTGCCATTTGTTGTGCAATTTCAGGGGATATATAGCGCTGGCCACTATTGACCATACGAATCGCATTAACCATCTCATCCGGGCCGGCACCTTTGGTCAGATAACCAGCAGCTCCCGCCTGCATAACTTTCGTCGGAAACGGGTTCTCGGTATGAATTGTTAATACGATAATTTTGACATCGGGATTAAAGCGTAAAATCTTGCGCGTCGCTTCAAGTCCACCGATCCCAGGCATATTCATATCCATAAGAATGATGTCCGCATGCTCTCCACGGCACCATTTTACGGCTTCCTCACCACTGTCGGCTTCCCCTACCACTTTAATACCACGGACATCTTCAAGAAGACGTCGGATCCCTGTGCGAACCAGTTCGTGATCATCTACAAGGAATACATTAATCAAGCTGTATCTCCAATATGATTTGGCTCTGCACCCAGCCGGAATTGGCGGGATAGCTATTACTGATCTTACCCAATTTTACCCTAACTTGAAATCTGAACTGATGCTGTTTCTGTGTATCAGCGCAAAATTCCTTCCAAGTTATAGCTTGACAAAATGGGCTCTAATACTGTTTTTTGCAAGTTTGAAACTCAATCATGCTGTACAGCAGTATTTACCATCTATGCAAAAAAATAAAGTATAAAATTCAATATATCCAGACGGTTATCTATTCAGCAAAAAAATCGACTTTCAGTAACTGTAATGAGTATGTTCTTAATAGCAAAGTATCACTGATGGCACTAATAAGGAATAGATACAATCCGGGTTACTATGGATGATTTTCAAATAAACGATGATTATTTCTTTTTATATCTGAGGTTTATATAAACAGCATATAAAATAATGTGCTAGAATCACAACAACACCAATGTCTAATAATCAGTACAATTTTAGCTTATTACATCCAATAAAAAGATCACAGATACAGGCCTGTTTATGGCATAAAGCAAAATATGTATCATTTCTGCGATTAACCTGTCACGTTATCTATACACAATACGGAAACCTTCTCCTACAAATAACGAACCCGACTTAGAAGCCGACAATACGCTCAACATTTAGACGTCTAGATGTAAGGCTTTCCTTTCCTAGTAGGCTTCATGTATCATCGCCATCGCTTATGTCTACCCACATAACCGCTCTTGCTCATGAAAAGGATATTTACGCGCAGGCCCAACACAGTTTTTTTGTTCCTGTTGATTGGCATCGCGGCCGTCTGTCTCTATAAGAGCTTTTCAGGTGGACATGGTAATGAAAATACCCATAAAGAGTAAATTAAAGGTTATGTCATGAATCTTTCTGCCAAGACTGTGGTTCTTATTGCCATCGGCGCTGCGTTATACGGTATAGGCGGCTTGCCTATGTTTGGTATCCCGGTTTTTGCTAACACTACACTAAAGCCTGCGATGGCCGTACTGGCTTTATTCAGCGTGCTATTTGGACCGCTCGTCGGCTTCCTGGTCGGCTTCATCGGCCACTGGGTGACTGATTTATTTGCCGGCTGGGGCGTATGGATCACCTGGGTACTGGGTTCCGGCATTGTCGGCATGCTGATAGGCCTGTACCCGAAAATTACCAAAGAGCGACTGGAAAAAGGCCAATTTTCCAAACTAGATTTTACCCTATTCGTTGTTCTTGCCTTTGCTGGTAATGTACTCGGGTATGGGTGCTCAGCTTTCCTTGATGCCGTCCTTTATGCTGAACCGTTTACCAAAGTTCTGGCTCAGCTCACGATCATTGCTGCCGGAAACACACTCCTCATTGCCGTCGTCGGCCATTTTATTCTGACTGCCGTTGCCAAGCGAAAACAGCAAAGCTACAACCTGAAAGAGGCTTATTAAAGCATGACAATTGAGTTTTCTAATTTCTCGTTCAAATATTGGGCGTTAGAAAAGCCAACCCTAAAAAATATCAATCTGACGATCGAGAAGGGTGAGAAGGTTGTCATCGTTGGCCCTAGCGGTAGCGGTAAATCGACACTTGGCCAGTGCCTTAACAGACTCATCCCATTTGCTGTCAAAGGTGATATAACCGGTCACCTGTCTATCAATGGACATGATACCCGCAGCATAGATCTTCACCAATGTTCCAATATAGTTGGCACTGTTCTCCAAGATACCGATGGCCAGTTTGTTGGCTTAAGTATTGGTGAGGATATCGCCTTTGCACTTGAAAACCAGATGGTCGACCAAGGCGAGATGCACAGTATCGTCAAACAGACAGCGGAAATGGTAGATTTGGACCAAATGCTTCACCTATCTCCGTTCGATCTCAGCGGTGGTCAGAAGCAACGAGTATCTCTGGCTGGTGTCATGGTGGATGACGTCGATATCCTGCTGTTTGATGAACCACTGGCAAGCCTCGATCCAAAAACTGGCAAAGCAACCATCGAGATCATCGATCAGCTGCAGCAAGAGACCGGCAAAACGGTCATTATTATCGAGCACCGCCTCGAGGACGTGCTTCATCGCAATGTCGACCGAGTTATCTTGATGGAACGCGGTGAGATTGTCGCCGACATGACACCAGACGAATTGCTGGCCAGCCCGTTACTAACCCAGCATGGGATCAGAGAGCCTCTCTATCTTTCAGCACTGAAAGCTGCTGGATGCGAAGTAACAGCGGCAGATAGACCCGCTCACCTATCAACACTTGATATGAATAGTTTCAAACCACAGCTACTTAACTGGTATCAGCAAGAGGAAGTCACTAACAAGAGTAACACGACCGCTCCCCTGCTCACGGTTAACAACCTTAGCTATTCATACGACGGTCAACGCAAGACATTGGATAATGTCAGTTTTACCGTCAATAAAGGTGAGTTCGTTTCGATTTTAGGAAAGAACGGCTCCGGCAAGTCAACCATTACCCGCTTGATCATGGGAGTACTCGATCCTGACAATGGCAGCATTGCGTTTGATGGCCGTGATCTTAGCGAAAATTCTATCTTCGAGCGTAGCCAGCATATTGGGGTAGTATTGCAAAACCCTAATCATATGATCTCTCATCATATGATCTTTGATGAAATAGCCTCGGGGCTTCGCAACCGTGGAGTACCGGAACAGATAGTCGAAAAAAGAGTTCACGAAATACTGGAGCTTTGCGGCTTGGGCAAATATCGTCACTGGCCAATTGAAGCCTTAAGCTACGGCCAGAAAAAGCGAGTTACTATTGCCACTATCTTAGTACTGGAGCCTGAACTGCTTATTCTCGATGAGCCTACGGCCGGTCAGGACTACCACCATTACACGGCAATGATGACCTTCGTCCGCGAGCTAAACCAGAAGCTGGGACTCACTATCCTAATCATTTCGCATGACATGCATTTGGTACTGGAATATACCGACCGCGCGGTTGTCATTGCTGATAGTCAGTTGTTGGCCGATCAGCCTGTCCATACCATTTTCAGCCAACCTGAATTGCTAGAACAGGCCAATTTAACGGTAACCAGCCTTTATACTATGGCAAAAGAGCTGGGTATCGAACGTATCGACAACTTTATCCGTTGCTTCATCAACCATGAGGCAAATAAAACCGCATGAAAACAAATAAAATCAAATTCGGTATCAGCTATGCCGATACTGGCTCACCTTTGCATGCACTTAACGGTATCACCAAGTTCATCTTGTTCATGGGCTGGGTGACCATGGTGCTCATTACGTTTGATCTCCGAGTCATTTGCGGTTTAATCCTGGTTGGTTTTGGCTTGCTGAAACTTAGCAGAGTCCCGTTTGTAACCTACAAGCCACTGATGATAGGCACGACATCGGTCTTGCTGATGAATGCCTTGTTTATGTACCTGATCGCTCCGCAGCAAGGCGTAGAGTATATGGGTAGCAAAACAGTACTTGTGGCCATGGCCGGGGATTACTCCATCACCACAGAAACGCTGTTCTACCTGCTGACTGTAACACTTAAATATTTCAGCATGTTCCCGATAGCCCTGGTGTTTGTATTTACGACCCACCCTACCGAGTTTTCAGCCAGCCTGAACAAGCTTGGAGTACCCTACCGCATTGCCTATGCTGTAAGCCTGACATTACGCTACCTGCCGGAAGTAACGAAAGATTTCGTGAATATTATGCATGCCCAGCAGGCACGCGGGGTCGATATCTCAAAAAATGCTCCTGTACTGACTCGCATTAAAAATGTCGCTAAGATCCTAGGCCCACTGATTTTCTCAAGCCTGGATCGCGCTGACGTCATTTCCAGTGCGATGACATTACGTGGCTTTGGCCGCAACAATAAGCGCTCATGGTATAGCCTCAAACCAATGGCAAAAGCTGACTTTATGGTGTTGGCCATTATTGCCTCGGTACTCATTCTAGGGTTTGTAAACCGCTACCAGTCAGTGCAGCTATTCTGGTATCCGTTTTAACACTCTGTCCTGCAACGCCAGGTACCGAAAGCCGCTTCTTGCGGCTTTTTTATGCCCTCTGATACAACTATTATCTGCTATCTGCCGATTGAAAATAACCAAAAAGAAAGCCAGCAATCAGTGATTGCTGGCTTCTATCATGCCTATTTGGCTTTCAACTATAAATAACAAAGATTAATCGGTTTTAAACGCCTGATGCTGGAATAGCTGATTAACAATATCACTTGAAGATGCACCAGTATCTAAACTCAACGCCGAGAGATCCACATTATCCAACAGAATATTTTGCTGTTGACCTGAATCCTCGGTTATCGTCAGATTAACGTTACCATCTTCGTTCACACCCGCTTCGAGATGACCAAGCAATGCATTCATATCTAGATTCTCTTCTGCAATGTCAGGCAAAATATCTTTCAAATCAAGCTTATCGGTATCCAACTGAAAATCAGTGATCACATCATTCTGCGTTGTATCTCCCAGCGATGAGGTATGCCAGGTAAATATATCACTGCCTTCACCGCCAGTCAGAATATCATCACCCAACCCACCTATCAGGGTATCGTCACCGCTGCCGCCAACTAGAATATCATTGCCGACACCACCATCGAGGGTATCCTCACCACCTTGCCCCAGCAGAATGTCGTCATTATCGGTGCCAGTCAGAATATTAGCCTGCTCATCACCGCTTTGTGCATTCTGCTCGATCTCTATCGGCTTGCTATCACCACCGGTTCCGCCAGTCAACGTCAGTGTGAAGACGTTGTCGCTGACGCCGCCCTTGCCATCCTGAACTTCAAACAAAAACTTAAGATCAGCCTGCTGTCCGTCAGTCAACGGTGAAGTCTCACTCTGAGTAAAGCTGTAACTACCATTGGCAGCCACTTCCAATGTTCCGAATACAGTTGTTACATTCAGCTTACCTTCAATAAGCTGAGTATCAGTTACCAACGGTCCGTTGACATCAGCGCCATGCAGATCTGCACCAAGCAAGGAGAAGTCATTGGCATCAATAGATACCGTCAAGGCGTCAGAGTCCGCATCATGGCTGCCTGCCAGCAACTGACCGGCCACAGGCTCTGGCGAAAAATGATTCAGGTAGTGGGATAGATCATCTCCCGAACCAACATATACCACTTCATCGCTGATCTGGTGTAATGCTTCATCCACCTTTTCATTGCCTTCGGTCGCGATACCTATGCCATAGACCTTTGCGTTGTTGTCCGCAACATATTGCTGCCAACGCTCATTAAGATCGCCCTCAGCTACCGAGCCCTCTTTGGGGTTAGGCGCACCGTCGGACATGAAAAAGATGGTGTCTACACTCTCGACGGGAAGCTCAACCACGTCAAAACTCCAAATGGGATCTCCATTTTCATCTTCATCAGGCTGCCACGGGTAATTAATCCTGGAATTAAAATCTTCGTTACTCACATTATCATCGTCAGGTTGCATCACACTTTCCATCGCCTTGGCGTAGTCGGTATTCAGCCCTTTATCTTCAGTCCAGCACCAACGATTCATATAAGTATTTAGCTCGTTCCGATAGCTCAAATCCATCGGATCGCGATCGCCCAGCTCCGGCGGCTTACTTAAATACTGGACAGTAGCAAGATCATACCAGCCTTGTTTTTCTGTGATACCACCAAACTGAACCAGTCGAATATATGTATTGGATGACCCGCCTTCATCGATCATTTTGCTGACCATGTCATGCAATGCTTCAGCCGCCAGGTAAGCGCGAGACTCAAGTCTCAGCTCAGGAGTATCTGAACCTGTTTTAGTACCATCAAAGGTGTATACCATGCTCGATGAAGAATCAAACACCACCGTGATCTTGTTGATTGGCTGCTCCTGAACCTCGGCATAGCCGTGAACAGGCAGGCTTTCGGGTGCGTGGTTTTCACTAACATTTACCGTTACATCCGCAAAATCCCTATCGCTGCCATCGCTCACCTCAACTTTCAGCTGGTACTGTTGCTGCTGATCATAGTCAAGCTCAACACCTTCTTTCAGCCAGATCTCACCAGTACTCGAGTTAATCTCGAACTTATCAGCATCACCGCTAGCCAACGCATAGCTCAGTTTATCGTCACTATCAGGGTCAAAAGCGTCGACTTTACCCACCATCACGCCGGACTCTAACTCAGCAACATCGAAGCTGAAGCTATCGTCTGTTGGCATTCCGGAAGCATCAGTGCCGTGTTGCTGGTTGGCATCGTCCGGACTGATAAATTCAGGAGCGCGATCCAGCACATCAATAACTATCTGGCTATCAACCTCGTCACCATCTGCATCGATCAGTGTTACATCAAACGTATCCTGCTGGTTACCAGTAACATTCTTCGCCTGATAGTCATACTTACCAGTCTCAAAGTTCATAACCAAGCGACCTGAATCTGTTTCCACTGAAAGTAGAGACGTATCAGACATTTGTAACTTAGAACCATCAGCATTTAGTTTCGAAACCGTACCAGATTCCTTATCAAACTGATAAGTATCATCTCCAACGCGAAGTGTTTCTACCCATTGCGCTTCTGCGCCATGTACAGAGCTAATTGCATCCTGAAGCTGACCGGGAACTGAAGTAATAAGAACGTCAGCAAACTTTGCATCATCTTCTACGGCGATAGCCGAACCTTTATCGGTAGCCAGCGGTGTTAGATATTCGAGTGATGCACCACTGCCGACCCCAAGAGACCAAATATTATCAAACGGTTGGTTATGATCAGTCAGTTCCTTCTCCATTGCACTTTCCAGCATAAGCTTCTGCTCTGCCTCAGTCGGCGGATAACCGCGCAACAGATTATCGTAACGGACTTGGCCGCCTACATCCTCAGGGTCAAGCCCTGCCATCATTGTATTGCGATTATCCTGAAACCTTGTCCAGTCATCATATCTGAAGTCCGTTGGTTTACCGTCGGAAATAAAGTAGAACTGACTGTCTGAGCCTGCCATCACCTGCTGACTGTTCACGTCGTCCAAGAGCTCACCCAACTGATCCAACGCCTTATAGTAAGGAGTCGGACCAAAAGGAGAAACCCCATTAAAGAAGCCTTCAAGTTCGGCAGTGGAACTGATCCAGTCCGAGGTTTGACTCTCCGGACGACCTGCAAAAGTAGTGATCTTGAACTGCACGTCTCCCTGTTCATCATATTTCTCAAACATCGCCTTGATTGAGTCTTGGGCCAGTTGCCAGCGGGTTATCTCCTCTCCATTCGGCCCGGTAACCTTATCGCCCATCGAATCGGACAGATCCAGAGCTATCACTACGGAGTTAGACTGCGGCTGAATATCAGAAATCGTATGATGTTGTGACGTCGCTTCTGGCACGGTATCAACAACACCCACATGCAATACGGCACTATCAGTCTGGGCTCCCGCAGTCAGGGTAACATTCAGATCAAGAGTTAATTCATCCTGTCCCTGCTGCTGATGATCAAGCGGTGTAAGCAGCTCAATATCGTAACTACCTGTACCGCCATCAATAGTAGCATCCAGCACTTCAACACGATTGCCACCTTCCCCAACATAACCTTTTAGGGTATGACCATCGCTGCTAACTTCGTAATGTAATTCCTGGCCGCCGCTGGTCAATCCGTTAAAACTCTGATCAGCATCAAAGTGGTACTCTGCCGTTTCAGCCGAGCCCAGATCAGCAGTTAGCTGACCTTCGACATGCTCACTACTGTCCGTTGCCAAGCCAGACTCATGCAATATTGCATTACCGTCATTAAGCGCAATAGTTTCGCCAATCAAGGTTACTGTCACTTTGGCCGTGTCGGTTAAACCATGATCGTCTTCAATGGTATATTCAAACTCTACATTTCTGACTTCACCGGCTTTCAAATCCTGCTCATCAGCCGCTAGTGTCTTCATGTACTCGGCCGCATCAAATACCAGCTTGCCATCCTGCAGAGTGACGTAACTCTCTTTCGGATAATCAATAATTGTCAGTTGGTCATTTTCAGGATCGGTATCATTACCGAGTACATCAATTGCCAACGAACCTGTTTCATGGGTCTGAAACGACTGATCGAACGTTGTTAGTTTTGCTTCAACTTTGGTAATGAAATAATCCGAACTATCCGAGCCCTGAACACCATCACCGTATTCAATCGCTGAAAACTCAATATTGTCAAAATACTGATTTCCGGTATCAATGCCTAAGACACGGTGATCGTTGCCGCCCGATTCTGCAGGACCAAGATCGCTACGATCAAAGACACCAGTCGCAACCAAGCTTCCTTGGTAATATGCCTTCCATACTCCCTGCTCGTGCTCCCAGGCTTTCCATAGGTTTCCAATAGAAACATCAACATGATTGGAGAGCTGGTTGCCTTCAAAGCTAAAGCTCATCGCTTCACTTTTACCATCGACATGTGCTAACTGCTTAGTCCAGTTTTCCGGTGGATTTGACTGAGTATTATCCAATTCGGAACTAACACCATACTCATGAGAACCTTCACCAGTGAAGTCCGCTTTCGTTGCATCTGCAACTTTCTCACCAGTTGTAGTATCAATCACATAGTAGTCAACTTTAATATCGCCACTTGTATCCCAATTGGTTTCATCCAGGGTTTTCGTCTCAATTGTAATGCCCTGATCTTGAACCGCATCTGGCGCTTCATTGACATCACTAACAGACACTTCAACTGTCGCCGTGTCTTTCAGGCCGTCGACATCACTGACCTCAACATTTAAGGTGTAGCTATCAAGAGCTTCATGATCCAAAGAAACACCATCTTTGAGGCTGATCATCCCTGTCTCACTGTTGATTTCAAACAGATCCGTATGGTTGGTCAGTGTATAGCTCGACTTGTCCCCCGCATCAGGATCAAAAGCCGCAACCCGGCCAATTTCGACTCCTGCTTCATTCTCACTTATTGTGAAACGGTAGCTGTCAGCATCAGCCTGGCCTTGATCGTCCAAACCCTGGGTATTATTGGTTCCGCTAATAAATTCAGGGGCATCATTGACGGCAACAACAGATATAGTCGTTATTGCCGGGGCACTCTCAAGCTGTCCGTCCGAAGCGACTACCTCTATCATACGGTCTGCCGTATTAGGGGCTTCACTAGTATTACTGTAATGCACCACCTTCAGGGCTTCCTGATAATCCTGAGGCGAAGCATCACCGTTCAACAAAACAACCAGCTTACCGTCGATGGTCGTGACCGTACCGGTAATGCCCTGAGGCAAATCACCTACCTCCAGCTTGTCGCCGCCCTGAGGGTTAGTCAAGGTAATGCGCATCGACTGGATATTATCACCATCAACATCGGAAACAGTCACATCTGTATCAGCGATGGAAATGCTCTCACCATTCTCGGTATAACGAGTTTCATAATTTACATCGTTATTTACCGTTTCGGTTCGGATGATCACATCGTCAAAACCACCATGCTTCCCATCGAGTAACAACTGTTGCCATTCCAGCGGCAGATCTTCGATACCTATGGTGGTACCGTTAGCGTCAGTTACTTCGCGGAAATGGTCATAAGCATTCTCAGGAGAAGTGTTGAATTGGGCATCACTGAAGTAAACCGCTTTGGTCGCAGGAACACCATCGACCAACAGCTTCGGAAACGCCCCGCTGATATCAAATGACAATACAGCATTAGAGTTTGCATCAAAGTAATCATGACCATCGGCGATCAGGAAGAAACGCACCTCCTGACCCGTTTCGTTCAACGTCGCCAAGACATCACCGTCCTGCCCGCCATGAGCATCTGTCAGAATGATTTTCGGCTCGGTCGGATTACCATTTTCGTCGAGGGTATAGATACCCACAGCATTATTATAACCACCGCGAGAGTCGACAAAGGTTACTTCGGTATTAGAACCATCAAGATCCACCACAGGCGCTTCGTTGACGTCACCAACAGCAATATTAACGGTTGCGGTATCTTTAAGACCATCTTTATCACTGACCTCAATAGTCAACTCGTAACTATCTAGAGTTTCATGATCCAGCGAAACACCGCTTTTCAGGCTGATCACTCCGCTCTCATTGTCAATTTCAAACAGATCAGTATGATTGGTCAGGGTATAACTCGACTTGTCGCCAGCATCCGGATCGAAGGCTGAAACCTGGCCGATCTCGGCACTCGCGACATTTTCATCCACCGTAAAGTGGTAGCTGTCCACATCAGCCTGACCTTGATCATCCAAACCGTGGGAGTTGTTCGTCCCGCTGATAAATTCAGGAGCATCACCAGCCCCTTTAATCGTCACGGTCACCGTGTGCTCGGTGCCGTCGGCAGTAGTGACGGTAAACTCGCGATTAAGAGGATCACTGGCCTCGGTCAGTGCCTGCACCTCCGCCGAACCGTTGTTCAGCGCATAGCTCCAGGTACCGTCTGTACCTATCTTGAACGTACCGTAGTTGCCGTCGGTGACAGTCTCGGCCGTAAATACCGCCTCGCCCGCATCCGGGTCGGC
>NZ_RJLM01000002.1 GCF_004104355.1 Photobacterium chitinilyticum
TTTCTGCAACCTTGCCGCTGGCCGGAGCAGTGAACTTAACGCCGGGGTTCTTCTTGTCTTCAAAAAGAACCTGACCTTTTTTCACTACATCCCCTACGCGGGTATGCATTGTAGGACGCATACCAACATATTCTTCGCCAAGCAAGGCAACTCGTGTGATGGTCTTGCCATCATGTATCGCCTGGGCAGGAGTCCCTGAAATGGGGATATCCAGACCCTTTTTTATTGTAATCATACGCACTTTCACCACATGAAACCCATTCATGAAACCTAGTAAGGCTTATGCATCCATTTCGGCAATGTTGATTTTCCAGGTCTCTGGTCCGGTCTGGTGAGCATTAATACCTTCAGCATCAACCGCTACCGTTACCGGCATATCTTCAACCTCGAACTCGTAGATTGCTTCCATGCCCAAGTCCTCAAATGCCACCACACGAGCTTGCTTGATTGCCTTGGCGACAAGATAAGCCGCGCCGCCCACAGCCATCAGATAGACTGCTTTGTGCTTTTTGATTGACTCTATTGCCATTGGCCCACGTTCCGCTTTGCCAATCATGCCGGTAAGGCCCGCCTGGCCAAGCATCATCTCAGTAAACTTATCCATACGCGTTGACGTTGTCGGGCCCGCGGGGCCTACCACTTCATCACCAACAGCATCGACAGGACCGACGAAATAGATAAAGCGGTTATTGAAATCAACAGGGAAATCCTCCCCTCTTGCCAACATATCTTGAATACGCTTGTGTGCTGCATCACGACCCGTCAAGATTTTGCCAGACAGCAAGACCGTCTCACCTGACTTCCAATCCTGAACATCATCCTTGGTGATTTCATCCACGTTGACACGACGAGTATTATCCCCGACCTCCCACGTCACTTCCGGCCAGTCCTCTAGCTTAGGAGGAGTTAGCTCGGCAGGGCCTGTACCATCTAATGTAAAGTGAACGTGGCGGGTAGCAGCACAGTTCGGGATCATACATACCGGCTTGGAGGCCGCGTGGGTTGGCGCGGTTTTGACTTTGACATCGACAACGGTTGTCAAGCCGCCAAGCCCCTGCGCACCGATACCGAGTTTGTTGACGCGGTTATAAATATCCAAGCGTAATTCTTCTTCTGAATTTTGCGCACCACGCTCTTGAAGCTCATGAATATCAATAGACTCCATCAACGACTCTTTCGCCAGTACTGCCGCTTTTTCGGCCGTTCCACCAATACCGATACCCAGCATGCCCGGCGGACACCATCCCGCCCCCATTAGCGGAACGGTTTTCTCGACCCACTCAGCAATATCATCAGACGGGTTCAGCATCACCATCTTGGTCTTGTTCTCTGAACCACCACCCTTTGCGGCAACCTGGATATCGACTTTGTCGCCCGGAACCATATTGATGTGGACAACGGCAGGGGCATTATCCTTGGTGTTGCTACGTGCACCGGCTGGATCGGCAACAACAGAGGCTCGTAGGGGATTGTCTGGATTCGTATAGGCCCGGCGAACACCTTCATCAACCATTTCTTGAACCGTAAGATCACTGTCCCACTGTACGTTCATCCCAATGTTGACAAAGCAGGTCACAATACCTGTGTCCTGGCAGATTGGGCGGCGTCCTTCAGCCGACATACGAGAATTAATCAGAATCTGCGCAATGGCATCTTTCGCAGCCTGGCTCTGCTCCTTGTTATAGGCCTTTTCCAACGCCTGTACAAAATCCAGCGGGTGGTAATATGAAATATACTGTAGCGCATCCGCTATACTGTCGATCACATCTTGTTTACTGATAACAGTCATCATTGCCTCGTTATTTCTTATTATTCGATGACACCCTCTCATGGTTTCTCATGCCGGGTGTTGCTAACATCATTGGTGCTTGTAAAAGAAAACCTATGCCAGCATTCCACCGGCATAGGTTTATCGATAGTTAATTAATCGCCATTGACAGGAAGTAACCGACAACCGTAGCCGTCGTTACCCCGATAAAGCCTGGGATAATAAAGCTATGATTTAACACATACTTACCTATTCGAGTTGTACCTGAACGGTCAAAGGTGATAGCCGCCAGATCGCTTGGATAGAACGGGAAGAAGAAGTACGCATAACACGCCGGCAATACACCAATGATGACTTCAGAGGGGATCCCGAGTGAAAAGCCTAAAGGCAGCATGATAGTCAGTACCGCAGCCTGGCTTTTCAAAAATACCGAAACAACAAACATTGCTATAGCAAATGTCCACGGATGAACATTGACTATGTCACTCACCATCCCGATTAAGTAAGGTTTGTGATAGCTAATAATCGTATCGCTCATCCATGCAATACCAAAAATAATAACCACGGCAGTCATACCGGCAATAAACACGTTACTGTTTACAATTTTCTTTGGTTGAACTTTCGTTGCTAACAAGATTATCGCGCCAACCGAAAGCATCAAGAACTGTATGGCTACGGACATTTTCACGCCATCGGGAAGCAAGCCGAGATCTTTGCCAAACATCGCCACAAAAATAACCGACACAATACCCAAGACGAAAACGGTTAACCCTGTTTTTGCCTTTTTATCTTCGATTGAACCTTCTTGATTTTCAGCACTGGTATCAAGTAACTCTTTACGGAACTCGTCATCCTGACAACGCGCTTTGAACTCCGGATCTTTGTCGAGATCCTTACCTCGTTTCAGGCTCCAGGTACAGGCAACGAGCAGGCCAACCAAGGTGGCAGGGATCGTCACCATCAGCACATCGAGCAAACCTATATCAAGGTTATTATCAACAGCAGTGGCCATAACAACCGCAGCGGCAGCTGCTATTGGGCTGGCTGTAATACCCATTTGTGATGCAACTGACGCCATCGCCATCGGGCGTTCGGGACGAATCCCTTTTTTATAAGCAACATCGTAAATAACGGGAAGAAGAGGATAAACAGAGTGACCCGTGCCAACAAGAACGGTTAATGAATAGGTACTAAGCGGACCAAGGAACACAATTTTGTTCGGGTGTTTACGCAGCAATGTCTCTGCATATTTTACCAATAGCTTTAGGCCTCCCGTCGCTTCCAACGTCGCGGAAGCTGCAACGACAGCCAAAATAATCAACATCACGCTGATAGGTGGCGAGCCCGGTGCCACACCAAAAACAAAGGCTAAAACAGATACGCCCAACCCTCCGAGGAGGCCAAAAGCAATGCCTCCGTGCCGGATACCAATAAAGATTACTGCGAGCAGCAGCAGCATATGAACATAAAACATTTTTAATCCTTAAATAAAAAGCATTTCGTCATTAAATAAAACAACGGGAATACCTTTAGGCAGGTATCCCTGTTAGTAACTAGATCATGAAGACAAAGATCACAGCCAACGCAGAAACGAGGAATGCCGTTGCGTAACACGCCACTTTTCCAGCCACACCCGTGTGGAACTTCAGATCATGCATACCGTGGTGCAGACGGTGCATGGCATGCCACATTGGAAGTGCCAGTGTTGCAATCGTGAATAGCGCACCGATGATGCTGGTAACGAAGCCTGTGGCACGCTCGTAGCTCATGGATTCGGCATCAAGCATACCTAGTGGCACCATGATACCCAGTACCAGTACAGTCACAGGTGTCAGCATTGCAAACCAAGTACCGCCAGCACCGAACAGCCCCCACCATACCGGCTCGTCAGAACGCTTAGGATTTAGATTAACCACGAGACTCTCCTTAAACGAGTACTAGAACAAACAGTGAAATTGCAGCAACTGCCGCCCACTGCGCCAGAACAATAACTTTCTTACCCAGCTTTTTACCTTTGATCTGGATAGGCATCACCTGAGGCATCATGCTGAAGAAGGTTTGTGCGTGGAACACGCTGCCTGCCAGCGCCAGAATGTTCAGCACAACAACGATTGGGTTGGACATAAACGCTAACCAGCCAGCCCAAGCTTCCGGGCCCTTCACAAGACAGCCCAAGCCGAACGTCAGAAAGATAGTGAAGAAAATCAGTGGTAGTACTGTTGCTTCACGAACCATGTAAAAGCGGTAGAAAGGATGATCCTTCCACCAGGTACGTGTCATTTCGCGAACGTAAGGTTTACGGTTGCTCATTCTTATGCCTCCTGAGGTTTGATCATCGCAATAACGAAATCTTTGGATGATTCCACTTTGCCCTGGTTTACCGCAGCGGCAGGATCGACGCTCTTCGGACAAACTTCAGAACAGTAACCAACAAACGTACAACCCCAAGCACCGTTTTCGCCGTTGATCAGCTTCATACGCTCTGCTGCACCGTTGTCACGGCTGTCAAGGTTATAACGGTAAGCCAGAGTCAGCGCGGCAGGGCCGATGAACTCAGGGTTCAGGCCAAACTGAGGACAGGCGGCATAGCACAAGCCACAGTTGATACAGGCAGAGAACTGCTTGTACTTGGCCATTTGCTCAGGCGTCTGGTTGTTTGGACCATCTTCAGGCTTACGATCGTTACCGATGATGTAAGGCTTGATTGCCTCTAGGCGCTCGACGAACGGTGTCATGTCGACGATCAAATCTTTTTCGATGGCAAAGTTAGCCAGCGCTTCGATTTTCAGACCGTTCGGATAGTCACGCAGGAAGGTCTTACAGGCCAGCTTTGGCACCTTGTTGACCATCATGCCGCAAGAGCCACAGATCGCCATACGGCAAGACCAGCGGTACGCCAGATCTTTATCTAGGTTGTCTTTGATGTAACCCAGAGCATCAAGTACAGACATGGTTTCGTTAAACGGTACTTCGAACATTTCGAAGTACGGCTCTGCGTCCTTTTCAGGGTCATAACGCAAAACTTCCACTTTTTGGATACGGTGGCCTGACATTATGCCTGCTCCTCTTTTTTCGCTGCGGCTTCCGCAACTTCTTTTGCTGCTGCCTCTTCTGCCGCCGCACCGTATAGACGGGCTTTAGGCTGAGACTTGGTGATCGTCACGTCGCTGTATTCGATATAAGGTGCCCTGTCGCCGTTAAAGAATGCCAGCGAATGCTTCAGGAAGTTCACGTCATCACGTTCTGTGCAGTTGTCGTCCAGACGCTGGTGTGCACCACGTGACTCGCGACGAAGGATCGCGGAATGAGCCATCGCTTCAGCCACTTCCAGGCCGTAACCCACTTCGATTGCGTAGAGCAGATCGGTATTGAATACCTTGCCTTTGTCTTTGATGCTGATGTTCTTGTAACGCTCGCGAAGCTCGGCAAGCTTGTCGATAGTCGCCTGCATCAGATCTTCCTGGCGATAGATACCACAACCCGCTTCCATGGAATGACCCATTTCAGTGCGGATGTCAGCCCAGTTTTCATCGCCTTCCTGAGATAGAAGCGTGTCGATACGGTCTTGAACAGCCTTCATTTGATTAGCAATAGACTCTTCGTTCCAGCCTTTAAACTCTGCGGCACGTTTTGCTGCGCCTTCTCCCGCCAGGCGGCCGAAGACAACAAGCTCTGCCAGCGAGTTAGAACCCAGACGGTTAGCGCCGTGAAGACCAACAGAAGAACACTCGCCGACTGCGAATAGGCCAGAGATGCGTGTTTCGTTATGCTTGTCTGTTTCGATACCACCCATGGTGTAATGCACGGTTGGACGAATTGGAATGGGCTCTTCCGCAGGGTCAACGTTCACGTATGCCTTGGCGAGTTCACAAATAAACGGCAGGCGCTCGTGCAGGTATTCTTTACCCAAATGGCGAAGGTCCAGGTGCACGACATCACCCAGCGGATGGTCGATCGTGTTTCCTTTCTGCTGCTCGTGCCAAAATGCTTGAGAAACTTTGTCTCGCGGCCCCAGTTCCATGTACTTGTTCTTCGGCTCACCAACGGGTGTTTCTGGCCCCATGCCGTAATCCTGAAGGTAACGGTAGCCATTCTTGTTCAGCATGATACCGCCTTCACCACGACAACCTTCGGTCATCAGGATACCGGTACCAGGCAAGCCGGTTGGGTGATACTGAACGAACTCCATATCACGAAGAGGTACACCGTGACGGAATGCCATCGCCATACCGTCGCCCGTTACGATGCCGCCGTTGGTATTACAGTTATACACACGGCCCGCACCACCTGTTGCCAGAACAACAGATTTCGCCTTGATACATACCAGTTCGCCTTCAGACATATGAATCGCAACCAGCCCCTGAACCTCACCGTCTTCTACCAGCAGATCAACCACAAAGTACTCGTCAAAGCGGTTGATTTGTGTGTACTTGATAGACGTCTGGAACAATGTGTGCAGCATGTGGAAGCCGGTTTTGTCCGCTGCAAACCAGGTACGCTCAACCTTCATGCCACCAAAACGACGAACGTTAACGTCACCGTTTTCTTTACGGCTCCAAGGACACCCCCATTGTTCTAGCTGGGTCATCTCGCGAGTTGCGTTTTCTACGAAATATTCAACTACGTCCTGTTCACATAGCCAGTCACCACCGCCAACGGTGTCGTTGAAATGGTTATCTAGGCTATCCTCATCCTTGACGACGGCAGCAGAGCCCCCCTCTGCCGCTACGGTATGAGAGCGCATTGGGTAAACTTTGGAAATTAGTGCTATCTCCAAGTCTGGATTTGCTTCTGCTGCCGCAATAGCAGTACGTAAGCCGGCACCGCCTGCGCCGATTACTGCGATATCTGTGGTAATAGTCTTCACATCGACCCTCCGATAGGTAATACAATAAAAATTTAAAGTGCGTAGATTTCTTGCAGAAATCATGAGCCGACACAGGAGCTGCCGGTCTCACAATTTCTGCCTATTTTATTTACTCTTTGGGAACGTGAACGCCCGACATTACAGGCTGGCTGTACCAACCTCTGGATTCCAGAAAGCATGTTCGATCATTGCGGTAATATCGGCGTCATCTGATGATGTCATCACTTCGGATAACCCTTCTTTAACTGCTTGTTTCGCAACAGCAATCGCAATCGCTTTTGATACTTCCAACGTGGATTCAATGGCTGGCAGTACTTCGTTATCTGAGCATCGCGTACAATTGAACGTTGCCAGTACATCGACCGCTTTCAATAGCATGCCATTGGAGACTGACGTCGCATTCGCCACTTTGGCACCAAGCCCAATACCGGGGAAAACGTACACGTTATTGCATTGAGAAATGGTATAGCTCTGATTGCCATACCGAACGGGTTTAAAAGGACTGCCGGTCGTGACAATGACATCATTTCCAATCCAGTCGAACACTTGCTGCGGAGTCACTTCGCAAGCACTAACAGGGTTAGACAATGGCATAATAATTGGCGTTCGGGTGTTCGCAGCCAAGGTTTTGATGGTCGCTTCGGTAAACAAGCCAGCCACACCCGTGACGCCTACCAGCACATCAGGTTTGTAGTGCTCGATAGCTTCAATCAGGCTCAATGTCGACTTCCCTGCAGGACGCTCAACAGAGGGACTAGCCAGGCTTTTCTGCATCGCAGATAGGTCCTCGGAATCTTCAAACAACAGGCCTTCGCGATCGATAATGCAAACACCATGATTGCTCTCAAATTCAAAGCTATCTTCTATAAGCCGAGCAATACCGCACCCCGCAGAACCACCACCAACCACGAATACCCGGGAGGTTGACGGCTCTTTCCCAGCTTTCAGCAACGCCCGTTTAATTGTCGCGGCACTAACTGTCGCCGTACCTTGAATATCGTCATTGAAACAACGGTATTGATCTCGGTACTTTTCCAGTAGCGGGTACGCATGATTATTGCTGAAGTCTTCAAACTGGATAATTGCCTTGGGCCAACGAGTGACGAGAGCTTGCATGATCTCATCAAGGTAATGGTAGAAAGCATCGTCGTCGATTCGATCGCCTTTATCACCCAGGTACTGTGGATCTTGCTTTAGCGCAGGGTTATTAGTACCGATATCAATACAGACTGGTAGCGTGCGCTCTGGTGGAATACCGCCTACAGCGGTGTACAGCGAAAGTTTACCAATCGAGATACCCATGCCACCAATACCCAAATCACCCAGGCCCAGCACACGAGAGCCATCGGTTACCACAATCACGTCAACATCATTTGTGATACTGTCAATGGTTGCTTTTACTTGCTCGTCGCCACGGTAAGAAAAATATAAACCGCGCGGTGCAAAATTAAGGTAGCTATATTTCTCACATGCATCGCCCACTGATGGCGTATAGATATACGGTAGGCTGTCTTTAATATTGTTACGGATATAGTGGTAAAAAAGACGTTCATTTTGGTCTTGAACATGCCTTAGCATCAGATACTTCGATAAATCATTTCCGGCAACATCTATCGAGAAACGGATCTGCGCTGTCTGATTATTAATATTTCCTAATGATGCATGAAGTGCCGAATGTTTGTTTGGTGCTGTCTCGGCGTTTGAAATATGCGGTTGTATGTATGACATAATTTTACCCTACTGCAGCATTTCAAGAATAAGAGTGGCGAGGATCAACATGAACGCACCGCCGATTCGTGATGAAATTTGAGCAAAAGGCATTAGCTCCATACGTTTACTTGCTGCAAGCACTGCCACATCACCAGTTCCTCCCATGTTAGCCATGCAAAGACCGGCAGTAATCGACGCTTCGATTGGATGGAAACCCATCAAACGCCCAATGATTGCAGTACCAATGATTGCACCGAACACAGTTGCGAATACCATAAGAAAGTACACAAGGTTTAAAGAGGCGATAATTTGGTTCAAATCGGTATAGGCGACACCGATACCGACAAGCAGCGCCGGTGTTAGGTTATCAACAACAAACTGATACCAGGCGTGCGCAGCTTTTTCTAGCTCACGTGGCATAAAGCCCATGACTTTCACTAGGGCAACAAAGATGATCATTAACGCGTAGGTGTGCATGCTAATGACGCTGCTTAGCATTGCGCCAACGAAGTACATAGTAATCGCCAGCAATGCACCAATACCCAATACGTTGATTGATGTTGGCTGCTCTTGCTCTTGCTCGTCCTGTTGTTCTTCTGCTTCCCGCATTAGCTTGCCGTTACCCGTCAGAGAGGGGTAGAACTTGCCCAGCTTGTCTAATAGACCAGCCATCACGATGGCAATAGCATTACCGATAGCCAACGCAGGTACCATTTTCGACATCAACATTTCAGCTGACATACTGGAGTTGCCCGACATAATTTCAACCAGAGGTACTGCGCCAGCGCCCATACCGCCACCCATGATAGGTAAGGCAATCAGCATGACGGAATCAAAGAACCCTTCCCCCAGGAAGCTACCGATAAGACCGGCGAACAAGAATGCACATGCGACACCACCAAAGATAACCGGAATGTACTTCAATGCGGCCTTCTTCAGCACATTGGTATCCATGCCCAGAATCGAGCCGGTTACCAAACTTGCGATGAAGAAAGACAAAAAACCCCCACCTTTTACAAACGTGGTGATCGTCCCGGCTATTTCGTGAGGAATGATGCCACTATGGAAAATGTATGAAGAACCAAAAATGATAACAATGGCACCGCCACCAAAGAACTGGTTAACGATAGGAGTTTTGTCGCCGACCACATTTAATATATAGCCGACAACCGCCATCACGCCGATGGCGCCAATGATCCCCGTCGGCATTTTATTTTGCATGGTAGCAAAAAGTATAACAGCAGCAGACAGTGCAAAAATTATATTAATCATGCGCTTATCTTTTATAGTAATTACGTCGTTGGTAAACATATTCCACCTTTCTGTGTAGGGTTATTATTATTTCTCCTGCAGTCTAACAACACTTACAAACTGGAATATTGAGTGCCCCATTAATGTAACTATCTTTATCTTTTGTAACTTTTGTAAACGGGAGTGTGGCGAAAAGGTTTAGTAATATAGAGCGGTCTAATCGTCATTATTTCTGACTCAGCACACATTAATATCCGCAGAGAGCCCGTTATACTGACCCTCATGAACATTGCTACTCTAAAGGCCTATTATGAAACTTAAGAGCTATCTGGCCTTAACTACCGTTGCGACCACCTCTTCTATTGTTATCGTCGTTACCACTGCGATCTTTTTCTTACTGCAAAATTCACATCAGGAAGGCATTGAAGCGAGGGGACTAGAACTTGCTCGCGTAATCGCCCATGACCCAGTAGTCATTGAGGCGGTTAACGCCAAAAATAAGCAACAGAGTTACTACCTGCAAAGCTATATAGAAGATATCAGAACCCGTACCGATGCTTCCTTTATCGTGGTCGTCGACAAAAGCGCCATGCGTTTAAGTCATCCAGAGCCTCAAAAAGTCGGCAAACATTTTATCGGTGACGACATTTACCCTGCATTAGAGCGAGGGAATGAATACAGCAGTGTTGCATCAGGCTCCCTCGGTAAAGCTATCCGTAACTTTTCACCTATTTTTTTGGATGGCAACGTCATTGGAGCCATCTGTATCGGCTATTTATCCGAGAAAACATCCGATATTTTGTTACAGCAATATGGTCATATCGGCATGCTTATCGGCATTGTCTATCTGCTGGGGATAGGTACGATAATCGCGTTCGTATTCAAGATGAAACGTACCTTCTTGGACTATGAGCCCGAGTTTATTGTGAATAAATTTCGCGAGCATGAAATGGTACTAGACAGTATTCGTGACGCTATTATTGCGGTAGATAGCAACATGAATATAGCAACGATCAATAACAGCGCGATTAAAATGCTTTCCATGGGAATACTGGGGCGCTATGACTATGTAAATCACCCTCTGTCACGCTATTCCACACCGCTAAGTCATTTGGTTCTTGCAAATCAAGGTGTGTTCCATCAAGGGGAGTTTAATATTGGTAAGTTAAAATACAGAGCCAATGTCTATCCAATTAACACCCCTAAAGGATTGCTTGGTCATGCCATTGTATTCTTCGCCAACCTTGACCAAAGCGAACTTGAAGGCGAAGTCACCTACCTGAAGAATTACACGGAATTACTACGAAGCAAGACGCACGAATACTCCAATAAGCTCAATGTACTTTCAGGCATGCTACAAATCGAAAAATATGATGAAGCAATTGATTTTATTCAACAAGAAACGGATCGTTACCAATCTATTATTCGCAATATCGTACTTTCAGTATCTGATAGTGCCGTTGCAAGTTTATTGCTCGCAAAATTCAACAAAGCGGCAGATATTGGTGTGAAATTCACAATCGATATAGACACTAATTTGTCAAGCTACGAGAAAAACATCTCAGAAAAACTCGTCACAATGGTCGGTAACTTAATTGATAATGCCTTACTTGCTTCATGGCAAAATAAAGAGAATAAAGAACCTGAAGTACATGTATATTTAAGTGATCGCAGTAACCACATTATTTTAGAAGTTCAAGACAGCGGTGCTGGTGTACCCGAAGATATTACCGAGCATATTTTAGAGTTCGGTGTCAGCTCCAAACTTGACGATGAACAAAGTGGTATTGGCCTGTACTTGGTCAAACAACTGGTCGATTACTTCCATGGCAGTATTGATTGGGAACGCACAGAGCAACACACAACGCTATTCAGCATTTACTTAGATAAAAATGAAATCACTAATTATGACTAAAACTACTGTAATGCTCATTGAAGATGATAGTCGAGCCAGTTACACCCTCGAATCAACCATCAACCAACACCCTGATTTCACGGTAGTTGCGGCCAGCGAAAGCTGTTCTGATGCCTTGTTGCAATACGGGGCGTTCAAACCAACATTAATCTTTGTCGACATCACACTACCCGATGGCAATGGTATTGATATTATCCGTCAACTGCGTGAACAAAATGCAGATTGTGATTTTATTATGACGACCGCCGAGCGAGAAACAGCAACGGTCGAAAAAGCCGTTCAGCTTGGTGTAATCGATTATTTAGTCAAACCAATTCGCATGTCTCGTGTTCACCAAGCCCTTGATGACTATAAGCAATACAAACAAAAGCTAGCCCGTACAGAAACCGTTGATCAAGGCGAGATCGACCAAATATTACGTAAGGCACCTGTAAAGCAATTACGCCAGACACCTAAAGGGATTGATGCAACCACACTAGCTTCGTTGAAATCAATTCTGGACGAGGAAAAACTACACGACTTTTCCGCCGAGGAAATTGGCGAACGCATGAATGTCAGTCGCATTACGGCAAGGCGCTATCTGGAGTTTTTAGAATCGGAAGGCGTGATCCGCTTAACCCTAAACTACAAAACAGGAGGTCGCCCTCGCCGTTTGTATCAAATGAACAAGTAACGAAGAACTAGAACCACTTACAGCTGTTCCTGAACATGTTCAACGGATTGCTTTTCGATCGGCAGAAAAGAGACGGTATCACCGTCCGCGGTCAGGATCTCAACCCGGCTTGGCTTGCCGTTGCTATCAAGATGCAACTCACCAATCGCACTGCGATTTATCAAACGGTGGTTTCCGGTTGTATCGGGATCGCGTTTTTTTATTTTTAGCCGCTTTCGCTTGGTAAGCCAGTTCAAGGGAGAATGCGGGCTATACAGTGCCCTGTCCATCACATCACAAAAGCGCAGCAAGGCATTAGGGAATTCATTCTTGATCCCGCTCGATGTGATTTGGTAAATATTCGGGCTGCTGCGACGAAAACGTAGCTTAACATCATAGGCAAACGAATAGTGAACATCGCCGGAGAGGATCACGAAGTTTGTCGGTGTCTTGGTATGGGTGAAGATACTGAGCAGCGTATTGGCAGAGCCCGGATGCGCCATCCAGTTTTCGGCATCAATCAACAATGGCTGTCCGAGCCAGGTCATTCCCCGCTGAAGCGTTTCAATGAATTTCACCCCAAACATAGGTGCCGCCGAGACAATGATCACCGCGGGTTCATTAAGCAGCGACTGCTGTAATTCAGTCAATGCTTCCCAGTCCATCAGCCCTGAAGGCTTATTCATTTTCGACTCAGAGCGCCAGCGTCTGGTACGAGTATCCAGTACCAGCATTTTCGGCGTTGTTTCAATAGTGTAATGCCACTGCTCGAACCGATACAGGTAATCGATAAACTGATCCTGACGCTCGCCGCTAGGCTGTGAGAAATACGCTTTGGCAAGCCCGATAAACTCTTGGTCAAAATATTCAGGCGCATTTCCCCATCCCTGACACAACCAATAACTAAGTAATCCGTTACCAATAATCCGACGGGAAAATAGATTCCCGTAAGCGGCTTTTTCCCAGCCAACGGTAAGGTTCCAGTCATCGGTTACATCGTGGTCATCAAAGATCATATAGGTCGGGATATGCGCCATTAGGCGCTGAACCTGCGGCAATCCTGCTACAAATTCATCGATATGCCGCTTTTCTTCATGCCAGAGCTGCTGCCACTTTGACTCCAAGACCCGCTGGCCCACCTGGAAACCACTTTTCTTCAGGCGTTCGCTATCAATGAGCTGCCATAATTGCGGCGACCACACCAGTAGATACATAGCGAAGAATTCACTGAGGCTCATCAGGTGGTTTTCACATTCCCGTGAGCTGAATATCGGCTTGCCACGATGCGGCAACCATTTCCTCAATCCATTATCAGACAGCCAGTTACCGCTATCTACATAATGAGGCAGGATCTTGTCCCGGCCATAGACGTTATAATCGTGCTGGTATAATGACTGAGTATTGGTAACTGGCCCTTGGGAAAACGTCTCTTCCGGCAACCCCAGCAACCCGATAACCTGCTGGATAACATCCAACATCGGCCCAGCAACGTGGTCGGCATAGATTTGATCACCGCTCATCATCAGCAACGCCGGACGCTCTGAAACAGATTGCGAAGCCACTTTCTCATCCGCAGCAACCAGACTGTCCTTGCTCGGATAGTGGGGATTTCGGCACGAGCCGTGCAACACATAATCAGCCTGAGCTTTGATACTGAATGAAAGCCGCTTTTCGCCGGAGTACAGCAAGGAAGGAACCAGCTCTGCAATATCCCCTCGCTGGGTCATCAACTGGTATTCCAATACAGTATTGACAGGAAAATTGCCTTTCATGTTCGTCATCACCACCCAGGCAGACAGGCCAACCTGGATCTGCTCCGCTGCCGTTACGCTTTCAGAAAAGAAGGGCTGTTCATCTTCTGGATGAAAAAGGGAGAAACTCGCGGTTAACGGCTCTGATGTTACAAGCCACAGCGTTAGCTCTGTCGCCGTGCATTTGCGCAGAATCGGACCAGCTAGCAGCAAAGGCAGCTTTTCGGAAGATGAACTTGTACGGGAACACATGGTTTGCACTAAATACCCAATCGATTCGGTCTTAATGCCCTAATCATACCTCGATTTTGTCTTAAAATTTGCTAGCAGAACGTAAAGTTATGCATAGATACCTCGCTGCTGCTATTAGGCACCTCCCTTAAACATTATGCTCAGCTCAGAGTACATCCAGGCCATGATCTTACCGTTACCCTTATCCCGCCGTTTCACAACCCCCATTTCCACCAGCAGCGAGTCAGGAATATGCTCTGCCGATAGCTCAACCAGCTCGCTCGCATACCACTCCTCTTTCGCCAGATGCTCAGGGACTAAGGCCCAGCCTACCCCTCGAATAACCAAAGCAGCTATGTAGTAATAGCTATCAATGTGCCAGTGATTGGATGATATTGGCTTGGCCGAGGCTTCCCCCACTCGCTCCCGGATCACTAACTGACGATAGCGATTCAGCTCACTTACGCTTGGAGCTGGAATAGATGCGAGCGGATGCCTGGATGAAACCACCAGTGACTGGTAAAACTGGCTAATAGGCATAAAATCCAATGAGTCCGGTAAACTTTTTACGTGAAAAAGAATCCCTATATCGGCTTTTTTCTCGCTTACCCACTGCGCAATATCATCCTGTGAGCCATTAATGATTGTTAGCTTCAATAACGGAAACTGCGCAGCAATTTGCAAAAAGAAGTTCTCGAACGACACAATAGGCACCGCTTCGTCCATCGCAACCGTCAATGAGATTTCTTCACCAGTAGAGACTGTCATCGCCCGGGACTGCATGCGCTGGCATTGTGCCAGTACGGCTTGTGCCTCGGTAAACATCTCTTTACCTTCAGGCGTTAGCACTGGCAGGCGAGCGCTACGATCAAACAACTCAAAACCAAGATCCGCTTCCAGGTTGGTGATTGCCGTGCTCACCCGTGACTGGGCTTTGCCTATTTTTCTTGCCGCGGCAGAAAACGACCCCTGATTAACGGCAGTAACAAATGCCTCCAACTGATCGAGTGTCCAATTCATTTCATCTCCTTATTTCGCATCTCGCCAATGTATCCGAAAAACGGATAGATACCAACTTTCATCAATCTCTATTACACGCATAATCCCCCCTAGATAACGAGAAAATGAAATGATGACTATGCAAGAAATAATAACCCCCAGTAATTCAGTCAATCGCACGTTTTGGCGATACGCGATTCCGTCAGTCGTGGCCATGCTGGTCAATGGCCTCTACCAGGTCATCGACGGTATTTTTGTTGGCCACTACATTGGCTTTGAAGGCTTGGCCGGTATCAATATGGCATGGCCTATCATTGGCGTTATCGTCGGTCTTGGCCTGTTGGTTGGCATGGGCTCGGGCAGCCTGATCTCCATCTACCGCGGTGAAGGTGCGGCACACAAAGCGCGAACCACCCTCACAACAGGACTCGGCCTCATCCTTATCGCCGGTGTGCTCATGATGGCTTTGATCTCGGCGTTCGGACCGGCAATGCTCATCGCCCAGGGTGCCGTTGGTACAACACTGGAACTCGGCATTGAATATATCGATATCTTTTCCTGGGGTGCAATCTTTACGATTGCAGCAGGTGCTATGCCGATGCTGATCCGGAATGACGACAGCCCGAATTTTTCGACAATATTGATGATCTTCGGTGCCCTGATCAATATCGCTCTCGACTATCTGTTCATCGGCAAGTTTGGCTGGGGACTGAAAGGCGCTGCCATCGCCACAATCTTCTCCCAGGTAACAGTATTTGTAATCGCGATAGGCTACTTTTTTTCGTCATTTTCCCAGCTAAGGCTTAGCTGGACAAAGTTACTATTCAGCCCAAAGCTGGCCGCTAAATCGATCAGCCTTGGTACCTCAAGTCTATTTATGTATACCTATTTCAGCTTCGTTATTGCCCTGCATAATCGGCTGTTCATGGAATACGGTACCTCGATACATGTGGGCGCATTTGCCATTGTTGGTTACCTGATGACAATGTATTACCTGCTGGCTGAAGGTGTCGCAGGCGGGATGCAGCCACCGGTAAGCTACTACTTTGGCTCAGGCCAAGTGAATAAGATCAAGGCAACCCTTATTCTGGCGATAAAAGTCGTACTTATTACTGGGATTTGCGCAGTGATCTTACTGAACCTGTTCCCCGAGACCATGATCAGCTTATTTGTCAATAACGACCCGGCACTGATGACCGAAACCGTTAATGGCCTGCGGCTACACCTGTTTTCGATGTTTCTTGACGGCTTTATTGCTCTGGCTTCAGTGTATTTCATGGCCGTCAATCAGGGCGGAAAAGCACTGTCGATATCAGCAGGCAACATGTTAATTCAACTACCGTTCCTCTACCTGCTTCCGCAATGGCTGGGCGTCAACGGGGTATGGCTTTCCGTTCCAGTCTCGAATGTTGTCCTGTTTTTGGTTGTTGCACCTATGGTTTGGCAGGATATTCAGGGGAAGGACAAAAAGGCAACAGAGCTGAAACTTGCCGAATGTAACTAGGGCGAGTATCCCTATACCGGTAACATAACAAAGGGAGCCCTAAACGGGCTCCCTTTCTGTTTTATCTAAGCGGCCAGTTATCAGGCTTTAAAGTGACAAAATCACGCCTGCAATGGCTGCACTCATCAAATTAGCCAGCACACCTGCGGCAATGGCGCGGAAGCCATTCTGAGAGATAAAGGTACGGCGTTCAGGCACCAAGCTACCTAAGCCGCCGATCAGAATTGCCATAGTCGAGATATTGGCAAATCCGCACAAGGCAAACGTCACAATAGCAACAGAGTGCTCGCTAAGCTGATCCTGAACTTTTATCAGCTCAATAAAAGCAACGAACTCGTTAACGACGATTTTATTGCCAATTAGCGAGCCGGCAGTAACAGCTTCATACCAAGGTACTCCGATCAGCCAAGCAACTGGTGCAAACACATAACCGAGGATCAGCTCGAAACTAAGCTTAATACCAACAAGATCGCCGATATAACCTAGCATGCCATTCAGCAGGGCAATCACACTGACAAAGGCCAACAGGGTAGCACCAATCGCAACCGCAATACGCAGGCCGGACATCGCACCGTCCGCCAGTGCTTCAACCACATTTGTTGCACGAGGAAGCTCAACCGAGGTAATTTCATCCTGATCAAGAACCGCGTCACTCGGCGGAAAGAGTATTTTTGCCATCAGCAAGCCAGCCGGCGCAGACATAAAGGCAGCTGCGATCAGAAAGTTCAGATCGACGCCCAAAGAGGCGTAGCCCACCAACGTACCACCGGCAACTGAAGCTAACCCGCAGGTCATTACCGCAAAAAACTGCGAGTCACTCATGTTCTTCAGATACGGCTTCACCACCAGCGGGGCTTCAATCATGCCGACAAAAATATTGGCAGTAGCCGATAACGATTCTGCGCGTCCGGTACCCAATAGTTTTTGCAGTGAGCCGCCTATTATGTTGATCACCTTTGGCATCAGGCCAATATGGTAAAGTCCCGAAATTAGCGCAGAGAAGAATATGATAATGCCCAGCACATTGATAGCGAAGACAAAACCGACGCTCCCCGTTGCCAGTCCACCGAACAGAAAGCCGATCCCTTCCTGGCCATAGTTAATCACGCTAGAGACAGTACCGGTAACGGCATTCAACGCTTCTTTTCCAGCGGGCACATATAACACCAGCAGCGCAAAGACAACCTGTAAGCAAAATGCCAATGAAACTGTTCTGAGGGGGATATTGCTGCGATCTTTCGATAGTAACCATGCGAAAAGCAGGATTGCGACAATACCTAACAACGATGTCATGCGTGAACCTTTGTAACCTAATAAAGTTGAGGCGCGCATTCTAGGCAACGCAGCTTTTCATGCAATATCTATTTGTTAATAGCATGTAGCACACAGGCAACCCAGCAAACACTGAAAAACTATCTGTTTGTTTTAAATAACTTTAGTTGCCAGCCCTGAGCCATTATTGCCAAATGGAAAAGATATTTTTGCCACTGCGAAAAACAACCATGACGAACATGAATGATTTTCCACCAGTTTTACTCCCTTTAGAGTTTTACCAGCGGCTCAAGCGCCTTATCCCAATAAGGTTTTTCACCGATATAATCTTTAAAAAACGCAATCACCGCAGATATTTTTCGCGGCAGGTGCTTCCGGCTCGGATAGACCGCATAGAATGGCATATTTTGATTGGCCTGCCAGTCCGACATCAGCTGGATCAGTTTACCGTCACGGAACTCGTTGGTTAGCAAGTAGCTTGCTAAATAAGCCACCCCCCACCCCGAAATTGCCGCATCACGGACCGCTTCTGCCAAATCTACCCGGTAATTACCCGATACCGTTACACAGAGTGCCTCATATCGGTTGGTAAATGACCAAGTACTGTAGTTTCTATGACGGCTTTGATAGGTCAAACAATTGTGATTCACCAAATCATTCGGATGGTGCGGCACTGGATGGTTTATTAGATACTCAGGCGATGCTACCACTACAAATCGGGTATCAGCCAACCTTTGGGCAACATAACCTTCGGGAATATGTTCATAGTTGGTGATCCAAAGATCGATACCGTCTTCGAGCATATTAGCTTTATGGTCAAACAAGCTAACCTCAACCTGCAACTCAGGGTATTGGCGGCGAAGCTGTTCTATCGCAGGGATAATATGCATCGTCCCAAAAGACTGTGATAACCCAAGCCGCAGCACGCCTGCCACCTCGTCACGAACATCATCCATAATGGCATCGGCATCCTGAACTGCAGTGACGACCTGCTCACAGTAACTCGCAAACCGCTGCCCGGCTTCAGTGAGAGTAAAACTACGTGTTGTTCGCTGTACGAGCTTCACGTTAAGCTCAGCTTCCAGAGCGCCTAACTGCTTGCTGACATGAGACGTCGATACTCTGAGCTGTTCAGCCGCAGCCGTAAAACTGCCAGCCTTTACCAAAGTATGAAATATGACCATCTGGCCAGCTCTATCTTGCATCAACTTACCTGTCCCCGTTTAAACTCTGAACGTTTGTATTTTTCTATATGGCAGTGATGCCAGGCAAAAGGGCGCTAAGTGTAATGGATCCGATTGGAATGTCACGTATAGTATCGCTGACTCAAAGATATCTACGACTGGGATTGCCAAGCCATGCCTGCTGAAACGAATGCATTATCTAACACCACACTTGATACCATGTTTGATGCCATCATAGTCGGCAGTGGCCCCGGTGGCGCGACGGTTGCCAGGGAGCTAGCAAATCAAGGTCAACGAGTATTGGTTCTTGAATGGGGCAACAACGCACCATTGACAGGCTCGTTTATGCAAATGGCAAGAATAGCAGCGATTCCCGGTAAAAGTGCCTACATCACACCAGATCTCTCGTTATTAATTCGAGGAATTACAGCTGGTGGCAGTTCGGCAATTAACTATGCAACCGCCATGGCACCACCTACCGAGATGTTCCTGCGCTACGGTATCGACCTGTCAGCCGAGATAGCGGAAGTAGAGCGAACGCTGCCGATCTCAACGCTTCCCGACGATCTTATTGGCCCGAAGGCCCACCGAATCAAACAGGGAGCACAGCAGCTTGGGCTCAACTGGCAGAAGCTCGATAAGTTCATTGATATCGATAAGTGCCGGGCCGCCTGTCACCTCTGCTCGTACGGTTGCCCTCATGATGCCAAGTGGAATGCCCGCCGATTCCTGGATGAGGCCACAGAACACGGTGCCCAGCTGATCACCGGAGCGAAAGTCACCCGTGTGCTCACTGAAAATAACCGTGCTGTCGGAGTGCAGTTCAAGCATAAAGGCCAGATACAATCAGTTCGTGGTAACAACATTATTCTAGCTGCTGGCGGAATAGGTTCGGCACAAATTCTACAGGCAACCGATCTGAAACAAGCAGGCCAAGCCTTCTTTATAGACCCTGTTATAGCCGTAATGGGAAAAGTACAAGAGAGCTATCCTGACGGCGAAGTTCCTATGGCTGCTGGGCTGCATTTGGCGGATGACGGCATTATGTTGTCCGATCTTAGCCTTCCCAAGCCTTTCTTCCATTCGTTTACCGCTCAGGTGGGTAAGTTCCATCATATGTTGTCAGCCAACAACACCTTATCGATCATGGTAAAGGCAAAGGATGAGCTGAGCGGAAATATCGGCTCAAAATGGGTGAACAAGCGCCTTCAATCAAGTGACAAAGAACGGTTGGAGTCAGGAGCCATCATCGCCGAGGGTATCTTGCGCGAGGCCGGTGCCGAACAGACTTACCGCACCCACCATTTTGCAGCCCATCAGGGCGGCAGCGCGAAAATCGGTGAGGTTGTCGATAGCAATCTGCAAACAGAGATCCAGGGCCTGTATGCCTGTGATGCTTCGGTGATCCCCGAATCCTGGGGACTCCCGCCAACTTATACACTGATCTGTCTGGCGAAAAGACTGGCTACCTATCTCAATAAGGGGTAACCGTTAACGACACTTTGGTGAGCCGCCACCCAAGATTCTTTCCTATACTTTTCTCAATAACTCGGCCTCGCCTGTTCACTCTGAGTAGGCGAGGTCGAGAGTAAGCCATATATTGAGCAAGAAAGCTTATCGCTATAAATAAACCATATTTTTGGAGAAAGAATATGAAAACAAATAGTAGGCATGGCTGGCTATTGGTGGCGGCCATCTTTTCCTATCCTACTTTACTTAGCCAGAGCATTCATGCAGCGACCCAAGATACCGACCAAAGCAGACTAGGCAAAGTAGAATTCCCAACCTCTTGCAATGAAAAAAGCCAGCCCATGCTGGATCAAGGCCTAGCCTTGCTCCACCACATGACTTATGTGAAGGCCAGAGCAACCTTTGAGGCTGTCATTGAGAAAGAGCCTGACTGTGCCATGGCCTACTGGGGAGTCGCGATGTCCATCGTCCACCCGCTTTGGTCAGATCCGCCTAACGAAGAAAACTTTGCCAAAGGCCTGACCATGATTGAAAAGGCCAAAGTCAAAGGGACGAAAACCAAACGAGAACTTGCTTATATCAAAGCGATCGATAACTACTACGCCCAAGGACGCAAAGAAAAAGAAACCGACAATCTGGTAGCCTTCGAGCAAGGCTGGGCTAAAGTACACGATGCATTTCCTTCCGATCCGGAAGCAACAGCCTTCTATGCATTGTCGCTGCTGGGTACCGCGTCACCAGCAGATAAAAGCTATAGAAACCAGAGAAAAGCAGGAGAAACCGCAGCTACCGTTTTGACGAAGATCCCGACACATCCCGGGGGACATCACTATATTATCCATGCCTATGACTATCCGGAGCTGGCTGAGAAAGCGCTTGATGTCGCACGCAGCTACGGCGAGATAGCGCCATCAATCCCCCATGCACTCCATATGCCGACTCATATATTTACCCGACTAGGCCTATGGGATGAGTCCATTACCATGAACATACGTTCTGCAGAAGCGGCCAAGCAACACCCGGCAGGCAACAAGGTCTCGCTGCACTATCTTCATGCGCTGGATTACCTAACCTATTCTTACCTTCAAAAAGCCCAGGATAAGAAAGCACTGGCAGTGGTCGAAGAAACACTTGCACTTAGCGACCCACTTCAGCCACATGCAGCCTCAGCCTATACATTGGCTGCAGTTCCAGCCCGTTATGTACTAGAACGGCAGCAATGGGCGGAAGCCGCCAACCTTGAGCCTAGAAAGCCAGACAGTTATCCGTGGGATAAATTCCCAGCCATGGAAGCAGTTACCCATTTTGCGATTGCCCTTGGTGCCGCTCAAACAGGCGATAAGCAAAAGGCGGAGAAAGCGATCGCAAAACTGGGCGAGCTAAAAACACAAACTGAAAAGAGTTCGACATATTGGGCTAAGCAAGTTGAAATCCAACGTTTGTCTGCTTTGGCATGGCTACAGTTCAACCAAGGCGAACATAATCAGGCACTACTGACAATGCAAAGTGCGGCCGACTTGGAGGCAACCACAGAGAAACACCCAGTGACACCAGGGGAGATTTTGCCGGCCCGAGAATTACTGAGCGACATGCTGCTGGAAATGGAAAAATACCAGCAGGCAACGGTTCAGTATGAAGCAGCTCTGAACCGCAGTAAGAACCGTTTTAACAGCCTGTATGGCGCCGCAAAATCAGCAGAGCTCGCCGGAGATAAAGCCAAGGCTAAGCTGTATTATCAAATGCTGGTTGATATTGCGGAAGCCGAAGAGGCCGACCGACCACAACTCCAGCAGGCTAATACCTTCCTGGCGAGCAAGTAGGCTTCTCATAAATTGAATAATAGATAAAATAGAAAATGCGATTGCAGCAGGAGTTAGCCAATATTGGCTAACTCCCCGTGGAACGAGTTGCCGTGGTTATGGCTGTTTATCTGGCAATTTCCAGCTTATGTCCAAGATATTGAACTTCAACAGTTGCGTAACCAAGGTTTACAGCCTCAAATTGCTTACTTAACTCACGTGCATGCTGAGCATTTTTTGCCAGGAAAGAAACCGAATATATAGGCCTCACCGTACCATTGGCCAAGGTCTGACTATCAAGATAAGAAGAAGTCACTAACCCTGCTTGGTTGAGACTGATAACACGCTGCAGATCAATTCCCAACACTCGGTCAATTTCAAGTGGTTCAATCTGATTTTTCCAGGTAAAGATAACACCATAGTTATTATACACTGGAGTATTATCCAGCCACTTTGAGCCTAGTGGACGCACATTATTGATTTTAACCAACTCTTTTTGGTATAGCGGCAAGTTAGCTAGCTTCTCATTCACTTCTTGCTTACTGTCAGCTTCAATAACAAATCGAAGCAGCTTGATCGGTTTGCCATCAATGTTACTGTCGGCGACAAACATATCTTTGATTTCGCCATTTTCAACCAGTTTGCTAAAAGCGGCTCTTTGTTCCGACATCGTATCCATCACTTCCTTCACATTGTCGGTATTCCATGCCAGTTCAACACCGAAATCAGCAGCAAAGACAGTACCTGAAAAAAGAAAAGCAATACCAGCAAGAATCATATTATATTTATTTTTCATTATATTTCCTTTTGAAGTTCGTTATATTACTTATTAATTTTCGGACCAATGGTACTCAGCACCACCATTGTGATCAGTGGGATAACATTTGAAATCCCAATCCACATCTCAGTTGTAACCGTATCCTTATAGGCTGGTGAAATAACACCAAGAATCAGATTTTCTCGAGCCAGTTGAGTCACCTCAGGCATCATGGGTACCAAAAACACCACAGCATTAACCGTCAGAAATGCCATACACAAGTAGTTGAGCTTGAGCCATGCCGGTTTGATCAAATAATCAAACGAGTGAACAACCGTCGCGATTACTTTCATCACCAGACCCGGCAAAATTAGGATATAAGCGCTCTTTTCTTTATAAACCGCCATGTAATACATTGCTTCAGGTTCATTACCTAATACCGCACCGATAACAATGTGGGACAAAATACCGCCGACATAAAAGATCATCCCCAGTTGGAACAATAAATCGCTCCAAATATGTTTATTCTTCATCATCATCTCCCGGCCTACCATCGTGAACGATAGGAACGATGGCAGCTACGGCAGGTGCCCTGAGCAGATTCCAATCCAGCTTCAGCCAAATCAACGTTCTGTTCGCGACTGGCCCTGTTCAACTGTTCGAAACCTGAATCCATCTGACTTAATAAAGCGTTAAATTTCTCTGACTTTTTCCAGACACTTTCTTTTGCTTTGCTGTCTTTCTGGCTTCCTTCAGGAAACAGAGTGAACAAAGCCGTACTGTTCTGCGAAAGCTTGTTGCTTAATTCAGACAGTTCTTCCCAATCGGTATCTTCTCCATCAATCATACTTTCAGCTTGTTCAACTATGGTTTCGATTGACGAAAATGCTTCCTGACGCTGCTGAATCTCAGCATTAAAGTCATCGGCTTTCGCTACCAGTGGCAAAAGCACAAGACAGCTCAATAGTGTCTTTTTCATTACCTGATCTCCTAAGGTTGAGTTCTGACGACTTACTTCCTCTGCCGACAATTTACACAACAACTGTTGCGCACGCAACAGTTGTTGTGTAAATTATACTCCATCATATGTAAGGAACATCATTCTGGAGATAGTTATGAAAGTTTGGGATCTGGCAACACGGTTATATCACTGGCTTCAAGCCGTGCTCTTTATTGCTCTTATTGCCTCAGGCTTTTCCGGTAATGGGCCTCATGTTCAGCTAGGCCTGGCGCTGTTTACGCTGACTCTCTGGCGGATTCTATGGGGACTAGTGGGCAGCCAGACCAGTCGTTTTAGTCAGTTCCTACGCAGCCCTATTACAGTACTACGATATCTGGCAGGAAAAGAGCCAGAAAAACCGGGGCATAATCCAGCTGGTGGCTGGATGGTAGTGACAATGATATTTACGCTGTTTCTCCAGTGTTTTTCAGGTCTTGCGCTGGCAGGGCTACTCGACAATATTCCATACATGGAGTACTGGCTGACCGATGCGGTATTCTCTGCACTTGAAAGTATGCACTATATTCTGGCACGAGCTCTGCCGTTGCTGATCTTGACCCACGTTGGTGCGATTGTTATATACAAGCTACGCTCAAAGCCTCTGGTAATGGCGATGCTAACAGGTATTCAGAGCAAGATGGCTGAAACTGGGGAACTGTATTTTGTCTCTCAATTTCGAGCTATCACCGTATTTGCTACCGCAATATTAGTGACGGTGGCAATCATTGTTTTAGCTTAAGAGAAGCACCATGGCCGTTAAGTTTGACAGACAAAGAAGTTTTGGCTGGATGATAAATGTAATTGCACATCATGCTGCAAAAAAATTCGATAACGAATTGAAAAAGCAGGGCCTTACCATCGCGCTATGGCCAACTATGATGTGCTTATGGGAAGAGGAAGGTGTCACACAACGAGACATTGCGGCGAAATCAAAGGTTGAGAATTCCACAACAACCCGAACACTCGACAAGCTTGAAAAACTGGGGCTAGTAGAAAGACGAGCCGATCCTAATAGCCGCCGTTCATTTCGCATCTTCCTCACAGAAGAAGGACACAAACTGAGGAAAACCCTGCTTCCTATCCCTGTGGCAGTCACTCAAGAGTTACTCTGTTCCCTGAAGCCAGAAGAACAGGAGCTGATAATTGAACTACTACATAAAATAGTCGCCAGAATCTAATGGGTGGGTATCTCCGGCTGCAGTATCGCTTATGGATCCTCGGCGATATTGGGCATTGCTTGTTAAGTCCATCAGGTTTGAACAATGCGCCGTTGCCCAACCTAACTTGCTGGATAGAACAGCCGTTATGGTACTCACATCTGAAAAACCCAAAATCCACTTAGGCTTTACCTTTGTCAGGGCATCGATATCTTCATTCAAGAGGAATGACATGAGCTCCTTCGGTTGTTTCTGCCTCGGTAACCCTGACTGGTTAATTACCTTGCTATATGCAGGCCTAATCGTTTATTGTCCAACTGGACTGAAACAGGAAGAGATGTATGCCAAAAATCATTGATCATGAAACTTATCGTCTGAAATTGGCCACTAAAGCTGTGGATGTGTTTATTGAGCATGGCTATAACGGCTTGGGCATGCGCGGTATTGCTGATGCTATCGGAGTGTCAAAAAGTGCGCTTTATCACTATTTTCCGAGCAAGCAAGAACTTTTTGCTGCATGTACTGAGGTGATAACTCAACCGGATGGTTTATATGGTGTGTCTGATGAGACTGTTCCTGCGACGAAAGATGAGGCAATTACAGCATTATTGGCTACGCTAGACAGTCGATTTCAAGGAGAGATGTCATTACTGCTGGATTATTTTCGGGGCAAAGAAGCGAAAGATATCGCCGGCGATCCTTTGATGGCGAAAGCCAATAATCAATATTTACATGAAATGCAGAACATAGTGGGTGGTCCCCATGCCAAGCAGGCAGTTGCCTTGATGTTGGGCGGATTGTTGATGAGGTTACTAAATGGCAACCAAACCGAGATAGACGAAATAGCCTCTTGGATAAAGGCCATGCCGCTTCAAGAGCAAAATGGTGACAAATGAAAATGCTTTTACTGACATCCCCGAGCCAAAGTAACCCCCGAGTAATCACTAAAAACAACCGTGCTGTCAAAGTGCAATTCAAGCATAAGGATCTGATACAATCAGTCCGTGGCAACAACATTATTCTGGCGGCTGGCGAAAAAGCAGGCTAAAGACTTAGATAAGCTGTAGGGACTGGCAAGAAAAAGGACAAAACCACGTTAGGTCTTATCCTCTAACTCAGGTGTTTCGGATAAAAAAGGTATCACAAACCGCGTAACCCTCACTTGCAACCAGCGGTGTGAGGCCAGGCATCCTGCCCACTGGCGATGGCAGATAAAATTAAAAACAACACATCGACCAAATTATGACGCTGATTGATGCGGGAGCGCGTGTCTTCAACTAAAGACTTTGGAGAGGGCTGGGCATATCAGTTTGCGACAAACCCTAGAATCCAACCTTATCAATATATAGCCCCACACTCGATACAGCAAAGCCAATAATAAAATGAAAAACAATTTACTATTTCCCTCCCCCCAAACATCAAGCAATAAAGACGTTTGCTAATATTAGACATTAGACATTTCCCATACCATTCATTTTGTCAAAAGATTAACTTATTACAATAATCCCATATAATATCTTTTGAAATTATCGACATTTCTAGGGCTACATATTTCTGGGTGAGTGTCTCTCTCTGACCATCTCAAACTATTCATATTTAAACAGAAAGCATCGATGGAGTTATAAGCTTTACCTTTGAATTTAAAATCGACGAATAAAAGAGGGTTTGCACCTTTTCTCAATAGATAAGATATTGTTGGCTTGATATAATCCAAATCTCTCCTTTTATAGAGAATTTTATACAGGGCATATTCCCCTTCTTTATTAGCCTCATCTATATTTGCGCCATACTCTAAAGCTGTTCCTACAACAACTTCCACCCAATTATTAACAAGACTTACTGCATTCATAATCCCCAAAGGTGTTTCACCATTATTGTTCTGTGAAGCAAAACTTCCTCCTCTCAACACAATTTTTCTAACAACTTTTCTAAACAGATCATTTCTATCAATGAGGGCAATCGCCTCCTTTTTATAATGTTCGCTACAGTCTCCGAAACATTTATTTATTCCGTTGTTATAATATTTATATAAATAATGTAGAGCTGTCATTCCATCTCTATCTTTTTTTGCAACATCAACATCGTAGTTAAGAATCAAACTCATCAATTTTAAATCAGTAGAATATGCCGCCATTGACAAAAAACTGGCCTGATTATTATTTGCCGCTTCACTATTAATATCGTAACCATGATTAAACATAAACTCAATCAGATTAAGTTCCTCTTGATTCATTGGTTTCTTACGATAATAACCGAGATATGTCTTAAGAATGAATGAGTTTTTATTTAAACTATTATAAACATCCATTGTTGCTCCATTCTTAATTAACATAGGAACAACCTCTTTGATCAAAGGAAAATTACTAATATTTTTCCTGAGAAATATAGCTAAAGAATCCTCACCATTATTCTTCCTATTAACATCCGCAGAGTAATCATTAACTAGCATTTTTATAGTCTGAGAGGAACCATAATAAGCCGCAGTTTGAAGTGCAGTATAACCTTTGTCATCTGTTGTTTCTATATCAATGCCTGCATCCAAGAACAACTTTATTACTTTTAGATCATCTTTATAAACACCTTTAGAAAAATAGTTATCTTGTGTAAAAGGGATACCAATACTCTCTAAACCTTCCTTAGAAAAAGAATTAAAGCTAACTATCAATAATAAAATTATACCTGTCATTTTTCTCAGCATTACGACATATCCTCACTATTATTTGTCATTCCAAATGATTCTCTTACACTATATAAACATGCTCAACCAATCATACATTTCCAATTATTTCATACTGCAGATAATCGGATGATCATATTATTCATTTGATCTGTATTTTCAAGTTGAGTGTTCTTAATAGTCTAACTTACCATGTAGAGACTCTATACTTTTGATTAGTAACAGTTTTGTTTGTTTCAGTTGGGGGTGAGAGCAAAGCTGCAAAGGTCAATTGTCTGAAACAATAAACTTGAAGGACATTCAGTAGAATATGTATTTACAAATCAGCAAATAGAAATTCACGTCAAATAGAAAACGAATAAAAACGCAATCTTTTCAATGATATACAAGATTTAATTTGACGAAAGCGATCAATTCGCTAAGACAGAACTAAAAATTTTAAAGAAAAATACGATAAAAAACTGTGCATCGGGAAATAGTGAAAATAGAGCTCTAAAAACAACTATACCCAATCAACTTGGCTCTATCGCAAACTGGGGACGTCTTGGGAGCCCATGCTTGAATTGATGATGTTAGCGTAGCCTGTCAAGCTTTAATTCTCCAAATTTTTCAATGTCTCATCATCCTTCAGAACCAGAATATATGGCAGATAGAACAAGAGAAATAACATCGACATAAGTAGTTCCATAATACTAAATCGGTTTGATCAGATCGCAAAAACACTTAAAAAGTTCAGCTAATTAACTGTATATGATCCCGCCCTGAGGGTGAAAACGGCATTACACAGCCAGTTTTGTATGGTTACGCAACCTTCAGGCTATTTGCAAAAACACGGGGTTTTATTGATTTTTGACGATATCAAAGCAGGTTGTAGCCGCACTGGCGATTATTTCAGTTTTGAAGAGGTTGGAATCGAACCTGACATTATTACCTTATCTAAATCTTTGGGTGGTTACGGCTTACCGTTTGCTGTTGTGCTGATGAAACCAGAATTATATCTGTGGAAACCAGGAGAGCATAACGGCACCTTTAGAGGTAATAATCTGGCATTTGTTACTGCTAAAGCGGCCATCGAGCATTATTGGTCGAATAATACATTTTCAAAAGAGATCAAACGTAAGGGTCAATATACCTCAAACCGTCTAAGAGACATTGTCAGCAAGTATGGTGAAGGCAATATTACAACTAAATGACGCGGAATGTTTTAAGGCATAAATTGTGTCAATGGGGAAATTACGGGAAAATCACAAGTTGCGCGTTCAAAAAAGGAATTGATATTGTGGAATCAGCAATTAGGGAAGTATGTGCAAGAGAGACACGAATCACAGAAGAAAAAAACTATTTTAATGAAAGTTTACTTTGACAGACAAGTCACACTCGTTGAAACCCAAAATATCCAGGAATAAGGAAGATGTATGTTCACACCCTATCTGAACTGGTCATGGCGTATCGAAAATACCCTATCCAAGCTGAACGAGTAAACTAAGCAGGGCGAACTGATGCCACGAAAAACTGGGCAACGAGAAACGTAATGCCTATTAGGATTTAATCGAACTGTTCGGGGAGAGGCAGTGACCAGAAAAACGAACAGGCATACCGTTTCATTGATGACGTTGCCATCATGACAGATACAGATAACAGCCAACGTAGCGCGGTAGTTTATTACGGGGATATTTACTTTTCCAAGCAATAAACTCCCCGTTACACCCTGATGAGTAAAAGCCTATTTAATCCAAAACTAAGTCATCAAAAACGATAAAGCATCCCGGCGTTGATCAGTCCTACTGATGCATCGTAAAAATCAATATCGCTATCCTCTTCAAACCAGACAGCACCGGCATTGGCCAGCCAGCCCTTCCAACCAAACGGTTGGGCATAAAACGCGGTAAAACTGATACCGTACCGCTCGCTGTCAGCTTTGGTACCAAATACTGGATTAGCCTCGTCGTAACCCAGATTTGCAAAAGAGGCATTGGTAACAAACCGCCAGCGATTATTCATCAAATAGATATAATTCACACTGAAAGACAAACCATCATAGGCAGTTGCACCACCGTTACGGTCTTCATCAAGGTAGGCGATGGCGGGGGTAATAAGGTGTTTCAATCCATCTCGTTTGAAAGTGTACTCTGCAGAGAAACGATTACTGTCACCGTTACGATCTAACAGGTCGCGATCAGATGCGGACAACGCCAACGCTTCACCACTACGTTCGCTGTCAATATCAACCTCACGCGCAGAGTAACGTAGCTCTAGCGCTGTTCCATATACTTGATCCCAGATGAGTCGATAGCCGTTGCTAGTTCTATCGGTTTTTGAACGTCCAGTACCAATGACAAATGGGTCTTCCCATACCTCAGTCGCAAGCGGGGTTTGCAAGAAGCTGGCGCCGATAACGCCGGCCTTCCCTATTTCCTGCCGGATACCGGCACGGGTGGAAAAATCAAAACGAATGTAATCTTCCAGCTGGTTACCAAGAAATATTTGGGTACGGGTGCTGGCGAAGGTATAGGCGACTTCCAGACCGATTACCGGCAGACCTGCAGTTTCACTATCTGGCGACTGTGAGAGCGAATCGATTGTATTATCACCAAGTTCGACACTACCGAACTTGGCGAGAGTATTGGATTCAACACTGGTTACACCGGCTCCAAGATTGATAAAACCACTGAATCCGCTTTCCTTGGGAATAGGTTCAATGGCATAGACTGATGGTACGACCGCAGCGCAGAGCACAAGAAAACTATAATATCGCATCGATAATTCTTGGTTGATTGTTTGTTCAAAATTTAGGTCATCCTCCCCTTTCTGTAAAACCATAAGAATATTAATTTTGCGAACAGTAATCAGCGCCGCAAAAAGCGAACGTTAAAAAAACCATCGCTAAATGAGCACACTCCAATTTGAATAATCTCAAAAATTCCCCCAACAAATAAACTATTCACCAACCTCATAACTGCAAATCATTCGCTCAGATTTACATGCTACGCTTAAGCGGCTTTGCCCCCATTAAGTTAACGTGACAAGCGAGAAAAGTAATATGAGAGAAACCACATCAACACAAAAGCTTTTATTCTTAGTGGTTGCTGTCGTCACAGCAGCATTTTCAATCTTCTCTGCCGTATTAATGACAGAGCCCGGGCAGAGCCTGAATCTACCTCGCAGTTGGGTGATAACGTATTTTCAATACCGGTGGTTTTTCATTGCCATAAACTTTTGCCTACTTGCCTACCTCTGGTATTTGCATATCATCCTCTCGATCTGGTCTAAATTCTGGATGAGCCTTGCCAGCATCGGGGTCATTATTTGCATCATTGCCGCCAACTTCTTACTAACAGCATTTTTCCCCTCATATCAATACGATGCCGACTACGTCTCAATCACAGAGGCTGACAAGATCTTAAGTGACAACGACGTTATCTATGCAGTAGAGATCAACGGTGAAGTACGGGGCTATCCACGAGAGCACCTTGAAGTACCACATATTGCCGGCGACAACATTGGTGGAAAAGATGTCGTCATGACATTCTGTGCTCTCAGCAATCTGCCCGTAGTCATTGAGCAGGATATCGGTTTTGGTCAGTCCGATTTAGGGATCCTGATCCAAACTCACAACAACCTAGTGATGGTTGATCGCAACTCAGGTGAACTTATTCAGCAAATAACACGTACGCCTGAGTTTTCCGAAGCCGAGGTGGTGTCTCACCCTAATACGATGACAACGTGGAAAAGTTTTAAAGAACTGTATCCGCAAGCCACGGTGTTTATTTACGAGTTTAATCGAGTCGTCGACTCACTACTGCTCGCCTTGTTCGAAGGGCCGATGGAAAAGCAGTTTAGCAATGAGCATGGAGCCATATTTCCGACGCTGGACATGGATGATAATCGCCTGCCTCCCAAAGAGCAGGTATGGGGATTTGATCTTGGCAACACTCAAGCGGCATTTACCCGCGCCTTTGCTCAGAAAAACCCAATCTATAGATTTGAGCTAGAAGGCCAGCCTCTGGTGCTGGTTTACGATGAAAAACACGATATCGTTAATCTTTTTGATGGTGCTCTTAACAACACTCTGGCTGATTTCGAGTCAATCGACTTCAGAGGCACAACTGAAATTGGCCAGTTAAACCAACTACCAATGCATAACGGCGTCTTCTGGATGGTTTGGTCGCATTGGTATCCAAGCACTCAGGTTTTTAATTAATTGCAGAAATACCGCAAGCTAGGATGAATGAACCATGCCTAAATCACAAACACCAAATGCAACAGGTTGCAACTCAATAACAGACAATATGCCGTTTGGTGCTCTCATGCATTTTTACTAGCTTGATAGATACAGTTGTGAGCGCTTCCAATAGGTAGGGAAAAACCGACGCTCACTGAATTGGTTAGGTTGATACACATAATAAGGATTAGTTATGAATAACTCACTTATGGTTGGCTACCTACAGAGCTGGTCTTCAAATGTCACTTTCACTCAGGCAGCAGAGAGTGGCTACAATGCCATCGTGTTGGCTTTTGGAGAAATTGACGGTTCAAACATCGGTATTTATGATGGCTTTTTTGCTGCGTCACATACACCAGAATTACTGAAAGAAGACATCAGTAACGCCAAGAGAAAAGGGGCGAAGCAAATTCTGCTATCGGTCGGCGGTGCGAATAACACCTATAATCCCGGAAAAACACCCTCGAACGAGCTTGCAAAGAATATCGTTAGTTTCCTCAATGAATATGGCTTTACCGGGATCGACTTCGATCTTGAAATAGACGGTGACGGCGAGTACCTGGATGAATTATGCCAAGCCCTCAAAAACGTAGAACCATCACTGGTTATTACCGCAGCGCCACAGCTCAATCAGGGCGCACATGAGACTGACCTCATATTGGTTTCAGCGGGTAATTGCCGTATGTATGACCAAGCTGTTCGCAATAATCGCTTTGACTACCTGTTTATTCAGGCCTATAACAATCAGTGGCCTGTAATTAACGATACGAATGAAACGGATGTTGAATTTATTTCCAATAGCTTTACGAACCTAACAAAAAATATTCCTACCGAAACCAAGATTGCCATTGGAGAGCCTGCAGATAGACAAGCCGCGGGAACAAGTATATTTACCGCTCCTGATGTCCCTAATAATATCTACCAGCTTATTCACGATCAATACGAAACGATTTGTGCCAATCCACAATTCGGCGGTGCCATGGTGTGGAGCATTAATCTAGATGCTCAAAACGAATACAAGTTTGTTAATGCGCTGAAAGGACTGTTGAATTCCTAACTGCCCCATCGCTAGCTCCCTTACCAACACATCAGGATAGGGCCATTCCTATCCTGACTTTCAAACTTATTCCCTCTATAAATCAGACAGTTAAATATTCACCTGTAAAATGTATAAGTATCTCTGTGATAGGTATAAGCCCACAAAAGCAACCATCTCTATAATGACGCTATCAAACGAGTTCAAACCCAAGATAGAGGTGAAATTATGGCAACATCAAACTGGAACGCCCAAGATATCCATAATCAACAAGGTCGATTGGTCCTTATTACAGGGGCAACCAGCGGTATAGGCAAAGAAACTGCCCAGATACTGGCCGGTAAAAACGCCTCTGTCATCCTTGCAGTTCGAAACATGGCAAAAGGGCAGCGTGTCATCGATGAGATCTTGGCACAGCACCCTGAGGCAGATATCTCTGCTCGTGAGCTTGACCTCACCAGCCTTGAATCTATCAAAGCGTTTTCAGATTCAATAATTCATGATTTTACGCAGCTCGACGTACTAATAAATAACGCCGGGATCATGATGTGCCCGTATTCGAAAACGACTGATGGTTTTGAAATCCAGATGGGCACCAATCACTTTGGCCACTTTGCGCTAACGGGACGTCTGCTCCCGTTATTGATGAACACCAAGGGCTCTAGAATCGTGGTACTTTCGAGTCTCGCCCATCGATTTGGCAATATTAACCTTTCTGATATCCACTGGAGCAACAGGTCGTATAACACCAACAAAGCCTACGGTGACAGTAAGTTAGCCAACCTATACTTTGCCTACGAATTAAATCGCCGCCTGAAAGGTATAAAAGATGCGCCGATAGTGACAGCTGCCCACCCGGGATGGACAGAAACAGAACTACAGCGCCACACAGGTTTTTTCTCTTTCCTGAATAATTTCTTTGCGCAAGATACCAGTATGGGGGCATTGCCAACATTGCGTGCTGGGTTCGATGATAGTGTCGAGTCAGGTGATTTCTTCGGGCCTGCCGCCTTTTTCGAAATGCGCGGCTACCCTGTCACAGTAAAGTCCAATAAAAGGGCACATGACACAACACTAGCCAATGAGCTCTGGAGACACTCAGAGGAAATGACCGGCATCGAGTTTTCAATATGATGTAATTGACGTGGCAGCGTGCAGTAATACCAATCAGGATAAGACGCCGGGAAGAGTATGAATAATATCATCAATATTAAAAATGTTTCTGAAACCCACCAGATGCTGGGCCTTGGAAAACCCAAACACCCTTTGGTTTCCGTCTTTAATAACGACTGTCTGAATATGGATCTTGCTGGTACCTGCTTTAGTTCTGATCTATATATCATTTCAATGAAAGAAGGTATGACAGGCAAAATGTCATATGGCAGAAGCTCCTATGACTTTGAAGAAGGCACCATGGTCTTCATGTCTCCGGGTCAGGTAATGACGCCCGCAGAAGCAGAAAGCACTGAGGATGATGGAGACTATGAAGGTTGGACGCTGATATTTCACCCCGACTTGATCCGCAAATCACAACTGGGGAAAAAAATAGGACAATATTCCTTCTTCTCCTATGACGTCAACGAAGCACTACACCTCTCAGAAGATGAGAAGCAAACACTGAATGAGCTGGTCGATAAAATAAGAAAAGAGATCAATCAACATATTGATAGGCACACCCAACACCTCATTGCGGGAAATATTGAGTTATTGTTGGACTACTGCACCCGCTATTACGATCGTCAGTTTTATACACGTACAAATGCCAGCGAGGACATTGTCTCTGCCTTCGAAAACCTGTTAATCCAATACTACAACAAGGATGAAGCCTTAGAGTCCGGTATTCCTACCGTAACCTACTGTGGACAGCAGCTTGGTATTTCGCCCAATTACCTCAGTGATTTATTAAAAAAAGAAACCGGAAGAAGTGCGCGGGATCATATTCACTTTTTCATCATTGACCGCGCTAAAACGCAGCTATTGGGAACCAATCAGCCGATAAGCCAAATAGCCTACAGTTTGGGGTTCGACTATCCGGCACACTTTACCAAGCTATTCAAAAAGAACACAGGTGTCAGTCCGTCCCAGTTTAGGGTTCTAAATTAAGCATGTAGCTAGAATACAGGTTACCCAGTATGAAAAAATACGCTTCTATTATTGCAATCATCATAACGATGATTGTAAGTGCCGGTTGCACCTCAAATTTGTCACGCTCGCTTCCGCTGAATCTATCGGGCGACTATTACAACTACATCCAGCCGAGCTTTGATCTGTATCTGGAAGAGACGGAAAACTGGCTGCGTCACAACCGCGATTTCATCACCAGCAACCACAGCAAAGAGCTGGCAATGAATATGCCGTTTGAGCTAACTCCCGATCAGCCTACCAACAAGGCCGTTCTGTTTGTCCACGGCCTTGGGGATTCTCCCTACAGCTTTTCCGATCTCGCCAATACCATGGCAGAGCAAGGTTTTTATGTGCAAACTCTGTTGCTGCCAGGTCACGGCAGTAAACCGCAAGACATGATGCTGCCAAGCTACCAAGACTGGCAAATTACAGTCGATCACTATGCCAACCAGCTAAAACAAGAATACGACGAAGTTTGGCTGGGCGGCTTTTCGACTGGCGCCAATCTCGTCACAATCCATGCTCTCGATCAGGGTGATATTGACGGCCTGTTGTTGTTCTCACCCGGTTTTCAGACCCAAACACCTTACCTGGAAAAACTAACCCCGCTCGTGGCAGCATTTTGGGATGGCTACCAAGCCGCAGAAAATAACCTTGCCCGTTACAATTCAGCACCGTTAAACGGTGCCATAGCCTATTCGGATAGCGCGACTGCGCTTAGGGACAAACTAACGCTGCACACGTTGACGATCCCTACCCTTATCGCGGTCAGCGAGGCCGATAGCATCATCGACCCCGATGTAGTCAGAAACCTGTTTGAAACCCGCTTTAAACATGCATCCAATCAATTGATCTGGTATGGGGAAAGTAAACAACCGAACCACCGTATCGTTCAAAAAACGATGCACCTTGAACAATTCAAGATCAGTACCGGTTCACACATGAGCCCCATTTTCGCCCCATCTAACCCCTACTATGGTGACAAAGCAGAAAAGATCATGTGTGAAAACAGCTTCAGCAGTGATGACACCAACCGGTGCAATAACGGCGAGCCGGTTTGGTTTTCGGCATGGGGATATAAAGAGAGGGGCAAGATCCATGCTCGGCTGACTTGGAACCCGTATTACAGCGAGCTAGAAAACAATATTTCACAACTAGTTCAAACTTCAGCATCGAAGGAAGGATAAATGAAACTAATCATTACTGGCGCAACAGGCATGGTAGGAAAAGGGGCATTATTGGAGGCACTTGATTCGCCTGATGTCAGTGAAGTGCTCGTCGTCGCTAGGCGAAGCTGTGGCGTCAGCCATCTCAAATTGCATGAGTTAATCATTGACGACTTTATGCAAATAGCCCAAGTAGCCGACCAACTCACAGGCTATGATGCAACGCTGTTTTGCCTGGGCGTATCGTCGGTAGGCATGAGTGAGCATGATTATCGGGTGGCAACTTATGATCTTACCTTGGCCTTTGCACATACCGTTCTCGAACATAATCCGGAAATGACATTTTGCTTTGTCAGTGGCTCGGGAACTGACATTAATAGCAAAACCATGTGGTCAAGGATAAAAGGTGAAACCGAAGCGGCGCTTCAAACACTCCCTTTCAAAGGCAGCTATATGTTCCGTCCGGCCTTCATCCAGCCACTGAGAGGGATCCGCTCTAAAACCGCAATCTACAGCGCTATGTATTCTGCGCTAAAGATAATGAATCCATTGATTATGAAGCTTTTCCCACACTACACCACCACGACAACCCAACTCGGCAATGCGATGATTCAGACAGCCCTGCATGGTTTCGAGCGTGAAATTATAGAAGCAAAAGACTTAACACAATTTTGAGTTATTTCTATGCCAAACCACTAACGGCCTAACAACATTGGCAGCCCAGTCGAAAACATGCCGAATTGGGCTGACCAACATATCTCCATATTATTGCGACTCTTATTATTACATAGGCGTAAAAGTAATTTGCCATTAGATACCATTATCATTATATGAGAAACAAATAAAATAGGCCCATATCAACAATCAACACAGAAAAGGGTTCACGTGGGCTGGATATTTCTATTACTTGGCGTAATGGCCGAAGCCACTTCGCATGTGGCATTAAAATCAACCAATGGTTTCACCAATCTATTACCAAGCACCATTGTCATTCTGGGCCACTTGGTTGCCTTCCTCTTTCTCGGTCAGGCGATGAAAGATTTACCTGTCGGCATCGTACATGCCTCATGGGCGGGACTGGCCATCGTCGTCGTTACCGCAATGTCTAGCCTGATACACAAAGAGCACCTTGATGCAAAAATCTGGCTGGGTATGGCAATTGTTGCCGTCGGTATAGCTGTTATCAATTTGTCCGGAACCTCTCACAGCCACTAGATCGTATGTCGTTTTTCTAACGATTTGACACACCTCCTTACATATAAAACACTGCTCAATTCGTACAGAATGCATTCAGAAAACGACTGCTAATCTTGGCCCCATAAAAGAACAAATCATAATCAGTTTGATAAAAGGGCACGGCAATGAATACTTTCATACAAACCTCTATCGCTTCCGTCTTGGCTCTCACGCTACTCACAGGCTGTGTCAATCCAGGCGAAGATGATCCAAATGCATCCACCAAACAAGGTGCCGCGGGCGGCGCTTTGCTAGGGTTAACGCTAGGTGCGCTAACAGGTGATGCAGAGCTTGCTATGAAAGGTGCCGTGGCCGGTGGTGTCGCTGGAGGCGTGGCTGGTTCAACCAACGATATCCAGAACAACCGGGAGAATATCCGCCACGATAGCCGCAATGATTCACTCTCTCAAATTGGCAATGGTAATAATGCTTCCACAGCACCATATCAGAACTGGGATCAGCTGAATAACTTTACCGGAGAATGGAATGTCAGTATCTGGAGCGGTGCATCAGAACAACCTGTGACAGCCAGTGCGAAAGCAACAGGTTCACTGGCGAAAACAACCGAGGCCCGAATTCAAATTCAGGATCTTGCCATCAATAACAACAAACAACCGCTTCAATTGACCGCAAACTTTGCCTACACCCCAGATGCGGGCTACACGCTATCGGTTAATAGCAACATTAACAATGTACCGGTCCAGTTTGCTGGTGAGTATCAATCAGGCATGAACCGCTACAATTATTATCCGACATCAAACGATGTCAGTGTCATTGAAGGCATCGACTCATCAACTGTCCGCCTTGAATTGGCCTTTGCCGGGCAAAATGTCTGGATGATTGATACCTATGCCCAGGTAAATGGCAAAGAAGAAAAAATCCAAACCTACCGATTCACCAAGTCATAACTCGCTCTACACTTTTTGCTAATGTTCAGCGTTATATCGTCTAAGGCTCCGGATGATATAACGCTTTTTTTTGCTTATGCCCCCTCCCCCCTTTAACAAAAATAAAAGCAACTCGTTACAAATAAACACCCGCATTATTATTAGTCCTCACAAGTATATTCGTTCAATAAATACCCCAACATGAAATCTTTATAGTAACCCTTAATAGTCAGTAGGTTAGATAATGCCGAGCAAACGTATCTTTTCAGTGTTGACATCTCAAACCGGAAACAAACCATTTACACACATAGTTACAGAGTTGTACTAAGTTTGATATTATGCATCACTCTTTTAGGTGGTAGATAATAACCCGATGAATATCAGCAGCAGGAAACATCAAAGCAGGAGATGGATAATTAGCCTTACCATCTTGGCTATCCTGCTCACTAATTTTCTCTCTTCGGTCGTTATTCTAAACCCATCCCAATATGAGGGGGGTGGAAACTGGCTGACAGGCGAGAAAGTTCTGCTCTGTACTAGCAAGGGGCTAAAGTGGATTAGCGTTGACTCACTGCAACTGCAAAACTCGGCCTTGTCAAAACAACACGATGACCAGAGCAAACATAGTGATATCAAATTCCACTGCCCGCTACTAAAACACCACCAATTAGTCGGCATTTTTCCTGCTGAAGCGCTATTTTTCCTGCTTGTATTACTCTCATTGCATCAGAAGATCCGTCTTGCGAGCCGAAAATCGGTCTCCGAGCGTATTTACTTCTCTTATGCACCTAAACATTCTCCACCATGTCATAGCTAGCTCACTTAGTAATACGGCTAAACAATAGTCGTAACAGACCAATAATAAATGTTGTCGAATAAACCTCGACAAATGAGAAACTAAAAAGTCTGATGGCAAATTATTCTAAGAATGCCCCAGACATTGAAAAAGTCATGGAGAAAGTCATGAGAAAAATCATCAATATCATTTTGGGTTGCACGCTACTATTGAGCGGCTTTGCAAATGCACACGACTACAAAAGTGGCAATCTGCACATTGATCACCCTTGGTCGAAGCAGGTACCACCAACATCAGCCGTAGCGGCCGCTTTTTTCAATGTCATGAACCACGGCGATGAAGGCGATACACTGCTAAGTGCTGAATCACCTATTGCAGGCAAGACAGAGCTTCACGCCCATATTCATGAAGATGGCATGATGAAAATGCGTGAAGTTGAAAACATTGATATTCCAGCCAATGGTACGCGTACTTTGAAGCCTGGTAGCTATCACATTATGTTTTTCAACCTGCAAAAAGTGCCGGTATTAGGCGATCGCTTTCCGCTAACGCTTCACTTTGCAAAGGCAGGCACAATTAAAATTGACGTTGCTGTTGAGAAAGCAACATATAAACCTGCAGGCCAAGAGACAAAGGAAATGAAAAACGCACACGCTGGCCACTAAGCTGAATTAAAAATAATTCTTCTCAGTTATGACAAGCCGCTTGATCTTCCAGGCGGCTTTTCCAGCCAAATTAGACTACGGGACACGACTGGGCTGCTGTTAGTCATGTCACCGGCTTATTATTACCGCGAGAAAATTACAGATTCTTGATCTCTTCCTTTAATTGATATCCTTTATCCGTCACTATTTTTTCAAGCACACCGACTCGTTGTTGCAACATCTGCAGTTCATGCCGTAATTGTTGAACCTCACCACTATTACCTTTACTCTCCAGCTTTTTCATCTCAGTCCTGTAACTAAAATAACGCTGCAGCCCTATAAAGGTAAAAACAATTGCCACAATCACTACACCCGTATGTCCCATTTCCTTGTCCTCTGATAGTTTTTCTAATTACTTCAATGACTAGCAAACTTTACACCAAGATGAGTTCAAATAAAATCAACCACTTACGATACATGCAACACGCCTTGTCAGTCTGGTTAGCGAAAACAACCAGCCAGTGTTACGAATACCACCAAAATTGAGCCATCCTGACTAACTTATGCCCAAGCTACCTCAAGATGCCGATATAAAAGGTAAGGCTAAGGGGCTAATTAACGTGATAATGTCGCTTTTGTTCAATATTTGCTGTCGGGCCAACGCTAAGATACACCAATCCACAGCGAATAAATGATACCGACATATGCAAAAACAGAAGCAAAAACAAGAGCAATACCAATTACTCAAACAAGGCCACTCCTACCAGCTGAGCGAGACCCTATCGCTTCAGCTGATCCGTCAGAGCGACCTTGCTGATATCATCAAGATGCTAGAAAATCCGAACGTAAACCAATACCTATTCTTCGCTCCGTCACCCGTTGAAGTCTACGAGGCTTTTTTCAACCCAATTATCGACAATACCCAGCAAGCCATAAAAGAAAATAATTGGCCTGACAGCCCGACATTTATTCTCAGGGATAAAGAAGGTGTTTATATGGGGATGATCGGCATCACCCCAGCAATGATGCTGGTTGGTAATTTTGAAGTCGGCCACCAGCTACCGGAACACGCATGGGGCAAAGGAATAGGGACGCTAGGCTGCCAATTTGCAACGACACTGGCATTCGAGCAGCTTGGCGCGCATAAAGTCAGTGCAGATTGCTACGCTAGCAACTTTGGTTCGGCACGTGTACTTGAAAAAACAGGGTTCATTCTCGAAGGACGTCAGCAGGATTACTATCGACTCGAAGGCGGTTTCGACGACAGGCTGTGGTTTGGCATGACCGCCAGCCAGTTTAAAGAGCAATTCCGTAAACAAGAGCAAAAGTAATACACCATCACGACAATAAAGCCCTGCACAATAGCCATAGCAGCATTTGATAGAGATTGATTGCTGCTTCTGGTTGAGCCACACTAGCCCGAGTTTCTCACTCTGTTAGGCAATGTTGTTATGCGTCTCGACGACCTAAAACTATTCACTTCCGTGGTTCAGCTCGGCAGCTTTACCGCTGCAGCAAACGCGCTGGATCTTCCCAGGGCCAATGTGAGTAGGCGGATCGGCGAGCTTGAGAAACACCTTAATGCCCAGCTATTTTTCCGCACAACCCGCAAGCTACGTTTGACCCAGCACGGCGAGGTGTACTACCAAGAGTTACTCAAAGTTGTCGAAGGGATCGAACGAGCCCAAGAAGCTATCGACAAGCTGGACGACAAGCCTGTCGGCAAAGTAAAAATAGGCATCCTTCCCGACAGTGATGAAGCTATTCAGCCGATCCTTGCCGCCTTTCAGCTACAGTATCCGGACATTGAACTGGATGTCCGATTCAGCAGCAATAGCTATCACGATATCTATGAACAAGGTCTAGATTTGGCCTTTCATATCGGCCAGCTTCAGAATTCAAGCTACATCGCACGTCGTATCACCGAGATCAGTCGGTTCCTGTTAGCCAGTCCAAGCTATATTGCGCAGCATGGCATGCCAGAAAGCGTCAATGATATCGCTAACCATCGCTGTATTTGCTACCGCTGGCCAGACGGTTCCCTAGAAGATACCTGGCATTTCACCGATAGCAAAATCAAGATTTCACCCAAGCTCAGCAGCAACAGCACCAACTTTATCCGTCACTCTATGATTGCAGGTCAGGGGCTCAGCTTTTTACCTCTGTTACTGGCCGTTAGTGCGATGGAAAACGGCGAACTCGTTCGGGTTCTGCCTGACTACCAGTCGAAAATAGAAGACTTATGGTTACTGTACCCAGACCGCCACGGCGTCAGCCGCGCGACAAGATTGCTTATAGATCACTTACTCTGTGAGATCCCCAAGATCCTCTAATTTTGTCACAGGTTTTAATCTAATTTCAGTGCGATAATTGCGATGCACCGTGAAAAAGTGGCTTAAAATCATATATTGTCACAAATTTCATGACAGTCTTTCACGCACTTGAATACATATCTATATCTAGGTTCTCCCTACAATGACTCCCAAATGACAGTGGGAGTCAATCATGAAGCATTCACCATTATTTCTTCTGGCACCGTTAGCCGCCTTCGTGCTAACCGGATGTACAGAAGCCCCAGCCAAACAAGCTGACAAATCACCCCGCCCAGTCCAAGTCATCGAACTGGGCGCAATCAACCAACAGGGGCTTAAGCGCTTCTCTGGGGTACTCGAAGCCGTCGATAGCGCCAATCTGGCCTTCAAGGTTCCCGGCACGATCGAGCAAGTTTTTGTCAATACGGGGGACTCGGTAACCAAAGGACAGACCATCGCCCGCCTTGATCCTCATGACTACCAAGTAACAGTCATGGAGCTTGAAGCCCGGCTGGAAGAGGCAAAAGCAGCTCAAGCCCTTGCAGCCATTGAGCTAAAGCGGGTAAAGCAAGCCACTGGTGACAACGCCATTGCCGCAGTCAATCTAGATCGCGCCCTGAGCGGGTACAAACGTAGTAATGCCATGGTAAAAGTGGTACAGCAGAACCTTCAAAAAGCCCAAGATGCCCTGAGCTATACCGAACTTAAAGCCCCTTTCGAGGGTATAATCGGCAAGCGATTCAACGAGAAATTTGAACAGGTTTCACCCGGTCTGCCAGTATTCACTTTGCATCAGCCGGAACAGCTTCAGGCTGTGATCGATGTACCGGAAAGCCTGGCCTCGCAAGTGAGTCACGCCACTACGGCAATGGTTAGCTGGTATGACTCTGAACAAATGATACCTGCCCAGTTAACCGAAACCAGCACCCTGCCAGATCCCATCAAGCAAACCTATACCCTCACTTACGTACTTGATAAGACAAGCAGCAACTTGCTACCGGGCAAAGCGGTTGAACTAAAGATCTCCTATGAGAACAAAGAGAACGGCTATTGTGTGCCCTATTCCGCCATTGTGAATACAGAATCAGGAGCAGGCGTTTTTGTAGTCAAAGAGGCTAAAGCAGTACTTCACCGCGTTGATATTCAGTCGGTTCACAGTAGCCAAACCTGCATCACCGGCAACATTCAGGCCGGTGACAAACTGATCACCGCCGGGACCCATTATCTCAAACCTAACCAGTTAATCGGTGCGATTGAAATCGCTTCTGCCGTCCAATAGAGGTAATGCACATGAACTTAGCTGAATTTGCTATTAAACAACGTACCTTTATCTCGTTTTTCTGTGTCCTGTGTATCGTTGCCGGCACACTATCCTATTTCAAACTGGGCAAACTTGAAGATCCATCGTTCACGGTGAAAAGCGCCGTTATCGTCACCCTATACCCGGGGGCCTCGGCATTAGAGGTCGAAGAGCAAGTCACAGACAAGCTCGAAACCAAATTGCAGGAAATGGGCTCGCTGTGGAAACTGCGCTCACTTTCCCGTCCCGGAAGCTCGATGATTTTCGTTGATTTGCAGGAAGCTACCAATTCAAAGCAGCTTCCTCAGCAATGGGACTTATTGCGCCGAAAAGTAGCCGATAGCAAACTGACCTTACCAGCCTCGGCCCAAATCAGCATCGTTCAGGATGAGTTTTCGGAAGTCTACGGCATGCTGTTTGCCATATCCGGCGACGGTGTGGAACCTAGCCAGCTTCGCCTGTATGCCAAAGAACTGCAACGACGTTTGAAAACCGTTGAGGGGATCAAAAAGATTGAGCTGCACGGTGTACGCAATCAGGTCGTCAATATTGATCTACCCGATGAGCGTCTGGCCGAATACGGTCTATCTTCTGCTCAGGTGCTAAACCAGCTGGCAAGCCAAAATATGACCTATGATGCTGGCAGCTTCAAAGCCGGTATCGAGCGGATCCGTATCGATCAGGGCAGCGAGTTCACCTCGCTTGAAGATATTCGTAACCTGACCATCAAGGGGGGCATTGGAGAACTCGGCAGCGGCCTTATCCGACTAGGCGATATCGCTCAGATCTCAATGGGCTACCAATCACCGGCATTGTCCGAGAGCCGCTTCAACGGGCTCGATGCCATTGCCCTAGCCGTTAGTCCGGTAAACGGGATCAATGTGGTATCTCTGGGCGACTCCCTCAACGCAATCATTGCCGACTACCAGCAGCTACTTCCTGTCGGCGTAGAAATCAACACCATTGCCTTTCAGCCAGAGGAGGTCGATAAGTCCATCAATAATTTCGTCACCAACCTGCTCGAAAGCGTGGCAATTGTGGTCATGATCCTGTGGCTGTTCATGGGATTCAAAAGTGCTTTAATCGTTGGCAGCAGCCTATTGCTGACTATCCTTCTCACCTTGATTTACATGAAACTTGCCGCCATCGATCTCCAGCGAGTATCACTGGGCACCTTTATCCTGGCGCTGGGTATGCTAGTCGATAACGCCATTGTGGTTACCGACATGATCATTGCCAAGCTGAAAAAAGGGACGGAACGACTCAATGCCTGCAGAGAAACAATTAAAGAAACAGCAACGCCACTATTAGGGGCAACAATCATCGCCATTATGGGGGCCAGCCCGGTACTGTTTTCCCAGACAGACTCCGCTGAATTTGCCGTATCGGTATTCTGGGTCATGTGCTCGTCATTATTGCTTTCCTGGCTAGTTGCCATGACTGTCACGCCGCTGATGTGCTGGCTCTGGATCAAACCTAAACAAGTAAACACAGATGCCAATGCTGATGCAAAACCATCACTCTATAACCGAGCGGTAAGCTTTACAGTAAGTAACCCGCTAAAGAGCCTCACACTTCTGATACCACTGCTGGCCATTACGGCCTTTGTCGTACCAAAGATACCGGTTAACTTTATGCCGAGCTCAGATAGAGCAATGGTTTTTCTCGACTATTGGCTACCCAACGGTGCCCAGATTGAGCATACGTCCAAGGACATGAAGAAGATTGAGCAATGGCTACTGACACAGCCAGAGGTCAAGAATATCTCGACCTTTGTTGGCGCCAGTGCCCCGCGTTTCTCGGTCACTGTCGAGCCCGAACCATTCGATTCGAGCTACGGACAAATACTGATCAACACCCAAAACTATGACTCGATTGCCAACCTGGTCGAGCGTGGCGACAAGTGGCTGAAAACTGAATTTCCCCATGCCGAACCACGCTTCCGTCCACTGAAGCTGGCCACCAAGGATAAGTACAGTATCGAAGCTCGTTTCATCGGCCCGGACCCAGAAGTCCTGCACCAGTTATCGCAACAGGCTCAGCAGGTGTTAGCCACAAATCCCCATACCAAGTACATCCGTGATGACTGGCGTCAGCAAAGCAAGGTACTGGTTCCGGTAATGAATCAGGAACAAGCACGCCGTGCGGGTATCAACCGTACCGATGCTGCCCTTGCCATCAAACGCGCCACCGATGGCGTAACGCTAAGCCAGCTCCATCAAGGTGATGAGCTGATACCGATTAAACTACGCAGTGCCGATGCAGATATTGACTCTCTGGAGACTCTACCAGTGCGCTCTTTACTTGGCCTCCACAGTGTTCCGCTCGGTCAGGTCGTCGACGGATTTGAGCTGACAACAGAAGAGAGCATGATCTGGCGTCGTAACCGCCTGCCGGCCATTACGGTTCAGGCCGATGTGCACGGCGATACTGCTTCGGAAGTCCGCCAGCAGGTTGCAACAGCTATCGAAGCCATCGCACTGCCGCCAGGTTACCAGTTCGAGTGGGGCGGCGAATACTACGACGAGCACCGCTCCGTGGTCGACACCTTCATGCAACTGCCAAAAGCCGTACTGATCATGGTGATCATCCTGGTTGCCCTGTTCAATGGATTCAAACAGCCGATCATTATCATGACGACTGTCCCGCTGGCGGCTACGGGAGCCAGCTGGTTCCTGCTGTTGATGGACAAGCCGTTCGGCTTTATGGCCCTGATCGGTGCTATTGCCCTGTCTGGCATGATCATCAAAAACGGTATCGTACTGATAGATCAGATCGAACTGGAACGCGCCAACGGTCGAGCGCTTGAAGAGGCAATCACCCAGGCCACCCTCAACCGAACCATGGCCATTTCCATGGGGGCACTAACCACGGCTCTCGGCATGATCCCGCTGCTTTCAGACCGTTTGTTCGACCAAATGGCGGCAACCATCATCGGCGGCCTTGCTGCTGCAACCATACTGTCACTGTTTGTGATGCCAGCGTTGTATCGCCTGTTCTACCGTTCTGATTCAACTGCGCACGCCAAGGAGCTCAACAATGAAACTGCTTAAACTATCATCAGTCGTTGTCGCTCTTGCGCTATCAGGCTGTGCAACCGGGCCGGATTACCAGCTTCCCGATCAGACACTCGATACTGAATACCTGTATCAACAGACGGCAGGCACCAGTCAGCAGGCAATACCGGCGAGTACCAGTACTTGGTGGTATCAGTTTAACGACACCATGCTGAACCAGCTGGTCGCCGATGCCCAGCAGCAAAATATACCGCTAAAAATCGCGGCCGAGCGTATCAAAGCAGCTCAGGCCTACCAAAATGTAGTGGAGTCATTCAAAGTACCGACGGTCAGTCTAGGAGCCGGGTATTCATCCTTCGGACTCAGCGAAAATGATCCTTTGCTCGGTCCGGTGGTTTCATCTAACAATCCGCTCGGCACTGCTCTTGTCGATTCGAGCCAGGGAGCATTTCATGCAGGGGCCACTATTGCATGGGAGATGGATCTATTCGGTCGGATCGACAAACAGGCTCAGGCCGCAGCCATCCGTAAAGAACAGACCGATATCTTCCGCGAAGGATTGACGACAATGATCACCTCGGATGTGATCCATAATTATTTGCAGATGCGCGGCGCTCAGACGAGAAGGGCGATTGCCACTGAAATGGTTAGCGATCAGGAAGAAACACTTGCGCTGATCCAAAAGATGCTCAAAAGCGGGTACGGATCCGAGTTGGATCTTGCCCGCGCCAAAGCAATGCTAGCTGCAACAAAATCGGTTATTCCTCAGCTGCAAACAGCCGAGAATGTCCACCAACAGCGGCTGGCTATCTTGTTGGGTGAAACACCTGCGGCGATGAAAGTTCGCCTCAGTCAGGGCCTGCCCTTACCGGCATCTCAGCCTATGCCAGAGCTGAACGGGATCATTCCAACCGGCCTGCCATCTGATCTGCTCCAGCGCAGGCCTGATATTCGGATAGCCGAACGTGAGATGGCCGCCGTCAATGCCGAGCTTGGTGCAGCCATCGCCAATCAATATCCAAAGTTCTACCTCACTGGTGCGCCGGGTGTACTGGCCAAGGATTTTGATGATCTGTTCAGCAGTGACTCGACAACCTGGATAGCTAACATCGGTGTGAGTTGGAATCTCTTTGACGGCGGTCGCAATGATGCCCTCATTGAAATTCAGGAAGCTCGCTTCAAAAGCAGTGCCCTGTCTTATCAGCACACCGTAAACAACGCCATTGGCGAGGTCGAAACCTTGCTAAACGGTTACGGGAACAGCCAGCAATACCAGACGCTGCTACTGGAATCCAAGGCTGAAACAGACAAGGCAGTGAAGAAAGCAAAATCTCTTTATGCCGCAGGTTTGACCGACTATCTCGTTGTGCTTGATGCCCAGCGTCAGCAACATATCATCGCCGATCGCGTTATTGCCGCTAAGCTGCAAACGGCCAATGTCGCCGTCGGTCTGAACAAGGCGTTGGGAGGCGACTGGGAACTACACTAATCTCGGCACAGTACACAAAGACCAATACGGCCTTTAGCTGATTAAACAGAAAGACTCCCACACTCTCTGTCAGCTAAACGGCCGTATTTTTTATGCTCGTGCTTCATTCAATATCCTATATAATCGGCTTGCCAATACCCGGGCATCAAAAGCCTGATAGAACTCGTCGCTAGAGCGATATACCTGTTGTGGGTTTTGCTGCCATTGCTGATACAACGCATTTAACTGCTGCTGATAACCTTCCGGATCCCCGATATTTACCTCATGGAGCTTTCCGGCATACCGCCGCAAAAAGCTGAGCGTTTCCCCTTCAGGTAATTCGGCCAGTATCGGCCTGCCGCTGGCAACATAGTCAACCGCCTTGGCGGCCAAGTGGGTATCTTTCTTGCCCCGGTCCGGCGGACCGTTTTGAATAAATAATGCATCGCACTGGGCCAGAACATCTTGTCCCTGTTTTTTCTCTACCTGCCCGATCATTACAACGGAGTCCGTAAGAGCGTACTGCTCTACCAAGGCGACAAAATCCGGCTGGCTATCCCCTATATTGATAAAACGAAATGAAAATGGAGCAGCTGCCAGTTGGCATAGAATACCTTTCGCCGAGCGACGAAAACTATCCCATGTTCCGCAATATCCTAGGGTGAAAACCGTATTATTCTTGGAAGCATGATCAAGGACGAAATCGTAACTATTGGGGATCCAGACAACCTTGTCTTCACCGACCAACCGCTGATAGGCAATCCAGTCTGACTGCGAGGTCACCACCAGTTTTGTTGCTTGCTTCAATGCCAGCTTCTCCCAGCACGATATTTTGCCTGCAGCGAAGTAGCTTGCTCGTGACCAACCATCTTGAAAGTCCAGCACCAGCGGCAGATCAAACCACCTCGACAGATAATAGCCGACCAACGAACTGCTAAACGGCGGACAACTGACCATAATGACATCAGGCCGATTTGCCATGATGTGCAGGCAGCACTGCCACAAACTCGGGATCACCCAGCCCCAATGCACGTTCTCCTGCCTGCGCCATAGCCACTCAATATTCCATGAGACAATAGCTTGATTGGCAATCAATGCCTCGTGCTGCCAGCAAGCTGGACTCTCTTGACGAGAGAAACGTGAAGTGCACTGCTCTCTAACCAACTGAACTTCACATCCTGTTCGGGCAAGATATTGAGCAAAACGCTGGCTGCGATTCGCTGCGGCATGCAAATGAGGGGGTGAGAAGTAACTCAGATACAACACTTTCATCACCGACTTCCATCCTGAGGGCTGAGTGCGACATCAGTTTGAGAAGGCAATAATAGCCTGTGATAAATCGAGAGTGTCTGTTGGATCTGACGGCTTAGGGCAAAGTGGCATGACGCCCAACTACGCGCTTCCCGACCAGCCTCCTTTAATTGTTCTGGCTCGGAGTGAAGCTGCTGCAAGCGATCCAAAAATGCCAGAGGATCATTAAAATCCAAATACCAGCCCTGCCGATCATGTTGAAATAACTGTGCCAGCCCACCTTTGGGCTGAGCAATAACGGCTCTTCCTACCGCCATCGATTCCGCAGCCACGTAACCAAACGCTTCCTGCCATTGCGAAGGCAACAGTATGACATGGGCATTTTTCAGCAACTTTTCAACCTGAGAGCTTTCACCCTGATAGGTGATAGCAGGATTGGCCTCCGCATGCTGTTCGACCTCGGAACGCAGCAACCCGTCACCAATGATCGTCAACTTTGCAATTGCAGCAATTTCAGGTCTAGAAAAGAGGGACAATAATAACAAGACCCCTTTTTGCTCAGTCAGATTGCCTACAAAAAGGCAACGCAAAATACCATTGAACGGTAACGGTTCCTGATAACGGAATCGATCAATATCGATACCGTTGGCGATCAAATGGATTTTCTCGGGGCTGATATCTTGCCTCAGCCAACCCTCGACATATGGTGATACGGCAATCAGGTGCGATACCAGTTTGCTATAAAACCACCTTTTGAACCGTATTCTCGCTGAATCAGTAATATTACTGGAAAGAGAGTGGTGAACTGATACTAGGACGTTGGAGCAACAAGTTCGTGCTACCAACAAAAATGGGTGGCCTAAACCATAGAAATGAAAATGCACGATGTCTGCAGGGTACAGCCATAACAGCTTGGCAAACAACCACCAATGGCTAATGCAATGGCATCGATAGCCATGCTGCTCAAGCGCAACTCGCGCACCTTCACTGATAGTAGACGTCACAAGAATATAGCGACAGTTCGGGGTTTTCAGTGCCCGCAAATAATCATAGAAGCTACTTCCTTGGCATAACTCAATATCACATACCAAATAGACGGTTTTCATTATACGGCTCATGTAATGGAAACTTTTATCAGTATAGTGATGCTAGGTTTATGCCAACCTCTTATGACGCTACATTCTCAATAATAAGGCGTTTACCAGAGACCGCCAGAAACAGTTAGGTATACTTCATCTTTGCCCTGATCGTTATCAAGCCCGTGAGCATAACCTAGTGTTACGGGTAAAGTCAGGTTATATCCCAGCTTTGCCTCAAAGGTAAATTCCGTACCGACGCCCGTTAGCTGATTGTGATTTTCTCCGGAATCCCATGCGGCACCTGAATCGATAAAGACCGAACCAGACAGGTCACCCAGACCAACCGGATACAATGACCAGTTACGCTCTACACGCCCCAACCATGTTTCCAGAACCAACCTTTGGGTCGCATAGCGATGACCTCGCTGGGTTGAATCGTCATATCCCCTCAGCACCTGTGTATCACGGCCAAACAGGCGGGATTCCTCGAACAAATCTTTCCCACCGAGACGGAAGGTCTTGGCATCGTCATCCGCATAGCCTGCCCCCAACCTTGCCGTAAGAGTGGTTCTGCCCGGTAAGTCCCAGGTTCCCTTCCATTGGGCCTGATATTTTTGCCCTTCATAGTCACTATCGAACAAGTCATTAGTTTCGGCTACTACATCCAGATAGTGTCCCCAACCGACGCCCGGAACATTTAGATATGCTTCACGGTTATCAAACGTCAACGCAAGCCCCGCCAGCGTCTCGTTGCTCTCCCTAAAAGCAATCATACTGGCAAAATCGGGCTGGGAGACAAGGCTCTCTTTGTCTAGCACACCACCAGCATGCAGGCTCAGTTGGTCTTCAAACGCCGTAACAATGTGGTTACGTTGCAGCAAGAAATAATCATCGCGGGTGATACGGTAATCACTCCGGCCATCAACCGTCATTTTATCGAAGTCATGGCTGCTACTCAGTGCGGCCATCCAACGATTGTCATACTGGTACACTAAATTGGCATCAGCCAATTCATTATCAAAATCCCATGTGGCCGTAAGCTGATAACTATGGCGTCCCAATGCATCAGAACCAAAGGTCAGTGCGCCAATCAGTGTTCTGGCATCATCAATATAAACAAGAGGCAGCCAATTATGCGGCCTAAGAGTCGACCATGGGCTATACGGCTCAGGTTCGCTTTTTTCAACTGTTTGCTCAATCACCGGCGGATAGTCATAACGACCCTGCTGGTGTTGAATATTCTGTGTCGATAGCGCCTGCGGCTGAGCCAAGTACCGTAACTGATAGCCGTTCGTATCATAGGCCTGATAAACCAACCCAACCCCCGGCTGCCAAACTGGCCGTAGTGCCCCGCCCAACTCGCGTGTCCAGCGCTCAAGCTGACCACGGCTTTCATCAAGAACATAAATATCAAACACGCCATCATAATCGGCGCTAAACATGATACGACCATCAGGCAGGTAACTCGGACTGCTTTCAGCCGCTTTGGTATCGGTTACCGGTAGCCACGTTTTGCTATCCATATTCAACTTTTCGAGATTCCAGCCTTGCCGAGGGCGCTTCATCGCAGCAACCAACTCTGTCCCTGTCGGTGAGATATCGAAAGCGCCCAGTACCGTATCTGAATCACCGCGCCAAATTCTTACGGGCTCTTGCTCCGGTGATTGGGCATCCACTAACCACAGCTCGCTGACACCTGCAACCTTACGACTAGCAACCAACTGTCGGCCGTCAGGCATCCAGCGCACATTACGAAAGCGCTGACGTTCGGTCAGCTGTTGCCATTGACCATGGTTAAAAAGAAACAGATCGTTGTAGCTTCTGCCGTCGGCATAGTGAATAAGTCGAGAGACTGCCAGCCCGGACTGTGGATGAGATGACATTGCAGAGATATCTTTGCTGGCCGTTAGTGACGTCCACTCGCTCTGTTGCGGATCAAGCGATGATATTTTCGGACGGTCTTCACCATTGTTACGGTTGACCAGCAGGCCACTTGCGCTATGAGTAACAACCTGAAGATACGGTGTCTGCTTCAGATCCTTGCCAACCTCTTCACCAATATCTTTACCAACAATCAACTGCTGCTGTAGCAGAGTCAGCTGCGGAGTAAATTCTGACTCGAGATAAGCCTGAAAATCTAACCACAACGTATTGAAGTCTTTGCCAAATGACTGCTGGGCTGTTCGGTTGATCAAGAAATACGGGATGATCCGACGGCTATAGCCCGTTAAGAACGCCTGAACTTTCTCCTCACCATAGGTCTCTGACAGATACTGGATAAAATACGCACCATAAAGGTACTGGTAACCCAGTGGCCACTCTCGGCTTGCCACCGCAACCTGCTCCAAGTCTTTGAGCTCACCGCTGGCAACTTCCATTCGCATCTTCATTGCATACTGGCTACTCTGCAGACGGCCGTAGCCGAGCTCTTCATTCGTTTCCAAATATACCGCCAGTCCTTCGAGCAATAATGAAGGTGTTAGGGCATGGGGGAAGAAAAATGCCTGACGCCCAAACACTTTCTGCAGAATTTTAGGGGCCCCGTTGGCAAGCTCCATATGCATGATATGGGCGTATTCATGCCGGATCAGCAAGTGTAGCCAGTCATCGCTGGTAGCCAAATCACCGCCGTCTTCCGGCGGACTCATAAACAAGCGGATCTGGGCAAAAGGCAGGGGCGTGGCCCAGCCATTCGAAAAGTCAAAATCATCGACCAGCACAATTTCAGTTCGGGCTTCCGGAGCTGACTGAAAAAAAGGAAGTTGCTCTTGGCGTACCCGCTCAGCAACATCCAGTACCTTGGCGGCACTTTGCTGGTGACCATCAACAAAATGCACCGAGAAATGCTCAGATTGCTGGCTCAACCACTCTTTTCCTGCTTCATCCCACCCGACGGGAGCGGCCACTGAGGCTGCTGACAGGCTAGCGCTAACCAGTATTCCTAATAGCGTGCGTTTAAGTATTTTCCCTAACATGCTTTACGACCTTAATTATTATTTCAACACACTACCAACTCTCTGGTGTGAATAAATACCCTTTACTTCTAACCGTTATTATTTTTTTTGAAAACGACGAAGTATCACCAAGCTTCTTACGCAATGTCGCTACCTTATTGTCGATGGTGCGATCTATACCGTCATAATCTATGCCCCGGATCGTTTTAACTAAAAACTCACGCGATAGCACTTCATCAGCTCGTGAAGCCAGCAACCACAGCAGATCAAACTCGGATCCTGTCAGCGCTACTGGCTTATCGTCCAACATACAAACTCTACGGGTGTTGTTAAGCTTCAGGCTTCCGCAGACAAGCTGCTCATTATTTGTTTGAACCTTCGATCGCCCTGTTGATTTTTTTACTGCGGATTCAATATGTTGACGCCGTAATAACATCCTGATCCGAGCCAATAACACCCTAAGTGAAACCGGCCTTTGAATAAAGTCATCTGCACCTAACTCCAACGCCGCCACATGTTCGATATCATCTTCAAAAGGGGTTAACAACAGAATTTTACTCGATACATACGGCCTAATCTGACGACAAAGCCCCAAACTGTCACATCCGGGATTTACGAGGCTAATAATTATTAGCTCAGGTTGTAATGACTTGACCAACTCAGCGGCAGATGCCTCGTCCGAAAGCACTACTTCGTACCCATGTTTTATTAGGTAGCTCTCTTGCTGAGATCTAAGGTTCAAATCATCTTCCACTAACACTATTTTCATCATATCTATCTTATATCTAGCGTCAATTGCACATCGTTCAATACTGGGGCATATATTACTAGAACTAAGCTGGTTGTAAATCTAAAGCAGAAAAAAGCGTCTATATCACTTTGCACAATGGTAACATTTTAGAAAATTAGCCTTAAGATAGCCTTCTAAACAGAGCACAAGGACGCGTAATGAATTTTGATAGCGCAACGGCGAATAGCACTTCCCCCTATCTATTGTTGGCCTCTTTATCGGCCATCTTCATGGGAACTATCGGAGCCATTGCCGTCTATGCAAACCTCAGTTCTGAAACCGTGACTTTTTTCCGCCTCTTTCTTGGTGGGATCATCATGCTGGTATATCTGGCCGTTGACAAAAAACTCGCTTTATTGCGGTGCTGGCCCTCCTGGCAAGTAATCATCAACGGTGCCTTTCTTGCTGGCTTCATTGTTTTCTATATTCAGGCTATGAGCTATACCAGTATGGCCAACGCCATCATGACTATCTATCTGGCTCCCGTCGTCGCTTCTATAACGGCCCATTTTCTTTTTTCGGAAAAGTTAAATGCGCAATCTTTTGGCCTGATTTTGTTTGCTTTATTAGGCTTCGCAATGATGATGGAGTTTAAGGTTGAGTTCGGTTCAGGATCGCAAGACGCACGAGGTATGCTGTATGCCGTCCTTGCGATGGTGTGCTATAGCTGCTTTATCTTGATTAACCGCTCAATTCCGCCGCATGTACATGTTTTTACCCGCAGCTGGTACCAGCTCATGGTCGGCGCAGTCTGTATGTTACCGTTTATGCTGATGCAAAATGAATCCATAGCTCTGACTCAATGGGCCTGGCTGACGATAGCAGGACTAATACCCGGATTCTTGGCCATCCTGTTCGCGGTCATCGCATTACGGGAATTACCATCTGCCACTTTCGGCACTCTGTCCTACCTAGAGCCTATTGCGGTCGTTTCACTGGCCTGGATGCTTTTCGGCCAAACCCTAAGCCCACTCCAGCTCGCCGGCTGTATGGTAATTATGGCCTCTGGCATCATGCAGGCTGTCGCCGCGCAAAAGCCACAGTCAAAGCCAATCGAAGCAAATTAAGGTATTTGATAAGTTTCGACCGCAGGGCGAATATAAATTCAACGCACACAAAAAAGCCCCAGCATTTCTGCTGAGGCTTCGTTGTATTGGCGGAACGGCTGGGCTTGCATTCAAGCGGGACTCATTCGACCGCAGGACGAACCCAAATTCAACGCATACAAAAAAGCCCCAGCATTTCTACTGAGGCTTCGTTGTGTTGGCGGAACGGCTGGGCTTGCATTCAAGCGGGACTCATTCGACCGCAGGACGAACCCAAATTCAACGCACACAAAAAAGCCTCATCATTTCTGACGAGGCTTCGTTGTATTGGCGGAGCGGACGGGACTCGAACCCGCGACCCCCGGCGTGACAGGCCGGTATTCTAACCAACTGAACTACCGCTCCAATTCTGTATGATGCTCAAAATAAATCAAACATCTAGAATGTGGCGGAGAGATAGGGATTTGAACCCTAGATACGCTACAAACGTATGCCGGTTTTCAAGACCGGTGCTTTCAACCACTCAGCCATCTCTCCGTAAGTGCGGCGAATAATACGGTCCAACGCCAATCTTGTAAAGCGGTTTTTTAAACTTTCCAAACAAGCGCTTAAAGCTTGAACCAATACGACCCACACTGCTTTTAACACAACCAACCGAGGTGACTATTCGTCCTCGCTAAAGAGATATTTCAGCTTGAGTGCAAAGCCGTCAACATCATTAGCATCAATAAAGTACCGGGTCGCACCCAGCCCTATAGTCCAGCTATCATCAATCTCGTAGCCAAGCTCGACACCCAGATAAGGATCAACGCCATCATCACTGCTGCTGATAGTGTTTCCTTGATAGGTGCTATCAAAATCGGTTTCCCAATACATACCTCCGGCACTCACATCCAGATAGACTGAATCTGCCTGCCAGAGCGAATAACGCACATCAAGTCCAATTCCACTTGCCAGCACAGGTGAAAACTTTGCAACACTTTGATGGTACTCCTCTGGCGTAGCCGTATTGTTGCGGATCGTTGCACTACCCTGTCCCTGATCGATATAGCGTGCTGTCAGCGCCCAGTCCGAGCCGAATTCATACCCGACGCCTACCGTCCAGTAAAAATCAGAATCATCACTGTCGACAACAGTCCCCGCTTCAAGCCCAGAACGCTCATCTGCATTGCTCACACCAAGATCTGATTCGACAAACCAGCTGGCCTGGCTATTAAAACTCAGCAAAGCCAGCAGCATCAACCATCCACGTTTTCCTACTCGTCGAGTAAGACCAAGCAGAGCTAACAGGGCTAATGTCAGCCCTCCAAGGCTACCGCCCGCTTCATTTTCCACAGTCACTGACTGAGTCAATTTCGTTGTGACTTTAACCAAGCCTGTATCCTCCAGCCCATTCGAATCCCGGATCACATAGGTGATGGTATCCACACCTTCAAACCCGACTTTTGGTGTATACGACAAGGTCTGATCGCTGGTAATCGCCACAATCCCGTTTTGCGCCACCGCAGAGACAATGGTTAACGTGTCAGCGTCCGGGTCACTGTCGTTACTCAGCACTTGGATAACCAGCGACGTCCGATCATCGGTTACTACTTCATCATCCACCGCCACCGGTGTCTGACTGTTCACGACTTTCACAGTAACATCCGCAAAATCAGTCCCGCCATTATTATCCGTCACGCTGTAGCTAATAGTCGCCACACCATAGAACTGATCCTTGGCGGTATAACTCAGCCAGTTATTGACCACATCTACTGAGCCGAAGTCCGCCGTGGCATTGGCAATGGTCAGCGCATGGCCATCGGTATCACTGTCATTGGCCAGAGCATCAATCATAATATGGCCATTACGGCTAACGGAGACAGTATCCCCCTGTGCTTTCGGTATCGTGTTGCTGGTCGCTTTCGCGGCAACACCGCCCGGATCCACCACGCTGCCGTTGGCGACACCATCATCATCGTTCGGGCCACCATCCTGAATAGTCAGCTGCACACACCAGTGACCTTCTGTCAGTCCCTGCGTCCAGCTGGCATCCCCCGGAGGCGGGCAGTAACCTGCTTCACCTTGTGCCGAGGCCAGTGAATTCTCGGCATCTTCAACGAAGTCGACCCAACCTTTTATACCATCTTCTTCCTTATTCCTATACTTACGGTATACGGCATTGGCCGGGATCGGACGACGCTGCGGGAAGACCACGCGATAGCTTTGCCCCACCTGCGGCAGACCCGTTGCAACAAAATCAAAGATCCCGCCAATATTATCCGCGGCTTCATCCTCACCCAACTGTGTAGTCACCTCCGTATCGAGCAATTGGGTTCCGCCAGTTTCATTGCCAGCTACAGTCACCCCTTTGCGCAGGCAGACCCCCGGATCCCCTTCGACCAGATAACTTGACGGGTCAGAGACCGTTTCCTGGATCACATTACAATCACTAATAGCATCCTGGTAATCCGGAATACCGTCATTATCACTATCGGTGTGACCTTCCTGGTTATCCGGGATCAAGTCACCATCACTGTCTGCATCACCAAGCACTGCCAGAGCAGCTACAACCTCAAGGTACACGTCTTCTTTCACTGACAGCGGCCCGCTATCCGTCACCGTCAGCTGCAAGTGATAAATCGCCGAGCTCAGCTCTGATGGCGAGAAGCTCAGGGTAGCTCCCTGCGTCTGACCCGCAATGGCTGCTGTCAGCTTGTCATCAGCGGCTACCCAGGCATAGGTATGGGTATCTCCGGCGTTCGGATCAGCTACCGTTGCGGTAACAGTCACAGCCTGATCGCTGTTTTCCACCTTGCTTCGCTGCTCTTCACCCTGCTTCACTGTTACGCTCACTTTCGGCGCGACATTCTGCTCATAGATAGTCAGCGTATACTGGTTTTTACTGCCCAGGTTCAGGGATGAATCCAACGCAATGGTAAGGGTTTCTGCTCCTTCAGATACCTCATCAGAGTTCACCTTAAAAGTAATCTCCCCGACAGTGCCTGTCGTAATGTTCACTTCGCCACTTGTCAGTGAATGATCTGCGTTATTATCACCAGGCCCAGTACTGCTTCCTGACACGGTATAAGGGATCGTCACTGGATACGAAGGGGCCGAACCATTGAGGTAGACTTTCACAGTATGCGAAGTGCCTTCCGTGGTTTCCCCGTCTTTTTCGATGCTCACCAATGGATGAACAGTCACCTTCTGACTCGCTTCGGCCACATTTCCTTGTGAGTCTTCCGTCTGCCAGTACACAGTATTCACACCGGGACGGAAGAAGGTCGTGTTCTCGGCCAGAGAAACAGGCAATGGTTTACCGGTACTGTCAAAGGCTACCGCTGTCCCCAGATCCACTTTGGTCGACAAGGCGGTCGCATTCACTTCCACTTCATCCGGTGCCGTGATCGTCGGTACCTCCAGTTTGTTGCTCTTAATGGTCACCGTAGCTTTAGCCGTCGCTTTCCCGCCGTTGCCATCAATAACCCCGTACTGCACCGTTACCGTACCGCTTTGTGTGGTAGCCAGCAGGATCTTGCCATCTTGATGGCTGGCCTGCCCTGAAGTTGGTTTCACCCAGTTCAGCTGCAATGTGTCTTCATCAACATCCGTATCATTGGTCAGAACATCCAACGTATAAGCCGCCTGATCATTAGCTGTCAGAGCAAAGCTGTCATCCAAAGCAACAGGGGCATCATTCACGGCAGTAACGTTCAACGTCACGGAATAAGTCACCGACGACGCCTGACCATCACTCACCTGGTACTCGAAAACATCGCTACCGTTGTAGTTTGCGGCAGGGGTATAGGTCCAGCCATTCGAGACTGCCACCAACGAACCATGTGATGGTGCAGAAACCACCTTCCGTGTCAGGTTGCTACTATCCACATCGGACAATGCCGGTGTAATGTCAGCGCTTGCATCTTCGTCCAAATTGATAGACAAAGACTCACCCACCGGCGCATCATTGACGTTTTTCACCGTTAGATTGAAGGCAGGTAGTGAGGCGCTTGCCGCCCCGTCAGAGACCGAAATCACAATCCCGCTGGTCGTGCCGACATGACTGTTATCAGGGGTACCACTCAGCGTCCCCGTCGCTTCATCGAAGCTAGCCCAAGTCGGTTTGTTGGTAATGCTGAATGTCAACGACGTACTGTCAACATCCGTCACCTGCGGTTTGTAATAATAGGCGCTATCCTCATTAACCTCCGTGGCCGGATTGCCACTGATCACCGGTGCATCGTTGACATTATTAACCGTCAGACTAAAGGCAGGCAGCGACACTTTTTCCGTGCCATCCGACACAGAAATGACAATATTACTGGTAATGCCAACATGAGCATTGCCTGGCGTGCCACTCAGAACCCCGGTTGCCTCATCAAAGTTGGCCCAGTTCGGCTTATTGGCGATACTGAAGCTCAGTGTGTCCGCCGTATCATTATCAAGACCCACAGGGGCGAAATGATAAGCCGTATCTTCATCAACCGAATTGTCTGGCGTACCACTGATCGTCGGTGCGTCATTGACCCCTGCAATTGTTATCGTAACTGTCGCAGGTACCGAATCCAGCTCACCGTCATTGGCCTTGTAGGTAAAGCTGTCCTGACCGAAGAAGTTAGCATCCGCCTGATACGTCACTTCATTGCCACTCAACAGAACACTGCCATTTTCCGGTTGCGTCACCAATTGATATGTCAGTGACGAGCTTTCCACATCGCTGCCTGCCAGAGTAATGGCCAGGGCTTTATCTTCTTCTCCGTCTACCGACAGGCTCTGTACACTTGGCGCGTCATTGACCGGATTAACCGTCAGCGACACTTCAACCGGTTCGGAGTCAAGCTCGCCGTCATTGACCTTGAACTTGAAGCTATCTGCACCGTTAAAGTGGGTATTCGGTGTATAACGCCAGCTATTTTCACTCAACTGCTCAAGTTTACCGTTACTGGTGCTTTCAGTAATGCTGTACACCAGGGAATCGTCTTCGATGTCTGTCCCGCTCAGTGTGAGTGTCAGTGTGGTATCTTCATCCAGCGTTTGAGACTGAGCGGTCGCAACCGGCGCATCATTGACCGGTGTAACAGTCATCGTCACGGTTGCTTCATTGGAGATCGCGCCTGCGGCATCTTTGACTGTATAAGTGAAGGTATCATCACCGTAATAGTTGGCATTGGCGGTATAGACAATCGCCCCTTGTGACGTCACTTGAACCTGGCCATTGGCCGGGGCATTTACCACCGTCACACTGGTCAGGTCAAAGCTATCATTGACATCGACATCGGTATCATTACCCAACACGTTGACTTCGAAAGAGCCTTCCTCCTGCAGCTCAGCCGTATTATCTTCCGCTACTGGCGCATCGTTGACCGGGGTAAGCGTAACCGTTACGGTCGCAGGCGCAGACTGCAACCCTTCGCTATCAGTCAGGGTATAGGTAAAGCTGAATGTACCATTTTTGTTTGCACGCGGCGTGATCACCAAGCTGCCATCGTCCCGAATACTGACTTCCGCTTTCGCATACCTTCCCGCACCATTGCCTTGATTTTCCAAGGTGATATCATTTTTGCTAAAGCTCTGATCTTCGATATCGGTATCGTTCGCCAAAATTGCCAAGGTGGTTGCCACATCTTCATCAGTGGTTACGCTGTCATTACCTGCGACCGGACGGTCGTTCACCGCACCAATATTTATCGTCACAATAGCTGGTTCAGAAACACCACTTTCGCTATCGGTAATGGTATAGGTAAAGGTATCCGTCCCAACTTCGTTCAAGTTTGGTGTGTACACCAAAGTGCCAGCAGTTTGATCAATCGCCACACTACCCATTGACGGCTCTGTGGCAATCGCTATATCACCCGTTGGCTTACCATCTTCAATATCGTTGGCCACCGCACGCACCGCTATTGCATCAGTGACGTTATCCTCATCAATCGTCGCAGTCTGGTTACTCACGATAGGCAAGTCATTGACCGCCGCGATAGTGACCGTTACCGTGGCTTCTGCCGACGTATTCAAGGCCGCATCTTTTACCGTATAGGTGAAGCTGTCCTGTCCATTCAAATTGGCAGTCGGTGTATAGGTGGCAATACCATTGGCAATTGTTACGCTGCCTTTGCCTGGCTGGGTCACCACTGCAGCTGAGGAAGCCACCATATCGTCTTCCGGATCATAATCATTATCCAGCAGTTTGATAATGACTGCGACATCCTCATTGGTGGCTGCCGTATCGTTGACAGTAACAGGTGCATCAGCCACCGCATTCATGGTCAAACTCACGGTACGGATTTCAGATCTTGCACTGGACGCATCAATAACCTGGAAAGTAAAGCTGTCGCTGTGGTTTTCACTGCCATTATGTTGATAGCTGAAGCTGCCATTTTCACTTAGGTTAAGCTGACCATATTGAGGGCCTGTGACAACGGACACCGTTAAGGTATCGCCACTGTCCGTATCGTCATCCGCCGCATTGCTGAGCAGACCATTTGCAGTAGCCACCGCCAGAGTGGCGGCTTCATCCAGGGTAAAGCTGAAGTTTTGCCCAACCGGGGCATCATTGGTATTGACAACTTCGATGTTGAAGCTGTCCAGGGTATCCTCATCCGTGCCATCGGAGACTTTAATTTGAACAGCACTGTAGCTGCCAACCGCAGCATCATCCGGTGTACCACTGAGCGCACCGGTCGAGGTATCAAACTCCGCCCAGCCCGGTTTGTTTTCAATACTATAGGTATGTGTATCCCCCTGATCCGAATCGATCAGAGTTGGGGTAAAGCTATAGGCGGCGTCCTCATTGACCGTGGTTGCAGGCGTGCCGGACAACTGCGGCGCGACATTATATTTCTTCACGACCGTCGCAGAAATGCTCGCGGCAGCATTGCCTGCTTCATCCGATATCACCACCGACAATGTCAAAGTACCCTCAGCCAACGAACTGACATCAATCCCCGTCACTTGCTCACTCACAGCATCAATTGCTACCGACGAAGAACCAGACACGCTGTTGGTACCGTCACTGATTTGATAGGTAAATGAACCGGCACTTTCCAGACCCGATACTGTAAAGCTGAGCGCAGCCTCGTTATTTCGGTTAATCAGCGCCTGATCGATAACCACGCTGTGCCCACTCGGTGCCTGGGTATCGACCGTCAGCTCCAGCTGGGTCGCTGCAGTATTGCCGTTGCCCGCCGCATCGGTGAAGGTATCTGCATTGATATCTAACGTCGCATTGGTTTCTGAGTTAGCTGTCGGGGTGAAGAGCACGCTGTACTGAGTACTGCTGGTTGCCACGAAATTCGACAACTCACCGCCGGTCACGCTGATATCACCAATATTGAAGTCGCTGCTGGCTTCACTCAGAACAATGGTGATCGTTGCGGTTTCATCCGCCTTCAGGCTAGTCTTGTCGCTGGTGATTGTCACGCTTGGCAGCACGGTATCGACTGTTTGGATACTTTGTGTCGCGGCGGTGTTGTTATTGCCTGCCGCATCGGAAGCCACGTTGGCAGCCACATTCACTGTGATGTTGGCGGTGCTGGACGCATCAGGTGTTACCACCAAGGTGTATACGCTGCTGCTCACGGCGGTGAAGGCACCCTTGCTGCCGCCGCTGACGGTGATATCGTCCGCGGCAAAGCCCGTCACCGACTCACTGAAGGTGAAGGTGTAGATCACATCCCCCGTCGCCGTCCCGGTGGTGTCATCGCTGATCGCCACGCTCGGTACGGCCGTGTCTACTGCCTGTGTGCTTTGTGTCGCGGCGGTGTTGTTATTGCCTGCCGCATCGGTGGCCACGTTGGCGGCCACATTCACCGTGATGTCACTGATGCTACTGGCATCCGGCGTCACCACCAGGGTGTATACGCTGCTGCTCACGGCGGTGAAGGCACCCTTGCTGCMGCCGCTGACGGTGATGTCATCCGCGGCAAAGCCCGTCACCGGCTCACTGAAGGTGAAGGTGTAGATCACATCCCCCGTCGCCGTCCCGGTGGTGTCATCGGTAATGACCACCGTCGGTACGGCCGTGTCCACCGCCTGTATGCTTTGGGTCGCCGCGGTGTTGTTATTGCCTGCCGCATCGGTGGCCACGTTGGCGGCCACATTCACCGTGATGTCACTGGTGCTGGACGCATCCGGTGTTACCACTAGCGTATAAACGCTACCACTCGCGGCAGTGAAGCTACCCTTGCTGCCGCCACTGACGGTGATATCGTCGGCGATAAAGCCCGTCACCGCCTCACTGAAGGTGAAGGTGTAGGTCACATCCCCTGTCGCCGTCCCGGTGGTGTCATCGGTAATGGCCACGCTCGGTACGGCCGTGTCCACCGCCTGTATGCTTTGGGTCGCGGCGGTGTTGTTGTTGCCTGCCGCATCGGTGGCCACGTTGGCGGCCACATTCACCGTGATGTCACTGGTGCTGGACGCATCAGGTGTTACCACCAAGGTGTATACGCTGCTGCTCACGGCGGTGAAGGCACCCTTGCTGCCGCCGCTGACGGTGATGTCATCCGCGGCAAAGCCCGTCACCGCCTCACTGAAGGTGAAGGTGTAGATCACATCCCCCGTCGCCGTCCCGGTGGTGTCATCGGTAATGGCCACCGTCGGCACGGCCGTGTCTACTGCCTGTGTGCTCTGGGTCGCAGCGGTGTTGTTATTGCCTGCCGCATCAGTAACCACGTTAGCGGCCACATTCACCGTGATGTTGGCGGTGCTGGACGCATCCGGCATCACCACTAGCGTATAGACGCCACCACTCACGGCAGTAAAGGCACCCTTGCTGCCGCCGCTGACGGTGATGTCGTCCGCAGTAAAGCCCGTCACCGACTCACTGAAGGTGAAGGTGTAGGTCACATCCCCCGTCGCCGTCCCGGTAGTGTCATCGCTGATCACCACGCTCGGTACGGCCGTGTCCACACTAATCATTTCTTGGATAGCCGCAGCATTATTATTACCTGCACTATCCGTAAACTTACCAACTACCACGTCAATAGTGGCAGTGACATTGCTATCCTCACTAGGAGTGAAAGTCGCTGTATAGCTTGTTCCGCTACCAGAAAGTGCACTTAGTGTTCCGCCAACCACGGTAACATCGTCTTTGATGAAGTCACTGCTGCTTTCACTTAACGTAAAACTAATTGCGGCCGTCTCGCCACGTTTCAGAACAGACTTATTGCTACTGATCGTGACTGTAGGTTGCGTAGTATCAATCACAAGCGCCTTATTGGCACCCAGGCTATTGGCTGCACCCGGCGATGCCAGCGTCAAATCTGCTGCATTGCCATTACTGTCATTGATGGTACCGCTGTTAAGCTCCAACGCTGTTGTGCTGGCATAATCAAGATCACTGGCGATATCACCCGTCTGTACCGTATATTGGAAGATTAATGCGGTGCTGCCCGAACCAGATGTATAGGCCGCATAACGATCTGTGGTACCCGTTTCTAACAATAAACGCGGTGAGCCTGTTGCTGTTACTGCCTCGTCAAAACTTACAGCAAGAGAAATACTATCGCCTGCTTTATATTGACCGTCAGCCGTACTGGCACTCACTCCCGTTACCGTCGGTGCCACACTATCGACCCGCACATTCGTCAACGAACCAACTGAATTAAGTGCAATATTTAAGTCATTTCCTGCCGCGTCCTGGATCTCGTTGGCATTCATACTCAATGCCGTTAACGAAATCCCATCATTATCGACCAGACCGGATTCGACAGAATAAGTAAAGACCAATGCCTGAGAGCCTGAACCCGACGCATAGGCTGCTGATTTCGTGGTGCCGCCAATATTCAGCGTCAGGCTGGGCGAACCGCTGACAGTCACGACCTCATCGGTATTGACGGTAAAACTAAATGATTGACCCGCAACATAGGTATTATCAGCAGGCACAGAAACGCTAGCTATCACAGGCGGGGTTGTATCATCATCATCACTGATCGTGATTGTCTGTTGCTGAACGCCATTTTCAGAAGCACCGCCACCAGCAACACTACTGACATCGATAATAATGGTTTCAGCACCTTCCTCGTCACCATCATCGCTGCCGGTTATACCCGTTGCAGCATTGCCCGAGGTAGTGCCACTTGAAATAGTGATGCTACTGCTCGGTGTCGCAAAGTCGGTACCACTTGTCGCGGTACCCGAATAGCTCAGGCCAACCGTAACATCTTCATAGGTCGCATGCCCCAGTGTCGCGGTTATGCTGGCAGTGCCGCCATTTTCGGCCACCGTGCTCGTGCCCACAGACAGCGACACAGTAGGAGCCGCTTCGGCATCAGTAATTGAAATTGTCTGTTGCTGAGTACCATCTTCAGTGCCAACCGACACAGTAGAAACGTCAACAATCACCGTTTCTGCGCTGGCCGCATCGTACAAGGTATCCGCCACGCCCGTGACCGCAGCGGTGCCAGAACTACTGCCCGCGGAAATAAAAATACTGTCGGATTTGGTATAGTCCGCCGTGATTGTGGCTGTCCCCGAATAGGACAAATTAACGGTAATATCTTCGGGCCACTGATTATTCAAACTATTTGTGAGCGAAGCCGTAAGGGTGCTGACCCCGCCATCTTCATTGATGGTATTGGTATCAGCCCCCAGTGAAACTTTAGGGTAGTTAGCATAAATAGCATCGTCTGACTGACTGATTGCTGTTAAATAGGCGCTAGAGGCATTACCGACGCTATCTGTGAGGGTAGCGTTAACCGCTACATCACTGCCCGCTGCGACATCGGTGCTGCCATCGACAACAGAAAAAGTTGCGCTATATGTTGTGTCGGTTAACTTAGCTAAGTTACCTAATGAATAACCGTTGATATTACTTGTATTAAGCGTATAGATATCAGAAGAAGAATCGACGGTAATCATAGCAGTGACCGTATCACCGACTTTATGCGAAGAGTTTGGAATAGAAACGTTGGTGATTACAGGACCAAGCGTGTCAACGCTAATCGTAAACTGCGATACTTGCGAAGTATCATCACCACCATTCGAAGTACCACCATCATCTTGTACTTGCACATTAATAGTCGCAGTTCCAGCAACATTAGATGCCGGAGTATAAGTTAATGTACCGCTATTACTTATCGCAACGCCTGAAACTACATTATTCGGGTCGCTAGCCTCACTAATTATAAACGAAGAGACAGACTGGGAGGTTTCATCACTTCCTCCACCCGGAGAACTCATACTGGCAAAACTAGTAACAGTTTGTAATACGCCGGCATCAGCCCCCGAATTATTTTGATTTGCACCTATAGTGAGTAAAGGCTCATCATTGACAGCATTAATATTTAAAGTCGATGTTGCAGCAGACCCATCGACAGTACCATCATTAGGGGTAAGCGTCAGAGTAACAGAGGAAGTTGAGTTAGAAGCAGTCGTATAATTAATTTTAGTTATTGAGTCCAAATAGCTATTAATGCTCGACGCAGTGCCAGCCAAAGTCATGCTGGTAGTTCCTGAATTTGAAACCGTTACCGACGAAAAAGTACCATTGCCATCACTGGATGCTATCACGCCTGAATTAACGGCTAACGTCAGTGTCACTGTGTCTCCATCAGCATCCGCAACGAATACTGATGATAAATCAATACTTGTAGCCACATCTTCGGAAACACTGGCACTTATCGGTAAGCCAGAGAGTGTAGGCGAACTGTTACCATCCCCCTGAACAACTTTGAATAGTAAGTCATAATCACCAACTATACTGCCTCCCACATATAAAGAACCACTAGAATAGCTACCTGACTGTTCGTATAGCAAGTCACTGCAATCTGACGGAGTAATTTCAAAGGTATATGCATTACCACTTATAATAGGTAAGCTTTGGTCCAAAACATATGTCGAAAAAGAGAAACTAGTAAGTGAATTTATCGTACTTGGCAAAACGCCAATATTTTGAGAATGCACAGCTTCACTGCTTGTCCCTGAGCCGTTATAAACCTTTAAAGTACATGAAGTTCCAAGTGTAGATGACCCACTAGCAAAACCTATACTAGTCAGAAGCCCATTCTTTGTAGCGATAAACGATTGTGCAAGAATTTGAGTTCCACCAGATGTACCATCTCCCTTCCCATCATTATTAGTAATCGACACAGAAGCAGCATTCGCAAAAACGGAAAAAGCGAGCAACAATATTGAGCAAACTTTCAATATTTTTGAAAGTGACGTTTGTATTTCGCCTCGATTGGTAAAAGCTAATAAAGTTTCTTCTGCATTTGCCTTGATTTTCTTTATGAGATTACCCATAAGCGTCCCTGCTTACTCTACTTCTGCGACCAAAGATTGACGAAATATATACCTTAATAATCAAATAACCACTTTCGTGCCTTTTGATTACTAATTCCTAGAAGGAAAAGTACCTATTAACGCCATTACATAATTAACACCCAGATAAGGGTTTTGAATATTAATAGATGCTCCGTTCCCAGTATTATCAATGACGACAGTACCATCTCCGCCGGAACCTGATACATTGAGGCCACCGATATCAACCGTTGTTCCTACATTATTTGGAGCAACAAACCCTTTCACACTGTTAAAACCTTGCTTACCGTTGGCAAAATAATTACCTGCAGCTGCATCTTGATTTCCATCCGACGTCGAAACTGACAATGTCCCACTGGAAGAGCCTCCACCACTTGGAGTAAATGTGGCTAAGTGGTTATGAGCAGGTAATTGAGAAACAGCTAAATTAATCTCTTGAGCCCCTCCTCTTTGTCCCCACGCTATAGGAGAAACAGGGGGCAATGGAGTTCCCATAACACTACTACCAACAGGTGTACGTCCCCGTAAATCAGGCACCCCCATTGATGTTCTGGCATCACCACCATAAGTCGCACCGATTAGGGCAAATAATGCTGAAAAATCTGAGATTTGGAGCAACTGACCCGCACAAAAAGCGTAATTTCTAGGAGCGAAAGTTAAATGCACTCGGATAGACAAACCCAATAAAAGATTCCATTACTTTATCTCCTTATTCCATTTTCTGAACTCTAGTTGGCTTCGGCCATAAATAGATAAAGCCACACAGAAACTAAACAATCATTCACCAACACTATTGAACTAATTTCGAGGCGGATAAATTCCTTTCATCGAAATAACATAATTCAAACCTAAATAAGGGTTTCGGATGTCTATCGGGGTACTACTGCCAGTAGTACCCACTTCTACAGCACCACCGCCTTCTGAACCCGATACATTTAAACCACCTACATCAACCGTCGTTCCTGCATCCGCCGAAGCCACAAACCCTTTCACACTATTGAAGCCTTGCTTACCATTGGCAAAATAATTTCCTGTCGCGGCATCTTGATTCCCATCCGACGTCGAAACTGCCAGTGTTCCGCTAGAAGAGCCTCCACCAATTGGAGTGAAAGATGCCACATGACTATGGGTAGGCATCTGAGCTACTGAAAGCGATGTATATTGCCTCCCTCCCAGTTCCCCCCAAGCTACTGGGTTAAGTGTTGGTAAAGAAGGTGACCCAAAACCTATTGGCGTACGCCCCCGTAAATCAGGCAGCCCCATAGTTGACCTTCCATCACCGCCATACGTCGACCCAAGCAACGAATACAGCGCTTGATTATCTGAAATCGTAATAATTTGACCTGCACAAAACGCGTAATTGACTGGTGCAAAATTAAATGCACTAGGATGGACAAAGCCTAAAAATGAATCCATAACACTACCTCCTTATTGTCATTACAAAAGCGACATCAACATAGAAGCAAACTAACCACTTGCGAGTAATTATTAGTTAATTTCGAGGCGGATAATCCCCTTCCATAGCAATAACGTAATTCATCCCTAAGTAAGGATTTCGTATATCTATTGAGCTACTACCACCTGTCGGATCAACTGCTACTGTGCCACCACTGCCAGAACCGGACACATTTAAACCACCTATATCAACCGTCGTTCCTACATCCGCCGAAGCCACAAACCCTTTCACACTATTGAAGCCTTGCTTACCATTGGCAAAATAACTACCTTCCCCGGCATTTTGCTCACCATTTGACGTCGAAACTGCCAGTGTTCCACTAGAAGAGCCTCCACCACTTGGAGTGAAAGATGCCACATGACTATGGGTTGGCATCTGAGCTACTGAAAGCGTTGTGTATTGCACTCCGTACATTTCTCCTGGAGCTATTGGAATTAATGGTGGCAAAGGGCTCCCCATTCTGCTTGAGCCTACGGGTGTACGGCCGCGTAAATCAGGCAGCCCCATCGTTGACCTTCCATCACCGCCATATGTCGACCCAAGCAACGAATACAACGCTTGATTATCTGAAATCAGAATAATTTGACCGGCACAAAACGCATAATCCCTCGGTGCAAAGTTAAATGCACAGGGGTAGACAAATCCCATAAACGAATACATTACCTCACCTCCCTATTTACAAATTTATTGTTATAAAAATTTCTGCGACTTAAGTGAACTCAAACGCGTAACCAAATTAACTATGCCACTTCATAATCACTCACTGCTTTTTATTGACTAATTTCGCGGAGGAAATAGCCCATCCATAGCAATGACGTAATTCATTCCTAAATACGGGTTTCGTATATCAATAAATGCATCGCCGCCTGTTTCACCAACAGCTACAGTCCCACCACCTCCAGCCCCTGATACATTTAAACCACCAATATCAACCGTCGTTCCTTTATTAGCCGACGTAACAAATCCTTTCACGCTATTAAAACCTTGCTTACCGTTTGCAAAGTAATTGCCTTCTCCAGCAATTTGATCGCCACCTGACGTAGAAACCGCCAAAGTTGCACTGGAAGAATCACCACCATCGGGAGTAAATGTTGCAGAATGACTGTGCGCAGGCAATTGAGCGGAAGACAGTTTCGTTATTTGCAGCCCTCCCCTCCATCCAAGACCTATAGGGCTTAGTGGAGGCGTGGGATAACCCATCTCCATAGATCCAACTGGTGTACGTCCTCGCAAGTCTGGTAACTCATAAGTTACCCTTCCGTCACCGCCATAGTAGGTACCGATCAATGCAAACAATGTTGTGTTATCAGCAATTGAGACAGGTTGCCCTGAGCAAAATGCATAATCTCGCGGTGGAAAATTAAATGCACAGGGATAAACAAAACCTATAAACGTTTCCATGTTTCCATCTCCTTATTCCCGATATATTGATAATTTCTATTAATAAAACGAACACAACAGCAAAATTACCAAAAACCCAAATAACTTACGTACTACAAAATAATGAGCTATGCTGGTTCAAATTAACTGAACGCCAGCATCTATCCCATACCGGATGGCATACTGATATCCGGAAAAATAACCACTCTGACTCGCCACGACATCCAATGACACACTACCGTTAGTGACTGCAACCACCCAGCCTTTAAACTTATCAACCAATAAAACGGTACCGGGCTCAGCACCATAGGTAGGCTGCTGACTTTTAGAGATCTGTAATATCTGAAACGGCCCTTGCGCACATGTCACCGATATCCCGCCATGATGCGGATTACCGGCTTTAGTCGCCCCGATATACTCATCAACGGTATTTTTATTCCAATTTAGCTGTAAATCTTCAGTGGTCAGCCGCCCGGCAGCATAATCATATTCTGTTAACTCACGCTGAGGTATCCAGACAACTGACTGATTTTTAAATGATTCAATAAATTCACTGGCTAACTGAGGTGCCAGTTGCATTATCTTCATATTCAATGTCTGAAAATTATCAAAAGGGTGAATGGGCAAAGACAGCTGATGACCAATATCACCACTGTCAAACTGTTGCACTAGTCTGTGTAATGTTAGCTTCGTTTCATCCAGGTTATGCCTTAGCTGCCAATAAACAGGCATACTTCCTCTATAATTTGGAAGGTCTGATGCATGAATATTGAATATTTCACCAGCAAAATAATTAACTATTTGATAAGGAATTCGTTTGGGGAAATTAAAAACTACCCCCATATTGGCCTGCCAGCTATCAAGTTCAGCGGCTAGAGACTCTTCTTCTGAAAAAGAAGCAATAGGTATCGACATTGCTTGTAAGTTAGCAACTAATTGCTGAGTATCTGCATTTGCTAGAGGATCCGTACTAACCGTCACAACCACACCAACTAACAGATGTTTATTCTGTAACATATTCACCAATGGTAAACACATACAGCTTGAGGAAAAAATAACAATCTTCAGAGGTTGCTGCATATTATTCCCTAATATCCCTTTCCACGATTTAATAGATTACGCACTGGCCTTCGTAGGTATAAACCTTGGTAGTCCAGTTAACTGATAGTAAAATTTGACAGCATCACCGCTATTAACGATAAAATGCTTTAACTCCGGAGCCTTTGGACGACTATCGATATAGAATGTCATATCAGGTAACGGGTGGCTGATACCTGAGTCGTACTGCTCTACCGACTCTTCATCAAACGTTTCTACACGAGCATATATAGCAAAAATGCGTTCCTTCACATCTTGAATGCCTGTTGGTAATAAAACAGTATTAGCCTCAACAACTTTTATTCCGTCATCAAGTTCAATCTCTTTCATTGCAAGCAAGGTAGATTTCGACACTTTCAGGATCTCGCCCAATTCAACCCTATCCGCTTGAGCGTTGTCACTGACATATTGTGAATGCGTATACTCAACATCTTTCCATTGTTGATTAAACTCAGTTTCACCATGAATCAGAATTCCACGTACCGATATTTCTTTTGGAATTAGCCAACCATCAATAGAAAGAAACTGGATCAAATGCTTTGCAATACTAAGCTGGCCTTCTTTCGTGAAACCATGCTGCATAGCCTCCAGCACCAACAGATCGATATCATGTTGAGGGACATACTGAGTTGCGTCCTGCTCAACAACTTCCTCAATGTAATCGCTGATAGAAAGGTCAGTGATAAGCTGACGAAGGGCTAATATGGCTCCCGGCTGAATATCAACTAAAGTCACTTTTAGCTGTTCGCTCGTAATATTTCCCTGCTCTTTATAAAACTGCAACAATGGCAGCAATAACGGAGCAAATGGCCCACAAGCAGGATATAAAATATGAATTTGTTTTTTATGTTCTAACTGCCCTTTTACTGCTTTATCAACACCGCGGGCAAACCCACTTATACGATAGATATCTTTAATCGTGGTACGGCAATTAAGGGGGGACATAATTAACCCCGATTCGCTCACGAACTGACAAGTTAACTGTTCCTGGCTAAGTCCAGCTTGCGCCATGGATAAAGCCGCACAGTCATACATGTCCGTAAACAACTTGGTTAAAGTATGATGTTCTACTTTTTCTTCTAGCAAAACAGCTTCAATCGCTTTGGTAAAACTCTTCTGTAATAAGTCCCTTCGCTCCCAATCAGACAACTTGGCTTTAGTCAAAGACTCAAGCTGTTCTCTCAGCGAGTGTTTAAGTAAATCATCCACTACAGGTTCAGCAAAACCAAGCGGCTGAGTTTGTTGCTGCTGTTTTTGTCTTATCATTCTAATTCACTTCTTTATCACTAAACCTGAAATGACCAGACTTGGTCTCCACTATTACCACCAATCACCACGATAGGATCTCGCCCGTCAATACTTCTCACCATCTGTACCGGGCTAAATCGCGCCTGACCGTACTGGCGTACAAATTGGTTATCGGGAGTGAATACTTTTATTTTTCGTGCCCCGGAGTCCCAGACATGAATATTACCCAGGGAATCTATCGTCAGTGAACTAGGCCCGTTTAACTGCTGGGGTTTATCAATGCCAAACTCACCAATTGTCTGGACGAAAGCCCCGTTTGAACTCAGATGAGTAATGGTGTGTCGGCCGGTAAAAAGCGCAAAAACATCGCCACTTTCGCTCACTGCAAAGTCTTTTAATATGCCTAGCTGAGCACCGAATGGGATTTCGAATCGAGGCAGCAAAGAGGTTGAATCATAGACATGTATTGAAGACTCGTTCTGGAAGGAGAGATACAAGAGATCCTGATATCGTCGCGCCATACGAAGCTGGCGTGTCAATGTCTGCATCTCACCTTGTGGCGTTTCAACCGTAAAGGTTGGCGCGTTTATTCCCATTGAAGCAACCTGCAGCTCCGTCAATCGACTGCAGTTATCTTTAGAGGCTCTTTCTGTTGATAATTGATTATTGGCAAATGCCGGCGCTGGTAACCCCGCCACACTGGCCACGCCAAAGGCGGCAAGACTTGAGCCGATAAAACGACGACGTTGCTGATCTAATTCTACAGGTGATCCTTTTCGCATTATTCTTAACCCTCGATAGCTGTAGTGTCAGTAGTTGATGGTATGAACGATAAGGTGTAACCCGGCTCTGAACCTGTGGAATATGCCAGCTGTACATCACCTCCAGCCTCTGACTTGTTAAAACCACTGATTATTTGCTGTGTCGGCAGTGAAAACGGGATCACGAAAGGAAGGTTAAGGCTACAGTCATAGTCGGTTAATCGGTGATGCCCATAAACTTGAATTTCAGTGCAAATCTCGATGGCCTGAATACTGCCCTGATCGGGTAAAGGTGCACTCATATCCAATGCTTGGTGATTACCATTAGCAAAATCACACGCTGTTGTCCGATCCAGCCGTCCTTTGGCCGTTAACGGTATGCGTTTACCGTTGAGATCCAGCCCGTTCACAGTCAGCTCAACGGCCTGCGGAATCAATGTTCCTGTCGGTTTAAGATATGACACCAAGTGCGAGAAAACACTGACCTGCGGCTCTGTAGCCAGCGCTGCCTTCATGGTTTCCGACACAACCAAATCAAACTGGGCTTCAGACTGCCAACTGGTTGCATCGGCACAGATATAATCTGCCACGCGATCTTCCAAACCAAACGCTTCGACTAAAGATTGGAGCTTCTCCAAAGACTCGGCGTGAATATCGAGCATGGTTACCTGAAGCTGGGCTGCTGAAAACATTCCCATCAGAGGCAGTAGCAAAGTCGCAAAAGGACCAGTTCCGGCATATAACACAGAAACTGGTTGTTCAGAGGGTAATCTTTCACTGATGGCCTGATGAATACCGCGTACAAGCACCGCTGTGCGCAACACTTCTTCCGCACACTGCGCTGCCGTTGTCATCGATACCGCTTTCCCAAAGGGTGTCATGGTAAAATCAGTGTCCAGGAAAATATCAGGATGCAATTCCAGCTCGACCAATTTAGCTAGGCTGGTTGCCAGTTCCCTTACCGGCTGACGTAATCCGTAACGCTCTTCATGCGGACAGGACACAATCTGCTCAGCCAATTTGGTTAACCAAGCTTGCCGCTCTGGAACTGAAGAGTCCGCTAGCTCACGATGCTCCGGCAGACCCAACATATTTCGCAGCCAATCATTGGCAATGCAGTCAATCACTACATGGATACGGTCTTTGCTTCCCCGATGGTAGACCGCATGTTCCATATCGGCATTGAGGTACCAAAATTCCCCCTCACCCATATGGACCGACTCGCCCTCGACGATAAACTCGACATCGGGATCAGTTTGCAGACATAGATGGAGTCGAGCCTGTCCCTTCGAAAAACACAATCCGTGATCACGGTGCGGAGCAATCGCCGCGCCGGGGCTCAAACGCATTAATCGAACAGAAAGAATGGGACAACTTAGCTGATTGAGAAAAGTGGTCAGCTCCGGGCAGCTCTGTAGCGAAGCATAGTTATCAAAATCTGCTTCAGATTCTGACTCTTCCAACGCAAATGCCTGCAGGATTGGGGACTGGTTTTGATACTTTGCAAGGCCGCGCAATGGGAATACATCCCATGCGCCGTCATAGCAGGCACGATTAACATGAGCGAGCCACTCACCATTCGAGAGCGCTTCAATAGAAGCCATCAACGTTGGAGAGATAGAACAATCTATCGGTAGGCGACGGAAACCAATGTCTAACATTTGACACCAAATCGCAAAGAAACATATACACAATACTAACCAATGCTTTTTATTGTGCAAAACTTACGCGATACAACCGAGATTATAAATTCAATATATGCAACACGAGTCACATTTACGCAATTTGTGCAAATGCTTCTCTGTGTAAGCATTATGCAAACCAATAGGTTACATCGGCATCACTCTTAGCGACCGGTCTCCTTCTCGCCCTATAGATTCAACTTAAACTCCTAGCCTTCCCCCCTCACTAACTGGTAAAATCCGCCCTCAACAAAAGTCCCAAATATCAACATAGAGAGTTATTCCTCATGGGAAGAAAGTTCGAAGTACGCAAATTGTCTATGGCAAAAACGGCAGGCGCAAAGATCAAGGTTTACTCAAAGTACGGTAAAGAAATCTACGTCTGTGCTAAGAACGGTAGCACTGACCCAGATAGCAACCTTGCACTTAAGCGTTTGATCGAAAAAGCGAAAAAAGACCAAGTACCATCTCACGTTATCGAGAAAGCGATCGATAAAGCCAAAGGTGGTGGCGGTGAAGATTTTGCAACTGCGCGCTACGAAGGTTTCGGCCCGGGTAACTGCATGGTTATCGTTGACTGTCTAACAGACAACAACAACCGTACTTTCATGGATGTTCGCCAGGCGTTCGTTAAGAACCATGCCAAAATTGGTGGTCCGGGTACTGTTGGCCACATGTTCGAACACCAGGCTGTATTCCAGTTTAACGGTGACGACGAAGAAGCCGTGCTAGAAAACCTGATGATGGAAGATGTTGACGTCAGCGACATCGAGTGTGAAGACGGTGTCATCACTGTTTATGCACCGCACACAGAATTCTTCAAGGTGAAAAATGCGCTAACGGCGACAATGCCAGAAGTTACGCTTGACGTTGAAGAGATCTCTTTCGTGCCTCAGACAATGACAGAGATTTCTGGCGATGATGTTGCGGCATTCGAGAAGTTCCTTGATACGCTGAACGACTGCGACGACGTACAGAACGTCTACCACAACGCTGAAATTGCTGAATAAGCTCAATTCCACGTTGAATGAAAAGGCCGAGCATTGCTCGGCTTTTTTGTTTTCTGCACTTCCCGAATAATCGCAAAAAAAACGGCGGCACAAGGCCACCGCTAGAAAAAACATTCTATAAAAACACAAGTTTAAAAAGGCTGCTCCAGACGATTCGTAAATGCGGTTTATTGCATCCGATACTAGAACCAGGTCTCCATCTGCATTGCGAAGATCACTTCACCACCTTCGCCCATGGTGCTTGCATCATTAGCCAAGCTCACAGAGTAATTGTTTAGATCTTCACTCCAATCAACATATGACGCCGCAAAACGAATTTCCGGACGCTGGAAGAAACCACCAGACGTATCTAGCTTAAAGGTTGGTGCAATCGTGGCCTTATAAAAGCTACCGTCTGCTTGCTCGGTACCGTTATCCAAATCCATGTACTGGTATGAGCCTTCATACACCATTTCAAAGTTTTTGGTTAGCTCCTGTGCCAAGCGCACATTCGCCGTCGCCCACAGGAACTCGTCGCCGTCTTTAACGCGATCTTTACTGAATTCACCTAGGAATGCCGGAGCAATACGCCAGTTATCGGCAAAGCGAGTGACACCGTAACTAAATAGTCGAACCGCCTGAGCATCTTCGTTCAGATCACCGTTGGAGCCTATCCCTTTCAACTCTGCACCTAGGCCCTGGCCAACTAGCACACCAGTCTTAGAGAAACCTTCACCACCACCGTAGAAGTTGTTGCCGTGATAGGCTAATAATGCGTGGAAACCATTATCGGCACGTTTGGTCGGTGTTGTTCCGTTAGTATTATCAGCTCTATCTTCATTGTCTCCCGCTGTCATAGCATTCAGCATTAACTGCCACTGACCGATGTAGTTGTTCATCGTGACGATATAGTTTTCAACTTCAAGGCTTGAGCTATCAATGGTTCCGAAGTCACGCCCATATACCGAGAAGTTAGTGCTCCAGTCCTCGCTGAACTGAACATCATAAATACCGGCACCAGTACCAGACAGGAAGACAATATCGGTATCCATGAAGTGAATATCAAAGTTATCTCGGTCAAAGCGTTTACCCGCCCAAATCGAAGCATGGGCCAGAGCTCCATCAAATGACTCCAGGCCACCCAGCTCGGCAAAAACCTGACGTACATTCAGTTTCGAATCATCGGCAGTCCATTCGTTGTTGGTTTCCGTGCTATCAGCCAGCATCACACGGTACTTCGACCATGAACCGTCATCCTGCTGGATATTATGATCAAGCACCACTTCAACGTAGTTATCATCTTCGACACCCAGACGACCAACCGCTCCACCTAGCGCACCAGCCGCTGTCATGTACGGGCCAGTCCCCGTTGCGCCATTCAGGTTGTCATCTATTAGCAAACCTGAGCGAGCATACCCGTGAAATTCAAATGCAGATGCTTGGCTTTCAGCATCAGCTGCCACCTGCTCAGTTTTTTCCAGACGCTTCTCTAGATCAGCAATCCTTTGCTCTAAGCTCGCCGCATCGTCTTGTGCAAAAGCAGCACCAGAACAAGTTACGGCAAAAGACACTGCAAGTGATAAGAGGCATTTTTTCATCATTCTAATTCCATCTATCCGTTAATTTGTAAACCACTACACAACTGAGCTGATTATTGCTAAACCGTTTTAGTTGATCGAGGAAAACCTGCTAAAACCGTTTAGCTTTGTGATCGTAGTGTCATATTTACTCAATATGTGATCTCGACATATGCAGAGAGGGAATATTATTCAGACACCAAATCGTGCGCTTACCACACATACGGTATTGTTATGCTGAAAATTCGACTGATTACTCGTTAGTGGAATTTCGCGTTGGGCTATTTGATAGAAGAGGAGAGAAAGAGTAGAAAGCTACACACTGGTGCATCCGCACCCATATAGTGCAAACCAAAATATGACTCTTTGCCCGTTTCAAGGGGTTTTGAAGAACTAAACAGTAAAAAAGAAATTATCGGCGCAATTTATCCTTTTAACTCTTCATTGTCCGCTCAATTGTCCCCTCTTTTTATCTTCATAGAAGATGGCACCAAGATTGCTTTAAAGGTATTAATATCATTAAGTTAAGGAAGACATAAGATGAAATTGTCGGAGAAAGAGAAGCGCTGGTTACCGTTCTGGGGCACGACGGGGAAACTAGCAATGCGCAAGGCCTGTTGGTTAAACCGCTCCCGCCGATCTACGCTAGAGCAAACGTTTGAGAATATTGCTAACAACCGTGTTCACTTACTCCAGTCATGGGTAAACAGCCAGTGGGATTTCCTACAAAATGCAGCTTTATATGTTGCAACAAAACCAGACAGCGAGAAAAACAACGTACTGAAGCATTTGCTAGAGCGCAATGGTGATTTCTCGGAACTATTCATTGTTCAGACAACAGGAAGTGTGAATTTCTCGAGCTATGCACGGCATATCGGTACCCAGCATGCTGACAGATCCGTGCTTACAAAAGGCTTAAACAACCAGTTTCTGCACGGACCCTATGTTGATAGAGCTACCTTGCACATCGGACCTTCAAGCTCAGCTTTTCATGACGAGGTAACACTGATGTTCTACCAGCCTCTTTGTTATGACAACCAGGTTGTCGGCTGCCTTTGTGGCCGTGTTCCTAATGATGTCATGGGTGATTTAATTCAGCGGGAAGCCGGTCATATTTATAATGAGTCTGGTGATAACTATATTTTTATGGTCGAATCTCACCTCAACCGAGACATACTTCCCGGTACCGCACTCTCCCGATCCCGTTTTGAAGACGACACTTTTTCCCATGGTGAGAATTTAAAATCCGGAGTAAACACCAATTGGGGAATGGTCAAGATCCGACAACATACCGAGTTTGAGATCCGATTTACCGATCCGGCTACCAACGAGCTGCACCCCGGCGTCAGGGAAACCATCGCCAATGGCTCCAACCTGTATATCGATTACCCGGGCTACTCTGATTATCGGCACATTCCGGTGATCGGCAAGGGCGTGACCTTTCAGCTAAAAGGATCACCCGATCGCTGGGGTATGATGTGCGAAGCCGATCTGGAAGAGGTCTACCGCCATCGTTCTCTTGGCTTCAACCTTAGCAAGCAATACACTCTAGCATTGGTATTCTCCCTTCTCACCCCGTTACTACTTACCCACTGGCTGTCACTGTCAGTCTTACAACAAGGGCTTGTCACCCTACTTACAATCATTATCAGTACTCTGGTCTTTACCTTTATGGCGGCAAACCCCATCGCCAGGCAGCTACAAAAGATGTCGGATGTCATTCAAACCATTGCTGAAGGAAATGGCAACCTAAAGCAGCGATTAAATACACGCCAGTTCAAACCGGACGAATCGGGTGATATGGGACGCTGGATCAACAGCTTCATCGACAACCTCGATGGGATCATGCGTGAAATGATCCATGCCTCCAGTGAAGTCAGGCAGGTCAGTGAATCCATGTTAAGACGCTGCGACATTGTTGATGAGTCAACCATTGCCACAGCAGGTTCTATCGAAGCAATGCTGTCTCTCGCCGACAGTCAGCAACGAGAAATATCCAATGCCACTATTGCCGCCAACACGATGCAGCATGAAATGCACAATACGGTTAATAGCGCCCAAAAGGAGTATCAACAAGCTGTCAGCAATACCAATAAAATCAAAGAGATTGTTGAGGCCTCTGCGCGCAGTGTCAACGATGTGAACAACCAAATGAAAGAGATCGACGATATTGTCAAACTGATTTCGGAGATCACCGACCAAACCAATTTGCTGGCCCTGAACGCTGCCATTGAGGCTGCCCGAGCAGGCGAACATGGTCGGGGATTCTCGGTTGTGGCTGACGAGGTACGTAATCTTGCAACCAAGACTTCACAAGCGGCAAATCACATCGGCAGTATTATGAACAAGTTACGAAAGGAATCGGAAACCGCAGTCAACTTCATGGAGAAAGGAGTCAAGAATGTCGAACAGAATTCTTTCCGTCTGGATGACGGACAACGAAGCGAGAAGCTTCAGCAAGCAGTCGACACTATGTTCGATAACATCAGCCACATCGCCAGTACAAGTGAAGAACACACCAATACCGCTAAAAGGGCTCAAAGCACCACACAATCTCTAGAGGTTTCATCACAGCAGCTAGGGCGAAGAACAGCGCTACTCAAAAATGCGGTCACCCGGCTAAACCAACTCGTCGATCGATTCGAAGTATCTAAAGCTGCCTAAAAGGCAGCGGTTTGCCGCTTACTGGCTTCGCCAGCAAATATTGGCATCAAGGGCAAAGGAGGTTGGTGTTACTCGCTGACTCGATAACAGTAGCCGGATCAGCTGAAAGCTGGTCTGGGCTATTTTTTCACTATCCTGAGCGACGGAATCAATATTCAGCGGCAGACAATCCAGCAAATCATGATTATCAAAGGTTGCCAGCCGCATCTTTTTACTGACCAGAGCCTCAAGGCAATTGTGCTCTTTAAGGTAGCGTAATACTCCTTCAAGCAAGGTGTAAGAGGCCGTAAACAATGCCTCAGGCAAACGCCCCAGTTCCTGGTGCAGCTGCTGCATCATTTCATAGCCCGAGCCAGGCTGATAATCACGGTGGCGGATCCATTCGGACTTTTCTTCAAGCCCAGCTCGCTTCAAACCAAGCTCAAAACCCGCCAAACGGTGACGGCTTGGGGACAGCTCTAGCTGACCACCAAAATAATAGAATTCAGAAACAGTAGAAGCGGCTATCGTCTCGACCAAATCTGCTGTCACTTTGGCTGCATCGGTCAGCACCAACGGCAACGTAGACTGGCCGATATGTCTGTCTAGCTGCAATACCGGGATCTGCTTGGTTAATGTTTGGTAGAACTCATCAGACGTTTGGCTTGAAGCAACAATCAACCCATCAATTTGTCGACGAACCAGCCCGTCAACCACCAGGCACTCTACTTCCGGATCATCTTCCGAGCAGGCAATCAACAATTGCAGCCCTGCCTGACGGCAAAGCTTTTCCAGCTCACGGGCGATCGAGGCAAAACCAAAGTTAGTCAAGTCGGGAATAACCAAACCAATTGCATCAGAGCGGTTTGCCTGTAATGACTTTGCATGCATGTTTGGCGAATAATGGTTTTCTCTCGCAACAGCCATCACCCGCTCACGGGTTTCTTCTTTGATCCGGAACGTAGACGCCCGGCCATTAAGTACCATACTCGCTGTCGTTTTAGAGACACCCGCCAGTTTGGCTATATCCGCAATTGTTATACGTTTTCTTTTTTCCACAACTAAACCGTTTTAGCCATTTTCATCTACTTATTATCTGGCCAATTAACTCGAATGGAAAGCAAAACGAATTAAAACTGGCTTTGGATCATAAGAAAATAGACTGAATTAAGCATAAATTCCGAACAAATAAAAAAGTCAGCTGGAAAACCAACTGACTTAATAAATATTGTTAAGCATACTTTTATGCTCAGGATCGCTATTTTACTGTCAAATCACACTCTCAATTCATTCAGCTTCACCTGAGCCTGACCGTAAACCGAATCCAGCGGATAGCCACTTTCATCAGACAAGATTCCAGCCGATTTACCAGTCAGGATCTCGAGTGCCTCAGTGACATGACTTATCGCCCAGATCTGGAATTCCCCTTTCTCGACTGCCGCCACAACGTCCTTGCGAAGCATCAAATTGTGCGCGTTAGATTTAGGAATAATGACACCCTGTGTTGGCAAGCGACCTTTGATGCCACAGACATCAAAGAAACCTTCAATTTTCTCATTCACACCGCCGATTGGCTGAGCCTCACCAAACTGGTTCATAGAACCGGTGATTGCCACATCCTGTCGAAGCGAGCTATTTGAAAAAGCGGAGACAATCGCACACAGTTCGGCCATTGATGCACTATCACCGTCAACACCGCCATACGATTGCTCAAATGTGAGATGAGTGGTTAACGGGATCTTCTTGGCCTTGCCAAAAATTGAAGCTAAATAAGCCGACAGAATCATGACACCTTTCGAGTGAATACTGCCTCCGAGCTTCACATTGCGTTCAATATCAAAGACCTCGCCTTCCCCGTAAGCAGTCGTTGCGGTGATGCGATTGGGGGCTCCAAACTGGTAGTCAGTTGTTGATATCACTGACAGAGCATTGATTTGACCAACAACCTCTCCCTGGGTATCGATCAGTGTCGTACCGTTGGTAAATGTTTGCATAACATGATCTTTGAGCCTGCTAACCCGCTTTTCCTGGCTCTGCAAGGCTTGCTCGACATGATTAGCCCGGATCATCGTCGCTTTCGATGACTTCGCCATGTAATTACTTTCGCGAAGCAAATTAGCAATATCGGCAGAGTGCAGAGACAGCTTGTTCTGATCATCGGCCTGCCGTGAACTGTAATCAATGATCCTGGCAATCGCTTTTCTATCGCAGTGCAGCATTTCGCTGTCATTCACAATACTGGAGATAAAACGGGCATATTGAACCTCGGACTCGTCAGTACGCGGCATCTCGTCTTCAAAGTCGGCGGTAACACGGAACAACTCGCTAAAATCCGGATCATAATGCTGAAGCAACTGGTAGGTCTGGTAGTCCCCGAACAAGATGATTTTAACATTCAGCGGAATATCTTCAGGCTCCAACGAGATAGTTCCAGACAGGGTTACTTCCCGTTCCAGCGAACTCACGTTCAACTTTCTGGCTCGCAGTGCTCGCTTAAGGCCATCCCATACATAAGGCCGCTCCAACACTTTTACCGCATCCATCAGCAACACACCACCGTTTGCCCGGTGCAGGCTGCCTGAGCGGATCAATGAAAAGTCGGTAAATACCGTTCCCTTGTAGGTCGCATTTTCCACATAACCGAATATGGAGTGGTAGCTCGGGCTATCTTCGACCACGATAGGAAACTTCTGCTCCGACTGGCTCACCAACACATTTACCTGATAACGCCGTGGCATTTTTTTGTCCAGCGCCGCGTAGGCAAGAGCAACTTGTTCTTCGCTTTCTTCCAGAAAGATATCCAGATTCTCCAGAATATCTTTCTGCATCGCTTTCAGATACGCCTTTATCTCTGACTGGCCCCGATAGGCCTCTTTGAGCGGCTTGATAAAATGCACCACCACATCGAGAGCAACTTCTTCATTCAGCTTCTGAATTTTATCGGAGAACTCTTCCTCTAGCTCGGTTAGCTGGCGTACGATGCCACGAAGTTTTTTCTCCAGATCGTTAATCGTTTCTTCAAATTGTTCCTGTTCTTCCTCTGACAGCTGAGCAAAGCTCTCTTCTGTATGAGGCTCCTCACCGTTCAGAGCCACCAGCTGATACTCGCCCTGAGTGGTCAACGACAGGCTGACACTGTTCTCTTTCGCCTCATTGGTCAGGGTTAACAGTGAACTTTCCTGCTTCTGCGTTAGCTGATTCTTCAATGTTTCAGAACGGCTATAATACATTTCATTGTCGAACGCCAGCGGCAAAGCCTTAACTAACCTCAACATCAGCTTTTCGATTTCTTTCTTGAATTTATTCCCGGTACCCGCTGGTAACTTCAATACTTTCGGGCTTCGGGTTTCTTCGAAATTCGCCACATAACACCAGTCATATAACGGTGTCCCATTCCCGTTCGGATCATGGCGGTTGAGATAACGCAGCACCATGGTGCGCTTGCCAAGACCGTTGCGGCCAATGGCATAGATGTTGTAACCCTTCTCTTTAATCGACATAGCAAACTCAACGGCCTGCTGTGCCCTTTCCTGCCCGACAATTTCATCAAGCGGAGTCAGGTGCTTGGTCGACTTGCAATCAGCCGCCAGCCCATTCAATTCTGATGCGCGATACAGCTTGTCACTGCTTAGAGGTTTAATTGACATAAAGATCCCTCTTCTTATGACACTAAATAACTTCAGTGTAGACAGTAAATTATTATATTTTAGTGACTTATCTACCGTTTAGCGGGCTAAGAGGCCATTCACGCTGCCTAACCGCTCACTTTGTGAACAGATACCATATAAGTTATAAGGTTTATAGAATAAAAACGAAGCATCTATTACCGCGCTACCGCTCCTTCATTTGCTTTGTTAGAATGCCGCGCTCTTTCATACCAGGTAAGCGGAAAACATTGATGAAAAATACCCAGGTCAGTATTGGACTAAGTAACCCGAAAAGCCCAACAAACGTCGGGGCCGTCATGCGCGCCGCAGGGTGCTATCGAGTCGACAATGTAATTTATACTGGCGAGCGTTATGATCGTGCAGCGAAATTTCAGACTGACACCAAAAGCATGTCACGCAAAATCCCGCTCACTGGCGTGAACTCTTTGCTTGATGACTTGCCTGCAGATACTCATATTGTTTGCGTTGAATTGGCAGAAGGTGCAATACCACTACCGCACTTTCAACACCCGGAAAACGCGCTATATGTATTTGGCCCCGAAGACGGCACGATTGCGCAGGATGTGGTCGACAGAGCTGATGCTGTCGTTTATGTTCCGACAGTCGGCTGTATGAATCTGGCCGCTACCGTGAATGTATTGCTTTATGACCGTTTGGCAAAGTCAGAAGATATGCTGGCTGGTGATGAGCTTATTCGCCAAAGCCGTGATAACCGTAACCACCTGGTGGTAAAAACCAAAGCCACAGCATAATCTATTTATACCCAAGCTAGCTTGGGTATAAAGCAGACCCTAAATAGGCACTTATGGGCCCACACCAGCTTGTTAATATCTACACAACAAGTCTTCTTAATCGCCGTCACTGTCAACACTGTAAGTTAACGCCTTCGCATATTGAATTAATCTCCAAAACCTTAACTAAACCTCTAACACCTTACGTTAACAACCACTCATTCTTACCCACATTTAGCCCTTATAAAAAGCAAGGTTATGGTGTTTTTGTGTGATGAATGTTCGATTGTTAAATATATAAAACATATATCATGTGCAACCAAATTTTTAATCTATCTTAAACGCTGTCATCAAGGAGATTGATGTGTTTTTTGTTGAATTTCTGATTGTACTTGTCTGTATTTTGATCGGTGCCCGGATCGGTGGTATCGGTTTGGGTGTTATGGGGGGCGTCGGCTTAGCCGTTTTAAGCTTCATCTTTGGCTTGCAGCCTACCAGTCCACCTATCAATGTAATGTTGATGATCATGGCTGTTGTTGCGGCAGCAGCATCAATGCAAGCTGCTGGCGGTCTTGATTTCCTGATCAAAATTGCTACCAATATCCTGCGCAAAAACCCTAAATACATTACTTTTATCGCGCCGGTTGTTACCTATGTATTCACTATGATGGCGGGTACAGGCCACGTAGCCTATTCCGTACTACCTGTGATTGCGGAAGTTAGCCGCCGCAGTGGCATTCGTCCAGAACGCCCAATGGGTATGGCAGTTATTGCCTCCCAGTTCGCCATTGTCGCCAGCCCAATTGCAGCCGCTGTTGTTGCTCTTGTTGCCTTCCTTGAGCCTCAGGGAATTACCCTTGCCGACGTTCTCATGGTTACGATTCCAGGCACCAGCCTAGGTCTAACGGCTGCCTGTGTTATCGTTAACAAGCTAGGCAAAGAGCTCAAAGACGATCCTGAATATCGCCGCCGTATGGAAGATCCTGTTTTCCGTAAAGAAATGGAACAGGAAGTGAAGGTTGAAGAGCTTGTGATCAAGCCTGAAGCCAAGAAAGCCGTATCACTGTTCTTGTTTGGTTCATTGATTGTTGTACTGATGGGAGCATTCCCGTCACTACGTCCGAGCTTTGATGGCAATGCCATGGGAATGGCCCACACGATTGAGATTGTCATGCTGTCTGTTGCAGCCATGATCATCCTAATCTGCAAGCCTGACGGTTATGCCATTACCCAAGGCTCGGTGTTCCATGCAGGTATGCGTGCCATTGTTGCTATCTTCGGTATCGCGTGGCTAGGTGACACCTTCATCGGCGGTCACGGTGTGATGGTAAAAGAAACTGTGGCTGGTTTGGTAGAAGTTGCTCCTTGGACCTTTGCCTTTGCTCTGTTTGCACTGTCTGTCATGGTGAACAGCCAAGGTGCGACAACCGCTGTACTTGTACCGGTTGCGATTACCCTAGGCCTTCCACCGGAAGTGATCATTGCAACATTTGTTGCAGTTAACGGTTACTTCTTCATTCCAAACTACGGCCCAATCATCGCTTCAATCGATTTTGACCGTACGGGCACAACAAACATCGGTAAATATATCTTTAACCACAGCTTCATGATCCCGGGTCTGTTGAGCATGGTCTTCAGTATTATGTTCGGCTTCCTGTTTGCCGGCATCGTACTGTAATAAGCAATATTATCTATCCAAGCCCTGCCGTCGCAGGGCTTTTTTTATCTCTATTTTCTTACTAAGCATACGGATAAATCGATGGCTTACTGTGGTTATTGCTATGTATCTTGCCCTAAGCTGCTCAAGATGAATCGAACTTTTTTTTCATTCTCTTCATAGTCCGTTATGGCCTGAACGACTTTGAGACAAGCGATTGTCAAACGATGCCAGTTGGTATGCCGAACATCGGTATAAATTGCGACCGGAAAATCATCAGGTATACCGAGCGGTTCAATATAATTAGCAGACGGCTCTTGATAGTCGCGGTGGTATTTCAAGCAGGGCCAACTAATAATTTCAACGGCTGCTTTGGCAATACCGACTTTCCATCCTTCTTTAGCTTCTTCCGGAGAGAGATCAACGTAACTATCGGTACTGACATCGGCATCAAGCCAGCTTTGAACCGTGGCAAGATAATGTTGATGATCATAGTCTTCAATCAATTCGTTGACGGCTGATGACTGGAAGGTAAAAGAAACATTGAGCTGATACAGCTCGGCCAGTGTCATGTCATCAAGTGCTGCAAGTGCAACCTCAAACGCCCTTTCATGCAACTTTGCTTCCGCTGCCAGGCGTTGTTTTTCCTCCCTGCGGCGCTTTTCTTTTAAATACCGGATTCGACTCTTGCCATCTTCAATTAGCTGCTGAGCTTGCTGCAAAACTTCAATTTCTGCAGGGGAATAGAGTTCGTTGAGATCGGACAAGATAACATTCTTGATAATATTGGATGCGGTGGTCGCTTTCGTCTGTTTGCTTTTCAAAGCTTGGCTGTTCGCAAAATCGAGCATGATCAATCCCTCAATATCAAAACAACAGTGCCTGAACCATCAATACAAAAACGGATTAAGCCAGATGTCCTCTAAGGCCTCGACGGGTATGGTCTATTGGCTGTATCTCTCCTCTTGCTTCGTTCCCAATACTTCTAGTGTAGACAAAAAATCATATTTTTTAGTGATTTGGCTCGAAAATGAATCACAGTACCAAGCAGAGAACCAAAGCACCTCCCCTAGGGCTGAGGTGCCATCAAAACGCTTTGCGAAATTACACTCAATTTAGCCTCATGCTAATTGCTATTACAAATCACTAAGGCGCATATTTTGCAAACACTTCCGCTTCGGTCATATTTTGAGTGTCATTACTAAAAGCATAATACCCAGGCTTTTTATCAATAAAAATTTGATGATCCATATTCATTTGATCTTGCTGCTCCAGAAGACCTGCAGAAATAATATGCTGGCCGCTATCCTTGAGCAGATAGAACAGATGCGTACCGCATTCCTTGCAAAAAACACGCTCTGCCCACTCCGAAGAAGAATAACGACTTACAAACTCTTCACCATTAATAGTGATTTCAGTTCCGCCATCGACCGCTAATAACGGGCCACCTCCCCATTTACGACACATACCGCAATGACACGCTCCAACATGTAAATCAGCGGCTTTAGCCTCAATCGCGATTTTTCCACACAGGCAACTGCCTGATACTGCTTGTTTCTCATCCATACATCCTTCCTTGTCTTTGTCTGTTTATACATAGTTCACATCAAAAATAACTGTACATACATACAGGTAAATTATTCAACTAAAGACGCTCAACTCTGCGATCAATGTATAATTATTAGCCAGTATCGATAGTAGATACTGGCTAACCGTCCAAACAGCCAATCCCAACTAAACCTTAATTCCAACCGCTATCAATAAATAAAAACACCCTAGTCGTTCAACGGAACAACTAGGGTATTTTTAAATCTAGGGTGCAATTAAATGCTTGGCAAACAGCTAAACCAGCAACTGGCTCCCCAGTGCCTTGGCCTGTTCGTCGTCGACGACCGCCTGCACCGAGATATCCATATCGCTATTCCATTTCAGGGCATAGGCAGATATCGCCTCGATGCTATCAGACTCACAAATTGCTACCCCTGTACCGCTGGCCAGATCATGCCAGCGTCCAATCATCTTGATATGTTCTCCCATCATAGCCTGATCCTGCTCTTCAGAAAGTTGAGAGAAATGGGCCAGAGTCGGGTGAAGCTTGCCTTGATGTAACTGCCAGGTAATTAAAAATGTCATCATCAGTACCTCGTTTAAGCACTGAGGATAAGTATAGATAAGCAGGTAGGTATCAGCGTCTAAGGCTGTGCTTGCGCAAGCTGCGAATAATCCAACCACTCCAGCCTGTCTTGCCACCAATATGTCGTACGCACTGGCAGAGAGAAATCCAGTGACTCACCGACCAAAGGGGTAACCAAATCCGCATTACGAACCTCAGCCTCGACAATTAGATCATTCACCGGCTCATCCCAGCGATGGAGAAACAGTTCGTAGGTTGACCAATGCACCGGAAAGAGTTTCTCGGCCCTGACATCCAAATGCGCCTGCATGGTATGAGCGGCCTGCATATGCCCCCAGCCTTCGACTGGATAGCCTTTTTCTTCCTTCACATTGGCTGCGACTTCGATAAACGATAAATCAAACGGACCTAGGCGATCACCAATCTGTTTGAAGTGTTCTCCGTAGGCTGAGTCACCACTGAAAAACACGCTACCAGCGTCTGCCTGAATCGCCCAGGATGACCACAAGGTTTTATTGGAATCAAACAGGCTACGTCCCGAATTATGATTAGCCGGTGCCGACGTAATCGTTACGCTATTGAGTTGCTGGCTCTCCCACCAGTCAAACTCTTGAATGTTTGACGGTTTCACTCCCCACTTTTCAAGGTGACGACCAACCCCTAACGGAACAAAGAATTTTACTTCTTTATTGGCATAGTATCGCGCAGTGTTTTCTTCCAAATGATCAAAATGATCGTGAGAAATTAAGATCACATCTGGAACAGGCAGATCCTCTCGGCTAACTGGTGCATCGACATTCCGCTCAAACCAGCGAGAAAAAAATGAAGGCGCAGCATAGTCAAAAACTGGATCGATCAACAAGCGGGTATTATCCACCTCAACAAACAAAGATGAGTGCCCCAACCAAGTCACTCTAAGTGATTTGCTTGGCTTAGCGAGTAATTGAGTATCGACAGCCTGAAACTGAAGTCGCTCAGCTGGCTTGAGCCGATCACGCTGCATGAAAAACTTCCACATGGTTTTTAGCATACCTTCTTCAGCGTTTACTTTAGGCAGATGAGAAACAACTTTACCATCAACAAATTGTGGGGAGCTAGCAATACGCTCTTGCCTCAGATCTGCGCTTCGAACGTAGTCGATATCAACCTTGTCGTTGCCACTCGCTACCGCTCCAAGCGCTGCCAATACTGCTACCATAGATATTTTTAATTTTGTGTTCATTCCTAGCTAGCCCCAAAAGTAAACGATGGTGTATACTTTTAATCTTAACGGGAATATTGAAAAAGTAAACACATGTGTTTACCTTTAAATTCATCAATGGTGTTGAAATGGCTAAAATCGCTGAAATAAAACAAGAAAATATCATTCTTGCTGCAATTGATATTTTCACTGATAAAGGACTGGAACAGGCGAGTATGGAAGCCATTTCAAAAAAGGCCGAAGTCTCGAAACGTACGCTTTACAAGTATTACCCAACCAAGGAAAGCTTGTTCAGTGCCATTATTGAGCGCTTGTTATCAAATGTAGGGGTCACCAGCCAGGTCCCCTTCAATCCTGACGTGTCTGTTAAGGCCCAGCTGACTGCAATGGCACAAACAAAAGTCGAGCTGCTATGCTGCCCGCACTTTCATTCATTAGCCAGAATGGTACTGTCCGAATGTATGCGTTCGAGCAGCTCAGCGACACTAATGGTAGAAAAAGTACAGCAACTAGAAGGCTGCCATGGGCTTACCAGATGGATTGAAGCAGGTGTTGCAGCTGGGAAACTTGATGTCGAGTATCCGGAGATTGCTTCCGAGCAATTTATCGCCGCCCTGAAGGCAATTGTGTTCTGGCCGCAAATACTGGTACATCTACCCGCAGCCAGCCAGCATGAGAGAGAGGTAGCCATTGAAATGGCCGTCGCGCAATTTCTTAGTGCCTATCTCAAAGAAAACTAACCGATATACCTGCCATATTTTACAACCAGATCATTAATGATCTGGTTTATAAATATCATGGTGTGTCACACAAAATATGAATTTATCCTTCACTTCAAGTTTAATAACTAATATTTATAAAAAAGTCTCACTTACAATCCGAACATATATGCTGAATGAGTTAGTGTGCTGCATCCAAATATTATTTACGTAATATTTCTATCCTCGATTCCCCCAGACGAATATTGTTCGAAATATTTTTAGATATCCTCATATATTTGATCTGCCTTCAATTTCATTTGATAGATATGTAGATATCGTCTCGGTTTATGAGAATTGCGTGCTGTATCCTCGGCAAAATCGATATTGAATAAATGCTCAACTTGCATTTTAAACACAGTTGTCATCGAACCCATGAGCGGATTTTTCGATTTTGCAATATTCGACTGATCATTCATGAAAACTAATGCCTCTAAAATATATCGTTATCTCTTAAGATCCTATCTATGGCCATCTTAAGGAACTGTCATTTAATAAAGCCATCGAAAGGAGTGTAAAAGTGAAGCTAACGATAAGAAATAAAGCGATACTGGCTACAGTATCTGCCGCTTTAGTGATCATTGCTGCGATGGGAACGTATTCCTTTAACTCGAGTTGGAACATACTGATCGACAAAACATTTCAGCGTGAGTTGCCCGCAGTCTTGGGAGAGGTGAGCAACGATTTAAATGCTCAACTCAACGTCCCCGTCACAGCTTCACAAGTTATCGCCCTATCCCCTCTTTTTACCCAATATTCAAGCAATAGCTCCAAGCAAGAAATTTCAGCGTACCTTTCCGAGGTGAGGACTGAATTTAATGCCATCACCTCTTACTTTATTTCGGACGAGGATAAGACCTACTATACCCCAGCCGGAATATTGAAAACGATGAGCGCCACCGGCGCAGCAGATCAATGGTTTCACCAATTCATGAAATCAAACAAACCCTTTGAGCTATCTATTGATACAGAAGGTGCAACAGGCATCCCAACGATGTTTGTTAACTATGCCGTCATGCGCAATGGCCGTCGGATAGGTGTCGCCGGTATCGGACTCACCCTCGACAAGGTTACCGAACTTATTAGCCAGTTTCGTATAGGTGAAAGCGGTATCGTCTTTCTGGCCGACGATAAAGGTATAATCAAAGTTCACCCTCAAAAACAGCTTGTTGGGCAATCACTTTCCGTTCTGGGCATAAACAACTTTCAATCCTTTCTCGGAACAAAAGAGTCCACAGTACGAGAATTAGAGCTTGCCGGTAGTCCACAGATAGTTGGTAGCAAGGCATTGCCGGGAATAGGCTGGACGCTGATCACCCAGTTGCCAAGGCAAGAAGTATTGGCCTACCTAAACAGCTTTAGCCTAAACATGATCATTATGGGGCTGGTCATCGCAGCGATATTTATTCCTCTCTCTGCCTGGTCAATCAACCGACTGCTTTCGCCTTTCGTGCATGTTGCCCTGCTATTGGAAAATATTGGCAAAGGTGGCGGCGATTTAACCCAAAGGCTAGATGATTCTCGTCATGATGAAGTCGGACAAATCGCCAGAGGATACAACCAGTTTGTGCAATACCTCAGCGAGTTGCTCCAAAATATATCTGATACCGAAAAAGAGATTTCGTCTTCGATTCAGAGTGTCGACCAGCTTGCCTGCTCGATGGAACAAGAAATCAAGCAACAGACAAGCAAAATAGAACAAGTTGCCACCGCAATACACGAAATGGGAGCGAGCTCGGACGAAGTAGCCCAAAGTGCCAATGGTGCAGCTACCAGTGCTGCTGCAGCCTCCGATGCGATATCAACAGGCCATCAGTCTGTTACCGCAACCTATGAAAGTGTCGAAAACATGAACAAACAACTGAGCGATACAGATGAGGTTGTGGCCCAGTTAGCTCAGGACGCCAATTCCATTGATACCGTACTTGATGTCATTAGCGGGGTATCAGAGCAGACCAATCTCCTTGCACTCAATGCCGCTATTGAAGCCGCCCGAGCCGGTGAGCAGGGACGTGGGTTCGCCGTCGTAGCAGATGAAGTCAGAACTCTGGCGTCAAGAAGCCAACAATCGACGGAAGAGATCCGCGTCATTATTGATCAACTGCAAAAACGTACCGATGCGGTAGTCAACGCGATAGCAACAAGTTCAGATCTCGGAAAAACCTGTCAGACCGAAGCTTCTCACTCAGAGCAACAGCTCACCGCAATTTCGACCAATGTCAGCGAAATGAATGCAATCAACATGCAAATCGCCTCCGCGACAAACCAGCAATCAAGTGTAATTAATGAGATATCTCCTCACGTCACCAGTATTGCAGAAATTGCCCATCAAAGTGACGCCATGGTTGAGCAGACAGCAAGAGATTGCCATCAGTTAAAACAGAAAGCCGATCACCTCTCAAGCTTGGTGAGTCAGTTTAAGTTTTAATTTATGAAAAAGCCCCCAAATCAATTGGGGGCCTTTTCATCATCCTAGTAAGTTTTATAGATTAATGTGCTATTGATCAAAAAACACTTCTGTTCAAAAAACGTTATTGGTCAAATATCATTATTAACCAAAATTTATTAATCCATTATTTTTTTCTGAGTTCAGCTAACCCATCTACACCAGACTTGGCGACGGTCTTACCAAGGTCACTTAAATCCACGCCTTCCTCATCATAATTAAAGAAGTAGAGCATTGCGTTTCCAAATATCGCAACGGCACAGCAGGCCATTACAATCATCGGTACCAATCCCAGCAAATCCAATTCTAATAAAACAAAGCAAACAACCATTACACTGGCATTCATCGCCATTGCGAATAATTTCTTTTTCTTATATTGAGTCATGATCAAACCTCGGTGCTTATTCAGCACTTTTTATTACCTAGCAATATATAAGCAATGAATATCATAGAGGTTTTACGCAAATGTCGACTCAGCTCTCATTTGTAGTGTTTCCTCTGTGTCAGCTCTGTTTATTTCTCGGCTAAAAAACGTCAGGTACATGCACGGGATCACGATAAGTACGACGGGCAATGAAAACAATAAGCCATAGCCCAATGTAAGTGACATCGGCCCCATGTAGACATCGGTTCCACCAACCCCATAAGCGAGGGGAAGCAATCCAGCAACAGTTGTCATTGATGTCAGAACAATCGGCCTCAATCTGCTTGTAGATGCTTCAATTATCGCTTCCAACACCACCACGCCTTCAGCTCTCAGTTCATTGATTCGGTTGATCAGTACCAACGAGTTATTCACCACAACCCCTGTCATCCCGAGAACACCAATCAGCGCAAAGAGTGACAATGGCTGCATGTGGACAAACAGCGCCATCAATGAAGCAGCAATTGCAAACGGGATCACCGTCATCACCAACATAGGTTGCAGCAAAGATCCGAACATAACAGCCAATACGAAATAAATCCCGATAATTGCCGCCGGAAAGGCAACAACAAAGCCACTCATGGTTTCATTGGTACTTTCGGCTTCACCGCCTATTTCTAGTTTTATATTAGCCGGCATTATGCCTTCAAGCGCTTGTGTCAGCGTTTGACTAATCATATTTGGCGTGAGCTCTTGATCGATAATTTGTGCCGTTACAATGACCTGGCGCTCACCATTGTAATGCTGGATCTGGCGCGGTACATCGATACGCTCAACTTTCGCCAGCCGACTAAGCGGCACCTGCGAGCCATTTGCCGTATATATTTTAGTTGTACTGAGGCGGCGAATATTACGATATTCCGCATCCATGAGAACACGCATCTCAACTTCCTGATCTCCCAGCCAGGTCGACGTTACTGTCTCACCTTCAAAAGCAATGCGTAGCGTGGTCGCCAAATCAGCCACTGTCAGGTTGTAACGAGCTAACCATTCGTACTGGGGAACGATTTGCAACTGAGGATCTTGCAGTGCTTCGGTATTGGTCACTTTACTGAGGCCTGACTGTTGATTTAGCCACTCCGTCACCAGCGCAACCGCTTCATCACGATCCTGCTGTTTCCCTCCAAGTACTCGTACTTCAACAGGTTCCCCGGGAGGGGGGCCGCCAGCATCAATCGACAGCTTGACGAAAGCCAATTCCGCAACATTCTCTAACTGTGTATTTAATTCAAGCAGGATATCCTCGGCACTGCGTTCACGCTGTTCAAAACTTGATAATACAATCAACCCCGTTGTCGCCGGACTACTAAAGGTAAGCTGATAGCTGACCAGCTCATTCTCGGGCAAAGACAGAATAGCCTGTTCAAGTAAGACATGCGCGGCTCTTACATCTTCGAGTGGTGTTCCCGGTATTACCTCGGTATACACTTCAATATATTTTGCCGATTCAGAAGGGAAAATATCTAACTTCAGTGTCGTTACCAGCCAACCGCTTAGACCGAGTATTAGCAGTGCGACAAACAATACGCTCTTTTTATAGTTCAGGCAGCGCGTAAGCAACCGGGTGTAGACCGACATGACAGACTGAAAACGATCTGGCTGGGAAGCCTTCTGCTCTGTATCTTTCAGTGAGTCGGCCAAGTGTGCTGGCAGGGTGAACGTACATTCCGCAAGCGAGAACAGCAGCGCGGCAATCACCGTTAATGGGATCACTACTATCGCCTTACCCATTGTTCCCGGAATAAAGAACATCGGGATGAAGACCAACGCCGTAGTCGTCAGGCTCGCCATTATGGGCTTAAGCACCTTTTGGGTTCCGTCGATCGCGGCTTCTAAGGCCTTTTTCCCTTTTTCTTTCTCTTGATAAATACTCTCGGCAATAATCACCGAGTCATCCACAATAATGCCGATAACCAGCAATAGCGCTGACAGAGTAATACTGTCGAGATTCATGCCCAAAGCGGGCAAGATTGCCATCACACCTAGTACGCAGAACGGGATAGATACCGAGACCCAAAAAGCAATTTGTCGCTTCAGGATAAAACTCAACACCAACAGCACCAATATCAACCCGATACCACCGTTAATCGAGACAATTGAGAACTTGTCGCTCATATCATCAGCCAGATTCAAGCCAATTTCAAAACGATATTGGTCACCCAAACGCTGCTGCTCGGTAGCAATAAGTGTCTTGATATTATTAACGGTGGCAATAATGTCGGCACTGGCGCTATTAGTAACACTGAACAAAATAGCCGGCTGACCATTGATCACCGCTTTCTCGGTCGCTTTCTCGAAGGTATCGGTCATCGTGGCAATATCAGACAGTCGAACCAAGCCTCCCGTCGGCAATACCTTGATCACCAGTTGGCCGAGCTCTTCCACCGACTGTATTTGAGTCATGGTCACAAGACGCTGCTCGCTATTCCAAGACTCCACCACACCGCCGGACAGCGACAGGTTTCGGCTGTTCACCGCGTTGATCACGTCATCAAACGTCAGTTGGTAGCGACTCACTTTTTCAGGATCGACTTCTATCCAAAACTCGCGTTCGCTAAAGCCCGTCATTGTCACGCTACCCACACCGGAAAGGCTTTTTAGCGACTTTTCAAGTGTTCGGGCATAAGGTTGCAGGCTCGCATAATCGCCGTCATGGCTTACACCAAAAGTCAGTACTTCGAACGAAGATGTACCGCGCTGTTCGACAACTGGCGGGTTGGTAATATCCTTAGGTAGGCCCTTAACACGATCGACCGCTTGCTGAATATCGCGCAGCACTTTGGCAATATCAGCCGCTTCATCCACCTCGATAGATATATGAGAGACGCCTTCTGTCGATTGCGACGAATATTTTCTGATCCCCTGAACTGACTTAAGCTCTTTTTCGATTTGGTTGGTAATATTTAGCTCAATATCCTGTGCCGTGGCACCAGGGTATTGCGTTGTTATATCAACTTCTTCAAAGGCAATATCAGGAAGCTCCTGAAGCTTCAACATGCTCAGCGAGGCCAGACCGATCATTAACACCATCATCGTCAAAATGCGGGCGAGAAAACTCCTACGGGAAAAATAAGCAATAAAACCCTTCATGATCCTGCCCTTTAAGATTGGTTATTAGAATGTGTAAGGCTGCCAGTCAATGTTGTCGATGCATGTATCGACATACCCGGCTTAAACAGATGATCGGGATTACTGATTTCCACCTCGACAGGGTAGGCAAAAGTGGCCGGATCAATTTCCACTCCGATTCGCTTGATTTGAGAACGAACCTTGTGATCAGGATTGGCTTCTGCCCAGACTTCTACCTCTTGCCCGATACGGAGCTCTCCAATGTCATACTCGCTGGCTAACAAACGTACATTAAGCACATCAATATTGACGACCTGATAAAGCAGATCGCCCTGATTCACCCAGGCACCGTCTTCTACTGAACGGTTGACAATGTAACCATCGATTTCGGCACTCACTCGAGTACTTCCCAAATCCAACTGGGCTTTCTGAAGTTCTATTTGTGCCAGAGCCACCGCAGCCTTGGCGGCATCAAAATCGGCGGCGGCAATATCTAGCTCGTTCTGTGACAGGCTGTTTTTGTTTCTCAATTCGTTATAACGGTTGTAGAGAGACTGTTTGATTGTCAGATCAGCCTTAACCAAAGCGAGGTTGGCTTTTTGCTTGCTAATTTCCAGTTCAAAATCCTGCGCCTTAATTTCTGCAAGCACACTGCCAACGGACACGATAGAACCAGTTTCAAAATCTGCCGATTCAACCATACCGCTAACTTCAGACACCACACTAACCATGCTTTTGCTTTTGGTGTGACCAATAAGATCCACAGCCAACGACGAAGTTGATAGCAAGGCTCCTGTTAACCCAATAGCAATCAAACTATTTTTCATGACGATACTCCTCAACTGTTAATGCGTTTAGTCTGACGGCAGGAATGTCGAGTTTTTGTCAAATGCACGAATTGACAAAAATTCGACAGAAAGTTGCTACCATAGAGAACAAAGACCATCGACTCCCGAGGCAACATGCTGACTGACAAACAAATATTGATTGTTGAAGATAACGACGAATTACAGGGGATTTTGGCCGATTTTCTGGAAGTTAAAGGCGCGGAAGTCGATTTTGCCGATAACGGCGAGCTTGGCCTAAAGCTCGCAATCGAGAATGAGTTCGATGCGATTATTCTTGATGTGATGATGCCGAAGAAAGACGGTTGGCAGGTCGCAAGGGAACTCAGGGATCAAGGCTGTACCACACCAATCTTGATGCTAACCGCTCTTAACGGTAAGAGTGATTTACTTAAAGGCTATCAAAGCGGCATCGATGACTTTGTTACCAAACCCTTTGATTTTCAGGAACTGGAAGTTCGCTTGGCGGCGATCATCAAGCGCTACCGTGGTGAGGTTGCCAGTGCAATCATTCAATTCGGCGACTTGAAAATTGACCAAAACTCGCACCGGATAACGCGTAACAATACCGAGTTAACCGTCACCCCGGTGATGTATCAAATACTGGTCAAGCTCGTCAAAGCGGCCCCTGAAGTTGTCTCGCGCGAAGCGCTAATCCAAGCGGTTTGGGGCGATGAGTCACCCGACAAAGATCTCCTGCGTGGCCATATTTATTTACTGCGTAGCGTACTGGACAAGCCTTTTGAGAAAGCAATGTTGGTAACGGTTCCTAAATTTGGCTTCAGGCTGGAAGGATAGACCAGATGTTCAAATCGGTTCGCGGCAACGCGATTAAACACGTCAAAGCCCGATTGCTATTTATTTTTTCAACAATTGCATTGATTTCGTCCTTTCTGGTCTTTTTTCCTTTCTCTATGTACTTAGTGCTCAATGAAGATAACCAGATAGCCCAACATCTGGTGTCCTTCAAACAAATTGCCACAAAGCATTACACCTTGGAACAAAATGATTTCGCTCAGCTTAGTCCTAATGTAAGCGCCTACTACAACCAAGAAGCCCTGCCGGACAGAATCAAAAAGCTGATACCTTTGGCAGAAAATGATATCACCCGGCATCGTTCGTTTTTCTCGGATGGTTTTGTCGTTTTCCACTCGAGTTTCACCGATCTCCAAGGTAAACAAATTCCCCTCTACCTGACGATTGATGCACGAGCGATGGAGTTTGGCGATGATGGCTGGGACGTGCTTTTACTGATATCGTTCGCGCTAATGATTTTCTTGATTACATTTTTGCGCTTTTCCCTCCGTCGAGTATTCGATGGCTTAATGTCGCCAATCACTGAACTCAGCCACCAGCTACAACATAACCCAAACGACAACTTTGCAGTATCGGATCGTTCAATTGACGAGTTGCAAACCCTCACCAGGCATTTGAATGAATACAAACAAATGAAAGAGCGCCTCGCCAAACAGGAGCTGATGTTTGCCAAGTATGCAAGCCACGAACTGAAAACCCCCATCGCCATCGTGCTAGGGGCAGCCAACCTCCAAGGAATGAAAGATGATCCTGTTTTTCAGGCCAAACAGCGGGAACGCATTCTCATCGCGGCCACCAATATGCATGCAACCGTTGAAGTACTCCTGAATATCGTAAAGCAGGAGAATGCCAACGAAGCTAATGCTATGCGGACGGTCAGTGAAAACGAAATATCACAGGATAAGTTTCGCACTAAACTCAGCGATGGAGTCGAGCTGAGGTTTTTGATTGAACCCGATACCCAAACCAACATGCCGGAACCGGTACTGCACATGATCATCAAAAACCTTGTAAACAACGCCATTCGCTTTACCCCGAAGGGACGAATAACCGTCCATATTGATAGCAATGCAGTCAGCGTAACAGACACCGGGTGTGGCCTGATAGGCAACACCGAGACCGAGCACGGTTTGGGGCTACTTATCGTCAGGCGGCTATGCCAAAGCTATGGCTGGGAATTTGAGCTAAGGCAGAATCCAGAACAGGGTTGTACGGCAGAGTTAAATTTGCTGCCGATATCAAACTAATTAGCTATGACTTTGATATAGCTTTATGGTGAAAAAAGCCAGCCGCAGGGCTGGCAAAGGTTGGCTCGTACACAGAACACAAACAAGGTTATGGTGCTGAATTATCAACATTGAGCATCAGGCCGCCCGCGAAGTCATCCGTCGCCACCACAGAGTAGACACCACCGTCCTCGACCATGGCCATCGCTTCGACAGCCGGAGAAAAAGTGCCGTCGCTAGCCAAGATCACCGCCAAGAAATAGGTACCGGCAGGTACGTTCAGCGTCGCTGTATCTTTAAAATCAACACCCTTGATGACCGCCGTTGTTTCATCAAACACACCGTCTGCCGACGCATGGATATCAACTAAACCTAGATCACCTGCTGTCGGGCTTGCATGAACAACACGTACTTTCCCGTACAGTGCAACAGAGCGGAGATCTTCAGCAATAACCAAAGGCTCTATGGTCGAGTCGGTAACGCTATTTAGTTTACCGACGGCATAAATACTGGTCGTGGTTCCAGCCTCGATACTGGTATCAGGCGCATCAATAACCACTAAACTGTTGTCTATTGAAGCAGCAACGCTCAAGTCATAGCTATCGGGTTCAAGATCCAAGCTCCGAAACTCCCTAAAGGCAATCATAGTTAGGCCATCAACAGGCGAACCAGAAGCCAGCACATCAACCTCGGGAGCATCATCTACTGCATGCACCACCCTCACAGTGGCTTTTTCCTCTTTATTTCTCAAAATTGCTGCGCCTTCCCCATCAGCCACCAAGAGGTTAACGGGTGATACTGCGCCTCCGTCAACATTCGGTACCGCCGTGATCATTAAATCACTTCCCCCAGCCAGATCTAACTCGCCACTGTCAAACACAATACTTTTTTCACCAGCAAGAGTTACTCGAATTCGGTAAGTACCAGACGAAATAGTCACCGGTAAGTCAGGGCTATCGATCTTGAATTCAAGCCCGCCGACAGACGGCTCAACGCCGTCAATAGTCTCATCCGTTGCCAGGTAGATGTCGACTCCAGACACATCAGGATGAGCATGCAGTACATCAATACGTACTTCACCGGCTTCAGGGCCGATACTCTCCCGGCTTAGCACGACAGGCTCAATATCAGCGGCACTATTCAATGCAATAATGTCGTACTGCATATCTGGCGCAAAATCCAGATTAGCCCCAATAACCTCGGTTTTCTCACCTCCGGCAAGCAGTGCCTCGACACCGATATTGTAAGTACCTTCCTCTAGATTCAAAAAGCCGCTCGCAACTTGATAATCCACTTCTTCCAGCCCATCAACCACTTTACCATTTATCGTAATAGCAACCAGCGGAGCATCGCTACTGGCATGAGTCACACGTAACTGCGGTTCATCTTCAAGCAAACAGCCAGTTAATAACACTGTCGAACCTAACACTAACGCTAACGAATTGGCTTTCATTCGAATACCCTCTTCCTGTTCATTGTTGGTCGGGATAAGTTACGAACAAGAATATTGATTCGATCATCAATATCTGGGGATATTCTTATATCCGGCGATAGGCCAATAATTTCACAGGCATTTTTATTTCAGTCATCTAAATCATCAATTGGTGCGTAATGAATAAAAACGACCACTTGGAGATGCTTGTGCAAAAGAAACTTTTTCAACCACACACACATCAAATACGCACTCTGCCTTTTCTCGCTACGACCGACCACCAGCTACCGCAAGGCAGGGATCAGATACGGGGAAGCGGAGTTCTGTTTAGCCAAATGGTTCTCGATGCTGTTCGCTCGGGGGGAATTTGGATCATGATGCAAGATTACAACGGAGTTAAAGCCGATAGACCAGGAGACATTGTTACATTCGCGCAGATCAACACCGTTGATTGGCTCTCCGGAGACCAAATTCAGGTAAATATCGAGCTTACCCATTGGGGCAAGATAGATCCCGTACAAAACAAACGATCGGATCAATATCTAACCGCGAACCCATTTCCTCTATGGCAAACCAACCAGACAATGAATGCGGATGACAGGCTCGTTGTTCGGCTAAAACAATGGCAGGCAGAATACGCACACCTGCAGCAAGCACAAGATGTTAGGCATACCTCAGCCAATGACCCATGCTGGCTTTGTTGGCGATGGCTGGAACTACTGCCCCTACCTATATGTACCAAGCAAAAACTGCTTAAAAAACCGGGGCCAAGTCTTTGTCTCCGCTACATCAAAAAAATGATCCACCAAAGTGATCGTTATACCGGCTTGTTGCGTTAAACAGGTATTGATCCCATGCTTGCAGTAGAACGATGATAAAAATCAGTCGATATACTCACTCCGAGAAGATCAAGGAGCCCATGCTCAACGAAGACTTACCTGCTATTGATGTGGCATCGCTATTGTTTAACATTGCTAATTCGCGGTGTAAGCACAGCTATGAAAAACTTTTTGTTCTGGTCGCTCCCAAACTACTCAATTTTTCGCGCAAACAGCTGAGAGATGATTCGATGGCGATGGAAGTTGTTCAGGAAACGATGCTCAAAATATGGCTCAAATCTCATCTCTATGATGAATCTAAAGGTGCCGCTTTAACATGGATTTACTCGGTCGCCCGAAACGTCAAATTTGATCTGCTGCGCAAATCAAAGCATCAAAACGACTGGGTGCAGGGAGATGACCTTTGGCCAACATTGAGTGAGGAACCTGATCCTGAACGTATCCCCAAAGAGTTTCATGCCATCGTCACTCGCGAACTCAAAGATCTTGTCGAAACCTTGCCACCGGCTCAGGCCGAGGTGGTCAGACTGATCTGTTTGCAGGGAGCGTCACACCAGGAAGTAGCTGACGCATTAGGCGTACCGTTAGGTACGATAAAAAGCCGGCTTCGATTAGCATTACAGAAAATGAAGGAGGCTATGGATGACTGATATCCGTTTCCACCCAACCGATGACACATTGGCATGCTACACCGCGGGCGATCTCGACTCTGCTTCCAGTATCATGCTTAGCGCACATCTGGAAATGTGCAGCCATTGTCGTGCCCGTGTTGACACACTTGAAAATACTCAGGCGCAACAACTGGCTTTGACGCCATCGGAGCCCCTATCCGATGAACTCAATAACCTGCTCGGTACTATTCTCTGTCATCAAGAAATGCCTCAAGAGGAAGCCCACGATTCTGACAAAGCTACCGAAGCACATATTGAAGTCAACAGTAAGACATTTCGACTACCCCGTGTATTGCAACGGCACGAAGACCAAATCGGTCCCTGGAGCCGCTTGCCGGGAAACATAAAGCGGGCCAATGTGTCAACTAGCGGCCACAGCAAAATGAACTTCATCTATATGGACTGTAATAGTTCTCTACCACAGCACACCCACCAAGGGCAGGAAATCACCCTGGTACTTGCTGGAGAGTTTATGGACGAACACGCCACCTACAAGCCCGGTGATTTTATTATCCAGACACCGAAGCATCAGCATTCGCCTAAAACTCGGGAGGATCAGGATTGCCTTTGCCTGACGTTATTAGATGCTCCGCTGCACTTTACTTCAGGCCTTGCTACCCTTCTGAATCCATTTAGCCAGTTGTTCTTCCGCTAACCCGTTTTTTGCTAGCCCGTTTCTTTTGCTAGCGTAGTATCTACTCTACCGGCCTAAATTGTCAGTTCACCATGCAACTGGCAATTGGGCGCTTAGTCACAATTACATCATTAGCACTGTTCAAAAAACATCCAATTAGGTTTATTGCTCTAAATCGCTCCCATACACTTCACCTTGCATTCCTTCGGGATGTTAGTACCGAACTATTATGCGAATCTAGCGTCCGCTATTGGTACAAGGCCTCTTCACTCCATCACTGACCAACCATTGAAGAGGCCTTCTTCTACCGCTTCCTTTTCAGGTTCGCTTCCAAAACTGCTACTTAAACTACAGCCTACTGATACCAAGCCATGTACACTGAGGGTTATTCCTAAAAAACAGCAACATAAGGATGGAGCATGCTTCGAATTGAAAGTAAAGAGCGGCCACACTGGCGAACTCTAGCCAAAGAATACGGATTTGGCTTTCATAGCATGTATGATCAACCCTATTGGGACGAAACCGCCTACTACCAATTTACTCTTGAGCAGATCGAGCGGGATCTGGAAGATCCCACCGAAGAAATTCACCAAATGTGTCTCGAGGTAGTTGATACTGTTATTCGCGACGAGTACTGGCTACGACGATTCCAGATCCCCGAGGCGATGTGGCAAAACGTCCTCGACTCCTGGCAGCGCAAAGAGCCCTCGCTCTATTCCCGACTCGATTTCGCCTATGACGGCAAAGGGCACGCAAAGCTGTACGAGAACAATGCCGATACGCCGACCTCCCTCTATGAAACCGGTTTTTGGCAATGGCTATGGCTGGAAGATCAGGTCAACAACGGCTCGCTAAGACGCGATGCCGATCAGTTCAATCTGCTCCAAGAACTGCTTATGGGACGATTCCAGCAACTGGCTAGCCGTCAACCGGGACAAACGCTGCACTTTTCCTGCTGCAAAGACACCGAAGAAGACCGCGGCACCGTGCAATACATGGAAGACTGTGCCAAGGAAGCCGGACTCTCGACCGCCTTCGTTCACGTCGAAGATATCGGCCTCAACGGCAAGGGGGAGTTTACCGATCTAAAGGACAGGCCTATTCGCTGGATGTTCAAACTCTATCCGTGGGAGTTCATGTTTCGAGAGGAATACGGTAACAAGTTAGCCAGTGCCAATGTCAACTGGCTAGAACCAATGTGGAAGTCAATACTGAGCAACAAAGCGCTGCTGCCGATGTTATGGCAAAAGTTCGAAGGTCACCCCAACCTGCTACCCGCCTACTTCCCCGATGACCGGAAACTCGGCAATCTGCAAGACTATGTCATCAAACCTATTTTTGCCCGAGAAGGCGCCAACATTGAGATTGTTCAGGGTGGACGGCAGACCCTGAGAACCGAAGGTCCCTATGGTGACGAAGGAGTGATCTACCAAGCCTATCACCCGTTGCCAAAATTTGGCGACTATTACACCCTGATCGGCAGCTGGCTGGTTGATGATAAACCAGGCGGGATCTCAATCAGGGAAGATACCTCACGCGTCACCCAGGACATGTCACGCTATCTGCCCCATGTGATCTTGTAATATTGCTCAATCTATTAGTGTCGAATCGGGTATACACATATACCCGATTCGACAATTCCTAAGCCCGTCGCAGCGCCATTCTTGAGAAGACCAAGGCCTCTACAGTACACAGAATCAGTCCGATCCAGATGAAACCAAAACTGACAATTTTCACCTGATCCAATACTTCGCCAAAAATAAAAACTGCCAATATAAACTGCAAGCTGGGCTCGATATATTGGGTTAAACCAATCATTGTCAACGTCGTTCTTTCCACCGCCAGGGCAAAAAACACCAATGGCAACAAGGTAACGGGTGCTGCACCCGCATAGAGCCAAAAAGTGGTCATATTGCCCGCCAATACCGTCGAACTCTGATCTAGGTACCCAAACAGTACATAACCCAGCGCGAATGGCATTAGCAATGTCACTTCAACGGACATCGAAGTCAGCGAGTCGAACTTGATATATTTCTTAGTTAATCCGTAAAGGGCAAAAAAGCTGCCCATAACTAACGATAACCAAGGCAACTCACCATAGTAGTGAACCTGATAAGCAATACCGCAGATGGCAAATACCACCGCCGCCTTTTGCGCCCAGGTGAGCCTATCTTTAAGAAACAGCACACCAAAGGCGATGGAGAACAGTGGATTGATAAAATAACCAAGGCTTGCAGCCAATACCTGGTCGTTGGTTATCGCCCAGGTAAACGCATACAGTGAAATGCAATTAAGAATTCCGGCGATAAAACACAAGCACAATGACTGCTTATTTTTCATCGCCTGAGTGAAAGACAGGTTGGGTATTTTCAGGCACTTTAGAATCAATAGCATTAGCGGCACTGAGAAGATGATCCGCATTGCTATTAATTCATTAGTATCAGCCTGAGGCAAAAACTGAAAGTACAGGGGTAACAGCCCCCATAATACAAACGCTATGGTCGCTATAACATTGCCATGTATTCGAGCAAACATAATACCCATCCTGTAGGCGAACGAAATTAAACAATAAACTTGTTCAACAAAGTCTCTTGCTGTTGAACTTTCGAAACCTGCTCATTCATTTGCACTGATGACTCATGGGCACGGTCCGATACCTGCTGAGAGAGATCTTTTATCTTCAGCGTATTGCTGTTGATCTCTTCCGCAACCAAGCTCTGCTCTTCTGCCGCTGAGGCTATCTGAAGGTTCATATCAGAGATCTGAATAATTGAGTGCTTGATTTGGTTAAGTGAGCCGCCAGCTTCCAGCGCCTTGGCAACAGCCTCGTCGGTCAACGCCTTGCTTTTCTCCATAACGCTAGTGGCAGAACGAGCACCAGACTGAAGCTGGGCAATCATACTGTGAATTTCTGTTGTCGATTGCTGAGTGCGCTGCGCCAACGTCCGAACTTCATCCGCCACAACCGCAAAACCTCGGCCTGAATCACCGGCCCGGGCCGCTTCAATGGCTGCATTCAGTGCCAGTAAGTTGGTTTGGTCTGCAATCTCGTTGATCACCGAAAGGATTGATTCAATATTCCCCGTCGCGTTTTCCAAGTCCTGAACAACAATAACCGTCTCATCGATTTGCGTCGCCAGCGTACTGATAGCATCGGTCGTATGGGATACAACACTGACACCATCCTCTGCCGCCTTATCTGCCTCTTGTGCAGCAGCAGCAGCACCTTGGGCATTACCCGCAACGTCTGCAGACGTCGAAGCCATTTCATTCATTGCCGTTGCAAGCTGTTCCACTTCTGCCAATTGATTTGTAATATCCGTTGCGGTCAGCTTGGCCCCCTGAGTCGTGACTTCGGCATCAGAACCAATTTCAGTCCCAAGGAGTTTGGTCTCTTGGATAAGGAGCTGTAACTTTCCGGTAAATGCATTAAAGTTTGTAGCCAGTTCGGAGAATTCAATATCCGTATTGGTATCTAACCGGCGAGTCAGATCACCCTGCCCTGAAGCCACATCCTTCATTGCCTCATTCAAAATGCCTAATGGGCGCATAAAGTATTTCAATACAAACACCAGCGCGAGAACAGCAATAAGAACAAAGGCAATCGTCATAACCATTGATGACGAACGAAGCTGCAGAATTGATGAATACGCTTTTTCATAATCAAGAATGACACCGATATACCAGTCTTGACTATCAATAGGGGTAAAATCGATATAGGTCGGCTTACCTTTATAATCGATGAGTTTGTAGTTTTCGCTGATATCTTGGTTGCCAAGGAAATCTTTCAGGTTTTTACCAACCAACTTAGGATCAGGGTGAGAAACAATCGTTCCCCCCTTATTCACCATGAATATATATCCGGCATCAAACAAAGAGATCTGGTTAATGGTGTCAGAAAGAATACCTAAATTTAAATCATAAAAAATAGCCGCATCAAAACGTCCATTGTTATAAACAGGTGTCGCAATCGAGACCAGAACACTGCCCGTATCCCCCATGTAGGGAGCCGTGATAATGGTTTTGCCTTCGTTTTTGGCTCGTCTGTACCATGGACGAGTTCTCGGATCGTACGAACTGCCCGGCTGCCAATTAGGATCGTTACTCTGTATACGCCCGTCGGCCTCAAAGCCCATGCCAATCAAGGAAAAGGCATTCTTGGCAACTGGCTTATTGATAATACTGGCAATATGACTGGTTGAAACTTCATTCTCAATCACCTGTGCAGTATAGGTAGCCAATTGTGATTTTGATTCAATTTCACTATCGACAGTTGTTTTTACACCATTAACAATTTCTGCAATGCTCTGATGAATTAATGGCTCTACTTGTGATTTAACCTGTTTGTACTGTTGAAGTGATAATACAGACAAAGCCGTAAACACAATGATTGAGGATATGAACACAACCTTATGTTGAAATTTTATTTTCATAAATAGAAGACTTAACGTTGATTAATATTTGTTGAGGGTTTATTTACCTATGTAACTTTACGATATTGTTTGAACGTGAATCTGACCATACCAGCATTTCTCGGTAGTAGTGTTTAAGCAATACAAAGAATAGGCTAAACAAAATGAACATCAGTGTAATAAGGTGACTACTGTCTTTCACATTTGATGATGTGATGCTGAGTATAATACCAAGCCCAACACCTATAAAGCATAATAATTGTAACATCGGATAGGAAAGATAAAAAAAAGACTTAAGACTGAAAAGAATAGTGAATAACCATTTTTTAATCATCATCAAAACAAACCCCTTCTACTTATTAAAACATTATAAATAACACAGTCAGTTCCTTTGTCATCAATATTATTATTTAGTGGTATTTACTGATGACTAACAATACCTTTTAAGCCTCACTCAACGTTTGTATCAGGAAGTATATATCCCAAGGTGGTACAAGCTGTATCTACTGATGATGGTTGTCGAAATACCATTGAAGAGAGGCAGTGACCCGTATATTTACAAGCCGCTGCCATCATAGTCGGGAGCAATTTCTATAAAGTAGGTGATCTAGCCTTTATCTAGTTGCTGCTCAACCAGTGCCTGCCAATAGTTGACACCTTTCACTAGGATATTGTCATTAAAGTCGTAGTTTGGATTATGCAGCGCCGTACCGCCACACTCACCCTGGCCATTACCGACAAGAATGTAACACCCCTTCACCTCACGCAGCATGAAAGAAAAGTCCTCACTGATCGTAAACGGTTCGCAGCTACCATTCACATTCTCAGTCCCAACGACAGCCTCGGCGGCTTTAATAGCATGGGCCGTCTCTTCCGGGGTATTGATGGTAGACAGGAAGCTATTATTGAAATGGTACTTATAGTCCACACCTGCCGACATGCATTGCCCTGCGACAATACGCTCAATGGCTTTTTCAATCTTATGCAGGGCTTCATCAGTAAAACTACGGGTATCACCCGTGATCTTCACCTGAGATGGAATAACATTTACGGTGCCGTTTGTGGCAAATTCAGTCACGGAAATAACAGCCGTTTCATTAATCGCACTTAGATTACGCGATACAATTGTCTGCATGGCAGTAACAATCTGCGCGCCGACAACAATCGGGTCAGTCCCCATATGCGGCATCGCAGCATGGCCACCCGTTGCGATGACATCAATCTCAAAACTGCTCTCACTGGCCATCAACGAACTGGGGCGTGTTACAAACTGTCCTTCTGGAATACCGGGCAAATTATGCATGGCATAAATCGCATCCATATTCCAACGTGTGAACAGACCGTCTTCAATCATGGCTTTTGCACCAGTACCACGCTCTTCATCTGGCTGAAAGATAAAGTAGACTGTGCCATCAAATTTTTTGTTTTTTGATAACTCAGATGCGGCACCAAGAAGCATTGCTGTATGACCATCATGACCGCAAGCGTGCATTGCCCCCTCATGAACGGAAGCGTGATCAAATGTATTCGCCTCACAGATACGCAATGCATCCATATCGGCCCGCAGGCCAATAGAACGCTCGCTATCGCCGCATTTTAGAATCCCGACGACACCTGTGCCACCAATACCGCGATGAACGTCAAGCCCAAACTCTTCGAGTTTGTTGGCAACAAACTCTGATGTTTTATACTCTTCAGTACCAAACTCAGGATGCTTATGTAAGTGACGACGCCAGTCGATAACTTTCTGTTCAATGGTCATTTTTATTCTCCAACAAAATCTGCGCAGTAATGCTTAGCCACTGCGCATCTATCAATTAAGCTTCTTGAGGTTTAAGCTCTTTTTCATCAGTTTCTGTCGTTTCAAACTTGGTGAACACATAAAGCGCCACAACAATCAGTGAAACAATAACGGTTTTGCCCAGTGCCATTTGCTCGCCAAGCGTCACAACTGCAACCAAGTAACCGACAAGTGGCATCAAGTTAAGTGCCATCGTCGCTTTTTCTACACCGATACGTTTGAATGAGTAAAGCTGAACGAGGTAACTACCACCAGATATACCCGTGCCAAGGAAAATAAGTAAGCCAATCAATAACGGGCTAGATAGGATAATGCTAATTTGTGATAAATCTAAATCCAGTACAAAGACCATTACAATACCAAGCGCGGCAACAGAGATGTACTGGTAAAGCATCGATACAACAGACCCATACTTATCAGCAAGGCTCGCACGTAAATGCGCCGTCCATGCCAGTGCCAGCATCGAACAAGTTACATAAACATAACCCAATAGCGGTGTACCGCCTTCAATGCTGTTAGTTGGCCCAACGCTCATTGCGTAGATACAAATCGCAGAGGCAATAAATGCTCCCCATTGGATTTTGTTCATTTTAAAGTTCATGAACATCATGCCAAAGAAAACCGTCGCAAATGGCTGCATTCCCTGAATTACACCGTTTTCCGTCGCACCAATATGAGACAAAGAGAGAAAGTTAAACAGTGAGAACACACCTTGGCCGACAATCCCGCACAGAGCTATTTTCAGATAGTCTTTTTTCTCTATCTTTAACGATGAACCTAAATCTTTGCTTAAACTTGTACTGCGCGATGTGAAGAAAAATATGATGGAAAGACCGATCACCGCAGTTACATAACGAAAGAAAACCAACGTCATTGGATCGACAGCCATAGACAATGGCTTAGATACAACACCGGTAACGCCCCATATTACTGCAACAGCAATTGCAGCAACCCAACCTAAAAATGTATCTTTTTTAGTAATACTCATGGTACATGCCTTTCAAATTGCAAAATTCTTTCATGCAAAATGGGCAGTACACATTATGTACTGCCACATTAACTTATTATTCAGTTACAGTTTTTGGTTCTGCCGCCGTTTCTTTATGAGCAAACTTCATAAATAGCATCATAGAAACAACAACCACAGCCATCGCAAGCAAGCGCATTGGCGTTACCGCTTCACCCAGTGCGAAGACAGCCAGTACAAACGAAGACAGCGGCATTAGGTTCAGAGCCATACCGGTACCATCAACACCAACACGCTCCATTGCGTAAATGTACACGAGGTAACTTGTACCGGAGATACCCACACCAAGGATTACGATACATAGAACGCGTAGCGGCGAGCTAAAGATACCCAACGCTGAAGCGAAGTCAGCACCAGAGAACATCAGGTAAACCCCAAAACCAATCGATGCGAAGATAAACTGGTGGAACATAGTGGCAACAGAGCCATACTTTTCAGCTAGTTTTGCGCGAGCGTATGCTGTGCAAGAGAAGCTTGCAGCACTACCTAGGCAAATTAAGTGACCGATGTTGAAGCCGTTCGTTTCTGAGTTCGGATCCATAACCAAGATTGCAACACCAACGAAAGCACCAACAGCAGCGAGCATTTGCAGCATTGTAAAGCGGGCATTGTGACGGAAGAATCCGACAGTCAGGATCAAGATTGGGATCAGGCCCTGAATAACGCCATTTTCAGAGGCTGTAATGTATTCTAACGATAGGAATGACAGATAACTAAATGCACCCTGACCGACGATGCCACAGGCAGCAGCCCAGAACACATCACTGCGGTTATCCCACGTTAGTTTGAAATCAGCTTTTTTCTTCATCTTGCCAGTTGATAAACCGACATTAAACACTATGCCTAAGGTAATGAAGGCCACGGTATAGCGAGCCCATACCAGTACCTGCGCATCCATCACTTCCAGAATAGGTGTACCGACAATCCACGGTATACCCCAAAGCAATCCGATAAAGATCGCTGCAATCCAACCCTTCACTGTGTTACTCATGATCTAATCCTTTCTTCTATCACTTATTGGTTTAGTAGGCGTCCATAACCTGGACACTGCGCTGCTTTTCCAGTCAGATGCATCGCATGCCAGAACATTGCTGAATTACTGCAAACAACGGGAATATCAAATTTGTCTTCAATTTCCTGAATATGATCGAGCACACGCAGGTTGGTACAAGACATAAAGACCAAATCGGCACCGGAATCCGGCAGGATTTTATCTAGTGCTTCTAGCATCGACTCTTTCGAGACTGTTGTTATATCTGTATCTTTTTCAATACCCAGCGAGCCCAAAACGACAACGTCAAATCCAGCGTTGGTCAACTGTTGATAAAGAGGGAAATTAACTTCAGTCGGGTATGGAGAGAAGACCGCAATTTTTTTTGCACCTAAATGCTTGAATGCAGCTTGTGCAGCGGTCCATGGGTTGGTCGCAGGAATGTCACCACGATTTTTCGTCAGCAGGTTAGCAACCTTCTCCTCACCAATAATGATAGAGGCCGAGGTACAACCGAAAGCCATCACATCCATCGGCAAACCTGTGGCAATTAAGTCCGAGGCTTCGCTGATTCCTGTTGCTATCTGATCCAGTGCTTCAGGTGTCATTTCACTGCTGTAATAAACGCGAGAGCTAAATACGCCAGCTTGGGTACCGAGCAACTTTGCCCAGTCCATTTCTAATGAATGATCAGTACTGAGCTGAACAAGGCCAATGTGAACACGACCAATACGCGGTGCCTGTACATGAGTAAGTGGCGTTTCAAACTTCTGGAATTCTTCAATCGTTTGCATGATTATGATCTTTTTATAGTTATGTTGCTTTGTTGCCATGCCGAATGAATCGACATGGCACACAGGAATCAATTTTATGGGATAACAATCAACTCAGGCTCGGCACGCTTGCTCAGCCACTCTGCACCGTCTTCGGTGATCACGATGTTCTCTTCGTGAACCATTGACTTACCAGGCGCATACACCATTCCCGGCTCAAGAGTCATCACCATTCCAGGCTTCAGAATCGTATTGTCAGTTGCTGTGTTGGATGGACGCTCAGTCAGCTCCATACCCAGGCCGTGGCCAAGACGGCCAACATCGTTGCCCAAGGCACCATTCGCTTCTAGCACCTTCCACATTGCGTTGTAGATATCGGTAGTAGTCGCGCCAGGACGTGCGGCTTCAAAGCCTTTCGTCGTTGCTTCATAGGTTGCGCGGTAAGCAGCTTTGGTTTCTTCGCTTGCACTTCCGAATGCCCAGTTACGGTCAAAGTCAGAGAAGTAACCATCACGAACTGCACCGGTATCAATGATCAGCACATCGCCCTCTTCGATGACGCGATCTGTTGGTCCCATAATGATGCTGTCGTAACCATCAGGACCAGAACCGGCGATGATATACGGACATTCATCGGCACCTTCAAGCAGCATGTCGATGCGGAACTGCTTACAAATTTCACGTTCTGTCATGCCTGAACGAGCATAATCAGGGATCTTGTTGAAACCGATGTTGGTGATGCGACAGATTTCACGAGTCTTCTCAATCTCAGCCTGTGATTTAATCTGACGTAGCTCGTGCATCGCTAGTGACACATCCACAAACTCTTTTTTCACCATGGTGGTCAGTTTCAGGTAATTGTTAACCGGCATACGTAGGTGAGATTCAATACCTAATGTTGCGCCCACTCGGCCGTAACGACATGACATTGAATTCAACGCACTGGCTACCAGGCTGATCCCGTCATCTTCAGGACGTGGTGACGGCCAGGTTATGATGTTTTCAACCCAGGTACCCGCCATACCGCTGGCGCCGATTTCAGGAATAATCGCAACTGGCTTACCTTCTGCAGGCACAATGACAAACCAAGGACGAGTCGGGCTGTGCCAGAATTGAGTATGGAAACCGGTAAAGTAGCGAACATTCGGCTCGGTAGTAAAAATCATCGCGTCGAGTTTCATCTCATGCATGACTTTCTGTGCACGCGCTGTTCTGTGTTCAAATTCAGACGTTTCAAAACCACGTTGTAAATAGTTAGTCATTACGACCTCTTCCTTATTGTCATGGCTGTGTGGTGATGGCTTTAGGGCACAGAAGTGAACGATAAGCGCCACACAGTTCAATATTGTTTACGTTACTGTGGTGCATCTTACTGAAAGCTGAGTTAAATAATGTGACCTGCGTCGCGCAGTTAACTTTAGTGCACTATCAAGAGAGTTATTTGGAATATTATGTGATTTAAGTCAATTTTAGTGACCTTTAGTTAACTTTGCAGTTGTCAGATATCGCAAATTATAGTTTTATAGTTACACAAAGTTGATTTTAAACTTGCTTTATAACCAACTGAGGAACAAAATAGTTAACAGTCTCAGTTCACAATAGTGGTCATAAATGAAAACAACAGCATATGCATCGTATAATGCAGAATTTACCGACAAAGACAGAGAGTTCTTAGTTACTTATTTTCGGTTAGCCGACACCATTGCTGATTTTATCGGTCCTCATTGCGAGGTAGTGATCCACTCGTTCGAAAGCTTAGAGAAATCAGTCGTCAAGATCGTCAATGGCCACCATACCGGTCGTACGGTTGGCTCTCCGATCACTGATCTCGGGCTAAAAATGCTTAGTCTGATCGAGAAAACAGGCGAAGTGACACCAAAGAGTTACTTCACCACCAGCAAAGACGGCTCTTTGCTTAAATCAACCACCTGCGTATTGGCAGGTGAGAACGGTAAACCGATAGGATTATTCTGTATCAACATGAATCTTTCCCATCCCTTTCCGGAAATTATCAAAACGCTAATGCCCGATATGGCAAACACGCATGTCGCTGTTAGCGAGAATTTCAGTTCATGTGCGACCGATGTGATTGAGCAGGCGCTTAGTCACGCTATTCAAGAAATTGAAAACGACGCATCGGTCAACTTGAAAGGCAAAAACAAAGCGATTACCAAGCTATTGCTTGAAAACGGGGTATTTGAATTAAAAGAGGCGACAGCAATGGTTTCCGAGCGACTCGGGATCACTCGCCATGCAGTTTATAAATATATCCGCGAATTCAAATCGTAACTACTGACACTAAAGAGAAAGACAATGAAAACAAAAATCCACACAGATCTAGCCCCAGCAGCAATTGGTCCATACTCACAGGGCCTTGCATTCAAAGATATGGTTTTCACCTCTGGCCAGCTTCCGCTAGACCCGAAAACAATGGCTTTTGTTGAAGGCGGCATTAAAGAGCAGGCTCGTAAGTCGCTTGAAAACCTGAAAGCGGTGCTGGAAGAGAGCGGTGCATCATTGGACTCTGTGCTGAAAACAACTTGTTTCCTGTCTGATATGGAAAACTTTGCGGCGTTTAACGAAGTGTATACCGAAGTATTTGGTACCGAAAACGCACCGGCTCGTTCATGTGTCGAAGCTGCCCGTCTACCTAAAGATGCACTGGTTGAAGTTGAAGCTATCGCTTTTATCAACCAATAAAATGAAGTGAGGCCATCCGTCGCCGACGATGGCCTCATCCCTGTTCAGCCCCTTTCGAAGTGATGATTATGCTTAAAGTATCTAATAACCAGTTTTATACCGGTGAAACCTGTTCTCTCTTCACGACAGAAATCGCGCAACGTACTCGCGAATTTCATCGTCAAATTGATGGTTACCAGCCAACACCTTTAGTTTCATTGCCTCAGCTTGCCTCTAAACTCGGCGTTAAAGCCATTTTGGTGAAAGATGAATCACACCGTTTCGGCCTAAATGCATTCAAGGTGCTAGGCGGTTCATATGCGCTGGGCAGACTGCTGGCTGAACACCTGGAAATGGATATTTCTGAAATCGACCTGAAAACCGTTGCCTCGAAGTTAGACAAGCCGCTGGTATTTACCACCGCGACCGCAGGCAACCATGGTACAGGCGTAGCATGGGCCGCTCGCGAAATGGGCCAGAAAGCCGTGGTATACATGCCAAAAGGCTCGGCACAAGCCAGTGTCAACCGAATCAAGGGGCTTGGTGCCGAGTGTATCGTTACCGATGTTAACTACGATGATACGGTTCGCCTCGCCAACAAGACCGCCGAAGAAAACGGCTGGATGTTGGTACAGGATACGGCGTGGGAAGGTTACGATAAAATTCCGACTTGGATTTCTCAGGGTTATATGACAATGGCCGACGAAGCCATTGAGCAAGCAACCGCAATGCCTGAAGGCCTGCCGACACACGTTATGCTTCAGGCTGGCGTTGGCGCTATGGCCGGTGGCGTTCTGGGCTACCTGGCTGACAAACTGGGTGCAGATAACTTTAAAACCGTTATTGCCGAGCCAAGTGCTGCTGATTGCATCTTCCGCTCTGGATCAAGCAAAGACGGCAACATGGTCAACGTAACGGGCGACCTAAACTCCATCATGGCCGGACTGGCCTGTGGCGAACCAAACCCTGTTACCTGGCCAATTCTACGTAATTGCAGCGATGTATTCGTCTCTGTAGACGATAATGTTGCCGCAACAGGGATGCGTATCCTTGGCAACCCTTTACACGGCGATACAGCTGTCACCAGCGGTGAGTCAGGCGCAATCACAATGGGTCTGCTGCACCTACTGGCAAATCATCCGGAAGGTCAGAAAGTCGCGCAAAATATTGGCCTTGACCAAGATGCTGTCGTTATGATTTTCAGCACCGAAGGCGATACCAATGCCGACCGTTACCGCCAAATCGTTTGGGAAGGCAAACTGCCTCTTAACGACTAAGCATAATCAGAGACCCATCATTAGCTTGATGGATTAACTGACAAAATATGACCCCCTCTAAACAACAAGTTTAGAGGGGGTTATTTTTCGCATTAGCTTAGTGTTGCAGCAAAGCCTTCTGAGACCGACGACGCCACCATTTATGCAGTTCTTCAACAACGAATAAGTTGGAAGCAATCAGCAGCAGTTGGATCCACTGGGCTAAAGAAATCGGCTGAATTACTAATACATCACTGATACCCGGAGTGTACATGGCTGCAATATGCACCAGTTGGGCGATAGGAACAGCGCACATCAAGAATGGGTTAGCAAATAATGGCAATGTAAATAATGACAGCGTTTCAGAACGGCTATTTAGCGCGTGAATATTGCCAAACAATACCATCAGCATAAGGGTCAGGTTTCTCGCCTCCTCCACCGGTTGGCCAGCTTCAAGAGCCAGGTAATAATGGACAAATGCCAGTCCCCCCATTACGGTTCCAGAAACCACGATATGCTCGATAATTAATTTTTCAAAAATCGGCTCGCTGGGCTTTCTTGGCTTGCAAGTTAATTCATTGCCTTCTTTAGGTTCAAACGCCAATGCGACGTCCTGCAACCCATTAGCAACTAAATTCAACCACAAAAGTTGGACTGCAATCATGGGCATAGGCAACCCAGCAAGAACTGAAAGGAAAAACAGCCAGAGAGCTGAAAATCCGGTTGCCACCAATAAGGCAATAACCTTGCGTATATTGTTGTATACCACACGGCCTTGCTCGATACCGGACACAATAGAGGCAAAATTATCGTCAGTAATAATGAGGTCTGCGGTTTCTTTAGCGACATCTGTGCCGCGTTTTCCCATCGCGATGCCAGTATTAGCCTGACGCATCGCCGGGGCATCGTTCACACCATCTCCGGTTACCGCTACAAAATGTCCTTGGCGCATGAAGCTATCAACAATCTGCTCTTTCTGTTGCGGCTCAATACGGGCAAAAACGCGGACTGGCCGGATTAATTCATCTGCGGCTTTTGGGCCTTTGGCATTGGCCTGGTGGATCATGTCACCGGTCACTACCGGGGCATCTTGCTCACACATACCAAGCTCTATTGCAATCGACTTTGCTGTCGCGGGATGATCTCCTGTGATCATCGCAACTTTAATACCACCATCACGGCACCGGGTTATAGCACCAAAAGCTTCATGACGAACAGGATCAATCATGGCCACCATACCTAAAAAGCTCATCTGCTCTAATCGCTTATGGCTATTTTCGATTACTTCCCTCTTCGCAAGGGCAATAATTCGATAGCCTTGTTTTGCAAGAGATTCAAATTGGTCTTCGATCAGAGCCTTGTCAATTTGTACCGAACCAGATGACGTTTCCATTTGACTACACATACTGAGCATTTTTTCAGGGCTACCTTTGGCGTATAACCAAGCTCTGTTACCATCAAAATTTACGCTCCCGCTGTAGGCTTTTTCTGGTTCGTAAGGAATAAGCTCCAACTGAGTTTGCTGTTGCCGCAGCTGAGTTATCGACATACCCAGCTTCTTGGCTAGCACCAGAAATGCAACGTCAACAATATCACCGTCCGATACCCACTCTCCCCCGGCATAACTTAGGTGGCTTTCATTAGCCAGAGCACCAGCAATGCACAGCTGCTGCAGGTGCTGTTGTTCGGTATTGCCACAAATCTCCCCCCCCGGTGAGATCCCCTCTCCCGTTACCTGGAATACCTTGCTATCAGGCAATACAACTTGACGGATCGTCAACTCATTCACGGTTAATGTGCCCGTTTTATCAGAGCAAATAAATGTGCATGAACCGAGTGATTCCACGGCAATCAGTTTGCGGATAATGACATTGTTCTTGGCCATTCTCCTCATGCCTATTGCCAAAGCAACAGTCAATGCTGCGGGCAACCCTTCCGGTATTACCGAGACGGCAAGGCCAATAGTCATTAAAATAATGGCCTCTGAGGTATAGCTCCCTTTCAGCAACATCATGACCGTAAGCGTTAAGATGGCCATAAAAATACCGCCAGCAACCTGATAGGTAAAAGCCCGAATGCGGATCATTAATGGGGGTTCGGAAACACGCTCTTTTGTGACATGACGAGCGATACGACCAATTTCGGTATTGGTAGCGGTTGCTATAACAATTGCTTGCGCACGGCCATGGGTAATAATACTCCCAGCAAAACACTGGTTTATCTTTTCAGAAATCGGCGCATCGTCATCAACCGTGGCCATCGCATTTTTACTTACCGCCAGAGATTCGCCTGTTAGCATCGACTCGTCAACAGCAAGATTCTGGCTGCTAATAAGAGTTACGTCAGCAGGAACCTTATCGCCGGAAGAGAGCAGTATCAGATCACCCGGTACAATTTCTTCAACATCAATAGTACGGGCGATACTGTCGCGGATAACATGAGCCACCCCTTTGATCATATTGCGTAACGCCACCGCTGATTGTTGTGCCGAATACTCCTGAACGGTACCTATGATGGCATTAAGGGTCAGTACCACAATGATAAAAAAACCACTGGGATTTTGTCCCAAAATAAATGAAATAATGGCGGCAACAACCAGGATATAGATAAATGGACTGAAAAACTGCCGAACAAAGATTAGTGCATAACCGGGCATCGGAGGATCAGGCAGGCGGTTGAGACCATATTCTTTCAGTCTCTCTTCTGCCTTCTTTTGCGTTAAGCCGTCAGAACCCTGATCAGTAGGATCCAAAATCTCTGGATTTTGGCCAACACACTCTGACTTTATACCTTCTTTCAGAGAATTTAACGTCATGTGCAAATTCCCGCACTTTCAAATTAATCATTCATCACTTAACTGAATGATCAATCATTACTGGGTACATGGGATGCATATTACAAATAAGAATAGACCGATCTGGTCAACAAAGCCTTGAAGCGTTCAGAAAATGCTCAATGGTTCCATTAACACTAATATCAGTTTGTCGTTAGACGTATGGCTTCCACTCTCTCGTGTCTAGCCTAAAGTGCGGTTATTACATTTTTAAAAGAATGAATAGATGTCATTTTCGAATTGGTTACTCTAACTCATTTTCCTGAAAACGAGTTAGAGTAACCTGTCAGGTTGCACCATTTTTTGTAAATTGACAGGTTACATCTGGACTAGTCCACATTAATATCTCATCATTCGTTACTTGCTTTTTTATCTATCTGCTTCTTTACTGATTTTGTCTCTGCCTTGCCTTTCGGTGTTAGCTCTACAACCTGCTCTTTTTCTGCTGGATGTGTACTGCCGAAAAACTTACCACCTTGTTCAATGCTCAAGTTATCACAGTAAATTGTGCCTGAAATTTTACCGTTATCGATAATTTCAATGGCATTGGCGTAGCAAGTACCTTCAATAAGCCCATTTACAATGATTTTATCGGCGTAAATTTCACCTTTAAGGCGCCCAGATTTGCTAACGACTAAGTTTTTCTCGATACGTAGCTTACCTTCAATAATACCATCAACCTGAATATCGCACGCTAGCTGGAATTCGCCGGTGATATTGCATCCCTTTGCAATGACAGTTGTAGTTGCATACTGACTTGTTGCTTTACTTTGTTTGTTAAAGATACCCATTTAACTTTTTTCTCTTTTTCAAAAATATGTTCAAAATTATTTATATCCCAATCCACAAATGGTCGAGGGTTGAGAGCCCTACCAATAAAGCGAACTTCATAATGCAAATGCGGACCAGATGACAGGCCTGAGTTACCGGAATATCCAATCAAATCACCTTTGCTGACAAAATCGCCACTTCGGACAGCAAATTTTTTCAGATGTGAATATGACGATGTAAAGCCAAAGGAATGCTGCAATCGCAGGAAATTTCCTGACCCTTTGTTATTCGGTCGTACTGTCGCGACAACCCCGTCAGCAGGAGCGTAGATTGGCGTACCAATATTCACCGCAAAATCCAACCCTCGGTGCAAACGTTTAGTACCTGTCACCGGGTGTATGCGTACACCAAACTGAGATGACTGCCTGGCATTCTTAACAGGAGCCCCGTTAGGTAAACTCTTCAGAATAGCCACTCTGACTGCCGAATTGAGCTCAGCCACATCCAGGCGGGACTCTAACTGCATGTCTCCGTCGGCATTGACGCCAAGCACATTTTCCAGGCTTCCCAATCGCTCAGACACCATGGTCAACTGGTTTTCTCGTTCATCAAGCTCGTGCTCAAGCTTTGTTCTGAGCTGCTCTAGCGTATTGAGATCCTCACTTAACGAATAGGACTGGTTTTCTAGCTCTTCTTGCTTAACTTTGGAAAAATAGACCTCGTTAATAAGGTATACAATTGTGCCAGCAATCAGTAATGAAGCGACCAACAGTGAAGCGACAGCCCAGCGAAAAGCTTTTTGTTTCGTCTTCCCTAAATGGAAGTGTTCAGATCCATTTATCGTGGATACCGAAATAGTGATACGATCCTTCATGAAATTGCATTTTTAATTGCCACCCTTATTAATTCATAGGCGACCGCTTTAGTAATATCTTAAGGGAGTATCACACCACAAATCCTTTATCATGGTTAAACTTATAGAGAAATAAATCTGTGGGTTCCGTTTATGCGTTTAATGGCTCTGATCATCATCTGCTTTGGCATCATTTCGTGCACCAGCCTGCCGGAACCAATACCGGAGACAGTATCTGATCAGCTTCAGCACTACCCAACATCCGTACAGAACTGCGCATTTCAACTCGTAGATTTCAAACGGGCCGTTCAGCAACAGGGTGTACAGGATGCACAGCTGCTGTGGACACCCCGCTATCCTCACCTCGCTTTTGACCGTTTTAGTGTGTCACTTATCCCTGGCCTGATTTCGCCTCAAAGCAAGAAACAATGGCTACGCTATGTTGCCCGGCAGGCCGAAATACAAAGGAAGGTTGAATTCCAAAACCTACCGAATAAGGCCGGCTTTCAGCTTGGAAGCAATGAGGAATGCGCCCAGCAGCTAACAGCCTCGACAATCAATGACCGTCAATTTTGGCTTCATTTACAGCAGCTTCCTCCGACAATTCCTTCAGACTATCAAAGTTGGCAACGTGTGTTCGGGCTTTACCCTATAAGCAAATCGCTGGCGACGCCTTCCATTGATTCAGAAAAGAAGCGAATAATCAGTGGTTTTATCCAGCCTTTGCATGATGACAATGTTACCTATGCCGTCACGGAGAAGTCCCCTCTCAACCAGCAAGAAATTCACCGCTGGTTCCAACAAGCAACCCAGCTGACACCGCTGAGTTGGCCGCTGCTTTCGGACAAGCAAATTGCCCGTTTGGCAAACCATTATGCGCCAGAGTTTCTCATTGAAACGGTATCCCTTGATGACAAACCCGGACAATTAGAATACCAACGCAATGGTCAGCCTCGGGTTAATACCAACAAGCCCACTCTCTATGTCAGCCAAAGCTATACCCAGTTTCACGGCAAAATTTTGCTTCAATTAAATTACAGCCTTTGGTTTGCTAACCGAACGGCCAAAGCCTCGCTAGATCCCTATGCCGGACAGTTCGACGGGATTCTCGTCAGGCTCACCTTAGACAGCCAAGGTAAGCCTTATATCCTTGACAGTATTCACCATTGCGGCTGCTACCATATGGTTTTTGCCCTGGATCAACAATTAGCATTCGCCAAACGAAATACGAATATAGAAGCCCCTATAACCATGCGATTACACCCGAAACAAAATGCCCAAACACTACGGGTCACATTTACCAATGGGGATCATATGGTTAAAGGGGTGCACTGGAGCCATAGCAGCTCTCAGGCCCGCCATTTGAACGTACTCAACTACCAGCAGTTGCGCAGCATGCCGATACAGGGAGGCCAATACAAAAGCTTGTTTGACGAACAAGGAATGCTGATGGCCAGCAAACGCCTAGAGCGCCTATATCTATGGCCCTTTGGCGTGAAGTCGCCTGGGACAATGCGTCAGGTGGGCCACCATGCCATTGCCTTTATTGGTGAAAGGCACTTCGATGACGCTTATGTATTAAGTGAGCTTTTCCTGAAGCCCTAACGGTTGTTCCCTACGGCTTCCTGCTCTGCTCGCCTCTCCATACACAACACGCATTCATTCCATCTCGAAGGTAAGAAAAGATTGCACAACTGAACAACCACGACCGATAACCCTTCACTACACTCAAGGTTAGTGATCAAGAAAAATGTCCACCCTGCTCATCAGTGAAATTTTCTTTTTCATCACTATTTTATACTGATTCAGAAAGTGGTCAGGCAAGCTAGGTTATACATGATCCCCATCAAAACATTTATAACGACAATAACAACCAAGGCAAAATGGCATTGTGATGAATACACGCAGTATCACGATATACACCTTATCTGGAGTAGCAGCACTCTGTAGCCCCCATTATGCAACAGCAGAGGACATTACCCGCTTTGATGACTACGGTCCGTTGAAGACCTACGCCCAGTCTCCCATACAATCCAATAGCCTGACGCCGCTAATGCGCAATGGCTTTAGCTACCAACCCGGTACGGTGGAACTCTACACCACCGCAACAATTGCCAGTGTCTGGGCACATACCGAAGAGTACAACGCCGATTACTATCAGAACGCGCTATCCATTGGCGGCCTGTGGCAGATCAGTAACAAATGGGTTGTCGAGCTCGATTATACGTTTCGCTTTGCTGCCAACAATCACCTAGACAGCCTGACTTCAGCCTTTCACGACGTATTTGGTCTCAGCCAGAACGGCAGGGATGAAGTCGACAAGCATTCTTTTGATATATCAGTGCCACAGTACGGGGTTGAAATTCATGATTTCAATCGTGAAACTCTAGGCAGCGCGCTAACCTTCTATACCGGTTACCAACTGATAGAAAACAAGCATCATGGTCTATCTATCGGTGGTTCGCTGTACTATAACTATGTGCCTAGCGGCCCGTTTGAAACCAGCAATTTCGAACAGGCATTACAGCTCAACTACAGCTATCGCCGCAATAAACATCTGTTTTACAGCCTACTTGGCCTGTCCTACCGACGTAACGACGAAGTGCTGGGAGATATACCCTATAACACCATGGCTTACGCAATCGGTGCAGGCTACCAGCTCCAATTAAATGAAAAGCATCGCCTGCTTTTCGAGTATCATATCTATGAAGGAGCAACCGATGCGGCATCTGATCTTTCCAAACCGTCCAATGAAGTACTGCTCGGCTATCGTTATCACATGAAAAGCAGTGCCATTGAAATATCTATGATTGAAAATGTCTTCAACATGGATAACAGTACCGATATCGCATTCACACTCGGCTATCGTCACCGGTTCTGATTTACATTGTAAAGTCTATTTTCACCGTATGTTTTTACGGCTTAGTAACCATCGATACCAGCCGGATGATCAGCACGATAATTTTGCCATTCCGGCTAATTGTTATAACTACTCTGGTTTGTCTCTCATCATATTCGTCGTATCGCGCTGTTCAAATCGTTCGATTAAGTAATCGATAAAAACCCTCAGTCGCTTAGGAAGCAACTTACGTTGTGGATAGACAAAGCTAATCGGTGCCTCCGGCATTTCCCAGTCCGGTAGTAGGTGCACCAGTTTGCCACTGGCAAAATGTTCTCGGCAGAGAAACTCCGGCAATAGAGCAATACCTAAACCGTCCAGACAAGCCATTAAGGAAGCCGTTATCGTATTAACCCTAAGCCGATAAGGTAAATCAATGGACACTTCATTATCGGCTTGCATCAAATGCCAGTTAGGTAGCTTTACGGCTTTATTATAGATTTTCACCTGATAGTGAGGAGCTTTCAGATCATCAGGACTGATGATCTGACCATTTTGCGCAAGATAGTACGGGCTTGCAGCCATCACCCGCTTTGAGGAATAAAACGTTCGGGCAACCATGCTGGAATCAGACACTTCACCAACCTGAGTATACAGGTCTATCCCCTCGCCGATGATGTCGACTTCACGATTTGTTAGTTCAAGGTGGACTGTTACATTGGGATATAACTTGAGGAACTCATTGATATAAGGACCAAACACCTGCTGGCCCACCTCGACAGGCATAACCACATTAAGCCGTCCTCGTATCAGATCTTGATTGGCTGTCACTTCAAGTTCTGCCTGCCCCATGATCTCGAGCATCTGCATGCAAGACTGATAGAAAGTCTCACCTTCCGGGGTCAGTGTTAGGCTGCGGGTTGAACGTGTGATCAATCGCACACCTAAGTGTTGTTCAAGCTCGGCCACTTTGCGGCTTACGGTCGATTTCGTTAAATCCAGAGCTTCAGCTGCTTGGGTAAAGCTTCCACATTCAACAACTTGAGAAAAAATAGCAATGGTATTGAGATCCATTCCGCCACCCATTAGTTAGATATCTGCAACAGTGTTTCCTTTTTCTCCTATCTAATCAACTAATCATTATCATTTACACTCTGTAACACAAAAAATCACAATATTTCAGATCACCAGAAGAGGCCCTCATGACAGATACCCCACAAACCAAAAAGCACAAAGCGCCGCTGATCGCAACCTTAATCATGCTGGCCCTGGGTCTTGGTGCCGGCGGGTATTGGTTTAGCTACGGACAATTCTTTGAATCGACAGACAACGCCTACCTGCAGGGTGATATCACCAATATCAGTCCCAAGGTATCCGGTTACATCACCAACTCGTATGTCATTGACAACCAAACAGTCAAAGCCGGACAGCTCCTGGCAAAAATTGATGAAAGAGATTTTATCGCGGCCCGTGACAAAGCCGAGGCAAATATTGCCGTCAGCCAGGCAGCTATCAGCAACCTGACCGCTCAGCAGCAATTACAAAAAACCCTGATCCGCCAGTCTGAAAGCCAAATCGCCTCGGCCAGTGCCGAATATGAACGAGCGCAGCAACAGGTTAACCGTACCCGTAGCCTGCTCAAGCGCAATTACTCTTCACAGGACGAACTAGACAGTACCACTTCTCACCTGAAAGTGACCAAGGCCCAGCTTGACGAAGCATCAGCCAGCTATCAGGCAGCCAAAGATCAGCTCGCTGTCATTGCCAGCCAGATAGGACAGGCAGAAGCATCTGTCGGCGAAGCCAATGTTCAACTTGAACAGGCACAACTCAATCTCAGCTATACCAATATTTATGCGCCAGTTGACGGTATTGTCGGCAAACGCAGCCTGCGAATCGGCTTATATGTGCAACCAGGTATGCCGCTAATGAGTCTGGTACCTACATCGAATGTTTGGATTGAGGCCAACTTCAAAGAAACCCAGTTGGCTGAGATCCATCAGGGCCAAAAAGTAACAGTCGAATTGGATGCCTTTCCAGACCAGGCATTGGAAGGTATTGTCGACAGCTTTTCACCGGCAACGGGGGCTAAATTTGCCCTGTTACCTCCGGAAAACGCGACCGGAAACTTCACCAAAATCGTCCAGCGCGTCCCCGTAAAAATTACCATCGTCGATTCTGCTCAGCTACAAGGGCGATTGATTCCGGGTCTTTCCGTTGTAGCCACTGTAGATACCCGAGGCTAACCCAATGAATTCCTCAGTCACTGCCACGGAGCAGCCGTCTATATCGCACATTGAGCAGGTAGATCAGTCACGAAACGATGTACCACGTCGTCACTGGATAGCCTTGATCGGTGGTCTGATCGGCGCATTTATGGCTATTTTGGATATCCAGATCACCAACTCTTCTCTGAAAGATATTCAGGGCGCACTCTCGGCAACGCTGGACGAAAGCTCATGGATTTCGACCTCTTATCTGGTGGCAGAGATGATTGCGATTCCGCTGAGCGGATGGCTCTCAATGGCACTGGGCAAACGTCGCTATCTGACCTGGACGACAGTGATCTTCACCCTGTCATCACTGCTGTGTTCAATTTCGTGGAATATGACCTCTATGATTACGTTTCGGGCATTGCAGGGGTTTAGTGGTGGCGCCTTGATCCCGCTGGCGTTTTCTCTGGTCGTTCAGTTGCTGCCGGTCCACAAACGAGCGATTGGTATGGCGATGTTCGGCGTTACTGCTACCTTCGCTCCGTCAATCGGGCCAACGCTTGGTGGCTGGCTGACGGAGAACTTATCATGGCACTATATTTTCTATATCAATATTCCACCTGCAATCCTGCTGATCACTATGGTGCGCTATGGTCTGGACGATGAGCCGCTGAATATCCAGAGCCTGTTAAAAGCCGATTGGGTTGGTATTGTTACCATGGCTCTAGGCCTGGGTTGCCTGGAAGTAGTATTGGAAGACGGTAACCGCGAGGAATGGTTCAACTCTGATTTTATTGTCACGCTGGCTACCATTTCCGCCGTCAGCCTAGTGTACTTTGTGATCAATGAACTGCAACACAAGAAACCGCTGGTCAATTTGCGACTGCTGAAAAATGGGCAATTTGCCATGTCATGCCTGGCTTATCTGATCCTCGGAATGGCTCTGCTAGGTTCGATTTATGTTTTGCCGCTCTACCTGACTCAAATTCAGCACTACAATGCAATGGAAATCGGCGAGGTACTTATGTGGATGGGGTTTCCGCAGCTATTAATTTTTCCGCTGGTACCTAAGCTGACCAATATCATCAAGCCAAAGTATTTGGTCACGTTTGGTTTTGTAATGTTTGGACTAAGCTGTTACGTCAACACTCACATGAGCATTGACTTCGGCGGGCAACAACTGATTTTCTCGATGCTACTTCGTGCCATCGGCAGTCCTTTCATCATGGTGCCGCTGTCGCTTGTTGCCATGCAGGGGATCAGCAAAGCAGATACGCCAGATGCTTCGACACTCACCAATGTTATGCGTAACCTTGGTGGTGCATTCAGCATCGCAATCATCGCGACAATGCTCGACAACAAAACCCGGGAACACCTGGCCCACATAAAAGAATCAGTACCGAGTGTCAGCTCCAATGCCTGGCAACAACTATTGCAGCAAAGCAGTTATTTTGTACAGGCAGGTAGTGATGCCAACACGGCAATGGTACAGGCTCAAGCCTCTTTAGTGGCAACCATGCAGCGTGACGCGGCGATCATGGCCTATAACGATGCCTTCCTGATGATGAGTGCCTTTTTAGCCATGGCTGCCGTCATCATGCTTAGCTCGAAGAGCTAGCCGAAACAACATTAAAAAGCGGCAACAACCTAAGGTTCTTGCCGCTGTCTATTGCGTACTTGGTTCTATCCGGTAGCTTACGCTGTAGCCAATTGCTGAACCATGACTTTCGGTTTACGCTGGGCCAGAACCACTCCCGCCAATACCATGCCACCACCAATATAATGATAGGCTGCAAGCTGTTCGTTCAACATCACGCTCGCGATACCAGCGGTAATAACAGGCATCAGATTCATAAACATAGCAGTACGATCCGCCCCCAGGCGCTGGATCCCTTGCATCCAGCACCACGGTGCTATAACCGACGCCGGAATGGCTGCATACATAATCAAAGGTAGCGACTCTGCCGTGATCTCCACCCGCTCACTGTTCAAAAACAGTGGAATTAGCATCAATACAGCCAGCACACCTTGGACATAAACAGACTGCCAAGTGCTCAGCGGCATCTGCCAACGTTTCAGCAAAACACAATACAGCGCATAAACAAACGCCGCCAGCAACAGCAAGGCGTCGCCCACCGTAATACCTTGTTCCGCCAGATGACGGATATCACCATGGCTAAGCATCAATACCAATCCAGCCAAGGATAATACGGCACCGACAATAGCCAACGGCAGCAAACGTTGGCCCAATAGCGGCACGCTCAGAAACATGCTGATAAGTGGCACCAAAGAAATAATTAATGCCATATTGGTAGCTGTCGTGGTTTCAGCCGCAAAGTAACCCAGCGATTGGTTCAGTACCATGCCTAGTAACGCCAAAAAAGCTAGCTTGGGGATATAACGACGGATCGTTGACCAGTTACGCCATACCGAACCCAGGACAAACGGCGTAAGTACCGACATGGCAACAAACCAGCGGTAAAAGGAAATCGCTCCCGGATCAATTACACTGATCGAAAGCTTGTTTACAATGGCATTCCCTGCCCAAATCGAAACTGTTAACAACGGAAATAAGTAGAACATGGCCTGCCTTTACAATACGTTTTCAGGTGTTTTCGCATGAATTATTATTCATCTACGTCATAGTTTGGCAGGTCATTTTAGATATAAATATCTCTAAAAAGACATTATAACTCTATTGTCAGACATTTAAGGAAAATACCCGTGTCACCTATACAATCGCTTTTCTTTCGAGATACCATTACAACAACTAAGCAATTGAATTATATTCATAATTTCACATTCAGATTGTATAGATTAAGAATCATTCCTGATAAGAAAGAGTGATCTTTCCATGAGGAAAAATCTAAAGGCTTACCAACACAATCCATACAGTTGCGATGTGTAATATGGCAGAGCTCGCGGGCAGAATAATGACAGATGTATCTGTAGCGGTAAAAAGCCGCTGGCTTCCGGTAGGCATGACTATGGAGTATTTAAAGAAAGCCACAAATACCATAGCCATACCGCCACATTAACGGTATGACTTACTGTTCCACAGGTTGATTAACCTCTTCAGGCAACCAGCTAAACATAGTATCAAACAGCTCTTGCTCTGTGGGCCTACCAAGCTTCCCGTTAATCAGCGAACTCATTTCCAGCAAATGCCCCACCTTCGCAACTGGCTTATAGGGCTCATCGAAAAAACGGAATATTGGAGAGTGGCGAATATAGAAGCTTGCTGCCGCCGACGCCTCGCTAACATCCTGATGCTCTGAGATCCGTCTAGGACAATCCCACGTGGCCCCATCAAGTACATAAACGCCAATCTGTCCCGTTTCGACATAACTGAGCTCATCAACAAAAGGAACATTCCACCAGCACCTTAGCTCTTCGTGTGTTCTTTCTTCATTCATGATATCGCTACGAGGAAACAAAGCCTGCGTACGTTCATTTCTTATGGGAATGTCACACTCGGTAAACTCAATCTCCATACCTTCAACACCTTATAAAACCAATTTGATATGAATTTTACAGCATAAGCTCATATTAAACAGGTCGCTATCAATAAAATTCAGGTATAAAAGGCAAGAAAAAAGCCGCATAGTGCGGCTTCATTAATAAAATTAAGGATTATTCATTCGGCGGGATGAATAATTTTTTGGCGAGACGGGCAAGGTTATAGGCATCAACGTAGCCTGAATGCTGGCGACCTTCCCACTCGACACCTGCCATCTCCATTGCCGCACGTTGACCGCAGCGCTTATTGTTTACATGACGTTGCAAGCGAAACAGTGTCGCCAAATTTAAATACTCGTTAAACGGAACCTTGAGCCCTTTCTCTTTGCACTCAGCGCGCAAAATCAGATCGTCACGTCCCCAGGCGGCATAAATTTTATGTCGACCGCCAAACTTCTGTTCAATCGATTTTAGAATCGTTGCCAATGGCTTGCCATTTTTAGCAATGACCTCCGGCTTGATACCTGTCAGCTCGGTACAGAACAGAGAAACGTCATCATGCTCCGGTGTCACATAATGCTGCGCTCGACGAACAATCTCACCAGTTACCAAATCCAGCTCGGCTACGCCAATCTCGATAATCTCTCCGGTCCTCGACTCCCGCCCATCATTCCAACAACACATTTCGAGGTCAAAGCAGACAATACGATTAAAATTCATTACTTTTCCGGCACAACATTAAAACTGGGCAGGCAGGATACCATCTAGGGCGGTGTTCGCCAAAGTAGGTACATGAGAAAAACACCGCTAGGCCTCGCAGCAGATCTCTGCAATCATACGCAAGCGGCGCTGTGGTTGGGCTATAAACGGGTTGGTTGTATCCCATGCATAATCACGTTGCCAATCGACAATTTCTCCGTTGAAGTGCTTGATCAGCAGATCCGTGGCCAACTCTGATGATTTCATCGCAATAGTCACCCTGATGAGAAGACAGGATCCAAAATTCACCCACATTACCCAGCAAGGCAAATTTATTGCTGCACAATGTGGTGACATTGGCAGAATACCCCCCAATCTCACCTACAGGGTTCGGATATTCAGCCTTGGCTGGCACGGTCGTATCAAGCACAAAATCGGCTTCGATTTGATATGTCTGCAGGTCCGCGTCAACCACGGCTAAAGTGCTGATATGTGATTTCGACACCTTGCGTTGCCGCTTCATCAGCCAGAACTTTATCAAACTGTGAACGCTGTTCCTAGAACGTGGTGCCTGCCCCTGCAGTGAATTTTTCGGTGAAATTAAAGCAAGTGTACGCGCCGTTACGTCGAAATGCCGCGCCGCCTTTACACATGCCTTCACAGCCGTGCCACACAAAAATTGACTGATTTTCTCATTTTATTGAGATCGAATTCATTTCCTCTGCCGTAAGATCAGTAAAAGAGAGGGAAATAATAATGAAGCACCTATTATTATCTGTACTGTTTCTGTATCTGCAGGGCTGTGCAAATAAAGCATTTTTCTCGCCATCCCAAGCTGCATCGTTAAACCCAGATATACAATGGTTATCATCCCTATCAGGAAACACCATTGCCTACCTGTGGATCCCTTCAAGTACAGCAACTCCAGCGAAAGGCATTGTTGCCCACTTCCATGGCAACAGTGGGCACATGGAAGCCACTCAAGAAAAAGTTAACTGGCTTTCAGAACATGGTTACGATGTGATGGTATTCGACTACTCTGGATTCGGTCACTCTACCGGTAAGGTCAGTGATGAAGCCGCCTATTACGATGCCATCACGGTACTTCAATACTTGGCTATATTACGCAGCGACTCCCAATTGCCATTGTTTGTAATCGCCACCTCGACTGGAGGCAACATTTTCATGCGTGCTCAAGCCGATTATCCGACAACAATTGATGGCATGGTCATCGACTCATCCTTCACCAGTTACATCAATGAGGCCGAGTACATACTTAATAAAGGATTTCTTGGCGATTGGTATTCTTGGCTAGCCCATATCGTGATGCGAGACGATTATGCAGCAAAAGAACGTGTTGATGCATTACCGGATACTGACAGTCTGGTAATTCATTGTGAGGGTGATCGTATTGTGCCAATTGCTTCGGGCGAAGCAATATACAGCCAATTGTCAGGTAAGAAACATTTCTGGCGCTTTAGCAACTGTTCGCATGCGCGTGCTATGACCAACGATTTTCCAGATAACCAGCGACGTATTGTCGAGTGGCTAGCACGATCAGCAAATGATCGCGACATGCCGAGCAATACCACAGATTCCAATAGCCATGATTTACAGCTGGCTAATGCGAGCAAGTAATTGTGCTCGCATTAGGTTAAAAAGAATGGAGATAGTACGATTAGCTTGCTTTTAAGGCCAACAACGTATGTCCTAGCCCGATATCATCAGTACGGCTTTCCACAATGAAACCCGCTTCCGACACGATTTCGAGGAAGTCTTCACTGCGATAGAAACGACTATTGCCATTCGCCAAGCACGTGAAGTATAACGAGGTCGCGTTCAGGCTGTACGCAGCAGCATCATAACGCTGTGCGTCCCAAAACAATTCCAAGATATACACAATCGCATCCTCAGACATCGCCGCTCTAACCCGACGTAAAATACTGAGAATTTCCATTGGTGAAAAGCAATCTAAGAATTGGCTCATCCACCACACATCCGCCCCTTGGGGTAATGCCTGCGTCTTATCCAACATGTTGGTAGGGTAACCATGAATCCGATCTGCAACCCCTTGAGCTTGTGCATTTTCCATCGCCATCGCAATTTGCTGAGGCAAGTCAATAATAGTGACCTCAACATCATCATCATGCTGACAGCACTGCAATGCCCACTTCCCAGTGTTACCGCCGATATCGAACAAACGCTTAGGTTTAGAGGCAAACACGCGCTCAAGCAATATCGGGAAAGAACGGTCAGAATAGAAATGATCGAAATTAAACCAGCTGGTTTTCGCTTTCTCAGGTAGCTGAGATAACCCTTCGTAGATGGTCGTCCACTCGCCAAGCTCTTTGAGGCCAGCAGGTGTCCCTTCTTCAATCGCTTCGGTTAGATGCATCATCGCTGCATAACAAACATCTGCGGTAAAATCCATATTGGCTCGGGTCATACCATCATTAACTAAGAAATGCCCTAAATTGGCCAACACATAATTGGGTTGTGACCAGGTCACAATGTTTGCACTCAGTGCCATATCCAATAGCACCTTGACACCATACTCACTAACTTCGGTTTGTGTCGCAATATCTTCCGCAGACAAGCCAGCTTTGCCTGCCTGATCCAGTACAGTCAGAATCCCTAAATCACGTAATGTTCTGGCGGTGTGGAACACAATTGGTGCAAAGGCCATTTTTTGTGCTTCCGTTTTGGCTTCTAAAGCATTAAACGGATCGTTTTGGTATGAAGTCACAGAAAGTCCAATTTAGCTAATAAAAATGTAATATCTCGACACAAGATAGGAAAAATCACTGCGCAACCATCGCCAGTTCTTTCTTAATATCGACATCTAAATTGTTCACCCAGCGATTGTAGTTACGATGTATTTTTCCATCTTCGTACATAAGGTTTTCTGAGCTAACATAATCAATAGAATAGGTTTTGTCACTGTAGACAATATCCACGATGGCAATATGTGTCCGAGCAGTATATTCAGCGCGAATAACGCCCGGTTTTGTTTCCATCATGACCCAGTTCCGACGCATTCCAGCTTCCATAATAGCCTGTTTTACCTGGGTAATTTGAAGGTTATACGCAACTGGGGTATTCTCTACATTTCGTAGAGGCTGAATACGGCCACAACCAGCTAGTGTTACTAACATAGCTGCAATAGCAAGACCCTTAAGGATTTTCATTGTCACTCCTTTATATAATCAAAGAGGGGGAGATAATGATCTCGTTACGACGGTACGGTAGCACAAAAATACTTGCATTCATTACCTCGTTAATTATCTAATGACTACTTTATTTGTTTTAGTGATAGAACTAACAAAATATCGAGTATACAATACCGCCAATGAACAGTGTACATTTCAATGTAATTAATTGGCTGGCGCTTTCACCTGGACTTACCGATTCATCGGCATGGACAACTTGGTCAAACGACAAACAGTGGCCTGAACACTGTGACGCCGTCCCTGCCACACTTATCCCTGCCATGATGCGTCGCCGCATGAGCTCGCTCAGCAAGATTGCTATGCAGGCAGCGATGTCGTTGGTTGATACACACGACACCCAGGTTGATTACATCGTCTTTGCTAGCCGCCACGGTGAACTGACCCGCACCGTTAAATTGATGCACGATATCCTAACCGGTGAAGATGCATCCCCAACCGCATTCTCTCAATCCGTACACAATACGGCATCTGGACTTTATACCATCGCCACCAAACAGGCGATTCCGGTAGCCTCATTAGGGGCCTGCGAGAACACCCTGCACGCAGCACTCATCGAAGTCGCAGCGTATTTAGTCGAGCATCCCTCTCACACGGTGTTATTAGTCGATTTTGATGAACCATTACCTGCGCCATACCAACGTTTTGATGCCCCTAATTATCAAGGTTATGCCTTTGGCATGTTACTGACAGGTGGTAATGACATAGAGTTGGCATGGGAGCCTCAGTTATCTTCTCATGGCACCTCAAACACTGACCGCGCTTTGATTGAAGCCAGCAAACAAGCTTTTCCTCAATCGTTAGATGTGCTTGCCCATTGGGTGAAGAACGACAGCTCTTGGACTATCGATAGCGCTCGGGCGCGTTGGCACTGGAAACGTAAATAAATGGCGAGAAAGACACTGCCCCTTACACAACGTATTAATAAGCTCTGGCGGGTGCTCGCCACGGGCTTCTGCTTTTCCATTTTTGGATTAGGAGCGCTTTGTCTGACGTTCATTGTCTTTCCTGTCATGACGCTATCGGCAAAAAATCAGCACCAGCGTGAAATGCGAGTGCAGTCAATCATTCAGCGATCATTCGCCTTTTTCTCTCACACCATGCGGTTTTTTGGCGCCATTGATTACAGTTTTGAAGGTGTTGAAAGCCTGCAGCAAGATCGCAACTGTCTTGTAATCGCCAATCACCCCAGCTTGATCGACTATGTCCTTATTGCTTCACGTCTACCGCAATGTGATTGCTTGGTAAAAGCAGCCATTTGGCATAATCCGTTCATGAAAGGTATCGTCAAAGCGGCTGGCTACATTCCAAACCGCGACCCGGAAAATTTGCTCGATGATTGCAGCGAGCGCTTACAAGACGGTAATGTATTGTTGGTTTTTCCTGAGGGGACACGCACATCACCGGGGAAACCCTCTAAGCTTCAACGAGGCGCGGCACAAATTGCGGTGCGTACGGAAACAGATTTGCGGTTAATCCACATCACAGTGGAACCCAGCTTTTTAACTAAAGAGAAGAAGTGGTACCAAGTACCCGACACCAAGCCCTTTTTTCGTGTCGCAATCAAAAGTAAGATAGCAATTGAGCCCTTTCTGCAACATGCCGATTCACCGACATCGGCCGCTCGTCATCTCAACCGTCATCTTACCGACGTGTTATTCCCATCCATAGATGAAAAAAAGGCGATAAAATAACGAATCTCGGTCCGTCAAGACAGAAACGGACCGTTATCAGGCGCATATTACATTCGCCAAACACATGGTAGTTTTATAAAACAACATCTTAGATAAATAAGTAGGTCACAGTGGAACAATTACACACAGAACTTAAAGCGCTAATCATAGAATCGCTTAACCTTGAAGACATCACTGTCGATGATATCGACACCGATGCACCACTGTTCGGCGACGGCCTTGGCTTAGATTCGATTGATGCGCTAGAGCTCGGCTTAGCCATAAAAAAAAGCTACAACATTGTGATCGATGCCGATGACACCAAGACCCGAGAGCATTTTGCGTCAGTTGCGAATCTCGCAAGTTATATCTCACAGAACAAAGCATAATATCACTTATGTCCTGCGGACTGATCCAGCAGGGTGATAACCATCGAAAGCGTAACCATTATGACAGAAGTAAACCGTAGTGAAGTATTTGACCAAGTCCGTGATGCCTTGGTGGAATTATTTGAAATTGATGCAGATGACATTAAACCTGAAGCGCAACTCTATCAGGAGCTAGATCTTGACAGCATTGATGCCGTGGATTTGGTTGTGCACCTGCAAAACCTGACCAATAAAAAAATCAAACCCGAAGAGTTCAAAACAGTTCGTACCGTCGATGATGTCGTCGATGCCGTAGTTGAACTATTGAAGGCAAACTAATGCGCTGGCTGACCGCGTTGTCAGCGATAGCGTTATTGGCATATCCGCTAGCGGTGTACTACGGGCTTAGTCGTGGGGGATTAGGCTTTGTAGCAGGTGTGCTAGCGGTATTGTTTTTACTGCGTATTGTCGCCGGAAGCCAAACTCGATTACGGGAATTGAAATACATCGCGTGGTTAAGCGGTGGCGCAGGGATCACGCTAGCCTTACTTGGCAGCGTGTTCAAACAAGAAGGGTGGTTCACCTTTTATCCGGTGATCGTCAATGCCCTGATGCTTGGGTTGTTCAGCGCCAGCCTGTTGCAAAAACAAACCTTGATTGAGCGCTTGGCGCGATTGCAAGAACCAGATCTTCCAAACAGTGGCATACGTTATACCCGTATGGTCACCAAAGTCTGGTGTGGATTTTTTGTAATCAACGGCGGTATCGCATTAGCAACATGCTTTATGCCACTCGCTACGTGGACCTTATATAACGGCTTAGTGAGCTATCTGTTGGCTGGCAGTCTATTTGCCGGTGAATGGATAGTGCGTCGCCATGTTCGTCATCAACAAGAAAATTAATACGTAATGGAAGCAGTAAGAATGAACATCCCGTCTATCGCAGCCTTAATGAGTCAACCACACGCAGACACGCATGTTGTTGCTATTTCTGCTACAGAAACGTTAGATTGGGCACAATTTCGTACTGATGTCAGTGTACTCACTCAGGCATTGCAACACAGTGAACACCAGCGGTGGGCTCTGTGCTTTGAGGACAGCTACTTCTTCGCCGTTGCGTTTTTGGCCGCCGCTCACGCAGGCCGTCACCTGATCTTACCCGGTAACCACCAACCTGCAGCCCTTGCGGAATTGGCACCACATTATGATGCCATCTTGCACGATGATATTGTCAATATAGCCGATGATGCCATGGCAGACTGTTTGGCATCTGGGCTGGGGCAGCGGACGGTTACTGAGCATGCGAATACCATTCAATCAACGAAAAATTTGGATAGCTTTACGCCACTTACCTTGTCAGATGTACCACTGACCTTGTTTACATCAGGCTCAAATGGTACCCCGAAAGCCATTGAGAAAACGCTTGCGCTTTTGGATGCCGAATTAGCCCAGTTACAAGCAATCTGGGGAGAACAGCTAAGCAACGCAACCATTGCCAGCACCGTGTCACACCAACATATCTATGGCTTACTGTTCCGAATTCTGTGGCCACTGTGTGCTGGCCGTGCATTCGAGCGTCACGATTTGGTTTACCCGGAACAAGTAATGACTCATGCCAATATGGACACGGTTTTAATCAGCAGCCCGGCTTTATTGAAGCGCTTGGCTGAAGAATCACCAACACAACCTTACCGTGCCATCTTTTCGTCAGGAGGTCCGTTATCACTGGCTGCAGCTCAACAAAGCCATCTTTTATTTGAGCAACTCCCGTTTGAAGTATTTGGTAGCACTGAAACAGGGGGCATCGGTTATCGTCAACAAATCATCGAAAACACACCTTGGCAACTCTTCCCCGCACTGTCCATGAAACTCAATGCCGAAGGTTGCCTACGCGTACTGTCGCCGTTTATTGATACCGAGCAGTGGTACCAAACCAGCGACCAATGCAAGCATTTGAGCGAAAGTACTTTCATGCTGAAAGGCCGTGCTGATCGCATTGTTAAAATTGAAGAAAAACGTATTTCACTCACCGACGTTGAACATCGTTTATGCCAATTACCATGGATTGAGGAGGCCGCTGTTTTGCCGTTGGAAGAAACCCAACGCCTAAGCCTGGCCGCGGTCATTACCTTGACACCAAGTGGCCACGAACGCATCGCTGCGATGGGCAAAGGAAAGTTCTGGTTGATGTTACGCCAATCGTTACGTCGATGGATAGAACCTGTCGGTGTTCCCCGCCGTTATCGTACGGTTGATGAGATTCCGCTTAACAGCCAAGGAAAACGCTTAGTGCGCGATTTAGAGCAATTGTTTGCAGACTGAGTAAGACATAACAAGTGGTGTGACTAAAGATACGAATCACTAGAACCTCGGAACTCGAACACGCTTGCTTCAATGACTGACTTTCACCACCAACACGAAGACCATAATGACAAAACGTAAGCCAACCATCACAGCTCAACACTGCACAGCCTCTCAGGTCGAACTGACGCTGCACGTCGAGGCGGACATTTTGGATTTCCAGGGACACTTTCCGCAACATCCCCTTTTACCTGGTGTTACCCAAATTGATTGGGCCATATATTATGGCCACAAACTGCTGAATACCTACCCGCATTTTGCGGGGATGGAAGTGATTAAATTCCAAGAGCCGATCTTACCCGGCAGTAACATTACGCTCACTTTGGAATGGTTTGCCGACAAGCAGAAACTGCATTTCGCTTATACCTCAACCAAAGGAACACATTCCTCAGGCCGTATAAAACTGGATACTAACGTATGAGTACGTTCCATCCTTGCTTCCTGATCCCATGCTATAACCATGGTACAACAGTACCTGACGTATTAGATGCGTTAGCTCCGTATGGTTTCCCGATCATCATCATCGATGATGGCAGCGAACCCGAGACACAAGGCATCTTGCAGGCACAAACTACCCGTAAAAACGTTATGCTGGTAACGCTGGCCAAAAACCAAGGCAAAGGCGGTGCGGTCACGGCAGGTTTATACGAAGCGTTCAAACGCAGTTTCAGTCATGCCATCCAAATTGACGCCGATGGGCAGCACAATTTGGATGCCTTGCCGACACTGATTACCGAATCGAAAACACATCTGACGTCGTTAATTTCCGGTCAACCGGTATACGATGACACCGTACCAAAATCCCGTTTGTACGGCCGCTATGCGACCCACATCTGGGTATGGATTGAGACGCTCTCCTTTGCCATCAAAGACAGTATGTGTGGCTTTCGCGCCTACCCAATCGGCCCTACGATAAAAGTACTGGAACGTAGCAACCTCGGTAAACGTATGGATTTCGATACCGAAATTATGGTGCGCATGTATTGGGACGATTGTGACATTCGTTTCATCGATACCAAGGTAATTTACCCGGAAGGCGGCGTTTCACATTTCGATGCACTATGGGACAACATCAAGATCAGTACCATGCATACCCGGCTCTTTTTTGGCATGCTGCCGCGCATTCCGAAACTGCTTAGGCGTCAACCTACCCAGCAGCAACATTGGTCATCCCATGCCGAGCGTGGCACCATCATGGGTATCAAAGCCTTGCTCACTATTTATTCGCTATTGGGACGCCGTGCGTTTAATCTGATCCTGAAAGGTGTAATGGCCTATTATTACCTCACAGGTAAATCTGCCCGCCGCGCCTCTGAAAACTATTTATCACGCCTGCAAACTTATGCCATTGAATGTAATAAGGTATTACCGTCTAAGCTCACCAGCTACAAGCATTTGCTATCATTCGGCCATACCATGCTTGATAAGCTGGCGGCATGGCGTGGCGATTTCTCAGCTGAGAATTTAACAGTTCATGGGCTTGAACATTTTGATCACATAGTAGAGCAACAGCGCGGGGTGGTCGTTTTAGGCTCGCACCTGGGAAATCTAGAGCTTTGCCGTGCACTGAGTCGACGTCATACGCATATCAAAATCAACGCGCTGGTCTTTACCGAACACGCTGAACGCTTCAATGCTGTCATGAAATCCGTTAACCCGAAATCCGACCTGAACCTGATCCAAGTCCGCGAGTTAGGACCAGATACCGCGATTTTATTACAACAAAAAATCGAACAGGGCGAATGGATTGTCATTGTCGGCGATCGTACCTCTGTTACCAAAGAACAACGTGTTGTGTGGGCAGATTTCCTCGGAAAACCGGCCCCCTTTCCGCAAGGTCCATTCATGTTAGCCACAGTGTTAAAAGCACCGGTTTACTTGATGTTTGGGCTACGAGACGACACACAAACATCGCCGCACTTTGATGTATATTTCGAACCCTTTAGTGAACAAATCAAACTGCCCAGAGGGCAACGCGAAGAAGCACTTACCCAAGTTGTTAGCCAGTACGCCAGCCGTCTAGAACATTACACGATGAAGGCGCCTCTGCAATGGTACAACTTCTTTAATTTCTGGCAGTTAAGTGGAAAAGATGATGAAAAATAACACCCAGCACCCCGTCACTTTTGGTGCAGAGCGCCTCACGATCGAAGACGTAATGGCTATTTCCAACGGCACACCAGCCGCCATGAACAACACGCCAGAATACTCCGCCAAAATCGACCGTGGTGTGGCATTCCTAGAGCGCCTGTTGAAAGAAGAAGGGGTGATTTACGGCGTCACAACCGGCTATGGCGACTCCTGTACGGTGGCGATTCCGCCAAACCTAGTCGATGAACTGCCGTTGCACCTGACCCGCTTTCACGGTTGTGGTTTGGGTGAGAACCTCGACCACCAGCAAGCCCGAGCTGTACTGGCAACGCGTTTATGTTCCTTGTCACAAGGTGTCTCGGGAGTCAGTCATGACTTGCTGAATCAACTGGTAACTCTGATCAACCACGACATTTCACCGCGTATTCCACAAGAAGGTTCAGTCGGTGCAAGTGGTGATTTGACCCCACTGTCCTACGTCGCAGCGGCCTTAATTGGCGAGCGTGAAGTGATCTACAAAGGCGAGATTCGCCCAACTGCCGAGGTCTTTGAAGAATTGGGGATAACCCCAATCAAACTCAAGCCCAAAGAAGGCCTGGCATTAATGAACGGCACTTCGGTGATGACAGCATTGGCTTGTATTGCTTACAAACGAGCAGAATACTTGGCACAACTGGCCACACGTATAACCGCGATGGTATCCGTCGGCATGCACGGTAACGACTTCCACTTTGACGAAGCATTATTCGCGGTAAAACCACACCCAGGTCAGCAGCAAATTGCCAGCTGGTTACGTTCTGACCTACAAGCCAATCGTCCGCCTCGCAACAGTGACCGTCTGCAAGATCGCTACTCGTTACGTTGCGCTCCTCATGTAATTGGCGTACTGCAAGATAGCCTGCCTTGGCTACGCCAGATGATCGAAAATGAGCTTAACAGCGCCAACGATAACCCAATCATCGACGGCGATAACGAGCGTGTCCTGCACGGTGGCCACTTCTATGGTGGCCACATTGCGATGGCTATGGATACCTTGAAAACCGCCGTGGCCAACATTGCTGACCTGTTGGATCGCCAAATGGCCCAGTTAATGGACTACAAGTTTAATAATGGTTTACCGTTTAACTTAACCGGCGCCGAAGGTGATCGTAAGCCGATTAACCATGGCTTCAAAGCGGTACAAATTGGTGTATCTGCCTGGACAGCGGAAGCGCTGAAAAATACCATGCCTGCCAGCGTGTTCTCTCGCTCGACCGAATGTCATAACCAAGACAAAGTCAGTATGGGCACCATAGCTTCACGCGATTGCTTACGCGTATTGCAATTGACCGAGCAAGTAACGGCAGCCTCATTATTAGCGGCCACTCAAGCCCTAGAGATCCGTAAACGCCATAACGAGTTGGATGCCAGTCACTTCAGTCCGGCATTGAGAACCATGACAGATGCAGTACTCAGCGACTTTAGCCCAGTGATAGAAGATCGTCCGCTAGAAGGGGATCTACGCAACTTCGTTGAGAAGATTCAACAGCAGCACTGGGCGCTGTACTGATTCAATTACAATCCAAACTCATGAGTCGATCCTGTTTACGGCGCCTAAAGCGATGCAGGATCGCAATTTTTATCCAAGGTGGATCGATTAATGACCGAACAACCTCGACCATTACGTACCGAGGTCACCATGGTGACCTCGTTTCAAGATGCCGATCCTATGGGTGTGGTATATCACGGTAACTACTTCCGCTTCTTTGAAGAGGCACGCCGTATCTTGATGGAAAAGATCGACTACAGTTATCACGCCATGATGGCGTCAGGCTACATGTGGCCGATCATTGATACCCGCGTGAAATACGTCAAACCAATCCCGTACAACCATGCGATTCGCATTTCCGCGACCTTAACAGAATGGGAAAACCGACTTCGTGTAGATTACGTGATTTATGATGCGAAAACCGAGCAACGTATGACCAAAGCCCACACCATGCAGGTGGCCGTTGGGATAGAAGACCAAGAAATGTGTTTTGTTTCGCCGAAAGTATTCACCGACAAAGTGGAGGCATGGCATGCAGGTAACGCCTAACACAACAGAACAAGTAACTACGTCAACATTAAAGCCAGTGAAAAAACGTCGCTTAATCAATACATTCAACGCTGCCTTGGCTTTATGTTGCATACTTGGCTTCGGCGGTTTGACTACAACCGCACAGGCTATTACGCTGCCGGAATTACAACAGACATTGTCATCACAACCTTTGGTTCGTGGCGATTTCGCGCAAACCCGCAAGATGGAAATGTTCGATGCGCCATTAACCTCACAAGGTCACTTTCTGTTAGCTGAGCAACACGGATTATTATGGCAACAAGCGACGCCGTTCCCGGTATCACTGGTGCTGACCAAAGACAAATTGAGTCAGCAGTTCGGCGATCAGGCTGCACAGGTAATGTCAGCCAGTGACAATCCAATGGTGTTCTATTTCAGCCATATCTTCCTGTCACTTTTCAAGGGCGATACCCGCCAATTGACCGAGCAGTTTAACCTCACCTTGAGTGACAAATCGGACGGTCGTTGGCAACTGCTGTTAACGCCGAAAGCAGCACCGTTGAATGCCGTCTTCAAAGCCATCGCTCTTGACGGTAAAACCTTCATTGATCACCTGATCCTGACCGAAGTGCGTGGAGACCAAACCACCATCACGTTCAGTAATCAGCGTACCACTCCCTCCGATCTGACGGCAGAAGAACAACGTGCTTTCCAATTCTAAACTGGGCCTTATGTGGCTGTGTACCATGCTGATGCTGGCGGGCATCTTGGGTTACCAACTGACCGCCAACGAACAGCTGCCGATCGAAACTAATATATTGGCTTTGCTGCCGGAAAACCGCCAAGACCCTATAGCTCAAGAAGCCTTTGATCATGTTGCCAATAGCATGAGCAACAAGGTCATCTTCTTGATCGGTGCACCAGCATCTGCTGATCAAAACAAGTACGATGATAAAGAGGAGAAAGGTAAGCCAGCACTGACGCTCGCCGCTCAACAATTTACCCAATCCTTAAACACGCTAGGCATGTTCAGCGAGGTCACCGGCCCTATTAGCCAAAGTGCCCAGCAAGCATGGGGCGAGCTGTATTTCCCGAAACGCCACCAGCTGCTGACCGCTGAACAACAAATCCGATTACGTGACGCGCCTGCACAGCAGGTTCAGCAGGTGGTTCAAGCTGTCTACAACCCTTTCTCAGGCGTCACAGGTACTGAATTGGCCAATGACCCTTTCCTACTGTTCCGTGACTTTTTATCGCAGTTAACCCGCCAAGCAGGCAATTTCACCCTGAAGGACGGCTTTTTAACCACGAAATATCAAGGCAAGACCTACGCATTGATCACGGCCGAGTTGAATGATTCCGCCTACAGTTTTACGTTACAAAAACAGCTGCCTGCATTGACCGAACTAGAGCACCAACTCGCAAGCCAGTACGACGTTGAAGTACTTCATACCGGCGTCATTTTCTATGCGGCATATGGGACCGACAGTGCAAAAAGTGAAATCAGTACCATCGGACTAGGCTCTCTTGTCGGCATCATTGTACTGTTACTAGCGGTATACCGCAGCCCATTGCCTCTTGCCCTGGCACTGCTCTCGATTGGTTGCGGCCTATTGGCTGCTTTTGTGTTTACCATCGCCCTCTTTGGCAAAGTGCATCTATTCAGTTTGGTGTTTGGTGCCAGCTTGATCGGCGTCTCAATTGACTACGCGTTCCATTACCTGACCGATCGATTATCCGCTGGTAAATCCTGGGATGCTCGTGCCGGGCTCAAGCACATTTTTACCGCCATCACGCTGGGGTTGATCACCAGTTTAATCGGCTATTTAGGAATGTTGATTGCGCCGTTTCCAGGCTTGCAGCAATTGTCGCTATTTTCAGCCATCGGTCTCTCTGCCGCTTACGGTACCGTGGTGTGTTGGTACCCGATTTTAGCGAAAGTACCGAGCAAGCCGCGCGCGCTGCCATTACGTCAGCCGATGACACAATGGCTCACGATCTGGCAGCACCGTGGCGTGCGCTTCGCCTTTCCAACGGTGCTTGTGTTAGCTTCAGCAACTGGGTTGTATCACGCCCAGTACAACGATGATATTCGTCAGCTTCAAGCATTACCGACACAATTGAAACAACAAGAAGACACGATCAAAACCATTACAGGTGTCAGCAGCAGCCAGCAAATATTGCTGGTAACAGCAGGCGATGAGCAGACGTTGTTAAGTCAGTTGCAACGCGTCAGCCAACAGCTCGACATATACCGCAAGCAAGGTGTGCTCGATGGCTTTCAAAGCTTAAGCCAATACTTACTGCCTGCGGATGTGCAAGCCGCCAACTTCACAGTAGTAAAAGGCCTCTATCAACAGCAAGGTGCGGAATTAAGTCAGCGTTTACAACTATCCACGCCTGTCCATTGGGAAGCAACCTTCAGTCCGCTGACACCGGATGTATTCTTGGCCTCGCCCGCCTCCAGGCACTTACGTTTTCTGTGGCTCGGACAGCTACACGGCACACAAGCGGCGATCGTAATGTTGAATGGCGTGTCACAACCCGGCGTGCTGAAAATGTTCGCGACTCGTGATGCCAACCTGAGTTACTTGGACAAAGCAGATGAAGTATCTGCCCTATTTGGCGAATACCGTATACGCGTCACTGAATTGCTGATTGCAGCAACCTTGGCAATTGGCGCATTATTGGCATGGCGTTACGGTTTCAAGAAAAGTCTGTTGCTAATTCTGCCACCGGTGATCGCCGGTTGTGCAGGGATTGCCGTGACCACGTTAACCGGCGTGCCATTGAACTTGTTTAACTTGCTCGCCTTAGTTTTGATTTTGGGCATTGGCATTGATTACACGTTATTCTTTGCGGAGCAGAGTCACAGCGATACATCGGCGAGTGAAACGATCAACGCCGACCATGCACAGAGCACCTTGTTAGCCATCAGTTTATCGGCTGCAACAACCTTATTGTCGTTTGGTTTACTGGCCCTGAGTGATACCCAAGCGATCCACAGTTTTGGCATTACTGTTCTAATCGGTATTTTGGTGGCCTGGTTATTGGCACCACTTTCTATGTCGATATCGCGCCCCCGTAAAAACACACAGCCGCAAACAGCATCACATGCGACCGCATCGATTCAGCAAGAGGAACAGGCATGAGTCATAGCTTTACCCAACACCGTACCATGTGGTGGTCAATGAAAGCGGCCCTACTCGGGGCCAGTTTGATCACCATAGCAGGCTGCAGCTTGACTCCCGTGCAACAAGCCAATCAGGTCAGTATTGCACCCAATACTTTTGTTACCTTGCCCACACCAGCGGATTTAGGCCAGACGCTATCAGCCAGCCAGCTGATTACTGCGCAATGGCCTGCATCACCAGGAAAAGAGACAAAGGGCAGCGCGGATAAGCACGGTAGTCAACCGCAAAACCAGCAACAATTGCCGGTACAGCTGCAAGTCGACAGTGGCAAGGTTGCACTTGCCGGATTCTCATCGTGGGGCTCGCGCATTCTCAGCCTGACTTATGAAAACAATGCTATTGAAGCCAGCGTACTACCGGGGTTGGGTGACACTTTGCCCAAGCCCGAACAAGTGCTATTTAATTTGATGATCACCTTGTGGCCATTGGATGCCTGGCAGGGCCCGCTGTCACAGGTAGGATGGCAACTAGTTGAAATCCAGCAACACCGCCAGCTAATAGATAATCACGGTACGGTTGTCGCCGACATCCGATATCAGGCAGCCGATCGCTTAACTGGAGATATTGTCTTTATTAACCATCAACTTGGTTACACCATCATCATCAAGACATTGCAGTACTCACACACCTGATAGTTGGAAAACCAACTGATCTTGTGCCCAAGTAAAACCTTAAACCACGCGTTTTATCGCGATAATGATAACAATGACCAACAACCAGACTGACACAACACGCCAAGCGTTATCCGCCTCACCCATTTATATCCACGGGTGCGGATTTCACTCGGCGTTAGGAAAGTGTCATAACGACATTCATGCCCATTTACAGCAAGGCAAGTCACCCGACATGGTGCCGGTATCAGGCTACCTGAATGACGGGAAGGATACCGTGATCGGTAAGGTCGCTGCTAAACTGCCCCCTATAGCGTCACGCTACCAGCACCAAGATACCTCAAACAATCGGTTGGCATTATCTGCCTTGCTTGATATTGCACCACATATAGAACATGCCGTTAAAAAATATGGTGCAGACCGTACAGCTGTGATTGTGGGCACCAGCACCTCCGGTATTTCGGATGGTGAACGCGCGTTACTCGCTAATGAGCGGGACGGGCACTTCCCAGGTGACTACCATTATTATCAGCAAGAAATTGGCAATACCGCGGAGTTCATTGCCGACTATTTTTCGTTGACGGGCCCAACCTACACACTATCGACGGCCTGTTCATCCAGTGGTCGTGTTTTTCTATCGGCTAAACGTTTATTGAAGGCCGGTATCGTCGATGCAGTGATCGTTGGTGGCGTCGATACTCTTTGCAAATTGACATTAAACGGTTTCCACTGTTTAGACGCACTCTCGCAGACAATGTGTAACCCTTTTAGCCAAAACCGGAACGGCATCAATATCGGTGAAGCCGCAGCCTTTATGTTGCTGTCTTTGTCTCCACAAGACAAAAAAGAAGTATCCACACCTACTCATGCTCCGGCCCACCCGCCTATCGCTTTGTTGGGTGCGGGTGATAGCTCAGACGCCCACCATATCTCAGCACCACACCCGGAAGGGATTGGTGCTGAAGCTGCAATGCGCAAAGCGCTAGACGATGCGAGTCTCATACCTGATGACATTGGCTACGTCAATGCCCATGGCACCGCAACTCAGTTGAACGATGCCATGGAAGCAAAAGCCATTCATCGAGTATTCGGTAGTCAAACCCCGGTGAGCTCGACCAAGCCGTTTACTGGCCACACCTTGGGGGCAGCAAGTGCGGTAGAAGCAGCGATTTGCTGGCACATACTGCATTATGGTATTGATCTACCCATGCAGGTCAATGACGGTCACATTGCCGAAAATTTGGCACCGATCAATTTGGTGACGCCACATCAAACACTGACCAAGTCAGCGATATTAAGTAATTCTTTTGCCTTTGGTGGCAACAACATTAGTCTGATTTTTGGATATGCACATGACTAAGATTCCACACCTTCATCAATTACTTCCCCACGACACACCCATGGTACTGGTCGATGAACTGATCGACGTTGGAGAAGAACATATCCACTGCCAAGTCACCGTTCGCGAAGACTGTATTTTTTTCAATGCGCATTCCCGTGCAATTCCTGGGTATGTCGGCATTGAATTTATGGCCCAATCCGTAGCCGGATGGTCGGGGTACCATTCATGGTTGCAAGACCAGCCGTCTCCGATCGGTTTTTTATTGGGTTGCCGTCGCTACCAAGCAGAATGCAGTGCTTTTTCTGAAGGCGATACCCTCGACATTTTTGCCGAGCGCCTGATGGAAAGTAATGGCATGGCCGTGTTTAGCTGTCGTATTGAACATCAAGGACAGCTGCTCGCCACCAGCCAATTGAATGCATTTGTACCATCACAAGAAAAATTAGATCAAATGATTGGTCATTCTCAAGATAATAGGACTACTTCATGATACGACACGTATTAGTGACAGGCGCAAGCAAAGGCATTGGACGTGCGATTGCCATTCAGCTTGCAAAAGATGGGTTTACCATTGCGGTTCACTACATGAGTGACAAAGCCGGTGCTGAGGCGACCTTAGCCGAGATTGAACGCGTGGGCGGTACCGCTCGCATACTTCAGTTTGATATCAGTGACCGTGCCCAGTGTCGCGACCAATTGGAAAGCGATATTGCCGAACATGGTGCGTATTATGGTGTAGTCAGCAATGCCGGCATCACCCGTGACACCGCCTTTCCTGCCATGACAGAAGCTGAGTGGGACGGCGTGATCCACACCAACCTCGATAGTTTTTATAATGTACTGCACCCGTGTGTAATGCCAATGGTGCGAAAACGCAAAGGCGGTCGAATTGTAACCTTAGCATCGGTATCAGGCATCACCGGTAACCGAGGACAAACCAACTACAGTGCGGCGAAAGCCGGTGTGATTGGTGCCACAAAATCGTTAGCCTTAGAGCTGGCCAAACGGAAGATCACCGTGAACTGCGTGGCCCCGGGCCTGATTGATACCGGCATGGTCGATGAACATGTCAAAGAACATGCCTTGCCGCAAGTACCGCTTCGCCGCATGGGTGAGCCAGAAGAAGTCGCCGGACTTGTTAGCTACCTAATGTCCGACATAGCATCTTATGTAACACGCCAAGTAATTTCAGTGAATGGAGGCCTAGTATGAGCCATCGTGTCGTTATCACTGGTATGTCAGGAGTTACCGCTTTCGGTAATGACTGGCAAACCGTCGAGCCAAAATTACGTGCCTGCGAAAATGCCACTATTTACATGGCTGATTACGAGCAATACGACGGCTTGAACACCAAGCTGGCGGCACCGATCGAAAACTTCACGCTACCGAAGCATTACACCCGTAAGAAGATCCGTTCGATGGGGCGCGTATCAAAACTCTCGACATTCGCGACTGAAAATGCCCTGCTGCAAAGTGGCCTGATCGATAATGAGGTACTCACCAACGGCCAAACAGGTATCGCCTACGGTTCTTCAACTGGCAGTACCCCAGCCGTTGGTGCATTTGGTGTGATGTTGAACGAAAAAAGCACTCGAGCTATTACGGCAACCACCTATGTACAAATGATGCCGCACACCACGGCCGTGAACGTCGGGTTGTTCTTTGGGCTGCGAGGTCGGGTGATCCCAACCAGCAGCGCCTGTACATCAGGCAGCCAAGCAATCGGTTATGCCTATGAAGCAATCAAACACGGCTACCAAACCGTAATGGTCGCTGGAGGGGCAGAAGAGCTGTGTCCGACTGAGTCAGCTGTTTTCGATACTTTATTTGCAACAAGCCTAAAAAACAACGCCCCGAAATCGACCCCTCGTCCATACGACACTGATCGTGATGGCTTGGTGATTGGCGAGGGTGCAGGCACCTTAGTTTTGGAAGAGTATGAGCATGCCATCGCACGTGGCGCCACAATTCACGCAGAATTGGTCGGCTTTGCCAGTAACTGCGATGCGGCCCATGTGACACAACCGCAAACGGAAACCATGCAATTATGTATGGAGATGGCGTTAAAAGACGCAAACTTATCACCTGATGCTATTGATTATATTTCTGCGCATGGAACAGCAACAGAAAAAGGTGATATTGCGGAAAGTAACGCTACCGCGAACATATTTGGTGATAACGCCCCGATTAGTTCGCTCAAGAGCTACTTCGGTCATACATTGGGGGCATGTGGTGCCATCGAAGCCTGGCTAAGCTTAGAAATGATGCGCTCTGGTTGGTTTAGCCCAACTCTCAACCTTGATAACATTGATGAACGTTGCGGGGCCTTGGACTACATCCGTGGTGAAGGTCGTAACTTAGATTGTCAGTACATAATGAGCAATAACTTTGCCTTTGGGGGTATCAACACCTCATTGATTTTCAAACGCTGGCAAGACTAACAACATTCCCTATGTTCCCTGAGCACCACGCTCAGGGAGCCATTTCTGCAACGCATTATCCCACGGCTTCACTCTCTGTTTTATCCCCCCCCCTCTCAGCTGTTCATTAACGCCCGTAATGGGACATAGACTCTGCTGCTCATGCTGTAACAACGCTCTAGAGCCCAAGAGAGCGCCTAACCTAAAACAAATATGCATCTCGTTCATTCAAATAAATGCTTATGGGATAAATATCACATCACTTTTACTTAACCCTCAGCGAAACACGTTAAATGTCATATTTGCACGCAAAAACTTACAGCGATGTACAATTATTTTGAGAGCTATTACATGCTGTTACATTGAAAGTAATAAACAACTTGCATTCACACATTGGATATTACTAGGCAACTAAGTATAGCTAAAACAATTGATAACTAAGTAATTAGCTATCGCTAAGCAACTAATATCACTATCAGCAAAACTCTACATACATCACAAAAATGAAGCAAGTTACATATCGGTACAATCAGTTTGTGTGAGCTGATATGTGTACATATTATCCCTCAACTATACTAGAGTATATACTCAATAAGTGTTTTGCCCTGATAATCCTGTATTTTCAGGATTTAGTAAAAACACATGGTTTGGTTAATAATATTCATTATCATAATTTACGGTAAAAAACAGACAACTAATAATTATTCACCAAATGTCTAAACACAAACTAAGAATAAATTAAATAAAGAGTAAGTAAAACCGAATTCAAATCAAATTGCATTTGATAATTAAAAATTACAAATTGATAAATAAACAAACTAAATAAAATTAACTTTTCAAATATACAAATCTCACATTAATTATTGCCATTTATTACACGCCGACTATTTAAACATTCAAGCAAATACAAATTTAAAAAATAATAATTAAAACAAATTTAACCATAAGTTATTTCATCAAAATATTAGTTTTGTTGAATTATAGTGTACAAAGTGTTTTTTGTGACACGCACATCAATATCAACAGCTCTTAACCAATAGAATAAAATCAAGCCAAATCATTGACACAACCACGCAAAACCAATAAAAACAACAGCTTACATAAAATGGAAATAACAAAAACGAAGAGTGACCTCACACCAGACAAAGTTTAATCAATATTTAAAGCCCCTTCATTCCAAATTATCAATTGCGTTATATGAAAAAGCATGTAGTTTAATAAAGACATATCTCGCGCAATAAATTGTGCATTCAGATATCACTGCAAAACTTGCTAATTGTTGAATCCTGTTCCATTTGAACAGTCTTAAAATCAATTTTTGCCCTGCCTGTTCGGCAGGGTTTTTTTTGTCATACCGAAAAGTAAAAATCCAGAATTCGACCTGAACACTATAAACCAAACACTGATAAATATTATTTAATCCGAAATTTCGCCATTTAGTGCAATCGTTTGCTTGAGCTTTGCGTCACGAATTTTGAAAGCAAATATGCACTTTTAACGAAATAACTTGTACGTCATTTCTCAAATGATTAATGTTTTTGCCGCGAAACATACACAATCTTTTACAAGGATTTTATAATGAAAAAAACAATTATAGCAGTGGCATTGACTTCCCTTATCTCTGGCGCAGCCCAAGCAGCAACAGTCTACAAAGCTGACAACGGCGACAACGTTAAAGTGTACGGCGGTGCGGAAGTTGGCGGTACTTTTGTGTCTGATACTGACAAAACTACTTTTGGCCCAGATACAACTTTTGTTGATGACTCTTTTGCTACTATCGGTCTTAAAGGCCAAACTGGCGACTTCTACGCGAAATTCGAGCTTGATGGCGAGCGCACTGACTGGACTAAAGATAACAACATGCGCATCGTTATCGATAAAGCGTATGTTGGTTACAACGTAACAAAAGGCCATTCAATCGAATTCGGTCGTACCGATACTGCATACGATCACGTTGATGCATTCGGCGACGTAACCAACGAACTAGGTCTTAGCATCTCTGAAGCGGGTGACCAGGACAGCACCATCAAGTACCGCGGCAAGTTCGGTAACGTGAAAGTGGGTATCTCTCATTCGCTAGAAGGCTGGGATGGCACAACAAAGGCTGATGGTCACCCAAAGGAATACAGCTACGAAACAGATTCACTATTTGGCCAAGTAACTAACGGTTACATCGGCTACTACGGTGAAACGTTCACTGTTATTGCTGGTGCTGAAGAAGGCGACGAAACATCTATCTACTCACTGCACGGTGAAGTAGAACTAGGCAAAATCACTCTTGCCGGCCTTGTATTCGATGAAACCAAGAACTTTGACAGAGGTTCCGATACAAACGAAGTGGGTGTGAACCTGGGTGGTAAGTACGCAATGACAGAGAAACTAAACCTGCTTGCTAACGTTAACTACTCTGACTCAGATGCATTTGCTGATGAAGCATACTTTGGTGTTGTTGGTGCTGAGTACCGCTACGCATCAAACGTAAAACTGGCTGCTGAAGTTGCATTTGGTGACGTGCTTAAAGGTGCTAAGGATGCAAACAAGAAGAAGACAACTGAATCAGGTGCTTTAGCCTACCTAATGGCTTACTACTGGTTCTAATTTAACCCGATACAACAAGAGAGCTAATCTTTCGTCCCTTGATTAGCTCTCTATCTTTTCTTCCCCCCTTCTTATGAGGCATCTCATGAAAAAAATCGTTTTATCGGCTCTCGCACTTGCAGTTGCTACCGGATGCACAGCCCAAAATTCTTCTGTCCAAGAGCCATCACATGAATGGGTTCAAGATCAGGAATATAACCTAACCATTCTTCATACCAATGATAACCATGGCAACTTCTGGCAAAACAAATACGGCGAACGCGGTATGGCAGCTCGCGCCACACTGATTAAGCAAATTCGATCAGAAGTAGAAGGTGAAGGTGGTTCTGTTCTTCTTCTCTCTGGTGGTGATATCAACACCGGCGTTCCTGAGTCAGATCTTCAAGATGCAGAGCCAGATTTCATTGGTATGAACATGCTAGGTTACGATGCAATGGCCGTCGGTAACCACGAGTTTGATAACCCGCTTGATGTGTTGGCAAAACAAGAAGGATGGGCTGAATTTCCATTCCTTGCCGCTAACATCTACAAAGACGGCGAACGTATGTTCGATGCTTACAAAGTCTTTGATAAACAAGGTATTAAAATCGCCGTTATCGGCCTGACGACTGAAGATACAGCGAAAATCGGTAACCCGGAATATGTCGGCGCTGTTGAGTTCAAAGATCCTAAAGAAGAAGCAAAGAAAGTTATCGCTGAGCTGAAAAGCAAGTACAACCCTGATGTGATCATTGCCGCTACCCATATGGGCCATTACCAAGATGGTCAGCACGGTTCAAATGCGGCAGGTGATGTGAAACTAGCCCGTTATTTGAACGAAGGCGATCTGGATATGATCGTTGGCGGTCACTCACAAGAGCCAGTCTGTATGGAAGGCGCAAACGAGTATGCCTCATTCAAAGCAGGCGATACCTGTAAGCCAGATGTACAAAATGGCACCACAATTGTTCAGGCACACGAGTGGGGCAAGTATGTGGGTCGTGCTGACTACACATTCAAAAACGGTGAGTTCACATTAAAGTCTTACGACTTAATCCCTGTTAACTTGAAGAAAAAAATCAAAGTTGACGGTAAAAAAGTTCGTGTCTTCATCCAAGATGAAATCTCCCAAGACGAAACCGTCTTCAACACACTGAAACCTTTCCAGGACAAAGGCCAGGAAGCACTAAGTGTGAAAATCGGTTCTTCAAACGGTGATCTTATCGGTGAACGTAAGATCGTTCGTAACAACCAGACAAACCTTGGTCGTCTAATCGCTACTGCTCATATGGAGCGCGCCAAAGCTGACTTCGGCGTAATGAACTCAGGTGGTGTGCGTGCTTCTATCGCAGGTGGTGATATCACCTATAAAGATGTTCTGACTGTACAGCCGTTCGGCAATATCGTGACTTATGTCGATATGACAGGTACCGAAATTCAGGACTACCTGGATGTTGTCGGTACGAAAACTAAAGATTCAGGTGCTTACGCTCAGTTCGCAGGTCTTACTATGACAGTCAATGGCGACACCGTTTCTGATGTTAAAATTAGCGGTAAAGCCCTGAACGAAAAAGAAACTTACCGTTTCACCATTCCTTCTTTCAACGCTGCTGGCGGTGACGGTTACCCGAACATCACTCAGCACCCTGCATTTGTAAACACAGGTTATGTTGACGCTGAAGTACTTAAAGATTTCATCGAATCTAAAGGTGCTGTTGACGTTACTGCATTCCAGCCAAATGGCGAAATTGTTTATAAGTAAGTATGGATTTATGCCCTGTTAAGGATAGCAGGGCTTCTTTAGGATAAAAATAATGAAAAAATCAATTCTAGCACTATCCATCGGTGCTGCTGTTTCATACGGTGCTCAGGCAAATATCATCATCTCTGAGACTACTGAAAGCTCCGGATTTAATAAAGCCATTGAAATTGCGAATACAGGTACTGATACAATTCCGCTAACAGGCTACTCATTAGTTAAAGCTTCTAACGGCGGAGGCTCTTGGGGTGAGCCTATTGATTTAAGTGCATATACGTTAGCACCTAACGAAACACTTGTTATTGTTCACAATAGTACGCAAGAAGGAAAAATATCTGATGAACTACTCGCTGCAGCAGACATCCGTGATGGCAGCGTTGCCAACTTCAACGGTGATGATGCTTTAGCACTACTAAAAAATGGCGTTGAACACGACGTCATGGGCAAGAAAGATGTACAAGAAAACTATAATAAAGATGTAACGTTACGCCGTGTAGATACAACGCCTTCTGCAGTATATGATGCGTCTAAGTTTTCTACTCATGATGGTAGCGATCACAGCAATTTTGGTAAATTCAGTAACGAACCTACGCCTCCCCCTGTAGCAACACCATCAACAATTCAGGAAATTCAAGGCCAGAGCTGGTCATCAACAATTGATGGTATTGATGTACCAAACAAAGTTTATGAATCAGCGAGTTACCACGAAGTAACAGGCGTTGTCACCGCTATTCAAAAAACAGCACTAGGAAGTGATCTTAAAGTCGGTTTCTTCATGCAGGCCCCAAGTGATAGTGACGCACTAACTTCCGACGGTATCTTTGTTGAAACAAGCAATATCTCAGATCTTTCTGTCGGTTCTGCTGTTACCGTTGTTGCAAAAGTTAAAGAAGACTACGGCTGGACAAAGCTTGTTAAAGTTGACTCTGTAAAAGTGACAGGCTCAGAAACAGCGCCAGCAGCAACGACTCTACGTGTTCTTGATTCAGACAAAGAAGACTTTGATTTCACACTAGAACGCCACGAAGGCATGTTGATTCAATTCAACAAAGACTCTGACATGCGTGTCAGCCGTACCTTCGGCTTCGACTATGGTCCGAAACGCAACAACATGGTGGTTTCTAATGGTCAGGTGAACCTGCATCCAAACCAAAATAATGCACCTGTTGTTCATGACAGAACAATCGATACTGCCCCAGAAAGACAAACCGACTGCAACAAAGACAAGCGTATTATTGTTGAGTCTTTCGAAGCTGTTACAAAAGGTACTCACATTCCTTGGTATCCAGACTTTGGTAAAGAAAGTGCAGTACCAATGCCAGATGGCAGCACAACTTCTGATGATTACGTTCGTATCGGTGATGTTCTTGACGGCTTCGAGGGCGTAGTAAGTTATTCCTACGGCGAATACCGCTTCTATGTCACCAACACAGTGACAAAAGATAACTTCGCTCGTGAAAGCTCCGAGCGCACACAAGCACCAGTACTAAAGGAAGGCGGAAACCTTCGTGTGGCTACCTTCAACGTTCTGAACTACTTCAACTCACCGTTTGGTGGCGACTGTAACCCAACAGACCCAAGCGATAGAGACTCTGTTTCAGGGGGAAGCTGCAGTAATCGTGGAGCAGCATCAGAACAAGAGTTTCAGTTACAGGGCGATAAAATTGCTCGAGCAATTATTGCAGTCAATGCTGACATCGTCGGTCTGATGGAAATCGAAAACAACGGCTTTGGTGAAAAGTCTGCTGTTGCACACTTAGTTGCCAAAATTAATAACCTCATTGATGATGAAAAAGATCACTACTCGTACGTTGCCGATAAAGATGGCAGTCAATACGTCGGTTCTGATGCGATTGCCAGTCAGGTTATCTTCAAAGAAAGCAAAGTTTCTCTAGATACTTATCGTCTAATTGAAATGCCAGAACAACATGCACCTAAAACTGACGGTGAAAGCGGAGATAACTATCAACGTGATACCATCACGCCAACATTCAAAATCAACGGAACAGAAGAAAAAATTACTGTCGCTGTTAACCACCTAAAATCAAAAGGGTCTAAATGTTGGGAAGACGCTGCACCTGTCGCCGAAGGCGGTCAGGCTGGTAAAGACCCTGACAAACAAGGTTCTTGTGAAAACTTCCGTGTATCAGCGGCTTTCCACCTAGGTCAAGAGCTAAGCAAGATCGATGGTTCCAAGCTAATTCTTGGTGACTTAAATTCTTACGGTAACGAAGATCCAATCATGGTTCTGACTAACCGCGATAACGCACCTCAAGATCATGTAATCAAATCTGCACGTAATACGTATATTGGTGGTGATAAAGACGTACTGGGAACACCGCTACACGGTGATGAGGGTGCTGTAATTACCGATTCTTATGGTTATGTTAACATTGTTCGTCAGCTTCACCCTGATTCATACAGCTACTCCTACAACGATGAAGTTGGCACACTCGACTACATCCTTGTTACGCCAGAGCTTGTGGGTAAAGTAATCGATGCAACCGACTGGAACATCAACGCTGGCGAATCGACTCTATTCCAATATGCAGATAAAAATAACTGTCTGGATGGCGAGTGCTCAACACGATTCAAAGATATGTACCGTGCTTCGGATCACGATCCAGCGATTGTTGTTCTTAACTTCGACGGTTCCGTTGTTCCACCACTAGACCCATGTGATGATCCAAATGATGACTCATGTGTGCCTTGGACTCCAATTGGCCCAAGCGATCCTATTGACCCACTAGACCCATGTGATGATCCAAATGACGACTCATGTGTGCCTTGGACTCCAATTGGCCCAAGCGATCCTATTGACCCAACAGAACCACCGGTTGAAATTACTCCACCATCTAATCCAGTAAATCCGCCAGCAGATTTGCCTGAGATTCCATCTGCACCTGTTGTTGGCGAACCGATTAAGGTTATGTTCGACTTAACAAATATCAATGGCACCCAGCTTCATGCCGGTGACAAAGCTGTACTGAACATCGCCAAGATCAGCGCGTTCAAAGCGGCTGTTGCAGGGGCTGATACCAACACAGTGATTCTAACAAAAGCAATCATTGAGCAAGGCTGGGTCGAGCTTGAAGGTGATATTTCTGAGGCCGGTGAATTCAAGATGACGAAACAAATCATCGATGGAGTAACAGGTCTGCCAACCTATACTTCTCCGGCAGAGACTATCAAAGTTGCCGAGAAAAACGATGACAAAACTCAGCCAGTTGATTCTAACCCTGGCCACAGCCACGGTGGTTCAACCGGTCTGTTCGGTCTATTGTCACTACTAGGTCTTGGTTTCTTCCGTCGCAAGATGAACAAATAACTCAAACCTAGCTAATCAAGGGAGGCTTTCAATGCCTCCCTTTTTTCTGAGACTAAGATATGAAAAAGACACTGCTCGCTATACTGACCCTCTCTTGTTTCAGCGCCAACGCAGCTTATGTTCAGGCTGATGACCCGCACGTTGTCGCACCGTTTTCTGTTACTTGTAAAACTAAGCAAGTGGCGCCACCGGTTAATCCGGGCGACATTAACAACCCAGACGGTTACTACAATTTAGCGCTGAACAAAACGGGTGACGAGCTAAAGAGTACGCTTAACATCATCATCTCGACCGGTATAGCCAAGCTTCCCTACTCTTCTTCTTCGTTTGATGTATGGGATGCATTAGATATTACCGATGAAGACCCTAACAACTCAGATAACGTTATTCTTATCTACACTGGGCGCTCACAAGCGAAAGGGCAAAAAACCGGACAGGGCAACCTCGGGCGTGATAACTGGAACCGAGAACACTCCTACCCTAAGTCCAATGGCGGCTTCAATGACAGAGGTGCTTATGGGTATACCGATATTCACCACCTTCGTCCATCCGACGAAAGCGTAAACTCAACGCGTGGTAACCTAGAATACGACTATAGCGATAAGCCTGTCGCCGAAGCACCTGAAAACCGCTACGACTCCGATTCATTTGAACCGCGCGACGCCGTAAAAGGTGATGTGGCGCGTATGATGTTCTACATGGCGACCCGCTATGAAGGCAAGGACAGTATCACGCCGGATTTGGAACTGGTACCAAGCATTTCCAACAATGGTACAGCTCTAGGTAATGTTTGCTCCTTGCTTCAGTGGAACCAGCTTGATCCTGTAGATGATTTTGAGTCAAACAGAAATACTAAAATCCAAAAGATTCAAGGAAATAGAAACCCATTCGTTGATAACCCTCAATGGGCAGACGAAATCTTTGCCAAGGATTGTAAATAACAAAAATAAAGGTCAACGCAAGTTGACCTTTATTTCATCATGCTACGCTATAGAAAAAGTACGAGATCAGATACGATCTGTATCTCTAATCATCTCTTTATCACGGTCTTGTCTATCAGCATACTCATCATCGACGGTCGGTTGATAAGAAAGCTCATCTGTGGAGCTGCACCCTAGTAATGTTAATCCGAACAGTAAAATTATTATTCTCATATCACATCCTTTTCTACCTATGGCAACATAATCCTAGTACATTAGTCTGATTTATCCACACAATAACCATCAACATAGAAACAAATACGGTTTTATATAATAAAATACAATTTATTATTTATTGAATAGATCATAAAAAGGAGGATACAGTGCTAATTAATTAATGACTTACTATTTTCAGACCGGGTGCATCCTTGCTAGCTACATTCTTTAATGCCTAATTATATCTATTTGTTTTTAGAGGCATTTAACTATACCCCTTTCACTATTCTTCGCTTTCACCCACAGACACAACAAGCCTCGCATAACTATTGCTTACTCAAAATGTTACCCTGTTATGATGATAGAGTTGGCAAATAAAACCGTATTCATTCGCCCTATTAATAAACGGAAGTATATCAACTGGCAACTGGCATATTTAACGAAGGAGGTAACCATGAAAAAGGTATTTGGCTCCGCCAGTATAATACTACTATTCATTTTCGGCGCTTCTATTTTTTATAAAACTGAACTGTTACAGCTCTATCATACTGTTAGATTATTCGACCATGATGTGGTCGTTGGGAACTTTTCCAACATGAAACGGCTGGCTCCCACAAAGACCATTGCACCTTCCGGTACCATTGACAAGCTCGGGCAACATCCCTTCCCTCTACCTCGGCACTTTACCTATAACAACCAGACAATTGACATGCAGCACTGGATTGAAGGCTCAAGTACTACCGCTCTGATCGTCTTGAAGGAAAACAACATTACCTTTGAAAAATACTACCAAGGCACCGATGAGTTTGACCAAAGGATCTCCTGGTCAATGGCCAAATCATTTCTCAGTGCTATTTTCGGCGTTGCTGTCGAAGAAGGACTCATTCCTGATTTAAGTGAACCCGTTACACAATACGTTCCCAGTTTAATCGGATCGGGCTACGACGGTGTAAGCATTAAAAATGTGCTGCAGATGTCCAGTGGTATTTATTTCAATGAAGACTATAGCGACTTTGGCAGTGATATTAACCGGATGGGACGACTCATGGCTTTTGGCGGTAGTTTTGATGAATTCGCAACCACACTGACTCGTGTTCGAGAACAAGGAACTTATATGTCGTATGTCAGTATGGATAGTCATGTCGTTGGTATGGTACTTCGGGCAGCGACGGGAATGAATATCGAAGACTATTTTGATGAAAAACTATGGTCAAAATTAAATACTGAACGCGAAGCTATCTATATCACCGACAGCACCGGAGAGCCGATGGTATTGGGAGGGTTAAACCTGATAAGCCGCGATTATCTTCGCCTGGGTAAACTCTATCGCGACGACGGCCGACTCGATAACGAACAAATTATTCCCGCCCGCTGGATTGAGGACAGTATAACGCCTGATGCTCCCCATTTGATGCCAGGAAAAAGAAACAGTGCCGATACCCATTGGGGATATGGCTATCAATGGTGGATACCTGAAAACGCCAATGAAGAGTTTCTGGCGATTGGAATATATGGCCAATATATTTATATCAATCGCCTAGCGAATGTCGTCATTGTTAAAAATAGCGCCGATCTCGAATTTATGGCCAACGGTTATGAAAGCATGGATTATGCTCTAGCCGCATTTAGGGTTATCGCTCATTCATTATCTGACAAGCCATAAGCACATCCAGCGGCCTTGTTGAATCTATGTGCAAATGTGCTCAAACAGCTGGTCGGCAAGGCTCTGAAGCGTACCTTCGGAAGGCTGGGTATGCGAAAACGTTCTAATCCCGTAGATCCCCATAACCAAAAATTGTGCCAACTGATGATGATCACGCTCTGACGATAGCTCATTGTCCTGCTGTGCTTGTTGGATTTTTGCTGCAATGGCTTCTTCCCACTGGTTAAGCATTTGGGTGATCACGTTTTCGACTTCGTCATCTTGCTTAGTAAGTTCAGTCAACGCCTTTTGTAACAAACAATCTTTGATTTCTTCTCGCTCGCACTCATCTACAACACTATCGAGATACCGTTTTAGCGCATCAAGACTTGATACTTCACCATCGAATAACGCCATAAATTCAGCTTGACGATCGGAGCGATATTGTTCAAGTGCAGCCAACAACAGTCCGCGCTTATTATCAAATGCACAATATATTGACCCTGGGTGTAATCCCGTGGCTTTCTTGAGATCTTGCATGCTGGTTTTACTATAGCCCTTGGCGATAAATGCAGCCATGGCAGCTCTTAATACATGCTCTCGGTCAAACTCAGCACTTCTCATCGGTAAACTCTTTCTAACAGCTCTATATTTCTCAATTCTACTGAATCTTGAGTGAACATTCAAAAAACAACTTGAATGTTCGTTCAAATAAGTCTAACTTGAACATGTATTCAAGAATGAGGCGAGACACATGACGGAAAGTTTATTTCAACCATTTGTACTTAACGCTACGCTTACACTCGACAACCGCATTTTAATGGCACCACTAACACGCTGTATGGCCGACGATAATCTGGTTCCGACCCAGGCTATGGCTGACTATTACGCTCGAAGGGCTGATACCGGATTAATTATTTCTGAAGCAGCCATTATCCGTCCCGATGGTCAGGGTTATCCCAATACCCCAGGTCTTTTCTCGGCAGAACAAATTGCTGGTTGGCAGAACGTAACAAGTGCCGTGCATGCAAAAGGCGGGAAGATTTTCGCTCAACTTTGGCATACCGGCCGAGTCGCTCATTCTCACTTCTTCGGCGGCGAATACGCACTAGCACCCTCAGCGAAAAAAGTCAATGGCAGTGTGCCGCGTATGCGTGAACTAACTTACACGGTACCGAAACCAGCAACAGCTGAAGAAATCGAACAGTTAGTTGCTGATTACGCACTAGCAGCAGAAAATGCGATCAAAGCCGGTTTTGATGGTGTGGAAATCCATGGCGCCAACGGCTATCTGATCGATCAGTTCCTGCACTACAGCAGTAACGACCGTGAAGATGAGTTCGGTAGTACGCCTGAAAATATGACTCGTTTCCCGCTTGCCGTTGTTGATGCCGTCGCCAGCCAAATTGGTACAGATCGGACAGCGCTGCGCGTTTCACCTGGCGCATATTTTAATATTGAAGGTGATAAGCGCGATCGCCAGGTATTCGATCACTTCCTTGCTGAGCTGGAACAGCGTGAACTCGCCTTCCTGCATATCGGTATTTTCGATGACAGCATGGAGTTTGACTACCTAGGAGGAACCGCCTCCAACTACGTTCGTAGTCGATACTCAAAAACCTTGGTGGGTGTGGGTAGCTATACCGCAGAAACAGGTAGCGAGGCTATCCATAACGATAAGTTTGACCTGCTGGCGATAGGCAGACCACTGATTGCCAATCCGGACTACGTCGAGAAAGTGAAGAAGGGCGTAGCGCTGGTTGAATATTCCGATACAATGCTCGCCGAGTTAGTGTAACTCTCCCCCTTTACCAGAATGACGGAGAGGCCCCTTGCCTCTCCGTTACTACACCTCATTAACCCATTAGCCTCAAGTTGCTCATTCTTGCAATGTAGTGGCATAGCCAAATTCTCCCAGATAACCTCCTATCCCGTTTAGGCATCTTGCAACTAAGGAAAATCGAGATCTTTACCACAGAACATATGCACACAATCGAATAGAGTAGGCGTAACATCTTGCAAGATAAAACAATTTAAGGCTCTTTATACAAGTAATCATTAAATGAAGCCAAGAGTGTGCTGCTATTCGCTACAAGCAACTATGTCTATTCGCCATTACCTCCAGAGTAATACGACAAGTCCACTTTCGTTTGCAACTCTAGAGCAATAGCAAACATAAATTGGTTTTTATCTCACTGATTATATTTTAATGAATACTGAGAAACGTATTTCTACGTTTGTAACATGGCTTTATTGCGTTAATTGCCAGTAACACTTTCTGCTCAGGATTTTGAACAATGAAGTTTTCTCATAAACTGGTTATTTCAAGTACATTAATTGCAACCGGTGCCATTGCGGCTTTGTCAGCCGTTCTGTATTTCAACTCATACAAAGATATTACTACCAATGTCACCCACCAAATGGAAACTGACTCCGTCTCTATGGCAAACCACATAGGTACCTGGTTACAGGGGAAGGAAAAGCAGATAAGAATGCTTCGTCAGAGTATTTCACAAGCAACCAATGATGAGGGTATACAAAATCTTATCGACCTACCACTTCTCAAGCAGGAGTTTTCTGTTACCTATGTCGGCCTCGAAGATCGGCCAAACCTTATTATTAACTACCCTTTCAATAAAAAGGATTACGATGCCCGAAAGCGTTCTTGGTACAAGGAAGCGAGGGCGAAAGGTGACATTAACATCAAGAAACCCTACCTCGACACCAAAACCCAAAAACTGATGTTTGCAATAGGTGCGCCGATTGCCGACTCCCGTGGTATTCAAGGTGTGGTAAACGGAAAAATTGAATTAGATGCATTACTTGCGATCCTCAATCACCACTCTTTAGGTAATAGTGGTTATGCCTATCTTGTGGGAGATGACGGTATTATCATCAGCCACCCAGATCAGAGCTATAATGGCAAACCGCTTTCTGCACTCTTCGCGCAAACACCGACAATGGGAAACAAACTCCAAGTAGCCCAAATTAGCAGTGAAGATAAACTGCTCTCTTTTGCACCAGTCAATATTAAGGGGGCAGGCTGGAAAGTTGGCCTGGTAATGGACTCATCAACAGCCTACGCATCCATCAGCCATATGAGGAGTCTCATTATCGGCTTTATGCTTGGAACAGCCGTTCTCTGTTTCTTTTTCTACCAACTGATCATTGCTCGGCTTCTCAAGCCCATGCAATTAATCAGCGATGCCATGCGTCAAATCGCCAGTGGCAAAGCAAATCTCGGCCAGCGCATTAATACTAGCAGCGGCGATGAGTTTCAAGATTTAGCCGATGACTTCAACCACTTTATGGGTTCACTCCAGAACCTGGTTGGCGAAATTCAGACTATCGGAAACAACTTGCTAGATACCAGCCTTGCAGCCAAAACGACAGCGGGTGATGCCGCCAGCCATACTTCGAATCAACGCCAAGAAATTGATCAGCTCGCAGCCTCTATCAATGAGATGGCAACAACCTCTAACGATGTTGCCGAAAATGCCCAGCAGGTGGCACATTATACCGAAGATGCCAACAAAGCCGTTTGTGAAGGCAGTAATATGGTGCAAAACACCGCTGTCGCTATCAACGTATTGTCTGAACAGCTTGAGCAGGCACGGCAGACCGTTAATGTTCTCGCAGAGCATAGTGAGGGGATCGAATCAATCACTAGTGTTATCAGTGCTATTGCCGATCAAACCAACCTATTGGCACTGAATGCGGCCATTGAAGCAGCCAGAGCCGGAGAACAAGGCAGAGGCTTTGCGGTCGTGGCCGACGAAGTTCGCAGCCTCGCATCCCGCACCCAAGATGCCACCAGCGAAATTAACACCATGATTGGCATACTTCGCGAAAAAACCAACGAGACGGTAAACGTGATTGAAACCAGCCGTAAAGGTGCTCAAAAGACCGTTGAAGAGGCAGAGCTAGCCAGAGATTCTCTAAGTAAGATCAACAGTTCAATTGAACAAATCTCGGGTATGACACTACAAATAGCCAGTGCTGCAGAGCAACAAAGCTCTACAACCGAAGAAATAAGCCGAAACTCTGAAGCGCTCCTGGCTGCTACCGCCTCACTCAACCAGAGTGCATCCGACACACATAACATGAGTGAATCTCTGCAGGAGCAATCACAACAGCAGCAGGTACTGCTCGGCCAGTTTAGCCACTAGAGGCATACCTAACTACATACCTTAGGACAACCAAGTCACATCCGAACACCTCAACACAGCAAGGGTGGGAAGTCTCACCCTTGTTCCTCCTACAGCAACACCTACAACAAGACCAAGCAGCTATTGCTCGATACTGGGAGTAGCTAAAGCTCTGCTATGCTTTGAAAAGTGTCCGACTGTTTCGCAGAACCTTTTTTCAGCCGTACTTTTTTAAGTAATGTTTTTCGGTAGCCGTTATTCAACGATAGTTTTTGCAGGGGATCTCGTATGGAACAATCACCAGACAAAATCATGACCCGGCTTGCTTACCTCGGACTCCTGCCATTTGTTATCAGCCTTGTTTGCATCTGGACCGATAAAACCTTATTTGGCCTAAGTGCCCAAAAAGTATTTATTGCCTACAGCGCGGTGATATTGAGTTTTCTTGCCGGGATCCTATGGGGAAATGCGATTGATCACATCAAACATAAGCTCAGCCGCAATGCACTGATCCTCAGTATTCTGTTCTCTCTCATTGCATGGGGCGTACTGCTTCACTCTCCCGAGAGCTATGTGGCTTCTATACTGGTGCTGTTGTTTGGGTTTGTGGCAGTATGGTTTGCCGAAATGAAGATCCGCCAAATAGAAAAAGAAGGGAAACCTGAAGGCTACCAACCAATGCGCAACAGGCTGACTGGACTCGTGGCCCTGATACACCTAGTGGCTTTGGCTAGCTGACAGATTTAGGTGATTTGGTTGGGGGAGAGTTAGAGGTTCGCGCATAGCGCAAACCTCTTTTCATATGTTACGAGGGATAGACTAACTGGCAATCAATTTAAATCGGATCACTTCAAGGGTTTGGGGATGGATAACATGAACCTCTGTTTCCGTGTACTGCTTCACCACAATATGACCACTTTTAGGGAGGACCTTTTTTGCCGAGCCGACCACATGATGGGCCTTGAAGGCTTGGCCTGTAATATTCAGCACACCCGTTAACGCTCCTTCAGAGTCATCATTGGCGTTAGGGTTAACCGAAAGAATGAACCCGCCCTTCTCATTGACCTTCAAGATAAAGTGATAGTCTTTGCCGCTATACCCCTCCCAAGTGCCCACAGGCATAGGAATGTTGTCCAAGCTCGAATAATGGAGATACAAGTTTCTATGCTCTTCGCTTTCGGGTTGGTACTTAGCCGTCACAAACTTGTATTTAGGCCCTTCATTATCCTGCTCTGGCGCACTTTGTAAGATAAAAAAGCCAGCCACTGCCAACAAAGCGATAGCGATTAAAAATTGAAAAAAGCGAATCACCACAGTTCCTTTTGATACCCGTTCAATACAGCAGATCGTGGATCACCATCCACAATGGCGTTACTGGTATTACTTCGGTTAAATAATAAACTTCTTTAGCCAGATAGCAAAAATACGCTTCCCAACTAGCTTCCAAAAACCAGCATAGAGTGCCATATCATTGCTACTGATAGATATATGCAACCCCTATTAATAATCGAAAGACTGTGCCGCGTATCACTAATCACCATTTAAAATAAGCACTTCCTGCCATGTTTTCTATGCTTAATAAACTAAATAATTTGCCTGATGCACGAAGCTCATAAGTAACAGAACTCTCATTTCGACAATATAGATGTAACGACATGTGAATAAATTGATCTTAATCATGAAGATAAATTAAAAGATACATCTAAAATACCACATTATACATAGCCACTTGAGCAACACGATTGCACGGGAGTTCGTTGGTGAAAGCAATCAGTCTATTTAACATCGCAATATTACGTGTGATCTTGTTCATCTCGCTCTTTGTGGGGGGAATATCACCCGCGAGTGCACTGTTTGTCAGTCCACCTAAAGATCCAATGCCCCTGATCAAAGAAACCTTCCCTAACGCAACCAATATCGATGACAAACAGGGAGACCCCCCGGTCTGGCGTATCTATAACGATCAGGACATCATAGGCTATGCCTTTGAAACTAATGATATAGCTAAAATTCCGGCCTACTCGGGTGAACCGGTCAATATGTTGGTTGCTATCGACCCTCAGGGAAACTACCTGACAACAAAGGTACTCGAGCATCATGAACCCATTATTTTGGCCGGTATTCCGGAACAAAAACTATGGCGATTTGCCGATCAGTACACCGGACTGTCAGTAAAGGACAGGATCAAGGTCGGTGGTAATAGAAATGAAGGATATGTTGCGGTTGATGGCCTGTCTGGGGCAACGGTAACCGTTATGGTCATGAATGTGGCCGTAACCAAGGCGGCAACAAAGGTGGCCCAGGCTCTGGGGATTGTTAAGAAGCAACAAAGCATTATTCAACCTCCATCCACCATCCTACAAGACCAATTTGAAAAAGCAGACTGGCTCCAGCTCACTGGTGACGGTTCAATCCGTAAACTCTACCTTACCAATGAGAAAATAGATGAAGCTTTTGTCGGCACTGATGCCGAACATATTGATAACGCTCCGGCTGATGAAAAGCAGGACATGTTCGCCGAGATCTACTTTGCCTTAGCCGACGTCCCCACCATCGGGCGCAACCTGTTCGGCGATGCTGACTACGAGTGGTTAACGTCAGCTCTCAAACCAGGAGAACACCTGGTTGCCGTACTGGGCAACGGTTATTCGTTCAAGGGCTCGGGTTATGTTCGCGGCGGGATATTCGATCGTATACAAATCCATCAAGGTGAGAACGAAGTTTCGTTTCGCGATCTCGACCACAACCGTATTACCGATCTCTATATCAATGGCGCACCGTCGTTCAAAGAAATGTCTGTCTTTAGGGTACAGGCTCACCATGAACTGGATCCGGGAGCCAGCTGGCAACTCGAGCTACTGGTAAGACGACAAACCGGTCCGGTCGACAGCCTTTTTACCAGCTTCAAAGGCAGCTACGACATGCTGGAAAAATATGTCGATACGCCACCTGCAATTGTCCCCGAACCTGAATTATCACTCACCCAGCAGGTATGGAAAGAACGTCAGGTCGAAGTCGTAATACTCCTCATTTTATTGGCTGTCTTGTTAATGATCCTGTTCTTCCAGGACATACTGGTTCGCCACCCAACCTTTGTCCACAACCTGCGTCATGGCTTCCTGGCGGTCACGGTGGTATTCATTGGCTGGGCTTGGAGCGGACAGCTGTCGGTAGTCAATGTGTTCACCTTCTTGCATTCGCTCATGAGTGACTTCTCGTGGGATCTCTTCCTGCTCGATCCGATAATCTTCACCCTGTGGTGTGCCGCCGCCGTTACCATTCTGCTGTGGGGACGCGCTGTTTATTGTGGCTGGTTATGTCCGTTCGGGGCACTGCAGGAGCTAGTCAACCAATTTGCCCGTCACTTCAAAATACCCCAATTTGAATTGCCGTATGCGGTTCATGAACGCCTGTGGGCAATCAAGTACCTAATCCTGCTGGTACTGTTCGGTATTTCTCTCGACTCGCTGGCACTGGCTGAGCAGTTTGCAGAAATCGAACCGTTTAAGACAACCTTCTTGCTGAAATTTGACCGGGAGTGGCCGTTCATTGCCTGGGCCGTATTCCTGATTCTGATAAACCTAATAAACCGCAAGCCCTTCTGTCGCTATTTGTGTCCGCTAGGTGCGGCCTTGTCGGTAACTAACAATATGCGTCTGTTCAGCTGGCTTAAACGCCGCCCTGACTGCGGCACACCTTGTAAAACCTGTGCGAAAGAATGCGAAATACAGGCCATCCAGCCCGATGGTGTGATCAACATGCGTGAATGCCATTACTGCCTGGATTGCCAAATCACCTATTACAACGATGAAAAATGTCCGCCACTGAAAAAACTCGCGCGCAAGAAACGCCGGGGCTCGGAACTGGATATCCCTGTCGTTGTTACCGAATAAAGAGGAAATACGAGCAAAAAACAGAACATCGAATGTATATGACCCTACAACTATAAATAACCGTGGCGCGTAGATAATAACGGTATGGAGAGCCAACCATGAGCGACAACAAGAACAATGATCTGATAGAGCAATCTAACCAAGACACATTGCCTAACGAAGAACGACGTAAATTTTTCGGTAAAACCGCCGCTATCGGTCTAGGTGCGGCGGTTGCCCCAATGTCTGCAGCAATGTTTGCCTCGATGGCACAAGCCAAGGCAGCAGAAGCGGCTAACAGCCCGTTTGTTCACCCGGGCGATCTGGATGAATACTATGGATTCTGGAGTGGTGGCCATTCCGGTGAAGTACGTATTATGGGTTTGCCATCAATGCGTGAATTAATGCGTATCCCTGTATTTAACATTGATAGTGCAACCGGATGGGGCCTTACCAACGAAAGTAAACGTGTTAAAGGCGACAGTGCGGATGTGCTGGCGGGAGATTCACACCACCCTCATATGAGCATGACGGACGGTCGATACAACGGTAAATACGTTTTTATTAACGACAAGGCCAACAGCCGCGTAGCCCGTATCCGCTGTAATGTAATGAAAACAGATAAGATGCTGACCGTCCCGAATGTCCAGGCTATCCACGGCCTGCGGGTACAGAAAGCGCCTGAAACCAAGTACGTGATCTGTAACGGTGAGTTCGAAATTCCGATGGACAATAACGGCAAGTCGACACTGGAAGATGTCAGCACTTACCGCTCACTGTTCAACATCATTGATGCCGAGAAGATGGAAGTCGCTTTCCAGGTAATGGTTGACGGCAACCTCGACAACACGGATGCTGATTACGACGGTAAATACTTCGCCTCGACGTGTTATAACTCTGAAATGGGTATGACGCTGGGCGAGATGATCACCGCCGAACGTGACCATGTGGTTGTATTCAATCTGGCGCGTTGTGAAGCGGCATTAAAAGCCGGCGAGTTCAAAACTTACAACGGTAACGATGTGCCCGTTCTTGATGGCCGCAAAGGCTCCGAGCTTACCCGCTACATTCCGGTTCCGAAATCACCGCATGGCCTGAATACATCGTCAGATGGTAAGTATTTTGTAGCCAACGGCAAGCTATCGCCAACAGTATCGGTTATTGCTATCAATAAACTTGATGATCTGTTCAGTGATAAAATCAAGCCGCGTGACACAATCGTCGCAGAGCCGGAACTGGGCCTCGGTCCTCTTCATACCGCCTTTGACAACCGCGGCAACGCCTATACCACCCTGTTCCTTGATAGCCAGATTGCCAAGTGGAACGTCGAAGACGCCATCAAGGCCTACAACGGCGAAAAAGTAAACTATATCCGCCAGAAACTGGATGTGCACTATCAGCCGGGACACAATCATACATCACAAGGTGAAACCCGTGATGCCGATGGCAAATGGTTGGTATCACTATGTAAATTCTCGAAAGACCGCTTCCTGCCGGTCGGTCCGCTACGTCCAGAAAATGACCAGCTGATTGACATTTCCGGTGACGAAATGAAGCTGGTACACGACGGACCCACTTTTGCCGAACCTCATGACTGTATAATTGTTCACCGCAGTAAGGTCAAGCCGCAGAAACTATGGACACGTGACGATCCAATCTTCGCCGAAACACTGGCTATGGCAAAAAAAGACGGTGTTGATGTCATGACCCAGAACAAGGTGATCCGAGATGGCAACAAGGTCCGAGTCTACATGACCTCCGTTGCACCGAATTTCGGGCTCACGGAATTCAAGGTCAAACTGGGTGACGAAGTGACCATGGTTGTGACCAACCTCGACATGGTGGAAGACGTAACCCACGGTTTCTGTATGACCAACCATGGCGTGCAGATGGAAATTGGTCCGCAGGCAACGGCATCCATTACTTTCATTGCCAACAAGCCCGGGGTTCAATGGTACTACTGTAACTGGTTCTGTCACGCACTACACATGGAGATGCGTGGTCGGATGCTAGTTGAAGCTTAATCCGCTGATTCAGTTAGCATAATCCGCTAACCTGACCGACAAAGTGCCAGCAGGGCTGGCACTTTCCCCCCAGGAAATTAAACAGCCGATGATGAAACCAATAATTGCTCTGTTAGTTCTGCTCTGTTTCCAACCCGTCGTGTTGGCCAAAACAGTGCAGGTAACGCTCAACGATAACTTGCAGGCAGTGCTGGACTCAGCCTCTGATGGCGATGTCGTCTCGCTCTCCGCTGGCGAATATAAAGGTAATTTCATTCTTCGCCATGCAATTTCCCTTACGGGTAACAACACAGCCACTATCAACGCAGGCGGACAGGGACATGCCCTACTGCTGAAAAGCTCAAACATCCTGATAGAAGATCTCACTATCATCAACTGGGGCAGCGATTTAACGGCACAAAATGCCGGTATCTACTCCGACAAAAAAGCCAACAACCTGATCATTCGCAACAACAAACTAAAAGGTGACGGTTTCGGCATCTGGCTACAGAGCGGAAAACATATCAAAGTCGAAGGGAATGAGGTTGAAGGCAACCCCACTCTACGCTCGGCCGACAGAGGCAACGGTATTCAGCTGTCCAAGGTTGAAGATGTTGAAGTTACCGGCAATACCGTCAGCAAAACCCGTGATGGTCTTTACATCATTGCAAGTCAGCAAAACATACTGAAAAACAATACTATGCATGACCTTCGCTACGGGATCCACTACATGTACTCCCACAGCAACCAAGTTTTGGATAACTTGGCCTACAACACCCGGGCAGGGTACGCACTGATGAGCTCGCGCAAGCTGACAGTGCGTGGCAACGAAAGCCGCGACAGCGAAGATTACGGTTTCCTGATGAACTTTATCACCTACTCCGACATCAGCCACAATCGAATTAAGAATGTCTGGACCAAACCCGAGAACAAGGTAATGGGTCGCGATGGCAAGGGGTTATTTGTCTACAACTCCGGCTATAACACCATTAGCTACAACAGTATCGATACTGCCGAGATAGGAGTTCACCTCACGGCGGGATCAGAGAACGTCAAAGTATTCGGCAACAGCTTCATCAATAATCCGGTGCAGGTGAAGTATGTCTCTAATCGCAAACAGGAATGGAGCCAAGACGGGGTAGGCAACTTCTGGAGCAACTACCTTGGCTGGGATTTAGACAATGATGGCCGCGGTGATACGCCCTTCGAGCCCAACGACGGAATAGACAAGCTTATCTGGCAATATCCGGAAGCCAAGGTATTACTTGATAGCCCGGCAATTATTATGCTCCGCTGGATACAAAAGCAATTTCCGGTACTCAAGCCTGCCGGTGTCAAAGACAGCTTCCCTCTGATGTCGGTTCCTACGACAACAGAGAGCAAGCAACCAATTCACGACCGAGCTGCGGGGTAACAGCATTACTATGACCACTTCAAATAAAGCGACTACTCCAATTGTCTCATTGCACAATACAAGCAAGCATTACCAGCAGGTTGAAGCATTGAAAAACATCAACTTGCAGTTAGATGCGGGTGAAGTTCTCGGCCTGTTCGGTCACAACGGGGCCGGCAAGACAACCATGATGAAGCTCATTCTCGGCGTTATCGAAGCCAGCCAGGGTGATGTAAGAATATTCGGTGTCGATCCGCAGTCCAAGCAAGCCTGGCACAGCAGGCGCCAAATCGGCTACTTACCGGAAAATGTCAGCTTTTATGACCACCTTACAGGGCTAGAGGTACTGACTTATTTCTCGCGACTAAAGTCGGTGAGCAAACAACAAGTCATCGCCCTGCTAGAACAGGTCGGACTTACCGCAGCCATGAAACGCAAGGTAAAGACTTACTCCAAAGGAATGCGTCAGCGGCTGGGCCTTGCCCAGGCTTTTTTGGGTGAGCCTAAACTACTGCTGCTCGACGAACCAACCGTCGGGCTTGATCCTATTGCGACGAAAGAGTTCTATCAAACCGTCGATGCGCTAAAAAGCAACGGGGCCAGTATTATTCTGTGTTCCCATATCCTGCCAGGCGTGGAACAACATATCGACCGGGCCATGATTTTATCGGGCGGTAAACAGCGGGCAATGGGAACCCTGTCCCAACTACGCGAACAGGCCAGCTTGCCTGTCACAATTCACGCCCAAGGGCTCGGCACAAAACTGCAAGATGATCCGTTACTCTGCCAATACCTGGCCAATGACAGCCAATTACGGGTCCCCGAGAGCGATAAGCTGGCTGTACTCCGTAAGCTACTCGATTATGAACAAATGAGTGATCTACACATCGAGCCGGCCAACTTAGACCAGCTCTATCAATACTATCTCAACGATAGCACAGCCTTTGACTCTGCAGCACCGGAGCAACAGGAAGCACCAAGTCAATCTGCCGTTCACAACAAATCGGAGGCCGTCAGCTCATGAATCCTGTTTTTGCCGTCGCGATTAAAGAGTTTCAGGATGGCCTGCGCAACCGCTGGCTGATTTCTATCACCCTGATTTTTGCTGTGCTTTCACTAGGGCTGAGCTATTACGGCTCGGTCGCATCCGGACAACTCGGGGTGGCGTCGTTGTCTTCGACAATTGCCAGCTTGTCCAGCCTTGCGGTATTTCTGATCCCGCTGATTGCGCTGCTTTTAAGTTACGACAGCTTTGTCGGCGAGCAGGAATCCGGTACGCTGCTACTGCTACTGACCTACCCAATCAGCCATGTCCAGTTGCTGCTCGGTAAATTTTTGGGACAAGGAGCCATCATCACCCTGGCAACCTGCCTCGGTTTTGGTAGTGCCGCCTTATTGCTTGCCATACAGTCTGATTTCATTGCTGTCATCCCTGCGTTTAGCCTGTTTATTCTCACTGCAACCCTGCTAGGGCTCTGTTTTATCGCTATTGCCTATGTGATCAGCCTGGCGGTATCAGAGAAGTCCAAAGCGGCAGGTATTGCACTGATGATCTGGTTTTTCTTTGTCCTGGTTTTTGACTTAGCGCTACTGGCTATCTTGGTTGGGATCGAAGATGGGCTATCGCAGCAGCACTTGATACAGCTGATGATGTTCAATCCGGCAGACTTGTTCAGGCTTATCAACCTTGCCGCATTAGACACGGGAGATGTTAACGGTGTGCTGGCGGTTGCAATAGATCAAAGCCGTTCACCCGCAAGCCTGCTACTGATGATGATTGGCTGGGTGGTAACGCCGCTGGCTGTCGCCTCTCTGGTATTTAAAAAGAAAAAGCTTTAATAGCAAATAACTCAAATCAATTAAGCGTTTAATGATTCAATAAGTAAGGAAACAATAATGCGTAGTTTACACCCACTAAGGACTGTCAGTGTTGCCCTAATGCTTGTATTGGGCGTGGCCTGCAGCGAACAGGACTCAGCGGAACAAGCCATGGTGCGACAAGCCGTTGCAATAGAGCAGGCAGATGAATGCCACCTGTGCGGTATGATCATCAGTAATTTCCCGGGACCAAAAGGAGAGAACTATACCAAGTCATCCGATTCGGTGAACAAGTTCTGCTCTACCCGAGATTTGTTCAGCTTTGTTCTCCAGCCGGAAAACAAGCGTCAGGTCAAAGAGATCTACGTGCATGACATGAGCAAAACACCTTGGCAGAGTCCGGAAGATGAATACTTTATCGACGCCCGGGAAGCATGGTTTGTGATCGGTTCAGAGAAAAAAGGGGCGATGGGCAAGACACTGGCCAGTTTTGCCCAGCAAGCTGATGCGGAGGTATTCATCAAAGAGTTTGGCGGAAAGCTATACCGCTTTGACGATATCACCATTGATGTGCTGTAAAGCCTCTATCTATACAATGACCTAGCTAAGCAATAACCCTATCAAAACAAGCCCGTAGATCGGCGGGCTTACATTACCTCTCATTACTGCGTTTGCAGATCTTTCGATACCGTTCATACTTTTTCTATACGCAAAATTGTTCCTAGAATTGTTCCCAGAAAACAATAAAAACTCAGCGAGGAAGCATCAGGCGGTCACCAATTGAAGAAGGGGTAATCAGCATGTGCGGACGATTCAGAGTGTCAGGCGCGATGTTCAACCAAATGGTTAGCGACGAAATCGGATGTGATTTTAAAGCCGAGGAAAACCCAGATCTTCGCCCTAGCCAAAATGTATCAACCATTATCTATGTGCAGGGTTCGGTAGAACAGCAAGACGCCCAGTGGGGGATCAAACCGGATTGGGCCAAAAAGCAGATCATCAATGCACAGGCCGAAACGGTCAACGAGAAAAAAACCTTTCACCATGCGATGCAAAATCACCGTTGCCTCATCCCCTGTAGTGGCTGGTTTGAATGGCATGACGAGGGAGCACCACGCAAACAGAAATACCTGTTTAGCCACCGTGACGAAAAGCCGTTTTACATGGCCGGGATATGGTTTCCTGGCGACGTTCTGCAGCTAGTCATCCTAACGACAGCCGCCAATAACATCTGCCGCCCCTACCATGACCGGATACCGGTACTTATCCCGACCAAAGCGGCATGGAAGTGGCTGGAAGAAAGTATCACCACTGTTACCCCATTGCTCACTGTCAGCAACAAACTCCCCATCACGGTTACCGCTGTTCACTAAGACTACCATTAGATATTTTGAATGCACCTCGCATTCCTGACGAAAAGATCATTGGCGCCTAGATAACAATACATTAACGCCAAGACTGTTTACTACAATTCTTATTGTCTCCGTCAATGTGAGGTGCTCCCTATGAAACCTGTTCTATTTTTGGTTCACGGTATGGGTAACCATACCGAGGCTTCATTCAAATCCGAGGTCGTCACATCGCTGAATGCGGCCTTATCCTATTATCCCAACCCAGACACCACCAATATTGAATCCGCCTTTGATATTGTCGTTTTTTCTTATAATGACATTTTCGAAAATTATCTAGAAAAGTTAAAAAACGAATTTGGCGATATCATTACTGCCGCCACATCAATGCCTGAACTAGCCGCTATAAATGATGTTGTAGACTTTAAAAATGACCTGCGATCAATAAGCGAAAAAGTCCTCTTCACCACCCATTGGCTCGATGTGGTGCTATATCGCTTTACATTACTTGGGGAGGCCATCCGGGCTCGTTTCACCAGCCAGCTGAGCCAGCTTATTCGCAGCCGGGGTTCCAGCAATGTCCATATCATTGCCCACTCGCTGGGAACCGCTGTCACTCTCGATGCCTTGAGCATTCTCTATGACAAAAATCTGCTCATTGATCCTACCGATGGCAAACTAAATCCTATCGTCAACCGACTGGGTAGCGTGACCTATCTGGCCAATGTAGCCAAGATACTCGAAGACATCGTTCCCGTTGACCAGACTGTCGTCAACCCGTCAGACACGGGATGCTCCAACCGTGTTTTCAACGTCAACCATCAACTCGATCCTTTCACCAAGGTCCGCCCTTACAAGCCAACCGGCGCTCTTTGGACCCAACTAACCAACATCGATGACGAGCTTGAACATCTGGCCACCAAGTTCCCGCATGATGTCGGCAACTACCTCAAGAACCCTGTCGTTAATCAACCATTATTTGAAGTTTATTTCAATAGCCCGAACTACAGCGAAGGCGTTGATATCGCCCAACGCCAATTCCTAGCAAATAACAAGCTGGTAGCTGCCAGTGAAGAGGTTATCCAGCTCATTGAGGCACTCAAACAACCTGATGGCAACGACTGGCAACGCTTCTATTCCGCCTTCAAAGCTGTCTATCAATTAATCAAGGAGTAGTCACATGTCCAGATGGCTGATTTATCTTGTTCTTCTTTATGGTGTTGCTAGCGCATCAGCTCAGACCGAGCAGGAATATTGCGACAACCTAGAAAAACATCATCAAAACACACAACGTACAGTCCATGCCTCATTGAAGCCTTTTGCAAACGAGATGCAGACCATCCAGCAAAATTACTGCATTGAATTTCACACACAGAAGACATTGGATAACGCTGACTATACCGACATCAATAACATGTTGATCCGCGCGATAGAAAAACAAAACAATGTTCTCATCCGCAACACAGATATGGGTCAAACAAGCTTTGACCGCTACATCAAGCAGCTAAAGAGCCAGCCATACATTCCCCCTCAAGAAAAGCCACTATATATCAGCAATCGCGAACTCCCTGACGGGTACTATGACGCAAGTAAGTCCATATTGCTGTGCAACAAAAATAATCCTGACTGTACACGTTTCATGACTAGCTTTTTCCAATTGCTGGGTCACTCTCATAAATTACTCACACTGCAAGACGTTGACGCCGCAGCAGTTGTTCACACCAATGCCAGCAAGCAATGGGATCAATTCCTGGAAGACAGCCTAGTCCAAATGCCGTGGGAACTTTGGTTCAATAGCAACCGCTTGTATTCACAACGACAGTCATCTGCTAATCCTCAGCTTTTATCACCTCCAAGCTACCAGTATATTTTCCTGAGACCCGGACTTGTCTATGACTTTGTCAGCAATGCCGAAGACGGCAGCCAGAACAAGGCCACCTTAATGCTGGAAGGCCTCGGAATTGATGTCTGGAATCGTAAGCAGTGGTATATACCGTCAGGAATATCGGTTGTCGGACTGTATACCGATCGCGACGGCGTAGATGACCTTGGATGGGGAGTCGCACTCAGGTTCAAGACCAAATTCATGCTCGGCGCCTCTTTCTACGGCAGCGACGATACGGGCGTATTCTTGTCGGTCGACTTACTTGAGCTCTTCAGAGACAAAAAACAAACCTTCAAACAGTACAAATCGGAATTTTATCAAGCCCAGCGCGAGCTCAGCCGTCAAGGCCAACATTATTGATGATCAGCTCCCGTAGCCAGCGATGACTGGGATCGAGTTCAAAATGCTTATGCCATAACAAGACATAGCCTCCCGGTTCCACCATCACTGGCACATCAAGCGTCAGCAAGTCAAAGTGTTGGCTCATTTTGGCGGTATATCTTGCTGGCGCACACAAAATAAGATCGCTCTGCTCGCACAGGCTCATCGCACTATAGAAATCCGTCATATTCACAGCAATATCACGCTTCAGGTGCTGAAGGCTCAGCACCTCGTCCAGTAACCAATGCTCAATCCCGCCAAAAGTAACCTGGAGATGACGATACTTTAGGAAAGTCGCCAGATCCCACGTTTCTTGAAGCAGTGGGTGCTCCTTTCTTATTAAACACACCGGGCGATCACGTACCAGCTCGATATAATTCAGTTCGCCGGGAATCGTATTAATATGTAGCTGCGAGCGCTCATCCCACTCCCGTGTACAGATTGCCATGTCAATGTCGCAACGAAGCAGATTAGCGATACTTTCTTGATTCCAAGTTTGGCTATTGAGAGTAATGTTCGGAGCCTGTGCCAACAAGTCCGGCATAAAAAATGGGTAGGTGAGCGAGTAAGCCGTCTCGACCAAATCAATGCGAAACACCCGCTGGCTAAGCGATGGATCAAACGAGCTCGGGCGAGTAAACTGATCGAGCTGTTGCAATACCTGACGTAACTGCGGTGCCAGCTGCATGGCTCGCGGCGTCGCTCTCAACCCGTGAGCCGTTCGCTCGAACAACTGATCATCAAAGGTTTCCCTGAGTTTGGCCAGCTGCTTACTGACAGCCGACTGGCTAAGGTGCAGTCGTGATGCTGCCGCCGTTACGCTTTGTTCCTCAAGCAATATCTCAAGCACCCGGAGCAAGTTATAATCGAAATGATTCAAGGTTTTAACACCATCCAGCCAATAAGCATTAATCATATACCCAAGCTACCTCAAGATGCTCGTTTCAGCGAGAATTACTTGACTACTAGGTTAGGTGCCGATTAGACAAGCCAGTGGCTATAAATGAAAATAATTCGCAACAAATTGCTTGCAATTCAAATGAGAATGGTTATTATTAACAGGCACTCAGGCGAGAGGAAAAAGATTCATCCCTCTTGCTCTGAAGGCACGACATTGCTCACATTGCTTCCAGTGTACTTCAGCTTCGGTTGAGTGTTTTTAGTGTAGGGCTAGAAACAGATTACCACTTTTGCTGAGCGGCTCTCCTGCCAAAGTAGAGCCGCTTTTTCTTTCCATAAACAAAATGATTACTTCTCAAGGTCGTACACCACATAGCCCTTGTTATCTAAACAACGACGAAGCACTTTAGCCTGAACCTCTGTGGCATCATTTGCACCTGATACCGCACCCGCTCCCCCTCCGATAGCCCCACCAGCCAAGGCACCAACGGCTACACCGGCAAGCCCGTCTTCAAGACCACCGACAACCGCCCCCACTACAGCTCCTGATGCCGCACCGTTTTGTGCGTTAACTTTGGCCGACTCAGCTTTATCGACACTCTTGGCATAAGATTGGCAGTATGAAAAATCCTGTTCGTATTGCGCCTGATCGACATTAGTCATATCGACAACAGGCTTTTGCTGATACGCACAGGCAGATAACAGGGTAGCAATCGTGGTGGCAATAAAGAGCTTTTTCATCGGTATCTCTCTCGGTTGAAGGCAGCGCAAGAACATCCTGCTCTGACAATGTAGGTCATTGGTGACAAATGTACGCTGTTTTTTATTTTACCTATAACACATCTCTGTCCGTATTTGTCGCCATCGATACAAAGCCATACATTGTTACAGTGATATACCTAACCCGCTTTATAATGTGAACTCCTGAGTGTTCACTAGAATATGCCCGGCGATCTCAAAATGCTTGGGGATCGTCCTGTGCACACGGAGAAACACTCTTATTACCTCTTACGCGTATTTCAACCCGTGAATATTCGTTAATATAAAATTCAGCATCATAATAAAACACAAAACAAGCACACTGTTATCAGTGAAATGGCACACATAGAAAACAAATTTAAATCAATGTATTAAACATTGCTCTTAGTGTACCGAGTACAACAAAATAGGATTTCAAGGATAAGAAATGTCCGATATTAAAACGCTTGGTGAATTCATCATCGAGAAACAGAATGACTTCCCCCATGCCAGTGGTGATCTGTCTTCGCTACTGGGTTCGATAAAATTAGCAGCCAAGATCGTAAACCGTGAAATCAACAAAGCGGGATTAATTGATATTACGGGATCCGTCGGCAAGGAAAATATTCAAGGAGAACAACAACAAAAACTCGACCTTTACGCCAATGAAAAATTTAAAGCAGCACTAGAAGCGCACGCCCAGGTATGCGGGATTGCCAGTGAAGAAGAAGATGAAGTTGTCGCTTTCAGCAAAGAACAAAACCGTAATGCCAAGTATGTTGTTCTGATAGACCCGTTGGACGGATCTTCAAACATTGATGTAAATGCTTCCGTCGGCACTATATTTTCCATCTATCGCCGCTTATCGCCAGTTGGCACCCCGGCGACTGAAAGCGACTTTCTTCAACCTGGTAATTGCCAGATTGCCGCTGGATATGTCATTTATGGCTCTTCTACCATGTTGGTTTATACCACAGGAAAAGGGGTTCATGGTTTCACCTATGATCCTTCTCTCGGGGTATTTTGTCTTTCCCATGAAAATATTCGAATCAGTGAAAACGGCAGTTGCTATTCAACCAATGAGGGCAACTATATCCGCTTTCCTATCGGTGTAAAAAAATACATCAAGTATTGCCAAGAGAATGTACCCAAGGACAATCGCCCATATACATCGCGTTATATTGGCTCTTTAATTTCAGATATTCACCGTAACCTGCTGAAGGGAGGGATTTACCTTTACCCTAGCACTGCTGCTTATCCAAATGGTAAGCTACGCCTGCTCTATGAATGCAACCCTATGGCTTTTATTATGGAGCAAGCTGGCGGTAAAGCATGCAATGGGTCAAGCCGGATCCTGGATATTAAACCGACATCGCTACATCAAAGAATACCTTTTTTTGCCGGCTCAACAGAAATGATCCGCAAACTCGAGCAGTTTCTCACCGAACCCTCGCATAATGTACAGTCATAAATACAGCGCCAAAATACTCACTGATATTTTGACTTAGCGACTCGTTTCAGAAAAACATTTTCCAGAAAGAACACCCTGTTCTTTCTGGTGGCTCATATCTCTCCAGCTAAGAGCTGACGATGTCAATTTTATCGCCCTTCACTAAGCTTGGTACTAAAGTGAGCCTGCTGAACTTTCGTCGGTGGCAAGCGCCTGCGGCACAATCAGCGTAAACCGCGCACCGCCAGATTCGCTCGAGCCAATTTCTATCCTGCCCTGATGGCGAGCCATTATTTGTGCCACAATAGCCAAACCAAGACCGTGCCCTCCAGACTCGCGGTCCCTTGCGGTGCCGACTCGGTAAAACGGTTCTAAAATTCGCTCTCTCTCAGTATCGGGGATCCCGATGCCGTCATCGTCTACTTGAATGTGCAACTCATGATCACTGCGGAATACACTGACATCAATGCCTTGTTCGGCATAGCGGGATGCATTTCGGACAATATTCGACACAGCACGTGTCAACTGGTACACATCGACACTTGCTCGCTCTTCGTGTTGATAATTGACCGTAATCGGAATATCCGTTTCTTTCTGGCAGTTTGTCACCAACTTGTCGAGCCACTCACTCATATAAGGCGAGGTAAGATTCAGTGGAATTACCGCTCGATCCATCTTGGCAAAGTAAAGCAGCTCTTCAATCATTAGCTCTAACTCGGCCATATCATCATGAATGCCAACAGCATAATTCAACTGATCTGGTGTTAACCCCAAATCTTCCAGCATTTCAAGCTGGCACTGCACCCGAAACACCGGCGTACGCAATTCATGGGCAACGGCATTGGTAAGCTGTTTATGGCTAGTAATCAATGCAGAGATCTTATCTGCCATCTGGTTAAAGCTGCTGTTTAAGCTTCCCAGCCGATCGCCGGGTTTTTCCGAAGCCCTAACAGCAAAATCCCCTTCGGCAAAGGCCAGTGTTGTTTGCTCCAGAACACGAAACCGACGAGATAATATCTTCAACATCAACGCGCTGTAGATAGCAAACGTGGTATAGAAGAATACCCACAATAATGTATCGTCGAAATCGATCTGTTCCCATATTGGCTTTGATAGATCAGGGGCAATGCTGTAAATCTGGCGTCCGTCACCGTAAACAACAAAGTAGCTATACATATCATCGCAATAAATACGTCTTTGCTTCAAACTATCGATAATCTCAGCCGAGAGTTCCGGGCTTTCCCACGAATATGCAACAATACTTAACTGATTTTCTTCCGCATACTGAACGAACCACTCATCGGCACGATGTTGGCCCAGATCATGAGCAACCTTATCCAGAATGCTTATTACGCTATGCACTTGGTTAATCTCAACAATTTCTACGTAATCAGGTGTCAGTTCCTCGGTGACATAGATATAACTAACAATACTCAGAAAAAAGAGCACCGCAACGCCAATAAAAAACTCACAGTACAACCGTTTCATCAGTCGCACCTACCAACGATCAGGAACAAAAAGATATCCTTTACCGCGTACCGTGATTATTTTCCGCGGCAATGCCGGATTGTCATTGAGCTTTTTACGCAGCGACACGATTTTATTATCGATGGTGCGATCAAGGCCGTCATATTCTATCCCCCGGGTACTCTTGACCAGAAAGTCACGCGACAGTACCTCATCAGGGCGGCAAGCCAATAACCACAAAAGATCGAACTCGCTATCAGTCAGACAGATCTCTTCGTTATCGAGCGAACATGACTTTCGTCGGCAATTAAGACTCAAACTGCCATGGTTGCGTTCTGTTGCTCCATCACCGGACAAGCTCTCATCCAACAAAGCAGGTTCAGAATCTACCGTATGCTCCTCATCCCCGCGGCGTAGAAGCATACGGATTCTGGCTAGCAAGACTCTGGGTTTGATGGGTTTGTTGACGAAGTCATCGGCACCTATTTCCAGGCCGGCAACATGGTCGATATCATCATCGCTCGCAGTTAGCATCAAGATCTTGCTGCTTACCATCGGCCTGACGTTTCTACAAATCGTCAGCCCGTCAACACCGGGTAACATTAAATCAAGTACAACGAGATCAGGTTGATGTTGAATAATCGTATCAGTGGCCAAGTTTCCGTCGGAGACGGTCACAACGTCAAATTGCTGCTGTCTGAAATAGTGCGCCAGCAACTCACATAACTTGAGGTCATCCTCGACTAGTACGATCTTTGTCATCTCATCCCATCCATCAAATTAAACAGCGTTCAAAACCGTATGACGCGCATTACATAATGAAATGACAACTTTATCAAGCAATAGTGTCAATATCCGTTGCAAATGATTTATTCCGTTACATCACGCTCGCAAATCAATTAAATCCCCTAGTGAAATCTGTGCCGGTCCGCACTTTGACTATATGGCTGTTTCTTCCTTTAATTGAAGTAGCCATATCCCGAGGCTGACATCAACAACATATCAGCATGGAACATGTATATACTGACCAACATACAAACCTGCACCCGATCGTTCTAGTAGTATTGACGGGGGCCTTGCTCGCTCCACTTTCAATGTCGGCCGACAATACTCTGCTCGAACCATTACAAGGTTGCTGGCAGGGGAGGGCCATCAAAACACCTCGCGGGCCTTTGCCCTACTCTATCTGCTTTGAACTACAAAATGACAATACACTCTATGGTGTTGCAGACTTGAATGTTTCTCACCATCACTGGCGTTTCTATTTAGAGGAGGATATGAATCAGCTGAGCTTTATCTCAACCTTTGCCGGCAATGAAACTCCGCTTTATCTGTCAACGAGCCAAGTTGGTTCCGATCATCTCACTTTTAGCACGGTGGATGGTCAATACCTACAAGTTCAGGTGCAACAGCAAAAGGAGGGATACCGCTTCACGATCAAGGTTAAAGGAAAGGAACTCAGTGAGACACATCAGGGAATTTATGCATTTATAACGACATAAATGATGCACCAATGATGCCTGTTCTTGAGTTTGAATGAACTTATTGTGATCAACTTATCAAAATTGGATTAAATTCATCGGATAGAGCATTTAAATCACTGAGATTATATTCACAATTGACGAATCATTCGTGACAAAAAATGACATAAAAGCCAGATTAACCGCATAATCGTGGATAATTAATCGAATAATGACTATTAATTCTATTAATAGGCAATTGCTAGTGAAATGATATTTTGAAGTGCCTCACATTTACCCTAAATAATTTAACTTACCATTGCGCCACTATAAATATTCTTTCAAATACGATCTATTAAAGATAAATACGTATTTCTGTACTCTATTAAAAGGATAAATGTCTAATGAGCGACGATATCATTAAGTTTTCAAGAAACACTGAAAATGCACCAAAAAGTTCTGTATCTACACAAACTGTAGCTTTTTCTCATTATAATAATATTTCAGCTCAATTACCTATAGATCCTAAAACTGGTGAGATTGTAGTTGGTTCTGTAAAAGACCAAGCTAAACAATGTTTAGAAAATATTAAAGCAATTGTAGAAAGTATCGACCACGTGATGGACGATGTTGTTAAGCTAAATATCTTTGTTAAAAACATTTCAGATATTGAAGCTATCGACGAAGTTTATACAACCTTCTTCCAAAGTGCTCTTCCTACACGTACGTGTGTAGCAGTTGCAGCTCTACCTATGAGTGATGCTTTGGTTCAAATTGATGCACTTATTTCAAACGGTGAAGGTACAACGCCACAAGCGCCTTGTGATCTAATTAAAGTTTCAAGAAATACAGAAAATGCACCAAAAGGTCTATACTCACAAACTGTAGCTTTCTCTCATTACAATAACCTAGCATCTCAATTACCTGTTGATCCAAAAACAGGTGAAGTAGTAGATGGTGGTGTTAAAGAGCAGACTGAACAGTGCTTGAACAACATTAAAACAATTTTAGAAAGTATCGACCACGTGATGGGCGATATTGTTAAAACAACTATTTTCCTTAAAGATATCTCGGATGCTGAAGTTGTAAACGAAGTTTGTGCAAAATTCTTCCCAAGCTATGTTCCTGCACGCACAGTTGTTAGCGCTGCAGCTCTACCTATGGGTGCGTTGGTACAAATTGATACAGCAGTATCACATGGCGATGGTACACCACCACAACTTCCTGAAGATACTCGTTTACTTGTTATCGAAGCAAGCAATACGGAAAATGCACCAAAAGCACCGTATTCACACACTGTAGCTTTCTCTCACTACAACCATGTTTCTGGTCAATTACCTCTAGATCCAAAAACAAATGAACTAGTTGCTGGTGATGTAAAAGCGCAGGCTGAGCAATGCTTGAACAATATTAAGGCAATTATTGAAAGTGTTGACCATGTAATGGACGATACAGTTAAAATCAATATCCAACTTACAAATATCGATGATATTGATGCTGTGAATGAAGTTTACACTACTTTCTTTAAAGGCGATCTTCCTGCAAGAACAGTAGTTGGTGTTTCAGCTATCCCTATGGGTGCTTTAGTACAAATTGATGCTGTTGTTTCTAACTGTGAAGGTACACCTCCACAGGCATAATAGGCATTTGAAAGCAGCTAAGTAATTTTGAAATTGCTATAGCTGCTTTCAGTTTTCAACTGATTGGGCAGGTTTTTATTATTTGATAGTTTAAACAACGATCAAATGATAAAATCCTGCCCTTATTTTTTGCCCATCATGATTAGTGGCAATAATGCTATTACCGATATATATTTCAAACTAAAATTAATTTCTTTTATATTTTACGCCTAAATAAAAACGTTAATTTATATCGTCAAAATTAAATTTATTACTTCAAAGCTCTAATACAACTTCATTTACTATGATAATTGGTGGGACATAAAAATAATTAATGACCTTAAGAGAAGGGATAAAATAAACTGATACAGAGGAATTCTAGCCAAGCCCAAAGGGCTTGACTATCAGATAAGGGAAATAAAAGGTACTTTTACTTAAGGAAACGCACACAAAGATCAGTAAAAACTGACTTTGCATTTTCCTCAATAATATCACCGTGAGTCACGATGATCCGCTTAAAATCCCAGCTCTGGACGTGACGAATAAATTCAGTGAACTTCGGCTTGTCTTTGATCATAAAGCCTATTTTAAGCGGCGGAGCAATACAGGTGCCCTTAAACCCAATAGGCTGGAATACATATTTGGTCATGATACCGGCAAACCCTGTCGGTACATGATCAGGATAATTCTGGATCAAATCAGTGACAATCAGTGACTGGGTCTTTTTATGAAAAAAAACGGTTTCATTAAACATCGGAACCGCAGGCATAAATTCCCACGACAGATCTTCTTCCCAGACGTTTTCAAAACCATCACGCAATATATGGTAATTGGACAGTGGCACTTTTCTCGGAATACCGGCACTAACATAAGCTTCGGCCTCGGGATAAGCCTCGCACCAGTCCTGCAGCCAAGTGTTATGAGCGTTGCTGGCCGCAACGATATGCTTCACTTCACCGATCTGATCGATCTCCTGCTTCAACTCCGGAGACAGCGCGGTGACTGAATGCACCCACAACGAACCATTAGCAAGCTTCACTACTGTCATTCGTAACCTGAGCTTGGTGCCAGCTAATTTCATTGAATCATCATGTACCCAAAGATCGTCTCCGACTTTTTGCATTCTTGGCCTCATTAGCTATCTGAATCTATTCAATTATATTGCCAGACCACTCACATTTCGCACCCTGTCGCGATCACAGAACACTACTGAAATCAGACTGAAACCATGATCATTCTCTCAGGCTTAAGATATCTATACCCAGCCACCACCATCAAGTACTGACCAATAGTCAACTTAACGCCCAGCCATTGGATGGCTCGGGTCAAGCTCAAGCAAATCCCATAGGTTGCCATACAAATCTTCGAACACTGCTACCGTGCCGTAGTCCTGCTTTTTAGCTTCACGCACGAAGTTGATGCCTTCGGCTTTCATTCTGTTGTAATCTCGCCAGAAATCATCGGTACTAAGAAAGAGAAACACCCTACCGCCACTTTGGTTACCAATAAACGCTTCCTGCTCAGTTTTCGAGGCTTTTGCCAGCAAAATGGCTGCACCATTGGAGCCCGGCGGAGAAACCACGACCCAGCGCTTGTCTTGCTCTGGCTGGTAGGTATCTTCTATCAGTTCAAATTTTAGCTTTTGGGTATAAAAATCGATGGCCTCGTCATAATCTTTTACAACCAGGGCAATGTGAATTAGAGACTGCTTCACACACTTCACTCCTCTTGATGCGGCATATCTTGCGGTTGGCTAGAGGGTATATCATATCCAAGCTTTTTCAGCGAAAAAATCGCCCCCCATTACCAACTCCCCCAACAGTCAAAACACCATAAATACTCAGGAAGTATCTTTTGTGTCTTCACATTGCCCTTAAATAGAAAGCAGCCATTCTCTCATGACCTAAAGCCCCGAAATTTTAAGTGTGACCCTAAGCAGGGAAATATAATTCCCCCTCCGAGTTAAACAACACTTATATGCAACTAATGACACAGATCAAAAATAAGATGCAGGCTCTGTTATATACCGACCACTCACAACTTAACACTGCTTATGAGGAATTAATGAGCATCTTTATCTCCATAATAGTGGTATCCATAGTCGGATTCGCCATTCTAAAAAAGTATAACGCAATTGCCACCCTGTTCTTGGGTGCCGCAGTATTGATGGCGGTTTGCGCCATTATGGGTTTGCCGGTTATTCCAGAGGCAAAATCAAGTGGTAGCGCTTGGCTGGATATCTTTGAAGCAATGAACATTATGTTCAACAACCGCTTTGGTGGTATGGGGCTGATCTTATTTTCATTGCTGGCATATGCCCGCTACATGACCTACATCGGCGCTAATGACATTGTCATCAACAATGCACTTAGGCTACTTGGCGGGATCAATAAGCCCTACCTATTACTTGCCGTCACTTTCCTTATCGGTAGCTTTATCTCTTTGGCAGGGTTCGGTGCTACCAGCCTCGCCGTACTCCTTATGTCGACACTATTCCCGGTATTGAATGCCCTAGGTCTGCCTGCGATATCAATTGCCGCCGCAATCGCGACCACAGCAACAATCAGCTTCTCGCCGCTTGCTGTCGATTCGGTGATTGCAGCAGAAAATGTGGGTATGTCTGTCGAAATCTACACCCTCAAATATCAAATTCCTCTGGCTATTCCAAGTATGCTGGCTATGGCGGCCGCCCATTACTTTTGGCAGCAGTACATGGACAAGAAACAGGGCTTGCTACAGCAAAGTAACAGCAAGAAAGTCGATCTCAAAAACGTCGATGTCCGTACCGCCGAGGTAGAAGGCAAGGCTCCAGGTTTCTACGGCTGGCTGCCTATGCTGCCGATTATTGTACTTATCGTAACCAGTGGCGAGCTAGGGCTGGTTGAAGGCGTCACAATGAATATCGGCACCATTGCCATCCTCTGCTTGTTTACCGCAATGGCCCTAGAAGCCATCCGTCACCGCAGCGGTCGCTCGGCCATGGAAGGCATGAGTGCGATTGTTAAAGGCATGGAAGATGCGCTGCCGGTGGTATTGATCTTGGTCGGTGCCGGTGTTTTTGCCCAAGGCCTGAAGGCCATCGGTGCCATTACTATGCTCATTGAAACAGCCTCCCAAGTCGGATTCGGGGCAACCGCTATGATGTTGGCACTCGTCGGCTTAACCGGCGCTGTTGCGTTTTTAACCGGTTCAGGCAATGCGGCATTCTATGCATTCGTCGAGCTGATCCCCAAAATTGCCGATGGCATGGGCATCAACGGTGTGTACTTAGTGATGCCAATGCAGCAGGCTTCGAATGCCTGCCGGGCTATGTCGCCAGTTGCCGGGGTTATTGTGGCGTCTTCGGGCATGGCAAAGGTATCGCCATTTGATCTGATCAAGCGAACAATTCCGCCTATTACCTTCGGATTGGCCGTGAACATTATCCTGAGTATTATCTTCTTACCAATGGCGTTATAACTACCATCAAAAAAGCCTGATACCCGTTGTATGGGGTATCAGGCTTTTATACTGGACAGGTCAATCTTGATAAACACCCTCTTGCCGAAGTAACCTGAAGAGGCACACTAACCAGAGCCCAGTACGTCTGTTATTGCTAACTTGCTTATGCCTTACAATATACTCTCGCATCTCGAGGTGTATAAATTCCAAATGTAACAGTCCTCAGGACACCATTTAAGAAAGTCTCTTGAACCTCAACTCTTGATACATTTTCAATTCCACCACAAACTTCAGCGGCATTGATTTCCTTTTCCTGAGCCAGTCCATTGATAAAGAAGTGCTGAGAATTTTCTTCTTTAATCTCACCGTTACTATCAGACATCACAAATGATTGTTGAGCACATCCACTCATAAGCAAAGCCAAACATGCCGCAAAAATTACTTTTTTCATATTCACCAAACTGATTTAAATAGCAAAAAAAGTATTAGAACAAATAACGATTATAAAAACGATGTTTTCAATTTACCTACCCCAGCCACACACTTGTATAATGAGAGAATCCCACATTAAATCATTTTATTTTTTCATTTAAAATCAACAAATAACCATCGCCCTACCTAATTTGTATCCCTCTGTATGACATTGTATCTTTGTGGTTATAGAATCGATAACGAGCTTACTAGATAATTCCCCCCTCAACGGGCAAACTAATATAATAAAATAATGTGATAGACCGCTAATATATTCATGAAACCCATAAATACATAATTCAAATTTGTGATACTCACCCACTCTTAACAGTTGATTAACCTTTATCCTTTATTGACTTTTACGTCAATAAACAGAAGGTTACATGTTAAATAGAATATTTACCCTAAGTGCCGTGGCCCTGCTCTCCTCAAATAGTGCTTTTGCTCAAATTGAGAACGGCGACTTCGAAAAATGGAATGGCAATACGCCTGAAAACTGGAGTGTCATTGACTCCGGTATCGCTGTTTCCCCTTCATCGACACAGGTTAAAGCCGGTGGACTTGCGGCTGAAATAACCGTAAATACGGGATCACAAAGCAATACTGACTTTTTGCAGACCGTCAGTGTTGAACAAGGTAAAACCTATCATTTCGCCGTGTCCCTCTACCATACTGAAGGCAAAGTAAAAGCACGCCTACTTGTCGATGGTTATCATGATTACTCCAACAACTTGCAAACCAATCAATGGCAAGACATTCGCTACTCTTACACCGCGACGGCCAGTAAAGACATTCAGGTAGGCTTACGCTTCTATGATGTGGCGGGCTTTGACGGTTCCGAAGTGGTCTATGTCGACAACTTCCAGCCAACAGAGGCAGGCTCTACACCACCTATCAGCAGCTGCGGCGATACAACAACAACGTTAACTCTAGTGACGGATCAATATGCCTCTGAGACAAGCTGGGTACTCAACAACAGTAGTGGTAATACCCTTTTTTCAGGCTCTGGCTACGACAATTCAACCACTAACACCAAGGAAATGTGCCTGACCGATGGAGATTATACCTTTGTAATCAGTGATTCTTATGGTGACGGTATCTGCTGCGGTACTGGAAACGGCTCATTTACCCTTGGGGCCAATGGCAAAACATTCGCCTCTGGCGGCGAGTTTCAGTCAAGTCAATCGTTCAACTTCACTATCGGCAACTCCGGCACCACACCGCCGACCGAGCCGCCAGTGGTTGGCGAATACTATAAGTCAGCAGAAGGTAAATCTGGCTTCGTGCTGAAAACAGCCCTCTACAACATCATTACTAATCACAACAGCCAGGGATATAGCGCTATTTGGGATCTGGCAAAAGTTGCCGATCTGGACAGCTACTACGAGAAAGATGGTTCTATCTTGGATATGTATTCTGAAAAACCATCTTCTGGTGATAGCACCAGCTTTACCAAAGTAACCAACCAGTGTGGACAGTACCGTAAAGAAGGCGATTGCTATAACAGAGAGCACTCTTTTCCGAAAAGCTGGTTTGGCGGCAAAGTAGAGCCAATGAACTCAGACGGCCACCATATTTTTGCTACCGACGGCTACGTTAACTCCAAGCGTAGCAATTGGCCATTTGGTGAAGTTGGCACAACTTCGTATACCTCCAGCAACGGCTCCAAACTGGGTTCCGCCAAATCTGGGCTCGGTTACTCTGGCACGGTTTTCGAACCGTTGGATGAGTTCAAGGGTGATTTCGCCCGCGCTTACTTTTATATGGCTACACGATATGAAAATGCGATCGCAACTTGGGAGGGGAATTCAATCAACTCTAATGCGGTGCTTGATGGTACAAACACCTCTGTATTTGAACCATGGATGCTTAGCATGCTAAAGCGCTGGCACAAAAATGATCCGGTAAGCCAAAAAGAAATCGACCGTAATCAGGCTGTGTTCAATTTCCAGGGCAACAGAAACCCATTTATTGATCACCCTGAATTTGTTGACGCTATCTGGAGCAACTAGTTCTACTCTCCCCCGAGGTTTCGGCCTTGGGGGACTGGGCATCGTTTGTCTATACCCTCGCGGGACTTTGAGGAGCGACCGGAACAGCCATCGCTGATGGCGCAGAACATTGTAACCAAAGAACGCTGGGGCAAAATAATGAGGGCGGCAGGGTTTAATGAGGAGGAAATGCAAAACTGGCATAAGCAATTAGAATTGGGCTTTTAGGAAAAGCCCATAACCTTCACTCTTTCATTTCTTTGGCTCAATGAATTTGGCTGATGCACGTGCCAATACTTGTTGTTCTTGGGTAATTAACGCCTCCAGTTGATAAATACCTCTTCTATGCCCGACAAGGTGCGCAGTTAGCATGACTTGCTGTTCTGTACGGACAGGGGCAATAAACCGAACTGTCAGCTCTGCAGTCAAAGCCTGAATACCGTGAGTAAACAAGCAGTGGGTCATCGCCGCATCTAGAAGAGTGCTGGCCATCCCTCCGTGTAACAGCCCATCATACCCCTGATGGCGTGACGTCACCTGGAACGGAGCCGTTACATTCCCTTCGCTATCTTGGCTAAATGCCAATAGCAATGTATCAGGGTTATTTTCAACCGTCCCACAAACCATACAGCTGTTATGAGCTTGCTTAGTAAAATGATAAGAAGTCATCGGAATAACCACTGTCGTCAATTAATGGGAGCTTTTGTGGCAACAGCGTCGACCCTTCGATTCTCCGTGCCCACCACGTCCGTGGCCCTTGCCACAACCGTTGCCGTGTCCCTTGTCATTACCGTGACGATGGCCACATCCGTCGCCGTGCCCCTTGTCATTACCGTGACGATGGCCACATCCGTCGCCGTGCCCCTTGTCATGGCTATGGCATCGACGCTGACCATGACGACAACCGTCATGGTTGGGTGAAGGGCGCCCCTGTTCAGGATCAGTCAGAGAAACCAAGCCCACAGCCTCTGAATTAACAAGCTCAACCGCACTACGGCGACCGGAATCAGTTTGAACAACCGCTAACTGATGTGAAAGCAGCTTTCCTAACATCTGTTGGCCTATATTGCGCACAACAATGCGCTTAGCCTGTTGTTCGAGCAACAGCTTCAATAACTCTTTTTTACCGGCATAATGGGCACCTTGGACTGGATTAGGATACCGGCTAATTTCTACCCCTTGTTCGTTAATAAACAGAAAATGCTCTGCCTTAGAAAAATGATTGGCGATGTGATTTTCATTCATCGGAATTGCCGTGATCATAATGTATTACTCCTTTTTATTGTCACTTTGGATTGTAAGAGCCTTGTCATCAGGCTCTTTTAATTGGCATATGCCATTTATACGCCTAGTTTCTGGCATATGCCAGAAACTTTTATATGACAATTGAGGCAAATCAAAGATTGGGAGATCTTTCTCATACCTAAGGTGGTTGTTAAGAAGGAGTACCAGGACATCACCGCCTGACAACAGGCTTATATCTCCGTGATCAACCTACTGATACTGAGCCGCCGTAATAAACTGGCCAAACGTCTCGCACCAAATAATCACGGTCGTATATTGGGCGGGATCAATAGCAGAATCCAAGGGCACCATGAACCTCGAGAAAGTTTTAATTTCACCCACTTTGATCATGCTGGATTTCAATCGATTAAAATCGGCTTCTGTTTCGACAAACTGCGGCGACAAATACAGTTTGTAGTCAGGCCCAGGTGCCAGCTCACCCTGAAATGAAACCACATCAGAGCTAATAGAAACTTGCCCCTCGCCCCAGTGAAGAAAATCACTATCGGCAAGATCACGGCGGAACTCACCGCTAAACCGGGCATTTTGTACAACCTGCTGAACCTCGCCCGAAGAAGGGTTATCAGGTGCAATTAAAATAGGTAATGCGTAAATCCCGGCGGCGAAGCCAAAGGCCAGCATCAATAAATGGCTTAGCAATAGTCCAATTGCTTTAATCATAACGGTTGCATCCCTACATGGTAAGTTTCACATTAATATAGCAAATCATAAGTATAACAATGAGACAACCAGTCTTTGGTTACCGCTTTTCTCTATGCCCGAATACCATCCTTAATACCTCGACAATGGCTTCTCTGACGGGACCACTTTGATGCCGGCGGGTCGTCACCAAGTCGATAGTATTCATCCAACCATTAGGCTCATACTCAATATTCAACGCCTGTAACGTACCGGTATCAAGAGACATAGCGGCCAACTGTTTAGGTACAATCGTCCAACCAACGCCTTGTTCGGCTAAAGCCAGCAAAATCTGATGGGAGCTGGCATACCATACTTGGGAGCTAATGGCATAACTGAACCATAACTCTTTACCACTCGAGGAACGCTGCACCAACTGCCGGTAATTGCGCAAATCAGTATCTTTGACACTCGGCAGATCCGCCAAGGGATGAGAGGGCGATGATACGGTGATAAAGTGGTTATAGCCGAGCGTTACAAAATCAATATCATCTTGCATGCTACCGTCCGCATATACTACACCAATATGCGCCTTGCCCTGACTTACCATCTGCTTGATATCAAACGTCGAGGCCGCCGTGATATCGATATTGGTCATAGGGAAATGTTCCGCCAACTCACCCAGTTTTCCAAGCAAATCCGGACCAACCAAGCTTTCCTCTATAGCCAGAACCAGCTCATGTTCATACCTTGCCTCTAGGGCCGCGACCTTCTGATCAAAATGTAACTGCTGATGTAAAATCGACTTGGCGATAGGCAGTAACGCTTTTCCCTCGGAGGTCAAAACCGGTGTATTTCCGCTCCGGTCAAACAATGGCTGATTAAGAGTAATTTCCAAATTCGATACTGACTGGCTCACCCCTGACTGCGCGCGTTTCAGCTTACGTGCCGCCGCAGAAAAAGAACCGTATTCACAGACCGATACAAATATCTTTAACTGCTCAAAGCTATACATCACGAACCCACTCGCTTTCATTATTTAGCTCAAGGCTATCACAGTTTGTGATAGCTGCTAACTTTCACCTATTTTCATCGTCTTTAAGATGAGAATTAAAAATACGCTATTGATATTAGCCAATCAGCACAAGATTCACTCCAATAGCAACCAACCTTCTTGTCGGAAAGAAGGATAGCTATTTTGCAATCCATCGAGATACATATCAGGTAATACGATAATAAAAATACCATCCCTGCAATATCAAGCGTCATACCATGCTAACTCACAGTAAGCTAAGCCACATAAGGAAAATTCATGCCTTCACTGCAACAAGTGCTCGAGATCATAAAACGCGGCACCAATAGCATCATTCCCGAAGCAGAACTTGTCAGCAAACTCGCTCTAAATCGACCGCTACGGGTTAAATTGGGTGCCGATCCAACAGCTCCGGATATCCACCTTGGCCATACGGTGATCCTCACCAAGCTACGCCAGTTTCAGGATCTGGGACATCATATTACTTTTCTGATCGGCGACTTTACCGGCCGTATCGGTGATCCTTCAGGCAAGAATACCACCCGGCCACCACTGACTACCGAACAGGTTCTGTCCAATGCCGACACCTACCAACAACAGGTATTTAAGATCCTCGATCCTAAGAAAACGACCATTGAATTCAATTCACGCTGGCTGTCTCAGCTAGGTGCCGAAGGCATGTTGAAGTTAGCCGCCAGCCAAACCGTCGCCCGAATGCTGGAACGTGAAGACTTCAAGCAACGCTTTGCAGATCATCGAACCATAGGGATCCACGAATTTATCTACCCATTGCTACAAGCCCATGACTCTGTCGAGCTAGACGCCGATATCGAACTTGGCGGGACCGACCAGACTTTCAACCTGCTGATGGGACGCGAGCTGCAAAAGCACCACGGTATGCAACCTCAGGTAGTAATATTAATGCCGTTGTTGATTGGCCTTGACGGAGTAAAAAAGATGTCTAAATCGGCCAACAACTATATTGGTGTCACAGAGTCACCCGACAGCATGTACGGCAAACTGATGTCGATCTCCGACACGCTAATGTGGAACTACTTTGAGCTGTTATCTTTTAAATCAATGATAGAAATAGACCAGCTAAAAGCTGATATCGAAACAGGAAGGAACCCGAAAGAAGTTAAGGTTCTGCTGGCAAAAGAGATCGTTGCCCGTTTCCATACCGAACAAGACGCCAATCTTGCCGAACAGGCATTTGAGCAACAGTTTAAGCACAATGTCATTCCCGATGATCTGATAACCATCGAGCTCAATCATGGCCTGGCTATCGCCAATGTTCTCAAGGAGGCTGGGCTGGTGACTTCTACCTCCGAGGCAATGCGCTTGATTCGCCAAGGGGCCGCAAAAATCGATGGTCAGAAAATCACTGATACCCATATCGTACCGGCACAAGGAACTGCGGTTTATCAAGTAGGAAAACGCCGCTTTGCACGGATATACCTAGAGAGCAAATAAAAGTAATAAGCAACAATGGCCGCGGTGTAATCTGCGGCCATTGTGATTTCAATAAGTACCGTTACTTCTTACCTTCTATAGCACCTTGTATTGCGGGACCAATCTGGCGCTTACGGGATGTCACGCCGTCCAACACCAACCAGCCTTGCTTCGGTTGACCAGTGAAGGCTTGCGCCGCTATAGCCGCGTCAATATCGTCAATCCATAATAGATTGGCGCGCTTGTTCTTGGTGTCTATCACCGCAAAGAACAAGTGATCCAGTTTCTGGCTTTCTTTATACGTTATCATCGCGGCAACAAACTCATTGCGACGATCAAGCAACTGCTGGGCTGTCAAAGTTTCAGCTACACCGATACCGACTTTCTTCCCCCCGTAAGAGAAGTTTTTATAATCCATGGTCAAGATCTCAGCAGCGCTGACGTGGCTAAGATCCGACTTAGCCTCCAACATTTTCTGGCCAAAGGCTGTCAGATCCGCGATACCGGCTTCCTTCGCCAACTCTTTTGCATAGTAACGATCATACTCAGTGGTGGTCGAAGACTGGAATACCACCGTATCAGACAGGATCCCGGCCAGAGTAGTACAGGCTAAATGAGCCGGTAAATCGACATCCAAGCTCTCGGCACGATCGGCCAGGATAGTCGCTGCTGATCCCCATGCACGGATATCAATCGGGACAACCTGAGACATATTGACAGGCGCTCCGCCAATCGCGTGGTGGTCAACTATCGCAACGATGCTGCTTTCATCAATCGTCGGATGCAACTGTGTTTTTTGGTTAAAATCAACCAGACCGACAGCCTTCTGGCTGAAGTCACTCAATTGGTTAGGTGCATTCACCTGGCAATAATCCAAAACAAATTGGCTTTCCGGATTAATGCCTTCCGGAACAACAGCGGTACCACCGTATATATGGGCAGCAATTAATGCCGATGTAACGGAGTCGGTATCCGGACTAAGATGCCCGGTCCACACAAGGTTATCCGTGTTATTGTGTTTCGGTGCATTTAGCTCAAATGCAGCAGCGCTCGTACTCGCCAATGACAGCAGCAAAAGAAGGTGACTCGATTTCATGATTTTACCTATGATTATCAGATAATTAGACCGAGAAAGATATTCTACATTCATGACGGTACAGTGACAGCAGTTTGACTTTATCTTGCTGAATCTATTGTGAATATTTTAAAAGACTCGCAAAAAAGAATGTCAGATAACAGACGTTGCATCATCAACCGAAAAATGCCGCCCAAAGTATTGGTGGAATAACAAAACCCATTGTCTGTCATATTATTGATTTCGACTTGCAACCTTGTTTCTCCGTTTCATCGCCCGACTCACACTTTTCCCCACCTCAACAAGGTACATTCTTTTAAAAACAATGGAGTACCCTCATGAGCCGTCCAATAATTATTGACTGCGATCCTGGTCACGATGATGCTATCGCCCTTATCCTTGCCTGTGCCTCACCTTCCCTTGATATCAAGGCAGTCACAACCAGTGCCGGCAATCAGACCCCGGACAAAACCCTCAACAATGCCCTGCGCATCCTGACCTTGCTCGGTCGCAGCGATATACCGGTCGCAGGCGGCGCGTTAAAACCACTGGCCCGCGAGCTCATTATTGCAGACAACGTTCATGGGGAAACTGGGCTTGACGGCCCAGCTCTGCCCGATCCAGGCTTTAAGCCGCAAACAGAACATGCCGTTGAACTGATGGCGCGTGTCCTTGAAGAAAGCGACAAGCCAGTAACACTGGTACCGACAGGGCCGCTTACCAACATTGCCCTGCTGCTGGCCACCCACCGCGAGCTGACCGATAAAATAGAACGCATTGTATTGATGGGCGGTGGTGCAGAAACCGGTAACTGGTCACCTGCAGCTGAATTTAATATCTATGTTGATCCGCAGGCCGCCGATGTAGTGTTCCGTTCCGGTATTCCGATCACCATGTGCGGGCTGGATGTTACCCACCGAGCCCAGATCATGGATGAAGATATCGAACAAATTCGCGCTATCGGCAACCCGGTCTCCGATGTCGTCGCCGGCTTGCTCGATTTCTTTATGATCTACCACCGTGATCCCAAATGGGGACTGGAAGGTGCTCCACTCCATGATCCGTGCACCATTGCCTGGCTACTCGCTCCGGAATTATTCACAATACAAGAATGCTGGGTCGGCATTGAAACCCAAGGTGAATATACCAAAGGTATGACAGTCGTCGATCGCTACCAGCTCTCCGGAAAACCAGCCAATGCAACCGTACTGTTTGATGTCTACCGTCAGGGGTTTGTCGATTTGCTGGCAAAGAGCCTGCGGTATTTCGATTAAATAAATAACGCTAACCTGACATTAACAAGGGAGATAATTAATCTCCCTTGTTATTGAATATTAACGGCTACTAGCATTACACGTTAACCCCGTGACTCTATCCCGGCAAGGATAGAGGGACTTTTTGTAATGATTAACAATGAAAGAAACAGTACTTAATCCCCAAGACGGTGATTCAGCCAACCCCCGATTAAATCATCGGCCACTACGGCGCAATCCAACGCTTAAAGACAAATTCGCCTTCTTTGACCTCAAGCAGCACCGCACTTTTCGTTGGGTCACCAGAACCCTTAAACTCGATTCGCCCGGTAACCCCTTCAAAGCCAACTAGGGCATTCAATGCATCGCGAATGCCCTTCGGATCAATACCGCCATGATGCCTTACGGCTTCAAACAATACTCCGAAGGCATCATATGTCAGCGCGGCAATATCATTCGGATCCTTGTTATAGGCCTCTCTAAAACGTGCCCTGAAGTTCAATGCTTCGCCATCCGCTTTATCAACAGCGTAATGAGTACTGAAGAAAGCGCCTTCAAGCGCATCGCGATCGACTGCCGGGATTTGAGTCCAGGTATCACTGCCAAGCAACTGAGCACTGATCCCCAGCTCTCTTGCCAGACGGGCCTGTTCAGGCACTTCATTATAATAATTAGGTAAGAACAAGACCCCGGGGTCAGTCGCCTGGATCCGATGCAACTGCTCAGTCACGTCAGGCGCATCCCGGGTATACAATTCAAAAGCCACAACCCTCCCCCCAAGAGCCCTGAAGGCGGTTCGAAATACTTCAGCCAGGTTACGATTGTACTCGCTGGAGACATCGTAAAGCACCGCCGCTTTTTGATAACCGAGATCTTGGAAGGCAAATCTTGCCATCCGTTGTCCCTGAAAAGTATCATCAAAGGCAATACGGTATACCCAGTTTTTATTTCTCGTGGTTTCCGGATTTGTCGACCAGGGGCTGAGCATAGGGAGCTGGGCGAATTCAGCATACCTTGCTGCTGGAATGGCATTTCGGCTCGCCTGCGGGCCAATAATAGCGCTGACGTTTTGCTGATTGATAAGCCGCAATGCGGCACTGATTGTTTGTTCGGCATTATCCTGATTATCTTCAATCAGCAAAGCAACGTGATAATGCTTGTTATCAATAATCAACCCACCGCGATCATTCACTTCTCGCACTGCCAGCTCGGCGGCTTCAATTGTCGCCTGTCCGACTTCCGGAATTTGTCCGCTAATCGGTGCAATTAGGCCAATTCTCAACTCTCGGCTCTGCGGTGGCTGACTATCGCAGCCCGTTATCAGCAAAGCAAAAACAATAAACAAACTGGAAGCTAACTTCATACTCCTATCCTTATTCGTTGACCGCTTCTTCCTTACGTCCTTTGAGCATATAAGTGTGCATTTCTCCTTTTCCCTTGATCACGACGATTCCTCGGTCGTCAAAAACATAGTTATTCTGCAAATGCTTGTAAGTTGCTTCGGTGATCTGAATACCGCCTTTCAGCCCTTGTGACTCCATACGGGAAGCCGTATTGACGGCATCTCCCCAAATATCATAAATAAACTTTTTGGTACCGATCACCCCGGCGACAACCGGCCCGCTATTGATCCCGATACGAATACTCAATGTCTTGCCATGCCGGCGATTAAAACTCGCAATCACCTCCAGCATATCCAGCGCCGTTTCGGCGACCACTTCAGCATGATCATCACGTGGAATAGGGATCCCAGCCCCTACCATGTAGGCATCGCCGATAGTCTTGATTTTTTCCAGTCCACGACGTTCACTCAAGCTGTCAAATCCACAAAATATCTCATTGAGCATCCCCACGACTTCTGCCGCAGGCAGACCCGCAGACATTGGCGTAAAATTAACAATATCTGCAAACAAAATGCTCACCTCGGAAAAGCTATCCGCGATAGTATCTTCACCATGCTTCAGGCGTTCGGCAATCGGTGCCGGCAGAATGTTCAGCAATAGATGCTCTGATCGTTCCTGCTCTTCGGCCAAATCATCGAGTGTTTTTTTCAACCTGCAGATCATATAGTTGAAATTTTGTGCCAATAATCCAGTTTCATCCTGAGTCAGCACTGGTGCTGTCTGGGTCAGATCTCCCGCGGTAATTTTCAGGGTCGTGTCCGTTACTGCCAAAATGGGCCGAGTGATCCGAACCGCAATCAGGTAAATACCGATACTCAACAAGCCGACAGCCAGCAAACCAACAGCCAGGATCATCACACCAAACCGGTTGGCCGGAGCCAATGCTGCCGATGCCTTCACTTCAGAAATCAAGGCCACTCCCAATTCGGGAAGCCAGCGATAGCTACCTATTACAGAAACACCGGCATAGTTATCATAAAGCCCGGCCCCATTTTCTCCCTTCAAGGCCGCTTCAATACCAAAGCTATGGACACCTCGTGGATAAGATGCCTCACCAAATCGCTCGGTAGAAATAAAACGGTTGTGAGCATCAATAAGATACGCCTCACCGCTTTCTCCCAAACCGGTCCGTCTGCTGACAATCTCAACCAGCACCGACAAGCGGATATGAGCAGCCAGCACCCCCAACAGCTCACCAGCCGGACTAAGCAGCGGCGTTGACACCGTTAGAGTCGGTGCGGCAGTCCCCGGGGTCGGATACACCTTTTGCAAAAATGTATCCTGGCGTCCTTTGATGAAATACTGATCATTGAGCCGATACTCACCCTCATCAGAGGGCTGCGTCGAGAAAAAAACCCGCCCCCCCACCTTGGTCATCATGAATATTTCAGTCAAATCAGATGCCGTCGCCAAACCATAATCAAGAAAGGTAGACAGAAACAGTACCTCAGCCAACTTAAAATAAGCCTTCTCGTATTGCTCGCTTCCTGTTTCTTCCGCGAGCAATACATCAGCAGCACTGCGCAACTCATCAAGTTCTGCAATATTTGCCACAATCGTAACTTGCTCGGAAATATAGCGATTGATTTCGAATTCTTTATGGTCAGCCGTCAAATCAAACTGAGCAATTGCCATCTCTTTTTGCGTCTCAGCCGCAAGAAAATACGTCACCGATGCCAGGGCTACCACCACCAATACTGACACCAATAAAAAATAGGCAGTCATACGGGCCTTCAGACTCTTTTGCAAAAGCCCCATTAAATCCCCCTCAAAAATAAAAACATCCCAATCAAAATCAGTATAGACGCCCAGACTACCTCCTTTTCTCAATTGCGTACGAGTTCTCCACCAGCAACTGCCAGCACGTAAGCTAACCTCAATAGATAGGTGATATCGCACAGGGTGCCGAACAGCCGATAACCAACTACTGACCAGAGAGACAATCCCAAAGGCAATCTAAGAGGCAGTCTGAGAAGCAATGGTCCAGAAACACTCAAGAAAAAGAAACGTTCAAGTTCACTTAAATCAACTGAGCAGGCGGCGTATTCTCCGCACCGCCAGTTTGATAGGTACGGCCGGAACGATTTCCTTACTCGTTCCGGGGCTCCTTCATGCCCGAGACAGCGATCCACCAGAAATAACTCTTCCTTCTATAAAGATCGGAGCCTGCGGGCCATTTAGCGGCCCAGCCAAGCACACCGGCGATGCCATCAAGCAGGGGATCCTGATGGCGCTCGAAGATGCCCGTACTGCAGGTGAAGTCCCCATTACTATTGATGGTACGTTACATGATATCGATATCGTATGGGTAGATAGCCGCTCAGCCCCAGCCAGCGCAGTCAACGCTGCTACCGATGCCATAACACGCCAAAATGTGAAACTGATGATTGGCGGCTGGCACTCATCCGTCGCACTGGCGCTAATGGAAACCGAAGCTGATCTCAACACCATTCATATCGGTCACCTCGGGGCTTCACAGTATATTGCGGCCAAAATTAACGATGATCCCCAACGCTATAGAGGCTGGTTTAAAGGTTGGCCCTCGCCGCCGAAACTGGCTGGCCTGTATGGTGCACCTCTGAAGTACATGCGGAAACAAGGGCTTTGGCAACCGGCCAATAACCGGGCCGCCATATTGGTAGAAGACAGTGCATTCGGGCGAGGCTGGGGCGAGGCCCTGATGACCAGCCTCAGTGAAGCCGGATTCGACCCGCTGCCCTACGATGTTGCCGCGCTCGACGAAACCGAATTTAGGCCACTGTTGAATAAATACAAATCCGAGCAGGTTTCGCTGGTAGCCATGACCTCAACCGGTGATGTTGCTGTCAGCAATTTCGTCAGACAGTTCAAGGAACTTGGCATCAAAGCCTTATTAATTGGACACGGACTACGCTGGTCAAGTAATTGGTATGCAGTAACAGGTGATGCTTCAAATTTCGTGATCGCCATGGACTCAGCAATGCCTATCGCACTTTGGCAACGATGGTGGGTTAGGCGATTTAAAGCCAAATATGGCGAAGATCCCAGTATTCCGGCAGCTGGCTTTCACTACGACTATACCCGGATGGCGATCAGGGCTCTCAATACCGCAAATACATTCGATTTCAATACACTGACAGCGACTCTCAGCCAACTCTCATACAAAGGGGTCTGGAATTACTACCAGTTCTCGACGGAGCCCGGAGCACATGCACTATCTGCCAACGAGGTCATGACAGGCCACTTTATGAAAGGGTTTTACCTCCCGATGGTTCAGCTATTCGATGGGCAGGCAAAAATAATCTGGCCAATTAAATATGCCGAACAGCGTTTCAGGCAACCCCCGTGGATCTAGGCTGAATACTCAAATGGAGGCTATAGCATGCACGAAACATTCCTTTTGGTGCTGGGGCTTGTCGGCCTACTGACTATTGCCAGCCTGCTGCTGCCGATTGCCAATCGTATCAACTTTCCCTACACCGTATTGCTCGCCGTCGCTGGTTGTATACTGGGCGGAATAGTCTTGGCAACCAGCAACCTTGATCCTCCGGGAATATTGGGTGATTTCCTCATATCACTCGAGGCAATGGATATCACCTCCGAGGTGGTGTTCTTTGTTTTCCTGCCGGCTCTGATCTTTGAATCAGCCCTTAATATCAATGCCCGTCACCTAATGACAGATATTGGCCCCATCCTGTTGCTGGCAATACTCGGGCTGCTCATCTCCACCATGCTGGTCGGCGTATTTGTGTGGAGTGTATCGGGGCTCAGCCTGGTTGCCTGCCTGCTGCTCGGTGCTATCGTATCAGCTACCGATCCCGTCGCCATTGTCGCCATTTTCAAAAACCTAGGCGCCCCAAAGCGACTTACCATCCTGGTCGAAGGTGAAAGCCTGTTTAACGACGCAACAGCGATCGTCCTCTTTACTATTCTGGTAACCATACTGCTCGGCAACACCGAGGCAGGCATCATCTCTGCAGCCGGAAATTTTCTGGAGGTCTTTTTCGGAGGAATACTGGTTGGCCTGTTTGCATCTTGGCTTGTCGCATCTCTGATAGGCCGACTGCGTAATCTACCGCTGGTCGAAATCACGCTGACTATCTGTCTTGCCTACCTGAGCTTTCTGCTTGCAGAGCACTACCTACATGTTTCGGGAGTAATGGCGGTCGTCACTGCCGGGTTGGTGATCAACTCATTCGGTCGAACCCAGATTTCCCCTCACACCTGGCATACCCTGACCGAAACATGGGAAGAACTGGTTTTCTGGGCCAACTCGCTGATCTTCTTCTTAGTTGGCCTGATCGTACCCAAAGTATTGGTCGACTTTACCATGGCTCACTTTATCTCGTTAATTGCCCTGATCTTTGCCGCATTTACCGCCCGCACAGCCGTGTTGTATCTGGTACTGCCGCTCATCAATAGAGTCGGCCTGGGGCAGCAGATCAGCATAGCCTTTCGCACCGTTATGTTGTGGGGAGGATTACGCGGCGCCGTCTCTCTGGCGCTGGCCTTGGTGATCCTCGAAACACCGGGGATCGCGACCGAGATCAAGACTTTTATTGCCTCGCTGGTGACCGGCTTTGTTCTGTTCACCCTGTTTGTCAATGCACCGACCATGGGCATGATGATGCGGATTTTCGGGCTTGATCGGCTTCCCCCTACAGAACGGATGATCCGCAACCGCGTGATGGCACTATCGATCAAGCGGATCCGTGAAGGACTCGAGCGTGCCGCTCACGTTGACAACATCAAGTCCACGATTGCCACCGGCGTAGCTGATATTTATGAACAGCGTTTAAACCGCGTCGAACACTCAATGTCGAAAGGTGAAAAGCAGTCCGATACCGTCACCCTCAGTGTCGGATTAAGTACCCTGACCAATCACGAACGCCATCTCTACCTCAAACGTTTTTCTGACGGGTTGGACTCGGCCAAGATCACCCGATCCCTACTATTCCATGCCGATGATCTACAAGATGGGCTAAAGATCAGCAAAGTGCATGGTTACCAGGAAGCCTATATGAATGCACTTCGATTTGGGCTATTGTTCCGAATGGCCCTATGGCTTCAGCGGCATGTGAAGCTAACCCGCCCTCTGGCTATCCAGCTGGCCAACCGTTTTGAGGTACTGAGCGTCCACGAAACTGCCGTGACAGCACTGATCGACTATAGCCAAGACAAAATCCCGCCCTTATTCGGCGAAAGCCTGGCTTTGAGCCTGGATCCATTGCTAACCGGGCGCCTGAAAGCGACTCAGCAGGCACTTGATGCCCTTCGGCTGCAATACCCGGAATACGCGGAAACATTGCAGAAACGCCACTTGGTCCGCGTTGCCCTACGGCTTGAAGAAGCCAGCTACCATCAAATGCTTGATGAGAACATTATCAGTCCGGAAGTATTCAATGACTTGGCCCGGGAACTGGACAAACGCAACCGTATCATGGATCGCCAGCCGAAACTTGACCTTGGGCTTGAACCCACCAAACTCGTGGCTAAAGTGCCGTTTTTCACCAAGATAGGCGCGCACCGGATCAGCGAAATAGCATCAATGCTTATGCCCCGGCTTGTTGTTCCGGGTGAACGTATTATCAACCGGGGAGAGCCCGGTACAGCAATGTATTTTATTTCCAGCGGTGCTGTTGAGGCCACAACGAAATACCAGCCAGTCCGCCTTGGAAGCGGTGATTTCTTCGGTGAACTGGCATTACTTACCCAAGAGCCCCGTAGTGCCACTGTCACTGCCATTAGCTATTGTCAGCTACTGGTCCTGCAGCTGGACGATTTCAACCGCATTACTTCTGCCCACCCTTATCTGCAGGAGCGGATCACCGAGGTTGCCGGCAAGCGATTGGATCTGGATATGCTGATCGCCAAGGTGCCCTTGTTCACTTCGCTTGATAGCAGCGATATCACTGCAATTACCAAGCAATTGAAGCCGCGAATGGCGGCTCCTGGTGAGAAAATCATCGTTCAGGGAGAGTCCGGCGATGCCATGTTCTTTATTGCGGCAGGTAATGTTGAAGTCACCTCGAATCAGCAAACATCTATTCGCCTTGGGCCCGGTGATTTCTTCGGAGAATTAGCGTTGCTTACTCGGGAAACACGAAACGCAGACGTCATCGCAATTGGCTATTGCGAGCTGCTGGTTTTACCCAAACAAGACTTTTACTTGCTGCTTGAAACTCAACCAACTCTAAAGGCACGGCTTAACCCTCGAGAAGATGGCAAGCAATCTTGAAAAGATCCAAAAGGTAAACCTACCAACTAGATAAGACCAGCAACGAGTATCCCCCGAAAGCATGATCAAGGTAGATTTCAAGACATCTGTGTATTCTTTTCTGTTTTCTTAATGATGACTCAAAGTACTAACAATATTTATCTAGTGTTGTATAGAAGGAGATAAATTGCGGATGGATTGTTGGTAACTATGGCAAAAAGAAGCAAAGGGGTACGATGAAGAAACTATTTATAATAATTCTAATCAATATTATTCCTCTGTTGGTATTATTAATCAGTTCATTAAGTGTTAACTGCAACTCTTCGTTAAGCCATAATAGTAACAATCAAGAGAGATGGGAGGATCAGGCAAATTTCAGTGTAAAATGTAATTTCACCGAGTCGTCTCCGACAGCAAAGTGATTATTTCATCTACTTTTTTCTTTACAAGATCAGCACAATACCGAGCTTCGATATTTAGCCTCACTAGATTTTCGGTATTTGATTGACGCAGGCTAAACCGCCAATCATCAAATTCAAGGCTGATCCCATCAGTTTCATCCACCGTTATTGCCTCCAACTGGTATTTATCTCGTACCCGTAAAATCGCTCGATCTGGCAATGAAGGGGCTGTATTAATCTCACCTGATGACGGGAACGCCTTTACCCTCTCACCAATTGCTCGAGAAAGCGGTATCTTTTTAATACTCAACAGTTCAGCGACAACCAACCAAGGAATCATTCCACTATCACAATAGGCAAAATCTCGAAAATAATGATGACCACTCATTTCACCGCCATATACGGCATTTTCATTGCGCATCGCCTGTTTTATATAGGTATGCCCGGCCTTTGACTGAACTGGCACCCCTCCAGCCGCTTTTACAATGTCTATCGTATTCCAGCTCAATCTTGGATCGTGAATAATAGTTGCTCCTTCATGCTTATAAAGGAACAATTCGGCGAGTAAGCCGACTATATAGTAACTCTCGATAAACTGCCCTTTTTCATCAAAAAAGAAACAACGGTCAAAATCACCATCCCATGCAATACCTAAATCGGCCTGATGCTCCCGTACAGCGATTGAAGTCGCTTTGCGACATTCAACAAGCATCGGGTTTGGTACGCCGTTAGGAAAATCCCCGTTCGGCTCATTGTCGATTTTTATAAATTCAATCGGAATCGCGAGCTGGGAAAAACGGTTTTCCAACGCATCGACAATATGCCCTGCAGCTCCATTGCCAGAGTTGGCAACAATGCGCATTGGCCGGATATTTTCTGGAGAAATATAGCTAAGTAAATAATCAACATATGCCGAAATATAACTCTTGTTAGTCAAGATCCCTTTCACCTCAGCATCTTCAAATTGACCACTCTCGGCAATCAACCTGATCTCAGTTAAGCCAGACTCTTTTCCAATTGGCCTAGCCCCCAGCCCAACAAACTTGATGCCATTATAGTTGGCAGGATTATGGCTTGCCGTCACTTCAAGCCCACCATCAACCTTGAGATGCTGGACGGCAAAATAGATTTCTTCCGTCCCTGTCAGCCCGAGATCAATCACATTGACTCCTGCATCCATCAGTCCCTGGCAGATCGCAGACTTAATCTCAGCAGTAGACAATCTGGCATCGCCACCAATGACAACAGTTTCCGGACGCAAGTGCTGGCCATACGCCCGTCCAATGCGGTAAGCAATGTCGATATTAAAATCCTCACCCAATTCACCACGTACGTCATAGGCTTTGAAGCAGGTCAATTTGGCCATTGTCTTTTCCTTGCTATCGAGAGTGACAAGAATGGATCAAGCACGTTTATCAGGCACATCAATACGCTCAATATCATCTTCATCCAAGTAGCTACCCGTTCGGACCTCAATAATTTCAAGCATCACCTTGCCAGGGTTTTCAAACGAATGGGGAACACCTATAGGGATGTAGGTTGACTCATTTTCAGAGAGCAAATAGCACTTACTGCCGTTGCTAACCCTCGCAGTTCCGGTCACCACAATCCAATGCTCGGCCCGGTTATAATGAATTTGGGTTGTTGTCTTCTCGCCAGGTTTTACCCTTACTTTTTTCACATGATAACGATCGCCTTCGGTAATTGCGTCGTGTGATCCCCAGGGCCGGAATATCTCCCTATGTTGCAGGCATTCGTTCCGTGATTGCTGCTGTAACTGAGATACAACATGCTTGATCTCCTGCACCTTATTTTTATTGGCCACAAGAACCGCATCTTTGGTCTCAACGATAACGAGATCATCCGCGCCAACAACCGATACCAACCGGTGTTGGGCGTTGATGTAACAATTACTGCTACTCTGAGGAAGTACATCGCCTGTAATCACATTACCGTTATCATCCTTACTATTGATATCCCATAGAGCTTGCCATGATCCGATATCACTCCAGTTTGCGTCCATCGGAGCAACCACTACATTTCGGGACTTTTCCATGACCGCATAATCAATAGAATCACTCGGGCAAGCACGGAAAGCAGCCTCATCCAATCGAACAAAATCCAAATCAAAACTGCGCCCTTCAACCGCCTCTTTGCAGAAAGACAATATTTCGGGATGGTATTTCTCCAGTTCATGGATAAACGCCGAGGCCTTGAACAAGAACATACCGCTATTCCACAGATAATCACCCGAAAGAACATACTGCTTGGCAGTCTCAATATCCGGCTTCTCAACAAACGCTTTTACCTGATAGATATATTCTGATAATGCCTCGCCTTTGCTGATATACCCGTAACCCGTTTCCGGGGCCGAAGCCGTACAACCAAATGCGACAAGTTTGCCAGCCTGTGCAGCAGGAACCGCCTGAGACACTGCAGCTGTAAAACCTGCCGGATTCAAGATGGCATGATCGGCAGCTAAAATAAGCAGAAGTGGATCAGAATCTTGTTCCAGAGCCAGTAAGGCCGCTGCTGTGATGGCTGGCGCCGTATTGCGGCCGACCGGTTCAAGAAGAATACCGCTGTGAGATAAATCTCGCTGTCGCAGTTGTTCGGCGACAACAAACCGATGCTCTTCATTGCAGACAATCATTGGCGCAAGGCAAGGCAGCGAATCCAGTCTGGTAATCGTCTCCTGCAGCATCGAGCCCTTCCCTGTCAGGGACAAAAACTGCTTGGGATACAGAGAACGAGAAAGTGGCCATAGACGCGATCCCGAGCCTCCGGCCATAACCAAAGGAAGAAGTTCGACTTTATCCATATTCAAGCTCCTTGATGATAGAGATCGGCGTAGGCACCGACCATTACCCGTTGGCTAAAATGCTCTTCAACTCTTGCCCGTGACAACAGCCCCATTGCCTCGCGTAGCGCGCGATCATGGAATAGTATTAGCAAGCCATCTGCCAATGAGTTCTGATCCTGACTCTCTACGCCCAGCCCGGTTTCACCCTCCAGAATAACTTCCTTTATCCCCCCCACCCGGGTAACTACGTGAGGAACGCCCATAGCCATCGACTCAAGCAGGGTAACCGGGATCCCTTCGGCAATCGATGACATGGCAAAGACATCGAAACGTGAGTAGTAATCACGGACACTTTGCTGCCTACCGGCAAATACTATTTTTTTTGCACTCAGAGGATCGGCATTAGACAGCGCTTTCAACACTTGCAGTTCATCTCCGCTCCCCACCAAAATCAACTCGGCAAGTCGTGAAAAATCGCAATCTTGACGGCAAGCTTGTTGAAACGCATTAATTAACAGCTCTTGGTTTTTAATTCCCTGAAGGCGGGCCACATGCCCGACAGTAAACTTCGCCAAATTTGTTTTTTTGAAATATGGGGAGAAATAATCGACATCCACTCCATTGGTGATCAATACCAGTTTAGTTTCATTGATCCCAACGTCACATTGCAGCCACCGATACAGATCCTGTGAGACGGCAACCACTTTATGGATGATCAATGAACTGATTTGGCGTAGATATCGATATTTAGCCACTTTTCCATGCGGATCATAGGTATCTCTGCCATGTTCGGCATGGATCCGCTTCGGCACCTTGGCCAACCATGCCACCCATTGATATTCGATTGTGCCCAGATTATAGCTATGAAAAACATCCGGCTTCAGATCTAACAGCAGCCGAAACAAACGCCAATGTATCGACAGATCATTACCCGCCTTCTTATTCATCTCGATAACGGTTACCGAAGACGGTAGCTCTTCGACTAAGTCACCCGCCTGAGTCAATACCACGATCGTATGTTGATATTGGTCTCCCAACTCATTAATACAATTGACAATAATCTTTTCCAACCCGCCGACATGAAAACCATAGACGAGATGACAAATATGTTTTTTGGCTATCATATTCCGACAAATATCCTTTCATCATGGTGAGGAACAAGACGACACTATTCATGCCAATCACCAACCAGTACAGATTTATACGCTTGATTTTATAGAGTATTCATCAACAGCCTTGATTTGCCCTCTCGACAATACCTCAAAGAGTTTGGCTATTTTTGTCGCATTCTGATGCCACGTTAACTGCCTGCATTCAATTGTCTGGATAGCCTGCTGCTGTACCTCGGCTTTTAACTCAGCCTCCACCGCCAGCCGTTTGATTGCTTCTAGCATCTGGTTGTTATCCCCGTCTTCAAACAGAAGAGCGTTCGACTCATGTACTAACAACTCTCTGATATTGGGGGAATCAGGGGCGACCACCGCCTTGCCTGTCGCAAGGTATTCAATGAGCTTTAACGGCGAGCACCAAGGGGTTACAGCTGGCTGAAGGGCAATATCAATCTGCGCCAGCCATCTGGGCATGGCTTCACGGCTGACTAATCCGGTAACACGTACCTGTTGTTCAATATTTAGTTCACGGGCTTTCTGTTGCAAATCATCCAGCACCGAGCCTATACCGATAATTAACAGCACAATGTTCGGGTTGTTCATCTCTGCTATCGTTTCAACAACCAAATCTAAGCGATGCCACTCGCGACAAAACCCAACAAAACCAATCACCATTTTATCGGCCAGTTCAGGCAACCTCTCATGATGTGTCGTTACGTTAAACTGGCTGGCATCTATCCCGTTGGCAATCACCGTCACATTATGCGGCTTGACACCAGCCCGGTATAAATAGCCAGCCAGTACATGTGTCACAGGCAAAATATGATCTGCATTACGCCAAGCATAAAGCTCAGACCATTTGGCCAGCATGGAAAGAGATATCCCACCATAGGCTGCTCGTTCTTTATATAGCGGTGAGTTAACCTCAAGGATCAGCGGCAACTTGAACAACTGTTTGGCCCAGACTCCTGATGGCAGAAATAAGTTATAGCGCTCGTAAATCGCCTCTGGTCGGTGCTTTCTGATAGCCAGACAAAGCTTGATGAAATCATAGAAGCTATAGCCAAACTCAAGCAGTTCGCTGATAAACCCAGGCAAAGCGTGGCGGAGCCTCGACATCCAGCCGCCATCATCACCGAACTCGGTGGCATCAGCGATGGTCGGGGCCACAATAATAACCTCATGCCCCTGCTGCCTCAGCGCACTAATAATCGCCTCGATATGTACGAACTGCCCGTCTCTTGAAGCAACGCGGTGATGATAAAGTATCTTCATACTGTTACCTCTTTGTCGTTTTCTACCGTGTCACTGTCCGTGCTCGATGAAGAGCTATCGTGCGTACCGCTACCCAGCAAATTTGAAAATATTCGGTATAGCTGATCGGTTGTTTCATCCCATGAAAACTGCTCTGCATATTGCCGTGTTTCAGCCCGCGGAGCCGGGGAGTTCAATAGCCGACCAATCGCAGTCGCAATGTCTTGGCTGTTTCGGTCAACCAACACACCCGCAGCACATGTTTTGACGACCTCCGGTGTTCCCCAAATATTAGTCGCAACCACGGGGGTTCCACATGCCATTGACTCCAGCAACACATTTGCCCACCCTTCTCGGCTTGAAGCCAGCACAGAGAGATCACAGGCCTGAAAATAGCGGGCAAGCTCGGGCTGGGAAAGCCCGCCAAGAAAGGTCACCCGATTTGATACGTTCAATTTTTTGGCCAGTCGCTTTAGCTTGAATTTATCCGGTCCCATGCCCACGATCAGTAACTGCGCCTCAGGGTGAGCCTTCATGGCTTCAATCACCAGATGATGCCCCTTTCGCTCAATGAGCAGTCCGGCCGAGAGTAATATTGGCGTGCTTAGCGGTAATTTCAGCTGCTGCCGCACTGCCTGCTGTTTCCTCTCATCGGTAAATGAGAACAGATCCAAATCAACACCGTTGCGCGAGGCAGACACCTTGGCAGGATCGGCCCCCAGATCGATCATTTCCTGCCGAAGCGCTTCGCAAACAGCAAGGTTGTGATCGCTGGCATGAAAAGTATCCTGAATTTGCTGGCGCGGCGTTTCATACTGGGGAATAAGGTTAATATCCGATCCCCTAGCCGTTACGGTAAACGGCTTATTGAGTTTTCTGGCCACCTCAGCGATCGCCACCCCGTCAGGATAAAAATAGTGTCCATCAATAAGGTCAAAATCTTCCCCCTTTGCCATCAGTGCCTTGATTTGCCGATAAAGGCTAAATGCCATTGTTTTAGGGGCTAATGTCATTCCGACCTTAGGTAGCACCAGATAACGAGGGTGATAGACCGACATGCCAAAGCGCTTTTCAAAATAGGGCGCTTTGGCGTATTGGCTATATTGACCAAAAATTGACGACTTAAAAGGAAACCAAGGGATTGGGGCTATCACTGTGATCTCGACGTCTGGATAACGCTGCCGCAACTGTTTCAGTCGAGTTTCGATAAATACACCGTGCTTAGGGTCTGCAGCATTTGGAAACAAACTCGAGATTGTCAGGATTTTCATTGCTACTGCCTCGCCATAAATAGAGAAAACATCAACAGACACCATAATGACGCGCCGTGATCCCGGTAACCTTGCTGATGGTCGCTGACCATTTTTCTCAGCCAGTCAACATCGAAAAATCCGCTATCACACATGTTGGTCGATAGAACGTGACTAGTAAGCGTATCCCTGAGGTTGGTTCTGAACCACTTTGAAATCGGCATACTGAACCCCATTTTTGGGCGATATAAAATGTTATGACCGACATAGTTTTCAAGCGAACGCTTGAATGCGTATTTTCCCTCACGGTTTCGAATATTATTTTTGCTGTTAATCGAATACGCCCACTCAACAAACTCGTGATCCAGCATCGGCGCCCTTACCTCCAGCGAATTGGCCATACTTGCCCGGTCAACCTTGGTCAGGATGTCGCCGACCAGCCATGTTTTCATATCGAGATACTGAACTTGTTTAAGAGGATCATCGGTGGTGAAAAAACGGGCATGGTGCTTGAGGATTTCAATGCCGTTATAACCATTTAAGCTTTGCTGATACCGGGAACTAAACAGGGATTGACGCTCATCACGCCGTAACTTCGATATTGAATTGGCATAGCCTTCTACGGCGTCCATTGCCAGAGACTGAAAAGTTGTTTTGGCCCGCAATGGGCGCGGAGCCCAGTCAGCCTTCGGATACAAATGCCCCAGCGGGCCAAAAAAAGACTTCCTGATTGGTCGAGGAATTGCATTTCGCAGTCGCTGCTCGACAAGGTGCATTCGATGGCGCCGGTAGCCACCAAATATTTCATCCCCACCGTCCCCAGACAGCGCTACTTTTACCGACTTACTGGCCAACTGGCAGACCCTAAAAGTTGGCAAAGCCGAGCTATCGGCATACGGCTCATCATAAATATCGACCAAGGTATCAATCAGGCTAATATCATTCGGGTCAACAATCTGCTGGCTATGCTCGGTATGATAGCGACTGGCGACCTGTTGGGCATACTCGCTTTCATCAAAAGCCTGCTCACTAAAGCCGATAGCACAGGTGTGGACGGGCTTGGTTTGCAGAGAAGCCATTAGCGACACCACCGCACTCGAATCTACACCACCGGAAAGAAATGCCCCAAGGGGAACATCTGCCGCGAGACGGATCCTTACCGCCTCCTGTAGCTTGTCGATCAGCGAGTCTTGGGTTTGCTCCCAGGACAAGACCTGATCCGGCGCACACAAATCCCAATATTGCTTAGGAGCTATCTCGCTCCCGGGGCTTAATGTCAGGTGATGACCGGGGTTGAGCTTGAATATATGTTTATAGGCACTGAATGGCTCGGGAATATAGCCATACATAAAGAACTCTTCCGCCATTTCATTCCTGAGCGTGGTGTCGACCTCAGGGTGTCCCAACAACACCTTCAGCTCAGAAGCAAAAAGAAACTGTCCATGTACTGTAACCGTATAAAACAACGGCTTCTTTCCGAGTCGGTCGCGGGCTATAAATAGCTGTTTTTTACTGCGATCCCATACTGCGAAGGCAAACATCCCGCGAAACCGTTTAACGCAATCTTCCCCCCAAGACTCCCAGGCATGAACAATCACCTCGGTATCACTGTATGTTGTAAACTGGTGGCCGAGTCCTACCAACTCATCAGCTAATTCCAGATAGTTATATATTTCCCCGTTAAACACGACAACAACAGACTGATCTTCGTTAAATAACGGCTGGTGGCCACCAGCCAGATCGATGATAGACAAACGGCGATGCGCCAGTCCGATATACTGATCGAAAAAGTACCCTTCGTCATCCGGACCACGGTGGCTCTGCAGCCGATTGATCTTCTCGAGCAAGGGCCTATCAATTCGATAAGGCTGACGCAAATTAAACACCCCAGAAATCCCGCACATTTTCAACCTCCTTACGAAGTCCTAGCGTCCCGTCTTCATGAGTTCTGTATTGGTCCGACAGGCTTTGAACTCAGCATGGGAAGGCTCTAGGTAGCCAAGCAATGGAGAGAGCTGAGCATCCCAACTATAGTGTTGCTCTATCCACTCCCTTGACTCAGTGGCAACGGACTGCTTAGCCTTCAATTTGTCGACCACCCAGCCAGCAATGTCACTTGGGCTGTCGGAGACTGCAACATGACAGGGTGGATAATTATCTAGCCCTTCCATACCCTGCGGTGAGGCAATCACCGCGCGTGACATTGACATCGCCTCCAGAATTTTATTTTGAACCCCTCTTGCTATACGCATCGGTGCAACAGCGGCTTTCGCTTTCTGAAGGTAGGGACGCACATCAACTACACGCCCCGTGACAATAATTCCCGGGATCTCAGCCAAGGACTTCACCTTTGCGGTCGGCGAGCTACCGACAATGTAGAATTTCCCATCCGGTATTTCGGCCAGTACCTTTGGCCAGACAACACGGGCAAACCAGGCGACCGCATCTTCGTTGGCCCAATAATCCATCACACCGGTAAACACCACATAATTTTCATCTTCTAGTCGATAGGCCTCTGCCAGCGGAGTGGATACAGATGAAGAGAAGAATTGGCTGTCTAAACCATTTTCCAATGTCTTTATACGGCCCCGTATACGATTATCAGCCATGTGTCGGAAAGCCCTGGTCTCCGCCTCGGTCACAAAGCAACTGATCTCAAACGTCGAGGCGACTTTTTTCTCATATCGTTCAAGCGTTCGGTGCTCCCGCCGGTACACCGCACGCATGATGCCTTGCTTTTTCTCTGCATACTGGCGCCATTTGTCAGAATCAATATCAACAAAATGCATCACCGTTCGAGGCCTGTATCGACTTGAGAGCAGGTACTGAGCCATGCAGCCCGACACAACAAACGCCTTACTAACCTGATGCTGCTCAATCGTAGAGTCGACCCACTGCTGCATCTCTTTTCGCGAATAATAAGGAAGCGTAATCGGTTTGCCGGTCAACAACGCACTTGCCCCCTTTAGCTTGCTAAAAGACGGAGAGATAGAAATAAAAAGGCTCTCTTTGCAGTATTTTTTAACTTTGGACTGATACTGCAAATCAAATGGATCATCAATGAAACAGCCCAAGTACACATCAAAGTGTCTGCTGAGATATTTAAGGATATGATAATTGGCTATTTTATCTCCCTTATTGGGAGGATAAGGAATGCGGTGGCACAGATATAATAATGGCTCTTTCATATTGCTACCCCAGATACTTAGATAAAGCCGGGCCAATAAGGCGGCTGAGCGGAAGAGGAAGCTTTTTCCAAGCTTTGATGAAGTACTTATATTTCGGGTTATCTGGTGACAAATTCGGCAATGACTTGGCATTTACCAGCGCCACCTTGTAATGAAGCGGATGGTGATCCATCCCCCAATGCTTCTTGTTGTTATACGCGCCAGAATTATTCTTGCTTCTGCCATAATCAAACAACGTTACACCTCTTCGCAGAGCGATGTGCATCAGCTGAAATATCATGTAATCACTACCACTCAACGCCTTGGATTCATAGTTTCCACCACCGTAATAGGGCATTATTTGGTCTTTGTAATAAAAGCTCAGCATGCCGGATATCGGTTGCTGATCTTTGTCATGCACCAATATCGTTTCGCAACTATCGGAAAATGTTTCTTTTAACTTCGAAAATAATTTAGGACTGAACACTGGTGTACCTAAGTTTCTGACACTTTCTGAATAGACGTCATAACAGGCTTCAATATTGTCGGAATTATCCCAGCTCAGGTTATTTTTCAACGAATGACGAATTACGTTACGTCGTTTGCGTTTTATAGTGGCTAATATCGCATCGGGTTCTTCAGGCAACGAGAGTGTAAAACGGGTATGGTGGCAATGCTTCTGCCAAGGCTCATCAGACTCGACATCGTGTTTGTCTCGCAGCTCGACATAGTCAACGTTCAGCTTACATCCCAACGCCAAGGCTTCCGCCTCAAGCATTTTTCTGATATTTGCATCGTCGGCAAGGGCGCCGCCATAAACACAAAATGGCGTGGAAACTAAGGTATGACCAAACAGCCAGCTTTTTTGCTCAAAAAGTGGGAGTACACCGACAAGGCTATCTTCTGTTTCAGCCAGCATATAATGGTGTTTGTGACCAAAGACAGAATCAATCACATCAAGCCAGCCCGATAGATGAAAAAAGCTGCCTTCCTGATGATTGTCAACATAGCTATCCCATGCTGGGTAATCGTTCCTTGATAACTTCCTGATTGCTACTTCTTGCATCGCTCTCAAATCCATTTAGTTGATAAACATTGCGCATCGTGCTCCAGCGAAAATCAGTTAATAACCGGTGGAGCTTTGCTTCCATACTGCCCAGGTTCAGATAGTGGCGGAACCTAGATTTTGCAGATACCCCCATAATCCTCGGTTGTTGCGGGTCAACTTCCCACGGATGAAAGTAGAAACTGTAAGGCTGAGATGTCTGGGTCATGAATGCATTGATGAGGTATTTGCTCAGCCAATAAGGATAAAGCCGAAAGAAGCCCCCTCCCCCGATTGGAATATTCCTTTCCAGCTTTTGAAGCGTCGGGATCGGCACTTCAACAACCCCTTCCTCACGGACATGCCGGAACCGAGGCCAATCCGGTACCCCATAGAGATCATGTTTTACCGGGTAGGTACTACTGGAATAAGCAAAACCCAACGTCTTTAATACCTCGAACGCCCACGGGTTACTGGTATCAATGGAAAAACTCGGTGCGCGGTAGCCTAATACAGCCTGACCGCTAATATCCTCCAGTAATTTTTTGCTGCGTACGACGTCATCATAAAAAGCTTGCCGTGACTGCCTGTTGGCACGCTGATGGAAATACCCGTGACTGGCAACCTCATGTCCCTCATTCACTATTGCTCTAACGATTGAAGGGCATTGCTGAGCCACCCATCCCAGTACAAAAAAAGTCGCTTTAACATCATGCTCATCGAGAATGGTCAACACACGCTCGGTATTCACCTGAGCACGCAATGGGTACCGCTTTCCCCAATGAGAAGATTTAATGACCGATGAAAAAGCCTCCACATGAAAATAATCTTCGACATCGATCGTCATGGCATTAGCAACTTGGTTTATATCTGCAGCCTTAGACCCAGCAATATTACTCCTAGAAGCCTTAGGCATAGTCACCTTCCTTTCCCAAACAAAATGATCTCAGACGTTCTGATCAGGATCAGAATATCGAGCATAAAACTACGATGTTTGATGTAGTAAAGGTCAAATTTTAACTTCTCGATTGCATCATCAAGGCTATCCCCATAGGGATATTTCAGCTGAGCCCATCCCGTAAGTCCCGGCATCACATCATGACGCTGGCTGTAATAAGGAATACTACTGTCGAATCTTTGGCAAAATTCAGGTCTTTCTGGCCTTGGCCCGACAAAGCTCATATCCCCTTTGATAACGTTATATAACTGCGGCAATTCATCAATTCGATATTTCCTCAAGAAAGCACCGACCCTAGTGATCCTCTCATCCGACTTGAATGACATTTGCGCACCATTATCTTCGGCATTAACGCACATGCTACGAAACTTATATATAGAAAAAATCTTACCTTGCCTTCCAACACGTTGCTGGGAATACAATATCGGAGAAAAAACGCCATCCTCGAGTTTAATAAACAGCGCGGCAATAATGATTAACGGCCAGGTAAGCAGTAAAACAAAAGAAGAAACAAAGCAATTAAAAAGCCACTGACCAAACTTACCAATATAACTGCGTGATGATTTCGTATTATATATAACCCATGACGGATGAATGTGGCTAACAGCTATCTGTCCGGTTTCACGCTCAATAAAATCAATAATATCAGTAATTAAAACACCATTAAGCTTACAATTGAATAATACATTGGTCGGAAGGTTACCTCGTCGTTCATCTGCCCCAATAATTATTTCTTCTATGCTATTGTCTATAACGTATTGTTCCAGTGAAGAGCTTAACTCAATTTTTGGAACAGTAGCGCTCATACATACACTATCCCCATTCATATGAACATAACCAACTAAATCAAAATTGACTCGGTCAGCACGCCTTTTCATACAAGTATTGATCAGGCTTGCCCGTTCACCAGAACCAAGCACGATAACTTTTCGGCGGTTTAAATTGGTATAATCTGTTGATAATGCTATTTGACGGCAAATCAACAGCCCTGTTGCAGAGCAAACATACAACAGCTCTCGCAGTAAAAATGGAAACGATGTGACTGGTATAAAAAAGAAAACAAAAGAAGAGAGACCATAAGCAAGGATTATTGCCACCAGAATTCTAATAGCAACACTCTTGAAAGTCGCCCTAAGCTTTTCATTATATAGTCCTACTGCTAGTGTGGATATCTGCAACGTTGAAGAAAACAGAAAAAGCTGAATGAAATAAAGGTATCCTCCAGCTTTTGGCAAACTCTCAGCATAATACACTTCAGCAAAATTCAAACCTAACGCAAACACAATAAAAATAACAATAAAGTCAGAGACAATTAATACGGTGTTACTTCTATTTAAATCATGGTATCGCATATTGGCGTTCCCGAACCTTTATATGACAATCCGTTTTATTGTTACCCTATTATTGTACATAATAAAAAAGCTGCACCATAAAAAAGTATTATATAGTTAAATAAGTTAAACATAATTATTCAACTACACTGAAGAACATAGACTTAGGTAGGCATAGATATATGCCACAATACGCAGGATGGGTATGTTTATGATAAAGAAAGGGAAATGCTTTATAACATTATTAATTGCATTTATTTCAACAAACTTATTAACTGGATGTTCATCATCTGACTTGCAAAATTTACCGTCAGCAACTACTCATCCTTCACTAACCAAGAATATAAATGATTACAATTATTTAATCGGGCCCGGTGATAGCTTGAATATTTTCGTATGGGGAAACCCAGAAATATCAGGCACATTTGATGTCCGCCCAGATGGTAAAATTTCAACCTCTCTGGTTGATGATATTGACGCATCTGGTAGAACACCGTCAGATCTAGCTCGCAGCATTGAAGCACGTCTTTCAGAATATGTCCGGGATCCGATTGTCACCGTCATCGTACAGGATTTTGTCGGCCCCTATAGCGAACAAGTGCGTGTTATCGGCGAAGCTTCCCAGCCAAAGGCAATTAATTACCGCGAGAATATGACACTGCTTGATGTCATGGTCGCTGTCGGAGGATTAACTGAATACGCTGACGGAAACGATGCCCGCCTCATTCGGGTCATCAATGGTCAGCAGCGTCAGTTCGGATTAAAAATGGGGGACCTCATCCGAGATGGTGATATCCAGGCAAACATCGATATTTTGCCCGGTGATATCATCATTATTCCTGAAGCATGGTTTTAGGAGGAAACGAAATGAAAGAGCAATTCGACCTCCTTTTACAATACCTGCAAGGGATCTGGCTTCAGCGTCGATGGGTAGTTATCTCTCTCTGGGTCATTTGCCCGCTAGGCTGGATAGCCGTGACCTTGATGCCGAACCAATATAGCGCCGAAGCACGCGTCTATGCCGATACGCAATCCATTTTACAGCCTTTGCTTCGAGGTATAGCCATTGATACTGATCCTTCGCAGGAACTGGCACTGATGATCAAAACGCTATTAAGCCGCCCGAACCTTGAAAAAATAGCGCGTTACACCGACGCTGATATGCGTGCCAGCACCAGCCAAGAGTTCGGAAAGATCGTTTCCGATCTCAAAAAGAATATATCAATAAAATCGGCAGGAGAAGAAAACCTTTTCACTATCAACTATTCAGGCTCTGATCCGCAATACACCAAAGAGGTTGTTCAGGCTGCTATTGATGTTTTCATTGAAAATACCGTAGGTCAAAAGCGTCAAGATACTGATAAAGCAAATAAATTCCTTACAAGCCAATTAAAGGAATATGAAACTCGACTGATCGATGCCGAAGTGCAACTTGCCGATTTTAAACGACTAAATACAGGCTACATGCCGGGATCTGAACAAAACTACTATCGCCGATTGCAAACCTTGCAGGATCAGTTAGAAGACACCCGGCTAAGCGTGCTAGAAACCGAAATACAGCTCGCAACAGCGCAAAAGCAGCTCAGTGACGAAACCGCAATTGCTGCTCAACAAATGGCCAACTTTAGTACTGAGTACGACATACGCCTAGCCAGTCTCGAAACACGCCTCGATGAATTGCTCTTCCGTTTCACCGACAAGCATCCGGATGTCATTGAAACCAGACGTCAGATTGCCGATCTTAAATTGCTACAACAAGGGTCTCAGAAACGGGCGTCATCCAACTCTCCCTACTCCAACGCAGTCTTGCAGGATATTAAACTCAATATCAGCCAACTTGAAAATCAACTCGCCTCCCTGAAGGTCCGCGAGGCCAACCAGATCGAAAAGAATAACCTTCTCGCTCAAAAGCTAAAACAAGTACCGCACGTCGAAGCACAGCTGACCAACTTGATGCGTAACTACGATATAACCAAATCCAAATACGAAGATTTGCTTTCACGCCGCGAAGCTGCGCTAATATCAAAAAACGTAGATGCCAGCTCAGACGAAATCAACTTCCGTGTCATCGATCCCCCTCTCGCCCCCCAAAGCCCTTCAGGCCCCATAAGGCCATTGCTGCTAACTGTTGTGCTGATTGCAGCTATCGGGGCGGGAGGATGCATAGCCTTCGTGTCGAGTCAGCTCTCACCTGTTGTGGTCTCGTCGGTACAGCTTTACCGTCTAACTAACCTACCTGTATTCGGTCATGTTTCGCTTACAGAAAGCTCTGGCTTAGTTACCAAGGAACGACGCAAGATTTGGCTCTTTTCCTTTATCTGCATCGTGCTCGTTGTCTTCTACGTTGGTTTTATTGCTATTAACTCAACACCTTCCATTCATTCTCGTATTATCCAGGAGATTGAATACCTATGAGCATCATTGAAAAAGCACTTCAGAAACAGAAAAAGGCGGCCAAGCCAAGCCTCATTAGCCAGGCAATGGCAGATCACCCCGTCAAGGACCCTCAACGGGTTTCACCTCAGCTGAAAGAAAAAAACACACAAACTCAAACTAGTGTTCTTTTAAACATAGACACCGACAAACTGGAAAAGAACGGAATGGTGTCGCATACCAATAACAAAGCCAATCCGCAGATCACCAATGAGTACCGTTCAATCAAACAAAAAATTATTCACAATGCCTTTGGCCCTGCCGCTTCTCATCATGAAAATGGCAACTTGGTCATGGTCTCTAGCTCACGCCCTTCAGAAGGGAAGACATTCACAACAATTAACCTCGCACTTAGCCTGGCCTCAGAAAAAGACAAAACAGTATTGCTGGTCGATGCCGATGTGCTGAAGCCGTCAGTCAGCAAAGTACTCGATCTCGATATCGACAAAAAGCCGGGCTTAATTGATTACCTGTTGGGTGATGCTGAGTCACTCTCAGACATCATTTATCAAACAACCATTCCGAATCTTCGTATCTTGCCGGCAGGCACTGCTCACCATCTGAGCAATGAGCTATTGGCAAGCGACAAGATGAGAGATCTCACCAAAGAGCTCGCTTCACGCTATCCTGATCGCATTGTCCTGTTTGATTGTCCCCCTCTATTAGGGGTTGTGGAAACCATCACCGTTTCAAAGTTGCTCGGGCAGGCGATGATTGTCGTGGAATACGGGAAGACCAAGATGGCTGATGTAGAAAACGCCATTTCAGAGCTTAACAAGAACATGGCAATAGGGTTTATTGTCAACAAAGCCATGCAAGGTGCATATAGTCAATATGAGTATGGATATGGGTATGACTATACAAAAGAGAGCCAATCATAAACGCTGGCTACTTAGCGGCATGGTCTTGATGACAGCTCGCTGTCTGGCTGCAGGTGTCGAGTTTCACCCGTATGTCGGCGGTGGATTCACTTATACCGACAATATCGACCGAGTTTCCGAAGGGCAACAAGGCAGCCTGATCTCTGACATTAGTGCCGGCATTTCCACCGATATCCAAGGTGTCGATGGTACGGTTGATCTCGACTATGAACTGAATCAACTCATTTATAGCCATGACTCAAACAACAATGAAACCTATCAGACCCTCTCATTCGCAGCAGATAAAGGGATCAATAGAACAGGGTTCCGGATTAATGCCGATGCCTCGATAGAAAATATCGCCAGAGCCGTCGATCAGAACGCCAACGCCGATATTCTTTCTGGAGATACCATTGAGAACAAAGATGCCAGCTTAGGGGTAAATTACCACTCCAACCCACGCAGTAAAATCGACCTGTCAGCCAAGGCTTACACCGATATCGTCAATAACGAAGACGATATTGGCAACTACAACGGCTATGGTGCCGAGTTTTCTTTTGCCAACGGTTCAACGGTAAAAAAAGTTTTTTGGAAAATAGACGGCTCCTATCAATATAAAGAAAGCAGAGATAACGAAGACGATACCGCTTTTACCCTATTCAGACAGGACTTTGGCCTACAGACTTTGTCAGGCTGGGTACCTTTTATTCGTCTCAACTTCGAAGACTACGAAGGCACAACAGACGCTGACAGTGCTGATTCATTAAGCTGGGGCCCTGGACTGAAGTACTTTTGGACCAAAAGATCTTACCTCGAGCTTAGCTATAACTTCTCTGAAGATGATAACAACCCCGATTTTTGGGCAGGTGCAGTCAATATCAATCCAACCCCCAGAACACGGCTATTTGTCTCCTATGACAAACGCTTCTTTGGTGATGCCTATGAAGCCTTGCTGTCCCACCGTTCGAGACGCGTGAACAACAGTATTCGCTACACCGAAGAAGCGGTAAGTTTTGATCGTGATTTATTCACCACAGGATCCTCCGTCGAGGAAATCTCTCTCAGTCGCCGGCTCGAATGGTCATCAGCATTAACCGGAAGGCGAACCGAGTATGAACTCACCATTTACCGGGACGAGCGCGAAAGCCTTGACGTCGACGCCGAGGAGCAGAACGACGAAGTTGATGGTATAGGTATCGCAGTACGTCATCGCCTATCTCGGCGCTTTAGCGTAGCTGGTAGTTTCGATTATGAGTATTACCAATTTACCGGCCGTACCCTCCCCACCCAGAACGATTACTATCGAGTTTATGAACTTGAAGGGCAATACCAGCTCAATCGACACCTTTCAACCTCTCTGGGATTCAAGCACAACAATAAATCGTCATCATTTGAACCCAACAGCTACGATGAAACTCGAATTTTTATCGACTTAAGGATGCAATTATAATTATGTACGAATCCCATTTTGGCCTCTCGGACAAGCCATTCAAACTGAGCCCGGATCCCCGCTTTTTCTTTTCTAGCCCTCATCATGAAAAGGCCGCTTCTTATTTGAAGTATGGGTTGTCGCAAGGGGAAGGGTTCATCGTTATTACCGGTCCAATCGGAACCGGCAAAACAACAATCGCCAGAAGCCTTGTGGCCTCTTTGGATGAATCGATTGTTGCGGTACAAATAGCAACAACTCGCCTTACTCCCGAAGAGCTGGTCAGGCTGGTCGCGGCCAAGTTTGATATTCAGGTCGAAGGCCTGGGTAAGGCAGAAATACTCAAACGACTCGAACAATATTTGCTGAAGCTGCATCAACAACAACGGCGGGCACTGTTAATCGTCGATGAAGCCCAAAACCTCCCGCCTGAAACCGTCGAAGAGCTGCGCATGCTCTCCAACTTCCAACTCGATGACAAACCGCTTATCCAGAGCTTCCTATTGGGACAAGAGGAACTCAAAGGGATCATCGAACTACCCGAAATGGAGCAATTCAGACAAAGGATCATTGCCTCATGCCACTTGAAACCATTCGATTGCGAGCAGACCTGCAACTATATCCACCACCGCCTAAGGCAAGTTGGATGGCAGGGAAAGCCAAGCCTGTGCGAAAATATCTTCGAAATAATCACTAAACACAGCCAAGGAATACCTCGTAAAATTAACATCTTGACCGACAGGCTATTCTTATACGCCTATCTGGAAGACCTAACCGCGATAAAAGCCGTCGATGTTCACCATGTTCTTGAAGAGATGCAAAGCGAGTTATCCGGATCCATGATGCCGAGCAGCCGTCGGAAAGGTGAAGATGACGAATCGCCAGTCTCTCAGGAAAATACATCCCTACACATATTAGCCGCCCAAGGAGAATCACACGCAGCTCAAACGCTGGAAGCTGTGTCGGAAATACTCGATACGGTTATTGATAGAAAAATTTCTACTATCCGCCACTTAGATAAACTATTAAGGCAAAAAAGGAAATCATTATCAGAGTTAGGAACAACGCTACATGACGAAACAATTTTAGAAAGCGATGAATTAGATAACGAAAAAAACAATTCCGCATTACAGAAAAAATATTGGTGCAGGGAGTTAATGGCCAAGAAAAGCTCTTACCACAATTAGATGATATAACAAGTTCTATTCCGGCTAAGGCAACCAAATATATCCAAGCAGAATCAAGATGCTCGTTCCGCCGAGAATTAGTTGGGCACCCTAATTACACCCTTTATTACAAACCGCTGTGTCGATACTATTAAGCTAATAGATATACCGACTAATGCCCAAAAGAATTCTAGGTAAGCCAGTGACACTGCAGCTCCTGCCGTACCGTAAGCAATCATTGATAATTGAAGCATTCTGGCCAATTCTGATCGCCACCGGTGCTCTTCACCCAGGTGCTGAGTTTCTCTAGCAACCCAAGCTAACTTAAGAAAACAAGTTGCCATTATAGTGAGATATATTATCAGCCCAAGTACGCCATGATCGCCCAAGACCTGAAAATAAATGCTATGCGCGGCCCATCCTGCATCATCAGAGGGAAGCGGGGTTTCAATAAAATCCAGCTTGTCGAAATCTTGTGCCTTCTCTTGCCAAATATAGCTATATGATCCAGTTTTGAATCCCCCTCCTAATAAAGGCCTATCCATGGCTAGCAACGTATGGACTTTCCAAGAATTCAGCCTCGTCACAAATGAGCTATCTTCAGTTGCCGATTCGATGGTATTCATTCTGTTATACCAATCCTGAGAAAGGTAAAGAGCCGCGATACCAACGACAATCAGTATTCCGCTGGTTACAATAAACTTATGATTCGACTTAAACCAGTAATAGCCACCCACAACTAACAGACCGATAAACCCACCTCGCGAGTGGGTACCTAGAACTGCAACCGTGCATAAACATAGCACTCCAATCAGGCTTATTTTCAACCATTTACTACGAGACACCTGTAAGAGAAATACGACCAGAGGAATGAGCATGCATAAAGCAACCGCAAAGTGATTATTATCCGACAACAAGTGTCCCTGAGGGCCTACAATTTTATGAGCACCACCAGTGAGGATAAATTTCAAGCTTTCAACAGAACCGTAAAACCCTATCGATAATATGGTGATCCAACAGATCAGCTCTAGCTCATGCTTCTCTCTTATACATAAAAAAATCATCACGGTAAGCAGGATAATTTTTGTTAATTTTATCCATTCATCCCATACCAGATCAGGAACACCTATTGTCAATACACTCGTAAGAGTTGTATGGATCCAAAAACAAATCACCCAAAAAAAGCTAAAGTTGAAGCTGAATTTTTTCTTATTGCTCTGAAACAAATAACCAATCAAAGCTGTAAACGCAAAAATACTATTGAAACTTATGTTTTGCGCAAATCCATAAAGCCAGTAAACAGGAACAAATAAACCCACCCAAAGCCAGAGAGAGATAGCAACATATGGTTTTTTAAAAGAAAGATACATTAGGTACGTTGAAAAAATAAGAAATACAATGTCTCTCATCATTTTTCCCTCTTTCCACGTTGCTCAGTTGCTCCTTTCTGGTTTTCATTATCATGTTTCAGTGCTTGACGACATCTATGGACTAGCATTACCAAACAAAAAACGAATAATAATGACTCCATAGTATGCTCTCCAGTTTATTAAGCCGAAAATAGTTAAAACTTCTTTCCGGCCATCAAAAATATCAACAATCTTCCACGCTAATAAATACCTTATGCAACGCTTCTCTGCAGACCTAAACGTAAGCTGGCTTGCTTTTTTAATTGCTGAACAATAATTTGAAATTCATATACCCTACTCTTAAGAAGACTAACACTAACAATAGCTAGCACCGCATACAAAACAAACCCAGACACGATAGCAAGTACTAACTTATAATGATCATTATCAACGAAACCAATCAACCAGGAGACAGCTTCATACATAAACCAAGAACACCCCAGCGGAAGAAGAACTAACGAAAGCAGGTGGATTGAGTTTAGCTCTGCAACAACCGTATATAAACCAATCATAAATAATAAAAAGAACATACCAATCAATAGTCTATTAAAAGAAATAACATCAATCGAAGACCCAAAAGATAAATAGAGCATAATTGAAATGAGAATCACGATTATCACATCGGCTACGAACAAAATATGCATTTTGTTCTTCACCGTTAGAATGACCGTCAAAGGCATATACACCGTCATAACGACCATTAATCCAGCTAAGTTACTCATCACAGGTATAGCTTCTAGCCATTGTTGCCCGAGAACAACCTTAACAAAAGGCTCGCTAATAACACTCACCCCAAAAGCACAAGGCATTACAACAAACAATAATACTGCCAGCTGCTGGTAGATACTTTTTTTAAATTCATCCGGATTATTTCTTAACTGCGATATCACCGCGAAAAAACCACGGTTAAGCGGTGCGACAACATCAGTAAAGGGCAACCATGCCAGCTCCTGAGCAAAATTATAAATTCCAAACGTTCGACTGCTAAGCTGATTACTTAGAATCATCACATCAACGCGAGAACGTAAATAACCTGATATTGTCGTTAAATATAGCCACTTTGAAAAATGCCACTGTTTTCGCCACAAACTGGTAGACCACCGAGGACGGTAGCTGCAAACTCGATATCCAATAACCACTTCGATAAAATTACTGAGAATAACGGCAACGATCATGGACCAGTAGTTTTGCCATATTACCGCTATAACAATTGAACAAATAGTACCTATCGTTTTGGCCGCAATACTGACAACCGTAATCGTTTTAAAATTGAGTTGTTTTTCATAGACCTCTAAACCGATATTTCGAAAAGCCATAAGAAAAGGAATGATGGCAACAACCTGAATAACAAGCTCCGCTCTTGTTTCGTTGGTATACGATGCGATTAGAGGGGCAGAAATAAAGAGCAAGAGAGCACACACCACCCTTAAAACCAAGTTTAACGACCAAATGCTGTTAAGGCTCTCATCCGATACCTCCTCTTCCAGAATCACTATTCGGTTCGTTCCAACAGAAGTAAACGCCAAGAATAAATAAATAAAGAACGAGGATATCGCAACAATGCCAAAATCTTCTGGAGTTAGCAGCCGGGCCAAAATAAAGGTACTGACCAGCCCCAATACTCGGTTATACCATGTTGCTATGATCGCCCACTTAGCCCCTGAGATAAGTGCACTGCTATACTTGTTGTTCATAATACAGTACCAAGCATCACTTCCCTACCCGTAACATTGACTCTATCTAGTACACAAGTTGCTTGGGAAGCATTGCTTGTCCTCCTTGTTCACCAATAAACCAACAAACAAAGTCTCGGGTATTTAATGCAAGCTGCTTTGATTCTATATGGTTTTTGGCATAGGACGTCATCGCAGCCTTAACACTGGGCGAATGCAATGACAATATGAAATCCCTTTGTCCAATTTTTTTCTGGGAGTGCGTCAACTGCTGCATTTCCTTCAAGGAAAAACCTTCGGGAGAAAGACGATATCTACGCAATCTCAAACATTTACTAATAACTTTTTTAATCATATTATTTTGACACTGGGTAAAAAAGGAAGTGTGCTTATTTGCATAATCTTGTAACACAGAAACTGTCGATAAAATTGAACAAGTGTGGGGGAAATAAATAATCTCATCCCGTTCAAAAATCGTATTTCCATAATGACTAAAATCTGGCCCACCCTGGCTTGTAAAATCACAATACGCACTAATACTTAAATCTATTTTATAGCCTAGCCTGACTAAACTCCGGGCCGTGTTATTACCGATACCATATCGACCAGCCAAATACGTCACAGGTCGTACTCCCGATACTGACTCTATCTTTTCTGTCAAGCTTGCCAGCTTCTTATACTCCAGCTCTTTAGGTAAATTACCCGGGTAGGTATTCACCGCTGCGACACTATCGCCTGAGGCGAGATCCTCAAAAGGAGGATTAACCCAAGGATGTAGGTGAGCCGCAAATTCAATGTTACTATCAGCCAAACCCCGGTATCTCTCAACAACAGAAGCACCTTCAGGACTAGAGATGAATGGATAGTCCATAGCCAAAGTCACTTTTGCCCCAGCAGCCAACAGCTCGTCAATAAGCAATATCAGCTCATTGTGGTGAGTAACCGACTGGTTTGTCGTCTTAACCCCTTTGCTCCAATCAAACTCTTCTTCTGCATGGATAACTACAGCAAGCCTGTAGGCCATAGCATGCCTCCGTAACAAAAAAGTGCCGCCTACATCAAAATTTTCTTCTCATTGATAATGGCACAGCACAAGAAATTTAACCGAAAAAGAACAAAAAAATTACATCTGAATATATTTCCGCATTCCGTCTTTCCTCAATATTCCACTGGCGAAACTAGGGCTCATTGTGAAAATCTTGCCATAGACAACCTATACTCATTGCTAACAATAGCTTAGAGAGAAAAGGGAATGACCTGTCTTTTTTTAAAGTTTAACCGCACTTTTATGTTTATTGGTTTATTTGCCACTTTTTCACTGGGGCCAAATTTTCATTCGCTTGCCCAACCGAATCTATTCCAAGATGATAAGTTACCGACAAAAGCTATACAGATAAAAGCCCCCCCAATAAGAGCAATAGAATACAAAACGGATACTTCTCGCTACTTTTGGCGTCGGTTCTCAGTGGCCTATTGGCCGACTGTTGGCCCTGACTGGTCAAAGGGAAGCAAAAATAGTCACATACCGAAAAATGCGATTCTAGTTGCTGACCCCGAAAATCTAAGTAAAGCGCTACAAGAAGTATTGCCCGGTCAACACATCGTTATTAAAAGCGGTATATACCCAATTAGCGGAAAACGTCTCCGGATCACTAACCGGTCCCCAAGTAGGCACCAGCCGATTACGCTACGGGCCCTCGAGCCGGGAAAAGTCACCATCGAACTTGATAGTACTGAAGGCCTCTATCTCAACCAGCCATATTGGCGAATATCAGGCCTGCGTTTTGTGGGAAAGTGCTTAAGCCAGTCCAACTGTGAGCATGCTATCCATGTGGTAGGAAAAGCCAGCCATACTATTATTGAGCATAATGAATTCATCGATTTCAATGCCGCAATAAAAGTGAACCGAGACAAGAATGCCTTCCCTGATCACGGTGTAATCCAAAACAACCACTTCTATTTCACCAGCCTCAGAGACGTCACCAAACCCGTCACTCCCATCAATGTCGATCATGGCAACAACTGGCTCATTAGCCGAAATATTATCCGTGATTTTGTCAAGCTCGGCGGAAATAAAACCAGTTATGGCGCCTTTATCAAAGGAGGGACGATAAAGGGGACGATAGAAAATAATCTTGTGATCTGCAATACCACCAATCGGCATTATCCCGGAGCTCAAGTAGGTTTATCTCTGGGAGGCGGAGGCATGGCACAAAAGCACCGCCGGGAAGAAATTAAAGCCGAAACCGTTGGAGCAACCATACGAAATAACATTGTTATGCATTGCAATGATGTGGGCTTATATATAAACAAGGGTAAACAGGCGACAATAAGTAACAATATCCTGTACAACACTCAGGGAATAGATATCAGGTACTCTCAATCAAATGCCCATATCATAAATAACATTCTAAACGGTAAAATCCGCCTGAGAGATAATGGCAAAGCTGAGTCGACAGCCAATTTAATCAGCTCCCGTAGCTTTTGGTCTGGACGAGAGGACATTGATAGCTGGTTCCAATCTCCGAGCATTGGTAACTTCACCATCAAGACAAACCGCGCCAGAAAACAATTACATTCGCAGGCTACGCCCTACCGGCTTTTACCGGGCCAGGAAAATACCGATTTCTGTGGAAATACTATCACTGACAATGACCGGTTTAGTGGCCCATTCAAAGAGGCGAAGGCCTGTTTCCAGTAGTAAACCGCTGCTTCAAGCCTCGAAGAGTCGCTTCAATTTTCAGTACCAGTTGGGGGAATTGATAGTGATAGATAGCAAGTGATGACTCGCAGTTAGCAAACGTTTTCTTATAGCGAGTAGTGCCGCCCATGAAGTCGTAGCTGAGCATGCCGTCAGCTAGCGCCCGCTCTATTAAAAGGTAATGAGCAGTCAATCCTGGCTTCATGTGTTTATCCTCCAGTTCATAATTCAGTGCACTCAAATAAAAATACACCTGATTGCCGTAATGAAAATTGTAAATAACCCCTAAAGGCTCATCACCGGCACGAATATAGTGCAGAACGACCTCACCGCTTTCTACCCCGCGTTTAATCAAGGTATGGTGGAAATGCTTAAATTTGGGATTTGAAAATCCGCTCTGACCCAGCTGGTTCCCCCAACGTTTGATATGAAAAGGCTCTGCTAGTGCAAACACCTTCAACGCCTCTTCCGTCGTCGTTGCTGTCGATATGGTTATCTCGCCTTTGCTCTCATATTTGCGCAGGCTTCTCCTTATTTGATACCGACCACTGCGTGAAAGACTCTGATCCAGTGAGCAATTGTTATCCCGAAGCTGAGTAAAATCCAGTTTATACGCAATAGAATCCCAAACACATCGACGTTCAGCGCCTAGACTCAAAGCTCCGTCAAAAACACCTTTCTCACTCGCCCCGACAACAAAAGTGCCATTGCCAATGACTGAAAGCATCACTGTTGATAACATTGCTGTACGCGTTTTTCCTTCATACTGCGGTAGCAACAAGAAGTCATTGTACTCGATCCATAGCTGATCCAGTCCCTGATCCCCAGTTCGGTGAAGGTAATAGGCCTTCCTTGAGTCAAATGGTAATTTGCTCTTTTTGCCAACAAGGATCCCTAAGCCGACGACCTCGCTCCCAATGCTGGCTTCGATAAGAATACAGTCATCAACACAGCAATCTAACCATGAGCCAATCCATAACCATGACAGGAAAATATTCGGTTGAGTCTGCTCTTCAAGTTGTTGCCATACACTGGCAAGTCTGTCTCTATCCGGATTATAAAAAACCTCACAATGCACAGGATTATTACAGTGTTCCATGGATGACAACCTCGTCTTAATACCTGAAAAACCTTCTATTGAGCATAAGCATAGCAGTCAGGAAAAATATGAGACCGTAAATTAAAACTAATCAATCTCAGGCAAATTAATTGTTTCTGGCTATTATAAAAATAATGAGCTTTTTTGATATTAGAGGGAAAAACATGGACAAAGCCAACTATTTAAAACCCAGCTTGAGGAGCAACTGGACAACTATCAATGCTTGTTGATCGCCATCCTTTCCCATGGCTAATACTGGCGTGCTACTCCATCTTCATCACCTACATTTCATTACTACCGGGCCAGGGCAATGGTGATATTACCGATCTCAAACAATACAAAATTCCGCACCTAGATAAGGTGCTTCATGTAGGGGCATACTGGGTCTATGCACTGCTGGCTCTATTTGCCGCAAAAATGAAATATGAACGCTGGCTGGTCTGTTGCTTACTATTGCTGCACGGTATTCTTCTTGAATATCTTCAGATAACGCTGGCAACGGGTCGAGAAGCCTCAATACCAGATATCATTGCCAACACCGCAGGGGTTATTTTGGGGTATTTTACAGCCCTGATTTATCAACATCATCCGTCTAATCCTCATCATTAAATCATTACATCAGGTTCATCCTTTTTCATCGGGTTTAACCTATAGACACTCTTTCGGATTAGATGCGGAACCAGCTTGGAAAAAGGCAAACGCTTTAGGTGCCCTCTCAAATAGAGAACAAGCAAATACCACTGATCACCAAAGTCATTGTGAACCGGATAAATCGAGCTGAATACTTTACGAAAAGCAGGATCGGTTAAATAGAACACCAATTGGCCCGGCCTGAACTGCTCATAGAAGGCAACCACATCTTCAGGCACATCAAGTTGGTAAATAATGCGACAATAGCGAATGGCATAGAACATACATTCTCCATTGCCAATTGAATGCTGTAACCGTACAAGGTTTTCCCAAAAGTCAGGCTGTTGACTAAAATATTTAATTAACTGAACAATATCGAAAAGATCTCTCACGCCTTTATGAAACTCACTCTCATAAAAAAGATGTATCGCACTGTGAAGGACCATGGCCTCCGGGCTAAGAGTCTGGGCACCGCTACTGTCAGGAATCATATGGGTATGAGTAAGCAAGGTAACGGGATCTGGCCCATGGTTTAATACTGTTGGCAATATATTGAAATGTACATCCAGCTCGGTCTGACGATCAAAATGTCTTAAAGGCGGGATCTCTTGTGAATAATCCCGGTAAAACTTATCATCATAGTCAGTCAGTTTTTTATGCAGCCAGCCATGCTCCATCAAAGCCTGCTCAGCCGTAGCAATCTGCTCTTGCGGAACCAAAATATCAATATCACTCATCAGTCGGCCCTGCATACACCTAATATCTGTAAGCTGGTAAGCCGCCCCTTTTAAATAGACCCAGCGAATATTAAGCCGACTAAACAACTGGCTAATATGCTGATGCTCTTGCACCAGCAACCTCAATTGATTGGTATAGGTATATTCAGCAGATAATACATGCCGCTGAAATTCAACCGGGAGCTCAAACCAAATATCGCACTGTTCACAAAGCGGCTTCAGCTGCGCTAACATATTATAATAACGAGCTTCAGCAATAATTTGTGACAGCTCACGAGGGCTCATTGAGAGTAAAGTCGTGGGGGTCTGAAGAATATCGACCAACTTTAGTGTCGTTATCTTTTTCATCGATCCCTTTCCTGATTGCCACTTCGCAATCTGCTAACTGGTTATATTCAATATATATTGCATCTGCAGCCTCAACGATCTGCTTGGCACAGGCAAAGCCCGTCTGATTCAGTAAACCAAAGTTAAAGCTGTTGGTGATCAGTTCCATCAGTACTTCGCATTTTTCAACCTGTTCGACATAACACTGCTCGGCCGCAGAATACTTTACAAACACAATAAGCGAAATCGGCGCGCTGATATGGACTCTGGCCACACTGGGCTTAGGCGGTTTAACCAGACACACTTTTCCCTTGAGGGTATCAGCAATTTCCTCACCGAAACTCGCGGAAGGCAAGAAACACCGCGCAAGCTCAATGGCATTATTTTTCAGGTTGATCGGTCTTGCCAGACCATGGATTTGCAGCGTTTCGGGGCAAACCAATGCTAATTCATCCGATAATAAGCGCCAGCCTTGTGAGACAAGATAGGCGCACAGGGTACTTTTCCCCGAGCCCGAAGGGGCTGAAATAACGATACCTTTACCGTTCTTTTCTAATGTAGCCGCATGGATAATCAGATATTGATGGGCATGATTGGTAATAAGCCAGTTCATTCCCCATTCCAGCATGGCCGGAGCCTGGTTGAGCGGAAGAGGCTTGAAAGGTTCGCGACCATTGAAATAAAAGCGTGCCTGAGGTTTTATCCATCTGCGCCCTAGCATTCCCGGAATCATCGACACATGAAAATCAACAAAATGCAGTTCAGGATCAGCAAGCAGATTATCTTGATAATGCGTTTTCAGATAACGCTGGACGCTAGGAATTGACGTTTCTACCTCGGTGATAAAAGGGCCGGTTTGCAAATAATAACGCTGCGTTGAAAGGAGCATCCTGCTAGTCCTTAGCTGGCAATAAGATCTGCATCGAAAGTAACTCTTTAATCACACCCAACGCAGATTCAGGCCGCTTTTTCACATAGCTGTCGACTTCACCTGTCATGCAATCCGCATGACTTAAGCGTTCGAGCAACTCTACGACGGAGATATCACATAACATTGACTCAGATGTAAACGGGCTATAGATAACACTTCGAGATTGGTGCTTGAAAGTGCAGTGAATAATGGAAAACTTGCCGTTCAACTCTATCCTTTCGGGTCGCTTGTCTTTCATGCGCCTCCCTGTTTATTAACTCCACAGCTGTAGCTGGCTGATTAAATCATGAAAAGATTTTTTTATCGCAGGGGACTGCTCGTTAACACTGGAATTGTTGTTGAGCTCGTCTGCCAACCTTGAGGCTAGCACCATGATCATTTCAATAACGGCGCTTTCAATTTGCCGAGTATTATAGGGATAACGGATAATACTCGAAGAAAAGAAAGCATTTAAATAAGCAGTAACAAGTACCTGATGAAAGTGCCTGGGCCGAAGTACAACATTCACACCTTTACCTGTGGAACTGGACTCCGTGGGTTCCAGTTTAATTGCCAGCTTAAACTGACCACCACCATGTGCACCCAGTACATGCTTGATTCTCACATCACCGGATTGCTGAACGTTGATCTTAAATTTCCAACCTTTCATGGGGAGGTTTTGCCAATGATAAAATGGCGTGAGAAAGAGTTGGCTGAAGTATGTGCTGCCGCTTATTCTGCTATTGTTTAAAGCTTGCCTCAACGGATAGGTACTATCTCCCTTGCGACTACGAATTACTTGGCTCCAGCGATGGGGGCCAGCAGCATCATTGCTACATAACTCCGGATTCGATGCATTACCAGACACCATTATTGAGCAGTTTTGCCCACCCGCTCCGCTCCCCCAACCTGCGTGACTTTTCAATGAAAACAGGACTGGTGAGATTGCCGCCGAAGTATGAAGAAAACGACGCCGGGAAAAGCGGGATTGTTCTATTGCCGGTCGATCTACAACTTTATCGGCAGTATCTCCATCCAGGTGACTATTCTCCTGAAGACCCGGCTTATCTTGATCCATAATAATCCCTACCGAAAGTACAACACACCGATTGAATACGAGTAAAACTTCTACCACATAAACTTACAACAAAAGTAAAGTTCATATCTTTTGGCCTTGCAAGTTTATTTCCGCTGAAGAAACATCGACTCTCTTGCCAATATTTCTGATAATACCTTCACCTATTTTATAAGCGATCGCCCCCGCCCCAGGAACCAGAACAACTTAAAATTAACAGCCTTTTCTATCTGAGCGGGCCAAGCACCCAAATCAAATTCTAATAATTTTCTTAGCTGAACTTTTCAATAGTCGTAAAAATTCCACGATCACAATACCTTGCCAAATTTGTTCAAAATTTACACTGCATCGACGTTTGAAACATGACAAAAAGCTGACAAAAGGTGACGTAATTTTATCCACAATGCTTCGAGACAAACACAGCAGCAGCGTGAATAACAATGAAATATCAAAAGCTTACAATAAAAACAAGCGCATTGGCTTGCGTATTGCTCCTTAGCGCCTGTGGCTCAGGATCGACCTCATCCACGGGGATCGGTTCAGAACAACCAGGCGGTACACCAGGTATCCCTAGTGAAGGAACACCAACCAATCCGGGAAGCGGTACACCGAGCAACCCCGGCACCGGGATCCCCGACAAACCCACCGTTCCTGTCCCACCGGTACAAAACTCGGTGATAGTCGTTGACGGCAAAACGTTTACGTCCCCAAGCGAGGCCGAGAACGCGATCCAGAATAATAGCCTAGTGCAGTTTGGCAGCGGTGTATTCACCCAGGGGATGACAATCCGTCCAGATAACGTGAAACTCGTCGGTAGCGACGGCACCCACTTCAAAGGCGCACAAGTTCAGAACAAGGCAACTTTTGTGATCGCGGGTGACAATGTCAGCATGGACAACATCGAGTGCAGTGGTGTTAGTGTTCCGAACGAAAATGGTGCCTGTATCAGGCAGGAAGGCAAAGACCTACGACTTAGCGGTGTCTACTTTCACGACAGCGAACAGGGGATCTTAACAGCCAAAAATACCGGCAGTCTGATCATTGAATACAGCACCTTTGAGCGACTAGGAAAGGCAGGATATGCCCACGCGGTTTACAGTGCGAACGATCGCCTTGAGATCCGCTACAGCAAATTTTATCGCTCTAAGGACAACGGCCATGAAATCAAATCCCGGGCGAAGGAAACTCTTATCGAATATAGCGAGATTGCCTCGCTGGATAGCGCAGATAGCCGACTGGTTGATATCTCCAACGGCGGCAAGCTAACAATAAGAAACAGTCTTCTTGAGCAGGGACCAAACACCGCCAACTTTCAGGTAATCGGGTTTGGTATGGAAGGTATCGATCAATCTGTTCCGCAGTCTGTCGAGCTGACCAACAACATCATTCTGATGGAAAGACAAAAGGGAAATGTACTATTGGGTCTGCCTTCTGACAGCTCCTCGGTTCAGATATCTATCACCGGCAATAACCTTATCGGAACACCCTTCAATGACAAGGCTGAACATAACATTCAGCAGAACAACAATATCTATGACAGCCGTTCAGCCTACGGGCTTGGCGCTTTTCCTGAGCTGCCGAGCATCGGCCTTTAAGGCTGACTCGCCAGATAGCAGCTTACGTTCTGTATAAATACCACGGTTACTGCGTTGTGATTTGCGGATTCAGCATGAATTCGCTATCACTCGCAGCACAGTCGATCTCAACCACGGCCTTGATTCTAAGTCCCTAAACGAGAAGCACTCTCCCTCACCTCCAAGCTTCCGGCTTCACTCTACGTTACTCAGAACTTAATTAAGCTTGAACTGCTACACTCTCACAATGACTAAGCTTGGCGCTTAACGCACCCGGAGAGAGTAAGCATGAAAATTATTGCTTTTGCCGCAAGTACCCACAAGAAATCAATCAACAAACAGCTGGTTCACTATGCCTGTGAGCTGTTGGATAAAGCGGAAGTCGAAGTATTGGATCTCAACAATTATGAATTACCGCTATACAGCCAGGATAAAGAAGAAGAGCTTGGCCATCCACAGCTTGCCAAGGAATTTCTGAATAAAATAGGTGAAAGCGATGGCGTGCTCATCTCATTCGCCGAGCATAACGGTTCGTATTCCGTCGCCTACAAGAACATTTTTGACTGGTGTTCACGCATCGAGCCGAAAGTATTTCAGAGCAAACCCATGGTGCTGTTATCCACCTCGCCAGGCTCGATGGGCGGTGCCAGCGTACTGGCCGCAGCCGTACAATCAGCCCCCTACTTCGATGGCATCGTCAAAGCTAGCCTGTCTATACCGAGCTTTTACGATAACTTCGATACCGAAAAACAAACCCTGAACCATGAAGAACTCAATGAGCAGTTTAAAGATGCCGTCAGTCACTTAAATCACTTTAAATAGCCGTATAATTTTAGAAACAATCAAAATGTTAGCACCATTGTTCAGGCAAAAAAAAGCCACCTCGACAGGTGGCTTGTTTTAGCAGTGTTATTTCTTGTTAGCCAATACTGTTAGATTGATAGTTAGCCAACTTGTTTTACGGAGTCAGCAGATACAGGCTGCTTTTGAGCAAACTTGTTTACCCACAGCGATATAGCACCATCACCCGTGATATTACACGCAGTACCAAAACTGTCTTGCGCCATATACAGGGCAATCATCAGTGCCAGCTCGGCTTCGCCAAAGCCAAGCATCGTCGACATTAATCCCAGTGCCGCCATTACGCCGCCGCCCGGGGCACCTGGAGCTGCAATCATGGTAATACCCAGCATCATGATAAACGGCAGCATCTCAATCAAGGATGGCAGAGCAATATGCTGACTTAATGCCATCACCGCCGTCGAGCAGGTGATCAGAGTAATGGTAGAACCAGACAAATGAATAGTGGCACATAGTGGAATGGTGAAATTGGCAATGGAATCATCGACGCCATTGTTCTTGGTCTGTCGCAGGGTAACAGGAATAGTCGCCGCTGAAGACATAGTGCCAATAGCCGTAAAATAGGCCGGTAGCATATTTTTGATCAGCTTAACTGGTGACAAACCCAATGCGACGCCTGTCAAGGTATACTGAATGGTGATCCAAACCCAATGCATCAAGACAGCCAGTGCCAAGACGACACCAAAGGTTTTCAAGGTCGTAAATACAGTGCCCTCTGCTGCCATCTCGGCAAAGATACCGGCAATATAAAATGGCAGTAGCGGAATAATAACATTTGATAACAGCAGATCGATAATACTGCGACCGTCATCGGCAATTTCTTTAAGCCGAACACTGTTGGTTATACTGATCCCCAATCCAAACAAGAAGGCGGTTGCCAGCGCCGTCATGACCCCAAACATTGGCGGAATTTCCAAACTGATAAAACTGGTCAGTTTAGCACCCGCATCGGTAGCGGCTTGATCTGGTGCTGGTAGACCTGCGATCACCGAACTGGCGACAAGAAACGCCAGGCTTCCGGCAAGAACAGTTGAACCGTAAGAAAGTGCGACCGTCTTACCCAATAAGCTACCTGAGTTTTTCGGCAAGCTGGCAATGCCGCTGGTAATGTAGAAAAGAATAATTAAGGGAATGGTAAATCCGATCAGTTGGCCACCGAGCAGTTTCACTGTCAGCAGAATGCGGATGACGGCTTCTGGGGCAAAAAATCCGATTAAAATACCGGCAACGATACCGGCAATTAATTTCAGTATTAATTTCATTAAGTTGTTTCCTGATGTGTGTTTGATAACAGCTGAACGCATGAGAATCTGAATGATCCATTGATATGCACTACTTGGCATTATATTTTTAGAATATGGATACTCTGGAGCATTATTTCAGCCGTAAGGTCTATTTAGCATCTTTATGCTTACATGTCACTTTTTTTGAAAACTTACGGATGGATTTTAGCCTTGATAATAAAAAGCAGAGCGGCAGTAGCACGCAAGGGCATGTAAAAAGCAATTACACGGAAGGAGTTCTGAACGGAAAACAGCCAGCACGTTGCAAGTACTGGCTGGTATTTTTATTGATAGGTGGGCCTACACCTATTTAACGTTAACGGCCATAGGTCGACACAATGTATTGCTCAAACTCGTCGCACATACCACTGTCGGAACGCTGGTTGTTGGCTATCTGGCTGGCGCCGTCAACAATATAAATAGTGGCATTGAGCGGAGCGACCTCAGCTCGGGCTCTTGACTGCAGCGCCGATATTTTTTGCTGTTCCATTTCCCACGCCTGTGCTGCGGACAGGTTGCACTCGTCTGCCAGGTACTTGGCGTTAAAGCCTTCGCCCGTCAAGTTCAATATGGTCGCGTTATGGTTAACGCTATTACCGCCATGCCAGTAGTGTTTCGCCAGTAGCGGTCCAATCTGTGGGTTATCGGTTAAGTAGCCAAACTTCTCGGTAAAGTATGCCCTTGTCTGGTACACCGCCATGTTGGCCAGCAGGTAGCCTTGATAAGCGCATGCCGCCTCATCCGATAGCAAATGCGGAATCGCCATCAACGGACGCGGACCGCAAGCCAGCCCAAGGATCTGTTGCTCAGTTGCCCTTGCCAGCTTTGTAACGGCTTCACCACTCAGCTCATCATCACTCAGACGGTACAATGCCCGCTCAAAATATGGGACAACCAAGATGCTTCTTTCGCCATACGCTCTAAAAGGCTGCTTGCTGTCAATCATTGACTTAATCACGCTATCCGGTACAGCATCACCGTTGGCATCCAGTGCGTACTGCTTCAACCAGTCTGCATCGCTAAGCAAGCTATCACAGAACATTGACTGAGTTTCTGCATACGCCATCGAAGTTGGCGCAAACTCCTGCGAGAAACACGGCGCATTCATCTTCACATTAGAGAAATGTGCGGCATGTCCACCTTCATGAAACAAGGTGTTGATACCGTCATACCCGCTTCCAACCTGATCCGGTTTGGCGTTGCTGGTGAAGTTCACCTTGGCTGGTATCCAGCGGCCTTGATCATAAAATGAAGGAACCGGGCCATGACAAAAACCATTTTGGTATTTACCTTTACGATCAAGAAGATCCAGCGTCAGCTCAGCACCTGAGTATTCAATATTCAAGCGACCAAATGATTCAACCCAGCGCCGCAACGACTGTGAAAACGGGACATAGGGATCCAAGTCTCGCATTGCATCCCCAGAAAACGAGAACACAAAGTTATATCCTTTCAACGATTGCTCACCCTTGGCATCGGCCAACCGATCCAAGCTGCTTAGATGGCTATCTCTTGTTCTCGCTTCAAAATCATCAAGAATCGTAAACAGCTCTGTCGTCGTCATCTGCTCAGTTTTGACAACAGAGTAATCAAAGAAGTTGTCATACCCTAACGACCGTGCAAACTCGTTGCGCAGCTTTACCAACTCTAAAAAGCCGTTTTCAAGTAGCCACTGTTCTAAGTCGAGCAAAGCCTGATGCGAGGAGCGGCGAACACTTTCATTACTGCTCGTACGAATATTGGCAGCAAGAACAGGCAACGATCCTTCCGCTTCGTTTCCGTCTTCCTCGACATATTTCATCACATGGTTTTGTTTTTTCTCAAACAAATCCGCTTCGAATTTAATCAGTTTTGCTTTTAGCTTCTGCGCCTGCTCTGATTCCAGCGCATGAGCCCGAAAAGTATTCAACCAGCCATTAAGTCCAATCAAGGTTTGCGTTTTTTCATCAGAGTCAGCGAGTAACTCGACAGCCTCGATCTGCTTTCTTAGCTCGGTGATCTGGGCTGGAGAACTTAGGAATGCCGCCCATTCCGTCTCTGCTTGTGTCGATCCCTCATGGTCATCACTGGTTCCCATGTAGGTTTCCCAAAAGAAATCTTCTTTGGCTCGATGCAAAGATAAATAGCGCTGGTTCAATGAATCAAGAAAAGCTATTGCTGTCATTTTCGTCCCTATAAATGTAAGTGCCTGATTAGGTTCTTTTTATCTTTCATTCAATGATAATACAATCATAATAGCTCGCAACATCAGCCGTCATTTATTGCAATAATTATTAATACGGTTTCGATTAGCTAAAATCTGCGTCATTTACATTGTAAATTCATTTCTCCGATACATTCAGCCCCTCTTAAGCCACATCAGCATATTATTTTACATGAAAATGATAGTAAGCCATCAAGCGATGACCTTATGAAACAACCCTGCGACAACCTTGATAGCAGATCGCTGCTACGTTTATATCTCGAACAGATCAATATTTGACCACGTTCGCCTACAAGCGCGGAGGAAACACATGAAAAAAGTTATAGCAGTACTTTGCATTACCTTTTCTGGTATTGTCTTTTCTGGCTTAGCCTTTGCCGAAATGGGAGGAGGCAGCAGAGTAACCGTTCCTCATATTATCTGTATGCAAGATGGTAAAATGATCAGTACCACAGCGATCCCGGTTACCGAATGCAATAAACTCAAAGCGGAAAAAGCAGACAACAAATAACCAACCGATTAATCTGCTCATCTCCTCAAGGCCGGCATTTCGCTGGCCTTTTCTATTCACCCTCGGTGAATTACCTCTTTATAACAAAAACATACAAAGATCATATGTCGAATAGCCATCTATTCGTGCTATATATGAACGGCGTTCAGTATTAACGAAAACCAATAAGTCATGGGCGCAACTTGTTTATTCTTAAAATGACCAACAAGGATTATGTCATGAGACCATTCGCGCGCTGTTCATTACTTGCCGCACTCATTTCCAGTTTGCTATCACCGGCCTTTGCTTCCGGTAGCCAGCCGCTTTCCGCTCCCAATACTGATAGCCCCCTCTGGTTGCGCAATACCGCCTTATCACCAGATGGAAAGCAACTCGCATTTACCTATCAAAGCCGTATCTACTTGGCATCCAGTGACGGCGGTAATGCACGAGCAATAACCAATGGTGAGTTCTACCCTCATGCCTTGATTTGGTCACCTGACAATACGACACTGGCTTTTGCCGCCAACCCATACGGAAATGATGATGTTTTCACTGTTTCCTTAAAGACAGGTGAGATGACCCGTCTCACCTATCACTCTTCAGCCGATATCCCGACAGCCTTTACCGACAATGGCGATACGGTTCTATTCAACACCACACGTTTAACCGCTGGCACGCAAGATTTTTACAGCCTGCCAGTTTATGCGTTCGGTACCAAAGGCAATCAGCTTTACCGTGTTGATACGAAACAAAAAGCTGCACAGGCTTTATTACCGATCCCCGCCAAGTCTGCCGTCTGGAACAATCAAAAAACACAACTGCTCTATAACTCCCCACACAAAGATCAGTTATTTAGAAAACATCAAACATCTTTTGCCGTTCCCAGCATTTGGCTATTTGATGCAACGACAGGTAAGCACAAGCAGCTGACAGAAAACAAAGTCGCGGCGCAACACCCGCTTTGGAACAGTAACAATAGCGGCTTTTACTTTCTGAGCGAACGCAGCGGCAGCTTCAATGTCTGGTATTACGACCTAGGCACCAATCAAGAAACCCAGCTCACAACCTTAACCGATCACCCCGTCCGTCACCTGTCGGCATCGGACAATGGCGATTTGGCTTTTTCCTATAACGGCGAGCTGTACCGGTTAGAAAAAAACCAAACAACGCCGAAGAAACTTGATATCAATATCAATAGCTACGCTGTCACGCCAAGCCAGTTCTTTCATAGCGATACCGCAACTCGCTTTATGCCATCCGCTTTTGATGCCGACGAGGTGCTATTCAGCACCTATGGTGACATCTATGCCATGAATACAAAAACCGAAAAGGTCAAAAAACTGACCCAGTCAGCCTCTGAAGAAAAACAAATGGTTTTTACCCCCGATGGGTATGGCGTGATGTATTCAGCCATGCGCAATGGACACTGGGGGTTATACCAGGCTCACTCCTCCAGCAAGGAAGAAATGCTGTCCAATGCACCAGCAGTCAACGAACAACCTTTCTTGGTCCTGCCTGATCACGATGTCTCGCAGCCAGTTTACTCGCCTGACGGGCTCAAGCTCGCCTTTGTTATTGACGGCCGTGCATTACATGTGGTTGACCTTGAAACTTATGACACTAATTCCTCCGAGCCATCTTGGCTCAGCACCGTACCGTCACTGCTATCGACTAAAAATGATACCAAGACCAAGGCCAACTCACGACCAAACACAGGCAAGGAGCTGATTGCCGCTGACATGGTAAGCGAGTCAAACCGTCTTGAATTTGTGTGGTCACCCGACTCCACTCAGCTGGCGGTTCACCTTTCGCCGCGTCCCTATGTAGAGCAGATCTATGTTGTCGATGCCGAAGGTAAAAATCCCGCAGTGAATGTCTCTCAGAGCGGATTCTACAATGGCAAACCCAAGTGGAGCCAGGACAATCGCATACTCACCTGGACAACCTCGAAGTTTGGCTTGAAAACCGCCGATGGCGAAGACTGGGATGAAACCGTCACCGGTATTTTCACCAATAGCAGCGCGATGAAAGATTTTAAGGATGCTCGAGAAGTGCCGGAAGAGGTCGAAAGCTATCCGTTTTCAGCCAGCAACATCGAATATCGCGATGCGTTTCATCTGCCTTTTTCCAGTGCCGTACTAGAAACACACTTGCTGGGTGATCAACTGCTGGTGGTTGATATGGTTGCTTCACCTTCCGGCGACGAAACCACTCGCGGTTTTATTTACAACCTTCGAACCGAAGAGTCTCATACCGTATTTGCCGACCAACCAATGGCAACCGATGTCTATATCACGGCAGATCAAAGCTATGTCTACCTTCTGGCTGAAGGTGAAGTATTCGAAGTGGATACGGCTACAGGAGAGTCAATCAGTTTACCTATCGAGCTACCCGTTGATTATCAAGAAGCGCCAAGAAAACTGGCGGCGTACCAGCAGTTCGTACGACAAACACAGGATCTGTATTATCGCCCCGACATGGATAATGTCGACTGGGCATTCTACAGCGAAAACTACCAACGCTTTCTCCCGCACATCAATAACAACCGTGACTTTGTCAATGTGCTCAAAGAACTTAGCGGGGAGCTAAATGCTTCGCACACTGGTGCCTATGCTGAGCCTGCCTATACTATGCGAGAAGATGCAACCGCGGAACTCGGGCTGATCTTCAACCAGCATATCGCCCCCACTTCACAGTCGTCAGACTCCGGACGTGAAAACAAGCAAAATCAGACCGATGGGTTGATTATTAGCGATATTCTTCCGGGCGGCCCGTCAGATAATGATGCCTACGAAATCCAGTCGGGCGATCGTCTTGTTGCCGTAAACAACATACCGGTTCAAACCCTGGCAGAACTTGCCATAGCACTAAACAACAAGGCCGATGAACCTGTTGCGCTGACACTGCAACGCAATGACGAGAGCAGCTGGCAGCAACGTATTACTCCCGTTGACCGCTACGAGGCCTATTCACTAATTCTGAAACGCTGGGAGATCGCCCGACGAAACTATGTCACGCAGAAAACCAACGGTAAGGTAGGTTATGTCTATCTACCAGATATGAGCAATGACGCTTTTCTGCACCTTCGTTCTGAAGCGCTGGGTCGATTGAGAAATGCCGAGGCACTGATTGTCGATGTCCGCTTTAATGGCGGCGGTTTTCTGGCTGATACGCTCATCGAATTCCTTACAGCGCGTAAAGTGGCCGATGTTGTCCCTCATATAGGCCAAGCTGCGTCGGATGCCAGCCGTCGTAGTTGGCTAAAACCGTCCGTGGTCATCGCTAACTCGGGATCATATTCAGAAGCTTCTGCCTTTAGCCAATACTACAAAGATCTCAATGTAGGTCCGATTATCGGTGAGCCGGTTCCGGGCACAGGCACGACGGTAATGGGCGTGGAGTCTCAGGTCTATCAGGGCGTGGGTTATATGTTCCCCTATCAACCGTTGCGAACTATTGACGGAAAGTTGTATGAAAACCTCGAGCTTCAGCCCGATGTTACCGTATTCAATACTCCATCCGAGGTCGCAACCGGCAAGGACAGCCAGCTCGATACCGCTATTGCAGAAGCGCTCAAGAACATATAAGTCACACAGCATAATCTTAACGATACAAAGCCGGCACTACGCCGGCTTTGTTGTATCAAATCTTTGCTGAATGCCGTCAAATAGACACGAGATAAATTATTATCAAGCCAGCTAGAAAGAAACGTCTTTAGTAGCTCAGCTCAAATACCACTGAGCCGCTATCGACTTCGATGGCCTGATCATCAATTACCTCGCCGCCAGCCTCGACCGAAATGCTGAAATCTTCGGTGGCATTAAATTTCAAGCCTGCACCAAACTCCGTAGGATCAGTTTGGTTTTTATCTTGGTAGACACTATCTTTATCCACCATCGTATTGCCGACAGGCCTATTGCCTCCGCCAATAAACTCAAGCTTCTGCTCAGAGCCCGCGGCATCAACAAAGACCTCCCCCAGCTCCCGCTCATCAGCCTGCGAGGCCAAAGAAAACAGCAAAGCTGTAACAACCAATCCAATGCGCACCTGCATCCTCCTTCACCCTAAGAGCACTAAGCAGTATCAGCTTAACCATACTCATTAAATAACCTAACACGAAAAGAAAAACAATCTAGCCCTTACTAAATAACAGTCGAAGAAACCATTTCTAACCCGTTCAATTACGCGTACGCTTATAACAACGGTACTCGAGACAGGAACCTAGTAATGTCAGTCAACCTTCCATTAGAAATCGTCCAGCTCGGCAATCCCATCCTGCGCCAGCTGGCAGCCCCGCTGACTCCAAGTCAATTCAAGGCGTATGCGCCGTTCTTTGTTGCACTGGAAAAAAAGATGCTGGATCACAGTGGCGTCGGTATTGCCGCGCCACAGGTTGACAAATCTGTCCGTGCGTTCATCGTTGCTTCCAGTCCCAACCCTCGTTATCCCAATGCCCCGCACATGGAACCAACCCTGATGCTCAACCCCGAGCTGACATGGTCGAGCAAAGAAACAGAAAAAGACTGGGAAGGCTGCCTGAGTATTCCCGGCATGCGGGCGAAGGTAAGCCGCCACAAGCAAATTGAAGTGCGCTATACCACCCTCGAGGGACACGAGATAAAAGCCACCATGGAAGGGTTTATTGCTCGGATCTTCCAACATGAGCTGGATCACCTCAACGGAATCGTCTTTCTCGACCGGGCAGAAAAACATGATTACGCCACCGAGGCGGAATTTATCAAGATCATCAGCTAGTTTTACTTAGGTATGCACCTTTGCAAACGCTTTAAGCTCATCGCAGCAACCAGTTAATAAAGGGGTAAACTATGTCCGACCATACATACAAACTGATAGAGCTGGTAGGCTCGTCTCCGAACGGTGTGGAAGATGCTGTCAATTCAGCCCTTAGCAAGGCTAACAGCAGTATTAGCAACATGCGGTGGTTTGAAGTCTGCGATATTCGGGGCAATATCGAGAGTGGAGAGGTCGACCACTGGCAGGTAACGGTAAAAGTTGGCTTTACCCTCAAAGAAGAATAAACCTTTACCATGTATATTCGGTGATCACATAGGCTGGTTAATTACTGATTGGTTACCGAATCCGCGCCCCCATTTACTGTCGAGGGAAGAGGAGACGATGTCACTTTTGCCCTCAATAATGTCAAATATGCCACTCAAACTCTATTATCGTTATTGTCATACTGTCTGCCGTACCTCACTAAAACGTTATACGGGAGAACACTATGACTCAACAATCCGGCAAAGCCCTTATTATTATCGATCCACAGAATGACTATTTCCCAGAAGGAAAATATCCATTATGGGACATCAGCAATACACTGGAAAAAATCAAAAAGGCGATTGAACGAGCCAACCAGCAAGACACGCCGATCATCCTTGTCCAGCATATTGCCAGTCGCGATATAAGTGTTGCTCCTTTTTTTAACGAAGGAACGCAAGGCGCAGCAATCCACCCAGAAATAACAGCAGCAGCGCCTAATGCCATCATAGTTACCAAAACATTTGCCGACAGCTTCGAGCAAACCAATCTGGATCAGGTATTAAGCGAGCAAGGTATTAACACGCTGCTGCTGTGCGGGATGATGACCCAGAACTGCGTCACCCACACGGCAATATCCAAGCAGGCTGAAAAGTATCAGGTCGTAGTACTGGCAGATTGCTGTACCACAGTTGACGAAATGCTCCACAATATCGCCTTGAATGCAATTTCACCACGAATAACGCTTTTACCTGCAAAACAAGTTATATAGCTGGTTTCAAACCAGCATACTAATATAAACGGGTGTTTTTTATAGGTGGCGGGGTAAAAATACTTACCCCGTAAAACCTATTTAAATCTTATATGGCATCATCTATTACTAGCCCAATTTTTTAAACTCGACAGTATTCTCTTCTGCCAGCTGCTGCTCCAGTTTATGCGCCACAAACTCCGGACTGTTGGTATGTCGAGCCAGCAAACTATACACAACAGGGATCACCAACAGGGTAAAGAAGGTTGCTACCAGTATCCCTGTCAATACCACAATACCAATAACGAACCGAGTTTCTGCTCCCGCCCCTGTTGCCAGGATCAAAGGCACGGCACCAGCCGCCGTCGTAATCGCCGTCATCAGGATCGGACGTAACCGAGCCACCGAGGCCTCCTCAATAGCCTGCTCAAACGTCATCCCCTGATCGCGTAATTGATTGGCGAACTCAACAATCAATATCCCATTCTTTGCTGCCAGCCCAACCAACATAATGATCCCGATCTGCGAATAAATATTTAAGCTCTGATCGGTAAAATACAGCCCAAGCAATGCCCCGAACGTTGCCAGCGGCACCGTCAGCATGATCACCAACGGGTGAATATAGCTCTCAAACTGTGCAGCCAATACCAGAAACACCACCACCAGAGCCAATATAAACACAAATAATACCGAGGAGCTGGAATCCTGATAGTCCTGCGATGCTCCTTTGTAATTCACAACAGCATCGGCAGGCAGAAACTGCCGAACCAGTTCATTCAAGTAAGACAGCCCTTCTCCCAGGGTGTAGTTATCCGCAAGATTGGCCTCAATGGTAATAGCCCTCACTCGGTTATAGCGGTTTAGCTGCGGCGCGCTGGCAAACTCTGTCACGGTGATCAAACTAGAGAGCGGGATCAACTCATCACTGCGATCCGAACGAACGTACAAATTACTGAGATCGGCGGCGGTATTCTGCCTTTCTCGCTGGCCTTCAATCACTACATCATATTCTTCGCCACGCCACTTATAAGTGGTAACCAACCTAGAGCCAAGCATCGACTCCAAAGTCTGGCCGATATCACGAAGCGATACCCCGAGATCACCGGCCCTGTCACGATCAATCTGAATTCGGAGCTGGGGCTTGGTTTCCTTATAATCATGGTCAACACTGGTCAGCCGCGGATTTTCTGCCACTTTATCAAGCAAGATATCCCGCCACTGAGCAAGCTCTTCATAACTGCTGCCTCCGAGAACAAACTGTACTGGTTTGCCGACCCCGCGGCCAAACGGCTGGCGCATGACCGGAAACGCCCTTACTCCGGCCAAATCAGACAATCTGCGATGAATGTCGCCAATGATTGCCGAGGCACCGCGTCGCAGCGCCCAATCTTCCAGCACCACAATGGCAAAACCGTTGGAAAAGTCCTCGAGCCGCCCCCAGCCACGCGGAGCACGCACCAGCAAACGCTTGATCTCTCCGGACTCAACCAAGGGCATTAGCCGGTGCTCAATTTCATTCATGTAAGGCTGCATAAATGCATAGCTAGCCCCCTGCGGCCCGTTGATAATGATAAACATCGCCCCCCGATCTTCCCGCGGGGCAAATTCCGACGGGATCCGACTTGCCAGCCAACCGCTGCCCGCCAACGCAATCACCATGATCCCGGCAATCAAGTACGGACGCTTAAGCCAACTATCGAGTACCTGACGATAAAATGCAGTTACCGAAGCCAGGATATGGCCTGTTTTTCTCACCAGCCAAGGCTCATGTTCTACACGACGCATTATCTTCGAGCCCATCATCGGGCTTAGCGTCAACGCGACCAGTGACGATAGAATTACGGCCGTACTGATAGCAATCGAAAATTCACGGAACAGCTTGCCCAAGTCTCCTTCCAAAAAACCAATCGGCAAAAATACGGACACCAGTACGACAGTGGTGGCAATGATCGCAAAGCTCACTTGGCGGGCCCCCAGAAAAGCTGCTTTTAACGGTGGTTCTCCCAGTTCGATGCGGCGATGAATGTTTTCCAGCATCACGATGGCATCATCGACCACAATGCCGATTGCCAATATCAGCGCCAGTAAGGTCAGCAGGTTAATGGTAAAGCCCAGTGCATACAGCACCGTAAAACTGCCAATCAACGATACCGGCAATGTCAGCACCGGGATCAGCATTGCGCGAACACTGCCGAGAAACAGATAAATCACCAGAACGACCAGCAGCAAGGCAATCAGCAAGGTCTTATAGACCTCATCTATCGAGGCCTGAATAAACACCGATGAATCATACGAGCGCTTGATTTCCATGCCTTCCGGCAGGGTCGGATTTAACTTATCAACCAGGGTATTGACGGCCCTGGCCACCTGCAGGGTGTTGGCCGTCGACTGGCGGTTGATCCCCAGCCCAATCATGTCTTGGGTATTGCCCCGGAAGGTAATTCGCTCTTCTTCGGCCGCCAGATCTACCCGGGCAACATCACCTAACCGGATCAAATGACCATCCGTCCCGGCACCAACCACCAGCCTGGCGAAGTCCTCTGGCGCGACAAAGCTGCGTTGGGTACGGATAGAGAACTGCCGGCTCTGCGACTCGATTGTTCCGGCTGGCAGCTCGACATTATCGGCACGCAAGGCGTCTTCAATATCCGTCACGGTCAATCCCCGGGCAGCCAGCTTCTGCCTGTCTATCCAGATCCTCAAAGCATATTCCTTACCACCGCCAATGCGAATATTGGCGATGCCGTCAATGACCGAAAAACGATCGACAAGATACCGGCGGGCATAATCGGTCAGCTCCAGTGTCCCCATCCGATCGGACACTAGGTTCAACCACATGATCACTTCCGAGCTTCCTGCCGCTTTTTGAACCTCTGGCGGCTCGGCCTCGTCCGGCAAATTGTTCAGGATCCCGGAAATCCTGTCCCGGACGTCATTGGCAGCAGCATCTATATCGCGACCAATGCCAAATTCCAATGTCACCGTCGAACGTCCATCGCGACTTTGCGAGCTGATATTGCGGATCCCTTCCAGCCCGGAAATGCGATCTTCCACCAGCTGGGTAATGCTGGTTTCAACAATTGAGGCCGACGCCCCGCGGTAGCTGGTAGAAACGGTAACAATGGGAGGATCGATATTGGGATATTCGCGCAGCGGCAACCTCTCATAGGCCACCAGGCCAAAGGTGATCAGCAGCAAACTGATCACCGAGCCAAACACAGGGCGTTTGACCGAGATATCAGTCAATAACATCAGCCCGCCTCCTGATAGCTAAAACGCTCGCCCGTGCGGGTCTCAACAGCCTGTCCGGGTCTTACCCGTTGGATCCCCCGGGTAATAATGTGTTCGCCTTCCGCAACACCACTGAGGATTTCAGCCTCTCCCCGGCTGCGAAAGCCGACTTCGACCAGGCGCTGCTCAACAATATTCTCCCTGTTGACGACAAACAAATAATTGTCGCGCTGTCGCGGGACCAGGGCTTCTTCCGGCACCACCAGTCCCTGCCGCTGCTCGACAATCAAACTTAGCGTCATGAGCATGCCGGGGCGTAGCAGTAGTTTTGGGTTGTTGATTTCAGCCCGTACCACAATTGCCCGCGTCAGCGGATTTACCCTGCTGTCGATCCCCGTCACGCTGCCGGCAAACAGCCGATCGGGAAAGGCAGCTACGCCTCCCTCAATGACGGAGCCTAGCCGCAACTGGCCGATAAACTGCTCCGGAACGGTAAAGTCGAGCTTGACCTTGACAAGATCATCGAGTGTGGTGATCACCGTCCCCGGCGTTAGCAATGCACCGGGGCTGATCTGGCGAAACCCCAACACGCCAGCAAACGGCGCCTGAATAAATCTGGCTTCCAGCTCAGCCTGATTCTGCGCCAGCACGGCACGGGCTATCTCTATATCGGTGAATAGCTTATCCAGCTCGGAGCTGGCAATCGTATTGCGCCTGACCAAGCCTTCAATCCGTTTATATTCCCGCTGCTGCTCTTTCAGATTGGCTTTGGCGGCGCGCATCTTGGCCTTCTGCTCACCCGATCTCAAGGTCACCAGCAGATCGCCGGCATTGACTTGCTGGCCATCTCTAAAATGTACCTGCTCGACTTTTTCAGTCACCTTGGCCGACACGACCACCGATTCGCGAGATTTAATTGTGCCGAGTGCCTCGACCTCATGCCGGACATTCTGCCGACTCACCACCGCGACAATGACACTCGGAGTACCGCCTCGAGAAAACGAGGAATTCTGACTACGGGCCTGTTCCTTGTACCAAATTCCAGCCGCCAGGCCGGACACCAAGATAATACCGATGATCAAGGTTGTTCTCATGGTCCCTGCCTGATAAAGAATCGCTGCGTCCAATCGAAAAGATAGTTATTTTTTAAGTATAGTGTGACAATAAATTACTGAATTTCCTGACTCAGCTGTGGATAGATAGGCCGTAATTGTTCTTACTAATCCAGTATTTTCTAATCAGGGCTACATTCTTTTGCACAACAAACCGCTAAAATGCCCTCACATTAAATAAGCCGTTATAGTTTCTATGCCCCCTCGTCATGCGTTGACCAAAGAGATTTGGCAAGCCTTTGTATCGCAGCCTTCTGTTGAGGCCAGCCTTCCCGATATGGATCCTCACTTACAGCAGGTCTGGGCGCGATGTCGTCGACAACAACGCCATGATCATTGGCCGGTTCCCCACCGGGCCAAAGGCGTGACATTCGACTCAATATTAAAAAGCAAAGCGTCTTTTCTGAATGTTGCCGTACCAGCTATTGAGGACATCTACGAATACCTGGAAAACGACAGCTGCGCCTTTCTCGTTTGCGATGAAACCGGCTGTAGCTTATATGGCTGCGCTACCCCCGAAATGGAGGATAAGCTGCATGCTCTGGGCATCGCTGAAGGGGTGTACTGGCGGGAAGGTGTTATCGGCAACAACGCGATTTCCAGCGCCATGCATTTGGCCAAAGCAACCCAAACAACAGGCTATGAACATTTTAAACAGGCGCTGCACGATCTTGCTGTCTATGCCGCTCCAGTCTTTGATGGTAACGGCTCGGCACAAGGCTGTATTGCCTTGGTACTGCCCGTCGAAAAAGCGAGCGTATCCGCCCTTGGATTGATCCATTCTGCCGCCCGGGATATTGCCAGCCAAATGCGGGCCGAAAGTATGCTGACGGAATCGAATCAGCACTTATCCGAGGTACATGTGCTGCTGGAAGGCGTTGAGGAAGGTGTACTGGCCTGGTATCCCAGCGGGAAAATCCATTACCTGAATCAGAAGGGATGCGAACTGCTCGGCCTGACCACCAGCGAATCAGGCCGAGAGATCAATACCATATTGGCATTACCCCAGTGCGTCCAACAAGCCATCAGACATGGCAAAGGACTGGATATGGTCGAAACAACGATAGAGTGCAAAGGAAAACTGATTTCCCTGGTGATATCACTCAAAATAGTCAGGAACGATCACAACGAAACCCATTGCTATATCGCCCTTCTCTATCCGCTTAAGCATATTCGTGATTTGGTCCACCAGCATGCCGGTAACCGGGCCAGACTGACGTTCGATGACATTGTCGGGGTCTCTGATGCGATGCACCGGACAATCCGCCAGGCTCGCCATGCGGCAAAAGGACGTGGGCCCGTCCTACTCCATGGCGAAGACGGGCTGGGGAAAAGTCACCTTGCCCAGGCGATTCACAATGCCAGCGAAAGGCGGGGGCAGCCATTTATCGCCATGAACTGCCAGGCGATTCCCAAAGAGCTGATGGCAACTGAGTTTTTGGGATCGGTACAGGACGGCGACAAAACCTCGCCATCCAAGTTCGAACTGGCCCACGGCGGCACCCTGTTTCTCGATCAGGTAGAATGCCTGTCCTCCGAGGTACAGGCTGCACTGCTTCACTTATTAAAAACAGGTCTGCTCAACCGGATGAACGGTAATATCATTGCTGTCGATGTTCGGATCATTGCATCCTCCACAATCGACTTGATTCAGTCTGTCGAAGAGAAACACTTTCGCGGGCAGCTACTGCTGGAACTGCAGACATTTGATATTCATATTCCGCCGTTACGGGATCGCCTCGAGGATGTACCGGCCCTGGCCGAGCGAAAGCGGCGTCACCTGGAGGCAGAAAAAAAGCTATCCCTTTCTATCAGCCAGGAAGCAATGTCATACCTTGAACGCTATCGCTGGCCCGGCAATCACCGTGAACTTCGCAACGTTATCGAACGCGCGGCGAACTTTGCCCATGGCAATATCATCCTGGCCAGAGATCTTCCCGATAGTATTCTTCACACAGCAGAACATGAAACAACCGGCAACCAGCCGCAATATTCGAACAATCTGGCCGATGCCGAGAAAAGTACCATCATTCGTTCTGCCATCCATTGCCACGGTATTATCAGCAAGATGTGTGACGATCTACAGATAAGCAGAACGACATTGTGGCGCAAACTGAAACACTACGGCATCAAAATGGGCGATTACAAGTAACCGCCCGATATACCCAATTACAGCAATGACATCACTTGTTTCAACGTTGCAGCATTAAGTACCTTGCCAGCCGTTTGTTCAGCCAGCTTGCTCTCTGTTGCCCTTACTGCCTGCTTGACTGCCGCGATACGGTTCGAGCTCATGCTGAGCTCATCAATTCCCATACCGATCAATGCCGCGGTTAGCTTGGGATCACCAGCCATCTCACCGCAGATCCCGATAGTTATCCCGGCCTCATGGGCTGCCTGCGCAGCCTGTTCGATCATTCTTAGCACTGCAGGCTGGGCAGCGGAAACCAAGTAGGAAACACGATCGTTGCCTCTGTCCGCCGCCATCACATACTGAGTAAGATCATTGGTACCGACACTAAAGAAGCTAACCTCTTTCGCCAACTGTCTCGCATTGGCGACCGCAGCAGGCACCTCTATCATGATGCCAATTTCTGGCATCGCTGCCGGGATCCCACTATCTTGCAGGGCTTCATAACAGCCATTGAGCAGATACTTGGCCTGGTTCAGCTCCTCCATGGTCGACACCATCGGAAACATTATTTGCAAATTAGGGCTCTTGGCTCGGGCGCGAAGCAGGGCATTGAGCTGCACTTTGAACACCTCAACATTTTGCAGACACAGACGCAGACCGCGACAGCCCAGGAACGGGTTATCCTCCCCCCCTTGTTGCAGGTAGGCCAAAGGCTTATCACCACCAATATCCAAGGTACGAATGATCACCGGCTTGTCACCAAAAGCCGCGGCTATCTGGGCATAACTTTCGTACTGGCTCTGCTCTGAAGGTGCCTGCTCGCTATCCATAAACAAGAATTCACTGCGAACCAATCCAACCCCTTCAGCGCCATGGCACAGCGCCTGTTGTGCGTCCTCCAGACTGGCAAGGTTGGCATAGACATTCAATGCCTTGCCGTCTTGGGTTCGGGCATCTTCCATCGCCTGCGCTCTGGCCAGCTTGCTTTGACGGTCTAGGCTGTCTTGCTCTCGGCGAGCTTTTTCTAGCCGTTGGGCTGTTGGTGCCAACCAAACCTCGCCGCTACTGCCACGGATAACGGCAAGCTGTCCTTCCTGGCACTTCGCTGTTACCCCATTAAGACCGACAACGGCCGGAATACCCAGCGAGCGAGCCAAAATAGCAGAATGCGACGTACTCCCCCCCTGTTCGAGGATAATCCCCTTCACCATTGCTGGATCAAGCTGGGCGGTATCTGACGGTGACAGATCGGTGGCAACCAAAATAACCGGCTCGGTAAGCGTAATCTGTTGTTCTGCCTCGCCGATAAGCAATCCCATCACTCGACGGCCGACGTCATAGACATCATTGGCTCGCGCCTGCATATAATCACTGGGGGAGTCTTTATAGGCCTGCGCCGTCTTCTCGATAAGCTGAGACCACGCAATTTCTACATTGACCGCTTCTTTGAGTCGCTGTTTGATGGTCTCGACCAGCTCGGGATCAGTCAGTATCTGGCTATGAGCCGTAAAAATCTCACTGTCAGATTGCGAGCCAGTCATTGCTGTCTGCTCTGCCAGCTCGGCAAGGGTCTTCTGGGCTGCACCGCTGGCATCGGAAAATAATGCCCATTCCCGTCCGTACCCGAGGTAATCACGATCTCGGGCTTTGGGCATGGTGGCGCGGTAATGCCAAATGGGCGCTATCGCGATCCCTTCAGATGCCGCGATTGCACTCAGGCGGCCATCTTGATGCCGAGTAATTTGTTGCCTAACAGCTTGATGATGTTGCTGATGAGAAACCGGCACGGCAGGCGCATCAATCGACTCATTGAAATGATTTTCGGCAAGCGAAGCAAATGCCTGTAGCGCCTGCGAAGCCTCATTACCGCTGGCTATGCATGTAAGGTTATCGCCTTGCCCTGCCCCCAGTAGCGCAATACTGTTTATGCTCCTCGCACTGACTCTTGTTCCGTGACACTCAAGCCAAATCTGGGTATCGAAGGGACTGACAGTACCCACAATAGCCGAGGCGGGCCTGGCATGAATGCCATGGGGATTTTGTACCTGCCATTCAAATGTGATTTCATCTTCGGCGGCGGGCAGTTCAGGTGAAGTATTATCCTGCACGCTCCCCGTACCGGGAAGTTTTTTACCCTGATCAAGCAAAGTATATTTTGCTACCAAGGCAGTGTGGGCTTCATTGATCACCTCTTCCAGGGGCATACCCGCCGCTGCAGCAACACAGGCTGACATGGCACCTTCAATCAGCGGGGCCGCGCAGACATGTACATTTGCAGCCTGTTCGCTATCAATGAGCTCCAGCGCCGTATCGGTGCTTAGGATCGCACTGCCCATATCAACAAGTACCAATACACCCTGTGGTGAATAGACATCTTCAATCGCCGTCATTACCGCAATCGCATCGGTACCGATTGGGTTTTCAGGATCGTCCACCCCTGCCGCAACGGCAATTTTGACCTTTCCCTGGGTCATCTGGGAAGCCAGAGCATGGACGCCTTTGGCCAAGTCCGGGCTATGGGAAACAATTACAATACTGACCATAATCTAACCTTAAATGAGGTGGCACGATGCCACCTCGAACAGCAAAGAAAGTGAGGTTATTGCGCAGAAGCGCTGCGGAGTGCAGAGAAGAGCAAATAGGTGGAAGTGGCACCTGGATCCTGATGCCCGATAGAACGTTCACCCAGATAGCTCGCACGCCCTTTTCTCGCCTGTAGCGGAATTGTCCCCTTCATCGCCTTTTCTGCATCGGTAACTGCACCGTCCAAGGCATCGTACAGCGTGATATCCTGATTGGTATTCAGGCTGGCAAGGATACCGTTCCAGGTATCAACCATGGTCTTGTCGCCTACTTCGGCTTTACCCCGCTGGACAATACCGTCAACACCGTCCTGAAGCATCTTGGTCAGCTCGGCCAGATTGAGCTCTTCCTTGGCCATTACGCTAGCCGCACTTCGAATAAAGAAAGTGCCGTATAGTGGGCCGCTGGCCCCACCAATACTCGATAGCAAGGTCATTCCCGTGGTTTTCAATATTGTGCCGATATCCTTGTCCGCCACGCTTGGCAGTTTCTCTTTGACTTTCTTGAAGCCACGGTTCATGTTGAGGCCATGATCCGCATCACCAATCTCTCGATCCAAGTCAGTCAGAAAATCTTGCTCGTTCTTGAAGATCTCGGCCGACAGCTCAAGCCACTGGACGATTTGTTGTTTGGTTATTGTCATCCTGTTCTCCTTTACGCTTAGCAGCCCCAGCGCATCGCAGGTGTATTTACCGGTGTGTCGTACAGCGACAGCATTTCATCATCGACTTTCAGCAGTGTGATGGAAACACCCTGCATATCCAGCGACGTGCAATAGCTCCCAATCAGATTGCGCTCGATAGAGATATCCAACGGTTCGAGGATCTCCGCTACCTTGCGATAGACCATATACAGCTCAGACTGCGGGGTAGCACCAAGGTTGTTGACCAGCACAATCACTCTGTCGCCGGCCTGAAGAGATTCGGTGACCCAGGTTTCGTCCTGCCATTCACCGCTATCATTATCCCAGCGACGAACGGTGCGCTCATAGGGTTGGTTATCCAGGATCTCACTCATCATATCGGTTGTGATGGAATCTCCGTCAGTAAATGCCCGGCGCTCGATACCCGGCTCACCGTGGATCCCGACACCAAACTCAATTTCTTGATCATTAAGCTCAAAACTTGGCTTACCTGCCGCCGGTACGGTGCAGGCTGCGAGCGCGACACCCAGTGAACGGCCACGATTGGCAATTCGTTTTGCCAGCTCGCTGATTTTATCCAGATCATAGCCTTCCTCGGCGGCGGCCCCGAGAATTTTTTCGGCCAATACCGTCGTTGCTACACCGCGACGACCAGCGGTATACAGGCTATCTTTAACGGCAACATCATCATCAACCAAGGTTGACTGTACCTTGATCCCCTCGGCATGCAGCAGCTCGACCGCGGTTTCAAAATTCAGTACATCACCGGTATAGTTCTTGACCAGAAACAAAACACCTTCGCCAGAATCCACTTTCTGGCCGCATTCATACATCTGATCAGGGGTTGGCGAGGTGAACATTTCCCCCGGACAGGCTCCATCCAACATACCCTTGCCGACAAAACCGCCGTGCATCGGTTCGTGGCCACTACCTCCGCCAGAAATAAGCGCAACCTTGGCCGCCTTGCGATCGCCTCGGACGATATACATAGGATCCAAATTCACCTCGAGTTCAGGATGAGCTTTGGCAACCCCCTGAAGTTGCTCCTTAACCACATTATCGACTTGATTAATCATCTTTTTCATCGTTCTATCCTTATTATTCTGCGCGGGGTAGCGGTGATACAAAACTGAACAATTGTCTGATGGTATGCCAGCAATAAAATATATGTTACTCGGGTTGATTTGTTTCATTATGGAACGCCATTCATTCCAACGCCGTTTCAGAATGAAACTCAGAACGTGTTCAAGTTATTGATCCTTGAACTTCATCATGGTTTTTCATGGGTTACAGAGATGCAACAGCACACACAAGCCACAATTACAGACGAGCCCGCAGAAAACTTATTTGCTGATTTGGAAGGTTGCTCACAAAAGAGCATCAGTAATGCCCCGGGGGGCTATCGGAGAGGCAAAAAAAAGCGAGCCAGTGACGGGCTCGCAAAAACTCATATATTGCTTTTCGAAAGGGTGGTTAGATGAAAAAGCACCGACATCCATGCCGGGGCCCTATCTCTATCTTCGAAAGGGACAAAGGTTATATCAGGGACCAGTTTATCCGGTCAGCCAGATGGAATGTCAGTAAATTGTCAAAACATTCATTTAGTTAAATGCACTTCCCACCGAGAGATAAAATGAGCTCTCACCGGCTTCTGCCTGACCGTAGCCAAAGTACAACGGACCTACCGGCGAATCGACACCGACGAATATGCTCGCAGCACCAATGCTGCTATCCCAGCTAACATCACTACTCTCATCCCACACCCCGCCGCGTTCGATTGAGCCACCAATATAGACTGGGGCAGAAAAAGCGCCGAAATGATTATCCAGTAGACGGTAGCGGTAATTCAACGCACCAAATAGCCGATAACGGCCGTTCAGCTCATAGCGATGAAAACCGGAAAGATTAAACAATCCCCCCAAATCCTGAACATAGATCGGGATTAACTCATCAGACTCAGAGCCGCCGGCCTTGAACATAGCGATCAAAGTATGGCGTTGAAAATTGAGCGGCTTCATCAATTGGGCATCATAGAAGATATTCTCCCCGTTGATTGATGAGTCATTATTGAGCGTACTGCGGCTGATCCCAAGTCCCACTTCGGCTTCGAGCAACAAACCTTCCGTCGGGAAATAGAGATTATCCAGATCATCATAGGCAAACGACAGGTAAGGACCATGGGCGGTATAGTCCTGCTGATCATTGCCATCAATTTCTTTGGCTGTTCCGCTGATCCCGTTATAGCCAAGAGCAACGGCACTCCACGGCCTAATATTCCAGCCAATTTCAGCAAAAGTTGTAAATTGCTGATACTCAGCATCGATAATAGTCAGATCCTCGCGGCCAATCTGCTCTCTTTGTTCCTGCGTGAGGTTAAACTCGCGATTCTCGCGGTTCCAGCCAAGGCCCAAAGCGGTGAAATACTGCTTTTTGTAGTCCAGCGGGAAATACAATTCGGTATTGACCTGCTTCCAGCTTCCGAGCAGCCATTCAAACTTCCACTCGCCCCCCTTGTCTGTCAGGTCGGTATAGATGTACTGGGCACCAAACGAGAAATCCGACCGGTTGGCAAAATCATCTTCAAAGGCAAATTTAAAATTGAGGTAACCGGGTCCCCAGGACTTCTCATTCACTTTGATGGCCAACACATTTTCATCACCCTGCTGTTTTATTGTATAAGTGATCCGGGCAAAGATATCTTGGGCGTTGAGCTGGTTGACCGCTTGTTCCAGCTCCTCATTCGGTATCACTCTGCCAACCTCTAAATCCAACAGGGCAATCAGCGCCTGATCCGACCGCAGGGTATTGTTCTCAAGCTCGATCCTATCGATATAATAGGCCGTACTGGCTATCACCTGGCTTCGTCGATCATACTTCCGCTTCATGTAAGACTGGTAGTCTTGCGGCGAAAGCTGAAAGCGAAGCAGCTCAGGCAGCGCTGCAAGGGCAACCTTTCTTCCGGCAACATAGGCCAGTTCCATCTTGTCAAAGTCAGGAGCGAGCATAAATGAAACCTCGGGCGCGAGATACACATCACCCGGCTTCATCAGCATCTTCTGCTGATCCGCACTACTGTTGGTCATGAAGGTGGTTAATTGGGCAATAATATTAAGCGCACTGTCGAGATCATTTTCTTCAAACAGCGCATCACGCAAGTCAACGGCAATAATTGCATCGGCCCCCAGCTGGTGGGCGGCATCAACCGGCATATTATTGACCACTCCGCCATCAACCAATAAGTGCTGCTGCCAGGTAACAGGCTTAAGAGCACCCGGCACCGTCATCGACGCCTGCATCGCAGCAGCAAGGTGGCCGCTGTCAATCATGATCGGTTTCACTTTGGCAATATCGGTAGCAACCGCACGGTAGGGAATAGCCAGATCATCGAAACTAGTCAGCTCCGGTAAGTTCTCAGTCAGGGATCGCAGCAAAACAGCCATGCCCTGCCCCTGAAAAGCGCCGGGCTTTGCCTGGAATTCACCATCAAGATCGAGCCCGATATCGGCATAAATCTGGTAATCGTCGCTTTGCTTTTTGCGTCTGAGGATCAGATCATTGCGGCTGGCACGATCTTCATAGCCGCTTTGCCAGTCTGCTGCCAGGGTACGGTTTTTGATTTCCTCGGCAGACAGTCCCATTGCATACATCCCACCAACATATGCCCCCATGCTTGTGCCGGTAACGACATCTACGGGTATGCGGTTTTCTTCCAGAACAGCAAGCACCCCGATATGGGCAGCGCCTTTGGCACCGCCGCCACTTAGCACCAAGCCAATTTTCTCTCTTTCGCCGGTTACAGCCGCTTGCGCCTGCGGGGCGAGTGAGCAGAATAACGTCAGCAAAATAAGTCCAATGCTGCTGCAGATCCTTTCTGTCGACGACATGATGAGTCCTTCAAAGCTCGCTAAACAAATAGTTACCGCTTAAAGCTACCCTTCTCCTTCATTAATCGCAACGTGCAATAATCTGCTTTTGGCTGGTTATATCAAGGCATAGCTATTGCGCCACACGCGATCAAAAAAGCCGGGAAAGAAGCTGTCTTTCCCGGCTTTGCTCATCATTTGGAGGCGCTCAGTTAACGCCCGAACTGGTTATATTATTTACAGTGTAAATAATATAACTGAACGAGAAACAGTCAATTATATTCCACGTGCCATATCATCCAGAGCCTTCATGACCTGTTCATTCATATGTCCTTCCTGCACCAGCTTACAAACCTTACGCCGTACGGCAAGTCCGGAAATCAGTTTTTCAATGGAAAGATGGTTTGATTCCTGCTCATTGTTGTATAACTCGATAGTTTTGCTTAACGTCTCGTAAGTCATCGCTTCCTTACCGACCCGAAGCCAATCAAGCTTCTCTAGCAGCCCATGGCACTCTTCTGTGATAGAAGTCGCCGAATGACCCGTCATTGCAGATAAAGCCGTTATACTGCGTTGCAGGGCCTCTGGCGAGGTATATTTGGACAGAGTAATTGTCAACTCATCCGCATTTATCTCAACCAGATGCTTTCTAAGCTTCACCCGGCGTCCTAATCGGCCTTTTGTCCGTCCCTCTTTCCGCTGAATGGGTTCAAACTCACCGTCAACGATCTCGGAAAGCTGATCAAGCTCCTGCCGGGGCATAATTTCATTACGCAACGGATTCGGCATCGTCGGTGCCATCGAGCGCTTACCTTCGTTGGTCGTTTTTGCCCGCGAATACCGGATCACCTCATCGGCATCACACTTAATATCAATGCGGTAGTCACTATAACGCTTGTCTTGATCCTCCGGTGTGATCGTCAGGTGATAGCCCCATAGATTAACCGCGAAAACATCCTCGGTGATCTTGTCTTCGGCCAATTTGCGCAGTTCACGGATCAAGTCAGACGAAAAGCGCCGCCATTCGATGTTTCGAGCCAGTTTCTGATTGAGCTCACTCAGCAGCATAGAGTCATTGATCCGACGGGACATACGGCTTCGGAAGAACGTATATAACTGGAATACCAAGGTATGCTGGCGAAGGATCTCAGGCGGAAAGAGGAAGAAATAATCCCGCGTTAGCAATTCGTCAAAAAACGACGGTTCCCACACCAGAATATACAGATTTGGCTTGATCCTGATCTCACCGTCGTCACCTTCCTGCGGTGCCTCTTCAGAAGCGGTGATCGTCCTGGCAAGGAAGCGGAAACGATCACTCTTAAAACCTTCAGGCATATTATCGCTTAACCAGCGGCCGGTAAGCTCGTGGAGCTGAAAATCAGTAAATTCAATACGATCAATGCTTTCACGGATAGAATCCCGTGCAGGTCCGCTGTCTTTCTTCCCGCGCAAAGCCAAAATATCAGTGATATAAATTGGGGTTTTGTTGCCCATATTACGCGTCTGGATCTCGTAATCCGACAAATGATGATCATGATATTGAACAGTGAGGGTGAACAGGGCAAATAATGTCATCAGATCATCAACCGTCATGATCGATTTTGAAGATCGTGTCTCAATAATCGCCTTGGTGCCACTGATCGCGACCATCGATTTCTGATAACTTTTTTTAGTTCTTGGGGGAGCCAATGCCTGATCAATGATCCCGGCCCAGCTTGTTGGTGATACCACAATCTGATCAGCTTCGTCTGGCATCATCGGAGGGGTACCGAGGCCATATTCGTTTAAGAGTCGTCGATTTACATGGTTTTGCGCCAGTGCCTTGGAGCGTTTTTGTTTTTCTTTGGCCTTACTTTGCTCCGAGTTCAAACTACCGGTTCCAAGCTGAGAGATCAGCATGGCTGGATTGATAAAATGGTGGAGCATGGTTTTGCCAGCCAAGCCTTCTTCGAAACGAACAGGCTGTTGGCTGAATAAGCCTATATTTACCGCTGCACGCAGGCGTTGCTGAATAGCCGCTCGGGTAAGCTGGCCTTCTGTTGCTTCTACAAGCTCAGTTGTTGACACCATACCATCCTGGCTGGATAGACCACGTAACGAAATTAAATTCAGCAGTTCGATAATACTTTTTGTCACACCTTTGAAATGCTGATACTGCGGAAGCCAGTCAACAAGTGCCTGTGGTATTGCGAACATGTGGCCGTCTTTGTGTGATCGTGGCGCAGGGATCAAAATCTTTTCGCCGGTTTTATTTTCGTTGTTACCAGGGGCTTTCATTTGTCATTAGCCGTAGAAGCATCATCTTTCCGGAAAGATTAATAGAAAAAGATCAAGAAATAAAGCTCTTTTTATTTAATTAGTTAAATACTGATCTTTATGTTTAATGTGATCTTATTGATATAGTGATCTTATGATCCGGGCGAAAAATTATGCGTAAACTCATGATTGTAATGCTATTTTTTTTAGGTGCCTATGGAACAATGATCAACGGTAATCCGGAACGCTGATCATAACCGGGCAGAAACGATGATCAAATGGCACCTGAAAGCATGATCATCAAAATGTCGCAACGATGATCAGCATTGCCCAGAAACAATGATCATGTAATTAATACAGGTTATCCACAAGGTTATTCAGTAATGATCTTCGATTAAGCCACATATATCTATTTTGCGTCCTGTTCAGCTTCGGAAAAATGATCATAGCAGCGTCAGTTCAACTTCGGATCCTGTCTTTATCATTGCGATTGCGGATATATTAATCAAAATTGAAATAGCATTAACCGTAATAAGTCTGCTGGTTATCATGTGTCCGAGTCCGGATAAATGATCAAGTATCTGACTGTGCATTTCAACTTATGCTGCAATACTGGATATCTTGCTGTTGTCCGGGTTATTTACAGGAACCTATCGGTCATTATACCAGTTGCAACCTACAACCACCGTAAGTTAGTAAGAGAAGAGCATGCTTCCGGTATGTGGTCCGTTATCGAAAGAGCCCGGATCGTTCTCTTGATCATTTTTCCGGGTTTGTGGATATGATCGATGCGCTGTATCTCTGTTTGTTTACACGGTATTTCGCCTTGATCATTGTTTCAGATCGCGAGGTTTTCTGCGGAAGAATGATCAAGTGATAATGGTTGAATCTTGTCCATGCGACTGACGTGCTGCTGTTGAGCTTGATTTTCAGGCTGATTTTACGCAATTCACCATTATTATAATGAAAGCCTACCCTTTTTCGCTCGGTTGTCTTGTATTTCAAATTGAAATCACACTGACCGTAAATTGTACTGTTATTTATACGCTTCCGAGCGAGTCTAGCTCCATATTGAAATTTACATTGTAAAATGGTGACGCTGTAACACTTTTGTCCAAATGTATTTCTAGACGTATTGTCGGTGAATATTTACGTTTGAATTGATACCAATATGATGTTTTTTGCTTCTTATGCTTGTTTTCATTTGAGAAGAATATCACACCGGCTTGTTCAGCTTTTTATTGTATCAGCTCGATGTTGCTGTACAATGTGGTCAAAAATAAATAATGGTGAACTATACAATGAATAGGGAACAGACGATTCAAAATTTGCTCAATATTGCCGAGCAAACCAAGCAGGTACAAGCTGACCGGATCGAGATCGTATTGGAAGAGCGCCGTGAAGAGCTTTTCCCGCCTATGTCCAAAGCACTAATGGAAACACGTTCAGGCCTTACCCGCCGCAAGCTAGATGATGCTATTTCTCGTGTTGAAGCAACAGGACACCAGTTCACCAAGAATAATGCTAACCATTATTCAATCACGTTGGACGAAGCGCATCAGCTGATGGATGCGGCAAAAAAGCCAGCGTTCCATGAGCGTGAAGGTGCCGGGCGTAAGCCTTGGATTGTTAATGTGCAAAACCAAAAAGGGGGCACTGGCAAATCGATGACCGCGGTACATCTTGCGGCCTGTCTGGCGCTTGATCTTGATAAACGCTACCGTATTTGTCTTATCGACCTTGATCCGCAGGGCTCTCTTCGTTTGTTTCTCAATCCGCAGATCAGTGTCGGAGAGCAGGAAACTATCTATTCCGCCGTTGATGTGATGCTGGGAAATGTACCCGAAGGGCAGGTAATGGATAAGGATTTCTTGATGGATAATGTGGTAATGCCGACCCAATATCCAAACTTGAAGACGATAGCTGCCTTTCCTGAAGATGCGATGTTTAATGCCGATGCTTGGCAGGATCTGGCTGTGAACCAGGATTTGGATATTGTCCGTTTGCTTAAGGAGCGGATGATTGATCCGATAGCCAGTGAATTTGACATCATTATGATTGATACCGGGCCGCATATTGACCCGTTGGTATGGAACGCTATGTATGCGTCGAATGCACTGATCATTCCTTGTGCGGCAAAGCGTCTTGACTGGGCATCAACTGTCAACTTTTTTCAGCACCTCCCGACGGTGTATGAGATGTTTCCCGAAAAATGGCACGGGCTTGAATTCATTCGTTTGATGCCGACGATGTTTGAGGATGATAACAAGAAACAGGTATCGGTTTTGACCGAAATGAACTACCTATTGCGTGAGCAAGTGATGATGGCGACAGTTCCCCGCAGCCGTGCATTTGAAACCTGTGCAGATACCTACAGTACGGTATTTGATTTGACGGCGGCTGAATTTGAAGGTGGAAAGAAAACCTTGTCGACCGCCCAAGATGCAATCCAGCGTGTCGGCCTCGAGTTAGAGCGAGTCATGCACAGCCACTGGGCGAATTTGAATCAGGAGTAACATAGCAGATGGCAATTAAAACCAAAGATCTGAATGCTCGTCTGTTTGGAAAAGCAGATAAACGCCGGGCGACGACTGTAACCGAGGCACAGAAGGCTGCCCGTGACAAAGCTTCTGTCATTGAGCTGGCTGTTGCCGGTGAAGATATGGTTGCATTTGAGTTGGTCAAGATTAATGCGGCCGATGTTGAGAAAACAACACAGGTATTTGCAGAAAATGCTCGAGAGCAGGCTTTCTTGAATGAGCATGCTCTGGCCGATATTTTGACTACCCTGAAAGATCGAGGGCAACAGTATCCGGCAGTCGGGCGTTGGCTTGATGATGGGAGTATCGAAGTCCTTGACGGTAGCCGCCGTCGAATGTCGTGTATTCTGGCTCAGAAAGATTTCCTAATTTATGTTGCTAAAGGGATCAATGGCGAACATGCCAAGTTCCTGTCGGATGTGGCAAATGCACACAAGCCGCTGTCTCTATATGAGCGAGGCAAAGAAATGCAGCTGCTGCTGACATCGGGCAAGGTTGCAGATCAAAAAGAGCTGGCAAAATACTGCCAATGCAGTGAAGCCTTGGTAAGCGGCGCGCTGAAAGCGGCAAGTCTGCCGATGGAGCTGCTGATGGCCTATCCAAGTGTCGGAGAGCTAGGACGTCCGACGATTGTTAAGCTGCACCGCTTGTTTTTCGGCTTGAACGACGAACAGCGATCTCAGTTGGTAGGCAAGCTTACTGACGGCGAAGATGCAATGTGGAAGACAATCGACGCGCAGGGGATCACCCGTATCACTCGCGAAGTGACGATGCTGCTCGAAGAAATCAGCGAAGAGCTTCAGCCAAAGATTGAAATTGAAAAGCCTAAATCTCAGGATTTGATCAAGGGAAAAGCCAGCTTTACTCGTGACGGTGATAAGCTGCAGCTTAAGCTGAAGAAACTTACCGAGAGACAGGCTGATGATATTCTTGCTTACCTGTCGGACTATTTGAAATAGACACGAATTAGACTTGCAATTGATTTTAAAAGCCACGCATAGCGTGGCTTTTTTACACGTTTACTTAGAGGAGTTTTATTACTCCTTTCAGCCTCCTTGTTGGATTCGGTATTAATCTCGCCGCTATCAACACCGTCATGCTATGATCCGTGCGTTAGTTATTGTTGAGTACCCCAATGTTCGATCTTATCTGTTTTAGCACTGCACTTATCGATAGTGCTCAGCTGGCAAACATACGCTACCTCATTGTTGCTGAAGGCGATGAGCTGTGGGGACGCGAGACCGCCCGTTGTTTCATTGACCGCTATAATCATCCTTTGTGGGCTGGCGATTCTGCACCGGAGCACATTGACTCGGTAACATTTAAAAAGGCAAAACAGCTTCTCGGACAGGAATGTGGCTGCTTGATCTACAATGCCCATCATGCTTTTGATGCCGAAGCGTTAGGGGCATTATCGGGCACGGTAACCGGAGGTGGTGTGTTGCTTTTGCTTGTCCCGCCAGACTGGTTTCAACGAACTGAAGCTCAGCGGCCATTTATCCGTAGAATGACGCGTTTATTATCTCTGTATGACACCATACATCTTCGCCAGGATCATCCTTTGCCTGACCTGCCTGCCACTACCACCACACCGGATCGATATGAAGACCCGGAGTTTGGCTGCCTGACGCCGGAGCAGTATGAAGCTGTTGTATCTATTCGCCGAGTTGTGACCGGTCATCGCAAGCGGCCGTTAGTGCTAACGGCAGATCGTGGACGGGGTAAATCATCTGCCCTTGGTATCGCGGCGGCTAGTCTGATGACTGAGCGGACGATACGGATAGGAGTGACTGCGCCCGCCTTTGCCAATGTTGTGACCTTATTTTCTCATGCAGCCCGACGGCTTGGTGTTGACTATGACCGTCAGGGATCGTTGATTTTTGGTGATAGTGAACTGCGGTTTCTTGCGCCAGATGCGCTACTGGCGGAAAAAATTCCGCTCGATTTTTTGATTGTTGACGAGGCTGCGGCGATCCCTGCTCCTATGCTGAACCAGTTGTTACGGCAATATAACCGGATCGCTTTCGCCAGTACGGTCCATGGCTACGAAGGAACCGGGCGAGGATTTGCGATAAAGTTTCGCCAGCAGCTCGATGCCGTGTCTCCACAATGGCGTCAGCTCAGGATCAGTCAGCCAATCCGCTGGGCGGAAAACGATCCGCTTGAGCGATGGGTATTTAGAGCCCTGCTGCTTGATGCTGAATACGCATCGCTGGCATCGGCACACTGCGACGTGATTAAATACCGGTGTGTCCCTACCGAGAGTTTGCTCGGGGACGAACAACTTTTATCCCAGCTGTTTGGTTTGCTGGTGAATGCGCATTATCAGACCTCACCGGCCGATATTGTTCAGCTGCTTGATGATGAGTCGGTTCGTCTTGTCGTTGCAGAGTCCGGTATAAATATTGTGGCTTGTTGCCTGCTTAGCCTTGAAGGTGAATTTTCACCTGATCTGGCACGACAAGTAATGCTGGGACAGCGTCGGCCCAAGGGACATTTGTTGGCGCAGTCAGTTGCTGCCCATATTGGTTTCGAGCTGGGAGCAATTCAGCGCTGTGCTCGGGTGATGCGAATTGCCGTTCACCCTGACAAACAACAACAAGGTATTGGATTATCGTTATTGCAGTATTGTCGCGACTGGGCCAACTCTCAAAATCTCGATTATCTTGGCACCAGCTTTGGCTTGGTATCTGAGCTATATGATTTTTGGCTTAAGGCCGGATATACCCCTGTTCGGCTTGGTATTAGTAAGGATGCTTCTAGTGGAGCCCACTCGTTATTAACTGTGTTGCCTCTGTCACCTTCCGCTACCTCTTGGTCTACTCAGGCGGTTCAGTTGTTTGCTTCGAATTTTCAGGCCCAGCGAGTTGAACAGTTCAGTGATTTGGATACGCCTTTGTTCAGTCAACTTTATCGGTTAGCTCTTCAAGTAGGCTCGCGGAACACGACAACAAGCGATAGCCTTGTTGAGCATCAGGTCGGTATTTATGCTAACGGCGGGCTAGGGTATGATCTGGCTGTCGGATGTTTGGAAAAGTGGTTATCTGATTACCTGGCTAGCCAACAGGGTGAGTTGGATTCTAGTGACTATCTGGCCATTGCCAAGTTACTCCAGCGCCAAGAGTGGTCGAAGGTTGTGGCTGACTATGGCTTCGCTAGTCGAAAAATGGCAGAAAAAGCACTTCGTGATTATGTCAGTCAGCACACACCTCATCATCATTTCATGTCTGACAGTAAAGATAATAGGCGCTCGATATAAATGTTATTTCTAGCTTAAGGAGCTGAGTTTATGCAATTTTCGATTGATACCCACACCCATACGATTTCAAGTGGTCATGCATATAGTACGTTGCTAGAAAATGCCCAGGCGGCAGCGAGCAAAGAATTGGCTTTATTCTGTGTAACCGATCATGCACCGTCGATGCCGGGAGCTCCGCACTTTTGGCATTTTGCCAATCAGCGTGTATTGCCTCGATTTCTCCATGGGGTGGGCATCCTGCGTGGTATCGAAGCGAATATTCTAAACCAACAGGGAGAGATTGATATTGCTCCCCGAATTTCATCCCAGCTAGACTGGGTTATCGGCAGTCTTCATGAGCCAATCTTTTCGCCAGCAACAAGGCAGTTGCATACAGAAGCGCTATTAAATGTTATTCGCTCCGGCCGCATCCATGCTCTGGGGCATCTTGGCAACCCTAATTTCGATTTTGATTTCGAAGCAGTTGTTTCTGCTGCGGCTGAACACGATGTGTTGGTTGAGATTAATAACTCTTCTTTGTGTGGCTCTCGAGAAGGTAGTCAACCTCGATGCGAGCAGATAGCAGCTTTTGCCAAAGAGGTGGGAGCAAGAATAACGACCGGTTCGGATGCCCATTTTGCGCATGATGTCGGTAATTTCAGTCATGTAAGCCAGCTGCTTAAAAAGGTTGGGTTTCCGCTCGAACAAGTGGTCACGCATCATCCTCGTTGTTTTCTCGATTTTCTTCAGGATCGTGGACAACAGCCGATCGAAGCTTTTGCTGATTTATAGCGTTAGTTTCAATGGTTATTTACACTGTAAATTATACTATTCTTTAAGATGGAAAATGGTTTACAGTGTAAATCAAACATAGCATTATTTTTAAGCTAACTTCTTCATACCTATCTAATCGTATTTGTTTGGCATTAGGCAACCTCAAGATTGCTGCGTATTGAATTTCTTCAAAATAACCATAGACTTATCAATAAGAAAAATAATAAAGCGTATTTCATTCCATATATAGCGTGGAAAAAATTTGGTATTGCTCCCAAAAAATGGTCTAGAGTTAAATAACTAAGGGAGGAATTATTTGTTGTAAAATTCGGCCCATAAAGTGGATTGGAATGATAGTTTATGGGGGTGCCATGAGTTTAGTTAAAGTTCAAAACAAAGCCCTTGAAAAGATGATGGCTTCAGCGCATCACTGTGTCCAGCCGGATATCGCCTTCTCACCAGGCCAAGATGGACTAGCAGCACGGCTTCACAAAAATTCAATTCATAGTGATAACAGTCGGTTCGATATTGGCTCCCGTGTCACGGTTTCTCGGTTGAGCAAACGTTGTTTGTTTTTGCATTCAGCTGCATCACTTGAACTGAAAGCCTCATACGAGCTGACCCTGCAAGGTTTTTATGAGCTAACAGGTTATCTCACACCGGTTACAAATGATGATGATAGCATTCACCAGTATATGTTCCATTCAAACACATGGCTGACAGACGAGCAGCTGATGCGACTGGTCATTGATTATGATTAGAAAAAATTGAAAAAAAAGCCCCGAAAGCCGGGGCGAATTTGGACTAAATAATTGCTGCTCAATCGGGGGGAACAGCAGCAATGGATAATAAAAGTCCTAGAGTTCCTATTTATATAGCTAATTCCGTGCCATATCTCATCATCTTTAAAATACCTCATAACCTATTGATTTATTTGTTATCATAATTTTGTATGTACATTTATCCACTTACCAATGGGTGCTTTTCCACCCCTGGGCGATATTTGCTGTGTCAGTACCCACCCATTCCTCTGCAAGCCATTACCTTATTTGATGCGGTTTTATTGATCATTGATAACAACTTTTCCGTTCTTTAAGCATAATTACTTACACTTATCGGTTAAGTTGCTAACGGATCTGTGACTTGGCGTGTACATGATTTGGATGTGGTTAGGTTAAGATGAACAGTGACATCGTAATTATGATGCAACCGGTTATTAGTGTAAGGAGTGCTCTATGACGCAACAGCTTCTTCAGCTGTCTCAAGATGGTCAGACGATATCTTTGATCGCCAAGCCTTTCAAGGAAAGTCCAGATCATGTGATATCCCGAAGTGATATAGCTGGCGAGCTAGTAGAAATAGATGCAATAAACTTTTACCTTTTTGAAAATGCAATTGATTCTGCGCTGGGCATTATTAACTCCAGACAAAAAGACAGTGATGTTGAAGTAAAAGTTCAGCAGTTTGTGATTGCCGAACGACGCGACTCTAGTCTGTTGATAAAGACTGAGCCGGATCTGATGAAAACCTCGATAACCGTTATCGGGGCCTATGGCGGAGCTCCTGTCACCGGAAACGCATTGATTGATGCGCTTAAAGAGAATCATATCGTCAAGGGGATCCGCAAGACCCAGCTTCAGGAATTACTCGGTAGGTCGAAGCTATTGGCGCCAGGTGAGAAGCTTACCATGCCAGTGGCCTTTGGCCGTTTTCCCGTACACGGCACGGATACGACCTTTGAGCCTCTTGTTGATGATTCAAGCCAGCGTATTCTGCGACCGCAATCGACTGATGACGGTAAGGTCGATATGCTTGATCTTGGTGATTTAATTACTGTAAAAGCCGGTCAGGCAATTATGAAGCTGGTTCCTGCTACGACGGGCTGTAATGGTTTCAATGTTCTCGGCAAGGAGATTGCTGCAATCCCTGGAAATGAGCTGGTATTTGACTGCGGTGATGGGACGGCTATTAGCGAAGATGACGTGAATATCTTAGTGGCGACTAAGTCTGGTGTGCCACTACGGAAACCCTGTGGCATGCAGGTCGATGACGCCCTCACGTTGAAAGGCGTCAACGTTACAACTGGTCACATCGATTTTGATGGCAGTATATTGATCACTGGTGATGTGACGCCGGGAATGAAGGTCAGTGCGACAGGAAACATTATTGTTAGTGGTTTTGTCGAGCTTGGTGAACTGAAGGCCGGCGGTGATATTGCCGTCGCGAAGGGCATTATTGGACGCCAGCAAGAAGGAAAGCATCTAGCTTGCTATTTGCAAGCTGCCGGCAAGGTAACCAGCAAGTTTGCGCAGTTCGTCGAAATTGATGCCGGCCAAGATGTTAGTTTTTCTATTCATGCCCTCCATTGCCTTATTCGCACCAAGGGTGAGCTGAGTGTTATTGACCAGATCAAGCGTCACGGGACGCTAAGTGGTGGATATGTAGAGGCTGGCTCTCGCGTTAAAGCGCTCAACATTGGTGCCCTCGCAGGCGTCCCGACAGAGATCATTGCATTTACTCAACACTCTGCCTTGCGTGAACAGTTAAACACAGCTTATCAGGCGGTTGAACGTGAAAAGACGCAGATGCATAAAATCAAAGAGGCGCAGCTAAAGTTATTGAAAATTCCTTCCACAAAACGTCCACCTGAGCTGGTCGAAAAAGTTAAAGCTTCTATTCAGCTACATAGACAAAGAATGTCCGAGCTAAATTCGGCTTTCCAGAACTTAAAGCAGGATTACGAGGAGCAACTGGCACAAGCCTCTATCGTAGCTGTTGGACGACTGTTTTCTGGCGTGAGCTGTCAGATTGAAAAGGAAAAACTAAATATTTTGCAAGAACATGGGCCGTCAGTGGTTGTCTATAAAGACCGAGCCCTCCAGCGACTCTCCTATAATGCCTGAGTTTACACTGTAAATTTAGGCTTCTTTATTTCAGATTCTTATAGTCGGACAGATCTGTTTTCTTACCTACATCGCTAATATTTACAGTGTAAATCACTTGTCCTTCCTCCATCCTCCCCTGAGGCCTTCCTACTTGATCATTATTATTATCAATCTGCTGAGTTAGTACCGAATGACCAACGGGAAAGCGATTAGTCTTTAGTTGTTCAGTCTGTTGCTCTGCGTTGAAACGTTCGATTATAAAACCTTGAAATCCACTTACAAAAAGTTCAGACAATCGCTCTAGCTGAGTTTCCGTCTCCACGCGAGTCGCAATTGTCATGATATTGAGGCTGTGAGCTGTTCTTGATATTGATGACAAGAGGCGTGACTTGCTCTTGTCATTGAGCTGGTGTGTATAGACGAAGTCAATTTTCACATAGTCAGGGCGAAACTCCGTCAGGTAGTCCAATGATTTGAAGTGGCGGCCATAATTATCGACACCAAACCTGAATTTGTAAAAGCGAATAGCAGAGCAGAGCAAATTGGTCGCGTCTGGGTGACGAACAAAACTGGCTTCGGGCAACTCGAAAAACAAGCGTGAAGATAATGATTGGTTGTGCTCCAAAATTTTGCTTAGCCAACGTATGAAGGCTGGCTCACAAATACTACTGTGTGTGATGTTAATAGCTAAGGGGCCGAGTTGATGATCAGCATTTAAGCGGTTAATAAGCTGTGCGACAACATGGCGGTCGAATAAACTACCGATCCCCAGATCTTCAATCGCTCCTAAAAACTGGCTCGCGGTATAGACATCATTATTGGTTTTTATTGCGCTGAACACCTCATGGTGATATATGCCATTTCTATTGTTGGCGACGGGTTGAAAGTGATAGATGAACAGGTCGTTGTCAATAGCCTCTACCAGCAATGATTTCCACTGCTGTTTACCAAAGGCTATTTGTGCCGAGGCCTCTTTGATTAACGTGATCGGCTGCTGTGGAGTCAGTGCCGCCTTGCTAAGTGCGTTATCAAGCTGCGAGAGTAGCGTGCTCGATGTCGAGGGTTGATGATTGAGCAGTAGGCCGACATGTGCCGAGTGTGGAATTGTTACAGCACTCTCGGATTGTAAATCATCGATAACGGATAGCATTGTTTCGCCGACTATTTTCAGTTTATCTGCGCTAATGTCCGGAGCGAGCAAGGCAAATTCGTCATAAGATAGGCGCGCGAGCGTGATATCGTTGTAAATGATCCCCTCATTCAGGCCCGTCGCAATTTCTTTTACTAGCTGGTCACCTCGGTTGAATCCGTGGTTCTGATAGCAATCTTCTATCAATGACGTCTTCAGCAGAGCGAGGCCACCCTTGGGGGATTTGGCGAGCCAGGAATTGAGTTGGCTGATAAAGAAACTTCGGTTTCCCATGCCCGATACGGAATCGCGATAGACTTGCTCGCGCAGTTTGGCGGCCTCGCGGGCTTGGGTTTTGAAGTTGATTTCTAATTGGGAGGATAAATGGTTAATTGTTTTGACTATGATCCTTAAGTCATTGCTAGATGGCTGTGGTATCGGGGAACCAAACTGGTTCGTTGCCAGATTTTGTGCGCGGTGAACGATGGTATCTAAGGGCTTGAGACCGCGTCTGAGAGCAACAATGATTACTGTCACACTAACTATCAATGAAAGCAGGGTCGTTAATATTAAGTGGTCAATAGCCTGCCACAGTTGTCGGTTTGCGGATATCGAGTCAGCAGTGATGGAAAGTGTTGCCAGCTGTTCCCAGCCATAGCTTATTGTGTGTGACTTCGTGAGTGGCTCAAAAAGACCCAGATTGACAAACCAATTCGGTATCTCATCATTGTTCACGGGTCGTTGCTTTTCGATGACGCCTTTATTCTGCGAGAGGATAAGGCGAAAACGAAGCCAGTCTTGACCGGAAAATACCTGTTCAATAACACTTGTCAGTTGTTGGGTATTTTGGCTAATAAGTGAAGGCTTAACTGCCGCTTCTGCGCTTAATATATCATGATGTAAACGCACATACGCCTGTAATGCTATCTGGTCTCTTAGTGAGCTGAAATGACTGGCTGTAACAGTTAGGCTAAAGAGAATAAAAATAGCCAGAATCCAAGTGGTTAACTGTTTGTATAGGGTCATAGGATTTTCTCTAGCGATGACGATGTAATAAAAGGTCAGAGATATCGGCGAGTGATATTGTGGTTACAATTGCTTTGCTATCAGCTGGATCTGACAAAACTTGATGATTATTAAGCTAAATTTATCAAAAGTTCTGGCCTGTCTGCGTATTCATTTTTGCTGCGATAGTGGTTTTTGAAGATACTTCGAAGTTATTCTGAAACGGTGCAGGTGTTTCATTGCATTGATGTATATGGCCTAGCGGCCACGGTGTTATAGATAATATGCTGAGTGGTAATATGATTCGAACAGAAGTGAAGAAGCATGACTCTGCCAGTCATGCTTCTTTGGGAAGGGACGCTCTCAGCCAGAAACTTTGAAATCGTCTTTGTCTATATGGTGCTTTCTCATTTTGTCATACAGTGTTTTGCGAGCAAGCCCGAGTTCGGCCTGAACTTCTTTAAGGCGGCCGTTATGACGTTTTAATGCATCACTTAGCAGCGTATGTTCGAACTGATTCATGCGCTCTGCCAACGTATGTATCAAAGGCGTGTCGCTAAACTGGCTATTATCGCTGAGCGTTGATGTATCGCCCATTAACAGCAGACGTTCGGCTAGGTTCCGTAGCTCTCTGACATTGCCGGGCCAGTCATGTTCGAGAAGTTTTTGTTGTTGTTCAAGACTGATTGAAGGCGGCTCAATGCCATATCGGGTTGAGGCTGAGCGGGTGAAGTTTTGAAAAAGCATTGGTATATCATCTTTGCGGTTACGCAGCGGAGGAATATCGACACTGACAACATTGAGTCGATAATAGAGATCATGCCGGAATAGTCCGCGATCACTCATCAGCTTTAGATCTTTTTTGGTTGCGGCGATGATCCGTAAATCAAGTGCAACCGACTTGTTGGTGCCGAGTGGCTCGACAGACCTTTCCTCCAGTACCCGCAGAAGCTTGATTTGAAGTGACATCGGCATCGATTCAATTTCATCAAGGAATAACGTCCCGCCATTAGCATGAGCAATTTTGCCTATCCGCTTTTTTTGGGCGCCTGTAAAAGCGCCGGGCTCGTAGCCAAACAGTTCACTTTCGATCATTGTTTCTGGAATAGCCCCGCAGTTGATGGCCACAAACGGATTGTTTTGACGCACGCTGTGGTCATGGAGAAAGCGTGCAACCAGTTCTTTCCCGGTGCCAGTCTCACCGTGGATCATTACATCGGCTGGGGTATCTTTGATATGGGAAAGAATACGTCGGAGCTGTTTTATCTGCGGAGTGTTGCCTAAGATCCGTGGTCCCGGGCCACTTTGTGCTTCAAGCTCACGTCGTAGATCGCGGTTTTCGAGGACCAATTCTCGTTTGTCGGCGGCACGTTTTACTACATCAAGTAGGTTCTCGGTCGAAAAGGGTTTTTCGAGAAAATCATAAGCGCCGAGCCGCATGGCATCGACGGCCATTGAAATATCGCCGTGCCCTGTTAGGAGAATGATCGATAGCTCAGGATCAATGGCCAGGGCTTGTTTTAGGAAGTCAATTCCGCTTATTCCTGGCATGTTGATATCAGAAATAATCACGCCCGGATACTGGCTGTCGAGCATTTCCAATGCCGGTTTGGCACTTGAAAACAAACTGACATCATAATCTTCAAGTTCCAGTGTTTGCCCCAGTGCATCACGGATGGATCTCTCGTCATCGATAAAAATCACTTGTTGGTTCATTGTGTATCCTCAGTGCTGCGGGGAAGGGTGATCACGAATTCGGCACCGCCACCTGAATGATCGGCGACTGATAGGGTGCCGGAGAAGGAATCGATGATCCGACGTGAAATAGTCAGGCCCAGCCCAAGTCCATCGCTCTTGGTGGTAAAAAAGGGCATGAAGATCCGCTTCTTTTGGTCATCATCCAGGCCTGGTCCATTATCCCAGATGCGGATTTCGACGAGATTGTCGAGTGCTGCCAGCTGAATACCAATCTGCGGTTGGTGTGCTGTTGCCAGTGCCTGAATGGCGTTATGCATAAGGTTGACTATTACCTGCTCAATTTGGACTGCATCGACATTGATCAAAATATCTGAGGGCAAGTCACCGACACGTAAAATGACCCCTTCCTTAATCAATTTGTTGCGTAGCAGGCTAGTTGCTGACCGAATCGAGTCGGCAGCGACAGTGCGGTTGTTATTCTCGTTAGCCTTGCGGGCGAATACTTTAAAGCGAGCAATAATATCCGCTACCATTTGGTTAAGCTTAATAATTTCGTCAACATTAGTGGCGACGCATTCATAGCGCTCTTTTTTCAATAGCTTGCGGGAATTTTCAGCATAGGTACGCATGGCGGCGAGAGGCTGGTTGATTTCGTGGTTAATGCTTGCAGACAGTTCGCCTAGCATCGCAAGCTTGGCTGCCTGCACTAATTCACTTTGGGTCTGTTTAAGCTCTGCCTGGCTACGTTCATACTGGCCGAGAGTATCGCGCAGCTGCTGGTTGCTCTCTTGTAAGTTATTGGTACGTTTAACCACCAGCAGTTCTAGCCTGTCATTTAATTGGGCAAGAGCTTTCTGGGCCTTGAGCGTCTGCCACCAAGATGCAACGGCCAAGCCGAGCAGAGAGTAAAATACAGTGAACATCAGCACTGCCTGGATGACATACTGATAGGCGGCATTGATAGGGCTGAAGCCGTAAATCGACCATCCTGCTTGTGTCATATTATGGTTGGCGACAACGAAGGCCTCGGTGTCGTTTTGTGCCGGCAGCTTGATGTCGATAGTTTCGCGGTGTTTAAGATCATCGAGTTGAGAATAATCGGTTAGCGGATCAAGCTTGGCATTGCCGTATTGTCTCGACGCCAAAACCTGCTGCTTTTGCTTATCGTCCAACGGGATCAGAGAGCGATATAACCAGCTGTTTTCAGAGCTGTAGAATACGACGCCTACAGAGTCGGCAATGGTATATTCGATGTCTTCATATTGCCAGATATCCTCTATCAGTGATAAATCGACCTTGATGGTCATAACACCAATAATTGATTGTTGATTAAAGATAGGTGCGGAAAAATAGTAGCCTCGTTTGTCTGAACTCGCTCCCAACGCGAAATATTGGCCGGGCTTTCCTTCAATTGCATCTCTAAAGTAGGGACGGTAGGCATAGTTTTGTCCGACAAAACTGCCTGTTTGCTGCCAGTTGCTTGCTGCCAGTGTTTTGCCGTGCTGGTTGATCAGATAAATAGTATCTGCGCCAAGGGTTGTCGCCCATTGCTGCAATAGCAGACTGGTTTTAAGGTACTGATTGTCGGTGTTTGCTGACGAGGCTTGGTCGGTCAGCAGTGGTTGCAGCAGTCGAGGATCATTAGCCAGTACCTCCGGTAGTTTGCTGTAGCGCATTAGCTGCGCATCAAGCTTTTGTCCTAGTTGGTTGACATCAAGAGAGACTTTGTCAGCCAGATGCTGTTTGATCTGCTGGTAAGTTAACTGAGCGATAACGACGTTGAGTACCAAGCCGATAGCAACGATGAGAATGAGACACTTACTTTTTTGCACTTGATGTTTCCGTGGCATTTTTATGAAGTTGTATAGCAAACTTTATTCAATGAAAACACGAGCTGTGTTGCAGAGATGAAATGACGCAGTCTGTGACTTAATAAATAGCCTTAAAAATCATTCATATCAACAGTGGAACTTGTTTTTCCCTGAGGCAAAGCGCACAATTTCAGCTGAATGACTAAGAAGCGGAGTTAACAATGGAGTTGTCTGATATTCGTCGCGAGTACACGCGAGGTGGTTTACGTCGTCATGATTTACCAGATGAGCCGCTAAGTTTATTCGATAAGTGGCTAAAGCAAGCTATTGAGGCGAATTTAAGTGATCCTACTGCTATGACCGTAGCGACAGTTGATGAGAGCGGGCAGCCTTATCAGCGTATTGTGCTGTTAAAACACTATGATAAAGAAGGCTTTGTTTTCTATACCAACCTCGGCAGCCGTAAGGCGATGCATTTGGGCAACAACGCCAAGATCAGTCTGCATTTTCCATGGCATGCTATCGAGCGTCAGGTGCACATAACGGGCGAGGCGGAAAAGCTGTCGAAGATTGAGGTCATGAAATATTTTACTTCACGTCCTAAAGAAAGTCAGATTGCCGCTTGGGCCAGCAAGCAGAGTAGCCGGATATCAGCACGTCAGGCGCTGGAAAGTAAATTTATGGAATTGAAACAGAAGTTTTCCAGTGGTGAAGTGCCTTTACCGACATTTTGGGGCGGCTACCGGGTAAAAATTACCTCGATAGAATTTTGGCAGGGGGGAGAAAACCGTCTGCATGATCGTTTTCTGTATAGTGATGAAGGCGATAATTGGGCAATTGAGCGTCTAGCGCCCTAATTTGTCTCCTTGCTTAAAACAAAAAAGTGTAGCCTAGTTGCTACACTTTCCTATTAACGTTTTGAATTAATTCATTAACGTTGATAGCTTGTAACAATACTCACCCCTTCAGGGTGGCGTACTCTTAATGCTTTTTCCGCAGATTGAATTGATGCAATTTCGTTTTCTGCTGATATTTCGTATTTACACGGAATATTAAAATGTGGATGTACAACGTAGGTAATAGTAAATTGTTTCATACTTGTTTCCAGTTCAATAATAATATCAAGCCATGGAGTCAATTAAAGCTATTTAATTACTCGGCTAATTAATTCTGGTGCTATTGTAGGCGGTGTTAAACCTGCAATGTTTGATCTGGAAACAGGCTTATACTGACAAAATTTCAAACTAAGAGTGCATGAAACATGAGTATTCGTCGCTGATTCTTATTCTTTAAGGATTACGGACAGTTGGCGTTTGAGCATGCTCTCTGGGATATGTGAACCAAAACCGAGGTCTAGAGCCAGATCCAGCAGCTCACCTTTCGAGTTTGCGTTGAATTTCTCACGTAGACGCAGCACATAGTTTTCAACAGTTTTCACTGAAACATTTAGCACTTTGGCGATATATTGCGGTTTTTTACCGTAAAGTAGCAAAAAGAGAACTTCCGATTCTCGGGTATTTAGACTGACAGCCTGGTTATGTAAATCGAGGCTAAAAGAGGCTTGCTCTTTGTTGCTCAAGCCTGCGGCACGACAAATCCAGTGCCCGACTTCAAGGATCGCTGTATCTTTTAATTCGACCCCGGAGAAAATAGTCCCGACAGTCTCGTCCTGTTCATTTTTCCACGGTGTCTTCGTGAATAGATGTGCACGCCAGCTGCCATCAGAATATGGGTGAATATCGAGGATACGCATTCTGTTTCCTGAAGAAATAACAAGGTTATCTTGTTCTCTAAATGAATCAGCACACTCGACAGTCGGACTCGGCATATCAAAGTCAGTTCGCCCAATACAATCAAGATGGTGGTCGACACCAATAATTTTCCCGTATTCTGCATTGGCATAAATAAATACGGAGTCTTTATCTTTGCAACCCCAGCATCCGGGAAGCTGATTAAAAATATGTAGTAGGGTAGGGTCGACTTTATCTTTCACTCTGCGTGCCTAATGAAATTGGCTGGTTTAATTGACTGTACAGAGTTTAATTGAAAGAAGGAATCTTACAATAACCATATGACGGAATATTGGACATATTTATGGCTTTTCAAAAAAAAAGCCGGTCTAAAAGACCGGCAAAGACAAGAGTTTGACTCCGAAGAGCACAATCCTGTACGACGTGTAGAAGAGGTATCCAATTAAGTTCATCTCTTTAATATGAGGGTATATATCAAAGAAAACTTCATTGGCATGTATCCAATGCTGGATACTGCAGACAATGAACAGTGAAGTTCGTTCGTTGTCTACGGGATGAACTATAGCTTACAGGCGTATTGTTTATAAGGGGGGAAATCACCTATTGACGCAGGGAGAATAGTGTGTAGTGGTAATGTTCCTTGCGAACAGGTATGTGCTTGCAGTGGCTATACAACTTATTGATAGAAAAGTAGTTCATTAAAGAAAGGGAATTCAATCCCTTTCTTTATGCTTAAAAGCTGAATTGTTACTCAAAGATGAAAAAGTAACTGTAAGCTGCAATCACGGCAGGAATAGTTGAATATAGTGTGGCCATCAAGGCTGCTTTTGGCGCCAGAGCAATTGCAGGGAAGAGTGCATCGCCATCATTGCTGATTGCATTGCCTAGCTGTGCAGACAGTGGAATTGCACCGCTGATATACAGGCTGGTGACGAGTATTTGTGGACCACAGCCCGGAAGTAGTCCGATAAGTACCCCCATTAGCGGCAGCATAATTGCCCAGTTGGAGAATACCGCTTCCGGATCGAGGCCAGTCCAGAATATGGTGAGCTCAAATAGCAAGAAAGCGCCAATTACCCAGCTGGTGACAAAGTTCGTATCTTGGGCAACGCGTTGAAAAAGATTGCTGCTTCCGCCTTTAGGATCTTCCGATACTGCAGATTGGTAGTCTGTTACATCACGGCTCGTGGCCCATAGTAGCATCGCGACCAGTGCAGCGCCGGCGCCGATGTAGTTGATTGTACCAGCTTCGAGGTGAAAGGCCTTATCAATATCAACCTGCAGCGAGCCCATTATTGCAATGATAGCCGACGGGATGAGTGCCCATTTCCAAAATAACCCCTGAACTTTGAGCACCGGCTTTTTGTCGTCAATATCACTGTGCGCAGTATGCTGGTTTGTGTTCGAGCAGACATCGGGGCGCATGAAGTCTTTGCCGTGCAGGGCATCGACTGCCCATCCGGACATAAGGCCAACAAAAAAACCGATCACAATAATCGCTAACCCAGTAGCGGGCTTGGCGGCAAGTAATAGGAACGCGGCATCTCCCATCGTTGCCGTTAGTACTGCAACCACGGCACCAAAGCTGAGACGGCCGCTGACATATTGGGTGATCACGACAATTGCTCCCCCGCAACCAGGCAATGCCCCCATAAAGGAAGCAAACAGCACCTGATAGCGGGAGTTACTCTCTAAAATAGTATTTAGCTTGCCGCGCTGGCTCAATCTGGCTGAAATGACATGATAGAGCGCCAAGGTAGCTGCCACATAGCTGGCTACCTGCCAGAAAGCATCTGATAAGACAGAGACGGTGAGATTGGTGGTACTTGGTGTCGCAAGCAATGCGAATAAAATTACGGGTAAAATAAGGCGTTTATTAGCCAGGCGCCATTTTGGGCTATGAATTTGCTGGCTGAAGGCTTTTTGCAGCGATGCCATAACGGACTCCAAATAATTTCACACAAGATTGATTAAGACTGTTCTTATTTAAATGCAAATGAGAATGATTATCAAGTGGTTTTTGGCGATCAATTGTCGACTTGGTGATCACCGCAGCAATCCGGCGTGATTTAACAACGCGATTATTCTCGGATCGATGATCAAGAAGGGCTAATTAACGGGGAGTGTGATTTCAACTGGAACGATGATCAAGTTGGATCCGGCCTTGATCGGCCTTGCTCGGAAAGATGATCAAGGTTAATGAGTATGCTTCTGGTAATAAGTGTCTGATCTTGGCAATGTTTAAGTTAGCTATCAGAAAGTATAATCAAAGTGCTTTGGTATTAAGTTATTGATAAATATTAGTATGGAACAGGTGTTGTTTAATGATTGTTCAGACATTGGTCACATGACTTTTACGCTATAAGGTGCCGTATTTGCTATGTTGTACCTGCCGTGAAAAATTGAAATGACAACAGCCGTAAAAAAGTTGCTCTTGATCATTTTTCCGGAACCGTAGTGGGCCTTTTTTAGCTTGATACCCGCGTATCTGTGTTGGTGTTTATACACCTCTATACTAAAGGTAGGCGTTAACTAGAGCGTGACAAATCAAGATGATCCTACTACAAGTAGACTGGTAAACCGGATGCTATGGGTTTTAATGATACTACGGGGGGAATATGTCGATTAACTTGCCATTGTGCGGTTGCTGTATGGTCATATAGTTATCTGGTTATATGAGTGGATATGTTATTCTGGGCCGATAATAGATAAACACATTTTATGTTTGTAATGACATATGGAAATTAAGCTTAAACAGCCGAGCTTTAAACCCTCTGAGATCGTAGCTCTGCCACAACAGATGGATCATCATAATCATGGTTATAATCAGGTGGTGATCGGATTATCTGGCCAGACAGAGTTTGATATTGAAGGTTACGGCAATCTTGTCTGCTCCGGCCAAGGGTGCTTGGTGACGGCAGATTCAGAACATGCTTTTTCCGGGATCGGCAAAAATGAGATCCTGGTACTAAACGTACCTATTGATCAGGTGCAGCCTTCCTATTCACTGGAAAGAATGGAGCGGTTGTTTGACCAGTCCAGCTATTTTCATCTTGACAGCCAGGCTCAGAATTTGATCCAGGCACTAACCGCTGAGATGACTGCCCACCCCGATGATTTGCTGCTCAGCAGGGCCTGTACCGATACTTTGCTGTGCGTATTACAGCGTCATTTCAAGCCGTTGAATGATGAGAGACAGAGTTACCGCCTGAACATAGATATTATCGATCAGTACATACTTCAGCATCTTACTCGCAAAATTGCCGTAACACAGTTGGCTGGACTGGTCTTTTTAGGCGAAAGCCAGTTCCATCATTTGTTCAAAGAACAGACAGGCGTTACACCGCATCAATATGTACTGAAAAAACGCCTTGAGATGGCAAAACAGCTCATTGAAGAGTCTCAGCTTAGCCTGGCCCAAGTGGCACAAAGCTCAGGTTTTGCGAGCCAGAGTAGTTTTACCCAGGCATTTTCCCGCCTTTACGGTATGCCTCCAGCTCGTTATCGAAAGATCCATAGCTAGCATTGTTTATTGTTAAACTGTATAAAATCAATCACTTACCTTCTTGTGGCAAGCGGCTCTCCAGTCTCATTTGAGCGTTATTCTTGAAATAACCGTTTCAGACCTACTTATATCTTCCCTCCTTGATCATCGTTCCTTAGGAACGTTATTTACATACCAGTCAACAACACCAGATAAATGAACATATTTGGTGTTTCGCTATATGAAATTACGTTTTTTGATGTAGTTTTGTGTCTATTCCTGTTAAAAAACGGACTTTTTCTAAAAATTATCGGAGAATACAGCAAGACTAACAGCGTGGCGGAAAATAGAATCTCCTCAATGCTAACACTGATGTAACATTTAACCTGAGCTAGAGCACCTCGTAATTACGTATACAGGTATTCAATCAGGTTCACTATTGAGGGATTGATTATGTTCAATGCGGCGGATGTACTTCAGCCAACATTTATTGAGCGACCATTGGATGAAATCTGGACGTTGATTTCACCGCTCTATTCTGTTGATGAGTCTCTGTGGCTCAAACAGCTATTACCGTTGGCTGAGCCTTCAGAGCAGGAACGTAAACACACCACGGAACAGGCAGCGACGCTGATCGAGCGTGTTCGTGCCGATCAGAATGCAATTCAGATGATTGATGCGCTGTTGCTGGAATATAGCCTGGATACCAAAGAAGGCATATTGCTGATGTGCCTGGCCGAGGCGTTGATGCGGATACCAGATACGGCAACAGCTGATGCGCTGATCCGTGACAAGCTCAGCGTAGCGGATTGGAAATCGCACCTGAAAAGCTCTGACTCGCTGTTTGTGAACGCATCCACCTGGGGCCTGATGCTGACCGGTAAAGTAGTCACGATGGATGCCAAGGAAGATGGAACACCCAGCCACGTGATCAACCGGTTGGTAAACAAAATGTCTGAGCCGGTGATCCGTCAGGCGATGAACCAGGCAATGAAAATCATGGGCCACCAGTTTGTCCTTGGTCGTACCATTGCCGAAGCGATGAAGAACGGCAAAGGCAAGCGTGATCAGGGCTTCACTTATTCATTCGATATGCTGGGCGAGGCGGCACTGACGGCGCAAGATGCCCAGAAGTATTTTAAAGACTACATCATGGCTATCGAAGCTGTAGGCCGCGATGCGTATTCGAGCCAGAAAGGGAGCAATCCGAAATCGCCGGATCCGACGGTCTCTATCAAGCTATCGGCTTTGCATCCGCGCTATGACGTCGCCAGTGAAACTCGCGTATTGGACGAGATGTACGAGTCGGTACTGTCTTTGCTCAAGCGTGCTCGGGAGCTGAATGTCGGGATCACTATTGATGCCGAAGAGGCTGACCGCCTGGAGCTGTCACTGAAATTGTTCGAGAAGCTGTATCGCTCTGAAGTGGTACAGGGCTGGGGCCGTTTTGGCCTGGTTGTTCAGGCGTATTCGAAGCGCGCCTTGCCGGTACTGGCATGGCTTGCGGCCTTGAGCAAACAGCAGGGTGATGTGATCCCGCTTCGTTTGGTGAAAGGAGCGTACTGGGACAGCGAGCTGAAAATGTCTCAACAGAGCGGTTTTTCCGGTTACCCGGTGTTTACCCGCAAAGAAGCGACGGACAGCTCCTATCTGGCCTGTGCCCGATTCCTGCTGTCTGGGCATTTGCGTGGTTTGGTTTATCCGCAGTTTGCCAGTCATAACGCCCACACGGTATCGGCTATTGTGGCAATGGCGAGCTCGAATACGGATTATGAGTTCCAGCGTCTGCATGGGATGGGTGATGCCCTGTATAACCATGTCATGGATATGCATCAGGCGAATGTCCGCATCTACGCGCCGGTAGGCAGCCATAAAGATTTGCTGCCATACCTGGTACGTCGTTTGCTGGAAAATGGTGCCAATAGTTCGTTTGTTCACCGTCTGGTTGATGCGAACTGTCCGGTTGAGTCCCTGACACAACATCCGGTGGATGAGCTTCTTGAAAGGCCGACATTGCATAACGCCTTGATCCCGCTGCCATCGCAGATCTTTGGTGAGCAGCGTAAGAACTCGGCGGGTATTAACATTGATATTGAGTCGGAATGGCGTCCGTTTTCGGAATCTATTCAAACGTTTAGACAGCATCAGTGGCAGGCCGGGCCAATTGTTAACGGTGAAATACTGACGGGCGAAACATTAGCGATCACTGCGCCTTATGACCGTCGTGAAGCGGTCGGCAGCGTAGTATTTGCCAATGCCGAGCAGGTCGAGAAGGCAATTTCCGTCGCGGCTGAAGCGTACCCTAGCTGGTCACAGTTGCCTGCGGCCGAACGGGCTCAAAGCATTAGCCGCCTGGGCGATTTACTGGAAGCGCATACTGGCGAGTTGGTGGCTCTTTGTCACCGCGAAGCGGGCAAGACGATTCAGGACAGCATTGACGAAATTCGTGAGGCGGTCGACTTCTGTCGCTTCTATGCTGCTCAAGCCGCGACGGATTTTGCCGAGCCGAAGCAAGTTATTGGTTTTGACGGTACGACCAAGCTGCTGAGTTACCAAGGACGAGGCGTGTTTGCCTGTATCAGCCCATGGAACTTCCCGTTGGCGATTTTCCTTGGTCAGGTATCGGCGGCCTTGGCCGCGGGTAATACCGTGATTGCAAAACCAGCTGAACAGACCTCGCTTATCGCTTTTCGTGCGATTGAGCTGATGCTGGAAGCGGGTGTACCGGCTGGTGTCATCCAGTTCGTGCCCGGTACCGGCGCGGAAGTCGGTGCGTCGTTGACATCGGATCCACGTATTGCCGGTGTTGCCTTTACCGGTTCGACTGAAACAGCCCAGCGGATCAATCGCACGCTGGCTGCGCGTGATTGTGAACCGGCAGCATTCATTGCCGAGACCGGTGGTCAGAATGCGATGATTGTCGACAGTACGGCACTGCCTGAGCAGGTTGTCCGTGATGTTGTGCGCTCGGCCTTTGCATCTGCCGGCCAGCGTTGTTCGGCCCTGCGGGTACTGTTTGTTCAGGAAGACATTGCTGATCGTATTACAGCTCTGATCAAGGGGGCGATGGCCGAGCTGTCGGTTGGTCGCCCGGAGCTGCACAGTACCGATGTAGGTCCGGTGATTGATGCCGGGGCTCGCGAAAAGTTGCTGACGCATATCGAGTCACTGAAGAACCAGGCCAAGGTTGTGGCTCAGGCGGAGTTGGGGGAAGCGTGTTTGCATGGTGATTTTGTCGCACCGACAGCATTTGAGATCGGCAGCATTGAAATGCTGAAAAATGAAAACTTCGGTCCGATCCTTCATATCGTTCGCTTCAAGGCCAGTGAGCTGGAGCAAGTGATCGATCAAATCAACAATACCGGCTTTGGCCTGACGATGGGGATCCATAGCCGAAATGAGCGAACCTATTGCCATATCGAGCGTCGTGCCCGTGTCGGAAACTGCTATATCAACCGTGATCAGGTTGGTGCTGTGGTTGGAGTACAGCCTTTTGGTGGGCAGGGATTGTCGGGAACCGGGCCAAAAGCCGGCGGACCGCACTACCTGTACCATTTTACCAAAGATGTGTTTAACGCTTAATGGCCGCTGAGTTGAGAAGGAAAAAGCTATGACGATAAGTATTCAAGCAATGGTAGATAACAGCTCAGCAGCCTGGGAAGGATGGAACGGCCTGGGCTATGAGGCGCGTATTCAAATTCTGGGGCGTTGGACGGAAGAATTGGCACCAGAGCTGCGGGCAATGGTGGAATTTCAGAGCCGTAATGCTGCAGAGCATGTAGCAGAAACACTGTTGATGCCTGGCCCGACAGGCGAGACCAATGAACTGTACTGCGCCGGCCGCGGTAGTTTCATTGTGGCGGCTGATGTCGAGACATCACTGGTCGCGGTTGCCGGGCAAATAGCGGCCGCTCTGGTAACCGGAAATACGGTTTTCGTTTGCCTACCGTCTGACTTTGCGCTGTCGGCAGGCGAACTGGTTGCACAACTGGAGAAAAGCGGTTGTGCTCGCGGTGTTATTACCGCAATTGATAGCGATCAGCTTGCAGATTTGGTTAGTCATCCGGCGATTGCTGGTGTGGCATATGCCGGAAAGCTATCAACATCACAGGCATTGGCACGCCAACTGGCTGCCCGTGACGGATTATTGGCTCAGTTGATCAGCGAGACTGATTGTGAGTCACTGCCTGTCATCGGTAGCCCAACGTACTCACTGCGATTCGTGACCGAAAGAACACGAACCATCAATATCACAGCAGTTGGCGGTAACGCGACATTGCTTGAGTTGGGGAGCGGTGAAGAACACTAACGAGAGTTGTTCTAAACAACTCAGCTGAAATATTTTCAGCACCATAAACAAAAAGCCCCTGCTATGGACAGGGGCTCTAAGTGAGGGAACTCGACAATGATAGAAAATAGCTTTGCTATTACAGGAACGTTTATCGTTTATCTGATCGGTATGATGGCGATTGGGTATATTGCTTACAAACGGACAGCAAACTCAGCCGACTACTTCCTCGGCGGCCGTACTCTTGGCCCTTGGCCTGCAGCGCTGTCTGCCGGTGCATCGGATATGAGCGGCTGGCTACTGCTTGGCCTACCGGGTTATGCCTATGCCGCGGGTATCGAATCACTGTGGCTGGCTGGCGGCCTGCTAATCGGAACCTGGCTAAACTGGCTGATTTGTGCCAAGCGCCTGCGTACCTACAGTATTACCACTGATAATGCGTTGACGCTGCCTGAGTTCCTTGCTCGCCGTTTTGACGATAAATCTAAACTGCTCCAAACCATTTCAGCATTCTTCATCTTGCTGTTCTTCCTTTTCTATACCAGTTCAGGTTTGGTTGCCGGTGGTAAGCTGTTTGAAACGGTATTCGGTCTTGATTACACCGTGGCTGTCATTGTCGGTACGGTTTGTGTGGTCTCGTATACCCTGTTTGGTGGTTTCCTTGCCGTTTCATGGACAGACCTTGTTCAGGGCCTGTTGATGTCGGCAGCATTGCTTATTGTGCCGATTGCTGCGATGAGTGGCGGTGTGGGTGATCTGGCTACGGCTCTGGAAGCAAAAAACCCTGAGCTGATGACGCTGTTCAATGATGTTAAGGGTGAGCCGCTGTCGGCAATTGCGATCATTTCTCTTGCAGCCTGGGGGCTTGGCTACTTTGGTCAGCCGCATATCCTGGCACGTTTCAAGGCAACTCGCTCGAACAAAGATATTGGTACAGCCCGTCGCATTGCCGTGATTTGGACTGCGCTGTCGATGGCTGGGGCAATTCTGGTTGGTCTGGTCGGTATTTTGTTTGTCGACAACCAGCTGGCAGGTGAACTGGCAGACGGTGAAAAAATCTTCATGTTGCTGGTGAACTCAATTTTCCATCCAGTGGTTGCCGGAATTCTATTGGCGGCAATTCTGGCAGCAATCATGAGTACAGCTGATTCGCAGCTGTTGGTGTCTTCATCGGCGCTGGCAGAAGATTTCTACAAGCAGGTATTCCGTCCACAGGCTTCAACAGAAGAGATTGTGTTGGTTGGTCGTGTAGCGGTGATTGGATTGTCTATCGTTGCGCTTATTCTGGCGATGAACCCTGATAGTACGGTATTGGGTCTGGTGTCTTATGCCTGGGCTGGTTTTGGCGCGGCATTTGGTCCAGCCTTGCTGCTTAGCCTGTTCTGGAAAGGCATGAACCGTAACGGTGCCCTGACGGGTATCGTGGTCGGTGCACTGACCGTTGTTATCTGGAAACAGCTAACAGGCGGTCTTTTTGATGTGTACGAAATCGTACCTGGTTTCATTTTCGCGACGGTATCAATTATTGCGGTGAGCTCAATGACGGGCGGTGCCTCGAAAACAGTAGAAGCCCAGTTTGATAACTACGAGAAGAACTTGGTCGAGTTTGACTAACGGATACGTCAAGCCGGTACACCATATCTTGAGATGAAAAGCCAGCCGCTAAACAGCGGCTGGCTTTTTTTGTCTTATTCACAAGGTGGGGCAAGGTGGATTATAGCCAGGCCTCCGAGCGAGGTTTCCCGGTACTTCTTGTTCATGTCCTTGCCGGTTTGGTACATGGTTTCGATAACCTTGTCTAGCGACACCAATGATTTACTATTGCGCTTGAGGGCCATGCGTGAGGCATTGATTGCTTTTATCGCCCCCATTGCATTGCGCTCGATACACGGGATCTGTACCAGTCCGCCAATTGGATCACAGGTCATTCCCAGCGAGTGCTCCATAGCAATTTCAGCGGCCATGCAGATTTGCTCGTTGCTGCCTCCGCGGATCGCCGTCAGGCCAGCTGCCGCCATGGATGACGAGACGCCGATTTCACCCTGGCAGCCGACTTCTGCACCAGAGATTGAAGCGTTCATCTTATACAACATGCCTATTGCTGCCGACACCGCCAGGAAGTCTTTTATTTGGGGCGTGTCGAGCTCGCAGATAAACTTGTTGTAGTACATCAGAACAGAAGGGATCACCCCGGCAGCGCCGTTAGTCGGTGAAGTTACTACTTGCCCTCCCGCGGCATTTTCTTCGCTGACGGCAAAGGCAAATAGATTCACCCAGTCAAGAATGGTCATCGGATCATTATCAACGTCTTTATTGGCTTCCAGCATTTTCAGCAGTGCCGGAGCGCGGCGAGTAACATTCAACCCTCCTTCCAAGATCCCCTCGGTTTTAAAGCCCCGTTGCATACACGAAGACATAACTGCCCAAATTTGTTCGGCCTTGGCATCAAGTTCTTGTTGGGAGCGGAAAGCCAGCTCGTTGCGTAGGATCATTGCTCCAATGCACAGGCCTTCTTTCTCTGCGTTGTTGAGGATGTCTTCGGCAGAGTGAAAGCTGTAAGGAACGGTGACTTTGTCGGATGATTTCCCCTGTTGCAGCTCATCGGCAGTGGCTACGAAGCCACCACCTATCGAATAGTAGGTTTCAATAAAGAGTTGCTTGCCGCTGGTATCAAACGCACTGATGGTCATGCCGTTTTCATGCAGTGGCAGGTTGTCATTGTGAAAGAGCATGTCGGAATCTGGCTCAAAGCCGATGACCTTTTGGTTTGCCAGTCTGATTGTCTTGGTCTGAATACCTTCGGCCATTGTTTTGTTGGCCTGCTCAATGTCAATGTTATCCGGCGTGTTGTTCATTAGGCCGAGAATGGTGGCGCGGTCGGTGTGATGCCCTTTTCCTGTCAGTGATAATGAGCCGTAGAGATCTACTTGAACTCGTTCAATGGTGCCAATGAAGGCATTCACCTTTTGGCAAAAATTGAATCCCGCGAGCATCGGACCGTTGGTGTGGGAGCTGGACGGCCCCACTCCTATTTTGTAGATATCGAAAATAGATAACATGGTCACTTTCCTCATTCTATGTATCAGTTAGACAACCAAATTGGATCGAAGATTACAGTGATAGTTGTCTAACTCTCGGATCAATGATCAAGGAATAGGTAGTTTTGCCAGCTCTTCATCCTAATCAGGACTTTTCTCATTACCGACACATGCTCGAAGCTGTCTGAATAGACGGCAATCTCGACATTGGTACCTTGTGGCAAGTTAAAAGGAGTCAGGTTATCGGTTACCCGTAGCTTGACCAATGGACGCCCTTGTCGCAGAAGCAAGTCGCTGCCGTAAAGTACGCCTGATGCCTGGACTTGGCTTTCGCCGATAGCGGGCAGGACTTCAACCACTTCGCCTTTGAATGTCTTACCGGGTAGGGCACGAAAGACAAAATCAGCCTTGAACCCTGCTTCTAGCCGCAGCAAGGAGTTCTGACGGAAGGCTCCGATGAATAGCTGCTCTTCCTGGTGAATGAAAGTCATGACTGGTTTTAGCGGCAGCGGAACGGCCATCATTCCCGGGCGAAGCGTAACCTGGGTGACATAGCCATCCGTAGGGGCATGTACTACGGTTTCAGCAAGATTGAATTCTGCCTGGATGAGTTGCGCGCGTATTTTGGCTACTGCCGTATTTTCACCCATAATTTGTGATTCATAGGCTAGCTTGGATCGGCGTTCCTCGGCTCTTGCCGCTGAAAGCGAGGCTTCGGCACTGAGATAGAACTGGCGCCGGTTATCGACTTCCGACTGGGTAAATGCCCCGCGCTTGAAGCCTTTCTGATAGCGCTTGAACTGCTGCTGGGTTCGGTCTCGTTCGGCAATGGCTTTTGCTGTTGTGGCTTTGGCTGAGTTATAGGCTGCTTCAAGGCCGAGGACATACTGTTTTGCTTCGGCCAGTGAGGCCTGCTGCAACCTAACCTCTGCCTCAAATGGCGTTGGGTCTATTTTGAACAGTACTTCCCCTTTTTTGATGGGTTGGTTGGGTGCTACCGGCACGCTTGTTACTTTGCCCCTTACACCCGGGACGATAGGCGTAGTGACAAAAAATTGCCCTCCGTAGTTGGTGTGGGGATGGTTGTAGTTCATGAGTAATATCAGCGTACCGACAAGGACTATGCCTCCCAGTACTGCGGTAGGTACTGTCCACTTGTTGAGAGGGATCCGGAATATCTTAAAGACCGCGATACACAGTGCTGTATAGGTTAGGACGAGCAATAAATCCATTAGTCCTCCTCTCTTTGGTTGGTTTCTTTGCTTCGTAGGGGGACGGTGGATTGTCGCGCCTGGGCGACTTCCAGTTGAGCAACTTTTTCGGTGAGTTTTTCTACCTGCTCGGTTAGCTGAAGGACTTCGTGGTGGAGCTCATGTTGCTCATTTTGGATTTTGGTGAACCCCCAGCCACGGTCTTCTCGCCACAGCGTGGCCCAGATCCACAGAAATGGCCAGATGGCATGGAGGGTAAATAAGCTAACCCAGCCAGCATAATGAATTGCATCTTGGTGGGGATGATTACGCTTTTTTGATATTTCGTAGGGGATATCATGGATTGCGATGATGCCATAGAATAGAAATATGGCGACAAAAAACAATAGTCCCAGAGCAAAGTAGTCGAGAAACATCCATGATCCTTAATGTTCTATTGGCAACTGTATAGATAAAAAGTAGCACTGATTAACAGCACTATCTGTATTTGTATATTTCGTTATCTCTCTGTTTTCCTAAACAGTATTTATTGTGTGGGTACTTCCTCTGGCATAATAGCTGTAGTTATGCGGCAAGTTGCCGTTATATACAGTGTAGAAAATTGTTGTATGAGGGGTTATGTCAAACCTGGTAATCGGTCTGAGTCTTGTTGGCGTGGTGTTAGCCTGGGTGATTGTTCGCTATTCTTCGGTGATGAAAACACAGCGCAGCAAGGTGCAGGAACAGTCTCTAAAAGATCAAAAGTATAAACGGGTCCTGGAAAAAGCCAGGGTGGCTGAGCGCGAAGATAAAATCTTCAAGGCGCAGACTGGACACGTGTCTAGTCAGTTGTCACTGGCGAAGGAATATGAGTTGACCAGTATCAGCCAGGCGATATTTTGGTACCGAAAGGCCGCAGGCCTCGAAAATGAGATTGCCCAGAATGCTCTGGCCCGTTTATGTCGGCATGATCCGGAAGATTCCGATGGCGAGGCAAAGTCGAAGTACTGGGAGCAGGTCGTCTTGGCCAAACGCAAAGAGCCGGAAGCCTTATATCAGTTGGGATATTACCAGGTGACAGCCTATGGTACCGAAGCTGATACTGATGCCGGGATTAAAAATATCGTGGTTGCGGCAGAGAAAGGTTATGTTGAGGCGCAGCTATTTCTGGGCGACTGGTATGTCGCAGAAATAAACCAGCAGAAAGCTCCTCTGTTGGCATTCGGTTGGCGAGTTCGTGCCGCGATTAGCCACGATGTTAAAGGCTGTATCAAAACAGCCTTTTGCTACCAGAGCGGTGTCGGGGTTGCCAAGGACCGGGCCCGCGCCATTTACTGGTTGGAAAGGGCGGCAGAAATGGGCAGTGGAGAAGCGCAGTTTCTGGCAGCGAAAATGCATTTGGGCTCGGACGCCAATGATACGGCTATTGCTTATGTCTGGTTTTCGATAGCCCACGCTTTCGGCCACAAAACGGCCAGAAGTGAACGTGATGATGCGGCACAGTATGTCGGGATTGAATCAATTTTGGCTTCCCAGAGTGTTGCCAATTCCGTATACAAGATCCTTAGACACCAGCCTGTTGCGCTCCACACCGTTATCGATCTGTTAGATAGGGTGTACGGACGGCAGAGTTATCGGCCAGTTGAAGACGTATTGGCATCGCTGACTGCTGGTGAGCTTTCGGGTGATACGGCACAGGCTGACGCTATTGCCAGCCGGGATGGTGAAGCAGAGTGTGTCAACGTACCGGACTCAACAGTATCGTCAGAACAAGATAGCGGCTTGGAAAGAAAGAGCCGCGTGAAAGTTGAAACCGAATCGCAGGATGACGACAGCGCTGACACTTCGGGGGCTCAGAATGCTACAGCCACCAAGGAGTACCAGCAGCAAAACTGGGCAACATCCTGGGATAGCTTATCGACGGAAAACGATAAGTTATAGTAATGTTGTTGGTGCAATGTCACATTCGAGATGCTCAAGTAGCTGTGGCATTGCCGTTATGGTTGTGACTCGGGGATGACTTATTTGGGCCGAATACGGTGTGGCCGCAAAGTGAAACGTGCGCATGCCTGCATTTATGCCGGCTTGCACACCGTTGAGGGTATCATCGACAAAGACACACTCTTTAAGCATTACTCCCATGTGCATTGCGGCGAAATGAAGGATATCCGGATCTGGCTTCCAGCTATTGGCCTCAAATCCGCTAAAAAGTTTACCTTCAAAATAGGGCAATAGCCCAGTCAGGCTCAGAGTGTGCTCTATTTTGCTGATTGGTGCATTGGAAGCAATACACATATCACAGCCCATATTCGACAGAGCTTCAAGCAGCTCCGGTACTCCCTTGATCGGATAAAGCCCTTGTTCAAACAGCTGTCGACACTCTTCTCTATACAGCGGTTCAAGGTCATCAACGCGGGCGTTTATGCCGCTGCGATCCCGAGTCTCGGCCAGAATATCGACCATCTTACCGCCCTGAAAATGACTCAGACATTCTTCAAGGCTTAGGGTGGCACCAAGCCGGTTGAAGATGTTGACCAGCGCTTGATTACAGAGTGTTTCACTGTCGACTAGAGTACCGTCACAATCAAAAATGATACAGCGTATATCTGTTTTTCGTCTTGTTGCCGTGATATCGAGTTTATCCATAACTGGCACTCCAATAGGTTTCATTTGCTAACATTTCATTGTTAATACACACTATTGAGTACCACAATATGCATATTAACTTTTTGCTATCCTTATCGTGCTTACTTGCCTTTTTTTATGGTTTCTGGGATTTGAGCCTTATTCTGTATAGAAACATGGATGGTAAATAACGGGTAACTAGTTACTGTTGGGCAACTTAACCGTGATAGCAGGAAAGGAAGCGATCTAAAGCTGCTAGGCTGTTTTTGTCTTGGCGTTGTTCCGCGTGCAGAAAGGCCAGAATAGCGTCCTCATGCGCCTGTACAAGTTGATATAAGGCTAGGTGCGCTTGTGCTTGCTGGGCTTGCTGGCGGTATTTTAGCGCATAGGGTTCGACCCATGATGCCATGGTGTCGACCAGTACTGGCCACTCTAGCGATAGCCATTTCTCTGCATCCAGTCGGCCCTTCTGTTCCATTTCCAAATGGCGGTCAGGGCATTCTACACCTAGCTTTTCTAGCCCCGATTTCAGGTGCTGTGCTGTGATGCGTTCAACAAGAATCAGCTTCTGCCATTTGTTGATATGATTATCATCACTATACTTTTCAGCAAAAGCAGTAAAAAAGGCAATGCCGTACAGTTCACCAAGATAGGCAGAAAAAAGTTGTTCAATTAGCATTTTGCAAGACTCAATAGTGTTGGGGGATGTTGGGTCAGTATTTTACTCTACTTTTTCTGGTGTGATTAGACGGTTATACATAATAAAAAAGGGGTGACTATGTCATCATCAATATTTCCTTCATGGCTTGGCGGCTATGAAGTGCGAGAACATATCAATAACCCGAATATTTCTGTTGGGGCGCATACCTATTATTCTGGTTATTATCACGACAAGCACTTTGAGGATCAGTGTGTACGATATTTACTGGGGGATCATTCTAGCCGGGCGGTGTGGGAGTCGGGTATTTTCGGTGAGGTAGACAGGCTCGTTATCGGTAAGTATTGCTCGATTGCGTCAGGTGCTACCTTCATGCTGGCCGGCAATCAGGGACACCGTCATGATTGGGTATCTTCGTTTCCCTTTGATGTCAGCCAGTTTGGCAATAAGGTGAAATCAGGTTTTGAGCGGTCTGGGGATACGGTGATTGGTAATGATGTGTGGATTGGATCTGAGTGCGTCATTATGCCCGGTGTTACGATTAGTGACGGGGCGGTAATTGGTGCCCGGGCTGTGGTGACAAAAGACGTTGAGCCGTATGCAGTGGTCGTCGGTAATCCCGGCCAGGTGATCAAAAAGCGATTTAATGAAGATCAGATCATTATGTTGCGGGAGATGAAGTGGTGGGATTGGTCGCTGGATCTGTTGCAACAAAACATGGACTTGATGTGTAGCAATGACATCGAAGGCCTGTTTGAGCGCTATTGTCATTTTGAGAAGTGATAGCGGTTGCAGACTAGAGCAATAACATTATCGATTTACCGAAGGGGCTCCTAGGAGCCCCTTATCAGTCATGAAACTAATCATAATTGAACCTAAGCATACTCAGATTGGCTTCGCCAACTCTGCTGGAGGGCGAGCTCTAGTGGGGTATGAATAAACTTGGACTTTGAATGAAGCTGCATCGTATCGGCTGGTGGCTTCCCTCCATGTTGCCATAGTCTCCGGGTTTTAAGAAAGCGACGAAACAGTGGCGAGAAAAAGGCAATGAACTCAAGTATGGTCCAAGGAAGTTGGGTTATCGACACCGGTTTTCCGCTGCTAAGGGCCAGGCAGCGAGCAATATCATTGATGCTGGCCCTATGTCCGGGGTAATAGACAATATTTAATACGGGTTGGTCTAATCGCTCATTGGTCAAGAGGTGGGCGATATTGTTCGCAAGATCAGGTAAGAATGTCCAGTAGTGACAAAGAGATTCAGAGCTGGGCGACTGGATGATCACTTTGTGCCGGGTTTCTTTTATGAGCATACCTAGGTAGCCATGGCACAACGCGCAGCTAAGGCTGTGTCCGCAGCATATTACCAGTATTTTGGTTCCGTTTTTACTTGCCTGCCGCAGGCGGTTTTTTAGCCTTTTGGGTAAATATACCGTAATGGGTTGTTTTTTGGTCCAAAAAGGAAGTGAAGGAAACCAGTGTTGTTGCATATCATATTTATTGGTTGTGATCACGAGCCGGAGTTTAAGCTGCTCTGCGAGCGAAATGATTTGATCAATCGAAAAAATGAGCTCCTTCTTGGCTGCGGCTGATTCCGGGAGATGAACAAAGACAGTATCGACCTCTTTGGCGATTTGATATAGGAACTCAATATCGTCGCTGTCCATCTCAGCCAAAGTCAGTTGGCTGAGGATAGGTGCGTGGGCACTGTCGTCACGTACTACGCCGGTTACGTCCCAGTTGTTGCTGATCAGGGTACGGCAGAGATTATCTCCCATTTCCTGACAGGCACCGAAAACTAAGGCTTTTCTCATAGTTAACCTCAATCATGCGATTCATATCAATATACTAATATGCAGTTTGGGTCTTATTGTGGCTATAGTAAATACACAGATAGGCATAGTAGGTATACGAGTATGAATAACATGGAATGGGACAGTATTCGGATATTTCTGGCTGTCGTTGAAGAGGGAAGTATGTCAGCAGCGGCTCAAGTACTCGGGGTGTCGCAGCCTACGGTGAGCCGTTATATTTTGGCACTGGAAGAGAAAGTCGGTCTTAATTTATTTGACCGTTCATATAACGGGCTCAAAGTGACAGAGGTTGGGGCCAGCTTATTAGAATCGGCCCAGGCAACGGCAAGGGGGGCTGAGAGTTTTACCAGGCAAATCAATGCCACCTCTGAACATATTGATGGCCACGTTCGTCTGGCAGTTAGCGAACTTATGGCATATTACTTTCTACCAGATGCAATTACAGCATTTAAGCATCAATATCCATACATAGAAGTCGAGATATTGATCTCAGACCATGGTGTGAATCTTAATAAGCGGGATGCTGATTTATTGGTGTCTATAGAAAAACCGGAACAGCCTGACCTCGTTGTCAGTCATTTATTTGAAGAGAAATTAGGCTTTTTTGCTCATCGTGATTATCTGTCAGAGAATGGAGAACCTCAATCCCTTCAAGATTTGCACTCAGGTGCGTATCAAATTATAGGTGATGATCGTAATGGATTATATATTCAGCAAGCGGATCGTGCTGGTCGGACATTGAATAAATCACATTTTAGTTTTCGTACCGATAGCAAAAAAATGCAAGTAGATTTAGTGAAGGCCAAAGCAGGTGTAGCCGTGACTACCCAGGCGGTTGCAGGGAAGTATCCAGAGCTTGTTCAGTTATTTCCTGAAATAGCGTTGCCGCCAGTCAATTGGTGGTTGGTCTGTCATCGGGATGTAAATGTTAATCCGCGCATTCATAATTTGATGACTTTTCTTAGTCAGTGGTTTCAGCAGAAAAAATGGCTAGGGTGTAAGCTGGGTAAAAAATGAATAATGTTGCACTGCTGTAAGTTTAGGGCACTTGCATTGTGGCTGCTTTAGAAGTTGAAAATATATCAGGAATATTCAACAAAATTTTAGGTTATGGGTGATTATTGCCCAAGGTTAAACGTTTTCGTTGCCATAAACTTGATCTGAACCAGTGACTTTTAACTTTTTTTGATTTTTTCGAAAACAAAAGTTGAGTTATTCAAAAAAAATTGAATAATGTAACTAAAACATATAATGCCGAGAAGATGCTGCTCCACACATTTTCCTCTGCTGTCTAGATAAAGACGTGTGACGGGACAACAAGTTGTCCTTAGGCCCTATACATTCTGATGAGATAACCATGAGCAATTCTTTAGTTCTTGTAATCAACTCCGGTAGTTCTTCATTGAAGTTCGCGCTAATCGATACAGTTAGCGGTGAAGCAACTTTGAGTGGTTTGGGTGAGTGTTTCGGCATGCCTGAAGCTAATGTTAGCTGGAAAATCGACGGCGAAAAGCAGGAATACACACTAAACGATTCTGGTAACCACCACCAACAAGCTGTAGACCGCATCGTAGCCTTGCTTGAAGAGCTTGGTATCAAGCAAGATATCGTCGCTGTTGGCCACCGTGTCGTACATGGTGGTGAGAAATTCACGAAGACAGTCAAGATTGACGATAGCGTTCTTGAAGAAATAGAGAAGCTAAGTGACTTGGCTCCGCTGCACAACCCTGCTCATGTTATTGGTATGCGTGCTGCTATTAAAGCTTTCCCGACGCTGGCTCAGTACGCTGTCTTTGATACAGCCTTCCACCAGACAATGCCTGCTAGGGCGTATACCGGTGCAATCTCTCAGAAGCTTTACACTGAATACGGTATCCGCCGTTACGGCTTCCACGGTACGAGCCACTACTTCGTAAGCCGTGAAGCCGCCAAAATGATCAATAAGCCAGTGGAAGAGAGCAGTTTTATCTCTGTTCACCTGGGTAACGGTGCTTCTGTCTGTGCTATCAAGAACGGCGAGAGTGTGGATACGAGCATGGGCTTTACCCCGCTTGCCGGCCTGATGATGGGTACACGCTGTGGTGACCTTGATCCAAGCATCATTGAGTTCCTGCTGAAAAAAGGCTGGGCTCAGGAAGACGTTTTCACCGAGCTGAATTCAAAGTCAGGTCTGCTAGGTGTTTCCGGCCTGACAAGTGACTGCCGCGGTATTATCGAAGCGATGGAAAATGGTCATGAGGGTGCCGCTCTGGCATTTGAAATTTTCACTTACCGTGTTGCTAAATATATCGGTTCTTACATGGTGTCACTGGATGAGCTAGACAGCATCATCTTCACTGCGGGTATTGGTGAGAACTCTCAGCCAATTCGTAGCAAGATCCTCGAAAACCTGAAGATCTTCGGTTACCGTGAAGACGAAGAAGCGAACGCCGCTGCTCGTTTTGGTAACAGTGGCATCATTACCAAGCCAAATACACCTGTTGCTATGGTAATCCCAACCAACGAAGAGTGGGTTATCGCAAAAGAATCTATGGCGTTACTGCACGCGTAATAGATTTCGGCCAACCAGAGTGTTGGCCTAACCAAGCTGCCCAAGGGCTTGGTTAATCTCCTGCTTGGAACACAGGGGAATTACGGAACGGGAAACGGCCCTGAGCATCTGCTCAGGGCCGTTTTTTCATTCTGTAACTGGAGGTTGCTACTTCACCATACTCTTGATGTACTCGCCCAGCTCAGAGTGGTGCATGATTTTTGATACCGGGACAATCTCTTTCAGCGGCCCCCAGGCAAACACGTTGACAGGGGTGTGAGTGTGGGTTCCTGTCCCCCAAACCGTGTTTTGGCCCGTTGCGTGTTCACGGGCCAGCAGGTTGCCCCGGTCGTTGTATGGGAAGAAGGCATCGAAATCGTTGATTGCCGGTATGTCTTTTACTTTGAGGTATTTGTGATTTTCCCGAAAGTACGGGTTTGGCTTGGTTGCCAGCACGTTAGCCGCTTGCGCTTCCGTGATTGGGAAACTGCTGTTGGCATTGACGATAGCAGCCAGTTTTTCTGGGGTTTGCTGCGTATGTTCTAGTTTGTCAAACTCGCTGAACATTGCGGCGTAACTCATTTTCTGATTATAGAGGCCGTCAAGGATCTCGAATTTACCAAAGTTGAAATTAGGAGCGTAACCGCGATTTTGAAATGCCTCACCGGAACGCTTCTCTGGTTTTGGCAACTCGTGTGACGAATAACTAAAGCCGAATGAACCCGTTTCATGATCGGCTGTGACGATGATGAGCGTATCATCACGATCTTTGGCCCACTCATAAACAGAGCTTACCGCCTCGTCAAACTTGATCATTTCATGCAACATTGTACCCGCATCATTGCTGTGTCCTGCCCAGTCAATCTGACCGCCTTCAACCATGAGAAAGAAGCCGTCCTTGTCTTTTGACAGCAGCGAGAGTGCTTTTTCTGTCATCTCTTTCAGTGTCGGCTGTGTCCGGTCCGGGGCATTTTTGGTGTTGCTATAGGCGATGCCGTCATTCATGCCTGAATAGGCAAACAGGCCCAGCAGTTTATCGCCCTGTGCTGCTTCTAGCGTGTCTTTGTTAAAGGCGAGGCTGTAACCTTCACCTTGTGCTTCAGTGAGAAGATTGCGGTCATCTTTACGTTTGGATTTTAATTTCACGTCACCCTGTGTTAGGGCCTCAAGCTCTTTGTACACGCTTCCTTTATCGTTGGTTGATTTGGGGATCCAGTGACGTAGACCGCCAGATAGCATGACATCTACCCCGGTTTTCAGCATGTCAGAAGCAATATCATTTTCCAAAGAGCGGTGCGGCTGGTGAGCTGCGAATGCGGCGGGCGTAGCATGCGTCAGGCGAGTATCGGAAACCAACCCGGTTGCTTTGCCTATGCTCTTGGCTTTTTCCAGTACCGTTTCTACGTGGTTACCCTTTGAGTCGATGCCGATCACTTCTGAAGCGGTGTAGATACCGGTTGCCAGCATAGTTGCTGAGCACGCCGAATCGACAACAATTGCGTCTTCAGGGTGAGTCAACGACGAGCCGATGACACCCTCTTGAGCAAGTTTATACAATGCCGTGGTTTCCCCCTTGTAGATAGAGTGTGGTGCACTGTTGGCGTAGGTCTCCAATAAGCCGACTTGCTGTGGTCCCATACCGTCACCAATCATTAAGATAACGTTTTTGATTTCTGCCGATAATGCAGAAAAGGAGATTGTAGAAGTGGCTGCGACAAGGACGAGAGGTTTAACTATGTGTTTCATTTTATAATCCTGATATAAATACGGCCTCAGTAAATCAAGGAGTTATGACGTATTTATTGCAACTATAAGTATTTAATATGAACAGCTTATTCTCTCAATCGAGCAATAAACTTTTCGATGCGCGATCTCCGTCGCAAACGGATAACCGTTTAGTTGGTAATGAGTTTTTAATTGCTCGGATCACACTTATTGATAATGAGCATATATTTATCAGATTACCTATAGGATGATGACATCATTAATTTACCATTGCTTTTTTATTTAGGAACATAAAATGGACGTGTACCTCAAATTGCAATCTACCGCTACATTGGCGTTGTCAGCCTGGTATAACGTTGATCACAAGCTTTCCTTTCATCTGTCTTCAGAATAAGCTTTAGAGACGCTATTTTCGTCTCCTTACTACATTCAGCATCTAAAAAAACAGTCTTGTGATGGTTTGATATTATTTGTGAAAGCAAAGGTATGCTAATACTATTAATACAAATCAATGGCTATTCAACTTATATTTTCATGTGAGAGCATAAAATGAATGTGTATCTTAAGTGGAATATCTCATCATTGCCATTGTTGACACCATGGTATGTTGAAGACTATAAGATATCTTACTACTTTCCTATATTGTGAAAAATGGAAGCGTCATGCTTCTATTGTTTTAAATAAATTTTAAACTATTGATGTTTCGTTATTTATTTGACGCGAATTTGTTCGCCCTAAAATCAGTGCGTTAGATCTATAACAAAAGCATTTATTTGTCTCGATACAAACAGAATAACAATTTTTTATGGTGCGACTAAACACCAAAGATAATTAAAGGCATTTTTATGGAAAACTTTAAACATTTACCTGAACCATTCCGTATTCGTGTTATTGAACCTGTTAAGCGTACTACTCGTGCCTATCGTGAAGAGGCTGTTTTAAAGGCTGGCATGAACCCGTTTCTGCTAGATAGTGAAGATGTGTTTATCGATCTTCTTACCGATAGCGGTACAGGTGCCATTACACAAGACATGCAGGCAGCGATGCTTCGTGGCGATGAAGCTTACAGCGGAAGCCGTAGCTACCATGCGCTTGCGAACGCGGTTAAAGATATCTTTGGTTATGAGTTAACGATTCCGACTCACCAGGGGCGTGGTGCCGAGCAAATCTATATTCCGGTACTGATCAAAAAGCGCGAAGCAGAGAAAGGGTTGGATCGCAGCAAAATGGTTGCATTGTCTAACTACTTTTTTGATACCACACAAGGCCATACTCAGGTGAACTGCTGTGTGGCGAAAAACGTATATACAGAAGAAGCGTTTGATACCGCGGTTAATGCGGACTTCAAAGGTAACTTTGATCTGATCAAACTCGAAGAAGCGATCCTCGAAGCTGGCCCTGCGAACGTACCGTATATTGTGAGTACGATTACCTGCAACTCTGCCGGTGGACAGCCTGTTTCCATCGCTAACCTAAAAGCCGTTTATGAAATTGCGCAGAAGTATGACATTCCGGTGATCATGGACTCTGCTCGTTACGCCGAGAATGCCTACTTTATCCAGCAGCGTGAGGCTGGCTATCAGGACTGGACTATCGAAGAGATCACCCGTGAGAGCTACAAATATGCCGATGGACTCGCCATGTCAGCGAAGAAAGATGCCATGGTACAAATGGGTGGTTTGCTTTGCTTCAAAGATGAATTGATGATGGATGTGTACACTGAGTGCCGTACTTTGTGTGTGGTTCAGGAAGGGTTCCCAACCTACGGTGGTCTTGAAGGCGGCGCGATGGAACGTCTGTCTGTTGGCCTTTATGATGGTATGCGTCAGGAATGGCTGGCATACCGCATTGGTCAGGTTCAGTATTTGGTCGATGGGCTGGAGGCATTGGGTATCGTCTGCCAGCAAGCCGGTGGTCACGCCGCATTCGTTGACGCCGGGAAGCTGTTACCACATATTCCAGCCGAGCAGTTCCCTGCGCATGCCCTTGCCTGTGAACTTTATAAAGTGGCAGGTATTCGTGCCGTTGAGATTGGCTCTTTGCTATTAGGTCGAGATCCCGCAACGGGTAAACAGCACCCTTGTCCCGCAGAGTTGCTTCGCTTGACGATCCCACGTGCGACTTACACCCAAACGCATATGGATTTCATTATTGAGGCATTCCAAGAGGTGAAGAAAAATGCAGGGAATGTGAAAGGGCTTGATTTTACTTACGAGCCCTCGGTGCTTCGCCACTTTACTGCTCGGCTCAAGGAGGTTGAGCCCGTGAAGCCGGCAGTGACGAAACCGGAAACCAAGGTATTAGAAGAAGCCTAGCAGCATTAAAAGAGCGTCCCAATGGGACGCTCTTTTTCTAACACATAATCAAATAATACTGCTTAGGCTCATGATTTCAATAACGTGAAATTAGAAGAGTGACTGAATTATGGAAAAGAGTCCTTCATTAGTAGCCTAGGCGGAACCGCAATTGCACTGGGACTCTACTTCCTATGGTTGTTTAGTATTTTCGGTAACTTACCGAGAAACCAATGCGGGGCTGTTATTGAGCTGATATGATTGCTTCAAGATAGCTATCATGGCTTTAAAATGTATGATAAATTTTAAATGAATTACAGCTCTATCCTATGAAGGGTAGAGCTGAGTGTTTTTATAGAATTCATCGCGATTATTTTTAGTTAATATATATAAAAGTAATGAAAAGACAGAAACTGTTTTAGATTATTTCCATTCTCTAAATTCGCAATTTTGAAGTCTTCTTGAGGTGATTTGGAAATATCAAAAGGAAAACATTATGCGTGGCATCTTATCCATTCAATCACATGTAACTTACGGGCATGCAGGAAATAGCTCTGCGGTTTTCCCGATGCAAAGAATGGGGTTTGAAGTATGGCCGATCCATACGGTCCAATTTTCCAACCATACTCAATATAAGCAAGGTTGGACTGGGCGTGCTTTCTCAGCTTCAGATATTGATGAACTGGTTCAGGGACTTGATAACATTGGTGCGTTAACACGCTGTGGCGCAATTCTTACCGGTTATCAAGGAAGTGCCGAACAGTGCGAGGCCGTTGTCAGAACAGTCGAAAAAGTAAAGGATCAAAACCCTTCATCTTTATATATCTGTGATCCCGTGATGGGGGCGCCGGATAAAGGCTGTATCGTTGCGCCTGGTATAACTGAGCATTTAGTCAATGATCTAATGCCTATTGCAGATGTTATCGTGCCGAATCAATTCGAACTCAGTCAATTTGCACAAATGGAAATTAACACACTTTCTGATGCCGTAACGGCTTGTAATATAGCTTTAGCCAAAGGCCCTAAAGTTGTTTTGGTCAAGCATCTCTATTGTATCTCCGATGATAAGTTCAGCATGATGTTAGCGACTCAGGATGGCTGTTTTCTTGCTCAGCGCCCTCAATTACCTTTTGAGCAGCAACCCGTAGGTGTCGGCGATTTGATATCTGCAGTATTTACGGCTGGCCTCTTGAAAGGCGACTCTCCCATGGACGCATTCCAGCATTGCCATGATGCTTGCTATGGTGTGCTTAAGCAGACGCACCAACAGAATGAATGGGAGCTACAAACCGTTCTTGCGCAAAACGAACTTGTCGAGCCAAGCGAGACATTTGCGGTCGAAATGATCGATGCTCAATTGATGACGGCATAAGACCCAATCAGATAACAGACTACTCCGGAGAGAGACTCCGAGACCCTAACGACCCTGAACATCTGCTCAGGGTCTTTTATATGTCAGAAGGTTGGCGTCAGATCTTTACTCCACCATACCTTTAACGTATTCCCCTAGCTCTGAGTGGTGCAAGATTTTCGATACCGGGACGATTTCGTTTAGTGGCCCCCAGGCGAATACGTTGACCGGAGTGTGAGTATGGGTTCCTGTTCCCCAAACTGTGTGTTGTGCTGTTGCCTGTTCGCGCGCGAGCAAGTTTTCACGGTAGTTGTAGGGGAAGAAGGCATCAAAGTCATTGATCTTCGGAACCTCTTTTGCGGCGAGGTGCTTGTGATTTTCTCGGTAGTACGGATTTGGCTTTTTCTCCAATACGTTGGCCGCTTGAGCCGTTGTGATGGGAAAGTCGCTATTTGCATTGACGATTTCAGCCAGTCTTTCCGGTGTTTGTTGCACTTCCTCAAGTGCATCAAACTCGTTTATCATCGCGGAGTAAGTCTTTTTCTGGTTGTATAGCCCATCGAGGATATCGAATGAGCCAAAATTATAGTTTGGGGCGTAATCGTATTTCTTGAAAGCCTCACCGGATCGCTTTTCTGGCTCGGGTAGCCCTTTTGATGAATAGCTAAAACCAAAGGATCCTGTTTCGTGATCAGCTGTTACGATGATGAGGGTATCATCACGGTCTTTGGCCCATTCATAGACTGAGTGTATCGTCTCGTCGAACTTGATCATTTCATGCAGCATTCTGCCGGCATCATTTCTGTGTCCGGCCCAGTCAATCTGGCCGCCTTCAACCATGAGGAAGAAACCGTCTTTATCTCTGGACAGTAAGCTCAGTGCCTTTTCTGTCATCTCCTTCAGTGTCGGTTGCGTACGGGCGGGATCACTTTGGGTACTGCTATGGACGATACCGTCATTCATACCTGAATATGAAAATAGCCCCAGCAGTTTGTCGCCTTGGGTTTTTTCTAGCATTTTTTTGTTAAAGGCGAGGCTATAACCGTCGGCTTTTGCTTCAGTAAGCAGGTTTCGTTCATCCTTACGTTTTGATTTTAGCTTCACGTCACCTTGGGTGAGCTGTTCAAGCTCGTTGTAGATTGCACCTTTGTCGTTTGTTGATTGGGGGATCCAGTGGCGCAGGCCGCCGGAAAGCATGACATCAGCACCGGTTTCTAGCATATCTGCTGCGATATCGTTTTCTAGTGAGCGATGTGGCTGGTGGGCAGCAAAAGAGGCAGGGGTGGCATGAGTCAGACGAGTATCGGATACTAATCCTGTTGCTTTGCCAAGGCGCTTTGCTTTTTGCAGTACGGTTTCGATATGGTTGCCGTTTGAGTCGATACCAATGACTTCGGAAGCGGTGTAAATTCCGGTAGCCAGCATCGTTGCTGAGCATGCAGAGTCGACAACGATAGCGTCTTCAGGATGAGTCAGCGACGAGCCGACGACACCTTCTTGAGCGAGTTTATATAAGGCGGTGGTTTCACCGTTGTAAATTGAATGTGGCGCATGGTTGGCGTATGTCTCTAATAAGCCGACTTGCTGCGGCCCCATACCGTCGCCAATCATGAAGATAACATTTTTGATTTCTGCCGATAATACAGAAAAGGAGAATGTAGACGTTGCTGCGGCGAGAATGAGCGGTTTGATAGGGTACTTCATCTTATCTTCCTGATACTGGTGTTGTTACAGTGTGAAGCTCAATATATCAATTGATTCAATTGTTTGCGGTGGGTGGAAGGGGTTGCAGTTGGGTTTCAACGCATTTCTCGAGCCGCTATTCATATCCTAAGTCAGCATGTCTTTTTTGACAATTACAGACCGGAATGTGAAACGGCGCAGAGCATTTTCTCGACGCCGCTTATTCGGGGGGTGCTAATAACTAATAGTTTAATCAAAACTACTTTTGGGAGAGGTGCAGTGGCTTGCTGATCAGGCGAGCAATCATTTTGTTAATCGCTACCATCTGCGGTGCATCTTTGCTGTAGTAATTATACGGAGGAAGGTTGTTGGTACTATAACCCCAGAAATCCCAACATCCTTTAGGGTTCATTGGGTTTAGTGTTGATTTCTTTACTTGGGGGAAAAGCACAATTGTGCTGTTGGTATCAGCAGCTTCCAAATAGCCTGTTTCTCTGACGTAGGTTGTTCCTATAACAGAGGCGCCTTGCTCGCAGCCATGTACAGAGACATGAACTTTGCATTGTTCATTATGGCAATTTTCGGGGATATACACGAAGGCGGTTTCATTCATGCTCGTGAGCGGGCTGTCGAAAAAGGCGCTCTGATCAAATTCAATCAGCTCGCCGCTTAATGTCTTGGCTGCCGGGTTCTGCTCACCATAAATGTGCTTGAGAATACGCTGGGCCTGTGGAATATCGCAATCATTGATATAGGGTTCTTGGGTCTTGTCGCACTGGTTGTCGTTTTGATCGGTGGTGATAAAGGCATGGCCAGCATTAATTTGGTTGTTGTACAGAATATGATCGTCACTTACTCCCAGCTTCTGGTAAAACTCAGCGGTAGTGTCGACAACGCCGGTTACTACGGTTTCATCACTTGATCCCGAGAATATATAGATCTTGTCGTCTTTTAGGTTGTCTACAGCATCAATTTTGCCTGAGTCGGCAGTGAGCTTGGCAAGGTCGACCAAGAAACCACTGTTCGGATACATCATTGACGGGCAACCGACAATACTGCCTTTACAGGGATTCATACAGGTCGTTGTGGCGGTCAGGATCGGTGTAATAAACGGGTTGCTGAAAGGGTTGTTACCGGCACAGTTCCATGGGCCACCAGCGACTATTCCGGCACCGACCAACTTTTCTGAGTAGGCGACATGGAATTGTGCAGCCATAAACGCACCGGAGGATAACCCTGAAATAGACGTTTCGTTGGGCAGGGCATTCAGTGCCGGCAGCTCCGTTTGTGTTGCTTGGGTGGTGGTACTGAGCGAAATAAATAACAGAGCAATTGTGATTTTGAGTTCCTTTACCATGTTTGCCTCCTGGCAATATAAAAAATGTATACAATTTTGGTGCTGGTGGGTCAGCTCCCCTGAGGCGAGAATATGCACATAAGCACTTTGTTGTATAAAAAATTGCGATTGACGAAAGAAAAATGCGAGAGGGGTATGATTCTGTAGTGTTTGAGTGGTGAGGCTTCTTGGTGGGGCGTGATCAGGCCCAATACTAATTACTTTTCGAATGAAATCTTAGTTTTATCAGTAAAAAGCTAGAATTAATCGCTTTAGTCACATTTCTGTTTTATATCCAATCATACTATCCGATAATTCCAGTTAATAATGAAAAGTTAGCATTAATCACTGCCTTTTAGTGTTAAATGTGAAATTATTAACCTGTTAAAGATTATTTAAAGAAGTTAAATATTAATGAGGTTGTATGTTATCAATAATTATTGCGCTTGTTGTCACTTGTCTGGTGGCCAGGTTCGTACTTAAAGGCTACAAAGCGCAGGCTGTATTACTTGCAGGCGGTATTGTTCTCATGATTGCCGCGATTTTAATCGGCCAAGATCTTCCATTACCCGAAGCGGCATCTACCGGTTCAAAATGGCTTGATATTTTTCAGTTCATCAAAAACACCTTTTCCAGCCAGAGTGCAGGGCTTGGTTTAAAAATTATGGCGATTGCAGGCTTTGCCGTTTATATGCATGAAATAGGCGCGTCAGAAGCGTTGGTTAAAGTACTTACCCGTCCCTTGGTTAAGATAAAACATATGCCTTATATGTTTATGGCGATGTGTTTTATTATCGGAGAATTCCTGTCTATTTTCATCACGAGTGCTTCTGGACTAGGGGTGCTGTTAATGGTTACGCTGTATCCATTGATGCGTAGTGTTGGGCTTAGCCGTTTATCGGCATGTGCACCGATTGCCACTGCGGTCGCCGTCGAAATGGGGCCTGGGCAAGGGAATGTAAACTTTGCAGCCGAAATTATAGGTATTGATGTTGTTGACTATGTTGTTGATTATCAACTGGTCGTTGCCTTTGCCGCCTTGTTGGTTGTAGCGATACTTCATATTATTATTCAAAAGCATTTTGATCTAAAAATTGGCCACATTGCCAGCGAGCACCGTCATCTTGGCGAATCAGAGTTAAACACCGAGCAGAGTGATAACAAGGAAGAAGCACCCGCGATCTACGCTATCCTTCCGGTCATCCCTTTAGTGCTTATTTTTACCTTTAGTAAATTAGTTATTACCACGATAAAAATGGATGTTACGACGGCGATGTTTGTATCGTTGGTTGTCACATTAATATTTGAATTCTTCCGCCGCCACAGTGCAATGGCCGTTGTTGATTCAATCCAGCACTTTTTTGATGGTATGGGCCGACAATTTGCCAACGTGGTCACGTTCATCGTTGCCGGTCAAACATTTGCCCAAGGATTAAAAGCGATTGGCGCGATTAATGTCATCGTTAACTCAGCAGAAACCGCAGGCTTTAGCCCTGTATTAATGACCATCGTCATGGTTTTGATCATCATGATTTCCGCTATATTAATGGGCTCAGGTAATGCTGCCTTTTTCTCTTTCGCGAATCTGGTACCAGACATTGCCGCCAAAATGGGCATCGCCCCTGTAATGATGTTATTACCGATGCAGTTTGTTGCTGGGATGAGCCGAAATATATCCCCTATCGCTCCTAACATGGTCGCCATTGCGGGTGTAGCAGACACCTCACCATTTGAGTTAGCCAAGCGAACAGCCATCCCAATGCTTGGTGGTATTATGATTTCAGTGGTCGTCAGTATTATGAGTTTCTAATCAACTAAGTTAACCCCCATGGAACGATGGTGGGTATTCCTGTGCAACTATCTGAACAATGACAGAAACGGCCCTGAAGCAATTCGGGGCCGTTTCATTATTGGATGACAGCTTCTAATAGCTCGCTTCTATCTCATTGGCCTTATGGAAAGCCGGATGAGTGCTTAGCTGCTGGGCATAAGCGGCGATATTCGGGAAACTGTCCAGTGTATTGTTGTTTGCTAATATCTCGACAATAAAAGACATCATAATGTCAGCTCCTGTGAGCTTATCGGCCACCAGGTAGCGCTTGTCCTGAAGTGACTGGTCAAAATAGCTCACGACCTTGACGGTTTCAGCATCGGCGTAACCTGCAAGGAAGTTGGTCTCGCAACCATCTTTGTCAACGAACATTTTCAGCAATAAAGGAAGAATGGCTGAACTCTCGGCAAAATGCATCCACTGCGAATACTCGACGAAATCTTGAGTACCTTTTGCTGGCGACAATTGCCCCGAGGCATGTTTTTCGATGAGATACTCTGTGATGGCACCTGACTCGGTGATCACTAAATCGTCGTCCTCAATTACAGGAGACTTGCCCAGCGGGTGAACAGCCTTAAGCTCGGGCGGCGCAAGAAAAGTTACACTGTCTCGCTGGTAAGGTACGATTTGGTAGTCAAGACCTAACTCTTCCAACAACCAGATAATACGTTTTGAGCGGGACTTATTAAGGTGATGCAATTTGATCATTGGTTTCATCCTTTGAATGCTTATAGTGGCTGATTGATCTGGATAACCAGCTTGCCGAAATTCTTGCCTTCCAATAAGCCGATGAATGATTCAGGAGCTTTATCTAGCCCTTTCACCAAGTGCTCCCGATACTGGATTTTGTCTTCAGATAGCCACTGCGTCATATCTTGAGCGAATTCGTTATAGCGATGTGCGTAGTCATCAAAAATAATGAAACCTTGCATTCTAATGCGTTTGACTAAGATAGTCCCCATCAGCATAGACATGCGATCCGGCCCTTCAGGCAGAGAGGTTGCGTTGTATTGGGAAATCAAACCGCATACCGGTACACGGGCCCCAGTGTTGAGCAGTGGTAATACCGCATCAAACACTTTGCCACCGACATTTTCGAAATAGACATCAATACCGTTGCTACACACAGCCTGTAGCTGTTGCTCGAAATCGTCTGCCTTGTGATCAATACATTCATCAAAGCCCAGTACTTCCTTGGCGTAACGACACTTTTTTTCGCCACCGGCGACACCGACAACACGGCAGCCTTTGAGTTTGCCGATTTGTCCAACAGTCGCGCCTACCGGACCAGTTGCTGCCGCTACTACCAACGTATCACCTGGCTTTGGCTGGCCGATATCGAGCAAACCCATATAGGCCGTAAAACCGGGCATCCCCATAATGCCTAATGCATAGGATGGGGCTGCTGGTTGTTTGCCTAGCTTAAGCAGGCCTTCACCATCGGAAACGCAGTAATCTTGCCAGCCGGTATAGGCAAGTACCCACTCGCCAATTTCAAATTCAGGGTTATTTGACTCGGCGACTTGGCAAACAGTTGCGCCCACCATTACATCATTGACCGCCACAGGATCAGCGTAAGATTTTGCGTCGCTCATGCGTCCGCGCATATACGGATCAAGCGAGAGGTAGACGCTGCGAAGTAGTACTTCGCCGTTTGCCGGAACGGGCTTTGTAACGGTTTCCAAGCGGAAGTTGTCTTGTGTTGGAGCGCCTACTGGTCGTGAAGCCAATACAATACGTGAGTTGATGCTTTGGGTATCTGTCATTGGAAATTCCTTGTTGAATCTCTACTTACACTAGAAAGCCTGGTCTGATTAGACCGGTCGTCTAGTGGGTGGTTAAAAAAATCCCCGTCCTCAAAAGGGCGGGGCTATTTGATTCGTTAGTCGTTTAACAGCAAGCTTCGCCAGCCAATATTTTCTTGGTAGTTTCCATGGCGAGCTCTAGGCTCGCTTGATTCTGAGTGAGTTTTCTCATCAAGCTGGCACCAATCCAAAGGTTATAGAGTAGCTGAGCGGTTTCTTGGCTATTGCCCACAGTCACTGAGCCCTCTTTGTTGCCATCTTCAATACATTGGCTGATCGCTGAAATAATACTGGTGGCACCTTTTAGTAGCGCCAAACGCATCGGATCAGATAGATCGGACACTTCGGCAGTCAATTTAACGACTAGGCATTTTTGTGCCCCGCAGACTCCCTCCTGAACATCTATCCAGCGTTGCCAATAGCCGATAAGACGATCGTAAGCAGATCCGTCGTTGCTGCAGAGCAGGGCATTCAAGCGTTCTAAATAGTTGGTGAAGTAGCCATTGATCAAGGCCTCACCAAACTGTTCTTTTGACTTGAAGTAGTGATAAAACGAGCCCTTTGGCACTTCTGCATGCTTTAAGAGCTGTGACAAACCAACATTTGAAAATCCCTTAGCCACGATCAAGTCGTAACCAGTATCAAGAATATGTTGGCGAGTTTCTTTAGTTTGTACGTTCATGAGGCAAGAATAAAATAAACTAGACCAGTCGTCTAGTCTTTTGTGATGTATTGAAATTCGTTCAGCATTATAAGCCTAAAGTCATTGAACAGATGCCCTTGAGAACAAGCCTCTAGGTTGATGGCTGTTTGGAGATAGCAGCTTTCGGCCAGTAATAACCGAGGTAATTCCACCCTACCCAGATGACCAGGCCAGTCGCGACTGTCAGTTCAAAGAGCCCCAGGTTTCCAAGCCAGGCCCAATGAGGATAATCGATTATCAGCCATTGGGTTAGGCGTTCAATGGCGACGGCACTGATTACCGAAGGGAAAGTGACCGCCGCGATAGAGGGTTGAAAGCGCTGCTTGAGCAGGTTGAAGTAGCATAGATAGACCAGGATGGTCATGGTAATGCCGACACCGGCCAGTGCGCCAGTCAGTACCGGATCTGGTTGTTCGACGTTGAGCAGGTAGGCGGTAAGGGACAGATTAACTGGCGCCGCCATAATTGCCAGTGTCGGCCTTGCCGGGCGCGGAAGGCGACCGGCAAAGCAGAGCCGGTATAGCACAACGGGTAGCATCAGGAAGTAGATACCGACACAGGTATTGGTCATGGTAATGGCAAAATCAGTATGTCCCAATTGCGGGCCAGCCAGAGTGCCGCTGATTGCCCCGACCGGATACAGAAACCAGCTTGGGTACAGGTTAGTCAGGCGGAATCGGCTTAGCTGGAAACAGAAAAAGTAGATCAGCATGGCAAAGTGGAGCATCAGTGCCGGATACCAAAGCAGGCGGGCACTTTCAATATGAATAGAAGACAGATAGTCGGCCAGTACCAGCATGGTCATTGTTACCGGTGCCATCAGACTACCATAGAGAGGATGACGAAGATCCTGGAAAAAGCATTGTGGATTGAGCAGGTATTTGATAATGACTGGTGCTAGCAGGCATGCGCCGACAAAAGCACAGAAGCTGCGGATCATCTCCCCGCCACCCGGTAAAAACAGTGACCAGGCAAGTCCGGTCCCTGTTGTTGCCAGTGCTAATGCAGCCTGTGCCGTGGGCACATGTTTCACAGCATTCCCTATTGCCACCATGAAATCCCTATTCCTACTCCAATGAACAGCTCGTGATGTGATGTTGAATCTTACACCAGATTGGTGATAAAAAGCGCTCCTTTGATTTAAGTCAAAAAGTGCTGTCGGTCACGTTTCAAACAGCTTTTTCTATAAATTGAAGTTGCGAAAAGTAGATTTTCATACCATATTTAATATGAAGCTTGTGATGAGCTGTTTCTTGCTTAGCTTCTGGAGGATTAAGCCGTATTCATAGGGCTCAAGGGCGCAAGTTTCGTGTTGATGCTGATGTGAATCAACGTTAACAAAGCGAAAAGCTAAGTGCTTATTGCTTAGTGACTTACAATTTGGTTAAGTGACAAAAACATATAAATACTTCTTCGCCAATTGATAAAGATGTCCGATTTAAAGAAGTGACTGTATCGGGCACGGCATACTCAACGTAATGAGTGGCGAAGCCTCAAGATGTAAACGTACATCGTAAAAGCCTTACGTGTGCTGAGTAGGTAGACTAAGGTGAGAAAAAATATAATTAAGCCGCACTGCAATGGTGCGGCTTTTCATGTCTTTAGCCCCTTCCGAATAGGCCAAAGGCATCGCAGGCTCTCCCAAAGGTCATCTAAAAGTGAGCATCCCTATGGTATTCGGATGACTGCATATTGCTCCCCTGCTCAGTGAGTTCTTGTGGGACTATCCGGATATAAAGCTGCCCCTGTCGATGGATGACAGAGTGACCGATCTGGTGGATGAGGGGCTAGACATGGTGTTGAGGATTGGTGCCTTGTCGGATTCGAATCTGATTGCCCGCAAGTTGTCGCCGTGTCGCAGTGTGATCTGTGCATCTCCGGGATACCTTAAAAGCCAGAGCTGGTAAACACAAGAATATGGTTAAGCAGCGGTGAACGAACAGCCTGTTTAACGAAGTGAATCATTGGGTAATACGAATAAGCATGAAAAGAGTACTCATTATTGGCAATTCAGGCTCGGGGAAGAGCTGGTTATCGTCCCGTTTGTCGTCATTGTTGCAAGTGAAAGAAGTTAACCTCGATAGCGTTGTTTGGGAGCCTGGAGGGTACAATCAAAAACGTTCCCAAGAGTCGATAGATCGCGAGTTAGAAAAGCTTTCCACCGAATCGAGCTGGGTTGTCGAGGGGGTGTTTGGCGCTTTGGCCGAGAAGTTAGTTTCTTCAGCAGATACGTTAATTTTTTTGGATCTTGACTGGCCTTTGTGTGAGCAATCATTGTTATCACGAGGATCGGAGAGTTCAAAGCAATTGGATCATGAATTAGCGGAGGAGAATTTCCGGGCACTTCTAAAATGGGCGTCCGAATACGGTTCGAGAACATCGAAAAGTTCACGCGAATTTCATCACCATTTGTATGCTGGCTTTAAGGGCACTAAGTTACATTTCACAACTCGCGAGGAAGTTAACGCCTATGTTGTCTCTGCAACATGCTAATTAGAGCATGAAGGCTTCAAATTCAGATCAGCACCCAGAAGTGTTCTATGCCGCCCAGTGTTGGGCGGCATTTTTCATGTGATCGCAGAGGTTTCTAAATTTTTACTCACTTAAAGTGATGACGGGGAGTGCATCCCAAATTTTGGGTTCTGATTTATCGTTACCTGTGAAATTCCACGGTCCCTTTTGGGTGTCTAACGGACGGTAGACGGCCGATAATCCGTCGATATCCCATGTCGTGACATAGATGCTGATACCGTTAAGCGAGTTGGGGCGGCCAAGAGCATCACTGGCAAAATCGAGATAAATTGCTCTGTTAGCCTTATCGACCGTGACAACCGGGGCGGGTGAGACTGTTTCTCCCCATGTTTGTGAGTCTGCACCTGTTGAACTATAGATTGAGCTTTGCCAGCCAAATATCACTGCGTTTCGGTTCCAAGTGCCAGAAGGCATTTCGGCATTAAGCTTAGGCAGTGTTGTTAAGCCCTTCTCACTTTCATCGGGCAAACCAAGAAAAACCGAAAAGCCGACATGATCAAAGCCGTTGGGCGGTAGCCAGCTGTTGGTGACGTTATCCATGGTCATTTTTAAGCGAACGTTGCTGCCTACGGTATAAACCTCTGCCTTTTCAATCGAGAGCTGGTTCTTGTCTTTATTGAAAGAGGGATCAGTGGGTAGAGAATATGAGCCGTATGGTCCGCCACTACCATCTTGGGCATCGCCTGCATCATCAATGATTTTCTCGGGTGTGTCTGCCCATGACAGATCAGAAGTAAACGCAATATCTTTTGTTCCAGTTTTCGCTTCTGGGTAGTAAATCGCAAAGCGGTGCTGTTGCTCCCCGATAGCAAAATGACGTATTGAAATTGTTGTTTTCCAATCCCCGCTAGCATCAACAGCTATGTCTTTTGCCACGGCCAAGTTACCATCGACGACCAGTTTTAACATCGCATTGGGTGTTGCTGTTCCGGTAATTTCGGTGTTTCGTGTTATCACCGATTCTTTCCAGTCGCCATTTAACTCGACGGTTGCCTTCGGGGTCTCGACATTACCGCTTTTAGCTGTTTTGAAATAAATCACAGCAGATTTTGGTGCGAGTTCAAGGCTGACTTCACCATGATTATCGGTTGTTAGTGTTTCTGGTGCGGCTTGCCAGTTAGATTGAATCTTCCGTTCAAAAACCGTTCCTGCGTCTTGTTCTAGATCTAGCTGGTTTAACAGCATAGGGGATGAAGAGGTATTCATGACTACGAACACTTCATCATCATTTAGGCGACGAGTGAAACTGAATATACCGGCTCCCGCTTTATCACTGGCGATGACTTTCAATTCTCCTCGCGTTAAGACTTTGTTTTCAGTCCGAAGCTGGGCCAATGATTGAATAAATCGGTACATTTTATTGTCTGAATCGAAAGAATCGGCAAGTTGACCGTCTGTACGGTAGCCGCCGTTAAACATACTGTCGCGGCTGTTGACGATCGCTTGCTCAGTACCCTGATAGATAACCGGAATACCGGGTACTGTCATCATGGTAATTAAAGCCTGCTGCATATCTTCCGGGCTAGCCTGGGACAAGAAGCGCGGCATATCATGGTTATCGATAAAGTTAGGCATGATGTAAGGGTTAGGGAACATCTCCATCATACGCTCTAGACGGAAGCGTAAATAATCCGTTGGCTGGCCTGATGCAAAAACACGGGTCATGGTGGTCTGCAGCGGGAAGTTCAATACAGACGTTAACTGCGCCGGAGAGCCATTCTCACCAATATAGGTGAGCATTTTTTCTTCGCCTTCTGTCTTGTACGGCGTAGAGGCTTCAAAGACTTCACCAAAGGTTAGGAAATTATCACGACCTGTTTCTTTGGCTTGTGATAAGACGCCGTCTTCACTGTGGAAAAAATCGTTCCAGAAATCGTGCTCGACAAACTTTGCGGTATCTACTCGATATGCATCTACGCCGACGTCTTTGATCCATTTGCGGTAGCTTTCTTTTAGGTACTTTCTGACTTCAGGATCCGAGGTATTGAGATCATCTAAATCAGAGAGTTGCCATGTTTTTTCTTGTATCGGATTCTTGTGATCGGTAATGCTTGGTGTCCAATGATAACTACCTGTGCCGTCGTCTTTGCACTGATTCTGATTTAATGGGTATGGTAGGGGTTGGTTTGCAGCCAATGCGCTGTCAATGAGACGGAAACCGGTACAAGGGTTTGAAGCATCATAATTGTACGGGTTATCGTAAGTGAAAAAGTTACCAACATGATTCGTTACAATATCTTGAATGAGGAACATATTTCGGCTGTGTATTTCACGAGAAAGAGCTTGGTAGTCTTCTAGGTCTCCGAAATGCTTATCTACTTTCTGAAAATCACGCGCCCAGTAGCCATGATAACCGCCGTAATTTTGTTCAGAATCCCACCATTGATTAGCTACGGGGGGAGTGATCCAGATAGAGGTTGCCCCTAAATCCTGGATGTAGCTAAGTTGATCGGTTACGCCTTGTAGATCGCCACCGCTGAACTTCTTGTCTGATGTCGGGTCATATTCATTCTGGCCTTGGTCATTATTCTGGCTATTACCATCATTAAATCGATCGATCATCAAAAAGTAGATGACCTGGTCTTGCCAGTCAGGTGATGCCACTTGATTATCAACTGGCGCCACAGCATTATTGTCTTTTTCGATGGCTTTACTGTCTGAGTGACAGCCGGTAAGAGCGAGTGCTATCGATAATGTCAAAAACTTAATATTATTCAGTGTTTTATATTTTTTGTGTTCCACGTTTAAATTTCCCGTCTACAAATCTGCGTAAACAGTAATGGAAATCTAATACGATGAGAGTGTCACTTCGCGCCAAGTTATTGGTTGTGGCGTGTCATCTGACGATAAATTTGAGCTTGTTATCATTTATGTTGGCTATGACAGTGGTGAGCTGAATAGATAGCCTTGTTGATAATTATCACACCGTAGATGTTCGCCTTGCTGTGAAATTAATTCAAAATGGCATTTCTGAGGGGATTCGGCTAGAAACGTAGATAGAGACCATGATGAAAAGTGACGGTTTTGGGCCGTTTTTGTCATTGCCCAATGGTTGTTTTCGTGAGTATCAATATGACAACGGATGATTTCAATATCTGGCAGACGGCATGCTAGCTGTATAACAACACGGAAACCGTTCATTTCGGGCACAACGACAAGGGCTGGGACGACAATAATAGGATGGCCTAGCAAAATCGGCTCGTCGACAAGAAAGTTGCGTTGAAGGTTATCATCGATGAATTGATTGCCGTCGACTTCGTAACATAAGCGAAAACGCAATGGATGGGCGACAGGTAGATTTGCCGTTGACCAAAGTTCTATGCCGTCAGCCAGAAAGTAATCAAAAAAGGCCGGGTATCGACGCCAGACACCATCTCTGTCTTCACATTCTACCGCCACTTTTTTTTCAAATGCGATGTTGTCAACTTCAATCCAGACTCGGCTACTTTGGCCTTGTTTGCCTGTACTCGATTCGATCACGGCTGTCGCATAGTGCAACCGGATGGGATTTTTTCGCTGGATGACTCGGTTGGTTCGGCATTGCTCACGGTACATTTGGGGCGAAAATGGATACCATTTTCGAAATGCGCGGTGGAAGTTCGAAGGGTCATCATAACCGAGCTGGTTTGCGATGTTGGAAACGCTAATTTGTGTATCGGCAAGCAGGCGTAAAGCGATGGATTTTTTCTCGCCATCAACCAATGTGGTGAAGTTGATCTGTTTTTCTTGCAGGCGCCGCTGCAGTGTTCTGGGTGATAAGCCGAGATGAACGGCTAAGTCGGATAAACGTAAAGGTGAACGGATGTCATCATGGATACGTTTTTTCAATCGGCAGACCAGATCTTCTTTCTCAATACGGACGTGCTGAAGCAGTAAAAAAAACTGCTTGGCGAGAGAAAATAACTTGGGGTCAGGGGTTGCACTTACCTGAATCTCTTGATGGTCAAAATGCATTTGTAGCGACTCTCCGTATTCGTTGCGAATTAAAGAGTTGCGTTGGCCAGGGGTTTGCATCCAAGTATGCGTTAAGTTAGTAAATGAAGAAACGTGCTCGAGTAAATCTTGGGTCAGGTAATGTACCCACAAAGGCAATTCAGTATTTGTTCGTGATTTAAAATGTAGCGATAGGCCGTCATAGCGAGATGCGGGTTCAACATAGATTGTGCGATCGTACAATGACACAGATTTGCTCCACCAAAGTAACCCTTCTTTGATTGTCGGGGCAGTTAACAGCAAGAGGTGTTGCAGGGATAGTAATTCCTCAATGTACCAATGATCATGCCCAATGCGAAAATAGGAACTGCCTACGGCTTGAGAAAACATTACGGAGAAAGTTTTTTTGGAACCCACGATTTTTCCCTGGTCAGGATTACATGCGCGTATTTTAGCGAAACCGTTCCTGTGGCGCATGATTTTGTTTCAATATTTCCCTATGTCAAAGGAGATAAATTTAGAGTGCTATTGCAAGTAAGGCTTTGTCTCAACGTGAGCCCCGAGAATAAAAGTATCGGGGCTCAAGATATACCATTAATGCTACTAGAGGTTTTGGATAAACGTCGCTTCCTGCAGCTCAGGTGCCTCTGATTGGTTTGACGGTGATTTTACCGCGCCAAGTTCCAGCAATAGATGTCTGACTAATATGGCATAGATAAACATCATTGGCATGCCAGCGACTACACACAATGATTTAATCGTATTAATGCCCCCGCCACACAGAAACACACTGAAGCTGATGAGCGCGATGGCTCCGGCCCACAGTAGCCTAACCTTGTTATCAGGGTCGCCATTCAAAGCCAGTTCGTTAGTCGTTAGCATTGCTGTCGCGACGCTTGCGCTCGACATGGTAGTGAGCATTAAGAAGAACTGGATAACCAAAAATAGGGCCAGAATAGCGGATTTTGCGGGTAATGTTTTTATTAGGGATACCACGGCAAAGGTTAAACCGCCATCGGTCATCCATTCTTGAACAGGGAAGCCGCCGATTAACTGAGCCCATACGGCATAGCCGCCAAAAATAGAGATAAAGAATGTGCAGCCAAGAGAGCCCATAGAAATCGCATACAAGATAACTTCCCGAATGGTTCTTCCTCTGGAGATCCGAGTAATGAACAATCCCATCATAATTAGGTAGGCGTAATACCAGAACCAATAATACTGGGTCCAGCCCTGAGGGAAACCGCTTTGCTGTACCGGATCAGTCCATAGCGACATTCTGAAGAAGTTATCCAGCATTACCCCGATTGAGTCGGTGAAATTATTAAGGATAAACTGGGAATTTGAGGAGAACAGAACAAATAAAGCAAACCCGATGGCAATCGTGACGGTGTAATCGGATACTTTGCTGATCCCCTGATTAAACCCGACCAGCATTACGCAAAGCAGGGCAATTACAAACAGCAGGATAATACTGCCTTGCAACAGTAACCCATTTTCAATACCCAGCAACTCAGATGCCCCTGCGCTAAGCAAGGTAACAGTCAGTGCCAGTGAGCTGGCGAAAGCCGCCAGTGTTCCAAAGATCGCTAGGAGGTCGATGGTCTTTGCGACGATAGGGTGCTCGCCGACGATTGAAGCGCACAGCGTGGATAGTTTCAGGGTACGCTTCTTCTGTACATAGAATGCGTAGGCAAAAGGAATCGCCGGGAAGCAGTAAATAGCCCAGCCGGTGATCCCCCAATGGAATATTGAGTAGGTAACACTCCATGCGGCGGCAGAATAGCTGTTTGGCTCTGCAAAAAGAGGAGGGGACTGTAAGTAATACATGGGCTCACCAATACCCCAGTAGATAAGGGATGCCCCGACCCCTGCAGTAAAAATCATGCCGCCATATGAAAAATTACTGTATTCAGGCTTTTCCTCTCCGAGCTGGATGTCCCCATATCGAGAGAATGCCAGCCAGAATAAAAAGCCAACCAGTGCCAGGCTGCCAAGTTCAACTATCCAGCCGAACCATGTGGTCACAAAAGCCATTGCCCCATTTGCCATCGCCTGCGATTGCTCTGGGTAGGTAGAGGAGATAACGAGCAAGGCAAGTACAAGTACGATTGCTGGCAGAGCCAGGCCATAATTAAGATTCTTCAAGCGTATCTCTCCATTCAGCGATAGCCTGAATATGGTCAGGGCCGATTCCACAGCATCCGCCTATAATGGTGGCGCCAAGTTCGTACCAACGCTTGGCGAACACCAGATAATCTTCAGGCGAGAGCTCGCGCATGGATTGCAATGTGTCGTTGGCCTGATGGTCAGGTTGAATCGGCGTGAAGTTGTTGGCATAGACACCAATTTCAACATCGACACCATATTGCTCTATTACCGCCTTTGCATCCTTGATAGCCTGCTCCATCACTTCGGGAACGGAACAGTTAAATAAAATACCTTTGCCGCCGGCAAAGCATACCAGTGCAGTCGCAATGCTGACGGGCTGTCCCGATCTCAACGTCGCATCATTCTCGGTGTCATCTTGCAGGGAGAAGGAGTAGTACCTGTCTTTGCTAGAGTTTTTCAATACAGAATGGATTACCTCAAACTCCTGCAGGCTAGAAATTGTTTCAGCAATCCACAGGTCAACATGGGGCTCCTGCGCATCAAAAAGTACAGTGAAGATTTTTTTTGCTTCATCAGCCTTAAATAGATCTGGGCGATAGCTACCGAAAGCTGGCGGCATTGCGCCGGCGACATGAACAGGGTTATTACGGTTAGTGTGTTCATCTTGTGCAACAGACTGAGCGATAATAGCAGCCCGACGAGCCAGCAGAGCGCCGTCTGTTCTATATAGCTCATCGCCAAGATGAAAGGGGACGCAGGCATAGCTGTTGGCGATGATAATTTCAGCGCCAGAATCAATAAAATTCTGATGGGCTTTACGAATATGATCGGGCGATTCAATAAGCGCCTGTGCGCTCCATAGGGGTTGTGAAAATGGTGCGCCAATGCGTTTAAGCTCGCGGCCCATTCCACCATCGAGAATGGATAACTTCTTCATAATAGAGTTTCTATACAACTTAATTTATAGCTGCTATTAAACATATAGTGTGATCAAGACAAAATTGAAATGTACTCAAAGAGAGCATGAGGAAAATTCAAGTCGATAAGTTTTGCCGAAAAGTCGTATACAGGTCAGTACGTCAATATCCTTAATGGTCTAAAAATCCTACAATTAGCATTGCAATTGATAAGTTTATGTTTTTAATGGGTTAAATAAGTTTATCCACAAAAACAGTGGGTAACTTTATGGTAAATGTCGCAGCGTGTTGATTGTTTATTCGGCGTTTAAAACGGAGCTAAATATAATCAACCTAGTTGCTGGCAGCACAGTATAGTTGTGCGGTGTCGGTATCCGTTGTTTATATAAAATCCACACAGGGCGTTTTAACATTGATTTATCTTGGTCTTAACACTGGTATCCTAGATACAGAGCACTGACTTGGCTTGCATACTCATTGGAGTTGATAAAGTATGTACCATACAAGCTTGAATATGCATATAGTTTGCATCTAATGGGCTGTTTTATAAGTGGTTTGCAAGGTTGGCTTGAAAGGCGTTGCACTTCTGGGTAAGTATGATTTGAGCTGGGTCATAAATCTCTATAATATGCGCAAGCAGTATTTTGGCATACCTGTTGCCTTTGCTATTTTGTATTAGAAATGAAAATAATTATAACGTTAAGGTTGCAGTATGTTTAACCCTACCCGTGCTCTGAATATTCGAACGACGCTATTTACCGTCTTTATTATTCCAACAACTTTGCTTTTGGTATTTATTGGCATACAGATAAAAGATGCCAATGATCAGCTAGCTTATGCCGAGCTTTCTCAAGAAACGGTAGAGCTGTTTAACCTTTATGATAATGTCGCGCATCAGTTTGCCGTCGAACGAGGTCTGACGGCTGGTGTGATCGCGGCAAAAGGCCAAAGCAAGCAGAGTGATAAGCTGCAAAAACAGCGACATGCTGCAGACGTTGCCTACAATAACTTATTGGCTTTCCAACCTGAAAGTTTGGATCCCGCAGTGGTTACGACTTTGCTGAGTGAAGTCAAAGCAGAACTGGATCAGCGACAAAATATTCGCTCTCAGGTCGATAGCCGGAACTTGGTTGATTCACCCTTTGCTTATTATTCGAATGTGAACCGGCTGTCACTGGATAATTTGGCTATTGTCATGTCTCTTGTCAGCAACCGTGAGCTTAAGCAGGAGCTACAGGGGTTGCTTTCATTGCTAGTGATCAAAGAGCAGGCCGGGATGGCAAGAGGGGCGCTTAATGGCGTATTTGCCGGCAAGCGTGCGACACTCGATCGGTATGCGCAGATTTCTACCTATATTAAAGCGGAGCGCTATGCACTAAGGCAGGCGGAAATGCTGTTAACTGATGAGCCGCTTAAACAACTTCAGGCCATCATGCGCCAGCCAACGTGGCAGCAGGTGATGGCTATCCAGCAGCAATTTCTGGCTCAGAAAGGTAATTTGTCAGAAGTAAACGGCCCTGAAGCCTCGGCTTGGTTTGGGTTGGCGACAGAACGTATCGGGATGGTGAAAGAGGTACGTGATAATTTAGCCGTTATCATCACTAACAAAGCGATTGAGGATCGAGCTGACGCCAGCATGATGCGCATGGTGTATATCGCCGTGACACTCCTGATTGTACTGCCGTTGATCTTACTGACAGTCCAGATAGTGAATAACGTGCGTCGTCGGGTTGAGAGTTTTACGACCCAGCTTGATCAGATGGCTTCGAATAAAGATCTGACTATCCGTCTTTCGGATGGTAGCCGAGATGAATTTGGCGAGATTGCCCAGCACTTTGACCACTTGGCGGTTAGCCTTGGTGATACCTTGAATAAGGCGTTACAGGTAGCTAGTCAGACCGAGAAAGAAATGGTCGCAATGGTGAATCTTGTCAACCAGGCCCGTGATGCCAGTGAGCAGACTCATTTACGCTGCGACAATATTGCCACCGCGATGACAGAAATGGCCCAGACCAGTGAACAGGTTGCCGATATTACCGTGGATGCCCAGCGCGGAACAGACTCGGTGAAAAATAATGCTGAATCGTGCCATAAACATAGCGAGCAGTCATTCTCTTCGACAACGACGCTGCTTGAGAGTGTAAACCAGACTTTCGATTGTATCGAAACACTGGAAAAACAAATGGGCAATGTATCGGAGATCCTCGACACTATTAATGCGATTTCTGAACAGACCAACTTATTGGCATTGAATGCGGCTATCGAGGCTGCACGTGCTGGCGAGCAGGGGCGAGGTTTTGCGGTTGTCGCCGACGAGGTCCGTACGCTGGCCCAGCGCAGCAAGCAGTCGACAGAAGATATTCGTCAGTTGCTTAGCGGTATCGGTCAAAATGCCAAGGATTCTTTCGACAATATGCAGCAAAGCCGTGAAGCCAGCTACGAGACTCAGCAAGTGGTGTCTGATACCAAGTCACTGGTTGAAAACCTGATTGTGACGGTGAATGAGATTGCCGAGTTCAATGCCAGCATTGCCACGGCGTCAAATGAGCAATCCCAAACGGCGAAAAGTGTCGATACCGATGTCGATGAGCTGCTGGAAATGGCGAGCAATACCAAGAAGACGATTTTTGATATTCAAAATGAAATGGAGCTGGTGAAGCTGCGAATGACCGAGCTGGTGGATGAGGTCAATAAGTTTACGATTAGTGGGGCTGGAGCTGGTATGAGTATGCTGATTCATCAATGATGACGAATAAAGACCAGTTTCAAACAACGAACACCGGGCTTACTGCCCGGTGTTTTTCTATGTACTGAAAGTGAGTAACGGCTAGTCGTACATTTTCCAAGCTTGTTGCTGGATCTTGGTGATGAACAAGCGAAGGTCGTTTTCTAGCGGGCGGTCTTCGCTAACGACTTCGAAGTCTTTCAGTACCGAGCTCTTCATAGCCTGTAGCGCAGGACTGAGCTGGTTTTCATCCAGCTCTCCCTGTTGCTTGCGAAGCTCCAGCGCCTGTGTGGCAGCTAACAAAGAAGCGGAAGCCACTTGTTCCGTGAGTTCGAGCACACGCAGGCAATCACGGGAGGCAATGGTCCCCATACTGACTTTGTCCTGGTTGTGACACTCGGTCGAGCGTGAGAAGACGCTGGCTGGCATTGTGTGTTTGAGTGCTTCGGCTGTCCATGCTGAAATCCCGATTTGAACAGCTTTGAGTCCGTGGTTAATGGGCTTGCGGCTACCGGTTGCACCAGTGAGGTTGAATGGCAGGCCGTTATTGAATTTGTAGTCCATCAACTGGGCCATTTGGCGATCCAGCAAGTCGGCAATATTGGCAGTGGCTGTTTTGAGTGTATCCATTGCCATGGCAATATGGCCGCCGTAGAAATGTCCGCCGTGCAAGATCCTCTCGTTATCACCATCGATAATTGGATTGTCGTTGGCACTGTTGAGCTCGTTCTCAATCAGTTGCCGCAACCACGGCAGGCTGTCTTGCAAAGCACCTATCACGTGAGGGGCACAGCGCAGTGAATAACGGTCCTGTATTCGGTCGCTGTTTCGTGGCGGCTTTGCGGCTTGCAAGTCGGCACGAACCCAGCTGGCAATTTGCTGTTGCCCCGGGTGGGGTTTGACATTAAACAGTGCTTCGTCAAAGTGGAAGTCATTGCCTTGAATGCCAACGGATACCATCGAGGTGATCCGAGTGGCGAGTTGGGCCAAATATTCAGCACGTTTATAAGCCAGGCAGGCCAATGCCGTCATGACCGATGTGCCGTTCATTAATGCCAGCCCTTCTTTGGGCTTTAGCTTGATAGGGCTAAGATCGAGCTCGGCATACACTTCTGTTGTCGGTCGGACTTCTCCTTTATAGAGAACTTCGCGTTCGCCAATCAGTGCGGCAGCGAGATAGGACAAGGGAGTCAGATCGCCACTGGCACCTACCGAGCCTTCCTGCGGGATCCGCGGCGAAATATCATGATTGACCAAGGTAACAATTTGGTTCAGCAATTCTCTGCTGACCCCCGAGACACCTTGTGACAGTGAGCAGAGCCGGGTGGCCAGTACTGCACGGGTCTGCTGATGATTAAGGTGTTCACCTAAGCCGCAGCCATGGAAGCGGGTTAAGTGGAGTGGTAGCTCGTCGACTAGCTCGGGAGGAATCGCCACAGTACAGGAATCCCCGTAACCTGTCGTTACACCGTAAATCACCCCTTCTTCCTTCAGTAAGCGCTCAAGAAAAGCCGCTCCCCGGTCAATTTTGCTCGTGAATTCCGGCGAGCTGTTTAATGCCGCCGATGCCCCATTTGCAATGTCGATGACATCTTCGATAGTCAGGCGATCGGCTCCAAAAAGGATAGAACCTGGAGTATGTACTGTCATGTTGAATTCCCACTTAAGTGTCAGAATATTAAGCGCTTATAGCGATATTAACGGTTCGCCTATCGTATATAATATGTGCTTGATTGCGTATTGTCGGAGGATTGTTTTTCGAGTCTTGTCACGTAGAAGTTACATTGTTGGAGTAATCAACAGGATGTTTTGGAGGACATTTGGGAAAGTAAAGAATAACGATGAGGAATACCGACAGGCTTAGTGACGACCTTATCGGTATTCTCTGGGTAAAACTATCAAGCAGCTTGAGTTGTTGAGATAAAGTCGGCGAGGCTGGCTACCGAAGCGAAGTGTCGACGTGCATCGGTATCATCGGCATCAATGGTAATGCTGTAGCGCTTTTTAATCGCGAGGCCGAGTTCCAGTGCATCGATAGAGTCCAATCCCAGCCCGTCATTGAACAGCGAATCATTGCTACCGATGTCGTCTACGCTAAGATCTTCAAGATTTAATGAATTGATGATGAGTGTTTTCAATTCCGTGTGTAATTGTTCCATAGCCATTTATTTCCTAATTAGTTATTAATTCAACTTGTTTTATATGTTTATTGTGCCATAACGACTTAAGTTCAGAACTGTCAGCCGTAATAAATTCGAGCCAATTAACAATGTTGATAGTCATTTCTTGTGAATGGTTGTTCATGCGCCAGAACGTTGCCAGTGCCAACATTGCGAGCCGGATGCGATTGTCCAGCTGGTTGCATCACTGACTAGCTGGCGAATCACATGCAGCGAATTGGGAACGGAAGGCTGTACCGGATTGGTATGTGGTTCCCACTGAAGCTGATACTCATCTCCTCCGGTGAGTAGCATTCCAAGCGCATAGCCCTGGTACTGACCATGATCGAAATCGCGGAAAGGCTCGGGGAGTGGCTCGTCAAAGTCAACGACGAGCACTTGATGATGAGGACATTCACCAAGATAAGCGGCTGCTTCAATTAACGCGCTATGGAGCGTATTTGGGCCAGATGCCAATGAGACTGCTGGAACAGGGCGTTTGGCGGCAATAGTAAATAGCCCGGCAGCCGTGTTATGGACTGACTGAGAGAAAATCGTTGGCGAGACGTCTTCACCTTGCAGAGTTTTCTCGATTAAAGGAATGGATCGCGTGAGCTCACCATGACGACTGGCAAAAACAATGTAGTCTATGTCCTTGCCTTCGGTAAGAGTTAGAGCGGTTTGCAGAGCGAGCTTGCTCAGGCTACTGGTGCGTCTTCGCATCATCGGCGGGATCAGATTGGCCGGAATTGCCTGTGGATTTTCCGGCCAGGTCATCTCGAGTTCGGCCCACGTTTTCCAACTATCGATATCAGTCAGGCCGGGAGACAAAGCAACCCAGTTATTTAGTTTAAAAGAAATGGAGTTCATGACAATAGCCGTTGATTACAAGTTTATGGTCATAATTGCATATGGTTGGGCGTGAATCCCTGTAGTGCTTGCTATATTTTGAGTCACTTCACTTTTTGTTTGATATTTTGCTCGGTATTTTGATTGGCATAAAGTGAGTCCGCCCCACTCCTGTACAAGGTAGGACGGATGACAGAAAGGAAATTTATTGGTGGCGGGTATCCCACCACTGCTGCGCCTGTATGAGTGCCGATTGTTGATCGGGGCAAACCTGCATCATTTTCAGCACGATAGCCATAGTCGAAACGACAGCATGGATACCGTAGTTGTTGTCGATCTCGCCACTCCAGACTTGCTGGAGGTAGTTACCACTGATCTCCCCGTGCTTACCTGAAGCGCCCTCAAGAAATGTCGGCCATTCCTCATTATAAATTTGTCCGCTTGAGACTCCAGCTATGCGGCAGGCAGTGCGCGGACTGCGTTCGCTCTCGCCGCCTTCGCCTTTGAAGGCGACCATATTGGCATCGCCTACCAGGGCAGCGGCTTGGGCATGAAGTTTTTCGTAGCCCTGGTGGAAAATGCCATGGATTGCAAATGGCGCTGCAGACGGGTTGAGACCGCGGGCGACGGTATTGAGCGGGGTACGCAGGCCCACTTTGCTGCGCAGTGCCAGCAGATCGACCAAAGGCTCGCAGTAGGCTGAAAGTGGTATATAGCAGATGTTGTCGTGGGCGAGGATGATTTTGGTCTGCTCGGGAGTTTCTGCCTGTCGGATCCCCAGAGCCGGGCAGGCAGACTCAATTTGGTATTTGACGGCGTCGACAGCAGCATGACCATGTAGCAGAACGCGAATACCATTTTGCGCCAGTAGTTTAGCTGCCAGCAGTAGCCAGGGTGGCTGACGTCGTTTGCCTGCAAAGCACGGCCAGTCGAGATCGATATCGAGATCTTGCCACTCGTCACCCACATGGTCACGTAAAGCCTGGATATATCCGGCGGCTTCTTCACCAGTCTCGCAGCGAACACGTTGCAGCATTAGCAGAACGGCTAGCTGGAGCAATTCTGCCTTACCGTCAATATACATAGATAGTGCTTCGCGTGCTTCATCTTGGGTTAGCGGCCGGCGGCCCTTCTCACCTCGACCGACATGTTTAATAAATTCTGAAAAGGCTGGCATTTCAATCCCTGATTTTTGAGTTATTCGAATAATAGTATATGCAGGATTTGATGTGATATCAGTAAGTTCTGCCCGCGGTAAGGGAGCAGGGACACCGGCTGCGGAGAATCCGAACAAGAGTGGCCAATAATCTATACTGATAGAACTGTGTTGAATTTAGGATAGGCTGATGGTGGTGCGCCTCATGCGTTCACAGTCTATGGATCGGATAATTACCGCGAAGTGGCAGACTACAAATCATGGCAGCGATTTTTGGCCTATCTTGATGTAGTAATTGATTGATTTATTGGTGTTTGTTCTTCATGCTTTATTTCAGAGAAGGAGCGTAAGATGAACAAGTGCCAAGAGAAGACGATACGCTGGGGGATCATCGGTTGCGGCAACGTGACTGAGGTAAAAAGTGGCCCGGCCTATCAGCAAAACGAGGGCTTTGAACTCGTTGCTGTTATGCGGCGGGATGAGGAAAAGGCCCGGGATTATGCCGAGCGCCATGGTGTCAATAAGTACTATACAGACGCCGATCAATTGATTGGCGATGATGAGGTTGATGCGGTCTATATTGCCACGCCGCCTGACAGCCATAAGCACTACGCCTTGAAAGTTGCCTCGGCAGGCAAGCCGTGCTGTATCGAAAAGCCGTTGGCACCGAGCCATGAAGAATGCAAAGCGATTGTTGCTGCCTTTGAGCAACAGCAGCTTCCCTTGTTTGTTGCTTATTACCGTCGTTCTCTGCCGCGTTTTCAGCAAGTGAAGGCATGGTTGGATGCCGGAAAAATCGGGGATGTACGTCATGTCAGCTGGCATTTGAGCAAACCCGCCAACCCTCTCGATTTATCCGGGGACTATAACTGGCGCACGGATGCAGCCATTGCGACGGGAGGTTATTTCGATGATCTTGCCAGCCACGGGCTTGATCTGTTGATTTATCTACTGGGTGATATTAAGCAGGCATCGGGTTTCCGCGCTAATCAGCAAGGGCTGTATACCGCCAGTGATGCTGTTACTGGGTGTTGGTTGCATCAAAATGGTATCACGGGTTCCGGGAGCTGGAACTTTGGATCGGCAAAACGGGAAGACCGGGTCGAGATCATCGGTAGTCAGGGTAAGCTGGTTTTTTCTGTCTTTGACGAGGCCCCTGTGCATCTTGTCAACGAAGACGGTGAACAGAGCCGGTTTATCGACAACCCCAAACATATCCAGCAATATCACGTAGCAGCAATCAACAAACACTTGCGGAAACAGATCAGTCATCCATCAACCGGCGATACTGCTGCACACACTAGCTGGGTAATGGAACGAATCCTAGGCGGTTGAGGTGCTGAACCTTTCTGCTTGTTGTCAGTCAAAAATTCAAACACTGTTTTTATTATGAGGAATGGATCTATGTTGTGTGTAACAACGCCTGATATTGCCAATCAAACTATCAAGGAAGTGCTCGGGACTGTCACCGGGAATGTCGTTCAGTCCAAGCATGTCGGTCGCGACATTATGGCGGGCTTCAAGACGATTTTCGGCGGTGAGATCCGCGGTTATACCGAAATGCTCACCGAAGCCCGCGAGCAGGCATTGAGCCGAGCGATCGCCGAAGCCGAGGCCATGGGAGCCGATGCGATTGTGAATATGCGTTTTACTACCAGTGCGATTATGCAGGGCGCGTCTGAAATTCTAGTTTATGGTACCGCGGTAAAGCTGCGTTAAGTGATATCAGGTCTGTTGTGTCGCTGAAAGCATAAAGCGTCCTAAACTGATTTTAGTTGTTTGTTTACAACAATTAGCTAAACGGATTTAGGACACTTTTATGTATATCAGAAATTTTCGCAAACCATCACCAACAAAAACAGTTCACCATGTTTACTGATATGACAGACTTGTAGAGTATTTTTAGCTAAATCAATTCCGATAATATTAGATTTCAACATGATCATGGCCTCTTTACTTAACTGGAACACCTTTGGTTAAGCTTATCTCAGGAGAGTGGAGCCCACACATCTTGTTAGTGCTTATACTCACTCGTATGCTGTTTATAATAATTTGCCATATGTGAACTAATGTCAGGATCTCAATTTAAGTTTGAATACATTCGCCTGACGTGATTAATTCAAGATAAGAACGTATAGTGCCATTCACTGATATTATCGAGAATGAACCATAATTTAGTGCGTATTTGAATTAGTCTAAGCCTATGAACTCATTACACTTGAAAGCACTCTTGTTGGCCGCCGAAGCAGGTTCAATATCTGCTGCTGCCCGTAAGTTAGGAAAAAAACAACCTCAGGTTAGCCAATGGATCTCTGATCTGGAAATCGATCTTGGCGTTAACTTTTTTGACCGAACTGGTAATAAAACGACATTAAGTAAAGAGGGGGAACGTTTACTGCCTTACCTCACGCACACCATGATCCAACTCGATAAGTTTGTTCAAAGTGCCGAAATGATCGCGCATGGTGAATCAACCGTAGTGACTATTGGGATTGAAAACTATATTCCCGACCTCGTCTTCACACAGCCACTCGCATTGACGTTGGATTTACCCCATTTAAGTGTGGAAGTGTATCGCGAGGAAAAGCACCAACTGACGCAAGACTTGAACGAAGGCAATGTCGATATCATCATTATTCATGAATCCGACACCCTTCATCACCAGCATTTTGAGTATTGCCGTTTAGGTCATTATAAAGAAGTGTTGGTATGCAGCCCAAACCATCCTCTCGCGACATTACCTCTGGTAACCACCAGTGATTTAAGCCAATACCGTGAGTTAATTTGGGGTGAAACGAATAGCAATAGCAATAGCAGTAAGCAACATAAAGATGATAACAGCGATGGGTTCAGCCCTAACTACGGTATTTTCTCAGATATTCAACCACTTGTCGCGATGTTGAAACGCAATAAAGGCTTTGCGTTTTTGCCCGCAGAATGTGTTAACACCTATATCGAAAATGACCAATTGAGCGCCCTGAACTGTGATTTTGAACCTGCTGGCATCGACCGAAGAATTGAGCTGTGTTGGCGCAATGGATTAACGCTGTCTCAAGATGGTAGTCAAATAGTAGAGGCCTTCAAAATTAACCACCAACTCGCAGACAAGCCTGTATCTTAAGCTAATTTTCGGACTTAATTTCACGTTGGGATTGTATTTCAGATTTAGGCAGGGGTTCTGACTCGACCTGAAGATTATATTTTGATTTAAGCTCTGGAGTAGAAACAGAAGCGGCAATTAGTGCATCCCACCAATCGTATACGTACAAAGATGCGTAAATTGGAAGGATTGCCCAAAGTAGCGGGTCATCCCATACTGTTGTAGTAATTCCAATTGCGGCGATTGCCAAGATGATAAGTTCAGAGATACCAGTAAACAGTAGCAGTTTAGTTAGGTGGGCAAGCGTACGTTGAAGTTGGTAGGTAAGCTGTGTTTTCTGATAGGTAGCCTCAAAAACACCAATAATACCCGCGGCCATCAAGAGCCCTATCACCGCTAATATTGCAGACTGATTGCCTTGATCCATCTTACGCATACTATCAAAAGTGCAACTAAACAATATGGGCACAATGAATATCAGCAGAACCAGCTGTCTTACTGCCACCTCAATATAAAAACGCTTTTGTTGCACACTGACCTCCATAAAAAAGACGGTGCAGAGCAAGCCCTGCACCTATTGTTTTATTCTTCTGCGTCGAAGACGATATCACCTTGTAGCACTGTCATTAAGATTTCCGTGTCTGCTATATCATCGGCTGATAAACGGGTAATGTCTTTTTCGAGAATGGCAAAGTCGGCCGATTTCCCAACGGTTATCGAACCCGTAATGTCGCTAATCCCTAAACTATCAGCAGCATTGATCGTGTAGGAATCTATCGCGGATTGCACGTCTGGCAAGCCTGTTTCACCCATTTTCAAACTATTCGCGATTCCAACTAATGGATTGATGTCATTAACGTTCCAATCACTACTTAACGTAACATTAGCACCTGTATCAAAAATGGCTCTTGGATTCATCAATGCGTGGGTTCGCTTAGCCCCTAAAAAGGGTTCTGCCCACTCATGATCATGATGTACGACATAATCAGACCCCACTTGGAAATCGGCTGTCGCATCCAGTTCTGCGAAACGAGGGACGTCTTTTAAGTCCACCAATTCCACGTGCGTTAGCGTATAAGGTTTTTTCGAACCTTGGCTGCGAACATGCTCAATAGCATTTAATGATTCGCGAACGGCTCCATCACCAATCGCATGGATATGAGCGCTATAGCCAATCTTGTTCAATGTATCCAGCCAGGATTTCATTTTATGTGGCGGAATGTAATTGATGCCGAAAGGCTCATCTGGAATATAAGTATCTAAATACGGTGCTAACGTTTTCGCTGTGCCATTAATAATGATGCCATCGCTATACATTTTTACCTGGTCTAGCAATAACAAACGCGACTTATCGCTCGATTGTACTTTCTTTAAAAATGCTAACTGCGGTGCCATTGAGTCAGTCGGGTAAATCCACGGTCGCAGTGAAACTCGGGCGGTTAAATTACCGTCTTTCTCTGCTTGCTGCCATACGTCATACCAGCCGCGTTTCCAATAAAGTCGGCCATCACCAATGGTTGTTATGCCATGCGCGGCGGATTCTTCAAGACCAGCAATTAAGCCTTCGTAGCTTTTCTCGAACTTGTTTTCCAAGCTATTCCATGCCATCTCCATGATGAGATCGCCTGCGTTATCAAACAAAATACCGTTCAGCTCACCAGTTTTTTCGTCTTTGAGGATCTTACCACCTTGCGGTTCGGGAGAGTCTTTGGTGATACCTGCTAATTTAAGCGCTGCGGAGTTGACCCACATAGAATGTGAGGTTTGCTCCATGAACACGACTGGTCGTTTCGGGAAAATGCGGTCAATTACTTCAAGTGGTGTGTAGCGATTATCTTCACTCATAATTGCATCCAAAGAAAAACCATAGCCCATTAGCCAGCTATCCGACTTAGTTTTTCTACTGCATGCTTTTAAATAGGGAATTTGTCCTTCAAGCGACGCATCCATATCGAGTTCACAATTGCTGCCGGCTTCTGAAGCCGCCTCAAATACATGGTTATGATTATCAATAAAACCCGGCATAACATAGGCTTGTTCAAGGTCGATAAGTTCGGTATTTTTGTTACGATATGTATCTGCTTCTGCCGCTTTACCTACAAACACAATATGGCCATCGTGAATGGCAATTGCATCGGCATTGTCATGACCGTAGATTTTTGCGTTCGTTAAAATCATGTCGGCTTGTTCGACAGCCAGCGCATTCGAACTCATGATTAGGCTCGCTATTAGTGTCAAAGGGTAAATTCGGTTCATTATTCATTCCTTTCATGCCCCACAATCATTGTGAGTATAGGGAGTGTTAGTATGTTGCGATGAAGAAAGACTACTGCAACATAAAAACAAAAGAAAAATAGTGAGTATAAGAATACTGGGATAACCTAAAAACTTAGAATTACCATCATTAGTAATACCTAACTGCTTGGCGACGAATGAACGATTGATGACAATAACTTAACAAGCCCAAGTATACGACCAAACTAAAAAACGCTCGCAGCCTATTCGAGATAAAGCTTAGCGAGCGGAAAATTCAGTGAGAGCAACCAAGCGGAATCACTTCGGTGGAGCTCGAAGTATCATCAGTATTGAAAACAACATCAAAAATATGGGGGAGGGGGAAGCAAAACAGACTTAAGCTGCTGATTGCTCGAACATATTCGGTAGTTTGATAAAACGGCAAATATCGGTATCTCCAGAATTTTCCAGTGATTCGAGCTGGGTGAGGATCAGTGAATCAACATTATTCAGCATATCTGCATGAAATAAATGCGCTTTTACTTTTTCCGCCAAAGCGTGCCCTGACATCCCTTGATGATCAAAGCGAACAGGTATCACACCGCGTAATATTGCCAATTGACGCAATACACGAGGCTCATGAGATAAAGCCCAGATATTTTGTTTGCCCTGGAAGCGGGACATCAGACGAGGGGTATCACCTTGCTCGGTAAGAATAGCTACGCCTAAGTTCTGTTTTGAACTTGATGCAGATAACATCGCAGCCAATGCCATGCTTTTGCGTGGCTCAGAACATAAGTTAATTAAGTTTTTCCAGCTCTCACCCGCCTCATTCACTCGCCCTTCAGCCCCACAAGCAATGTTGGCCATATAGGCAACCGCTTCAACCGGAAACTTCCCCGCAGCTGATTCAGCTGAAAGCATCAGTGCATCAGTACCTTCAAGGACCGCATTCGCGACATCTGAGACTTCCGCGCGCGTCGGCATTGGGTTTTCGATCATAGACTCCATCATTTGCGTTGCAGTGATCACTGGGCGACCATGATAACGGGAGCGTTCTATTAATCGTTTCTGAACCAAAGGCAGATTAGCGTCCCCTATTTCAACGCCCAAATCGCCCCGTGCAACCATAATCACATCAGAAGCGAGAATAACGTCATCCATAGCCTTCACTGACGCAACCACTTCAGCACGTTCAACTTTGGCTACAATCGCCGCAGAACATCCTGCCGCCTGCACCAGATCTCGCGCTTCATTCAACTCCGCTGAATTACGCGGGAACGACACAGCAACAAAGTCAGCATCAAGCTCAGCCGCAGTAATGATATCTTGCTTATCTTTCTCAGTCAGTGCTGGCGCAGACAAACCACCACCTAATAAATTGATGCCTTTTCGGTTTGACAACATGCCTGAGTTCAACACCTTCGTCAGCACCTTCATGCCATCAATATTCTTAACTTTTAGACGTATACGGCCATCATCCAATAGCAGCGTATCACCCACTTGTATATCGCTCACTAGCTGCGGAAAATCTAACCCGACCGCCTGTTCTGTTCCCGCATCTAATGCCATATTTGCATCAAGCGTAAATAGCTGCCCTTTTTCGAGCTTCACTTGACCATTGAGGAAAGCTGCGATGCGAATTTTAGGCCCTTGTAAATCAACCAAAACGCCAACATGGCGATCCAGCCGTAAAGCGATTGAACGCACTAGTTCAGCGCGTGCAATATGCTCTTCAGACGAGCCATGAGAGAAGTTTAAACGGACAACGTTAACACCAGCCAGAATCAGTTTTTCGATAATTTGAGGGTTATTACTTGCAGGGCCTAAAGTGGCGACAATTTTAGTTTTGCACATGGTATTACCTAGGAATATGATGAAAGAAAGCAGTAGCGACATCGTATCGCTACTGCTAAATAGCCTTTTACTTCTCCAAAATTAGCTCGTTATCGATTGAAGACGGAGTATCAATGTCTGTTACTTTCTTCGCATTCCACACGGTCAAAGCCAAGAACACAGAAAGCACTGCTGTACTTAACCAGAAATATTGTGCATTGCCGAAGTCATACACTTTTACAACTTCTCCTGCATCATTAACAATCTCAGTAATTGTGATTAATTGAGATGAAATCAGTTCCTGTGCTGACGCTGCCATATATGAGAATAAGCCAATGAAACCTTTTACTGCTCCCACTGCATTTTTAGGCATCAGATCGCATGCGGTCAGACCCGCAAGGAATACAACCAGACCACCAATGGCATAACCGATTAAAGACAGTGCCACAGCATCCATCATTCGGCTTTGTGGGCCAAAGAACAACAGAAGCATCCCCGTGATATTTGCAATACCGTATAGCAGTGTTGGAATATGGCGATTAGAGTTAAAGATTTTATCGGAAATAATGCCGGATAAAATCGCACCAGCAAGGCCGGCAATAGGATACGCGGACATTGCGAAGCCAGCATCAATCAGGCTGTAGCCTTTTACTTCTTGAAGGTATAAAACTGCCCAAGAAGATATTGCATAACGTGAGGAGTACATCGCCGCACACGCCAGTGCTATTAACCACACAGTCGGCTGTTTTAAAATAAAGAGCTGGGCACGGCGTGTTTCTTTCGGATCATTCGCTTTTTTAATATCAGGCTCTTCACCAAAAGCAGTGGCAGAATCAGGCAGACCATAAGTTTGTGGACGGTCACGCAGAACAAAGAACATGCATAGCGCAGCAATAACAGCTGCAATACCAGCACCAATAAAGCCCGCACGCCAGCCAAAATAGCTCACCATCGTTGCAGTCAGGATCCAGGTAATCCCCTCACCGATGTTACGTGATCCGCCCCAAATTGAATAACGGCTACCACGTTGTTTCGGCGAAAACCATTGAAAAATAGATACACATGAGGGGGCTGATCCTACTGACTGGAACCAACCATTTAACCCCCATAAAAGGACAAAGAAAAATGCGGTGGTGTTCATCCCCAGACTGATAGCAGTTAGGCCTGACAGAAACAGCGAAAAGGACATAAACCGTCCGATATTGGCGTAATCTGACAAGAAGCCATTCGAGAACTTACCGATCGCGTAAGTAAAGAAGAAAGCCGAGCCCATAATTCCCAACTCTGCTTTGGTGACGATATCTGCATCCAGCATTGGTTTTTTCACGACACCTAAGCTCATGCGCACTACGTAGAATACGGCATAACCAAACACCAGGCCGAGAAAAACAGACCATTGGTGACGTTTATAAATGGACTGAATTTTTTCCGGGCTTCCTGCCATAACCGGTTTATCCGGTCTGGTTTTAAAAAAATTAAACATATTAATCTCCATGCATAAAAAGGGTTTTTATGAGCATTGCTATTAAGCTAAAGTGCTTGCGGTGAATAATATGACGTTAAAAAAAACCAGCAAGAGAGGCATTTTGGGAGCGATTTGTCACAAATTTAAATTCACTTGGGACAAAAAAGGGACATCTGAGTTGGAGATAATTATATCTCTCGGTAATAATGATTCAGAGAATAAATGAAATGTTCCCAAAGTGGTTCAAATAGATTTTTGAATGTTTACCGTTTATTTCTATTTTTTTGATAGAGTGCACAAAACATGCTGCTTTTGTGTTTTCTACAGGCATATGCATCACGAGCAGTAACGATGGTTATCATGAAAAGCAAAAAAAAATTGATTGTGTTATTAATATTTTTATTAACATCTGTAAGGTGTCTCGCAGCTGAAAGCAAACCCATTGTTATTTTAACAACATTCTCTGAGCACACTATTTCTCAAATTGTTGATAAATATCATGAGTTTTATCCTGGTGCTGACATTAGAATCATTTTTAGACGCACTCGCTCTATGTTACGTTTATTAGAGAAAGATGATTATCAGAATATTGATATCGTTATCTCATCTTCTCCCGTGTTGTTTCATCACCTCGCTAACAACAAAAAGCTGCATACATTCTCACCCCCATATAGCGTTCCAAGCTGGTTAGCACCGCATATTTTAGATATCTCCGGAAAAGTTACGGCATTCGGCTATTCTGGCTTTGGTCTAATATCGAATGAACAATACTTAACAAGCCATGGCTTGCCGATACCTGAAACATGGGAAGATCTTACCAACGCGCAATTTTTTCAGCATATCACCATGAGCACGCCCTCTCGCTCCGGTACCACCAACTTAATGGTAGAAAATATTCTTCAGCATTATGGCTGGGAAGAAGGCTGGCGATTATTAATGAAAATAGGCGGCAATATCGCCTTTATTTCTTCACGAAGTTTTGGTGTCAGTGAAGCCGTTTCTCGTGGTTTAATTGGTGCTGGCCCGGTTATCGACAGTTATGCTATTAATAGTATCAAAGTCTTTGACTATGTTGGTTTTAAGTATCTAACTAGCTCAATCTTGATGCCGACATATATAGGCATTGCGAAGAACAGCCAGCATATAAATGACGCTATAAAATTCGTAGATTTTCTACGCTCTAAGTCAGGACAACAGCTATTAGAAAAAACATCTATCGCTAAGTTTTCACTTTCTCAACCCAAATTAGCTGAAACAACATCTTTTATATTAAATAAACAGCTTGTTCACAGCAGAGATAAGTTAATTTCATTCCTGTTTGATCAGGCTATTACTGAACAGTTACATCAGCTGAACACTACATGGGAATCCATTCATCAGCTTGAATCTCAAGTGAATTTATCATCAGAAGCGCTAAAAAAGCTCGTACGTGCAAAACAATATGCATCACAAGTTCCCGTTACCGCTGAACAATCAATATCAGAAGAGTACCTAGTATTATTCAACAACGATAATGCGAAGCGAGGAAGGGACCCCATTATGGCAAAGGAAATCCAGCAATGGAAAGAAACCTTAAGAAATAACCTACAACAAGCAAATTTGCTGACGAGTCAAATTCATCAAGAGCAAGAGTAAGCCACTTTGACATTTAAATTTACCACTATCGGTTCGCGATTAGTTGCTGCGTTTACCTGCATCTTGCTCATGATTTGTTTAGTGAGTACTGTTGCATTCACTACTTGGAATACCTTAGAAAACCAAGTCGATCTGATGATTGATGAGAATATTCCTGCGCTGAAAGCAAGCTATCAAATAGAGCGTAGTAGTGCCGAACTACAAGCTTACTTAAACGAAATTCATACCACCCAAAATTTGGTAAGGCTCAATCAACTCAAACTCGGGCTACAAAACAAAATCAACGAAATTAAACAAACGACTATTGAGCTGACTACCATTCCTCTGGTCAATAGCTTACGACAAGAATACCATCGGCTGGATGCCGATATTCAGGAGTATACTGAACCGCTGATACAGAAACTAAAACTAAAACAAAATCTGGATAAAATATCAGAGACTATTTTATGGCTTCACCAAGACATTGTTGATGAGGTCAACCCTTTGAGACAAGAGGTTGAATGGCAGATCACTCACGATCGGGCCATTACTCTTAATGCCGCAACCCAAACCGCGCTATATACCGATTTTTCAACCTTACAGATGCTGACCATTAATGAAAATGAGCTAATCTCTCTCGTACAAGAGGTGATCCGTCAGCACCAACAACGTAACTTAAATAGTGCTTTTCAATTCATAGGCTATAAAACCGATGAAATACAAACACTAAGTAATACCCTACTACACAATGCTGCAAGTATTACCCACCGCCAACTATTACTTGAACTCATTGAGCTCGTTCAGCCGGAAGGAAGACTGCATACGGTATTGCAACAGATTGCAACAATTACCAAGCAAACGAACAGTCAAGAAGTGATGATAAAAGAACGCTTAAATTATCAGCAAGAGCAAGTTAAAAACCTGGTTACGAAGGCTAGCAGTGAATTAAACGGTATTAAGCTAAAGGCAAAAAAAACCGTCAGTATGGGCAATGGTGTTCTCTTGATCGTTTTATTGTTCGCCTTGTTTTCTAGTGCATTTATTTGTACTTATTTTGTGCGCAAACGTATTGTTGGCCGGTTAAACGATCTCAGTTTAGCCCTTAATGCCGTTGTCGCTGGCGAAGTAAGTCTGCCTATTTCAGTGACCGGTCAGGACGAAATTGGAAAGCTCGGGACCAACCTCCGTAATTTCTGCTCTCAAATGCAACAAATCGAGAAAACCAATGCGTTAAATCTCATCAATAATACTCAAGCAAGTATTATCACCTGCACCACTGAAGGTGTTATTGAATCGATGAACTCAAGTGCAAAAGAGTTATTTGCTCTACTATCTTCCTCTTCCGTTGAGTCAGAGGACATTTGGAATTTGTTTGAATCTAAAGAGCATCAACAACTTAAATCAATTTTCTTTCCAAACAGTACGTTACTGAGAGATGGGGCCTATAACCTGACTTTAGCGATTAACCATACTCACCATCAAATTCGTTACTTCCGGCTGGATCTGCGTGTATTCCAACAAAACACACACCCGAAGGTCATCATTACGCTAACTGACATTACAGAACAAGAAAATATCACGCGTTGGCTTGAACAGAAGGTGCAAGAAAAAACACAATCACTGACTACAACGAATGCCGCATTGCAGGATGAGATTGAAGAAAGAAAACGCGCTGAATTCAATCTTGTCGCTACTCAGGATGAATTAATTCAAGCGGCTAAAATGGCGGTAGTCGGTCAAGCAATGACGACGCTGGCCCATGAACTGAATCAGCCTCTTTCAGCGCTGTCGACTTACATTTTTACTGTACAGATGACCTACGACTCTAACCAATATCCAGACATCCACAACACCATGGAAAAAATGAATGAAATCTGTGAGCGCATGGATCAGATCATTGCGAATCTACGTAGTTTTTCCAAAAAACCAATGGTACCAAACCCCGCAGTGATCGTAGGGCTACAACAGGCGGCTGAGAATGCCATTGGCATCGTTGCATACCGTGCTAAACAACATAATATTCAACTTCGTAATCACCTGGGTGATAACTGCTTATGCATAGGTGAATTAATTCAAATTGAACAAGTTCTTGTTAACTTGTTCATCAACAGCTGTGATGCGCTAGCCCCGTTTGTCGACAAACAAGGCAAAGTCGAGATCATAGAGTTAAGTCGTACTGACCAATTTATAATAATCGCCTGTTGTGATAACGGATCAGGCTTTGGTTGCGACATTATCAATCAGCTGTTCACCCCATTCACTACAACCAAAGAAGTGGGTTTAGGACTTGGATTGAGCATTTGCCGTTCAATCATGACCCGTTTGAAAGGTTCAATTCAACTCGCCTCCACACTGGATGGCGGTGCAATGATCGTTTTGGAGTTCCCAGCAAATGAAACTAAGTAATGATATTCAAATCGTACTTATTGATGATGATCAGCACGTACTTGATTCATGCCAGCACTTATTAGAATTGGCTGGTTATCAAACACGTGCATTTCTGGACCCTCATATGGCACTGCAAGAGATTCATCCGAATTGGTCTGGCGTTATTCTTACAGATATTTACATGCCAACCATGAGTGGAATGGAGCTCATTGATAAAGTTAAAGCCATTAGTCCGCATTTACCGATCATCACAATCACAGGACATGGTGATATCGAAATGGCGGTAGAAGCCATGCAAAAAGGAGCCATTGACTATTTAGAAAAACCACTAAAGCCAAAGAAATTACTTTCACTTATTGAAAAAGTAATCACAAAACGTAAAAAAATGATCGAACAATGGCAAATTATCGAGAACGTGTTACCTGAACAGTTACTTGGTGAAAGCCAGGAGATTATAGAAATCCGAAAACATATTAAACTCTTGGCGACAGCTGATAGGGATGCTCTCATCCAGGGAGAAAATGGGGCAGGACGATACACAACAGCCAAACTATTGCATGAGCTTAGCTCCCGACAATCACAACCTATGATCGTAAAAAATGGTGATGATTTACTGTCTGTTGAAGAGCTAGAAAAAGTATTAACAGAAGCCAAACATGGGAGTTTAATATTACATGATCTATGCTCAATACCAACAGAGGTACAACGTTTTCTCAGTCATTTTTTGTTAAATCAAGAACGCTCGGGAAAGCGTACCGTTAAGCTGCTGGCAATCTTTGGTCAATGTCCGGAAAATGATCTAAAAGAACACCGTTTACTACCAGAACTCTTTTATTTTCTGAGCCAGGTTCGATTTATCATTCCCCCCTTACGTAAACGTAAAGATGATGTCATCCCGCTATTTCGCCATTTTTTAAGAAAAAGCTGTCTGTTATTGGGAAAACAACGCCCTAAAATTGATAAGGCTTATTTAGAGACATTAAAACGTCATCAATGGCCAGGAAATGTACGGGAACTAAAAAGTGTGGCTGAATTGTACGCCATTGGTGTTGTTAAACTCTCAAGTACTGAGCACTCGCACCCCATCGAACAAATGACGAGCCCGTTAGATGATTTGGTTGAACAATATGAAAAGCAGTTAATAGAAGATGCACTCTATCTGTTTGCCGGGCGCATCAATGATGTATCAGATTACCTGAAAATTCAGCGAAAAAAGCTGTATCTTCGAATGAGAAAATACGATCTAGACAAAGCCAATTATAAAATAAACTAGGCAGAGTCTTTCAATCATCTTTCTGCTATCTCAGCTGTTATTTTCAAGAAGAAACGTCTTCCATGAATGCCTGATGCTTATAAGGCATTCATTTCCCCCCTCTCTTACGCCTTTACTGATAAAAATCACAAAGTGAGTAATTTGACCGTCAGGGAAGCAATTTATGACTGCCGCCAACAAGGAATGGGATAGACATTTGTTTTGTCTGTTACGTGAAATGGTGGTGCTGGTTAAACAGTAACTAATGCATTGTGGACATAAGTAAATTGCAAATACATGAATTTTACGCATAGATTGAATGCAAACGTTTCATTTTCTCGTAAAAAATATCCGTAGTATTTTTATGGCGTAAGTCTGTTTATGGGCTCTTATTTTTTATATGAAATATCTCTTTTGAGCGCTCTTGTGAGTTTAGGAATATTTCATATAAGAATTAATCTGTATGAGGAATGTTGGTAAATGACTAAGTTAATCGAAGAAATAAAGCTTGGATTATCACACGCTACGCTTAAAAACCGTATTGTAATGGCCCCTATGACCATTCAGTCCGCTTTTTTTGATGGTGGTGTCACGCAGGAGATGGTTGATTATTACGCTTCTCGTTCAGGTGATGCCGGCGCAATCATCGTTGAAAGCGCTTTCGTTGAAAATTACGGTCGAGCTTTTCCTGGTGCGTTAGGTATCAATAGCGACAGCAAAATTGCGGGACTTAAAAAGCTTGCAACCGCCATTAAAGCAAAAGGTTCTAAAGCGATTCTTCAAATCTACCATGCCGGACGTATGGCAAACGGAGAATATAATGGCGGTCATCAGCCAATTTCTGCTAGTCCAGTAGCCGCACTTCGCGACAGCGCAGAAACCCCTATTGAAATGACTCAAGAACAAATCGAAGGCATGATCGAGAGCTTTGGTCATGCAGTAAATCGTGCAATTCTTGCGGGATTTGAGGGTGTTGAAATTCATGGCGCCAATACATACCTTATCCAACAATTCTTCTCACCTCATTCAAACCGTCGTACTGACAAATGGGGTGGCAATATTGAAAAGCGCACAGCATTTCCGGTCGTGATATTAGAAGAAGTGAAAAGAGTTGTTGCCTCTCACCAGTTAACAGATTTCATTATTGGCTACCGCTTCTCTCCTGAAGAAATTGAAGAGCCAGGTATTCGCTTTGAAGATAGTATGTTTCTTCTGGATAAGCTTGCAACATGTGGCCTTGATTACTTCCACTTCTCAATGGGGAACTACACCCGCAATTCTATTGTGAACCCTGAAGATAAAGAGCCTCTCATCAATAAATATCATACTCTGAAGTCTGAAAGTGTTGCTAAGATTCCCGTCATTGGTGTGGGTGGAATCGCCCAGCGCTCTGATGCTGATAATGCGATCGAACAAGGTTATGACCTGGTAAGCATTGGTAAAGGCTTTCTAGTTGAACCAACATGGGCAACGAAAGCGATTAACGGTGAGCTTTGTGCAGAATTTGCAGACATCGCACAGCAAGAAGAACTAATGATCCCGACTCCGCTGTGGGAAATCATGGATTACATGATTGTTGATAGTGCTGCCGAGGCATTGAAGCACCAACGTATCAAAGAACTTCAGAATATTGACATTAAATTCGAGCCCGGTGAATACACAGCTTATGGCTACGGTCATAACGGCAAACTGCCTGTAACGGTGACACTCTCTGAAGACAAAATTCTTGAGGTGTTGGTTGATTCATCGAAGGAATCTGATGGTATCGCGAACCCGGCATTTGAACGCATTCCTCAACAAATTCTCGATGGTCAAACACTAAACATTGATGTTATCTCAGGCGCAACAGTAAGTAGTCAGGCCGTTATTGATGGCGTATCCAATGCAGTAGATTTGGCTGGTGGTAACTCAGAAGCGCTTCGCTGTAAGGCTCGTGACGCTGTGGAATGGTCAACGGAAACTATCGAAGAAACCGTTGACGTTGTCGTTGTTGGTGGCGGCGGTGCGGGTTTGAGTGCAGCACTGACAGCGCTAGACAGCGGCAAGTCTGTTGTCGTACTTGAGAAGTTTCCTGCTATTGGTGGCAACACTGTTCGCACCGGTGGTTGGGTTAACGCTGCTGAACCTAAGTGGCAAAAAGACTTCCCAGCGATTGCAGGTGAAGCTGACTACTTAAAAGGTATTGCTGATACCCCAGAGTCTGACATTGCACAAGAGTACCTATCGGATTTCCGTGCACTTAAAGATCAATTGGCTAATTACTTCCTCGATATTGAAAGTGGCAAAAATTATCTGTTTGATTCAATGGAACTTCATTTAATCCAAACGTATCTTGGTGGTAAACGAACGAACCTTGATGGTGCATCAATCCATGGCCAGTATGATCTCGTTCATACTCTTACCAGTCGTGCTATGGAATCGATCGATTGGCTGACAGAAAAAGGGATCGATTTTAACCGCGACATGGTTGATATCGCTGTCGGTGCGCTATGGCGCCGTGCACATAAGCCTACTCGTCCAAAAGGTGTTGAGTTTGTCGAGAAACTTCAAAAACACATCATTGCTCAAGGTGGACGCATTATCACTGATACGCGTGCCGAAGATTTAATTGTTGAAGATAGTAAGGTCGTCGGCATTAAAGCAACTCATTCTAATGGCACCAAATACAAATTGAATACGAATAATGGTGTGGTGCTAGCTTCTGGTGGTTTTGGTGCCAACACGAAAATGCTTCAAAAGTACAACAACTATTGGAACGAGATCGCGGATGACATTAAAACGACTAACTCACCGGCGCTAATTGGTGACGGTATTGAGATTGGTGAAAAAGCAGGTGCTGATGTAGTTGGTATGGAATACATACAGCTAATGCCAATTGGCGACCCTAAATCCGGTGCGCTTCTCACTGGTCTAATTGTTCCACCTGAAAACTTTGTTTTTGTTAACAAGCAAGGTAAGCGATTCGTTGATGAGTGCGAGAGCCGCGACGTTCTTTCTAACTCATTCTTTGATAACGGTGGCGTGATTTACATGATTGCTGACGAAGAGATTCGCAAGACCGCTGCTAATACGACTTACGAAACAATTGAGCGCGAAATTGAGGAAGGCATCATCATAAAAGCTGACTCTATTGAAGAGTTGGCGGAGAAAATTGATGTTTCGCCAGCTGAACTCTCCGAGACGATTCGTCGCTATAATTCTTATGTAGATGAAGGTCGTGATCCTGAGTTTCATAAGGGTGCGCTTGGTCTGAAAGTTGAGAAGGCTCCGTTCTACGCAACACCACGTAAACCATCAGTGCACCATACTATGGGTGGTCTGAAGATTGATACCAAAGCTTGTGTATTGGATAAAAATGGCTTACCTATCCCTGGTTTATATGCCGCTGGTGAGATAACTGGTGGTATTCATGCCGGTAACCGTCTAGGTGGTAACGCTTTGATTGATATATTCACTTACGGTCGCATTGCGGGCGACAGTGTATCTGAATGAGCTTAGTCAAATAAAAGGGAAGCCAAGAGCTTCCCTCTCTTTTTCATTCAAACGTGGGTTTACAAAATGCAAAGCTACAAAACTCGCTTTCAAATGATGGGAACCTTCATTGATCTCGCTATTCATCATGATAATGGTGAGCAGTTAATAAGAGATAGTTACCTTCAGCTTCAGCAATTCGCGCAACGCTTCACTGTCAATCAGCCACAATCTGAACTCATGCACGTAAATAACAACGCGGGAGTTCGTCCCGTTCGTGTTAGAGCGGATTTGTATGAGTTATTAAAGAAAGCCAAAGAAATTAGCGTCGATACCGCTAACCCCTTTAATGTCGCGATTGGACCGCTTGTCAAGGCATGGCGTATTGGATTCCAAGATGCGAGGCTTCCAACCAGTGCTGAACTTACTGATAAGCTAACCATTGTTGATCCTACAAAAATCGTTTTAGACGAACTGTATCAGACGGTATATCTAACTAAACATGACATGCAGATAGATCTGGGAGCGATAGCAAAAGGCTATTTTGCCGATCGGATAAAAGAATACCTTGTGAGTGAAGGGGTTGAGTATGGTTATATTAATTTAGGTGGCAACGTGCTAACCATCGGGTATTCACCTGACAATGCGTCTAAAGCATGGAACGTAGGGATTCAAGACCCGCTATCTTCTCGAGGTGAAATTAGCCGAGTTGTACCTCTTCGAGATCACTCAATGGTGACTTCTGGTATAAACGAACGTTACTTTGGGGTGAATGGCCAACGATATCATCATCTACTTGATGCAAAAACAGGTAGACCGATTACAACAAATATCGCGAGTGTAACCATTATTTCAAAGCAGTCTGTTGATGGTGAAATATGGAGCACGGCTGGGTTTCTAGCGTCAATTGAAGAAGCATTATCCTACTTAAACAAGCAAGTTGGTATTGAGGCAGTCTTGATTTCGGATCAAGGTAAAGTTTATGTAACAAATGGTCTGAAGGACGATGGTCGATGCATTCTGCAGAAATGAAATCATTGTGCCGAGCTTACTTTAAGTCGGAAGCGAGTCTTTTGGCAACGTAGTATATGGAACTGAACTTAATGTCTTCACATTGTTAGAGTCATAACACTAACACGTTCCTGCCCCATTCGAAGTTAGAGACGCCCAACCTCCCAGAGTAAAGTGATACTGTGTACCATAATTTTTCTCATACCTAATCTATTAAATTTTTCGCTCTCAGCAGTAAGCGAAACTCGATTTCTGCACCACATCCATATAAAAAGTGTTTTCCCTAACGAACGACTAACGTACAGAACTCTGCATCGACACCACTTGACTTGATTCTAAAAAAGACACTTTATTGCAGGCAATTAGAGTAGCGAGTTAACTGCCTAACGTCTTGCGCACAACCACTCATTGCGCAAGCTATCAAAAAACAATTAATCCACTTCATGTCTTAATGAGTGCTCTACACTCCATAGAAAACGCCTGGCCTCGATTTCTTGGAGCATTTCACGTTTGGCATCTCCGCATTCTTTATCAGTCGCAGACAGCCCTCTTTGCTCTAACTCTTGAATCACTGCCTCATCGTAGGCATAGGCAAGAGATTGACAGAGTTTATATGAATCTTGATGTCCAAAAGGAGTACTCGCGCACCCGGCCATCAGCGAGGCGCTAAACCAAATCACATACGTTAGTTTCATCATCGCTTCCCAAAAACGCGCAACCCTCAAAGGACTGCGCGTGGCTATCTTACTCTAACTCTCTAGTAAGCCTTGGATCTTACTTATCAAGACAAACACGTTGGAAGTCATTCCACTCACCCACACCTGGAGTAACTTCCATACAGCCTTTTTTTGTATCCATCACTGCTGTTAACGTAGAGATGAAGTCAGAGCCATAAGCAGCATGCTGAGCAATTGGCTTAGTATTAAGTACATATTTCGCAGCGTCGACATTACCTTCTGGCGTGTTGTCGATGAATTGCTGTGCGAACTCTGCGCGCCACTCAGTGTAAGCGGTAGCAACTGTGCGCTGCTTATTTTTCTCACCAAGGCCAACTGACTCTGCAAAGGCTTGCATCACTCCCGGACGCTCAGAGTGGTTCGCATGACCGACCCCAGCTTGACGCTTGATGACGTAGTTTTCGCCATCGAGCATTTCCACTCCAACCGTGTTTCCGTGGCTGTCAGCGAAGTTGAAGTGAGACGCGACGACTGTGCGGTATTTGTCTAGGATCTTCTCTGCATCATCAACATTCTTGGCATTGCGAACTAGGTAGTTTTGCAGTGCACCGAGTTCGATAGCACTGTCTGCATCAAGGCCAACACCTTTCGAATCTGTACCTTGGAAGTTAATCACAACACCAATGTCTTTACCTAGCGTTTGACCCGAGCCATAGAAACCAGATGCCATTACTTGTACATAATCATCCGCTTGCAACACCCAGTAGTTACCGCCAGATAGCGATGGCGTGTCGTTTACTTGACCAACAACACCCGTATCCACGAAGCTGACTGTTGTGCATCCGCTAAGTGCAGACTGAGCGGCCGACGCTAATGCTGCATCTAGCTGAGACAGAGTGAACATGGTTTCTAGTGAAATCCCACCTACTTTGGCAAGCGCTTTAACAACATCGAAATATTCAGGGTTTAGCTTTCGAGAGTTTTCCAACACCTTCACCGAACTTTTCTCAAATTCGACCACATCAATGCTTGCTAGTTTATAGACATATTGCGCTTCCTTAATACCACGTCGTACTTCTTCACCTACCTGCTTTTCAAACAGCTCAGCGTAGTCAGCAGGCTTTACACCACGAATATCGACAATCGGCAGACTTTCTTGTTGAACAAATGCCTGAGGGCTGTAATAAGGCTGATTCACATCCAACCCTGGAGCTGGCTCAAGAGAAATAGCATGAGCTGCGCCAGAAAGTGCAAGTGCTGTAGCAAGGATTGCGCGTTTAGTCGTTAGCATGGTGTTTACCCTTATGTATTTGGTTCATCATCTGAGACAGTTCGTGTCTCTGTATCTGGCTATTAAATTATCATTTCAAATTTCCGAAATTCAGATACTGTTAAGGTAATAATTCCAGAAAAATGGACAGGCACGATGGCAGAAATAGAAACTGAAGGGTTCGAGTTTTTCGGTGTTGAAGAGACAGTGTTTCGTAAAATGGTGATCGAGCGTATCGAAGCGCTCATGGTTCAAGAGGGGCTGTCTAAGAACTCACTGGCAAAAAAAGCGGACATTGGACGCTCTGCTCTTTATGAGAAAATGGATCGAGAAGCGAAAAGTCATTTCACTATCTTGGATTTTTTCCGAATTGCCAAAGCGCTTGATGTCAGTTTGCTACAACTATTCCCAATGACACAATTAGAGCGACTCCATGGCGGTCAACTGCCTCTTTCTGCCAGTACACTAAAGTTTCTCGACCTCATGCTCGCCGCGCCCAAAGAGGACATTGAGTTTTTATCCAACTTTTATGCGTCACTTAAAAAGCGGGATAGCGTAGACGAAGATAAATAACCGAATACATATCCAGAATTCATACATTCAGCACTAATTATTTCCAAATTATGGAAACGCGCTCTATGTAGTGGATGAGTAAAATTGGCCACTAGATAAGAGGTTTTGCAATATCTTGAGTAATCCGTCACATGCTAATTTAGCAAAATTACTGACAAACTCCTGTCCAGCTTCGTGCCTGTCTCTTCATCAGGCACGATTGTGCTTCATTATCTGTCTGTTAGTGCTAGAGAGTGGATATATTTCTGGCATATGCCAGAAACCGTGATGTATAATTGGCATACATCAATAATGGAAGGCCCGCTGATAGCTACTTTAAATTCAACCGGATCTCAATGAGTCAGCTTGAACAAGTTCTAACCATTTATATTGGATTGAGCAAGAAAGGAAGATAATGCTTGTGAATGAAAATAATGATGATAGTGCCTCCATTGATATTAGAGGCGGTAATGATATTGGTGAAACAAAAATGGTAGGGTTTAAAAAACTGTTATGTTAAAAGATACAGAGAGTAATATTGTTGCTCATATTTTTTTTGATTTAGAGTTCAAGATCCAAAATCTTCAAATAGATAGTGAACAAAAAAAAGAGCTTTCTCAAATTGTTACAAATATGAAAACTGGCTTTGGTTCAGAATCTTTCGAAGAGGCATATAAAGAATTCGCATCATTTTCATCTAATCATGTGGCGACTATGAATCCAATGCTGCCGTTCATTATACAGTTAGCAGCCTATTTGCCGCTAAGACATTAATAAATCGCATATTTAATGTAACAACTTTAAACCATGGCCATCTATATAAATTGAGCTAAACTCATAAGCTTGTACAATTATTGTCTTATACTTTTTTGTTGTGCTGTATATGGTTGTTGGTTACCGTTAACGAAATGCTAGCTATTGTGTACGGCATGGATTTGTTCCAACGTTTCCAGATGGTATAGAAAGTGAAAAGCTCTACTTAAAGAAGAGTAGGGCTTACTTCTGGTAAATGGTTTGTGACAGAACCTTAAATATCCTTTGTTGAGTTTTTTATGATCAACAGGGTATTCGAGGGGGAATGGTTATTTTTGCCACACCAATAAAAAGTTGTTGGCCGGCATAGCGACCCTAGCAGCTAGTTGCATTCCCTCACCCCAAGTGATCAGTTGCTCGATGTCCCGTAGGCCGCCAAAACCTTTTTGCTTTAGGTTTTTATCAAACTCTCGGTTGCTGTCGCTGGTGTATCGGCCATTTACATTCATTGGGCCATATTGGCAAAAAACACCGCCTTCGGGTAGGTTGATAGATATGATCTCCATCATCTGCCTGGCTTCAGAAGGTTGCATGATATGAGTGGTGTTAGCCGTGAATACCGCATCCGCATGGATCCCGGGCCAAGGATCCTGCCCTATGGTAAACGTGATGGGAGGAGTAATATTTTTTGAGGGAGATTCGGCTATCCAGGCAAGAATATTTGCATGATTTTCAGGCATATCGCTGGTGTGCCAGGTTAATTGGGGCATCTGTGACGCAAAAAATACCGCATGCTGACCAGTACCTGAACCGATTTCCAGAGCGTTTTGGCAGTTCTTAAAGTGGATGGACAGCTGTTCTAGGATTGGCTGTTTATTGTTTTCGCAGTGCTGACTAAAACGCTTGGACATATTGCTTCATATGGTTGGATTAGATTATTTATATAGTTTTCATTAATTATTGCTATAAGGCAAGATGTTATACGAGTGATTGTCTGATCGTTGGTGTGAAACTCTGAGGGAAATTAGTACAGCTCTTGGAATAAATTATAAAGGTATTAAATTTACAACAGAGTTATTTGCAGAATGAATATCGTCCCTTGTTTTTACCTAATAAAGGCTTAGGGGGCAGCCCTAAGCCGGATTTCAGGTAGAATGACAATGTGCAAGCTTTGTAGGGTAGAGTCACTTATTGTATTAATTCAAGTAACCTAGCAGCAACAAACAGATCTTGTACAGCAATACCTGAGCTATCAAAGACAGTAATGTCCTCGGCTGATGCTCTGCCGGGTGAATGAGCGGTAATTACTTCCCCTATCTCAGTTATCGGGGCATTGGTTGTATGCTGAAACTCACCGATAACTACAGATTGCGACTTATAATCACAAAATAGCGTGGCATGCTGATATAGTTCGACAGGTAACTCATGTTTACCTACTTTATCTGCCCCCATTGCAGAGATATGCGTACCAGGCTTGACCCAATGCGCCTTGAATAACGGTTCACTGGCTGTGGTTGCCGTCACTATAATATCTGCTTGTGCGCAACCATATTGCGCCTCGCCAGCTTCAGCCGACACCCCTTTCTCAGTAAGTCGCCCGATAAATTTGTCTGTCTTAGTTTTACTTCTTCCTACAACAATCACCCTGGAAATATTACGGATAGCCGATATTGCCAAGATTTCATACTCTGCCTGATGACCTGTTCCAAATACGGTCAATACGGATGCGTCGTCCCGAGCCAGATAATCGACAGCAACGGCATCGGCTGCCGCAGTGCGGTAAGCGTTGACCTTGCTTGAAGCAACTGCGGCAATCAATTCACCCGTTTCAGGGCTCAACAAAAATACCGTGGTTCCGTGGCATGGTTTATTTTGAAGGTGATTGTTTGGCCAATAGGTACCCGTTTTCCATCCCACTAGCGTTGAGGTCGAAGCGGATTTCAATGAAAACATGGAGCCAGTTTGCGGGCCCGATGCATTGACTACCGGAAACAGTGTTACTTCGTTGCTGATGGCCGCAACAAGCGCCTCTTTTACTGCTGAATATGCAAGTTCATGAGTAATAAGGCTTGCTGTTTGAGTTTCGCTCATATAAATCATTTTACCACCCCTGAATTCTGGTCCAAACGTCGTAGGTTTGGTCTTGTGTATCAAACACATGATATTGTTTGTGCATAGACGCTGTAGCGCAGGCATGATTAGGCAGAATGTGCAATCGACAGCCAAGGGGATAATCTTCGAAATTTATGTCACAACCATTCACAGCTTCAATAATGCCATGCTCCTGGTTTGCAGTGGTGACTTGTAAATCGCCAATTTGTTTTCCATCGCACTTGGTTACCAGGCCATATCCACAATCTCTTGGTTGATTTTCTGTACCGCGATCAGAAGAGAGTGCCATCCACCCGGCATCGACGATTAGCCAACCTTTATCTTTATTGTGACCTATTACTGTGGTGACGACGCTAGCGGCGATATCATTAATATTGCAGATACCGATCCCGGCCATGACCAAATCAAAGAAAGCATAAACTCCGGCTCTAACCTCCGTTATTCCGTCCAGATTCTGATAATGATGTGCCGTGGGTGTCGAACCAATGCTGACGATTTCACATGCTATCCCCACTGAACGAAGCTGTTTGGTAGCCTTAAGTGCCGCTTCTACTTCGTTCTTCGCGCTTTCACGTAATGATATTTGGTCAAAGCAATGGTAAGACTCGCCGGCATGAGTCAATATCCCCTGAAATTGTGCAAATCCATCAAGCAGTAATAGAGCGATTTGGATTAACGCCGGATCATTCGGATTAATGCCTCCTCTATGCCCGTCACAGTCAATTTCTACCAATGCCGCAATAGAGCAATGGTTGTCTTGGCAAAACTGGTTCAAGATCTGAGCTTGCTCCATACTATCCAGCAATACTCTAACCTTTGCCCCTTTAGAGTTAAGGTCACGTATTCTGGATAACTTTGAGGCTGAAATTCCTACGGCATAGAGGATGTCGCTGTAGCCTTCATTTGCGAGAGCTTCTGCTTCTTTTACGGTCGATACCGTTACCGGAGATGTCTTGTCAGGCAATAAATACTGTATCGCATCGAGTGATCTTACTGTTTTAAAATGTGGCCTCAGACTTGTCCCTAATCCTTCAATTTTATTGCTTAGCCTGGCTAGGTTATTAAGAAATGTTGGTTTGTTGACAAGAAAGAAAGGCGTATCCAGACCTCGTACTTTTTCCATAGTTGGGCATCCAGGTTTTCACTACATAACATGGTCTTTTTCCTTACGTACCAGAAGTAAAAATAGATAATGCATTTGAACTGCATCAAATCCGATGACTAATATGAGTATCCAAGAATTAGGTTTTGTTTTACATTAATAAAAATTAACTGATAGGTTTGGTTGAAACCAAATGATTACAACTGAAGATCTCAGATTTATTATGACCGTCGCCAGCCATCGAACGTTGGCGGATACGGCCAGAGCCCTAAATATCACTCCGCCCTCGGTGACGCTTCGGCTCCAACATATTGAAAGAAAACTGTCGATTAAGCTGATTCAACGTCCGTCTCGAATCGTTAGCCTTACAGAAGAAGGACAACTTCTCCTTGATAAAGGGCTCCCTATCCTCAAGGGGCTGGATGATTTACAAGAGCAGCTTGATGAGAGAAAAGAACAAGTGTGCGGAAAGCTAAGGGTGCTGGCCCCCCTTGGTTTTGGAAATGATTATGTTGCCCCGTTGCTTGGGGAATATAAAGCGAAGCATCCACAGTTAGATATTGAGCTGGAGCTGTCCGATAATCCTAATTGGGCAAGTCATCATAAATGGGACATTATCATCTATATCGGTGCTTTGAATGACTCATCATTGAAAATGATCACTTTAGCGAAAAATCAAAGATTTATATGTGCTTCTCCTGAATATATTCAGGAAATGGGGTGTCCCGAGGAACCGCAGGATCTGATCAGGCATCGTTGCATTGCGTTGAGGGAAAATAATGAAGATGTTACTTTGTGGCAGTTTATAAATGGTGTCGATGGAAAGAGTGAGGTGGTTAGAATCAATCCGACACTGGCAAGTAATGAAGGTCGAGTGATTAAAGATTGGGCCATGGCCGGTTTAGGTATCATTATGCGTTCTGAATGGGATGTCCAACCTCAGATTAACAGTGGTGAGCTAGTTCGCTTATTGCCCACGTACTCTTTGCCAAACGCCAATATTGTCGCGTTATTAAGTAGCCCAGAGAAAGAACGCTCAGCTCGTATTTCTGGCTTTATTTCGCTAATGAAAGAGCGGTTAGTCCCATTACCCTGGAAGTAGAAATGCTTAAAGCGAGGGCTATAAATCTAACTTATACCAATGTGATTTAACCCACATTGGTATATACCCAAGCTACCTCAAGATGCTCGTTTCAGCGAGAATTACTTGGCTACTAGGCTAGGCATCGATTAGAAGATCTAGTGGCTCTAAATTAATAATCGGTAACAACGCATAGCAGCCAAGTAAACTCGCCCTTTGGGAGTGAGCCAGCGAACCCATTTCTGTGTCAAATAACGTTGAAAGGGAATAGCCATTTCTTCCGTCATTTTCCTTGAACTGAGCTCGCTGGCCTCACTCTGAATCCTGTATCTTGAGGTAGCTTGGGTATAAATGTGTACTAAGGCATTAACTTACATCCGAAATAACTCAACCCGAAGATGGTTTTCGTCTTCGTATGCGACAACCGATTGAAAATAGCCGCTTCGCTCTATAATGTTAGAAAATAAATCTTTATGATCAGAACTACCGATGAAAAGTATCTGGGTTGATTTGATCATCAGCCCTTCATCATCAAAGCTCGATGTTAAATCTTCATCAACCACACATACTAGTACCTTGCCATATCGAGCATTCAGGTCGATATTGTGGGCCAGCGAGTATTGAGCATTGGTACGAAGCTGAGATTCGACTTCCCTAATGAGCCCGACAAAACGGTACAGGTCCGTTGAGCAGGTTTGCAGTAAGCGCTCGTGGTTCCGAACTAGAATTGATTCTAAGTTGGTCCCCGCTTGTCGCCCGAGCAATAGCCAATTTTTAGTCGACTTTCTGACAGTCCGGTACCGACTGGCTTTGACTACGGGTTTGAGATACTGAACAAGTAGATTATTCTTCTCAGTTAGGGTGAGGCGTTTGTCGAGTTTTTTAAATTCTAAGTGTAATAAGGCATGAGTACTAATGTCTAACAGCAGTTGGGATTGGTTCATTCGAGTACCCAGTTGGAACAGAACTTAACAATAATATCATACTATTACTGTCATAAGATAACCGTAGCGTTCGTTATCTTTTTCCTTGAACAAGTATCGTATCTAGGGTTCAGTGCCGATTCTGGCTAGTGTTGCTCTCGAAAGTCTTTAGACTTAGCAGAAGATAAGCCATCGAGAGTTCTGTCATGGAAATGACCCCAATTCAATGCCAGCAGGCCAGGTTAGCAAGAGATACCCGCTATGATGGCTTGTTTTTTACCGCAGTGAAAACCACCGGTATCTATTGCCGTTCAATCTGCCCGGCCCCTGCACCAAAAGAAAAAAATGTCGAGTATTTTCCGACGGCTGTTGCGGCAGCCAATGCGGGTTATCGTCCGTGTCTGCGCTGTCGTCCCGACAGTGCTCCGGGTTCCCCTGCTTGGCTGGGGAAAAATGCGACCCTCAATCGGGCATTACGGCTGATTGATGAAGGAGCTCTGACGGAGCAACCGCTTACTCATCTTGCCGATAGGCTGGGGATCACCGAGCGTTATCTTCGCCAGTTGTTTGTGGATGAAGTTGGTCTGTCTCCCAAGTCTTACAGTTTATACCAGCAATGCTTGTTGGCAAAAAAATTGCTGCATGATACCTGCTTACCGGTAACTGACGTTGCGATGGCATGTGGTTTCAATAGCATTCGGCGGTTCAACGACTGCTTTAAACAACAATTTTTCCTGACGCCGTCTCAGATCCGCAAACAGCAAAAGGTAACAGCCGACGCCGGCAAAGGAATTGCCCTATCGCTTGCCTACCGTCCGCCGTATAACTGGGCATACCTGCACCAGTTTTTCGCATCACGCCTAATTCCGGGGCTGGAATGGCTTGATGAGCAAAGCTATGGCCGAACATTTCAGTATGACGAATGTGTAGGCAGATTCACGGCGACTCATCATGAAGAGAAATCTTCTTTTAGGGTTGAGATATATCTGACCGACCTGAAATATCTTCCCCGGGTGATCAAGACGATCCGTCGTTGCCTTGATTTGGATGCAGATTCCTCGCTGATTGAGCAGCAGTTGCAGCAAGCTATGAACGGTGAAGAGCTTGATATGGCCGGTGTTCGTCTGCCGGGGATCTGGAGTCCGTTTGAAGCCGGTATCCGTGCCATTCTCGGTCAGCAGGTATCGGTGAAGGCGGCGCGAAATCTGGTCGGTCGATTTGTTGCCTTTAATCCGAATAACGCCAACGACTATTGCTACTTTCCGGCTCCGGAGCAAGTCAGCCAGTTTGACTTAGATCTGCTTGGTATGCCGCAGCGGCGGCGGGAAACGCTATGGCAGTTCTCGGCGTTTGCCGTAGACAATCCGTTGGATGATGGAAAAAGTTTATTGGCTTTGCCGGGAATTGGCCCTTGGACGGTGGATTATCTGCGGATGCGCGGACTCAGTGATCCTGATATCTTTCTGGTCAGTGATTTAGGTGTGAAAAAAGCACTGGCAATGATCCCTGAACCTATCGATGATTCACTTGCCGCGCCATGGCGCAGTTATTTAACTTTGTATTTATGGAGCACGTTGTCATGAACAACCAACTATTGCAGACGCCGATCGGCTGGTTGAATATCGTCGCAGATAAATCGGCAGTAATAGCCATTGAATTTGATGCCGATCCGGCGGGCAGCGAAGCGCCCAACGCAATTTCCCTGCAGTGTTGTAAGCAATTAGAAGCTTATTTTAATGGAGATATACAAGACTTTGATGTGCCGCTCAAGATGAACGGCACCGACTTTCAGCGCCAGGTTTGGCAGGCTCTCAATAATGTTCCTTATGGCGAAACTTGCTCGTACGCCGATATCGCTAACCGCATTGGTAACCCCAAGGCGGTGAGGGCGGTTGGGGCGGCTAATGGCAAAAACCCAATTCCTATTATCGTACCGTGTCATCGGGTGATTGGTAGTTCCGGAAAACTGACTGGTTATGCAGGTGGGCTGGATCTAAAAGTCTGGCTACTCGAGCATGAAAAGCCACTAAAACCCACCAAAAGATAGGGTCATTTTAGTTTTTCTGGCTGGCCAAATTCGTGCTGTGATAGTGATAATTGTATCAAAAGGTGATGAGGTTAACGGATTGTTAATGTTTTGTGATTGGATCGCCATTCACTGCTTGTAGATGAAATAGTAACAATCTGGCCTGCTCGGTTGTCAGATAATGGTTGATGATCGTGTTTTTTTGAAATAAGCCAAAATTTAAATCTACGCCAAGATGAATTGGAATGTTGAGATCATGTTTCCTTATTGCTAATTTTTTTCTCCACAGGGAAATGTTGGCGAATATGTAAACACGGTACTGAATGGTGAAAAATTCTGCTGTGCTCCGCCAACATAAATAAAAACACAGGTGGAACGGAATATGATATCAAAAATTAGTTGTTATCTTGCTGTAGCGTTAACCATGTTTACCTCTTCGGCTTTTGCCTCGGGTGAGCAAGGTGGGTTTGATAAGGCTGTCGATCACTTTTTTAGCGAATACCTCGGTTGGTTCGCGAACACCATTTTTGCGTCGGTACCTGTCAATGGAGCAAACTTCCCGGTCATTGTTGGCTGGTTGTTTGTTGCGGCCATTATTTTCACGCTGTATTTCGGTTTTGTGCAGTTCAAGCGTTTTGGTTTGGCGGTGAAAATCGTGAAAGGTGACTTTTCTGATCCGGATAACAAGGATCCGGGTCAGGTGTCTCATTTCCAGGCGCTGGCAACAGCACTCTCCGGTACGGTCGGACTTGGTAATATTGCCGGTGTCGGTGCGGCGCTGGCGATTGGTGGTCCGGGTGCAACATTTTGGATGATCCTGTGTGGCCTGTTGGGGATGGCCTCGAAGTTCTGTGAGTGTACTCTTGGGGTTAAGTACCGAAACGAATTGCCAAATGGCGATGTGTCGGGTGGTCCAATGTACTACCTGAGCAAAGGTTTGAAAGAAAGAGGCTTTGGCGGTCTGGGTAAAGGACTGGCTGTGGGCTTCGCCGTGATGACCATCTTGGGTGCGCTGGGTGCCGGTAATATGTTCCAGGGTAACCAGGCCAATGCGATGATTGTACAGACTCTGGACTTGCCTGCAGGCTATGGCTGGGTGACGGGTCTTATTATGGCGGGTATGGTCGGCTCGGTTATCATTGGCGGCATGCCATCGATTGCCCGGGTAACGGGCAAGCTGGTTCCTGCAATGGCCTTGATTTATGTCGGTATGTCGGTGATTGTTCTAACGGTAAATGCCTCGATGATCGGTGATGCATTTGGCCAGATCATTGACGGTGCCTTTACCGGTGCTGGTGTGGCTGGTGGTTTCGTCGGTGCGCTTATCCAAGGTATGAAACGTGCGACTTTCTCGAACGAAGCGGGTGTCGGTTCGGCGGCGATTGCTCATGCGGCAGTAAAAACCAAAGAGCCCGTAACTGAAGGACTGGTTTCTGTTCTGGAACCTTTCATCGATACCGTCGTGATTTGTACCATGACGGCATTGGTTATTACGATTTCGGGGATGAATACTGGCGAGCTAAGCGGTGTAACACTGACAGCGGCGGCGTTTACCCAAACAGCTGACATCTTCCAGTATGTATTGGCAGTAGCGGTTGTAATGTTTGCTTTCTCAACCATGATTTCATGGTCTTACTACGGCCTGAAAGCTTGGACTTACCTGTTTGGCGAAAGCAAGCTGACGGATCTGGTTTATAAAGTTATCTTCTGCTTGTTTGTCGTGGTCGGTGCCAGCGTTAGCTTCGGCGCAGTAATTGACTTCTCTGATGCGGCTATCTTCGCAATGTCTATCTTCAACATCATCGGCTTGTACTTCCTGATGCCGGTAGTGAAGAAAGAACTGCATTCGTTCCTGGCACGTGTCCAGTCGGGCGAAATTAAAGACTACAGCAAAGAAGGTGAGAAGGGGCTGGCTTTCTCTAAGACTGACAACTAAATTCGTCTACTAGACTTTTTAGTCTGCACACGACAGGTCAGCCAATATCATTGGCTGACTTGTTTTTTTTCCCGATAAGCGCGGCCTGCGGTGTTTAGAGTTGCAGATCGATCAGCTCGAACTTTTCAACATCGACCAGTCCTTTTACCGTCATCTTAAGCGACGGGATCACGGGCAGGGCGAGGAAACTCATTTGTACAAAGGGCTCGGCAACCTCAACTCCGATGGTTTGTGCCGCTTGCTTTAGGGCAATGATTTGGTCGGTAATGGCTTCAGAGCTGTCCAGGCTCATTATCCCCCCTAGCGGCAGCTTTAGGTCGGCTGTCACATTATCGTTTTGCACCACACAGTACCCGCCACCAATAGTTAGCAAGTGGTTGATAGCCAGAGCCATGCTGTGTTTGTCGGCACCGATCGCCACGATATTGTGCGAGTCGTGACCGACACTGGTCGCAATCGCACCCTGATTGAGCTCAAATCCTTTTACCAGTCCCATTGCCGGCGGTAGCTGATGGCCATAGCGTTCGACTACAGCCAGCCTGTTGACGCCCTGCTTATCAAATTGCTGGCCGTCAAAACGGCACACAAGATGGTTAGTCAGCAGCTCGTCCTTGACGATTTCGATAACGTGGTAGTCTCCGGTTGTAAGCGGAATGGCCAGCTCGTCTGCTGTTACCGTCTTGTGTTTCATTGTTGGTTGCAAGGGAGGGACAGAAGCGCGTAGCTTGTCTGCGACTGAGCCCGCTAGGTTCAGCTCGTCAACAAACTGCCCGCCGATCACGACCCGCTGGATATCAACATTTCTGAGTGTTTTGACCAGATTGATATCTGCCTTGTAACCCGGTGCTAACAGCCCCAGCCGACGTAGGCCAAAGTGCTGGGCTGCCGACCATGAAGCAACCCGATAGGCTAGATGAGGTTTGATCCAATGGTGTTGGATCAACCGTTTAACCATGTAGTTGATATGGCCTTCTTTGGCAATTTCATGGGGGTTGCGATCGTCGGTACAGAGCAGGCACTGCGGCGAGCTGTAGTCGGTGATCAGCGGAGCCAGTGCATCCAGATTTTTGGCCACCGAGCCCTCACGCATGATCACTGCCATCCCCTTGGCCAGCTTCTCTTTGCCTTCTTGGTAACTGGTAGTCTCGTGGCAGTTTTGGATCCCACTGGCCACGTAGGCGGAGAGTTCACGGCCGCTGAGCAGAGGGCAGTGCCCGTCAATATTGAGCGGATTAAAAGCTGCCAGTTTATCCAACATGTCCGGATTGCCATTGAGGACGGCAGGGTAGTCCATGACTTCAGCCAGCCCCAGAACATGCGGGTGCTCAAGGTAGGCCTTCATTTCTTCCAGGGTGAAGTCGCTACCGTTGATGTCCAGCTCGGCTACGGCCGGTACACAGGAGCTGACCTGGACAAACATGTTCTGTCTCATCATCTCGCTGCAGCGCAGGAACCACTCTATTCCCGGTTTGCCCATTACATTGACGAGCTCATGGGGATCACACACGATGCTGGTGGTGCCGAGCGGCAAGGTGGTGCGTTCGAACTCAAATGGCGTCATGGTCGAGGTTTCGACATGCATGTGGCCGTCGATAAAACCCGGTGTGGCAATCTGGCCGTTGCAGTCGACAGTACGTTTTGCCTGCAATGTGTCGGCTTCCGGGCCAACAGCAACGATGTAGCCTTGATCGATAACGATAGGGCCGGAAGTCACATCTCCGTTGATAAGATCGAGCACCGACAGATTGGTCAATTTTAGATCGGCACTTTTCTCTTTGCGTAGCACGGCGAGCAGACGCAATAATTGCTCCCTGTCGAGCTGCTGGGTGTGTTTGTGTTTTAGGTTCGGCATCCTTTCACTCCTGATTAATGGCTGTCGACGAAGACAAACTTGACGATGAACAGCAGGGCAACAAGGGCCACTCCCGGGTGAATTTCACGCCAGCGGTTGGTACCGGCTTTCATCACGCAGTAGGTAATAAAGCCGGTGGCAATACCTTCTGTGATCGAAAAGCTAAACGGCATCATGACGGTGGTAATAAAGGCCGGAGCGGCTTCGGTCATATCCGTCCAGTTGACTTTCGCCAGCCCCGAGGACATCAGGATCCCGACATAGATCAGCGCACCTGCGACTGCGTAGCCCGGAACCATCGCGGCCAGCGGGGAAAAGAAGATCACCACAATGAATAGCAGCCCGGCGACAATAGCGGTCAATCCGGTTCGGCCACCGACGGCAACACCTGCAGAGCTCTCGATATAGGCGGTGACGGTAGACGTTCCCATATAGGCACCGGTGACCGAAGTAATCGAGTCTGTCATCAGGGCTTGTTTCATTCTAGGGAAACGGCCTCGCTCGTCAGTAATGCCGCACTTCTCGGTCACGCCAATCATGGTACCCGAGCTGTCGAACAGGCTGACCAAGGCGAATGAGAAAATGACACCAGCCAGCGCAATATCGAATGAACCAGCAAGATCGAGCTGGCCGAATGTGCTTTCAATGCTTGGTGGCATGGAGATGATCCCCGTGTACTCGACATCGCCCATCAGTGCGGCAATGGAGGTCACCACCACAATAGAGATCAGTACGGCGGCGTGGATGTTGCGCGAGGACAGGATCACGATGATAAAGAAGCCTAATGCGCCCAATACGCACTGCAGCGAGCTCAGATCGCCGACGGTGATCATGGTTGCCGGGCTAGCGACGACAATACCGGCATTACTCAGCCCGACAAGAGCGATCAGCAGGCCGATCCCGCTAGGAATACCGATCCGCAGGCAGTTTGGGATGTTGCTTAAGATCCAGGAACGGATACCGAGTGCAGACATCAGGGCAAAGCAGATTGCGCCCCAAAAAATAGTACCCATCCCGATCTGCCAGCTGATACCCATGCCGACGACAACAGAAAAGGCGAAAAAAGCATTGAGTCCCATGGCGGGAGCCAGGGCGATAGGCAGGTTGGCGATGAGCCCCATGGCAATACAGCCGATGGCACTGATCATACAGGTTACGACAAAGACGCCGCTGGGATCCATGCCTGCGGCAGACAGTATTTGTGGGTTTACAAACACAATATAAACCATGGTCATAAAGGTAGTGATACCTGCGATGACCTCAGTTGAAGCTGTGGTGTTGTGGGCCGCTAGTTTAAAATAGCGCTCGAGCCAACCATGCTGAGTTTCGGTTTGCGGTTTGGCTGTCGAATCCTTGGGGAGATCGCTAATGGGGGCGCTGCTTTCATTGCTCGGTACGTTCATAAATGATTCCTTTTCCGTCTTCCATCCAGCAGATGAGCACCAGTGGTAACCATGTTGTCCCGAATTATTGTTAAATGATTGTGCTGCAGTTCTCGTATTCAGTAGGGAGATCACTGCCCTAAGGGACTGATATCAAGGTGCTGACGACTTATGATTTTTGGGTTGTATGTTTTTTGATCAGTTCTATTCTAAGGAAGTGGCAGGCTAGGAGGGGGTGATGGAGGTCTCATTTGATTGGGTTAATTATTCCGCAAACGTTGGCTTTTGATGAATACGTAAATAACAACATTGATGCACGTCAAATTCCTCAGTGGAATTTGACATTAAATATGGGAAGTTTGAACAGTCCTTAGTTTTCCTATAGTTAGTTAAGGTCTAATTATAGTAGTGCCTAAATTTTGAGTGGATATGTAGCCTCATGAATGCCCTAACCAAATCTCGTGGTCGTCCGAAACAAGAAGCCGAGCTGCCTAGTAGCCAGCAGGTTATTCTCGATGTTGCCAGACGTTTGTTTATGGAACATTCTTACAATAAAGTCACTACTCGTCGGATAGCGCAGGAAGCCGGAGTTGATGTTGCACTAATCAGTTATTACTTTGAAAGTAAGGCTGGGCTGTACAAGGCTGTATTCGATGATATTTATGCCCCCTTTTTCGACAAACTCAATCAGTTGAAGAAAGCCTCTTCAGACCGAAATACCATTGAAGAGTTGTTTATGACAATTTTTCACTTGGATATAGAACACCCAGAATTGCTGGGTATTATTTATAAGACGCTGGTGCTTAACGATGGCCCGCGCCGTAGCTACATCGATAAATCTATCCTGTCCCACACTGATGCTTTTCATATTAAGATCTTCACGACTTTACAGCAAAAAGGCTTTATTGATCCCAGCCTGGATGTCTCCTTGCTTAAAGACAGCTTCAACGCGCTGGTTATGATGCCTTTTTTCTTCTATCCGTTAAAAAGGGAAGGCCAATCGAAAGAAGAGACTATTGGGTATTTGGAAAGTCTGTACCGACAAAATATCCGGTTGTTTCTTTATGGTTGTGCCGTGGATTAGGGACTACCCGTAAGGAAGGCGTATGACAACTTTAAGCCTTGCCATCAAAAAATGGTTGTTTGATCGTAACAGTGTTATTTTTCTTGCCGATGTCGCACTGTTTGTGTTGATGTTAAATACCTTGCCGTTTGAGCCCGACGTTGTTGTTGGCCTCAGCCTGTTAACTTTCATTGCTATCCTGTGGCTGACAGAAGCTATTCATGTGAGTATCACCGCTGTGTTGGTTCCCCTGCTTGCTGTCTGGCTGGGGATATTCGACACCCCTCAGGCACTGGGTAACTTCGCGAATCCGATCATCTTTCTTTTTCTTGGTGGCTTTGCGCTGGCTGCTGCCATGCACCGCCAGGAACTGGATAAAGCCATCGCTGACAAAGTTCTGTTGTTGGCCAAAGGCCATATGACCGTCGCTGTCTTGATGCTGTTCGGGGTAACCGCTGTTCTTTCTATGTGGATCAGCAACACGGCAACAACGGCGATGATGTTGCCTCTGGTGCTGGGCATACTCAACAAAGTCGATGCCAAGCGAGAGCATGGAACCTACGTTTTTGTTCTGCTCGGGATTGCTTATTGCGCGAGTATCGGTGGCATCGCCACGATCGTCGGTAGTCCGCCGAATGCAATAGCGGCAACTGAAGTCGGATTGAGTTTTACAGAGTGGATGGCGCTGGGCCTGCCGGTCACACTGGTTCTGTTGCCTCTGGTGGTTGCTCTGCTCTATCTGATGCTAAGGCCGAACCTGAAGTACACGTTTGAGATCACCCATGAACCGGTCAAGTGGGACAATGCGAAACTGACCACCTTGGTTATTTTTGGCATTACCGTATTCATGTGGATATTTAGCAAGCCGCTCAATGCTTTCCTTGGTGGATTTAGCAAGTTTGATAGCCTGGTTGCAATGACCGCTATCGTGATGCTGGGCATTTCTCGGGTTGTTGAATGGAAAGATATAGATAAAACAACCGATTGGGGTGTATTGCTACTGTTCGGGGGCGGGATCTGCCTGAGCAATGTACTCAAGGCTACCGGTGCCAGTGTCTTTCTGGCTCACAGTTTGAGCGGGCTGCTTGAGCAAGCCGGTCTGTTTTTTGTGTTTCTGATTGTGGTTGCTTTCGTGGTGTTTCTGACAGAGTTTGCCAGCAATACCGCAAGCGCTGCGTTGTTGGTGCCGATCTTTGTCTCTATCGCCGAGGTTTTAGGAATATCACCGGTGATCCTGTCGGTACTGATCGGCGTTGCTGCTTCTTGCGCCTTTATGTTGCCTGTGGCCACCCCGCCCAATGCTATCGTGTTCGGCTCGGGCCATATTAAACAGCGCGAAATGATGAAAGTCGGGGTGATTGTCAATATTGTCTGTATTGTCACTCTTGCTATCTTTGCCTGGTTGTTCTGGCGGTAGCCGCTTCCATTCCATATCCTTGTATTGCAAATACACAACAAACAAAAAGGCCGCCACACGGCGACCTTAGTACTTCATTCCCTGAAGATTGGCGGGATTTTCTATAAATCCCGTTGGCTGTGCTAGAAGATAAACCATAGCCAATGGTTAGCTATTGTTAGTGAGTGTATAGGTGCTTTTTTCCAAAGCTTTTAAGCGCAATTTGGTGGCATGCTGGGTAGATACTGGCTCGTCACGATCACGTTGTACAAATGGTTCGGCGTTGCGTGTAGGTGGCGTTAAAGCTTGTATGCGTAGTTCGGTAGCATGTCGTGTTGAGACTGGCTCATCTCGATCAACAAACTGTAGTGGGGCTACTTGTGCTTGAAAAGAAGGCTCACTTTCTAAGGCTTGTAGACGCAACTCTTTAGCCGAGCGGTCAGTGATATGTTGATGATCATTGCCCGGCGCGGCAATGGCAGTCGATGCTGAAACCAATAGTAATGTAGATAGAGCAACTGTTTTAATAGACATAATATTCACCTTTCGAATAACTAAACTAAACTGTTTCGTTTTATTTGTTGTTAAGGTTAGCTCACAAAAAATATAAGTCAAGACTTTTAATACGAAACAGTTTAGTTTACTTTTTAGGTATAGAGTTATAGGGAGACAGAAGATGAGCAGGAAAGACGAGAAGATACAAAAAATACTTGAGGTGACGGCGGAGCTTTGTATCCGTAACGGTTATCAAGGGACGAGTATGGATGAGCTTACGTCAAAAACAGGTTTCTCCAAAGCAACGATATACCGTTACTTCAAGTCAAAAGAGTGCTTGATCGCAGCAACTCTCGGTCATTATTCGAAGATGCATACAAAGGCGCTGATAGCGCTGATTAATGATACGGAGCTCTCGTTGCAAGAAAAAATAGACCAGCGGTTTGAGAAACTTCGCCAATTGGTGATGGATAAGCAGTTTTACGGCTGTTACTTCCAGCTGGCCTATAGCGAGTTTTGCAACAAAGATGAAGATATTACCTCGATTTGCACTCAATATAGCCACGATCGGGTCGAGCTGATCGCTAAGATGCTAGATCAGCATGAGGTTGAAGATGCGCAAATGAGGGCAACTAAAGCTGAGCTGGTTTTCAGTGGTCTGATTGCGACTTTGCCTATAAGTAAAGACACTAAGCTTATTGATATTGCAAAAGAAATGTATCTAAAGGAGATATTTTCAGCACATTAACTGACAGGCTTGTACGGCGCGTATAGACGTTCCGTACGTTTGGGTTGTTAGTACTCTCAACATTATCCGCGAACCAAAAATACCGATACATCTGCATGGTCTGAAATGTAGTTCCCGTGGTTGGCAAAAATATAGTCACTGACATCGGGAATATGGGTTGCCATAACAACGAGGTCTGCGCCTAACTCATCAATAGAATCTAGCAGCTTATCGTTGAGATCTGCGGTAGGGTCAACACTGAAGATTGGGTGGCTTTCGGCATGAATACCGTGTTGATTAGATTGCTCTTGGGTGAAGAGAGCGAGCTTGGCTGTATACTCTTCAGGATTGCGAGAAATTTCTGTTGGCGCTGCTAACGATACTCCGACAAAGACAACCTTGGATTTATACGTTTTTGCAAGATTACCGACCACATTCAGTGACTTTTTAAGCTGTTCTTCATGCCTTAAGTCTACGGGCACCATGATTTTGCTAAACATAACCCACCTCTCCGACCATGATTGATAACCTACTGCATAGTTTAATGTATCTGGTGGAATGCGCGAGCTTTCTGGTTACTGCACAGATTGGAACTTTTGTTAATCCTCACTCAGGTGGCGGTAAGATCAATGCAGTGGCTCGGGACGATCGGGTATTGTTGATTGATATTGATGATTACCGTGTTGCTAGTACACAGTTAGGAGTTACCATGATTATTGAACCTGTTGTGAAAGGGGTCGTTGCACGCTCTGCGCATCCGTATGGCTGCCAGCAGGCGATTCGAAACCAGATCAACTATGTCAGCTCGGCTGAGCCTATTGTCGGTGGACCGAAGAAAGTTCTCATTCTTGGTGCCTCCTCTGGCTTTGGTCTTGCTTCACGTATCTCACTGGCTTTTGGCGGTTCTAATGCCGACACCGTTGGGGTGTCTTTTGAACGCGGACCAAGTGAGAAAGGGATCGGGACTGCCGGTTGGTACAACAATATTTTCTTTCGTGAAGAAGCTGAAAATAACGGCCTGATTGGCAAGAACTTTGTCGGTGATGCCTTTTCGGTACAGATGCGTCAGCAGGTTATTGACTACATCAAGGCGGAATTTGGCGGGAAGCTTGATTTGGTCGTCTATAGTCTGGCAACGGGCGTCCGCCCTGATCCTGAGACCGGGGAACTGTGGCGATCTTCGATTAAGACCATTGGTGAACCTGTGACAGGACCGACAATTAACATCGAAACCGACACCATGGAGCTGATGACAATTGAAACGGCGACAGAAGAAGAAATTGAAGCGACGAAAAAGGTGATGGGCGGCGAGGATTGGGCAAGCTGGATAGATATTCTCTCGGAGGCCGGTGTACTGGCCGAAGGCTGCAAAACAGTGGCTTATTCCTATATTGGCCCTGAAGCGACCCATCCTATTTATCACCGGGGAACATTGGGTAGGGCGAAAACCCATCTCCATGCAACCGGCGATCAGCTTAATGACAAAATGGCGCAGATTGGCGGCGAGGCCTATGTCTCGGTGTGCAAGGCGTTGGTGACCAAGGCGAGCGTCTTTATTCCTGCATTTTCACCTTACATTTTGGCCTTGTTCAAGGTAATGAAAGAGAAAGGGCTGCATGAAGGGTGTATAGAGCAGATGCAGCGCCTGTTTTCCCAACGTCTTTACGGCCAGGAAAAATGTGTTCCTGTTGATAGGCAGCGCTTGATCCGTGTTGATGACTGGGAGCTGGACGAGGATGTGCAGCAGCAGGTAAGCCAACTGATGGCCCAGATCACGCCGGAGAACTTTACCACGGTGGGGGACTACCAAAGGTATAAAACGGACTTTATGCAGTTGAATGGTTTTTGGCTGGAAGGCGTCGACTACAAGGCAAGGGTCAATATGGAGACTTTGAAGCAGTTAGCACCATAAACTCGGTAAAGCTTGCCAACGTGATTCGGCATATACAGCAGGCGACAAGATATTCATGAAGTGCCTCGGAAATCGGCAGCACCCTACATGGATAACATGTTTGCGATGACCTACGATTTTCTTGGTGGCTGGGGGGCACAAACCGGTCACCTGACTAATTTGCATGCAACCAAGCGTAGCTGGTGGGGGCAGGGAGCGGATGTTTTCATTGAGCAGATGATCGATCTTGGTGTTCCGGCTGAAAAATTGGTACTTGGCGCGGCGTATTATGGCCGAGGCTGGGAAGGTACAAAGGACTTTGACGGTAAACTTCCGACCGGTAGCTTAGTGTCAGACAAAGGGGCATCGTTTGGTACTGATATCGAGGAGCCTGGTTATTTTATGTACTGGGATCTAAAACGCAACTATACGTCGGAGCAAGGGTATCAGTACGGTTATGATGAAGCCTCCGAGGCTCCATTTCTCTGGCACCCCAAAAAACAGATCTATATCACTTTTGAGGACAAGCGTTCAGTGAAAGCCAAAACAGAATGGGCGAAGGAAAAAGGCCTTGCTGGCGTGTTCACCTGGGAGTTGTCGGGAGACGTCGACGGGGAAATGACGGAAGTCATTCATCAAACGATAAATAACTAGTTACTGCTGATCCGCAAAAGAAATAGTGCCGATAAATACCAAGGCATTGTTGCCTTGGTGTTGCTCCGAAAGATAATCGTTGATCAGGTATCTGAAATCGCGACAACGGGCTTCTTTGGAGTAAAACAACCCTTAACTTAGCTATTGACCATGATAGGCACATGCCGCACTGGTTTTTTAGTTGTGGAGGTATTTTTTTCTATAGTCAGATGCTTTTGCGAAAAGGACTAATGGGAATATGGCTATTAGTAGACCAAACGTAAATATCAACTTTTCTTGTAATAGTAAGAGAGCCATGCTGACAATGATAGACAGCACCATTAAGGCAACAAAAGTGACATGTGTCTTGGGGTGTTTTTGAGAAAAGCGAGCGTATTTTATTACCATCGATAAAAACAAAAAGTTTAGGGTTATATATTATTTAAGCGTCCGCTTTTCAAGAAACTTAACACCCGTTTATCAGACTCAGAAAGGTCGCTATCAGCGGCCTTCCAAATCTTGGGATATAGCATGGCCGTGTCGTATTAGAAATTTCGCTCAATTGACTGTGACATAGCAAACCGTAATTTTTCTTTTAAGGCTTTTTGTTTTTGTAATTGCTTTTCTTCTTTGGTCATTACACTGCAAATCTTTCTTAAAAACGTCATACCAAGAACCTATTTATATGTGGCCATTCATTGCCGCTTAATGGTTTTAAGCAAAAGTCATGCCATATCAAACAAAAAGAACGAGTACATACTGAAACGAGCTTCTTGAAGTCACTTGGGTATAAATTGTTTCTTTTACCGCCAAAGGCTGGTAGTGTCGCAGCCCTTGAGACAGCGTCTAGTACGCTAACTGTATACTGCTGCCAGACGTTCCAGCATCACATAGGATATTTCCCTTGAGCCAGACTGCCTTTTCTACCCTGAATCTGAAACCAGATTTACTGTCAAACCTGTCTTCGCTTGGTTATGAAGCGATGACGCCAATTCAGGCGCAGAGCCTGCCGCATATTCTTGCGGGTAAGGATGTGATTGCACAGGGTAAAACGGGGTCGGGAAAAACGGCGGCTTTTGGTCTGGGCCTGCTTGATCACCTAAATGTGAAGCGTTTCCGTGTCCAGTCTTTGGTACTGTGCCCGACACGTGAGCTGGCGGATCAGGTTGCCAAAGAGATTCGTAAGCTGGCTCGTGCTATTCATAACATCAAGGTACTGACCTTGTGTGGCGGAATGCCGTTTGGTCCACAAATTGGCTCGTTGGAGCACGGTGCACATATTATTGTCGGCACTCCAGGTCGAGTAGAAGAGCACGTTCGCAAAGGCTTTTTGAATCTTGATGACCTGAACATGCTGATCCTCGATGAAGCTGATCGCATGTTGGAAATGGGGTTCCAGGATGCCCTTGATACAATCATCGATGCGGCACCAGAGCGCCGTCAAACGTTGTTGTTCAGCGCAACATATCCGAAGCAGATCGAGTCGATTGCCAAGCGCATTATGCACAAGCCGGTAATGGCAAAGGTTGAATCAACGCACGATAACAGCAGTATCCAGCAGCATTTCTACAAGGTAGACAGCAACGAGGATAGAATGATAGGTCTTCGCCTGTTGCTGTCACAGCATCGCCCTGAGTCGGCGGTGGTGTTCTGTAATACCAAACGTGAAACGCAGGAAGTAGCTGACGATCTCGAGCATTATGGTTTTAGTGCGATTGCCCTGCACGGTGATCTCGAGCAGCGCGAACGTGACCAGACGCTGGTTCGTTTTGCCAACAAGAGTGCTTCTGTACTGGTAGCAACTGATGTGGCAGCCCGCGGTCTGGATATTGACGCGCTGGATGCTGTGATCAACTATCACGTAGCACGTGATACGGAAGTTCACGTACACCGTATTGGTCGTACTGGCCGTGCTGGTAGCAAGGGTATTGCCTGTTCGTTCTTCAGCGACAAAGAGCATTACAAGATTGCCTTGCTGGAAGATTACCTTGATAAAACTATCGAAGGTGAAGAATTGCCTCCGATGCACCTGCTCGATCAGCCGACGCATCGTCCGGCAATGGTGACACTGCAGATTGGTGGTGGCAAGAAGCAAAAAGTACGTCCTGGTGATATTCTTGGCGCTCTAACCGGCGATAACGGCATTGCTGGCAACCAAGTTGGTAAGATCAACGTATTTGACATGTGTGCTTATGTTGCCGTGCATCGCGAAGTTGCCCGTGCTGCACTGAAGAAGCTGGAAAACGGAAAAATGAAAGGTCGCTCGTTCCGCGTGCGTCAAATCCGCGACTAAAAGCCTTTTAAACAGACAAAAGAAAAGCCCGCCTTGATAGTTCAAGGCGGGCTTTTTGCTTTTGGATTTGCGGGTATTGTCTATCTGGTTTTCAACGTATTTTGATGTTGGTCGAGAAAGTTATTAATTTCTTATTCGTCATATAGTTTGCGCAGTATGCTGAGGATAGGTTTCTGGATCGAGCTTGGTTTTTGTGAAAAAGAAGGGGGGAGAGTATTTGAGTGCGTGATGAGAGTAGCACGCCAAAGTGGTTTTATTTTTGCCGTGGCTGAGGTAGCTTGGGTATTACAAGAACGACAACAGCCACGTAGAGTAGAGGGTAAGGATTTGGAAAAGGATGTGTATCTTGTTGACTCGTTTACTTTCAACGGAAAGGGCGGGAACCCGGCTGGTGTAGTGTTCGATGCTGAAGACTTGACCGCGGCGCAAATGCAGAAAATTGCCAGTCAGGTTGGCTATTCGGAAACGGCATTTGTATTGCCAGATCCTGAGTGTGATTTTCATGTGCGCTTTTTTACTCCGACCTCGGAAGTTGATTTTTGTGGTCATGCTACTCTGGCGACGTTTTCTGAACTGTTTAGCCAGGGCGTGATTCAGGCAGGGCTGTATAATCAGCGAACTAAAGCGGGAATTTTGAATGTTGCTGTCTCACCGGATGGTTTTGTCGAGATGGATCAGCAACTGCCTGTTTTTGGTGGTGAACTCGATGTATTCGAAGTTGCCGAGGCTCTAGGCATTCCTGCTGAAGTGATCACCAATACCGGACTTCCGGTTGAAGTGATTTCTACGGGATTGGCCGATGCCATCATTCCGGTTATGCCGGGTACGTTAGACGATATTTACCCCGATAACAGTGTGTTGGCTGAATTTTGCCGAGCCAGGCAGCTGGTGGGGGTGCATCTTTTTGAGTTATGTTCGTGGGCCGACTTTACTGCCCGGTGTCGAAATTTTGCTCCTTTGTTCGGGATCCCCGAAGAATCTGCAACAGGCAGCGCCAGTGGTGCGTTGGCTTGCTACCTCGCCCAGCACCGACCGTTTCTCGGTTATCAGTATGAGTTCGAACAAGGGCGAGCAATGAATCGTAGCTCGTTATTGTCGGCGTCGATTCTGCAGCAATCCGGCTGTATTGAAGCGGTGAAAGTCGGGGGCTATGCCAAACACAAAGGAACTCAGCGTGTAAGCTTTGATAAAGCATTAACGATCAGAAAGATGCGTAAGGAAGATCGCCGTTTGTTGTGTGATCTGGCAGTTGCCGATCACCAGTCTGACTTTGTTCTGCCTATTGCTGATATCTTGGCGAGCCAGAAATCGAATGAAGATTTTCATGTGATATGCCAGGGGTATGCTGAACCTGATAGCACGATCCTCGGTTTCTTCATTCTCGACCATTCTTTTGCGAACCACCCAGAGTTTAGTCAATTTGGTGAACTGGGCTTGCGGGCATACTTTATTGATGCGCGCTATCAGGGTAAGGGCTATGGACGTCTCTCATGCCGCCAGTTGCAGGAGTATGTTGCAGAGCAGTATCCACAGATATCCAACTTGGTATTAACGGTGAATCAACGAAACGTTCCTGCTCGGGCATTGTATCTTTATTGTGGTTTTTTTGACTCTCAAGTGATGTATCTGGATGGACCTGCGGGCCCCCAACACATAATGTATCTACCGTTGTCCTCTTGAATTTAAGGCCGGCTTTTACACTGTAAACTTAGAGCCTAAATTGAACAGCCAACTGATTTCACCTGTTAATTCATCATTATTTCCAGCGCTACACTCTATACGTTGTGTATAGGGTGTAACCCCAGTTGCTTCCCCTTTTATAGCTTGCTTTTTCTTGCCGTGGTTGTTTTCGATAATACCGTTCTGTTTAGCGAAAATTAGGTTCGCTCTCACTTTTTATTATTCCGCATATTAGATTCTTGATAGCGTGATCGGCCAAACAATAAACAAATAAGTAGATATATACACTGCTCAGGTGGTATTTATTGACATAATCAGTATAAGAAAGATAAATATACCATAGAAGTGAATTTTTATTCATGTTGAGTTTTGTTCCTATATGGAGATATACGATGAAAAAAATGTCTGTGACTCTGTTATCTGCTGCAATTTTGTCTGCGCTCAGCCTGAGCGCTAACGCGTGTACGGGTCTTATTGTTGGCAAGGGTGCATCTGCTGATGGCAGCATAATGATTGCCCGTAATGAAGATTTTGGTATCAATAACTGGAATAAATATCTGACTTACCGCCCGGCGCAAGAAAATGAAGCCGGAGATTGGACGTTAGGCAATGGTCTGGTTGTACCAATGCCAGCGAAATTCTACGGTTACTCCGCAATTCCTGATTGGGATGCCAACACAGTTGATGGTCAGGGTAAATTCTACGAAGAACGTGGGATAAACGAATATAACGTTGCCATTTCAGCAACAACCAGTGCTGAAGTGAATGATAAGGCACAGGCCGCTGATCCGTTGATTGACGATGGTATCATTGAAGCCGTTATACCGACGCTAATTTTGCCGCAGGTGAAAACAGCGAAGGAAGGTGTTGAGTTGCTGGGCAAATATATTGAGCAATATGGTGCCGGCGAAGGAAATAGCCTCTATATCGCGGATGTCAACGAGGCCTGGTTGGTTGAGATTGGCTCGGGCCACCATTGGATTGCAGTGAAAGTACCGGATGATAGCTATGCTATGATCGCCAACGGCTTGCGTGTTCACGGAGTTGATCTGGCGAGCCAGGATGTTCTGCATTCCACTGGGCTTATGGCGTTTGTTGAGAAGAATGAACTGTTGGACAAGCCAGATACAACATCGTTTAACTTTGCCAAAGCCTTTGGTGTAACAGGGGATGTTTATAATATCGACCGCGAATGGTTGGGACAAAGCATGCTTTCGGCATCGAGCGAGCAGCCAACCCGTCAGGATCAGTATCCGTTGTTTATGCAGCCGGATCAGAAGATTTCGGTTCAGGATGTGGCAAATGTATTGGGGGCCACTTATAAAGGCACTCAGCTAGAAGAGAATGGCGAGCGTCCAATGCGTGTTGAACGCCAGCTTGAATCTCACATTATTCAACTACGTAAAGATATGCCGCAAGAACTGCAAGGTTTGATCTGGCAAAGCTTTGGGGTATTACCGGAATCTGTACTTGTACCGCTTTATTCAAGCCTGCAAGACTATCCTACACCTTACCAGACAGGCAGTGACACCTATTCTGATCAGTCTGCCTATTGGCAGTTCCGTAGTTTGACAGCGTTGGCGGCAGCCGCTCCGGACAAATACTTGCCTATGTTAAAAGCGACCTGGGACAAGGAAGAAACCAAGTTGTACAAGCAAGTCAGCAGTTTGGATATGACCCTGAAATCACTGTATCAATCCGATAAACAAGCTGCGTTGAACATGGCCTCGGATTATTCCTACGGTCAGCTTCAGCGTACTTTGTCGATGGCGACAGAAATTCGTTATAAGATGATGACGGATCTGACTAAGAGTACGGAAAAGAAATACTCTGAAGAAGAATTTAAGAAGATCATGAGCTTGTAGAAATAAATTTATATAAGTAGCAAAGCCCTCGGTGATTCGTTCGCCGAGGGTTTTTTAGGTGTTGCGGGGTGAGATTTAAACACCTAAAGGAGTGTCTGTACAAAAGATGCGCGGTTGGCTTTTGGGAGGGTTTACATCTTCGGAAAGCTTCCGTATTATTCGCCGCATAACGGAGAGATGGCTGAGTGGTTGAAAGCACCGGTCTTGAAAACCGGCATACGTTTGTAGCGTATCTAGGGTTCAAATCCCTATCTCTCCGCCACATTCAAGAAAACCGCTGAAAATTCAGCGGTTTTTTTATGCCTAAATTTTATGTTGTAAAGAGAGGGTGAAGTAAATTCCTATCTCTCCGCCACATTTAGAAAGCCCTGCAGATTAATCATGCTGTTCAACGTTCAACGTTCAACATTTAACAGTTCACTTGTCCACAATCATAGCTGAAATTATCTATTGATGTATCAGGTGAGTGTCTATCGTTAAATTGGCTGTTTGTAAATAGTTAGGAAACCTCCAAGGTATAAGTGATAAAGGTATTTATTTGTAGTCAATCGGAAGTGAGGCTTATATTTAATTTCATTATCCCTTGTTCATATTAATACATATTTAATTTTTGGACTGTATTAGTGAGCGGGTTAAGTATGCCGCATTATTTGTTATTTCTCTGTTTTGTTTCGATATTGACTCAAAATTTTGTTTTGAACTCACGCGTGAACAGAATACAATGTGGCTGTCTGGTCAATATAATTTCTGATAGGTTAAATAACTATAATTTATAGCTTTGTATTGAGCTAAAATGAGGCTGTTTGTCTGTTTGATAAATAGAATGTTCATTATTATGCCAATACAGTGAATGGATTCCTTTATAGCTGGTTTGTTATCGAGTTGAAACTTGAATAAATTGTATTTATCGCATGGCTGCTAATTGTAATTTTTGTATAAATATGAGCTTTATGCTTGTTGTTTATATTAATTGATAATTATCTTGTTTGATAAATTTAAGTGAAGAGTTGGTTATTTTATGTCGTTTAAAGACTTGTCAATAGGCAAGAAAATTGCGCTTGTTTTCTCTGCTATCATTGCGATTATTATTGCCTTGGGTGTGTTTTTAATGAGCGAGTTGAGTGTAATTCGCGCCGGGGTATTAAATTTCTCTGACTCTACAGTACCGAGTCTTCTTTCTGTCGATGAAATAGTTTTTGAGGTGTCTTATGTGCGACGGACTCAATATGCCATTTTGACTTACAGTGATTTGCAACAGATCCGCAAAAGAGTGGACAAGGCTGATCAGCAAAATCACCACATCGAGACGTTGTTGGATGCTTATAAAGCCTCTGTGGGCTCTGATGCAACTGAACATGAGCGCCAAGCGCTCAGAGATATCACTCAGGCTTGGGGTAATTATCAGAAGGCATTGAATGGCTTTGCTGAGGCGGCGGTGAAAGGAGATTTCGATACTGCACAGCCAATTCTTGCGGGCACATTTAATGAATTTAATGATTTGACGGCTGCATTGGAAGAGTTGAAAGAGGTCAATTTAGGTTTCGTTAAGCGTAACCGAACTGAGATGCTAGCCAGTACAGATCGAGTTACCACCATGTCATTTGCAGCGGTAAGTGCACTTATTCTGTTTATGGTGATTATGAATCTGTTCCTGACGCGCCAGATTTGCCGTCCGTTAAATCAAGTGATCGATCTATCGAGCGAAATTGCATCGGGTAATTTAACTCATCATCTGAAGCGTGATGAAATTGGCAATGATGAGTTGGGAGTGCTGGCTGATTCTTGTGTTGAAATGCAAGATAACTTACGTGATCTGGTTGGGGAGATTGTAGCTGCAGTTACCCAGCTTAGCGCAGCGGTTGAAGAAGTTAGTGCGGTATCCGAACAGTCATCTCAAGGTATGCAGCAACAACAGAATGAGATCACTATGGTGGCAACGGCAATGGATCAAATGAAAGCGACTGTTGCCGAAGTTGCCAGTAATACCGAAGTCGCTTCCGTCTCGGCGACATCTGCAAGTGATGAAGCGAAACTGGGTTGCCAGGATATTCAGCAAAGCATTAAATCAATTTTGTCTGTTTCCCAAGAGATTGAAAATGCAGGTCAGATGGTTGAACAGCTGGAAAAAGAGTCTAACAATATCAGTATGGTTGTTGATGTTATCCGCGATATTGCTGAACAGACTAACTTACTGGCATTGAACGCGGCGATTGAGGCGGCTCGTGCGGGTGAGCAAGGTCGTGGTTTTGCTGTTGTTGCTGATGAAGTTCGTACCCTAGCTGGTCGAACCCAGCAATCAACTGGCGAGATCATTACAATTATCGAGAAGCTTCAGAAAAGTGCAAGTGAAGCAAAAGAGGCGACAACTGAAAGCTGCGGCATGATCAGGGGTTGTGTAGAACAGAGCCAGAATACCGGCAAAATGATTGAGAACATTGAACAGAGAGTTGCACAGATTGCTGATATGGGACAGCAAGTTGCGAGTGCATGTAGCGAGCAGGACTCTGTTACTGAAGAATTGGGACGCAATGTTGAAAGCATTAACCAGTCATCGACAGAAGTGGCGATTGGAGCCAGCCAAACTGCCCAGGCAAGTGTCGAGTTAGGTCAGCTAGCGGCTAACTTGCAAACAATGATGAGTCGATTTCGTGTTTCTTAATTAATTGATATTACTAATAATATAACTATAAATACCGCTGCGAGAGCAGCGGTTTTTTTATGTCAAAAATCTTAATTTTTCATATTGATATGAGTGTTGTTGTATTTGTCTGGGTGGAAATGTAACCAATAATATATTTCTTGCAAATGATTTTGAGATTTGTTTTTATTCGCATTCTCAAATTGAATGTGCAAATGGATTTTTGATAATGAATTGCTCTTTAAAGTTGAAGCCGCTCGTTTCCTGTATCAGTCTCGTCTTGGCTGCAGGTAGTTCAAGTATTGTTTATGCGGAAGAGTTAGCCGTTCTCGACCAAGCTAGTGTCGAAGCTCAGCAATATCAGGGTTATGCCGAGTATTCCCCGGCTTCCGGCAGTAAAACAGATTTGCCCTGGCTGAAAGTACCCCAGTCAGTTTCCGTGGTTACGAAGGCTGAAATGGAAGATAAGGGGGCATTGCGTTTGGTCGACGCCCTTGATGGGATCGCGGGAGTCAATAACACGCTGGGAGAAGGCAGCCGGGATCAGTTTGTGATCCGGGGGTTTGATGCGCTGAATGATACTTACCGTGATGGTATGCGTGATGACGGAAACCTACAGTCGTTTCGTAGTCTGGCCAATGTTGAGCGTGTCGAAGTGGTTAAAGGACCAGCCGGTGCCTTGTACGGTCGAGGTTCGGCAGGTGGTCTGATTAATATTGTGACCAAACGTGCTGATGGCCGTGATATTACCACACTGACAGCCGCCGCGGGCAGCGATAGCCGCCTGTCTGGACAGGTTGATGTGGGCAGACAGTTGAGCGATAACGTTAACGGCCGGGTGAATGTGGAATTTCGCGACGGTGATAGTTATGTCGATCATGTTGATTATCAGGACTACTTTATTGCACCTACCGTCCGTATAGCGGCGGGAGACCAGCATGTTATTGACCTGGATCTTGAATATCAGCATCAGGAAGTTATGCCATACCGAGGTGTACCTTCAAAGGGTGGCAAGCCGGTTGATGTCGCTGTCGACACCTATTATGGCGGAGCTAACGATTACCAAGAATCGGACAGCATTCGCCTTGCTGTTAGTCATCAAATGACGATTAACGATCAGCTGTTATGGGTCAACCGGGCAGCGTGGAACCAGATAGAACTGGAGCAGAAAGGGACCCGTCAAGGAAAGATGACAGGTGATCAGGTTAGTCAGACAGCAAACAATTTTGGTTACGATCCGAGAACCACCAGTACCCTTCAGTCTGAAATTACCTGGCAAACAGAACAGAACCAGCTTCTGGCCGGTGCTGACTACAATGTTATCGATATCGATTTGCTACTGGCTAAAGACACCAGCCTTTCCCCGCAAGATATCCATAACCCGGTGACCCGACCGACGCCGAACCCAGGTTTTGACCCGTTCCGCCAGAACAAGACCGAGACACTCGGCGCTTATCTGCAAGATGTATTTACCTATAAAAAAGTGTCGGTACTAGGCGGCCTTCGCTACGACAGCATGAAACTCAAGCAGCGCAAGCAAGGAGCGGAGCTTGAAACCATGGATGATAATAAGCTGAGTTACCGCGCTGGGTTGGTTTATCAGCTGACAGATGAGTTCTCGGCCTATACTAGCTTGGGACGCTCATGGCAGCTCCCTTATGCCGGGACTTATATCAATCCGAAGCTGGCGGAGCTGTTCAGAACCGATCTTCAGGAGGTGGGAGTGAAAGCCTTCATGCTGGATGATCGGTTGATGCTGAACGCGGCCCTGTTCCAGATTGATCAAGAGCAGCCTCGAACGGATACCAATGGTGATGTTGTCGACAAGGATGAGTTTCGTCATAAGGGGATTGAGCTAGAAGCCCGCGGTCAGATCACTGAAGTGTGGAATATTTCTGCTGGCTATAGCTATCTAGACGCCGAAGATAAAGAAACGGGCGATAAGCCGAATGATGTATCCGATCATTTGTTCTCGTTATGGACGACTTACTACTTAACACCTGAATTTAAGTTCGGTGGGGGCGTTAAGTATGTCGGTGATCGTTATGCGGGCAATAATGAAGGAACAAAGCTAGATGCTTATACCAAAGCTGATTTGATGGCCGCCTACCAGTGGCAGCAACATAAAGTTCAGCTAAACCTAGATAACGTATTCGATGAAAAATATGCGCTTGGTGCAACCGGCGGTGGCTCCGGATTGAACCAGGTGGGATATGGCGCTCCGTTTGAAGTGATGTTGAGTTATCAATATAGCTTGTAATTGGACGTTGAAATCTAGAATCACAACTTTTGATAGTTTGAGATTTATATTTTCGTGTTTCCGTTAATGACAGAGGGTTAAGCCTGCAAAGGCTTAATCCCTATTGTTTATAAAGTTATTAATGGTGTTGGTAATAAGGAATAGTTGCACCATGGCAAAATCAATAATAAAGAAGTTAATAGGCACGCTAAGTATATTTATTCTGGTGTTTGTCTTTCCGGCAAAGGCAGATGTGACACGAACAATTAATGATGAAATGGGTGAGCTTAGCCTGTCAGGCACCCCGAAAAGAATAGTTGCGCTGGAGTTTTCATTTGTAGATGCAATGGCAGCCGTTAATATTGCTCCCCTTGGTATTGCCGATGATAACAAACCCGAGCGGTTGATCCCTGCGGTGACACAGGTGGTGCCGGAATGGACTTCGGTGGGTTCGCGTTATCAGCCCAGCCTTGAGGTGATAGCTGATCTTAAACCGGATTTGATTATTGCCGATGTCGAGCGGCACAGTGCTATTTACGATGATCTGAAGCGTATTGCGCCGACTTTAATTATTAAGAGTCGTGGTGAAACCTACCAGGAAAATTTAGATGCGGTAATAAAAGTCGGCAAGGCCATCAACCGAGAAGAGACGATGAAACAACGGCTGGCGTTGCATAAACAGCGGATGGCTTCGTTTAAGGCTCAATTAAAATCTATCAAACCGACGTTTGCAGAAAATACGATTCAGTTTGCAGTGATCAGCGAGCGCGGTATGTGGATGCACGGGCCGACATCTTATGCCGGAGGTGTCGTCAACCAGCTGGGGCTCCGCAGTCCTATTCCTGAGCAGATCAGCACCGCCTATATTCCGACAAGCCTTGAGCTGCTATTAAAAGCCAATCCTGATTATCTCCTGATCGGGCGATACAGTGACAACACCGTACTGGAAGAATGGAAGAAGAACCCTCTGTTTAGCATGCTTACCGCGAAGAAAAAGGGCCATATTATCGAAATATCGCCGGGATTATGGTCTTTGAGTCGCGGCATGCTGGCCGCCGAAGGGGTAGCCCAGGATCTGGTGCGCATTTTCGGGGAAGAAAGTTAACATCATGCAAGTGATTGCTCGGCTTCCCCAAACAAAAGCATCGCTGATCAGCCTATGGACGGTTACTGGACTGGTCTTGTCGCTGTTTTTGTCGCTGGTCTTGTCTCTCGTTTTGTCACTAATAGCCTGGTCGACATTTGGCCTGTCGATAGATGATGTGTATCAGGTATTGGTTGCCTTTGACCCCGATTCAATGTCGCAGCAGCTGATCATTACACTCCGCTTGCCACGGACATTGGTGGCCTTGCTGATTGGCGCAAATTTAGCGGTTGCCGGAGTGCTGATGCAGGGGATAACCCGTAATGCGTTGGCTTCCCCGGCGATACTCGGAATTAACGCGGGAGCCGCATGCTGTATGGCTTTGGCCTCCGTTGGCGTTGGCTTTCTGAGTATTCTTCCTCCTGTGCTCACTGCGGCGATAGGCGGAACAATGGGGGGCATGCTGGTCTTTTTGCTTGGCGGTTTTTTTTCCGGCCGAATTCACCCACTGCGTCTGGTTCTGGCTGGTATTGCCGTAAATGCATTGCTGACCGGGCTCACCCGTGCGGCAGTGATTATATCCGACGAACTGGCTTATAGCGTGTTGCACTGGCTCGCGGGCTCGGTAGCCGAAGCCGGATGGGAACAGTGGCAGCTAATATGGCCGGTGAGCATGGTTGGGTTGATGTTGGCACTTAGCCTTGCTGGAAAGCTGAATATTCTCTCGCTGGGAGAAGACATGGCCTGTGGTTTGGGGATCAATATTACACGAGTGCGGATGCTGGCCTGCATTGCCGTTGTTCTTCTCACCTCTGTCAGTGTTTCAATTGCCGGTCCGATTGCTTTTGTCGGTTTGTTGATCCCACATATCAGCCGAAAATTGGTGGGGCATGAGCATCGTCGTCTGATCCCTATTGCCGCCTTGTTAGGCGCCTCCTTGTTGGTATGGTCCGATTTACTGGCCCGCGGGGTTGCGTTTCCTGCCGAAACACCCGTTGGGATTATCACCGCATTGATTGGTACGCCTTGTTTCATCCTGTTGGCCATGAGGAGCAAGCTGTCATGAGCGAAATTGTTAATCGAAGCCAGAATATGGATACCAGCAAGACCAGTACCGGGCAGACGGGCAAGCGCCGGATAACGTTACTGGTGCTGCTTATCGCGCTGGTAGTGCTTGCTACCTGCAGCTTATATATCGGTGCACTTTCTCTATCGACAGATGAAATATGGGCGGCACTTGTTGGTGGCGGGGATCATGATTTTGTCATTAACCACTACCGTTTGCCGAGAATGGTACTGGCGATGTTGGTTGGAGCAGGGCTGGGCCTGTCCGGCGCTTTGGTGCAGGGGGTTATTCGCAATCCGCTAGCATCGCCTGATCTGATGGGGATCAGTGCCGGAGCCGGACTCGCCGCCACCTCGTTACTGGTTATCTTTCCTGCCGCGCCTGTTTACTGGTTACCGGTGGCCGCTGTGATCGGGGGATTCAGTGCCGCTTTCTGTATTTACCTGGCTGCGGCGGCTATTAAGCCTACACCGGCGCGTCTTGCTTTGCTCGGTATTGCAATTAGTGCCTTTATAAGTAGCGGCATCGACTTTCTGCTTATTGTCCATCCTGTCGAAATCAATACTGCCATGGTGTGGCTGACTGGCAGTTTGTGGGGGCGAAACTGGGAGCAAGTTCCGTTCATTTTCGTGACATTGCTGGTACTTATCCCGCTCGCCTTCTGGCTGGCATGGCGCTTGGATGTGATGGCGCTGGGGGAGCAGACCGCAACGGCGCTGGGTGTCAGTGTCGGGCGTACCCAGATGCTGGCACTGCTGACGGCTGTGATGCTGGCCAGTATTAGTGTGTCAGTGTCCGGCACAATCAGCTTTGTTGGCCTGCTGGCCCCGCATTTGGCACGACTGCTGGTTGGCAGCCAGCACCGATGGTTACTGCCCGTCGCGGCAAGTTGCGGTGCATTGCTAGTCTTGGTGGCTGATATTTTGGCCCGGGGTATTCAGCCTCCTTTGGAATTGCCCGCCGGTGTACTGACGTCTCTAATTGGTGCGCCGTATTTTATTTTTCTTCTTTCCCGCTATAAGGGCTGGTAAATGCTAAAAGCTGAACGTATTACCGTTGGTTATGATAGAACCACCATATTGTCTGATCTGAGCTTGAGACTTCTCAAAGGTAAAATCACCGCCCTAATCGGTCCGAATGGTTGCGGTAAATCGACGTTGTTAAAGGCTTTATCGCGCATTTTAGCGCCGACGTCTGGCAGGATATTGCTAAATGGCGAAACCGTGCACGGTATGTCAGATAAGGCCGTAGCCCAGAAAATCTCCCTGTTACCACAAACATTAGTCAACCCCGAAGGCATCACCGTACAACAGCTGGTTGAGTATGGCCGTACGCCTTACCTATCCCATTGGGGGCGGCTAACAGAAGAAGACCGAGCTCAGGTCGCAATGGCGATGGGGGAAACAGGTGTACTTGATTTGGCCCAGCGTCCCTTGGAAGCACTGTCGGGCGGGCAGCGGCAACGAGTCTGGATAGCGATGATCCTGGCGCAGAATACCGATATCGTCATGCTGGACGAGCCCACGACCTATCTGGATCTCTCTCATCAGGTCGAACTGATGAACATGATGCGAGCCATGAATGATAAAGGAAAAACCGTGGTGGTCGTGCTGCATGATCTTAACCAGGCCTGCCGCTATTGCGATCATCTGGTTGTCTTGAAAGAAGGGGTGATTGTGGCAGAAGGGGATCCTGAGTCGGTCTTTGATGCCGAGTTACTCAGTGATGTCTTTAACCTGAAGGCGACTGTAATACCTGATCCGATTGCCGGCACACCAATGTGTATTCCCTACTAATCGACTTCTGCCGGATTTAAAGAATTTTTATAATAAACGAGGCTGGTATCAGCCCGACTACACCAGAATAGCAATGGAGCCTTTTATTCTTCAAATCAGTGCAATGTTGCTGACTTGGACAACACTAATAAAGGTTATAAAAAGAAGTTATGAAATCAACAAGGAAAAGTTTTCAGTATTCAGTGCTGGCAACAGCAATCGGCGCGAGCCTAATTGCGAATACTGCTTTAGCTCAAGAGTTACAAGTTCTCGAACAAACGACAGTGAACAGCAGTGTTATTGGTGAATCCCACATAGATGAAGTGAAAAGCTATGCCGGTAACCGAACCGTTGTGACCAGCGAGCAAATGGAAAAGACGGCTGTACTGTCTATCGATGATGCGTTGCAGCGTGTGCCGGGTGTTCAGGTTCAGGATGAATCAGGAACAGGTGTATTGCCTAATATCTCTGTGCGAGGGCTGAAAGCGAGCCGAAGTGGCCATGCTCAGTTTCTTATGGACGGCGTGCCAATGACGCTGGCACCTTATGGCCATACCGGACAATCAATCTTCCCGGCCACGCTCAGTATGCTTGATCGTATTGATATCGTCAGAGGGGGAGCGACAGTTCAATATGGCCCGAATAATGTCGGCGGTGTGATTAACCTGGTAACCAAGTCTATTCCTGAAAAATGGCAGACATCGATTGAGAACAAGCTGACGGTATTTGAAGGCGGGGATAAACCACTCAACGACTTTTATCTCCGTACCGGTGGTCGAGTTTCGGATCAGTTTGCGATTCAGCTAGAAGGCAATGTATTACAAGGCGAGACCTTCCGGGATAATACGGATACCGATGTGACCAACTTCCAGGTGAAAACGGAGTGGTTGATCGATGATGCGCAGATGCTGACAGCATTTGTCCAGCGTTATGACGCTGATACCGATATGCCAGGCGCACTTACCCCGGCGGACTATGATCAGGATCGCAGTCAGTCAACTCGCCCTCATGATCACTATGAAGGAGAAACCACTCGCTGGAACTTACGTTATAATCGCCTGTTTAACCAATTCCTGTTTGCCGATTATGGTGAGTTTGATGCATTGGTATTTGGCCATACGGCGAAACGAAACTTTGAGTGGGGCTATAACGCGGTTAAAGGTGAACACTGGGCCGATCCGGGTAAACCTTCCACTCACCTGAGAACATCCCCTCGAGAGTTCAATGTACTGGGCGTCGAGCCGAGAGCGAGTTTCTATATTGATGGTGCAACGGTTAACCAGAAGCTGATCGTCGGCATGCGTTTTGTTAACGAGGACATTGATTACAAGCTGACTCAAACCAGCTTTACAGATAACACCACGAAAGTACCGCGTGACTGGAGCTTGGACACCAAGGCGTGGGCGGCCTATATCAGTGATGAGATCAAACTGGCCAACGACAAGCTAACGATCACCCCGGGTATTCGCTATGAACACATCGATATGGACTTTGTCGATATTGGCAAAAACACCGGGGATCAGAATACGGTCAACGAGTGGCTGCCTGGTTTTACTGCCTCATATCAGTTAACCGATACTTGGCTGGCGTATACCAATGCCCAGCGTTCGCTGCGTGCACCGCAGATCGCCTATATACGAGGTAAGGCGGATGAAGGTGCCGAAATGGCATGGAACTATGAACTGGGCGGACGCTATACACAGGGTAGAAATAGCCTGAACCTTGCACTTTACCGCATTGATTTTGACGATCAGCTACAGTGGAACAAAACCGATCAGACCTTTGACAATATTGGCCGGACCGTACATCAGGGCTTTGAGGTTGAAGGCTTCTACGTTCCTGATTCATTACCGTTGCTAACGTTGCACATGGGGTATAACTACCTGGATGCAGAACAAAAAGAGGGTACCAACAAAGGCAATGAGCTGCCTTATGTTTCCAAGCACCAGCTATTGTGGGATGCAAGCTACGATCTGAATGGTTACGAGACAACGGTATCAGGCGTGTATTTCAGCAAGTCGTTTAGCGACAATGCAAATACCAAAGAGGAAGATGCAACGGGAGCGAAAGGTGAAGTGCCTGCCTACATGGTATGGAACTTCAACATCAGCAAAGATCTGTACAAGAAAGATGATTCCGTATTGCGAGCCGGTTTCTCGGTGAACAACCTGTTTGATGAAGACTATTACTTCCGAGGCATTGATGTCAGCCCTGTCGGCCGCTACCCGGCCCCGGGACGTTCATTCAGCCTAGATGTGAAGTACACTTTCTAACGCTTAACGATTCAACTGTTAGTGCAACGTAATATAAACAAGCCGCCTTAATGTTGTTAAGGCGGCTTTTTATCGGCTTAAGCCCACCTTAGTTTTCTTACCTCGTTTCCCTGTTCTGGCTGACAGGGAATGTTGAACGCTAAAATCAGGGATAAACCTGCCATCATGGTGCCTGCAATGAATACGCTTGAAGGTGAGACTAGCCATAGCAAACCGAAAGTGACGGGTATTACAACTGCCGCAATATGGTTGATGGTAAAGGCAACACCAGCAGTTGAGGCAATATCAGCCGGGTCGGCAATTTTCTGAAAATAGGTTTTGATGGCGAGTGCCAGAGCAAAAAATAGATGATCGACAACATATAGCCCGGCAGCCCATTGTGCGGACTCGACAAAGGCATAGCCTGCAAAGACCAGTATTAAGCCAACGTATTCGAATATTAGCGCTTTTCGCTCGCCGACCTTGCCGATGATTTGGCCAATTTTCTTGGCAAAAAACCAATTGAACAGGTGATTAATCAAAAATAATAGCGCGATGTCGGAGGCAGAGTAGCCGAACTTCTCAACCATTAAGAAACCGGCAAAGACGGTAAAAATTTGTCTTCTGGCACCACTCATAAAGGTGAGGGCGTAATAGAGCCAGTATCTTTTGCGCAAAATAAGCTTCTTATGCTGAACGGTTTTTGCTTCAAAAGTGGGGAAACCGAGCCAGATGAAGATAACCAAACTTAAGGATACGGCACCGGCAATCAGGTAAATCCATTTAAAGTCCAGTGCTAACTGTTCAAGTAACACCCAAAGGCAAGCATAGGTAATGAGCGAGGCCAGAGCGCCGATTGAAATCAGCTTACCCAATACCTCGGGGGCTTGTTCTTTTGACAGCCATTGCAGTGATAGAGACTGTTTCAGGGTTTCGAAGTAATGAAAGCCAACAGACATCAGCAAGGTCGTACACAGCAGCCCTGAGAACGAGGGAAAGAATCCCGTAATCGCGACGCCTACGGCTAATAGGGCCAAAGAGAGAATGATGAACTTCTGCTCTTTTATAAACAACAGCATAAAGACAGCTGTAAAAGCCAGAAATCCAGGAATTTCCCGTACGCTTTGCAAAACGCCGATGTCAGCACCGGTAAATGCCGCTTTCTCAATCACAAAGTTGTTGAGCAAGGCTTGCCAGCTGGCAAAGGCAATAGGAACGACGATAGAGATTAGTATTAAAAAGGTTTGTGGTGTTTGCCAGGATCGATTCTGTGCTGAGATCTTCATGGAGTGTCCTAACCGCAAGGAATTTGATGCCTTGTAGATTATCAAGTATGTTGATGGCTTACTTTCGACAATGGGCCAAGTTATGTCGCCAAAAAGACAAGGTGAAGAAAAAGCAGGGTTATCTCATATAAGCTCCAATGAACAGATAACCAATGCTGGCGACAAACGGGTATTGGCAAGGCAGGTGGACATGCCGCCCGGGCACAAAGGATCTTTCCATAGTCATACCTGGTATCAGCTGATGTATTCCTCTGAAGGGGTGTTAAATGTAGATGTTAGCGATCAGGCAATGGTGGTTCCGCCGCAAAGGGCCGTTTGGCTTCCGCCTGAATGCACCCATCGGGCATTTGCACCGAGTGGGGCTAAGTTCCGAAGCCTGTATTTTCGTCCGGATCAAGTTGGGTACCTAGGGCACGCTTGCAAAGTATTTAATATCACAAACCTAACTCGAGAGTTGATATTGGCCGTGGTGGCGCGGTGTGATGTTGATGCCCAGTGGCAGCAGCCTGACTTTAACTTACTGACAGTACTGCTCGACCAGCTCAGTGCCCAGCCTCAGGTATCGCTATCGCTTCTGATGCCGCAAGACCCCCGGCTTGATGTATTGGTAAAAACGTTGCAATTGAGTCCAGAAAACGATCTCAGTATGCAGCTCTGGGCCAGCAAGCTGGGGGTGTCTAGCCGAACCCTAACCCGGATCTTTTTATCAGAGACGGGGATGGGGTTTAGAGAGTGGCGGCAAAGGCAGAGGTTGCTGCATTCGCTGACGCTGCTTGAGCAAGGCAAGCCCGTGACCCAGGTGGCATTGGATGTCGGCTATAACTCGCCATCGGCTTTTTCTCATGCTTTTCAACAGTTTTTCGACTGCTCACCGAGAGATTATTTTGCCAAATAACATTGGCTATCTTTACAGCAAGAGGAGTGCAGAAGGTCTGGCGTCTGCACTCCTCATTACTTTACCAAGTGCTGAAACAATATTAGCTAAAGTTACTATTTATCGGTTTACTAACCGTTCAACCACCTTGATGTGCTGATCTAGCTGGCGCTGATTTTCCGGGGCGAGTTGTTTTGCTTGCTCAAGCAATGATAAGGCTTTGCCATAGCGGTTTTGGTCTAGGGAAAGCTGGGCGTATTGCTGCAAAGCCTGCAGGCGGCTCTGGTTGATCCCCGCCGCCCGGATCAGCAGCAGTTCGGCGTCGTTGTTATTGCCTTGCTCGGTCTTGACTGTAGCCAAGGCCAGTAACGCTTCCCCATTGACGGGAGAGCGCTTTAAGGCTTTATTGAGGTTAGTTGTGGCGGTAGTTAGCTGTCCTTGTCTGAGTGCCAGCTGCCCGACTCGGGTATAGAGCTTGCCGCTGGCATTGGTTGACAGTTTGGGATGCTGTTTAGATGCAGCTGCGATGAGCTTTTTCGCCGTGTCGAGTTCATCAATATTGAGCAAGTATTGGATAGCTCTATCTAGCCTCTGGTAGTTTTTGGCAATCTCTGATGGCTGGCTAAGGTAGTAGTGGCTTGCTAGAGAAAATTGCTTTTGCTGTAAATACAGATCGGCCAGTTGCCAGGCCGTCGCTTTCCTTTTTCCAAGCCGGTAGGCGACTTCCAAACTACTGATAGACTCGACGACACTGTCTTCGCTGAGCGCGATATTTGCTCGTAGCAGCCACAATTGTGCGTCATTGGGGGTTTTCTCCAGCATTGGTTGCAGCATTGATTTCGCTTGGGAGTGAGCGCCTGAGGCAACATAGCTCTGCAGTAGCCCTTGCTGCCAAGATGTATCTTCCGGCTCTAGCAAAGCAGCCTGTTGGTAAGCGGCTGTCGCGCCCTGGTAGTTTTCAGATTGCAGGTGAATATAACCGAGGTAGCCATATAAGCGACCATTTGCGCCACCGAGAGAGATAGATTGGGTCAGGTGACGCTTGGCTTTCTGATACTGGTTGTTTTGCAGATAAAGTATGCCAAGGTTGTCATGCGCACGAACAAAGTCCGGCTGTTTTTTTAATGCAGAGAGGAAATAGGTTTCAGCGGTGCCTGGTTGTTTCAGGCTAAATGCCAGTTGCCCAAGCAGAAAGTCATAGGCTGCACTACTTTCTTTCGGCTGGCTGGTCTTAAGCTGTTTCAGCGTTTTTGCGTACTGCTGTTTTTCCAGTAATGGCTGAACTTTTGCCAGCAGTCTGGCTTCGCTATCGGAGAACGTTGCTTCTCGTTTTAATAGTGGCTGACGGCTGAAATCAACGGTGATTGACGGTTTTGATACCGTGACACTGGCATAGGATTCCGGGCTGATAATTGTAATTATGAATACAGCAATTAATTGGGAAAATATTTTCATTATTCAGTAATCCGTACTGGCCATAGGAATTCCGTTCTTACCGGTACGCCCTCTTTGGTCGGGGCGGTAAAACGGGCTGATTTGACCACTTTTGTAACAATGGGTTTGAGTACCGGGTATTCCATTTTCCGAATGTTCCTCAAGCTGGCTTGGCCGTGTTCATCTATTTCAATATGTAAAATCACATCGGCGAATTTGATGCCTCGACGTGTCAACTGACGAGGCAGGCTCGGTACCTGAAGCGTATTGATTAGAGTAGGAGTCTGATCCAGTTCGGCAACCGCAAATTTAGCCACGGTTTTGATCACTTCCTGAACGATCTCTTGTTGTGGCAAATCGAACTCGATATTGGCCTCTACGTTTAAATCCGGCTTTAGCGTTGTTAAATCAACCCTGATGGGGTGTAGTTCGAGCTGAACGTCATTTGCCACTTGAGTAAGATCCAGCTTAGATCTGGTGACTTCCTGCTGTTGGCTCTGCGGGCGGGAAGGTGGCGGAGGAGGTGGGGGTAAAACGACCGTTTCTACTTGTCTGACCGTGAGCGTTTCTGGCTTAGTAAACGGAATGTTCTGGCTGGCGATGATCAGCAGCAGGATCACACCCAGCGGAATTATCGTAAGCAGGTATGTCAGCAGACGTTGTTTTAATCGCACTGCTATTCTCCTTGCGTGGCGACATTCACCTGAGTCGCTCCTGCCAGTTTGATTGCGTCTAATACCTTGATCAGCAGCTCGGCAGAAACCTGTTTGTCTGCCTGGATAATGACGGGTTGAGGGTTAGTCGCTATCAGCTGTTTGATGGTCGGCTTGATGCCCGCCAAACCAATACGCGAACCGCCGTACCAAACTTCTCCGTCGTTCGAAACTGCAATGAAGATGCTTTTCTTTGCCAGCAGAGAGGCTGAAAGTGCCTGGGGGCGATCAATCTCTACGCCGGACTCTTTGACAAATACTGTGGTGACGATGAAGAAGATCAGCAGGATAAACACCACATCTAGCAGTGGTGACATGTCGATACCAAGCCCTTGTTGTTCATCGCTAAAAATAGAGCGTCGTGCCATTAGAGGCTGCCTCCATCGTTAATGTGTTGGCTCGCTGGCGCTAGGGTGTCAGTGTGGTTTGTCGCTACGGATATCGCGCACTGTTGGAGTTTTCGCTGGTAACCAATGTTCAGCAATAATGCCGGTATGGCGATGATTAACCCGGCTTGCGTTGTCAGTAGCGCCTCGGAAATACCTGATGCGATACCGTTCATCGGATCTTGGGTGGCCCCTGTGATCCGGGAAGTGGTTCCCATGCTCTGGAATGTGGTAAGCATGCCGATGACTGTGCCAAGAAGGCCTAAAAGGGGAGCGACGGATACCCATACTGCGAGTGTTTTGGTTTTTTCTGTCAGCTCTCGGTGCTCCTCGGGCAAGGTGTGGCAGCGAATCGTCAGCCAGATATCAATGATCTGGCTATATACGATAAATGCCACGACAGCGAGCACCGCCATGATGATGCCGCCTTGGCTGAATATCTGCTCAATAGACTGGATAACAGCAGAGCCAGAGAAACGATCAGGCATAGTCAGCGTCTCTTTTGTCGGACTGGTGGATCTGGCCTAGCTGACTAAGTAGTACGCTGTCAGCCTCCAGTGCGGTGAGGTAGCGACGAGCGCGACGGGTGAGATAGGCATGACAGATCAATGCTGGAATTGCCACAATCAAGCCCAGCTCCGTCGTGATCAGCGCCTGGGCGATCCCCGTCGACAACATGCTTTCGTCACCAGAACCAAACAGTGTGAGCAGTTTGAAAGTGCTGATCATGCCGGTAACCGTACCCAGGAGACCTAACAAAGGGGCTACGGCAGCAGTGGCGGCAATCCCAGTCAGCATGCGCTCGAGCTTGCCTTTGGTCAGTAATAGGTACTGGTACATCAGATCATCAATGACTTCCCGTCCGCTATGGCGGTGAGTAACGGCAAGCCGGATTAATTCCTGCTGGTAGCCGGTGGCCTGAGTTAATCCCTGCTGCGGGGGGATTTCTCGATTCAGTATTTGGCCGATCAGAGCGGGATCGCGCTTGGGCAAGCGGATAAACTGGATGGCCTTGAACAGGGCGATGAGCAAGGCGAAAGATCCGAACGCAAGGATCGGTATTGTCCAGATCCCGCCTTTTGCCAGATGATCTTGTATCGATTCTTGCTGCGCCTCAAGCGCCGTCGCTCGTGTTAACGTCGGATCCAGTGACAGGCGTGTAAGCTGTCCTTGCTGGTGGAGGTTGAGCTGAGACTGTTGGTCGTCATCGAATGTGTATATCAGCATCGGCAGGGGTTGATGTGTACGATCAACCAAACCAGCCTGAGTTGCATTGATAAACCATTGCACAGGACCTGCGGTTAATGTCTGTCCCTGAATGATGTCACCTGATGGTGATAATACTGAACGATTGTTTACCCATTGCGGTCTTAGCGCCTGATGAAGTGTCACAAGCGAGCGCTCTATGGCATCGAACGAAGAGTACGCGGCCAGCCCTTGCTTGCTGGCTTGGGCTGTATGGCCGGGAGGAACGGTTATACCTGATTGATTATGGTTAAATTCCCGCAATAGGTTGTTGATATAGGCATCCTGCTCTTTCCACTGGGCCAACCGCTTTTTGAGCTGCTCTATACCTAAGTACTGTTCGTCTTTTTGTCGCTGAACGGTGGCGGCGTTTACTCGTAGTGATGAGAGTTCTTTTTCAAGCTTGTTAAGCTGCGCTGATAGTGGCTGGCGTTCATTTCTGACCTGCTTTTCTGCAGCTGTGTACTGCTGAATCGACTTTTTCAAATCGTTTCTGATGCTGCTTTCGACTGTTGATATTGTTGCTGAATGGCTTGCGAAACTGGCCATTAATGTTGTTATGGCGAGCAAGGTTGCTGTCATTACTTTAGGGCGGGGGTGGCCCGGAATGAAATTATTGAACATCATCGTTCTCCGCAACCTTTGACGCAATGACTGGCAAATCGACAAAACTAGCTTGTCGGGTACGTTTAAACACGGCGAGGGCCTCGGCGATAGCATCGGCATACTCAGGCACAACTTGCCATTGCCAGCCCTCTGCGGAGGTAGAACCTATACCGGCCGTTTTACCATCTGAGGAAATGAACCACGCCTGACTCAGGCCTAAATAGAGCTGCTCTACTGCCACCTGTTTGCCATTTTCTAGGGTTAGGATCTCTTTATTCAGCGTTAATATGGCATTAAATCGCTGCATTTCATCGAGCATACTTAACAAGCTTTGCATGTGGTTAGCCAGGGAGGCACTGGTATCGAGCAGGGATGCATTTGCCTCCTCTAGTTGTCGTTGTAGCGGTACCGGTAACCAGGGCCACAACTTTGTCATCGCTGTTTTTGCATGGGCTAGAATCCGTTCTGCCTGAGCCGCGTTTGCCTCATAACCATCTTGTTGTTCTGCGAGGGCAATACGTGTTTGATCCACTTCGGATGCAGAGACGGAGGCAGAAGTAACTTTGTCGGTTAGGGCCTTCTTTTCCGCTTGATACAGTTTGATGAGGGAAGAGATCTGCTGCTTTTCAGCTGCCCAACGGGACTGGAGATCGGCTCGTGCGGTTTCAGTTTCCATCCATTGTTTTACTAAGGCATCCATTTCCTGCGCTGTACTTCCCCATGAAGGAGTGCACCAAAGTAAGCTAGACAGAACTACTGAAGAGAGTAGTTTCTTGTTCATTCGTAAGTGTTAATTTAATTATCAATGATTGTGATTCGTATTTACACATAATCCATTGGTAGAGTCAATGGATGTGTTGTTTGTTAGTTAAACAAAATAGATATCTGAAAGGCATGATTTGTGATGAATAATTACGCCTGATTTTGTGAATGATCAGGCGTAATGAGGCGATGAAAAGTAAGGCTTAGTGCAAGCCTTCCTGATCCGTTGGCAGATATAGTTTGCCGTTAAAGGCGATGTAGACTCCTGGTGTTGCCAAGCGTGCAGCAACAAATGCCGAACCTAGGTTAAAGCCGGCATCGTTGGGGGAAAAGCCGACCAATGGCCACATTGCACCCGTGAAAACAATAACCTGTCCATGATTGTCGGGCAGCATTGCCATCAGCGTTCGCGCACTTTCAAACAGTGTGAAAGTACCATGAGTGACAATATGGCGAGAACTCTTACTATTGATAATGGCATTACTTACTTCTTGTATGTCTTCGTTACTGATCTCTCGGCTGTCTTTCATGCAAGCCTCAAACAGCTCATACTCATCGGCGGTAATATTGGCAAATTTAGCCAAGAAGTCAGGAATGGCCGTTTCATCATGGCATACCGTTGTACATTGGTCGGTATCATAGAATGAATCAATCGTGCCTCCGGTAACGATAAGCTGTATTTTGTGCTCATCATTAATATTGCTCATGTGGGTCTCCAACAGAAAGTTGCTAATAGAAAGTTTAAGAAAAAAATGAATTATTTTTCGTCTTTTCTGCTGACGGTTCGTCTTATAGGTACTTAAACAGAAGATGAGAGTTAGGGTTCAAGATGATTAAAGTAATTAGTTTCAAAATCTGTCCGTTTGTCCAGCGTGTTACTGCTGCCCTGGAAGCAAAGCAAATTCCTTACGAAATTGAATATATCAGCCTGAAAGATAAGCCTCAGTGGTTCCTAGATCTGGCACCGAACGGTCAGGTTCCCGTTCTTGTCACTGAGTCGGGGACTGCGCTTTTTGAGTCAGATGCCATTATTGAGTATATCGAAGACGAGTTTGGCCCTATCGAAGCCGGCGTTAGCAACGAGCAGCGTGCCCTTGACCGAGCCTGGAGCTACCTGGGTTCAAAAAATTACCTGACTCAGTGCGGTACGATGAGTAGCAAAGACAAGGCAACGTTTGAAGATCGTGTCGAAAGGTTTACCAAGGCATTTGGCAAGGTTGAAGCGCACCTGTCGGGAGAAACCAAGTTTTTCAAATCAGAAGAGCTCAGCAATGTTGATTTGGCATGGCTGCCATTGCTTCACCGTGCGGCAATTATTAAAAAGCATACTGACTTTGACTTCTTGTGCGGGTTACCAAAAACCCAGGCTTGGCAGTCAGCTCTATTGGAAACAGGGATTGCTGAAAAAACGGTATCGGCAGATTTTGAGTCGCTATTTACTGACTTTTATCTGTCTAGCACCTACTTAGGCACCGGTGAAGATGTTCAACAAAGCAGTGTCTGTTCTTCAAGCAGCTGCTGCGGTTAATAGATCGCGAAAACATAATTACGCGTAGCGTACAAACGTTAAAACTAAGGCTGTGAACTTATAGGTTCATAGCCTTTTGTGGTTGTTGATGTTTCAGTGGTGGTGGCTTTGGCCAAAGGCCAGATACTTGCTTAAGATGATTCATGTAGATCCTTGAACCCCAGATCTCAGCCCCTAACACCTGACATAGTACAGAGAGAGTAAAATGAACTTGGAAGTAATTTGGAACGAATATCGAGCAAGTTTGAAGGCATTTTTGCATTCCAATGTTTCCAACCCTGATGATGTGGATGATCTCCTTCAGGAAATACTGATCAAGACTTATCACAACCTCAGTGAAGTGAAGGAGACGAAGAAGGTTAAGTCTTGGCTTTTTCAGGTGGCCAATAACTCGATAATTGATTTTTATCGTAAAAGGGCGAAAGGAAAGGATCTTACTCAGGATGAACTGTGGTACACCGAGGGAGGTATGACCGTCCACCAGCAGCTATCAACCTGTATTTTGCCTTTTATTCAGGCCCTGCCGGATGATGAAGCAGATATGCTGACATCAATCGATATTCACGGCCAGTCCCAGAAGGAGTATGCCGAGAAAAATGGCATGAAGTACTCGACGCTAAAATCACGGGTACAAAAAAGCCGGGACAAGATGACCATGCTGTTTAAAGAGTGCTGTGAACTGTCGATTGATAGCCGCGGGAATATCATGGATTTTCAAGCAAAAAGCAAACGATGCAAGCAGTGCTAGTTGTCTTAAATGCAGATAAATCATTTGGCGTATTTCTACAATACCTGGCTTCAAGCGACCTGTACGATGGCAGCCTTCAACAGAATGAGGAAGCCAAAACATGTCAAACGTATTCAAAGCCGCGTTTATTTTTGTCGCACCAGAAGCCAATCCGTCAACTGATTACTCTTGGGTTCGTACCAAGGAAGTACATGTAAAAAATATTGCAGTGTCCGGTTATAAAGAAGCATGCGAGCTTATTGATTCTTTGGTTGATGAAGGGATTAAGGCTGTAGAGCTGTGTGGCGGGTTTGGCCACCAGGGGGTTGCTGAAGTCGTGAAGGCTGCTGGTAGTCGCCTGCATGTCGGCGTCGTTCGCTTTGATAAACACCCGTGTCTGGACTTTGCCAGCGGTGATGAATTGTTTTTATCTTGATTGCTAATAGCCGCTTCTATTCGCTCTAGGGGCGGTATGATAAAGTCATTCCATGCAAACAAGACTAATTAGGCCAAGCTCACCGCTTGCTGGATATATAGCGCAGTATTGGATGTGGGAGCAAAGCTCTCCTTTGATGATACCCGATATACTGCCGGGGACCGGGGTTGAGATAATGCTTAATCTCGGCGCGCCACTGGTAATTGAATCTCCGGCATCAGCTCAGCTTAAATTCGGCAGCGGACTTGTGATATGTCCTCGTAGGTCTGCTTATAAGGTGAAGGTGACGGGAGCGACTAAATTGCTTTCAATTCGTTTTCGCTCTGCGGGTTTCTTCCAGTTATTTGGTATCCCTTTGACTACTATTGCCGATCAGGTTGTAGACGTCAGTCAAATAATGCCGAAAGAATTATTGCTGCGGATCATCGAGTCAGATTCGACTATTGAGGCGATAGCTTTGTTGGAAGTCTGGCTAATGCAGCAGATTGGACCTAGGTGTGCCGGTGCTTCTGAATTGGAGTGGGCAATAGATAGAATTTATTACCAAAGTAGCCATGATGTTATTGCTGATGTTAAGCGAAGTCTGAATATCAGCGAGCGAACATTTCAGCGTAAGTTCAAGGCTTATACCGGGGTCGATGCCAAATACTTTGAAAGGACGTCGCGCTTTCAATCAACGCTAAGGACGCTGTTAAGCGGATGCCATCACCAGTACACTGCTGTTGTATTAGAGCACGGCTATTACGACCAGCCCCATTTTATTAAGGACTGTAAGTACTTTACAGGCTTGACCCCTAAGCAATTCCTTACTGAAGATAACTTTGTGCTTAATCATTATAACAACGACATATATGCTTAATGTCTTCAAGCTCATAATCATCATCAGTCAGATGACTCATCAGGATGAACACGGATTTAGTCTGTCGACTTGGGATAATGCTGGATTTCATCAAGGATGCTTTTAGTCATAAACCACTGATTTAGAGGGCCTGAGCGCTATGTTCTGTAAATGTAAGAATCTGGCTTACAGTTTCATTATGGACTTAGAATTGTCCGACATAAGCCTTTCCTATCAACTCTACATCCTTGTTTAGTAAGTATTTATTGATAGAGGCAAGCATTTCTGTTTTATTCTCTTTAAGTGAACCTTTTATCGATAATAAATTAGAAGCATGGCTACCATCGACATACAAGTCTTGTAGGTTAATATGTTCCAGCAATATCTTTATTTCTTCCAGAACCTCATATGGATCGAGTAACTTAAAATCACCTTTGACTGTTTGTCTGAACAAAACAGTGCCTTCGATTGGTACAGTCGTTAATACCCCCAGTAGATAAGGTTTCATCTGATTAATTAACTGAGCTGTTTTTTTTGCGTGGATCTGTGAAAGTTCCCCTCGGCCTCCTAGTCCAATCATTACCATTGCGACTAATTTGATTCCGGACTTAACGATATTACTACCTGCTTCAAGCATCTCTTCGGCGGTTACGCCTTTACGTACTGCGGTGAGCACTTCATCAGAACCGGATTCCACTCCCAAATAGGTCATGGTCAAGCCTGCTTTTCTTAATTGCTTTAATTCTTTCTGCGTTTTGCTCAGTGTACTTTGGGGGCCTGCGTATGTACTTACATGATTTAGCTTTGGAAAAGCAGAATAAAGCTCGGATAGAATTTCTAATAGCATGCTTGTTGGAAGCGAAATAGCATCGCCATCGCTTAAGAATACTTTTTCAACTCTAGAGCCAATAGCCTTTTGGGCCATTTGTATATCTTCTTTAAGCTCTTCGATAGGCCGAACTCGATACCGGACATCTTTATACATCGCACAATAGGTACATTTGTTGTAAGAACAGCCAACAGTGCATTGCAAGATGTACGCATCAGCTTCTGGTGGCGGACGATAAATATTACCTTCGTATCTCATTTTTTACCTCATACTGAATTTTGAAACTGGTCATAATGAATGATTAACCAAGTAGATAAGGCTATTTATTTACTTAATTTAATCGGCTTATAGCTCTCTGATTTTCAAAAAAGCAGCCTTGGCATTTCGTTTCGGCTGCTTTTGATGTTTTTATTTTGCAAGTTCGGCAGCAGTGTCCACAAAGATACCTTGAATATCTTCTGCCTCCCGCTCAGTTTGACCTCCATGCTTAAGAAACGCAGTTATGATTGCTTGGGTCTTTTCCTCTTTTGCGCGCTCTAGGAAGTAGCGTAACTCTAATTCAGCACCAGCGTTTTCATCTTTAATTGATGTTTCGATGATGTCTTTGTACATCACGATATCGCGAATTTCTAACTGGCTAATAACGCCAAGGATTTGAGCCAAAAAGGCATCCATTTCTATTCTAGGTACATACTGAGTAATAATATTCAATGTTTCTGCTTGCTGAGCAGTAAAATCATTACCGACAAGCAGTGCTTGTAATGCTTTGTTTTTACCCATTCTTCTTGCAAAGTGAACCGCACCTTGGCCGCCGGTTGGGATATTGACGTGAATTTCCGGCTGAGCAAATGCTGAGTTTTCCGTGCCGTAGGCTAAATCGCAAGCCATGACAAATTCATTACCGCCCCCTCGGGCTACACCGTCTACAACGGCAACCGAGACTTGCTTCATTGCTTTGATATTGGCAATCATATGATTAAATTCTATTGATGCCGCCTGGCCACCCTGAGTTCCGTTGATCACATGCAGATCTAAGTGAGCTAAGAAGAATTGCTCGTGAAGTGATTTGAATACCACCACTTTTGTATCGCGATCATCTTTTAGTGATAACACAAATGTGTTGATTTCGTTGATCAGGTCAATTGTTAGAATATTCACTGGCGGATTATTGATAGTTACTGTTGCAATGCCGCTGTTATGGGTAATCGATAACTTGCTCATGGCATCTTCCTCACTTGGTTATATGGGCTTTATTCGTTTATGCCCTTAATGTGTAGCTACTATAAGTTTGTCTTGGTTGGAGAAAAATGCTCAAATTGGCACGTTATTGGTGCTGTTATCGCAACAAAGGGTGTGTATGGATTTTCCTAGTCGATTATTGCTGCTACTTGAAGTAGTAGAATTTGGCTCGTTTACTAAAGTGGCGGATCAAAGAAATGTTGATAGATCAGTTGTTTCGAAACATATAAGCCGATTGGAAGATGAGCTTGGTGTCCGGTTGCTAAACCGAACAACACGTTCACTATCATTAACCGCAGCTGGCAATGAAATGGTGAACCAGGCCAGATCATTACGGACTCTGTTAAGTGACACTTATCGGCTGGCACAGAATTACCATGCCGAGCCCAAAGGCGTATTGCGGATCACCAGTTCAACCTTGTTTGGTCGTCAATATGTTCAGCAAGCGGTGCTGGCATTTCAGCAACAATACCCCGATGTAGATATTGAGCTTTGTTTAGAAGATCGGGTTGTGGATATGGTAAGAGAAGGGTTTGATATTGGCTTTCGCATCGGCAAGCCGAAAAATTCGAGTTTGATTACTCGGAAAATAGCTCGTAACAGGTTATTGATTGTTGCATCCCCCGAGTTCATCCAAAAGCACGGAGAAATCAAAACTGTTGAGCAGTTGGAATCATTACCTGCTACGGTCTATGCTGCTCCGGGGCTTTTGATCGACAAATTCAAATATTTTGATGACAACAAAGAGAGTAAGCTCTTTCAGTTGAAGGTTGCTTATAAAGTGAATGATGTTGAAATGGTCACGACAAGTGCGGTAGCGGGGAACACGCTAGCTGTAGTAACTGCGCAGATGATTGAAAACGAAATCTTGGACGGTAAGCTCATCCCGATAATGACGCAGCTTCATTTAGACGATTTCGGGACTTTTTATGCTGTGTATCCTCACCGAGACGCCCCCATCAAAACTAAATTGTTTATAGATACGCTGAAATCCATCATCGGGGAAGATGTGCCTGTGTGGGAAAAGCATATCCCTAATTTTGAGGGGATGTATGGTGAGTGAGCTAGAGTAATTTTTTATATCCAAGCCGCTTAGTTCTGGTCTATCCAAAGCTTTGTAAAATCACACCATCCAATAGAGTTTATTTCTACGTTTCGAACCCTTGATGGGACGGTTAACATGAGATCTTCTGACTTTATGATCGCGAGTACGTTGCTGTCATAAAGTGTTTCAAGCAAGCTATCGAGTAATGCCTCCCGCTGAACAAGGGACACACAACTGCGAACTGATTGCAAAACGAGCAGTAAATTCTCATGTTGCTTCCAAGTCAGGTTTTTATCCCAATAAGGGTAAAGTTTAAAGAAGGCGAATAAACTGGTTGCTCGATCACCTTCTAGCCGAATACCGCCGATAGCTAGATCTTGGTTTGAGAGGGTATGCCCGTACACGACCTGACTGCCCGATGGCTTAGCGCTTGTTGGCGAGCTTATATTCATTAACTTATTAGCAAAGCTGCGGTTGTCATTGTTATTCTCGTAACTAAATGAAATTGGGAAGGGCAAGTGAAAAGAAGCGACGTTATTATTTTCTAATAGCCTAAGCAGTGCTTTTTTTGTGGCTCTGGTTTGTAAATCTCGATGATTTAAGAGAATAAAGAAGTACCCAATATTGGTCGTAGATACCTTATAGTTTTTCTCATCACCATCGAGGAAAAAGAAATTTTCGGCACATTTTTTATCCAGAGCCCATTCTTGATGAATCCAAATTTCGATTTGTTCAATTAGTGCATTCTGACCGTTGTAGAAATTGTTTCTCTTAAGCCGGAGCACTTTATTCGAGTTAATATCAACGATAAATGGACCAGAACCAATAGGAATGTAGGTCCCCTCTGGTTGGTAGATATTGCGGTGAGGAATAATCGAAGTTTCGGCTCTGCTTAGCAAGTAAGGTAAACAGGGATCTGCATCCTTTAAAGTGATAACTACGCAGTGCAGTGAAGCCGTTTCTATTACATTGATGTGATCATAAAGTCGCTGCCAATATGAAGATAGAGTCAAAGCTTTGAGGCTTTCAACGACATCTGCCGCAGTCACTGGGGATTGGTCATGAAATGTTGCCCCAGTTCTCAGATGAAAGGTCCATCGCGTATGGTCTTTATCACTTTCCCAGTGGTGAGCAAGTTCTCCTTTGAGCTCAGAGCCATGATAAGTTACCAGTGTCTGGAATACCTCGTGAATCAGGTGCCTTTCTGTCCGCTCCATTGAGTGATGAGGGTGTAACCAGCCTAGCTTTCTATGAAAGGGGGCATATATAGTTTTCTCACTATGGCTGGATGCCTGACCCAAATAATGCTTTAAACCGAAAGCAACGTTACGTCCATTGAAACCAATGAGCTGATGTGCCAGCTCATATTTTTCTTGCTTAATGGCAATATCTACCGCCTGATAGCACGCCTGAATAGGTTCGATATGACAGTTAAGTTCTCCTTTCTGTCCACGCCCTTTTATTGGATGCCAAGTTAACCAATTGTTTTCAGACATTTGTTTGAGTAACGTGCGAGCGTGTCTGTCACTGCAGTTGAAAGCGCTAGCAATGTCGCCAATGGTGATCTTGTTAGCACCGGGCCCTACTTTCTTAAATAGACCTTCATAGAGTTCTAATTTACGTTTGCTCATCTTTGCTCGAGATACCTTTGTTTAGGCTGTTGTTCCGACATTTGTGTTTGAGTAGTACTGAGAGCCGAGGTGTTCTCCCAAAACTTGTTTGTATCGAATATTTCGTTTAGACGCTGAACTCTTTCAGCTGGCGATAAATAAAACAGCCGAGCCCAAAAGCCTTGGGTTTTATCATATTTATAAGTGGATTGGATATAGTTTGCAACGTAGTCATAGATAGTCATCATGTTTACCTTCTGAACTGGAACATAGGCAGACTATATGATTCGAGGAAAATAAAACCGGAACAGATTTCTGCACTGTTCCGGTTTTATTGTTCAGGAAAAAGTTAAATGCTTTGAAGACAGTGTATGAGCCAATGTAGGCCTTTAACCAAACATTGTGTTATAAGAGCCGGTAAATAGAGGCGAAATCCCATGAGTGCGTATCTACACCACATATGACAAACCAACGCTTTCTTCTAATAAGACGACTCATTGCCAGAAGTGTCCAGATTAAGCACTTAGTCAGGAAAAATAACAATACCCAGCGCTTCGAGAAGCTGTGCTTGTTGCCAGGCGGCAATTTTAATACCCGATGTATCGACTTTGCGAGGATCTAAGCCATCGAGTTCAGCGTGGCATAAATTTGCGCCCTGTAGGCTGAATTGTCCCCAGACATCTTCGGAAAAAACACCTCGACTTAAGTCTGACTCTTTCAGTGATGCCCCCGCGAGGTGAGTACCTATCCAGCGATTCTCAAACAGTTCACACTTTTCCAAACAAAGCCGCTCCATATTGGCATAGGAAAGGTTACATCCAGTTATAAAGGCAGAGCAAAAGTACATTCGATTACTTACCTGGTTGGCAAAATTTGCCCGGGAAAAGTTGGCCCCCTTCAAGTCACACTCGCGTAACTCAATACCGTAGCAATTGGCGTTACTAAAATTAGCCATTGAAAGCTGGCATTGTTGGAAACTAGCATCGCGAAGATCTGCGACATCAAAGTGGCAGCCTTCGATATCACCTTGTTCAATGAACTTACAGTTAACGAATGTTGTATCGCGTAAGTTAGTACGTCGAAAATCGCAGCGAATAAAAGTGCAAGTGGTAAAAGAGAGATCGCTTAAGTCTTGATGAGAAAAGCTGTGGTGCCGATAGGTATGATTGTAAGTTTCCATGAGGGCTCCTTGTATGAACTGAAAGCAAGACTACCACTATATTCATACGGGAACACTATAATAAAACCTCATAAAATCATGGCGTTAAAGATGCTTGATTTGCCTGTTTTAAGGGGTTAAATTGGCACGTGGCACCCTTTTCGCTCGCCTAATAATATGCGGCGTCGTTGAAAAAAGTTAACCGCCTTATATTGAGATAGACGAGCCTGCCCAAGGGCAATGAGTGCAGCGTTAAAGGTGAACCAGCGGCTCGCCTATATGTTTTGTGTGATTATTTTGACATGCTTTTTGACTTAATGGACCGTGCGGGATTACCAGCAACTCGGTCGCCGGGAGCGACATCCCGAGTAACCACAGAGCCGGCGCCAATTACCGCTTCGGCTCCGATTGTGATCCCTGGCATCAAGATGGCACCACCGCCAATCCAGACATTATCTTCGATTACTACAGGGTGAGCCGTTTCATCTCCTGCCAAACGTCGTTCAGCGTCAAGGGCGTGTGCGGCGGTATAAATTTGCACTCTCGGGCCTATCATTACGCCTGAGCCTATATCCACTCGACCATTATCTAGAATGACAGCATCCCAGTTGATATAGCTACCGTTACCAACGGATAGATGGCAGCCATAAGTGAGGCGTAGAGGCGGTTGGATGCAGGAATCTTCGCCTAAAGAAATCCCCAGCTCAATAAGCAGTTGTCTTTGAGTCGCGGTATCGGGTTCATGATTGAAGCGAAATATTAGTGCAGAAGTGCGATCCCGCATTGCCTGCAATTCATCATCCAGGCAGTTATAAGTTTCTCCGGCCTGCATTCGAATCAGTTCTGACATATCAAAGCCCTTACAAAGAGTCTGTAACAAGGTAAACAATGATATAGCAGACGCTATACCCAATCAAATTAAGGGCTTAATCTTAAGTGGTTGAAAATTATCACTAATTATGCAAGTTGAAATATCGGTGAATAAGTGTTGTGACTTGACTCATAAACGAGCAGGTAAAGGAGGCTTGAGCCGTATGCAGTGAAAGTTGCACGTACGGTTCTTATATCTCAACCAGCTAAAGAAAAGCACCGAGAAGCTATACAATACTCGACTTGCGAGGTCGCAGCATGGGATACTCATTCACAGGAAACCTTAAAGTAGCCACATATGTCTAAAGATTTTGATTTCACCACAGAATACACCCTCGACAAGGCCTTTTTTGCAGAGTGTTATGATCAAACTAGTCGTCCTGCTGAATTTCCCCAAGCCTATTTAAAAGGAATACTTTTTCTTTTTTTTGGGGTGGTTTTAGTAAAATTTGAGCTACTACCCAGCGGTTACGTTGGTTGGTTTTTTATTGTTTTGAGTATTATTGAGGCGTTTAGTGTTTATTTTAAGAGAACCTGGTGGTTATGGCGACAAACACTCAGCATGAGCTCTGGCAGCAAAGTGGTATTTCATGTTGACTCTAACGGTGTGAGTTATAAAAGCGGTAAAAACACCCGTAATATCGCCTGGAGTGAAATCGACCAACTTCAACAAAGCGATTTAGGTTTTATCCTTCATATGGGTAAACAGCGCCAATATGTCAGTAAATCTTGCTTAAATGATGAAGTGATCGCGTTCATGGTAGAGCAGCACGCAGTATCAAAATGAACTAGCGTCAATGCGCGCAAAATAGAGGTAATGAAACGAATACGGTTAGGTCTTTCATTTTGCTTTTGATTAGAATGGTTGAGCTTCTAGCTAGGGGTGCAGCAACTGAGGTTATCCGAGTTTACTCTGTAATATGAAGTTCGGAACAAGGTTTTGTCCAAATCTAAGCTAGAAGGTGATGCTCATTTTCGGGAGTAAGTACGTTAGTAGTTGTACCGTTATGCGAGTTACTTAACGACTATCTCCTCAGTATTTTAAGTAAATCTCCTTGTTCGATATGGCACATACACTATTGCTGATACCGTGTGCTTATGCTTAACCGAGATTCACGCCATTCTTGATGTTTGGCTTGATTTCGGTTCAAGGCAGGTATGGATGCCCTAAAGCAAGATGTGTTAACCGAAACTCGCCGCTTTGATGCAGAGTGCGTAATAGACGAAATGGACTCTGACCAAATCACGCGGTTTGGTATTGGGAGTGATGCTCTGGTTAATACTGGCTTTTCCCGATTTAAAAACCTTGTTTCAGAAGTTAAAAAAGAGTGAAAGCATAAAGTGTGACGCTGAATGTCACGTTCAGCGTAACGTGACGTTTATGGATTGTAACGTGTCTTTCAGTGAACAATTGGAGACACAAACATGCAGTCAGCATCACAAGACCCAGTTGATGGGCGGTGTGTTCTGTAAGCGTAAGGAGCAGGCTTTTCAGCCTCACTATGAGGTGTCGATTCTGATACTAGACAAGCCAGTATTGCGCGAGCGAGCTTGTTAGGGCGCTTAAAGGTGTCGCGATTGCGGGTAAAGCAATCATCACCCGCTACATGAGTGGCGCATAGCGTTTTAGGTGCCATGCGTGCCTTAACTTGGAGTTCTGTGAATAAGTGTATTCTAGTCATTTGATGTTAAACAATGCCATGTTACTGGACCTACGATACCATCGATGGCAGTATTCTTTTGCTCTTGAAAGGCCATTACAGCAGACTTCGTTTGTTGCCCAAAGATGCCATCTTCAACTAGTGCTATCTGTTGTTTTTGGTTTAGAAGCTTTTGAAGTGCTAAAACGGCAGCCCCTCTTGATGTAAGTTTTAATGTCTCTTGGTAGATATTTGATGGATTTTCTGTGGGCTGAGCATTGGGAGCAAAGTCCATTTCACCAAAATTGCTTAGGCCAAGTATTTTTTGGTAATCAAAAACCGGACAGTTTTTATCTGATACCTCACGATGGCCTCGAAATACAATTTGCTCCTCATAAGCTTTATTGATTAGCTTGCATAAATCGATCAAAGATTCGAATTGCTTCTTAGTGAAGAGCTCCTTTTTTAATCCATGAAGACAAATAGCTATTGAGTTTTTGTTATGACCACTTTGTGCAGCAGGTATTTTCTCAAGATCTCGGCCTACATCTAGCTGTCCATTTTTTCGAATAAAATAGTGGTAGCCAACATCTTGCCAACCTCTCTCTAGGTGCCATTTTCTCATCGTTTCTACATTATCGTGTTGAGGGTAGTCACTTGCACTGCAATGGATGAACACTTTCTCTATATGGCGATTGGGTTTTATGAATGTCATAGGTAATCCTCCATTTTTAAAGAAATGAAATTGTCATCTTAGATAAATTACATTCTAAATCTGACTTAACTTAGAGCCCGTTTTTTTATCGAGAGTGCCATTTTTTATCTGGAGGTCATGCAATGTTTGAAATGCTTTAACCGCATTTTGAGTCTTCTTTCCAAAGTCACCGTCAATGATAAGGCCTGATTTTAGGTGATGGTTGAGAGCGGCTTGAAGCTCTTCAACAACTTTACCATGGGCACCAAGGGAAAGTTCCCCTCTGAATACAAAACGTTTAGGTTTGTATTCATCAGAAAGGTGTATCCGTGTGGCTAGTTTTACTTCTATAGTCGATTGGCTTGATTGGTTGGTGTTCACTAATGCAACAAGCTTTGCTGTATTCTTGCTTATTGTTGTATTTAGCTTGATGCCAATATCGACGTCTCCTTTGAAGCCCATATTCCCACTCATACGAAGTACGTCAGAGATAGTGGAATATAGTATATTCCCAATATCTACGGCTTCTAACTCTGTTTTAGTCATTACCTGATCCTCCAATCACTTGGATATCTGTATTTATTGTTCCCTTCAAATTTATAGATATCCCACCATCATTTGATTGTTTAAGTTTATCCGCTTCTAAATTACATTTGAGGTCGAGTTCAAAATTAAGGTCACCTATTATCAAAGCTCGGGCTCTGTCTTTTGCCACACTACTTGAACTTTCATTTACTCGGCTTATCGATTTTTGTAGAGATACTAATATTTGCTCTAAAGACTTGGGTTCTAAATTGTCCAATTTTTCATTTTCATTTTGCATAGTGTTGTATCCTTATTTCGACTCAGCTTTGAGCAACATTGGTATGTGGAATGTTGATCTTCCCCAATTTTTTTATCGCATTGTCAAGATCTCCGGTGTTATCTAAAGTATTGATTCCAAGCATATTTAGATAATCTTTTAGAGAGGTTTCAGTATCATTTGTAAGGTTGTAAATCGCTTGAGCCTGTAAAGTGCTTTCTGTAGTGGTTTCCTTGGTGAAGCCAAATGAGCCGCTTCCGTGAATCATTCCAATACCTAAGCCTAAAGATACGCCACCCTCGGTTCTCTCTATTGAGGCGATTCGCATTGAAAGTGAGAGGGATAGTTGGGCAGACATTTTCCATGATGGAGCTAGTTTGAGGTGTTCATTGATGATTTTCCTGCTGACATCCTCAGGCTCACCTTTAATAAGCTTTGTCAGGTCGGTTAACCATTTCATCCATATATATCGCTGTGTAGCGGATGCTTGAACAACGGCATCAGCAGGAGCGGTGAGGAGTGTGGAGATAATGTTTGAGAGGTTTTCAGTAGCCATCATCTTTCCTTATCACAATAAGTTAATAGATAGGGCACGACCATACAGCCTACTCACTGCCAATAAAGGCAGGTAAAGTCTGTCCGTTTTTTAACCGCTTAAAGCTAGTCAAGCACAGTTTGTTTAATTAAAATGTGATAGATGCTAGATAATATGCTACTGGGTGATTATTGATTGACTCGATATCAAGATGAGAGTTAAGAGTAAAATGTCTGAAAAATATGCTACACAGGATTTCAAAAAACCAAGATTGCAAGCGTTCACTAACCCTGTGCGTCGCATGTAACATGCGGTTCGCTTCGAGGGTGAACAATCAGCAAAGCGATTAGGAGTCGCCCAGCTCTTCCCTTCATAATCAATGGTGCATTGTACCTTGTAGGATATATTTCTGCTTGGGCGTACAAGGTAAATGCCAACGAGTCAGAGCGCGGTACTCTGCCATTGATGTTAGGCTCCTTTATTAGTAGATACAAGGAAGCCTGGTGACCCTGTCACCTTTGTTTGTGCTTTTTCGAACTGACACTAGCAGTGTTATTGGGCTGATTGAATACTCAGAGCTCGATAATGTGTGAGGGTATTACCTTCAAAACATAAATTATTGCTGGCTAGGCTTTCAATAAAGGGTAAAGGTTCAAAGAGTTGCTCAATATGGAAGACGCCAGGTTCAAATGAAGATATGTGGAGCTCTTCAGCGACTTTGGCTGCGACTAATCCGGTAATGTGCCCTTCGCCATTTCCACTGACAGAGCATTCATATAGGATGCCTGTATCCCGAGATCTTCCCGCTTCAACTTTGACAACATATTGGTCCGTTCCAAAAGGAAAAAGGGTTAACAATTTGATCAGGTAGTCCTGTACTGCCCTGAACTTAAGGATCTTGCTTCCCCCCCATTCCTAATAAAATATTGATATCAGCGAAGTGCATATCACGAATCACCGTGTTGCAATGCTTAGCCAGAAGGTTCGACATACCTGGTGCCAAGCCGTCAATTTGAAAAAGTTGTTCTGCGTGACATTTCTCATGTCGGGCGTTATGTCTTTCAAAAATATAATATTGTTATTCACGCCGATATTCTTTGGGCATTGCATTGGGTGCATTCTTTCCCTGTCTTTTTTCGGGTGATTGTTAACAGTCTAGACTAAGGTCTAATACATATTGTTAACAATGCGCTTGATCGAAGCCGTTTTTAGGGCTAAATTTGTTCACAAGTTAACCAATTGTTGACAATGATGATGACCAAACAAGACGTAATACTTGAAACTGTCGACAATCTTGCTGGGAATGGGATTGCCAAGGAGCTCACCAAGTCAGAGAACCTGACAGAGCAATTAATTGATTTAATCGTAAACGGTGATTACCCGGCTGGCAGTAAGATTTCTGAACCTGAGTTAGCCCGCCGCTTTGGCGTCAGCCGAGGTCCGTTGCGTGAAGCGATGATGCGAGTGGAGTCTCTGGGTTTGGTGGAACGTGTACCGCATGTGGGGGCGAGAGTCGTTGCCCTGACTCAGGAAAAGCTGATTGAAATTTACTCGGTACGAGAAGCATTGGAAGGCATGGCCGCCCGTCTGGCATGTATCCATATTACTGACAAAGAAATTAATGCCCTGCAGCAATTGCTGGAAACCCACCAAAAGCATATCGAGCAGGTTGATGGTGCTTCTTATTTTCATCAGCAGGGGGATTTTGATTTTCACTACCGAATAATCAAAGCCAGTCGAAATAGCAAATTAATCAGCTTGTTGTGTGATGAACTCTATCACTTGCTCCGGATGTATCGCTATCAGTCTCAGCGTTTGCATTCGCGTCCACAACAGGCTTTGAGAGAACACTTCCATTTGCTTGCCGCATTGCGGGAAAGAGATGGAGAGCTGGCGGAAATGCTGATGCGACGCCATATCATGCGCAGCCGGCTGCTGATTGAACAACAACTGAAAGATGACAAGGAGATAGCCTCATGAGTCCAGGGAAAAGCTTCCGGCATGCCGTTGCTGCCAACCATCCGCTGCAGATTGTCGGCACTGTTAACCCTTATTGCGCCATGATGGCCGAGCAGGTAGGACACCAGGCCATATATCTGTCGGGCGGCGGGATTGCCAATGCTTCATACGGTCTGCCGGATCTGGGGATCACAACCTTGAATGATGTTCTGGAAGATGTACGCCGAATTACCGCAGCAACGACCTTGCCGCTGTTGGTTGATATCGATACTGGTTTTGGTGGCGCATTTAATATTGCCCGCACCGTCAAAGAGATGGAGCGAGCGGGAGCGGCGGCAATACACATGGAGGATCAGGTTGCACAGAAGCGTTGCGGCCACCGTCCGAACAAGGCCATTGTTAGCCAGGAGGAAATGGTTGACCGTATCAAGGCGGCTGTCGATGCCCGCGTTGATAAGGACTTTGTCATCATGGCGCGTACCGATGCGCTGGCCGTGGAGGGGATGGACGCCGCCATTGAGCGGGCGATAGCCTGTGTCGAAGCTGGCGCAGATATGATTTTCCCGGAGGCCATCAATACTCTTGAGCAGTATCAGCAGTTTTCGGATGCCGTGAAAGTACCGATCCTTGCCAATATTACTGAGTTTGGTCAAACGCCGTTGTTCAGTGGTGAAGAGCTGGCAGAATGTGGTGTCGACATGGTGCTGTATCCGTTGTCCGCGTTTCGGGCGATGAACCTCGCGGCGCTGAATGTCTATCAGCATATAAGGAAAGATGGCCATCAGCGCAATGTGGTGGATCAGATGCAAACCCGTGAACAGCTCTACCATTACTTGGGTTACCACGATTATGAGCAGAAGCTCGATAAACTGTTCAACGAAAAGTAAATCAAAGCTACAGTAATTTACTGTATATAAAACAACGAGTGTAGTAGATGACTTATTATTCTAAATAATAAGTGTAATAACAATAATATAAACAAAAATAATAAAAAACAGATAACAACAGTAATAATAAATAGGCAGGGAAGCCAGCTCGCTAATAAGCGGGAAGCCTAAGAAATTTAATACCTATAATAATATTACTAATAATTGACTATTTATTTAGTACTGATTCAGTCGCTGCCATTTCGAAGGGTACGAGTCTCACCTGTAGCTAGCGAAATCGCAATGGATTAACGTGAACAAATAAGGAGTCTGCTATGACTGCTATAGCCGTAGCTGATACGAACAAGGACAAGAAGCAAGACGATAAGAAATCATTGAGCGGTGCGGGTCTGCGCGGTCAAAGCGCCGGAACAACGTCACTGTGTACTGTTGGCCAAAGCGGGACGGGGTTGACTTACCGTGGTTATGACATCACTGATTTGGCGAACCATGCCGAATTTGAAGAAGTGGCGCACCTGTTACTCAAGGGAAAATTACCGACTCAAGCTGAACTGGATGGTTATAAGCAGGTACTGAAGAGTGCCCGTGGACTGCCACCATCACTGTGCCAGGTTCTGGAAGCGATTCCGGCTGACGCCCACCCGATGGATGTGATGCGTACCGGTTGTTCGATGCTAGGAAATCTCGATCAGGAACTCGACTTTTCCGAGCAGGACGAGAAAACCGATACTTTGCTTGCCATGCTTCCGGCCATTATCTGCTACTGGTATCGCTACAGTCATGATGGTGTTCGTATCGATACAGCTAATAGCAGTCAGGATAGTATTGGCGGCTATTTCCTCGAGATGCTGACAGGCAAAGCCCCGTCAGAACTGCACAAGCAGGTTATGCATTGCTCGCTGGTTCTGTATGCCGAACATGAGTTCAATGCTTCGACGTTTACCGCTCGTGTTTGCGCTTCGACATTGTCTGATCTCCATTCTTGTATTACGGCTGCCATTGGTAGTTTGCGCGGTCCCTTGCATGGTGGTGCCAATGAAGCGGCCATGGCGATGATCGAGCAGTGGCAGACTGCGGATGAGGCTGAAGCTGGCATCATGGAGATGCTGGCGAACAAAGACAAAATTATGGGCTTCGGCCATGCAATTTACCGTGAATCTGATCCCCGAAATGCTTTAATTAAAGCATGGTCGGAAAAGCTCTCTGCCGATGTTGGCGATACCCATCTGTATGCAGTCTCTGAGCGTGTCGAGCAGGTGATGAAGCGGGAAAAGGGGCTGTTTTGTAACGCAGACTTTTTCCATGCCTCGGCCTATCACTTCATGGGGATACCGACCAAGTTGTTTACCCCCATTTTTGTTATGAGCCGAGTCACAGGCTGGGCTGCCCATGTCTATGAGCAGCGTGCCAATAACCGGATTATCCGTCCGAGTGCCGATTACGAAGGACCGGAGCATCAGGATTGGCTGCCAATTGAAGGGCGCAGTTAACGCTTAAATACAGACTTCGTGCCAAGGAGTTACACCTCAAACTCCTCCCTTAAAAGGGGGGAGAGCCAATTGCCTGATAGGTCTGCGAGCAGTAAATTCACGGATGTAAGCTATGAATATTAATACAAAATACCGTAAGCCTCTTGCAGGCAGCGGGCTTGATTTCTTTGATACCCGAGAAGCCGTAAACGATATATCTCCCGGTGCGTACGAGACGCTCCCCTATACCTCGCGCGTGTTGGCCGAGCAGCTGGTCAGACGCTGCGATCCGGATTCATTAACCAATAGCCTGAAACAGATCATCGAACGTAAGCGCGACCTTGATTTTCCATGGTATCCGGCGCGTGTGGTGTGCCACGATATCCTGGGACAAACTGCTTTAGTCGATTTAGCAGGTCTGCGGGATGCCATTGCCGATCAGGGGGGCGACCCGGCGAAGGTCAATCCGGTTGTGGAAACGCAATTGATTGTCGACCACTCGTTGGCGGTTGAGCATGCTGGTTCTGATCCTGATGCATTTGATAAAAACCGTGCGATAGAAGATCGCCGCAACGAAGACCGTTTCCACTTTATCGAGTGGTGTAAAACTGCATTTGAAAACGTCAGCGTGATCCCTGCCGGTAACGGCATCATGCACCAGATCAACCTGGAAAAAATGTCGCCAGTGGTTCAGGCCAAGAACGGTATCGCCTACCCCGATACGTGTGTCGGCACCGACAGCCACACACCGCACGTTGATGCGCTGGGTGTGATCGCGATTGGAGTGGGTGGGCTTGAAGCGGAAACGGTAATGCTGGGTCGCCCATCCATGATGCGTCTGCCGGATATTGTCGGTATAAAACTGACAGGTAAACGCCAGCCTGGCATTACTGCCACCGATATTGTCCTCGCTATCACCGAGTTTTTACGTAACGAGCGTGTGGTTTCATCTTATCTGGAATTCTTTGGCGAAGGGGCGAAAGATCTCACCATCGGTGATCGCGCGACCATCTCCAATATGACGCCAGAATATGGTGCCACTGCGGGTATGTTCTATATTGATGAGCAGACCATAAACTACCTCAAGTTGACAGGCCGAGATGAGCAGCAAGTCGAGTTGGTGGAACAATACGCCAAGCAAACGGGTTTGTGGGCAGACTCTCTGGAGAGTGCAGTTTACGAGCGAGTGCTGGAATTCGATTTATCGACAGTTTCCCGCAATATGGCAGGTCCGTCGAACCCTCATCGTCGCCTGCCGACTTCAGAGCTTGCTTCTCGCGGGATTTCTGGCGAATGGGAAGAGAAAGAGGGCGAACTGCCTGATGGTGCAGTGATTATTGCCGCCATCACCTCTTGTACCAACACCAGTAACCCGCGCAACGTGATAGCTGCCGCTCTGTTGGCGAAGAAAGCCAATGAGCTGGGCTTGATCCGTAAACCCTGGGTGAAATCGTCGTTTGCCCCGGGGTCGAAAGTCGCCAAGTTGTATTTGGAAGAAGCAGGGCTACTGCCAGAGCTGGAAAAATTGGGCTTTGGTATTGTTGGTTATGCCTGTACGACCTGTAATGGCATGAGTGGTGCTTTGGATCCCAAAATCCAGCAAGAGATCATCGATCGTGATCTATATACAACCGCAGTACTTTCCGGCAACCGTAACTTTGATGGTCGTATTCATCCCTATGCCAAGCAGGCGTTTTTGGCTTCACCGCCTCTGGTTGTTGCTTATGCGTTAGCGGGTTCTATTCGCTTTGATATCGAGCGTGATGCCCTTGGTACCGATAATCAGGGTAATCCCATTTACCTCAATGATTTGTGGCCAAGTGATGAAGAAATTGATGCGGTTGTCGGTAAGTGTGTTAGGCCGGAGCAGTTCAATCAGGTCTACATCCAGATGTTTAAGCTGAACGACGAAGCGCGCAACAGCAATCCGCTATACGACTGGCGTCCAATGAGTACCTATATTCGCCGCCCACCTTATTGGGAAGGTGCTTTGGCGGGAGAACGAACGCTGTCGGGCATGCGTCCACTGGCGGTTCTGGGTGACAACATTACGACCGACCATTTGTCGCCGTCTAATGCGATTCTGGCTTCCAGCGCAGCAGGGGAGTATCTGGCCAAAATGGAGGTGCCGGAAGAGGACTTTAACTCTTATGCAACGCACCGTGGTGATCATTTGACGGCGCAGCGTGCTACGTTCGCCAACCCTAAACTCTTCAACGAAATGGTCAAAGAGAATGGCGAAGTTGTGCAGGGGTCAATGGCTCGTATTGAGCCGGAAGGCAAGGTTACTCGCATGTGGGAAGCGATTGAAACCTATATGAACCGCAAACAGCCTTTGATTGTGGTGGCTGGCGCGGATTACGGTCAGGGCTCTTCCCGTGACTGGGCGGCGAAAGGAGTTCGCTTGGCCGGGGTAGAGGCTATTGCTGCTGAAGGCTTCGAGCGTATTCACCGAACTAATTTGGTGGGGATGGGCATACTGCCACTGCAGTTTAAGCAGGGCACCAACCGTAATACCCTGGAGTTGGACGGTACCGAGCTATACGACGTTATCGGTGTGATAACACCCGGTGCAGATTTAGCTTTGGTGATCACTCGCGCCAACGGTGAAAAAGTCGATGTGGCAGTCACCTGTCGTCTCGATACGGCTGATGAAGTGGCCGTTTATGACGCTGGCGGTGTGTTGCAGCGCTTTGCCCAAGACTTCTTGGCTCAGTAGGGGGAGATGATAATGACAAATTCAACGTTCCAGTTACGACCCCAGTCACAACCCCTGTCGCAAATCAAAGTGCCTGCCACCTATATGCGTGGCGGCACCAGCAAGGGTATGTTTTTTAGCTTGGAAGATTTGCCGCCTGAAGCTCAGGTATCTGGCGGTGCTCGTAACAAGTTGCTGCTGAGAGTTATAGGCAGCCCGGATCCTTACGCCAAGCAGATAGACGGTATGGGCGGTGCAACCTCGAGTACCAGCAAAGCGGTTATCGTTTCCAAAAGTAGCAAGGCTGATCACGATGTCGATTATCTGTTTGGTCAGGTATCGATTGATAAGCCCTTTGTTGACTGGAGCGGTAACTGCGGAAACCTCTCTGCGGCGGTAGGCCCATTTGCTATTCAGGCTGGTCTGCTTCCTGAAGGACGTATTCCTGCCAACGGCATCGTCACGGTTCGTGTTTGGCAAGTTAATATCGAGAAAACTATCGTTGTACATGTGCCTATTGTGAATGGGGTTGTACAGGAAACCGGTGACTTTGAGCTCGACGGGGTGACATTCCCCGCCGCCGAGATTCAGGTGGACTTTATGGATCCGGCTGACGGCGATGGTTCGATGTTTCCGACCGGTAATCTGGTTGATGATCTTGAAGTGCCGGGTATCGGTACCTTCAATGCCACACTGATTAATGCGGGTATTCCGACTATTTTTGTCGATGCCGAGGCGATTGGTTACACCGGCACCGAGCTGCAGGATAACATCAATAATGATGATAAAGCATTGGCGATGTTCGAGACCATTCGTGCCTACGGGGCGTTGAAAATGGGGTTGATAACTTGCTTGGAAGAGGCCGAAACTCGCCAGCATACGCCGAAGATCGCTTTTGTTTCCAAGCCGAAAACCTATCAGTCTTCGAGTGGTAAAACCGTTGCTGGTAGTGAGGTGGATATTTTGGTTCGCGCCCTTTCGATGGGTAAGTTACATCACGCCATGATGGGGACGGCAGCCGTCGCGATTGCATCAGCTGCCTGTGTTCCTGGGACGCTGGTTAATTTGGCGGCTGGTGGCGGCGAAAAAGAATCGGTGACGTTCGGGCATCCGTCCGGAACGTTAAAAGTGGGCGCGAAAGCCAAACAGGCAAACCAAGGCTGGGTAGTCGAGAAAGCCATTATGAGCCGCAGCGCTCGCATTTTGATGGAGGGCTTTGTACGTGTTCCCTCTAATGTCTTTGAATAAGATCCTTTGAATAAGCAATGTCAGGACATACTGGAGGAAGCAATATGTCTGCATATCAGAAACAATATCAGTTGGCACAAACTGCGCCGGAAGAATTTTGGAAACAACAGGCAGAAGATATTGCCTGGTTCAAATTTCCTCAAACTATCCTCAGCCAGGATGAACAGGGTATCGAGCGATGGTTTGCCGATGGTGAACTCAATACCGCTTACCTGGCCTTGGATCACCATGTTGAACAGGGCAGAGGTGATCAAACCGCACTGATTTATGACTCCCCTGTCACGGGTCAGAAAGCCCGCTATACCTATCGTGTTCTGCGTGATCAGGTCGCCAAGACTGCTGGCATGCTAGCAAACCTGGGCGTTACCAAAGGGGATCGGGTAGTCATTTATATGCCGATGATCCCGGAAGCGGCGATGGCAATGTTGGCCTGTGCTCGTCTGGGGGCCATTCACTCGGTCGTCTTTGGCGGCTTTGCGCCGAATGAGCTGGCGGTGCGTATTGAAGATGCCGAACCGAAAGTGATCATGACGGCCAGCTGTGGTGTTGAGATCAACAAGGTGCTTCCCTATAAGCCGCTGGTTGATCAGGCCATTATGGACAGCCGTTGGAAACCTGATCATGTGGTGGTTCATCAGCGTAAACAATGCCCGGCAGATCTGAATCAGGAACGCGACAAGGATTGGTCAGCATTATTGCGTACAGCCAAAGCGCATGACTGTGTGTCGGTGAAGGCAACCGATCCGCTCTACATTCTTTATACCTCCGGAACGACGGGCAAACCCAAGGGGGTGGTGCGCGATAATGGCGGTCATGCCGTTGCGATGAAGTACAGCATGGGAACAATCTATGATGTCGAGCCGGGGGATGTGTACTGGGCGGCATCAGATGTCGGGTGGGTGGTCGGGCACTCCTATATTGTCTATGCGCCGTTAATTCATGGCTGTACCACGATTATGTATGAAGGCAAACCTGTACGCACCCCTGATCCGGGCGCTTTCTGGCGAGTTTGTCAGGAGTATGGAGTCAAGGCTCTGTTCTCGGCACCGACGGCTTTCCGAGCGATAAAAAAAGAAGATCCAGAAGGTGGGCACCTCAAGCAGTACCCGATGCCCTCACTGAAAACCATTTTTATGGCTGGTGAGCGCTTGGATCCGCCGACACTGGAATGGGTCGAAAGTAAGACCGGGCGTCCGGTGGTCGATCATTGGTGGCAGACCGAGACGGGCTGGGCCATTGCCGGAAACCCGATTGGCTTGGAAAACTTTGCTGTCAAGCCGGGCTCGGCGACCAAACCTATTCCCGGTTATCTGGTGGAAGTGCTTAACGAAATCGGTGAGCCACAAAAAGCCAGCGAGCAGGGTTACATTGCGATTAAGCGACCATTGCCACCGGGTTGTCTGCCCACTGTTTGGCGTAACCACGATCGTTTTGAATCAGGCTATCTTAGTCAGTTCCCGGGTTACTACGTTTCTGGTGACGGTGGTTATATTGATGAAGACGGTTACCTGTTCGTGATGGGACGTATTGATGATGTGATCAACGTTGCCGGTCACCGTCTGTCTACTGGTGAGATGGAGGAGGTTGTCGGTGGTCATGAAGCCGTTGCAGAGTGTGCGGTAATCGGTATTCATGATGATCTCAAGGGCCAGTTACCATTGGGGCTGGTGGTGCTAAAAGACGGATACGTATCTGAAGGTGGTGCCATAGAGAATGAACTGTTGCAAAAAGTGCGGCAGGAAATTGGTGCTGTAGCCTGCTTCAAACGAGCATTGATTGTCGATCGTCTGCCAAAAACACGATCTGGTAAGATCTTGCGCCGGGTGATCCGCCAGATAGCCGATGGCGAGCAATATGTCGTGCCATCTACAATCGATGATCCAACCAGCCTGCAGGAGATTGAGCGGGTACTGGAATAAGTATTTCTAAAGTTAAAAAAGACTCCCAGAGCAAACAGCTTTTGCATCGCAAGATGCAACGGCTGTTTTTTTATGGGGATAGTTAATGTCCAGGTTAACCGATGATCCTCTGGTCACAACAGCGCTGCTAGTGGCGGTGAAATATAATTCCAATATCCACAGAGTTTTGGCTCTAAACTTGCTTATGAGCTTGTTTAGAGTGGACTAACTCAAGGAGACATTGGATGTCGATTAACGTAACGGTACTGTGTCTTGCATTGGCGGCTGTAGCGTTTGACTATTTTGCGAATAGGGATGGTCTGAATAGCAAGCCACAATCGCAATTTCAAGAGATTAGCGATAGTGATTCAGTGCAGCAGAAAGGTGAGGGTAAGCCGGTCAAGATCGAATTGCCGCCTCGTGGTGTTGTGCTGGGAGCCGTATATGTCGGCCAATGAATGGGATTGTTTTATCTTCCTGATAAAAAAGGGAAATCCCCGCGACACTTGTCGAGGGGATTTTTGCTGATGCAGATAAGATCTAATCGGCTTGATCGTATTTCTTTAGAAATGAGTCTCTTGTTTTTTTCAGAGCGGATTGGGATTGATATTTCAATTTTTGCCTAACCCGTTTTGTGTTCTTATCCATAGTAATAGTTCAATACACTCCCTGTATGCTGGCTAACTGGTGTAGATTATTAATAGCAGCAAAAGGTAGTCATTACATGCTAATTACGGCTTGTAATAGTGATGTGCATTCCAGATTTTGAGCCTCGGGAATAGGCATTGTTATAAGTCACTGAAATGGTAAAAACAAGATGATGACAATTATTAGCTACAGCCTAGCGAGTAATGCAGTCTCTAAGGGGAGGTATTTCTGGTTTGCTGTTCATTGTTAAGGCTGTCACGTAAATCAATCAGCGGTTGTTGGCTGATTTCAATAATGCTGCGAACGGGTCTATCGAGTTCGATGATCAGGGTAAGCACCAATGAGAAGGACATTGCGAAGGGAAGAGCAGCAACAAGCAGTCGGCTTTTTCCCTGCGCGCTGACCTGAACACCATTGAGCGCTATGGTCAGAAAGGTCAGAAGCGTTAGCGTTATCCAGATACTGAGCGGGATTCGCCCTCTCAGTCCGTAGTTTACCCGTTCGCTATGGATGTCAAAGACAATATTTAGTGAATCAATATACAGCATGCTTTGGATTGGCGGCGAGCTATGGTGGGCATTGACGACGATTTGCCACAAATCTTGCTGGATTTGCTCACTTTCAGTAATTACTTGATTAACAATTTTTTTTGCCTGACTTTGATCTTCTACGACACGAATATTGACGTACTTGACTAGCCGCTCTCGACTCTGGCTCCTATAGGGTTCATCCAGCAGCCCCGTTCGCAGTATTGCTGTACCTACCGCATTGGCTTCTTTTAATACCAACTGCTTTCTGATGTCATTTTTTGAGGCGGCCATGCTGAATGTAATAGCCAGAATAAAGGCGAGAAGACTGGCAAGCCCGGTTGCCATCGGGCTGATGGCTTTGCTGATCTGGCTAGAGGCGAAACGACGGGTAAGGCGAAAGCCAAACTCAAACATGATGCTAATTGAACAAAAAACCAGAGCCAGAATGAGAAAAATAGACAATGAATCAATGTAGGTGTCTTGAAACATAAATAGCCTTGTACCTTTGTTTTTATTGGTAGCGCTTCAACGCTTTTGGTTGTCAAAAGTATAGCGGCTTACAACGAGAGGGAGTATGAACAGGAATAAAATAGAATATCAGAATTAGCATCGACAGGAATGAACGTGCATAAAATGGCATTCATGCCTACTTCAATTGGGCATTATCTTCTATGGTTTGTGTAGTGTCTTTGTCGAAGGAGAACTCCATGGGATATAAGCATGTGCTGCTGGCATTGAATCTGGATGAAAATGCCGAGTATTTGATACTCAAGGCGGCGGAGATGGCCCGCATCTACCATGCGCTGTTCAGCGTGATCCATATTGACCCTGATCTAGGTCACCTAGAGCAAGGCGTCAGGGAGTTTGATGCTGTCAATATTGATGATAGCGAGCATTACGAATCGGTAGCAAAGATGAAGCGGCTTCTCAAAGGGACCAATTACCCGCTGTATAAGCATTTGTTCTATACCGGCTATATTGAAGATCAGATGGAAAATGCAATAAATCAGTATGATGTCGATTTATTGGTCTTGGGCCACCATCAGTCCAATATCTTCCGTCAGCTGATGTTATCGCTTAGCGAACCTTTGGTCAGGCAAATGCCTTGCGATATTCAGTTACTGAAGCTAGAGAAATAGCGCTAAAGCGCTGTGTAGTCGTTGCCATTTTACTTGTCGATAAGGGGCGGGACGGATTGCCAGCGATAGACAAATTCATCAACCTTGCTACCGTCCGGGGCTTGCCATTGCTGGGCTTTGGTATTGAACGCCCCGAGTTTTTGGTAGAATTTCTGGGCGGCTTGATTGCCAGCCAATACCTCAAGATACATCCCTTTGTTCGGTGCCTGCTGATGGGATAGCTTGGCAGCTGATTGTAAAAGCTGCTTGCCAAGCCCAAGCCCCTGATAGCCTTGATTGATATGCAGGTTTTCTATCAGCGTTCCCCATTCCTGATGGTTATCCAAATAAACACAGATGAACCCGCAGAGACTTTCTCCTTCACAGGCAACCAAAATCCTTTGGTGGATTTTAGGCGCAGCAAAACGTTGCTGCCAAATATTTCGTCGATCCGGAAAAATATCGTGACTGAGGTATTTATCGGATAATAATCCTCTATATATCGCCTGCCAGCTTGAAGCGTGTAATGCAGCAATCGCAGCCATATCATCAGTTGTGGCGATGTTAATCTCTATCATTGGCTCAACCATAGTCACTTTCTCATTCCTTTTAGCTTTGCGTTTGGGTATATCCGTGTATATCGGCCTTTGAGGATAAGTTAATATCGTTAATGTACATAAAGTTAGAATATCAGTTATTTGAAACTGAAGGGAAACGTAACTTGAATTGGAATTGTAGATGAATATTCAGCACCTGAAAGCATTTGTACAGGCTGCACATCTTGGATCTATTTCTGCCGCAGCTCGTGAAATGGGAAAGCGCCAGTCTTAGGTTAGCCAGTGGATAGCCGATCTGGAAGTTGATTTTGGGGTAGAGCTGTTTGTCCGTACCGGCAACAGTACCCGCCCTGCGGCTCTGGCGAAGTCTTGCTAATTCCGGCGATCTGATTGCTGCCGACGTAGAGGATCTTCCCGTTGGCGATAGCAACGGCTTCGGCAGGTTTGTCGGTATAAACCTTGGCATTTGTAAAAATGGTATCGGCCAGTTCGGCGGCAGTCGCGTGTTGCGCAGACATCAGTGCGATGCCGTGCAGGGCAGCTTGTCGGGCTTTATTCATTATTGTGATCCTAATTGCTTTATGGTTGCGAGTAAATGAGCTGTGAACTCTAACAAGGCCATATCTGTCGTTCCTGACAGTACAGTATGGGCAATGATTAGAGAAAGAATAGGAAATAAATATTGATAACAAACAGGTAAGCTAAGTTGGCATACTATTTTTTTAAAATGCTATAGCAATCATACAAATAGACACGCTCGTGTGTGAATATACCATAATGTAAATATTGGAAGTTGAAATAGAGTGAGTGAAAGGAATGAAGCCGGGAGAGACAGGTCTAAAACGTGTTTTTGATGCCACTATCTATTCTATTCAGGGGCTTAAAGCTGCTTGGAAATATGAAGAAGCATTTCGAATGGAGATTGTGTTGCTGGTTTTGCTCACTACCCTCACTTTCTTTTTGCCTGTGACTAAGTTTGAGCAGTTGGCAATGATTGCCAGCCTCTTTTTGGTAGTGATTGTCGAGCTGCTGAATTCGGCCGTTGAAGCCGTTGTTGATCGCATTGGTTCTGACTATCACGAGTTGTCCGGAAGAGCAAAAGATATTGGTTCTGCGGCTGTTTTTGTGTCAATGATCTTTGTCGGGATCACGTGGTTTGTGGTGCTGTTTGTATAGCAGGTTATACCTAACCAGGCTCGACAGTGAAATGTTATGGTGTCGAGCCATATGGTAACAAAGAGATGAAATAAGCTATTATTAATAAAGTAAAATGCTATTTTTATTATTAAAAATCAAATACATTAATTTGTTCGTTATTAACGCTTAAATCGCTATGAACGAGAAATCGTCCAGCTTTCGGAACAGTCTTTACATTCCATATCTGCATCGGTAATACTTTTTGATTTAATATAAGTATTAGATGATTCACATTTAGGGCATTGTGTCCGTGATGGTGGACAGTTAACATCGACGCAGTGGTTATCTTTGTCCGTCGATTTTATCATCGGTTGTTTGCAGTCTGGACATAACATTTAATAACACTCCTTTTATTAAATTTAAGACATTGCTTTTAATAATGCTGACATTTAATATCATTGCAATTGATAAAAGACTATAGCCGCCGAATGCTTATTATATATTCATTGATCACAGTCATTATTTATTTCTTTAAGAGAAAATCCTGTTATTCGCTGTTTCTTGTTGATCTTTAATATGTAATTACTATCCATACATGATTTTTCATTAGTCTTGGTTGTTTTTAAGTTTTTTGTCTCATCAAGAACGTAATGTGTGTGCTTGTTATAAATCCATACGAGTGCAGTTGCATCCTCAAGTGCTTTTTTGTGCTGGGCGCATAACAACTTGTAGCATAGTGGGCTTAATGTAGATCAATAAAAGTCTCGGTTATTAATTCATTTAATAATAAGAAGTTTACATATTCCGCCTACAAATACAGTATTCGATTTTTGTGCGAAAAGGGCAGAGGGTAAGTACTCTCATGCTGGACTATGTGGAATATAATTAATAATAAAAGTATAGGGTTTCAGCTGAAGTTAGTAATAAGCGTGTTAATCATCACCGCTTTTACTTCAGTCGCAACCATTGTTTACCGTAATTCTTCTGAAATACTGCTAGAGCATACTCTGGAAGAGCAGCAGTCGAAACTGGATGCGTTGGCCGTTACTATTTCAAGCCAGTTTGAAATTTATCTGGATAATGCTCGCGAGCTGGAAAGTGCATTTCGTCAGGGCTACCTGCATGGCTTGTCCTTTGAAGATCAAAAGGTAAGTTTTGCCGGACAGCAGGTACAGAATGTCACGCTGAACAATAAATCACTGATCAACAATACCGACATAGTGGATCGTTTCAGCCGTGATACGGGGGCGATTGCGACATTGTTTGTTGCATCGGGCAATGATTTTGTTCGTGTTGCTACTTCTTTGAAAGATGATAGCGGTAAGCGGGCGTTGGGGACAAAGCTTGGGCATGGACACCCTGGTTTTAACAACATAAGCAGCGGCCAGGCATATTACGCCAAGGTTGTGTTATTTGGTGATACCTATCTGACTTACTACTCGCCGATCAAAGATGAGAATGGCCGAGTGGTTGCTATTTCATTCATCGGCATTCCGATTGATGAAGCGACAAAGGCTGTCTTTGCAAGTCTGGCCAATATTCGTTGGGGCGATACGGGCTATACCATTGTGGTGGATAATGACAAGGACAGCCTAGGCGAGTATCTCTATCACCCTGTCATTAAAGAGAAAGGGACATCAATTCTTAATATGACTGACTATAACGGCAACAAGCCGTTTGGTGAGTTATTTGAGTCAACAAGTGGCTTGATGACATACCCGTATGAATATAATGGTGTTGTAGGCGACAAATACCTTGTCTATACCGAGGTTCCGGGCTGGAACTGGAAGCTGCTGGGCGGTACGTTCGTTAGTGAGGTTACCAAGGGCAGCCAGCATTTATTGATGGTGATAATTATTGTCGCCGTCGCTGCCTGCCTGGTTACTTTTGTTATTCTTAGCCTGTACCTGAGTAAACTGATAAAGCCTCTGAAGACGTTGACGGGTTATATGGATCGTTTAGGCAAAGGTGAAGTGACACTGGTAATGGAACAAGGCAATGGCCAGTCAGGGAACGAGATCGAGCGCCTGACATACGGTGTTGCTTCGATGGCGACTAAGCTAAACAGTTTGGTCGGGGAGATCAGAACAAGCAGTGAGTCGGTTCAGAGCCAGGCAAGCAGCCTGTCGAGCGATGCCCACCAGAGCCTGAGTCAGTCTGATATCCAGCAGGATCAGGTTGAGCAAGTTGTGACTGCCATAGAAGAAATGGCGTCGTCAGCCAAGTCGGTAGCAGAGCAGGTCGAGGCGATAGCCGAAAGTGTCCGTTCGGCAAACGATGACAGTGTTTCTGGTTCTGATCTGGTTTCACAGGTTAGTGTAGAAATCGCCAGCCTTAACGAGCAATTGATACAGTCGGCAGAAGCGATCAATATGGTTAGTCGTGAAAGTGACAACATTCAAACTGTTACGCGCATGATTGACGAGATCGCCGAGCAAACCAACCTGCTGGCACTGAATGCGGCTATCGAAGCTGCCCGTGCCGGTGAGCAAGGGCGCGGGTTTGCCGTGGTGGCTGATGAAGTGAGAACACTGGCTCACCGGACCCAGGAATCGGTCAAGGAAGTGGTTAGTATTATCGAACAATTGCGCGGCTGTACCAGCAGCGCGGTGTCAATGATGTCCGAGAGCCAAAAGAAAGGAAAACTGGTGACCGAGCAGGCCACTCAGGCTGGCTTGGCGCTCGAAGGGATAACGACTCAGGTAACGGCGATTGCCGCCCAGTCCGAGACGATTGCCGCGACATCGGAAGAACAGGCTCAGGTCTCACAGGAGATTGCCACCAATGCGACAGAAATCAGTAACCTGAACCGTCAGGGACGAGATATTGCTGCGCAGACGTCGAAGCGTGCTGATCATTTGCAGGAGCTCTCTGTTGAGTTGAAACAGCAGGTGGATTATTTCCATTAATCCATAATCAGAACGTTACTGTTTAATAAAGTTAAAGAGAGGCTCGCCTCTCTTTTTTTCTGCCATGTCGTTAGCGAACAGGGGGGGTATGAGCCAAGTCCGGCTCCCCGCAATAACGCAGAATATCGGCTCTTGCCTCATCCCTGAGCTGCAGAGCGGCATTCCAGTCATTGCCTTGCGGGTGTTTGAGCGGACTAATTGTGACACTGATATCTCCCCGCCTCGGAAACAGAGAGCGATTGCGGAGTTTGGAGCGGGTACCGCACAGAGTAACAGGAAGCACGGGGAGTCCCGCATCAGCTGCTGCAATAAATGCCCCCATGTGAAACTCGTGCAACCCGGCCATCCGATAGAGCGTTCCTTCGGGAAAGAAGAATAAAGGCTGGCTGCTATTGGCGCTGTCAGCAATCCGTTTGGCATCCAGAATTCCCTTTTCAACGTCGAAGCGTTCGACAAATTCAGTATCCAGCTTGGATAGGAAAATACGGGCAAAAAGATTGTTCTTCAGCTCGGACTTGGCGACAAAGCGGCACTTTAGATGAGTGGCTGCAACCATGACCAAGCCGTCGAGATAGCTGGCGTGATTAGCAACCAAAATGCAGGGCGTATCGTTGTCTGGTAGGTGTTCCTCGCCTTTTATGGTCAGTTTTGTCCCCGTTAGCTTGATCAGTGCCCGAGCCCCGGCACGGGTGATAGCCCAGCACCAGTCTCGGTTTGGCACAATTGCAACCAGAGACCAGACACTAGGCGCGAGTATACCCATCATCAGCCACATGTAGGCGGCATAGCCTATATCTAACCCTGTTCGCCAGTACCGCCTGAATTGCGGTGCAATACCTGCCGTCATCAGTCTTAATGCCTGCCACCAGACTGCACGTTGCCGAATATCGAGGCTGTCTTGTTCGTATAGATCCTTGCAGGCCGCACGGCGTATCTTGCCACTGGAGGTTTTGGGGACGGTATGCGGCAGCCCGATAACGACGTCGTCAGGCGGGCTGCCCAGTAAATCCAGCGCCAGATTATTAATTTGATGTTTTAGCTGTTGGTGTTTGGTGGTGTCGGTTTCACGGCTTTCGGCAAGTACGATAAGGCGTTCGGTACCAGAGCGGCTGTCATGGCTGGCAAAAGCCGCAACGCAGCCCTTGCGGATCCCGGGAACATTGCTTACGGCTTCTTCCAGTTCATGGGGGTAAATGTTTCTCCCAGCGCGAATGATGATGTCCTTGCTTCGTCCGGTCAGAAAGAGCTCGCCACCAATGGTAAAAGCGCGGTCGCCGGTATTGAGCCAGTCGCCGTGATACAGGGCCTTGGTTTTTTCCGGATCGTGGTAATAGCCTGTTGTGGCCGAAGGCCCTTTAAATTCTAGTTCACCCTCTTCCCGTTCAGGCAGTTCCTGGCCAAGATCACCCATGATCCGGATTTGGTGTCCGGGCAATGGTTGGCCGAGTCCGATAACTTGCATCGCATCGGGATCATCACTGCTGGCAGCTTCGGCACGGCCAAAGCGTGTCATCGGTTCCCGTTTGACTCGTTCTATCCGCGGTCTCCTTATCTCGGTCGGGAAAGTCAGTCCAACGGTTGATTCAGCGAGGCCATAAACCGGTGACATGGTTTCGGGGCGAAAACCGTATTTGGAAAATCGCTCGGTAAAGCGTTCTATCGTACTGGGGCTAACAGGTTCGGCGCCGTTCCACGCCAGTCGCCAGCAGCTGAGATCCAAGCCTTCAAGTTCGCTCTCATCGATTTTGTTGATGCAAAGCTCGTAGGCAAAATTGGGAGCCGGTGACACCGTGCCCCCGTGGCGGTGAATCGCCCACAGCCAGCGCTGAGGTTTTGAGAGAAACAACAAAGGCGACATGATCACCAGCGGGCTGGCATAGTACAGGCTACCGAACCAGGTGCCGATCAGTCCCATATCGTGATAAACCGGCAGCCAGCTGACAAACACATCGCTCGAGCTGGCTTTGACAACCTTGCCCATTGCTCTGATATTGGCCAACAGGTTGGCATGGGTAAGTGCAACGCCCTTGGGAATTCCGGTGCTGCCCGAAGTGTACTGCAAGAAAGCGATATCAGATGTACTGGCCACTCCGACATCTGGAGGCATTGGTGCCTGCATGATCTCTGAAACCGCAACCACTGCCTTGATAGAAGGAACCTGCAATCGCAGTAGCTGCGACAGTGGCTTGGCTTCGGGTACCGTTATCAGCAACCGGGCCTCGGCATTTTGCAAGATATTGGCATGGCGCTTTAGATGGTCTTCTATTTGCGAAGGCCGTGCCGGGGGATAAATCGGCACGGGGATCGCTCGGGCATATAGTATCCCGAAGAAGCAGTAGAAATAATCACTGCTGGTTGGCAGCATTATGGCAACGCACTCCCCCGGGGCGATATCCTGTTCGATTAAGCCATTGGCGATTTGCAGCGCTTTCTCTCGCACTGTTCGGTAGCTAATTTCGGTAACCTGGTCGGCATTCTGGTATACGTAAAGATGCGGCCTGTCAGGATGGGCATTGACGTGCCAGTCAAGAACCTGCTGAAGGGAGTGGACATGCTCAGGAGCTGACTCGACAATATCAAGCTGGATTTGCTCGATAAGTTGTTCGGAAACCGGTGTGCTGCCGAGTTGGGTTGCCTGCAATAGCTCCCGGACTAAATCGCGTGGCGTTTCGATACTGGCCAGTGTTTGATCAGGCAGTGCAACACTAAACTGTTTTTCTGTGCGCAGAATCAGTTCTGCCCGAGCTAAACTATCAAACCCCAAATCCTGATCAAACCGACAATCGAGCTGCAGGGGAACATCAGGTTGCTGCCCTTGCCGCAGTTCATCCACCAGATCCTTGACCAGCTGCAAGACCAATTCTGCGGTTTGTTCTGGCGTATCACCGAATTGGCGCTGCGTATTTCCCGACATAGTAAGCATCCTGCGACGAAGCATTCTTCCCGACGCATTCATAGTGGTTGAGCCTGACGGGTAAATGCCTAATTATTCGGTAGGGTCTGCTTGAAGTGTAGTTAACTTCTGCGATATTAAAGGAAATTGCTGTTTAAATTTGAGAACATTAACAGAGGAGTTGTTGCTCGCGCGGAACCGAGATCATTAGGTTTGATAGTGATAACGACAAGAAATGATTGTGATGTGGCTATCATCGACTGCATAAACAAGACGATTGGATTCGTCTATACGGCGAGACCAGAAGCCAGATAAATTTTCTTTTAAAGCTTCTGGTTTACCAATTCCTTCGAAAGGTGAACGCTTTGTATCTACGATTAGTTTATTAATGCGCTTGAGCGTTTTCTTATCCTGACTTTGCCAATATAAATAATCATCCCAAGCCGCATCAGTCCAGGCCAGCATTCTACTCATCGATGATATCTCGTTCAGTTACTTTACCCGCTTTATACTGCTCAATTGACTTGTTTAAGTGAGCGGCATTTGCCGGTGATTTAAGTAGATGAACCGTTTCCATAAGGCTGTTGTAGTAATCCATTGACATAACAACCGCATCTTCAGAATCTCGGCGAGTGATAACAGTACAATCTGCATCATTAACGACGCCATCAAGCACAGATTTCAAACCATTCCGTGCTTCAGTAAAAGAAACAATGCGCATAATTAACCTCGATTTAAGTTGTACACGTTACTGCACAAGTTTAACTCACCGTTCAGACATGTACAAGAACATGCACAGAACCTAATTAAAATCAGGCACTATGCTTGCGCAGATAGACACCCCATAACGGGGTATAGAAGCGATATATTCTGACGAGCAAATATAGTGTTGTCACAATCGTCGAACAGACTGCCGCAGCTTTCATGCCGAGCCCCGCAACGACACCGACAGCCATCACGGCAAAGGAAATAAGTGTTACCCGCCAAATAGTCTCAATGTCATAGGACACCCAGTAGGCGAAGTTAGATTCGCCAAAGCGATACCGTAGCAGAAGCAGGCAAGCCAGATAGAAAATCGGAAATAAGCTGATTAGCGGTATTGGCCAGCCATGATACAGCGTTGAACCGACCAACAGTTTCCCGGATACGGTATAAGACAGTGCCAGCGACTCGGTAAAATCGATAGGAATAACGAGAGAAAGCAGATACAGGCAGAGGCCGACGAAATAGCTAATTGAGCCTGCAAAAATCACAAAGAACAGGGGCATACCGATAAAGAGATGTGCGATAGGTGCTAGGGTAAGGAAATGCATGAACAGCCTGACTATCTTCGGTTTTCTATCTTCAGACATTTTATTGTTAGGCATCCTACTCTCAGGCATGGTGGCCTCCTTAAACGCTGGTCAATGAACGTTTGGCTAACCGATATTGTCTCCCGCCATCGACAACAGCGCGATTGGATCTCCCTTTATTTTTGATTTTCATCATAGATTGGTTTTGTCTAACCAGAAAACGGCTTATGCATGCACGTGAGTATTTGTGTTCTACGTATACTTGTATAGAGGTTGGGTTTGATGATGACTTGCAGGTGTTAGTAATGCCGGACATGAGGCTGTTTCATTCCAAGAATACCAAGCTGGAGGTTGATCTCAGAAAATTCCTTTTTGCCAGAGGCTTCCGTTACCGCCTCCATGACAAAAGGCTGAAGGGGACTCCTGATTTGGTATTTCCAAAATACAAAGCCGTGATTTTTGTGCACGGGTGTTTTTGGCATGCCCATGAGAATTGTTCCCATGCATCTATTCCGAAGACTAATACCGAATTTTGGCTTGAAAAGTTCGCAAAAAACAAAGAAAGAGATGAGAAAGCCCAGAAATGGCTGGAAGATAACGGTTGGCGTGTACTTACTCTTTGGGAGTGCGCAATTAGAAAACCGGAACAGTTTTGCTTTGATGAGCTGCTGGATTTTGTGGAGTGTTGGCTGGTGGGAGGGGCTAGATCTTGTGAAGTTTCGGGACGCAATGAAATACCGTTGCTTGATCTAGCCATTGAAAGTGGCCAGCTATGTATGAAGGTTATCTAACAAAGTCTGAGTTAATTGCTGTGTTTCACTAGAATAATGCAGCTTACGGTGACAGTTCGGACATAGGGCTACACAATTATCAACAATATCGGGCCCACCATCAGCAAGCCTGATGAGGTGGTGAACTTCTAAATAGTCTTTGCCACTTTTAGTTTTAAATGGTGCAGGAACCTTACACATTTCGCATTGCCCATTTGCTCTGTCGAGAACCCAGCCCTTTACTTCAGGTGAGCGTTCATATTTTACAATTTTTCCAAAACTGGACTTTGGCTCTCTGATCCCTTCTGGCAATGATTTACGTTGTTTTTGACGGTAAGAATCTACTTGAGCTTCAAAAGGTACTTCCTCATTAAAAGGACGATTTTCGAGTTCGGCAAGTATCTCTTCGATTGCTGAAGTTACGTTTCGTCCAACATTTTTGGCGGGTTTTAACCCTTCAACCCAATCACGATCATGAAGTAGGTATATATAGGATATATTCTGCATTCGGTATTCATAAGCTTTTTCTGAACGACCGAATTGTTCTGAGAGCATCCGGTAGAATGCTTTTTTGTTACAGCTTTGGCCTTGCTGTTGTAACGTGTGCATCTGTAAGTAGACATCTATTGTGGCTTTTAACTCTTCCTTGGTCCATCTATCTCGCATGTTAAGGTACAACTCATTGATATAAAACGAGAGTTATATTAACGCTTTTGTATATAAGATCTATTGATGGATGTCTAATTTTCCTTACTTTGATGGGGGGTGAATGGCTGCAAGAGCACAAGATAATAGTAGCCTTTGAAATCTGGACTCTAGATTAATACCAATGAGCTTTATAGTTATCAACACCTAAGAAGCTCACCCATAAGTCTCCTCCAAATACCACAAGATATCCTTCGACTCAAACATGTCTATACCGGTGTTGGGATCCATTAGATAGGGCACCTGCACGTTGCCGTGCTGCTTGAAAAACTCATCTCGCTTGGTATTAGGCAGTGGCTTGTAAGGCTTAAGGCTCCAATGGAGTTTGGCTGGCCCCATGTCGGAGAATTGCTGTTTGCCGAGGTTAATCAGAATGTAAGTCAGTTCAAGCTCACACAACCTTTCGCGGACCGGGCGGGAGAACGGACTGGATTCAAAGCTGTACAGAACCAGCGGCAGAGAAGGCTGCCGAGATGATCGCGCTTTAACGCCTGCGCCCAAACGTATGCCTGTTGCCAGCTTGGATGTCAGGGTGCTGCTGAGTTGTCCGAGGCATGCCTTGGGTGGCTTGCTGCCGCGGTATTGCAGAAACAAGTGATGAATGATCTCTTCAGCGCCTTTGACGACGTCCGGGCTGTTAGAGTCAACTAGAACGGGCGGGGTAATACCATTGAATGCTGATTTGAGCTTCGCGAGATTTTCTCCGCCCGTAGGGCAGGGGGCGATGATCACATTCAAATTTAGCTCTGTGAGCACTTCGCGAACTAGCCGACATTTTGAATCGCCTTCCTGATCAAACAGAATAAGCGTTTGTTCTGGTTGTTCTATGGCTTTGCTGGCAACAGTTCCACGCCAGAAGCGATAGGTTGAAGCCAATGTCGATGTTGTAATGTTCAGCAAATGGTTCATGTACTCACCTGTTATCCGCTTTAGTCCGTTAAGAGGGATGGAGTTATGTATAGAACAAATAAAGCCGTTGTACTGATTATTTAATCTAAAAAACACCGGGTTGGCTACTTTTTATTCACATGTATTCTTATGGGTAGATGTCTCTATTGAAATAACTCACTCCCCAATCCACTCCCATCGTTTTTGCACTTCATGTACTTTCTTGCCCAGAATAATTTCCCTGATATCCGTGACAAATTCCTCAATCATGTTGCCAAATTCACCTTTTCGGCAGATAACCGCCAGCTGTCGAGTGATCCCCGGGGCTGGCAGCGGCTGGCATTCAAGCTTGTCGAGCAACTCAAGCTGACGGGCCAAAAATGTCGGTGTTGTTAGCGACCATCCCAACCCCTCTGCCACCATGCCCAACACGTTGTCGGCACGATCGAGGGAGAACTGGCTCTGTGGCTTGTAGTTCCGCCATCGCAGCCAGTTGTTGGTCTGGGTGCCTGTCGGCGTCCAGTTCTCATAGGCGATATAGGGCTGGTGCTTTGCCAGCCACTGAATGTTTTTCGGCTCCCAGTCTGCGGGCGTAACAACCACATACTGCTCGCTGAGCAGCGGGAACATGGCAAGTTCCTGCGGAATGTCCTGATTGGTCATAGAGATGATGATATCGACCTTGCCAGACTGCAGCGATGCCAGCAGCTCCGGTGCCGTGCCGGTCATCTGGTTGATATGGGCAACTTTGGGCTGGAGGTATTTGAGCAATTCTATTCCGGCGACCTGAGTGACCGAATCGACCATTCCGATCCGTAATCTCGGCAGCTTGCCTTTTTCGATCGAGTGCATCCAGTCTTGCAGTTTGCGTGATTCCGCCAGTAGCTTGCTGCCTTGCTCATAAAGTTCTCTGCCTGCCAGTGTGAGTTGTATCGGCCGTTTGCTCCTGTCCAGCAGCTTGCAGTCAAGCACTTGCTCCAGGCTCTGGACCAGCTGTGATACTGCAGATTGGGTTTGGTTGAGGTGGTTGGCGGCTTTGCTGAACGAGCCAGTTTCCACCACAGTTATATAAGTTCTGAGTTGGCGAAGATCAAATGCAATCGAGTCCATATCAGGCTCTAGTATAAATCAAACTAATACTCTGCATTATATTCCCCACTGGTATCTAAGTACGGAGCTAGTTCAAACAATCCCGATAATCCTTGCCTTAGAATTCTAATCATCAAAGAAAATTGAATAAAACCGCAGGATTGAACCATGAGAAAAGAATCTGATGTATTAGGTGAGATGATGTTGCCGGACGAGGCTTATTATGGCATTCAGACGGTACGAGCCCGCGATAACTTTGCGGTTTCCGGTCGCACGGCAGTCGAAGTGCCGCATTACCTGTGGTCGGTAGCTGCTATTAAGCAGGCTGCAGCCAAGGCGAACTGTAAAATTGGTGCGCTGGACGAAAAGCTGGCTGACGCCATTGTTCAGGCCTCGCAGGAAGTGATGGATCATCGTTTTGACGATCAGTTTCCTATCGATATCTTTCAGGGCGGCGGCGGTACCTCGACCAATATGAATGCCAACGAGGTAATAGCCAACCGCGCCAACGAAATTATCACCGGCCAGAAAGGCTATGAGACGGTACACCCCAATACTCACGTCAACATGGGCCAGTCGACCAACGATGTGATCCCGGCGGCGATGAAGATGACTTGTCGCCTGAATCTGCATCAGCTGATCAAGGAAGTGGCGGCATTGGAAGCCATGCTTGAGGAGAAAACCCAAGCGTTCGAGCATGTCGTGAAGTTAGCCAGAACTTGTTTGCAGGATGCGGTGCCAATTACTCTCGGCCAGCAGTTCAGCGGTTATCTTCATCAGGTTCGACGCCTGCACCAGTCATTGAAAGCGGCCAGCGAACAAACCCTGGACTTGCCACTGGGGGCGACAGCGGTCGGTACCGGACTTTCCACTCATGAAGGCTATCTGGATCAGGTATACGTCGAGCTTCGCGAGATCAGCGGCGAGCAGTTTGTAGCCGAGGAGAACTTCTTCGATGGGCTGCAAAACGGCGATACCTACCTTGAGGTGGCCGCCCAGATCAAAAAGCTGGCTGCTTTCCTTTCAAAAATGGCAACGGATTTCCGGATTCAGGGTAGCGGCCCGCGTGCAGGGTTTAACGAGTTGTTCCTGCCAGCGGTTCAGCCGGGCTCTTCTATCATGCCGGGCAAGATCAATCCGGTAATGCCGGAGCTGATCAACCAGATCGCCTATCAGGTTATTGGCAACGATGTCGCGATCACTATGGCTGTCGAGGGCGGTGAGCTGGATCTGAATGTCTGGGAGCCGGTGATCATCAAGGCGCTGTTCGAGTCCTGTACCTTGCTCACTAACGCTATCCCGCTGTTTGTTGAAAAATGCCTGAAAGATCTGCTGCCAAACGAGCCTGTGTGCCGCGAATATGCCGAAAAGAGTACGGCACTGGCAACCGTGATTGCGACCCTGTTCGGTTACAAGGTGGGAAGCCGTATCGCGACAGCGGCCTTTGAGCAGAACCTCAGTGTGCGTGAAGTGGTGCTGGCTGAGCAGCTGTTGACCCCGGCGCAGGCCGATTATCTGCTGGATCCGATGGTGATGACCGATCCCAAGGCCAGTACGGCAGCGGTGAAGCGTTATCAGCAGGAGATGGCTGGGTCTGACCAAACAAACGGGCAGCCAAAACAGGTTGAGGAAACCGTATGAAACCAGATCCGTTACTGAGGCAGATCGCACATTGGTGCGTGAATCTTCGGCTCGATGATGTTCCCGACGAGGTGACACATGTAGCCAAGACCGCCCTGACCGATTATGTCGCCGTTACTATCGCCGGTAGTGAGATGCCGGTCGCCAGAAAGCTGCAGCAGTTTGCCATGCAGCGCGCGCCGCAGGGCAATTGCAGTGTATTTGGTACTGAGCAGAAAACCAGTATGGCCTACGCCAGCTATGCCAATGGCGCCGCATCCCATGCGCTTGATTTTGATGATGTCAGCTGGGCGACGATTGGTCATCCGACCGTAACCGTAGCCCCCGTTGCCTTTGCTGCCGCCGAGGAAGGCAAGCTAGGTGGCGAAAGCGTGTTGCTTGCTTATATCGCTGGCGTCGAGGCCCAGCATCAGATAGCGAAGTGGGTGATGCCGCAGCTGTCTGAACAGGGCTGGCATACCACGCCTGCGATCGGAGTGTTCGGGGCGACAGTAGCGGCTGGTTTGCTGCAAGGGCTTGATGAGACGGCTCTGACCAATGCACTAGCGATTGCTGCATCGTCGGCCTCCGGGGTTCGGGGAAATTTTGGTAGCCAGACCAAGGCAATGCATGCCGGAATGGCTGCTTTTAATGGTGTCAATGCTGTGGAGCTGGCGATGCTGGGAGTAACAGGCAAGCCCAATGTCATTGAGGCCGCTGATGGTTTTGCCCAGTGCTTTACCGGGATCTCCTCCCTAGAAGGGGTCGAGGTGACGCTTGGCAGGCAATGGGACTTGCTGGAAAACGGTTTGGTGTTCAAGCAATACCCGTGCTGTAGCGGCAGCCATCCTGCCATTGATTGCTGGGATGCTTTGATTGTAGAGAGAGGGCTTGTTGAAAGAGGGCTTGTTGGAAAGGAGCTCGGCGAAAGAGTACTGGATCCTGATGACATTGAATATATCCAGGTTGGTGCCAGCTTGCTCGGGCCGCGTGAACTGGTGTGCGACCACCCGCAAAATGTCATCGAAGCCAAGTTCTCGATGCAGTACGCCTTGGCTGCCCGTCTGATCCATGGCGCGGTCGGGCTGGATCAATTTACCGACGAGGCCGTGCGTGATCCCCGCGTACAGGCTCTGATGTCAAAGATCCGGATGAGGGTCGATCCCGAGTTGGAAAAATTGGGTTTCATCGGAACAGCACCAGTCAAGATCCGGGTGTATCTGGCAAACGGTGAAACGCTGAGTATCGAAAACGATCTAGCCAAAGGTACGCCGGAAAAGCCGCTGTCTCAGGCGGAAATAGAAAAGAAATTTACTTCCTGTGTCGTGCCAAGGGTAGGCGAACACAAGTGCCAGCACTGGCTAAGCGCATTGGCCAATTTAGAAGCCATGACTTTTTCAGAGCTTAATCAACTTTTGAATTCATAACAGCAACTCCCGAACCAATAACGGGAGTGGAGGTATCCAATGATTATTATCCAAACGTGTCTGTTGCTTGGGGCCATTATTTTGGCCGCTCGCCTTGGTGGGATCGGTGTCGGTCTGGCCGGAGGCTTAGGAATGGCGATTGCCGTTTTTGGCCTTGGTCTGCCGCCGGGCAGTATTCCGGTATCGGTTATTTTGATCATCATGTCGGTGATCCTGGCGCTGTCAGTGATGCAGCAGGCTGGTGGCATGAGCTATATGGTCAGCTGTGCCGAGAAAATGCTGCGTAATCATCCCAAGTACATCAATATATTGGCCCCGGCTACAACCTTTGTACTGACGACACTGGCCGGGACGGGTTATACCGCGATGTCGGTACTGAATGTGATCCAGCAGGTTGCCAAGGAAAACGGTGTGCGCCCGAGCCAGCCGTTGAGTTCGGCAGTTGTTGCTTCGCAGATCGCCATTACAGCTTCGCCAATCTCGGCGGCTACTGCGGCGATGTATGTGGTGGTCGAACAAATGGGCGTGAGCTTCGGCACTGCGCTGAGCGTGATCATGCCGTCGGCCTTGTTCGGGGTGGTTGTGGCATCGTTTGTTGCCAGCCGTCAGGGCTGTGAGCTCAAAGATGATCCGATCTTCAAGGATCGTGTCGAAAAAGGCTTGGTAAATTTCACCCCTGAAGAGCAGAAGCAAATTGAGCCGAGCATCGAGGCCAAGCGCTCGGTTTGGTTGTTCCTCGCTGGTGTGATGTTCATTGTTGTTTTGCTGCTGTTCAAGCCGTTGATCGGCCATACTTTGGGATCGCGCGATATTATCGTTATCGTGATGCTGCTAACCAGTTTTATTATGGCGATGGTGTGCAAGGTCCAGCTCACCACAATCAAGAAAGCACCGATTTTTGCTGACGGGGCGGAAAGCCTGATTGTGATCCTCGGTATTGTGTGGCTGAGCTCGACAATTATTGGGGTTCACATTCCGGAGATCAAAACGATGGCTGGCGATGTGCTGAGCGAGTATCCGGCACTGTTGGCTGTGGTATTCTTCGGGACGTCGGCGTTGCTGTTCAGTCAGGGGGCAACCAGTGCTTTGTTAGTGCCTATCGCGGCATCGCTGAATGTGGATCCTGCGACTATTCTGGCTAGCTTTGTTGCGGTGAGTGCGCTGTATATGACCAACATCTACCCAACAACGGCGTTTGCCATCGCAACGGATGATACGGGCTCTTTTCTCAGCAATAAGTGGAATGGTTCTTATATCGTCAACCACCCGTTCTTCCTACCGGGTATGCTGGGCATTGTCGGTGCTGTACCGTTCGGGTTTGTTCTGGCCAATATCTTTGTTTAGAAATGGCGAGTTCGCTTAATAACTAGCCTATTCACTCGTTGCCACTATCCCCGCGACTATTCTTACGGTTGCACTCGAAGCCCTCATTATTGAGGGCTTTCTATCCCGCGCATCTTTTCTACCTTTTCCTGAGTCACTTGCTTAACTTGCTAGGATTGATAACCTGAAACTCCTATATTCTAAGCAATGAATAATATAGGTGTATCTTCCTTAGTCTTGCTCTTGAATAATTATCTATGCTGACAATTTACAAATGAGAGGTGTGGATAGCTAGGTAAGCATGGTCAAATAAAACTGACTAAGAGTGTGTTAGGAGGGTAGGGGTGATGAGCTACCTTGGTAACTGCATTCATTTTTCTTCAATGCTTGAGAGGCGGTGTTTTTTCCGGGTTTATTACATTTAGCTGGATTGTATATTTTTCATTGAAGGGTGACCTACTGAATTTAAATAGTAAATGACACATGACTTAGATAGAGGGTAATGTGAAAGTACTAGACATAAATATCAATCCATTAGAACAAAGGTAATGATTAAAATAGGACAGTGATATAAGGATTACCAGTGGCTTGGTACCAGATAAATGGTGTGTAACCTGGTGTCTGTTGTTTGGATTATACGAGTTTCTTATGGATATAAGCATATTTATAAGCTGCTACTTAGTACTTTTTTTGTGGATATCAAGTGCTCAGTATTAATAAAACAAATAATGTATAAGGTTATTTCCTTTTATTAACATGCGCTTAATGTTACTTGTGTGATTTTTTGCTTTTTATATGTCTAGTTTGTTGTGTTTTTTTATCTTATCAATTATTAGAATCTTTACATCATACAGCCTTAATTCTTATAACTAAGAAGAATATCTGATGAAGCTACAATAGTGAGAACTAGTACAAACGCATGCGAATTTCTAATAAAAAAGAATGAGCGAAAATGTGATTCTCAATATGCGAATTTTTATGATTGAAATTTTTCATTCTTCAATATAATTCTGATGGGGCTACTAGTCGGTGATTTTAAAGAGAGTTAAAGGTTTTAATCAATGTTATTGAGCAGGATATAGGTATTTATTACTGGCTTTCTCTACTCATAACTCTAGTTTTTATTCGCAATTATATAAATGGTGCGTATTTTGAGTTATTGCGAGTAGTTATTTTTTACTAGGTTGATTCTTATTACCTTGTGAATTTCAGCTTTTTATGCGGTCGCATGTTTTTATTATTGGAGCTAAATTTTTGGGTAAGGGGGAATGTTCATCTTTCACTGATGAAAATGATGTGGTCCCCGATAACAAATAACATGATCCATTATTTTTTTTGGTCTGTTTAATTGACCAAATAGCAGGAGTTGAGTTATGCACAATAAACCGAGGCGATTGGCAAAATATGCAACGATACCTTTATTCGTTGCTTTTTCATTGGCCAGTTCAATTGCTAGCGGCGGTATCGAAGAAGAAATGCAACTGACGTTGCAGGAACAAGGCTTGGATTATAAAACACTCTTGGAGCAGCATCGGACGGAGCGGCAAAGTATCAAACAGGAGATTAGGCAGGCCACGCGAAGTCGACCTGTAGACCATGAGCTGATAGCTAGTCTGCGAGAGCAGGATCGGGATTTACGTCAGAGCCAGAGAGATGAAAAAAACTTACTGAAGCGCCTTCAAGAGCGTGATAATTCAGAGTTGAGGCTTGCGCTGAGGCGCTCGGCTGGAACCGGCGAAGAACTTGAACCGGATCATGAGTTCAATGCGCTGCTTACTTTAGTAAACGGTGTTGAACTTACTGATGCCAATGGCATTCCCGTTGGTGGGGAGGCGGGCATTGCCACCTTTGGTGATAAATTGGATATTGAAATTGCTATTGGTGGTATTACTTCCGCGAGTGATGTTGCATCGATAGAACTAACGAACTGTAGCACGGGTGAATTGTTTCTATCACTGCCGCCAAACGAACTGCTTGGGGAAGTGATTATCGGTCCGGAAATTCCACCACAAATACCTGATGTCAATGTAGGTCCGTTGGCTCCGACACCTGAATTTAGCCTGCTTCAGCTTAACCTTCCGTTGACTGATGCCATGTTGATGGCGTTAGAGAATGGCAATATGTGTGCTCCGGTTGTAATGGCTTCTCATGAGGAATCTCATCCAGAGGGGGCTTTGACAGGCAACTTCATCGATCACCTTCGTTTCGAAGCGCTGGAATATGTGATGGATCCTTCATTGCTGCCTGAACCCAGGGTCATGGATCGCCAGTTTAATACCATAGGATCACTCAGCGATCTGGTTGTAAAGGATCAATACGCACTGGAAAAATTGGGTAAAGCTTTATTCTGGGATACCCAGGTTGGATCAGATAACAAGGTGGCCTGTGCATCTTGCCATAGTTTGTCTGGTGCTGACTGGCGGACCAAAAACCAATTTGCAGACGGACCGGGCAATTTAGAGGTAACGTCATCTGATTTCCCGCTTAATACTGTGCTTGGTTCACAAGGGGTAATGAATGCTGAGTTTGTCGAAATTAACCCTGATCAGTCGGGTGAGGATATATGTCAAGATCTAGAGGGTGATTTCAGGCTGGTTACTGGTCGTCAGGCTCCGACAGTTATCAATGCCGCCTTCAACACTTTCCAGTTCTGGGACGGAAGGGCGCACCGCTTATTTAACGGCGAAAACCCGCTGGGACCCGTTGATAAAGAAGCCGGTGTTTATAAGGTTACTGGCTCCGGCGTGATTGAAAAAGACACTGACTTCCTCCTTGATTTCTCCTCTTTGGCCTCACAGGCTGTTGGTCCGTTTGAAAGCCATGTTGAAATGGCTTGTGGGCCGGTAGACCGCAGCCGCTTCTTCCCTCAGCTTGCGATGAAACTACTTGATAGCCGGGTTAAGCCACTTGGCCTTCAGAAAGTACATTCTGAAGATAGTATGCTTGGCGGAATAGCTGAAAATGATAAAGGGCTCACAACCAGCTACGAGGAAATGATCAAGAGTGCTTTCCAAGAGCAGTACTGGGATAGTGCCCTGCCTGTATCGCTGCAACATCCGGTAACTAACGTGTGGGAAGATTACAGCATGATGGAAGCAAACTTTGCCTTCATCTTTGGTATTGCTGTACAGGCTTACGAGCGTACTTTGTTATCAGGCGAGAGTAAGTTTGATAAGTTTGCCCGTGGTGAGGGTGACTTGACTGAGGCAGAAAAAGAAGGGTTCAGTCGATTCCTCAGCGGCGGCACTGGCTGTAATGGCTGCCATGACGGCCCGATGTTCAGTACTGCTACGCTTGAGTTCACACTTGTTGAACCCATTGAAGCAATGCGACTTGCTAATAGTGCCGATAAGGGATTGTATGATTCAGGGTTCTACAATGTTGGTGTCCGCTCAACAGAGGAAGATTTAGGTCGAGGTCGACAAGACCTACCTGGCCCAATTGCGCTATCAATCCAGTCGAACAATGGTAATGATACACTGTGGCCAAATTTGCCTCTTGTGTCAGCCGAGGAGGGTAAGGCCAGCGTGAAGGGCCACATGAAAGTGCCGACTCTGCGTAATATTGAGTTAACGGCACCTTATTTCCACAACGGTAAATATCTGTCGCTGGAAGATGTTGTGGCCTTCTATACCCGTGGTGGTGACTTCCCGGGAAATGAAGATCTTGATCCGGATATCGAGCCAATTGGTCAGCTGCTAGGTAAACCTGAGCGACAGGCGAAGATTGCAGCCTGGATGCGTACTCTGACTGATGAGCGTATTCGTTATCGTTCTGCACCGTTTGATGGTCCTGAGTTATCAATTGCCAATGGCCATAAAATGGAAAACGGTCAGATTGTCGATGATATGATCACGTTAGAGGCGACAGGTAAGGATGGGTCTACGGAAATGTTCGCTACCTTCTTCGAGCGAGTGGGCGGCACCATTCCTGACATCCCATAGGATGATTAAGTAGAAAGTTATAAATAGCCAAAACACAGGCTGACTGAAAAGGGCTTGGTTCTCCGTGAACCAAGCCCTTTTTTGCTATCTAGCAGCACTGAAGGTATTAATTAAACGCGATACAAACAGGGCTGCCCGTTTCGAATTGATGGCCAGAAGTGATGAGTTTTCCACTATTAGGGTTTCGTTTAAAGCTCACGATATTGTGAGAATTTTGATTGGCGACAACCAACCATTTGTCATCGGCGCTGAGATTAAAATCTCTTGGGAATAGGCCTAAGGTGCTGGTGCGCTCCACCAAGTGAAGTGAATATTGGGAATCTACCTCAAGGCAGGCAATTTGGGCTTGATGGCGTCCTGATACATAGATAAACCTTTCGTCCGCGGATAGCCGAATTGCGGCTGTTGCTCCGCCAAGGTTATGCGGCTCAAAGGGTTGGTATCGCATAGTGATTTGCCATTGACCTTTTGTATGGCGTAAGACGATCACTTCTTCCGATAGCTCACACAGCACAAATGCTGTTGTTTCATCTTTAGTGAAAATGACATGACGAGGCCCACATCCTTTTGGCAGTTCAACCTGCTTGGCCTGTTGGCTGAGTATTTTCCCCTGGCTTCTATCAAAGGGGTAGAAGCCTATTGTATCAATGCCTAAATCTACGGTAACTAAGGTGTCACTGTGATTTAAAAAGGAGATATGGTGCCCGTGAGGGCCTTCTTGGCGATCAAGGTTTGGGCCACTGCCTTGATGTTGAATTAGATCACAGGCAGGGCCGAGATCGTTATTCTTATTTAACGGAAACAGTTCAAAACTGCCACTGCCGTATTGAGCCGTAGTGACAAATTCACCTTGAGGATCAATCGCAAGATGACAAGCAAATTCGCCGCTCATTGAAACATCTTGGCAGTGGTTGAGCTCCCCATCACCATTTATATAGTAGCGACTTAGCACAGGCTGTTGCCCAGCAAACGCCTCTTGTATACAAAAGAGTGAATTATTTTTGGTTGTGATTAGGTAAGAGGGATTGATGGTAACGGCACTAAGTTTCAGATCGGAAAATTCGCCAGTATTAGTATCCAATAGGCAGCTAACAATACCTTCACCTTCATTTTTCATTGTGCCAATTGGTGCTGAATAACAACCAATAAACATTCTTTCACTTGTCATAATAGCCTCACATCATGCCGACTTTCTCTAATTAAACTGAGTTCGGCGACAACAAATACAATACGCGTTGCACTAACCGAGCGGGGGCTCGAAAGAGATATATGTATTCAGTAAATCCATTGTTTTATTTGTCTATTGAACAGTGGTCTCGGAACAAGAGTTTGGGACCATTTAAGATAATACACCATATGCATGTTGGGGCGCATCATCCCTTCTTGTTCTTTCTCAGGTGTAGATGGGTAGCAGGCGGGGCGTAGAATTGAAGTAAAGATAATGTTACAAGGTATTCATTATGTTCAAATTAACTCATTTGCTCACAAAGGATTAACATTCAATTTGCCGTTTTGCTCTTATCTGAAGATTCGCTCTTGTGATGTAGCGAAAACACTGCTTATTGTTGGCACAATGAAAGCGATGATCGAGTAAATGATGGTTGGATTTAAGGTTGGTAACAGAATGTAGGGCGCTACTTTTACAGGCCTTGCCCAGTGTTATCGTGTGTAAACAGAAACAGCGTCCGTTGCAACACTAAGCAACGTGGTCTTTTGATACGTTAGGCGACTCGGCTAATCAAGGCTCAGAATTCCAATATTGATTCTGTTGCATATTGTGGGTTTTTAATAAAAACCATAAAAATCAATATTTTAGTACCTACTCCCTCTGACTCACCCTTATCCTCATGGAGTTGGGAGGATGTTTTTAGTGGCATAGAAAGGCAACATAGACAGCAGTTGAGATAATCCAAGGGAAAGGAAGACCTATGGAAACACATGGCCAGACACACGCAGCTGGTATCCATTTGTGGGAATGTCGTTCACCAGTGCCATTTAACCTAGCTAGTTAGCAATCTAATTGAGTTAATACATAGCCGATAATTAATATTCTTTATAGATATCAGCAAAACTAACATTGTAGCGGTCTCAAGGTTGCTGTCGGATGGCTTTGTTGCATTGGTATTTTGTCTAATAATGTTTTAATTACTAAAAACAAGGAAAGGTAATAGTGAAGTTTCAAAAAAAAACTCTGGGTTATACTTCTAATCTAAGTTGCAACGAAAACTTAAGACCAAAAAAGTTGGCTTTATATATATTGCCAGTTATTGCAATGATAAGTTGGGGCTCAGCGTTCGCAAATTGCACCGTAGGGAAAACTCCAGTCAATCAAGAAATGGAGTATGTTGATATTTGTGACAAAGAAAACGATTGTAAAAAGTTTTCTAGATTAGTTATGGGTACTGATCACTTGATCCAAGCCAATTGGGTTGTAGACGGACAACAAGAAATTTCAGATGAAGAGCTACATGCTATTCTTGATGAAGCTGTTAAGTTGGGAATAAATACTTTTGATACCTCTCCAATTTATGTTGGCAATATCGAAGACAAGCTGGGGAAATGGCTGGACTATAAAAATAGTGAAATACACGAGGACGGATTCTATAGCAATGGCAGTCTGAATCCAGATAGAAATCTTTATACGATATCAAAAGGGGGGTTCCCCCTTGACTTATACTACTCGCAAAAGCTTGATTCAGGCAGTCATTCTGAGGAATTGCTAACGGTTCTTCGTGAGCAGGGGCTATTGGGTGAAAAACCGACCATTACGGACGACGGGGGAATTGAGGTAAAAAATGCACCTAGCGGTACATATTCCAGTCGTTTATACGGTAGCGAAGAGCAGATTAAATCCCGCGTATCGGGAGAGCTACATCATACGGCTAACCATTTAAGCAATGATATTACAGTTTATCTGATGCACCGTGATGATGCCGATTTCTTCAAATTTGATGAGATTGATAGACCGCAAACACCGGTAAATAGAATTTTGAAGGCACTCAGCGCCCAAGAAATAACAGACAAGGTTTGGCAAATTGGTGTATCTAATTGGAGAACACCAAGAGTTAATGAATCTTTAAAGTTAGCCTCGGAAAATTCTGACTTACTTAAACCGGTACTGAATAGTCCCTATTTCTCTTTATTTGAAATGTCCGAGAGATCAATACACGCTGGAGGTATACAAGTCTTTCACAAGGAAATGAGTAGCCCAGAGTTTCAGAAAGGTATCAAAATAATGTCATACTCTCCTCTGGGAGGTTTTAGTATTCTGGATAAACCCGAACCTCGGTGGCAGAATGCTAAGGCGTCTGCAAAAGAGAAGTATGATGCGGGTGACCCATATTGGAAAAATGTATTTTATTCAATTTTCACTGAAGACAATAGGCAGAGATATGAGAGAGTGGTGCAATTTACTGATGATTTCAACAGTGAGCATTGTACCATCTATACAGTAGACCAGATGATCAATGCATATGCGCTTGCACATGAAAGAGCGGATATGTTGGCTGTCGGTCCTATCACAATTCCTCAGCTACGACGAACGGTTGCTTCGCTTGGTCTCTCAAAAATGCTGACGGACGATGATCTTGAATATCTATATGATGGTGTTGTAGTTAAACAATAACTGGATGTCGACGAGTACCTGACTGAAAAGGGCTTGGTTCTCCGTGAACCAAGTCCTTTTTTAGATTCAAAGGTGAAGGGTACGGCGAATCTTTCTGCATCGTTCCTTGTTGAGTGGCTCCGAGAGATAAATTCCCTTCTGTTCAGCCTTCTTTCTATAGACAAGCGCCTTTGCTCGGTCCCCTGAATCTAGTTGCTCGTATTCTTTTAGTGTCTTGATCCCCAACAGGTTGTATTTACCTTGATTCGAGGTGTCTATTTTTTTGCAATATTGCATAGCGCCGGCATTTGCGCCGAGCTTGGCGGCATTGCTAAAGATCTCTGCGTGGGCTGGTAGGGTACTGAATAATGTTATAGAGACGGCGGCTAATAGCGATAATCGTTTCATGGTTTATTCTCCGATTGGTTTTGTCTCCACTGTACTGGTGCGGGTGTTACTGTTTTTACCAATTTGCGACATGGATAAATCAGAGTACTTTGTATTCAGATGGCGTGAAATGATAAATAAAGCATGGCGAAACCTTTAATTTATGGCACTAGACACAGTCATTAACCAAAGAGGTACGCCATGTCTCATCAGTTTAACCAGTACAGCAAGCTGCTGAACCGCTCACTTTCCCATGCCGTTGATTATCTGGAATCTTTGCCGGAAAGGCCTATTGATAAGCAGGTCACTTCTCAATCGCTGCGCCGAAAGATCGGTGGAAGCCTGCCGCAGAAACCGAGCAATCCGGAACAGGTGTTGGATGAGCTGGTGACCAATGTTGAAAGCGGCCTGATTGGATCGGGCGGCCCTCGTTATTTCGGCTATGCCATCGGTGGTTCCTTCCCGGTTGCTCTGGCTGCAGACTGGCTGGTAAGCGCCTGGGATCAGAATGTACCGTATTATGTTTCCAGCCCGGGCACATCGGTTGTTGAAGAAACTGCTGCCGAGTGGATGCTGGAGTTGCTCGGCCTGCCAGATACCGCCGGAGTCGGCTTTACCTCCGGAGCTCAAGAAGCTATCTATACCGCACTGATCACAGCCCGTAACAGCCTGCTGCAAAAGGCCGGATGGGATGTGGCGACTCAGGGCCTGTATAACGCGCCGCGTATTCATGTTGTGGTGAGTGATCAGATCCACTCAACCATTAAGCGTGCGCTCTCGATGATCGGTATCGGTGTGAACGATATCAAGACCATTCCTACCGACAACAACTTGAGAATTATTCCTGACCACCTGCCGGCGATTTTGGACCGATGCGATGGCCCGACACTGGTTTGTGCCCAGGCTGGTTGTATTGATTCCGGAGCATTTGATCCGTTCGAGGAGATTGCAGCTCATGTCCAGGCTCACCCTAATGCCTGGCTGCATGTCGACGGAGCGATTGGCCTTTGGTCTGCCGTGAGCGATAACCAGAAGCACCTGCTCAAAGGGATTGAGAAAGCGGATTCGTGGGATACCGACGGTCACAAATGGTTCAACATGCCCTATGACAGCGGGATGGTGATTGTCCGTGATGCCACCTTGCTGGCAACAGCCATGGGGGGCAACAGCATGGGTGACTACCTGACAGATGCGATTGCCAAGCCGGATCGCAATGCGATTAATTTTGGAATTTCGGCATCGCGTCGGGCCCGTGGTGTGCCTGTCTATGCCGCTATCAAGGCGCTGGGCAAAGAGGGTATTCAGGCGCACCTCGACAATTGTTGTGTGTTGGCACAGAGAATGGCTGACAGGCTTCGCCACGTCGACGGGATCACCATTCTCAATGATGTAGTGTCCAACCGATTTTCGGCGCAGTTCGGTATCGGTGGCGACGAGTTCCGAAACCACCTGACCGCGCGAGTTGTACACCAGTTGCAGCAAGATGGCTTCTGCTACCCGTCAACGTCGGGCTACAAGGGGTTAAAGACCATGCTTTTCTCTGTCCTGAACTGCCATACCACGGCAGAGGATATTGACGCTACGGCGGAGAAAATTATCGAAATCTACCATATCGAACTGGAAGCGTGCCAGCTAGGCGAAGCGACTGCACAGTGTGAGTAACCCGGCAGATTGCCTGAACAAGTATTGACAGGAGATAGATTATGAAAGTGCTAGTAAAGAATGTTTCACTGTTTGACGGGATTAATGAGGTGGTAAAACCGGGGTGTTTTATCAGTGTCGAAGATGGGGTTGTCACTGAGATTGCCTGTCAGCAACATTCTGGGGCGGAATATGACCAGGTGATTGACGCGGCAGGCTATACGGTGATCCCGGGCTTGATTGATGCTCATACTCACATCTCTTTTTCGGATACCTTCAAGGCCATGGATAACATGACCTCGGAAGAGGTAGCGGTGCGTTCGACGGTGATTGCCCGCCAGATGCTGGAACGGGGTTTTACCACGGTCCGAGATGTCGGCAGTAACTGCTATGGTTTGAAGCAGAGTATCGACAATCATTTTGTGCCTGGTCCGCGGATTTACCCGAGCTATGGTGCGATTTCACAAACCTGTGGTCATGCCGACTATAGGCAAAGCCGGACCCAGCGTTCCAATTTCAACCAGAATCTGGAGGACTCGAGCTTCATGCGTCAGGGGCATCTGATACTGGCTGACGGCGTACCGGAGTGCCTGAAGCGAACCCGTGACCAAATCTTCATGGGGGCCTCTCACATAAAGGTGTTTGGCGGCGGCGGGGCATCATCGCTGTTTGATCCGCTTGATACGATCCAATATACCCGGGAAGAGCTACGGGCGATTGTAGAAACCGTGACCAATTACGGATCGTATGTTTGCAGCCATATTCATGCCGGCCCTGCGATGAAGATTGCGGTGGAAGAGGGGGTGAAGTCCCTTGAGCATGCCACTTTTATGGATGATGAGATAGCACGGATGTGCTTGGACAAGGAAGTCTGGATTGTTCCGCAATATGCGACAGCCGAGCTGATTGCCAACCGGATGATCCCGCTTGATAGCGAAATCCTCTACCGGAAGACCGAACGGGTCGGAAGGGGCTTGCTCAAGCAGGCTGAGCTGGTCGAGAAATACGGCCTGAAATGTGCGTTCGGTACCGATTTGGTCGGGACACCAGAGGTTCATGCCAAACAAAACGCAGAGTTTTCTGCGCGGAAGAAATACTTCGGTTCGTTCCGCGGTATCAAGCAGGCGACCTCGGATGCCGGTGAGTTGCTGAAAATGTCCGGATTGCTGGACTCATATCCGGAGGGCGATATTGGTGTGATCCGTGAAGGGGCGTTTGCCGATATGCTCTTAGTCAGCGGTAACCCGGTTGAGGATTTGGATATTCTTGCCAACCCGGACAATATCAAGGTTGTGATGAAAGGCGGGGAACTCTTCAAAGATATCCGCACCCTGTAATCAAAACGTTTTGCCTGATTTGAAACCGCCTCTCGTGAGGCGGTTTTTTTGTCGTTGCAGTTAGGTCCGGAAACGCTTGCGGTAATCCTTGGGCGGAAAGCCTGTCAGCTTTTTGAATGCCCGCGAGAAGTGGGCGATATCGGCATAGCCTAGCTCGGATGCGATATCGGTTAGTGAGTAATGTCGGTTTTCCATCAGCTGGCAGGCGGTTGCCAGCATAATGTTTTCCCTTATGTTCTTGAAGCTGGTGTTTTCCGCAGACAGGCGGCGCTGTAGGGTACGGGGGCTGGTGTTCAGCAAAGCGGCAGCCTGCTGGATAGACAGGGTTTGCCGCGACAGGTAAGGAGCAAGGGCCAGATAGATGGTTTCCACATAGCCCAGAGGCTTTGGGCGATTATCCAACTTGTCGGGCGAAGTGAAGCTGACAGGTAGATTGAAGGGCATTGCCAGCATGTCATTAGAAAGTTCGACGGCGGCCAGGCTGCGGTTGGCATAGAGCACGGTTTGAGGGCTGTTCAGCATACCAGCCAGTTTGTCGGCACTGGGAGATTGCACGGCAATACAGTTCGGTAGCCATTGGGTTTTGCTGGCAAAGCGGATGAATTCAATAAGGAACAGAATGGCAAAAACCTCTGCCCATAGGAAGCCGTCTGATAGCTCTTTTTGCTTGTGGCGGCAGAACCACGGCGTGCCGTTGAAATATTCGAGACTGACTTTGGCGGTTGGGGAGTCGTGCTGCACTGCGGTTTGCAATTGCTCTATGGCCTCGCCAATTGTTTTCGGGCTGTGTAAGTGCCTGAGCATTTTGGGAATAAAGTACTCGCGAATAGCAGTACGGAGCAAATCACCATAATGATCCGGATCGGCCTTTTCGGCCATCATGGCCAGCAGATGTTTGATTGGGGTTTCAGGAACAAATTCATGGTGTGTCTGGAGGATATCTTCGGGCAGTCCCGCTGTTTTGAGGAGCGGGTAGATATCTGCTTCGAAATGTTTGAGCATTTCAATCAGGGTAGCGGCATGGGCAGTTTTGATCAGCGGGACCAGTTGGCCTTGGGTCATTCCTTTTGCTCCGCGGGTGTGGCTAAGTCCGGAGTATTATATCAAAGCTATCAAGAATTATACCGGGTTAGCGGACTGCATCCCTGCAGTATAGGGGGATTTTTTCAGTTATGTGTTCAGGCTTGGGTGGCTTGTTGCACTTTTTTAGGGGAGCTGCGAAAGATGCTAATAATGGCTTCGATTGTGTAGTAACCGCAGATAGCAGTAAAACTTACCACGCTGGCGTTTTCTCCCATTGAGACCGATGCGCCAATCATTTCAAACAGTTCGCCGCCAAATTTTCTGACATAGTCCAGTGCCCATTTGTACACCAGATAGAGTTTGGTAAGGGTGATAAAGACCAGATAAGCTTTGCCGTAGGGAGTAAGCAGGAACTGTTTTATTTTGGCCCAGATGCTTTTCATCTTAATTTCTCGCTGTGATGTTGGTTTGTTTGTTGAACGAGAGGAAGTATAAAAAATGATCGGTGCGGTATTTATCATTTTACGCCATTAGGGTTGTTTGATTTACTTTTCTTTGTGGCGTGAAATGATAAAAAAGAAGACTCGTCACCAGATAGGATTGCGGCATACATTTTATTGCTTGCAATGAGCAGTGAAGCTGATGAGGTCGGAATGAGCCAAAGAGAACCGGAACTGAAACAACAAGAATCAAAATCTTCTCCAGTTGCCGAGCAAGCCGAACAGGATAATCATAGCTATCAGGAGCAGGCCGCGGGGCGAACACCGAGCCCCCGCTCTGTCACCTTGTTAGTGCTGCTGATCTGTATTGGGTTGTTTGCCTTCTATCTAGTTGCAGATAGGATTATTCCTAATACTGATATGGCGCGGGTACGGGCTAATGTGATCCCGTTGGCTCCTTTGGTTTCGGGTGAAGTGACTAAGGTAAATGTCGCTCCTAATGATTTGGTACAGACCGGTGACCCCTTGCTCCAGATTGATCCGACGGATTATCAGATAGCGTTAAGGAAAGCCGAGCAGGGGCTGGAGGAGGCCGGGAAGCAGATTGGCGTACAGACTGCATCGGTGGAAGCTGCACAGGTCAAGCTGTCTGATGCGCTAGTCAATCAGGAAAATATTCGACGTCAGGCAGGCCGTGTACTGGCGATGGCCGATAAAGGCATTGTCACTCAGGCTGATGCTGATAAAACCCGCGCCGCCGTTGCTCATGCCAGGGCGCAGGTAGAAACGGCCCGGGCAGGATTGGTACAGGCCAAAAAGCAATTGGGTAAGGTCGGTGAGGACAATACCGAGATGCAGGTGGCATTGCTGGCCCTGCAGAAAGCGCAACTTGACCTAGAGCGTACAGTTATTCGAGCCCCGGCAATGGGTGGGGTCTCGAACTTTCGCCTTGATGAGGGTTTTTATGCTAACAAAGGCCAGCCATTGCTGACTTTTGTTTCTGGTGAAGACAGTTGGGTAGAGGCTTATTATCGCGAGAACAGTCTGGGCAATATCCGCGTTGGCGATTTGGTAGAGTTAGCCCTCGATAATGCGCCTGGAGAGGTTTTCCGGGGAAGGGTTGCCAGTATGGATTACGGCGTCAATTGGGAACAATCTCAGGCTTCCGGGCAGCTGGCAACTGTTGCCAACCAGTCTGGGTGGCTGCGGCAGAGCCAGCGGTTTCCGGTGGTGATCCGCTTTGAGGACAATCGGCCAGGCGGCCTGTTGCGGGTTGGCGGTCAGGCGGATGTCATGGTGTATACCGACGGAGATTCAGTAATGAATATCTTTGGCAAAATGTGGATCCGCCTGATCAGCTGGATGTCTTATGTCCGCTAATTGTGATGCAACAACCAAGACGCTGCCCTGTTTCTTTGGTCGCCGTACTCTGAGATATACCCTCGGTGTCGTGTTGGCGATAGCGCTGGCATACAGTATTGACTGGACGCTGGCCTATATAATGCCGGTATTTGTGGCAAAGTTCTTTGTCGACAGGCCTGCACCAAGCCGGGGGACGTTTGACGAACTTTTTCTGGCAATGGTGGTTACGGTGTTGATTGCGCTGGTGGTAAGTCACGGTGTAACGCAGTATCCGCTCATCCTGCTGTTGTTGATCGGGCTGCTGATGTTCTGGGCTTATTACTTGTTTCAGGATCCACGCTGGAACTTTTTTGCCATGATCCTGATGATTGCTGTTTTGCTGGTGCCCTATATGGGGATCATCCACCCAGCTGCGGCGCTGCTGCTGGGTAAGGGGTTGATGGTATCTGGTATCGGGGCGGTGGTTATTTTTTGGTTGATGCACCAGATCCTGCCTGAGCCGATTATTGAGCCGGATGGGTCCTCGGCTCAACGTCGTGATGTCTCCCTGTCTGAGCCCCTGCGTGTTGGCAATGCACTGAAGGCGTTGGCGATCAGTTTTCCGGTTATAGTGTATTTCTATTATTTTCAGGCCAGCGGCGCTTTGCTGACATTGGCATTTATAGGAATATTGTCACTACAGCTTACGAGCCCGGGCAGTATCAAGCTGAGCATTTTTCTTCTGCTGACTAATATGGTGGGAGGGATATTGGCGGTAATTGCCTATGAGCTGTTGGTTGTGGCTCCCTGGTTCCCGTTCTTGCTGGCTATGATGACATTGTTTGCTTGGCTGTTTGCACAAAAGCTCTACCTTGAACCGCATAAAGCCCCGGTTTATGCCGGTATCTTCTCAGCCATGCTGGTGGTGTTCGGCTCGGTGATCTCAGGTGGCGGCAAAGAGATTGATGTTAGCTTCTATACTCGTATCGGCCAAATCTTCCTGGCCAGCATATATCTGGTACTGGTGGCGTGGTTGGTAGACAGGCACGCTAGCGTATCCGGAAGCCGTTAGTATTACGGCATAGTCAGTGCACGAAGTCGTTTGAGAACGACTCCCCTCTAATTGATACCGCGCATAACTTTAATCAATCTGTTCGATTACATTGATGGCCAAATAATTCTTACAATAACAACACAGTCGTCATGAAATGATGAATTTATACATTGTTGCGTAAGATGACTGATTGCCCTTACTTTAAGCGACAGACATAACGATGAAAAAATGCCACACAGTAAATCTTAACGAACTGCGCCAGCTCGGTGCGATTCGTTTTCAGAGCAATAGTCAGAAAATTATTCCGGGTGATGTGTTTGTTTGTCGCCAGGGGCCGAACTGGGACAGCCATCAATCAGTCGATGAAGCGATCCAGAAAGGCGCTGTTGGTGTGATTGCCAATAAACCGCTCGATATCGATATTCCTTGTCTATTGACGCCCAGCTTTAGTAGCAGTGTTAGTTTGATTAACCAGTATTACCAGTACCCGCAGGATAAGCTGGTGCAAATTGGTGTTACGGGGACAAACGGTAAAACCACGGTGGCCTATTGCCTCAATGCCTTGTTAAACCGTCAGTTTAAGTCAGCCTATACTGGTACGCTGGGCTGCCAGTTCAGTGATGAACAGGTTGAGCTGGACAATACCACACCGGATGCGATCAGCCTGCTGAACCTGTTTCATGCCATGGAGCAATCGGGCGTGACTCACAATGTGATGGAAGTCAGCAGCCATGCACTGTCACAAGACAGAGTGAGCATTGTGGATTTCGATGTGGTGGTCATCACCAACATCGGCAGTGATCATCTTGATTATCACCGAAGTCGCGATGATTATATTCAGGCTAAGTTGAGGTTGATTGACCGGCTTAAACCCGGCGGTGTGGCGATAGTCAACCTTGACGATGAATTGGCGCTGGCGATGATCGAACGCTGTCGAAGCAAGGCGCGGGTTGTCACCTTTAGTATGCAAGATCCCGGAGCAGATCTATTCGCCTCTGACATCGCTTCATCCTGTCATGGCGGGCAGTTTTCGCTTAGCTATCAAGAGCAGCAGTTTTCGGTTAGCACCTCCCTGCCATTTACGTTCAATATCGAAAATTCTCTTGCAGTATTGGCAATGCTGACGGCAATGGACATTGAGATGTCAGCAGCCGTAGAGATGCTGGCTACTATGGAGCATGCCCCCGGACGCAGTGAGGTCTATCCACTGAAAAATGGTGCCACGGCAATCATAGACTATGCCCATAATTACGATAGTTTGCTTAACCTTTTGGATAATGTGCGACGCCACAGTCAGGGGCGGGTTTATACCGTAATTGGAGTAACGGGAGACCGCTTGGCGGATGCGGCAGCCATTGGCGAGTTGTGCAGCTCGCACTCGGACTACGTCTTCTTTACGACCGACAATCCGTTGGGAGTTTGCCAGGATACTTTGTTTGCAGCTATGGGGAGCAAGCTGGTAATAGGCAACAGCAGTACGAATCCTGATCGCCAGTGCGTTATCGAGCGTGCCGTTTCTTGTCTGATGCCTGATGACGTGTTGTTGCTGTGTGGCAAGGGACCGGAGAAGCATCAATATATCAGCGACAATAAAAACGACCCTCAGCCCTATATTGGAGATCTTGCTGCTCTGAGGTTGGCTGCAGGTATGTAAGTAAACCGATAACAAGTACAGCGGCGGGTTAAGTGAAGTAACGACCATCGATAGGCAATGAGTATGGCAACTGAAACGATCACTACAACGCTACCGATGCGGAAAAATACCACCTATCTGAAGTTGCTCAGTGCCCAGATTATTTCGCTGATCGGTACTGGGATCAGTTCGTTGACGCTGGCCTTGCTGGCCTGGGAGCTGGAGGCCGAAGGTGCCAGCGCCGTGCTGGGAACCGCATTTGCGCTGAAGATGATCGCCTATGTCGGTCTGGCGCCGGTTTTTGGCGCTGTTGCCCACAAACTGCCGCGAAAGCAGTTCATGTTTGCGTTGGATATTATCCGTGCAGGATTGATCCTCTGTCTGCCGCTTGTCACCCAAAGCTGGCAGATTTATGTCTTGGTCTTTGTGATTAATGCGTGCTCGGCAGGTTTTACCCCGTTGTTTCAGTCTACGCTGCCGCAAATTTTACCAGACCGGGATCAGTATGTTCGAGCCTTGTCCTACAGTCGAATGGCGTATGATTTGGAACAGATCATCAGTCCGTTGCTGACTGCGATGTTGCTGTTGCTGATCGGCTTTCGCGATCTGTTTATTCTTGATGCGCTGACTTTTATTCTGTCTGGTGTGCTAATCATTAGCTGCACCCTGCCTGCGGTGATGCCTGTCGACCACGGCAGGGGCGTATGGAATAACCTAAAATTTGGTATCCAGTCCTATTTGGAGACACCGAGACTCAGAGCCTTGTGGGTAGCGTATCTTGCCGCTGCAGGTGCCAGTGCCATGGTGATTGTAAATACCGTGGTGTATATCAACCAGGTTCTGGAAGGCGGAGACAGAGAAACAGCGCTGGCCATGGCTGTGGTCGGTTTTGGCTCAATGATGGTTGCGCTCAAGTTGCCCGGCTGGCTGGAAAAGCGCACTATTAGGCCATTTATGATTGCAGGTGGCGTGAGTATTTCGCTGGCGTTGTTATTCGGTGCATTGACACCGTCTTGGCCGGGTTTTGTTGCGGTGTGCCTGCTATTAGGAATAGGCATGTCCTGTATTCAGACGCCGGCAGGAGTATTGGTCACCCGCTCTTGCAAAGAACCTGATGCACCAGCGTTTTTTGCCGCGCATTTTTCTCTGTCTCACCTGTGGTGGTTTTTCACCTATCTGCTGGCGGGGTGGAGTAGTGCGGCAATTGGCTTGTCAATGTCATATTTGCTGATGGGCGGGCTGTGTACTGTAAGCCTGATAGTGGTGAGCCTGATGTTTCCCCGAGAGGATTAATAATCAACAATCTCACATGTTCCTTGGTAGCCAATTGGTAGGCGTGAGGAGTCTTATAACCACATCGCCCACCGTATGGCATAACCACTAACAATCTACTGCGACTGGAAGGCTAACCCAACGGCAATGGACTGTGCTAAGCATAATGTCGCCGACTGTGAGCGGAAAGCATCAACTTGTGTCTCTTTTACCACGAAGCAGACATCGCTTAATGTTGCTAACGGGCTAATTTGGCTGTCTGTAATGACGATTTGTTTTGCACCAGCTTGTGCCGCAGTATTATTGACCATCACGGTTTCTTCTGCGTAAGGAGAAAAGCTGACTGATACTACAACATCTTTGTCGCTGATAACATTCAGCTGCTCGCGGAACATTCCGCCCAAACCATCAACCAAAACGGTTCTACGTTCAATGTGGCGAAGCGCATAGGTTAAATACGTAGCTACGCTGAAAGATCGCCCCAGCCCCATGACATATATGGTGTCTGCCGCTTTGAGCAAATCAATGGCATGCTGGAGATCGTCAGCAGAGGTTTGTGCAGCGAGTTGTTGCATGGCTTGCGCGTTGGCACGGGCAAATTCGTTCAGAATATCTTTGGGACGGTCAATCGAGGCATTTTCACCGCCAATTTCACGAACTAATCGCACTCGCTCGGTGTAACTTGCCGTCTCTTTGATCAAGTTGGTTCGAAATAGCTGCTTCATTTCATTAAAGCCACTAAAGCCAAAAGTGTTAGCGAAGCGAATCAGTGTTGAAGGCGGAACATTGGCTTCTTTGGCAATCACGGCAACAGTATCGAAGGCAACACTGTTATTATTATCAATGACATACTGTGCAACCTGTTGGAGCCGTTTGCTTAAGTCACTGTAACGGGTTCGAATCTGCTCCTGCAATTCTGCCAGGTTCTTGGCTACTGTCATATTACCCTCAAAATGAAATATTTAGGTCAATTGTAGAGTGATAGTTAGAACAAGGGAATCCTTTTTATCATGAGCTACTTCTAAAATTTGCCAATAATGAAATGTTTCGTTTGACATTTGTCACACAAAATTAGTGGTTCGATACCTGTTTTATAAGGGTTTAGTACGTATATTGAGCAATTAATGGAAATATACTCAACGTCACACTTATGAAATTTTCGCGCGCATAATCATTTAAATGAAATGTTTATTTCATTATAGTTCTGGCGTAGGCTTTACCACATCCGAATTCGAAAAGAAGAGAGAAGAAGATGGAAACTATCCAGAATTATATCGGTGGCCAATATGTTGCCAGCCAGAGTTCCCGGTTTGCACCTGTCTATAATCCGGCAACCGGAAAGCAAGTTCGCCAAGTTGTATTGAGTTCGTCGGAAGAAGTAGAAAAAGCGGTTGCTGCGGCAGATAGTGCTTTTCCTGCTTGGGCTAAAACCTCTCCACTTAAACGTGCCCGCGTTATGTTCAAGTTCAAAGTTCTACTGGAACAGAACAGCGAGGAACTGGCCAAGCTCATTTCACAAGAGCATGGCAAGGTGTATTCAGATGCACTTGGCGAATTAACCCGTGGTCTCGAAGTGGTCGAGTTCGCCTGTGGGATCCCCCACCTGCAAAAAGGCGAGCATTCTGCGAACGTTGGTACTGGAGTCGACAGCCATTCCCTTATGCAGCCTCTTGGTGTGTGCGCAGGTATTACTCCTTTTAACTTCCCTGCAATGGTACCGATGTGGATGTTCCCAATTGCAATTGCCACGGGTAATACATTTGTACTTAAACCTTCAGAAAAAGATCCATCGTTTGCTATAAAGCTGGCAGAACTGCTCCAGCAGGCTGGTTTACCCGATGGTGTTTTCAATGTCGTAAATGGCGACAAAGAAGCGGTTGATGTACTTCTAACAGACTCACGGATTCAAGCTGTCAGTTTTGTCGGTTCAACACCGATTGCAGAATACATCTATGCGACGGCTTCTGCGCACGGTAAACGCTGTCAAGCACTGGGCGGGGCGAAAAACCATTGTATTATGATGCCTGATGCAGAGCTTGATATGGCAGCTAATGCCATTATGGGGGCGGCATTTGGTGCGGCGGGTGAGCGCTGTATGGCGTTATCTGTTGCTGTTGCTGTCGGTGATGAAATTGCGGATGACTTGGTGGCGGCGCTACAAACCCGTATCGCAGAAATGCGGGTGGGACCGGGTGTGGTAGAAGGCCGGGAAAATGACATGGGACCGGTTATAACAGCCCAGCATAAAGCGAGTATTTGTGACTATATTAAGTCGGGTGTAGATCAGGGAGCGACATTGCTTGTTGATGGTCGTGAACTGGTTGTTGATGATTATGAAGACGGATTTTTTGTCGGTCCGACCTTGTTTGATGGTGTAACACCGGATATGACTATCTATGAAGAAGAAATCTTTGGCCCAGTGCTTGCTGTGGTTCGGGTACCTGATTACCAAACTGCACTGACGCTGATTAATCGTCATCAATACGGCAACGGAACGGCAATCTTTACCCGCGATGGTGAAACCGCCCGCCAGTTTAGCGAAGATGTTCAGGTAGGGATGGTTGGGATCAACGTGCCAATTCCTGTGCCAATGGCGTTCCATAGTTTTGGTGGGTGGAAGCGTTCTGTATTTGGGCCGCTAAACGTGCATGGCAATGATGGGGTTCGTTTTTACACCCGAATGAAAACGGTGACGAGTCGCTGGCCTGCGAGTGTTCGCCTGGAACATCATGCGAGCAGCTTTACGATGCCGACAATGTAATAGCCTTGCTTTCTTCTTTTATTGGCGCCTACGGGCGTCTTTTTCGTGCGAGCAAGCAAAGTCTGATATGGAGGTTAATCGCTGGCATATGAAAGGGTTTTTCTATTGGGATCACAAAAAGAACCATACGTTTCATTTTGGTGTTGATGTGAAAAAATAATTCCATATAGTGAGGTTATTACTGGATCTAAGTGCGTGGCAGCACTTGTTGGGCTGGCAATCGCCCTGCCCGATATGAAGCATGTGGAGTTTTGGCTATGAACACCTTAAGAATGACGACCGCCCAGGCGTTAGTGAAATTTCTCAATCAACAGTATGTGGAAGTCGATGGCTGCGAGCATAAGTTTGTTCATGGTGTCATGACTATTTTCGGCCATGGCAATGTACTTGGACTTGGGCAGGCTCTTGAGCAAGATGCTGGGGACTTAATTGTTCATCAAGGCTGCAACGAGCAAGGCATGGCGCATATTGCGATGGGGTTTGCCAAACAACAAAAACGCAAAAAAATCTATGCAGTAACATCCTCTGTCGGCCCCGGTGCTGCCAATATGGTAACCGCTGCCGCCACCGCAACAGCAAACAGGATCCCTGTTCTGTTTTTACCCGGGGATGTATTTGCAACACGTCAGCCTGATCCTGTCTTGCAACAGGTGGAGCAGTATCACGATTGCTCCATCAGTACCAATGACTGTTTCAGACCCGTCTCGCGTTACTGGGATCGAGTCTCTCGCCCTGAACAACTTATGACAGCGATGATTAATGCGATGCGTGTGTTGACCGATCCTGCTGATACTGGCGCGGTAACTATCAGCCTGCCTCAAGATGTTCAGGGTGAAGCTCATGACTTTCCGGAGTATTTCTTTAAGAAACGTGTCCACCGTATCGAGCGTCGTCCGGCAACAGAGGCAATGCTAAATGATGCCCTTTCACTGATTATGCGCAAGAAAAAGCCAATGTTGGTGTGTGGGGGCGGAGTACGGTATGCCGAAGCGCATGATGCTTTCCGTCAGTTTGCCGAGATATTCAATATTCCGTTTGGTGAAACCCAGGCCGGAAAGAGCAGTATCGTGGCGAATCACCCCTTAAACTGCGGCGGCGTCGGAACGACAGGGTGCTTGTCGGCTAACCTGATAGCCAAAGAAGCCGATTTGGTAATTGGTGTTGGTACCCGTTTTACTGATTTTACGACTGCATCGAAATCATTGTTCCAAAACCCGGAAGTGGAGTTTCTGACTATTAACGTTGCTGAATTTGATGCAGGTAAGCTTGATGCTGTACCCGTTGTCGCGGATGCCCAAGCGGCGCTGTTGGCGCTGAAGGCTAAATTGTCGCAAGCGGGTTATATCAGTAGCTATGGCGATGAGATATCTCATGCCCGTAATCTCTGGAAAAATGAATTAGATCGGCTGTTTTCGATACAGGTTGAAACGGGCTTTGTGCCAGAGGTGCCAGGCCATCTTGATGACAAGCTACCGGAATACTGCGACACGCTGAAGACCCAGTTAACCCAAACGGGTGTACTGGGACTACTGGATAGCCAGCTCGAAGACAATGCCATAATTGTGGGCGCCGCGGGCTCTCTCCCAGGTGATCTACAACGTATCTGGCAACCGAAACAACCCGATACCTATCATATGGAATATGGTTATTCATGCATGGGGTACGAAGTTGCAGCTGCTGTTGGTGCAAAAATCGCCAGCCCTAACCAACCTGTTTATGCCATGCTGGGAGATGGATCTTACATGATGCTTCATTCGGAATTGCAAACTGCAATCCAGGAAGGCATTAAAGTTACCTTGCTGCTGTTTGATAACGCGGGCTTTGGTTGCATCAACAACCTGCAGATGGGGCAGGGGATGGGCAGCTACGGAACGGAAAACCGTCAACGCGATCCCAATACCGGGCGCATGACAGGGCCGCTGGTCAAGGTGGATTTTGCCAAGAACGCGGAGAGCTATGGCTGCAAAGGCTATACCGTTCACACAAGAGATCAGCTATTGGCTGCGTTGGAAGATGCCAAGAAACAGCCTGTAGCGACGTTGATTGATATAAAGGTACTGCCAAAGACGATGACGCACGGTTATGAGTCTTGGTGGCGAACTGGGACGGCCCAGGTGGCAGACAATCCTGAAATCGTAGCGGCGGCGGACGAGATTAAGCAGGTATTGTCGACTAAGGCGCGCCATTACTAATTATCCCCTAACCCCCATTAGCCTTCTTTTCGTATGCATTGCATGCGGGAGGAAGGCTTCTTTCATCTTACCTGCCTTGCTTTTTTTCTTCGTTGTTGCAATGCCAAGTTAACTTTAAGCGAAACAGCTGCATTATTGCTGGGTGTGTTGGTTACTGCGATGAAACGTTTATTCCTAAAGCTTCTAGTGGCTGATGGTTTGCTGTTTGCCGATTTTTATACTTTTTTACGCAAAATAGAGCCTTTCTCATGAATCTTCACATTATATTCGTGATCTGTCTGACATGTTTTACTTAAAAGAACAGAGAAAGTGATAGGTCATCAGCAAAAATAAAATATTCAATAATTGAACGATTGAAATAAATGTTTCGTTTGGTGTATTTTAATCATCAGAAGGAAGACGTGAGTTACTGTCCTCCGATAGTAGGAACAATAACAAATATCTATTTAGTTGATTTTGGTTACGTACATTTTTAGTCGTCGACCAGATACCTATCGTGAAATTATGTCGGGCATTAAACAGCTCGGTGCCAAGGAGTCTCTATGTACAATATCGCGTTATTCGGTGCAGGCCGTATTGGTCAGGTTCACGCAGTTAACATCGCAGAACACAAAGAAACCTCGCTTTATTCAGTGATCGACCCGTACCTTGACGGTGCAAATGCACTGGCAGAAAAATATGGAGCGAAAGTACAGTCGACTGAAGAGGCGATAGCTGATCCGAATGTGCATGGAGTGCTGATTGCATCGGCAACTGATACCCATGCGAACCTGATTGAGTTGGCAGCCAAAGCCGGTAAAACCATCTTCTGTGAAAAGCCCGTTCACCTCGATATTGCACGAGTCAGAGATTGCCTGGCGACGGTTAAGGCGAATAACGTTCCGCTGTTTGTTGGCTTCAACCGCCGTTATGACCCGCAATTCCGTAAAGTGCGTGAAATGCTGAGTGCTGGCTCGATTGGCAAAGCCGAATCACTCTTGATCACTTCTCGCGATCCATCGCCACCACCAGCCGAATACGTGAAAGTCTCTGGTGGCATGTTCCGTGATATGACAATCCATGATTTTGATATGGCACGTTTTATCATGGGTGAGGATCCTGTCTCTATCTATGCGAAGGGCAGCAATATGGTTGATCCTGAGATCGGCAAGGCTGGTGACATTGACACCGCATTCGTTGTGATGAAATTCCCTTCAGGTGCGATGGCGACAATTTCTAACAGCCGACGTTCTGGCTACGGTTATGATCAGCGTATTGAACTGCATGGTGAAAAAGGCTTACTGACGGCGAACAATATCAAAGAAGATGCTGTTGAGCAGTGGGGTGAAAATGGTTGCGTAGCGGCTAAACCTGAACACTTCTTTTTGCAGCGCTATGACGCGGCATATAAAGCAGAGTGGAATCACTTTGTAGATGTACTTGCAGGGCGTGCGAAGCCAGAATGCAGTGGCTATGACGGCGAACAGGCTCTATTGCTCGCTGATAGCGCAATTGAATCGTTGAAATCGGGCCTGGAAGTCAAACTCTAGTCCTCGTTATCAGGGGGCGCTATCTACCAGCGCCCCCTTTTTTTATCTGTTTTTCCTGTAAGCCTACCTCAGCATCGGGCGAAGAGTGTGCCCGGTACTGGCAATCAATGCGTAAACGAAAGATATGGAGGACATGATGTTGGCTTTTATCTCGTTTATTGGTTTTACCCTATTTGTAGCAGGTTTTGCATACTACAAAACCCATAACGCCCACCTGACTAATTCTGCTGAAGGTTACTTCTTGGGCGGGCGTTCCCTTACCGGGGTCTATATCGGTGGCTCGATGCTGCTGATGAACCTCTCTACCGAGCATCTGGTTGGTCTCAACGGCCTTTCGTTCCGTACCGGGTTTATCGTGATGGCATGGGAAGTCATGGCGGCGATGACCATCGTTTTGTTTGCAATCTTCTTTTTGCCGCGCTATCTCAAGCTGGGTATCTCTACCATTCCCGAGTTTCTGGAGCGCCGTTTTGATAAGCAGACACTGACTATCACCTCGTTTCTGTTTCTTGGTATGTATGTGATTTCCCTGCTGCCCATCGTGCTTTATACCGGTGCTATCGCGTTGGAAAGCCTGTTCCAGGTTTCGACGGTATTTAACGTCGACAAAACTACAGCGCTTTGGCTGGTTGTGTGGGGCGTTGGAGGTATGGGGGCCATTTACGCCGTGTTTGGAGGTATCAAGGCGATTGCTATTGCCGATACAATTAACGGGGTGGGCCTTATCACCGGCGGTTTAATGGTGACCTTCTTTGCTCTGTCCTATGTTGGTGATGGTGATGTATGGCAAGGCCTGGTGGATGTCTACAATACCAACCCTGGAAAGTTTAACTCGATCGGTGACAAGGATTCGCTGGTGCCGTTCTCGACCTTGTTTACGGGGCTTATCGTTTCCAACATGTTCTTCTGGTGTACTAATCAGTCAATTGTGCAAAAAGCGCTGGGGGCTAAAAATCTTGCAGAAGGCCAGAAGGGGGTACTGCTGTGTGCTTTCTTCAAATTGATGATCCCATCTATCATCATTTTGCCCGGCATCATTGCTTTCCATATTTTCCAGGGGCAAATTGACAACCCGGATCACGCGTATCCAAATTTGGTTCAATTGGTGCTACCGGAAGTCTTGGTTGGTTTCTTTGCTGCGGTTGTGGTGGGAGCGGTGTTCTCGACCTTTAGTGGCGGCTTGAACTCATCAGTGACGCTGTTTACGGTCAATATTTTCAAGAAGAGTCTAAAGCCGGATGCCACTGAAGCACAGATTGTTGCTGTGGGTAAATACCTCGGTTTGGGGCTCGCGCTAACGGCGATGATCGTTGCACCGCTGGTGGCCAATGCGCCGGATGGACTTTTCTATCTTATCCAGCAGCTGCAGGGTATTTTTAACTCACCTATTTTGAGTGTGGTATTGGTTGGCCTGCTGACCAAGCGTGTGCCGGCGATTGCGGCCAAGCTCGGTCTGCTGTTCGGTATGTCAGCGTATATTCTGTTTAACTTTGTTATTCAGGTTGATATTCATTTCTTCCATTTGGTGGGGTTACTGTTTGTTGTCAACGTTGTCTTTATGCTGACGGTCGGTTACTTCTACCCTCAGGAGGCATATGTGGAAGTCTACACCGAGCAAGTGGATATCCAGCCTTGGTCAATGGTTAAGCCGGTTTCGTTGTTGATTGCTCTAGGCTCGGTATCCATGTACATCTACCTTGCTCAAAATGTACCGAGTTGGGTGATGGGTGGCTACAATATTTTTGCCATCGCGTCTCTGGCTTATGTGTTCTGGTCTATTGCTCGCGAGTTAATGAAAAGTCCTCGTGTCGCTAGGCGTGCGCAAGATAACGCATAGTTAAGCCATTAATACGTCAAAATAACCCCTGATAGCCTCAGGGGTTTTTCCGTATGGGGAATTATATGGATCAATCACTGTTACCCAATATTTTAAGTTTCCTTTCTGATACAGACCCATTTGATAAGCTGCCTGCCGATGCAAGGTGCCAGCTTGCAGCGTCGGTAGATATTTCCTACCTAGCAAAAGGTGAACGGCTCGACGGGGAGCGAATCGTAGGTGCTGGGCTTTATATGGTTCGGGTGGGTGCGGTAGAGCAGCGTCATCATGATCTGTCGCTACGGGCAAGGCTGGCTAGCGGGGATCTGTTCGGATTTAGCCAATTAAAAAGAGACTGTGACTGCGAATATACGGTCTGCGCATTGGAAAACACCCTTCTTTACCTGATCCCCCAGGCCGTACTCAATCTCCTGATGGCAGAGAATCCCGCAGTACGGGATCATTTTGCCGGCAAGGAAGGCCAGCGTTTGGCGGGCACACAAAGCAGGGATCAAAAAGCGGGAGACAACACACTATACCTTAAGTCGGTTGCCGGAGTTTTGCATCCCAATGTCGCAATCGTCGAGCCTACTGCCACCATTCAGCAAGCAGCCGGTGAAATGGTGCGCCAGCATCGTTCAAATGCATTGGTAATGGATGGGGAGGTACTACTGGGAATTATTACAGATCGTGATATGACCAAACGGGTTATCGCACAGGGGCGGGATTTCACTGATCCTGTTACCACGGTGATGACTGATGCGCCATGTACTATTGATGCCGATGCGCCGCTTGTACGGGCCGTAGAGCTGATGATGCAGCAGAATGTGCGTAGTCTACCGGTTGTTGAGGGGGGCAAAATTAAAGGTGTGCTAACCGCTACCAGTATGATTGAAAAAAGTCGGGTTCAGGCCGTCTATCTGATCAGCCGAATTTATCGTCAGGAGTCGGTGGCAGAGCTCAAGGCTCTCTCGTTGCAACGCCAGTCTGTCTTTGAAACTCTGACCGAAACAGGGGTTCACCCTCGATCTATTCAACAGATGATGAGTCTGATTGCAGATGCATTTAATAAGCGCCTGCTCCTGCTTGCTGAGCGCAAGTTTGGCCCGCCGCCGTGCGATTATGCTTGGATTGTTGCTGGCTCACAGGCTCGAAATGAGGTTCATTATCTTTCGGATCAGGATAACGGCTTGATTCTGGCCTGTGAACCTGATGAGAGGCAGAAGGATTATTTTCGTCGGTTAACCGAGTATGTTTGCTCTGGTTTGGCCGAATGTGGTTACCCTCTCTGCTCTGGTTATATGATGGCAACTAACCCAAAGTGGTGTGTTTCGCACGAGACTTGGTTGAGCTATTACTGCCGGTGGGTGATGCAGCCGGAAGCTGAGGCATTGCTTAATATCAGTGTCTTTCTGGACACGCGATTTCTGTATGGCAATGAAGCCCTTTTTAGACGCCAGCAACAGCGTGTTTCCGAGTACACTAAAGGGAATCGCCGTTTCCTTGCTGTGCTAGTGGCCAATTCCCTGCGCATCAGTCCGCCACTGGGAATGTTCCGTCAGTTTGTTCTGGCAAAAGATGGCGAAAACGGCAGCGTATTCAATATAAAGACACAGGCCCTTAATTTACTGGTGGAGCTGGCTCGAATTTATGCTCTGGCGGCGAATAGTTCCGAGACGGAAACGTCTGCCCGGTTGAAGGCGGCGGTAGAGGCACAGGTGATCAGTGATAGTAGTAGAAAGGAACTGCTGGAAGCATTTCATTTTATCAATCAGGTCCGCTTCAACCATCAGAGAAGTGCCCTTATTGAGGGGAAAGCAGCCAGCAATAAGATCGCTCCTGCATTGCTCACCCAATTCGAACGTAATCATCTTAAAGACGCGTTTCGGATCATTGCTCGAACTCAGGAAGCGGCATTGTTACGGTATAATGCTAAAGGCGTGATTACATGATAGAACGCTTGTTCCGTTTTCGGCATCCTCTTGTGCAGTTGGAAAAGCATCGATTAACCAGAGTGGCACGAGGTTTCATTCCTGAGGAGCTGGCACCGCTTTACCAACGGGTTGTCCCCGATCCGGAAACGGCGATCGATCAGCTTGAATTTTTGGTGGTTGATTTTGAAACATCAGGACTTGATCCCGAACGGGATACCATCTTGTCTATAGGCATGGTCGAAATACGCCAGCAAACGCTGTCATTATCCTCTGCTAGCCATTTTTATGTGGCTAAACCTCAGCAGGTAAAACCTGATACTGCAGTTATCAACCATATCACGCCTGAAACGCTGGCAGCAGGCGTTTCACTTGAACAGAGTATTCATGACTTGCTCGAACGTATGCCTGGGAAAATACTTGTTGCTCATGGCGCGGCAATAGAGCGGGACTTTTTACGCCGTGCATTGGCTGTCGATCGTAGTGCCGACCTCCCTGTCGTCTGGCTCGATACATTGATGCTCGAGCGCTCACTTGCAACGAATCGAGGCAAAGAAGGGAAGGACTACCGTCTTTGCCAAATAAGACAAGAAAAAGGCTTGCCGGGTTATCTCGCTCACAATGCGCTGGCCGATTCTGTAGCCACAGGGGAGCTGTTTCTCGTTTTGCTCAAAGAGATATTTGCCGGTTTGCCCCCCACCCTAGGTCCTCTCTATTATCGTTCACTGTATGGCCGCGCCTAAGCGGGCACTTTTTAGTGTTAGTGAAATGAAAATTCCAACTTGATCACGTTATGAAATTTATATCCTGAAATGTCTTGATGGTGAAATAAACATTCCGTATAAAGTACATATCGAAACGAACTTCAATAGCGAACCGTCGGGTTCCAATTTAATTGTTGGGGATGTTATGAAAGAAGTACGCATTGGACTTATCGGCACTGGGTATATTGGGCGCGCTCATGCGATCGCTTTTTCTCAGGTTTCTACTGTATTTCAGCTCCAGGGCAAGCTCGTTCGCGAAATGGTTGCGGAAATCAATCCTGAACTCGCTGCCCGGCGTGCCGAAGAGTTCGGCTTTAATCGCTCAACAGGCGACTGGCGCGAGTTGGTGGCCGATCCGAACATTGATGTGGTTGATATCTGTTCGCCTAACTTTCTACATAAAGAAATGGCACTGGAAGCGATTAAGCATGGCAAACATGTTTATTCTGAAAAACCGCTGGCACTGAGCTCTGCTGATGCAAAAGAAATGGTGGAAGCGGCGCGAAAAGCTGGTGTTAAAACACTGGTTGGCTTCAATTATATGAAGAACCCGACTGCCAAGCTGGCTAAAGAAATTATTGCCAACGGCGAAATCGGTGAAGTCGTGCATTTTTATGGCACCCACAATGAAGATTATATGGCTGATCCTCTGGCTCCGATCCACTGGCACTGTTTCAAAGAAACGGCAGGCCTTGGCACTTTGGGTGATTTGGCAGCTCACATCGTTAATATGGCTCAATACCTAGTGGGTGATGTGGAGTCTGTGTGTGGTGATTTGCAAACGGTTATCAAAGAGCGCCCTGAAAAAGAAGGTTCCAGTGTCATGGTTCCTGTCGAAAACGAAGATCAGGCTCATGCGATGATGCGCTTTAGTAATGGTGCAATGGGCGTGATTGAGTCTTCTCGAATCGCCTGCGGCCGCAAAATGGGCCTTAACTATGTGATCACCGGCACCAAAGGTTCCCTGATGTTTACGCAGGAACGTATGGCAGAAATCAAACTCTACCGACATGACGAGCCAGCAAACCGACAAGGCTTCAAGACGTTATTGGTCGGTCCTGAACATCCTGACTATGCCCCGTTTTGCGGCGGTGCTGGCCACGGCATCGGTTTTAACGACCAGAAAACAGTTGAAGTGCGTGATTTGATTAACGGTCTTGCAGCCGATACACCAATCTGGCCGGACTTTGAAGAGGGCTGGAAAGTCTCCCGAGTATTGGATGCGATTGCATTGTCGCATGAACAAGGCCGCTGGATTCAGGTCCAGGAACTTTGAGCCGATTAGTTTCCATTTTCAATTAGTTTGTAGGTACATGTTGGGACGATAGACAGTTAACCGTCCCGAAGGAGTCATACATGAACACTGAAAAGCATTTAGATTTAATTTGTATGGGGCGGATAGCCGTCGATCTTTATGGTCAACAAATTGGTTCGCGCCTTGAAGATATGGGGAGCTTTGCCAAATACCTTGGTGGTTCTTCCGGTAACGTCGCATACGGTACCGCCCGCCAGGGATTAAAATCCTCGATGCTGGCGCGAGTAGGTGATGAACATATGGGGCGTTTCCTTCGTGAAGAACTCAATACCGTTGGTTGCGATACCAGCCACCTTATTACCGATAAAGATCACCTGACCGGACTTGTTATTCTCGGTATCAAGGACGAGGATACGTTCCCTCTCATATTCTACCGTGATAATTGTGCCGACATGGCGATTACCCGGGGTGATTTTAGCGAGGAATACATTGCCTCTGCCCGTTGTCTGGCAATTACGGGGACTCACTTATCACACCCTAAAACTCGCGATGCAGTACTTACTGCCCTTGAGTATGCACGTCGTAACGGAGTGAAGACGGCGATTGATATCGATTACCGTCCTGTACTTTGGGGACTAACCTCAATTGGCGATGGGGAAACACGTTTTATTGAGTCGGAGCAGGTTACCGAGCAGCTGCAAGAAGTGCTTGGATTGTTTGATTTGATTGTCGGTACCGAAGAGGAGTTTCATATTGCCGGAGGTTCGACCGACACCGTAATAGCACTGCGTAAAGTCCGCGAAATGACAGGGGCTGAGCTGGTGTGCAAGCGTGGCCCACTTGGTTGCTCCGTCTTTACCGATACGATCCCGGATACACTGGATGAAGGTATAACCGTCGAAGGGGTACGCGTTGATGTGCTTAACGTACTCGGTGCGGGCGATGCATTTATGTCTGGCCTGCTGCGCGGATACCTTAACGGGGAAGGCTGGGAAAAAGCCTGTACCTACGCCAATGCTTGTGGGGCGCTGGTGGTTTCGCGCCACGGTTGTGCCCCGGCTATGCCAACCAAGATTGAGCTGGATAACTACCTAGAGCGTGTTGGGGAAGTACCTCGTCCAGATCTTGATAGTGAGTTGAATCACCTGCACCGTGTAACAGCCCGTAAAACAGAGTGGAATGAGCTGTGCGTGATGGCTTTCGATCACCGTATCCAGTTTGTGAATATGGCCCGTGACGTCGGTGCCGACATCAGCCGTATTAAGCCACTGAAAAAACTTATTTTGCAGGCAAGCCGTGAAGTCGCAAAAGAGGCAAATCTCCAGAATAAGCTAGGCCTGCTATGCGACAGCACTTTCGGTCAGGATGTTCTTAACGAGGTTACCGGCGACGGCTGGTGGGTAGGACGACCAATCGAATTGCCAGGATCGCGTCCGCTGGAGTTTGAGCACGGCAATATCGGATCTCAACTGATCGATTGGCCGCTTGAGCATGTTGTTAAGTGCCTCGTGTTCTTCCATCCGGAAGATGATCATGCCCTGCGTCTTGAGCATGAGGCCAAGGTAAAAGAAGTGTACAGCGCCTGCTGTAAGAGTGGCCATGAGCTGCTGCTTGAAATCATCCTCCCGGCAGATATGGAACGAACCGACGAGCTTTATCTTCGTGCCGTCAAACGATTCTATAACCTTGGCGTGAAGCCTGATTGGTGGAAACTCCCGCCATTGCAGAGCGAAAGCTGGGATGCTCTTGGTTCATTGGTTATTGAACGAGACCCATATTGCCGTGGCGTGGTATTGCTCGGCCTAGATGCTCCGCAAGAAGTGTTGGCTGCTGGTTTTGCAGCGGCAGCAAAACAACCTTTAGTCAAAGGGTTTGCTGTAGGGCGCACCTTGTTTGGGCAACCCTCTAAAGCCTGGCTTGCCGGCGAAATTGATGACAAGACTCTTGTTGAGAATATTAAAGCTAACTATCACAACCTAATTACCCTGTGGCGCCAAAGAGGCTAAACCTCGTGATTTTTGTCGAATTATTTTAAGGAGCAACACCATGACTGTTAAATTAGGCATCAACCCTCTAACTTGGACTAACGACGATTTACCAACTCTGGGCGCAGAAACCCCATTGGAAACTTGCCTGACGGAAGGTCGTCAAGCTGGCTTTGTTGGCTTTGAACTGGGTAATAAGTTTCCTCGTGAAGCGAGTGTTCTTGGTCCGATACTTGCTGCACATGATGTAGAACTGGTCTCAGGCTGGTATTCGTGTGAACTGTTGAGCCGCTCTGTTGAAGAGGAAATTGAAGCGGTTCAGCCACACCTGACGCTGCTACGCGAATTGGGTGCCAATGTCATGGTATTGTGCGAAGTGACTGGTTGTATCCATGGCGAACAAAATGTACCCGTTCATCTACGTCCGCAGTTCCCGGCTGAACGCTGGCAGGAATACGGCAAAAAGTTGACAGAGTTTGCCCGTTATACGCAGAGCCAGGGGGTACAAATTGCCTACCACCATCATATGGGCACTGTCGTTGAGACTGCTGAAGATATCGATAACCTGATGGAGCATACTGGTCTGGAGGTTGGCCTGCTGTTAGATACCGGCCATCTGACGTTTGCAGGAGCTGATCCGGTTGCAGTGGCAAAACGTTGGGCCCACCGTCTTAATCATGTGCATTGTAAAGATGTGCGCAAAGATGTCTTGGCTGATGTGAAAAACCGCAAGACAAGCTTCTTGGATGCGGTACTTTGTGGTGTGTATACCGTTCCTGGTGATGGTTGTGTCGATTACCCCGCTGTATTTACCATTCTCAAAGAGCAAAACTATAAGGGGTGGCTAGTGGTTGAAGCCGAGCAAGATCCGGCGATTGCCCACCCGTTAACCTACGCGACAATGGGTTATAACAATCTTCATAACTACGCGAAAGACGCAGGTTTATTATAATAATAGCCCTGTTGAAGCGCTGGTTTATACCGGCGCTTTTTGCCGTATAGACATTATAAGGAGTGTCAAATGTCATCATTACTTTCAAAATATCAGGCCCCAGATGCACAAGGTCGCACCCAGCACGTCACGCCGGAAAATGCGGGTTGGCAACATGTCGGCTTTAAAGCGTACGAACTTGAACCTGGACAAACTCTGACTTTGACTGGTGATGAAAATGAATACTGTCTTGTGCTGGTCGCTGGAAAAGCCACAGTAAAAACAAAGGACGCGATATTTGAGAATATCGGTGATCGTATGGATCCGTTTGAGCGTAAAAAACCCTATGCGGTATACGTTACTCAGGGCGAAGGTTGTGAGGTGGTAGCCAACACAGCACTTGAGCTGGCGGTATGTTCAGCCCCGGGAATAGGTACTTATCCGACACGGTTGATCGTACCATCAGACATTGATGCCGAGCAGCGTGGACATGGCTACAACAAGCGCTATGTACACAATATTCTGCCTGATTATAAAGATGCAGATAGCTTGTTAGTTGTCGAAGTGTTTACCGACGAGGGATGTACTAGCTCATATCCCAGCCATAAGCATGATACAGATAATGAACCCCACGAGACCTATTTGGAAGAAACGTACTATCACCGCTTGAATCCCGCACAAGGTTTTTGCTTCCAGCGTGTGTATACCGATGACCGTTTATTGGACGAATCCGTGGCCGTTTATAATAAAGATGTCGTAAAAGCACCGAAGGGTTATCACCCAGTAGCCACAGTGGCAGGGTATGACAATTACTATCTGAACGTGATGGCCGGGCCGACTCGTAAGTGGCTATTTACCTGGGAAGAAGACCACAACTGGGTTAACAGTGAAAGCTATGCTAGAAAACATGCGGAATAAAGTTGAAAAAGCCACGTGAAGTGGCTTTTTCTGTATTTGCTTCTAGTCGATTTATAGCCAATGACGATGTCTGAAATGCATCGTTTTATTTATAGTTAGTATTATTCCACTTAATTATCTTTATAGCTTTATGACTTTTCCGCATTCAGTGCAGCGGTGTATTGACTTGTAGACCAAGCGTTGCCAGAAATTCCGTTTTACACGTATAACTTGAGTGCAGCGGCATTCCATATGTGATATCCCTCTAACGAATTATTGTGCGTATAGTTTCTCAACTACTTGCTGAATAAATGCTGAATATTACATGTCTCTGGCACGCATTTCCTTCTTTTGTTAGTACTTTCTTACAATTATCAGTTGGATGAAGTCATGACACTATCAGTGGCAAACATATGAATTATATGTTCAAAGAAAAAACATAGGCCAATGAATGAATTGACCTGTCTAGCCTAGTTGTTCACTCAGGTAATCAACCAACATCCGGACTTTTGGTGACAGGTGGCGGTTGTGTGGGTACAGAGCCCAGATCCCGTCATCACTTTCGGTAAACTGGGTCAGCAGCGGGATCAGCTGGCCGTTGTCGATATACTCTTGCACGTAGTAATCCGGGAGCTGGACAATGCCAATTCCCTTGAGTGCAGCGTCGGTAAGCGCATGGCCGCTGTTGCAGCTAAGGCTGCCTTTGACCCGGATATTACGCGCTTTACCCTGCTCCTGGAAACGCCAGTAGTCCAACGTACCCTGAAGGCAGTTATGCTGCTCCAGCTCTGACAATGAATAAGGTACGCCATGGGTGGTTAGGTATTCTTCAGAGGCACAGACATACTGGGTACGAGAATCCAGCCGCTTTGCCATCATGCTGGAATCTTCCAGTTTGCCGAGTCGGATTGCCAAATCGAAGCCTTGATCGACCAAGTCTACTTTCTGGTTTGACAGCTGCAGGTGAACTTCGAGATCCGGGTATTGGAGGGCAAAGTTGTTGATCAGTGGTGCAATAGTGCCTTCGCCGTAGGTGACGGGAGCCGTTACTTTCAGTACTCCTCGCGGCGAACTCTGTAGATTACCGATTGCACGTTCAGCTTCTTCCAGCCCATCAAGTACCTGACGGCAGTGCTGATAATAAACACGGCCGACATCGGTGACCGACACTTTGCGGGTCGTACGATAAAACAGCTTGGCTGCGAGCCTTGTTTCTAGTGAGCTGATCTGGCGGCTAACCTGAGCTGTTGATATTCCCAATCTTTTTGAAGCTGCCGTAAAACTTTCTGCTTCAGCGACAGCGACAAATTCGCTGACCCCTTCCCAGTTAAACATTGTTACACCCACGTAAAGGTTACTTGCTAATGATTGAGATTATCTGCTTGTCGACAATAAATGCAAGAAGTTTGAACAGAGAAACGACGTCTGGGGAATTAGTTTTTCCAAGCTTTCATTGTTACATATGGGTAAAAGTCATTTGTGATTTATCCTGATTATCATCGGAAGGGAAGTCAATATAATGCACCCCATTGAAACGGAGCACACCGTTCGTATCGAATTATAAAAGACTGAAGATAGGACAAAGAAATGACTGCACAAACTCTAAAATCCCGTGCTGCTGAATACCTGAACAGTTAGGGCGAGTTGACATCTTATTAGCGTCAACTCGCCACCATGTTTCATGATCTTTCGTTGTATTTACTGCCTTTCCCGCCCAGCCTCGGCTTGGCGGGCTTTTTTGCATCTGGATAAGTGGTGCTGTTTGGCTACTTCAGCTTGAACTTACCTACAATTGCTGCAAGTTGGGCGTTAACCGCAGCGATATTGACCGTTTCCTCAGCGGTATGCTTACCCCCTGTATCTAACTGGGCAACAATCTCGCTAATCGCTGACATGTTTCGGCTGACTTCCTGGGTCACACTGCTTTGTTCTTCTGCCGCCGTCGCGATTTGAGTACTCAGATCGTTAATCTCGGAGACATAGTTGTTCATTGTCTCCAGACTTGTCGCGACGTCACTGGCACCATTTGCCGTTTCTTGGCAACGGATCTTGGTGTTGTCCATGGCTTCAACCATAGATTTGTTACCGAGCAACAGCTGTTCTAGCGCTTCTTCTATTTCTGTTGTGCTTGCCTTCGTTCGGCTGGCTAGGTTACGCACTTCATCGGCAACGACGGCAAAACCACGTCCTTGCTCACCGGCTCGTGCCGCTTCGATAGCTGCATTCAAGGCTAACAAGTTAGTCTGCTCGGCTATCTCACCAATAACATTCAAAATGGCATTAATACTCTGTGTCTCATCACTCATTCTCTGTACATTACTTGCGGCTGCATCGACATCGTTAATCAGTGCAGCAACAGTAATTTGAGCCTGGTTGACGATAACTTTTGATTTCTCGCTGGTGAGGTTTGCTTCCTGGGTAAACTGAGCCGCCTCTGCAGCATTAACGGCTACCGATTCCGCGGTTGAGTTCATTTCTTCAACGGCTGTTACCACCTGCTCGGTTTCTGTAACATGGCTTTGTAAGATGGCTGTATTGTTGTCGGCTTGGGTCTTCAGGGCTGTAACATTCGATTGTAGGTGACTTGACGCGGCTTGAATTTCCAGCATCATCTTTTGCAGGCTTTCAATAAACAGGTTTATGCCATTGGCTATCTGACCCAAATCATCATCTGATTTTACATCCAAGCGTTGAGTTAAATCGCCATTCCCTTGCGAAAGGCTAACGACTGTTTCTTTTAGCTGCAAAATAGGGCGATAGAGTAGTCTTAAAACAGCTAGCACGAGAGCAATACCGAATACCACGAATCCTACAGTTGTAAGTAATGCATCCTTGCGAGCTGAATCGAGAGACGCATAGGTAATCGATTTATCGAGCCCTATCATCAGAAACCACTTCTTATTTCCAATTTTTATTTCGTGGGCAAACATCGTTTTATCTAATCCTGTTGGATTTATATAATCCTGAACTAGATATGTGTTTGAAACAGCGGCAAGGGCGAGTTCTTTAAACTGTGAATAATTGGTGAGTTTATTTCCGTTTTCAATCTGGCTTGTCGACGTGGCAAGTATTGTAGTATTACTGTCTACGATAATAGATATAGATCCTGGAATATCAATGGACTTAACGACATCATTTAATAAATCGAGTTCGATATCGCCTAATAATATACCGTCGTTAACATTTTCACCAAAACTGACCATAAGCTTTTTTGTTGAGCTGTCTGCGTAGACATCAGTAAATACAACGCCTGAACGGCTATTGACTTGATTCCACCATGGACGCTGCCTAGGATCGTAGAAATCAGGATTTTTATAATCGACCCATTTCGTATCTGGTGTTGATTTGTAGGCGGTACCGTCATCAAACCCAATCATCAAGTTACCAAGATTAGCAATTGCTGCCCCATCAATCATACGTTGGACATGTCCGTCGGTATAATTATTCACTTTATATTTAGAGGCCAAATTATGTAAGCCCTGAGATTTTTGCGTTATGAACCCTTCAATGGCTGAACTTTGGTCTCTTACCAGGGTTAATGTCGAGCGAGTCACCTCGTTAATTAATGCGTCTCTTTGATTGAGATACGAAATATAGTTTGCGGCTCCAATTGACATTATTGTCCATAACGCGATTGAAACGATCAGTGAATTCTTAAATCCCAGATTCTTCATACAGCCTCATCTTTGTTTTTTATATTATTATGTATTAACTTCACCTGGTTAATTAACTAAACTGTCAATAAATCGAATGAAATAGAGTGTATTGTATTGGTGCGCTTAATTTTGGAGGGGCATAATACATAAAATGGTTATGAGTTAAAATATATCTATGAGTTATTTCTTCCTATTTTTCAAATGAAACTTAATTTTCCACTAATGTTTGTAAGTTATATTCATCTTAATTAGTTTTAATTGTCACTTGATAAAGCTTTTACTCTAAATGGCAAAATAATATTCTGATAGAATTATATTTGTGGTTTTTACTTTTGATTATGAGGGGAGACATTAACGCATTGTCAAAGGTTTGATGGCGGTTCAAATAAAAGGCTTGATATGTAGCTTGAATTTATACTTCGAAACAGAAATAACAGATTGATATGTCTACTGTTGACTATTGGGCTGAGTGCTTAAAGTTCGGAGAGATCGCTCATGCCGCTGTGGCGAAACATATACCACAGCGACAAATATAACTAACGCATGCTTGGGTTAGATAAAGCGAATTTTAACCGCTTGGAGCTTGCTGGCTGAGTCATCCATGATGAACTCGACAAGGCTACCGGAAACGGGTTGGCAGCTGCCATTGATATTGGCCGCATCAAATCGGATGTCACCGCCAAGATCGCAAGTAATTAGGCCAGTTTTTTCTTTAGTGTTGAAGCTACGGATAATACCGGTTTGTGAAATCATTTTATTTTCCTTTTTTGCCCAAACAATGCTTTAGGAGCGTTATGTTTGTGGCTATCAAATTGAGTAGATAATTCAGTTCCGCTCACTTCAGGTGGCGGTCGTTATCGTTTTAACTCATTGACCTTTATCTATTTACCGCTACGAGCTCACCCTACTCAATAGCGCATCACTGCATAGTCGATTGCAACGATACCAAAACAAAAATTGACCTGAACCGAGTTAGACCCGTTTAGGCTGTTTGGTATACACGACGGCAGTGGAAATAAATCATGTATATGATCTTTTGGAGGTTCTTCTTTACAGCAGGCTTTGGCGAGAAGCTAGGAGTGTGAAGTGTTCTTCGAAAATCATTTTTCAGGTCTGAGTTACAGACAACAAAACACTAACTATAAATGTGCTCGGTGTAAACACATTTATTGCAAATAAATGTGATTCAGGTTGTTAAATGTTGCTGTGTTGGTATTAAGTTGTTGATATATTTGGCTTTTATTGCGATTGTTTCGTTCGTCACAAACCTCTGACTATACTGATTGTAAGTATTAACCTGCCAAGGGAAGGATGACGTGATGAGTACAACCTGCCTGGCTACATCAGACATCACACTGGTGTTGTCATCTTGGTACAATCAAGACTTCCGCCTCTCCCACGACTTTCCGTCTGCATAATTCCGAATAACAATCTAACTAAATATCTTGTTATTTTCGAGTCTGTTATTGGCTCTCTATACCTGTAGAAAGCAGAGCAGAACGGTAACGTATGAGGCAATCTCTATGAAACGTATTCCAGAGCCTTTTCGCATTAAAATGGTTGAATCGATCCGAATGACCAATGAGGATGATCGCCGTGAAGCTTTGATCGAAGCTTGCTACAACCCGTTTATGCTAAAAAGCGAGGATGTCTATATTGACTTGTTGACTGACTCCGGTACCGGTGCGATGAGTGATGTGCAGTGGGCTGGCTTGATGATGGGGGATGAGTCCTATGCAGGAAGCCGCAACTACTATAATTTATGCGAGGCAGTACAGCACTTCTTTGGTTATAAACTGACCGTGCCTGCACACCAGGGGCGAGGTGCCGAGCAGATTTTGTTCCCGTGTTTGATCGAACGGATGAAAACTGTGCGTGGTGGTGACAAGCCGGTATTTATTTCCAACTACCATTTCGACACGACGGCTGGGCACATCGAGCTCAATGGCGGCAAGGCTATCAATGTATTGACCAAGAAAGCCTTTGATACCGATATCTACGAAGACTGGAAGGGCAACTTCGATCTTGACCAGCTCGAATTAACGATTAAGCATTATGGCTCGCACAATATTGCAGCCATTATTACCACAGTGACCTGTAACAGCTCAGGCGGTCAGCCGGTATCGATGGCCAATATGCGGGCCGTCTACGAGATTGCGAAAAGAAATGATATTCCGCTCGTGATTGACTCAGCCCGTTGTTGTGAGAATGCTTATTTTATCAAGGATCGTGAGCCGGGTTATCAGAATAGCTCGATACTCGAGATCATCCGTGAGATGTACCAATATGGCGATATGCTGACGATGTCGGCTAAAAAGGATCCGATGGTCAATATCGGTGGCCTGTGCTGTATTCGTGATCACGAGGAATTGTTTCAGGCTGTCCGGACTCGCTGTGTTCCGATGGAAGGTTTTGTGACCTATGGCGGTATGGCCGGGCGTGATATGGAAGCGCTGGCTCGCGGGTTGTATGAAGGAGCCGATGAAGACTTCCTGCATTACCGGATCAATCAGGTTAAGTATCTTGGTGAACGACTTCGTGAAGGTGGCGTGCCGATCCAGTATCCGACGGGTGGCCATGCTGTGTTTGTCGATGCCAAAAAGATATTGCCGCATATTCCGCCGGAACAGTTTCCTGCCCATGCGTTGTGCAATGAGCTTTATCTTGAAGCGGGTGTCCGCGCGGTAGAAATTGGTTCACTGCTGCTGGGACGCGACCCGGAAACGGGCAAGCAGAAGGAAACCCCGCTGGAGCTGATGCGTTTGACTATTCCGCGCAGGGTCTATACCAACGATCACATGGATTATGTTGCCGATGCCCTAATAGCCGTCTGCAAACGAGCCGATGAAATTAAAGGGCTGATCTTTGAATATGAGCCATCGGTATTGCGTCATTTTATGGCCAAACTCAAACCCGTTGGGTGAGTGGCACCATAAAGGTGCGCTTGTGATTTTTACTGCACCAAATAAGAGCGCGCCTTCCGGCGGGTAAGGTGCACTACAAGCAGATTTTACCTATGGTACGCGATGTAATGCACGATGCTCGTGCGTCAATTTTTGGGAGTATCTATTATAAAACAGTGCTTTAGGTTAAGTGTTGAGTCGTCATTCCAAATTGGAACCCTAGAATGGGTCAAAACGGCACAAAATCTGCTATATCCATGTTGCAAACAAGATTAATCAACAAGGATGTGGAGACGTTTGTGGAAAACATCAACAGTGCTGTAGAAATATTGATTCAAAGCTCAAATACATTATTCATTTTGTTAGGGGCAATCATGGTTCTGGCCATGCATGCCGGTTTTGCCTTTTTAGAAGTAGGAACGGTTAGACAGAAAAACCAAGTTAACGCTCTCGTTAAGATTATTGCTGACTTTGGTTTCTCTGCCATTGCCTATTTCTTTATCGGATACTGGGTGGCTTATGACATCACGTTTTTGTCCAGTGCCGAGCAATTGAGTGCCAATAGTGGCTATGAGCTGGTGAAGTTCTTCTTTCTGATGACTTTCGCGGCAGCAATTCCGGCCATTATTTCAGGTGGTATCGCTGAGCGTGCCCGTTTCTATCCTATGTTGGTAGGATCATTTTTTACTGTTGGTTTGGTATATCCATTTTTTGAAGGACTCATCTGGAACAGTAATTACGGTTTTCAAGATTGGCTGGCCGAGACATTTGGTGCCCCATTTCATGATTTTGCCGGATCCGTCGTGGTCCACAGTGTCGGCGGTTGGATAGCCTTGGTTGTTGTCGCCATGCTGGGGATCCGAAATGGCCGTTATCGCGGTGGTCGCCTTATCGCGTTTGCGCCGTCAAACATTCCATTATTGGCTCTGGGTGCGTGGATTCTGACTGTCGGTTGGTTTGGGTTCAATGTGATGTCGGCACAAACAATGGGTGGCATCAGTGGCTTGGTGGCGGTGAATAGTTTGATGGCGATGGTTGGCGGGATCATTACAGCGCTCTTTGTCGGCAAGAATGACCCCGGCTTTATACACAATGGTCCGCTGGCGGGGTTGGTTGCCGTCTGTGCCGGTTCGGATTTGATGCACCCTGTAGGGGCGCTGGTTACTGGCGCGGTTGCGGGGGCTCTGTTTGTTTGGCTGTTTACCTATATCCAGAACAAACTTATGCTTGATGATGTATTGGGCGTATGGCCGTTGCACGGTGTTTGTGGTGCATGGGGCGGCATTGCAGCGGGTATTTTTGGCAGCGAGGCATTTGGCGGACTAGGAGGCATTAGTCTGGCGAGCCAGTTCATCGGGACGATTGCTGGTATCGTGGTTGCCGTGGTGGGCTCCGCCATTGTCTACGGGATCATTAAGAAAACCGTCGGCTTACGTTTAACAGACGAAGAAGAATACAACGGCGCTGATTTGTCTATCCATAAAATTGGGGCGATTAACGAGGATTAACGGTTTTTCTACAAGCCAGTATCATACGATGCTGGCTTAGTCATTGTAAGTTTCCTCCTATTTATCCTCTCCTCTTTGTTTCGCTAATTACCGAAGTGATCATACTAATCAATATCTTATTTGCTATGTCATTGTGTTTTTTATCGTGACGATAAAAAAGTTAGTTTGCCACCATGCGAGCAACAACCGACTATTCCTACAGAACGCAAAGCGCTGAATGCCATCAGGCGTATTATCATGACTGAGTATGTTCATTGACCAAATATATAGGTGCCTTTTTATATAACAAAAAATCAAACAGACAAAGAACACAAAATGACAATATGGATTAGACTTAAATGACAAATTTGTCACCCTAGTGGCAGTATTAATAATCTAAGAATAACCATGATTTATTAATATATTTCTGTAGATGAGGCCATTGAACATGTTTAAGAGCTATGCAATCTTTTCAGTTAAATACCCGTTGTTCCATGCGTTTAACTTGTTACTTATCAATGGTTTGTTTTTATTTTGCTGTTATCAGCTGATAGCGTATGAAAATATAGAGTATGCATCTGGGTTCCTGGTTGTTTTATTATTTGGTTTTATATTTGCAAAGGCTGCAGACTATAGGACAAAGTATTTAACTCTCGATAAGTAATCGTTGAAATTGATTATAATAAATTCATAAGCTTGGTACATATTAATTATGTATTTACGTTCATTCCTTCCGAATAGGCTTATTCTTAATGTAACTATGTTGCCCTTGCCGTTTATCCCGTAGAATTACTGGCTATTGCGATTGTGACAGTAGAGAGCCCGATGAAGATTGATCTATCCAAGATGGTAACGGAAAGCCGCAACACAGCCAGTCAGCACATTGATACCTTGTCGACGATGGAGATGTTAAAAGTTATCAACGATGAAGACAAAAAAGTGGCATTGGCCGTTGAGCAGGCATTGCCGGAGATTGCACGGGCTGTAGATGCTATTGCAGTGGCTTTTCGGCAGGGCGGACGATTGATCTACTCTGGTGCGGGTACGTCTGGTAGGTTAGGTATTCTTGATGCCAGTGAGTGCCCGCCAACCTATGGGAGTAAGCCCGAGCAGGTTGTGGGCTTGATCGCTGGCGGACATAAAGCCATTCTCAAAGCAGTCGAAAATGCCGAGGATAACCAGACTCTTGGAGCCGATGATCTTAAGGCGCTCAATTTTAATCAGCACGATGTATTGGTAGGCATTGCGGCAAGCGGGCGCACACCGTATGTATTGGGTGCAATGAGCTATGCCAAATCTGTCGGCGCAACCGTTGCCTGTATCAGTTGTAACCCGCAGAGTGCAATGACAGAGGTGGCAGATATCTCTATCACGCCGGTCGTCGGCCCCGAAGTCGTGACGGGCTCGTCGCGGATGAAAGCGGGAACGGCGCAGAAGCTGGTACTGAACATGCTGACCACAGGAGCAATGATCCGCACCGGCAAGGTGTATGGCAACTTAATGGTGGATGTGGAAGCGACCAATGCCAAGTTGGTGGAGCGGCAAAAAAACATTGTGGTTGCTGCAACCGAATGTAGCAGTGAAGACGCAGAATCGGCCTTGGCTGCCTGTAACGGCCACTGCAAGACGGCAATCGTGATGATATTGGCAAACCTTACTGCCGATGAAGCTCGGACCCTTCTAGAACAAAATCAAGGTTTTATCCGTCAGGCAACCAGCGCAGCGAACAGCTGAGTTTTCCTTCTGGGTAATACAGGGCAGGACTCGTTTTTGCATTTTTGCAAAAGAAGCCTGCCCTGTTTTGCTGTTGACGTCTGAATGCGCCTTAGCTCTTAAGAACGAAACTCCACATCCGTCTTCGGAATACAGCAGCACGCCAGTACCTTACCGTCTTCCCTCTCTCCAGGCAGCAGCGCCGGAACGTCCGGTTGCTCGACCTCGCCAGATTCTAGCGTTACCTTGCATGTGCCACAGAAACCGGCACGGCAGCTGTTTGACACGGAAAGTCCGGCATTTTCTGCCTGCTCAAGCAAGGTTTGCTGGTTGTCTCCCTGGAACAGGTTGCCATCGAGGCTGATAGTGACAGCTTTGCTTGTTTCGACATTGCCTCTGGCAGGGCCGAAGGCTTCTTGATGGTAGTTCGATTTATCCACCCCAGCTTCGGTTAGCAGGTGCTTGGCATCACTCATGAAGGTGTCTGGTCCGCAGACAAAGACCTGACGCTCCGTCAAGGTCGGAATGTGCTGAAGGTGCAACTTCGAGAGGCGGCCAGTGAGGCCTTTCCAGTTTTCATCTGGGCGGCTAAGGGCAATGTGTACCGTTAGTTGCGGATATTGCTCGACCAGAGCATCAAGCTCTTGCTGGTAGGGGATATCCGCCTGGCTACGGCATTGGTGGTAGAACACTATATCGTGCACTTGATTATGATCGGCAAGATATCGCAGCATAGATAGCATCGGTGTAATGCCGCTACCTGCCGACAGCAACAATAACTTGTCTGTATGCAAGCCGAGATGGAAGCTCCCGTCCGGTTTTTCGGCAACCAAGGTATCACCGACCATCAAGTGGTCATGGAGCCAGTTGGAGACGCGTCCGTCATCAATGCGCTTGACCGAAATTGCGTACTTTCCTGGCCGCGAAGGGCTTGATGAAAGCGTATAACGGCGGGCAACAAATTCACCGTTGATCTCTACCTGAAGCGGCAGATGTTGACCGGGCTGATAGGTGGGCAGCGCTTGCTGCTTGGTTGGTTCCAGCCAGAATGTGCAAAAATCGCGGGCAATGTCTTCACGTTCGACGCAAGTAAGCGTTAGGTTTAGTTCACTGTTGTCTGGATATTCTTCTCTGTGCTTGGATTCCAGTACTTCAACGGTATCACCTGCCTTGATTACACCTTCGTTCAGGGCTACTAGGTTTTGACCGAAATAAACATCACCCGATGTATCAGAGCGGAATTTTGACAGCGTAGCCAGAGGTTCTTTCATTTCATTGAAGTGACCGGTTTTCGGGTCGACAGTAGTAAGAATACAGCGCGCACAGGGTTTAACTGCTTCAAATTCGACTTCGCCAATCCGAATGCGCTTCCAGCTGTCTTCGGCAAAGGCATCGGTGCCGGCAATAACCAGATTGGTACGGAACTGATCCATAGTATGGTGTTGCGAGCTGCGGTCATTCAGGGCCTCGAGTGAGGCTTCGCTTATTACCAATAGTGGGTAGCCATCGGCAAAGCTGACATTTTGCTGGATCTTAGGGCGTACTCGGTTGGACTGGTCGCCAGTGTAGAGCAGGCGAACCGGTTCACCGGTGATATGGCTGAACCAGGCATCGGCTTTTGTGAGGGTGGTATAGGCACAGAAGGTGTCATTCCATACCTGGGCATTGGCCTCGTTCATTGTAAAGTCGGTATATTTCAGCACTAATGGCGACATATCCGGAAAGGTCAGTGTCAGGCCGTGGGGTTGCAGTGTTGCAGTGACTTTCACTAGCTCCGGGTATTTGCGGGCAGTAAGCATCGTGCCGTCTTTTTTGGCCACCATAAACCGCCGGTCAAAGCATAACCCCTGCTTTTCCACCCAGGCCTGCGATTGGCTTAGCCCTCCGATGGATTTGACGGGAAATACGTTTATTTGCGAAAGAATAGGTTTTTGCGAATGAACCGGGGATCCGGTAGAGACTGACTTGCTCACAGCGACTGTCCTTGATGTTGTTATTTTCATAGGCTTCGGCGATGTATATTACCAGAGCATATAAAAGAAAATGAGAACAGCGGGCTTAATCTGAAAAAAAAGCGCCTCATGGGGGCTGAGGCACTTGGGGGAATTGGCTAATGTTTTTCTTCTGTTAGCGGCTTTGTATTAGCGGCCTTTTATTAACTATTGTTGTCCAGCAGGAACAGGTTACTCGGGTTGATAGTCAAATATGCATGGTCGGACAGGTTGGCATCGAACTGCGAGGAGTTAAGCTGTAGCAATAGCTCCTGCTCATGCCAGCGAACCGAAACTTCGTACATCGACCCCATATACACCACACTTTCAACGATACATTGCTGGCAAGGTTCGCCTTCGTGGGCCAGCAAGATTGCCTCTGGACGGACACCAACCTTATAGTTACCCGGTGCCTTGCCGTCAACAACGTTCGGATCGGCCGGAATTCGGTAACCATTGATTTCGATGTGCTGGCCGTCATAACTGCCCGAGAAAATGTTGGCATCACCCATGAAGTTCGCCATAAACATTGAGGCAGGGGTCTTATAAAGATCATCCGGTGAGCCTTGCTGCATGATTTCACCGTCTTTCATTACGATGACGGTATCAGAGACGGCAAAGGCTTCAGTCTGATCATGGGTGACATACAGCGAGGTAATATTGAATTTCTGCTGCAGTTCACGGATGGTTTCCCGCATGTTGCGGCGTAAGTTGGCATCTAGGTTACTCAGTGGCTCGTCAAACAGCAGTACCTTGGGTTTGAGCACAAGTGCACGAGCCAGTGCTACACGCTGCTGCTGGCCACCGGAGATTTGATCAACAAAGCGATCGCCGAAGCCTTCCAAATCGACCAGTTTTAGTGCCTCGTCGACCCGTTGCTTGATCTCGGCAGCAGGCAGTTTGAGCATCTTCAGGCCGTAGCCGACATTGTCGTGCAGTGACATGTGCGGAAACAGTGCATAGGACTGGAATACCATACAGATGTCACGTTGCTGAATAGAGGTGTTGGTAACATCCTCACCATCGATAAAAATCTGGCCGCTGGTTGGTTTTTCCAAGCCGGCAACCAAACGAAGTACCGTGGTTTTACCACAGCCGGAAGGGCCGAGCAGGGTCACGAGGCTGCCTTTTTTGATCTCTAAATCAAGGTCGCCAATTACCGTATTGTTACCAAAGCGTTTGCAGATATTTTTAAGAACTACAAAGTTGTCGTTTGCCATTAGAATTATCTCCAATCGTTATTCTTGGTTGTTGGCTTTTGAGCGTGAGACACGGGCTTCGCCGACGAGGTAGTCGAACGTTAAAATGATGCCGAGCATGACGAAAATAAGAATCGAACCATAGGCGATGGCAATACCATATTCGCCGTCTTCGACTCGGTTAAGGATGTACGAGGTCGCTACGCGGGTTTCCGGAGTAACCAGGAAGATGATCGCACTGACGGTGGTCATGGCACGAACAAAGCTGTAGATCAGCGTTGACAGGATGGCCGGGCGTAACAGCGGGATCAAAATATGGGTTATGGTTTTGAATGAGTTGGCACGTAAGCTGAGCGAGGCTTCGTCCAGCGATTTGTCCAGCTGACCTAAACCCGCGACCCCGGCACGAATACCGACAGGTACGTTACGCATCACCATCGAGATCACCACGATAGCAGCGGTCCCTGTCAGGTAGACGGGTGCATCGTTGAACGCCAGAATGTAAGACACACCAGCAACGGTTCCCGGCACGGCAAAACAGAGCATGGTGGAAAACTCGACGACTTTCTTGCCATAGAACTGCTGGCGAACCACGATGTAGGCAATTAGCAGGCCGAACAATGCTGTGATTGGTGCCGCGATACCGGCGTAGGTCATTGTGGTGATCAGTGACGGCCACGCACCTTCGCCCATTCCCATGCCGAACAGATTGATGTAGTTGTCGAGTGTTAGGCTGTAATCGACACCCCAGTTGACGGTGAAGCTGCCGTAAACAATGCTGCCGTACAGTAGGACATTGAATGCCATCCAAAAATACAGGGTGCCGGTCACGCCGTGCTTCAGTGATGTCGGCAATGGCTGGACATCGCCACGATACGACTTGCCAGAAATGGTGACGTAGGAGCGTTTACCGATCCACACATATTGGATCACGAAGATAGCTAGTGAGAACAGCAGCAGTACAGCGCCCAGGGTACTGGCAGAGGCATAATCCAGCTGCGCCCCGGCAATGTAGAAGTAGATCTGGGTTGCCAGAACATCAAAGCTGCCGCCGAGTACCAATGGGTTACTGAAATCGGCCAGTGACTGGACAAAGATGATCAAGAAAGAGTTGGCCAGTGCCGGTTTAAGCAGCGGCATAACGATTTTGAAGAAAGTCTGGTAGCGGTTGGCGCGCAGAGTATAGGATGCCTCTTCCAGTGATGGATGTAGCGATTTCATTGCTCCGTCGAGGATCATAAATGACATCGGTGCAAAAGCCAGTACCTGAGCCATCCAGATTCCGGTGAAGCCGTACAGCCAGTTGGTCTGCTGCAGACCGAACCAGTCAGCCATCAGCTCGGTGATATATCCCGAGCGACCGAGCATTAGGGTAACCCCTAGGCCGACAACAAATGGCGGTGTAACAATAGGTAGGATAGAGAAAATACGGGCGATGAAGGCCGAACGCTTGGCTATTCGGGTCGTATAAATAGCGAAGACAAGGCCGAAGAAAGTTGCCGTGATCCCGACCGAGGTGCCGAGGGTGATCGAGTTAAGGATAATTTGGATGATCTGAGAGCGGGACAGGATATCGATAAACTGCCACATCACGAAGTTGCCCATGTCGTCTTTGAACATAGGGACAAAAATGGCGATGCTCGGGTAGATGATAAATACAGAGATCAGCGAAACAATGGTGACAAGCGCGCCGATAACAAAGACATCACCGCCAAGATACTCCAGTCGCGCGAGTGCCAAGGTGAGTACGCAGCCTAGTGCAATGAACAGGACGATGCTGGCATAGCCTAGACCTTGTTCGGTATACCATGACGACAGCAGGGCAAATAGCATACAAAAGCTGCTATAACCGATATCGAAGTGATGGCGTTTCTTGGCATATTTATTCTGTGCCTTGAACGGGCGGATCAACAATATCAAAGGCAGTGCGAACCACAGCCATGATATATTCATGCTGCTCCAGCCCATAGCATCTTTGAATTCCTGTGAGGTAGATTCAAACACCCCGTAGTCTAGAGCGAAGGATGGCAGTAACACGAAAGCCCCAACTAGCGCGATTATCCAGTAGAAGACCGGGTCGCGCTGTTCTGAACTTTGGAGCTGCCTTGACGGGATGTCAGCTGCTAAGTCATTCATTGTTTAGTACCAATTTTGTTGTTTGATTTTATTTATATCGCAGTTTTTTCGTAATATCTGTTGCAGTGCTTGTCGTAAAATAAGTCGTACTTTGCTGATTTCCGGGCGCACAAAGCCCCAAGAAACCATCTTGTTATTGAGCTGGTAGTAAATGAGCAGCAGGGATGTGCTGCTCATGATTAGGTGCGGTCGGGGATTACTCGCCCATCTTGACGACGTTAACCCATTTGTTGATCAAACGCTTACGCTCGTCGGAAGAACCATAGGTTTCCATATCGTAGTTGATAAGAGAAAGTTTCTTCGGATCCAGAGCATTAGGAGATTGCTCGGCCTGAGTGTTAGTCAGGATCTGGAATGACTTGCCTTTTTGCCATGCCAGCTGCTGGCCTTCTTTAGACAGTACCCAGTCAACGAATAGCTTGGCGTTATCCATGTTACGGGCACCTTTGATGATGCTGACACCACCAATTTCATAGCCTGTACCTTCACATGGGGAAATTAGCTCAAGTGGTGCGCCTTTTGACTGCTCCAGGGAGTAATCGTGAAGGAACCCGATACCAATCGCGATTTCGCCGCGTGCAGAGTTACGCGACGGAGTTACGCCGGATTTGGTGTACTGGGAAATGTTCTTATCAAGCTTCTTGAAGTAATCGAATGCCTTGTCTTCGTCCCATAGCTGGATGAAGGTAGCCAGTGCGGTATATGCAGTACCCGAGCTTTGCGGATCGGCAATCTGGATTTCTTCCTTGTATTCCGGCTTGGTCAGGTCGTTCCAGCAGCGTGGGATCTCCAGGCCTTTTTCGGCAAGACGCTCTTTGTTGACACCAAAACCAAGAATACCCATGTAAACAGCAGAGGAGTAGTTGCCTTTACGCTTGGCTGGATCTTTGAAGTTAGCCATGATGTTTTCTAGCTGAGGCGACTTGTAAGCGTGAAGCAGGTTCATTTCACCGGCTTGAGATTGTGGGTCGAGCGTACCGCCGTACCAGACATCGGCACGAGGGTTTTTCTTCTCGGCTTCAATCTTCGCCAGCGTACTGCCTGAACCGTTACGTACGAATGAAGTTTTTACGTCGTATTTATCAGAAAAAGCTTTGGTTTCCGCTTCGCACATTGCGTTGGTTGCGCTGCAATAAACGACTAGGCGACCGTCAGCCATGGCCTGGGGAGCAGCCATTGCCGAACCAAGGATGCAGGCTGCAAGCAAGCTGCGTTTAGTATTTGCTTTCATTATTGTTTCCTCTGCTTTTGTTATAGTCTCAATGCCAGAGATCGTAGGTAGGATGCATTGAGCTGATTACCGCAATCCTGCGGTAAATTTGTATTCGTCAGCAGGTCTGCAATAACAAAAGGGGAGAGCCCGAATGCTAGTTTGTTGTTGCTACAGAGCGCTGTTGTGCTTTGACAAAAGGCAAGATCAGCAGGCCGATAGAAGCCGCAGCCAAGGTAATGACACTGAAGAAGCCTTCCCAGCTAAATTGTTCAATAATCAGTGATACCGGATAACTGGCCAGTGCTGCGCCGAGGTAGCCAAACAGGCCAACAAACCCGGTTGCCGTGCCCGCTACATCTTTGTGCGAGCACTCGGCCGCAGCCATTCCGATCATCATCTGCGGGCCGAAGACAAAAAAGCCGATGGCAAAGAAGCACCCTGACAGCACGGCAAAGCTGTCCATCGGGGTTAGCCAGAGCGCGGCCACAGATATAAATATCCCCAGTGCAAAAATCAGGTTCATCGGTGCCCGGTTACCGTGGAAGAATCGGTCGGATCCCCAGCCACCGAACAGTGATCCCAGAAAGCCGCCAACTTCAAACATCGATACCGCGGTATTGGCCGTCAGCAGGTCAAAACCATGGCGTTCGGTCAGGTACAGGTTGCCCCAGTCATTAATGGCTATCCGGACTACATACACCAGCAGGTATGAGCTGCACAGTAGCCAGATGTACTTGTTGCCGATCACGTAGGTGGTCAGGATTTGTTTAAATGACAATCCCAGTCCTTCGCGCTCCTGTTGTAGCTCAAGCTCGTCGTTGCGCCATTGACCTACCGTCGGCAGCCCCATCGTTGTTGGCTTGTCCCGCATGTTAAAGCACAGCATCAGGCCAATGGCGATCCCGACGGTGCCGGGAATAATAAAACCGTAACGCCAGCCCCAGGCGACGGTGGCGAAGCCAATGATCAGCGGTACCATCGCGCCACCCAAGTTGTGGCAGGTGTTCCAGATTGACCACCAGAAGCCACGTTCTGAACGTGAATACCAGGTGGTGAGCAGCTTGGCACATGGCGGCCAGCCCCAGCCCTGAAAGAAGGCATTGCATGTCCATAATACGGCGAACATGGTCAGGGACGAACTCAGTCCGAAACAGATATTGATGATGCCCGTTGCTATCAAACCCAGCCCCATGAAATAGCTCGGGTTTGACTGATCACTCACCATGCCGGATATAAATTTCGAGATTCCGTAGGTGATATAGAACAGGGTGCCGAGAAAGCCGATATCTGAATGCGTCAGGCCAAGATCTGCCAGCATAGCCGGCATGGCGAAATTCAGGCTTTTTCGGGTGAAGTAAAAAACGCCGTAACCGATATACATCGAAAACATTAAGTGCAATCGCCAGTGTTTATAGGTGGCGTTAATTTGCTGTTTGTCCGATATGGTCTGCGCAGGTTGTTCTGATGTAAGAAAACCCATCATGGCGGCGCTATCTCCCTGTTGCTGAATAGATAGTACGTAATCGTTTACGGAAATGAATGAGACAGGTTTTTAAGTCACTAGGAAAATTTCCTAGTTTGTCTCTGTTGTTGGCATTTTTGTGGGCAAGTTAACAATAAATCGTGTTCCCTGGCCGGACTGGATTGAAAGGTTTCCCCCCAGTGCGCTCACCCGCTCCTCGATACCCTTTAGTCCCTGACCTTTAGTACGCCAGTTGTCCGGCAGGCCGCAGCCGTTGTCGCGAAGCTCGAGGCTGAACATGGTTCCCGGCATCAGGCTCAGCTGAACTTCAGTGGCGTGCGAGTGCTTGGTCACATTGTTCAGGAGTTCCTGAACAATACGATAAAGAGTGACCGCGGTAATATCATCCAGCTTATGGTTGGCGATACCGATGTTGAACTGAAAGTCGATGTTCCGTTCGGCAAACTTCATCTCGTGAGCCAGCTGGCGCAGCGCATTTTCCAGCCCGAGTTCATCAAGGATCTGCGGGCGGAGCTGGGTTAACAGTTGTCGGGTCGAGCTATGAATACGCATCGACAAGGAGTGGATCGCCTCGGCAATGTTCTTGGTATTTTCTTCCTGGGTGGTACGGTCGGCGAGCATTGCCTGGATTTGGATCGCGGTGATATTCTGGCCGATTTCGTCGTGCAGTTCTCTTGCAACGGATTTGCGGATATCCTCCTCGACCTGAACCAGTTGGCGGGCGAGGTGCTGTTTGTTATCAAGTTCACGCGCCAGCTTCTGGTTTACCTGCTGGAGCCTCTGTGCCAGCAGATATTGGCGGCTGATAGCAATTCCGAGTCCGAGCCCGACGAGTGCCTGGGTGGTGATAAAGACTTTCAGTTCCTGATCACTGGAGAAAGAACCCGAGATCTGTCGTGCAGTCGTCAGCAAAATACTGTTCATTACCGAGGCCATAACGCCGCCTTGCCAGCCGTAACGGTAGGCCATAAAAATGTTGGGCAGCAGCATTACCAGCAGAACCAGCGGCTCCATCTGATCGAGGAAAGTTAGTTCGGCCATCAGACCGATAGAGAAAAAGCCGATTGTCCATAACAGAGCGGAAGGGCGAATCGTGATTTCCTGATGGATCAGGGTCGGGCTCAAAGGCTCCCAGACTTTGTTGAGGTAATCATAGAGGAGATAGAAAAAAGGTGTCAGCAGGATCCCGCCGGTGATAGCAGCAATGGTGCCGGAGAAGGCGTAGCCTGCTGGAAAAGCCAAGGGCTTGCTGAGCAGCAGGATCATTAGGCCGATTGCCAACCCGTGCACCAGAACCAGCGCCACCAATGCCAACAGGCGCTGCCAGTACGTTGTTAGTTGTTGCCAAAATGAAGAAAAAGGGAAAGCAAGGAAGTAGCTGACGAATGGACTGAGTAGTAAGAGCCAGTCGTGGGGATCGTTGTGGAGCATTGACAGCAACCAGCCACTGATGGCCAGTTCACTGACGAGATATAACGTCCAGAATCGGCGGGGAGTCAGTACCAGTACTGCCAGCTTGAGCCCGATAGGTAAAAAGATCCCGGCGAGAAAAAGATCGGGCGAAAGGTAGCTGCTTATACTCCAGAGGCAGAACCAGCTGATAGTAAAAATCACGAAGCTAAAGGCAAATGAAAAATATTTGCCTACAATCTGGCTTGCCTGTTTCATTAATCGACCAGTAATTTGTGCTGGAGGGCAAAGCGGATCAGGTCGACGTTATTGGACAAGCCGAGTTTGCTGAGGATATTGGCCCGATGGACATGAATCGTTTTATGGCTAATGGCCAGTTCCGCACCGACTTCTTTTACATCCATACCTTTGATGAGGTGGTTGAATACCTCCCGCTCGCGCTTGGTGAGTTCGTCTAGAGCCTTTGGCTCGGCCGGCGCATTGCTGAGGTTGAACAGCGCATCGGCACATAGGTAACGATCGCCGCTGGCAACCGTGCGAATGGCAGTAACCAATTCTCCCGGACCGCAGCGCTTGGAGAGGTAGCCGCAGGCACCGGCTTCGATAGCCTTGCTAACAAATGAAGCCGAATCATAAATGCTGAGAATGATGGCGCGGAAGTTGGGATTGTCCTTTTTAAGACGTTCAAGCAGGCTTAATCCGCTTTCATCCGGCATTGAAATATCAATCACCGCGACATCAACCGTAGTTTGTGACAGCGCTGAAAACGCGTCTTTGGCACAACTGTATTCCCCCTTCACTTCAATATCGGACTCTACGTTAAGAAGCTGGGCAAAACCGGAGCGCACCATGATGTGGTCATCGACCAAGGCGACAGAAATCATTTTTAATCCTTTTTGCAAATCGTCGCAAAATGACCGAGTGCATTCAATCCACTTATAATACGACGTGATGATAACCGCTAAATATATTTCAGATACCCTACTTAGATCTCAAAACACAAATTGCATCATCTATTATTTTGCTTCGGAGAGGTGATTAATGTCCACTATCGATATTTCTGTTATGCACTATGTTGAAACGGTGACTTGTATTCTCACATTCATTTTTTGCGGTATGATATCCCTATCATTACCGTAAAATTGGCCTTCAGTTTACATACAAAGCATTGATGATAATCAAGACGTGAATAAGGCTATAAACCAATGAAAGGCTATTGACTACTTATAGTATGTGCTATTTAATTTTTGACAATTACAAATGCCTTTATATGTTTAATGAATGTATCGCATCGTGGAAACTAGAGAACATGTCAATATTTGTTACTCTCTGGCTGTAACTGATTTTTCCGAAGTTATTAATGCTTAAAACTGCTGGTGTTGATAGGCCTCTAAATATTCCTGAATCAATAGCAACGCCATAATGTTCAGTAAAGCTTTTATTATGGAAGAAGCTGGCCGTTTTAATGTAGTCTAGACCTTCTCTTTCACAAAACTCACGCATAGCTAGAGGTAAATCTGCGGATATACAGAGGAAAACAATATTACTATTTTTGGAAGCAATCAGATTGAAATCTCTGATCGATTGTGCACATTCTGGTATATGAACAGATAAGAATATGTTCAAAATTATATTCTTTCCTTTTAAGTCAGCAAGAGATAAGTCTGTAATATCTTTATCAACTAATGTAAAGAAAGGTGCGCTATCGCCGACAAAAGGAAGTTTTCCAGAGGTATCTATGGATTCATTTCTATAAAGTACGGTAGACATTAATTCTCTCACATGACTTTTTCATAGTGTGGGCTAGAAATTTCAAAGTTTAGGAGGTTCAAAATATGTTGAAACTCCCTCGTATTATTAAGTGCTGTAATAAAAACGGTTGGCTGAGAACGGTATGTTGCCATTAAAGCGACTTCTAAATTGTTATCATGTATGTCTTCACACATGAAAACAGCGATAATACATGACTTTATATTATCATCGTCAATGTTGAGCTCTAAAAGTTCACTTATATTGATAAGTTTTCTTAATCGAGATTGTCTATTGAAAAATGACATTTTATTTCCATATTTAGATTTACTGTTAATCAGCAGTTTGTTCTATTTTTTATGTGTTCTTCGATCAACAGCATCACCAACAAGGTAAAGTAGTTCGTTAAACTCATTAGATTTCTTGATTGTTTTTACAAAGATTGAATCTCGTAATGACATGGTTTTAATTAGTTCCATTTCGAGAGATCCTGACTCCACTATGTCATCATAATTGATTACGACTGCAGCAATACTCACTTTTACAATATCAGAGCTTAGATCCAAGTTTATTTTTTTTGATATGTCTAGTAATTCGCGTGATCTTTGTCTTGTTTGATATCGATGAATACATTCCTTCAAATTGTATTCATCAAATGTAATACCAATTTCTTTTAGTTCTTCAATCGTTGAAATCAAATTTTTCATGGTATACCTCTTTACTATAAATAAAATGGTTCATCTGTAAAAATGAACTCATGTTTGCAGTGAATGCATTATGATTATTTTTATATATAACTATTAGTTATTGTTCTTTATGCGTTTAAATGATATGTGTAACGTTTAAAACAAATATTTTGATACCTTGTTGCTAATACCAAAATCAGATTTCTCAGTGGTTTTACTTGTGAATGGCATAACTCTATTTTTTGTTCCATCCAATTTAATTGTTAGCTCATTACCTTCGTTAAGTAGAATCTTATATCCAGTAATAACTGTTTGAGTCATGCCATTCACATCAAAGTATTCTTCGATATTGTTAAATCCTGTGACTTGTTGTAACTGCAGACCATCATTAAAGAAAATAGAAATATTTGGCTTTTCTGATTTGTTTTTAAGCATATCGCAGATGTATGCAGCTGAATCAATATTAAATACGATCATTATGAAACCTAATGTTAACTTGTGGAATTTATTTGTGAAATGTATCACTTTTTTGCGATTGTCTGGTCTAACCATCAACACTTTTTTGTAACGAAGATCACACTTTATCTGGTTATCTGTGCATTACAGCGTTGAAATGCATGCAATTTATTTCTGCGAATTATGTTACATTTCTAATTTATCCCTATTGCGTATATCGCTTGTGTGTACTCAATTTACACCTTACCAGTCGTGATAATTGCTGTTCATTACATTTCATCTGTCTTGTTTGGGCTTCAGTAATCATATTGTGATTACGGTTTTTAGCAGAGTGAGAAGTGTTCCTTCTGCTTTGTTATTTGATTGCCTTCGTTACGTCACCACTTACAAGTAATTGATTCGCATAAGTGTGAACTCAGTAGCATCCATTTATTGATCTATCTCAAAGAGGTATGGCCTTTACCCCCTAATGGGTATGCCTTGTTTGTTTTTTGAGCATAAATTATTAATAGACCACATAAAAAATGTGTGTATGTGGTGCGTGATTGGTGTGATGCCTGCTCGGGAGGGCTCAATAAATGAATGATTACCATGTCAGCAGTTTGGTTGTGTATGTGTCGGCCGAGCATGCTGAATCCGTGAAGAAAACCATAGAGAGCCTAGAAGGGGCCGAAGTACCTGTAAGCAATGAAGTAGGAAAGATGGTTGTGGTGCTTGAGGGAGACAGCAAGGACGGGTTGGTAGAACGCTTCGACAAAATCAAAACAATACCCGGCGTAATAACCGTCACTCTGGTGTACCACCAAATGGATGAGCAATCTGAGCTTAAGGAAGCCAAAAATGACAGTCAGTAGACGTAGTTTCTTAAAGGCCAATGCAGCGGCAGCGGCCGCGGCGGCAGCAGGTTTGACCTTGCCTGTTTCTGTTGCCCAAGCTGCTGGTGAGGATAAGAACGTTAAGTGGGACAAGGCGCCGTGTCGATTTTGTGGTACCGGCTGTAGCGTACTGGTCGGTACGCAAAATGGACGGGTAGTGGCATCCCAGGGGGATCCGGATGCGCCGGTGAATAAAGGGTTGAACTGTATCAAGGGTTATTTCCTGCCTAAGATCATGTACGGAAAAGATCGTCTGACACAACCGATGTTGCGTAAAACCGATGGCGTTTACGACAAAGAAGGAGAGTTCACACCGGTAAGCTGGGATGAAGCTTTTGATGTAATGGCAGACAAATTTAAGCAGGCTCTGAAGGAAAAAGGGCCGACTTCTGTTGGGATGTTTGGTTCGGGGCAGTGGACAGTATGGGAAGGTTATGCGGCTGCCAAGTTGTATAAGGCCGGTTTCCGCTCGAACAATATTGATCCTAATGCCCGCCATTGTATGGCGTCTGCCGTTGTTGGTTTTGCACGTACCTTTGGTATGGATGAACCGATGGGGAGTTATGACGATCTGGAACACGCCGATGCTTTCGTGCTTTGGGGCTCGAACATGGCAGAGATGCATCCAATTTTGTGGACTCGTCTTACCGATCGCCGGCTTTCGTCTGACAAGGTGAAAGTGGCTGTGCTTTCTACCTTTACCCACCGTAGTTATGAGCTTGCCGATAATCCGATTATTTTTACCCCGCAAACAGATCTGGCGATTCTTAACTTCATCGCGCATTACATTATTTCCAATAACAAGGTGAATAAAGCTTTCCTCGACAAGCACGTTAACATTCGCAAGGGTGAAACGGATATCGGTTATGGCTTGCGCCCGACCCACCCGCTGGAAAAAGCGGCCAAGAATCCGGGCAGCAAGAAATCATCGCCGATGAGTTTCGACGAGTACGCCAAGTTTGTCTCGACCTATACGGCCGAATATACCTCCGAGCTGTCAGGAGTACCGGTTGATCAGCTTAATGAGCTGGCAGAAATGTATGCTGATCCTGACATAAAGGTAGTTTCCTACTGGACCATGGGTTTCAACCAGCACACCCGCGGGGTCTGGGCCAATAATCTGGTCTACAACATTCACCTACTCACAGGAAAGATCTCCAAGCCCGGCTGCGGTCCGTTCTCGTTGACCGGACAACCATCCGCTTGTGGCACGGCGCGTGAGGTCGGTACCTTTGCCCATCGTCTACCAGCCGATATGGTAGTGATGAACCCCAAGCACCGAGAAATGTGCGAAACCAAATGGAACATTCCAGCCGGTACTATTCCGCCTAAACCCGGCTACCATGCGGTTCTTCAGGATAGGATGCTCAAAGATCGCAAGCTCAATGCTTATTGGGTGATGTGTAATAACAATATGCAGGCAGGACCAAATATTAATGAGGAACGCCTGCCAGGCTATCGTGATCCGGCTAACTTTATTGTTACCTCCGATCCGTACCCAACCGTAACGGCCATGGCCTCGGATCTGATTTTGCCAACGGCAATGTGGGTTGAAAAAGAAGGGGCCTACGGCAACGCAGAGCGCCGAACTCAGTTTTGGCGTCAGCAAATCTCGCCACCGGGCGAGGCCAAGTCGGACCTTTGGCAGCTAATGGAATTCTCCAAGCGCTTCAAGGTCGAGGAAGTCTGGCCGCAGGAACTGATTGCCAAAAAACCGGAGCTTAAAGGAAAAACATTATTCGAGGTGCTGTATAAGAACGGCAATGTCGACAAGTTCAGCGTCGATGAACTGGCGGCGGATCAGCTGAATGATGAGTCGCGTGATTTTGGTTTCTACGTGCAAAAGGGGCTATTTGAGGAATACGCCTATTTTGGTCGTGGCCATGCCCACGATTTGGCGCCATTTGACATGTACCATCAGGCTCGTGGTCTGCGCTGGCCTGTTGTCGACGGCAAGGAAACCGTGTGGCGTTACGCCGAAGGATATGACCCTTACGTTAACAAGGGCGAGGAGTTTGCGTTTTACGGTAAGCCGGACAAGAAAGCGGTGATCTTTGCGCTGCCTTATGAACCTGCCGCCGAATCACCGGACGAAGAGTACGATCTCTGGTTGTCGACGGGCCGTGTACTAGAACACTGGCACACCGGTTCGATGACTCGCCGTGTGCCCGAGCTTTACCGCTCTTTCCCTGATGCTGTGGTTTACATGCATCCTCTCGATGCGAAGAAACGCGGCCTGCGCCGAGGTGATGCAATAAAGATTGCATCGCGTCGTGGGGAAGTGCTGTCCCATGTCGAAACTCGGGGACGGAACAGGGTGCCGCAGGGCTTGGTGTATATGCCGTTTTTTGATGCCAGCCAGCTTACCAACAAGCTAACACTGGATGCCACGGATCCGCTTTCCAAAGAAACCGACTTCAAGAAATGTGCGGTGAAAGTGGTTAAGGCCTAACTAACGGGTACAGAATGATGAAGACTTCGCGCTTTAGAACTTCTGACAGTCGCCGGCGTTTCTTGCGAGATGCGATGCGAACAGCCGTCGGTGTCGGTGCTGCGGCAACGGTATTGGGTTTGCAGTCAAGGCAAAGCCAGGCCGATGTTGGTGTACCGATCCGTCCGCCGGGAGCGCTGGATGAGCCTGATTTTCTTCAGGCTTGCCTCCGGTGCGGCTTGTGCGTGCAGGCCTGCCCCTATGACACCTTGAAGCTGGCTACGCTTGTCTCGCCAGTCGCGGCCGGAACACCGTATTTTACGGCCCGGGAGATACCGTGCGAGATGTGTGAAGACATTCCTTGTGTGGTCGCTTGTCCGAGCGGTGCCCTAGAGCATAACCTGACGGATATTGATGACGCCAGAATGGGAACGGCGGTACTGATTGACCATGAAACCTGCCTTAACTGGCTGGGTTTACGTTGTGATGTCTGCCATCGGGTGTGTCCGTTAATAGACGAGGCGATTACTTTGGAACCTGTTCGTAACCAGCGTACGGGCTACCACGCCAAGTTTATTCCTACCGTGCACTCTGATGTCTGTACCGGCTGTGGTAAATGCGAGCTCGCCTGCGTGCTGGAAGAAGCGGCGATTAAGGTTGTACCGACAGCATTGGCCAAAGGACAGATGGGGCAACATTACCGGTTAGGTTGGGAGGAAAAGGCCCGTCAAGGTGAGAGCCTGATCTCCGATGATCTGACGCTGCCAGTCCGCAAACCGGAAGGTACAGGGGGAGGTCAGTAATGGCAGAGCACTTTGCAAAAAAACGAGCGGTAAAAAATCGAGCGAAAGATGCCGGCAAGGCCGCGGTTAAAGCATTGGGTTGGTGGAAAGCTCATCGCTTTTTGCTGCTGCGTCGTAGCTGTCAGTTGCTGATCATCGGCTTGTTTATGGTCGGTCCGACATTGGGTGTATTGCGTGGCAACCTGTCATCAAGCTCTCTGTTCGACACCATACCGATGACGGACCCGCTGATCTTGCTGCAGACCATTGCCGCTGGGCATCTGCCTGAGCTAACAGCTTTGCTGGGGGCGCTGATCGTGGTGGTGTTCTATGCCGTGATCGGGCCTCGGGTATTTTGTGGCTGGGTATGCCCGCTGAATATGGTGACGGATGCGGCAGCATGGCTGCGGCGTAAGCTGGGGCTCAAGGTTAGTTACAACTGGTCGCCTCGTCTTCGCTACTGGCTACTGCCAGTATTGCTGCTGGGCAGTGCCGTCTCGGGTACCGTGCTGTGGAGCTGGATAGACCCGGTTGCCGCATTGCATCGTGGCCTGATCTTCGGCATGGGGGCAAGTTGGATCCTGATTGTACTTGTGTTTGCGCTTGATTTACTGCTGGTCGAACACGGCTGGTGCGGGCATTTATGTCCGCTAGGCGCGGCCTATGGTGTAATTGGCCGCAAGAGCCTGATCAGGGTAACCGCCACCAATCGTGAGGCATGCAATAAGTGCATGGATTGCTTTAATGTATGCCCCGAGCCAGAGATTTTGCGCCAGCCACTAAAAGAAGGGGATCGCCGGGTTATGAGCCAGGACTGTATCAGCTGCGGACGATGCATCGATGTCTGTTCCGAAAGGGTATTGGAATTTAAAACAAGAATTGGAGCCAAATATGAAGGGTAAGTTTGTTGTGTCTGCACTGCTTGCAGTATGTGTTAGCGCCGCAGCATTTGCTGAGGTTACCTCGCTACGCGGCGATCAGGGAATAGGCGAAGGCAATGAAGTGGTGGCAATTAAGCAAGTGCCGAAAAAACAGGATCGTCTCGCGCTTGACTATGTTAACCAGCCACCGTTGATCCCACACTCCACCGATCAGGTACAGCTTAATCCGAGCAACAACGGATGTCTGGAATGTCATGATGTTGACAAGTACCGTAAGTCGGGAGCACCACGTGTCAGCCCAACTCACTATATGGACAGTGATAACAAGGTGCTGGGAGATGTGGCACCGCGTCGTTATTTTTGTTTGCAGTGCCACGTAACTCAGGTCGATGCGACGCCATTGGTTGAAAATACCTTTCAGCCTGCCGGTAAATTTGGCCAATAGGAGGTTGTATGGGGATTAAGTTACCCGGCTTTATTCAGCGCTTCTGGAAATGGTTCAGGAAACCGAGTCATTTCGCCATCGGAAGCATACTGACGGTAGGTATTGTGATGGGGATTGTTTTCTGGGGCGGGTTCAATACCGCGATGGAAATGAGTAACCAGGAAGACTTTTGTATCAGTTGTCATGAAATGGAGAACAACGTTTACCAGGAATATGTCGGCACCATTCACTACAACAACCGCAGTGGCGTAAGGGCGACCTGCCCTGACTGTCACGTACCCAAAGAGTGGGTACCGAAAATGGTACGAAAAATCCAGGCCAGCAAAGAGTTGTATGCCAAGGCGTTTGGCATTGTCGACACGCCCAAGAAGTTTGAAGAGCATCGCTTCGAGATGGCTTCTCGCGAATGGGAGAGGATGAAGGCCAACGATTCGCAGGAATGCCGTAACTGCCATAACTTCGAATATATGGATCTTACCACCCAGAAACCAGTAGCTTCGAAGATCCACAATGAGGCAGAGGATGAAGGAAAAACTTGTATTGACTGCCACAAAGGGATAGCGCACCAGCTACCGAAAGATCACAAGATAGAGAAAGCAATCTAATAATATCCTTTACAAAATAAATCCCCAATTGAGTAATCAGTTGGGGATTTTTTCACTCTCCGCCTGCTTATCTTCCAATGCAAAGTAAACCTTGCTGATTGTGATTTCGGCAATAAGAATGGCAAAGATAACAGCAAAGAAGGCTACGACACCATTTAGCGGTCCGCTAAAAGTGACCTTGTCACCAAATAATATATTGATTGCCTCTAGCATAATAATTTTGGAGCCGACTAAAATAATGTAGGTTGAAAGCCCGCGGTATACCTTAGGAGCCAGACCTTCTTTGCTTTTAAAATAATTGGCCAGTCGGTGTTCGGCAGCAATAGAGAGTTTAAGCAGAACTTGTAGCAAGATAGCGGCAGCCAGAGAAACAGTGAACGATTGTATCGTTACATAACGCCAGAATTCCTCGAACAAGTTCAATACGGTTAGGTCGACCAGTACAGCAAGCGTGTAGCCAACAAAGAGTCGTTGTGGAGTATTAAATCCGTAATGGCGCGGTAGGTTATTCCCGGTGCTTTCACTTTGTTCTGCCATAAGGGCTTCCGAAATGCGCGGTTTGTGTTGATAAATAAACTTGGCATGGGCTAGCCGCTTTGTCCAATTCAAGCTTTGAGCAATGTAGCGCATCATATGCAAACGTTTGCCTTTGTTGTGGCCGTTATTTGTGACGGCGGTACCAATTTGTGTGGGTAGGATCAACTTATCCTGTTCATGATTGCGTTATTTTAGGGGCAAATTGGTGCTCTTAAGAGATGAATTATTTTCATTAAAGTACTGTTTTTTTGCCCTTGCATTAGAGTAAAAAATCTAAAATATGTTGGCGTTTAAGCTGGTGTGTAACCTCCTCACCCCGTGATTGCTTAATTTTATACTAATAAGGTGATGTGCCTGTGAGCCCTAATACGGCCTTTAACGAACAATTATTCATTGAATCCCATTATGGTGTCGTCATTCACCGCGATTTCAAACCGCTCTATGCGGATGACACTTATGCGCGTTATTTTGGTTATCAAAGCAGTCAGGACATTCTCGCCTTATCGAGCCTATTAGAGCTTATTGTTCCCCATGAGCAACAAAATGCGATTCTTGCCTATGAGGAGACAATGACGGGAAAGGCGAGGCCGGGGGTTCGTACTTACAAGAACGTTGATAACGAAGGCAATGAGCTTGTCGTTCTGACAGTTGATCATGTGATTGATTGGCAAGGGCAAGCTGCCATGCAGGTAACCCTTATTGATTTGAGTCCGCAGGTTGAAATTCAACGCCAGCTACTGGCCAGTGAAGAACGTTATCGCGCATTGGTTGATGGGTCGATTCAGGGGATTCTCGTTCACAAAAATTTCAAACCACTCTTTTGTAATCTGGCATATGCGCAGATGCTAGGATTTGCCGATGAACATGCTTTAATGGCTCAAAACTCACTCTTGCCGTTTATTGCTTCTAATCATCACCTTCAGGCACATAAAGATAACCACAAGCTATTAATTGGCGAAAAACCGTCGATTAAAAGGGAAGCTCAGAGCATTCGCAGCGATGGCTCGACAGTTTGGCTTAGTTTATTGTCGAGACCCATTCTATGGGATGGTGAACAGGTGGTGCAGGTTACGGCTATGGATATCACCGAACAACAATTGTTGCGTCAACGGCTTGAGCACCGTGCCAACTATGACGGATTAACTAATTTGCTTAATCGTCGTGCCGTTATGGAGCTATTGGAAAAGCAATTTTCCCATGACCGAATGTATGCCAATTCTTTGTGTTGTGTGCTGATTGATTTCGACAACTTTAAATCCATTAATGATCAATATGGCCATCATATTGGTGATGAAGTGCTTAAGCTTTTTGCTGTTAGTTGTAAAAAAAGTATCAGAAAGAGTGATTTTATCGGCCGCTGGGGAGGCGAGGAATTTGTACTGGTCTTGCCGAATACTGAAATTAGGCAAGCTGTAATAACTGCCGAGCGGATCTGTGAAAATGTCTCCAAGCTGAGAGTAAAGGCTGAAAATACATCCGTAGGGTTTTCTGTCAGTATGGGCGTGTCCTATTTGTCTTTTGATATTACCAGTGTTGAGCAGCTGCTATCGGCGGCAGACAAAGCGCTATATCAAGCTAAGTATCTGGGCAAAAATCGTGTCGTAGTTGCAACGGAAGATATGATCGATAGTGAATAGGCTTATTGCGGTTGAATGCCGCAATAAGCCGCTTCATATTATGGGGTACTATTATCTCTACGTTTTGCTCTTATGACTTGTTTTTAGTAGCAGGCCATTGAAGCGGATCATCGACTCTTGTTTGAGCAAATCAAGGAAGCGGTTGAACGCTTCAAGTTGATTCTTTTTGATTTGTTGTTCAGGAATTTCAATATCAGTTGTGACGATGAGCTTCTTTGACGGAGTGAGTTCAATCTGTCGACGTAATGAGCCGAAGTTATATTTAAAGTTTAGCACCGGTGGGGTTCTGGTAATTTTCCAAATACCTTTAGTATCATAGAGATATTCAGTATGAAGCTTCAGTCCGGTGAAGTGTTCATCATAATGCTTGTTCTGAAGGCGCATGGAATTAAGCTCATCAATTAGCCAGGCATCATTTTCTTCATATTCAAGGTTTGCGCTCGAATCGAGAAACGGCTTGATTTTCGCACGGGAATTGATGACTAGTTGAGGCGCCATCTCTGACAAGTTAATGACATCAAATTCAGGTTCGGAAAGGCTAGTGACTTTGTCGTGATATTGGTTTGTCAGCCATGTTTCTCTTTCTTCTTCTGTCCTGGAAAGTAAAATATTTTTCATAGAAGATGCATATTCGCCGATAAACTGCCGTTTTTGATCCTCACTCTGGCCACCATCCCGGTTGAAGGTAATCTGGGTGCTGGCATTTAGTTGCCAACGATAGAGGCTATTGGCAAGTATTGATGGTTGTTTGCTATTAACGAGAGGCAAAGTGACTGTATTCTGGATCCATGATGGTGTGTACAGCCAATAAGTATCTTGATTCGTTGCATCTAGGCAATGTTGTTGACTCTGACGGTCGAAACAAATGACTACGTGATTAAAGTAGCCGAGGGTTGGAATGAGCAATTCTTCAGGGGCCGAGCGGTCGGTTGCGACTAAAACAGGATAAGAATTGATCCCGATACGCCTTAACAGCTCATTGAGCAGCATTGATTTGTCTTTACAGTCACCGTAGCGATTTTTAATAACCGATGCGACATCGTGCGGGGTAATAGTATGTCCAAGTTCGGATATCGAGACATAGCGGATATCCCTGGCAACAAACTCATGAATTTTGCTGATTTTTTCATCAATGCTTGGTGAATCTGCGGTGATTGATTGAACCAGTTCATCGGCACCTGTTGTATCTGAGAGTGCCTTGTTCATTGCGTCTTTCGACGTATCAATTACTTGTTGCCAGTTCTGTAACTCGCCGATGGCGATTTGTCCGATATGATCTCGCCAGTAAATGTTATTGTCATTTTTGAAGGCTGGTATATCCGACCCAGAACAAAGGAGTTGGTTTTCTTCTGCTTTACACATTACATCTGAGCTGTTGGATGACCAAAAAAGTTGCTTTGATGCTGGCCAGTTGATGGATAAGTTAAACTGATCAGCAGGGTATCCCCATTGTGTAAAGTGGATTTTTGACCAGTCAGATTCTTGTTTTGAAAGATCACGTATTAATTTATATTCAATGATTGAGAGGCTGCCTCCGGCTAAACCAGGAATCGTCAGAACAACTTTTTTGCTATCGGAGAAAGAACGGGAATTATCAGTATCGAGGACCTGAATGACAGAAGGGTCCATCGACTTAACTTCACCAAGGCTATTCATAGAAGCAATGGAGAGCAGTGTTAGGCGCTCAATTTTTTCATTGTAATAAATGGAATGATCACCGTCATTTTCGACATCTCTGGCGTTTGGATAGAACCAGATTTTTTTTACGTGCTCGGTGACATGATTGTCTGCAACATGAACATCATTAGCCTGCAAAATCAGAGTGACTTCGTCAGGGAGTTCAGCTTGTTTTTGATAAGTACGAGCGATGTCAAACAGATCTCCAGACTCGGTTAGTTGCCAGTCGATCCCTTTTGATGCATGAGCACTGATTATGCAACTGAATCCGATAAGGCTTATACAAAGGCGTAAGAAGACTCTCATAACGGTTGGAACTCCTTTGCCATCTGTTTGAATTCAGCTGAAAGTGCTGAATAGGTCAACTTCGGAGTGGAGAGAGTGCCAAATAATTCATAGGTATCGTTACCCTTTTCGAATGCAGTGATAGTTTGAAGTACGGGATCTCGCATATATTGGCCTTCGCACATGACATGAATCATGACAGCGAGTTGACCTTGAACAAGGCTTCTTTCTTCGTGGCATTTGATGTCAGGATATTGGGTTTGAATGAAGGCGATTCTAGAATCAACAATATCGTTCAAAGTGATGGGGGGACTGGTTTTAAATACTAGAAAAAAAGCATCTTCAACACTGCCTGCCAATTCTAGTTCTGCTGTGCCATCTGACAATGAGCCGACTTCTACTTCCCGCCAACCATCGCCATGTACAGTTAATTGAAAGTGGTTGTTTGGATCGATATAAGCGGTTTGGTCTGGCAGTGAGCTGATTTCATTTAGCATAAACGGGGAGATCGAAGCGTAAATGAGTGCACCGAATGTTATAGGGGTAAGCAGGATCACAATCAACCACTCCCAGAACGCATACCCTGATGATTTCCCTTTAAATTCAACATGACTTAACTGCTGTTTAATGGTGTTAAGCCGTTGACTGAAAAGACTAAATAAGCCAGACCAGAATATCAAGGCGACAAGTGATAACCAGTTCGGTGTTGCGTATTCGGTCGATAACCAGAAAAAAGCAGAAACAAGAAAAACAGCAGCAAGCCATAGGTTGAAACGATTGTCCGGATGACGAATATCCGCGTTACCTTCTATCTTGCAGAGGATTTTATCGAGTTTTGGAAACGCGAAGGGTTGTACAAATACGAGACTTGGGACAAATAGCCATAACCAGGGTTTTAACGGATGGCCCGAAAGGCGCTTGATCTCTTTGACACGAACGACCAACCAAAAGTTGGTATAAAAGCCAAATGTGGCGAAATGCAAAAAGAATTCCCACCATGGTGATCGTGGTGCTCTTACAATAATACTGCTGACGGGTTGTTCAGCAGATAGTGTTTCTGGGGTTGGTGTCTCAGGAGTGGTGGTCATTTGCGCTTGTCTTGGTTCTGAACTGAGCTCATGGAGGTGCGTCTCAGGCAATGCAGGTGTTTGCTGGGTCATTTGTTTGGTTTTGTCGTGAGTTATTAGCTCATCATATGAAATTGGATTCTTTTGGGGTATCGCTCAGAACCATTGATGTGAAGTCAGTCTACTATTGGTTCTTTATCGGTGAGTATTGAGGTATTGGCTTTATATCCTCTCGACAATTAAAAGGCACAGTTACTATTTTAAGTGTCAGGTTATTGACGTGTATATTAATTATTATGTTAATAATGATGCTTCTTCGTTCTGGCATTGTTTGTCATTATTTTGATTATCGTTTATGCGCCTAGTTGTATTTAGTGCCTTACCTAGTTAACTCCTTCTAAGAGCATGAAATTGTTCATTTCCTATCGTAAATCACTTAAGTTGCATGTATTATGCATGTTATGATTTGTTAATCGACCAGTATTTGTCGTTGATAATAGGGCACGGTGTAATGGGTGTAGTTTCTTTTCTGTATAAAAAAGTAGCAAAACGTGATGTGGATAATCACGAGCAATTAAAAGTTGAATTTAACCAATTGCAAGATGAGTTAAAACAACAGCGAGAACTTTCTCTGCGCCAGCAAGCGCAATTACAGGAAAAGGAACAAGAACTCAAAGGTGTACTTGCTACCCAACAACATTACGAAGTTGAGTTATCGGCGTTATACCAGCGAATGGGAAGAATGCGTAAATCTTTTCAGTGGCTGGATGAAAACTTGTTGCAAAGTAGCCAGGCTATCGGCACTGCGGTCTCTGTTTCTCATGATGCCAAGGCGCGTATTGAAAAATTGGCGTGTGAATTGACTGATCTGACTGAACTTCAAGGGCAGCAGATGAGTACTTTCGATGGCTTGAATGCAGAGATCAACAAAACGACAGCTGTGATCAGTGATATTAGCAAGATAGCCGGGCAGACTAACCTATTGTCATTGAATGCTGCGATTGAAGCTGCCAGGGCTGGCGAACACGGTAGGGGATTTGCCATTGTTGCCAACGAAGTGCGAGCGTTATCGGGTACAACGGGAGCGTCAGCCAAGGATGCCGATGTCTTCCTGTCCAGCCTTACTCAATGTTCCTCACAGCTTGGCGATTTAAATCAAACGTTATCCGGCCGAATAGATCAAGTTGCCGGTGATACGGCAACGACTATGGATAATCTAGGTACTCAGCTTGCTCGAATAGGAGAGACTCAAGCTGATCTGGAGGCCGCCAACTGGCGCTCTAAGCTCGAACTTGCAATGATCGATGAGACTTTCTTGCGCAGTGATATTATCAAATTTGTCAATAGTCCGGATCAGCCAGTGCCGCCTTCGGTTATTTCATCACAAGAGTGTGGCATCGGTAAGTGGTATTACTCTGACAATGTCCGCCAGGAGTTTAAAGGGAACCATCTGTTTATGTCATTAGAAGTACCGCATAAACGAGTACATGATCATGCCGAGGCCGCTGTTGAGCAAGCCGTTCAAGGCGATGAAAAAGGTGCTCGCGAGCAGATAGCGCTGATGGAGGAGCAATACCTTATTGTCGAGCAGGCGCTGCTGAAACTAACTGGATCGTTAGACTAGCGGGTAGGGTTGTGCGGGTAAGTGAGGTTCCTATTCCGTAAGTTCCGTATTTCACTTACCCGCACATATTTTCAAAGAGGTTTATTGTGCCAGTGGCAGGCTTGCGCCGAGCAAGGCAAAAATCCCACCGCAGCCTTGGTTAAACCGTTTGCCGCTACGTTCTAGCCATGGACGGATTTTGTAGGCAACCCGGGCAAGCAGATACTCAACCGAAAATTCAACCACCGCGAATGTTGCGGCCATTACGACAAACTGTGGAAGCAGTGCCTGCTCGGGTTTAATAAACTGGGGCAGGAAAGCACCGAAAAACAGTAAGACTTTCGGGTTCGAGATTGCGGCAAGTCCGCCTTGTCTGAACAGAGCGATATGGCTTTTTTCTGCCTTTCCCTCAATGGGGGTGAGACTGATCGCAGGCGATCGCCAGAGTTGGATCCCCAGCCAGATCAAGTAAGCCCCACCTAACCATTTAAAGACTGTTAATATTTCCGAGGAAGCCAGTAAAACTGCCCCGATACCAAACATAGACAGTGCTATCAGTATAATGAAGCCAAGTACACCTCCACAGATAGTCGCGAGGGTTTTTCGATGGCCGTACATAGCGCCGTGGGTGAGTGCTAACAAACCGTTGGGTCCTGGAGCAAAAGATAATCCGATAACCGCAATCAGGTATATAAGCCAGGCTTCTAAAGCCATAAATGTTCCTATCTCTACGTAGTAGCCTGAAGCAATGCAACCAGTATAGGGTGATAGTGCATATAATTTTGGTGCTACTTGGCCCTCTTGCGGTAATATTTAGACATTAAGGTCATGAGTAAGCGTCTAATGCCTCAATCAAACTCTTTTCAACAGCTCCCGTTACCACCTGCATCTGCGCCGGACGTACGCTTTCTGCTATTACCGTTGCCTGAATTTAATATGCTGCCGTTTGGCGGCTTCCTCGATAAGCTGCGTTTTTCTGCTGATGAAGAAGATCATAGTCGACAGCGCTATTGCAGCTGGGAGGTCGTCGGAGTAGAGAAGGATCATGTTGTGTCAAGCAGCGGTGTACCTGTTGTCGTGTCGCGGACTGTCGATGAGGTTGAGTTGGCTGGCTATGATTACTTGGTAGTTTTTGGTGGTCGCAGCGCGCGAAGCAGCCAGCAGCTGAACGATATCTATGGTGGTATATTGCGCGAGGCAGCAGCCAAAGGGGTTGCATTGGTGAGTATCGACAATGCCTGCTTCTTATTTGCAGCGGCTGGATTATTGCACAACCATAACGTGGCTGTTCATTGGCGACATGTTCAGGAATTTCATACGGCTTATCCGAGAATCGCTGTTCGAACAGAGCAGCTTTACTGTATTGATGGCAAGAGGATCAGCTGTGCCGGAGGCAGTGCTGCGGTAGATTTAGCCGTCGAGCTTGTGGCGCGCCACTGTGGCCGAACCAAGGCATTGAAAGGGCTGGCAGATATGTTGGTGGATGAGGCTAGAGGGCAGCTTCATCAGTTGAAGTCTCTGGATGAAGATATCCGTGCGAACAATACAGCTGGGCGCCATGTCGGACGGGCAATCAGTTTGATGCGTCAGTTACTGGCAGAGCCAAAGACGTTGGATGAGCTTGCCAGTATGCTGGCTATCAGTCGGCGACAGCTCGACCGGTTGTTCAAAGAAAACCTGGGCCTGACGGCGAGAGAGTACTGGGCCGAGATGCGCCTAAAGCACGTTCACTGGCGGGTGATAAACTCAAATCATAGCTTACAGTGCTTAGCTGATGAGGTTGGGATTCAGGATGTCAGTTACCTGTGTAAGCTTTTCCGTAAGCGGTTCGGGGTTAGTCCAAATACGCTGAGAAAATCAAATTCTTCATTGTGACACCAGTTAACAATATGATAGTCAAAAGCTGGTATGTTGGGGCTCTTTGGAGTGGTAAGTATCTGTTTTAAATCATCGGTTCGTGACATTACCTTGCGGTGAAAGGTACTGATTATCCATTCGAGAACAAGGATATGAGGTATTATGATGGCTGCTGTGTACTGGATGGTTGGCACCTTGTTGTCTTTTTCATTAATGGCGATAGGTGTAAGGGAGTTGGGAGATCGTATTTCACCATTTGAGATGCTTTTTTTCCGAAGCCTGATTGGACTGGCGGTGATCTCGTCTATCGTATTTTATAACCGTCAGCAGACGTTGCTCAAAACAGAACGGACTGTTTTACATATCGGCCGGAGCCTCATGAACTTCCTCGGTCAGTATTGCTGGTTTGTCGGTATCACTTTGTTGCCATTGGCAGAGGTGTTCGCGCTCGAGTTTACCGTACCCTTATGGACGCTGATGATTGCCTGCGTATTTCTGGGTGAAAAATTAACCAAGGTAAAGATTGCCTCGCTGGGGATGGGTTTACTGGGGGTGATTCTTATTATTCAGCCGACAGCGGCCGTATTTAATCCGGCATCCTTAATCGTATTGTTGGCGGCGGTCAGCTTTGCCGCTTCCTATGTGGCGACCAAGTCGCTTTCTCTGACCGAGTCCCCGTTAACTATCCTGTTTTATATGTCTCTTATCCAGCTACCTATTAGCCTGGTGTTGATGTTGTCTGATTGGCAAACGCCGCAAGGAGCCGAGTGGCTGTATTTGCTAATCGTTGGGCTAACTGGTTTGTCGGCACACTTTTGTATCGCCAAGGCCATGCAATATGCCGATGCCAGTGTTGTGGTGACTCTTGATTTTCTTCGCCTGCCGCTGATTGCCGTGGTCGGTATGCTGTTCTACGGTGAAGCGATTGAATTGGCTGTTATGGCTGGTGGTTTGCTTATGGTTGTCGGAAATATTATCAACGTCAGGGCGAGCAACAAGCGAGTACAACTTGAGACGAAAGCAATGGTGGAAGGCTAAACGAGTAACTACGTCCTTGTAGCTGTTCGTTTTCTAACTCAGTAGCGTTTTTAGTTGAGTTGCTTGATGACTCGGGCCGGAGAGCCGCCAACCATTGTATCTGGCGGAACATCTTTGGTAACAGTGGAGTTTGCCGCAACGACTGAGCGGGCACCGATAGTGATACCTTGGCAGATCACCACTTGGCCACCAATCCATACGTCGTCTTCAACGACGATGGGCTTGCAGGTCGTCTCCCAGCGTCGTCGGCTCTGATAGTCCAGCGAGTGAGTCGGAGTATAGAACTGGGTGTTCGGCCCGATGAGCACGTTATCACCAATGCGGATTTCGGTATTGTCGAGCATGGTGACGCCCATATTGAGGAAGGTATTGCTGCCGATATGGATAGTTTTGCCGAATTCGCACAAGAATGGCGGTGTAACGATGCTGCCTTCACCAAAGGTGCCAAGTAGTTGTTGCATAAGTTCCTGCAGGGCATCGCCAGGATTGTTGTTAATTTGCTGCTTCAATGCCGCAGCATTATTTCTGAGTAAAGTGATCTCCGGGTCTCGACCGTCAAAGTCGTCGCCGTTTACCATTTTTTCGAACTCGCTCATTGCTTACCTTCGCTGGACTAACAAAGTGGGTTAGAGGGCTAAGTGTAATCTGTAAGAAGGATTAGGTATTGATAACTCTCAAAAGAATGTCATTTTGGAATTCAAGCATTTCTTAATTGGTATTAACCCAGTTAATCATTGGCTGAGTTGTTGCCACTGAGTTCGTCTCTCACCGAATGTGATCCTGAATATGTTTTATGATTCTGGATATGTATTTCGCTGCCATTATATTGCCGATGGTCTTCATAATGTCGCCAAAGCGTTTTTTAAATATGTGGAAATACAATGACTGAAAAAGAAAAGATGCTCTCGGGACTGATGTATCAGGCTTGGGATGCTGAACTACTTGATGAGCGCCAGAAAGCGAAAGAGTTGTGTTATAAGCTCAACCATCTCAGCCCAAGCCAGCCGCAAGTGCGAAAGGCATTGATCAGTGAGCTGTTGGGACTAGAAAGCGATGCTAGTTTAGAATCGCCTTTTAATTGCGATTACGGTTATAACATTAAGGCAGGCAAAGGCTTTTACGCGAATCATGGCTGTACAATTCTTGACTGTGCACCAATCCATATCGGTGACAACTGTTTGCTGGCACCGGGTGTGGTAATTTCAACCGCTGTGCACCCGCTTGACCCGGTTGAGCGGGCATCTGGTGAGGAGTTTGCCAAGAGTATTACAATCGGAAATGACGTGTGGTTCGGCGCGAATGTGACCGTGTGTCCGGGAGTCACAATTGGCGATAATGTGGTTGTTGGTGCCGGTAGTGTCGTGAACAAGGATTTACCCTCTAACACAGTATGCGTCGGGGCCCCGGCAAAACCGATCAAAGAAATAGCGCCAAAGCCATAAAGCTGATTAAGCAAATTGGTACATGACAAACATGTGATTGAGCGAAAGGTGAGTGATCGTTTGGATCACTCACAATAAACGGCAATTAAGAATAATTGTAGCAATTATGAAAGGGTGTTCTCGTTTTTTTTCTTGGCCATGTTTCTGAATTCATGATCGGGTTTGTTGCGTAAGTGTAATGATGGTTTGAGCGGTTAATTATACATACAGATGCTGCGTGACAATGATTTAGAGATGGGCGTACTAATCATTTGTAATTGTTCGATAAACAACCCAAGCATAGATGATATTCAAAATATCGTCATAAAACGTAATTTTATTAGATGATATTCAGTCAGAGCTTATCATTTTGATGCTAAGTGGTTTTTTCGTTGCTTTTTTTTAGTGAATATCTACTTTGGCCAAGCCTTAATAAACGAGATTGGAATGAATCGTATTATTAGAACATGAAGTACATAGTAATTCGTTCCTGATTTTGGTGTTAAGGCTTATGAATGTAACGAGGTTGTTGGCAAAATAGTTAGCAAACGTTTGAATTTGCCACTTTGTGATATCAATAAAAAGACAGGTCAATGTAATGAAGCTGATTATAAAGCTACTGTGTGGAATAGTTGTAGGTATTCTGATGGGGATGATAGCCCCCGACATAATAATAAGAGGCCTGATTACTGCCAAGGTATTCATTAGTCAATTAATCAAGTTCACTATCCCTTTGCTCATATTATTTTATGTTACCAGCGGCATCGCAAACCTACCTAGAAATTCAGGGAAACTGTTGGGAAAAACGGTCGGCTTGGCTTATTTGTCTACTTTGGGCGCGGGTATTTTTGCATTTACTGTCGCGGAGAATTTGTTCCCGGCTCTATTGAGTGGTGCCGGTGAAATGCCTGAGGCTAAAACCATTCTTGCGCCATTTATCCAGCTTAAAATCCCACCACTAATGAACATTATGACGGCACTTACCATTGCCTTTATGTTCGGTTTGGGGATCTCAAGTACAGGTGCGGATCAGCTGAAAAAAGTCAGTGACCAGGGCCGGGATATCATTGAACTATTTTTGAATAAAGTCATTATTCCGGCACTGCCGTTTTATATTGCAGGTGTATTTGCTGATATGACGGTAAAAGGCACGGTATTTGCCACCTTACATACCTTTAGTTTGGTATTGTTGGCTGTTATTACGATGCACTGGTTCTGGTTGGCTGTCCAGTTTATTACCGCAGGTGCGGCTCTGCAGCAATCACCAATTAAGTTATTACGGACCATGATGCCTGCTTACTTAACAGCTGTCGGTACGATGTCTTCAGCGGCGACTATTCCAGTCACTTTACAGCAGACTAAGCGTAACGGCGTCTCTAACACTATTGCTAACTTTGTAGTACCACTGTGTGCCAATATCCATATGTCTGGTTCAGTGATCAGTATCGCGAGTGTGGCTGTTGCTGTCATCATTATGACCGGGGCTGGTGCGGTACCATCCTTATTCGAAGCCTTACCATTCATCGCGATGCTAGGTGTTACCATGGTTGCTGCTCCTGGTGCTCCGGGTGGGGCAGTAATGGCTTCGGTTGGCTTGCTTGGCTCTATGCTCGGTTTTACCGAAGAAATGATAGCCTTACAAATAGTACTTCATTTAGCTCAGGATAGTTTTGGTACAGCCTGTAATGTAACAGGCGATGGTGTTGTTGCGTTGATGATTGACAAGCTTTCCGGTACCCAAGATGAGGTACAAGAAGAGCTGGTGCCCGTAGAAGACGCAATCTAGTTCATGTTCTTTTTGGGCTAATGAAGAAGGCACGGAAGCCTTCTTATTCAAAACTCTGCTGTTTTAACCATCGACCTAACGTCACAATATCGGTTTGTTTGGCCCGCGATTTATCATATACAAAATAGAAACTGTCTCCGGTAAGCAGTTCATGCATGGGAATACGGACAAAGTCTTGCTGACGCTCCTGATCTGTCATGAGGTAATTATTCATCAGGGCTATGCCTTGATTGTAGCGAGTAGCTTCTGCAGCCAGTAAGACATGACTAAAGTGGTTTATTCTGACGTGCTCTGGTAATTCAAACTCACCATTCTGGCACCAACGTAACCAGTCTTCGCCGGGGCTTTCAGAGGCCGATGAGTATTGCACCGATAGTAGCGGGTGCTGCCATAGTGCATCGGGAAGTGGTCTATTTTTGATTTTCTGCCATAGCTTCTGACCGCACACAGGATAGAGGCGTTCAGTGTACAGAAACTGACTGATAAAGTTATGTTTCGGCGGGCTCACTGTAATAAAACAATCGGCGACCTGATCACTGCACTCGGGCTCATCCGCCACCATGTTTAGCGTAAGTTCTATCTCAGGGTATTGCTTGCGTAAGTCTTCTAATCGTGGGATCAGCCATTTCACTGCCAATGAACTGTATAGCGCAAGACGAATTTTTCCGGATTTGTCTTCCCGAATTTGCTGGCTGACATTTGACAGGTTACCTAACGACTGAGTCACTTCATCAAAATAGCGCTTGCCAATCTCACTCAATGAGAAGGATCGCCCCTGACGGATAAACATGGCCTTACCAAGGTATTCTTCCAGTAACTTGACCTGATGGCTGACCGCACTCTGGGTTACATTTAACTCGTTGGCTGCTTTAGAAAAACTGCCCAATCGTGCGACAGACTCAAAGCATTGCAATGCTCGCAAAGGCGGTAATTTCATTATTAGCTCAGCTCATACTTAAACAATTTTGATCATTATACATGAGCATTATTCATAAGTTATGTTATTGGCTATTAATCAATTCCAGTGTAAAGGAACATAAAATGTCAAAAAAGCTGGCTGATATGGTGTTTGCATATTTGTTTTGTATTCAATCTGTTGCGATGGGTTCAAGAGATATTATCGGTGTGCGTTTGCAACAAAAAGACCGTAATTATTCCTTCTTGAAGGATTGCGAGCAGAATCTGGCTAGTCACCAGCCTTGAACACTTTTGTGTCTGGATAGAATGCATACCATGCAAACCAGTACAACATGGTGGAGGCAAGCTGTTTGCCCTCTGCATCGCTGATCCAGGCCGATTGATTCTGGCTATCCCAATGAATGTTCAGCTGCTGCCCTTCAAACAGGTAACTGAACATTTTTCGATCATGCTTTCGTAGTTCTGATAATGGGAAGGCTATATTTTCCTTGCTTCCTTTGTACCCCAATATTGTTTCTTTAACCGCATAACTTGATGGTGCCTGAATGGCGACCGGGAAGAAAAGACGTGGAGTACGACTATAGCCTGCATAAGGATCTTGTGAATAGCTTCGATAATACCCTGTTTTGGTCGAGAGAACTTTTGTGTCAGGGTGATCAGACTGCCACTGCTTCCAGCGTGTCAACGTCAACGGGTATTGCTTTAAGGAAGTCCCCGCAGCCATTCCGCTAATGGCTTGACCACGAATTTGCGACCATAGCGATTCTGTCTGGTGGTCATACATGAGCACGTCAGAGTTATAGAGCAGGCCAGAGACACCGAAAGTCAGTGTTTGCTTGTCTGACCGGGCAAGGAAAGCCATTCCCGAGCCACAAAGTGGGCAATAGCTAATAACAAACTTGCGACCATCGATACTATCGTTAACGACTTCATGCCAGTTGAGAATTTTAATCGGATAGGCCCGGCTTTTACCGTTCATGATCAGGCCCAATACGGTATCGTGTCCTTTCAGGAATTTTGCTTTGCCTGCATCAATAAAATGCGGGTTGAGGATTGCGGGTATGCCATCTCTCCCCGGCCCGCCAGAAAGGATCTGTTCGGTAGGAACGGTAAGGCGGTCGAGGTTAAAGCCGTTAAGCGATGCGGCATGCATACTTAACGGCAGAGTGAAGATAAGTCCGTAGAAAAAAGTTAACAATAGCTTCATTATTCCCCCTATTCGCGCTTATTAGATATAGACCGTGGCCTGATAGGGATCTTTCAATAAACTGTCGACTATTTTACCTTGATCAACGTTCTGTATTTGAATAGAAACGTTGCCGATATTGTTCCGGAGTACATTGGGCATGCCGTTTAAACAGTGTGATAAACGGAGAGGCCTGATGATAGCCCAAGGTTAGGGCAATTTCCTTTATCGACATGCCCTTACGTAATAGGTGAAGTGAGTAAATAAACTTACGACGCTGTCGCCATTCGGTAAAACTCATTCCTAGCTTGTCTTGGCAGTGCCTTGCCAGCGTCCGCTCTGTAGTATGAAGCTGAATGGCCCAGTCCTTGACTGTTTTTGCGGTGGTTGGGTCTTGGTCAAGCTCCTGCAAAATTGGTTTGAGCAGCTTGTCGTCACTATTGGGTAAAAATTGGTCGTGCTCTTGGGCTTTGAGTACCTGATCCAGCAGAACTTTCACTAACCGCAGATCTTGTTCAGATTCAGGTACGGCAATACGCCTCTCTTTCAGATCACCAACAATGGCCTCCATGATCGGACTGACTTCAAGCAGACAGGCGTAGCGAGGAAGTGCGTCGGCTAGTGGTGATACAATGTTCATTGAACAGTAATTCAAGCTACGGCGCATGTAGCTCTCGTGCTCGATACCGGCGGGTACCCAAACGGCATACTGTGAAGGTGACAGAAAACGCTTTTCATCGGTTGTGAGTTCGAGAATACCGCCGTTGATCAGTTGCAGCTGTCCCCACGGATGGCTGTGCCGCGGAGTCGTAGTTTTGGGAAGAAAGACTTCGTGGCCAAAGAAAATCTCCCCCGGGGGGTTATTGTTATCAAATAATGGTTGGTAGATTTTCTTCATCTTAAAGGATTTCTATATACAGCGGGCGTAAGGGCTACGTTAATAATCTACGCATGGCTTGGCAAGGACTTCTACTTTGTAGTGAGTAACGATAGGTCTCGTTAATACAAGACTTGTTGCTAGAAAAGGGCTGACACTTGTGTCTGGGGCTGACAAGCCGTAGCATTAGCTGTTTGTTGCCTATTTAAATATTGTCTCCAGTAAATAAAACAAGGAATTAAATGACATTTATCGTTCGTCAAGTCCACAGGCACTGGGTTGCTGTTACGCTTTTTTTCTTACTTGCTATAACTTTCCTTTCTCTTACCCCACAGGCGAGTTTACCTAGTGTGCCTGGAACAGATAAAAGCCATCATTTTATTGCCTATGCAGCATTGATGTTTGTGGTTGCCTTGAGAAGGCCGAAATACTGGTTGTTGATTGGTCTGTTTTTTTTCTGCTGGAGTGGCGGGATTGAAATTTTGCAACCCTACGTTAACCGCTATGGTGAATGGCTGGATTTGGCTGCAAACGGGGGAGGTCTGATTTGCGGGGTGATCTTGGCGACAGTTATAACCTGGCTGTTTCCGCAAGTCGTTAATGAATACAGCTAGAGCAAATAGCTAACGCAAACAGCCTCATGATAGAGTTTTCTATCAAATTCAGCCTCCGATCAACACGGTTGGCATTCCCATAACAATGGTTCCGCCATGGGCTGTGGTGTCTCCCATACGAGCCGCGGGCTTACTGTTTACCAGTACGGTAGCGCTGCCTTTCACCACACTGTCCGGTGGGCCGACGCAGATACATATCTGCCCCAATGTTGCCGCGGGCATATTGCCGATTAATACTGTTGTTGGCAGTGGGAGAAGTGGCCCTCCAACATGCGGGATCGGCACGACGGCCGGGGTTTGCATTGGGCAGACATGCATATCGGTAGCCCTTGCTGCTGGTAGCATGATTACACTCCTATTTGACCATTACCGCCCTGCGCGATATGTAAACCGATTTTGAAATACTGTGCATAACGAGATTTTGCAGAGAGGCCGTCAGGCAATACTGCGCACAGATTTACCGCGCCTGCTACTGCGTGGGAATATAAATATTCCGGCGGTGGTACCACAGGCTCTCCTGCCGCAATCATACTTCCGCCGCTCCAAAAAGCCGCCTGGGCTACCCAGCCTGCGCCGGTTTGTAACTGAGCCTGCTCTGCCATTTGCTCAGCAAACCGGCGAGAGGTTTCATCTGGCGTATGAACCCAGGCTTTTGCTGCCCGGATCGCATTGGCTTCATCCGGGCTCCAGTCATTTCGCTGATCAGCGCAGCAGCATGCCCACCAGACGGCTTCTCTTACGGGCAGGGCATGGGCGATAAAGATGGCTGTATCGCTAAAAAACTCGGCTTTTATAGCTGCATCAATCAGGGCTGCCGGTTCAATATATTGTTCTACCAGCTCGAGGATCTCGTCGCTTGCTTCATAGCAGGACAAAATATCCTTGGCTGATTGGTGTGGGATCTTTAAATAAGTCATTAGTTAACCTTCGCTATTGCACCCTGGATCTGAACCATCGCACCCGCTTTTACTTGTGTCATTGCGCTACCGTTTACTTCGACCAGCGCTCCTTTGACATCGGTTTTCGCCTGACTTTCGATGGTAACCATTGCGGCTTTCATTTCTGCTTTTGCCTGCCCTTTTATTGATATCTGCGCGCCTGAAATCTTAATCCCGCTTTGGCTGAGTTCAATAGAGGTACTGCCAACGGAGAGTTTGATTTTGGTTTGGCCTTTGATGTCGATGCTCTGGCCATCGACGAGGACCTTGGATGAGGCACTTATTTCTGCGTTTTTACCGGCTTTGCTATTAATGGTGGCATCAGATTGTAATGATAGATCTTTTTTGGCGCTGGCCGAGAACTTATCCTCCGTTTCAAAGCCCATTGCTTCTTTGCTTTTCCAACTGACAGTTTTTTCGGCCTCTAGGCTGGCAAGTCCTTTGATGGTTTGTTTGAGGTCATTTTTGACATTGATATTGAAATCTTTCTCGGCCTGGAGGAATACTTCTTCTTTGTCTTTTTTGTCCTCAAACCTGAGTTCATTGGCGGTGTTACTGCTGCCCTTGGGGGTGGATCTTGTCTTTATACCGCTCTGGGTTGCAGCGCTGTATGGAGGCTTGTTCTTGCCATTATATATCGAGCCTGAGATCACTGGACGGTCAGGGTCGCCATCAATGAAGCTTACCAGTACCTCGTCACCTATACGTGGAATGAACTGGATGCCAAAGCCATTGCTGGCAGTAGGCTGGGCGACAGGGATCCAGCATGAGCTGTTTTCGTCCTTTTTACCGTCTTTGTTCCAGTGGAAGTGAACCTTGATCCGGCCGAGTTTATCTTGGTTGACTTCTTCTCCGCTGGGCCCGCTCACTTCTCCGCTCTGGATACTATGTATACGTGGTTTATCAATAAAAGCCGGTCGCCAAGCCACGCTTGCCGGGATACATTGGAAGTTGTTCTGATACTCGGTATGGGAGCCTGACTCACTGGCATCAAAGACGTGTTCTGCCTGGGTTATTACATATTCCTGGTTGAACGCGGCCTCGGTATGATCGGTAAGGGTAAAACGCATACCGGCACCGAGTGATGAAATTGCGGAGGAGGCTTGAACTATCACTTTCTGGCAATCGCGACTTTCCATCTGTCTTTTGGCGGCATCCCGAATGGCACTTTTAGTGGTATTACCCTGACCAAAAAAGTATTCGCTGAGGGCGCTATTTTTAACCGAGGCTGTCGTATTCCTCTCTCCACTGGTTAAACATTCGGCCAGTTCTTCACTATGGTCGGCTAGAGATAATTTACTGATGCCAAGTTGGTTCCGGTAGTGCCATTGGCTAATCGAAAATGTTTTGTCACTTGCTTGAATAACAAAAGGAACTACGCTGTTTTCTGCTTTAGCAAAATCCTGATTACTGTCCGCGATGACGACGGTGGGCTGTCTGCCGCTATGGTCACAATGGTAGTGCCAGCCTTCGGATGCCATCAAGCGTTTAATAAAAATCAAGTCACTTTCATTATATTGAATGCAGTAGCTGTGTTTGATGCCTGCCCTACGAGGCGAAAGTTTGAAGTAGCTTTTTAAGCCGGAGTCGGACAATACCTTTTCTATGATTTGTTTTGTGGTCATGTCCTGAAAACTACGACTGGTTGTTCGGTAGGCAAAGATAGAAAGCGGGTCGATGGCTTCGACACGGTAAGTATAAAGTTGCTTGTTGATACTAAATTCAAGGTTTTCTAATGATGTGATTATGGCAAAGAAAGCTCGGGCTTTCTTTCTATGTCCTTCGATACCTGGCGAGTATTGAACCTCCAGAGTTTTACCAAGGGCTTTCTCGGATAATTTTTCTTTTGAAATAAGAGTTGCCGTGAAACTTGAACTATCGGAGATCTGTTCTTTTATCGTTAAGTGGGTAACGATGTACGGCCCTTTGCCATCCAACTTTGCAAGAATAGGGCGCTGTTCTTCATTATAATTGGGGGCTGACATGTCGTGACTCTCTTATTGTTCTACAAAGATTTTTAAAAACTCAAAAGTGAAAGCATATTAAGTTGAGATTGAGTGTCAAGTGTTGCATTGCTGTTAAGTGCTGTTCTATTTTTGTTGGTTTTCATGGCGTGTTAACAAAACTGGCCTTTAAAACTGACCTTTATTTATAAATCATCAAAGATGTTAAATATAATTATATATTAAATATACCTTTCAAACAGCTCAGATGAGTTTGTTTAATTGACCACCAAAAACTTAATATCATGAGTATATTAAGTAGGGTATAAAGGTGTAAATATATTACACCTTTAATGTGTCCAGTTAAACCTGCTTATTCTAATTAATACTATCATTGCAAATAAAATAGCGTTTTAAAAATATTTTTCATGCTGAAATCGATTTCACTGGTGGATTCAGGTCAAAATATACCCCTTTAGTGTTATATGCAATTCCATTTATTGTCATATATTCCGAAATAAAGTATTCCAATGCGTCGCTTTAAGATGTCCAGTATTCAATACATATGTTTTGTGTGGTCTGATGAGGAAAAAAATATTGTTAAATTACATAATCAGCTGATAGGATTCACAAATTATATATTAAATGTAATTAATGATTATAAGCGCATGAGCAACAGGTCTCATTGCCATGTACGGTTTTTTTTAATATTAAAATATATGCATGCAACTTGTTTTTTATTAAAGGGCTGTTGTAATTAGAATTATTAACAGCTTATTTAGTGATTACTAATAAATATAAGTGACGGATACAATGAAATTTACTGAGAGCCAACGTCAGGGTTTATTGTCGCCATTGATGGAAGATAGTTTCTGCGGCTTGTATTTAAAATCAGATAGGCAGGCATTTCGGCCGCTTCGCAATGAGTTCAATTTAGCTCAGACATCATTAAGAAAACTTACTCAACATCCTGAATTGAGTGAGCTCGATGTATTACTGGAAGAGAACAGTAATAATTGGGACACATTGTCTACTAGCCTTGTCAATGTGTTTGCTAATTCATCCCGAGATATTGAACTTGTGGGCTGGATGATGGCGGCACAAATTATTATTGACCCTAGTTTATCTGGGACTAAAGAAGCTGCTGCATGGTTTCAGGAATTAGTGACCAAGCATTGGGACTCACTTCAGCCTATTTTGCCAGATAACAAAATTAAAGCAGAGGGTGACGGTGAGCGATCTCGTGAACGTAATGCATTTAAGGTCAAGGCATTTGTCCAGTTGGTTGGTGAGAGCGAAAATAGCGGCCTGCTGTATTCACCGCTGCTGATGACGCCATTAATTGGTGACTTGGACTACACCCTCTTCCAGAGTGAAGAGCATAAAGGTAATTTGTCTGATCTTCGCAGCCAATACCATAACCTTGCCCTGAGTCAGCGAGCAAAGGTGGTTGCACTTATCAACAACCTTGAAGCTACCAAACAGAGCTTTGTTGCGATTGAGCAAAAAGTGACTGATATCTGTAAGCAAAATGGTCAGCCAACGGTTGGTTTTAATTTTGTTATTAGCCTAATAAACAAGATGCTGCGTGCGATTGAATTCATCTCTGGGTTAACGGTAACAGCAGCCCCGCCGGTGAGCGATATACAGCCAGTGCCTGCTGTGCAAACGGAACAGGCTGTAGAGCACTCACAAGGAACCATTTCGGAATACGCTGATATGCAAGGGAACCCTGCTGCTACCCACACTGTTTCAATCTCATCACTTGCCGATCAGCAAGTGACTAACCGTGATCAGGCATTTCACCAAATACGAGATATTGCAGACTATTTCAGAAAAACTGAACCCCACAGCCCGGTGGCGTATTTGCTTGAGAAGGCCATACGCTGGGGGTATATGCCATTACCTGAACTAATGACTGAGTTGCTATCGAATCAACAAGAAACGATTGATCGGATATTCAACCTGACCGGGCTGGATGAAGAAGGGGCGATAACATTGCCTGAGGTTAATCATGCAGTGACTCCGTCTCCCATTCTATCTCCGTCGGCGGGCACGCACGAGCCAGAGCCAGCGGTAGAAATGAAGCCTGTTTCCCCTGTTATTGAAACAGAGAAAACACCTAATCAAGAACCACAAAAAACAGAGCAGCAAGCGAAATCTAACAATGCATTGCAGTGGTAGATCATGCTGTTACTGCTTAATCATAAAAAAAGAGGATAGTTATTATGGCGAGCATTTACATGCGTATCGACGGTGTTCAAGTTGATGGCGGAGCAACCGTTGAAGGGTTGCCGGGCGAGGGTTGGTTCGCACTAAATTCATACAGCTGGGGTGCAGTACGTTCTGTTGCTATGGATATTGGTAACGGTACGAATGCTGATTCAGGCATGGTTGCTATGAGTGAAGTGAACGTAACTAAGGAAGTGGACGGTGCATCTGAAGATCTGCTGTCTTTCCTATTCAGCCCTGGTCCTGAAGGCAAAGATGTTGAGATCGTTTTCACTAAGCCTGCACGCGACGGTTCTGGTGCAGAAATCTACTTCCAGGTGAAGCTGGATAAAGCCCGTCTTGTTTCATACAACGTAAGTGGTTCTGACGGTTCACAGCCATTTGAAAGCATTGCGCTTTCTTACATTCAGCTAGATCAGCTGCACTGGCATGAAGACAACGGCGGCAAAATGGAAAAAGGTGGTCTTGTTTCTTACCACGTACCACAAGGCAAGATGCTTTCAGGCTCGAAGTAATCTGCAGTTGTGCGCCGTTGATAAAACGGCGCATAGCAACTGTTTTGTTAGGCTTCATCATTAATCAAAAGGTAGGGAAGCATGGCTCTCAACTCGCAACATAAGCGTGTTAGCAAAAACCGCGTCAGCATCACTTATGACGTAGAAACCAATGGTGCAACTGAAACAAAAGAACTGCCTTTTGTTGTGGGTGTTATTGGTGAGTTCTCTGGTCATAAGCCAGAAAGTGAAAAAGTCGATCTTGAAGAACGTGAATTTACCGGTGTCGATAAAGATAACTTCGACACTGTGATGGAACAGATCAGCCCAAGTCTGTCATACAAAGTCGACAATAAACTGGCCAATGACAATAGCCAGTTTGAAGTGAACCTGAAGTTCAAATCCATGAAGGATTTCCACCCTGAGCACCTGGTTGAAAATATCGACCCGCTAAAACAGTTGGTTGATACTCGTAACCAGCTGAAAGTGCTGCTGAGCAAAGCCGATCGCTCTCGCGATCTAGAGCGACTGCTAAAAGAGCTGCTGCAAAGTGCAGATGCAATTCAGCATCTTGCCGGCGAACTGGGTGTCGAAAAAGGGGAGACAGAATAATGTCGACTGAACAACAAGCTGTAGCTCAGCAAACTGAAGCGGCCGGCGTTGAAGCCGGTTTCCTGGATCGTGCGATTTCGGCTACGACACAAACCCCGGTTGATACCACCAAAGAATTGCTGTCTGTACTGACCTCGCAGGCGCTGGAAGGCACGGTAACCTGGGATAAGAACCTGACACTGACCATTGAGAAAGCGATTGCGGCGCTGGATGTGAAAATTTCAGATCAGCTTTCTACAGTGATGAAAAATGAAGCTTTCCAGAAGCTGGAAGGTACATGGTTGGGTCTGCAGAAACTGGTAAAAAACAGTGAGCTGGGCCCAGACCTTAAAATCAAGCTGGCTGACTACACCAAAGACGAGCTGCTTGAGCAGTTTGAAGATGCGCCTGCCATTGACCGCAGCCGCTTGTTCACCATGATTTACCAAGAAGAATTCGGCACTGCCGGTGGCCAGCCTTACGGTGTGCTACTTGGTGATTACGAATTTGGCTACGGTGACGAAGACGTGGCCCTGCTTCGCTATATGGGTGAAGTAGCTGCCGCTTCGCATGCACCGTTTATTGCTGCTGCCAATGCGACGATGTTTGATTTTGAGTCGTTTGAAACTTTTAACGAAGGCAAACCAGTAGCTGCAGGCTTTGACTCGCCAGCCTATGCTAGCTGGAATGCGTTCCGTGAAAGCGATGATTCACGTTATGTTTCATTGACGCTGCCTAAAACTATCGCTCGCCTGCCTTACGGGCAGGGTACGGTACCGGTGAGCTCTTTCCAGTATGAAGAATTTGCTACCGATGCAAATGGCAAGGCTGTACCTCAGTCTCAGGATGATTTCGTCTGGAGCAATGCCGCGTATGAATTCGGTCTGCTGCTGACCCAAGCTTATACTCAGTACGGTTGGTGTACGGCAATCCGTGGTACGGATAACGGCGGTAAGGTCGAGAATCTACCTAACTTCACCTATTTCTCACCAGCTGGCGACTTGCTCCAGCAGTGCCCGTCAGAAGTGAACCTGACCGATGAGCGTGAGAAAGAGCTAAGTGATTTGGGCTTCCTGCCTTTGGTGCATTACAAGAACACCAACTACGCGGTCTTTATGGGTGCGCAAACTGCCCATAAACCAAAAACGTATGTTGATCCTGATGCAACTGCGAATGCAGCAATTTCTGCACGTCTGCCGTATACAATGGCCAGTAGCCGTATTGCCCAGTACCTGAAAGTGATGGGCCGTGACCGTATCGGTTCGAACATTGATGCGGGTGAGATTGAGAAAGAACTGACCAACTGGATCCAGCAGTACGTTAACCCGAATGCAATTGGTAACGAAGCGAAAGCCAAGTACCCACTTGTCGAAGCTCGGGTTGTTGTCGAGGAGCAGACGGGTCGTCCGGGTAGCTACTCAGCGATTGCCCACCTTCGCCCATGGTTACAAATGGAAGAACTCACGACCTCGCTACGCATGGTCGCGAACATTCCTGGCTAATCAAAATTCTCGGGAGCTTCGGCTCCCGAGCGGAGCATCTATGACAGTAACCAATCCGACATCATCCGCCAATGTCTTACATGACCTAGGGTTGTGGCGAATGTTGTTTGAGCATGCCCGCCAGCACGATGCAAGCCAATTTAAGGCCCTGCTGAGCAGGGTGATCACTCAGCTGGACCAGTTGTTAAGCGAGCAACTTTCTGCCGTTATTCAAGCTGAAGAATTCAAGCGGCTTGAAGCCTCATGGTCAGGGTTGCACAGTTTAGTTCAGCTTCCTGTGTCGAGCCGCCGGATTAAAGTGAAGCTGCTTGATTTTAGCTGGAACATGTTATCGACGGACTTGAACCAGTCGTTTGAAATCAGCCGCAGCGCACTGTTTAAAAAAATCTACGCCAAGGAACTCGATACCGCAGGGGGCCAGCCTTTTGGCTTGCTGGTGGTTGATCATCATGTTCATTCCGATTTGGACGAGAGCTGTGATTTCGATGATCTGTATACGCTGCAATTGCTGGCAGAGCTCGGTGAGCGCTCGCTGTGCCCGGTGGTACTGGGCGTTGACAACTATTTCTTTGGCGATGACCCTGCCAGATTGGCACACGACCACGCCAGAATAAACCGTATTCTGACCAGTCAGGATTTACAGAGCTGGCAGCTGTTACGACAGCACCACTCAAGTCGTTTTTTGCATCTGGTCTTGCCCCAATACCGGATCCGCACCCCGAGACAGCATTACCCGGCAGGCTTTGTGTTTAATGAAGCCAATACCAACAGCAGTGTGTTGTGGGGGAATGCCGCTTATTTATTGGCAGCGAATGTGATCCGTGAGTTTGATCGTATTAGCTGGTTTGGTTTTTTAAGGGCGCATGATGCGACTGGCAACCATGGGGTGCTGATTGATTTAAACGACAGCGTCTGCACGCCACTGAAAGCTCGTATTGATATTTTCAGCGAAAGTGATGGTTTCTGGGCCGATCAGGGATTCGTTCCGGTTTCGAGTATTTATCTTAGTGGACAGCTGGGGCTGTTTAGCAACCAATCGGTATGGAAGCCGGCCAACGAAGCCAGCAAAACCAGCGGGATGCTGCAGACCAATCTGATGGCCTGTCGTTTTGGTCATTACATCAAAGCCCAGATGCGTGATCGTGTCGGTAGCTTTGATAGCGCGGCAACGTGCCAGCGTGACCTGGACAAGTGGTTACAGACTTATATCAGCAATGTGGACTATGGTGACGAGTCGATTATGGCACGTTACCCCCTCAAGCATGCAGAAGTCCGTTTTGTTGCTGATCGCCACGATTCCACTCGCTATCGCTGCGAAATCAAGTTGCAGCCGCAATATCAGTACGAAATGCTCGACACCCATATCACGCTGATGACTGATGTTTCGTCTGACAAGCTGGGAGAAACACCATGAGTTTGATGGCCAAACTGAAAGGTCAATGGCGTGGGGATGTCGATGATATTCGCGATGCCATTATTGAAAACCTGTCGGCTGTGCTGTCGGCACGGGCTCCGATGTGGCAGAACACGGAACTGAGCCCGCAGGTGCGTGACTCGATTGCTGCATTCGGCATGGTGAGCTCGTTGCGTAGCCAGGGTAAAAGCAGCAGTGATGTGATCCTCCATGATGTTAAGCAGCTGATTGTTCAATTTGAGCCGAGGCTGAAAGAGGTTGTTGTCGAGCTGGACGAAAATTCAGTGGCAACCAACAAGCTCAAGTTCCGGATTGAAGGCCTGATCAGCAGCAAGTTTAGTGAAGAAGTGGTGGTGTTCGACTCTAGCCTTGATTTTACCACCAGCAGTTTAGATGTAAGGAAGACGAACCTTGTCTGAGTCATTACTAAGTTATTTCGAGCAAGAGCTGGCATTTATCCGTCAGGAAGCGGGTGAATTTGCCCGTCGTCACCCGGGATCGGCTAAATCCCTGGGGATCAGTGATGACAGTGTCGATGATCCGCAAATCTCTCGTTTGATTGACAGTGTGGCGTTACTCAATGCTCGCCTGCAGCAGCGCCTGGATGACTCGTTTCCACAACTGACAGATAGTTTGTTGCGGTTGTTATTTCCACACTACCTGCGTCCGATCCCGTCATACAGTATCCTCAAGATGCAACCGTCTGAAGAGGTCAGTGCCCGGCATTTTATTCCGCAAGGTACCCATTTGGGGATCACGGATGCTGATATTGAGCCCACGGTGTTCCGTACCTGTCAGGATGTGACCTTGTACCCGATCAAACTTGGTTCGGCCCATGTGGCGATGGCACCGTTTGATGTGGAGAAACCGCCCGGTGCCGAGCATGCCAAGGCGATGCTGGAAATTCAGCTTCGGACCACGGATCCGAGTATTTTGTTTTCCGATCTCGATCTGACATCGCTGGAATTATTCCTGCGAGGTGAGACGCAGTCAGTACTGCGGTTATACGATTATTTGTTAGCCGGGGTTAAGCAGGTGTGCGTCCAGTATGGCGAACAGCGGGTATCGCTGGCTAGTGATGCGTTGCAACCTGTGGGGTTTGAAAGTCAGCATCAGGTGCTGCCTTACAGCTCGCGCAGTTTTGGCGGGTTTAAGTTGCTGACCGAATTCTTCACCTTCCCCGAACGGTTTCATGTGGTTGCGTTGGATCTTGCTCAATCGTTGCGTTACGCCCATACCAATGAGATCAAGATCCAGCTGTTTCTTGATGATATGGCGATTGACTTGTCGCGCAGCCTCGGCGCGGATAATTTCCATCTGTTCTGTACCCCGATAGTGAACTTGCAGTCGTTGACTGCAGAACCGCTCAGTGTTGATTTTGGACATAGTCAGTACCCGATTGTGCTGGATGCCGGGGGGCAGCAACAGCTTCAGCTATTCGCTATTGATCAGGTGCTTGATGTGACCGATCAACAGAGTTGCGCCGTGCCACCGTTATATGGTGAAAAATACAAAGGTGCAGAGACCGGCCTTAGGTGGCAGCTGGTTCAGGATTGGCATAGCGAGACCGCGCTGTACAGTAGTTTGCGGGTGGCTGATATTGAACATCTGAGTGCTAACAGTGAAGCTCGAACCTGGCTGGTTTCGGCAACGTGCTCTGACGGTGCGGTTGCCGGTCAGTTATCGATTTCCAGCGAGGTAAGCTGCCGCGATTCCATTTCGTTGCCTGCTCGGCTGCAATTGTTGCGTCGTCCGACCAAGCAAGTTCGGATCAAAGCAGCGGAGCAAAATGCCTGGCCGTTGCTGGCTCATCTTCATTTTAACTACCACACCCTGCTGGGAGCAGACGATCCTGTTGCGGCTCTCAAGGCGATGCTGAATCTGTATAACCATACCGAAAGTTCGCAAAACATGGCTTATATCGCAGCTATCCAAGGGATTGAGCAGGAGCAGGTGGTCGCCCCGATCCGCATTTCTGGCAAGAGCTGCTTTGCTTACGGTACCCGTATCAGTGTCACCCTTAGCACCAAGGCTCTGGGCGGCGGCGGGATCGAATTGTTATCCCAGTTGCTCGATCGCTTTTTTGCATTTTTTGCCGGCTTTAACAGTTTTACCCAGGTCGTGATCGTGCTCGAAGGCACGGAAGGGGAACACAAGGTCTTTCCGAGGAGGTCTGGATGCAAGAACATGCTCTGATCCGGCTCCTCCAGCAGCCTTATACATTCGATCTTCACCGTGCGATGCAGCTGGTCAAGCATGAAGCCGCTGTTTTGGGCAAAAGGCCGACAGTATCATTTTCGGCTAGTCTGCTACCGGCTTATCAACAGGCAGATATTGTTGAAGTCAGTAACCCGGTAGCTGGTCAGTGGGCGTTTACCTGTGATCTACCCGCATTGTCGGGCAGTCAGGGTGTCATGCCCCGCCATAGCTACAGTGAATCACTCAAAGAATTATTCGAGCAGGGCAACGATGCCCTGATTGATTTCCTGAACGGTTTTAATAACCGCTATTACCGCTTGCACTGTCAGGCGGAGCTAAAGAATGACTTAGTTGCTCAGGCTGAGGAAGAGCATTTTAGCTGGAATCGTCACAGTCTTTCGCTGACAACGATGCTGGCTAATCTCAATGGTGATCTCGGAAACAACAGAACGTTATCTTCGGATCATCTGATCCAGTATTCGGGATTGCTAGGCATGAAACTGTCCTGTCCGCAGACCTTAAAAGATTTGCTGGCCGACTATTTTGAGTATGAATTTGATGTTGAATACGGCGATGTTGATTATGTCCCTTTGTTGCCATGTAGCGTGACTAAGCTGGGGAAAAAAGGACAGAACAATCAATTGGGTTTTGGTGCACTGGTTGGTAAGAGTGCCGTCACCGCATTCCAGCGTCTGGAAATCATGATCAAACCGAATAACAACCGCCAGTTTAACCAAATCCGGAATGACCGCCAGTTGGTCAGTGCGATAGATGCGTTCGTTCGACATTACATGGGGGTCGATCTAAAGCTGAAACTGATGATTAAAGTTGATGGAAAGTTCCTGCCCGGCCTTCGCCTGAGTACGGAAAGCAGCACCGATATCCGTCTGGCGCAATCGACCTGGCTTGCCCCAAAGCAGATAACCCGAGAACACGTGGTAATGCCACTTAAATAACAGCAAGGACACAGCATGATCAATGTTGAATTACAGAGTCTGGTAAAACGGCTCGCCTTACCATTAAAAAGTGCACTTGAAGCCGCCGCAGGCGATTGTATGGCACGTACTCACTTTAGCATTGAACAAGAGCATTGGTTTAATCAGCTATTGAACGAGCCTAAAAGTGGCTGGGTTGAATTATTGCAGCAGGGCAATATTGGTCGCGACCAGATCGTGGATTTGCTCGCTCGCCATTTAAACGGCCTGTCTCGGGGGAATGATAGTTCTCCGGCTTTGTCTCCGACGTTGGTGGAGCTATTGAAAGACGCGTGGCTGCTGGCATCAGTTAACCACAGCCACGGAGAAGTCAACGGCTATCATATCTTGCTGGTCCTGAAACAGCGGACTGCACAGGGCGGTTATAATGGTGATCTTAGCCCTTGGCTCAATACCCTTTCGACGGAATCTCTCAAAGCGAATGCTGCCAGGCAATTGCCAAGCCAGCATGCCGAACCCAGTATCGGCTCGGCCGAAGTACTGGCAGGGGGCGAGGCCAGCACCGTTGCGTTGGACAAGTACACCCACAACCTGACGGCAGCTGCGCGAAACGGGGAACTGGATCCTATTTCTGGTCGGAATACCGAGATCCGCAAATCTATCGATATTCTTTGCCGTCGTCGGCAGAACAGCCCGATCCTGGTTGGTGATCCCGGTGTAGGTAAAACGGCGATTGTAGAAGGTTTGGCCCAGCAGATTGTTGATGGCAATGTTCCGCCGTCGTTAGCCAATGTTGAATTGCGAACTTTGGATCTGGCTTTGCTACAAGCTGGTGCGAGTATAAAAGGTGAGTTTGAGAACCGCCTGAAAGATGTGCTGGCCGAGGTCAAACAGTCTCCTCACCCGATCATTGTCTTTATCGATGAAGCACACACCCTGATCGGTGCGGGTGGTACTGCTGGTCAGAACGATGCGGCCAACCTGTTGAAGCCGGCATTGGCTCGTGGTGAATTCCGCACCATTGCCGCTACGACATGGGCGGAATATAAACAGTACTTTGAAACCGATGCAGCCCTGACCCGCCGCTTCCAGCTGGTCGCTGTTGGCGAGCCGAGTGAAGATGATGCGATCCAGATGCTGCGAGGCGTGACCCGAGGGCTGGAAAAACACCACCGGGTTAAGGTACTAGAAGAAGCAATTGAATCAGCGGTTAAGTTGTCAGTACGCTTTCTTCCCGAGCGCCAATTGCCGGACAAGGCGATCAGCTTACTCGATACCGCCTGCTCACGTATTGGACTTAGCCAGAGTGCGCTGCCTCAACGTCTTGATGGTTTGGGTGAGCAAATTCGTTATGCCAAAAATGAGATTTCGGCAGTAGAACGCGAACATGCCATGTTGGCTAACGGTACAGACAAGTTAGCAGCTGCGGAGAAAAAGCTTGCTTCGCTGGAGGCTGAATATGAAAAGCTGGAACAGCGCTGGGAAGCGGAGAAGGCTCTGGTTACTGAGATCACTGAGCTACAGGGCATCATAGATGAGAGATATTTTGCTGGTGATGATGTAAGCGAGAGTACAGAGCAGCAGCAGCTTTCTGTAAAGCTTGATGCATTGTATGAGCTGCAAGGTGAATCCCCCCTGGTAATGCCGCAGGTGGATACCCAGACCATCGCCCAGGTAATTTCTCTGTGGACCGGGATCCCTGTCGGCAATATGGTCAAGGACGAGGTCGAACGTCTGTTGCAGCTAGAACAACGAATCGGAGAGCGGGTGATCGGACAGATTGCACCGATACAGGAGATCTCTCAAGCGATCCGTATGTCTCGTGCCGGTCTGACGGATCCGCGCAAACCTATTGGCGTGTTCCTGATGTGTGGGCCTAGTGGCGTCGGTAAAACTGAAACAGCTTTGGCCCTTACTGATCTGCTGTATGGTGGCGAGAAAAACATCACCACCATCAACATGACGGAGTTCAAAGAAGAGCACAAGATCTCAATGCTGCTGGGATCGCCTGCCGGTTATGTTGGCTACGGTAAAGGTGGGGTATTGACTGAGGCAGTGCGAAAAAATCCTTATTCAGTGTTATTGCTTGATGAAATGGAAAAGGCCCACCCTGGTGTTCATGATCTTTTCTATCAAATATTCGATAAAGGCTCGATTTCTGATAGTGAAGGTCGCGATATCGATTTTAGAAATACCATTATCATTATGACCTCTAACGCCGCGGATAGTGCGGTGGTTGACGCCTGTGCGCAGGAAAGACCGTGTATACCGACGTTGACCCAGACGATATTCCCGGCATTGCAGCAGTATTTTAAACCGGCCTTTATCGGCCGCTCGACGGTAGTGCCTTATTTCCCGCTCAATGATGACGAAATGGCGAAAATTGCCCGCTTGTCGCTTCGTCGTATCGAAAAACGTGTGCGTAGTCATTATGGGGCAAGTTTCTCGTATGGTGAGGAATTGATCGAGCACTTGATAGCACAGAACCATTCTCCGGAGACCGGAGCGCGTGCCATCGAGCAGATCATTAACCGAACCCTGATGCCAGAGCTTGCGACGCAGTGCATTGTTCGATTGAGTGCCGGCCAGCCAATCAATGCTGTAAGCATCTATTGTCATGCTGGTGAAGTTAGCTTTGATATCGAATAGTTCAGTACTTGTGATAGGCCTTTAATGGCTAATTGAAAATTGTGCTCAAGTAAAGATGTAGGGGGTAACGATATGTTTGGTAGAAAAAAAAGTTACGACTTGGAAAAAGCACGAGACAGAGACAGCATACTGGCTAATGCGGGTATTGCCGGTGTCGGTACTCAAGGAATATACACACCGAAAGGCAAAGCCAGCGGTGCAAAATTAAAACCTCGCCAGAAGAAGCTTCCAAAGCAGGCTGGTTATACGAAACAGCAAGCTTTAGACGATGCAAAGTTACTGGGTCAGGTAACTATGGATATGCGTAGCGATATCGTCGGTTATGTCGGAGATGTGGTTGATGCAACCAAGGACCTAGGTAGCTTAGCTTCCGGCAGCGGCGGAATTTATACGGCTGGCGGTGGACTTGAATTTACTAATGGCAACATTATCGGTGCGGTGAAGCTCGGTCATGATGTTATCTGTAATATCGTTGAGTGGGCGGGCAAAAGAAAACCTAAAGAGCTACCGGCAAACCCGTTACTTACACCGATAGATGCTGCGTTATATGAAAATACTAAAACAGCGGCATATTTTAAGAAAAGAATGGTCAAGAAGATTGCCGGCGATGCGGTTTCGTTTACCGGCGGTGTGCTGAGTAGTGCAACGCATGTGAATGCTCTGGGTGCTGCTCGCCATGCTCGCTCTGATGCCAAGACTATTGCACACCTGGTTCGGTTTAAGGAGCAGCTCAAGCAATATAAAAGCAAAGGGCTGGCGATTGAATATAAGCTCTGCAAATTAATCATTGATTGCAAAAAGCTCAAAATAGAGTCGCAGTCAGCGGCGCTGGCGGCTGATTGTATTCCGGGCAATGTCATTACCAGTAGTGCAACTGCTGCGGCAGGTTTTATTCATGGACAAACCCTGGCTTATCGTTTGTCGAATATGGAAGCTGATATCGAGAAGGCTGCCAAAATACTGCATTACCGTGCTTTTTATGAGATGGATGATGATTACGGTATTGCTGGTTTATTTGGCGAGCAGGCAACGAACGAATATGCAGCCGAAACGCCTGCTCTGGATATGGTTCGGGAGCTTTTTGCCCAGATAGCTCAGATAGAAAAAGAAAGAGTTCTGGTTAATGTCAAAGGGCATAAGTTGAAAGTCGGTGGTGAACATTTCCGTGCAGATAAGCTGATGCGTGAACCTGCTGGCTGGTTAGTTATTGTCGACAAGTTAAATCTTATTTGATTCTGACTTTATAACTGTTTTTAACATGAGTTGAAAACAGTTATTGCTGTATTTTTTTTATTTGAGGATGTTTATTTTATGCATGAGAATTTCGGTAAAGCTTTCGATCTAGGTAAAGGGATCGGCGATTTTGCAGGGAAAGATCCAAGTAAACGCGAGTTGAAAGATGGTGTTGATCTAGCGGGTAATGTAATTGATTTAACGACGAATATTGTCGATTCTACGCCGCTGGGCGAGATCATTAAAAAGCCGATGGCGTTACTTGATGAACACGGTATGGCTAGGCTTGAGCGAACCAAGATTGCTCAGAATGTTAAAGAGAAGTTTTCCAGTAAGATCAGCCGCGTTGTTGCTCAGAAGATGCACGCATCGAGCATGGTAAAAGCATCAACGGCTGATAGTGTGGGCTATTTATTGAATGTCCATTCTGACCAAGAGTTTATGGATCAGAGTAAAGCGGATTTTGACAGGCATCAGGCAAATCGAGGTCATAAAATCAGACGAAAGCTGCATGATAAATTCCGTGTGGCCAAGAAAAACCCAGTTAAAATCCTAATGATCCCACTGGGGCTTATTCCTGATGGTGGTATTACCAAGAAAGTTGTCAGTGGCCTTCAGTATCTCGGAAATAAAGGCCTTGAAACGCGTAAAGCCCGAAAGAAAAAAGGTTATGCAGCAGGCAATATGGCGGTTCTTGAGCAGCAGATGGGCACGCGGGAGGCACAGCGCAAAATTGCAAAATGGAAAGCAAAAGATATTGCCGAGCTTGGACCAAAACTGCAGAGAAATCTGTATAAATTGAAGCAGTCTGTTGCACTGTTGGAAAGCCGTGAAGCGCAAATGAACGCACAGTATGCTCGTGCGCAGGCTGTCCCTGGTGGTCCAGAAGCGGCTGCGGCGTTAGCGCAACTAAGTCGATGTAATATGGATTTAGCAATGAGCTTTCATGAGAGTAAACACTATATTGAGAAAATTACCTCTATGTGCGAAGTCATGGAAGAGACCGCTTTTGAGACCCGTGCGCACATGGTATTTCTTGATGAGTTGTTAGTACAAACAGAATTGGCTATTAGAGCTAATGCCGATGCTCTTTATAAATAATAGTTATCGGCAATACGAAAGTAGATGAAAGGTGGCTGATAAGACAGCCATAGTTAGATTGTTGTAGAAAAAACAACATATCTAATTTCGATATAAAAGTGCATTAAAAAAATAAATGTCGAAATAATTATTAGGATACGGCAGTGAAGAATAGTCCATTTACAACAGAGCAGCTTCAATGGATACGAAGTTCACTAAAAATTGCGGTTGTGCACGGAGGGGAAAAGGCACAATCGGATAGTTATATCTATGAGAATTTGAGCCCGCGTTCGACCAAAACGTATCAGCCGGTTGCTTGCGATATGGCTGATGCACTGAGGGAGTCTGGTTTCCGGCATGTAGAAGTACTGGCTGAAAATCTAGCGCTGCCTCAGGCGCTGAAAACTCTTGGTATAGATCTGGTGATTACTAATAGCGGAGGTCTGCAAGGCTTTGATTCTATGTGCCACCTACCGTCAATGTTGGAAATGCTGGGGGTGCCGTATGTCGGGCACTCACCAATGACCGCAGGGGTATTGGACAATAAGCACCTGTTTAAGCATGAGATCCATGCCGCCGGGATCCCGACAGCGCCGTTCGTTACTGTTGGTCATGGTGAAAGCGTTAATGATGATGCCAAGCGAGTCATGCTTGATCTTATCGAACAGGAGTTTGGTGAGGCATTTATTGTCAAGCCGGTTTCTGGTCGTGCCTCGATTCATGTTCATCCGGTATTCAAGCGTGGCGAATTGGCCGAGATGGTTGAACTGGTGCAAAAAGCGACCAGTAACACTGTGATGATAGAACCATTTTTGTCTGGGCGTGAATTTGTGGTCGCCGTTGCCGGGCCGACTGTCTTCAAGGATGGTGTATTGGTTGAGCGCGATCAGCCGTTCTCATTTTCGATCACTGAGCGGGTACTTGCGGATGACGAAGCCATCTTCACGTCAATGGATGTTAAACCGATCACCAGTGATCGGTTGTTGAAAGTAGAAGATCCTGAGTTACGTAGCGCGCTGGCTGATATCGGCTCTAGGATATTCAATCAGATGGGCTTGCACACCCTTGTGCGGGTGGACTTGAGAATGGACTCGCGCGGTAAGCTCTTTGTGCTTGAGGCGAATCCGAAACCGGACCTCAAGCGCCCTGAAGGCAGTAAGCTAAGCATCGTTTGCCACGATTTGGCGGGCGAAGGCATGGGCTACCACGATCTGATCCAGTCACTGGTGTTCAACCGTCTGGCTTATCTGCATAAGCATCGCTCTACCACACTGGCGCATTGCTTTACTGAAGAGTTCTTCAGTTTGGCAATGGCCTAGGAGTCGCTGTGAGACCGGTAAAAGATCGAATCAGGCTCATGCTCGGACTGACAGTAGTGACCTTGTCGCTGTTGTTGGTTTTCGTCGTAGGTTATGGCCAGGCACTGAAAAGCTATCGTCAGTTGACAACCGATACGGTGATGGCGCAGACCGAAGCTGCGCGCCTTGGCGTTGAGCAGGTGCTTAACTCCGGGGTGTCGCTGGAAGATATTGCTGGGTTAGGTCAGGTCTTGCAGCCGATTGTTGAGGCTGATGTCTCGGTGACTGGCTTGCGCCTGTTATCAGGACAGAAGCAGCTCTACCTGTATGGTGATGTGCCGGAGAACGGCAACCGGATTTCCATTCCGCTCAGCAACAAGTTTACCCAGGTGGGGACACTTGAAGTCGTTCTGAGCGATCAGATGGTTGAAGCCACGGTGGCTGAAAACTTTCAGCCGTTTATCTGGTTGATTGCGGTGCTCCTGGCGGTGTTTATCGGTAGCGTCTTAAATAGCAGCAAGCGGGCGGTTTATCTGACCAGTTTTACGATGGTGTTTCTGGCAATGTCTGTCAGCGTCATGTTTCTGGTCGGTAGCCTGTATCGCGATGGCTTGCAAAGCAAGGCGGTGTCGCTGGCTGATGTGGTCAGTCAGCGCCTGTCACCGATCTTGGTTCATGATGTGGATCGTGATCTGGTGGTCGGTATCGAATTGATGCTTGATAACTTCCGTCAGACCAACCCGGAGCTGTCGAAGATCGCGGTGTTTAAAGAGAACCGTCCGGTGGCGGCTAGCTGGCAGGGAGAGGGGATGGCAGAGGTTATCTCCGATACAGGCATGCTCGATTACGTCATTGGCGGCTCTTCATCAGGACAAGTTCGCCTGACCTATAAGGCCGAAATTGTCCTTGCCCAGCTGGCCCGGACTTTAAAAAACTTTGCGGTACTCTTCTTCGCATGTGGTCTGGTGTGTTTTGCCTTTATCCGCCTGTTGAGCGGTGAAGCCAACCAAAAACGCAGTGATGTGATATTGGAGCGGATCAAGCCCCTGTTTCTCGGGGCGGTGTTAATGGAGGCGTTGATGGCGCCGATCATGCCACAGTATATGACCTCGGTCGCGGAGTCGGCCGGACTAGGGGCTGGGGCATCATCACTCTTCTTTACTCTTTATTTCCTTGGTTTTGCCCTGACCCTCCTGCCTGCGGCGAGACTGGTTGAGATGTACGATATCCGGCGTGTGTTGGTGTTCGGTATATTGCTGTCCAGTCTTGGATGCGGGTTGCTGGCGATGGACATGGGACTGGAAGCTATCTTGTTGGCTCGTTTGGCTTCCGGGGTTGGTCAGGCGTTGATTTTTATTTCTGTTCAGGGTTATATCCTGCGGTTCAGTAATAAAGACAATAAAACTCAGGCTGCCGGGATCATCGTTTTCTGTTTTAACGCAGGCTTTATAGCCGGGGCTGCAATTGGTGCGCTGTTGGCTGATTATCTGGGTGACAAAGGTACCTTTACCCTTGCCGCAAGCATTGGGGTGATCATGAGCCTGTTTAGCTTGATTTTGCCGTCAATGCGGGCAAGGCAGAAGCGACAGGGCTCGGTTGCAGATATGGTATCGGCAATGATGGCGGATTCATGGCGATTGATTAAAATCCCTGCTTTTGTCCGCACTATGCTGCTGGTGGGGATCCCAACTAAAGCGGCACTAACCGGAATTGTGTCATTTGCGGTGCCGTTGCTGCTGGCTGAGCGGGGCGTCAGCAAAGAAAGTATAGGTCAGGTGCTGATGTCATATGCAGCTATCGTACTGCTGGTCAGCCATAAAGTCGGCCCTTGGGTTGACCGACTGGGTAACAGTAAAACAGTATTGAGCCTGGGTAATTTTATTGCCGGGCTTGCTTTGATTTTGCTGGCTATCGGGTTGGCTATGCCGCAAAACTGGCAGACCGTCGTTGTGATGACGCTGGCGATGATGATGATGGGCTTTTCTCATGGTCTGATCAATGCGCCTGTGGTTACCCACGTGGTAGTTAGCATGGCTGAGAGCCAAGAACCGGACTCTGTCATTGCGGCAACCTACCGTTTTCTTGAGCGGTTTGGCCATGTGTCGGGATCGGTTCTTGTTGGCCAGTTGTTGATCTGGTTCGGTGCGGAGCATGCCATGCTGGCGCTGGCTGGTTTTTTTGTTGCTGCTTGCGTGCTGTTTACGATTTGCGGCCAAGGTGCAGCTAAGGCGGTGTCATCATGATGCGGCTTCTATTACTGATGACTTTGACGTGGAGCTCGTTCTTATGGGCTGATACTCAGTGGCCGACCTGGTTGGGGGATGAGCTGAAGCCTGTATCCGGCAGCCACTGGCAGACTAAGAGCAGCCAGGATAGCGTCGAGTTTCTGCCGGTGAAATCCGAGCCGAAAATTTTGGTGATAGTGTCTCGTCAGGCTAAATCCTATGATATTGCACTTGAGACCTTGCTTGGTATCTATAGCCGTGAACTACCATTGGCCCGTATAGTGGTGCGCAAACTGCCTGCTACACAAACCGGTAGCGATGGGCAACAGTTATTATTGCAAATGCTCAAGGAGGCGGAGGGTAACACTCACCTGATTTACACCGTTGGATCGAAAGCGACGGTGGCTGTTCGCAATGTCTACAAAGGTGGGAAGGTTGCTGTTGTTTCTGTTAATGCAAAAGACCCGGTGCTGTTAGGCCTTATCGATAGCGATCAGGGATCGGGCGATAATTTTGCGTTTACATCACTGAATCTGCCTGCCGAGGTGACGCTGGTATTTATGAGGCGTTTTAACCCATCGTTAAAGCAAATTGGTGTGCTCTACGCGAGGAAGAATAAAAGTGCCTACACCACACAATATTTGCCGCTGAAAAAACTCGCCGAGAAGAGTGGGGTGAAGATTGTGCCAATCGTGGTTGATGAAGAGCAGCCGTTGTTTGAGCTAGAGGTTGCGATGACCAAGGCAGTACGCACCATGCGCCTGACCGATCCTACCTTAGATAATAGCTTATTGTGGCTGACTGGCAGTTCAAGCCTGCTGTCCCGAATGACTGAAATTAACCGCTATTCCGGTGGTTTGGCAGTGATTTCTGCCGTGCCCGATGTGGTAAAAAGTGGCCCGGACAGTGCTCTGATGTCGTTTGGGGTGAGTTTTGTCAATAATGCCCACCAGGCTGGCTTATACGGGTTGAAGATTTTGCGTGGCGAAGTTAAGCCTGGCGACTTGCCGGTGGGGCATATTTCTCCACCGGATATCGCGATTAGTTTTGAGCAGGCTCGGCGGATCGAACAACAAATTCCGTTTGTACTTATGGAGATGGCGAGTGATGTATACGGCATGAATGGCAACGTTATTCGTTCGAAAGGTAAATCGATGCAGGAGCAACAATGAGTTTAGCGATGTTTTTTAAAACTCGACGGTTTCAGTTTGCTTTGGCTGTTTTGTGGGCATCTTGCGTCAGCTTTAGTGTCCACAGTGAAGTGCGCCCCGAGCGGTTACTACTTGTTACCCAGGAGTGGCGTCCTTATCAATATCAGCAAGATGGCCAGATGAAAGGACCGGGTATTGAAAAGCTCAAGTGCATTATGAAAGTGATGCAGCAACCGTATCAGATCACGATGACTGATTGGGACCGGGCACAGATCCTGGTTGAAGTGGGTGAGCACCATGGTTTTTTCCTGGCGTCCCAAAATGCGATTCGTGATAAATATGCCGATTATTCACTGCCGGTGCTCAGCCAGGTATGGAGTTGGTTTAGTTTGTCCGATTCGATTGATACAGAAAGCGTAATGTTTAAAGAAGAAGTTGCTGTTACAGCAATCTTCGGTTCGAACAAGTGGTTTTGGCTGCACAAGTCGGGTTACCGGGTGGAGAAAAAACCGCGCCAACCCACCACGCTGATTGAGCTGTTGCTTGCTGGGGAAGTCGGGGCAGTACTCGCCAATGATTTTGTAATGAAAGACGCGATTGAAAGTATGGGGATTAGCCATCGGGCGATCACCCGTAATGTCGTCAAGGAAAAGCCTCTCGGGGTGTATTTTTCAAAGAAATTTACCAAGCAATACCCGTTGTTTGTCGGTGAATTTAATCAAGCAATTGGTCAGTGTAAGGAGAGGTAATATGCCGTTGTCATTAAGAATAATAAGCTCTCCTGATGGAGAACCAATTTCTGAATGGAACAAGAATTTCCCTGAAGAGGGCGGCAGTCTCGGGCGCTCTTACGGTACCACGATGCAATTGTCTGATGCGTCGCGAGCTATCTCGGGCACCCATGCGATTATCAATCGTGGCAGTCGTGGTTACCAGGTAATGGATGTCAGTACCAACGGACTCTTTATCAATGGTAATACTCAGCCGTTGGGCAAAAATAATACGTCAAGCCTCAATGATGGGGATGTACTGGATCTTGGTCAGTACCGCTTGATGGTGTCTTGTTTTGTACCGGAACGGGCTGCGGTCAAACCCTCTTTTGCAACGGAGTCGCCGTCATTGGGGGATTGGGCGGATGATCCTTTCGGCAGTGAACTCCCGGTGCAGGAACTGTCTGTACAACCAGAAGCGGATCGTCGGGAGCCGGAGTTGTCATTCACCGCGTTTGCTGACTCGTCGATGTCGGCGAATGTTGAGCTTGACCCTTTTGCCGATCAGGAGCCGGACGTGTTGCCGACGGTAGCACCGGTTCATATCGATAGATTCAATGATGACAGCTTCGACGATGATCCATTTTCTGGCGAGCAATCTGAGCTGCTGGCTTCTGTGCCGCTTGCTAGTGGGATCCCGCAGGCCCAGAGCCATTCACTGATCCACCGTCCTGCCCATGGCGAACGCACGGCCTTACCGTCAGTCGGGCTGGATCCCCAGCAGATCCTAGTCATGCAGGCCAGACAACAAGAAATTATGACCCAGGCTGCCGAAATGGCACTTGGCAGGCTAATGGAAGAAATGGCTCCAACGCACCTCGAAGCGATGTTTACTGATTTGGTACAGCCAGGTTTGTTCAGTCGCAAGCCGGATTACTGGGAAATGTACAAACGTTATTTCCTACGTCAGCAGGATAACCAAGAGTGGCAGTTAAAATTCAAAGCGTATTTCAGCGAGAGCTTACGCATCAAACAATCTCTAGGAGAAAAGTGATATGGCAAAAAAGCTTTTTACACTCCTTAGCGTTTTCTTGCTCAGCGGATGCAGCTACTTAACGTTTTGGAAAGACGCCTCACCACTACAGGTGATCGTCAATATCGAGGCTGCCAACAATATCAACCCCAATATTGATGGACTGGCTTCACCGCTGGAAGTCCGTATTTATCAGCTTCAGGACAGTGAAGCTTTTAACCAGGCGAGCTTTATTGATCTCTATAGCGATGATCAAGGGGTGCTGAAAGCTGGTTTGTTATCAAAGCGAAATCTCGACAGCGTGCTACCCAGCGAAGAGCGCCAAGTGGCCATTCCATTGATTGCCGAGACGGAATACATCGCTATTGTGGCGGCATTTGCGGATTTTCGCGAAGCCAAGAATAAAGTGATTTTGCAGATTCAGCCTGGGTTGCCAGCCATGGTTGAGGTCAAGGTTGATGGCGTCAATATAAGTATTACCGGTCAAGAGGACTAACCAAAAATGGATAAGAAAAAAGTTGTTTGGTCTGAAGGTATGTTCCTTAGTCCGCAGCACTTCCAGCAGCAGGAGCGCTACCTAGAAGGGTTCGTAAAAAACTACCGTGATCTGATGATTCCCAACCGTTTTGGTCTGGCGGAACTAGAGCTCGACGTGGCGTTGAACAATATCGGGAAAGTGGGAATTAAGCGGGCAAAAGGGCTATTCCCCGACGGAACGCCATTTGATGTACAAAATGGCCTGGCGCTGGAGGTGCCGTCTGGCACCAATGACAAACTGGTCTATCTGGCATTGCCTATTTACCGTACGGGTGTGGTTGATATCGGTAGTCCGCAAGATAAGCACCGCCGTTATCACCGCCTTGATCATAATGTGTTTGATACCAGCCGGGATCATAGCGAAGCCCTCCAGCTTGAACTGGCCGAGCTGAACATTGAGCTAAAGCTGGAAGGGGATGATCTGCAGGATTATACCGTGATCCCTATTGCCCATGTGACTGAGCATAAGGCTGATGGTGAGGTCGTACTGAACAAAGCGTTCATTCCTGTGTGTCTGCATTTTACGGTATCTGATTACCTGCAGGATAACGTCAATGATATTTATGCCCAGATGCAATACCGAGCGCGCAGTATTTCTCAACGCCTGCAGGTTGAATCAGCCAGCAAAAGCCACCAGGCCCTGATCCGCGATTACTTGTGGCTGCAAGCTCTGGGACGCTGGCTGCCAACGGTTAAGACCTGGCTCGACACCGGCACGATTGCCCCGCAGGACATTTACTATGAATGCCTGAAAATTGTTGGTGAAATGCAGGGACTGGAAGGGAAGATGCCGCAGGAGTACGGGCGCTGGGACCATAGCCGCCTTTACTCATTGTTTGCCGGTTTGTTTTCGGATATCCGGATCTTGCTTCGTGAGGTACAGCTCGACAGCCTGACCACACTGGTGTGGGATTCAAGCCTGTTTGAGAAACGCCGCCTGCTGCGTACCCTGGTTCAGGATCGTGCCCTGTTTAATGGTGGACGCTTTGTGTTGGTAGTGTCCTCAGCCCTGGGTTCAGTCAAACTTAGCGAGCAGTTCCCGTTGGCCAGTAAATTGGCTGGCAACAGTACCATTGCCGATCTTGTCCGTAATGCGCTTTCCGGCGTATCGCTACGTACTCTTCCGGTTCCGCCTTCTGAGCTAAAAGCGCGCAGTGATGCTGCGTATTTTGAAGTTGATACCCAGTCTCCGTTATGGCGAGAGCTGATTCAGAAAGATGAACCTATCGCACTGCATATCGACAGCCGTATCGGTGATGTTGATATTGAATTTTTTGTGATTCGCTAGGAATTAAGTCCATGACTTCATTATTCAATGAACAAGAGACGATCGCGATCCGCCGCTCAGAGCCTATTCGAAATGCCAGGCAGGAAGCTCAAGTTGCGACACTTGACTTAAGTGGTACCGAAAAGCTTATTGAACAGTTGGCGATCTATGATAACCCGTTACTTAATGCGGGCAGCGGACTACTTGCATTGCTGGTGAGTTTGCCGCGTCAGGGATCACCGCTTGATATCGATGGTTTCCGCCAGCAGTTGTTAGATGGTATTGCCGATTTTAAACGGCATGGGCTGTTTTTGGATTACCACCCGAGTGTGATCGAAAAAAGTTGCTTTGTGCTATGTGCGGCATTTGACGAAACTATCCTCTATACCAGTTGGGGGGAAAAATCGCGTTGGGAAAACCATTCTCTGCTGAGCAAGGTATTTAACCAGCGTGATGGTGGCGAAGTCTTTTTCAGCCTGCTTGATCAGGCTCGTCGCCAGCCAGCTAAGCTGGTAGATTTTCTTGAGCTGCAATATGTGCTGATTATGCTGGGCTTTCTTGGCAAGTATCGCCATGCAGAACGCCAGAAAATTAATGAGCTTAAGTCTGAGCTGTACACGATTATCCGCTATTACCGCGAAGAGTCAGCACTGCAAGTTCCTAAAACACCGGAGTTGCCGGAGGTGCAAAAGCCATGGTGTTTCCTCAGCTCGACCAAGTTATTGCTTATCACTCTGTCGGTACTTCTTGGCGCGTACTTCTTCTCAGAGTATTGGTATCAAAACCGCAGTGAAGCAACGCTGTTGGCGTTCAGCTCGCTCAAAATGGATGGGTTTGGCCATGCCACCCAAAATCAAGATTTGGTTTATGTCAGCACCGATGAAGATCTGGGGCTGGTCAGTACTGCCAAAGAACAGGTACCGCAGCCTGAAACTACAGTTTCACCTACTGCTGGTTGGGAGATCCTGCTGGCCGGTTTTGCCGAGCGGGCGGATGGCGAGCGGCTTGCAAAAGATCTGAGGGCGGCGGGTTACTCCGTCACGCTTAATGATGTTGACGGTGGCACCGAACTTATCGTGCCGGATCAGGCTGATATGACCAAAGCCAAATTACTGAAAAATGAGCTTAATGTTCGCTTTGGCCTGAATGCATCCGTACGTCGGAATAGACAACAATAATGAAAATGATGAAATTAAATAAACCATTACTTTTGCTGTCGATAGTTCTGCTTGCTTGCTTTGGAGCAGCGTGGCTATGGATACCTGTTGACCCGGAATCAGATTCTCTGCTTAAGCCGATTACTTTGGTGGGAATTTTGGTTGCGGCGTTACTGGCGCTGTTCTTTTGTTACCGCCCGGAGCGTTCTAAGGAGAAAGATCAACAGCACGAGCAGTCCATCCTGTTTAGGCAGGATGTCAGAATCATTCGCCAGCTATTTAAAGCTGCGGTTAAACAACTGCGTGGCGTTCGTGGCAATAAGCTGAAAAGCTTATATGATCTGCCATGGTATGTGCTTATTGGCGGTGAAAATGACGCCAAAAGCAGCCTGCTGCAGCAAAATAACCTAGAACCGGTTCTACACCGTGCTATCGATGAAAGTGATACCGACCAATATATCCGGTTCTGGAGTAACGACAATGCCGTTGTTATTGAAGTCGGCCATCGCCTGTTCGACAGTGAAGGCATTGATGAAGGTTTGTGGCGAGAACTGACCAAGCAGCTGCTGAAGTACCGTCCGCGCCAAGCGATAAACGGAGTGATCTCCGCTATTGGTTGTGAGCAGTTTTTACAGTGCGATAAGAAAGCCCGCCATATTCTGAGTACGAATCTTCAGGAGGCGATCCTTCAGTTGGGTGAACAGACAGGGCTGACATTGCCTGTCTACCCCGTCTTCACCAAAGCCGATACGATTTCTGACTTTGTGAATTTCTTTGCCAGTTATTCCGGTTGTGATGTCGACAACCCGTTTGGTGTGACTTTCACCATTGATGAGAAACATCACTTTGAGCCCCGTAAACTTGATAGATCCTGTCAGGATATCCTGAAGAACCTAGTGCAGCAGCAATTCCAGCTAATGCGTGAAGCGCGTAAGGACGAGATGGACTCTGTTATTGCGCTGCCGTACCAGTTGTCGGTGTTCTTTGAGCGTGCCAATGAGCTGCTGACCAATCTCGGACGGGAAAACCGGGTTCGCCAGGCTGTCTGGATACGGGGCATGTATCTCGTGACCACAGGGCAGAAGGGAACCAGTTATGATCTTCTCACCCAGTTGGTAGCGGAAAAGGCGGCATTTAATGCTGACATTACTCAATCTCAGCCTCAGGGGCGCAAAAACCTGTTTTCGAGCCGGATCTTCAGCCATGTAATCTTGCCTGAAGCCGACATCGTCGGGGTTAATACCCAACGCCATTATGGCTACCTCGCGGCCCGCAGTGCTTTTGTTTGTGGCTTAGTGGGCATCGTTGCCGCCTTTGGTCTGCAGTTACAGGATAACTGGAACTATGACGAAGCGTTCAGGAGCAAAGCCATTACCGAGCTGAGCTTATACCGCAAGGATGTTAACAGGTTACAGGAAGATCATTCGGGCTTGGCAGAACTGATCCCGGTTTTGAATGAATTGCGAGAAGTGGATCAGCAAGGGGCCCAACCTTTGCCTTGGTATCAGAAAGTCAGCATTAAGCAAGAAGATACTGCCGAGCAGATCCAGCATGTGTACCAGCAGCAGTTGCAGCTGTTCCTGTTGCCGCAAATTGCCGACCTGCTGAGCAGTGAATTGTATGTCTACGTTAACCTGGGCAATCCGAGCAAGGTGTTTGAGCTACTACGTTATTATCAGATGCTGTTTGATGCCAAGCGCCTGGATCAGGACGAGATGATAGGCTATCTGGTTGATACCTTAAACGATCAGGGTGATATTTCGGCTGATAGCATTAATCAGCTCAGCTTCTTGATGACAGACTTGTTCAGCAGTGACTATAGCCGTGCTCTGGATCCTAATGAAGAGCTGATTTCTGTCGCGGTACAGAATCTGGAAGGCTTATCTCCGGAGCGTCTGATCTATGCCCGGGTTAAATCATTACCTGAATACCGCAACCGAGTGGATGTGCGCCGTCAGCTAGGAGATAAGTTCTCTTCGATGTTCCGCTTCAAGTCCGGTTTCCATGGTTATCTGCTTCCAGAGCTTTATACCCGGCAGGGCCATGCAAAAATCGATTTATCCGTTAAGTCGTCGCTCTTGAAAAAGCAGCTTGAAGAGTTCAAGTCAATTCAGGGAGATATGTCCGGCGCATCGGTTGCCGAGCTGACGAAACTAAGCAAGAAAGTGCAGCGGCTCTATTATTCTGATTATGTTTATCAGTGGAAAGAACTGATCAAACACATTGAGATTAAAGACTTCGACAGCATGGCGGATCTGGCTTATGCGGTACAAACTGTCCGGGACCCTGCCAACAGCCCGCTGATTGATGTGCTTGATGCAGTGGTGATTAACACCACACTGGCAACGGAAAATGATGCTGATACCAAGGGTAATACCAAGGCAGCCAGACAGCTGGGTCTGAAGAAGACGGCGAAAGTCCTTAAAAAGATCGATAAAGTTAACCGTATTGCGGGTGATAAACTGGTTCGATTGCAGCCGTCTTTTGTCGTTAACGATGCATTCAACAGTTACGCTACGTTTATGGCGACCCAAGGCCAGAGTGCCCCAGTTGATGAACTGTTAGTAGAACTTGATAACCTCAATACCTACCTTGATTCTGCTTTGACCAGCAGCGATCCCGGTAAAGCTTTATATGGTTATGCCAAGGCACATGCTGCAGGTAGCCAGGATCCTCTAGTGACACTGCGCCGTCAATCCAGCCGTGCTCCTCGCCAGATTTCGTCCTGGGTGACTGAACTGAGTAAGCAAACCTGGAAGCGGGTTGTTACTGGTGGTGTAGGTTACCTCAATACCCAGTGGCAGGAGCAGGTGTATGTGTTCTACCGTCGGGCTATTGAAGGGCGTTTCCCTTTTGCTTTACAAGGCCGTGGCGAGGTGGCGATTGATGATTTTGCGACCATGTTTAAGCCGCAGGGACGGATTGACAAGTTTATCACTACAGAGCTTCAGCCATTTGCTTACTGGGACAATGGCACCCTTAAGCTGGCAGAAGTTGATGGTGAAAAGTTACCGCTACGCGCATTGACCTTAAAGCAAATCAAGCGAGCTAAAGAGATCCGGGAGCTGTTCTTTGGCCCGACCGGGGAGGAACTGGCATTGCAACTGCGCCTGAAAGCCAGTTCGATGAGTACGACGACAACTAAATTTGATATTCGGGAAACGGAAGGCGTGTTCTCTTACCGTCATGGTCCGAGATTGTGGCAGGACATCGTGTGGCCTTCTGCCGGGAGAGACGGCTATATATCTGCCAATTTCTACAAGGGCGAAAACCGTATTGCCAGCCAGTCCTACTCCGGACAGTGGGCGCTATTTAGGATGCTGTTTGACGGCCGTTCCAGTGCAACGGGCGACCGGAGAGTTCGTAACCTGCTCTACAAACTTGGCGATGAAGAGGTGGTCTTGAAGTACTCGCTGAAAGACAGCAACTTGCCGTTAACCAAAGGGTTATTAACTAGCTTTAACCTGCCTTCAGCGCTATAGCGCTGGGGGCGGAACCTACGTTTGTTTTCCGTTTAACACAGGAATGAATACAGTTTAATATAGTCGGTATAAGAGGTAATAATAATGACTGATGTTTCTACTACGACGTCGTCAGGTAGTGTGACGAATTTTGCCGAGGTCACATCCTGTTGGGATCTGTCGCAAATGAGTTTGCAGGGCCGGGCACAATATGAGGCCCGGGTCGGGATTATCAATTATTTAGCAACGCTGGACTTTCAAAAGACGCCCTCGTTATCGAGCAGTGTTCTGGATAACTTTGTTAATGATTCAACCATTACCAATGATATTGCCGGACTGGCGAAGAAAGGTTGTTCGGCGGTGCTGAGGCAGACCGGTCCTGGCCGCTCTGTATTGGGCGCTGTTGAAACGGTTGGTCAGAAATGGGAACAGGTTAAAAAGAAAATCATCGCCAAGCTGGAGTCTTTTTTCAGCCGCCTGATCAACAACCTTAAAAAGAAATACGCTGAGGTAACTTGGGTTGTTTCTTATCTGTCCGAGATGGCTGGTTGGCTAGTTGGTACATTGGTGCGCGATATTACCCATGCAATTCCGGGCTGGGGGTATGTGCAGGATGCTGCCGACTTGTATAAAGGCGTGAAGAAAGCGGTCGTCAGTGCTTCTCGTTATTTTGAGCTTAAAAGTGCCGGTAAAGGTGTGATGCTGCTTGATGGCCACCCGGATGATATCGCCTACTGGCTTAAGAACCATATTGGTTGCGATGCCATGCTGGGGATTAAAGATGTATTGGTGACCTCTGGTAAGTTTGCGGTCAAAATGGCCGGTGATGCGGCTGGTGGGCTGGGAACCATCATTGGTCTGTTGGTTGGGGCTTTGACCCGTATCGGTGCCTTGGTAGACTACATTGTTCAGCGGGCGAGTGTTGATAAGACCTTGAAAAAGGCACGTAAAGAAAAGGATCGGGTATTAAACAAGAATGGTCTGGTGAATGATTGTGACGCGTTCAACAAATGGTTCAGTCGTACGTTGAAAGTGACGCCTATTTTTGCCTCGCTGGTACTTCATGCTGGCGTTGCCGCGCATCCGTATAACTTCCTGGAGCTGATTAACTTCCGTGGTCATGAAATTTCAGCGCAGCGCTACGCACGAGGGGCGAAGTATATCCAGAAGCTAAAAGAGGCTGGCGGACAGCATATCCGTGACTATTCTGAAGGCTACGGCCTGAGTATTACCAGCTCTTCGGCGTGGCAGAATGCATTGCTCAAGCAGCAGCTAGAGGGGGGCGCGGTGATTGAATCGGATCTGGTATTGCCAAGCCCTGACCAATGGCGCAGAAATGCGATTCGTCGCAAGGGCACTCCGCCGAGTCGTGATCAGTGGCATCGCCAGCCGATTCGCAGGAAAGCGACTGTATAATCAATGGTTAACGGCGTAAATTGCGCCTGAACTGGTTGCCGTGTTGGCCGAGAGACTCGGTCAGCACGGTGAATCGGTATTTTCTCTTCAGTAGCTCTCCGAACGTGTGATAAATATCAATGGTAAAGGATTCTGAGTTGTCTACTGGTACCGTGTTGATAGGGCGCTTTACTCTCGTTGAGCCGCTGACTTCGTGTGTTTTTGTTGCGGTCGACGGTCATTCCGGCCAGAAAGTGATTGCTAAACACGCACCAAAATCACAGGTCGAAAGGGAGTCGCGCTGTATGATCCAGTGCCGCTCGCCTTATATTAATCAACCCATTGAAACGTTGCCCGAATGGTTGGTCTTGCCTTATATTCGCGGGACAAGTGTTTTAACTTTTAGCCTCGAGCAGCGTCACCTGTTTATGGGCTGCATCCCCTATATTGTCCGCGCCATTGAGCATGTCCATCAGGCTGGTTGGGTTCACGGCGACATCAAACCTTCCAATATCCTCTATCTGCCGCAGTTCGGCTCAATCAAGCTGATTGACTTTGGTGCGGCGTGGCCTGCCGGTACGTCATTGAGCCAGCTTAATGAATGGCAGCTGACCTTAGGCTTTTCGCGGAGATCAAAACAGCAAGGAGTCGGGAACGTCGAACCGTCAGATGATTGGTATGCGCTGGCAAAGTGGCTGGAACAAATTGATGTCAACTCTTTATCAACCAAAGAACGATCTCAGCTGGAGCGTTGGAAAGCTTGGTTGAGTAAGAGGCTGGTTGAGTGAGAGGTTGGCAGTCCAGTCTCCTGATCGTTTGCAATGAGATCAAGAGACTGGTGTGAGTGTTACTAACTGGTGGAAAAATTACACTTCACTGGCAATAAAACCGCCAGTCTGGTGCTCCCAGAGCTGGGCATAAATCCCGTTGTGTTTGATCAGATCCTGATGCGATCCTTGCTCGACTACCTTGCCCTGATCAAGCACGATCAAACGGTCCATGGCCGCAATCGTGGACAATCGGTGCGCGATTGCGATCACTGTCTTCCCTTCCATCAGCTGATACAGACTTTCCTGTATTGCGGCTTCAACCTCGGAGTCGAGCGCGGATGTTGCTTCATCGAGAATAAGGATCGGCGCGTCTTTTAGTAGTACCCGAGAAATTGCCACTCGCTGGCGCTGGCCGCCGGAGAGTTTCACCCCGCGCTCACCTACCTGGGCATCGTAGCCTGTGTTACCGTGCGGATCGGTTAGGGTGGCGATAAACTCATGCGCATGGGCCTTTCGGGTTGCAGCCAATACGTCAGCTTCTGTGGCATCAGGATTGCTGTACAGAATGTTGTCACGGATAGAACGATGCAGCAGAGATGTATCTTGGGTGACCATGCCAATCTGCGCGCGCAGTGAATTTTGGGTTACGTCCGCAATATTTTGGCCATCGATACGGATAGCGCCGGATTCGATATCGTAGAACCGCATCAACAGGTTTACCATGGTAGATTTACCGGCACCGGAACGGCCGACAAGCCCGACTTTCTCACCCGGCTTGATGTTCAGATTGAGCTTTTCTATTACACCTTTGTCTTCGCCGTAGTGGAAACAGACATCGTCAAACTGGATACCGCCTTGGCTGACGTCTAGCTTAGGCGCGTTGGGCTTGTCTTCGATGGCTACCGGTTGTGCCAGCGTTTTCATGCCGTCGACAACAGTACCGATGTTTTCGAACAAGCCACCGACTTCCCACATGATCCACTTTGACATCCCATTGATACGCAGCGCCAGGCTGACAGCAATGGCGATTGCCCCAATGGTGATAGCGGCGTCCATCCAAAGCCAAATCGACAGGCCGGCAATGGCGAATACCAACAGGTAGTTAATGGCCTCTACCGAGATGTTGAAACCGGTTACCAGACGCATCTGGCGATAAACTGTATCCATAAAGCCGCTCATACCCTGTTCGGCATATTCGGTCTCGCGGTTGGTGTGGGAGAATAACTTGACGGTAGAAATATTGGTATAGCTGTCTACGATGCGTCCGGTCATCATTGAGCGGGCATCTGCCTGCTCGGTAGCAATATGCTTGAGTTTCGGTACATAGCGTAATTGGATACCGATATAAGCAGCCAGCCAAATCAGCATTGGCAGCATCAGGCGTAAATCGGACTGGCCAATCATCACCACCATCGAGGTGAAGTACACGGAAATATAGACCAATACATCCAGCAGCTTCATCACTGTTTCTCGTACCGAAAGTGCCGTCTGCATTACCTTGGTCGCAATGCGACCGGCAAACTCATCCTGATAGAACGAAATACTTTGGCGTAGCAGATAGCGGTGTGCCATCCAGCGGATAGACATCGGATAGTTACCGAGCAACGTTTGGTGGACGATCAGCGAGTGCAGAGTAACAAGCAGGGGAACGACGATCAGGACTAACAGCCCCATTCCCATCAGCTTGCCGCCTTCTTCGGCCCAGAATGTGTCCGGGTTGTGAGTTGCCAGCCAGTCAACCAGTTGGCCCATAAAGCCAAATAGAGACACTTCGACAATAGCGATGAGCGCACTCAGAACGGACATGGCGATGAGCGGGCGTTCAAATCCTCGGGTGTAGTAGCGGCAGAAGGCGAATAAGCCGTTAGGCGGCTGTTCGGGTTCGCGTGGTGGAAATGCTGATGACAGTTTTTCAAAACGTTTGTACATAGAGTGCTGTTTCCAGTCGAGCTTTTCAGTAATGGTTAAAGCCGGTCAACACGGTTGTTGGTCTTTGTTGGGGAGGCGATTTTTCGGCTAACCGTGGCTTACAAAAGGCTATAAATGGTTAAAATAGATACAGGGTTACTTTATCAGAACTTGCAGTTCAATAAACGCTCATTGTAAGGGGGGATGGTACCTTTTGATAAGGTTGGGATTAAGCCCTGATCCTATCTAAAACTTGCCGATTCGCCATCGGGTACTCTGCCAACAGTGCTATCTGATGGCAGTTATATTTCTATCCCTCTAGCACCAGTTGGTTTCGTCCGGCAGATTTGGCTTGATATAAACATTTATCGGCACGGCGGATTAGTTCATGAATGTTGGCATCGGCATTTACGACACCCAAGCTGATGGTGTATTGGATGGCTTGATTCAGGATGTTGAGCTCCGTGTCTGCGATATCTTGAATCAATGCTTCAAGGCGTTGATGGAAAACCAGTGATGAGTTGCCGTATAAAATACAGAATTCCTCGCCACCAAAGCGGGCAACCAATGCATCCGGGAAGTAAATTTGTAACGTATTTGCTAGTTCTATCAATACCATATCACCAATATGATGACCGTAGGTGTCATTGAGTTTCTTGAAGAAATCAATATCTAGCAGCGCTAGACAACGAGGCCCTTTATGACGTTTGGCAAGTGAATGCTCAAAGAAGTAGCGACGGTTCCAAGTCTGGGTCAGGTAATCTTTGTTGGCGTGATGATATAGCCTTCGCTCAGAATCCAGAATGTTAAGGGTGCTGTGTAAACGGCAGTAAAACTCTTCTTGGTTGAACGGCTTTTTCAGAAAGTCATTTGCGCCGGCTTTAAGAAACTTTGCCGTTAATGCAGCTTCATCGCTGGCAGACAGGCCAATGATGGCGAGTTGGCCTTGTTGGTTCGTTCTACGAAGTTCTTTGATCAGGCTAACGCCATCTCGTTCTGGCATCGAATAGTCAGTGATCACCAGAGTGATATCTTTTTCTTTTTTTATTACTTCTAATGCATGATCGCCGTTTCTGGCTTCGACTACTGCAATATACTGACGTTCTAGAAGGCTGCGGACATATCGCCGGGCGGTCACTGAATCATCAACGACAAGTGCTTTGTGGTTGCGGTTGTTTTCAAGGCGTTTAAGAATAGGAATAATTGAGGATATACAGGTTGGGTTGTCTTTGGGGATATAGTCGATTACTGTTTTAGCCAGTACTCTTTCTCGGGTCATTTCATCCATTAATGCGGTCAGGACGATAACTTTAATATCGACTGACAGGCACACATCTATTATCTCACCGTCTTGTCCGTCTGGTAGGCAATAGTCAAGAATCGCACACAGAAAGTCGGTGCTTTCGTCGAGCACTTTTTCAGCTTCGGCAATACTTTCAGTCAGTACCGGAGTAAAGCCAGCTTTTCTCAATTCAACTTCGATAATTCGTCGAAAAGGGCGGCTATCTTCTACGACTAATATTCTATGTTCCATTTACCATAACCTTTGGGTGTACAGCTTATTGTTGAGCCGACTAGGCGGCACATTATGGTTCATTTTACAAACAGATACAAATATCAATAGCTATGTAGCGGTTTTGCTTCTTTAATAGTTGGGTTAATAATAATTTAATAATGAGGTTACTTGGTTATATGTTATGACTTTTACTTATAAGCAAGTGGAATTTAAAGGAAAAACTTAGTCTTTAATTGATGGGTATGAGAGTTATGTTTTATTTTTAAATAAGTTAGTTAATAGATTATGAATAATCGTTAGTCGCATCATTGCATATGAGGTTGTGTTTGAAAACGAATAGTACTGGTTAAAATTGAATACAGTTATTATTTTTAGTGTGATTATTTTTCCCTCTACCGATTAATGTTCAGTCGTTGGATTCTTTTTACTATTTGTTAAGCTGACCTTTTAAATAAAGATGATCTTTCTTTGTAAAAAGTGACTTTTGATGAGAGTAATATGATAACCCTCAGTCACTGAGGGCTATCTGTATTAGGGCTTGATATTAAGGGCTGTGGTTTACGAGCAGTTTTTTGCTGTTGGCTTTTATAACGCGGTGCGTTTGTACTTTAGGTATTCCGGTTCCCAGAAGGTCGCGTTGATCTTTTCAAGTAATTGCTCATCACTGCGTTTGGGCGCTTTGTTTTGTTCTACCGCTTTTTTGGCTACCGCCAGTGCAATATGGTGTGATACCTGTTGGATTGCTTCCAATGGCGGTAGTAGGGCTCCGTGCCCATCTTGAGCAAGAGGTGAGCATTCTGCCAGTGCACGGCTGCTTTCCATCAGCATTTCGTCCGTTACTCGGGTCGCGCCGCTGGCCAGAACACCAAGACCAATACCCGGGAAAATATAGCTATTGTTGCACTGGGCAATAGGATAGCTTTTATCGTTAAATAACACCGGATCGAATGGGCTGCCGGTTGCAATTAGTGCATCGCCTTCTGTCCAACGAATAATGTCAGCCGGTGTCGCTTCAACACGGCTGGTTGGGTTGGAAAGTGGCAGCACAATAGGGCGCTTGCAATGAGCATGCATCTCAGTGATCACCTCTTGACTGAACAGGCCGGGCACACCGGAAACACCGATCAGAACCGTTGGTTTGGCATTACTGATAACATCTATCAGGGAGATGCTATCGGTATTATTCCATTGATCAACGGTTGCACTTTTCTGGGCTAGCTTCTGTTGGAAACTGAGTAGATTCTGCATGTTGTCGGTTAGTAGGCCCCAGCGATCAACCATGAAGATTTGTTCGCGAGCCTTGCTGTCGCTCAGCCCTTCCGCGACCATCTGGGCCACAATCGCCTCGGCAATTCCGCATCCGGCAGAGCCTGCACCGACAAACGTTACCCGCTGCTCGGAGAGTTTCGAACCAGCCGCTTTGCAGGCGGCAAGCAGGCTACCAACGGTAACCGCAGCAGTCCCCTGAATATCGTCGTTAAAACAGCATACTTTATCTTTATAGCGGTTAAGCAGTGGCATGGCGTTTTTCTGGGCAAAGTCCTCGAACTGGATCAGCGCATTTGGCCAGCGGCTTCTCACGGCTTGGATCACTTCCTCGACAAAGTCGTCATATTCCTGGCCGGTGACACGCGGATGGCGCCAGCCCATATACATAGGATCAGACAGGCGCTGGGTATTGTTGGTGCCGACATCCAGAACAATCGGCAACGTGTTGGCTGGGTTGATCCCTCCGCAGGCAGTGTATAGTGCCAGCTTGCCGATAGGGATGCCCATGCCGCCAATCCCCTGATCGCCTAGGCCTAGGATCCGTTCACCGTCAGTGATCACGATAATTTTTACATCCTGACGGGCTGCATTATTTAAAATATCCACCATGCTGCCGCGCTCAGGGTAAGCAAGGAACAGGCCACGGCCTCGACGGTAAATGTTCGAGAATTTTTCGCAGGCTGCACCGACTGTCGGGGTGTAGATGATCGGCATCATTTCTTCGATATGGTTGACGATCAGCCGGTAGTAGAGCGTCTCGTTGGTATCTTGGATGTTGCGAAGGAAGATGTGTTTATCAAGATCATTTTTGAACGTTTGATATTGGCTATATGCGCGTTCTTCCTGTTCGGTAATGGATTCAATGGTTGCTGGCAGCAGCCCCATCAGGCTGAAGTTCTGCCTTTCCTCTGGGGAGAATGCGCTGCCCTTGTTTAGAAGGGCATTTTCTAGCAGGGTCGGCCCAGCATAAGGAAGGTATAGTGTTTTGTTGTTTTCGTACATGTCGCAGTGAATCCTAGAGTTCTTAAAAAAAGAGCGGTTCTTTAAAAAGAGCTGTCCGAGAACAGCTCTTATAGTGATAACCAGTAGTAATGTAATGCTGAGTTAGATAGCTTCCTCGATAGGTACTAATCCTTCCTCTGTTTCTTCCGGTGCGTCGGAAACTTTGTCTATCAACAAAGCAATTACACCATCACCAGTGACATTACAGGCGGTGCCGAAGCTATCTTGGGCTAAGTGGAGTACGATTTGCAGTGCGATCATTTCTTCGGTAAAACCCAGCATTGAACCGAGTAGACCGACAGAAGCCATTACGGCTCCTCCCGGTGCGCCCGGTGCTGCCACCATTGTGACACCCAGCATGGCAATAAACGGTAGAGCTTCGAGCAGGCTAGGTACCGGGCCCGCTCCGGTCATGATGATCACAGCGACAGCTACACTGGCGATACTGATCACCGATCCTGACATGTGGATGTTGGCACATAGTGGTACAACGAAATTGGCGATAGAGTTCGATACACCATTGCGCTTGGTTTGCTGCAAAGTAACAGGCACTGTTGCTGCAGAAGACATGGTGCCGACAGCAGTAAAATAGGCTGGCATCATGGTACGAAGGATTTTCAGAGGCGATTTTTTCAGGGCTACACCCGTGGTGACAAACTGGAAGCTAAGCCAGAACCAGTGCATAGCGATAACGGCAAGCAGTACCAGGCTGAAGGTTTGTAATGTCGCAAATACCGTGCCTTTGACTGTCATATCGGCAAAGACACCGGCTATATAGAACGGCAGAGCAGGGATCATCACCTTATTTAGGAAAAGTTCAATGATATCGCGGCCCTGATCACTGACCTTTCTCAGCTGTTCGGCACTGGTACTAGAGATACCCAGGCCAAAAATAAAGGCGACGGTTAACGCTGTCATGATGTTCATGATTGGCGGGATCTGAAGTGATAGAAATGGGGTAAGAACAGTTTCAGCTTCTGGTAATTCTCCGGCGCCACTTAGTAATACCGGGAAAAGGCTCTTTGCCACTAAAAAAGCGATAATACCGGCACCTAGTGTTGATAAATATGCTAGGCCAACAGTTTTTCCGAGTAATTTTCCAGAGTTTTTTGGCAGGCTAGCAATACCGCTAGTCACATAGAAGAGAATTAATAATGGAATGGTGAACTTTATTAACTGGCTAACTAAAAATTTAGCGGTTATCAGACCTCGAACAATTATTTCTGGTGCAAACATACCCATCAGTATGCCTATTAATATTCCACACAATAACTTAATGATTAAGTTCATTTTATTGACCTTTAATTTATTAGGGTACGGGTTTCTTATAATGATTTGATAATTTGTAATAATTCTAATTAAGCGATAAATATACTTGTATTTATCATTTTTATTATTTTATTAACGCTATGGATGAATAGTTATTAATGATGTTGCATCTTGATGGTATGATTATTCATCTATCATGTGAAATGCTGAAAAAAATGGCTTGGTTATTAAAATGCATCATGTTAGTTTTAATCTTTGTGATCAACTTAATAGACATATGTTAATTACTGATTGATCCTTACAGCCATCTGCGGATGGCCTATAATAATCTATGTAACAGCTGGTTTTTTGTACTGAGTTATTTAGGGATGATGACTACCGTGGGACCATTACTACTGAGAATGTCGAATGAAAAACATAGAAACAAAATGGCTGCAAGATTTTCTTACCCTTGCTGAATTACAAAATTTTTCTCATGCCGCAGCTGTTCGTAATGTTACTCAACCAGCATTTAGCCGACGAATAAAGTCGCTTGAAGCCGAGTTAGGTTTAGTATTAATTGATCGCAGTAAATCGCCTATCGAGTTGACGTTATGCGGAAAACAGTTCAAAACGACCGCACAATCCATTCTTCATCAAATAGATGAAGAAATTAACCGGCTGGCGGGTAGCTCATTTCATGGTCGGCATACGGTTCGTTTAAGCGCAGCGCACTCTATCGCTATCAGCTTGCTGCCAAAGTTGCATTCAAGTTTGTTTGATTCGAACTTGAATACAAGTTTGTCTGTTGATGCCAATGAAGTTGATGACGCTGTTGAATTATTGATAGATGGAAAGTGTGACTTTCTATTTTCTTTTTATGAAGACCGACTGCAAATTGCACCATACCGTTCGATATATTTAGGGCGAAGCTATTTGTATTGTGTATCAGCGGTGGATGAAAGTGGAATTCCGCTTTTCGACTTGTCAGAAAATGATGATGTTCCATGTCTGGATTATACGCCAGAGAGTTATATGGGAAGAGCGCTACACAGAGCCAATGGCAAGTTAACACCTAATACGGTATGTTCATCTTCAATGACGGACTTTATAAAAGCATTGGTATTACAAGGTAAGGGAATTAGTTGGTTACCAGATTATGCAATCAAAGAAGAGCTAGCATCCGGGCAATTGAAAATTTTAACTGAACGTGAACCTGTTCCGCTGGATTTGTATGTCTATCGTTATTATTCCAAGTTGCACTCATCTTGCGAAGCAATGTGGAACGAATTAAGTAAAGTGAGTCCGATGAAAGAGCTGAGCGGTAAGTCACCGCATGCGAATTAATTTCAACAATCAAAAACATAATACAAGATAAACATAATAAAAGGGCTAGTTACTAGCCCTTTTGTTTATTCTGGCTTACGGCATAGCTAATTAGCTATATAGTTTTGCTTTGTATTCAGGGTGCATAAGGTTTTGCGCCGAGAATATTTCATCAAGCTGCTCTTCAGCCAGTAACTTGCGCTCTAGCGTCACATCTCTAACACTGCGGCCTGTTTCGGCACAAATCTTACCGACGATATCGCCTTCATGGTGACCAATGAATGGGTTGAGATAGGTTACGATGCCAATTGAGTTGAAGACAAAGTCTTCACATACATTCTTGTTCACAGTGATACCACTGATACACTTGTCGGCAAGGTTAATACAGGCATTGTTTAGTAGTCCAATCGACTCAAAAATTGCCTGGCCAATCACAGGTTCCATTACATTGAGCTGTAGCTGACCGGCTTCTGCTGCGAAAGTAACGGTTGTATCGTTACCGATTACCTTGAAGCAAACCTGGTTGACCACTTCAGGGATCACTGGGTTAACTTTAGCTGGCATAATTGAGGAGCCTGCCTGCATTTCAGGTAGGTTTAACTCGTTAAGGCCAGCTCGAGGACCAGAAGAAAGCAGGCGAAGGTCGTTAGACACTTTAGATAGCTTAACCGCCAGACGTTTTAGCGCAGCGTGTACGGTAACATAGGCGCCACAGTCAGATGTTGCTTCAATCAAATCCTCTGAAGGTACACATGCTAGACCTGTTGCTTCGGCGAGGTATTTTACTGCCAGCTCTTGATAACCTGCTGGTGCGTTAAGGCCGGTACCAATTGCTGTTGCGCCAAGGTTTACTTCCAGAAGTAATGAAGCGGCATACTTCAGGTTTTTGATTTCTTCTTTAATCAGGATACTGAAAGCATGAAATTCCTGACCTACCGTCATTGGCACGGCATCTTGTAGCTGAGTTCGGCCCATTTTCAGAATGTCCTGGAACTCTTCACTCTTGGCATCGAAGGCTGCTTGCAGGTGCTCGATAGAACCAATCATTTGTATGATGCTGTTATAGACAGCAACACGGAATCCCGTTGGGTAGGCACAGTTGGTTGACTGGCTCTTGTTCACATGATCGTTAGGGTTGATGACGTGATACTCGCCTTTCTCATGACCTTTTAGCTCAAGTGCTACGTTGGCGATGACCTCGTTGGCATTCATGTTAACAGAAGTGCCAGCGCCGCCTTGGTATACATCAGAAATGAACTGATCCATGCACTTTCCAGTTTCAAGGATAAGATCACATGCATCGACGATGTACTTACCCACATCGCTAGGGATTGTGCCTAGCTCGGCGTTAGCCATTGCGGCAGCTTTTTTGGCAAACACCATACCGCGAACTAATTCAGGCACATCTGAAATCTTCATCGACGAGATATTGAAGTTCTCATAGGCGCGCAGTGAATGGATCCCGTAATAAGCTGTTGCCGGAATTTCGAGTTCACCAAGAAGATCTTCTTCAATACGTACCTTTGTTGAATTGTCGAGCATAGCCGTTACCTTTATTGATAATGAAATGACACCGACACAATGTTCTTTTTGCTATCTAAAGTGAAATGCCTAAAAGTAAGCAACAATGCATTTATTGCATAGTGGCTTTTATTTAATCAACCACAGATTAACTGTTTAATAAATCATGAATAAAGTTGAATTTTAATTCAATAGAAATATGCAATATAGATCACTGAATTAATTGTGTGACTTAGGTAGGGATTTTATGTACTACAAATTCATATGCTGTAGGTATAGAAGAAGAAATATCAAGTTTAGCAATATTAAATAAATTATATTTATATTTCCATTGTGTTAACCATGGGTTTTGTATGGATGGTTTTGCGCCTCCGTTGCGGCTGGTTTGTGAACGTTTTGATGCGTTTCAGTTATCACTTGTGGTTTTGCTGAATATTCAGTGATCTAAGTGGTGTTTTTGTGATGCTGATTACGCATGATGGAATTACTTTCAGCATTTCAAACCCAATTGAAAGCTAAGTACTGTTTACATAAGCCAAGCGAGAGAATATTCATTGATAGAGAAATGTTTGTATTTTAAGTTACTGATATTATTATTTTTATATCTAATTATTGTTTCTTGGTAAATCAATGGACGTGTTCCCTTAAAATAGACACTGTTATGTGTTGTGAATTAGGGGCTCTGCATTTTTTATTATCCACCGCCTATATTTTTGATTATTAACTTTCACTAAAGCCTGACAGACAAAAAACATATTGCGTTGTTATCAATCAGTTTACTTTTAATAAGATGGTGATTTTTGATCTTAATCGCTTTACGGGCTTTGATAGGTGGTAGGAAACGGATATCTGTTATTGCTTATATCTCTTTTATAAGTGGTGATGAAATAAAATATAAAACAAGAAAGAGGATTTAGTATGCTGTTATTGGAAATTATTCTATTGTTAGGATGTATTATACTTGCCGCTAGGCTGGGGGGAATCGGTGTTGGATTGGCCGGTGGCGTCGGAATGGTGATCGCTGTTTATATAATGGGGCTGTCACCGGGTTCTATCCCTGTTTCTGTTATTTTGATTATCATGTCGGTTATTTTGGCCTTGTCTGTTATGCAGCAAGCAGGCGGCATGGGATATATGGTGAAATGTGCAGAAAAGATGCTGCGCAACAACCCTAAATACATCAACATTCTCGCTCCAGCAACAACCTTTACGCTAACAACCCTTGCTGGAACGGGCTACACTGCGATGTCAGTGCTCAACGTTATTCAACAGGTGGCTAAGGATAACGGAGTGCGTCCAAGCCAACCGTTGAGCTCGGCCGTTGTAGCATCGCAAATTGCGATCACAGCTTCGCCAATCTCAGGTGCGACGGCTGCGATGTATGTTGTGGTAGAGAAGATGGGGGTTAACTTCTTTGATGCTATCTGTGTGATCTTACCAGCAGCCCTGGTTGGTTCTGCAGTCGCGGCCTTTGTTGCCAGTAAGCAGGGGGTAGAACTAGCTGAAGATCCTATCTACCAAGAGCGTGTGAAAAAAGGCTTGGTTAACTTCAGTTCTGAAGAAGATAAAGATGCCGAGACAACCCCGGAAGCCAAGCGTTCAGTGATGCTGTTTTTGGGCGGTGTTATCTTTATTGTCGGCATGCTGATGTTCAAATCGGTGATTGGTCATACATTAGGATCTAAAGATATTATCGTGATTACCATGTTGTTCACGTCTTTCTTGATGGCGATGACATGCAAGGTGCAACTTACGGATATCAAGCATGCGCCAATCTTCAGGGATGGTGCTGAATCGTTGATTGTTATTCTTGGTATTGTATGGCTTAGCTCTACTATTATCGGTGCCCATATTGGCGAAATCAAAGATGTGGCAGGTAGTGTGTTGAATCAATACCCGGCACTACTGTCGGTCGTCTTCTTCGGCACCAGCGCCTTGTTGTTTAGTCAAGGTGCAACCAGTGCGCTACTGGTTCCGATTGCTGCAGCTCTGGGTGTTGATGCGGGAACTATTCTGGCAAGTTTTGTTGCAGTCAGTGCGCTGTATATGACGAACATTTACCCGACGACTGCGTTTGCGATTGCAACGGATGATACCGGCTCGTTCTTGAGCAGTCGGTGGAATGGTTCGCTAATTGTCAACCACCCATTCTTCCTGCCGGGCATGCTGGGTATCATTAGCGCCGTGCCTGTCGGTTTCTTTCTGTCAGGTATTATCATCTAACCGCTAGGCATTTAGGTGTAGAGATAGAAAAAGGCCAGGAGTTATGCTCCTGGCCTTTGTTCATCTTGTGTGATTATCAAGATGTGCTTTTATGCAGCTTCTTCACTAGTGTGGTTATAGACTTCACCTGTGTTGTTATATACGTCTGTGTCTAGCTCGTTTTCGCTACGACCAATTAAGATAGATACCATCAGATCGCCACATACGTTCACACTGGTACGTGCCATATCGAGGATACGGTCGATACCGGCAATAATGGCGAGTCCTTCCATTGGCAAACCAACGGTTGTTAGTACCAGCGATAGCATGATCAAACCGGCCCCCGGAACACCTGCCGTACCGATAGAGGCCAGCGTCGCGGTCATAATGATGGTTAGGTAGTCGGCAAAGGCAAGATCAATCCCGAATGCCTGGGCAACGAATAGTGCGGCTACCCCCTGATAGAGTGCAGTACCATCCATATTGATGGTTGCGCCAAGTGGCAGTACGAAACTGGAAATCCCTTTCGAAACCCCCATTTCTTCACGGGCACACTTGATCGTAGCAGGAAGAGTGCCTGAGCTGCTTGTGGTAGTGAAAGCGACGGCTGCTGGGTTTACGAGGCCTTTAACATAAGGGATCGGATTCAGGCGACCAAATACCTTGATGACACCCGAGTAGAACACCAGCACATGAAGTAGGCTACCGATGTAGGCAACGGCAATAACTTTGAATAGCGGCAGCAGAATATCGAGACCATACTTACCGGCTACCCAGGCCATCAGGCCGAAGATACCGTAAGGTGCAAGCTTCATGACGAGCTCGGTCAGCTTGTACATTGCCTCGGCTAGGCTGTCGAATACCGCAATTGCAGGTTTGGCTTTCTCGCCACACAAGTTAAGGGCAACACCCAGGCCGAGAGCGAAGACGATGATTTGCAGAATGTTACCGGCTGCCAGTGCGCTGATAGGGTTTTTAGGGATCAGATTAAGAATGGTTTGCACTAGGGTCGGCGCTTCTTTGCCTTCTGTTGCTGCAGCGGTTGCAGCCATATTCAGGCCTTCTCCCGGAGTCAGCAACGTTGCCAGGCCAAGGCCGATACTGATGGCAACGGCTGTGGTGCCAAGATAGATGGCAACAGCCTTAACGCCGATGCGGCCCATCTTGCGGGTATCCTGCATCGAAGTGACCCCCACGACCAGCGAGCAGAAAACCAGAGGGACGATCAACATTTTGATAGCGTTGATGAACAGGGTGCCGATAGGTTTGAGTATTTCTGCATCAGGTCCGAGTATGCTTCCTGCAATTACCCCCAGAATCATACCGACGAGAATTTTTTTCCACAGGGCTAGGTTGCCCCAAAAGCCGCGTTGGCTTTGCTTAACTTGTGCTTGTTCCATGTTAGTTCCTTGTCCGTTGCTTATTGTATGTAATATGTTTAATAAGCGGCTAAATGGGGTTAATCCCACTGTACCTGGGATTTATTAGAGCAAGCTTGGTGCCAGTATTTGGGGGTGTGTTTATGTTGTTGTTTTAAAATAAAAAAGTGATATTTTTGTAGGGGGGGGAATCATTGAAGGGGTATAACCAAAAGAATAAGTTACTGATGTGATGTTCGTGTTACTTATTTGTGATCAGTAACTTATCCTATAAGAGATAGGTTATAACTTTTCTTTTGGTTATAGGGGTTTAGCGGCTTCGTTATTGAGATTGGGCCTTTTTAATTCGCTTGCTCAAGGCGGGTTGCGAGATCCCAAGCAGTTTGGAAGCCAGCGACTGGTTTCCCTGAGCCCGGAGCATTGCCTCGTTGACCAATAGATCCCCGACTTCCTGTAAGGTTGGCAGGGGACGCTCCGGATTAAATAGCATCTGATCGGTATGCGTCTCCGGCTCTGGAGCCGCTATATCCTGATCAAGTACCTGGCGAAAAACGTCCATCGACAGCATGCGAGAGCGATGCAGGCTCATGGCATCAAAAGCCAGTGCCCGTAATTCACGCACATTGCCGGGGAACGCATAGTTGGCCAGTAATACCGGAAGTTCCTTGGGGATTGTCGGCTTGTTTTTACCGAGCTCATTAGCCGCTTCTTGAAGAAAGTGTTCTAGCAGCAGCGGAATATCGCTGTTGCGTTGGCGGAGCGGCGGAATATCAACCCGGTGGGTTTTAAGGCGGTAGAAGAGATCTTTGCGAAATTCACCATTTTTCTGTTTTTGTGTCAGATCCTGGTGAGTGGCGACGACGACTCGTGCCCGAAGACGCTTTGGTCTGTCGCTGCCCAGCGGGTAGTATTCGCCTTCTTGCAACAGGCGCAGCAGTTTAACTTGTGATGCTTGGCTTAAATCGCCGATCTCATCGAGAAACAGGGTGCCGCCTGCAGCCTGTTCGATGAGTCCGGCCCGGGCTTTGTCTGCACCTGTAAACGCGCCGCGGTGATGGCCAAACAGGGTATCGGCAAAGACGTTGTCATCTAGCCCGGCGACATTAACGCTGATCAACGATCCTGTGCGGTTGCTCAGGGTGTGGATGGCCTGCGCAATCAGCTCCTTGCCGACACCGCTTTCACCGCAGATCATCACAGGCTGACTGCTGGGGGCGACCGATTCTAGATATTGAAATACTGAGCGCATGCCTTTGTCTTCGGTAATGATCGACGAAAAAGCTTCTGGTCGCTCTAGCGTATCGGTCAGAAAGCGTCGGCGAAGTTCTTGGTTTTCAAGGCGCATCTCCTGCATCAGGATGGCACGCTTGATCCCCTCGATAAGCCGGTCTTCTTCGGTTGTTTTGACGAAGTAATCGTAGGCACCAAGACGGATACAGTTTACTGCTGTTTCCAGCTGGTTCAGGCCACTAATGATGATGACCCCGATTTCGGGGTACTCCTCGACGATTTGTTGAAGCAGGACTTCGCCAGAGACGTTGGGCATTGTTAGATCCAGCAGCACCAGGCCGATATTTTCCTGGGCGATAGTATCCATTACATTTCGGCTGTCCTGGCATTGGAAAATATGGTTGATGCCGCCCCGTCGTTCCAGAACGATACTGAGGCTGCGCAGAAAAGCGGCTTCGTCATCGACCAGCAATACGCCAAAAGTAGGATAGCGATTAATATTCATTAAGATGTAGTTCCTTTAATGGCTGGTAGCGAGAGTGTCACACAAGTCCCTTGGGTGAGTTTGGAGTTGTAAGTTAAGGTGCCGCCATGTTCCTGGACAATGCTAAAAGAGACGGATAACCCGAGGCCTGTTCCGTCTTGTTCCCGCTTGGTTGTGAAGAAGGGATCGCTCAGGTGGGGCAGGTGCTCGGGATCTATGCCTCGACCTTGGTCGCAGATCTCGAACTTCAGCATATTTTCTTGAGCAAGATAGAACGTCCGAACTGAAATACTATTGTCGGTACTCTCCAGTGCCTGACAGGCATTGATGATTAAATTGATCACGACCTGCTCGATGCGCTGGGCATTGCCCTCAAAGCATGGCAGTTTATCGGTGTACTCTACCTTAAAATGCTGTGTCGACTTGGAAATAGTGTTGTCGACCAGACGGATGGCGGTCGCGACAACATCGTTGAGATCAACCGTTTCACTGAGGTCGGTCGGTTCCTGACGGGCAAAATCCCTGAGATCATCAACAATTCTGCGGATCCTGTGAGTTCCGGTCAGCATATCGTCAAGCATCGGCGGGATCTCATCACGCATACGGCTGTATTCCAGTCCGCCAATGAGAAAATCGCCATGTTCGTGATAATGGGCCTCAAGAATGTCCTCGGCGTCTTGGTAGACGTCTTTGAGAATAGGCAGGTTCAGCAGCAACAGGCTACTTGGGTTGTTGATCTCGTGGGCAACGCCAGAAACCAGGATCCCCAAAGATGTCATTTTGTCGGCCTGAATTAACTGCTGCTGTTGCAGTTGCTGTTCTTGAGTGCGTCGTGTGACCTCTCGGCTTAGAGCCCGATTCCAGAACATGATGATGCTAAGGATTAGTAGCAGAAGAGTAGAGATAAAAGCTGCTGCCATCCCGAGTTTTTTCCAGCTTACACCCTGGTCTTCCAAAGGCCCCAGCCACTTGTCATACAGCGCCTGTTGACGTCCGGTATTTTTGAGGATAGCCAGCCCTTCGCTAAATTGGGCCAGCAGATCTTGTTTGCCTTTTAACACGGAATAGCCGTAAAACTGGGCACTGAAGGGTTTGCCTGCCGGAATGATGTTTGAAAGCTCAAGTACCTTGCCTGTATAGAGGCCGGGAAGGTTGGCAACAAGGGCATAATCATGTTGTCCAGATGCCAGCAGCCTTAGGGCGTCGGCATGAGTATCAACCAGTATGAGATTGGCACCGACATTATTTTGCAATAGGTAGTCATGCATGATGCCGCCGTTTTGTACGATGACTTCTTTGTCTTTTAATTCATTGAGCTCAGAGATGGTCGGCGAGCCCTTACGGGCGAAAACCGATTGGTGTACAACGGCATGAGCCGGCGAAAAGTCATAGTCCCTCGCCCTTGCCTTGGAGAACACCATTCCCTGCAGGGCATCAATTTCACCGGTTTCAAGTTTATGGCGCATTTCGTCCCAGCCGCCGAGCTGAATGTCGACTTTGATCCCCATGACTTCGGCAATTGCCAGGGTCAGCTCGGTATTGTAGCCGTCTGGTTCACCGTTCTCGTTGAGAAACTCATAGGGTGGGTAGTTGTGATCGCCTCCGACCCGAATTGTATCGCCGTGTCCCGAGGCTTCGGCCGGAGGTGTGCCGACAGTTGCCAAGCAGACAAATACCAAGGAGGCAAGCGCCAACAGGAGGGGGCTGAGCAGGGCTCTCTTTGAAGTGGATGGCGCGAATATCATACTGTTTCCCTTAGTGTCGAACGCTTAACTGATGAAAGATGCCGTCAGCGTTGATCTAAGTCGCTAGTCTGTCGGTGGCTTTGTTATTGATAGTTTATATATTTGTAGCAAATAGCCAAGAAGTATAACAAGGGGAGGGGTAGTAATAGCGCCCTCAAGCTGGCTTGAGGGCGTAATGCAGACTTCTATGTAAAGTAAACGGCGAAGTAAGGTGTGAAGTAGATGCGGGACCGTACTTCTATTGAGTGTTTCAGGGCTGCTGGGGAGAACTGTAGTGGCTAACTATTGTAGTTACTTCATCAATACGGCGACTAAAACTGCGTTTGGATGCACGTTCAAACTCGGTATGGTCGCCGTCGCCATAGGGGCCGAAACCATCGAGAGTAGGTAGCCCTGCACCTGATGTCACATTGGCATCACTGACGCCACCACGTTGCTCGGTTTTGAGCGGATAACCCAATAACTGAGAGAGCTTATCGAGGAGTTGTTGCTGCTCTTGCGACGGTATCATGACATCCCGCTGAAGACCGCCGTTTAGCGAGGCTTCGACACCGTCGACGCCATGCTGGTGGAGCAGCCGGGGGATAGCTTCAAGTATTCGTTGTTGTTCTGTTGTCTGAGTAAAGCGAGCTTCGACCATTAGCTGGGCATGAGGTGAGATAGTGTTGGCACTGATCCCCCCTTTGATCTTCCCTACATTGATGGTGCTTCCTTTTTTGATATTGGTAAGCTCGGTTAGCGAAATTAGTAGTTTGGCCGCTGCAAGGTTGGCATTTTTTCCGTAGCTATATTGGTTACCGGCATGAGCCGCAACCCCGTTGAGCTCAACGCTATAGGTGGCGACCCCTTTGCGCCCATTGACGACTTCGTGATTTTCGCCTGCGGCTTCGAAATCCAAACAGGCATCATAGTTGGCTGCAAGTTCACGGGTGAGTGCTTTGCTGTCATCACTGCCGGTCTCTTCATCACTGACTAAGAGAAAATCGACATTGTAAAGCTGCCCGTGCTCGGCATATACATTGCGCAGAGCAGAGAGAGCAACAAAATTCCCTCCTTTCATATCGCAACTGCCCGGGCCATAGATCCATTCATCATTTTCCCTGTAGCCCTCGAAGGAATGCGGCGGAAAAACAGTATCCAAATGCCCCATAAGCAGCAGCTTCGGCTTTCCTTCTATCTTTGAGCTGCTAAATAGGCGATGATCGCCGATGTGTTCACGATGAAATACTGTCGTGCACATTCCCAAATCTTCCAGCCAGCCCTGCATCAGCCTGCCATTTGTATCGACCCCTTCCTTGTTTTGTGTCCATGAGTTTTCTTCTATCAATGCTTTGAGATCAGCGAAATTGATACTTTTCACAACTTGATTCCTTCCTAAGATTTTGTGAACAGTTAAATTCTCGGAGAGAATTCCCACCTGGCTCACTGTTATCCACTATACGCAACATTATGATATGAAACCATATTACTACCTTGTTGTTTTGTTTGTGTGCTTTAGCGGCATTTTTTGAGGCTCGAGTGATTAAGGAGTGAATCATGATCCCCCATTGTGTTGGTTTGTGGATGTACCAAAATTCAGGTGGAACAGAGATAGAGCGCAAGATTGTTACTCAGTTAAAAGACAGAAATATTGAAGCGGTTACCGGGCTGGACTTAGGTCAGGCATCGGCTCATAACGGCAGTATTTTTTGCAACGGCTATATGATGGATGAGTTAGACCTGTTTTTTTCCTATAACGCCGGTCAGCAGAGTCCGTTTCAAGTCTATTTGTACCAGACTTTGAGCAGTATGATCCCTACCATCAACAACTACACGGCGTTTGAACTGACTGAAGACAAGTTTCGGACAGCACATCTGCTAAAGAAACACGGTATTCCTAGCTCGGATTATATTGTTTGTAACAAAAATAATATCGAACAGCTTAAGGAACACTTGCGTTTTTGGCAGGGCAAGGCTATTTGCAAGCCGGTAAACGGCTGGGGCGGCAATGGGATCATTAAACTTGAAAGCGAGCGTGATCTTGATTTGATTCACCCGTATATCACCAAACAAAACTCGCCTCAGTTCTACATCGAGCGGGTGATCGAAAATGATTTTACCGACTACCGAATTGATATTGTCGATAATAAGTTTGTTGCTTGCTATGGCCGCAAAGCAGCGTCGGGAAGCTGGAAAACGAATGTTACCAGCGGAGGCAGTGTGATCTGCCGTGAACCCTCTTCAGAGGTGATAGAGCTGGCACTGAAGGCTGCCAAAATAACCGGATTGGAAGTGGCAGGTGTCGATATTATCTACGACATCGAACATCAGCAATATGTGGTACTGGAAGTTAACGGGATCCCGGCTTTTGCTACTCCGGATCAAGAACAAGCCGGACTTAACTTCAACGATACAAAAATTTCGTATTTGGTCGATCTTATTGAGCGTACCGTCTGCAAAGAAAAGGCCAGCAAAGAAAAGACCAATGGATTAGAAGCCTCTATTGTTGATCTTGCTGCAATAGATCTCGCCTCAGCCTCTCATGTTAAGGAAGAAACACTATGACCTCGCCAAAGCAGTCTTTGCCAACGATCGGTATGCTTTATCTCGACCATGTTCTGCGTTTTTTCGACAAATCCAACTTCAAGGGGTGGCCGGAGAAGATTGAGCAGGTGGTTTATCATTGGGGAAATGACAAGCAACGTTTTATTGATGAGGTCAAACGAAAGAAAATTGATGTGCTAATCGGTAATGTGCCGGCTACGGCCTATGAAACGTTTCGTGAGATAGCCCGTGCGTTACCCAAGGTGAGGTTTATACCGACTCTGGATAGTCAGTTCAGCAATAAATCCAAGGAAAATGTCACTCACTTTTGTCACAAATACCAGCTGCCGATCCCGAAAACCGAGATTTTTTATCAGGTTGATGAAGCATTGGCTTATATCAACAACACCCAATACCCTAAAATTGTGAAACGCTCTTATGGCCCGTCGAATTATGGTGGCTACTTTGTTCATAAGATCGATAGCGCAGAAGAGGCGGTGCGTTTGTTTTCTGAAAAACGTTACTATCCTGCCTATATTCAGGACTTTGTTCCTATGAAGGCAGATATTCGGGTCATGTTGGTGGGTCACCAGCCTGTGTGTGCGTTTTGGCGTCGCCCTCCAGAAGGGGAGTGGCTAACCAATACCAGCCAGGGTGGCAGTATGGATTATCAGGACGTACCGCAAGAGGTGCTGGATCTGTCAGTAAGGGCATCCAAAGCCGCCAATGCCGAGTATTGGGCCTGTGATATCGCTGTCAGTACCAAGGATGAATACACCATCTTGGAGTGTGCGACGGCATTTGCGGCATTTCCATATATTCGTGACTGGATTGGACAATATCTAATGTGGCTGTTGGCACCTCAGTATTTCGGCAAGCCGCACTTTGTACATAAGAACTGGGAAGAACTCGGCAAGATAGATGCATCATTATTGCGCACGATGCGTCACATCACTTTCGGCCAAGCCAGCAGCTCGACAGATACCGGTGAGTATGCACCAGCTGATGAGCAGTACTCGGTGCTAAAAACGCATCACATGCCAGGTGAAGAGTGGCCGAGTGAAGCTTGGAATTTCCAGGATATGCATCACCAAGGGCAAGGAAACCCTTATATGGCTCAGGAGCCTGTGGCGGATTGTCATCACGAGGATCAGAATCAGGCTGAACACCTTCTCGATAGTGGGATAGAAGATTGTTCGAATGTCACTGTGATGGGTAAAACCGATACCGAGCGTCAAACAGATGTCGCGTGCGAAACGGATACCGAGATCGAGACTGCTCCCGAATCCAAAACGGAGTCCGTTCAGGTATATGAGCCCGAGCAGCTTGTGGCGTTCTTTAAAGGTGTGAAGGGTATTGGTCAAACTTTGGCGCAGGAGATTGTAGAAACACTTGGAGTTACCGGTGTCTTATATGCATTGGAGCACGAGCCGCAGCAGTTAATGACGTTCAGAAATCTGAAGCAGAAAAAACTGGAGGCGATCCTCCGTTGCTGGAAAGAAAACGAGCGGGTTAGCTAGGGGGCTGTTATGAAGAAACAATACCTGTCTTATCAGGAGACGGTCGATTTTCTGGCTCAGGCAATGGAAAAGTATCCCCATTTGATACGGCTGGAAAGTATTGGTGATACTCATGAAGGTCGCCCGATCATGATGGTGACAGTGTCACAGGATGTCGCCTATGCCAATCTCAAACCGGCGCTGTTATATACCGGGACTATTCATGCCCGAGAGTGGATCGGTATAGAACTTGCGGTGAACTTTATCCAGTATCTGTTGGATAATTATCCCAGTAATCCGGATGTTGTCGAGGCGTTGACGCGTAATACGCTCTATATGGTGCCCTGCCTTAACCCTGATGGCTTCGAGTATTCACGTAAGCACTTCTCTTTTTGGCGCAAGAATCGTCGAGATAATGGTGACGGTACATTCGGGGTGGATTTGAACCGCAACTTTGGTATCAACTTCCGTCGATCGGGTGATACCCAGTCGAATATCTATGGTGGGCCAGAGCCGTTCTCGGAGCCAGAAACCCAGGCAATTAAAGGGTTTGTCGAAGCTCACGATAATATTCGTTTAGCCTTGGATTACCATTCGCAGGGTAACGTGTTCTTTCCCGCGCATAAATTCAACCATGAGGCTGAAATAGAAGGCACTGATCTTAATGTTTTGTGCGCCAATATGGCGCAGGAAATCTATAAGGTAACTCAGCGCCAATACGGTATTCATCGCGGCAAGCCGCCTGCTAACCTGATCCACGGTAGCGGGCGTGAGTATTACTATGATCGTGGAATCTTATCGGCCGTGGTTGAGGTGGGTAGCCGGAATATTCCAGATTACCTGATTAATATGTCGCAGAGCGTAGATGAAAATATTCCGGCTTTATTGTACGCACTGAGTAGTGCGATTAATTACTCTGATTTAGCTCCTATGCGCCCGGAAAACTTTACGGTTATGGATGTGTCGGCCAATCAGGCAGTACTCGCTTGGGATCACTCACCAGACGATGAAGGTTGCTATTATCAGGTATATCGCAGCGAGTCGCCTAAGTATCATTGCACCAGGGAGAACTTAATAGCGATCACCTCGCAGAGTGAATATACCGATAAGCAGTTAAAGTCGGGATATCGTTATTACTATAATTTGCGCAAAGTGAATCGGGTGAGCCGGATCAAGTCACCATTTGCACCTGAAGTGAAGATCAAGACCTGTCTCGAAAAAGACGAGTTCTCATTCACCCTGTTCCCCAAACCAGAACAAATTGGCTATGTTGGCGAGCTGACTTCGGGGCAAAACACTGATCATTTTGGCTATAACTCCCTGTTTATCGGAGTTAATAAAACCAAGGGAGTGTGTTACGGCGTTATTGCATTCGATATGGACCGGATCCCATCGGATGCCATCATCAAAAATGCGATGTTCTCTCTTTATCCGATGAATCGAGTCGGGGCCAAGATTGAAAACTATGGTGAATGGTCGGTATCGATCCTAAACCCGGACGATATCAATGAGTTGTTTCATTTTGATGATATTCATGATGCGACACCATTGCAGACACTGGGAGATGCGATTGACTCTGATCAGCTGACTCAGGGAATATGGAAGAGCTGGCGTTTCAGCGCGATGGAAAGACTGCTAATACAGGATCAGCTCGAAAAAGGCCAGTTGTTGCTTCGCTTGCAGGGGCCAGATAGCCTGCCGCTGAGCAACGACTCCCAAATGATGCAATTTGATATTGGCTATGGTCGTTTTGGTGGTGGTATCCACTACCGACCCTGCCTGGATCTTATCTATACTCGTCGTCCCTATCAGCTAGCACTTGCGGCAACGGATAGTCATACCATCAGCCAGGACAAGCCGCAGCAAAGTGTATTGCAATGTGGCTTTGATGCTGAAGGCGAAACGGTATTCGGTCAGGTTGCGTTTTCAATGTCTTGCATCAGTGATGAGTCAGATATCGTGATCACTCAGGCCTACTTTACGATCGAGAGTGAATCATTAAGTGGGGTATCGCACCCGATGCGGATTACGGTGGAAATTGCCGAACTGGATAACCTTGATTTTGATAGCGTTAAACATCGGGAAAAAATCGAGTTTCTTGGTTACGAGATAAGCAGCCAGGATCTGGCCAAATCACCACGACAGAGCTTTATGTTCGATAGCTCGGCAAGACAGCATCTTGAGTTGTTCCACAGTGAAAAGAGAACCGTCAATTTGATCATTCGTGCCACTTCGGCATCACGTCAGAAAGAGGCGATGGTGAACTGGCAGTCAATAGATAGTGAACAGCGCCCACAGTTGGTGATCGAATATATCGAGCGTCGCAAACAAGCTCTGGATGCTCCTCAAGAGTTAACCGCTACATTGGATAACGGTTTGGTGAAGTTGACCTGGACTAACCCGGCTCATCCGGATTTTGTCGGATCATACGTGGTTCGTAATAGCTTTCATCCACCGCGTTCGCCTTTTGATGGTGTGAAGCTGTACGCTGGAAAAGACAACTATACGTTCGACCGGTTTGGTAATGCCAACATGCCTAAATATTACTCGGTCTTTAGCTATGACAATGTACCTAACTACTCGGTGCCCGTGTCGTTAAAGTTCAGTGCCGATGAGGTTACACCGGTTGAGTATGATGAGTTCGAACCACAGGACGAGGTGGAAAAACGCTACCGTGACGGTGATTAAGGCTTTTAAGGGGACGCTGAACAAGGCTGCAGCAGCTAAACTGTAGTGATATCAATGAAGGATTTGTCTATAGATCTCTTTGACTCGGACGCTGATTGTCGGCGACAAGCTCTGAGGAGGAATGATGAGTAACTTACATGGCATCTCGATGGATGTTGAGCGGGTAGATGAGATGGTTTTCATGGAATTCAAGGCTATTGGCACCCTGACTCATGCCGACTACGAGAAGATTACACCAATGATTGAGGATGCATTGGTTGATATTGAAAAGCCGATTGTGAATGTTTACGTGGATGGAACTGAATTTCAAGGGTGGCAATTACAAGCTGCCTGGGATGATCTTAAACTGGGTTTAAAGCATGGCAAGAAGTTCAATAAAGTCGCTTTTTACGGGAATAGCCGGTGGCAGGAAGTGATGTCCAAGGTGGGTAGCTGGTTTGTATCTGGTGAAGTGAAGTATTTTGACGAACCTCTGGATGCGCTAAGTTGGTTGAGGGGGTGATATTTATAACTAGTTTCACATTCGCAGCTATAGTTTTGAAATTACTATTGAATTAAAATGTGCGACCTGTCTCATAGCAAGCATTGAATATGGTGGGTTAACAACCCTGCCATGTTCTGTAACCGAGCTTGGTACGCTAGCACTAATTTACAGGTTGAATATGGATATTAATAAAACGGCGGCGGTTTTACTGTTTGCATTATTACCGATCACGGCTATCGCTGAGGACACGGAGCAGCTTGAATCGCCAATGAGGTATTTCGCAAGCCTGAAGGGCGGTGCAAGCCAACTCAGTAATTCAGATCGAGTTGTGCTTAGTAATGGTAATAAGCTTGAAGCGGAAACAACAACGAATGAGGGGTTTGCTGGCTTGGATATCGGAGTGTATACACCCGGCGGTCGGAGTCGTGTGTATTACAGTTTTGAACAGCATAAATCAGAAACGATGTTCAAAGATACGTCAGCCTATGAAACCAAAGCCAATATGCATCTGCTAAGTGCCGACTATTTGTTTCGCCATGAGAACTCTGTAAGTCCTTTTGTTGGTTTGCATATCGGTTATTCATCCGTTGAATCTGACTCCCGCTTCCCGGATGGATTTGATGCAAGTGGAATTGTGTTTGGTTTGCAGGCCGGTGTGAATTGGAAGGTGGTTGAACAGTTTGGGTTAGAGCTCGGACTCCGTCATTCGCTACTTCCTACGGATATTCAAACCTGGAATGGAGCAGATAGCACTGGAAATGCCGTGAAATTCGAATCACAACAAAACGGCGTATCGTCTATTTATGTCGGTGCTTCCTATATATTTTAACCGGTATATATTGCTCTGAGTGCCAGATCTGGTTGGTAGTGGTTTCATGCTTCGGTTTACTACCGGGTTCAGCTGCGTATAATGCCCTGCTAGTTTAACGACAACCATTATCAGTAAGGACTTCAGTTTGAAGCTATTTGTCAGAGATCTTACCGTCATCGATGCCTCTTACCTTTGCGCGCAGCGAGGTATGGTCGGAGAAAGTTGGATCCTCGATGTGGTGATGTCGGGTGAGCTGAATGAAATGAGCATGGTGCTTGACTTCAGCCGAGTCAAAAAACAAATCAAGCAACTGGTGGATGAGTATGTCGATCACCGTCTGATTGTGCCAGCTCAGAATGCCCGTATTCATGTGGCCGAAAGCCAACCTGGTTACACGACAGTAGATCTGCTGCGTGACGAGAAAAGTATTCACTTGAACTGCCCGGATCAGGCCTATTGCTTTATTGACGATGATGCAGTCACGATTGAATCGGTTACCCAGCATTTGTACCAGGTTCTTGAGGGTAAATTACCGGCCAATGTCCAGGGGTTGGAGCTGACGTTACGCCATGAGAATATTGACGGTTCTTTTTATCATTACAGCCATGGCCTTAAAAAGCATGATGGAAATTGCCAGCGTATTGCCCATGGTCACCGGTCTCCGATAGAGCTGTATGTCAACGGTCAACGTGACGCTGAGCTTGAGCAACTGTGGGCGCAGCGCTGGCAGGATATTTATCTGGGTAGCAGCGAAGATGAAGTGGCACTTTCAGTCCTGAACCTGAGCAAGCATGCAGCCACTGTTACTGAGTCAACCCACTACGGTTTTCGTTATCACGCCCCTCAGGGTAAGTTTGAGCTGGCTATTGCCCGTTCGGAAACCGAAGTACTCAGTACTGATACCACAGTGGAGTTGTTGGCACAGTACATTGCCGAGCAGGTAAGCCCTATGGTTGCGGCTAAGCCTCTCGAAGTTGTGGCCTACGAAGGGGTTGGCAAAGGCGCAATGGCTTCCTAGTTACCTCGAAGTCACTGCCGATAGTTTATTAAAGCCCTTATCCTCTAAGGGCTTTGCGAATTTTACTATTGTCCTTCAGTTATTGCTTCCGCAACGTTTTTCTTGCCCAATCGAGGATAAGCTGTTTTTCGTAAACAAGGATTCTGTCCCTGCTCATACCAGATACGCTAGCCTGATAGTTCAGGTTGGTTAGCCTTACCGTATCTGATTTCACCGCCGCCTCGCCTTGCTGCACCTGATAGCTAAAGTTGATTGATGGAGCCGAAATGCTGGTAAGGACCCGCAGTTTCTGACCGGTTTCTGAGCCGTAGCGAATATCGCCCGCCAAGTCTAAATTGTTGACCTTGACTGTCAGTGTCTGCTCCGGTGCTAGATAAATTTTTGCCATATCACTGAAGTGCTCGCTGAGGATCTCGAACACACGTTGCTGGAAGCGTGTCTGGCTGCCACCGGACGATCTTATATCACGGTAGTTTTCAGGGCTTGTCCAAGTCACAGATGCTGGTGGAATATCGATAGTTTCATCGGCATTGGCATAAAAACTGAGTAAGAGAAGGCTGGCAGTAAGCCAGATAGGACGTTTCATGTGTTAGAGCCTCCGCATAGCTTGCACTCAAGCTGGTGACACGGTTTGGCCTGTATAACAGGTCGTCAATTTTATATTTTTATTACTCTTAAGTTTATCAAACACTGTGGTTTGTGTGCATGGATGCAAGGAGTGTTTCTGTCTCAACGTTTAAGGCTACTGCTGATGATCTCTGCTGACAGGCGAATATAGCTTGCACGATGATGTTTCAGTTTGTCTGACTCGTCACCGGCCTTGATATTGATAGAGCCGTGTTGCGGCAATACCTGTTGGTAGTATTCGTGAAAATGGTTGCGCATTGTTATTTGTTAGTTAGATTCTCATAAATATCGCTTTCTTGTTGGGAAGCAACAAACAACCTTGAACTATACTGACAAGATTGTTTTTTAATTAGCAACTTAAAGATATCGGAAATAATAATTAGCTTTATTTATCTGGCTTTTCGACCGAGAAACAGGAGGTGGTTGTTCTATGTCGTGGCACTTTATCCCCCTCCTGTTGTTGTCTGCTTTTATTGCCGTTAGCCCGGTCTTCGGAGACGAAAGTGAAACGGTTTTTTCCTTGTCACCTTCCGTCTTATCTTCCGCATCATCGTATAGCAACTCGAGCTGGGAAGATCAGTCTAGGCCTGACAATGTATATGACTCCCCTTATTCGGTGGCACTTTTCTCGGCTCCAAGTGGTGAGGATGCCGATCGGCTGTGGTCTCAGACCAAATCAGTTGCTTGGTATGGGGTGGGGGTCGCTGGTGTCATTGCTTTGCTACCGGAAGACATTTCGAACTGGGACAACAGTAGTGAACGTTTGCTGGAAAAATGGTGGAACAATGTTAAAGACGGCCCGGTCTGGGATCGGGATATTTGGTATATCAACTATATCGGGCACCCTTACTTTGGTGGTGTTTATTACCAGGTTGCCCGAAAGTCCGGCTTTCGTCAGTGGGATGCATTTGTATACTCTTTTTTGATGTCGACGTTTTACTGGGAATATGGCTTGGAGGCTTTTGCGGAAATACCCGCCATACAGGATTTGGTATCAACGCCCGTGCTGGGTTGGGTGTACGGTGAGTGGGCCTTCAACAAGGAGCGCGAAATCATTCAGGGCGGCGGTAAGGTATGGGGCTCTTCGACGGTCGGGGATACAGCACTGTTTTTCCTGGATCCGGTAGATAGCATCGGTCGCGGTATCAATAACCTTATTGGTCGGGATGTCATCAAGGCAGGCACTGGCTATATCGGCTTTCAGGATGTTCAGCTGCCGAGCGGAGAGGTGGATACGCAGTTTAGGCTCAATATGAATTACAGCATTGGTGAGGGGGAGACAAGTCCAGCGCTTAAGCGGCGTAGGGAGTATGCAACGTCCTCTGCCTCAAATGATCCGATTGACTATGGCGTCGTGGGTATCTCGATAGGAGGACGATACCTGGACTTGGATGATATCTGGCAACTAGAGAATAGTTGGGCTCCGACAATCAGCCTTGGGGTCTATTTTACTCCGCAGTTTTCTTCCCGCTTGAACTATACGCGAGTAGAGACACAAGATGCGATTACCAATGCCGATGTGAGTTATGAGAACTATAGCTTTGATGTTCAATATTATTTGAATAGTGAGGAAAAAATAAGGCCGTATCTGAATGTTGGAATAGGAGAAACATTGCTGGAAAAAAATGTTGATCTTAAGACATTTCAGCTCAACGGCGGGGCTGGTTTGCATTATCAGTTTCATGCAAATTGGGCGGTACTCGTTGACTGGTCTCATTACCATAGTACCAGTACTTCAACAAACGATGACCTTTTTTCTGGTCAGCTGATATATCGGTTTGGGCGGGGAGAACGATAACTTAAAGGTGGGTATTGACTAATGGCTATTTGACGTTAGGATATGACGCAATTCTTTTCTTTATCAGGAGTGTATATGCCAGTTTGCAAAATCTGTCCAACAGAATGCACTTCTGTTGTCAAAATAGCTTACCTTAAGCAGCCTCAGATCGCTTAGCTAAGGCAGTGAATAGATAGAAAATATTCACTGCCGCAAAATCATTAACATCATGCGGCAAATAATAACTCTGAATATGAGGGTTTTATACTGCCTGAGATTAAGAGATTTCGTTATAACAGTACTATCACGTTGATGGTTAAGTGTTCAATTGCCATAGGATATTTCTGGTTTTGTAGTTGGGTATATCTCTACTTTTCGATTCCTTGGCAATTATTATAGATAAAATTTGTTGAATCGCTTGCTTGTCGTTAGAAACCTATCGAGCGAGAGATGAAATTTTTTCGATATCTAGAGGTTGGAAATGGAAAATATTAAACACTGGTCTCGAATGGAAATGCTCCATGAAACCGTAAAAAATAAAAATATTACCGTAAAGGGTACACATAGCTATTACAGCGGTGCCTATGATGATGGTTTCGAAAAATCGGCTGTACGTTATTTGCATGGTGATGAAGTCAGTAGTCAGTGGGAACCGCGCTGGGAAGTAGATAAGCTGTATATCGGAGATTATGTTTGCATTGGTGCAGAGGCTGTTATTCTGATGGGGGGAAACCATACCCATCGTTATGATTGGTTTTCCCTGTATCCGTTCATGGACAAAATTGAAGAAAGCTATCAATCGAAAGGCGATACCAGATTGGAAGATGGATGCTGGATCGGGATGCGGGCAATGATTATGCCGGGTGTTACTGTCGGAGAGGGTGCTATTGTCGCAGCCAACAGTGTAGTGTCAAAGGATGTACTACCTTACACTATTGTCGGGGGAACACCGGCGAAGCCAATTCGATTGCGCTTTTCGCAACAAACGGTAGACCGATTGTTGACCCTAGGTATTTATAACTGGTCCGAAGATAAATTCAACGCACTCAAAGATCTGATTTGTAGTTCTGACATTGATGCGTTGGAGAAAGCTCATTTGGAATTCGACAACGCATAGCCATAGTGAAGTTGAAACATGGAGCTCCATTTATTTAAGGTAAATGGAGTTCTAATTCAGTGAGTTATAAATAACTTAATTAGCAGGTTGTCCAGTGTTAGGCTGGCTCGCGAACGGCGTCTGAACGGTTTTTGGGATCAATCACCGTGGTCTTTTGAGTCACTTTCTGACAGATGTATTCACCGATTGGTAGTGCCGAGGTAGCGGCTGGAGATGGTGCATTGCACACATGCAGGCTACGCGGACTTTCGGCAAACAAGAAGTCGTGAACCAGGGTACCGTCTTTCAGTACCGCCTGAGCCCGGATCCCGGCAGGATAGGGTTCAAGATCGCAGGCTTTGATCTGCGGGCAGTATTTATTGACCAGCTTCAGGTAGCCGGGTTTCCACCATGAATTCTTGGTTTCTATTAGACCTGTTTTCAAGTGCTTGGCCGAGACTTTCCAGAACCCGCTGAATTGGACCATGTCTAAAATGTCCTTCAGACTAATGTTGATCCGGCCATATCCTTCCCGCTTCCAGCCTTGTACCGCATTGGGGCCGACAGTTACCGTACCGTCGATCATTCGGGTGAGATGCACGCCTAGAAAAGGCAGCTCAGGATCGGGGATAGGGTAGATCAGATGATTGACAATGTTGTTGAACTTCGGAGCCAGGCGGTAATATTCACCACGGTATGGAATGATCTGAAAATTGGTCTCTATATCTAGCATTTGCGTCAGGCGATCTGCCATCAGGCCGGAGCAGGAAATTAAGAAACGGCAATCAAGCTGGAAAGGCTGACCGTCGCTTTTGCAACCTACGGTAATTTGCTTTGTCGATTCAGATAATGCTATCACTTCGGTTCGTCGCGAAATTTCGCCACCCAGTTGAATAAACTCGTCCGCCATTTTTTCGGTGATCAGACGATAGTTTACGATACTGGTTGATTCAACGAAGATCGCTCCCAAACCGGTAATATTTGGCTCTCTTTCTGTAAGTGTATCTTGGTCGAGTAACTCAACATCAATGCCATTTTTCTGGCAGCGCTCGTAGAGTGCATGCATGCGTTCAAGCTCTAACTCGTTTGTTGCAACCAGCAATTTACCGCAGTTTTCAACCGGAATATTGTGCTTTTGACAGAACGCGAGTGTGCGTTCGACACCTGCTTTGCAGAAATCTGCTTTCAAGCTGCCCGGAGCATAATAGACTCCGGCATGAATAACGCCGCTGTTGTGTCCCGTTTGGTGTTGAGAAAGCGCATTTTCTTTTTCGACAACCAGAATGGACTTCTCCGGGTATTGCAGCTGAAGCTGCCAGGCTGTCGAGATACCAACAATGCCACCGCCGACAATAACGTAATCGTATATTTTGTTCACAGCTAGAACTCCCTCTTTTTACCCAGAATGGATCGCTCTGGGTGGCGTGATTCCTATACCTTATTATGACTGGGATGACGGAGTAGCGGCCAGCTTACAAGACCATGAATACGACAGTGGCAGCAATACGGGCAGCGAGCGGGATCTCAGGCCATACCAAGACTAATACCAATCTATATAAGTATTTGATCATACTTGCTGGTTAAAATCGCTTATAACTGCGTTATGAATTTTGTAATTAGAATAACTAGTTAGCTTCAATTCATGCCTTGTTCTAAGTGATTTTTCCTGCGCAACTATCTGAACAACTATTTATCCAGATTGGTATAACCCTAGTGTGCCAAGTAAGTCTCGAAGGAACAAATTAATTCTGCCTTCTAGATAGCCTTCGATCGCCCCGAACTGGGTATCGGTGCGAACAGCAAAGGCCTGTTATGCGGCCTGACAAAAAGTGTGAATTCTATAGCAGAACGATAAGATCCGGAAAATTAGGAGAAATATTTTCTATCAACAGATACTTTTGTAGCAATAATGGCGAAGGATTTCCCCCGCTTAAGTCGTATATTATTTTCACAGTCTAAGCGGCGATAAGAGATCGCTGTTTTATTAATGACACTATATTGAAAGTAGGACACCATGGTAGAGACAGTAAATACAGATAAAGCACCAGCAGCAGTTGGTCCGTATGTGCAAGCGAAGAAGTTTGGCGATATGCTATATACCTCAGGTCAGCTACCGCTAAACCCTGAAACGGGCAAAATGCCTGCAGACGTTGCTGAACAGGCGCAGCAATCTTTGGCAAATGTTGAAGCGATTGTTAATGCTGCTGGCTTGGCAAAAACAGACATTATTAAAGCAACAGTGTTTGTAAAAGACTTAAATGATTTCGGTACTGTTAATGAAGTCTATGCGGCATTTTTTGGTGATAATTGCCCAGCGCGTAGCTGTGTTGAAGTTGCGCGCCTTCCTCTGGATGCGAAAGTAGAAATTGAAGTGATTGCTGTTTCTCAATAATCCTGCATCTTGATAGCTTGGGAATAATAGGCCTGCATTATTGTAGGCCTTTTTATACAAGCTGTTTTTAATGTAAATCAGCCCTTAAAAATTGATGGTTTTTCATTCAATTAGTATTTAATTTGATATTTTTTGTTATTTTGAATTTTAGACAATACCTTCGACTTGCTCTTCTTGTTTCTAATTAAACATCCTCTACTTTTATATCGATATAACTTTACTCATATCCATCAAATAATAGAAAGTTGATTGCCTTGCAATGGTTTAGTAGAGAAAAATAATTCTATTTCATTGTTCTGTAACGAACTTTATAGTTTTACTCCTTCTTGTCATCGTATGATGTTTATCAGTTCCACCTTGAAATGATAATAATGTAAATGGAGTTTGATGGTTGTTAACTTATTGTTTCCAGTGCGTCGCGATAATAATAACAACTCTTACAGGTATACAATAAATGGAGTAAGTAATGAGTGAACAACTCAATGCAGGTACAGGTGAAATAAATCTGGGGAAGCCTTCGATATATACAAAAGCCAATATGACTGAAGCAGAGTGGAAAGAAGCAATTAAGTTCGATAGTGTTGATCTTGGTTGGATTGTCATGAGTATCGGGATGGCTGTTGGGGCCGGAATTGTTTTTCTTCCTGTTCAGGTTGGCGTGATGGGATTGTGGGTTTTTCTGCTTTCGTCTGTCATTGGCTACCCGGCGATGTACCTCTTTCAGAAACTTTTTATTAATACCCTTGCTGAGTCGAAAGAGTGTACGGATTATCCTGGTGTAATTACGGGATACTTGGGAAAAAACTGGGGGATGATTTTAGGCGCTTTATATTTTGTCATGTTGGTGATCTGGGTCTTGGTTTATTCTCTCGCAGTGACTAACGATAGTGCCTCTTATCTCCATTCTTTCGGGGTAACTGAAGGGCATCTCAATGACAATGTATTCTATGGCTTGGGGCTGATTTGCATATTGTCATTTCTTGGCTCTAAAGGGGAGAAGCTGCTCTTCAAGCTGTCTGGGTTTATGGCCGTAACCGTTTTATCTCTGGTTGCAATCATGGGCGTATTGTTGGTTGCACGCTGGGATATGGCGAATATTCCGCAACTCGGTGAGTGGGGTTCGATGCTTAAAGATGCAATTATTACATTGCCGTTTACGTTGACTTCTATCCTCTTTATCCAGTCACTCAGCCCAATGGTTATCTCATACCGTTCTCATGAAAAATCAATAGAGGTTGCACGCTATAAAGCATCAAGAGCGATGAAGATCGCTTTTGCTATTTTGTTTGTGATTGTGTTCTTCTTTGCGGTGTCGTTTACCTTTGCGATTAGCCAGGAGCAGGCAACAGAAGCAATGAAGCAGAACATCTCGGCATTGGCGATTATCGCGCACTATTTCCCAGGAAGTTGGGCGACAATTGCCGGTATCGTCATCAATATTTTTGCTGTTGTGACTTCGTTCTTTGGCGTATTCCTGGCATTTAAGGAAGCCTGTACCGGACTTTGTATGAACATGCTTCTTCGTAAATACAAAGAGTCACAGATTGATAAAAATCTGGTCAATAAGCTGGTGGTTGTATTTATCATTTTGATTGCGTGGGGAGCGATAGCGATTAATGCCCCCATCCTGTCTTTCACTTCAATCTGTAGCCCGGTATTTGGCTTGGTTGGCTGTTTGATTCCGGCTTACTTGGTATACAAGGTCCCTCACTTGGCAAAGTATAAAGGGATGGCGACGAATATGATTATCGTCACCGGTATATTGCTTTGTATTTCGCCGATATTGGCATTTATCTAAAAATCGAAATAGTAAAAAAGCGACCACTGGTCGCTTTTTTTATATCTGATTAACCGCTATATACCGCGTACTTCCATTCACAGTCTTGGGTATAACTGTATTTGGGAATGATAGTTATCGCAGAGTGTGATTTACCCTTAACTTTCAGAATGCCGGAGATTGAAAGGTTGAAAACGGTTACTGAGCCTGTATAGAATACCGCCATCATTTCTTGAGGAGTTTACGCCACGATGAACAACTAACACCTGACATCCTTTTTATTTTATTTTTTGGATCCTCAGGGTTAGTGGGCGTAACTTTGTCTTCGCTATTACCTATTGACTTGTATTTCATCTGGCCTCGGGCAGATAATAGTTGCAGGTGATCAGCCTCTATTTATGTCGTTCAAACTATGTCGTTTAAATTCGTCTAACAGTTGAACTAGATAGTTACCCATTGCCCCTGAAATAGTTTCAGGAGGTTTTATGACCTTATATCATCCGTCAATTTTGGCGCAATCACTTGCGGTTAGTCACGATAATGGTGATCCGCTGTTTAGTAACGTTAGTTTTTCGTTGGGACGTCAGATCACAGGGCTGGTTGGACGTAATGGTGTTGGTAAGTCCGTGTTGGCAGGGCTGTTGCTTGAGCAAGAAATGCCTGATAGCGGCCAGGTGATATGCAACGGAAAGATAGGTTACTTATCACAACTTACCCAATATCAAGATCGTCAGGATCTGGGGACAATTGCTGATTTTCTCGATATTGCAGCCAGGCTAAAAGCGCTTAGGCGAATCGAGAAAGGCAGCTGTAAGCAAGCTGATTTTGATTTAGTCGAAGATGGCTGGGGAGCTTGGGATTCACTTTGCTTTCAGCTTCAAGCGATGGGCTTGCCCCCCGATCCCTTCAAGCAGTGTTCCAGTTTGAGCGGCGGAGAGCTAACGCGGCTAATGCTGTGGCAGCTATTTCGTGCCGATTACGATTATCTGATCCTCGATGAACCCTCCAATCATCTTGATCGTGCCGGTCGCCAATGGCTGATTGATCAAATGAGCGGTTTTGAGGGAGGGATCTTGCTGATCAGCCATGATCGGCTGTTGCTTGAATATGTAGAAGAGATCATGGAGCTGACTCCAAAGGGCATTCGACACTACGGGGGAAACTATTCTTTCTACGCGCAGCAAAAGGAATTACAACACGTGGCAATAGAGCGCTCAGTGGCAAATGCTGAAAAGCAGGTGCTGCAGATCCGCAAGCAGCACCAGCGTAATCAGGAAAAAGCCCAACAACGAGCCGTGCAGGGAAACAAGGCTCGGCAATCAGGCAGCCAGCCAAAAATGTTACTCGATGGAATGAAGCAATCAGCGCAGCTGTCTGCTTCGGCACGAAAGGTCCAGTTTGCCCAGCACTTGTCTCAGGCAGAGCACAAAGCCAGTGAGCTGAAAGCCAAGTTAATACAAGTAAAGCCCCAACAGATCATGATAAACCAATCGGAGAAGCGAGTTTCTTCTGTTCTTACGCTGGTTGCTTTGCAGCTTCGCTATGGGGATAGTAAAGCGATTAATCTTAGCTTGCAGTATGGTGATAGGCTCCACCTGACAGGTAATAATGGCTGCGGTAAATCCACCTTGCTGAAGACGATTACCGGCGAGATAACGCCTGCAATTGGTCACCTGAACTGTACAACACAGCTCTGTTATTTGGATCAGCATTTCAGTCTACTGGACGAGCAGCAAAGTGTGTTGGATAACTTGCACCAGCTCTGTCCTGCCAAGACGCAAATTGAGCTGAGAACTATGGCGGCAGGTGCTGGCTTTCGCCGGGAGCGGGTGGAACTGCCAGTGGCGGCGCTCAGCGGTGGCGAGCGGATGAAAATCGCGATGTTGGTGGTTAGTCATCAGGAAGGCGAAACCTTGCTGTTGCTCGATGAGCCAGACAACCACCTTGATCTGGAGTCAAAGCAGTTACTGGCCCAAGCATTAGTCACTTACCAAGGCAGTTTGATCCTAATTAGCCACGACGATGTTTTTGTTAAAGAGATTGGAGTGAATCGGACTTTAAATCTTGCTGTTGGCAAAGAGTCTGCTCCGGATAAGGCGAGTTTCTCTGAATATGGATCATACTGATCAGAGTATCGAACTGATCTAGTCGAAGGATAGAGTGGGAGAAAAAAGGTGCTGAAGAAAATACAAGAGTTAGCTTTTTTTAAACTCTTTGGATTAATAACTGCTTACTTTATTTGTTCTTTGTTGCTCTATCATGTGCTGAAGAAGTTCGGGCATGGTGATGATCTGCTGTTTGGACTGGGTATCACTTCTGTTGCCATAACTGCCGGGCTGTTTGGAGCATTGTTTTTCATGAGAAAGAAAGGGAAGCGCAGGCCGGATCTATGAAAGGAAAAACTCAGACACTAGTCATCACCGACTATATTTAATGTTGTAAACTCGCTAATTGTATCTTTACCTTTAAGATACTCAGTATTTTGCCCAGCCAGCCATGGTTGGGCTTTTGTTTCCGTCCATTCGCTGGTCTGATTGACAGTATTGGGTATCTGGCTCATTATGAGCTTTCCTCTTAAACCTTTGAACTTTCGACAGGCTTTATCTATGACGATTTCTGCGCATTACTCCGGTGTGAACATGCTCAACCAAGCACAAAGCATGGCGACAACGGCGGCGAAAGATATTCAGCAATCAAGTCTGGGTTCACCGAGTACGGTAGGGCAAATCCCTGAGGTGAAAGGATCGGCCCCAACCGGTAGCAATAGCCCTATTGATGCCAGTATTGATTTAATTCAGGCCAAGACATACAACCAGGCGGGAGCCAATGTGATCCGCCGGGCTGATGAAATGACCGGGACACTGTTAAACATGAAAGTCTAGATATCCTCTGATGGCGATTACTTTTACTTCCTAGCGGTAATGCTGCGATAGGCCATGTCAGTCAGGTAGTCGTTTAATCTGTGTGATGCAGCGACGGCTTCTTCTGTATCGGTATGGCTGACGGCTCTTAATACGGAGGCATGCAGTGACGAAGCTTCTGTTAAATCCGAGGTGTCATTTTTATAAGCAAACCAGAATCGACGCGATAGCCCCTGTAGCGGTGCCATTGCAAGCTGCAGATATTCATTGCTTGCCGCTTTGACCAACAAGGTGTGGATCTGTTTTAGCAGCCCCGCATACGTCAAGTCATCTTTATTCATTGCACACTCTTCCAGGCTTGACGCCAGTTCGAGCATTTGTTGTTTTTCTTGTACTGTTGCGCGAGATGCCGCATAGCTAACACATAGCGCTTCAATATCCCGGCGGACTTCTAAGATTTTTAGCTGGCTTTCTACAGAAATAGCCGGGATCTGGATCCCGCGACGAGGGTGAATTTCAGCCATCCGTTCATAAGACAACCTCTGCAATGCCTCTCTTACCGGCGTTCTGCCAAGCCCCAGGCTTTCGGCTAGCTGCTTTTCGCTGACCATACTCCCAGGTTCAAGTTCCCGAAAAATAATCATGCGCTCTAACTGGTTGTATGCAACCTCTGTCTTATTTATCGAACCCATAGTCATTGTTGTCTTATTCCCTCAGGCAATATTTTAGTGAGCGATCTCACGATCAGGACAATTGCCATTGTATCACACAAAGATCAGGAATATATTCAAAACACACAACTGATATATCAGATGACTATCAGTTATCTATTAGTGAGGTAGTAATGAAAGATTGGAAAATTGTTCACCGATTTGAGGCTGTGCCGGATCTACCGGTGTTGGCTGAAGTTGATGTTCTGGTGATTGGTGGTGGGGCTGCAGGTGTTGCAGCTGCGGACACTGCCGGACGCATGGGCAAGAACACTTGGCTGATTGAAAAGTACGGCTTCTGTGGTGGTGCGGCGGTGGCCGGACTATCAGGTACTATCTGCGGTATGTATATGGCAAGTGATGATCCTGCTGCGCAACCGGAGCAGGTCGTATTTGGTTTTACCGAGCGCTTCCGTCAGGCACTGGCCGATAAAGGCGGCGTAACCGGACCTCAGCGTTACGGCAAAACGTATACCGTGACGCATGATCCTCTGATGTGGCGTGAAGTGGCGGATGACTTCCTTGAGCAAGCCGGTGTAACCACTTTATTTCATACTGCCGTAACTGGCGTGATTATGGATGGCGATGCATTTGAAGGGGTTGTGATTGAATCAAATGCCGGTCAAAGCGTGATCCTCGCCAAGATGATAGTGGATGCATCTGGTGATGCCGCTGTCATTGCTCGGGCTGGAATGGAGCATTACTTTGGTGACAATGGCCGTATCCAAAACCCGACTATGTTCTTCCGTATCGCGGGTGTCGATATGGATAAATACCTTGAGTACTACGGTGATGACACTATTTGTCCGCCGAAAGTGACCGAAAATATTCTGGCCGCAAATCAACAAGACGGCTACGACCTGCCTCGCCATAAAATCTGGATTTTCCCCACGACTCGCCCGGGCGAGCTGATGGTAAACGCAACGCGCCTCGCCGGGCAGGATGGCCGAGTGTTGAATGTCATCGATCCGCAAGACTTCACTGAAGCCGAGGTGTTTGGCCGTCGCCAGGTTCGTGGTTATGCCAAGTTTCTTAATCATTATGTACCAGGATGCGAGGACGCCTACGTAGTAGATACCGGGGTCGAGGTCGGTATTCGCCAGACTCGCTCTATTGTCGGCGTCGAAACACTGACCAATGACGACGTCGTAAACTGCCGCAAGCGGAAAGACGGTATCTGCCGTACGCCGTGGCCAATCGAGCTGCACTCCGGTGACAAACCGAAATTGCACTGGTTGCTCGATGATTATTATGACGTACCGTTCAACACACTGGTTCCGGTTGTTGGCGAGAACATTATTGTTGCCGGGCGGAGCCTCAGCGCAGAGCACGAAGCGCTTGCGTCCGCACGGGTGACAGCCCAATGTTTTGAGTATGGGCATGCGGCGGGTATCGCTGCTGTCAAAGCGATTGACGAAAATAAACGAATCCGAGACCTGAAAGGCGAGGATATCCGCTCTACTATGACTGAAAATGGTAGTGCCCTGTAAGGAGAACATCATGAAAGATACCGTGATCAAACGAGTTGAACTGTACGCTGTTGCTGACCGTGACGCTCCGCCGATTCCTTGGGCTGATAACCAGGAACCATTGCTCTATACCAATAATATCGTTCGTATCATCTGTAACGACGGTACCGAAGGGGTGGGTGCTACGATCAGTTACACCGAAAATGACTTCGATCGCTGCATTATCGAAGCTATGCGTACAATCGTCCCGGGCCTGATCGGTAAAAACCCGCTGATGACCGAAGAGCTCTATTCATGGCTGCAGGCGCGTTGCTCATGGGGGGGACTACCGGCAAAATCTCCGATTGATATCGCCGCCTGGGACATCAAGGCGAGAAAAGCAGGCATGCCATTGTACATGCTGCTCGGCGGAGCCCGCCACAAGATGCTCTCTTACGCTTCGACACCAATGTTTGATACCGTTGAAGACTACTTCCCGTATGTTGATGACTGCATCGAGCATGGCTTTACCGCGATTAAGCTGCACTGCTACTGCGTATATGAGAAAGACGTCAAACTGGTCAATGCCATTCAGGAGCGCTATGGCCATACTGGTGTCCGTTTCATGCTGGATACTGCCACTTTCTACACGCCTGCTGAGGCGATGAAAATGGCCAAGTTAATGGAAAGCTACGACTGGGAATGGCTGGAAGCCCCGGTTTCCGATTATGACTACAAGACCTACCAGCGTCTGGTTGATAAAACGGATCTGGAAATCTCCAGCCACGGCAACTGTCTGCTCACCTTGCAGGAAGTCACCTATGCCCTAGGTAACGGTTTCTGGTCTGATGTTCGCCAGGATGCTACTGTATGTGGTGGTATCACGCCGCTGAACAAATGCTTTGCTATTGCAGAAGGTCACTCGAAGAATCTTGAGATCCAAAGCATGGGATATACCATTACCCAGGCTGCCAATTTGCATGTGGCACTGGCTCACCATAACTGCAAGTTCTTCGAGCAGTTTTACCCGTATGAAAGCTCCGAGCTGGCATCAAAGACGCAGATCCGTACCGATAAGGATGGTTATGTCCATGCACCAGAAGGCAATGGTCTGGGCGTGGAAATGGATTGGGATGCTGTTCGGGAAAGCTCGGTAGCTCATTATATTTTCGAATAATTATAACAATACCTTTAATTAGCAATGGAAATTCCGCTTCCATATATCCACCGGGACAATATGGAAGTGGTTTACTAATAAATGGGACAAAACGTGATGAAAAGTACGACGGGAAGAAGTAACTTTGATAGGTTTAGCATCATTACCTCATTAGTTATTGTATCTATTATTTCAATATTCTTTTTAACTAACCCTGATCAGGCAATTAAAATTGCTGGTGATATATTTACACTGATTGCATATAACTTTGGCACGCCAATTCTCTGGTATGCATTCGGCCTTGTTATTCTCGCTGCCTATTTTGTATTTAGTAAATATGGGCATATCCGAATGGGAAATGAGAAACCTGAGTTTTCTACATTTTCCTATATCGCCATGATGGCACTTGCAGGTGTCGGTTCCGGTACGGTTTACTGGGCATTTCTCGAGTGGTCTTACTATATTAAGACGCCACCGTTCGCTATTGAAGCAGGCTCGGTAACAGCTGCTGAGTGGGCTGTAACCTACAGTCTTCACCACTGGGGGATCATTGCCTGGGCAATCTACGCCATAACCGCAATCCCTGTCATGTATTCTTTCTATATTAGAAAAAACCGCTCACTGAAAATCAGCGACGTGGTAATGTCGATGATAAAAAATAAGGCGACAGCAAAGATTGTCGGTCGTGTTATTGATATCATGTACCCAATTGCACTGATATTCGGTTTGATTATCGTCTTGTCTCTTGGTGTGCCAATTATATCTGCTGCGGTCTCTTTGCTGTTCGGTATTTCAGATAGTTTAGTTTTGAAATTATCTATGTTGGTTATTGTTGCTGCTTTATTGATTGCCAGTTCTTTCTTTGGTATCGAAAAAGGCATGCAGAAAATCAGTAATAACGGGACATATTTTGTTGTTGCTCTCGCCCTGTATATTCTAATTTTCGGTCCGACTCAGTTCATTCTTGAAAATACCAGCTCATCCATTGCTATTTGGGCTCAGAATTTTATTAAAATGAGCTTATATACTGATGCGATTAATCAGGCTAAGTTCCCTCAGTCTTGGACCGCGTATTTCTGGGCGTACTGGATGATCTTCATTCCACTGATGTGTGTCTTTGTTACCAAGGTATCTAAAGGCCGTACTATCCGTGAAGTGGTTGTCTGTATGATTGGTGGTGGTACTGCAGGTATTGCCGCACTTTTCTCGATTGTTGGCTCTTTCATGATGAAGACCCAGCTGGACGGCAAGGTTGAAATTAGCAAGATGGTCTCTGAAGGCCAGGCCAGCGAGGCGATTGTTAAGGCACTCGATACCCTACCGCTATCATCGGTAATTTTGGTGGTGTTCATTATTTCAACGTTCTTATTGTTGGTTACGACACTGGATGGCTCTGTATTTACCGTTGCATGTAATACGCAGAAAGAACTTGATGAAAAGAATAATCCGTCAACGTACCTGAAAATATTTTGGTGTCTGATTATTGTTGCGTTACCAACTATCTTTATCACGGTTAATGCGCCAGTACAGTCAATGCAATCGGCTATTTTGATATTTGCATTGCCGATACTGCTGCTAACTTCATACATGCTATTTAAAACAGTCGGCTATATGCGTGCAGACTACTCACATCTCAATGTGATGGAAATTCAGGCGATGCATAAGCTTGAGAGCGTTGTCGAGAAAGAGGAAGAAGTGTTGGAACCTGTTGGGGGTGTCTTGGCAGAAAGCCAACAACAGGGATAGTAGCTTGTAAGTAGTATAAGAATACTGTCTGCGAGTTGTTCTCTTAATAAATCAAAAGCCACCAGATTGTTGTCGGGTGGCTTTTTTCGTGCCTGCTATTGGTAATTTACATTCATTGCTACATAACTGAATATACAAAGTATGCATCTCAGTAGTCAGAATTGAGAAGTTCAATCTGCTGCTATTGTGTTTGAACTAGGGTAATAGGTTTAATGACTAATTATCCATACATAATAAGAACATAATATAGGCTAGGTTGGAGCGTTTATCATGAATACTTCTATGTGTATTCTATTAGCGGTCGTTCTGACGTCCGTTGTTTCATGTCGGGATAATTCCGGTGGCGATGACAGTTTTTCTGATGATGCAAATGCTGTGTCGAGCGGAGGCAGTGAAAGTGTGATAGATACACCTGGGGGAGAAGCCCCTGATCCCTCGCCACAAGAGCCACCAGGTGGAGAGGAACCCGTACCTCGCACTGATATCGACGGGTTGCCATTACCTGATTTGGCAACTAGTCATGATTATGAAGGCTATCTAGAAGCTCGTCCTCGATATTACACTACAACTACATCACCGTTCGGTAATGTCAGATCTCAGGACAATACACCTTTTTCAAATCCGGTCAGTAATGCAGGAGCAACGCTAGGGCGGGTACTGTTCTATGATGTCAGGCTTTCTGCTAATAGTTCTATTTCCTGTGCGTCCTGCCATATTCAAAAGCACGGGTTTACTGATCCGGCGCAGTTCAGTACAGGGTTTGAGGGGGGAAAAACCGGGCGTCATTCTATGAGTCTGACCAATGCGACTTACTATACGCCGAAGAACTTCTTCTGGGACGAGCGGGCCGACACACTGGAAGAGCAGGTCTTGATGCCGATTCAGGATCCGGTCGAGATGGGAATGAACCTGTTCGACTTGGAAGTAAAGCTGGCGGCAACAAGCTTCTATCACGGCTTGTTCGAGCAGGCGTTCGGTGACGAAGCCATTACCAGTCAGCGTATCTCTGAGGCAATGGCACAATTTATTCGGTCGATGGTCTCCTACCAGTCGAAATATGACCAGGCCTTTGCTGTCGGAGAGTGGAACGATCCGGACTTTGCTGCTGTCTTTACCGAGCAGGAAATGGAGGGGCATAAACTCTTTTCGGGCTTCCCTGTCGGACGGCAAGCATCTCTCGGTTGTATTGAGTGCCATCAAACCTCGGCACATACGATGGATCAGGCTCATATCAATGGGTTGGATGCCGATACCAGTAGCGATCCGGGAGCTGGTGGTGGTTTTTTCAAGTCGCCCTCACTGAGAAATATCGCCGTCGGTGCGCCCTATATGCACGATGGCCGGCTTAAGAACTTGATGGATGTGGTTGAGTTTTATAATAGCGGGGTGCAACCGCATCCGAATCTGAGTCCGGATCTGAGACGCAATGGAAGCCCGACTGGTCCGCCGGTGAGGATGAACCTGGATCAGGAGGAGAAAGAGGCGCTGGTAGCATTTTTACAAACACTGACTGATGAGTCTTTCCTGACTAACCCTATTTTTAGCGACCCGTTTGCTGAGTAGTTAGTGAGAGGATAGTGCGAGATAACGGAAAGGATAGGCCAGCTCGACGAACAATCGAGCTGGTATGCCACTCGGGAAGCTGGTGTTAGCCACCCCAGCTTTTGCTACCACTGGATGACTTGCTCCAGCTGGATTTTGCCGACACGGTTGAGCCAAAGCCGCCGCGCGAAATCGTTCGGCTTACGGTAGGTTTCGGCTTCATCTGATCTTTGGATATCCGGACTTTGCTTTTCTTATAACTACTACGACCATAATCGTAACCGTCAGCTGTGGTCCAGCGATCATAAAAAATACTGCCCGGGTAATATGAGCGGAACATCGGCTGGGAATAATAGCCGCGATCCCTGTCCATCATCCGACCAAACATGAAGCCCGCCATCGCCGGCATAAACCAGTTATTGTTGGGGGATTGCATACATGCATTTACCCCAAACTCAGCGGTACAGTCATATTGTGTCTGGTATTTAGGCGCAGTGCGTTCAGCTTCGTCTAGCGCGTCCTGATAGGCTGCCCGACACTCCTGACTGTAGTTGGGGTTGTCGTTAATGCAGTCATCCAAGGCTTGATAAATAGTGGCATCATTACCGTTGTCACTACAACCAGAAAGGAAGGCACCGGCAAAAGCCACTGAAACTGGCTTAACCGAGAACGTACGCCAGTTTTTGCGCATACTGCCTAGCACGACCTGCTTACTTCGTTTCATGTTGGTAGCTCCTAGTAAGTCATGCAGGCAGCGTTGAGCAGGCCAACCGATACTGAGGTTGCAGCCATGATAATACCGGCAGGGATCTCACCCGCTTCGATACGTTCAACGATTTTTGGCATAAAACCAAAGCGAACAATATAAAAGGCGATGAGCTGGGCAAATAACGCCACTATCCCCCAAAGGGCAAAATCGATCAGGTTGACGGAGTTGCTCGCTGCCCCGGCAATGGCTAAACAGTAACCGATAATGGAACCAGACAGGCCAATGGCCGCGGCGATATTCTGGCCCTCTTTAACCAGTTTCCATTCGTCATGCGGAGTAAAGCGGACATAGACAACTTTAAACAGCATCAAGAACGCGATTGATAGTGAGAAGTAGAGTAAGAAGGCACCAAGGCCTGCGAGTGAATTTGTTAATACTTCCATGTGAATCCCTAATAATTGAAAGTAACTGACTAACCAATGAGCTTGAAGTCGGTCGGTGATAGGTTGATACCTGTGCTGATAGCTAGGCTGCGTTCGGCACGGTTATGAATAATTTTTTCTTCGCCGGCAACAAAGACGGACTCGAAGATGTCATTACCGATGTTTCGTTCATAGATCATGACGAACTGGTCGGTTTCGCTAGTGGCACCATTTTCGAGCCAGGTCTTTTCTGTCATCACAACGGGTCGGCTGTTTTCCCATACTTTTTCAAATGTATGGCCTTCTAGCTCCCACGCCGGTTGTACTAGTTGGTTATCCAGCAAGTGGTTCCACTCCGAATCGGTATCGATCGGTTTGGTATCGTAGAAATAATAGAGTTTAACTTCGCTGATGTCGGCATCGCTCTGGCCGTGGGTCAGAACTTGAATAAAGCCGTCGTCATCGGTGTAATAACGTAATAGCCGAGTTTGTTCATCAAGCTGGACTTCCCCTACCGCTTTGATGAGCTGGGTACGAGCCGCACCTTCAATGATGAGATCCGGCTCGATAAGGCGCAGTTTCAAGTCATCTAACTCAAATGCGCCGCCAAGCCTCAGCCCCAAAATTTCCGGGGACTGCGGAAGTGGGGTTTCCGGCGTTTTTTTCTTTTTAAACCAATCAAACATAATGACTCCTGAGCGATAACAGCGGCCTGCTCAAAGGCTGGTTACGTTGGTTAATCGGATCCGTCCTACCATTTAAACTCAATGACACGTTCGTCCGAGATATAAAATAGCTTGCTACCGGGTTGAACTTCACGCTGTAGCGATGGGTTGAGCTCGACACCGTTGCCGCTATCAATGGCGATCAACGTGGCATCATATTGTTGCTTGAACGTTGAGAATAACGCTTCGATAGTTGTAATAGCAGCGTTCTGGGGGTAGGTGACGGAATACTGGGTCATCCCCTGGGTAGTGCTGAGCAGTTCGTGATGCAGCTCGCTGGAGCCCGGATCTACCGCAGCCTTTGCCATCATCTCGACTGCCACAGAAGGAATACACTCGGCATTCGGGCAGTGTTGTTTTAACAGCTGGCTTAGGGCCTCGTCATTAAAGTAGGCCAACAAGTGCGCTTTGGGGTTTTTGCTGACACAGTAAAGGGCGGCTGACAGCGTGATATCGTCTTCCGGGTTGTCGATAAGAATGCAGCTTGCACTGTCTATACCGGCGCGTTTCATCCCTTCATTATCTGTGAAGCTGGTAACACGGACAAACTCGACTTCGCCCGGGAGCGGGTTTTCAATTTCTGGACGGACACACAGAACAATCGGGCGGTTGCCTTTCTCTTCGTGCTGCAGCATCTTGATTAGATGCAAGGTACGCTGCTCGTTCCAGCCCAGAACTAAAATATGATTGTTCACTTTGAGACTCCGTTTTCCCAACAGACCGCTTTTCCAATAGTAAATAAAAAAGCTGGCGACACGCCCGACCCCCAAGGCAAATAATCCAAGGCCTCCGGGGATCACAAAGAGTGAGGCGACCCATTTCCCCATTGTTGTTGTCGGAGACATATCACCGTAACCAACAGTTGAGGCGGTGACAAAGAGATAATAGACAAAATCGGTAAATGAGCGGGTGAGATTGTCTTCACCTGCGAATGTTAATAGTAACCAGCTTATTACACTGTAGCCAAGCAGGGTAATCAGAAGGTTTCGTCCGTTCAACTGGGTAAAGTTTCGTACGGCCCATCGTTGAAAGAGAATCCACAATGACATGATTACCTCCGCTTGCCTGCGTGAGAACTGTTTGTAAGTAATAAAACCAAACTGACAGCCTTACTTACCTAAAATACGAGCCAGCTCGTCTTCCGCAGACGACTTTCCGCCTGCGGTTATTCCGGCCTCAGCCAGTTTCTTGTCAAGGCTACTGCCTGATTGCTCTTCTGCCATCTCAGCAGCGGCTTCAAGCTGGGCAGACTTTTCGGCCTGACGTTGCTTGATACGTTCCAATGACTCGACAGCGGTGTGCATTTTGGCATTGGCACCGACATTTGTGGCTGATACGGCTGATTGCGCTTTCTGAACCGCCTCATTGGCCTTAACGACGTCGACTTGTTGTTCTAACTGACGAAGCTTGTCTTTAGCTTGCGCAATATTGGTACGCATACTTTGCTCTGAGGCGACAAACTGATCCAGATAGACCTGCTCGGCCTGTTGCTCGTTGCGCAGGGTGGCAACTTTTTGAGCACACTCAAGGGCCAGTTCTTGTTGGCCTTTTTCCATCGCAGTGCGGGCATGGCCTTCGTACTCTTCCACACCATTATTGATGGCATCGACTTTTTGCTGCGACATCTTACGCTTGGCTACAATGCTGACTAATGCCTCGTCAGAACGTCGCAGTTCTTGTTTGGCTTCACGGATCTCTTGGTCAAGAATTCGAAGTGCCTGGTTGTCTGCAACATTTTCGGCCGCTTCGTTTGCACCACCCTTGATGGCAGTGAACAGTTTTTTCCATACACTCATGATGCGTTCTCCGTTAAGTGATCCTGGTACAGGTCGATAAATGCTTCGACATTGCGGAATAGGGTGGCGACTTCAATGAGGATACTCTCAGCTTTGGATTGGGAGGAGAGTGAACCAAAAGCCACGTAGTAGCTATCGCCATCAATGTTATTGATGCCAATGGTCGAGAGCGGGAACATCTTGTGGGTACGCAAGATAAGGTCATTCAATGCATGCACATCGCTGACCTGCTGGTGCGGGAAAAGCAGGACTTCTACCAAAATCTGTTCGCCGGCAACGGCAAGGTATGCGTCGATGTTGTCTTCATTGCTGATGATAAGTGTTTGGTCATGTTCTTTGACTTGCCAGCCATCATGGTCAGACAGTACGGGGAGGAGTTCTGTTAATTGCCACGTCATAGACATACCTTATTGATAAGTGAATCGGGATGAAGAAAAAATTACTCTTATTATGATTTTAAACTCATGAATTACCATCATTCATTCACGAATTTGTTGTTATTTTGTGAGCAGATGTGAGATTTGCTGGGTAAGTCTTGCTCTCTGAGAGCCAAGTTCAATTTGTCTTCGTGGATTTCATCAAACAGAGACATACCATTTCTAAATAGTATGAGCTGCCTCTATAGGAGAAGGACAAATGTCCTCTCCTTGCCGCTACTGAGACTTTTATAATCAACCCGGTTGAACCGACAAAGACCGCCGGACTGAAAAAGTAGAGATTTAATTCTGCTTATTTACATTATTAGGAATAATTACATGAATGTACTCGTCATCGATGGACATCCAAACTTACAGGAATCAACTGCAAACGCGGCTATTTATAAGCACTATCAACAGACAACAGAGTGGTTAATTCACAACCTGGCTGTTTATCAAGGCGATATACAGGAAGAGCAGGCTGCGCTATTGAGGGCTGATGTTATTGTTGTGCAGTTCCCATTGTATTGGAGCACTTTCCCCGCAGTGCTGAAAAAGTGGATTGATGACGTGTTTACCTACGGGTTTGCTTTTGGCCCTGACGGCAGCAAGCTAAAAGACAAGAAGTTAGTGTTTTCTATCACGGCCGGTGCGACAGCAGATTCATACAGTGAAAACGGTTTTAACTTCATGCCGTTGAGTGTGTATCAACAAGCATTCGAACATGCATTCCGTGCCGCTGAAATGGATATTGTCGACACTATTGTGACGTTTGAAATGAACGCCAATCCTGATGAAGGTGGAGACAAAGAGAAGACAATAGAACTTGCACAGAATCACGCCGAAGCAGTAACTCATGCCGTAACTACGCTAATAGGAAAATTATAATGATTCAGTCTGTACTCGGTATTGTTGCCCTGTTGAGCGTCGGGTTTATCTTCTCCGAAAATCGTAAAGCAATTAGCTGGCGTGCCGTAGTGGGTGCCTTTGCGATTATCTTAGTTGTTGCTTTTTGTGTTCTGGCTACTGATATGGGAGCAGGCGTATTACTGTCTATATCAAACACTGTCGGCAATGTTTTTGGTTACGGTGCTGAAGGTATTAAATTTGCTTTTGGCAGTTTGGTAAATTTTAGCGTTGATGGGATCGGATTTGTTTGGGCTCTCCAGGTTCTACCGCAAATCATCTTCACCGCATCTTTGACCTCATTGCTTTATTATCTAGGTATCATGCAGTGGTTTGTGTATGTGATCGGTGGCGGATTGCAAAAAGTACTCGGTACATCTCGTGCGGAATCAATGAATGCCGCCGGTAATATCGTGCTTGGCCAAACTGAAGCTCCTTTGCTTGTAAAACCTTATCATCGCGTTCTGACTCGTTCGCAAATCTTTGCCGTTATGGTTGGTGGCCTATCGTCAATTGCGGGATCCATTTTGGCGGGTCTTGCCGGTATGGGCGTTGAGCTTAACTATTTAATCATGGCATGTTTTATGTCTGCGCCAGCGGGATTAATGTTTGCCAAACTAATCATTCCTGAAACGGAAGTGACTATCAACGAAGTGCCTGAGCTTCCGGATGATGAAAAGCCAAGCAGCTTTATTGATGCGATTGCCAAAGGGGCAATTGCAGGGGTAGGGATTGCTGCTATCGTCGGTGCGGTAATTATTTCCTGTATTGGTCTTATGGCATTGCTGAATGGCGGTTTAAACTCGATTGGTGAGATGGTCAACATTTCAGGGTTGTCTGTTGATATGATTCTCGGCACGTTGTTCTCGCCTGTTGCATGGCTAATTGGTATTCCTTGGGATGAAGCAGCGATTGCTGGATCATTTTTAGGCCAAAAGATTGCGATGAACGAGTTTGTAGCATTCGCCAATATGGGCAACGTGGTCATGACGGAACGCTCAACAGCAATTATGACGATTGCTTTGTGTGGTTTTGCGAATATCGGGTCCGTTGCGATGGTATGTGGTGCTCTGAGTAAAATGATCCCGACTAAAGCGGGTGTTATCGGACAGCTTGGTATGAAAGTATTACTTGCTGCGACATTGGCTAATTTAATGAATGCGACAATTGTTGGCTTGTTTGTTTAATTTCTAAAATAGAATAGCTAGAGTATTTATCTGCTCTAGCTCTTTTCTCTTTTCATTTCTCTTGTATCCTTTCTCGTATCTCGTATCTCGTATCTCGTATCTCGTATCTCGTATCTCGTATCTCGTATCTCGTATCTCGTATCTCGTATTTCTTATCTTTCTATTGTCATTTCTTCCACTTTTATTTTCTTACTTGGTTGTGGCTCTTCATTTTTCCCTTGAACTGAACACTCTGGCTTCACTCTGAATCTTGAGGTAGCTTGGGCATATATTTAATAAATTGGTGCCTTGCCTCGGAAATAATCAATTCTTGCAGAAATTAATATTAATTATATTGGGTCGCTTGGCTATATTGAGTCTGATAAATATGTGATAAACGGAACTGCTTGAGGAGGAAATTAAAGGTTGGTGTGTTCGGAGTGTAGGGCGAGCAAGCGTAGTCATGAGTAAACTAATGGGATAACTCCGGCAGAGGGGAGCCTGCCGGAGCTGTGTGTGATTAGCCTTTTAGACCTTCGCTGATCAGCAGGTAGCCACGATTGCGTTTAGTATCCATAGTTGCCATAGCGTCGAACAGCTGAGCGCTGTCGACCCAGACCCAGTCCGCTTTAGCATTCGATACATCCATGATTAGGAAAGAATCCGATGCTTTGTCGTAGGCACCAACAGGTGAGTAATGACCTGAACCTGGCTGGTTAAGCGTTTTGCGCGAGTAGTTGACGACAACATACTGGTTCTTGGTCTCGAGGGCATGAACCAACTCTGCTTTCATGGCCGCTTTGTTGTCTAGGTTGTCGACAAAAACTGTTTTTACTTTTAGCTGGTTGGATGTTACCAGATCTGTCATTTGATCAAGCTGTAGACCGTAATCCGGGCCAGCACCTTCGGTAACAGGTTGTCCCATGATTTGTAGTCGAGTTTTAGCGCTGTGGCCTAAAACCGTATTTTGGGTATAGCGATCGTAGAATGGGCTCCAGTTACCTTGAGGGAAGTAAGCTCGGTCTTCCGGAGTGATTCCTGATTCATCTAGCGGGATTTCAGTAACATTCTGACGAACCCGAAGCGCGTTCATTATAATGCTGGTGGATGCAACACCACAGTAGACTTTGTTGTCTTGCGCATCATAAAAGTTTGCCAGCTTGAAGAAGTCTTTCTTGAAATGAGACTGTTCAAGGCGAGTGATCCCTTCGTCGCTTGACCAGTTGATGACATCGGCAAAGGCTGCAGAGGTTGGTACAACAGCCAAAGCGAGGGAAAGTAGGGATGTTTTTAGCATTGTTTTCATAATTAACCTTTTACACTAATCGTTGTTTTGCAATACGGCACAGCATAGTGACCCCTAGAGGAATGATGCTGTCATCAAAATCAAAATCGCAGGTATGGAGGTTGGTGCCTTTTGAGCCGATCATAAAAAAGCAGGCACCAATACTGTCGTCTTTCTTGAAGAATGCCATGTCTTCGCCCCCCGGACTGGGCTCGACATTGGTGTTGAGGTTTTCTGTTCCGACGGTTTCCTTGGCAACATCAATCACGCAGTCAACCTGTTCGCAGGTATTTACTGTTGCCGGACACAGAACTTCGAAGATAACTTCAGCTTCTGCGTCATAGGCTTCGGCAATGGAACTAGCAAGCAGTTGCATCTTGCGGCGTAGCGTCTCGCCGACTTCACGTTCGTAGAAACGAATAGTACCGCCAGCTTCGGCTGATTCAGGTATTGAGTTGAATACCTCACCGCTCATAATTTTCGTTACCGCCAGTACGCCCATTTCAGAGCATGGTACGCACTCCGAAACAATGGACTGCCAGGCTGTGATGATCTTGGCGGAAATTGTGATTGGGTTGATGCATTTATGCGGGACACTGGAGTGGCCGCTGCAGCCTTTTACAATCAGACGGAACTTTTCGCCAGCGCCGGTAATAGGGCCATATCTCAGTGAAATGGTGTTCTCCGGCAACCTTGGCATATTGTGGAAACCATACACTTCGTCAAAAGGGTATTTTTCGAACAGGCCATCTTCCATCATGGCTTTGGCTCCGGCGCCTATTTCTTCTGCTGGCTGGAATAAAAAGATGATGCGGCCTCGGAAATCCCGGTTTTCGGAGAAATACCGTGCGGTTGCCAGTAACATTGCCATGTGGCCGTCATGGCCGCAGGCATGGGCTTGTCCTGGATGTTGAGAGGCATATAGTTGACCTGTTTGATCCTGCATCGGCAGGGCATCCATATCAGCACGGTAGGCAATGGTTCTGCCTTCGCCCAGCGTGCCATCAATAATACCGACAACACCGGTCTGGCCGAAGCTGCGATCGATTTTCACGGCCCAGGATTCAAGTTTGTTCGCGACATATTGAGATGTGTTGTGAAGTTCAAACCCTACCTCTGGCATGCTGTGCAGCGTATGACGCCATGTGGTAATTTCCTGATGCCATTCGTTAATAAGTTCAATTGTGTTCATCATCTTTTATGTCCGGGTAGTAGCCAGAACCATAGGTTCTGGCTGGGTTTACAAGTGGGTTACGCCTTGGTAGCTGCAGGTTCTACATGTTGCTCTGCTGCACGCTTGCGAGCGATGAAGTAAAGCGGAGAGATCAGTACCATAGCACCCAGACCGACAAGGATTTTGGTTAGGCTCTGGTCGGCAAGTAGCCATAGGCAGATACAGACACCAGCAACTGGAATAACCGGACCGAACGGTACTTTGAAGTTTTTCTTGGTGCTTTCGTCACCTTCGAAACGCTTACGGAACCTGAGTACAGCAATACAGGTAGGGATGTATTGTGCAAAACGGGTTACCACACTTAGCATTGCCAGAGTGGTGAATGAGCCAGATAGGGCAATTGGAATGGTTACCAGGCCGGATACTAAGATAGCCACAGTAGGGATACCTTTTTCGTTCTTGCGACCAAAGACCGCAGGGATCATCTTGTCGTCAGCCAGCGGCAGCAACGCACGCGGAATATGGAAAGAAGCGGCAACATTAATCCCGGCAATAGAAATGATTGAGCCAATGGTGATCATATAGAAACCAGCATCACCAAACGCGACTTTTGCAGCATCGGCCAGCGGTACAGTAGAGTTGGCGATGTCAGGACCAAGGATACCGACAGAAACTGCCATAACAGCGGCATAGAATACTGTCACGGCGATGATCACAATAATAATCGCTAGAGGAAGGTTACGTTTCGGGTTATCCATATCTTCAGCGGCAGTACCGAATGTTTCAAATCCGGTAAAAGCGTAGAAACAAAGGATCAAAGCTGAACCTAGCGTTTCAAATGAAAGAGAGTGTTCTGCCGTTTCTGCTGGTGCAGAAGAGATAGTTGGCATGATGTATTCTGGGTTGATAAACCATACACCACCGACAATTAATAATACCAACGGAACCATTTTTGCTAATGTGGAGATATTGTTTACTAATTTAGCGGCACCAACTCCAGCAAGGTTTAATATTGTTAGTGAACCTACAATACTAATAATAATTCCGCTGCGTAGCATTTGGTTGTCTTCAAAACCAAAGGTATTAGCAAGAATATTAGTTAGTGCTACAGCCATTACACCCCATGCAATACATTGCATAATCCATTTCAGGAAACCGACTTCAAAACCGGCGAAAGGACCAAAGGCTTCTTTGGTATAAACATAGGCGGCACCATTTTGGCTAAAATAGCCTGATGCTTCAGCAAAGCAAAAGGCAATTGTTGCGACAATAACCGCGGTAATAAGAATAAGGGCAACAGACCAATCGCCAGCCAATTGATATAAAGAGCTAGGTAATAAAAATATTCCGGAGCCAATGATGGAGTTAAATCCGAGTAATACTATACTCGCGAGTCCTAATTTTTGTTTTGTCATCTTTCGACCTACTATTACGTCCAATATAAAAATCTGGCACAAGGGAGCATCCGATAAATCGGTGTGAATTTAATACTGAAATCAAAAATCAAAAAAAGTAAATATGGATTAATGAAGTAATTATTCCCTTGTGCTTATGTTTTAATTCAAAATGAGAATACGCTTTATATAAGAGAAAAAAATCCCAAATTTTCCACAGCAGGTCTGATTTATAGAAATGTTTTCTACAATATGTCAATATGCATAAATTTATTTTCAGGCATTGATCTTGGTTATGTAATGGGGGGTTGCTTGGTTTGAAATAGCTGATCTAGTTCAAAAAAATGACAGAATTATAAATAGATACATCTATAATAACCCTTCACAAAGTAAGACTTTAGTCACATATTCATCAATTGCTAATAATGAGCATATTAAAGCACAAATTCAGATGTAACTGAATTTAATAAATGTGTAAATACATAATTAACAGATAGGTTGGTAATGGTTATAAACTAAAGTGATATTTGTATTATGATTTTGAAGCCAAGGTAGGAGTTATGTTTGTATAAAGAAATTGGTGGAACAAAAAAGCCAGGCTATAGAGCCTGGCTTTGAAAGCAGTTAAGCTGTAATGCTTAGCTCAGTAGTTCTTTTGCTGTATTAACTACGTTCTCAACAGTGAAGCCGAACATTTTGAATAGTTCGCCTGCTGGTGCAGATTCACCGAACGTTGTCATACCGATGATACGGCCACCGAAACCAACGTACTTGTACCAGAAGTCAGCAATACCTGCTTCAACAGCAACACGAGCAGTCACATCAGATGGCAGAACGGCTTCACGGTAAGCAGCATCCTGCTTGTCGAATAGGTCAGTTGCTGGCATAGAAACAACGCGAACCTTGCGGCCTTCAGCGGTTAGCTGCGCGTAAGCTTCAGTTGCTAGTTCAACTTCAGAACCTGTAGCGATAAGGATTAGCTCTGGTTTGCCTTCGCAATCTTTCAGGATGTAGCCACCCTTAGCGATGTCAGCAACCTGTGCCGTTGTACGTTCTTGCTGTGCAAGGTTCTGACGAGAGAAGATCAGTGATGTAGGGCCGTCTTTGCGCTCGATAGCGAATTTCCAAGCCACTGCTGATTCAACCTGGTCACATGGACGCCATGTGCTCATGTTAGGAGTCAGACGTAGTGATGAAACCTGCTCTACCGGCTGGTGCGTAGGACCATCTTCACCCAGACCGATTGAATCGTGAGTGTAAACCTGGATGTTTTGCACTTTCATCAGTGCAGCCATACGCATTGCGTTACGTGCGTATTCCATGAACATTAGGAATGTTGCACCGTACGGTACGAAGCCACCGTGCAGAGCAATACCGTTCATGATAGCAGTCATACCGAATTCACGTACACCGTAGTGGATGTAGTTACCTGTGAAGTCGTTTACTTCTAGCGACTTAGAACCAGACCACATGGTCAGGTTAGAAGGAGCAAGGTCAGCAGAGCCGCCCATGAATTCAGGAAGCATAGCACCAAACGCTTCTAGTGCGTTTTGAGATGCTTTACGTGATGCAATGTTTGCTGGGTTTGCTTGAAGATCAGCAATGATAGCGTTAGCTTTTTCTTCCCACTCAGCAGGAAGGTCGCCAGCGGTACGGCGTTTGAATTCTGCTGCTAGCTCAGGGTGAGCGGCTGCGTATGCGGCAAACTTCTCATCCCATGCAGCTTCTTTTGCTGCACCGGCTTCTTTCGCGTTCCACTCAGCAGCTACGTCTGCAGGGATTTCGAAAGGACCGTGGTTCCAGCCAAGGAATTCACGTGCTGCTGCGATTTCTTCTGCGCCTAGTGGTGCACCGTGACAATCGTGGGAACCCGCCTTGTTTGGCGAACCAAAACCGATGATAGTCTTGCAGCAGATCAGTGTCGGCTTACCAGTTTCAGCTTTAGCGGCTTCGATAGCTGCGTTGATCGCTTCTGGATCGTGACCGTCAACTGCTGGGATTACGTGCCAGCCGTAAGCTTCGAAGCGCTTAGGTGTATCGTCAGAGAACCAGCCTTCAACTTCACCGTCGATAGAGATGCCGTTGTCATCCCAGAAAGCAACCAGCTTGCCTAGACCTAGCGTACCCGCTAGAGAACATGCTTCGTGAGAGATACCTTCCATCATACAACCATCACCCAGGAACGAGTAGGTGTAGTGGTCAACGATGTCATGACCTTCGCGGTTGAACTGGTCAGCCATTGCTTTTTCAGCAATCGCCATACCAACTGCGTTGGTAATCCCCTGGCCTAGTGGGCCAGTTGTTGTTTCGATACCCGGCGCATAACCGTATTCAGGGTGACCCGGTGTTTTCGAGTGAAGCTGACGGAAGTTCTTCAGATCATCGATTGATAGTTCGTAACCTGTTAGGTGAAGTAGAGAGTAGATAAGCATTGAACCGTGGCCGTTCGATAGGATGAAACGGTCGCGATCTGCCCACTCTGGGTTTTGTGGGTTATGGTTCATGTGGCTACGCCAAAGTACTTCAGCGATATCTGCCATACCCATTGGTGCACCTGGGTGACCTGAATTTGCCTGCTGTACACCATCCATGCTTAGGGCACGGATTGCATTTGCTAACATTTTACGTTCCATATTGGTTTCCACTATAGAATTTGTTTGAATCGATAATTCTATCAATTCATAAAAGTAAGAAAGCGGCTTATTGGCCGCTTTCTGGAATTCATTAAGATTTACAGACGATCTGCAATCATAGTCTCAAGCTTGCCTTGGTCAACCGCGAAGTTGCGGATGCCGTCAGCCAGTTTTTCAACGGCCATTGGATCTTGGTTGTGATCCCATAGGAATTCTGCGTGAGTCATTGCCGCTGGGCGCTCTTTGATTTCAACATCAGCAACTAGCTTCTGTACCACTTCACCTTCTGCATCGCTTAGGGCTTGTAGCAGATCAGGGCTGATAGTCAGGCGGTCGCAACCAGCTAGTTCAAGAATTTCACCTGTGTTACGGAAGCTTGCGCCCATCACAACAGTGTTGTAGCCGTGTTCTTTGTAGTAGTTGTAAATACCTGTTACTGATACTACGCCTGGATCTTCTGATGCTTCGAAGTCGCGGCCTTCTTTCGCTTTGTACCAGTCCATAATACGACCTACGAAAGGTGAAATCAGGAATACGCCTGCTTCAGCACATGCGCGCGCCTGAGCAAAAGAGAATAGTAGAGTAAGGTTACAGTTGATGCCTTCTTTCTCTAGTACTTCCGCAGCACGGATACCTTCCCAAGTAGAAGCTAGCTTGATGAGGATACGGTCGTTGGTAATACCAGCATCGTTATACATTTTGATTAGCTGGCGAGCTTTTGCGATGCTGCCTTCAGTGTCGTAAGAAAGACGAGCATCAACTTCAGTAGAGATACGACCCGGTACAACTTTCAGGATTTCTTTACCGATGTTTACTGCAAGCATGTCGCAAGTGTCTTGAACCTGCTGTGCTTTGTCATCGCTTTGAGCTTTAGCGTAAGAAATTGATGCATCAATAAGAGGAGCATACTCAGCGATCTGTGCAGCTTTCAGGATCAGCGATGGGTTGGTAGTCGCATCTTCAGGCTGATACTTGCTGATAGCCTCAATGTCGCCAGTGTCAGCAACAACAGTTGTTAGTGCGCGCAGTTGTTCCAGTTTAGTGCTCATATCTTTCGACCTTCAAAGTGTTAGGGCTTGTCTGATAGCTAGCTAAAGTGTAGCCAGAAAAGGTATTTTTACCTGTAATTAACCCAAATGTTTCAAACCAAAAACACAGCCTGTGAACATATGGATCATCAAAGAACAATTGATGTGGTGATAATTAGCTTTTTGCTGCAAATTGTCAATTGGTAAGAGTATCAAACCGTGCTTAGATCGCATTTTCATACGTTTTTTAGACGTTTTTGAGAATTGTTATTAGGAATAAGTTGTTTATTAGCTTTAGTGAAATGTTTAATGTGTGAGCATATGATCTGGGTGTTGAGCTTTTGTTCGCGCTTGGCACGAAAAAACGGCCTGAATTCTGCTGAGGAATGGCATTTACTGGTAGAGCCGCACCTTATAACCAAACGATAGCGTCAAAAATAAAATATTTGCTAATAGCGAGATTGATAATAAACACGAGCCAGCCCATTGCTCCGGCAAAAAAGCCCCAACGCTGCCAGGCCCGTTTGGATTTAAGGGCAAAAGCCCCACAAAGTATATAGGCCACCACACTCATCAGCTTTATAGATAGCCAAGGGGCAGCTGGTGTGAACGGAACAAAGCCCGAGAGACTAATAAGGGCAATGCCGCTGGTAAGCAGCAGGGAATCATTGATATGCGGTATAACTTTCAGTATTGGGTTATCAGCCCAGGAAGATTGTCGGCATAGCAGACTGAAACGGAATAAAAATAAACTAATGCTGAGCATTACGGTAATAAGATGAAATGTTTTTATAGCCAGATACATAGCGTTCTACTCTTCGAGAGCAGTTCAGGCCGCCATAAAATAAGGCGACCTGAACCGAGGGGGAGTTACAAAAGTACGGGTGTCATCCATCCCATCTCAATGGACAACTGAACAAACAGTTGTGGCAGGCTAGTCAGAAAGGCACTGCCGAGGTAGATACCTGAAATAGCCAGTAGTACTTTAAGCCCGGATAGGATGTGATAAGTCATCGTACTAGTGCCTCCGTCTCTTTGCCTGACTTGATTGCACGAACAATCAGCTTGGCAAGGAAGATACCGAGGAAGATACCGCCAGCGCCAAATAGCATGTCACCAGGCATACGTAACCAGACGAGCGTTTCAACGAGTGGGCTGTGCATAACTTCCGGTGAACGCGCGAACCAGTAACCGTTTTCAATTACTGCAAAGAACTGAACCAGGCCGACCGGCAGCAGCGACATGGCAAGCATCGCAACCAAGCCAATATTCAGTGACCAGAATGACCATTTCAGCCATTTGTCATCCCAGCCCCGTGCCTCTCCAGCCAGGCCGCGTAGGCAGAACAGCATCAGGCCAATACCAAGCATACCGTATACACCCATAAAGGCACCGTGGGCATGAGTTGCCGTTGTATTCAGCCCTTGGATGAAGTACAGCGCGATTGGCGGATTGATTAGGAATCCAAGCATACCTGCACCGACTAGGTTCCAAAATGCCGTGGCTACAAAAAACATAATTGCCCATTTGTATTTTGCCATCCAAGGCGTTGCGCTGCGCATTCGATAGCTCTCGACAGCTTCAAAACCAATCAATGCTAGCGGTACGACTTCAAGAGCCGAGAAGATTGAACCCCAGGCAATCACCGATGTTGGTGTGCCGGTAAAGTAAAGGTGGTGTAGGGTACCGATCAGACCACCAGTCAAAAAGACTACTGTTGCGAATAGGACAGCACTGTTGGCCGTTTTCGCTCTCACAAGACCAAGACGAACAAACATCAAGGCAATAACCGAGGTTGCGAAGGTTTCAAAGAAGCCCTCAACCCATAGGTGGACTACCCACCAGCGCCAGTATTCAGCAATCGCCAGGTTGGTGTGTTTTCCTTGGAACAGACCGGCACCGTAGAAGAGGCCGATCGCCACACAAGACGCATACAGCACCCAAATTACAGGACGCATTTCTCCTTGCTGAGAGAGTGCCGGACGGATAGCGCGTGTGACCAGTGTTAGCCAGATCAGCAGGCCAGCTAATAGCAATACTTGCCAAACGCGGCCGAGATCAATGTATTCCTGACCCTGATGACCAAGCAAGTAGCTGGTATCAAGATCAAAGTACTGCTGAACGGCCAGCCACTCACCCGCCATCGAACCGAGTACGACAACTACCAAGGCAATCCAAAGCACATTGACGCCCAGACGCTGGAACTTAGGTTCATGGCCAGATAGCGCCGGTGCAATATACAGCCCGGTCCCCAACCATGCAGTTGCGATCCAGAATACAGCGAGCTGGGTGTGCCAGGTACGCGTTACCGAATACGGGAGAATTTCCGACAGTGGGATACCGTAAAAATCTTGTCCTTCGACACCATAGTGGGCGGTGATACCCCCAAGGAAAACCTGCAGTAAGAATAGGCCAACAGCAGTAAAGAAGTACTTACCTACTGCTTTCTGCGAATCCGTTGGTTTGCTGTCAAACAAAGGATCATATTTAGGTGGCGTTGGTAGTGGTTCGTGCTTTAGCGTAGCGTGGTACCAGGCCAGCGCGCCAACACCGGCAATCAGTACAACAACACTCAAGATAGACCAGACAATATTGCTTGATGTCGGTGTGTTGCCCACTACCGGATCATATGGCCAGTTATTGGTATAGGTATAGCTTTGGTCAACGCGTTCTGTCGTTGCAGCCCATGCGCTCCAGAAGAAGAAAGCAGTCAGTTGCTCGCGGCGCTCGGCTGTCGATACCGTACCTTCTTTCATTGCGTAGTCTTCACGCAATGGCTGATAGGCAGGATCGTCACCAAACAGACCGATGTAGTGTTGTTGTAACATGGAAATCGCATCAGAACGGAGTTGAGAAATGGTGATGACACCGTTTTCCACGTTGTAGTTGTTGGGGCGCAAGTCATCACGCAGCTGTTGTTCTAGAGCGGCCTGCTGGCTGTTTGACAGTTGAGTGAAAGGCTTGTCAAACTCATCGCGGGCTTTGAGCTCAAGCCAGTTATTCGCCTCGCGGTGCAGCCAGTCCGCAGACCAGTCAGGTGCAACGTAAGAACCGTGCCCCCAGATAGAACCAAGCTGATGACCGCCCATTGAACGCCATACTAGCTGGCCTCGCTGGATATCATTTTCGGTAAAGATAACGTCACCGTCGGTGTTCACAACCTGAGTTGGGATCGGCGGTGCCTCTCGATAAATGTCGCTTCCGATGCTGAGCAAAACTGTAAATGAAGCCAAGCACACAATGAGAAGCGATATGATTGATAACTTTTGTTTAGTCATATCTGATTACTCGAATGTTGTTTTAGTATCGAGACTAGATAATCAAGTATCATGCCAAAAGTTAAGTTGTTGATTTTAAGCTGATTTGTATTATCTGTTGTGTCAATATGACAGTATTGACTGTGTGTCAATATTACACTTAGATGTCAAATTGACAGTGTGGTGACTGTAACAATGCGCTACTGTGTATTATCTAGGGGGATCATGAGATGAATGATTTAAGCCCAAAAGATCAAGTTATTAGAAGTTCTGTTAGAGGTTACGCTTAATTCTGGCATTGAGATTTCTACGATTAGTGTCATAGTGACATTATCTTTCTGACATCCTGAACAATATCCGTGGAGATAACTGACATGGTTTTGGCTACGCGTGACTTTACCCACATCGCCTTGGATCTGACGACCAGTATTTCCAATCAGGACCGCTTTCAGCGTTTGCTCAACACCATTCGTCAAACTCTAAACTGTGATGCATCAGCATTGTTGGCATTTCAGGGGCAGCAATTTACACCGCTGGCTATCGACGGCCTGGTGCCTGATGTGCTTGGCCGCCGTTTTACCATCAATGAGCACCCAAGGCTTGAAGCCATAGCGCGTGCTGGTGATATAGTCAGGTTTCCTGCCGATAGCGATCTGCCTGATCCGTTTGATGGTCTGATCCCCAATCATGAAGATGAGCTAAAAGTGCATGCCTGTATCGGCTTGCCACTGTTGGCAGACGATAACTTGATTGGGGCACTGACCATTGACAGTTTCGATACCTCGTCATTTGCTGAATTTAGCGATCAGGATCTGCGGACCATCAGTGCCTTGGCGGCTGTGTCACTTAATAATGCCTTGATGATGGAACAGCTTGAAAAAGTGGCGACGGAGAGCCCGACCCAATTGCCGTCAATTAAAATTGGCGATAGTGACAATATAGAAATGGTTGGTCAGTCTGCACCAATGGCTGCCCTCAAGAGCGAGATTGATGTTGTTGCCAAATCCGATTTGAATGTGTTGGTGTTGGGCGAAACGGGTGTCGGCAAGGAGCTGGTGGCGAAAGATATCCATCGTAAGTCAAGCCGAACCGGGCAGGCTCTCGTCTATCTCAACTGTGCAGCTCTGCCGGAGTCTGTCGCCGAGAGTGAGTTGTTTGGCCATGTAAAAGGAGCCTTTACCGGCGCTATCAGCAATCGCAGCGGAAAGTTTGAAATTGCCAATGAAGGTACGCTTTTTCTCGACGAGATCGGTGAATTACCGTTGGCTCTTCAGGCCAAGTTGCTGCGGGTGTTGCAGTATGGTGACTTGCAACGGATCGGCGATGATCGCAGTCTGAAAGTCAACGTCCGGATCATTGCGGCGACTAACAAAGATCTTAAGCAGGAGGTCGTTGACGGGCGGTTCCGTGCCGATCTTTACCATCGCCTCAGTGTATTCCCGCTTCATGTTGCGCCGCTGCGCGAGCGTGGTGATGATATTGCTTTGCTGGCCGGGTATTTTATTGAAAAATGTCGGGCAAAATTAGGCATACAGACTTTGCGATTAAGTCAGTCAAGTCTGACAATGCTTTCTCAATATAGTTGGCCGGGGAATATCCGGGAGCTTGAACACTGTATTCATCGCGCTGCAATTTTGGCTCGTTCTGAGCACGGTGTTGAAACGCCGCAGATCCGCCCCCATCATTTTAACTTTGATGGTATCGCTCAAGAGGCCACTATTACAGGATCGGCTCGGGACTCTGTCCGCGTAACAAGGTCTGTTTTTACGGGTGACAATCTACGGGATGCGACCGAGTCGTTTCAGGCGCAGTATATTCAACAGACGCTGGACGCTAATAGCAATAACTGGGCCGCGACCGCAAGACAGCTTGGCATCGACAGCGGCAATCTGCACCGTTTGGCTAAGCGCCTGGGCTTGAAGTAGCAGCGGTTGAAATCGCAGTAATACAAAAGTCCCCCGGCAGATAATGTTCTTCCGGGGGACATTATCGGCTCTGTCTCAAATTCTTATTTAAGTAGCAATAGTTTCACAAAACTTATTTATCCTCACTAATCGCTCATTTACAACCGGTGAAAAAACACTCACTAAACTGAAACCAAAAATTCAGTAATTATATATTAAGCGCCTTCAATGATTATAATTATATATGTATAATCCCTTTTTTTGATGTTGGGAGATACTGGTCGTAATTAAAGTTAAGTCTAGCTTTTACTCAAAAGCGAAAAGATAACCAGCCTATGGGTTTTCAAGCACTTGTCGACGATTAATGATCAGTATGTGATGGGGAAAGATGATCGGTTTTAAAAGGTTTGAATACAAACAAAGACTATTTGAATACAAATTAAGACTCTTTGGGTACAAATTAAGACTATTTAAATACATACTCATACATAAGATTACATTTAAATACAATCGTGAGTCTATTAATAATAAAATAGCGGTGCTTCATGTTAAACGTGGTGATTATCATAAGGCAATAAAATATTATGAAGAGGTTCTATTAAAGGCTAATAAAGAAGAATATTACTATTTATTACTTAACTTATATATCATGTCTAACGAGACCTGTAAGATAAAGTCACTAATGAATAACTATAAGTGCCATTCTATAAATGATTTAAACCCTATGGTCATGATAGATAGAATTAATGACACAGTTAACAAATTAGATAAGTTCAATTTCATTAATGATTATGTTAAAAGCAAAGGTGCAACACCATTATTTGTGGTTGTTGTAAATCGAGGAGTGAGACTTGATAAAAAGTCACCTGAAGAAAAAGAATTATTGTCAAACCAAAATGTTTATATAGAACAGAGACGTGAGTGGCTCAAGGACAACAACCCACCAGAATATATAAAAGGTCTTTATAAAGACGAAGAAAAAGACAAAATAAAAGATCTTTATAGCTATAAAGCCCCTATAATAAAAGCAACAAAAGTTATATCATCTGATTTTAGTAATTCTCTTGTAACTGTTTCAAATGGTTTAAGACGGACAAAATATCAACCTAAAAATTATAATAGAAAAGTTTTATTTTTTGGCTCTTCAACGACTTTTTCATCTGGTGTGAGTGATCAAGATACACTAGTAAGTCAAATTCAGAAGAAGATCAATGCTTCACTTAGCGACATAAAAGTTGAAAACCATGGTGTGTTGGGAGCGAATTCCTTACTATCGATAAATAACCTTGTTCAAACAAAAATTAATCCTAATGATGTCGTCGTATTTTTTGATTTTGATGAGTTTAAAGATCTTGATAGTGAAAACATTAAGGTGGTTAACCTAAATGAAATAGATAGGGGGAACGATTTTTTCATAGATCTAACTGAGCATCAGTGTCACTATTCTCCTAATGGAAACAAGAAGTTAGCTGAAGAGATTGCAACCAAATTCCTCCTGCCTGTGATAAAGGATAGAAACGTAAATTTGAGCTCCTATACCAATTTAGATGATAGAGTTTTCAGTGTACTAGATAATTTCAAATACTTTCTATATAAGCAAACAGCACAGCTTTGTGAATCTGGAGAAATGAAAGAGTATCTTAATTTACTTGATAGGTATAAACCTCTCTCTGGGTTAAAAGTTGGCAGTATTGCGGTTAACTGTAACCCTATCACTAATGGTCATATGCACTTAATAAAATACGCTTCTGAACAGGTTGATAAATTATATGTTTTTGTTATAGAAGAAGATCAGTCATTCTTTAAATTTAAGGATCGATTCAGGTTGGTTTCTGAAAGCACAAAGCATATTGAAAATATTACGGTACTTCCTGGTGGGAAATTCATTTGTACAGAGTTAACTTATCCTGATTACTTTAATAAAGAAGAAGAAACTGAAGTAATTACAGATGCATCAATGGAAGCTTGGTTCTTTTGTGAGTTCATTGCTAATAAATTGAATATCAAAACAATATTTTTAGGTGACGAACCAACATGTAATGTAACAAAGCAGTATAATGAAAAAATGCAAGAGTTACTTCCTGAATATGGTATTAATGTTGATATTATTGATAGAATATCAACAAATGGTCGTATTATTAGTGCTTCAACAGTTCGAGCATGTTTGAAGAACAAAGATTTTGAAATAATTAAAGAGTTAGTGCCAACACCAACGTATGTATTTTTAAAAGAAAATTATGGAAATTAACGTTGTTCTACTATTCCGATGTTAATTCTGGATTCTTGTTTTTTGGTCGACCTGGGACAAAGAAACCAAATAGAATAACTCCTAGCACCTAAGGTGTTTGGAGCGAACTGGATCGCAAATATTACTTCTACGAACGGCTCAATATTTGAGCCGTTTTTCGTTATGGTAGAATGTTGCGTCTAGCTCGTTCCCGATTACCCTCAGGCTTATGGGGAGCGAGCTGGGAGAAGTTATCGTACACCACATAAGTTCATCTTGACTTGCTCAGCCAGCATTTATTCAATTAGATCGTAATTTCAACTTGTTGATGAATTTCTTCAATCAGCTTGTGTAGTAATTCATCCAATTGGGACAATTCAGACTCTGTGGGTTGTTTACTTGCTTTGACTTTTTTCTCGATGACTAATGCCGCCTCGCGAACATAAACGGCACTGATACTACCCGAAGCGCCTTTTAATGAGTGGCTAAGCAATATAGCTGAATCATAATCGTCCTGTGTCAGCGCGTGCTTCAGCTTGCCGATATCTTGACTGTGTTCTTCTGCAAACATTTGTAAAAACTGCATAATAATATCATGGTCTTGATCCATCATATCGAGTAGTGCGGTGAGATCGATTTGCTGGAAACTATCAGGGTTAAGCGGGCCTTCATTATTACTGTTATTGTTACTGATTTCGCTGCAGTCGTTTTCTATGATTTCCCTGAAGAGTTCGTCGTTCATTATGTTGCCGCCAATAGAAACGTCGGTTTGCAATTCTTCCTCTTGCGTATTGTCAGGCTCTCTTTCTGCTTCTTGGGCTGCTCGAAGCAATGCCATATGGGTGATTTTATTTTTAAAGCGTTGGAGAGCATCGAGTAGTTTCTGTTCATCTAATGGCTTTGTGATCACACAGTCAACGCCAGCAACAATCATATTTTTCTGTGTTTCTTCAAAGACATCAGCGGTGCAGGCAAAAATAGGGATTTGACTGATCGGAGACTGTAGTGCCCGGATCCGAGCTGTCGCCTCGATACCATCCATGATTGGCATATGATTATCCATCAGGATGACATCAAAAAACTCGTTTTCTAGGATGGATAAAGCATCGGCTCCATTTTCGGCGACACAGGTTTGAAAGCCGCGTTGCTTGAGGAAAGAATCGATAATCAGGACATTGAGGTTGTTGTCTTCGACGATCAGTACCTTGAGGTTAGCAAACGCACGGTGGTCGAATTCTACGCTTTCCTGTTCCGGCAGCATGTACTGCCCCTGGTGAATGCCCAAGGTGACAGTGAAGGTTGAACCTGCCCCGGGTACGCTGTCGAGGCTGATGCGACCATTCATGAGTTCAGCTAACTGCTTCACAATGCTTAGCCCAAGCCCTGTGCCGCCAAAGCGACGGCTGGTAGAGGCTTCTGCCTGGGCAAAAGGGTCAAAGATGTACTGGACGCGCTCAGAATCGATACCGATCCCCGTATCTTGGGTAATAATCGTGAGTGTTTTTTCGCCAGGGTTCTCCCCATTTTCCAGTTTTAGCGTTACCTGAACCTTGCCTCGTTCCGTGAACTTGATAGCGTTGTTAATCAGGTTAAAGAGAATCTGGCGGATCCGGGCCTTATCGGCATAAAACCAATCATTTTGATTAAACTCGCACCGGATATCGAAGCCGATTCCTTTCTCTTTGGCTAACGAGTAGTAAGTACTCTCGATGGTGCCGACCAAATCGGTAAAACAGAAATTGGTTTGATCCAGTTTGAGCTGTCCTTGCTCAATTTTGGAAAAGTCGAGAATGTCGTTCAGCAGAGACATCATATGTTTGCCCGAATCGAGCAGGGTACGGAGGTGATGCTCCTGTTCTTCTGTCAGCTCTGTTTTCAATAATAGCTGCGACAAGCCCAGCATCCCGTTCATAGGGGTCCGGATTTCATGGGAAAGGTTGGCGAGAAAGGCTGATTTTGCTCGATCAGCGGCTTCTGCCTTGTGCAGTGCCCGGTTAAGCCGCTCGGTATCGTACGAAATTTTGTCCGCTCCCTGATTCAGTGCGTCATGCAGCACCTGGAGCTCGTGTGGCCCCTCAATTCGGTCATTGCGGGCATAGTTACCAAGTTTAAATTGAGCCGCAAATCGAGACAGTTTTGCCAGCGGCATAGTGATCCGTTTGGTTAGGGCTATCGACAGAATAATCACGACGCCTGCAGTGAGAATAAGGGCCAGCATGAAGTAGCGGTGGAGGTAATCGACAGCTTGGGTTACCGTATTTTGCGGGGTTATCGAAACCAGTGACCAAAGTGGTTGGCTATCGTTCCCCGTCGTGCCGAGGCGGGTTACGGTTGCAATCAGCGGTTCATTATAACGGTCGGTATAGTGCATGATTTCACTGGTAGAAGAATGACCGTCAGTGTCATTTTGCTTATAGTTTTGCTGAAAATTTTCAAATACTTGTAGTGAATGCCCCTGGTGCTTTCCTGATAGGATCACGTTACCTTTTTGATCGATAAGAATAATGTAGTCGGTATCACTAATCCGCTCACCGAGAAACGTCAGTTGGTTATTGAGTTCACTGAGTTCATATTTGACCACAAGTAATTTTTGTTTTAGTTGTGATTCTTGCTCAGGGTGCTGGTGTTTGGCTGCTGTGATGAGGTAAATAAACGGAGTATTGTCCAGATCTCGTGGTTGCGAAATATAAACATCACCATATGATGTGTTGAGTCTGTCAGCAACATTACTTAGTTGGGAAACCCCAGCAAGCTTGAGTTCACGAGTTAGGTTTTGAGTTGAATGTTCTTGGGAGGACTCAACGACAGCGTATGTACTATTTTTGACCTGATCTCTTTCAAGTAAGTAAAACTCCGAAAAGGCAGTATCAACGGTTGTGAGCTCGGAAAGGTAGTGGCTGAGAAATCCCTCATCCGTTTTAACGGACTCAGAGGCCAGCTCAAAGACCGGCGAATTGGCCAAGGTTTTGATGCTTAGGAGCCGCTTGGCGATAATATCATCGATATTCTGTGCGGCCAGCTCGGTTCGGCTGCTTAAGCCTTGCGAAATTTGAGAAAGGGCAACAGTCGATAACTTTTCGTTACTGACCCAGCTATAGATAAACGCAGGGATAATGCCCACAAACAACATGCTCGAAAGTAAAATAGGCTTAATTCTGTTTGGGACTATCCTTATCAAACTACATTTACCCCGATTTTGGATTTATTAATTATTTGTAAATAAATCTTAGATAATTATCAATCACAACGTTCTCTAGAGGGAAGGAAAGTTGATCCCTCTAGCAAAGAATGCTTCATATTATACCCAAGTGACTTCAAGGTGCTTGCTTCAGCGAGAATTTATTGGTTCTTGGCTAGGCGCTGATTTGAAGGCATAGTCGCTCTACGTCTGTTTGAAAGTAGAACGCGGGAGCCGATGAAACGATAGGGTAGGGTTATTAGAATATCAGGTGTTGAACTAAAACTGTTTTAAACAATGGTTGCTTTTGGTAAGAGCAATACAGTTTTAATGAGAGATTAAGGCTGTCGGGGTCAGACAGCCAGAGTTGAACCAAGTCGAACTATTTGATATCAGTTGAGAAGCTGTTCTAGTGTTAGCGGTGCTGACGTTAAGCCCATTTGTTGTGCCGGTGTTAATCCTGAGCGATCTTGGTGGCATAGGTTATGCCAGGCACGGTAAATATCCAGTAGTGGCAGCAGACCTGCAGGGCGCAACTTCCTGCGAGGCTCGTCAACCAGTTGGGCGAACTGATCATGGAATCGATTTTGGTATTCAGAAATCGCACCGTGTGAAGCCAGTTCCAGCCACTTTTGTTCATTGCCCTTCTCGCCACCGAGATGACAGATGCCTTTGCCGATGTCATTGTGCCTCGTGAATGCCCAGCGATCTCGCCACCAACCCATGAGAACAATATCGACTCTTCCTGCCGCTTGACCATGCTCCCAGCCTTTATCTACCTCGACATAGACGGGGTCAATCGTTTTGGCTTTGATCCGCTCCATGAACACCGAGATACAGGCAGAGCGGAGTAATGGTTCCTGAGGCATGAAGATAGACAGTGACTCGTTGTATTCCAGCATCTGTGCCAGATGCAAATAATGGGCATACACCGTATATTGCGGGCGGATCAAGCAACCTTTGGTTGGATAGTTTATCCGAGGCATACTGGTGAGTGGATCTTCGAGATTCGGGCGAGAGAGTACCTCGCGGTATTTGGTATCAACTCGGGCGAGGATCCCCTGTGGAGCCGGAGGTGGTACTTCAACCAGTTTTGCGCCTGGAGGAGCCATAAAGCGAGTGCCGTCAACATACGGATCATGCTGCTCGGTTGGGTTCTCAACGTTGTTTTGCTGATAATTGACATGTTGGCCAACTACGTAGCCTGAGGTTGCTTCACAGCTAGCAATCCAGCTTACACCGTTGCTGCTGTGGGGTTGTAGCGGGATTAAATCTGTGGCGAGTGACAAGGTTTGCGAATGCTTAAATAAACGAGCATCAAACATAGACAGTTGGCGGCGACACCGGCTGGCGATATGCGACAACTGATCGTAAAAAGACTTCGGATTCATGCCTAGGCGACGACAGATATCCCGCACTGAATAACCGGTGAACAGCAGGGCAAGTAGTTTTTGCTGGATTTGGTTTTTGCCATTGAATCCCGACCATCGGTCAACAAACGTAGCCTGGCAGCATTTGCAGCGATAGCGCTGACGATCACCACTGTAACCGAATGCATGGTATAGATGGCGATGAGTAAGAACAGGAAGTCCGAGGTTTTCGCAATCCGGGTTACTGCAGGCAGGTAGTCCGCTGCTCTGCATTAACTTAAGTCTGGAAACTTCTTCCACCACGTCATGGTTGTTTAGAATCGGTGGAAAGGCACCACATTCACGGCAGACGAGTGTTGGCCGTTTTGGATTGGTTCGCTGCAGTACATAGTGGTTCTTGTCTTCGGAACCAAAATTGCAACAACCTACCGTTTTGCAGTGGTTAAGCTGAAGTTGACCGCTAGCAGGAGGCAACAAGGAATCATTGCTATCGGAGTGAAACTTTTTCATCATATCAGCCTAACCTTGTCCTTGTGCCTGAGCAATACGTGTGACGTTTTATACAGCCACACATAGAAGGGGTAGGGAAGGGTACTGAATAAAAGGGGTTAACCTTTTATTCAGTACAAAATTAGATGCAATGATTTTGCAGAGATACTACTTAGCACGCCTGAGGGATGCCTTGTTGGCAATACTCAGTTTAAATTGTGTAAGACGCCACATTTTACAAAATTTTTGAGCCGCGACTAAATTGTATACCTGTAACTTCATCAGCACTAATTGTCCCTAGTTTTCACTAATACCAATATAATCAAAATGTTAATAACATTAGTATTAGCGCTAGCTAGTGAGATAAGCGGCCGGTGCATCGGGGCGCACCAGCCACCTAAAGTTGTTAGATGTTAATTGCTGTTTCTAGTGCAACATTCATCATTTGGTTGAAAGACTTCTGACGGTCTTCTGAACTTAGCTTCTCACCACGTTTAATGTGGTCAGAAACAGTCAGGATTGTCAGTGCCTTCGCACCAAGCTCTGCAGCAACACCATAGATACCAGCAGCTTCCATATCAACACCCAGCATGCCTAGCTTTTCCATCTTGTCGAAAAGGTCAGCTTCAGGGCTGTAGAACAGATCGGCTGAGAATACGTTACCGACGCGAACAGGAACATTCTGTAGGCGAGCTTGGTTAACTGAGGTTTCCAGTAGGTGGAAATCAGCAATCGCCGCGAAATCGTGGTTGCTGAAACGGATGCGGTTAACTTTAGAGTCTGTTGATGCACCCATACCGATGATTACGTCCATCAGTTTTACATCATCATGTACGGCACCACAGCTACCTACACGGATAACATTCTTCACACCGAAATCTTTGATCAGTTCGTGAACATAGATCGAGCAAGATGGGATGCCCATACCGTGGCCCATTACTGAAACAGGCTTGCCTTTATAAGTACCGGTATAGCCGAACATGTTACGAACGTCACAAACTAGCTTTACATCTTCCAGGAAGTTTTCAGCGATGAATTTTGCACGCAGTGGATCACCTGGCATTAGGACAGTTTCTGCAAAATCACCAAGTTCAGCGTTAATATGTGGGGTAGCCATAGCTCACTCCTAGGAATTTGTTAATAATAAATGATGGGGGACTTAAGAGAAAAAACGTTCAACTATATTTTGGTATGCAATACCACCAAGGTAAACACCAACGATACCCATAATGCCTGGTAGTACTGGTGGCGCAGGCAGTGGAAGTTTGATGGCCGAAAAGAATACGCCAACTATTAACCCTGCAAAAACCGCAAGCAGAATTTCGTTCATGTGTTTACCCTCTGTGTGTTGCATACAAGTTGCATATAAATAGTGACGGCTGTGAGGCTGCTCTAAGTTGGCGCCTTTTAGTGTTGCCGTTTGATAGAGCAAGTGTAAGGAACGTGCGTTTATATTCTCGCGATCTTGATCACAATTTGTTTCCCTATTATCTAAAAATAGCACCTTGATTACCAATTCTGTTGAAAATGGGAAGGAAAGCGTTTGCCTGTTGCGTTGATACATTTAGAAAATGAATTTGTGTTTTTTGTTAATAATTGTTATTTATCAATTTGTTGTGGTGTTTTTGGTGCTTGTCGATGTGAGTGTATGGAGTATGAAACAAGAGATGTTAATGTGTGATCTTGTAATGGATTTCATGTTGCGCTAGGCGATACTTCGATGAAATTGAGTGATTATTTGCTCTTATATTATAACGGCCGGTAATTATTAAAATGTGACTTTGAGGTGAGTACGAACACGGAATTGAGCTAACAGACTGGTATTACGGTATGTTCTCGGCTAATTCTAAGAGATAACAAAAAGTACGTTTGATTTAATAGCGCATATTTAAGACGAGGGAATGTAACCATGAAGAAAAGTTTGCTAGCTGCCATGTTGGCATTGACGGCTTTACCGGCGAGTGCTGATATTTTTGGATTATCTGTTGGCGCGACGGCAGGAGCGGCTCAATTAGACTTTAAGGGCAATACAGAATACGGTTTTGAGTACGGTGTCAATGCCAGCTATCAGCTAAATGACTTCTTTAGTATTAATGCTGGTGTGGTTCAGGGAAGCGCTGAGGTAGATGCAGAGCTATCGGCATCGAAGAATGATATTGACTATACTGCCTTTCCGGTCACTTTCCGTGGCGATATCCCGTTATTGATCGGTAGCTTGTACGCTAAAGCCGGTACTAACTATTATGATGTTGATATTGAACAATCCGGTGTGAAAGCAACTGATGACGGCTGGGCATTTACTGGCGGAGCCGGTTTTGTATTCACGCTGTTGCCATTGGTGGATTTAAGCCTCGGCTATGAGTATCGCGACATGGGTGAGGTTAAAAACAATGCTGTTGTCGTAGGCGTTGATATCAGTTTGTAAGCTGGATAGGCACTTTATCTGGTTCATAAGGAAAAGCTGCATTACGCAGCTTTTTTCTTTGCAGCATCCCAATGAGCTCGCTGCGCATTGGGAATAAATGTTGGGTAATAGGTATGTTTGACGATGATTCTTTGCCTCTCATTTGGCTTTAGTAGGATAAGTTCGCAAAAAGTCGAAACGGATCAATGTCGAAGTATGCATAATCACTTACTATGAACTCATAACTAGAGATCATCAGCAGAGGGTAGAGTATGTCAAACTATGAGCATTACCAGGCAACAGTTGCAAGGGTTAATGCTGCTATCCTTCGAAAGCTCACCCGTCCGTGGCGGGTTCAGTACCTGGCTGATGATGAGGCTTCCAATATCGAATCAGATGAGCTGAAATTGTTGTTAGTCGCGCCAAGCGGTTCCATTTGTCAGCGACTTACCCTACCGAAAGTAATGGCTCAATCATTCTGGGCTGAAAATGAGCCCGTGAGCAATCAGGTTACAGAATATGTCGTGCGCGGTGCGGCACGTTTAGCTCCGCTTCGTCAGTCATCCTATCGGAACAACTTTCCTCATTGGCTTGAACACTGTCTTCAGCAGTTGCATTACTTGATGCTTTCAAAAGAGCAGCTGATGCAGGTTATGGCGGATACTCGTTATCCCTATCCCAGCAAAGTGAAAATTGAAGGTGGTTATTTGCCATGCTGGGTGTGGTACGAGGAAGAAGATCATCGTGCGGTATCTGTCATAGATAAACGAACAGGCCTGTTTAGTAAGCCCCGTATTGTTGATACCTATCAACTGGTTGACAGTGAAAAGTGGTTCGGTGCCCAGGTGATTGATTCTGCCGAAGAGTCGATTGAAACGGTTACCTATTATGTCTCAGAGCAAGTCAAAGGTCAGAAGAAGCCTGATGACAGCGAGCCAACATTGACCGATGCCCTGCATAATCCGTGTACATCAACATTAAGTCCGTTACTAAGCGTCGCCTTGGTAACCGGTGTTTTGGTTGGCTTCTTTATTATACTGAAAATGCATCTTGGCTTCTGATCACCTCGTCAATTATCCCTGTTTGTGTGGAGACCTATGATGTGTTTGGTGGCTTAGCCATTGGTCTAAAGTGAAAAATCGGCTACTATCGGCGCTGTGTTTCACCGTGGTACTGGGCTATGCATAATTTAACACTATTATCTCAAGCTGAAAAAAATCGAATTGAACTTGATAAACAGGCAGCTTATGCCGTGTGGCAGGTAAAGAATGCCAAGAAAGGATATGAGGTATTTTCCGAACTGAGTAACAATATCGATGACGACGACGACCGAGATTTTTTCAATCGCGCTGTGAGTAAATATAAGACTCAGATGGGCGTAGCATAGTTCACTGGCTTGATAGAAAAGCTGCCGCTGGCAGCTTTTTTTGATCCGGCAGTGCTCGCCGTTATGCTTTCCACCTACTTTATTTGGGGGCAATATTGAACAAAGCCTCTGTGTTATTCGCGAAGTTCATGATTCTGAGGCATAATACACGCCTTTTTCGGTACGGTCTGGTATCTTAGGAAGAGACATAACCGGACAAGCAATTGCTGACCTTTGGCTTCAGCAACCTTGAACTTCCGGATTGACTATTTGGAAACACATTGGTGCCCGTTAGCGCAGGCAGAGTGCTCAGCAAGCACTTGTCGGCAAGTTGAGGCGACCTGGTACAAAAGGAAGGTGAGATGAGTGCGAGCAAGAAGGTCCTTGTTGTTGATGACGATCAGGAGATTCGCGAGCTATTGGATGAATACCTGTCAAAAGCAGGGTTTACGGTAATAACGGCTGCCGAAGGCGAAGAAATGAAGCGTCGGTTAGCGTTGGGTTATCCCGATCTCATTTTACTGGATGTCATGATGCCCGGTGATGATGGTTTCACCTTATGTCAGTTCATTCGTAAAACTTCTGATGTACCAATTATTATGCTGACGGCCGTCTCTGACGAAATGGACCAAATAATTGGTCTTGAGCTTGGAGCGGATGACTATATTGCCAAGCCTTTTAGCCCACGACAGCTGATGGCACGGATCAAAGCACTGATGCGCAGAGTGAAACCTGCCGAAACACAGCAAGCACCTGCAACGCCAAAAGCGATTCGGTTTGCCAACTGGCGGTTAGAGACATCTTCTCAGCGCCTGTTTGATTTGGATAAAGGCAAGGATTATGAGTTGTCCGGTAGTGATTTTGCGTTACTGATGCTATTTCTCTCCCGTCCGAATGAAGTTCTCGATCGCGATACCATCTCATTTGCGACTCGAGGCCGTGAATCTCATCCATCAGAGCGCGGTATTGATGTTCAGCTTAGCCGTTTACGCCAGCGCCTGGGTGACAAAGGCACACAGCAAAGATTGATTAAGACCAGTCGCGGTAATGGTTATTCATTTAATGCTGAAGTCACCTACGAAGAATAGTATTGCGCTGATGTGACAGAAGAAGGCATCGATACATGAATTGGAAAAAATGGTGGCCAAAGTCTCTTCTGGCACGCACTTTATGGTTTACCTTGCTGGCGGTGTTTCTGGCCCAGTTAATTGCAACGATTATTTGGTATGGGCAGTCAAAACAGCGGGACTTGGAAGGACTTGAGTCGGCATCGGCCAGCATGGCGAACATGTTTGCATCGACGGTAACCTTCTTTCAGTCACTCCCTCTCGAATATCGACATATCGTATTGGATCAGCTGCGAAACATGGGAGGAACCCGTTTCTTTGTTTCGTTTAACGAAGAAGAAATTCTTATTGATCCTATTCCTTCCTCCCAGATGAAAAATACGGCGGTTAGAGTTTTCGAAGAAACCCTGAGCGAAAAACTGCCTCGGTTAGATGTTATTCGGGTTGAGTTTTCCCGGCCGGAAACCCTGCACGTTCTGAAGAATGATATCTTATTGACCGATCTGCCACGTTCTTGGGCACATTACACCCTGAGTCTGGAGCCGTTCAATCCACCTATCCTTGTCGTGCAGTTAGAGCTGGCAACCAATGAGTGGCTGTATATTGCCGCTTTGCTACCTTCACCCTATGTGACGTTGGAAGATGAGATCATTACCAAACAGCAGGTTATTTTTCTTATCTTTATCACGACGCTGCTGCTGGTCTTCACTTATTTTATGATCCGCCGCCAAACCAAACCTCTCAAGCGGCTTGCCAATGCCGCCAATGCATTAAGCCTGGATATTTATCAGCCGCCGTTGGTAGAAGAGGGGGCGAGTGAGCTGGTCACGGCAACACAGGCCTTTAATCGTATGCAGCTTCGTCTGCGACGGTATATTGATGACAGGGAACATCTGTTCTCTGCTATTTCTCATGATTTAAAAACCCCAATTACTCGATTGCGACTTCGGGCTGAGCTTATTGATGATGAAGCGAAGATTGAGAAGTTCAACAATGATCTCGATGAGTTGGAAATGATGGTGAAAGGTGCGCTACAGACCGTAAAAGATACCGATCTCCACGAGAATCTAACCACAGTCGATCTGTCGGAAATGCTGCGTAGTATTGCTGAGAGGCACAACAATAAACAAACAAAAGTCCACCTTCCCAATACCCAGATAGCACCGATGACAGGTAAACCGCTGGCGCTGAAGCGTTGTCTTAGCAACCTCATTGATAATGGTGTGAAGTATGGCCATGAAGTTAGCGTAATTGTTTCGGATGAGTCCGATGCGTTGGTGCTGATCATCAAAGATAAGGGTGAAGGTATCCCGGCAGAAATGCTGGAGACTGTCTTTGAGCCGTACTTTCGTATTGCCAAAGATGATGAGGGGCATGGTTTGGGAATGGGGATCGCCCGAAATATTATTCACGCCCACGGTGGTGATATGACTATCCATAACGCTGAAGAAGGTGGGTTGGAAGTTAAAGTCTATATTCCGCGTTTGCTGGAAGAATAGCGTCACTAGCCGTATTTGCCGTAAGAGCGAGATAATGAAAATAATACAGACACTTTCAGCATTAACCCTGGCGCTTACGGCTGCCGTGACACATGCAGGCGAAGTCGAAGTACTACACTGGTGGACATCGGGCGGCGAAGCCAAATCGGTGTCGGTACTGAAAGGGATGATGGAAGAACAGGGCAATAGCTGGAAAGATTTTGCTATTGCCGGTGGTGGCGGTGAAAGCGCGATGACGGTGCTCAAGACCCGAGCTGTGTCTGGCAATCCGCCGTCGGCGGCACAAATCAAAGGCCATGATATTCAGGAATGGGGAAAGCTGGGCTTTCTCACTGACTTGAGTGATGTCGCCACTGCCGAAAATTGGGACAGTGTCTTACCTGAAGTTGTCACCAAGGTGATGAAATACGATGGTGATTATGTGGCCGTGCCAGTCAATGTCCACCGTGTGAACTGGTTGTGGGTGAATCCTGATGTTTTGAAAAAGTCAGGTGCATCAGTGCCGACAAGCCTGAAAGAGTTTTTTGACGTTGCCGACAAAGTCAAAGCGGCTGGTTTTATTCCGTTGGCGCATGGCGGCCAGCCATGGCAGGACATTACGCTGTTTGAAGCCGTTGCGCTTGCCGTTCTCGGTGCCGCCGATTACCAAAAAGCTTTTGTCGATCTGGATATGGACGTACTGGGTGGTGAGCAAATGACGGAGGTTTTTGCTCAGTATCGTAAAATGCGTGACTATATTGACCCTAAATATCGGGGAAGGAATTGGTACTCGGCAACATCGATGGTGATTAATGGCGAGGCTGCAATGCAAATCATGGGCGACTGGGCGAAAGGCGAGTTTGCTGCAGCCGGTAAAACACCGGGCAAAGATTACCTGTGTGTTGCTGCTCCGGGCACTCAGGGGCAGTTTACCTACAACATCGACAGCTTTGCATTTTTCAAACTCAGCGAGGAAGAAGATCGCCAGGCACAAAAAGATTTGGCCCGTACCATCTTAGATAAAGACTTCCAGGAGATATTCAATTTAAACAAAGGATCAATTCCGGTTCGCCTCGATATGGACATGAGTAATTTCGACAAGTGCGCATTAGATTCAATGGCGACGTTTAAATCGACATCCACCAATGGTGGCCTTGTTCCGAGTGTCTCGCAAGGGCTTGCCACGACAAGTTATGTCCAGGCTGCCATCTTTGACGTGGTAACTAATTTCTTCAATGCAAAGGATCCGGATCCTAAGAAGGCTGCAAGCAAGCTAGCACGTGCCGTTAAATCTGCAATGTGATCCGCTTGGGCCTTGGAGTTCCGGGGCCAAATTTCCTCTCATATTTTGGTTTTCTCCTCGTTTGTCTCTTTCCCTTTACGACGGTTCCCAAACGTTTCTATATACTTGGAATGAGTAATGCGATTCTGCGCTACGTTGGAGGGGACGTTGAGAATGAAGTTACTTTTTCTAGTTCGCCATGCAAAGTCTTCCTGGGATGATCCTACACTCGATGATCATGAGCGGCCGCTAAATGAGCGTGGAATGAAAAATGCGCCTGAAATGGTGCATCGTCTTAATGCCTGGCAAACTGGCCCTCAGCTTATTGTTTCCAGTTCGGCGCTAAGGGCTGCCCAGACAGCCTATTTCTTTTCTAAAGGACTTTCTAGTCAGCCAAAATTAGAAACTCGGTCTGAATTGTATACCGAATCGGCCTTTGAACTGCTGGATACTATTAAGGCAAGCACTACTCAGGTTGACCGCTTAATGGTGGTGTGTCACAACCCGGCCATTAATGATTTGGTTAATATGTTGGGGCTGAACATCGATAACATGCCAACCTGCGGCGTGGCAGTCTTTGGCTTTGAGGTCGACTGCTGGCAGGCTATTTTTAGCGAGCATGCTGCAACAATTTACTATGATTACCCGAAGCGAAAGAAGGGAATTATAGTTCGAGATGACGAGTAAATGGACTACCTGATGAAAACCTCATCAGTTGATTGATAAGGTAATCAATGGTGCTTTACAACCTTGGTCGCACTCTGTATTATTCGCCGCACAACGGAGAGATGGCTGAGTGGTTGAAAGCACCGGTCTTGAAAACCGGCATACGTTTGTAGCGTATCTAGGGTTCAAATCCCTATCTCTCCGCCAAACTCAAGAAAACCGCTGAATTATCAGCGGTTTTTTTATACCTAAGATCTAGGGTTCAGCCGAGCGAAGCGAGACAACGTTGCTAGCCGAAGGCGTTTTAGAGCAACGGCCCGCAGGGCGAAGTAAATCCGCAATACCCTCGAAGCGCTCCGCCACATTAGAAAGCCCAGACTAGGCGTCCCCGAAGAAATGCTGGGCTTTCGTCGTTTAGGGTCGATGATGCGGACGTTGAAGTACGCCAGTTTGACTTGGTGGCGAGCAGTTGCTGGCCGACGAGCAGGGGGCAAGCCGTATTTCTGTGAGTGATTACGCAGTAGCAATGATTGACGAACTAGAGGCAGGCAATTATCTAAACTAACGTATTGGTGTGGCTTACTAGAGCGTAAGTATTTGCTGCAATGTTTAGCTTATATATATAAAAACGCCTCCCGGAAGGGAGGCGTAGACGGTTAAAAACAGCCAGGATTAACCAAATAGGTAGGAGTACAGGTAACCGGCTCCGATTGCCATCCCGAGGATGACGGTAAGAAAAGCGGCTATCATCTGATTCTTGAAGATAGACTTCAGAAGGATGACTTCGGTTAAACTTGCGCCCGCACTGCCGATGATCAATGCCATTACCGAACCTAGGGCCATTCCTTTTTGAACAAGTGCGGCACTTAGCGGGATAACGGCTTCTGCACGAATGTATAGAGGAATACCAATTACCGCCGCGACAGGGATTGCATACCAGTTTGCGGCACCCGCATATTTCGCAATCATGTCTGTTGGGATGAAGCCGTAAATGAACGAGCCCAGCAAGATACCTGCAAGCAAGTAAGGAAATACTTGTTTGAAGTCCTTCCATGTTGCACGCCAAACGCGCATCCAACGGCTCTCTTCTTTGACGGTTAAAACAGCTTCGCCACACGCATTGACTTCGACTGAAGCGCTTGAGTTACAGCATGATGTTGTTGCTGGTGCAGCCTCACTGCAAGATGTACCACAGCTTGAGCCGGTATCTGCCGTCTCATAAGCTTCCTTACGTACATATCGCTCGAAGCCCAGTTTCTCCAGTACGAAACCTGCTGTTACCGACACCACCATCGCAACAAGGAAATAGAATACAGCGACTTTTACACCGAAGGTCACGACAAACAGACCAATGATGACAGGATTAAGTAACGGGCTGCCAAACAGGAAGACCATCATCGGACCAAAACCGGCACGAGCTCGAAGCAGACCTTTCAGGAAAGGGATCGTCGAGCAGGAGCAGAACGGCGTAATGGCGCCAAGCAGTGCAGCAATAAAGTATCCCTTGCCTTTGCGCGAGCTTAGGATTGACTGGATTTTCTCGGGAGTCAGGAACTCCTGCAAAATGCCCACCAGGTAGCTGACGACAAGAAAAAGGATAGTCAGCTCAGCGGCTAAGAACACAAACATGTCTGCCGCTTCTTTTATCATCGTAATAATTTCAGGACTCATAATTGTTGCCTTGTAAGAACGGTTGTTTCGATATGTTTGGAAATATAAATTCAGGAATGGTTTCTGTCAATACGTTATTTCTGGTTTTATCGAAATGGTGGCGCGTTTGAGTAAACCTTTTGACAATTTGAGGTTTGTAATTTGCTCGCTTTGCTTGATTTCGCTGTGTTGTAACTGTTTGTGGTCTGTAGGTGTAGATGCTGAGCTGCATGGAGAACAGCTGCAATGCTTTCGGCTAAAGGTAGGAAGAATCAATACTCTTTTGGTATTTCTCCTGCTTTATAAAGACTCCAACGTGTAGTGAGTGGGCCTAGCAACTCAAAGAGTACCGTTGTCGTCACTGCTAAGGTTAATACCGATTCGCCAATTTCGGGTAACTTCTCGCTTACCAAGAGAGCCATACCAATAGCAACCCCTGCTTGGGGCAGCAGGCACCACCCTAAATGTTTGGTAACTTGCGGCGATGACTGAGCACAATGTGCAAATATTTGAGCCCCAAGTATTTTGCCTATACATCGTGCAACAACATAGACAATCCCGGCGATACCTAGTGTATTCAGTGCTGATAGATCAAGGTTCATTCCTGATAGAATGAAAAAGATGACAAGAAATGGATCGCTGGCTGTTTCTATGTCATGAAAAGGTCTCTCGATATGCTTCGCCCTTCTTGCGACCGTTGCCCCGAGCATCATACAAGCCAACAAATAGGATACGTCGAAATAGATTGCACAACCTCCGCAGATAAAAACAAATCCCATAGCCTCGACGATAGTAGGTTCGCCAGGTCGGTGTCGTCCAATAACTACCGACATCGGAATTCCAATCAACGCTCCAAGTAGTAAAGCACCGCAGACATCCCAGACACCATATGCTATATCTACAATGCTGGTACCCTCGCCAGATAAGGCGGTTGCAATAGCCAGCAGCAGGCAGAATATAATTATTCCCCAGGCATCATCAACGGCAACGACCCCTTTAAGTATTCTTGATACAGGTCCGCGAGCCCGAAACTCGCGTATGACGTCTACCGTTGCTGCTGGGTCTGTTGCGGTTGCGATACCTGCGAGAACCAGTGCTAAGGCGAGATCTGAAGTCACCAGTAATACAGAACTAAAAACCGCAATAGCAGGAACGATTGATGCTCCTAGAGATATAAAAAGGATCTGTCGCCTTTCTGCCTTAATGTCACGACCAGCAAAGCTTTCCCCCAGTAAAAAGCCAATCATCGCCAGTGCCAAGTGTGACACCGTTGAAAAGTGTTGTGTAAATTCCGGTGAAACCAAATCAAGTACAGCCGGCCCTGCTATAACACCAATAGAAAGCAGAATAGTTACGCGTGGAATATGAGCTCTTGAACTAATGACGTGGGCTATCCATCCAGTAAGGAATATAAATCCAATAATTAGTAGATCTGGCATTTTGTCAACTGACATGCTGGTCTTCCCTAGTTATTATGTAATTTATGTATCAGGTTGGCTTAGACAATTGATATCAGTTCTCTAGCCATTTATGGCTGATTAGTTGGTCGAATAAAACTATTATGGGACAGTTAGTTGGAAAAGTTCTGTTCAGCAACTCAGAATCAGATCGCAACACCGTGATTTTTCCAGTTTTAATTGGCACGCTCTAAGCCATTGCTCACATTCATTATCAAGTGTATTTCTAATGGTTCTGCAATCCAAAACTCAACCGGATAAGTGGTTAAGGTTATCAATGACAGCCAGTCATTGGCTGATTTAAACCACGAGATGAGAAAGTTCTCGGTGTAAGTTTCATGTATTCATCTGCGATAACGCCCTGTTGTTCAAGGTTTAATCACATAAGCCGGGTTTTTAAAAATCTGCTTTACAAGCATAAGTTAGCCCCGTATTATTCGCCGCATAACGGAGAGATGGCTGAGTGGTTGAAAGCACCGGTCTTGAAAACCGGCATACGTTTGTAGCGTATCTAGGGTTCAAATCCCTATCTCTCCGCCACATTAGAAAGCCCAGCAGAAATGCTGGGCTTTCGTCGTTTAGGGTGTTTAGTTTTGATAGGGATTTGAAAATCCCCCCATACCCAGAACGCTCCGCCACATTCAAGAAAACCGCTAAGCAATTAGCGGTTTTTTTATGCCTAAAATCTAGGGTTCAAATCCGCAATACCCTCGAAGCACTCCGCCACATTAGAGAGCCCAGACTAGGCGTCCCCGAAGAAATGCTGGGATTTCGTCGTTTAGGGTGTTTAGTTTTGATATAGATTTCTACAGCTTAAACTTGCCTGTAATTTCAGATAAGCTTTCCACTACACGGGATAATTGCTTCGTTGAGTGCTCTGTACTTTCCGCATTCTCATTGGTTGCTTTAGCAAGGCTATTTACTTCGATGACCGATTGATTGATCTCTTGAGCCACTGCATTTTGTTCTTCTGCTGCCGTTGCTATCTGAGTGTTTATATCTTGTATTTGTCCAATAGAGGTCAAAATAGCATTTAATGACTCTCTTGCTTTTGATGCCATTGAGTAGCATCTTTCGTATTACTCTTGTTGAGCTGAACGTCAGTTTTAGAGTGGGTATCGCTAACGAATAAGTTCCCTCAGTAAAATGCTGTTTATATATTGGTTTTGGGTTTCAATTCTCGAATTATCCAGAAGGAATGCTCAGAGCTTCATTCTGAATCGACTCTTTGACAAATTTTGGGGATGTAGATTTGAATATACGACTCGGTAAGGCGTACCGCTTCTTGAGCTAACTCTGGAGTGATATAACCAAATTTTCGATAGGAAAGAGAATAGATTTTATCAGCAACCTGTAGTGATATGGCAAAAATATTAATAGGTTGCGACAGTTGAGGGATATCGAAAAAACGTCTATAAATCATTTCAACCTGATGACCTAATTCAAGATCATGCTCGGTATCTGCATGGCCTAATTCAGAGAATGTATGGCGTCCTAATATTAGCTTCTTCGCAATAGGATTATTATTGTAATAGTCCACATAGGCAGTTTCTATCATCTTGTTAATATCAGTCCAATGCGAGACTTTTTCTTCATCTATACATCGTTCCAATAATAGGTCGAACTCGTCAAAAACATCCTTTAATAATGTATGAAACAAGTCTTCTATGTTGGGGTAGTGATGGTACAACGTTGATGTTGCCATGCCACATTCTTTAGCGACATCATACATAGAGATATCCGTTGCTTCACGCCTATCCATCAACCGGACAACAGCTTCGTGAATTCTCCGTAATTTTTCTTCTGTCTTAACTTTTCGCATATGCTTGCCATACATTAAGTCTAATACTAATTAGAAAGATAAAGGAGCGCTTGCCAAAGATCCATTGAGAGAATGAAAAGTTTAGCCAGCTCTCCTTTAAACAGCTTATCAAACAGTAATGGTTTTATCGGCGGATATGAGTACCGGATTTTCCTTCAATGATCTCTAACGCGCAAGTCAGGTCACCGATATGCCCTTTTTGACCTGTTTCTTTGACAAACTGACAGCATGCATCCACTTTAGGCCCCATGGAACCTGCTGGGAAGTTGTATTGTTTCATTTGCTCAACGGATACATTTTCCAGCTTCTCTTCGTCTGGTGTTCCCCAGTTCAAACAGACGTGAGTGCCGTCTGTCAGAATAAGTAGGTGTTCGGCACCAATTTGTTGAGCAATCAATGCGGCAGTCATGTCTTTATCGATAACGGCTTCAAAGCCCACATAGGCACCGTATTTTTCGACCACGGGGGCACCACCACCGCCGCCACAAATGATGAGATGCTCTTTCTCTAATAGGTCCTGAATGGCTTTTATCTCTAATACTTCCAGTGGTTTCGGAGACGGCACAACACGACGCCAATGCGCCCCATCTGGTTTTACAATCCAGCTATTTTGCTCGGCAAGTTGCTTGGCTTGCTCTTCGGTATACACAGGTCCAATAAATTTAGAAGGATCTGCCACCGCTGGATCGTTTTCGTCGACAACAATGCGAGTCAGAATGGTGGTGGTATAACGGTCTTCAATGGCAGCATTCAGCCCTTGTTGGATAAGGTAGCCAATCATCCCTTGCGTTTCGGCACCAAGTACATCAAATGGGTAGGGTGGACAATCTTTGTAAGCATCATTTTGCAACGAAAGTAAGCCCACTTGAGGGCCATTGCCATGAACAATGACCAAACGATAATCTTTGCTGAGCTCAGCTAATGAGCTTGCTGTCTGCGCGATGCTTTTCTGTTGATTTTCACAACTCATGATTTCACCGCGTTGTAGCAAAGCATTTCCGCCTACAGCGACAACAATAATAGGCTTAGACATATCGAGTTCTCCGAATAAGTGAAGTCAAAAAGACTTATCACACTGTATTGAAATAAATCCTTGTGATTGTGGATAAAAATCACAAATCGACTCTTGTTTAAAAGCTGCATTATTAAACCTTACCTAAATCACAAAAATATCATTAATCCACTTTCCAAATTGGATATGTGATCTCGGAGACACTTTAATTATCCAGCCTTTTATCGATATCCTAAAAGTCAAATATTGATCAAAATCAATTGTCCGGTCTATTGGGTATATTTTCTCTATTTATGTTGAAGCCATTTTATTTTTAATCCTAATTGATTTAACCAAAACCGATATTCAGTTTTCATCAAAGTTCTTTACGGAAATTTCTCCTTTAATAACTAGCGAGTTGGAATTAAGGAGAGAAGAGCGATGAGTAACGAAACTCAAGGTAAAATGGGAGTCACGGCTATTGCACTATTTACTTTATGTGCAGTATTGGTAGTCGACACATTAACCGCCTCTGCCAGTATCGGTGTTAGTGCCATTGGCTGGTGGGTGTTGATGTTAATCTTTTTTGTCATCCCTTATGGGTTGATCACATCCGAATTAAGCACAACCTACCCAGGCGACGGGGGGATCTACGATTGGGTAAAACAAGCGTTTAATTTCAAATGGGCAGTCCGCACCACATGGTTCTATTGGATCAATGTTGGCTTATGGATGCCAGCGGTTTACATCATGTTTGCCGGAATGTTTGCCGAGCTATTTATGCCGGAGCTCTCCCTTTGGGGACAGATCGCCATCTGTATCTTGCTAACCTGGCTAACCGTTTGGATTTGCAATGTGTCTGCTGATATTGGTGTCTGGGTAACGAACGTCGGTGCAGTGTTGAAAATCATCGTGATTAGCACACTTGGAGTGGGCGGCTTTGTCTATGCGATGAACAATGGTGTCGCTAACGAATTTAGCTTCTCAGCCATGATTCCAAATATGGATTCGGCAGTTTCCTTCTTACCCGCGATTGTCTTTAACTTAATGGGCTTCGAACTGGTTGCGACCATGACCAAAGAGATGAAAGATGTTCGCGACATGCCTAAAGCGGTCTTCCTTTCTATTGGCATCACGGCCTTCCTATACATCTTCGGTACCCTTGGTATTTTGATGGCTCTGCCTGTTGAAAGCATTGGCCTTGTCGCCGGCCTTATCGATACCTTCAAAACCTTATTTGGTGACGGCGTATTCGGTACTGCCATGGTGTACCTGTTCGGCACACTCGCCCTGCTAACCCTTATCGGCAACATGGTGAGCTGGACTATGGGGGCAAGCCGAGCAGCAGCAGAAGCGGCACAAGAAGGCGAGCTACCAGCTCCTGTGGCAAAAGTGTCAGAAAAAGGTTCACCAGTCGGTGCAAACAACATTACTGGTATCGTTTCTACCGTGGTGATTTTGTCTTACGCATTGTTTGCACAAGGTAACGATGACTTATTCTGGTCAATCTTCGCCTTCTCTAGCTGTATTTTCCTACTACCTTACTTGTTCATGTTCCCGGCGTATCTAAAGCTGCGCCTCGTTGATGGCGAGCGTGAGCGTCCATTTCAAGTGCCAGGTGGCATAGGTGCCCAATGGCTAATGTCCATCGTGTGCTTCTTTGTCATCTTCCAAGCTGTCGTATTGTTTATCTTCCCGGAAGCACTCGATCTTACGGTCGCAGATTGGAGCTATACCGGCCCCGTATTGGCAGGTGTCATTGCCACAATCTTGATGGGTGAATGGATTTTGCTAGGTGCACTAAAACGCAAAAAAGAACAAGTAGAACAGCAAGAAGCGAAGGCTTAGTTCAGGAGAAAAATCATGAAAAAAGTATTTACAACGACTCCAAAACAAGATGGTTTCAGAATGCCCGGTGAGCATGAGCCTCACAGTGAAATTTGGATGGCATGGCCAGAGCGTACAGATAACTGGCGCAATGGCGCCAAGCCAGCACAAAGAGTGTTTACCGATGTCGCTAAGCAAATCAGCAAAACCACCCCAGTGACGATGCTGGTGAGTTCAGAGCAATACGATAACGCGGTTTCACGTTTACCAGACGATATTCGTGTACTTGAGATTTCTACTGATGACTCATGGATGCGTGATATTGGTGCGACATACGTCACCAACGACAAAGGTGAACGCCGTGGTGTCGACTGGGAGTTCAATGCATGGGGTGGGTTTGTTGATGGCCTTTATTCACCATGGAATCGTGATGATCAGGTAGCACAAAAAATGTGTGAAGCTATCAGAGACTCACGCTACAGAGCGCCTATCGTTCTGGAAGGCGGTTCAATCCACGTTGATGGTGAAGGCACGCTCTACACCACTGAGGAGTGCCTCCTTCATGAAAGCCGCAACCCAGACTTAAGCAAGGAGGAGCTCACTGCCGTTCTGTGTGAACACCTCAATGTTGACAAGGTAATTTGGCTGCCACGAGGACTGTATAACGATGAAACTAACGGTCACGTCGACAACATTCTTCACGTCGTGAAGCCTGGCGAAGTCGTACTGACCTGGTGCGAGGATGAAAATGACCCTCAGTATGAAATAAGCCGTGAAGCTTACGACTACCTGTCCAGCCAAACCGATGCCAAAGGGCGAAACATCGTTGTGCACAAGCTGCCGATGCCAGGCCCGTTGTTTATGTCTGCTGAAGAAGCCGCAGGTATTGATATCGCGGAGGGAATGGAGCGAGAGGCAGGCGAACGCTTAGCCGCTTCTTATGCCAACTACCTTATTACCAATAAGCAGATAGTACTGCCTCTGCTTGATGAGCGATACGACAACGACGTCAAAGCGATATTAGAGGACATCTATCCGGGTTACGAGGTTAATGGTGTACCTGCCCGTGAAATCTTACTTGGCGGCGGAAACATCCACTGTATTACCCAGCAAGTACCAAAAATTTAATTTAAATCTACTCCAACAACTTTCAATGAAACAAAAGGGGATGTTCGACAAGAAGATCCCCCGGATAAAACAAGGAACATTATCATGAAACTACCTTCTTCAAGCGCGACTGAACTAAACAAAGCAAACATGGAACACATGGTGTCAATGAAAGACTTCTCTGTTGAAGAGATGGACAACATGATGGAGCTGATGACATACCTCAAACAAGCGCGCAGAGATAACGCCATCCCTCAGCTTTTCAAGGGCAAATCAGTAGGGATGATTTTTGAGGCGGGTTCTACTCGTACTCGAGTATCTTTTGAAGTGGCAGCGACGTTACTTGGCGGACACGCACTGTTCCTGTCTCCTAAAGACATCCACCTGGGCGGTAAGGAGTCTATTGATGATACTTCACGTGTATTATCACGTATGTGCGACATCATCATGGCGCGTACGAATAGTCCAGAAACTCTTGATGGCCTGTTAGAGATGTCAACAGTGCCGGTAATCAACGGTCTGGATACTCGTTTCCACCCGACACAGATGCTTGCAGATCTTTACACCATTAGAGAGCACATCACGGATGGTCGCAGACTATCAGATCTTACTCTTGCCTTTATGGGCGATGCGACAGACGTATGTCGCTCACTGATGCTGACATGTGCAAAATACGGTATGGGCTTTAAGCAAATTGGTCCTAAGAAATACCATATGGAGCCAGAGTGGGTAGAACTTGCAGAGTCTTTCTGTAAAGAGTCTGGTGGTCATATCGAGATCACTGACGATGTAGATCAGATCAGTGAATGTGATGTGGTTTACGGCGACAGTTTCTACTGGGTAACGCAAATGGATGAAAAAGAAGAGCGTCTTGCTGCCTTCATGCCAGATTATGTGATTACCGAAGAACTGATGGCGAAAGCTCGTCCGGGCGCAATGTTGCTGCACTGCCTACCTGCCAATGACAAAGAAGAAGTCACTCGTGGTGCGCTAGAAAGTGAATACTCAGTCGCATTCGACGAAGCTGAAAACCGCTTAACGGCTCAAATGGCTATCTTGGTATACTTCACGCATAAGCATGCGGTGATCCCGACAGAAGAGACCATTAAGCATCACGAAGAGAAGATCAACGGTTTCTTAAAAACGCTATAATGTATAGCGACTAACCAAGCTTAATTAACAAAGACCTCTATCTTTTAGAGGTCTTTTTATTTATAGCGAGCACTGGAATAAGATAAGAAACAGCCTTACCAAAATATCAGTTATCTCTCCAGTGATAAAAACTCACTATCGGTTTTTCTATGTTATTTCTTTAATATATTTAAATGAAGCTAACACTTTTTATTCGAAACTAATGGTTAATCCGGAATCTTGACTCTAATCAAATTCAATTAAACCTTGCTTCATTTATTATAAAATTATTAGCTATTCACGATTTTAACTATCCGCAATTACTTGTCATTTAAACAAGACAAGAACGAATGAAGAATTAACTCAAGCCAATACCAAGAAAATATTCACTTACTCTACAACAGGATAAATATCGACATGACCAGCAAGATCGTAAAACTTTCAAGAAATACTGAGAACGCACCTAAAGACTTGGCCTCCACACAGACCGTTGCATTTTCTCACTATAATAATATTTCAGCTCAATTACCGATAGACCCTGCCACTGGCCTTGTTGTAACTGGTGGGATCAAAGAGCAAACCAAACAGTGCCTGGATAATATCAAAGCCATTGTTGAAAGCATCGGCCACATTATGGACGATGTGGTTAAAGTCAATGTGTTTGTTAAAAACATTGCTGATGTTGATGCCGTAAATAACGTCTACTCAAGCTTTTTCAACAGTTACCTTCCGACTCGAACAACTGTAGCAGTTGCTGCGCTGCCAATAAATGATGCATTGGTTCAAATCGATGCCGTTATCTCTAATGGCGAAGGTACCCCATCACAAGAGCCGTGTGATCTCATCAAACGGGTAAGAAATACAGACAATGCGCCACAAAGCTCAGTGTCGACACAAACGGTGGCGTTTTCTCATTACAATAATGTGTCTGCTCAATTACCGATTGATCCGAAAACGGGCCAGATTGTTTCTGGCGGAATCAAAGAGCAAACAGGGCAGTGCCTACAGAATATCAAAGCGATTTTAGAGAGCATTGATGTTCCATTTGACGATATTGTCAAAGTAAACATTTTCCTAAAAGACCTTAACGATATCGAAGCCGTCAACGAGATCTATAGTACCTACTTCCCAGATTCCGCAATTGCGAGAGCTGTCGCCTATGTACCTGCTCGCTCAGTGGTTGCTGCTTCTGCATTACCCATGGATGCGTTGGTACAGATAGACACAGTGGTATCACACGGTGACGGCACTCCACCGCAAGAAGTAGAAGATCGCCATGGCATCGTTATCAAAGTCAACAATACAGAGAACGCGCCAACAAGTCCGTATTACACTCAAACGGTCGCGTTTTCTCATTACAATCATATCGCAGCACAGTTACCGATAGACCCTACCACTGGGCTTATTGTAACTGGTGGGATTAAAGATCAGACCAAACAGTGCCTAGATAACATCAAGGCGATCGTTGAAAGCATCGGCCACATTATGGACGATGTTGTGAAAGTGAACGTTCAACTGACAGATATTGCTGATATTGATGCCGTCAATGACGTTTATGTCACCTACTTCCAAGATGAACTACCTGCCAGAACAACAATTGGTGTCGTATCTATTCCTATGTCGGCATCAGTTCAAATTGATGCGGTTGTGTCTAACGGTGAAGGGACGCCACCAAACTTAGAATAAGTTGCGAATGACATAGTACTACAATAGAACACCCATTAATTTGAGGGCAGCTTGGTTTAATGGGTGTTCAGTTTTGATGCGATACTATTTTAGGGGACAGCTATCGGCTTCGCATCAAATCCGCCATTTCTAGCAGCGATTGTTTGATATAGGCTCGCATCTGCTCAAGCTTGTCCTGCATGTCGGTTCGGCTTGTCATATTGAAGCAGATGGAATCATCTCGCTTAAAGTACCTGATTCCGTAGCCATCATCGACAATCGGCCCGTAACCTGCCAGTTCTACACCGTATTCTGACGTGGTACTGGTACAAACCACACTGTGAGTCAGGGCTTGGTATCCTTTATCGGTAAATATTTCTGGAAGGGTATCAATGCCGATGTCACGGCCAACCGCTTTATAGTGGTATTTAAGTGCGAGTAAATGGGTGTAAACCCCATGGCCAAACCTACATTCGTTTGCCCTTTCGACATGTACTCGTGTTGCCTTAATGAGTGAATCGATCTTGGTCTGATTGCTACAATCGGGATCGCGCATGTTACGAATAAACGCCATCGACTCAGGCGAAACTGTATACAAGACATCGAGCCGCCCGTCGAGAAACGTTCTGGTCATCACTGCTTCATAGGCACTGTAGCACTTTCCATAAAGCTTATGTTCAGCCAATTGTAACGCCACCTGAACGAACGCATCGGGACTCACGCCAAACTGCTTGATCTGATTTTTGCCAAACTGAGTAAAATTCAAAACCTTGGTTTGAGTATTGGCTTTGTGTTGACAAAATGCATCCGCTGCTGCGCGGATCGTCTGCGCCAATGCATCATCTAAATCAAACTCAATCTCTTTAACTTCAGGAGTCAGTAGTTTCTTGGCCTTGGCAGAAGAGCACTTTTCATCCCAAGAGCCCTTTTCATCAAAGCAAACCTTTTTATCAAAAGAGACCTTGTCAATCGTGTCATAGAGATATCCAATCAGGCGCAACATAACAGAGCCATCTACCCCGGTATGCTCGAAATTGACGCCGGTCTTGCCATTTTTGAAGACGATAAATTGCAGCGACTTGTCGAAAAAACGATCCTGTCCATCGCCATGAAGTAACTGTTTTGATACCTCGGTTATCTCTTCCGGGGTGTTTTCATCAAGGCACAAGGCAAAGGCAGCGTCTTCGATTGCTGTCATCGCTTCTCTATTATTAGCTGATACCTGAAGCAAATCTGCCCTGCTTTCTGCCCAGTCATCTCGCTGCATAGTGGTGAGTACACCGATGTTTTGCCCTTTTCCCGAGATAGAAAGAATGCAATCAAGATCGGATTCAATTGCTGATGGCGATCTGATACTTCCTTTTTCATCAAGAATATTGATTTTGTATATACGCTGATTATGAATTGCCACAATATGCTTTCTGGACGATGTAACGTTGAGCTCATCCGTCCCCAGTTGCGCTATTCTTGTTGAGGAAAAAAGGTTGCAGTATTGATTCATGCAAAGCGGCATATCTTTTTGCATGTCAACCGAGAGCTCTTTTCTATCAAGCAAAGAGATAAAATTATAAACGCTGACAATAAGCGCGGCGGCGATATTTGCCTGTGAACAGGCCTTTTCGTCAAGCTTACTTTTCAGGTAATAAAATACGTTGCTGTTAATCACCAGAGAGTCTCGGGATTCCAGATAAAGCGCTCGCCAGACGGGTGCCGACCAGTTAGAGTGGGTGTGTTGATTCGCCCATTCAGTCAGCTCATTTTGTAAGACTTCTCCCGTCCCTCCTGGCTGTAAAAAGTGCTCAACTACTTTTTTAGTTTTGGTTAGCTCTTCTTTCGTTAATAACGGCCCAGCCCAATCAACAAGTTTATGACATGTATTATTTAAGCTTGGCACCGGCATTAGCGGTAACTCTTTTTGACAACTAAATGTGTTTCCCATTGTTTTTTAATTCCTTGGGGATCTGTCTATTTTTAGAATGAGTCTTGTTGAGCGCTATTATTACCACGGCTGGTATTTGGTAACGCGCAGGGTAAACCTCAGCTCTATGTATTGAAGGCTGTTAATGGTCTATACCCAAGCAACCTCAAGATGCTCGTTTCAGCGAGAATTACTTGGCTTGTAGGCTAGGCACCGATTTGAAAATCTAGTGGCTCTAAATTGATAATCGGTAACAAGGCATATAAGCCAAGTAAGCTCGCCCTTTGGGAGTGAGTCAGCGTGCCCATTTCTGTGTCAAATAACGTTGAAAGGGATGACCATTCCTACCGTTATTTTCCTTGAACTGAACACGCTGGTCTCACTCTGAATCCTGCATCTTGAGGTAGTTTGGGTATACACTGCGCTTACGAGTGAAGAAGCCGGATTATGTGCTGACTTCGGTTTCTAGTGAAAAATGTTTCCCTAACAGGGCATGGTAGAAATCATTGTCCGCCAGTACGCCGACCAGCGGCCCATCCTCGGCCAGCAGAACAGGTTGTCCGGTACGATAGCGGATCTCCAATCCTTCCCGCATTGAGATGTCCGGACTGGTTATCACCAGGCTGTCTTGTTTTAAGCTCTCAAGATCGTCTCCTACCTGCCACGAATGCAATGGTAGTGGCTTTCCTTGACGGGTCACCGAAGTAACATGCCCTTGATGATCGGTTTCGGCATAGGTCTGATCATGGAGGCTTAGCACCAGTTTATTATCCTGCAGTTGCAATGCTGCTGCATCTGTCATCAAGGAACGACCACATAACACATTCAACGGGTTGGTGTGAGCCACAAACTCCTCGACGTACGCTGTATTCGGGTTGAGTACGATATCCTCCGGTTTACCGTGCTGGATCAAACGGCCCGACTCCATAATGGCAATTTTATTACCCAGTTTCAGTGCTTCATCCAAATCGTGGCTCACGAAGACGATGGTTTTATTCAGCTGACGCTGAAGCTCAAGCAGCTCATCCTGAAGCTGACTTCTAATCAGGGGATCAAGTGCAGAAAACGGCTCATCCATCAGTAAAATATCGCTATCCATGGTAAACGCCCGTGCCAGCCCCACTCGCTGCTGCATGCCGCCCGACAGTTCGTGAGGAAAGTTAGTTTTCCATTCGGCCAAGCCAACCATTTCCAATTTTTCTTCTGCCCGACGGCGACGCTCATCTTTCGATACACCTTGCATCTCAAGGCCAAAAGCGACGTTATCCAGAACGGTTAACCAAGGCATTAATGCGAATTTTTGAAAGACCATCGAAATGCGGTTTGTGCGCAGGTGGCGCAGTGTACGACAGTCACAATTTGCCAGGTTAATGGTGTTGTCACCGTCACGGACGTTTAGTTCGCCCCGGGAAACAGGATTAAGACCATTGATCGCCCGCAACAGGCTAGACTTACCCGAGCCAGATAATCCCATGAGAACGCAGATATCGCCTTCTTTGATCTCTAGGCTGACATTATGCACACCAACGACATCGCCTGTGATATCAATTATTTCCTGACGACTCTTTCCTTCATCCAGTAATGCCAGCGATTTAGCGATCTTGTCACCGAAAATGACATCCAGATTCTTAATATTGATTGCAACCATGATTAATGACCTCCGTTACGATATGCCGGAGTTTTACACAGCCGATCTAAAATAATCGCGACTAAAACAATTGCCAGCCCTGCTTCGAACCCCTGAGCAATATTCACGGTATTAAGTGCACGGATAACTGGCTTGCCAAGGCCGTCAGCTCCAACGAGAGCAGCAATCACCACCATAGAAAGTGACAACATAATGCATTGAGTAATGCCCGCCATGATGTTTGGCATTGCCGCCGGAAGTTCAACTTTAAACAGTAATTTCATTCGATTGGCACCGAATGCTTTTCCTGCTTCCACTAATTCTTCTGGAACACCGATAATTCCCAGATAAGTTAAACGAATTGGAGCAGCAATGGCAAAAATAATGGTGGATATCAGGCCGGGAACAACCCCTAAACCAAATAAAACCAGCGTTGGAATTAAATAGACAAAGGTTGGAATAGTTTGCATCAAATCCAGTATTGGTCGCAAAATGGCGTAACACCAGGGACGGTGAGCTGCCATGACACCAATCGGAACACCAACCAGAACGGAAAAGAGTGTCGCGGTTAACACTAAAACAAAAGTTTCCAGCATCTCATGCCAGTATCCCAGATTCAGGATCAACAAAAATGCAGCGACGACAAATACCATTAAAGATAAATTGCGGTGAAGAAACCAGGTAAATAGCGCGACAAGGGCGATCAGCCCCATGGGAGGGAACCACTTAACGCCATCTACGAAGAACATAATTAATGATTCAAGACCATAGGATAAAGAATCGAAAAATCCTGCCGCATTGTAAGTGAGCCAATCCACGAAGTCAGCCATCCAACTGCCGACAGGAATTTTATGCTCAATGATAAAGTTCACTTTTACTCCTTGTTTATTTATAAAGATTCATTGTGATCACTGTAATATCAGTCTGAATTACAACTAACATAGTCTAATAACAAATTTCATAACGTAGTTATGAGTTATTTAAATTAGCAAAAATGATCCAACAATTATGTAGATTGGTATAACGATAGTTATATTTGTAAATAATGCCTCAACGATATTTTTGCATTACTGCCATTACGAGCCGAAACTTGCTTTAACCATTTATTCAATACTTCGGGGTTTTCTTTTAACCAATTATTCGCCGCGTCGGAAGGTTTTGCGTTTTCATTTAAAATGGCATTCATCAGCTCATTTTCCATTGGCAGGCTAAATGAGAGGTTCTTTAATAGCTGACCGATATTAGGGCAGGTTTCTAAATAGTTTTTACGTACGTTGGTATAAACACTGGCACCACCGTAGTTAGGACCAAAGTAATCGTCGCCACCATCTAGATACGCGATGTCGAAATTATTATTCATCGGGTGAGGAGCCCAGCCGAGAAACACGACCCACTGCTGACGGTCAATAGCGCGCTTAACCTGAGACACCATACCGGCCTCACTAGACTCAACCAGACGGAACTTTTCCAGATCAAATGCATTGTCATCGATCATCGACTGAATAAGTCGGTTGCCGTCATTCCCCGCTTCTATGCCATAGATCCGTCCGCGGAATTTACTTTTAAACTTAACGAGATCAGCAAAGCTACGCACACCCGCATCAAATACGTACTGAGGAACCGCAAGTGTATATTTCGCTCCTTGCAAGTTTGCACGAACCGTTTCAACCGTGCCTGCTTCATGATAATTGGCAATGTCACCTTCCATGGTAGGCATCCAGTTACCGAGAAAAACATCGATATCTTTGTTAGCCATGGAAGAATAAGTCACAGGTACAGAAAGCAGCTGCGTTGATGTTTCGTAACCAAGCCCTTTAAGTACTTCGCTGGTGATGGCGGTTGTCGCGGTAATATCTGTCCAACCTACGTCAGAGAAGCGAACCACTTCACACTGAGAATCTGACGCAAAGGCTGGCATCGTATTCAGGCTCACTATTAGCCCTGCTGCGCCAATGAGAGGCGATTTATATTTCAATAATGTTTTCATAATGATGCTCTGATAATTGATAGGTTACTGCCGTGGAAGGTAGGGTGACAGCTGCTTGTCCAGATAATCGGAAATGATGAGCTTGGCTTTCTCCGCGCAGATACCTTCCGGGTGTAGAGCACCGCGAAGCCAGATGCCATCGATTAGCGCGGCAATACCCTGCGCCACAAACGCAGCTTGCTCTGCTGGCAGTACCTGCTTAAGTTCATAGCGTAGGTGAGACAACAGACGCTGCTCGTTAATCTGCTGCAGGCGGTGCAGCTGCGAGTCGTGCATTGCATGGGCCCAGAAAGCTAACCAGGTTTTAACGACCTTGCTTTCCATCTGATAATCGTCAAAGTTCCCCGCGACGATGGCCTGGATACGCCCGGCAATATCTCGCTTATCCACTTGCTGTAATCGTGTTTTCACCGAGACAGATAGCTGCCGGAGAACGGCACGCATGGTTTCTTCCATAAGCCCGTGCTTGCCGCCAAAATAGTGGTTAATAATCCCAGGTGACACACCCGCTTTTCGGCTGATTAACGCAACGCTCGCATTTGACAAGCCAACATCATTTACAACAGCCATCGTTGCATCAATCAGCTGCGGACGTCGAATTTCCGGCATCCCTAACTTCGGCATTTAACACTCTCTTTTTTTTATTGAACGTTCAATTAAGAAAAACCTTACACGAAAGACTAGAAACGTTAAAGATAAATCATTAGTGTTGTAATAATGCGCTAGTCGTTGACTTGTGCTTAAGTTGTTGTATTTATGGTGAATAAGTTGCTTTTTGGCAGAAGTTAAAAATATTTTTTGTTTAGCGCTCGAAGTATTTTTGAAGGGCGGTATGCGCGAGTACACATAACCGCGAAGAGAAGCCCTTGTTGGTCAGGTTCTATCTACTCTTGAATCTAGTTGTATCATCAAGCTAGTACGAAGATCACAAAATGGTTCTGTCAGTATGTTAAGAGTATTAAGTTAGTAGTGTTTTACGTTATCATCATCGCGCAATTAACTTTTAGGCAATTAATTTCACTAGTAAAGATGATGAATTTAGGATTCCATATTGCTATTGAGGTGATTCAATAAAGCACGTTACATTAGAAGAGATATTGTTTTGCTAGAACTAGTTACAGAAGTATTAGGTTGGACGTCAGTGGCGTTCTACATTTCCATTACTGTGTTTAACAGTATGAAGTTCACCCGTTTTGCTGCGTTCGGCTCTGCTGCGAACGACATCATCTGGTCAATTCTCATGGGCTGGTGGCCAAAACTGATCCTCAACCTGTCTGTAGCTGCCATCAATACTTATCGTTACGTGAATGATTTCACCAAGTCAGCGAAAGTGGTGATTAATACATTGGCAGTGATTATGGCTGCGGCCATTCTTTACATTGTCTATGTTGCCGTAACGGCCTTTATTGCCGAGCCGACATTACCTGTAGCATTGCAATTTATGGACTTGGGCTTGATTGTCGCAGCACTGTATATGACGTCGTTACGAAAGTACCGTGTATTGATGTTGGTGTCTGGCTTTGTGGGTATGGCTGCCTATTACGGTAATCCTCAAATGATGATCATCAAAGCATTGGTGATCGGCATTATGTCTTACAAACTGATTGCACCAAGCCAGCAAGAAAAAGATGAGCTTGTTGTTCAACACTAATCATTGTCAAAATAGATTAAAAGCCGCATTTGATATTAATTCTGACCAGTTAAGTCAATGAGCAGTTGAATGATCCTGTGGTTGGTTAAAAATACCCTCAAGCATTCTGTTTGAGGGTATTTTTTATGTTGGCTCTAAGCTGCCTGGCTCAGGAATAACTTAGCCAGTTCGGCGTCTGCCAAGACGCCTTTTAGACTGGTATTGCTTGAATTCATCAAATCTTGCATCAAGCCTAGGCGCAGATCGTTCGGTAATACATCCATCTTGAGAAAAGCTTGGATATTGCCCATTTGAGTCTTGTTGACTTTCAGTTTGGACACCTCGAGGTAGTGGTGCAGCCTGGTGCAGAGTGTCGCCAGGATATCAATACGCGGGTTGCTGCTGCCGACAGTTTTGACGATCTGCGGGCCAATCTCTTTGTCGAATTTTTTGCTGTCTACAATGGCCTGTGGCGATACCAGCTTGCTGAGGTTTTGCTCAACGAATGCGATAAATGCTGCGCAGGTTGTTTCGTCGAGGCATGACTGGGCCAGCATATTTACTAATGGAAGCTGCTCTTTCAGATCGTCGATTGGTGCAATGCTCTGGAAAAACTGCACCAGCGATCGGGGAGTGGTTCGCTCGCCGTCGACCAGTTCTGGATAGGTAAGTACAAAGTCGATACCGCGTGGGTCTACGCCGCTCTTTTCTGCCCACATTGCCCAGGCCTTGGCATTGAACTCCATGGTTACATGCATCATACGGGTCAGCATCGCATCATCCATCGGCGTGACTGAATAGTCACCGCCATCCGGGTTGGCGGTCAGCACTATCTGCCAGCCTTCTGGCAGTGCCCAGCTGATCAGCTCATGGTTTTGCAGCAGCTGCATGATGCCTCGCAGGATCCGCTCATCAGCACGGTTAACGTCATCGATCAGCAGAATTCCCGGACCCGGTTCGGTCGGGACCCAATGAGGTGCGGCAAAGCGGGTAACTGTTTCGCCGTTTTCCAGTGTCTCGGTGATTGGCATACCCAGTAAGTCACCCATTTCCTCAAACTGAGCCGGAGCAATCGCGCGCCATTGCATGCCTTGTTCTTTGGCTATTTGCTCAACGAGCTGGGTTTTACCGATCCCGTGGCGACCCCAGATGCAGACCGGAACGCTGCGCTTGCCGTCGGCAGGCAGAAGGTGTTTGACAAACTGGCGAACTTCCGGTGCCTGACAGCTCAGGCCGTAATAAGTGTAATTGTGTTTGTGGCTCATAAGAACTCGCTTAAGGGTCAAATTCAGGATACAGACATCGGGATCACGCGGCCGCTGCGGCGTAATTCGTCAAACTTATCTCCAGGCTCAAATTTAGAACTCGGCTCAGATTCAGCGCTGTGCAGCAACCACAGCAGCTGCATTCGGGGGGAAATTTCCGGAGCTGGTGCGCCTCCGTCAGTGAAGTAAATAATGGCGTCGAATCTGTGCTGATTGGCGTAGGCGATAGGCGCGTTAAAATCAGTGCCTCCGCGACCACAAACATTACTAGGAGCAATGCCCTTATACTGGTACGTCTGCTTAATATCGGTATCACATTCCAGCACTGTGATTTCGGCACCTGCCCGCCAGATATGGTCAATCTCCTCAAAGAAGATATTGAGTTGTTTGTCATCAACGCTGGCAGAGGTATCCACGGCGACTAACAGGCGCTGGTGTGGCTGAATTTTTGTCCCCGGTGTCGTCCCGTAACGCTTGGACGGGCGGCGCAGGGTATTTTTTACCGACGTACGACGGCTGCTGTTGGCAAATAGGCGTAACAGTCGGCGCCAGTTCACAGTGGCTTTGCGTTTGTCCAGAAGCCGAGTCAATACATGCAGGACCGCAGCAGGCAGGGTGCCTCGTGATTTCGCATCCAGCTCAATTCGCTGCGCTGCCTGGCTGAGTTTATTCTCCAACTGCTGCTCCAACAGGGAACGTTCTGCTTTCGCCGCATTGGCGAAGACTTGCCAGCCTTCGTGGCCCGGATTAAATGTTGGCGAAGTATTGTCGTTATTATTATTTCCACTACTGCGGCCGCTATCGCTAACAGAAGACAGCCACTGAGGAGGAAGTTCTTCGGTGGATTGAATTATTGCCTGATAGTAATAGGCCACCTCGCGGTTGGGCTCGAGCGGAGGCTGTTTGAGCTCTTGGCGCCATTCATTGAGGCCTGAGATCGTCATTGCCTGATTGGTCAGTTGCTTGGGTTCAAGGTATTGATTGACGACGAGATCGGCGGCCAGATCAAAACGAACTTTATCGGCGTAGCTGCCACGAGCAAAGATATGTCCGAACACTAAGTGCAGTGCTTCATGCTTTAGTGCGCCTAATTGTTGATGTTCGTTCAATTTTTGCCAGGTTTCATTTTGGCAAATCAGCTGAAGGTCGCTTTTACCCTGTGGCTTTGACAGAAGTGGTGGTGCATTTTCAGCACTGTTTGTCACTGTCGATTTTTGAAAGCTTCCTAGGTAATGGCCATAGAAAGGCTCACGCAACATAAGCTTTACCAGTATGCGTGACAATGTGTGCGTACTAATAGTCCGTACCGCTTAACTGTATGATTTTAATTCAATTATCCATATAATGCGGATGTGGTCAATTGGTCCCGACTAATGATTTGTAAGGAGTAGGATATTGAGTCACTTTGAGCTAGATGATTTTAATGCTGAGGAATGCCTTGAGAAGGTACATGCATCAGTTCTTTCACTTGAGTACGACTGCTGTGATGAACGCCCTTCCTGGGCCGAGTTGGCGAAGGCATTCCCTAATTTAAAAGAATTTAGTTTCTCGTATTTTGGCTCAGATTCAAAAAAACGCCGAATTGAGACTGAATTCTTTCGCCGTTTTCCTGATCTCACTAGACTTAAAGTTGATGAGTTGACTGTTGATTTGACTGGGGTCGAACCTGAACATCTGAATCATTTGACCTCAGTGAATTTTGATAAGTGTATTAATGGCCAGTATCTTTCTGTTTTCGGAAATCTGCCTGTTCTCGAAACGCTGGAAGTTAAGGTTAGCGGCGGCGATGTTGTATTTAAGACCGGTACAGAATCCGGTTTGAAGAACTTGAAATTACAGCTGATAAATAATGTCCGTTCGATTGATTGTGATCTAGCGGCATCTTCTCTTGCAAAACTTGAGCTGGGAGAGTCGGGGTATCAGAATGACAATCAAGGGGCCGTGGATATCAAAGCCCTGAGTCTGCCAGCAACTCTTAACGAGCTAAAACTCGCTTTAACTCATGAGCCAAACCTGCCAGACAATTTGCTGGGAGACAATCCCGAATTGGAACTGGTTCATATGACGCTGGGTAATGCGACACTTCCACCCAAGTTACTGGGTGATGTTCAATCTATCGATAAGCTGACGATAGCTCTTCGTGGTGAAACCCCACCCCTTCCGGAAACGTTGTTTGCGAACCTCAAGCGCGTTGATGATCTGAAGCTGGAGCTGGAATATACCCCGTGTAGCGCCGCTCTACTGCCTGCTGGGTTGCCGTTGAAAGTGTTTCATTACCGCAATGCTTCCGGTTTGATGACTGATGCCAATGAACTTCGGTTACCGGAACTGGATGAAGCATGGCTAGATGGTTTTGATGACGAACAGTTAGCCTGGCTTGAGCACAGCCCTAAAATTACTTACCTGAATATCGCTGGTATTAAGGAGATGCCGGATGACTTTCCGTTTCTGCCGGCCTTGGAATATTTCATTTTGCGCAGTTGTCGAGGTCAGTCACTGCCAGCTTCTATTCGTTCAAATCCATTTGTTACGCATTACTCTCACTGGGGTGTTCAACTGGAGAAACTGGGTGATCTTAGTGCTATGACTGGCTTGAAGAATGTCCGTTTGGTACCAGGTGAACATACTCAGAACAAACTGCCTGAGCTTGATGATCTTGCATCCGCGCCTGCATTGAAAGAAGTGGAGCTGCGGGTAAGCATGGAGTCTTTCGAGCCTGCATTGCTGAAACTGCCTATTGCGGCCCAGATTGAATTTTACCCTGAGACGTTGGCGAAAGAGTTCCAAATCCTGCGAACCTCAAGGCTGAGTGAAGATCAGATGCTTGAGCTGCTGACAATATTGGCTAACGTCAACAAGCCGGCCCAGTTGCCGACGATGCCTGCGGCATTCCACCTGACGATGATGGAAGCGAAGTACAATCGTTTCAAAGCCCAGCATAAATCTTGGCTGCGTGAACAGGCGAAAGTCAGCGAGCTGCAACAGCCGTTTGGTGCCGGAAGTTGCCTGTTTATTGCCGGCCGCAGCGGCATTAAAACAACGGAGCTGAAAGTGAAAGCGGCTGAAATCGGCTTCAGAATTAGCAAGAAACTAGATAACAGTGTTACTCACTTACTACTGGGGTCTTGTCCGAAACAGACCGCCGATTATGACTTAACTAGCCTGAAGCTTATTGACGATACCGTTTTACAGCAATGCTTTACCACACAGGCACCTAAATTTCTGCAACAGGATCAGGCTTCTGCTGGTGGTATGACTGACAGCGTGCTGGCTATGTTGGCTTCACCTGATGAAGGCTGCCACAAAGTGGCGGTGGAAATGCTGGCTCAGGGCGGTGTGACGGCAGAGATGCATATTCCCCTATTCCTGATCTTGAAAACGACGGCGGATAATGCTTTTCGAAAAGAGATCAAGCACCTGCTGGCGGGGCAGGGAGATGAGGCCTTTCTGTTGGCGGTGAGTGACCGCATCCTGTTCCACAATGTGCGCGGCCTGGATCAGTATGGTTCGCACAGAGGGCAGTGTGTGATGGTCGATAAGCTTAAAAAACAGCGCAAAAAGTGGGGCGAGGCGCTTTGTACGGCTTTTGCAAAGGCCTATTATGATCGTTTTGGTGACGGGCTTATGTATGTCCTGATGCAAAAAGAACAAACCCCAGAACGTTTGGCGATTTTGTCGGAGCTGGTGGAGGACGATTGCCTCAACTGGCGTCGTGGGGCCGGCTTTGATCTCGTGTTGCAGGATGGTGATGAAAAAGAACGCTTAAAGCTGCACTGGCACCCGAGATACAAAATGAACTATGACGAGTTGCTTGGAGCGGCAAAAACACCGCTGCCTGCGGAGTTACCACTACGGGAATCGATTCGAAAACTGAACTTGGGCAACTGTCTGCTGAGCACCTTGCCGACGGGGATTGACCACTATCAGCACATTAGCGAATTGAGTCTGAGCTTCAACCCGTTGGAGACGTTACCAACTTCTCTGGTTAACTTTACTCAACTGGAGAGCCTGGATCTCTCGTATTGTCACTTCAGAGAATTCCCCAAGGTGCTGCTTAAGCTTTCAAACCTCAAGCGTCTGGATCTGCGCCGTGCTTGTCGGGTTGATTATGATTCTGGCTATGACGATCCAAGCTATCGTAGCTTAACTGTCCCTGATGCTTTTCGTGCTTTGAACCCCGACTGCGAAATCCTGGAAGATTAAGGCTCAAATATTATAGCTTTAGACTGCGCTTAAATGACGAAAATTTAGAATATACAATAAATAAGGAACAATACGTGACGAATGCTTGTCTGGATGATTATGACGTTGAAGAAATGCTGGCAAAGGTGCACTCCGATGTTACCCACCTGGAATATGAGTGCAAGAAAGAAAAGCCGGAATGGAGCGATGTTGCTAAGGCATTTCCCGGTCTGAATTCGATTGAGATCGAATGTTACAGTTATAGGGCAGACAAGAGCCGATTAATCGATGCTGACTTTTTCGTTCATTTTCCTGCTCTGAAGCAACTGATCGTAAGAGGTTGCTCTGTAAAACTAGAGGGAGTGGATCCTGCCAATCTCTCTCAGCTGGAAAAAGTGAATATTTCTTCAGTGCTGGATGCGGAATATCTCAGTGTGTTTGGTGATCTTCCTAAGCTGACTCACTTGAAAGTGTCCGTACAAGGCAAGTCTCTGGTATTTGAGGCGATATCGGCATCGGTGCTTGAATCAGTGAATTTTGATCTACCATCGGTGGAATTGTTGGATATCGATCTTAAGGCTGTCAACTCCCTGCGTAAGCTAGATCTTAATGATGAAAGCTATCATTTCGACAAGGATACTCAGCTTTCGGTGAAGCGGTTAAGCTTGCCTGATAGTCTGGATGAGCTGAGACTGTCGCTGCCTTGTGTGGATGGTTTGCCCGATAGCATGTTGGGTGATATTCCACATATGAGCAAGCTGGAGGTGTACATCACGGCAGCGACGTTGCCGGAAAAGATGTTCGGGAATCTGCTTTCTGTCGATGAGCTAACAATTAGGCTCAAAAAGCCGACGCCATCCTTGCCGGCTGGGCTGTTTTCTCAACTGAAGCGTGTTGATCGTTTGTCTCTTCACTTGAGCAACAGCCCATGTAACATCGCTTGTCTGTTACATGATGAGCTGACGGTTACAGAGTTAGCGTTGAGTAATGCCGAAGGGGTAATGAGCGGCTTAGAACAGGTAAAGCAGCCCGCCCTTGAAAAGATCGATTTATTTGGTGTTTCCATTGATGATTTGGGTTTTCTCAATCTTTGCTCCAAGTTACAACGTTTGTCACTAGGCTATATTCAAGGTTTGATGGATTCAGCGGTATTTCCACAGCTACCGAATCTTAAAGAGCTGGCTTTATATCATTGCGATGGTACTGAACTGCACCCTGCAATCCGGACATTGAGTCAGGTTGAGCAGCTCACTATTCAAACGTGTCGATTGCAGACGCTTGGTGATCTCTCTGCAATGAGCTCGCTTGAGAAGGTATTCATCGACGATGTCTCTATGAACCGATATCCGGCGAATCCGCCGGAGTTGAGCGGGTTGCTTACTCTGCCTGCGTTCAAGTCTCTGGAGTTGACGATCAACCCTGAAGAAGAAGGTTATAACCTTGATGCTCTTGCCGGTCTTCCATCAGGGAGTAGCGTTGAAATTAGTCTGTATGAGAGCGGACGTCGCAGTGAGATGCTACAAAAACAGCTGGCGATATTAATTAATGCTGACCTGACGGCAGACCAAAAACGTAATTATTGGCGACAGTTATTTCCGCTTAAATTCCCTCGTGAATTGCCAACAATGGATGGGCGTTTCTACCTGACCTTTATGGAGGGACGCTATACACCGTTTAAAAAACAGGTGTTGGCATGGTTGCGACAGGTAGCCGAGTCATCCGTGGCCAAGCGTCCGCTGGACAGTAATAGCTGTATATTTATTTGCGGTCGCAGTAGCTTCAAATCGACGGAAATTAAAGCCAAGTCGGCTGAGCTTGGTTTTAGCATCAGCAAAAAGCTGGATGATAAGGTTACTCATATTCTGCTTGGTAGCAATCCGAAAGGTACAGCAGCGATTGATCCTGAACAGCACCTGTTGGTTGACGATACCGCCTTGCAGCAGTTTTTTCAGCAGGAAGCGCCACAGTTTCTGCAGCAGGAAAGTGCCGTGGATAGCGGCATGATTGACAGCGTGCTGGAAATGCTGAATTCACCGGATGAAGCATCTCATCGGGTTGCGATTGAGATGCTGGCTCAGGGTGGTGTTACCAGCGCAATGTTGATGCCGCTGTTTTTGATCCTCAAGATGACTTCAGACAACGGCCTTCGTGCCCAGATCAAGGCTCTGTTGGCGGGCCATGGCAGTGAATTATTCCAGATGGCAGTCAATGATCGCATTTTATTTAATACGGTACGGGGCGATAACGGTGAAGGCTGGGTTGTAGGTGAAGGGCCTATGTTCAAAAAGCTTAAGGGCCAGCTTAAAAAATGGGGGCCAGAACTTTGTTTTGATTTTGCCAAGCACTATTTTGACCGTTACGGAGAAGGCCTGTTATTGATCCTTACGCAGAAAGAAGACTCACCTCAGCGTCTTGCCATCATTAGTGAATTGGTTGAAGGGGAGTGCCTGAACTGGAATAAAGGCTGTGGTTTCAATGGTCAGTTAGAAGGTGCCAGCGAAAAGCGGATGACTGATAGTCATCGTTTTCCGGATATCTATATGCAGCACCAGAATATGTTGGGAGAACCTAAAACCCGTCTGCCGAAGACCTTGCCGGTTTCGTCTAAAATTACCGAGCTAAATTTGAGCAACTGTTATCTCGGTGCTTTGCCATTTGGCATTGAGCTGTATACCGATGTGACTAAGTTGAGTCTTCGTTTTAACCACCTTGAGGATCTGCCGGCTAAATTGGTCAAGCTGACCGAGCTTGAAGAGCTGGATTTATCCTATAACCATTTTGATGAGTTCCCTAAGGTACTGTTCAAACTCAAGAAATTGAAACGATTAGATTTCCGTCGTCCGAGCCAGCCAGACTACCGGACAGGCTATGGCAGTGATTATGAATCGGTAGCCGTACCACAGGCATTTCGTGATGCCTTCCCGGATTGTGAAATTCAGGAAGATTAATGCTAAGTAAGAGGGGCTTTGTAGCCCCTTTTTCAAATGACTATTTTATGACAAGTTTTTTCCAGACTCACTTTTAATTCAGTTATGTCAATAATCCATTGTTTGTTGTTAATTTTTCTAAAACCCAATTTTTTTGCAAAATCAGCTAAATTGTCATTGGCACCTTCGATACCGACTTTATTCGTTTGATATTTATTTGACACCTTAACTATAAATTTAAGTAAATCCGTACCGTGCCCTATACGGGTATGCTTAAAACCTATTTTTGCAATTACGATAGTATCTGGTTTCCACAAGTCAGTATTAGGTTTAAATCTAAAATATAAATCAAAGAGCTTCCTGCTGGCATCAACAGTGAACATATTTGAGGTGGCTGGGCAGGTTTTGTAGCTAAATCTCTCCATGAGATAAACATTGAGATCACGGCAAAAAAGTTGAATTTCCTTATTTGACATCACAGGTTCCTTCTTCTGACCAACACCGCACACAAGTTACGCTTTGATAAAGCATTAAATGAGATCATTACTGCTCAATGCAATTAACTGTAAGGGGCAGCTAACGTACATATAAAGGTGGTCGGTGTCAATGATAATCATTATCAATTGAAGTGTGGCAGAGTTTTTTTGCTTGAGCACTACTCCATTTATCTAACTAACAATAAACTGATAATTATGTAATTTCGTGCATCATTGTTTATATAGTTGCGAACTGCCCCGAAGAAATGCGCGTTTACCATTGTCCGGGTTTGATGGTAATTGTGATCTTTGTTGTTTCAGGACAAACTGTTTTCAAAAATTAATCTCTTGAAAATCTTATTTTGTCATGTGTTTATTTTGGTTTGTGGTTGGTAAATACAGGGCTGGTTGAGGGGCGATGAAGCCATACAATAAGTGCAACAGGCATTGTTGATAATTTTGAAAATTAAGCAGTTAAATTAAGGAATAGAATTAATGAGAAAGTTGGGTATATCCGTTTATCCTGAGCTGGCAAGTCTCGAGCGTAATAAAGAATATATCGAAACTGCGGCCAAATATGGCTTTAGCCGTATCTTTACCTGTTTACTGTCTGTTGATGGTAATAAAGAGCAGATCATCTCAGAATTTAAGGACATGGTATTGTGCGCCAAAGAGCATGGTTTTGAAGTTATTGCTGATGTTGCGCCGTGTATTTTTAAGGAACTTGGAATTAGCTACGAAGACCTGAGCTTCTTTAATGAGATGGGGGTTGACGGTATTCGTTTGGATGAAGGGTTCACAGGTAATGAAGAAGCCCTGATGACGTTTAATCCATATGGCTTGAAAATCGAGCTTAATGTCAGTGTTGCAAATGGCTACTTAGACAACATCCTGTCTTTCCATCCAGATACCGATTACCTGATAGGTTGTCACAATTTCTATCCTAAACGCCGCTCTGGCTTGACCCGTGCCCACTTTATTGCCGGATCTAAGATTTATAAAAAGCATGGCTTGCGAGTTGCTGCTTTCGTTGGTTCGAGTGTTGAAGATGCAAAAGGACCTTGGCCGTTGGCCGATGGACTGTGTACCATCGAAGAGCACCGTGACCTGCCTATTGATGTGCAAGCCAAAGATTTGTTCTATACCGGACTGGTTGATGATGTAATTATTGCCAACTGCTTCCCAAGTGAAGAGGAGCTGAAGAAGCTGGGCGAGTTACACAAAGGGCTAGTAACGCTAGATATCGAGCTGGAAGTAGAGCTGAATGACGATGAAGAAATTATTGTTTTTGAAGAGCTGCATTTCTTTCGAGGAGATTGTGGAGAATATACTATTCGCTCCACCATGCCTCGTCTTAAGTTTAAAGATGCAGTGATCCCAGAGAAAAATGCCCGCACAATCTGTAAGGGAGATGTAATCCTCGAGAATGTGAATTCGCCACGTTATAAAGGTGAGCTGCATATTGCTTTGGTGGATTTTGAAAATGATGGCAACAGTAATGTCATTGGCCGTGTAACCGATACCAATTTGTGTTTCCTAGAGCAAATTAAACCTTGGCAGAAGTTTAAGCTGTCAAAAGCGTAACTCTGTTTAGGCTTGAATAACACATGGCGTTGTATCTGATGACGTCATGTGTTTTATAAAATAAGGAGTTTTTTAAATTTACTGCAAATATAATATTACAATTTATTCATAAAATGTCTCATTTATTAAAATAAACCTCATTACTAAAATCACCGTAAATCGATTTACTCTGAGAGTCTCATTAATTAATTATTGTCGTATGCCAAAAAGGGTGACAATTATATGCTACTAATTGTGAGTAAGTTAACAGTAATGTATCAAAAACATGAGTTTCATTGTGTCAGTTATTCATCCTATGTCATAATTTTATATGACAAAAGATAGATGCCAGATTGGCATTAATACCCGCCATAAAAGTAGTAAAATAAAGGCTTATTTAGATGAATTTAACAATAAAAGCGAAACTGACGCTTATTGTATGCACCTCTATGCTTATTATAAGTGCATTTTTTATTTTCAGTTTGATTAACACAGAAGAATCGGTGCTCAGGGCTGAAGAGAATAATGTCAGTGATAAGGTGGAAAAATTATTAAATGACAATTTAAAAGGTCAGGTTGATACAGTTACCCAGTCTCTAGCTAGCTATTATGAAAATTCAAAGCAAGAAAATATTAAGGCAGAGCTTGCGACTGAAATTGATGAGTTTAGAAAGACCATTGATAGTATTTATGCTCACAGTGCTTCTGTTGACGAAGCAAAAGCCAGTGTTTATGCATTTATTAATGGGTATTTGTGGAATAATGGCCGTTATCTTTTTGCCTATGATGCTACATCGATAGTTAACAAGGCCAACGGGATTAATACCAGTATCATCGGAACCAGTTCTTTTGATGCAACGGATAAGAAAGGCATCTATTATGCTAGAAATATCGTTAATGTAGCCAAAAACAATACTGTTGGGTTTACCAGCTATTATTTTTCAAACCCGGCAACCAACACAATTGAAGAAAAGCTGACCGTCTCTTTTTACTTTAAGCCGTTAAACTTGGTAATTGCCACCGGTGAGTATATCAGCACCTTGCGCAAAGACGAGCTTCAGGCTGCCATTAATACAGTAAGCTCAACGGCTTATGGGCAAAATGGTTATTTTTGGATACAAGATCAAGATGGCACTATCCTTGCCCATCCTAAAGCATCTATTGTGGGTACGGCCCTTTCTACGACCACTAAAATAGCCAATGGTATGAAGGGCAAATCTGAAGCGTTTGTTAAAATTGCCTATGAAAATCCGACGACCCAAAAAACTGAAAATAAAATCACCTATGCCAGAAAAGTTTTCCCTGAATGGGGGTGGACGATTGTTACCGGTGCTTATGAGAGTGATATCGTTAGCATTAAGGATGGATTGACCAAAGCCACGGCTGAGATTTTTAATGATAAAGTGTATGAAAGTATCGTGACAGCCACTGTACTTTTGATTGTTTCTCTGTTGGTCGTATGGTGGGCAATTAATACTATAGTTAAAGGCCTGATTGAGCTTAAAGCTCGAATTGATACCTTATCGACTGGTGAAGCGGACCTAACCTCACGTATTGAAATCACCTCTAATGACGAGGTGGGTGATATCGGAAACTCGGTTAACAATTTTATTATTTATTTGCAATCTATGATATTGGAGATCTCGCAAGCATCAACTCATATAACAGATGGGATTAAACAACTAAATCAGCAGTCAGAGCGAAATAACAACGCGTTAATTAGCCATGCTTCTGAGACAGATCAGGTTGTTGCGGCTATTACAGAAATGAGCTCGACGGCTGAGACTGTTGCCCAGAGTGCAACGGAGACGGCTGAAAATACACAGAAAGCCAATGATGAAGCGATGCTGTCAAAAGATACAGTGCTTGAGGCATCTAGCAGTGTGATTTCGTTGGTTGATGAAGTCGGTACAGCATCATCAAGTATTAATACTATGAGTGAGAATACTCAGCAAATTGTCAGTGTCTTAGGTGTGATTGGTGAAATTGCCGAGCAAACTAATCTGCTGGCATTGAATGCTGCTATCGAAGCTGCACGTGCTGGTGAGCAAGGACGAGGCTTTGCGGTTGTTGCCGATGAGGTGCGTTCGTTAGCTGCCCGTACCCAGACGAGTACTGCGGAAATCAATGAGATATTAACGAAATTGCAGCAGGATGCAGCTAACGCTGTTGCCGCAATGGAAGTGACAAAAAGAAGTTGTGAACGAACGGCTGATAATACAGCTCATGTAACAGACAGTTTGGATGCTATGACTAACTCGATTGTAGAAATCAATGATTTAAGCACTCAAATAGCGACAGCTTCCGAGGAACAGAGCTCGGTAACCGAAGAAGTCAGCCGTAATATGAGCAATATTCGCGATATGGTCCATGAGTTGACTCAAAACGGACAAGCGACGGTAGATAGTACGCAAGACTTGGCGGCAGCCAATGCCCAGTTGGGAGCGCTGGTGAGTAAGTTTAAGCTACAGTAAAGATCTGTACTGACGAAAAAGCCGATCATCTGAAGTGACCCCAGTAAGTTGGACATTTTAGTTAAGTGGCTTTAAGGCCTGCTCTCGATATTCTATCGGGGTCAGGCCTTTTAGGTTTATCTTAATTCGTTCCGTTTCGTATTGTAATACTCGATATACTCTTCAATCCTTTCTATCAGTTCATCGGCATTTTTTAAGCTCTGCATTAGTGTTAAGTGAATATGACGATAACCGTAGCGCCCTTTATGTTCATGGTTGGCTTAAAAATCAGTTATACGCTTAGCCCACTTATTTTCAGTCAACCATTTTGGAAACGTTTCGGGTGTGTAAAGAAATACTGAAATCCATAGCATTGCCATCACTGAGCCAGAGGGAATTGCCCAAGCAAAACCGTCAGCAGTGGTTGGTAGGTGAGTCGCTATAGCACCGCCACAAAGAGCAATCGCGAATAGAACACCTAGTTTATAAGTATGTCGGTAAACAACGAGAAGACCAATAGACGCTTCCATCACACCCGTATATTTGAATAGATAAAGTAGGTTGTATTGAGTAAAGTTAGCTTCCATTGGAGCAAGACCAATAACTTTCCCCATGCCACTAAAGAACAGTGTAAAGCCTGCAATGATCGCGAAGATTCTTCCCACCTTTTGTGCATTGGTAGGGAGTACCTGAAAATCCTTTAGGAAACCACACATGTAAAATACACCAAAAGTGACAGTAGCTACTGCGTAGAATGCCATAATTGCAATGGTTGCTGACATCGCTTCGTTGCCCGCGAATAGATGAAATAGATCCATAATATACCTATGTTAATAATGGTTAAGTGGGTGACGGCTCTCTAGTCACACATCGTGATAGCTCATCGAAAACAATATTAGATTTGATCATGTGGTTGACATTGTCAACTACATTCTTAAAATGTACACCATGCTTGTATGATACGCTGATGAGTAAATCGAGAAGTGGGCGTTCTACACTAGTGAAGCACATTTACTTAAACAAATTAATCAGTTGAGGCTTTATTGTGGTTAATGCGAATGCGAGAAATTTATTTGATTTAATGCAACTCTATCGGTCTAAAATGAAAAAGGCGGTAGGGACGAAAGAGTTAAATCTGAATGCCATGCATATTCAGTGTATGCGGCTTATTCAAGAAGCCCATCACTGTACAGCAAATGCTATCGGGCAAGGTTTAGATAGAGATAAATCACAAATCTCTTTGGTGGTTAAAGATATGGCTAAGAAGGGGTGGATTGAATTTTTACCTAATCCACAAGACAAACGAAGTAAGTTGATAGAGCTAACTTCTCTCGGGGAGAGCTTGCTAGCCAAAGTCGCAACAGAAGAAACTTTGGTTGGCGATATAATGAAACAAGGGTTAAGTGCAAAGGAGATCGAACTGTTCGACAAAGTTGTCCTAGCCATGAAACATAACCTAAAGAACTCATAGGATAGAACTTGTCGATGATCCGAAGGCCATTACTCCAATGTGGGAAACTTGAAACAGTAAATAAATTTGATTCCAAATATGCGATTGGAAACGAAGTTTATTTTTTTGATTGTCACAAATTGCAGCCAGATTGGATCAAACACCAATTTGTCCATAAAGGGATCGTTAAAGGTGTTTATCGAAAACACCGAAGCATCAACACTATCTACAAGGTTTATTTTCCTTATGTTCGATGTTGGAAATTCATTCCTGAGAATGAATTAGAAAGAGATTTTCTTGGTATTGGTCAGCAGTGCTCGTGGGGACAACTTGAGAACATATCTGCTGATGGAATGTTAGTAACAGTGACGAAGCTTAATACCTTGAGACCAATTGTCGAGGAGGCTGTATGTTGTCTTCGTCGTGAGGCGAGGGAGTATTTGTATTTTCAACGGCGGCTGTATATCGCTTTAAAAGATAACCGTATTCATCTCAAAATCAGTGTAGATAAAACGGGTATTGAGTTTCGTCTTTTCGGTAAGTCTATTTCCCATGAACAGGCATTATCGTTGGAATAGCTAGCAGGAGTTTATGCACTTAAGTAGGCTTTGTATGAGGATCTACTTGATCCAAATATGTTCAATCTTTCATCTGGTTAAACAGGTGCAGTTCATGACAAAAATAACCTACAGATTTTCAACATTTCAAGATACTCTTCTAATTTGAATTAACCTTGTTGGATTTTTTACTCTAGGACGGTTTCGTCTTTTTTCGACATCACAGAAATGGTCTAGCTATTTTTTCTATAAACAACTAAACCCATTGACGTATTGAATGTGGTATATCCCTTCAACGATACGACCATCAGAAGCAATGATGCCAGAAATACAACAGAGCCATGCACTATTGCACCTGCTGCGATTGGACAATTTCTTCGTTTACCCAGTTTAATAGTTGTTTAATTGCCCGAGATAGTACCTGATTTTGCCTGACAATATAGCCGAGGCTGGTGGTTGGAAAATCAGGTAATGGTGTAATTGTCGTTTGTAGGTTGAGCTTGGGGTGGAGAGAGAACTCTGGCACTATCGCTACCCCGAATCCCGCTTCCGCCCAGTCGATTTGGGCATCGACACTGCCGACCTCCATTATCCGGTACTTTGGTAGGCTGAGTGTGGGTAGTGCAGAATCAAGCAGATCACGGGTACGGGTATCGTGACCGAGTAAAATAAGAGTGGGCTCTTCCTGATTGTCTGTTCGCAAGCCTTGTTGCCAGCCCTGTAACCCATTGCCGAGCGCACACCATTTGACCTGTTGTAGCTCGGTGAAATGCAGTGGCTGGCTTTCTTTTTGCGCCATTACAAATCCCAGATCAGCCTTGGCACTTTTGACCAGCTCGGCGGCTTGTGACGAGGTGGTATTGAGCAACGACAGATCGATACCGGGAAACTCCTGCTTGAAAGACTGGAACGGCGAGATCAGCAAGAGTCGCGAGATAATATCGCTGGCGGCGATGGTCAGAGTTCCCTGACACAAGTCATTGATAGCATTTAGATCGGCCTGACAAACTTGCAGCTCCATCAACGTGTTTTGTGCGCTTTGCAACAGGCGTTCTCCAGCCTGTGTCAGTCTGAAAGGATTACGCTCAATCAGTTTAACCCGTGTGGCTTGTTCTAGCTGCTTAATATGCAGGCTGACATTAGGCTGGGTCATATGTAGCTCGGTTGCCGTCTTGCCGAAATGCTCCAACCGGGCCAGGGTCACAAAGGTGTTGAGCCAGTGAATATCTAACATGGGGATCCTGTGATTAGTAGTGGGGATGAGAAGCTCGAGGTGATATTAGCTCGCAATATTCTACGCTGCTCTCAAAATAATCCCATATGGAATTCTTATCAAGGTGATAACGATTATTAATTTTTCTTATTTCCAATCGAGGCATAGGATAGTGGCATCGCTTTTGAGGAGAGTAAATCATGTCGTCTATTGTTGTTGTTGGTGCTAACTGGGGTGATGAAGGTAAAGGCCGTATCGTTGACTATTTAGCCGATCAGGCTTCAGCGAGCATTCGTTTCCAGGGTGGCAATAATGCAGGTCATACCGTGGTGAATGACTTCGGTACATTCAAGCTGCACCAGCTTCCAAGCGGCGTATTTAATCCTGACTGTATTGCGGTGCTAGGCCCAGGCATGGTGATCAGCCCGGCGCCATTAACCGAAGAATTGGCTGAAGTAAAAGCGGCTGGCGTTAACGTCAACATGCGTATTTCAGACCGCGCGACACTTTGTCTTCCACTCCACGCTATTGAAGACACACTAGAAGAAGAGCGCTTGGGTGATGGGGCTTATGGTTCGACACGTCAGGGCATAGCACCCGCTTATGGCGACCGAGTGATGAAGAAAGGTATCTTGGTCGGTTGGCTCAAGCAGCCTGAAGTACTGCGTGAACGTATCCAGTTTATGCTGGACTGGAAACTGCCACAGCTTAAGGCGTTGTATCCGTCATTTGAATTTGAGCAGACGGCAGAAGAGATGACCGAGTGGTTGCTTGAAGTTTCGGCGCCTTGGCGCGATGCGATCTGTAACGTTACCCTGCCTCTGAAAGAACTGCAGGCAAAAGATCAAAACTTGCTGTTCGAAGCACAATTAGGTGCAGGTCGTGATTTGGTCTACGGCGAATATCCATGGACGACGTCTTCCAACGTGATTTCAACCTATGCAGGTATTGGTAGCGGTTTGCCAGCACTTCGTCCTGAGCGTGTAATTGCGGTTGCCAAGGCATTTAGCTCGTCAGTTGGCACCGGCACCTTAATTACTGCGATGGAAGAGCAAGATGCATTCCGTGAATCTGCCAATGAATATGGCGCAGTTACCGGTCGTCCGCGTGACATGGGATATTTTGATGCTGTAGCGACTCGCAACGGCGTAGAAATTCAGGCGGCAACAGAAATTGCCTTGACCAAGGTAGACTGCCTGAGCGGTATGTCAGATCTGAAAATCTGTGTTGATTACGACGGTGAGCACAGCGAAAATCCAATTTGGCCGCAAACAGCAGCGCTTGCACCTGTTTATGAGCAAATGGAAGGCTGGAGTGAAGACATTACAGGATGTCGTACGTTCGAAAGCCTGCCAATTGCTGCGCAGAAGTATGTACTGCGCATTGAAGAACTCATGGGCGTACCGGTCAAGATGATCTCGGTAGGTCCTGAGCGTGAGCAAATGATTAATCGCTAATACCGGTTGATGTAGTTGTTCACACACCCAGGGAAGCAATCAGGCTGGCCAGCAATGGTCAGCCTGTTTGTCATTTGTAACTTGTTAAATATCGTTGGTTACGGCCAGTATTGCAGTCAGCATATCCTGACCAAAGGCAACGCTGCGCTCTGGTGACCAGCCGTAGAAGCTGTCGGGCTGCAGGTTGTGATCTTTGAACGGCAGCATGATAAATAGGTCGCTAGAAGCTGTTGGTTGATCACCTGCGAACCTTTAGTAAGAATGCTTCCTGGGGGCGGTTGTGCAGGTTAAGTGCGGACAGAAAGGCATGGTTTGTCACTACTCGCGTATATTTACCGAGCTTACTAGTCGTTTTTTATACTAACTCTATAAAAATGAGAATAAAGTCATTAAAAGTGGTTATCTGTTGAGCAGTTAACTCTGTTGATACTTTACAATGGCCCAAGAGCTAAGTATTATCCACCGCACTACGGAGAGATGGCTGAGTGGTTGAAAGCACCGGTCTTGAAAACCGGCATACGTTTGTAGCGTATCTAGGGTTCAAATCCCTATCTCTCCGCCATATTAGAAAGCCCAGCAGAAATGCTGGGTTTTCGTCGTTTAAAGAGTTTGAGTATTGATAGGGATTTGAAAATCCCCCATACCCAGAACGCTCCGCCAAATTCAAGAAAACCGCTGATGATTCAGCGGTTTTTTTATGCCTGAAATCTAGGGTTCAAATCCGCAATACCCTCGAAGCACTCCGCCAAATTCAAGAAAACTGTGATGTTTGGATGCGAGGACTTAGCTATTTTTTGATAAATAAAGTACAGCGACTATTATTTTTCATCTTAATGATGATAGTATTCGCATAAAGCAGTTTCTTTAAGGTTGATTGTTGTGCAAAGAATTCCTCTTTCCTCTTTAGCTGTAATGAGCTTCCATTATTGGCTGAAAATCAAGTGTTATTGCGATTTTTAACTGTTAAGCGTTTATATTAAAAGGTAAAAAATATGAATCTGTGTATACATTTTTTCGTTGAAGGACTTTCAAACGGAGAAATGAAGGGTAATTTTACGGATGAGCGAGCAAGGAAGCACTTGAAGGCGTTGTTATATGGGATCGATGAGGCTAGAGAAAATATTATTATCGATTTCTCGCTAAATCATACAGATACCATTACGCGGTACGATAATTTTAAAGAAGCATGGCAGCAGCTAGATATTAGTCAGCGTGAATTTATTGCTGCATTTAGGCATCTGTTAGGCAAAGCGTATATTAATCCTCATAACAGAGATTTTGTCCGTGAGTTTTTTTGTGACCTAGTCAGAGAGCGTTTTAATATTCATTTAAACGAACTCATACAATCAGACAGTTTGGAGTCATTGCCAAAAGGTCAGCAGATTTTACTCGCCAGTAAGGCCCATCGTGAAATCGTTGAAATGGTCGGTGCCTGTAACGAAGTGCAAAGTTATGAAGCTTGCTAATAGGGATAGATGGCAAAGGTGCGTAAGTTGAGCTCATCGTAAGCTGTTATTAGCCACTAACACAAACATTGTTGTATGTAATTTTTTGTCGCCCCATGGTTGTTTGTTATATAACAGCAATAGCATTCATGGGGTGTCAGTAAATCATGGGGATATTCTATATTACGCAAGATCGTTGCTAGTTGGCTCTTCCTCGCTTAGGTGCACAACGGCATAACCTAGGCTCAGATAGATACAGCGTTCCACTTCCTTTGGCTCACCAGAAATTCTAGCAAATAACCCAGCATACCCCATCTTTGTGGTGGTGATTGCACCTGAGTGCCGGATTGCTTTGACAAACTCCTGATCATTGTGGATTGCATATATCCAAGACGTAAAGAAAGCATCAGGTGACGTAAAGATGAGAGGGCGTTCAATAATCTCAGAAAATAATGGCTTTAGCTCGTTGATTAAATCAGCCTTTAACTTAAAGTGTGCATTGATACCAGAGCGGGCAATACCAACTTTTTTGGCTATTGCACTGAATGTCAGATAGTCAAAGCCTTCATTCATCGCAATATCAAAAGATGCATCGATGATTTTTTGTCTGGTTATAGCTGCAACAGCTTGGCTAACTCTTGGCACTGGTAACTCCCAACAAAGGCCATTGCCTGTAATGTTGTGATTGAGAATGAGTAAGATAAAGCATGATAACAGTATTCTAGAGAATATGAAGAATGACATTGTATTGGCACTGTACGAGGTGAACAGCACACTTGGCTAATTAACGACGCTATAATTATTGATTAGCTGCTTATTTGAACGATTAATATCGATAGCGGCAGATAAAGGCAGTACTTGGTATTTATTTGTACCTTTATTGATTACCTGCACAACTTTGCAATTAACTCTGATTTTTTCAAAATGTTATTTAATTTCATTTTTTACACGCAGAGTTGAACTAAAAGTGACGCTCATCTCGTTTTGCGGGTTTGTTCTGTAAATCAATAAAAGATAATGATGAACAATTAGTGATTCTCATCAACACTTCGGTTTCTACGCCCATCGCCTCATCCCCCTGCAAGCCCTTTGATAGGGTGAGGTAATGTTTTTCCTTGTTCTTATATCCTCCCTATATGTGTAAAGGTGATCAGTGCGCTGTTTCTTTTTCCTGGACGAAAAAGGATGGACTTTCACCGGAGCCATTTTTTCTAATCAATGGGTATAACAATGAAAACGAACCTAACAAAGCTGACCGTTGCGCTAGCATCGCTTGGTGCTTTGGCTGGTTGCGGTGATGATGAATCAACTCACCCGACAACCTACCTAAGTGTCCAGGCGATGGATGGCTACTTGCAAAAGGCGCAAGTTTGGCTGGATGTGAATGGTAACTTCAAGCTTGATGCGAACGAGCCGCAGGCGCTGACCGGCGCTGAAGGTAAAGCAACTTTGGATCTGACCAAGTTCACTGGCGATCCGGCGCACTATCCGCTGATGACAAAGGTGCTTAAAGGGCAAACTATTGATGAGGATAACCCTAGCATAACCGTCACTCGTGATTATGTAATGATGGCGCCGAAGGGATATAAAAAAATCAGTCCGGTAACAACGATGATCGGACTAAAAATTGCCGAAGGTGCCTCGGAGCAGGAAGCATTGGCGGCAGTGCGCAGTGAGCTGGCACAGCCTGATTTGAATCCAGAGCAAGATTATATCGCTTCAAAGAATACTCTTGTTGCCCAGTCAGCACGTTCGATCGCTCAGTTGTTACCAGAGCAGTTAGGTACTAATGATATTGCTGAGCAGAAAGCCGTATTGTCACAAGGTGCATCAGCGCTCGGCAAGGAAATCGAGAGTCAGCGGCAGAACAATCAGGTGCCGAACCTGAAAGATAAAACCTTGGTGAAGGGCAAAGATGGAAAACCAGCTGTTTCCAATGACAGTGACGGCGACGGATTTGCCGATGACATCGATCTCTTCCCGAATGATCCGAAAGAAAGCGCTGATTTTGACAAAGATGCTATCGGCGATCATGCCGATCTCGATGATGATAATGATGGCTATAATGACAGCGTTGAGTTGCGCCTGGAAAGCGACCCGTATGATCCACAATCTATCCCTTCTGACTTTGATGGCGATAAGCTGGCCGATGCGGATGACCCTGATGACGATAACGATAGTTTTAAAGATACTGATGAATTAAAGGTCGGGAGTGATCCGAAAAATGCGCTGTCGACACCATTAGATCTGGACGGTGATGGCTGGTCGAATGCTGACGAGGAGCGTTTAGGCAGCAGCAGTAAAGATAAAGCTGATCAGCCTGCAGATCTCGACGGCGACAAGATTGCGGATGCAGATGATCCTGATATCGATAACGATGGGGCAAGCAATAAGCAAGACTTATTCCCGCGAGATAGGTTTGAAAGCCTTGATACCAATGGCGACGGCCTCGGTGATTTTGCTTCAAGTGACGATGACGGTGATGGTATTCCTGATAGTATCGACCCTGAACCGAAAAACGCAAATAATACAACGAATAAGCCTGCTCCCCAATATACTGAAGCGGTGATCCACTATAAGCGTGCAGACGGAAATTACGACGGGTGGGGTCTGCATATCTGGAACAACGAAAGTTGTGACAGTATCGCCGACAGTGCATTGACTGATGTGTCATGGGGAAAACCTTTCCCAGTCTCTGAGGTAAGCAACGAATACGGTGCGGTTTATAAGCTGCCGCTTAAATCCGGCCATTCGAGTTGTATGAATTTTATTCTCCATAAAGGTGATAGCAAAGCACTTGGTGGCGGTGACTTGCAGTTTGATTTCTCGAAGGGTGACAAGATCTATACCTTTGATGGCAACAGCACGCTGTATTATGAACCCGTTACCGAAGTGCCGGTGAAATTGTCAGGTGCCTCTGCTCACTGGTTGGATTTAACCACCTTTGCCTGGTTAGAAAGTGATAAGGCGAAGAGCTATGAGCTCTGGTCAAGTGACAAGGGCAATGGTGATATCAGTAAGCCTGACAGCTTCAAACGTGCAACGTTGACCAATTCTGGCGTGATCCAAAACGATAAATTCCCACATCTTGCCGGTCGTACGGCGTTCACTCTTGATGCAGATGCCGAAAAAGCCAAAGCGTTGCTGAAGCAGCAGCTTATCGCAGTTGCTCTTGATGAGAACAATAAGGTTGTTGCCGCAACCAAGGTCCAAATACCGGGAGTGATTGATACTATCTACACTGCTGGTGCACAAGATGCCGATGAGGCACGTCTTGGGTCATGGATTGATTCTGGCGAGGCAAATTTTGCCTTGTGGGCACCAACGGCTACCGATGTAGAACTGTATCTTTATGGTGCAGATAAATCATTATTGGCTGAATCGCCAATCACGTTAAGCGAGGATCCGGCGACCGGGATCTGGCGTCACAAAGGTAGTTCCGACCTGAAAAATGTGTTTTATCGCTACCGAGTAAAAGCTTATCACCCTAAAACCGGCAATATCGAATGGATGAGTACTACTGATCCGTACTCCTTGTCGTTGAGCACTTCTAGCCTTTATTCGCAGCTGGTTGATCTCTCTGATCAGGCGACTAAGCCGTCGGGCTGGGATACACAGATGATCCCGACTTTGGCAAACCCGGAAGATAATATTATTTACGAGCTTCATATTCGCGATTTCAGTGCTAGCGATAGCAAGGGAAGTCCTGAATATAACGGTAAGTATTTAGCGTTTAGCGAAGAAGAACGCGACAGTGTTAGTCATCTTAAGAGCCTCAAAGAGGCGGGACTAACGACTGTTCATCTGCTGCCGAGTTATGATTTGGCATCTATTCAGGAAGATGCGACTAAGCGTGTAGATCTTAACGATACGGTCGACAAACTCTGTGGTGTAAACCCCAAGGCCAACCTGTGCAGCGACGGGACTTCGCGCTCGTCGACAATTCTTGACCTGCTTAAGGCTCTTGATCCAAAAACCGATAAAGCTCAGGCCTTACTGGCGGATATTCGTCCGTTAGATAGTTTTAACTGGGGCTATGATCCCTTCCACTATAGCGCTCCGGAAGGTAGTTATGCAGTAGAGAGTGATGGTGTTAGCCGGATCAAAGAATACCGTAGCATGATCCTGAAACTGCATGAACTTGGGTTCCGGGTTGTTCAAGATGTCGTATACAACCACACCTTCTCTTCGGGCCTTTATGATAAGTCGGTGCTGGATAAAACAGTTCCAGGCTATTACCACCGCCTAAATCCGGTATCGGGAGCCGTTGAAAATACGACCTGTTGTGACAACACTGCATCTGAAAACCGGATGTTCGAGAAGCTGGTTGGTGACAGTCTGATGATGTGGGCTCAGGACTATAAGATTGATGGTTTCCGCTTCGATCTGATGGGCCACCTGATGAAATCGAGCATGAAGAAAGTTTATGAACAGGTAAAAACCATTGACCAGGATAACTGGTTCTACGGCGAAGGCTGGAACTTTGGTGAAGTGGCGAATGGCGCACGCGGTGAGAATGCGACCCAATGGCCGATGGCAGGAACGGGGATTGGTACTTACAACGATCGCTTGCGTGACGGTGTGCGTGGCGGCGGTCCGTTTGATAGTGGTGATGCCTTGTTGAAAACGCCGGGCTTTGCCAATGCTGGTGATCGATTCGATGCCGACTTGAAGTCGAAAATGGATCTGATCCGTTACGGTATGGCCGGTAACCTTCAGGCATATCCTCTGGAGACATCGACGGGTGTAACGGTGAGCGGTCGCGACTTTAAGTACGGCGATCAAGGTGCGGCTTATACCTTGGATCCGCAGGAATCAATTAACTACGTTTCTAAGCACGATAACCAAACACTATGGGATTTTAACCAGTATAAAGCTGCACCAGATGTTTCGGTTGAGGATCGGGCCCGGATGCAGATTATAGGCCTGGCTCCTGTCATGCTTGGGCAGGGTGTACCGTTCTTGCATATGGGCTCGGAGTTGTTACGTTCTAAATCAATGGAGCGTGATAGTTACGACTCAGGTGACTGGTACAACAAGGTTGATTTTAGCAAGCAAACCAATAACTGGAATGTCGGCCTGCCTCGGTCGGACAAAGACAAGGATAATTGGGATGCAATCAAGACAATCATCAATAACCCAAATGCCAAGGCTCGTCCGCAAGATATTGAATGGACTGATGCTCGCTTTAAGGAACTGCTGAAGATCCGCTCGACTACGCCACTACTGAAACTGATCAGTGCTGATGAAGTCGTAAAACGGGTTCGCTTCCATAATACGGGCTCTGCGTCTGTGCCGGGAGTGATTGTTATGAGTGTTGATGACGGCGTTAAAGCCGGCGCTGATCTTGATACTAACTATCAGGCATTGGTCGTGGTGATCAATGCAAACATCAAAGCTCAATCGGTAACGCTCTCTGGTACTAGCGGATTTGAACTTCATCCAGTGATGGCGAGCTCTAGCGATAGCAAGATCACTCAGTCGAGCTTTAGCAATGGTACCTTTAATGTGCCTGGACTGACTGCAGCGGTTTTTGTTAAACCTCAGAGCGGTGAGCAGGGCGAAGGGCTAGGTGGCGAAAGCAAACCAGTGGTAATAGCACCGTACGGTGGTGAAAAAGTACTGGTTCGCGGTAGCTTCAATAGCTGGGGCGAAGATGCCGCTATGCAATATATCGGTGACGGAAAATATGCGTTGGAGCGTTACTTCGAACCGGGTGTCTATGATTTCAAGATCGCTTCAAGTGATTGGAGTACGGTGAACTTGGGCTTCGACAAAGTGTCAGCCGGTGATGGCTCGGTCAGTTTTGAGAAGGAAGGAGAAAACATCCGTATTACGGTAACGAAGCAGGGGCTATGGCAGTTTGTACTTGATGCCAGTGACAAGGAGAAGCCTTCGTTAGTGGTGAAAAATACCGGAAAAGACTTTGCTTGTTACGGCGGTGACAACAAAGCCTGTGAGCTGCGGATGTATCAGGTCATGGTTGAATCGTTCGTTGATGGCGACAGCAAGGCTGATTATGGTGAAGGTTACGGTACGTCCCATCACCGTGGTGACCTGCAAGGGGTCATTAACAGCCTTGATTACATCAAGAGCCTAAATGTAAATGCTCTGTGGTTGACGCCGGTGTTTGATTCCTGTGCTGGTGACGCGGGGGATCTCAAACTTGATGCGACTGGTTATTTTGCCTGTGACTACTTCAATGTCGATCCGAACTTCGGTACTAATGAGCAACTGAAAACGTTGATCAGCAAAGCCCATGAAAAGGACATGTATGTATTCCTTGACGGGGTCTTTGGTCACACCAACAAGGTAACGGTTAAACCATCGCCAACAGGCAAGCTACCGACACTTAAAGCTGGTGATGACAATTATGCGGGACAGCTGGTGGTCTACCCAGACAGTAACAGCATGGAGTTCTTCAAGGAGGTCGCGACTCACTGGATCAAAGAGTATGACGTCGATGGCTGGCGTTTGGATCAGGCCTATCAGTTACCACTTGACCAGTGGCGTGAAATCCGTACAGCGGTAGAAGCGGCATCGGCAGAGAATAAGACGGCTGGTAAAGTTTGGGGTACGCTGGGCTACATGGTTGGTGAAGTCTGGAAAGGGGCGGGTGAGATTGCGTCCACTACCTACGGCACTAATAAAGAGCCGGCTCTTTCTTCGGCGTTTAACTTCCCGTTGCGATACGGGTTGGTGAAAGCGCTGGCTGTCGAAGAGTCAGGTAATTCAGGTAATGCTACTGAGATCAATGCTTCTTGGAACAAGATCGAAAACTATCCTTATCATGCAATGCCTAACCTGATGCTGGGCAATCATGACTTGGTGCGCTTTGGTGATTTGATCCAGCGTGGTAACAAGGGTGAGTACTTCAAGCGTCATAAGGCTGCGTTTAGCTTCATGACTGCTTGGTCTGGCCCGATTACTTTCTACTACGGCGATGAGATTGGTGATGAAGTTGCCAACTTTGCGACCAAGTTGAAATCGGAAGATAACTGTTCGACGCAAGGATTGTGTGATGATCATGTCGCACGCTCGAGTGCCAAGATTGATGGTGTAACTGACGTTACGCTAACGGCTGATCAAGCAGATCTGAAGAGCTGGCTCAGCAAGGCGATGGCAGTACGTGCAGCCAACCCTGCGCTGTATAAAGGTAAGCGTCGCAATCTGTTGAGCTCCGAGACTGTGTATGCAGATCTGAAGCAGTACAACGATCAGCAGGTAGTGTATGTATTGAATGCCTCTACCGACTCGCAGAATTTCGAGTTGGATATGAGCAAAGTGAAGGCAACCAGCAAGTTGGTCGACTTGCTTAATGATGAAGAAATAGTGACTGGTAGTGAGAAAACCACCATCACCATTCCAGCGTTAACAGGCCGTCTATTGAAGGTTAACTAGTATGTGGAGGTGGCCGAATGCGATGTAATAACAGTCGGTCACTGAAGCGACAATTGTTGTAACTATATAAAGCGTAGTTATATAAAAGAAAAGGTCTGCCTCGGCAGACCTTTTGGTTTGGCGCACATAATGTGCAATGGCTATGTCTTATATTAATCTATTGATTAGATTAACTATTCTTTAATATTCAAGCCTCTGATTTAGGATTGTCTGATGATGAAACGTGTAATTACACTGATATTCTTTTGTTTGTTCCCGGTGATGGTGCATGCTCAATATAAAGGAGAAACGGTCCGGATCCCGATGGTAGACGAAGGGCTTCTTTGGGATACGGATATTACTCTGGAGGCGACACTATACAAACCCGAGGGGGATGGCCCTTTCCCCGTAGTGATTTTTAACCATGGATCAACAGGTCCTGGAATTATTCCCGAAGATGTGACTATCAACCCTTGGGGCTTTGGTAGCTATTTACTTAGAAAAAATATCGCATTGCTCATTCCTATGCGAAGAGGGCGAGGAGCATCTGATGGAAGCTATGATGAACAATATACGTGCAATCCGGAAGGAATCACTGAGGGTATTGAGTATGCACTGGAATCACTTGATGCCACATTTAGTTATCTAGATTCTCAGTCGTGGGTTAATAAAGAGAAAATTGTTCTTTCTGGTCATTCTAGAGGAGGAATGCTCTCACTTGTCTATGCTTCTGAACATCCTAAATCCGCGGTTGGCGTACTTAATTTTTCGGGGGGCTGGGTTTCGGATACTTGCCAAGTTAAAAGTGAGTCAGCCAATCTATCAATGTTTAAAAATGCCGGGCGAAAAATACAAGTGCCAAGCCTTTTCATTTACGGACGTAACGACCCTTTTTATGCCGACGAGAGCATTGAAGAGTTTGCTGAAACTTATAAGGCATCTGGAGGCGATCTCACATTCAAATTTTATAAGTTAGGGCAGCAAGTCAGCGGTCACAGCGTATTTTGGTCGTACTGGTATCTATGGACTGGTGTTGTTGATGACTTTCTGTTTCAGCAGGGGATGACAGCAAACTAATAGGACAGAATTATTTAGAGGGGCAACAATGTTAGGCCTAACGCTCGGCTTGTTTAAAGCCGAGCGTTAATTAGGTTAGCCTATTCTATTTATCAAAGTTTGAATTGCCCTAATAGTGCCTTTAACTCTTGGGTCATATTGGCCAATTCGATGTTAGCGATAGCCAACTGCTCCATACCTGCAGCCGACTCTTCACACACATTGCTGATGTCTTCCATATGGAGATTAATTTCATCACTGGTATGGCTCTGCTGCTCTATTGCCACGGCAACGTGACGGTTCATTTCACTGACGCATTCAACAGTTTTTGTAATGTCATGCAACGAGTTGTTAGCCAACTTAGTCTGTGATACCGCGCTTGTTGCGAGACCTTCGCTATTTTCCATCACCTTGGTGGCGGCTTCAGCGTCTGTTTGCAGTCCTGCGGTAATAGTGAGTATTTCTTTAGTTGCTTCCTGTGTTCTCAATGCTAACGATCGAACTTCATCAGCAACAACGGCAAACCCTCTGCCAGATTCTCCGGCACGTGCGGCCTCAATAGCAGCATTCAGTGCCAGTAGGTTGGTTTGGTCAGCGATTCCTTGGATAACGCCAAGTACTTCGCTGATATTCTGGCTATGTATTATCAATGTTTTAATTACATCAGTCGCACTTTCTACTTCATTGGCTAATAGAGTCACTCCATGGATACTTTGCTCTGCCATCTCACAGCCTTGCTCAGCTTCTTGATGGGCGTGCTCTGCTGCATTATCGGCTTGGATTGTACTTTGTTTAACCTCTTGTACTGCAGCATTCATTTCCTCCATGACAACAGCAATCTCGTTAACATCTTGCTGTTGTTTGAATGCTCCTGTTTTAGCCTGCTCCATAACAGCCGACATCTCCTCTGTGGTTGAGGCCAATTGCAGAACTGAGCTTGCGACAACATTAACCGTGCTATGGATCTTCCCTACGAAGGTGTTAAAAGCCAAACCTAATTCAGCAATCTCGTCATTACCTTTGGTATCCAGAGTCACGCAAAGATCACCATCACCATTTGATATTTCGTTCATGGTTTTGGTCACTTGGGATAAGCGGCCAGAAATTCGATTAGCGAAATAAACCACTAAGGTAGAAATTACGATTGTAATTCCAATACCAAGGATGAGAAGGAAGGATTTCGCTTCATCTTGAGCCTGGGATATCTGGCTTTTTAGTTGGCTAGCTTCCTCTGCCAGAATAGTTTCTGATTTTTTTATCGAACTTCTTAACTTGCCAATTAACCCTTGATTATCCGTTAAGCCTTCTTGACGTGATAAGGATACAAAATGATTAAACGATTCTTGATATTGCTCTAACACAGAGGTCAGTTTAGTTCTTACTGTTGAATATTCAGGTAGTGAAAGTTGATCCTGCATGTGTTTTAAGCGTTCAGTAAAGGCGTCTGCATATATGTTTTGGCGATGCAGCATAAAGTCCTTTTCCTGGCGACGCAGAAGCAGCAACTGAACTCGCAATTGAGCGTCATCAAGGCGGTTTATTTGCGTTTCTAACTCATGTGCTGCAGTTAGTAGTGAATGATAAAAACCACTGCTTTTATTTAGACCAATTTTCTGTTGGATTGATACAACTTCGTTAAAAATACTATTGTAATCGTTAGTAATGGATTTTAATGTTGGTAGGTTATCAAATGAAATGTCGGCGTTGGCTAATGTTATATTTAATGCCTGTAAATCTGTGTGGAACTGATTGAATTTTGAATCAAATTTTTCTTTGTATTCTATATCTTTATGGGCTAAAAAGTCTTTTTCATCCTTACGCATTGCCAACATATCAGCCTCGACCATATAAACAAGTTGCGAAGCATTTAGTACAGCTTGAATTTTCCCGATAAAATAATGTGAACTTGTCATCATGGCAATCATGGCGAGTATTAGAATGATCACCATGCAGTGTAGCGTTCTCTTTATTGACATTGTTGTTATTTATTCCTATCACTTGTAACAAAGTAGCATTTCTATACCAATCTGGGTAAGTTGTTGGTCAGATAGTCACAAAGGAAAATCACTTAGAACAAGGCACGAATTACAATTAACAAGTTGCTTTAATTGCAAAATTCATAACGCAGTTATAAACGATTTTAATCAGTATGAATGATCAAATACTTACGTTGATTGGCATTACATTCACATTTACTAACTAATGAATAGTCGTGACCTGTCTTCCATTTATCATACAAATTTATTTACAACGTAGTATAGGGCAAGTTAATAGCAATACAAAGACTTATAGAGTAAAAAATCAGCTACTCCTCTTTGATACCAAGTTTGAAGTACAACATTTAGAAATACCTGACATCACCGCATTACTTCAGACATGGAAATTGCGATGAACAGGATGCGAGTGAGCAATAGTTTTAAGGTGGAATAAGTCAGCAATGGCTTGCTGACTTTATATTGGATAGGGAGATATTGCTCGCTACCTATAAGCTTGCGAGCTGAGATTTTCTTTTCTTATTTACAACACAGAAATTGCCACGTTTTGTGCGACATTTTGAGCACCTCTCACAATCAACTGGCGCTCTGTCGCCTTCTTTCCAGCGCCTAATTAAATGCGGTTCAGACAACAAAGGTCTTGAGAGGGCAAAGTATTGAATGTTGGTTTTATTCGCAATGTCTTCTATTGCATCAATGTCTGTCAATCCGCCGACGGTAATAACAGGAACATTGACCTCTTCACTAATAACGTGCCCATATTCATGGAAATAACCTTCTTGCTGAATGGTATAACCATCAAAACACTCGCCAATCATAGTATTGGCCTTACCATGGATATTGCCTGAGATGATGATTGCATCCACGCCAATTGCTTCTAGCTTTTTACAGACAATGCGTGTTTCATCAAAGGTCAAGCCACCCTCGAAAAACTCAGATGCCGTCAATTTGACTAATATCGGATACTCGTTACCGACCAGCTTTCGGATTTCAGCATAGATCTCTAATAACAATCTCATTCGATTATCTAGGCTGCCGCCATATTGATCTTCTCTTCGATTGTAATAAGGGCTTAAGAACTGATTGATTAGATAGGTATGTGCCGCGTGTATTTCGACCCCATCAAAGCCTGATTCTTGGGCTCTTCGGCTTGCTTGAGCAAATGCCTGAACGATGTAGTCTATTTCATCCTTGGTCATCGCTTTGCCCAATGTTTGTGTGCCTTTCTCGCACACTTCACTCGGCGCATAGATCACCCTTTCACCGACATTGTGAGTGGTTTTTGTACCACCGTAGGCAAGCTGCATGACGATTTTAGAGTCGTTGCGGTGAACCAACTCGGTGAGCTTTTTGTATTCACCGACAAAGGAATCATTGTACATTCCCATCATGCCGGCATTTGGCTTCTCTTCCTCTACAATATTGGCATAGCCCGTTACAATCAGACCGACTTCCCCTTTCGCGAGCTCTTCGTAGATGGCGTATAGCTTATCCGTCATATGGCCCTCTTCTGTCGCCATATTTTCCCACGTAGCACTTCGAATAAAGCGGTTTTTTAATGTCATGTTGCCAATACGGGTTTCTGCAAACAAGGTACTCAAGTCAAATCCTCTTAAATCGTTTGAACAGCCGTACTGACGCATGGCTGTTCTTTTTTTGTCCACTTTTGCTATGTGCAATCAGCAACGGCAAATATTATCGGTAATATAGATGACAATCCTTAATCTGGATTAAAGTCATGCCATATACATCATGTGAAAACTAGCTCTAAAAGCACGATTTCTGTTGCCCAATAGGGGTTAAGAAAGCTCATGGTTGTTGTTGATTATTATTTCTATTTTTTGTGCCAGAACGAATTTCTTTGAGAGGTGCTTGATATATTTAAAGTTTATGGATTTTCGTTTCCCATTTTTTCAATAAAACAATATCATCGTCACAATCATCATATGTATAGATTAAAAGTGAAATTCAATGGCATATAAAGTACTGGATACAAGCCAATGGTTACGCGCAGAGCATTTCAAGTTCTACCAAGGCTTTACCCATCCCTGGTATAACATCTGTTCAAACATCGATGTTACTGAGCTATACGATTATTGTAAGCAGCACGGACATCGTTTTTTCCATGCTTACCTTTACCTAACTCAACAAGCCCTTAACCAATGTGAGCCTATGGCATATCGTATTGTTGAGGAGGAAGTGCGCATCTATTCACCAATGTGTGTCAGCGTTGCCTTGCTTGCCAATGATGATACGGTAAGATTTTGCGAGCTCCCCTATGTGTCTATTTTCAAAGAATTTACCCAGAGCGCGACTGAAACCGAAGAAAGAATAAAAAACTCGTCGTTTATTGTGGAACAGTTTATTGGCAAAGAAATACGTCAAGATACTATTCATATGACAGTACTGCCTTGGATTGATTTCACCAGCATGACACACGCAAGAGACACCAAACGTCCGGACAGTATTCCTAAAATGGCGTTAGGAAAATTAACTCAAAATGGTGATCGCAGGAGAATGCCTTTTTCGATAGAAGTGCACCATGGGGTAATGGATGGTCTTCACGTCGGTCAATTTATCAATACCTTACAGGTATTATTCAATCAGCCATCGTTGTTAGATTTGAACAATTGAATGGGTAAGATTGAGGTTGAAGTGGAGGCTATCAGAGCCGCGAGTGCGGCTCTTTGATACCGTCTTGTCAGAGCGACTCATTGTCCTCGCTCTGCACAGGGTTACGCTCGTACCAATCCACATCTCTGGTAAGCACCATCACCAGGCCGAGTACCACAAAACAGAGTAGAGTTCCCATAAGCAGCGCATAGCTCTCTGCCTGTAACAGGCCAAATAGCAGACAGTAGAGGATTATTAAACAGCCGCCGAAGATGGTTCCATGTTTTGAGTTGCTGAGCATTCCGCCAACATAGATGCTAAGTAGTCCCGTAGAGGCTAGCGCTGAAACAAGATAAGCCCAGTTGAAACCAGTATGCTCACTCAGTGAAATCAGCAGAAGGTAAAACAAAGCCAGTGCTAATCCGACAAAGCCGTACTGGACTGGGTGAATGGGTCTTGCCTGAAATAGCTCCAGTAAAAAGAAGCTAGCAAATATCAAAGTGATCACAAGAAGAGAGTAATTCACGGCGCGGTGCGATTTGAGATAGTGATCGACCGGATCAACCAGACTGACTCCCATCTGTCGCCCATCTAATTGGTGGCACTGTGATTCGGACATGCACAGCTCAAATAGCTGACTGATGTTACTGGAGAAGTTGTTAGTCGCCCAATTTGCCTTAAATCCTGATTGGGTAATATCTGATGCGATAGGAAGATAATCACCTATAAAGCTTGGGTGTGGCCATGATGATAAAAGTTCAACTTTGGTGGATTTACCAATTGGAGTTACCTGAAGTTGGCCCATTCCCTGCAAAATAAAATTCAAGTCAAAGTTAAGAGGGTTGGTGACATCCAGTTGGCTGAGATCCAGTGTTTTGTGGAATCCCTGTGCCAGCTGTTTTAATCCAGTTCCTGGTTCAACAGCAATAGGTTGTTCATTTAACTTCAGGTCATCAATGCTGATTAATCCACGGCTATCGCTGACGGCAACAACCAAATTAATATCAACAATGGGGTGGGCTGCGAGATCTTCCAGCAATGAAAGGTCAAACTTACCCGTTAGCCGGGTATCTGCCTGATATAAACGTGCAGTATAAATTCCACGATATTTTTCAAAACTTTTAAGATCTGAGGTCAGGCTAAACTGTTCGGGTAAAATGAATGCCTGACGGTTTACCTCGTAGTCCCGATCGTCTCCCGAGACCGTCTCCTTGTATACGACGCTGAGAAAGGGGCCCATGATTCGTTGCTCGCCACTGCTGCTGCGGGCAATGTTATTGCGTACCTCGTCCTGCCGATAAGAGCGTTCTGAGATAAGGCCATCGATCATAGACATAGGAATCTGCAAAAGCAGAAAAAGAAAGAGTACAAAGCCAAACTTTATACCCAGTCCGTTATTTAGGAATTTTTTCATCACTACTCTCTTTTGGTTTGGGTTTTCATCATTTTAAAAAACCAACTTGGAGAGTGGATGGAGGCTATATGGAGTTTTTATGGAGTTCGCAAATAAAGAGTGACCTTAACACCATTTTCGACGTTATCTATTTTCAACTGCCCATCATGCAGCTGCATTATTTGTTCAACAAAGTTCAGTCCCAAACCGGTACTTTTTACTCCGTTTTCTCTCGGTAATGAGTAGAAACGTTCCGTTAGTCGCTCTAATGCGTAGTCTGGAATATGCGGTCCCTGATCAAATACTGAGATGGCAATCTGGCTATCTTCTGTATGAGCTTTCCAGCTTATTACACCGTTTTCAGATACAAAATCGAGCGCGTTATCCATCAGGTTAAAAAGGGCCTGCTGCAGAAGGAAGCGATTGCCAAGGATGTTAATACCTTCAACGGCATTTAATTCGCACTTCACATGCTTCATGCTCAACCTTGCAGCGGAAGATTCCACGATTGTTTCCAGTATCTCTTCTACAGAAAGTAACTCAACATGCTCAAGCTGTGGCATTTTCTCTAACCGAGCCAGTTCAAGGAGTTTATCGATCAGTCGCTGCATTCGTTCGCTTTCACGTTCTATGTTGCCGACAAAACGCTGTCTCTGCTCTTCCGGCAACGGCATCTGAAGAATTTCACTTGCCCCTTTTATTGCGGATATGGGACTTTTTAATTCATGGGTGAGAGTTTGTACATATTCTTCAACGTACTTTTTACCATCCAGTTGATTACGCATTTTCTCCAGTGCATCACTTAACGTGCCGTACTCATAAAATATACGGAAGGTCGGCTTAGCAACCTTTTCACCTCGCCCCATTTTTTCGGCATAGTCTTCTAGCTTGTTTAGGGCTGAATGGATCCGCCAGGCGATCAGAGCTCCTGCAATTAGGACTAACACTGTCATCAACATCATCCAGAACAGTACGTTGCGCTTGGACAAGTCGATAAAGGGCTGAACAGAACGATTGGCCTTGGCGACGGTGACGCTGCCAATGATTTCCCCTTCATGGTAAATAGGAGCCGCGACATGCATCACCGTAGAAAGTGGGTCATTTGGGTCAAGCGCGGTACTTCTCGCACCATATCGGCCACGTAAAGTGAGGTAGACATCGTTCCATTGGGAGTAGTCCTTACCTATATCCTGTTGCCAGGAATCTGCGACTACCATGCCATTTTTATCTGTAACGTAGATACGATGGTTAATGACTTTCTTACCATATTCCCAGAAACGGGATTCAGGCTCGCGGATACCATACGCCGTAAGTAGTTTAGCGAAGCGGCTTTGGCTTAAATCACCTTTTGTCATTTCTTCTTCTGCCAAAACAGCCAACAAATTGGCCATATCGACTAGTGTTTCTTCCGTCGTCTGTCGAACGGTAGGTTTCAGCTCCTGAATAACGGTTTTACTGACAAAATAGGCAGTCATGCCTACCAATATGAAGTAGAGAAAGAACAAACGTATCCCTAACGGAATTTTGGGCCAGCGACTCACTCGGAATCCTGCGCATTGTAGTAGTAGCCGAAACCACGTTTAGTTTTGATCCGTTCAGACATATTGACCTTTTTCAGTTTATTGCGAATCGCTTTTATATGAGAGTCAATATTCCGTTCATAACTGGCTTCCGGAGCCATATCTGCAGCAATCATTAATTGCTCACGGCTGAGGACATTCGCCGAAACCTGAATGAGTTTATCGAGAATTTTAAATTCCACCGCCGTGAATCCAAGCATCTGCCCATGAAAACCGTAGTCAAAGTTTTCAGGATACAAATCATCTTCAGAATGCTGGATTGGCCCCTTCTGTTGATTTGCTGGCGCTGATTCTGGAATCGGTCGAGATCTGATACGTAGTTTGATTCTGGCAAGCATTTCTCTTGGGCTGAATGGTTTAGTGACGTAATCATCCGCACCAATTTCCAGTCCGACGACTCGATCGATTTCATCGTTTCTGGCCGTCAGAAAAATAATGGGGATACCTGAAAACTCGCGAATTGTCTTACATAACTCGAAGCCATTGCCATCCGGCAAGCCTACATCTAATACCAGCAATGCAGGATCATTCGCTTTGAGATAATTGAGCCCCTCTCCAGCCGTTGCAAACCAGCTTACCTGATAGCCATCCATTTCCAGTACATGGATCAGGTTGTCAGCAATGGCTGGTTCATCTTCAATAATTAGAATATTCAAAACGTTACTCATTTATCTTCCGTTTGTAACGATTATACCTAAGTGGTTTCGAGATGCTCGCTCACTTTTCGAACTTCTACTTATGGGTCTGTTGTTATGAGTGATTTCTCTGGACGAACGTATTATTCGGCTGAGATCTATATACCGAATAGATATTTGTTGTGAGTATCATTCAAAAAATAGAATTATTCACGTGAATGATACCTGTTGCAGTGCTCTAATTTAGAGTAAAAGCACAACCTGCTTAATATATTATGCATTGTTTTGTATATATACCTCCGACCTTTCTTGGCGGGGAAATTCCATCACAACAAACTATAAGTAGATAATAATGAAAAAACACATTTTGCTACTCTCTATGCTACTGCCATTTGCATCTCAAGCGTCAGCTGATGTAAATATTACTCCTGAGGCAATTACGGCTGCACAAGTCAGCAGTGTTCAGGCTTCGGAAACCTACACATATGTTCGGTGTTGGTATCGCCCAGCAACTACCCATGATGATTCGGCGACTGAATGGGAATGGGCATTAAATAAAGATGGGGACTACTATACGATTCCTGGCTATTGGTATTCTTCTTCTTTCACTGCGTTGAAAAACATGTTCTATACCAGTGAGTCTCAGGACAATATCAAGCAACGCTGTGATGAAACCTTGGGTGTCACTCACGACACTGCAGATATCACATACTTTGCGTCCGATAGAAGTATTTCATATAACCATTCTATCTGGACTAACGATAATGTATTCCAACCATCTGCGATTAATAAAATGGTCGTGTTTGGTGACAGCCTGTCGGATACGGGCAATATGTTTAATGGTTCTCAGTGGATCTTTCCTAACAGCAACTCTTGGTTCCTCGGCCACTTCTCTAACGGGTTTGTCTGGACAGAATATCTAGCGAAAAACAAGAACATCCCGCTGTATAACTGGGCTGTAGGTGGTGCGGCAGGTACCAATCAGTACGTTGCCCTTACCGGGGTCTATGATCAGGTAACCTCTTATCTGACTTATATGAAGATGGCCAAAAACTATCGTCCGGAAAATACCTTGTTCACCCTAGAGTTTGGCTTGAACGACTTTATGAACTATGACCGTGAAGTGCCAGAGGTTAAAGCTGACTTTAGCGCTGCGATGATCCGCCTTACTGATGCTGGTGCGAAAAACATCCTATTATTTACTCTACCTGATGCAACCAAAGCGCCTCAGTTTAAGTATTCGACCCAGGAAGAAGTGCTGAAGGTTAGACAGAAGATCGTCGAGTTTAATAAATATATCCGCGAACAGGCTGAGTACTATAAAAACAAAGGTATTAACGCAGAATTGTATGATGCTTATTCCTTGTTTGAACAAATAACAAGTAACCCTAAGCAGCATGGCTTCCAAAATGCGTCAGATCCTTGTATGGATATCAACCGTAGCTCAGCTTTAGACTATCTATACAGCCATAGCCTAACAAACGAGTGTGCGTATTATGGTTCTGATTCTTTCGTATTCTGGGGTGTGACTCATCCGACAACAGCAACACATAAATATATTGCTGACAATATTATTGAAACGGTATTCAAGAACTTTACGTTTTAACTAAACCTCGCTTAATCGAAGAATAAACCTCAGCTCTCGTGCTGAGGTTTTTTTTATAAGTCCGAGCCCTCAAAAAAACCTCAAAAAGCTTAGTAGCAAAGTAAACCAACACCTTAAGTTGGCTTGGTATCACTGCTTGAAGAAAACTTATCAAGAATTCAGCAATATTTCCTGTTTTTATCCTTATTTGATTAGGTCGATTAATTACTCTAACGCCTTATTTTTATGGGAGGTGTTAGATGGAATTAAAACAATTAATGGCAGACTTTTGCCAGGACTACGGTATTGATCTGATTGAGCCTAACGAAGAGGGCATTGTTACTCTCGCGATTAATCAAGATAGTGTTCGTCTGCATTTGCAGGAGCACAAAGGCTATTTGGTTCTGTTTACTCAGATTGGCATATTGCCCGAGGACATCACGGTGAGTCAGCTCAAGCAAATCCTTGGGGCTAACTATTTTTGGTTGGGTACCAAAGGTTTTACGATCTCACTTTCGTCAGAAAACGACATGCTGATAGCTAGCCGCCAGGACGCGATGGAAGTTGTCCACTATGAAGGATTTGCGGCAATGATCGAAGCGGCTGTCGAAGTGGTCGAGCATTGGCGAAAGGTGATGGCCGACGGATTTAAATCAGTAGAAAGCCAAGCCCCGCAACCTGATGCCACAACCATGATGGTGTAGGAGACGACAATGAGCCCTGCACAAGTTGGAAATACCTCGTCACATGTCCCGCTGCAAGATTTCATGCAGTATGCCAAGAACTCAGATACCCGCTTGCTGGCCAAAGATGGCACGGTGGTTAAGGCCGATTCAAAAATTGACAGCATAACCAGCCTCGTATCAAGCAGTAAGGCTGAAGCCCTAAAGGATGAAAATATCACCACGGGCCGCGAGTTTAAGGCGGCGCTGCAACGGGAGCATTCTAAAGATGGTCTGGACGCTTTTAGTCCGCTGGAATACAACCTTCGCAAAGGTGATCCTATTACCCGTCGCAATGTCCAGGAAGTGAAGCAGGTGCTGCAGCAGCTGAAGATTGACCCGGACGCGTATAAATGCCTTTCAGAGTGCTTTAATACAGCGGGCAGGGATCCGCGAATGATTGCGTTGCTGGAGGATTATAAGCCGGGTTGTTTTGATGGCAAAGTGAAGCAGTTTGCCAAGGAGCACGTTGGCAAGCCTGCGACAGATGTCTGGAACGACACCAAAAAAGGAGATATCAGCGGGCCGGTTAAGACCGCAGCCAAGTACGTGCCGGTGATTGGTAATTTTGTCGGTATTGTCGATAAGTGTGTAACGGCCTCCAAAGAGTGCGACAAAGAGTTGTTTGCCGGGCGTATTGGGAAGCTGGCCGAAAAGCCAGAGACCCGTAATACCTTCGCCCACAACCTGACCGATGTTCTTTATGAAGGCCATGAGAAACAGGCGCGCAAGGCGATGTTCTCGACCGCAGTTGATTTTATCTTTATGCCGCTGGGGGCGTTTAATCTCGGCCCTGTCGGCAAGGTTGGCATTAAGCCTATCGTTAATGGTGCCGTTGATTCTGCCGTAACCAATACGGTCGGTAATTTTGCCGCCAAGCAAGCCTATTCGATTGGGGTGAAAGGTATAAAAGCCGCGGCAAACCATGTGATACCGGAAGCCGCAGCCAATGAAGACAGTGCCAAGCGGATGGAGATTGGTATTTTACCTCGGCTGGAAGCGAGCCATAACGGCAAGGATAAATCGTTCGAGCTTACCGATACCAGTACCGTTCGAGCTCTGCTTCGGTATCTTGGTCCGGCTGAAAATACCCATATGAGCAAAGACGATTTTGGTTTTGAGCCGAGTGACGAAGACAAGGAGCTGGAGCTGAATCGCATGGTATTGAAAACCATGCTGGGATCAGAGCCGTCCGAAGAGCTGGATTTTGATTCGAAATCCGGTCGTAAATCAGACAAAGCCTTGCTGTCATTGATGAACGATCAAGACGGTGTGCTAGGTCGAGTTATTGATGGCGTGAACACCGGCAAGGATCCGCATTTTGTTCGTGATGAACTGAACCAGCAATTTCAGGATGTGAAGAAAGATGGTGTTCCAAGTTATCTTCGCATGCTCTACCTATCAGAGGGGTGGATGCGTCCCTAACGGATCAAACGGAAGCTGTTCGTGACACAACAAATTCGTACTGTTAGGCGTTTCTTAACTTTGTAGCCCAAAGCGACCACAGGCATGGCCATTGGTCGCTTTTTTTATTCTCAAAACATGATTCCAACTTATTTGAGGTTTTTTTGAGGATTTATGACGTAGGCAGTGTTGCAATGATTTCTTGAATAATTGGGATGGGTTTATCAATGGCGACACTGGTATCGCAACTTGAAGCGTTTGTTGAAACATATGATATCGCAGCGCAGCACCTTGAGGGTATGGAGGTTCTATTAATCCAAAATACCTTGGTGCAGGTTGATGTCGGAGAAGGTGTTGCATCGGTAGCGTTTATGCTGTTGCCGGATGAAAGACAGCAGCCTGATAAGCTTTATCAACAGTTATGCGCAGTATTAAAAAAAATGGCTTGGGTGGCGCAGCATACTCAGGTCGAGTTGATGGTTGAACCGGATCACGCCAAGCTGACTTTGCTGCAACGCCTAACTAGCAACGGTGTGCAGACTTCTGATTTGGGGGAGGCATTCGATCTGGGCGGGAGATTAGAGCAGTTGTTGTGGGTTGTAGATGTTATGCGTGAACTGACTGTTTCGGAGCAACAGATGATGCCGCCAGTTACCTCAGTGGCAGCCAGCAGCATGGTGTTCGTTTGATGTTTGGGTGGGGATTGAAATGCTTGTCTGAGTCCAGGTCTAAATGGCAGCCTGAATGGTTGCAATTAACCTCAAAGAGGCCGAGCGTTTATTTCATCATTCTTTTTCTGTTGCTCTCCGTGGGGCTCTTATCTTCAACATCGGTTTGGTCACAGCCTTTACCACGCAGCGGTTATCAGCATATCGGACAGGACGAGCCGCTGGCTGATGTGCTGAAAGGGTTTTCAGCCAACTACAGATTATCAGCAGTTGTCAGCGAATGTATTAATGAAAAGTTTAATGGGCAGGTCGAGGCTCCCACTGCTGAGCTGTTTCTAAACCAGCTACAGGCGGCATTTGGGTTTATCTGGTTTCGCTACGGCAACACGCTTTATTTCAACTGCGGTAGTGAAATGCAGACTAAGGTGTTGACCTTGAAGCGTATGTCACCGGCTGCGCTGAAGCAGGCCATGGGGCAGGTTGGTTTGGATCTGGATCGTTTTGGTTGGCGTTCATTACAAGACAAGGGACTGTTGCTGGTGTCGGGGCCACCACGGTTTGTTGACATCGTAGAGCAGGTGGCTACCGGCTTGGACGAGCAGGCCAAGGTCAAGCAGGCGGAAGAACTGCAAACGTATGTCGTCCCTTTGTATTTTGCCTGGGCGGGTGATCGCCAGGTCGGGGATGGCAAGACAGTGCTGGGAGTTGCGACGACATTGCGAAAACTAATGGGGTACAACTCGCAGGACTCTATCGGTCGGATTGAGGCGGATGAGAGCCGAAATGCGCTCTTGCTGCGAGACACCCAGTCAAATATTGATCGTTATATTCGAATGATCCATGCAATGGACAGGGCTCTTAAGCAGGTTGAAATTGGTGTCACGATTATCGATATCAAAGAAGACGCTCTGGAAGAGTTCGGTATTGACTGGGGAGTCAATGGCTCGTCTGGCGGCCTGAGCTACCAAAATGGTGTCATTAACGGTGTACTGGGGGATGGACTGAATCTCTCCACCATAATCGGGGCCAATATTTCCGGTGTATTGTTCCGTCTCAAGGCTTTAGAGAGCCAGAGTAAAGCTCGGATGCTCTCGCGGCCTTCCCTGCTGACTCAAGAAAATACGGAAGCCGTGCTGGATAACAGCGAGACATTTTACGCCCGAGTGACATCAAAGGAAGACGCACAGTTGGTGCCATTGACCGCCGGGACAAGGCTCACTGTTACCCCTAGGGTTATCCCGGATAAGGCGGGTGACGTGGTCAAACTTGATATCCAGATCACGGATGGCAAAACCACGGATGAGCGCGTCGACAACCTGCCGACGATTAAGGGCAGCTTCATCAAGACGGAAGCGATGGTGAGAAAAGGCCAGAGCTTGCTGATCGGAGGGTATTTTGTGGATTCGGAGACAACAGGGACGGACAAAGTACCTGTTCTGGGCGATATACCGATGATAGGGGCGCTTTTTAGCCAAGAAAAAACAACTACCAGCCGAATGGTTCGCCTTTTCCTGATCCGACCAAAAGTGCTGGAGCCCGGTTTGAATAATTTGGCCGAGGCCCGGAAGCAATATCCTGAATTAAGACAAATAATGCCGGGAGTTGCCGAGGTCGAAGCGTTGGAGCAGGCCTTTGTCTCTGGTTCTTCACATCACTTATATAGGTAACGGGCATGACAAGGTGGAAATTAAAGGTGCTGTCCGGCAGCCATGCCGGGGCCGAGATGGCGACCGAGCAAAATAATATTGTTTTGGGTTCAGATAGTGCACGTGCCGATTGCGTTCTGTCTGATTGTGGTTTTGCTGCCGTTGTTTGTCAGCTGACCCTGACTGATACCGATCAGGTGATAAAAATCTTGGTTGATCAAGTCTGGTTTCTGAACGGTAAACGCCAGTCAGCCAGTATTGCCCGCATTAAGCCTTATCAGGTTATTCAGGTCGGGGGAGTGGCATTTGCCTTCGGGCCATCGGATGTTGTGTGGCCGGTGCTAACCGTACCTGTCGTAAGGCGGCGTCGTATCCCGTGGGCCGGAGTTGCCCTGTCAGGATTATTGGCGGTAGGCAGTCTGTCGGCATCGTTGGCGGTATCGACTAAGTATGCCAAAGCACGGCGTACAACGGCAGCTCAGCTATTGGAACAGCTGGACTATTCCTCCGTTAGCCTGCAGCCGCTCAATGATCGGCTGGTGCTGTCAGGCTATGTCGAAGATAGGGAAAGTTTGCAAGTGCTGAAAAACACTCTTGTCGAGTCTCGGCAACCGATTGAGTGGCGAGTTTATCGCATTGATAGCGTACAAAATGCCGTGATGACCTGGTTTGCCCAGCATGGTTTGGCTGGCTTGGATGTAACGGTTGATACCCAGGGTGTAGCCCACGTTAAGGGAGTACTGAAGGACGGCCTTGATCTCGCCAAAATCAGTAACAGCTTGCAAGACGATGTTCAGGGGCTTACTCGGACTGATTGGCAAACCGCTCGTATATCAGGCTTGATCGGCTGGCTTCAGCAAGCAATCCGACGTCAGGGTTTACCGGGGCTGATGGTAGCTGAATCCGATCAGCATATCTATTTGACGGGGAAGCTGGCAGAGAAGGAGAGACCGAAACTTACCGCGCTACTCAAGCGAGCGGCGTTGCAGTTTGGGCCTCAGGTTCCCGTGAAATATCAGGCTTTTTTATTGCCAGATAGCCCATTGCCATCTATTCGGGCGGTGAGTCTTAGCAGAACACCGTATGTCGTGATGTCCGACGGTCAAAAATATCTGACCAGCGCTGTTATCGGGGATGGTTATACGATTCGGAAAATTACCGATGAAGGGATCGCGATTGCCAAACAAGGCAAGCATTGGTGGTTACCGACAGGAGGTTAAATGTTTTCAGATATCACTTTACTAGAGCAGCACTTTTGTCAATTTGAACGGGCATTGGCATATGTAGAAACTCGGCTGCTCAAGCCAATGCTACCAGCACAGTTTGCTCAGATGATGCGTTGGCAGCAGGCATTAGAGTTGGCCGTCAGCCATATCCTCGATCAAGGAATAGCTAATAATATCAACGATAAAGGAAAGCTAAATTATGAATTTCGATACCATCAATCAGGGGCTCGGCAAGATAATGGAAGCGAAGGATACCGAGCTGACACGTTTTTCGACCGAGATGGATCCGGGAAAACCGGAAGATCTGATGAAGTTTCAGAAGATGGTCAGCGAGTGGTCGATGGTGATGGGGCTTCAAAGTGCCACGATAAAATCAGTGCGCGATGCTCTTCAGGGCATTATTCAAAAGATGTAATACAGGGTTTGGCAAATCTTGCGTTGTTTTTGGGCGGTCAGGCTCGACTCAGAGATGCCGAGATCTTACTGGCTCCGATACTGGAAAATCATTGCGACGACAGTGAGCTATCTTCGGCAGACAGTGAACAAAGACAATATCAACGCAAGGTTGCCACCATTATTCAGGCTATGTGTCTGTGTGAAGTCAAGGATATGCATCAGGCTCAGGTCGTGTTGGCCAAGGAAGGTGGCCCCGAAAATCAGGTGCTTATTGCGATGATCCAGCTGTTGGAAGGCGAGCGTTATCTGGCTGGCGAGACACTGGAAAAGGCTGTATTGCCAATGGCAGATCTGTTAATTCCCGTCAGCGAGCAATTGATCAGGGAGCTGAATCATGGTTGATCCTATTTCCCCGCTGCAATCATCGTTTGTATTACCGCAACAAAGTGTTTCCAGTGTGAACCTGGAACAACTGTTTACCCAACAGCTTGAGCAAAGTACTCAACCGATGGGCGATGCCATGGTTGAGGGAATTCAGACAATTCGAAATGATTTGGATGTTCAGGCCGAACAGATCCAGAGCCGCCTGAACGACAACCCGGAAATGTCCCTGCATGATTTGATTCAGGTCCAGATGGACTTGTCGCGTCTGGTTCTGGTTGAGGAAACGCTGGCCCGATCCGTCAGTAAATCGAGCCAGAATATTGATACCCTGTTAAAGAGCCAATAGTTATGTTTGCTGTTTCTCCCCTTGGCCCGCGATGGCACCGATGGTTGCTGGTCGCACTGGTTGTTTGCCTTCTGCAGGGTTGCAAAGACAACCTATATTCCAATCTTTCCGAACAAGATGCCAACCAGATGTTGGCGCTGCTGCTTAATCATGGGGTCGATGCCGAAAAGCAGGGATCGAGTAGCGACACAATTAGCCTGAAGGTCGAAAAGGCGCAGTTTGCCTACGCGGTTGAGCTGCTTAAGCAGAATGGTTATCCGCGCCAACAGTTTTCCACGGTGGAAGACTTGTTCCCGCAAGATGGTCTGGTGGCAACGCCAACTCAGGAAAAGGCACGTTTTGTTTATGCGCTGTCGCAGGCTTTGGCTGAAACCCTAAATCAGATCGATGGGGTTATTAGTGCAAGAGTACATTTGGTGGTGCCGGAAACCGTCAGGGGAGCAGTGTTGAAGCCCTCATCGGCTGCCGTGTTTATCAAACATGCGCAGAATACCGATGTCGGCCTGTTGATCCCGCAGATCAAGAGCCTGATCCAGAATAGTATCGAAGGGCTCAAGTACGACGACGTTCAGGTCGTGATGGTTGCCTCACAGGTCTCGGCACAGCTTTTGGCGCCTGTGGTTACAGAAAATCCACAGTCATCGCCAATGATTCTTTACGGTGTGATCGGATTGCTTGGCACCATGATGCTGGTACTTATTGGTGTCATGGTGTGGCAGAGAAGGCAACAAAAGCAGCGAGATTTGGAGGTGCTAGAGCGTGTTACTCAAAACCAGTGACACAGAGCAGCAGCTGGTATTAACGCATTGTTTGCGTTTGCATCAAGTGATCCATCCAACCCAGATAGCTGCAGTACTCGCTAAGCTCGGATTAGCCGATACTGGATTGCCTGCTTCAGAATTGCCTGGCTCCGGGTTGGTTAGTCCGGACTTAAATGGCAGGTCGTGGTGGACAGAAAATCTATCAGCGCCTCAGCAAGCCTGGTTGAACCAAGGATTGCTCGAACACTGTGGTTTAATGCCGTTGCTTTCCGAACTGGGCCAATTACAGTACTGGGCGTTATTGCCGTGGCAGATACTTGAAGAGGTGCTGACACTCTGGTGTGCTTGGTTTCATCTGGACTCGATTACCCGGATTATTTGCCGGAGTGACCTACAAGCAATCAGAGATAATCTAGGGGATGATTACGATTGGCTTATGGCGCATGGCCGGCTTCATCCTGCCAATCCCCATTCTACCGAATTTTCGACCCGCTCCCGTTCCTCGTTTTCATGGCTTTCCAAGCTGACCAAACGTTCTCGTTTCAAGTCTGTTAGTACTTTATCTTCAAGCATAGCTTCACATTCAACATCTGGTTCGTATCCAATCACAGCATTGAATTGGGAGCAGGAAAAAGAGCGTACACGAGTTTTGATTGTGGGAAAGCTAGCTCAGGATTGGCCCGAAAGCTGGCGGTTGCTGTTTCAATTGAAGTTTCCGGTTTGTTCGGAAAACGAATCTACACCGTCATCCCCATCTGCATTTTCATCACTGTCGATAAACACGGCAACTTTGAGTGTTCTTTCTCCAAGTTTAATGGTCTGTCTGCAAAGGAAATCCCCCGAATGGTACGAGTGGTTACAACAGATCCTGCCCTGATGCCGACAGGTGCGGGCAGCAAAATCATAACGGCATCAGAACTTGCTCAGCACCAACAGGCCGAAGAAATATTGGCGTCTGCGCATACGCAGGCTGAGGCGATGATTGTCTCCGCGCAGTCAAAGGCCGAAGAGATGCTCGAACTGGCAAAAAAGCAGGCCGAGGCCAGGCAGACCATAGTCGTTCTTGGTATCGAGCAGCAGCTGCGAGAGCGCTGGAAAGAGACTTTATCGACATTGGAATCCGAGTTGGCCGGCATAATCAAAGAGGGTTTGATAACAATGACCAGCCAGTACCCAGAAGCCAATCAAGTCAGGTCATTGGTCAAGCTCGCTTTGAGGGAAGAGCAAGACCGCCAGAACGTGATAGTTCGAGTACCGACTGAGCATCTCAGTGTGATTGCTCATGATTTTCCCGATATTCAGTGCGAGGGGGCTGACCATTTAGACAATGCGTGTGAAGTTGAAATTGGTGATCAGATGTTTGTTGCGTCTATGACACACGTCATCGAGCAGCTTGAGACGCGTCTTTCAACGGCCTCGCAATAGATGATAACAACAAGAAGAGGTAATTATGAACAAAGAAGCATGGCAAAAAGCGTTGGCCGAAGTGACGGGAAATCCTTTGGGGTTTGATGAGAATGATGTTGCATCAATTAGTCATCCTTCACTTTCGCTTATGGTCAATTTCTATTATCGCCCTGATGGGGTTGTGCTCTATAGCCAGGTAGGGCTTGTGAGCCACGATCAACAGCTGAGCGAATTACTGGCTGCCAATTGTATGTGGCAGCAGACAAACGGAGCGACTTTATCCTTGTTCGAAGGCAACCAAGTATTGCTTGCCTCTCTGTTCACGGCCGAACAAGCATTGCAATGGGCAAGCCAATACAACGAGTTCTTACAGGCCGCAGCGTTTTGGGCTGAAAAGCTGATTGCCCCCGATGAAACTGCGTCCGCGTTAGTTGAACTGACACCGTCTATAATCGCCAGCGCGAGTTTCGTTTGATAAGGAGTTCTTATGGTTAATTTCAATACATCAACAGTCGGGCAGGCACGTGCGCTTGATCAGACGCAAAATGTCCAGCAGCAACCTGCGTCGTCATCAACCTCACGAACTTTAGCACCTCCCGCGACACCATCCCCCTTATCTACCCAAAACATCCCTCAGCCTGCCGACCGGGCTAGTCGATTGTTTTCTGAATCACAACTTGCGCAGTTCCACCAACTTCCAGAATCCTCGCGTCATTTACTGCTCGAAACGCCTTTTCTCAAACAACAGCAAGAACCGCTAGGCAAACAAGCTTTTCATCAGGTGATGGCAGCAGCCGGCCAGCTAGAAACATACAAAGGCTCCGACGAGCGACTTCAGCTAACTGCGAATGCTCTGTTGGGGAAAACTTATACCGCGGGTGATCAGTCGGTAGTGGCTAAAGCTCTGGATCACCTTAGCACCCGCGCTCTGCCGACAGAGGCAAAAGCAAACCTCGTCAAGGCACAACAGGCGGTAAAGAATCTGGCAACCCAGACGGGTGCAAAAAGTCACAGTCAAGCATATGAGGCGTTGAGAGAACTTGCGGCATCGATGCCGAAAACTGATCCGCAGAGGCTTTCCGTTCGCCAGCTTGCCGAACAGGTGAGAAGCGGCGGGATGGAACAGCTGAGAAATGAGTTTAAGCAGAGTCTGCAACACCAGTTCCACCACCTGACAAAAGGAGGCGCAGAGCGTGCTGTTTCCTTAAAATTTGATATCGGTCCGGCGTTAGGGTTGTTTAACCTCAAGGCGGCGTCAGCGACCGTCGGGTTTGGCTATGACGTCAAGGTCACCGGTAGCGACGATACTCGGATCCGGGCATCGCACAAGGGAAGCTTGAGTGTCAATCTGGAAGCCGGTGGTGGTGATACCCCTATCAAAGTCGCGCTGACCGGCAGTTTGGGGCTGGGCAAGACACAGGCATTTGCCAACTTGGACAGTTTTATTGATTACCATGCCAATGACATGCTGGTTATGTTGGCTGGGGAAGGAGCCGGTAAGCTAAAGCATAACTTCAAGGGCATGATTCAGGCGCGCAGGGCAGATGCCCAGATGCGCAATGTGGTCAGCCACAACCAGCAATTGACCAAACAGCTAATCCAGCAGAATGTATTGGGACAGGGCGATAAGATCCAGGTTAAGCCTCGTCAGTCGGCGACGCCGATTACAGCGGTGGGTATGAGTATAGATGGCAGCTCCTCATTAGAGGCCGGTATTCACGCGTTGGCCAAAATAAAAGGATCGTTACAGGGCTCTGTTGTTCATACCACGTTTACCAAACATGCCAACTTGCTTGATACCTTGATGGCCGAGCCCGATCGCATTGAGAGTCGGCCCGGTAAGTTCTTCTCGGTATCGGTTCCCCTGAAAGATACGGCAGTGATGACGTTGTCTGATTTTCTCGGTGATCGTCAGACTAAACAAGGAGCAGATGGAAGACAGTGGATTCAGGATACAGGACATGAGCTGAAGAGACTGTCGACAAAACTAGGCGAGGAGCCATTCGGTCAGGATTTTGACGGTGAGATGTATCAGGACAAACTAGCGGCTAAGCGCAGTGAGCTGAAGGATGTCATTGTTGCCCTTAAGCTGGAATATGATTCATATCTGAATGTGGTGAACAGCTATGATGCAGCCCGAAATGGAGGAGGAAATAGTGCGATAAAACGCGATCTTGGCCATATCAAGCATGCTTTTGAAGGAAGCCGGGGAGCTGAAGGGCGCGGTGAGTATTTAAGAGCGGTAATGTGTACTCATGCCAAGTTGAATCAGGCTTATATGGCAAGTTTCAGAGAGGGGGAAGTACCGCATCTTAATCCTCAGGAAGCACCGTTTAGCCAGTTTTTGAAAAGTGTGGAAGATGATTTTAGGACACCTCAGTTAAACCTCGAACAGCAAAAACATATTGATAAGTCTCTTACGCTGACATCGGGTGCCATGAGTACCAATACCCAGATAATGGGAACCGTTTCCGCGTCAGTTCAGGTGCCTGTTTTGGGAGAAAAAACCGTTGATCTCGGGGTGAAATACAACAAGATCGACGGTGATATCAATCCTGATAACGACGGCGAATATATCAATGTGTCATTAAAGCTTGATATCCCTACGGTTAAGGATAAAAGCTCTGCGATTAAGGGGTTACTCAAAGAAGGGGTTGGTCGTTTTTTGAGTGAAAATAAACTGGAGCTGAGTGAAATTGACGGTCTGGATGACTTGGCATTAAGTGGTTCACTCAGTGCTAGTACTCAGTTTGAAGGCAACTTTGTCAAAGGGGAAGACAGCAAATATCACCTGCAGTATATCCGTGCGACAGAGTCGACGTCGATCGGCGGAAATGCATCGGCCACGGCCGGAGCGGTTAAGGTGGGCGCTGGTATCACTCACAGCAGCAACAATCACCTCGCCGAGTGGATCAGTGACAACACACTGACTTATCTGCAAACAAAGTTCAATGGTTGGCAAAACGGCCAGCAGCCTGCACTGTGGGATCAATATGCATCTCACCATGAAACAGGCATCGGTAAAGCCTTCGATAAACTGACAGAGAGTGACTCGAATATTGCCAAAGAGCTGGATAAGCGAGCGGGTGATATACCAAACGGACAGCACCTGAAGGAAGCGCTGTTAGAGAAAGCCGGACAATGGAAGGCTGAACATAGTAAGGAAAATTTCCAGCAGGCGATGGGCGCCCTGAATGACTATTTCGAATCGCAGTACCTGACCTATAAAAGCGAAAGTGCTGAACGGCTGACGCCTAGATATAACGATTAGTTTTAGTGATTTGGTTATTGAATTAGCCTGGAATCAACCTGTCAGTTTCGACTAGAGCTGACAGGTTGTTGTGACAGGTTGTGCAAACTTGTTTTTGCCCCATTACTACTTAGAGTTAAGGTTCATTCATATCCTGTTAATGAGATTTTCCCTACCAAAAGTTATTCGAATAATTGGTTAAACTGCTACTTCTCACTTTCTAAAATTTCATACGCTTAAACTGTGTCCCCCGTTCTATCACGAGGGCAAATCGCCTGATTCCATATTATTCTCTGACCCAAGCTATTGAAATGTAACACACATCAACTATTTATAACCGCGGAGGTGTATAGTTACGCTCATATGCATTAAGGGGTATAGTGATGTCTGAGACAAAAAACGAATATTTGAATTTTCTAGAATCGAGTCTATGCAGCTTTTCCACAAAAGAGAAAGAAATCGCGAATCTAATATTTACCAATTTCGATACAGTTTCAAGTAAAGGTGTCGCTGCTGGCTCCAGAGGGAAATACATATCAAGTTTGATATTAAATACGCCAATGGTGCCTTTTACATCACTTCGTAAAGAAACCTCGAAAAATAGGAAAAAAATAACTCGTCTTAATAAGCTTTCCATTAAAGGATTTCGTGGTTTTACTGAGTGTAAATATTTTGACTTAAGTAAACAATATAGTTTTATTTATGGCCCAAATGGTACCGGCAAGTCTAGTATCTGTGAAGCGTTAGAATACAAGTTAACTGGAAAGATACATGAAGCAAAATCAAAGCGATTTGACGACAGTGTATATACGAGAAATATAAAGGAACTCAATACAAACGTTAGTCTTTTAGTTGAATACTCTGATGGTTCTGTATCCGAATCAATAGCATCGCCTGAAAACGAATTCATGTTTATTGAAAGAAACAGAATCGAAGGTTTTGCACGTGTATCTTCATATACCAATAGTGAAAAGCAGTCTCGACTATCTCTACTATTCGGACTTGACGAATTTAACAAATTTTGCACAGGCTTTAGTACATCTATTAAGAACTCTTTAGTCATTAATCCGGTAAAAAACCAAGAGCTGGTTATTGAAAGGAAAAAGGTCGATTCCTCAAAAGCAATAATAAAGAACAGTAAAGAACAAATTAAGGGGTTTGAGTTAAGAAAAAACAAACTAATGGCAAAGTATCCAAAATTGAGTTTAGTCTCTGATGTCATTCAACAACTAAAACCCGACTCGGACTTTATGGCTAATCTGAATAGCAAACTATCCAAATATAAAAAGGTAATCATAAGAGATCTGAGCCCACTAAATGGGTTAATAGTGAATGGAAATCAACTTAGTATTAAGCATAGTCAATGTATATTGTTGGAAAAAGAGCTTAGCCAATCTGTTAATGAAATAAATTTTCTTGATTTATACAAAGCGATATCGGCTTTGAAACAGGGAGCAACTTGTTGCCCCTCTTGTGATACTCCTTTAGATAAGGTAACTAAGAATCCATTCGATAAAGCAAAGACTAAACTTATAGAGCTAGAAAACATAGCAAGAAAACAAGCTGACTTTAAGAAAATGAAGTTGGCTATCGAAAACGACATATTGATATTTGCAAGCAAATTACAGAAATACGAAATAGAAACCGATTTGAATTACAATAATTTCCTAACTACAATTGGTAATGTAGACACTAAGTTAAAAGTTACTTTATCTAAATACGAAAAGGAGAATAAAGAAAACACTCCTTTAATAAAAGAGATTGAAGAACTTAATAATCTAATAAGAAAATACGGTTTGGATTATACTGAAGCAACAACTATAAATGAACTTTACCAAGAGTCAAATAGAGTTATAAAACAAGAAAAAAACAAGATAGATACTTTTGATGAACGAAACAAAACTCTAATATTGGAGGCTTCGGATGAATCTAAAAGAATAGACTTGATTGGACATTATGCAATAGCTTATGAAAAGCTTATTAGCAAGTTGCGGAACTATTCAAATAATTTACCGGGCATTATCGCTGGCGAGTTATCGAATACATCAATGGAAATATATAACAACATAAACAAACATCCGTACCCCCATGAAACTTTGATTGACCTCAGATTACCGAAAAACCCTTCCGAAAATATAATGGTACAGTTTATAGATGGTCAGAATGAAAACGCACTTAGAGTGTTAAGTGAAGGGCACTTAAGATGTTTAGGTTTATCTATATTGTTGGCCAAGTCGATAAAAGACGAACAGAGTATATTTATTTTTGATGATGTAGTTAACGCTATTGATGACGAACATAGAACTGGGGTTATCAATGAGATCTTCGAGACGAACAAATACAAAGAAAAACAAATAATAGTTACCACTCACGGCGAGGATTTTGTAAAGCGTTTAGAAAATCAACTTCCAAACAAGAATTTATCCAAGGTACTCAAGCGTTATGATCTAGTGAGAAATAAAAATGGGAGAGATATTGTTATCTCAGAAGACCAAAACAGACAGTATTTGGAGAAAGCGCAACATAGTTTAGATGTAGGTAAAACTAAAGATGGTTTAATGGAATGTAGGAGAGCTCTTGAGGATCTTACTGACCGATTGTGGCGCAAACTTAGTAACGAAGGATTCAGTTCGTCAGTTTCAGTTAAGCTATTTGCTCCAGGTCGAAGTCCAGATTTGTATTCCTTAGTCGATGGTCTAATTGCATTGCTTAATACCATAGAAAAGAAACCTGGTGTTCTATCGTTTGTACCTTCTAAGAGCGCACTAGAAGCCATAAAAGACAAAAGTAAGAAGCATCAAGTTAATTGGACTCTGCTGAATAAAGGCACTCATGAGGAAAATCGTGATGAGGAATTCGACGAAAATTTAGCGTACGAATTGCTGAGACTATTATTACAATTAGATGAGTCAATTAAAAGTTATGTACGACCTAAGGAGCTAAATGCTCTTAGTTAACTAGTTCTTAGATTGATCACTAATAGGGCTAACTGAAGTGGTCAAGTAAAACTGGCCACGGTTTTATGGGCGAGCCAGAATCGGTGCTCTGACTCATTCGGTGTCAGCCCGCCATTGTATTGATGTGGCCTGATTTGGCTGTAGTATCCGGTAATGTAATTGATTATCGAGGCCTTGCCCTCAATAAAGTTTCTGAAACCCGTAGCAGGAACCCATTCGGACTTTAAACTTCTAAAAAATCGCTCCATTGGGCTATTATCCCAGCAGTTTCCACGACGGCTTAAGCTTTGTTTAATTTGGTATCGCCATAACAGTTGCCTAAAGTAGCGGCTTGTATAGTGGCAACCCTGATCAGAATGAAACAATACGCCTTTGGGTTTTCCTCGTGATTCAAATGCCATTGTAAGCGCCTTGCCTGTCAACGTTGAGTCAGGAGCAAATGACATTGCCCAGCCGATTGGCTTTCGTGCGAACAAGTCGATGACGACTGCTAAATATGCCCATCGACTACCAACCCAAACGTAGGTAACGTCACCGCACCAAACTTGATTTGGCTCGGTAACGGCAAATTGTCTATCCAATTTATTCGGAATTTCAATATGCTCTTTTGTTGCCTTCTTGTAGGAATGAACAGGGAGCTGACAGCTAACTAACCCTAGTTCTTTCATAAGCTTAGTCGCACGATAGCGACTAAGCTTAAATCCTCGGTTCGATACAATATCGGCGATAGTTCTAGCTCCCGCAGAGCCTTTACTGACGCCGTGTGCAGCACGAACTTCACTAAGCAACGTCACATGATTGACTGAGACATCATCTGGCCGTGCTCGCCAATATTTATAACTACTTCGATGAATATCGAATACCTGGCAAATCCGCTTGATAGAGTGGCTCTGCTTGAGCTTATCGACTAACGAGAATTTCTCATCGAGTCTGACATCAAGAGAGCAGTAGCCTTTTTTAGGATTTCTTTTTCCTCTTCAATACGGGCTATTTTCTTTTCAAGCTCACG
>NZ_RJLM01000011.1 GCF_004104355.1 Photobacterium chitinilyticum
TCCGATTTATATCTCACCGTTAAAGTACGGTAACAACTATTGTCTCACTGCCGAAGCAATAAGACCAATTTGGAGCGACACACGAGGTTCGAACTCGTGACCTCAACCTTGGCAAGGTTGCGCTCTACCAGCTGAGCTAGTGTCGCATATTCTCAAAGGAGAATTGGTTGCGGGGGCCGGATTTGAACCGACGACCTTCGGGTTATGAGCCCGACGAGCTACCAAGCTGCTCCACCCCGCGTCCGTATTGTCGAAAGTAAGCAATTGATAATTGCCTTTCGAGGCTGCGCATTATACGAGGAAAATTTACGGATGCAATAGATCTTAATAAAAATCCACAGATTTCCCTCCAAGCGCCTATTTTACCATCAAATAGTAAAAATATGCTCACGATAATAGCGCAATTCAGCAATCGAATCACGGATGTCATCTAGCGCCAAGTGACTCCCCTTCTTAGAGAAACCATCAAGAAGTTCCGGCTTCCAACGACGGGTAAGCTCTTTTAGCGTACTGACGTCTAAGTAGCGATAATGGAAATACTGTTCCAGCTCAGGCATATGCCTGTATAAGAAACGGCGATCCTGTCCTATGCTGTTACCGCAGATCGGAGAGGCCCCTTTCGGTACCCACTGTTCCAAGAAAGTAATCGTCTGGCGAACCGCCTCATCTTCGCTAACCTTACTTTCGCGGATCCTCTCAACCAACCCACTGCTGGTATGAGTTGTCGTGCACCACTCGTCCATTTTGGCTAACTCAGCTTCAGGCTGATGAATAGCCAGTACAGGGCCTTCTGCTAAAATGTTGAGCTGAGCATCTGTCACTATGGTTGCGATTTCAATGATTTGGTGTGTTTCTGGATCAAGTCCAGTCATTTCCAAATCAATCCAAATAAGGTTCTGATCGCTGATCGTCATCGGATATTGCCTATTTTATGAGTAAACCATGTATGATAATACCAAACGGAGCCATTATCTGGATCCTAACCGGGCCAGATAATCACTCCAAAGGGTATATTACCGTAAGCCAACTCAACTGAACGATATTCTTGTGGCAAAAAAGAAAAAGCTCACCAAAGGTCAGAGCCGTCGCGTACGCTCGAACCAAAACAAACGACTTCGTCGTGAAAAAGATGACGTACAGTGGGATGAAACCCTACTGGAGTCTGCGCGTGAAGGTCTAGTAATCACTCGCTTTGGTCAACATGCCGATATCGAAGATCCGGAAACCGGGACGATCCATCGCTGTAATCTTCGGCGTAGCATCCAGAGCCTAGTTTCAGGCGATCGTGTAGTCTGGCGTCCTGGCGTTGAAGCCCTGCAAGGGATTACCGGTGTCGTCGAAGCCGTTCACGAACGTGAATCGATGCTGACTCGTCCCGATTATTATGATGGCGTGAAGGCTGTCGCAGCCAACGTCAACCGCATCATCATCGTGTCGGCGGTATTGCCGGAGCTCTCCCTAAACATCATTGACCGCTATTTGATTGCTGCCGAGACCGTTGGAATTAAACCACTGATCGTACTCAACAAAGTCGATTTGCTTGATGCTGAAAGCCGCTCACAGGTAGAAAAGACACTGTCTCTGTACCAGGACATTGGCTATGAACTTCGCTATGTCAGCTCCGATACCGGAGAAGGAATGGAAGACCTTAAAGATGACCTGAAAGATCATGTCAATATCTTTGCAGGCCAGTCAGGCGTCGGCAAATCGAGCATGGTGAACTCACTGATGCCTGAAGTCGATGCCGAAATCGGTGATGTCTCTGAAAACTCTGGTCTAGGAACCCACACAACAACCGCGGCCCGACTGTACCATTTCCCGGGAGGCGGTGATTTGATCGACTCACCAGGGGTGCGAGAGTTTGGCCTGTGGCATTTAGAACCAGAACAAGTAACCGAAGCCTTTGTCGAGTTCCGTGAATACCTCGGCGGATGTAAGTTCCGCGATTGTAAACACGGCAATGATCCTGGTTGTATCATTAGAGAAGCCATGGAAGAGGGCAAAATAAGCCGAGAGCGCTACGACAGCTACCACAAGATCATTGACAGCATGTCAGAGAACATAGCCAACCGTCAGTTTTCTCGCAATAAACCCGATTAATACAACATCCCCTGGCAACAGGGGGTGTTTCTCACCTCAGTAACACTCTGCATTTAACTGACTTTCCTCTGCCTTTTAGGTATCATTCTTGGTTCGAGTTATTCTTAAGATGTTATAATAGTAACCAAGTTGTTGATTGGTTGACACTTTCTGGAAAACATACCGTGCAAGATAATCTCAAAATCGGCCTGCAGTACTGCGCGCCAAAACATGCTCTGACCCGTTTAGCGGGTAAGCTGGCTTCTTTGAAAGCCGGCATGCTGACCACCGCTGTCATTCGCTGGTTCATCGGCCGATACAAGGTTGATATGTCTGAAGCACGCAACCCAGATCCTGCTGCTTACGCAACCTTCAACGACTTCTTTGTCCGCGAACTGAAGGAAGGGGCTCGTCCTGTCAATGACGAAGGCGATATCATCTCTCACCCAGCCGACGCGTGTGTAAGCCAACTAGGCCCAATAACGGAAGGGCGCCTGTTCCAGGCCAAAGGTCATTACTTTGATGCTGTTGAACTATTGGGCGGAGACGAAACCCTGGCTGACGAATTCAAGGATGGCGAGTTTGCCACCCTGTATCTGTCACCACGTGACTACCACCGTGTCCACATGCCATGTGACGGGACCCTGCGTCAGATGATTTACATTCCTGGCGATCTGTTCTCGGTCAACCCGCTGACCGCACAAAATGTACCGAATCTGTTTGCCCGCAACGAGCGCGTGGTGTGCATCTTTGATACCGACCACGGTCCGGTAGCCCAGGTGCTAGTTGGCGCAACAATTGTCGGCAGCATAGAAACAGTATGGGCAGGTACGGTGACGCCGCCGACCGGGCCCGATGTCCGCCGCTGGGATTATCCGGCAGCGGGCGATCAGGCTATCGTATTGCAAAAAGGCGATGAGATGGGACGCTTCAAACTAGGTTCAACAGTGATCAACCTGTTCCCGAAAGGCATGATCCACTTTGTTGACGACATGCAGCCAGAGCAACCGACGCGCATGGGTGAACCCTATGCGAAGTTAAACGCTCAGGAACAGAAGAAAGAAGAAGCGTAACCACTTAACATTTTTGAATAAAAGGGGCCTTAACAGCCCCTTTTTTAATGTAAAAAATTGACCATATCGTGGAAATTTTAAGCGCTCAAATAGTATGCTGATTTGTAGTCTATAACTATAAATAAGCAAACCAACATACTATGAAGAAGATATCCATTGCGCAGCTGATCAAGCTGCTGATTGCCTTCGGGATCCCACTCGGTATTTTGATGCTCCCTATCGATGCCATCCCGATAGAAGGTCTGACCCTCATCCAGCACCGGCTGCTGGCCATTTTTGCTCTTGCCGCCCTTCTCTGGGTCCTCGAACCGGTCCCGGTTTTTGCCACTTCCATTCTCATCATCGCCCTTGAACTGATCATGATCTCCGACAAGGGGTTGCATCTGTTCCGCTCAGCACCTAGTGGACACGAAATGGGCGAGATGATGAAATACACCGACATCTTTAGTGCCTTTTCATCACCAATAATTATCCTGTTTATGGGCGGTTTTGCCCTGGCTATCGCCGCTTCCAAGTACGAACTGGATAATAACCTAGCCCGGGTACTACTCAAGCCCTTCGGTACTCAGCCCAAATTTATCATGCTCGGGCTGATGCTGATCACTGCAGTATTTTCGATGTTCATGTCAAATACTGCGACCACGGTGATGATGCTGGCATTGCTTGCACCGATTGTGGCTTCCGTCCCTAAGGGAGATATCGGCATCAAGGCTCTGGTTTTGTGTGTCCCAATCGCCGCCAACACCGGTGGTATTGCCACCCCTATCGGTACTCCGCCCAACGCCATCGCCTTGCAGTATCTCACTGGAGAGCACAGTATCAGTTTCCTTGGCTGGATGATGATGGGTCTGCCGTTTGTCATCTTGCAACTGACTTTCGCCTGGTGGCTGCTACAAAAGCTGTTCCCGTCGACGCAGCAGCAAATGGAACTCAAACTCGAAGGTCGTTTCCAAAAAAGCTGGCAGGCCATTGTTGTTTACATTACTTTTGCCCTCACCATCATCATGTGGATGACGACCTCGTTGCACGGTATGAACACCTATGTTGTTTCCATTATTCCGCTCGCTGTCTTTACTCTCACCGGGATCATGGGCAAGGAAGAGCTCAAGCTGATTAACTGGGATGTACTATGGCTGGTCGCCGGTGGTATCGCTATCGGCCTTGGTCTGGATAAAACCGGGCTGGCAGCTGCATTGGCCCACGCCATCGACTATGACGCCCTCTCACCTGTTGCAGTCGTACTAACACTGTCGATTATCTGCTGGCTCATGGCTAACTTCATGTCCAACACTGCCACGGCCAACTTGTTGATGCCGATTGCCGCAGCCGTGGCCGCGTCGATGGAAAGCCTGGCCGCAATAGGTGGCCTGCAGGGAGTACTGGTTGTTGTCGCCTTCTCGGCATCTCTGGGGATGATCTTGCCTGTCTCGACACCACCGAATTCACTGGCCTACTCGACCGGATTGATTGAAAGCAAAGATATGGCCAAGACCGGATTGATTATCGGTCTGGTCGGTTTGGTCGTGGTCTATATCGGCGCAATGATACTGACCTAATACATTTACAAGTCACACCAGCGAAGGCAATCATGACTGCCTTCGCCCCTTCCCCTCCTGTTACCTTTCGGATTTATTTGCTACTGCAATCACATTATTTATGCCACAGGTCGCTGATGATCATCCTTTACCAGCCGATATAACAACCAAGAGATACGATCAAAACAACTCTTCTCACTGAGTCATACCCTTAAATCTATAAATTTGGCCATATGCGAGAGCCCAAAATGAAATATACGATCAAGCTAAAAATACAGGTCGCAATAGCCGTAATTATTGCTTCAGTCAGTGCCGTACAGGCCTGGATATCCATCACTCAGCTAAAACAAGAAACCACAACGGAAGTTAGCAACCAGATGCGAGACATCGGACAGGCCACCAGCCGCTATATTGCCGACTGGCTCGATACCCGTAGTGACATGATGCTGGCAAATGAACCCCTGATTGCCAACCAGGATAACGTTGATCGCGAACTGCTGCTGACCAAGCGCTCCGGCCAATTCCTCTCGGTATATGCCGGCTTCAGTGACGGTAGTATCGCCTATGGGGATAAAACAGAAGACTGGCCAGCTGACTACGATCCTCGCTCTCGTCCTTGGTACCAGGATGCAATAAGCGCCGGCGAGCTAGTGTTAACCGAGCCGTATCAAGATTTTGATGGCAGCATCGTCGTCAGCTTTGCCAAAGCCTTTCAGGGCCAGCACCAAGGTGTTCTCGCAGCTGATCTAACCGTCAGCCACATCATTGAGCAGGTGTTGAACCTAAAGCTGGAACATAACGGGTTTGCCTTCCTGATCGACGGTAACCACAATATTGTTGCCTACCGCGATGAAAAACTCAGCCAGCAGCCCATTACCCAGCTAGACAATGAGCTGACATCGGCATTGTTCCGTCAACTGCAGAGCGATCAGGCAATCCAGAGCTTCACCCTCGATAGCGACAATCAAGAAAAGCTAATCTATGCCAGCCCGATTGCCGGGACGGACTGGACACTAGCCCTCGTCGAAGACAAGTCACTGGCTTTTGCCTCAATCGGAGAGCAGATCAAGTTTATCCTCTTGGCATCCGTCATGCTTTACTTGGTTATCTCTGTTATCGCCACAATGATCATCAACAGCCTGCTTCGTCCACTGAATAATCTGAACCAATCCGTGAGCCAGCTAGCACAGGGCAGCGGTGATCTGACACAACGTATTGCCATCGAGCGAATGGATGAAATTGGCGAACTGGCCGATAACATGAACCAATTCCTGGCTCAGTTACAGGCCATGATCAAAGGTGTCGTCAACCATTCACAGGATCTGATCCAGCATGCCGAACGTTCAGCCCAGCTCAGCAACCTTGCCTCGGAGCGTGTTACCGATCAGCAGAATGACGTCAACCAGATAGCCACCGCAATCCATGAAATGTCAGCAACATCAGGCGAAGTAGCCAATCACGCCGAGATGACGGCAACTGCCGCGCAAGCCTCAACCTCGGCATGTGAGCAAGGTCAGCAAGTTATCGGTCAGAACCGTGATGCAATTACTTCCCTGGCGAATCAGGTTCAGGATGCCGCCACTGTTATCCATGAACTGGAAAGCAATGCTCAGGGCATTAACCAGATCCTGTCGACCATTCAGGGAATTGCCGAACAGACCAATCTGCTGGCACTGAATGCGGCAATCGAGGCGGCGCGTGCCGGTGAACAGGGGCGCGGCTTTGCTGTTGTGGCCGATGAGGTCCGGGTACTGAGCCAGCGTACCCATGACTCGACCGAAGAGATCCGCAGTATGATTGACAGCCTTCAGAAAAATACCCATCAGGCCGTCGACAGCATGCAAACCAGTACCGAGCTGGCAGGCCAAAGTGTTGATTATGCGGAAGCTGCCAGTGAAAGCCTAAATCAAATCACCCACACTATTACTGAGATCTCAGATATGGCCACCCATATTGCCAGCGCGGCCGAAGAGCAACGTGCGGTCAGTGAAGATATCAGCCGTAATACGCAGGCTATCAAGGATGTCTCCGATCACCTAGCGAAGCAAACCGCCGAGGTAACCCTGAGCAGCCGGGAGATGAACGATTCAGCAGAAACAATGCGCCAGGATGTATCACGTTTTAGAGTATAACTAACCCCTTTGCGCTGCTAAGCCATCGCTTCCCAAAAGCTTGGCAGCGCACCCCATGATGTTATCTATAGTAATGCCAAGTTAAAGACGCTTGAACACAGGTATCCTCATAACACCCACCAAAACCAAGTGATAACTATTTGCATTTGGGTTTGAAGTTGCTTATAGTTTAGGCCGCTTCGACAAGACGCCTTGAAATCCTAACTTGCCGCCTGTCGATAACATACTTGCAGTTCCCCCAGCTTCCTGCCTTATCGGCTAGGAAGTAAAGTCCGTGTCAAGTGGCTAAGAGACGGCAATGCCAAGCAACAGTAATGACGCCCCTCTGCTCAGTACTGAACTTGGTTAATAGCCAGACATGAAAAGCGCGGCACTGGCCGCGCTTTTTATGCTTATATCAGTCGGAATAAGTAGTTGGTCAGACAGTGCGTTGAAAATCAGGCAATATTGATCGGAAATGCTGTAACTTGATCAATATGATCCAATTCCTGCGCCAGCATGATCAAACGATCAATACCTAGGGCAACCCCTGCACAATCGGGAAATCCTGCACGCAAAGATTCAACCAAGTGGAGATCAATCGGCTGAGGCTGTAGCCCCATTATCAAGCGCTTGCGGTTGTCTTCTTCAAAACGGGCCAGCTGTTCATCGCCATCAGCAAGCTCATGAAAACCATTAGCTAGCTCAACCCCTTTAAAATACACCTCAAAACGCTCTGCAACCCGCGGATCTGCCGGGTTGATTTGTGCAAGTGCTGCCTGAGAGGCCGGAAAATCATAGACAAAAGCGGGGACTTTCTGGCCTATATTCGGCTCGACACCGACACTGAACAGTAGCTGCAACAAGGTGTCGCGATCATCTTCAGGTTCAGCTATATCTGCCAGACCCAACGTCGATGCCGCACCTTTTAGCTCCGCTATACTGCCTTCCAACGGACAAACCCCCAGCGCATCAACAAATACCTGCTGATAAGTCATACGCGTTGCCTGACCGGAGCCCAGCACCAACTGCAACAGTTCATCCATTTCATCCATCAGGGCATGATGATCAAAACCCGGACGGTACCATTCCAGCATGGTGAACTCAGGATTATGGAACCGGCCCGACTCCTCATTCCTAAATGACTTACAGATCTGATAAATAGGGCCACTACCAGCTGATAATAGCCGTTTCATGTGAAATTCAGGGCTGGTCATCAGGTATAAGCTCTGCCCCTTGGCATAACCCGGCCCTACAAACTCTGTTTGGAAAGTATGGAGATGTATATCCGTTACTGTCGCCTGACTCATGGCCGGCGTGTCGACTTCCAGCACCTGTCGACAGGCAAAAAAATCACGAATTGAAGCAATGGTAGTGGCGCGCTGTTTCAGCTGCGCAATCGAGGCTGTCGGTTGCCAGTGCAAGGTCATAGCTCACTTCTTATCTAACGGGTGATCATTGAGGAACCAGTTTATCAAACTCCTCAATAAGCAGCAGCTACTGGCATCTCACTCATACCAGCCAGGCATCTATCATAGTTATTAAGAATTATGAACAGAGGGGCATCATCCCAGCAAGCTCTCGCCACCAAAATTATCACCCAACAAAAACCAATACACAACAAAAGCACAACCAAGTCGACACAAGAGCAACATTCTGTCACACACAACTACCACTATCGGTTTAGTTTCTCTTTTGAATAAAGGATTTAAACACCAACCACAAAACACATCATTAATGAGCCAGAAACAATTAACACAAAATAAAACGGTTAATTAACAACCGCAAAACATTACAACTTGTGACAATAATCACACTTTCTGTAATCGCCCTATACTTTTGGGCTATTTCAGTAAAAAAGCTGCGTCTAAATCAAATTTTCCATCGATATTGTTTCATAAAATGAAGCTAGGATTTCAAGGGAAAGTACGCCTATGCGTACTTTTTTAAATTTTATCGTCTTACCTTCGGAGGATAGCTGTGAAGACTATTACCACAGATATCGCTGTAATCGGCGCAGGTGGTGCAGGCCTACGTGCTGCCATTGCTGCTGCAGAAGCAAACCCAGACTTAGAAATTGCACTAATTTCCAAAGTTTACCCAATGCGCTCTCATACCGTAGCTGCAGAGGGTGGCTCCGCTGCCGTCATCAAGGATGAGGATAGCTTAGATAACCACTTCAACGACACCGTTGGCGGTGGGGATTGGCTATGTGAACAGGACGTTGTTGAATATTTCGTAGAAAACGCGACTCGCGAGATGACCCAGCTTGAGCAATGGGGTTGTCCGTGGAGCCGTAAAGAAAACGGTGACGTTAACGTTCGTCGTTTCGGTGGTATGAAGGTTGAGCGTACTTGGTTCGCTGCAGATAAAACCGGCTTCCACATGCTGCACACACTGTTCCAGACGTCTATCAAATACACGCAAATTAACCGCTTTGACGAGTACTTTGTAGTTGATCTGCTGGTAGAAGAAGGTGAAGTACAAGGCCTTATCGCGATTCACATGTCTGAAGGCGAGCTGGTTTGTATTAAAGCTAAATCTGTTGTTCTTGCTACAGGTGGTGCAGGTCGTGTTTACAACTGTAATACGAACGGCGGCATCGTAACAGGTGACGGTATGGCGATGGCATTCCGCCACGGTGTACCGCTACGTGATATGGAATTCGTCCAGTATCACCCAACAGGCCTGCCTGGTACCGGTATCCTGATGACCGAAGGTTGTCGTGGTGAAGGTGGTATCATGCTGAACAAGAATGGCTACCGTTACCTTCAGGATTACGGTATGGGCCCTGAAACGCCAATCGGCCAACCTAAAAACAAATACATGGAACTCGGTCCACGTGACAAAGTTTCTCAAGCGTTCTGGCACGAGATGCAAAAAGGTAACACTATCAAGCACCCTCTGGGTGATGTAGTCCACCTTGATCTACGCCACCTAGGTAAAGAATACCTACACGAACGTCTACCATTCATCTGTGAGCTTGCGAAAGCATACGTGAACGTTGACCCTGCGGAAGAGCCAATTCCAATTCGTCCAACCGTGCACTACACCATGGGTGGTATCGAAACAGACAAGAACAACGAGACACGCATCTCTGGCCTGTTCGCAGTCGGCGAGTGTTCTTCTGTTGGTCTACACGGTGCCAACCGTCTGGGTTCTAACTCGCTGGCAGAGCTTGTTGTATTCGGCCGCCTGGCGGGTGAAGGCGCAGCAAAACGTGCCGCAGAATTCAAAGGTTGGAACGAAGAGTCTATCACCAAGCAGGTGAAGGCTGTTCAAGACCGCATCGACACGCTTCTATCTCAGGAAGGCGACGAAAACTGGGCTGACATCCGTACTGAAATGGGTCACTCCATGGAAGCGGGCTGTGGTATTTACCGCCAGGAAGATCTGATGCAGGCGACTGTCGATAAACTTGCAGAGCTACGTGAGCGTTACAAAAACATCAGCATCAAAGACAAAGGCAAGGTATTCAACACCGATCTGCTTTACGCAATCGAAGTGGGTTACGGCCTGGAAGTGGCTGAAGCCATGGCTCACTCTGCGATTCTTCGTCGCGAGTCACGTGGTGCACACCAGCGTCTGGACGACAACTGCACAGAACGTGATGACGAGAACTACCTGAAGCACTCGCTGGCATTCTACAACGGTGACCAAGCACCTCGCATCGAATACAGCGACGTGACAATCACCAAGTCTCAGCCTAAAGCTCGTCTATACGGCGCGGCAGCAGAAGAGGCAGCAGCGAAAGAAGCGGCAGAAGCGGCAGCGAAAAAAGAGGAGCAGGCATAATGTCAGGCAACCGTATCCAAAAAGTTGAAATTCTGCGTTATGACCCAGAAAAAGATGCAGAACCCTACTTCGAGATGTTCGAAGTACCGTTTAACGAAACCATGTCTGTGCTCGATGCTCTGGGTTACATCAAAGACAACCTAGACAAAGATCTGGCTTACCGTTGGTCTTGCCGCATGGCGATCTGTGGTTCTTGCGGCATGATGGTTAACAAGGTGCCAAAACTGGCCTGTAAGACCTTCCTGCGTGACTACCCGAACGGTCTGAAAATCGAAGCGTTGTCTAACTTCGCCATCGAAAAAGATTTGATCGTCGACATGACACCGTTCATCGAACGTCTGGAAGCTATCAAGCCTTACATCATCGGTAACGATCGTAAGCCTGAAGATGGACCAAACAACCAGACGCCTGAGCAAATGGCAAAATACAAGCAGTTCTCTAGCTGTATCAACTGTGGCCTGTGCTATGCAGCCTGTCCTCAGTTTGGCCTAAACCCTGAGTTCATCGGCCCTGCCGCTCTGACTCTGGCTCACCGTTATAACCTTGACAGCCGTGACAACGGTGCAGCAGAGCGTATGAAGCTGATCAACGGCGAAAACGGCGCTTGGGGCTGTACGTTTGTTGGTTACTGTTCTGAAGTTTGTCCGAAGAGCGTCGATCCAGCAGCAGCGGTTAACCAAGGTAAAGTCGAATCTTCTAAAGATTTTGTTATTGCCATGATTAAGCCTCAGGAGGCATAAGGATGAGCAACCGTAAACCTTACGTTCGTGAAATGACACGTACCTGGTGGAAAGATCATCCTTTCTACCGCTTCTACATGGTTCGTGAAGCAACAATTTTGCCATTGATCTTTTTCACCGTGTGCCTGACTTTCGGTCTGGGTAGCCTAGTAAAAGGTCCTGAAGCTTGGGCAACCTGGTTAAGCTTTATGTCTAACCCAGTCGTTGTTGTGCTTAACATTCTGGCGCTTGCCGGCAGCTTGTTCCACGCACAAACATTCTTCAGCATGATGCCTCAAGTAATGCCGATTAAAATCAAAGGCAAAGCGCTTGATAAGAAAATTGTTGTACTGGCGCAGTGGGCAGCCGTTGCTGCTATCTCACTAGTCGTTCTAGTGCTAGTTTAAGGAGAGCCACGTGGTAAATCTAAATCCTAAACGTTCTGACGAGCCGGTATGGTGGGGTCTGTTCGGTGCTGGTGGTACTTGGTTCGCAATGCTGACACCAGTAACGGTACTTGTACTGGGTATCATGGTACCACTAGGCATCATTGATGCCGAAGCGATGAGCTACGAGCGTGTAACAGGCTTCGTAACCAGCATCATCGGTGCGCTATTTACAATTGCGACACTGGCACTTCCAATGTGGCATGCAATGCACCGTCTACACCACGGTATGCACGACCTGAAATTCCACACGGGTGTGGCAGGTAAAATCGCGTGTTACGCATCTGCCTTCCTAGTGTCTGCACTGGCGGTTATCTTTGTCTTCATGATCTAATCATCAAGATATTTTAATAACAAATTGCCATTATAAAAAAGCACCGCTGAGCGGTGCTTTTTTTATAGGCTCAGCCATGGGGCCAAATGCAGGCAACAAAAAAGGCCGCCGAAGCGACCTCTTTCAGCAGTAATCGATGATTACTTCACACGGCCCACATATTCAGCAGAGCGTGTATCAACTTTCACTACTTCACCGATTTGGATGAACAGTGGAACACGTACAACGGCACCCGTTGTCAGTGTCGCAGGCTTACCGCCAGTACCTTGTGTATCACCTTTAAGACCAGGATCAGTTTCAACCACTTCCAGCTCAACAAAGTTAGGCGGAGTCACAGTGATTGGGTTACCGTTCCAAAGCGTCAGCGTACAAGTATTGTTTTCTACCAGCCACTTGGCATTATCACCAACAACTTTAACATCTGCAGCAAGCTGCTCGAATGTTTCGTTGTTCATAAAGTGGTAGAATTCGCCGTCGTTGTATAGGTAATCAAGATCGATGTCGATTACGTCTGCAGCTTCAACTGACTCACCAGACTTGAAAGTCTTTTCAAGCACCTTGCCTGAAAGTAGCTTACGGATCTTAACGCGGTTGAATGCCTGGCCTTTACCCGGCTTAACAAATTCGTTTTCGATAATGACACAAGGTTCATTATCTAGCATAATTTTCATTCCGCCGCGGAATTCATTGGTGCTGAAAGACGCCATTTCTATCCTCTTAACATCTTCGAGTTGTATTTAATGCCGCATATAATAACCCGAAACGCATCAACTGTTGAGCAAAACTGGCTCAATGATCTAGCTAATGCGATTTCAGATCCCTTTCAGCTCCTAAAAATCCTAAAAATTGATCCCACACACTGGGAACAAGGGCTTGCTGCCCGGAAACTATTTGCGCTGCGTGTTCCTATGAGCTTCGTCGAAAGAATGGAGGTGGGTAACCCCTACGATCCACTGCTGCGGCAAGTTCTCCCGCTCAAGGAAGAGTTCGAGGTACATAGTGGTTATTCCCTCGATCCGCTGGAAGAGCAGGACAATGCGATTCCCGGCTTGTTACACAAGTACAAAAACCGGGTTTTAATGATCGTAAAAGGGGGCTGTGCGGTGAACTGCCGTTACTGCTTCCGCCGTCATTTCCCTTACGAGGACAACAAAGGCGGCAAGCGCCATTGGCAGGCAGCACTCGACTATATCGCCACCCAACCAGAGGTCAATGAGGTTATTCTCTCCGGGGGGGACCCCCTAATGGCCAAAGATCATGAATTACAGTGGTTGCTTGAGGGGATAGGTCAAATACCGCATATCAAGCGTCTCAGAATTCACTCCCGCCTGCCAGTCGTACTCCCGGCACGTATTACCGATCGCCTGTGCGAGTTGCTAAAACAAACCCGGCTGCAAACAGTTCTGGTCACACACATTAATCACGCCAACGAAATTAACGACGAGTTTCGCCTGGCAATGATCAAGCTAAAACATGCCGAAATCATGCTGCTTAACCAAGGCGTATTGCTGAAAGGCGTTAACGATTCAGTCGGAGCCCTTTCGCAACTGAGCGAGGCTTTATTTGACGCAGGTATTTTACCTTACTATCTCCATGTTCTGGATAAAGTACAGGGGGCAGCACATTTCATGGTTGATGACGAGCAGGCCCGCAAGCTAATCGCCGGGCTACTGGAAAATGTATCCGGTTATCTGGTGCCTCGCCTGACACGTGAAATCGGGGGCAGGACCAGCAAGACCCCACTTGATCTTCACCTCGAATAATCCCCTGACCTTCCAGTCAAATGAATTGGGTTTGCGTCACAAGTAACGCAAACCCACCTTGAATAATCCCCTCTGATACACCTTATTTCCCCAAAACGCGGAAAAAAACAGCGAACGGTGTTCTTTCGCTTAAGTGTCTTAATTGATATGTCGCATATTATCCACGCAACACAATTATGGAACTAATATCACATCATCAAGAAGCAAATAATAAAATGAATCTTAAAACTAAACTCTCGGCATGCTTTGCAGCCCTCTCACTCATCATCATCTTGGTGTTGTCCACCTTTTCCTACCAAGCTTTGCAAAGCCGAACCATTAGCAGCCTGAACACAGAACTGACTACGGCGGCCCATGCCACCAAAAAAATTATCGGTGATGAGCGACACGCTCAACTCGACAAAGCCAACAACGACTACGACGAAATTTCCCAAGACTTGACCAGCTTCACCCAAGCCTCAGATTTGGATTGGGCCTATTCAACCGTCATGAGAAACGGACGGGTGTACTACACCTACATTAACCAGACAGACGATGAAGCGCGCTCTGGTCGCTACCAAAATTGGTACCTGGAAGAATACAAAATCGTACCAAAAATGTTGCGCAAGGCATTTACCACCCAACAAGTCCAATTTGAAGAGTACCAAGGCGAATACGGCAGATATCGCTCGATTTTTGTTCCGTTTCGTACTCTCGGGGGCGAAACCTATGTAATAGGGGTCGATGTATCGCTGAGCGAAGTTGATGCAATGATAGAAGGCGAGCTCAAACAAGTCTGTATCACCGCACTGATCGTAATGGCAATCGCCCTGATAGTAGCCCGCCTGGTCGCCAATCATCTTGTTGCCCCAATCAATACGCTCAATGGTGTACTGCTCAACATTGCCAATGGTGACTGGGATCTGACGCAGCAAGTACCGGTAAGCAGCAAGGATGAAATAGGGGCAATGTCGCACGCCTTCAATACCTTTATGGCAGCATTGCGTCAGCGCCTGACAGAAGTTAGTCAAAGCACCGAAAGCGTTGCGGCAATTACCAGCCAGCTTGACCAACTCGTTCAGGCTGTCACCGAACGCTCGGTCGAACAGGCAGAAAATGTTGGCAACAGTGCAGCAGCTATCGAAGAGCTGGCGACCAGTTCACAAAGCATTTCAGAAGTCGTTAACGTCGCCAACCAAAAAATGACGCATTTTGAACAGCATACCCAAAGCACCGTCGGGGCTATCACCCATGCCGTCACCGGGATGCAGAATGTCCAGCAAGAGACGAATACGGTTGCCGAAAAACTCCACCAGTTAGACAGCCGTGCCAATGACATCAACTCCATTGTCGAGGTGATCAAAGATATTGCCGACCAGACCAATCTATTGGCACTGAATGCCGCTATCGAGGCAGCCCGCGCAGGTGAGCAGGGACGTGGTTTCGCAGTGGTTGCCGACGAAGTGCGCCAACTGTCAGAGCGAACTGCCAAGGCGACTATCGAAATTGGATCAATGATCACCACCATTCAAAGCGATACCAGCGGGACTACCGACACCATGCAGCTTGCTGTTGGTCAGGTTGATAGCTGTGTACAGCACGCTGATCAGGCCAACATATCCCTCAATGGCTTCCGTACTGAAATCACCTCGGTGACGGAAGGTATGGAAGAAATTGCCGAATCGGTCAAAGAGCAGGCGTTTGCCGCCGAGCACTTGTCCTCCAATGTTGCTGCTCTTAGTAGCAGCGCCAACGAAAACCGCCTCTCCACACAGGATGCACAACAAGGGGTGGAAGAGCTGAAACGCCGCGCGACTTCGCTACGCGACGTCGTACAGCTTTTTACACTGTAGCTTAACTGCCCTTTTTACTATTAATAACAGGAAATACATTTTGAAACTGAAACTTAGCCTAATTGCTCTAGCCCTTATGGGTCAAACTACCGCCAATGCTGCCCCTCTGCTGGTCGATTTCGACAACAGCGAACGCGAAGAGCGCGTTCAGTCAAGCAATGCCTGGCTGGAAATTGATACCCAGGCTTTTTCTGGCAATATTCAGTTACTCCAGAACCAACTCGAAGCCGATACAAAAATTTGTGCCATCATGAAAGCAGATGCTTACGGTAATGGTATTGCAGGCCTGATGCCAAGCATCATCGCCAACCAGGTACCTTGTGTGGGGATCACCAGCAACGAAGAAGCCCGTGTCGTGCGCAAGCATGGCTACACTGGCAAAATCATGCGGGTTCGCGCTGCAAGCAAGAACGAAATTGAGGGCGGTCTGGAATACCAGATGGAAGAATTAATCGGTACCAAGGCACAGGCCGATCAAATCATCGACATCGCCCAAGCACACAGTACAACCATTCCTGTTCACCTCGCACTGAATACTTCAGGCATGGGTCGTAACGGCCTGGATCTGACAACTTATGAAGGCCAGGTAGAAGGTGTCGAGATCGCTGGCGATCCCAATCTAGAAATCGTCGGTATGATGACCCACTTCCCGAACGAGGGTCTTGACGAAATCAAGCGCAAGGTAAAACGCTTCAAGGTAGAAACAAAATGGCTGATGGACAGCGCCGACCTTAAACGTGAGGACATCACCCTGCACGTTGCCAACTCGTACATTACGCTAAACCTGCCAGAAGCTCATCTGGATATGGTTCGCCCGGGCGGCATGCTTTACGGTGATTACCCGGCAACGGCCCCGTACCAGCGTATCGTATCTTTCAAAACTCGCGTCGCGTCGCTGCACCATTTCCCGGCAGGCAGCACCATCGGCTACGGCAGCACAAAAGTTCTGGATCGCGACTCTGTTCTGGCTAACTTGCCTATCGGTTATTCTGATGGCTTTGCCCGCTCTCTGAGTAACAAGGCTGACGTACTGATCAACGGCCAGCGCGCGAAAGTCATGGGAATGGCATCAATGAATACCACCATGGTTGATGTCACTGATATCGTCGACGTACAAGCCAACGACGAAGTCGTCATTTTTGGCCGCCAGGGCGTTGAAAAAATCACCGGCGAAGAGACCGAAGAAAAAAGCGGTCGAATTCTGCCAGAACACTACACCGTATGGGGTGCAACCAACCCACGTATCTACCGCTAATTCATAACACTTAATGCTTCAAGGCCAGCATCATGTTGGCCTTTTTTCTTACTACTCTCTCCAAAATAACAACAACCATCACAGGTACAGCTTTCGCAGCTATAAACAGCAAATAGATGCACCATTCAACCAACCATAGATAAAATGAAAGTAATCATTCTAAATCATTGATTTCAATAGATTTAAATCTGTACAGCTTTTTGAGTTTTTTTCCAAACAAACAAGGCCTCCACTTTTTGAGCAGCCATATCATAAAAACTCTTTCAAATTCCCTCAAACAAACGAATTCCTTTCTACTTACGATAAAAATATATCATCATCATTTCGCTCGCTTTTCAGCCGCTCCGGGCGCATAGTCGCGCTCCATTTAGCAAGGTAGGAAGGCAGCCAAACTTCCCTTGCTAACCCACCTTGTATTTTATTGATGACGAGTAACGCAATGAAAATTGGCATTTTATCCCAGAACGAAAACCTATATTCCACCCGCCGTTTGCGTCAAGCCTGTGAAGAACGAGGCCACGAAGCGGTAATTATCAATGCCCTGCGTTGCTATATGAATATCAACTCGGTGCAGCCTTCGATTCATTTCGAGGGTAATAATTTAACGGGCTTTGATGCCATCATTCCCCGTATTGGTTCAGACATCACTTTTTATGGCTGTTCGGTACTGCGTCAATTTGAAATGATGGATGTGTTTTCGGTCAACCAATCCATTGCGATCTCCCGTTCTCGCGACAAACTGCGCTCGCTGCAACTATTAAGTCGCAAAGGGGTCGGCATGCCTATTACCGGGTTTGCCAGCAAGCCCGATGATGTGCCCGACCTGATTAAGATGGTCGGCGGAGCACCGCTGGTCATTAAATTACTCGAGGGTACCCAGGGCATTGGCGTGGTTCTGGCTGAAACTCAAAAGGCAGCAGAGAGTGTTATAGAAGCCTTTATGGGTCTGAAAGCCAACATCATGGTCCAGGAGTTTATTGAAGAAGCCGGTGGCGCCGATATACGTTGCTTTGTCATTGGTGACAAAGTAATTGCCGCAATGAAACGCCAAGCTGCCGATGGCGAGTTCCGCTCGAATCTGCACCGCGGTGGCAGTGCAACGTTAATTAGAATCAGTCCGGAAGAACGCAAGACAGCCGTGGCTGCTGCCAAGGCTATGGGGCTCAGCGTCGCCGGAGTTGATCTGCTGCGTTCAAAACGTGGACCGCTGGTTATGGAAGTCAACTCCTCACCGGGTCTGGAAGGCATCGAAAGCGCAACAGGAAAGGACATTGCCGGACTGATTGTCGAGTACATCGAAAAGCATGCCACCAAGAAAGGGCGTCGCCGGCTACCGTTTCAATAAACCAGGAGAACAATGCAATGTGGCCTGACCAACGTCAGCGTAAACTGATGAAGCGCAATCCGCCTCAGCCGCAACCCGAGAAATAATTAGTACACCTTTCTCAATGAAGTACACCTTAAAGCCGAGCAAAACAAACACTTAATACAATAACTCGCATCACTAATTTAAGCGCTTGTTTTTAAAGGATATAATTCCGATCAGCTTTTCGAGCTTTTTTCCCACTAAGCTTATCATAATTAAAATGCTGTATTACTCTGGATTGTGTACAGCTTTTCTTTCCTGAGACAGCTTTTATGCGATCAAGTAGAACACCTAGTTCTAATAACTTCACACCCACATATAAGATTTTGAATTTAAACAATAAAAAACCGTGCAGCTTTTCCGGCTTTTTCTCCGGAGAACCCTGCACAGTCTTTTTATGGCTTTTCCCTTCTCGTACTGTCGAACATGATCAGCAAACAGAGCTTTGTTCAGCAAAAAGCAGAGCAAAAGTAACACTATAAGGCGAAGGCTCCAAATGTGATGGTAAGTTATTGTTTTAAACAATAATAATAAGCGTACAGCTTTTTAAGGAAATTTACGGATGAACTGTTCGGGGAAAGAAAAGCAGCCTTAACTGTCAAATAAAATAGTCGGAACGACAACATTCGGTCAGGAAAGAAGCCGCTTCTTTACGATATACGGCAGGTACAAAAAAGCTGGAGACAGAGCTCCAGCTTTCAACAATCTACTATCGTAGAAAGTAGTAACGGTTCAGCTCAAAGCAGTATTGTTCAAATACCGCAAAGAGATAAACTATTACGGCAATTACATCATGCCGCCCATACCACCCATACCGCCCATGCCGCCCATATCAGGCATTGCTGGAGCAGAATCTTGTGGCAGGTCTGTAACCATTGCTTCAGTGGTGATCATCAGGCCAGCAACAGAAGCAGCGAACTGCAGGGCTGAACGGGTCACTTTTGTTGGGTCTAGAATACCCATTTCAATCATGTCGCCGTATTCGCCAGTTGCCGCGTTGTAACCGTAGTTACCTTCGCCCGCACGAACGTTGTTAGCAACAACAGATTCTTCATCACCGGCATTCTTGGTGATTTGACGAATTGGTGATTCCATTGCGCGTAGTGCAACACGGATACCCACGTTCTGCTCTTCATTGTCGCCTTCAAGGCCAACCACTTTAGATGCAGCACGGATTAGGGCAACACCACCACCAGCAACCACGCCTTCTTCTACCGCTGCACGCGTTGCGTGTAGGGCATCTTCAACACGGTCTTTCTTCTCTTTCATTTCAACTTCAGTTGCTGCACCTACTTTGATAACGGCAACACCACCAGCAAGTTTCGCTACACGCTCCTGAAGTTTTTCTTTGTCGTAGTCAGATGTTGCGTCTTCAATTTGCTGACGGATCTGAGCAACACGACCTTGAATCATTGTTTCTTCACCAGCACCATCAATAATCGTGGTATTTTCTTTGGTGATAGTAATGCGCTTCGCCTGGCCTAGGTCTTCAAGCTGAACTTTTTCTAGCTCTAAGCCAATTTCTTCAGAAATAACCGTACCAGCAGTAAGAACAGCAATGTCTTGTAGCATTGCTTTACGACGATCACCGAAACCAGGAGCTTTAACCGCAGCCACTTTCACGATGCCACGCATGTTGTTCACTACAAGTGTCGCCAGCGCTTCACCTTCAACGTCTTCTGCAATGATAAGCAGTGGACGAGAAGCTTTCGCTACGCCTTCTAGAGCAGGAAGTAGTTCACGGATGTTCGATACTTTCTTGTCTACAAGTAGAATGAATGGGCTTTCCAGATCAACAGAACCCGCTTCTTGGTTGTTGATGAAATAAGGAGACAGGTAGCCACGATCGAACTGCATACCTTCAACAACGTCTAGTTCGTCTTGAAGTGCCTGGCCTTCTTCAACCGTAATAACGCCATCACGGCCTACTTTTTCCATTGCTTCAGCAATCAGGTTACCCACTGTCGCATCAGCATTCGCAGAGATAGTACCAACCTGCGCAATCGCTTTAGTGTCTTCACATGGTACAGACAGCTCTTTAAGTGCTTCAACAGCAGCAACAACAGCTTTGTCGATACCGCGCTTCAGATCCATAGGATTCATGCCAGCAGCAACGGCTTTTAGGCCTTCAGTGATGATAGACTGAGCCAAAACAGTCGCTGTAGTTGTACCGTCACCCGCCGCGTCGTTCGCTTGAGAAGCAACTTCTTTAACCATCTGTGCGCCCATGTTCTGGAACTTGTCTTCCAGCTCAATTTCACGCGCGACAGATACACCATCTTTAGTAATTGTTGGTGCACCGAAAGATTTATCTAGAACTACGTTACGACCTTTAGGACCCAGTGTAACTTTTACTGCGTCAGCCAGAACGTTCACACCTTCCAGCATTTTAATTCGTGCATCGTTACCAAATTTAACGTCTTTAGCAGCCATGTCTTTCTTCCTTTCTTAATTCTTTATTCGTAGTGATCGGATTATTCAACGATTGCCATGATGTCATTTTCAGACATGATCAGGACTTCTTTACCGTCGATCTTTTCAGATTTAGTGCCGTAGCCTTCTGCAAAGATCACAGTATCACCAACTTTAACGTCCAGCGGCTGTACTGTGCCGTTTTCTAGAATGCGGCCTTTACCTACTGCCAGTATTATACCGCGAGTAGATTTTTCAGCTGCAGAACCAGTTAGAACGATGCCGCCGGCAGACTTAGATTCAACTTCTTGGCGTTCAACGATAACTCGGTCATGTAAAGGACGAATGTTCATCGGTCGTCTCTCCTGATTTTGGTAATATCCATAGGATTAATAAGGCTAGCGTAGTTTCACGCTAACTTTTTCTGATACCTAAACATGTTGGGACGTTTTTCTAGATCCCAAGCCCCTGAGGCCATTTTTTTTAAAAAAATTCTCTGAGATTTTTGCCCGATCACACTCTTTGCTTTAGGGTAGGCGGGCATCCCAATTCCGAGACCACTATGTCAACAGAAAGAAAAGCAGACAAACATGGGCTACTCTCCGCGCCCATTCCTACCGTCCTGCGCCGCTTAACCGTTCCGATGGTATTCGGAATGGTTGCGATCTTGATGTTTAACCTGGTCGATACCTTCTTTATTTCGCTATTGGGCACCGAGGCACTGGCAGCTGTCAGCTTTACCTTTCCGGTAACTTTTGCCATCAACTGCATCACCATGGGTGTCAGTGTCGGGATATCAACCAAAATTGGCCGCTTGCTCGGCAGCGGGGATAATCACACGGCCGCTCGCTTTGCCACTCACGGGCTGTTGCTGGCTTTGGTATTGATGGTTACGGCATCCGGTATTGGCTTGCTGACTCTCGAGCCCCTGTTTTCCCTCATTGGTGCTTCGCCGGAACTGCTGCCAATCATCAAACAGTATATGGGTATCTGGTATCTGGCAATTCCATTACTGGTAATACCGATGGCGGGCAACAGTGCCATCCGAGCCACCGGGGATGCCAAGACGCCGGCAAAAATCATGATGCTGGCCGGCGGGATCAATGGTGTACTCGATCCTTTACTGATCTTTGGCTACGCACCTTTTCCCGAACTGGGCGTAAAAGGGGCGGCCATTGCCAGTGGGATCAGCTGGGCTTTTGCCCTGATCTATTCCCTCTATATATTGATCAGGAGAGAAAAACTGTTGGCGATGCCGCAGCTTAGGCTATTCAGTAGAGACTGCCACCAGATCATGCAAGTCGGAACTCCTGCCGCCCTGTCGAATGCATTGAACCCTTTGTCCGGTGCCATACTGATGTCGCTGCTCGCTTTTCAGGGAACGGCATCAGTGGCGGCCTATGGTGCTGCTATGCGTATAGAATCTCTGTTGGTGATTGTAATGATGTCCCTGGGATCGGCACTGATGCCGTTCATGGCCCAGAATTTCGGTGCCAACAAGCCCCAGCGCGCATTCAAGGCAATGTTTACTGCAATGCGCTTCGCCATTATGTTCCAGCTGTTAATCTTTATTATGATGATACCGCTCAGTTGGCCCCTATCTTCACTATTTAGCCAAGATAGTGCCGTACAGCAGCAGCTTTGGCACTACTTGATTGTAGTCCCGATTAGCTACGGTATGCAGGCGGTGTGTATGTTGCTGATCAGCGCGCTCAACGCAATGCACAAATCAATCCATGCACTGGTATGGAACTTATTGCGATTATTTGCCTTCCTGCTGCCTTCTGCATGGTTGGGTAGCTGGATATATGGTACCGAGGGGTTATTTATCGGCATTGCTGTCGCCAACATGCTTAGCGGGATCGGGGCATACTTATATGCGGTTAAAATGCGGCGTAACATGTATAGCAATTTAGCCAGCTCGAGCTAATTTGGCGCCCTTTCTGTTAGCCCCAAAATATGAACAGTATTAACAAAAAGGCAGCCTGTTGGCTGCCTTTTAAATTCACTTTATTGCATAGCGGTGGCAGAACCTATCAAGGTAACCGACGATCATTGTTATCCTTATTCTCGTCTTTACGTTCGAATTCACCATCAAATACATCGCCATTTGAAGAGCGCTTATCCGGCGAATTCGAGTCATGGTGCTCAAACGGACTTTGACCGCTAAAACCCTGACCACCGCCAAAGCCGGCACTAAAGCCCGAACCCATACCCTGAACCTTCACTCGGCTCATCAGCTGCTTGGCCAACATAGCTCGCGGAGCAGGCAGCAATACCAACATCCCCAGTGCATCTGTCATAAATCCAGGAGTCAGTAGCAGCACCCCGGCAACCGCCAGCATCACCCCTTCCACAATTTGTTGTGCCGGCAGCTCACCTTGCTGCAGGCGGCTTTGCACCGACATCAGGGTAGCAATCCCCTGGCTCCTTACTAGCGATGCCCCGACAACCGCCGTCACCAGAACCAGTGCAATTGTTGGCCATAAGCCCAGAAATCCCCCTAGCTGGACAAATAAGGCAATTTCAATAATTGGAACAACAATAAACAGAAATAGTAAAACAGGAAACACGACTCACCTCTTTGCGGTTGCTGTCTGTGAATTATGCACTACACGGATAAAATCACCAGCAGTCATCACTCTACGTTCTATCTTTTAATATTGGGAATAATAAGACGCTTTTCAACCTCTCGAGTGTACCAGAAGTCGGAAGCTGAACCCATGCTGACAACGAAAAACAGAACCTTCACATTCTGTCACACCCTGTCATTTTTACACACAAACCACCGGAGGGTTGTTAACACTGGATGTGATCAAGATCTCGTTTTTGTGCAAATCTTTTCAGCCGGATTCAAAAAGTGATCTGGATTATGTTTTTACCCCTAAAGGGTAGTATTATCGGCTCCAAACAATAGGTGTCAGGTACGATCATCTAGCCAAAATCTCTGCAGAACGGATTCTATACTTTAAGAATTGGCTCAATAATTGAATTTTATCAGCAGATTATACTAAGGCTACATTATGTCTCAGATGATTGATCTAGAAAAAAATGAAGCAACTTTAAACGTTGCAACCCGCATCGAAGAAGATCTTCTTGGCGATCGCCACGTCCCAGCAGACGCATACTGGGGTATTCACACTCTTCGTGCCGTTGAGAACTTCAACATTTCCCAAACGACTATTTCTGACGTACCTGAGTTTGTTCGCGGTATGGTTTTCACCAAGAAAGCTGCTGCCATGGCGAACAAAGAGCTGGGTGCTATCCCATCCGATGTTGGCGAGTTCATCATCAAAGCATGTGACGAGATCCTTGAAACAGGCAAGTGCATGGATCAGTTCCCGTCTGACGTCTACCAGGGTGGTGCCGGTACTTCAGTTAATATGAATGCCAACGAAGTGATTGCAAACCTTGCTCTTGAGCTTATGGGCAAAGAAAAAGGTGAGTATGACATCGTTAACCCTAACGACCACGTAAACAAGAGCCAGTCAACTAACTGTGCTTACCCAACAGGCTTCCGTGTTGCGGTTTACAACAGCATCCTGAATATGGTTGAAGCTCTTGAGTACCTGAAAGGTGCATTCGACGCGAAAGACAAAGAATTCGCAGACGTACTTAAAATGGGCCGTACCCAGCTGCAAGATGCTGTTCCAATGACTGTCGGTCAAGAATTCCACGCTTTCGGCGTACTGATCAAAGAAGAGATCAAGAACCTTCGCCACACCGCGCAGCTTCTGCTTGAAGTTAACTTGGGTGCTACAGCGATTGGTACTGGTCTGAACGCTGCGACAGGTTACCAGGAACTGGCCGTTCAGCGTCTGGCTGAAGTCACTGGCCTTCCATGCACACCTGCAGAAGACTTGATTGAAGCAACGTCGGACTGTGGCGCATACGTTATGATCCACGGCGCGCTTAAGCGTACTGCTGTTAAGCTTTCTAAGATCTGTAACGACCTTCGTCTGCTATCTTCAGGCCCTCGCGCTGGTCTAAACGAGCTTAACCTACCTGAAATGCAGGCAGGCTCTTCTATCATGCCAGCAAAAGTAAACCCAGTGATCCCAGAAGTGGTCAACCAGGTTTGCTTCAAAGTGATCGGTAACGACACGACCATTACTTTTGCAGCAGAAGCGGGCCAGCTTCAGCTAAACGTGATGGAGCCGGTTATCGGCCAGGCACTGTTCGAGTCAATCGACCTACTGAAGAATGCATCTATCAACTTACGCGACAAGTGCATTGACGGCATCACGGTAAACAAAGAAGTTTGTGAGTACTTCGTATTCAACTCTATCGGTATCGTGACTTATCTGAACCCGTTCATCGGCCACCACGAAGGTGACATCGTTGGTAAGATCTGTGCTGAGACAGGCAAGAGCGTACGTGACGTCGTGCTAGAGCGTGGCCTTCTAACTGAAGAACAGCTCGATGACATCTTCTCAGTCCAGAACCTGATGCACCCAGAATATAAAGCGAAGCGTTACAATTAATAGAACGCAAACGCGATAAAACCCGGCGGATTTTCAAGAAGAGGATCCGCCATTTTTTTGCTACAGATTTCCCCCTTTTATATTTTTTTACTTTAAAGACAGGACAATCTCATGATTGGTGTAGAACTATTTGTCGTTCTCGCGTTTATTTATTTAGGCGCACGAATCGGCGGTATTGGTATTGGTTTTGCTGGCGGTGCCGGTGTATTAGTACTTTCCCTTATTCTCGGTATGGATGCAGGTAATATCCCTGTAGATGTAATCCTTATTATCATGTCAGTAATTACCGCGATCGCAGCTATGCAGGTTGCAGGCGGTATGGACTGGCTAGTTGACCTAGCAGAAAAATTTCTGCGTAAAAACCCGAAACGCATCACCTTCTATGCGCCGATGGTTACTTACTTCATGACGCTGCTTGCAGGTACCGGTCATACCGCGTTCTCTACCCTGCCGGTTATCGCTGAAGTTGCCAAAGAGCAAGGCGTTCGCCCTTCTCGTCCGCTTTCAATTGCAGTTGTGGCATCACAAATTGCCATCACCGCATCGCCTATCTCCGCAGCGGTTGTATTCTTCTCTGGCATTCTCGAACCGCTGGGAGTGGGCTACCTAACGCTACTGGCTATCTGTATCCCAACCACATTTGTGGCTTGTATGGCTGGTGCATTTGTATCTAACTTCCTGGGCTGCGAGCTAAAAGACGATGCGATTTACCAAGATCGCCTGGCCAAGGGCCTGATCAAGATCCAAGGTGCCACTAAGCGTGAAATCTTGCCAACAGCAAAAACAGCAACTTATATCTTTATTGCTGCCATTATTGCAGTCGTTGCCTACGCAACCATGATTTCAAGTGCGGTAGGCCTTATCGAAGATCCTTCCCTGGGTCGTAACGATGCCATCATGGTATTCATGCTGACAGCAGCCATGGCTATCGTTACTTTCACCAAAATCGATGCGTCCAAGATTGCCAACGCGGCAACGTTCAAGTCTGGTATGAGTGCTTGTGTGTGCGTACTGGGTGTCGCATGGCTAGGTGATACGTTCGTATCTGGACACATTACCGAAATCAAAGAGTTCGCCGGTGAAGTGCTTGAGCAATACCCTTGGATGCTTGCGGTAACGCTATTCTTTGCTTCTATGCTGCTTTACTCTCAGGGCGCAACAACAACGGCTCTAATGCCTGCGGCACTGGCAATTGGTGTGGCTCCGCTAACCGCTGTCGCTTCTTTCGCCGCCGTAAGTGCACTGTTCGTATTGCCGACTTACCCAACACTGCTTGCAGCCGTTGAAATGGATGACACAGGCTCTACCCGTATCGGTAACCTTGTATTCAACCACCCATTCTTCATTCCGGGTGTTGTAACCATCTCAACCTCTGTGGCACTGGGCTTTGCTATTGGCGGTATCTTCCTGTAATAGCGCCGGTCAGGCAATCAAATACAAAGGCTACCTTCGGGTGGCCTTTTTGTTTTTACACCGTAGATGAAACCAAACACTGAATAACACGGTCTGAGAGGGTATAGTAGATACCCAAAGCACCTTGAGGTGGTTTGGGTATAAATCCCTGCTGACGAGCCTGATCTGAATGATGAAATTTAAACAATATAGCGGATTCTCCCGATTTCTTGCCCTTGTTGCGCTAACGGGAACCTTACTGGCCAGTGTGGTCAGCCTGCCTGTCCGAGCTGAATTTTCCCTCCCCGGGTTTTCAGACAATAGTGCCAACAAGTTTGTGACTGTTGACGAGGCCTTTCCTTTCAATTTCAGCCAGCAAGGTGATGTGGTTTACCTCGACTGGCAAGTCAAACCCGGCTATTACCTGTACCGGCACCAGCTATCGGTTACCTCAGACAATGCCGAACTGGGCACCATTGATATTCCCGCGGGCCAGCCGTACAGGGATGAATTTTTCGGTGATGTCTTTATCTACACCGATCCGCTAACCGTCAGCGTCCCTATAGTTAACGCCACAGACAGCTCGGTGCTAACCGTACGTTATCAAGGCTGTGCCAAAGCGGGTTTTTGCTATCCGCCGGAGATCCGCCAAGTACCGCTGTCCGCCGTTACAGCAGGCTCATCGTCGCGGCTGCCAACAGACGCTACCGATAGTGGATATGCAAGCGAAAGAACAAAAACAGCAAGCAACCCAGCCAAAGTAAGTACTAACACCAATAGCGTAAAAGCGACACAGCCACCCGCTTCTGAGCAGGATAAGCTGGCCAGTGATTTGGCCGAACAATGGTGGACGCCGCTTGTTTTCCTAGCGCTGGGGGTAGGCCTGGCCTTTACCCCTTGCGTGCTGCCGATGTACCCCATCCTGACCGGAATTGTACTGGGCAACGGCCAGCTCAGCCATGGCCGGACATTCCGTCTATCCTTTACCTATATACAGGGGATGGCACTGACCTATACCCTGCTCGGTCTGGTTGTTGCCTCTGCGGGTATGCAGTTCCAGGCAGCCCTGCAGCACCCTTATGTGCTGATCGGCCTGAGCGTGATGTTCGTCCTGCTGGCACTGTCGATGTTCGGAGCCTACACCCTGCAACTGCCGAGCAGCATCCAAACCTGGCTCAGCGGCCTGAGTAACAAGCAAAAAGGGGGCAATACCGGTGGCGTATTTGCAATGGGGGCCATTTCCGGACTGGTATGTTCACCTTGCACCACCGCCCCATTGTCCGGAGCCTTAATTTATGTCGCCCAAAGCGGTGACTTGCTAACCGGAGCCATCGCTTTATACGCACTGGCTATGGGGATGGGGATCCCGCTCATTCTCGCGGCGATGTTTGGCAACAAGCTACTGCCTAAAGCCGGTAACTGGATGAACCATGTCAAAGTCTTCTTTGGCTTTATCTTGCTGGCTGTTCCGGTCTTCCTGCTTGAACGCATTCTGCCGCACGAACTGGTTCCTTATTTGTGGTCAGTACTGGGGATCGCCGCGTTCGGTTGGCTATACCATGTCAAAAACACCCTAACGGTATCGTGGCGCAGCAGTACGCTGGCGGTGATTGCCATTGTCGGCCTGTTTGCTTCTGTTCAGCCGCTGTATCAGTCTCTGACCGGCAACTCGCCATCAACAAGCCAGGAACCAGTCACGGTAGAATTTGAGCGCATCAGTACTATTGACGATCTGAACCTGGCGCTGGCCGAGGCCAAAGCCCAGGGCAAGCCCGTAATGCTGGATTTCTACGCCGACTGGTGTGTGGCCTGCAAGGAATTTGAGAAATATACCTTCCATGATCCGGAGGTTGCACCCAAGTTACAGCAGTTTGTCCTGCTGCAGGCCGACGTCACCAAAAGCTCACCGACAGACATTGAGTTACTAAAGGAAATGGATGTACTCGGCCTGCCGACGCTGGACTTCTGGGATACCAAAGGCAACCGTATTAGCAATGCCCGCCTGACTGGTTTCATGGAAGCCTCGCCTTTTCTCAGCCACCTGGATAATCACAAGCTACTCAACTAAGTGATTACTCACATACAAGAAAGAGCACCTTAAGTGCTCTTTTTTTATTCCCTCTATAACCTGTCATACGGTTATTCTCGGTAACTTAACTATCCAGGACGGCTTATTGGCTCATAACGAGCAATAACATCAACTTGTTCGTTTTCGTTATCATTATCCTGATCATCGAGTTCATTATCGGCGCGTAATTCATTAATCGCATCATGCATATACTTGCGCATCTGGTTAACATTCCAGTTCGGTGCCCACTCCATTATCGAGATCATGACACAAACCGGCTGCTCCAGATCCGCTTTCACCAAATTGTCACAGCAGCGATGAATATGCCTTTGGATCCGTCCAGCCACCATTTCAGCACCGCCGACGTCGGTATCGGGTAGCAAGATCGCAAACTCGTCACTTCCGACCCGGGCAATAAAATCACGAGGACGATAGATCCCACGACGCAGCCCTTTGGTCACCCGCTGTAGCAGCTGTTCATAGGCCTGGTGACCGCATGTCATGGTATATAAGCGTAACGGTTCTACACTCACGATCATCAACGTCAGCTCGCTGTGATGGCGGCGCGCTGCCATAATTTCGCGCTCTAGCATCAATTCAAAATGCCGACTATTTTGCAGCCCGGTGACTTGGTCAACCAAAGAGACAGAGGCCAGCTCAAGACGCAAACGCTGCTCTTCATATTCATGAAATACCGACGCATGGAACCAGTGGTATAAACATTCACGCACCACAATAGCCATCACCAGACGGCTTGCGACACTCAGGACAGTGAGCGCCTCGTGGGTGGGATCCAGATATACACCAGCAAATAAAAACGAACAGAAAACGGGGCCAATCGCCAGGTACATCGCGGGGCGGTAACTGAAAAATGCCACCACGGAGAGGAAGATGAATAAATCGCTATACACGTAAAATGTAGAAAAATGGGAGTAGTGGATCAGTAACGGAAACAAGACCGCCCAGCAGCCCCCCAGCAAACCGGCCAATGCCAAAGAGGCAACCTGCCAGCGAACTTTAATCGGTATAACTTGCACCACCAGCCATAAGACAAATGCCACGCCCCCCATCAGCGCAAAAACGCCGCTAAAGATGGACTTAACATGACTAGATACCGTGGGTTCTAACCAGAACAGCTCAATGATAACCAGACCCAGCAGCAACAAAGAGGTAATCGTGATCAGCTTCCAGCCTTGTTCCTGGCGCTTAAATTGCTGCTGCTCAAAATAGTCTTTCCCTGTCGTCCATGTCTCGATGTGCCGGATCATTCCGCATTCCTAGATTCACGCTATCCCATTGATATTAAGCGACCAATTTGATCAGCTCCTTAACAAGTAATTCGTCATTGCCCTACTTGTAACATAAGAACCGATCCAGTTCAGATCTTGACTGTTAACAAATTGATCTACTCTATAAGCAGTGATAGCGTAATTAAAAACAATCAGACAAGACTGCCATGGACGCTCAGTACACTATTGTTATTGCCGATGATCACCCGCTGTTTCGCAATGCCCTGTTTCAATCAGTGCATATGGCCATAAGCGGTGCCAATCTGCTGGAAGCTGATTCTCTTGATACCCTGCTCTCCCTGCTGGAAAAAGAGCCGGACGTTGACCTGCTGCTGCTGGACTTAAAAATGCCCGGAGCCAACGGCATGTCCGGGCTGATCCAGCTTCGTAACCAGTACCCGGATCTCCCCGTGGTGGTGATCTCTGCCAGCGAAGAAACCAATGTCGTACGTCAGGTTCGCAGCCATGGTGCTTTTGGCTTTATTCCCAAATCCAGTGACATGCGGGCTCTAATTAGTGCCCTGAACCAAGTACTGGAAGGCGACCCCTACTTCCCCGAAGGACTCGGTGACGAAGACGATGAGGTCAACGAGCTGGCCGAGCGCATTGCCGCCCTGACACCACAGCAATACAAGGTATTGTGTATGCTGTCTGACGGCCTGCTCAACAAGCAGATTGCCTATGATCTTAGTGTGTCCGAAGCGACCATCAAGGCCCATATGACCGCTATTTTTCGTAAGCTCGGGGTAAAGAACCGTACCCAAGCGGTTATTCTTCTGCAACAGATGGATCTGAGTCAGTAGGCACTATCTAGCCGCAAGTTATTTTCTCTGAACAGTTAGACTTTCGGCTAACCCAACATTTACGTAACATCTTTAAATCTCTGCACTGCTCACAGAATCGCCGTATTTTCGGCGATTTTGTCGTTTCTGTCTCGACTAAAGTTGCACTGTTTCATTGCCTGAACGTTGCTATTGTCACTACGTAACATTTTATTAACGTGATTTATGACGACGTGAAAGGAGATGACAATGGCGTTTGAATCCAAGGAGCAGGCCCAGGCCTATTGGAAAGAGAACCTCGCAACGATGGGCTCCCTCCTAGCCATCTGGTTCCTCGTATCTTACGGTGCAGGCATTCTATTTGTCGATGCCCTCAACAGCATCCAGCTTGGCGGTTTTAAGTTGGGATTCTGGTTCTCGCAGCAAGGTTCAATCTACACCTTTGTTGTCCTGATTTTTGTCTACGTAGTGCGTATGAATGCGCTCGATCGTAAGTTCAACGTACAAGAAGACTAAGAGGTTTCAGCATGGATATCCAAACCTGGACGTTTATTTTAGTAGGTATAACCTTTGCGGTTTATATCGGCATCGCAATCTGGGCCCGGGCCGGCTCAACCAGCGAATTCTATGTCGCCGGCGGCGGTGTTCACCCGGTTGCCAACGGTATGGCTACGGCCGCTGACTGGATGTCGGCCGCCTCCTTCATCTCGATGGCCGGTATTATCTCATTTGTCGGTTACGACGGCGGGGTATACCTGATGGGTTGGACCGGTGGTTATGTACTGCTTGCCCTCTGTCTGGCACCTTACCTGCGTAAATTTGGTCAGTTCACCGTGCCGGATTTCATCGGTGAGCGTTATTATTCAAAAACTGCACGTATGGTAGCTGTCTTTTGTGCCATCTTCGTTTCTTTTACCTATGTTGCAGGCCAGATGCGTGGGGTTGGCGTGGTATTCGCCCGTTTCCTCGAAGTTGATATCAACATGGGTATCATCATCGGTATGGGTATCGTATTCTTCTACGCGGTACTGGGCGGAATGAAAGGGATCACCTACACCCAGGTTGCCCAGTTCTGCGTGTTGATTTTTGCCTTCCTGGTACCGGCTGTCTTTACCTCTATCATGATGACAGGCAGTCCGCTGCCACAAATCGGTATGGGCTCGACGCTAACAGGTTCGGAAACCTATGTACTGGACAAGCTTGACGGGTTAACCACGGAATTAGGCTTTACCGCCTATACCGACGGCTCGAAGAGTATGGTTGACGTGTTCTTCATCTGTGCAGCCCTAATGGTGGGTACTGCCGGTCTGCCGCACGTTATCATCCGTTTCTTCACCGTACCTCGGGTTAAAGATGCGCGTATTTCAGCTGGCTGGGCACTACTGTTCATTTCACTGCTATATACCACAGCACCCGCTGTTGCCGCCTTTGCCCGTGTCAATATGATTGAGACTATCAACGGTCCGGACATGCAGGGCGTTGCTGCAGAGCAAGCACCGGGCTGGGTCAAAAACTGGGAGAAAACTGGCCTGGTTAACTGGGAAGACAAAAACGGCGATGGCAAGATGTTCTACTCGGGCGATGAACGCAACGAGATGAAGATCAACCGTGACATCATCGTACTGGCAAGCCCAGAGCTGGCGAACCTACCAAACTGGGTTGTTGCCCTGTTGGCCGCAGGTGGTCTGGCTGCCGCACTATCAACAGCAGCGGGTCTGCTACTGGTTATCTCGACCTCGATTTCCCATGATTTGCTGAAGAAAGGCTTCAGGCCGAACATGACCGACAAACAAGAACTGCTCGCTGCCCGGGTGGGTGCCGCAGTGGCCATTGTCGGTGCCGGTTATCTGGGTATCAACCCTCCGGGCTTTGTGGCACAGGTTGTAGCCTTTGCCTTCGGTCTGGCGGCTGCCTCCTTCTTCCCGGCCATTATCTTGGGTATCTTCTACAAGAAGATGAACAAGGAAGGGGCGATTGCAGGTATGCTTTCTGGTATCGCATTTACTGCGTCATACATCATTTACTTCAAGTTCATCAACCCAGCCGCAAATACGCCTGACAACTGGTTCTTCGGTATCAGCCCGGAAGGTATCGGTACGCTGGGTATGTGTCTGAACTTCGTGGTCTCGATTGTTGTGAACAAGTTCACCGCCGAAGTACCGACAGAAGTACAGGATATGGTTGAATCCATCCGTTATCCAAAAGGCGCCGGAGCCGCACAGGATCACTAATACCAATCTGGATAAGTAGTTGTTCAGATACTGATGTAGATTGGTATCATACTGCCTGAAGAGTCAGTGGCTAGAAAACAAAAACGGAGCATCACGCTCCGTTTTTCTTGTTCGGTTTAGTCTTACCATAACCCTTTTTTCTTGACCTTCTGCATATTGGCTATGGTTGTCGTCAGATCCGCCTCATCATCACCTGGCTGCTCTTTTACCGAATCCGCAGAGGCTGTCAGCGACATCGTCTTGATTAGCTGGCTTTGCGCCTTGATTAACGCTTTTAGCTCCGCAATTTCACGCTTTTGACTATTGGCCCGGATCTCTTCAGTCAGAGCCTGTTGCAACTCAGTCATATCTGGCGTTACGGATTCACCATCAGGCGCTACATCCTCAGAAGCCTTGATCTCAGAAGCAATAGCCTCATCAGCGATAACGTCGGGAGCTGTAACCTCGGCTGGCTGGACAGCATTGGCCGAAACCGACTCGGCCAGCTCTGAGCAGAGGCTCATCAACGCCTGACGGGTTTCGATCAATTCCTGCTGGGTCTGCTGCTGAGTCTGTAGCAACGCACTTTCGCGCTCGGACGACTCGGTACATAGCGTCACCAAGGTCTGTCGCGTTTCAGCCAATTCCTGCTGTGTTTTCTGCTGACACTGCAATAGTGCATTTTCACGCTCGGACGACTGTGCAAAATGTCGCTGGTGATCCTTGCTTACCTGCTGGTGGCTTTCATTTGCCTGTTGCAGTTCACTGCGCAGGAACTGGATTTCATTCAGTAGCGGGGACATATCGACAGCCGCTCTAAGACCATCAAGATCCTGTCGGGAAATCGCAGACTCCGAAGCTGGCGCCATCGGGATCATTAGGCCGCACGCGTCAAAATGCTGTTTTAACGTCGCCATCTTGATGGAGTCATCACCCAAGGAGCTTGCCAGCCCGGCACTGAGGGTCGGGCTAAGCAGATGCAAAAACATCCCGGATAGGTAGATGTTTTTATGCATATGCAGGCTGTTATGCAGATTGAGGCCGTCATCGGGGTTATCAAGCATATCTTTACGCTCGTTCACCCACTTCTGCATAATGCCGACCGCATAGCGGTCGGACAAGGAGTTAACAGGATTTAGATAAATCGAGTAGTTAACTCGCTTTAGCTTACTACTCATCTTCTACCTCGATGAGAGTTTCGCGTTCGATATGGATATCTTCTTCTTCAGTGTTATACAGGCATAATTCACGAGCCAGCGCTGACTGGGCATCCTTGATCAGTACCACACGTTCACCCAAGGTTTCATAGGCAGCCATAATCGCCGGATAAACCAGAGGTGCGCCGCCACCAACCAAGTAAACACGGTTCGGGTTTTTGGCAAACTTCTTTGCTTCATAAGCAACGGCATTGCCCAGCTCTTCAATCTTGATATCAATTTTGTCTAAAATGCTGTCGAGCTTAGACTCATCATTTACGACCTCTTTGACAAACTCCAGATCATTGCGACGCTTGATCAGCTCGTTGGCAACCAGGTAGCTTGAGTCACTGTCGGCAGAAGCCAGTGCCTTGCGCGCGGCATCTGTAACCATACATACACCGATCTCGTTGTTACCGTAGATAGCCGATACATCATCAAACTCACCAACCACAATACCCATATCCAAAGTTGTACCACCACAGTCGACAACCAGTGAGCGGGTAAACTCATTACAGTTTGAGTTAATCAGCGTCGACATCACAGCCGGCAGACTTTCTGGCATGACTTCGACATCAACCACCTCGAACACTTCACCCTTGTTCAGGGTGATCTCACGCATCAGGTTTTTGCGCTTCTTGGCAATTTTTTCTTCGTTACGCTGGCAGTCTTCAGAATTATAAAACTCGGTAATTGGCAAGGTAACCACCAAGACAACCGGGCATGGCTTCAGGCCTGTCTGTAGCAGCGCATGGTGAACAGCCAACAGGTTCAGATCATCGTACTGGTAGTCGACGTGAGTCGTTTCCAGCGCTTTGTCCGATGTCGCATCATACGTATATTTGGTCGTACCAATAGTGTAGTTATATACCTTTTTATCGCGTCGTAGGGCTGCACTCTTCCAATCTTTACGGAAAGAGTTCGGTGATACGATAGTTTTCAACTGGTTATTCTCAATCCAGCTAACTTTTACATTCGTTGAACCATCATCAACCGCAATTTTAAACGCAGATACCGTCATAACTTTCACTCACAATAACTATTAATAATTCGCAACCAGCCTCGATGATTTATAAATACACCCTTATAAAAAATCGAACTAAATACAATCAACCAAAAACAATGAAATACGTTTTATTTATTGAAAAACAAAACGAAAATAATCAATAAGTAACAATTTTTCATGAGATATAAATGCATTTCCATCAACACATTATCTCATTATGTCCTTTGAAGCTTTCCTACGGGGCAGTTCAGAGTACGTAAGAGCGGCTGCATTATCTTGCAGGTAGCGTCGATAAACAATGATTACCTGCTCGCTACTGATTACAAATTGCCATTAAAACGCCCGCTACCACACAAGTACAAAGCTAACTAAATGTTATTAAATAAAAAAACATACTGACCAGAGACATTTATCAAAAATGGCATAACTGGCCAGCAATAGTATTAATTCACCATCATATCCAGTCGTGACACAGGACGATTGGCCTCGGCAAAATTTCTCGCCTTGTGTACTGCCGTGCCCTCATTGCCTTCAGGTTGGCCTTTACCAAACAACAACGCCAATTGTTCATCGGCTTCCTTGGTAAGCACCATCATTTCAATCCGGCGGTTTTTTCCACTTCTGGTATCTTTTTCATTTACCGGCATCCGCTCAGCCATTGCAGCCACCTGCAGTACATTACTACCTGGCAAGCCGGAATCAACCAGCACCTGACGGGCCTTCAGCGCCCGAGATCCCGATAAATCCCAGTTACTATAATCACTACGCTGGAACTGGGTACTATCGGTATGGCCACTGATCACCAGCCGGTTTTGGATTTGCCCCAATATCGGCGCAATGTTAAATAACATATCTTCAAAAAAAGGCGTGATCTGAATGCTGCCACGCTCGAACATAAAATGATCCTTATCATCCTGGATCAGGATCCGCAGCCCCTGCGGAACAATTTCCAGCACAATATTGTTGGATGCCGAGAGCTCTTCTGCGATCTGGTTTAGTGCCTTTGCCAGCAAAGCCAGCTGCGGGGTTGATAGGTGATTGCCTGCCAATGCCGCATTCAGCTTGCGCCCTCTGCCGGCACTTTGCTCCTGGGGAACTTGTTGCGACATTGAGGAGCCGAACCGATGGTTACCGTTGGAGGTATCACTCATCGGTTTTTCAAACGGCGAGACATTACCATCAAAATCGATTGGAAAAGGACTATTGGTAATTTCAAAAATATTGTCAAACACTGTCGCCGTCTGTAGCCGTTTCTCGATTTCGATCCGCTCTTCCTGAGTCGTGATCCCCATCAGCCACAGCACCATGAAAAAAGCCATCATCGCAATCGCAAAATCGGCAAATGCTACTTTCCAGGCACCACCATGGTGCTCATCATGATGACCCCGGGCTTTTTTCTTAACAATAATGATATGGTTATCTTTGCTCATGATTTACCCTTGCCCTGTCATCCAGTTTTCCATTGCAGCAAAGGTAGGCTTATATTCTGTATGCAGAACCTTACGTCCGGCATCAAGTGCCAGCAAGGTCGGTTTACCCTGAACCTGAGAAACCAGTATGGCCGAGATCATATTCAGCGCCATCATTTCTTTCTTTACCTGATTGGCAACCGACGCTGCCAACGGTTCAAATACCGCATAACACATCAAGATACCGAAGAATGTCCCGACCAAGGCGGCGGCAACTTTTACCCCAATCAAAGCCAGATCACCCCCAATGCTTTGCATCGTCACCACAATCCCAAGCACCGCAGCCACAATACCAAAACCCGGCATCGCCTCACCAACCTTGCCTAGCGCTTTCGATGGACGCATCAAGTCTTCTTCAAGAGTGTGCAGCTCTAGTTCCAATACGGCTTCAAGATCATGATGATTCATTTTTCCCATCGCCATCATGCGCAAGTTGTCGGTAATAAAGCTCACCAGCACATTGGACTTGGCCACCTCAGGGTATTTATTGAAAATTGCGCTGCCTTGCGGGTTTTCAATGTGATCATCAAGCTTTTTAATCCCATCTTTACGAATGGTTTCCAGCAGCTCGAACATCAGCTCCAAGGTCGACTTATAGAAATCAGGACCATACCCCTTACCAAACGTCATTTTAAGGCGAGTGACCGTATTCTTCAGGACATAAGTAGGGTTCGAGATCACCATCGCACCGAAACCGGCGCCTAGGATTATAATAAATTCAGCAGGTTGCCAGAGTGCCAATAAGCGCCCCGAGGCATGGGTGTAACCATATACAATGCACCCGAAAACAATGACAAAACCGATAATAATTTGCATCTTCTACTCCGCTAAACTGACTCACGCCAGTCAGTCAACATACTGTTCAGGCTTTTCAGGGCCTTTTTGTGGATCTGGCTAACACGAGCTTCGGTCAGCTCGAAGACCAAGGCGATCTCTTTAAGGTTCATTTCGTGCTCATAATAAAAACTCAGCATGACCTGCTCCCGCTCGGACAAGCGAGACAATGCCTTGGCCATGGCCTGTTTTAGTTGTGCACGCTCGTAGCTATTACATTGGAAGCTCAAACCGAAAAATTGCTCGCCATCTTCTTGCAGGCCTTCCAGGCTACCGAGATTTTCGGCCTTGGTATCAAGCCGCCGTTGTTGGATATCTGATAACTCAAGCCCCATTTCTGCGGCCAGCTCCTGATCCGTCGGTACCCGTCCTAGCTGACGACTAAGCTGGCGCTCAGTATCTCTGAGTTCATGGCCGTTCTGACGAGAACGGCGAGAACGCCAGTCCATCCGGCGCAGCTCATCTAGAATGGCACCACGAACACGCTGCGCAGCCAGACGCTCCAGTGCCGCATCATCTTCATCCGGGTAACGGCGAATAATATCGAGCAGGGCCACCAGGCCGATTTGCTCCATATCTTCAGACGACATCACTGTCGTCACCTGCCCTGTCAGGTGCCTCACTACACGTTTCACAAGGCCGGCAAACTGAGTGATCAGACGCTGCTCTCGCGATTTCTGCCCCAGCTGACGGCTCTGCTGATAGGCGTGAAGCCCCTGAGATTCATAAGACATTGCTGCACCGTGCACATCGGCCACCTTACTGGATCACCATTTTTGTGATCAGTACCTGATCGATTCCATTACTGTTTGCCATATCGCTCATGACAGTTTGGATCGCACCCCGCAACGCCAGCTGCAATGGCTTCATTACACCCGACTGGGCCAAATCGTTGTAATGCTGATCACTCAACAGTGTGATGACAGCATTGCGTACGACTGGCATATATTCCTGAACCGTGTCGAGCTGTTCCTGGTTATAGCTCATCAATGACAGTTCCAGCATTAGGTAATGCAGACGATCATCACCAGGAATACTCACCACAAACTTTGTCAGCGGCAGAAACACCGGCTTTTTCACTAATGCAGCTGTAGACACGCTCTCAGCTAACGCCAGCTGCTGTTCTGCCTGTTGTTTTGCCTGCTGCTGGAAATACCACCAGCCACCGCCCCCGGCAAGGGCGACAACCAGCACAACAGCCGCAATGATCAGCGGACGCTTGCTTTTAGGCGTTTTAATTTCATCTGTCATATCAATATCTTACTTATCATCAAACCGCATTTTTAAACCATGTTCTTAAACCATGGCCTCATAACGACCATCCAGCCCCGACAACGTCGCTGACGATGTATCTTCAGCCTGCATCACCACTTGGTTAGCCATAATGTCTGACTCGCCTTCCGCCCCTGACTGCTGGTGTGATTGCTGATGCAACCCACTGGAAACAGACACGTCTGCTAGCTGCATCTGGCTACCATCAAAATCAAATCGTAACCGGTCGGCATTGGCCGCCAATGCCTCACGCAGCTGTGGATGGGCTGCGGTAAAGTGCACCGAGACCTTGTCTCCCTCTAGTCGCAGGTTTACTTCCAATCGTCCAAGTTCTGGCGGATCCAGACGCACATGAGCATGCTGGATCTGATCGGTTTTGCTCAGCTGCAAACGCGAGCGTAGCTGCTCGACCAAATCACGGCCCCATTCAGGCTCGGTGATATCTACACCTGCATGTAGCTGCTGGGTTGTAGCAGCTGCTGCCGCAGATGATGGCAAGGACATATTGTTGTTGATTTGGCTGCTCAAATTACTGTGCATATTCATTGCCGGCCCCGACAGCGTGGTTGCTGCCAGTTTATCCATCAGAGAACCGTCAAACGGTATCGCCATATCTTTGGCAAGTGGCAAAGCATCACCAGTATTGGCTTTTTGTTGTTTAAGCAGATGCTGCATTTGCTCAAGCAACTCGGCGTTGGCCGGATCAGTTTGCGCCTGCTGCCCAGTTAACTGCGCCAGCAACTGGTTCATCTGCTGCGCAGCATCCTGGCCCTTGCTCTGGCCTATTTGCTGCCCGACTAGCGGATTAGAAAGCTGGGCCGATAGCTGCTCGGCAACCTGACCAGACAACTGTTCAGAGGCCTGAGTAGAAAGCTGGGCCAGCATTTGCGCCTGCTGTTTTTCATCCAGACCAGCGATAGGGTTCTCTGTTGACGAGCCCTTTGGCAAGGCAGCCAAAGCGTTCTGCTGGGCCAGACTCATTGCTAACGATTGAGGTGTCTTATCCTGCAATGCTTGCGCTTCAGCGGATACTTCCTGTGACTGATCCTGTGACAGTTCTGCAGATGCCTCATCACGTTCAGTGACTTCTTCCTTCGGCTCTGACGGCTTATCCAGTCGCTGCTCGAACTCTGCAAAGCTCATCGGCTCGCTGTCATTGGAACCATTCGATTTAACGCGTGGAGAGCCCGTTGACGAGGAAGTGGCCTGGGCTGCGTTTTTTGCTGCTACATTGGCTGAAACTTGCATGTCACTCTTTATTCTTGGTTTTGCAGATAAGCGTGCATACCTTCTCGGTTACCCGCCTGCTGCTGAATTTGCTGCTGGGTGCTTGCTTTCTCTCGCTCGCCCTCAGCAATCATGGTGCTATAAAGCAAATTAAGCCGCTGAAGCTGATGCTTCGCGGCTTCCGTCAGTCGCTGTTGCCTGATTGTCGGGATTGCACGCTGTAATTTGCAGTCCAGCTGCGCGAGCGCTTCCCAGTCCTGAGCGGCCAGAGCCTGCTCAAAGCTGTTGTGTAATCCCTTCAGTTGCAGATCAAGCTTCACTGCCGACCTGCACGCGATTTGGTTTAAGTACCACCCAGCCTTCGAGGATTTCGTTGATCAGGTGGACCACCTCATCAATGGCTGCGACATCGTTGCCAATATTGGCTTCGAACAAGCGACGACCGCAGTAGTCGTACAGACGGAACAATTCTTGAGTTACCTCGCCGCCTTTTTCCTCGTCCAGTACGGTACTCAAACCGTTCAAGATATCGAGGCATTTGGAAATCATCATGCCTTTGTCGGCAATCTGGCCGCGCTCCATAAAACCACGGGCACGTCCCAGGTTCTCCAATAGCCCTTCCAGCAACATCTGGATCAGACGGTGCGGGCTGGCCGACGCCGCCTGGGCATGGTTCTGTGAATGTTGGTAAGCACCTAAACCTTCGTTATTCATCATCTTCCGCTCTAATTACATCAACATGCTAACCAGCATGCTCTGGGTTTGGTTCATTTGGGCAATCTGGCTATCCATCTTTGCGTAGTAGTTACGCAGATAGAGGGTCTTGGCTTCCATCCGTTCGTCCAGCTTTTCGCGATCTTCTACAATCTGCTTATTGCTGTATTCCAGCTGATCTATCCGGCGATCATAAGTACCGCCGTTCTTGTGGTAATCATCAAGAATAACCAGCATCTCATCCATCATGCCGGTTTGGGTGTCGTTCCCCAGAAACATGGTAGAGACGGCCTCGAAGTCATCTTCCAATGCTTTATCGAGCTTCTTCTGGTCGATTTCCAGCGTCCCTTTGCGGGAGGTGGTAATACCCAGCTGGGACAGCGTCTGATAGGTCGATATGGTGTATTCGTCACCAATAACTCCACGCATCCGGCTGATCATGCTACGGGTAGCCGAATCACCCGACAGCGCCGCTGCACCGTCCTCGCTCGATTTGGTGTAGGTATTCACCGTCTCGATCACTGAGTTGTAGGCATCGACAAACGCCTTGATATTGGTATTGACCGCAGCCTCGTCACGCTCGACCTTGACGTTGACCGCACCGGTATCTTTCAGGTTCAGACTGATACCGTCGATCACGTTTTCCATCTTGTTGGTGGCCGAGGTAAGCTCCATCGAGCCATACTTCACGATGGCATCTTTGGCCGCCTGCAGATTCTTCTGACCATTTTCAGGCTGGGTAATATCTACCGTATTACCCTTGATATCCGCAGGGGCAAGGGTCACGCTAACGCCGCCGATGGCATTGGCCTGTCCGGTATTCTTTCCGTTCAGCACCATGCTGATCCCGTCACCGGAACGTACCAGCGTCGCTTTCACCCCGTCATTATCCGGGTGGCTATTGATCGCCGATTGCAGCTCTTCAATCGTTACCCCATCATTGGTCAGGCGGGTAACTTCGTCATCGTAGGCTTTCTGCCGGGTGTTATAGCTATCGAGTCGACTCTGGTCAAAATCTGAGTTAGCCGAGTTTTCCAGAATGTCTTTGATCGCAGCCTGATCGGTGGTGACATCGAGACCATGCTTGTCGGCGATATCTTTGTAGACCTGATCCTGATGCGCTTGCTTCTTATCGTTTTCCTTGGTGATCAGATCCGTTTGCAACGTAGCAATATCAATGTTGACCGAGTCAAAGCTAATACTGCCCTTGGAAAAGGTGCTACCTTCCGATACCTTGAACAGCTGATCGCGCTGGGTCTGTGCCAACTGGGTCACGTCAAAGCTGTATTCGCCAGAAACCGCATTACTATCGACGGTCGCCGACAGTACGTCCTCATTACTTAGCAGCGCCTTTAATTTTTCAAGCTCGCTGCTGGAGTTCAGATCCTCGACTTTGTCACGGAAACTGTTAATGGTGTTCTGAATTTCTTTCAGCGCATCCATCTCGGCACTGTTCATGCCCTCGGTGCGTTTGAGCTGGTTATCTTTCGGCGCACGTTCGGCAGCAACAATGGCACCGATCATGGCTTCATAATCAATGCCCGAGCCTAATCCTGTCATTAACATATTTTAACCTCCGCCAAAGAGTGCCTTTTCCCGAGTTCAACCAACCGGAACAACCGGATACGCTCCGAAATAGCACTACAAGCAAAATTCATACCATTTATAAATCAGTGATTTTAAAGGGACAGATAAAAAGAAAGCGGAAGTAAAACTTCCGCTCTGAATAATAAGCGACATAAAATAGCCGCCTGAAGTTATGCAACTACAACGATTAACGTAGTAGCTGAGAAACCATGCTTGGCATCTGGTTTGCCTGAGAAAGCACTGTGATACCAGCCTGCATCATTGTGTTCTGCTTAGTCATGTTGGCAGATTCTGCCGCGATGTCTGCATCCATGATGCGACCTTTCGCCACAGACATGTTCTCTTTGATGTTGCCCAGGTTATTGATCGTTGACTGGAAGCGGTTCTGCGTCGCACCTAGGTCAGCACGAATTGAGCCAACGTTTTCGATTAGCTTATCAATTTCAGTAACTGCAGTACCTGAATTAGCTTCTGATGTAACATCACCTAAAGCAGTCGTATTTAAGTCTGAAGCTTTCACTTCTACTTTGATTGTATTCGCACCAGCACCCGCACCGCCTGCTGTTTTAGCAGTGTAGTCATTTAGTGCTGTGACCGCAGTGTTCATATCGGCTACTGTTTGCGTACCTGCATCTACTTTTGTCTGGTAAGCTTCAGCGGCTGTTGCGACTGTTTCTAGGTCCGTCATTTTAGTTGAAAAATCATCAGGTAATTCAATTGCGTCTAATTTTGTACCAACCGCGATTAACGTGCCATCTTTAGCCTCTGTGATACCCGCAGCTTTTAGTGCTTCAACAGTATCAGCAGTCATTGCAAAGTTAGATGCTATAGCTGGATCTTTTAGTGCTGTTGCACCCGCTTTGATTTTTGTAAGATCAGCAGTTGTTGTTGTACCTAGAGTCTCAGACAATGCATCTGCGATATCTGCTTGTGCACGAAGGTTACCTTTACCATCATCAACAACGGCAGCAAGGTTCCCCGCACCTTTGTCTACATCGGCACCAACCTGGAAGTTAACGCCAGTATTCAACTTGTCAAATAGATTTTCACCTTTACCAAACATTGTAGTATCAACGATACGATCCAACTCTTTGCTTAATGCTTGGAATTCTTTGTCCAGTGCCTTACGGTCAGAATCAGAGTTGGTGCCGTTTTTAGACTGGACGGCCAAATCACGCTGGCGCTGCAGAATGTTGGTATATTCTTGCAGTGCACCTTCCGCTGTCTGAGACATTGAAATACCGTCATTGGCATTACGCTGAGCCACACCCAGACCGTTGATCTGAGAATCCATGCGGTTGGCAATCTGTAGGCCCGCAGCATCATCTTTTGCGCTGTTGATACGTAGACCGGTAGACAGGCGGTTCAATGATGTATTCAGAGAGTTCTGGGTGCCCATCATGTTGCGCTGTGCATTCATTGATGCGAAATTGGTGTTTAGGCTCATTGCCATGGGAATATTCCTCAGTTCAGTATTAAACGGTTTATGTCAAAACGGATGTCAAAACGGATGTCAAAACCAGCGTCGAAATGCTTGGGTCGAGGTTCGAATGACAGTACTTCTTGTCTTGTTACTTTTTTAATGCGACCTGCCCTGAGGAATGCTTAAACCTTTTTTCGGCTTTTTTCGGCTTTTTTTCGAAGAGAACCGAGGCAGCGTGATATGGCTTCCAATGCCATTGGCGGGGGCTTTGTCGCTATAAGTTGACTTACAGCCAACAGCTATACGCAACCACGCGCACGGTTAATAACACATAGTCAATAACGAGTACCAATAGGCAACAACAGAGAGTTACAACAGAAATAAAAAAACGAGCCGAAGCTCGCTTTTATATCTTTTTTTGAAAGAAAGAGAATAACTTAAGGTTCGAGTAACGCCACGACGTTATGACGTGAGGCATTGGCCTGGGCCAACAGGGTCGGCACCGCATTATCGATAAGTTGCAGCGACACGTCATCAGGCGCTTCCAGCCAGCTGGCTTCGATAACCCCGTCGGCATTGATCACTCCGGATTTCATCTGGTTAGTGGTCATCAACTGCTCCAAATCGAGACTCACCTGGCGCTGTACCTTACTCATCTGGCTCAGGGCCTGCTGAATTTTCTGCATCATGCGTTCAATATCCGCCAATGCCTTGCGGGTTGACTGGGGCTTGCCAAAATCAAGTTCCTGCGGCTCAACCGCAGCCTTGTCTTTCGATTCCAGTTTAGCCTTGACCGGATTGCCTGACGGTAAGATCTGCCCGCCACCGGACATCCAGATCCCTTTCTTGATTTCCGACCATTGCTCTTTCGGCACCGAAAAAGCGAGATCACCGTATTTGTCAACCTCAACCTGAATACTGCGCGGGGCAAACGCCTGACTTAACTTATCGGCAATTTCCTCGGTCGTTTCATCATTATCAATCCGCGCCCGCACTGAATTGGGCGTACCGGAATCAAACTGAAAGCGCAGGATTTCATCTTGCTGGCGCAGGGTATTCAGGCGCAGACCTTTCACCGAAAAGCCTTCTTGCTGCGGCTGCTCGCTTAACCGCGGGGTCAAGTCGTGATGCAGTACCTGCTCGCCTTCATATTTGGCTTCACGCGTCAGCTTCACCAGCTTGTTTTTCAACTGGTGTAACGACTGCTGCAGCTGGTCTTTTTTATTTTCCTGGGCATTGAGCGAACGGCGGGCCATCTGGCGTAGCTGCCCCAAGAGCTCACTCGCTTCCTGCAGTGCTTTCTGTGTACTCTGCGCCTGTGCGGCCTGACGATGCGCCTCGCTGGTCTGCACCAACAGGCTACCATTCTTACCAGCCAAACTCGAATGCTGTTGCTGCTGTTTCGGTTGTTTATCACTAACCTTTGCCACCGCAACAACGGGCAGCTGTTTCGCTATACGATCGGGCTGTGTACTGTCACTGCTGCGCAGAGTACTGTGGCTGGAGGTAATTTGATTAACCAATGTGGCCTCATATAATCAGTCGGATAGTGGCCGATAATTGGTTACCGACCCACTCGGGTTTCCCCGATTACATCAATTTAAACAGGGATAGATTCTGAATTTTACTATAAGTCATCTGGGTTGCCTGCAGTGCTGCCATCTGAGTATTCATCTCTAGAATCGCTTCGCTGTAATCCAGATCCTTTACTTCGCCGATCAGCTTGTTATTCAATAATTTGTTGTCTGCATGAGATCCCTCGATCCTCGCCAGCGCATTACGCTGACCACCAACATCCGTCCATACCTGATTGATGGTACTCATGGTGGTATCGAGATTGCTTTGTGCACTGGTCACACTGGCGGTAAGCCCACCTTGATCTATCGACGGATCACGCAAATCGGTTACCAGCTGATCCAAAGTGTTGAATATATCACTTCCGCCGCTAAAAAAGATCGCATCTGCTGTCTGGTTGGATGGAATTGTCATCGATTCTGCCACCTGAACCATCCGCTGATCGCTATTGCCCATATAGATGTACTTGCCTGTAGCCGGATCTTTTACCACTGGCTGGGTATCCGTCTGGGTACCGGCAAAAATATAATCGCCATTGGGATTTTTGCTGTTGGCAACATCGACCAGCTGATCCAGTATCGAATCCAGCTCCGTTGCGATCGCCTCGCGGCCTTCCTCGGTACTGTTGCTGGCATTAAGTACGCTGGTAACCAGCTCCTGCGCCCGCAAAACGGCATTATTTGATGCATCCAGATGGGATTCAGTCTGGCCCAGCTGCGCTTCCAGATTAGAAATGTTTTTCTGGAACTGGCTGATATTGGCCTGCTCACGATCGAGCATCATCAACTGCACCGAGCCGATCGGATCGTCCGACGGCTTGAGCATCCGCTCACCGGAACTCATCTGCATGAACGATTTATTGACCCCGGTAGTCGAGGTCTGCATGCTGGTGAGCATAACACTGTTGAGCTGAGCCGTACTTAAACGCATGTCTCTTTCCTCTATTTTTATCCGTTAGCGAAACATCGACAGGGTAATATCAAACAACTGTTGCGCCGTTGAAATAACCTTGGCATTGGCCTGATACATCTGGGTATAGTTCATGATATTGGCCGCTTCCTCATCGAGGTTGACCCCGCTAACACTGGCACGCTCGCCCTCGGCCTGATCCACCAACGACTTTGCCGCAGTGGTATCCGCTTCTAGCTGGGCTGTTTTAATTGCCCAGTCACCGGTAATACCGGTATAGCTGCTGTGGATACTTTTTCCATCGAGAACCGTAATCGCATTCTTGAATTTTTCCGCCTCGGCGGGATCAAGCTTGCTGGTATCAATCGCTATCGGGGCATTTTTCAGATCAATCAGCTGCTGCAGGTTCTCGCTATTGCCAGGTTCACCTGCTTTGGCGGAAAAGGCCAGTTGCTTGGGATCGTCAATTAACAGCGACAGATTCTTTGCCGCACCATCAATCTGGTCGACGCCGCCGAATACCGCCTGACCCTGATCGCCATTCAGATCATACCCCTTACTGTGTGTTTCATTAAACTGGGTGGCAAAGCTATATGCCATCACATCGAGTTCTTTTTGCAAGTCTTTCAGTTCGCCGTCACGATAGTTCATCAGCCCGCCAATCGTTCCGCCGACCTTTTTACCCAAGGCAAAACGGCCATTGCCTCGCTGCAGTTCCAATCCGCCATCCTGAGTCTGATGTAGCTTGCTGGCCTGAGAGCCACTGACCAGAGGCTCACCCTGATCGAGACTAATCGTCACCGTACCATCATCGTTATAGGTAGTATTGACATTCATCTGCGACGATAGCTGACGAATGGCTTCGTCACGGGCATCAAGCAGCTCAGTCATTTTCTGCCCGTTGCCTCCGCTATTACGTAGACTGTCATTCATTTCGGCAATACTGGCCATCAATGAATTGGCGTCGGATACTGCGGCATCTAGCTGGCTACCCACCTGCTTTGACTGACTGTCTAGCTGCGTGCTCAGGTTATTGAAACGCTGCACCATTGACTGGCTCTGACTGATAATCGTCTGGCGGTAGGCAATATCTTGCGGCTTGGTCGATGCTTCGCTCAAGGCGGCATTGAAACGGTCCAGCCCGGTATTGACACTGGTGCTATTGTTATTGAGCAGCGTCTCGGTTTTTGCCATGTACTGAGAGCGGATCGCGTTATAACCCCAAGAACCTTTCTGCTTATAAATTTGCTGGTTCAGGTAATTGTCGGCCATTCGCTCAACACTGCTGACTCCGACACCCGCGCCGCTGCCCTGGCCACCGACCTCGGCACCGAAACCGATACGCTGACGGCTGTAACCGGGCGTCATCGCATTGGCTGTATTGTGTGCTGTGACTGAAAGCCCAGCATTGGCGGCACTCATGCCGGATAAACCGATATTAATTATGCTCATAATTCTTCGTCATCAAGATGGATATTCAGTTGCTGCGATAACGGTGCGGTATTCCCCCACCATGACCGTGATACTTTGCTGTACGAAGCTTCGGTATCACCGAGCAGCGGACTGGCTGCCACAGATGCATTTTTCAGCTCCTGTTGATTAACAGCGACCAGTTGGGGCTGCGGCTTAAATGCATCATGTTGCCCCAGCTGCCTCACCAGCATGTCGGCAATACCCAAACTTTGCTGCTGGCTCATTTCCATCGCAATCTGGCTGTCATGCATCGAACGATAAAACTTCTGCTGACGGCTATTGAATAAGGAGTCCTCCTCATCATTCAGCGCATCAGATGCCTGACGCATATGCTTGAGCACACTTTGCAAAAAAACTGCTTCAAACTGACCAGAGGCCTGCTTGAGGGCTTCGGTCTTGTCACCGTTGGCCTTGATATTCTGCAGGCTGGTTAAATCGTTATACATCGCCGAATTATTGTCGTTCTCGAGAATTTTCATTACAGCACCACCAGCTCGCCATCCAAAGCGCCAGCTTCATCCAACGCAATCAAAATCGCCATCAAGTCATTCGGCGTCGCCCCTAAACTGTTTACCGCATCAACGATAGTCTGCAGAGAAGTTCCCTCGTCGCTTTCAGGCCAGATAAATACTTTGCCGCGTTCTTGGTCAATAGACACATCAGACTCCGGTGTGACCGTCGTATTACCGCGGCCAAACGCATTCGGCTGGCTGACGTTGTAGTTCTCCACCACACTGACAGTCAGGTTACCGTGACTGACGGCAGCGGTATGTACCCTGACGTCTTTACCGACCACAATGGTACCGGTTCGGGCATTGAAGACGACCTTGGCCTTGCGCGGGCCGGGCTCAACATCGATATTTTCCAGCATCGCCAGAAAGGTGACTCGCTGGCTTTGATTATGCGGGGCACGGACGGTGATCCTTGCATGGCTCTGCGCGACAGCAACTTCCGGGCCAAATACCTTGTTAATTGCCTTCTCGATATTACGGGCAGTATTGAAGCCCGGCCGTTTTAAATTCAGCACCACATCGGTCGCGGTTAAAAACGAGGACGGTATTTCGCGCTCGATGATCCCGCCATTAGGGATCAAACCTGCGGTCGGGATATTTATGGTGATCCCGCTACCACTGTTACCTTGAGCGACGACACCACCCACGACGAGGTTGCCTTGAGCCACCGCATAAATTTGACCGTCGAGCCCTTTTAGCGGTGTTAACAGCAAGGTGCCGCCACGCAGGCTCTTGGCATCACCAATTGAAGAAACAGTGATATCCAATGACTGGCCTTTGCTTGCAAGCGGTGGAAGCGTGGCATGAATAGCCACGGCGGCAACGTTCTTGAGCTTAGGATCGGCTTTGGCCGGCAGCTGAACACCAAACTGGCTCAGCATGTTCTTGACCGACTGGGAAGTGAACTTGGTTTGGCTCTTGTCTCCGGTACCGCTCAGGCCAACCACCAGGCCATACCCGACCAATTGGTTATCACGCACGCCCTGGATATCCACCAGACTTAACAACGGACGGGCCTGAAGCAGCAAAGGGGTGGCCAGCAAAAGCAGGCCCGCTATAAATTTTTTCATCGCCATTAGATTGGGAACCAGGAGCTATTGAAGAATCGGGATAGCCAGCCGGATTCATTGGCATCTGCCAGTGCACCACGACCAGAGTAGGTGATCCGGGCATCGCCCAATCGCTGCGAGGAGACCCGGTTAGAGCCGTCGATATCATCAACCCGCACTAAGCCGGAAAGGCGGATATATTCATCCCCCTGATTGAGCTTGAGCCACTTTTCCCCCCGGATCCGCAGCACCCCGTTCGGCAGCACCTCGGCTACCATCACGGTAATACTGCCCGACAGCGAGTTTTGCTGCGAGCTTGATGACGAGCCTTTAAAGTCACGCTCGCCTTCCAGAGTAAACTGTCCTTTAGGCTGTGCTTTTCCGGCAATCAGCGGGATGCCAATTCCGACATTACTGTCTTTGCCATAGCTGGTACCGGCCTTTTTGCTGGAGCGGGTCTGCTCATCGAGCTCAACCGTTAAAATATCACCAAGACGAAAGGCCCGGCGATCCTGAAACAGCGCCATACCATAATTGGCACTGAACAAGCTGCCATCAGGGTCAACGGTGTACTCCGGAAATTCCATACTTGGCACCGATTCCTTCGGCTGCACATCGACAAGCGAAGAAACGGGCGCGCATCCAGTTAGCAACAGAACACCGAACAAATAAATTACGCGTAACATGCCTGAAAACTCACATTGACTGGCTGACGAATTTCAGCATCTGATCAGCACTCGATACCACTTTGGCATTCATTTCATAGGCGCGCTGGGTGGTGATCATATTCACCATTTCTTCCACCACGTTCACATTGGAACCTTCAAGGCTGAACTGGCTGATCTGGCCCAAGCCATCTTCACCACCCACCCCTTCAATCGGCGCGCCTGAAGCTCCCGATTCTTTGAACAGGTTTCCACCCAAGGATTCTAAACCCGCCGGGTTAGTGAAGTTTGCCAGGGTGAGCTGACCGATTTCCTGAGCCTGCGGATCATCTGCAGTCGAGATAGTGACGATGCCATCAGAGCCAACGCTAAAGCTCGTCGCATTCTCCGGGATTTCGATGTTAGGCATCAACGGCAAACCCGATGCCGTTACCAGCGCACCTTCCGAATTGCGATGGAACTGACCATTACGGGTATAGCCGGTATTTCCGTCGGCCATTTCCACCTGGAAAAAGCCCGAGCCAAGAATCGCCAGATCGGTTGCCTGCTCGGTATTCTGATAGGCCCCGGTTTTCATCAGCTTTTGGGTACCGACAGTGCGAACACCATTACCCAGCTGCAAACCACCCGGTGTTTCATTTTGCTGATCAGCCATTGAGCCCGGCTGTTTTTTCATCTGATAGAACAGGTCTTCAAATACCGCACGATCTTGCTTGAAGCCGACAGTGTTCACGTTGGCCAGGTTGTTTGAGATAACCTGCATTTGGGTATCTTGTGCCGCCAGGCCGGTCTTGCTGACCCAAAGTGCTGCATGCATGTGGCGTTGCTCCTAAAAAATATTCAGCCCCTGAGTAGTAAGGACTGTGATCGTTCTAATTGGCCGGGATTAATTACCGCGTACAATGCGATTACCGGCGGTGGCCAAATCTTCTGCGGTCTTCATCATTTTGACTTGGAACTCAAAGTTCCGGGACAGGGACATATTGTTGATCAGCGAGTCAATCGCATTCACGTTGCTGCTTTCAAGGTAGCCTGCCGCAACCGTAACCGTGTCATCCATTTCGGCCTGTCCACCTGCACCCGCGACACGAAATAGACCATCTTCTCTTTTGTGTAAATTGGCCAAGTCCGGTTTCACCAACTTAAGTCGGCCAACTTCCTGCACGAGTCCGCCTCCCTGCGGCACAATTGAAATCGTACCGTCGGTACCCACATCCAGTTGCTGATATTCAGGGATCACTACCGGGCCACCCTCGCCCATTACCGGCCGGTCGCCGAGCATCAGCCCGCCATCCTGATCAAGATGAAAGTTACCGGTCCGGGTATAGGCTTCATCATTTTCTCCGGCTTGCACCGCAAAAAAGCCCTCACCACGAATAGCAATATCAAACGGATTATCGGTATTTTGCAGGGCGCCGCTGGAAAAGTCCGTCCCGCCCGATCTTGCCGCAACCAAGGTACGGCTGTTATAGCCCTCCCCTTTTACCGCAATACTTTCGGCCTGTTCGATATCCGCCCGGAAACCGGTAGTATTGACGTTGGCCAGGTTATTGGCATGTACCTGCTGGGCCATCATGACCCGGCTGGCGCCAGACATGGCGGTGAATAACAGCTTATCCATTACCGGCTCCTACTACAGATTTTGGAACAATATCTGGGTCATTTCCTGAGACACCTGGATCGTCTTGGCATTGGCCTGGTAGTTGCTCTGCGCCGACATCAAACCAACCATCTCATTAGTCAGGTCAACGTTCGAGCCTTCATATACACCAGTGCGAAGTGAGCCCATCTGGCCAGTATTGGCCGTTCCGGTCAATGGCGCACCAGAGGCAAAGCTCTGAGTCCAGCGGGTACCACCAGCCTGTTGCAAACCTTCCTGATTCGGGAAGCGTGCCAGCACAACCTGGCCCTGGGCCTTGGTCTGGCCATTGGAATAACGTGCGTACACCGTGCCGTCATCTTCGAAATACCAGCCCGCAAGCTTGCCCGGCGCGTAGCCATCCTGGGCATTTTTATTGATTGAGAACTTGCTGCCGTACTGGCTCACTTCGGCCATATCGAAGGTAACTGTTTGCTGGTTGGCACCGTTGCCTGGAGCAAAGTTCAGGCTGACACCACCTGCCGGCGTTACAATCTTACCCTCGGCATTGAACACTACCGCCTCTGTCTGTATCGGCGTCTTCTGATCATCAAGTACATAATGTGCCTGCCACTGATTGTCGCCAGTTTTGACAAAGTACTGGGTCATCTCGTGCTCGCCGCCAATCGAGTCATAGATAGTCGTGGTCGTTCTGGTAGTGAAAGTGGCTGGGTCTTCAGGGTCAAATGGGGTTTTAGCCGTATCGATAGCAGCAGAGTTGGCATCCAGGTTAAGACCCTGATTAACTTTTGTGGTTATTTTTGCCGCCATATCACCGGTGCTGACACTCAGGTCGGCCATATTACCGGTCTGGATCTGGCCTGTATCCGTCGCATCATAGCCTTGTAGGCGGTAGCCATCAGCCGTCACCAGATAGCCGTCGGCATCCAGGTTCATTACCCCGTTGCGGGTGAACATCTGCTGGCCGTTGCTCTGCACCATGAAGAAACCTTCGCCATTGATCGCCAAATCACTGTTGCGGCCGGTTGGCGTGGTGCTACCACTCATGAAGCTCTGGCGGGTAGTTGATACCTCGACACCATTCATCTCGCCACCGCCAAACTGTGGCGCATAGATATCCTGAAACTCGGTACGTGATGATTTGTAGCCAATGGTACCGACGTTGGCGATATTCTGGCTGATGGTGTTCATTTGTTCGGTGGTGGACTTGAGGCCACTCATACCAATATTAATTGACATTACCTTTCCTACTTTAATTCTTGTTGACGTGATTACGCCGTTATTTCACGCATATCGTACATAGACATCTTGCCCAGCCCCTTGAGACTTAGCAGGATCGCACCGCCGCCAGACGGAATATTGACCGACTCAACCTCGGCAGCAATCATCATTTTCTGGCTCCAGGCATCATCGCCTTTCTCAGCCAGCACCTCGAAGGTATAACTGCCTGAGCCCAGATCATCGCCGTCGATCTTGAATTCCGCCATGCCAGAGCCCTGAGGACCAAGCTTGATTTCATCAACCACTTTGCCATCTTCGTCGTAGACCATGACCTTGGCACTGTCGACCGATTGATCGAACTGGACCCGACCGTCAATCACCTGGCCTTTGGCCACGTCGACCTCCTGGTTGGCCTCCATCAGCACTTTCTTGCCAACGAGATTGGTCGCCTGCAGCATCTCCACATTGGTCATACCGATGTTGAGGTTCGCTAACCCCGACTTGACCCCTTCCAAGCTCTCGACAGCTGACATCATGCCCAGCTGGGTCAGGTACTCAGTGCCGTCTGTCGGATTGAGCGGGTCCTGATTCTGAACCTGGGCGACCATCATGGTCAGGAAATCATTGCTGGACGGATTCATTCCGTTGCCGGCCACCTGAGGTTCTTTAGGTGCCGCCTTTGGGCTGTACTGACTGGTGGTGCTAATTTGTGGCAAACTCACTTAAGCCTCCTAACTTGACTGACCCAGACGCAAAATACTCTGCTGCATGCTGCGAGCTCGGCTCATTACATCAACACTGGTTTCGAAACTTCGGGATGCCGCCATCATGTCCGCCATTTCTTCAACCGCATTAACCGTCGAATGAAAGACATACCCGTCTTTATTTGCCTTCGGATGATTCGGTTCATAGCGACGGCGTAGTGGCTCGTCACTCTCAATCACATCCTCAATTTGCACTTTCGCGCCTGCTGCCGGGCTATTGAGATCCACCATCACAGTGGAAAATACCGGTCGCTTAGCGCGATAGCCGGTTTGCTCAGAGCCCGACACCACGTCTGCGTTAGCCAGGTTACTGGCCACCGTGTTCAGACGTACGGTCTGTGCCGTCATTGCGGAACCGGCGATGTCATAAATCGTAGAAAAAGCCATAGCTGTTACTGTCCGTTAATGGCTTTTTTCAAGCCGCTGAGTTTCATATTCAAAAAAGTAGTACTGGTCTGAAAAGCCATTGCATTGGCGGCGAACTGGGCTTGCTCCACCCCCAGCTCAACGGTATTGCCATCCTGTGCGGGCTGCTGCGGAGCTCGATAGAGCAACTCGTAGCTTTGAGGACGACGGCGGGCCTGATGTTTGGCCCTTGCATCATTGGCCACCTGCTTCATTGCCTCTTCGAAGCTAATATCGCGCGCCTTGAAATTAGGGGTATCGACATTGGCCAAATTACTGGCCAATACTTTTGCGCGTTGTGTTCGAAACGCCAATGTATTAGGGTGTACCCCCAGTGCTTGTTCAAAGTTAATTGCCATTATTTGCCGCCATTACTTATCACTATTGTTCATCGCAATCATGCCTAGATGCACACCGTTGTGATGGTCAAACCAGAACGATAACAAGCACAAAACGTGCCAACAGTTATACCCTTTTTATTCAAACAGTTATGGTTGTATCAGCGTGGATCAAAAGCCAATGCGGAAGTACCACTTCCGAGCGGAAACTGTCCTAATCGCCTGCTTGCTCGGATATGCAGTACCTTCCGCCTGTCTGGCAAAAACCACACCGACAGTCTCGGCAGGCACATCTTCCGCCCAGCAAGAAGTTTCCCGCTACCTGAAACAGCAGGTTCGGCGCTACGCCGCCAGCATTGGCAGCCGCGACTATCAAATTAATCTACAGCCCCTCGCGGAACTTCCCCGATGTAATAAACCATTGCAGCAAACGCTAAGTGAACCGACGCAACCTGTCGGCCGGCTATCCGTAACGCTGGAGTGCCACCAGCCCAGCTACTGGAAAGCCAGGGCCAGGGCCGAGGTGGCCATTTTTCTTCCGCTCGTGGTTGCCAAGCACCCTCTGGCCCGCAACCAAGCCATCACCCGGGCCGATCTCAGCCTCAAACGCAGTAACTTGGCCTATTTGCGCCACAGTTATTTCACCGATATCAGTGCCGTAGCCGGGTTAAACAGCCGCCGAAAGATCATAGCCGGAAAAATTATTAGCCCGCGAATGATCGAGGCGCCTGAGCTGGTACAGCGTAATGAAGGAGTGGTCATCGAAGCCCGCATGGGTAGCATGACCGCTAAAATGAAGGGAGTTGCACTGGAATCGGGGACTCAGGGTGACTCGATCAGGGTCCGAAACCTGTCGTCCAACAAAGAGATTTTCGCAACGGTGATCGGACAACAAAGAGTGCAAACAACCTTTTAATGGTAATATATCCAAATAACCACAAAATAATTTAAGCGTTCCGCTGATTGGTCGCTTTAGATCAGTAACCGCACATCTGTTTTTATGTGAAGACTATGATTGGAAAAATATCTCACTCGCAGCCCGTCGCATTGCCGACGGAGGCAGCAAACAAACCTGCTGGGGCAAAAGCGGCACCAGTAGCACAAGTTGAACTCAGCCATGACATGCAATCGCTGCAATCAGCCAAGCAGGCTATGGCGAAAACCAGCGATGTCGATATGGATAAAGTTGCCGAAATGAAGGCAATGCTGAAGTCAGGCAATATCTCAGTCAATCTGGACTCGCTGGCAGGTAGCATGGTTGACTTCTATCAGGGACAGAGCTGATGGCCTCACAAGCCGAACTGGTCAAAGCCCTGCTCAGTGAGCTGGCTCTGGATGTAAAAAGCTACCAGCAACTAGCGCGACAGCTACAGCATCAGGAAACACTCTTGGTTAACCGAGACAGCCAAGCGTTGCTGACACATAATGCCCAGCTCCAGCAGCTGATGAAACAGCTCGGTGATCACGCACAGCGCCGATGCGAATATCTTGAATCTTTGGGGGTTAGTGCCGATGATACCGGCATGAAACGCCTGCTTGCGGCCCTGCCTGCTCAGTACCAGCAGCAAGGCAACGTATTATGGCAACAACTCTATGAGTTAACACTGCAATGTCAGGAACGTAATAATTGCAACGGACGCCTGCTGGCACAGCAGAAGCAAATGATTGATAAGCTACTGAAGCCTGAGCAGCAGTATTGCTATAGCCCTGGCTGCTGAGCTCGTTCAACGACGGTGAAAAAAACGATTCATCGACAGTTCGTCCATCACTTTCTGCTCCTGCCGTTCCTGCTTGCGCTGGATTTGGGCCAGGCGCTTATCAATGATCTTATCGCCCATTTTAACCTGACAGTGCTGCTCAACCAGACGGGTATTCATACTGCGAAGCTCTACCTGCGACAGCGCCAGTTCCTGACGCTGGAGGTTGGTTAAATTGTCCAGCTGATGACGGAATCGCCCTATCCCCTTGAGCAACAAAGCCGAGGTTTCGCTACCACTAGCCACCGCATATTGACCAGACAGATCTTCCAACAGATCCAGACGCTGCTGATGAGCATGGGTTTGTCGGTTAAGCTCGGAATGCTGTTGCTGTAACTCATCAAATTTCTTCTGTTGCTGATCACGCCAGCCCTGTACCACTTTCACTCGCTTTTTCACGGCTTACTGCCCTCCGGCCAGTTGCATCATCTGTTGCTGACTGTCGCTAAGCGGAACCTGTTCATGCATTCCCTGCTGCAGGAAACCACAAATTTCAGGGTAATAATGCACGGCCATATCCAAATTTTGGTCTTGCCCAGGCTGGTAACCACCGAGAGAAATCAAGTCCTGCACCTGACGGTATCGGGCATAGAGCTGTTTCACCCGCTGGGCTTTTTGCAGCTGCTCCGGCGCGACCACCTGAGGCATAGCGCGGCTGATAGACTGCTCGATATCAATCGCCGGATAGTGCCCCTGCTCGGCCAGTTCACGATTAAGAACAATATGACCATCCAGAATGGCTCGTGCGGCATCGGCAATAGGATCTTGCTGATCATCCCCTTCCGACAGTACGGTATAGAACGCGGTTATCGAGCCATGCTCGGTCGCACCGTTGCCGGCACGCTCAACAAGCTGCGGCAACAAGCTGAATACCGACGGCGGATAGCCCTTGGTGGCCGGCGGCTCGCCCACGGCCAAGGCAATTTCACGCTGGGCCTGCGCATAGCGCGTCAGCGAATCCATCAGCAGCAGTACGTCATGGCCCTGATCACGAAAGAACTCAGCGATACGGTGGCACAGCATCGATGCCCGCAGCCGCATCAACGGCGGATCATCCGCCGGCGAGGCAATAACCACTGCATTCTTCATCCCTTCGGGACCCAGTGAATGCTCGATAAACTCGCGTACCTCACGGCCACGCTCGCCAATCAGCCCGACCACGGTAATTTCGGCGGTGGTATTGCGGGTCATCATCCCGAGCAGCACACTCTTGCCGACACCACTACCGGCAAACAGCCCCATCCGCTGCCCCTTGCCGACACTCAGCATGCCGTTGATCACCCGGACCCCGACGTCCAGCTGGGTAGAAATCGGCAGACGCTGCAACGGGTTGATGGTGTCACCATGAAGGTTGATTCGCTGCTCGGCCGAGATAGCACCGCGGCTATCCAGAGGCTCGCCGAGGCCATTGAGAACCCGGCCCAGCATGCTGTAGCCGACATTGATTTTACTATCGCCCTGAAGCGGCAGCACCCGGCTGCCCGGCCGCAACCCGGTAGTATGGCGAATTGGCATCAATACCGAGGCATTGCGGTCAAACCCTACCACCTCTGCTTCGACCAAGGTGCCGAGATCGGTTTCAATCATACAGCGCTGGCCGGTGCACAGACGACAGCCGACGGCTTCCAGGGTCAGTCCCGCCATGCGGGTTAGCCGCCCGTAAGTACGGGCAACCGGTACATCAGGAACCTGCTCGACAGCCGAGGATAAACGAGCATTCAGCTCCTGGAATAAATCACGCATCAGTTAACAGGTTGTCCCGTATTGATTCCATGCAGGCCTCAAGACGCTCTTCGCTATCGGCAAACGACTCCGAATCACGGGTCACCACCCGGCAGCTGCCGACCGTCAACGAGTCATCCGGCTTGAGATTCCAGCCACTGACCAGATCCGGTACAAGCTCCACCAGCCGCTGGCAATCCTGCGGGTTGAGGTAAGTTACCAACTCCGGTTTCTGCTCGGGCATCTGCGCCAGGGTTTCTTCAATCAAGTTCACCATCTGGCTCGGCTTGAGAGTCAGCTCGGCACGGATCACCTGGCGGGCGACCTTCTGTACCAAATCGCAAATCATTTCGCTCTGCTGGCGGACGTGCTGGTGAAATACCTGCTGGATCTGCTGCATCAGATGATCAACCGAAGCCACAGTACCGCCCATTTGCTGCTGGACCTGTGTAACACCTTCGCGAATCCCCTGCTGGCGACCTTGTTCCAGTCCTTGCTGCTGACCAAACTGCTGGCCCTGAGCCAGCCCTTCCTGGTAACCCTGCTCATGGCCTTTTTGCTGGCCGTCCTGAAACCCGCTGTTAAATTCATCCTGATAAGAGCTTGTTGGCTCATCGCCGAACAAGTCCTCCTCCGGTTGAACCAGCGGCGGAAAATGATAGTTCCGATACTGCCCCGGCTGGGGGTGAAGAACGGTTACTGCCTGCTTCTTCATCATTACTCCACAACTGGTTCGCTAAAGAGCTGCAGCTCGATTTCGCCGTCATCAGCCAACTGCCGCAACATAGCGATCAGCTGCTCGCGAGCATCTTCTACCGCACTCAAACGTACTCGACCTTTGCCTTCCATCGCTTCGCGCAGGTACTGGGCGGCACGTTTCGGCATCGTCGCAAAAATCTTGTCCTGCAATACCTGATCGCTGCCCTTCAAGGCCGTAGCCAGCAGTTCCTGGTCGACTTCCTCCACTAGGCGCTCCAGTGTATCTTCACTCTGGCGCACCAGAATATCGAAGTTATACATTTTGCTTTCCAGTGTCGCGACCAGTACCGGATCCAGTTCTTTCAATCCGGTCATGACCTTCTGACTCTGATCCCCTTTCAGGCGATTGATAATTTCGCTGGCTTTTTCGGTACCATCGACCAAAGTGCTGTTCTGCTGACCCACCTGAGCCAGGAACTTCTCAAGCAGGACGTGCACCTCATCAATCATATCAGGATGAATTTCTGTCAGGTTAGCAAGGCGATATAGCAAATCATCCAGACCTTCGGCCGGTAGGCGCGCCAATAGCTGGGTGGCGACTTCCGGTTCCAGATAGGCCAGGAACACCGCCTGCATCTGCGGGTGCTCGCCAGAAATCAGCTCGGCAAGCTTGGCAGGCTCGAGCCATTGCAGTCGCTGCAGATTACGCTTGAGCGAGTCACCATAAATCGAGTCCAGCAACGGCTGCGACAGTGACAGGCCCAACGCCTTGTTCAGAGTACGCTCAAGATAACTGCGCGAGGCACCGGAAATACCGGACTCACTCTTAAAGTCGCTAAAAAAACGCTGAAAGACTTTTTCGGCCTGAGCCTTTTTGACCGCCGGAATACCGGCCATCGCAATTGAAAGCTGGCGAACCTGCTCACGGTCAAGCTGTTTCAATACATTTGCCGCCGCTTCTTCACCCATACTCAGCAACAGAATCGCAGCTTGTTCAATGCCTGGGTTATTCTCAATTGTCATCTTTCGGTGTGATCCATTGTTTAACGACATGCGCGACACGCTCGGGCTCTTTCTCGGAGAGCATCTGCAGATAGGACGACTGTGCTTCTAACCCTGTTTCAGGGCTTGGCAGTTCGGGAAGGTCGCCGTTTGCCACCACGGAGCTGAGTCCGCCCCCCGCATTGACTGTCTGTGCCGTCATAACCGAAGTACTGGCTTCAGATTCACGGCTAAGATCCTCGACCGTCGTTACTGAAGATTCCATATCCACTGGCGTTTCATCCGACGACGGGAACACCTGTTCAGGAACAACGACATCCGTCGATTTGGCCCCACCGGAGAGCTGACGGATCGCAGGGCGAACCACCACCAACAAAATCACCAGGGCGACGATCGCCGAGAGGATATAGCGCAGATAGTCCAACCACACCATTTGGGTCCACCAAACTGGCTCATCGCCCAGTAAGTTGGCTTCAGCCTGGGTAAACGGGTAAACCATGACAGTAAACTTGTCGCCGCGCGCCTCGTTAATGCCTATCGAGTCTGCAAGCATCTGCTTGATATCAGATAGTTGCTGAGCACTAAAGGTATCAGGCTGACCGTTGAGCAACACAGATACACTCAGGCGGTTCAACTGGCCCTGCTGGTAGAAGGTATGTTTCAGAGTACGATCCAACGCGTAGTCACGAGACGATTCGCCGCGTTCGTTAGCCGCTTTATTGTCACCCTCATCTTCGCCCTCTTCCGGCGGACGGTTGCTCAATGCCCCCGGAACCCCTTCGGCAGGCTTGGCCGTGCGGCGGTCATAAGAATCGAACTCATTTCTGACCGAACCATCCGGCGCGTAAGACTCTTCAGTTGCCTCGGTCCGGTCAAAGTTGATGTCTGCCGCCACCTCGACCTGAAAGTTGTTCATTCCGACCAACGGGCGAAGCATCCGTGAGGCTCGCTCAATATGGCTGCGCTCCAGTTGCTGGACATATTCCAGGTAGCGACTGCTGTTTCTACCGTGCTGATCACTGCCGCCGATCACCGCCGACAGCAGGTTTCCTTGCTGGTCAATAACATTGACCCGCTCTGCCGTCAGCTCCGGTACACTGCCCGCAACTAGGTTAACAATTGCTGTGACCTGCTCCGTTTTTAGGCTCTGGCCCGGACGCAATGACAGCACCACAGAGGCCGACGACTGCTCTTTCTCTCGGCGGACAAACAAGGTCTGCTTCGGGATCGCCAAATGCACCCGCACATTGTTCACCGCTTCCAGCGTCATGATGCTACGAGCCAATTCGCCTTCCAAGCCGTGGCGGTAGCGAGCATTCTCGATAAACTGGCTGGTTCCAAGGCTAGAATCTTGCGATAGAATTTCGAGCCCGGTAGGCAATTGCGCTTCAACACCTGCCGTCGCCAGGGCCAAGCGAGCCTTGCCCAAGCTATTGCGCTCGACCATGACATTCCCTTGCTGGGGCTCAATGTAGAAATCCATCCCGTTCTGCTCTAGCACCGACAGCACCTGAGTTCGGTCGAACTGCTCATTTTCCCCATACAGCGGGCGATACTGACTGCCCCCCTGCCAGAGACCAATCACAACTACGACGGTAACAAGCGCGGCAATTGCCCCGAGCAACGCAACAAGACGGGCTCCGGATATGACCCGTCCCATACTAGAAGGGCTGGTCATGTTGGCCAGCCGTTGTTTAATTAATTCACTCACTTAATTCTTCTCATCACACTGGCATTTTCATGACATCGTCATAGGCGGTCAGTAGCTTGTTACGCACTTGCACCAGGGCAGCAAAGGATAAGCTGGCTTTCTGGCTGGCAACCATCGCCCCGACCAAATCATCGCTCTTACCGGTATCCACGGCGGTCATCATGGCCGAGGCTTCTTTGCCCTGCTGATCGACACTGCTTAAGGTTTGTGAAATCACATCCGTAAAGCTCACCGAGTTCACTTGGTTCGCTGTTATTGGGTTAGGCGCGATCTGAGTCGTCTCCAGCACATTCATTTGTGCTCGAACCTCACTCATCTGGCTTAATGGCAATTCCATGCTCATCACTTTATCTTGCATGTCAGGTTCTCGTGTAAATAGCGGTTATGAATAGTTTGTGTTGGCTACAGAAAAATCAGTATTTTGCCCGGTTAGAATCTGGTCGATATCCAGCCCCTGTTCGCGCATCGTCTGGATTTTGTACCGCAGGGCGCGGGTCGACACACCAAGCTCTTCGGCAGTTTTGCTTCGGTGGCCGTTGAAGCGGCGCAGCGTTTCGATAATGGTGTCAAACTCTGCCAATTTACGGCTTTTCTGTAAGTTTGGCTTCGATCGGCTTGTCGCTGTTTTGCGCGGACTTATTGGGGTGGCCCATGTTTCCAGCACGGCGGCAGGATCCTGAGCCTCTAACTCCTTTCCATCTAACTGAATAGGCAGCATCAGATCTTCAGCACGGATCAGGCAACCGCGACTCATCACCAGCGCCCGCTGGATTACATTCTCAAGCTCACGGACATTGCCCGGCCAATCGTAATGACACAATGCATCCTGAGCTTCAGCGGTAAATTCAATCGTCGTTTGGGTATTCGGCATGTAGCGCATCATCAGATAGCTGGCCAATGGCACGATATCTTCCTTGCGCTCTTTCAGTGTGGCGCAGTGCAAAGGAAAAACATTCAGCCGATAGTAAAGATCGGCACGGAACCGTCCGTCAGCAACGGCCTGTTCAAGATCACGGTTGGTCGCCGCCAATACCCGTATATCTAGTTTTATTTTCTGGTGGCTGCCGAGACGCTCGACTTCGCGCTCCTGCAGCACCCGTAATAACTTGGTTTGCATTGCCAAGGGCAACTCGCCAATTTCATCAAGCAGCAAGGTACCGCTGTTGGCAATTTCTAATTTACCGGGCTGAGCCGATGTCGCACCGGTAAACGCCCCCTTGGTATGACCGAATAAAATGGATTCAATCATCGTTTCCGGGATCGCGGCACAATTAATGGCGACAAAAGGACCGACCGAGCGGGGTGATGATTCGTGGATAAAACGAGCCAGTACTTCTTTTCCGGTACCACTTTCGCCGTTGATCAGCACCGAGGCATCAGTCTGTGCCACCCGTTGTGCCAGCTGAAACATCTGTTTGCTCCGGTGTGATTCGGCCACAATAGGCTGTTTTTGCTGCTGTGGCTGTACCAAGCGTTGCACAAGCTGCCCTAGATGCATGTGCCCAAACGGGAGCAGCAAATAGTCTGTCGCTCCCTGCTGCAGGGCTCGCGTCACCTGCGCAGCGTGCTGCAATTCGGAGATCACGACGATAGCACCTTGGTATCGCGGTCGAACCAACTTGATCAAGTCGGCCGCCTCAGTACCGTCCACCAGGCATGTCGGCAACAGCAGCAAGTCCCACTGCTGCAACGACAAGAGATGCAGACAGTCGGCCATACTGTCAGTCTGGCTCAATTGATACCCGACGGCTTCTCCCTCGACGAGTACCTGTTCCTGTACCGGGTGGTAAGGATGAAACATCAAAACTTGCCAGCTATTTTTCATGATCTTCCTACCACAGATTTCTTGATTAAACGAACGGTTACCCGACGATTTTTTTGTCGTCCTGCCGCATGGCCATTATCCTCGACAGGGTAACGATCGCCATGGGAACGTATCTGAATCATTTTACGAGGAATACCGTATTCGATAAGCAATGAAGCGACTTCCTCGGCACGATCTCTAGACATCCGGAGCTTCACACCAGTACGGCCGCGATTGTCCGAGTAACCATCAATCAGTATCCTGCCAATCGATGAGGTCGCCTTGACATATTCAGTGATCCCTCTCAGCGTTCGGTGACTATTTTTTGACACTTGAGACGAACCAGGCTGGAAATAAAACTCACTGTTTCTTATTTGCTGGTAATTGACCGGTATTAGTTGATTTCGGCAAACAGTAAAGTCTTCGGCTGGTGTAGAAAAGTTAATATTGGACAAAACAATCTCGTCATTAAATTGACGGCCGTTATTAATGACAACTTTTATCCATGCGCCACGCTTTAAACTTTCAAAGACTGAATCTGCATCATTAACAATAATCTCACCAGTAGACTGAGAATAATTAACCTCACCAATGTCATCAATATATTGGGTATTCTCGACCTTCCATACTGGGGATATCTCGTATACAGAACGCAGTTCTGTTAAGTTGGTTAGTTCACTAGACTTAAGCTCAATTCTTAATTCTTCTCCGGCCTCTGCAATAATCTTTGCGATGCCAAAATCTTTTATTTCATGCGCAATCGAGCACAACGTATTATTACCAGAGAACACCCATTGACTGTTATCCAGTGCTGATACTTTTACAGCTTCTTGGCTATGAACCGAGAATGATGCCAATAGGACCAATAGAATAATACTGCTTTTTCTAACCATCGAAGAGCCTAAAAATAACATAACCACGGTAAATATATGACAATACAAAAAGCGACATTCCTCCCTAATTAAAAGAAAAGTCATCACTTTAAAGACTTAATTGATCACTCAATCAAGCAAAAAATTGCTTTCACCACATGTCAATACAGCAATGAAATGCTACAAAAAAGTAAACGTGACGTATGAGGTAATGTAAAACCCACAAGGTACAATCAACAGCACCAATGTAGAATATCAGAATTTGAATGCCACAGATTGATAATCACTCAAACGTCTAAGATAAAGTTATTATATATATTTTTTAAGTGAATAAGAAATCATTCAGAATAGTATGTCAACTGTCAATATAATGAATGTCTGGTAAAATATATGATGATTTTTTGACATGCCTAATTGAGAGTATATTTGTTTGACAAACCTACTGTTCAAACGGTAGTCTCCCGCGATTGATATTGATGTCCTAATTAACATTATAGTCAATACGGATGCGAGAGAATATAGGTTATTGGCGAAAAACAACACAAATGAGATTAAAAAATAATCCACGGGCAAAATAACACTTTCATTAAACGCTCAAATAATGAACAGTAAGCGCACCTTTTGCTCGAGTGTTAACATTCACCAATAATTAAACATAACACTTAATATTAATTGTTGTGACCCTGATTCCAGCATTTTAGCAAACAACGTTTAATTAAACTGCGACTATAGGTTAAATGTTGATTTATAATTAAATAAAAAAACAAAGAAACAGTGTTTATTATTTATGAGGGTAGATAGATAAACACATTGTTTTTATATTAATGCAGCGCTTAATTATTTGAATAAGCATATTCGACGTACTGTTATGTCTAACGTAAATCCATGGGTTGCCTAAGGTTATGACGAAAAAGAGCAAAATAATTTCAGAACTTGACCAGGTTGAAGTCCGTGCTTTTGATCTCGCAAGTCCTGAACACCGTATCGGAGCCTTGCAAGCCATCATCGATAACGTCTGCAAGCAATTTGAACGATCTGCCCGCCAGTCTTTCCATCATCTGCTACGCCATCCTGTTGAATTTCGCTTCGAGCAGCAAGATACGCTAAAGCTGCAGGACTACTTGCAGCAGCTGCAGAAGCCCAGCCTGTATCGCGAGTTTACGGTTAGCCCGCACGATTTACATGGTGCCGTCTCTATCGAGGGCGATTTACTGTTTTTTATGGTGGATCTGTTTTTTGGCGGCAATGGCAATAATGTTCGACGCCACAGTGATATGAGTGATACTGAATTACGCCTGGTTGAACGCTTTTTCAACCTGGCCCTGGGCCAGTTTGCCAACGGCTGGCACAGCATTACCAGCTGGCACAGCCAACTGACCGAGAAAAATACGCTTCGTCTGGGCAACCCGATACAAAACAACCAACTCTATCAAGTGTGTCGCTTTACCATTGATGTCTGCGGCCACCAGGGCTGGTTTGATATCGCCCTGCCCTTTGCCGGTATGGACTTCTTACGGGAGCAGCAATGCAAGCCGACCGATGTAGAAACCGACCCCGAGCTGCAAGCGCGAATTCAAGCCAAACTATGCCAGACTCCTATGCGGCTGATGACCACTCTTTGCGAGCGTCGCCTGCCTCTTGGCGATGTGATGGACTTGAAACAAGGTGATGTCATTCCTATCGAGCTACCGAACGAAGTGACAGTCAGGGCTGGCAAGACATCCCTATTCACCGCCCGGATTGCAGAAAACAATGCAAGTCTTGTACTTCAAATTCAAGATGTTATTAAACAGTAACAGGAACGACCATGTCTGAACAAACCAACGATCTGAATATTGACCTTGATGAACTGGACTTGGGTAGCCTGGGTCAGGACCCGATTCCCGGCACACCCGCGGCCGCCAAGGATATGTCGTTCATTCGCAATATCCCGGTGAACCTGACCCTGGAAGTCGCAAGCACCGAGCTGATGGTGGGTGATTTAATGAATGTCTCGCTCGGCACCGTTATCGAGCTTGATAAACTGAGCGGTGAAGCCATGGACGTGAAGGTCAACGGCACCCTGCTCGGCCATGCCGAGGTCGTTATCGTCAACAACAAGTACGGCCTGCGTCTGGTCAATGTCGTGGATGACAACGACATGCTAAAAGGATTAACCAAATAATGCGCTGGCTCGGGCTATTGCTGGCGCTCCTGCTGTTCAGTCATCCGGCACTGGCGCAGGACTTGTCGCTACTGACTATCAACGGTCCTAATGGCTCGGAGGAATACAGCGTCAAGCTGCAAATATTCCTGCTAATGACGGCACTGGCCTTTTTACCGGCCATGCTGTTGATGGTCACCAGCTTTACCCGAATCATCATCGTACTGGGTATTTTGCGCCAGGCGATGGGTTTGCAACAAAGCCCCCCGAACCGGGTACTGGTCGGTATCGCCCTGACGCTTTCACTGTTTATCATGCGTCCGGTGATCTATGAGATCTACGATAATGCCGTTGTCCCCTACCAGAGCGGGGAACTGACCATGCTCGATGCCTTCCATACCGCAGAAAAGCCCTTGCGCCAGTTTATGCTTCAGCAAACCCGCGAAACTGACCTCGAGCAAATTCTGCGCATTGCCAATGAGCCGGCACCGCAGAATATGGACGACCTCGATTTTTTGATCGTCATGCCCGCCTTCATTCTCAGCGAGCTGAAAACCGCATTTCAGATCGGCTTCATGCTGTTCATTCCGTTTTTGATCATCGATATGGTTGTTGCCAGCGTATTGATGGCAATGGGGATGATGATGCTGTCGCCATTAATTATTTCGCTGCCATTTAAACTCATGATTTTTGTCATGGTCGATGGCTGGTCAATGACCATTGGTACGCTCAGTGCGAGCTTTGGATAGATATGGGTACTGAATTTATCGCTTCTTTTTTTGGAGAGGCACTGCTGATCATCGTTAGTATGGTTTGTGTCATGATCATCCCCAGCCTGCTGGTCGGCCTGCTGGTCAGTATCTTTCAGGCGGCAACTCAGATTAACGAACAGACACTGAGCTTTCTGCCTCGCTTGCTAATGACATTTGCCATGCTGGGGTTTGCCGGCCCATGGCTGCTGCGTACTTTCAGCGATTTGTTCAACCGTTTATTCCTCAACATCCCGCACCTGATCGGCTAATGCCATGCTAGATATCTCAGCGGCCCAGCTCACCGCCTGGCTCGGACAGATCTGGTGGCCTTTTTTTCGCCTCGGTGCCGCAATGCTCATGATGCCGATATTTGGCGGGTCTAACATCCCCCCTCAAATCCGCATCGGGCTGGCATTGATGATCAGCATCCTGGCGGCACCGCTGATGCCCCCGATGCCAAGTGTTGATCCCCTCTCGCTTGATGCCCTGTTGCTCGGTGCCCAGCAAATGATTATTGGCGGCATTATGGGGCTGATGCTTGAATTGCTGTTTGCGGTATTTACCACCATGGGACAAATCTTATCCATGCAGATGGGGCTGGGTATGGCAATGAGCAATGACCCGATTAATGGCGTCAGTATTCCCACCCTCGGCAAATACTATCAGCTATACATCTTACTGCTGTTTCTCGCCCTTGACGGTCATTTAGTCGCTCTCGATGTGGTGGTACAAAGCTTTGAAGTATGGCCGGTTGGCCAAATGCCAAGCCAGGATGCCCTGTACAGCGTAGTCATGCGGCTGGGCTGGATGATCGCGGCCGCCTTCCTGCTCGCATTGCCTGCGGTATGTGCAATGCTTCTGGTCAACGGCGCGTTCGGCATGATGAACCGCGCCGCGCCGCAGCTCAATGTCTTTGCGCTGGGTTTTCCGATGACCATGCTGCTCGGCCTGATGTGCCTGCTCATTACGACTTCCGGTATTCCGGAGAACTTTACCCGTCTTTGCAGTGAGACTCTGCAGATGATGGCGAACCTGGAGGCGAGTCGCTAATGAGTGACAATAGCAGCCAGGACAAAACAGAACAGCCCAGCGAACAGAAGCTACGCAAGGCCCGGGAAGACGGTAACCTCCCCCGCTCGAAAGAGCTGGTCACGGCACTGATGACCCTGGGTGCCGCACTGCTGCTTAATGCCTTCTCGGGAGCGCTGGCAGAGATGTTCCAGGTGATCACGACCCTGAATATGAAATTACCGAAGAGTGCCGCCTTCGAGCCCGAATACATGCTCAAGCACCTCGGGATCAGCCTGAAATCAATGCTGCTTGCCGTCGCGCCGATGCTTGGGCTTCTTGTTCTGATCACCATACTCGCCAACATTGTTCGCGGGGGCTGGAATATCTCGGGCAAGGCCGCCCAACCAAAGCTTTCCAAGCTCAACCCGATATCGGGGGTCAAGCGGATGTTCTCGACCAAATCTCTGGCCGAGCTGATCAAAAGTATCCTCAAAGTGACGCTGATAAGCACCACCCTGTACCTGCTTCTGAGCAGCAACCTGACCAAGATTGTCATGCTCCAGCGCCTGCCGCTCACCGAGGCGATTTTGCAGACCATCGATTTGCTGTGGCAGGGATTGTTCAGTTTCGGCCTGGCACTGCTGCTAATTGCTGTCTTAGAGTTGCCGTATGCGGGCTGGGAATACACCAAACAACTCAAGATGACCAAACAAGAGGTCAAGGAAGAACACAAGAACAGTGAAGGTAAACCTGAAGTCAAAGCGAAGATCAGACAGATGCAGCGCCAGATGTCCCAACGCCAAATGATGAAGGCGGTACCGCAGGCCGATGTCGTGATCACCAACCCGACTCACTATGCCATCGCCCTAAAATATGATTTGGACAAGGCTGGAGCCCCCTTTGTGCTGGCAAAAGGCGTTGACCAAATGGCCTTGCAAATGCAGCAGGTCGCGCGCCAGCATGATCGTCCGATTGTCGAAATTCCGGCCCTCACCCGTGCAGTGTATTACTCCACGAACGAATGGCAGGAAATACCGGCCCCGTTATATGTCGCCGTTGCCCATGTACTGACCTTTGTTTTCCAAATGGAGCAATACAGGCAGGGGCGTCAGTCCAATAAACCTGAATTCCCACAAGTCACAATTCCTCAAGAATTGCGCCGCTAACCGGAACTGAGCTGAAATGAAACAAAAACTCACCCCGTTGCTACAGCTACTCGCTAAAGGACAATTGGGGATCCCTCTGCTCCTGATGACAATCCTGTCGATGGTGATCCTGCCTATCCCGCCGTTTGTGCTGGATATGCTATTTACCTTTAACATCGTCCTGGCCCTGCTGGTGATGCTGGTTAGTGTCTACAGCAAACGACCGCTCGACTTCTCGGTATTCCCGAGCATCCTGCTGGTAGCGACCCTGCTTCGCCTGATGCTGAACGTTGCCTCCACCCGGGTGGTATTGCTCAATGGCCACGAAGGTGGTGAATCGGCCGGTAAGGTGATTCAGGCATTTGGTGATGTGGTGATCGGCGGCAACTATGTGGTCGGTATGGTGGTGTTTGTGATCTTGATGATCATAAACTTCGTCGTTGTCACCAAGGGTGGCGAACGGATTTCCGAAGTCAGTGCCCGTTTCACCCTTGATGCCATGCCGGGTAAACAAATGGCCATCGATGCCGACCTGAATGCCGGTATTATCGATCACAATCAGGCCAAGCGCCGCCGTGAGGACGTTGCCCAGGAAGCCGATTTCTACGGCTCGATGGACGGTGCATCGAAGTTTGTCCGCGGTGATGCCATCGCGGGGATGCTGATCCTGTTCATCAACATCATCGGCGGGATCAGTATCGGGGTATTCCAATACGGCCTGTCTTTTTCTGAAGCCTTTGAAACCTATGCCCTGCTGACTATCGGTGATGGTCTGGTCGCCCAGATCCCGTCCTTGCTGCTGGCCACTGCCGCAGCCATCATTGTGACCCGGGTTGCCGATAGTAACGATTTATCAAAACAAATCAGCAAACAGATGCTGGCCTCGCCGGTCATTATGTTTGTAGTTTCCGGCATTATGCTGATACTCGGCCTGATCCCGGGAATGCCGCACCTGGCCTTCCTGTGCTTTGCTGCGGTCATCGGCCTTGCCGGCTGGCGAATGCGCCACATTGATAGCTCGGAGGTCAATGATGAAGATTTGGCCCGGGCCGAAGAAATTGTCGAGCAACATGACCTGCCTGAAAACAAAGAGCTGGCCACCGGTGATATTCCTTTAGTCCATGCCCTGAGCCTGAACGTCGGTTTCCGTTTGGTGAACTTGATTGACCGCCGCCAGGGGGCCGAGCTGCTCAGCCGATTGGTAGGGATCCGCAAGACCCTGACCGAGCAACGAGGATTTGTGATCCCGCAAATCCATGTCAAAGATGATCTCGCCCTTGAAGCCAGCCAGTACAAAATTGCCGTCAGGGGAGCGACGATTATTCAGGCCGATCTCGAGGCCGATCGCCTACTGGCCATTAATCCGGGGCAGGTATACGGCAATGTTGACGGCATCATCACCAAAGATCCCGCCTATGGAATGGAGGCACTCTGGATTCTGCCAACCGAAAAAGATAAAGCGGTCAATCTCGGCTACACTGTCGTCGATCATGCCACCATTATCTCGACCCACGTCAGCAAAATTATCAATGACCATATTGACGATATTTTGAGTTCAGAAGAAGTCACGGGGGTCATTGAACGACTGGCAGGCCTGAATAATAAACTGGCAGATGATTTGCAGCAGAAGCTGAATCCGCAGCAATTACTGCGGGTATTTCGTCAACTGACAATCGACGGCGTGTCGCTGGCCGATATCGTCACGATTGCCAACTCGCTGGTAGAGTCGGCAGAGCTCTCACAGGATCCGATTTTGCTTGCCGCCGATGTTCGTTGTGTCTTGCGCCGGGTGGTACTGGGAAGCCTGATAGGTATGCGGGCAGATGTACCGGCAGTCACCCTTTCCGGAGAGCTGGAAAACATGCTGCTGGGAGCCCTAAGCCAGGCGCAGTCGGGCGGGCATGTCCAGTTAGACGGCTTTGCCCTGGAACCAACGGTGATTGAAAAGCTACAGCGCAGCCTGCCTGAAGTGCTGGACAATATGCGTCTTCACGGCCACAGCCCGATCTTGCTGGTACTGCCGCAGCTGCGCCCGCTGCTCGCCCGTTACGCCCGGGTATGCGCCCGTGGCCTGCATGTCTTGTCTTTCAATGAAATACCGGATGACAAAAATGTATCCGTGGTCGGGAATATGGGCTAGCTTAGCCCATTTCCCGTACATGCTGATTCAGCAGAGCCCGTAGCTTCAACGGTTTCACGGGTTTGCTGATAAAGCTAAAGCCATGCCCACGGATCACCTGCTGGGTTTCCGCGGTGCGGTCAGCACTAATGACCGCACCGCGGAAAGTCTTGCCCAACCGCAAACTACACTGTTGTAACACCTGCAGCCCGGTCTGATCATTGGCAAGGTGGTAGTCGCTCAGCACGAAATCCGGCTGCCAGCCATCATCGAGCTGCTGCATGGCCCCTGCCACGGTTTCAGCCAACCGGACATCACACCCCCAGCGAACCAACAAGGTTTCCATTGCCAGCAAAATGTCCGGTTCGTTATCGACACAGAGTACCTTGAGATCAGCCAATGGTGCGGCTTTTGCCTCTGTCGGCTTGGCCTGTTCTCCCCTATGGGTCAGCATACCCCGCTGGACATCAAGCCCAAAGACCGTACCTCGTCCAGGCCAGGATCGCAGTGATAGCTGGTGGGCCAGTACCCGGCTGATCCCGCGCGCAATCGCAAGCCCAAGGCCGAGACCATGATCGACACCGCTGCGCTCGATACGGGTAAACTCATCAAAAATATGGGCCTGCTTTTCCTCCGGGATCCCCGGGCCATTATCCCAGACTTCAATTTTTAGCTGCCCCTGCTTTCTGCGCACACCCAGCACGACTTTCCCATTAGGGTTATAGCGAAAGGCATTCGTCAGGAAATTCTGCAACGCCCGGCGCAGCAACTTGGGATCGGAAACAACCACCGCATCGCTATTAACCACTTCGAACCTGATCCCCTGCTGGTGTGCCAAGGCGCCAAACTCGGCACTCAGGGTATTAAGCACATCACTGATTGGGAACGGATGGACATTCACCTGTAGCTTGCCCGCCTCCAGCCTGGAGACATCCAGCAAGTCGCCAATCAGATCTTCTGCCGCCCCGAGGGCACTTTCAATATGGTGGGCAAGCTTGGTGGTTTCCTCCTCTTTGGCCACCTCCGTCAGGGATGACGAAAACAACCGGGCCGCATTTAAAGGCTGCATAAGATCATGGCTTACTGCAGCCAAGAAACGTCCTTTTGAATGAGCCTGCTGCTCAGCCTGCTGGGTGGCAGAAACCAGCTGCTGGTTAAGCTGCTCTAACTCCTTGGTACGTAGTTTCACCCGCTCTTCAAGGTTCTCATTCGCCTCTTTTAGCGCCTGCTCTGCTTGGCGAAACGCGGTAATATCAGAAAAGCTCATGACAAACCCACCGCCCGGCATCGGATTGCCCTGTACCTCGATGACCTGACCATCCGGCCGGATCCGCGAGGAGATATGAGCCGTGCCGCGCTGGAGGTGCTCAACACGTTTGGCTACATGTAATTCAGGATCGCCCGGACCACACAGCCCCAGCTTGGCGTTGTGGCGAATGACATCGGCAATTGGCCGACCTACCTGGATCAGCCCCGGCGGAAAAGTAAACATCTCCAGATAGCGCTGATTCCAGGCCACCAGCCGTAGCTGCTTATCCACCACCGTAATACCTTGGCTAATATGCTCAATCGCCCCCTGCAACAGGCCACGGCTGAAATCAAACAGCTCGGAGGCTTCATCAACAATCGTCGCCACTTCTTCCAGCTGCATGTTGCGTCCCTGCAGTGCAGACGTCAGTACCAAACGCGCCGAAGACGCGCCAAAAACCCCGGCCAGTACCCGTTCGGTATGGCGGATTAGCGCCGCGGTTGCCTGTTGCTGTGGCAGCAAGTCGGCCTGATGCTGATCGGCAAACTGGCGGAACGCATTGCGCACCCGCTTGCGACCGACAAATCGGCCGGCCAGCATTTCCAGCTCGGCAACCGTTACTCGGGTCTGGTACAGGCTACCGTTGTCAGATTCAGGCAACGGTGCCCCCACAAACGTTGCGGCCTGCAAGCGTTCTGTCAGAGAGGTTCGGGTGAGCAACGATATTGAGAAATACAAAGAAATATTAACAACCAAACTCAGCAACATGCCCCAATCAACGGCGGACAGCTCATGCAATATCGGCCATTGAGGAGGGGTTAGCAGCCACAGCAACAGGTTAGTATCTGCATTGCCGGCCAGCATGCTGGTCTGGCCCATCATAGTGATCACCCACACCGCCGAGCCACCGAGCAAACCGGCATAGACACCATTGCGATTGCCCTCCCGCCAATAGATCCCCCCCAGCAGGGCAGGAGCAAACTGGGCTATCGCCGCAAAGGACAGCAAACCGATGCCTGACAGCGACTGGATCTCATCCAGTACCTGGTGGAACCCCCATGCAGCCATCAATAACAACAGGATCAGCCCGCGTCGAATATTGAGCAACATACCGGAAAAGGCGCTGAAATTACGGCCTGACACCCGCAGCCGCCGTAGCAGCAGGGGCAGAACCAAGTCATTGGACACCATGATTGCCAGCGCAATCGTCGAGACAATCACCATCCCTGTCGCGGCAGACGTTCCGCCGAGAAATGCCAGCAAGGCAATACTTTCGGCGCCCTGCAGCAAAGGCAGGTTAATCACATAGGTATCGGCGGAAATATGCGGCAGCATAGCCTGACCGGCCAACGCTAGCGGGATAACAAAAACCCCCATCAACAGCAAATACAGCGGGAAAACCCAGCGCGCCATATGCAGGTCCTGAGCCCGGCTGTTTTCCACTACGATAGTATGGAACTGGCGTGGCAGGCAGATAATTGCTGCCATGGTAAGCATTGTATGGATCAGCAGGCTACCGACATTCGGCGTTCGCGGCTGCAAATATTCCAGCTTCACCGCCTGTAAGTCGGGCAGCTCAAACAACAAGCCAGCGGCAAAGATCCCGACCACCAAAAAAGCCACCAGCTTGACAATAGACTCGAACGCCACGGCCATCATCATGCCACGGTGATGTTCGGTCGTATCGATATGCCGGGCACCGAACAGTACCGTAAAAACCGCCAAGGCCAGGGTAACCATCCAGGCGATATCGGCATCATCGATCCCGCTTTTCTGGCCCAGCTCTGGGGCAATTTGTTCCAGACCCATGGTAATACCACGCAGCTGCAAGGCGATATACGGCAGGATCCCCACCACGGCAATAATCGTAACCAGTACGGCCAAGCCCTGAGACTTTCCGTAACGGGCCGCAATGAAGTCAGCTATGGAGGTGATATGTTCGCGCTTGGCGATTAAGATCAGTCGCGCCAGAATGCGCCAGCCAATGGTGAAAACCAAAATAGGCGCAAGGTAGATAGGTAGAAATGACCAGATATCCTGACTGGCCTGCCCGACCGTGCCATAAAAGGTCCATGAGGTACAGTAGACCGCAATTGAAAGGCTATAGATCCACGGTCGCCAGCCAGCCATCCACTGCGGTTTTTTATCACCATACCAAGCGATAAGAAACAACAGTCCGAAATAAGCCAGCGAGACCGGCACCACGATCCATCCCTGTGCCATGATACGTCCTGATTGTAAATAAGATGTAAGCCCATGGTAACGAATTCATACCCACCGACTCAATCAAGATGATCACAGCTTTGGCCGAAACGTCCTTTTCCGGCCTAAATCTATAATTTTATTACTAGCTGCTGGTCACGACACGCTGTCTAGGCCGTGATTCGATCTTCATCAGCAACACAGGAAGCCCCATCACAGCCATCAGCCAGAACAGGTCGGCACCCCAGATCCCGTACAGCCAACCACTCAGCGCCGTCATCATTGCCATGAAGGCCCCCATCGGCAGCGCGTTATACAAAGCCTGCAGAGCGACCATCTGGTTACTCTTAGCATGCTGAATATAACGAATAGTAGCCAGATGACAGGCCGCAAAGGTGATCCCGTGAAGGGCTTGCGACATCACCAATACCGGCAGCTCTGTCATCGTTGCGGTTAATCCCCAGCGCAACAAGACACCAAATGCGGCCAGACGGAACATTGCCGTAATACTCCAGCCAGCAAACAGTCGCTTGCTTAGCGCAAACACGGCAACTTCCGCAACGACACTAAAACTCCATAGGTATCCAATCACCGCTTCGCTATAACCCACCTCTTTCCAGTAGATCGCACTGAAGCTGTAGTAAGCCGCATGGCTTCCCTGCAACAGCGCTACCGCACCGAGAAAACGGACGACCTGGCTATCGCGCATCAATTCCATCAGGGCCGGGCGGGCCTGATCATGGCTCACTTCTGACTTTGGCAAAATAGTTGGCTGACGCATCGACAACACCAGTGCCGCCGCCAAACCCGATACCGCCACCCACGGGATCACATCAGGGCTATATTCAGCCGCCAGTAGGCCAACCACGGTGGAACCGGCAATAAAGGCAATCGAGCCCCACAGCCGGGTACGACCATAGTCTAAATGGCCATCTTTGGCATAGTGATTCGCCAGCGCATCAGACAACGGAACAATAGGACCAACCAGCATGTTATAAATAACAGTTACGACAGTGAGCGCCCACAAACTACCGCCGCAATAGATATAGACAACACAGCTGATCAATGCAGCCAAGGCAAGCCAGCGCAGCGCAGGGATCAAATGCTCGGCTTTGTGGATACGCGGGGTGATCACCAAATTCGCCAGACAGCGCACGCCAAAGCCCAGACCCAGCAACAAACCAATATTCGAGGCGCTCACCTCAAGGTGGGCAAGCCACAACGCCCAAAAGGGAAGATAAACACCATAGTTAAAGAAAAATCCAAGCAAGTACTGCGAGGTCCATCCATAAGGGCTACTACGAAACATGCCAAGTCCTATATGCAAAGAAAAGAATTACGAATAAAGAGCGCCTATTATGCCGAATTCGTCTCTGCCCCCCCAATGAAATTATCAGACAATTTCGCTTCCTCTTTTTATACAAGACTAAAGTCGTCTGGAACCAATCCCCATCCTGGGCGACACTATCAGCATCGTTGCCAAACCCACTTTCCAATGCGCAATGCACTCAATAGTCCGGATGGTTGCCATGTCTGATAAGTTTGATACTTCACTGCCCCCCTTTGACCGTCTCAGCAATGAGCAGCAGCATAGGCTCAAGGAAGCGCTGGATGTTGCCTATTACCGGGTCGGCGACATCATCATTGATGCCGCGGAAACATGTACCCAGCTCTACATCATCATCAAAGGCAGCGTTGAGGAAACGTCGGCTGACAGCAAAGAAATCTTCGCCCACTATACTGCCGACGATATGTTTGATGTCCGCTCACAGCTCGAGCACCACAGCCGTCACCGCTACACCGCACTGGAAGACACCTTATGCTACCTATTGCCCCAACACATTTTTGTTGAGTTCTATCAGTCCTGCGACCAGTTTGCCGCCTACTTTGACGGTAACCTGGCACGCCGTCAGCAGTTGCTGGATGAAGCCCAGAAACAGCAAAACCTGGCCGAATTTATTCTGACTAAGGTCAGTGACGACAACATCCAGCCCTGCCTGATTGTGCCGCACGATACCGACCTCAAGTCGGTGACAGAACAAATGCGCAGCAAGGGGATAGATGCCGCCTTGGTCGAGCTCAATACCATGCCGCAGTACGGCATTGTTACCCGCACCAACCTGCTTCATGCCGTAATGCTTGATGCACTGCCGGCTACGACTCCGGTCAGTCAGATAGCAACCACGCCGGTTATTAGCGTCAACAAAGGTGACTTTCTGTTCAATGCCATGTTGGCCATGACCCGTAACAAAGTTAAACGGGTGCAGGTTCTCGATGGCAGCCAGGTTGCCGGGATGCTGGACCTCACTCAGGTACTCAGCCTATTTTCGACCCACTCGCACATACTGACTCTGCGGATTGCCCGGGCAGAGACCATCGAAGAGCTGGCAATGGCGGCCGGCAGTCAGCACCGCTTGGTGGAAACGTTATTTAACAATGGGATCCATACCCTGTTTGTGATGGAACTCATCGCCACGGTCAATGAACAAATCATTGAAAAAGCCTTTAAGCTGGTGGTGCCCCCACAGATGCACGACCAATGCTGCTTTATGGTGATGGGCTCGGAAGGACGCGGCGAGCAGATATTGAAAACCGATCAGGACAACGCGCTGATCATCCAGGACGGTATCGACTGGCCGGACTGCCAGCAGGTGATGGAACAGCTTACCCACACCCTGTATCAGCTCGGCTATCCGTTATGTCCTGGCAAGGTGATGGTCAACAACCCCAAATGGGTCAAACACCAAAGTGAGTGGTTACATACTATAAGCAAATACACACGAGCCGGGAACGAAGCAACCATGATGGATCTGGCTATCCTGGCCGACAGCCATGCTGTCGCTGGTAACCGTGCCCTGCTCGTCCCCTTGCAGGCACACCTTCACCAACAGTTGGCCGAGCAGGAATTACTGCTGGCCACCTTCACCCGTCCGGCATTACAGTTCAGCGTACCGCTGACCCTGTTTGGCAAGCTGAAAGCCAGCAAGGAAGGGCTCGATATCAAACGAGGCGGCGTCTTTCCGATCGTCCACGGCGTCCGTGCCCTGGCGCTGGAACACAACATCGAAGACAACAACACCTTCCAGCGCCTTATTCGACTCGAACAACACAAGGTACTGGAGCCATCAACCGCATCGAACCTGAGCGAGGCGCTTAAGCTGTTTATCAAGCTTCGGCTACGGCAGCAGCTGGATCACCAAACCAACGGATTGCAGCAACACCTCAATATCAGCTATCTCAGCCGGGCCGAGCGCGATCTGCTTCGCCACAGCCTGCATGTAGTGAAGAAATTCAAAGAATGGCTGGGTTATCACTATCAGATCAGGGATTAAGGAGCGAGGATGAATATTCTACGACGCTGGTGGTATCAGAACAGGCTCAAAAACAGTCCCTATCAGGTGCTGTTCGACAGTTATCAGGGTGATGAGCTGGTGTCACTGGACTGCGAGACCACCAGCTTGGATCCTCACAGCGCCGAACTGGTCACCATTGCGGCCACCCGGATAAAAGCCAACCGGATATTAACCAGCCAGTCCATTCATCTGACCCTGCGTGCGCCGGTCAGCCTCGACGCTGATTCTATCGCTATCCATCGGATCCGCCACCAAGACCTACAGGAAGGGCTCGACGAACGACAGGCGCTAACTGTCTTGCTGGAGTTTATCGGCAATCGGCCTTTGGTGGGTTACCACATACGCTACGACAAGACGATTCTCGACCGTTATTTCCTGCGCCTGTTTGATTTTGCCCTGCCCAATAAAATGGTCGAGGTCAGCCATCTCTACCATGAAAGGCTCGAGCGTCTGCTCCCCAATGCCTATTACGATCTCAGCCTGGAGGCAATTAGCCGCCATCTGGATCTACCTGTCACCGAGCGCCATGATGCGCTCCAGGATGCCATCACTGCCGCCTTGATTTATGTTCGCCTCAAGCATGGCGACATTCCTACCCTGCGCTCGGCCTGATTGCGGTATGCCATCCGGCACCTTGCGCGGCACAAGGTTTTTAATGCAAACCCAATGTAACTTATACCTTGCCACAATAACTTCTCTTATCTCATCCTAAAGTCTAATTGTGGCTAGCTGCGATCTGTCACAAGTTATATACCAAACTGAATGATTATCCGGTCCGGTATGGACATTGACGGAACACAAGGAGAACAGAATGAGTGAGGTTCATATATATCCAGTACACAAGGATATTGCTGCTAATGCCCATATCAATGACGAGCAATATCGCGAAATGTACCAGCAGTCAGTGATCAACCCTGTCGGCTTCTGGCGCGAACACGGCCAAATTGTTGACTGGATAAAACCTTTTTCCCAGGTTAAGAACACCTCCTTTGACACCGGTCACGTCAGTGTTAAATGGTTTGAGGACGGTACCCTGAACGTATCTGCCAACTGCATCGATCGCCACCTGGCTACCCGCGGTGAACAAACCGCTATTATCTGGGAAGGGGACGATCCCTCCGATGACGCGACCCTGACCTACAATGAACTGCACGAGGAAGTCTGTAAGTTTTCCAACGCCCTGAAAAGCCAGGGAGTACGCAAAGGTGATGTTGTCTGTCTGTACATGCCGATGGTTGCCGAAGCCGCTGTTGCGATGCTGGCCTGTACCCGTATCGGCGCGGTTCATACCATTGTATTCGGTGGTTTCTCACCGGAGGCACTGGCAGGCCGCATTATTGACTCCAATGCCAAGGTGGTTGTGACTGCCGATGAAGGCGTCCGTGGTGGCCGTGCCGTTCCACTGAAGAAAAATGTGGATGACGCCCTTGCCAACGACGACGTTACTACGGTTGAAAAAGTGCTGGTACTCAAGCGTACCGGCGGCGAAGTCGAGTGGGATGATCAACGTGATGTCTGGTGGCACGATGCTACCGCAGTAGCCTCTGCGCACTGCGAGCCGGAAGAAATGAACGCCGAAGATCCGCTGTTCATTCTGTATACCTCAGGCTCGACCGGCAAGCCGAAAGGCGTCCTGCATACAACCGGCGGCTATCTGGTTTACGCAACCATGACCTTCAAATATGTCTTCGACTACCAGGAAGGCGATGTCTACTGGTGTACTGCGGATGTCGGCTGGATCACCGGCCACAGCTATCTGGTATACGGTCCGTTGGCCATTGGCGCAACCACCTTGCTATTTGAAGGTGTGCCGAACTACCCGTCCACCAGCCGAATGAGCGAAGTTGTCGACAAACACAGCGTCAATATCCTTTATACAGCGCCGACCGCCATCCGTGCCTTGATGGCCAAGGGCAACCAGGCCATTGAGGGAACTCACCGTTCATCGCTACGAATTATGGGATCGGTGGGTGAGCCGATAAACCCGGAAGCATGGGAATGGTATCACCGTACTATCGGTGACAGCCGCTGTCCGATTGTCGATACCTGGTGGCAAACCGAAACCGGCGGGATCCTGATCACCCCGCTACCGGGAGCGACGGAACTGAAGCCCGGCTCGGCGACCCGTCCTTTCTTTGGGGTACAGCCTGCAATTGTCGATAACATGGGTAACATCCTTGAAGGAGCTACCGAAGGCAACCTGGTGATAGTTGACTCTTGGCCGGGTCAGATGCGTACACTATGGGGTGACCATGAGCGTTTCGAGCAAACTTACTTCTCCACCTTCCAGGGCATGTACTTCACGGGTGACGGTGCCCGCCGTGACGAAGACGGCTACTACTGGATCACGGGGCGGGTCGATGATGTACTGAATATCTCCGGGCACCGAATGGGAACCGCTGAAATCGAATCGGCCCTGGTGGCATTCGACAAGATTGCCGAGGCTGCCATTGTCGGGGTGCCGCACGATATCAAAGGACAGGCCATCTACGCCTACATCACCCTCAACAACGGTGAGGTGCCGAGTGCCGAGCTGCATAAAGAAGTAAAGGAATGGGTACGTAAAGAAATCGGCCCGATTGCAACACCTGACTTCCTCCACTGGACAGATGCTCTGCCGAAGACCCGTTCCGGTAAAATCATGCGTCGTATTCTGCGCAAGATAGCCACCGGCGATACCGGTACACTGGGTGATACCTCGACACTGGCCGATCCAAGCGTCGTCGACAAGCTTATTGCCGAGAAACAGAAAGTACTCTGACCCTTTCTCTTGTTCTTATATCAAACCGCCTGCGGGCGGTTTTGTTATCTATAATAAAAATTCCCTACCATATCGCGATCTTCTATTATCAAGCAGGCAACACTACCCGAAACCAAGCAAACATTCGTCGTACCAACATTCAGGAATGTGATAAATGAAATAAGTCCGCAACCAAAAACGTGGGCTCCGCCACAACTTGGATGTCTCGGGCTGAACTCTACGAATAAACTATCGTCTAATTCAACAATCTCGTGAATCCAGCGTACAAGTGTTCATATAAATTGTGGTGATTAGACCAGTATTTTGCTGCGATTTGCGTTGAATTCACTATAATTGCTCACCAAGCATGTTTTGGCAGCAAAAATTAGGACACATAGGAAGCAAGGTTGCAGTTTTCTGCGCGTTGTTAGAGTAAAACCTCAAAAACAAGTGATATAACGTCAAGATGTCGACCGTTCAACGAATTTTACTTATCAATGGACCTAACCTGAACTTATTAGGTCTCAGAGAGCCCGGCCATTATGGCCAACAGACGCTGGCTCAGATCGTTACTAATTTAACTGCCAAAGCAACTGAACTGGGTGTAGAACTAGACCACATTCAATCTAACGCAGAGCATGAACTGATTGATGCTATCCACAATGCCCATGGCAAGGTGGACTTTATCATCATCAATCCGGCCGCATTTACGCATACCAGCGTGGCGATCCGCGATGCCCTGCTCGGAGTCCAAATCCCGTTTATTGAAGTGCACCTGTCTAATGTCCACGCCCGTGAACCATTCCGTCATCACTCCTACCTGTCCGATAAGGCAGTCGGCGTGATTTGTGGCCTCGGCCCGGATGGTTATGAATTCGCCCTGCACGCAGCGGTTCGACGCCTGCTTGCAGAAAGCTAAATGAACAACATATAAAGAGAAAGACACATGGATATTCGTAAGATCAAGAAGCTAATTGAACTGGTTGAAGAGTCTGGTATCTCGGAGCTTGAGATCTCTGAAGGCGAAGAGTCTGTACGCATCAGTCGCAACGCGCCTGTAACAGCACAGCCTCAAGTCTTCGCAGCAGCACCAGTAGCAGCGCCTGCGCCAGTAGCAGCACCTGCGCCAGTAGCAGCGGCAGAAGCTCCGGCTTCACCGGCTGTGCCAAAAGGCCATCAGGTTCTTTCTCCAATGGTCGGCACTTTCTATCGTGCACCTAGCCCTGAAGCAAAAACATTTGTTGAAGTTGGTCAAACCGTCAATGCCGGCGACACGTTATGCATTGTCGAAGCAATGAAGATGATGAACCAAATCGAAGCAGATCAGTCGGGTACTGTTGTTGCAATTCTGGCTGAAGATGGTGATGCGATCGAGTTTGATCAGCCGCTAGTTATCATCGAGTAACCGGGGCCTCTTATGTTAGATAAATTAGTTATCGCCAACCGAGGCGAAATCGCGCTACGTATTTTGCGTGCGTGTAAAGAGCTAGGGATCAAAACCGTTGCGGTTCACTCTACGGCTGACCGCGAGCTCAAACACGTTCTTCTTGCTGACGAGTCCATATGTATCGGCCCGGCCAAAGGAACCGACAGCTACCTGAATATTCCGCGTATTATCAGCGCAGCTGAAATTACCGGTGCAGTCGCTATCCACCCGGGATACGGTTTTCTGTCTGAAAACGCAGATTTTGCCGAGCAGGTTGAACGTTCCGGCTTTATCTTTGTTGGCCCGAAAGCGGAAACTATCCGCATAATGGGTGACAAAGTATCGGCAATCACCTCGATGAAAAAAGCGGGTGTTCCTTGCGTACCTGGCTCTGATGGCCCTCTTGATGACGACACGGTCAAGAACAAGTCTTTTGCCAAGCGCATCGGCTACCCAGTGATCATCAAGGCATCAGGCGGCGGTGGCGGCCGTGGTATGCGAGTGGTACGCACCGAAGCCGATCTGGCTGAGGCGATTGCCATGACTCGTGCAGAGGCAAAAGCCTGCTTCAACAATGACATGGTTTATATGGAGAAATTCCTCGAGAACCCTCGTCATATCGAAGTCCAGGTTCTGGCTGACGGCCAGGGCAATGCTATCCACCTTGGCGAACGAGACTGCTCAATGCAGCGTCGTCACCAGAAAGTTGTGGAAGAAGCACCGGCACCGGGCATCACCGAAGAAATGCGTAAGTACATCGGTGAACGCTGTACGCGTGCATGTATCGAAATCGGCTACCGCGGTGCGGGTACCTTTGAGTTCCTGTACGAAAACGGCGAGTTCTATTTCATCGAGATGAACACCCGTATTCAGGTTGAGCACCCAGTAACCGAGATGGTTACCGGTGTTGACCTAATCAAAGAGCAGCTGCGTATTGCTGCAGGCCAGCCGCTGTCATTCAGCCAGAGCGACATCCAGGTTCGCGGTCACGCTGTTGAGTGTCGTATCAACGCCGAGGATCCAGAACGCTTTCTGCCTTGCCCGGGAAAAATTGAGCGTTTCCACGCGCCAGGCGGCATGGGTATCCGTTGGGAATCTCATATCTACACCGGCTACACCGTACCACCACACTACGATTCAATGATCGGCAAGCTAATTGCCTTCGGCGAGAACCGTGACGTGGCGATCTCGCGTATGCGCAACGCGCTGGGCGAAGCAATCATCGACGGTATCAAGACCAACATTCCTCTGCAGCAAGAAATCATGGCAGATGAAAACTTCCAGCATGGTGGGGCCAACATCCACTATCTCGAGAAGAAACTCGGTCTGCAGTAATTGATGGCGATTTGATAAGAGGCTGCCTTCTGGCAGCCTTTTTTATTGTTTTAAGATTCAATTTGATGTGATTTCTAGCACTGTTCCCTATCTTTTGCCACAATACCTCACCTTTATTTGTATGAACATTGCTCACTCTCAGTATTATCAACCTCTTTTCTGAGTCGTGTTGCTGATTGACTGGAGACTTCGGCATGAAGACACTCTCTGCTCGCTATCGCCAGGCCCACAAGGAAGCCAAATGGGCGATAGGCCTCGCTCTCGCCTATTTTGTCTGGTGGTATTGCTCGGCGTATGCATTCGCACCAAACAACGTCCACGACAGCCTACCGGAGCTGTATTGGGGCTTTCCGCTTTGGTTCTTGCTCGCTTGTATTATCGGTCCGGTGATTTTTACCCTTTTGTGTGGCCTGATGGTGAAGTATATCTACCAGGACATGTCGTTGGATATCGACGAGGATACCCCGGATGAATAGTCAGCTGCTTATTCCATTGGTCCTGTATTTGGCAGCCGTTTTTGGCCTGGCCCTCTTTACCCGCCGTCATCACCAGACCGGTAAAGGGTTTCTCAATGAATACCTAGTCGGCGGTCGCAGCATGGGAGGCTTCGTGCTCGCGATGACGCTGGCAGCCACCTACGCCAGTGCCAGTTCGTTCATTGGCGGACCGGGTGCTGCCTATAAAATGGGACTGGGCTGGGTACTGCTGGCGATGATCCAGCTACCTGCCGCCTGGCTCACGCTGGGGGTCCTAGGTAAGAAATTTGCTATCGAGGCCCGCCGCCATAATGCCCTGACCCTCAATGACATCCTGTATGCCCGCTATAAAAACCGCGGTGTGGTGATCTTTGCTTCGCTGGCTCTGCTATTGGCTTTCTTTGGCACCATGGTGGTGCAGTTTGTCGGCGGTGCCCGCTTGTTACAAACGGTAACCGGGCTGTCCTACTCCCACGGCCTGATGCTGTTTGCCGTAACAGTCGGACTCTATACCACCATTGGCGGCTTCCGCGCAGTGGTGATGACTGACACCGTGCAGGGCATCATGATGATCATCGGCACCATTGCCCTCTTGGTGGGTATTGTCCATGCCGGCGGCAGTGTCGGCGAGCTGGTAACCGAGCTGCACCATATCAACCCCGAACTAGTCACACCATTTGGCCCGGACAATTTTCTCTCTCAGCCCTTCATGCTCAGTTTCTGGGTGTTGGTCTGTTTCGGGGTCATAGGTCTGCCGCACGCGGCTGTGCGCTGTATGTCATACAAAGATAGCAACTCGCTGCACAAGGGGATGGTGATCAGCACCGCAATGGTTGCCTTCCTGATGCTGGGCATGCATCTGGCCGGTGCGCTTGGCCGTGCCATCGTACCGGATATTGCCAGTCCGGATCAGATCATGCCGACCCTGATGATGACCGTACTGCCCCCTGTCGTCGCCGGTGTCTTTTTAGCCGGTCCGATGGCCGCTATCATGTCGACCATCGATTCACAGCTGATCCAGGCTTCGGCAACGCTGCTCAAGGATCTGTACCTTAACTACATCAACCCCAAGGCAGCCGAAGGACCTGAGGCCGAATCCCGCCTGCCTAAGCTGTCGCTATGGGTAACCGGCATTTTTTCTGCTCTGGTATTTGTTGCCGCAACCAATCCGCCAGACATGATCATCTGGCTCAACCTGCTGGCCTTTGGCGGTATGCAGGCCGTGTTCCTGTGGCCGCTTGTCCTCGGGTTATACTGGAAAAAAGCCTCTGCAACCGGGGCATTTGCCTCTATGCTCTCCGGATTGGGATGCTACATCAGCCTGTCGCTAGCCAAACCGGACCTGGGCGGGATGCATGCCATCGTTCCGACACTGGCCCTCAGCCTGGTGACCTTTATTCTGGGTAGCCTCGCCAGGCCCGTGACGGCACCGAGCCCGCAACATCAGTTATAAAACGTACCATTTAACCGCAAGATAGCACTATTTGGTGCTATCTTTTGGCCATATTGATCCCATAAAACACTCACCTACGGGCCCATGATTTTGATGCGGGCTGACTAAATTTTATGCTAGACTCCGCATCCTTGAACCGTAGCCAAACATTAAAGCGAACTAACCCATGCCTTGGATTCAAATTAAACTGAACGCAACAGCAGAAAATGCTGAAGCTATTGGCGATATGATGATGGAAGAAACCGGCGCTCTGTCTGTTACTTTCCTCGACGCACAAGACACGCCAGTTTTCGAGCCGCTACCAGGCGAAACCCGCCTATGGGGCGATACCGATGTGATTGGTTTGTATGACGCTGAAACTGACATGGATTTCGTACTCGGCATGCTGAAAAACAGCCCGCTGATCGCCGAAGACTTCGCCTATAAAGTTGAGCAACTGGAAGACAAGGACTGGGAACGCGAGTGGATGGAAAACTTCCACCCCATGCGTTTCGGCCGCCGCTTGTGGATCTGCCCTAGCTGGCGTGAAGCCCCAGAGCCGGATGCCGTAAATGTACTGCTTGATCCGGGCCTGGCCTTCGGCACAGGTACCCATCCGACAACCTCTCTATGCCTGGAGTGGCTGGACGGTCAAGATCTAACCGGCAAGACCGTGGTCGATTTCGGCTGTGGCTCTGGCATCCTGGCGATTGCTGCTATCAAACTTGGCGCCGCCAAAGTAATTGGTATCGACATCGACCCGCAGGCAATTCTCGCCTCTCGCGACAATGCAGGACGTAACGGCGTTTCCGACAAACTGGAGCTGTTCCTGCCGCAAGATCAGCCTGAAGGCATCCAGGCAGACATCGTCGTTGCCAACATCCTGGCCGGTCCGTTGCGAGAGCTGTCTCCGGTCATTAAGAGCCTGGTGAAGACTGGCGGTGATCTTGCCATCTCCGGCGTACTGGAAAGTCAGGCTGAAGACGTCGCTTCATACTATAGTGATGAACTGAGTCTAGACCCAATTGCAGCCCGTGAAGAATGGTGTCGCATTGCGGGTCGCAAGGCCTAACCATCATTAATTCAAGACAAATTTATTGTGCAATAAATGGTCAATTGATTGAAAAACATACGTTTTTGCAAATCAAAAACTAAATGCTCAATTATTGGCCTTTTCAGAAAGGGAAAAAATGCGTAAAATGCGCGCCCTTACTGGCACAGTCAGGAACAGACGTTTGAAGATCGGTCCTTATCAACTTAAAAACCAGCTGATAGTCGCGCCAATGGCGGGTGTGACCGATCGGCCATTTCGTGAACTATGCCTGCGTTACGGTGCAGGTATGGCTGTGAGCGAGATGATGTCTTCAAATCCAGACCTATGGAAAACGTCCAAATCCCAGAACCGGATGGTTCACGAAGGTGAATCGGGGGTTCGCTCGGTTCAAATAGCCGGCGCGGATCCGACGCTGATGGCTGAAGCGGCACAATTTAGTGTTGAGAACGGTGCGCAAATCATCGACATCAATATGGGTTGTCCCGCCAAAAAGGTCAACAAGCGACTTGCTGGTTCGGCACTGCTTCAGCACCCCGAGCTAATCGAAGATATTCTTCGTACTGTGGTGGATGCTGTCGATGTACCTGTCACGCTGAAAACGCGTACAGGCTGGGATCTTGATAACCGTAACTGTGTCAATATCGCACAACTTGCCGAGCAGTGTGGCATTCAGGCGCTGGCCCTTCACGGCCGAACCAAAGCCTGCATGTACAAAGGCGAGGCAGAATATGACTACATCAAAGCAGCGAAAAAGGCTGTTTCGATTCCGGTGATCGCTAACGGTGATATCGATTCTCCGGAAAAGGCACGCTTCGTACTGGATTATACCGGTGCCGATGCTTTGATGATTGGCCGACCTGCACAGGGACGGCCGTGGATTTTCCAGGAAATCCACCATTACTTAACAACTGGCGAACACCTGCCGGCTCCGTCCATGGATGAGGTCGGTGGCATTATGCAGGATCATGTTCAGGAGCTTCACCGTTTCTACGGGGAGTACCTAGGGTTACGCATTGCACGTAAACACGTGTCTTGGTACTTAAAAGAGCATGCACCTGCTGGTGATTTTCGCCGGACCTTCAACGCTATCGAAGATGCCCAACAGCAACTCGATGCGCTGCAAGGCTACTTCGAAAACGTTGCATAAATACTAGAAGAGCTTACAGAATATGTTCGAACAAAATCTGACTTCCGAAGCATTAACAGTGACAACTGTAACTTCACAGGACCAAATCACACAGAAGCCACTACGTGACTCTGTCAAAGCGTCGCTTAAAAACTACCTTGCTCAGTTAAACGGTCAGGAAGTCGATGATCTGTACGAGCTAGTACTTGCTGAAGTTGAGCAGCCGCTACTAGACACCATCATGCAGTACACCCGCGGTAACCAGACTCGCGCAGCAACCATGATGGGTATCAACCGCGGTACGCTTCGCAAGAAGCTTAAGAAATACGGCATGAACTAAACCAAACGGCTTAAGTTATTGTTTACAAAGCCCTACTCATTAACTTGAGTTGGGCTTTTTTGCTATATGTACCCCTATATGTACCCTGGAGATATTTAGTAAGATGGAATTTATCATCCCCCCCAGGCAAGGCTGGCTTTATTCAATGTTTATGGACCACCTTGAATCTATTGACACACCTTCAGCCGACATTGACCGCCAGATCATCAACCTCGATGTTGCACATAAGCTCAGTGATAAGACTACCGATACAGAGAAGTTTTGGCGACTGTATGAGCGTCTGCTCTCGTCTCAGCATATCTACAAGCCAGAGGAGGTAGAGATGCACCTACTGACTCTTCTCAACGTCATAGAGACAGGCCTTGATGCCCACAAAGAAGATGATGTATGGGATAAGCTCACGTATGCAAAAAGGATGAAGCTGTTAGATAAAATAATCAGCAACTGCGAGACACAGCTCAAGTACATCCAACAAATTGAGGCTCCGTCATCGGCCCCTCTCTCACGTATTAATGAATGCCGTAAACACCTAACGTATGGCATTCAGACGCTTGATATAAAGCAGGAATCATTATCAAAGCTAAATGAATTAGAAAATAACTTAAAATGCCTACACCTACCACGCCCGAAGATACCAAGGGCAGCAACCAGCACCCTTGAAGCCCTTCACACAAACCTTTGCGCATTTCGCGGCTTCCAAAGACATTTATACGATAAGAACAGCCCAATCAATAAGTCACTAGCCATAAGCCAGGGCTTCCATAAACAGGTGACTCTCATCAGAAATATTGTCGTATGGTTTGAGTTTTGCTTTGCCTCACCGAATAAATCCTGTGTAGCCAGCCTAGCTTCTATTTACCTCGGCTACGAAGTAGAAAAAGAGCAAGTAACCGACGCACTAAAATATTGGAACGGACGAATGAGTGCAACTGACATCATATTGGGGGGGGAAGCTTTTCAACATTTCACCTCATAGTTTCCTCTTATTTCGCACACGAAAACAGAGCAAAATGCCCTCATTCGATAACGAACAGGGGCATTTATGCTTAATACTACTCCAACACCCACCGAAATTTTAAAGCAGTACGCTGAAAGCGAACGTTTCTGCCGTGAAGCAGAGCGTAAACGCATTACGACTCTTTCACGCTCACAAGCCTGGCAACTAGAAAAACAAGGGCGTTTTCCTAAACGCCGAAAAATCGGCAATACCAATGTATGGCTGCTCTCTGACCTTCTCTACTGGATAGCACAACAGGAGGAGGTATGAATCATCACGTCAAAACAACAAAGTTGCCAGTTCTACCACTCGTCATACGAGGCAACACCTGTACACAGATTAATTCAGAAGGGACTCAGGAGGTGCATTATGCTACGAATTAAAGATGTTTTTTCGCCGGAATTGGCTCTTCAAAAGCTATACGAAACCTTCCAGCATGTACCGGAGGTTCTTTCAGCAATAATGCTCCTTACAGCGAAAGAGGCTCAGTTCCTTGCGGTTCTGGTTGACGGTAAAACCATTTCCAACGGTGATTATGATGTAGGGGCTGATTTTGTCGCACCTCGCGTAGACGGCACAGTAGGCGAACTTCGCCGTAAGCATTACTTCCCGATATGGGATGAGAGTATCCGTGTAACATCTGACTCTGGCCGAAGCACCAGGGTCAAACGTTATTACATCCATGAAGAGCAATTACAGCACCTGCTCACTGACCCTGCCGCTGTTTTCAACAAAATAAAGCGATCGTCCTGGGCTCGCAGGACAACGCGAGAAACTCACGATATTGACAACTTACTTAAACGTCGTGGAATTGACGGTGCATTAAAACGAATTTTGCACCAACACTACCAGCATAAAGCTATCTCACCTAAGCAGTGGAAAGTGATTGAAGATGATTTTCTACATCACTGCACAACGCTCGATGCTGCAAATGACGAGGACGGGGGTGAATAATAATGACGACTACGATTAATCCTCGCAACCAAGTTAGTGCAATTGCTGAAATGGCCCGCGGTAAATGGGGATATATTCACAATGCACTGGGGATCATCGTGGATGAAAAGGGCAGGCATTCCGCCTGCCCAGTCTGCGGCGGCAAAGATAGATTCCGGTTCGATGACCTGGAAGGGCGAGGTACATCATTCTGCAATCAGTGTCCCGAGCAGAGTCGAGATGGTCTGGCTCTTGTCCGTGATTATTACGGCTGTGACATTAAAGAAGCAGCTCAAAAGGTGGCTGACACTTTGAACGTAACGAATGACGACCACATACCCAACACTCCTTTTCTGGGCAGCCAGAAAGAGAAGCTGGTTAATAATTTTGCACCTGAGTTCGATCTTCTGCCCGATGCTGATTGCAATCACCCATATCTGATAAAAAAGCAGTTAGCTAACGAAGGCTTAAAACAAACTGGCGATGCGTTAATTGTTCCGGCCTATAACGCTGATGGTGTTATGGCGGGCTTACAACGTCTGTTTGGCAACGGGGATAAGCCGTGGTTTAAAGGCTCCCAAAAGCGTGGGGCATTTCTCATGCTAGGTGATGGTGGTGACCTCGGGATCATCACCGAAGGCTGGGGTACGGGCCGTACTATTTACGAACAGACTGGCATGACAACATATGTTGGATTTGATGCTGGCAACATAAAGAACATAGCCCCATTAGTTGCAGCCAAGCACGACTATGTGTTTGTTGCATCTGACAATGATAAGCCCGGATTTAAGGCATTGAGCGAAGCACAGGCGGCAGCACCCCATAAGGCAGTTCTGAACCTTATTCCAATGGAAGAAGGTGATGTACCAGAGAGCGGCGGCACAGACTGGTCTGACATATACCTTTCTGGACAGCCAATTAAGGAAATCATCGAAGCCAACATTGAGGCTCAGATTTCAGCCTATCAACAAAAAAATGACTCCGTTGAAACCGAGATTGCTAGCCAAGATGGTGAGCCAGAATATCCAGACTTTGACGCAGCCATCAAAGCGTTAAAAGAAGATAATCGCAACGAAGATGCTTTTAATGCGGCAATTGGCTTTGTCCGTGAGGCAAATTTTATGAATGTAGGGTACATGCGTCACCAACTTAAAGATGTAACAAAGGTGGACATTGCCGAAATCAAAGCCGCAGTCAGAGAACTCAATACCGCAGAAGAGCCTATCCCTCTGACCCATGGTGAGATGGCTGACAAGTATATTGAGAGATTCGGTGATGTCCGCCCAATTGGCGAATATGGCCGCCTATGGTTGTACGGTGAACAAAAAGGTATCTGGGATGATACCGCGCTACCTCAAGTTGGTGTTGATGTTGCTAAGCTATTTAAAACAGAGGATCGCTGTAAGCGAGAACCTGACTATAAAGCTATAGCGTCACACAGCTACAACACGGTCGAGGAACCTGGCTTCTTTGCCAATGCCCCGAAAGGCATTTATACCCCATCCGGTTTTATCTGTGTTCAAAATGGGGCACTGGTGAAGCTACCACCATCACCGGAGCACCATGCTCGTTTCCGGTTAGAGATTGAACCTGCCTTTGATCACGAGCCGGAATTATTGCTTGGTGTGCTGCGGGAAGCATTTGATACGACGGACGTGGATGGACAGATTCGCCAACTGCGAATGCTAACGGGCTTGTCCCTGCTGGGCTTACAAGCTCAAATACAACGAGCGATCTTCTTATTCGGGGCTGGCGGCTCAGGAAAGTCACTATATTTAAAAATCTTGGAGGCACTGGTTCCCAGCGAGTACAGGGCAAGCGTCAGCCCACACGAGATGGACAACGACTACAAAGTTGCATCATTTGCCGGAAAGCTACTGAATCTTGTTCCTGAAATTGACAAAGACAAGCCGGTTCCGAGTGCTGCATTTAAAGCGATTACCGGTGGTGATACCAAATCAGCCCGCGAGCCATACGGGAAAGTATTTACTTTTGTTCCCGATGCCGGGTGCTGGTTCAACGGAAACTTTTTCCTTACCACCAAAGACCATAGTGAAGGGTTCTGGCGACGCTGGGCCATCATTCACTTCGCGAACAGCAAGCCAGAGAATGAGCGAGATCCAACATTAGTTGACCGCATTATTGATGATGAGTTACCAGTAATATTAGGCTGGGCAATCATGGGGGTGAAAGATTATCTCGATAACGGTCTATATTTGTCAGCGACACATTATAAATGTCTCAATGAATGGCAGCGAGAGGGGGATAGCGTAGCTTGCTGGCTCAACGATGATGACAATGACATCGGAAACCGAGAGGCAAATAAAGCACATCAACCCTTAAAGGTCAGTCACGCTTATACGATTTATCATGATTGGTGTCGCCATAACAACAGAAAGCCGTACAGCAAGCAGCAATTCAAAGCATACATGGCTAACCATGGGCATGTAGCGAGCCTTAACAATGGGTATAGCTGCTATCCATCTCTTTATGACGATCGACCTTCACTACGATTCTAGCGAAATATAACCGGGGGAACATAGAGGCCTTTGCTGCCACCTTTCCCCCTAACCTCCATCACCACACTATAAGAAACTATCTGCCTCATTGTATCGCGATGATTGCATTATTAAAGGGCAACCCGGCACTCTAACCAGTCTAGGTGGGAAAAGTGGACTTTTCTCTTATTAATAACTTTCTACGATCACACACATGCTCAACTTTAAACCAATAGCAACGGACGAGTGTTTGTACTATAGGGAAAAGGTGCCAGCTGAAAACCCACTTTTTCCACTAAACACCACGGATCCTTATCTGGCTGGCCTGAAGAGAACACTGCAACATGGTTGAGCCAGGGGTCAGGTTAAGCTTCAATTTACCGAACTGCCTCAAACTAACTGCACCTCATAGCCCATAGGCAGGAGGGGGGGGCTGGACCACGGCAAAATACCCCCTCCCCCCTTCACATATGTCCATCCGAAATGTAACCGATTTTCAAAGTCCGAAACTTTGATAAGTAACGCTTAATATTATGAATTCGTTGATAGATGATCCCCATCCCCCAAAGATCCCACCTCGTCTACAAAGCCCACATAATTAACTTGTTCTACATATAGCACCTTGATTCACATAACGTTGAGCTAAGCCAACAAAATCTATACATATTCTGATAAGATTGTCCGCATTTGTATACACTCGTGGACTCTGTGTGTCCAAGGGCGGTAGCGTGTCAAAATCTAGTAACTGGACTAATTTTGCCATAACAAGGCCATCAAGGTGATGCGTTACACTCGGAGGTTTTGGTATAGAGTTCGGTGGATTTTGCTGGTTAGGAGGGGCACACAATATGGCTGGCGTTAGCTGCCATAAGTAGCATCAAGTATAAATTGTTAATATGGAAAAATAATGAGAAAACCAAGAGTCTTCATTGGTTCTTCAGTAGAGAGTCTTCCAATCTCGGATGCTATAGCTGAAAACCTCGAATTTGATGCAGAAGTAACAATATGGCGTAACGGTACATTTAAACTATCAAGTAATGCACTCGACGATTTAATCGAAAAAACTAAAGCTATCGACTTCGCCATTTTTATATTCTCCCCTGATGATCTTGCTGTTATGAGGGCTCGTGAAAAATACGTTGTACGTGACAATGTAGTATTTGAGCTAGGGCTTTTTATTGGTGCAATTGGTAAGAGTCGTTGTTTTATAGTAAAGCCAAGAAATGTAGAATTACACTTCCCAAGTGATTTGCTTGGTATAACCCCAACAGATTTTGACGCTAATCGTAGTGATAACGACTTGGCTTCATCGCTTAATTATGCCGCAACAAATATCAAAAGGTCATTCAATCAACAGGGCTTGATGTCAAATGCAGCTGATACGGAAAAGCCAAGGATTGATGTCAACGCTCAGTTAGCCGACCTGTTAGACATAGACATCATTGTTATGTCTGCGTTGTTAGAGTCTACAAATACAGACGTGGATGGTTGTTCCAGCTGGGATCTTTATAATAGGTTGAACCAGTTCGACTTATCTTCAGCCCAGATCAATTTGGCAATTATCAAATTAGTTCGTGCAGGAATGATAGAAAAGTTAAACTCGTCCGATTTTAACGGCAATGAGTACTTTAGTTTTTCTTTAACGGAATATGGTATTGATGTATGCCTGACGAATCAACAAAAAATTGAAACACTGTACAAGCCTAAGCAGCGACAAGCAGATTGGTTCATTCCACAACAACCGCCAATTGGTAGCTAAGAAACTGTTAAAGAGTTATTCTCAGTGCGTAGCATTTGGTTTATTGCTTAAGGTGCAATACGGTGGCTTAGTCATTGTGTTGCTCACAACTTAGCATGGTATTATAACTATTTAGAGATAATTATGATAATTAAAAGGTTTACTGCTAAAAAAGTTCATGGGTATTTAAATTTCGATATTTTCTTCAAAGAGGACATTAATTTTTTAGTTGGACATAACGGATGTGGTAAAACAACAGCTCTAAAATTAATCATGGCATTATTAACTCCTGATATTAAGGAGCTAGCTAGAATTCCATTTGAATCCTGCTCCATTGATTTTATTGTGGCAAAAACAAACAAACTTGCATCCATTAGAGTAAATAAAGATGACTTTAAATTATATTTAATGAGCTCTTTATCTCCCGAAAGGTTTGAGTATGGGATAGAATCAATAATAAATGATGATTTTGATAGTAGCGAGATGATCTCTAGCATTGCTAAATTAGCAAATCCTATACTGATATCACTTGATAGAAAATTTTCGAACAGTGAGAACAACTATAAAATTAGATTTAAGCATCAAATATGGCCTGATGACCCTTATCTTATTCATGATGATGAAGTTATCGACCCCTTATCAGATGTTAAATCACTTATAAAAAATGAGATTAGGTCCATTGACCGTAAGAACATAGTTGAAGATGAAAGGCTTAAAGATAAGATTCTAATTGACGCCTTTAATGTTATTGAAGTTTCAAACGGATTTAGTTTTGACAATGACTTTAAATTATCTGATTTGGAAGTCAAGCGAAGTGTAATAACTAATGCTTTAGAGTCACTTAGTTTAAGAAATAAAAATTTAATTAATGTTCAAGAAGCCACTGATAAGTATTTCTATGAACTAAAGAAAAATGTAAATGAATTAAAGCGCTTTGAAAATGATAAAAACAAAATGTCTAAGATGCGATATATTGAGGCTATGACATTTATGTTTGCCAATAAACCTCAGATAACTAGAATTGATAACTTGGTTAAATTCATTCGTTCATCGCAATTAAATAAAACCAAGGCATATGAAAAGGTTGATTTATTTGAAAGCATTGTGAATTCTTTTTTCTCACAAACAGGAAAGAAGATATCAATAAAAACTGGCAATCTAAAAATAAATGTGAATGGAACAGACATCGAGGTTAATTCACTTTCTTCTGGTGAAACACAAATTATAACGTTATTTGCACATATAATATTTAACCGAAGATTACTAAGTAAAGCTTCATTCATGATTGATGAGCCTGAATTATCTTTACACTTAGCATGGCAGGAGATGTTTGTTGACTCTCTAAAAAAGGCAAACGCAAACTTACAAGTTATTCTTGCAACACATTCACCCGCTATCATCAATGGCTTTGATGATAAGTGTGTGTTTGTAAATGGTGAAAATAATATGGAAGGTTCATTTTGATTCCAAGCTATAATGTTAAGTACAGGTCAAGTATTGGTGTTTTATATCGACCATTGCAAGATGTAGAAATATATGTTGAAGATGAAGATAGTTCAGTTTTTTATAATGAATTATTTGGAAGACTTTTAGATGGTAAAGTTAGAATTAAAAAAGTTATTCCTTTAGGTTGCAGATTAGAGGTGATAAAAGGGGCGAAAGAACAGAATAAATCCTTCCCTAAAGTATTCATCATTGATGGTGATTTATATTGGGTTTCAGGTAAGTTTAAAGTCGAAGATTCTCGTCTTTATCAGTATCCATTTTATTGCATTGAAAATGCACTTTTTTGCAAAGATGCTGCAATAGCTTTAATACAAGAAACATTAGGTTGCAAAACCGTCGAGTACATTGAAGATAAGTTATCATGGGATGAATGGGTTGATTCAATTGAAGCAAGCTTAATAAAATTATTTGTTGTTTTTGCCACTGCATTTAAGTTGAAACCAACTATAAAAACGACAAGTAGAGGTTTTAATTCCATAATCACAAGGGTAAAAAAGTCACCACCAATATTTGATATTGATAAAATTGGAAAAATCATTAATGATATACTTATAGAACTCAACAATGACTTTGGTGAAGAAGTTGTAACTGAAACGAGAGATAATATTAATGAATGGGTTCATGAAAACGAACACTTTATAAATATAGTCTCAGGAAAGGATTTCTTGTTGCCATTATTGTCATTTAAAATAAAGGAAATTTGTGGTCTTGATCTTAGTATTGACTCTAGAAATTTCAGACTCGCAAGATCATGTAATTTAGATTCCTTAAATGATTTGAAACAATTCATTATAACTACGGTTTCTGAATTTAAACAGATCGCATAATAGTTATAAAGCAATCAAGGTGACGCATTACACTCGGCGGTTATTACTGAAAATAGCATCGGTATGGTACTCACCTCACCGTTGCTATGGGATTTCATGCCGCTTTCAGCATACGCTACTCCCTCCAGAAAACCTAAAAACCAGATTTATAGGGCACCTATCTCCTAAGACTTCGGGTCACACGCGCGCGCGATATACATTAGTAGATCCTAATTTAACTTACCCAATGATATAATTTAGCTATCACTAATATAAAGAGTTCAACCATGGTCGCACCGAAGGGAAACACTTATAACAACAAGTACAAACCTGAATACGTAGAGCAGGTTTATAAGCTGTGCCTACTCAATGCCATCGACCGAGAGTTAGCTGACTTCTTTGAAGTAAGCGTTGATACCATCCGTAACTGGTCTATCCGGCACCCTGAATTCGATGCAGCGAAACGTGCGGGCAAGATGAAAGCGGACGCAGAAGTAGCGTCTAAGTTATTTAGCCGAGCTATAGGTTGTTCGGTCAAGAAACAGCGCGTGTTAAACAACGGCTCAGTTGTTGACTACTTCGAGGAGCTGCCGCCGGATACCCGTGCTATTGAGTATTGGCTGCAGTGCCGAAACCATGATAAATGGAACTCAAAGCAGCAGGTAGAGCTTTCTGGTAATCAAGAGAACCCGTTAGCCTTTCTTCTTTCTGAAGTGGCAACAGAGGCAGAAAATTCGAGTTCTCTTCCATCAAAGGGATAATCATAACTGTCAGGAATTTCTTTTACCCCTTCACTTTTTCAAATAGCACCACCTTTTCAGACGGCGTTGCCAACAAAGTCAAACGTTCCAACCATATATTCAGAGCATTTTCTTTTTCCGGCAAATACTGACTATGGTTATAAACTGCCATCACCCCGCCGAGGGAATGCCCCAACAGGTGTTCCACCACATGCGGCATTACACCTAAGTCATTCAGCTTAGTTGCTAAGGTGCGACGCAAATCATGCAGCGTCCAAGCTTCATCATGCTTTAGGCGCTTCCAAATCATACGCCCAAACTGGCTGACTGCTTCAGGTGCCTTCAATTCACCCAAGATATAATCCTCATGGCCAGCCTGCTGTTTTAAGGCTAACAACCAAGAGCACAGAGACTCCGGGATTGGTCGGACAATCTTTTCAGAGGTTTTACTGTTTGCCTTTGGCACCGTCCAGTGCCTCGCCTCTAAATCCCATTCCTTCCACGTGGAAAGACGTACTTCCTGAGTGCGAGCACCAAAGATGAGCAGTAGCTTTAACAGGTTGCGATAATAAGGAAGCAGTCTGCTATTGTCAGAAAGCAACCATACATCTGCCAGCTCTTTGTCCTTTAACACGCGATCTTTCTTGCACTGCTTCTTGCCGACATCACTGATAGACAAATCATCAAGTACACGGCTGGCAGCATAACGACGTACCCGACAGAATCGGAGTGCCTGCTTGGCATTCTGCAAGACGTAACCAGCAGCAACGGGAGCCGGACGTTGCTTTCCCTGAATACCTTTACGAATCCGATCAAAACATTCGATCCAGTGTCGGGTTTCAGTCTGGATTAATGGCAAATTGCCGATGTATGAGTAAATATGTCGTTCAAACTGAGCACGATGCTTGGCAGCATTAGCCCTGTTCTCTTCAGCATACTCCACCAGCCAATATTCAAGGGCATCTTTGACAGTAACAGGCTTTAAGGTCTGTTCTCGTTCAAGAGCACGCATTAGCTTTGGATCATACCCTTCAGCCAACCATTCACGGCACTGCCTGGCAAGTTCCCTGACTTTAATCAACGGTAAGTCGGGATAGTCGCCCAGATCAAGACGCTTGTTTTTGCCCTCGATTTTATAGCGGAACTGCCAGCGAACCTTCCCTAAAGGGGATACTCTCGCCCCCAGCCCCCCGCCATCACTTAAGACGGTCGCTTTTGCTTGCTGCTTGTTAAGTACCGCTTTGAGGTGCTTATCGAACAAATTACCCATAACTGACTCTTCCTTGGCTTTCGGGGTACATATTCATTTATATGTACCCCCATATGTACGCCGAGTTAACGATAAAAGCCAGAACAAACTAAAACACGCACAAACAACATGCGACCTAGATCATTGTTAATTAAAGATTAGTACGAGCAGGCAAGAACTATAGCGAACAGTTGAAAACAGTAATTTTGATAATACGGCATGAACTAATTACCTGATATTCATAAAGAAGGCTAGTCTTAATGACTGGCCTTTTTTTAATTATCTAACTGTTATTTAGGATAATTAATAGCACCCCATAAAGCCGTCTTGATCGAGGATTCCTTGTTGCTCAGGGGTCAAGCTCTGATATAAGTCTGTCAGCGCGGCAGAATAGGAGGTCATGCTGGCAAAACGTTTTCCCATCATATCGGAGTGAAAGGCAAGGCGCTTGGGTAGAGTCAAGGTTTGGCTGCTCTGCATGAATTCCAGCATCTCTTGTCGGTGCGCGAGCATTGATCCGGCTTGTCGTTTCACAACCAGTTTGAATTCATCCCACCTTACCTGTTGCTCTTTGCTTAACTTGAGCTGACTTTTCAGTTCATCAAGCTGCGTTTGTATAACCCCAATATCTTGCCCTTGAGGACTGGAGCCCTTCAGCATCCCTGGACTACCTCCCATCGCGCAGGCGCCACTCATCATCCCCGGCCCTCCCATCATTCCCGTCATACCACTTTGCCATTTTGGGGCGGCTATGGCTAAAGCTGCGGTTAAGCACGCGATAGAGCCAATGCCAATAATGAGCGTCTGTTTATATTTCATGGTGTAACTCCTTCACACTTAATACGGCAAGAAGAAAACAATATTAGATAGTACTAATGTAGTACAAACGATGGGATAGTGATCTGATACATTTGCTTTCAATTTTTTACAGCGGTTTAAGCCATAAAATGGTCATGACGCCAACTTGATTACATCTACATTGCTTATTATTTTAATGTAAAAAGACAAATTGTTGATATAACCATCACCAAGTATATGCCCTAGCCATCTCCAGAGTGGTCCACAAGCTTGAAAACAGCTTCAGGGCTTTTCTGTTTATGAGACAACATTCCTTTCTCGGTGAACCATACTCCCTCTTTGTACGTTTAAAGCTCTGATTACACCAAAACAGCAATAACGAGGGTTAACAATGAAAACAGTCCAACGTTTTATTTCCTATTCGCTAAGCGCCTTATTTCTACTTACCTTGTCAGGCTTGGCAGTCGCAACGCATCACGAAAAACCAAAGATAAATCTGGTCGAGGTGGCAGCTAACAATGATGACTTCCAAACTCTTGTGATGGCCATTAGGGCGTCTGATCTGAGCGGAACCCTGGAAGGAAAAGGGCCGTTTACTGTTCTGGCTCCCACCGATGATGCCTTTAACAAATTGCCGGAAGGTGCGTTGGCCGAACTACTCAAACCCGAAAACAAAGAACAGCTCCAAGCTCTTCTTAAGTATCATGTCTTGCCCGGCGCTATCTCTTCCAAAGAGGTCGGCATGCTAAAACTGCCGAAGACATTACAAGGCGGGACGGTGACAATCGAAAGCAGCGAAAATAGCGTAACTATCAACGGAGCCAAGGTTATTACCGGAGGTATCGAGGCTAGTAACGGTATCATTCATATCATCGATACCGTGCTGATCCCGAAAGAATAACGCCATCAAAAAAGCTTCGCCTCGGCGAAGCTTTTTTATCTGAGTAACGTTTACTCACTCGCTCACAGGTAATCACACAGGTAGGCCGTGGTATCCGTGACAATCACCAGAAAGGATGAATCACCCGGCACTTCGAAGTCATCGCCGGCAGTATAGGTTTCCCAGTCAATATGACCCGGCAGTTTCACCGTCAGCGCACCTTTGACCACCGTCATACGCTCAGGCGCAGCAGTACCGAAAGTATATTCACCCGGCACCATCACCCCGACGCTGGTGTGCTCGCCCTGGGTTTCGAAACCAATCGACTTCACCTGACCATCAAAGTATTCATTTACCTTTAACATGACTTTCCCTATCAATAACTACGTGATAATTCGAAGCTATCACAGTTTGTCTGCCTCGTCATCATGATCCCCCAGCGCTTCCAAAATAGAGCAATGACTGGCATTGTCATCGATATGGCCACAGCAGGCATCATTGATTTTCTTCAGGGCTAACCGAATACGCTTGAGTTCTACCATTTTCTTGTCAACTTCATCCAGCTTCGCCTGGGTAATGGCTTTGACTTCTGCGCAGCTGTGCTGGCAGGCTTCGAGTCGAATATCCAGTAGCTCCCTAATTTCATCCAGGCTAAGGCCGATGGCCTTGGAGCGCATGATGAACTTCACCCGTGACAAATCGGCTTCACTGTAGAGGCGATATCCGCTGTCACTGCGTCCCGCAGGCTTAAGCAGGCCGTTCTTTTCATAAAACCGTAACGTATCGCTGCTGACATCACACAACTTTGCCAGCTGTCCAATCAAATACATACCCAACCCATTTTTTCTAAGCATCAACACCTGTGGTAAACATCATAAAACACAAAAAGCAAACGTTTGCGTGATGCTGGATTTCATGTAAAATATGCGCCATCGACAAAAAATCACTGCCCCCTGCTAAGGATCTGGCACTCTTCGATTCTAATGAGGGTATTTACCAAAATCCAGCACCAATACCACGTTGGCTTTTGGCAAATATTCCCCCGTGTATAAAAGAGATGGTAGCAATGGAAAACGCTCGTCCTATTCGCCGTGCGCTGATCAGCGTATCAGACAAAACTGGTATTGTTGAATTCGCACAGGCTCTTGCCAACCGTGGTGTTGACATCCTTTCTACTGGCGGTACTGCTCGCCTGCTTGCCGAACAAGGTATCAAGGTCACCGAGGTATCGGATTATACCGGCTTCCCTGAAATGATGGACGGCCGAGTCAAGACACTTCACCCGAAAGTACACGGTGGCGTATTGGGCCGCCGCGGCCAGGACGATGAGGTCATGGCTCAACACGGTATCGACCCGATTGATATGGTGGTGGTGAACCTGTATCCATTTGCCCAGACAGTGGCAAAAGCAGGCTGCACGCTGGAAGACGCGGTTGAGAATATTGATATCGGCGGCCCGACGATGGTGCGCTCTGCAGCGAAGAACCACAAAGACGTAACTATTGTAGTTAACGCCCATGACTATGGACGTGTCCTTGCCGAGTTAGAAGCCAACAACGGTTCTTTGGCCCATGCGACCCGTTTCGATCTGGCTATCACGGCCTTTGAGCACACTGCCGCCTATGACGGCATGATTGCCAACTACTTCGGTACCATGGTGCCATCTTACGGCGACAACAAGGAAGGCGACGAACCTTCACCTGAAAACAAAAGTAAATTCCCGCGCACCTTCAACCAGCAATTCGAGAAGAAGCAGGATATGCGCTACGGTGAGAACAGCCACCAAGCCGCTGCTTTTTACGTTGAAAAGAACCCGGAAGAAGCCTCTGTATCAACAGCACGCCAGATCCAAGGCAAAGCGCTGTCTTACAACAACATTGCAGATACCGATGCCGCCCTTGAGTGTGTCAAAGAGTTCGACCAGCCTGCCTGTGTGATCGTTAAACACGCAAACCCATGTGGCGTTGCATTAGGTAAAGACATCCTAGAAGCCTACGACCGCGCTTTCAAAACAGACCCAACGTCAGCATTTGGCGGCATCATCGCATTCAACCGCGAACTAGACGCAGCAACAGCAACCGCTATTACTGAGCGCCAATTCGTTGAAGTTATCATTGCGCCTTCTGTTTCTGCTGAAGCGGTAGAAATCGTCGCGGCTAAGAAGAACCTTCGCCTACTAGAGTGTGGTGAGTGGACAACGAAGACAACTGGCTTTGACGTGAAACGCGTTAACGGCGGCCTATTAGTCCAAGATCGCGACCAAGGCATGGTGTCTGAGGACGATCTGAAAGTGGTTTCTAAACGCCAACCAACAGCAGAAGAACTTAAAGACGCACTATTCTGCTGGAAAGTCGCGAAGTACGTGAAGTCTAACGCGATAGTTTACTCAAAAGGCGACATGACTATCGGCGTCGGTGCCGGCCAGATGAGTCGAGTTTACTCAGCGAAAATTGCCGGGATCAAGGCAGCAGACGAGAACCTGGAGGTTGCGGGTAGCGTGATGGCATCAGATGCTTTCTTCCCGTTCCGTGACGGTATTGATGCAGCAGCCGAAGCGGGGATTAAGTGTGTTATCCAGCCGGGCGGCTCGATGCGCGACCAGGAAGTGATTGATGCCGCCGACGAGCACGGCATGGCGATGATCTTTACGGGTATGCGCCACTTCCGCCACTAATTTTTTGGTTCTTCCCCTTTTCAAGGGGGAGTTAGAGGGGGTTTGAAGCGCTAGCTATCTTAACCCCTCCCAACCTCCCCTTAAAAAGGGGAGGAGTAATCAAAGGGAATATTATGAATGTATTGATTATTGGTGCCGGCGGCCGTGAGCACGCACTGGGTTGGAAAGCCGCACAGAACCCAAACGTTGACACGGTGTATGTTGCTCCGGGTAACGCCGGCACGGCCCTTGAACCAAAGCTTGAAAACGTGGCAATCGGTGTTGAAGATATTACCGACTTGGTTGCCTTTGCCAAAGAAAAAGCCATCGAACTGACCATTGTTGGCCCTGAAGCGCCGTTGGTTATCGGCGTGGTTGATGCTTTCCGTGAGGCGGGCCTGCCAATCTTCGGCCCTACACAAGCTGCCGCTCAGCTAGAAGGTTCCAAAGCATTCACTAAAGACTTTCTGGCTCGCCATCATATCCCAACAGGTGCATACGCCAATTTTACCGATATTGAACCGGCTTTGGCCTACGTTCGTGAGCAGGGTGCCCCTATCGTGGTTAAAGCTGATGGCTTAGCCGCCGGTAAAGGCGTTATTGTGGCGATGACCCTCGAGGAAGCAGAAGGCGCGATTAAAGACATGCTTGCAGGTAACGCCTTCGGTGAAGCAGGCAGCCGTGTAGTTATCGAGGAATTCTTGGAAGGTGAAGAAGCGAGCTTTATCGTCATGGTCGACGGCTCAAGCGTTCTGCCAATGGCCACCAGCCAAGATCACAAGCGTGTCGGTGACAAAGACACCGGTCCTAATACGGGAGGCATGGGAGCTTACTCACCAGCACCTGTGGTTACGCCTGAGATTCATGAGCGTATTCTGGAAGAAGTTATCTACCCAACGGTGCGTGGTATGGATGCCGAAGGTCACCCGTATACAGGCTTCCTATACGCAGGTCTTATGATCGCAGCTGACGGTACCCCAAAAGTCATTGAGTACAACTGTCGCTTCGGTGATCCTGAAACCCAGCCAATCATGATGCGTATGGAGTCTGATCTGGTCGACCTTTGCCTAATGGCGATTGATGAGAAGCTTGATCAGGCGGAATCAAAGTGGGACCCGCGCGCTTCTATTGGTGTGGTACTTGCAGCCGGCGGCTACCCGGCAGATTACGCCAAAGGTGATGTTATCAGCCTACCAACAGAGCAAGTTGACGGCCAGAAGATTTTCCATGCTGGCACCGCGAATAATCAATCTGGTGATATCGTGACAAACGGCGGCCGTGTACTTTGTGCCACCGCGCTTGGCAATACTGTCTCAGAAGCCCAGCAACACGCTTATGAACTTACCAAGCAGGTAAGCTGGGATGGTATGTTCCATCGTAATGATATCGGCTACCGTGCGATAGAGCGTGAACAACAAGCCTAGCGCCGGCGCTAGATGCAAATAAAAAACGCGCTGTCCACAGCGCGTTTTTTGTTTCGCTTTCAAAAAAGAACAGGATTACTTTTCAAGCAAAGCAGGAGGAGCAATACATTGTCCGCTGTCATCAGCGAGCATCAACAACTGGCTCGCCTCGACCTTATCCCGACGAACCTTGCCTGACACCACGATGAAGCGATTCTGCCCCTGTTGGCTAAGCTGCCGGGCAGTAAACTCAGGCAAAGCCGGATTGAAAGTCATCTCCAACGACTTTTCGCTGCCACAGCGAATCAAGCGGTTACCCTGCCAATGCCCCTGCACCAGCGATAAATCGTCTTTACGCTGCTTTTTAACAATGCTGATAGCATTCTCGGCCTGTTGGGTAAGCTGATAGAGCTGGGAGTCAGACAACGGCAGCACAGAGCCATCTACGGTATAACGCTGGAACACCGCGCTACCCTGGGTGTCATAGCGGACATGAAGGGTGAAAGGTTTGAGGGTCTTTTCGTATAGCCGCGTTCCATCACGCTTAATCTCACGTAACTTGCCATCGCGCCAGCGATAATCAGATTGGTATTGACCGTAGTCTCCGGCAGTGACCACTTCAGCCAGTTTCACCGGCCGGTTTTGCTGGGAAGAGTACCAGTACAGCGAGGTAGCATCGCCCATCGTCTGGCCGCCAGTATGGGTCAGAACGGGGGTAATGGAATTTTCGGGAACAGCGGTGGTTTCACATCCAGCCAGGAGCGAGATAAGAAAAAAAGGAAGAAGACGTTTCATAGCAATAACTCCGCCAGATGAATAACCTGGCGGAGTATAGATTATTTCACTGCGTCTTTCAGTGCTTTACCCGCTACGAATGCAGGAACGTTCGCAGCTGCGATCTGGATTTCCTGACCAGTTTGCGGGTTGCGGCCAGTACGTGCTGCGCGGTGGTTTACTTTAAATGTACCAAAGCCAATTAGTTGAACCTGGTCACCTTCCTTAAGCGCATCGGTAATGCCGTCTAGAGTTGACTCTAGTGCAACTTTCGCTTGAGCTTTAGAAAGATCTGCTTTTTCAGCGATCAGGTCAATAAGTTGGGTCTTGTTCATTAGGTTTCCCTTCTAAGGTTTTTCTTCAGACGCATCAACTCTAATTCAAAAGAAGCCCGTGTGGCAAAGGTTTGTCGGCCATCATGTGGTTATGTGCGGACTCTTTAACCATAAACTGAGCGCAAGTTCACAAAATGTTACCAATACGCAAAATGAAATAGTTGTATTTATTCCCTATCGCACCAATTAATATAGGCGTAATTTCCTTATTAAGCTGACAAGGTAAGCATGATACTCCTTACGATTTACATCGCTATTGCGATTGGTGTTTCGTTTATTTGCTCGGTGCTCGAAGCCGTGCTCCTCAGTATTTCGCCAAGTTATATTGGCACTCTGCGCCAGCAGAACCATCCGGCAGCACCTCGTCTTGCTGCCCTTAAAGACAATATCGACCGCCCGTTGGCATCGATCCTCACCCTTAACACCATCGCTCACACTATTGGTGCGGCGACCGCCGGCGCCCAAGCAGCGGTCGTATTCGGCAGCCAATGGCTGGGTCTATTTTCCGCCATACTGACGATTGGTATTCTGCTGTTTTCAGAAATCATTCCCAAAACTATCGGCGCAACCTATTGGCGCCAGTTGGCTCCCAAATCCGCAATCGTATTGCGTTGGATGGTATGGGCACTGACACCGTTTGTCTGGGTATCAGAGCAAATTACCCGACGCTTGTCACAAGGCCATGAGCCGCCGAAACTGCGTGACGAATTGTCGGCAATGGCCATGCTCGCCAAAGAATCAGGCGAACTCGCAGAGGGCGAGTCAAAAATCATGACCAACCTGCTTCAGTTCCGTGAGGTCAGCGTTACCAAAATCATGACACCGCGTCCCGTTTTGTTCCGGGTTGAGGCAGAGCAGCCAATCAACGAGTTCCTGTCTGAGCACAAAGACAGCCCGTTTTCCCGCCCACTCATTTACAGTGAGCAAAAGGACAACATCATCGGCTTCGTCCATCGTCTTGAGCTGTTTGCCGAAAGCCATGCCGGCCGAGGACAGCAAGAGCTGGGCACCCTGATGCGCCCGATCCCGGTGATTATGAATAATGCCAGTGTACCAAAAGCCTTCGAACAACTGATGAAAGAGCGCTCACAACTGGTACTGGTGGTTGATGAGTACGGTACCGTACAAGGACTGATCACCCTGGAGGACATTTTCGAGAGCCTGGTCGGCGAAGAGATTGTCGATGAAGCGGATACCAGCACCGACATGCAGCAACTGGCCTATCAGCGCTGGGAGAAATGGAAGAAACTCCACGGTGTGATTGAAAGCAAAGATGATGAGTGATCGCACTGAACAATAAACACTGAGTAATAAACAAAGGGGCCGATGGCCCCTTTGTTTTACCTTTGATCCAGAGTAATGTTTCCGATCTAGGCTTTCGCCAGCTGTAGTTTTTTGGTCATCACTCGCGACCATACTAACCCTACCAACAGCATACTTACGGTAGGTACAATCCACCCCGCATAGTAGCGATACAGCGGTAGGTGCTGCTCTAGCTCCTGCCCCATATTTTCCGGCATCTGGCCCAAAATATGAACGGCATCAATACAACCAAAAACCAATGCCGTGCCCACCGTGACCAAGACCATGCTTGGCGCTAGCACTTTTCTGACTGGTGCAACCAATAGCAGCGCTATCGCAATAGGATGCAAGGCGACCACGGCCGGTAATGTCACCGCAAGCAACTGCTCCAAACCAACATTCGCCACCAGGCCCGCCAGGATCATGGTTCCCCATACACTACGGCGGTATGAAATGGCTGAGAAAGCCGTGCTATAAAACTCACTGCCTGCCGTCGTTACCCCGATAGCCGTCGTCAGGCATGCCAACACCATCACCGCTCCCAGCAACACAATACCGGTAAGACCTAAGTGATAGTTGGTGAAGGCTGTAAGTATTTCCCCGCCGTTGGTAAAATCAGTCCCCAAATCAGCACTAGTCGCACCGATATACGCCAATGACAAGTACACCACGGACATTGCTACGGCATACATAACTGCCGCAATAACAGTATATTTTGCCGTGGCTTTCGGGCAGCTGATGCCCATACTCTGGATCGCACGGAAAATAATCCAACCAAAACCGATCGAACCCAGCGCATCCATGGTCATATAGCCCTGTGTCAGCCCTTCGGCAAATGCCCCGTCAATATACGGACCTTGCGCAATCATCACCTCGCCGGAAGGATACAGGAAAGCCAGAACAGCCAAGACTGACAAAATGACCAACAGCAAAGGCGTTAACCACTTACCCAACGTATCCACCAGCTAACCGGGGAACAGTGCAAACAAAACCGTCGCCATACAAAAAGCCGCGGAGAATGGTATCAATCCCGTATCGCCGATGAAGGGCACCAAGCTAAACTGGTAAGCCACGGTAATAGCACGAGGGATCACAAAAGCCGGCCCGATAACGATAAAAACCATGACCCAGAAACTCGTCGCAAGTGGACGCGGTAAGGCTGCCGTCAGATTATCAGACCCTCTAACCAGAGCCACCATCACCAATGCAAACGCTGGCAGTCCAACACCTGTCAGCAAGAAGCCAATCATGCTGCCCAGAAAATGTTCACCGGCCTGAAAGCCTAGAAATGGCGGAAAAATCAAATTTCCGGCACCTAAGTACATGGCAAAGGTCATAAAGCCTAAGGCAGCGATATCACGCGCATTTAATCTTGGGTTCAGCCCTGAACTTAACGTTGAATTCAGCATAGTGTTCCTCTGTATAGCATTCAGCTTGGAGGAAACGGGAAGGAGAATTGATTTTAAAGGGACCCTGCCAGCTTCTTCACAAGCTGACAGAAAAAAGATAAAGCCTGTCAGCTCCGAATAAGGTTCAGAGAGAGCAGGAGGAGCGCGCAAGCAGCAATAGCAAGGTGACTGCTATTGTATGCTGATACTGAAGGCTGGATTGCTTTCATGCGTTGTCCCGCTTTGACAGATGAATATACTCCGTCAGCGATAGTAAGCTGCGGACCAGTCTTTGTTATATACGCCCTTAGACACATCACACAAGACGGCAGCACCAGATAAGTGTATTGGGTCAAAAATTAGCAACAAAGCAGTTGATAACACCAAGGTAACACCCAAAAACCAGATCTATCAACTTAACAACATCACAACAATCCCCCTATAAGTAAAACCATCGCCACTCTTGCCGAATAAGGATATATAAGGAGGTACAAAAAAGGAGCCTTCCGGCTCCTTTTTTCAATTTGGTCATTCGGCTTACAGCTCGATACCTATGTTGCTGACCGGCTCATCACGCAACTCTTGGCGTAGATCCTTAATCAGCTCGATATCACGTCGTTCAGCTTCTTTCAGGGCACGGAAAATTGCCCACTGCATATCCCACTCGGCACAAATCGCTTCGTTCTCTTTCTGGTTCTCGTTGGTAATCTCAACACCAGTCTGAGCAAACTCAAGATCAGCGACGGTTTCCGCAGACAGAGAACTCAGCTTCGTCAGGGTTTCCAGCATTAAATCACGATCCAGCATGGCATGCAGCAAATCAGCCAAAGCGACACAGGCATCAATCGCCGGGTTTACCGCATAAAGATCATGCTCATCGGCACTAGGCACCAACTCTTCTAGCTTCTCTAGTTGCCTTTCGAAATTAATCTTTGCCGTTTTGACTGTCAGGATTTCCCAGATACTATCCAGAATCGAACGATATTTCTGCTCATCCGCAAATTCAGTTTCCTGACAGAACAGTGCATAGTTGGGGTACATTCGCTCACACAGAGAGACCATAAAGGTGATGTGTTGCCACGGTTCTAATTTTTCAAGGCGAAGCTGAACTGGATTCTTTAGCATGGGATAATCTGCAGTTGTGATTTGCACCGAAGTGTACTTGTATACCCAAGCTACTTCAATATTAAGCGGCTCCAATATCCAACAACTCCTATATATAGATGTCGCTCGCAGTAAAGTTGCCAGGGTAACGGTCACCAGCATAAAAGGAACAAGAATGAATAAATTACTGATTGTGGCAAGACAATATGATGATTACCGGAAATTGCTCGCCCAGGCCCAGCTACCAGCACTTGAAATCACGGAAGACCCAGCGCAAGCCTCCATCATTTTAGCCGATCCCCCTCGCATAGCCGCTTACCTTGAGCGTTATCCGGCGCTACGCTGGCTGCAATCTACCTATGCGGGGATTGATGCGCTGATCCGGCCAGATATCCGACAAGACTATACCCTGACCAATATTCGGGGTCATTTTGGCCAGTTGATCGCGGAATATGTCATGGGGTATACCCTTGATCATACCCGCCAGCTCAGCCTATACCGGCAACAACAATCTCAAGCCCAATGGCGACGATTTCCGTATTCTCCGCTGGACAAGAGAACCATGGTCATTCTTGGCACCGGCTCCATCGGGACTCATTTGGCACGGGTTGCCAAAGCCTTTGGCCTTGAAGTCATCGGTATTAACCGTTCAGGCCAGACAGGAGAAACTAGCTTTGACCGAATTTACCCCCTCACCCAGCTGGCTGATGGGTTGGCGACGGCTGATATTCTGGTCTCCACCCTCCCTGCTACGACGGAGACCGATGATCTTTTCAATGCCCGTACCTTGAGCCACTGCCGCAATACGCTACTGTTTAATGTGGGGCGTGGTAATGCCGTATGCGAACAGGGATTGCTGACCGCTATCGAGCAAGGCTGCGTAACCCATGCCTATCTTGATGTATTCAAGCAGGAGCCGCTCAACGAGAGCCACCCTTTCTGGCAGAACCCTAACATAACCATTACTCCTCATATCGCAGCAGAAAGCTTTCCTGAACAGGTTTTCGAAATATTTAAAGCAAACTATCAACGATATATCCAACAACAGCCAATGATGTACCAAGTTGATTTCAACCGTGGTTATTAGTGACTAAAGGCAACAGCTATGGCAACTCAACAACTTGATAACCTGCTGGATCAAATCCGCCACTGCGAGACCTGCAAGGATCACCTTCCCCTCGGACCCCGCCCAGTGATACAGGCTGCCAGCACCGCAAAACTGATGATTGTCGGCCAGGCTCCGGGCACGCGTGTTCATGAAACCGGGATCCCGTGGAACGACCCAAGCGGCAACCGGCTGCGGGCATGGCTTGAGCTCGATCGCGACACGTTCTATGATCCGGCACAAATCGCTATCATGCCGATGGGGCTGTGCTACCCGGGAAAAGGGAAATCCGGCGATCTCCCTCCAAGAGCGGAATGTGCTCCGCAATGGCACCCGCAGGTTTGGCCATTGCTGCCTAATGTCGGTATGACGTTATTGGTCGGCCAATATGCCCAGCAACGCTACCTGCAAAACAAACCCAAGACACTGACCGAAACAGTGAAAGCATGGCGTCAATGGGCACCTGAATTCATCCCCATGCCCCATCCTTCACCTCGCAATACCTTGTGGCTGAAGAAAAACCCATGGTTTGAAGCTGAGGTGGTACCGTATATCCGCGACTACGTCCACCAGCATTTGGGTATTTCAAGAAGCTAGTTTCGAGAAGCGAGAAAGCAAAAAGCCCACGCTGTAAACTGCATGGGCTCTTCATACTCAACCTAGGAACGACTAGTCACCTAGGGTCTCGTATTTGCTCTTATTTGTGATACGGCTTAGACAGCTCGTGTACTGCTTCCACAAATACGCCAGCGTTTTCAGGCGGCACATCCAAGTGGATACCGTGGCCCAGGTTAAACACGTGGCCGGTACCTTCGTCGCCGTATCCTTCCAGAATCGTCGCTACTTCCTGACGAATACGCTCTGGTTGAGCATATAGCATTGAAGGATCCATATTGCCTTGAAGGGCTACTTTGTCACCAACACGACGCTTGGCATCAGCAATATTGATCGTCCAGTCCAGACCTACAGCATCACAGCCCGTGGCAGCAATTTGCTCCAGCCACATACCGCCATTTTTGGTAAACAGAGTAACAGGCACACGGCGATCGTCGTTTTCACGGATCAGGCCGTCAACAATCTTGTGCATGTAGCGCAGCGAGAACTCGTTGTAATCACGCGGGGTCAGAACGCCGCCCCAGGTATCGAATACCATCACAGATTGTGCACCCGCTTTAATTTGGGCATTCAAATACTCAATCACGCTGTCAGCTAGTTTATCCAGTAGCAGGTGCAATGTTTGCGGCTCTGCGTACATCATCTTTTTGATCTTGGTGAATGCCTTTGAGCTTCCACCTTCAACCATATAAGTTGCCAGCGTCCAAGGACTGCCAGAGAAACCGATCAGTGGTACCTCGCCCTGAAGATCCTTGCGGATTTGGCGGACGGCATTCATCACGTACTGCAACTCGCCTTCTGGATCCGGCAAACCAATTTTATCGACATCTGCCTTGCAAGTGATCGGACGTTCAAACTTAGGTCCTTCACCCGCCTCGAAATACAGCCCCAGGCCCATCGCATCCGGGATAGTCAGGATATCTGAGAACAGAATTGCGGCATCCAGCGGAAAACGGCGTAGCGGCTGAAGAGTCACTTCACTCGCCAGCTCAGCATTTTTACATAGCGACATGAAGTCACCAGCAACACTACGTGTAGCGCGGTATTCTGGCAGATAGCGGCCTGCCTGACGCATCATCCATACAGGTGTGCAATCTACCGGTTGCTTCAACAGCGCACGTAGGTAGCGGTCATTCTTTAATTCGCTCATTCTGGACTCCATGGGTTAATTCTGCGGCGTATTGTATCACTCCGTGACAGCAACAAAAGAGTCCAATTGTTAAGCCGATCATATTTATAGCAACAATCTGTTCACTAGGTTTGCGACTCACAGGGTTCCCATGATACAAAATCTGCGCGCTAGCAATAATAACAATGATTTTGCTCGTAGAGAGCAAATAACTGCACCTTGCCCCTCCATTTAGGAGGGTTTTTTTATCCTATCGATCCGCCATCAAGGTTAGGGTGTAATCAATCAACGCTCTGGCAATCGTTCCTTCCGGAGCCAATGCAGGCAATTGATCGCTTGTCGCCCAGATAGCATCACTTAGCTCTTCATAATCGGGCTTAAGCTCACCACTTGTATAATCAGCCAGAAAGCCCATCATCAGGTTAGACGGAAATGCCCACGGCTGACTGCCGAAATAGCGAATGTTCGCTACCTTGACCCCAGTTTCTTCCTCAACTTCCCTGGCGACACACTGTTCCAGCGTTTCTCCGGCCTCCACAAATCCAGCAATCACTGTATACATGCCAGTTTTATGCCGAGGGTGCTGGGCCAAGAGAATTTTGTCTTGGTTACGGACAGCAACAATCACGCAGGGGGATAATCGCGGATAATGGTGGGTATGGCAGCCTTGGCAAACCATCGCCAAGTCATTCGATGCCAACTTGCACGGCTCACCACAGGCCGGGCAAAAGGCCTGGCTATGGAGCATATGAGAAAGCTGAGTCGCTTTTCCTGCCAGGTTGAACAGCTCGCTGTCGAGAGTCAGTAATTCTCTTTGAGAATAGAAGTCCTCTTCCTTATGATTTTCAGTAGCTTCCAGCCAATAAACAGGCCTTTCATTATACTCACCAATATAGCGTGCCTGTTTGCTATTTAAGCCTATCTGATCCTGGGTCATTAGTGGAAGTGTATGATTGCTCATATATAATTTGCGATCTTTAACTACACACCAATACGCTAATTCTTGTTTTTTTAACATCAATGTCACATCCATCCTTGCAGGGTTCGGTTTTTACTGGCAATCTAAACTTAATGACGGAATATTAATCCGTAATACAAGGTTCTCTTTTTTAAGAGTTTCACAGGTATCGTTATCAGTACCCCTTGTGTCGGTACTGATCGATCATGAGGGCATGGTCATGTTAAGTAAATTCGAACAAGTACAAAAACAGTGGGGCGGCACCAGCGATGTCATTGATCACTGGCTGATGTCCCGTCAGCAGCTACTGATCGACTATTGCAAGTTAGCGGGACTCCCCCCGTTTGAAAACAATACACGCCAGCTTCCAACCTCTTCACAACTTCAACTTTTCAGCCAGCAACTTGTCGATTATATCTCCGAAGGCCATTTCAAAATCTATGACATGGTCATGGAACGCTGGAATGCAACAGGTTACTCACCAACCGAAGATATCTCGCTACTCTATTCACAAATCACCCAAACTACCGATCCTTTACTGAATTTCACCGATCGTTATTGTGCTATCGATGAAGGTGGTGATATCCCTGATTTAGATAGTGACCTTTCCTCGGTCGGTGAACTGATTGAGCTTCGGTTCGCTCTGGAAGATAACTTAATCGAGCTGATCAGTGAAAGCTTAGCGTGTCCGCCGGGTGCGTAAACCCAAAATTTAGGCGAGAACACGGATACGGATGATTAACGGCCCTGAACTTAGGTGTCATGGCTTAGGGTTATTCACCGTTCCTATCGCTGACCCGCAGAAACTCCAACATTCTGCCACGTAATACCTGCGCCACGAATGAATACACAAGCTACCTCTGCCCTGAAACTCTTACGATCCCCAGAGCGATATCCTCTGGGGATTTTTTTGAAAGCCCCAATAACAAAAAGGCACCCAATTGGGTGCCTTTTTCTTGCTCAACTCAAGAGACGAAACCTAATTAGTTTTCGTCGCTCAGGCCAGCATTTAGCAGTGCTGCAAGATCTTGAGACGCTTGCTCTGCATCAACCTGAGGTGCTACAGGCTCTAGCTCTGCATCACGCTGACGCTGACGTTTCTGGTGATACGCATAACCGGTACCAGCAGGGATCAGACGACCAACGATTACGTTCTCTTTCAGGCCACGTAGCTCGTCACGCTTACCAGAAACCGCAGCTTCTGTTAGTACGCGAGTCGTTTCCTGGAACGATGCTGCCGAGATAAACGATTCTGTTGCCAGAGACGCTTTCGTAATACCCAGTAGGTCACGCTCGTATGTAGCAGGTAGCTTGCCTTCAGCTTCTAGCTTACGGTTCGCGATTGTTACACGAGAGAACTCAACTTGCTCACCCGGAAGGAACTCAGAGTCACCAGCGACGCTGATAGTTACCTTACGTAGCATCTGACGAATGATAGTCTCAATGTGCTTATCATTAATCTTAACGCCCTGTAGTCGGTAAACTTCCTGAACTTCGTTCACGATGTATTCTGCAACTGCGTGTACACCACGTAGACGTAGAATATCGTGCGGAGCCTCTGGACCATCGGCGATTACATCACCCTTCTCGACCTTCTCACCTTCGAATACGTTTAGCTGGCGCCACTTAGGAACCATTTCTTCGTATGCATTGCCTTCGGCAGGTGTGATGATCAGACGACGCTTGCCTTTTGTCTCTTTACCGAACGAAACCATACCCGTGATTTCAGCAAGAATTGCTGGCTCTTTCGGCTTACGTGCTTCGAACAGGTCAGCAACTCGTGGCAGACCACCGGTGATATCTTTCGTACCGCCAGATGCCTGAGGGATACGTGCTAGCGTATCACCGATACCAACCATGGCACCGTCTTCAAGCTGGATGATTGCTTTACCCGGCAAGAAGTACTGTGCTGGCATCTCGGTGCCGGCGATCATTACATCGTTACCGTTTTCATCAACTAGCTTAACTGTCGGACGCATGTCTTTACCTGCACCGGTACGCTCTGCAGCGTCAAGTACAGTAATCATAGACAGACCCGTTAGCTCATCAGTCTGACGAGAAATCGTTACGCCATCAATCAGGTCAACAAACTGAGCACGACCTGCCACTTCCGTGATGATTGGCATTGTGTGCGGGTCCCAGTTAGCGATAACTTCGCCAGCTTTAACTTCCGCAGCATCACCTTTAGTCAGGTGCGAGCCGTATGGCAGTTTGTAGTTCTCTTTGGTACGACCGAACTCATCGATAACGCTCATTTCTGACGCACGAGAAGTGATAACTAGCTTGCCTTCGTTGTTAGTAACAAACTTGGCATTGTGTAGTTTCATCGAACCGTTGTTCTTAACCTGGATGCTGTTTTCTGCAGCTGCTGCAGATGCCGCACCACCGATGTGGAACGTACGCATCGTAAGCTGTGTACCCGGTTCACCGATTGACTGAGCAGCAACAACACCCACTGCCTCGCCTTGGTTAACCAAGTGACCACGAGCCAGGTCACGACCGTAACAGAACTTACAACAACCGAAGTCATTCTCACAGGTTACAACCGAACGTACTTTCACCTGGTCAACTGAGTTCTCTTCCAGGATGTCACACCACTTCTCATCAAGAAGCGTGTTACGTGGAGCAAGAACCTCGTTAGTACCTGGCTTGATAACGTCTTCAGCAACAACACGACCAAGAACACGATCACCTAGTTGCTCTTTAACATCACCACCTTCGACTAGCGGCATCATTGTGATACCAGCGTGTGTACCACAATCATCCGTTGTGATAACCACATCCTGCGCAACATCTACCAGACGACGCGTCAGGTAACCGGAGTTAGCTGTCTTAAGTGCTGTATCGGCAAGACCCTTACGAGCACCGTGAGTAGAGATGAAGTACTGGAGTACGTTCAGACCTTCACGGAAGTTCGCAGTGATCGGCGTTTCGATGATGGAGCCATCCGGCTTAGCCATCAGACCACGCATACCAGCAAGCTGACGGATCTGAGCTGCAGAACCACGAGCTCCGGAGTCGGCCATCATGTATACGCTGTTGAACGATTTCTGCTGTTCTTCTTCACCGTCACGGTTAATCACAGTGTCGAAAGACAGGTTATCCATCATCGCTTTAGCAACCTGCTCGTTGGCCGTTGCCCAGATATCGATAACTTTGTTGTAACGTTCGCCAGCAGTCACAAGACCAGACTGGAACTGCTCCTGAATTTCAGCAACCTCTGCTTCAGCTTCAGCGATCTTGGTGTATTTCGCTTCTGGTACAACCATATCGTCGATACCAACAGAAACACCAGACAGTGCCGCGTAAGCAAAACCTGTGTACATGATTTGGTCAGCAAAGACGACTGTGTCTTTCATACCCAATTCACGGTAACAAGTGTTAAGCAGTTTAGAAATTTGCTTCTTACCCAGAGCTTCAGTGTTTACCAAGCTGTATGAAAGACCTTTTGGTACGATCGTCCATAGCATTGCACGGCCCACAGTCGTATCAACAAGCTTAGTATCAGCAACTAGGTTGCCTTGCTCGTCATAGCGATGCTCTGTGATCCGTACTTTAACGCGAGCATGTAGCTCTGCGCTCTTAGTACGGTATGCTTTCTCTGCCTCGGCAGGTCCAGCAAGGTACATGCCTTCACCCTTCGCGTTGATTTTCTCACGCGTCATGTAGTAAAGACCCAATACAACATCCTGAGAAGGAACGATGATTGGATCACCAGACGCTGGCGATAGGATGTTGTTGGTAGACATCATCAGTGCACGTGCTTCTAGCTGTGCTTCCAGAGTTAGAGGTACGTGTACCGCCATCTGGTCACCATCGAAGTCGGCGTTGTATGCCGCACACACTAGTGGGTGAAGCTGAATCGCTTTACCTTCGATAAGTACTGGTTCAAATGCCTGAATACCTAGACGGTGCAATGTTGGTGCACGGTTAAGCATTACCGGGTGTTCGCGGATCACTTCGTCTAGGATATCCCAAACAACCGCTTCTTCGCGCTCAACCATCTTCTTGGCAGCTTTGATCGTTGTCGCAAGACCACGAGTCTCTAGCTTGCCATAGATGAATGGCTTAAATAGCTCAAGTGCCATCTTCTTAGGAAGACCACACTGATGCAGGCGTAGGTATGGACCTACAGTGATAACAGAACGACCAGAGTAGTCTACACGCTTACCAAGAAGGTTCTGACGGAAACGACCCTGCTTACCTTTGATCATGTCAGCCAAAGATTTCAGAGGACGCTTGTTAGAACCCGTGATAGCGCGACCACGGCGACCGTTATCAAGCAATGCATCAACAGATTCCTGAAGCATACGTTTTTCGTTACGTACGATAATATCAGGAGCTGCAAGATCCAGTAGACGCTTCAGACGGTTGTTACGGTTGATTACGCGACGGTACAGATCATTCAGATCTGATGTTGCGAAACGACCACCATCTAGCGGTACCAGCGGACGTAGATCCGGTGGTAGTACTGGTAGCACAGACAGGATCATCCACTCTGGGTTGTTACCTGACTGTAGGAATGCTTCTACAAGCTTAAGACGCTTGGTTAGTTTCTTACGCTTGGTTTCAGAGTTAGTTTCTTCTAGCTCTTCGCGCATTAGCTCGATTTCAGCATTTAGGTCCATATTGCCTAAAAGTGCTTTAACCGCTTCTGCACCCATCTTAGCGTCGAACTCGTCGCCCCACTCTTCAAGTGCATCCAGGTACTGCTCTTCAGAAAGCAGCTGGCTACGCTCAAGGTTGGTCATACCTGGTTCGATTACTACGTAAGATTCGAAGTAAAGTACACGCTCGATGTCACGCAGCGGCATGTCCATTAACAGACCGATACGAGATGGCAGTGACTTAAGGAACCAGATGTGGGCAACAGGTGAAGCTAGCTCGATGTGACCCATACGCTCACGACGTACTTTGGTCTGAGTAACTTCAACACCACATTTTTCACAGATAACACCACGGTGCTTCAGGCGTTTGTACTTGCCACAAAGACACTCGTAGTCTTTTACCGGGCCAAAGATACGTGCACAGAATAGACCGTCACGCTCAGGCTTAAAAGTACGGTAGTTGATGGTTTCTGGCTTTTTAACTTCACCAAAAGACCATGAACGGATCATGTCAGGTGAAGCAAGACCGATTTTGATTGCATCAAATTCTTCAGTCTTGTGTTGTGCTTTCAGAAACTTAAGTAAGTCTTTCACATTTGGCTCCTGTGAGGAGTTGACCCATAAAGGCGCCAGTCTGCTGGCGCCTTCATATTTATACCGGAGTAACGATTAAATCTTGGTGCAAACCGAGGCTTATTCGTCTTCCAGCTCGATGTTGATACCCAACGAGCGGATTTCTTTCAACAATACGTTGAAAGATTCCGGCATACCAGGTTCCATACGATGGTCGCCATCGACGATGTTTTTATACATCTTCGTACGGCCGTTAACGTCATCCGACTTAACAGTTAGCATTTCCTGTAGAGTGTAAGCGGCGCCATATGCTTCTAGCGCCCATACTTCCATCTCACCGAAACGCTGACCACCGAACTGAGCTTTACCACCCAGCGGCTGCTGAGTAACAAGGCTGTAAGAACCGGTAGAACGGGCATGCATCTTGTCATCAACCAAGTGGTTTAGTTTCAGCATATACATGTAACCAACAGTTACAGGACGCTCAAACATGTCACCGGTGCGACCGTCAAACAATTTCAACTGACCAGACTCAGGTAGATCACCTAGCTTCAACAGTTCTTTGATAGATGACTCAGGAGCACCATCAAATACTGGTGTTGCAATAGGTAGACCTGCACGTAAGTTCTTAACGAGTGTATGAACCTGATCATCAGACAATTCAGCAATGTCTACTTTCTGGCGAGTATCGCCCAGATCGTAAACTTTTTGCAGGAAGTTACGGAACTTATGCAATTCCTGCTGCTGCTTCAGCATCTCGTTTAGTTTGTCACCGATACCTTTCGCTGCAAGACCCAAGTGAGTCTCCAGGATCTGACCGATGTTCATACGAGAAGGTACACCCAGTGGGTTTAGTACGATATCAACTGTCTGACCTTTCTCATCGTACGGCATGTCTTCAACAGGGTTGATCTTAGAGATTACACCCTTGTTACCGTGACGACCCGCCATCTTATCACCAGGCTGAATGCGACGCTTAACGGCTAGGTATACTTTAACAATCTTAAGTACGCCCGGCGCTAGGTCATCACCCTGTGTGATCTTACGACGTTTAGTTTCAAACTTCTTATCGAACTCAGCTTTCAGTTCATCATACTGCTCTGCAAGCTGTTCCAGCTGGTTTTGCTGACCTTCGTCATCAAGTGTCTGTGCAAATAGTCTCTCTCGGTCCATCGAAGCAATCTTGTCTTCGCTGTAACCGGCAGAAAGCAGAAGCGTACGAACACGAGCAAGAAGACCACCCTCAAGGATCTGGAATTCTTCTGTGATGTCTTTCTTCGCTTCTTTCAGCTGCATCTCTTCAATTTCAAGCGCACGCTTGTCTTTTTCTACGCCATCGCGGGTAAATACCTGAACGTCGATGATCGTACCAGACACTGAGTTTGGTACACGTAGTGAAGAGTCTTTAACATCAGATGCTTTTTCACCAAAGATAGCACGTAGTAGCTTCTCTTCAGGTGTTAGCTGAGTTTCACCCTTAGGTGTCACTTTACCAACCAGGATGTCGCCACCCTTAACTTCAGCACCAATGTAAACGATACCTGACTCATCCAGCTTAGAAAGCGCCGCTTCACCCACGTTAGGGATATCCGCAGTGATTTCTTCAGCACCCAGCTTAGTATCACGCGCCACACAAGATAGCTCTTGGATGTGGATAGTTGTCAGGCGATCTTCCTGTACAACACGCTCAGAAACTAGGATGGAATCCTCGAAGTTGTAACCGTTCCAAGGCATGAACGCGATACGCATGTTCTGACCAAGTGCTAGCTCACCAAGGTCTGTTGATGGACCATCAGCAAGAACATCACCGCGAGCAACAGGTTCACCCGGCATCACAGTAGGACGCTGGTTGATACATGTGTTCTGGTTAGAACGGGTGTACTTAGTCAGGTTGTAGATATCGATACCGGCTTCGCCTGGTACCAGCTCGCTTTCGTTAACTTTAACAACGATACGAGATGCATCAACTGACTGTACCTGACCGCCACGCTTAGCTACGGCTGTTACACCGGAGTCAACCGCTACGTTACGTTCGATACCTGTACCAACTAGCGGCTTGTCAGCACGCAGTGTCGGAACAGCCTGACGCTGCATGTTCGCACCCATAAGGGCACGGTTAGCATCATCGTGCTCTAGGAATGGGATCAGAGATGCCGCCACCGATACAACCTGGTTGGTTGCAACGTCCATGTACTGTACATGGTCACGAGGGTGCAGACCTGAGTCACCTTTCTGGCGAGCTGTGATCAGTTCGTCAGCAAAAGAACCGTCTTCGTTAAGCGCGGCATTCGCCTGTGCAATAACGTATTGACCTTCTTCGATTGCAGACAGGTATTCAATTTGTTCGGTAACTTTACCATCAACCACTTTACGGTAAGGCGTTTCTAGGAAACCGTATGGGTTACACTGAGCAAACGCTGAAAGTGAGTTGATTAGACCGATGTTTGGACCTTCAGGCGTTTCGATTGGACATAGACGACCGTAGTGAGTCGCGTGTACATCTCGAACCTCAAAGCCAGCACGCTCACGAGTCAGACCACCTGGACCAAGCGCCGAAATACGACGTTTGTGAGTAACTTCTGACAGTGGGTTGTTCTGGTCCATAAACTGAGACAACTGAGAAGAGCCAAAGAACTCTTTTACTGCCGCAGAAATTGGCTTCGCATTGATTAGGTCCTGAGGCATGATTGCATCAAGATCGCCTAGGCTTAGACGCTCTTTAACAGCACGCTCAACACGAACTAGACCAACACGGAACTGGTTTTCAGCCATTTCACCAACTGAACGAATACGACGGTTACCAAGGTGGTCGATATCATCAACTTCACCACGGCCGTTACGGATCTCGATCAGCTTCTTCATCACTTCGATAATATCGCTGTGATCAAGGATGCCTGAACCAGTTGTCTCATCACGAAGAAGAGAGCTGTTGAACTTCATTCGACCAACTGCAGATAGATCGTAACGATCTTCTGAGAAGAACAAGCTTTCAAAAAGCTGCTCTGCTGCTTCACGCGTTGGTGGCTCACCAGGACGCATCATACGGTAGATTTCAACTAGCGCACTCAGGCGGTCAGTCGTGCTGTCGACACGAATAGTGTCAGACATGTACGGACCGTAATCCAGGTCATTGGTGAACAGAACTTCTAGTGACTTGTGACCCGCTTGAGAAAGCAGAGCCAGAGTTTCTAGGCTTAGTTCTTGGTTCGCAGCTGCAATTAGCTCGCCAGTTTCCTCGTTCACGTAATCACGTGATGCGATTTTACCAACGATGTATTCAACAGGTACTTCAATGTGATCAACACCGTCTTTGCCAAGCTGGCGAATATGACGGGCTGTAATACGACGACCTTGCTCTACGTATAGCTTACCGTTCGCTTCAATGTTGAAGCTTGCAGTTTCGCCACGCAGACGGTCAGGCACAAGTTCCATAACCAGAGACTTGCCTTGAACTTCGAAGTTTACCTTCTCGAAGAACATGCCAAGAATTTGCTCGGTTGTGTAACCTAGTGCACGTAGAATAATTGAAGCTGGTAGCTTACGACGACGGTCGATACGTACGAATACGTTATCCTTAGGATCAAACTCGAAATCCAACCATGAACCACGGTATGGGATTACGCGTGCGTTATATAGCACTTTACCTGAGGAGTGGGTTTTACCCTTATCGCTGTCGAAGAAGACACCCGGGCTACGGTGCAGCTGGGATACGATAACCCTCTCGGTACCGTTAATAACGAATGTACCGTTATCTGTCATGAGCGGAATTTCGCCCATGTAAACTTCTTGTTCTTTGATGTCTTTTACGGTGCCAGCTGGCGCATCTTTGTCATACATGACAAGACGTAGCTTCACACGCAATGGTGCAGAGTATGTTACGCCACGAATCTGACATTCTTTAACATCGAAGACCGGCTCACCGAGACGATAGCTAACGTATTGCAGCTCGGAATTGCCGTTATAGCTCTGAATTGGAAAAACAGAACGAAAGGCAGCTTCTAGGCCATAGTGCCCTTCCGGATCCTGCTCGATGAACTTTTTAAAAGACTCAAGCTGGATCGACAGCAAGTATGGTATGTCCAACACTTGTGGACGCTTACCAAAATCCTTACGGATACGCTTTTTCTCGGTATAAGAGTAAACCATAGGTTCCTCAGATCGCTGATAAGTGATCCAAACTGCTCAAAACGAGGAGCAGTGACTAATAACACTGTTTATTGTAGGAACAGCCCTAATGATCAGAGCTATTTTTTGCACAGCTAGTGGTTGCAAAACAATGTGAAAAACACCACTACCCTACAGCGCAAAAAGGCCGGTGGCAATTAGCCACCAGCCATTAGCCTTTTCAGGCTAAGAAATTAAGTAATAATTACTTAATTTCAACAGAAGCACCAACTTCTTCTAGCTGAGCTTTAAGAGCTTCAGCTTCAGCTTTGTCAACGCCTTCTTTAAGAGGTGCTGGAGCGCCGTCTACAAGGCCCTTAGCTTCTTTAAGACCTAGGCCAGTTGCGCCACGTACAGCTTTGATAACTTGTACTTTCTGTGAGCCAGCAGCTGTTAGGATTACGTCAAACTCAGTTTGCTCTTCAGCAGCTTCTGCTGCTGCGCCGCCTGCTACAACTGCAGCTGCAGCAGTAACACCGAATTTTTCTTCCATAGCTTCGATAAGCTCAACAACTTGCATTACAGACATTTCTGCAACTGCGTCTAGGATTTGCTCGTTAGTGATAGACATAACAATTCTCTTTGAAATCAACAATTAATTTAATATAGCGTTCAGATAAAGCGAGGCAATTAAGCCGCTGCTTCTTCTTTCTGATCGCGTACAGCTGCGATAGTACGTACCAGCTTGCCAGCTGAAGCTTCTTTCATGCACATCATTAGGCGTGCAATCGCTTCGTCGTAAGTTGGTAGTGTCGCAAGAATTTCTGCGTCAGCAACAGCGCCTTCGAATGCGGCTGCTTTGATCTCGAAATCTTTGTTCTCTTTAGCGAAGTCTTTGAAAAGACGCGCTGCAGCACCTGGGTGCTCGTTAGAGAAACCGATCAGTGACGGACCAACAAAAACGTCTTGTAGACATTCAAAATCAGTACCTTCAACTGCACGGCGTGCTAGTGTGTTACGAACAACTTTCAGGTAAACGCCGTTTTCACGAGCTTGTTTACGTAGAGAAGTCATCGCATCAACTGCAACGCCACGAGAGTCAGCAACAACTGCAGACAGGGCACCATTGGCAGCTTCGTTGACTTCAGCAACAATTGCTTTTTTGTCTTGAAGATTTAATGCCATTGGAATAGCTCCTGGATTTTAGCTGGGTTTCCCCAGTCAGTACACCACTCACTGCCAGTATGACAGGAGAGTATTTACGGCGCAGATCCAAGAATGATTTACATCAATCATGTTCTGGCACCGTCTACGTAGGTAATATTAAGTTCCTAAGAACGCCTACGGTCTTGGACGAAGGCTAATTAACAAGCAATTAGCCTCAGCCATGAATTTGTGAACGCCAAATTATACACTAACCTGGCAATTCCGCAAATCAGTTTTATAAGCTAGTTTCCAGAGTGTTCTGGTCTAGCGCAACACCTGCACCCATAGTGGTGGAGATGCTTACTTTCTTGATGAAAGTACCTTTAGCAGAAGAAGGCTTCGCTTTCTTCAGAGCAACTAGAAGTGCTTCTAGGTTCTCTTTAAGGTTTGCTGCGTCAAAATCCACTTTACCGATAGTAGTGTGGATGATGCCGTTCTTGTCGTTACGGTAACGAACCTGACCAGCTTTAGCGTTCTTAACTGCTTGAGCAACGTTAGGAGTTACAGTACCAACTTTAGGGTTTGGCATCAGACCGCGTGGACCAAGAATAGTACCAAGCTGACCTACAACGCGCATTGCATCTGGAGATGCGATAACAACGTCAAAGTCCATCACGCCTTTCTTAACTTGATCAGCAAGTTCTTCCATACCTACTAGGTCAGCGCCAGCTTCTTTAGCAGCTTCTGCGTTTGCACCTTGAGTGAACACAGCAACACGGATATCACGACCAGTACCGTGTGGTAGCACAGTTGCGCCACGAACGTTCTGATCTGATTTACGTGCATCAATGCCAAGGTTAACAGCAACGTCAACACTTTCAGTAAATTTAGCAGTAGCTAGTTCTTTAAGAAGAGCAACAGCTTCGTTGATTTCGTACTCTTTAGTAACATCAACTTTGTCACGGATAACGCGCATGCGCTTAGTCAGTTTTGCCATTGTCTTAACCCTCTACCACTAGGCCCATTGAACGAGCAGTACCAGCAATCGAACGCTTCATAGCTTCGATGTCAGCACCAGTCATATCAGCCGCTTTAGTTTCAGCGATTTCCTGAACCTGAGCGTCAGTAATAGTACCAACCTTCTCAGAGTTAGGACGGCCAGAACCAGACTTAACGCCTGCTGCTTTCTTCAGAAGAACTGCTGCAGGTGGAGTCTTAGTAATGAACGTGAAAGAACGATCGTTATATACAGTGATAACAACTGGAGTCGGTAGACCTTTCTCGATTGAGTCAGTCTTAGCGTTGAACGCTTTACAGAATTCCATGATGTTTACACCGTGCTGACCAAGAGCTGGACCAACCGGTGGACTTGGGTTTGCTGCACCAGCTGCAACTTGCAGCTTGATGTAAGCTTCTACTTTTTTAGCCATTGCTATATACCTAAATTTGGGTTCAAACGTCTATTTCTGAAAAATAGACTCCCCGTCTAACGAAAGGGCGCGAAATTATAGTCTAATTTCACACCCCTGACAATAAAAGCTGATTAATTATTGATCAGCTTTTCTCAACCTGACCGAATTCAAGCTCTACTGGTGTAGCACGGCCGAAGATTGATACAGAGACCTTAACACGGCTCTTATCGTAATCGACTTGTTCAACCACACCGTTAAAGTCTGCAAACGGACCATCGGTAACACGGACAACTTCACCCGGTTCAAACACAGTTTTGTGAACTGGTGACTCACTCGCCTGCTGAAGACGGTTAAGAATGGCATCCGCTTCTTTATCAGAGATAGGAGCTGGACGGTCCGAAGTACCGCCGATGAACCCCATTACACGAGGGATACTACGTACCAGATGCCATGTCTCATCATTCATCACCATCTGTACAAGCACATAACCAGGGAAGAACTTACGTTCACTCTTACGGCGCTGTCCTGCACGCATCTCAACCACTTCCTCAGTCGGTACTAAGACCTCATCAAAATAGTCTTCCATGCTATGCATTTTGATATGCTCACGTAGTGATTGCGCTACACGACCTTCAAAACCTGAAAAGGCCTGTACTACATACCATCGTTTTTTTGGAGCTTCGCTCATGAACTCTTACCTCACACACCGGTAACTAGGCGGACTAAACGGACCATGATGCCGTCGATACCCCACAAGGCTAACGCCATAATGACAGTGACAGCTAAAACGATAAAGGTTGTCTGCGTAGCTTCCTGACGAGTAGGCCATACTACCTTGCGGACTTCCATGCGCGATTCACGGGCAAACGTAATCGCGGTTTTACCTTTTGCTGTAAGTGCGGCAATACCACCAGCCACAGCCACAAGGGCTACAACTGCTGCTGCACGCAACACTACAGAAACATCACTGTACAGGTAATTACCAACCACAGCGGCAGCTAGCAAAGCAAATATAGCGACCCATTTTAGGCCATCCATACTGCTAGAGCTGCTTTGGTTTTCGGCATTCGCTTTCATACAACCAACCTGTAACTAGTCTCAATATAGACGAAAATAACCCCGCAAGTGCGAGGCCATAAATGAAGGAAAGCACTAAAGCTTTAATTACATATATAAAACTTCATCTCAATGATCTTTAATTCTGCATTTCTGATCAAAAAACACACCAATCAAAATTCAAACGCAGAAAAAGGGCATCAAATGATGCCCTTTTTGGTACCGTGTCGTCAAATATTATTCAACGATTGTTGCAACAACACCAGCACCAACTGTACGGCCACCTTCACGGATAGCGAAGCGTAGACCTTCGTCCATTGCGATTGGGCAGATTAGCGTAACAGTCATAGAGATGTTATCACCAGGCATTACCATTTCAACGCCTTCTGGTAGCTCGATAGTACCAGTTACATCAGTTGTACGGAAGTAGAACTGTGGACGGTAACCTTTGAAGAAAGGAGTGTGGCGACCACCTTCATCTTTAGAAAGCACATAGATTTCTGAA
>NZ_RJLM01000092.1 GCF_004104355.1 Photobacterium chitinilyticum
TGCCACAATCTGTTCKACGTACAACAATRTGTTGAACTACTTCAACAAGTCKRCGCGTRAGATATCCWGCATCTGATGTKCGKAYAGCRGTATCYACAACTCCTTTRCGGGCTCCRTAGCAAGAAATRATATATTCTGTTAAAGARAGTCCTTCGCGTAAATTGCTTTGAATRGGTAAATCAATCATTTGYCCTTGGGGATCCGACATTAATCCTCTCATACCTACTAATTGRTGTACYTGAGATGCATTTCCYCTRGCTCCCGAAAAAGACATYATATGRACTGGATTRAARGGRTCSGTCATCCKAAAATTAGGATTCATTTCTTGTCGCAAATATTCACTTGTRGCATACCATATCTCRATMGATTGRCGTAATTTTTCTACCGCRTGTACATTCCCATAATGATGGTGTTTTTCCAAAATAAAACTTTGTTGTTCAGCGTCTTGAACTAGCCATCTTTTAGAAGGTATTGTTAAAAGATCATCAATTCCTAATGAAATGGATGTAGCAGTGGCTTGCTGGAAACCCAGAGTCTTTACTTGATCTAGGATGTGTGATGTATATGCCATCCCGAAGTGATCTATTAATCGGCTAATAAGTCGTTTAATAGCAGTTCCATCTATCACTTTATTGTGAAATACCAGATTGGCCCGTTCCGCCATAAGTACCTCCATATTCTGCTGAGTAGGATTTGACAATGGGTTTGAGTCAGTGATTGGAAAACTTCCTTTTCTAGATCTTGATTCGCGTAGAATTTTAGGTCAGTAACTATGGTCCGATTTGAATCGGAGAGGTCCGAATTCACACGGGTGTCCTAGAATTCCTTTTTTTTAATAGCATATTATTAGGTATCATATGAACAGGCTCGACAAAACCCTTGTATAGCTTCCTCGATTTCTCGATA
>NZ_RJLM01000093.1 GCF_004104355.1 Photobacterium chitinilyticum
GCCAGACTTCAAGGCAGCAAATATAACAACAACCTACTTATCTTCGGACTTACAGGCAGCCTTTCGGCAAACGAATGGCCAGAGAAATCGTGGAAAAAAGCGATGAATTTTCTACCATTGAAAATCTTGGCTCTAGGTGCATAACGCCTACAATAAGGTGTGCCACGTTGAACCAGCCAAGTACACCGAACTCCATACCAAAACTGCCGAGTGTAATGCATCACCTTGATTGTTTTGTTATGCACGCAATAGTTTGAATCTTAAATCATTTTTATACTCATTATTGCAATCATCGCTTTTTAATAGAATCCCACCACATGATTCTATTACGCTTCGTGATGCACCATTGTCAGATGAGCAGATCAAAATGGCTTCTGTAATTAACTGATTTTCCTTAAGCCATAATAGAAGGGCTTTCGCTACACCCCGCCCTCTCTCAGATGGTCTTGTTTCGTAACCAATATGCCCAATAACGTTACGAATATAGTCATTGTTTTCTTTACGAATTCTTATGGCCCCGAGAATACGATCATTTTCTATACAAAAGTATGTCGACATAGGAACCCAACCTTCGGGCAGCATCCGCCCTTCCGAATTAGCAATAACTCTTTGAAGATATGATTTGGGGTCACTCACAGCATCACTATATAACTCAATCCCATGCCTATGGCATTCAAGCACATATTCACAATACTCATTTTCGTATTTAGATGAAGCTAATACTATTTCCATATTCCCTCTTAGTGCATAACGCCTGGGATAAGGTGCGCCACGACCAACTCACCAAACCCACTGAACTCCAAACCAAAACCGCCGAATCAAACAAGTCACCTTGATACCTTTGTTATGCAACTCCATCCGTTAATACGATCATACCTGGCCGAAAGCCTTTC
>NZ_RJLM01000094.1 GCF_004104355.1 Photobacterium chitinilyticum
TGCCTGATCTGCCAAGGGCGATGGGACAGTGCATGACGCTATTGTTGTGTGCTAGGTTCAAAGAGAATTGTATGCTATACGCATGCAAATCCGCCCCGTTATTGTTCCTATTTCAAACTTTTACACTGTTGAAGCGATCCGGTTTGGCTTGCCATTCACGGGTTTGCTGCCTGGCATGCACCTGGCTTCGTGCTGGACTGCATGTACGCTGGCTTAGCGGTAAATATCCTAGGCTGCAGCGTCACTGTTGAAGCGATCCGGTTTGGCTTGCCATTCACGGGTTTGCTGCCTGGCATGCACCTGGCTTCGTGCTGGACTGCATGTACGCTGGCTTAGCGGTAAATATCCTAGGCTGCAGCGTTAACCATTAGTTCTATGCATTTGGGAAACCAATGTATGGGATTATTGGCGTACAACTTTGAGCGGTGGATCACTCGGCTCGTGTGTCGATGAAGAGTGCAGCCAACTGTGTGAATTAATGTGAACTGYATACTGCTTTGAACATCGACATCTTGAACGCATATTGCGGCTACGGGATATCCTGTGGCCACGCCTGTCCGAGGGTCGGCTTTTCATCTATCACGGCGCACATTGAGTCGTGGATTGGGCGAGTGCCTGCCGGCGTGTATACCCGCATATCAACGCGGGTTGCTGGTCGAAGGCTCCGTCCTAATAGTCCGGCCACAGCCTAGTCCGGTCTAGATGACTTGATCGAGATGCTGCGGTGGGTTGTGCTCGAGTCGTGGCTTAATGACATTATACGCGCTCGGGAAGAATCGCACCTATCGTACGCTACGTTGGTCACTTGATCTTGTCTCTATGGTTCGGTCTACGGTTTGTACCGATGGTGTGTGTAATACGCACGAATTGTATAATTGACCCTGACC
>NZ_RJLM01000096.1 GCF_004104355.1 Photobacterium chitinilyticum
TTGTAGGGCTATCGCCAAGCGGTAAGGCAGCGGCTTTTGATGCCGCCATTCCCTGGTTCGAATCCAGGTAGCCCTGCCACCTTTTCAAGGTGGCGATTATCATGTATAGTCGTCAGCCTGTAAAAAACGGCTACGTAGCTCAGTTGGTTAGAGCACATCACTCATAATGATGGGGTCACAGGTTCGAATCCCGTCGTAGCCACCATTTTCTCTAACAAGAAAATGATACCACGTGCGGTGGTGGCGGAATTGGTAGACGCGCTAGCTTCAGGTGCTAGTGTCCGCAAGGACGTGAGGGTTCAAGTCCCTCCCTCCGCACCAAAATTTAAAGTCAATGCTCATGAGTATTGATAGCAACAAATGCGGAAGTGGCGGAATTGGTAGACGCACCAGATTTAGGTTCTGGCGCCGCAAGGTGTGAGAGTTCAAGTCTCTCCTTCCGCACCATATTATTTAGCTTGGAACACCAATTCCCAGGCTAGAAAATACAATCAGAGATACATCAGCYTGCCATAGCTGAATAAATGCGGAAGTGGCGGAATTGGTAGACGCACCAGATTTAGGTTCTGGCGCCGCAAGGTGTGAGAGTTCAAGTCTCTCCTTCCGCACCATTCTCTCTGATTAACTTCTCTGTTATCGAGAAGGCTCTGTAAAGAGCACCCTGTAGGGCTATCGCCAAGCGGTAAGGCAGCGGCTTTTGATGCCGCCATTCCCTGGTTCGAATCCAGGTAGCCCTGCCATATTTAACCTAACGTTCTATTCTCTCGAATAAACGGTAAGTTATGCGGAAGTGGCGGAATTGGTAGACGCACCAGATTTAGGTTCTGGCGCCGCAAGGTGTGAGAGTTCAAGTCTCTCCTTCCGCACCATT
>NZ_RJLM01000097.1 GCF_004104355.1 Photobacterium chitinilyticum
GGCGTTATGCACCTAGAGCCAAGATTTTCAATGGTAGATAATCCATCGCTTGTTTCCACGATTTCTTTGGCCATTTGTTTGCCGAAAGGCTGCCTGAAAGTCCGAAGGTAAGCTTGTTGTTGCCTTCTTTGCTGCCTTTGATTCTGGCAATTCAACATTATAATTTCAACGTTGCTCAGCTGTGAAAGTGTTGGCGCATTTCTTTGCCTATTGGTTTGGTGCAGCAGCCAAGCCAGTCCGTATTAGGTTGTCATGCAGGTTTCTCTGGCCCAAATCGTTGAAAGTGAATCGGAATTATCAGAGTCCTGATTTGTTGCCTGTATGCCGCAGATTTATCACGCGTGGAAAGATTTTCGACCAAGTATGATCGTATTAATGGATGGAGTTGCATAACAAAGGTATCAAGGTGACTTGTTTGACTCGGCATTTTTGGTTTGGAGTTTAGTGGRTTTGGTGAGTTCACCGTGGCGCACCTTATCCCAGGCGTTATAAGCCTTCGGTAGTTGTAGAGGTAATATGAATATTTGGAAAAAGCTTCAAGTTATTTTATTGGTTAGCCTTTCTTGTATCGGTGTTGATCAAGTTACGAAATTATTAGCCTCAGAACATCTGTCAAGAAACATGATGAATAGTTATTTTTCAGATGTTTTTCGTATTGGATATACGGAAAATATTGGTGCTTTCTTAGGGTTAGGTAATAGTTTGTCTGATGAACATCTGTTCGGGATTTTTGTTCTAGCTGTCGGTGCTTTCCTTTTGGGTTTGTTTTTCTACTTAGTGACAAGTTCTAAATTAAATCTTAATTCGTTGGTTGCGTTATCGATGATTTTCTCTGGTGGTGCCAGTAACTTTTATGA
>NZ_RJLM01000012.1 GCF_004104355.1 Photobacterium chitinilyticum
TGCCTGACGGCGGTGAATAAACCAGAATTTGCTTGGCGACCATAGCATTATGGACCCACCTGATCCCATGCCGAACTCAGCAGTGAAACGTAATAGCGCCGATGGTAGTGTGGGGTCTCCCCATGTGAGAGTAGGACATCGCCAGGCTCCCAATTTAAGTTTACGTTGCTATAAACGTGAACTGTATAAAGATTGAATTTCAGCTTTGCTGAAAACAAAGAATTTACTTGGCGACCATAGCACTATGGACCCACCTGATCCCATGCCGAACTCAGAAGTGAAACATAGTAGCGCCGATGGTAGTGTGGGGTCTCCCCATGTGAGAGTAGGTCATCGCCAGGTTCCAAATTGCTTTATGCTGAATAGACACTGCGGAGTGGTAGTTCAGTTGGTTAGAATACCGGCCTGTCACGCCGGGGGTCGCGGGTTCGAGTCCCGTCCACTCCGCCAATCATTAAGTCCCTAGCAGAAATGCTGGGGATTTTTTGTATGCGCAGTACAGAGCGACCTGTCACGCTGCCAAAGGCCGAATGAGTCTAAATAAAGAATCTGCGATATCTTTCTATTATTCGCGTGGAATGTTCAACGTTATTGAGATTAATTGTTATGATGCTTGGTTAGTATTTAGTTGCTAATGTATTGGTATGTCATCATTTCTATCTCAACCTCAAACAGTCGATATTCCTGATTTTAAAGGCATTTGCTATCAGTGTGATTTTTCACTAGAGCAGTTTTCACTATCGGCTTTTCAACAATTGGCTATTTCCATGCCAGATAGCCTCCGTTCAGCTGTGAGCAAGCGACAAGCTGAATTTCTGGCAGGCAGATACTTGGCGAAAATAATCCTAACCCAAATGTCTTTACCGCAGGTTGAAGTTGCGATCGGTCATAACCGCGCCCCTGTTTGGCCTGAAGGTGTTATAGGTACAATCAGTCATCATCAGAGCAAAGCCATTTGTGCTATCCAGCATAGCACCGGAGCGGGTGATGGTATCGGTATTGATACCGAGAGACTCATTGCCAATGATATGGTTGAAGGAGTGTGTTCAACCATTATTTGCTCTAGAGAAAATGCTTTGATTATGCCCTTGTCTGGTAGTCAATCACTGTGGCTAACTGTGATTTTTTCTGCCAAAGAAAGCTTGTTTAAAGCACTCTACAGACAGGTTCAGCGTTATTTTGACTTCCTAGATGCTGAAGTTATTGCTATTGAGCAACAATCTATGACACTTAAGCTGCTTACTCAGTTAACCCCGGAATTATCCGCAGGGCGTACTTTTAAAGTTCATTATCGGATTTCGGGGAATGAAGTGCTGACTTTTGTTCAGGCGACCACTAACACTGAGCGATTAGTTACAATATAAAATGTTCTGGCAAAAAGTTTTGCTATTTATTGCTAGGCTGTACAGCTTTATGAGCTCGAGTAACATTATAGTCAAAAAGCTGAACGGGTTTTTAGTTTTTATATTTCAATGGCTTAATTTTATTTATTGCTGAATTAAAAGAAGGCTTTCGGGAGGGGCAGCTTTTACCCTGCCATGTTATCCAAAGCTGTACGTTTAGGGAGTTTGGATGTGGCTCGCACCATAGGGGGCTTCAGGGTAAAATACCAACATAGTTAAAGCATGCTGAGCATGAAAGGAAAGGTGATGACAGTAGCCACCAATGACAATACCCATGTTGATAGCGATCTGCTGACAGAGATAGCCATTGCTTACTATCAGGACGGGGCCACGCAGGAGGAGATCTCGAAAAAGTTTGGGATGTCGCGGGCTAAAGTTGGCCGCTTGTTGCGTCGAGCACGTGATGAAGGCGTTGTGGAGATCACTGTAAAGTACCACCCGGTATTCAGTGAAAAACTTGAGCAACAACTGATAGAGCGATTTAACTTAAAGCGTGCATTGATTGCCTTGGATCAGCCTGACGATGAAGCTCAGCGTCAACAAGTCGCGAGCTTGGTATCTAGTTATCTGGCTTCTACTTTGACCGATGATATGGTAGTGACTGTCGGACAGGGGCGAAATATTGCCACGATTGCCAATCATGTCGGGGTGGTAGCGCATCGAAAATGCCGCTTTGTGTGTGGTATTGGCGGCACTCACCGTTCGGGTAATGCAATTAATGCCGACCATATCTGCCGTCAGTTGGCCAAGAAGTATGATGGTATCAGTGAAACTTTGTATGCCCCTGCTTATGTCGAAGACATCAAGGTTAAGGAAGCTTTTATGAAAAACGGTACGGTCAAGGAAACACTGGATCGTGCCCGAAGAGCTGACGTCGCTTTGGTGGGCGTTGGTGATATGAACGAGAACAGCCATATGGTTAAGCTCGGCTGGTTTACTCCTCAGGAGATTGTTGAAGCCCGTATTCGTCGGGGTGTTGTCGGTGATATTGCCGGCTATGACTTTTTTGATAGTCAGGGCCAGAAAGCCGATACCATGATGAGTGATAGGGTGATTGGCCTGAGCATGGAAGAGTTACGCCACATTCCGACGGTAGTGGTTACTGCTGCAGAGAATAGCAAAGCATTGGCCTTGCTTGGCGCATTGCGCTCGGGAATTGTCGATGTGTTGGCTACAAGCGTGAGCAATGCCCTGACGATTCTGAACCTGGATCAGCAGATGAAATAGCCGTAGCATTAGGCAAAGATACGACAAAGGCTGCAATTATGCAGCCTTTCCTGTTTGTGCGGATTAGAAAATTGGTTGCTATGCTTTTTTAGTGGCTTGGGGTTAGTTATTTTCCTCGAACATATCTCGGCAAAGGGGGGCAGCGTTGAGGTTCATATTATCAATATTACTATGGTTGGTACCGCTTCAATCTTTGGAAGCCAGCCCTTGGGAGAAGATAAGCTCCCCGAGTACGGGTAAGTCAGAATCTATAGGTACCTACAACAATGGCTGTCTGGCTGGCGGGGAAGATTTAGCGCTGCAAGGTGATGGTTACCAGGTTATGCGTTCACACCGCGGACGCTATTTTGGCCATCAGAGTATGATCCAATTTCTCCACGATCTCTCTAACGGGGTTCGGCAGCTCGAGCTCGGGCAACTTTTGGTCGGTGATATTGCTATGCCACGCGGAGGTCGATTTTCTTCCGGTCATGCAAGTCATCAAACTGGTCTTGATGCTGATATTTGGCTCAAACTTACCGATAGTCCTTTATCTCAACAGCAGCTAATTGATGTTCAGCCTCTGCCAATGGTCCACATCAAGGATTATAAAATTCATCAGGAAAACTGGGGCGAAGAGCAGGCTATGTTGGTACAACTGGCCGCTGTCGATGAGCGGGTTGCGCGTATTTTTGTTCACCCTGTGATTAAGGAGCAGCTCTGTAAGCGCGAATGGACTGATAGAGCCTGGCTGAGAAAAGTGCGTCCTTGGTGGGGACATTATTACCATTTTCATGTCAGGTTGCATTGTCCGGATGGAAACAAAAACTGTAAACCACAGAAGGCACCGCCTGCTGGTGATGGCTGTGGGGCCGAGCTTGCATCGTGGAAACCAAAATCGGAACCCGCAAAAAACAAGAAGAAAGTAGCCAAAATCAAGAAGAAGCCGCCAAGGCCGCCTGAACAATGTTTGGTTCTATTGCGAAAGTAGGTTTGGAACAGTTATGAACTCAGGGACAGTTTTCGAAGAGTCTTGATATGAGCAAGTAATAAAAAAGCGCCATGAGGCGCTTTTTCATATCGCTATTGCTTACCCGAACGCTTATGCAAGGCCCTGTAGGGTAACGAACTTCTCTAGTAGTTCGTCATCGGTCTCTACATGTTCCGGATCAACAATAATGCAGTTGCTAATAGGACAAACGGACTGACAAGTCGGTTTGTCGTAGTGCCCTTTGCACTCAGTGCATCGATCCGGGTCGATCTCGTAGATCTCTGCGCCCATGGTGATCGCCTCGTTAGGACACTCGGGATCACACATGTCGCAGTTAATGCACTTACTGGTAATAAGTAGTGCCATAACGATTACTTACTGTCTTTTGGAGCGTGTGGATTACGGGTATTCTCACCAGTATTGAGATTGCGCATCAGCAGACCATAATCGAGATCCATATCCTGCGGGACAGGGATAAAGACGAAGTGGCCGTTGCCTTTTGCGTCATCAATGGACTCTGACTTACGGTTTTCCATCATCTCTAGGTTGAAGATCACGTTCCCTTTTGGTGTCATGACTTCAAGGCTGTCACCGACAATGAACTTGTTCTTAACTTCGATTTCAGCTAAGTCGCCACGGCGTTTGCCCGTGAACTCACCAACAAATTGCTGAGAGTCAGAAATTGAGTAGCCGTAGTCATAGTTCTGGTATGCATCGTGGGTGTGACGGCGCAGGAAGCCTTCGGTATAGCCGCGATGTGCCAGGCTTTCCAATGTACCCATTAGGCTCTCGTCAAACTCTTTACCGGCGACAGCATCATCAATTGCTTTACGGTAAACCTGCGCAGTACGTGCACAGTAGTAGAACGATTTAGTACGGCCTTCAATCTTCAGCGAGTGAACGCCCATCTTAGTCAGACGGTCAACGTGCTGAATGGCGCGCAGATCTTTGGAGTTCATGATGTAAGTGCCGTGCTCGTCTTCGAATGCTGCCATCTTTTCTTCAGGGCGATGGGCTTCGCTCAGTAGTACAACATCGTCGATTGGCTTGCCAAGGCCCAGTGTATTGTCAGGGCGTTCTTCAACATCTTGTACCTGTACAGATGCATCCTGAACTTCAACGATTTGGCCAGCATCGTTCTCGGTCGCTTTTTCGGTTTTGTATTCCCAGCGACAGGCGTTAGTACAAGTACCCTGGTTCGGGTCACGCTTGTTGATGTAACCAGATAGAAGGCAACGGCCTGAGTAAGCCATGCATAGCGCGCCGTGAACAAAAATTTCCAGCTCGGTTTCCGGGCAGTGTTCGCGGATCTCTTCGATTTCTTCCAGAGAAAGCTCGCGCGACAGGATCACACGTTCAACGCCCTGAGTAGACCAGAACTTCACAGTTGCCCAGTTAACGGCGTTGGCCTGAACCGAAAGGTGAATTGGCATTTCAGGGAAGTTTTCGCGAACCATCATGATAAGACCCGGGTCAGACATGATCAGGGCATCAGGGCCCATGTCGACGATAGGCTTGAGATCGCGAATAAACGTTTTAAGTTTAGAGTTATGCGGTTGAATGTTACAGACCACGTAAAGCTTTTTGCCCTGGGCATGGGCTTCATCAATACCGATTTTTAGGTTTTCGTGATTGAACTCGTTGTTACGTACACGAAGGCTGTAACGTGGCTGACCAGCATAGACAGCATCAGCGCCGTATGCGAATGCATAACGCATATTTTTCAGGCTGCCGGCAGGCGATAACAATTCAGGTTTAAACATATCTCTTATATTCCAGTGTCTGATTCCAAATCAGGCCGTATCTGCAGGGGATACGGATGTGAGGCGGGATTTTACTGTGATCAGTACCACAAAGGCAATTAAAACAGAGTTTAGATTCGAGCAGAGAGAAGCGAGTGGCGAGGGAGTTGTAGAAGACGGGAGGTACAAAGGCTTAAAATTAACCATTCGTACCTCGCCACTTTTAAATTATTCTTTTGCTTCCAGGCCGCCCAGTACCTCGAATACATTTGGCAGGAAGGCCGAGAACTCGCCGCACATCAATGATAAATCGGCATCGATTCGTGCTGCGATTTCTTCGCGATCGATATCTTCATTCTGATCTTTAATTTCATCAGAGAACTTCAGGCGCTTGATACCAAGATCCGCTTCTAGGACGAAGTCGATACGATCCTGCCAGTTCAGAGCCAGTTTAGTAACCAGCTTATCGGCTTCGATGTGTGCAAGAATTTCATCACAGCTTAGGTCTTGCTGCTTGCAGCGGATCACGCCACCATCTTCCAAAATGGCTTTAAGCTCAGCTTCTTCACCCACGGTAAAACCGTCTGGTGAGGTATTTGAGCGTACCCATTCGGTCATGGTCAGTTCTGCCGGCTTTTCTGGCGTTACAGGTACAACGGGTAGAGAACCAATCGATTTACGCAATAGTGCCAATAAGTCTTCAGCTTTTTTGTAGCTACCCGCATCAACGATGATGAAGCCTTCTTTCGGCATGATCAACGCATAGGTTTGCGAGTGACGGCTGAATGCGCGTGGCAGTAAATCCATCACGATTTCGTCTTTAATGGTGTCTTTTTCGCTTTTCTTCAGCTTACGACCCTGCTCTTGTTCCTGCATTTCTACTTTGGCATTAAGGGATTCCTTAATTACCGATGCTGGCAGCATTTTCTCTTCTTTACGGACACAGACAAGGATGTTGTCGCCTACTACGTGTGTAAACATATCGCCATGCTTACCCAGCGCGTGTACCCAACCAAACTTTTGGATATCTTGGCTACCACAAGGGGTAAAGCAGAACTCTTCCAGTTGCTTTTCAATCTGATCTGGGTTGAGGTCGATCTCTCGGGTAAAGCGGTAGGTCAGTATGTTTTTAAACCACATCATGGTAGTTACGAATCCTAGGTTGTGCATTTGGCTGACAATCTTATTGCATTGCACTGTCTTTGTCGCAATTTTTCTCTCAACGATTGGGTGGGACGAGGTAAAAATTGCGATACAATCAATCCAGTTTTCCTGACTGGCATATACACCAATAATGAAGATCCTTCACACCTCTGACTGGCACCTTGGCCATCAGCTGCATGGCTATAGCCGTGACTATGAACATCAGGCTTTTCTGGACTGGCTGGCTGAAACGCTAGAGCAACAGCAGATCGATGCACTGTTGGTTGCTGGCGATATTTTTGATACTGCCAACCCGCCCGCGAGTGCCTGGAGAATGCTGTATCGCTTTATGGCTCGCCTGGCTAAAACAATGCCTCAGCTGGATGTTGTGATGATTGGCGGTAATCATGATTCGCCAAGCAAACTCGATGCGCCGCACGAGCTGCTGAAGGCGTTTGATTTGCATATGGTTGGCGGTATTCAGCGTGATGAAAATGGCCAGCTTGACCATCAGCGGATGTTGGTGCCGTTGACAAATAAATCCGGTGAGCAGACAGCATGGGTGCTGGCGGTCCCGTTCCTGCGCAGCGCGGATTTGCGTACCGAAGATCTCGGTGAAGATGATGATCGTCTGATCAAAGGGGTCGAAACCCTGTACGCCGAAATGACCCAGGCAGCTCGCGAACAAAAAAAAATGAATCAGGCTCTGATTGGGATGGGTCATGCCTTTATGGCTTCAGGTAAGTTGTCCGAGATGTCGGAGCGCCGTGTGTTGGGAGGAAACCAACATGCACTGCCAGCGTCGATTTTTGCTGATGATGTTAGCTATGTTGCGCTGGGACACCTGCATTTACCGCAGATGGTTGCCAAACAAGAGCATATTCGTTACAGCGGTTCGCCATTACCTTTATCGATGTCTGAGCGTCGATATAAACATCAGGTCGTTGTCGTAGAACTTGATGGTGAACAAGTGGTTGAGATTGAATCGGTCATGGTCCCACGGGTTGTGGACATGCTGAAAGTACCGGCCTCTCCTGCGCCATTGGATCAGGTCCTGGATGAGCTGATTGCACTGGAGAGCGAGGAGATGCCCCGCGAACAGCAACCGCTGCTTGAAGTCCATGTGCTGCTTGATAAACCGCAGGCGCTATTGCGAGAAAAGGTGCTGCAGGCATTGGATGGTAAACCCGTACGATTAGCTAAAATTACCCCGCATTACCAGCAGCAGGATCAACAAGATTCTTTGGGGCATCGACGGTTGTCAGATGTTTCGCCTCAGCAGGTATTTGCGTTGAGCTGGTCAAAGAAATACGACGGCGAGCCGAACGAGGAAATGTCGGCGGCATTCGAAAGTTTGTTGTTTCAGCTTGAAGATACTGAAGCTTAAGTAGTGAGAAAAAAATAACGATGAAAATTCTAGCGCTACGTGGCGAGAACCTTGCCAGCTTACAACATAAATTTGAGATTGATTTCGCCCATGGTCGATTGGGCGAGGCTGGCCTGTTTGCCATTACCGGAAAAACCGGAGCCGGCAAATCGACGTTGCTTGATGCTATCTGTCTGGCATTGTTTGACCGCATTCCTCGCTTGCAGTCGAACAAGAAAAATGATGCTGAGATTGGTCGTGATGATGATACCAGCCGGATCAAAGCCAATGATGTCCGTAGCATTTTGTCTCGGGGCAAGGCCGAGGGCTTTGCTGAAGTCGACTTTGTAGCGAATGACGGCAGTCACTGGCGGGCTCATTGGCATGTCCGCCGTGCCCGTGGCCGTGCCGAAGGCCGAATTCAGGCTTCGGAGCAATGGCTGGAGAGTATTGAAACCGGCCAGCGATTTGCAGGGAAAAAGCAAGAGCTTCAGATAGAAATGGAGCGGTTGATTGGTTTATCGTTTGAACAATTCCGCCGAGCGGTCATGCTGCCGCAAGGGGAGTTTGCTGCTTTCCTGAAAGCCGGAGCCGATGAACGAGCAGCGCTGCTTGAGCGTATGACCGGTGGTGAAGTTTATGGTCGACTCTCTGTTGCTGCCTATGAGCGGGCAAGAGGTGAAAAACTAAAGCTGACTCAACTACAGGAAAAGCTGGGTGAGATCACTGTGCTGTCAGATGACGACAAGCAACTGCTGATTGAGCAAATCGAGCAACTAAAACAGCAGGTGCAGCAGTTAGAGACACAGCAGAATGAATTCAAGCTGCATCAACAAACGCTTAAAACCGAAAAAGCGACCGCAGAACGGGTTGCTGAAGCACAGGTGAAATGGTTACAAGCCAAGCAACAAGAAGCCGATGCTCAACCTCGCTACGAACAATTAGCGCTGATTGAAAAGGTGCAACCGGCACACCGGGATTTTTCGTTGCTACAACAGACAACTGCACAGTTAGCCAAACTGGCACACGCGTTGGCTCAGGCTGAGGCTGCTTTATTGGCTGAGAAACAACAGTTAGCTAAAGCAGAGTTGCAAGCGACAACGGCTCAAGACAAATTGAATCAAACCCGACAGCAATGGGATCAGGTAGAGCCCAAATTGAAAGAGGCTGCGAAGTGGGATCAGCAAGCTGACGGTTTGCGCGCGCAGTTAAGTGATCATGAGAAAGAGCTGCAACAACGCAATGAGTCTGTATCGGCTCAGCAACAGCAATTCCAGCAGGTTCAGCAGCAACAGCTGACGCAACAACAGCGTCAGCAACAGCTATCTATAACCCTTGAGCAAAACCAAACATTCAAAGCGGTGGCAGAGCAGTATGCCTCGGTAAGGGATAATCTTGAGCAGTATCTTTCCGCTCACCGCACACGCTCTAAGCTGCACAAAGAAAAACAGCAAATAGAGGCTGCCCAGCAAGATCATGGGCGCCAGCAAGCCGATGTCGAAGGGCAATTAAAAGAATTGCTAGCCAGGAAAGCTGATTGTGAGGCGCAGAGCCAGCAGTTTGACTTGGTTGCGCTTGAGCAATTGCAAACTCAGGGGCGCAGCCAGTATTCGGAAAAGCAGCAGCGAAGGGATGTTCTTCGACAGGCTATTTCGGGTGCAAAAGAGTGGACGTTATTGCTACATCAGGCTGATAAAATACGTGTAGAACAGCATGAGTTACAGACGGGTATCAGCCAGGCTGAGCAACGACTGGTTGTATTGCTCCCCGAGCTGGATATACAGACGATACAGCATCAAGAAGTTGAACGCATGCTGCAGCAAAGCCGTGCGGTAATGAATCTAGAAGATTACCGTAATGAACTGCAGCCGAATGATGCCTGTCCGCTGTGTGGCTCTCATGATCACCCTTATGCCACTGAAAATCCTGTTGCCGATGGATTATTGCATACTCAGCAACAGCGCCTGGATACCTTGACCAAGCAACTTCAGGATGGCCAAGCCGAGCGACGTCATTTGCAGCAAGTTGTCCAGAAAGATCAGCTGCGAGTCGATGGCCTGAAAAATGATCGACAGCAGCTGGATACTCAAGTTGAACATCTTTACCGTCAATTTGAAACGGTACTGAGTTCACTGAATGTGTCAGATCGCCTGAGTCTGAATAGTGACGTTCAAACCCTGAATCAGCAGCTAGTGCAATGGCAGCAGGATGTCGAACAGACAATGCTTGAATTAACCGCATTGCAGCAAAGCGGTGAACAGCGTCAGCAACAGATCCTGCAAGGTCGACAACTAGTGGCACAGTTGCAGCAGATTCAGCAGCAGGAAGCCGAACTGAAAGAGCAGCAACATGCCTTGGCCAAGACTTCGACCCAATGGCTGGAGCGGCTTCAGTCACTGGATGATCAGGGCAGTGTACAGCAAGGTATTCTTACTGCACGAGCGAGTACTTTGAGTGAGCAATATGGCTGTGATGTATGGCTAGAGCAGCTGAAGCAACTTGGCTCAGAGCAGTTTTTCCAGCAGCTGGATATTGAGGTTCAGCAGTTTACGGAAAATCAGCAGGCGCTGGTGGATACCGAGAAGCTATTAAGCGAGCTGGCACCTCAAATCGCCGAACTGGAAACATCATTGCAAAACGGCCAGAAGCAATGTTCGGAACTTACTGAGAAAACCGAGCTGCTGAAAAAAGATATTCAGCATGTCTGGCAGCTTCGTGTTGCACTGGTTGGTGAGCAAAACTTGCAACAACTAGAGCAACAACAAAAACAGGCTTTAGTTGCCCAGCAAGAGGCACTAGACGCAGTACATGTGATCCAGCGTAAATCAGCAGAGGCTAAGGCTGCGGCAGAGGCGGCGTTCAATGGTGTGAGGCAGCAGCAGGCCCATGCTGAAGGTGAACAAAAACTATTGGTTCAGCGGTGGTTGGATTGGCAGCAAAAGCTTGGGCTGAGTGAGCAGCAACTGACAGATTGCTTGAGTAAAGATGAAGCGTGGCTAACACGTGAGCGTGAAGCGCTAAAAGAGATTGGACAGAGACTAGCATCGGCGCAAACGGTGCTGGCGGAGCGCGAGCAGGCGGTTGTTGAGCATCAGGAATTGGCTGCACTTTCGCACCAATGGTTCAATGAACTTGGTGTAGAGGAGTATGGCTCTGCGGACGGTATGGCTCAGCAAGCGCAGCTGGTCGCTGATTGGAATAATCAAAAAGCGGATCTCGATGAACAGTATTACCAGCAACGTCAGCGTCTAGATCTCGCGGTTAACGCTGAGCGTCAATCGGGTGAGTTAACCCAGCAGTTGATGGCCCAGCAGGGGCAGACTGAGCTGTGGCTGCAAATGAGTGAGCTTATAGGTTCGGCTACCGGTAATAAGTTCCGTACGCTGGCACAGGGTCTGACGTTGCAGCAGCTGGTGATTTTGGCCAATGAGCACTTGCAGGATCTCGCCCCCCGCTATGCGCTTCAGCCTGTACCGGGCAGTCCGTTGGCCCTGCAGGTGATTGACCACGATATGGGCGATGAGGTCCGTAGTGTGGAATCTTTGTCTGGCGGCGAGAGCTTTCTCGTTTCGCTCGCGCTTGCTCTGGCCTTGGCGTCACTGGCGGCTGATACCCGCCAGTTAGGCTCGCTATTTATCGATGAAGGTTTCGGTACCCTTGATCCGGATAGTTTGGAAATGGCACTGGCTTGCCTTGATGCCCTGCAGGCGGATGGTCGTCAAATCGGAGTGATCTCCCATGTTGGTACTATGGTTGAGCGAATTGGGGTGCAGGTTGCCGTTGAGGCGCAAGGAGGCGGTAGAAGCCAGATCTCTATTAGAGGTTAGGCTCTACCTCAGTAACTTCTTGAAATGGATAAAGTCGCCACAACACGATAAGAGAGCAGTTGCATTAATAAATGATAAACATATGGTTACGCTTTTATCGTGTTGGGTCACAAAAGTGTCATAATAAAAACACATAATGACGCTCGACAGACAACAACTACTAGGTATAGACCACTATGGTAAGACGGATTCTTGTAGTAGAAGACGAAGCACCAATCCGCGAGATGTTGTGCTTTGTTCTCGAACAAAAGGGATATGAGGCGATTGAGGCCGAGGATTACGATACGGCGCTGGAGAAAATCTGCGAACCATATCCGGAGCTAGTGCTTCTGGACTGGATGTTGCCGGGCGGCTCTGGGATTAACCTGATCAAACACCTCAAGCGTGATGAAATGACACGCCAGATCCCGGTAGTAATGTTAACTGCTCGTGGTGAGGAAGAAGACAAGGTTCGTGGCCTCGAAGTGGGTGCGGATGACTACATCACTAAACCTTTTTCACCCAAAGAACTGATGGCTCGTCTGAAGGCAGTTATGCGCCGTGTATCACCAACCTCGTTGGATGATGTGATCGATGTACATGGCCTAAAGTTGGATCCGGTTTCTCACCGTGTGACGTCCAACGAAGAGCCTCTGGACATGGGGCCGACCGAGTTCAAGATGCTGCACTTCTTTATGACTCACCAAGAGCGTGTCTATAGCCGCGAACAGCTGCTGAACAATGTTTGGGGTACCAATGTGTATGTTGAAGACCGTACCGTCGACGTTCATATCCGTCGTCTGCGAAAAGCATTGGAAACCGGTGGACACGATAAAATGGTACAAACGGTACGTGGTGCGGGTTACCGTTTCTCAACCCGTATGTAAGCTATTGTTCAATACATAGCGCAATACACTGCTTAATAGATAGCACTGAGTTTGAAATAGATACGGAAGTGAGCGAAGGCTTTCGTTGAGATGGAGTGGTCGATGGTAGAACGGCTGTCGTGGAAAAAGCTGGTCTGGGAACTGGCCTTTTTCTATTTGCCCTGGATAGGTTTGGGTCTGGTTTTTGGATACATGCCCTGGTTTTTGCTGGTGGCGACCTGGATCCAGTTGATCTGGCATTTTCACAATCAGCTGAAGATGTCCGACTGGCTGTGGAAAGAGCGTAGCATGACCCCTCCATCAGGTTCTGGCAGTTGGGAACCGCTGTTTAACGGGATTTACCGCTTGCAGCAGCGTAATCGCCGTCGTCGCAAAGAGCTGGCGACACTGATCCGCCGTTTCCGCAACGGAGCGGAATCCCTTCCTGATGCGGTTGTTGTCTTTCGCAGCGAAGGGAATATTGTCTGGTGCAACAAACTGGCCCAGCACCTGTTGGGTTTTCGCTGGCCGGATGATGCCGGGCAGCCTATCAGTAACCTTCTGCGTAGCCCCGATTTTGTCCGCTATCTGGCCAAGCAGTCGTTTGATTCGCCGCTGGAAATTACCTCTCCGCTCAATTATGACCGAACGCTGGAACTGAGGATCATGCATTACACCGAGGGGGAGTACCTGATGGTGGTGCGGGATGTTTCGCAGGTTAAACAGCTAGAAGGTATGCGCCGTAATTTCTTTGCTAATGTCTCCCACGAACTGCGGACCCCGATGACGGTGTTGCAGGGCTATTTGGAAATGTCGAAAGACCCGGAAATGCTGGTTGGCCCGATGTGGGATAAGGCACACGGGGTGATGACAGAGCAGCTGCTGCGTATGAATTCGCTGGTTGAACAGCTGCTTACCTTGTCCAAGATCGAGGCCGCTCCGAATATTGAGCTGGAAGAGACGATCGACGTGCCGTCCATGTTAGATATTCTTGAAAAAGAAGCGGTCTCTCTCAGTGGGGGCAATGAACAGCTATTTAGCTTCAGCGTTGATAAGTCGTTAAAGGTCTTGGGGGATGAAGATCAGCTGCGCAGTGCGATTTCCAACTTGGTTTACAATGCGGTGAAACATACCCCGAAAAATGCCGAAGTGTCGGTACGGTGGTACCTGTCGGCAGCCGGCCCGCGGCTGGAAGTGACCGATAGCGGCGAAGGAATTGAACCACAGCATATTCATCGTCTGACGGAGCGTTTCTATCGAGTCGACAAAGCCCGTTCACGGGAGACGGGGGGCAGCGGCCTGGGACTGGCGATAGTGAAGCATGCTTTGAGCCACCATGATTCCCAGCTTGAAATAGAAAGTGTGGTTGGTGAAGGCTGCACGTTTTCCTTTACCTTGCCACAAAGGCTGGTGGCTGAAGCCGCCTAAGCCTGCGAAAAAGAGATTGAAGATAGCGGCCCTCGGGCCGCTATTGTCGTTTACTACCTTTAGAGGGATCACCGGAACTTATGACAAGCCTGTACCGTAAACTGGGATATTTACTGGCACTAATCGGTAGTTTGGGGGTAGCTGCTGCCGATGACGAACTTGCGGAATACCATAAGATCAGTGGTATTTCCGGTAATCTGTCGTCGGTTGGCTCGGACACGTTTGCTAATTTGATGACCTATTGGTCTGAAGAGTTCAAACGCCTCTATCCTAATGTGAATGTGCAGGTACAGGCTGCAGGCTCGTCGACAGCTCCGACGGCATTAACCGAGGCCACGGCTCAGCTGGGGCCGATGAGCCGAATGATGAAAGCCAAGGAAGTTGAGGCTTTTGAGCATGAATATGGTTACAAGCCGACAGCTATCAGGGTCGCGATTGATGCTTTGGCTGTTTTTGTTCATGAGGATAACCCGCTACAGGGGATCAGTTTTACCCAGATCGATGCGATTTATTCACGGACAATGCGTTGTGGTGGTGCCGGACCAATTACCCGCTGGGGGCAGCTTGGTTTGACAGGGAGCTGGGCACACCGTGATATTCAGTTGTTTGGTCGAAATTCTGTATCAGGAACCTATGGGTATTTCAAGCAGCGTGCTCTTTGTCAGGGGGATTTCAGGAATAATGTCAACGAGCAGCCGGGCTCGGCTTCTGTTGTGCAATCGGTATCGAGTTCGCTGAACTCGATTGGCTACTCTGGAATTGGCTATAAAACGACGGGGATCCGGGCCATCCCCGTCGCCCGGGAAGACGGTGGTGAGTATGTCGAGGCATCAATTGAAAACTCACTCAATGGCAGCTATCCACTGGCACGCTACCTGTATATTTATGTCAATAAGCATCCAAACAAGCCCATGGCTCCGTTAGAGGCTGAATTTATCAAGTTTATTCTTTCTCGTTTTGGCCAGAATATGGTTGAAAAAGACGGTTATGTTCCGCTTTCTTCGTCGATTGTGACGGCTGATTTGGTGTTGCTTGGACTGATGGCCGAATACTAGGTATCGATAGTTAGCTGCCAGCCGGCTTTGGCCCAGTATTCTTGCTCTTGCCGTAAATCGGCCGCGAGTAGCTTATTGCTCTCTTCCCAGCCTTCGGGCAAGGCAAGACGCCAGTTTTCTTTATTGGCTTCAACCGCAATAGCCGGCAGGGATTCCTCACTACGTTGACCGTTAAGGGCAACGGCAAGGCGTAGTGTGCGGATTAACGGGTATAAGTGTTTGCGCTTGTAGATGCTGAGCTCCGGCATCTCATCGAGCTTCAATGCCTTACGCTGAAAGCGGACCAAAGTGGCGAGTACAGTTTGTTGTTCAAGGTTAAATCCAGGCATCGTACTAAAACGCAACAGGTAGGCAGAGTGGCGATGAAACCCCGGATAACTGATACTTAGCCCGGCTTCATGGAGCAATGCTCCCCAGCCTAATAGTGTCGACAGCTCTGATTTTGTCAGCCCCGGTTGTGGCTCGATTTGACTATAGAGGTATTCCGCGGTGTCTTTGACTCGTTCGGCCTGAGCCATATCAACGTTATATTGTGTTGCCATCGCACTGGCGGTTCGGGTACGGATATCGCTGTGACGAAATCGGTCTTCCATTTCGTACAACAGTCCTTCGCGCAGCGCCCCGTCTGAAAACGTCATCTCTTCAATCTTCAACGAACAGAAGACAGCATTGAGTATTGCCACACCCGCGGCAAAGACTGGCTTGCGATCTTCGCTCAAGCCGGTCAAATCCATTTCATCGGCGTTTTTGTAGCTGAGTATTTTGTCTGTTAGTTGGTTAAGGCGTTTGGCTGTAATGATGCCATCGCTGAACCCCATCCCAATCAACACCTCCCGGATGGCTTTGATGGTTCCGGATGAACCAACGGCATATTGCCAGCTTTTCTTTCGATATTGATTGGCAATGCTTTCCATCTTTTGCTGGGCAGCCAGTGTTGCTGCCGCCATATTCTTGGCATTGATTTTTCCTTTGGCAAAAAAGTGCTGGTTGTAGCTAACGCACCCCATATGCTTGCTATAGAGCAAGTGGGTATCAAAGTTTTCGCCGATAACCAGTTCGGTACTTCCTCCGCCGATGTCTATAACCAGTTTACGGCCATTTTCCGGTTGGGTATGGGCGACGCCGAGATAGATCAAGCGGGCTTCCTCGGTGCCTGGAATGATTTCAATCGGATAGGGGATGATGCCCTCGGCACGTTTGAGAAAAACATGGGCGTTTTGGGCTTGGCGCAGGGTGTAGGTTGCAGCAATACGAACATTCTCTGGCTCAAAGCCTTGCAGGCGCTCAGCAAACATGGCCAGGCAGTTTAGGCCGCGTTGGATAGCGGACTGATCTAGGTTGTGCTGTTCATCGAGTCCGGAAGCCAGCTGAACGCGCTGCTTATGGCGGCTGATAATTTGCAGGCTTTGCCCGATGACGCGAGCAACAACCATATGGAAGCTGTTCGAGCCAATATCGATTGCGGCGATCTCTCGTGGACGTGGGTTCTCAATCATTGTTAACCATCGCTTTCTCGGCTTTTTTTCTGAGCTGTTTTTCAGAGTGCTTCAGGTAATCATAGATCGCAATTTGGGAACGGATCTTACGGCGGTTTCCCCGAGGAACATATTGATTGCTCATTTCCTTATCGATAACCCGTGCTTTGACTGTATCGGTGAGCTGAATATTCAGAATATCGATAATTTTCTTTTTCAGCGCCGGATCCCTGATCGGGCAGCCAACTTCTATTCGGTTGTCGATATTGCGGGTCATCCAGTCGGCAGACGAGATCATCACCTCGGGATCGCCGTTGTTCTCGAATACCACCACACGCGGGTGCTCGAGGAAACGGTCGACAATACTGATTGCCGTAATATTTTCGCTGATCCCCTTGATTCCCGGGATCAGCGAACACATTCCTCGCACAATCAGCTTGATGGCGACTCCGGAACTGCTTGCCTGATAAAGCATGTTAATCAATCCCTTATCAACCAAGTTATTCACCTTAAGTGTAATACCCGATGGCAGGTTTTGCTTGGCATGGGCAATTTCCCTGTCTATCAGATCATACAGGCGCGAGCGGGAATTGCGCGGAGATACGATTAAGTGGTTGAATTTTACTGGCCGGTAAGGGTTTTCGATATATTCGAAGACCTGCCGGACTTCATTGGTGATTTCATCGTCACAGGTCATTAGCGAGAAGTCGGTATAGAGGCGCGCCGTGTTCTCGTGAAAATTTCCCGTGCCTAGGTGGGCGTAACGTACCAACTTTTCGCCTTCCCTACGGGTGATGAGGCATAGTTTGGAATGAATTTTTAAACCCGGTACACCAAATACCACGTGTACCCCCGCCTCGGTCAGACGACGTGCCCAGATAATATTCGCTTCCTCGTCAAATCGAGCCTGCAGTTCCACAACGACGGTTACCCGCTTGCCGTTGTTGGCTGCATCTATCATTGACTCGATGATTCGGGAATTTTTCGCAACTCGGTAGATATTAATCTTGATGCCGAGGACTTTGGGATCATAGGCCGCCTGGCGAACCAGTTCGGTCATATGGTTGAAGGTATGGTACGGGTAGTGCAGCAGTATGTCCTGCGCCTGAATCGCGTCAAAGGCATTGCGGGCAGAGGTGAAATGATAACTTTGTATCGGCTGCAGAGGTTTGTTTTCCAGATAGTAACGGCCAACATTCGGAAAGCCGATGAAATCTTTGAAATTATGATAACGGCCTCCGGGAATAATGCTGTCATAACTTGACACTTTCAGCAGCCCGCAGAGTACGTCGATCATCTCGCTCGGCATATCGCGCTGATAGACAAAGCGAACCGGCATTGCCGTAAGGCGCTGGTTCAGCCCTTCTGACATTTGTTCCAGCAGGCTATGCTCGACCTCTAGGCTTAGATCGTATTCGGCATCCCGGGTCATCTTCATTGAATAGGCACTAAGGCTGTCGTATTCGAAAAAGCCACTGAAAATATCATCAAGGCAAAAGCGAATAATGTTATCCAGTAATATAAGAGTCTTGCGCCTTTTTCCCTTTGCTTCAGGTAGCTCGATAAAGCGTGGTAGCTGATCGGTCGGAATTTCGATCAGGGCATGGCCTTTCTTTTCTCCCTGTTGCATCTCAACCGTCAGGTAGGAATACTCATCTTTTAGAAATTCGAGCAGGTTAATATCTTCAGTGAGTAGAATTGGAATGATATGGGGAAGAATTGCATTGCGGAAGTATTTGCGTAGCCAGGCTTTCTGATGGTTATCCAGCTGTAGTTCATTGACCAGAAAAATATGCCGGCGGGCCATTTCCAGCAGTATTTCGTTATAGAGGCTATCGAAGTCCTGGTTAAGTTTTAGGACTCGGCTCTGGATTTTACTGAGCAGCTGCTTAGCACTGTCGTTGCTGCCTTGTTCTTGGCTGATCAGTATCTGGCGTTTTACATCGGCAAAGCGAACTTGGTAAAATTCATCTGTATTGCTGGAAAAAATACCAAGAAAGCGGACGCGCTCAATTAGCGGCACTGATCTGTCTGCCGCCTCTTGGAGAACGCGTTCATTAAATGATAGCCAGCTTAATTCTTTTTCAATATAGAGAGATTCCGTACTCATTGTTTTCCTGCTAAATAAGCTATGGGCTAAAGCTGTGCCTCTTTAGTTAGTTTTCATCGATGTCGATGTTTAGATCGTCAGCCAGCTTTTCCAGTTCCTCCTGGACCACTTCGAGCTCAAGCTCTGAAGGTAATTCAAGTTGAAAGTTTGCCGTGAAAAGGGGGTAGCCCCAGTTAGGTGCGCTTTGGGTATTTGTTTTGAGTTTGTCTATATTGATCCCGAGCTGGTTGAGCTTGGCGGTGACCTCTTTGACAATCCCGAGTCGGTCATTGCCGGTAACAGTGAGGCTGTGCAGTGTGGTGACTGGAACTGCTTTGCTGTCATCTTCGACAATATGGATCTGCAATTCATCGATCTTTGATAGGGTTTGACTTAATACAGGAAGATATTGCTCTGCGACTTCGATCTGCAGTATACCGGCAAATTGCCCGGCAAGTTTACTGAGGCTGCTGGCCAGCCAGTTACCATGATTTTGGTAAATTGTATCGGAGAGCGTTTCGACTAAACCAGGACGGTCTTTACCAATAACAGTAATAACGAGATGCTTCATAACAACTTCCTTATTCGTAGTAGGCTTGTTCATTATGTGAGCAAGTACAATATCTGTCCAGAAGCAACGGTAGAACGGCCAGTGAAATGAAAGGAGTATTGGCCTGACCCGTACCGGCTGTCATATAATTGTCATCTAAAAGAAATATTATTGATAAACGTATAAATCTTATGAGGTAATAATGGCAGACGCCAGTGCACTTTTGAGGGGAGACAGTCCTGGCCGTCGAGTAAAAGACAAACTGGCGCGCTATGGAGTGACCGCTGGTGGTATTTTTGTTCTTATTACTTTAGTCCTGATTTTCTTCTATTTGCTCTATGTCATTATGCCGATTTTTGCTTCGGTCAAAGTGACCCCCAAGCAGGCATTTTCCATTGATTTCCCAGACCAGCCTGCAGCCATTTATCTCAATGAGCAAAATAACATTGCCTATAGGATGTCTCAGCAGGGAAATTTGACCTTCGTGAGCCTAAGCTCGCCGCAAGCCGGGGAGCAGATAAGCCAGTATACCGTGATGGCAAAGCCAACCAGTTTTGCTCGTTCGCTACCTCGTGAAGAGGTTTTTGCCTACGGTGGGCAGTCCGGTGAGGTGGTGGTGTTCAAACCGGTCTTTCAAGTCACATTTTCCGGCAATGTAAAACAAACAACCCCTGATATTACCTATCCTCTCGGACAGGCGTCGTTTCAGCTTGATCCTGATGGCCTGCCTATTACTCAGCTTGCTGTATCATTGCGAGCCGATCATGCTGTCGTGGTCGGAGTGACGGCGGATCATCGGGTAAGGGCAATGATATTCCGTCATCAGGATGGCCTGCCCGGACAGGTGTCAGATTGGTTATCGCAGTCATTTTATATTGATGGATTGCCTGAAACACTCACCGCTTTGGCTGTGACTCCCGATACCCGGACATTATACGCTTTGAGCGGCGATAATTTATATGTAGTGACACTGGACGGGGTGAACTCGACGATCCGCAATGTTGTCGATGTGAGTACAGCTCAGGGTACGCCGCAGAAGTTGACATTATTATCGGGCGCAAACTCCTTGCTGATCACGGCCAGTGATAACTCGGTATCGCAGTGGTTCGAAACCCTTCTCGAGGGCAAGCGAACACTGGTTAATGCGCGAGATTTTGTCTTGTCTGACAGCCCTGTCGTACGGTTAGTACCTGAATATTCCCGCAAAGGTTTTTTTGCCGTACACCAGGACGGTACGCTTTCGGCATACTACACCACGGTCAAAGGCCATATCTATCGCGATCAGATGTTGGACAGGGTACCTGACTGGGTCACTATTTCTCCTCGTGCCGATCGTTTGCTGACGGTTAACGGTGATCGCTGGCAGCTCTACCAGGTTGACAATCGCCACCCGGAAATAGGTTTTTCATCGCTGTGGCAAAAGATTTGGTATGAGGGATACCCCGAGCCGGATTACGTTTGGCAGTCGACCTCTGCCAGTGATGAATTTGAACCGAAGCTAAGCTTGGTTCCTGTCGTTTTCGGTACCCTCAAGGCGGCGGTGTATGCGATGTTTTTCGCAATTCCGATGGCGTTGGCCGGGGCGATTTATACGGCCTATTTTATGTCATCGAGAATGCGCCGGGTGATTAAGCCAACGGTTGAAATTATGGAAGCCCTGCCGACGGTTATTTTGGGTTTCTTGGCCGGAATTTGGCTTGCACCGATCGTTGAAGAGTATCTGCCTGGCATTGCGATGATTATCGTGGCCTTCCCATTAATGATGTTGTTGGTTGGGATCGGTTGGTCACTGCTTCCGGGGCAGTGGCGACATCGCTTGCCGAACGGACTGCACATTATATTGCTGATGCCGATGATTGTGCTGCTAGGCTATGGCTGCCTTGAAGCGAGCCCGCATGTTGAGCAATGGTTATTTGCCGGTGATATGCGGATGTACCTTACCAATGAGTGGGGAGTTGGCTATGACCAGCGCAATACGCTCGTTGTGGGTATTGCGATGGGATTTGCGGTGATCCCGACCATTTTCACGATTGCCGAAGATGCCATTTTTTCGGTACCAGGACATCTCACCAGCGGTTCATTGGCTCTGGGAGCGACACATTGGCAGACTCTGACTCGTGTCGTCTTGCTGACGGCCAGCCCGGGCATTTTTTCGGCCATCATGATGGGGCTTGGCCGGGCGGTTGGCGAAACAATGATTGTACTGATGGCTACGGGGAATACCCCGATTATGGATTGGAACATACTGGAAGGCTTGCGGACCTTGTCTGCAACTATTGCGATTGAGATGCCCGAAACCGAGGTAGGCAGCTCGCACTACCGGGTCTTGTTCCTGGCTGCATTTGTATTGTTTGTGTTTACTTTTATTTTCAACACGATTGCCGAGCTTGTTCGTCAGCGTTTGCGAGAAAAATACAGCTCACTGTAATGTGAACGCCCACTAACCGACAGATAGAATGAAACAGATAAAGTGATGGGAAATTGGTTTAAATCGGGTTCTCCATGGATATGGCTGACTGCTGGAGCGGTGAGCCTGAGCCTGGTTGCCGTACTGGGCTTGTTGTTACTGATAGGCTGGAAGGGGCTGAGTTATTTCTGGCCGGCCCCTGTGTATCAGTTTGATGTTGATATCAACGGTCACAAGCAGGTCATTATCGGTGAGGTTTATGAGACAAAGTCGGTATCGGTTCGTCAGTTGGCCGAGGCCGGTGTCGATGTGTCGGCAATAGAAGGCGAGCGGGTTTTTCGATATCTGATCAAAACAGGAAACCGTGAGCGTGTAGAACTCGATTTTATAACTCTGCTTGAAACTCAGATCAACAGCCGGGCGCTTGCCGATGATATCGCGGTGATTGACCGAATTAAAAACGGTAAATTCTACGGTTATCCCATTAGCTTTATTGATGATGGTGAAAGCAAGCCGATCGAAGGATTAGCGCAGGGGCTATTGGCCGCCGAGCAGGTTCGGGATGAAATTAAGGTGTTGCAGAAGACAGATATTGCGGCAATTAACCATCAGCTTGAATTACTGCGCCAGCAGGAACGCCGACATGGCAAGCAGCCGGAATTTACCCTGCAGCGTCAGCAACTCGATCAGCGTTATGCTGCTGTTGAGCAACGGCTGTTAGACTTGCGGTTGCGGTTGGAAAATGATGCCTTGCTGGTTCGCGACATGGTCGGTACCACAGTGAAATTACCTATCGAGCAGATGTTGGATATTTGGTATCCGAACAATTTAACGACACTTGAAAAAGTGGCCCACTGGGGCAGCCAGATCGGGAAGTTTGTCGGCGAGGATCCCCGAGAGGCCAATACGGAAGGCGGGGTTTTTCCTGCTATCTTCGGTACCGTTTTCATGGTGTTGCTGATGAGTGTTATCGTGACTCCACTCGGGGTCATGGCGGCGATCTATTTGCATGAGTACGCAGGGAAAAACCCTTTTACCAAGTTGATTCGGGTTGCTGTGATCAACCTGGCCGGCGTTCCGTCTATTGTTTATGGTGTCTTTGGCCTTGGTTTTTTCGTCTATATGGTCGGCGGCACGATTGATGATGTCTTTTTCTCTGATCAGCTGCCAGCCCCAACCTTTGGTACACCTGGTATTTTATGGTCAGCATTGACGCTGGCAATCCTGACGCTGCCAGTCGTTATAGTCTCAACGGAAGAAGGCTTGGCGCGGATACCGAATTCGGTGCGTCACGGCTCATTGGCGCTAGGAGCGACACAGGCAGAAACCCTGTGGCGAATTGTGCTGCCGATGGCCAGTCCGGCTATAATGACAGGGCTTATCTTGGCGGTTGCTCGGGCGGCAGGTGAGGTTGCTCCCCTGATGTTGGTGGGGGTCGTCAAAATGGCCCCGACCTTGCCGGTGGATGATCAGTTTCCTTATTTGCATCTGGATCGTAAGTTCATGCACCTTGGCTACCATATCTATGATGTCGGGTTTCAAAGCCCCAATGTCGAAGCCGCTCGGCCTCTGGTGTATGCCACCTCGTTTTTGCTGGTGACGGTGATTGTCGGGCTGAACCTGACGGCCATTGGTATTCGAAATCACTTACGTGAGAAATTCCGCTCTTTGGAACAATAACGGGACACAGTAAATTACATGTTTTCAATTAACTCGACCATGGGCCTGTTTGAGCCAGAAGATTTAGCCGCGTTACCCGAAGAGAAAACGGCGATGTCGATTGAGGGGCTTGATCTGCATTATGGTAATCAACAGGCTCTGTATAATATCAATATGCGGATAGCCAAAGGTCAGGTGACTTCGTTTATCGGTCCGTCAGGCTGCGGTAAGTCAACCTTATTGCGCTGTATCAACCGGATGAACGAGCTGGTGGAGGGATGTACGGTCGAAGGCAAGATTATGCTCCACGGCCAGAATATCTATGACAGCAAGGTTGATGTTGCCACCCTGAGGAGACGGGTCGGGATGGTATTCCAGCGACCGAATCCGTTTCCAAAATCCATTTATGAAAATGTGATTTATGGGCTGCGTCTACAAGGGCTCAAAGAGCGTCGAGTGCTGGATGATGCAGTCGAAAACTCACTACGCGGTGCCGCTTTGTGGGATGAGGTCAAAGACCGTTTGCATGAAAATGCTTTTGGGCTATCTGGAGGTCAGCAGCAACGTTTGGTGATTGCCCGGGCGATTGCGATTGAGCCTGAAGTCTTGCTGCTGGACGAGCCGACCTCGGCACTGGATCCAATTTCGACCCTGACGATTGAAGAGCTGATCAATGAGCTCAAAACCAAGTACACCGTGATTATTGTTACCCATAATATGCAGCAGGCCGCCCGAGTATCGGATAACACGGCATTTATGCATATGGGGGAGCTGGTGGAATACGCCAATACCAACGATATTTTCACTACGCCCAAAGAAAAACGAACGGAAGATTACATTACTGGCCGATACGGTTAAGGAATCAGATCATGTTGGATAATTTAAGTCTTGGTCGCCACATTTCAGGCCAGTTTAACGCGGAGCTGGAAAGTATCCGTACTCATGTCTTGGCGATGGGCGGTTTGGTCGAGCAGCAATTGGCCGACGCGCTCAAGGCAATGCATAAACAGGATGCCGAACTGGCCAAGCGGGTGATAAAAGATGATCACAAGGTCAATGCGATGGAAGTGGCCATTGATGAAGCCTGTACCCGCATTATTGCCAAGCGTCAGCCGACGGCGAGTGACCTGCGGCTGGTGATTGCGATCATCAAGACCATTACTGATTTGGAACGCATCGGTGATGTGGCGGAAAGCATTGCCAAGGTGGCGCTGGAGAATTTCACCAACAAGCAATATAACTTGCTGGTGTCATTGGAAGCACTAGGACAGCATGCGGTCAGGATGCTGCATGAAGTACTAGATGCCTTCGCTAGAATGGACGTTAAAGCTGCGATTGACGTCTATCAGGAAGATGATCGGATTGACCGCGAATACGAAGCCATTATTCGTCAACTGATGACTTATATGATGGAAGATCCGCGTTCGATTCCGAATGTGCTGCAGGTGATGTGGTCAGCCCGCTCCATCGAGCGGGTGGGTGACCGATGCCAGAATATCTGCGAGTACATTATCTACTTCGTCAAAGGCAAGGATATCCGCCATACCAGCCAGGAAGAAATTGAGAGTATTCTGAAGCGCTGACTCAATTAGCTTTTGGCAAACAGATCCGGGACAAATGTCTGGCTGTCCGCTGGTGCCCTTACATAACCTTCCTTGTTGACTTCTGGTAGGTCGATATGAGGGTAGTGGATCTCTTCATACGGGATGTGGGATAGCAAATGAGAAATACAGTTAATTCGGGCTTTCTTCTTATCATCGGCGTTAACCACCCACCACGGGCACTGTTTGGTATCGGTATAGGCAAACATGCGGTCTTTGGCGGCTGAGTATTCAGCCCAGCGGTCGCGGGATTCAAGATCCATCGGGCTGAACTTCCAACGTTTTATCGGGGTATGAATCCGTTCAAGGAAGCGGGCTTCCTGCTCTTCGTCGGATACCGAGAACCAGTATTTCAGTAGTATGATACCGGAGCGTTGCAGCATGCGCTCAAATTCAGGGCAAGAACGGAGAAACTCTTCGTATTCGTCGTCGGTGCAAAACCCCATTACTTTTTCGACGCCGGCCCGGTTATACCAGCTGCGATCAAACAGCACCATTTCGCCAGCCGATGGCAGGTGGGCTGCATAACGTTGGAAATACCATTGGGTTTTTTCTTTCTCGGTGGGGGCTGGCAGGGCTACGATGCGACATACCCTCGGGTTTAGTTTTTCTGTGATCCGTTTGATAACCCCACCTTTTCCTGCTGCATCCCGGCCTTCAAAAATGACGACAACTTTGAGTCCACTGTGTTTTATCCATTCTTGTAGCTTAACGAGATCAACCTGTAATCGTTCAAGTTCTTTTTCGTAGTCTTTCTTTTTGATTTTTTTAACGGGGTTACTATTCGTCATACCGCACTCCGTTTGAACGTAATTTTATTGTTTTGCCTTCTTCTAAAGGATAATCCCCAATTAAACTGATGACGAATTAGAAACCGGGTGTTTTTTGTCTGAACTGTAAATTAGACAGAGGTAGACGTTGAGGCATTTATAAAAAAATAAATACTATTAAGTATGTAGGTATTTGAATTAATTATAATTGCACGCTGGGTTATTGTGTGGTCTGATGTGTTGATTTGTAAACTGTGAGGTTGTCAATACATTATTGATAATACTCATAATTAAAAGGACCAAGGAAGAATAATGTATAAATTAATGTCAGGGCTATTAACATGCCTCGTCTTGGCTGGGTGTGGTGGCGGAAGTGATGATCAGTTCTCCAAAAATAACTATGCGACGCAAAGCTGCCCGTCAAATATGACCTGCGGCTTCATGAAAGCACCCAAAGATTATAATAACCCTAATGGTGAGCAGGTTGATATTTACTATGGGGTGCATAAAGCTCTAGATCCTGCCAACAGAATCGGTTCGCTGATTCTTAATTTTGGTGGGCCGAGTGCGGAAGCGGTAGTAGGGGCGTCCAAAATGGCTACTTATGCTTTGCCACAGGAAATTTTGAACCGCTTTGATATTGTAGGAATGGATCCTCGTGGTACCGGCCAGAGTGCTAACGGACTGTGCAGTAGCGAAAAACAGAGGCCAAGGTGACTGCACGGTAACGTACCAGCAGTATGCTCCTTATCTAGGCAGCAATTCAGTTGTAAAAGATATCGATCGTTTACGTAACCATCTTGGTGATGAAAAGCTGACCTTCTTGGGCTATTCATACGGTACCCGACTGGGTTCTTTGTATGCGCATACTTTCCCTGACAGAGTTCGTGCAATTGTGCTTGATTCGCCGATGTCGCCAACAGCAGCGAATAATGTTGAGCTTAGGATCGGTAATACTGCTGGTTACGATAAAGTTGCAGCATTTCGTTTAGACTACGCAACTTACCCTAGTCGGGAAACGCGCTATCAAGATATTGCCACCACTTTGTACTCCTCAGCCCAGGTTTATACAGCCAATGATGGCCAGGCACTGAGTAAAAAAGATGGGGCTGATGTGATGGACTATACAGTTGCCCGCGATTCATCTCGTAAGAAGGAATGGTCGGCGATTCGTAGTGGACTTAAAGAGTTACTGGATAACGATAAGCTTATTACGCTGAAAAATGAATTATCGATTCATCGTATAACTTCTTATAATTCAGGCTACTCAAACTTGAATGATGAATTGCGTGGTAGTGCCTTGTTCAAGGCCGTGGTCTGTACCGATGAAAGGTTGCCGTTGTCAGAAAACGAAATGTTGGCATCCGAACTGGGTTATAAAAATGCGTCAGCTCTTTTTGGGGGCAAGACATACGCTGAGACTGCCAAGCTTTGTAATGGCTGGTCAGCACGGCGTGATCCTATTGCGCCTGTCACAGACATGGCTTCGGCACTGGGCGGCAAGCAGATTTTGATTATTGGTGGCTTGTATGATCCGGCTACGCCATACACCTGGACAGAGGAGATGGTTGCGAACTTTGGTGCTTCGGCTTCAAAGGTAACAGTTGATAATTATGTCGATCATGGTTTCAGTTATAGCAAAATTAGCTGTGTTGACCAGAAGACGACCGCATACCTACTTGATCCGGAAACGAAGATAGTAGAGGAGACATGTAATGCTAGTGCGCTTTCACAGAGCAAGTCATTTATGATTGCACCTGACATTCAGCATCCAGCGAAAGATGTTATCGGTTGGTAGTTGGCCACGGAGCATGGGTAATCAAACAGCCTGCTTTAATGCAGGCTGTTTGATTATTAACTATTGCTCTAGTGAGCGAATAACCGCTGCGATCCTCTCAGCCGAGGTGACGGGGATGCTGAAATCATCCACATCGCTGCTGCCCATGTGAATCTGATTGGTATACTGAAGCATTTTGCTTGGACGGGTACTTTTCCCCGATAGATGAATTTCTTGTACGCCGCTTCTTTCAATAATATCTGTGACATTGCCTGCCGTGACCCCGGCGCCAGCCATTATGCTGAGGTTCTCGCCACAGTAATTAACCATCTTCGCCAGCATTCCTGTACCGTCCAGCGCATTAGGTTGCAGGCCGGAGGTGAGCACTCGCTCGCAGCCTGCACTCATGATGCTATCTAATGCCGCCATTGGAGCTGTGCATTGGTCTATAGCTCGGTGGAACGTAATACCCAACCCCCTTGCTTCATTTATCAGGCTGCATAACACGTCGCTGTCAACTTGGCTTTGGGCGTTAAGTACGCCGACGACGACACCCTGCAAGTCAGCTTGCTTGGCGGCATGAATATCTTCCAGCATGATCTCGATATCTTGGCTTGAGAATAAAAAGTCGCCTTGGCGTGGACGGATCATGGCATAGACCGGAATTGACGAGATCTTCGCGGCTTGTTTCATCAGGCCAATACTCGGGGTTAATCCGCCAAGAGCCAAGGAGGAACAGAGTTCAATACGGGTTGCACCACCTAGCTGGGCGTAGTGGAGTGATTCGATGTTATCGATACAGACTTCAATATGTTCAATTTTCACTGTGATGTATCAAGGCAGGAGATGAAGAAGGCAGTGTAGAGGATCTTTACTTGCTAGAGGGTTAATCAGATCAAGAATAAGCCGAGATGTGAGATCAAAAAGGGCCCGGTGTGTCCGGGCCTCATTCTATTTTTGCCTATTGGCTGACTTTGGCTTTACGCTATTGCGTTTGTTGCCTAATTAACACCGTGAGCGTGGTGTTAATGGTAATTACTTACCCAGGTCTGCAGTGTGCTCTGATAGGTAATCAGCAACACCTTTTGGTGATGCATCCATACCTGCTTTGCCTTCTTCCCACTGTGCTGGGCAAACTTCACCGTTTTTCTGGTGGAAGTTTAGAGCATCAACCATACGTAGCATTTCGTCGATGTTACGGCCTAGTGGCAGGTCGTTAACTACTTGGTGACGTACAAGGCCGTCTTCGTCGATTAGGAAAGAACCACGGAAAGCAACGCCTGCTTCTGGGTGCTCAACATCGTAAGCTTTGCAGATTTCGTGCTTAACATCAGCGATTAGCGGGTACTTAACCTGACCGATACCGCCGTCTTCAACAGCTGTGTTGCGCCATGCATTGTGAGAGAACTGAGAATCGATAGAAACACCGATTACTTCAACACCTTTTGCCTGGAAATCTTCGAAACGCTTGTCAAAAGCGATTAGCTCCGATGGGCAAACGAAAGTGAAGTCTAGTGGGTAGAAGAAAACTACAGCTTTCTTACCTTTAGTAAACTCTGCAAAGTTGAAGTTATCAACGATTTCGCCGTTACCTAGAACAGCTGCAGCAGTAAAATCTGGTGCTTGACGACCTACTAGTACCATTTGGTGCTCCTAAAATATTCGGTTTGTCGCCGACCTTTTCGGTTGGCTCCATGTTTGGACGAGACAAACTATAGCGAAACTGTTAGATTGAAAAAAGCGGAATAAATAGATTGATGTAATCGAAAAATACGATGAACAAATTTCCTTCTCTCAAACAACTGCATTATTTAGTTACCTTATTTGAAACCCGACATTTCGGCGAAGCTGCCAAGAAGTGCTTTGTCAGCCAGTCGACGCTGAGTTCGGGAGTCCAGAATCTCGAAGAATTAATTGACTGTCAGCTTATTGAACGAGACAACAAGTCATTGGTGTTTACCTCGATGGGCGAAGATGTTGTGGTCCGCAGCCGTGAACTGCTTGCTCGCAGCCAGGATTTAATGGAACTGTCGAATTGTACCGGCGACGGGATGGACGGTCAGTTGAGGGTCGGTTGTATCCCCACTATTGCCCCCTTCTTGTTGTGTGACTTAGTGCAGGAGGTGAACCGCCTGCACCCAAGCCTGAATCTGTTGCTGCGGGAAGATACGACAACCAATTTACTGGCGGCATTACGTAACGGTGAAATGGATGTGCTGATTTTGGCTTTACCGGTGGAAATCAATGGCATGTACAGCCAGACGGTGGGGCGAGACGCTTTTAAGATGGTGATAAGCAAAAATCAGGCTGAACAGGTCAATGTACCACTTCGTTATGCCGATTTGCCGGATGAGTCGGTGTTTTTGCTAGAGAAAGAGCATTGCCTGACAGAGCATGCAGTTTCTGCCTGCAAGCTGACAAGTAAGGAGAAGATCAACCCGTTTACGGCAACCAGTCTACATACGTTAGTTCAAATGGTTGCGAACGGATTGGGAACAACCTTTATTCCGCAGATGGCTATTGATCATGGAATATTGGATAACCAGAATTTGGTGGTTATTGAACCACCTGGCCAGGAGGCATACCGAGAAATAGGCCTTGTCTGGCGCCCTACCTCAAGTCGTAGTCGTACCTTTAACCGGCTTGCCGAGATTGTTGAGGGGCTTTTGTAGTCCTTCCTACAGTGTGCTGGCAGATTCCCGCGCTGTCAGCATTTTTCACTACTTCGAATGCTCACCTCGATATTTTTAATTGGTTAATATTCGTTTGAATAATAGCTGTTTTGTAGAATTATTTTGTTTCGCTTTGCGAATGAATGAAATTGATTGAGTAAGCAACTATTCCCCTAGTGTATGAACAGCAATTTATCTTTCGATATAAATGGTTGTTATTTAACCTATTGTAAACACCTTTTCTTCTCTCTTGTGTTTGAAACGCTTTTTTACACACAGGTTTGAATTATGCTGTTAGGTAATTTAATTACGTAACTGGTTACATTTTGATGTCGATTCATCTTTATCTTCAAAAACCGAGTATTTCTCTGAAAATTGTTTTAATTCAGTGTTTTGAGTTATTACTCTATATTGATTAAGTTGTTGATTTTAAAGTGGTTGATAGTGTGCTTATTTTGTCTTGATAAACAATGGCATTTGCAATTGTTAATTTGTTGCGGCAACGTAAACAAAGCGTTAAGTCAACTTACAACAGAATGACCTGGAAATGACTGCTGATAAAAGTAGTGATTAAGTTACAAGCTGCGAGGGAGCGTAGAAATGACGGATACACAGACTCCACCCAACCATGAAGTAAAGCTATCTTTGCAAACGTTATTGACAGAACAACAAAAAGAAATCTTAGATGAAGGTGCCTTTCAGTTTGTGGAGCGATTGGTGCAGCGTTTTGCTTCACGTATTCCGGAGCTGATGGCTGCTCGAGATCGTCGTCAGTTGGCTATTGATGCAGGGGGATTACCCGACTTTCTCGAAGATACGGCCGATATTCGCGGAGGTAACTGGACGATTCGCAATATTCCTGAGGATCTTCAGGATCGCCGGGTTGAAATTACCGGTCCGGTTGATCGCAAGATGGTGATCAACGCCTTGAATGCCAACGTCAAAGTATTCATGGCTGACTTTGAAGATTCATTCGCACCTGCTTGGGATGAAGTATTGGAAGGCCAGCGCAACCTACGTGATGCAGTGGATGGGACGATTGCCTTTACCAATCCCGATACAGGCAAAGAATATCAGTTGAGCGAAGATCCGGCCGTTCTGATTTGCCGGGTTCGCGGATTGCACCTGCCCGAGAAGCACCTGTTATGGCAGGGCGAGCCAATTCCCGGATCTTTATTTGATTTTGCCCTGTACTTTTACCATAACTACAAGCAGTTATTGGCAAAAGGTAGTGGACCTTATTTTTATCTTCCCAAGTTGCAGGCTTATCAGGAAGCAGCATGGTGGAGCGATGTATTTAGCTTTGCAGAAGACGAGTTCGAGCTGCCAAGAGGAACGATTAAAGCAACAGTGCTGATTGAAACGCTACCAGCGGTCTTCGAGATGGATGAAATTATCCATAGCCTCAAAGATCATATTGTCGGCCTGAACTGTGGTCGTTGGGACTACATTTTCAGCTACATAAAGACATTAAGAAACCATCCCGATCGGATCTTGCCTGACCGTCAGGTGGTAACCATGGAGAAACCGTTTTTGAATGCTTACTCGCGGTTGTTGGTTCGTACTTGCCATCGCCGAGGAGCGTTTGCTATGGGGGGAATGGCAGCCTTTATTCCATCGAAAGACCCGGAACGTAATGCTTGGGTACTGAATAAAATTCAGACTGACAAGGCGTTGGAAGCCAATAATGGCCACGATGGAACGTGGGTTGCACACCCTGGGTTGGCTGATACGGCTTGTGCCATTTTTGACGATGTGTTGGGTGAGCGCCAAAACCAACTGGATGTCAGTCGAGAAGACGATGCACCTATTACGGCCGAAGAACTACTGGCCCCTTGTGACGGAGAGCGTACGGAAGAAGGCATGCGTCATAACATTCGAGTTGCGGTGCAGTACATTGAAGCCTGGATATCCGGCAATGGTTGTGTGCCGATTTATGGCCTGATGGAAGATGCCGCAACGGCGGAAATATCCCGGGCATCGATTTGGCAGTGGATCAAGCACGGCAAAGCGCTAAGTAATGGGGATGTGGTCACCAAAGCCTTATTTGAGCAGATGCTGAACGAAGAAATGACAGTACTGGAACAGGAGTTAGGTACTGAAGCATTCAATAAGGGCCAATACCAGGAAGCGGCAATGCTGATGTCGCAGCTAACGACCAGCGACGAGTTGGTGAATTTCCTGACTTTGTCCGGTTATGAGTATCTGAAGTAATACAAGAATTGTAAATAAACAGGTAACTGCTTGTTTGGTTGTTGGCAGTGCCTGAATAAGCCTGAGAAAAGAAGTCTACCGATAACGAAAACGTTAAACGGATTATCGCCAAATGAAACGAGGGACATCATTATGACATTGACTCGCCAGCAACAAATCGAAGCTATTGAAAAAGATTGGGCTGAGAATCCACGTTGGAAGCATGTGAAGCGTACCTATAGCGCTGAAGAGGTTATCAACCTGCGTGGTTCATTTGCCCCGGCTAATACTATTGCTCAGCGTGGTGCCGACAAGCTTTGGGATCTGGTCAATGGTTCGGCGAAAAAAGGATATGTCAATTGTCTAGGGGCGCTGACCGGAGGTCAGGCAGTCCAGCAGGCAAAGGCAGGCATTGAAGCGATTTATCTGTCAGGTTGGCAGGTCGCGGCCGATAACAACACAGCGTCGACTATGTACCCAGATCAGTCTTTGTACCCCGTTGACTCGGTGCCAGCGGTTGTGAGCCGTATCAATAATGCGTTCCGCCGTGCTGACCAAATCCAGTGGTCTAATGGTGGTAGTCCGGAAAATGGTATTGACTATTTCTTGCCGATTGTTGCCGATGCCGAAGCGGGATTTGGCGGCGTGCTGAATGCCTACGAACTGATGCGTAATATGATTGATGCCGGTGCTGCGGGGGTTCACTTTGAAGATCAGCTGGCCTCGGTGAAAAAGTGTGGTCATATGGGGGGCAAGGTGCTGGTACCGACCCAGGAAGCGGTGCAGAAACTAGTCGCGGCACGTTTGGCTGCAGATGTCGCCGGTACAACAACACTAGTTATTGCCCGTACCGATGCCAATGCTGCTGATTTGCTAACTTCAGACTGCGACCCGTATGACAAAGATTTCATTGAAGGCGAACGTAGTGCGGAAGGTTTCTATCGGGTACGTGCAGGTATTGATCAGGCGATTGCTCGTGGCCTGGCCTATGCGCCGTATGCGGATTTGATTTGGTGTGAAACGGCCAAGCCATGTCTTGAAGAAGCACGCAAGTTCGCAGAAGCTATCCACGAGCAGTATCCGGATCAGCTGTTGGCCTACAATTGTTCGCCATCATTCAACTGGGAGAAGAACCTGGATGCTGAAACCATTGCTAAATTCCAGCAGGAATTGGCAGATATGGGCTATAAGTATCAGTTCATTACTCTGGCCGGTATCCATAATATGTGGTTTAACATGTTTGAATTGGCCCACTCTTACGCTCAGGGTGAAGGTATGCGCCATTATGTTGAGAAAGTACAGCGTCCTGAGTTTGAGGCGGCAGATAAAGGCTATACCTTTGTTGCTCACCAGCAGGAAGTGGGAACCGGCTATTTCGACAAGATGACCAATACTATTCAGGGGGGGCAGTCATCCGTCACTGCTTTGACAGGCTCGACAGAAGAAGACCAGTTTTAATTTAATCTTATCCTAGCAACATGTTGTTATATTTGCGTTATTAGTAGCGATTGCTACAGAGATTGATGTGATACATAGCAATAGAAGATCTCTTCCTATGTTATGGATTCGGGAGCGCTTAGCGCTCCCTTTTTTTGTCTGAAGTCTGGAGGTTGAAGAGAAGGCAAATCATAGCAACAACAAGTTTGTAGCGGGCTCGCTTACTGTTGTGAGCGATAGGTCTGAGCTGCTTGGATTATTTGCGGGTAAATCTCCTGAAACCGGTCATCGAGTGTACCGTAATGCCGGTCAATCAGTTTTGGACAGTTGGCCAGCTGGTACAGTTTTGGCCGGCGGAGTGCCATGCGTTCCAATGCTGTGGTGATTGTGTGTTGATCACGGTATTGCAGTAACCACTGCTGCTGCCACATGCGTGACATGGTCAGGCGATAGGTATCAGGCACATTTTCCTGGTATTGCTCAACCCGTTGTTTGGCCTGTGCAACAAAATCAGCAAGGGAAAGCTCATGATAATGTTGCCAGTGCTTGGCAAGGAAGTGATCCCATGCAATATCGAGGGCAATACCGCTAACTCTTCTCGTGTCAGCGGTGAATAGCTGCCGGCACTGCAGCACTTCAGGCATCGCGTCTATATAGCTATCGACAAAACGGTGTAGCTTTATGCCATCAGCCACTGCTCGATTATACCGATGATAAGGATCACCGCGGACAAAATCAGCCAATAAATTTCCCGCCAGATGGCTGTGGCAGCGATCGGCAAGGTGCAGGTGAGCAAGAAAATTCATACCATCCCAGATCCCTAATAGAGGCTGGTGTTACCTTCGTCAGTCGGCTCCACTTCTTCCTGTATCTCAAGCAAGTTAATGGCAATGGCTACGAAATCAGAATCGGTAATGATCCCGACCAGTTTATTGTGGCGCAAAACGGGCAAACAGCCAATTTTGTGCTTTTGCATATAGGTTGCCGCTTCTTTCAACCCCGCATGCGGCTCCACATTGCTCAGGCTCTTGTGCATGCATTGCTTCAGAGGAATATCGAGAGCGGAAATAAAGCTCGAACGGTGGATCTGCTCAAGACTGGATTCCTGGGCTGAAAGGATATCTCGCTGACTGACCAGGCCAATTAGGTGATTGTCTTTGTCGGTAACGGGAACGTGATGGATCCCTTTTTCTTCCATGAGTCTTTTAGCATCAGCCAAAGTATGGGTAGAGGTTAGGGTATGTGGGTGCGGTGTCATCATATCTGCGACAGTAAACATATAAGCCTCCGTAGTGACTAGTAATTAATCTATTTATCGTCAACTTACCGGTTTTATTTTGCTTGCTCTTTGAATGTAGCTAATCCTCGTCTCGCTACCTATGACCCTAGTCAAATAATACACAAGTTATAACGATGTTTCATATGTGTGTTTGTTGGGTTAAGCGTGAAATTATGTCATATAATCAATAAACAGCATTCCACATAGGTATTATTCGATGCATAAGCTATTGATAAGATTGTTGTTATGTTGGACTGTATGGCTGCCTTTTGGGGCCGTAGGCAATGAAGCCGCAGGAAGTGAAAATGAAAATAAGGTAACGGCTAAAATTATTGGTGGGATTGAATCTGCTGATAATGAAATCCCCTGGCAGGCATACTTGAACCTTACATTTCCTAACGGAGAGGGGGGGGAGAGCACCTTTGTTTGTGGTGGCGTAGTGATCAGTGCTGATCTAGTGTTAACGGCAGCGCACTGTTTACGCAATGGCTCATCAATAGTTACTCCCCAGAATATTAAGGTGTGGGGCGGTATTGTCAGCGTTTTTTTTGCCAGTAATCTCAATGCAGTTTCTGTTAGTGAGTTTATAATGCATCCCTCTTATAACTCTTCGCGTTTTACCAACGATATCGCACTGTTGAAGTTAGCAAGCCCATTGCCTAGTTCTGCTATCCCGATTCAAATAGCCGATAGAACAACTCAAGATCGGGCAGATAATGCTTTTGCGAACGGCTGGGTTGCCAACGGAGTACGGGAGGCAAACCTGCTAGTCTCTGGTTGGGGGACGACAGACCCGCAAGATTCAAACTCTGGTACTATTCGACTAAGAGAGACATTGATGTCTGGTGTACCTGACACGACCTGTGATGCTCATTGGGGGGCGAATATAAATGCCAGCGACTATCCCATTTTCCTTTGTGCTGGTTCAACCTCGCCCGATCTGGCGCGAGATAGTTGTTTCGGTGATTCAGGCGGGCCGTTAGTGTGGCAGGATCCGCAAGCTGCGAGTGATAGTGATTTTGGCTTACGACTTGTCGGGCTTGTAAGCTTTGGTAACGGATGTGCCGGTGAAGTACCTGGGGTATACACCGAAGTGGCGGACTATATAAGCTGGATTGAGGGAGAAGCCGGAAGGGCGGTACTGAGCCAGCCTGTGTCAGTTTTTTCAGTGAACCCTTTTGACAGTAACTTTGCCAATGCCGGAGCTGGGATTACTGTTCCAACCGATAGCGGTAGCAGTAGCAGCGGTGGTGACAGCGGTGGTGGTTCTACGAGCTGGGGAACACTGTGGTTTTTGCTGATAGTTGGCTATATTCGATTGTATCGTACATCGATAGCACGAGGAGTACGATTGCGTTCTTGATCCGCGACTATCTTTGCTTGATATTGCAGTCGGGCAGCCTATACTAGCTGCCTGCTGTAATTTAGGGCCTGAATGATGCAAGTTTCTGATTTCCACTTTGACCTTCCTGACGAGTTGATCGCTCGCTATCCACAACCAGAGCGTACTGCTAGCCGTTTGCTTCAGCTGACCGGAGACACCGGTGAGATTCAGCACAAAGGGTTTAAAGATGTGCTGGATTTGGTTCAGCCTGGTGATTTGCTCGTATTTAACAATACCCGAGTGATTCCAGCCCGAATGTTCGGTCGCAAGGTGTCTGGTGGAAAGTTGGAAGTCCTTGTCGAGCGTATGCTGGATGATAAGCGCATTTTGGCGCATGTTCGGGCTTCTAAGTCGCCTAAGCCGGGAACAGAGTTACTGCTGGGTGAAAATGATGAATATCAGGCTGAAATGGTAGCACGCCATGATGCACTGTTTGAAATTCGCTTTAACAGTGACAAGACGGTGTTGGAAATCCTGGAAGAGGTTGGCCACATGCCGTTGCCGCCTTATATTGACCGTCCGGATGAAGATTCAGACAAAGAGCGCTACCAGACAGTTTACAACGCCAAACCAGGTGCGGTAGCTGCCCCGACTGCGGGGCTGCACTTTGACGATGCCATCCTTGAGGCAATTAAGGCCAAAGGTGCAAGGTTTGCGTTTGTTACCCTGCACGTTGGCGCTGGGACCTTCCAGCCGGTACGTGTTGACAGTATCGATGATCACCACATGCATTCTGAATACGTCGAGGTACCTGAAGAGGTTGTTACGGCGATCAATGAAACCAAAGCCAACGGTGGTCGTGTCGTGGCAGTTGGTACTACCTCTGTACGCTCACTGGAAAGTGCGGCACAGGATGCGGTGAAAAAAGGGACTGAGCTACAGCCATTTTTTGGCGATACAGACATCTTTATTTTCCCTGGTTATGAATTCCAGCTAGTGGATGTACTGGTTACTAACTTCCACCTGCCGGAATCAACGCTGATCATGTTGGTCAGTGCTTTTGCTGGTTTCGAGCATACAATGCATGCTTACCAGCAGGCCGTTGAAAATAAATACCGTTTCTTTAGCTACGGGGATTCAATGTTTATTACCCGTAACAATAAATAACTGAACTTAATTGGTTAAGTCAGTGTCTCTTAAGGCTGCTTTTGCTAAAATTGCAGCCTTTGTCGGCTCTATAGCATCGACAATATAGTAAAGACAGATCGGATAATGATTTGTCATGATTCTTTGTTTTCTTCCGCTAGGCTTTATGGCGTGGCGAGAAAAGTAAAATACGTATATTAGGCGAATGGCCTTTTGTACTTGAGTCCCGAGATGGGAATTGACGTCAGATTGTTTCTCTGGCTTTTGGAGGCTTTGTGAAATTTGAATTAGATAAAACTCAGGGACGTGCTCGTCGCGGTCGCCTGCAGTTTGAACGTGGTACTGTTGAAACGCCAGCATTTATGCCTGTCGGTACGTACGGCACAGTAAAGGGAATGACCCCGGAAGAGGTTCAGGACACCGGTGCTCAGATCATCCTTGGTAACACTTTCCACCTATGGCTGCGTCCGGGTCAGGAAGTAATGAAAATGCATGGTGACCTGCATGATTTCATGCAGTGGCAGGGCCCGATCCTGACTGATTCAGGTGGCTTTCAAGTATTTAGCCTTGGCGATATCCGCAAAATTACCGAAGAAGGTGTTCATTTCCGTAATCCAGTGAATGGCGACAAGATCTTCATGGATGCCGAGAAGTCGATGGAAATCCAGAAAGACCTGGGCTCTGACATCGTGATGATCTTCGATGAGTGTACGCCATACCCGGCAACACACGACGAAGCGAAGCAATCAATGGAGATGTCACTGCGCTGGGCACAGCGTAGCCGTAACCACTTTGACAAGCTTGATAACAAAAATGCGCTATTCGGTATTGTTCAGGGTAGTGTATATGAAGACTTGCGTGATGTTTCTGTTGAAGGCCTGACTAACATCGGTTTTGATGGATATGCTGTGGGTGGCCTAGCCGTCGGTGAGCCTAAAGAAGACATGCACCGTGTTCTTGAGCACACTTGTCCGCAACTGCCTGAAGATAAACCACGTTATTTGATGGGTGTCGGCAAACCAGAAGATTTGGTTGAAGGTGTTCGTCGCGGTATCGACATGTTTGATTGCGTGATGCCGACCCGAAATGCCCGTAATGGCCACCTATTTGTAACCGGTGGTGTGATCAAGATCCGTAATGCGAAACATAAAACGGATACAACCCCTCTCGATCCGCACTGTGACTGTTACACTTGTCGCAACTATTCGAAGGCGTATCTGTATCATCTGGATAAGTGTAATGAAATTCTAGGTTCGCGCCTTAATACAATCCACAACTTACGTTACTATCAGCGTTTGATGGCAAGTATCCGTCAGGCGATTGAAGAAGATCGTTTCGATGCCTTTGTAGAAGAGTTCTACGCGCGTCGAGACCGTGAAGTTCCACCGTTAAAAAACGCTTAACAATAAACGAGGACGTTAATAAATGAGTCTTTTCATTTCTCAGGCACATGCCGCAGCTGAAGGTGCTCCACAGGGCGGCAGCATGCAACTTTTCATCATGCTGGGTCTGTTCGCAGTAATTTTCTATTTCATGATTTACCGTCCACAGGCGAAGCGCGTTAAGGATCATAAGAGCCTAATGTCTTCCATGGGCAAAGGTGATGAAGTGCTAACCAACGGTGGTCTAGTGGGTAAAATCACTAAAGTATCTGAAGAGAACGACTACATTGTGATTGCGCTGAATGACACGACGGAAGTCACAATCAAGAAAGATTTCGTTTCTGCAGTATTGCCGAAAGGCACAATGAAATCTCTGTAATTTTTTGCTCTAAAGGATCACAGCAGTGTTAAACCGTTATCCCTTGTGGAAGAACCTGATGGTGGTGTTTACACTGCTCATCGGTTTGCTTTACGCACTTCCCAATGTTTACGGTGAAGATCCGGCAATTCAAATCTCCGGGGCGCGTGGCGCCTCGGCAGATATGTCGACGCTGGATGCAGTCACCGAAGATTTAAATCAATATCAACTCTCATACAAATCTGTCGCTTTCGAAAACGGTACAGTACTGGTCCGCTTTAACGATACTGATACTCAAATCAGTGCCCGCGATATTCTCAATGAACAGCTTGGTGACGACTTTATCGTCGCACTTAACCTTGCCGCTTCTACTCCTGACTGGCTTGAATCCGTTGGCGCAACCCCAATGAAATTGGGCCTAGACTTGCGCGGTGGTGTGCATTTCTTGATGGAAGTAGACATGGACGCAGCAATGGAGAAGTTGCTGGGGCAGCAGGAAGAAACGTTCCGTACTGAGCTGCGCGAGGCAAAAATTCGCTACCGTGCTATCAGCAAAACTGATAACTCGGTTGAAGTTCGCTTGCGTAATGCCGAGCAGTTGGCACAGGCAAAGATCGAGCTATCGAAGCTTCATCCGGACATGCTGTTCAGCGATAGCGACAGCAATGGCCGCTTTGTCCTTTCGGCACTGTTTACTGATGCTCGTCTGCAGGAAATCCGCAACTACGCCGTCGATCAGAATATCACCATCCTTCGTAACCGTGTGAATGAGCTGGGTGTGGCAGAACCTCTGGTACAGCGCCAGGGCGCTAACCGCATTGTGGTTGAGCTTCCGGGGGTTCAGGACACCGCGCGTGCAAAAGAAATTTTGGGTGCGACAGCGACACTGGAGTTCCGTGAAGTTGACAGCACTGCAGATGTAGCAGCAGCTGTATCTGGTCGTGTACCGGCTGGCAGCGAGGTGAAATACACTCGTGACCAACGCCCGGCTGTGCTGAAAAAGCGTGTTATTCTGTCGGGTTCTCACATCACCGATGCGAGTTCAAGCGCTGATGAATACGGCCGTCCGCAAGTTAACATCTCGCTAGATAGCGAAGGTGGTAGCAAGATGACAGCGTTCTCGCGTAACAACGTGGGTAAGCTGATGGCGACTGTGTTTACCGAGTACAAAGACAGCGGTGATCGCGATCCTAACGGTAAAGTGATTCTAGAGAAACACGAAGAAGTGATTAACCAGGCAACTATTCAGACTGCACTGGGTCGTAACTTCCGTATTACCGGTATCGACTCTCAGGCTGAAGCGCATAACCTGGCTTTGCTATTGCGTGCCGGTGCGTTGATTGCGCCAATCTCTATTGTTGAAGAACGTACAATCGGTCCGTCAATGGGTCAGCAGAATATCGATATGGGTATTCAGGCAATGATCTGGGGCATGGTTGCCGTAATGCTGTTCACTTTAGTGTATTACCGTCGATTTGGTCTATTTGCCAATATGGCATTGCTGATGAACTTGGTGATGATTATCGGTGTGATGTCGATGATCCCGGGTGCAACGATGACCTTACCGGGTATTGCCGGTATTGTTCTGACCGTCGGTATGGCAGTCGATGCCAACGTACTGATTTTTGAACGTATCCGTGAAGAGCTTCGTGAAGGTCGCAGCCCTCAGCATGCGATTCAGCAAGGTTATGCAAACGCACTTAGTACGATTGCCGATGCCAACATTACTACCTTGATCACGGCGATTATTCTGTTTGCTGTCGGTACTGGTGCAATCAAAGGTTTCGCTGTTACGCTTTCTATCGGTATCTTGACGTCGATGTTTACGGCGATTATAGGGACCCGTGCGATGGTCAACCTTGTCTATGGCGGTAAGCGCGTCGATAAACTGTCGATCTAAGGAGACGCTGACATGTTTCAAATTATGAAAGCGGATAAAGTGATCGACTTTATGCGTTGGTCGAAAGTTACATTTGTTCTTTCGATTATTATGATTATCGCGGCAATTGGTACGGTCACTACCCAAAAACTGAACTGGGGCCTGGACTTTACCGGCGGTACGTTGATTGAAGTTGGCTTCGAGCAGCCTGCTGACTTGGCAAAAATCCGAGACTCATTGGAAAATGCTGGTTTTGGCGATGCCATTGTTCAGAACTTCGGTACGGCACGTGATGTCATGGTTCGTCTGCAGCCGCGTGAAGATGCAAAGGGTGAGAAGCTGGGTAACCAGATTATCGATGCCCTGAAAGTCGGCACCGGTCAGAGCGTTGAAATGCGCCGTATCGAGTTCGTTGGCCCGAACGTCGGTGACGAATTGGCTGAAGCGGGCGGCTTGGCGATTTTGGTTTCGTTGATCTGTATCTTGCTCTATGTGTCGATGCGATTTGAGTGGCGTCTGGCTGCCGGTGCCGTATTGGCACTTGCCCATGATGTGATAATCACAATTGGTATTTTCTCTTTCACTCAGATTGAAATTGATCTGACGATTGTGGCGGCATTGCTGACCGTTGTCGGTTACTCGCTCAACGATACCATCGTTGTGTTTGACCGTATTCGAGAGAACTTCCGTAAGATGCGTAAGGGCGGTCCAGTTGAGGTGATGAATAACTCGATCACCCAGACACTCAGCCGTACGTTGATCACATCTGCTACGACCCTGTTCGTGGTTATCGCCTTGTTCCTGAAGGGCGGTAGTATGATCCACGGTTTTGCAGCTGCATTGCTGATTGGTATTACCGTTGGTACGTACTCATCTATCTATGTGGCTTCGGCTCTGGCGCTGAAACTGGGTATTACCCGTGAGCACCTGATGCCACCGCAAGTGGACAAGGAAGGCGAAGAGTTTGACGCGATGCCGTAAAGGTAGCGTGTACATTCGCTGAATAAAAAACGGAGCCGCAAGGCTCCGTTTTTTTATGTATTGATTTGATCCGCCGAGAAAAAGTGGTTATTTCGCCTGCCATTCACTAACTGGGCGCTGTTTGCCGCCATTCATCGGATTACCCTGCTCGAGTAGTTGGCTGAGCTTTTTATTGTGGGAAAGATCCAGAGCCTTCAATGCATTGTTTCTTACATTGAGCTCTGACAACGCCGGGTTCAGGGACAGGTCCAACTCAGTCAGTTCGTTATCTGCTGCAAAGAGTGCACGCAGCTTAGGGAGCTGGGAAACATTTAATGTTTCAAGTTCATTATCAGTCAGGACCAGTTTCTCAAGGCGTTTGGCCTCAGGAAGTGTCAGGGTACTTATCTCGTTATGGCTAAGGCGAACTTCACGAAGCTCATGGTTTTCTGACAAATCTAGGCTGTTAAGTTGGTTATCACTGAGGTTTAGTTGGCGCAGCTCTGGGCTTTCGGAAAGAACTAAATCCTCTAGGTGGTTATCCCCTAATGACAGTTTTCGAAGGTTCTCGAAGTATTTGACCTCGGCTGCAGATCGGATGTTGCTGTCATCACAGTCTAGCTCGGTGATGTCCTCGGGGTAGGTATGGCCGGTTTCTAGTACGCAGGCACGGAAGTTTTGATCGGCAAAGGGAATAGCCTCGATTGTATCATAATGCTGCTCGCAACCGCTTAGTAGCAAAGGCAGTGAACAGGCAAATAGGGCGCCGAGAGGCAGAGGATGTTTTTTGAATACGGGCATCAATGTCACCTAGATAGAATGCATTATCATCATAGGCGCAGGGTATCATAAAAGCACTCTTGTTCGTTATAAGTAACTGTATTAAATAAGGAAGATGAGCCGTAGACAAAGAAAAACCCCGTCAGCAAAACTGACGGGGTTTGGCTTTCGGTTAATAACCGATAATTACTTAGCTAGTGCGTCGCTACCGTGTTCACGGATCTTAGCAAGCATTGGCTTCACTACGCGCGCATTACCAGCAACGATGTTGCCAGACGTCAGGTGGTTAGTGTTACCAGTAAAGTCAGTACAGATAGCACCTGCTTCACGTGCAATTAGCTCACCCGCAGCCAGTTCCCAAGGCTTCTGGCCTAGTTTGAATACACCGTCAACACGGCCAGCTGCCAGATAGCAAAGATCAAGTGCAGTAGAACCACACTGGCGCATGTCATCACACTCGATGAATAGTGCGTTTTGGATCTTCATGTAGCTTTCAGCATGCTGCTTGGCAGCAAAAGGAAGGCCTGTTGCCAGCGTAGTGCCGCTTAGGTCACGAGGCTGGGAAGCACGAACACGCTGGCTGTTAAGCTGAGCGCCAGAGCCGCGGGTTGCAGTGAATAGTTCGTTACGAGCAGGATCGTAAACAGCAGCAACTTCTGTACGGCCACGCATACGTAGCGCTACAGAGATTGCGAAGTGAGGTAAACCGCGAACGAAGTTTTTGGTGCCATCCACTGGGTCGATGATCCACTGACACTCTTTGTCTCTACCTTCTTTGTTACCAGTCTCTGCACCGATGATGCAGTGATCAGGGTAAGACTTAAGGATAGTATCGATGATGATAGCTTCTGCTTCTTGATCGATGTTGGTAACAACATCATTACCTTTATTGGCAACTTCAATTGACTGAGGTTTTTCTAGAGATTTAATGACATGGTCACCGGCCTTTCGCGCAGCGCGAATGGCGATATTAAGCATCGGATGCATAGGATCTTCCCAACGGATGTTAAAGAACTAAAAAGCGGCGGCGAGTATATCAGAGCTAGGGCAAAAAGGAAGTGGTTATTTTTTGCTCGAGATAAATCTAACTCTCAAAGATCATACAAAAAGGTATAAAATCCCAGTCATAGGTATAATGTTTTTACATGTTTTCTCCATTTTTGGAAAGGGTGTGTTAAAATCCTTCCGCTTTAAGAATTCGTCGGATAATAGCTTTTTCATGTTAGATAAAATCAGTGTTGTTTTAATAGGTACCTCTCATCCGGGCAATATCGGCTCGGCGGCTCGTGCAATGAAAGTGATGGGCCTGACCAATCTGGTGTTGGTCGATCCTGCATGCGAAATCGATGAGAAATCTTATGCTTTGGCTGCAGGTGCTGCTGATATTGTTGAAAATGCCAGAATTGTCTCGACCCTGGATGAAGCCATTGCTGATTGCGGCCTGGTGGTTGGTTCAAGTGCGCGCTCTCGTACACTGGAGTGGCCACAACTCGACCCGCGTGAGTGTGGGATCAAGTCGATTGCCGAAGCGAGTAGCCACAATGTTGCCATTTTATTTGGCCGAGAGCGTACAGGCCTGACTAATGAAGAGTTACAAAAGTGTCATTGCCATGTTTATATTCCGGCCAATCCTGACTACAGCTCACTGAATCTTGCGATGGCAGTACAGACTGTCAGTTACGAGATCCGCATGGCGTACCTGGAGCAGGAAAAATACTCCGGTGAAACCAAGGTGGAAGAGTACCCGCGTACCAAAGAACTGGAAATGTTCTACGAGCATCTTGAAAAAGTTACCACGCAGACCCAATTTATAAATAAGAAGCATCCGGGAATGGTGATGGCGAAACTTCGCCGGCTATTTACCCGTGCTCGTCCAGAGCAGCAGGAGTTAAATATCCTACGAGGCATCTTATCCTCAGTTGAAAAATCGTTAGAAAGTCGCGATAAATAGACGCATAAACCGTATGGTTAAAAGCTTGACTAAAACAGTCAGGTAAATACTTGACCGTTTTAGTCAGGTATGCGACACTCCTCCCATACATTTAAGTGGGTAGCGGTGTGTTATGAGATTGACATCAAAAGGAAGATACGCAGTAACAGCCATGCTGGATGTGGCTCTGCATTCTCAAGATGGTCCTGTCCCTCTGGCCGATATTTCAGAGCGTCAGGGGATTTCACTGTCTTATTTGGAGCAGCTTTTCTCTCGCCTGCGCAAAGCTGGCCTGGTAGCCAGTGTTCGTGGTCCCGGTGGTGGTTACCGCCTGGGTGATGATGCTGACAGTATTGCGGTTGGTATGGTTATTGCGGCTGTTGATGAATCGGTTGATGCCACCAAGTGTCATGGTAAAGGGGATTGTCAGGGCGGTGTACGCTGTTTGACACATACTCTGTGGCATGATTTGAGCTCCCGCATCAGCGGTTTTTTGAACAACATCACTCTTGGCGAGCTGATGAAAGACAATGATGTACAAGAAATCTCTGGTCGACAGGATCAGGGGCGACATAAAGCATCATTTGTAAATAATAATACACACGACAGCGCCACTATAGGTGTCGATGTTCGCTCCTAGAGACTAGACGTCCGTGTTTTCGGAGATGAAGATGAAACTGCCAATATATTTTGATTATTCCGCTACTTGCCCAGTAGATCCCCGTGTTGCCGAGAAGATGATGCAATGTCTTACTATGGATGGTAACTTCGGCAACCCGGCTTCTCGTTCTCACCGTTATGGTTGGCAGGCAGAGGAAGCAGTCGATACGGCACGTGAAAATATTGCTGATTTGCTGAATGCAGATCCACGCGAAATCGTCTTTACGTCAGGTGCTACTGAATCTGACAACCTGGCGATTAAAGGTGCAGCGCACTTCTACGGTAAAAAAGGTAAGCATGTCATTACCTGTAAAACAGAGCACAAAGCTGTTCTGGATCCATGCCGCCAGCTCGAGCGTGAAGGCTACGAAGTAACTTATCTTGAGCCTGAGTCAAACGGTTTGATTGACATGGCGAAGCTGCGTGATGCAATACGTGAAGACACGGTATTGGTTTCTATCATGCATGTGAACAATGAAATTGGTGTGATTCAGGATATCGCAGCTATTGGTGAGATGTGTCGAGAGAAGAAAGTAATTTTCCACGTCGATGCCGCTCAGTCTGCCGGTAAACTGCCAATCGACGTTCAGGAAATGAAAGTTGATCTGATCTCACTGTCTGCACACAAAATTTACGGTCCAAAAGGTATCGGTGCCCTGTACGTGCGTCGTAAACCTCGTATCCGCCTGGAAGCCCAGATGCACGGTGGCGGTCATGAGCGAGGTTTCCGCTCCGGTACCCTTGCTACCCATCAAATCGTCGGTATGGGTGAAGCTTTCCGTATTGCCAAAGAAGACATGGACAAAGATTACCAGCATGCACTCGCACTGCGTAATCGTCTGCTTGACGGTGTCAAAGATCTTGAAGCAATGACTGTCAACGGTGATATGGAGCAGCGTCTCCCGAACAATCTCAATATCAGCTTTGCTTTCGTTGAAGGTGAATCATTGTTGATGGCACTGAAAGATCTCGCGGTGTCTTCTGGTTCTGCTTGTACATCTGCCAGTCTGGAGCCTTCGTATGTATTGCGTGCGCTGGGTTTGAACGATGAACTGGCACATAGCTCAATTCGCTTCTCTTTCGGTCGCTTCACTACGGAAGAAGAAGTAGACTATGCAGTTTCGCAAATCCGTGATGCGGTTGAGAAATTGCGTGAAATGTCTCCGTTGTGGGATATGTATAAAGAAGGCATTGACCTGAACACAGTCGAGTGGGCACACCACTAATCTTGCGGTCATAACGTATTCGAGGAGATATATCATGGCATATAGCGAAAAAGTCATCGATCATTATGAGAACCCGCGTAACGTGGGCTCATTTGACAAAAACGACAAGAGCATCGGCAGCGGCATGGTGGGAGCACCGGCTTGCGGCGATGTAATGAAACTTCAGATCAAAGTGACTGAAGAAGGCATCATTGAAGATGCGAAGTTTAAAACATACGGCTGTGGTTCTGCTATTGCATCGAGCTCGCTGATCACCGAGTGGGTGAAAGGCAAGAGTCTGGACGAGGCGGCTTCGATTAAGAACTCAGCGATTGCTGAAGAACTTGAGCTCCCACCTGTAAAAGTTCACTGCTCGATTCTTGCTGAAGATGCAATTAAAGCTGCAGTTAGTGATTATAAAAAGAAACACGAAGAAAATTAATTTCCTGAGGGTTGTTGTATGGCCATTACTATTACTGAAGCGGCGGCAAGTCGCGTAGCTACTTTTCTAGAGAACCGAGGCAAAGGCATCGGCCTGCGCTTGGGTGTCCGGACTTCAGGGTGTTCAGGAATGGCATATGTCCTTGAGTTCGTTGATGAACTGAATGAAGAGGATACGGTATTCGAAGAGAAGGGCGTTAAGGTCATTATTGATGCCAAAAGCCTTGTTTATCTCGACGGTACCGAGCTGGATTTTGCCAAAGAAGGGCTAAATGAAGGTTTTCAGTTCAACAACCCGAACGTATCAAGCGAATGCGGTTGTGGTGAGAGCTTCAACGTCTAATCGCTGCATCAACTGAGCCTGATTGCTACCTGTGTCGCTTTCAGGTTTGGTATTTATAGATATCAGACGCAATATGAATCATTTCGAATTATTTGGGCTACCTTTCCAATTTGAACTGGATGGTAGCCTTCTTTCAACTCAGTTCCGGGAACTGCAACGTCGTTTCCATCCAGATAATTTCGCGCTTTCCTCAGAACGGGACCGCTTGATGGCCGTTCAAAAAGCTGCGCAAATTAACGATGCCTTTCAAACGCTTAAACAACCCATTTCTCGTGCAGAGTATATGCTATCAGAGAAACATGTGGATATTCGCGGCGAGCATAAGACGTTGCAAGATCCTGAGTTTTTAATGCAGCAGATGGAACTGCGTGAAGCTCTTGAAGAAATCCCAGATGCGAGTGATCCTGAAACGGCGCTGTTTGACTTTGAACAGCAGGCGTCGGCGATGTATAAATCACAGGTGAAGGATCTTGAGCAACTGTTAAATAATGAAAACTGGGACCAAGCGGCAGATGCCGTGCGCAAGCTAAAATTTATTGATAAGCTGCGTTATGAGGTCGAGCGTCTTGAAGACACGTTGCTTGACTGATCTTTCCCGATTCCAGCACTAACTCCACAGGAACGATAATGGCACTGTTACAGATTGCTGAACCAGGTCAAAGTGCAGCACCGCACCAACACAAACTGGCGGTGGGTATTGATCTGGGTACTACAAATTCTCTCGTGGCTACGGTTCGCAGCGGCGTTACGGAAACGTTACAGGATGCGCAAGGTCGGCCGATTTTGCCGTCGGTTGTACATTACGGTGAAAATGAAGCCGTATTGGTTGGCCAACAAGCTAGAGATTTAGCCCAGCAGGATCCTGAAAATACGATTTTTTCCGTAAAACGTATGATGGGTCGTTCATTAGCTGATATTCAGCAGCGCTATCCACAGCTGCCATATCAATACGAGGCGACCGACAATGGCCTGCCCCAGCTAGTAACCCGTAACGGGACGGTGAATCCGATTCAGGTATCGGCAGAGATTTTGAAATCACTCAGCGATCGTGCCAAAGAGACCCTCGGTGGTGATTTGGAAGGCGTGGTGATCACCGTTCCTGCTTATTTTGACGATGCTCAGCGTGCCGGTACCAAAGATGCGGCGAAACTGGCGAATTTAAATGTACTTCGCCTGCTCAATGAGCCGACTGCAGCAGCGATAGCCTATGGGCTGGACTCTGGTCAGGAAGGTGTCATCGCTGTATACGACCTAGGCGGCGGTACATTCGATATTTCTATCCTACGCTTGTCGAAAGGCGTCTTCGAGGTGATGGCGACTGGTGGTGATTCTGCGCTGGGCGGGGATGATTTTGATCACTTGCTGGCTGGTTGGATTGCCGAGAAAGCAGGTTTTGACGGTAACTTATCGGCACAGCAGTTACGTGCATTACATGATGCCGCAACGGCAGCTAAAATTGCCCTGAGTGATGCCGATGAAGCGGCTGTTGACGTGTTGGGCTGGCAGGGAGCGGTTAGTCGCGAACAGTTTAATACGCTGATCCAGCCGCTGGTGAAGAAAACCCTGATGGCTTGTCGCCGAGCTATCAAAGATGCGGCGATTGAAATTGACGAAGTTATTGAAACCGTTATGGTCGGTGGCTCGACGCGCGTTCCTATGGTTCGAGAGATGGTCGGTAATTACTTTGGCAAGACGCCACTGACCTCGATCGACCCGGATCAGGTTGTTGCTGTCGGTGCTGCTATTCAGGCCGATATCCTGGCGGGTAACAAGCCAGATTCCGATATGCTGCTGCTTGATGTTATCCCACTATCACTGGGTATCGAGACGATGGGGGGAATGGTCGAGAAAATTATTCCTCGTAATACAACGATCCCAGTAGCCCGTGCCCAGGAATTTACCACGTTCAAAGATGGCCAGACAGCAATGTCAGTGCATATTGTACAGGGCGAACGTGAAATGGTGAGCGACTGCCGCTCGCTGGCACGTTTCACGCTACGAGGCATTCCTGCCATGGCGGCAGGGGCTGCCCATATTCGCGTGACCTATCAGGTTGATGCGGATGGTTTGCTATCAGTGACAGCAATGGAGAAAAGTAGCGAAGTACAATCCTCCATTCAGGTGAAGCCGTCTTATGGTTTGACCGATGATGAAATCACCACCATGATCCGCGAGTCGATGACCCATGCACAGGAAGATAAAAACGCCCGTACTCTGGCCGAGCAACAGGTTGAAGCGGACCGCGTCCTTGAAGGATTGATTACGGCACTGGCTGCAGACGGTGATACCCTGCTGACCAAAGAAGAGCGTGATGAGCTAGAAGCTGTCATGATGGAACTTGTTCAATTGCGCCAGGGTACTGACCCGTATGCGATTGAGCTAGGTATTAAGAAAACAGATAAAGCTAGTCAGGATTTTGCCTCTCGCCGAATGGATAAGTCCATTCGTCAGGCACTGGCTGGCCAATCGATTGATGAGGTTTAGGCATGCCTAAAATTGTTGTACTACCCCACGAAGATCTTTGCCCTGAGGGCGCAGTACTGGAAGCCGAGAGCGGCCAAACGGTACTGGATGTCGCGCTTAAAAATGGCATTGGTATTGAGCATGCCTGCGAAAAATCCTGCGCTTGCACCACTTGCCACGTGATCATTCGCGAAGGTTTTGACTCACTGGAAGAAAGTGAGGAACTGGAAGATGATATGCTGGACAAGGCATGGGGCCTTGAGCCAGAGTCTCGCTTGGGTTGTCAGGCAGTAGTCGCTGATGAGGACTTGGTGGTAGAAATTCCGAAGTACACCCTTAACCTAGCTTCTGAGAACCATTAGGACTAGCGGCTGGGTCTGCCTGTTCATCGTTCATAGATGAACAGGCAGGTGTTTTGGGTATACAATAAAGTATTCCTCTTTGGTTGATAGAAGGTGAGTGTTATGGGGTTGAAGTGGATTGACTCACAAGAACTGGCGATTGAGCTGGCTGAACATTTCCCAGAGATTGACCCGGCAACGGTAAGGTTTACCGACCTTCGCGAGTGGATATTGGCGCTGGAGGATTTTGATGATGATCCTGAGCACTGTAACGAGCGTATTCTTGAAGCCGTACAGACGTGTTGGATAGAAGAAGCAGACTGATATCCCATTATCCCGTTCACTTTTAGCAATCCATTTATCGATATCACATCTTTTGTCGTTAGATCTAGCACCATTGGATCTACCCCCCGCCTTCTCGAAACTGTTCCTCTTACGCTCATTACTCAACTAGTGGCATCTGCAACACGATCTTGCTCTTACTCTTGATGTAAACACCTTGTTTATTTTGAGATGCCAAGGCACAGTAATGAAAATTTCTGGTATTTTGGTTTTTCACGATATGATCAACCATGATTTCCGTGATAAGCAGGCTCAATAGTCTGCTTTGTAATTGTTCAGCCAGTCACTCCCTTGCATTACAGTACAATGCCCCCATAACTTCTCTAGGTGTGGTAACAGTGATGTCATCATTTTGTTGCCTGATCACGATACAGAAGTTGGGGGCTGAGTCGGTTTTGGAGTCGGCTACCCTATAATTGGTATTCACAATCAATGGTTCTAGCATTGCAGTGAATAGCAGAACCCAAGGAGTAATTCATGTCTGCCAATATGTTCGTATTTTTATCCCAGGAAGTTGCCGATGATAAGTGGGGCAAAAATGCACTAGTGACGTTTGAAGCCAAAGGCACAATCGTTCATCTGACGGATGAAACCCCATTGGCCGCTATCCAGCGTGCGGGCCGCAAATTGGATGCACAAGGTATCAAGCAAGTAACATTGGCAGGTGATAACTGGGATCTAGAGAGTATTTGGGCATTTATTCAGGGTCACCGTAATGCCAAGCCGGGCAACGAAGTAAGCTGGGATGGACTGAGCGAAGCGGACGAAGCCGAGCTTCAGGCTCGTTTGACAGCGACGAACTGGGTACGTGAGATCATCAACCAGTCTGCAGAAATTGTCCGTCCGTCGCAGCTGGCATCACGTGCCGGTGAGTTTATCAAATCGCTGGCACCGGAGCATGTGACCTATAAGATCATCAAGGGCAACGATTTGCTGGATGAAGGATGGAATGGTATTCACACCGTGGGACGTGGGTCTGAGCGCTCTTCGGCTATGCTGCGCCTGGACTATAATCCAACAGGTGATGCTGATGCGCCAGTGCATACTTGTCTGGTCGGTAAAGGGATCACTTTTGATTCTGGTGGCTACAGCATGAAATCGTCAGCCGGTATGACTGCTATGAAGGCTGATATGGGCGGATCTGCAATGGCTACCGGTGGTTTGGCACTGGCGATTGCACGCGGTACTACCAAGCGTATCAAGCTTATCTTGTGCTGTGCCGAGAATATGGTTTCGGGGCGAGCTTTCAAGTTAGGTGACATTATTACCTATAAGAATGGTAAAACAGTTGAGATCCTCAATACTGATGCCGAAGGCCGTTTGGTGCTGGCTGATGGCTTGATTTACGCCAGTTCGCAAAACCCTGAAGTGATCATCGATTGTGCGACACTTACTGGTTCGGCGAAAAATGCACTGGGTAATGATTACCATGCGCTGTTCAGTTTCGACCATGCGTTGGCGCAACAGGCGTTGATGGCAGCAAGTGATGAGCTGGAAGGACTATGGCCGTTGCCGTTGGCTGATCATCACCGTGCCATGATGCCATCTAGTTTTGCCGATTTGTCGAACGTTTCTATGGGGGATTTCCTACCAGGAGCGAGTACTGCGGCGGCATTCCTGTCCTATTTTGTTGATGATTACAAAAACGGCTGGATGCACATTGATGCCAGCGGTACATACCGTAAGACGGCTAACGATAAGTGGTGTGCAGGGGCAACGGGAATGGGGGTACGTACCCTGGCAAACATTCTCTGTGACGAAGAGTAAGCAATCGAACTAGCGGTAGAATAAGCGAGATACACTGATATCAAATCACCGCTGCGGACGCCGATGCGGTGATTTGTCACTAAAAACGGAAAGGGTGTTTATGTTAAGGATTACACTTTCGGCTGAGCCAAGCGCAGGAGCGTGGGGCGAGAAAGCGTTGCTGTCGTATCAGGAAGACGGCGCGGTGATCCATTATAGTGGCGATTACCCGCTACGCCGCGTTCAGCAGGCTGCTCGCCGGCTGCAGTCCCAAGGTGCCGAGCAGATTAACCTTGAGGGTAGTGGTTGGAGCTATGAGCGCCAATGGGCATTTTACTGCGGTTTTGCCGCTACCATGAAGCCTGTTGAGCTAAAGTGGGCGTCGGTTGACGAAGATGAGCTGGAGCTCCTTAATGCCCGTCGTCGTTGCAGCGAATGGGTACGCCAGGTTGTCAATGCGACACCGGAAGATATGTATCCGGAGAAGCTCGCCAACGATGCCATTGAGTTTTTGTCATCCATTGCGGGTGATAAAATTAGCCACGAGATCCTGATCGGCGATCAGCTGTTGGATAAGGGCTGGATCGGGACTCATAGCGTAGGCCGGGCCAGCAGCCGACCACCGGTTATGCTGACACTGGATTTTAACCCAACCGGAGATCCTGATGCTCCCGTGTCGGCTTGCCTGGTAGGCAAGGGCATTACCTTTGACTCAGGTGGGTATAGCCTAAAATCCAGTGCGGGCATGGTGTCGATGAAGTGTGATATGGGCGGTGCGGCAACCGTGACTGCTGCGCTGGGCTATGCGATTGAGCAAGGTTTGCGCCAACGTGTGACGTTGATCTTATGTTGTGCAGAAAACATGGTTGCGGGTAACGCCTATAAGCTTGGTGATGTGCTAACGTACAAGAACGGGCTGACGGTAGAAGTGGTCAATACTGATGCAGAGGGGCGTTTGGTATTGGCTGATGGCCTGATTGCTGCTGGTGAGACCAAAGCTCCGCTGATTATTGATGCAGCCACATTAACTGGCGCGGCGATGATGGCGGTAGGAACCGATTACAATGCCTTGTTTGGTCTTGATAGAGCTTTGTTGCAACACGCGCAGCAGCTTTCAGAGCTAGTTAATGAGCCTGCCTGGCCGCTCCCGCTGGAAAAGTGGCACCAGGCAAACTGCCCGTCCCATTATGCAGATACTGCCAACAGCCGGACGCAGAAGGGCGGTGGAATGGGGGGAGCATCGAATGCTGCTGCCTTCCTGTCTCGATTTGTTGATACCGAGTCAAGTCGCTGGATCCATTTTGATTTGGCTGCATGTTTCCGGGATAGCGCAGACAGTCGCTGGGCGGCTGGAGCGACAGGATTGGGTGTCGCGAACATTGCAGCGTTGCTGCTGTAGCTTTTATTGTGGGCGGAGGAGGCTAGTTGCTCGAGCCTCCATTGGACTCACGTCATAGTGATGAACTGATTCAAAAGGAAGAATAATAATGACAATTGAAAGAACATTTTCCATCGTTAAGCCTGATGCCGTAAAGCGTAATTTGGTTGGTGCTATTTACCAGCGTTTTGAAAATGCAGGCCTGAAAATTGTTGCTGCCAAGATGCTGCATTTAAATGCTGAAAAAGCCCAGGGCTTTTATGCCGAGCATGAAAATAAACCTTTTTTCGACGATTTAGTGTCGTTTATGACATCTGGCCCTGTGTTGGTGCAGGTACTGGAAGGTGAAGATGCGATTGTGCGTTACCGTGAACTGATGGGGAAAACCAATCCTGAAGAGGCTGCATGCGGGACAATTCGTGCCGATTTTGCCTTGAGTATGCGTCATAACTCAGTACACGGTTCAGACAGCCCTGAATCTGCAGCGCGTGAGATTGCATATTTCTTTGCGGATGACGAGATATGTCCTCGCGGCTAGAAGTGCTGGTTAAATTTCAATCGAAACAGATTATTAACGGGAAGCCTTGGCTTCCCGTTTTGTTTTGTGCACTTAAATTGCCGCGGTTGCTAAAATATCCTTATGGGTATCCTAGTGGAAACTGAGCAGCAAAGGCTGTACAATTTCGCGCCTTGAATTGTCCTGTTACATGCAGCCACCCTACTTGAGGTTGCCAAGGTGCAGAATCAGTCATTATTTAGTGAGGCAACAACCGATGACAACAGTCAAAACTAATCTGCTGGATTTTGATCGCAAGGGTCTGCGAAAATATTTCGCTGACGAGCTTGGTGAAAAACCATTCCGTGCTGATCAGATCATGAAGTGGATCTACCATTTCGGTTGTGACGACTTCGATCAGATGACAAACATCAACAAGAAGCTACGTGAGAAGCTGAAACGTGTTGCTGAAATTCGTGCGCCTTACGTATCTGAAGCTCAGCATTCTTCTGACGGTACCATCAAGTGGGCGATGCGGGTTGGTGATCAGGACGTAGAAACGGTTTATATTCCAGACGAAGATCGAGCAACGCTTTGCGTTTCCTCTCAGGTAGGCTGTGCATTGGAATGCAAGTTCTGCTCGACGGCCCAACAGGGTTTTAACCGTAACTTGCGCGTATCGGAAATCATCGGACAGGTTTGGCGTGCAGCGAAAGAGATCGGTATCGAGAAAGAGACCGGACGCCGTCCAATTACCAACGTAGTCATGATGGGGATGGGCGAACCGCTGCTGAATATGAAAAACCTGATCCCTGCGCTAGAGATCATGCTTGATGACTTGGGTTTTGGCCTATCGAAGCGTCGGGTAACAGTATCGACATCCGGTGTCGTTTCAGGTCTTGATCAGATGACAGGGAACATTGATGTGGCGTTGGCCATTTCGCTGCATGCACCGACTGATGAGCTGCGTTCGCAAATTATGCCGGTCAATGATCGTTGGAATATTGAGACGTTCCTTGAGTCGGTGCGTCGCTATGTTGATTCAACGAATGCGAACCGTGGCCGTGTCACAGTGGAATATGTGCTGCTGGATCATGTTAATGACGATATGGACCATGCGCGCCAGCTGGCTAAATTATTGAAAGATACCCCAGCGAAAATTAACTTGATCCCATTTAATCCGTATCCGGGTTCACCATACAAGAAACCAAGCAACTCGCGTATAGATCGCTTCATGAAAACGTTGATGGAGTATGACTTTACCGTAACCGTGCGTAAAACACGTGGTGATGATATCGATGCTGCATGCGGGCAATTGGTCGGCGATGTGATTGACCGCACGAAACGGACACAAGCGAAGCAACAAAAAGATGAACAAATCCCTGTAAAAGCAGTCTAATCACAGATGCCTGTACCAGGTCTGGATTGATGTAGCCTGGTATTAGCTAATACATGGACGTTGGCTTGGGGAAAATATGGTACGGTGGACGATGTCCCCTCTATTGTGTAGTTTGTTAATGGGCTGTGTCACAGTCGATGAAGCTGGCAATAGAAACGAAATTGACAATATAGAAGTGTCTGAGGCCAGGATATCTCTTGGTCTTAGCTATCTAGAATCTGGGCAATGGCAACGAGCTCGTGATAACCTTGAGCTGGCGCTTGACTACGCGCCGCGATATTATCGAGCACAGAATGCGATGGCCTATTACTATCAGCAAGTCGATGAACCGGCTGCCGCTGAGAAAATGTATCAACGGGCATTGCGCGATTCGCCAGAAAATGGCGATGTTCAGAATAACTATGGTGTATTCTTGTGTAGTCAGCAGCGCTATGATGATGCTATCACTGCTTTCGAGAAAGCCATAAAACAACCAGATTACTATCAGACTTCGGCGAGCTATGAAAATGCCGCTTTTTGTAGCCTTAAAAGTGGTAACAAACCGCAAGCTAAAGGCTACTTTGAGAAGGCCCTGGCTTATGAACCTTATCAGCCGAAATCAATGTTACAGCTGGCGCAGCTGGAAATAGACTCCCACAATTTAGACGATGCGCGCGCCATGCTTTTTAAATTTAATAAGAGGTACGGGTACAATGCAGACAGCTTATTGCTGCTGCTTCAGCTTGAGAGTGATGCCGGACGCTCAACCCATGTTGAGAAGTATGGCAGCCTGCTCAAAGAGCGCTACCCGAACTCACAGCAATATCAAAAATATCTAGCCAATGAATACTGAACAGAACGAAGATCTATCAACAGAAGAAGTCATTCGTCCGGGGGATATGCTACGTCAGGCTCGTGAGCAGCTTGGCTATTCACAGAAGGATATTGCCAGCCGATTGAGGCTTCGCCTCTCGGTGATCAATGACATCGAAGATAATAACTTTGAAAAATCACAGCTAGCCACGTTTACACGTGGCTATGTGCGTTCATACGCCAAGTTTGTCGGGCTGGATGAAGCAGACGTGCTGGCCAAGTTGGATCTGCACGGACATGCACAGCCTCAAGAGCACGAGATGCAGAGTTTTTCTCGTCGAACCAAACGAGAGGCTCATGATAGCCGTATTATGCGTCTGACTTGGGCGCTGGCAATCATCTTAGTTGGATTGACGGGGATTTGGTGGTGGCAGAACTTGCAGATGGAACCTGAGACCGATGCATTGGAGCTTGCCGAGCAGAGCCAACCGTTGGACGAATCTTTGGCTGGTGCCAATTCGCCAACAGTTAGCAATGAAGAGCTTTCAGCCGCCGATATCAATGCCGCGGCAGAAGGTACTGCTCTGGAGGGGATAGCCCCCCTGATTGTCGACTCCTCTTCCGAGTCCGTTGAACCTATTGTAAGTTTTGATGATAGTTTCAGTAGCGAGCCTGCACCTTCCGATCTGGATGGTGAGGTGACTGATAGCGCCGATAGTCTGGCTTCTCTTCAAACGCCAGTCACAACCGCGGAAGATGCCGTGGTAGCGGTTATCGAATCCGAATTGAAACTGACTTTCAGTGCTGATTGCTGGGTCGATATACGTGATGCCAACGGCAAGCGACTCGACACCGGGATCAAGAAGTCGGGTGAGGTGCTTAATTTAGATGGTACTGCACCATTTAAACTGGTGCTAGGTGCTCCGGGTGCTGTTAAAATAAGCTACAAAGGTGAACCGGTTGATCTTAGTAAATATCCGGTTGGTAAAGTAGCCCGATTGAAGCTGCCGTAGTAAACAGAGTGAATGTAATGCATAACGAGTCTCCAATTAAACGTCGTCAGTCTACCCGGATCTATGTCGGGGATGTCCCTATTGGTGATGGCGCCCCAATTGCTGTTCAGTCGATGACCAATACGCGTACGACTGATGTTGAAGCCACTGTCGCGCAGATCAAAGCCTTGGAAAACGTTGGGGCAGATATTGTTCGAGTATCAGTTCCGACAATGGATGCTGCCGAGGCATTTAAGCAGATCAAGCAGCAAGTGAATCTCCCGCTGGTTGCCGATATCCATTTTGATTATCGTATCGCCCTGAAAGTGGCCGAGTATGGTGTCGATTGCCTGCGCATTAATCCGGGCAATATCGGTAATGAGAGCCGTATCCGCTCGGTGGTTGATTGTGCGCGTGATCGAAATATTCCGATCCGTATCGGTATCAATGGTGGTTCGCTGGAGAAAGATATTCAGCAGAAGTATGGCGAACCAACACCAGAAGCTTTGGTTGAGTCGGCGATGCGCCATGTTGATATCCTTGATCGTCTGAACTTTGATCAGTTCAAGGTCAGCGTTAAGGCTTCTGATGTCTTCCTTGCTGTCGAGTCATACCGCAAACTGGCGGCGCAAATTAAGCAGCCGTTGCATTTAGGGATCACCGAAGCGGGTGGCTTGCGTGCTGGCTCGGTGAAATCAGCGGTTGGCTTGGGTATGCTTCTGTCCGAGGGGATCGGTGATACATTGCGTGTTTCTCTTGCCGCCGATCCGGTTGAGGAGATCAAGGTCGGCTTTGATATCCTCAAGTCCTTGCGTATTCGTTCCCGCGGTATTAACTTTATCGCCTGCCCAACCTGCTCGCGTCAGGAGTTTGATGTTATTGGCACCGTGAACGAGTTAGAGCAACGCCTAGAAGATATCACTATCCCTATGGACGTATCTGTAATTGGCTGTGTGGTTAATGGCCCTGGCGAAGCAGAAGTTTCACATCTGGGTATTGCTGGCGGTAACCGCAAGAGTGCGTTCTATGATGACGGGGTCCGCCAGAAAGAACGTTTTGATAATGATAACGTTATCGATCAGCTAGAAACCAAAATCCGTGCAAAAGCATCAATGCTAGATGTCAATAATCGCATTGATATAACGGAAAAATAGCAAAATATGCCTGAACCACGCTCTGATCCTCAGGGCGTGGTTCACTATTTTTGCCAGAACCTATATATTCGATTCAATTCCCCATCGGTTAACGAGAATACACGTGGCGAAACAAATTCAAGCAATTCGAGGCATGAACGACTGCCTACCAACACAATCACCGCTTTGGCACAAAGTGGAAGATACTATTAAGCAAGTAGTTAGCGCATATGGCTATAATGAAATACGTATGCCTATCGTTGAATCTACGCATTTGTTCAAGCGTGCTATCGGTGAAGTGACGGATGTCGTTGAAAAAGAGATGTACACGTTTGACGATCGCAACGGTGACAGCCTGACCCTGCGTCCTGAAGGCACGGCTGGATGTGTTCGTGCGGGGATCCAGAATGGTCTGCTGTACAACCAGGAGCAGCGCCTGTGGTACACCGGCCCAATGTTCCGCCACGAGCGTCCGCAGAAAGGCCGCTATCGTCAGTTCCATCAGTTTGGCGTCGAAGTATTTGGTCTAAATGGTCCAGATGTGGACGCCGAGTTAATCATGATGATGGCACGCTTCTGGCGTGAACTGGGGATTTTTGAGCACGTTCGTCTGGAACTGAACTCAATCGGTTCTTTGGAAGCGCGTGCAACATACCGTACCGCACTGGTGGCGTTTCTTGAGCAGCATCTGGATGTACTGGATGACGACTGCAAGCGCCGCATGCACACCAACCCGCTACGTGTGCTTGATACTAAAAATCCAGCTGTTCAGGAGATTTTGGTCGACGCGCCTAAACTGTCTGAGTACTTAGATGAAGAATCTAAGCAACATTTTGCCGGTTTATGTGAACTATTAGACGCTGCTGGTATCGAATATCAAGTAAATGAACGTCTTGTACGTGGTTTAGATTATTATAACCGCACTGTATTTGAGTGGGTCACCGAAAGCTTGGGTGCTCAGGGTACCGTATGTGCCGGTGGTCGTTACGATGGTCTGGTTGAGCAGCTTGGCGGTAAAGCAACCCCAGCGGTTGGCTTTGCGATGGGCCTTGAGCGTCTGGTTTTGCTGATGGAAACTCTCGAGCTGACCGATGTACGCCGCTCGGTAGATGTTTACATAGTAACTGCCGGCGAAGGTACTATGATGGCTGGTATGAAGCTGGCAGAAAAATTTCGCGAAGAAGTACCGGGCCTGCGCGTAATGAGTCACTTTGGTGGCGGTAGTTTTAAGAAACAGTTTAAACGTGCCGACAATGTTGGCGCTGCTATTGCACTTGTTCTTGGTGAGAACGAGATTGCCGAAAACACGGTGGTTGTTAAAGATCTTCGTGGTGGCGAGCAAACAACCATGGCACAGGACAGCGTAGCAGCGAAGCTTGCAGAATTGATTTAAGAGAGGACAGGAAGTGGACGTCAACATCACAGAAGAGCAACAGGTTGAACAGATTAAGGCTTGGTGGAAAGAGAACGGTAAAGCCGTTGTTCTAGGCGCTGTGATTGGTCTGGGGGGCCTGTACGGCTGGCGTTATTATCAGGGTGAAGTACAGGCAGGCAAAGAGCAGGCATCAGATGCTTACACTCAGGTGATAAACCGTCTGGAAAGCGGCAGCACTGACGCTGTGGCGGATGTTCAGGCTTTCATCACCGCTCATGAAAGTAGCCAGTATTCAGTGCTGGCTGCGTTGCAGCTGGCCAAGGCACAAGTGATGCAGGGTGAGTTGGATGCAGCTGCCGCGCAGCTGAGCTGGGCGATTGGCAATACTCAGGACGAAGCAATCTTACCGATTGCGCAGACACGTCTTGCCCGTATCTATGCCGAGCAGCAGAAGTTTGATTTGGCGATGGCAGAATTGGATAAGGTTTCAGCCGAGAGCTGGCAGGCTAAGGTTGCCGAACTACGCGGGGATGTGCTGTTGCAAAAAGGCGATGCTATTGCTGCCCGTGAAGCATATGTGCAGGCCCAGCAGTTGGGCGAATCGCCTGCGCTGAAGATCAAACTTGACGATCTGGCGCAGTAAGGTTGATATGTATGCAGAAGGTTTTGAAGCAAGCCGTATCCGTCGCATTGGCTGTTGGCATTCTTGCTGGCTGCGCCGGCGAAGAAGACACCATACAGATGGCGCCATTGCCGCAGGTTGAAAGTTCCTTTTCTCCTCAGCAAAGCTGGTCTCAATCTGTTGGTGATGGCGTCGGACATTATTTTTCTAAGTTGGCTCCTGCAGTCGGTTACGGCAAGATTTTTGTCGCCGATCGCAGTGGGTTAGTGAAAGCGCTGGATCCAGAAACAGGTAAGACTCTCTGGGAACAGGACTTGGAAGCCGAGATAACAGCGAAGCTGGCCGGTGGGATAGCATTGTCCTACGGTAAGCTGTTTATTGGTTCCGAGAATGCGGAAGTTATTGCCCTAGATGAAGAAACGGGCGAAGAAGCTTGGCGTACTACCGTCGAGGGTGAAGTGCTTGCCAAACCTCTTGTAGATGAAGGCCTTGTTGTTGTTAATACCAGTCGCGGTATCTTGCAGGCGTTGGATGCCGATAACGGTGAACCTAAATGGCAGCTTAGCAGCGAAGTGCCAAACCTGACATTGCGCGGTGATAGTTCACCTGTTGCGATCTCTGGCGGTATTTTCTGGGGCCAGGCTAATGGCCGACTTGCCGGTGCATTGATGAACAATGGCCAGATGTTGTGGCAGCAACCTGTTGGTTCGCCGAAAGGCGGAACAGAAATAGACCGTCTGGTTGATGTTGATGCTACCCCGATTATTGCCGGTGAGCGTCTGTACGCGGTTGGTTATAATGGTAACCTGGTATCAATTGAACTGCGAACCGGTCAGGCGGCCTGGAAGCGTAGCTACTCGTCTGCGACAGATTTCGTTATTGATGGCAGCCAGCTATATTTAGTAACAGATAAAGATCATGTGGTTGCGGTTGATATCCGAAGCGGCACAGAGCTATGGCAGAATCAACACCTTGAGCATCGTCTGCTCAGTGCACCTTCTGTTATTAATGGTTATGTCGTTCTCGGTGACAGTGAAGGGTATCTTCACTGGCTCGATCCGGACACCGGTGATTTTGTTGCTCAACAGGCTACCGATGGTAGTGGGATTGCTATTCCGCCACAGCCGCTGAACGACGGGTATCTCGTCGTGACACGGGATGGACGTATTAACAAAATGCAAATGCCGTAAATTGTCGGTATAATGCGCCCGTATAAAATTTGTCGGCTCCTGCTGTGTCATACAGTCAGGAGCCGTTATCGTTATATCCATTCACTATATTATTGTCGGGTGAAGGAAGTCCAAAGAGGCTGCTGGAGACAAGAATGAATGGAAAATATGTCATTAAGACTATGAAAAGTAAGAGGTAGTTATGATTCCTGTTGTTGCCCTTGTCGGGCGCCCGAATGTGGGTAAATCGACGTTATTCAACCGTCTTACCCGTACAAGGGATGCGCTGGTTGCAGATTTTCCTGGCTTAACAAGGGATCGTAAGTACGGTAAAGCTGAGCTCGAAGAGCACGAATTTATTGTTATCGATACCGGTGGTATCGATGGAACCGAAGAAGGTGTTGAAACCAAAATGGCTGAGCAGTCATTGGCTGCTATCGAAGAAGCCGATGTTGTGCTGTTCATGGTTGATGGCCGAGCAGGTTTGACCCCAGCCGATGAAGGTATTGCCAAACACCTTCGTAGCCGCGAAAAGCCGACTTTCCTTGTGGTTAACAAGGTTGATGGTATTGATGCCGACAGTGCCTGTGCTGATTTTTGGAAGCTGGGCGTGGATGAAATGTTCCAAATGGCAGCGGCTCAAAACCGTGGGGTTACGGCCCTGATGGAACGTGCACTGGCACCGTTTGCAGAGTCACTGAAAGCATCTGAGGATGAAGACGGCGACATTGTTGAGCTTGATTCGGTTGAAGATATTGAAAAAGCCAACTTGTCGGAGGAAGATGCAGAGGCGGCCTATAAGCGCCTGCAGGAGCAGCCGATTAAGCTGGCAATTATCGGTCGTCCGAATGTTGGTAAATCAACCCTGACGAACCGTATTCTCGGTGAAGAACGTGTCGTTGTGTACGATATGCCAGGTACAACGCGCGACTCTATCTATATCCCGATGGAGCGAGATGGTCAGGAATACGTCCTGATTGATACTGCAGGTATTCGCCGCCGTAAGAACATGCACCAGGCCGTAGAGAAATTCTCAGTGATTCAAACGCTGAAAGCGGTTGAAGATGCCAACGTGGTGCTGCTTATTATTGATGCACGTGAGAATATCTCGGATCAGGATCTGAGCTTGCTGGGTTATGCTCTAAATGCCGGTCGTTCTCTTGTTATTGCTGTTAATAAGTGGGACGGACTGGATAACGAAGTGAAAGAGCGCGTTAAGTCTGAACTGGACCGCCGTCTTGGTTTCGTTGATTTTGCCCGTATTCACTTTATTTCTGCTCTGCACGGAACCGGTGTTGGTCATTTATATGAGTCAGTACAGGAAGCCTACCAGTCAGCGACGAAGCGTATCAGTACCTCGATGCTGACTCGTATCATGCAGATGGCTCAGGATGATCACCAGCCGCCGATGGTACGTGGTCGTCGAGTGAAACTAAAATATGCACACGCTGGTGGTTATAACCCGCCGATCGTTGTTGTTCACGGTAACCTAGTGAATGAACTTCCGGGTTCATATAAGCGGTATCTGATGAACTATTACCGTAAGTCGCTGGAAATGATGGGTACGCCAATTCGTATTCATTTCCAGAGCAGCGAAAACCCATTTGAAGGTAAGAAGCAAAAGCTGACTGTGTCTCAAGAGCGTCAGCGCAAGCGTCTAACCAGCGTAATTAAAAACCGAGACAAGTAAGCGTAGTATCTGTACGCGGAGTGATCTTATATCGCTTTCTGTTTCGAGAAACCCAGCCTTAGGTTGGGTTTTTTTATGCGTTGGAGTTTGTATATTGGTATAAAATACCGAGATTACATGTAGCTGCAAAGGAAAGACAATGTCAGGTGTTACCCCAACCCAAGTGTTATTTGCCAAACAACAGTGGCAAGCGATGGCTGAAGTTCAGTTATGTATTCCAGCCGAGCAAGAGGGAAGTTGGTTGGTAACCGATCAGACCCCTTTTCATCCTGTTAGCCACATTTGGCCTGACCATCCTGCCGATCAGGGTGTGGTCATTATTGATGGCAAATGCCATGATGTTGTCGGCTGCTATACGGGAGCTGTTGATCTGGCTACCGGCGAACTGTATGTCGGCGCTGCTATCCCCGTTAAACGCGATACGGAAGGTTGGGCATTTGTCGTTGTTCATCATATTCAACCTGTTATGGAACTTGTTGTCGGCAGCCAGGTTGAGCTGATAGTTGATAAAATCTATCAGCAGGCGCTGAGCCGAGGGCACAGCGGAGGACACCTATCTTCATTGGCATTGAATAAGGTGCTGCATCATGACTTCTGGCGTAAAGATGCGTCACGCAAAGATGAATTAGGGCACTACGACTTTCATAGCTACGCTCAGATCCAAAGCCGTGTTTCGGAAGACTGCAGTACGGATACCTACCGTCTGGGCAAAACGTTGCGTAAAAGAGGCCTGAATAGTGCTGATCTTCTGCAGCGCCTGAGCGAGGTAGAGGCCAAGGTTAATCAGCAGCTGGAAGTATGGCGTCAGGCTGGTGCTGCCGTGATGATACGTTGCGAAGGGAAGGCGCTGACCGATTCAAGATACTGGCTTTGTGAGATTGAAAATGGAGTGCTGATTGAAATTCCGTGTGGCGGAACACATATTCAGTCTCTGACCGATTACAGCAAGCTGGAGGTTGAGTTTCAGCAAGTCAGCGACCAAGAGCTGGTGATGCTAACCAAAACAGATGGCTAAATGCTACCGCGATAAATGTGCAGGCAAGAAATGCATCGGAGTGATTTATTTCTTGCTTGATCTTCTCGTTAAACTCAAAAGAATAAGATATATATATCGCCACAAATCCAAAAACAGAACATGTAACTTATGCTTTCGGGATGTGTATTGATAAATGTTCTTTTGATACCTGATCGCTGATCACCGTGGCTTTTTAAGTTGATCAACAGATTCACGAACGATCAAGCTGCCTGAAAATAAATCAACTTCGCTGATCTTATCCCCTTTTAACAGTCGCATTGCTTGCTCAATAGCGGTTTGTGCCATGGCATCTACCGGAAGCATGATGCTCGATAGGCTAGGTATCAAGAATGGGCCTGCAGGATCGTTGTCAAAACCCATCACTGAAATTTCTTCCGGTACGTTGATGCCTGCCTCGTGCAATGCGCGGATGGCACCCATCGCCATGCTGTCATTGGCAGCAAAGAGAGCACTGAACGGTTGATTGCTGTCAAGCAGGGCCTGACAGGCGTGATAACCGCTTTGGGTGTAATAGTTGCCGTGATATATACCGCAAAGCGGCAGATGATGCTTGGCCAGCGTATCTTTGAATCCCTGTAGTCGCAGGCTGGAATTAACCGAGTTTTCAGGGCCGCTGATGCAGGCAATCTTGTTGTGCCCCTTTGCAATTAAAAACTCAGTGGCATTACAGGCAGCCTGATATTGGTCGAAACAGATACAGCGCGGCTCAAAACCTTCGACCATCTGGTTTATCACAATCAAAGGAACTGGCAGGCTTTCCATGAGCGTCTTTAGTTTTTCGGCGGGCATTTTTCGGGTGTAGAGGATAACTGCGTCGACTTTGCGTTCGACCAGACTGTGGATGGCTTTCTCCTCTGACTGCGGGCTGTGGCCGCCATCCATGATCAGCAGCTGTTTCCCGTCATTGGCGCTGGTTTCAGATGCCTTGCGCATTAGGCTGCTGAAATAGGCACCTTCAAAGGCAGAAACAACCAGCCCCAATGTATTGGTACAGTTGGTCGCCAACGCGCGGGCCAGACTATTGGGCTTGTACCCTAATGTGTTTATGGCTTGATAAACGGCATCGGCAGTGGATTTTTTGACTTGTCCGGTGTTGTTGAGCACACGGGATACCGTGGCTTTGGAGACTCCGGCAAGCTTACATACATCGTTAATCGTTGCCATGGGTAAATCGATTCCTGAAGATAGTGCCAAACTGAAAGGGTAATGCCCGAGCAAAGCACGAGATGGCGTATTGTCGGGCATGATCCTTGTTTGGATCAACAATGATTTATCTTTTGTTGAGTGGTGCTATCGAGTCACGCCATTCGACTGGATCACTTTTTGATACCAGAAGAATGATTTCTTGCGTTGACGTGTCAGCTCTTTATCGCGATCGACATAGACAAAACCATATTGTTTTTGGTATCCGTTTAGCCAGCTAAGCAAGTCAATGAAAGACCACGGATAGTAGCCACGTACATCGATGCCTTGCTTAATCGCTGATTCAGCGGCAGCAATGTGGCTCGACAGGTAATCGATACGCGGGTTGTCAAGTACTTCACCGTCTACGATAGGATCTTTGGCTCCCAGTCCGTTTTCGGTGATATAGAAAGGAATATCGCCATAGCGCTCTTTCAGCCGCATCATGCCGATGCAAAGCCCTTCTGGATAAATTTCCCAGTCCCAGTCGGTATAGGTTGATTCGGGGTTGTGGACGAACTTGAACAGTCCCTTGAAGCCAAATGCTTGTCCCGACCCTTTTGTGCCTGTGGTATTGATTGTGGTGTTATCTATATCTGGGTTGGCCGCAACCCATTCTCGTTTGTAGTAATTCACGCCGATAAAGTCACAAATATTGTCTTTGAGCAGTGCTTCATCGTCAGGGGCAAACTCGGGAACGCCCCAAGTTAGCTGAGCCATATTAAGAATATGCGGCGGGTATTCGCCCTTGAGCACCGGATCGTAGAGCCAGTGGGTCAGAAGATCATCGGCCAGTATGCAGGCGGCGATATCTTCCGGGCTATTGGTGATCGGATCATGTGGTTGCATGACGTTTACAAAACCGATTTGGCCATTGTCCGGAATAAGTCCTTGGGCCCGATACTGGCGGAATGTCTTGACGGCTTTGGCATGGGCGATAAAGACATGGTGGCAGGCTTGGATACCGCGCTTGGGATCCGCTAGCCCCGGTGGGTGCGCGCCAGTAAAGTAACCCATACCAATAAAAATCAGGGTCTCATTGAAGGTTGACCAAAGCTCGACGCGATCACCAAACTCGTTATAGCACAAACGGGCATACTGCTCGAATGCATCGATGGTTTTGCGGCTTTCCCAGCCGCCGATGTCTTGCAGGGCCTGAGGTAAATCCCAGTGATATAACGTGATCATGGGTTTGATGCCGTGCTTTAGTAGTTCATCAATCAGGTCGCTGTAGAATTTAATACCAGCGGCGTTGGCCTTGCCATGGCCTTCAGGCAGCAAGCGCGGCCAGCTGATTGAAAAGCGATAGCTTTGCAGGCCAGCCTCCGCCATGAGCGCAACATCTTCCTTAAAGCGATGGTAGTGATCCGCGGCGATATCACCGTTGGTGCCTTCGTGGGTGGTATTTGGCTGGTGAGAAAAAACATCCCAGATTGACGGTCCTTTCCCGTCAGCATCATGGGCACCTTCTATCTGGTAGGCCGCTGATGCAGCTCCCCACAAGAAACTGTCAGGGAACACAGACGCATTCTTTTCTCTAGTCATAGCTGGATTACCTTCGTGATTAATGAACAGGACAGCATTACTCTAGCTTAAAAATGAAACCGGTCACAGAAACCGGTTTCATTTTTATCGGTAGCGTGAACCTGATCGGAAAGATCGTGAAAATGAGATGGATCAAATGGCAATTGTATCTCCTCGCTTTTTCGTTGCGCTATGTTGGTGAATCACCGATTATTGGGGGAATTAACCATTTAAATAGGAAAAAGACGATGAACGAAAATAACTGTCCAGGCTGCCAAAGTCCTCTGAGCTGGAAAGACGGTCAGTATTATTGTGAAGCCTGTCAGCACCCGGTAAAGAAAAAGGCATTTTGTCCCGATTGTGAAGACGAGCTGGAAAAGCTGCAGGCTTGCGGCTCAGCGAGCTATTTCTGCAATCACTGTAATGAGCTGAAGTCCAAGTCTCGTGTCAAAGTGGTTTTCGAGTTCGCTTGATCAATATGATGACTGGTGGTTAACCGTAGCATCTGTATTGGTTTCCCTTACCTTCTTGGTTATATCTGGTTGTATATCTAGCTAAAGAGTCGATACAGACTAATACTTAACAGTGGCAAATCTTGTCAGAGCAAGGTAATCTTCATTGATAATGGTTATCATTACGATACCTGTGTTCACTGATAGGGATTATTGGTATGACATCAGCTTTTCCACTTTTGCAAGTCAACAACCTTTCTGTTTCGTTTCAAATGGAAGATGAAACCGTCGAGGCGGTGAGGAATATTTCATTTCAGCTTGAAAAGGGTCATACGCTGGCACTGGTCGGTGAATCCGGTTCGGGCAAGTCGGTATCTTCCAGCAGTATTATGGGGCTGTTGCCATCCAATGCGGTGATTTCAGCCGAGAGCTCCGTTAGCTTTCAGCAGCAGGAGTTGCTGACGATGTCTGAAAAATCACTGCGACGTGTTCGTGGCGATCGGATTGCGATGATTTTTCAAGAGCCGATGACTTCGCTTAACCCGTATATGCCGATAGGGGAACAAGTGGCTGAAGCGATTGTTTGCCACCGTAAGGTGTCACGCAAAGAAGCCTTGGCCGAAACATTGGCACTATTTAATAAGGTGCAGTTGCCCGAGCCAGAAAAAAGACTGCGACATTACCCGCATGAGTTCTCTGGTGGCCAGCTGCAGCGGATCATGATTGCCATGGCGCTGGCGAATAAGCCCGATATTCTTGTGGCCGACGAGCCAACCACGGCATTGGACGTGACGGTACAGGGTGAAGTGCTGAAGTTGCTGAAAGACATCCAGGCCGAGATGGGAATGGCGATTTTATTTATTACCCACGATCTGGGAGTGGTAAAGCACTTTGCCGATGATGTGGTGGTGATGTGCAAGGGCGAGGTCGTTGAAACCGGGAATGTTCGCCAGATATTTAATGACCCTCGTCACAGTTACACCAAAATGTTACTGGATGCTGAGCCTAAAGCTCATGGACCTTCCGAAGAGACTCACTCATCAAACGTGTTGGAGGCTGAAAACATCAGAGTGAAGTATGTACTGAAAACGAATTGGTTCGGTGTAGAAACGGAGTACCTTGAGGCGGTAAAAGGGATCAGTTTGGCTGTACGCCCTGGGCAGACGGTCGGAATTGTCGGTGAGTCCGGTTCCGGAAAATCAACGTTGGGCAGGGCTTTGATGCAGTTACTCCCCTCTACCGGCAACATTCTTTTCGAAGGACAGAGTGTCCGCACGATGACTGAGAAACAGCGTTATGAACTGAAGCGAAACATGCAGATGGTGTTCCAGGATCCCTATGGTTCGTTGTCGCCGAGAATGACGGTCGGAGAAATTATTACCGAGCCGCTCACGGTGTTTTCTGATTTGACCAAGCAAGAGCGTATGCAGCGTGCCCGTCAGGCATTGGAAGAGGTCCGCTTGGAGCCGAGTTGTATCAATCGCTATCCTCATGAGTTTTCGGGAGGACAACGGCAGCGGATTGCTATTGCACGGGCATTGATCATGGAGCCGCAGTTTATCCTGCTTGATGAACCTACATCAGCACTTGATCGCTCTGTGCAATTGACGGTATTGGAGCTACTGAAAGATATTCAGAAACGACATAATATTGGCTATCTGTTTATCAGCCATGATCTGTCGGTAATACGGGCGATATCGGATGAAGTGATTGTGATGCAGCACGGAGAAGTGGTAGAGCGAGGCACGGCACAACAAGTGTTTGATGCGCCGCAGCAGGCGTATACCCAACGTTTGATTAACGCCTGTATGTTAATTGATGATGTAGCCTGATCGGCGAAGTTAATGTGCTAATCTGATAAATACAGAAAGAAACGCCGTTTTTGCGGCGTTTTTTGATTCTGGCTGTGTAACTTACTCGCTGACGACAGAGCGGATCTCACCGTCAGCCACCTTGGTATGCAAGGTATCTCCGGATTGAACCTGATCAGCACTGCGGATCACTTTGCCTTTATCGTTGCGAGTAATGGAGTAGCCTCGTCCCAAGGTTGCCAGCGGGCTGACTGCTTCAAGTTTTTCTGCGGCCATGGCCAGTTTATGGCTGGCATTGAGCAGGCGACGATCCATCGTATCTAGCAGACGATGATGTGCTTTCTCAAGCCGGTTGCTCTGTAGTTTTAGCGTCTGGGCCGGCGAGTGCAGGGCCAGCTTATGATCGGCACGGCTGATATGCTGTTGGTGATTGCTGAGCAGCTGGTGCATTGCCCGCTCCATCCGGTTCGACAGTTCATCAAGGTGCTGTTGCTGTTGGTTCAGCCGTACTTGCGGGTGCTGGCGGTCTAGCCTGTGTTGCAGCTTCACCACCGTTGCCTGTCTGCCTGTCAGGTAGTGGCGCATTGCATGATGTAACTGCTGGGTTTTCTGGTTGATTTTCTGGATCTGGTGGGTCATATCACGACTGATCAGCTCAGCCGCCGCTGATGGCGTCGGGGCCCTTACGTCGGCAACAAAATCTGCAATCGTGACATCCACTTCGTGGCCGACTGCACTGACAATCGGGATCTGGCTGGCGGCTATGGTTCGGGCAACGATTTCTTCGTTGAATGCCCACAGATCTTCCAGCGAGCCACCACCACGGCCAACAATCAGGACATCGCACTCCTGGCGGGCATTGGCTCGGCCAATTGCCTGGGCGATTGAAATTGCAGAACCTTCACCTTGCACCATCGTCGGATATACGATGATAGGCAGGCCGGGATCCCGTCGTTGCAGAACATTGAGAATATCGTGCAGGGCGGCACCGGTTTTCGAGGTGACGACTCCGACGCGTTTCGGTTGCTCAGGCAGAGGCTTCTTTTGTGACTGGGCAAACAGCCCTTCAGCCGCCAGTGACATCTTTAGTTGTTCGAATTGCTGCTGCAGGCGACCGTCACCTTCAGGTTGCATACTTTCGATGATCAGCTGGTAATCACCTCGAGGTTCATACAGAGAGAGCCTCGCTTTCACTAATACCTGGGAGCCATTGGCTGGTTTAAATGTGACGCGGCGGTTGCTGCCCCGGAACATGGCACATTTGACCTGAGCCCGTGAGTCTTTGAGCGTAAAGTACCAGTGGCCAGATACAGGCATTGACAGATTCGACAGTTCACCGACTAGCCAGACAACGCCCATTTCATTCTCTAGAATGAAACGAACCTGTGCATTAAGGCTGGAAACGGTATAGATACGATCGTTGGATTGGGTCTGTTGGGCGAACATAGTCACGAGGCGAGACACCTGTTATGAGAGGTTAAGTAGTGAGCGAGAAAGTGGTGATAAATGAGTAGGCAGATCATTGGACAGATCTTGGCCGTATTGTCATAACCGTAGCACCGGAAACTTAACCGAAATATATTACGCATCAAGCAAAAAGTGTCAAGAAAAAAAAGTAATTTTTTTGTGGCTAAACGATTGCTCTCCCCGTATAATTTGTTCGCAATATTTTATCCTCCTTTAAACCATAACTCGGTGTGAGATATTGCAATGTTACGTATCAAACAAGAAGCTCTAACTTTTGATGATGTTCTGCTGGTTCCAGCACACTCTACTGTTCTCCCTAACACTGCCGATCTGCGCACCCAGCTAACGAAAAAAATCTCGCTGAATATCCCAATGGTTTCTGCTGCAATGGACACAGTAACCGAAGGGCGCTTCGCGATTGCGTTAGCTCAGGAAGGTGGCATCGGTTTTATCCACAAAAATATGTCTATCGAACAGCAAGCGAATGAAGTTCGCATGGTGAAAAATTTCGAAGCTGGTGTGGTTGCTGAACCTGTAACGGTCAAACCGACTGCAACAATTGCAGATGTGAAAGAGCTGACTGTTCAAAATGGTTTTGCAGGGTACCCAGTCGTATCAGACAACAACGAGCTAGTGGGTATTATTACTGGCCGTGACGTTCGTTTTGTTACTGATCTTTCGATGTTGGTTGAAGATGTGATGACGCCAAAAGGTAAATTGGCGGCGGCAAAAGAAGGAGCTTCACGTGAAGACGTTGAAGCTATCATGCAAGAGCACCGTGTTGAAAAAGTGTTGCTTGTGAATGATGACTTCCAGCTTAAGGGCATGATCACCGCAAAAGATTTCCAGAAAGCAGAACGTAAGCCAAATGCATGTAAAGACGAACGAGGTCGTCTACGTGTGGGTGCTGCCGTTGGTGCAGGGGCTGGTAACGAAGATCGCGTTAAAGCGTTGGTTGAAGCAGGTGTCGATGTATTGCTGATTGACTCGTCACATGGTCATTCTGAAGGTGTTCTTCAGCGTATCCGCGAGACCCGCGAAGCATTCCCTGAACTACAAATTGTTGGTGGTAACGTTGCAACGGCTGCGGGGGCTCGTGCCTTGATTGAAGCCGGTGTAGATGCTGTCAAAGTGGGTATCGGCCCTGGCTCTATCTGTACAACCCGTATTGTTACCGGCGTAGGTGTACCTCAGTTAACTGCTATTTCGGATGCCGTTGATGCGGCTGCTGAATTTGGTGTTCCAGTTATCGCTGATGGTGGTATCCGTTACTCTGGCGACATGTGCAAGGCTATCGTGGCTGGTGCATCATGTGTCATGGTCGGTTCAATGTTCGCGGGTACTGAAGAAGCGCCGGGCGAAGTTGAGTTATACCAAGGCCGTGCCTACAAATCATACCGCGGCATGGGCTCGCTAGGTGCGATGTCTCAAGGCTCTTCTGATCGTTACTTCCAGACCGATAACGCAGCAGACAAGCTGGTACCAGAAGGTATCGAAGGCCGTGTTGCTTATAAAGGCCACATTAAAGAAATCGTTCACCAGCAAATGGGCGGCCTACGTTCAAGCATGGGTCTAACAGGCTCAGCAACGATTGAAGCGCTACGTACTCAGGCTGAGTTTGTACGTATCTCTGGTGCCGGTATCAAAGAATCACACGTCCATGATGTGACAATTACCAAAGAAGCACCAAACTACCGTATGGGTTAATTTTCACCAAGCGCACTGTTGCTTGAGGAAAACGTTTGCCTAAACGGGAAACTTGTATAAGATCGGGGGCGTTTTTAGCCCCCAAATTTCAATTATTTTGAGACTGCTCGATAATGACCACAACCACAAATATTCATGACCAACGCATCCTGATCCTGGATTTTGGTTCTCAGTATACTCAGTTAATCGCACGTCGAATCCGTGAAATCGGTGTGTATTGTGAACTTTGGAGCTGGGATGTTGATGAAGCCGATATTCGTGACTTCAACCCTAACGGCATCATTCTTTCTGGTGGTCCGGAGAGTGTAACGGAGAACGGTTCTCCGCGTGCTCCGCAATACGTATTTGAAGCGGGCGTCCCTGTGTTCGGTGTTTGCTACGGTATGCAGACCATGGCAGAACAATTGGGCGGTAAGGTTGCGGGTTCAACATTGCGTGAATTTGGCTACGCACAAGTGAACGTTGTTGAGCCTACAGATTTCTTCAAAAGTATTGAAGATGCAGTTTCTGAAGACGGTACAGCGTTGCTTGACGTTTGGATGAGCCACGGTGACAAAGTGGTCGAGATCCCGTCTGGTTTCGTCAAAGTTGCTGAAACGGAGACCTGTCCGTATGCGGCAATGGCCAACGAAGAGAAGCACTTCTACGGTGTTCAGTTCCACCCGGAAGTGACGCACACTCGCCAGGGTATGCGTATTATCGAAAATTTCGTTCTGAACATCTGTGGTTGTGAGAAGCTCTGGACGTCAGCCAACATTATCGATGACGCTATTGCTAGCATTAAAGAGCAGGTCGGTGACGATGAAGTTATCCTTGGCCTGTCAGGCGGTGTTGATTCATCTGTTGTTGCAATGCTGATTCACCGTGCGATCGGTGACAAGCTGACCTGTGTATTTGTCGACAACGGCTTGCTTCGCTTAAACGAAGGCGAGCAGGTAATGGAAATGTTTGGTGATCATTTTGGTCTGAACATTGTTCATGTTAAAGCTGAAGATCGTTTCCTTGACGCACTGGCCGGTGAGAATGATCCAGAAGCGAAACGTAAGATCATCGGTCATGTCTTTATTGATGTCTTTGATGAAGAATCGAAGAAACTGAAGAACGCAAAATGGCTGGCTCAGGGTACAATTTACCCGGATGTTATCGAATCTGCAGCATCGAAAAACGGCAAAGCACACGTCATCAAGTCTCACCACAATGTGGGTGGCTTGCCAGATGATATGGCAATGGGTTTGGTTGAGCCGCTTAAAGAGCTGTTTAAAGATGAAGTGCGTAAGATAGGCCTTGAACTTGGTCTGCCATACAACATGCTATACCGCCACCCGTTCCCTGGACCTGGTCTCGGTGTACGAGTACTGGGCGAAGTGAAGAAAGAGTACTGTGATTTACTGCGCCGTGCCGATGCAATCTTCATCGAAGAGCTGCACAATGCGGACCTGTACAACAAAGTCTCTCAGGCATTCACTGTTTTCCTACCGGTACGTTCTGTTGGCGTTATGGGTGATGGCCGTAAGTACGATTGGGTTGTATCTCTACGTGCAGTAGAAACAATCGACTTCATGACCGCACATTGGGCGCACCTGCCATACGATTTCCTCGGTAAAGTATCGAACCGTATTATCAATGAAGTTGATGGTATCTCGCGTGTTGTTTACGATATTTCTGGTAAGCCACCAGCGACGATCGAGTGGGAATAAATTTTCTTCTCTGACAGAAGAAATTGAAGCTTCGCCCTTGTCGTTTGTAGGGCGGAGAACATGAAAAAGCACCTTCGGGTGTCTTTTTTGTTTTTATTATTTTTAATTTTGTTGGTTATGTCAGAAGACGGTGATGATGGGGGCGGTATTTGGCTTGTAGGTATTGCTGTTGTAGGGATGGTGTTCTGATGTTGCGCTCGTGTTTGCGCTATGTTTTGCGTTAATACTTTATTACAAAATATCATTGCGCTGTTTGCTCAATTGTTGGTTTGATGTGCGTTTTGATGCTTAGTTTTCATTACAATTATCTGCAGGGCTTTCCGCAAGGAAAAGTTCCAGATTGATTGGCGACAAAACTATTAATGCACCGCCGCAACCATACACATCATCAACGGCCATGGAGTTCCCATGAGTAATCAAGCAGTACACAAGGCACCGGATACCTCGCCGAGTGCGATGAACAAGTTTCTCAACTTTATCGAGCGAACCGGCAACAAGATCCCTGATCCGGCATTGCTCTTCTTTTGGGGGTTGATCCTAGTTTGGATTCTATCCGCAATTCTTTCACAGTTTCAATTTGGCTTAATTCATCCGGTTTCCGGTCAGGCCGTCGAAGTCAATAATCTGTTAACCGGCGAATCCTTCGCTAATTTCTTGGCAACAATGGTGAAAAATTTTACTGGCTTTGCACCTTTGGGAATTGTGTTGGTCGCAATGTTGGGGGTCGGTGTTGCTGAAGCATCCGGCTTTATTAATACCGGCCTGAAGAAAATGTTGAATGTCACACCGGCAAAGTTTATTACGCCAGTGCTGATTTTGGTCGCGATTGTTTCGCATACTGCGGCTGATGCCGGTTACGTATTGGTTATTCCGCTAGGTGGTATCATCTTTCATGCTGCTGGCCGTCACCCGCTTGCCGGGATTGCCGCCGCTTTTGCTGGCGTCTCGGGTGGATTTGCGGCTAACTTCATTCCTTCTGGTATCGATCCGCTGCTGGCCGGATTTACGCAGGAAGCGGCTCAGATCCTGGACCCTGAATATGTGGTCAACCCGCTATCGAACTTGTTCTTTACGGGCCTGTCGTCGTTACTGATTGTCAGTATCGGCTGGTACATCACTGACCGTATTATTGAGCCGCGCCTGGCGAATACTGAAATTGATGAAGATGCTGAAGAAGCGCCAGATATGGGCTCGTTCAGCGAACTTGAAAGCAAAGCTTTTTCTCGGGCTGGCTGGGCGATGATGGCCGGTATCGCGGTATTGGTTGCAGCCTTGATCCCAGAGAGCTCTCCGCTGCGTTCTCCAGCCGGTGAGATCACCGCATTTAACGCGCCGGTAATGCAGTCTATCGTACCGTTAATCTTTATTCTGTTTGTCATTCCTGGTGTGGTATACGGTAAGGTCGCAGGTACGTTTAAAGCCAGTGACGATGTGATTAAATCGATGTCTGCAACAATGAGCAGCATGGGTAGCTTCATGGTTATGGCGTTCTTTATTGCCCAGTTCCTTGTTGCATTCAGCCAGTCGAACCTAGGTACACTATTGGCGCTATCAGGGGCTCAGTTCTTGCAGGCAATGAATCTGCCTGGTCAGGTGACGATTATAGGTATGATCCTATTGACTGCTTTTGTGAACTTACTTGTTGGGTCGGCATCAGCGAAGTGGGCTCTGATTGGCCCTATCATGGTTCCAATGCTGATGGCGGTCGGAATCTCTCCTGAGCTGACTCAGGCTGCTTACCGTGTCGGTGACTCGGTTTCTAATATCATTTCTCCGATGATGGTGTTCTTCCCGCTGGTGGTTGTTTATATGCAGCGTTATGTGAAGAACTCAGGGATTGGTTCGTTAGCATCGATGATGATGCCGTACTCGATTGCGATGCTGATTGGCTGGACAATCTTCCTGCTGGTTTACTGGGCTATTGGTCTTCCTTTGGGAATTCAGGCGCCATATACGTACAGTATGTAACCACTATCATTTAGTCTTATTAACAAGCCCGGCATCTGCCGGGCTTGTTATTGTTTGTTGGCTCTAGTGCACTTTATGCCTTGAAGTGGCTGGCATGGAAGCGAAGGTGATCTTCAATAAAGCTCGCAATAAAGTAATAGCTGTGGTCATAGCCTTCCTGCATCCGTAGCTCTAACGGGTAGCTGCTTTGCTTGGCTGCTGCTTGAAGCATTTCAGGCTTTAGCTGCTCGGTCAGGAAATCATCCTTGGTGCCTTGATCAACCAGTGCCGGAACTGGGTTGGTTGACAGCTTCATTAGCTCACTGCTGTCATACTGCTTCCAGATATCCTGATTTGTTCCCAGATAGCCTGCAAATGCTTTTCTGCCCCATGGGCAGTTTACCGGGTTGGTGATCGGGCTGAAGGCCGATACCGAGTTGAAATGTTCCGGGTTGCGCAAAGCAATCATCAGGGCACCGTGTCCGCCCATCGAGTGGCCACTGATCGCCCGTTGCTGGCTTACCTGGAAGTTGTTTTCGATAAGCTCTGGTAGCTCTTTGACGACATAGTCATACATTTGGTAGTGGCGGTTCCACGGTTCGCGAGTGGCATTGAGGTAAAAACCCGCTCCCAGACCGAAGTCATAGCTGCCTTCCGGATCGTCGGCAACACCTTCACCGCGTGGACTGGTGTCTGGTGCCACGATAGCGATACCAAGCTCTGCCGCAATACGCTGTGCGCCGGCTTTCTGCATGAAGTTTTCGTCAGTGCACGTTAACCCGGATAGCCAGTACATTACCGGTACCTTGACGCCTGTAGCTGCTTGAGGGGGTAAGTAAATAGCAAAGCGCATTTCACAGTTCAATACTGCAGAGCGGTGGCTGTATTGTTTATGCCAACCACCGAAACTTTTGTTGGCGCTGATATTTTCTAAAGTCATGAGGGGGGGATCTCTTATGTCAAAAAAGCGCTGCCGGAGCAGCGCTTATCAATCACGCCGGTAATCATTACCGGTACCAGGATTATTTGTCGAAGTGAATAACGCTGCGGATACTCTTGCCTTCGTGCATGAGATCAAACGCGTGGTTGAGATCTTCCAGTCCCATGGTGTGAGTGATGAAGTCATCCAATGCGAATTCGCCAGCCATGTAACGCTCAACGATTTCCGGCAGTTCAGAACGGCCTTTAACGCCACCGAATGCAGAACCACGCCACACTCGACCTGTTACCAGCTGGAACGGACGGGTAGAAATTTCCTGACCGGCTCCGGCAACACCGATGATCACAGATTCACCCCAGCCCTTATGGCAACACTCAAGAGCCGAGCGCATGACATTCACGTTACCGATACACTCGAAAGAGTAATCTACGCCGCCGTCAGTCATGTCAACGATCACTTCCTGGATAGGCTTATCGTAGTCGTTCGGGTTGATGCAGTCAGTCGCGCCTAGCTTTTTCGCCAGCTCATATTTGCTCTCATTGATATCAACACCAATGATACGGCTCGCACCAGCCATTGTTGCGCCAATGATAGCTGACAGGCCGATTCCGCCTAGGCCAAAGATAGCAACTGTGTCGCCCTTCTCGACTTTTGCCGTATTAAGCACTGCGCCCATACCGGTTGTTACTCCGCAGCCCAGCAGGCAAACTTCTTCTAGCGGTGCATCTTTGTTGACTTTTGCCAGCGAAATTTCAGGTAGTACAGTGTATTCAGAAAACGTTGAGCAGCCCATGTAATGGAAGATAGGCTTGCCGTCTTTGTAAAAACGGGTTGTACCGTCAGGCATCAGGCCTTTGCCTTGCGTTTCACGAACAGCCTGGCACAGGTTTGTTTTTCCTGATTTACAGAATTTACACTCGCCGCACTCTGCGGTGTAAAGAGGGATAACGTGATCGCCGACCTGAACACTGGTTACACCTTCGCCGATCTGCTCGACAATGCCGCCACCCTCGTGGCCAAGAATTGACGGGAAAATACCTTCAGGATCATCACCAGAAAGAGTGAAAGCATCGGTATGACAAACACCGGTTGCGACGATGCGTACGAGTACTTCACCGGCTCTTGGTAGCATTACGTCCACTTCTTCAATCGACAGTGGCTGATTAGGGCCCCAGGCAACAGCGGCTTTGGATTTAATAAATTGATCAGACATTCTGTACTCTCTTATCTAATGATTTGGTGTCTACAGAGAACCGTCTTATTCGCGTTTTGAACGGTTGAGCGAATCAAAAGATCGCGAGCGGTATCAGTACACTGTAGAAAAGAAATTCGTCATCGACGACAGTTTTTTATCTAACATCATTTGTCGTGATGGTGAGTATTATATTTCTTTCCAAATGAATGATAATTACCTTGTAAGGTAAATTACCTTTACGAGGTGGTAATAATCATCATCAGAGGGAAATTGGCAAGGTGCTGATTCTTATGATGACGCGAAATCCCTTGGCCCAAGCAGTTGGAGCAGAGCTGGCTTGGCATTATAATGCGCCTCCTGTTACTGAAAGTATGATTTGAGAGACCACGTGACCGATCAGAACAAAGACGAATTGTTTATGCGCCGAGCTATTGAGCTGGCAGCCAAAGCCGAAGAAGAAGGTGAAGTGCCTGTCGGGGCGGTGGTGGTGTATAACGGTCAGGTGATCGGAGAAGGGTGGAACCGATCGATAGGTCAGCATGATGCAACAGCACATGCGGAAATCATGGCGCTTCGCCAGGCAGGGAAAGTGATCCAGAATTACCGCCTGCTGGAAGCAACCTTGTACGTGACCTTGGAGCCCTGCCCGATGTGTGCGGCGGCGATGGTACATAGCCGGGTTGGCAAAGTGATCTACGGTGCCTGTGATCTAAAGACGGGAGCTGCCGGCAGTGTTATGAACTTGCTTAGCTACGAGCAGGTCAACCATCATGTTGCCTGTGAATCAGGTTTGCTGGCCGACGAGTGCCGCGCTCAGCTACAGGCCTTTTTCAAGCGCCGTAGGGCTGAGAAGAAAGCAGAGAAAAAAGCCCGTCAGGCAGCGTTGGGCGAGCACCAGGCTAAAGCATAAATACTTAAAGTTAGTACCGTTCATATACAACAAAGCCCGGCATAATGTCGGGCTTTGCTGTATTGGTTTTGTCGTGATGATGCTCGCGAGTAAGGCGAGTAACAGATCAGCTGACTATACTGGCCGCAACAATGTAGCTACGCTGACGCCAGAGGATCTTTTTTCGGATATTGGCATTTAAACGCTTACGTCGAGTTGCGATAGATGTCATTCGCTGTTTAAGACTTCTGACCGCCTTTTTTTGTCTGGTAAATCGCATAGGTTCTTCCCACAAAGCAATGGCATTGTTATGCCTGAAGATTGATGTGCCTGAATAAATGGCAAGGATGTTGGCTTTTGAGCCGAGCCCGAATATTGGGTCGATTGTCACCTAATTAGCGATGATTAAGAATGATCTGAGTCGCAGATTAAGGTTTGGCCTTACAAATAGATAAACACCGAATGTGATTATAAGGCCGACACTCAACGGCCCTATCTGAGTATGGCCGTTGAGTATCGTATTGCGCTATTTACTGGCTGTTTTGGTCGGCGTTGCCGTATTGACCGCCTCGGTGCCAGTTGTCTGAAGGGCTGCCTCCGGAATCAACGGTGGGGTGATGGTGTGTAAGCCGTCAATAACCGCAATATCCTGCTGCTGAGGGGGCTGATTGTGGGCCTGCTCGTAACCGATAATGCTCTGGTAGTAACGACGAATATTTTCGACATAATTCAGGGCCTCATCTCCACGGGCATAGCCATAACGAGTCTGCTGGTAATATTTTCGCTGACGCAGCAACGGCAGTCGTTGCTTTACATCGCTCCAGGCATCCGGATTACCGCCTTGCTTTTTTGTCAGGCGGCGGGCATCCATCAAGTGGCCGAAACCGACATTGTATGACGCGAGGGCAAACCAGACTTTCTCGTGATCTTCGATACTATCAGGGATCCGGTTGATCATTTTCCGCAGGTAATGAGTACCACCGCGGATACTCTGCTCAGGATCAAGACGATTATTCACGCCGACAGATTTTGCGGTTGGCAATGTCAGCATCATCATCCCACGGACACCGGTTGGAGAAACGGCTTTTGGGTTCCAATGCGACTCCTGATAGGACAGGGCTGCAATCAGACGCCAGTCGAACTCTTCAGCATATTTTTTGAAGAGTGATTCCCAGCGCGGCAGTTTTTTCTCGATGGCACGCAAGAAAGCCCGGGTATCGACATAGTCGAATGTCGCGACATGGCCGAAATACTTTTCTTCCAGCTTGGCAAGCTCACCGTCTTGCTGCATTTCGCCAAAGAACTCGATGAGTAGCGCATACAGGCTGTCATCTGTGGTCTGGTTGACAAACCAGGCGATGGGCTCATCTTCAGTTAACTCTAGGGCGGTAGCTATATCTGGGTGGATACGTTGGCTCAGCGCAACATCGACAGAGTCGGCAATGGTGTAGTCCAGCTCCCCTGTGGCGACCATACGAAGGAGTTCATCGCTGTCACTTTCTTCAACGGCTTGCCATTTTAGTTGCGGGTAAAGGACTTGCAGAGTATTAAGGCTTTTTTCATGGCTTGAACCTTTAACAACCATTAGCGAGCCTTTGTTTTGTGCCAAATCCTCGGTATTGCGTGGACGCCATTGCCCTTTTTTATAGACCACAATCTGGCTGGCATAGTAATAGGCCGGTGCTGCCCGAAATGTTTCCAGTCGGTCATCGGTCATGGTCAGTCCGGCAGCAACGATATCAACATCACCTCGTTTTAGGCTCGGAAAGAGACCTGCGAGGGTGAACATCGGCTGCATTTCCAATTTTACACCTAGCTTGGCTGCAAACCGCTGTGCAAGCTCGTAGTCCAGACCGGTCGGACCGTCACTGCCAATAAAGTATGCTAGCTGGTTATTCAGTGTCCCGACGCGCAATACTCCGCTTTCGCGGATCTTTTCCAGATCACTGCGGGCAGGGGGTTCCAGCCATTTGCATCCGCTAAGCAGTAACAAGCTCAGCAATATTGCAAGAGCGTACCGGAGGTGAGGGGTTAATCGAATATTGTTCAACAACATGTGCTCATCGTTATAATTAGGTGTTCTTTATACCAAAGCTCGTCATATCAGCAAAGTCGCTCGACAGTTCACTGTGAGGAATTCTCTGTTTTCAAATATAATTAAGTGTATCTGCTAGATCCTCGGTTTGTGCTATTTGGTGGGAAAAATACACACTCCCTCAGTCTTCCCAGAGCAAATCATCATTTTATCTTCCTTGATTTACCAGGGAATGAAAAAAAACACGCAAACGGTTGCGTCAGGTGTTACGTCACAAAAAAAATTACTTTATACTACGCATCATCATGAGTTACTCGCCTCGATTCAATCGGGTCAATTCGGTGTAAAAAGGTGGCATTGACGTAATTAGCCCAGTGATTGAACTGGGTGTTAGGCCAATATCACCTTCATTCAACTGCTAATCGAGAGACGTACGCACATGGAAATTTTGCGTGGTTCACCCGCACTGTCTGAGTTTCGCGTTAACAAGCTATTACAGCGTTGCCGCGAGTTAGATCTGCCTGTGTCAGGCATTTACGCTGAGTTTATGCATTTTGCTGATGTATCTGCTCCCCTGAATGCTGATGAGCAAAGCAAGCTGACAAGTCTGCTAACCTACGGTCCAACGATTGCAGAGCATGAGCCGACAGGCACCCTGCTACTGGTTACCCCTCGTCCTGGTACTATCTCTCCATGGTCTTCCAAATCAACGGATATTGCCCATAACTGTGCCCTTGACGCCGTGAAGCGTCTCGAGCGTGGTACGGCGTATTACGTTGAGACCAGCGCTGCTTTGACTGACGTTCAGCTTACTGAACTGAAAAGCTTGATCCACGACCGTATGATGGAAGTGGTGTTCACTGAGCTGGAAGCGGCAATTGCGCTGTTCAAGCAGGCTGAGCCCGCACCGGTACAGAGTGTCGATATCCTTGTGGGTGGACGTAAGGCACTTGAAGAAGCCAACGTCACCCTCGGTCTGGCGCTGGCCGAAGATGAAATAGACTACTTGGTTGATAATTTCACCAAGCTGGGCCGTAATCCGAATGACATCGAGCTGATGATGTTTGCTCAGGCCAACTCGGAGCATTGCCGTCATAAAATCTTTAATGCTGACTGGACGATCGACGGTGTTGATCAGGAAAAGTCACTGTTTAAGATGATTAAGAATACCTACGAGAAAAACCACGACTACGTGCTGTCTGCCTATAAAGATAACGCGGCGGTTATGGAAGGCTCTCATGTCGGCCGCTTCTTCCCGAACCCTGAATCTCGTCAATATGATTATCATCAGGAAGCGGCACATATCCTGATGAAAGTGGAAACCCACAACCACCCAACCGCGATTTCGCCTTGGCCGGGGGCATCAACCGGCTCCGGCGGTGAAATCCGAGACGAAGGCGCAACCGGTATTGGTGGTAAGCCAAAAGCGGGCTTGGTCGGTTTTACCGTTTCCAACCTACGCGTACCGGGCTTTGAGCAGCCATGGGAAACTGATTTTGGTAAACCTGGGCGTATCGTCAACGCCCTGGATATTATGCTTGAAGGTCCTCTGGGCGGGGCAGCCTTCAATAATGAATTTGGTCGTCCGAACCTACTTGGCTACTTCCGTACCTACGAAGAGAAAGTGACGTCTCACAACGGCGAAGAGGTACGTGGTTACCACAAGCCGATTATGATTGCCGGCGGTATGGGTAATATCCGTGCCGAGCATGTGCAGAAGAAAGAGATCCCGGTTGGTGCCAAACTCATCGTTCTGGGTGGCCCGGCGATGAACATTGGCCTGGGTGGCGGAGCGGCATCTTCAATGGCATCCGGTCAGTCGGCAGAAGATCTGGATTTTGCCTCGGTACAGCGTGAAAACCCTGAAATGGAACGTCGTTGTCAGGAAGTGATCGACCGTTGTTGGCAGATGGGTGAAAACAACCCAATCGCCTTTATCCACGATGTCGGTGCCGGCGGTATTTCTAATGCCCTGCCGGAGTTGGTTGATGACGGTGAGCGTGGCGGTAAGTTCCAGCTACGTGATGTACCTAATGATGAGCCAGGTATGAGTCCGTTAGAGATCTGGTGTAACGAATCGCAAGAACGTTACGTGATGGCAATTGCACCAGAAAATATGGCGGCGTTTGATGCTATCTGTAAGCGCGAGCGTGCACCGTATGCGGTGGTAGGTGAAGCGACCGAAGAACGCCATTTAACCCTCGAAGATAGCCATTTCGACGATACGCCAATTGATATGCCGATGGACATTTTATTGGGTAAAGCACCCAAGATGCATCGAGATGTGAAAACACAGATAGCGGAAGGTCAGGCAATTGATCGTGACGGTATCGAGTTAGAAGAAGCGACACACCGTGTGCTTCGTCTGCCAGCCGTTGCCGAGAAAACCTTTCTGATCACCATTGGTGACCGAACGGTAACTGGCCTTGTTGCCCGTGACCAAATGGTAGGCCCTTGGCAGGTGCCAGTAGCAAACTGTGCCGTAACGGCTGCCAGCTACGATACGTATCATGGCGAAGCGATGTCGATGGGTGAGCGCACGCCGGTGGCTCTCCTTGATTTCGGGGCCTCAGCCCGTTTGGCTGTTGGTGAGGCAATTACCAATATTGCCAGTGCCGATATCGGCGATATGAAACGTATTAACTTGTCGGCCAACTGGATGTCTCCAGCAGGTCACCCGGGAGAAGATGCGGGTCTGTACGAAGCGGTTAAAGCGGTGGGTGAAGAGCTGTGTCCGGCTCTTGGTCTGACGATCCCTGTCGGCAAAGACTCGATGTCGATGAAGACCAAGTGGGAAGAGGGCGGTGAGCAGAAAGAAGTCACCTCGCCGCTGTCTCTGATCATTACCGCCTTCGGCCGTGTTGAAGATGTCCGCAAAACAGTCACGCCTCAGCTCCGTACTGATAAAGGTGATTCAACGCTGGTGTTGGTAGATTTGGGCTGTGGGAAGAACCGTCTGGGCGCGACCGCGCTGGCGCAGGTCTACAAGCAGCTGGGCGACAAGCCGGCTGATGTGGATAGTCCCGAGTTGCTAAAAGGCTTTTTTACTGCCGTACAGTCTTTGGTCCGCGATGAAAAAGTGCTGGCTTACCATGACCGTGGTGACGGCGGTTTGTATGTTACGCTGGCTGAGATGGCATTTGCCGGCCATACCGGTGTTGAAGTCGATCTCAATACAACCGATGGCGACGAGTGCGAAGATGTTCTCGCGACGTTATTTAACGAAGAGCTAGGTGCCGTGCTTCAGGTGCGCACTGACGATCTCGATACGGTACAGTCCGTATTGGCGGCGAATGGTCTTGAAGCATGTAGTCATGTGATTGGTACTGTGGTTGATGAAGATATCGTTCGTATCTGGAATGGCAACGATCGTGTCTTGGAGCAAAGCCGTACTGAGCTGCGTACTATCTGGGCCGAGACGACCTACCAGATGCAGGCTATGCGCGACAACCCGGCAGGTGCCCTGCAAGAGTTTGAAGCGAAAAAAGACAGTCAGGATCCGGGTCTGAGTACCCACCTAAGCTTTGATATCGACAGTGATGTAGCTGCACCTTTTATCGCCGCTCCTGCTATAAACAAGGGGGCGAAGCCGCAGATGGCGATTCTGCGAGAGCAGGGGGTTAACTCCCATGTCGAAATGGCGGCAGCTTTCGACCGAGCAGGTTTTGATGCCAAGGATGTCCACATGAGTGACATTCTGTCGGGCAACGTGAAACTTGATGGTTTCAACGGTTTGGTTGCTTGCGGTGGTTTCTCGTACGGTGACGTACTGGGTGCCGGTGAAGGCTGGGCTAAGTCTGTGCTGTTCAACAACATGGCACGGGATCAGTTCGAGAGTTTCTTCAATCGCAACGATACTTTCGCACTGGGTGTTTGTAACGGCTGTCAGATGATGTCGAACTTGCGCGATCTTATCCCGGGCGCAGAGCTGTGGCCTCGCTTTGTCCGTAACGAATCTGAGCGTTTTGAAGCCCGCTTTAGCCTCGTGGAAGTCCAGCAAAGTGATTCATTGTTCTTCAATGGTATGGCAGGCTCCCGTATGCCTATAGCGGTTTCTCATGGTGAAGGTCGAGTCGAGGTTCGAAGTGGTGAGCACCTGAATGCGATAGAGCAATCTGGTACGGTGGCACTGCGCTATCTCGACAACTACGGCAATGTGACCCAGAATTATCCGGCGAATCCGAATGGTTCACCTAATGGTATTACTGGTCTGACAACGCAGGATGGCCGCGTAACTATCATGATGCCGCATCCGGAGCGTGTATTCCGTACCGTGGCAAACTCTTGGCACCCAGATGACTGGAACGAAAATAGCCCGTGGATGCGTATGTTCCGTAATGCCCGCGTTAACATTGGCTAAATTTTCTATTGATTGCATACAGGTTTAACTAACCAACAAATGAAAACCGCTCCTCGGAGCGGTTTTTTTATTCTTGCTATTCTATACCCAGGAGCCAGGAGGTCGTTTGGGTATAAGTTGCGCATCTAATAAGCTCGTTTATTGTAAAATTTGTAGTGGTTAACCTTTTTCGCTGAATTTACTCGCCTTTGTGGATAATCTGTGATTAAGCTGAGGGTAGGGTGTTTATAGGAGGGTGCATGATTTTCTTTGACCTTGATAATACCTTGCTTGATCATGACGGTGCCGAGCAGGATGCGATCCGAAGTTTTGCTTCCCGTTACCGTGATAGCATCGTCCCGTTCCAAGGCAGTCCAGAGGCTATCTGGCGTGAGATCACAGACCGGCAACGTGCACGATGGCGCGCTGGTGAGTTAACTTTCGAAGGGCAGCGACGGGCTCGGATCAGCGAGTTATTTGAACGGCCGTTAACCGTGGCTGAAGCCGATCAATTATTTGCTGAATTTTATGCGATATATCGCCAGCACTGGCGGTTATTTCCTGATGTTAAACCGGCTTTAAGGCAACTTCGGGATTGCTCCCCCTTGGCTGTGATCACCAATGGCCTAAGCATTCAGCAGGAGGCTAAGCTTACCGAGACCGGTATTCGTGAGTATTTTAGCTTTATCATGACTTCCGAGCAGGCGGGTGCCGCAAAGCCAGATCCTCGTATTTTTCAGGCCGCTTTGCAGTTTGCCAATAAAAGTGCCGATGAATGCTGGTTTATCGGTAATCATCCATTAAACGATGCCCATGCTGCACAGAAAGTAGGAATGAAAACAGTATGGTTAAATCGCTGCGGATCAAGGGAAAAGGTCAACACCCGAGTTGTGCGCTCGTTAAGCGGCTTTGTGGATTTGGTAAAAATACATCATTGATATTAATAACAATAGGCTGAACTTTCCAGGCTGGGAATGTCAAAAAGTACAGTAATCAAAATAACAAATATGAATCGGAGATTTATTGTGATTTTGATTGAGGTAAATGCTATTCACGCATAAAATGTGTGGTTTATTTTATGCTAATGGCTCCTGATATCAATGCTTTCATGGAAGAGAGAAGGGAATGGAATACCCTAAAAGAAATGGAATGGTAACTGCCGCTCAGGGGCTGGCAGCACTCGTTGTTATCTGTTTGCTCCGCTATTTAGATACTTTTGCGGTTATCTTCAGCATTAATCAAGTGGGCATTGTTCCAAGTATCATCGCGACGTTGGTATTGCTTTCCGGCGTGTCTGCAATTGCCGGTTTGGTCCGTGGCGATATGTGGGGGTTTATCCCGCTGTACTTTTTCATACCTGCCGCTACCATGTTCTTCGGGTTCAGTCTGATCCCCTATCTTCCCTTGCTGATCGAGCCTGAATATCGTAGGTTGTTGGTTATCGCTATTAACAGTTGTGTCTTGCTTTATGCCGTATTTTTACTGCTAAGAATGATGGACTCCGATGTCATATTGCCAACTGAAAAGTACTGAATCGCGTAACAACGCATTGAGCTTATTGCCTCAGATCTGTGATAATACCCTCAATATTAATCAGGCAGTTGGTGCCGATTTATGCACCAGCGACCTCTGCTCAGCAAAGGACGATGAAAAATGAAAAAAATTGAAGCCGTTATCAAGCCATTCAAGCTTGATGATGTTCGTGAAGCCCTAGCAGAAGTAGGCATCACAGGGATGACGGTATCGGAAGTGAAAGGTTTCGGTCGTCAGAAAGGCCATACTGAGCTATACCGCGGTGCAGAGTACATGGTGGATTTCCTGCCGAAAGTGAAGCTGGAAATTGTCGTTGCTGACGAAGTCGCCGAGCAATGCATCGATACAATCATCGAGACAGCGCAAACCGGAAAGATCGGTGACGGTAAAATCTTTATGTTTGATGTTGAGCGTGTGGTGCGTATCCGGACTGGCGAGGAAGACGAAGACGCCATCTAAATTTGCATTATTGCTTCGTTATTTCGCTCAATAACTGCATCAGGGGTGCTCATTTATGCGTATAAACTCCGCGCCCCTTTTTTTGTTCTTGAGCGAAATCCCTTCGCACTAATACAAGTTGCTGGTTTTGATTTCCCTTGTGGAACAAAAAAGGCTTGCCATCAAGGCAAGCCTTTTTAGTCGTTTCGCTACTCTTTCTAACTCGTAACCATTTTTCCGCTATATCGGCCTGGCTTGTGGTTCATTGCCAACACTAAATTCAGCAGCACTGCGCCGAAAACGGATAAAGCCAAGACCATAGGGCTTACCAGGAAGAAAGAGGCGACGAGGATACTGATATCAATCCCCATTTGTAGCTTGCCAGCCGACAGGCCAAATTTTTCCTGTAGATACAATACCAAGACATTGAAGCCGCCGAGGCTGGTCTGGTGACGAAATAAAATCAGCATGCCTAGCCCCATAAGCAAGCCCCCGATAGCGGCACAGTAGAGCGGTTCAAGGCGACTGATTTCAAGTACATGATGAAGGTTATCGGTAATTACTGAGACTAAGCCGCCAGAGATGATGCTGGTAACAGCAAAGCCCTTGCCCATTCGAAACCATGCCATGAGGTAGAACGGAGTATTCAGTAGAAAATACAGTTGGCCGAAAGAAAGATCGACAAATTGGGTTAGCAGCAGTGCCAGCCCGGTTGTCCCGCCTGTCAGTAAGTCAGCCTGCTGGAGAAAAAAAACACCCTGGGAAACGACAAACGTACCGGTAAGAATAGCAATGATGTTTTCTTTCAGTGAATGATGATAACCGCTCAAAAGTACACTCCTTATATCAGAAGCGCGCATAATAAGGGGAACCATACTGAAAGCGAAATTGTTGTTGCAAACAGAGAAAACATAGCTGTAAGGTATTTTGTACGGAATCGTAAAATATTAATTTCCTTATTTCCTTGTAATATGCTGCAACTAAGAGGAAGCATGATGGTGGTTGATTCGTCAAGATGAAAACAATTCATGCTGATGTTGAAAATAAACATACAGAATTAAGAATAAAAAGTTCTTTGAGGACTATCTGATTTAGATCAAATTCTGTAACATATTGCATTAGATGTTGGCGGGACGAAAACGTTTGCGTCTAGGCGCCGCCTAGCTTTACGATATGTTGATATTCACCAGGAATTGCTTGCTGCCAATTGACACAAGGGTCTGAAGATCTCAGGCGCTTCTGTGAATTTGTATGAGAACAATCTGAGTCAGGAGATACAGATGCTAAAACGCGACATGAATATTGCCGATTATGACGCAGAACTTTTTGCAGCCATTCAGGAAGAAACTGCGCGTCAGGAAGAGCACATCGAGTTGATTGCTTCTGAAAACTACACCAGTCCACGTGTAATGGAAGCGCAAGGTTCTCAGCTGACGAACAAGTATGCCGAAGGCTACCCGGGCAAACGCTATTATGGTGGTTGTGAGTATGTCGATAAGGCTGAGCAGCTAGCGATTGAACGTGCCTGTCAGCTATTCGGTGCAGAATATGCGAACGTCCAGCCGCATTCGGGCTCGCAGGCCAACAATGCTGTTTATATGGCACTCTTGAATGCCGGTGATACGGTATTAGGTATGAGCCTGGCGCACGGCGGCCACTTGACTCACGGTTCACCGGTAAACTTCTCAGGTAAGCTTTACAACATCATTCCATACGGCATTGATGAAAGCGGTCAAATTGACTACGAAGAGATGGAAGCCCTTGCCCTTGAGCACAAACCGAAGATGATCATCGGTGGCTTTTCTGCCTATTCCCAAGTTGTTGACTGGAAGCGCATGCGTGAAATTGCCGACAAAGTTGGCGCGTACTTCTTTGTCGATATGGCTCACGTCGCCGGTCTGATTGCCGCTGGCGTTTATCCGAATCCAGTTCCTCATGCGCATGTTGTTTCGACAACAACGCACAAAACACTGGCGGGTCCTCGTGGTGGTTTGATCCTGTCAAGCGAGGGGGAAGAGCTGTACAAGAAGCTTAACTCAGCGGTATTCCCTGGCGGCCAGGGTGGTCCTCTGATGCATGTTATTGCAGCCAAGGCGGTCGCTTTTAAGGAAGCAATGGAGCCTGAGTTCAAAGACTATCAGGCGCGTGTGGTTGAAAATGCCAAAGCGATGGTTGCTGAATTCATGGAGCGTGGTTACAAGATCGTTTCCGGCGGTACTGAAAACCACCTGTTCCTGGTTGATCTGATCGACAAAGGCATTACAGGAAAAGAAGCGGATGCGGCACTGGGTGAAGCTAATATCACCGTTAACAAGAACAGTGTTCCGAATGATCCGCGCAGCCCATTTGTGACCTCGGGTATCCGTCTCGGTACGCCTGCGATCACCCGTCGTGGCTTCTCGGTTGAAGATAGCAAGCAGCTTGCAGGCTGGATCTGTGATGTTCTGGATAATATCGACAAGCCTGAAGTGATTGAAGCGACCAAGGCGAAGGTACTAGAGATCTGTCAGCGTCTACCTGTTTACGCTTAATAGCACCTCACCTCTTTGCTATTTAGTCCGATACCAGCATCGGAAGTGCTCATTTATACTTAATAAACTGCGCGCTTCCTTTTTGCTCTTGAATGGAATAGCGTCGAGCTGAAGCACTATATGGTTACGTGTCGAGTACATTGCACTGCTATAACCGAATAAAACGGCACCTTCTTAAGGTGCCGTTTTGCTTTTGTCGGTCAGAATAATAAGAAAAACCATTCTTATACTCTCAATAACCGATTGAAATGGGTTACACTGAGTCGACGAATTTTAGGAGGCAAGATGCATTGTCCTTTTTGTGGTGCAAATGACACCAAAGTGATCGATTCCCGTCTGGTTGCAGACGGCCATCAAGTCCGTCGCCGTCGTCAGTGTCTGGCTTGTAATGAGCGTTACACGACGTTTGAAACCGCTGAGTTAGTCATGCCTCGGGTGATTAAAACCAACGGAAACCGCGACCCGTTCAACGAAGATAAGCTTCGTGGCGGGATCCAGCGTGCACTGGAAAAACGTCCGGTGAGTGCCGATGATATAGAGCGTGCCATCAACACGATTAAATCCCGCCTTCGCGCAACGGGAGAACGCGAAGTGCCGTCGGAAATGATTGGAAACTTAGTCATGGAAGCATTGAAAGAGCTGGATAAGGTTGCCTATATCCGGTTTGCTTCTGTTTATCGTAGTTTTGAAGATATTCGAGAGTTTGGTGAAGAAATCGCCAAATTGGAAAAATAAGCGGAGTTGGCGGCAGCTTTCAGCTGACTAACACCATGAAGTGAATACTAAGTCTGATGTTCTCATCCATTGATCATGCCATGATGCTGCGTGCCATTGAATTGGCAAAACGCGGTCGTTTTACCACGGCTCCGAACCCTAATGTTGGTTGTGTGATTGCTCACGGCGATAACATTGTCGGAGAGGGTTACCATTATCAGGCAGGTCAGCCGCATGCTGAAGTTTTTGCTCTGCGTGCCGCAGGCGATAAAGCCGAGGGAGCGACTGCCTATGTGACGCTTGAGCCTTGCTCCCATTATGGACGCACACCGCCGTGTGCCGAAGCTCTTATCCATGCCAAGGTGTCGCGAGTAGTATGTGCAATGGTTGATCCCAACCCGCAAGTTGCAGGACGTGGTATCGAAATGCTGCAAGTTGCCGGGGTGGAAGTGCAAACAGGCCTGCTTGAAGCCGATGCCCAGGCGTTGAATCCTGGTTTTATCAAGCGAATGAAAACCGGTATGCCCTATATTCAGCTTAAACTGGCTGCGAGTCTCGATGGCCGAACGGCATTGTCGAATGGCCAGAGCAAGTGGATCACCGGGCCTGCAGCCCGTGCTGATGTGCAGCGCTTTCGTGCCAAGGCTGGTGCCATTCTTTCAACCAGTGCCACCGTGCTGGCTGATGATCCATCGCTGAATATTCGCTGGGATGAACTTGGCGAAGAGGTTCAGCGTGATTATCCGCTGTCGGCGGTGCGTCAGCCTTGCCGTGTCGTGATTGACAGCCAGAATCGGGTGACTCCGGCGCATAGACTTGTTCATTTGCCGGGCAATACGATTCTGGCACGTAGTGAGCAAGGCAATGAGGAATGGCCACAGTCTGTTGAACAGCTGTTGGTACCTGCAAGAAACAAAGCTGAAAGCCAGATTGATTTGCAGGCCTTGATGAGTGCCTTATCACAGCGAGATATTAATCATATCTGGGTTGAGGCCGGTGCCGGATTAGCCGGAGCGTTACTGTCAGCCGGACTGGTTGACGAGCTCATTATCTACCAGGCACCTAAACTGATGGGAAGCGATAGCCGGGGGCTGATCGATCTACAGGGGCTGACGGCGATGTCCCAAGTTCCCGAGCTGGATATCAGTGATGTTCGGATGGTCGGGCCGGATATTCGAATTACCGCCCGAATCAAACAAGTCTAACGAGCAAATCAAGGAATTTAAATTCATGTTTACTGGCATTATCGAAGCTGTAGGTACGATTACAGCGCTGACACCGAAAGGTGCTGATATTTCTGTCACGGTAGATTCCGGCAAGCTCGATTTATCCGATGTAAAATTGGGTGACAGTATTGCAACCAACGGCGTGTGTCTGACTGTTGTTGAACTGACCGGTAGTGGCTATGTTGCCGACCTGTCGTTGGAAACGATACAGCGTACTGCGTTTGCCAATTACCAAGCCGGACAGAAGGCCAACCTGGAAAAAGCGATGCTGCCAACAACTCGTTTTGGCGGCCATATGGTGTCGGGCCATGTTGATGACGTGGCCGAAGTTATCGAGCGAACCCATACGGGGCGGGCGATTGAGTTTTGGGTTAAAGCCCCCGATCATCTGGCGAAATATATTTCAGAGAAAGGGTCGGTGTCTGTCGATGGCATTAGCCTGACAGTCAATGCTATTCGTGGCAACGAGTTTAAATTGACGATTGTGCCGCATACCGCGGCAGAAACCACAATGGAATCTTTTAAGGCGGGGCGCAGCGTCAACCTTGAGGTTGATGTCATTGCCCGTTACCTAGAACGTTTGATGCTAGGTGAGAAAGCCGCAGATAAAAAATCTGAAGTTACTATGGACCTACTGGCAAAAACTGGGTTTTTGGGATAAAGCATTAGGATAAGGGTATTGTTATGGCGTTAAGCAGTGCAAAAGAAATAATCGAAGATATTCGCCTGGGTAAGATGGTTATCCTCATGGATGATGAAGATCGCGAAAATGAAGGCGATCTGATTATGGCATCGGAAAAGATTACCCCTGAAGCGGTGAACTTTATGGCGACTAACGGCCGAGGCCTCATTTGCCTGACTCTGACCCAAGACCGCTGCAAGCAGCTTAACCTGCCACTGATGGTGCAGGAAAATACCGAGCAGTTCAGTACCAATTTTACCGTTTCGATTGAAGCTGCACAGGGTGTTACCACTGGGATCTCTGCTGCAGATCGTTCCCGTACCGTTCAGGCGGCCGTGGCTGAAAATGCCACTGCGGCTGATATTGTCATGCCGGGGCACATTTTTCCGCTGATGGCACAGGAGGGCGGGGTACTCGCTCGTGCAGGTCATACTGAAGCTGGGTGTGATGTTGCCCGTCTGGCAGGCTTGGAACCATCCAGTGTGATTGTGGAAATTCTGAATGAAGACGGCACGATGGCACGTCGCCCGGATTTGGAAGTGTTCGCTGAAAAACACGGCCTTAAGCTGGGAACCATCGCTGATCTGATTGAATATCGCAATAATAACGAAACCACGATTGAACGTGTTGCCGAGTGCCGTTTGCCGACTGAGTTTGGCGACTTTGACATGATCACCTACCGTGACACTATCGATAATGAAATTCATCATGCGTTGTGCAAAGGTGATGTGGCATCAGAGCCGTCGACATTGGTTCGTGTTCACCTGCAAGATACTTTCAAGGATATACTCCATTCCGGAGCATCACAGTGGACTCTGTCTGCAGCCATGAAGCGTATTGCTGACGAGGGCGGTGTGCTGGTGGTGCTGAGCAAGCACGAGCCTCAAGAGGCGGTGATCACCAAGGTGAAGCACTTGGCTGCCCAGGAGGAAGGCAAACCACTGGTGAAACTAAATCCGAAAGATCAGTCTCGTCAGGTTGGGGTTGGCTCTCAAATTTTGTCAGATTTGGGAGTCACGAAAATGCGTTTGCTATCTTCTTCTACCCAGCGCTATCACTCACTGTCAGGTTTCGGCTTGGAAGTTGTTGAGTATATCTGCGAGTAAATGAATAAGCGGGCCTGTTTGGAACGGCCTGCCTTTTTTCTTCTGCTGCAGCTAGATGGTTGAGCAGGAGGTAATTTTAAAATACCGGTGAGAAAGTCGTGCTCACCACACAAGGGTGGCTATTTGCCTGTCCTGCTTGAGCTGGATGAGATGCGAATTGGTATAACTTTTAAAGTGTGGTAGACTCCCGCGGTTTCTCAAACCGGAAAGACATAGTCACAGGAAGGCCCATGAAGGTAATTGAAGGCGCCATCGCGGCACCAAACGCAAAGGTTGCTATCGTAATCGCACGCTTCAACAGCTTTATCAACGAAAGCTTGCTTTCAGGCGCATTGGACGCACTGAAACGTCAAGGTCAGGTAAGCGATGACAATATCACTATTGTTCGTTGCCCTGGTGCATACGAGCTTCCACTGGTTGCTCAGCAGGTTGCCAAGAGCGATCGTTACGATGCTATCGTGGCGCTAGGCTCTGTGATCCGTGGTGGTACTCCACACTTTGATTATGTTGCCGGTGAGTGTAATAAAGGTCTGGCACAGGTCGCTCTAGAGTTTAATACTCCAGTCGCGTTCGGTGTTCTGACTGTAGATTCTATCGAACAAGCCATTGAGCGTGCCGGTACCAAGGCTGGTAATAAAGGGGCAGAGGCTGCACTAAGCGCGCTTGAAATGGTTAATGTCCTGTCCCAAATCGAATCCTAATGGGGGTTACTGTGAAACCAGCCGCACGTCGAAATGCACGTCACTTTGCTATCCAAGCTATTTATTCTTGGCAAATCACGAAAGGTAATGTTGCCGATATCGAGCAATACTTCCTTTCTGGTGACAAATTTGAAGAAGAAGAGCATCAGGCCGACGCGCCTGAGCTAGCAGCACCGCATACAGACGTTGCTTACTTCCGTGATCTGTTCACGGGTGTGGTTCTGAACCATCAGGAACTGGACAGCAAAATGCGTCCGTACCTGTCTCGTCCGCTACAGGACTTGGATCAGATGGAACTTGCGCTGCTTCGTCTTGCTATGTACGAGATGACTAAGCGTGATGACGTACCATACAAAGTGGTTATCAACGAAGCTATCGAACTGGCGAAAGCCTTCGGTGCAGAAGACAGCCACAAATTTGTGAACGGTGTGCTGGATAAAGCAGCACCAACACTTCGCAATAAGAAGTAATCGAATACGATTCTAGAGGGCCAGCTTAGCTGGCCTTTTTTCTGTCTTTAATTTGAAAAACAGTATGGCTAGTAACGAATTTGACCTCATTGCTCGGTATTTTGAGCACCAGAATGTAAACCGCCGGGATGTGGCTTTGTCTATCGGCGATGATTGTGCCTTGCTTAATGTTCCGGCAGGCAGCCAACTGGCTGTCAGTACGGACTCGCTGGTAGCAGGTACCCACTTTTTGCCTGATGCCGATCCGGCTTTGGTGGCCCATAAGGCGTTGGCTTCAAATCTGAGTGATTTGGCAGCAATGGGCGCGACCCCGGCCTGGGTGTCGCTAGCCCTGACTTTGCCAACACCAGATGAAGACTGGCTACGTCCGTTTTGCCAGGGCTTCTTTGCGCTCGCGGATTATTACAATGTTCAGTTAGTCGGTGGAGATACCACCAAAGGGCCGATGAGCATAACGATCACCGTACATGGCTTTGTCCCTCAGGGCGAGGCGTTAACCCGAAGCGGTGCACAGTCTGGTGACTGGATTTATGTGACCGGGAACCTGGGTGATAGCGCAGCCGGGCTTGCTTTGCTCCTTGGCGAAAAAACAGTTAGCGATCCGCAACTTCGAGCAACCTTGCTTGATCGTCATTACAAGGCACAACCCCGGATCCTGGCCGGACAGGCATTAAGGGGGATAGCGTCCGCGGCATTAGATATTTCTGATGGCCTAATTTCCGATCTCGGTCATATTTTGAAACGCTCTGGGCTTGCAGCCAATATAGAAGTTGATAAATTACCGCTTTCACCGGAATTGCGCTTGTTCGAAACTGTCGTTGATAAAGCGCTGCAGCTGGCACTGGGCAGTGGCGAAGAATATGAGCTCTGTTTTACTGTTCCCGAGCAGAATCGTGGTGCAATTGATACCACTTTGGCACACTGTGGCGTGAAAGCGACTTGTATCGGCCAGTTGCGACCTGGTCGTGGGATCTCGTTGAGCAGGGGCGATCAGAAGCTTGACTGGCAATTGCACGGCTATGACCATTTTGCGGAGTAATACGTGGGAAATCCTAAAGATAACATTAACCTGAAAAATCCTTGGCATTTGTTGGCAACAGGGTTCGGTAGCGGCTTATCGCCGATTATTCCGGGAACAATGGGTACGGTGGCATCAATTCCTTTTTACCTGCTGATGGTAAACCTTCCTTTTGCTGCATACCTGATAATCACCCTGGCGGCAGCATTAATCGGGATTACAATTTGCCAGAAAACCTCGGATGATATGGGCGTGCATGATCACGGTAGCATTGTCTGGGATGAATTTGTCGGTTTCTGGATCACTATGGCTGTTGTTCCTGTAGCCAGCTGGGAGTGGGTGCTGACAGGATTCGTACTGTTCCGTTTCTTTGATATGGTTAAACCATGGCCGATAAGCTGGCTGGATAAGCATGTCCACGGTGGTCTGGGTATTATGGTGGACGATATTCTGGCAGGCTTTATGGCGATGATATCGCTTTGGGGAGTCGGCTACTGGATGGGCTGGTAGTACAAAGGCCTGATCTGACATACTACGGAGCCGCGCAATTGTGCGGCTTTTTAAATGAGCTTTAAATCAACGCGCTATAAATTGTTCGTCTAGGCTTTATTAAGGTTTTCAGAACGATTTAGTGGTGAGCTATGCTGTGGCGCTGGGTAAAAGTGGTTGCAGGGTTACTATTGGCATGTCCGGTGATGGCACAGGTATACCCTTCAACAGGGACTGCTTGGGTATTGCCGGGAAGCTGGGACGAGCCGCTGGCGACTTCATTTTTCAATACAGCCCAAGATGTGAAAGATTGGGAGCTCAGCCATGCCGATATTATCTTTGGCAGTATGCAGGATGTCGATACTAATCGGCAGACGATTGCTGTTGGGTATATGTATAGCCAAAAGCTGGATTGTCGCCCGGGAAAACAGTCGGCATGGTTAAGCAAACAGGCTTCTTTGTCTGGGATCGACATGGAAGACGGATTCCTGCATTTTGCGGAAGATACCCGGCTTGAAGTTGAAAAGGCCAGTTCCGGCTTGGATTACTTGCTTGAAGGACAGCCTTACCACCTATTGCTGGTACGCAATAACCAGTTTTCCACCGCACGTTTGCCGCTGACACTTCAGCCTGACGACGAAGTCATCCTTTTTTCCTCCTATCCCTTTGATGCCATTCAGCTTAGAGCTGATGGTTCTCCGTTGCTCAAGCTGAATATGACTGATGAAAAAGGAAATGTTGCCGGGTGGAAAAAAGCAAAGGTTGATTGGTCCGGGACTAAGGGGGGGATGGTTTCTGACCCGTATCAAAGTGGCCAAGAGCAGCAAATCCTGACCGGTCAAATTGACCTGAAAGACCACTGGCAGAGTGCATGGCCTTATTACCAAGAGCGCAAGCTTAACAGTGGTCATATCGGGTTGGATAATGGCCTAAAAACGTGGATGGTGAAATTAGCCTGGCCGGAGGAAGTTCGGTTAAGCGCGTTAAGTATCCAGCCGTGGCTGAGACTAGAGGCACAGCAGTTGCTGCTCCCCGGTTGGGATCCTGATAATGATAAAGATAGAAACGGTTACGTCGATGCAACTGAGTTTAGAGATCGCATCAATGTAAAGGCCAGTGCCCGTTTCAGGCATCAGGCTCGGTTGATCCCTGCCGGGCATATGTGGCCGGGAACTTGCTGGTACCGGGTTAATTTCGCCAATGACGCTTTTAACAAGCTTCATTCACGCTGGTATCACTACGATTGGCAAAAGCAGGGGTTAAGCGGGGCGTATAATGATGATATGGCCAAGTTGCTCGATAAAAATCAGTTTACCGTCCTTGAGGGGGGGAAGCTTAGTGAGTTGCCGCTTCAGGCTGGTACGGCAGAGGCAGCAACGGAATATGCGATACAGCTGGCTGGCTTCTTACAGCTGGTGAAAAAGAAGACTCAGACCAACTGGCTGGCGGCAAACATATCGGAACTTAACCTTTGGCATTATTCCGTGTGGCCGGTGCAGTTAAGAGAAGTTGTTGATCTTTGGTTGAGAGAGCATTATCTCACTCCTGCCATGGGGCTGCTGAGAATGCAGCAAGCTTGGGAGACGTTTGCCCTGGCAAAAGCCGGGGATAAAAGCCTGATCATGTCATCGGTGAAAGGAGGGCGCAGTGAACTGACGCCGTCATCTGACGATGCTTGGCAACGTGATATTGAAACCGGATTAGCACAGTATTATTTTTTTAACCTACCGGGCTACACTTTTTTCCATAGTTGGAACCAGAGCTATTTCTATGGCAGCGGCAATACTACATTACGCACTTGGTACCGACAGGGAATACCGAAAAACTGGGTCTACCAGCCTACAGGAATGCTTGAAATAGATATTGGTTTGCCTAGCGGTATTCCTAAGGGGTACAAAGCTGTAACTTGGGAAAATAAAGGTGACAAGGCAAAGACAACCGCTTCTTCGATATCTGATATTCCGCTCCGACCGGCTAACTGGTTTTGGCTGTACCGCTCAGGCTGGTTCGGTGATTTTCCCAAAGAAGGCGTGATTGCGCGGCGTTATAGTGAAGGGTTAGTTTTATACCGAGGCATCAATGAAAGAAATAACAAAGGTTTTTTGTTAGCAAAGCCATTGCGGGTATCTCTGCCGGGAGAATACCAGAGGATTTACTATGATGGTTCGTTAGGTGAGCCAGTGCGCTACATTGAACTTGGCGGTTACGAAGGTGTTGTGCTTAAAAAAGTCCCTTGGCCCAATGTTAGTGTGGTTGGCGTTGATTTCTAGCGCCTAGCTCCCGTTTCCTGCAATAGGAATCAAGGAGCTAGGTTTTCGTATTTAGTCGATATATGCTCTGATTTGTTTCTCGATACCCGGACCGTCAATTTCAAGCAGGGCATGAAGTTCGGCTTGTGTACCTTGTTCTATAAAGCGGTCTGGCAGGCCTATGTTAAGCACCGGCTTGAGTACTTTCTGCTTCATCAGGTATTCGTTAACTCCGCTACCGGCACCGCCGGCAATGGCATTCTCTTCGGTGGTTACCAGTATGTCATGGCTCGCTGCCAGCTCAAGGATCAATGCCTCGTCCAAAGGCTTGACGAAGCGCATATCAGCAACGGTGGCATTGAGGCTTTCAGCCGCTTCAAGTGCATAACTTAAGGTTGTACCGAAATTGAGAATAGCGATTTTCTCGCCTTGACGTCGAACAATACCTTTGCCGATATTGAGTGCTGTCATTTCGCGATTAGGTGCGATACCTGTCCCGCTGCCTCGAGGGTAGCGAACGGCACTTGGCCCTTGGTGCTGGTGGCCGGTATAGAGCATCTGGCGACATTCGTTTTCATCGCTTGGCGCCATTATGACCATATTAGGAATACAGCGCATGAAGCTCAGATCGAATGCCCCTTGGTGTGTCTGGCCGTCTGCTCCGACCAGGCCTCCACGATCAATGGCAAACATAACCGGCAAATCCATGATGGCGACATCATGGATCAGCTGATCATAGCCGCGCTGCAAGAACGTCGAGTAAATGGCGACAACGGGGTGGTAGCCTCCGATAGCCATACCCGTTGCCAGCGTAACTGCGTGTTGCTCGGCAATGGCAACGTCAAAGTATTGTTTCGGGAATTCTTTCGAGAACCGTACCATGCCAGAGCCTTCTCGCATTGCCGGTGTGATAGCCATTAGCTTGCTATCTTGCTCTGCCATATCACATAGCCAATCACCAAAGATATTGGAGAATGTCGGTTGGCTCTTCGCTTTCGGAATTGGGTTCTGGGTTAGATCAAACTTTGGAACCGCATGATAGTTGATCGGATCCGCCTCGGCTGGCGCATAGCCTCGGCCTTTTTTGGTCATGATATGGAGAAACTGCGGCCCTTTCAGGTTACGCATGTTTTTCAAGGTTTTGACCAGCTCTTCGACGTCATGGCCGTCGACAGGACCGATATAGTTAAAGCCCAGCTCTTCAAACATGGTGCCAGGGACAACCATGCCTTTAATGTGTTCTTCCGCACGCTTGACCAGCTCTTTGATTGGCGGAGCCCCTGCCAGTACTTTCTTGCCACCTTCTCGGATGGTGGTATAGAGGTTGCCAGACAGCAAGCGAGCAAGGTGGTTATTCAGCGCTCCGACGTTTTCCGAAATGGACATTTCATTGTCATTCAGGATCACTAACATGTCCGAATGTACATCACCGGCGTGGTTCATTGCTTCAAATGCCATACCGGCCGTGATCGCTCCGTCACCGATAACGCTAACGACTTTGCGGCCAAGACCTTCTTTCTCGGCGGCTATCGCCATGCCAAGGCCGGCACTGATCGACGTGGAGGAGTGGCCGACGGAGAGTACGTCGTACTCACTTTCTTCACGCCATGGAAAAGGGTGAACCCCGTCTTTCTGGCGGATTGTCGGCATCGCTTCGCGGCGGCCTGTAAGAATTTTATGCGGGTATGCCTGATGGCCTACGTCCCAAATCAGATGATCAAACGGGGTATTGTAGACATAGTGTAGGGCAACCGTCAGTTCGACGGCACCCAGGCCAGAGGCAAAATGGCCGCTGCTTTGGCTTACTGATTTCAGTAAGTAGGAACGTAGCTCATCACAGACTGTCGGCAAGCTGTCAGCTGGCAGTAAGCGAAGTTCATCTGGAGTGTTTGCCAGAGCCAGATGAGGGTATTTTGAAATATCCAGTGTCATAACATTTCGGCGCTTTTACTGATTTTAGTTATTGCGCTCGATGACGTATCGGGCAAAAACTTCTAATTGGTCTGTATTGTAGGGTATTGCGTCCAATGCTTGTAGCGCTTCTTGATAAAGTTGCTGAGCTTTTTGTTTCGCTCCTTCCAATCCGAGCAGGGCCGGGTAGGTGCTTTTTTCTAGCTCAAGATCTGAACCTTGCGGTTTTCCCAGGGTTTCCGTATCACTGGTAACGTCCAGAATATCGTCCTGAACCTGGAAAGCCAACCCGATAGCATCTGCATATTGGTTGAGCTGGGGCAATATCTCGGCTCCTTTATCTCCTGCGGCCAGCGCACCTAGGCGTATAGCACAGCGGATCAAGGCCCCCGTTTTGTGTTTGTGTATTGTTTCAAGTTGCTGCAGTGTCGCTTCTTGGCCTTCTGCGGCCAGATCCAGTGCCTGTCCCATACACATACCTGCGGCTCCTGACGCCTGCGCCAATTCTTGAACCATCCGGATGCGGTATTTTTCGCCGCTTTCACTCAACGTGCCAGAGGCCAAAATTTCAAAGGCCAACGTTTGCAGAGAGTCACCAGCCAAAATTGCTGTTGCCTCGTCAAAGGCGATGTGACAGGTTGGCTGGCCACGACGCAAATTATCATCATCCATTGCCGGCAGGTCGTCATGAATTAATGAATAGGCATGAATGCATTCCACTGCTGCCGCTGGAGTATCTAGATTAGCATAGTCGGCACCCAGCATCAGACCTGTTACATAGGTCAGAAAAGGGCGAGCTCGCTTGCCACCAAGCAATGTACCGTGCTTCATGGCCTCGATCAGAGGTTGTTCAGCGTAAGGCTGAGCCGACAGCCATTGTGCCAGCTGTTGGTTACTACGCTGGCGGTAATACTGCAGAGACTGTGACAGGGGGGTATTTTTATTCATTGTCTGCATCAAATTCAGTCAGGGGAGCCTCATCATCTGCCTGAAGCAGAATTTCCACGCGTTGCTCGGCCTGAGTCAGTTTTTGCTGGCTGCTACGAGCCAGCGCAATGCCACGCTCAAATTTCTTCAATGCGTCTTCAAGCGCAATGTCACCGGATTCCAGCTCATTTACGATGCTGTCTAGTTCATCCAGTGCGGCTTCAAATGCCATATTTTCAGGTTTTTTAGCTGCCATAAAGGGTTCACTTTGATTTAAGTGCTGGAAAAATAACGTAGAGAGTTTACAGCGTCAAATTATGTCACAGGATTGTGTGTCACAAACAGTAATTTTCGACTTTTGCTATCAAGAAAGCTAAATCAAAATTCAATGCTGCCGATATAGTCTGAGTTCGATAGAATACCCAGATAAATCATTTTGGCTACGTGTCGCAAGTTGGAGAATTACCGGTGGATTTGGCTACCCTCATAGGTTTAATCGGGTCATTTGCCTTTGTCATCATGGCGATGGTACTGGGCGGTAGTATCAGTATGTTCATTGATACGCAGTCGATACTGATCGTATTTTGTGGCTCGATGTTCGTAGTGTTAATGCAGTACAGCATCGGGCAGTTTTTTGGCGCAGCAAAAATTGCCGCCAAGGCCTTTATGTTCAAAACAGATAATCCTGAGGATTTAATTGCCAAGGTTGTCGAGATGGCTGATGCCGCACGTAAGGGGGGCTTTCTTGCGCTGGAAGAAATGGAAGTGGAAAACTCCTTCTTGCGCAAGGGGATAGATTTGCTGGTCGACGGCCATGATGCGGATGTGGTCCGGGCGACGTTGCAGAAAGATATTGCCCTGACTAACGAGCGTCATGAGCAGGGGGCGGGTATTTTTAAAGCATTGGGTGATGTCGCACCTGCGATGGGGATGATTGGTACGTTGATCGGCCTGGTTGCGATGCTGTCAAATATGGACGACCCGAAATCGATCGGTCCTGCGATGGCTGTTGCCCTATTGACCACGCTGTACGGTGCAGTTTTGGCAAACATGGTGATGCTGCCTATAGCGGCCAAGCTTGAGTTGCGTAAAGATGAAGAGAAGCTCAATCGTCGCCTGATTTTGGATGGGGTATTAGCGATTCAGGATGGCCAAAACCCTCGGGTTATCGATGGTTACCTGAAAAACTACCTGAATGAGAAAAAACGTAGCATAGACGGCGATGAGTAACGGGAGGGATTATGGAAGATGAATGCAAATGTCCCCCCCCGGGGCTACCACCATGGATGGGTACGTTCGCCGATCTGATGTCGCTGTTGATGTGTTTCTTTGTACTCTTGCTATCATTTTCTGAGATGGATGTACTGAAGTTTAAGCAGATAGCCGGCTCGATGAAATTTGCCTTTGGTGTGCAGAACATGCTAGAGGTCAAAGATATTCCGAAGGGAACCAGCGTGATTGCCCAGGAATTCAGACCTGGCCGCCCAGAACCGACGCCGATTGAGGTGATCATGCAGCAGACGATTGATATGACTCAGCGTTCTTTGGATTTTCATGAAGGAGAGTCAGATCGGGCTGGTGGTACCCAACGTGACGCGGGCAAGCTAACGGGGGGCCAGAGTGCCGAGGTATCGACAGAGCTGAATCAGAACAGTCAGTCAGAATCGTCTGAGGCGCAGGAGCAGTTGCTGGAGGTCTTGCAAAAAGCACTAGACCGAGAAATTCAAGACGGTGCGGTTGAAGTTGAAAGTTTTGGTCAGCAGGTGGTGATTCGGATCAAGGAGAAAGGCTCATTTCCTGCAGGTTCGGCATTTTTGCAGCCGAAGTTTCGACCGCTGGTAAGACAGGTTGCCGATTTAGTCAAAGATGTGCCTGGCGTGATCCGTGTATCCGGCCACACTGATAACCAGAAGCTGGATTCTGAGTTATATCGTTCTAACTGGGATTTGTCCGCGCAACGCGCGGTGTCGGTTGCTCAGGAGATGGAAAAGGTGGACGGCTTTGATCATAAGCGTTTGCGAGTGGTTGGTCTGGCGGATACGGCACCGCTTAACAGCAACAAGACCGAGGCTCTGCGCAAAGAGAACCGCCGAGTCGAGATTTCTATTATGCAGGGTGAACCCTATTATTCTGATGAAGTGCCTAGTGCTGAAAATTAAGCCTACACTAAATCTATTGGGATTGGATACAAGGCGGGTGAGACTGCCTTGAATATCCTTGTTTCAGCAACTGCTTGCTTGCTGTATAATCCGCGCCTTTGATTCCTTTGGGTATTGCTCCTTTTGGTATTGTGTTTGGCCCTGTGTAGCGAAGCGTGTTATGAAATTTATCGTTAAACCCCATCCTGAGATTTTTGTAAAGAGTGAATCTATTCGTAAGCGCTTTACTAAAATCCTAGAGAGTAATATTCGCATTATTCTTCAGCGTTTGTCTGATTCTGTGTCGGTCGTTAACCGCCGTACTTACATTGAAGTCACGGTGAAGGATGAGACTATTCGTGAGCAGGTACTGGCTGCACTAACGCAGACTCCGGGTATTCATCATGTGCTGGAAGTTAATCAAACTGACTTCACAGATATGCATGATATCTATGAGAAAACACTGGATCTTGTTCGTGATGATCTTGTCGGCAAAACATTCTGTGTCCGCGCGAAACGTGTCGGTAAGCATGATTTCACCTCTATTGAGTTAGAGCGTTATGTCGGTGGTGGCTTGAACCAGGCGGTAGAATCAGCCAAGGTTAAACTGAAAAAGCCCGATGTGACGGTAAATATCGAGATTGAAAACGGTATTTTGAACCAAGTATTGGCTCGCCATAAAGGTTTGGGTGGCTTCCCGCTAGGTACACAGGAAGATGTACTGAGTTTGATTTCCGGTGGTTTTGATTCCGGTGTATCGAGTTACCTGCATATCAAGCGTGGTAGCAAGGTCCATTACTGCTTCTTTAATCTAGGTGGTCCGGCTCATGAAATCGGCGTAAAGCAGGTATCACATTTTATCTGGAAGAAATACGGTTCCTCAGCCAAAGTTAAATTCATTGCGATTGATTTTGAGCCGGTAGTTGCTGAAATCTTGGAAAATGTTGCCGATGGCCAGATGGGCGTTGTACTTAAGCGTATGTTTATGCGTGCTGCCGGTCAGGTTGCAGAGCGCTTTGGTATCCAGGCACTGGTAACAGGTGAAGCGCTTGGCCAGGTTTCAAGCCAGACTTTGACCAACCTCCGTATGATTGATGGCGTGACCGACAGCTTGATTCTTCGACCGTTGATCAACTGGGACAAAGAAGACATCATTAATGTCGCTCGTGATATTGGCACCGAAGATTTTGCCAAGACTATGCCGGAATTTTGCGGTGTGATCTCGAAAAGCCCGACAGTGAAAGCGGTAAAAGACAAGCTGGAAGCTGAAGAGGCGAAATTTGATTTTGCAGTGCTCGATCGTGTGGTTCAAGAGGCCCGTGTGATTGATATTCGTGATATCGAAAAAGAAAGCCAAGAGCAGGCTCCGGAGATTGAGCTGGTTGATCAGATCGATAGTGGCTCAATTGTCTTGGATATCCGCAGCCCGGACGAAGAAGATGAAAATCCGCTGCAAATTGAAAATGTCGAGATTAAGCATCTGCCGTTCTACAAGCTGGCGACGCAGTTCGGAGATCTTCCGCAAGACAATACTTACCTTCTGTACTGTGACCGTGGTGTGATGAGTCGCCTGCAGGCACTGTACCTGAAAGAAAACGGTTTTGATAACGTTAAGGTTTATCGCCCTTAATTGGGATAGTGCCTGAAACGCTGACCAATACAAACGAGAGCCCCTTCGGCTCTCGTTTTTTTTGGATCCAAGGAAAAGTGGAGGCAAGACATGATGAGCAGTACTAGTTCCCTCCCCTTTTGAAGGGGAGGGTGGGGTTAAGCGAAACAGCCTACACCCTCGGCAACACGTCATAATGCATGTTCGGCCATACGACCATCGGTTTGGCCACTTCTGCGGCTTTTTCTTTGCCTGCCAGACGGACGATAATTTCCAAAGCAAACTCCTGCGAGGTACCCGGTCCCTGGCTGGTTAGCAGGTTACCGTTGACATCAAAGACCACACGCTTGGTACGGCGGCGATCTTCTGGGATCTGTTCCATGAAAGCCGGGTGGGCAGTCATAATGGCTTTTGGGTACATCTGGTGATGCTCAAGAACAACGGCCGGAGCGGCACAGATAGCGGCAACCAGCTTGCCGTCATATTTATGCTGGTTGACAAATTCTATCAGTAACGGGCTGTCACGGAAGCACTCGGCGCCGCCGAGACCGCCTGGCAGCACCACGCAGTCAAACGGGTCATCGGCAATAGAAACGAGTGCGACATCAGCAACAAGCTTGATACCACGCGAGCCCGCTACGATTAATGCGCCGTCAGATGCTGCACTGGCAGTCGTAACCTCAAAGCCAGCACGGATCAGGATATCGATAGTATTGATCGCTTCCATCTCTTCGGTACCGGGGGCGATACATACTGCTACTTTGATAGGTCGTTGCAGCTGAGCGTCATTGGTCATTATATTGTTGCTCCAGTTGTTTAATTTGTTGCCATAGCCGGGTGTTCACCGGAACGGCTATCCGGTGTGCTTGTGCCCGTGCAATTAGGTAGCCAGTAATATAGTCGATTTCTGTGGTTCTATGCTGGCAAATGTCTTGATTCATAGAAGAAAAGTTTTGGCCTGTGGCATTGATGACCTTGCTCGTCAACTGTCTGAGCTCGCCGCTGTTAATTGAGTAGCCTTCTGCCGTCATAACTTGGGCAACCTCGTCACAGATATCATTGAGTTGATGGGTGAATGCCTTACCGGCCAGTTCGCCATTACGGCATTGGTAGATAGCCGTCAGCGGGTTGATGGCACAGTTTATCGCCAGCTTTTGCCATAGCGGGAGGTTGATATCTTCGTGCCACTGGCAGGGAGATAGGGCGTCATCAAGTACCAAGGACAAATAGTGGTGTGCCTTGCCTGCGGTATTCAGGGCACCAATCCAGGTTTGTCCTAGTCCGGTGTGGCTTACCTGTTGGCTGTCAGGACGAAATGCCGCCTGTGAGGTAGTGGCATATAAAAGGGGGTTATCAGGCAACAGTTGATGGGTGACTTGTTGGCTCCCCATCCCGTTGTGCATGATGACCACGGATGTTTCCTGCCTAAGATAGGGCTGGATATCGCGAATGGCCTGTTCGACTTGAAAGGCTTTGACGGTAATAAGAACACAGTCCGAGTCTTTCAGCGCTTCAGGTTGATTGGCTGAAAAAGAGTAGGATTCATGTGGGCTTTGTGGCTCAAGTGGGTTCAGCTGTATAGCTAGAGTTGGGGTGCTATCCCGGGTCCAGAAATGTACCTTGTGATGCACCGCTAGTTTACATCCCCATAAACGGCCTACGGCCCCCGCACCGACAACGGTCAATTTCACCTGAACTCTCCCTTTGTTGTCTAATTTTGTATTGGGCTCAGGATAGCATTTTCTGTCGTTAGGGTTGAACAGGTAAGCGAAGGCACATCATAGGATGTGCCTTCTGAGTGTTTATCTTAGCGTAACAAGGAATGCTAGAACTTGTAGTTAGCCGAAAAGTAGTGGCCCCAACCTGTTGTATCACCTGCAAAGCCGCCATCTTTAAATAGTGCCATATTGTGGTAATACTTCAGTCCGTAACCAAAAGCCCATTGCGGGGTGTGGTAGTAAATACCGTTGAACCACTCTACGGCTGTGGTTGTTCGGTTGACGTCATCTGAAATTTTCGAAGCACCAAACTTGTAATCGAGATAGCCCTGGTAGGTGATAAAGTCACCACTGCTGAGGGTATACCACGGTTTAAACCAGTTGGTGGATATCATGTAACCATCCCATTCGCTTTCATTGTCCGCCCCAAAATTCTCGCGGACATAGCGGGCATAGGTGTTGAGTCCCACTTTTCCGAACCACGGCACCTGAACATCAGAACCAATTCCGATGTAGTGTTCGAATAAAGCGTTGTCACCAACGTTCGTGACGGTCGAAATATAGAGTTCTTGTACTGGTCCAAAGGACAGGTCCTTACCTGTGATAGCGTCTAATGAAGCTCTTGGTGCAAATTTGAAGAAAAAGTTATCCGCAAAGTCGTTACTGCCTTCGGGTTTGTTACGGTCTGAGTTGCTGGAGTTTAGAACATCAAACACATCCAGATAGCCATAGAGATCCAGCCAGCCGGATCGTCCCCCGAATTCCATCTCGAAGTAGGTATCATCCTGAAACCCGAATGGGATGCGGTTATTGATACTTTGCATCAGGTTAAAAGTGAACCATTTGTAGTCATTTTTTCTGATGTCGTCGGAGTAATCGACGGCGAAACTCACACCGGGTAGGGCGAGGGCGGTACTGATACTAAGAGCTGCCAGAGTTTTATACATGATGACTTCTCGCTAACCATTTGCCATTGCTTGTAATTCTTCTTGCCATTTTGTGCATTTTTACAAAATGCAATTGTCAGAATAGACAGAACAAGAAGTATGTCGTGAGCGTGTTATAGGAGTAAAAATATACTTCGCACTCATACAGCAAAGGCTAGCGCAAATTCTCAGCGCTGTTTTTCCGTCTTATTGCTAAGCCGTTTTTCTCAGTTACTGGTAAAAGAGACAGGAAAAATATGGAAGAAAAAGAAATAGAAAGCAGAGGTGTCTCGGAAGTAATTTCAATCTTATTTTCGAGATTAATTTATGGCAAATAGCAAAAAGGCACCATCAGGTGCCTTTATCATGTTAGGTACAATATTCACTTAGAACTTGTAAGTTACACTTACGTAGTGACCAACGCCGCTAGACTTGAAGCCAGAAGAGTCTTTGATACCGTAGATGTCTTTATACGCTTTCAGGCCGTAACCCACTGCGTAGCGATCAGAGTGCCAGTACAGGCCGTTGAACATCGCACCACCGTTGCTCGCTGTAGAGTACTCATCTTTCATATCGAATTGGTAATCGATGTAACCCTGGTAAGAGATGAAGCTGCCGTTCTCGAAGAAGTAGAATGGCTTGAACCAGTTAGTTGAGATTTGGTAACCGTTCCAATCTTTTTTGTTTGAGTCGTATGTTCCGTATAGGTTTAGGCCTACTTTGCCAAACCAAGGAACCATTACGTCAGAACCAAGACCAATTTTCTGAGAGTTAACGCCAGAGTTACCACCCCACTCCATAAGAGTCGCAAGGTAAAGCTCCTGAACTGGACCGAAAGACAGGTCTTTGCCCGTTACCGCATCAAGAGACATACGAGGAGCGAACTTCATGAAGATTTTTTCTTTGCCTGCTTTGTCGCTATCTGGATCGCTAGTCAGGTTGAACACATCAACATAACCGTATAGATCAAAGATACCAGAGCGGCCGCCGAATTCCATTTCAAGATAGTCGTGGCTTGATTCGCCTGGTAGCTCGTCAAAAGCATACATCAGGTTGAACTGTGACCAGCTGTAGTCGTTCTTGTGGATGTCATCAGAATAGTCTGCTGCATTTACTGCTGCTGGTAGAGCGGTTGCCGCTAATACGCTCAGTGCTACTAGTGATTTACGCATGGTTAATTCTCGCTAATTGTTTTTAAGAGTCGGACTTATAGTTTTGGGGTTGTCCGTATTTATGGCGGTGATTCTATTGCTTTATGTCACTCTTGTGAATGTAACGATTGCGCGATCCTTTTCCAAACGTGAACTCGATCTTCTGTAATCGATTACAATGTGGGGTGATAGTGATCTCGATCGTTATTTTTGATGTTTTTAATGAATATTTTCTGAACCAAGTGATAAACCGCTCATCTAAGAGCGGTTTGAAGGGGCTTTTTTAGGCACTAAAGGGTTATAAATGGAAGGTGAAGGCATTATTCGTCAACAGAATACTTTCGGTTTTGGCGATGCACTCGAATTTGTGGTGAGTATTGTTGATCAACCCGCTTCAGAACTGGTTTCAGAAGCTGAGTTTGAGTTTCTGTCGACAGCATAGATCAACAATAAAACAGGCAAACCAATAAGCGCTGTTGTTAAAAAGAAAATGTTATATCCAAACGTATCGACATACAGGCCTGAAAAACCGGCAATAAACTTTGGAAACAACAACATAATAGAGCTGAACAGGGCATATTGAGTTGCTGAGAATGCAACATTAGTCAAGCTGGACATATAGGTGATGAATGCTGCGGTCGCAATACCGGCACTCAGGTTATCGATTGATATCACCAATGTCAGCATAGGTAGGCTATTGCCCATATAGGTAAACAACATAAACAAGATATTGGTGCCTGCTGCCAATATTGCGCCCAGGGCAAGAATACGTAGTGTATTGAACTTGCTGACTAAAATACCGCCGAGGCCTGCACCCAACAAGGTCATGATCACTCCGTATATTTTGGATACAGAGGCTACTTCGGTTTTGCTGAATCCCATATCGACGTAGAAGGCATTTGCCATCACACCCATAACAACATCTGAAATTCGATAACAGCCAATGAGTACGAGAATGAGTAGGGCATCACGGCCATAGCGGGAGAAGAAGTCCTTAAATGGCATTACCGCGGCGGTATAGAACCATGCTGCGACTCTTGCTAGTTTCGGATCCATTCCATTTTCAGTGAGTTGTCGACGGTAGTTACGTTCAATATTGTCAATCTCAGCACTGTCAATACTCGGTTCGTGGATGCACAATGCTGTGATTAGGCCGACAAGCATGAAGGCTGCCATGATGAAGTAGGCATGCTTCCATCCATTGACATCATAGCCATTGTCGGAGCCAAACCAGGCAGCAAAAGCCAATGCACCAGCACCAGCTAAGATCATCGCTAACCGATAGCCTGTCATATAGGCTGCTGCAAGGGCTGCCTGAAGTCTTTCTGAGGCCATTTCAATCCGGTAAGCATCAATGACGATATCTTGCGAGGCTGAAGAAAAGGCAACAATTACGGCAAAGACAGCCAATTGTACGAGGTCGAGCTGCGGGTTGCTCATCGCCATGCCACACAACGAGGCGATGATGAGGAGTTGTGAAAATACCATCCAACCACGGCGGCGACCTAATAGACCGGACAGAATCGGAACAGGAAAACGGTCAATTAACGGTGACCAGATCCACTTAAAGCCATACGCCAAAGCCACCCAACTAAAAAAGCCGATGTCCGTGCGGCTGACTTCGGCTTCGCGAAGCCAGAATGACAAGGTGCCAAATACCAGTAGTAGAGGAAGACCGGAAGAAAAGCCCAGAGCGAGCATGATTAGCACTTTCTTTTCGAAATAAACGCGCCAGCCTAAATTGTTACCGTTGATTGATTGTTCCATGTCTTCCTCAAAATCATTACAGCGTTACCGCTTTTCCCGATTATAAAATAAAGCTACGGAGAACTTCAGTAAAAAGACAGTAAAAGATTGAGGGGGCAATCCTAGAGCGAAGGAGGAGTGAGTCGCTGATTTTTTTGTTCCCTCCCTTTTGAAGGGGAGGGCTAGGGTGGGGGGCTGCGGAATTCTGTTTTTTATTACGGCCGAATCCCCTGCATTTTTTTCTGGTGTTCACCGAGTCCAAGTAAAAACTGGGCTGTGGTTGTTACTTTGAACTGAATAAAGTTGTTACCCAACAGTTCATGTTCTTCCAGCGATTCGAGTAAATGGAGCAGGTACCAATAGGCGGATTCATAGCTGTCTGTGGGGGGGCCTGATGCTACAGAAAGTTTCCACCAATCATGCAGATGCTCGGTACAGGTTTTTGTCATGGAGTTGTAGCTGACATCGCCACTCAGTGTTCCGAGTGCACTTAATGCCAAGGCTGGCGCATAGTCAGAGATATGCTGATTGACCAATTCAGAAGAAACATCTGGCCGAGATGAGATCAGTGTAAGCATAGCAGTCACCTGGTCGTAGACTAACGGCCAGGTGACGTTAGTCTACTCTTTGATAATAGTAATAGCTTTAATAACTATAGGCTGTTGCGGGACATCTTTCATACCCATAGAGCGGATAGTTGTGGTAGGAATTTCAGCCATTTTTTCTATAACTGAGAAGCCCTTCACAACTTTTCCGAATACAGCATAACCCGGACGGCTGCCTTGAGCATCCAAGAATGAATTGTTCTGGTAATTGATATAAAACTGACGAGTCGCCGAATCAGGATCCTGGGTACGCGCCATCGCGATGGTTGCTCGAGCATTGCTAACACCGTTGGCAGATTCATTTTTTATCGGCTCATAGCTTGGTCGACGTTGTAAATCTTTGTCGAAACCGCCTCCCTGTGCCATAAATCCTGGGATTATGCGGTGAAAAATAGTACCGACGTAGCTGCCGTCTTCCACATAACGCAGGAAGTTCTGGCTTGATAGCGGCGCGTTCTTTTCATCCAGCTGGACAGTCAGTTCACCGAGGTTAGTCGTAACCAGTACTTGTGTGGCAGCACTGACTGGTAACGCAAAGCTCAGTAGCAAAGCGAAAAGGTAGCGGTGCATTACAGGTTCTCCTGCATGTAGTTGTTCAGTTCAGGATCGGCATGAATGTCTTTCAGTACGGCAGTGATTAGACTGTTCATCGCCTCTTCCATATCTCCCATAGAAGCACTCATTGTGCCTGTGCGCTCGGACTTGCCTGAGTATCGCTTGACGAACTTGCCGGCAGTGGACTCAACAACTAGCTGAAGTTGTAGCTTGCTGTTTAGCTCATGACTCATCATGCTGTGCTTGACGTTGATCATCGCTTCCAGGATATCAAGGCGTAGGGTTCCCTGGCTGTCCTGTGTAATCACGTAACCTTGTGATCTCAGCTGGCGTGACAAGGCATCTTCAAGCGTTATACGTAAATTCTGCGTTGCATGCAGTGGCTGAACATTCTGGCGGCCGCTATCGACAACAGCAATAAATTGGGCGGTTCGTAGATCACGGCTTTCCAGGCTCAGGGCTTTCCCGTGCGCGGTAGCTTGTGTGGCAATGACAGGAGTCGGTGCAATTGTTAGCTGAGGTTCAGATGGAGCCGTACAGGCAGTCAGGGCCAAAACAGTGGCGGCAACAAAGAGCTTCTTCATACTTATTTCTATCCTTAACAAAAGCTGCAGCGGGCAAACAGCAGCTAAATAGTAAAACAATGGGTTATTTTCCAGATTGATAAACCACAAACTTATTATTCTGAGCGATGACCGACACATTACCAAATAAGCGGCTCAGTTTCTCATCGTAGCCCAGGTGGCGGTTACCAATCACAATTAACTGGCCTTTACCTTTGAGAACTTGCTTTGAGTCACAAAACATTTGCCAAGCTATATGATCAGTGATGGCCGCCTGCTGGTGGAAAGGAGGGTTGCATAAGATGAGATCGGCACTGTTATGCTGAACATCCTCTAAGCAGTTTGCCACCATAGCAGTTAGTTGTTCCGGTGTTTCCAGATTAAGTTTGGCGTTGGCTTTGCAAGAGGCAACTGCCATATAGCTCTCATCGACGCAGGTAACGTTTGCATGTGGGTTCAGTTGGGCGGCTTTGAGGCCAATGATTCCGTTTCCACAACCTAAGTCGATAATCTCAGTGTATTTGCCATCTTGCGGGATATTGTCAAGTAGCAGGCGAGCACCAATATCTAAGCTGTCGCTTGAAAAGACATTGGCATGGTTCGTCATCGTTAGATTATGTTCTGGGACATCCCATTGCTGCGGTGCCGGCAACGGTTTTGCCAGTGCAGAATCCGGCTCGCAGAAAACCAGGCGTGCTTTTTTTACAGCCAACGATGTTTTGGTTTCGCCTAGAAATTTCTCAAACAGCTTTAGCGTCGAAGTATGAATATCTTTGGCTTTTGCAGCGCCAATTACCTTACAGTCTTTTGGCAGCAAGTTGCATAGCTGTTGAAGCTGCCAGGTGAGCAGACGGTTGTTTTTTGGTAGCTTCAGCAAAACCAGCTGCGGGTTATCCGGCAGGTCTGCAAGGCAATCAACGATTTTAACATGTGGCAGTTGATTGGCTTCGAGATTGGCAATGCTTCCTTTCTTGGTGATGAACGAGTCGGTTACACTGGTGACTTTGCAATTTTGAGAGAACCAGCAACTTAGCGCACCGAAACTGTCATTCATGATAAGGATTGGTCGCTTCGGATCCAGCTCCATCTCTTGAGTATGGTTGATGAGATATTCATCTGCCGCATCCCATGCTTGTAGGGTTTCGTTTTTTCGTACCGGGTAACGCGTAAGTTTCAGCGTACGCTCGTGCAGGGTTAGCTCTGGTTTCATTACCGATTACTTTAAGGTATGTTTACAATTTAGTTATCCATTTTCGCAGAACATGCCTGCGCTGCAAACAAAAACACAGCCTTTATGGCTTATTTATTACGGTCTGAGGTCTTAAGGTCGGATATCAAAGTAAAAAATTGTTGTTTGGCTATAGTAGCGATGAGGGTGAGAGTTATGATTCAGGATCGTATCGAAGAAAAATTGCAGCAAGCATTTGAACCTGTACACCTTGAAGTGGTGAATGAAAGTTATATGCACAATGTCCCGGCAGGCTCCGAAAGCCATTTTAAAGTCGTGATAGTGAGTAAGCAGTTTGAAGGTGTCCGCTTGATTGGCCGTCACCGCGCTGTAAATAAGGCGCTTTCTGATGAGCTGGCAAATGACATTCATGCATTGGCTATGCACACCTACACTGAAAGTGAATGGCAGAATCTGTTTGATGGAGCCCCCTTGTCACCTTCTTGCCGAGGCGGTTCTAAACTGACCGATTGAGTTTATACCCAAGTTGAACTAATTGATAAACCGCATTTTGTTGCGGTTTTTTTAGTCATAAACTTTGAATCGACGAGCATCATTATCTTTATCAATCACGTATTATTGAATATTCATTCTCAGAGAGCGAAGCGCTATGCCAATCGAAGTACTGTGTGATTGGCGCCAGCCAGTGTCGGTGAGCTGGCTATACTTGTAAGAACTTGAACCATTGCGATTAATAGCAGAGGTAAGTTCAGAGGGTAGAAGGGTAGTGAATGATAAGACGTAGCCGTAAAATCGTAGTTGGATTACTGTTGGCCATCGGCCTGGTTGGGTGTGGAGAACAGGACAGCGAGAGTTATCAACAGCAGGTTAAGGCTGTGGAGTGGAAATTGGTCACATCATGGCCTAAAGGATTTCCTGGCCTGGGACTGGCACCCGAGAGGTTTGCCGAAAAAGTTAATGAACTGAGCCACGGCCGGCTGGTTATTAGAGTTTACGGTGCTGGCGAGTTGGTACCGAGCTTTGAAGTGTTTAACGCTGTTTCTAAAGGAACGGCGCAAATGGGGCACTCGGCAGCATTTTATTGGCAGGAGAAAATTCCGGCAGCATCGCTTTTTTCTGCTATTCCCTTTGGCATGACGGCCCAGGAAATGAATGCCTGGCTGCACTATGGTGGTGGCCTTGAATTATGGCAGGAGCTTTATGAGCCCTATGGTGTGGTCCCCATGGCTGGGGGGAACACCGGTGCTCAGATGGGCGGCTGGTTTAACAAAGAGATTAAGACGATCGCTGATCTGAAAGGATTAAAAATGCGATTGCCCGGCTATGCTGCTGATGTTTTGAAGCGTGCCGGTGGGATCCCTGTTAGTCTACCCGGCGGCGAGCTGTTTACGGCGCTAGAAACCGGTGCAATAGATGCCACTGAGTGGGTTGGTCCTTATAATGATTTGGCATTTGGTTTACATAATGCTGCGAGGTACTACTATTATCCGGGATGGCAAGAGCCGGGCACGACGCTGGAGTTCTTGATTAATAAAAATGCGTATCAAGCGTTACCGGATGATTTAAAAAAGATTATAGAAGTTGCCGCCCGTGCGATTAATCAAGATATGCTGGATGAGTATATGGTTAAGAACGTGCAGGCGCTGGATGTTCTGATCAATGAACATGGCGTTGAGCTAAAGCCGTTTCCCGAAGAGGTGTTGGCTGAGTTGAAACGACTAACCCTGCAGTTGATGAATGAAAAAAGTGCCAGTGATCCGGTGGTGGAGCGGATCTACTCATCGTATAAACAGTTTTTAAGTGATATCCGACAATATGGGCGGGTGTCAGATAATGCCGATGTGAATATTGATTAACAAAATATGACAAAATATAAACATATTAAATGGGGCTTTGTTGCCCCATTATTGTGGGTGTTTCACTGCCATTGATTTTTTGTTAAGGCGATGCTTCAAGTGAGAATGTTTTGATAAATCAACTTGCTTATCACATTTGTGCGTTGGCTCAAACTTATAGCCGAATAACCCTATTGCGTTTGAATTGTTCACGGATTTTCACCTCGTTTAGCGTGGTTTGGCATAGTAAAAACCTGTGGATTAATGCTAGAATCGCGGCCTCAAAATTACTCGGCACAATTATTGTGACAGGTAAGTTAATAGGATGTTGCGGTGCTGGTGTGGTTTAAAACCGGCTTCGGACGAAGGAAAGTCGTGTCTTAACTGCGCAATAGAAAATTCTTTTTCCCGTTAATGTAGTGCAAGTGCGTATGATTACAATAAAAAAGGGTCTGGATATCCCCATTTCAGGGACTCCTGCCCAGGCGATACATGATGGCAAGACCATCACACGAGTCGCCTTGCTTGGCGAAGAATATGTTGGTATGCGTCCTACAATGCATACCCGCGTAGGGGATGTAGTGAAAAAAGGTCAGGTTCTTTTTGAAGACAAGAAGAACCCCGGCGTTAAGTTCACTGCTCCGGCCAGCGGCAAGGTTGCAGAAA
>NZ_RJLM01000098.1 GCF_004104355.1 Photobacterium chitinilyticum
GGGTTAAGGGACTTGAACCCCCACGCCGTTAAGCGCCAGATCCTAAATCTGGTGCGTCTGCCAATTCCGCCAAACCCGCATATATGACCCGTACTGGGCTCGAACCAGTGACCCATTGATTAAAAGTCAATTGCTCTACCAACTGAGCTAACGAGTCTAAAATAACTTGCGTTACCTTAAACGGTCCCGACGGGAATCGAACCCGCGATCTTCGCCGTGACAGGGCGACGTGATAACCGCTACACTACGGGACCTTTGGGAGTTAACGGGATCGAACCGCTGACCCTCTGCTTGTAAGGCAGATGCTCTCCCAGCTGAGCTAAACTCCCTAGAGCTAAGCGACTTCCCTATCTCACAGGGGGCAACCCCCAACTACTTCCGGCGTTCTAGGGCTTAACTTCTGTGTTCGGTATGGGTACAGGTGTATCTCCTAGGCTATCGTCACTTAACTCTGAGTAATACCTACTCAAAATTGAATATCTATTCAATTCAAGAAAACCATTCGCTTTCATATTCTCAGTTACTTTGGATAAGTCCTCGAGCTATTAGTATTAGTCCGCTACATGTGTCGCCACACTTCCACTTCTAACCTATCTACCTGATCATCTCTCAGGGCTCTTACTGATATATAATCATGGGAAATCTCATCTTGAGGTGGGTTTCACACTTAGATGCTTTCAGCGTTTATCCCTTCCCTACATAGCTACCCAGCGATGCCTTTGGCAAGACAACTGGTACACCAGCGGTAAGTCCACTCTGGTCCTCTCGTACTAGGAGCAGATCCTCTCAAATTTCCTACGCCCGCGACGGATAGGGACCGAACTGTCTCACGACGTTCTGAACCCAGCT
>NZ_RJLM01000099.1 GCF_004104355.1 Photobacterium chitinilyticum
TTTTTACACTATTTCGGAAACCCAAGGACTCAATCGTATGGATATGTAAAATACAGGATTTCCAATCCTAGCAGGAAAAGGAGGGAAACGCACTATTTCGGAAACCCAAGGACTCAATCGTATGGATATGTAAAATACAGGATTTCCAATCCTAGCAGGAAAAGGAGGGAAACGGATACTCAATTTAAAGTGAGTAAACAGAATTCCATACATATAKAATTCTGTGGAAAGCCGTATTCGATGAAAGTCGTATGTACGGTTTGGAGGGAGATCTTTCATATCTTTCGTGATCCACCCTACAATATGGGGTCAAAAAGCCAAAATAAAWGATTTKAGCCCTTATAAAAAGAAAACWGATTCTTGAACCYCYTTCAMGCTCATGTCACGYCGAGGTACTGCAGAAGAAAAAACTGCAAAATCCGATCCAATTTATCGTAATCGATTAGTTAACATGTTGGTTAACCGTATTYTGAAACACGGAAAAAAATCATTGGCTTATCAAATTATCTATCGAGCCKTGAAAAAGATTCAACAAAAGACAGAAACAAATMCACTATSTGTTTYACGTCAAGCAATACGTGGAGTAACTCCCGATATAGCAGTAAAAGCAAGAMGTGTAGGCGGRTCRACTCATCAAGTTCYCATTKAAATAGGATCCACRCAAGGAAAAGCACTTGCCAKTCGTTGGTTATTAKGGGCATCCCGAAAACGTCCGGGTCGAAATATGGCTTTCAAATTAAGTTCCGAATTAGTGGATGCTGCCAAAGGGAGTGGCGATGCCATACGCAAAAARGAAGAGACTCATARAATGGCAGAGGCAAATAGAGCTTTTGCACATTT
>NZ_RJLM01000100.1 GCF_004104355.1 Photobacterium chitinilyticum
GCCTCGACCTCATCGGGCGGGGCAAATTTAACAAGAAAATCAAGCGGACAAAAAACACTCGGCATTTCAGGTGCAAAATGAAGTTATGCGTTTACGCACTTCATATCAATATCTGCGCGTTGTTTTTCGCCGCTTATTTTAGGCGTTAGGTATAAGAGGATATATTTTTGATTTCATGGGTTGAACCAAAAGAGTTTGCTGAAGAAAGAGCAAAAATTGTACGACCTGTTCTATGGTGGCGGGTTGTATATTCAATATTTATAGCGTTAGTAGTTCCAAGTGTTTTATATGGGGCAAGTTTATTGTTAAACGATGAGCCTTCTATTGGAATTCTATTTGTTACTGGCCTTTTTGTTGGTGGCATAAATTTTTGGAATTATACAAGACTAAAAGTGGTACAGCAGTCAATAAATATCGATAATATTAAAAATGAGGTTGTTGTTGTTGGTGATACTGAAAATGAATATAAGGTTAAATTTTCATCGATAAGAGGATATTCGATAAATATCTTAGATAATCAACCAATTTTGTCCATATATCCTATCGATGGAGGGGCCTATAATGTGGCTTTACCAAAGTCGTTTCGAGAAATTGAGATGAATATCCATGATTATTTTCATGGAATTATGCATGTCTGCTTTGTGGATGAATTAGCAACTGTGCAAAATACCTAACAAACGACTATGGCGTCAATAGATAATTTTAAGCTGTTTTTGCATCCCATAGGGCGCCATCTCGCAGCATAGAATTTAAGATGTTAATCATCTTCCTGACGCAGGCGATAATGGCCACTTTTTTCGGTTTTCCTTCTGCCAGAA
>NZ_RJLM01000101.1 GCF_004104355.1 Photobacterium chitinilyticum
CGGTGAAAGAAGATACGATTTTGACCACCGGCGGCAAGCTGGAGGTGGTCGACCCGGATGCGGGCGAGGCGGTATTTGCTGCGAAGACCGTCACCGACGGCAATTTCGGTACGTTCAAGATCGGTACAGACGGTACTTGGAGCTATGAGCTGAACAACGGTTCGGCAGAGGTGCAGGCGCTGACCGAGGCAAGCGATCCTCTTAATCGCGAGTTTACCGTCACCACGGCCGACGGCACCGAGCACACCGTCACCGTCACCATCAACGGCAGCGACGATGGTGCTGTGATCACACCTTCTGTGCCGGATGCCGATGCTGGCACGGTGAAAGAAGATACGATTTTGACCACCGGCGGCAAGCTGGAGGTGGTCGACCCGGATGCGGGCGAGGCGGTATTTGCTGCGAAGACCGTCACCGACGGCAATTTCGGTACGTTCAAGATCGGTACAGACGGTACCTGGAGCTATGAGCTGAACAACGGTTCGGCAGAGGTGCAGGCGCTGACCGAGGCAAGCGACCCTCTTAATCGCGAGTTTACCGTCACTACTGCCGACGGCACCGAGCATACCGTCACTGTCACCATCAACGGCAGCGACGACGGTGCCGTGATCACACCTTCAGTGCCGGATGCCGATGCAGGTACCGTCAAGGAAGATGCCGTGTTGACTACCGGCGGCAAGCTGGACGTGGCCGACCCGGATGCGGGCGAGGCGGTATTTACGGCCGAGACTGTCACCGACGGCAACTACGGTACGTTCAAGATAGGTACAGACGGTACCTGGAGCTATGCGCTGAACAACGGTTCGGCGGA
>NZ_RJLM01000102.1 GCF_004104355.1 Photobacterium chitinilyticum
AATTGCATACATTCCCTAAATTGACCCAGAAGTTCATGATTCAGCTTATTACCAGTTTCTGCTTTACCCGAACCCTAACAAAATGTTGTCCTAGTACTTATCAGGTATACTGAGTCCCATTCTGTTATTTCTGGAATTCCTAATTCGTACTAYAATTCAAATACTCCTCTTCATCACAAGTTAATATTATGTCAAGGAAAGAGAAGGGTGGTTTTGTGGACAATGCTTTCTGAGTTAGTAAGTGCGCCCCATCTATGCTTGAATGAAAGGGCATTAAATTACCAGACGCTAGCATTTTTGGTGAAATAATTCTTCCGGTGTTATCTTGATTAAAATGTTTATGATAAAATTCTCAAAAACAAGGAAAKGAATGAAATCCCATCTGTACAGTGAGAAAMGTGCTCATTTTTATCGAAACGTAGAGACTGAGAAGGAGGCTCGATAAAATATTTAAGGAAGGAGTAGTAATCCGCTAGTGGGATGATGACAGTATCGATAACGTTGTTGATAAATAAATAAATATATATATCCCAGCTACCAACGTATATATTACATAAATGAATAATGGAACCGAACAAGTTAAACTTGAGAATGAATTTTGAGTAAATGTATTTTGTACACTCATTAATCCGAACAGATATTCAGAATGAAAAACAAGAAATAAGAGCAAAGCGGAAAAATCAAGCATTTCACCTTTTTTCGATAAAGTGTGACATGATATTTAATCAGACAAAGGTGAATGGGATTGAACTAAGGTATAAAGATGAACAAT
>NZ_RJLM01000103.1 GCF_004104355.1 Photobacterium chitinilyticum
CTCCTATTTACTACGGCGACGAAGAATCAAAGTCTCACTATATTTTTTCCTTTTTCTAGTTCTTCTTCCAAGTGCAGGATAACCCCAGGGCTCCTATTTACTACGGCGACGAAGAATCAAAKTMTCACTATATTTWTTCYTTTTTCTASTTCTTCTTCCAAGYGCAGGATAACCCCARGGGGTTRYGGGTYTTTTTCTACCAATTGGRGCCCTCCCTTCACCACCYCCATGGGGATGGTCKACAGGGTTCATAACTACTCCTCTTACTACAGGACGYTTACCTAGCCAACRYTTMGATCCGGCTYTACCCAAACTTTTCTGGTTYACCCCAACATTYCCCACTTGTCCGACTGTTGCTGAGCAGTTTTTSGATATCAAACGGACCTCYCCAGAWGGTAATTTTAATGTGGCCGATTTCCCCTCTTTTGCAATCAGTTTCGCTACAGCACCCGCTGCTCTAGCTAATTGTCCACCCCTTCCAAGTGTGATTTCTATATTATGTATGGCCGTGCCTAAGGGCATATCGGTTGAAGTAGATTCTTCTTTTTGATCAATCAAAACCCCTTCCCAAACTGTACAAGCTTCTTCCAAAGCATACGGCTTTCTGGATGTAGATGATGATATCTATACGGATGGTTCTTATATATATCGTAGAATTCTTCTATATATGGTAGAAGTACCACACGAGTGGATATATAGGAATCAAAATCTGCCGAATAACTTATRTTATGATCTTCTACATCCTAGGTCTTCCCGTTCCGTCATCTGGCTT
>NZ_RJLM01000013.1 GCF_004104355.1 Photobacterium chitinilyticum
TGTGCAATATTCCCCACTGCTGCCTCCCGTAGGAGTCTGGACCGTGTCTCAGTTCCAGTGTGGCTGATCATCCTCTCAGACCAGCTAGGGATCGTCGCCTTGGTGAGCCKTTACCCCACCAACTAGCTAATCCCACCTGGGCTAATCTTAGCGCGAGAGGCCCGAAGGTCCCCCTCTTTGGCCCGTAGGCATTATGCGGTATTAGCTATCGTTTCCAATAGTTATCCCCCACACTAAGGCATATTCCCAGGCATTACTCACCCGTCCGCCGCTCGCCGCCCAACAAATCCCCCGAAGGGTCAATRTTGTCGCTGCCGCTCGACTTGCATGTGTTAGGCCTGCCGCCAGCGTTCAATCTGAGCCATGATCAAACTCTTCAATTAAAGTTYTGTTGGTCTTTCGACCGGCTCAATGAATACTGATTGAACATCGATAACTAGAAGCTAGTCATGATATTCGAATTGACTGTGCCAAAATAACTTGCGCTATTTTGTATCGGTCACTCAGTTCATTGATAAATCTTTCGACTTAACTCTTTCACGAGTGCCCACACAGATTGCATGGTCAAATTGTTAAAGAACAAACTGACAAATCGTTGCTGGCTTAGCGCCGTACTCCGTGTCAGTGAGGCGGCATTATAGAGACTTAGATCACTCTGACAAGTGTTTTTTCCAAAAAAATCACCGCATGACGATTATTTCAGCTAATGTGATGTAAATGTCTCTAATTTCAACATTAGAGCATCGTCACATTCACTAACTAGCAATTCCAAGTCAATGAAAGTAATATCGATGTGACTCTGTTGTTAAAATAACCAATAACGCCTTCTCTTATAATATTTATGACGATGTAGCTTTGAATATGAAATTTTCTAAACAAACCATGATAGCAATAGGCGCTATCGCCATTACCGGGGCTTTAGTTTTTAGCTTTCTTCCTTTCTCTCCCGGAATTTCCTTTGCCCTAGGGGTCGTTACGGCAGTCCTAGCCATAAACCATCTACAAAACACTCAACCCTTAACAAGTAATCCGGATACACCCCAGAGCAGCAAAACCCTTTATGTAGGCAACCTGCCGTATCGTGCAAATGAAAATGAAGTGAAGAAGCTGTTTTCCGAGCACGGTGAAGTATTTGCTGTGCGCCTTATGAAAGATAAGCGCACAGGTAAACGACGAGGTTTTGGCTTTGTTGTAATGAATAGCAATGATGCTGATACTGCCATCGAGCAACTCAACAACAAAGAATATGGGCAGCGCACATTAAAAGTTCGTGAAGCCAACGAACCTAAAGCTTCGGATACCTTAGAGACTGAATAGCCTCTAACTGCATTTCTCTTAGACTATGATTTAGTGCCGCGACATGATTGTTCGCGGCACTGTTATATGTAAGGTTCAACAGCGAAGATGCCCCCCCTTCACTATCTCCCAGTAACGCTTTTACCCTATTAGCAATAGCAATGCCCGAGTCGACAATGTGCACAGGGGAACCAAACGCTATTGCGATCTCTTGTTTGATTAACGGGAAGTGGGTGCAGCCAAGCACAATGCTATCCACTTGATTCCGCCATGGGTGGAGTATCTCTGCCAATTCAGGAATGGATACAGCCCGCCCCCGTAGCTTTTCTTCCGCCATTTCAACTAGCCGGGTCGAACCAATACGGAAGACTTCGCAATCACTTGCAAACTGTGCCACTAGTCTGTTGGTATAGTCACGCTTTACTGTCGCTGGCGTTGCCAGCAGGCCAATCACTTTCCGCTCGCTAATCATAGCAGCAGGCTTAATCGCCGGAACAACACCAACTACCGGTATTGATAGCTGCTGGCGTAAGGACGGCAGCACAATGGTACTTGCAGTATTACAGGCAATAACCACTAAATCGATAGAGTGGCGATCAACTAAAAGGGATACTATGTACTGAGTACGCTCAATCAATACATCCTCAGGCAACTCACCATAAGGGAACGCTGCATCATCAAACGCATACACATATTGGAAGCTGGGTAACTGGGTATAGATTTCCTGATAAACCGAGAGTCCACCAACACCAGAATCAAAAATGAGTACCCGTTTCACTATTCACCGCTTTCGATATATATCAATCAGATGCTAATAATACTGCCATCTTGCTAAAAATCGAAATGCTGAAGACTTATAACTCACATTAACGGTAGTTTTTCTAAAAACGCTAGACACATAGTCTAGCGTCCTCAGTTAGAGGTTATTCAAGTTAGAAGCTATAGCTTGCCGTCAGACGCACCGCTCGCCCTGTCCCTGAATAATATCCATTTCCAAATTCACTATAGAAGCCAGAACTAACATACTGTTCATCGAACAGGTTATCGACCCGCAAACTCGCCAACCAAACATCGCGACTATAATTCAAAGCCAAGTTACCTAATATGTAGTCGTCTAGCTTTGGATCTACATTTGCGTTATCCCCTTCGAGGAAGCGCTCTCCAGTATAAACAGCTTCTGTAAACAACTGCCAATTACTGGTTATATCGACACTTAGATACCCTCGACCTGAATGCTCTGCAACCCAGGAAAGGGATTTCCCATTATTGGCCCCTTCAGTAAACTCAGCATCTATATAGCTGTATTCCAACCCAAACTGAAACATATCGTTCAGTAACCAGTCCCAGGCAAAATTCACCCCATATCGACGTGAAGCATCTGCATTACGATTCGCGCCGTTAAAAGCACCACCAACAGGCTTTTCAGCACTTGGGTCGAAGACAATTTCATCTTCAAGATCTAGGCGATATAGGCTTAAACGTAAAGAATGAGAATCCGGGTTCCAATCCCAACCCGCTTCGTAGGAGCGACCGGTTTGCGGTTTTAACCCAACAACACCCGGAGAGGTGTAGGCTTGTTCATCTACTTTTGCAAAACGGAAATTATCATCAGCCCGAAGATAGACTCTATGCTCAAATGATGGGCGATAATTAAGACCAAGTTCAAATGCATGTGCATCCTGATCTAACTTGACACCATTGGGGTAAACAGATTTGTCGGTAAGGTCGTCTTTCGCTTCTGCATAACGACCACCAATGACATAACTTAATTTCTGATTCTGAGGGATATTTGCCTGCACATAGATACTAGTAACATTTTGTTCATTACTGCGACCCGAACTAAATTCTGACTCACCACGGCTCAAATCTAGGCCTGTAACAATATTAAGCTTGCCTTTGTCAGTCGTAATATTAGCAACTGCTTTTGGGGTAAACTCCAGCAAAGAACGCTCATTCTTACCCGGCGAGCCCCATGAAACAGTCTCAACATCCGTATCTGAATAGTTAAGATCAGCTCCTAAAGACCAATCTTCAGTCAGTTGATGCTGATAACCAGCACGAGCCGCTGTGGTCTTCTCATGGTTGAAGTCTTTGCTATTCGATGAATTGGCCTGGCGTGGATTTTCATTAATTTGATCCAGTGTCAACGAACCAGCAAGCTCTCGACGATTGTCGTAGTAACTGGTTTCGACAAAGAATTGGTTCTTCTCTGTCTGATACTGAACTCTCCCTAGAATTGAGCCCGTTTCATTAGCATTGTGATCTCGATAATTATCCCCTTGGTTATAACTACCGGCCAAATAGTAGCGCCAGTCATCAGCCAAGGAGCCAGAGACATCACCTTGCCCTTCATAGGTATTGAAGCTACCACCGGAAAGTCGAAGATTACCGCCAGTACTATCCGGTGCCTTAGTCACAATATTAATCACACCACCTACGGCTTGATCGCCATAAAGTACACCCGCACTACCAGAGAGAAGTTCAATACGTTCAATTTGATTTAATGGGATAGCACTAATGCTAGGAGCCGCAATATCGATATTATTGAGACGACGACCGTCCACCAATATAAGGGTATTGTTCGCAGCCTGACTGCCACTAAATCCGCGCATGGCAAAAACAGGGCCTGAATTACTATCTGAAACTTGAATACCACTGCGCCCACGCAACAGTTCAGTCAAATTGGTTGCACCACTCTTTTCAATATCATAGCTATCAATGACATTGACATTTGCCGCTATATGCAATGGTTCTTTAATGCTTCGGCTAATCACTACAAGTTCATCTTCTTGATGAGTTGTATCAGAAGCAAAAGCCTGACTTTGAAGACACAGCGGGGCCAACGCCACTGCTAAAAGCGTTTTTTTCATTTTAATAGATACCTTAAGTCGCGTTGATTACGAAGCAGATGTTCTGCTTAGTACACTGGTTGGTCTTCGGACTTAAGAGCATGGTTGGACAACCACCTAAGGCAACAACTTCCCACTTCAATTACTGTATTGCACAGCATGCAGAAGCAGTGTTCGGAACTTACGTCCATGTGCTTTCGTTCTCTATCACCGCTGCGCGTCAGTCACGGACTCCCACCGTGTTCCCGGCCTGTATTTAGGCTAACCAGCGCAAAAAGAATGCTAGTTATCATTTTGAAGATTGTCTAGTTTTGTTTGTTATGGCATATGACGAATCGTTCCCCACTACACTTTTATCGGTAACAACACTGGACATCGGTCAGCAATACAATAAAATCTGCGCTCTTATTTTGAGCAGTTTGAGGCACACAAAATGGCATCCACCGCAATTAATCCAGCTGAGTACCAACCACAGCTGGATGAAAAAGCAGAGCGTATTCAAAATATCTTTGCAGATTTTGAAACCCCTGAGCTTGAGGTGTTCGCCTCTCCTGCCGAGCATTACCGCATGCGTGCTGAGTTTCGTGTTTGGCATGAAGGCGAAGACCTTTACTATGTCATGTTCAATCAGGAAACCCGCGAAAAGTACCGCGTTGATCAATTCCCGGCGGCTAGCCGCCTGATCAATGACCTTATGCCCTTACTGGTTGATGCCCTTAAGCCAGTCAAAGCACTGCGTCATAAACTGTTCCAAGTTGATTTCCTGTCGACCCTCAGCGGTGAAGTTCTAGTATCCATGCTATACCACCGTCAATTGGACGAAGAATGGGAAACAGAAGCCAAAGCATTGAAACAGCGCCTGAATGATGAAGGTTTCAACCTTAACTTCATTGGCCGTGCCAGAAAACAGAAGATCGTTCTGGATCAAGAGTTTGTGATAGAAAAACTGAAAGTTAACGACCATACCCTGACCTACAAGCAAGTAGAGAACAGCTTTACCCAGCCTAATGGGGAAGTGGCGCAAAAGATGTTGGAGTGGGCCGTTGATTGTACCCAGGACAGTGAGGGTGATCTGCTGGAGCTGTATTGCGGTAACGGAAACTTCTCGCTGGCACTGGCGAAAAACTTTGAGCGCGTATTGGCAACTGAATTGGCCAAACCATCGGTAGACTCTGCCCAGTACAATATTGCAGTAAACAATATCGACAATGTGCAGATCATTCGTATGTCTGCCGAAGACTTTACCGATGCAATGGAAGGTAAGCGTGAATTCCGCCGCCTGAAAGATCAAAACATCGACCTGCAGAGCTACAACTGCAACACTATCTTCGTCGATCCACCACGTTCAGGTATGGATGAAGGCACTTGCCGTATGGTACAGGGCTATGACCGTATTATGTACATTTCATGCAACCCTGATACGCTGAAAGAGAACCTAGCTATTCTGTCCGAGACACACCGTGTTACCCGCTTCGCCTTATTCGACCAATTCCCATATACCCACCATATGGAAGCTGGCGTATTGCTTGAGCGGAAATAAGGACAACTTCGAGCCGCCAAAGCCCCGTGGACCGAGCGGCAGACATTAAAAAAGGCGCCTCAGCGCCTTTTTTTATTGAGCATCAGCCTTAAGCTTCAGCCGCTTCCGATTTAGGTGACATCACACCCAGCTTGTATACCACCCAGAACAATAAGCCCAGAGTGATAATCAGCGGTAGGAAGTTAGAGCCCATATCCGGTGTATGCGCGCGCATAAAGCCGGAATACCCAAATGCACCAGCCAAGAAGCAGGCAAAAGCGATCGCCGGGGTACCTTCAGACATCGGCTTGCTCAGGTACTCCTGATACAGGCAGTACACTGCCAAACCGAATGCAACAACAGGGAAAACAGAAAACGACACAGCGCTTGAAGTGAATACAGCTAACGTAGCATTACCACACAGGCCTGCCAACAAAGACAGAAGCAATGTTTTACGTTCAGCTTTTACTTGTTCCTTGTTCATATCCTTCACCAACAAAATAAAGTTAGAGTTTCTGCCTGAGCTCACGACGCTCACGCTCTTTACGATACCAATAGGCACCTTTTGCAATCATTCGTAACTGCATGATTAGTCTTTCAGCATGCTCAGCTCGAGCATGGCTATCCAGATCCAGTGCATCGGCACCTGAACTGAATACCAGCGTTACTGATGCTTCTGCCTGAGTAAAGGCTTCGTCATGGGTAACACCAGTTTTGGCTTCTAGATACTCGGTCAACTCAGCCACAAAGTGCTGGATCTCCCGAGCAACAGCCGCACGAAACGCGGGGGAAGTTCCTGAGCGCTCGCGTAAAAGCAACCTAAATACATTCGGGCTGCTTTCAATAAATTCCATGAATGTTTCTACAGAGGTACGGATCACACTGCCTTCTTCGGCAATGCGCTGACGAGCCTGACGCATCAACTGACGCAGGATCAAACCACCTTCATCAACCATTGTAAGGCCGAGTTCATCCATATCTTTAAAATGACGATAGAAAGAGGTTGGTGCAATACCGGCCTCTCGCGCCACTTCACGTAAGCTAAGATTCGAAAAGCTACGCTCTGCACTTAGCTGATTAAACGCAGCATCAATAAGTGAGCGCCGAGTTTTTTCTTTTTGCTGAGCCCTAATACCCATGAACCTGTTGTTTCTCTGTAAGCTTTTTCTGCAACTATACGCGTTTTTGCTTGCTACTTCAGCGAGAATCGCAATTTCACAGTAATCAGAACATAGTAATTCCTGATGTGAACTGAATCAAAGTAGTAATTGTTACTTTTATCTACTGGCTCACAAAGTGGCTGACTTAACCTTTACGAACAGACCACATCTCGTTTTCACCGATTTTATCCTCAACAACGTGATCATTACCTATCTATCACCACCCGTTGATTCTACCTCCTTCAGGAAAAAGTTAAACTATAGCGACAGCAATGTTGCACGGATGATAAGAAAGGCCTGAACAATGACCCAATCTAAAAAAAAGAATGCCCAGCACTTTGATGCCATCATCATTGGCAGTGGCCCCGGAGGCGAAGGGGCTGCCATGGGGCTCACCAAGGCAGGCTTCAATGTGGCCATCATTGAACGGGAAGACAGTGTTGGTGGAGGCTGCACTCACTGGGGGACGATCCCTTCGAAAGCATTACGTCATGCCGTCAGCCGGATCATTGAATATAACCAGAACCCGCTCTACTGCAAAAATAACTCTACCCTGCACAGCACCTTCAGCCAAATCCTCGGCCATGCCCAAGTTGTCGTCAACAAGCAAACCCGAATGCGCCAGGGATTTTATGACCGCAACCAATGCTCGATTATTTTTGGCGAAGCGAGTTTTATCGATAGCCACACGGTGAAAGTCAAAACGGCAGATGGCAGTCATGATTTATACAGTGCCGATAAATTTGTGATAGCGACAGGCTCTCGCCCATATCAGCCTGCAGATGTCGATTTTGACCATTCCCGTATGTACGACAGCGATTCGATTCTTCAGCTCAAGCATGATCCCCGCCATATTATTATCTATGGTGCCGGTGTTATCGGCAGTGAGTACGCCTCAATTTTCAGGGGCCTCGGCGTCAAAGTGGATTTAATCAACACCCGTGATCGACTATTGGAATTTCTCGACAATGAAATCTCTGATTCTCTGTCCTACCACCTATGGAACAGCGGAGCGATGATCCGCAACGGCGAAACCTACGAACGAATAGAGGGAACCGAAGACGGTGTGATCCTCCACCTACAGTCAGGAAAAAAAATGCGGGCCGATTGTCTATTGTATGCCAACGGCCGAACCGGCAATACCGATCGCCTTAACCTAGATAAAGTCGGACTGACACCAGACTCCCGTGGCCAGCTGAACGTTAACCAGAACTACTGTACCGAGGTTGAGCATGTATATGCCGTCGGTGATGTAATTGGCTACCCAAGCCTGGCCAGCGCCGCCTATGATCAGGGACGCTTTGTCGCTCAGGCAATTTCAAACGGAGAAGCACAGGGGCAGCTGGTAGACCATATTCCAACAGGAATTTACACCATTCCGGAGATCAGCTCTGTCGGAAAAACCGAACAAGAACTTACCGCAGAGAAAGTACCCTATGAGGTAGGCCGGTCGCAATTCAAACATCTGGCCCGGGCGCAGATTGCCGGGACCGAAGTGGGTAGCCTGAAAATTCTATTCCATCGCGAAACCAAAGAGATCCTTGGGATCCACTGCTTTGGCGAGCGTGCTGCCGAGATCATCCATATCGGACAAGCAATCATGGAACAAAAAGGGGAAGGCAACACAATCGACTATTTCGTCAATACCACCTTTAACTATCCAACCATGGCAGAAGCTTTCCGGGTCGCAGCCCTTAACGGACTGAACCGACTGTTCTGATCCCTGAACACGCATACAAAAAACGGAGCCGACGCTCCGTTTTTTATTCTTTACTTTCCTTCCATTAACCGATTATCAGGCGTCAGGATGGTTGACCAAGGTAAGGTTTCATCCCCTAGCGTAATAAAGTTTGGATTTTCCAGCGTATCTCGCTCATTGTAGGACAACGGAGTCAAATGGGTATTAAGAATCCGCCCACCAGCCTCCTCTACAATGCATTGAGTCGCGGCGGTATCCCACTCCCCTGTAGGTCCAAGGCGTAAATAACAATCCACCGCCCCTTCAGCCACCAGACAGGATTTCAACGCTGCTGAACCTAATGGAACTAAATCATAGTTCAACGACGGATCAAGCCGGTTGGTAATCGTACTGATGTCCTGACGACGACTGATCGCCACAGCGATTGACTGAGTGGGCAGCTCATGCTTATGAGTAGAAATACGGACGGTTTCACCTTCCGGCGTAACTTTCCATGCCCCTTTGCCATGATAGGCGTAATACGTCACCCCGGATATCGGCGCATAGACAACCCCCATCACTGGTGTATTGTTTTCAACCAACGCAATGATCGTTGCAAAATCACCACTGCCTGCGATGAACTCCTGGGTGCCATCCAATGGATCAACCAGCCAGTAACGCTGCCACTGGCTGCGTTCTGCCAGCGAAATAACCGCATCTTCTTCAGAAAGGACGGGAATATCCGGCGTCAGCTCCGTTAGTTTTTCAACCACCAGTTTGTGTGCTGCCAGATCTGCACTTGTCACCGGGGTATTATCTATTTTGATCTGTTTTTCAAACTGACCACGCTGATAAATATCAAGGATCACCTGCCCGGACGCACGGGCAATATCGATCACTGAAGGTAATAGGTTCGATAAATCCATAACTCGCTCCTACTGTGATAATTGTTTTAATGCGAGAAAAAGGGCAGTAATACTACGGGCTTCTGCAAAGTCGAGGTGATGCAGTAGCTCTTCAGCCTGGTTTACAGGCCAACGAACAACTTCCAGCGGTTCGGGTTCATCCCCTTCTAGCTGTTCAGAGTATAAATCCTGAGCCAAAAATAGGGTCATACGGCTAGAAAAATATGACGGTGCCAATACCACTTCTTTGAGCGGTACCAATTGACGCGCACCAAAGCCGATTTCTTCTTTCAGCTCCCGGTTTGCAGCCTCTGCCGCCGCTTCACCAGGATCGATTAACCCCTTCGGAAACCCCAGTTCATACTGCTCAGTCCCAGCGGAGTACTCTCGGATCAACAACAAATCGCCATCAGCAGTCACAGGAACCACCAGTACAGCATGCCGCCCGCTGGGCTTCATTCGCTCATAGGTACGCTCGACACCATTGGAAAAGCGCAAATCAAGCGACTCAATCTTAAATAGCCGAGATTGTGCTACAACTTTCGTTGTCAATATTTCAGGTTTGTTTTTGTCCGCAGCCATGCCATTGTCCTGTATCACCATCAGATCCCCCAAAGGCTGAAGCCAAACTCATACAAGCGGATCATCTGCCACAGGGTAGTAGCTATTTAAGGGCAATAGCTAAGTGAAATAAAGTAAATTTTGGGGAAAGCGTTAAGCTGAGTGAATTACTCAACTATTAAAGACGTCCATTGTAGTTAATTTTGTAACGCCCCTTCGGATCCGGGTTACCCAGCCACTTAAGCTGCTGGCCGAGTTGCGGTGGAAATTCTGCCCCCGGCTTAAACCAACCATTCAAGGTATAACGCTGATCAGTTGCAAGCTCTGCCTGCCATTCACTCGACACATCAGCCGATGACTGCTCGACATCCGCCGTAACCTTGCCCTGCTCGCAGTTTAGATCTGCAATTACCGGACCGGGGTTCAACCCACCTAACGGTGAACTGACATTGCCCGCCGTCCAAGCCAATGAACCTTTCAATACCGAGCAATAGGGCGCCTGATACTGATAATCACGTAACGTCAGCTCTAAATTGCCTGCCACCGTTGCCGGAAGGGCAACCTGAGCAAACTTCATTACCTGCTGGGCCGGCATGGATACCAACAAGTTTTCAGCAAATGGTCCGCTGGCGCTATAACCTACAACCCCACGGCCATTAAGATTCATCTCGCTCCCCTGACCGAAGCGGACATTGAATACCGCTTTACCCGATAGCAAGGACAGCGGACTCATATCCCACTGCAAACGACCGTAATTTCTACCCTGCCACTGAACTTGTGTTGCCGAGCCCTGCCAAGGCGTACCACTAAAACCTGAAATACTCATCCCGCGAATGGGCGGCACCTGCTGCCAGACCCAGCTCGCAGGCACATGAGCAACCAGACTAGTAATAAACACTGCGCCAAATGTGGCACCTAATCCTAACTTATACTTCACTGCTATCCTCGGCCCAGCTGTAAACGACTCACTTCCACCATACCGGCACTGTCGGCTTTTGACACATCCAGGAACTGGGTATCAATACCATGTTCATCCTTAAGAAACGCCAGCCAGTTAACCAATGTATTAAATGGCAGGGGCTTAACCCAAACTTGAACAGCTTCACTACGCGGTTGCATACGAATTAATTCAATTCGGAATCGACGTGTGGTTTCATTCACCACCTGATTCAACCCTTTATTACTGACTGCCCCCGTAGAACCAGACCGACCTCGAAGTGTTGAGATCTCATCGGCTTTGGTGCTGACCCAGCTCAGTAATTGACGTTCTGTCTGCAACCGTTGCTCGGCCATTTCAGCCCGGTTGGCCAACGGCTGCCAAAGTCCCCAGTAAAGCACTGCGATGATTAACGCACCACCACCGCCTAAAACCAAACGTTGTTCACGGGCACTTAAGGCCTTCCACCATGCATTCATGATTTTCTCCTTAATACCACCGCCCCGATAACCTGACTGCCTTCTTTATTAAGCTGTCCTTGCTGCACCTCAAACTTTTCAGCCAATAGCGTCCGCAATTGTTCAAAGTGCTGAAATTCTGCCGCGCTTGCCTGAAAACGCAGCTCGGCGCGATTCTGATCATATTTCAAATTTTGGACATTCAACTGAGGGACCTTGCTCAAGGCAGGCTTGATCTCAGCTAACCAGCGCAACACCCCGTGTTCGCTGTCGGCCCCCCCCAAGCGGGCCAGCTCACTGCTCATCTGCCGTTTAAGATAACTCTGCGACGGAATACGTTTATACTGGGGCAGTACCTGACGGAAAATACGCTCACTTTCTGCTTTGTAGGCAACAGCCTGATCTTCCATTCGCTGAACCGATACCACATGCTCTGCAATGACAGCGACTAACACCAGACCAGCGGCTATCGCAACTTTGCGCCATGGCTTAAGGTACTTCCTCCACGCGGGTTGCTGCTTATAAGGCCCAGAAAGTAAATTGACCTTACTGCCTTCAGCCCCAAGTGCCAGCAACTGCATTACCAGCTCCGGCGTTTCCGCCTGCCACTTACCCGATACACCCTGCGGCGCCGGCGTATAATGGCGGATCAACAGTGGCTGTAGTGATTCTGTCTCAGACTCAACAACGGACACAGCAGCAGAAGACTCATTATCGTCGCCAGCTTCCTTGGTGGCAGCTGTCGGCATTGTCTGGGCAAGCAACCAAGTATCCAGCCACGAAACTTCGGCACCAACTCCCAACGTTTCCGATTGGCGGATCAGCCATTGACCTTCAAGCTCGGCGGCACTGTAGCTGTCGCTGAACAAAGGCAGGCACAGGCAGTCTGGCAGAAGTTTCTTCACTTCCATTCCAGCGTTATTCAGTGCCGCTAGCCATGTCTTTATCTTCCGGTGTTCAACCACCGCAACATGGGCGGTATCACTCTCTCTTTTGAGCAGATGGACATGCAATGAGTCGACATCCTGTGCCAGCTCTTCTTCCAGCAGGTATGGCAGCACAGACGCTAGCTGTCGCCCGCTTCCGGTAGGGATCGCAACGTCAGTCAACAGCATATCTCCCGCCGGGATCAGTGCAAAGACCTCGCGCTGGGCAGCATATTCTGTCAATTCGTTTAACTGGGAAAGATCAGCCAGCTGACCAGATGCAATCACTTCTTTCTGCTGTGGCGACCAGACCAGCCATTGCACCGGCTGTTCAGGCCGGCTACTTAGCCTTATCGTCAGAAATTCGCTCACTGATTCCTCCATAACGGCGACGTATCACAGTCACCTTTTCTTGGCCATCACGTTTAAGTAAGGCCACTAATCTAACTCTGGATCTATCGACCAGAATTTCTGTATCCAGCTGAAAATAATCGCTGCTTACGGCCAAATGCTCTTTGGCTCGTTTTTTCACATCAGCGCCCAACCGGGCAATGGTGGCTTCGGCCATAAAACCATCAACGTTTTGCCAGCCATCATAAGGACGATCGGCTATCAGCGTCTGGGCATCAGACAAAGAGAGCTCAGGCGCAAACATTCCAACCAACAATGCCGCCTGATGCTCGTAGAGCGTATTCACGTTGAGTAGCATATCTGTTGTCGGAATAGCACAAAGCAACGGTTTTGCCTTGCGGTAGATCTGCGCGCTCACACCATTGACCGCACGGAATTCACTAATATCAGCCATCAGGCCTGTAGGCGGTAAATACGGTGGCTGAAAACCTTCGTAGGTACTGTCTCCAGCCCCAAAAGATGAATTAATTGCCTCAGCCGGATCGACATACTCCCAGCTAGAGTCCGCGACTACTTCGGCCTCATAGCTTTCAACACCAGCTTCTTCTAAGATTGATTGCAGATAACTAACCAAAAATGGCTTCTTGGTGCGGTCTGCTTCAAGTGGCAACCCTGACAAAGCGTTGAGGTTAAAGCACGCCTGACGATCAATAATATCGCCAATCGCCTCTCCCTCATCCAACGGGTAACGCTGACCCTGAGTGGCCCAAGCCTGACTCAGGTTGACCGTATCGCTGTCATCAATCCCCTGTTGAATAGCAACCTTACCCAACTCTTCCATTCCCAGTGCATACCAATAGGCCTGCTGATTCTGTACCTGGTTTTCTACCCGGTAAAAATTGAGCTGCAACCGCTCGCTCATCTGAGCCGCGATCAGAGTCATCAATGCCAGCAGCATCAGTACAACAATCAGAGCAACCCCTTTATGCTGTTTCATTAGCTGCTCTCCTTATCATCCGCACTCAGTGCAGAGGTAGGCAGCATATACACTCGCTCTATCTCACCAAAATCTTCCAGCGTCATCTGCACCATAATGCCTTCAGGCAAGTCACTGGCCTCAGCCCATGCCTCCTGCCACTTCTTGTTACTGTAGAACCGGAAAGACAGCTTGGTAACATCGGTCAATATCTGGCGGATCAGAGGCTCGCTACCAACAACGGTATCGGGATAGCGAAACCATACCCGCTCGAGGGTATCTTCGACAATTCGGTAACCTACCCGGACATTTTCACCCCGGGGAAACATCTGCTGAGGGTTTTGCCAACCGGTACGGGTAAACATGATGCCTTGGCTCGACGAGTCGAGCAGGTATTCACCACTGAGCAACAACTTATCTGTGGGCGCTTCGCCCTGATTGCGCGTCTTCCTGGCGACAACCTGACGGAAGTCATTATCCATCATCACCATCGCGCGCTGGATTTCCTGCAGCCGGGCATTGTGATCCTGTGACTGCTGATCGCTAAGCAGGACCCCATTCATCACCTGATAAGCCGACAGGCTCAGCATCGCAAATACCGCAATGGCAACCAGTACCTCCAGCAATGTAAAGCCCCGCTGTCGCGCATTCTTAGGCATAGCCGCTATTCGCTGTCGGTTAATTTTCAACATAAGTTCTCAATGTCACAACCGACTGCTTTCTCGCCTGATCGGTAGAAACCGTCACATCCAATGCCCGTAAAAAGCCATCAGTCGTCTTGGTACTTTTAATTGACCAATACCACTCGCGGCCAGCCAGTTCCGATTTGCCTTTTTTCTCCGAGCTCGGAACCTGACCGGACAGACGCATTTTCGTCAGTTCATTATCTGCCACCATGGCAGCAAAGGTTTTCTCTTCCAGATAACCCAATGTATTTAGGTGCTGGCTGACAGCCTTCATCACGCTCAGGGCTGCAGTGGCAAATACTGCCAACGCTACCAGCACTTCAAGCAAGGTCATCCCGCGACTTCCCTTGTTCATCGCGTATTCCTTTCCGTCTGGCTTTTTACTGTTTCGCCCGGCGCGAACAGGAATAGCTGCCCCAACTCGTCAGCCTGAACCCGCCAGAACTGATTTTCCCCGTCAATTTCAAATTCCAGGCTAAAGGGGGTGTATTCACCGCTGGCCATCACGACGACCTGAGGAGGTTTAATCTTTTTTTTGTCAGTTTGTTCAGCAAACAAGTCTTCATCAAACAGTGAACCCGGCTTAAACAAACGATCCTTGTCCTGCCAGGAATAACCGCCGATTTCCACTCTCAGCTTGATCTCTTCATCCATGTCCACTTCCGTGAAAAAACGAGAATCCTGTACAGGCTGCCAATCCTGACTGGTTAGCTGAAGAAACTGATAACGACTTCGGTCAATCCGAACCCCATAATCAATGCCATTAAGCAGGGCATCTTCTCCCAATAGCTGAATCAAATGATGAAAACGTGCAGCCTCTTCCTTTACTTTGTCTTCCTGGCTTTCAGGCAGAGTGACGATCACTGCGACGGCACTGGTTGCAAGCAGCACCAGTACCAGTAAGATTTCGATTAAGGTAAAACCGGCCGCACGTTTCTTCATTCAATTCGTCTCTGACTCGATCTACTCTTAGTAGTCCAGCATGTTCCAGTTACCGATATCGGTATTCACCTCTTCACCGCCATCCTGACCATCGGCACCCAAGCTAAAGATATCCACGGCACCATGCTCACCCGGCATCACGTAGTTATATTCGTTACCCCATGGGTCCTTCGGCAGACGCTTGATATAACCACCATTACGGTAGTTACGCGGCTCAGGGCTCGATGACGGTTTAGATACCAGAGCCTCCAGACCTTGGTCTGTATTCGGATAGACGCTGTTATCCAGCTTATACATATCCAGAGCCTGCTCAAGTGCACTGATATCAGTGACAACTTTCTGCTGATCGGCTTTCTCTTTGTTGCCTAACAAATTCGGAACAACCAAACTGGCCAGCACACCCAAGATAACAATTACTACCATCACTTCCAGCAGCGTAAAGCCGCGTTGTTTGCGTTGCATTGAAAAGACCTCCAAAGGAAAAAACTACATACCAACCATGTTGTTCAAGGCGATGATCGGCATCAGGGTAGCAATCACGATAAACATCACGATGCCAGCCATTACGACGATTAATAAGGGTTCAAAAATTCCCAGTGCCATGTTAACCAAGGACTCAAAGTCACGATCCTGATTATCGGCAGCCCGGGTTAGCATCTGCTCTAGTTCGCCACTGCGTTCGCCACTGGCGATCATGTGCAGCATCATCGGCGGAAAGAGCTTGGTTTGTTCAAGAGACACACGCAAGCTTGCCCCTTCTCGTACCTTGTCAGCAGCTTCAAGTACCTGCTTGTTTACCCAGGTATTGGTCATCACCTCCGATGCCACTTTCATCCCGTCAAGCAACGGAATAGCACTGGATGTACAGATAGAAAGGGTACGGGCAAAGCGCGATGTATTCAGTCCGCGGGCAACCTTGCCGATCACCGGCAGCCCCATCACCCAGCGATCCCAGCGCAAACGAAAGTCCGGTTTTTTCAGCGCCGCTTTTAACAGCATGATCACGCTGACTATCGCAATAAGGACAACCAGCCCCCAGTTCTGAACAAAATTACTGGCGGCCAGCAGTACCTCGGTAATCGTCGGTAACTGCTGTCCCATCTGGACAAACTGATCGACAATCTTGGGAACGACGGTGGCCAGCAAAAATGCGACAACAGAAACGGCAACCAAGGTTAGCATGGTCGGATAGATCATTGCCTGCTGCAGTTTGCTCCGCATCTGCTGGCGGTTTTCCGTGTAATCGGCCAACCGGTTTAACACGGTATCAAGGTGACCGGATTTTTCTCCGGCGGCAACCATTGCCCGAAACAATTGATCAAAGATATGCGGATATTCAGCCATACTGTCTGACAAGGTATAACCTTCGACCACACGAGAGCGGACGGCCAAGAGCATGTTTTTCAGCCGAGGCTTTTCACTCTGCTCTCCTACCGCCTTGAGGCACTCCTCCAACGGCATCGCCGCCTGGACCAACGTCGCCAGCTGACGGGTAATCAATGACAGCTCATTCGTGCTGATCCCGCGGCGAAACTGGAAGCCACCACCGGCCTTCTTCTTTTCCCGCTCATGGGACTGAACGATATCAACTGGGGTCAACCCCTGCTCTCGCAGCTGCTGGCGTACCTGACGGGCAGTATCACCTTCCAGCACACCCTTTTTCTGCCGTCCCTTTCCATCAAGTGCTTTATATTCAAACGCAGCCATCTATCACCCCTCCTTTGTGACTCGCATCACTTCTTCAAGGGTGGTGACACCTGCTCTGACTTTCTCCAAACCATCATCACGGATACTCGGCGTATGCGCTCTAATGGCCTTTTCAATCGCTAGCTCACCGACTTCCGCATGGATCAACTCCTGCACATTCTCATCAATCAGCAATAGCTCATGAATACCGGTACGGCCCCGGTAGCCTTTGTTGTTGCAGGCCTCGCAGCCAACTGCACGATATAGTGTCAGTGGCTCAGCCTCGGTCAGACCAAACAGCTTCTTCTGCTCGGCATCTGCCTCGTAGGGCTCACGACAAGTCTTACACAAAGTCCGCACCAAGCGCTGAGCCAAAACACCCAGCAACGAGGATGACACCAGAAACGGCTCAATGCCCATATCACGCAGACGGGTGATAGCACCCACAGCAGTATTGGTGTGTAACGTAGACAATACCATGTGACCGGTCAGAGAGGCCTGTACCGCAATTGAGGCGGTTTCAAGATCTCGAATTTCACCGACCATCACCACGTCCGGATCCTGACGCAAAATCGCTCTCAGACCACGGGCAAAGGTCATATCCACCTTGGCATTTACCTGAGTCTGACCGATACCATCGATATCAAACTCAATAGGATCTTCAACTGTCAGGATATTGCGCTCCTGACCATTGAGCTCTTGCAAGCCGGCGTACAAGGTCGTCGATTTACCCGACCCCGTTGGACCGGTAACCAAAATAATCCCGTGCGGACGCTGAATAATATGCTGAAAGTTCTCGTGGTTGCCCTGAGTCATGCCCAAGCTGTACAAGTCGAGTCGAGTCGCATTCTTGTCAAGCAGACGCAATACGACCCGCTCACCGTGTGACGACGGCATGGTCGATACACGTACGTCAACGGCCCGGCCACCAATGCGCAGCGAAATACGGCCATCCTGCGGTACCCGCTTCTCGGCAATATCAAGCCTTGCCATAACCTTAATACGAGATACCAGCAACGGTGCCAGTTTACGGCTCGGCTTCAACACTTCACGCAGCACACCATCAACCCGAAATCGAATAGATAGCACTTTTTCAAAGGTTTCAATGTGAATGTCCGACGCGGCTTCTTTGATTGCCTCAGCCAGCATTGCATTGATCAGCTTGATAATTGGTGCGTCGTCTTCAGATTCCAGCAAATCTTCCGTTTCCGGCAACTCTTCAGCCAATGAGAAAAAATCATCGCTGTCCGAGCCCAGATCTTCCATTAGCTGGCGGGCTTCCGACGAATCCCGCTGGTAGGCATCAGTCAGCTTAAGCTCAAATTCTTTATCACCCAGCTCCTGTGGACTAAACGCCCCACCGGCTACCCGGCGGACTTCTGCCAATACCGGGGCAGTCAGGCTACCGCTATAGAAAAGAACCCATCCCTGCTCGGCAGACTCCAGCACGACCCGGTGGCGCTTGGCAAAAGAAAAAGGCAACCGGAACAAGGGCTGAAAGGCCACAACCGGATTCTCAGTTTCCATTACTGCGCCTCCAACTGGGCGACAAAGGCGCGTACTTCCGGCGGTAGTGAAATATCTTCTCCATATTTCGGCAGTACCGGCGTTTTGGTGTCCGGCATCAGCCGCAGACCTTTATCGGCACGGTAGAGCTGCTCAGCACGAATATAGTTGTATTTACGCTGGGTAATACCGTCGGCCGTGACGCCATCGCGAATAATGGTCGGCTTGATAAATACCATCAGGTTGGTTTTTGACTTGGTGGTATTGGTCGATTTAAATAGGTGCCCCAGAATCGGAATATCGCCCAAAAGAGGAATTTTCTGCTCGCTTTCGTCCACCTGTTCCTGAATCAGGCCGCCCAGAGCTATCATCTGACCATCCTGCACCAGTACTGACGTGGTTAGCTGACGTTTGGAGAACCGCACATCTACCGCCCCTTCGGCACCGAGTACATTAGACACTTCCTGCTCGATTTTCAGCTGGACGGAATCACCTTCGTTGATCTGTGGTACCACATTCAGCTTGATCCCCACTTCCTTGCGCTCGACAGTCTGGAACGGGTTGTCATTATTCGAGCTGGACGTCGAACCGGTCACCACCGGCACTTCCTCACCAACAATAAAAGAGGCCTCGCCGTTATCCATCACCGTAATACTCGGCGATGACAAAATATTGGAGTTGCGATCGGAAGCTACCGCATTAACCAGCGCAGTCCAGTCCCCCATCACAACGCCCAGCGCAGCACCGTTAACGCCACTCAATACACTGGCCAATTTTGTATAGTCACCCTGAGTTGCTTTGTTTTCAGTTCTATTGCCATTCGAATCAATAACGGTTGAACCTGGGACATCTTCAGCCTCTTTCAAGCCCACCGCATATTGGGAGATAGGGATACCAGAGTTACCAAACTGAACCACCCCACCGTCCAAGGAACCCCACTGAACACCGAAATTAACACCATCGCCTTCAGCCAGCTCTACAATCATCGCCTCAATCAGTACCTGTGCCCGGCGAATATCCAGCTGGGCAATGATATTTTCCAGCGCACGCATGATATCTGGCGGCGCTGTCAGGATCAGGGAGTTGGTATCAACGTGGGCCGAAATCATCACTTCGGCATTACCGCTTGCCGCTGTCTTCTTACTGCCGCCTTTCTTCTCGGCCTGCAGGTTGTCAGACACCCCTTTCAGGACATCAACCAATTCCTCGGCGTTGGCATATTTAAGGTACACAACCCGGTTATTGCCCGATGTGGCCATCTCCTTATCTAGCTGGTGAATAAGACGCTTGAGACGGTTGCGCACCTTGGGATCGCCTGACAGCAATACCGCATTGGTACGCTCGTCGGCAACCAGCTTAGGCTGCAAAAATTGTGGGGTAGACTTGGAGTCGGCCGATTTATTCAGTGCATCCACGATACGCACCATTTCTGCTGCCGATGCATTGCGTAGTTCGACCACATCAATTTCTTTGTCACCGGCGCGGTCGACACGCTCGATAATCTCAGCCAGACGGTTTACCACGGCAGCACGGCCTGTGATCATAATGATATTGGCAGGGTCGTAATGCACGACATTACCCGCACCGGCATTATCATTGAGCTGACGCAGCAACGGAGATAGTTCACGGACCGACACGTTGCGAACGGCAATGACCCGGGTAACAACCTGATCACCCTTGACTTGGTCTTTTCCGCCAACCACAGGGATCGCTGAAATTTTCGCGTCTTTATCACGGATAACTTTCAGAACCCCGTTATCCATTTCAACGACAGCAAAACCGTAGACTTCCAGCACATTAAGGAAAAACTGATAATACTGCTCATCATTCAGCAAGTCATAACTGCGAACATTAACCTGCCCACGAACAGCAGGGTCAACAATGATCGTTTTCTGCAGATTGCGTCCGACAATATTAATGAATTCCTGAATATCGGTTCCTTTGAAGCTGGCGCTAAAGTCATTTGCCATTGCAGAGCTGCACAACAAGCTCCCGGCCAGCCACAGGGCACTTTTACCCATCCATTTTTTCACAAAAAACTCCTGATTAATGTCGCGTTTGCCATAAGCCACTAACGCAACTCAATATAAATATCGTGTAACTGGCCTTCACGTTCTACTGTCAATGTAAAATCAGTTGCCTGTGACAGCTCGGTCCATAGCTTGGCCATAACCGCAGGATCCGTAAGGTCATTGCCATTTAGGTTCACCGCCAAATCGTTGGCCTTCAACCCTACAGCATCAAAAAGAGCCCGCTCTTTGCCCGGGTTGACCCGGTATCCCACCAGCTTGCCGTCCCGTTTTACTTGCGACAGGCGAATATAGCTAAATAATGTCTGCGGCTTTTCAAGGATTTCCTGCTTAATTTTTCCCAGTTCAGAAGAAGGGGATGATGATTTAGAAGCTGGCTTCACCGGGACCTGACGAGGCTGTTCCTTACTAAACTTCACACCATCAAGCATTAACGTTTCGTCGCGGCCACTGTTACGAATGATCACGCGATCAACATACACGGCCTGTAACGTAGCACGGGTTCCTTCAATCGCTTCGTTCAGACCATATGTGTTTTGTTTGCCTCGATTGGTAATAACGGCCAGGCTGGTTTGCGGACTAGAGCTCGCGACAACCCCAACCAAGGTAAGGTTAAGGCGAGTCACCGGCGCATCCTGTTTTACCGGCTCTTTTTTTACAACCGGTGTATTTTGCTGATAACGACCAAACAGGTTCATTCCCAGCACGTCAGACACCTGAAAACCGGAGCGGTTCGCTGTCGAGACAGAAACAGTTTTCACCTGCCACGGTGAGGGAGCAGTCGCTGGCTGGGCAATTGACCATACCAGGCGCCCTAATATCCATGCCAGCAGCACCACCAACAGCCAAGTCGCGGTCCGGGTAAGTGTAGTTACTGACAACGGGCGCTTAGCCTGAAGCGTTCCCAACCATTTTGCTGCAACCATGTTGAAATCCATTGTCCTTGGGATGTGAATAGATCCGATAATTTATCGGCCAACTATAAATAGAATACCCGTTAGCGAAGAAAACGGCAGTAAATTGCTACTAAGAAGGTTAAATATACCAAAACACATCACGTTAAAAATACATCTAATTTCAATAGACTAGCTATTATGGGGGATTTATTCTTCATTTGCTGTTGAAAATCTGATCTCATATCACCATTTAGTAGAGCTGACGCTGTAATTGCATTGTGGTATTTTTAGCGCCCATTAAGGGCAAGGAGTACGTTATGGGACAGCAATCATCGGATTCCGATACTCTCCAGGTACGTCTTGATAAATGGCTATGGGCCGCTCGGTTCTATAAAACCCGCTCGATCGCCCGTAATATGATTGACGGCGGTAAAGTGCACTATAACGGCCAGCGCTCCAAACCAAGCAAACTGGTCGAGGTCGGCGCAGAAGTTCGCCTGAGGCAGGGCAGCGATGAAAAAACCGTTATTATCGACAAACTGTCCGGCACCCGGCGGGGAGCCCCCGAAGCGCAAACGCTTTACCAGGAAACAGCTGAAAGTATCAAGCTGCGTGAAAACCACGCCCAAATGCGCAAGCTCAATGCCTTCGACAGCCCGAGCCCTGACAAGCGCCCTGATAAAAAGCAGCGGCGCGATATAATTAAGTTTAAGAGCAGTAACTAAATTTTACCTGCTGGAGTATATAAAAAGATGACAAACGATAGTCTGTACCGTTACCTGTTTGACGGTGTATCTGTACGCGGTGAACTTGTTCAGCTGAACGAGACATATCAGCAAATCATTTCCAGCAAGGAATACCCGGCTCCGGTCCAAAATCTGCTGGGCGAGCTGCTTGTTGCTACGAGCCTGCTTACCGCGACCTTAAAGTTTGAAGGTTCAATCACCGTTCAGCTGCAAGGTGACGGCCCGGTAAAACTGGCTGTGATCAACGGTGATCACGATCAGAAACTACGTGGCGTTGCTCGCTGGGACGGCGACCTACCGGAAACAGGAAACATCCATGACCTAATGGGCAAAGGCCACATGGTGATCACCATCACCCCGAACAAGGGCGAACGCTACCAGGGTGTCGTCGGTCTTGAAGGTGATAGCCTGGCAACTTGCCTGGAAGGTTACTTCGAAAACTCAGAGCAGCTAAAAACCCGTATCTGGCTCCGTACCGGTGAGATCGATGGCCAGGCAAAAGCCGCAGGTATGCTACTTCAGGTTCTGCCTGATGAACAAAGTAGCGACGATGGCGATTTCGCCCACCTAGAGCAACTGACAGATACCGTAAAGAGCGAAGAATTGTTCACTCTGGAAGCTCAGGATGTACTTTATCGCCTGTACCATCAGGAAACCGTACAGCTGTTCGACCCACAGGACGTGACTTTCCACTGTGGTTGTTCGCGTGAGCGCAGCGCATCGGCTATCTGCTCGATCGAACGAACAGAAGTAGAGCGTATTGTCACTGAAGAAGGCAAGGTTTCCCTACATTGTGATTACTGCGGCACCAGCTATGACTTTGATAGTATTGATGTTGCTGCTCTGTTCGAAAATTCGGCAGAGAGCAGTAGCAATCAGGTGCATTAATAATCACCTCGCATTAACTCTGAAAGTTAGTTACAAGAGCCGGATTTACTCCGGCTTTTTTTTTAACTGAAGCACACTTTTCCCCGCCTGATTGAAACTCAATAACACGCTAAATGCCGCTTTTTTCAAGAGAAATATTAATTTTGGGATCTGGCGCAAACGCTTCACATCACTGTAAAATCAACACCTACAAAACCCTTGAAACTTTTACTTAGCTGTAACTTTTTAATGGTTAATTTTTGATAAACCTCCCTGAATTACCCCTTTAGGGTTGCTAGCATGGTCAACAGTTAAACAACATCTTACCCTAGGAGCACCTATGACTGTCATGAACGTCGAGAAAAAGGTTGCAAAAAATATGGACCTGTCTAAATACGGTATCAGCAATGTTACAGAAATTGTTCGTAACCCTTCTTACGAAGTACTGTTCGAAGAAGAGACAAAGCCAGGGCTAGAAGGATATGAAAAAGGTATCGTAACAGAGCTGGGCGCCGTTTCTGTTGACACCGGTATTTTCACCGGCCGCTCACCAAAAGATAAGTTCATTGTTAAAGATGACACCACCAAGGATACCCTATGGTGGTCAGACCAAGGCAAAAACGATAATAAGAGTATTGGTCTTGGAGCGTGGAACGATCTGAAAGAACTTGTCACCGATCAGCTATCGGGCAAACGCCTGTTTGTGATTGATGGCTACTGTGGCACCAACCCAGATACTCGACTATGCATTCGTGTTATCACAGAAGTGGCCTGGCAGGCACACTTCGTGAAGAACATGTTTATCCGTCCAAGCGAAGATGAGCTGGAAACATTCGAGCCAGACTTCGTCGTAATGAACGGCGCGAAGTGCACGAACCAGAAATGGGAAGAGCACGATATGAACTCCGAAAACTTTACCGTTTTCAACCTTACCGAAAAAATGCAGCTGATTGGCGGTACTTGGTATGGCGGCGAAATGAAAAAAGGTATGTTCGCGATGATGAACTACTTCCTGCCGCTAAAAGACATTGCCTCAATGCACTGCTCTGCAAACATGGGTGAAAACGGCGATGTAGCTGTATTCTTCGGCCTATCTGGTACCGGTAAAACAACCCTGTCTACGGATCCTAAGCGTGCCCTAATTGGTGATGACGAACACGGCTGGGATGACAACGGCGTGTTCAACTTCGAAGGCGGCTGCTACGCGAAGACCATCAACCTGTCGAAAGAGGCCGAGCCCGATATCTACAATGCTATCCGCCGTGATGCACTGCTAGAAAACGTGACTGTTCGTGCAGATGGCGCTATTGACTTCGACGATAACTCGAAGACCGAAAATACCCGCGTCTCTTACCCAATTTACCACATCGAGAACATCGTCAAGCCTGTATCGAAAGGCGGTCATGCTAACAAGGTGATCTTCCTGTCTGCAGATGCATTCGGCGTACTGCCTCCAGTGTCCAAACTGACTCCGGAACAAACCAAGTACCACTTCCTGTCTGGCTTTACAGCCAAACTAGCCGGTACTGAGCGCGGTATCACCGAGCCAACACCAACGTTCTCGGCATGTTTCGGTAATGCCTTCCTGACATTGCACCCAACCAAGTATGCAGAAGTACTGGTGAAGCGCATGGAAGCTGCAGGTGCTGAAGCCTACCTCGTCAACACAGGCTGGAACGGTACAGGCAAGCGTATCTCAATCCAGGATACCCGCGGTATTATCGATGCGATCCTTGATGGCTCTATCGACAAAGCTGAAACCAAGCACGTGCCGATCTTCAATATGGAAGTACCGACAGCACTGCCAGGTGTTGATCCGTCAATCCTTGACCCTCGCGACACCTACACCGATCCACTACAGTGGGAAAGCAAGGCAAAAGACTTGGCCGAACGCTTCATCAACAACTTCGACAAGTACACTGACAATGACGAAGGTGCCTCACTCGTTGCAGCCGGTCCGCAACTAGACTAACGCAACAAATCGCTCCCGATTGCCTAAGCCCCTCCGAGGAGGGGCTTCTTTATTTGTATTAACTCAAGATAACCATCTGAAATTTACAGGTATAAACAAACTGTTCCTACTTGCAGTACGGGTGTTTTTCCGTCAATCTGAAGCGCAGTACCAAGCTGATAGCGCACTAATTAGATCAGATTCTTGTCCAGTTTGGTATAACCATAGGAGGGTTCAATGCGTCTAGCCGGGAAACTTATCGCTACCTTTATCGTCTTGTTAATGCTTGGCTTTACGATATTATGCACCCTGCTCCACACTCAGTACGCAACAGCCATTCTCAGCCACGGTATCAACACCCTCAGCCCTTATTCATTCAGTGCTCGCCATATTGGCTATACGATTACCGACCTCTGGCATCTCACCATCGAACAACCCCATATCAGCTTCCAGCAACAGCCTCTGTTTCAGGCCAAACAACTGGAACTCTGGTTCAAACCAGCCAAACTGCTTTATCCCGGCTGGTATTTTGATTCGATATTAGTGGAAGGGCTCGACCTGTCTCCGGACACACCGCTCCCCACTTTGCCGCTGATCAGCAGCGACCGCCTGGCCCTGACCAGTTTCAACCTGACTTCACCTGAACTGATCCTGCGTGACAGCCAGCTTCAGCTTGATAACTGGCGCAACCAAGCACAATCATGGGGGCTGTTTTCGGGTAACTTTCAGCTCTCAGCCAAAGAGCTACGCTGGCAAGAACTCGCATTGCATGATGTGTTATTCGACGGGAGTCGTAGCGATCAGCATTGGAAATGCTACGGGTTTTCATTTAACTGGCAACAAGCCAGCGTCAGTGGCCAGGCAGAATACCTAGCAACAGCGCAGACGGCAGAAACCATACTGCTACACCAACTGACAATTTCCGGTCTTCAGCTACAAGATAGCGAGCTAATCAATACACTACAGTCACACCTCGGCCAGTTGCTCAAACCATCGGTCAAGCTCGATATTCGACGCCTTGATATTCTAGACAGCAGTATTGAACGACCAGACTACACTATCAACGATGGCAACCTGTCATTGCACAACTGGAGCTGGCCAGCTAGCCTTTGGCATCAGCGCAATGCCTTTCTCTCCCTTGGCGCGAGCAGTGTCCGGTGGAAAAATACCGTGATCGATGAACCGTTGGTCGAGCTCGCCTTTTCCCCGCAACAAATTAACATTGAAGGAATGTCAGCCAACCTCCTTAGTGGCTATGTCCAAACTGACGGGACAATCACCCCGGATACACTGGCCCTTAACCAATTGACCATTAACGGTATCAAATGGTTTCTTCCCGAGCAGTGGCTGATTCAGCTGCATAATACCAGTCGCTATTTCAACAATATCAGCCTGACAACCCTTGATATCGGCTATACCCAACTTACAGCTCCACACCCCCAGCTTCCCTTTCAGCTGTCTGGGATCAATGCCAGCGGTCATGACCTGGTTCTTAAACGCCGGGGACAAACAGGCCTATGGCAGGGCAAATTGATGGCCAGTGCCGGGTTTGCCAGCGTCAATAGCATTGCGATGATAGAACCATTCATAGAGATGAACAGCCAGGCCGGCCTATGGCAGCTGACAAAGCTGCTGATCCCGTTTCGAAATGGGTTACTGGAAACGACAGGCACGCTGGATCTCAATCGCGAGGGCCAGCCCTGGCAGCTTGCACTGACGGCCGACAGTATGCCTGCCAATGTCTTGCCGAGGTGGTTGCAGCTGCCACTGCCGATCAGCGGTGTCATGGATATTGATCTGACAGCCAGTGGACTGGGCCAACACGCGACCGGACTGGCCTACAGCCTCGAGGGGGAGTTAAAGGGAAGCTTTCGCCAGCTACAGCTGGACAAACGGACGACGGCTCAGCTCTGGCAGCAATGGAGCCAGCAGAACATGGCAGCTTTGGCGATACAGCAAACTGAGGGCCAAAGTTATAGCCCGCTAACAGCTTCTCCCCTTGCTATCAGAGCCAGTCGTGGCCGGATAACCATCGAGCCTGTTTTGTTGAAGGGGGATGATTTTACTGCCACCCTTCAAGGCCAGTGGGACCTGGCCAGGCCAGCCAAGCAATTACTCCAGCTGCAGGCAACACAGGGATGCCAAATACTCAGCAGGCATTGGAACGGTGATCAGCAACAGCTCTCGCTGTCATCCTGTGACGGCAGCAGCATATAAGTACCGGTAAACGTTGAAGCCAGCTGCTCACCACTGTATACGCTCACCTCTACGACCACCCGACCTTTTCGGCCACTGGCAAGCCGGTCCAGATCGCCGCTAAGGCTCTCGACCGAGGCAACTGCGCGAGGGCGCTCTTTAACTGGGGCGACATAACGGATATGACTGTCAGCCAACACGATATCGGCTTCCAGCTTGCGCTCTTTCAGCAACATCCAGACAAACCCCCAGCCAGCCAGTGTCGCCATGGTAAAAATACTGCCGGCAAACATACTCTCGCTAGGATTCAGGTTGGCATTGATAAGGGCGCTGACTTCAAAGCGGTAGCCAGTATACTGGCTAATTCTAACGCCCATCTTTTCACTGATCGGGATCTGGCACTGCCACAGATCCTGAAGCTCCTGACACCAGTCGGGATGGCGCACCACCTCGTTCAGCGGCTTCAGGTGCTTCAGCATTTGCTGGTGCCTAACCGGTCCGCGCTCTTCGCTCAGCTCGCCCTGACTGGCAAAGTCATTGCGCAGATAGAACGTAATTGCATCTTCCCGAGCATTACAGACCAGTCGCTTGGCGCCTTCCTGGCGTGCCAGCGACTCCAGCGCCATCAGCACCAGTGCCCCCATCCCTTTATGCCGGTATTCCGGATGCACGGCCATAAAACGGATCTGGCCATCATTGTCCGGGGTCATATACAGCCGGCCAATCGCAATCGCCTCCCCGCTATCATTGACGATCATTCGATGGCAACCTAGCTCATCATAGGCATCTCGCTCCGAGCCCACCGGCATGTGCCACGGTTCGCGCAGCATCCGCCAGCGAAAATCATAATACTTTGCCAGTTCATCATCTGTTTGTGGGGTGATCAGTCGAAACATGCAATCCTTCTCCAACATTCCTTGGTCGGTGAGTGTTATCCGCACCTATACCTGTAACCAGAAAGTCACCGGGCCGTCATTCAGCAATGCCACCTTCATATCGGCAGCAAAAATACCTGTTTCCGTTTTAATCTCTTTGGCCTTACAGCTTTCGACAAAATAATCGTACAGACGTTCCGCATCTACAGGAGCGGCTCCGGCAGAAAAACTCGGGCGCATTCCACTCTTGGTATCGGCCGCAAGGGTAAACTGGGATACGACCAACACGCCGCCACCAGCCTGCTGGACATTCAGGTTCATTTTACCGGCTTCGTCTTCAAAAACACGGTAACCAAGCACCTTATCACGTAAACGTTGCGCTTTTGCTTCATCGTCACCTTTCTCTACGCCCAGCAACACCAGCAGGCCTTTACCTATGGTTCCGGCCACCTGCCCCTCGACAGTAACACTGGCTTCACTTACACGTTGAATAAGCGCAATCATTCTTTAGGCTCCTTGAGTTCACTTTTTACATCATTTAGCTGACTTGCAGACAGATCTTGCGGTAATGCTGTTTCAGACACCGCCGGCTGCCAGTGTACACGTTCTCCTAGGCTGGCGGTAATTTCCGCCCCCAGCAACACAATACACCAACACAAATACACCCAGACAAACAGGATCGGAATCACCGCCAGGGCACCGTAAATCACCTGATAGGAAGGAAAATTGGTAATGTAGAGAGCAAAGCCTTTTTTGCTCAATTCAAACAGCATACTGGCAATAATGGCACCGACCAATGCGTGGCGAAAGCGCACCTTGGTATTGGGCACCAGCAAATACAGGCCCAAGAAGGCGCTGCTGGACATGAGCACCGGCAACCCGCGCAGAGTCTGTTGAAACACCCCGCTAACGGCCTCGCTGTCGAGCAAATTGAGCGAGCCTAGATACGAGCTGACAGCAATACTCGTTCCCACCAGAATTGGTCCCAGGGTCAGAACCATCCAGTAGATTGAAAACGAGATCACCGGACGGCGTTTTTCATGTACCCGCCAGATATAATTCAATGATTTATCGATGGACGAGATCAGCATCAGCGCCACCACGAACAATGCCGCGATCCCGACGGCAGTCATCTTGCCGGCATTGGCAACAAACTCATTGAGGTACTGCTTGACCACTTCACCGGCTGCCGGCACGAAATTTTCAATCACAAAATTTTGGAGCACTTCGCCAAGACCGGCAAACACCGGAAAGCTCGATAGTGCAGATAACACCACAGTCAGCAACGGCACCAGCGACAACAAAGTCACATAGGCCATCGAACCTGCCGCAACGGTCAGGCGATCGTGACCGATCCGCCGGTGGAGGTACTTCAGATAGGCAATGCCGGTAAACAAAGACTGCCGCCATTTCCACTTGCCAGTTATCTTTTTGTCAGCCATATTCAGTTTGTTTTATTTATCTGTTTTTATAGTCAAAATAGTTGGTTTAGAGGACGATGGCAACTCAGAGGTCACTCGCAACACCAACTGGTTAGGAGCCTGTTATGCCTTATTTGCTTGTCGCAATGCTCAGCTTCACTCTTTTGTCCGGGTGCCAGAGTGCCTATTATTCTGCCATGGAAACCGTCGGCGTCCACAAGCGTGAAATTATGGTCGATAGAGTCGAGGAAGCAACTGAAGCACAGCAGGATGCCCAGCAGCAGTTCACCAGTGCCCTAGAAGCGCTCAAGGCACTGAACCAGTTTGACGGCGGAGAGCTAGAAACCACCTACAACGCCATCAATGACCAGTATGAAGCCAGCTCCGATGCAGCAGAGAAAGTCAGCAGCCGCATCGCCGCTATCGAAGATGTTGCCGATGCCCTATTTGACGAATGGCAGGATGAGCTGTCGTTATATACCAGCAGCAACCTCAAACGCGAGAGCGAGAGGAGGCTCAACAGCACCAAAGCCTCTTACCGGCAGATGCTTGGCGCCATGCACAAGGCCGAGCAAAAAATGACCCCGGTACTCAATACCCTGCGTGATAATACCCTGTACCTGAAGCATAACCTGAATGCAGCCGCCATTGGTTCACTTCAGGGCGAATTCAATTCGTTGCAGCGTGACATCCAACGGGCAATTACCGATATGCAGACGGCCATTGCCGAATCAGAACGCTTTATCGCCCAACTAAAAAAGGCCTAACCCTGCTTTAACCGGGTCTGCATCCAGCAGGCCCGCTCTTCCACACTGCCCCACGGCACTTCTTCGACCCGGTAGCCCAGAGCCAAGTACGTTTCAGTCAATTGTTGATGAATTTGCTCCGCCTCGGCAAAGCTGTGCGGGCGCTCCTCGTCCTGCACATAGATGTTGCGATTCGGGGCACAGAAAAACACAGTCGGATAATAGCCTGCCGCAGCTTCAAGATAGTGTTCTGCCACAGGCTCACCACCGATTGTCAGGTAGGCGCAGATGTCCCCGATAGCCCGGTCAACAACAGCCGGTATCGTGCCTTTACTGGCCTGACAGCGTTGCTCAGTCATCATTTCAAGACACAACTCGGCAAAAGCGGGTAGATCCGTCCAGGGCAACACCCCCTGTTCCAACTGCGACTGCTGCTGGATCAGCGTACGGGAGACTTCCGGAAACACCAGATAGCCTTTTTTTCCCATCGCGTTCAGCAGGGTTGTTTTCCCCGCCCCCGGGCCACCAGTGATAATAATAGGCTGCATATCGTTATTCTTTTGATTTTATAGGGCTCAGATACAACAATCCCCCCATGGTAGCACCGATGGGGGGATTGGTTAACGGAAGCAGTTAGCAGTTACTTCGCTGTACGGCTTGCACGCTTACGATCGTTTTCAGTAAGTAGCTTCTTACGGATACGAATGCTCAGTGGCGTAACTTCTACCAGTTCGTCATCATCGATAAACTCTAGCGCTTGCTCTAGCGTGTACTTGATTGCAGGAGAAAGCGTTTGTGCTTCATCAGTACCAGATGCACGAACGTTAGTTAGCTGCTTACCTTTCAGGCAGTTAACTGTCAGATCGTTCGAACGGTTATGAATACCAATTACTTGACCTTCATAAACTTCATCTGCGTGTTCAGTAAACAGACGACCACGCTCCTGCAGGTTGAACAGTGCGTACGTCAGTGCTTTACCTGTTGCGTTCGAGATAAGAACACCGTTGTTACGCTGACCGATTGTACCGCCTTTGTGAGGACCGTAGTGATCAAACGAATGGTAAATCAGACCAGAACCAGACGTTAGTGTCATAAATTCAGTCTGGAAACCGATAAGGCCACGAGAAGGCATCATGAAGTCCATGCGAACACGACCTTTACCATCAGGTGCCATATCAGTCAGCTCACCTTTACGCAGGCCGATATTTTCCATGATACCGCCCTGGTGCTCTTCCACCACGTCGATAGTCACGACTTCAAACGGTTCCATTAGCTGACCATCTTCTTCTTTGATGATAACTTCTGGACGCGATACAGCTAGCTCGAAACCTTCACGACGCATGTTTTCGATCAGAATAGACAGGTGAAGCTCACCACGACCTGAAACACGGAATTTGTCTGGGTCTTCAGTTTCTTCAACACGTAGTGCTACGTTATGAACAAGCTCTTTTTGAAGACGCTCAAGGATGTTACGTGAAGTAACAAACTTACCTTCTTTACCTGCGAACGGAGATGTGTTCACCTGGAAAGTCATGGTTACTGTTGGTTCATCAACAGAAAGAGCAGGTAGCGCTTCAACTTCGTTGACGTCACAGATTGTGTCAGAGATTTTCAGCTCGCCAAGACCGGTAATCGCGATGATATCGCCAGCCTTTGCTTCTTCAACTTCGTGACGCTCAAGACCAAGGTAGCCAAGAACCGTACCGACTTTACCGTTGCGTTTCTTACCTTCAGCATTGATGATTGTCACTTGCTGGTTTGGCTTCACAGAGCCACGAGCGATACGCGCAACACCGATAACACCCACGTAAGAGCTGTAGTCTAGCTGAGAAACCTGCATCTGCAGTGAGCCTTCAACGTCAACACTTGGTGGCGCAACATTATCAACAACGGCTTGGAATAGCGGTTCCATATCTTCGCCAGTAACACCTTCTTCAAGCGTTGCCCAGCCATTCAGCGCAGAAGCATAAACAACAGTAAAGTCTAGCTGCTCATCAGTCGCGCCAAGGTTATCAAACAGGTCAAACACCTGATCCATCACCCACTCAGGACGTGCGCCCGGGCGGTCAATTTTGTTGATAACAACGATTGGCTTCAGGCCGTATGCGAATGCTTTTTGCGTTACGAAGCGCGTCTGTGGCATAGGACCATCAACGGCATCTACAATAAGAAGCACAGAGTCAACCATCGACATGATACGCTCAACTTCACCACCGAAATCGGCGTGTCCTGGGGTATCTACGATGTTGATGTGGTAATCATTCCAGTTAATCGCAGTGTTCTTAGCAAGAATGGTAATGCCACGCTCTTTCTCGATATCGTTAGAGTCCATTACACGCTCTTCGCTTTCGCCGCGAGATTCTAGCGTGCCTGACTGCTGAAGCAGTTTGTCAACCAGGGTAGTTTTACCGTGGTCAACGTGAGCAATAATTGCGATATTTCTTAATTTATCGATCTGTTGATTAGACATGGATTTCACATTCACTCAGAACATGCAGCGACCATCGGGTTGCTACTTGGTTAAAAAAACGGCTCATAATCTAACAGATTTTACGCTAAAACCCACGTAATATGTGATTTATATCACCAGCTTTTTTAATTAATTCCGTGAAGCCAGATTCCACAAGGGAATTAGCGGCCGATTGCCATCCATTATATGGCACTATTTTTCCCTTTTTGCACCATATCGTTACCATTGAAAAGTAGAGTTCAACCCAATTTTTAAGCGTAGTTATACAGTCATCCGATTGACAATAGACTTGCGTAGGCCAATAGTAGAGGGCGCACCAATATTGTGAAATGAACCCGATTTGCACCAAAATGGTGCAGCACATCACCATAATAGTGCAAAAAATGGAATTACATAGCCTCAATTGACGCTAAATGGGCGATTTTGGGGCTTTAAAAAGTTGGCACAGTTCTCGCAAAGATTCTTTTAGCTGAACAAGATACCTGTTCATCACTTATTTTTGCGGCCAGTTGCCCAATCTAACACCGGAGGTTACTCAAGATGTCAGTAGAAAACGTACTAGCGCTGATCCAGGAAAATGAAGTTAAGTTTGTTGACCTACGCTTTACCGACACCAAAGGTAAAGAGCAGCACATCTCTATCCCAGCTCACCAGATCGATGCTGATTTCTTTGAAGAAGGCAAAATGTTCGATGGCTCTTCGGTTGCTGGCTGGAAAGGTATCAACGAATCAGACATGGTTATGATGCCCGACGCAGCAAGTGCGGTACTAGACCCGTTTACTGAAGATGCAACCCTGAACATTCGCTGTGACATCCTAGAACCTGCGACAATGCAAGGCTACGACCGTGACCCACGCTCAATCGCCAAGCGCGCCGAAGAGTTCATGCGTGCAACTGGCGTCGCAGACACGGTTCTGGTTGGCCCTGAACCTGAATTCTTCCTATTCGACGATGTGAAGTTCAACACTGATATGTCAGGGTCTTTCTTCAAGATTGACGATGTGGAAGCAGCTTGGAATACGGGTTCTGAATTCGAAGGCGGTAACAAAGGCCACCGTCCAGGCGTTAAAGGGGGTTACTTCCCGGTCGCACCAGTCGATTCGTCACAAGACATCCGTTCAGCTATGTGTCTGATCATGGAAGAAATGGGGCTGGTTGTTGAAGCACACCACCACGAAGTAGCGACCGCTGGTCAGAATGAGATCGCAACTCGATTCAATACGCTTACAACCAAAGCTGATGAAATCCAAATCTACAAATATGTAGTCCATAACGTTGCACACGCATTTGGCAAAACGGCAACCTTCATGCCAAAACCACTCGTGGGCGATAACGGCTCCGGTATGCACGTTCATATGTCTCTGGGTAAAGATGGCCAGAACCTGTTTGCAGGTGACAAGTACGGCGGCCTGTCTGAAATGGCGCTTTACTACATCGGCGGTATCATCAAGCACGCACGTGCCATCAACGCCTTTGCCAACCCAGCAACAAACTCGTACAAGCGTCTTGTTCCGGGTTTCGAAGCACCAGTTATGCTGGCCTACTCGGCACGTAACCGTTCAGCGTCTATCCGTATTCCTGTGGTACCAAGCCCGAAAGCACGTCGTATCGAAGTTCGCTTCGGTGATCCGGCAGCTAACCCATACCTGGCATTCGCAGCAATGCTAATGGCAGGCCTTGATGGTATCCAGAACAAGATCCACCCAGGCGAAGCGATGGATAAGGACTTGTATGACCTGCCAGCAGAAGAAGCAGCTGAAATCCCAACAGTTGCTGAATCGCTACAGGGCGCCCTACAGAGCCTGAACGAAGATCGTGAGTTCCTAACTGCTGGCGGTGTATTCTCTGATGACTTCCTCGATTCTTACATCGACCTAAAATCTCAGGACGTAGTGAAAGTTAACATGACGACTCACCCGCTTGAGTTTGATCTTTACTATTCAGTATAAGTAATTAACACATTACTTAATAATTAAGATTTAGGCCTGCTTCACAAGCAGGCCTTTTTGATCTTGTTCTCTCACCGGAAGCTGAAACACTCATAGTCAGACTATGATCAACCGCCCCCTAACGAAACCCCATGAAGCATACTCCTTATCTGCGACTCGCTATCATCTCTTTGGCCGGACTGACCACAGCGACATGCCTGCAGGCCACCCCGATATATACCTGGGAGGATGACCAAGGGATCACGCATTTCTCTGATCAACCCAGATCCGGTGCCGCCAGGGTTGAACTCAATATCCTGCCAGCCATTGAATCCGAATCTCACAAGAGCTTACCGGTAACGCCATCCGACAAGACTGCCTCCGGCAGCACTGAAGCTACCGAGTTCCGGGACACTCAGACCGCCCAGGCAGCCACGACCATCCGTCTGCTATCGCCACTCGACCAACAGACTCTCCGCGACAATGAGGGAATAATCAATGTCTCTGTCGCCACCACCCAACAGCTGGATAAAGACCACAGTACCCAGCTGCTACTCGATGGGACGCGATATGGCCAACCACAAACCCAGCTCAACTGGCGCTTGAGCAATGTCGATCGCGGCAGCCATACCCTGCAAGCCCAGATACTCAATAACGGCAAGGTTATTGCATCGTCAGAGGTAATCACTGTTTACCTACATCGTGCTTCATTGCTCCAGCGCAAGCCACCAACGGTTAAGCCCAAGTAAAACAGAGCAAGCGCGATTTTCCGTTCACGATGCGGGGCAGACAGGTTACACTTGATTGCACCAATTTGGTGCGCCACCTATTCACTGCACCAAAGTGAACAGGTAATACAAGGATGACAATCGTGACAGCCTCTTTTACCCCCCTGATCCTGGACAATTTGGTCACCGCGATATTGCTGCTCGACGAAGGATTGACTATTCGTTATGTCAATCCGGCCGCAGAGCAACTGCTATCGTTCAGCAAGCGTCGCCTCAACAATGCCCGCTTTCCGGACTTACTGCAGCATTCATCACTCGACCTCGGTCTGATCCAAGACACGCTACAAAGCGGCCAGGGACTGGCAGACAGTGATGTCACCTTTGTGATAGACGGCAGACATTACACCCTTGAGGTTAATGCCAGCCCGCTTTCATGGCAGAAAGAGCTGCTGATCCTGCTGGAACTCAAGCCTATCGATCAACAGCGGCGGATCAGCCAAGAGCTCAGCCAGCACGCCCAGCAGCAGGCAGCCAAGGAGCTGGTTCGGGGGCTGGCCCATGAAATCAAGAACCCACTCGGAGGGCTGCGGGGAGCTGCCCAGCTGCTGGAAAAAACGCTACCGGATCCCAGCTATACCGAATATACCCAGATGATTATCGAACAGGCAGATCGGCTGCGTAACCTGGTCGACCGACTGCTCGGTCCGCAGCGCCCGGGATCGCGTCAGGTAGATAATATTCATGTGGTGTTAGAAAAAGTCCGCCAGCTAGTCGCGATTGACAGCGGCAGCAACATTCAGCTCCACCGCGATTACGATCCGAGCCTGCCTGATTTCACGATGGATCCGGAGCAGCTAGAACAAGCCATACTCAATATAGTCAGCAATGCTGCCCAGGCATTGCAGCAGCATGACGGCGGGAATATTATCCTGAAAACCCGTACTGCCCACCAAACGCTGATCCATGGTAAACGCTACCGTATCGCCGCCAAGGTCGACATTATTGACGACGGGCCGGGGATCCCCGGCGATATCCAGGACACCCTGTTCTACCCCATGGTAACAGGCCGGGAAGGAGGAACCGGGCTTGGGCTGTCAATTGCCCAGAACCTGATCGATCAACATCAAGGTAAAATCGAAGTTGTCAGCTGGCCGGGCCATACCAAGTTCACCATTTATCTCCCGATTAAATAATGGGTAGCAGACACATCACCGATGAACGATAACAAGAGAGGACGTGATATGAGCAAAGGATTAATTTGGGTTGTCGACGATGACAGCTCAATTCGCTGGGTATTAGAACGAACCCTCAATGCGGCCGGATTAAAATGTGAAACCTTTGCCAACGCTGACAGTGTCATTGAGTCACTGGAGCGAAGTGTACCCGATGTACTGGTCTCCGATATTCGGATGCCGGGGATGGACGGGCTAACCTTGCTCAAATCGCTGCAACAGGACTATCCAGCCCTGCCGGTGATTATCATGACGGCCCATTCAGATCTTGATGCTGCGGTTAATGCCTACCAGGAAGGTGCTTTCGAGTACCTGCCCAAGCCATTTGATATTGATGAAGCCGTCACCCTCGTAGAGCGAGCAGTTACCCATAGCCAGGAACAAAAGCGCCAGCAACAGCCTGAGCAGGAAGAAAAAAGTGCACCAGAAATCATCGGCGAGGCACCTGCCATGCAGGAGGTCTTCCGCGCCATCGGCCGTCTATCACGCTCTTCCATCTCGGTGCTTATCAATGGTGAGTCCGGTACCGGTAAAGAGCTGGTTGCCCATGCTCTGCACCGCCACAGTCCACGGAGCCACAAAGAATTCATTGCCCTCAATATGGCTGCTATCCCGAAAGATCTGATCGAGTCTGAGCTGTTCGGCCACGAGAAGGGGGCATTTACCGGGGCCAACAGCGTCCGTCAGGGACGCTTCGAGCAAGCCAACGGCGGTACATTGTTTCTTGATGAAATCGGTGACATGCCGCTAGATATCCAGACTCGCCTACTCAGGGTACTGGCAGACGGCCAGTTCTACCGGGTTGGTGGTCACTCGCCGGTCAATGTCGACGTCCGGATCATTGCAGCGACTCATCAAGACTTGGAGCGACTGGTCACCAACGGTGATTTCCGGGAAGATTTGTTCCACCGCCTCAATGTGATCCGGGTTCACCTTCCGGCACTCAAAGACCGTCGTCAGGATATACCACAGCTTACCCGTCATTTTCTCCAGCGTGCATCTGATGAACTCGGTGTCGAGGTAAAAACCCTCCACCCGACAACAGAAACAACTCTGACCGAGCTCGGCTGGCCAGGTAACGTCCGTCAACTGGAAAATACCTGTCGCTGGTTAACAGTCATGGCGAGCGGTAACGAAATTCTACCATCGGATCTTCCGCCAGAACTGCTGACAAGCGACATTCGAACAGAGACCAACAACAGTCATGGACACTGGCACCACGCTCTCGAGCAATGGGCACGGGACACGCTGCAGCAGGGTAATCAGAACCTACTGGGAGAAGCGTTGCCAGAATTTGAGAAAATCCTGCTGGAAACCGCCCTGGAGCATACACACGGCCATAAGCAGGAAGCCGCCAGGCTGCTCGGTTGGGGTCGCAATACTTTGACCAGAAAACTAAAAGAACTCAACGTCGCGGCAGATTGAGCAACATATAATTAACACAGCATGGGGGCATTCAAGCCTCGACTGGCTTGCCCCCATCGACTGACCTCTCAATTTAGCGGCATGGATATAACATTCCTGAAAAGAACATTTGCATGTTCTTTCAATTTACATGACTATCAGAAGACAATAATTACAGTACGACGTTTCTACTATCATACGCCATGCTTAAGACTCGCCAGCTAACGCTACGTTTAGCGGTAATGGTACCGTTTACCTCATTATTGCTGTTGACTGTTGGCGTGATCACCTTCGCCCAGCAAAATAGCTATGAACGCATGTTGGCCGAAGTCAGCGGTAAACTGTTGAGCTCCTATACCCGAAGCATAAGCAATGATTTACGTCTTTTCCTGGGCGATCCGTTCAATACCAATCTAACCATTGCCGACAGTATTCAACGTCACCAGCTATACCAGCCACCTCGGTTAACAGGCCTTGAAGCATACCTAAAAGACGCCATATCGACGCTGTATGTCCACCAGCCGCAAATATCCACTATCGGCTTTGGCAGTGAAGACAAATATTTTGTTGGGTTTCGTAAAAAAAACCGACATCAACTTTCCCTCCTACTCAAAGATCGTCGTACTGACAACGAACTCCATATTTATACCGGCTCGACACACTTTGGCACCACCACCCATAGGATCAGTGCATACGATCCAACCCTGCGCCCCTGGTACCAACCTTTTGCCCGCAGCCTCACCCCTGGCTGGGCAGATGTTTATACCAACCAGGACGAAACTCACACGCTGACCATATCTGCTGTCAGCCCGGTTATTGACGACAACAATACGTTGCTCGGGGTGATGGTGACGGATATTAACCTCAACTACATCAACAGTTTCCTGCAAAGAGAGAGTCGTGACTTTTCGGGCAGCACGTACATTGTCGATGATGAAGGCAAGCTTATTGCCAGTTCGGTTCTGCCGCCGGAAGAGCAACCGGCGACCCAACTACCTCAACCAGATTCCCTGATCGCTGCCAGCCAAAAATTTATAGCTCAAACTCAGTTAGCGCTCACCAACATTGGTACCGAGTTTGAGTTTGAACACGACAACACACGCTACTTCAGCCGTATGACCCCCTATCAGGACGAATACAACCTCAAGTGGAACATTGTCGTTATCATGCCCGAGGAAGATCTGCTGGGGCAGCTTCCGGAGCATCAAAAATCGGGCTTGCTGGCGGCGGCACTCCTTGCCGGTTGCGGGCTCTTGATCGGCCTGCTGGTGTTGAACAAGCTTACCCAACCGATCATCGACATCGCCCGGGCCTCGCAAAAAATCACCGAAAACAACTGGAATGTTGACATCCGCCCGGGGATCAAACTCCACGAAACCGATCAGTTAACGCAAGCGTTCAAAGCCATGTCTGCCCGCCTTCAGCATTCATTTAACTCTCTGCGCAAGCTGGTGCTCTATGACAATCTGACAGGGCTATTGAGCCGGGAGGGCATCACAGAAGCAACGGTAAGTCCGCACACAAACCAGCACGCGACCCTGATGATTATTGGCCTGAAAGCCTTCAGCCACATCAACGACAGTATCGGCCACCTCAATGGTGACCAGCTTCTGGTCCTTATCGCCCGTCGCCTTGAAAAAGACCTGCCGGATACATCCCTGCTAAGCCGAGTAGGCAGGGATGAGTTTGCCGTGTTTATTCCCGGTCTCGAGACACATGATAATGCCGAGTTAATCGCAGGCCAGCTGCTTGCGCCTTTCTCTTTCCCTTTCATCGTCAACGGAGTAGAGGTTATGGTCTCTGCCAGTATCGGGGCGGTACAGGGTGTATTACCACAAGACGGCATGGCCGAGTGGCTGCGTAATGCCAGCCTGGCCCTCAACAAAGCCAAAACACAGGAAGATAAACCGGTTCACTATTTCGAGCCCCGAATGCTTGAGGCCTCCCTTGAAAAAACCCGGCTGGCTGCCGAGATCAACCGGGCGCTGGAACATAACGAACTCGAAGTCCATTTCCAGCCTCTCATTGATTTGGCAAGTGAGACACCCTGCGGTGCCGAGGCATTGGTACGCTGGCGTAGCCCAACCCGTGGCCTTGTGCCCCCGATCCAGTTTATCCCCCTAGCGGAAGAAAACGGGATGATCATCGAGATGGGCCAGCAAATCCTGCGCATGGCATGCCAACAAACCAGCCAGATGATCGCGCAGCAACATTGGCCACAAACCTTTATGCTCCATGTCAATCTGTCCGTTCGCCAGCTGCTGCAGGCCAATTTTGTCGAGCAGCTAGAAAATATCCTTACTGAGTCAGGTTTGCCGGCAGCCAACCTCACCCTGGAAATCACCGAGTCCCGGCTGATCAGCCAACCGCAGCAGGCAACCGAAACCCTGCAGCACCTCCGCCAGCTCGGCGTTCATATTGCCATTGATGATTTCGGTACCGGTTACTCCTCACTGGCCTATCTCACCCAGCTACCTTTTGATAGCCTTAAAATCGATCGTTCGTTCGTCAACCAAATGACCGAAAGCAGCAACTACACCCCGGTGATTGCCGCCATCATTACCCTGGCCGAGAACTTTAACGCCGATGTTGTCGCGGAAGGGGTTGAAACCAAGGAACAAGCCGAGCAGCTGAAGTTACTCGGTTGCCGCTATGCCCAGGGGTTTTACTATGCCAAACCTCAACCACTGAGCGAATGGCCAACAGCTCAGGAAAGCATCAGCCGAGTTTCTGCCGATATGGACAATGGTTAGCACTAACTACTCTGATTGTAATTACCGCCTTACTTAGCAAATAATATTGGTCTGGTCGATATTTCCTGCTCGCTTTTTGAGCAAAAACAATTCCCTTCTGGCCGATATTGCGTAGAATACGCCCACTTTAAAGCCAAACTGCACCTGCTCAGCTCACTCTGACTAGAGCATTCTTGCTTTAAAAGCGGGATAGAACAGTACGCTGCTTTATACCATCCGCTATAACATCAACAATAACTCCGTGGGAATACCACCATGCTGGAAAGTATTATCTCATTCAGTGTGACTATACCAGCCGTCAGTGAACTCGCAGCCAATGGCCCTGGCCATTTTGCAGCTGGCGTGCTGGCGTTGATAGCCACCGTCAATATGTTTAGCAGCTAAGTAGGCTGTTATACCAATATCTGTCTTGCAACAGGTGGGGATTGGTAAATACAGAAAGCCCCCGAAACCAAGGCCTGAAACCTTAGTCACGGGGGCTTTGTATTATACTCAAGCGATCTCAAGATACTTGGGTATATTCATCCCAGAGGAATTATATCACTCGGGAAAACTGCTGCTGGCGCGCACGATCGCGAAGGTATTTATCAAAGCACATGCAAATATTGCGGATCAACAGGCGACCTCTCAGCTCCACCTGGATGAAACGTTCATCAACGGTCACCAGCTCGTCATTAATAAAAGTCTGCAGCAATTCCAAATCTTCGGCAAAGTAAGTTTTAAAATCCAGATCAAAGCGCTGCTCGATATCAGTCATATCCAGCTGGAAGTTACAAATCAGCGCTTTAATGACTTCACGACGCAACAGATCATCCGCATCTAGTGAGACACCTTTCCAAAGCGCTTCACGCTTGTCCGTCACGCTGGCATAGTATTTTTTCAGCTCTTTCTGATTTTGTGCGTAGCAGTCACCAATCATCGAAATTGCCGACACACCCAGCCCTAGCAGATCACAGTCACCCTGGGTGGTATAGCCCTGGAAGTTACGATGCAGTATCCCGTTTCGCTGCGCCACGGCCAGCTCATCATCCGGCAGCGCAAAATGATCCATACCGATAAACTGATAGCCAACTCCCGTCAGGGTTGCAATGGTATCTTGCAAAATAGCCAGCTTCTCTTTCGCTGCCGGTAAATCAGCCTCGTTGATTTTACGCTGCGCAGCAAACAATTTTGGCATGTGGGCATAATTGAAAATCGATAGTCGTCCCGGCTTCAGGGTCAATACCTGCTCAAGCGTTTTGGCAAACAGCTCACGGTTCTGTTTCGGCAGGCCATAGATCAAATCCAGGTTGGTCGAACGGAAGCCCAGCTCTTTTGCCCGCTCTACCATGGCAAAAATGAATTCTTCATCCTGCTCACGGTTGACCAGTTTCTGCACTTCCTTGTTAAAGTCCTGCACGCCAATGCTCAGACGGTTAAACCCTTCTGCACGCAGGTGATCGAGCATATCGAGGTCAATTTCTCGCGGATCCACCTCAATACTGATTTCAGCATCTGAAGCGAAGTTAAACAGCTCACGCAGTAAGCCCATCAGACGGCTTACTTGCGGCTTGGTAAGGAACGTCGGAGTTCCTCCCCCCCAGTGTAATTGGCTTACATTACGCTCCCCCAGCAGTGCGGCGCGCTGGCGGATCTCCTGCTCTAGGACATCAAGATACTGATCAGCCTTGTGTTGATGGCGAGTAATGATTTTATTGCATCCGCAGTAATAGCACAGCTTGTGGCAAAACGGGATATGGACATACAGTGAAAGGTTGCGATCAGGGTATTGCGCACACGCCATATCAAATTCCGCCGGCGTAAAGGCTTCATGAAACTCAAGGGCGGTCGGGTATGAGGTATAGCGGGGGCCTGAGTAATTATATTTTTCTATCAGTGCCTGATCCCAAATAATCTGCTCATGTGACATGACATATTTCCACTAGTGGTCTGGGGGATAAATTGCGAATGCCAAGTTTGCCATAACTTGGTAAAGATGTAGATATTTTACTTTTTACAGATAACTGAAATGATGACTAGCTCAGATATTGCCTTGGCTATTAGTCAGAAGCCTCACCCATCTGATAGCTTCAGTATAGATGAGGCCTGTCATTCTAATAAACGCTTGGCGTGATCCCGGCTTTCAGCGTCAGAACCACATCCAGCTCGCACTTGATGTCGGCAAGCAAACGAGCTTCAGCTTTCATCCGGCGTAAATCCAGCTCCATCCGTTCTTTCTTCTGCAGAGCCTTTCTAGCATCGCCGCGCGGCATGTCTTTCACGACATGATACAACTCGTTCATCGCCGGATACTGGCTGGCAAAATCAACCTGTCGATCGCCCTGAAGCACTTCCATCAGCTTATAGAGACGGATGGCCACTTCTGACATATCGCACTGATCCTGCTTGCCGGCTTCGGCAATAATGAGCACACTCTCCATAATATTGCTATTGCGCTCTTGAATTTTCTCGGCCTGCTGAAGGTTTGTCCGCTCCAGAAAGGCTTTATGACGTGCATTTTGCTGGTACAGTTTAAACAATAAGTAGCCGGCATACATTGCCAGTACGGCAACAATACTGCCAGCCAGTCCTAACCAAAGCGTCATATCCTGCAACGATTACTCCTTATCGGACGAGCTCTCGCCTGAGTCCTCAAAAGGGTTCTCAAATGAGCCAAAATCCGAGTTTTCAAACTGCTCAAGCAAATCATCATCAGAAGAGATACCTGCTACCGGTGCAAAGCCATCAGCGGCTTCAGGTACATTGTCTTCCAGCAGACCCAGCTGGTTCATTAGCTGCTCGATACGATCCAGCTTCTGATCAACCTGCTTCTGCAGGCCAGCTCCTAGGTTTTCACCCGCTTCGATACGGTCAAGCAACACCATCAGCTGTGCATCGTTTTCCAGCATCGCCAGTTCCTGCTCGGCACTCAGGCGGCGCTCTTTCTTGGTTGTCGGCTTCTTGGCCTCAACAATCAGGGCGACCGGCTTCTTGCTGCCGTGGCGCGGATCTTTGCGTTTCGCCTGTGCTCTCGCATCTTCTGTCTGGACAGCCGAGTGACGGCTACCAGACTTCAGGCCTTTGCGCTTTTTGTCTTTCTGACGCTTACGCGCTTCTAGATCTGCTCTAGTCGTTGATTTTTGAGAATATTCTGCAGGACCTTCCGATCCTGGTGTACGGGTTCTTTTCTTACGGGTCATTACTGGGTTTTCCTCAGCAAAATTACATCATTTCCAACAAACTCGACTTTCAGGCCATCGCGCTTTGCCAGATAGCGAAAAGTCTCGCGGCTGAAAAAGCTCACGTGGGTTGGATCGTTCTTGTAATGCCATTGCACAAAGGCATCTGCATCTGTTGCTAACTTGGTCATGATCCCTAGCCATCCGCCAGGTTTCACCATATCTGTTAGCAGCCTCCATTCCTTCGCAGGCGTATAAAAGTGTTCAATTGCTTCTGTACAGGTGACAAAGTCATACTGCCTATCCAGTACGGCAGAGACATCGGCAAAATACGGATCATATATAGCCATATTATACCCCATCTCTGCCAGCATCACGGACAGAGTCGGTCCCGGGCCACTGCCAAAATCCAGTCCGGAGCACGGTGACGCTCCCAGCCGCTCAACCAGCGGTTGGGCAAGGCGGTTCAGAAAACCACGATAGCCCTGATCGTCAGGGTTATTTTCATGCTGATCGTAGACCGCTTTTTCATCTTCCGGTGACAACAGCGCCTCAGGATCCGCAAAGATCAGCGCGCAAGCCTGGCAGCGAAAATACACCCGTCGCTTGTCTTGGTGAAAAGCATCGGCCGACTGGCTACTGCATAACGGGCAGAGTTGCATGACGAACTGTCTCCTATTAACCAAAATGCTACACAGCACATATGGCAATTTGGCGTAAAATGAAGCCGGGTATAATAGCAGATTCGATCGAGAAATGTGCACTTTCGCACCAGATAGGCAAGGGCCAGAAGGGGCGTTGTAGAAAAGAAAAAAGCGACAGGTAATCACCTGTCGCTCTATGGGGTCGCCATTGCTGGCTTTGATCCTGTCTAGTCTGTCCTTAACCAGTATATAAACATCCCGGTCTGACAATAGTCCTTTTGTTATTAATGCTTTCCCTGCCAACGTTGCTTGTTCTTCATCATCCTGATGAATTTTTACCGTCCGTGCCACTATTCCCTGTAACGTCGATCATTCCCTGACCGGCTTATCCATAAAGCTGTTGTCATCCTGACAACACAATTCACCATCCCTGTGGGTACACTTTCCCTCGCGCACCGTATTCTTCAGGCTACTTGCCTATGCCGTCAATGGCGCTTCCTATCCTTTGCCGCTCTCCCTGTCGACAACGGATACTTTACGCCGATTCAGCTCGGATACAAGATTGCCTCACACACATACTTTTCTGAAATATTATTTCAATATTAATAACCATATGATCTATATGGTAATGGTTCCAATATCCCATGAGTCTTTCATCATCATCGGCTAGCCTGAATGGCAGATCTCTTACAAGCTACTCAGCTATCGGCGTTTTTGCGGTGTTTATTGTCATTAAATTGCAAGCGCTACCGTCCCTCCTTAATTAGGCGGAATGCAAAAAGGCAGCCGAGGCTGCCTTTTATTACACAATACTGGAATACTATTTATTTAGTGTAAGCCACCTACGTACTGTGACAGGGCGGTAATTTCGTCATCAGACAATTTTGCGGCAACAGAACGCATCATCTCATTGAGATCGTTACTACGCTGGCCTGCACGGAATTTATCCAGCTGCAGTTTTACGTACTCGGCATTCTGGCCAGAAATTTTAGGGAAGCCAGACAGGCTGGTACCGTTACCACGAGGACCGTGGCAGGCAGTACACGCCGCAATACCACGCTCGGCATCACCAAAGCGATACAGTTGCTGGCCAATTTCGACCGAAGACTCTGGGGTCGTATTATCTGAAATAGGTAGGGTTGAGTAGTAAGCCGCCAGATCTGCCATATCCTGTTCGGTCAGAGGCATTGCCATCCCCCCCATAACCGGATCATTTCGGCCTTGCTTACCACCCGTCGTCATTGCTAGCTTGAAATCCTTGAGCTGTTTTTCAAGATAGCCAGGGTGCTGGCCGGCAATTTTCGGGTATTGCGCCATTATGCTATTACCATCTGCCCCATGGCAGGCTGCACATGTCGCGGCTTTCGCTTTTCCAGCTTCTGCATCTCCCTGGGCCCAGGCTGAGCAACTGGCAAGAAGAGTCAATATTAATGCTAATTTCTTCATGACATTCCGTTTATAATTATAGAGCTTCCAGTACCACAAGTAATGCTCAGTTACATGGTATACAATGCGACCACAAACCAAGCACGGTTTTCATTCATTTTACACAATTTCACATAAAAGTAATCAGTCGACTACATGAAGACTTGACGGAGTTAACAGTGAATCAACCTCTCAACTATAGAAATACAGGATTCATCACAAGTGCACCGGACATTCGTCACTTGCCAAACGACACAGGCGTTGAGATCGCATTTGCTGGCCGCTCCAATGCAGGTAAGTCTAGTGCCCTAAACCGTATTACCGACCAGAAAAGCCTAGCACGTACTTCCAAAACACCGGGGCGTACCCAGCTCATTAATATGTTCGAGGTCATCAATGGCTGTAACCTGATCGATCTGCCAGGCTACGGTTTTGCCCAGGTCCCGCTGGAAATGAAACTAAAGTGGCAGAGGTCACTGGGTGAGTACCTTCAGAAACGCGAGTGTCTACAAGGCCTGGTAGTACTGATGGATATTCGTCATCCGATGAAAGACCTGGATCAGCAGATGATCAGCTGGGCTGTCGAAAGCCGATTACCGGTATTGGTATTGCTAACCAAAGCCGACAAGCTGAAAAGCGGTGCCCGGAAAAAACAGCTAATGACAGTACGCAATACCGCACTAAGCTTTGGCGGTGATGTGGAGGTAGAGGTATTTTCTGCCCTGAAAGGCATTGGTGTTGATCAAGTGCGCCGCAAGCTCGATGAGTGGTTTGCCCCTGAGCTGGCCCGTCAGCAGACACTACTTGAAGACAATACAGAAACAGCAAACGATGATGCTGAGTAACTGATAATTCGCGAGACGATGGCACTATGGACAGGGCCATAAAAATTCCCCACCTTCCAGGTGGGGCAACGGGAGAGAAATAGGAGGTTTTTATTTTTGTCCTAAAAGGATCAATGAATTCCCTCACCAACGCAAGTTTTTTATCCTGATCCTGCTTGTTTTTTAACCAGCCATTCCTGCACCCAGCCCGCCATTACCACACCTAAACATTGATTTTTACCCATTTGACGGTAAATCTATACTCAGTTGTTTTTTAGTGCAAATTAACCATGAAAAAACATCAAGTGCACAAGGCTGCTTATGGAATTTAATTACACTTTTATAAATATACAGGCGAAAAAAAAGCCACCCCAATCTGAGAGTGACTATTTCATGGATGTGTTGGCCAGCCGGTATAAAGACCCGCTACCAAAAACAAATATGAACAAGAAGCATGCATGATTATACCCACCTATTGATAACAATTAAAGTAATTACTCTAATTTTTAGGCATGAATAGCTGAGGCCTTTATTTATAAAGGACATGCACCATTCAGCGGAAAAACGAGCACTTAAGTCGAACAAGCATCACTATGCATACTTCTTCGCCAGCATTGGGGCAGAAAAAGCCAGATAAGGGACTTTAAAAGGGGGAAAAAACAACAAGCGGGAGAATTTTTGGCGCCCAATAAAAAACGCCCTGGTCAAAAGACCAGGGCGGCTGAATCAGCCAAATCCAATAACGTGAAACAAAAGGTCTGAAAGATAGAACATCTTACCTCTGTACCCTACGCAGATAACTGTATATCAATTGCACAGATTTGAAAAGTCATTTTTGTAATTTTTTTTCATCAAACCGTAACTAAATTTAGAATAACGTAATTTTACTATTCTTTATTTTTCATAAAAAAATAGCTGACCTAAGCCAGCTATTTCCTTAGTTATAACATATAAAACACTTAATGGGCTTCGTCCCAGTTCAAGCCGGCCCCTGCATCAGCTATCAGGGGAACATCCAGTTCAGCCGCAGACTCCATCAGGCTACGGATCTCAGCCGTCACACTTTCTAGCTCAGATTCCTGTACTTCAAAAACAAGTTCGTCATGAACTTGCATGAGTAACCGAACACGGCCCACTTCTTGTTTCTCTACCCACTGATCGACCAATATCATCGCACGCTTGATGATATCGGCTGCTGTTCCCTGCATTGGCGCATTGATCGCCGCACGCTCTGCCGCCTTGCGACGAATGCCATTACGGGATTTGATATCTGGCAGATACAGACGACGGCCAAACAAGGTTTCCACATACCCTTGCTCGCTTGCTGTCGTGCGGGTACTTTCCATATATTCCAATACCCCCGGGTAACGTTCAAAATACACATTCATGTAGTCCTGCGCTTCGTTACGCCCCATATCGAGCTGCTTCGCCAAGCCAAAAGCACTCATCCCGTAGATCAAACCAAAGTTGATTGCCTTAGCACGACGGCGCTGCTCGCTGGTAACTGACTCAATAGGCAAACCCAGTATTTCTGCCGCCGTTGCTGCGTGAATATCTTTGCCATGCCTGAATGCATCCAACAACGCCTTGTCACCGGACAGATGCGCCATGATCCGTAATTCAATCTGCGAGTAGTCGACTGCCAGCACTTTATAGCCGGTCGGAGCAATAAATGCCTTACGGATCCGGCGGCCTTCTTCGTTACGAACCGGAATATTCTGCAGATTAGGATCGCTCGACGATAGGCGGCCTGTCGCAGTAACAGCCTGGTGATAGGAGGTATGCACACGGCCTGTCGCCGGGTTGACCATCTTCGGTAACTTATCCGTGTAGGTCGACTTTAGTTTCGCCAGACTGCGATATTCCAGGATCAGTTTCGGCAATGGGTAGTCCAATGCCAGTTCCTGCAATACCTCTTCATTGGTTGAAGGGGCGCCTGATGGTGTTTTCTTCAGTACCGGTAATCCCATCTTCTCAAACAGGATCGCCTGAAGCTGCTTTGGCGAACTAAGATTAAATTCCTGCTCTGCAATCTCAAACGCCTTTTTCTCCAGCTCATCAAGACGAACGGCAATTTCTGCAGACTGTGCACTAAGCTGCATGCTGTCAATCAGCACTCCGGTACGCTCTATACGTGACAGCACTGGTACCAATGGCATCTCGATATCTTCAAATACCGATTTCAGCTTCTCGTCAGCGTTCACCTTTTCTATCAGAAGATTATGCAGCCGCAGTGTAATGTCGGCATCTTCCGCCGCATATGGCCCCGCCTGTTCCAGATCAATCTGGTTAAACGTCAGCTGCTTTTTGCCTTTGCCGGCAATTTCTTCGAAGCTAATATTTTTGTGCTCTAGATAACGCAGAGCCAAACTGTCCATGTCATGACGACCGACCACACTATTGAAGACATAAGACTCCAGCATGGTGTCATATTGGATCCCCTGCATCTCAATATCGTAACGAGCCAGGATGCTGGCATCGAACTTCAGGTTTTGCCCCACCTTCATTTGTGCCGGATCCTCCAGCAACGGCTTAAGCTGTGCCAGTACCCAATCACGACTCAGCTGGGCCGGAACATCGAGGTAGTCATGGGCAACAGGCACATAGGCTGCCTTGCCTTCTTCCACCGCAAACGACACCCCGATTAAATTGGCTGTCATATAGTCAAGGCCGTCGGTTTCAGTATCGAATGCTACCACATCCGCACCCTTCAGCTGTTCTAGCCAGGCATTGAAAGCAGCCTCATCCAGCACGGTTTCATAACCACTGCGATCTATCGTCGGTGCCACCGCTTTCTTCTCGGCGGCAGGTTGTGCCGATTGTTCATCGGCAACAATTTTACCGTCGCTGCCATCGAGCATTTCTGCCAACCAGCGGCGGAACTGCAGCTTGCCGAACAGTTTGATCAGCTCATCGGTATCAGGCTCACCTTTACGTAGCTGATCAGGCGTCACATCCAGCTCAACATCCAGCTTGATCGTTGCCAGCTCATAGGACAAGTATGCCGAATCTTTATGCTCTTCCAGTTTCTTTGGCATCGTCTTCGAGCCGCGAAAGCCCAATGGCGGGATGGCATCAAGGTTGTCATACAATGCATCCAAGCTACCGATACCCGTGAGCAATGCCTTGGCAGTCTTCTCTCCGACCCCTGGAACACCCGGAATGTTATCCACTTTGTCGCCCATTAGCGCCAGATAGTCGATGATCAGTTCAGGACCGATACCGAACTTATCGACAACGCCGGCCGGATCCATAACGACATCTGTCATGGTATTGATCAAAGTGACGTTCTGATCTACCAACTGGGCCATATCTTTATCACCAGTACTGATCAGCACCGGCATATTTTCCTTGGATGCCTGAGTGGCCAGAGTCCCGATCACATCATCCGCTTCTACCCCGGGAATCGAGATCAACGGGAGCCCCATCGCCTTGATCACTGCATGCAACGGCTCAATCTGGCCTCGAAGATCATCAGGCATCGGCGGGCGGTTGGCCTTGTATTCCGGATATATATCATCGCGGAAGGTTTTGCCTTTGGCATCAAAGATCACGGCGATATGCTCAGTTGAAAACTGGCGCAACAAACTGCGCAGCATATTAACGACACCGAATACGGCACCCGTCGGCTCACCGTCCGAATTAGTGAAGTTCGGTGCGGCATGGTAGGCGCGGTAGAGATAAGAGGAGCCATCAATCAGGATAAGTGGATTTTCAGGGATAGTTGCCATAAAGAGATTCTTATATCCGGGGGATGAAAGAGTTAAGGCACTAGAATGCCATGACAGCCGACAAGTGTTAACTGATGTTTTCCACCAAGCACCCGATATCTGTGGATAACTTTGTTAGTATTTAAAATCAAACAGTTGATCAAAAATAATAAAAAACACACGATCTTCATCTAAACCAATAAAAAACAACGAGTTATATTTAAATGCAAAAATGGATCCTCGATCCTAAAATGATCATTAATTGTGGAAAAAGTTAACAGATCGATCTGAAATTAGAATATCTGAATGCAAAAACAGACAAATCTGACCATAAAGGAAGCCAAAATGAAGAAAATAGCAGTTATTTTGAGCGGCTCGGGCGTGTTTGACGGAGCTGAAATCCATGAGGCGGTATTGGCTTTGCAGGCCATTGAGCAAGAAGGGGCAAGCTGGCATTGCTTTGCGCCCAATATTCCCCAGCACCATGTCATCAATCACCTGACCGGCGAAGAAATGGCTGAAACTCGCAATGTTCTGGTTGAAGCTGCCCGTATTGCCCGCGGCAATATTGACGATATCGTCAATCTCAATGCCGTAGACTACGATGCCCTGTTGCTACCGGGCGGCTTTGGGGCTGCTAAAAACCTATCCGACTTTGCTTTCACCGGTGCCGGTTGCGAGGTAAACCCCGAGGTAAAAAGAGCATGCCAGGCCTTTGCCAAAGAAGAGAAACCTGCCGCCTATCTGTGTATTGCCCCAACCCTGATCCCTGCTATTTACGGGCCGGGGGCCAAAGGAACAATCGGCGATGACCCAGACACAGCCCATTCGTTCAATAAAATGGGCGGCGAGCACATTAACTGTCCGGTCAATGACTTTGTGCTGGATCAGAAACGTCGGCTCCTAACAACACCAGCCTATATGCTAGCAGGAAGTATTACAGAAGCCGCAAGCGGGATTAATAAGCTCGTGAAAGAATTGGTCAAGCTGGCATAGTTTGCAAAAAAGAAAAAGCGGCGTTACCTAGGTTTATAAGTAAACCGGTAAGCGCCGCTCAGCAGAATTGGTGTTCGTTTTCAGCCCTACACTAAAAACACAGACCGTAGCTGAAGTACACTGGAAGCAATGTGAGCAATGTCGTGCCTTCAACAAGGGGGGCGTTTTGCGTACCTCCCTTGCTGAGCGCTGGTTAATAATAACCATTCTCATTTAAGATGCAAGTATTTTATTGCGAATAATTGTCATTTAATTTCCAGCGACTTGACAAAATGTAGTCTGTAATCCTCAATTCCGTCTTTTTTCTCCATATGTTCAATAAGGTACCCGTTTCTTAGCAACAGCCTTAGCATCGCTGGAAAACGGTTACGCGATTTGACCCGTAGCTCTTCAAAACCTTGCTCAACCACCCAGGTTTCTTGGGCTTCCAGCAAAGCCTGGGCCACTCCGCCGCAGCGCCCTTCGGGAGCGACCCCTCCCAACCAACTATAGAAACATGTCTCGGATAGGCGGTAACCTATTTTGACGCCAACCAATTGCTCATCCTGTTCTGCTACAAGGATTAGGCTCGCTTTTCCTTTCAGCCTGGCTTGCAGGGCGTTCTCATCGGCTGGCAGCGCAAACTCGCTGATCCGTGCCAGCACCTCCACAGCTTCTGCCAAACTTGCCTGACGTATCTTCATCACTTCCACTCCTGCTTTTCAGGTACAAAAAAGCCGACATATTGTCGGCTGTTAAGCTTATACCAAACTGTATCAGATCAGCCCCTGCTGGGGCTCAATTTTTGGGTTAATCGTTGTCAGGCGTTTAATCAGGTAGTTAAGCAATATTCCGTACATCGGCACAAACAAGCCAAGGCTAATGATCAGTTTAAAACTGTAATCCACTAGCGAAATTTCGACCCAGTTTTCCGCCATAAACGGATCCGGGCTGTTGTAAAAAGCGATTGCAAAGAAAGCCACTGTATCCAGCGCATTACCAAAAACAGTCGAGCAGCTTGGTGCTACCCACCACTGTTTGGTCTGACGCAGACGGTTAAACACCGACACATCCATGATTTGACCCAGCATATAGGCCATGAAGCTGGCTATCGCGATACGGGCAACAAACAGATTGAACTCGCCGAGATGGGACCAGCCCTGATATTCCCCCTGATAGAAAAGTACCGACAAACCATAAGAAATTGCCAGTGATGGCATCATCACCCGCAAAATGATCTGACGAGCCATGGTTGCACCAAATATCCTGACCGTCAGATCTGTCGCCAGAAAAATAAACGGGAAGGTAAATGCACCCCAGGTCGTATGGAAACCAAACAGGGTAAACGGCAATTGCACCAGGTAATTGCTCGAGGCAATGATCAACAGGTGGAATACAACAAGGAACGAAAGGGCTTTGCGCTGTTGCGCGAAAGAAAATTGAGATGCAGTCATTGTAAGACCTTTTTGTCATTGGGGGAGAGGGAACCCAAAACACTGCGGCCAGGCTCTCATACCTGTCGACAGCAACCGAAGCGGCGATTATACAGTAACCATTTATGTTGCCTAGTCCAAAAACTGGCTTCAAATCAGTGCAAACGTTTGCTGTTTACCGTAACGAAAAACTACCTGACGGCAAGCATACCCGCCAGAAACTGCAGCGTTTCATGGTCGTCGGCCGACAACCACTCAAGCCACAAGGCACTGGAATAGTGTTCTCCCTTGAGCATCAGCCGACAGCCTTCAAAATCAATCAGCCAGACGTGCAGATCGGCATTTAGCTCACGCTCGACAACCGTCGCGTCAATCTGCCGCAGGAACTGTTCGGCCACTGCGGGAAAGCTATCAAAGTCAAATTCAGGGCCTCCGAGCAATAGCAGCCCATGCTCTAAATCGAGTTCTCGACAAACGAACCGAGAGGAAGTAGAGGTCATACGTATTCCTTTTTATCGACGACAAGCACTCGTTACATGCTATCTGGACGGTTTTCCTGTAACCAAGTGTTGCTATGCGTATCAAGTAATAAAGGGGCTATAGCCAGCACCATTGTATTCATGTTTTTATAAGATCGTTGTCTCGGAACCGGAAAGACATCCCGTCGGTTTTCCGTTTCCTGACAATAGGTGATATTAACATTCTCACCAAATACGCAAGCTGTTTTGTCGCGAACAGAACATACTCGTTATGTTCTCAAACGCATTTTACCGGACTCGGAATGTCCGGTATTTTTTTATCTACCGCTCATCGATACCCGCTATGAGATGATCTTCGATCACCCCCAAAAACACATTGCCATATTTTTCCAGCTTACGGTGACCCACACCGTTCACTGCTAGCATTTCACCGGCTGAGGTCGGCAGCATTTCTGCCATTTCCATTAGGCTGGCATCATTAAAGACCACATAAGGCGGTAAATCTTCGTCGTCAGCAATGGCCTTACGCAGCTTGCGCAGTTTGGCAAACAGCTTTTTGTCATACTGGCGGTTGGCCAGCTTGTCATTTTTCGCACTGCGCGTAGCAATATCCAGCCGAGGTACCGCCAGCTCTAGCTCAACCTCGGCACGCAGGACGGCGCGGGCCTTTTCGGTCAGCTGCAATGTCGAACTACGGACAATACTTTGGGTGAGAAACCCACGATGCACCAACTGGCGAAGAATACTGACCCAGAACTCATGGCTGTGCTCCCGGCCAATTCCGTATGTACTCAGTTGCTCGTGCCCATGCTCGCGAATGCGCTGGTTCTGCATCCCGCGGATCACATCCACCACATGATTAATGCCAAAGCTCTGGTTGACCCGGTACACACAAGACAAGGCTTTCTGGGCAACTTCAACGGCAGCAAACCGCTTGGGCGGATCCAGACAAATATCACAGTTGCCGCACGGTTCCTCGCGATACTCGCCAAAGTAATTGAGCAGCACCTGGCGCCGGCAGGTCTGCGCCTCGGCAAAAGCCCCCATAGCATTCAGCTTGTGGCTTTCCACCTGCTTCTGCGGCCCTTCATCCTTTTCATCAAGGCAGCGACGCAGCCAGGCCAGATCTGACGGGTCATAGAACATCACCGCTTCTGCGGGCAAGCCGTCACGGCCAGCACGGCCGGTTTCCTGATAATAGGATTCAATATTGCGAGGAATATCATAATGCACCACGAAACGGACATTGGGCTTGTTGATACCCATCCCGAAAGCCACCGTCGCCACAACAATATGAATGTCATCGCGCTGGAAGCCTTCCTGTACCCTCGCTCGTTCATCATGCTCTAGACCTGCATGATACGCAGCAGCCCGGATCCCGTTATCGCAGAGCTTTTCGGTAATTTGTTCAACCCGTTTGCGGCTATTGCAATACACAATCCCGCTCTGCCCCCGAACGCCGCCAAGGTAGCGGGTCAGCTGCGACATCGGCTTGTATTTTTCCTGTAGGGTGTAACGTATATTCGGCCGGTCAAAACTGCCAAGGTAGGTATGCGGATCAACCAAACTGAGCCGGGACACGATATCATTGCGGGTAGTTTCATCCGCAGTTGCCGTCAGGGCCATGACAGGCAACTGGTCAAAATGCTGCTTCAGCGTTCCCAGAGCCGCATACTCGGGACGAAAATCATGCCCCCACTGAGAGATACAGTGCGCCTCGTCAACGGCAACCATACTCAGCGGCATGTCATAGAGGCGTTCCAGAAAATCACGGGTCAACACCCGTTCTGGCGAGACATACACCAGCTTCACCTCGCCACTCTGCATTGCCCGATATGTGTCCTGCATCGCTTCGCGGGACATTGTCGAATTCAAATAGGCAGCTGTCACCCCGTTGGCATTTAGCTGGTCAACCTGATCCTTCATCAGAGAGATCAAAGGAGAAATAACCAATGTCAGCCCTTCTCGCATCAAGGCTGGGATTTGATAGCAGAGCGACTTACCACCACCGGTTGGCATGATCACCAGACAATCCCGACCATCAGCTACCGCCTCGATCACCTCCTGCTGGCCAATGCGAAAAGTCTGATAGCCGAACACATCCTGTAAGATCTGCTCACTGGCCAAGAGAGAAGCTGGCTGACAAACGGCGCTGCTAGATGACATAAATCGACTCTTTGATTGACGAGCTGGTTATTCTATACCAATCAGATCGCCGATGTGAACGAGACTTGCCAAGACTCACCGTCAAATACCCATGATCCTGCTTACTGGAAAGCAGCTCGCAAATCGACACCGTAGTTTATGTCGCCTTTCCTTCTTGTAAAGGCACTGCTAATAGAATCATCAAAAGTTCGGATGACTTTCATCTTGAACACGTTTTATACTGCTCTCGCATACCTTTTTAGAAAATGCCTTTTTTTTTGCCCAATTTTATAAAATAAGACACTAAGACCAAATGAACCAACAAGCCAATAATACCCAACGAGGGGTCATTCTCGCCCTTGCCGCCTACACGATGTGGGGCATAGCACCAATTTACTTTAAATCCCTACAGCATGTCAGTCCGTTGGAAATCCTCAGCAACCGGGTGATCTGGTCCTTTTTCTTCCTGGCCGGGTTAATCTTCGTCACCAAGAGCTGGAGCAGGATCCGAGCAGTACTACGTAAACCTAAGACATTGCTGATACTGGTTGCTACCGCATTATTAGTTGGCAGCAACTGGCTCATTTTCATTTGGGCCGTCAACAACAACTATATGCTCGATGCCAGCCTGGGCTATTACATCAACCCGTTGCTGAATGTCATTCTGGGTATGTTCTTCCTGGGCGAACGATTACGTCCACTACAATGGCTAGCAGTCGCGCTGGCAGCCTGCGGGGTGGCCGTACAGCTGATCCAGTTTGGCTCTCTGCCACTGATTGCTCTGGCCCTGGCTGCCAGCTTCGGTCTCTACGGCTTGTTGCGGAAAAAGATCAATCTGGACGCCGGAACGGGCCTGTTCATGGAAACCTGTATCTTACTGCCACTGGCCTCAATTTACGTGCTGCTGATCGCTGACAGTCCGACAGCCGACTGGGCCGCCAATCCAGCCAGTACCAACTTGTTGCTGATAGCTGCTGGTGTCGTTACGACAGTCCCCCTGCTCTGCTTCACCGGTGCCGCCACCAAATTGAAACTATCAACGCTAGGGTTCTTTCAGTATATCGGCCCAAGCCTGATGTTCCTGTTGGCAATTACGGTCTACGGTGAAAGCTTTACCGCTGACAAGGGCTACACGTTTGCCTTTATCTGGGGGGCATTGGTACTGTTCAGCGTTGATGGTATCAAAGGCCATCGTCAGGCAAAAAAACAGGCTCAAACCAGCTAGCCAGCTAATCGAACAAAGGCAAACGGCCCGCGGCTTGTCACTTTTTTACAAGTCGCCATCCGTCGTTTATGTTCTACTGATAGCCACATTATTAGCAACGCAAGGTACTATCTGCAATCAGGCGGTTAGGGAGGTCAGGATGAATACAGTCAACCACCGGAAATCTGGCATTGATGACATCAACCTGATTGATGCACATTACCAAAGTTTTGCCTTCAAACGGCATTATCATCTCGACTACCACCTGGGACTGATCACCGACGGGCAACAGCAATATTATTTCAATGGTGCCAGCTACCAAGCGGGAGCCGGCCAGCTAGTGATCATGCCCCCTGATGAAATTCACGACGGCCAGCCACAGCAGCAAGGCTACAAGGTCAAAGTATTCAGCATTGCCCCCGAATGGCTCGATCACCAGGCCGGCGAATTATCGGGCAACGATCAGGTACACTTCCAGCAGCACAAGGTAACGGACAGCCAACTCTTTAGTCAGCTCAGCCAACTGCATACCCAACTGGGCAATCCACATTTCTCCCAGCTGGCCAAGGACTGTATGCCAATTGAATACTTTTCTCGGCTGCTCGGTCGATATAGCCAGCTCCGCCCCCAGCATGTCGTGCCGCTGGGAAGCAAAGATCTCCGTCAGCTACGTGACTACCTGATGGCCAATCTGGATCAGAAAATCAGCCTCGACAATCTGGCCAGGCAATGTGACCTGAGTCCGTCCCAGCTCCTGCGCCAATTTAAAAAAGCAACCGGCATGACTCCCTATGCCTGGCTGGGCCGCCTGCGCCTGGAACATGCCATGGCCCTGCTCAAAGCCGGATACTGCAGCACGGATGTCGCCTACTATGTCGGGTTTTATGACCAGGCTCATTTCACCCGAGCCTTCAAACAGGCCTTTGGCGTTGCCCCATCGGAAATCTGATCCCGTACTGTTAATTTTTTACAAGCGCTCCCGCGCTCACCGAGGCATGCTAGTCCCTGTTATACCACCACCGGATACAATGAGATGCACGAAATTACCCCCTTTATCACCTTGCTTACCGTTCATATTCTTGCCCTGATGAGCCCGGGGCCGGACTTTGCCCTCGTGGTTCAAAATGCAGGACGCTATGGACGTCAGACCGGCATCATCATTGCGCTCGGATTGTCTCTGGGGATCCTGCTCCACTCGATTCTGAGCCTGACCGGAGCCAGCCTGCTGATCCGCGAACAGCCGGCCCTGTTCGCCATACTGCAAGCAGCAGGAGGCTGTTACCTGCTTTGGCTAGGCATCGGTGCCGTCAAAGGAGTACTGAAGCAAGCCTGGCAAAAAAACGATATCTGTAGTTCTCCGGCTCCAGAGCAACACCTTGTCGCCAATCGCAAGCAGGCACTGGCCAAGGGGTTTACCACCAACATCCTCAATCCCAAGGCCTTGGTCTTCTTCCTGAGCCTGCTCTCGACCCTCGTACCGGCAGGGATGTCCGTCACCGGTAAAGTCACCGCAATCAGTCTATTGTGGCTAACTTCCTTCCTGTGGTTTGCCCTGTTGGCCTGGCTACTGACCGGGCAGCGGCTACAGAAAAAGCTGCAGCAGTGGACGCCCTTCATCGACGGGCTCTGCGGCCTGCTGTTTGTCAGTATCGGCAGCATGATCCTGCTGCGTCTGGCGCTACCGGCCTGATCGTTAAACCAACAATAAATTGTTGATTACGAGCACAAAAACTGCTCAACAATTAGACAGGTCCGGATTCAGCTCTTACGCTATCGAAGCCCCCGTATGCGAAAGAGGAATAAACCATGGAACGGAACACGTCCCGTCTGGCTGTAGCACTGGTAGCCTGCCTGCTTGTCCCTACGGCACTGAGCAAGCAAACCGCCGATCAGATTGCCCCCGAGGCAGCAACCGGGATCAGCCAGCAGCACCAGGTGATTGGCAACGAATGGATGATCGCCAGCGCCAACCCGTATGCCAGCGAGGCAGGGGCTACGATGCTCCGCCAGGGGGGCAATGCCATCGATGCGATGGTGGCGACGCAACTGGTACTCGGGCTCACCGAGCCACAGTCTTCCGGCATTGGCGGCGGGGCGTTTATGGTGTATTGGGATGCAGAAAAAGAAGCACTAACCACCTTCGATGGCCGAGAAACGGCCCCTTTTGCCGTCAACCCGCGTCTGTTTCAGGATCAAACCGGCAAGCCGCTGGCATTCTACGATGCCGTGGTCGGTGGTCGCTCCGTCGGGACACCCGGTACCGTCAAGCTGATGTGGTATACCCATCAACGGCACGGCAAGCTGCCTTGGCGTGATCTGTTTGCCCCCGCGATAAAACTGGCCACAGAAGGCTTCACCGTCAGCCCGCGACTGGCAACGCTTGTCGCCAGGGATCAGAAAAACCTCCAGCGCTGGCAGGACACCAAAGCCTATTTCTTCAATGACGACGGCAGTCCTATCAGAGCCGGACAGCGCCTTACCAACCCGGCCTATGCCGATACCCTCTCACAAATTGCCGAGCGGGGAGCCAGCGCGTTCTACCACGGTGAAATTGCCAAGGATATTGTCAGTACCGTGCGCAACGCCGAAGGGAATCCCGGCGTGCTCAGCGTGATGGATCTGGCCACTTACCAGGTCAAGGAGCGGAAGCCTGTCTGCGCACCGTATCGCCAGTTTGAGATCTGCGGCATGGGGCCGCCCAGCTCCGGCGCCCTGACCCTCGGCCAGATCATGGGCATGCTTAGCCACTACCCCATCGACAAAATGGGCCAAAATGACGTCAACAGCTGGCGTCTATTGGGAGATGCGTCTCGCCTAGCCTTTGCCGACCGCGGCCGCTACATGGCAGACAGTGACTATGTGCCGATGCCTACCGATGGCCTGGTCGATCCCGGCTATCTTAAGCAGCGTGCCGAGCTACTAAAAGGCGACAAGGCCCTTGCAACGGCCGAACCAGGCCTGCCGGTTTGGTCCCACGCCATGCGCTACGCGAAGGATGAATCACTGGAGCTGCCCTCCACCAGCCATTTTTCCATTGTCGACAGCGATCGTAATGTTATTTCAATCACCACCACCATCGAGAACGGCTTCGGCTCGCGATTAATGGTACGCGGCTTCCTGCTCAACAACGAGCTGACTGACTTCTCGTTCCGCAGTCATGTCGGCGGCAATCCGATTGCCAACCGAATAGAGCCCGGCAAGCGTCCGCGTTCGTCAATGGCACCCACCATCGTTATGAAAGACGGAGAACCGTATCTGGCGGTTGGCTCGCCGGGCGGCAGCCAGATCATCGGCTATGTCGCCAAAACCCTTGTTGGCCATCTTGACTGGGGACTGGATCTACAGCAGGCCATCAACCTACCCAATATGAACAATCGTTTCGGGGCCTTCGAGCTAGAAAAAGACACGGCAGCCGAGCAGTGGGCTCCGAAACTGAAACAGCTTGGTTTCGAGGTCAAAATCAAAGATCTCAACTCAGGTGTTCAGGCTATCCGGATTGACGGCAAACAACTTTCCGGTGCCGCCGATCCACGCCGGGAAGGCAAGGTCATCGCCCAGTAATAACCAGTAATAAAGAGCCCAATAGGAAATAACCCGATAGACAAAAAAGCCCGCCAATGCATCAGCATGACGGGCTTTCTTTCTGACTACATTACGGCAATCAGTAAATTACATCGGATCCAGCTTGGCGTACTGCGTCACCAGCCATTTGATCCCTTCACCGTTGAACGCAACCTGGACGCGGCTCTGGGCGCCGCTGCCTTCAAAATTGATGATAGTACCTTCACCGAACTTCGGATGCTGCACGCGCTGGCCAAGGCTAAAGCCCGTCTGGTTGAAGTTATCATTCACCTGGGTCTGGCTGAAACGTCCACTGCTCGCCGGACGCGATACCTGTGCCTTCATCCGTACTTCTTCGACGAATTCGGTTGGGATCTCGCGAATAAAACGTGACGGTTTATGGAAGTTATCTTTGCCATACAGACGGCGCATTTCAGCATAGGTGATATACAGCTTCTGCATCGCGCGGGTCATCCCCACATAACACAGGCGGCGTTCTTCCTCCAGGCGTCCCACTTCCTCGGTCGTCCGTGAGCTCGGGAACATTCCCTCTTCCACGCCGACCATAAACACAACTGGGAACTCCAGTCCCTTAGCGCTGTGCATCGTCATCAGCTGCACGGCATCCTCAAAGTCATCAGCCTGTCCTTCGCCAGCTTCCAGCGCCGCGTGAGACAGAAAGGCTGCTAGCGGGCTCATCTCTTCCGCTTCTTCCGGCACTTCAAACTGGCGGGTAGCAGTAACCAGCTCTTCCATATTTTCGATTCGAGCCTGGGCTTTCTCGCCTTTTTCCTGCTCGTACATCGCCCGCAAACCAGAATTACGGATCACCTCATCGGTTTGCTGGAACAACGGCAAATCACGAGTGTCATCTTCAAGTGCATTAACCAGCTCAATAAAGCGGCGCAGCGAATTGGCTGCACGGCCGGCCAGTACCTGTTCTTCCAGCAATGCGATACTAGCCTGCCACATGGTGGCACCACGATCCCGTGCCGCCAGGCGAATGGTTTCCAGAGTCCGGTCGCCAAGTCCTCGAGTCGGTGTATTCACCACCCGTTCGAAGGAGGCATCATCGTTACGGTTCGACATCAGACGCAGGTAGGCCAGCGAGTCTTTGATTTCCTGACGCTCGAAGAAACGCATACCACCGTAGATACGGTATGGCAGCCCCGCCTGGATAAGCGCTTCTTCCAGTACCCGTGACTGGGCATTGCTGCGATAAAGGAATGCGGTCTCGTTCAGGGTGCCCCCCTGATCACGCCATTCCTTGATTTTGCCCACCGCAAAACGCGCCTCATCCAGCTCGTTAAAGGCCGAGTACAACGAAATCGGCTCACCCTCGGCACCGTCGGTCCACAGGTTTTTGCCCATTCGCTCGTTGTTGTTGGCAATCAGTTCATTGGCGGCATTAAGAATATTGCCCGTTGAACGATAGTTCTGCTCGAGAAAAATTGATGACGCATTGGTGAAATCACGCAGGAAACGCTGAATGTTTTCGACCTGAGCACCACGCCAGCCGTATATCGACTGATCATCATCACCGACAATCATCACGTTACAATCAGCACCTGCCATCAGGCGCAGCCAGGCAAACTGAATGTTGTTGGTATCCTGGAATTCGTCGACCAATATATGTTTGAAGCGCGCCTGATAGTGCTCGCGAATGTGCTTGTTATCGCGGATCAGCTCAAAAGCCCGCAGCAACAGTTCGGCAAAATCCACCAGCCCGGCACGATCACAGGCTTCCTGATAGGCGGTATACACACGCAGCCACGTTTGCTCGACAGGATCGTTGAAGCTATCGATATTGGCAGGTCGCAGCCCTTCGTCTTTCTTACCGTTGATATACCAGGCTGCCTGACGGGCCGGCCAATGTTTCTCATCCAGATTCTGCGCTTTGATCAGACGACGGAGCAGGCGCATTTGATCGTCCGAATCCAATATATTGAAGTCATCAGGCAGGCGCGCATCAAGATAATGGGCACGCAGCATGCGATGACACAGGCCATGGAAGGTACCGTTCCACATGCCAGCCGAGGAGCCCTGCATCAGCTCGTTGATCCGGCCGCGCATCTCGGCCGCCGCCTTGTTGGTAAACGTCACCGACATGATCGAATACGGCGAGGCCTGCTCAATCTGCATCAACCAGGCAATACGATGGACCAGTACGCGGGTCTTGCCGCTGCCCGCACCCGCCAGAACCAGGTGATTACCTAGCGGCGCAGCCACCGCTTCTCTTTGCTTGTCATTAAGGCCATCTAACAGGAGTGAAGCGTCCATCGTTACCTACTGGTTATTTATACAATGCTGGTGATTATACCAGCTCAAATCAAGAATGCTTCGAGAACTTCACCCTCCCCAGAGATTCAGGCAATCCGGCCGCCAGTCGGCACAGCAGTTTGATAATTCACTAGTTTCAAACGCTTGCCTTTGCTTATTTGATCTATGCTTGGAAATGACAAAATGTTACATGCCAGCAAAAAAAGTTAAAAAAAGGTGAAATAAAAAGTCTGCTCGCCCTTTCTTATGTTCCGAGAGCGCAAAAAGCGCCAACGATAACAAAAAGAAACGTTGCTACAACGCAACAGTCAGCGAATCAAAGAGGAATGATTATGAAGAAGACAACCAACATTGCCCTAGCAACAGCCGTCACTGGCCTTATTGCGCTAGCAGGTACCGCAATGACGACATCGACCGCCGTGGCAGCCGAAGCCAAAGAGAAATGCTATGGCGTTGCAAAAGCAGGGAAGAACGACTGCGCCACCAAGAGCAGCTCGTGTGCAGGTACTGCCAAAACTGATGGCCAGAAAGATGCGTTCATTATGGTTCCCAAAGGCCTGTGTGACCGTTTATCCGGCGGGTCAACATCATCGTCTTAATGGCCACGACACACTGAATTGTTAGCTCAATCCAAGGAATGATTATGAAAAAAACCAATATTGCCCTCGCCACTGCCGTCACAGGCCTTATTGCTCTGGCCGGTACCGCAATGACTGCTTCGACCGCCGTTGCTGCCGAAGCCAAAGAAAAATGCTACGGCGTTGCCAAGGCGGGCAAGAACGACTGTGCCACCAAGACTAGCTCATGTGCTGGTACCGCAAAAACCGATGGCCAGAAAGATGCTTTTATTATGGTACCCAAAGGTCTGTGCGACCGCCTGGCCGGCAGCTCGCCAGAGGCAAAATAAGTGGGCGCCCTGACACAGCACCAAATGGTTGGGGTGGGGTTACGCTCCCCCCACATCGCTCAGGTTCTTGAGCAGAAGCCGGATATCGGCTGGCTGGAGGTCCACAGTGAGAACTACTTCATCACGACATCGACCGCCCGGCAGCAGCTACGGCAAATTGCCGAGCACTACCCGATTAGCTGCCACGGTATCGGCTTGTCCCTCGGCTCGGCTGATCCCCTGGATCGCCAGCATCTGAGCCAGCTCAAACAACTGGTCGATGAAATCAATCCGATCGCGGTCTCGGATCACCTCAGCTGGAGCTCCGTCGACGGGCAGTTTTTCAATGACTTGCTACCTCTGCCCTATACCGAAGAGGCACTGAACCATTTTTGCCGCAAAGTCGAACAGGTGCAGGAGTATCTCGGCTGCCAGATGCTGATCGAAAACCCGTCCAGCTATCTGAGCTTTGCAAATTCGGCCATTCCGGAGTGGGAGTTCCTTCATCAGGTACAGCAACGAACGGGCTGCGGGCTGTTGCTCGACCTGAACAATATTTACGTCAGTGCCTTTAATCATGGCTTTGACTGTAACCAATACATTGCCGCGCTGGATGCCTCGGCAGTGAAAGAGATCCACCTTGCCGGCTTTACCGCCAAACAATTCGAGGACGGCGAGATCTGGATTGATACCCATAGCAAGCCGGTCAGCGAACCGGTATGGCAACTCTATCGCAACTGGGTGCAACAGCATGGTCAAACCCCGACCCTGATTGAGTGGGATCTGGATATTCCGGAGCTCTCAGTCTTGCTCGAGGAGGCCGACAAGGCACGCAACATTATGATGCAGGAGGCGCAAGATGGGCAGCTCCTCACCCCCTGATTCTGATAACGCGCTACATCAACTGCAGCAAGACTTTGCCGCCGCCCTGCACTATCAGCCCAGTACAGTGACAGCAGAGATTGCTAACGGCCAGTTTCCGGCCGAGCAGCTGATCCAGATCTATCGCAATAACTTTATTATCAGCCTGTCAGAAATTCTTGAGGTGGTTTACCCCTGCGTCAAAGCCGTGGTCGGCGAGGAGTGCTTCGGCCAAATTGCACGCCAGCACGTTCTGACCCATCCGCTGCAACAGGGTGATGTCAGCCATTACGGACAAGGACTTTGCGATACCATCTGCAACCAGCCCGAACTGGTTGCCGCTGTTTCGTACCTGGCCGATTTGGCCAGACTGGAGTGGTACCTCGATCGTGCTGCCCATGCGCCAGCCATCGACTGCCAGTTTCCGTTTTATAAACTACAGCAACTGACTGAGGCTAATTTACCCCAACTCCGGCTTGAGGTGCCCGAACCGACGTTCTGCATTGATTCCGACTACCCGGTCGCGACTATCTGGCAGATGATCACCGACAACGCGATTGAAGAAATCAATCTCAACCAGCCGGAATCTGCCGTGATCCAACGACGCCCGAATCAAACGATAGTGTTGAATACCCATCCCGGAGCGACCGGACTGGTTCGGCTCAGCCAGCAGCATGGCTGCCTTGGCGAAGCCTCGGAAGAGATGCTGGCAATGCTCGGCGAGCTGGTCCAGCAACATATATTTTCAGACATTCAAGGTTTGCCAGAGGGAGAATGAGCATGCTGAGTTTTATCAAACAGGTCGACGGCCTCGCCCAGCGCATTACGGAGCCACTTATTCCGTTGCTGCTGTTATTCACCCGACTCTGGGTCGCCTGGGTATTCTTCAAATCAGGAATGGTCAAATACTCTAGCTGGGACAGTACCCTCTATCTCTTTGAGTACGAATACCAGGTCCCCTTGCTGCCTTGGCAGCTCGCCGCCTACATGGGTACCGCCGCCGAGCTGATCCTGCCGGTCTTTCTGGTCTTGGGCTTATTCACCCGCCCGATGGCACTGGTGTTGTTCGTCTTCAATATTATTGCCGTGGTTTCCTACCCGCTGCTGTGGGAAAAAGGCTTTTTCGACCACCAGCTATGGGGAATGATGATGCTGGTGAACGTCTTCTGGGGCGCAGGGCTGATATCAGTAGACAGACTGCTCGGCAACGAGCCGAAGCAGAGCCTGCTGGAATAGTCAAAAAAGGCGATCGCTATGATCGCCTTTTTGTTTTTCTGGGCCAGTTCAGACCAAATCAAGCAACTGCGACAAACGACAGATTTCCACATCCGGCAGCCACTTAACCTTTGGCTCGCAGTGCAGCTGACGCTGCTGATCATTGTACCAACATGCCTGAAAACCGTTTTTTTTCGCACCGCCAACATCTGTCACCAGGTGATCGCCGACATGGAGGATATCCTGCGCGGCCACACCCAGTAGTGCTGTCGCCCGGGCAAACATATCCGGCTCGGGTTTCGCCAAACCATCACGACCGGCAACCAGCACCTGGGAAAAATACTGCCCGAGGCCTATCTTCTCGGCATCGACATTGCCATTGGTGATCGCCAACAAAGGAACCTTCCGGCCAAGTTCAGCCAGTACCCGGTGTGTTTCCTCGGGAACGTCAACCTGATTACGGACAACCAGTACCCGCTCCAAACCTTCCTGGGCTGCCTGCTCGGCTTTTGGCTGCGAGTATCCCAGCTGCATCAAGCCGATTTTAAGCAGCTCATAACGCCAAAGACTCACATCATGACGCAGATAAGGAGTCTGTACGACCAGACGCATTTTCAGTTGCAGCCAATCTTCCCTGGCCATGCTGTGGCTGCACGGGTGATATTCTGCCAGCCAGTCGTGCATCACCTGCTCGGCGCGGCGGATCACCGGGCGGTTATCGTATAGGGTATCATCCAAATCAAATGTCAGCGCCTTCGGCGGCTGGAGGTTGCGATAAAACTGCATGTCAGCCCTCAGTTACATCAGCAGAGTAGGTGGCAAGACGCATTAGCGTTTGTCTCGTTTGGCCCTCGGGTGTGCTTCATCATACACCTTTGCCAGGTGCTGAAAATCGAGGTGGGTATAAATTTGGGTTGTCGACAGATTGGCGTGGCCCAGTAGCTCCTGCACCGCACGCAAATCGCCGCTGGATTCCAGCATATGGGTAGCAAAGCTATGGCGCAGTTTATGCGGGTTAATGTGGCTGGACACCGCCTGCTTCTGACCCCATTCGGCCATCCGCTTCTGAACATTGCGGTTGGAGATCCGCTGTCCCAATTTAGAAACAAACAAACCGGGCTCGCCGCTGGCAGCCAACTGTCCACGAACCTTAAGCCAATGCCCAACCCATTCGCGGGCCAAGCCCGCAAAGGGAACAATACGCTCCTTGTCCCCTTTACCGATAACCCGGATATCCCCCTTGCTGAGGCTAATATCACGCACATCCAGGTTAACCAGTTCCGACAGGCGTAATCCGGCGCCGTACATCAGCTCCATCATCGCCCGATCCCGAATCGACAGCGGATCATCCTCGTTCACATTGAGCAATTGATCCATCTCGTCAACATCGAGATTCTTGGGCAGCGGCCTGGCCTTACGGGGTGCAGACACTCCCTTGGCCGGGTTGGCTTTCAGCACGCCCTGGCGTACCAGATAATCAAAAAAACTTCGCAGCGCCGACAGGCGCATCGACAAGCTGCTTGCCTTCAGACCATCACGCATGCCTTTGCTGGCTAGCTGCCGTACCCAGCCGGCATCGACCACTTGCCAGTCAGTAACCTCTAGTTCCACCAGCTGCTCGGCTAACGTTGTCAGCTGACGCTTGTAGTTCTGCTGGGTGTGCAGACTCAACTCACGTTCGCTACGCAGGTATTCGTAAAACCGATGCAGTGGCTTCTCCAGCCCAGAAGGCAACTGACTCAATCAATCACCTCACGGGTATATTCCCAGTGATGGATCAGGCGAGTCAGCACCAAGGCCAACTGCTCGACAAACAAAGTATCCATCGCCGGCTGAAAATGACCGCCATCAGCGCTGGCAAAGCTCAGCACCCCGATTGGGTGTTCGATACCCAATGGTAGCACCACATAGGATCCTAAGTGCGGTGGCTGGCGAAAGAGCAGCTCGCTCTCTTGCTTGCGCAACCTCCCCATATATACCGTTCGGTGTGACAAATGGGCAACGCGAAAGCTCTCGAAAGCTTTGCGTTCGAGATATAGGTTGTCATCAAAGCTATCAAACAACCGCAGACTGAAATCCAGCTGCAGCTGACCGCTGAGCTCTTCCAAGATCACCAGTGCCTGATAAATATTGTGGGTTTGAAAAAGTTGCTGCTGGGCGCGGGCAAATATTTCAAACAGCTCGCTGTTTTTCCCAGCCGCAGAAACCAAGGTATTGATCTCACCTTCCAGTTCACGTACCTGGTCGCGCAGTCTCTCCAGCTGAATTTCAACTAAGGACACCACGCCACGCTCACTGTGAGTAACATGCAGCTGCGTCAGTAACTCAGGCTGGCGAATAAAAAAGTCAGGATTGTCGAGCAAGAACTCGGCCACATCCTGATCTGACAACGAGGTGTCTGCAATCATAGGCAGCTCACCCAGTTGGGATACATCTGTCATAATACTATTTGTCCATCAAAGACATGTGCTACAGGGCCAGTCATATACAATGGCTTGCCTTCTCCGGCCCAGCGAATATGAAGATCGCCCCCCGGAAGACTCACTTTCACATTTTCATCCAGCAGCCCCTGCTGCCGACCAATCGCGACAGCCGCACAGGCACCACTACCGCAGGCCTGAGTTTCCCCGGCACCACGCTCGTAGACCCGCAGCTTTACTTCGCCCCGGTTCAATACCTGCATAAATCCCGCGTTAACCCGTTCAGGGAAGCGTTCATGAGACTCCAGCAGCGGACCCAGGGTTTCCACACCGGCGGTATCAAGGTCGTCTACAACCGTGACACAATGCGGATTACCCATGCTCACCGCGCCACAGAATACCGTTTTCTCGCCTGCTCGCAAAATATAGGTTTTTTCGCTCTGCTTGGCACGAAACGGGATCTTGCCTGGCTCGAACTCCGGCACCCCCATGTTCACCGTTACCTGGTTATCGTTTTCCAGCTTCAGCATCATTTTTCCGCCCTTGGTACTGACAGAAACCTGATATTTATTAGTAAGCCCTTTCATCCAGACAAAACGGGCAAAGCAGCGGGCGCCATTGCCGCACTGCTCCACCTCGCTACCGTCGGCATTAAAAATTCGGTAATGAAAATCCGTTTCCGGATCATAAGGCGGTTCCACCACTAACAGCTGGTCAAACCCGATCCCCCGATGGCGATCGGCCAGCCGCCTGATGGCGTCAGGCGAAAAAAACACATTCTGTGTCACGCAATCCACCACCATGAAATCATTGCCTAATCCATGCATTTTAGAAAAATTGATCTGCATGATGTCCCTTCTCGTTATTCTGGCAATTGGTGTTCAGACTGCCATAGTTGCTCCAGCGTTTCACGCTCACGGACGACATGGGCATCTTGGCCATCGACCATGATCTCGGCGGCACGAGTCCGGGTATTGTAATTTGACGCCATGACAAATCCGTAGGCACCTGCCGAACGTACCGCCAGCAAATCACCCGGCTCAAGGCACAAGGCGCGGTCTTTGCCGATGAAATCCCCAGTTTCGCAGATAGGGCCAACAAAGTCATAAATCTGTGCTTCACCGTCACGCGGGACGACCGGCACAATATCCTGCCATGCCTGATAAAGTGTCGGGCGGATAAGATCATTCATCGCCGCGTCGACAATAGCAAAATTTTTGTGCTCGGTGTGTTTAAGATACTCAATTCGGGTCAACATCACACCGGCATTGGCGGCAATTGCCCGGCCTGGTTCAAAAATCAGCTCCAGATCAGGATGGTCATTCAGGCGGGCAAGCAGCTCAATGGCATAGTCCGAAGGCTGAGGAGGCTGCTCATCACTGTAAGTCACTCCTAAACCGCCGCCTACATCCAAATGGTCGATCTCAATGCCTTCGGCCTTGAGGGTATCAATCAATGCCAGCAGGCGATCGGTAGCATCAATAAACGGCTCGATATTGGTCAGCTGGGAACCGATATGACAGTCCATTCCCGTTATCTTCAAGTTTGGCAGACTCTGTGCCAAACGGTATACCTCTGGCGCACGGTCGAAAACGATACCAAATTTATTGTCACGCAGACCGGTAGAAATATACGGGTGGGTCTTGGCATCGACATCCGGATTGATCCGCAGCGAAATCGGCGCCACCTTGCCCAGCTCGGCCGCAACCTCGTTAAGACGAACCAGTTCAGGTTCCGACTCAACATTAAAGCATTTAATACCTAGCTCCAACGCCCGCTTCATTTCGGCAACGGTCTTACCGACACCGGAGAAGACAACTTTGGCAGGATCACCGCCAGCGGCAATCACCCGCTCCAGCTCACCCTGCGACACAATGTCAAATCCGGATCCCAGCCGGGCCAGGACATTCAGCACCCCGAGATTTGAGTTGGCCTTCACGGCATAACAAATCAGGTGAGGGTGATTGACCACCGCCTGATCAAACGCATTCCAGTGACGCTCCAGTGTCGCCCTGGAGTACACATACAAAGGGGTACCGTAGCGCTCAGCGAGGTCGGTAAGTGCAATCTCTTCGGCCCATAGCTGGCCGTCTTGCTGGTAGTTAAAATAATCCAAAGTTGTCTCTTCCCTGTCTGATCGCTGTCGTTACTGTTGCTGTTGTTGCTGCTCAGAATCGTCCGGCATATATAGCGGCCCGCTCTGGCCACAGCCATTAAGAGCCAATACACCCAGTACTAAAATTGCCAATAAACCTTTATGCATTTTTCAAAGCCAGTGATTATCATTTCATTGCCCTCTATAATCGCACCAACACTAGGAAAAGCAATAGGACGCAATGGGATGAATGATACAGAATTTCATAAGTTAGCCGATGAGGTTCTTATGAGCATCGAGGAAGGCATCGACGAATCCGGTGCAGACATTGAATATGAGACCAGCGGCAACGTACTGACACTGGAGTTCGAGAACCGCAGCCAAATCGTTATTAACCGCCAGGAGCCGCTGCACGAAATCTGGCTGGCTTCAAAATCAGGCGGTTACCACTTCAAGTACAAAAACGGCGAATGGCACTGCACCCGCAGCGGTGCCGAGCTGATTTCGCTGGTGAAGCAGGAATGTTCACGACACGCCGAAGAAGCAGTCGATTGGTCATAAGCCAGCAGTACCGTTAAGTGAACAGCCTAGACGAAAAAAGCGAGAGCCTACCGACTCTCGCTTTTTGTTATTCAGCCCGCTTAGATGCCTGACTAGCGTGTCGACAGCGACATCATAGTGGGAGCGGCTCCTGCCGCCGAGGGTCGCGGGATTTGCTGGCCACTCTTGAACGGGATCACCTGCGGCTCACCACCATCGCTATGTACGATGTCGTAAAACTGCGGCAAGTTAAAATTAATAAAATTCGCGCTGTAGCTGAAGCGATCCTGAGCCGAGGTATAGAAACGGTTTACACCATGAACCATTTCATCTTTGTCACCGCTACACTGACGGTAGACTTCCACCCGGTTCGACTCGTCCAAAATATAAATATTGTATCCGGCATCGCAGTCTTCAAAGAAAAACTGGATCAGGCCTTCGCTGGCATAGGCATCGACAATCTCCGGCGGATGCGGTTCATCTGCTTTGCCCATTACCAAATTCGCCGAGCCAAACAGCTTGTTGGTCGAAATACAGCTATAGAAATCGACTGAATTCTCCAGCTTCTGGACCGAGACCCCACGGCGTTCGAAAAACAGACCATGTGTCTGATCGCCGATTCGGATAGCTTTGAAACGACGGCGTTTTTCCTGCTCAACCGGCTTCAGGCGCATTTCGATACACTCGGCGACCAACTGGTAGACCAAGTTACGGATAAGGCCACGCATGTGCTTGCTGTAACAGAAAACATCAACCGACTCAGGCGGAATGGCGTCCTGGTGCATCTTGCCCAGTACCGTTTTCAAGGCATCCAGCATGGCATTTTCGCCACTGAAGTTCAGGGTACGGACTTCATTCCAGGAGTTGCGATAGACCAAATCCACGCTGCCTACCAGGCAAGTCTGCTCGGCACCGTAGCTAAAGATATCGGTGTTTTTGAAGTCAAAACGTACCGAGCGGTTTTTCAACTCGGTCGTCGGATCATTTTCCAGATTGACAAACAGCCCCAGCTGGCGAATCTCACACGGACTGGACAGCGCCTGCAAACCCGGCTGCGGACGACGGATCGGGAAAGTATTGCGGATATCACTGACCAGCTGATAGAGCTTGTCGATATCCATCGCCGCATCACGCACCACATTGTGCAGACAGGTCGATTCGGTTAGCAGGCCGTTGAAGTATGCCCAGGCAACCAGCTTGCTCAGATAGCGGTTGTGCTCCAGCGATGGCTGGCCCAAAATGGCATAGGGATCCAGCGGCTGCTTGTAAAGATACCAACCGGCAGTATTGGTCCGCCCGGCAGGTACCTGGATCAAGGTCAAATCCGACTCATGCAAATCGGGAGATATCTGCGGGTTCAACAACGTTACCTTGCCCGGCAGCACCTCAAACGCAGCATACAGCTTACGCGCAAGAATACTGATATCTTCCGGGCTGATCGCCGAGGTTATGTTATTACGACGGGCAAAACGGATCAGGTTACGGTAGCTCAGCATCAAGGCATCGAGCAACTCGTTATGTGCCCGCTTGACCTGTTCAACCTTCCAGTCCCGGCGATTATCCAGCTCCTGCAAAACCTCTTTCGACCACTGCCAGTCTGAGGTCAACTTAGTCAGGACCTCACGACGCCAGGCCACCGAGCCTGAAGCCGGCTCACGAGTCAGCTTTTCATGTGTCTTGAGATAGAAACAGCGACGCACCAGATCCAGACGACGGTGATCGTCAATACGTTCCAGATAGCGCGTGACCTTTTCCAGCATCAAATAGTACGCATCCATACAGTACTCTGTGCAATCTTCAGAGAAGAAACGGCGCTTGCCGTCAACACTAAGCAGCTGAGTGTGCGGATATTCCCAGGAGTAGGCCTCGAGCAAAATGGCTTTCAGCACCGACTTATAGGGCGAATCAATACTCTTGTATAACTGCCACAGGCTGGAACCAAAATATTCCTCGGCCGGGATCCGGGTAAGCGGACCAAAATCAATCCATTCATCACGACGGATATACCCATTAGTATCGAGATAGTCGATATATTCGTCGTAACACTCTTCCATTTCCGACGGCACCATGTACCACATCAGGCGCTGGCCGGCGAGCTGGACAGCCGAACGGTAAAACTCGTCAAGCAGCAGCAAGTGCTGGCTCGAACCACAGTTATCGCCGGTCATCTGTTCAGAAAAGTTATCGCGGAAACGATTTTCGTCAATCAGGAAAAAGTTGGCTTCGACACCCTGTGCCATTGCCCAGTCGGAGATCAGCGAACACTTGCTCTCAAGTGACTTGCGGGCATCCGCCGCCAGATCGGTACGGATACAGACCCAAATGTCGAGATCACTGGTCAGGCTCTGGCCCAAAGAAGACGTACTGCCCATGGCATATAGGCCTAGAATGGGATATTCGTCGTCGGATAACTGAGGAGGAGTAATAGTAGACTGGCTGGTTAAACCGCAATCATCGATAAGCTGCTGCTGCTGTTCCGAAACGACAAATGCGGCAATGCCTACTGGCACAACCTGATCCAGATAACCGGGTACTGCCGGATGGTTATAGTGAAGTAACACGGTTAGCAGATTGAATACCTGCTCGGACTGCGCATTCATCGCTGCGCGAGCACGCTCCAGCCTAAGCTGATTGTGCTGATCCAGTCGACTTTTAAGCGTCTCGATATAATTATGCAAATTACTCTTCCAAGAGCTACCAGCTAGAGAGCGGCCCAAATCTTGTCATTATTAGTGTAGTTATTGTTCTACACGCGAGCAAAAACGTGATCAATGTAACAGTTTTTGCTTTAACCGTAAAGTTAGTGACGATTTATGACAGCTTATGAATGGCTCGCTTTATTGCCAAACAACAATACGACCCATCCTTGTCCTATTTCCCCTCAAGCTAGTACAAACTCAATAAACCGCCAGCTGCGGTATTGTAATGAATTTTTCACTTAAAGGTTATGTGAGAAATATCACATTAATTACAACACATATCAAGACAATACTGATTCACCGCACTGAGGACAACAAGTGAATTACCATCGCAGCGCAGGAGTGATACGATTACCGTGTATAAATGCAAGCGATTTTATGGACCCGATTCTATGACCGATAAACCGATCCGTATTGCCACCCGCAAAAGCCCGCTGGCAATGTGGCAAGCAGAATTTGTAAAAGATGCCCTAGAGCAGGCCCATCCAGGCCTGATTGTCGAGCTGGTACCAATGGTCACCAAAGGCGATATCATTCTGGATACCCCTCTAGCTAAAGTCGGTGGTAAAGGCCTGTTCGTGAAAGAGCTCGAAGTAGCCATGCTCGAAAACCGTGCAGATATCGCCGTGCACTCGATGAAAGATGTACCTGTCGAATTCCCAGAAGGGCTTGGGCTGGTAACCATCTGTGAGCGTGAAGACCCGCGTGATGCGTTTGTCTCCAACAGCTTCAACACCATTGACGAGCTACCGGCCGGTGCTGTTGTCGGCACCTCTAGCCTGCGCCGTCAGTGCCAACTGCGTGCCCAGCGTCCGGATTTAGTCGTCAAAGATCTACGCGGCAACGTCAACACTCGCCTGCGCAAGCTCGATGATGGTGAATATGACGCTATCATCCTGGCCTGCGCCGGTCTTAAGCGCCTGAAAATGGACGATCGTATTCGTGATGCCATTGCACCTGAAATCAGCCTTCCGGCTGTTGGGCAAGGGGCCGTCGGCATTGAATGCCGCCTGGATGACGCGCGTGTCCGCACGCTGCTCGGTGCCCTTAACCACCAAGATACCGCTACCCGTGTGCTCTGCGAGCGGGCCATGAACAATCGCCTTCAGGGTGGTTGCCAGGTGCCAATCGGCAGCTACTCGGAGCTACAGGGCGATGAAATCTGGTTGCGTGCTCTTGTCGGAGAGCCCGATGGCAGCAAGATTGTCCGTGGCGAGATCAGCGGCCCGGTTGCCGATGCAGAAACACTCGGAACTCAGTTGGCTGAACAGTTGCTTGACGAGGGTGCCAAGGACATATTGGATAAGCTGTACGGCAACGCCTAATGACCATACTGATCACTCGCCCGGCCCCAGAATGCCATCTGCTTGCCCAGCAGCTTAATGCGGCGGGGATCAGTACTATCGCCCAGCCACTGCTAGATATTCAGCCAGGAAAACAACTCCCTACCTTGATTTCCCAGCTAAATAAGCTGCAATCAGACGATTTTCTGATTGCCGTCAGTGTTCATGCAGTGAACCTAGCGCACAATTACTTAACAACACAAGGTGCCAGCTGGCCAAAAAACGTGCATTATATGGCCGTTGGGCACAAAACGTCCGCAGCCCTTTCTGAGTGCTCCGGCAATGATGTGCTATCACCTCAGTCGCGCTGTGACAGTGAAGGGCTACTGGAATTACCTGCACTGGCTAAAGCTCGAGTACAAAACCGTCGGGTGCTGATTTTACGCGGCAATGGCGGTCGTGAACTGATATCCCAAACCTTGCAACAACGCGAGGCGATAGTCAGTTACTGCGAAACATACCTGCGCACCTGGATCCCGCTTGATGGTGGCCAGCTGTGTCAGACATGGCAGTCGAGGCAGGTCTCGGCATTGGTAGTCACCAGTGGCGAACAGCTGGCACACCTAAGCAGTTTAATACCTGATGACAAAATGGCTTGGTTTCTTCAGCGCCACCTTTTCGTACCAAGCCAACGAATCGCAGACCAGGCTAGAATGCTTGGTTTTTGTACAATTTCCACCGTGGGAAGTGCGGCCAACGCTTGCCTTTTCACGACCCTAAGCAAGATAGGCACGATGGGATAATCGGATGACTGACAAAAAAACCAATAATGATACCTCTGCAGATAACAAACAATCGGCAGTGTCAAAAACAACGAATAAGCCAGGTCAATCAAGTGCCAAAGCGCAAGCACCTGAAACCTCTGCACCGAAGGAAACAGCAACCAAGGCCGATACCAACCAGCCAGCCCCTGCTCCCCAGCCAGCCGAAAAACAAAGCGGCAGCAAAACAGGGGCAATTGCCATTGCACTTGTCATCGCGCTAGGTGCCGGCCTGTACTACCACGGCCACCAGCAAACCTTGGCCCAAGAAGCCAAAATGGCCAATCTTCAGCAGCAGCTTGCAGGAATGAAAAGCAACCTGACAAGCAGCATTGCAGCCACGAAAGAAGAAACACTCAGCCAGGTAGAAAAAAGCCTGCAGCGTACAGACGTCTCGATTTCCCAACAGGGCAAATCAATCACCGGCCTGCAGGTGGCACTGTCCGAAATGAAGGGACGCCGCCCGAACGACTGGCTACTGGCCGAAGCCGATTACCTGGTGAAAATGGCTGGCCGTAAATTATGGCTGGAACATGATACTGCCAGTGCAACTATCTTACTTGAATCCGCCGACCACCGTATTGCCGAGCTGAACGATCCAAGCATGACCCCGATCCGCGAAGCCATGCACAGTGATATTACTGCGCTGAAAGCCGTTGCCCGTGTTGATCGCGATGGTCTGGTACTGCGTCTGACCAGCCTGCAAGAAGCCGTTGCGGCACTGCCTCTGGCCAACGCAATCATGCCCGAAGCCGCGGAGGCAGAAGCGGCAACCGTTTCGACCTCTGTCGACGATTGGAAAGCAAACCTACAGACTTCCCTGAAGAACTTCAGCGAGCACTTTGTCACCTACCGTACCCGCGACGGCAGCGTGATCCCACTGCTCTCGCCAAAGCAGGACTTCTACCTGCAGGAAAACATCAAGTCCAAGCTGGAAACCGCGATCAAGTCGGTTTATCGCGAGCAGGGCGAGCTGTACAGCAAGTCGTTGATGATGGCCAAAGCATGGGCTGAGCAGTTCTACGACATGGAAGATCCAGCAGCGCAGAGCTTTATCAGCACCCTGGACAAGCTTGCACAAGAAAATGTGGAAGCAAGCTACCCGAGCAAGCTGAAATCGCAGCCTCTGATCACCGATGCCATCAGCGAGCGTCTACGTCAGCAAGTGAAACCACTTAGCACAGAGGAGAACCCAGCATGATCAAACTATTATTGCTGGTTGCTGCGCTGATCGCCGGTATTGTCGCCGGGCCGATGCTGGCAGGCAATCAGGGCTATGTACTGATCTCTGTTGCCAACCAGACCCTGGAAATGAGCCTGACTACCCTGATCCTGCTAGTCGTGATCCTGTTCGGTTCTTTCTTCCTGCTGGAAACAATCATCAAGCGTATTCTGTCAGTCGGCAGCTCAACCCGAGGCTGGCTATCTGGCCGCAAAGCACGTAAAGCACGCCAACTGACCTCAACAGGCCTGATGAAAGTCATTGAAGGTGACTGGAAACAAGCTGAGAAGCTGGTTGTCAAAGCTGCCAAGCACAGCGACACACCGCTGCTTAACTATCTGGCCGCCGCTGAAGCGGCACAAAGCCAGGGCGATGCCAACCAGCGGGACGAATACCTAAAACTGGCCGCCGATATCGATAGCCAGAATCTCGCCGTAGCGCTAACTCGCGCCAAGTTGCAGTTCCGCCAACAGCAGTATGAGCAAGCTGTTGCCACACTGCACGATATCCAACACGAGCACAGCCGTAACCCGGTACTGCTTGCGCTGCTGAAAGACTGTTACCTGAAACTGGAAGACTGGAAACCACTGCTGGCACAGTTACCTCAGCTTGAGAAACTTGGTGTGATCACCGCCGAAGAAGCCGCTGAACTGCAAATCAAAGCCGAGTGCGGCCTGATGACACATATTACCCAGCAAAACGGTAGCGAAGGCCTGATGGGGCACTGGAACAGCCTCAACCGTAAAACGAAGCAGCGTCCTGAACTTATCGCCTGTTTTGTTAGGCTGATGAGCAGCCACAGTGCCGATAGCGAAGCATATACCGTACTGCGCGACGCGCTGAAGAAGAACAACAATGATGAAGATCTGATTGAGCTGGTTCCAGCCCTAAACCTGGCTGACTACCACCCGGCAATTGTCCGACTCCAGGATCTACTCCGCTATGATAGCAGCAACCCAAGCACCTATAGTGCCCTGGGGCAGCTATTCATGCGCGAAGAGAAATGGGAAGAGGCCAAAAAGCACTTCGAGAAAGCCATTGAACTACGACCAAATATGGCAGACTACGGCTACTTGGTTGACGTGATGGAAAAACTGAATGACAGCGAAGCTGCTGCCGATCTCTCCCGTCAGGCTCTGACGCTGGCACTACCCGCCAAAAACTAACAATTTAGCAACATAATGTTTTGAGTTAAAAAGCACCCAGCAGGGTGCTTTTTTTATTTTTATATACAGCAGTTTATATACCAAAACGCGATACTTTGTATCTAAGTGTTAACAGCTATTTCATCTTATATCCAACCTATTGCTAGCATAATGTAAAAGTTATTCAATACGGTTTCTAGTCGCTAACAGATGGATAACTAACTATGGATATGCTTCCTTGGTTAATCGTTTCTGGCATTGTTGTTTCTGTGATCACTTGCTTGATGACCGCAGTTTTGATCAAAGAATCATAATCGGCCGGAAATTAAAAAAGCCTCCATCTTGGGAGGCTTCTTTAATTGTCTCAACTGTTCTTACCTACTACGACTAAAGCTGCAGAGCCTTTTTGGCTTTCTGCAAAGCCTTGTCGTAGCGCTGCACCGCCTTCGCCGCTTTCTTCAACCGTTTATTCTTTTTTTTCGCCAGCATCTTCAGCTGCTTGACCTGCTTTTTGGTCACGGTAGGCAGAACCACAGCCTCTTCTTGTTCAACAACGGCAATCGCTGCCAACTGCGTCTGAGCGACTGATGATGGCATAGGTAGCTCACTGACCGGTGGCATTTTCTGTGTTGCCTCAGACGTCGCAGTCGAGATGGCAGCCAGTGTTCTGGTCCTTGCCAGCGCACTTGGCTTGCACAAGTAGTCTTTGTTACTGGCTGAACGGGCACAGCTGCTGCACACAAACTTGGGCTCACTGACAATCTTGCTGATTGTTGCAAACTGATCGGCAATTTCGACCCGGCGGTATTTACATAGGGACTTTGCCATTTACCACTCCTTCAGCAAAAGCCAATGATTATCACTATTCCTAAGAATATCACTGCATAGCGACAAGCAAAAGACAGGAAAGCGGAGGGTAAAAATTAAAACGCTACGATTTCATTGCCGCAAGTACATAGACATCAAAACGGTTCTTCTTGGTTTCAATTGCCGTTGAGGGTTTTTGACCAGCCAGAAACTCGGCGTAGTCCGGGCGCTTTACCACTACCCGCTTGGTTGCCAAGGCCATAGCCGGAGCCAATAAGCTGTCAGCATCATTGTCAGCCCCGACCAGAGTCTGAAATACCCGCATTTCCTTCTTCACCAGTGCTGATTTTTTCTTGTGAGGATACATTGGATCAAGATAGACCACATCTGGCGCAGAAAAGTCAGGATCCGCTGCCAGCTTCTCCAGAGCATCATGGCTCGAGGCATGCAGCAGGGTAAGGCGTTCACTGATCCAGCCACCAATTTCAGGATCCTGCTGGGCTCGACGCAAACCATCATCAAGCAAAGCCGCCACAACCGGATGACGCTCCACCATTTGAACTTTACAGCCCAGCGAAGCCAGAACAAACGCATCACGGCCCAAGCCAGCGGTACCATCTACCACCGTGGGTCTTACGCCACCCTTCAGACCAACAGCCTTGGCTATTGCCTGGCCTCGTCCGCCGCCAAACTTACGTCGATGGGACGCCGCCCCTCCAACGAGATCAACATATACCGCTCCGAGCTTTGGCTCATCACGTTTGTGCAGCTCTAGCCTTTCGGTCGTCAGCACTAGGGCAAAAGTGCTATTTTCATCATGGCTCAGCCCCCAACGCAGGGCTAATTCATCCAGCTCATGCTGACGGTCAGGCGTGTTACAGATTAAAGCGAGTTGCACAAGATTCTCCGGTAGTAATCAACAAGCCCCCGGCTATATTGCTCGCATTGAGCACTTAGGGCGTATAAGGAGCAGGATTATACCACTGCCTCCGAGGGTTGGCGCAACTCGCTCACCAGTTCAGCCAGTGGCTGGGGCTTGCCAAATAGATATCCCTGAGCATAGTCGACGCCAAGCTCGTCAAGGCGGGTCAAGATGGCTTCGTTTTCCACAAACTCTGCCACGGTCTGCTTACCCATTTTCTTCGCCAGCTCATTAATGGCCTTCACCATGGCAAAATCCATCTCGTCATCGGCGATATCACGAACAAACATCCCGTCAATCTTAATAATATCAACCGGCATTCTTTTCAGATAACCAAACGAGGAGAGCCCGGAACCAAAGTCGTCCAGCGCAATCAGACAGCCCAAAGACTTCAGTTGGGTAAAGAGCAAGATGGCCTCACTCATATTACCGATAGCTGCCGTTTCGGTAATTTCCAAACACAGTTTATTGGTCGGCAAACCGGAAGCTCGGATTTTATCGACCATGAAATGAACGAAGTCGCGATTGCCCATTGACTGGCCCGATAGGTTAATCGAACACAGCTCCAATTGCTCAACCGCCGCAGGGTGCGCAACTAACCAGTCAATAACAGCATTGACGACATAACGATCTATCAGGTGGGCCAGGTTATATCGCTCTGCCGCCGGCATAAACAATCCCGGAGAGATCATGGAGCCGTCATTTTCACGGATCCTGACCAGAATTTCGTAATGTTGTTTCCGGCTGGTTGAGGTCAGCGGGGCTATTTGCTGGGCATGTAGCTCCAGTCGCTTCTCAGCCAGCGCTTTTCGAATAAGATTCACACACTCCATTTCCAGCTCGCGGCGTTTTAGCTCCTCGTCATCCGGATGGTAGAGGTGAAGACGATTTCGTCCCTCGTCTTTGGCGGCGTAACAGGCGGTATCGGCTTGAGCGTGAACCTGCTGGGTCGAGCCAGCTGTTTCATCGATAAGCCGGATCCCTATCGAACCACTGAAACTAAACCGGTTGTTCTGCCAGTAAAATTCGGCCTCTTCCAGCAGGAGCAATATTTCATTACCAAACTTCACCGCCTCAACTGGGCTGCAGTTACGCAGGATAATGGCAAACTCATCCCCTCCCAAGCGGGACAATGTCGCTCTGTCCGGCGTGATCCCCCGCAGCAGCAGGGCTACTTGCTTCAGAGCTTCATCACCGGCTTCGTGACCAGCGGTGTCGTTAATGACCTTGAATTGGTCAAGGTCGATATAGAGCATCGCATGACGGGCCCCTTTATTCCTCGCTTCAAGCAGCACTTCTTCCAGCTGCTGCTCAAAGTGGTTCCGGTTATACAAATCCGTCAGGTAATCATGGCACGCCTGGTATTCCAGCTGCGCCTCCAGTTCGCGGGTAGAGGTAATATCTTCTCCCACCAACAGAAGCTGAAGCTTGGACTGGGTCGGGCGAATAGTCTCGCGGATCCAGACAGTATGGCCATCAGCACACTTATATCTCAGCTGGCGACGCCAGAGCTTCTGTTCATTGGTCTCGCGAACACCCGAGATATACTGCTGTGGCAATGGCACATCATCATAATAAAAGTCCGTAACCTTATGCCCGAGCAACTGCCGCTTACTATAGCCGAGCAGATCGGCTGCAAATTGGTTAACCGACTGAATACGGGCCTGATTATCGACAGCCAGTAATATAACGGGTTGCTGCTCGTACAGCAGGCGGTAGCTGACCTCCCTTTCTCGCAGCTTTTCTTCCATCTGATGGCGAGAAGTGACATCACGGGCTTCAAATAGAAGCTGCTCTGCCTCACCGACCGACTCCGGCATCCGCTTCATGGCAATATCCAATACCCGTCGGCCGTCATCATTGCTCTGGATCTCGACTTCAAAACGAACCCGCTGATCCTGCCAGGCCGCATAAAAGGCCTTGCTTAGTCGCACCACAGTCTCTTGTTCCCAGCAATGCCAGCGCCACACCGGGCGATCGTATTTGATGATTGAGCGGCCGACCAGGTTCTGCAGGGCAAGATTGCCCGAGATCAACACACCGTTGTAATCGAGGATCCCGATATACTGGAAGCTCTGATCAAACACCCCCTCAAACAATGCCCGACTCTGTTGCAGCTTTTGCTCGCTCTTATGCAAACGACGGATAATCAGGCTAAGGAAGACAATAATCGCCGCCATGATAACGACCGCAATCGTCATCGCACGCAGCTCTTTGTTGTAACGTTCAAACCAGCTCTGCGGCTTGTTCATCACCACCACATCATCTGGCACGGTAAGGCCCCAGCGCAGCAAAGCCTGATGGTTAAACATCTCCTTGCCCGCACTATGCGTAAACATTGGCAGCTGACTGACATCACCATTAATAATCGTCACCAGCAGCTGGCCGATGAGCTGTCCCTGCTCAAAGCCACTGATCATGGTGCCGCCCACGACACCGTGTTCGAGCAGATACTGGTACGAGGCATACACCGGAGCCGATGCTCCCTCGGTCAGCGTATCGACAAAAGAACGGCTGCCCATGTAGTTCCCGCTGCTATCAAAATAGTAGCTCAAGAAAATAATCGCGGATTGATCCGGCAATAAGGCCGCCTGGGAATAAATGTCACTGAATTTTCCCGATGACAGGCGGTGCACCACAAGATCCGAGGGGTTTAACGTTAGATAATCATCGATTTCCTGCCACATCGCCTGCCCGGTATAGGTTTCATCGGCAATGACATAAATCTGCTGTAAATCTGGCTGCTGAGACAGGGCCAAGGCGATATTATCTATAGGGTCGCTGACCTCAAGCACTCCTGTCACCTGAGCCAGCCGGTCATGTTTCTCGGGCTGATAGTTGTTGATCCCCACCATCAATACCGGTGTATCACCGACTTCCTCAGACAGCTGATTAACCAACCACAGAGCATGATCATCCGTGACGACAATCGCCCGGTATTTCTCGCGGGTCAACTTGGTCCGGTAGATATCCAGCAGTTCATTGAGATAGCCATCAGACTGATAGCGCTTACTATCCATATAGCTGACATGAAGTGGGATACCATAAGGTTGCGAGGCCGACTCCAGCCCGGCTTGCAGCGAATCCGTCCAGCTCATTCCTTGATGATAGGAATGGATAACCAGGGTATCTTTCACCTGAGCATAGGAAGGAGCCACCAGCAGCGTGAGAAACAAAGCTAGAAACCGCATAAAACGTCGAAAGATCCTGTCGTCAAAGTCCATGTAATGTGCCAGCCTAGCAGCTAGCACCGCTGTATATTCACAGCACGATTAGGTCTGATTATTAGATACTGAAGCCAGCTCAGTATAAGATATGAGCTGTATCGGATAAACAAGGGATAACACAAAACCATGACCCAGCCACCACGGATTGATGATTTAGATCGCGATATCCTCAACGCCCTGATGAACGATGCCCGGATCCCGTATGCGGAAATGGCCAAGCGCTTTAATGTCAGCCCCGCCACGGTGCATGTGCGGGTGGAGAAAATGCGGGCCGCAGAAATCATTACCGGTACCGAAGTGGTTGTTAACCCGAAATTACTCGGCTATGACGTATGTTGCTTTATCGGTATCAACCTCAACGCTGCCCGTGATTACCATTCGGCTCTGGCCAAGCTCAATGAGCTTGATGAGGTTGTCGAAGCCTATTACACCACCGGGGCGTATAATATCTTCGTTAAGCTGATGTGTAGGTCGATTGAAGAGCTGCAGCATGTGCTGATTGACAAGCTTCAGGCCATTGACGAGGTGCAGTCCACCGAAACACTGATTTCCTTGCAGAATCCGATCAACCGGAACGTAAGCCCGTAAGAGGTGAGAGGTGAGAGGTGAGAGGCGAGAGGCGAGAGGCGAGAGGCGAGAGGCGAGAGGCGAGAGGCGAGAGGCGAGAGGCGAGATAGCATATCCCGCCTCAATAACCCGTTAATACCCGATTGAGTATTAGGCGTTATTTTCAGCGTCAGCCTGGCGAGCAGCAGCTTCTTCGGCCAGCCACTCGGCAACAGGTTTGGCAAAGTAGGTCAAAATACCATCGGCACCGGCACGCTTGAAGCACAACAGGGATTCCATCACCGTCTCGCGCTCTTTCAGCCAGCCATTTTGGATCGCCGCCATGTGCATCGCATATTCACCTGACACCTGATAAGCAAAGGTCGGTACCTGAAGCTCACTCTTCACCCGGCGCACCACATCCAGATACGGCATACCCGGCTTCACCATCACCATGTCCGCGCCTTCGTTGACGTCCATAGCCACCTCGTGCAGCGCTTCATCGCTGTTGGCCGGATCCATCTGGTAGGTCTTCTTGTCACCCCCCTTGAGGTTGCCCGACGAGCCGACTGCATCTCGGAACGGACCGTAATAATTCGAGGCATACTTGGCTGAGTAGGCCATGATTTGAGTATGGATATACCCCGCTTCTTCCAATGCTTCGCGGATTGCCCCAATACGACCATCCATCATATCTGACGGCGCAACAACATCGGCACCGGCTTCGGCGTGAGACAGGGCCTGCTTGATCAGCACCTCGGTGGTCACGTCATTCATTACATAGCCAGTCTCATCGATGATGCCGTCCTGACCATGAATAGTAAACGGATCCAGTGCCACATCAGTGATCACCCCCATCTGCGGAACATGCTCTTTCAGCAAGCGTACGGCACGCTGTACCAGACCTTCCGGGTTATAGGCCTCTGCCGCACAGGTACTTTTGAAATCCTGCGAAATCACCGGAAATAATGCAATAGCCGGAACACCCAGCTTTGCCAGATACTCAGCTTCCTCCAGCATCAAATCAATGGACAGGCGTTCAATACCAGGCATTGATTCAACAGTTTCACGGCGGTTTTTACCCATTAGGATAAACATCGGGTAGATCAGATCATTCACAGAAATCTGGTTTTCTGCCATTAAACGACGGCTGAAGTCATGCTTACGCATGCGACGCATACGGCGGGCCGGAAACGCGCCCTGGATAGATACAGACACTGCATACTCCTTGTATGGGTTGATTCGCTTTTTGCTGATGATACCACTCTCATCTGGCTTCGGGAGATCCGATTACAAAAAATTCCTGAGTTGTAGTATAAGAATTAGCAATAACTTCAGCCGCTTCCTGATTGCGACAGTGTGCAATGACAGAAGCAATATGCGGCAGAAACTTGGGTTCATTACGGCTGGATTTGGGTTTCGGTCGGTAGTCTCGTGGCAACAGATACGGGCAATCCGTTTCAATCATCAAACGATTGTCCGGAATATGGCGGACTATTTCACGCAGCTCGCTCCCCCGACGCTCATCACACACCCAACCGGTAATACCGATGTGCAAGTCTAGCGCCAGGCACTGCTTCAGCTCGGCCTCGGAACCGGTAAAGCAGTGCAGCACCGCCGCTGGCAACCTGTCGCGCCATGGTTTCAGGATCGCCAAGAAACGCTCATGAGCATCACGGCAATGCATAAAAACAGGCATATTGAGCTCTGCGGCCAATGCCAACTGGGCCTCAAAGACGGCTTCCTGCTGAGGCCGAGGCGAGAAATCACGATTGAAATCCAACCCGCACTCGCCAATCGCCACCACTTCCGGCTCCGCAGCCAACAGCCGGATAACCGGCAATGCCATATCTGAAACGGTTTTGGCATCATGCGGGTGTACCCCTGCCGTGCTATAGCAGTATTGCGGCCATTGGCGAGCCATAACCTGTGCCTGGCGACTCTCTTCAACACTGGTACCGGTAAGTATCAACCCTTTTACGCCAGCCTCTTTCGCCCGCTCAATGACAGCCTCGCGGTCCTTGTCAAAGCGACTGTTGGTCAAGTTGACCCCGATATCTATCATTTGGTTATCCGTTATCCTTTGAGTTTTTGTATAAAAAAACCGGCCATTGGCCGGTTCTTCAGTCATGCGTTCTGCTTACTGTTCGTCATGTTCAGTAGTTTCGCCTTCTTCATCGCGGATATAAAAACGCGAGAAGAACAACCCTACCTCAAACAGCAAACACATCGGTATCGCCAACAACGTCTGCGAAATGATGTCTGGCGGCGTCAGCATCATACCCACCACAAATGCTGCCACAACAATGAATGGCCGCTTTTGTTTCAGGGTTTGCGGATCGGTCGCACCGGTCCAGCACAACAGAATAATGGCAACCGGGATCTCAAATGCAATACCGAAAGCCATAAACAGTGCCAGTACAAAATCGAGATAGCTGGCAATGTCTGTTGCAACCTGTACCCCTTCCGGCGCAATGCTGGTAAAGAAACCAAACACGAGTGGGAAGACGACAAAATAAGCAAAGGATACGCCGGCGTAAAACAGCAGCGAGCTGGAAAACAGCAGCGGCATGATCAGCTTACGTTCGTGTTTGTACAGACCCGGTGCGATAAAGCCCCAAACCTGATGCAAAATCATAGGTACAGCAACAAACACTGAGGTAACCAAAGTGAGTTTTATTGGAGTGAAGAAAGGTGATGCCACATCCGTTGCAATCATCGTCGCCCCATCAGGCAGACGCTCTACCAAAGGTGCCGACAAAAACGCATAAATGTCGTTGGCAAACCAAACCAGACCAAGAAAAACCACCATTACACTCAACATGGAACGCAGCAGCCGATTACGCAGCTCTACCAAATGGCTGAATAACGGTTGCGTTTCTTCGACTGTAGACATAGTGATGTAATTTAATCCTGCTTTTGAGAAGTCGTTGCTGAGGTGTGCTCGTCTTTCTCAGCATAGGGACGCTGCACATCCGCGGCGGCTTGTTTCAGCTCTTCCACAGAATCACGCAGTTCAGGCGATAAGTCCTTCATTCCCATTTGCTCGGCCTTTTTCAGATTCTCCTGCAATTCCTGAATTTTCAGTTCTTGCGACAGTTCATCTTTCACTGAATTAGCCATATTACGAGCAGCGCCCACCCAGCGCGATACCGAACGTATCGCGACGGGAAGGCGTTCCGGCCCCAGTACTACCAATCCCACCACCGAGATCAGTATTAACTCCCAGAACCCGATATCAAACACGCGTTAAACCTGCTCTTTGTCTTTTTGGCTCTTTTGAGCCTGCTCACCTTGCTGATCATCAGCAAGTTTCTTTTGGTCGAAATCCGCGTCTGCTTCTTTCTTGGCTGCTGAGTCCTCGTCACCGATCGCTTTCTTAAAGCCCTTCACGGCAGAACCCAAATCACCGCCCAGCGAGCGTAGTTTCTTGGTTCCGAACAGAAGCACAATGATCAGTGCAATGATAAGCAATTGCCAAATACTAATACCACCCATGCTTGTTTTACCTCAGCTAATTGTGGTTGATAACAAAAACGATATGTTTAGGCTGCATACTTTACCTGCTATTTTCGGCAAGCACGCCACCCAAGTAACCAAAACGTGACCCCCGTAACGGCAGAAACCGTTGGATAAGTTTCAATATGATTACTAAAAAGTATGGCAGAACATACAACCAGGGTTGCACCAATGCCAAAATAGAACCTTGCCTGGCCCTGATAACGCCGATTATCCATGAAATTGTCGTAAAGTGTATCAATTCGCTGATTCAGTGCATTGCCCTGGCGCAAACTGTCGTACAGTAATTCCGGCAACTCCGGTAGTTTTTCGGCCCAGAACGGCGCCCTACTTTTAACACCTTCAATCACCGCCTGTGGTCCAACCTGACGAGACATCCAGTCTTCCAGAAACGGCTTGGCGGTATCCCACAAATCCAACTGCGGATACAGCTGACGCCCGAGCCCCTCAACATACAACAAGGTTTTCTGCAGTAAGACCAACTGCGGCTGTACTTCCATGTTGAAGCGACGTGCGGTATTAAACAGATTCAGCAATACATGGCCAAAGGAAATTTCAGCCAGCGGCTTTTCAAAAATAGGCTCGCACACCGTTCGGATTGCGAACTCAAAGTCATCAACATTGGTATCTTTCGGTACCCAGCCTGAATCCACATGAAGCTCGGCGACTTTTCGGTAGTCGCGATTGAAAAAGGCCAGTAAGTTTTCCGCCAGGTAACGCTTGTCATCCCGGTTTAGGGTGCCGACGATACCACAATCAAGCGCAATCCACTGCGGATTTTCAGGATTTTCACGGGCGACAAAGATATTGCCGGGATGCATGTCGGCATGGAAGAAGCTGTCACGAAATACTTGGGTAAAAAAGATATTCACGGCATTTTCAGACAACAACTTCAGATCGGTGCCATTGGCGACCAACGCATCAATGTCAGAGACCTGGATGCCGTAGATACGCTCCATCACCAGCAGTCGTTCACTGCTGAGCTCAGTATATACCTCAGGGACATACAGCATATCACTGTCTTCGAAGTTACGTCGCAGCTGAATGCCGTTAGCCGCTTCGCGCATCAGATCCAACTCGTCCAGCAACGTTTTCTCATACTCGCGTACCACTTCGACCGGGCGTAGACGGCGCGCTTCCGGCAAAATACGCGACAGAATACGTGCCATCCGGTACATGAGTTTAATATCGGCCTGAATAACAGGCAGGATATCCGGGCGAATCACCTTGAGCACTATCTTGCGGCCATCAGCCTTCAGGGTTGCCGTATGCACCTGGGCAATGGAGGCTGATGCCAGCGGTGTTTCATCAAAATCATCGAACCAGGTTTCCAGCGGACCACCCAGCGACTGTTCCATCTGTTTCTTGGCCAGCTTGCCGTCAAACGGAGCAACCTGATCCTGTAGCATTGCCAGCTGATCGGCAATATGCGGCGGAAACAGATCGCGACGGGTCGACATCATCTGACCAAATTTGATCCATACAGGGCCCAACTCCTGTAAAGCCAGCCTCAAGCGGGTGCCAAGCGGCTTGTCTTCATGCTGGTTCTTAATCCAGAACAGCGACTTTCGCACCATTTTCGGCACTTCAACGCGCGGATCATCGGGCAGGAACTCATCCAGCCCATAGCGCAGCTTAACCGTGGTAATTTTATAGAGGCGCTTAAACTCCGAGTAGGTCATCATGGTTTAACGTAACCTCAACAGCTGGTTCAGGCGCGACTCAAAGCGGGCGACATCAGATTTCAAATCATCGACCTGATCGGCAAAATGAGCAATTTCCAGAGCCTGAGGGGCAAGCTTCCATTCTTCGGTGATCACTTCTGCCAAATCACGCTGACGACGCTCGGCTCCCTGGCGAATCCTTTGTGCGCCACTTTTCAGTCCGCTCACCAAGGTATGGGCAACAATATCCCCCGTGTACTGCGACAGCTTTTCTTCCACATCAGGCTTCAGCCCGCTCAGTAATGCAGAGAACTGCTGAGCCAACTGGATATCACCTTCCAGCGCCAGTTTATCGGCCTTGATCAGCTGGGTTAGGTTCGCCTGCTGGCGCAACTCCGGCAGAACGGTGAGGTTAAGCGCGAGATCGCAATCCACATCTCCCTCATAAGCAGCCAGCACATCAATCTGCTGGCTAAAAATAAAGACGAGCTTCTTACCGAATTCATGAATGGTTACGCTAATAACCTTACCGCGCAAGCGTCCCAGACGGCGTTGGCTTTCAACGTCATCTTTCAGTAGGGTGTTAAGCGAGGTTTCTACCGCGCCAGTAACAAAAGCATCGAATGACATAATGTCCTCAGAACTTGTAGCCGCGGTGCAGGGCAACGATACCGCCCGTCAGGTTGTAGTACTGGGTCTGCTCAAAACCAGCATCTTTCATCATACCTTCCAGCGTATCCTGATCCGGGTGCATGCGGATGGACTCAGCCAGATAACGATAGCTCTCCGAATCATTGGCAATCAACTCACCCATTTTCGGCAATAGGTGGAATGAATAGGCATCATAGACTTTCGACAACGCTTCAACCTTCGGCTTGGAAAACTCCAACACTAACAAACGACCGCCCGGTTTCAGTACCCGGTACATCGAGCGCAGGGCCTTTTCTTTATCGGTCACATTACGCAGACAAAAACTTATGGTAATACAGTCAAAATAGTCATCCGGGAATGGCAACTCTTCGGCATTAGCCTGTACATAGCCAACATTGCCGACAATACCGATATCACGCAGCTTGCTTCGGCCCACTTTCAGCATAGAGTTGTTGATATCAGCCAGTACAACCTGGCCACCGTCACCAACAATACGCGAGAACTTGGCTGTCAGATCGCCTGTACCACCACCTAAATCCAACACACGATGGCCACGGCGAACACCACTGCAGTCAATGGTAAAGCGCTTCCATACCCGATGGATACCCATCGACATCATATCGTTCATGATGTCATATTTCGCGGCTACGGAATGGAATACTTCCGCGACCAGATCCGCTTTCTCTTCCTTGGCTACAGTACGATAGCCAAAATGGGTCGTATCTTGTGTGGTGTCCGTCATGCTATATCCGTCATGCTGTATGTGTTTAATTATCCGGCTTAGTGTACTTGATGGCTACGGTTTGCTCAAAGCTCTACGATAAATCATTTGCAACTGAGGCAACTGGCGGTAGCACCGAACACTCATTTTCTTCCAGTTCGGCTACCGTTGCCTGTGCCTGCTCTACCAGATTGGGACTGATATCCCGTTTTACCTCAACCCCCAGTAACTTGAAGCTCTCAGCCTGGCGGATCACATTGCCCCGCCCCGTCACCAGCTTACCCATGGCTCCCTGATAGCTGAGATTGGCTTTATCAAGCGATGTTCCGACGGCTTCCATGTCCGTGACAAACAAACGCAGCTTGTCATAAAGCTTGCCGGCTCGTTCGGCAATCTGTTTGGCATTCTGGTTCTGCCGCTCATTGCGCCACAAATTATTAATTGTTCGCAGAGCCACCAGCAAGGTCGTCGGGCTGACCAACATGATATTCTGATCCATCGCATCACGGATCAAGCGAGGGTCGGCCTCGATAGCGGCTTGAAATGCCGGCTCGACCGGAATAAACATCAGTACGTAGTCCAAGCTACGAATACCGTGCAGCTGGTGATAGTCCTTACGGCTCAACCCTCGAATATGGCTACGTACCGAGACGACATGTTCGCTCAGTGCCAGCTCCTGTTCGGCAGTCGTCTCGGCATTGAAAAAACGCTCGTAGGCGATCAGTGACATCTTGGCATCAATAACCACCTCCTTGTCTTGGGGCAAATGCACAACCACATCTGGCTGATAACGCTTGCCGTCTTCATTTTCCAGGCTGATCTGGGTTTGGTACTCGTGCCCTTCCCGCAATCCGGATTCACTCAGCACCCTGGCCAGGACCACTTCGCCCCAGTTCCCCTGCGCCTTATTGTCACCCTTCAGGGCCAGGGTAAGGTTTATCGCCTCTTGGGCCATCTGTTCATTAAGCTGTTTCAGGTTATTGATTTCATGCACCAAGGTATGACGCTCACGGGCTTCCTGGCTAAAATTATCGGTCACCTGTTTTTTAAACCCTTCCAGCTGCTCCTTGAGCGGGCTAAGCAAATGTTCCAGGCTCAGCTTATTCTGCTCGTCGACGGTACGGGTTTTCTGCTCGAACAGCCGGTTGGCCAGGCTTTCAAACTGCACCCGCAGCCGCTCCTCGGCATTTTCCAGCAAGGCAATCTTGTCATCCGCCGCTTTCTGCTCTTCGAAATGACGGGCTTCCTGCTCACGCAGATCCGCTTCCAACCCGGCATTGGCCATCCGGGCGTTTTCCAGCTGCTCGGTCAGGTACTGCTTCTCGTTTTTCAGCGCTTCGAAGTGGCGCATTTTTTCTAGCGCGGCCGCCAGACGGGCATGCATTTGACGCAGCTCGGAGGTAAGACGATCGCGTTCGACATCCAGCTCATCGAGATCCTGGTTTCGCTCTGCCAGCTGAGCCAGATAATGCTGCTCCTGGTTTTGAGCCAGGCGGGCATCCGCTTCTGCCTGTTGGCGTAATAGCTGCGCTTGTTGCTGCCACCGGCCTTTCATCCACAATGCGGTGATCACACTGGCTACGGTTGCTCCTGACAAAGCAGCAACGACAGCCAGCTCCGCTCCTGTGAGCCACTCAGTTATCATGTATTCCAACCCTAAATAATAGAAAGAACGAGGATATTCAGACGGACTCATTCTCGATTTACTCTGTGATAAAGGCTAAGTGGATACTGGATAAATGTCCAGCCATTCTAACCAGCAAACCAGGCCTCACCAGTGACGACAACCTATCCGTCACTATGATTGGGCTTGCTGTCACAGCCTGAGAATCTGTGATCTGGTCGGGCTCTCAACAATCGAATAGACTTTGCCTTTTGGTATGACGAATAACCCGTGCTGCTCTCGCCGACGGAAGCAGCCTCTCAGATTGTGGATAAATGATGAACGAACGGTACGCACTCGGATATGGATTGGCAGCGGTTCTGCTATGGTCGACAGTCGCCACGGCATTTAAGATCACGCTTGATTTCTTCAGTCCGATCCAAATGATGGTTGCTGCCAGTGTGGTCTCAGCCATAGCGCTGATTGTGATCGCAATCTTTCAGGGCAAGCTTCATCTGCTTGGCCGTACGTTCATAGCCCGCCCTTTCTACTATTTACTACTCGGTTTAATTAACCCCTTTGCCTATTATCTGATCCTGTTCAAGGCTTATGACTTACAGCCTGCCTCACAGGCTCAGCCACTCAACTACAGCTGGGCAATTACTCTCACCCTGATGGCCGCGGTGTTTCTCGGTCAGAAAATTCGTAAACAAGACTGGGCTGCCTGTGGGTTAGGCTATCTGGGCGTCGTGGTTATTGCTACCAAGGGCGATGTCATGGCACTGCAGTTTGACAATCCTTTCGGTGTCGCCCTGGCACTGCTGTCCACCTTGTTGTGGGCGATGTACTGGATCCTAAATACCAAGAACCAGGCCGATCCCGTACTGGGCGTACTACTCGGGTTCTTGGTTTCCCTGCCTTTCTCTGTCGGCCTCAGCCTCTATCTAGGGGATTGGCCAAGTGTGCCATGGCAAGGCTGGGCTGCAGTCAGCTATGTCGGGCTGTTTGAAATGGGGATCACTTTTGTACTCTGGCTCAATGCCTTAAGGCTAACCCGCAATACCGCCCGGATCAGCAACCTGATATTCATTTCGCCGTTTATCTCACTACTGCTGCTGGCAACAATTATCGGCGAAGAAATTCATGTCTCGACCCTTGCAGGGCTGGTACTAATTGTCTGCGGCTTGCTCGTCCAGCAATGGAAAGGCAAAAAAAAACCTGCCACAGCGTGACAGGCAAAACATATTAGGGTTGTCGAGACCCAGCGTCCTAAAGGGAAGACGTCTAGTTATAAATTCAACTGTACTAGCTGGTTGCTGCTACTGCATGCCAGCGGCGGCCCAGTTTGGACCATAGGATCAGTAAGCCGGGAACCAGCAGCCACATCTGCAGTGTCAGTAACATCGGTGGCGTTAAATCCAAACGCTGAGTCAGGCTCACCATCATACCGGCACCGCTCATCTGGAACAGCCCGAGCAAGGCTGCTGCCGTTCCTGCACGATCTCCGAACGGTGCCAGCGCTTTGCCGGCCGCCGAGCCCAATACAAAGGCAAAGCCGAAAGAAGACATAAAGATGGGCACCATAAAGGCCCATGCCTGGTAAATACTGCTCAATACCAGCATCGCGGCACCAGAGCCTATCAGCATCAGCAAGCCAAGGTTCAAGGTGTTACGGGTACCAAACTTATCCATGTATTTGGGGGCAACCATGCAGGCCAGAATATTCAGGGCTGCATTCACCCCAAACCACATTGTAAACTGGCCCATATCCTGATCTAGCTCCATCATCAGCCATACCGGTGCCGAGGTAACGTAGGCCAAAATCACGGCCATCGCCAGCATGCAAAGCGTAGCGTGGAACAAGAATACCGGTTCGCGCAGTACCGACATATAACGCTCAGGGCTGAACAGCGCACCATCGATTTTGGTATCTACCGGGCGTGTTTCCTTGAAAAAGAGCGTCAGAAAAGTACCGGCAACCAAGGCAAAGCCAGCCATGAAGCTGAAATTGGAGCGCCAGCCAAATTCATGGGTCAACCATGAGCCGAGCAAAGGGGCCAAGGCAGGTATAAAACAGATAGCGCCATTGAGATAACTGATCATTCGGCCGCTACGCTCTGGGCCGAAGCTATCGCGAACGGCGGCAAAGGCAGCGACGGAAGTCGCACAGGCACCGAAGCCCTGCAACAATCTCGCCACCAGCAATAAATCCAATGTCTGCGCCCAATGCGCCATAGCTGCACTGAAGGCATAAATAGTCACGCCGCCCAGCGCAATTGGCCGGCGGCCGAAACGGTCAGCCAGCGGCCCGGCCAATAACTGCCCTAATCCGAGGCTAAACATGAACCAGGTAACAGTATCCTGTACCCGCGTTGTATCAACGGCAAACGTCTCTGCCATCGCCGGTAAGGCGGGCAGGTAAATATCAATAGCCAGCGGGCTAAACAGAACAAGGGTGACCATCAGGGTGACTAATCTTGTTCCTGACTGAGTTGTATCAGGCTGCATGTAACATTCCTCTCTCTTTATGGCGGCAGTCTAAGCCCTTAGAGATATGAATAGAAATGGTTTATATTCAAATCAGAATTTCCTTTTTGGAATATCACTCTACCAGAGGTTATTGTTGTGTCTTTTGAAAAGCTTGCCCGTATCGATCTCAACTTGCTGATTTGTCTCCATGTCCTATTGGAGGAATGTAGTGTTACCTATGCCGCCAAGCGGTTGAATATCAGCCAGTCAGCGGTCAGCAAAAGCCTGACGAGGCTACGGGAGCAGTTTGACGATCCTCTTTTTATCCGAACCGCCCATGGCATGGCCCCCACTCCGCGGGCACAAGCGCTTCTCCCCTTGCTGGATCACTTGCTGCGAGAGATCGAACAACTTACTGCACCGGCAAAGTTCGTCCCCGAGACCAGTGAGCGCCATTTTAAGATGGCCTTGGTCGAAAGCGCCTATCCGCTTTTCCTCCCGCAGTTTTTGGGTGATATTTTTTCAAAAGGGCCGAATATCATTCTAGATACCCAGGCATGGGAGCCCAATACCTTTGATCGGCTACAGCGGGGCGAAATAGATTTCGGCATCACCGGCAAAGATCTCAACCCCAAGGATGCCATGCTGACGCTCATGCCTCCCAAAGGGATTATTTTCCAAGAGTTATGCCGTGATACTCAGCGCTGCATCGTCCGTAAGGATCACCCGATATTGTGTCAGGCCGATAGGGCGTGGGATGAAGAGTACTACCTTGAGCAACGCCATATTCAGGTACGCTGCGGGCAGGATGATCGCTGGCTGCTGGACTATAAACTGGCTGAAAAGGGTTTGCATCGTGATATCGCAATGTACGTTCCCGATTTTAACAGTGCCGCCAGTTTATGCACCCATACGGATCTCGTGTTTACCGCTCCGAGCCACTTTGCCCATTACATTACCGCCCAACTCGATCTCGTCGTGCTGCCGTTGCCTCCAGAGCTTCCTGCTATGGCCTACAACCTTTTCTGGCATCAACATCAAGAAAAAGACCTCGGACACAGTTGGTTAAGAGAGCTAATCATCAGCCGATGTCGTGATTTATCTGCCTCTTAATTGCAGCCAGCCAGCAAAAGCGCTAACGTAACATGCTCAGCCTGAACAACTCAGTGCAAGGCAATCAGTTTCATTGGTACCCGTCTTGCTTTGAGTTATTCAGGTTGGCATTCATTCCGTCGCACGGACGGTGGCAATAACAAGGAACCTCAAAACATGCAAGAAGTTATCTCACAACGTGTTGAGCAGATCCGCCAGTGGCTGGCAGACAACCAGCTAGACGCTTTGCTTATTCCTCATGAAGATGAATACCTCGGCGAATACATCCCGGCCCATAACGAGCGATTGCTGTGGGCAACAGGCTTCACGGGTTCTGCCGGTATGGCGGTGATCACGCGTGATAAAGCAGCGGTATTTGTTGATGGTCGTTACGTCGTTCAAGTTCGCAAGCAAGTTCCTGGAGAGATCTTTGAATACCGCCACCTGATTGACGAGCCGCCGGTTCAGTGGACTCAGGATAACCTTGCCGCTGGTAGCAAAGTGGCTATTGATGCTCGCCTTCACAGCGGTGCTTGGCTAGCTCGTACAACCGAAAGCCTTGCTGGCGCTCTGGAGCTGGTTTGTATTGATGCCAACCCTATCGATACGCTGTGGCATGATCGTCCGGCGGCGACGCTATCGGATGCGAAACTGATGGGCCTGGACTTCGTTGGCCAAAGCAGCGCAGACAAACGCATCGACATTGCAGCAGAATTGAAAAAACAACAAGCCGAAGCGGCGCTTCTGACTCAGGTCGATAGTATTGCCTGGTTATTGAATGTACGCGGCAGCGATGTACCAAGCCTACCGGTCTTGCTATCAACAGCCATTATCCATGCTGACGAAAGCGTTGATTTCTACATTGATCCGGCACGCCTTCCAGAGGAATTTACCTCGCACGTCGGTGACGGTGTCCGTATCCATCAACCACAGGCACTGGAAGCTGGCCTACAGGCCCTGAACGGCAAACAGGTATTGATTGATCCGGCAACCAGCAACGCCTGGGCCAGTCAGGTACTACACGCAGCAGGTGCCAGCCTGATTGAAGCTGCCGATCCTTGCCTGCTGCCAAAAGCAGCAAAAAACCCAACTGAAATTGCCGGAATGAAAGCCTGCCATATCCGTGATGGTGTCGCGGTCTCTAAATTCCTGGCATGGGTGGATAGTCAGGTCGCTGAAGGCAACCTGCTTGATGAGGGCACGCTGTCTGATAAGTTATGGCAATTCCGTATTCAGGACACCAGCTGTACCGATGTGAGCTTCGATACCATTTCGGCCGCTGGCGGTAACGCGGCGATGTGTCACTACAATCACCTCAACCAACCTGAGCCAAGCATACTGGAAATGGATAACGTCTATCTGGTCGATTCAGGCGGCCAGTACCCAGACGGTACCACCGATATTACCCGTACGATTGCCATCGGTCAGCCTGGCGACGAAGTGAAGCAAACCTTTACGCTGGTACTGAAAGGCCATATTGCCCTGGCGTCGGCACGTTTTCCCAAAGGAACCACCGGTTCCCAGCTCGATGCACTCGCTCGCCAGCACCTATGGGCTCACGGCTTTGACTATGACCACGGCACCGGCCATGGTGTCGGTCACTTCCTGAGTGTTCATGAAGGCCCGCAACGTATTGCCAAAGTGTATAACCCAACAGCACTGCTACCGGGCATGGTGCTTTCCAACGAGCCGGGGTATTACCGTGCCGATGCCTTTGGTATTCGTATCGAAAACCTAGAGCTCGTGGTAGAAGTTGCCACTCAGGGTGATATGACGGTGATGGGTTTCGAGTCGTTGACTCGCGCCCCGATTGACCGCCGCCTGATCGATATTAACTTATTGACCGATGTCGAACTGGCATGGCTGAACCACTACCACAAAACTGTGTTCGAGGTGATCAGCCCGTCACTGGTCGATGATGACCTGGCTTGGCTGGCACAAGCGACGACACCTATTAAGCGTTAACAGCCCTAAGCCGTAGAAACAAAAACGCCCGCATTAATGCGGGCGTTTTCATACTCTAGACCATAAAGGAGTATTGTCGATACCGATATAGAGCCAGATAGCAACAAGTCTGTTACCCAGAATAAGCGTGATGCCAGTCCTTCCAGACCACCTCGAAGCCATGCTGTTTCACCGCTTCAGCCACTGCTACGGCAGAGCGTTCATCGCTGATAGAAAACTGTTCAAGCTCCGGCTCATCGTCGGCATAGCCGCCTGGCTGAGTTTTCGAGCCCGCCGACATACTGGTGATCCCTAGCGGCAGGGCATTGTCACGAAACTGCGGTGACTCACGGGTCGACAACGACAACTCGACTTCCGGATTAAATAGCCTATATGCGCAGATCAGCTGAACCAGCTGGCGATCATTCATAACGGATTTTGGCTGCAAGCCGCCTTCACAAGGCCTCAGACGCGGGAACGAGATGGAATACCGAGTCTGCCAATAGGTACGCTCAAGGTAATCGAGATGGCTAGCGACATAGAAACAATCCGTCCGCCACTCTTCCAACCCGATCAAGGCACCAATTCCAATCTTATCAATCCCGGCTTTTGCCAGACGATCCGGCGTTTCCAGACGATACTCAAAGTCCATTTTATTGCCTCGCAGGTGATGCTCGGCATAGGTTGATGCACTGTAGGTCTCCTGATATACCATCACGGCATCTAGGCCTAACGTTTTCAGCTCGGCATATTCATCTTGACCCAGCGGCTGGACCTCCATTGCCAAATAACTGAACTGCTCTTTAACCGCCGGCACTGCCTGACGGAAATACGCCATCCCGACCTTTCGCTCATGCTCACCAGTCACCAACAGCACGCTATCAAAGTTCATCGCCTTGATTGCCTGGCATTCCCGCGTGATTTCCTGCGTATTCAGCGTTCGGCGCTTGATACGGTTTTCCATCGAAAAACCACAATAGGTACAGGCATTGGCACACAAGTTAGACAGGTACAGCGGCACATAAAATGAAATCGTATGACCGAAACGCTTGCGAGTCAAAGCTGCCGACTGCTGTGCCATCTGCTCTAGATAGGGCTCGGCCGCAGGCGAGATCAGCGCCTTGAAATCTTCCAGATCCCGCTTGGATTTGCGCAGGGCACGTTCAACATCCGTGGCCGTTTTACTATAAATCGACAACCGGATGTCATCCCACTCGAGCTGCTTCCAGACATCAACGTAACTCATACCGAGCCCCTATGTGGTTTGATCTAAAAAAGCAGTCAACGGGCTAGAGGCTATCGCATGGTTAACCGTCCCGGCCAACCCTGCTTCATATGCCATTCGGCCACTTTCAACGGCAAGTTTGAACGCTTTGCCCATTGCCAGCGGATCGGCCGCAGCGGCAATAGCGGTATTGACCAAGACGGCATCGGCCCCCATTTCCATGGCTTCGGCAGCATGGGATGGCGCGCCAATTCCGGCATCGATAATCACCGGCACCCGCGCCTGATCAATGATAATTTCGAGGAAGTCACGAGATGCCAAGCCCTTGTTGGAACCAATCGGAGCACCTAACGGCATAACGGCGGCACAGCCGACTTCTTCCAATCGTTTGCACAGGACGGGGTCTGCATGGCAATAAGGCAGTACGATAAACCCCTCGCGTACCAATTCCTGTGCCGCCGCCAAGGTTTCAATCGGATCCGGCATCAGGTATTTCGGATCGGGATGAATCTCCAGTTTCAGCCAATTTGTCCCCAGCGCCTCGCGAGCCAGCTTGGCGGCAAACACCGCCTCTTTGGCATTTTTCGCCCCCGAGGTATTGGGGAGCAAATTAACTCCAGCCGCCAGCAATGGGGCCAAAATATCATCATCACGGTTTTCGATATCGACCCGCTTCAATGCCATAGTGACAAGCTCAGATCCGGAAGCAATGATTGATTCAGCCATTGTCTGGCTATTGGCGTACTTCCCCGTACCGGTAAACAGGCGGGATGAAAAAGTTCTGTCTGCAATAGTAAGCATTTAGCCTCCGGCAATAGCTTGGAATAAGGCAATACGATCGCCGGTATTGAGTAGTGTGCCGTTCCAGTCGCTACGGGCAACAATATCGTCATTCAAGGCCACTGCAGTTGCCTGCAATGGCATGTCCAAAGTAGTAAGCAGCGCAGTCAGGCTTTGCCCTTCAGGGCACTCCACAGGCTTGCCATTTACCTGAACCTGAATAGCTGACGTCGTAACTGTCATATTTTTTATTCTCCTGTGCCGCACACCGGGCACTGTGTATCTTGAGCAAGATTAAATCGGTGCCATCCCAGCGTCAGGCCATCAAACTGCTGCAGCGCACCAAAGGCGACCTCACCGGCTCCGGTGATGAGCTTAATAGCCTCCAACGCCTCCAGCATACCCATCATGCCGACCACCGGACCGGCAATACCGGCGTTGCTGCAATTCTGTGGCTCCTGCGGCGATTCCGGCTGCCAAGGGAACAGGCAGTGATAGCAGGGGCCATGGCCCTGGCGGAAATCAAAGGCCATCAACTGCCCCTGCCAACGAATTGCAGCTCCGGAAATCAGTACCTTATTGGCCTCAAGACAAGCCCGGTTAACCGCATGTCGTGTTTCGAGATTATCCGAGCAATCCAGCACCACATCGGCTATTGCGACTTCCATAGCCAGTCTCTGATCGGCTAGCCGCGCCTGTACCGCCCGAACTCGAATATGTGGATTCAGCGCCTTGAGTTGCTCCGCTGCTACTTGTGCCTTGCGTTGTCCCTGATGGATATCACGGTAGATCACCTGGCGCTGCAAGTTGGAGCTGTCAACCTCATCATCATCGGCGATAATGATGTTGCCGACACCGGCCCCAGCCAAATACAACGCAGCCGCCGAGCCAAGCCCGCCCGCACCGACCAGCAACACCTGAGCCTTGCCCAATAACAGCTGGCCATGCTCCCCGATTTCGGGCAGCATGATCTGGCGGTTATAGCGCATGAACGCCTGATCACTGAGCACCATCGCAGTCCTTCGCATGCTCATGACGAACCAGTAACTGGTTAAAGGCATCAACCGCAGCCTGAGTATCTTCAGCCTGTGTCACTGCACGAACGACAGCGACACTGCTAACTCCCGTACGCCAGACTTTTTCTGCCCGCATCAGGTCAATTCCGCCAATGGCCACGGTTGGGAACATGTCACCAATCAGTTTTTGGTATAGCGCAAGACGATTCAGCCCCTGGGGCTTCGACGGCATCTCTTTGGTTGTCGTCGGAAAAATATGCCCCAGCGCAATGTAGCTCGGGCTGAATTCTGCCGCCCGCAAGATTTCATAGTAACCATGAGTCGACAGACCCAGACGCAAACCAGCCTGTTGGATCGCCGCCAAGTCCGCGGTTTCCAGATCTTCCTGTCCAAGGTGAACACCGTAGGCCTGATGCTTGATTGCCATCTGCCAGTAATCGTTCACATAGACCTGAGCCTGATGCTGTTCTCCAGCAGCAATGACCTGCTTAATCTGGGTTTCCAATGTAGGTTCTGCGGGATCTTTAATCCGCAGCTGGGTTGTCGTCACACCCAAGGCCAGTAGGCGCTCAACCCACTCAGCTGAGTCCACCACCGGATATAGTGCCAGTTTGGCAACATCGGTGGCGGCAAAAGGCGCTACCGCCACTTCTTTGCTTACCCAGCCCAACTCGCCCACCTCAGGGTGATTGGCGGTCAATGGCCGCGGAAATAACTCACGGTTCATCGGCCAGCCAGTTTCGCCATAACCGTCAGCATGGGTTTCAAAATAACCACGGGCATGGGCCCGAGATAACGTAACCGCATCTTCCAACGGGTAATCCAACGCCAAAGCAACCAATAGCATTGCACGCTGTGGTTCGCTGGCACCGGCATGATGGCAGTACACCGCTTGGGCTTCACCATGATGGTGCCAAATATCGACACAGCCCTTTTCAGTTGGCAGCCCGCAGACAACCAAGGACGGGTCCTCGGCGACTTGTTGCTGTATCTCGCTTAGCTCGGGAAAAGGTACCATCCACTGATCCAGCACCTTATACCCAGCAATATCAGCCTCGGCCTGGTTATACACCAAGCCGAACTGACGCTCTTCGATCTGAATATCGACGGTACCCGATTCGCTCCAGTCAACACTCACCTGTTCGCCCAGCTGATACTTATCAGCGGCGGCAAGCAAAGGTTCCACATGCATCAGCAGCGGCGTTAAACTATCGGGTAAACATAAAGAGCTCATTAACTATCCTCTTGAACAGGGTGATACAACTCACTACCTCGAGCTCGGAATTCATCGGCTTTCTGCTGCATCCCTTCGAGAGGGTCTTCAAGCAGTTTGATCGCCAGATCCCCATTTTTCTCCAGATTGTAGGCATAGTCCCGCACCTCTTGCGAGATCTTCATCGAGCAGAATTTGGGCCCACACATTGAACAAAAATGAGCCACTTTACCGGACTCCTGAGGTAGAGTTTCATCGTGATAGGCTCGCGCCGTATCCGGATCCAAACCTAGATTAAATTGATCTTCCCACCGGAACTCAAAGCGCGCTTTTGACAATGCATTGTCACGCACTTGGGCCCCCGGATGACCTTTTGCCAAGTCTGCCGCATGAGCACATAGTTTGTACGTGATCAGACCCACTTTTACATCGTCTTTATTGGGTAATCCCAGATGTTCTTTCGGTGTGACGTAACAAAGCATGGCGCAGCCATACCAGCCAATCAATGCCGCACCTATCCCTGAGGTTATATGGTCGTAGCCAGGGGCAATATCAGTGGTCAGCGGGCCAAGGGTATAGAATGGGGCTTCGTGGCAGTGCTTGAGCTGCTCGTCCATGTTCTCTTTGATCATATGCATCGGCACATGACCCGGGCCTTCAATCATAACCTGGACATCGTATTCCCAGGCTATCTTGGTCAGTTCGCCAAGCGTGCGCAGCTCGCTGAACTGGGCTTCATCATTGGCATCGGCAACAGATCCCGGACGCAAGCCATCACCCAATGACAATGCAATGTCGTATTGGGCGCAAATTTCACAAATTTCACGGAAATGCTCATACAAAAAGCTTTCTTCATGGTGAGCCAGGCACCATTTGGCCATGATAGAGCCACCACGGGAAACAATACCCGTTACTCGCTTAGCCGTCATCGGGACGTAACGCAGCAATACACCGGCATGGATCGTAAAGTAATCAACCCCCTGCTCTGCCTGCTCCAACAAAGTGTCGCGGAACACTTCCCAATGGAGGTTTTCAGCAATGCCATTCACCTTTTCTAGTGCCTGATACATCGGCACCGTTCCGATTGGCACCGGACTGTTTCGGATGATCCACTCGCGGGTCTCATGAATATTACGACCGGTAGAGAGATCCATCACCGTATCACCGCCCCAGCGGGTCGACCACATTAATTTTTCGACTTCTTCCTCAATAGAGGAACTAACGGCAGAGTTTCCAATATTGGCATTCACTTTCACTAGAAAGTTACGGCCAATGATCATCGGTTCAGTTTCAGGGTGATTGATGTTAGCCGGAATAATCGCACGGCCTTCCGCCACCTCCTTTAGCACAAACTCAGGAGTGATCTCTTCCGGCAAATTGGCACCAAAGCTGATCCCCGGATGCTGCTGGTTCAACACCTCATCGCGATACTTCACCCTGCCCATATTTTCACGGATCGCGATAAACTCCATTTCCGGAGTGATAATCCCCTGACGGGCGTAATGCAGCTGAGTCACACACCGACCGGCTCTGGCCCGGCGTATACGGTTCGCTTCAGCAAAGCGCAGCTCATCGAGCGTGTCATCGGCTAAGCGTTCTTTGGAATATGCAGAACTAAGCTCATCCAGCAACTCGGTGTCGGCTCGCTCGGTAATCCAGTTTTCGCGTACTTTGGGTAAGCCGGCATAAATATCAACCGTCAGCTCCGGATCCGTGTAATAACCCGATGTATCGTAGACTCGTATTGGTTCGTTAGGCTCAAAAGAAGGGGCTTTTTTTGTTCCACCGACCAAACTGTCCGACAGCGAAATTTCACGCATTGGTACCTGCAGATCAGGTCGACTACCCTGAACATACACTTTTTGGGAGTTGGGATAAGGTTGGGTTGTTAGTGAATCAATAAATTGTTTAGCTTCCAGTCTCGCTTGTTTGCGACTCGACATAGCAATTTCCTTTAATTCCATATAGGGGGAAGTTGCTTGACGGATTGGTGCTTAAACAAGAGGCGTACACATAGGGTGTGCAGCGTCATCTGATACCGCTGCTAAAACATATCAGCCATGACTGTGCAGCTAAACAGAAGATTTATCTCTTGTTCCCTTCGCAGGTATTAGCCCGATCAGGTTCTACGGATCCCGCAATGCGGTCTCAGCCAGTTGGCACTCCGACAAGTTGAGTGAAGAGTATAGGTAAGCAGGCAATCAGCAGCAAGTGCTATCAGTAGAAAATGATGAACTGGTGTAAAAACAATTCGGGCCGCATTTTCATGCGGCCCGACAATCATTTAGTATGTTTTTTCACCATTTTTTTAAGCAAAGATGAGTGAGTATCCCGCAGCTCACCCAGCTTATGGGTGATATTCGGTGCCCCATCCAAATCAAACAATTTGGGTACTGCCACCCTTTGCGAAGAATAAATACCTGTATGGCCACTAAAGTAATAGGCGGTATAACAGGCAATGGCAAAGTACAACATATGCTCGGCACCAAACAATTCAACCCCCATGATGGTGCATGCCAGCGGGGTATTGGTTGCTGCCGCAAACACAGCTAAGAATCCCAATGCAGCGAATAGGTCAACCGGTGCACCCAGCACCCAAGCCATGGTATTGCCTAGTGTCGCTCCAACAAAGAACAACGGGGTCACCTCCCCGCCTTTATAACCGGCAGCCAGTGTAATCGCCGTCAATAACAACTTTATCAACCAGCTGTACCATTCTGCACCGCCTTCGGTAAATGCGCTGAGGATACTGACCCCTCCTTCACGACTCGAATAGACGCCAAGGCCAATGTAGTCATTGTTGCCAATTAAGTGAACCGCAGCAATTACGATCAAGCCTCCGGTGACAACAATAAGGTAAGGGTTCTTCAGCGTCGCTTTAAAAATATCTTTAAACACATGGGTCAATTCACCAAATAGATACCCAGCCAGACCAAAAGCAATGGCTGCCAACACAATCTTCGCAACCATGATAATATCAACTTTGACTGCATGCTCAAATAAAGTGATGGTCTCAAGAAAGTCTATGCGGTAATGAGTATGGTGGGCTCCCCATGCACTGCAAACGACATCAGCCAGAATGGCAGCAAATAAGGCAGGGATGATAGCATCATAACGCAAACGCCCAATAGCCAATACTTCAAGGGCAAAAATAGCTCCTGTCAGAGGTGTACCAAACACGGCACCAAAGCCAGCAGCCACCCCGGCAATCAATATCAACCGGGTATCAGCTTCATTGAGCTTAAAGATTCGAGCCAACCAATGGGTTGTCGCACCGCCGATTTGAACCGCAGTCCCTTCTCGCCCAGCAGAGCCGCCAAACAAATGGGTAATCACTGTCGTGATCAATACCAATGGCCCCATACGAGTAGGAATACCAGCACCTGGCTCATGAATTTCATCCATGATCAGGTTGTTGCCACCTTCAGAGTTTTTACCGAGGTTCCGGTAACAATACACAATAACAATACCAGCCAGGGGCAGCAGATAAATCAACCAAGCGTTATCAATTCGTGTTTCGGTAGCTAGGTTTAAAACCCACAGGAAGAAAGCATTCAGAGAGCCGACAATCACGGCAACAGGAATAATAAGAAGTGTCCATCTCAGGATCTGGACAAAGATTTTCGGATTAGCGCTTAATGGGTGTGCCATACCAAGTTTCTATCTCAATCGGAAATATATTCAAGGATAGATGCTATGGCAAATGACCGGGCCCCACCATAGACGGATCTATCCTACTACAGCAGGAGTCATTATCTCAGTCGAGCGGTTAAAGGTGGAACTCCATCACCCGTTACTAACAGTGACTACTAGTAACAACGATCATATGCTATCGGTAATTATCATAACCAACAAGCGCAAAATACGTGTTTGCCTACTTGAGTTGACCTCGAACAATTTTCGCTAACTCCAGATACAGCAAAGCCCCGACATTTCTGTCGAGGCTTTTATATCTGGCAGGGGTGGAGAGATTCGAACTCCCAACACGCGGATTTGGAATCCGCTGCTCTGCCAATTGGAGCTACACCCCTGTAATACTGCCTTACCACATCCTAAGGCATGAATAATTCCTTAAGAAGTGGTGAGTATTTTATACAGCTAGCAGAGAATTACCAGAATTAATTCAAGAATATTCGAAATTTGCACCCATGAGTATAGATAACAAACAAATCATTCGTTTAACATTCAATTTCTGTAACTTTTCAGGTGATCCCTTACGAATTAAAGTGCCATCTGTGCCTTATTTTTCTTATAGAAGACAAATGCCACTACCGCAAGACCAACTCCAAACCTGTTCTGTTGATTCAGCTAATACCAATCTCAGTAAAAATATGATCTAATTACCTCATCTGAAAAACAACGATAAATGCTATGGATAGCTTAAAAAATATCGACTTCAAAGCACTCGCAAGCCAACAAAAATCCATTCAAATGAAAATGCGATTACTGGCACTATCGCACTTTCAAGATGGCTATTCGCGTACTGAAATTACTAAATTTCTTAAAGTCAGTCGAACCAGTGTTAATAAATGGGTACGAATTTTTCTCCAAGAAGGCCTAAGTGGATTACAAGAGAAGCCACGAACAGGAAGACCGGCTTTCTTAAGCCCTGCACAGCAAAAACAGCTGACTGACTTCATTGAATTACGCGCWAAAAGCAATGAGGGAGGCCGACTCACAGGCGCCGATATTCATACCTATATTATGAAAGAATTTGGYAAGAACTATCATCCTGATTCCATCTATTATCTACTTAAGCACYTAGGCTTCTCGTGGATCACCTCACGGTCACGGCACCCGAAGCAATCAGATAAAATCCAAGAGGATTTTAAAAAAATTCAAAATTGAAACGATCCTTAAGATCCCTGGCCACATAAGGCTTGAGAGTGTTGATATCTGGTTTCAGGATGAAGCTAGGTTCGGCCAACAAAACACCACAACACGCCTTTGGGCTGCAACAGGTTCTCGTCCGAGAGCAGTAA
>NZ_RJLM01000104.1 GCF_004104355.1 Photobacterium chitinilyticum
TTGAATGTATGTTTATTTTCGTTGTTGTTATCTGTGCCTTTAGTTATCTCCGGGTTTCCATCTGTGGAAGTATAAACAGATATAACGAGAAGACAACGGTGTGTTTCCATGAATGTTCTATGCTCATGAATCCTTATCGATATTGCGTTATTATGTGCTAGAAATGTACTTATATTGTRGTCACATGGTATCAATATGAACAGCAATATGAAAATCTGCGAAAGGAAATTAATTCATAATGAAAAGCATCTGCCGGTCCATCATGAACATCTGATTGGATGGGGTCCTTCAGATAATGGAATTTAGTGACAATCGTGATGTAATTTCATTGMGCATTTTTCATAACAGTTAGGTAAACTCCGTTAACTGGAAGAAGTCTCTCCCAATTCTTTTTACTGAACYATATCTCTTACTGCCTAATATAATCATTCACTTATTTTTTTGTTGTACTCCTTCCTTCCATTTCTTCACAATGTTATCTTTTTATTCGTGTTCSGCACAAAGTTTCGGTCAATAACTATTGAATTTTATATCGACTAAATAAATAAAAAGTCAGTTCTAAAACCAATCTGATTAATTTATTTCAATAGTTGCACTGTTCGAACGTGGGTGAACCGGAATTTCGAACAKATCACTATCATATATTCGCATCAAGTTCTTAATCTGAAAWATATATTTAACACCATTATCTTTATGTAGAAACCACTTTAAATCTAACCTTTTCGTTGTTGAATGTATGTTTATTTTCGTTGTTGTTATCTGTGCCT
>NZ_RJLM01000105.1 GCF_004104355.1 Photobacterium chitinilyticum
CCTCATCGGGCGGGGCAAATTTAACAAGAAAATCAAGCGGACAAAAAACACTCGGCATTTCAGGTGCAAAATGAAGTTATGCGTTTACGCACTTCATATCAATATCTGCGCGTTGTTTTTCGCCGCTTATTTTAGGCGTTATGCACCTTAGAGCCAAGTTCATCGATGGTAGAATGTTCATCGCATATTTCCACGATTTCTCTGGCTATTCGTTCAGCGAAAGGCTGCCTGAAAGTTCAGAGAACAGCAGGTTGTCGTTTTCTTTGTCGCCTTTTACCCTGGCAATTCAGCCGTGAGTTTCCGTCGTTACATTGCTTTGAAAGGGCAGCAGCTTGTCTTAACCAATAGTGCGGTGCAGCAGCCAATCAAATCTGTATCAGGTTGTCATTCAAGTTGGTCTGGCTCAAGGTTTTGAAAGTAAATCTGAATTATTGGAGTCTGCGCTTGTTGTCTGCATGCCGCAGTCTCATCAAGCGTGGAAAGATTATCGGCCAAGTATGCTCGCAGTAATGGATGGAGTTGCATAACAAAGCAATCAAGGTGACCCATTACACTCGGCGGTTTTGGTATGAGGTTTGGTGCGCTTTGCGGGGTTTGCGTGGGGCACCTTATCGCAGGCGTTACAACCACTAGGCATTCTTCTGCTCAGTGGTTATAAAATTAGTAAAATCGTTTTACGTCTCGGTAAAAATTTTCGTGTGAGCCTAAAGCCATGAGTTCGAGAATAACTGTTCCGTCCTCATAGCTGTATCCAAGTAGGGTAAGC
>NZ_RJLM01000106.1 GCF_004104355.1 Photobacterium chitinilyticum
CCTCATCGGGCGGGGCAAATTTAACAAGAAAATCAAGCGGACAAAAAACACTCGGCATTTCAGGTGCAAAATGAAGTTATGCGTTTACGCACTTCATATCAATATCTGCGCGTTGTTTTTCGCCGCTTATTTTAGGCGTTATGCACCTAGAGCAAAGATTTTCAATGGTAGATAATTCATCGCTTGTTTCCACTATTTCTTTGGCCATTCGTTTGCCGAAAGGCTGCCTGAGAATCCGAAAATAAGCAGGTTGTTGTTTTATTTGCTGCCTTTAGCTCTGGCAATTCAACATTATAATTTCAACGTTACTTTGCTGTGAAAAAGCTGGCGCATTTCTTTGGCTATTGGTTTGGTGCAGCAGCCAAGCCGGTCCGCATCAGGTTGTTATGTGAATTTTGCTGGCTCAAAGTCGTTGAAAGTAAATCGCAGTTATCAGAGTCTGAATTTGTTGCCTGTATGACGAAAACTCATCATGCGGGAAAAGTCCGGCGACCAAACAAGATCGTATTAATGGATGGAGTTGCATAACAAGGCAATCAAGGGTGATGCGTTTGACTCGGCGATTTTGGTATGAAGTTCGGTGCGCTTTGTTGGTTCAGCGGGGCACACCTTATTGCAGGCGTTAAATCTGCCGAGCAAGCTCGGGGAGTGCGCTGCGTCGAAGATTGCGTATCTGCTTCTAATATAGCCTAAAATTTTGTCTATGCTCCAGTCATGGCGCATACCGTTCAAAGTTTCATGCAGCAAGCACTGGAACTCTATCT
>NZ_RJLM01000107.1 GCF_004104355.1 Photobacterium chitinilyticum
TAAACTGGCTGGAACACCAGGCAGAACTTGGGATTCTTCTTCAACCATCGCTCGGTCTGTTTGCTTTTGTGAATGATGTAGTTATCGAGGATCAACGTGATGGTTTTGGCTCGTCGGTAGTGGTGGCGCAGCTTTTCCAGCATGGCAATAAACAGCGATGAGTTTTTCTTGATCCCGCTGACGTAAAGTACCCTTCCGTTGCCTGCGTGGAGAACGCCTGCCAGATAATGCTTGGCATTCTGCCCCGGTGTGACAACCCGCTTTTGCTGCGCTCTGAACATCCAGTCGGCTCCTAATTTGGGATTGAGGTCTATATCGACTTCATCCTCATAAAACACCGGATTATCGGCATCACAGCGGGCCAGCGCGGCGTCGATATTCGCCATTTTTTCCTGATAGGCTGGGTCTTTTATCCGCAAGGTCGGCACGGGCCTGCGCCAGACAATGCCCATACGAGGTAACCATCGGCGGAGCGTGGAGGCTGCCACATTGAGCCCTGTTAACCGATTGATTTTTATAGCCAATAGTTCAGTACACCAACGGCTGCGCTGATAACCAAAATCTTGCGGAGAAAACTGCATGAGCAGCACCAGTAAGGTGACAATCTTGGCGATAGGTAAGACTGGGGCACGGCCAGCCGGTAAGGCTTCTAGCGCATCTATGCCTTCATCTCGATACCACCGAAGCCAACGACCGATGGTCGAGCGCGCAGCGCCGGTAAGGTGATGAACATCGGTGATCGTGCGTCCTTCATGTAACAG
>NZ_RJLM01000109.1 GCF_004104355.1 Photobacterium chitinilyticum
ATTCAAATTACTCTTTGCGAATCATCAATCACACCCGTACATCAGCACAAGAGATGAGCTGATGCACAATGCCGATTCGTCCACCACCAAAATTCCATTCATTTCACTAAATCCTCTCACAACCACACTCATCTATCCTATTCAAATTACTCTTTGCGAATCATCAATCACACCCGTACATCAGCACAAGAGATGAGCTGATGCACAATGCCGATTCGTCCACCACCAAAATTCCGTTCATTTCACTAAATCCTCTCACAACCACACTMATCTATCCTCATCTCACCAAATACACATCACACACCTCACATACTACTCATTTCGTCAGAAAACCTCATTCAGTAGACTGCAACGTCAATAGTCAAATTCAAGTAGTGAACAWGAACACCAGTGGGGAACAATCGACTGTATTTGTCAACAAATAAACAACCTGTTGGTAAATTCGATCAACCATGTAGAAAATGCTCAATTTGCAAAACGACCGTCAATTGTCTGAAAATGGCGCACACTTCATTGTTCATGTATTTTCATATAAATTGCATTCTCMTTCCATTGCTTACTGTTCGATCCTCTTGTCTCTCTGCTGYCAGACMTTCTGTTCMYGACTARCRTCATATACTACTTATGTCAATGTGAGTAGCTCACAGCACAGCCGATTCCAGTTCGTCGTGAGTTCCAACCGAACGAGGTGCAATGCTCAGACTCCAACCGGTCACACAACATTCTGCATCACAATCACTCACTCTCTCGCTCGCTTG
>NZ_RJLM01000110.1 GCF_004104355.1 Photobacterium chitinilyticum
TCTGGCAGAAGGAAAACCGAAAAAAGTGGCCATTATCGCCTGCGTCAGGAAGATGATTAACATCTTAAATTCTATGCTGCGAGATGGCGCCCTATGGGATGCAAAAACAGCTTAAAATTATCTATTGACGCCATAGTCGTTTGTTATGAATAATGCCACAAAACGATCATTTCCAACAATCGCCACTTTTAGTAACAGATCTTAATATAATATACCCAGAGCTGTACTCTACTAAATTCCCTCTGATAATCATTGTATCTTACTTTTATAACTTGCTACCAAATCATGAGCCAAAGGTAATCATCAAACCACCAACAAACATAAAAAACACCCCTCTAAGGACATATTTTCGTGAAATAATGTATAGGTTTCTAACTTCCTTTTTATCACCTAAAACACGCACCACTTCACTTTCAAAATACGAGAAATGCACACTTGTCCTTTTATCTATACCTTTCTTGTTAATTTCATTGGCTATAACTGACTTTATAGCTAAACCTTTCATCAAGTTATAAAAAGCTAAAAGAAAAATGACAAGAAAGAGAATAAAAAACAGAATATCAAAAACAGCACTTATTTGCTCATTATTCATAGATAGCCCTCTTTTCATAACGCCTGGGATAAGGTGCGCCACGATTAACCCACCAAGCGCACAGAACTCCGAACCAAAACCGCCGAGTCAAACGCGTCACCTTGATACCTTTGTTATGGCGAGCTCCAAGTAACCTACTCAACTTCAATGCACGCTACCGCCA
>NZ_RJLM01000111.1 GCF_004104355.1 Photobacterium chitinilyticum
CGTCAATTCCACCACACTCCATTCGAATTTACACTATACATATACACCACTGTGTCAAACACTCTCTTCACACATTCCACACGTCCTAACTCACGCACTCACTCCCTGATCACCTCATTCTCACCCACAACACATTTGACGCGTTGAATTGATCAACTGTCAGACTCGAAATTCCACTATGTTGTTTGACAACGCAGTTGGCGAATACCAACCAATTCTCCGTGCAAACACGCTCCTCAATCATCACCGAACTGATCGCACTATGTGGACATAGGGAACAAGACACACGAGTGCAATTCATCACCAGAATATTGCCAACAAGGGACTCAAACGTCTACCATGCAACTGCCTGACGACCAGTCAGTGTCGATGTAGACCGATGCAAAACTCGTCGGAACAAATCTCTGACTGATTCGACTGCATTCTGAACTAGATGAGTGGGTGATTAGTGGTGGTGTTGGTGTTGGTGTTGGTGTTGGTGGTGTGAAATTGGTATTGTAGTTGGTGWCAGTGTTTGTGTAATGGTGGTCATGCTAGTGATTGTGTTTGTTTTGTTGCTGGTTGTTGTGTGCGATGTGAGTTGGTATTGTGTTGTGGTATGGTCTGTGTGGGGTCGACGAATGTCGCCTCCGTGGCGCAACCGGTTAGCGCGTTCGGCTGTTAACCGAAAGGTTGKTGGTTYGAGCCCACCYGGAGGCGCTTCCCACTTCTGACGAAACACATCAACAACATCAACACTCGCTTCGTCACA
>NZ_RJLM01000112.1 GCF_004104355.1 Photobacterium chitinilyticum
TCATTCTCTGGTGCCTTCGTTGGTATGGTTCGACCCCAATGAGCTACGCGAACCTCAGCGACATGTTGGCAGAGCGGGGGATTTCGGTTAACCGTTCGACCATTTATCGTTGGTTTATTGAATATGCCCCGGCATTACGCAAGAAGTTACGCCGTCATCAATTCATCCGGACAGACTCTTCGTGGCAGCTTGATGAAACCTATGTCAAAGTGAAGGGAAAATGGCACTATCTTTACCGTGCCATCAATAAACAAGGCGAAACGCTGGATTTCTATTTCTCTCACAAACGTAATAAAGAAGCCGCATATCAGTTTCTTAGGCGCTGCCTGAGATATTACGACTTAGACAATCAGCCTAAAACGTTAAACACTGACAAGCATTCCTCATACGCCAATGCGATTGCCCGCTTGAAGAAGGAGGGACGACTGCGAGCGGATGTCGAGCAGCGGCAAGTGAAGTATCTCAATAATGGTATCGAGTCCGATCACGCTCCCATCAAGAAACTCGTTGTAGCCACCGGTGGGTTTAAAATACGAAAGCGAGCCTGGTCAACCATCCAGGGATTTGAGTCATTACGGATGGTAAACAAAGGACAGTTTGATTTTTGGCTTCGTCATGATGAACGTAAAACCATTGTGCGAGAGAGATCCGCCTTCATGAATCGTCTATTCAATGTTGAGGTTATTTACCAGTAATCATTAAGCCCATCACTGGGTAGATCTGCCTTATCTGATTATTTGCAACAAGCCG
>NZ_RJLM01000113.1 GCF_004104355.1 Photobacterium chitinilyticum
ACTATTGTATCATTTGTCTACTCACTGTAATTCAGACACTCAATTCACTATGCTCATTTCTGTGTGTGTATGATTGAGCGCGTGTCTGCACATCAACCTCAATCTATTCTCCTATTGGTTGTAACATACACATAATCAATAATTTATCCACACTTGATTGACACTCAAACATTTATATGGATTTTTAACACACACTCACACACACTCACATATACTGTCGTGGTTTCACAGTGTGCTTGCTCGCTGTACGCTTGTGGATTTTATTTATGTTTAACAATAAAAACGTATCTCTACAACGGGTGTTCAGACTCCTGAATAATCTCGAGTAAATCCATAATTGTACTAGGAGATTTAGCCTACCTTAAATACTGAGTTAACGGGATATCATTTATTGGAGTGAGATATAGAGGAAATTAGCCTGAACACTGCCTCAGCTATCGATCGGTACAAGAGTCAAGGGTGTGTCGACTGGCTGGAGAACCGGCATCTCCAGTTCATATGTTTCGATCTTGATGGCTCGTGGGCGGTTGGTCGAGCCACCTTGACACTCGTTCCATCGTGATGCTGGTTGCTGTAGCAAGCCCATTCAACTATTGTATCATTTGTCTACTCACTGTAATTCAGACACTCAATTCACTATGTTCATTTCTGTGTGTGTATGATTGAGCGCGTGTCTGCACATCAACCTCAATCTATTCTCCTATTGGTTGTAACATACACATAATCAATAATTTATC
>NZ_RJLM01000014.1 GCF_004104355.1 Photobacterium chitinilyticum
AATGCTTTCGCCTTGCCGCGTTTACCTTCTCGGATTGCTTTTGCAATGCGTATTTGAAGCTTTAATACGTGCTGTTCAACGGCTTTCCAGTTAATGGTTTGCCATTGAGTACCGTTAGAAGAGGCACTAACGTCGTTTGAAGCTACCATTTGCGTTCCTCCTTGAATAAAGTTCTTCAAATTATCTTGCAACGGGAGACCAGCTAGAAGTCAGCTCGCTTTCGCGCCAGATAACAACCTGTATCCGCATCATTACAACACGGCTTTCGCTTTTCTAGCCTCCCTTACCTGCACCACTATCGGCTGTCTTCGCAGACGGCTTTCCCATAGGGAGAAGTACAGGCTTACCCTGTTCCGTATGTCACGCAACGTCGGGTTAGATGCCCACTATAATGCGAAGAGCGTATCGATCACGAAAGAGTACTGTCCAACCTCTTTCCTACTCTCGTGCCTTTTGGCCACAGCGTATTAACCACTTCCGCTGATCCTCATATAACGCACCTTACATGGATTCACTTACGTTCATCATACCGACACCCTAGCACTTACCCGATTTGTGGTTATCAGGAGGAACGTCCTCTCACAATTTCATTCCCGCTCAGCATATTACATTGTCGGATCCGCTGCTTTATTCAGGATCCTAGGGTCATCTGGTGATACAAATTCACTCTTATCGCGGTGAACAGCGCTTCATACGACCTCAGGTCGCACGGACAGAAACGTGTCAGTGGTTTTGCTAATTTAGCAGAACATGAATTAATTGAAGTATGGCAAAACTCGCTTAGATAAGTTTCTTGTAGTACTCACATCGAACACAGGCTAAGCCCCTTGACCAGTACAGTGCGTAAAATGGTAATTTGACTAATTGAATGTACAAGAAATAGGATATAAAGGCACATGACAATAATGTTCAGTTATATGCTGTATATCTTGATTTGTAAGAGCAATCCAAATGTCTAATGTAGTTCAGTTCTCTATGTTCAGTGGTAGTAAGAAGACTAACACTACCCCACCAATCAAATCACCAAGCCCTAAAGCTTTAAGGGAACAGGCAGCATTGACGCAAAAGAATTGCTGCTACTTTTGTGGCAAACGTAAAGAACCAAAAGAGCTGAATTGGCTTAATAAGATTGGTTTTAAACAAAAGGCTTATGTTGTCTGCGGTACTTGTAGTTCTGAAGCTAAGTCACGTTCAATGGATGAACTACGGATAATCCTTGCGCTGAAGGCTATGGATTTCAGAACAGTTAAGATTCAGCAGTACCTTGAGTTGAGAGATAAAGGTGTTCAGATAGACGGTGTACGTGAATACAAGTTCCACTTTGAAACTATTGAGTGATTATGACCATGAGCTAAAGGTGAGCCGATAAGTGAAAACCAATAACTATCGACTTCATAGACACTAAGTCGGGAGTAGAAAAATACCAAATGACGCTTAGTTTATTAGCTGAATACTTTTCTTCGTCAAAAACTTTGGGGCATAATTTTGTTAGAGGAAAGGCCATAAACATGGCCCTTTTGCTTGTTTATCCGCGAGGCGCATTACGGACGTTATGGTAATTGTCGTTCTTGATTTACCAGCTAATCCACTGATAACCTTTCATAATCATGCAGTTATCGACCATTTCCATTTTTTCAACCTCAGAAAGCCTCGCCATCCCGATATCATATTTACATTTTGCTTCATCCATTGTAGCGACACTGGCCTTAGTGCCAGGCTTTTCCCAGCGAGGGTTTGGTCGATTTGCGCAGGCTGTTAAGGACAAAGCGCATAAAATTAAAACTAACTGTTTCATGTACATAATCTTGTATATCTAAATGTATATAATACAAAGCGACCATAAAAGAATTTAATAAACAAAATTCTTAAAAAGTAGACTATTACATGACGAGAAAGCCCGCCAGTAGCATCCTTTCGAAATTATTATTAATAACCTATTACTCATATTCAGAAGAGTATGTCTCTTCATAAGTATGCGAGTAAAGCTCAAATAGGTTGCCGAATGGGTCTTCTAGGTAAACCATTTTCGCTGGTTTGTTATCATCTTCTGGGTGGTAACGCATAATATCCATGCGTACCTTTCCACCAAACTTTTCAGTGCGCTCAATAACACCATGGAAGTCATCAGTTTGAAGGCAAAAATGGAAAATACCAATTCGAGAAAAATCAACGTCATGACGCTCTTGGCGCTCTTTCATTTCAAACAGCTCAACACCAATACCATCAGTAGTAACTAGGTGTGCAATGTTAAAACCTTTAAAGCCTTCACCAAAAACTGCAACACACATTCTACCGATTGCTGTTTCGCGCTCTTCTTCAACTTTGGTATTACCCATTACTACTTTAAGACCAAGAGCATTAGTATAAAACTCAACAGCTTTATCCATATCGCCTACCATGATGCCCACATGATTCATTTTCATAACTTACCCCAAATTCAGATGATCAATTCGTAATTTGTTTCGATGAGGTGATTATATGGCGCCCTTGCCATAACTTAAAATTATCAATTTTTATTAAGATAATAATTTTAAGTTATTGCAATACAAGAGACGCAGAGTCGTTTAAGGACACATAAAGGCAAGAAGAACCCTTATCGACAGAAATATTATTGGCTGACGAAATTAAAAACCATGTCAGCTTGTTAACGCTTGCTTTGCACCATAAATTGACATGAAAATGAACCATAATATGGCATAACATCACTGAGGAAGAAGCTACATATCTGTCACATGTAAGATTTTTTCTTCCACAAACCACCAATCAAGTTCGCTGTACACACAATGCAATTAAAGCATCCATCTGACTTCTCCCCTAACCTATGAGGAAAATATCTTGAAACCAAATAACTCCCCCTTTTTTGATTGGAAGAGCGATAGATAAATCGGGAATTGCAGCACTATAAGCCCAGCACTCACATCAACCACTTCCCTGACGGAAGCCTGTCAGCTGTGACATTGCGCCGTCACTTCGAGTCGGTGTGCTAACAAGAATTTGCCCCAAACCTTGTCAGTGCAGTAGGGATATCACACATCACGACTGGATACTTGACCGACTTTTTCTAATCAAGCGAAATCAAAACAAATCAAAGTAAAAAGAATGGAATGTACGGTGGTTGATGGGGAAGATGCTCAATCTAGTTGAAGTGCTTAAAGTTGATTTTTGAACAAAATCGTCGAGCAAAGCCACCGAAAAGTGAAAAGCAAGATGCATCAGTGCCTGGAGTAGAAATCAGAGGAAGGAGCCAAAGCCACACGCGCTTGCAGCCTAACTGCATCTGGAAATCAGTACGTTTGTGCTCCAGCATAACTTTGCGACAAAGCCGCCGCATCCCCTCCTCTAAATAACAGAATGTGAATTCTGTCATAATTCCACCAAATAGCTCACATAGGCGGCATCTTTTGCTGCTATGAATATGAGTGCATATATTAATAAAGCTAACCAAGCTATATCAATGAATACAGAAAAACATAACAGAGACAATTGAAACCTCAATTGATACGAAAACCCAAGGAATTAATATAATGAAAACACATAACATCTTCATGTCTGCTGATATACATGGCATTCTCGCACACAAAAAAAACGGCAGCACAAAAACGGTCAAAGAGCTGATTATCAGTCATTATGGCTTTGATCCCACTTCGCCTGTTCTAGACCCAGAGCTTATTGAGATCTTGCAAAACAGAACCCCCCCACTGTTCGGATGGACTGATTACAAACAAATTCCTGACTATGTCAGACTTATTTCCAGTAAAGACAGTTCTGATGGTCACAAGATTACACCTCAGGATATTGAAAACGGCAGAATCAAAAACCTATATGAACTGCAAGTTTCCGCATCTGTTGGCGACGTGGTCAGGTGGTGGGGGCATACCGTTGATGCAATGAATCCAACCCAGTGCATTATTTCGGGTATATCCCATATGCATACAACAAATTATTCATCTATAACCACGCCAGAAATCACAAACGGCAATGTCAGCTTCTATTTTGCCAGTAGGATTTACGATCAGGAACCTTCAGACGGTGTCAGAGTCGAAACCAACAGTGCATACACACTTGACTTAACAGTACCTGCAGATTGGCAGGGTAAAGTTATCAATTATGATATTGAAATTTTGTTGTTGTCAGGACCGGCCAACACAAGTCATGGATTAATGACTTATCCAATTGCCAAACTTGTTGTTGACCCAACCATTAACGTCAACTAATGATCTCAATCGCAAAAAGTCGAATCAAATGTGCCTCTACACATTTGATTCGAGCACACAACAGAATTGATTCAATATAAATATTTATGGGCCTGTTGCAAAAAATTAGGCCAGTTCATTATTCGAGGTGTTCAGACAGATAGTTAGGCGTAATAGTGACTGGTGACGAGGGAACAATATTCGGACTACGGAGCGAAGGTTGAAAAGAAGTGCGTAATGACGGCTCGCAAGCCAGCAGCTTGATCACCTGCTCTTTTGCAGTTTGCTTACACCGCGTTCGCAGACTTTTCTTGGTTTCTTTTGCCAGAAACTTTACGGAAGTACCAGATACCGTGCGGAGATAACCATAGATTTGTCGTCATGACAGCCTCTAGTAATACACATAAAGTGGATCACCGGAGCAGACAATTTCAGGTAAGGTATTGAATTAATTTGCCAAACGTGTTGCTTGCACCATAAGCTGACATAAGCGCTAACTACATATCAGATTGTTAGCGCTTGTTTTGCACCATAAGTTAGCATAAAAATGAAGCATAAGATGACATAAACTTTAGCATCTTATCAATTCAGATTTCGACCTGTAAGATACTTTCTTACAACCGCTTAATGCTCAAGAACTTTACCTCAGTATATGCTAACTCATTTGTGGACAATTTCTGTTAGGGATTGGATACTGAGGTGTCTGCATCGGATAAGTTGGATTTGGGCAAAAAGTCGATGCTCTGCTGTTTGGTAGCATTACCGCTCCTGCAGTGGCCGAATAAAGCGGTAATTGCGGCTGTCTATCGCCGCAATTACTATCTTAGTGCGACCCTGTGAACAATTTTATATAATTGCCTTGGTTTATGTTCACACTTCACATATTTTTTATGCAAATGAAATCGTCCTAGAAAATGGTGGGTATTTTTCAGTTGCGTCTTTAATGGTAAACGTCCGTACCAGATTACCTTCTTGGTCATACTCTTCGTAAGTTTCATAATCAGAATCAAGCCTGCCTCTATCCTTTGATTCGGATTTTATGAGTTTGTACTCATGTTCAGAGTTGAGGTTAAGTTCTTTTATGTATTCTTCGTTCATATCTAATTCCTTGTATTTATGAGATATAAGCTGTAAAAAGCCACGCTATTGGAGTGATAAATTAAACTCCAATCAAAGCTCTGAGATTGAAATCAGTTAGTAGTCTGTGACAAAACTGATTGTTCTGAGTCTTTTTGGTTTAGTTGGTTTCTAAGCTTCGCTAGTTCTTCTTCCAACTCTTTAGTTTTCTCTTTTAACTTTTTATTTTGCTCGACTAGAATTTTTTTCTTATTGGGTACATTGAGGTCTAGTCCTATCTCCAACTCATCTTTGTATGGGATGATAGGCTCAAATAATTGCTGATATGCTCTGCCTATAGCGCCACAGAAAAGCTTCAGCTTAGGAATATCGACACCACAATTAATTATGTGGTCATTGGCTACACCTGGGTATGGGTCAATGAAGATCACGGTATCTATCTTCAGTTGATATGCCTTTTTGGCACACAACTCACATGGGCTTGCAGTAGTATATAAATACCCTTGTTTCACTGGCATTCCACCATGCTTGGATATCTGAAGAAAAGCGTTCTCTTCTGCGTGGAGAGCTCTTGTATGAACTTGGTTCTTTTCTCCATCAATGGAATTTTTTACGTCTTTAAAACAATAGGAGACGGGTTTACCATTGAATGGTTTAGCGCTCGAACCTGTAAACGAGTAAATTTCTCCAAGACTTGCCCTGAACTTAGAGTTTTCTCGTTCGAATAGGCTGAACGCAGACTCATCTTCGTTTGCTAACAAGTCTTCTGCTCTGCGCAAATTGCAAGGTGTTTGACCTTGGGCTACATTGTTCCAGCCGACTGCTTTTATCGAGTTATCAGAGTCAGTGACAACTGCACCAACTTGTCGAGAAAGGCAACCTGAATTAAGTTTTGCGTTGTAAGCAATCTGCATACAACGCTCATCTTGAGAAGGCGTAATAAGACCAGGGTGCATGATTAGAGAGATATATTTGACCAATTGGCGTTTTAACGCCTTCAATTTATTATGATCATCAGGGTTGTATAAGTGTATGTCAGAGATTTCGATACATCTTTGTAAATCTAACGACCAGAATCGATCTTCTCCTTTAAGTGAGTCAGGGTTTTCTCTTGAGTCAATATCCTTAATGTCCTCTTTAGAAATGCTTGATTGCGATAACAGCCTGTTGATTCTAGTCTCATTTTCCGTAGTTACGGATAGTAAATAGAACGCGGAGTACCTTTCTCTGAAGAAAAACGCTTCATAAGGGTTACGGATAGCGTCCAGCACAACGCATACGTTCTCTTTGGAACTTTTTGATTTATGCCGTAAAAGTTTTATGAGTTTGTTAACTCGTTGAGAGAATATGTAGATTCTGTCTGGATTGTAATCGGGAGATTCTGCAGTGCCAGACTTTCTTATGTTATTTCCTACTGTTTGGTACAGTTTGGTAAATGAGCCTGGTTGAATTCTGTGGAGAATTCTTTTTAGTTTGTCGGTAAACGCAGGTAACTCATTGAAGTAAAATTGGTAAATATCTTGGCTATAAAGGTTTTCTTCATGCTGCTCAGCATACCCCTTAGCTTTTGCTCTCTTGGTGTGGTAATCGGTATAGCACTCTTTTAGCTTCTTATCTAGTGCCTCACTATTTTTTCCTAATTCTACATCTAAGGTTGATTTATAAAGCTTATCAAAATCGTTAAAAGGTAAATCCAATAAGAATGTAGAAACAACATCACTCATTCGAATGTGGTAGAACTTACACCAGTGTTTTGAGAGATAGTTGTATACGATTCTATACTTTCTTTCTTCATCATTGCTGAATAATGCCCGATGAGGCTTAGGGGGGCTGAGCATTGAGAACGACTCTTGTTTTAGTAATTTTGATAGAGTCGTACATCCTGAGCCAGTTCTTCCTGTAAGTCCCAATATAATGAACTTTGCTCTTTCTTTATAAATTGTCTCAAGACCAGTCATTGCTTTATTTATCCTATTAGAATCAGCTATCTCCTTTTTCCTTTTGAGCTGAGAGAGCCAATGATTGTGCATAGTGTTTGTTATGTCTTAACACTATCTTCTTTAAGGGGGATACTCAACATGTAGCATTGCATTGGTGATATAAAGCACAATGGCTATTGCTCCAGGAGGAAGTTTATTGAGGGCTTGTTTCGATTATTTCAAATTTAATGTCCTGATACGTCGATCATCAGGCTTCAACCAATCCTCAAAGAACACCTCGAACTGAATAGCCACTGGATTGATAGATACCTTTTGGTTAAATATTTGAAGCCAATCTATGAACTACTTCGGATAACTTATTGTCATTCAAACTCGCATCAAGAGGGTGTGAACTAGTGTTCGTTCTAACGTGATGTATGGAATCCACTCTCCCTAAACCACTAGGCTTCATAGTGTGAATGGGAATATTTGACTGAGAGGGTTCCATTATGAATCAAGCTATTATTGGTATCGATTTGGCTAAAAACGTTCTACAAGTATGTTATATCAGCAAGCATGGAGAGTTGCTGTGCAATAAAGCGATGAGTAGACAAAAAGCCAAAGAGTTTTTAGCCAAAACGAAACCTGCAGTTGTTGCTGTGGAAGGTTGTAATGGATGCCATTATTGGGGCCGTTTCGCACAACAGTTTGGCCATGAAGTCAGAGTAATTAACCCTAAAAAGGTCAAACGATACCTTGAAGGTCATAAAACTGATAAGAACGATGCACTTGCTATCGCAAATGCAGCATTGCAAATTGGTTTAAAATACAGTGCACCTAAAAGCCTTGAGCAACAGGCATTGCAGTCTTTAGAAAGTAGCCGTCGGTTTTTATCACGCGCCATTGTCTCTCTTGGGCAACATATCAGAGGAACTCTTCTAGGCTATGGTATTGCTACACCATGTGGTGAAAAAGGTCTAAAAGCGACTGTTGCGATAGCAATGGAGTGTGACACTGATATTCCTAGTAGTGTTGTGAAAGTGATCTCAGCATATTGGCAGCAATACAACCTATTAAAGTCAGAGCTTAAGGCCTTAGAAAAGGCAAAAAATGCCGTTACTCATCAAATTGAACCATGTACGCGCCTGATGCAGATAGAAGGTGTAGGTGAATCAACTGCACTAATGCTCTATACGATATTAGGAGATGGAAAGCAGTTCAAAAATGGTAGACAAGCATCTGCTTTTGTTGGGTTAACTCCCAAACAGCACAGCTCTGGTGGCAAAGTGATTATGATTGGTATCGATAAGTGTGGTGGCGTAAAAGATCTCCGCTCCTTGCTTTACCTTGGTGCAATGTCTTATATAGGTAGAATGCCTGATATACCTAAGACACAAAAAGATGCTTGGCTAGCCAAGGCTATTGAACGAATAGGCTTTAAAAAAGCTTGTATTGCTTTAGCAAACAAAACCGTCAGAACAGCATGGGCAATGCTTAGATACGAAACAGAATACAAACCTATTTTACTTGCAGCGTAACACTACAAAAATTTTATATTTTACAAAATGATGATGCATAAAAGGTAAGACCAACCTACTGAAAACCTGACCAAAATGTAACGCTTTAGAAGCTGATAACTCGTTGAGGACAGTAGGTGCGCAAACATCAGAGGCTAGAAGGTAGCGCCTTCAATTAGAAGCCGAATATACGTACGCATCTTAACTTTTCTTGCAGAGTCACGTTGTAAATCCGTGGATTCCATATACATTTTGGGGCAAAGGTGTGTTACATCGCCCCGTCAGCACACCTCTGGACATAACCTTGTTAGTATTTTTGATCTAATCATGAGCTTTTAGATAAGGTTTGGTATTGCAAATGTCATAAAACATGCGACCAAACCTCTATCAATATGGCCAAATTCGCTGAACCACTACAAGTTAACCTATTTAGCTAAGCAATCTACAATATTATTCAAAGTTATTGGAAATCTTCCTAAAGTAATGTGTGGTAAATCATCATAGTAATCGCTATTTAATCTAAAGTATCCACTTTTATCAACCTGAATAAATCCAAGTTTCTTTAGTTCATCAATAAAACCTTTATGCGATTTGTTCCAATTAACGGTTGTATTAAGCTTTATCAAGTTTAAAGATCTTTGTGTAGTACCTACATACTTTGCTATCGAGATTATATTCGATTTAATGTTCTCTTTTTTCTTCTCATTCGCATTAGACTTAGTATCTAAAAGACTAATAATATTACATTTATCAAATTTACAGGAGTTTTCAAACAAACAGTTTTTTAAGTGTCCCACCTTAGCTATATTTATGTTACTAAAGTTACAAAATAAAAATACATCCTCAGCTTCTTTCCCGAAATGACAGTCACTTAATTTATTATACTCACTAAAAGAAGAGTTCATAACCTTATAAGAATCAAAACTAAGTGAATAAAAGTCTCCATATATATGCAGACCATCTATAATGTTGTTCTTGCCACCTAATAACTTATAAATATAATTAGACCTTTCATTTTTATCAAATGATGATTTGTTACTTAACAAAGCATACAACAACGAAGATATGGCTTTTCTATATTTAGCTTTATCATAAGTTAATTCCGTGTTAACTTCGGATTCTTTTAGTTTCTTGATAAGTTTAGTAGCATTCAACTCAAAATCCGAATCAGTCGTACCCACAAATTCGCATACAGTATTATAAGTATCTCCAGATCCTTTATAAGAATCTTTCAATATGTTACTGATCTTTTCATACCGAGAAATATCATTCTTTAATAAGTAAATGAGATATCGACTTTTAATTAACGATGTCAACGCTTCTTCTTTTATTGATAGAAAATCATCTCTGACATTAAAAAGAGGATTCTTTAGAAATTTATCACCATTTTCGTTAAAAGTAAGCTCTACATATTCGTTAAGATCATCAATGCTCATTTTATTTTTATGGTCGATAACTATTTCAGAAAGTAACTGAAATAGGCCATCAACTGTGGTATTTAGCTTTTGCTTATCGATTTCTCTAGCTAGCATGTATTCTAAAATTGAATCATATACGTGAGTACCTATTAAGTAATCAGATTCACTTTCATAACCTTGTACCATATGTTCATCAGAACTATCTAAAACTGCTTGACATGCGAGATTGATAATAACTGGCAAAGAGAACCCATTGTTTTTAAGTTTATTGATCTCTAGTAATTTATCAAAATTTGTTTTCTGACTATCATTACTTAATTTAATTTTCTTATATTTTTCTATATCCTTTTCAGTAAACCCTTTCAATTTGAACTTTCGTATCAAAGGGGATGCTGAAACTATATTTTTCTCAAAGTAGTCACGTGTAGTTAGGATTATTTTGGTATTATGAAAACGGTCATCTAGATCAGATAAAGAGCTAAAAAACTTCTCTAAATTGAACCTTTCACCTAATGCACTATCAATCTCGTCTAGTCCATCAATTATTACCAATATGTTTCCACAGGAATAATTAAGGCTAAAATCACTTTTTGATAAGTTAGATAGATTGCTTTCAACTTTGAAAGCTTCAAACAGGTCCAAAATAGATTCAATATATAAATCATTGAAGTTTACAAGATTACTGATTTGCTCTCCTCTGATTAAAAAGACACCTTTTTTATTGTCGCCTGTATCGATTTCATTTTTTAAAGCATCACAGAAAGTTGTTTTTCCTACACCACCTCGTCCAAAAATAACAGAAGTACTACTACCAAACTTATCTGACAGCACTCCTTTAAAATAATCGATTCCTTGGCCTAGGTTTTCAGGTTCTTGAGAGTATGTAAACAAGTCTTGATCTATATAGTCACTTCTTCGATGGTGTTCTTCTTTAAGGTAAGATCTTAATGTAGCATCCCAAATAATTTCTTCTAAATATGATACACCATCATATATCTTGTTTGATAACCCCCTTTTCGAACACTCTTTGTCAAGGTGCGATATCCTATCGATCTGTCCATTGTTGTTATACTTTTTATTAACATATAAGTTTAGAATATCAGGAACTTTAAACTTAGCCACAAAGTCATCTAAGGTGTTAATTATTGTGACATTTTTTCCTATAAATAAAAAACCTTCAACTCTGCCTCGATCTTCAAAATAAAAATATTCATAATAGATTTTCTTTTGGTATACCTTTATTACCTCTTGAGTGTCTAAAACACTATCGAGATCTCGCCTACTTACCAAAAGCGGTAGAATGTTACTTGCATCTAAATTTACTTCTGGTAGATCCTTTTTTTTTTATGTGCGGACATGTTCAAGCTCGTAAAAGCATGACTTGAGTCCAAAACTTTATTAAGAAAAGAGAAGGCTATATGTGCACTTTCTTTTTGAAAAGACTTCTCTTTTGTTCCATCAGCCCAGTCGCATATAGACTTTAAAATAATCCAAGGAGTATTATCATTATTACAAGCTGAATAAACTCCAGCAGCTTCCATTTCTCCACCAATGGCATCAGGGAATTGAGTTAAAAGCTCTTTTTTAAACTCAGCGCTATCAATAAGCTTTTCTCCAGATAAAAGAGGACCAGCGACAACAGCTGCGCTTTTATCATGACCTTCAAAATGGTACTGATGATTAGTACTTTGAGTAAAACGATTTAAAAGCGTACGATTAGACTCTGGTTTTATGCCTCTATACTCTACTGTGCCATCACTATTTATTCTTGCTTGCTCATAAAACACAAGAGATTTACTAATCAACAAATCACCTAGGTTTTGCTTCGTTTTCGACTTCCCTAATGCTATTCCCGCCATAATTACTGCTTTGGGTCTAAAAGTATTTATTGCATCTTGAGTCGTCTGCAACGCAGCTCCTGATGCAATTGCTCCCATATTATTTGTTTTGACGATAGCACAAAGAAATTTTCCATAAATACCAATGTAATAGGTATTTGCTGAATCATAAGAGACTAAAATTTGATCATCAATTGGCTTAAGGAAAGATTTCGCAACCTCTAGTTCAACTGGGGTCGCTGTTATTATTACAACGTTAATATCATAAGTGCCTCTTATCTCACTTATATCGATTTCTTGTTCAAACATTTATAAATTTTCCACGCAACAAATTGAATAACCCTCGAATTATGAAACCAATCCAACCCAATGACAAGAGTTATCTAACATTCAGATTTCATTGCGAAAGCTCTTCAAGCTCCTAGTAGGCTTCGCAATACACTGGTCTCGATGTATCGCGGTCGATTTTAAAACAAAATCAGCACGTTAGATTTGATCAATAACGAAAATATCAGAAGGTGTATATTGCCGTGCACTTCGCTCATTGCATTAGCTAAGATATGGCAAAACAGCATAATTAGGAAATGGAAGAGGTTTTACTCTAACCAATAATGGGGCAGAAGTGTTTTAAGTAGTTTGTGCAGAGGCTGTTGCACAATTAGGGATATCTAATTTGGCTACAGCTTGTTGCGCAACTGAGTTTAACTGTTGCACATTTTGCAACAGTTCAACTACCGAGAAAACCTCGGTAGTTGATTGATGAGCCGCCAGCACTGACAGCAAAGCATTCATAAACAGATCTTGGCGATAAGGAATGTGCATTTTTTGCACATTCCTTTTTAGATTCAACACGTCTTAAGTCTGTTTGTTTCCAATTATGCAACAGGTTATTGCACAATTGGGTGGATTCAATTTGGCTATAGCTTATCGCCAGAATAAAAAAGCAGGCATTGATTTACGAAACAAGCTGTTTCGTAAATCGCTCAACAAGCCCAGGTTCCAGCTATGCCCAGCTGTACCTATAGGCTTGGTAAATGCGAAAACGGGCATAAAGCTATAGTAAAACTATATCGTTCGCATTAACCAAAGTGATCTTCCATAGACACTATATGAAACCACTTTACTCTTGATGCTTAGCATAGATTTTGACTTCGCAAAGATTGATCTTTATTTATATAAATCTGCATGTTAGTCTAAAAATGCCATTCCACTCATGGCGATTGATAGTTGGTGGAATCCTCATTTATCGGAGAAAATGATTTATGAGACCTTCCACACTTATTAACTACATCAAACATATTCGAACTCTAAAAAAATTACTAAAGGGAGGTACGTTAACCAAAGATCAAGAAGAGGCAATAAGGTACATATTGCGATTTGCAAGTGTTAATTTTTTGCTTTGTTCACTAATGGGCTTAACTCACTACGTTCACGATTTCTTTTCGTGGATAAGCACGATAAATCTGTAAGGGGATTTATGATTAATAGTTATAAACATAAAACTATAGCAGCTTAACAACATCAATCGAGGATGAACCAATGTTCACCTGAAATGAAAACTGTACCGTGCAGTATGGGTGCAAACGAGTGGAAGCTGAGTTAAGGATCGAAGAATAAACGAATGACCAATCTTAGTGTTAATAAGGTAATTCTAATTGGCAATTTGGGGTGTGATCCCGAAGTGCGTTATATACCTAGAAGAAATTCATTGAAACGAAGAGGTATAGCAACACAGCCTCCACATACCATAACACTGTTTCGTCAGATTATGTCTTTCCTGATGTTACTTATTGACTTGAAGTTTCATGTGTTACCAACTCGAACTGATGATGCATTAACTTTAACGATTAACTCTGCTTGGTTTTTACTGCTGCGAGTATCTCGTAAGCTGGGACGGCAACCCCCGTACTTCCATAAAGTACAACAACATAACTTAACTACTTAGTCATCTCCCTTATCTCACGCAAAAATTCTTTTATTAATCAATTGTCTGGCCACTTAATTATCATAAATCCGTGACCAATAACTTTCACTTATATCAATACTAAATCGCTCCGGAGCAGAAGCAAAAATCAATGCCACTGATTATGGCATACTTGACAGTTACATTATCGTAACAACTCTGGATAAAAAACAAGCTTGGTATACCAACAATCTGGCTGGATTCGCAAAATTGCATATGCTCGCATGCATCTATAACGCATATACGCCTGAATAATTGGATAGATACTAAATTTTATTATAAAACATAAGCTTAAATTTCAGAAAATATAAAGTAACACCTTTACTACCCCATTGAGTATTAATTGAACGCTAAGCTCTATCATTTCAACAACCTGAATAAGTAATTATACTATTGATTTAATACAGAACAATATCTATGGTGCCAAGGCTGTTGTAATGATAATATGTTAAACAGCTGATCTTGTTACCTTTAAGGATTCTACTTTGTCTCCTCCATTTACTGAACACCCAACTCCTCCAATGAAAATTACAGCTAAATGCCTCATTGAATATGCTTGGGATATGAACCTTCAGATTATATCAGCTGATAGTTACTTACTGAGAAGTGGATTTATTGAAGAAGCATCAGAATTAGCGAGAAAAGCGGGGGTTGATGTGCAATATCTTGACTTTAGTCGTTATGATAGTCCAGAAGAGGCATTAAAAAATCCCGACAATATGAACTTTCTTCACGCTATTGAAGATGATACTAAACCACGGTTACTCTGGTTTGATAACTGTGACAGTCTTGCTCCCTTATCATGCTCTTTAACATATTCATTGAGGAGCCAACTTACTACACGACTAACAAATAATATACAAAGCGTTTTTATTGCTAAAAAAGAAGCACTTGATCTAATGTTTAACAACTATTCTGCAGCTTTCTACCATTCAAACTTTTCCATTACTCAATAAATACCGGTTACTCCTATTCGCTAAGCTATTTTGTATTCGACTGTTTCACACCAACCTCTGAATCGATGATAGCGTTAAGTTAATCCTCTCTCCTGAGTAAACACCATGTATACCATCAATGATATACATGTCACCATTTTAAATGAAAATTTCCTTTTTTAAGAAATCACTTTTGAAAGCATGCGCATTAAGCTAATCTTTGAACATTATCAATTCTTCCGACACTATCAATAAAACAAATTGAAAACATAATTGAATAGCTATGTATTCTCTTCCGTCATTGTTTTAAGCACATTACAGACATAAGTAAACATTGGTTAACTGACAATCTAACAAAGTTAGAGGTCTTCGATTACCAAAAACTGTTGAGCATTTTCGAGTTTACTTGGTATATCTCACTCGCAGATATACAAACAAAACACCCCAGTAATCACTGGGGTGCCTACATTATATACTACCTTTTCGGCAGGTCTAATTTTGCCTGTTACGGATGTTCACTTCTTGGCCTTATCTCAACTGCCTATACGGCAGGTCACTTAATGTTGAAGTCAGCTCTTCCGCAGCATAATTTCTCAGCTACCTATGCGGCAGGTCACTGTAAAGTTTAGTAGATATTTATTTAACTTACAGCGAGTTAGGGTGAAAATAACCGTTATACCCTTTTTCTTCAGCCTGTCTCAACCCACTAATTTTAAAAGCTAATTTATCACACGCTAAAAAAGGGGTATCACAATTTTTAAGTCTGGTACGGTTCCTTCAAGCTCATCATTCGTTGCAAAACCATACTGGGAATACTGACTTGAACGTTGAGCTATATTGATATCTTTCTGAATATGAAGTAGAAACTTTGTTTCTTTACTCTTGCTTGTCATGAATGCTCGATGGAAGTGATCAACTTCTCGCTCTAATTCACACAATTGTGGATTAAAAGCTTCCCCTCTAGCCTCCGCTCGGCGCTTTGCCCTAGCTAGCCTTCTGCGTTTTTCACCTGCGAAACACTTAGCTATCCCTTGATTTCGTTTGAAACGTATCTCTGGCACATTAGTTGGTACAGCTTTAACCGTAGATATATCAAAGAGGTTATCCGCCTTCATGACTTTAAAGTATTGTTGCTGCTTTAGCTGCTCTAAGTGCTGCTGATTTTCTGAAACAAATGCGATACTTCGTCCTAAAGACTCTTTACACCATTGCGGAAAAGCAACCCCAATACCACCATCAATATCATTCTGCTCTGAAGACAACACACCATGCAGAATGCTAATACATCGGCCAGCTAATAACCCGTCATCGACATCATCTGGCAAATAACGAATAAAAAAATAGAAACGCTTTCCCATCAGCGGCCACCTCGCTGGAACAGCCCAGCCTTACACAATACAGCCATAACGTAATGAATCTGAGGGGGGATCTCACCTGCATGATCTCTTACGTTTCGAAGCTGCCTGATAAACACTGCTGTTAGGGTTAATAATGAGTAAAAATCTTGCTTATTCACGGGATGACGACGAGCAATAAGATAACCTCGGTCTGCACCATATTCATGGGTTCTAAGCCGCTTATCTGCATCATCATCCCACCAATCATCAATCAGATGCAATGCTGCCCCTACTTTCTCTGCATGGAAGCACGCAGCCTGATTACCATCAGCACATCCCACTGTTGCGTACTGCTTAGAAGACTCACCTTGCTCATGGCTATCAATAAACTTCTGGCTTGGGTGTAGCTCCTGACAGAACCCTGTTTTCAATGTTGCTTTAATATCTGCAAACCAATACTGCTTAGGCTCACACAGTGCCATTGCCATTTCTGACGCCAAACTATTTAGTATTACCTTCTCTTTTTCAGACCATGTAGAAAACCAATCCAAGCGACGAGCATCTGTAATCACGTAGTTGTTACCGTTTGAGGTTAGTACATCAATCTGTGTACCCAGCGTGTGTTCATTTCGCCATAGCCATGTACCCATCAGAATATTTTTACAGTAGCGTCTAGCCAATTCTTGATAACCACCAACCTGAGCGTAGATCGTTGCTAACTTTGCTAAGTACCGTCTTACTTTTTCATCTTCACAGCCATCAGGTTGCAATGAATTAGCCTCAACTCTGAGTGAAAAGCGACAATGTATTTCTGGAATATTAGGCGGGACATAACAGGCATCGATACATTGAGGGTTACTATATGCGAGATCTTGAGGGGCCAAATTTTTGAGCTTCTGATTTTTATCATAGGCTTCCGTGAAACCACTTTTTGCCGCTCTGATCCTGTTCGTTTCGACTTGAATCGGCACAAAGTCACACTCTGGGGTCTGGTAGTAAAACACAGCCTTACCCGGCGAAAGGGAGCGTACATAGTTTAAATGTCGGCAGATCTGCATACCGCTACCTCATATTGCCTTTTTCATAAGCATAGCGTTATTTGCAATATCAAAGTGCCAAAAGGCTGACTGGTAAAACTGCTTACTACCTGACAATCTAACGTTAATGGGGTTCATACATCGAATAACCCCAATACAAGGTTCTGCATAGCAATGGAAAGGAGCCACACTACCAGCACGAACCTGAGGTTTTTCAAGTGGTAAAAAACCAAGCCCTATTGGCTTTAGGTCTAATTCACTATCTAAACGGACGGCAAGCTCTTCAAATGAATTAGCCCCTTTATCGTCAGGATAAATCCAGCAACCACTACGAGGTAAGCGCGATAACACAGAAAATAGTTCGCTTTGTGTTGGATATACCGATAACCAATTAGTTAACTCAAAAAGTGATGGAGGATGAAGCGTTCCCCCTGCAAAACGTGACGGAAATGCTGCCTGTAAAAGCATGAGATCGGGTATTGATGCTGATTCTGGCAACTGTAACTCAAGTACCAAATCCATTGTTAAATCACCGTATACCCCATCAACTATGCCTGGATGCTGAACATTCGACGCTTTCTTCCGATACCTCACCTTGTCAGGTTCAGGTAATTTCTTACCTGCCTGTCGGTGGTATTGAGCAATGAACCAAGCACCTCGTTTAATTGAGCATTCACTACCAAGCAATGCACAGAGCTTTCTCTGGTAGTTATGCATTAAACCTCCCAAAGCCGTTAATGATGGGATACCAGATACATAGGGGTTAGAAAGTAACGAGGCGTCATGAACCTTCAATTGCTGAAGATGCAGGAACACGCAGTTTGATTGACACTCAACGGCTGGATCTTCTTGATTCGCTATGTAGTTCAGTAACCATTTCAGTTGCTGTTTAATGGGATGAATAATCTCTGGGTGAAAAGCATACCGACCGCCCAAGCGATGATATTGTAATGCCTGATGGAAATGAGCATTCAAGTCACTAAGTGCATCTGGCAAATTATCTATCGGAAGATATAACAACTGCTCTTCCAGTGTTTCAATAGGCCTACTGTGAAGCGCATTCGCCTCTATACTATCTCGCCACTCCATCATCGGCGCTAACCATAAGGCAAGCTGCTTTCGAACAAAACGTAATGCAGAAACACGTAACTGTCGTCGCTGCCTCAACATTGGTGCCGATCTCTCTCCGGCTATTCTACTCAAAGCCTGCAAGAAGCGTTTATCTTTAATCACCGAATGGTCAAAGACACTCTTTGTACTGCCATATCGATATTCAGCAAATGACTCTGATGTTTTCTGAGTAACATTAGGTTGATAATTCAGTACCCTAATATTGCCACCCAGTGAAGCCACCAAACTGCCAACATTTGCAGGATGACTATGCTCAATATTTGCAGTTCTAACCTTTCGGTTAAAAGCCATCTTCTGTATTTGTGCTTGTACGCTATGACTAATTACAGGAGTTAACGCGTAATAATCTCCCAGATACGGCACTCGAATTTGCTTTGAGTAATCACTGACTTCGGACGGAAGCTGGTTAGAAGCATGATGATCTGAAAGGGTTGCTCTCACATCTGATAGCTGTTTTCGTGTCATCCCTAAAGTACTAAACACAGCTTGCCACTCAGCAACATTATCAAGTACTACCTCTAGTAATGAGGTTTCTCGATTTTGCCAATTAAAACGTACAGCGAAGAATTTAGCTGGATTAACCTGAGAACTATTATGAGACCAACCAAAAGCTTGAGGAAGATTTGGACTACTTAAAACACCATCAACAGGCTTTTTCACTTGGGCAATAATACGTTGCTCCTTCACCCGAGAATCAGGGTACTTAACGTTATGGGAATGAAACCACTGCACTTCATCAACACAGTGTTGAAGATGCTCTTGGTTCTTTAGTAATAACCTTGCCAATGCCCTATCCAGTAAGTCGTCTACATCCTTTTTAGGCAACGTTAAGTTAATGGCGATAATCAGTAATTGAAGTTCACAGCCAGTCACATCCACGACATCCGTATAAGCAGCCAATGTCTTTCTCAATAACTGATTGCGTTCACCTATATCTTGAACTTGCAGTAACTCCGATAAGTGCATTGGCTTCACCATGATGGCAAGTAAACATCATTCGTGCTGTAATCAGATGCCATACCTGACCAGCGTAACTCCATAACATGACGCAGAAAAAAGACGGCATCATCAGATCTTAGCTTCGAGTGCAATTTAAGCCTTCTTGAGGATTGCAAATATCCTTCCTCATGGAGCCTATAGACTTGCTCTGTTGATGTAGTTAGCAATGCAGCGGTTTCCAACACTGTTAGCCTCAAATCGGCAATATTGGCTTCCATCGTTTTTGGGTTATCTCGTACCAGTTGGTAAAGAAAACCAATCACAGCCTTAAGGACAAAGTTCTGGCGGAGATCTTTTGATGGCAACTTCCGAGCAGAAGTAAGCAATTCACCAAAAACACTTGAAAATCGAGTATGGTTAAAATTCTTTAGCAATTTCATTTCAGCATTCTGAACAACACCTTCCAGATCACGACAAAAGGATGAAGGCCAATTTGAGAAATATTGAACCGCAGGGGAAAAGTCTTGCTCATCCAATTCATTTTTAATAATCAGACTCTGCTTGTACCTTGAATACCAAAGCAATGCTCCTAACCAGTTGGTAACCGATAGTGCTTTCTCTCTTTCGCCATCAGCTACAAGTTTACTAATCGCAACCTGTTCAAAAGCGGCCTCTGCAATCTCAGCTTTCCTCAGGTCATAGCCACACTCACAAAATTCAATTTGTTCTGATTCTTGATAATTCAAATTGGCTTTGCAGGAAGGGCAATGAAAAAGCAGTTTAACGCCATGATGATGGCAAGATTGGTAGGGTTGAAAATGCCAGTATTGCCGAATATAAGGAGATTCAGCTAAGCATTTAGGACATACCGGAGTATGGGAGCTACGAATAAAACAACGTGGAATGTGTACACCCGCTCGGAAAACAGATGTTAGGTTAGGGGAAAATGTCACCGTAGAACGCAATAAAGCTTGGCTCATTAATGGCCTGACATCACTATCAAACAGCGAATCTAGCAACTCAAAAGCTCTCACTCTAAAGCCGCTTGAATGCTTAGCATGGTAGAGGTTGAACTGATTCAGTTGTCGAGGTAATGCCCCAGCAGCTCGGTGATCATTGTCTACTAACCATTCCCACAATGCACCACTAAGCAATTGAAATGATTCAAAGCCATTACATTCGCCAAGCCGAATTAAGAAGCTTTCAAGGGATTCATTAAGGTACTGCTTATCTGGTGTAATAAGAAACATAGACAACTCAAACTAAGAATTACTTAGTTTATGTATGGCATAAAGTCGGTGCGACCTTTAAATAATACTATGAGGAACATCTAAGACAATGCAATTAACTCAGTTTAATATAACCTCGGTTCATATTGGCGGGAGTTATATACTTTGATTACAGATAAAAAAGTTACTGGTGCTTGGATAATCCACCACACAAATAAAATACAACGAGTCATGTCACCACAAGGCTTTTCCTCCACAGAAACAGCAGGTAAAGCCGGCACTCTGTTATCAGCTCTATCAGCTTCTCATGAAGAATCTAAGCTACCCTTTGATAGAGTAGATGTTCTTGCTAGAGCATCCAACATTAATAGACTAGAAATAAAACCTTTACTTGAAATCTTACGCTCAAGAGATCTGGTTGACTTTTCATCTAAAGAGGTTGCAGTTCTTGGTGTGACTTCGACAACAGCTCTTCAGCATACTTCTGATATTTTTGACGTAGAGGAACCGTCGGGCTTAGAACAAGCATCGTTAGAGTTGGCTGAGCTAGCTTCTGAAAAACCTTATGAAAAAGAAGAAATAATAGAAATACTAGGTGATGAACATCACTTGGATGGTGATGATAAAAAGCAACTATTTAAAAGTGCTGAAGACATTGGTTTTGTTGAGGTTGAACACGTTGATTCAAAATATACTCTTTTATTTAATGGTAATTTATTTAAAAAAGACGAAACTGCAAAAATCAATAAAATATTAGAGTCATTAAGCTCGGCAGAACAAAGTAAATTAATTGAAGTTAATTGTATGCTGGATAAAAATGCTTGTATTGAACAAGAAGTTGTAGAAAATATTCTTGGAAGAGCCCTTTTTAGTAAAGTAATGTCTGTTGGAGTCTATGATCTAAATGTAGTTAGCAATGAAAAAGAAGATTCAGGATATATCACTAAACCATCAGCATTTTCAAAATATAGCACATCAAATGTTGAAGATGCCTTTGACCTTGTTAAAGCTTTTGTAAGCTCTCTTACTTACGGTATGACTAAAAGTTCTCATGCAAGAGGTCAAATAACCATGGTGGAAAAATTATTACAGAAACTAGTTGATGGGAAGTATGTAGGGCCAGCTCACGCAATTGCAAGCGACTATAAAATCCTAGAATATAAGAATGTTGTAAAAATAGATGAAAGGTGGAATGATACATTTTATGGTAGAAGGTATGGATATTGTATGAGGCTACTGAAAACTGAGGTTGGTGAACTAGCTCTTCAAGCAATTAGAAATTGTGATGTTAGTGCAGAATCATTAGAGAACTTCCCATCTGCCTCAATAACAAAATATCTATCTCCTGAAATAAATAGAACTACTATTAGAAAAAAACAAATAAGAGACAATAAAAAATCCACCAATGATATGCTAATGATTTTAAGACAATGAGGAATACACATGGCTACTCATGAATTACAAAAAGGATTCCTTATGGAAGAAGTCTTAAGGCATTATTTACAACAAAATGGATACTATGTTGTACGTGGTGTTCCATTTAAATATAAAGGCTTTGATGTTACAGACATTGATTTATGGCTTTATGCTAGAACATCATCAATGTCTCGAGAAATTTCAATTGTTGATATTAAAAATAAAAAAACACCTCAAGCAATCGAAAGAATATTCTGGATTAAAGGATTGAAAGATTGTATTGGCGCAGATAAAGCAATTATTGCGACAACAGATAGAAGAAAAGAAGTTACTGACTTTGGTAAAAGTCATGGTGTATTTGTTTTAGATGGGGATTTTTTATCTAGGCTTCGTAATAAAGAAAATAGTGATCGATTAACTGATGAAGAGTTTGATTTACTTTTTAAAAATTACAAATTTGAGAAGCTTAATGGTGATTGGAAAAATCGAATAAGTAAGTCGAAAGCATTACTCTTAGATGGATTGGGGTTTAACTCCAGCTTATCATGGTTAGAACAAGCTGCTTTTTTCTCAGAGCAAGTATTCATCGGTACTAAACATACTGATTTATCTGCTCGATGCTTCTATCTTTTATGCTCATTTATTGCTATTGCTGTTGATTATATACTCAAAGACTATGCGTTTCTAACCGTAGATTTAAGAACTAAGCGACTAGCTGAAGGCTTTACTTTTGGTGATAAAGGAACAGAAGCTTTCGACAACAACCTAAAAAATGCGACAAAGTTAATTTCTGCTTATCATGACAATGGAAAAGCAATTTCAGCCAAAATACAAAAAGCCATCGATGAACAATTATCATCTCTAGATTCTGGTTCCCTTGCAGTATTTTTTTCCAAGCCAGATGTAGCCAAAAACTTATTTATAGTTGCAAATGAGTTAGAAGCATTAGCCTACAATAATAATTTTGTAACTCATACAGAAAAATCTCTTGAAGTTAGAGCTTTTATTGGCTGTATTCTTGATTATTTAGGCCATGACAGAGTGAAGTTTAACCAAGCGTTATCCCCTCACAGTAAATCAAGCAAAAATATACAAAAAGAAATGCCAATATAATATATATTTAGGCTAAGGTAAGTTAATTACTCCTTAGCCTTACTTTTTGTTTATTCAATTTTTCGATAAATGAGTCCTAATATATATTCTTTTTCCTTTATATTCAGCTTACCTAAAGCACAAATCAACTCAGCCAATAAATCATCATCACTATAAAAGTACGCGACAGGCACACCCAGCTCATCAGCAATGCGCTTCATCGTCTGGTAATCAGGCGTATGTTTGCCCTTCTCGTACTGGTTCATCCTTGCACTTGCTGTATTCGGTTCCATACCCAAGGCCATACCTAACTGTTGTTGTGTGTATCCTGCTGCTTTTCTTGCTGATTTAAGGCGAACAGGAATTGGGTTTGTCATAGCAAGCTCTTAGCATAATCATGATTGAGCTAAGATTGTCTTAGTATGAGCCTCTTAAATATACTAAGGATTACTTAGCTTTTCTAGTTTTACGTAATAGCTGTGACAACGGAAGGCGATCTGTGTACTGAGTTGGGATAACCGCATCAAACTCGTTATCAGCACCACTGTCATAATATGAAATTTCACTGACCTCTTGCCCTTCAATCTGATCGATAGATAGGAGGAACGGATTCGATGCATCAGAAAACATCAGATGATAAGCATCGGCAAGATGTTGATTTGATAGTGTTGGTGAGTTCTGAGCTAAAGCTTGTTTTACCGCTTCGTTCACCAAATGCTTAAGGGTTCTAATTTGTCCTTTAGATGCTGCAAACAAAGCTAATATTGTATGTTTACTATCTAGCTTTGGGGGTTGCTCAAAAGGCATCCTCATCGCAAGCCCCTTAACAAAACGAATGAAAGCTTCTGGCTCTTTAGAAAGAGTAAAGTATGATAAAGCCCTTCGAATCAGGAGCCTTGAAGCCCATTCAGGTACTTCAGCAATCTTTTTAGACCAAGGCATTCCGACAAGCACGATTGGAACTGTGGCAGCCTCACTAATGTATTTAAATTGAGTCGCTACATCATTAAGGGCTTGTCCAGATTTACACTCCACTAACTCTTGAAACTCGTTAACAATAATCAGCTCAACCTCTGATGACTTTAAGCATCTAATCAGCGATTCTGTCAGAAATTGATCTCTGCTTATTCCCTTCCGATATGTTGCAGAGAAATGTCCTATGTCTTTAAGTAACTCAATGATCGTTGAGTCTATAGTTGGTTTACTTGGGATACGAGTGGATAGCACTAAACGTTTATTAGGAGCAGATTTAGATATACGTTCACAATATTTATTAACTAGATATGACTTGCCTGAACCAGTATCCCCAGTCAACAGCATGCATTGCTGATCACCACCAAATTTACGGTTATACCTCAGTCTGTCGAAGTCAGCCATGATAGTTGTAGCAATTGGCATTTCGACAAAAACATCAACAAACTGTTGATACTTAAATTCATTATCTGGTGACAATAAGGCCATCAATAAGGATCCAATTCTGATATAAACTCATCCCAGTCATCTGAACCGGGCAAAAATTTAGAGTCTGGTTTTGTATGGGTTAAAGATAGCTCTGGTAACACTTCAGGTTCGCAATTAGCATTACTATCGCTGGCAACACCGTTATGCTTCGCTAGCCGTGCCATTCCTTTTGTTTTCCACTTGGTTGCTCCTCGACTCAGGTTATTTATCTCTTCAGCTTCTTGCTCTATACGATCATGAATATATAACCTCACACGAGCTAACGCGTCTAGGTCTAACTTGTCACTGATAAAGTCCCGACACAGGCGTTTATTGATATTATGCTGGGTCAGAGATAGCTTCTTGGTATATCCAACAGGGTCGATGCAGGGTACTTTCAAGTATCTCTGTTCTCGTTCTAGGTAAACATAAACACTTGATATATCGTCAGGGTCTGTCTTGGTTAGTACTTCAATATCACTTGGGTTCATCCGACGATAGTCAGCTAACTCTTCACTGTCATAACGTAAACCATGAAGATGAATACCACCTCGGCGGTGCTTACGGTTTTCTTTCAAGCCTAAAATGACTGAGAGCTTTTCTAATTCATCATGGCTGTAAGTTATCGGTGGCATAACAGAAACGCCTTCTTGCCATTTTAGATACGGAATTGCTCGCTTCTTAGAGTCTGAGTCATAGTGGTAAACATCAATAATCCACTTATGAAATAGCTCATTGAACGTTGAGAAATGCATAACGGCATCTTTGCGTGAATCATACTCTTCACGCTCTAAAATATTAGAGAAGGTCTTGCCGGGAATAGAGACTAACAACTTACTGCTGATTGTCCGGAACAACCGCTCTACTAAGGGCTTAAGCCAAGGCTTTCTAACTGGGTTATATTGAATATGTATCCCAACTTCCAAGCAAGATTGTTCTAAACTCTTACTCCAAAACTCAGCGCCATTATCGACAACCAACGATTCCATCTTTCCTTGGCAATACCATTCATTTTCAATGCTGGGAAAGCGTTCATGGATATCCATTTTTGGCTTTATCGCATTTAATATCCCTTTCATGACTGAGTAATAGCTTGGATCCTTAAAACCAAGATGAAACCCAACAATACTCTTACTGTATTGATCGATAAGTAGAGTGAGATACGGACGCCCCAGCGGTATATCAAGCTCATCATCAAGTAGAATAAGGTCTAAAGGAGAGTGATCAATTTCAACTTTCTCCAGCACACGGCTTGGTGGTAAATGGGCATCAATCTTATTGAATTCCATATCAGCGAGATACTTTCCATGCCTAGCGACAGCGACTTCGTAGGCTGGCAGTTTTTTAATTCTATTGTAGAAGCCTTTATAAGAGAGAGCTTGAATCTGCTCACCAACAAGTTGCTGGTTCTCGCGGCGGATAAGGTCAGAATAGTATTCATGAACTGCAGCAATAGAGGGGCGCTCAGGTACTAAATAACGTTCTACAGCACGCTCAAAGAAAACAGTATCATTCTCTACTTTTTGATTTCGATTTCCCTTTAGATGCACCTTTGGTACTAGAGACGTTATCTTTTTTCCAGATAAAGAGTATGAACCCCACCACTTCGCTAATGTCCTCCACTTGGGAGGTGGATATTCTATTTCCTTGGCAGCTTCAACCAGCAATGGCTCTAAATTATTTTGCGTCCAACCACCAACAAGATGCTTTTCTATCCAAGTGAGATATTCATATCGGCGTCGAACTTCAACTTGAACATCATCAAGATATGTCGCTAAATCTCTTTCAAACGACTCTGACTCAGTTGGCTTACGGTCAAGGTCATTAGTTTCATTGTGGCTATCTACTTCGCCATGCATCTCATTCCAAAAAGTTTGTTGCGGTTTGTTCATACTCATATCATTTACTCCATATGAGCGAAGAAAAGCTAAGTTCTTCATCTACCAAATTAGTGTGCAACACCCCTTGCGATACTAAACTAAACGCCACTTTAATCATCAAACCTAAATCGATATTCAAATAGCTAGCAGCATCAAATATGCTTACTTTCCCATTTAACTTTACTAGCGACAGTAGCCTGATATGAATATCAGTGAAGGACTGAAATCCTGAGTAGCGGTGCAAGATCTTCAAATTATTTAGAACAGGGTTAACTCTTATCTGCTTCTCTGTCACTAGCAGTAAAGGAATGCCAGTTTGTTGAGCTTTGAGCTGTTTTGCTCTGAAAAGTTCTAAAAACTCTGGATTCTGAGTCTTCCTAAATGGTTTTACTTCTATCCACTTAACTTCATTATTTTCAACAATATGGAAATCAGGCGTGTAAGAACGTTCGCGCCCTTCAAAGCGAAAGGAAAAACCTTCAGGTTGAGCAATAAATGAAGATATGGATGTGGAATATTCGAGATGGAAACAAGTGTCAAACTCAAGGTATGATTCGACCGTTAATACTTGGTTCATCTTGGCACTAACGAACTTGAAAAGGTTCTTAACGCGTGAGTGTTTTAGCTGACGACGGTACATGATGACCTCGCCCGTATTGTTGTTAAACTACAACAAAAATAGCTTATGTACGCTTATCATGCCAGTTATGCAAGGTATTAAGGAAAATATGCAGGGATATGGTGCAGATTACAAAACGCTAGATGGGTGGAAGCCCCCACCAGCCACATCCCGGCACACACGTCACCCGCTGCGGTTGCTCCCTTCCGGGCCTGGCCGAGTTCACAGGTTAGTGTTGCGGGAGGACCAATGGGGGCCTCCATAGATTCGTTGTCTCATTTCGAGAACGGGAGAGATTATCCGCTAACGCCTGAGACAATGCAAGAGGCAATACGCCTTATTAAACCGACTGCTGCTTTATTACCCAAAAACTTTCACTTCGGTAAAATAAGCAACATAACCAGCTGAAAAAAAGTGACTTTACAACTCTTCTTCCGGCTCTTCCAACAAGAACTCACCCAGCAAAGCGCCGCCTAAAACAAGTAGCCAGGCGACCAGTACCGGGTTAGGCACTTCAAAATATGGCACGATCACCAAGGTGGCAAATCCTACGGCTGGTAAGACCCAGGCAAGACGAGGCACCCATTCCCGCAGTTTGCCTTTCATCATCTCCTGCATGGAAGCTATCAGACCGGTAACGCACAGAGCCACCAGTGCCGCATGCTCCATGCCGCCAACCCATAGCGGGATAACCAGAAACAGCGGCCACCAAGTATTACCCTTAACCGGGCGCCAGCTTCGGGACACATACCAAATCAAAGTTACTGCCAGAATTTGGATCAACGTATAAGAGGCATAGCCAGGTAGCTTGCCCTCACCCTGTAGCGCCATCAGGCCCACATCCATGGCGAGCACAATCGAGATCAGCAAAGCAGCCAGTTGCCAGCCCCCCTTGGGCGAGAAACTAACGGCAAAAACAGGTAACATCATAAAGATACTAATCGACAGGGCCAAAGGCTGCTCTGGCAGTACGGCCCCATACGCGCCGAGGCCCAGTAATAACAGCCAGGCATAAATGCCACCTTGCGGTAATAACCACAAGGCAGGTATGGCCAATGCCAGTGCAGGTAGCTCTCCTTGGCTATAGCCTAGTGCACTGACACCCAACACGGTCAGCGCAATGCTAACCACAACAAGTAACGCGGCATACAACATGGCAGCACCTCCTTGCGTTAACCGATAGTGCGAAGGAGAAAATGAATTCATCAACTATCGGGATGTTTTGTTTGGTTCAGGTATAAATATGGACGATTTTGCGAGTCAAATCTATAGCCAGGTTCACCAAATTCCCCATGGCAAAGTGGCAACTTACGGTGATATTGCCAAATTTGCAGGGTTTCCCGGCTATGCGCGACAGGTTGGACGCTTAATGGCAACCTTGCCCGAAGGCTCAAAGCTACCCTGGCATCGGGTAATTAATGCCAAAGGAATGATTTCACTTTCCGGTAATGATTTACATCGTCAGCGCGAACGATTACTTCAAGAAGGCATTGAGATTGCAGAGTCTGGCAAACTAAAGCTGGCGAGATACCGCTGGGATGGAAGGTAGGAAGATTTCCTCCACAGCTTGGCTATGGAGGATTCAAGTATTTACTGCACTTTTATCAGCATCAAATTAAGCTTGGTGGTCAAGGACGGATCGGTGATCACCGGATTGGCCGTATCCGTAATAAACACCAGTTTACCATTCACTTCGATACGGGCACTGACAGAATAGGTATGGTTCGGCTTAATTTCTTCTTTCATGAAGCTAAGAAGAAAATCAAAAGGAACTTGCTTGCCATCAGCCATAAAAGCCTGGCTGCTAATCACATCAGCAGGAGCATCCATCTTAGAAACATCCGACAGCGTTACTGTAATACGGGCATTATCCGGTAATGCTATACGTTCACGGTATGCCAAAGAGCCTTCCACTGTTCCCAGACCAGCATCTTGCTGAATCAGGTTGGTACAAGCCGAAATAACCAATACAACGGCCAACGCTGAAATCAGTGTAAAAATCTTTTTCATCCCACTCCCCTTTTGACTAGACACAAATCCATAACATTGCAATTACCCGTTAATTACACTTGAATTTATGCCTAAGTATCCGTAAAAATCACGTAATAATACCATGGAAATAGGAGCCCCGATGAGCAAAGAACTGAATGAACTTCTCACTCTGTTACACTTAGAGCAATTGGAGCAAGGTTTGTTCCGCGGCCAAAGTGAACATTTAGGGTTACCGCAGGTATATGGTGGCCAGGTTATTGGACAGTCTTTGTCTGCTGCCAAAGAAACGGTTGACGAAAACCGTCAGGTTCACTCATTTCATAGCTACTTCCTGCGCCCGGGGGATCCACAAAAACCGATCATTTACGATGTCGAAAATCTACGTGACGGCAGAAGTTTCAGCACCCGCCGGGTAAAAGCAATTCAATACGGCCGACCCATTTTCTACCTGACCGCATCTTACCAAGCCGAAGAAAATGGCTTGAGCCACCAGTCCACCATGCCGGATGTGCCGCCGCCCGAATCTCTGATGTCAGAGCAAGCACTGGTTCAGTCAATAGCCGAACACCTGCCAGAGAAAGCCGTCGAAACCTTTGGCAGGGACAGACCGATAGAAGTCCGGCCGGTTACGGTTGTCAATCCGCTGGCACCAAAGCCAGAGGCACCTAAGCAATATTTGTGGATCAAGGCCAACGGCGAGATGCCCGATGACCCCCGAATTCATCAATACGTGCTGGCGTACGCCTCCGACTGGGGTTTTCTGGTTACGGCGCTGCAACCACACGGTGTGACACTGATGACGCCAAAAATGAAGGTTGCCACGATTGATCACTCAATGTGGTTCCACCGTCCGTTCCGCATGGATGAGTGGCTGCTCTATGCCATAGACAGTCCGTCAGCCAGTGGTGCCCGAGGTCTGGTACGCGGAGAGATCTACAACCAAAAAGGTGAACTGGTTGCCTCTGCGGTTCAAGAAGGCCTGATGCGCCAAGGTCAGTAATCGGCAGAGTACGGTCAGTTTTCCTGTACGGCAGACTCGGCGACGGCAAGCTCTTCCATCTGATGTAATTGCTCGCCGGCCTGTTGCAACTGGTACATTTGCCAGTAATGTCCCTGGTGGGCGAGCAGCTGCTGGTGGTTACCCCGCTCTGTCACGGCTCCGCGGCTGAGTACCAATATTTCATCCGCTTCCATAATGGTCGACAGGCGATGGGCTATCACCACAATACTCATGTCTTGGCGCAAGGTATGGAGTGCCTTCTGGATCTGATGCTCGGTCCCCGAGTCAATGTTCGCGGTGGCTTCATCGAGGATCAGGATTTTGGGCTGGGCAACCAGTACCCGCGCCATCGCCAGCAACTGTTTCTGCCCTGCCGACAAGTTGGCTTCGCCACTTCCCAGGCGGGTATCCAGCCCCTGCTGATAAGCGAGTATCTGCCCGTCTAAACCAACCTTCGCCAACACCTGCCAGACAACATCGTCGCTGACATCTCGTCCCAGACAAACATTCTCTCTGACGGTATCGCTAAGTACATGCGGGTCTTGCTGTACCATCGCAATCCCCTCACGCAATACCGACTGTTCAAGAGATGCCAGTGGCCTACCATCCAGTTTAAGCTCACCTTGGCTGATCGGATAGAACCCCATCATCAGGGAAGCCAAGGTACTTTTTCCGCTGCCGGTATGGCCGACCAGCGCCAAGAATCCACGGTGCGGCAGATCGACATTGATTCCCGTCAGTACCTGCTGTTTGCCGTCATAACTGAATGTCACATCATGGCACTCAAGCCTACCCTCTCGCAGAGGCTGGACGTCATCACCATAGCTCTGCTGTTTGGCATCGATGAATCCAAAAATCCGCTCACTGGCAACCAGCGCCTGCTGAAGTAGGGAAAGCTGCTGGGTAAGCTCGATCAATGGCTCGGTAACCCGACCTAGGTAACTAATAAAGGCATACAGAACCCCGACCCCCACCAGTTCGACACCGCTAATACCGAACAGCGCGACGATCGAAAGCAAAGCAACCCCCGACAGAAAGTCGATCAACGGCCTGAGCAGCAGACCATTGAGCTTCATGACCCCGACCTGCGACTCAAGATGGCGACGGGTCAAGCTAGAAAACTGCTTGCTGAATGCCTGTTCCTGCCGCATTAGCTGGATCAGGCTCATACCCTGGATCGATTCGCTCATCGAGGCATTGATATCAGCCAGCAAGTCACGCATCTTCCGGTACGCATCCGCACTCTTGCGCTGATAGAGCACCATGATAGCGACCACAATTGGCAGCAAGACCAGCACAACCGCTGTCAGACGCCAGCTCAACAGGCTCATAACCACCAGCATCACACTGATAAAAATAACATTTTTGAGTACCGTTCCAATCACGAGCACATAAAAGTCCTTGATTGACTCGGTATCGTTGGTGATCCGGGAGATCAACTTGCCAGTCGGCATATAATCAAAGGCGGACAATGGCTGATTAAGTACTTTGCCAAACAGCTGTTTACGTACCGTCTGGACCACACCAATCGCGATATCATTAAACCGCAGAGCCTGAATATACTTAAACCAGGCCGCAGTACACATCAACGCGATATAAGCCAGTGCCAGCCCAGCAACCATGTCCAGCGGATACTCGTTTTTGGCAATATAGCTATCGATAAAATGCTGGATTAACCAAGGGCCGGAAACATCTGCCAACGACGCCATCAGCAGCAAACCAACGGCAATAGCCAATCTCTTCTTGTCATGCAGTACATAACTCAGCAACCGTCCGAGTACGGCTTTGTTCACGGCTTTCCCTGTCATTTAGCCCCCTCAATCGCTTGTTCCAACTTTTGGTACCGGTACATTTCGGCGTACCAGTTGCCCGCTCCGATCAGGGTATGATGATCGCCCTGCTCCGAAATCTGGCCATGTTGCAGTACCAGAATATTATCGGCCTGCTCCAGCGCGGTCAGGCGGTGGGCAATGACTATCACAGTTTGCTTCTGCTGTTGTTGCAGGTTTGCCAGGATCCGGTGCTCGGTTTTACCATCAACCGCAGACAGCGCATCATCCAATACCAGGATCTCCGCCTCCAGCAACAAGGCACGCGCAATCGAAATTCGCTGCTTTTGTCCCCCCGACAATGTGATCCCCTTCTCGCCGACCAAGGTGTCATAGCCTTCCGGGAACTGGACAATATCGTCATCGATACAGGCCGCTCTCGCCGCCTCGCGAATTTGTTCTAGGTTGGCATCCGGCATTCCAAGGGCAATATTGTCGGCAATAGACCGTGAGAACAAAAATGGACTTTGGCTGACTACCGCAAAACGACTGCGCCAATGGCTAAGATTGGCTTGTGTAATACTGATCCCGCCGTAGCTAATGCTCCCCTGGTCGAGTTCCTGCTGGCGTAGCAACAATGACAGCAAGGTAGACTTGCCACTGCCAATCGGCCCTGCCATACCTAACATCTGGCCGGGTTGCAGGGTGAAATTCACTCCGCTCAACGCCGGCTGCACCTGTCCGTTCCAGTGAAACGCCTCGATATTGATCTGCAACGCCTGCTGTGTTGATGCCAACGCAGTATCTCCACTGACAATTTCCGGTGCCTCATCAAAGATATGCTGAAGCCGTTTCCAGGCAGCCGAACCCCGCTCCAGAATATTAAATAACCAAGCCATCGCCAGCATCGGCCAGATCATCAAGCCCTGATACAAAGTAAATGCCGTGAGATCGCCCAGCGTTAGACGTCCCTGCGACACCATATAACCGCCGCCCGCGATACTGAGAAAGAAAGACATGCCAATCGTCAGCTGGATCACCGGATCAAATTTGGCATCCACCTTTTCCACTGCGAGATTCTTTTCCCCGACCCTATCAACAACTGCGGAAAAATCGGCTTGCTGGCGCTGCTCCAGGCCAAAAGCACGGATCATTCTCACACCATTGAGGGTTTCCTGTGTTTTATCGGTAAGATCAGAAAATGCTGCCTGCGATTCAGAAAAACAGGTATGCAACTGACGGCCAAAGCGGAATACTGCCAACGCCATAAAGGGCATAGGCAACAACGCAAGAATGGTGAGCTCCCAGCTCAGCATTGTCGTCATTACAAACAAGACGGCAACACCCATGATCAGCGAATCAGCGGCAGTCAGCACCCCTTCTCCGGCGGTCATCACCACGGCATTGACGTCATTGGTGGAGCGCGCCATCAGATCACCGGTTTTGTAGCGCTCAAAAAACACCGGCGGGTGAGATGAGAAGTGTCGGTAAAGGCGGTTTCGCATCACAGTCCCGAGTTCAGCCGCAGCACCAAACAGCCAGACCCGCCAGATAATTCGCAGAATATAAACAACGAACCACAATGCGCCAATTGCTGCCAGCCAGCCCAGCATGACCGACAGGCCAATATCTCCAGTGACGACACCATCAACAATCCAGCCGATTGCCCGCGGCGGTAAGAGTTCAAACAGAGATACGATGATCAAAATGAATATTGCGCCACCATAACGGCGCCACTGCTGGCGGAAATACCATCTTAATTGCCAAAAAATCTGCATAATCCCTCCACAGAAACAGGCATAGCCATAGTTTATGACGAATCAAAGTCAGTCAGAGCAGCAATTGCACCGTCGGTGCAATTTGCAGGGGGAGTGGTACCAATCAACACGAAAAGAAAGCAATGCGAAAAGAAAGGCTATTGTATCGTTCTGGCTTTGTTGAAAAATACTTTGCAAACAAAGCCATTATCGGAAAATTGGCCAATAAATCAACCAAATAGAAATAGTGACAATTAAAACAATCACATTGTCTATAACAATTTATAAATTAGTTATATCTGCTTTTTTATACCGCACTTTAAACTGGCAAAGCAGTAGTATATTTCAATGGCTCCATGGCAAATGTTGAAGTCACATTGGTCAGCCCTTCGATGCTGTTGACCAGCTTCTTGTAGAACTTATCAAATGCCGCCATATCTGCCACCTGTACCTTCATCATGTAATCGTATTCACCGGCCATACGGTAGAACTCCATCACTTCGGGAAAATCCGATACCGTTGCGACAAAACAGTGATACCACTCTTTGGAATGATTACTGGTTTTGATCTGCACGAAAGCGGTGAATGACACGCCGAGCTTTACCGGATCAAGCAAGGCTACACGCTGCCTGAGGATCCCGTTTTCTTCCAACCGCTTTAAACGCTTCCAGCACGGCGTTGTCGTTAGATTTACCGCCTCGGCCAACTCAGCCAGCGCCAAGGTACCATCCTGTTGCAACAAACGTAGCAATGTTCTGTCAGTGTTATCTAGATCAGCCAATGTATTACCCCTAAATTACAGCATAGAGAAAATTTTTCTCCATATTATCGATATAAAAGCAAACAAAGCAAAGATTTTTCACCCTCTTCCAGTACTATGCTTACTATTCAAAACAAGAGTGATCAGTTGGTTTTGCCAGCTAGACAGCCAGAGTTGTAAAGGAAGAAGGTAGAGACATGAACCATAACCCACAGTGGATTAACAGTGCTATCCGTAAGATAGAAGCGGATTTCCAGCGCTCTGCGGACACCCATTTAATCAAGCTGGAGCTTCCTTGTCTTGAGGGTATTGATATTTACCTGAAAGACGAAAGCACCCATCCGACAGGCAGCCTAAAGCACCGTCTGGCTCGCTCATTGTTCTTATATGCCCTGTGTAATGGCTGGATTGGTCAGGATACGACAGTGATCGAATCCTCGTCAGGCAGCACTGCAGTTTCCGAAGCCTACTTTGCCCGCCTGCTTGGCCTGCCGTTTGTTGCGGTTGTACCGCGCAAAACAGCGCAGAAAAAAATCGAACAGATAGAGTTCTATGGCGGCCGCGCGCACTTCGTCGACAGCACAAGTGAAATCTATGCCGAGTCACGTCGTCTGGCCAAAGAGCTAAATGGCCATTACATGGATCAGTTCACCTTTGCCGAGCGCGCAACAGACTGGCGCGGTAACAATAATATCGCCAACAGCATCTTCGAGCAGATGCAGCTCGAAGAGCATCCAATTCCAAGCTGGATTGTGATGAGTCCGGGAACTGGCGGTACGTCTGCGACTATCGGGCGCTATATCCGCTATCAGATGCATCAGACAAAACTCTGCGTCGTCGATCCCGAGAATTCGGTCTTCCATGACTACTTTAAGACTCGCGATCTCAGCCTGACCAGTACTGTCGGTAGCCGTATTGAAGGAATTGGCCGCCCGCGCGTTGAACCAAGCTTTATTCCTGATGTGGTTGATGAAATGCGTACCATTGCCGATGCCGCCAGTATCGCCACCGTACACTGGCTGGAAAAGCTGTTGGGACGAAAAGCCGGCGCATCGACAGGCACAAACCTCTATGGCGTGCTCCAGCTTGCCTGTGAAATGAAAGCCCGTGGCGAGAAAGGCTCGATAGTTACCCTTCTCTGCGACAGTGGCGAGCGCTATCTGGATACCTATTTCAATGAGCAGTGGGTTACCGACAACATCGGTGATATCTCTGCTTATCTTAGCCAACTGGAATCTTTCGAGAAAACTGGTTCGTTATAAATAGTAATTTTTGTTCTACCCTGAAATCTACACGTTTGCCGCAGCCTGCCTGCGGCTTTTTTTCATCTTCAGACCAGAGAAACTTTTCTCGCATACTACTCTGAGGTAGCATTGCCTTGCCAACAGAGAACCTGCTGATTGGTATCTTAATTCAAGCCACCGACTGTTTTTCGGTAAGGCTACAACACAGGAAATACAAAGTATGCGTAAAGCCGTTGTCGTTTTTAGTGGCGGTCAAGACTCCACGACCTGCCTGATCCAAGCTTTGGCCAACTACGATGAAGTTCACTGCATCACATTCGACTATGGCCAGCGCCATAAGTTGGAAATTGAAGTCGCCCAGTCGGTTGCCAAAGAGCTCGGCGTAACAGCGCACAAAGTAATGGATGTCGGCTTACTCAACGAGCTAGCTATCAGCTCGCTGACCCGAGACAACATTGCCGTTTCGCATGAATTGCAGGAAAACGGTCTGCCAAACTCTTTTGTTCCCGGCCGAAACATTTTATTCCTGACTCTGGCTGGGATCTATGCCTACCAAATTGGCGCTGACGCCGTGATCACCGGAGTATGCGAAACCGACTTTTCCGGCTACCCAGACTGCCGCGACGAATTCGTTAAATCGCTCAATCAGTCTCTGGTGCTTGGCATGGATCGTCCGCTGAACATCGAGACGCCATTGATGTGGCTAAACAAAGCTGAGACTTGGGCTCTGGCCGATCAGTACAACAAACTGAATTTCGTTCGCGAGCAAACTCTAACCTGCTACAACGGCATCATTGGCGATGGCTGTGGCGATTGCCCGTCTTGCGATCTGCGTCGTGCCGGTCTGGAAGACTACCTGAACAATAAACAGCCGGTAATGGCAGAGCTACAGGCCAAGCAAGCCAAGGGCAGAGCCTAATCATCTGACGGTTAACTACCGACAAGATTATTGCCATAAAAAAACCGGAGTACATACTCCGGTTTTTTATATCTCGCTCAAGCTGACTGGCGACTTAGTCACGGTAGAGTGAAAAGTCCTCTTGGCACTCAAGCAGTTGCTCACGAGTCATCATGAATACGCCGTGGCCACCGTTCTCAAACTCAATCCAGGTAAATGGAATGTGCGGATACTGCTCTTCCATATGGATCATCGAGTTACCGACTTCACAGATCAAGACACCGTTTTCTTTCAGGTAATCCGGTGCATTGGCAAGAATGCGGCGAACCAGCTTCAGGCCGTCCGTACCCGCAGCTAGACCAAGCTCCGGCTCATGGCGGAACTCTTCAGGTAGGCTGTTCATGTCTTCCTGATCAACATACGGCGGGTTGGTCACAATCAGGTCGTACTGATCTTTTGGTACATCGCGCAAGAGATCAGAACGCAGAGGGGTCACCTGCTGCTCCAGGCCATGATCCTGAATGTTCTGCTCGGCAACTTCCAGCGCATCCGTCGAGATATCGACCAGATCAACCTCGGCTTCCGGGAAGGCATGCGCGCAGGCAATACCGATACAGCCGCTGCCGGTACACAGATCCATGATGCGAGTCGGGCTCTCGGCCAAGAAAGGTTCAAAACCATTCTCAATTAGCTCGCCAATCGGTGAGCGTGGTACCAATACGCGCTCGTCCACAAAGAATTCCATGCCACAGAACCATGCTTTATTGGTCATGTAGGACACTGGTGTACGCTCGTTGATACGGCGGATCACGCGCTCAACAATGCGCAGACGTTCGCTGCTGGTCAGGCGCGAAAAGCGAACTTCCGATGGAACATCTAACGGCAGGTAGAGGCTTGGCAGCACCAACTGTACCGCTTCGTCCCACGCATTATCCGTGCCGTGACCATAAAAAAGACCTGCAGCATTGAAACGGCTTACCGTCCAACGTAGCATGTCCTGCAAAGTGTGAAGTTCGTTGACGGCTTCGTCGACAAAAATCTTATCCAAAATAGCCTCCGGATGACGCTACAATACCGCTATAGAGTTGTTGGAATATCATTATGAGTAAAAAAGATCTTACCCTGGGAGATGACCTGGCACTCTTTCAGGATGCGGTTAAAGGCGTAAAAAAGTTGTCGCATGATACCATAATCACGCCACGCCGACAGAGCCCAAAGAGTGATAAGCCCAAAGTCTCAGAAAAAGAGACCCAAAATCACGAGTTTTACTTCTCTGATGAGTTTGAACCCCACCTCAACGAGCATGGACCAACTCAGTATGCGCGCACCGGGGTGTCGAAATATGAAGTGAAGAAGTTACGCCGCGGGGTGTATGTACCTGATATGTATCTGGACATGCATGGGATGACCCAGCAAGAAGCAAAACGCGAGCTAGCTGCAATGATTGCCGCCTGCATTAAAGAAAGTGTGTCCTGCGCCTGTGTGATGCACGGCATTGGCAAGCACATTCTGAAGCAGAAAGCCCCGTTATGGCTGGCCCAGCATCCTGACGTAATGGCCTTTCACCAAGCCCCGCTGGAGTTCGGTGGTAATGGTGCACTATTGGTGCTAATTGATATACCGGAGAGATAGACTGAAGAGGCGAGAGCCTAGGTACGAGTGTCGAGAGAAAACATAATGCAGTTTATTGCTCATCACTTAACGACTAGATTCTCACCACTTTTCTAGTAAACATATTTCGCCAACGCGCCCACATTGATCACCTGACCTTCCACAATCAGCGTCACTTCCCCGCTGTCACAGATCTGCATGCGGGTTTTCACTGCGCCTTCACTGTAGTAGTGCTCGCAGTTTCCGTTTCGGGCGCTATCTATACGTGAAAAAATAGTGATCCCACCTGATCTGAAAATGCTTTGTGGTGCTGCAAACGTCAAGGTGCTGCCAGATGCAGAGATGTGCATTTCTTCACTGACACCGTTAGCCCACTTTATTGCGCCATTAGCATTAATGCTCGGGCTTCGAGGCCCCTGGATACAACCAGCTAACAGTGCAGTGCTGAGGATTGCAAAAATTTTACCTTTCATAACAGTAGCTTTGTTAATTCTCGTTCGATGAATGATACTCAATCCTCTGGGGATTAAACCTCAATTGACTAAATCTGAGCACTAAATCAACGCTCCAGAACTATATCGGCAGCCGTGCCTAAATCCTTAGCACCTAATTTTCATTATCCTTCGGGGTTGGCCTGCCACAAAAACTCGACCTCTTCACCATCGGGTTGGTAATCAAGGGCGGCAATCGCGGATGTGCGGAACATTGGGGGTTGAAGCCCCGGAGCAAGCTCTGCTGTTAGATAACCGACTAGCGGCAGGTGCGAAACAATCAGGACGGTTTCTGGACGTTCTACAGCAATAACCGCCTTCAGGTAGGCTGCGACTTCTTCTGCTTCGCCGTAAGGCGTTATCTCATCGACAGTCATCAAACGCTTAGGCTCCGGCAACTGTTCAGCCATCGCCTGCCAAGTCTGCTGGGCACGTAAGTAAGGGCTTACCCATACCATATCAAGCCCATCTTTTAGCTGGCTTGTTAGCTGGAGTGCCATCTGTTCGGAGTGTGATTCACCACGTACTGTCAGAGGTCGCTCCGCATCAGAGGGAGCAAAGTTCTGTGCCTCACCGTGACGCATGATATAAATTCGCATATAGCCTATCCAATAAACTCGTCCTATTAACTAACCGGACCGTCAGCACCAGGTTATCTTGCTAAACAAGCAAGCACTTACAATCTGCAGTGAGTCAATACGACTAGAGAGTACTTCCAATCAGCCGCTATGCTAGCAAGTCCTGCCGAAGCTGAATAGCCATTCTGCACATTCTGTTACCGTTCCGTGACCGATGAAACGCCTAAGCAAAAAAATCCGCAACTTGGTATGATAAATCCGTAGCCCTCCCCCCCGGCTCACCGAGGGTTTGATGCGAATAAGAATCACGGTGAAGTTAATTTGCCACCCTTTATATTGAGCGTCATAATTAGCTTAATTTCCTAAGAAAATAGGCTCTTCACGTGCATATTAGTCCTAATGATCCTAAGCAGTACCGCTACCTAACTTTAGACAACAAGCTTAAGGTTCTTTTGGTACATGATGCTGATGCTCCCCGTTCTGCCGCTGCATTATCAGTCAATGTCGGTCATTTTGATGATCCGGTTGAACGACAGGGCATGGCGCACTTTCTAGAGCATATGCTATTTCTCGGCACGGAAAAGTATCCCAAAGTGGGTGAGTTTCAGACATTTATCAACCAAAGCGGTGGTAGTAATAACGCCTGGACCGGGACAGAGAATACGACATACTTTTTTGAAGTCAGCCCCCATGCCTTTAGTGAAGGGCTTGATCGCTTCGGTCAGTTTTTTACCGCTCCGCTCTTTAATGAGGAAGCGGTTGACAAAGAACGCCAAGCTGTTAATTCCGAATATAAATTAAAAATAAAAGACGATGTTCGTCGTCTATATCAGGTCCATAAGGAAACCATTAACCCAGCGCACCCCTTTGCCAAGTTTTCTGTCGGCGATCTGACAACATTAGACGACAGAGATGACACTTCTATTCGTGACGAACTTATCGACTTTTATCGAACCCATTATTCTGCTGATCTGATGAGCCTGGTACTACTCGGTCCGCAGTCACTGGACGAGCTTGAAAGTTATACCACAACATTTTTTGCTCACATTCCGAATTCAGACACTACCAGGCCGGCAATTACCGAGCCGTTGGTTACCGCCAACGAAACAGCAAAATTCATATGCATTGAGCCTATAAAAGAAGTTCGAAAGCTCACCCTGTCTTTTGCGATGCCCTCTGTCGATCAATATTATCGCCAAAAACCGCTCTCATATATTGCTCACCTGCTGGGTAATGAAGGCAGTGGCAGCCTTATGTCGGTGCTGAAAAGTCGTGGACTGATCAACACGCTAGCGGCCGGCGGCGGAGTCAACGGCAGCAATTTCCGCGAATTTACGGTTAGCCTGAACCTGACTCCAAAGGGAATGGATCATATTGACGATATCGTCACCGCTGTTTTTCAATATATCAAACTCATCGAGCAACAAGGCTTTGATGAGTGGCGCTACAAAGAAAAACAGGCCGTGCTAGAGCAAGCGTTCCGGTATCAGGAAAAAAGCCGTCCGTTAGATACGGTCAGCTATCTGGTCATGAATATGTTTCACTACGCACCGGAAGATGTTATCTACGGTGACTACATGATGGCAGGGTATGATGAGACACTAAAGCGTGAACTGCTTGAGTCCCTCACGCCAGACAACATGCGGCTGGTTCTGGTTGCTCAGGGGCAGAATTATGATCAGGTTGCTCAGTGGTACCATACACCGTATTCCGTCACTCCCTTTACCGACGAGCAACTAACACGCTGGCAACAGGTTGAGGTAAGTCCTGAATTCAGCCTGCCCGAAATAAACCCTTACATCTGTGAGCAGCTTGATCCGCATCCGCTGACGCAGGGATCCGAACAGCCACCCCAGCTGATCCAGGATCTTCCTGGTTTCCGTCTGTGGTACAAGCAGGAACATGAGTTCCGCGTTCCCAAAGGCGTGGTATATGTGGCGATTGATAGCCCCCATGCCGTCGATACGCCACGAAATATTGTAAAAACTCGCCTCTGCGTCGAGATGTTGCTGGAGGCCATCAATGAATCGGCCTACCCGGCAGAGATCGCGGGGATGTCATACAACCTGTATTCTCATCAAGGTGGAGTCACCCTCCAGTTATCTGGGTTTAGCGAAAAGCAGCCTCTGTTAATGAAACTGTTGCTTGACCGTTTTGCAGGCCGGACATTTAACCCGGAAAGGTTTCAGAACATCAAGGCGCAGATGCTTCGCAACTGGCGTAATGCCGCTGAGGACAAGCCGATCTCTCAGCTATTCAATGAACTGACCGGTGTATTGCAGCCCAATAACCCACCGTATCCGGTTCTTATCGAGGCTCTGGAGTCAATCGAGGTCGATGAGCTTCCTGAATTTGTCGAGGCAATGTTTGCCGAGCTGCACATCGACACGTTCATCTACGGAAACTGGCAGAAACAAGATGCTCTCGCACTGGCAGAGTTGCTCAAAGATGCTTTCCGTGTGACCGACCAACTCTATGGCGAATCGCAGCGACCACTGGTTCGCTTGGACCAAGTTGGTACCCTGCGCCACGAGGTGAACTGTAACCACGCAGACTCGGCCATTTTGATGTACTACCAATCACGAAAAACGACACCGAGAAAAATTGCTGTTTACACCTTGGCCAATCACCTGATGTCGACCACTTTTTTCCATGAGCTACGTACCCGCCAACAGCTAGGGTATATGGTCGGAACCGCAAACCTGCCCCTCAATCGACACCCCGGGCTGATTTTGTATATCCAATCGCCGGTAGCTGCCCCCGCCCAGCTATCCGAGGCCATTGATGATTTCACCAATGCCTTCGCTCTCGTCCTGCTGGAACTCAACGAGGCACAATGGCAGGCCAGCAAACAAGGACTTATCGCCCAGATTTCTGAACCTGACACCAACTTGCGAGCCCGGGCACAGCGATTCTGGGTCAGCATCGGCAACAAAGATACTGAGTTCAACCAGCGTCAGAAAGTCGTGCAGGAGCTGCAAAATCTCAGCCGAGCCGATATGGTGCGGTTCATTGTCGATATCATCAAGCCGCGCACCTCGAACCGGTTGGTTATGCACTGCAAGGGCCAGGCCCACAGTAACCTCGATACACTCAATATTGGCCAGCCAATTGAGTCCATCGATGAGTTTCAGAAAAAAGCCCGCTAATTCTGCGAAAAAGCAGTAAGAAGTGAATAAAAAATGGCCTGCATTAGCAGGCCATTTCTCTTGTTATCACTCTCTTTACCGCTTTAGACTGAATAGAAGCTCTGCCCTTCATTGGCCATTGCTACTAGCTTGTCGCATGGTTTGAAGCGCTCACCGTATTTATCAGCATGCTCATCGAGCAGCTCGACGACTCGCTTGATCCCCAGCAGATCCATATAACGGAAAGGTCCCCCGAGGAACGGCGGAAAGCCAATACCGAAGATTGCGCCAATATCACCATCTCGTGGTGACTGAATCACACCTTCATCCAGACAGCGGGCGGCTTCATTGAGCATCATCAGGATACAGCGCATGGCTAGATCCATGCCGTTTGCTTTTTTCTCCGGCTTAATGTTCAACAGCTTATAGACCGTCTTATCGACAGCCTTTTTCTTACTGTCATACAGGTAGAAGCCCTTGCCGCTCTTGCGCCCTTTGCGACCATCACTGAGCAAGATATCGAATACATCCGGCCCCTTGAATCGTTCACCCAGCTCCTCGACCATAATAGGCATGATCTTGGCACCAATATCGACCCCAACCTCATCAAGCAAGGTAATTGGCCCGACCGGGAAGCCGAAGTCAAGCAATGCCGTATCCAAGTGCTCAATCGGTTCGCCACTGAGCAACACCGATGCGGCTTCGTTCATGTAAGGAGCAAGAATACGGTTAACGTAAAAGCCGGCTTTATCACCCACCACAATCGGTGTTTTGCCTTGCTTCTTCGCCAATGCCACGACCGTAGCAACTGTTTCAGGCGACGTTCCTGCGTGGGGGATCACCTCAACCAGCGGCATTTTTTCGACAGGGCTAAAATAGTGAAGACCGACGACATTTTGCGGACGCTGAGCCGCCTCAGCAATCTGGTGGATCGGCAGCGAAGAAGTATTGGTAGCAAAAATCGTCTCCGCTTTTGCATTTTCCTCGATCTCTTTCACCATCTGATGCTTCAGGTTCAGATCTTCAAATACGGCCTCAATCACCACATCGGCGTGATTAAAACCGGTATAGTCAATCCCCCCGGTAATGCTCATCATCTGCTTTTGCAACTCAGCTTTGCTGATGATGCGGCGCTTACGTTTCTTATCCAGCAGCTTATAGTTATAAGCAACGGCGTTCAAAATACCGTCATTGGCTATATCTTTGATCCGGACAGGATATCCTGCCTTGGTCGCAGTAACATGACTGATACCGCCCCCCATCAAGCCGCCCCCCAGCACACCAACTCGTTTGATTGTGCCCGGCTTAGCATCTGAGCCAGTTTCTTTTTTCATCGCCGTTGTGGCAAAGAAAATGCTGCGCAGCGCTGCGGATTCGGATGACATCACCAGCTCGCCAAAGCGTTTGGCTTCTTGCTGTAACCCCTTCTCCATCCCAAACTGCAGGCCAAATTTAATGACTTCAAGAATGGCATCTGCTGCCGGATAATTGCCGCGAGTTTTTTCGCGGGTTTTCTTTGCGGCCTGATCAAATACCAAAGAGCGCCCAAGCGCATTACCGCCCATCGCCCAATCCTGAAACGAATGCTTGCGGCTCGGCTTGGCTTTCAGGGCCTGCTGTTCGGCGATATCGAGCAAAATACTCTGCGGGACAGCCTCATCGACAACACCTAGTTTTTTTGCTTTCTTGGCCCGCAATTGCTTGCCGGTCAGGATCATATCCAGCGCATTCGCCACTCCGACAAGACGAGGCAAACGCTGGGTTCCGCCCGAGCCCGGCAACAATCCAAGCTGTACTTCAGGTAAGCCCAAACGGGTTTTGTCATCATCGGAACAAACACGGCTGTGGCAGGCCAGTGCCAGCTCCATGCCGCCCCCCAGACATGGACCATGGATCGCCGCGACGACATGGAACGGCAGTGCTTCCAGCTCGGCAAACAGTTCTTGGCCCTTGGCAGCCAGCTGCTGTGCTTCTTCTGCTGTCGTGCAGGCCGCCAGCATGCGAATATCGGCACCGGCGATAAAGTTGTCCGGCTTGCCAGAGTGCACGACAAGGCCTTTGATGTCTTGTCGGCCTTTTAGCTCTGCCAATACATCTGAAACTTGTTCGACAAACGCTGACTGCAGCGTATTCATTTTTTCTTCCGGCACATCGATTTTCAGCCAAGCAACACCGTTATCACCGTAAGATAGAGAAAATGCGGATTCTTGTTGGGTCATTATTCTGCCTCCAGGATCATTGCTGCACCTAAGCCACCAGCCGCACAAGCGGTATTCAATGCAATACCACCGCCACGACGCTGCAGTTCACGCAGTGTCTGGGTGATCATACGCGCCCCTGTCGCGGCAAACGGGTGACCATAAGCAATGGATCCCCCCAGCACATTGAACTTGTCCATATCAATTTCGCCAATAGCCTGGCTACGCCCCAGCTTTTCTTCGGCAAATTTCTTCGAACCAAACATCTTCACATTGGCCAGGGCCTGCGCAGCGAAGGCCTCGTGCATATCAATAAGAGTAAGGTCAGACAGACTCAAACCAGCACGGTCAAGCGCCATTGGCGTCGCATAAGACGGTCCCATCAACATATCTTTTTCTACGCCGATGGCAGAAAAGGCATACGAGCGGATATAGCCCAGCGGTTTCAACCCAAGCTCTTTTGCCCTGCCCTCTCGCATTAGCAGTATCGCAGCTGCACCGTCTGTCAACGGCGTCGCATTGGCCGCGGTTACCGAGCCGAACTTGCGATCGAAAGCCGGACGCAATTTGGCATAGGATTCCAGGGTAGAGTCTTCACGAATATTGTTATCTTTATCGATCCACTGACGGTAAGGTTCCGGGAAAGCCGTCATGACTTCCCCCTGGATCAGACCATCTTTCCATGCCTGCGCAGCCAAGGTATGAGAACGGTGGGCCAGCGCATCTTGCTCCTGGCGGGTAATACCATGCGTTTTTGCCATCTGCTCGGCGGTTTGCCCCATGCTTATGCCCGTTGAATACTCGGCAACGGCTGGTGGAACCGGCATCAAATCCTTCATACTGAGCTTACTAAGCAGTTTTAAACGCTTGCTCATTGTTCTGGCCTTGCTCAATGCCAACAGCGTGGCCGCCATCTTCTTCGATACTCCGATAGGCAATACCGAAGAGGAATCGGCCCCGCCGGCAATACCGATATCGATAGTACCCGAGATAATGCTTTCGGCAACATTGGCCGCAGCCTGAAAACTCGTCGCACAGGCCCGGGTGACACTGTAGGCATCAGTACCGATATTCATGCCGGTGCCCAGGACAATTTCACGCGCAATATTAGGCGCTTCTGGCATTTGAATAACCTGGCCAAATACCACCTGTTCAATCACTTGCGGGTCAAGGTCAATCTGCTGCAGCATTTCATTGACCACCATTTTCCCCATGTCCAATGCAGGAACGCCATTAAAGGCGGTGGCCTGACGGGCAAACGGGGTACGTAATCCACTTACAACTGCGATGCGCTCACCCTGATGTGTGGTGAGATTCTGGAGACGTGTCATCGCTACTCCTTATTATGGTTTGCAGGGCACTCAGTGTGCACGGTAGAGGTCTGACCACATCAATTGTAATCAACTTGTTACTTATTTCAAACAATTGTTTTAAGTATTTACAAGAAGCGAGAAGCATATGGAGATTTATGGCAGGTAATGCAATTTTATATCATCAGCATACATAAACAACACGTTGCTCATCACCGGAAAAATTGCAAAAAAAAACCATACCGATATGGTATGGTTATAATTTACACGGATAAAAATCCATGCAAGGTATAAGTCAATTAACATAAAGCCAATTGCAAATCAGGCATAGCCTGATAGGAGAAAGTAAAGTCAGCCTTCAAAAGGAAGTTGTCATCTTGCTCAACAGATAGTATTCAAAAAAAACAGACCTGTTCCACAGAGCCGAAATCAATGCTTACTATCAGATGACATGAACTACTATAGCTTCCTCACGGGGACAGAATTTGAACCAGATCAATTTTAGTGCTGATAATCCGATGAATCATGCAATCGCTGAATAAAACAAACCCAAAACGAGACAGCGATTTCCTTTTTTGATGGGCAAATTTATGATTAAGCAATTTTTTCGCAAGAAAAAGCCGGATGCCTCGGTCTCTGTAGACATGAATAAGCAAAGACGGTACGAAGCCCTTGTCAGGGCCTGGCATCGGGACTTATACCGCTACGCCTACTGGTTATGCCACGATCCTCATATTGCCGAGGATTTGGTGCAAGAAACCTGTTTACGTGCATGGCGCTCTCTCGATAGCCTTCAAGATGACAAAGCCGCTAAATCTTGGCTAATTACAATACTACGCAGGGAAAACGCACGTCGTTTTGAGCGTAAGCAGCTGGATTTAGTAAATATTGATGACTATGCCATCGCAGATACCAAGCATCAGGGTGCCGAAATGGATGTCGAGCAGCAGATCTTGCATAAACAGATCATGAAGCTGACACCTGAGTACCGAGAGCCATTGGTTTTGCAGGTCATGGCAGGATTTAGCGGTGATGAAATTGCCGAAATCCTCGACTTGAACCGCAATACCGTGATGACACGCTTGTTCCGCGCCAGAAATCAATTAAAAGAGCAAATTGAAAAGCAATCCGAGCGGAGGGGCCAACAAAATGGACGATCTTGAATTCCGTCGTCGTATCCTGGCAGATCCTAACGACAATAGTCAGGAAATGATCACAGCAAAAAATGCATCACTAACTAACCGAAAGTTATCTGATGAACTATTACAGCTCGATGCAAAACTTGAAAGCACTTTAAAAGTCGATGTACCCGACGATTTGGCAGATCGTATTTTGTTTCATCAGTCCGGCCAGCCCGAGCAGAATCGGAATAAAACGCGATTCCACCTTGCTATAGCCGCCTCTGTCGCTTTTGTCTTTGGTTTGTTTGTCGGTCAGTTTAACTCGCAAATTGTACCGACCAGCGCCACCAGTGAAATTGCCCAGGTCGCAATGGATCATGTTTATACCGAGGCACCTTTTGTCGACAGTATTGATGAATCGGTTTCTCTTCGTCAGGTTAATGCCAAGTTAACTCCCTTTGGCTCTGAGCTGACAGATTTACCCGGCCATGTTTACTATGTGAACCATTGTGGTTTTGGAGATAAGAATGCGTTGCATATGGTAATGGCAACTGAGAACGGGAAAGTAACGGTTTTCGTCGTGCCAGAGCACAGCCAAAAAATGTCATCATTTAGTGACAATAGCTTGGAAGGGGTCGTTATGCCGATCCAAAACGCAAGCTTAATTGTCGTTGGCGAAAAGGGCCAAAACGTCGCGCCAATTGCCAAGAGCCTAGAATCTGATCTTAACTGGGAAATTTAGCCCTCTTACCACCAATAAGCGATCATTCCCCTAAATAATAGGATTGATCGCTTTTATTTCCCTGAAAAATAAAGCAATTTAATTTGTTACCTCGGTTGCATATTTCGTATTTTCTCATCCCTTTTCAGTGCTGATATTCGATAAAATCCTTCCCGAGTTATTAACTTAGCAATAACAACCAATAAGTTAGTAACTGGTCTGATTTGATACTTCAGGCTCCCCACCTACAATCGTGCGCAATCTGCAAAAAATAGCAGATAAATGCAGTATATGATTAGGAATAATAATAAATATGAATAAGAAGCGTCTGTTTACAAAATCTGTGGTTGCTGTGGCAATCACCATGGCATCCCAGCAGGCTCTAGCTGCTGGCTTTCAGCTAAATGCACAATCTGCAACCGGCCTTGGCCGTGCATTTGCCGGTGATGCTGTTATCGCTGATAACGCATCGGCAATGGCCCGTAACGCTGCGGCCATGTCACTGTTTGATGCACCGGCAATCTCGCTGGGTATCAATGCAATTGATACTGATATTGAAGTTAAAAATGCCAAGTACACCAATGCGCTGACCCAACAGTCAGGCTCTATCGGTGATCAATCTGTTGGCGATACCTCTTACGTACCAAATATCTATTATATCCACCCAATCAACGACAAGTGGGCGGTTGGTACCGGCATCTATTCTAACTTTGGAACCAAAACTGAATTTAGCAATGATTACGCGGCCAATGAATACGGCGGCATGACTGATGTGAAAAGCATCAACTTTGCTCTGAGCGCCTCTTACCGTATCAACCAACAGTGGAGTGTTGGTGGTGGTCTGGATGTAATCTACGGTTCTGGAAAGCTAAAGCGTTCTGACAAATTTATCGAAGGTGCTATCGAGCAAAAAACAACCGTATCCGGCCCTCTTCTAGATGTTGATGCCGACGGTTTTGCCCTAGGCTGGAACATCGGTACGGTTTACGAGCTGAATGATGATAACCGCTTCGGACTTTCTTACCGCTACAGCCCTGAGCTGGAAGCTGAAGGCGATATGCACTACCAGCCAGGCGGCGGTAATATCAGTAACGAGAAACTAAAGATACCTCTGCCTGATATGGCTGAGTTTTCTGGTTTCCATAAACTGAACGATAAATTTGCGGTCCACTATAGTGTTCAGTGGATTGGCTGGAGCACGTTTGACAAGCTGGAAACCAGCGGTAGCAAAGAACTCAATAACTATGAGTGGAAAGATGGCTGGCACTACGCTCTAGGTGGCACTTACTACCTAAACAATGACTGGACGCTACGTACCGGTTACATGTATGACACCAGTGCCCAGGATGAAGTCACTTCCATCTCTGTTCCGGATTCAGACCGTCAGTGGTTCTCAGGTGGTTTCACCTACCACATCGATTCCAAGTCTAACATTGATTTTGGTCTTACTTACCTGATGGGTGAAGATGTAACAGCCTCTGAAAGCACACCGAATCCTTTTGGTCCTGGCAATATATCAACCGTTACAGCAACTACCCGTGCTAACGCATTGCTATATGGTATTCAGTACAGCCGTTCATTCTAATTCAGCGAATTGTTTCGTTTGATTATATAAAAGGGAGCCAGTGGCTCCCTTTTTTGCTTTTAACTCTAATCCACTGTCATTTATAGCAATCCTTAATTTCAGCTATTTTCTCTTCGCTATTTTCAGTGAACACCACGTCGCTGAAACAGCCATATTCATATACAAGTGTACGCTGAAATCTCATCCGACCAGAATAACAAGGTCACTTTTTACCAGATATAAAATCACCAAAAAACACAAAAACAAAATAAAACACTTTATAGCTAGCTGTGATAAAGATTTACTTAAAGCTTTTACTCTAAAGCGTATGATTCGCAACATTACATTTCAGCGAACATATAGACTGATGAATAAAAACAAAATTACGCTTTCTTTGGCAGCAGCAGTAACACTAGGCATGAGCGCCAATGCAATGGCAGCAGGCTTCCAGCTTGCAGAATACTCAGCTACCGGCCTTGGCCGCGCTTTTGCCGGTGAAGCTGCGATGGCCGACAATGCCAGCGCACAGTTCCGTAATCCGGCGATGATGACGTACCTGGAAGGCACTCAGATCTCTATCGGTGCAATCTATGTCGATCCGAATATTGATGTCGAAGGTAAAGTGAATGGCGTAGCCCAGACTAAAGCAAGTGATATTGCGAACTCCGCTGTTATCCCTAACCTGTACCTCTCTCACCAAGTAAATGACCAATGGGTTATCGGCCTAGCGTTTGGCACTAACTATGGCATGGAAACAGAGCTAGGGGGCGACTACCAAGCAACAGCTTTCGGTAACCAGGCAATGGTTAAAACAATTGAAATCAACCCGAACCTTGCTTACAAAATTAATGAGCAATTCAGTGTTGGTGGTGGTGTTCGCTATGTAATGGGTGAAGGCCATTTCGGTGCGGCTTTACCAAAATCTGCCGGCGGTGCTGATCTTAAATATATGGAAGGCGATGATACGGCATGGGGCTGGCAGCTAGGTGCTGCTTGGCAGATTAATCCGGACCACCGTATTGGTGTAAACTACCGCTCTGCAGTTGATCTAACCCTTGAAGGCAAAGCTTCAGGCCTTGCCTATGATAAAGCCTCTGCTATGCAAGGTAAAACACCTAGCAAAGATTATGCTGGTAGCCTGGACTTAACGCTTCCGGCCACTGCCGAGATTGCCAGCTTCCACCAGCTCACAGATAAAGTAGCAGTTCATGCAAGCTTCAACTGGACCGACTGGAGCAGTTTCGAGAAGCTTGAAGCGAATATCCCATCAGTTTCTTCCAAGCCAGATCTAATCAAAGAAGAAAACTGGGAAGACAACTACCGCCTGGCAGTAGGTACAACCTATCAATATACCAGTAAGCTGGCCCTTCGCTCTGGTATTGCATACGATACGTCAGCAGTTAGTGACGAGCACCGTACCCAGACAATCCCTGAAACCGACCGTCTATGGCTAAGTATTGGCGCAGGTTACGCGTGGTCAGACAACCTAACGCTTGATGCTGGCTTCACATACATCTTCGCCAAAGATGCTTCTATGTCAGAAGAGCTTGATCTAAATGGCGATAAAGTCGCTGATAGTACCTTTAAAGGTGAGACCTCTGGCAACATATGGCTAGTCGGTGTACAGGCGAACTATAAGTTTTAATGACAGACTGAAACTAGAAACTAGAAACTAGAAACTAGATTTTAGCCTCGTCCATAGAGAGAGTGTATGTATATGCACTCTCTTTTTTATTACCGCCACCAGAAGCATGAATTCAATTCATCTATAGAATAAAACAATTCATTCGACGATGCATAATATGCCGACTAAACTCACACTTTCTCTTGCATTCATTTACATACATCGATTTTTCTCATGCTTTTAACAACACTATATATTATTGGTATTACTGCCGAGGCAATGACTGGTGCGCTTGCTGCGGGCAAACGTCATATGGATTGGTTTGGAGTCATGCTGGTTGCCAGCGCCACGGCTATTGGCGGCGGAACGGTACGAGATATACTACTTGGACACTACCCGCTCGGTTGGGTTGCAAATCCCCAGTACCTTGTTATTACTTGCTTAGCAGGTCTGTTTACAACCATAGTGGCCCCTCAGGTCGTTCGCTTCCATAAAGTATTCATCCTGCTCGACTCTCTAGGGTTGATAGTATTTAGTATTATCGGGTGCCGGGTGGCAATGGATATGAATTTGTCGCCACTGATCTGTATCGTGGCAGCGGTTGTTACCGGTGTCTTTGGCGGTTTGTTGCGAGATCTGATTTGTCGTCGTCCACCGATGGTTTTGCATAAAGAGCTTTATGCATCTGTTGCATTCATGGCCGGGGGAATATATTACGCGATGATGTATTTTGCCGTACCTGAAACAATCACGACCATTGTGACTCTGGTCGTTGGCTTTACGGTACGTGTCGCAGCTGTTCAGTTTGGCTGGAGGCTACCGATATTTCAATTCGAAGAAATTGTAAAAGCCGAGCCAAAAGAACTCGACTCAAAATCCTGACAACCAGCATCAAAATTTTACTGGAAACAATCAGACAAACAAAAAGCGAGAGGTGAAAGCCTCTCGCTTTTCTTGATCCTGTGGAATAGGTTCACCGACCAGAATTTAGAATCGAGTTCTTCGCTCTTAAATCTTTGGTGTTTCCGTTACCACATCTGCATTCTGACCACGGTGGCGCAGCAAATGATCCATCAGGGTAATAGCCAGCATTGCTTCGGCAATAGGCACCGCACGAATGCCGACACAGGGATCGTGGCGCCCTTTGGTGATCACTTCCGTACTCTCGCCCTGACGGGTAATCGTTTCACCCGGAACGGTAATACTTGATGTCGGCTTCAGGGCAATGTGTGCAACCACATCCTGACCGGAAGAGATCCCCCCCAAAATACCACCGGCATGATTGGTTTTGAAACCTTCCGGTGTCATCGCATCACGATGCTCGCTGCCGCGCTGTTCTACCACGTCAAAGCCATCACCAATTTCAACCCCTTTCACTGCATTGATGCTCATCAGTGAATGGGCAATATCAGCATCAAGGCGATCAAAAACAGGTTCTCCCAACCCCACAGGCACATTACAGGCTACAACGGTTAGCTTGGCACCGATTGAATCTCCGTCTTTTTTCAGTTTGCGGATCAGCTCGTCAAATGCATCGACTTTATCGGCGTCCGGACAGAAAAACGCGTTCTGCTCAATCTGATCCCAGTCGACCTTATCAATGGTGACATTCCCCATCTGAGACAGATAGGCACGTACTTCAATACCATGCACTTGCTTTAGGTATTTCTTGGCAACAGCACCGGCTGCCACACGCATCGCCGTTTCTCGGGCCGATGAACGACCGCCGCCTCGGTAGTCACGTACACCGTATTTCTGATGGTAGGTGTAATCAGCATGACCCGGACGAAATGTATCTTTGATATTTGAATAGTCTTTCGAACGCTGATCTGTATTTTCGATCAGCAGGCCAATCGAGGTGCCGGTCGTCTGTCCTTCAAACACGCCAGACAGGATTTTGACCTCATCCGGCTCACGACGCTGCGTCGTGTATTTTGAAGTGCCCGGACGGCGACGATCCAAATCATGCTGCATGTCAGCTTCAGTCAACGCTAATCCCGGAGGACAGCCATCAATGATGCACCCCAAGGCCAAGCCATGACTTTCACCAAAGGTAGTGACGCGAAAAAGTTGTCCTATCGTATTGCCTGCCATTACTTCCTCTGTGTTTTTCCGATGCTTCTTATATACCCGCTCACGTTTTTCAAGCTGGTATGTGCAAATTTGTGACTTCGTTAATGAGTACATAGTGCAAATTAGTCGCAGGGAATGCAAGGGGGTAATTATCTTAATACTGATTGGGGCAACGGGAGGCAGCTGACGTCGGAAACGCGAAAACAATGGTACGGGAAATATGTATTGGTTCGGGATATGAATGAAGAATAGATATAGCGAGAGATCCTTCTCTCGCTAGCACAAACACAGCAAAAGTATTAAGACTCTTTTTTAGATTTCCACTTTTTGATACCGCTCGAACCTGAGTTCTGACTACGTGAGAAATCATTATCGCGGCTATTTTCTCGGCTAGAATTGCTGTGGCCGGGCTTACTGTGGCTTGGTTTGCTACCACGATTAGGACGAGAACCTCGACGATCACCGGTACGCGATTCGTCACGATCATCCGAACGGCGCTTGCGGTTAAACTCGCCTTTGCCTTTATAGGTCTTGTACTGGATCTTGCCGTTGTTACGTTCATCCGCCTCTTGCTGGCGACTGTCGAATAATTTGGCATCGGTGGCTTTCTGGATTGACTGGCCTTTGCTATCAACCTGTGACGCTTCTTGCGTACCACTCGAATCAGAAATCATGCTGTGAATTTCAGCAACCTCTGCATCCGTCAGGTAACGCCATTTGCCATTTGGCAGCCCATCAATGCTGATGTTCATGATGCGAACACGGCGCAATTTGAATACATCATAGCTCAGAGCTTCACACATACGGCGGATCTGACGGTTCAGGCCCTGTGTCAGCACAATACGGAACGAATAGGTGGTTTCCTTGGTGACTTTGCATGGCAATGTCACTGTATCCAGAATTTCAACACCAGAGGCCATCTTATCGATAAACTCCTGAGTGATAGGCTTATCAACACGCACCACATACTCTTTTTCATGCGAGTTGCCCGCACGCAAGATTTTGTTAACGATGTCACCATCATTGGTCAGGAAAATCAGGCCGTCAGACGGCTTATCCAAACGACCGATAGGGAAGATGCGCTTGCGGTGACCAATGAAGTCGATAATGTTGTCTTGGATATGACGCTCAGTAGTACAAGTAATGCCGGTCGGCTTGTTCAGCGCTATATAAATGGGTTTCTCTTTGGCACGCAGGGGCTTGTCATCCACCAGCACCTCGTCGTCCGGTTGTACTTTCGTGCCCATTTCAGGCACCTGGCCATTGATGGTCACTCGGCCTTGATCAATAAGCTTGTCCGCCTCACGGCGTGAGCAAAAGCCCGTATCACTGATAAATTTGTTTAAACGTACTGCTTTTGCCTGATTCTGGTCGGCATTGTCAGTTGAAATCTGAGGCTTATTTTGAGACATGGTGTTCTTCTATAATGAGCGTTTCGCAACGCGATCAAGGTCAGTTAATTATTCAGTTTGGTATTACCCTCTAATTCTAACAATCCCATAGGGTACTGGAAAAGGAATTATGTTTAATACCGAAAAAAACCGCCCCAATAGGCGGTTTTCTTTCATACAAGCGCCTGCTTCTAACTAATATTAGATTTCTTTTGTTGCTGGCAACTTACCATGACTCGAACGACCGATATAATCGTGCTGAAGTGCCTTTTCCAGCTGTTCGGCAACATGGCCCGGCGATGCTGTTTTCTCCGACATCAAACGGTACATTGCCGGGATCACCAGCAAGGTCACGAAAGTGGCAAAAGCCATACCGAAGAAGACAACCGTACCAACAGCAACCCGACTTTCGGCACCCGCCCCCGTCGACAGGATCAGCGGCACCGAGCCGAACAAAGTGGTGAAGGCCGTCATCAGAATCGGGCGCAAACGACGCTCGGAGGCATCGATAATCGCCTGCTCGAAAGCAACCCCTTTATCACGCAACTGGTTGGCGAACTCAACGATCAGGATACCGTTCTTGGTCACCATACCGATCAGCATGATCATCCCGATCTGGCTAAAAATGTTCAGGCTCTGGCCCAAGATCAACAATCCCGCCAAGCCACCGAAGATCCCCATCGGCACCGTCAGCATCACTACCATCGGGTTAATGAAGCTTTCAAACTGCGCAGCCAGTACCAAATAAGCCACTAGCAATGCCAGACCAAACACCAGCAGGATGCTGCTCTGGTTTTCGCGGAAATCCTTTGACTCTCCGGCATAGTCAATCACTATATCACTCGGCAACATTTCCAATGCCTTGGCATCGAGGAACTCCAGCGCCTCACCCAGGGTATAACCGGGCATTAAGTTCGCTTTTAGGGTGATCGATTTCTGCTTCTGGTTATGGCTTAGCTTCTGTGCGGATGCCACCTCCTCAACCTCTGCGACGGATTCCAGAGTGATCAGCTGGCCAGAACGGGCCCGGACATAAATCTGGCTTAGATCCGTTGCATTATTGAAGCTATTTTCGTCACCACGCAGATAAACATCATACTCTTCACCGCGATCAACAAACGTCGTTTCGCTGCGACCGCCCAGCATGATTTCAAGTGTCTCGGCAATTTCTGACACCGGAATACCCAGCTCTGCCGCACGTTGACGATTCACCGTCACAACCAGTTCCGGAGTGGTTTCAGCATAATCCAGATCGGCGCCTTCCATCATCGGACTGGCTTCTGCGATATCCATCAGTTGGCTTGCCCATTGAAAGAGCTCTTCATAGTCAGCCCCGTTCAGAACAAACTGGATAGGCTCCGAAGAGCCGCCACGGAAACCTGGCATAAATGGCCAAACCCGAATATCCGGGATCCCCTGTAGCGCCTTGCGTACCATACCCAGAGCATCGGAAGCCCCAACGCTACGATCTTCCCAGTTCTCAAGCTGCATGATCACAAAACCGGTCTGATCCCCTGCCCGGCCGCCAAAGGCCGGGGTCTGGATAGACACCGATTTAATTACACCTTGACCAACCATCGGCAGCAGTCGACTCTCGACTTCCTCGATGTTACCAACCATGCGGTTATAACTGGTTCCTTCAGCCCCTTTGACAAAGGCGAAAATCACCCCGCGATCTTCCTGCGGCGCCAGCTGAGACGGCACGGATTTCATCAGCACGAAGCTCAGGCCAATAAATGCCAGTACAATCAGCGGCGCGACAAATCGGTAGCGCACCGAAAACGTCACCACCTGACGATAACGCGCTTCCAGCCTGCCGAACATGCCATCAACCCAAACATTAAACTTGCTTGGCTTCACATTGGCTTTCAGCAGCTTACTACCCAGTACCGGGCTGAGAGTCAGGGCAACCAGAGACGAGAAGATAACCGATACCGCCAGCAACACCGAAAATTCAGTAAACAGCGGACCAACCATGCCATCCATAAAGGAAATAGGCAGAAAAACCATTACCAGTACAACTGTTGTTGCCACAACAGCAAACCCGACTTCACGCGTCCCTTTATAGGCGGCCAGCAAGGGTGGCTCGCCATTTTCAATATGGTGATAGATATTCTCTACCACCACGATGGCATCATCGACCACGAGGCCTATAGCCAAAATCAGCGCCATCAGGGTCAGCAGGTTAATCGAAAAACCGAAGAAGTACGCCACCATAAAGGCAGAGATCAGCGAGACAGGTACGGTAATGGCCGGGATCAGAGTTGCCCTTGCCTGCCCAATGAAGATGTACAACACCAACACCACCAGCAAACCAGTTACAAATAGAGTGCTGTAAACCTCACTGATCGAACGGTCGATAAACACGGTAGAGTCATAATCGACATACAGCGAGGTCCCCTCGGGAACAAACCGCTGCATACGCTCAACTTCGTCATGCACATCCGAAGCCACATTCAACGGGTTGGCATCGGTCATGGTGACCATGCCAAGACTTAGGTTAGAAACTCCGTTATTTTTGAAGGTGGCATTTTCGTTCTGGGCCCCGATCGACACCTTGGCGACATCTTTCAGGTAAATGGGGGTTCCATCATCGGCAGTCCGTACCACCAGATAGGCAAAATCATCTGGCGTGCGGTACAGGCGTGCCGTTCGCACCGACATCGTCGTGGTATCATTACGCACTTCGCCACCCGGCAGCTCAACATTTTCATCATTGAGTGCATCAACGATATCCTTGGTTGTCACCCCTCGTCCGGCCATCTGCTCCGGCAGCAACTTCACATACATAACCCGGTAAAGGGCTCCGCTTAATTGCACCGAGCTGACACCGTTGATCAGGCTGAATCGATCCATCAGAACCCGCTCGGCATAGTCCGTCAGCTGAGTTCTATCCATGGTGCTTGAGGTCAAATTGATGTAGACCGCGGGTTCATCAGAGCCGTTGTCTTTTGACACCACAGGATCATCGGCTTCGTCAGGCAAGCGACGCTGAGCGCGGGAAACAGCATCTCGGACATCACTGACACCTTCGGTCAGGTTCCACCCCATCTCAAACTCCACCTTGATCCGAGAGATACCATTACGGGTCGTCGAGGTAATACTGTCAATCCCGCTGATCCCCGACAGCTGATCTTCAAGTACCGTCGTCACCCGGCTTTCCATTATGGACGCCGACGCCCCCTCATAGCTGGTCGAAATACTGACCACCGGGTTTTCGACGTCCGGCATTTCCCTGACAGACAACTTAGTAAAAGAAACAATACCGAAAACGCACAGCAGCAAGCTTAAAACAATAGCCACAACCGGACGCTTAACGGAGACATCTGATAACCACATTAGGCACGGTCTCCCGAGGCAAGTAGCTGCTGGTCCGCTAAATCATCAACTTTAGCTCCGTCCCGCATATTAACCAGCCCCTGCACAACAATACGGTCGCCAATATTAATCCCGGATTCAATCACCACCTCGTTCTCGACACGGGCCCCGAGCGTGACTTCTGTCCGGCGGGCAACACTCTGCCCGTCAACCAAATAGACAAATCGCTTGGTGCCGGAATACTCCAATGCCTGCACGGGAATAATGGCTGCGTCCTGCGGAGTAAAACCAATCGTTGCTGCCATTAGCATGCCAGGCTTTAGCTTTTTGTCGGTATTATCGATATTCACCCGCACTTTTATGTTGAGCGAGTCAGCCTGCACCCGGGAATCTATAGCCTGAATTTCGCCCATAAATTCACGCCCCGGCCATGCCTGGCTGGTTGCTGATACCGACATTCCCTCGGTCATAAAGGAGAGGTACTGCTCAGGCACCTGAATATCCAGACGCATTGAAGAAAGATCATCGAGAGAAAATAACTCACTGCCAATAGTTAGCATGTGACCAGGGCTGATATCAATTAGTCCGACGGTACCGGAAAACGGGGCATGAATGGCGTGATCATCGAGCTCAGCCTTCGCCGCCTTCAACCTGGCATCGGCAATGCTTACACTGGCCAGTTGGGCATCGATTTCTGTTTGGGTGATTGCACCACGCTTAACCAGACTTTTGAATTCTCTGTATTTTCGCTTTTCATTATTTAAATATGCCAATGCTTCTTCGTAAGTCGCCCGTGCTTTCGCATCATCAAGCTGAACCAGCAAATCTCCTTTTGTTACCTGATTATTTACACCAACAACAATACTATCGACCTTGGCGGCAACCTGAGTGGCAACATTCACCGAGCGTTGTGCTTCCAATTTACCGATCAGCGCCAGCGACTGGGCAACCGGATGAGAAGAGACCTCTCCGGTCGTAACTGGAATAAGCCTGCCGGCACCCGGCCTTGCTTCATTCTCAGCAGCGTGAGACTCGCCCTGAAAATACAAAAAACCACCGCCTGACAGAGCAGCAGTGACCAATGCTGCTACAAGGATTTTTTTCATGATAAAAAACGCCTAAAGAAAACTGGTTGAATAATATCGAAACCAGAGCATAAACGGGGTAAAGAAATGTAAAGTTACGCAATAATACCTTCATCTGTCCGGAATCTGGTGCGAACAAACCGGCTGTAATGTCCTGACAAGCAACAATATGATGAAAATAACAGCATGCAGACAGAATTTCGCAGGAAAAGGGTTTACAGCAACGTATTGTTTGATATTATCCGCACCGCACTTGTGGAGGGGTTCCCGAGTGGCCAAAGGGATCAGACTGTAAATCTGACGGCTCCGCCTTCGAAGGTTCGAATCCTTCCCCCTCCACCATTCTTCTTGAAAGCTGTTCCTTATTTGTTGTAAGGTACGTCTTTCATGCTAAACAAGCTTTCGATAGTTTGTTAGCAAAGCAACACCCCGTGGAGGGGTTCCCGAGTGGCCAAAGGGATCAGACTGTAAATCTGACGGCTCCGCCTTCGATGGTTCGAATCCATCTCCCTCCACCATCATTTTGAAAATTGTTTARCTCAGYAGAGTGGCCGACAGTTTTCTGGCTTTGAAAGCCAACAACTAGCAACACCCCGTGGAGGGGTTCCCGAGTGGCCAAAGGGATCAGACTGTAAATCTGACGGCTCCGCCTTCGATGGTTCGAATCCACTCCCTCCACCATCATTTATAAGCCAGTTGCGCAAGCAACTGGCTTTTTTGCTTCTGTCTTTCTGTGCAATCTTTTTTGTTATAGCGGCTCAAAAAAAGACTACCATATATAACAAGAATCTCTCTTTTGAAACAAAACAGATTCAACAAATTGCGCTAAAGTAAAACCAAGTGCATATTTGATGCTAACGCAAGGATGTGTTATGGCCCAGAGCAACAACATTCAGCTAATTAATATTGATTTCAGCAAGTTAAAAGTACTGATTATTGATGATCAGCGTTCTGCTGCGTTGATGTTAAAAAGCCTGCTGAACAGCCTAGGCGTTAGCAATATCGACATCTCGCAGACCCATCAGAACGCAATCGAAAGCTGCAAAAAAAATCATTATGACCTGTTGCTAACCGACTACCACCTCGATGCTACCCTCAATGGTTTCGAGCTGCTCTGCCTGCTGAGAAGGCGGAAATACATATCGGCAGACTGCGGCATCATCATGATCTCCGGCGATAATTCTACCGAGGTGATCCTAACCTCGATGGCGGTAGAACCTGATAGCTTCATGACCAAGCCGGTTACATTGTCGGTTATCAAAAAAAAGCTGACTGAAGTACGTACCGCCTGTATTGAACGCAAACCTATCTACGAAGCACTAGAGACCCTCGGGATTGCTGAGGCAATAGAGCTATGTAAAAAGAAACTCAGGGAATTGGGGCATAACCATCGAATCGAGGCACTGCTGCTGGATCTGCTCATTGAATCAGAGCAATGGGAGCAAGTCGAACAGATTACCGATATTCTAAAGAAAGAAAATTCCACCCATAAAATAAACCTGGTTGAAGCACGCCTGTTGCATCACAAGGGTAAATTAGCAGAAGCTATCGCCGTACTTGAGCAACTCATCAAGCGCTCTCCGCTTATCATCGATGCCTACGACTGCCTATCTAACTACCAGGCAGAGAGCAAACACTATTACGATGCGTTGACTACAGCCGAAACAGCCTTGCGCCTCACGCCAAGTATCAGTCACCGGGCATTGAACGTTGCCCAGTTGGCAGCCGATCTCAACAAAGATGACAGCCTTGTTGCCGCAGGAAAAACACTTGCTGCAAGACTTCCCATTATCGATGTAGGCTGGATTATCCGTTTTGCGGAGTTTACGGCCATATTTGAGCAACTTTACTTTTCTCAGCACTCTAGTAAAAATCGCAGGCAGCTAAGGCTGGAACTAAAAACCATCCATCACCGTGCCCATTCAAGGCTGCTGCCTGTTCAGCAACCCTTCCTGGATTGCTTTGGCCATATTACGCTTGCCAGACTCTACCTGGCTCAAGAGCAACCCCTCAAGGCCAAGCGGCGACTGATGCTTGGGTTATCGACCTACTTCGACACCATTACCAAGCTGCCCTCGGTCATTCTTGCCGATGTATTACCTGCCTTGGTGCATTTTGGTGAAACAAAGGTTATTGGTGAAATATACCGAGCCTTGAAGCTAAGGGATCAGCTTGACGGCCACAGTCAGAATCGTCTTAACGCGCTAAGAAGCAATGAGGCCTTGATGCAATCAGTCAAAAATCTGGAAAAAGCCCTGGCTCATTGCTATCAACTTGCCAGTGACCAGCAAGCCGATCAGGCGCTGGTTCTCTATGAACAAATTCTTATAGATTACCCCTATTGCAGCGAAGCACATATAGGTCGGTTGCACTGCCTTTATCAATTAAAAGATTTTGACGAAGCTAAAGTACGGCAAAGCCTCCAAGCCGTATCTTCCATGCCTCTGCCCGATGACTTAACGCAGTGGCGAGATCGACTGCTCAGCCAGATGAGTGAGCCACACAGCTCTCCTCGCCAAAAACATATTGCACTGACTTATAAAAACAGAGCTAACCGTTATCTGCTTGCCAAGACTCCAACAGCACTTGCCAGCTAGCCAATCGGCTTAGGAACAGTTCAAAGTCTGTCGCGACCATGTGCTGACAGTAAGTCCAGCTCAGGTCCTAGCGGAACAATTTGTGTTGGGTTGATCACTGTATGGCTGAAGTAGTAATGACGTTTGGTATGGTGGAAATCAACCGTTTCTGCCACCCCTGGATATTGGTAAAGCTCTTTCAGGTAGTCTTGAATATTAGGGTAATCGGCAATTCGCTTCAGGTTGCATTTAAAGTGACCGACATAGACCGCATCAAACCGAACTAAGGTCGTGAAGAGACGCCAATCTGCTTCAGTCAATGAGTCCCCAGTCAGATAGCGGCTACCAGCCAGATGACTTTCAATCTTGTCTAGCGCTGTAAACAGTTGTTCGAAAGCAGCGTCATAGGCTTCCTGTGTAGTCGCAAATCCACACCGGTATACACCGTTATTGATAGCTGGATAGATATAGTCATTCCACTTCTCTATATCAGCGCGCAGTGCCTGCGGATAGTAGTCGTCTTGATTGCCGGTAATATCGTTGAACGCCGTGTTAAACATCCGGATAATTTCAGATGACTCATTACTGACAATTGTCTGAGTCTGTTTGTCCCACAGTACAGGAACCGTTACCCGACCGGTGTAATCTGACTTGGCTTTGGTATAGAGCTGATGCATGAACTGAAAACCGTTTACCGGCTCTGGCTCACCAAACGTCCACCCTTGCTCGCCCATATCCGGGCTAACAACAGTGATATCAATATGAGGGACCAGCCCTTTAAGCTGGCGAAAAATTAATGTTCTGTGTGCCCAAGGACAAGCAAGCGAGACATAAAGGTGATAGCGCCCCGACTCTGCCTTGAAGCCATGTTGCCCCTCGGGCCCGTTGCTGCCATCAACTGTTAACCAACGGCGGAATCCCGCATCTTCGCGGACAAATTCACCGTCACTGGATTCAGTGTCATACCAAACATCCCGCCACACGCCATTTACCAACTTACCCATCACACTCACCTCGCATCGATTAATTGTCTTATCCCCAACAAGCTAAGAGTATAAGCGGTTCGCTCCGGAAGGTCGGTAACGACTATTTGATGGTATTGTTCGAAGTTTCTGAATAAGCAGGTTCAGCAACAAGGGGAGAAACGACCACGATTATTTTCGGTAGTGTTTTGTTACTGATTCCGATGCCATGCATTGCATTACACCATGGTATGAAAGGTGAAAGCTCAGCGGCTCACCAATTTGATAACGACGATTCGCATCAGTAATGTCGAGAATTAAAACGTTATCAGTCGCCCCGACGATCACAATGCCGTCATCCACAGGTGTAAGTAGGTCGATATCGACATCTTGCTTGCCTATCGCGCACAATGCTCTTAACCTGACTCCGCGCTCACTGAACTGAAGTTCATCATTCGCTCGCTCGGCATGAATCGAATACATATAAACAGAAGACTTTTCTTTTATTTCAACAATTTCAGCCTGAAGGCTTATCGCAGATTGCGGCATCTCCGGGGTTAAAGACGCATTTAGTCCAATCCCCATGATTAGAGAGCTCCCCAAACGGAGTTGAGTCAAACGAGGCGCTCCATTTCTCGGCATCCTCAGCACAACTCCCGCAATACCTGCACCCGATAGGTTTTCACCCGATAGGTTTTCTACGTTACGGCAACTTGCCCAGGTTGTTAGAGTACCCTGATAACCTAACGAGTAACCATTTTCTGTCGCGGACTCCTTCTCACCGAAGCAAGCTAAATAGCTGCTAATACCACCAAACGTCAGGCCGGGGAGCGTCAACACCAGCTCCACCAGCATTTCGGTATCAGAACCCACGACACTGGTATCGAACAGGCTATCTAGATCATGCATGAGAATCACCTCATGACTCTTGTTAGCGGCCACGGCCGCCCTCGATAGTGCCTCTAATACCGAACGCTCAGTATGAAGAGAGATATCTGTGTGTGCTATCACATTGTCAACCTCCGACAATAATACCCGTCGCAGCAACATTTTTCGTAACGGCAGATCGGCAAGCTTGATCAGATTCTGAATTTGTGTGTCGCCAATAGTTTGGATACCACCAAACATCATTGCACGCGCAATGGATTCTACGCCTTCTACTAGTTTGGAAATTCCAACTGGAATAACTCCTTTATCGCAACAAAGACGAGCCAACATGCGGGTATTGTCTTCAATAACACCAAGATCAAACGATAAAGAAGGGTGTCGCATAGGATGGAGCCTCAAAATAACCACAATTAAACGATGCGTAGTTATATCTATTTATCTCCAAACTTAAATAGCAATTTTATTATATCTACTTGGCGTATTAATAAAGTAACCTATGAATCACGATGCAATAGAGATATTGCCCGTAATATTCCCGAGCCCAATACAACCAGTTTTATATTACTTGCGTAGCTAGAGAGGTGATTTATAACAGCTGTTAATAAAGGATTTCCAATTAACAGTCCGTCTTCAGATTATGTGCATCTATTATAGCGGAGACTAAAGCCTTAGCGGCACAAGATTGATCCTGCTTATCATTAAAAGTCAAATAAAAATCAGGTTTATATTCCAACTCTGTTGTTGTGGGTATTTTGACCAGCTGCTGACGATCAATCCATATCTGTGCATAATGCTCCGGAAGATACCCAATAAAATACCCGGAAAGGATCATATGTGCAGTAGCTTCCATGTTTGTCGTTTTTGATTTATATGACAGCTCTTTGACATGATTCAACGGTGTGACGGGATGGGCCAAGCCACGGTCAACAACAGGATGAGCTACTACATCTTCAGCTGTAACGGTACGCCCTAAACCCAATATAGAGTGTGATGGGGTGCAATATAAGTGCTGTTGCTCATTAAAAATATAGGTGTATTTAAGGCCACTCTTGAACACTTCAGGAGATGTGATTCCCACATCAAACTTATTTTCCAATAACTTTTTTTCAATTAAACTTGTATCAAAAATATGAGTATTAATATTTACTTTTGAATACTTCCCACAAAAATTGCTGATTGCAGCCTGAATATGACAGTTTTTATTCGTAGCTAGATTATCCGTTAGGCCAATATGAATATTACCACTCGACACATTGCGAATATCATTGATTTCATCTTGAAAATCATTCATATGCTCAAATAGTTTCTTACTTGCTTCATAGACCTTTAAGCCATCATTGGTTAAATTAAACCCTCCTCTTCCTCGTTGACATAATGTCATACCTAAACGGGTTTCCAGATCACTCATTTTTTTACTTATGCTTGATTGATGCATATTTAATTGATATTGGGCAGCAGAAAACCCGCCACTATCGACAATTACCAAAAATAGCTTTAACAGCCGAATATCGAGATCATCTATTGACTTCATTTTTATTTATTATGGTTTGCTGAATAGAAGGACCGAAAATTATCACACCTAATAATACATTTAAAGCATGATTTTAATTACCGTCGAATATTTATAATTACCTTTCTCCCAGAAATAAACCCAGTCACCAACGGAGTTCTTTCACCGCCTCTGCAGTTGTATGGTAAAATCCGGTCACAGCCAGTTAACAGCCTGATAATATTTAGGAATAAATAAAATGAAAGTCATCTCCTTCAACATTAACGGCCTCCGAGCTCGTCTTCACCAGCTTCAGGCACTGATCGACAAACATCAGCCTGATGTCATCGGTCTTCAGGAAATCAAAGTGCACGATGAAGCCTTTCCTCTCGAAGATGTCGAAGCTATGGGCTACAAGGTTTACCACCATGGTCAAAAAGCGCACTACGGGGTAGCAATGCTTTGCAAGCACGAGCCTATCGAGGTCAAAAAAGGCTTTCCGAACGATGAAGAGGATGCCCAGCGCCGTATGATCATGGCAACCTTCGAGCAGGATAACGGCAAAAAAATCACCGTCCTCAATGGCTACTTCCCACAAGGCGATAATATTAGCCATGAAACGAAATTTCCGGCAAAAGAAAAATTCTATGCTGATCTAATGGGCTACTTAAATGACCACCATAACAACGAAGAAGAAGTGATTGTGATGGGCGATATCAATATCAGTCCAATCGATCTGGATATCGGCATCGGACCGGCCAATGCCAAGCGCTGGCTAAAAACGGGAAAATGTTCCTTTCAGCCTATTGAGCGCGAGTGGCTGAAAAAACTGGTGGACTGGGGTTTCGTTGATACCTTCCGCCAACTTCACCCTGATGTTGACGACAAGTTCTCGTGGTTTGATTACCGATCCAAAGGCTTTGTTGATAACCGCGGCCTTCGCATTGATGTCGTACTGGCGACCCCTTCACTGGCTGAGCGCTGTGTCGAAGCTGGGATCGATTACGAGCTTCGTGGCATCGAGAAGCCGTCTGATCATGCGCCAATTTGGTCTACGTTCAAATAACCGTACCGAGAGAAAGCAAAAAGCCCAGATTTTCTGGGCTTTTTTATGCTTGTTATTTTTCCCGGAAACTAAATTCTAGGAGCTCATGCTAGCTCAACGGTCGTAAATGCTTCATCCAGTGCCCTTCCAGCTTTCTGAAACCCCAGATGATGACAAAAGTAAGCATCATGTAACAAATGCCTGCAAACAGAAATGACTCAAATGGCGCATAGTAACGTGAATTGACAATTCGGGCCGCCCCCGTCAGATCAACGATGGTGACGATACCCGCCACAGCCGAACCATGAACCATAAAGATCACTTCGTTACTGTATGCCGGCAGTGCTCTCCGGAGAGAGCTAGGCAGGATCACTCGGCGAAATGCCTGAGGTGTACTCATACCATAAGCCTTTGCCGCTTCAATTTCGCCCTTTGGCATGCTGTTGATTGCACCGCGTATAATCTCAGCTGTGTAGGCTGCGGTATTTAGAACAAAAGCAAACAGTGCACAGAACCAGGCTTCCTGCCACAAAGTTCCCTGAACAACAATCAGCTGGCTTAGCCCATAGTAAATTAGGTACAGCTGGATTAGCAGCGGCGTACCTCGAAAAAAGTAGATGAAAGCCCATGCAGGTCCGAATACCACCGGCAGTTTACTGTTTCTGGCAATGCCAATTGGAACCGCAATCAGCAAGCCGAAAACCAAGGCGACAAACACCATCCAGACCGTGGTATAGAAACCTTCGAGGTACAGTGGCCAGCTTTCGATAAGAATACTAAAGTCCATCACTTACCTCGTGTGAATACTGAATTTACGCTCTACCCACTTAAGTGCCGATGTGGAAAAAGAGGTAAAGATAAGGAAAATAACAGCAACCGTCATATAAAAGGTAAATGGCATCTGTGTGGTTCCCGCAGCCAACGCGCCTTTACGGACCATATCATCGAGCCCAATGATCGATACCAGTGCGGTCGTTTTCAGCAACACCAACCAGTTGTTGCCAAATCCGGGTAATGCATGGCGGATCATCTGCGGCAACAAAATACGGTAGAAGGAAAGAAAGCTGCTCATTCCATAGGCTTTTCCGGCTTCAAGTTCCCCCTTATCAACCGATAAAATCGCACCGCGGAACGTTTCTGCCATATAGGCACCAAAGATAAAACCAATCGTTAAGATACCAGCCACAAACGGGCTAATTTCAATATAATCCGGTAAATACTCCGTCCACTCATGGTTAGGATCCGATGAGGTGAAGTAGTTATTAAGCCACTCGTTGATATTATACAGGCTGTCATTCAACAACATCTGCCCGCCGAAGAAGATCAGCATCATGAGTACCAAATCTGGGATCCCGCGGATCACAGTGGTATAGAGTGTGGCTATCGCCCTCGCCCAGCGATACGGAGAAAGCTTCGCCAAAGCACCCAGCATACCTAAGATCATGGCCAGCACTAGCGATAGCAAAGCTACCTGCAGGGTAATCCATGCCCCTTCAACCAGTGACCATTCATATCCTTTTAAATCTAACAAAAGGTTGCTCCTTTATACTGCAAAGGGAAAAGTAACCAGAGACGAGTAACGAGCACCTCGGCTCGAAACTCACCTCTAGACACTTATACCTACAACGCTTTACTGCCCATAGACATCATAGGCGAAGTATTTCGCCGCGATTTCCTGGTAAACGCCTTTTTCACGCAGAGACTTAATAGCCTGATCCAGCTGCTTGGTAAGGTCTTTGTCTTGCTTACGCACGGCAATGCCGAAACCATCACCAAACCATTGCGGATCCGTCAACGCCGGACCAATAAACTCATAACCATCGCCACCGCTCTTATTCAGTAAACCTTCTTCCAGGGCAGAAGCATCGCCCAGGATAGTTGCAATACGGCCAGCTTTCAGATCCAGGTAAGCATCATCAAAGGAACCATAGCGAACAATAGATACCGAACCACCAAAGTTGTCAGTCAGGTACTTATCATGGGTTGTCGCACGCTGGACGCCCACCTTCACACCTTCCAGACCGGCTTTGGTAAACTCAATATCAGTACCCTTCCTGGCAACAAACTTGTTTGGAATAAGGGCGTATTTGCCAGTGAAGTCAACTTTCTTCTTGCGTTCTTCAGTGATGGACATTGCCGCGATAATGGCGTCATATTTACGCGCCAACAATGAAGGAATGATGCCATCCCAGTCCTGGGCTACAATCTTGCATTTCACCTGCAACTCTTTACACAGGGCATTGGCCATATCAACGTCGAAGCCTTTCAATTCGCCATTCGGCTCAGTCCAGCTAAATGGAGGATAGGCACCTTCGATACCGAAACGTACCACTTTCCAGTCTTTTGCCTGCACTGATGTCACTCCTAGTGCTGATACCACGGCAGCTGCCAAAATCCATTTTTTCATCTTCTACTCCTGTTGTGTTTGCATCTGTACCGGCCTGTCCCCAAACATAACCAGCACAGTGATTAAAATACCGAACTTTCAGTCTAGTAAATTGAAGAGATAAATTGCTGTAGCCTTTCTGATTCAGGGTTGGTGAACAACTTGTCAGGATGCCCCTGCTCCTCAACCAACCCGTGGTGTAAAAACATCACTTGATTTGAAACATCACGGGCAAACGCCATTTCGTGCGTCACCACCAGCATTGTTCGGCCTTCCTGTGCCAAATCTTGCATTACGCCCAGTACCTCGCCCACCAGCTCGGGATCCAGTGCTGATGTAGGCTCGTCAAATAACATCACCTCTGGGTCGACCGCCAAGGCTCTTGCTATTGCTGCCCGCTGCTGTTGGCCTCCCGAAAGGTGACCGGGGTAATAATTGCGTCGCTCGTACAGGCCCACTTTCTTCAGTATTTCCTCGGCTTTTTCAATCGCTTCCGCTTTAGGTACACCCAACACATGAATTGGCGCCTCAATGACATTACCCAGTACTGTCATATGAGACCAAAGGTTGAAGCCCTGAAAAACCATCGCTAACCGAGAACGGATTCGCTGCACCTGTTTTTCATCTACCGGTAAAAACTCACCCCGGCGATTATTCTTCATTTTTATCAATTCACCATTCACCCAGATTTCACCCTGAGTCGGCGTTTCCAATAAATTGATGCAGCGAAGGAATGTACTCTTTCCTGAACCGGAAGAACCTATAATTGAAATGACATCGCCACGATGAGCCGTCAGTGAAATACCTTTTAGGACTTCATTCTGACCAAAAGACTTATGCAGTTCCTTTACATCAAGCGCCACTACATCTGCCATGCGCGCTAACTCCTGTTGCTCCGTGAATTGGGAAATTAAGCTCTTTAACGACTCTCGGTGACCATTGATTCGGCCAACTGGCACATAAAACCAGTTAAAGAGATTTAGTCTGTTTTCCGAGCACTTCATCGAAGGTATCACCACAAACCACAATTGGCAACATTTTGTTAACCTAAAACCACCCGGAATCAACAGTTAAATAGCGTGCATAATTAGTCAGTTATCGAGCAAATTTGGCTATTTGATAATAGCTCCGACTTAAGGTAGGTTGTTGCGATAAAATCGTCATAGCGCAAGTCTTACCGGATTGGTATATGTTTAAAGCCTCTTTCAATCAAGTTACTCACCTTATCATTCGGCTGTTACTAATTGGTTTGACTTTGTTTTCCAGTCATTTATACGCATCAATATCTGAGCAGAAAAGTCGTAGTATTCTGACTGTTGTCCCCTCGTATACGAATAGGGTTACTGCCAATTTTAATCCATATTCAAAAGCTAGCATGCCAACGACGCATGAGTTCATTTTTGAACCACTAATCATTTTCAATACCCTGCAAAACAACAAGCCTGAATACCGACTTGCTACGGGTTACCAGCTGGATCAAAATCTCAAAGGGATCACTTTTACTCTAAGGAATAATGTCACTTGGTCAGATGGAAAACCATTCACCGCTGATGATGTTGTTTTTTCGTTTTCACTAGCACAAAAATACCCAAAGCTTGATTCACACGGCATAAGTCAATGGGTAGAAAGTGTTCATCGCCGTGGAGCCACAGAGGTCTATTTCAAGCTCACCAAACCCAATGCGCTGGTGGCATATACCTTGGTGTTACTGCCGATTGTTCCCAAGCATCAATGGGAAAGTATTGCAAACCCAGCCTCATTCACAAATGTCGAACCAATTGGTACCGGGCCTTACACCCAGATAGAAGCCTTAAATGAAAATGGCTATTTGCAGTGCAACAATCCGTTCTACTGGCAAGCAGATAAGCGCCACATCGATTGCCTTCGCTATCCGAAAGTGACCAACAATGACGATTTTATTGCGCGAATAGAAAAAGGGGAGTTTGACTGGGCAGGCTCGTTTATTCCGGATATAGAACGCCAATATGCATCCTATTCACCGGATTTTAAATACTGGCTGCCACCTTCCAGCCCAATCAGCCTGCTGTTTAACTTCAAGACTGCCGATCCGGAAATCAGAGCGATCTTTGATAAGGTGGAATTTCGTCGGGCAGTGTCAATGTCGGTACAACGACAACAGCTGATTGATCTCGCCGCCTTTGGCCAAGGTGTGCCGTCAACTCTTGCCTCAGGAATGAGCCAACGCTTTGCCCATTGGGCCGATCCGATCGCGACTGAAAAATACCTACCTTATATGACACACAATCCGGAGTTGGCAAAAGATCAGCTGTCATCCCTGGGTATCACAGATAAAAATGGTGACGGCTGGCGAGAACTTCCATCAGGTAACAAGTTTGAGCTGACGATCCTGACACCAAAAGGCTGGTCAGATTTTAATATCACTGCCCTGCTACTGGCGGACATGATGGAGTACATTGGCATTAAAGTTCATCCGGTAGAGGTGGGTTTTAATCACTTCGTGGATCGCTTGACTGCAGGCGACTATACCTTGGCCCTTACTAACTATCCACAGGGCCCTACGCCGTTTAAGTACTTCGATTCCGCCTTCAATAGCCGCTATCAAGCCCCGCAGTATCCGCGCTATGCAATGCACTTCTACCAAAGCTCTCGGGTCGATGAACTGCTCGCACAATTTCCGACAGTCTCAACCGCTCATCAGCGACTGGCTATTATTCGCGAACTCAACGAGATTGTCGCCGGTCAGCAAGTTACGGTTCCGCTCTACAATACCGTGCAGTTTTATCAGTATAACACTCAGCGTTTTACCGGCTGGTTCAATGAAAATAACCCTGTCGCTAGCCCACTCATTTGGCCACAGGCACCGGAAAGGTTATTGCACGTGCTTGCCTTGCGACCGAAAGAGTAACTGGATTATATACTCGGGGGAAGTGTGACCTACACTTTCTCGTCATTCGACGGTTGACTACTACAACACTCATCCTGCAAAAAGCCGACGACCCCTTCCAACATGTCATATTGCGGGATGCAATACAGTGTTCTCCCCTCTCGCTGTTGTTGAACCAGACCGGCAGAGACAAGTCCAGAGATATGGTGTGACAATGTCGAACCTGGTATGCCAAGCTCTTCCTGCAGCTTACCGACAGGCAACCCGTTATGCCCCGATTTCACTAAATGTTTATACACTCGCAGTCGCGTTGGGTGCCCAAGCTCTTTCAATGCCTTAGCAACAATTTCCAGTTCCATAATCAATTCCGTCATACGTTTATATTTCGATAATACCAGAAATAAATTAACAGCCCTAGCGCTCAATCTTGTATTCCAAGAAAAGAAAAAGGCAAGCCCGACTGAACGTCGAACTCACCTTTCTTGACTCTCGCCTAAATCCTATAACCTAGAACCTAGAAACTCGGTTCCAAGCTTCGGCATCCTGCGATTACACCATCGCGGCACCGGCAAATAGAACGATAACCGTCACCACTAGCACTATGATCACAAACGGCATCACCCATTTCAGGAAACGCTCATAAGGGATTTTCGCCAAGGCCAAACCGGCAACAAGGTGACCCGCCGTCGGCGCAAAGAGATTGATCCAGCCACTTGCAGACTGGTAAGCAGTAATGATCAAATCACGGCCAATGCCAGAGAAGTCAGCCAATGGTGCCATCAAAGGCATAGAGACCGTTGCTAAACCCGATGTTGATGGAATAAAGAAGCTCAATACAATGTGGACAAAGTACGTCACCACAACAAACACACCAGACGACAAGCCAGTAACGGCACCTTCAGCCCAGTTAAGAATTGTGTCGATGATCACACCGTTATCCATCACAACATAGATACCACGGGCAACCGCAACCACCAATGCAACGCCGATCAGATCTTTGGCCCCTTCAAGGAAGGTCTTGATAAAATCGCCTTCGGACATCCGGTTGATCAGCGCAATCAAGATGGCAGAAGCCAAGAAGAGAGTCGATAGTTCATCAAACCACCACCACAGAGTCGGGATAGCAGTAATCCCCATGTCTTCCCATGGGATCACACCGTAGATCATCACCAGGAAAGCACCGAAGAACACGCTCATCGTCAGTTTTTGCTTGGTCGTGAACTCACCGGTGTCTTCACTTACATGAGAAAACTCATCGTTGAACTCAATGTCAGCAAGCACTGACTGCGACTTGTCAGCTTTGACCTTCGAGGCATAGCGCATCACAAACCAGGAAGCCAGTGCAATCAAAATCACCAGCTGAACCACACGTAATCCAATCCCTTCGCCAATTGGCAAGTCGGCAAAGCCGGATGCAATACCTGTAGCAAACGGGTTAACGGTTGATGCCAATACCCCGACACCCGAACCGAGCAGAATGATACCTGCAGCTACCATACGGTCGTAACCGGCGGCTGCCATTACAGGCAATATCACGGCCCAGAAAGCCACCGTTTCTTCCGCCATCCCGTAGGTTGAGCCCCCCAGTGCGAACAAACTGATCAATACCGGGATCATCATCTGCTCACGACCGTGGAATTTACGCACAATTGCTGCCACACCGGAGTCCATTGCACCGGTGCGCATGGTCACGGCCAGGAACCCGCCGATCACCAAGACGAACAGCGCAACATCTACCGCCTTATGGAAGCCTTTGATCGGTGCCATCAGCACATCAATGAATCCTTGCGGCGACGATTCCAGCTCCTGATAAGAGCCCGGGACCGGCAACAAGCGTTCCCCGCCATCATAATCAAGCACTTCCGCAGCCGGAATAATCTGATCGGTACCGTTAACGATATAATCGTATTTACCGGCAGGCATAATCCAGGTTAGCAATGCCACGAGGGCAATGATAATAAAGAGAATGGTGTAAACCGTTGGCATTTTGAATGATTTTTTCACTTTGCCGGCCTCAGTTGCTGTGGTCATAGCTCTACTCCCTGCAATTGATAGATCGCATTTGCATACACGTTCATCGCCTTAAGCATGTCATCAATGATGAGGTACTCGTTGGGCATATGCTCAACTTTGTCACGACCGGGAAAAATAGCCCCATAGGCAACACAGTTGGGGATTGCGCGAGCATAAGTTGCGCCCCCAGAGGTCATAGGCTGGCTTTCCAGATCACCGCTTATTTCCTGATAAGCAGCCATCAACGTCTGAATAACCGGGCTTTCTGCCGGCATATACAGTGATGGCAAAACATCAAATTCTTCATATTGAAGATCATACTGCTCGGTGACAGCCTCTATATCGCTGTCAAAATTGTCTTTGCTGAAAGTCACCGGCACCCGAATATCAATTCCTAGCTTGCTGTGCTGAGAATCAATGCAGAGCTGGGCGACATTAAAGGTTAGTCTGCCGCTAACATCCTCAACAGGACCAAAAATCTCTTTGGCATTGGCATCCTGGCCAATCTGCTCGGCCACAAAGCGTATTGCCGGGTGAGTAATGCCTAGTTCGTTCAGAGCAATACACAGGCGGGCAATAGCATTGACACCTTTGATGTCGGCTGCCGCGGAATGAGCCGCTTTACCAAATACCGTCACTTCGGCATCCTCGGCGGTAAAATCAAAACCAAGCTCATCCAGCTTGGTGGCAAGCTCTTCCCAAAGCGGCCCTTCATATTTCGCCAAATCAGGCACCGCATTCAATGCACCACCACAATCCAGTTGCAGCAACTCATCACCCGGGCCATGAAGCCAGGACTGGATCAGCATTTTTTCCGCATGGATCAATGGGAATGCAGAATCCGGCGTAAAGCCGCACTGCGGGACTTCTTCTTTTTCTAGGTAACGGTCAATACAACGCCATAATGTTTCTTCATCGGTACCGAAAATAAACCGAATCCGTTTGTTCAGCTTTATTCCGCTATCAATCAGTGCCTTGACGGCAAAGATGGCAGCCAACGTTGGGCCTTTGTCATCCTGAGTGCCCCGGCCATAAAGCTTGCCATCTCGGATTTCCGGTTCAAATGGTGCTGAGTCCCAGGCCGAAAGCTCGCCGGTAGGCACAACATCCAAGTGACCCAGCACACCAATCATCTGCTCACCGTCGCCAATCTCAGCGTAACCGTAATAGCCTTTATGATCTTTATAGATCGCAAACCCCAGTTCATGGCAGAACTGCAGGGTTTCCGTTAAGCAATCATCTATAGGTTGCCCAAATGGTGTATCACTGTCGTCATCCTGGTAAACACTGGGTATGGCAACTAAACGCTTCACTGCGGCAATATAGTCATCACGCATTGCGTTTATATTTGATGCTATCGTTGCTTTCATCGTATCCCTCTTATTCTCATCTTGTTTAGTCTGCATTAATCAAAAATAGCGGGCTAAAGTAATGAATAATTATCAGTAATCAGAATAAAGCATTGAACTATACTCATCTGACCAATTCATTCTGCTATAGCATGGGAAATTTAACTGTGATTACTTTCACTTGGTGTGATTTCAATATGGGACGACGGTCAAAAAGTCAGCATTTACTTTTTTAGGCACAGATAACTTATCCCTCTGGAGAGCAAAATATTACTTACACAGCATACTAATATGCCAAGTCGGAACACGTCCATATAAAGTACAAGACAATATAGTATGAAAATTCACCATGCTTTATTGAACAATAGATAAGCTATGACAATCTTACGGTCCATCAATAAAGTATTGATGTCATTATTATATTTATTATTCATGACAATAATACCTTAGATGACAATGTAGATATAAGGCAATATATATAATTTTATTTCATATTATTTAAAATAAAAAGTTAATCTATTTTATTTTTAGATACGTACTAACAATAGATAAATATAATAACTCTATTAAGTTAAACTTGCTGGCTATATAATAACGGACAATTCCATTGCTTGCGCCGATGTTATATCAATATGCAACAATAATACCAATTACCATAATCAGTGTCGCTACCAAGTGACGCTCTTTATTTTTACGTTGAGTAATTATGCTAAATACAATTAAAAACCTTCCTTTACGAATACTCCTTTCGTTATCATCAGCATTTGCTGTTCTATGCTTTATTATTACAATAATAATCAGCCAGAATCTATTATCTGAAGTTGAAACCAACACGAATAAGGTCAATGACTTCATCGCTTTTAACAGTACCATGAAAGAATTTCAGGACTTACAGGATGTAAGTCGAATGAAATCGATTTATGCGCTTGGCTTTTATGAGCGTATGGATGAAATGGTTAGTGTCAACGGTGAAAACCTAACCAAAGTAAAGCGTAGTTATAGTGCCTTGATGCAAACAGATAACCGTGCCCTGACTCCACAGGCCAAACAGTCGTTAGATACCTTCGTCAATAACTACAAGTTGTATGTCCAGGCTTCAGAACAACTCAGAGAACAACGCCAGAAAATCATCAAGATTTATGATGCAACCAGTTGGATCACTACCGATATCACCGCCACCGATTCATTAATAGCGAAGAATAGAAACACTGATGATATCGACCTTTGGACCCAAAAATTGTCTGATATATCAGATACTGCTGGATTAATGCTTTATCACCTTGCCGTCGGAGTCAAAGGCCAAAGCCAACAAGATACAAAAAAGACATTGGAATACGCTCGAGAATTAAATGCTTATTTCAAAAACTTCAACCACTGGCCGGAAGCAGAAACTGTAATTAATAATGCCAAGCTTTGGGAACTACAGCTAAAGGAAATTATCCAGCTACAGAAAGACAAGAAAGCAACAGCCAATCGTATGATTGAACTGGGTAATAATAACACCAAGATCATTACCTCTTTGGCGGAAGCCTCAATTCATAAAACAGAAGATTTATCTGATAAAAGTTCTGAGCTATTGCAATCAGTTACAACAAGCCAGTTAACTGCGACAGCAATTGCAACCGTATTAGCCTTAACGATTAGCATTTTTCTATCAAATGCAATTAGTGGAGTAATGAGTTCTCTTTATCAGGCAGTTAAAGAGCTCGCCGACGGTAACCTTAATGCCCGAACAAACATCAAGGGAAAAAATGAAATTGGTCTACTAGGCGACAGTCTTGATGATGCGATCTCCCAACTAGCACAAACAATCCGCTCACTTCGTGGTGTCAGTGACGAAGTGGCGACCTCTTCGACAGAACTAGCCGCTGTGATGACCCAAAGCGAAGTCAACGGCCGCGAGCAGCAACAGCAGGTAGAACAAATTGCGGCCGCCGTGACAGAGTTGTCTGCTGCCGCATCGCAAGTAGACGGTTATGCTAAAACAGCAGATGAGAGTGCCCAACAGGCACTTACTATGGGTGCAGAAAGTACCGAGATTGCCCAGCATTCCCGTCAGCTGACTCAAGAATTAGCCTTGCAGCTTGACGAAACGTCAACGCAGGTTACTGATCTCAACGAACAAAGCATTAAAATCAGTGAGGTCATCACGGTCATTGACAGCATTTCCGAACAAACTAACCTTCTGGCGCTCAACGCCGCGATTGAAGCAGCACGCGCCGGAGAAAGCGGTCGCGGATTTGCCGTGGTCGCTGATGAAGTCAGGGTTCTTGCCGCCAAGACCCAGGATTCCACCCAACAGATCCAAACGATTATCGAACAGCTTCAGCATAAATCCTCTGCCGTGGTCGATGCCGTCAACAACAGCTTGAGCAAAGTCAAAGCCAACAGCGAGATAGCAGAACAGACCAGCAACCAAATTGAATCCATTACCCAGGCTCTAGAGCATATCAGCCATGTCAACGGTGATGTCACCGCTTCGGTCGACGAACAAAGCCGGGCTATTGATGATATTACCCTTAATATCAACACTATTAATGACATTATCAGTCAGAACGTAGCCGGTATCAGCCAGACAGCCGAAGCGAGCAGCCACTTGTCACAGCTGGCAGAAAACCAGAAAAACCAGCTCGGTGAATTTCAAGTCGCAGAGCGATAATACCGCAAGTGGCAAGGACGCCACTTCCTCCTACCATTCACAACATCACATTTCGCCTATCTCTCTGCTACGCTGTTAATGCAGCAGTAAACCAGTGCCATTCCACATGCTTCAACGGATAACATGCAAAGGCAGTAATTTTATTACAGAGCTGCAGCTTAATCGCCAGAAAAGCCAGAAATGGGATTGCTGGCTTTTTTTATGACTATTTCTACAAGCCAATTACTCGATTCAAAAATAGTGACGAAGACTGCCACTTTTGGTGTAGTTAACCCTGTAAACCGTAATTCACGGGACTCAGGAGCAAAAAGCCCTTAAAAACAGCAATTTACCACCAAAAGCACCATTTGCGAGCACGTTCACAGTTTTACTTTTGTTATATAACTTCTTTCATTTCTCATAACAAAACCTCTTCTCACTCAATTTTTTTTGGTTTTTTTCCTACATTTTTTTAAGCGTAGTGATCAAGATCAATTCCCTGAAACGGACCAAGCGGTACACTTCGGTAAAATTTGGTGAAATATAATTACACCTAGAATAGCTCGCACCTGGGAGGGTTGAATTTCCAGGTAAGCGCATTAGAGTTACAAGCACTAAATACAATAATTATTTAAACGTAGAACGAGGCACTTATGTCATCTGAAGAAAGAAGTTATCAGGAGCTACACCGCCCTGCCTCTGACTTCTCAAGTCGCTCTGACTATCTTGATCATGAGCTGAAAATCATGAAGCCACGCCGCTTTGGTCTTAACCTGCCAGGCCGTGACTTCCGTTTTGAGCTTGAAGATTTAGTCCCAGCCCTAGCCGGTACTATCGGTATTATCGCGATGTACTCTGCGGTAATGATGTCTTGGGCCGATGGCCTGACCGAAGCTTGGGACCATATCAACCTCGGCAAAGAATTCGCCATTGAAGTAGCACGAGTTGAAATGCTCATCCCTGCTCTTCTGTTCTGCGTTCTAGCCTCCGGATTCATCAACCCTCGCGCCAACCTGGCAGGTAACCACGGTCCAATGATCCCATTGATCGGTACCATTGCCCTTGCCGGTGCACACCCTCTTGCTCTTGCTATCCTTCTTGGTGTATTCGGTCTGTTACTTAGCTACTTTAAGGGCGGTTCCAAACTGGTCAACCTGACCGGGGAAGGGGTTGCCGGTGGTTTGCTGGTATTCCTCGGATTTACCGGGGCGATGAGCCAGATTGGCCAAATCCAAAATTGGGCTACCGGACTGGAAAGCGCTGAAATAGCCAAAGGCAGCCTGGGCTATGTCGGCCTGGTTGTGCTGGCGGTTAACATTGTGCTTTATGCATTCCTAGCAAAAATCAACAAACGCTGGTTGGCGATCCCTGCCTGTGCAGTAACGGGACTTCTCGTTGCACTTGCATTTGGTGCAGGCTTTGATCTAACCTTCGAAACCGAAATGGGTCTGCCAAACCTGAACCCTGTTTACTGGTGGGGTTCTACGACTGAAGGTTGGATGCTTGGTCTTCCAAATCTACAGCATTTCATTGCATCACTACCATTTGCCATTCTGGCTGTTGCAATGTGGTCACCTGACTTCCTAGGCCACCGTATCTTCCAAGAGCTGAACTACCCTCGTGGTACTGACAAGGTTCTTATGGATGTGGATGACACGATGACAATGTGTTCAATCCGTCAAATGGTGGGTACAGCTGTTGGTGGTGGTAACATTACATCATCTTGGGGTACTTATATGATCCCTGCGGCAATCGCGAAGCGCCCTATCCCTGGCGGTGCGATTGTTCTTGGCTGTTTGGTTATGCTTATCGCAATCCTTGGTTTCCCAATGGATGTAGCGGTATGGCCACCAGTAATGCGTATCGCACTTCTTGTGGGTGTATTCTTGCCACTGCTTGAAGCTGGTATGCAGATGGTTAAAGACACTAAAGATTCACAGGCGGCTGGTATCTGTATCTTTGCTTCAGCGGTTGCAAACCCTGTATTGGCATGGGCACTGACGATGTTGCTAGATAACAACGGTCTGATTGGTGACAAAGAGCGAGCGAAAAAGCTATCGTTCATGGATCGTATTATTATCCCTGCCTCTGTGCTTATCATCTGCTTTGTAGCGATGCTGGCAGTAGGTATGCTTGAAGGCCAATACGGTATTCCGGCGCTACTATAATTATGAAAGGGCAGTGTCTTGACACTGCCCTCTCTTAACAGACGTAGTTAGTACTAATACGAATAATGAAATCATTTTCTAACTGCAACAGTTGGTTTGATTATCCGTATTATTGTTAATGAAAGTGTACTGTTCACCGTCACCTGATGGTGATGAGCTCAACAGCGATTAAATCAGTACGTGTTTTTTCTACTAAAAAGGTAGGTATGTCATGGCAGAGCAATTTGCTAAAGCTTGGGAAGGTTTCGCCGCTGGCGAATGGCAGAACGATGTAAACGTTCGCGACTTCATCCAGAAAAACTACACTCCATATGAGGGTGATGAGTCTTTCCTAGTATCTGAAGGTACTGAAGCGACTAACAAGCTTTGGAATCAGGTAATGGAAGGTATCAAGCAGGAAAACAGCACTCACGCTCCTGTTGATTTCGATACTTCTGTTATCTCTACCATCACTGCGCATGACGCAGGTTACATCAACAAAGATCTTGAGACTATCGTTGGTCTACAGACTGATGCTCCGCTTAAGCGTGCAATCATCCCTAACGGTGGTATCCGTATGGTTGAAGGTTCATGCAAAGTATACGGTCGTGAACTAGATCCAACGGTATCTAAGATTTACTCTGAGTACCGTAAGACGCACAACCAAGGCGTTTTCGATATCTACACACCTGATATCATGAAATGTCGTAAGTCTGGTGTTCTGACTGGTCTTCCAGATGCATACGGCCGTGGTCGTATCATCGGTGATTACCGTCGCGTAGCACTATACGGTATCGATCGTCTAATGAAAGACAAGTTCGCTCAGTTCACGTCTCTACAAGAGCGTTTCGAGAAAGGCGAAGATCTTCAAGCGACTATGCAACTTCGTGAAGAAATTGCAGAACAGCACCGTGCTCTAGGCCAGATCAAAACTATGGCAGCTAAATACGGCTGTGATATCTCTGGTCCTGCAACTAACGCACAAGAAGCAATTCAGTGGACTTACTTCGGCTACCTAGCTGCAGTTAAATCTCAGAATGGTGCTGCAATGTCTCTGGGCCGTACTTCTACGTTCCTAGATATCTTCATCGAACGTGATATCGCTGCTGGCCTAATCACAGAAGTTCAAGCTCAGGAAATGATTGACCACTTCGTAATGAAGCTTCGTATGGTTCGTTTCCTACGTACGCCTGAATACGATGAGCTATTCTCTGGTGACCCAATCTGGGCAACAGAATCTATGGGTGGTATGAGCCTTGACGGACGTACGCTAGTAACGCGTTCTAACTTCCGTTTCCTAAACAGCCTATACACTATGGGTCCTTCTCCAGAGCCGAACATCACTGTTCTTTGGTCTGAGCAGCTACCTGACGGCTTCAAGCGTTTCTGTGCAAAAGTATCTATCGATACTTCATCTATCCAGTACGAAAACGATGACCTGATGCGTCCTGACATGAACTCTGATGACTACGCGATCGCTTGTTGTGTATCGCCAATGGTTGTTGGTAAGCAAATGCAGTTCTTCGGCGCACGTGCTAACTTGGCGAAAACAATGCTTTACACCATCAACGGTGGTGTGGATGAGAAGCTGAAAATCCAAGTCGGTCCTAAGATGGACAAGATCACTGATGAAGTTCTTGACTATGCAGATCTTATGGATCGCATGGATCACTTCATGGATTGGTTGGCAACACAATACGTGACTGCACTGAACAGCATCCACTTCATGCATGACAAGTACAGCTACGAAGCATCACTAATGGCTCTTCATGACCGTGATGTTAAGCGTACTATGGCTTGTGGTATTGCTGGTCTGTCTGTTGCTGCTGACTCACTGTCTGCTATCAAATACGCAACAGTTAAACCAGTACGTGACGAAGACGGCATCGCTATCGATTTCGAAATCGAAGGCGACTATCCTAAGTTCGGTAACAACGACGCACGTGTTGATGACATCGCTTGTGAACTTGTTACAACGTTCATGAACAAGATCCGTAAGCTTAATACTTACCGTAATGCAGTACCTACTCAGTCAATCCTTACTATCACATCTAACGTGGTATACGGTAAGAAGACTGGTACTACACCTGACGGTCGTAAAGCTGGTGCTCCTTTCGCTCCTGGTGCTAACCCAATGCACGGTCGCGATGAAAAAGGTGCGGTAGCATCTCTGACTTCTGTTGGTAAACTGCCGTTTGCTGATGCGAAAGATGGTATCTCTTACACATTCTCTATCGTTCCTAATGCGCTAGGTAAAGAAGTTGAGACCCAGAAAGCTAACCTTGCAGGTCTAATGGATGGTTACTTCCACCATGAGACTGGCATCGAAGGCGGTCAGCACCTGAACGTTAACGTTCTTAACCGCGAAACGCTTCAAGACGCAGTTAAGCACCCAGAGAAATACCCACAGCTAACTATCCGTGTATCGGGCTACGCTGTGCGTTTCAACTCTCTAACTGCTGAACAGCAGAAAGACGTTATCGCGCGTACTTTCACTGAATCTCTATAATTGAGATACAGTAATACTTATCAGCTAGCCCGCTAGCTGATAAGTGATAAAAACCGACCTCTGGGTCGGTTTTTTTATATCCCCATAAAAACAACCAAGGCCGTATTACAAATACGTGGTTTTCCCGCAGTAAACCTTTATAACACCAGTATGCAAATGCAGAGCATTTGATATTTTATTGCGCCCTCGATGGCGGCACTTCAACTTCAAGCATAACATCAACTGAGGCAACAGCCATTTTTCCGCTATTTTAGCCTGCCATTTTGTAATAAAATAACAAGTAAACACGCACCACGCGGAGAAGTTAAGCAATGTCAGTAAAAGGCCGTATTCACTCTTTTGAATCCTGCGGTACCGTGGATGGACCCGGCATCCGTTTTATCGTATTTATGCAAGGCTGCTTAATGCGCTGTCAGTATTGCCACAACCGCGATACCTGGGATCTTCATGATGGAAAGGAAATCACTGTCGAAGAACTCGTTAAAGAAGCCACCGCTTATCGACACTTCATGAATGCTTCAGGAGGCGGTGTAACAGCCTCTGGTGGCGAAGCCATGTTGCAGCCAGAGTTTGTTCGTGATTTCTTCCGTGCTGTTCAAGCTGAAGGGATTCACACTTGTCTTGATACTAACGGCTATATTCGTAAACATACTGATGTGGTTGACGAAGTCCTTGATGCTTCTGATTTGGTGATGTTGGATCTAAAGCAGCTTGATGACTCTATTCACCAAGATCTCGTCGGTGTGCCTAATAAGCGTGTTCTTGATTTTGCTCGCTATCTCCATAAACGCGGTCAGAAGACATGGATACGCTATGTCATCGTCCCGGGCTTCACTGATGATGAACGCTCAGCCCACCTTCTGGGTGAGTTTATTCAAGATATGGATAATATTGAAAAAATCGAGCTGCTGCCGTACCACCAACTAGGTGAACATAAGTGGGAAGCGCTTGGTTTTGAATATCAGCTGGCCGGTGTAAAGCCGCCATCAAAAGAGACCATGGAAAAAATCAAGAGCATCATCGCCAGCTATGGCCATAACGTGATGTATTAATGCAATAATACCTTTTTTACCGCTGCATGATGACCATAACATGCAGGAGCAGACCGTCCCTTGCTCCTGCATTAAAATTTCCCGCTATGATTAACTCGCAACCTGAGTGTTGGTCGTCATTTTTTTGGTGATGGCTTCATTGATGGTCGCTTCATTGGTATTTGTTTTACAAAGCTGCGACTTTGTATCACCAGAACACGCTTTATTCACTAAGTCACATTTATTACCAGCCCCGTCATTCTGGATACTGCACTGGGCATTAATCAGACAAAGATTTTTTCGTTCAACCAAGCTAGGTACTGACGAGATAAGCGCCTTATCCTTGATACAGCTGGCAATTTTATTCTGAACAGTGTTATCAAACGCATTTAACTGTCGCTTGAAGGCCATCTCTTCGCTTGGCTCAAAACGTCCTATGCTTGCAACCGAAAGGATATCGTCAAATTTTTCGACATTTAGCGGCTTACAGGCAACATCCCATTTGTTCTTAAAACGGTTACGACTTAATTCAACGGGTTTTTTACTACCGTCAAATTGATGATAGTTGGCTCTGTCATCTTTAAAGTAACCGTGCACGCTATACCTCTGGTTTAAAAAATCATAAACCAGGTCAACGATGAACGGCTCCCTTTCTCGAGCAAGACCCATTGCATTTTTCGCTGCATAATAGCCACAAGTCGTGAGGTTAAGTACATTATCTTTTTCCCTCACCGTCGCAGGACTGAACATCCAGTTTTCACTACTGGCCAGACTGTAAAACTCAACCGAATTCGGATAATTAAACTTATTAGAAAAACGCACCAACGCCGCCTGCCTCAGTTCGACAATCTCTTCCTCGACAGGCGCCTCAGATTGTATAGCATCAGGTACAGGCTTTTGTACCGATGTTTCCGCTACTGGTAATGATTTGTCATCAGAACCGGTTGTAACGGTTAATTGCTGAAGCGAAAGTGCCGAGCTAGAAAGAGTGGCTGTAAGTGACTGTAAATTAATTAAAAACAGTAACAACAACAGACACGCTAACCCGCGAAACAATGTATTAAGCTTGAGGGATATATCCCTTACCGGCTTTCCTTTGATGATCATGTTATCGTCCCTAGCAATATCAACTAAGGCCGGATTTTAAAGATAATTACCCCCTTGTCCATAGATCAGCAGCTCAAAATTTAATCGGTTATTGACGTGATAAATAAAATCAAATAGATGTATTTCATTTTTTTTCAAGCTTTGGGAGCAACCTCTTTCCCGCCAGGATCAATAGTCATGGAACCACATATTGGTTCAAGACACCCGTGCATAAAAATCCGCACATCCGGAATGTAGAGCCATTAAGGGACCATGTATTCACGATCTGATAGTCGGTAATTCAATTGAACAAAATAAGCACCCTGGCGCATATAAGGGTTATTGCCGCAACCAATCAGAAATATTGATAAGAAAAATAACAAGATAAAACGAGCACAAAGCATTCTCTTATGCAGATCTGTCAATACATGTAGTAATAAGCCGAAAAAACAACCATCTCGATTATTTTACAATCAGAAAATAGGCAGATAACAGCTCTTCTTTGTACTCCACCCATCAATAAGCACTTTGTTTCCTATAAATTAAATCGTTATTTGTCATCAAATATTCTTATGGGACGTTACATGTCCATTTTCCGATCTTTTATCATCCGTATAGCCTCGCGCCGAATACAATCACGAAGTGGATTCTCAATCGCATCAGCCCGCCAGATAAACGACAGAGTTCGCTTCATATTCAGCTCGGGAACATTCAGTGCGACCAACTCTCCCCGATCAATATATTTCACCACATCCAAATATGGCAGACAGCTCAGGTAAGGCCCGTTGGTAACCAGGGCGCGGAGGACAGGTATCTGCTCATACTCACGCCATACATCCAGATCCTCGATAACCCCATGCAAGGCACTTTCAAAACTTTGTCGAGTTCCCGCCCCCTGCTCACGAAGTACCCACTTAGCTTGCTCTAACTGGGCAAAACTAACCGTATCCAACTTGGCGTAAGGATGGTGCTTAGACGCAATAATCACCAGGTGGTCGTGGCACCAGACCTCCTGATCTAACCTGCTGTCATCACAGCGCCCTTCGATAATCCCTAGTTCGCACTCATAATTTCTAACTCTATCAATGACTTTCTGCGCATTTTTCACATTAAGTTGAATACGCAACTCGGGAAAATCTTTATCAATAATACTGATAAGCTCGGGTAAAAGGTGCTCTGCCACCGTCTGGCTAGCAGCAAGGTTGATTTCCCCACTAACCAAGTGCTGATCATAAAACCCCTGCTCTATCTGCTGAGCGTCAAACAATAGCTGTTTGGCTCTAGGTCTAAGCCATGCTCCCCAGTAGGTCAATGCCATTTGCTTCCCTTGGCGCTCGAACAAAGCTCGCCCAAGCAGCTTCTCAAGCTGAGATAACGCCATACTGGCTGCTGACTGGGTTAGAGCCAGGTTTTCCGCGGCTTTACTGACACTACGCGTGCTTGCAACCTCTTCAAATACAGCAAGCTGCTTCAGTGAATAACGCATTAATACACTCCCCGATAAATGCAATTCATTTTCTAAGCCCCAAGAATATCAACTTTAATGATTATGGCTAAAAAAATTATCAATTTTACTCAACTCTTTTGTCACCCGTATGCTGAATACCAGTTACCAATCACAACGAGGAGGAAATGTGACGTTATCAATCCTTTATGTGTTCACTATCCCCGGCCGACAAGCCGGAAACAAAACAGGAGACTCTTAAATGGCCACGGCAATGGCATCCAACAACAATAACTTCACTCCCAAAGAGATGATGAAGCAAGCGGAAAAATACGCGGTCGGCAAGGCATCAAAGCCAACCCGTACGACCATCGCTCTGGCAATCACGGCTGGCGTTTTCATCGGCCTCGCGTTTGTCTTTTACATTACCGTCACAACCGGCGGCGGCAACATGAGCTGGGGGATCAACCGCTTATTTGGTGGATTGGCATTTAGCCTTGGCCTGATTCTGGTAGTGATTTGCGGCGGTGAACTCTTCACCAGTACGGTACTGTCTTCAGTCGCACGAGCCAATAAACACATCACCACAGGCAAGATGCTAACGACTTGGATGAAAGTCTATTTCGGCAACTTCATCGGTGCGATGCTGCTGCTGACGCTAGTGTCAATGGCTAACCTGTACCAGCTTGACGGCGGCCAGTGGGGACTCAATGCCCTCAACATCGCCCAGCACAAGCTGCACCACCAGCCGATGGAAGCCTTTGCATTAGGTATCTTATGTAACCTGCTGGTTTGCCTAGCCATTTGGATGACATTCTGTTCAGAAAACATGATGACCAAAATGGCAATAATGGTGCTTCCTGTCGCCATGTTCGTCAGCACCGGCTTTGAACACAGCGTCGCCAATATGTTTATGGTGCCACTGGGTATCACCATCCAGAATGTCGCACCGGAATCATTCTGGCTAGGTCTTGGCGTATCGCCAGAACAATATGCCGACCTCAATATTCACAACTTTATCTTTTCCAATCTTATTCCCGTAACCCTCGGCAATATCGTTGGCGGCGGGGTATTAGTTGGCCTGAGCTACTGGGCAATCTTCAGCTCGCCGAAGGAACACCATTCAACAGCAACCATCATTACACCCGACTTCTCAAATTCAACTGTTTTAACTAAGGACAACGCTATGCTCCAGGAAAATCTACTTGTGAACGACTATATGCGCCCGGCAACAACCACCCTTCTGCCAGGTATGCCTGTTGCTGAAGCACTTGATATTCTTATAAAGGAAGGCCTTTCTGGAGCACCTGTTCTATCAAGTGACCAACGTCTGGTCGGCTTCTTTTCAATCCACGACACACTGGTTGATCTCTGGTGCAGTGACTACATGCCAGAAGCCGAGTGCAAGGTACAAGACTTGATGCGACATGAGATTCAAACCGTGGGCCCTGAAAATTCAATTCTAGAAATTGCCGAGTACATGTGTATCGACAAAAATATCCTATACCCTGTCAGCAGCGGTGGTATTGCGACCCAACTAACGACACTTTCTCTGAATGAGCGTGCCCGTACCATGGTCGTCAACCGTCCTCACAGCTTCCCAGTTGTCAAAGATGATCAGCTTGTTGGCATGATCAGCCGCAATGAAATCATCAAAGCACTTCGCCCTGTTTACGGCAGCCTCGTATCCGTAACAAGTATCGACAATAGCCAGCAGGAAGCTGAAATAGCATAAATTTATCAATAACCTGCCGGCTCGTTCGGCAGGTTTATTAATGATTCGGCAGTATTAATCACCATTTAACTACCTTCCCGCTTTCGCCCTATTCCTGACTAAAAATAAAATAACCGGACTTATATCGGATTTTTTCTACTTATACATGATAAAATTGTGGTATAAACCAAACGCAAACGATTGCGCGACCTGCAAATGCAGTTCTATGCAATATTTCCTTATTGCTACCGATGCGAGGTTATGGCCCCGATGAAAAGTGATATTCAAATTTGCCGTGATACTAATCTCACCCCAATTGATCAAATCGCTCGACAAGCTGGCATTCTGCCGGATGATTTAACTCCCCAGGGTACGCTAAAAGCAAAAGTTAAGCCCTCAATACTCAAGCGCCTTAATGATAGACAGGAAGGAAAGCTGGTACTGGTTACTGCTATTACGCCAACACCGCTGGGTGAAGGCAAAACCGTCACCACTATCGGACTTGCTCAAGGACTGGCCAAAATCAACCAAAGTGTGATGGCCTGTATCCGCCAGCCTTCCATGGGGCCGGTGTTTGGAGTAAAAGGCGGTGCAGCAGGCGGAGGCTACAGCCAGGTTGCACCAATGGAAAAGCTCAACCTGCATCTTACCGGTGACATTCATGCTGTCACCGCAGCCCATAATTTGGCGGCAGCGGCTCTGGATGCCCGCTTGTATCATGAAGAACGCCATGGATACGACGCGTTTGCCGACAAAACTGGCCTCACGCCGCTACGGATTGATATCAACCGTATTTGCTGGAAACGGGTCATGGATCATAATGATCGCGCTCTGCGAATGATCACCGTTGGCAACAACGAACCGGGCAAAACCATTAACGGTATCGCCCGTGATGATGGCTTCGACATTTCTGCCGCCTCCGAGCTGATGGCGATTTTGGCCCTGTCTAAAGATCTGGCCGATATGCGCCAGCGCCTTGGCCGCATAGTCCTTGCCTATAACCTAGATGGCCAGCCTGTTACTGCCGAAGATCTTCAGGTTGCCGGAGCAATGGCCGTGACAATGTGCGAGGCTATCGAGCCGACGCTGATGCAAACGTTAGAAGGGGTTCCCACACTTATCCACGCTGGGCCGTTTGCCAATATTGCCCACGGCAACTCTTCAATTATTGCAGACCGAATTGCGCTGAAGCTCAGCGACTACACGATCACCGAAGGCGGCTTCGGTTCTGACATGGGGTTTGAGAAAGCCTGTAATATTAAAGCTCAGCAAGCTGAACGCGGCCCTGATTGTGCCGTTGTCGTCGCAACCCTTCGCGGCCTGAAAGCCAATTCTGGCTGTTATGACTTAAGGCCGGGGCAAGCTTTGCCTGACGCGATCTTCTCGCCGGACGAAAAAGCATTGCTGGGTGGCTTTGCCAACCTGAAATGGCATATCCGTAATGCGGCAAAATACGGCATTCCGGTTGTTGTGGCGATAAACCGCTTCCCGCAAGATACGGATACCGAACTGAACCTTCTCAAGGCGTGGGTTAGCGAAGAAGATTTCGGTTGCTACGTCGATGTCGCGATCAGCGAGGCCTTCGGCAATGGTGGCGAAGGGGCAGCGGAACTGGCGCAAGCCGTAGTCAGTGCCTGCCAGACTCCGGCACAGTTCAAGCCGCTGTATTCACTTGATCAAAGCCTGGAAGAAAAACTAATGACCGTCGCCGAGGTTGGATACGGCGGCCGTGGCGTCGAACTGTCGCCACAGGCAAAACAACAGCTGGCAGAATTAAAGCAGCAAGGTCACGATAATCTCGCCGTCTGTATGGCAAAAACGCCGCTCTCGATCACCCATGATCCGAGCCAGAAAGGGGCACCGACAGACTTCATCGTCCCTATACGTGAGCTGCGGCTATGCGCCGGAGCCGGTTTCGTCTATGCGCTGTGCGGCAATGTGATGACGATGCCGGGGCTACCGGAAAAACCCGCTTACATGGCACTGGATATTGATGACGACGGGAATATCATCGGACTAAGCTAGTACGAGGCAACCACAAAAAAGCGCCAGCAAGTCGGCTGGCGCTTTTTTTATAATCAATACCCACACTATTTATCTTTATTATTGGCAGGATAAATATAGTCTCGGTCAGCAAAGGTTCTCACCCACTCCGGTTTATAAACCACCAACAGGGTAATTGCCATTCCGTTTATCAGCGCTTCTGGGAAAACTAACAAAGGAAGCAGTACCAAATAATTATCGACAATATAGGCCCATGAATAATCAAAACCGATATACATCCAGCCACTGGTTAACAGCAGGTGAATAACCATGGTTAGTGCACCGTTGAGAAATGCGGCAATAAATATATAGATAAATAGATGCCTTGCCATAAACCGGTAGCTAAATAAAAATACCCCAAAACTAAATATCGCAGGAACAATCACTCCGGTTAACGCATATAACCCTGCATCAGGCCAATTAATTACGCCAAGAACAGCGAATATCACAATAGGAATTGAGCCAATCAGCCCTGCAATCTGCCAACCATGGGATAAAACCAGAACCGTTAACGCCAAAAAGTGGACTTGCAGCCCCTCGGCAATCCCGGCCCTCAGGCCCCAGAGCAGACACAGCATCACAATACTGGCCAATACTAAGTGCTGGTAATCTTTCTCCGATCTAAACTTGGGCCAAAATTCCCGAGGAAAGCCAATCACCACAATTGCCAGCCAAATCAGAGCCCCCGCCCACTGTAATGTTGTCATCCGTGCAGCACCTTCTATGCCAAATAAGCTAAGGTTATATCAAGAGGATAGCGCATTAATAACCATGTAAAAAACAAGGGTGAATTTTGTTAAATCAACACCGGACACCTGATTGCACAAGCTTTAGCCAGTCAATTTTATTTAACAATAAATCATCGGCAAGACGGCGTCAGATCAATTTTTTTTGTATTCAACCTGATAATCTCAATGCCAGCTCAATACAATATTAAAGGCCTACCATTATGGAAATGACCAACGCACAACGTCTTATTCTTTCAAACCAGTACTACCTGATGTCTAAAATGAATCCGGAAAATTCAGCAAAATATCGTCGCCTGCAAACGATTGTAGAACGCGGTTATGGCCTGCAGATGCGTGAACTGGACAAAGACTTTGGCTGCCTGAATGAAGAAGACTGCCGCAACGTGATTGACTTTATGGAAATGTATCACGCGATGCAGGAGTCGTTCAAAATGCTAAACGAAGACAACCAGCGTCAAGTTGACTCGCGTCGTCTTCAGTTCTTGGGCTTTGATGCCGCGACAGAATCACAGTTAGTGCATTACGTTCGTTTCCTAACTGAAGAAGAAGGCCTCTATCCGCAGTTTGATAAATCTGAGCACATGTTCAACAGCCAGATCCCAATGCTGGAAAAATACCAGCGTATGCTGCAAACATGGCGTAACTGCCCACGCCAATACCACTTGTCTGCAACTGAAATTCAACAAATTCAAAATGCCTAGCAAGTAAAGATTGAGAATATTAAACCGGAGCTATGGCTCCGGTTTTTAGTTTGAAAAAGTACACTCCGCATGCCAGTCTCTGCCTCATATACCTTTAACTTCTGCTTTTCTTCTATTTGCCTTTGTACCCAAGCGATCTGTCATATTTCATGAGTACATCAAGACTGCTAGGCCTATTGCTTCAAAACATGAAAAATGTGACATTAAACAAAGCCCAACACCAAAGCGAGTCACTATTGACCGATAATTGTTATATATAACTATAAAATCGATAACATCTTAGAAATTCATCAATAGTCTCGTTTAATTAACTACAATCCTGCGGAGTAACCTTGTATATAAGAGCTGTCAATACAAGGTAAACAGTAACGATCATGATTCGATTTATTATATTAATGCTATTTTTTTCATCAGCTTGTATTGCTGCGCCCACGAATCAACTGATTATTCTGACAACCTTTACCGAATCATCAATCACACCGGTTACCCAACAATTCCAACAGCAATATCCAAATGTAACTATTAAGGTACTTCACCGGAGAGAAGAGTCCGGGCTTCGCCTGCTGAACAAAAATGACCATGATATCGATATTGTGATCTCCTCGTCACCGGCTTTATTTTTGTCTCTGATTGAGAATAATAGGCTACAGCCCTTGAGCGGACTAGATCATGACTTTGATGCTCAGTGGCAGACCTTTCAGCCAGATACGACCTCCTCTATCGCCGTTTTCGGATATTCAGGGTATGGCCTGATGTGGAATAAAGATTATCTGGCAAAGCACCAGCTCGATATCCCCAAGACATGGAAAAGCCTGATTCAGCCACAGTACTTCAGGCATATCATTATGAGTAGCCCAAGCCGCTCTGGCACTACTCACCTCATGGTTGAGGACATCTTGCAGCAGTATGGCTGGAAAGAAGGCTGGAAACTACTGCTCCAAATTGGCGGTAACCTTGCTTCAGTCTCGGCCCGTAGCTTTGGTGTCAGCGATGCAATTTCTCGCGGACTCGTCGGTGTAGGCCCTGTCATTGACAGCTTTGCCTATGAAGACCAGAAACAATTTCCTTTTATTGGGTTCCATTACCAAAACCAAAGCCCACAGCTACCTAGCTATATTGCCGCGGTCAAGAATATTAACCAGGCGGCCCATAGCCAGAATTTTGTTGACTATTTGCTCTCTGACAAAGTACAGCAAAACCTGTCTACCAGCTCACTGAACAAATACGGCTTGCACCAGAAGCCCAACCAGCCCTATTCGGTATCTCCAATCAACCACGAGCTGATGCAACACCGTGCAATCTTAATTAAGCAACTATTTGACCAAGTCATTAACCACCAGCTGGATTTGCTCAATCAGGCTTGGCGGCTTATTCATCAAATCGAGAAACAAGAGTCCCTGACCGATACCCAGCATCAGCAATATCAGCGGGCAATCCAACTGGCTTCGACGCCACCGGTCAGTGACGTCCAAGCCAGCAGCATCAGCTACAACCAGGCTCTGCTCCACTCTCGGAGTGATGTTCATACCGCCAAGTGCATTAAACGCTGGCGCCATATGATGAGCAAACAGCTAGAAGAATCTATTCTCATTTCTGAGCAACTCCTTGCCAAAACCAAAGGGGCAAAGTGATGTTGCTCAGAAATACCATTGGTAACCGTCTGGTAGCCTCTATCGGCTTCATGGCCTTGCTCACCATCAGCGTGAGTCTGATAGCCGTTGTTAACTGGGAAAACCTCAATACCCAAGTCAACACGATCATCGAGAAGAATATGCCGACCTTGCGGGTGAGTTATCAGCTGGAAAGGAATACGGCGGGGTTGCAGGCTGCCCTTAATATGCTCAGCAATAATACCGATCCGATTTTACATGCCGAGCTCAAGCAAAACATTACGACAAAGCTAGAGCAAATATCAGCCGCCATTAAAGAAACGGTCAATTTGAAATTTTACCCGGCAATCAAGGCCGAACATGAGACGCTGCTAACAGATATCTCTGCCTATGTCGGTTTGCTATACCAGCGCAATACCCACCTGTTCTCGTTAGCCCAAACAGAAAATACCATCAAGTGGCTACACCAGGATTTGGTCGATGAACTCACACCACTGCGCCAGGAGGTCGAGTGGCAGGTCACCCGAATGCTGCCCAATGCGATTAATACTGAAGCGATTACGGATGTCATGGCAGAATTTTCTTTTATCCAGTCAATCACCATCAAAGAAAATGAATTGCATCAGCTCGTTCAGGAAATTATCCAACAACGACAAAACCGGGATCTCGGCAATGCCTTTTATTTTATTGGCTACAAGACTGAAGACATCAGCAAAATGAGCCAAAATCTCAGCCATTACCCATCAACGATCTCTTACAGACAACTGTTACAAGAGCTGATCACCCTTGTCGAACCCAAAGGGGTTCTGGAGGAGCAGTTGCGCTTGGATGTCGAGTTACACAATGCTATCAGGCTATATGAAGGTCAAATACAGACTCGGCTGGAGTACCAGGAACAGCTCATCCAAACAATGGTAGAGCAGGAGAATGCCTCCCTCAAGCAACTCAATGAAGAAACAAATCAATCGATTAGGATCAGTAATATCCTTCTGTTCGGCGTAGTACTTCTGTCTGTTTTCCTTACGGTTACCCTATCGATTCACCTCGTTGGGCGCGGTATCGTCAAACGACTCAATTTACTCTCGCAAGATTTGTATGCCGTTGCCAATAATCGGCTCAACGCAAACATCCAAGTCTCCGGAAATGATGAAATTGGTATGCTGGGCGATAATTTACGCTATTTTTGCAGCCAGATGCAGGAAATGCAGCAAAGCAACGCCCTGAATCTGATCAATAATACCCAAGCCAGCATCATCACCTGCGATTTGAGCGGCGTGGTAGAATCGGTCAACCCCAGCGCACAAGCCCTGTTCAGTTACGATGCATCGCTGGTTCAACAGACAATATGGACCTTGTTTAGCAATAATATGCAGCAGCGACTGCAGGCACTGTTCTTGAGTACCAGCCCGCTATTGAATAACGGGGCCTGTAACCTAACACTGATGCACAGCCACAGTGAAGGTAACAAGCTTTATCTACGCTTGGACTTCCGTTTGTTCAAACAAGGAAATAATGACAAAGTCATCATCACGATGACGGATATCACCGAGCAAGAAAACGCTGCTCGTTGGTTGGAAAACATGGTGAGAGAAAAGACCCAGTCTCTCACCAATCGGAACCGCCAACTCAAAGCCGAGGTCGACGACCGGAAACGCGTCGAAGCGGATTTGCGCGCAACCCAGGATGATCTGATCCAGGCAGCCAAAATGGCGGTCGTCGGCCAGACGATGACTTCTCTGGCCCATGAACTGAATCAGCCTCTGTCGGCAATTTCGACCCATGTCTTCGCCACAAAAATGGCCATAGACAAGGAGAACTATACCCAGCTGCCTACCAGCCTGGATAAAATAGACCATTTGACTTCTCGCATGGGCCGTATTATTGCCACTCTGCGCAGTTTTTCAAAGAAACAGTCTGCTAACAGCTCACTTGGTTCCGTTGATATTCAAGCCTCCTTCCACCAAGCAATGCTGATTGTTGAAAACCGGGCCAAGGTTCAAAAGACCACCATATCCAGCCAGATCCATGTCCCGCTCAATGCCCTAGCCGATCAGGTGCAGCTAGAGCAGGTGTTTGTCAATCTACTGGTAAATAGCTGTGATGCTGTTGCAGGAAGCGAACTGCGCGAAATCACCATTAATGCTCTTGATAGTGAAGAGAGTTGTGTCCGTCTCGCCGTCAGTGACAGCGGACACGGATTTTCTGCTGATATTATCGAAAAACTATTTACCCCATTTACCACAACGAAGGATGTCGGACTTGGCCTCGGGCTAAGTATCTGCCGTTCAATTATGACCCGCTTTGATGGTGATATCTTTCTTGCCTCAAACCTTCAAGGTGGTGCTATGGTCGTATTGGAGCTGAACCATTATGATAATGAATAATGATATCGAAGTTGTCATCATCGATGATGACCAGGATGTACTCGATGCCTATCAGCATCTGCTTGAAGTATCAGGCTATAAGGCTTGCGCCCTAACCGATCCTACCGCCGCTGTCTCCATGCTGCATAAGAACTGGCCAGGAGTTGTGGTTACCGATATGTACATGCCAGGCTTAAGCGGCATGGAGCTGCTAGATAAAGTCAAAGCCTTGGATCCAGAACTGCCTGTCATCATGATCACCGGTCACGGAGATATTCCGATGGCCGTTGACGCGGTCAAAAAAGGTGCGCTAGATTTCCTGCAAAAACCCCTCCAGCCAGCAGAACTTGTTACCCTGCTGGAAAAACACCTGCCGGTACGGAAGGAGAAAATTGAACAGCGAGCCAACCTGACCAACTCAGCGTCAGAGGTCTTGCTGGGCGAAAGTCCGCTGATCATTAAAATCCGGGAACAAATTGCCCAGACGGCCCTTACCACCAAGGACGTTCTCATTGAAGGCGAAAACGGAACGGGTCGCCATACGATTGCCAAGCTATTGCACCAGGAGAGCGAGCTGCGCGATGCCCCCTACGCCAATGCACTCGGTCAATCCATTAGCTGTACGGCTGATCTACAACGCAGTATGATCTCTGCGCGTGGCGGCAGCCTATGCCTGAGCAATCCCCAAGACATGCCGATAGAAGCCCAGCAATGGCTATGCCGCTTTCTACTGGAGCAAGAGCGCCAGGGGAAAAAAGAAGTTCGCGTGCTGGCTATTCTCGAGGGAACACCAGAAGCCAAGGTTGAACAAGACAAGCTACTGCCGGAGTTATTCTACTTCCTCAGCCAGGTACGCTTCAGCCTTCCTCCTCTGAAACAGCGCAACTGTGATATCACGCCACTGTTCCGCCACTTCTTGAAAAAAAGCTGCCAAAAACTCAATAAAGCCTTGCCAGCCGTCGATAAGGCGTACATTAACACCCTCAACCGCCACGAGTGGCCGGGAAATGTTCTGGAGCTGAAAAATGTCGCCGAGCTCTACGCGATTGGCATAGTAAAACTCACCGGCCAAGAGCGGACGAAACCCCTTGATCAGATGAGCAGCCCTCTCGATGATCTTGTCGACAGCTATGAAAAACAGGTTATCGAAGATGCCCTTTATCTGTTTGCCGGGCGGATCAACGAAGTGTCGAACTATTTGCAGATCCCGCGCAAAAAACTATACCTGAGAATGAAGAAGCATAGCCTTGATAAGGCGGAATACAAGGTTCGGCCTAACTAGGTCGTATCGCCGTACGGGAGGCTACTGCCTCCCTAAGTCAAACCCTATTCTTGCAGCAATATAGGGGGATGTTTACAATAGCCGCAGTCTCTTACATCATCCGGTTTACCCATGTCCTACCAATGTCCACTTTGTCATTCAGCGCTTAGCCTTCAGGCGAATACCTGGCGCTGTGAAAACAACCATCAGTTTGATCAGGCCAAAGAAGGTTATGTCAACCTGATGCCGGCCCAGCACAAAGGGTCAAAAAAACCGGGTGATAATAAAGAAATGATGCAGGCACGCCGCCTGTTTCTCAATACAGATCATTACCAGCCTTTGCGAAAGCAGGTCGTCGACCAGCTAGAACGGCACCTGCCGGAACACTCGCAGCACCTGCTTGATATCGGCTGTGGTGAGGGCTATTACACCTCCGAGTTTGCCAGCCTAACTAAAACGCATTCAGACCTTTGCGTACACGGGCTGGATATCTCAAAAGTCGCTGTCCGCTATGCTGCGAAGCGCTATCCTGACTGTCAGTTCTGTGTTGCCTCCAGTCATCGACTGCCGTTTGGAGACGCTCTGCTTGATGGTGTGGTTCGCATCTATGCACCTTGCAAGGACGAGGAGCTTTACCGTGCAATAAAGACCGGTGGTATTTTGCTCACAGTAACGCCTGCCGCCCGTCACCTATACCAACTGAAAGAACTGATATACGACGGCGTACGCTTGCATGATATGACAGCAGAAACCATTGAAGGCTTTGAGCTTGTTTCGGATGAACAGCGGCATTACGAAATGAACCTATCCGGCGAAGAAGCCACGGCATTGATGCAAATGACCCCTTTTGCCTGGAAAACCTCTGAAGATGTCTGGCAACAACTCCGTACCGCCAGCGAATTTGGCTGCGAAGCCGATTTTTCGGTCCGGGTGTACCGCAGGCTTTAACTTCCGGACCAGCAGCCGTCAATCGGTCTCAGCTCTTGTCTGAGACCGCGGTTCTTAATTTCATTTCCGCATAATTTCATCTCTCTTATCATTTCGCACCGTCTACAGTTATATCAAACGGTTCTTATATCAAACGCCTATGAGCACAAGTTATCTTTGGCTAACGCAGCGAACTTGGTATTTTTTTAACTTGGTACTTGCCTAAGCATAGTGGTGAAAGAGATGAAAAATTGGCTCTCCCTCGGATTGGTCAGCCTGCTAATAGGGTGCGCTACCCAGCCAACCACAACGCAATCCGTCCCAGATCCGGCCCCGCTCTCTAAAACGTTTTATGACTACTCGATTACATCGCCCCAAGGGACAACGCCCCTGAGCCTAAGCGAGCTAGCCTTGGCATTGCAGGATGCAGATATCGTGCTGGTCGGCGAATGGCATGGCCATCCCGGCACCCATTTGATGCAAGCACAACTGTTTGCCCAGCTCTATCGCCAGAACCCCAATATGGCCCTGTCTATGGAGCAGTTTACCCGTGAGAAGCAGAATGTAGTTAACCAGTATCTCGCAGGGAAAATTGGCGAACAAACCCTGATTAAGGAAGGCCGTGCCTGGCCCAATTACAGCAGTGACTACCGTCCGCTTGTCGAGTTTGCCAAACAAAAACAGCTCGACATTATTGCCGCCAATGCGCCCAGAATCATTGTCCGCTGCATCGGCAAACACGGAGCGGAATACCTCGACCGCCTGCCAGATATCGAGCGCAAGTGGGTAGCCGAATCACTATCTCTAGGCAGCGATGCCTATCGAGACAAGTTCATCTCATCGATGCACCACGGCAATGAGGCAAAAAACCAGCGCCAGTTTGCTGCCCAAACCGCCTGGGACGATACAATGGCGGAGAGTATGGTGAATTATCTCGCCTTGCACCCAACCAAGCAGATCATCCACGTAGCAGGCCGATTTCATGTCGCAGAAGGATTAGGAACAGCCTCACGTATTGCGGCTCGTAACCCAGACTTGAATGTAATGATGGTTACACCGGTAACCAGTGAGTCCGATCTTAGCGAGTCAGCACCGGATTTTCGTGTCGAGGTTATGGCCTTACCGAAAAGCTATATCGACAATGACAAAATGATGGCTGCAATGAGCAAAATTCATGGTAGGAACAATACGTTGAAGTGTCACCCGTAGGCCACTTGGACAGAACCCCACCGGCGGCCAAGCTTGTGGGGTTCTGAGGGAGAGATACAGCGAATATCTCTTAAGGAACATAATATGAATCAATAGCTGTCTGCCTGCTGAACACATCTTCTATGAGCCCTTTGCCCAGATAAGGTTATGAGTGAATTACCATCAAATGCCAATTAAGAATATAAAGCTATCAACTCGTTAACCGCTCGAAAATTAACCCGAACAAATCCTCACAAGCAGATAATACGACCACAATACAAGCCCAAGTCAGCATAGATAGCCTGCCAGTTGTTTCGCTACTGTTAAAATATAGATGTTCTTTCTTTCCTCATTGCGATAAAACATTATTCCAGAGGAAAACAGCACCCACCTTGCTGCCCTCTCACTGAACATTATTTCTGGCAAGGAGCTTGTGATATGGAATTCAAGAAAATCAAAAACAATAAACTGCTTACCGCAGCCTGTATAGCAGCCTCTCTGGCTCTATCTTCCCCTTCTGTATTGGCCGATGTCGCAAAAGTTGCGGTCTCACAAATTGTTGAGCACCCTGCGCTCGATGCAGCCCGTCAGGGTCTGCTAGATGGCCTGAAAGAAAAAGGCTATATCGAAGGTGAAAACCTAGAATTCACTTACCAGACGGCACAGGGCAATCCCGCAATTGCCGTTCAGATTGCCAAACAGTTTGTGGGCGAGCGTCCGGATGTACTCGTCGGCATCGCAACACCTACTGCTCAGGCGCTTGCTGCTTCTACACGTTCAATTCCAGTCGTATTTACCGCGGTAACTGATCCGGTCGGTGCAAAACTGGTAAAGAATATGGATAAGCCGGCACGTAACGTCACTGGCCTTTCCGACCTGTCTCCTGTTGCCCAGCATGTCGAATTGATGCAAGAGCTTCTACCGAATATGAAAAATATCGGTGTTGTCTTTAATCCAGGCGAAGCAAATGCGGTGGCACTGGTTGAGCTGCTGCGAGAAGCGGCAAACGCCAAAGGGCTGAACGTTATCGAAGGAACAGCTCTGAAAAGTGCTGACGTACAGGCTGCGGCACAGATTGTGGCCTCTAAAGCCGATGTGATCTATGCCCCTACTGACAACACGGTAGCCAGTGCAATTGACGGCCTGGTCAACGCTGCCAATCAGGCAAACAAACCAATTGTCGGTGCTTCAACAACGTATATCGAAAATGGCGCACTGGCGGCATTGGGCTTTGATTACTACCAGGTCGGAGTTCAGACGGCTGACTATGTCGATGCTCTGCTAAAAGGTAAAAAGGTAGCCGATCTTCCGGTAAAAGTGGCAAAAGGTTCCGATCTGGCCCTGAACCAGAAAGCGGCCAACAAACTGGGGATCACCTTCCCATCGTCAGTGCTTGATCGCGCAACATCAGTCGTTAAATAAGGCATTGGTTTAAGATTCGAGTTAAGAATGATGAGTCTTCTCGACTCGTGTATCTAGGGCTTTCTAGGAGCTCGTCTCTTAAATCGTGTGTCTGATTTATTATCAAAGACAAGGAGTGTTATTGGATGTCTTTCTTTGCCTTTCTGGGAACACTGGAAATTGGTCTGGTTTATGGACTGGTTGCACTTGGGGTATACCTTACTTTTCGGGTACTGGATTTCCCGGACCTCACCGTCGATGGTAGTTTTCCGATGGGGGCAGCCGTTGCCGCCACGGCCATTGTTGCAGGTATTAACCCTTGGATAGCTACCCTGCTGGCGATCTTTGCCGGTAGCCTCTGTGGCCTAGTGACCGCATTTTTGGCGATCCGCTGCGGCATTCTCCACCTGCTCGCCAGCATCCTGACAATGATCGCCGCCTTCTCTATCAATATTCGTATTATGGGGCGACCAAATCTAGCCTTGCTGGGTGAAGATACCATCCTGACGCCGTTTGAATTGCTGGCAATGGATATCGGCATTGATTCGGGGATCGTCCGTCTAGGCATCGTACTGCTGCTTGTTATTTTCAGTGGCTGGTTCATTACTCGCCTGCTCGCCAGTGACTTCGGACTCGGGCTACGGGCAACCGGCGTAAATAGCAGGATGGTAAGCGCCCAGGGCGGAAATACCGCGCTATATACTTATTTCGGGCTGGCACTCTCAAACGGACTGGTCGGTTTTTCCGGTGCACTGTTTGCCCAAACCAATAGTTTTGCCGATGTCACCTCGGGGGTTGGTACCATTGTGGTTGGTCTGGCAGCCGTGATCCTGGGCCAGACCCTGATCCCGGGACGAAAAATCTGGGTCGCTGTAGTTGCTGTTATCCTCGGTTCGGTGCTGTACCGCCTGGCTGTTGCCTTTGCGCTAAGCAGCGGTATGTTCGGCATGCAGGCCTCGGATCTTAACTTGATCACCGCGCTATTGGTTGCCGCCGCACTGATTGCCCCTAAGATGAAAACCACCATTCAGCGCAAGAAAAAACAAGCTATCGCAGCAAAGAAGCTAGCCTGAGCCGTTCAGAGGGTAAGATAAAAGATGATTGAATTAAATGACATCCGCGTTACCTTCAATGAAGGCACAATTTTGGAAAACCAGGCCCTTCGCGGCGTTTCGCTTGCGGTACCGGAAAAACAGTTTGTCACGGTGATCGGATCCAACGGCGCGGGCAAGTCTACCTTGCTGGGTGCCGTCAGCGGTGAAACACCGATGGTGGACGGTCAGGTGCTGATTGATGATATCGATGTAACCCATAAATCGGTACATGAACGCGCGCAATATGCAGCCCGAGTATTTCAGGATCCGCTTGCCGGTACCTGTGCCTCGCTGACTATCGAAGAGAACATGGCACTCGCTTACAAACGCGGTAGCAGGCGAAGCTGGAAAATGGCTCTGTCGTCGCAACGACGCAAACTATTTCAGGAACGTATCAGTATTCTTGGCCTCGGCCTGGAAGACCGTCTCAGTGATAACATCGGCCTGCTCTCCGGGGGCCAGCGCCAGGCGGTCAGCCTGGTCATGGCCTCGCTGGCCGACAGTAAGCTATTGTTGCTCGACGAACACACAGCTGCCCTTGACCCACGCATGGCCGCCTTTGTATTGGCTCTGACCAAAAAGGTCGTCGAAGAGTTTGATCTCACCGTCATGATGGTCACCCACTCGATGAAAGATGCCCTTGCCCACGGTGACCGTACCGTAATGCTGCACCAAGGCGAAATTGTCCTTGATGTCCAGGGGCAGGAAAGAAAGCAAATGGATGTCAAACAACTGCTCGAGATGTTCAGCAAGGTGCGCGGTGAAGAACTGGCGGATGATAGCCTGTTATTAAGCTAGTAAATTTCTGGGAACGAGTTACGAGAAAAAGCGCCGCAGGTTATATCTGCAGCGCTTTTTTACATAAGTCCCTCTCCCCCCTTTCAAGAGTTAGGCTGGGAGGGGGTTAGCTAAAACCATCGCTCCAGTGATGTCTTGTCCAGTTGCTTGAATGCCCGGTTCAGCACCTGCGCCAGTTCAAGGTAACGCGGCCGAGGTTTGATCGGTTGCAATGCATAGCCTTCGCTGGTGATCTTGTCATGGATTTCGCGATACCAACTCGCCAGGGAAGGCGGCAGATCCGTACGACTGCGTTTTCCCAACCACCATAGTCCCTGCAACGGCATGCTCAGTGAAAAGAAGGCAACAGCAATTGCCTGAGGCAAGGCATCATAATTATTAAACGCCATCTGGCTCAGTACACTCATCACTGCTACAGCGGGCATAACTCGGGTCGCAAATTTCGTCGCCTTAATGTAACGAGGCTCCGGGAACATCATTGCCAGCTCTTTTCTCATCGGCCAGGTAGCCATGTACTGCTGACCATTTTGAAAAGACTGCCAGATCGATTTTTTTTGACTCATAAAACACCAAACTTCAAAAAAAACAGTAAAAAATCAAATTCAGCAATAATAAACTTGATTCAAATTAAATTTTTCTAAAAATCTTTTTGTTATATTGCGTAACAATCGCTATCCTAGACGCGCCTAAAGTAATTGTTGCCTGTAATCATCGTTCTGGCAACCTAAGGCAGCCTCCAGGGATGGCCCCAGGATTGTGGGTTTCTCAATTCTCTATTATATACGGACATAACACGAATTTGACCCAGGTTGGATCGGCATATTCAAAAGTCGTCTATCCTATGGGTAATTTTTCATCAGTTGAATATCAACTTTCAGACAGATTATAGGTAGTCACTCTCATGTCTAAGCTGGTTTTAGTTCTTAACTGCGGTAGTTCTTCTCTTAAGTTCGCTGTTGTTGACGCGGTATCAGGTGAAGAGCACCTGACAGGTCTTGCAGAATGTCTGCACCTTCCAGAAGCACGTATCAAGTGGAAACTTGACGGTAAGCACGAAGCACAACTAGGTAACGGCGCAGCTCACGAAGAAGCGCTAGCGTTCATGGTTGACACCATTCTTGCTTCTAAGCCAGAACTAGCTGAAAACCTTGCAGCAATCGGTCACCGTGTTGTTCACGGTGGTGAGCAGTTCACTAAATCTGCACTAATTGACGATGTTGTTCTTCAAGGTATCGAAGACGCTGCGACTTTCGCACCTCTTCACAACCCAGCTCACATCATCGGTATCAAAGCAGCTCAGCAATCTTTTCCGGCTCTGAAAAACGTTGCCGTGTTCGATACTGCGTTCCACACAACAATTCCTGAAGAAGCGTACCTATACGCGCTTCCGTACAACCTATACAAAGATCACGGTATCCGTCGTTACGGCGCACACGGTACTTCTCACCTGTTCATCACTCGTGAAACAGCTGAGCGTCTAGGCAAATCTGAAGATGAACTAAACATCATCAACTGCCACCTGGGTAACGGTGCTTCTGTTTGTGCAATCAAGAACGGTAAATCTGTAGACACATCTATGGGTCTGACTCCTCTTGAAGGCCTTGTAATGGGTACGCGTTGTGGTGATCTTGACCCTGCTGTTATGTTCCACCTACACGACAAGCTAGGCATGAGCGTTGATGAAATCAACACTATGTTCACTAAAGAGTCTGGCCTGCTAGGTCTGACAGGTGTAACTTCTGACTGCCGTTTCGTTGAAGAAAACTACGGCGAGAAAGAAGAAGCAACACGTGCAATGGACGTGTTCTGCCACCGCCTTGCTAAGTATGTAGCTGGCTACACTGCAACGCTGGAAGGTCGTCTGGATGCTATCGTATTCACTGGCGGTATCGGTGAAAACTCTGCACCAATCCGTGAGATGGTTCTTAACCGCCTTGCAATCCTAGGTGTTGAAGTTGACGGTGAAGCTAACCTTAAGGCTCGCTTCGGCAAAGAAGGTGTGATCACCTCTGAAAACAGCCGTGTTCCTGCAATGGTTGTTTCAACTAACGAAGAACTAGTAATCGCAGAAGATACAGCTCGTCTGGCTGAAATCTAATCTACGATACTCTGCTGCGCCCTTGAGCTCAGCAAATAATGGCTGGCTTTGGCCGGCCATTTTTTCATGGCTTTATCGAATATCACGGTAGCTATGACCTTTTTTTTGTGGTGCTGCTCAATAACGATTAACAAATCATTATTGAACAGCACGTATTGTTCAATAGTTGAGGAATCCATAGTGTCCCGTACTATTATGCTTATTCCGGTTGGTGCCGGAGTTGGTCTTACGAGCGTTAGCCTTGGTGTGCTACGCGCAATGGAACGCAAAGGTGTTCGCGTTTCTTTCTTCAAGCCGATCGCTCAGCCACGTCACGGCGGCGATCAGCCAGATCTGACAACCAACATCATCACTGCTAACAGTGACATGAAAGTTGCAGCACCTTTCTCAATGGCTCGTGCAGAAGAACTTATCCGTAATGATAAGAGCGATGTACTGCTAGAAGATATCGTTGCACGTTTCAAAGAAGCAACAGCTAACGCAGAAGTGGCGCTAATCGAAGGTCTAGTACCAACTCGCAAGCACCCGTTTGCAAACCAGATCAACTATGAGATCGCAAAAACACTGGATGCGGAAATCGTATTCGTTGTTGCACCAGGTACAGACAACCCGGCTCTGCTTAAAGAACGTATCGAAGTAGCATGCTCTAACTTCGGCGGTATCAAAAACAAGCAAATCTCTGGCGTTATCGTTAACAAACTGAACGCACCAGTTGATGCTGAAGGCCGTACTCGTCCGGATCTATCTGAAATCTTCGATGATGCTGAAGCGACTGTTCCTTCTCACGTGGAAGTAATGCAGGTATTCAACTCAAGCCCAATCCGTGTACTAGGCTGTGCACCTTGGAGCTCTGAGCTAATCGCAACTCGTTCAACGGATATCGCAAAACACCTGAACGCAGAAATCATCAACGAAGGTGATATTGATACTCGTCGTATCAAGAGCATTACGTTCTGCGCGCGTTCTATCCCGCACATGGTTGAACACTTCCGTCCAGGCTCTCTGCTAGTAACATCAGCAGACCGTCCAGACGTTATTGTTGCAGCATGTCTTGCTGCAATGAACGGTGTTGAAATCGGTGCCCTACTGCTAACAGGTGGCTACGAGCTACCTAAACCAGTAATGGATCTTTGCCAGCGTGCATTCGAAACAGGCCTGCCTGTTATGACTGCACAGGGCAACACATGGCAGACTTCTCTGAACCTACAGAGCTTCAGCCTGGAAGTTCCTGCTGATGATAAAGAGCGTGTTGAGCTGGTTAACGAATACATGGCTAGCCACGTTGACGGCCAGTGGATTGAGTCTCTAACTGAAGGTTCAACCAAAGAGCGTCGCCTAAGCCCACCAGCATTCCGTTACGAGCTAACTGAACTTGCACGTAAGGCAGCTAAGCGCGTAGTTCTTCCTGAAGGTGACGAGCCTCGTACAGTTAAAGCTGCGGCTATCTGTGCAGAGCGCGGCATCGCTGAATGTGTGCTTCTTGGTAACCCAGAAGAAATCAAGCGTGTTGCTGAGCAGCAAGGCGTTGTTCTTGGTTCTGGCGTAACTATCATCGATTCTGCAGCTGTACGTGAAAACTACGTTGCTCGTCTCGTTGAGCTACGTGGCGCGAAGGGCATGACTGATGTTGTTGCTCGTGAAAAACTTCAAGATTCTGTTTTCCTTGGCACAATGATGCTAGAAAACGATGAAGTTGACGGCCTGGTTTCTGGTGCTGTTCACACAACGGCGAACACTATCGTTCCTCCGTTCCAAATCATCAAAACAGCACCTGATGCATCTATCGTATCTTCAGTATTCTTCATGCTATTGCCTGATCAAGTACTGGTATACGGTGACTGTGCAATCAACCCAGATCCAAACGCTGAGCAGCTAGCGGAAATCGCTATCCAGTCAGCTGATTCTGCTAAAGCATTCGGTATCGAACCGCGTGTTGCTATGATCTCTTACTCTACCGGAACATCTGGTAAGGGTGCAGACGTAGACAAAGTACGTGAAGCAACTCGCATTGCTCAAGAGAAGCGTCCTGATCTCGTGATCGACGGCCCTCTTCAGTACGATGCTGCAATCATGGAAAATGTTGCTGCTTCTAAAGCACCTGACTCGCCTGTAGCGGGTAAGGCAACTGTATTCGTATTCCCAGATCTAAACACGGGTAACACGACGTACAAAGCGGTACAGCGTTCAGCAGATCTTGTATCTATCGGTCCAATGCTTCAGGGCATGCGTAAGCCGGTTAACGACCTTTCTCGTGGCGCACTGGTAGACGATATCGTATACACAGTTGCACTAACTGCGATTCAGGCGAAACAAGCTGAAGAAGCTAAAGCTTAATCTTTACTTAGCTTAAAACATCTAACGCCTCCGCACTGCGGGGGCGTTTTTTTATGGATAAAATCCTCAGCTTTCGCTTATCCGAACTGAATTCTTCCCAAATCAAAATTTAAGTTTCCCCAGCAAATGGTCGCATATTTAGATTATTGATTTTTTATTACTCTATACTTTTCGAGCATTTGTGTATGAACAAGTTCCTATGTCTTATTGTTGCGGTTGTTTTAAGTGGTTGCACGGGAGCAAATATAAGCTCACACATCCGTGAGTCCAACGGTGAACATAATATGATGACTCGGTGCACTCAATTTGAGTCCATAACCGACGGTAATATGAACGAAGATTTAGAAACGTATGATGGTTGGAAAATGATTTATGTCTCTGAATATACAACCACAAATAAAGTAAATACATCTATTGTTATGTGTTTTGAAAAGGAGCAGATGTCCCAAAAACTACCTCCTCGTTTAACCAGTATTTATCGTTAAACACAAACACTCCGTAGGCATACATTAATACCCAAATGACCTCAAGATGCTCGTTTCAGTGAGAATGACTAGTTGGGTAGATCGGGCCACGTAGGCAAGGCGCTGATCTGAAGTGATATATATCCAATATAGATGACAAAAAAAGGCCATAGCAATTCGCTATGGCCAACATCAGACTCGAATATCTAACAAGAAATATAACTAACAAAATAAGTTAGCAAACGTAGAACGGTTAACTCTTACATACGACTAAGTTACTTACCGCGCAGATAAATAATCCAGTATCCCATCCCGACGAATACACCACCGCCGATAATATTGCCGATAGTCACCGGGATCAGGTTATTGATAATGAAGTTACTCATCGTCAAATCAGCAAAATCAGCCGGGTTCATCCCGCTCATCTGCCAGAATTCAGGTGACGCCAGGTTTTTGATACCAATCGCCATCGGGACCTGAAACATATTGGCGATACAGTGCTCGAAACCAGCCGACACAAACATTGCGACAGGCAATATCATCACGATAATTTTATCCGTCAGGGTACGACCACTGAAGGTCATCCATACTGCAACACACACCAAGACATTACACATGACTCCCAGTGCCACTGCCTGGAAGAAACCATGGTGAAGCTTGTGCTGGGCAATTTGCATCGTATTGATCCCCAACGCACCATCGGCTGACAGGTACTGCTTGCTGACCAACATAATCCCCACCAACAGCAAGGCACCGATGAGGTTACCGATATACACCACGCCCCAGTTCATGCACAAACTTTTCCAGCTAATCTTACCGCTGGCTCGGGCAACCAGGGTTAGCACAGAGCTGGTAAATAACTCGCCACCGGTGATCACAACCAGAATCAAGCCCAGGCTGAATGCCAGGCCACCGACAAAACGGGCCATGCCCCATGCCATGTCACCCGTGCCGGTAGTCACCGTCGTATAAAAGACAAAGGCAATTCCAATATGCATACCAGCTGTAATGGCCAGCAAAAGCGACTTCACTGGATCTTTTGTAGCCTTGCCAACACCAACCTCTGCAGCCTTCTCGGCCATCTGCGGCGGTAAAAGAGAATCAAAATGACCCTGACTCATAATCTTGCACCTGTACATACTGAAACACATAAAAAACGATGCCGGATAGTGAACCTAATTAAGGTGAAATACAAGACTCGACACCAATAAATGCTCGATAAAAACGAGCGTATAGCTCGAATATTCCGAATTAACATATTTGGTAAACATCACTCAACATTTCAGTAATCCAATTGCCCAATTCCGTCAAACAAGCCCTCACAACAGCACCGAAACAACACACTTCAACGCCTAATACCAATCTGAATAAGTAGTTGATAAGATGCAAGGCACTGCAGGTAAACGGAATCACCTACAACACATGGACATATTGAATACCTTCGGGCTGTTTCTCGGCTCTTTATTTTCCAATACGCTGGCTTCCCTCTCGGGAGGCGGTGCCGGCCTGATCCAGTTTCCGCTGCTAATCTTTCTGGGCCTGCCGTTTGGCATTGCACTAGCAACCCACAAAGTGGCTAGCGTAGCCCTCGGGGTAGGCGCGGCTATCAAGCATATTCGGGCTGGAAGCCTGAACTGGACACTGACCCTGTATGTCATAGTGGCAGGTATGTTAGGTGTCATTCTGGGAGCAAACGTTATTTTATTTGTTCCGGGAAGAACCGCTGAAGCGCTGCTCGGCTTGCTGATATTGGGACTCGGACTCTATTCGCTCACCAAGACAGAACTTGGCCAGCTCAATCAGCCTTGTAATCGTCACTGGCAGGGTATGATTGTCGGCGGCGTGGGGCTGGCTCTGATAGGAATATTAAACGGCTCGCTCACCGCTGGTACGGGATTGTTCGTGACTTTATTTCTGATCCGCTGGTTCGGCTTTGACTACAAACAAGCAGTTGCCCTTACCTTAGTGAGTGTCGGTCTATTCTGGAATGGGATTGGGGCAACGACCATGTATTTGGCCGGAGCCGAGATTTACTGGCCCTGGATCCCGGTGCTGTTACTCGGCTCCTTACTTGGTGGCTACCTGGGGGCCCACCTCGCAACCCAAAAAAGCAATACCCTGATCAAACGCTGCTTTGAAGTATTAACCTTTGTTATTGGCTTCAAACTACTCATTGGGTTTTAGGGGGCATTATTCAGTCAGGTAAAACTCAATACGGGTGACGACTCGTACATCTTTTTCTATTTTGTACCTGTCGCCATACTCTTCGCCGACATCCGTAATAGAGAAGTTACCCTGCCGAGCAGAGCGAATCCCGCCCACTGCCACTCCCGCGTTTGCAGCAAACTCATTAGCAGCAATGCGCGCATTCGTTGTCGCCGCCTTAAGCATCTCAGGCTTGATCTCGTTTAGCTTGGTAAAGCGATAGGTCGGCGAATAATTGTTAATATCGTATCCCTTGGCCACCAGCTTATTCACTTCGCCTCGTACCTTGGCGACATCACGCACTTTTGTTGTTTCAAGGCTAATCGTCCCCTCGAGCTCATGATCCTGATCGACCACCGCCTGGTTTTCGTCTCGATACTCGTAATATTTATACTCAATCAACCCGATTTCAATTTCATCATCGGTAAAGCCATTGGCGTTAAGAATAGCGATGATCTCTTGCTGTTGTTGCTCTGCCCGTTGATAGAGCGCCGGAATATCTTGCTTGCGTTTAGAGCGATTGGAGAAGCTCAGCTGCCAATTGGCAATATCTGATTCAACCCGCTGCTCGGCAAGACCTTTCACCTCGGCAATATTCATCGCAACTTTGGCATTAAACATCGTCTGGCCAATAAAATAGCCGCAACTTCCCAGCCCAAATGCAACCAGTACCCCACCAAGTAAAATACTCAGTAAATTATTCTTCATTCTTAACTCCCAGTTCCCAAAATATACACCTCCAGTGTTACAGGCAGGGAGGAGATGTTCTAGGTATAGAATGTGAGCTTTGTGTCAGGCTATGCAATTATTTGAGCTACATCAAACAGATATAAAAAAGCGTGCAAATTGCACGCTCTATTTAGCATCAATGTGCCATCCAGTTGTTAAACCAGACTGACAGAACAAATGACGTCGCCATCAAAGCTGATCACTTTCAGTGTATTGTCTTCAAGCAAGCCATAACTCGCCAGATGATCACCGCGAGGTATCGTAATAGACCCAGGATTAAACGAGTACAACTCACCTTTCTGCTCGGCAACGGGCAGGTGGGTATGACCGGAAACAATCACATCACCAGCGCGCAGGCGCGGATGCTTGTCTCCGTTATACAAGTGGCCATGGGTCAGGAACAGGCGACGGCCATTGGCAAGGAGTACCAGGTTATAGTCGGCCATCATCGGAAACTCGAGCAGCATCTGATCAACATCACTATCACAGTTACCACGAACAGCAGTAATACAATCAGCATATTGATTTAGTTGCTCGGCAACCTCAACCGGCGCATATCCTGCAGGCAAGGCATTTCTCGGGCCATGGTTGAGCACATCACCAAGCAGGATCAAATGCTCTGCACCGCTTTGCTCAAACGCAGCCAGCATAATTTCGGTACTCTTGGCACAACCATGAATATCAGATGCAAAAAACAGTTTCATAAGATAATTACAAACCAGAACTAACGAGAACAGAATGCCGAGATACTACACCGAACGATTCAACTTTTCTAATTGCAGTTGGCCACCGGACAATCTACCTCCGACTGTCTGCTAGCCATCCCGCAACATACCGTTTAACACAATATTGTTATAGCTCACCATACCGAGTACTTCCCCGTTTTCGATCACCGGTGCCCGGCTAATACCAAAACGCTCAAACAAACGGGCACAGTAACGAACGTCCATGGTGGCACTGACTGACAACGCGGGTTTTGTCATGATCTCGTACACATTCGTCCGCTGCGGCGAGCGATCAATCGCCAGTACTTTTTTGGCAATATCATTCATCAACACAATGCCATATTCATCATCGACATTGCGCTTGTTGACAATAAGTGCTTTTACCTGCCGCTGTTTCGCGATCTCTATTGCCTCTGCGACAGTGATTAAGCCCTCAACGATAGCGTAGTTATTCATCATCACGTCTCTCACTTTGACCACTTTTTCAGCGCTCATAGCTTGTCCTCCACAACCTTAGTCAACGTCTCTACCTGGTGAGCGACTCCAATTGCATCCTCAATATCGAGCTGAACAGCGATACCCTGCCCGGGACCGGAGTCAAACTCACCGACTTTCTCTATGGTCTCGAGAATCGATCGCGCCAGATGCTCTTCCACAACGAATAACAACACATCACGCTGTACTTCCAGGCTCAGCCCAAAAAACGTTTTCTTTTTGTGTAACCCTTCTCCGCGAGCATTGTTGATAACGGTTGCACCGGTAGCCCCGGCCTCACGGGCCGCATCCAGTACCGCATCCGTTTTCGTATCTTCTACAAAAGCAACTAACAACTTAAATCGCATTAGTCTAACTCCTTACGGCCTTTCCATACCGACAATTGGGCATAGCCCATTACGGTGATCATCGGAAACAAGCTGGCAAATGCTATCAAACCAAATCCATCCAACATCGGGTTGCGACCGGGGACAGTAGATGCCAGCCCCAATCCAAGTGCTGTTACAATCGGTACCGTCACCGTTGACGTTGTCACCCCTCCCGAATCATAAGCTAGCGGGACGATTGTCTTGGGGGCAAAATAGGTTTGGACAACCACCACGATATAGCCCGCCAGAATATAATAGTGCAGCGGATCACCGGCAACAATTCGGTAACTGCCAAGTGCGATGCCGAACGAAACCCCCAGAGCAACAGAGATCCGCAACCCGTTAACCTTAATCGTACCACCCGAAACCTGATTGGCCTTAATGGCCACCGCAATTAGAGATGGCTCTGCCACCGTGGTACTAAACCCTATAGCAGCAGAAAATAAATACACCCAATAATATTCCTCCCATGGAACTTGGGCTGGTATGGCTTCATCACTCTCAAACAAGAAGTCTAACGCGGTAAGCTGGGCAGCCATCGACTCACCCAAAGGAAAAAGGGCCAGTTCCAGCCCCATCAGAAAAAGTGATAAACCAAGCACCACATAGACAAAACCCAGTACAACCTTGTCCCAGTTTGCAACCGGGCGCCTAAGCACCGCCAGTTGAAAACCAAATATAATGATCACAATCGGCAGCACATCACGTACTGTCGAGCCCAGAGTATCTAAGAAATGAGATAAAACTGATGATAGATCGATCATACAACCTTCACTTAATGCACCAGCATGCCGTAGCCCATAACAAAAATCATCGGCGTCAAAGAAGCAAAGGCGATCAGACCAAAGCCGTCAACCATCGGGTTTCGCCCTTTAATTGATGAAGCCAGCCCGACACCGAGAGCGGTTACCAAAGGAACGGTGATCGTTGACGTCGTCACTCCGCCGGAGTCATAGGCAATACCCACAATGCTCGGGGGCGCAAACCAGGTCATAATCATCACCAGTAAATAACCACTGATAATCATCCAGTGAATAGGCCATCCTTTCAGAATTCGGATCACCCCCAGCATAATGGCGATCCCGACAGAAAGTGCGACGGTTAAGCGCAATCCGTTGGCATACTGCTCTAGCATTTCTTCATCGGGTGAGATTAATCCCCCTTCTGCAGCAACCTCAGCGGCCTCAGCCGCTACTGCGGTCAAAGCCGGCTCGGCAATGGTCGTGCCGAACCCCAGACAAAAAGCAAAGATCAGCAGCCATACAACACTGCCCTTACTGGCAAACGACCGTGCCATTGATTCCCCGATTGGAAACAAGCCCATTTCCAACCCGAAAATAAAAAAAGTCAGCCCTATGACCACCAGTAACAGGCCAAGTAAAATTGCCCCCCAGTCAGGTAAAGGCTGTTGCAGTACCACCAACTGAAAAAAACTAATGACGATAATGATCGGCAGCAAATCACGCAGACTGGACAGCATAGCCTTGAACATTGCCAGTATCGATGTCATGTCGCCTCCTGCGCCACTTTCCTTGTTACTATTACATTAATAGTCATTTACATTTAGAAACATACTTTATTCTGTAAGTCGAGAAGCTAGGCACATTATTGAGTATTACCGATAAAAAACCTTGCAATTACCGTGGGTACGAATAGTTGTGTAAACTCAGGTAGCCTTTTATGCCAACAAACCTCAACTATTTGATTGAAGTACTATTCTCCTGATCGTTTATACTATTATTACGTTGATGCTTTTCAGCAAGGTCGTGTTTTGCTCTGATTTATCGGTATAGGACAATGGATGGAATGAATATATTAGTTACTGGTGGCACTGGGTTTATCGGGAAAGCACTCCTTCCGCATTTTAATCATGAACATTTAATCGTACTCAGTCGAAACCCCAGTCGCGCCTACCAGCAGCTAGGACACCATATCAAAGTCATCACCTGTCTGGATGAACTACCTGACTTTAATAACATTGATATTATTATTAACTTGGCGGGCGAGCCAATCGTCAACAAGCGCTGGAGTGACAAGCAAAAAGAAGTGATCTGCCAGAGTCGCTGGGAAATCACTCGTAAGCTGGTGGAGAAAATTAAAACCAGTACGAACCCGCCCCACACATTCATCAGTGGTTCGGCCGTCGGCATCTACGGGGATCAAAAATCAGCTAGCTTTGATGAAAGCCTGGAAGTAAAAAAAGCCGATTTTGCTCATCTCGTTTGCCGGAAATGGGAAGAGGAAGCACTTGCCGCCCAGTCGGAGCGTACTCGTGTCTGCCTGCTCAGAACAGGAATTGTATTGGGCAAGCAAGGTGGTGCGTTGGCACGCATGCTGCCTGCGTATCAGCTAGGACTCGGCGGACCTATCGGCAATGGTGAGCAATATTTTCCCTGGATCCATATCCAAGATATGGTCAAGGGGATCCTGTTCTTGCTCAAGCACCCCGAAGCCAGCGGTGCCTATAACTTCACCGCGCCCAATCCGGTTACCAATAAAGAATTTAGCCAGACGCTAGCCCGCGTGCTACACCGCCCTCATATTATTAAAACTCCGGCATGGCTGATTAAGGTGGGATTGGGAGAATCCTCGACTCTTCTGCTCGACAGCCAGCGTGCACTCCCTTCCCGGCTGCAACAACAAGGATTCCATTTTAGCTTTCCCAAGCTAGAGCATGCATTGGAAGAGACTCTAGGTTAAAAAAACGGCGATAAAAAAAGGGAGAACCTAGATTATCAACCTTGGCTCTCCTTCCTTCTTTATCCTTTCAACGGCATGAGCAGCCGCTTGATCATCGAGCGGATAATTACCACTACCAGTGCTAGCGATAGAACGGGCAGAACAACCCAAAGCCACGGGTGTCCTTGCACCGGAAGTTCAAATCCCCATTTCAGCAATGCGGCCACCACAGTTTCAGCCCCAGCTGCCGCCATCACCCCGGCAATCAATGCCATGATCCCATACTCACCCCATACCGTGGCGGAGATCCGCTGCCGGCTCGCACCCAGTGTACGATAGAGCTTAATTTCCTGCTCACGCTGCGACAGGCTGAGTCTTAGCAAGGTCAGTACCAACAGCAAACCGCTACTGACCCCTAACACGGCCAATACGGATAGGGACAAAGAGACCTGTTGCAGTATCGCCTGGATCCGGGTTGCCATAGTTCGAAGATCCAATAAGGTTACCGTCGGGTAGTCACGACCAAGCTGGTTAATCAATGTATTTTGGTCAGATTCGATCCTGTAGCTCACCAGCCAGGTCGCAGGCAGATCAGCCACAACATCCGGCGTAAAGATAAAGTAGAAGTTCGGCCGCATATTACGCCATTCCACTTGGCGGATACTGGTGACGATAGTACTAAACGGCTGGCTGCTAACACTAAATGTCAGCTCATCCCCCAGAGTGATCCCTAGCCGTTCGGCAATACCAGATTCCACAGACACACCGGACGATGGAGACCACTCCCCCTCAAGAAGGGTATTGTGCACCGGTAACGTGTCACGCCAGGTAAAGTTGAGCTCGCGCCGCAGCGATTCGTCGCGATCCTCGCCCTTATTCTTTTTCGCCAGTAAATCCTGCTGATTGATTGCCGTCAGGCGCCCTCGGATCACCGGATAACTCTCTGAGCGCACAACCTGATTCCGATCCAGCTCAGCCAGATAACCCAGCTGCTGCTCGGGGGCAATATTTAATGCGAAAACATTCGGGGCATCGGCAGGCAAGGTCTGCTGCCAGTCTGCCAGCAGATCGCTTCGCAATAGCCAGATCACCGCCAGTAGCATCAACGAACTGGTTAATGCTGCCAATTGCGCCCCAGTTGCCAACGGACTGCGGCCGATCCGGCTCAGTGCCAACTTGATAGCGGCTCCCCACTTTCCCCGTCTAAGCAAAGCGACAACCAGCAACCCCAACAGCGCAAGTATACCCAGCAAGGCTGCCAATCCGGCAAGGGTCAGCCACATGAATTTATTGCTGCCAAACCAAATCAGGGCAGCCATGACAGGCAAAAGAACCAAGGCATAGCCCTGTTTCTTGGCTGGCCAGTCAGCCTGCTGCTGGATCACCGATATGGCAGGCGCATCGACTAAACGCAAGAGAGAAATACCGACACCGGGAATCGCCACCAGCAGGGCTACCGTCAAGCTGACAAACAAGGGAGTCATACCAATTTCCGGTAACGGTTCGGGCAGTACATCCGACAGGGGGAGCCGCAATAAAAACTCAAGCAGCCAACCTATGGTTAGCCCTGCCACTGCAGCAATCACAAACAGCAGACTTAACTGCCTGGCCAGCCACTGCCACAACCAGCGTTTACTCGCACCGAGGCTTTTCATCATCGCAACCGACTCGATCCGGGTCGAGGTGTAATGCCAACATGTCAGGACCAAGGTCGCCGTTGCCATCAGGATCACCAAGATAAGCGTCAGCGACAGGTACTGCCTGGCTCGCTCAATCAAATCACCGGTTCGTCCCTGTGTTGTTTCACTGATCCAGCGTTGACCGGGCTGTAGTTCAATTGCCTGCTGCAACTGCTCCAGCTTGTCATCCGGCCCGCTGAAATACGCCCGAAACTGTACCCGGCTCCCCGGCTGCACCGCACCGGTTTGAGCCAAATCGCGATTATGAATCAATACGGCGGGCATCTGGCTGAATGGGTTGAAAGAAAGCTCAGGCTCCTGAGCAATTTTTCCGGCGACCGTCAGCTCTGCATCACCAATTGCAATTTTATCTCCCCGCTGCACCGCCAGCAGCGAAAACAGACGCTCGGCCAGCCATAATTCTCCCGGTCGAACCCGGCTCTGCATTTCCGCGCCCTGCAATACCAGCTCACCACGCAGGGGAAAATCGCTTCCGACAGCTTTCACGCTGACCAACTGCATTTCCTGCTCGCTAAAAGCCATGGTACCGAAGCGAGTTTGCCGGGTGACCGTCAATCCCAGCTCTCTAGCCTGATCGAGCAAAGACGGCTCCAGCGGGTTGGCCGAACGAAATACCAGATCAGCAGCGATCATTGTCCGCCCCTGATCAACCATGATTTTTTCGACCCGCACGACCAGCGCTGATAACGCAAAAACACAGGCAATGATCAAGGTTAACGCCACCGCAACCGGCCATAGCTGACCATGCCACAGTTCACGCCAGCTCCACTTCAGCAACAATGACGGTTTGCGCGGCTTTGCCACCTGATTAGCCTCACTTATTTCACTCATGCAGCCTCCACACTTCCGCCCTGGATCCGTAGCGTACGGTCGCAGCGTTGCGCCAGCTGCGGATCATGGGTCACCAATACCAAGGTCGTTCCGTGATCGTGATTGAGGGCAAACAACAAATCAATCACAGTAGCAGCAGTATGCTGATCGAGGTTACCGGTCGGCTCATCGGCAAACAATACCTGAGGGCGGGTCATAAACGCCCTCGCCAAGGCGACCCGTTGCTGCTCTCCCCCTGATAGCTGTGAAGGCAAATGACTTTCCCGCCCTTCCAGCCCGACCTGACATAATAACTGCGCAGCGCGAAGTTCATCACCGTCTTGCCCCTTGATAATGGCAGGGAGCATCACATTCTCCAGTGCACTAAGCGATGGTATTAACAAAAAACTCTGAAATACGAACCCTATCGCATCACTACGCAGCGCCGCTCTGGCTTCATCATCAAGCCGGGACAAGGGTTTGCCGAGAAGTTCTATTTCCCCCGCAGTAGGAATATCCAATCCCGCCAATAGTGTCATCAGTGTGGACTTTCCGGCCCCGGAGACACCAACTAACGCAATTGCCTCACCCCGCTCGACCTCGAGAGAAACATCCTGCAAAATGGAGAGTGACGATGATGCCGTCGTTACCTGTTTGGATACTGATACAGCCTTAATCACGGAAGTTGACATGATGCGATTCCTTTCAGTTTTATTGTTCGTTTTTTTCTCGCTAAAAGCCTACAGCAACACACTGCTGGTTGTCGGCGATAGCCTGAGCGCCGGTTACCAAATGTCTGCGGAACAAAGCTGGCCGGTACTGATGGGACCGGTACTGGCCCAGCAAGGGCATTCAATAACTGTTGTGAATGCCAGTATTTCTGGTGATACCACAGGCAATGGCTTAGCGCGGCTACCCAAGTTATTACAACAACATAGTCCAGACTACGTCATTATCGAGCTCGGTGCGAATGATGGCCTGCGCGGTTTCTCTCCCTCCACTATACGTAAGAACCTCAGCCAAATGATCACCCGGATCCATAACGAGGGGGCAAAAGCGCTGCTGATGCAAATCCACGTACCGCCCAACTACGGTAAGCGCTATAGCGAGATCTTCAGTAACATTTATCCCCAGCTAAGCAAACAATACAATGCACCGTTGCTACCCTTTTTCCTGGAAGAGATCATTCTCAAGCAGGAGTGGATGATGGAAGACGGCCTGCATCCCAAGCCTGATGCCCAGCCTTGGATAGCCCAATTTATGGTGTCAGAGCTAACCCCATACCTTCAATCAAATAGCCTTATTGCTAAATGATTTTATTGACTAAGCTTCTATCTGTTAACTAACAGAAAGTAAGTGGGTGAATATGTTGAAGGGAAACATTTTAATTCTAGCTACAATCGCAATCGTTCTCGGTATCAGTGGTTGCCAAAACGCCGATCCGGGTACCTACGGGCTATATAAAAACTATCGTTTGCAATCAGACAACAAAGCCTACGCCATTGGCACCAATAAGATTGCCGGAGCAGCCTGGGGAGCAAGTAATGCACAAGAAGCCCAGGATCTAGCAATTGAAACCTGTATCAAACTGGGCGGCGAAAATTGCAATATTGTTGATATCAACGGCTCCTCAGTCAATTACTGACGCCATTCAACACCAGGGCTGAATAGCGCTAAATTATAATTACACGCTCAAATTAAGGAAGGACAGCTAGATTCCAAACAATAGCTGTTCTTTTTTTATGTATAATTCTCAACGTTATTCGGGAAAACACTTAAGGAACAAGAATGAAAGAGACGATCCTGATCACCGGTTGCAGTAGCGGAATTGGACGGCTCTGTGCCGAAAAACTGCATGAAGCAGGCTATACCGTGGTAGCCAGCTGCCGGAAACCTGAAGATGTCGCGACGCTTCAGCAACAGGGTTTAAATTGCATCCAGCTTGATTTAGACGATACAGACTCAATTCACCAAGGCATTGAAGCTTGCCAGGCTATCACTGGCGGACGTATCGATGTATTGTTCAACAACGCTGCCTATGGCCAGCCTGGTGCCCTCGAAGACTTACCTACCCAAGCCTTGCGGCAACAGTTTGAAACCAACTTATTTGGCTGGCATGAACTCACCCAGGCAGTGATTCCGATAATGCTTAAACAAGGCAGCGGAAAAATTGTTCAGAACAGCTCGGTTCTCGGATTAGTGGCAATGAAGTACCGCGGAGCCTACAATGCCAGCAAGTTCGCACTGGAAGGCTATACCGATACCTTGCGCCTCGAGCTAAGAGATACCCCACTTCATGTTAGCCTGATTGAACCCGGCCCCATCGAGAGTCATTTCCGGGAAAATGCCAAGCTGAAGTTTGAACAGCATATTGACATGGCAGGATCACGCCATCATCCCAACTACCAAAAGACCTTGGATCGGCTGGGAAAGACATCCCCCTCAAACAAGTTCACCTTGGCTCCTGATGCGGTACTAAAGCCACTGCTGTCCATCATTCGCAGTGAGCAGCCCAGTCCCCGCTATTATGTGACCCAGCCAACTCATATCTTCGGCTTCCTGCGTCGAGTCTTGCCCGTCCGCTGGCTGGATCAGTTGCTAAACAAGAGTAATTAATGAAAACACTCTTCCTGATCAAAAAAGCACCGAATCAGACTTACCAAATATCAAAAATATCGCTTAGCGAACCAGATATTGAGATTTAGCCGAAAAACATAAGAAACGTAATATTATTGTCATATTAAAACGTTAACTTGACCTGGTAGATTGAACAAAGGCCCTATTAGAGCCATTCCGTCATCGTTTAAGTACAAAAATTGATAATCAGGTTTCGTCATGACGTTGCGCCAAATTAATATTCTCTGTGTCTGTGTGACACTAGCCCTATTGCTAACATTTCAACCATAAAAAGGAGAGCCGGGCTCTCCTTTTTTATTAGCCAATCCTAAATAGCTCTTGATTTTTCAGCCATTAACCCCATAAATAACTACAGAGGCCACTAAATTAAAGAGCAGCAACATGTATGAAAAACTAGCGATCGAACTTAACGAGCAGAATCTGCAACAGGTTATCGAAACGTCAATGCAGACTCCGGTAGTGATCAGTTTCTGGGCACCGTCGATGCCTGAAACAGCAGAAGTTAACAACATCTTAGAAAAAATCGCAACGCAATATCAGGGGCAGCTAGTACTTGCTACTCTTGACTGCGAAAGCCAACAGATGGTTGCGGCTCAATTCGGTGTTCGCGGTTTGCCAACTGTTGCGTTATTTAAAAATGGTCAGCCAGCAGATGGTGCCACCGGGCCTCAATCTGAAGAAAGTCTGCGTACCATGCTGAGCAAACACTTGCCAAGCCAGGAAGAGCTTCAGCTCAAACAAGCACTGGTACTAGTTGATAGCCAACAATACAGCCAGGCACTGCCAATCCTGCGCGAGCTGTCTGCCCACTTTGGCCAAAACAGCATTATTTCGCTAGCTATCGCCGAGTGTCTGGTAGAAACCTCACAGCACGATGAAGCAGAAACCTTACTTGATACCATCCCGATGCAGGATCAGGATGCCAAATATAAAGGCCTGATCGCCAAGCTTGAGCTGCACAAGCAAGCCAGTGACTCTCCGGAAATTCGCCATCTGGAAGAACAACTGGCAAACACACCAGATAATACCCAGATTGCTTATGAACTAGCGGTGCAATACAGCCAGGTCGACCGGGCACAAGAAGCACTTGAGCTGCTAATTAAAATCCTGCGCAAAGACATGAACTTTGCCGATGGTAATGCGAAAAAAACCATGATGGATATGCTGTCTGCACTCGGCCAAGGCAACGCTATTGCCAGTCAGTATCGCCGTCAGTTGTATTCACTGCTGTACTGATCACCCAATAATCATTCTACCTGTTACCAAAGCCGCAATAACAATTGCGGCTTTTCACGGATTGCTTCCCCCCATCACTCTGAATGTTTGCACAACCCCTCGATGATCGGACATAGGGCACTCTCATTTCCCGGACACTGCTTGGTCAGCGCCTCAAGGGTAGCCTTCATCTCTATCAGCTCTGCGATTTTATCATCAATCTCGGTAAGCTTTTGCTCCGCCTTGGCTTTCACGTCAGCACTTCGCCGCTGAGGATCTCGTGAAAAATCCAGCAAGTCCCTGCATTCGTCCAAGGTAAAACCGACCAGCCTAGAGCGGCGGATCAACTGCAGTTCATTGATATTGTTCTGGCTATAACGACGATAGCCATTACTGGCCCGAGAAGGGGCAGTAATGATCCCCTTGTCTTCATAGAACCGGATTGTTTTTGCGGTCAAGCCGGTTTGCTTGGCAACATCACTGATATTCACGTTTTACCCTTACAGCTTCTGGAAGGTTATGCGTATATTATTCAGTAATAATTCAGCAAAAAGCAAGCATCGATTCTTCACAAAAAGAAGAAGTCCGAGCAGAATTCAGATAACCTTTGACATTCCACTTGATGGAAGGTTTATTCTCAGGGCATCATTGAATTAGTGACTGGGAACGCAGTCCTTTGTTACTGACTGATCATAGCTAAGGAAAGACACATGGCTGAATTTACCCTCCCGCTAGGCAAGGTCCGCTGTATGAACTGCGCGGGAAAAATCAAGGCGTCGCTAACCGCATTGCCCGGCATTGAATTTGCCGATGTTGATACCCGGCAGGCCGTTGTTCGCGGTGATACCGAGCTTCTTCCCCTGATCGAAACGATTACCGCTCTTGGTTACGAGGCGGGTTACAAGCATTCGCTGCCTATAGCCGGCCTGTCATGTGGCAAGTGTGTCGCCAAACTTGAAGCTGCATTTTCTGGCAATGCCGAGATATACCGCTTCTCAGTCAGCAAAACGCAGGCCGAAATATCAAGCACGCTATCAAAGGAAGCGGTAATCACCATCATCGAAGAAACAGGCTACCGTGTACCGGTAGAACAAACCGTCAAGCTTGCACTGTCGGGCCTGAGCTGCGGAAAGTGCGTTGCCAAAGTTGATAAGGCTCTGGACGAGCACCCACAAGTCACCGGATATAAAACCAGCAAGACGCAGGCAGAAATCACAACATATACCGATGCCGAAACGCTGATTGCCGTGATTCAGGAGCTTGGCTTCTCTGCCCAACGGGCACAGGATAGCGATAAGCATACGATACAAACTACAAGCGAAATAAGCGATCCAGTCGAGAAGCCCTCTCGTACAGAGGCCAGCAGAAACAGAGACACAGATACAACCCAAACGACCCAACTGCTGCTTTCCGGCATGACCTGCGCCAGCTGTGTCTCCTCCGTCGAAAAGGCCATTCTCACCGTACCCGGTGTTACCGGTGCCAATGTTAACCTTGCGGAAAGAACCGCGCTCATTTCAGGACAAGCGCCGATAGAAGATGTAATTTCAGCGATAAATGATGCCGGTTACAACGCCGAACAGAGTGAAGATGAACAAAGCCGCCGCCAGCGGCAGCAGCAACAAAACGAACAGACATTCCGCCGCCACCTGCGCAATGCTGTTATCGCTCTCGGTGCAGGGATCCCGATGATGGCATGGGGGATTTTCGGCGGTAGCATGATGATAAACTCGACCACCAGCCAACTCAGCTGGGGCGTTGTCGGACTTCTGACATTCATCCTGCTTTATACCACTGGGCGCCATTTCTATATCAATGGCTGGAAAGCCTTTAAACACCATCGCGCCACCATGGATACCCTCGTAGCCCTAGGAACAGGATCAGCCTGGCTCTACTCGATGCTGGTCGTCATCATTCCGGATATCTTCCCAATGCAGGCCCGCCATGTGTATTTTGAAGCATCGGCAATGATCCTCGGCCTAATTACTCTCGGCCACGCTCTTGAAGCCAGAGCCCGAAGCCGCACGTCAAAAGCACTCGAACAGTTAATTGATCTGCAACCTCAAACAGCTGTAATCGTCACCCCTGATAGTGAACAGGAAGTTCCCCTAACCGACGTAAAAGCCGGAATGTTGCTAAGGCTTTATCCCGGTGCCAAAGTACCAGTAGACGGCACCATTGAAAACGGCCAGAGCTACCTTGACGAATCAATGCTAACCGGTGAACCACTCCCGGCCAATAAACAACAGGGAGACAAACTTCACGCCGGTACCATTAACCAAGATGGCAGCCTGCTGTTTCGTGCCGAGCAGATCGGAAACGACACCATGCTGGCGCGGATTATTAGCCTGGTACGTCAGGCACAAAGCAGTAAACCAGCACTCGCCCGTCTGGCAGATACCATTTCGGCCATTTTTGTTCCTGCTGTCATGATCATTGCAATCATAACTGCCATGGTTTGGTATTACTTCGGTCCCGATCCGTCCTCTGTCTACATGTTAGTAACAGCGACTACAGTCCTCATCATAGCCTGCCCGTGTGCCTTGGGGCTGGCGACGCCAATGTCCGTGACAGTCGGCGTAGGTCGGGCTGCAGAATATGGCGTTCTGATCCGCAATGCCGAAGCCATGCAAATTGCAGCCAGTATCGATACAGTTGTACTCGATAAAACCGGTACGCTGACAGAAGGTAAGCCTCAGGTTATTGACTGTCGCAGCTACAACAATACTACCGATAATCACCTGCTCACCCTATCTGCCAGCCTAGAGCAAGGTTCCGAGCACCCTCTGGCCAAAGCGATCGTCAATGCAGCCAAAACACGCGAGCTGATCCTGTCTACCCAGTCCGAGTTCAAAGCAATGCCCGGCTATGGTGTAACAGGCACTGTCGATGGGCACCAGCTAGTACTTGGCAATCAAAAGCTGATGGCACTAGGAAAAATCGATATTGCTCAGGCAGAAAGCGATGCCGAAGCAATTGCCAGCCAAGGTGCGACACCCATCTATGTGGCAATCGACAATCAACTGGCTGGTATATTGGGTATCAGCGATCCGCTGCGAACCGATTCTGTTGCGGCAATCAACCGCCTGAAAAAGATGAAGCTCGATATCGTCATGTTGACCGGTGATACAGAAACAACAGCGAAGGCAATTGCTCGACTGGCGGGTATTGATACAGTGATAGCCGGGGTCCTACCTGACGGTAAGGCGGCAAAAATTGCCGAGCTCCAGCAACAAGGAAAACGCGTTGCCATGGTCGGTGACGGGATCAATGATGCACCGGCACTGGCTCAGGCCGAAGTGGGTATTGCAATGGGAAGTGGTAGCGATGTAGCCATTGAAAGTGCCCAGATGACACTGATCCGCCACTCTCTGCATGGCATAGCCGATGCGTTGCAGCTCTCTGCCGCCACCTTAAAGAATATGAAGCAAAACCTATTCGGGGCGTTCGTATACAACACCTTGGGGATCCCGATTGCTGCGGGGATTCTGTTTCCGCTGACTGGTACCCTGCTCAGCCCGGTAATTGCCGGTGCCGCAATGGCGCTATCCTCAATCACAGTGGTCAGCAATGCTAACCGACTACGGTTGTTCAAACCCGAACATCAGGAGAAATAACATGATTGCACTTATCGGCTTGGCAGCCATCGCTTTTATTATCTGGTGGTTCTGGTTGCACCCTGCCACCAAAGGATAGCTATCATCATTTTATCGGCATAACACGCGCCGCTATTCTTCACTGTTAGCCATAATTACAGATAACTGATATAACCCAATCAGTTATCTGTCTCATTTAACCACGGTGAATATGTTTAAATCTTTGTTATCTAAAGCGCTGCTATTACTGCCCTTCGTTACAGCCGGGGCTGTTGCCGAACCTTTGGTCTGGCTGGCCAAGGACTCCCAACGCCAGTTTGTGCTATTGGGATCAATCCACGCCGGTGATCAAGGCTTCTATCCGCTACCTCAGGCTTTTCTGGACTATTGGCCCGAGGCCGACGGACTGGTTGTCGAGGCGAATATTCTCCAACCAGATGATGTAACAATAAACCGAGACATTCCGACCAGTGATGCCCTGCTCAGCAACAATGACAAAGCGGCGCTCGTGGATATAGCCAAACAGGCAAAGCTCCCCTACCAGTCACTCATCCATAGTCCGCCGTGGCTGGCAGCCATGAACTTACAAATGGCCATGGCAACACAAGCAGGCTTAAACCCTGTACACGGTATTGATATCGTTCTTCTTCGAAGGGCTCAGGAGCAACAGCTGCCTATTCTGGAGTTTGAAAGTGTCAGCCAGCAACTGGCACTAATGGAAAACCTGCCAGACCATGGCGAAGATATTCTGCTCAGCACGATTCACGACTGGAGCGAAATGCAGTCAGAGCTGAACTGTCTAGTTTCAGCATGGAAGGCGGGCGATCTACAGCACCTTCTTTCGCTATTGGAAGATAGTCAATATTCGGATGCTACCGAAGAGAAACTGATTTTTGAGCGCAACCGTGACTGGGCAAGTCAGCTGACGAATAAGGCAAGTTTCCAGCAGGGCACCTATCTTATTGTCGTAGGAGCGATGCACCTGCTTGGCGAAAAAGGGTTACCCGCCCTGTTAGAAACACAGGGGTTTACGATGAAACGCCTGACAGAGGGCAATAAAGCCCAATGTGAGTAGGTATCGAACGCCTTTACCAAGAGCATGCGATGCGCTACCTAGCTGCGCTATTCTCGCACCTACGCATCTAGACTTTTGAAAGTCTGAAACGAAAAAAGCCTCGTCCGGACCGGGACGCGCAGTTGAGGCTTTTAAATAGTGGTCGGTGAAGAGCCAGTTCAAGGTATCAGGGAACCCCCGACCCTCTGGTCCACCTTTAACAAGAGCATGCGATGCACTACCAAGCTGCGCTATTCTCGCACCTGCACACCTAGACTTTTGAAAGTCTGAAACGAAAAAAGCCTCGTCCGGACCGGGACGCGCAGTTGAGGCTTTTAAATAGTGGTCGGTGAAGAGCCAGTTCAAGGTATCAGGGAACCCCCGACCCTCWGGTCCACCTTTAACAAGAGCATGCGATGCACTACCAAGCTGCGCTATTCTCGCACCTGCACACCTAGACTTTTGAAAGTCTGAAACGAAAAAAGCCTCGTCCGAAGACGAGGCTTTTAAATAGTGGTCGGTGAAGAGGGATTCGAACCCCCGACCCTCTGGTCCCAAACCAGATGCGCTACCAAGCTGCGCTATTCACCGACATATTGGCTTTTGGTGAACCCTGCCAAGGGTCGCCCTCTGGTCCGCTATTCCTAAAATCAGGATGCTCTACCAAGCTGCGCTATTCACCGACTTTATATGTTTAACATCGTATCCGATGATTCTGCCCGGCAATGCCCAACAGATTGAAAAGTGGTCGGTGAAGAGGGATTCGAACCCCCGACCCTCTGGTCCCAAACCAGATGCGCTACCAAGCTGCGCTATTCACCGACTTTATATGTTTRACATCGTATCCGATGATTCTGCCCGGCAATGCCCAACAGATTGAARAGTGGTCGGTGAAGAGGGATTCGAACCCCCGACCCTCTGGTCCCAAACCAGATGCGCTACCAAGCTGCGCTATTCACCGACATTCTGATTCTCAGTATACCCTGTGTAGGGTCGCCCTCTGGTCCGCTATTCCTAAAATTAGGATGCTTACCAAGCTGCGCCATTCACTGACGAATCACCAGCAGTATCACTGCTGAGGCCGCTTATAATACTCGCCAGTTAAATTTACGCAAGTATTAAGCCGCATTTTTTTCTGTTCTGAATTCGTTTGCTCATCTAAGCATCAAAACTAAGAAAAAACTAACAGTTAAGTGATCTCAGACTCACCTTTAGAACAGTTGTTAAACAATGCGCCTACCATTGATCCAGATCATCATAACATTTTCGTTTCATTAGTTATCTTTAAGCCATTATCCCACGACTTAAAGGAGTTAACATGGATTTTTGGCTAGATCTTCTATTTGGCAATGCCGTCGGACTGTCTTCAATGATCGTGATCTTCATAACCTTGGGATTAATGTTATTTTTCGGTGGCTACTTTGTCTACAAAGTGCTGTCGGCACCTTCTCCTCACTAGAGCCAATTAGCAAAGTAATTTGCTTGCACCAGGGTCAAAGTGTCGGTCTTGACCCTGGATTTCTTTTGGTCATTAAGTGAAAAGAGTATAATGATCTCACCGTAATCAAATTCCGTACCACCATGTCAGATTCCGATGAACTCGATCTCTTTCGTGAGATGATGGCCGATGTTTCGCCAATCAAGCAAGACCAAATAGAAACCGCTCACAAGCATCAGGTTACTGACGCTCATCTCGCCCGTCGACTTGCTGCGCAAACTCTATCGGACAGCGATCCAGAATACCTATCACTCGATCACGCAACCATGCTCAAGCCTGACGACATGATTGAATTTAAACGTGATGGCGTTCAGGAAGGTGTTTTCCGTAAGCTCCGCCTTGGTAAATATGAAATTCAGGCTCGGCTTGATTTACACCGCAAGACACTAAAACAAGCCCGCGACGAAGTACTGCACTTTCTCAAGCAGTGCCAGCGTATGGATATACGTACAGTGATTATTGTTCATGGCAAGGGCGAGCGATCAAATCCTCCCGCTCTCATGAAAAGCTATGTTGCCACCTGGCTGGAACAAATTGCCGATGTCATGTGTTTTCATTCCGCCTTACGCCAACACGGAGGGAATGGAGCCTTGTATGTCATGATCAAGAAAAGTCCCGAGCGCAAGCTGGAAAACCGTGAACGGCACCAGAAGCGACAAAGCTAACCGATAGAACATATCACGCAACAAAAAAAGAGGAGCCTAGGCTCCTCTTCTTATTATCTGTATTTGCTACGCCATTATGACAACCCGCAATGCCAGCAAAATCAAAACAATACCTGATAGTCGGTCAATCAACTGAGCCTTGAGTCGTAACTTATCCAATACCTTCGGATTAGAAAGCACAAAAGCAATCAGCGTATACCAGAGCCCGTCAACTAATAGTGGCGTTGCCACTATTACCGCTCGACTGGTGATCTCTGTCCCAACGGCCACAAACTGACTAAACAAAGCCAGAAAAAACAAAGCCAGTTTTGGGTTTAACAGTGAAATCATCAAGCCGTCACGTGCAGCGGTTCTTAAGTTGACCTGCTTGCCTGCCGCCAGCTTAGCGGCAACACCACCTTTAGATCGCAGAGCATTCATACCAAGATAAGCAAGATAAGCAGCCCCTGCGTAGGTGATCACCGAAAACAGCATCGGAGACTGCCTGAGCACGACAGCAAGACCAAGCAATGTCAGCAATGCATAAATTCCGACACCGAAGGCATGGGCCCAGGAAGTCACTACACCATGCAGCCTTCCCCCGGCCAGACTATGCTTGGCGACAACCGCCAAGCTTGGGCCCGGCGACATCGCGCCGAGCATACAGATCATTAATAGCGAAAGCCAAATACTGAATGTCATCATCTACTCCTTAAACTGACACTCAAGGTAACAGCCAGAAGCTATTAGCTGAAATCAAAAGAAATCATCACCGCTATGATTTTAAGTCATAGTGATGGAATACATAGATCCGCGCATGACTGCCAGCACCTGCTCTCTTAACCAGCAATGGGCGGGATCATTATCAAACCTTGGGTGCCATAGCAGCCAATATTTGTGCTCGGGAGCGGGTATCGGCAACGACATGTAAGTAACTGGAAACATAAGCTTCATATTGAATGCAATATGCTCTGGGAGCACCATAAGCATGTCTGTACGGCAAACAGTGTGAAAGGCAGAGCCGAAAAAAGGAACCGAAAACTGGATATTCCGTGTCAGTCCGAGCTCTGTGAGGTGTTGATCGACAAAGCTGTCTTTATCTCCTCCGCCCGAGACTTTCAGATGGTTATAATTTACGAACTCATCGAGAGTCAAAGACTCTTTGTTTGCCAGCGGATGCTCATTACGCATCACACACACCGGATAATCCGCTCCGATAGAACAGCCACACAGCCCCGGCGGGATCTGAGGCAGCATCGTAGAGACAAGCTGGATATCCAGCTCTGCCAGTTGAGCTAACCGATCGGGAGACCATAGCTGGAAAGAAAGGCGGAGCAGGGGAGCCTGCTGCTGAAGCAGTTCCACGATGTCAGGCAGAATATACTGCGCCACATAATCAGATGACGACATAACAACTTTTCCCTGCCAGGCTGTCGGCTCAAACTCATCGCAGGCAAACAGCTCTTGGCACTCGGTCAATACCCCATCCAATTTTAGCTTAAGCTGCTCAGCCTTTGGGGTCGGAAACAGGCGATTTCCGTCCCTTACCAACAAGGGATCATTGAACAACTCCCTTAACTGGTTAAGCTGGCGGCTAACCGCCGACTGGGTGATATAAAGTCGGGCTGCCGTCCTGCTGACATGGCACTCATCAAGCAAGACTTGAAGCGTACGAAGCAGGTTTAAATTAATATGCTTGATCATAAAGGCCTAGCTGCATTTGGTTAGCCGTTGGCATTTTTGGCGATCGGCGCGAAGCTTCCTCGCGTCAACGATAACAAGTCATTCGGCGCCAGTTCAATTTCCAGACCACGTCGTCCTGCACTTACGCAGATAGTGTCGAACTGTTCAGCTGACGCATCAAGGTAGGTAGGCAAACGCTTCTTCTGCGCCAAAGGGCTGATGCCCCCTACAATGTATCCAGTTGTCTTTTCTGCAATTTGAGGATCGGCCATATCAGCCTTTTTGCCCCCCGCAGCTTTGGCTGCTGCCTTGAGATCCAGCATACCGGCAACCGGGACAATCGCGACAGCCAACTTCTTGGGATCGCCGTTCAATGCAAATAACAGCGTCTTGAAAACTCGGCTTGGATCCTGCACCAAGACCTGTGCCGCCTCCAGGCCAAAATTGGTATTGGCAGGATCATGGTCATACTGGTGAACGGTATAATCGACTTTCTGTTTTTTCGCTAAGTTAATTGCTGGCGTCATTGTTATCTCTGAAAAGTTAGCTCATAGAGGATCAATATATCCAACCGAGCTGCAATAAAAAACCATCGACAATAAAAAACTATCTGCATAAAAAAAGCCCCGGCATAGTGCCGAGGCTCAGAGTCATACAGAAATGCAATTACATGCATTTCTGTCGACAGGGTTATTTGTAAACCATCTCACCCTTAGGCGCAAACTTGTTCACATCAATCGGGCTGTTTGCCTGTAGGTACTCTTTAAGCACTTCAGCATCAACAAAGCCGGTGTTTACATGGCCTGGGTGACCTGCAACTTTCGGATAGCCGTCACCACCGGCAGCATTGAAGCTAGGAATGGTGAAACGGTAAGTTTCAGTCAGGCTCAGAGGCTTGCCACCTACTTTGACATTACTCACTTTACCGTTCTGAACAGTCATGGAAATACCGTAGAACTGAGCGAAGGCACCTGAATCAATAGGCTTGGTTGCTACCACATTCAGGTAATCCATCACTTCCGCACCGCTCATATCCGTATAAGTCACGATATTGCCAAATGGCTGTACGGTCAGAACGTCTTTGTAAGTGATATCACCGGCAGCAATAGAATCACGAACACCACCAGAGTTCATCACTGCAAAGTCAGCTTTTGCACGCTGCATATGAGAAGCTGCAATCAGGCGACCCAGGTTAGTCTGCTGGAAACGCACGACATTACGGTCACCTTCAAGCTTGCCGTTTGACTGAGCAATCTTGACATTCAACTGTTCCTGGCCGCGCTCCTGGAAAGGCTGAAGGAATGTTTTCACTTCATCGTTCTGAGAAATCTCATCTTCAATGAAGACACGCTTCTTGCTACCGTCCGCCAGCTTCACTTTTTTCTTCAGGTTTACCGGGATCAGGTCATAGCTGACCATCTGCAGTTCACCATTTTTAAATTCAAAATCAGCACGGCCAACATACTTGCCCCACTCGTGAGCCTGTACAATCCAGGTGCCGTTCTGCTGATCGGGCTGACACTCATCGCCCGGCTTGAAGTTCTTGTTGTACATATTCGGACCTTCCATGCAGACAGGCTCTTGCGAGTGACCGCCTACAATCATGTCCAGATCGCCTTCGTCGACATAACGAGCCAGCGCCACATCACCCGGCGCGTTCACACCACGGTTACCATTTTCATAGTGACCCATGTGAGTCGCAGCGATGATCACATCTGGCTTCTCAGTCTCTTCTAGTTCAGCGATCAGCTTCTTAGCTTCGGCTTTCGGATCACGGAAATCTACGCCGCCAATATATTCAGGGTTACCAATCTTAGCCGTATCTTCGGTTGTCAGACCGATAACAGCAATCTTGATACCCTGCTGCTCAAAGATCTGGTACGGCTGGAACAAGCGCTCGCCCGTTTCTTTATCGTAGATGTTCGCCGATAGCATAGGGAACTCAGCCCACTCTTCCTGCTTGCGTAATACTTCTAGCGGGTTGTCAAATTCATGGTTACCCAATGCCATTGCATCGTAACCTAGCATGTTCATGCCTTTGAAATCTGGTTCTGCGTCTTGTAGATCAGACTCAGGAACACCGGTATTGATATCACCACCTGACAGAAGCAACGTTGTACCACCTTGAGCAGCCACTTCGGTACGGATCTGGTCAAGCAGTGTCTTGCGAGCGGCCATGCCGTACTCACCGTATTTGTTCTGCCAGAAACGACCGTGATGGTCATTGGTATGAAGAATTGTCAGTTTATATGTTTCGTCAGCCTGCCAAGACGGTGCCGTAGTATCTGCCTGGTTCGCACAACCAGATAGAGTAGCCAGTACTGCAGCTGTTAAAGCTGTTTTGGCAAATAAGCGTTGCTTCATGGGGATCCCCTTAACCATTAAATATTATTATGATGCCAAGCAATGCGGGAGCCGGCCTTTCGCGACTATTTCAAAAGACTCTATTTTACTCTTTCGCTTGGCATTACCACTTGCTACCACTCATCCTTGGTAAGGTATAAGTAGCTGTTTATATTGTTACAATAAGCGCAAGTTTAAATTAAACAATGATCAGTTTTCTGTTGATTTCATAAATCTGTTGGCCAGATCACCATACTGCCAAGGAATTTTCACTAACACCTGATTACGCGCAAAAAAATGCCTCGCAGTTGCGAGGCATTTGATACACTTTCGGGCTTTTTTTACAACTCTATCAAGTTCAGTGACCAGTTACTCAGGCACTGGCCAGTTGGCGAGCGGGATGCTTAACAAACACCGCTACAACGGCCGCAATCGCTAGGAAGAAACAGTAGTAAGAATGGCTAACCACTTCGAGTGGCGACAAGCCAAACACCGAACCTAGCAATAGCGCCTGCGCACCGTAAGGCAACACGCCCTGCACAACACAGGAAAAAATATCCAGCAAACTGGCCGAGCGGCGCGGTGTAACGCCATTCTCTACTGCCAGCTCTTTTGCCACGCCGCCTGAAACAATAATCGCCACGGTGTTGTTCGCCGTACAGCAGTTCGTCAGGCTCACCAAGCCGGCAATACCCAATTCACTGGCTCGTAAATTCTGTCCCTGGGTATGGTCTTTACTAAAGACGCGAATAATACGGCTAATTAACTGGGTCAGATAAGCGAGTCCGCCCTGCTGGCGCATCAATTCACTAATGCCGCCAATAAGCATTGAGAGCAGGAAGATTTCCTGCATATTGCCAAAACCGGCATAAATATCCTGGCTATAAGAAGACAGGCTATATTCTGGAGCAGCAAACAGCCCGACGCCACCTGCCAGTAGAATACCAATGCTCAGCACCACGAAGACATTAAGCCCCGACACTGCCAGTACCAAGATAGTAATATACGGCAGCACCTTCAGCCATTCGACATCTGTTGCCGCCGGCACCTCTGTCGGTGTACTGCTGAACATAAACAATACGACGGCAATGATCGCTGCCGGAAGGGCAATACGGATGTTCTCGCGGAACTTGTCTTTCATCTGGCAACCCTGAGAGCGGGTCGAAGCAATCGTCGTATCCGAAATAATCGACAGGTTGTCACCGAACATCGCACCACTCAGTACAACCCCCGCAGTAAGTGCAACATCCATTCCGGCAGCTTGGGCTATCCCCAGAGCAACAGGGGCAACCGCGGCAATAGTGCCCATCGAGGTACCCATCGCCGTAGCAATGAATGCCGAAATCACAAAGATCCCCGGCAAAATCATGCTCGCAGGCAACATCGACAAACCAAAGTTAACCGTCGCATCAACACCACCGGTCGCTTTGGCAACTGATGCAAATGCGCCAGCTAGCAGGTAAATCATACACATAGCGATAATATCGCTATGGCCGACACCTCGCAGGAATTGTTCAATTGCCTTGTTGAGTTTCTCTTTGCTCAGCAGCAAGGCCACAATAACAGCAGGTAGGGCCGCAACAGGTGCTGGTAACTGATAGAAAGCAAAATCTACCCCTTGCATTGTCAGGTAGCTACCGACGCCAATAAATAGTGCAAGAAAAATACCCAGCGGCAGCAACGCCAGTGCTGACGGAGTATTGATTGAATTAAGTGGTTGTGTTGTGTTCGACATGATGACTATAGGACATCTATTTTAGAATTTGCCCTAGACTAGAACGTCCCCCTGGAGGTGTCAACATCTAGACGTCTAAACATCTACAATCAGCTTGAATACCATAACTATCCCCCAGCGCAAACTATATGCAAAATAATTACTATGCACTCACAATAAATTTGATGGAACTTTCACCCTATAACGATATTATATACAGAACCCTATACTATAAATAGACAGCCTCAATGAAACTAACACTAAAACATAAATTACTCGGATGTGTTTTCTCTGCCATTATCATTATTGCCGGGGGGCTAATATGGTTAGCCTCCTATGAGCTTTTTTCCCAAAGCCGGAGCGGTATTTATTCCCGCGCCACCAGCCTCACCAATATTGCTACCGACGCCGTTGGCTACTGGCTTGAAGAACACAAAACAATCGTAGGGTCTACCGGGCGTATATCCAACCGGGAACAACTACACACCGTAATGAAACAAGCCAAAGAAATTGGTCAATTCAATGATGTGTTCTTTGCTGATTTGGACGGCAAACTGTTTATGGATGGCAACCTTACCACTCCATTAAGCAACTTTGATGCGAGAACTCGCGGTTGGTACCAACAAGCGCTAACCGCTTCAACAGTCAGCACGTCAGCGCCCTATAAAGGCACTGCTGATGGCAAGGCGATGCTAACTTTTTCTGTTCCAGTGCTCCTCAATGGCCAAAAGATTGGGGTCATTGGCGCAGATATCACCCTAGACTACTTACAGGCTACCATCACTGGCTATGATGTCGGACAGAATGCCAACGCGATGCTACTGACCCAGCAAGGTAATATTTTGGCTTACCACAAAAGTCAGCTTACGCTTCAGCCTCTAACCAACCTTGCCCCCGAGCTAACAACAAGCAAAGTTAACTCGGCAATGACTGAGCAAAGCATTCAAATTTTTGAACAAAACAATCAGGAAAAGCTGATCTATTTCGGTGGAATTGATAACAGCAACTGGATTTTCGCTGTCGAGATGGATCGGGCGACAGAAGAAGCCAGCCATAACCAATTACTGAAAAGCCTAATTGCCACTGGCATCATAGGCACTCTGATTGCGCTAGTGGCGGTATCAATGCTCGTGAATTACCTGTTCCGGGATTTAGGCAAGGTTTCCATTGCACTGGCAGATATTGCCAATGGCGAAGGCGACTTGACCCAGCGCTTGCAGCCACACAGCAATGACGAAATTGGCCAGCTCGCCAACAACTTCAACCGCTTTTTGGACAATATGCATGGGATGATCAGCCGCTTGAGTCACATGTCCGGTTCACTCGCGGATCAGGCTCATGATACGGCAGATCAGGCCCAGCAACGCAGCCAGCGGATTCAGCAACAGCAAGACGAAATAAATATGGTGGCGACAGCAATTACGGAAATGGCCACCGCCACCCAGGAAATAGCCAACAATGCAGAAAGTACAGCCCAGACATCAGAGCAAACCGTATCCCATGCCCAGCTCGGTGCCGAGGAGGTAGGCAAGAGCCAGCACTCGATCAGCAATTTGGCCCATGAAGTCGATACTGCAACAGATGTGATCAAGGCGCTAAATCAACATGCACTGAATATTAATAGTATTCTTTCCACGATTCAGGATATCGCCGAGCAGACCAACCTACTGGCGCTCAATGCAGCGATTGAGGCCGCCCGTGCCGGTGAACAAGGACGAGGCTTTGCCGTTGTTGCCGACGAGGTTCGCATTCTCAGCCAACGAACCCATTCCTCGACTCAGGAAATCCAGCTGACTATCGAAACCCTGCAGCAAACGACGACCGAAGCAGTCTCGATCATGAATGACAGCAAGCTGTTGGCCGAAACCAGCGTCACCGATGCAGCCTCTGCCAGTACAAGCCTCAGCCACATCACCCAGTCGGTCAACCAGATTAGTGATATGGCGACTCAGATAGCCTCGGCGGCCGAAGAGCAGTCGCTGGTTACGTCTGAGATCACCCGCAACACCGAGGCTGTCAGGGAAGTCTCTGATCAGCTAGCGCATGAAGCAAGTGACGCCAGCGAGCAGGCAATTCAGCTCTCCGAGCTCTCGGCAAGTTTACAAAAAGAGATAGCGCGCTTTAAGCTATAAAACATACTAACCATATTGCACTCATAGTCAGTTTAGTAACAAAAATATGCCATCACTGCGATACGCAGCGGTGGCATTTTTTTGACCCCGCCAACCATTGTGCGTCAAAAAAAACACATTAATATTCAACCTGTTACCCATAACATGACTCATGTCACTTTTTCGTGCATGTTGGTCAAAATATCTATAAAATTCGAGCCAACTAATATCCCCTACCTTTTGCCCTTTAGACTGAATAAAAATGAAATTATCCTTAAAACAAAAACTCATAGGTGCCAGCTTATCTGCAGTGGTTGTCATGGCGGCAGCCCTGACCTGGCTAGCTGCCGATCAGCTTTTTGAGCAAACCCGCAGCGGCATCAACGCACGTGCCGACAGCCTTTCCGCAGCAGCAACCGAAGGCATTTCAGAGTGGGTATCAATCCGCAGTGATATTGCCAGTGCTTTCAATGACTACAGCACCGAAGCCAATGTCGTCCCATTTCTTCAGCAGGCTCGTAAGGCCGGCGACTTTGACGATATCTTTTTAGGTACACCTGCGGGAGGGATGTATCGTTCACACCCAGAACGTAACCGTGCCGACTATGATCCTCGCACCCGCCCTTGGTATCGCGACGCCCAAAATGCCGGTACCCAAATCATTACAACGGCCTACCAGGATGCAATTACCAATGCACTACTTGTAACGATTGCCGAGCCGGTGATGAAAAACGGAGCAATGGTAGGGGTCGTCGGTGCCGACGTATTGATCGACCAGCTGATCAATGATGTTATCAACCTTGATGTCGGCAAAAACGCCTACGCCATGCTGCTTAACAAGCAGGATAATACCTTCCTTGCCCACCCTGACGAATCGCTGCTGCTTCAGCCAATCAACCGCTACAGCAGCGAACTGAATATGGCTCGTATTGAATCAGCGATTCAGGCCAACCGCATTGAAACGGTTACCATTAACGGCCAAGAGAAATTACTCCATTTTGCCAATGTTCCGGGCACTGACTGGATCCTTGGCCTTGAGATGGACCGCACAACCGAAGAAGCCAGCCATAGCAGCCTTCTGCGCCAACTTATTATCACATCAATTATTATTACCCTGATTGTGGTAAGTGCTGTTGCATGGTTAGTCGGCTTTCTTTTCCGCGACTTGGGCCGAGTTTCCCAGGCTCTGGCAGAAATTGCGACCGGCGAAGGCGATCTGACCCAGCGTCTTGATCCTCGCAGCGATGACGAAGTTGGCCAACTGGCTCATAACTTCAACCGCTTTGTCGGTAATATGCACGGCATGGTCTCGCGTCTGCAGGAAGTATCCAGCTCGCTGACCCAGCAGGCTCACATTACGGCCTCGCAGGCTGAAGAGCGTAGTACCCGCATTCAGCACCAACAAGACGAAATCAACATGGTGGCGACAGCGATCAACGAGATGGCAGCAGCTACCCAGGAAATTGCCGGCAATGCGGACAATACCGCTCGCACCTCAAGCGAAACAGTCGAAGTATCAGAGCACGGCTCTGTTCAGGTTAGTCAGAGCCAGCAGTCTATTACAGGCCTTGCCAGCGAAGTCGACACGGCTACCGATGTGATTGGCGAGCTCAATACCCATGCCCAGAGCATCAACACTATCCTATCGACGATTCAAGGTATTGCCGAGCAGACCAACCTGCTGGCACTGAATGCCGCCATTGAAGCTGCCCGTGCCGGTGAGCAAGGTCGCGGTTTTGCCGTGGTTGCCGACGAGGTACGCGTTCTTAGCCAGCGTACTCATGCCTCGACACAGGAAATCCAGCAGATGATCGAAACCCTGCAGCAGACTACCGGTCGTGCTGTGGGCATTATGGAAGACAGCCGTCGCTTGGCCGAAACCAGTGTCGATGATGCGAGTGCAGCGTCTGCCAGCCTGTCCCAGATCAACAGCGCAGTAACCAATATCAGTGATATGGCGACTCAAATTGCTTCTGCGGCCGAGGAGCAGTCTTCGGTGACGTCTGAAATCACTCGCAACACCGAAGGGATCCGCGACGTATCCAACGAACTGGCTGTCGAAGCCGATGAGGCCGCAAAACAAGCTGCCGAGCTATCGCACCTGTCACATGAACTGCAGCAGGAAATCAACCGCTTTAAGCTGTAATGGCATAACGCACGAACAAAAAGCGCCGATGTTGGTACCAACATCGGCGCTTTTTTTATGGTGATAGATGAACCGCTTGATTAAATCAGGTTAAACACAATCGCTGATACCGCCAGCAGTCCCATCACTAAAATAAAGATTGTACTGAATTTGCCACGGTGCGCTTTCAACGCATCGACCTTGTATACCGCCAGCATTGGCATGATGAACAGGATCATCGCAATTACGGGACCGGACAACGCTTCCATCATTCCCAGGATACTCGGGTTCATTACTGCGGCGAACCAGATAGCAAAGAACATAAACACGATCCCAAGCTTGTCCAGTTTCGACGGTGCCAGGCTGGTCTGCTTCTGCAGCATACCGTTCAGGCTTTCGCGTGCCCCCATGAAATGGCCGAGGAAAGAAGAAGAGATCGCAATAAAGGCAATCAATGGGCCTAACGCAACGATAAACGGGCTATTGTGAACATTGGCCAGGTAAGACAGAACCGAGACATTCTGCGCTTTGGCTTCCAGTAGCTGTGCCGGGCTCAGGCTCAGTACACATGAAAAGACAAAGAACAATACGAAGGAAATAAGCATCACCGAAGTGCGTTTAAGGATCTGATCGGATTTTTGCCCGGCATCCCCACCATAGTGGCGGCGCTGAGCATTGGCAAAGCTGGAGATCGCAGCTGCGTGGCTAAAAGCAAATACTGTCACCGGCACTGCAAGCCACAGCGTGATAGAAAAGCTTCCCCATTCAGGCAAAGTCATCAGATCCGGCATCTGCCAGTTTGGTATCAAATAGAGCGATAAACCAGCCAGAATGGCCGCGAGCGGGTAGACAATCACCTCAAACACTCTCAGCATCACTTTTTCGCCAGCCATCATGATAGCAATCATGCCGAATACCAAAATACCCGAAAGCACTATCCGCGGTGGAGAAGCCATCCCCAGCTGGTTAACAATAAAGCTATCGACCGTATTGGTCAGGCCAACACCATAGATCAACAGGATAGGAAAAATAGAGAGAAAATACAGCAAGGAAATAAGGCGCCCTGAGCTGACACCAAAGTGTTCTTCTACCACATCGGTAAAATCTGCATCCGGCTTGGATGACGACAGTACGAAGCGAGATAATCCGCGGTGGGCAAGAAATGTCATCGGCCCGGCCAACAGGGCCATGATCACCAATGACCAGAAACCCCCGACACCGATATTGATCGGCAGGAACAAAATACCGGCTCCCACTGCGGTACCAAACAAGCTCAGCATCCAGCTTGAATCGTGTTTGCTCCAGCTAGAAACCGTCGGCTCCGAATGACTCATAGGTATATCTTGAGATAATGACACGTAACACCCTACTTCTACAAAATTTTACTCGGTGAGGAGTATACAGATGCAGAATTAAAGTCTCACAAAGCAAACGGCAAACTTCTCGCTCTGTTTCTAGCCGTAAGACAGGTAGATGAACCAGCATTATCGCAATGGATAATCAATATCACCACACAGACAACCATAGATAGATGGAACCACTAAATTTTTACAAATTGTATTTTTTTAATCTACGCCAAAATCGCTCAAAAAAACAACGGCCCAGCAGGAATATCTACTGGGCCGCGCATTATCAGGAGTGATATCGCTTATTTGATTTCGATTGGCTCGAAGCTCTTGATCAGATCATCCAGCTGCTTGATCTGAGCCAGGAACGGCTCAAGTTTATCTAGCGGGAAGGCTGAAGGACCATCGCAGCGCGCCTGATCCGGTGTCGGATGAGCTTCCATAAACAGACCGCCGATCCCTGTCGCAATACCTGAACGAGCAAGGTCAATGGTTTGTTCACGACGGCCACCTGATGCCGCACCCTGCGGATCACGGCACTGCAGGGCATGGGTGACATCAAAAATGATCGGGCTGCCTTTAGACGCCTTCTTCATCACATCGAAGCCCAGCATATCAACAACGAGATTATCATAGCCGTGTAATACGCCACGTTCGCAAAGAATGATGTTCTCGTTGCCGCACTCAGCAAATTTTTCAACGATATTACCAACCTGACCAGGGCTCATAAACTGAGGCTTCTTCACGTTGATCACCGCGCCGGTTTTCGCCATTGTCTCAACCAGATCTGTCTGGCGAGCAAGGAAAGCGGGAAGCTGAATAACATCGACAACATCAGCAACAGGCTGTGCCTGATACTGCTCATGAATGTCTGTAATGATCTTCACGCCAAACGTATCTTTCAGTTCCTGGAAGATCTTCAGGCCTTCTTCCATCCCCGGCCCACGGTAAGAGTGAACGGAAGAGCGGTTGGCTTTGTCAAAAGACGCCTTAAACACGTAAGGAATACCGAGTTTGTCGGTCACTTCCACGTACTTCTCACAGATCTGCATAGCCATATCGCGAGATTCAAGTACGTTCATACCACCAAACAAGACAAACGGCTTGTCATTGGCAACATCTATATCACCAACTCGAACAACTTTCTGTTCCATCATATTCTCTCTTCTCATTCTGTATATTGACGTAATAACCACTGCCGAGACTCGGCTATTACCTCCGAATTTATTGCCACTATCATTATCAATGCAGGGTCAGAGGCTCTTCGTTGAGTGCCTGTACCTGTAGCTTCAGTAATTCCGCCGCAGGATCTTCCGGACATTGCTCGATAAAATACTCATAATCCATCGCCGCAACATGGCTGCATTCCAGCTGCTGGTAAATATAGCCTCGATCCCGAATTTCGTGCGGGTCGCCAGGGCTAAACTCCAGCGCCATATCACTGCAGCGCAGCGCATCGGCAAAGTGTTCTTCGCGTAACAGGGCACTTTTCATGACCGTCAGCCAACGAGTCAAAATATCGGTATTGTCCGCTTCGTCCAGATGCTCTTGGCGCAGTTCGGTAAACGGGCCACGATGACCTTTCAGCCAAGCGCCCATTGTCCGCTTGCTCAGGAACTCACCGTCAAATGGGTTGATGTACTGATGCTCGCCGTCATACCAGCTAACCTTGAGAATAAACTGGGTCGGAAAACCCACACTGCTGACCGACAGCTCAAGGTGGTGTGCAAGGTAGAGAAATATCGCCCCTAGGCTGACAGGGATGCCTTTCTTACGTTCCAGTACTTTGTCAAGAAAGACATTTTCCGAAGAAAAATACTGCTGCTGGTCGCCACGAAAACCCCACTCGCGGTAAAACAGACGGATAAGACCTTCCAGACGCAGGTGCGGATTCATCTCATCCATCAAGGCGTGTTCCGCCTCCTGGGCCAGCTTTTTGAGCTGTAGCCGGACCCAGCCGGCTGGAAACGCTGGATCAATTTCCGCTGTCATTTCCAGAGCACCTTCCACTAGCGCCATCTGCTCTAATTCTTCATCAGTAAAACGTAACATGATTACCCCAGAAATGATGACTTAGTCGTTGCAATGTTTGCAGCCGCCATCACCCAACCTAGCGAACCGAAAAAAGCAAAGGTCTTGAATACTTTGTTTTTACCGTATTTCAGCGTGAAAAAGCCCAAAGCGATATATGCCAGTACGCAGCTCAGCTTCTGGGTCAGCCAGTTTCCGGATTCCGTAAACGGAATAACACCGGTGATGAAAATAAGCGCAATGCCGGTTAGTAACAGAATGGTATCAACGACATGGGGGGTGATCTTTAAGTATTTTTTCTCGAGCAGCGATGAATTCGCCATCATCAGACAATAGCGAACAACAAACAGCAAAACACTCAGAGCAATTGCCACCATGTGGAGATGTTTAAACGCAGCGTACATATAATTTTCTCTCTCTATCCTTGCCAACAACCCATGGTTACCCGATCTAGGCCGGCATAATCCTGTGCTGTTGAGACCTGGTTATATCCCAGTTCCAGTAAAATAGCCCTTACCGCTTCACCTTGTTCAAAGCCATGTTCCATCAGCAGCCAGCCGCCCGGTTGCAAATACAAGCGGCTCTGATCGCTGATGATACGAATATCAGACAGGCCGTTCTCTTCTGCCACCAAAGCGCTCTTAGGCTCAAAACGCACATCGCCCTGTTCGAGGTGAGGGTCAGTTTTATCAATGTAGGGGGGGTTGCTGACAACAACGGCAAAACGATCGTCAGGTGTCAGCGGACTGTACCAGCTTCCGGACAGGAAGCGGGTATTAGTAATGTGTAGATTCTGACTGTTTTCCAACGCCAGCTGAGCAGCTTCCGGACGCAAGTCGATACCGGTTACACTCAGTTCAGGGCGTTCCGAGGCGATCGCCAGGGCTATCGCTCCCGTCCCTGTGCCCAAATCGAGTACAGAACAAGGCTCCGTAGGCACTTTTTCCAATGCCAGCTCCACCAAACGTTCGGTGTCAGGACGCGGGATCAGGGTATGTGGCGCAACTTTCAGTGACAATGACCAAAACTCCCGCTCACCGACGATATACGCAATGGGTTCTCCCGCCAGACGGCGAGACAAAACGGCATCGAAAGCAGCAGCTTGCTCACTGTCGAGTGTTTTTTCCGGCCAGGTCAGCAAATAACTGCGAGGCTTATCCAGCACAAAACACAGCAATACAGCAGCATCCAGTTGCGGGCTTTCGGAGCCCGCATCAATAAGCTGCTGAACAGTCTGCTTCAGCAGTACTTCAATGCTCAATGGCATTAGTTCTGTTCAGCCATGGCTGCTAGCTGATCAGCCTGGTGCTCCTGCAACACTGGTTGGATCAGGGTATCCATATCACCCTCCATAACCTCGTTCAGACGATAGAGAGTTAGGTTGATACGGTGATCAGATACACGGCCCTGCGGGTAGTTGTAGGTACGGATTCGGTCAGATCGGTCACCCGACCCTAGTAGGTTACGACGAGTACTTGCTTCTGCTTCATGACGTCGTTCCTCTTCAGCTTTAATAATACGCGCCGCCAGTACTGACATTGCCTTGGCCTTGTTCTTGTGCTGGGAACGCTCGTCCTGACACTCCACCACAATGCCAGTTGGCAGGTGGGTAATACGGATTGCAGAGTCGGTGGTGTTAACGTGCTGACCGCCCGCGCCCGAGGCCCGGAAGGTATCAATTTTCAGATCACCTGCATTGATTTCTGGGATTTCGGCTTCCGGTACTTCAGGAAGAACCGCAACCGTACAAGCCGAAGTGTGAACGCGGCCCTGAGATTCCGTTGCCGGTACACGCTGAACACGATGACCGCCTGATTCAAATTTCAGCACACCGTATACGCCTTCGCCATTCACTTTGGCGACCATTTCTTTATAGCCACCTTGCTCAGAGTTGTTCGCATTGATCACTTCGATACGCCAGCCACGGCTCTCTGCATACTTGCTGTACATGCGGAACAGGTCACCGGCAAAAATACCCGCTTCGTCACCACCAGCTCCGGCTCGGATTTCGATAAAACAGTTGCGCTCATCGTTCGGGTCTTTCGGGATCAGAAGCACCTGAAGCTCATCCTCAAGACGGATGATTTCAGCTTTCGTTTCCTTCACTTCTTCCTGCGCCATTTCACGCATTTCCGGATCATCTTCTTTCGTCATCTCTTCAGCGGCTTCAAGATCCTCTTTCGCTTGCTGATAAGCCTGGAAACACTTGGTTACTTCTTCCAGCTGAGAGTATTCACGGGAAAGCGCTCGGAATTTATTCTGATCACCGATCACATCAGGATCACTAAGCAGATGCTGGACTTCTTCGTAACGCTCAACCAGCGTTTCTAATTTAACTAAAATTGAAGATTTCATAATTGACTTAACTGTTGTGTTCCGGTCATGGCAGTGCGCATCGGCCCTGCCTCATATTAATTTTTGAACGACTCTAATCCCAGAGTCTCGCGTATGACGGCCAATTTCTCCGGCTCGCCATTATGAGCAGCCTGCTGCATTGCCCGAGTTGGCGCGTGAATCAATTTATTGGTCAGCTTATTGCTCAATTCAGCCAACACTTTTTCTGGATCGCTGCCATTGGCTATAGCCTGAAGGCTACGGCTTAGTAGTTCAGTTTTGATATCTTCGGCATGGCAGCGATACTGACGAATGCTGTCAACAGCTTCCAACGAACGCAACCAGCTCATGAAGGCTGCACTTTCTTCACTGACAATGGCCTCGGCCTGAATCGCTGCAACCTTGCGTTGCTCGCGATTCTTTTCCACGATGCTGTGCAAGTCATCGACCGTATACAAATAAGCATCGTTCAGTTCGCCGACTTCCGGTTCGATATCTCGCGGAACGGCTATATCCACCAGCAGCATTGGCTGATGGCGACGTGCCTTAATCGCTTTCTCGACCATTCCCTTGCCAACGATCGGCAACGGGCTTGCAGTCGAACTAATCACAATATCTGCCCGGGGCAGATAGTCAGGAATGTCCGGCAGACCAATCACCTCGGCCCCAAATTCCTTGGCCAAATTGTCGGCACGCTCTTTAGTCCGATTGGCCACAATCAGCTTATTGCATCCTTGTTCGACCAAATGGCGAGCGACCAACTCGATGGTTTCACCCGCACCGACCAATAATACCGTGGCATCTGATAACGATTCAAAGATTTGCTTGGCAAGAGTGCAGGCAGCAAACGCCACCGATACGGCATTGCCACCAATGTCTGTCTCGGTACGCACCCGCTTCGCTACCGTAAATGACTTGTGGAACAACTTTTCCAACATGCCATGAACGGTCTCATAATCACGGGCATCAGAATAAGATTGCTTTACCTGCCCCAGGATCTGTGGCTCACCAAGTACTAAAGAATCAAGGCCGCAAGACACACGCATTAAGTGTCGAACTGCTGCCTGCTCCTCGTGAAAATACAAGCTCGGCATCAGCTCTTCAGCGCTGAGTTGATGAAACTTGGTCAACCAGTCGATCAGGATGCCCGGTCCGGTCTGGGTCACGTCACAATAGAGCTCGGTGCGGTTGCAAGTCGAGACGATAACGCCACTTGTCACCTCCGGGTGAGCTTCTAACTGCTGCAATGCCTGTGTCAGCTTTTCCGGGGAAAACGCAACACGCTCACGTAAATCCACAGAAGCCGTTTTATGATTTATTCCTAATGCAAGCAATGTCATGGAGACGGTGTACCAACTTCGCCGGTGAAAAAGATCCAGGGCGGGATTTTACTTGATGCCCCAGCGTAATTAAAGAAAACTAACGCAATCAATCTGGCATTCCTGATCAAATGTTGATATTTAAATACCATTTATTGCTCAGGTCCCCTCAGCAATTCCTTGTTGCAGTTGGTATTATGGTCCAATTCTCGCTATTGTTTGCCTAAACCCACAAGTTAATCATAAATTATGCCATCGATTTCATTTGTTCGATTGTATTTACACTCGAAACAGCGCCTGCTTGGTTTCTCTGTACTACTTTTTCTTCTTTCCGGCTGTGCCAGCCAGGCACCTGTCACTCCTCCATTGGACTGGGAATCCCATCAGGCTTCGCTCCAGCAATTGAGCCAGTACCAGGCCAAGGGCAGACTTGGTTACAGAGGCACACAACGTTTCGGTGCCAACCTGCTGTGGCGCACCGTTCCGCAGGCCGATCACCTGCTACTGACCAACTTCCTCGGTAAAACCCTGCTCAAACTCGATGCGACACCAGTGAGTGCGACCTTGATTTCCCATGATGGAAAAACCTATCAGGGAACCAATGCCTCACGCCTTATTCAGCAACTTACCGATATTAATCTGCCGGTAGAGCAAATGCGTGACTGGCTGATTGGCCTGCCAACCGCCGCCGATACCTATCAGCTAAACGGCGACAACCGTGTTGCCTATCTGGCGAAGCAAATCGACCAGCAGCTTTGGCAGCTGGACTACAACGAATATGACAACTCGGTGACCCCGGCACTGCCTACAAGAATGATACTGTCACAAGGGGATGTACGTATTACCCTCGTTATCAATGAGTGGCTAATCACCGCTAAACAACCGTAATGACCATGAGCCACACTATGATAACCCGCACTACTCGCTGGCCCGCACCGGCAAAACTAAACTTGTTTCTCTACATCACCGGCCGCCGTCCCGATGGCTATCATGAGCTGCAGACCCTGTTTCAGTTTCTGGATCACAGCGATACCCTGACGATCACTGCCAACGACTCCGGTATTATCAGCCTGTTCCCGGCCATTGAAGGCGTAGCTACCGAAGATAACCTTATCTACCGCGCAGCCGATGCCTTGCGCCGTATCGCAGGGATAAATGCCGGCGCCGAGATCCATATTGATAAAATTCTGCCGATGGGGGGAGGCCTCGGTGGCGGTTCATCAGATGCAGCCACCGCATTGGTTGCGCTGAACTACCTCTGGCAAATCAATTTCAGTGTTGATGAACTGGCCGAAATCGGCCTGAAGCTCGGCGCTGATGTACCGGTTTTCGTTCGGGGGATCAGTGCATTTGCCGAGGGCGTCGGGGAAAAACTCCAGCCGGCAGAGCCAGAAGAGAAGTGGTTTTTAGTTGCCAAACCGGATGTCAGCATTGCAACTGTTGATATTTTCACCCATCCGGAATTAATTCGTGACACGGAAAAGCGGACATTGGGAGCCCTGTTGGCGGGGGTTTACGAAAACGATTGCGAAAAAATCGTCAGAAGACTGCACCCCGAGGTTGATAAGGCGCTTTCGTGGCTGTTAGAATACGCGCCGTCAAGACTGACTGGCACTGGCGCTTGTGTGTTTGCTGAATTTAGCACTCAACAAGATGCCCTTGCAACACTGAATAAATTACCTAACTGGCTCCAAGGATTCGTCGCAAAAGGTGTCAACACATCTCCTCTTTTGACAGCCTTGAACGCACACTCTACGGATTGTCAGTAACTACAACTTGGACGCAACCTGAGGTTTCCACCGTGCCTGATATGAAGCTGTTTGCTGGTAACGCTACACCAGAACTAGCCCAACGCATTGCTGACCGTCTCTACATCTCTTTAGGAGACGCAACAGTTAACCGTTTTTCCGACGGTGAAGTCTGTGTTCAGATTAATGAGAACGTTCGTGGTAGCGACGTTTTTATCATTCAATCTACTTGTGCGCCAACCAATGACAACCTGATGGAACTGGTTGTAATGATCGATGCACTTCGCCGTGCTTCCGCAGGCCGCATTACCGCTGTAATCCCTTACTTCGGCTATGCTCGCCAAGACCGCCGCGTCCGTTCTGCTCGTGTGCCAATTACCGCAAAAGTTGTTGCTGATTTCCTTTCTAACGTTGGCGTTGACCGCGTTCTGACAGTTGATCTGCACGCAGAGCAAATCCAGGGCTTCTTCGATGTCCCTGTAGACAACGTTTTCGGCAGCCCTGTACTGCTTGAAGATATTTTGGCGAAGAAACTAGAAGATCCAGTTGTTGTATCTCCAGACATCGGCGGCGTTGTACGTGCACGTGCAATTGCCAAGCTGCTGGATGACACTGATATCGCGATCATCGACAAGCGTCGTCCTCGCGCTAACGTTTCTCAGGTGATGCACCTGATTGGTGACGTTGAAGGCCGTGACTGCATTATTGTTGACGACATGATCGATACCGGTGGTACGCTGTGTAAAGCTGCCGAAGCACTGAAAGACCGTGGCGCCAAGCGTGTATTTGCTTACGCAACTCACCCAGTATTCTCAGGTAACGCACCTCAGAACATCCGTGAATCAGTCATCGACGAAGTGATCGTCACTGACTCTATCCCATTGACTCAGGAAATAGTCGATACCGGTCGCGTATCTGTACTGACCCTGTCAGGCATGCTGGCTGAAGCGATCCGTCGCATCAGCAACGAAGAGTCTATCTCTGCGATGTTCGAGCACTAAGAGCTCCCTATACGAACGGTTTGTCGAACGGTTCGGCATAGCGATATCATCCAAACGCCCCGCACCATGCGGGGCGTTTTTCGTCCGGACATATCAATCTTGCTCGGTTTGGTATAACATAGCGCGCGTTTTAAGCCCCTAAGACTTGAGAGACTAGCGTGAGTAACAATATTCGTCTATTAGTTGGCCTGGCAAACCCTGGTGCCGAGTATGCTAATACCCGTCATAATGCGGGTGCATGGGTGGTAGAAGAACTGGCCCGTGTTCATAACATTAGCCTACGAGAAGAATCGAAATACTTTGGCCAAACTGGCCGGATTCAGGCCAACGGCCATGATCTTCGCTTGTTGATCCCTTCCACGTTTATGAACCTATCCGGCAAATCCGTGGCAGCACTGGCTAATTTCTATCAGATCAAGCCAGAAGAGATCTTAGTTGCGCATGATGAGCTGGACTTACCACCGGGCGTGGCAAAGTTCAAAAAAGGCGGTGGTCACGGCGGTCACAACGGCCTGCGCGATATCATCAGCAAAATGGGTAATAACAAAGATTTCTATCGCCTGCGTGTCGGTATCGGCCACCCTGGCGACAAAAACAAAGTGTCCGGTTTTGTACTGGGCAAGGCGCCGGCCAAAGAGCAGGGCAATATTGATGCAGCGGTTGATGAAGCGGTTCGCTGTATGGATGTCCTGCTGAAAGATGGCCTGAATAAGGCGCAAAATCGACTCCATTCATTCAAGGCTGAATGATTGTTGTCACTCCTAATTTAGTATTACTCTGCGCGTTGCAGTGGGCAGCCATTGTATATGCAGAGTTGTTTCACCGAATCATCACCAAAAGGGTTTCCAACCATGGGTTTTAAATGCGGAATCGTCGGCCTGCCAAACGTAGGTAAGTCCACACTATTCAACGCCTTAACAAAAGCGGGTATCGAAGCGGCAAACTTCCCGTTCTGTACTATCGAGCCAAACACCGGCGTTGTACCTGTGCCAGATCTTCGTTTGGATGCACTGGCGGAGATCGTAAATCCAGAGCGTATCCTACCGACGACAATGGAATTCGTTGATATCGCGGGCCTGGTTGCCGGTGCCTCGAAAGGTGAAGGCCTGGGTAACAAATTCCTGGCGAATATCCGTGAAACAGACGCAATCGGCCACGTTGTTCGCTGCTTTGAAGATGACAACATTGTTCACGTATCAGGTAAAATCCACCCGCTGGAAGATATTGAAGTTATCAATCTTGAACTGGCATTAGCCGATCTTGATACCTGTGAACGTGCAATTTTCCGCCAGGCAAAGAAAGCAAAAGGCGGTGATAGCGATGCAAAATTCGAAACAGCCGTACTTGAAAAGCTGCTTCCGACTCTGACTGAAGGCGGCATGGTTCGTTCAGTCGATCTAAGTAAAGAAGAACTGGCAGCCATTGATTACCTGCACTTCCTTACTGTGAAACCAACAATGTATATCGCGAATGTAAGCGAAGACGGTTTCGACGATAACGAATACCTCGATATGGTTCGCGAGCATGCGGCAAAAGAAAATGCAGTTGTGGTTGCAGTATGTGCCGCTATCGAATCTGAAATTGCAGAGCTTGACGACGCAGACCGTGAAGAGTTCCTGGCTGACATGGGTATTGAAGAGCCGGGTCTGAATCGCGTGATCCGTTCTGGCTATGAGCTACTGACGCTACAGACTTACTTCACCGCAGGTGTAAAAGAAGTCCGTGCATGGACAATTCCTGTTGGTGCAACTGCACCGCAGTCTGCCGGTAAGATCCACACCGACTTTGAAAAAGGCTTCATCCGTGCCGAAGTTGTCGGCTACGACCACTTCATCGAGTTCCGTGGTGAAAGCGGTGCAAAAGAAGCTGGTAAATGGCGTCTGGAAGGTAAAGACTACATCGTAAAAGATGGTGATGTCGTTCACTTCCGCTTCAACGTGTAACATCATCGCAATGCACTCATAGCATTTGCGTCAATTTGAAATAAGCCAGCATTGTTGCTGGCTTATTTTTTATCTCCCCGACAATTTTAAGAAATGCTAACGACCCTCTCATTATCGTCATTTGCGGTTCAAAAATAGCAATGGAGTGTGGCATTCGCCCATTTCGTCCAAATAACAATCGAACACACGGGTTTTCTGAAGATATTAAAAAAAACTGTTGACGCTTCTAACTGGTATGAGCATAATGCGCCCCGTTCCCGAGACAGCGCCCAGTCAAACAGGCCTGCTGAAGGAAGCTAAAATGGCTACGTAGCTCAGTTGGTTAGAGCACATCACTCATAATGATGGGGTCACAGGTTCGAATCCCGTCGTAGCCACCATCCTCCCTCTACCGGGATGATGTAAAACACTTGATGCGGAAGTGGCGGAATTGGTAGACGCACCAGATTT
>NZ_RJLM01000114.1 GCF_004104355.1 Photobacterium chitinilyticum
TTAGAATACCGGCCTGTCACGCCGGGGGTCGCGGGTTCGAGTCCCGTCCGCTCCGCCACTTACACTAAACCCAAGCAGAAATGCTTGGGTTTTTTTACGTCTGAATGTTTTGTTTGTTCTTCAGCAGAGTGTCTTTTTCCGCCTTTCATACCAATCTGTAAAATTAACTGATCAGTTGAATCCAATCTCTTGAGCACATTTCTGCCACCCTTTGACCACTCTCTAGAAAACGATTCCAAGCCGTACAARCCTTATCAACAATATCGTCATAATCCTTAAATGCTTGATTGGCTAAACAGTGCTGCCGCATCCAACYCCATACTTGTTCTATTGGATTCAACTCYGGGGAGTAGGGCGGAATTTTTATGAYACTGACATTGTCGAAATCATCGGCTACATCATCAGTATGCCAGCCCGCGCCGTCCATGACGACAACCGCATGGCGGCCTTTTTCCGTCGCCTTAGATATTTGTTCAAGATGTAGGTGCATGATGTTTTTATTGGTCCATGGGACAACTAACGCTTCGCCTATACCTCGGCTGGGGCAGACGGAACCAAAGAGATAAGCATATTCAAACTGCTGCTGTTTTACTGCTCTCGGACGAGAACCTGTTGCAGCCCAAAGGCGTGTTGTGGTGTTTTGTTGGCCGAACCTAGCTTCATCCTGAAACCAGATATCAACACTCTCAAGCCTTATGTGGCCAGGGATCTTAAGGATCGTTTCAATTTTGAATTT
>NZ_RJLM01000115.1 GCF_004104355.1 Photobacterium chitinilyticum
TGGGTTTCCCCATTCGGAAATCCCAGTCTCAAGTGATTTTTACTATCTAAACTGGGCTTATCGCAAGTTAATACGTCCTTCGTCGCCTCTGACTGCCAAGGCATCCACCGTGTACGCTTAGTCACTTAACCATACAACCCCAAGAGGTCTGTATGTTCAAACAACCAAGGTTTTATCGTCACTCACTTCCGATCAAGAAAAATGAGGACATTGGTTTTTCGCCGGACTCTACACAAGACACTTGAATGTGTTTGTTTTGAGAACTCGTATCTTCTCTCGAAGATACTATTGTAATCCAACTCGTTGAGTTGAATTTACTAGTCAGCTTTCCAGATTGTTAAAGAGCATGTGTTTCATTGTCTACCAAAAGACTACCGAACCACTTTCTAATGACTTTCTACCGGGCCGCTCAGGCGACAAAAAGCGGACTCAACAAAGTATTCTTTATTGAATCTGCAGATCCGTGCAGAAAATTCTTAGAGAGTGGTGGGCGATACCGGGCTCGAACCAGTGACCCCCTCCTTGTAAGGGAGGTGCTCTCCCAACTGAGCTAATCGCCCTCCGATGTTTTACATCTTCAAAGGAGAAGATGGTGGGTCGTGCAGGATTCGAACCTGCGACCAATTGATTAAAAGTCAACTGCTCTACCAACTGAGCTAACGACCCTTGGCGTCCCGTAGGGGAGTCGAACCCCTGTTACCGCCGTGAAAGGGCGGTGTCCTAGGCCTC
>NZ_RJLM01000116.1 GCF_004104355.1 Photobacterium chitinilyticum
CTGGCAGAAGGAAAACCGAAAAAAGTGGCCATTATCGCCTGCGTCAGGAAGATGATTAACATCTTAAATTCTATGCTGCGAGATGGCGCCCTATGGGATGCAAAAACAGCTTAAAATTATCTATTGACGCCATAGTCGTTTGTTATGTGTTAATTTCGCCTTGGAGCTTCAAGTCGAATATCCGTAATGTAACCATCCTGAAATGGCTGTACGATAACCCAGCAACCTTGTTTATTATCACAAGGAAAGCTCCAGTACCTTATTGGCTTTGAGTACTCTACGAACTCACCAACATATCTAAGCGAACTTAGACTTATCTTTCCTTGGCATTGCATTTGTTTAGAGAACAAATTTTCTCCATTGCACTGTTCATTTAGATATTCAACTAGCCAATCTTCAAGATTTTCTGGCAAATCACTTAAGTCATATGACGAATTTTTTATATCATCTACTATAGGTTGATTTGCTTTTTCAATGTCAAAAGGCTCAGAGCAACCATTTATTCCAATTGAGAAAAAACAACATATTAACAATGGAACTCTAATATTAATGAGCATACTTTCTCCTACACATAACGCCTGGGATAAGGTGCGCCACGATTAACCCACCAAGCGCACAGAACTCCGAACCAAAACCGCCGAGTCAAACGCGTCACCTTGATACCTTTGTTATGGCGAGCTCCAAGTAACCTACTCAACTTCAATGCACGCTACCGCCA
>NZ_RJLM01000117.1 GCF_004104355.1 Photobacterium chitinilyticum
CATTTTAAAATTATAACAAAAAGCGTAGGTCGTTAGAAGAAGTTCTAAGATGCAAATGCATATAGTATACCATTTATTGACTTTATTTCCYCTATGSGGGAGAAAGAAAATTAAAGACCCCGCATATATTGGAAAAACWACAATTATTGTTAACCAAGGAAAAKMATTCGTGGTAAAGACAAGATACACCAGGTCCAAAGAACGCGTACTCAAAAAAAATATATAAATAAAAAATTTTTAACTTTTTTGAGTACGAGTACTTGTCAATAAAAAAAATAAAATGTATTCCAAATTTATTCAAATGAGGTTTTCGGTAACGTATCAATAAGCTAGACCCATRCTKCGAGTTGTTTCATGCCATAAATAAACTCGAACGCTCAAAAAATCCGTTGGACAGGCGGATTCACATCTCTTACAACCAACACAGTCCTCGGTTCTTGGAGCAGAAGCTATTTGCTTAGCTTTACATCCATCCCAAGGTATCATTTCTAATA
>NZ_RJLM01000118.1 GCF_004104355.1 Photobacterium chitinilyticum
GGATTATTCCTATACTACACGCATGCTACACTCTTCTCTTTTTTGATTTTCTTTTTGTTTCCACTACACGCATGCTACACTCTTCTCTTTTTTGATTTTCTTTTTGTTTCCTGAGCCCACGCCTTCGACCATCTCCGTTTGGTTCCGTCGACTTCAGTCAACTTTGGCGAAAGCTGGCCTGATCACCCACGCTCTTGTCAACGTACTCAGTCGATATCTTCGTTTCGAATGTTTGGCACACGCTTGGTCTCGAACTTCGTCGTTATGGTCGCTTCTGGTTCATCGGATCAACGTGGTTTCGTCCTACGTCTGCAGCGTTTCTGGTGCGCACCCCTACGAACGCAATCTTCAGATTCTGGATACGCTCCACTCTGGTGTRGCATGCCAACTCAAGCAAYAAATACARCACATCGCTCCTGGTAYCGTTCTCCGAAAAMGACYTTCGTTGGCAAMTCGACGRTCAACGATCGCTTTCCTGTTCGCCAATYYTTCCGTCCYACAATCGCTMGTMAGCCGRTCAGTCCCACGATTYAAACCGCTATTTATCGAAWGTGTAAACYCTTTCTAGCRRGGGGCTCCTGTAGYGACTCACATTTATCACGAGAACACGAYTGGYTTAATARAAACAATTATTATTATAACCAACTGTACCAGTGWYTGTTTTARYGTGCTTTTGTTTRACTGTGCTAATGACAGCTATTTTGTGCTTCCATT
>NZ_RJLM01000119.1 GCF_004104355.1 Photobacterium chitinilyticum
GCATTACTCACCCGTCCGCCGCTCGCCGCCCAATAACGCACCCGAAGGATTGTTACTGTCGCTGCCGCTCGACTTGCATGTGTTAGGCCTGCCGCCAGCGTTCAATCTGAGCCATGATCAAACTCTTCAATTAAAGTTTTGTTGTTCCCATAAGGAACGGCTCAATGAATACTGACTTCAAAACTGCTCTTGCCGAAGCAAGAAGTAATTTTAAAGCTATTATCGTTGTTCTTTTCATAACGAGAAGAGAACGATAATGAATTGACTGTGCCAAATACCTTGTTACTTACAAGAAGCAACTTAATATTTGTATTGGTCACTCAGTTCATTGATAAATCTTTCGACTTAACTCTTTCACGAGTGCCCACACAGATTGCATGGTCAAATTGTTAAAGAACGTTGACTTTCAATKCCTTGGCGTTGAACGCTTCRGCAAGTCAGGACGCGTATAATACGCTTCTTGATTTTTAAGTCAAGATAAAATTTTCATCTTTTTAATCATTCGATTAAAACATAAAAACCTTATRTTGACTCCGCTCACACCRTTTGGTGCTAGAGCGAAATAAAAGCCCGYTGAARCCARCGGGCTCTCTTTCAATTCGAAGCCTGGCGATGTCCTACTCTCACATGGGGAGACCCCACACTACCATCGGCGCTATTACGTTTCACTGCTGAGTTCGGCATGGGATCAGGTGGGTCCATAATGCTATGG
>NZ_RJLM01000120.1 GCF_004104355.1 Photobacterium chitinilyticum
ATCAACCCAGAAATCAACGAAGCACTTGTCGTTGAATTCTACAACAAGATGTTGTAATATTTTATTGAATAAGACAGGCTTTGAGGCCTTGATATTAAGCACTTTGGGACGTTATCAACCCAGAAATCAACGAAGCACTTGTCGTTGAATTCTACAACAAGATGTTGTAATATTTTATTGAATAAGACAGGCTTTGAGGCCTTGATATTAAGCACTTTGGGACGTTCTCCTTTAGTGCTTTTTTGATTTCTCTTAGTATCCAGCTATAATCGTTTAGACATAACTAGACCGATATAGTCCAAAGTGATATAGTAAAATGAACCAAAAATAGTACACAATGTGGTATAATCTTCTTATGGCATATTCAATAGATTTTCGTAAAAAAGTTCTCTCTTATTGTGAGCGAACAGGTAGTATAACAGAAGCATCACACGTTTTCCAAATCTCACGTAATACCATTTATGGCTGGTTAAAGCTAAAAGAGAAAACRGGAGAGCTAAACCACCAAGTAAAAGGAACAAAACCAAGAAAAGTTGATAGAGATAGACTTAAAAACTATCTTACTGACAATCCAGACGCTTATTTGACTGAAATAGCTTCTGAMTTTGGCTGTCATCCAACTACCATCCACTATGCRCTCAAAGCTATGGGCTACACTCGAAAAAAAGAACCACACCTACTATGAACAAGACCCAGAAAAAGTAGCCTTAT
>NZ_RJLM01000121.1 GCF_004104355.1 Photobacterium chitinilyticum
GAGGCCTAGGACACCGCCCTTTCACGGCGGTAACAGGGGTTCGACTCCCCTACGGGACGCCAAGGGTCGTTAGCTCAGTTGGTAGAGCAGTTGACTTTTAATCAATTGGTCGCAGGTTCGAATCCTGCACGACCCACCATCTTCTCCTCGGAAGATGGCAGTTTTGATTTTACTTTTTCAAAAGTGAAAACAAGCTGAAATCGGAGGGCGATTAGCTCAGTTGGGAGAGCACCTCCCTTACAAGGAGGGGGTCACTGGTTCGAGCCCGGTATCGCCCACCATTCTTTCCTAATATTTCGTTATGAAGTTCGTCGTTTAGCGTACTAAACGTCCTCACTTCATGCCTTGTCTTAGAAAAGAAAACCATCTCGATGGGGCTATAGCTCAGCTGGGAGAGCGCTTCGCTGGCAGCGAAGAGGTCTGCGGTTCGATCCCGCATAGCTCCACCACTCTCTAAATATTTTCTGCACTAAACGCAGATTCAATGGCGAAATACTGCCGTTGGGTCGATTTTGTGTCGCTGAAAGTTTTTAGAAAGTGGTTCAATCTCTTCGGAGATAACGAAACACATGCTCTTTAACAATCTGGAAAGCTGACTAGTAAATTCAACTCAACGAGTTGGATTACAATAGTATCTTCGAGAGAAGATACGAGTTCTCAAAACAAACACATTCAAGTGTCTTGTGTAGAGTCCGGCGAAAACAAATTAT
>NZ_RJLM01000122.1 GCF_004104355.1 Photobacterium chitinilyticum
GTCACCACCAAGGTGTATACGCTGCTGCTCACGGCGGTGAAGGCACCCTTGCTGCCGCCGCTGACGGTGATGTCATCCGCGGCAAAGCCCGTCACCGACTCACTGAAGGTGAAGGTGTAGATCACATCCCCCGTCGCCRTCCCGGTGGTGTCATCGCTGATCACCACGCTCGGTACGGCCGTGTCCACCGCCTGTATGCTTTGGGTCGCGGCAGTGTTGTTATTGCCTGCCGCATCGGTGGCCACGTTGGCGGCCACATTCACCGTGATGCTGGCGGTGCTGGACGCATCCGGCGTCACCACTAGCGTATAGACGCTACCACTCACGGCAGTAAAGGTACCCTTGCTGCCGCCGGACACGCTGATGTCATCCGCGGTAAAGCCCGTCACCGACTCACTGAAGGTGAAGGTGTAGATCACATCCCCTGTCGCCGTCCCGGTGGTGTCATCGCTGATCACCACGCTCGGTACGGCCGTGTCCACCGCCTGTATGCTTTGGGTCGCGGCAGTGTTGTTATTGCCTGCCGCATCGGTGGCCACATTGGCGGCCACATTCACCGTGATGTCACTGGTGCTGGACGCATCCGGCGTCACCACTAGCGTATAAACGCTACCACTCACGGCCGTGAAGCTACCCTTGCTGCCGCCGCTGACGGTGATATCGTCCGCGGCAAAGCCCGTCACCGACTCACTGAAGGTGAAGGTGTAG
>NZ_RJLM01000015.1 GCF_004104355.1 Photobacterium chitinilyticum
CTTCAAATTTAGATATTCATGTTGAACGATGGATATCGGATAAACAGTAAGCTGTTTATCACCGTGTGGAGCGGTAGTTCAGTTGGTTAGAATACCGGCCTGTCACGCCGGGGGTCGCGGGTTCGAGTCCCGTCCGCTCCGCCACTTATACTAAGCCCGAGTCGAAAGACTCGGGCTTTTTTACGTTTGGAATTTGGTAAATATCTAAGTGGCGCGGTAGTTCAGACATACTCGTTTACAACTCATCGAGCGAACTCATGGGCCAATACTTGTCATTGAGCCGGATCCTATGAGAGAGTTAGCGACATTCTTTACTGATGAGAGATAACGATGACATTTTTCTTTGAGCGGACGGAGACTACCGATAAGGTAACGATAGTACTGAAACCGCATTCGCTATATGCCATGTTGCTGATGCTGGCAGCTTGGTTGGTGAGTGATTTGGTGCTGCAGGCAGCGGCTATAACCCAGATAATTATGCCGGTGTTTATAGTCTTTATGGTTATCCGTTTCTTTTCACTCATCCGAGTTCAGAAAGAGGTGATCGTAGCGATGAAGCAAGGGCGAGTCAGCACCAGTGGCAGTAAGTTCTCTTTTACCAATCAATTCACATACATCATCAATAAGTAACTTCATTCTATTATCTTACCGTGACTGGCTGCTCAGAAGCTAACTGAGCGGTTGTCATTGTGTCCCTTCAGGAAATAATGCCTTAATTCCTCGCTGCTAATAGTTTTTTCTGTAACGTGCATAATAGTAATCGCACCCTGATAAAATTGTCAGGAATGTAGTGTGTGCTTTAAATGAGGATATCTATGAGTAAATTTAACTGGAAGCCGCTGCTGCTGGCATGTCTGATTGTCAGTATTGGTCAACTTAGTCTAGGGTTGATTTTCCCTTCTCTACCGTGGATTGCACAAGATTTGGGTGTGAGTTCAGGGCAGGCGCAGCTATTGGTTTCTGGTTATTTGCTTGGTTTTGGTCCCTCCCAGCTTATTTATGGTCCAATGTCAGATGTTTTTGGCCGCCGACCTGTCTTGTTGTCCGGATTGCTCATCGCTTTACTTGGGTTAGTGTTAGCTGTTACGCATGCTGATTCGTTTAACTGGTTGCTTGCAGGTCGTTTTATTCAGGGCCTTGGAGCTGGGAGTGTTGCAGTGCTTGCAAGGGCTACGATTCGTGATAGTTACCTGAGCCATCACTTAGTTAAGGCGATGACCTGGGTTGCAATTGTTGCTGCCTTTACACCTATTGTTGCTCCTGTTATTGGCGGTCTGGTGAACCACTACTCTGGCTGGTTAGCCGTATTTATCTTATTGCTGGGTTATATCGCGGTAGTTTGGCTGGTGTTGCTGCTGACATTCAAAGAGACGCTTGAGGTAACGTCAGCACCACAGTCTGTCAGTAAACTGGTCGTTTCGTATTTTTCTCTGATGCGAGAACGGCACTTTCTCATTTTTGCCGGTCTTGGCTGGGTTAACTTTGCGCTTGTAGTGCTTTCGATTTCTCTGATGCCGTTTATTATGCAGGTTCAGATCGGAATGTCTTCTGATGAGTATGCATTTTGGGCGATGGTTCCTGCTTTTGGTCTGCTGAGCGGCGGTATTTTATGCCAGCGGCTTCGCCCTGTATTAGGTACACAGAAGATGCTGCAGCTTGCACCCTTACTTCATTTCTTTGCCGGTAGCGTATTGATCATTGCGCCGGTTGAACCAATCTGGATGAGTAGCGGTCACTTCTTGTTAGCCATGGCCAATGGGATGGCCTTCCCATGCGCGCAGTCATTGTTGCTGGTTCCATATGGTAATAAAGCGGGTACCGTATCGGCGCTGTCTGGTGCCTTCCAGATGGTATCAGCTTCGTTGCTGAGTAGCCTTTTGCTCAAATTAGGGATTAGTCAGGCATGGCACCTTGGATGTGTGATGCTAGTTGCTGCCGGTGTTGGTCTGATATTGGTATATCATGGCTCGCGCAGTAAAAGTGGTAGAGATGCGGTAGCGGCACTAAATTAATCTCGGCGAGATAGCCGGAGTATAGACCATACTTATCAGCAGAGTGGATACTTCATTGAGGCAGAATAGTATGGTGAGATTGATTTTTCTGACTGTTGTTATTGCCCTGACGGCATGTGTTAGCCAGCATGAAGTTGAGCTATCACAAAATAAAGAGTGGGAACAACTGGGGGCTTATCATGGCACACAAGGCTATCGTGAGTGGGATGAAAATCGTCTTAGCAAGCAGGGAGCCATGACTGAAACCGAGTACGAAAAATATCGTGCAGGTTACCTGCAGGGGCGGTTTGAATACTGCAGCCAGAAGAAAACCGTCAACACGGTAGTAAATCAGGGTTACCCGGATGAATGTGGCAATAACCCAAACAGTTATGGCCTGATTGATCGAGGTTACTAGTATTGGGCTGGTAGTCTAGATAGTTGATTAGAGAGTGGAAAGGCTGCCGAGGCAGCCTTTTTTATCTTGAGTAACTAACTGCAAGTATTAGTTGTTGCTGTGCAGTTCGCTGTTTAGCTCAACGGCTGTTTTGTTGGTGAGGCACTCAATCTGGCCGGTTACCGAGTTGCGGCGGAAAAGAAGGTCTGACTTACCGGCAAGTTCGCGGGCCTTAGCCACTTCAACTTCTTTGCCTGTTGAATCCAGCATACGGACCTTAGACCCGGCAGTTACATATAGGCCTGATTCAATCGTACAGCGGTCACCCAGAGGGAAGCCAAGCCCTGCATTCGCACCTAGTAGGCTGTTTTCACCAATTGAAACAACCACTTTGCCACCACCGCTTAGGGTACCCATGATAGAGGCTCCGCCACCGATATCGGAACCTTCGCCAACCATGACACCCGCAGAAATACGACCCTCGACCATGCTTACGCCCGTAGTTCCGGCATTGAAGTTGATGAACCCTTCGTGCATAACGGTTGTACCTTCACCCACGTGCGCACCAAGGCGAACGCGCGAGGTATCTGCAATACGTACGCCTGCAGGAACCACGTAATCGACCATTTTCGGGAATTTATCGACACAGTCTACTGTCAGTACTTCGCCGTTCAGGCGAGCTTCGATCTGGCGATCGGCCAGCTCTGGCAGATCAATTGGTCCCTGGCTCGTCCAGGCAATGTTGTGCAGCAGGCCGAAGATACCATCCAGGACAATGCCGTGTGGCTTAGCTAGGCGGTTAGAGATCAGTTGCAGCTTCAAGAAGCCTTCAGCAACGGAGGTTGGTGCTTCATCAGTTGCCAGAACCACAATAACCAATGGCTGAGTTGACTGCGCAGCCTTAGATGCAAATTGGGCACTTTTCTCTTCACCTGCAGCGGTGAATGCCGAAGCGAGATCTGCACATTGAGCAGGAGTGACCTCAATAGCCTGGTTACCTTCTTTATAGCCTACAACAGCCGCTACAGCAGCGATCAGCTCATCTGATGGGTTAAGCGCTGGGGTTGGGAAGAAAGCTTCGATGATTTTACCGTCACGGTTTTTAGTCGCTGTACCTAGGGCAAGTGAAAAGCTGGCCATTAGTGATCGTTCTCCATGTCAAAAGTTTTGAGCTCTGCGTTGCAATGCAGGCAGATGAAACCATCATAATGACAGTTGGCATGATATTGAAGGGGGGAGCAGATAATCAGTGAAAAATGACGAAATTATTGCCAAAGCAAGGCTATTAACAGTGCTTACGTGTATTTTTTTGCATAAAAAAACCTCCAGTATGGAGGTTTATTCATGTTGAAGTTGTCGACAGCAGAAATTAAGCCGCATCATCCTGTGGCTGTTCAGCAACAGCTTCAGGTTTCGCTACTTTCTTTTTTGGTGCCGCTTTCTTTTTGGCACCCAGTGCAATCAGTACTTCTTCACGTTTCTGCGCTAAGAACAGCGATAGCTCTTCTTGCTTGGCCTCATCTTCGAACAGTTCACTTTCGCCTAGCAAAGTAAACATCTCGTCAGCCATATCCAGCATCTTGTCGTATGCGTCGGCTTCGGACTTAGAGGTGAAAGTCATCTTTTCTTCTCCGTTGCGCTCAACCACATATTTGACGATAACAGCCATGGTCACCCTCTCCCGAAATTGATTTACTGGCTGTTTATACAGTAGCATAAAGGGCTATGTCCAGTGATAAGCGTGTTAATGTGATGGTGCGAGAAAAATTTACCCATATTTATGCCCGAGCAGCCGAAAGGAAAGGTGGAGATACCGAGCTGGAAAGTCTGCTGGCTACTCCTTTAAGTGCAAAGAAGCTAAAGGCTATTCCTGATGATCGTTGGTTGGCAGCATTCTCCCAGAAGGTATTTCAGTCTGGAATGAGCTGGAAAGTTGTCCGTAATAAATGGCCTAACTTTGAAGAAGTCTTTTTCGGTTTTGACATCGAAAAAATGCTGCTGATGCCAACTGAAATGTGGGAGCGTAAAGCGACTGATCCGGCAATCATCCGCCATCTAGGCAAGGTGATGACGATTCCGGAAAATGCCCATATGATCCATGATGCAGCACTGGAGCATGGATCATTTTCGACAATGGTGGCCGATTGGCCGGCAGAGGATATTACGGGCTTATGGCGTTATCTAAAAACATACGGTAAGCGCCTTGGTGGCAATACCGGACCGTATACATTACGGATTATGGGTAAAGATACCTTTATTCTTAGCCACGATGTCGAAGCCTACCTGCGTAATACGGGAGTAATAGACGGTGGCCGTGATACCCGGAAATCTTTGCTCGCAACTCAGCAGGCGTTTAGCGACTGGCAACAGGAAACTGGTCGCCCGTTGTGTCAGATCAGCCAGATCATTGCATTTAGCCAAGGTGATAATCGTTTCTAGGCGTCCAGTGTTGGCAAAAATCCAGAAACAGCTTAAGTAGTGGGCTCTGGTATTTTTCTTTGTGGTAGAGCAGCCAGTACTGGCGATGTGTATCCAGCGGCAAGCTGAGGGTAACTAGCCGGTTGTCCTTGACGGCATGTTCGACTGCCAGGCGTGACAGGCAGGTGATCCCCAGTCCGGCCGTCGCGCAGTTTATAATTGCCTCGGTGGTATTAAGCTCGAATGCCTGCTGCCACTCTTCCAGTCTAGGGGCGATGCGGTTGAGAAAAAACTCCCGTGTTCCCGATCCCGGCTCACGTAAAATCCACTGTGAATGCTCCAGATCAGACAAGGTTAAGTTGTCAATTTTGGTCAGGGGGTGATCGGGATGGCATGCTACCACCATTTCATCGTCTAGCCAGGGCTGAACCACGAGATCGGATTGCTGCACTTTACCTTCGACCAAACCCACATCGAGCTCGAACTCACTCAGCATATGACAGATTTGGGCCGTATTGGAAATAAATAGAGATTGATTATCATGCTTGCTGTCGCGGCGAAAATCACGGAGCAAAAAGGGGGTGACTTGGTTGCCGACAGTATCGCTCGAACCAATTTTTAGTTTTCCGCTAATCGGCCCGGCATAATTGAACATCTGCTCAATGTCATTGCTGCGTGCCAGCAGTTCATCTGCTAAAGGAAGTAGGCGTTTTCCCTGTTCGTTGATGATCAGGCGATTGTTATTGCGATCAAATAGCTTGTGTCCAAGATGCTTTTCCAGTTCGGACAGCGCCATGCTGACTGCAGGCTTGGAGAGAAAGAGTTTCTCGGCTGCCGCAGTGATCGTTCGTTCCTGGGCGACGGTGACAAACACCCTAAGCTGCTTGAGGGCAATATTCATCTTCTCTCCATGTTCGTTATTCGATGTTCAATATAATTTAAACAGGTATTAAATATATTCAGTTATTATAAACGAATCAAATTCTATACAATCTCTCCGTGTTCAGAGAGCAATGTTTTCAGCCCAAAGCGGTGATATCGAAATCCATGAGGTTTGGGGTGAATGCGGAGAAAATATCATGATGAGAACGACGATAAATAAAGTTGCGGGAGCACCAACGCCAATGGCTGGTCTCGCACTGGGCATTGCGAGTCTTGGCTGGTGCTGGGAAAATGCCGCGGACCTAAACGGTACAGGCCAAGTCGCCGGTGCCGCAATTGCATCAGCAATACTGCTGATCCTGATTATAAAATTTGTATTCCACCCGAAATCTTTGTGGAACGATCTGACTCACCATGTTGTGGGCAGTGTGGTGCCGACGTTTGCAATGGCGTTAATGGTGGTATCAAAAGCGGTGGGGATTTATGCCCCCTATTTGGCACAGGCTATGTGGTTATCTGCTGTAATACTTCACATGATATTTTTGGTGCTGTTTGTCTATCATCGTGCGATTGAATTCAAGCTCCACCATATGGTGCCAAGTTGGTTTGTTCCGCCTATTGGTATTATTGTGGCAGATGTTGCCTTTCCTGGCGGGGCGCTGCGTCCGCTCGCTGAGGGTCTATTGGTTTTTGGTATGGGCGTGTACGCCGTGATGCTGCCAATTATGGTTTATCGATTGATCTTCAGCCATGAAATTCCTGATGCCGCGAAACCGACGATTGCGATAATGGCAGCCCCTGCGAGCCTTTCCCTAGCTGGGTATCTCACCGTAGAGCAGAGCCCCTCTCCGGTGATCATTGCTCTGTTGGCTGGGATTGCGGTACTGATGACTTTTGTTATCTACGTGGCATTCTTTCGGCTACTGCGTCTCGATTTTAGTCCGGGTTATGCTGCTTTTACCTTTCCGATGGTTATCGGGGCGACAGCGCTGTTCAAAACTGCAGCATGGATGGCGGCAAATGGCGTGGCACAGGAATATGTCAATCAGGTATCCCTACTGGCGAATGTCGAACTGTATGTATCAACGGTGGTTGTATCTTATGTTGTGCTACGTTATTTAGCTTATTATCGTCCGATTTCACGACTCTTTAGTCCTGTTCCACAGAGCTTGTAATGTAGTGTGGTTTGCCCGGTTATACCGGGCTTTCTTGTAGATGTAATTTAGGTTTGCAGCTAACAAGATCATGGTAGACAATCAGTGTAACTTTCTCTTTTTGTGAGATATCTGCGTGTTTACTGTTTATCACTCCAATCAACTGGATCTCCTCAAATCATTACTGGTTGAGTTGATCCGTCTAAACCCTCTTGATAATCCGTTTGAATCCGAGCAAATTTTGGTGCAAAGCCCTGGGATGTCGCAATGGCTGAAGATGGAGCTGGCGAAGTCATTCGGTGTGGCGGCCAACCTTGAATTTCCGCTGCCTGCAACCTACATCTGGAAAATGTTCACCCAGGTGTTGGATGATGTGCCGGAGCGCAGTGCATTCAACAAAGAGGCAATGACGTGGAAGTTGATGCAGGTATTACCGCAGCAGTTAGAAATCGCTGAGTTTGAACCATTAAAGCGTTATTTGGACAATGACCCTGATAACCTCAAAATTTATCAGTTGGCCGAGAAAATAGCAGATATCTTCGACCAATATTTGGTATATCGCCCCGAGTGGATTCAGCAATGGGAAGCTGGTGAAACGGTCGCTGAATTAGGCGATGAACACCCTTGGCAGCCTATTTTATGGCAGGCGCTTTATGATTACACGTTAGAGTTAGAGCAGTCGCCCTATCACCGTGCCAACCTTTATGAGCACTTCATCGAGACATTGGAAAACTACGCCAGTAGCGGAACATTTTCAGCTGAATTACCTAAGCGTTTGTTCGTATTCGGCATTTCTTCGTTGCCTCCACGTTATTTGGATGCGCTGGCGGCATTAGGTGAGCACATTGACGTCCACCTAATGTTTACTAACCCGTGTCGCTATTACTGGGGGGATATTCGTGACCGTAAACATTTGGCGCGCTTGGCGGCCAACCAACGAGTGATTTTACGCTCGCTGCAAGATAGCAGTGACGCTAGCGAATATATCGAACAGCTTAAGGATAGCGATGAAAGTCATTACGATGTCGACATGCACAACGATGTCGTGGGTAACAGCCTTCTTGCATCGATGGGCAAATTAGGCCGCGACAACATGTATTTGCTGTCTGAAATGCAGGTTAATGAAGTGGATGCAGGCTTTGTCGACATAGAACCTGACACGCTACTGCATGCAATTCAGGCTGATATCTTGAATCTGGAAGATCGCCAGAACGATGAGGTCTTGGATTCCAGCTACCATAAGCTCCCGATCAGCGATGATGATACGTCATTGTCGATCCATGCCTGCCACAGCCCAATGCGTGAGGTAGAAGTTCTGCATGACAAGTTGCTAGCGATGTTCGAGGCAGAAAAAGAGAAGGGTCTCAAGCCTCGAGATGTGATCGTGATGGTGGCTGATATCAATGCCTATAGCCCTGCGATCCAGGCCGTTTTCGGTAATGCGCCGGGTAACAGGTATATACCGTTCTCTATTTCGGATCGAACCGCGGATCAGGAAAATCCGATCCTGTTGGCTTTCCTGCGTCTGCTGACCTTGCCTGAAAGTCGTTGCAATGCCTCTGAACTGCTGGAACTACTGGAAGTGCCGGCAGTGATGAACAAGTTTGATTTTGATAGCGATAGCTTCGAGAAAATCAAACGCTGGATTGAAGATGCCGGTGTTCGATGGGGCCTTGATGCGCAAACGGCGTGTCAGTTTGAACTGCCCAAGCAGGATCAGAATACCTGGCTGTTTGGTATCCAGCGCATGCTGCTGGGTTATGCCATGCCTCACAGTGCGGGCTTGTTCGATGGTATTTCTGCCTATGAACAAGTACAAGGCTTAGATGCGGAATTAGCTGGTCAATTGGCTGGATTCATCGATTGTCTAATTGCATACCGTGAGCAATTGGCGCAACCGCAAACCGTGGCTGCCTGGACCGATATCCTTAATCAGCTGCTGGATGATTTCTTTTCGGTTGAGGTGGAAGGAGAGCTGGTTCTTAAATCGATCCGCGATAACCTACATCGTCTGCATGAACAGCTGGAAGATGCTGGCTATCAAACCTTAATCACCCCTACGGTTCTGACCCAGTATCTGCAAGACAAGCTGTCGGGTGAGCGAGTAAGCCAGCGTTTCCTTGCCGGTCAGGTTAACTTCTGTACCTTGATGCCGATGCGCTCGATCCCGTTTAAGGTTGTGTGTTTGTTGGGTATGAATGACGGTTCTTACCCGCGTAATATTGCCCCTGAAGGGTTTGATCTTATGAATGGCCGCACTAAGCCGGGTGATCGCTCCCGTCGTGATGATGACCGCTATCTTTTCCTCGAGGCGATTCAATCGGCCCAAGAAGTTTTGTATATCAGCTATGTCGGGCGCTCGATTCAGGATAACGCCGAGAAAGTCCCATCAGTATTGGTCAGCGAGCTGGTGGAATATTGCCAGCAGGGCTATTGCATGGCCGGTGACGAAGCTCTGCCTGTTGATGAATCGGCTGTTCGTATCAAGCAGCACTTGATTTATCACAACCCGTTAGTGCCTTTTAGCCCGACTGCCTTTTGTGGCGCGAATGCCAGCTATGCGGCTGAATGGCTGCCGGCTGCAGCTCGGGAAGGTGAGGCAAGCAATGAATTCCAGCTGACGGCACTAGATGCCGAGCCGTTGGAAGCGGGACAAAGCCTGATCTTAGAACTGGCTGAGCTGCAACGATTCTGGCGCTTGCCGGTACGCTACTTCTTTAACCGTCGTTTAAAAGTGTTCTTTGAACCGCCGATGGGGGTGATAGAAGATGATGAGCCATTTGTGCTAAATGGTCTGGAAAACTATTTGATGCGTGACGAGCTTTTGGCGCTATTGCTTGATGCGAAAGTGAATCATCGCAGTGAAGATGAGGTATTTGCATCGTTTGCTGCCGAACAGAAAGCGGCCGGTAACTTACCCGTGGCCGCCTTTGGCGAACTAGATCTCGAAGCAACGCGGGTGGAAGTCGTGTCGTTGGCCGATACGATTTTACCCTTAGTGAATCGCCCGCTTGATGATCATGAAGTGGATATCACTTTTCTCGTTGATGGCCATGAAGTCCGATTACAGGGCTGGCTGAAGCAACGCTATCAGTCCGGTCTGGTGCGCTACCGCAGTGGTAAGATTCGTGCCCAAGATCAGTTAACGAGCTGGTTTGATCATTTGTGTCTGGCTGCCAGCGGCCGTGGTCAGCCGACACACTTGATCGGTACCGATAAGCATCTGGTATTACTGACGATCGACGCCGAACAGGCCTTGATTTATTTACAAGATGTCATTGAGTTGTATTACCACGGTTTGAACCAGCCGCTGCCTTATTTTCCGAAAACAGCCCAAGCAGGAATTCAGGCGTGTATCGGCCGTGACGGTAACTGGAAAGATGATGCAGAGACCATCGAAAAGTCATTGAAGAAAATGGCGGACTGCTTTAATGACGGATATTTGTTCCCGGGCGAGGGGGCCGACAGTTACATCGCCCGCGTTTGGCCACAGTGGAATGACGAACTGGCAGTTGAAGTATCACAGTTGGCTTCACGAGTATTACAGGCTGCGATCTTAAACAGTGAAACGGTAGAAGACTAGTGGGAGTGGTTTAGGGAGGAGATGTAGTGTGGCCGCCAGCAAATCATTCTTATTTGTAGGGTGTCCGCTGTACGACCACAGGTCCAGAGGTAGACCAAATTTCTGGCGCTGATACTAACTAAACCCCATAGGGTAAACCGTGAGTAAGTTCTCACATTAGTAGAATGAAATATGATTCTACAAGTTAAAAAATCTTTATAAGTGATTGATCACATTGCTCATGTGATCTTTATCACTTAAGCAGAAGCGGGTGTTCACGGTATCGTAACCGTAGTGAACCCCTTCGTTGTTATTTTAATTTGCAACCAGACTCGGAAATACAATCAATGGATCATTCACATGCAGCCACGAAGCTGCAGCCTATGACTTTTCCTCTGCACGGGGCGCGTTTAATCGAAGCTTCTGCGGGGACGGGGAAAACCTTCACCATTGCGAGTTTATATTTACGTTTGTTATTGGGGCACGGCAGTGCTGAAACTCGTCATGCGTCAGAACTGACCGTCGATAAAATACTGGTTGTAACTTTTACCGAAGCGGCCACTGCGGAACTGAGGGATCGTATTCGGGCGCGAATTCATGATGCCCGCTTGGCGTTTAGTCGTGGCGTCAGCCATGATCCGGTTATCCAGCCGTTGCTAGAGGAAATTAGCGATCATAAAACGGCGGCGAGTATTTTGCTGCAAGCCGAACGCCAGATGGATGAAGCCGCCATCTATACCATCCACGGTTTTTGTCAGCGGATGCTGACGCAAAATGCCTTCGAATCCGGCAGCCGTTTCAATAATGAATTTGTGACCGATGAGAGCCAGCTCAAAAGCTTGGTGGCGGCGGACTATTGGCGTCGTAATTTCTATCATCTGCCGCATGCACTGGCGAGCGAAGTGCGTAATGTGTGGTCTTCACCGGCAGCATTGCTGAAAGACATTGGCGGCAGCTTAACCGGGGCCCCCGTAAAGCTCAGTGTCGAGGCCATGAGTGACTCGCTGGCCGAGTTGCACCAGCAGAATATGCAGCGTATTGATGACGTCAAAGCACGATGGCGTGACAGTGAAGCCGATCTTGAGGCACTGATTGCCAATTCCGGTGTTAACAAACGCAGCTATACCAAAAAGAGCCTGCCGACCTGGCTGGCCCAGGTGAGTCAGTGGGCCGCAGTGCCTACAGTCAGTTATGACTTGCCCGATAAACTGGATCGCTTTCACCAGCAGACATTGATTGAAAAAACGGCCAAGGGCGAAGTACCCGAGCATGCGGTGTTTGTTGCGATTGCTGATTTGCTGGATAACCCGGTCAACTTGCATGATCCGCTAATGGCCCATGCCATTGAGCAATGCCGAGATTTACTGGCCAAGGCCAAAGATCGTAAAGGCTGGTTATCGTTTGATGATTTACTGACCCAGCTTTCTGCGGCGATCGACAATGATCAAGATGATCTGCTGGCAGAGCGCATTCGCAGCCAGTACCCGGTGGCGATGATCGATGAATTTCAAGATACCGATCCGCTGCAATACAGTATCTTCAGTAATATTTACACTAGCCAGCCAGAGTGTGGCCTGTTTATGATCGGGGATCCGAAGCAGGCTATTTATGCATTCCGTGGGGCGGATATCTTCACCTATATTCAGGCCCGCCGTCAGGTACTTGATCATTACACGCTAGATACCAACTGGCGCTCGACTGCCGATATGATCGTCTCGGTCAATACTGTGTTTGAGCTGCCTGACAGTCCGTTTATTTATGATCAGGACATTCAGTTTCTGTCGGTTAACCATAGCCCGAAAGCGCCTGATCGCAGCTGGTGGCTAGACAACCAGCCCCAGCATGCCCTGACGTTCTGGCATCAGGACAGTGTGGACGGTAAGCCTGTGACCAAAGGCTGTTACCAGCAGACGATGGCGGAAGCGACAGCGGCACAAATCCAGAACGTTTTGACCCAGTCGGAGCAAGGTAACGCATTTTTCCAAGATAAAGACCACAAGACGTCGATTCAGGCCGGCGATATCGCGGTGCTGGTTCGTACCGGTAACGAGGGCAAGCTCGTCCGTAAGGCATTATCCGAGCAAGGCATCGCCAGTGTGTATCTGTCTAACCGCGATAGCGTGTTTTCAACCGCAGAAGCGGCAGATATTCAGCGTTTGTTACAAGCGGTACTGACGCCTGAAGATGAACGTGCGCTGCGAGCAGCATTGGCATCGAGCCTGTTTGCGTTGACCGCCGTTGAGCTAGATAAGCTCAATAATGATGAAAATGAGTGGGAAATTGCGGTAAATAGCTTCAAAGAGTATCGCAGGCAGTGGCTCACCCGAGGTGTGATGCCGATGCTGCGAAGCGTGATGGCAAAGTGCAAAATCGCAGAGCGTTTATTGGCCGAAGAGGGCGGGGAGCGACGCCTGACCGATTTGCTGCACATTGGTGAGTTGCTGCAGGAGGCGAGCCAGACTTTAGACAGTGATTACGGTTTATTGCGCTGGCTGGCTGAACATGTAGCAGAGCCCAACGGCAATGCCGAAGATCAGGTTTTGCGCCTGGAGTCAGAGCGTAATCTGGTGCAAATCGTCACCATCCACAAATCAAAAGGCCTTGAATACGATTTGGTCTTTATGCCGTTTGTCTGTAGCTATCGCGAAGTCGATAGCAAAGGCGAGGTGAAGTACCACGATGAGCTGGCTAATCTCACTGTGCTGGATATCTCCAAGCAGGCAGACTCGATTGAAAAGGCCGATAAAGAACGCTTGGCGGAAGATTTACGTCTTATCTACGTGGCACTGACGCGTGCGGTTTATGGCTGTTACGTCGGGATGGCACCGATCCGTAACGGGCGCAGTACCAAAGAGCCGACGGGCTTGCACCACTCTGCGATGGGACACCTGGTACAAAATGGTCAGGAGGGCGGTATTGCTGCCTTAGAGCTTGCGTTAGCCAGGCTGGCAGAAAGCCAGCCGTCGATAACGATAGCCGAGCCGCCAGTACTGCCTGAGACCAAATGGCAGCAGGCTGAACAAGAAGAGCTTTCGCTCGCCCCTAGCCAGTTCACGATCAGTATTGAGCGTAACTGGTGGATGACCAGTTATTCCAGTCTGGTTAAGCAAGGCCATCAGTCTCATCATGACAGCAGTTTGGATTTGCCGGGTTTTGATATTGAGTCGGCTGCGGAAACCGTGCAGGACGGCGAGGAACTCGTTGCTGAGCTCGAACCTGAATACTCTATTTATACCTTCCCGCGTGGTGCTCGCCCGGGTACGTTCCTGCATACCGTATTCGAAGAGATCGAATTTACCGCGCCGGTTGATAGCCTCGAGACAGTGGCAACGCTGACCGACCTGTTGCAAAAAGAAAACTATGATCTGGTGTGGCTGCCGGTATTGCAGCAATTGATTCATGATGTGCTCAATAGTTCGTTAGACGACAAGGGGATGAAGCTGGTAGATAAAACCTCTTCCCAGCGTCTGACTGAAATGGAGTTTTTGTTGCCGATTGAATTACTATCGTCAGCGATGCTGAACAAGGTGATTGCCAAGCATGACAGCGTGTCGGCAAAAGCCGGTGAGCTTGGTTTTGCAACGGTTAGCGGTATGCTCAAGGGCTTCATCGATCTGGTGTTTGAGCATGAGGGGAAATACTACGTACTCGACTGGAAGTCTAACCATTTAGGTGACGACCCCGGTGTATATCGTGGTGACAAGCTAATAGAGGCAATGCGCGATCACCGCTACGATTTGCAGTACCAAATCTATGCCCTTGCACTGCAACGCTTCCTGCGCAGCCGGATCCCTGGCTATGACTACGAGACCCACTTTGGCGGGGTGTATTACTTGTTCCTGCGCGGAATGGAGGCCGGCAGTGACAGCGGTATTTTCCATGCTCGTCCGACAGAAGCGCTACTGGCTGAACTAGACCAATTAATTGATGGAGAGCAGATTGATGCTTAAGCGTTTACAGGACCTAACCAAGCAGGGTGTGCTGCGCCAGTTAGATTATCAATTTGCCAAATTTGTGGCTCTGCGTAGTCCTGATTCTCACTCGTCGCTGGTGGCCTTGGTCGCGGCGTTGGTGAGCCATGAACTGGGTAAAGGGCATGTCTGCCTGATGCTTAACAAAATATCAGCCCAGTCCTTGTTCGGTTTGCCTAGCCGAGTGTCAGTCGCTTTGTTGGATGGCCTGCCAGAGCCGGAACAATGGACGGCGGAATTGAACGGATTACCGATTGTCTCGAATATCGAACAAGGTGATCAGCAGGCAACGCCGCTGGTCTTGGACGGCGGCCGGTTATACCTGCACCGTTATTGGCATTTCGAGCAGCTAGTTGCCAGCAAGCTCCATCATACGGCGCAGCCGGTTGAACCTGCAGCCATTATGCCGTCAGTGCTGAACGAACTCTTTCCGCGTACTTATACCTATTTGTACCAGGCGCTGCAACAACTCAAAAAGGCCGACTCCGGCCAAGCTAGCCCAAATGAGATGAACACTGCTGAAATCCGACGAAAAGAAGTGTGCGATAAGCTGGATGTTGTCCGAGCCGAGTTGCTCAACTGGGACGAGATTGATGCCATACTGATTGCAGCCACTAAAGCGGAAGAGCTGTCAGCGCTGGATGGACTCGTTCCTCAGGCGGCTTGCCTTAACTGGCAGAAGGTGGCGGCAGCAATGGCCATTACCCGTCAGTTTGCGGTTATATCTGGCGGACCAGGTACTGGTAAAACGACAACGGTGGCCAAATTACTCGCGGCGCTTGTGATGCAGGCAGATCATGGTAGTACGGGGGAGGAGGTGGCTACGCCGACCATAAAGCTGGTGGCTCCGACGGGGAAAGCGGCGGCGCGTCTGACGGAATCCATTGGTATGGCGGTGCAATCACTGCCCGTTGATCCCGAGGTACGAAAGCGTATTCCGACCCAGTCTAGCACCATTCACCGTTTGTTAGGTTCGGTGCCGAATCAGGTCGACTTCCGCCATCATCATGATAACCCCCTTCACCTCGATGTGCTGGTGGTCGATGAGGCCTCGATGGTCGATTTACCGATGATGGCCCGCTTGCTCGATGCCATGCCTCCCCATGCCAAGTTGATCCTGTTGGGTGACCGCGACCAGTTGGCTTCGGTAGAAGCTGGCGCGGTATTGGGTGATATTTGTGCCTTTTCCAGTCAGGGCTACAGCCGACAACAGGAACAATTACTGAGTCAGCTGACGGGGTTTGATCTCGCGGGCAGTCACCTTACAGGGATTGATGGAGCGAGGGCCGTTAGTCCGGTGGCTGACAGTCTGTGCATGCTGCAGAAGAGCTATCGTTTCCACGCTGAGTCGGGTATTGGTAAGCTGGCCAAGGCGATTAATAATGGTAACCCGTACCATGTCGAGAAAGTTTGCCAACATGGCTTCAAAGATATCAATCATTACTCCCTTAGCGCCGAAAGCTACCAGACCATGATTAATATGACGGTGAACTTTTATCGTGACTATTTTGATGCGATCGAGCTGGGAAAAGAGCCGAAAGAGGTACTGAAGGCCTTTTCTGCCGTGCGCTTATTGTGTGCATTGCGAGAGGGGGACTTTGGGGTGGTTGGCTTAAACCACCGTATTGAACGTGAGCTGGTTCGGATCGGGAAGGTGGGCCAAGCTGACGAAACCTGGTATGAAGGACGGCCGATAATGATCACCCGCAACGATCATGGTTTAGGTTTGTATAACGGTGATATCGGTATTGCGATGATCGATAAAAAGGTTAATCCTGAAAATCCGCATTTACGGGTATTCTTTGAAATGCCTGACGGTTCGATCCGTAGCGTGTTGCCTAGCCGTTTGCCTGAGCATGAAACGGTGTACGCCATGACTATTCACAAATCGCAAGGTTCGGAGTTTGCAGACACCTTGATGGTACTGCCGTCTGAGTTTAGCCCGATACTGACCCGCGAGCTGATCTATACCGGTGTTACCCGGGCGAAGGAGAAACTTTATCTGTTTGCACTGCAAGACGTGATCAACCGGTCTGTGCGCTTGCGAACGGAACGCGCCAGTGGCTTGGCTTGCTTGTTAGGTTAATTGTTTTATCCGGATAGTACTGGGAAAGAGTCAGCGGCTGCTGACTCTTTTTGTCGGGAAGGGGAGCGTTATATATCGAGTACGAGAATTTTCGAGCGGCGCTGAAAGTTGTACAGGGCTTTTTTGGCCATCGGTAGCTGTTCGACGCTAGATTCGTAGAACCCCTGCTCACGGAACCAGTGTAGGCTGCGGGTCGTCAGCACGAAGATATGCTTCAGCCCTTGCTCTTTGGCTTGCTGGCGCAGCCTGTTCAGTAGCAGGGCGCCCCGATCACCATCACGGTAGTCGGGGTGGATCGCGACACAGGCCATTTCGGCCATTTTTTCCTCGACAAAAGGATACAAGGCTGCGCAGCCGATGATCAGGCTATCACGTTCGATGATGGTAAATTGCTCGATCTCCTGCTCGAGTTGCTCCCGAGAACGACGCACTAGAATGCCATCATGCTCCAGCGGGCGAATAAGCTCCAGGATCCCGCCGATGTCATCAATGCCTGCTCGGTGGACCTTTTCTGCGCTGGCCATGACGATTTGCGTACCGATACCGTCAAAGGAAAAGAGCTCCTGGATCAGGGCTCCGTCTTCTTTGTAACTGATCAGATGGCTGCGTGGCACACCTGCTCGGCAGGCGCTAATGGCACCACGGAGAAAACGGCCGGTACCGCTGTCATCGGCATTGCGGTCGATCAGTTGTTGCAGGGCATGCTCGGCTTCGTTGGGTAACATTTCAGAGGCAACGGAACCGTCCTCTTCGATCACTCCTTGCTCAGAGCAAAAGCCAATCAGCTTATCGGCTTTCAATTTTATCGCCAGTTGAGTGGCGACTTCTTCCGAGGTGAGGTTGAAGCACTCCCCGGTGACAGAACTGGCTACCGGCCCGAGTAATACTATGGCCTGTTGATCCAGCTGACGGTGGATACCTTCGATATCAATGCGACGGATCCGGCCGCTGTGGTGGTAGTCTACGCCGTCATCGATACCGAGTGGCTGGGCGATAATAAAGTTTCCGCTGACTACATTGATCTGCGACCCTGCCATCGGGGTATTGTTGAGTCCCATGGAAAAACGGGCGGTGATGTCGAGCTGTAACTGGCCAGCTGCCTGTTTCACCAGTTCAAGCGTGCGCTCATCGGTTATCCGAACCCCTTTATGGTAAGGGCTCGAGTCCCCCTGAGATTCGAGTCGCTGGGAGATCTGCGGCCGGGCGCCATAGACCACGACAATACGCAGGCCGAGGCTGTTTAACAAAGCGATATCGTTGACGATATGGGAAAAATTTTGGTGGGCAATGGCTTCACCACCCAGCATTATAACAGTCGTTTTGCCGCTATGGGCATTCATATAAGGCGCGGATTGACGAAATCCTTTGACCAGATCTGTACTTCTTAGCTTCACTGCGATGCATCCATATTTATTGTTCGGGAAATTATCGATTTGCTACCCCTATCTATATTACGACGGGCTTAATTAATAATTATGCAAATATAGTGGCTAAATATCTGCCAACATTCAAGAAATACAGTATTAAAGTCATATTGTTTTTTTGGATACAAGATCCCGTTATTATACTTCTAGCCCAGCTTTTTGCCTTTGTATCACTGGTGATGAGGTATATTCATAGATAATTATAATGACTTAATGGCAATATGAATAAAGTTCAATATAAATCAATACAGTTCACTTTGCTGATAGCGGGTATTATTGTCGGGCTTGTTTTTTCGGCGTTACTGGCTGTTGGTGCCATTGGTAGCGAGATGCTTGGGGCCGAGCCTGTTATTAATATCAATGATACTTGGATCGAGCAGGATGTCGCTCCCTATACGGCTGATCGTTTTGAACTTCGCCCGGAAGGTGTCTTTGTTGATGGACGTCTGGTTAACACTCAATATGAGTGGGACGGTAGCACGCTGACTTATCGCTTTGGCGATGACATGTATATTTATACCTACTTATCCGATCAATTGGTGCGACAACAGCCTGCCCATTATATTTCATCGTTTTCCCGTGAAGGCTCCCGAGAGGCTTTACGCGAAGTCACAGATGAATAAAAGTCGAATAACTGCCGTAAATAGATAATAGTCTCCTTACCTCCTCTTTGTGATAAAAAACAAAGCGCTGACATAGCTTCCTACATATTTTGTAAACTATCGCCTCTTTATTGCATCCGTTGCTTTAGGCATACTTGGCGACTGTGCTCCATATAATTTCATAGGTCTTTACCGTGTATCGTAACGCTACAATTGCAATGATAATTATTGGCTTGGTGGGATGTGCCAAGCCGACAGACCGAGGTCAGCAGTATCTGGATGGCAGCTTTGATCTGGTGCTTAATCAGGTACCGACGGTAGAGTCCGATAAGGCGAGGGATTACAGTCAGTTCAATCAGCAGATGACGTTGGTGACCGAGCGTTCGCCAGCAATGACCGGTCAGTATCAGTCCCTGTATCGCCAGATTGAGAGTTGGGTTGAGCAAAGTGGTGATCCGGCTCAGTTGGGTAACTACGGTATTCAGACTGCCCAGATGGGTGGGGGGGATAGCTACGGTAACGTGATGTTTACCGGTTATTTTTCTCCGGTGATTGAGCTGCGCCATGAGCAGAACGAGGTCTTCCGCTATCCGGTTTATGCGATGCCGACATGTGAGGATGAGTGTCCGACTCGGGCTGAAATTTATGCCGGAGCCCTGCAAGGACAGGGACTCGAACTGGGGTATAGTGCATCAATGCTGGATATCTTTATGATGGAGGTCCAGGGTAGCGGCTTTGTCCATTATGAGGATAATGATCAGTTGCAGTATTTTGCCTACAACGGCAAGAATGGCCATTGCTATGTCAGCATAGGGAAGGTTCTGATTGAGCAGGGCGAAGTAGCGCGGGAAAAAATGTCGCTGAAAGCCATCGAGGACTGGGCGAAGCTGCAGGACGAGGCCACGGTGCAGGAGCTGCTTGAGCAGAACCCGTCATATGTATTTTTCCTGCCTCAAGATAGCCTTGATGTGATGGGAACGGCCGGGATCCCGCTACAGGCACATGCCTCGGTGGCCGCAGATCGCGAATATCTTCCTATGGGGAGTGTGCTGCTGGCGGAAGTACCGCAGCTAGACAGTGAAGGCAACTGGAACGGGCAGCATGTGCTTAAATTATTACTGGCGCTTGATACCGGCGGTGCGGTGAAGAAAAATCACCTCGACTTGTACCATGGCATGGGGACTAAAGCTGGCATAGATGCCGGCCACTACAAGCACTTTGGTCGAGTCTGGAAGCTTGACTTACAGGGTCGTATGCCTGTACAAGCGAGCCTGACGGCTGAGCAGTAGCCCTGCCGTTCGGCTGGACAATTACAACCAGAGCGCGTATAAAACGCGCTCATCCTTTATCTGAACGACCCACAACTTATGCGTGAATTAGATACCCCGGCTTCTGACAATTACAACCAGCGTTTTGGCGGCACCCGTCGTTTATATGGCAATAGCGAAGTGGACATACTGCGTGCTGCCCATGTGTGTGTCATTGGTATTGGTGGTGTTGGTTCATGGGCTGCCGAAGCGCTAGCACGTTCAGGTGTTGGCGAGCTGACACTGATTGATATGGATGATGTCTGTGTTACCAATATCAACCGCCAGATCCATGCGATGACAGGCACAGTCGGTCAGAGCAAAATTGAAGTGATGGCTGAGCGGATTAAGCTGATTAACCCGGAGTGCAAGATCAATCTGATCGATGATTTTATTACTCCGGACAATATCCCTGAGTATATTGATAGCCGCTTTGATTACATCCTTGATGCGATTGATAGCATGAAACCCAAGGCGGCATTGCTGGCGTATTGTAAGAGCAATAAATTCAAAGTTATTACCACCGGTGGGGCGGGGGGCCAGATCGATCCGACTCAGATTCAAATCACGGATCTGACCAAAACTATTCAAGATCCATTGGCGAAGAAATTGCGTGATACTCTGCGCCGTCACCATAACTTCCCGAAGAATCCAAAGCGCAAATTTGGTATCGACTGTGTGTTCTCGACCGAACAACTGAAGTACCCGCAGGCTGACGGCTCGGTGTGTAATGTCAAAGCAACGGCAGAAGGCCCGAAACGTATGGACTGCGCCAGTGGTTTTGGTGCTGCAACAATGGTGACAGCTACCTTTGGTTTTGTTGCGGTGTCGCGTATTCTACAAAAGCTGATAGAAAAACATTCGAAATAGCGTAAAGGGAAGAGTATCGAGTTTCTAGACGCTCGATACTCGATACTTGTTTAACTCGCTAACTCTTTTATCTGCTCAACAATTGCCTTCAGGCCATTGCCGCGTGACGGGCTGAGGTGGGCAATGAGTCCCAGACTGTCAAAATAGCTATCGACATCAAACTCCCGAATTTCTGCGGCCGTTTTTCCCTCATAAGCCGCTAGCACCAATGTGATCAGGCCGCGCACGATTCGCGCATCGGAATCGGCGGCGAAATGGAAGATCTCGCCTTCAACCTGATGAGCCAACCAGACTTGGCTTTCACATCCACTGACTTTTAGTTGGTCTTGCTTGAGCGCTTCCGGTAGTGCGGGAAGTTTCTTGCCGAGTTGGATGACATTGCGGTATCTGTCTTCCCAGCCGTTTGCTGCCTGCATTTGGGCAACGATGGCTTCTGGCGTGATATCAGTGCCGAAAGGGTGGGCGGGTAGTGTCATTTGTCTCTCCAAGGGCCTGTTGATCTTTCAGCGCCACACCTGTAGAGACTAAAATGTCTTCAGGCAAGGCACGAAGAATGCGGTTTAGTTCGCTAAATAAGTTCTGAGTAACGCAGAATGAAGCCATTTTAGCCTCTACCCAAGGGCTGGGGCTATTTTTCCCGCTAGCTGCGTTGTCGGAATATCAATATAGATGGCTATGATTGAATACCTCCGCCTTGTTATCGTAAAAAATCGCCTTCAGCAGGAAAGGCGATGAAAGGTCAACAGACCCTAGAGCATGCTGCAGGCTTTGTGCAGCGCAGCAATAAAGCGTTCAACGTCTTGTTCGGTATTGTACAGAGCCAACGATACCCGCAGGGTACCCGTTAATCCCAGGGCATCCAGCATTGGATGGGCACAGTGATGGCCGGCCCGCAACGCGATACCTTGTTGGTCTAGCAGGGTGGCAATGTCTTGATGGTGAACCCCATCGACGACAAAGGAAAATAGGCTGGCATTGGGCTGAAGCCCGATTATTCTCAGATCTTCGATATCTTTAATCCCATCCAAAGCCTGCTGGCGGAGCTGATGGATATGGTGTTCAGCAGCCTTGCGATCCAGCTCGTCCAGCCAGTTTATCGCAGCCGCCAGAGCTAGGCTTCCAGCGACATTGGGAGTCCCGGCTTCAAACTTGCCAGGAAGGGCCGAGAAAGTCGTTCCCTCGAATGATACCTTTTCCACCATTTTGCCACCGCCGTGCCAGGGAGGCATAGCCTCGAGCAGTTCTTTTTTCCCGTACAGTACGCCAATGCCTGCCGGGGCAAAAATCTTATGACCAGAAAAAACATAAAAGTCAGCATTGAGGGCCTGAACATCGACTGTCTCATGAGCAACTGCCTGTGCACCATCGACCACGGTAACCGTTCCCTGCTGGTGGGCGGCAGCAATGATCTCCTCTACTGGGTTACGGGTACCGGTGACATTGGTGATATGGGCCACGGCAACGATTTTGGTTCGGCTGCCGAGGCGCTGGTGGAAAGCTGTCATATCAAGGGTACAGTCAGTGGTCATCGGGATCTTGACGATCTTGGCCCCGGTTTGCTCGGCGACTATTTGCCAGGGCACGATGTTGGCATGATGTTCCAGCTCGCTGACCAGGATTTCATCGCCCGGTTTCAGGTTCTGGCGGGCATAGGTCTGGGCTATCAGGTTCAGGGCCTCGGTGGCACCACGGGTCCAGATAATTTCTTTATTGTGTTTGGCGTTGATGAACTGTTGTACGGTCGCTCGGGCCTGCTCGAACTGGGCGGTCGCGGTTGCTGTGAGGGTATGGCTGCCTCGATGGACATTGGCGTTGTGACCGCTGTAATACTGCTGAATCGCCTCGATAACAATTTTGGGTTTCTGTGTAGTTGCCGCGCTGTCTAGGTAGACAAGAGGCTGACCATTACAGTCTTGGGCCAGTGCCGGGAACTGTTGGCGAATTTGGTTGATATCAAATTGGGCAGTCATGGTGAGTCACATTGCAATATAGAAGGAGGCGATCATGCCATTATTTGCCACAAGAGCAAGGATTAAGCTTAATTATAATGGTGCAGCGAAGGTGAGGGGTATATCGTCAGAAAGACAGGAAAAAAAAGCACTGCGTTGGGGCGCAGTGCTAACAATAAACTTTGACAGACAGGTCAAAAATACAGGAAGTAAAATTGGTAGATTGACTACCTGTCCGGCACAACCCGGACAATATGCAAACACAACATCGCAACAATGAATGAGAGTTCATTGCCTGAGAGCTAAAAACTGAACCTCCCTCACCGTTGCGTAGCAAATCATATGGTTTATGTAGCACTTGAACAATGGACAATTTATAATGTTTAGCATAAAAAAAACTAATGCAGGAAGAGTATGTCGAGACGTTTACCGCCACTAAACTCACTGAAAGTGTTCGAAGCTGCGGCAAGACACCTGAGTTTTACCCGCGCAGCAGAAGAATTATTTGTCACACAAGCTGCTGTAAGCCACCAAATTAAAGCTCTTGAAGAATTTTTAGGGCTCAAATTATTTCGCCGGAGAAATCGGTCATTACTACTGACAGAAGAAGGGCAAAGTTACTTTCTCGACATAAAAGACATCTTTTCTGCAATCTCAGATGCCACTGATAAGGTTTTGGAACGCGGCGCTAAAGGGGCCTTAACCATTAGTTTACCTCCTAGTTTCGCTATTCAATGGCTGGTGCCGAGACTGGCCGATTTTAATGGGCAGCATCCGGATATAGATGTTCGGATCAAGGCTGTTGATCTGGATGAAGGATCCCTGACCGATGATGTCGATGTCGCAATATATTATGGTCGCGGCAACTGGCAGGGGCTCCGTGCCGACAAGCTTTATCAGGAATTCTTACTGCCGGTGTGTTCGCCGATGTTGCTCGCGGGATCCAAGCCGCTGCGCACGTTGAGTGATCTTCAGTATCATACTCTGCTGCATGACACTTCGCGCAAAGAGTGGAAAAACTTTGTCCGCCACCATGAAATAGTAGGGACCAATGTGAATCAGGGGCCTATTTTCAGTCATTCGACCATGGTATTGCAGGCCGCTGTGCACGGTCAGGGGATTGCGCTTGGCAATAACGTACTGGCACAGCCCGAGCTGGAAGCCGGACGTCTGGTGTGCCCGTTTGACGAAGTATTGATGAGCAAGAATGCGTTTTATCTGGTGTGTCAGGAGAAGCAGGCCGAAACTGGCCGTATCCAGATCTTCCGAGACTGGGTACTAGCTAAAGCTGCCCGTGAACAGGAGGATATGCCGGATGTCTGATCGAAAGGCCGTATCTGAATACTTAGTTGACGGGCCAGAAGCCGGGGATGCTATTGCCACGTTTTTGTTTGCTCATGGTGCCGGGGCGGGAATGGATCATGAGTTTATGACGGCGATTGCCCAAGGTCTGGGCAGGCGTGGGATCCGGGTGGTGCGGTTTGATTTCCCGTATATGGTCAAACGTCGGGAAGATGGTAAGAAACGGCCACCGGACCGTCAGCCCAAGTTGCTGCTCGACTTTCAGCGTCATATCGATGCCTTTGCCGATGGCAAGCTGGTAATTGGCGGCAAGTCCATGGGCGGGCGGATGGCCAGTATCATGGTGAGTGATACTGCCGCTCAGTTGCAGGATGTCGAAAATTGTACGGCGAAAGTACAGGGCGTGGCATGTTTGGGCTTCCCTTTTCATCCGCCGGGCAAGCCCGAAAACTTCCGTGGCGAACACCTGAAAGTAGCAGCCTTGCCGACACTTATTTTGCAGGGAGAGCGCGACACGTTTGGCACTCGCTCTGAAGTGGAAGGCTGGGAATATGCGGACTCGGTGTCGGTTAAATTTTTACCCGACGGCGACCATAGCCTTAAACCAAGGAAAGCCTCGGGCTATACCGAACAGCAGAACCGAGATCAAACCGTTGCGTTGCTGGCAGCCTTTATCAAGGAGTGTGTAGGTGCAATCTGATCACCAGTGGCCAAGGATTATCTTACTTTTTGCGACGTTAAGTGGTGCTATTGCCGTTGCGCTGGGGGCATTTGCCGCTCATGGTTTAAAAGCGCAGCTGGCCCCGTACTTGCTGGATGTGTTCAAAACCGGTGTCCAGTATCAGGCCTGGCACAGCCTGGCTTTGCTTGGTTGTGGAATCTGGGCACGCATTATGCCGACAAAAGCGGTATTATACGCAGCCCTGTTTTTTGCAGTGGGTATTTTGCTCTTCAGCGGTAGCCTGTATGCGCTGGCGTTGACGGGAATAAAATGGTTCGGCCCCGTCACGCCAATGGGGGGCATATGTTTTATTATTGGCTGGGTAGCGCTTGCAGTGTCTGCCTGGCGCTCAGCTTGAGGGTTCAAAGTGAATCACGTTATATTGTACTGTCGTCCAGGCTTTGAAAAAGAATGTGCCGGTGAAGTTCAGGACAAAGCAAACAAACTGGAGTTGTATGGTTTTCCTCGGGCGAAAAGCAATACCGGTTATGTTGTATTTGAATTTTATCAGCAGGGTGATGCCGAGAAATTCACTAAGCTACAACCATTCTCTTCGTTGATTTTTGCCCGCCAGATGTTTGCAGCGGTATCACTCTTGACGGATTTACCGCAGGACGATCGTATCTCACCGATCCTCGAGGCGGTTGAAGGCTTCCCCCGTTGCGGTGAGCTTCGAGTTGAAACGCCGGATACCAATGAGGCAAAAGAGCTGTTGAAGTTCTGCCGTAAGTTTACGGTGCCCTTGCGTCAGGTAATGCGTAAAAAGGACATCCTGTATGCAAAAGACAATGCATGGAAACCGGTGCTTCATATTTGCTTTATTGCACCGGGCTGTTGTTATGTCGGCTATTCGCTATCGAACAATAATTCACAGTTTTTCATGGGGATCCCGCGCCTGAAGTTCCCGTCCGATGCGCCAAGCCGTTCAACACTGAAGCTGGAAGAAGCGTTCCATGTCTTTATCCCCCGCGATGAGTGGGATGAACGTCTGGCTTCTGGTATGTGGGGTGTTGACCTAGGAGCTTGTCCTGGTGGCTGGACCTATCAACTGGTTAAGCGGTCGATGTTTGTTCATTCGATTGATAACGGCCAGATGGCGCAGAGCCTGATGGATACCGGTCAGGTGAAACATCATGAAGTCGATGGTTTCAAGTTCGAACCGGCACGTAAGAACGTTACCTGGATCGTGTGTGACATGATTGAGAAGCCGGCTCGAGTTGCGCATTTGATGGGTGACTGGATGATCAAGGCGTGGGCAAAAGAGGCGATTTTTAACCTCAAGCTGCCAATGAAAGGTCGTTACGACGAAGTACTGCAGGATATCGAAAACCTGAAAGAGTACATGATACAGAATGGTGTGAAATTCAAGCTACAGGCTAAGCACTTGTATCATGACCGTGAAGAGATCACTGTCCACATTCAGCGTTTGGATAACCGCTCGCCGCATTAATCGTGGCAGTATTGGTTAGTGCTGAGTAAAAAACGCCATCATAGCTGATGGCGTTTTTTGTGTTTTCAGAAGGGGCTACGGGTGCTTAGCTTGGTGTCTGATAGCGAATATCTTGCAGATTAAACCCCAGCTGGAGATCGGTTTTCAGCGAAGCGACCTGTTTGCTGGCAATGGCCGTTTCTTGCTGCCCATCCACTTTTTTCTGCCATTTGGCTGGTAAATCCTCGGCGGCGAGAATTGTTTCAAGATTGGGGTATAAAGATAGTAATTCAACGGCAGCTTTTGGCCCGACGCCCGGGATCCCGGGTATTTTACTGGAGCTGATCCCGGCGAGTCCCCAATAGTCTGGTAACTGCTCGGGTTTTACGCCGTATTCTTTTTCGATAAACGGGCTGTCTAGCCAGCGTTGTTGAAAATAATCCCGGATCCGCAGCGTTGGCTGTAACAGCTGGCAATAGCCTTTGTCGGTTGACACGATTGTGACCTGCTGGCCGCGATCCGCGACTTTCAGTGCCAGTGTTGCCACTAAATCATCGGCCTCGTCGCCATCAGAAAGCAGTGAGTCTATTCCGATAGCCATAAAGGCATCCTGAATCACATCCATGCCTGCCAGCAGCTCAGAAGGCATAGGTTTGCGCCCTTCTTTGTAGTGCGGCAGAAGCTCGGCCCGCCAGCCGCGGTCTTCACCGTGATGATCGAATACCGCGACAATATGGGTCGGCTTGCTACTGTCGATGATCTTGCCCAGCGCCTGGCAGCATACACGTGCCGTATTTTGAACATCTGGCTCGCCGGGTTGGGCTGCATGGACGCGCCGAATAAGGTTTAGGGCATCAATAATAACAAGATGGATAGTCATAATGGTGATTAACGTCGATCAAAAAAGGGCCAGTACAGGCCCTTTATTGTACGCATTGCGTTGTTAGAGTGTAACCGCTGATAGCAGAATAACGGATAATTTCATGGTGTTATTTACCGTTGCCAGAGTTTGTGATGATTTCGTAGCATGGCACATAACTCGTGCCTGGTAGTTTCATTCTCTGTTGTTCAACAAAGCTTCTCAATAGCTTATCCATTCTCTTCATCAGGGCGATGTCGCCATTAATTTGGAATGGCCCCTTGCGTTCAATTTCCCTAATGCCTTCTTCTTTGACATTGCCGGCAACGATCCCCGAAAACGCCCTGCGTAAATGAGCGGCCAGATGTTCCGGACGCTGATTCATATGCAGGTCGAGGCTCGCCATTGATTCGTGGGTAGGCTCGAACGGCAGTTGGAACTCCGGCGGAATTTTCAGCGCCCAGTTGTAGCTATAGGCATCGCCGGTTGCAAGCCGCTGCTCTTTGATGAGCGGCATCGCTGCTTTCATGACCCGTGCTACTTTTGCCGGATCATCGATGATGATTTCATAGTGTTTGGTTGCTGCCTCACCCAGGGTATCTTGGATAAAACTATCAAGAGTTCGGAAATACGGTTCGCTCTCTTTGGGACCGGTCAGCACCAGAGGCATCGGCTGGCTGGCATTTTCCGGGTGCATCAGAATTCCCAGAATATAGAGCAGCTCCTCGGCCGTACCTGCACCACCCGGGAAAATCACAATACCATGACCGGCACGGACAAAGGCCTCTAGTCGTTTTTCGATATCCGGCAGGATCACCAGCTCATTCACAATCGGATTCGGTGGCTCGGCAGCAATGATTGATGGTTCTGTCAGGCCGATAAAGCGGCTTTGTGGATAGCGTTGTTTGGCATGGCCGATGGCCGCACCTTTCATCGGCCCTTCCATGGCTCCCGGCCCACAGCCGGTACAGATGTTTAGCTCGCGAAGTCCTAGTTCATGGCCGACTTCGCGGGTGTACTGGTATTCAACCGGGTTGATGGAGTGGCCACCCCAGCAGACGACAATATTGGGATCCTCGCCAGAACGTACTGTCTTGGCGTTGCGCAATACGCTGAATACAAAGTTGGTAATATGCGGTGCGCTGGTCAGGTTGATATCGTTGCGCTGCTTTACGTGCATATTGACATAGACGATATCCCGCAGCACTGCGAACATATGCTCCTGAATGCCACGGATGATCCTACCATCGACGAAAGCATGCTCAGGGGGATTCATTAGCTCGAGCTTGATCCCTCGCTCTCTGCGCATCACGTTGACATCAAAGCTTTTGTTCTTTTCCAGTAGCTCTTTGGAGTTGTCGGTATGGCTGCCTGAATTAAGCACAGCCAGTGAACAGTTGCGATATAAGCGGTACAAATCACTGGATGCTGTTGCCTTCAGGCGGTCCACTTCTAATTGCGACAGTAGATCCATTGCCCCTACAGGACTGATATGAGTAATCATGGTTACCTCCCTGGTCACGATGAAACGGCTTTACTCACGCTGTTCTGATTTTTTTGAAGAGTAAGTAAGCAGAGCCGGAGAGAGAAAATCTCAGAGGTGTTTTTAAGGTACTCACATTATTGCGTATGTTCCTTAAAAATCAGTCTGTTATTTCACCATACACACGGATGTGTAATTTGACCAGAAATTGATGTGCCAGATGATGACTCGAATAGAATTATGAGAGGGCGGAGCTAGGAGATCCATAATATACGGTTACGGCCGGTGCTCTTGGCACTGAACAGAGCTTTATCGGTACGCTCGATAATATCACCAGGGGTGTCGTTACCGTCAAACAGGGTCGCGCCAATCGAGACGCTGATAGAAACGTTTTGCTCTCGGAAACGGAAGGGGAGCTGAGTGACTGTTTCACGGATTTTTCCAAGGCACTTGTTGCGCTCTTCCTCGTTGGTATCAGGGAGAATGATCATAAACTCATCGTCACCGAAACGGGCGATAAAGTCGGTATCACTTAGGGTTTGGCGGATAGTCCGAGCAATAATTTTCAATACCTTATCACCGGCAAGATGGCCATAGCTGTCGTTGATCTCTTTGAAACTGTCGATATCGATCATCGCTACGCAGACTGGGTGCTGGTAGCGTAGCCAACGGCGGTATTCATGTTCGAGGCGATCAGTTAAGGCCGCGCGATTGTATACCCGGGTCAGATTATCGAGGAACATTTTTCGTTCTTGGTCATTAAGCCGGCGGCGGAAGTCCTGGGTTTGTTCAAATAGGCTATGGATCTTATTTTCGTTATAGCCCAGCTGTTCAACCAAGGCTCTTTCGCGTTTCTCGAGGGCTTTATTACGCTCGGCAAGTACCAGCAACTCCTTGGTGAGCTCGGTAAGCGTCGGTCGCCAGTGCTCGAGGTTCTTCTGATCGTTGAGGCCTTGTCGAATTGAAGTGGCCAAATCGGCAAGTTCAGAGGTCATCTCGCTGCGGTGTTCATACAGTGCAGAGCTTTGGCCGACACTTTGATTGGTCGTTTTCTGCAGGGTCGCCAAATCACTGTTTACACTGTCGAGAAACTGTTGAGATGAACGGCGTTCCTGACGTGTACCATCAAGGACCAGACGCAGTATTTCCAGTGACAGCTCAATCAGGGTTTGTGGTGTTACACCGATAAGGAGCTGGCTACGGATGCTCAGTAATTTGTCACCAGACTCTCCATCAAAGTCGAGCTCGGTGATCAATCGCTGTAATTCACTGGTCAGCTGAAGCAGTAGATCGTGATCCAGGCTATCTTTCATCGCCATGGCGTCACTGGAGACGGCCATTAATTTTAGGGCGCGCTCGTATAATTCCAGAATTCGGATGATTTGCTTGTGGGTCTGAGCCAGGGTATCTGAGGGCTGGCCAAGCAAGTTGCGCAGTTCCCGCTTTAACTGTGCCGGTAAGCCGTGAACCCGTTTCAGGGTTTCACTACTTTGAGCAACCTGCTGTTCTAGTCGGTGGTTTTCTTTTTCGGTAAAGTTGGCTTGCCGAGTGACCAGGCGTTCAATGATAGCCAGGCGCGGAATAAGTTTACTGACATCCTTATGCCGTTCCAGCTCGGTACGTAGCTCGTCAAGTTTTTGATCCAGCTCTCCATCTAGCCCACGACAGGCAACAGATAAACGGCTGATCAAACGCTTAAGTATCACAATTTCCCGACGAGACTTCAAAGAAGCATCGCGATACGATAATTGAGCTTGGTCTAAACGTAGCCTCAACTTACTCACTTCAGAAGCTACGGCGTTAATATCAGTCACGTTGTCGAAAAATTACCTTACAGAAGTGGACCCTTTCTTATCAGCACGTTAGTCTGCGGGCGACTAGACATGCTAGCAAAATTGGTCGAACAATTCATTGTTATCGGCGATTTGGCTGATAACTGCAGCAGTCTAAATGACATTTGTGTCAGAATCGTGATCATTATTCCAGATGATGTCGTCGGTCGACGAACTCTGTACTTTGACTAACCCATTGTCAATACCCTGGGTACAGGCCTTGCGGATATTATCGCTGGCAAAACTGGCCGCAGGCGCTGCGTCAATCGCACTGAGGTGTACCCATTGACTTCCGGGTTCTTTTTTACTGATGAGGCGGGCGGCATTGGCTGCCATGAGCAAGATATCCAGCAGCTCGTGATCATTAATTGCGGTATAAGCCCGAGGCAAGAAAGGATACTCAGCCATACCGATGCGTACTCGGTTATCAATTTGGCGCTTCTCCAGGAAGCTATCAACTAATTGCTGGATTGAACCGGCGAGCTGCTCCGGATCGGTATCCAGACGCGAGTTTGGTTCGATATAGAGAAACATTGCATCCGAGAAGTGATACAGGCGAGCCGGATCACAAACCTGCTGCTTGAGGTACTCACCGAACTGACGTTCTATTTCCAGGCCTCTTTGATAGCCATGCTCAAGATAAATCTGCTTGAGGAAAGGGATTTCAAACAAGGCAAAACGCAATCTATCGCTGAGCGGTTCATTGATGATTTCGCCCAAGTGCCATTGCTCGAAGTTGGCACTGCTTTGCTGCAGGGAGTTTGGCAGGCGGGCTGTAAGCATACGCAAATTACGTAACCCACTCCGTGGGTGGGTATAAAATTCAGTCCGTAGGCGCAACAAACGCGTTTGGAGCTGTTTGGCAATGCGGTGGCGGCGCAGCAGGACAATTAGGGTAACCAAAATAACGCTGAGCAGAAAAATGGTGACATTCTTCTGCTTATACAAGGCTTTTTCACTTTCAAACTGCTGCCTTTCCATTTCTTCTAATTGTAGCGATCGCTCCAGCATCCGCTGCTGTTGCTTGAATACTTCCACATTGCTTTTGACCTGATCTTCTTGCTTACTCGAGAATAACTGCTCATAACGGCGTTGGCTGAGTAGGGCGTTGTAGTAGTCATTTTTCTGCTCGAATGCGGCCGAAAGTTCGGTCTCGCCCATTAACTGCAGATCCAAGTCGCCAATCCGGCTGGCAGCAATCAAGCCTGACTGAAGGGTCGAAACTGCTTTTTCTGTCAGTCCTTCCGCCAGTTCCAGCTTACCCTGTAGGAGCAGGGCTTCAGCCTGAATCGCCTCGTTGTTGCTCTGCGTCGCAAGTTGGCGGGTATGTTGCAGGTACTGCTCAGCCTTGGGATAGTTATAGAGCTGTAAATATATTCGGGCGATATTGAGGCGCAGCCGAGCCGATCGAATATCATGTCTGAGTTGATTCTCCTGATCCAAGGCGTTGAAGTAATGGACAAGGGCAAGATTGAAGCGTCCTTGCTGCTCGTAAATCGAAGCGATTAATGCCAGCGTTTTGGCTAACGGAAGTGTTTGGTTAAAGTGCTCGAAGAACTCACCGGCCTGGGTTGCATGCTCTAGCGCTTTGTCAAAGACTTTGCGCTGTTCAAATAGATTGGCAAGCTCGAAATTGGCCAGAGCGACCTTGGCATTGTTTTCTTGTTCGACAGCCAGCCAGTAGCCCCCGAGCAAGCGATCTAGCGCTAGGTCAAAATGGCGGTGCTGCAGGTAATGGTGCCCGATAGTTAGCTGATAGTTAATGACCTCGTTGCCGTCATCGAGGTTCATCAGATAGCGTTTGGCTTTGATAAATAGCTTTTCGGCCTTATTCTCGTTGTCGAGATGCGATTCGATGACTGCTCGTTGCAGCAGAGATTGATACTGCAGCACTTTTATTTGCTTGGTAAGCTGAAGCGCCTTTGATTGCTCAATCTCTTTATCGACTTGATCGAGCATGCTCAGCGCTGTGGCACTGTTTTTCAGGTTATCCCAGTAAATACGGGCATGGATCAGGCGAGTTTCAAGGGTAGTAAAAGACAGATCGTTTTCGGTAGCCAGCTGCTCTGCTGTTTTGACGGTGCTGATCGCTTCTTCAGGCTGGCTGAGAAGAGAGAAAGCTCTGGCTTTGATTTGCAAGGCATTAATAGTATTCAGCGGAGTACGGATGGTGTGATCGGTTTCGTCATTGACATGAACCCGGGACAGCTCTTTGGGATCGCTTAGGCGGCGCTGCTCGAGATAGCGTGTGGTCATCTCAAGTGATTTGTCTGGTCTGGTCTGGAGCAGCTCATTGGCATCAGCCAGAATTGGCGTGGTATAGATTTTTGCATTTGCAGTAAAGGACGTTGCTAGGATCACCAGCATACTTACCAGCCAACGGCTCAGACACATACTTATTCTTAAACCTAAAAAAACAGTAGGTCTTAATATTACTGGCTTAGGGAATCAAGTCCAGCAAAGTACTCGTTTTTGCTGGACTTATTCTACCAAGGTAGGATTATTGGCGAGCTAGGCGGAAGTTATCGCTCGGTGTTTTGCCCTGATTGGTGCGGTATGGGTTGATATCCAGGCCACCCCGACGGGTATAGCGGGCGTAAACAGTGAGCAGTTCTGGTTGGCAGAATTTTTGCAAATCGGTGAAGATACGCTCGACACACTGTTCGTGAAATTCGTTATGGTTACGGAAAGAGATCAGATAACGGAGTAGTTTTTCTCGATTGATCTTTTTGCCTGTATACGAAATTTTAACACTGCCCCAGTCCGGTTGGCTGGTGATCAGGCAGTTGGACTTAAGTAGGTGGCTGTTTAGCTCTTCGGTGATGATGTCGCCCTCAGCCGCACCTTCAAGGTAGGCTGGATTGAACTCATAATCTGAAATCTCGATATCCTGATTATCGATACACTTGCCTGTGAAGTTCACAATCGGCTGATTATCGAAATCTTCCAGTGGCTGAACCGTAACATCAACATCAGCACCGGCGCAGGCGGACAAATCTTTTTGCAGCGTATCGGCGATTTCTTGCCAGCTGGCAAATCGGGTTTGGTTAAAGCTGTTGAGGTAGAGCTTGAATGACTTGGATTCGATTAGGTTAGGGCTGGATGCCGGCAGGCGTACTTCGCCGATGGCCACTTGCGGCAAGCCTTTGCTATTGAGCCAAGACAACTCATACAGTGTCCAGATGTCGTAACCGGTAAATGGCAGGCTGTCTCCCAATGCTAAATCGTCGCGGTTGAGGCTACGAGGTACCGGCTGAAGTAGTGATGGGTCATACTGATCTTTATATTCGGTGCTCTGCCCGAGAGTTAACCCTGCTAATTCTTTAGCGTCTTTATATTTGCTCATACTGTCCTGGACACACTTGGATTAGAATATGCGAAGTGTACTTAATCTTTAATGAGGTTGCGAATGAATCATCCTGTTGCGGTTGCTTTATCTGACTTTTCGTCCCGTTTCTTGCAGGCTTGGTGTGATGCCGGTCAAGGTTTTCCCAGGAGCGAAGACTTGGTTGGGCTAGAGTCACCATGTGTTGAAACAGATTCTGGTTATGAAGTGACTTGGAAACCGGTTGCGCGTGAACCGATGGGCGATCTGTCAGGGGTGGAAAAAGGAATAGAATTACGGCTGCATGAAGATATCACCGTTTTTTATGGTGCGCAGTTCAGTGGTGATATGGCAGCCAGGTTTCGTGAACTGGAGTTTGACTTGCTCCAGGTGTTTAGCGCAGACGACGGCTTGCGGTTGCAAGAAAACATCTTGGGCCACTTGGTTATGCAGAGACGGTTGAAGCTGAAACCCACTGTTTTTATTGGTGTAATGAAAGCCGAGGAACAGGTGGTTTCCATCTGCAATCTGACGGGACAGGTGATCTTGGAAACCTTGGGTAAGGATAGGCGTGATGTATTGGCGGCAGATGTCGAAACGTTCCTACAGCAGTTGGAACCGGTTGTAAGAGAGTGCTGATTTATGTTTGTTGTTGAGCTGCAATTCGAGTGTTTTGACAATACGACCGTATCAGCTGTTGATATGGCGGTGAACGGCCTGCTGGATGCGTTGCGTTACAATGGTCAGGTGCTTGGACGTGAGTTTCCGATCGTGATGGATGACGGAGTGTTTCGGGTACGGGTCGTGTGTCCGGAGCAAGACAGTTTGCATTCCCAGTTTCATAGTGATCATGTTAAGGCGTGTATTAAGCGCCTGAGCCAGGCAAGCTTGCTCGCGCCGAAAATAAAAGTGTTGGGGCGGGATATTAATTCTGAAGCTGCAGCTGAAAACTTCTCGCCGTCATGGCAGGTTATTTATACTACTTATGTTCATACCTGTTCACCGCTAAGGTGCGGTGAAACGCTGATGCCAATCCCGTTGTACCGGATTGCCCCGACACTCAATGGCGATCACAAAGCTGTGGTGAAGTGGCAGACCGAGTGGCAGGCCTGTGATGAAATTCAGATGGCGGGTGGTTGTCAGGCTGAACATGCTGCGCTGCATGAGATACGCGATGTGGACAGCGACTTATTCCGGCGTGGGTGGGACTTGCGTGGCCGTATTGAATATATCACTAAAATTCCGACCTATTATTATCAGTATCAGGTCGGAGGGCAGAGCTTGGAGGCCGAAAAAGCGCGTCCGTGTCCTCAATGTGGCGGGGAATGGCATGTTGAGGAGCCCCTGCACGGGATCTTTCATTTTAGATGCGATGAATGCCGGATTGTTTCCAATCTTTCCTGGGATTTTCAGTAAGCAGAATGCCATATAAAGCAATTCAGGGCATCGAGATGTCCTGAATTGCCCTAAGACTATCGTTGTTCCAACAGTTCTAATCTTGTTGTCAGTGCCGCCACTTGAGCTTCGAGTTGTTTGATACGTTCTTCCTGATTTAACGGGGGAGCACTTTTTTCAATTTGCGGAACTTTTGCATTTTTCTTCCAGGCTTGCAGCGCCTTGATAATGAGCGGCATGGGTAACGGCTCAGCTAGACGAGATTTGATAAGGGCCACCGACGGCTCTTTTCCTTCTGCGATCAGCGACGCAATAGCTTGTTCCAGGGCCCGGGTGATTTCTGACGACATAACGCTTCCTGACGTTGGTAGAGAGACATGTGCTTATTTTCGTAGCAAAGCATCGAGTTGATCAATCACTTCACACCAATCGGCATCCTGATCTTGTGATTCTTTGATAAAACGTTTTTGAGATGGCTGCCAAAAGTTGGCTTCTGATAGCTGTTCGTGTTGTTCGAGATGATGATCGTTCAAAAAAGATTCAATAAACTCGTTAGAACTATTCAAGCCTAGCTGGCTAAAGAGGCTAGACAGGTTGTGATTAAAGGTTTCCATCGCTCACTCCATCGAAAAATAGTGTTATTACTCGTTTACTTCCACTTGCCTGAGATAAGTATAGAGAATAATTTCCTCCACATATCTGCTGCTCTTGTGCGAGATCTCTTACAAAGGCGTAGGAGATACCTGAGATTATGTTGCGGGAATACTGATGTAAATCCTTTTAAATTGTTGTTTTTTAGGTGTTTAATGTTGTTTTTGTCGATTGGGGAGAGAGTGGAAGGCTGATAATTTCTGTTTGACTGCGTTGTTCTGCTGCAAGGAAAGCGTAATATTAACCCTGTCGGAAGGAACTGACGGAACGGAACAGGAAAAAGCCACGGAGTTTGGCTGTCTCAGGAAGAGACCGGTGTATCAGGATGATATATCGAACATGGACAGTGAAGGGAACGGCCGAAGGATTCGGTTAACAGCAGGCAGGATGTTTGCTGGTCAGGATGACACAAGGACCACTTCAGGATGAAGTCAGGGACACCTCCAGGATGGATGAGAGAGTCAGGACAGGAAGTGCTGACGGGTCAGGAGACCGAAGGACCTCTTCAGGACGAAGAATAAAAGGAATATGCTGACGGATTACAGCAATTCAAAGGAATGATGCAGGGAGCACCATAGTAGCGGGAATGCTGCATGCAAGACCTAAGGGCGCGACGCAAGTCGCGCCCGTTCTTTTATGTGTACTCTTCGCCGTGAACCCTGTCTAAACGTGTCAATCTCAATAAATATCTAGCTATTTCCCTCTCCAGAAAATGTTCATCTACGATTGAGTTGCTTTGCAAAATACACGCTATTCATAACGTGAATCTTACTTCAGCCGATTATTAGTTTGCTGATGGTAATTTAGGCAAACTATTCCTCTGATGAAATCGGTTACTGGATATGGCCTACTATGCTTGTGAGAGATCTCTTACATAGGTGTGGGAAAAGGTGGTTTGCCTCTATCTCATATAACTGTACGGTGATAATTAAGTTATTACAATTCAATAGTTTAGACTTGTTGCATATTGGTATTTCATTTTTTTGAGCAAAAATGTAATTTTCACCATGTTGTTTGGAAACGTAAACCGAGTAATATTTCCTCTGTCGAAGGGAAACGGCATAACGGACTAGAAGAAGCTGCAGGATGTGGCTTACCTTAGGATGAGGAGAGCCAGCGCGGATAGCTCGCTCGCCAGGACGGTATTGGACACGACAAGGATTGCGACAGTAGATGGGACATCTGCTGGTCAGGATGACACAAAGGACTCACTTCAGGATGAAGTTAGGGACACCTCTAGGATAGAGGCTTTAAGGATTTACTTCGGGACGAAGTTAGGGACACCTCCAGGTAAGGAAGAGAGAGTCGGAACAGGATGCTTCGACGGGTCAAGGAACTACCGAAGGACAACTCTGGGATGAGAGTAGGGATTACTGTTAAAGGATATAGCATTTTCAAGGATGGATGCAGGGAGCACCTCAGTAGCTGGATTGCTGCATGTAAGACCTAAGGGCGTGACGAAAGTCACGCCCGTTCTTTTATGTGTGCTCTACGCTGAAGATCAGGTTTACAGCACTGTAGGCCCCAGCGAAAATATCTCGCATCTCGCATCTCGCATCTCGCATCTCGCATCTTAATCTATTACCTCTATTCCCCCACTTCTTTGTGCGAGATCTCTTACAAAGCTGTGGGATAAAAGGGAGAAATGTATTGGCTGATGACTCTTCTCTTTGTCTATATTGTTGATTTTTTTGTTTAATTTTGATGGTTGTAGTCGCAGGATGTTTTCATTTTAAGAATATTATCTTCTGCTGTAGTTCATTTCTTACCGGGTTAGCGTAATCTTAATGGTGTCGGAAGGAACTGACGGAACGGAACAGGAAAAAGCCACGGAGTTTGGCAGTCTCAGGAAGAGACCGGTGTATCAGGATGATATATCGAACATGGACTGTGAAGGGAACAGCCGAAGGATTCGGTTAACAGCAGGCAGGATGGTTGCTGGTCAGGATGACACAAGGACCACTTCAGGATGAAGTCAGGGACACCTCCAGGATGGATGAAGAGAGTCAGGACAGGAAGTACTGACGGGTCAGGAGACCGAAGGATCACTTCAGGACGAAGAATAAAAGGAATATGCTGACGGATTACAGCAATTCAAAGGAATGATGCAGGGAGCACCATAGTAGCGGGAATGCTGCATGTAAGACCTAAGGGCGCGACGCAAGTCGCGCCCGTTCTTTTTTGGCTATCCATACCAACCAGTATAAGTATTAACTCATTCCTGCTTAACTTAAGCCATTTTTAATAAGCAATTCTTTGAACCCCATTTATCACTATTGTTACTATTCCGGCATATGATGTGGCGGGACATGGAAATGCATCGCGTGAAAGCCCTTCATTACTACATACCCCTGATAGGCATCTTGTCCGCTTGCAGAAAATTCAAACCAGTATACGGTGTGCCAGCCCCAGTGCCCTTGTTTATCTTTTAGCTTGTGTGAGCCCCGGGCAATGGTTAGCAGTTGTAGCCCCAGGTTATCGCAGCGTTGCTCGATAAAACGCTGGGCAAATTCAGTCTGACGGCGCTGTTGCCAGAACAGGTAGCCTAACAAAGCGAGCGTTAAGATGCCCAGTAAGTTATCCATTTCCTACTTATCCCTTTTGATTAATTATTTGATCAGACTTGCCCACGGGCATGTTGCTGCAGCTTGGTAATGGCCTCAACCAAGGCTGGATCTGCCTGACCGTGCAGTACCTGAAGCATGATCCCACGAAGAATCGGCTGCATAACTAAATCGGCAAAGAGCTGGTTGAACAAGGCCTGGTCTTCGGTTTCTGCCAGGCGTAGCAGAAATTGGCTGGCAAGGTCGGTATCAGCGAGGCCGTTCCAGCAGCGACCGGCGATAGCCACTAGAACCTCAGGGTGACATAGTTTCTGAACAGCAAGTAACTGTTTTAACTGCTGGCTTAGCAGGATACTGTCACTGCCCGATAGTGCGCGGATCAGGGCTGAAATCAGGAATAGGTCAGGCTCTGGTTGGTCGGTCTCGTTTTCAAGGCGTTCCGCGATACGCTGGCTGAGGTTTTCGGGGAGAGTGCAGTGTTCAAGGCAACCTAGCAGAGCATACAGAGGGGGCATTGGCAGGTTCATGAGTGCTTTTCGCAGCAAAGTACTGTTGTTTTCTTGCTTTATACGGGCGCAAACGTCCGCCAGGCCTTGAAGGCCTACGCCTTGCCATTGCTCCCAACCGGTATCGCCCGTTAGGTAATGCTGGGCATGCTCATAATACTGGCTGGCCGGTAGTGAAAGCTGATGGCGCAGAAGGGCATGGAAGATAGCCATTTTGTCGTCATTGGGCTTGAAGGTATATGGGTTTGCCGCTAGTTTTTCCTGCTCTTCTTCTGTTGGAGCACTGTTTAATGTCGCCCCCATTGCTTCAATGACATATTTGATGAAATCGCCTACAGCGGCCTGCTTCAATAAGCCTCGTTCATCAAGTGGCAGGCGAAGGAACCAAATCCAAGGTGGGTTGCCTTGTTGCCAAAAAGAGATAGACAGGTGAGCGTGCTGTTGCAGTGGCCATGGATAGGGTTGACGGTTTTCTTCGACAGCCTTGAATTGGTCAATATCGATTTCGCTGACGCGGCGGCCAAGATCATAGATTTTGTACTGGCAACCAGCGTTATCCAGTAGTTGGGTCAGGGTGTGAAATTTATCCATGGATATTATGCTTACTCTTAAATGATGCCCTGATTATATACCCAAGCGACCTCAAGATGCTTGTTCAGCAAGAATTTATTGGTACCTAAGCAAGGCGCTGATTTGAAAACATAGTTGCTCTACGTTAAAAATCAGCAACACTGCATAGGTACCAATAAAACTTGCCCTTAGGGAGTGAATCAGTGTGCCCATTTCAGTGTCAAATAAGTTTGAAAGGGCTAGCCATTCCAGCACTTATTTTCCTTGAATTGAACACACTGAATTCACTCTGAACTCTGCCTCTTGAGGTCGCTTGGGTATATGGACTCTGCGGCTAAGATGGTATCCTTGCGCGCTTTATTGTTTAGTTTGGTATAAGTAGTTTCTTCTAGGGAGAATGACGATGGATAAATACCATCACACCCAACAATTGCTGGATCGGCTTGAAACCGTCATGCGGGAAGCTGACATCTGGGAGGGCGAGTCACCGGATCCGTCTGCTTTAGCCAGCTCCGAGCCCTTTGCCATAGATACCCTGAGCTGTAGTCAGTGGCTACAGTGGATCTTTATTCCCCAGATGAAGCAGCTGGTAGCACTGAATGCACCGTTGCCGATACATTTTGAAATCTCCCCCTATGTAGAAGAAGCTATGAAAGGCCAATCTGATAATACTGCGGTTTATCGTGTTACCCGCAATTTCGATCACCTGTTCAGAGCAAAATAAACGATGGAATTAGAGATCCTTTATCAAGACCAGTACCTAGTTGCTGTAAACAAGCCTGCCGGAATGCTGGTTCATCGCTCTTGGTTAGATAGCCATGAAACGGTTTTTGTCATGCAGACATTGCGCGACCAGATTGGACAGCATGTCTTTCCCTTGCATCGGTTGGATCGCCCGACTTCCGGTGTACTGCTGTTTGCGCTGTCGAGCGAAATCGCTGCGTTAATGATGCCAAAATTTGCCGGTCGAGATATCCATAAAACGTATCATGCCGTAGTACGCGGCTGGGTAAAAGAAGCGGCGGTTTTAGATTATCCACTCAAAAAGGAACTGGATAAAATTGCGGATAAAAATGCCGCGGAAGAACAGGAGGCTCAAGAGGCAGTAACGGCATACCAGCCCGTTGCGACTGTCGAAACCGATATTCCTGTCGGTCGCTATGCAACCAGCCGCTATAGCTTGGTGGAAATGAAACCAGAAACTGGCCGCAAGCATCAATTACGTCGTCATATGCACCATTTAAGCCACCATATCATCGGAGATGTAAACCATGGTGATGGTCGTCATAACCGTATGTTCAGGGACAACTATGAGTGCCGTCGTTTGATGTTGCATGCCTCTCGCCTGCAGCTTGAGCACCCTGTTACCGGTGAGGAGCTTGATATTAGAGCCTGTACCGATGAAGCCTGGAATCGGGTGATGGTAGCATTTGACTGGTCTGTGGCACTGATGGCGTCCAAAACCTAACAGTCAGAATTTAATGGGCGACATCGCGTAATCAGTGACTTTTATTTGCATCAGGCCAGACAACCAGCCACATTAGTTGAAGGAATACATAATGGCAGCGAGGCCGGAAGCGATGGCAAAGGTAGGTGTTTTTGTAGGATCGGTATACGGAGGGGCAGAGGACGTCGCTCAGGAAGTCGTAGAGCTGCTGATTGTCAGGGGGCATGTGGCGCAGCTGTTTCTTGAACCGCAGATAGAGGATTTTCTCGACTACCAAAATGATGCTGCGCTGGTGATCACCTCGACGACGGGGCAGGGCGAGATCCCTGATAACTTATTGCCGCTTTACCAAGCATTGAATGAGCAGTTTCCATTGCTGACAGGGTTGGAATACGGTGTGATTTCGATGGGTGACTCAAGCTACGGCGAGGAACGATATTGTGGAGCTGGACGTCAGTTTGATGAGCTGCTGGTGCAACTTCAGGCAAAGCCTGTCAATGAACGCCTGGATATTGATGCCTGTGTTAACTTTGATGCGCAAGAAGTTGTTATGCCTTGGCTAGAGCAGTTTATTGAGCGAGTCGCTTAAGCTTTTAATCGATAAACCTCAAAATTAACTCTGCCTGTCATCGGCACTCCTGAGGTTACGGTCAGGAGTGCAAGTCAGGATTATTTTAATTTTTCCAAATCGGCCTCGATCTCGGCAATTTTATGGGTAACGACCTGCTCAAGGTGTCGTAAATCTTTCAGTATTTTCTTCTTAACATCAACGTCCGTATGCTTTTTATTGGTTAGCTGATCAAGCTCATCAATCACAAAGGTCAGGTTACGGTTGATTTCAGTGATTTCTTTATATTCACGGTTGCCGCTGTTAACGACGACTGATTTCCGCTGGCGCGGAAACTTGAATTTGACACTTTTGGCAAAGAGCTCGCCTTTTTGCTTGGCAAAATACACTTTCAGAATGTCGTTGGTTGCTTCCTGGCGCAGGCTGTAACGCTCGATGGTTTCCGGATTTTCAATACCGATACTGGTGAGGTTTGGGTACATAGAGGGGCCTCATTCTTATGGACTGTTGTGTTAAAGAATGTAGCAATTACAGACGACAGCGTCCTGATGTAGCACTTAATGTGTGGGCGAGATCGAGATTCCCCCGAGCCAGTGGTAAGTGGCTAGGGGATCTTGATAGCTGGGGAAAGCTGGTGAGTGATTTGAATGATTATTTAGCGGCGTTGAGCCGAGTAATCAGGGCATCTTTGAGTTGCAGCTGTTGCTCTTCACTGAGCTGGGCCCCGTCCTCGTTGACCAAGATAAAGAAGTCTTCAGCCCTTTCGCCAATCGTGGTGATTTTAGCTGCCTGCAAGATCACTTTTTGCCGGGCAAAAACCGAACCGACACGAGCGAGCAGGCCCGGCATATCAAGGGCAATCAATTCCATCATGGTTTTCTTCCCCGTTTTGGTCGGTAGAAAATTAACTTTGGTTTTGACATGGAAATGAAGCAACTTACGTGGTGCGCGCTTTTTCTTGCGTTCTGACTTCATTTGGGTCAAGGCACTTACCAGCGCCCGGCGTACGGTATTATGACGGTTTTCATTCAGTGCCTTGCCGGTCGGATCCAGTACTATAAAGGTATCGAGGGCATAGCCATCTTTGCTATTCATGATTTGGGCGTCGTGGACACTGAGGTTCTTTTTGTCCAGCTCCGAGACTACAAGCGCAAATAGCTTGGTCTTGTCCTTGCTATAAACAAAGACCTCGGTACCTCCGCGAGTCGCTTTCTTGCTCAGCAAGATTAATGGCTTGTCAGGATCTTCATGGGTCAGGATTGCTTCGGCATGCCAGGCTATCTGCTTGTGGGTGTGGCGCAGGAAATAATCAGCCTTGAAGCGTTGCCACAAGACTTCGATTTCACGTGGGGCAAAACCCTGGCTACGCAGAAGCGCAGATGCCATTTGCTGGTTATGGCGGATCCGCTCACGGACATCCGGCGGATTTTCCAGCCCGCGGCGAAGGGCTTTTTGCGTCGAGTAATAGAGCTCGGCCAGCAGGGTACGCTTCCAGCTATTCCATAGCTCCTGGTTGGTTGCACAGATATCGGCAACGGTGAGGCAGATCAGATAATCAAGTCGCTCCTCGTCCCGCACCTGCATGGCAAAATCAGTGACAACTTCAGGATCGTATATATCACGGCGCTGGGCTGTGACTGACATCAGCAGATGCTTGTTGACCAGCCATTTGACCAAATTGGCTTCGGGACGGGAGAGACCATGCTGGATACAGAAATCATAGGCTTCAATACCGCCGAGCTCGGAGTGGTCGCCACCGCGTCCCTTGGCGATATCATGGAAGATCGCAGCCAGAAGCAGGATCTCTTTTTTGGCGATCCTCGGATACACCTCGCAGCAGATCGGATGGCGTTGACGGTTGTCCGGATCGCTAAACTTGTTGAGGTTTTTGAGCAACCGGACACTGTGTTCATCAACGGTATAAACGTGGAACAGGTCGAACTGCATCTGGCCTACGATCTGGCTCCATTGGGGAAGGTAAGCAGATAACACACCGTGTCGGTGCATCAGGCGAAATGCCCTTTGCAGGGCGTTGGGCTCGCGAACCAGCTCCATGAATTTTTCCCGTGCTTCGGGGATATCGACCAAAAAACGGTTCAGGCGTCGTCGGGCCGTTCGAAGCTGGCGCAAAGTCGGGGCTGCAATTCCTTCAATCTCGGCGTTTCGTGCAACATGCAGGCACATATCGAGAATAGTTTCAGGCCGAGCCTGAAACAAGGCGGGCTTGGTCGCTTCGATGAGGTGGCCTCGAAGCTGAAAGTCGTCATCTAAGGGGATTGCATCTGTGATCTGTCCTTTGTTAATAATGGCCTGATCAAATAGTTGCAATAACATTTTGTTGAGTTCCAATACTCGGCGCAGGGTCCGGTAGAACTCCTTCATCATCATCTCTACCGGACGGTTCCCCTCGCCGGTATAGCCTAGCTTTTCGGCAACCGAGGCCTGATGCTCGAAGGTCAGGCGATTATCGTAACGTCGGAGCTCGCTGTGCAGGGCAAAGCGAATACGCCACAGTGAGTCTTGGCATTCGACCAGCTCACGGTATTCGGCATCGGTCAAAAAGCCAAAACGACTCATTTCCAGCAGGCTGGTGGCCCCAAAATGACGCCGGGCAACCCAGCTCAGAGTATGGATGTCGCGCAGTCCGCCGGGGCTGGATTTGATATCCGGTTCGAGGTTATAGGTGGTGTCGTGGTAGCGGGCATGGCGAACCTTTTGTTCTTCCAGCTTCGCCTGGTAAAACGCTTCACTTGGCCAAAACTTGCCGGAATTAATTTTTTCTTCCAGGTACTGAAAAGTATCAGGATTGCCACACAGCAGGCGTGATTCCTGTAAGTTGGTAGCGACTGTCAAGTCTTCAAGACCGATTTCAAAACAGTCGTCAATGGTACGAACGCTATGGCCCACCTCCAGCTTGAGATCCCACAGGAAAGTAAGGAATTCGCTGACCGTCCTGCCTGTCGACTCGTCCAGCCGATGCTCGCTGAGTAGCAAAATATCGACATCGGAAAGCGGATGGAGCTCGCCCCGGCCATATCCGCCTACGGCAATCAGTGCTAGCTCGCGGTGTTTATCGAGGCTGTAATGCAGCCATAATCGCTGTAACAGACTATCGATAAAACCAGCACGGGATTCTACCAGTTCGGTGATTGGCGTGTGATTGGCGAACAGCTGTTTCTGCTGTGTAGTAAATTGCTCAAGCTCACTGCGCAAGGCTTCTTGTGAGAGGGGCTCAGGGGGGATTTGTTCAGAGGCTGAGGAAGTATCTATCATCGCAGTCCGTGCTATGTTATGAGTCGTATTTCTACTACTATAACCGCAACGGAACAAAAAACCGACCTGATGGCCGGTTTTTCAAGGTTATCTGATGTTAGTTGTGCATATGGCGAGGAATACTCTCTTCCTTGCGCAGGGTCAGCACTTCGCAGCCAGTATCGGTGACCAGTAGGGTGTGCTCCCATTGGGCCGATTTCTTGCCGTCTACCGTGTAAACTGTCCAGCCATCGTTATCATCGACATCACAGCCAAACTTGCCGGCATTGATCATTGGTTCGATAGTGAAGCACATACCCGCCTTCAGGACAGTTCGGTCGTTGTTTTTGTAGTGAACGACCTGCGGTTCCTCGTGGAACTCGTTACCAATACCGTGACCGCAGAAATCTTTCACTATCGAGAAGCGGCTGTTGCCGTTTTTGATGAATTTCTGGATAGTTGTACCGATTTCGCCCAATTTGGCACCAGGTTTTACCTTTTTCATTGCATGATAAAGGCTCTCTTGCGCGACGCGGCATAGACGCTTGTCTTCCAGCGATACCTCGCCGATTTCGAACATCTTGGAGGTGTCACCGTGGTAGCCGTCTTTGATGACAGTGATATCAATATTGATGATATCTCCGTCTTTCAGAATTGCTGGCTTATTGTACTTACCGTTAACGGCCTCGTCCTGCTCGGCAGGGATACCATGGCAGATTACATGGTTGATAGATGTACAGATTGATTTTGGGAAACCATGATAATTGAGCGGTGCGGGAACGGCACCTTGCTCGTTGGTAATATACTCATGACAGAGACGATCCAGCTCTTCGGTCGTCACACCGGCTTTTACGTGCTGTTCGATCATTTCCAGCACATCGGCAGCCAAACGGCCAGCAATGCGCATTTTTTCAATTTCATCAGCCGTTTTTATCTTGATGCTCATCCAATCTTCTCTACGTTGACTGTTTTCTATTGGTTATATGTTAACAGTGAGGACGCTGGATGGAAACCAAGTTTGGCAGCCTCAACTATAATTAGGCTAGATTTTGGTTGGTAAAATATGGTATAAAGCGCGCCGTAATTAGCTAACTTGTGTTTCGACCCTGCTGGTTTAAATTACACATACTTTATATTAATCACTCACACATATCGGCACGTTCTCCGGGGTGCTCATCAGTCTTTCGCGAGGCTGCAGGTTTGCAGTAATGCAAATCATGGGTCGGTAGAATGGGATATGTGGACGCCTAACCCCATAGAGGAATATTCAATGGCAACTGTATCAATGCGCGACATGCTTAAGGCTGGTGTTCACTTCGGTCACCAAACTCGTTACTGGAACCCAAAAATGAAGCCATTCATTTTTGGTGCTCGTAACAAGGTACATATCATCAACCTTGAGAAAACTGTACCAATGTTCAACGACGCTCTTGCTGAAATCAACAAGATTTCTGCTCGCAAGGGTAAAGTTCTTTTTGTTGGTACTAAGCGTGCAGCCAGCGAATCAATTAAAGAAGCTGCGATTAACTGTGATCAGTTCTACGTGAACAACCGCTGGTTGGGCGGCATGTTGACTAACTGGAAAACTGTTCGCCAGTCAATCAAGCGTCTAAAAGACCTAGAAGTTCAGTCTACTGACGGTACTTTCGACAAGCTAACCAAGAAAGAAGCGCTAATGCGTACTCGTGAAATGGAGAAGCTTGAGAAGTCACTTGGCGGTATCAAGAACATGGGTGGCCTTCCAGACGCAATGTTCGTAATCGATGCTGATCACGAGCACATTGCTATTAAAGAAGCTAACAACCTGGGTATCCCAGTATTTGCAGTAGTAGATACTAACTCTAACCCAGACGGCGTTGATTTCATTGTTCCTGGTAACGATGATGCAATCCGTTCTATTCAGCTTTACACTGGTGCTGTAGCACAAACTGTAACTGAAGCACGTAACCAAGACATCGTTGTTCAAGCTGAGCAAGATGGTTTCGTAGCTGAAGCTGAATAATAGCCAGCTCCTTTAGAGCATCTTAAGTTACCTTGTGTAAGCTAAGTATGGTTACCAGGGGCCTATATCGGCCCCTGATTTTTATACCAAGTATTCAAAACTGAGGATATAACAATGGCAACAGTTACAGCTGCCCTAGTTAAAGAACTGCGTGAGCGTACTGCCGCAGGCATGATGGAATGTAAAAAAGCGCTTGTTGAAGCGAACGCTGACATTGAGCTAGCGATCGAAAACATGCGTAAGAGTGGCGCTGCTAAGGCTGCTAAAAAAGCAGGTAACGTTGCTGCTGAAGGCACGATCCTAATCAAAGATGCAGACGGTGTTGCTGCTCTTCTTGAAGTTAACTGCCAAACTGACTTCGTAGCAAAAGATGCGGGCTTCCTAGCATTTGCTAACCAAGTTCTTGACGCTGCACTTGCAGAGCGTCTAGATATTGCTGCTCTTCAAGCTAAGTTTGAAGAGACTCGTATCGCTCTAGTTGCTAAAATCGGTGAGAACATCAGCATCCGTCGTGTTGAGTTCATCGAAGGCGCTAAAGTTGGTTCTTACCGTCACGGCGACCGTATCGGTGTTGTTGTTGCTGGTGAAGCAGACGAAGAAACTATTAAGCACGTTGCAATGCACGTTGCAGCGTCTAAGCCTGAGTTCGTTAACCCAGAAGACGTACCAGCAGACGTAGTTGAGAAAGAAAAAGCAATTCAAGTTGCTATCGCTGTTGAATCTGGCAAGCCACAAGAGATTGCAGAGAAAATGGTTGTTGGTCGCATGAAGAAGTTCACTGGCGAAGTTTCTCTAACTGGCCAGGCGTTCATCATGGACCCTTCTCAAACTGTTGGCGCAATGCTTAAAGCTAAAGGCGCAACAGTAACTAACTTCATTCGCCTAGAAGTGGGTGAAGGTATCGAGAAAGCTCAAGAAATGAGCTTCGCTGAAGAAGTTGCAGCTGTTCAGAAGGGTTAATCCTTCTTGAAACGAACTCCAAAGACCGTAGCCAAGGCTGCGGTCTTTTTACAACTCCATATCTCTATTTGTAAGCCTGGAAGGTAAACCTAATGACCACAAATCCTAAACCGACCTATCAACGAATTTTGCTGAAACTCAGTGGTGAAGCACTGCAGGGCGACGAAGGTTTTGGTATTGATGCGCAAGTTCTTGACCGTATGGCTCAGGAAATCAAAGAACTTATTGAGCTAGGTGTGCAAGTTGGCCTGGTTATCGGTGGTGGTAACCTATTCCGTGGTGCTGGCCTTGCAGAAGCAGGTATGAACCGAGTTGTGGGCGATCACATGGGTATGCTAGCAACTGTGATGAATGGCCTGGCGATGCGTGATGCGTTGCACCGTGCCTATGTGAACGCTCGAGTGATGTCTGCAATTCCGCTAAACGGCGTGTGTGACAACTACAACTGGGCTGATGCGATCAGCCAGCTACGCCAGGGCCGCGTAGTCATTTTCTCCGCTGGTACGGGTAACCCGTTCTTTACTACTGATTCTGCAGCTTGCCTTCGCGGTATCGAAATCGAAGCTGACGTGGTACTGAAAGCGACAAAAGTTGACGGTGTATTCACAGATGATCCAGTTAAAAACCCAGAAGCTGTTCTTTATGATAAGCTTGGTTACAATGACGTTCTTGATAAAGAACTGAAAGTGATGGACTTAGCGGCATTTACACTTGCTCGTGACCACGGCATGCCAATTCGTGTCTTTAACATGAATAAGCCAGGCTCACTGCGCCGTGTGGTAATGGGTGAGCAAGAAGGCACCTTGATCTCGAACGGCCAAGCTTCTATCAAGTAAGTTCTGTCGACTCATTCCGAACGGGAGCGTAGGCGCTCCCGCGATTACCGAATCATTAAGGGTATTAATCGTGATTGATGCAATTAAACAAGATGCGCAAGAGCGCATGGGCAAAAGCGTTGAAGCGCTGAAAAACCAATTGGCTAAAGTACGTACGGGTCGTGCTCATCCGAGCTTGCTTGATACTATCTACGTAGAGTATTACGGTGCCAACACGCCGCTTAAGCAGCTGGCAAACGTTGTTGCTGAAGACTCACGTACACTGGCAATCACAGTGTTTGATAAAGAGCTGACGCAGAAAGTCGAAAAAGCGATCATGATGTCTGACTTGGGCCTAAACCCAATGTCTGCGGGTACGGTTATCCGTGTTCCATTGCCGCCGCTGACGGAAGAGCGTCGTCGCGATCTGGTTAAGATTGTTCGTGCAGAAGCTGAGCAGGGCCGCGTTGCTATCCGTAACATTCGTCGTGATGCGAACGCTGATGTTAAAGCGTTGCTGAAAGAGAAAGAAATTTCAGAAGATGACGATCGTCGCGCGCAAGATGAAATTCAAAAGCTTACAGATGCAGCGGTTAAAAATATTGATGCTGTTCTTGAAGTGAAAGAAAAAGAGCTAATGGAAGTATAAGGCGCTAAGTGCCTATATTAGCTTTACCAGGTTTGAGGCGCTGTGCGTGCAGCACGGCGCTTTTTTTTTGAGGGAGATGTATGGCAGAGCATACAATCGAAACTGCACTTTCTGCTGATAGTTTGCCTAAGCATATTGCTGTCATCATGGATGGCAATGGTCGCTGGGCTAAAGCAAAGGGCAAAGCTCGAGTGTTTGGCCATAAGGCTGGCGTAGAAGCCGTACGTAAGACTGTCTCGACGGCAAGTCGCCTCGGTATTCAGGTGGTGACACTTTTCGCCTTCAGTAGCGAAAACTGGCGTCGCCCGGAAGATGAGGTGTCATTGTTGATGGAGCTCTTCATGACGGTGTTAGGTCGCGAAGTGAAACGTCTGCACAAGAACAATATACGGTTACGGATCATTGGCGATACTACCCGTTTCAGCCAACGGTTGCAGAAGAAAATAACTGAAGCTGAGTCGCTGACTGCCAGTAATACCGGTATGGTGCTGAATATCGCAGCTAACTATGGTGGCCAGTGGGATATTTTGCAGGCGACTAAGCGCCTGGCCCATCAAGTTGCCGAGCAGGGGCTGACGGCCGAGGATATTACCGAAGATATGCTGGCGCAAGGTTTGTCGACGTCAGGTTTACCTGAAGTAGACCTGCTGATCCGTACCAGTGGCGAATGCCGCATCAGTAACTTCATGTTATGGCAGATGGCGTATGCCGAGCTGTACTTTACCGAGCAGCACTGGCCTGATTTTGACGAGCAAAGCCTGGCGAATGCCGTTGCATGGTATGTCAACCGTGAGCGCCGCTTTGGATGCACTGGCGAGCAGGTGCAGGCTTTATTACAACAATAGTAGCAATAGACAGACAGCAACATAGAAATGCTAAGTCGTTACTAACATATAATGAAAAACGAGAGGACGCAGCTTGCTTAAGCAACGTATTATTACCGCACTAATCCTCGCGCCGTTAGTAATAGCAGGGATCTTTTTTTTACCTTTCCCTGCTTTTGTTTTCGCTGTAGCCGCGATTACCATGGTCGGTTTTTGGGAATGGACACAATTTGTTGATACGAAGTCGCGCTTAGGCGCGATGTTGGTACCCGCTATTGCTTTGGGGGCATCAATTATCATTATGCCGACGGATGTGGCAACCTTGTCCGTTCTGGCTCCGTCGCATCAGTATATGTTGCTGGTTGGCGGGATCTGGTGGCTGGTCGCTTCTATGTTAGCAGTGACTTACCCTTCTAGTTCAGCGCTCTGGTCCAAATCCACATCTTTGAAATATCTTTTTGGCCTACTGACCCTGATCCCCTTCTTCTGGAGTATCTTGATGCTCCGCGCCGTCAATTATACCGAATCGCCTTATCATGGTGCCCAGCTGGTGATGCTGGTTTGCTTCTTGGTATGGTCGGCTGATACGGGCGCTTATTTCTCAGGCAAACGCTTCGGCAAGCATAAGATGGCACCGGCCGTGAGTCCGAACAAGACGATCGAAGGCCTTGTCGGTGGTGCTGTGCTGGCTGTATTAGTTACCTGGGGGGGCGCAGCCCTGATGGACATTCCTTTTGTCAGCCTGGGTAGCTTGTTGGTGATTGCAATAGTTACGGTGGTTGCTTCTGTACTTGGTGACTTGGTTGAGAGTATGTTCAAGCGCGCCTCTGGCATTAAAGACAGCGGTAGTATCCTCCCCGGACACGGCGGGATTCTTGACCGTATTGACAGCTTGACGGCCGCCCTTCCTGTTTTTGCTTTGCTCTACCTCTGGCTAGTATGATATAGCCAGTTTTTGCTGTGTGATGTCAGCCATAATGAAAGAGTGCTTACTCATCGTATGAGCCGCTTGGCAATGGTTAACAAACGAGCAAACTTGTCCAACAGGGCAAATAAGATCTTAGCGGATCCCTGTTTTACTGAGCTGCCAATTATGGGCGGCTCTTCACGGCTGAAGAAAGTGATTTTATGCGTAAGTTAGCGATTCTTGGTGCGACGGGCTCTATCGGGAGCAGTACGTTGGCGGTTGCGGCACAAAGTCCGCATTTGTTCGAAGTAGTTGCACTGGCCGCAGGTTCGAATAGCCAAAAAATGTTCGAGTTATGCCTGCAATGGAAGCCGAAGTATGTCGCAATGGCGTCTGAATCAGCGGCAGCAGAGCTAAGTGTAGTACTGAAGCAGCATAATATTCCGACAGAGGTTCTTGCTGGTGCCTCTGGAATGAGTCAGATAGCAGCTCTTGATGAAGTTGATACTGTCATGGCTGCCATTGTCGGTGCGGCTGGTTTGCTGCCTACCATGGCTGCGGTAAAAGCGGGCAAGCGCATTTTGCTGGCAAACAAGGAAGCCCTGGTTATGTCTGGGCAGATGTTCATAGACGCCTGTCAGCAGTATGGTGCCGAACTATTGCCGGTAGACAGTGAGCACAATGCTATATTTCAGAGTCTGCCTGCAGAGATCCAGCGCGCGATGGGCCATTGTGATCTGGAAAAGCACGGGATCAGAAAGATTTTACTAACAGGTTCTGGTGGCCCGTTTCGTTATAGCGATGTGGCTGAGCTTGCCGCAGTGACACCTGAAATGGCCATTGCCCACCCAAACTGGTCGATGGGGCCAAAGATTTCCGTTGATTCAGCCACAATGATGAATAAGGGGCTGGAGTATATCGAGGCACGTTGGCTATTCAATGCCTCTCGCGAGCAAATGGACGTGATCATCCACCCGCAGTCAGTTATCCACTCTATGGTTCAATACAAAGATGGCTCGGTGCTGGCGCAGATGGGGCTGCCTGATATGAGAACGCCTATTGCCTGCGCGATGTCCTATCCTGAAAGAGTAGATGCTGGTGTGGCACCGCTAGATTTTAGCAAAGTGGGTGAGTTTACTTTCTTGCAGCCTGATTTTAAGCGGTATCCTTGCCTGAAACTGGCTATGGAAGCGTGTTATGCCGGACAGGCTGCAACGACGGCCTTAAATGCAGCCAATGAAGAAGCAGTGGCTGCTTTTTTGAATAATCAGCTAAGGTTTACCGATATCGCACAAGTGACTACCCAGGTTCTCGATCTAGCGCAAATGACCGAGCCGACTGACTTGGAAAGTGTCATTGAGCTGGATAGAATGGCTCGTTTTTTAGCGCAGGAAGTGATTAGAAAGGTATCTGTATGATGGGAATATTGTGGAACCTAGGGGCATTTTTACTCGCTCTGGGGATATTAATTGCCGTTCATGAGTTTGGTCACTTCTGGGTAGCCCGTCGTTGCGGAGTATTTGTCGAACGTTTTTCGATTGGTTTCGGCAAGGCCTTATGGCGTAAGGTGGGTAAGGACGGTACCGAATATACGTTGGCTATGATCCCGTTGGGCGGTTATGTCAAAATGCTCGATGAACGTGTTGATGATGTACCTGAAGAGAAAAAGAATCAGGCCTTCAACAACAAGGCGCTATGGCAGCGCAGTGCCATTGTAGCAGCTGGTCCGTTTGCTAACTTCCTTTTTGCAGTCTTTGCCTATTGGGTTGTCTACTTGATTGGGGTACCGGCTGTGCGCCCGGTGATTGGTGACATTGCTCCGCAATCTATTGCTGCAGAAGCAGGAATTAGCAATGGGATGGAACTAAAATCTATTTCAGGAATCCAAATCGCTGATTGGGAATCCGTTAATATGGCGATGATTTCTCATATCGGTGACGAAGAGATGGTCGTCACTGTCACCGAGCCTGATACTGAGTACGAAGTGCAGCGTATACTTGATCTAACGAACTGGTCGTTTGACCCGGACGAAGAGCGGGTACTGACATCTTTGGGCATTGCACCTTACTCACCGGCAATTACACTCGTGATCTCACAACTTGTTGATGATGGCGCAGCAATAGCGGCCGGTTTGAGGTTAAATGACGAAATTGTAGCAATCAATGCTACTCCGGTAACTGAGTGGCAGCAGGTCGTTGATGCGATACGTTCCCATCCTTCTCAGGCTCTTGGCATGGAAGTGCTACGTGAGGGGGAGATGGTATTGCTTACGCTCACGCCAGAGTCGAAAACACAGCGTGACGGTGACGTTATCGGCTACGCCGGTTTTGCGCCGAAGGTTGAGCCTTGGCCGGAATCATACCGGATTAATTTGCAATATGGCCCCGTTGAAGCTGTTGGCAAGGCTGCAGAAAAAACGTGGCAGCTGGTTACTCTAACGTTTGATATGGTAACTAAGTTGGTTACGGGTGATGTTGCAATCAAAAATCTAAGTGGCCCGATCTCGATAGCTAAAGGTGCTGGGATGACCGCCGATTATGGGGTGGTGTATTTCCTAGGCTTTCTGGCCTTGATCAGTGTGAACTTAGGTATTGTTAATTTGTTACCGCTGCCAGTGCTAGATGGTGGACACTTGATGTTCTTCGCCATTGAAGCGGTAACTCGTCGTCCTGTTTCTGAACGTGTTCAGGATATAGGCTACAGAGTGGGATCAGCCATTTTGGTTGCGTTAATGGCCGTAGCGCTATTCAATGATTTTACCCGCCTTTAATAAGTGCGTTTTTAGCAAGGAATAATCAGAACACTAATGGCGATGAAAAAACTGTTGGTCGCATCACTTTTACTCGGTAGTAGTGTTGCGCAGAGCGCGGAACAATTTGTAGTTGATGATATTCGTTTCGAAGGCTTGCAGCGCGTTACGCTGGGTGCGGCATTGTTGAAAATGCCGGTCCGAGTGGGTGACGATGTTGATGAGCGTGATGTTTCGGAAATGATTCAGGCGCTTTTTGCTTCTGGAAATTTTGAAGATATTAAAGTCTACCGTGATAGAAATACGCTGTTAATTAAAGTCCTTGAGCGTCCGACTATTGCCAATATCACCTTCTCTGGCAACAAAGCTATCAAGGAAGAGCAGCTTAAAGAAAATCTTGATGCTTCGCGGATCAGTATTGGTGAAGCATTAGATCGTACGACTCTGAGCAAGATAGAAAAAGGGCTTGAAGACTTCTATTATAGCGTCGGTAAATATAATGCGACGGTAAAGGCGGTTGTTACTCCGCTGCCGCGAAATCGTGCTGACCTGAAGTTTGTCTTTACCGAGGGTGTCTCGGCCAAAATCCAGCAAATCAACTTTATCGGTAATGACGTTTTTTCCGATGAAGAGCTTCAAGATAAATTCAACCTGCAGGCGGAAGTACCTTGGTGGAATTTCCTGGCTGATGAAAAGTATCAGAAGCAGGTGCTTGCTGGTGATTTGGAAACGCTGCGCTCCAAGTATTTGAACAGCGGTTACCTCAAGTACAAGCTTGATGCGACCCAGGTAGCTATTTCGCCGGACAAGAAAGGCGTGTATATCACACTGAAAGTCGATGAAGGTGAGCAGTACAGCGTGAAGGACGTGAAGTTCCGCGGTGAGCTGGTCGGCAAGGTCGATGATCTGGAGAGTTTGGTTACAATCAGTGCCGGTGAAGTCTACAACGGTGCAAAAGTCACGGCGTTGGAAGAAGCGGTTAAGCGTAAGCTGGGTGAACTCGGTTATGCCTACCCGCAAGTAACCACGATTCCTGATTTTGATGATGAAAACCAGCAGGTGGCATTGACTGTCAATGTGGATCCGGGCAAGCGTATCTATGTGCGAAATATTTCGTTCTCAGGCAATACCTCGACTAAAGACGAAGTGCTGCGCCGTGAGATGCGTCAAATGGAAGGCGGCTGGCTAAACTCGAAATCAATCGAGCGTGGCAAAGAGCGTCTAAACCGTACCGGTTTCTTTGAAAACGTCGATGTCCAGACAGTACGAGTTCCGGGCACTGATGATCAGGTAGATATTAAGTACAACGTCAAAGAGGCCAATGCCGGCAACATTAATTTCGGTGTGGGCTATGGTACGGAATCCGGTATTAGCTTCCAGGCTGGGATCCAGCAGGATAACTTCCTCGGTACCGGCAATCGCTTTGGTATCAATGCGATGATGAATGACTACCAGAAGAACGTCAGCCTGGAGTACCGCGACCCGTACTTTACTCTCGATGGCATCAGCCTCGGCGGTAAGATCTACTACAACGAGTTCGAAGCCTCGGATGCTAACATCTCTGATTATACCAACCAGAGCTACGGGACCAGCCTGACATGGGGTTTCCCGTTCGATGAACTTAACTTTTTCGAGTTTGGCCTAGGTTATGATCATAATAAGATCTCAAATACCCAGGAATATGCTCAGATTGAGAAGTTCAAGGCGATTCATGGTTTTGACCGCGGCGACAACGTGATTGAACTTGATGATTTCGACTGGTCGGTATCTTGGACCCGTAATAACCTTAACCGTGGTTACTTCCCGACGGCAGGTAATCATCAGCGCGCCTCGTTCCGGATGACGATCCCTGGTTCGGATGCCCAGTATTTCAAGGCGCAGTATGATGTCCGTCAGTACTTCCCGCTCAACGAAGGGCATGACTTCAGCCTATTGCTCCGCGGTAAGCTGGGTTACGGTAATGGCTATGGCACAACAGACAACGGCAGTGATCAGTTGCTGCCGTTCTATGAAAACTTCTATGCTGGTGGCTTCTCGACCCTGCGTGGTTTCCGCTCCAATACCGTTGGTCCGAAAGCCGTGTATGTCGGAGGCTGTGAAGCTGGCGGGATCGGTGGTGGTGGCAATAACGACTGTGCTACAGGTACTGATGACGCCGCCGGTGGTAATGCTACAGCCTTGGCTAGTGCTGAGCTGATTGTTCCGACGCCGTTTGCTTCGGATGAAGTCCGTAACCAAATTCGAACCAGCATCTTTGTTGATGCCGGTACAGTGTGGGATACGGAATATGATGTAACCAGTGGTGACGGCAGGTACTTGAATGACTATTCCGATCCGTCATTGATCCGTGCGTCATATGGTGCCGCCCTACAGTGGATGTCACCGATGGGGCCGCTCGTATTCTCGGTTGCTCGTCCGATCAAGAAATACGATGGTGATGATGAAGAGTTCTTTACCTTCACTATTGGACGAACATTCTAAAATTTGAGGAGATACTTTTTGAAACAGTGGATTAAAGCGGCAAGTCTTAGCCTGGTGATTCTTTCTTCATCGATGTATGCGAATGCCGCGGAAGCAGCACAAAAAGTTGGCTATGTCGCAACTGGTCAGGCTATGGCTCAGCTGGCAAAACGGTATAATGTGGCCGAAAAACTGCGTGGTGAATTTAAAGATCGCATTGACGAACTTCGCGGTATTGAAAGTCGCATGAAAACCAAAGTGGACAAGATGAAGCGTGATGGTGAGCTGATGAGCTCAAGCGATCGCACTAAGCTACAGCGTGAGATGGCTTCACTAGAGTCAAATTACAAACTGAAAGCTAAAGCTTTGCAGGAAGATCAACGCCGTCGTGGTGCAGAAGAAGAGCAAAAGCTGGTGCAAAAAATTCGTAAGGCTATCCAGGACGTCGCTAAGCGCGAAGGCTATGACATTATCCTAGATGCGAACGCTGTACTTCATGCTAGCCCGAAAGATGACTTGTCCTCCAAGGTGATCTCTGCAGTTAAATAAACGGTAATTATTCAGCTTTGCTGGTACCTATCTAGCTAGGCCGAGTCGAAGGTGTATGATTGACTTTGTTGCAGTCTGCACTTTCGTCTTGCTGTATAGCGCTGGTACTTGATGCTGAACAACTACAAAGAAATAAGGTAAATAATGGCTGGAATTACTCTTGCTGAAATAGCAGCTAAACTGGGTGCAGAGCTACGCGGAGATGGCACTGTAGTTATTGAGTCTATTGCTGGTATGGAGCAGGCTGGGGAAGGACAGATCACGTTCTTGTCTAGCAGTAAATATCGCAAGCATCTTGCACAGTGCAAGGCATCGGCCGTGATGCTGAAAGAGGGCGATGTGTCTTTCTTTGAAGGCAATACACTGGTAATGCAAGACCCGTACTTGGGTTATGCGCTGATCGCTCAGTTATTAGATACCACCCCTGTAGCAGCTACTGACATTGCACCATCGGCGTATATTGCCGACGATGCGGTTATCGGTGAGGGGGTCGCTATCGGCCATAATGCAGTGATTGAATCCGGCGCTCAGCTGGGCGATAACGTGCAAATTGGCGCTGGCTGCTTTATTGGCAAAAATGCGGTTATTGGTGCCGATACTAAATTATGGGCCAACGTTACCATTTACCACAATGTCGTGCTGGGTGAGCAGTGTTTGGTTCAATCCAGTACTGTTATTGGTGCTGACGGATTCGGATATGCGAATGACAAAGGTGAGTGGGTGAAGATCCCACAACTAGGATCTGTTCGAATCGGTAACCGCGTTGAGATCGGCGCGTGTACTACAATTGACCGCGGCGCATTGGACGATACGATTATCGAAGACAATGTGATCATCGATAACCAAATGCAAATCGCCCATAATGTACAAATCGGATATGGTACAGCGATGGCGGGTGGTACTATTGTTGCAGGTAGTACCAAGATTGGTAAGTACTGTATTATCGGCGGCGCATCAGTGCTCAATGGCCACATAGAGATAGCTGATGGCGTAACGATTACTGGTATGGGAATGGTGATGCGTAGCATCGAGGAGAAAGGTATGTTCTCCTCCGGTATCCCATTACAGCCAAACCGCGAGTGGCGCAAAACGGCTGCTCGGGTAATGAAAATAGACGAGATGAACAAGCGTCTTAAAACCGTTGAAAAGAAATTGGAAGAAAACAGCTAATTGCTGCCAATTTCATCGCTGAAACAGGCCTGCACACCGTGTAGGCCGTTTTGCGTTAAAATCATACCGTATTTTTAAATCTTATTTAGACAGGAATTCAGTTTTGACTAGCGAGAACAAAACGCTAAATATCACAGAGATTCAAGAGCTTCTTCCACACCGTTATCCGTTTCTAATGATTGATCGTGTAACTGACTACGAAGAAGGTAAAACGCTTAGCGCGATTAAGAATGTATCTGTGAACGAACCTCAATTTACCGGTCATTTTCCAAAGATGCCGATTTTTCCTGGAGTGATGATTCTCGAGGCAATGGCCCAGGCGACAGGCCTGCTGGCATTTAAGACCTTTGGTGCTCCAGCCGAAAACGAGCTGTATTATTTTGCTAGTATTGATAATGCAAAATTTCGTAAGCCGGTAGTTCCGGGTGATCAGATGGTCATCGAAGTAGAATTTCTGAAAGAGCGTCGTGGTATTGCTATGTTCAATGGTGTAGCAAAAGTTGACGGCGGTGTGGTTTGCTCTGCTGAGCTAAAATGCGCAAGACGAGAGTTCTAATGATTCACGAAACGGCACATATTCACCCTTCAGCGATTATTGAGGAAGGGGTTAAGATTGGCGCGAATGTAAAGATTGGCCCATTCAGTTATATCGGTGCAGACGTCGAAATCGGTGAAGGTACCGAAATCATGTCTCATGTAGTGGTCAAAGGCCCGACAACAATTGGCCGCGATAACCGAATTTTTCAGTTCGCGTCCATTGGTGAAGAGTGCCAGGACCTGAAATACGCAGGTGAGCCGACCCGTTTGGAAATCGGCGACCGTAATACAATCCGTGAAAGCGTACAGATGCACCGTGGTACCGTTCAAGATAACGGCATCACCAAAGTGGGCAGTGACAACCTGTTTATGGTTAATGTTCATGTTGCTCATGACTGTGTGATAGGTGATCGCTGCATCTTTGCCAACAATGCAACGTTGGCAGGTCACGTTACTATCGGTGATCACGCTATCATTGGTGGCATCACGGCTATTCACCAGTTTTGCACAATCGGTGCACACTGTATGCTGGGCGGTGGTTCCATCGTGGTTCAGGATGTGCCTCCATATGTGATGGCGCAGGGTAACCACTGTGCACCGTTTGGTATTAATGTCGAAGGCCTGAAACGACGCGGTTTCGAGAAACCTGAAATTCGTGCTATTCGTGCTGTGTACAAAGAGTTGTACCGCTCAGGCAAAACATTGGCTGAAGCGAAGCCGGTAATTGAAGAGATGGCCAAAGAGCATAAAGCTGTAGGGCTGTTTACTGAGTTCTTCGAAGACTCAACACGCGGTATCATTCGCTAATTATGACGAAGCCACTTCGAATAGGAATTGTCGCCGGGGAAATCTCCGGCGATATTTTAGGTGCCGGCTTTATTAAAGCCATCAGGCAGCAATACCCGGATGCCGAGTTTGTCGGTATCGCCGGTCCGCGCATGCAGGCCGAAGGGGGGGAAACGCTGTTTGATATGGAAGAGCTGGCAGTGATGGGTATTGTTGAGGTACTTGGTCGCTTACCGCGCCTGTTTAAGGTCAAAGCCGAGCTGGTTAAGTATTTTACCGACAATCCGCCGGATGTTTTTGTCGGCATTGATGCGCCGGATTTTAATCTGCGTCTTGAGTTGGATCTTAAGCAGCGCGGTATCAAGACGGTTCACTATGTCAGCCCGTCGGTGTGGGCGTGGCGTCAGAAACGTATTTTCAAAATTGAAGCCGCGACCAACTTGGTGTTGGCCTTCCTGCCGTTTGAAAAAGCATTTTATGACAAGTTTAGCGTGCCTTGCGAGTTTGTCGGCCATACCATGGCGGATGCAATCCCGTTGCAAACTGATCAGCAGGCTGCCAGGGACTTGCTTAATCTCGATAGCAGCAAACGTTGGCTGGCCGTATTACCCGGAAGCCGAGGCAGCGAGATGGGGATGCTGGCAGCTCCTTTTATCGAGACCTGTAAGTTGTTGCAGCAAAAATACCCGGATCTTGGCTTTGTCGTCGCACTGGTGAACCAGAAGCGGCGCGAGCAGTTCGAGCAAGCCTGGCGGGAAACGGCACCAGATCTCGATTTTGTGCTGGTTGACGATACGGCCCGTAATGTTATGACCGCTGCTGATGCGGTACTGTTGGCATCCGGAACAGTCGCACTTGAGTGTATGTTGGTCAAACGCCCGATGGTTGTAGGCTACAAGGTCAAGCCAATGACGGCATGGTTGGCAAAACGAATGCTCAAAACCAAATATGTGTCGCTGGCAAATATTCTGGCGGATCGCGAGCTGGTGCCAGAATTGCTCCAGGATGACTGTGTACCCGAAAAGTTGTTTGCAGAGGTAGACCGTTTTCTTAGTTCGGATAACAGCGAACTGATGGCTGAATTTTCTCGTCTTCATCAGCTTATCAAGTGTGATGCGGATAAACAGGCAGCAGCGGCTGTCCTGAATTTGATAGATAGATAAATGGCAGTAATTTTAGAACCTTTTGAGTACCCGCAGGCCAATCTAATCGCCGGCGTTGATGAGGTCGGGCGCGGCCCGCTCGTAGGCGCGGTGGTAACGGCAGCAGTGATCCTTGACCCGAATAAACCGATAGAAGGGCTGACTGACTCGAAAAAGCTGAGTGAGAAAAAACGTAACCTTCTGTTTGCCGAAATCAAAGAGAAGGCATTGGCGTGGTCTTTGGGACGTTGTGAACCGGAAGAAATTGATCAGTTGAATATTCTGCAGGCAACGATGGTTGCCATGCAACGTGCAGTCGCGGGGCTGGCAGTTCGGCCTGACTATGTATTGATTGATGGCAATAAAACCCCCGAGTTGCCGATGGCGGCACAGGCGGTGGTAAAAGGGGATTTGCGGGTAGCTGAAATCAGTGCTGCTTCAATTTTGGCCAAGGTAACCCGGGATCGTGAAATGGAAGAGCTGGATGCCCAGTATCCAGGTTATGGATTTGCCAAGCATAAGGGCTACCCGACCAAAGTACACTTTGAGGCGTTGGAGACGCTGGGCGCAATTGACCAGCACCGCAAGAGCTTTAAACCGGTAAAACGCATTCTGGGTATCGACTGATCCCTTGCAGAATGCATCTCTGCCGCTGGCTTAATAGTCACTAGTTTGGACGTTAAGCCACATTCGGTGATGATTGTAGCCCTTTAGGCTATAATCGTTCCTTCGTATCAAGAACACATCAAATCTGGTTAGTAATGGCTGAACCTCGCTTTATTCATCTTCGTGTCCACAGTGATTTCTCAATGGTGGACGGTCTGTCCAAAGTCCCGCCGCTGGTAAAAAAAGCGGCGGCAATGGGTATGCCAGCAATGGCATTGACTGACTTTACCAACCTCTGTGGTTTGGTGAAGTTCTATTTTGCCTCTCATGGTGCCGGGGTGAAGCCGATCATCGGGGCTGACTTCAAGGTCCAGTCGGAAGAAATGGGCGAGGAGCTGACCGATCTGACGGTACTGGCCGCGGATAATGATGGCTACCAGAATCTGACCATGTTGATATCCAAAGCTTACCAGCGAGGTCATGTTCAACACTTGCCTGTAATGGATAAAGAGTGGCTGGTCGAGCATAAGAAAGGTTTGATTTTGCTCTCAGGCGGTAAAAGTGGTGATGTGGGCAAGGCATTGCTCAAAGGCAACCAACAGTTGGTTGAGCGCTGTGTCGAGTTTTATCATACTCACTTTCCTGCTAGCTATTATCTTGAATTGGTCCGTACCGGGCGCGCAGATGAAGATGCCTACCTCCACTTTGCGGTTGAATTGGCTGAACAGGCAGAGTTGCCGGTGGTCGCAACCAATGATGTGAGGCTGATTTCTGCTGATCAGTTTGATGCTCATGAGATCCGGGTTGCGATCCATGACGGTTACACTATTGTGGATCCTAATCGCCCCAAACTGTACAGCGATCAGCAATATTTGCGAACAGAAGAGGAAATGTGCGATCTGTTCTCGGACATTCCTGAAGCGCTGGAAAATAGTGTCGAAATAGCTAAACGCTGTAATGTTACCGTACGTCTGGGCGAATATTTCTTGCCGAACTTCCCGACTGGGGAGATGACTATCGAAGACTTCCTGGTTAAGGAGTCTGAAAAGGGCTTAGAGCGTCGATTGGCTTTTCTATTCCCAGATGAAGAAGAACGTGCAAAGCGTCGTCCAGAATACGATGAGCGTTTAGACATTGAACTTAAAGTTATCAATCAGATGGGATTCCCTGGCTACTTCCTGATTGTTATGGAGTTCATCCAGTGGTCGAAGGACAATGACGTGCCAGTCGGCCCCGGCCGAGGCTCAGGTGCAGGCTCCCTGGTGGCCTACGCCCTCGACATTACCGATTTGGATCCGCTGGAGTTTGATCTTCTGTTCGAACGATTCCTAAACCCCGAACGTGTTTCCATGCCCGATTTTGATATCGACTTCTGTATGGATAAGCGGGATTTGGTTATCGATCACGTGGCGGAAATGTACGGCCGTGATGCGGTATCCCAGATCATCACCTTTGGTACGATGGCGGCGAAAGCGGTTATCCGCGACGTTGGCCGGGTGTTGGGGCATCCGTATGGCTTTGTTGACCGAATTTCCAAACTGGTGCCTGCTGAGCCGGGGATGACACTGGCTAAGGCGTTTGATGCTGAACCGCAGCTTGGTCAGGTCTATGAGGCGGATGAGGAAGTTAAAGCGCTTATCGATATGTGTCGTATTCTTGAAGGTGTGACGCGAAATGCCGGTAAGCACGCTGGTGGTGTGGTTATCTCGCCAACGACCATTACCGATTTTGCTCCGCTGTATTGCGATGCAGAAGGGGGTAATCCGGTCACCCAGTTCGACAAGAATGATGTAGAAACTGCCGGCTTGGTTAAGTTTGACTTCTTGGGTCTGCGAACTCTGACCATTATCGACTGGGCGCTGGGGATGATTAACCCTCGTCGTGAAGCAAGAGGTGAAGAGCCTGTTAATATTGCGGCGATTCCGATGGACGATGCCAAGTCGTTCGCGATGCTGCAGCGTTCAGAGTCTACTGCGGTATTCCAGCTTGAATCCCGCGGAATGAAAGACCTGATCAAGCGACTACAGCCAGACAGCTTCGAAGATATGATCGCACTGGTTGCCTTGTTCCGCCCTGGTCCGCTTCAGTCGGGCATGGTAGATAACTTTATCGACCGTAAGCATGGCCGTGAAGCGGTATCCTATCCGGATGAGAAGTGGCAGCATGAGTCGCTGAAAGAGATCCTCGAGCCAACCTACGGTATTATCCTGTACCAAGAACAGGTTATGCAGATCGCACAGGTCCTATCTGGCTATACCTTGGGTGGGGCGGATATGCTTCGTCGTGCGATGGGTAAGAAAAAGCCGGAAGAGATGGCCAAGCAGCGTGCTACCTTTGAAGATGGGGCAGTGAAGAACGGCGTCGACGGCGAGCTGGCGATGAAGATCTTCGATCTGGTGGAAAAGTTTGCCGGATATGGCTTTAACAAATCCCACTCCGCGGCCTATGCACTGGTGTCGTACCAGACCCTGTGGCTAAAAGCGCACTATCCAGCTGAGTTCATGGCGGCAGTAATGACCGCCGATATGGATAATACCGACAAAATCGTGGGCCTGGTGGATGAATGCCACCGAATGAAAATAAAGCTGTTACCGCCTGATGTGAACAAGGGGCTCTATCGATTTAATGTCGATGAAAATGGCGCAATTGTTTACGGTATCGGTGCGGTGAAAGGGGTGGGTGAAGGCCCGATTGAGAACATTATCGAAGCGCGGGAAAAAGACGGCCACTTTAAGGATCTGTTTGATTTCTGTGCCCGTATCGATACTAAGAAAGTGAACAAGCGGGTACTGGAGAAGCTGATCAAATCTGGGGCAATGGACCGACTCGGACCAAATCGTGCCGCAATGATGGCGACACTGGATGATGCGATCAAAGCGGCTAGCCAGCACCACCAGGCTGAAGCTTTCGGCCAAACCGATATGTTCGGGGTATTGACGGCGGCACCGGAAGAAGTTGAGCATGCATATGCCAATATTCCGGAGTGGCCGGAAAAAATATGGCTGGAAGGGGAGCGTGATACCCTGGGCCTGTACCTGACGGGGCACCCGATCAATACTTATGTGCCTGAGTTGAAGCATTATACGACTTGGCGCCTGAAGGATGCTCATCCGACAGGACGTGACAAAGTGGTGACCGTGGCTGGTCTGGTGATAGCCGCTAGGGTAATGACCACCAAGCGAGGAACCCGCATCGGCCTGATGACACTGGACGACCGCAGCGGTCGGATGGAAGTGATGTTGTTCTCAGAGCCGCTTGAAAAGTATATCGATCTGCTTGAAAAAGATAGAATCGTCGTTGTTTCCGGACAGGTCAGCTTTGATGATTTTAACGGTGGCCTTAAAATGTCGGCCAGAGAAGTGTTGGATATCTCAGAAGCCAGAGAAAAGCACTTGAGAGGACTTGCTATCTCTGTGACTGAGAGGCAAATTGATGAACAGTTTTTTGAACGCTTCAGCCAGATGCTGGAGCCACACCGTGCAGGCACTGTACCGGTGAATGTGTACTATCAGCGCTCGAATGCACGCGCCAAGTTGACCCTCGGGACTGAATGGCGTGTTACCCCAGCAGATCAATTAATTACCGATCTCAAAGTATTGCTGGGTGAAAAGCAAGTAGAGCTTGAGTTTAATTAAATTAGCCCACAGTTATTAAATATACATTACTAATTGTGAGCAAAAGGATTGAAGTGGTATGAGCCTGAACTTCCTTGAGTTTGAACAACCTGTTGCTGAACTGGAAGCAAAAATTGAAGCGCTTCGTGATGTATCACGTCGTGATGAGTCTGCATCGGTTGATTTAGATAAAGAAATTGAACAGCTAGAAAAGAAGAGCCTGGAGTTAACCAAGAAAATTTTTGGTGATCTTGGTGCATGGCAGGTGGCGCAGTTAGCCCGTCACCCACAGCGCCCGTATACCTTTGACTACGCTGAGCATATATTTACAGAGTTTGACGAGTTAGCCGGTGACCGTGCTTTTGCTGACGATAAGGCACTTGTTGGTGGTATTGCCCGTCTTGATGGTCGCCCGGTAATGATTATTGGCCACCAGAAAGGCCGCGAAACTAAAGAAAAGGTATTGCGTAATTTCGGGATGCCAAAACCTGAAGGCTATCGTAAAGCGCTGCGTTTGATGAAAATGGCAGAGCGTTTCAAGATGCCTATTATTACCTTTATCGATACTGCAGGTGCCTACCCTGGTGTTGGCGCAGAAGAGCGCGGCCAGTCGGAAGCGATTGCTACCAACCTAAAAGCAATGGCAGGTTTGACCGTACCGGTTATCTGTAACGTTGTGGGTGAAGGTGGTTCTGGTGGTGCTCTGGCTATCGGCGTGGGCGACTGTGTCAACATGCTGCAGTACTCAACTTACTCGGTTATTTCACCGGAAGGTTGTGCCTCTATCCTATGGCGTGACTCTGATAAGGCTCCTCAGGCTGCAGAAGCGATGGGCATGACGGCTGAGCGTCTGAAAGAGCTTGAGCTGATCGACAATATTATTGAAGAGCCTTTGGGTGGTGCACATCGTGATGTGGTGGCTATGGCCGGAAAACTAAAGGCACAGATATTAGCAACGCTGAACGAGCTGGAAGCACTTGATACAGAAGCGCTACTTGAGCGTCGTTACCAGCGTCTAATGAGCTACGGCTACTGCTAAGCAGACGTAGATCTAAACGCTGAGATAATTGTTATAGAGCGGGTCAACGTAGGTTGGCCCGCTTTTTTTTGTTACTCGTCAATCGTTAGGGGGATTAGAGGGGCATTTGGTATAATGCCAGCAAGTTTACCGGCTTTCGATAAGAGACCTTTCTGATGCTTTACTCCCGATTGGCTGCCAGCCTTCAGGCATACTGTGATACGCCTAGACATTTCGTACTGGCCCTTAGCGGCGGACTGGACTCTCGCGTATTGCTTCGCTTGATGGGACAGTACCTACGCCTCAACCCTCAGCATCGGTGTTTGGCTGTACATGTTCACCACGGCTTAAGCCAGAATGCCGATGAGTGGAGCCAGTGTTGTCTCTACTGGGCGCGTGAAGAGGGAATCGAGTGTCAGGTAGAGCGGGTTAGCTTGGCGCTGGGCAGCAGGGTCAGTGTCGAGCAGCAAGCCAGAGAACGACGTTATCAGGCTTTGAAAAAGCATTTACCGGCGGGGGGGATTCTATTGACGGCCCAGCATGCGGATGATCAGCTTGAGACTGTGCTATTGGCCCTCAAGCGTGGCAGTGGCCCTGCTGGACTGGCGGCAATGGCACAAAGTACGCCATTTGCTGGTGGTGTACATTTTCGCCCCCTGCTGACATCGACCCGTACTGAAATTGAGCATTACGGTCAGCAGCATCAGCTGGAGTGGGTTGAGGATGAGAGTAATCAGGATACTCGCTACGACCGGAATTTTTTGCGTCACGAGGTGACACCGCAGCTTATTCAACGCTGGCCGGGGATCCGCAAGGCCGTAGCGCGAAGTGCTGAGCTTTGCGGCGAGCAAGATGCCTTGCTGCAAGAACTGCTGCACGAGAAACTGCAGCAGGCATTAGAGGCAGATCAGAGCCTATCTGTTGCCTCGTTAGGATCTGAGCGAGTTGGCAAGCAATTGATCCGGCAGTGGCTTGGCTTGTTTAATGTCTTGATGCCGTCCAAGGCCCAGTTGGATCAAATCTGGCAGGCTGTTGTACAAGCCAAAGCCGATGCCAATCCGCAACTGTGCTGGCAGCAGGTACAGGTGAGGCGTTTTCGGCAGCGATTGTATTTGGTACAGCAATGGCCGGATATTCAAGACTGGCAACAAGAGTGCCAATTAGGTCAGCCATGCCGGTTGCCGCAGAACTTAGGCTCTTTGACGTTGCGCCAAGCGCAAGGTGGCCAACTGCGTCTGCCAACACCGGACGAGGTACTATCCGTTCGGTTTGATCCTGAGGCCGTCGAGGTTAAGCCGGTCGGCAGAGTTGGCAAGCGAAAGCTGAAAAAATTATTTCAGGAATATGGGGTACCGAGCTGGAATCGGCGGCGTACCCCCCTAATTTATTATGGTGATCAGCTTGCTGCCGTTGCCGGGTTATTTGTTGTTGAAGCGTTTAGCGGTCAGGACTGTGACCTAGAGTGGCACAATGATGCATCTGATGTGCAATGTTAGGCTAAACAGTGCACAATTCTCAAATACCTCACTTTTACCTTAAACAGGACGCTTAAAGTAAGAGCCGGGTATTTAGATAAAACAAAATTATAAGAGGACCTAATGAAGAAAGTTCTTGCAATTGCAATGTTAGCGACAGTGATGTCTGCCCCTTCAATGGCTGCTGGTGATGCGGCGGCAGGTAAAGCAAAAGCGGCTGTATGCGCGGCATGTCATGGCGCTGATGGTATCGCTATGATACCTAGCTATCCGAATCTAAAAGGCCAGAACGAGCAATACCTTGTTGGTGCTTTAAAGGCTTATAAAAATAAACAGCGCAACGGTGGAATGGCAATGGTCATGCAGCCGCAGGCTTCAATGCTAAGCGATACCGATATTGCCAATGTTGCCGCCTATTTCGCTCAAATGAAGTAACCCATCCGATTCTGCTTTGAATCGTGCAACATGCGCTCAATGTGATAGGGTGAAAATAAACCGCTTTCTGTATATACAGTGAGCGGTTTTTTATATGTCCTAAATGAAGGGGGGCTTTAATAGCGTTGTAACGCAATATTTCCATCTGCCTGTCTACTATTTATCCAGTTGGTTTATCTATGGTTGATAAAAAAACTGGTAGCGATTATTGTACTAGCACGCTGATACACAGAGTGCAGAAATCATGGCAGGAAACAGAGAACATTTTGGGTCAAGAGTTGGATTTATTCTGGCAGCTGCTGGGGCAGCCGTTGGACTCGGGAACATTTGGGGGTTCCCTACCCAAGCTGCCAGTAATGGTGGCGGGGCATTTTTACTAGTCTATTTATTCATGATTCTGGTTGTCGCCTTTCCGATGCTGATCGTGGAGATGGCGATAGGTCGTCATGGCCAGGCAAACCCGATTGATAGCATGCGTAGTCTGTCGCCAAATCCGGTTGCAAAAAAAGCGGGTGCAATGGTTGGCTGGATCGGTCTGGCGGTCCCTTGTCTGGTACTGGCTTTTTATAGCATTGTTGCCGGTTGGTTGATTTCATTTATGTTGGCGGCTGTTACCGACATTATTGGCTTCCAAATGGCTTCTGAATGGCTCAAAGGTTTCTCTGTTTCCCGTAACTTATTCGGTGCGATTATTTTCTACCTACTGACGATTTTGATTGTACAGAGTGGCGTCAAGCAAGGTATTGAAAAATGGTCGACGCGTTTGATGCCAGCTTTGTTTGCGCTGTTTGGTTTAATGTTCTTGTATATCATGACCCAAGACGGTGCGATGGAAGGACTTAAGCACTATCTGATCCCGGATTTCACCAAGATATTTGATCGCCAGCTGCTATTGGCCGCAATGGGACAGGGCTTCTTCTCACTGACCATCGGCGGATGCTCAATGCTGATTTATGGCTCTTACCTAAGCAAGAAAGAAAATTTGCCCCAAATGGCGCTGAGTGTCACATTGGTTGATACTGCCGTCGCTTTTGTGGCCGGCTTGGTGGTACTGCCGGCAATGTATGTGGCGATGAATAAAGGCGTCGCTATTTATGCTGCAGACGGTTCATTGCTAAGTTCGGATACTTTGGTATTTACGGTTCTGCCAATGTTGTTTGATAGCTTGGGATTTGTTGGTCAGCTGCTGGCGTTGGTATTCTTTGTATTGATGACAATCGCGGCACTGACTTCTTCAATCTCGATGCTTGAATGTCCGGTCTCTCTGGTGAGCGAGCGCTTTAAAACTGACCGTAAGCCAACCAGCTGGGTGCTCGGTGGATTGATTGCCATGTTCAGTGTTGTGATTATCTTTAACTTCGGTAGCCTGTTTGGCTTGGTGGCAACGATTGCGACCCAGTACTTTCAGCCTGTTGCTGCATTATTGTTTACTCTATTTGGTGGTTGGGTATGGTCTCGTCACTCTAAACTAAAAGAACTGAGTGCAGGTAGTCCGGATATTGAAAATAGTGTGTTTTGGAAGATCTGGCCGTTATATGTCAAAATTGTCTGCCCAATTTTGGTTGCAACCGTTCTCTATGTTTCGCTCGGTTAATGACTAAGCCTTTAACCTAGTAACGGAAGTATTTGTTTTAAACCGCTCGCTTTACAGCGAGCGGTTTTTCTGTCCGTATTATATTTAGTGTATTAACACTAAATCACCTCTGTTTTTGATATTCATTGTTGGTTAAATAGCTTATAACTGTGTAATTAATGTTGTAGTTAGAATAATTAGTTAGCTGGAATTTATACCTTGCCATCAGTGTTTTTCAAGATCCCTTAAGCCATTTTATGGATGTTATTTACAATAAATATTTATATTATTAGTATTTTGTAGTCGTTAAACGATATATGTTGATTTTTCTCATGTTGGATATTTATATTTCAGAATGCTTTTTAAGTGCGATATCGTGCTTTTTTATTGGCTATTATTGAGTTTATAAGTTAATTTCTCTATTTTTGGCTGGATGGAATGACGTGCTAGTAATCCGTACTTATTTTAATGGCTTGATTTAAATATCTCCTCGGATCTGATCATATAAAATTTTGATATAAGGTACGCCGCCTAATTACTATTACAATGCGAATGCACACATGATGAATCTTGCCGCCGCTTTACAGCGAAATGCTCAATGTAAGCCGAATAAGGTTGCATTGATTTGTGGTGATACCCAATTCACTTATGCCCAGTTTGATCATATTTCCAGCCAAGTTGCTGGTGCCTTGCTAGCGATAGGTATTCAGCCTGGCGATCGTGTGGCTTTAAGTTGTCCAAATCTTCCTTTCTTTCCGTTTATATATTACGGCATTCAAAAAGTCGGCGGAGTGGTTGTTCCTTTAAATGTACTGTTCAAAGAGCGTGAGATTAAATATCACCTTAAAGATTCAGAGGCAAAATTCTTTTTTTGTTTTGAAGGAACATCAGAGCTACCAATGGCTGAGGCCGGAATCGCTGCATTTCGTCAAGTTGAGCAGTGTGAGCATATGGCGGTGATCACCCGTGATCCCCAGCAGTTCTCTTTTGGCGGGATGCCGACACTGAGCGCCTTGATACACAATGCCACACCGGTTAAAGATTATGCTGAACGTCAGGCTGATGATACGGCTGTTATTTTGTATACCTCCGGTACAACAGGTCAACCGAAGGGGGCGATGCTGACTCAGAGCAATATGATGAGCAATGCGATGGTGGCCGGCAATCTGATGGCTGGCAATGGTAATGATGTGCACTTAGCTGTCCTGCCTTTGTTTCACTCTTTTGGCCAGACGGTGCATATGAATACAGCAGTACTTTCTGGAGCGACATTGTTGCTTATTCCGAGGTTTGAACCACTGCATGTTTTGTCACAGATTGAAAAATACCATGCGTCAATTTTTGCCGGGGTGCCGACGATGTATATCGGTATGCTTCATACCACATCAGCCTGTGGCAGTGAGCAAGATTATGACCTATCTTCGTTGAGGTTGGCAATCAGTGGTGGTGCGCCACTTCCTGCAGAGGTGATCAAGTCTTTTGAATCACAGTTCAAAATTCCTATTCTGGAAGGATACGGTTTGTCCGAAACTAGCCCTGTAGCATGTTTTCATCATCTTGATGTAGAGCGCGTTCCGGGTTCGGTCGGGCAGCCTGTGCAGGGCGTTGAGATCTGTATCGTCGATGATCAGGGGATGCCTGTTGAAACAGGCAAAGATGGAGAAGTGACCATTCGTGGTCATAATGTGATGAAGGGATATCTGAACCGCCCTGAGGAAACGGCATCGGTATTGAAAGGTAGCTGGCTGCACACTGGTGATATCGGTCGGTTTGATGAGGCTGGTAACTTATATGTTATTGATCGGATAAAAGATATGATCATCCGTTCGGGCTTTAATGTTTATCCGCGTGAAATCGAAGATGTATTTATGACCCATCCGGATGTCGCTATGGCAGCTGTGGTTGGTATTCCAGACGATATTTACGGTGAGGAGATCAAGGCGTTTATTGTGTTGCGGGAAGGTGATGCAGATAAGGTTCTGGCCGATGAAATAAGCTTGCTGGAATGGGGGAAATCACAATTAGCATCATATAAATATCCGCGTTATATCGAGATCTGCAAACAGTTACCGATGAATGCGACGGGTAAGGTGTTGAAAAAAGATCTCAAGGCCGATCTAGGACGATATGAACGTTAATTCTTTCGAATATTAACGTTTATCCTTCTGAACAGGATATAAATAATGTAATTGGCATCACGCCGGTGGTGCCATTAATGGTTTCGCGATAAACGAGCAATCTATTTTGTTTACTAAACGACGTTTTCTACCCTATTTTTGCACCCAGGCGCTGGGCGCTTTCAATGATAATATTTTCAAAAATGTACTGTTATTATTGGTTGCATTTGCAGCGCCAGGCACGCTGTTTCTTGATAGCAACCTGATTATCAACCTGGCCGCAGGCCTGTTTATCCTGCCGTTTTTCCTTTTTTCTGCCAGTGCCGGTTTGCTGGCTGATAAATATGAAAAATCATGGCTGATCCGCCGTATTAAACTCGCTGAAGTTGCGATCATGCTTTTGGCGGGTGGTGCATTGTTTACTGAAAGTTATTCTGTACTGTTACTGCTGCTATTTTTAATGGGAACGCAATCTGCGTTCTTTGGTCCGGTAAAATATGCTTTGCTTCCTCAGCACCTTAACGACAACGAGTTGGTGCCAGGGAATGCTCTTGTTGAGGCGGGTACGTTCCTCGCCATTCTATCCGGGACTTTGCTCGCAGGCTTGATTGCTGATCAGCCAAATGCTCACTATATTGCTGCCGTCGCGGTTATTGTATTTTCGATGCTGGGGTATCTGATTTCCCGGGCTATACCAGAGGCTCCAGCCAGTGATCCGGGTATTCGATTTGCATGGCGCCCTATCAAGCATACCGGGCAGGCTATTCAATTGGTCAAAGAAAATAAAACGGTCTACTCATGTATTTTGGCGATTAGCTGGTTTTGGTTCCTTGGTGCCAGCTATCTGACTCAGTTTGCCCAGTATACAAAACTGTACTTAGGCGGTAATGCAAGCGCGGTATCTGTCCTACTGGCATTGTTTTCAGTGGGTATTGCATTGGGTTCGCTGTTGTGTGACCGTTTGTCTGGCCACCGTATCGAACCGGGAATCGTTCCATTGGGAAGTCTTGGTTTAACGGTGTTTGGAGCTGATTTATTATTTTCGACGCCGTCTTCCGTACTGGTTTATACCGATATTATCGGGTTTATATGTAACCCCGCTTTGATGCGTGTTTACGTTGATTTACTTATGATCGGGATCTCCGGCGGATTATTCATTGTTCCTTTGTATGCCATGATGCAAAAGCGGGCTAAACGGGAACAATTGGCTCGAACAATTGCGGTGAATAACATTATAAATGCGATCTTTATGGTTGTGAGTGCGATAGCTGGAATGATTTTGCTGGGGCTTGCTGGAGTGAGTATTCCTCTGTTTTTCTTCATACTGGCAGTCATCAATGCCTTCGTAGCGCTATATATATTTCGCCAGGTACCTGAATTTATGCAGTGTTTTACTTCTTGGATTGCGGGTAACCGCGCGAGTAGCTAGCGAGATTGATAGAGTTACTTTCTTAAAGTATAGAGTTTAATATTTTCACGGCATTTGCTTTGTAGGCAAATGCCGTTTTTTGTATGTTTCTAGCAGCGTATCGGCTTCAAGGCCAAGCTATTAGCGAAATTGGTTCGCATCCGGTAAATAGTCAAAGCCAGCGTTAGCCAGTCGGGCAACCAGCTTGTCTTTGTCGATATCGTAATACTTAACCAAGCTGTCCAGGCTGCCAAATTCGTCACGGATCTTCATGTTGACAATGCTCATCAGCATGACCGGATCCATCGTATCAAATTTTTTCACGTCCATTATTTGTCCTCATGATCACTCATCAGTAAATTGGCGGCGGCAAAGGCAGCTCGCTCTCTGACTTCTTTCGGCACTTCTTTATTGGAAGCAACGTAATCCAGGGCTTTTATCGCGCAGTGGATTGCATTTGGGATATAGCCCAGTTCGCCACCGCCGATTTGGGCATAGGTCATTCGGATCAATTCGCAGCATTCATAGACTTTCATGAAATTTCCTTTAATTCGTTTACTCCCTATAGGCACTGAATGAGAACCTATAGGGAGTGGACGATTGATAGCCTTACTATAACAGAGGTGTTGGTCATGGTTATGGTAAAGATGGCCTTGCATAGAAGGGAGGGACGTTATTTGTTGCGTTTATGCCGGTATAGCTGCCGGTCGGCGCGGTCGACAATAGCTGTTGAGGTATCACCTTTTTGATATCCGGAAAAACCACACGAGGAGCCGATATTGAGTGTTCGTAGCGTATGGTCATCGTGCATTAGTTGTTGGACACGTTGGGCAACATGCAAGGCTGACTTGTCGGTTGCTGGCTGGAGAAGAACGGCGAACTCATCTCCGCCAATTCGGTAGCATCGGTCTGAAGCGCGAACGGCCTGCTTAAGGATAGTCGCAAAACGGCGTATAACCTTGTCGCCATCAAGGTGACCAAAGCGGTCATTGACTTGCTTGAAGTTATCCAAGTCAAACATCAGCAGTACCAGACCAACGTTTCTCCGTTCGCTCATCGCGATGGCGTGCTGTATATCTTGTTCAAAGCAGCTGCGGTTGCCAAGCCCTGACAGATAATCACGAAGCGCCATATTTTTGACTCGACGATATTCAATCGCATTCATTAACGGCCCGGCAAAGAGACGATGATAGGTATGAAGCAGGTTGATTTCGTCTTTGTCTAACGGATAAGGGGTGGAGTATTGTAGTTTGCCTAGTTCGTTTTCACCAAAACGCAGGATAAAACCTTGGCGGTATTGGGTTGCCTGGCCACGTCTGATTAAGGTGGATGTTTCGTCTAAATCCCAGACCAGACGGCTGATATCGATTTGTTTTTCGACTTCTCGAGCAAAAATCTCGAATAATAGGCCAAGATCTAGCTTCCCCTGGAGCTTTTGCAGGATCAGCAGGCGCTGATCAGCGCCAAGGGGTTTAGTCCTTGGTTTGCTATTTTCTGCAAAAATATTATTCCAAAGGGTCGGATCCATATCAGCGTCAAAAAAAAGATAGGGGGTTAACTATAGGCAATTATTACGCCATTTCAACACCTAGAGCATTTTTTTATTAATAAAATACTGATTTTATTTTAAAAAGTTGCGAAGGATCGTTTCTTGTTCGAGTGCATCATGATAACCAAGTTCGATTAAAGCGTTAATATATGCTGGTTCAAACAGAATATAGCTGGAAATAGCAGCATCATCTTTGGGACTCAGCCCGGTCAGGTGCATTAATGCCCGGGTCATTGGCGGCATGTGGCAGTAATACTTTCGAGCGAGGGGCTCAAAAGACTGGCTGGGGAAAAGATGGATATGCTCAACGATTTTCATGTTGATTTTCTGTTGCTCGGAAGCCGGTAAAGCCTGTAACAATTCATTGGTACGTGACAGGTGTTCAAGATCGGCTGTGAGGGTATCGCTGAAGACGGTATCCATTAGGTGGCCACTCAGTGCGGCTAGGCCGGGTGCAGAGGTATGATCTCTTTCATTGATTTTCTGGTTGATCAAATCGATGATCAGTATTTTGTCAGCCCCCATTTTTAACGAGGGCCGAAGAGGAGCAAGCTGGTGGATGGAACCGTCGCCATAATACGTCTGGCCGATTCGGGTCGCCGGAAAAACCAGAGGGATTGCCGCCGATGCCAACAAGTGCTCAGTGGTGATCAAAGAGCGGCGTCCCTTTGATTTTGCTCGATCCCACTCCTTAAGCTCCTTTTGCCCCTGAAAAAAGCTGACAGACTGCCCGCTCTTGTAGCTGGAGACGGTGATAGAGATCCCTTCTAGGTTTCCGGCAAGGATTTGTTTTTCCAGTCGTTCATAGTTATTTACTTGATTTAACAGCTGACGAAGCGGGCGATTATTTAGCAGCCCGAACGGAGGGCGTTCATGATGTTCGGCTTGCAGACGGGCAAACCATTGGCCGGCAAGGTAACTTGTCATGCCATAAGAGCTGGCGCTAAAGACTCGGCGACTATGGAGTCGCGACCAAATCCACTCCAACTTTTTGACGCCCAGGCGAAAACAAGAGGCATAACTGGCTATTGATATGACATTGATGGCACCGGCCGAGGTGCCGGAATAAATCGTGAATGGGCTGTGGTGAACTCGTGGGTACCATTCAGAAATGGCTTTGAGCACCCCGACTTGATAGGCCGCCCGGGCTCCGCCGCCTGATAATAATAAGCTGATTTTTGGCTTATCCTTTGCCATTCAAGCTGCTCTCTATTTCCCTTTATTATCCTTTACTATATACCGAAAGCTGTTGAAAATGCGCGACCCAGAACGTTTTCCGGAAATAAAAAAGCCTCCGCAAGGGAGGCTTTGTATTTAGTACCGAATCGGTAATTAAGCTAACTTCTGCTTAACAAAGTCAATGATATCGGATACAGCAACACTTTCTTTGGTGCCGGCACGACGGTCTTTGTATTCCATCTCGCCATTTTCCAGGCTGCGGTTACCGATAACGATAGTATGAGGGATACCGATCAGTTCATGATCTGCAAACATCACACCAGGGCGTTCTTTACGGTCATCAAATAGTACTTCGATACCGGCCGCAGTTAGTTCAGCATATAACTTTTCAGCGGCTTCTTTAACTTCGGCAGATTTCGCCATGTTCATCGGTACGATAGAAACCTGGAACGGTGCAATCGCACTTGGCCAGATAATACCGTTCTCGTCGTTGTTCTGCTCGATTGCAGCAGCCACTACGCGGGTACAGCCAATACCGTAACAACCCATTTCCATGATGGTGTTTTTACCATCTGGACCAAGAACGCCTGCGTTCATTGATTTTGAGTAGTTGTTACCCAACTGGAAGATATGACCAACTTCGATACCGCGCTTCAGTAGAAGGGTACCTTGGCCGCATGGACTAGGATCGCCTTCAACCACGTTACGTAGATCTTCAATTTGACCAAGTTCAACGTCACGGCCCCAGTTGATACCGAAGTAGTGCTTGTCGTCGATGTTGGCACCGGCGCCGAAGTCACTCATTACTGCCACTGAGCGGTCAACGATGAATGGTACTGGTAGGTTTACTGGGCCTAGAGAGCCAGGACCTGCGTTAACCAGGGCACGGATTTCTTCTTCGGTTGCAAACTCAAGTGGTGCTGCAACACAAGAAAGGTTTTCGGCCTTGATTTCGTTTAGCTCATGATCTCCACGGATGATCAGTGCAATAAGATCGGCTTCAACTTCATCGGATGCTTTAACAAACAGGGTTTTCACCGTGTTTTCGATAGCGATACCGTGTTGCTCAACTAGCTCTGCGATAGTTTTTGCATTTGGCGTATCAACCAGCGTCATCTCTGCGGTTGGTGCAGCACGTTCTGTCGTCGGTGCTAGCGCCTCTGCTTTTTCGATGTTTGCTGCGTAGTCTGAGTCCGTCGAGAAGGCAATCAGGTCTTCACCGCTTTCTGCCAGCACGTGGAACTCGTGAGAGCCAGAACCACCGATGGAACCGGTATCAGCCAGTACTGGACGGAAATCCAGACCCATGCGGCTGAATACGTTGCAGTATGCCTGGTGCATAGTTTCGTATGTTTCAACCAGGCTCTCTTTATCCAGGTGGAAAGAGTAGGCATCTTTCATGATGAACTCACGTGAGCGCATTACACCGAAGCGCGGGCGAACTTCGTCACGGAATTTAGTCTGGATCTGGTACAGGTTCAGAGGAAGCTGCTTGTAAGATTTCACTTCGTTGCGAACCATATCCGTGATCACTTCTTCGTGAGTCGGACCTAGTACAAACGGTCGGTCGTGGCGGTCTGCGATACGTAGAAGCTCGGGACCAAACTTGTCCCAGCGCCCAGTTTCTTCCCATAGTTCAGAGGGCTGAACCACGGGCATTAACGTTTCGACTGCACCGGCATTGTTCATTTCTTCACGAACAATGTTTTCGACCTTACGCAGAACACGCAGACCTGTAGGTAGCCAGGTATATAGACCTGAAGCCAGCTTACGGATCATACCTGCACGTAGCATCAGCTGGTGGCTGATAACTTCTGCGTCGTTTGGAGTCTCCTTCAGCGTTGAAAGAAGATATTTACTGGTACGCATTGATGGTATCCGTTGGTTGATATGAATGTGATAAGTGATGGGGACATCCCCAGCCGCTCAAAGAGGCGGTAACCGTATATACTACCAGCCATTTGTCTGTTCGCCAAAAAGAACAGGCAGGCGTGCGATTAATCTTGTCTATTTGCGACCGGCTTTTCCAGGGCAGTAACCGTCACTTTCTCGTCATCGACGGTGAACTTAACATTGTAGTCGAATAAGTGGACAGCATACTCCTTGCTGTCTGGTTTGCCTTTTTTATAGGCCGGGCGTGGGTCTTGCGCCAGTACTTCTTCAATCACGGCCCGGTGCCTTGTCGGTTGCTTGCCTGTCAGTTGAGATCCGGCCTTGTCGGTAAAGCTCACTGCTAAGGTATCAGGCTCATCGTTCGCAAAGCCGCCTGTTGCCAGTGGCAGGCTGTCGGAGTAGGGAATGTAGGGCTTGATATCAACAATGGGTGTTCCGTCAACCAAGTCAACTCCGCCCAGTTCGATAATTACATCTTTGCCGTCTTGGCGAATTCCCTTGAGCTCAACCGCAGACATACCGATGCCGTTAGGCCTAAAGGTTGCCCGGCTGGCAAACACACCAATCCGTTCATTGCCACCAAGGCGGGGGGGACGAACTGTCGGTCGCCAACCTGCCTCAAGGTTTTGATCAAACAAAAATAATAGCCATAGATGGCTGAACTGTTCAAGGCCCCGAACAGCTTCTAGTGCGTTGGCTTCTCCCTGGAGAACGATTTCTGAACGGGCACTTGGCACCAATCCAGGTTGACGCGGAACGGCAAATTTTTCCTTGTAGGGAGAGCGAATGATACCGATTGGCTCAATTTGATATGACATCTGAATAACGCCTTTTTTCTGATAGCGCAGAACATAGCATAAAAAAACACTTGACCATGACATGAGAATTATTATCAAATGTTATGTTATAACATATCGATAGTGATTTGCTACCAGATGAGGAACGAAAGATGAAACCAGGTATTCACCCCGAGTATCGTACCGTTGTATTTCACGATACGAGCGTTGATAAACATTTCTTGGTGGGTTCAACATTGAAAACGGATAAAACCATCACTTGGAAAGATGGTCAGGAATATCCTTATTACACCCTGGATGTGTCCTCGGAGTCACACCCGTTCTATACCGGCAAGCAACGTGTGATCAGTACTGAAGGCCGAATGGCAAACTTCAGCCGCCGATTTGGTCAATTTGGCACAAAGAAGGACAAGTAAAATGAAAGTATTGAGCTCGCTGAAAAGCGCGAAATCCCGTCACCGAGACTGTCAGGTGGTAAAACGACGAGGCCGTATTTTCGTCATCTGTAAATCCAACCCAAGGTTCAAAGCAGTACAAGGAAAGGCGAAGAAAAAATAGTGTTTTGCTGTTACTAAGCAAAGAGGCTTCCCAGGTAGGGAAGCCTCTTTGTTATTCATCAGAATTTAATAACAAGGTCTGTTGGTAAAAAGAGTTACCAACCTTTTACAATGCCACCTTGGAAAATCTCTTTTGCCGCGGTATATACCGCTTCTGATTGATAGGCTTTAACGAAAGCCTGTACGTTCTCAGCATTAACATTGTCTTGGCGAGCAACGATTAAGTTCACGTATGGTGATTCCTTGTCTTCGACAAATACACCGTCACGCTCGGGCGTTAGGTTAATGCTGCTGGCATACGTTGTATTGATGATCGCAAGTGCAACATCGTCAAGAGAACGTGGAAGTTGTGCCGCTTCTAACTCAACAATTTTCAGATTCTTAGCGCTGCCAACAATATCCAGTACCGTTGCAGTCAGGCCTGCACCTTCTTTTAGCTTCAGCAAGCCTTGCTGTTGAAGCAGCAACAGTGAACGGCCAAGGTTTGTTGGATCGTTTGGCACTGCAATCTGGTCACCATCCTTCAGCTCGTCAATTGACTTGATTTTGCTTGAGTAGGCAGCAATCGGATAAACGAAAGTATTGCCTGCGACGGCAAACTTGTAACCTTGATCCGTGACTTGCTGATCAAGGTATGGTTTGTGTTGGAAAGCATTGATATCGATAGAACCGTCTTCCAGTGCCGCATTGGGTGAGATGTAGTCAGTAAAGGTAATTAGTTCAACATCAAGCCCGTATTTGTCCTTGGCTTCCTTAGCTGCGACTTCTGCTACCTGAGCTTCTGCTCCTGCCATAACCCCAATTTTAATTTTGCTGTTATCGACTACGGTTTCTTTTTCTCCGCAACCGGTTAATACAAGAGCTGATGCCAAACCTGCGACAGCAAAAATATTCTTTAGATTAAACGCCATGTAACTTCTCCTTAAAGCGGGGTTTTCCGTAATACTAGATGGTAATTATTGATTAATGTTATTTTCTGTTTAGCGGTGATCGGCACGCTTGACCAGATGGTCGCCTACCGATTGAATGATTTGCACCAGAATGACCAGCATGACCACGGTGATCATCATGACGGTGCCATCAAAGCGCTGGTAGCCATAACGAATGCCGACATCGCCCAGCCCTCCGCCCCCGACTGTACCGGCCATGGCCGAGTAGCTAACCAGTGTTACTAAAGTAATAGTGACCGCATTGATGATCCCCGGCAGTGCCTCGGGAAGCAGCACCTTGTTGATGATCTGTCGTGGGGTGGCTCCCATAGCCTGAGCGGCTTCAACCAAGCCTGTTGGTACTTCCAGCAGAGCCCCTTCAACCAGGCGGGCAATAAAAGGAATTGCCCCAACAGTTAGCGGAACGACTGCCGCAGCGGTACCGATAGAGCTGCCGACAACAAAACGGGTAAACGGGATGATGGCAACGAGCAAAATAATAAACGGGATAGATCGACCGATATTAGTGACTGTGCCCAGTATCTTGTTCAGTGCCCTGTTCTCGAGTAGACCGTTGTCTTTGGTAAGGTGGAGAGCAACACCGGCAGGAATACCGATAGCAAAACCAATTAAGCCGGAAGAAAAAACCATCAGCAGCGTTTCGCCTAGCGCATCAACTAGCAAGTAGGTAAGGCGTTCGTTGGCTTGCCACCAGTTAGCAATAGACTCAAGCAACATAACCCAATACCTCTACATTAACTTTGTGATCACGAAGGAAAGCAATTGCTTGCTCTGCGGCTTGCTCGGTACCAAATAACTCGGCCAGCATCAGGCCAAACTTTACGCCGCCGGCATAGTCCATGTCAGAGCTTAGAATGCTGATATCAATGTTGAATTCCCGAGCAACTTGGCTGATCAGCGGGGCATCAACCGATGCTCCGGTAAATTCAAGCCGTACTAAGGGGTAACTGTTATCAACACGCTGATCGACAAGTCGTGCCTTGTAATCTTCAGGGATGGATAAATCCAGCGTCGAGCGGATGAAGTTGCGAGCCAGCTCTGTTTTAGGGTGGGCAAAAATTTCGCCGACAGGCCCTTTTTCTACCAGTTCGCCGTCGCCAATAATAGCCACTTCTGCACAGATGCTTTTTACCACGTCCATTTCATGGGTGATCAGCAAAATAGTGAGATTAAGCTTGCGGTTGATCTCTTTTAGCAGCTCGAGAATCGACTGGGTAGTCGCCGGATCCAGTGCACTGGTTGCTTCATCACACAGTAAAACTTTAGGGTCGGACGCCAATGCTCGGGCAATCGCAACACGTTGTTTCTGGCCACCACTCAGGTTTGACGGGTAAGACTCACTTTTGTCGACCAGCCCAACCAGCTGTAATAGCTCGTTAACCTTGGTTTTGGTGTCAGCTTTTGTTGTTCCTGCGAGTTCAAGTGGCAGGGCAATATTGTCAAAAACTGTACGGGATGAAAGCAGGTTGAAATGCTGGAAAATCATGCCAATTTTGCGGCGTGCTAACGTCAGGTCTTGATTGGAAAGCTGGGTTAGATCGATACCGTCAACAATAACGTGGCCATTGGTTGGTTTTTCCAGCAGATTGACGCAACGGATCAGGGTACTTTTCCCTGCACCGGAAGAGCCGATTACGCCGAAGATGGTGCCTTGCTCAATGGTAAGATTGATATCACGCAGTGCGTTGATTTCCTTCTCCCCCTGATAGAACACTTTATTTACTCTATTTATTTCTATCATCGAACTTCCTAAACCGTATACCAGTTGCCATGGCAAATTTTACAAGGATAAAAGCTTGTAAACACTGGTATATCGTAATGCTGTTTGTTGTATTTACTTTGTCATTGTTTTGTGCGAAAAGTGTTTACTAACCGCATCTGTTGTTGATGCTAGGGTGTCTAGACGGCTAAGTCAATAGATATTTTTACGTCTGGACGTCTAAATGGCCTTGTGGATCATTCGTTGGGTTATGGTGGATTGAGATAAACAGATGAATCCCTGCCTTAGCCATGCCATAATTTGCCTTAATATATATAGACAGAGGGCTGACTTTTGGCCAAACCAGCAGTTTTTATCGATCGTGACGGCGTGATTAACGTCGATCATGGTTACGTTCATACCGTTGATGACTTTGAATACGTTGAAGGCGTGTTTGAAGCGTGCAAAAAATTCAAAGAAATGGGGTATCTGCTTGTTCTGGTAACCAACCAGGCCGGGATTGCCCGTGGTATGTACACCGAAGATGAATTCCTGACTCTGACCGAGTGGATGGACTGGAACTTTGTCGATAACGGCGTTGAGTTTGACGGTATCTATTACTGCCCCCACCATCCGAAAGAAGGAAAGGGTGATTACCTGCAAGACTGTGAGTGCCGTAAGCCCAAGCCTGGTATGTTTATTTCTGCTCGTGACTTTTTGAAAATCGACATGGCGAGCTCGGTAATGATTGGCGATAAAGCCGATGACATGAAGGCCGCGGCAGCTGCGGAGGTGGGTACTAAAATACTGGTGCGCACTGGTAAGCCTGTCACCGATGCGGGCGAAGCTCTGGCCAGCGTGGTCCTAGACAGTGTTGCGGATGTTCCGGGTTGGTTAGCCTCCCGCTAATTCATATCCAGCGCCAGTTCCTGAATAAAAGGTCGTAATCGCGGCCTTTTTTATTGTGCGACCTTGCTTCTAGTCTTTGTATCAACTATCCGTATCAACCCCCAATTAGTCCTCAATAGTCTCTTTGGGTTGCTCCGAAATAATCCCTTTCTGTTGAACTCATTACTTTGATTGAAAAGCTGAAATCTCTCCTTGCTGCTATCTTTTAATTATTAGGGATCATTCTTAGTAATAAGTCAGACAAGGAGTTAGTCGATACATGCTGTCGTATTTTTTGCATCGCATGGCCTTGGTGATACCGACGTTTTTGGGCATTACGGTCCTCATATTTGCCATCACCCGTCTGGTTCCCGGCGGGCCTGTCGAGCGAATGCTGGCCAATATGCAGTTTCAGGGTGACGGGGCAGCCGCGATGACTGCTGCTGGTGGAAGCTCAGCACTATCTGACGATCAGCTGGCCGAGCTGAATGCATTTTATGGCCTGGATAAACCGGTTTATCAGGCTTATTGGGAATGGCTGAGCAAGCTAGTCCGCTTTGATCTCGGTGAATCAACCCGTTATTACGAGCCCGTGACAGGCATGATTGCCGAAAGGCTGCCTGTGTCGTTATTTTATGGCGGGATGACTTTTTTTATTAGCTATTTTATTTCCATCCCGTTGGGGTACTACAAGGCCGTGAAGCATGGTTCGGTCTTTGATTCCGGCTCCTCCATTCTGATTTTCATTGGTTATGCGCTGCCCGGTTATGTTGTCGGTGTCTTGCTTATAACATTATTCAGCTATCACCTGGAATGGTTTCCCATGGGGGGCTTTGTGGGTGATGATTTCGAAGATTATGAGACTGTTTCTGAAAAAGTCTCGGATCTTTTCTGGCATGCCGTTCTTCCGCTGATCTGCTATTTGATTGGAGACTTCGCCACCCTGACTATGACGATGAAGAACAATCTGATGGAAAATTTGTCGTCGGACTATATTCGAACGGCTATTGCTAAGGGGCTTCCTTTTCGCGCTGCAGTACGCAGGCATGCGCTTCGGAACAGCTTGATCCCAATAGCGAGCCATTTCGGTAACTCATTGCTGTTCTTTATGACGGGCTCTTTTCTGATTGAAGTTATTTTCAATATCGATGGGATCGGCTTGTTGGGCTATGAATCCATTATGCAGCGTGACTACCCCGTAGTGATGGGCATTGTTGCCATTAATGCGGCGATGTTAATGGTCGGGAATATCTTATCGGATATCTGTGTGGCATTGGCTGATCCTAGAGTTCGGTTTGGAGCTTGAGCAGATGACATTGAACCCTCTAACCATCAAAAAAATAAGGCGCTTCAAAGCGATCAAGCGTGGGTATTGGTCCTTTGTCCTGTTGTCGTTGCTATTGGTGTTGTCTCTGTTTGCCGAACTACTGATTAATAGCAAAGCGCTAGTCGTTAAATACAACGGAGTCTATAGTTTTCCTGTACTTAGTGATGTGAAGTCGGGTACGGACTACGGTCTAAGCTACAGTAATGAACCTGATTACCAGGCAATGAGCCTGCAATTTTTGGCTGAGGGTGGGGATAACTATGTTCTTATGCCGTTAGTGCCATGGGACCCGTTTGAGCAGGACTTTAGCGGCGATTACCCACCGACGGCACCCAGCTTTGAAGACAAGCACTATCTCGGCACCGATGTAATAGGCCGCGATATTCTTGCCCGCTTAGTTTACGGTTTCAGAACAGCGATGGGTTTTGCTTTGATCACTATGGCTATTTCCTATGCCATAGGCACTGCTGTTGGCTGCGCGATGGGGTTTTGGGGCGGAAAATTCGATTTGTTCGTGCAGCGGCTAATTGAAGTGTGGTCAATGGTACCGTTTTTATACGTCATTATGATTCTGGTTTCTATCACCCAGCCGACCTTTACGCTGTTTGTTGCCATCAATGTATTGTTTGGCTGGATGGGGATGACTTGGTACATGCGAACGATGACCTACAAGGAATCAGCCCGTGAGTATGTGATGGCAGCCAAAGCGCTTGGCGCATCAACATTTAGGATTATTTTTCATCATATTCTTCCCAATACCATGGTGATGATTGTGACATTGGCCCCCTTTAATATCGCTGCCAATATCACTGCGTTAACAGCGTTGGACTATCTAGGGCTCGGGCTAATGCCACCGACGCCGAGCTGGGGAGAGCTGTTGCAGCAAGGAAAATCGAATTTGGATTCACCCTGGATAGTTGTCTCAGTCGTATCGGCTATCGTACTGGTGTTAATCATGGTGACATTTATTGGTGAAGCGATTCGCGCGGCTTTCGATCCGAAGAAGTTCACTCGTTATATTTAATAGTTGCTAACACAGGATGTGAGAATGGATAAAAGTATAAAACTTGCCGTACTGTCAGTTTTCATGGGACTAAGCTGTGTAGCCACCGCAAGTACGTTACCTGAAGATTTAGAGTGGATCTCTAATATGAATGAGCCTTTATTTGCGTCTGAACAGGCGAAACGAGGCGGGACGTTCCGATCTTTTATGGCGAGTTTTCCGCAAACTTTGCGAAGTGTCGGCCCAGACGCCAATTCGGGGCTGAGACATTATTTTATGGATGGTACGCCTAAACTGGCAGCAAGGCACCCCAATACCGGAAAGTGGATTCCTCAATTGGCTGAAGCATGGGCGTTTGGCAATGATTTCAAAACGGTCTATTTCAAATTAAATACCGAGGCCGAATGGTCTGATGGTGAGCCTATTACGGCTGATGACTATTTGTTCATGCTGAAATACTACCGTTCGAAAGATATTATTGATCCTTGGTATAACGATTTTTTCACCAACTCTATCGATACGATTGTCAAATATGGCGATCATACCATCGCCATTATTGCCCAAACAGCCAAAAGCAATGATGAACTGATGGTAATGATTAATTTACCCAGTAACGGTCTGCAGCCCCGCCCTGAACATTTCTTTAAGCCTGATAAAGATACCAACAATGATGGCATCGATGATAATTTTGTCCGCAAATATAACTTCAAGAGTGAGCCGACGGCGGGAGCCTATTTCCTCGATAATGTGAAAAAGGGGAAAAGCGTTACCTTTAAGCACATAGGAAAGGATTGGTGGGGCTATGGGAACCGCTATTACCAGAATCGTTACAATGTCGATAAAATCCGTCTTCGTGTGATCCGTGACAATGATATTGCCCGCAAGCATTTTGAAAAAGGGGACTTGGATACATTTGGCCTGGTACTGCCTCAACTCTGGCATGACAAATCAAACAGCCAGCCTTACCAAAAAGGCTATATTCATAAATTCTGGGGCTATAACCAAGTCGCACAAGGGGCTGGTGGAATATGGATTAATACGGCAAAGCCTCCGTTGGACAATATCGACGTCCGCAAAGGGCTGACTTATGCGACTGATTTTGACGGCATGATTAAGAATGTCCTGCGGGGCGATTATGTCCGTAAGCCGCATGGTTTGGGGTTCGGACATGGTGACTATGACCGTACCGACAACAAGCCGCCAGAATTTAATCCCGAGTTAGCCGCTCAATTTTTTACCAAAGCCGGCTTCGAGATTATTGGCCCTGATGGTATTCGCGTTAACAAACAGGGCCTGAGGTTGAGTTTTGCCGTTACCTATGGCTTTCCTATTTGGTCGCCACGTATTGCTTATCTAAAAGAGCAAGCGAAGCTAGCTGGTTTGGAGTTGACGCTGAACCTTGTCGATGGCTCTTCTGCCTTCAAGTATATCCTGGAGAAAAAGCATGATCTCGCCTTCTTGAACATGGGGGGAGGGGAGATCCCTGCCTATTGGGAATACTTGCACTCAAAGAATGTGAAACCCCAAACGAATAATCACGCTAATTACAGCTCACCAGCTCTCGACGCTAAAATTGACGCATTCAAGAGCGAGTTTGATGTGAGAAAGCGCTATCAGATCTCTCATACTATCCAGAAGATGGTTACCGAGGCCTATATTATTGTGCCTGGATACATGGTCCCTTATACCCGAGAGGCGCATTGGCGTTGGATACAATATCCAGCTCCGGGGATGACAAAGAAAACAGAGTCAATCTTTTATCCGGTGGAGCTAGGTACTTTCTGGATTGATGTGGATATCAAGAAAGAAACCAAAGCGGCGATGAAGCAAGGCAAAGTTTTTGAACCTGTTACTGTCATCGATGACGCTTACAAGCTGTAAAGCTGAATGAAGAAAGTAGTAAGGAGAAGCCGTATGTCTTCTGATGTCATTTTAAGTGTCCGAGATCTTGAAACGGAGTTTATGACTGATGATGGTGTATCAAAGATCCTCCATGGTGTTAGCTTTGATGTGCATAAGGGGCGAACCCTCGGTCTTGTCGGTGAGTCAGGCTGTGGGAAGAGCGTTACCGCGCTGTCGATTATGGGATTATTGCCCAAGCCGTATGGTTATATTACCCGAGGGGAAATTTTATATCGGGGAACAGATTTGGTGGGGCTTCCCGCAACAGAGATGTACGCCATGCGGGGAAATTGTATCTCCATCATTTTCCAAGATCCGATGACCGCGTTGAACCCTGTATATTCTGTTGGCAGGCAACTTAACGAAGTTCTTGAGCTACACCGCCCCGAATTAAGTAAAAAAGACAGGATAGCCTATTCACTAGAAATGCTGCGCAAAGTGCGTATTCCGATGCCGGACAAAAGGCTGAAAGAGTACCCGCACAACCTGTCGGGTGGGATGAGGCAACGAGTCATGATTGCAATGGCGCTTGCCTGTCGGCCTGACATACTCATTTGTGACGAGCCGACTACGGCACTGGATGTTACGGTACAGGCACAGATCCTTGATCTTATGGTTGAATTACAAGAAGAAACGGGAATGGCAATGATCTTCATTACTCATGATTTGGGAGTCGTTGCTGAAATTTGTGATGATGTATCGGTGATGTACGACGGGAGGGTAGTTGAACATGCAAATGTCTATGATTTGTTTGATCGCCCGCAACACCCCTATACCGAGCGGCTGCTGGGGTTAATGCCTAGTCTGAATAATGATCCTAAGCAACCGATAGACATTAAACCGATTAACCCAGCATTGTTTCCGGAATTTAAAGGGTAGTTTTTACGAGAGCTCTGAGTAGCAACCCGTAGATAAGGATCTAGTTATGGATGAAATTCTTCGTATTGAGTCTCTCAAGCAACACTTTGTCTCGGGGAAAGGGATCTTCAGAAAAGGTTATATAGTGAAAGCCGTTGATGGCGTTTCGTTTTCGGTAGCCAGAGGGGAGACGTTGGGCCTTGTTGGTGAGTCTGGTTGTGGTAAAAGTACGTTAGGCCGGACCATCCTCAAACTCTATGAACCAACAGAAGGTAGGATTTACTTTAAGGGTAAGGATATTACGACGTTTTCACCTAAACAGATGCGTACACTTCGTAAAGATATGCAGATCGTATTTCAAGACCCAATGGAGTCACTCAATCAACGCCATACTGTTGGTATGATTTTGGAAGAGCCCTTCATCATCCATAAAATAGGCACATCTAAACAGCGCAAGGAATGGGTAAAGGAATTGCTTGTTAAGGTGGAGTTGCCTGAGAGTGCTGTTCATCGTTACCCTCATGAATTCTCGGGAGGACAGCGACAGCGTATTGGTATAGCCCGGGCGATTGCCTTAAAACCCAAATTGTTAATTTGCGATGAGTCAGTTTCTGCACTGGATGTTTCAGTGCAGGCGCAGATATTGAATTTGTTGCTCCAGCTGCAAAAAGAAATGGATTTAGCAATGATATTTATCTCTCATGATTTGTCAGTGGTCAGGAATATCTCAGATCGAGTGGCGGTAATGTATTTAGGTAAAATCGTCGAGCTTGGTGATGTAAAAGATATTTATGAGTTTCCACAAGACAGTTATACCAAGATGCTACTTGCAGCGATTCCAGCAACTCATCCAAGAGATCGTACAAGAAAAAAGTCCAACCGGATGACTGAATACGTAGCCTGATGAAAGGAAGTACCAAATACGGTATTTTCCTGCTTTCAAAGTGGCCTATTTTTACTTCTTTGGCTAAAGTTTGTTCGGTTGGCTGATTGTGTGGCATTTTTTTAAAAATCACCCTTGCCAATGCGATCGAACTCTCTATAATGCGACCTCACTGACACGGAGCGCGGCGCTAAGCCAGCAACGATTTGTCAGTTTGTTCTTTAACAATTTGACCATGCAATCTGTGTGGGCACTCGTGAAAGAGTTAAGTCGAAAGATTTATCAATGAACTG
>NZ_RJLM01000124.1 GCF_004104355.1 Photobacterium chitinilyticum
ACTGAGTGCACGATCTTTCGAATACCGTTATATATACACTGTATATTACATGGTTTTATTCAGAGATAGAAGACGGCACGTTCACAGAACACATATTGCAATTAGTAATGCTGATCTCATAATCTCACTCACCATGTTGAGATGCATAAAAACACAATTTCCTCACACGTTTACATAGAGCACAGCACGTGATACCCAATGATAGTACTTGTAAGATCCATTTTGAATGTTTTGTGTGTTTGTGAAAATCCCTCCATGTATATACTTGAACTTTGTGGTATTAAAAGTTAATTTCACAGTATCCAACATGTAGGAAAAGTTAATTTCACAGTATCCAACATGTAGGATGATTACAAGTGTTGACACAAGAAAATACAGCGACCCGTAAATAGTAGACAAATAACATGATTGATGCAGTGCAAAACACACACTTAAGAAATAAGAAGACCGTAAAAATCTCTAATTGACTGAAATATTTTTATACGTATTTATATACTCAGATAATAGTATTCGTCAAAGAAGTAATGAAAACAAAGCTCCGACTCACTGTGCTCTCATAACTAATATAAATCAGTGAATGTATTGTGACAACTGAGTGCACGATCTTTCGAATACCGTTATATATACACTGTATATTACATGGTTTTATTCAGAGATAGAAGACGGCACGTTCACAGAACACATATTGCAAT
>NZ_RJLM01000125.1 GCF_004104355.1 Photobacterium chitinilyticum
GACGGCAATTTCGGGACGTTCAAGATCGGAACAGACGGTACCTGGAGCTACGAGCTGAACAACGGTTCGGCCGAGGTGCAGGCGCTGACCGAGGACTCCGAACCGCTGAGCCGCGAGTTTACCGTGACGACTGCCGACGGCACTGAGCATACCGTCACTGTCACCATCAACGGCAGCGACGACGGCGCCGTGATCACACCTTCTGTGCCGGATGCCGATACCGGCACGGTGAAAGAAGACACAATCCTGACCACCGGCGGCAAGCTGGACGTGGTCGACCCGGATGCAGGCGAGGCGGTGTTTGATGCCGAGACTGTCACCGACGGCAACTTCGGTACGTTCAAGATCGGCACTGACGGTACCTGGAGCTACGAGTTGAACAACGGTTCGGCCGAAGTGCAGGCACTGACCGAGGCAAGCGAACCGCTGAGCCGCGAGTTTACCGTGACGACTGCCGACGGCACCGAGCATACCGTCACTGTTACCATCAACGGCAGCGACGACGGCGCCGTGATCACACCTTCTGTGCCGGATGCGGATACCGGCACGGTCAAAGAAGATACGGTGTTGACCACCGGCGGCAAGCTGGACGTGGTCGACCCGGATGCGGGCGAGGCGGTGTTTGATGCCGAGACTGTCACCGACGGCAATTTCGGGACGTTCAAGATCGGAACAGACGGTACCTGGAG
>NZ_RJLM01000126.1 GCF_004104355.1 Photobacterium chitinilyticum
GGGTAGTCTCCCTATATAACATGGCGAGTAAGACCATGTGTAAAGCGCGTCAAAAATTTGACTTAGCCGAAAAACACTGATTTCATAGTAAGACCAAGTGTAATGCGCAATTGAAAAGTTGAATGGATTTCAAAGAGTTTTAATTTATTTTATGTAAAATTGCACGATCTATTGAATAAAAAAATAATCAAGGGATTTTATCCATCAGAAAAAAAATAATTAAATTTTTAATTTTTCAATAGAAAGTCCGAGAGAATTTCAGTTTTTTTATCAAAATATTTTTTCCAGTAAATATATAGCAATATGTTATACTAATTCAGATAGATATTTGCAAGAGAAATSGAATAAAAAAAGAATGAACGAAATCGGTTTAGCGGTTCAAAAGTTATGGTCAAAAGTGTGTTCAAGAAATTCGCCGTCTCGGGCATTTCTATAGGATTTTGCCGCTCGGACTTTCTATAGGAATTTTKGGGTCACATTTTCCTTCATAACTTTTGAACGAATTATTATTTTTCAATGGGGTTTTTTTTATTTTTCTTATCTCATTGAGTTCTATTCAATGATGTATAATATGTACACATACATTGAGATTTGTGTTTGACGGTTTACACATGCTCTTACTCGCCATGTTATATAGGGATACTACCCCTAACTCAGGGTCTGAAAAGTCGGAAAAATGAAATT
>NZ_RJLM01000016.1 GCF_004104355.1 Photobacterium chitinilyticum
GGCGCGTCCGGGAGGATTCGAACCTCCGACCGCCTGGTTCGTAGCCAGGTACTCTATCCAGCTGAGCTACGGACGCGCAGGCTTCTTTCCGAAGAAAGAAATTTTGTCTGGATCTGAAATTGTAGCTGGAAGGCATATTTCAGAAACAGCAAAGAATGGCGGTGAAGGAGGGATTCGAACCCTCGATACGGGATAAACCGTATACTCCCTTAGCAGGGGAGCGCCTTCAGCCTCTCGGCCACCTCACCACACAGATTAATGGCGCGCTCGGGAGGATTCGAACCTCCGACCGCCTGGTTCGTAGCCAGGTACTCTATCCAGCTGAGCTACGAGCGCACACTAATATCTTTTTATCAACATCGCTAGTTTCAACTAGCCATATTGTGAATAGCTGGCGCGTCCGGGAGGATTCGAACCTCCGACCGCCTGGTTCGTAGCCAGGTACTCTATCCAGCTGAGCTACGGACGCGCAGATAATCGTTGCAAGAAATGGCGGTGAAGGAGGGATTCGAACCCTCGATACGGGATAAACCGTATACTCCCTTAGCAGGGGAGCGCCTTCAGCCTCTCGGCCACCTCACCGTCTTGCGGGGGCTCATATTACTGCCAGCCGAAAATAAGTCAAACACTTTATCGTCAAAAAACGACATTCACAGCGCAGGTGCACACTAAATAGCCAACACGACAATTAAACCTGCGCAATGTCCACAGTATCTTACTTATTTTCAAATAAATGGCGCAAAGAGCGAGAAGAATTCGGGTAAATCACAGAGACAAAAAAGGCCAGCAAATAACTGACCTTTTTCGACTTAGAAGTTACCAGAACCTTGAGAACCGGTTTCTTTTTCCGCTTGAATTCGCATATAGATTTCTTCACGGTGAACAGATACTTCTTTAGGCGCGTTAACGCCAATGCGAACCTGGTTACCTTTAACGCCAAGTACAGTAACGGTTACTTCGTCACCAATCATTAGCGTTTCACCTACGCGACGTGTCAAAATAAGCATTCGTGTGCTCCTTGAGTAATCTCAGTCTATTAAGAGTTAAAGTTTATTATCCAACATTATTTACACATCCATTAACGGAAGCGTAAATGGTCACTGCTCAAGAAACAGCGAGAAGTGGTCGATTATCCAGACTTTCTGGCTCAACCACAAACCTTTTGTGGACGATATCTACAGCTAATTGATGATCATCCTCACTTATCAACAAAGAAAGACAATGAGTCGACCGTTTATTCTGGCGCACCCGGATACCCGCTTCAGCCAGCACTGTGCAGATATGATCTGCCAGCTCTGACACATCATCCCCTACTACAGACAGGGTTGAAACCGCAGCGACCTGGTGCATATTTTTACCCAGCACAAGTTTTAGTCGTGCCAAATCTTCATTTGCTGTAACAATTTGCGTTGAATCAGCGGCGACGGCCTTACACCAGCACTGCATACCGAACAAGTTAAGCTGTTCCTGTAGCTCAGAAACTGGCATATCGACATCAAGCAGTGTTTGCTGATTCTTTAGCGCGATCCCCACGACACCAAGTGCCGCAGAGGAGTCAAAACTTACCAGTGTCCCCTTCCCCTCTTCGAACGAAGATAGGACCCTCAACGGGACTCTATGCTGTCGCGCATATTCAACAGACTGTAATTGTAGCACTTTCGCACCGTTTCGCGCCAAGGATGTCATATCATCGAAATGAACAACATCCAAACGGCGCGCCTGCGGTACTAAACGCGGATCGCACGTATATACGCCGTCCACATCGGTGAAAATCTGACATTCATCTGCGTGTAAAGCGCCTGCCAGTGCAACTGCCGTGGTATCTGAGCCCCCACGACCAAGGGTAGTTATATCCCTTTCATCATTAATGCCTTGAAAACCAGCAACTATCACAATCTGGTCTTGGCCGAGCAACTGCTGAATGTAACTAGGATCAATATCTGTAATTTTCGCATCATTGTGCTGGCTGCAGGTTTTGATCCCTGCCTGCCAACCGGTTAGCGATACCGCAGCATGCCCCAGCCTATTCAACATCATTGCGAGCAAAGCCATGGAGACTTGTTCACCCGCCGACAAGAGAACGTCAAGTTCTCGCTCTGCAGGCACAGCATCAACCTGCTGTGCAAGGTCTAGCAGACGATTCGTCTCACCAGACATGGCAGAAACAACCACTACGAGTTGCTTGCCCTCTTCTTTAGCTTTAATGACTCGTTCGGCGACAGCCTGGATACGTTCTATCGATCCAACGGATGTACCGCCAAACTTTTGCACTATTAGCGATTTACGCGCAATCTGCGTCACTTTACTTCACCTTCCTGGGGCTAATACCCCGTTACCTTACGTCTTGATAAAGAGCGCCTTACAGGCGCTCAGCGATCCATGTTTGTGCCGACTCTAGCGCAGCAGGAAGTGCACTTGCGTCCGTACCACCTGCCTGTGCCATATCCGGGCGACCGCCACCTTTACCACCAACTTGCAGAGCCACCATATTGACGAGCTCACCGGCCTTAACTTTGCCGATAAGATCTTTGGTTACACCTGCGATTAAGCCTACTTTGCCGCCACTGACGTTACCCAGTACAACAACACCGCTGCCTAGCTGATTCTTTAGCTCATCAACCATGCCACGCAATGCTTTATTATCGGCTCCGTCCAGTTTAGAGATCAGCACTTTTACACCATTGATCTCTTGTGCCTGATTAATAAGACCGGCACTTTCTTGTGCTGCCAACTTATCTTTCAGTTGTTGAATTTCTTTTTCAAGCTGCTTGCTATGAGCAACCAGTGCGCCTACTTTGGTCGCGACGGATGCTGCATCAGACTTCACTAAACCGGCAGTTTCTGACAGCAACGCTTCCTGCGTATGCAATGCTTCGATTGCGGCTTCACCCGTTACCGCTTCAATACGGCGGATACCTGCGGCAATACCACCTTCCGAGGTGATTTTGAACAGGCCGATATCACCGGTATTCTTGGCGTGGATACCACCACAAAGCTCCGTCGAGAACTCACCCATGCTCAGTACGCGGACCTCGTCATCGTACTTCTCGCCAAACAGTGCCATCGCACCTTTTTCTTTCGCCGTTTCGATATCCATAATGTCGGTATCGATAGCATGGTTCAGACGGATCTGCTCGTTCACGGTACGTTCAATCTCACGTAGCTGCTCTGACTTCACCGCTTCTAAGTTCGAGAAATCGAAACGCAATGACTCTGGCTTAACCAGCGAGCCTTTCTGCGCGACATGTTCGCCGAGCAGGTTACGTAGTGCTGCATGCAATAAGTGCGTAGCCGAGTGGTTAAGGCTGATCGCCGAGCGGCGCGCCGCATCCACGGTTGCCGTTAACTTATCACCCACTTTCAGCTCACCTGTTGCCAATGTCCCTTTATGGCCAATGGCATCACCAAACTTCTGGGTGTCTGCAACATCAAACTGGACACCAGTTGCTGTCATTACACCCGCATCACCACACTGGCCGCCAGACTCAGCGTAGAATGGCGTATTGTTCAGTATCACCAGCGCTTCTTCACCAGCACGGATGCTGCCTACAGCTTCACTGCCACGGTACAGGCCAATAACTTCGCCTTCGCCGTCAGTACCGGCATAACCACAAAATTCGGTGTTGGCGTCAACCTTGATAGCCTCGTTATAATCAACACCAAAATGACCCGCGTCACGGGCACGCTGGCGCTGGGCTTCCATGGCATTGTTGAAGCCTTCTTCATCAATAGAGAAGCCACGCTCGCGGGCAACATCATTGGTCAAATCCGCCGGGAACCCATAGGTATCATACAGTTTGAATACTGTTTCACCGTCCAGTACCTTGCTGTCTAGGCTATCGAGCGCATCGTTCAAAATTGTCATACCACGGTCAAGTGTACGGCCGAAGTTTTCTTCTTCGATCTTCAGCACTTTCTCGACCATTGCCTGCTGCTTCTTCAGCTCTTCGCCCGCCGTCCCCATAATTTCAGCCAGAGGACCAACTAACTTGTAGAAGAAGACACCCTTCGCGCCCAGTTTGTTACCATGACGTACTGCACGACGAATGATACGGCGTAGCACGTAGCCACGACCTTCATTCGACGGCATCACACCATCGACAATCAAATATGCACAAGATCTAATATGATCAGCAACAACACGTAACGACTGGTTCGACAGATCATCGTACCCAATCACATCTGCTGCTTTTTTGATTAGGGTCTGGAAAATATCAATCTCGTAGTTCGAATGTACACCCTGCATGATTGCAGCAATACGCTCGATCCCCATTCCGGTATCAACTGACGGCTTTGGCAACGGCTCCATGGTACCGTCAGCCTGACGGTTAAACTGCATGAATACGTTGTTCCAGATCTCAATGAAACGGTCGCCATCTTCTTCCGGCGTGCCGGGACGGCCACCCCAGATATGCTCGCCGTGATCGTAGAAAATTTCAGTACACGGGCCACAAGGGCCAGTATCACCCATCTGCCAGAAGTTATCAGACTCAAAAGGCTTGCCGCCCTCCTTGTCACCGATACGGACGATGCGATCAGCCGGGATCCCCATATCTTTGTTCCAGATAGCGAAAGCTTCGTCATCGGTCTCGTAGACGGTCACCAACAGGCGGTCTTTTGGCAGCTTCAGTACGTCGGTCAGAAACTCCCATGCATACTTGATCGCATCTTGCTTGAAGTAATCACCGAAACTGAAGTTACCCAGCATTTCGAAAAAGGTATGGTGGCGCGCGGTAAAGCCGACGTTTTCAAGGTCATTGTGCTTACCACCAGCACGTACACAGCGCTGAGCTGTTGTCGCTCGAGTGTAGCCACGCTTTTCCATACCTAAAAATGTATCTTTAAATTGGTTCATACCTGCGTTGGTAAACAATAGTGTTGGGTCGTTAGCAGGTACAAGAGAAGAGCTTTCTACGATCTGGTGACCTTTGCTCTCAAAAAACGCAAGAAACGCACGGCGAATCTCATCAGTGCTCATGTACATTGGCAAATCCTGAATAAATGCTTTGATAAAACCGGAAAATCGCACTTAAGCGATAATGTAACCCCCTCCCATAAACTTCCATGCGTGTCAGCCTGGAACTTATGTCAGCAGGTTTTAATTGAACTAAAATAAATTCTTTGGCGGCTATTGTAAAACAACGGCAGGTAATACGGGAAATGTTATGTTAAGAATTAGCGCAATTAATACATAGTTGCTAGAACGAAAGATGCCATTAAAGAAAGGTAACGCTGCCAAGCTTGGCAAATTGGCAGCGGGAAGAGAGATGTCGCATGTACTAAATAGAATAACCGTTATTCGTCATCGTTAGTATCTAGGGCATACTTGATCTGATCAAAATCAAACCCACGATACTGCATAAAGCGAAAGCGCCGGGCTTTTTCCTTCGGCGTATCAATTTCGCTATTTCCAAACTTCCGTTGGGCAACGTCGCGGGCATGCTCATACCAATCAATATCGCCATCCTCAAGAGCCTGGCTGACAATCGCGTCATGCACACCCTTCATTTTCATTTCCTGCTTGATCCGCAGTGCCCCCCATCCCTTGGCAACACCATTGCGCATCATCATTGCCGCATAGCGGGCATCGTCTAGCCAGTTATAGTCCTGGCAGTAGGCGATGGCATCGATAACATCCGGCTCACTATAACCTCTCGTTTTAAGCTTCTGGCGCAGCTCTTTCTCTGCATGATCCCGGTGTGAAAGATAGCCGACAGCCGCTTCTTTGGCACTTTGCCTCGGTACTTGTTTTTTCATTTTCCTTGCCTCAATACACAAAACGGGCCACGTACCAAAGTACAGGGCCCGTCTCATTTTTCTAGCCTCTTTACAGAAGCAGGATAGCTGGAATATCTGGATGCAGAAAAGCGGCTTAGAACGCCTGATCTTTCTCTGCGTCTTTCTCCTCAGCCGTTTCTTCCTGCGCAGCCGGTGGCGTTAGCAACAAATCACGTAGCTTCTTATCTAGCTCTTGTGCAATTTCAGGGTGCTCACCCAGGAACTTACAGGCATTTGCCTTACCTTGGCCGATCTTATCGCCCTGATAGCTGTACCAGGCACCTGCCTTCTCGACCATTTTATTCTTCACACCAAGGTCAACCAGCTCGCCTAGACGGTTGAAGCCCTGACCATAAAGGATTTGTGTTTCGGCTTGCTTAAACGGCGCAGCGATTTTGTTCTTCACTACCTTGATACGAGTTTCGTTACCCACCACTTCGTCGCCATCTTTGATCGCACCGGTACGGCGGATATCAAGGCGAACAGAAGCATAGAACTTCAGGGCGTTACCACCGGTTGTGGTTTCTGGGTTACCAAACATCACACCAATCTTCATTCGGATCTGGTTAATGAAGATACACATGCAGTTTGATGTTTTCAGGTTACCGGTTAGCTTGCGCATCGCCTGTGATAGCATACGTGCCTGAAGACCCATATGAGAATCACCCATCTCGCCTTCGATCTCTGCTTTCGGCGTTAGTGCCGCCACAGAATCGACAACAATCATGTCGACAGCACCCGAACGGGCTAGTGCATCGCAAATTTCAAGCGCTTGCTCACCTGTATCAGGCTGGGAAACCAGTAACTGATCAATATCAACACCCAGTTTTTGCGCATAAATTGGATCCAGAGCATGCTCCGCATCGATAAACGCACAAGTTTTGCCGGCTTTCTGAGCACACGCCACCGCTTCAAGAGTTAGCGTCGTTTTACCTGATGATTCAGGACCGTAAATTTCAACGATACGCCCCATTGGTAAACCACCAGCGCCAAGTGCAATATCAAGCGACAGGGAGCCAGTCGAAACTGTTTCAATATCCATAGTACGGTTATCGCCCAACTTCATGATGGAACCTTTACCGAACTGCTTTTCAATCTGGCCTAACGCTGCGGCAAGAGCCTTCTGTTTGTTGTCGTCCATTCGACTCTCCAACGGATGCTAAAATTAAGTACTGATAATGATGATTAGTATACTGTCTATTCATACAGTGTCTAGCACTGTATGAAATTTTTTTTGCCTATCTTCGCTCGCAACTGGGGGGCTTCTTTCGCTCAGCCCAGCTGCCGCAGGCGCTGCAGCATGCCAGACAATGATTTCTCGACAGCTTGCAGCCTGACAGCATTGCGATCACCATCAAAAAAACAGGTTTCACACTGTACCCAGCCAGTTGTATCAGCCCAGGCAAAACAAACAGTCCCGACCGGCTTTTCTTCGGAACCACCACCCGGACCGGCAATACCACTGATCGCCACACTGATCGTCGCCGCTGATTGCTTCAGAGCCCCTTGTGCCATCTGCTGGACGACCTGCTCGCTAACTGCACCATGCGCTTCAAGCTGTGCCAGCTCAACCCCTAGCATCTGCTGCTTCGCTTCATTGCTGTAGGTAATAAAAGCACGATCAAACCAGCCTGAGCTACCGGCAACATCCGTGATTGCCGCAGAAACACCACCGCCGGTACAAGATTCTGCCGTCGTTGCGATCCCCCCCTGCCGGCTCAAAGCCGAACCAAGTTCATGAGCCAATTGCTGGATATCTGCCATCCCTACCTCCCGTCAATTATTCCAGCCCAACCATACTCTGCAACGCACTCGTCAGCAACTCTGCTCATCGCCTTCCATTGTCGATAAGGTATCGAGCAAATAGTTATACAAGAAAACAATTGCTGCTTTGCTCCCCTTGGCTGATTCACGTATCCTTAGCCTCCAGAAATTTACCCGGTACGTTTTCAATTCCGGCATCAATAAGCAGGCAATATCGTGACAGTGAAAGGTTTAGAAAAGCACACCCCCATGATGCAGCAGTTCTTGAGGATCAAGGCAGAAAACCCTGATATTTTGCTGTTCTATCGTATGGGCGACTTCTACGAACTATTTTTTGATGATGCCAAACAAGCCTCTCAACTACTGGATATTTCCCTGACCAAACGCGGCTCTTCAAACGGCCAGCCAATCCCTATGGCCGGAGTTCCCTACCATGCTGTCGAAGGCTACCTCGCCAAGCTGGTTCAGCAGGGGGTCTCTGTTGCCATTTGCGAACAAATCGGCGATCCGGCGACCAGCAAAGGACCGGTTGAGCGTCAGGTCGTCCGCATTGTGACACCGGGTACCGTCAGCGACGAAGCGCTGCTCAATGAACGTCATGACAACTTGATTGCCGCAATTTATCAAAATAGCAACGGATTCGGTTACGCGACGCTGGATATCACCTCGGGCCGCTTCATGCTTACCGAGCCTGAAACCGAAGAAGCCATGCAGGCCGAACTGCAACGTACCTGTCCGGCCGAACTGCTATACCCGGAAGATTTTGCCCTGCCGGGTTTATTGCAGTCGCTTAAAGGCACCCGCCGTCGTCCGGTTTGGGAATTTGATTTGGACACCGCCCGCCAGCAGCTGACCATGCAATTCGGTACCCGTGACCTGGTAGGCTTCGGGGTCGAGACAGCAGAGCGCGGCCTATGTGCTGCGGGTTGCCTGATGCAATATGTCAAAGATACCCAGCGTACCGCGCTACCGCATATCCGTGCTATCACCCAAGACAACAAAGATCATGCCGTGATCTTGGATGCCGCCACCCGCCGCAACCTCGAACTGACCCAAAACCTCGCCGGTGGTTTTGATAACACCTTGGCCTCGGTACTGGATCAGACAGCAACCCCGATGGGAAGTCGTTTGCTCAAACGTTGGCTGCATCAGCCGATCCGCGATCCGCAGCAACTCAACCACCGACTCGATGCTATTTCTGCCTTCAAGGATACCGGCCTGTTTAGCGATGTAGCTGGTGTACTGCACCACATGGGTGATCTGGAGCGCATCTTGGCTCGTTTGGCCCTGCGTTCAGCACGTCCGCGTGACCTTGCCCGCATGCGTACCGCCTTGCAGCACCTGCCGGAGCTGGCAGAGTTGTTGGCGGAAGTCGAGCAGCCGCGCATCGGTGAGTTGGCACAGTTTGCCGCCCCGATGGATGCACTTTGCGAGCTGCTAGAGCATGCCATTATTGAAAACCCGCCCGTAGTGATCCGCGACGGCGGAGTATTGGCTCCGGGCTATAATGCCGAGCTGGATGAATGGCGAGACTTGGCAGACGGTGCCTCGAAATACCTTGATGATCTCGAGGCCAGAGAACGCGAGCACCATGATATCGATAGCCTAAAAGTAGGGTTCAACCAGGTACATGGTTTCTTCATCCAGGTCAGTCGTGGCCAGAGCCACCTGGTGCCTAGCCATTATGTCCGCCGCCAGACCCTGAAAAATGCCGAGCGCTATATCATTCCAGAGCTCAAAGAGCATGAAGACAAGGTACTGAACTCCAAATCCAAGGCTTTGGGGCTGGAGAAAAAGTTGTGGGAAGAGTTGTTTGACTTGCTGCTGCCTCACCTAGAGCGACTCCAGAATGCAGCCAATGCCTTATCCGAGTTAGACGTACTGGCCAACCTGGCCGAACGTGCCGATACACTGAACTACTGCCGCCCAGAACTCGCAACGGAAACAGGAATTGAAATCAATGCAGGCCGCCACCCAGTAGTCGAACAAGTCCTGAACGAACCATTTATCGCCAACCCGATTTCGCTGCACAATGCCCGTCGAATGCTGATCATTACCGGACCCAATATGGGCGGTAAATCTACCTATATGCGCCAGACAGCCCTCATTGCCCTAATGGCTCATGTCGGTTCTTTTGTACCGGCAGAATCGGTAAGAATTGGTCCGCTGGATCGTATTTTTACCCGTATTGGCGCCTCGGATGATCTCGCCTCCGGCCGCTCGACCTTCATGGTAGAAATGACCGAAACCGCGAATATTCTTCATAATGCAACCCAAAATAGTCTCGTGCTAATGGATGAAATAGGTCGTGGTACCAGTACTTACGACGGTCTGTCGCTGGCTTGGGCCAGTGCCGAATGGCTAGCCGAAAAGATAGCAGCCATGACTCTCTTTGCTACCCACTACTTTGAATTGACAGAACTGCCTTCGATGATGGACGGACTGGCTAATGTACATTTAGATGCCGTCGAGCATGGTGATGAAATCGCCTTTATGCATGCCGTACAGGAAGGTGCTGCCAGTAAATCCTATGGTCTAGCTGTCGCAAGCCTGGCTGGGGTGCCGAGATCGGTCATCAAGCGCGCCAAAATCAAGCTACAACAGCTAGAAGCCAGCGGGCACCAACAGGCCGTGAAGTCGCCTTCCGCTGCACCGAAAGAAGAACATCAGCTCACTTTGTTGCCCGAGCCGAGCGAGGTAGAAGAAGCTCTGACCAACCTGAACCCGGACAACCTGACACCGAGACAGGCGTTGGATGAACTGTACCGTCTAAAGGCGCTGCTGTAGGCGGTAAGGTCGGTTAGAGGGCATTAAAAAAGGACGCACTTTGCGCCCTTTTTTTCATTCCTATCCGGCAGATGACAGTGTTGCAATCAGCTGACCTGAATACTTTTACAAATCTTGGTTAAACAACGATTCGATATTCAGCCCTTGGTGCGTCAGCATGTCGCGCAGACGACGCAGGCCTTCGACCTGGATCTGGCGGACACGTTCACGGGTCAGGCCAATTTCACGGCCAACATCTTCAAGGGTCGACGCCTCATATCCCAGCAGACCGAATCGGCGTGCCAGTACTTCGCGCTGTTTCGGATTCAGTTCCTGCAGCCAGGAAACAATCGAGGTTTTGATGTCATCATCCTGAGTCGATGTCTCCGGTCCCCCCCCCTTCTCGTCAGGAATAATATCTAGCAACGCTTTCTCTGAATCGCCACCAATCGGGTTGTCAACCGAACCGACACGCTCGTTCAAACGCAGCATGCGGTTTACATCCTCGACAGATTTATCTAGCTTCAGGGCGATATCTTCCGCTGTCGGCTCATGATCCAGCTTCTGGGCTAGTTCGCGGGCAGTACGAAGATAAACGTTCAGCTCTTTCACTACATGGATGGGTAAACGGATGGTGCGAGTTTGGTTCATGATAGCCCGCTCAATAGTCTGACGGATCCACCATGTTGCATAGGTAGAGAAACGGAAGCCGCGTTCCGGATCAAATTTTTCGACTGCGCGGATCAAGCCGAGGTTGCCTTCCTCAACCAAATCCAACAGGGCAAGACCACGATTGCTGTAACGACGAGATATCTTCACAACCAATCGCAAGTTACTTTCTATCATTCGCTTGCGGGCAACTTCATCACCTCGCAGCGCCCGGCGGGCATACAAAACTTCTTCTTCCGCAGTAAGAAGCGGAGAAAAGCCGATCTCGCCAAGATAAAGCTGTGTCGCATCCAGGGCTTTTTGTGTTGCCCCGTATTGCGAAATATCGACCTCATCACTCGTTTTTTCAGCCGATGCGGTTTTGGTTTCGGCTTCGGCCGAGTCTAATTCCACATCTTCAAAGTCAAAGTTCTCGATATTTGTAGCCGTATTGCTTCTACTCATAGCGCCTCCCAGATGGCGAGTTAGCAAGACATTACAACTTCACTATGCCATGTTGTCTATTTCGGCAAGTACCGTAACGGATTAACCGACTTGCCTTTGTAACGGATCTCGAAATGTAGGCGAACACTGTTGCTACCGGAGCTTCCCATTGAAGCAATCTTCTGCCCCGCTTTTACCGTCTGTTGCTCTTTGACCAGCACCTTATCATTGTGTGCATAAGCACTTAGATAATCGTCGCTATGCTTGATAATTACTAAGTTTCCATAGCCACGCAGGGCATTACCTGCATACACTATGATTCCTCCAGCCGAAGCCTGTACGGCCTGTCCTCTTTTTCCGGCAATATCGATGCCTTTGTTGCCATTTTCTGAGCTGGAGAACTTAGCAATAACCCTACCTTTGGTCGGCCATGACCAACTGGTCACCTTGTTACTCTTGCTCGCTTTTTTTGTAACGACTTTGTTACCTTTCGAATTTTGAGAGTACTCTTTTGTGCGACCTTGATCAACATTTTTATTGGCTGCTTTTTGCTCGGTCGGTTTAGGCTTTGGCTTCGGTTTTGCCACCGGTTTCGGGGTTGGTTTTGGTTGTGTTGCCTTACTTGCTGTTTTTACTGGGGGTTTAACAACAGCGATAGTCCCGGCCTTACCATATGCAGGGGCAACATATTTCGGTTTCCAGAGCTGTAACGTCTGACCCGGATAAATAGTATAAGGCGGAGAAAGTTTATTACTGGCAATTATATCTTTCACTTCCCGTCCGGTGATGTAGGAAATGAAATACAGGGTATCCCCCTTTTCCACTTGATAATAACTGCCACGGAAGCTGCCTCGCTTCAAGCTTTGGTAGTCTTTGTCAAGGCTGGTTACCGGTGCCGGCATATGAGTGCTACAGGCAGACAGCAGCAGGCATAGCACTGCTACTGTCGTTGTTCGCCAATTCGATATCTTCGCCGCCACACTCATCGCAATTTACGCCAGCTCTCCTGCGACCAAAGGTACGAAACGTACAGCTTCAATATCCTGAGAAATATACTGCTCGCCATTTCGTACAATCTGCTTCAGTACTTGGTACTCATCACCTACCGGGATGATCAGGCGACCGCCATCGGCAAGCTGAGCCAGCAGCTCAACCGGAATATCATCGGCAGCAGCCGTCACGATAATGGCATCAAACGGTCCTTTGCTTGGCCACCCCTGCCAGCCATCTCCATGCTTGGTAGAGATATTATGCAAATCAAGCTGTTTAAAGCGACGCTTGGCCTGCCACTGCAACGCTTTGATCCGCTCAACAGAAAATACATGCTCGACCATGTGTGCAAGCACGGCTGTCTGATAGCCAGATCCCGTACCAATTTCCAGTATCCGGGAGTTAGGCTTCAGATCCAGCAACTCCGTCATTTTTGCCACAATATAAGGCTGCGAAATCGTCTGCCCACTACCAATAGGCAAGGCATTATTTTCATAAGCTTTGTGAGATAATGCTTCATCGATGAACAGCTCTCTGGGAACGGTTGACATCGCCTGCAAAACTATATCGTTACGGATACCCAGCTGATGTAAATACGTCAGCAGACTATGTCGTTCTTCCGCATAGCGCATCCTTAATTTGTCTCCACTTGTTTTAACCATTGTTCAATGCCATCAATCGCATCATGCGCCGTTAGATCGACCTGTAATGGTGTGATCGACACATGGTTATGCTCTATCGCAAAAAAATCCGTACCTGGTCCGGCATCCTGACAAGCACCAGGAGGGCCCAGCCAGTATATCGCCTTGCCACGAGGATCGACGGCCTTTTCCATTTTTTCGGCGCGATGGCGTGCACCTAAGCGGGTTACCTTCCAGTCACCAAGTTCCGCAAAGGGTACATCAGGTACATTGATATTCAGTATTTTATTATAAGCCAACGGCTGTTCTGCCAGTTTGCCAACAATATCTTTGATTACCAAAGCAGCAGTATCGAAATGCTGTGAGCCGACCAAAGAAACGGCAATAGCCGGCACGCCGAGAAAATGCCCTTCGGTAGCTGCAGCAACCGTTCCGGAATACAGCACATCATCACCTAGGTTTGCACCATGGTTAATGCCCGCTACAACAATATCCGGACGGTAATCCAACCATTCATTAAGCGCAAAGTGAACACAGTCTGTCGGTGTTCCTTCTACCGAAATCCGACGCTCGCCTTCCTCGCGAATACGCAGTGGATTATCTAAAGTGAGGGAGTTCGAGGCACCAGAGCGATTACGATCCGGCGCGACGACCGTCACCTCGCCAAGTTCTTCCAATGCTGCGGCCAGCGTCTTAATCCCTTCGGCAAAAATGCCATCATCATTACTGATCAAAATTCGCATGGTCGCCATCCTCTAGCTCACGCTCAATCATTAGTTCACGTACTACTGCTGTCGCGAAACAGCCTGCAGGCAGCGCGAATGATACGGTCAGTTCATTGTCTTCAAGCAGCCATTCCATCTGCTGGGGTTTCAGCAGCAACGAGCGACGCTCGTGGCGCATCCGGTTATCGCAGATCAGTTTTAACAACAACGGTTCCTGCTCGACAATTCCCATCTCAAACGCTTCTGCATCCGCGGTGGTTGGTAGGGCATTATCACCCATCATCGGCGCAGTGATCGCCATAGTGCCCTTATCGACTTGCATTTGTAACTCAGCAGTAGCAGGTTCGGCTATTACCCCACGTTCATCACCGTGCTGAAGCAGACTATCACCCGCCAATAATGTACGTTCCTTGCCTTGTTCGATGCGAGAGGATAACACCATGTTAAACAACCAAGAACGCGCAGCAGATAAATAAAAGCTGCGCTTGCTCTTGTCTCGCACGCGGAACTCATCGTTGCCCCAGCTACGTGCTTTCGCCACATTGTTGCCGTTATGGCCAAACCGCTGCTCACCAAAATAGTTTGGTACGCCCTGTAGCTTGATCTGCTCTAGACGAGTGATCACATCTTGGGGCATGTCCAGTTCGGTCAGGCGCAGCTGGAACCAGTTACCCGCTAGATCGCCCGGTCTTAGTTTTTTATCATGACGAGCGGTCTCCAGTACTTCCACGCCCGGATGATCAGCAACGAATTGTGTCAAATCCGGATCAGACTTACCTGGCAGATGAACACTTAACCACTGTTCGGTAATCGCATGACGATCTTTAAGACCAGCCCAGCTCACATCTCGAGACTTGACCCCGCACGCTTTTGCCAGTTCATTAACAACATATTTGGTGTTTTCACCCGTCTTGCGGATTTTCACCATAAAATGCTCACCGGTACCGGTAAAATCAAAGCCTAAATTTTCTTTAACGACAAAATGTTCAGGCAGGACTTTGATCTGTCCCTGGCAACTAGGTTTACCGTATAACCAGCTAAAACTGTCCATTATATTAGACATATATACACCGTATGTTGGCAGCAATAACGATTGCTGCGAAACCTGCCGTTATATTGTTGACAAAGGCAACGACAGGTAAGAAAAACTTATTGTTTATTGATCAAGACCACAGCTTCACAAGCAATACCTTCCTTGCGTCCGGTAAAGCCCAATCGCTCTGACGTTGTCGCCTTAACATTGATATTGCCAATATCCGAATCCAGATCCTCGGCAATCGCTTGGCACATCGCATCAATGTGGGGAGCCATTTTAGGTGCCTGGGCAATAATAGTGACATCCAGGTTACCCAAGCGATAACCCTTCGCCTTCACTTTACTATAGACATCCCGAAGCAGAAAACGGCTGTCAGCACCTTTCCACTCCGCGTCGGTATCCGGGAAGTGCCGACCGATATCACCGGCACCGATTGCCCCGAGCAATGCATCGCATACCGCATGTAAAGCCACATCCCCATCAGAATGGGCAATTAACCCCTGTTCGTAAGGAATCGCCACACCACCAATGATCACCGGCCCTTCACCACCAAATTTGTGTACATCAAAACCGTGTCCAATTCGCATCATGGCTAATCCTTTGTTAGTTGTTGTAAATAAAAATCGGCCAGTGCCAGATCTTCAGGCTGGGTAACTTTCAGGTTATCTGCCCGCCCCTTTACTAATTGCGGCACATATCCACAAAACTCAAGGGCAGACGCCTCATCAGTAATCACGGCCCCTTGCTCAAGGGCATGCTGGAGCGAGTCGCGCAGTTGCTTCACTTTGAACATCTGCGGCGTTAAGGCATGCCAGAGATTTTCGCGATCGACCGTTTCACGTATCCCCTGCGGCTTATCCGGTGACTGTACAAAACCACGCTTCATGGTATCTCGCACCGGCGACGCTAAAATCGCGCCACACTCGCTTAGACTAGCGGTGGCAATCAAGCGTTCCAAGTCTGATAGCTGTAAACAAGGTCGGGCGGCATCATGAACAAGTACCCAGCTATTTTCGTCATCAATGGCAGCCAGACCGGCAAACACCGAATCAGCTCGCTCGGCCCCGCCATCAACGAGTGTAATCCGCGGATCCGTGGCCAATGGCAATGCCGAAAAATAAGGATCGGTTTTGCTAATCGCAATAATCACCCGCTGTATAGCCGGGTGGCAAAACAAACGATCTATGGTGTGCTCTAAAATTGTCTTTCCTGCAACCAGCAGGTATTGCTTTGGACGGTCTGCCGCCATTCGGCTACCAACGCCAGCAGCAGGTACAACTGCGGTGATCTTATCGGTCATAGGTAAGGTGTTATGCTCAGAGTTAAAGTAATACCAATGGCAAGTGCCGATTTCCGATTCAAGTACCGAAGCTCAAGAGCACCCTTCATGTGGCGCTTAGTCACTGACAATCCGAAAGAAGGTTTCTCCCGGTTTTATCATGCCGAGTTCGTTGCGCGCCCGCTCTTCGACCGCTTCCTGACCTCTGTGTAGATCATGAATTTCGGCATACATTTGCTGGTTCCGCTGTACAAGTTCGGCATTGGCCTGCTGCTGAACCGCGACATTTCCTTTCGCCGCCAAATAATCCATCATTCCGTTTTTGCCAAGCCAGAAATCATACTGAAGCCAACACAGTACCGCCAGCAGCGAGACAGTTAACAAGCGCATGCAGCTCCCCGTTATTTCATGTAATTAATTCAGTTTCGGACAATTTGCCTAACTAATCGCACTAAATGGTACATATCGAACAACGCGATTAGTTAATAAAATTGCAATACGGTAATAATCCCATAAAGCGCAAGGTGTGACTAGCGCCTAATTCCAAACTCATTATTTATTCGGGCATAAAAAAACCGCCTCACGAAGAGGCGGTTCGATAATTAAGGGTGATAAGTTCACCCCAAAGGCAAGCTAATGATTAAGCTTGGCCTTTAACTTCTTTAAGACCGTTGAAAGGTGCTTTTTCACCTAGAGCTTCTTCGATACGAATTAGCTGGTTGTACTTAGCAACACGGTCAGAACGGCTCATAGAACCAGTCTTGATTTGGCCTGCAGCTGTACCTACCGCTAGATCAGCGATAGTTGCATCTTCAGTCTCGCCTGAACGGTGAGAGATAACAGCCGTGTAACCAGCATCTTTAGCCATCTTGATTGCAGCTAGAGTTTCAGTTAGAGAACCGATCTGGTTGAACTTGATAAGGATAGAGTTAGCTACGCCTTTCTCGATACCTTCAGCAAGGATCTTAGTGTTTGTAACGAACAGGTCGTCACCAACTAGCTGAAGTTTGTCACCCATTAGTTCAGTCTGGTGCTTGAAGCCAGCCCAGTCAGACTCGTCCAGGCCATCTTCGATAGAAACGATTGGGTACTGGTTAGCAAGATCTTGTAGGTAGAAGTTAAACTCTTCAGAAGTGAAGATTTTGCCTTCGCCTTTCATGTTGTAGTTGCCAGCTTCTTTGTCGTAGAACTCAGATGCAGCACAGTCCATTGCTAGAGTAACATCTTTACCTAGTACGTAACCTGCAGCTTCAACAGCTTCTTTAATTGCAGCAAGTGCAGCAGCGTTTGATTCTAGGTTAGGAGCGAAACCACCTTCATCACCAACAGCAGTGCTTAGGCCTTTCGACTTAAGTACTTTCGCTAGGTTGTGGAATACTTCTGCGCCGATACGTAGAGCTTCTTTCAGAGTTTTCGCGCCAACAGGCTGGATCATGAACTCTTGGATGTCAACGTTGTTATCAGCGTGCTCACCACCGTTGATGATGTTCATCATTGGTAGAGGCATAGAGAATACGCCAGCAGTGCCGTTTAGCTCAGCGATGTGCTCGTAAAGAGGCATGCCTTTCGCTGCAGCAGCAGCTTTAGCATTCGCTAGAGAAACCGCTAGGATAGCGTTCGCGCCGAAGTTAGACTTGTTTTCAGTACCGTCTAGGTCAAGCATAACCTGGTCGATTGCTGCTTGATCTTTAGCATCTTTACCAAGTAGTGATTCAGCGATAGCACCGTTCACAGCTTCAACAGCTTTAAGAACGCCTTTACCTAGGAAACGAGACTTGTCGCCGTCACGTAGCTCAAGAGCTTCACGAGAACCAGTTGATGCGCCAGATGGAGCAGCAGCCATACCAACGAAACCGCCTTCTAGGTGAACTTCAGCTTCAACTGTTGGGTTACCGCGTGAATCGATGATTTCACGACCTAGAACTTTAACGATCTTAGACATTATGTTTCCTCTTGCTTTATCTTCAATTTAAAAGCTAAAAAAATAGCTGCAGCCATAACCGCTACAGCTATCCGTAATCCTTACTTATTCAGCTCACCGCGCTGCTTATCACCAGCGGCTTTTACAAAGCCTTCAAACAATGGGTGTCCATCGCGAGGCGTTGAGGTGAACTCAGGGTGGAACTGAGCAGCCACAAACCATGGGTGGTTCGGGATCTCAATAATCTCCACCAGCTTCTTGTCTGCAGATAGACCAGAAATCTTCAAGCCTGCCTTCTCTAGTTTCGGCAGCAGGTTGTTGTTAACTTCATAGCGGTGACGGTGACGCTCGTGGATAGTCGCGTTACCGTAAAGCTCACGCGCTTTAGAGCCTTCTTTCAGGTGACATAGCTGAGAACCAAGGCGCATTGTACCGCCTAGATCCGAGTTTTCAGTTCGCTCTTCAACTTTACCTTCGCCGTCAACCCATTCAGTGATTAGGCCAACAACTGGGTTCTTGGTTTCAGCGTTAAACTCAGTTGAGTGTGCATCTTTCAGGCCCGCAACATTACGTGCGAATTCAATCAGTGCCACCTGCATACCCAGGCAAATACCTAGATATGGAATTTTGTTTTCACGGGCATATTGTGCTGTCAGGATTTTCCCCTCGACACCACGTCCACCAAAGCCACCAGGGACTAAGATTGCGTCTAGGCCTTGTAGTGCTTCTGCGCCTTTAGACTCAACGTCTTGTGAATCAACATATTTGATCTTCACAGACAGACGATTCTTCAGGCCAGCGTGCTTCAGGGCTTCGTTCACTGACTTATAAGCATCCGGTAGTTCGATGTACTTACCAACCATACCAATAGTAACTTCGGCTGTCGGGTTGGCTTCTTCATAGATCACCTGCTCCCACTCTGTCAGGTTTGCTTCCGGAGCTGTAATACCGAAACGCTGACACACAAGATCATCAAGACCCTGAGCTTTGATAAGCTGTGGAATTTTGTAAATGGAATCTACGTCTTTCATTGAGATAACTGCTTTTTCCTGCACGTTACAGAATAGCGCGATCTTCGCACGCTCATTCGCAGGAATGTTACGGTCAGAACGACATACCAGGATGTCAGGCTGAATACCGATAGAAAGCAGTTCTTTAACCGAGTGCTGGGTTGGTTTGGTTTTAACTTCGCCAGCTGCTGCCAGGTAAGGAACCAGAGTAAGGTGCATAAACATAGCACGCTCGCGCCCAAGTTCGACCGCTAGCTGACGGATAGCTTCCATGAACGGTAGTGACTCGATGTCACCAACTGTACCGCCCACTTCCACGATAGCCACATCATGGCCTTCTGCACCGGCAATCACACGCTCTTTGATAGCGTTGGTGATGTGTGGAATTACCTGAATCGTTGCCCCTAGGTAATCACCACGACGTTCTTTACGTAGTACGTCCGCGTAAACACGGCCAGCGGTAAAGTTGTTGCGTTTGGTCATCTTGGTACGGATGAAACGCTCGTAGTGACCTAAGTCAAGATCGGTCTCTGCACCGTCTTCCGTAACGAATACTTCGCCGTGTTGAATTGGGCTCATTGTGCCTGGATCAACGTTGATGTAAGGGTCTAGCTTCATCATAGTCACGTCAAGACCACGTGCTTCTAGAATAGCCGCAAGAGATGCTGCAGCAATACCTTTACCTAGTGAGGATACTACCCCGCCCGTAACAAAAATGTAATTCGTTGTCATGTTTAACCTGGAAGATTGGTGTAGAGGATTAAAATGTATCTGGACGGGAAATTAGTATACCAGACACACTTTATTGCCACAACGTGAAAACTATCACAGCATTGATCGTTTTTTTTTGTTTCAAATCAAATATACCCAACAGCCTGCCTATCACGGTGCTTTTGTCGCCGAAATCCGGCTCCGACTGGTGAATTAAACGCCGGACTGGCGTTCACGCTGTTTTACCTTATCCCACTCACTATCGAGCAGATCCAGCGAACAATCGTTAAGATGCTTCCCTTGTTCTAGCACACTTTTTTCAACTTCGCGAAATCGACGCTCGAATTTTTTATTGGCCCGCTGCAGGGCAGTTTCCGGTCTGACATTCAGATGACGGCTAAGGTTGACCACAGCAAAGAGTAGATCCCCAACTTCTTCTTCGATCTTACCTTGATTGGGTGATACTTGGATGACTTCATCCATTACTTCATCAATTTCCTCTTTCACCTTTTCAACCACAGGCCCGACTGTATTCCAGTCAAAACCATGCTTGGCGCAACGCTTTTGGATCTTGTCTGCACGCGTAAGAGCCGGAAAGGCTTTAGGGATATTAGCCAGGATACTTACGTCCTCACCTTTGGCTTCTCGCTCTTTGGCCTTTTCTGCTTCCCAGTTGGCATTGATTGCCGCATCGTCTTCGAACTCAGTATCACCAAACACATGGGGATGTCGGCGGGTTAGCTTTTCATTGATACCGGCAACAACATCATCAAAGTCAAACAGTCCCTGCTCTTTTCCCAGCTGGCTATAGAAGATGACCTGAAACAATAGATCCCCGAGCTCTTCGCGCACATCGTTCCAGTCCTGCTGCTCAATCGCATCGGCTACCTCGTACGCCTCTTCAATGGTATGCGGTACAATAGAGGCGAAATTCTGTTTGAGATCCCACGGGCAGCCCTTGTTCGGATCCCGCAATGTCGCCATAATTTCAACCAGCTGATCAATCGGTGTGTGCTGTTTCTCGCTCATAGTCGTCATTCTTGTGTTCTTTTATTCAGTTAAAAAAACGGGCGGCAATAGGCCACCCGCTTCTCGCTTCTCGCTTCTCAGAGTCTAGTAGAGACGCTTGGCTTCGGCGACATCCTTCACCTGCTCAATTCGCTTAAGTACCCGGCTCAATACTTCGAGATCGGTCAGCTCCAGATCAAAATCCATAATCGACATCTGTTTCTTGAAGTCGATACGGCTCTTCATCCCCGCAACCTTCACTTTCTCGTTTGCCAGCGTACTCGTCAGATCTTTGATCAAGCCGTTACGTTCCGAGGCCGTCACTCGCACCGTGATATTGTAGTTACCGACAAAACCACCGCCCCAAACTGTATGGATCATTCGTTCAGGCGCATGATGACGCAGCTCTTCAAGCTGTTCACAATCGCTGCGGTGTACCGAAATACCCCGTCCTTGCGTTACGAAACCAATGATTTCATCGCCAGGAATTGGCTGGCAACAGCGCGCAAGGTGAGTCATCAGGTTATCAACCCCTTCAACGACGACAGCATCACGCTGAGGCTTCTTGCTGGTTTCAACCTTGGTACTTGCCTCGGCCAATTTCTCCAGCAGCTGCTGATCTTCCTCTTCCGCGGTAGGCTTGTTAACCAGCGCATTAATATGGTTTATCACCTGATTAATACGCAGATCACCGCTTCCGATCCCGGCATATAGCTCCACCGCCGAATTAACGTTAAAACGCTTCAGGGCATAGGCCTGGGCATCTTTCAGCGTTGCACCAATTTTCGTCAGCTCAGCTTCGAGGATCTCACGACCGGCGGTAATATTCTTGTCCCGATCCTGCTTACGGTACCAGGCATGTACCTTGGCACGCGCGCGACTAGATGTAACAAACCCCAGGTTAGGGTTCAGCCAGTCACGAGAGGGATTTGGTTCTTTCTGAGTAATAATCTCGACCTGCTCACCCATCTGCAAACGATAGGTAAACGGTACGATACGCCCTTCAACCTTGGCACCAATACAACGGTGACCAACTTCGGAATGAATGTGGTAGGCAAAATCCAGCGGTGTCGCATTCAGTGGCAAATCAACCACATCCCCTTTCGGCGTAAAGGCATATACCCGGTCATCAAAAACCTGGCTACGTAGCTCATCGAGCATTTCGCCAGAATCTGACATCTCTTCCTGCCACGCGAGTAGCTTCCGAAGCCAGTTTATTTTTTCGTCATACGACGATTTTGCGCCGCCTGACGAGCCTTCCTTGTACTTCCAGTGTGCCGCGACACCCAGCTCTGACTCTTCGTGCATTTGCTTGGTACGGATCTGAATTTCAATGGTCTTCCCTTCCGGCCCGAGCACCACTGTATGAATAGACTGATAACCATTCGGTTTGGGGTTGGCGACATAGTCATCAAATTCTTTCGGCAGGTGACGGTATTTGGTATGCACGACGCCTAGTGCGGCATAGCAATCTTGCAGCTGATCAGCAATGATGCGCACCGCCCGGACATCGAACAGTTCATCAAAAGCCAAGCTTTTCTTCTGCATCTTACGCCAGATGCTATAGATATGCTTAGGACGGCCATGCACTTCAGCCTTGATATGCGAGACTTTCATTGACTCATCTAAGTCTGTCACAAAGTGGTCGATGTACTGCTCACGGTCAATACGACGCTCAGAAAGCTGCTTGGCAATTTGTTTGTAGGTATTCGGGTGATTATAGCGAAACGCATAATCTTCGATCTCCCACTTCAACTGACCAATCCCCAGCCGGTTAGCCAGCGGGGCGTATATATTGGCGCACTCTTTTGCCGCCGCACGACGGACCTCATCCGGTTCGTCTTTCACTTCGCGTAGATTACAGATACGCTCAGCCAGCTTGATCACCACGCAGCGGAAATCATCCACCATCGACAGTAACATACGACGAATATTATCCACCTGAGCCGACTGCGCCGCCCCTTCCGTGGTGGCATTTAGCTGACCGATGGCCGCCATCTGGTCAACGCCTGTTACCATCTGCAAAATCGTATTGCTATAATCTTCCTTCAGCTGTTCTTGGTCATATACGCCAGCCTGAACCAACGGGAACAGCAACGCGGCGATCAGGGTATCCCTGTCCATACTCAGAGTGACAAGGATCTCCACCATTTCGCGGCCACGCCATAACAGTAACGGCGCAGACTCTTCCTCTGTCGTTAACTCGATACATCGCTGATAAGTTTGCGTAATGCGTTTCGCCACTTTGGCGTCCTGCTGCAAACTATCCACCCAAGATGAAAGCTCAAATGTATCATTTTCCTTTAAATGCGCACCGCGAACTGCGACCATTTCTCTATCCTGTTATGTTCTCTGTTAATGTTGAATAAACACTACTTTTTGGAGCCCAGACTCTTTTTCGTAAACAGGGCCATAGACTCCAGATGCCCGGTATGCGGGAACATATCCAACATCCCCAGACGTTCCAGCTGATATCCTTGTTTCAGCAACACCTGGCTGTCTCTTGCCAGCGTGGCAGGGTTGCATGAAACATACACGACCCTTTCCGGGTTCAAATTCACAACATGCTGCATCACACCAGCCGCGCCGGCACGGGCAGGGTCGAGCAAAATTTTATTAAAATGTTCCTGCGCCCATTCTAGCGTAGTCACATCTTGATCTAAATTCGCCTGGTAAAACGCAGTATTATTTTGCTTGTTTATCAGTGCATTATCAGTTGCACGATGCACCATCTCATCGACACCTTCAACACCGACCAGCACTTTTGCTCGTTTTGCCAGCGGCAGGCTAAAGTTACCCAAACCACAGAACAGATCCAATACACGATCCTGTGGTGCGACGTCTAGCCACTCCAGCGCCTGCTGTACCATCTGTTTGTTCACATCCCGGTTAACCTGAATAAAGTCTTTCGGGGAAAAGTACAACTTCTGGTCATCTAACTCATAATACGGAGCCTGACCTGAAATTCTATCGATTGAATCAGATGTTGGGGCCAAATACAGAATAACATCGTATTGGTCGGCAAACTGACGCAGCAAGGTCATATCTTTGTCATTAAACGGCTGCAGATGGCGGATCAGTACCACCCGGCCATTATCTGCCTCGACTAGCTCGACATGACCAAGGTGCTTTTGCCCCTTCAGCCGAGTTAACAGACTCCGTAACGGAGGCAAAAGTTCATTTAATGATTGTGCCAGCACCGGACATTGCTCGACATCGACAATATCCTTGCTCTGCTTTTTGCGAAATCCGAACAGCAGCTTACCGTTGCTTGGCCTGAGACTAAAACGGGAACATCGACGATAGTTTTTATCGTTACCGACGATCGGCGCAGCCTGATCCATATCCGTTGCCGCAAACTTACTTATCAGCTCGGCCAATGCCTGCTGTTTGGCCTCAACCTGGCCTGAATGGGATAAATGTTGCAAGTTACACCCGCCACACTGGTCATAGATAGAGCAATGCGGTTTAATACGCGCCTGACTGTCAACCAAACGTTTAATGACTTTGGCACGCGCGTACTGCTTCTTGTCTTCGGTTAGCTGAACCAGCGCCTTTTCGCCCGGCAGCAGGCCATCAACGAAGACCGGCTTTCTGTTGATATGACCAATACCGGCGCCAAGGTGATCCAGGCGGCTTATAACAATTTCTTTATGCTTGGTATCGGTTACTTTTCGTTTTTGAGGCTTAAAAAAGCGTGCCATAGTGTTTTGACTCACGGAGCAGATAGACCAAACTGAGTGATATTGTCGGCAGTTTGGTATTAGTTGATTGTCGAATAGCCATAGTTTCATTAAGCTAACGGCCACAGATGGACGACAATTCTCCCACAGAATCGCATTCTTGTAATTAAGAGAACCATGACCAAATATGGACTTCGTGCCAGGGTCTTCACCCTGACATTAGCACCGACGCTGATTATTGGCCTGCTATTAAGCGCATTTTTTACTATGAGCCGTTATCGGGATCTTGAGCACCAGCTGATTTCGACCGGTGCCAGTATCGTCGAACCCCTTGCGATTTCAACCGAATACGGAATGACGGATAAAAATCGCGAAGCCGTTCGCCGCCTGATCAGCTATGCTCATCGCAAGCATTCACAGATAGTCCGCAGCATTGCCGTCTTTGATGCCGACAACCAGCTGTTTGTCACCTCAAACTTCCACCGAAATTTCGAGGCACTGATGTATCCGGATGATCAGCCAATCCCGATGCTGCTCGATACCCGGCTCAACGAAAATTCCCTCATCCTCCGAGCCCCGATTTTAAGTGAAGGCCAATTTTCCTCAATATCGGGGCCAGGCTACCAGGCTGAAGCACTCGGCTACATCGCACTGGAGCTCGACTTGAGCGCCCTGCGCCTGCAGCAATACCAAGAGGTATTTACCGCCCTAATGGTGCTCCTGCTCGGGCTAACCCTGTCATCGCTCTTCGCCTATAGGCTGATGAAAGACGTTACCCGGCCTATATCCCATATGGTCAGCGTGGTGGATAGGATCCGCCGCGGGCACCTCGATATTCGAATCGAGGGCCAGTTGCTCGGTGAACTCGATACCCTGAAAAACGGTATCAACGCCATGGCTATCTCGCTATCGGAATACCACATTGAGATGCAGCAGAGTATCGACCAGGCAACATCCGATTTGCGCGAAACCCTAGAGCAGCTGGAAATCCAGAATGTCGAGCTGGATATTGCCAAGAAGCGGGCCCAGGAAGCCGCACGGGTAAAATCTGAGTTTCTGGCCAATATGTCGCACGAACTGCGGACACCGCTGAACGGGGTGATTGGCTTTACCCGCCAAATGCTGAAAACCCGCCTCAGTACCAGCCAGCAGGATTACCTGCAGACGATTGAAAAATCAGCCAACAACTTGCTGACCATCATCAATGACATTCTCGACTTCTCCAAACTGGAGGCCGGTAAACTATTACTGGAAAATATCCCGTTCGACTTCACGGATTCATTGGATGAGGTCATGAAACTTCTGGCACCAAGTGCCCACGAAAAAGGCCTTGAACTGACGCTGAAAGTGGACAACAGGATCCCGACCGGGCTGATAGGCGACCCATTGCGCATCCAACAGGTACTGACCAACCTGATTGGCAATGCAGTGAAGTTTACCGAACGCGGCAACATTGATGTTTCGGTAGAACTGAAAACCGATCGCGACGAGAGCGTCGAGCTCCAATTCATGGTACGAGATACCGGCATCGGTATTTCCGAACGCCAGCAGGCACAGCTATTCCAGGCCTTCAGCCAGGCTGATGCCAGTATTTCTCGCCGCTATGGCGGTACCGGACTTGGCCTCGTGATCACCCAGAAACTGGTTACCCAGATGGGCGGTGAAATCAGCCTGACCAGCCGACTCCACCAGGGGTCGACATTCTGGTTCAGCCTGCGGCTGACCAAAACGGATCTGCCGGTATCCCAGCCAATTGATACCTCATCGCTGACCGGCAAGAAGCTGCTGCTCATCGAGCCCAATATGCAGGCGGCCTCTGTGGTCCAGCAGCGCTTGATCAAGGCCGGGCTCCATGTCACTTACCGCTCGACCATGCCGGAAGATGCCGAGCATCACCATTTTGCGCTACTCAACCTTACACCGGGAGAGCAGCCGCCGATTGCAAGCCTGTTGGATATGGTATTCAAAGCCGAGCAGCTCACTGATCAAGTCATGGTTTGCCTGCCGACCACCGAGCTGGCATTGTCTGAACGCCTGGTCAACGCTGGCGTATCCGCCTGTCTTCCGAAGCCGCTTGCTCACCGTAAGCTACTGGAAGCCTTAATCAGCGAACCAGATATGTTCTCTGAGCCGGTACAGCAATTACTACCAGAGCCCAGCCAAAGCATTCAGCCGCTAACTGTCATGGCGGTCGATGACAATCCGGCCAATCTAAAGCTGATTTCTGCCCTGCTCAGTGAGCGGGTCGAAACCGTCATTACTGCAACGGGTGGCCGAAAAGCGGTGGGGTATGCCCACCAGAAAGGCTTTGATTTGATCTTCATGGATATCCAGATGCCGGAAATGGATGGTGTCACGGCCTGCCAAGAGATCCACAAGACCGAGCTCAACCACAATACACCCGTTATTGCCGTGACCGCTCACGCAATGGCCGGAGAGCGAGAACGTCTAATCGATGCGGGCATGGATGACTACCTGACCAAACCTATCGAAGAGCATATCCTGCAACAGATCCTAGCCAAGTGGACGCTCCCTCACGATGCTGATACGAGCCCGGTTTCAGAAGCTATCCCTGAGCCGGATCCCGAGACACATCCCGTCAATCACAATATCAGCTGGGATTGGGATCTCGCACTGAAACAAGCCGCTGGCAAGGAAGATCTTGCCAAGGACATGCTGCAGATGCTGCTCGACTATATGCCGGAAGTAGAAATGCTGGTCAATGAAGCGTTGGATGGCAGAAATGTTGAACTATGGCCGCCGATACATAAGCTACACGGCAGCTGTGCCTATAGCGGAGTGCCAAGGCTGAAAAACCTCTGCTATACCATTGAAACGGCACTGAAAGCCGACGCGAAGGTTGAAGACATCGAGCCAGAGTTGTTTGAGCTGATCGACGAGATGAATAACGTGGTAAAAGCATCGAAGACGTATCGGCACTAGGGGCGAGAAACAAGAGTAAAGAGCTGATGCTCAAGAGTTAAAAAAGGCGAGATCAGTGATCTCGCCTCTTGAAGCGAAGCGTAACTCGCTTCCCGTCGCTTCTGAAAAGCTAGCTTTCTAAAATCACCGTTGCTACCGCGTACTTCTTTTCGTCAGCAATCGTGAGGTGGACATGGTTCGCCCCCATTGCGCCAGCAAGTTCTGCGGCCTTGCCCGACAATGTCAGGATAGGCTTACCCCGTTCGTCATTGCTGACAGTAAAATCATGAAACGACACACCGCAGGCAATACCGGTTCCCAACGCCTTCGACGCGGCTTCCTTGACGGCAAAGCGCTTGGCCAGATAGCGCCCTTTGAGTTTAAGGCTATGAAAAATAGTCAACTCAGAGGGGGAGAGCACCCGCTCGGCAAAGGCATCACCAGAACGGGCAAAAACCTTTTCTACCCGTTCGATATCAGCAATATCAGTACCAAGACCCAGAATGGCCATTAACGACGCGCATCCAGCATTTCAACTTTCATATCAGCTACGGCTTTTTGCAGGCCATCGAATGCTGCACGGCCAATAATCGAGTGACCAATGTTAAGCTCGTACAGCTCCGGCAGTGCCGCAATGGGCTTAACGTTATGATACGTCAGACCGTGGCCGGCATTGACCTTAATGCCCTGATCGTCGGCATAGCTAGCCGCTGCGGCAATTTTCTTCAGCTCGTCCTGCTGCGCTTCTTCGGTCTCTGCATCGGCATAATGACCAGTATGAAGCTCGATATAAGGTGCGCCACAGGCAACGGCTGCATCAATTTGTTCGCGGTCGGCATCAATAAACAGTGAAACTTTAATACCCGCTTCGCCCAGCTTAGCTGTCGCAGCTTTGATTTTCTCCAGCTGACCGGCGACATCCAGACCACCTTCCGTTGTTAGCTCTTCACGCTTTTCCGGTACCAGGCAAACAAACTCAGGCTGGGTTTCCAGTGCAATCTTGACCATCTCATCGGTCACAGCCATTTCCAGGTTCATTCGAGTCTGGATAGTTTCACGCAAAATTCGAACGTCACGATCATTGATATGACGACGGTCTTCACGCAGGTGAACTGTAATACCGTCTGCACCCGCACGCTCAGCCACCTCTGCAGCATGTACAGGATCTGGGTAACGAGTACCTCGAGCGTTACGTAGAGTGGCAATATGATCGATATTAACGCCGAGTAAGATGTTGTTCATTTTCCGGTGCTCCTTCCTCTAGGGATAAACAATTCCCTGCTTTTTAATGGTTTCCCGCCAAGATACGGCTTCAAGGCTATACGTGTAAAGCGTTTTGCCGCCCGGAGTTGATCCGGGGTTTCAAAATGCCGGGTTGCAATGGCCGTTAACTGACTTCCGGTAAACGACAGCTGCCCTGCCACCATGGAAGCAGTAAAGCCCCGTTGTTCACGGTAGTTATAGGTCATATCACTTTCAACAGGTAAGCCGCTGCCGGCACAATGGAGAAAATCAATGCCATAGCCAAGGTGGTGTAATAGTGCTAATTCAAAACGACGCAATGCTGGCTCTGGATTATCCGCCTGCGCCAGCTCTCGCAGCACATTCAAATAATCCAGAAACAGCACCGGATAAGGTGTGTTATTTTCCAGTACCCGCGCCAAGACTTCGTTGACGTACATCGCGGAATACAGGATATAGCTGCGCATCGGTAGGCCAATGCTAATGGGCTCGGCATAGGTCAATACTGGCATTGAACCTCGGCCAGACCATTTCATAAACAGCGGGGTAAAAGGCTGCAAGGCACCTTTTAGATTGGAGCGCTTACGGCGCGCTCCTTTCGATAGGATAGTGACACGGCCTGAATCTTCACTGAATACATCGAGGATCAGGCTCGTCTCACTATAAGGACGAGAATGAAGGACAAAACAACGCTGTAGCCCCTCCATGGTGTCCCTTACAGGTCGTCGATGTAACCTAGGCTTCGTAGTGCACGTTCGTCATCTGCCCAGCCTGATTTCACTTTCACCCAAAGCTCCAAGTACACCTTGCGCTCAAACAGATCTTCCATATCAATACGGGCTTCTCGACCTATGACTTTCATTTTCTCGCCATTTTTGCCGATCACCATTTTCTTCTGGCCTTTTCGCTCGACCAGAATCAAACCATTGATATCAAAACCATTCGTGCGCGGGTTAAAATCAAAACGCTCAATTTCAACCGTCACTGAATATGGCAGCTCTTCACCCAAAAAGCGCATCAGCTTTTCGCGGATAATTTCCGATGCCATAAAGCGCTGTGAACGATCTGTCACATACTCTTCAGGGAAGTAGTATTCACCTTCAGGTAAATGCTCGCGTACAATTTTTTCCACGGCATCTACGTTGGTGCCACTCTTCGCAGAAATTGGCACGACATCGACAAAATCCATCTTTTTAGACAGCTCTTCCAGATGCGGGAACAGCTCATGCTTATCTTTTACGTTGTCGACTTTATTGATCAGCAGTACTGTCGGCAGCTCACTTTTAATCAGCTTGTTCAGTACCATCTCATCATCGGCCGTCCACACGGTACCGTCGACAAGGAACAGTACCAGTTCAACGTCAGTCAAAGAACTGCTTGCAGCACGGTTCATCAGCCGGTTGATAGTCCGTTTTTCTTCAATGTGAAGACCTGGAGTATCAATAAACACGGCTTGATAACCATCACGGGTATCAACCCCCATAATACGGTGGCGGGTGGTCTGAGGCTTACGTGAGGTGATCGATAACTTCTGCCCAACCAAACGGTTGAGCAAAGTTGATTTACCGACATTCGGTCGGCCGACGATGGCAATAAAGCCGCAATGCTGTGTGTCTGTCATGATTCCAACTGCTTAAGCGCAATTTCTGCTGCTGCCTGCTCTGCCTTGCGCCGACTGCCGCCTTTACCGATTACAGGCTTATCCAAGCCTGTTACTTCACATTGTACCGTGAACTCTTGATTATGAGCTTCACCGTGTACCTTAGTTACAGTATATGCCGGAAGCGGTAAACGGCGCCCCTGCAGACACTCTTGAAGACGCGTTTTCGGATCTTTTTGATTGATACCCGGCTGAATCGTATCTAAACGCGACTGATACCAGCTCAATACAATCTTACGAACAACTTCAATGTCACTATCGAGGTAGATCGCACCGATGATCGCTTCAACGCAATCGGCCAGAATAGAATCACGGCGGAAACCACCACTCTTCAATTCACCCGGACCAAGCAGAAGGTGATCACCGAGGTCAAATTCGCGACCAAGCTCGGCCAGCGTCTTCCCACGCACTAAAGTTGCACGCATACGGCTCATATCACCTTCATCCACATTGGGGAAACGGTGGTACAAGTCATCTGCGATAACAAAGCTCAAAATCGAATCGCCGAGGAACTCCAGGCGCTCGTTATGCGTCCCATTGGCACTACGGTGTGTCAATGCCAGGGTCATTAAATCAATATTATTAAATTGATACCCCAGCTTACGCTGGAGTCTATTAGCAGGAGATGTCATTTTATCCCGATCAGTTTATGCCACCGATGCGACTAAAGCGCACACCGGTAGGAATCCAAGATGGAAGTGCGCTATCAGCGCCTCGTTCAAATTCAAAGCTGATCCAGATCCCGACCGCCTTACCAACTAGGTTGGCTTCAGGCACAAAGCCCCAATAACGGCTATCTGCACTGTTGTCGCGGTTATCACCCATCACGAAGTACTGGCCTTCAGGAACAACCCACTCACTCACGCCCGGACGCGGCTGATAAGCCAATGTACGGTCACGCTTAAGCGGGTGCACCAGGATCTGGTGTTCTTGCTCACCCAGTTTTTCGTTGAACTGGACCAAACGTGTCATACCCTGACTGAACTCGCTGTCAGTCATATTTTCTAGCGGTACCGGCGTACACTCGGCTGCACCTTTTGGCGCAACACAAACCTGCTTGTGGGCACTATAGCGAACCGTGTCGCCCGGCATACCCACGACGCGCTTGATGTAATCAATTTGTGGTTGAGGCGGAAACTTAAATACCACGATATCACCACGTTCTGGCTCGCCCGTTTCTATCAGCTTGTGACGGAAAACAGGATCTCGCAGACCGTAGGCATATTTCTCAACCAGGATGAAGTCTCCAACGAGCAATGTCGGCATCATCGAACCGGATGGGATCTGGAACGGCTCATAAATAAATGAGCGAAATACCATAATTAACGCAATCACCGGAAACATCGAGCTGGCTGATTCCACCCAACTCGGTTGCGGTGCTACGGCTTGTAGGGTATTAGCATCGACTTGATCGCCAGCATTTGCGGCAGCCGCTTCAATTTTCAATTGACGTTTCGGAGCCCAGATAAACTTATCCAGTGCCCAAATGATCCCGGTGACCAGCGTTGCCAGTACCAGAATTAGCGAAAAAGTATTTGCCATTTTAATCCCTAATAAATGTAACAGTGCAGCAAGAAAATCTTGCTGCACTGCTCATTGACACTTGCTTCAAAATACCGGAGTTGCCCCCGGTCATTGTTATATTTTCTGAGGCAATAACAATGAGTAAAGTAGTTACTTACTTGTCTTTACCTACATGCAGAATCGCCAAGAAAGCTTCCTGAGGCAGTTCGACGTTACCGATCTGCTTCATACGCTTCTTACCTTCTTTCTGCTTCTGTAGCAGTTTCTTCTTACGGCTAATATCGCCACCATAACATTTTGCGATTACGTTTTTGCGTAACTGTTTCACCGTAGCTCGCGCAATGATCATGCCGCCGATAGCAGCCTGGATAGCAATATCAAACATCTGACGAGGAATAAATTCCTTCATCTTGTCAACTAAATCACGACCGCGACCGTTTGCATTGTCTTTATGCGTAATGATTGCCAGCGCATCAACACGCTCGCCATTGATCATTACATCGACACGTACCATGTTTGACGGTTCGTAACGCTGGAAGTTGTAATCCAGTGATGCATAGCCACGTGATGTTGATTTCAGGCGGTCAAAGAAGTCCAGTACCACTTCAGACATTGGAATGTCATAAGTAAGGGCCACTTGGTTACCGTGGTAAACCATATCCACCTGTACACCACGTTTCTCGATACACAACGTGATCACGTTACCCAGGTACTCAGAAGGAACCAAGATATTACAGCGTGCAATTGGCTCACCAATCACATCGATATCGTTAACTGCCGGTAGCTTCGCAGGGCTATCAACAAACACGGTTTCACCACGTGTGGTCTCTACCTGGTAAACAACCGTTGGCGCCGTTGTAATCAGAGCAAGATCGTATTCACGCTCCAAACGCTCCTGGATAATTTCCATGTGTAGCATACCAAGGAAACCACACCGGAAACCAAAGCCAAGCGCAGACGAGCTCTCTGGTTCATAGAATAGAGAAGCATCGTTCAGACTTAACTTGCCAAGCGCATCACGGAAGTTCTCGTAATCATCAGATGATACAGGGAACAGACCGGCATAAACCTGAGGCTTCACTTTCTGGAAACCCGGTAATGCGTCTTCACAGCCATCTTTAGCCAGTGTGATGGTATCACCGACTGGTGCACCTAAGATGTCTTTGATACCACAAACAACCCAACCTACTTCGCCAGTGTTTAGCTCTGTTGTGTCAATTTGTTTTGGCGTAAAGATACCAAGGCGGTCAATGCCCCACACCTGACCGGTGCTCATCATTTTTATTTTAGCGTTTTTCTTCAACGAGCCATTCTTAACTCGAACCAAAGAAACAATACCCAAATAGTTATCAAACCATGAGTCAATAATCAGTGCTTGTAACGGTGCATCTGGATCACCTTCTGGTGGTGGAATAGCCGAAACAATGTTCTCTAATACATCGTCGACCCCCACCCCCGTCTTCGCGGAACAACGAGTTGCTTCAAGCGCATCGATACCAACGATTTCTTCAATTTCTTCTGAAACACGCTCAGGATCGGCTGCTGGCAAGTCAATCTTGTTCAAGATTGGCACCACTTCCAAGTCCATTTCCATGGCAGTGTAGCAGTTCGCCAAGGTCTGAGCTTCTACGCCCTGACCGGCATCAACAACCAATAAGGCGCCTTCACAAGCTGCCAATGAACGGGAGACTTCGTATGAGAAGTCAACATGCCCCGGGGTGTCGATAAAGTTTAATTGGTAGGTTTCGCCATCTTTAGCAGTGTAATCAAGCGTTACACTCTGTGCTTTGATGGTGATACCGCGTTCGCGTTCAAGATCCATGGAATCCAGAACCTGCGCAGCCATTTCACGATTGGAAAGGCCACCACAGACTTGGATCAAGCGGTCGGATAAGGTCGACTTACCATGGTCGATATGTGCAATAATCGAAAAGTTACGAATGTGCTTCATGAATTGGCGTGACTAACTCGTGATTAAAAAATGAATGGGATCTACAGATCAAGTTAACAGATTCTACCGAATTTCACGGCTAGCCGCTATCTTTCGATGCGGCATTTATTGCGCCATCAGCAGATATAGGGTCGCCCAATACCCGAATAAGGCTTGGTTTGTAGGCCGAATTGCCTTCCAGACGCTTGGCAAAGCGCCGCGCAAGCAACAAACCGACTGCCGCGCTGAGCACTGCCGTCAGGATAACTCCCAGCTCACCACTACCCGCCAAATCAACGAACCACCACTGCCCAAGTACTGCTCCCAGAACTAAGAATAGCAAAGGCAGCACATAAACCAGTATTGCAGAGTGCAGCATACTTCGCTCAGACAAGCCGATTTCGACAACTTCGCCGATGGAAACACGCGTTTGGGTCACTATTTTCACCAAGTGACTGCGCCCCGGCGTAGCCTTGCTGACAATACCGGTTCCGCAACTATCGCGGGAGGCACAGTGGCCACAGCTGGTCTGCTGCTGGCATGTCACCGTAATTATACCGGGGTCGACGGCAACAACCGTCGCCAATGAACGCATCATGGCGTGGTCTCTCCTGACGCACTTACCTTGCCCGCCACAAACGCTACAGATTCAGCCACTCGCCGGGCGGTAGCCGGCGGAATATCTCCTACTACGGTCACTTCTTTATCATTGAGCAGGTAGCTGTGCAGCGTTCGCCGTCCCTGACGCACCAATTGCTCCCGAACGGTAAAATTGTCGGCAGCTGATACATAGATAGAAAAGCTAAATAAGCCATCACTGTACATTTTGCTCTCAACCGGGCGCTCCGTCATCATCAGGCGGTGGCGGTTACGGGAAACCGATTCAAAGCCCTGGGGCAACCAGTTGGCCTGCCAGCTCAGCTCAGCCTGTGGCTGGGGCGGCAGTTTAACAACAGCAGGCAACTCCACCGTTTTCAGGCTTCTCAGCACATCGCCGACTTTCGGGTTCACAACATAAGAGACGGCACGGTACTGCTCGAGCGGCTCTCCATCACGATCGAGCAGATCTGCACGCATCACCAGCTTGCTTCGGGTATCAACCCACAACAAATAGGAATAACGCGCCCCGTCTTTCGGCGCAATACGAATCACGTCACAGGCAACACCGGCCTCTCGTGCTCGCCCCATGGAAATGAAATCATAAAACTGAGCCAGTTCATTAATATCCGACTTCATAATTGGTGGCAGGGGAGCGACCATTTTATTGCTTTTGATCGTGAACGGGTCAAGGCCAGGCTCAAAATAGCTGACCTCGCTACCACGCTGGATCACCTCACGCGGCGGCCCACTCAGATAAACAAGGTGCGCATATGTCTCACCATCTTCAAACGTATGACGATAGCGTATCGGTTCAATACTATTTTTTTTAATGAGTATATATGACAGCTCATAACTAAGCTCACGGCTAGCCTCATCCATTTGATGCAACAAAGCCTCTGCCGAAGATACCGAATCTTCCGCAGAGGCTTGCAATGGCATCATAAGGCTGACCAGTGTCACTACACCGACCAGAATTTTTCTCATTTATCCGCCAATCAGTTTGCTTCTAGCAACGTTTTATCAATGCTGCCATCTTCGGCATTCAAACGCAGCTGTAATTCATAGTCCTGAAGCATCGCGTTAATACGACGTCGCTGCTCCATAACTTGTGCTTCACTCGGTGCGTTATGGTTGTTGCTACGCACAGAATCCCGGGTCAGACTAACAGGTTCGGCCGTGCCGGAAAAAGGAATTGTCTGTAGTACCGGCATCTGTGATTCAGCAGGTGTTCCAACGATACCCTCGTCACCACCGTTATATTGCTGAACCCCTACAATAACAGCCAGTGAGACACAGGCAGCGACAGCAACCTGGCCAAACTGAGTCAGCCAAGCAGGCATCATACGTTTTGCCTGTTGCGGTGTCGGCTGTGCCTCGACAGTTTCACGAGCGGTTGCAAGCTGAATCACTTGAGCTGGCTCTGCGCTGATATCAGCTAGCCCGGTATGCGCAGGCTCATTGTCTAAGGCCAACGCTACGCTTGCAGCAATATTCCAATCCTTGTTTTGCGGAGCTTCTCCCCGCATCACATCACCAATCAGGTTGAAGTGCTGCCAGGTTTGCTGGCTGTCATCATCAACGGCCAACGCATTAATAATGCTCTGATCCAGCTCTTCACCATCTAATAATGCCGAAATCTTTTGTTTATCAGCCATTTTTTTCACCGTATTGGCTTAACATTTATCGCTGCATTAGAGGACGAATACGTTTTTCAACCGCCTCTCGTGCACGGAAAATACGAGATCTTACCGTACCAACCGGACATCCCATGACTTCAGCAATTTCTTCATAACTCAAACCTTCCAGTTCGCGCAGAGTAATTGCCGTTTTGAGATCATCTGGTAACGCTTCAATGGTACTGAAGACTACCCGCTTCAATTCTTCAGACAACATTTGATTCTCAGGGTTCGATATTTCTTTCAAGGCATTTCCACTTTCGTAGTATTCTGCCTCTTCAGCATCTACATCAGACGCTGGCGGTCGGCGGCCCTGAGCGACCAAATAGTTCTTTGCCGTATTCACTGCAATTCGGTACAGCCATGTATAAAAAGCACTTTCACCACGAAATGTCGGTAAAGCACGATACGCTTTTATAAACGCTTCCTGAGCGACATCCGGCACGTCACCGGAGTTGCTGACATAACGGGCAACAAGGCTACATACCTTATTTTGATATTTAACCACCAGCAGATTAAATGCCTGCTTGTCACCACGCTGTACCCGCTCAATTAATACCTGATCAGTTTGCTGCTCGCTCATTCGAGCGTGTACTCCTATATCCGTCTTGCACTCGTGATTTCTAACTCGCCTGTCAACTGTCAGAGCAATAAGCCCCTGGCCTAAGGAAGTAAGCCTAGGTGCTCTTCATTACAACAGTAAAGCTCAATCAAAACAGGGTTGTATGAAAATATGAGCATGAGCACTATCTAAGACTCGGGTATAAAAGCAAAGTTCCCCGTGCCAAAGAAATTATTTCTCATTAATAGTGCGCGATTTTCTATTCGCAATGAAGCAGTATAACCATTGCATTAACTGGGCATTATACCGCGTCAATACGATAAGTGGTTAACTAACAGTCAAAAATGAACAATTGAGATGGAATTTGGTAACATAGAATGATTACCACAGGGATATGATATCGATATGAACGAAAACCGTGAACATATTTGCGATGTACTAGTCATTGGTAGCGGCGCAGCAGGATTATCGCTGGCGTTGCGCCTTGCGCCACTAGGGAAAGTAATGGTTCTGAGCAAGGGACCACGCAGCGAAGGCGCCACCTATTATGCCCAAGGCGGTATTGCAGCCGTCTTTGACGAATCGGACAGTGTTGAGTCCCATGTCCAGGATACCCAAATTGCCGGCGCGCATCTCTGTGATGACGAAGTCGTTCGCTTCATCGCCGAAAATGCCAAACACTGTGTCCAGTGGCTGATTGACGGCGGGGTACCGTTTGATCGCGAGGAAAGTGACAGTGATGATGCTCCTCGCTATCACCTGACCCGTGAAGGTGGCCACAGCCACCGTCGGATCCTGCATGCGGCAGATGCCACAGGCATGGCAGTACAAAACTCGCTACAAGACAATGTTCACAATCATCCTAATATCGAAGTACTGGAGCGCCATAATGCGCTGGATTTAATTACCAACCAGAAATTAGGCTATAGCGACGAGCCAAACCGGGTGCTGGGAGCCTATATCTGGAACCGCAACCACGAGATCGTCGAAACGGTCCGCGCCAAGTTTGTCGTATTGGCCACCGGCGGCGCTTCGAAAGTGTATCAGTACACCTCGAATCCAGACGTTTCTTCCGGGGATGGTATTGCCATGGCTTGGCGGGCCGGATGTCGGGTTGCCAACCTGGAGTTTAACCAGTTCCACCCGACCTGCCTATTCCACCCTGAGGCCAGGAATTTTCTGCTAACCGAAGCCCTACGCGGTGAAGGGGCCTACCTGCGCCGTCCTGACGGTAGCCGCTTTATGACAGACTTCGACGAACGTGCCGAACTGGCCCCCCGTGATGTCGTGGCGCGCGCAATTGATTTTGAAATGAAACGCCTGGGCGCAGATTGCATGTATCTGGATATCAGCCACAAACCGGCTGATTTCGTACAGAAGCATTTCCCAACCATCTACGAGAAGCTGCTGGGATACGGTATTGATATCACCAAGGAATCCATCCCTATTGTTCCTGCTGCCCACTATACTTGTGGTGGCGTCATCGTGGACAAAGAAGGACGTACGGATCTAAACGGCCTCTATGCCATCGGTGAAGTCAGCTATACCGGCCTGCACGGAGCCAACCGCATGGCTTCTAACTCGTTGCTGGAGTGTGTGGTCTATGCCTGGGCAGCAGCTGAAAGTATTGGGCAAAAACTGGATCAGGTTAGCATGCCCGAACACCTGCCGAGCTGGGATGAAAGCCAGGTTAGCTGTTCGGATGAAGAAGTCGTGATCCAACACAACTGGCATGAGCTCCGTCTGTTCATGTGGGACTATGTCGGCATCGTGCGCACAACCAAGCGCCTTGAGCGTGCCATGCGCCGCATCCAGCTGCTCAACGAGGAAATTGACGAGTACTACAGCAACTTCAGGGTGTCGAACAACCTACTGGAACTGCGTAATCTGCTTCAGGTTGCCGAGCTAATAGTTCGTTGTGCTCTAGAACGGAAAGAGAGCCTCGGCCTGCATTACAACCTTGACTTCCCTGAGCAGCAGGACAACTCAAAACCAACCGTTATCACACCAGATCAGCCGTGTTGAGTGCCTAGAAGCCAATATCGATATTCGAGATAAAAAAAGCGAGAGGTCCGTACCTCTCGCTTTTTGCTTTCCCTAGAAACTAGAAACTCGTACCAATTCCTAAACCTTAAACTCCGCAATAGCCTCATCAAGGGAAGAAGCCTGAGTTGCGACAGCATTGGCCGCCTGGGCATTTTCATGCGCCACCGAGGAGTTCAAATTGGTAATATCGCGAATCGAGGTGACATTCTGACCAATTTCATCAGAGACCAAACTTTGCTGTTCTACCGCAGCTGCAATCTGCGTGCTGGTATCCATAATCAACTGCATATCAGCCATGATCTGATTAATTCTTATTTCAGCATTGTCAGCCTGGGTCACACTCAGGTCGCCTTGTTCACGACAGCGCCCGATATGGACAACCACCTGATCGGTTTGCTCCTGCAGCGAGGCAATGATCGTGGTGATTTCTTCCGTCGACTGTCGAGTTCGCAATGCCAAAGATCGGACCTCGTCAGCAACAACCGCAAAGCCCCGGCCCTGTTCTCCAGCACGTGCAGCTTCAATCGCCGCGTTCAGTGCCAGCAGGTTAGTCTGCTCAGCAATTGCCTTGATAACATCCAATACGGAACCGATATTTTCCGACAACGTTGACAGGCTGGCCACTTCTTCACTGGTTTGAGACAGATCATCAGACAAGGTGCGGATACGCTCCTTCGTGGCACTCACCTCATTCAACCCTTCCTGCGCGCCGTTATAGCTTCGATCGGCATTGGCCGCGGCATTTTCGGTATTCGAGGCAATTTCACGGATAGTCACACCCATCTCAGTAATGGCTGTTGCTACCGAGTCAGTTTCCGACTGCTGCTGCTCCATTGCCTCTTCTGAATCCTGACTACGACGCTGAAGTTGCTCCGACGCAGTTCCCAGCTCGGTAACCGCTCCCTGAACATTACCGACCAGATTACGTAGGCTCGCCAATAAACCATTAAAGTTTACTGCCATTTCTGCAAGTTCATCGTTGCCATTTTCATCGGCGGTTTGGGTAAGGTCATTGCTCGAGGCAATGGTTGCCATCAACTCACTCAACCTCTGCACCCGGCGCTGTATCGACTGACTGATAAACCATGAAAGGCTAACCAGCACGATTATCACCATCAACACGGCTGCAATGGTTAACTGGCTGATTTGACTACGCTCAGCGTCAACCTTTGCCTCAAGCTGCAGCTCAAGCTCGGCAAACACTTCTTCAACCAAGTGAGACTGCTTGCGAATCTCACCCCGCAATCCCTGGTTATGACTTAAGCCAATAGCTTGTTGCTGCCGAATGATCTGCTCTGTGGTATGTGCAAAGCGGGTAAATACGGTACCAAAATCATTCTCTAGTTTTTGACCATATTGAGCATAAGCCTTCTGATAAGCCTCGAGGTACTCTTTATCTCCCGTAACAAGGAACAGCTTTGCCACTTCCTCGACACTATAGGCAGCCATAATACCACGCTGCTGCTCGCTGGCGACATTGACCAGTTGCTCCGAGTACTCGAAAAACTCACGGAACAGGCCATCTGAAGATGTCAGTCCGAGCTGCTGATACCCTTTGATCAGCGCCAGCATTCCACCCTGATAGTTCTTAATCGCTGTGGGCAGCATTTCCAGACTTGGAAGAGCAATCGATAGCCCATCAAGATCACTCTTAAGAACCGTCAGCTGTGATTGAAAATGATCATAATTTTTCTGAAATTTACCTTGATACTTCATATCCATCCGCAGCAGGAAATCTTTCTCGTTGCGGCGTAAATTAAGCAAAGTGACTTCGAGATGACTAACCGCTGCGCTGGAGTCATTGATCTTCATTACCCGCTCATTAGCCTTCCAGGTCATGCCCAGTACAGCCAAGAGAGCAACTACCGCCAGAGCGGTAAGCCCCAATAATTTATGTTTTATTTTCATGTCTACATCGTCCTTGCCTAATTACGCACCCTAGGCATGGGTATACAACCGTACTTCGGTAGTGCTGTTACAACCAAATTTAGCGGCCTTAACGGCAATATCTTTAGGGTATAAAAGTTATGACGATGGATAAAAAGGAACAATAATAAAAATAAAACACTGAAAAACAATTGTATTTCATTAAAATTAACCGCGAAAATTAATTGGGCACTTATTATTTACTGGTCGAATCAATAGACAAGTTATGGCATATCAAAGACAGCGAACGATATGCAGCCTCGTCACATGCATCATGACAGATCAGAAGCCAGCGACGCTGGCCTTGATAACGAAGGCGCCACAGCAACAAAAAACGACAACGAATTTTAACCCGATCTATAAACCATTGTTCGCGCTGCCACTGCAGCTCACCTGACAATTTGACCACCAGCCTTCCCTGCTGTGAACGACAATCAATAAGCCGTTGTAGCCACTCAAGCCATAACAGTTCCAAACAGACAATAACAACCGGGAAAGGAAGAACGGCACGGAGCCAGGAAAGCAGTAACAAGCTGGCCGCACAGGTATAGAGGAGTACCAGTACGGCAGCAGATAATCTGGAAGGCGTTATATCAAGATCAGCGAAGTTTGCTGTTGTTGTGGGCGACAATTTTGTCCACCATAGCTGCATGTGCAGGATTTTCGCTACGACCGTGCTGCATCATCCAAGTGAACAAATCAGGATCATCGCACGTCAGCAAAGAGATAAAATCACGCTGCTCTTGCTCTGGTAGCTGCTCAAAGCATTCTTCAAAGAACGGCATGATGATCACATCCAATTCCAGCATGCCACGACGGCATGCCCACTTAACGCGTGCCTTTTCTTCTGCACTCAACATATACAACCTCAACCTTTAACTTGGTCGTTCATACAATTTGCTCAATATTAGCAGTCCATGCCAAGGCCGACTATGCGCAGGAACAAGCAAAGCACCAAGATGAGACCTATGATCAATAATAACCATCCAAGTTAATCAGGTGTTTGGGCTGACAAATGCCTGCCGGCGTTTTAACATAGCAGGAACAAAGATATTCACCCAATCGGAGTAACTTGCCGCCATTGCTGTGCCTATTCTCAGGGTGAGAAGAGCACGGCCTCCTGCAGGTTACCAGCACATCATGGAAATCCTATGAGTACCTGGTCAAACGTTCTGAATTTCAAAAAAATTGCTTTAACTGCGCAAGATAGCCTGCCGGAACTGGCGTTGGTCGACCTCGCTGACTGGGGCCTGATCACCCTGATCGGCGAAGATAAAAAGTCTTATCTACAAGGTCAGGTTACCTGCGATGTCGCGACCCTGACAGCGGATCAATCGACCTTAGGCGCCCATTGCGACGCCAAGGGTAAAATGCGCACCATTTTCCGCTTATTCCATCACCGTGATGGTTATGGCTTCCTACAGCGCCAGAGTATCATGGCGACTCAGCTGCCAGAGCTGAAAAAATATGCCATTTTTTCCAAGGTCGATATCGAGCAAAGTAACGACGTTCTGCTTGGTCTTACCGGCAGCAAAGCCAACGAGGTTATCGAACGCGAATTTGGCGGCGAAGGTGATGTCCGGGCGATTACAGCCGGTACCGCAGTTAAAGTCGACGAACAACGCTGGTTGATTGCCGTAGCAACTGCCCAGGCTGAAGCGCTAGCCGGTAAACTGGCTACAGAAGCAGTGCTTTCCGACAGCACACTTTGGGATCTCTACGATATTCAGCACGCCATTCCACGCGTCGATGCGGCAACCGAATTGGAATTCATCCCCCAGGCGATGAACTTGCAGGCCGTCGATGCCATAAGCTTCAAAAAAGGCTGCTATACCGGACAGGAAACTGTCGCACGAGCCAAGTACCGGGGAATCAACAAACGCGCAATGTACATCGTCAGCGGCAATACCGAGCACTGTCCGCAACCAGGTGATGCCTTGGAGCGCAGTGTCGGCGAAAACTGGCGCAAGGGCGGCACTATTATTTCGGCCTACAAATTTGCTGATAGCCAAGCAATAGCCCTGGTCGGGCTGCCCAATGATCTTGATGAAGACAGTCAGTTCCGCCTCGCAGGACAAGACGCAAGCTGGCACAAGCTGCCGCTGCCCTACTCGCTGGAAGATGATCAATAAACAATGCAAACACCTGTCACTTTCTATTTAGAGCAAGAAGGAGTCGAGTACCGGCTCCTGCCCCACACTAAACCGGCCAAAACCGTCGATGAAGCCGCACAAGAACGTGGTGTCAATCCGGAGCAGATGGTCAAATCGATCCTGCTGCGAGACATGGGAGGATTTCATGTTCTGGCCTGCGTACCAGGCCCAGCCCAGGTCGATCCTAAAAAGGTCCGTACAATGTTTGGCTGCCGCCGGATGACCTGTGCCGATGCCAGTGATGTCGAAAAAGTCACCGGTCTGGTGATCGGCACCGTTGCGCCAATCGGGCTAAAACGCCCTCTGCCGGTTATTTTTGATCACAGCATCAAAAAACATCACAAGATCAATATCAGCAGCGGCGATCGTATGGCTGGTATCGAGTTAGAAACCGAAGATCTCCTTATCCTTTGCGATCCAATGTTTGCTGATATCTGCCGCTGATGACAAAAAAGAGGGACAATAGTGAAGAATATCAACTGGCGAGGTGTCGATCTCAATTTGCTGATCGCTTTTTCAGCCTTGATGGAAACCCGGAGTGTCACCAAAGCTGCTGCGAAATTGTCTCTCGGTCAATCGGCAATGAGCCACAATCTGTCTCGGCTTCGGGCGCTGATCAACGATCCGCTATTTGAACGTCAGGGACACCAGATGGTTGCCACCGACAAAGCCATTGAGCTTGCACCGGTGATCGACAATATTCTTCATCTGGTCACCACCGAAATTCTACAGCCCGGTGATTTTACGCCCCACAACTACCGTGGCAGTTTTCGCATCGGGCTAACCGATTATGCCGAGCTCTTGTTTGCCCCGGCCTTGTTCGATGCTATAACTAAACAAGCTCCCTACTGCCAGCTCAGTTTCTGCAATGTAGACCGCAACAACTTCCAATCAGCGATTGAGGCACAAAAAATCGATCTGATTATTGGATCCATGACGGATCTGCCGCGAGAGTTCGATAGCCAGTATCTGTATACCGAAGATCATGTTTGCCTGTTCGACAAGCAGACAACCGGATTACATCCACCTATCGATCTAGCCCGCTATATCGCAACCCCACAGGCTTTGGTAACTCCTGACGGCAAGCTGGCCAGTGCCGTTGATACCGAGTTATTGCAACAAGGCTTCAACCGCCATATTGCTGTCGGATCGAGCAACTTTATGACCATTCGCCACTTGCTGACAGGCCGCAATTTAATCTGCGTGGTCTCCACCCTGATGGCGCGAGTCGAGATATTTCACGATAAGCTGACCCAGTGCCCGCCACCAGTCAATATCCCTGACTTTGATATCAATATGCTGTGGCTGCGCAGAAACGGCAGCCATCCCAGGATAGAGTGGCTGCGGCAAGTCGTGAGCCGGACAATAACCAGACGAGTGGAGGATCTACGCCAGCGATCCTAGGGTGTACAAGTAGGGCTAGCACCCTGCTTGCCTACTCTTTTTCTGGCTCCTGGATCTGATAGAGCTTATGACTATCACACGGCTGATCACAATTACATTCCTTTTCAACCCCGACACCGGCAAGGCCTCCGCAGCTTCCCTTGATCGTCTGCTTTTTAACAATCCAACCTATCGCCATTGCAACAATAACCAGCAGAAAAACCATCATGGTCAATAAAAACGTCATAACTTTAGTCCTCCTACCTTAGTCAGACCCGACAATGACAATTTTTTATTCATCGCTGTACCAATTTTTGCGGGCGCAACTTGTTTCTTGCTGCCACAACCACAGCCGCAGTCCCCTTTTTCGCGCTTACACGGCCGTCCTTGCTCTGCTGTTGCCAGCTGTTCTCTTGCGGCATCGCCATTCAATACCGATGAGACACTACTCCGTGTAGGCACCCGGATCACCGAGAATCCGGCCTTTAACAACCTTGCCAACGATCGCTGACCAACATTGCCAAGGATAATTTCGCTAACACCCAGTTCACTCAACTGGTGTTGAAGGCGTTTTTTATGCTTACAGCCAATCTCACGACGACCTGCATTGTCAAGAGTGGTTAAAGGTTGCCCCTGTTCATCAAATACCAAAAAAGCAGCAGCTTTACCAAAATGTCCTGCCACTTCATTTCGTGGCGTAATTGCAATTGCGAGCGACATTCTAATGATCCTTCTTGTCGACCTGTCGATCCGCATCGACTGACTGTGATGTTAAAGATGATAACGAGGCTGGCTGGAGTTCCAGTGCCTTGCCCTTTACTAGAGCCTGTGCAACTTTATTTCTCGCCCGAGCAATAATATTGCCTAGGGTTTGCCGGGAAACACCCAGCTCCTGCGCAGCAGCCTGCTGATGGAGGCCATTTAGGTCCACCAGCCTAATTGCTTCCAGCTCATCTGGCGCAAGCACAATACTTTCTAGCTGCGACATCGGGACGCCATTAGGCTTAAAACAGCTATGTGCCGGGCGACATCCTATTCTGCGATGTATTTTGGGTCTGGGCATAACATCCTCTTTTCTAGCATATGCCAACAACAGTCATATTATTAGCATATGCTAAAAACAAACCTTGATCCCGAACAGAAAATCGAAGAAAACTTAAAACACCTCAGACCAGCACCTATATTCAGCACAAAACACTAAATTTACGACAGGCAAAATCTATATTGCCCTAGAAGACTTGATAGGAAGAGCAGAGCTCATTAAAAATATGTATACAAGTGCCCATTGGTAAAATCTCTAAGATCATAATATAAAAACAATAAATGAAATAAACCGCGATATTTGTAACTTTCATTTACATAAGCCAGTTATTTTTCAAAGAAAATAAAAAGCACAATCATCTAAAAATCAAGCAGTAGCACAAAAAAATACACCGCCGTGATTAATTTAACATTATTATTATGCTGTAATCATCACATAACTTTCATAACCTCTATTTTATAATTCCTGCCGTTAGGAACCCATACAAGGTTAGCTTTATATGCGCATGTTCAAACGCTACGTGCCTAAAATGATAGCAAAGCACGTAAGCCGTTTATTTAGTGGAAGGATCTATATTGATGGCCGAGGAGGCTATGAATTCAACAATGGAATGTTGCTTGTGCCAGTAAAAGCCCAGCAACGACATTTTCAGACCGTTAACGAGGTTAATCAGGAAATCAAACGACTAAAAGAATTCTCGTTATTGTAATTTATTAAAATGTTGGCCCGCTTCATTCAAAGCCCACCCTTGCGTGGGCTTTATACACCCAAGTAACCTGGGTATGGTCATGAATGACTCCTTATTCAGACTCATCGACCAAATCTAGATAGTTATCCGCATCCAGCAAATCAGCGAACTCGCCTTCATCTTCGACTTTGATCTGAAATAGCCAGCCGTCACCATAAGGATCGCTATTGAGCAACTCAGGCGAGTTTTCTAACTCTTCATTTATTGCAACCACAAAACCGGTCAAAGGTGCGTAGACATCAGACGCTGCTTTTACTGATTCGGCGACCGCACAGTCTTCGCCGGCCTCTGTCGCTGCATCCAATTCGGGTAAATCAACAAAAACCATATCACCCAACATAGACTGGGCATGATCGGTAAGACCTACGGTATAGACACCATCACCTTCCGGACGTACCCATTCATGGGTATTGGTAAATTTCAACTCAGAGGGAATATAGCTCATGGTGGTACTTCCTTTTGAAAGCCTGCCTATCGCCCTTAACTCAACGCGATGAAAGCAGATAAGTTAAAACACAGTTACAGCACTTCAACTAACATAACTGCCGTCAGTCTCTAATTCGTATTCAAATTCCTGTTATTTACTGTAGGAGAAAAAATCAAAAAGTGATCAATAAAATCCCTATGAATTAGCGACAAACAAAAAAACCGCCTCAGGAGAGACGGTTTATTTTTCAAACACCAGGATTAGCAACCAGTTAGTGCTTCGCTATATCCGGTAACTCACCAGACAAACCCAATGCCCGACGCATAAACTCATCTTTCACACCCGGGGTTTTATCGGCGATAAACATACCAATGTCTCGCACCAGTTTTTTGGCCGGATTACTACCGGCAAATAGGTCGCGAAACGCCTGCATCGCCGTAATCATTTTCGCAGCCTCGGCTTTGCGCCAGCGCTCATACTGACGTAAATTCACTTTCTTACCTATATCCTGTTCTTGCTGCCACAGGAGTTTCAGCTCTTGTGCCAAGCTCGCAGCATCAAGCAACCCCAGATTCACGCCCTGCCCTGCCAACGGGTGGATGGTATGGGCGGCATCGCCGACGAGCGCAACCCGCTCACGCACAAAGTCACGGGCATAACGCATTTTCAATGGAAATGCCTGACGCGCGCCTTCGACTCGGCATAGTCCGAGTCGGTGATCAAAGGCGGCAGTCAGTGTTTTGTTAAATTCATCATCAGACATCGCACAAAGCTGCTCGGCTTCCCGCGGATCCACAGACCAGACTATCGAGCAAAGATCACTGGCTGGCAAAGGCAGAAAAGCCAATGGCCCCTGCGGGCGAAAAATCTGGCGAGCCGTTCGCTCGTGAGCTTCCGTACAACGGATGTTAGCAACGATCGCACTGTGGCCGTAATCCCAGTGAGTTAATGGAATATCAAGCTGCTGACGCAACCAAGAATTGGCCCCATCGGCCCCAACAACCAGTTTAGCCGTCAGGCTTTTGCCCGATTCTAGGCTAAGCCAGGCTTCACTTTCGCCAAAGGCAATGTTCTGACACCGCTCTGGTGCCAGCAATGTCACATTGGGTAATTGCTGTACCCGCTCGAGCAATGCCAGCTGGATCACTCGGTTCTCGACAATATGGCCCAAGTTAGGCTGGGCCAGGCGTCCGGCGTCAAATTCGATACTGGCAAAACTGTCCAGCTCCCAGACCTCCATCTTGCTATACGGGCTCAGACGGCGCGATTCAATACCCGGCCAGGCACCAACGCGGTGTAAAATACGCTCACTGGCTCGGCTTAAGGCAGAAACACGCAAATCCGGCAATGGTTCAAGCTCTTGCTCGGGTAACCGGCCTTCAATTACCGCCACTCGCAACTCGGTATCAGCGAGCGCGGCGGCCAGCGTTAAGCCCACCATTCCGCCACCAATAATGGCAACATCTACACTTTGCATCATCGTTCTACCTGTCCCATTGCCCGCCTAACCAGCGGTGTTTTTAAAATATCACATAGGCTCATCGCCATCAGGCCAATATTCCTGCCAGCGATCAGCGGAAAGCTGTTGTTGGCAAACAAGCTGACCAGGCCTGCAGTCATATTGATGGTCGCCTCACGATCCGGTGTACGGCGCTGACGATAGCGGCTCAAGATGCTAGCACTGCCCGGCTCTTCGCCGGCCTCCAGCCCCTTGGCGACTTCTTCAGCCAAGGTCATCACATCACGCAAGCCAAGGTTGAATCCCTGACCGGCAATCGGGTGCAAGGTCTGCGCGGCATTACCGACCACAGCAACCCGATGAGAAATTAACCGCTGAGATTGACGCAACAATAGCGGGTAGGCACAACGGGATCCCGTTTTCACCAGTTGCCCGAGCCGCCAGCCAAACGCCTTCTGCAGCTCAGTCAAGAACTGCTCATCACTCCACTCCATCACCTTATACTGTTCTTCCGGGCGGATGCACCATACTAACGAGCTACGCCCTTCCGACATCGGCAGCAACGCAACAGGCCCGTAAGGAGTAAAGCGTTCAAATGCCCGTCCCTGATGGGCTTCAGCCGTCGTGATGTTGGCAATAACAGCAATCTGCTCAAAATCATACTCACTGCGTCCCATGTTCAACATCTCACAGCAAGCTGACAAAGCACCGTCTGCCGTTACCAGCAACTTGCCAGAAATAGTATCGCCTTGATCCAAAGTCAGGGTTACCGCTGCTTGGCTTCGCTTAATATCGGTAATAACGGCCGGACAGAACAAGCTAACAGGTTCAAGCTCATCAAGTTGTTTATGCAATACAGCACCTGCATCGGCAAGCTCTACAACATAACCCAACGCATCAACAGCCTGCTCATCGGCATCAACATGTACGATGCCTGCATGCCCCTGATCAGAAACATGAATATGTGAAATCGGTGTAGCCACTTCCGCCATCGGCGGCCAAATACCAATATCCCGCAGGATATTGGCCGAGCCCAACGACAGCGCGATACTCCGCGCGTCATAGCCCGGGTGTTGATCCAATTTGGGTGCAACGGCTTCAACAACTGCTATTTTCAGCAGGCCATTGCTGAGTGTATTAAGTGCAATTGCCAGTGTTGCGCCCGCCATTGCTCCACCAGCAATGACCACATCATACTGCTTCACATCCAGCCCCTTTGCGTAAGTAATTAATGCAGTGTTGGCTTCTCACCCTGGCCGATGCCAGGAATCGTTGGTTCTTCAACAGCACCCGGGCGCTGGCTGAGTTCGACCAGACAGGTCAGGACACATTCCGGCACATAGGCAGCCACATTATCGAATAACTGGGCTTGCTCTGACATATCTTCATCTTCGTCGACACCTAGTTGAGAGATCTCTTCCAGTACCGATACAGCCTCAGTCACTTCAGGTGAGAGTTTGGATTTCTCCAGCCCCATCAAACCCAGTCCTGAGATAAAATTCGTCGTCCATTCACTCAATGCCTCGGCACGCAGCATCAGCTCAGCCTCATCGGCAGGCAGCAGCATCGAGACAGTAAATTCATAATCCGCCAGCTCCGCCGCCGTCGAGCTAAATAAGGTTTTAGCCAATTCACCCAGCTCAAAAGAGGCTGCATCAAAGACCATTCGCACTGCGGCTTTTGCACCATCGGTTAAAAGTGCGCCTTCGTTAGCGTAATCACTGACCGGGCCAACCCAGCTCTCATCATCTACCGCCATACCACCGCAGATCATTCCGCTCAACAGACCGTGAAGTTCTGAAGGCGTGACTGCCAAGCCGTGATCTTTCAATGCTGCTTCAACAACATCATATGCGGGCAATTTAACATCGCTCATGGGCCTTTCACCTTAATCTCATTGGTGCCAATCTTAATTGTGTTATGCTAACACTTAGCCTATGAACAGGCTAATAACCTGATAACAATTCAGTAGATTCCCAGTGCAGCCGTGGTGCGATGTTTTTATTGGCATGCTAAGCCGATGTTTATATCAAACTGGCTCCAAGTTGGTTAAGATCTGGCTAGTCAGTCACCATTTGCGACAAAGCATGATAAGCAAGCTTGCATGTTGAAAAGGCTTTTTCTATATTTAGCCACCTATCGCGTATCGCAAGCGGAATGCCATATTAGCTATCTGGCACGGAGCAGATTAGAAGTTTATGAGTACTCAGGCAGTTGAAATTCAAGTAATGGGCCGTACCTTGCGGGTAAACTGTCCGACAGGTCAGGAGGATGCGCTGCGTGAAGCGGCAATAGATTTTGACCAACGCCTGCAGGACTTGTCTGATCGTACCAATATCAGCAATGTCGAGCAGCTGCTCATGTTTACAGGTCTGAATATTTGTAACGAGCTGCATAGCGAACGTAGAGAACATCAAGGCAGTGATTCAAATTTGTCCAATCGAATCAGCGAACTAGCAGAAAATTTGGATAAAGCATTGCAAAATCAACCAAAGCGTTGATAATAAATTGACCCTGGGGTGTACGTCAGTGAATTAACGTCCCCGAGCCGATAAGCAAATACCCAGGATCAGCTTTTTATTAGCTATTGAGCATGCTCAGCCCGTACTGAGAAGCCTGCGGTTAATGTTGCTGATCCACCTTGAACATCTGGTTCAAGGGCCACAATTCGCAACGGCACCTTGGGGCATACCTCCAACAGTAACGAGAATCGAGAAACTGGATTCTAGAACTCGTCCACAAGATACTCGCTTCTATAATTGCCCGAACAACCTCTGTCATTGGATGACCTATGAGACAACCTGTTCAGCCATCTTCTCCACGCCAGCATATTCGCCAACATGTCCGTCTTCGGCGCCGTGCCCTTAGCCCGGAACAACAGCAACATGACGCACAAGAATTGCTTGTACGGTTCCAACAGATAAAAAGTGTCATCGAGTCTCACCATATTGCACTGTATTTATCCAATGACGGTGAAATTGATACCCAACCTCTGATCAACTGGCTATGGGAACACGGTAAACAGGTTTACCTGCCCGTCCTGCATCCTTTCAGCAAAGGACACCTGCTGTTTCTCCACTACACCCCAGCAACCCGTATGACGCTGAACAAATATCAAATCCAAGAGCCCGCGCTGGATATCAGGCTAGTGAAGCCCGCCAGAGAACTGGACCTGATCTGTACCCCGATGGTCGCTTTTGACAGTACCGGCCAACGCCTGGGAATGGGGGGCGGTTACTATGATCGCACACTCACTCGCTGGCACTATGAAAAACAAGGTCCGCGTCCACTCGGCTTGGCCCATGACTGCCAACAGGTCAATAACCTGCCTTTTGAGGCCTGGGATGTCCCTCTGCCGGAAATCATTACCCCGTCTTGCCATTTTTCCTGGTAACAAGACCTATCTAAATAAATAGCGACACTCTGCTGCCTTTTTCAGCATATTCCTGCTTACCAACGCAAACGTTTGGTTTTTACGTGCCACAAATGGCATAGCTAAATCTATGTTATTAATAGATTTATGTTTTCTGATGTAATGAACAGCGATCTTCGTCAAAGAATAGGCCTGACGCATGCAGTCCAGTTAGCTATAATCAGCGCTTCGCGCAACGTTTGTCATCACTAGGAGAAAGGCATGACACAAGATGAAATGAAAAAAGCTGCTGGCTGGGCTGCTCTGGACTACGTAAAGAAAGGCAGCATTGTAGGTGTCGGCACAGGCTCAACCGTTAATCACTTCATCGATGCTCTAGAAACTCGTAAAGAAGAAATCCAAGGTGCAGTATCTAGCTCGGTAGCTTCCACTAAGCGCCTGGAAGAGATCGGCATTCCTGTTCTGGATGCAAACGAAGTCTCTAGCCTGGATATTTATGTTGATGGTGCCGACGAGATCAACGGCGAGTACGACATGATCAAAGGTGGCGGTGCCGCATTGACTCGCGAAAAAATCGTTGCAGCCATTGCCAAGCAGTTCATCTGTATTGTTGATGATACCAAGCAGGTGGACGTACTGGGCCAGTTCCCGCTGCCAGTCGAGGTGATCCCGATGGCACGTTCATTCATTGGCCGCGAGCTGGTGAAACTTGGTGGTGACCCAGTTTATCGCGAAGGTGTAGTCACGGATAACGGCAACATTATCCTAGATGTACACAATATGAAAATTACCAAGCCTAAAGAACTTGAAGAACAAATCAATGCGCTTCCGGGCGTAGTTACCGTTGGCCTGTTTGCTCACCGTGGTGCGGACGTCTTGCTGATGGGGTCTCGTGAAGGCGTGAAAAAATTCGAAAAATAAACTAGTTAGCCGCAAGGCTAGCCTGAGTTCTGTTATTTGATTACAAAACGGCATATATTATGCCGTTTTTTCTTATCTATATTGTAATATTCTTACCCTTACTGGTTATTTTTTGATACTTTAATATCAGCATGTAGCAATCGTTTGAGTTAACGCCAGGCCGCCAGCATGCAGGAAAATAACCTTGCTAAGTCTTTCCTGCCAACACAGTGCTGGTCTCCCCCCTGAATGCCTAGACTCATGTTTTTAAGGATGAGAACCCAATGGCTAAAGTTTCACTGGATAAAGAAAAGATTAAAATTCTCTTGTTAGAGGGTGTTCACCCTTCTTCAATTGAAGTTTTACAGCACGCTGGTTACACCAATATCGAGTACCACAAGGGTTCTCTTGCTGGTGATGAACTGTTGGAAGCAATCGAAGATGCGCACTTTGTTGGCATCCGCTCCCGCACCCAGCTAACTGAAGAGGTCTTTAGTGCTGCAAAGAAACTGATTGCCGTGGGTTGTTTTTGTATCGGAACCAACCAGGTTAATCTGAAAGCCGCGACCAAGCGGGGGATCCCCGTTTTTAATGCCCCATTCTCCAACACCCGAAGTGTTGCCGAGCTCGTACTTGGTGAAATCTTGCTGCTTCTTCGCGGCATCCCAGAAAAAAATGCCAAAGCACACCGTGGCGAATGGCAGAAATCCGCAGATCACTCTTTCGAAGCCCGAGGCAAACGCTTGGGGATCATCGGTTATGGCCATATCGGTACCCAGCTGGGTATTTTGGCTGAAAACCTCGGCATGAAAGTCTATTTTTACGATATTGAAAACAAGCTATCACTGGGCAATGCCACTCAGGTTCGTTCAATGACCGAACTGCTGAACAAGTGTGACGTGATCAGCCTGCATGTACCTGAAACGCCTGAAACCCAGGATATGATGGGCGCTGAAGAATTTGCCCGTATGAAACCTGGGGCCATCTTTATCAATGCCGCCCGTGGTACGGTCGTCGAGATTGATTCGCTATGCAGCGCACTGGAAAGCAAGCACATTGCCGGCGCGGCTCTCGATGTATTCCCGACAGAACCAAAAACCAATAGCGATCCATTCGAGTCGCCGCTGATGAAATTCGACAATGTCCTGCTGACACCGCATATCGGCGGTTCAACCCAGGAAGCACAGGCCAACATTGGCGTCGAAGTGGCGGGCAAACTGGCGAAATACTCGGATAACGGTTCCACCCTGTCAGCCGTTGGCTTCCCCGAAGCATCTCTTCCTGAACATCGTGACTGCGCTCGCCTGTTGCACATTCACGAAAACCGCCCGGGTATTCTGAACCAAATCACCACGATTTTTGCTTCAGAAGGCATCAACATTGCCGCACAATACCTGCAAACAAGTCCGGAGCTCGGCTACGTGGTTATTGATGTTGAAACAGAGCGTGCCGAAGAGGCACTAACAAAACTTAAGGCGATCGACGGTACAATTCGCGCGCGAATTCTGCATTAATCGCAAAGCGACAGGATCGAGGAACTAGGGCCGAGATTCGATAACAGGAAAAGGAGAGCATGTGCTCTCCTTTTTGTTATTCAGAAACAAAGAGAGTGATTATTCCTCAAGCTTAAATACAACTTCAACTCGATCACGGATTGTGATCTGTGAATCCTGATAAGTCGCTGACGTTTCCGGTGCGGCATCCATCGCCATCCGCATCATCATCGGGCGTGGGCTTGCAGCCTGGTAGGTAATACGCCATACCCCATCGATCTTCTCACCAAAGCCTTTTGCCAATGATTCGGCTTTCTCCATCGCATCTTTTATCGCGGCCTGTCGCGCCTGTTCGATATATTCGGCTTCATTGCTGACCTTGAGCTGGATAGTGTTGATCCGGTTGATCCCGTCGCCCAGCGCGTTATCGAGATAGGTGTTCAGCAGTTCGAGATCTCTCACCGTAACGGTAATATGGCGACTGGCACGGTAGCCGGTCAGTTCGGGCTTCTTGTCTTTCGGGTAGTGATATTGCGGCTGCAGGCTAATATTGGCGCTTTGAATATCGCTTCGCTCTACTCCCTTGGCCTGCAAGCGCTCGACAAATGCTGTAACCGCCTTATCAACCGCCTGTTTGGCCTCTTTGGCCGAAGCGCGCATTTCTTCGACAGCAACCGAGAATTCTGCCATATCAGGTTGCGCCGTTACCTCGCCACTGCCGATCGTTTCAAGGTGAGGTACGGTTATATTAGCCGCCGCCGTGCCCGCAAAGCCCAACGAGCTCAATCCCAATACCACCGCTAATAGTTGCTTTTTCATAAGGCTATCCTAATTGGTTATACCGTCAAATTTGTCTGCTGTTTTGTTTCGACAACAAGGATCCAAAAATTATCCCCCAAAACTGAAAATGTTTTGTACGATGTTTTATTTTGTAATTTATCAACACAACATTAAAACGATTTGCTCTTTCACTATTGTGGCAACACGTTGCGGGCGTATGTGGTTAACTTCTGTGACAGCTCGGCCAACACGCCACTTTCAAGAACCCAATGATGCCAATACATTCGGCGAGTCAGAAAAATCTCCGGCGTCACATTTACCAACAGGCCACTGTCCAGTTCACTCTGGATCTGCACCCGTGGGATCAGGCAATAAGCGATCCCCTCCACCGCCATTCTGACAAATGCCTCGGACGATCTCACCGTATGCTTCATCACACTGCCCAGCGGCAGATTATAGTGCTGGTGAACAAAGCGCTCATGCATATCATCATGCTGATCGAACGCCACACCAGGTGCCGCCAGCAAGGTCTCCCTTGTCACACCATCAGCAAAGTATTTCTTGGCAAACTCGGGGCTGGCAACACACCAGTAGTCAACCCGGCCAAGATAATCTGCCACACAGCCCGGTAACGAATTGGCCTCCATACTGATCGCCCCCACCACTTCACCGCTGCGCAATTTGTCCAGTGTTCTAATTTCATCCTCAACCAGCAGGTTCAACTCTATTCGCCGTGACTTCAAAAGCGGACTCAGTGCAGGCAAAAGCCAGGTAGCTAAACTGTCTGCATTAATAGCCAGAGAAACCGATAAGGGCTGGCTGGTATCATCTGGAGTGAGCTCCGGTAACAACTCTTGCTCCAGCAGACGAACCCGACGATAGAGTCCCAATATTTTCTGCCCTGCCGGCGTCGGCCTCGGTGGCTGCTCACGCACCAGCATTGGCTGGGCCATCAGCTTTTCCAACTGCTTGATCCGCTGAGAAACCGCCGACTGGGTAATACACAAATGCTCTGCTGCCCGCTCAAAACCGCGCTGCGCAATCACCGCATCCAATGCTTCTATCCAGCGATAATCCAGCCCTCGCATACCCAACCCCGCTCATTATTAGAAAGATTAATAATATATAAATTTTATTAGTTGTACTTAATCCTACTCTCGAGAGTAAGCTTGCGCTATCAGAAATCGTCGTTGATAAATCTCTTTTCAGGAACAAGACCAATGAGTATGTGGGTGTTATTACAAGGATTTGGATTGGGTGCGAGCATGATCATTCCCATCGGGGCGCAAAACGCGTATGTTTTGAACCAGGGTATTAAGCGCAACCATCATTTAACCACAGCAACTATCTGCAGCATCTGCGATGTGATATTTATCAGCCTGGGGATCTTCGGCGGAGGCGCTCTGCTATCAAGCAATGAAACCTTGCTGTTTGCGGTTACAGTCGGCGGCATGGCATTCCTGCTCTTTTACGGCGTAATGTCTTTAAAGAGTGCGTTCCAGCCCGCCTCAACAGAGGGTGAAAACACGACCGCCTTGACCCGCAGACGGCGTACCGTCATTCTAGGCGCGCTGGCTGTCACCGTATTGAACCCGCATTTATATCTGGATACGGTGGTCATTCTTGGCTCGATTGGCGGCCAGTTCGAAGGAAGTGATCGAGTCGCGTTTGCAGCGGGCACAATCCTCGCATCATTCGTATGGTTCTACAGCCTGTCGATCGGCGCTGCGAAAATGGCCCCTACCCTGTCCAAACCCAAAGTAAAATGCGCTATCGATCTTTCCGTCGCTGGTATGATGTTCTTCATCGCAGCGCACCTTGCAAACCAATTATGGGAGAGTCCTTTTGTCGGATAACCAGGAACACATCTACCAAACCAATATTGCGCTATTCCAACAGGCAAATGTTCCCTATAAAGAGTGGCAACACGACCCTATTTTGGACTTTGAGACCGATCGACGTATCAGTACCGAACTCGGTATCACCGCGGCACCGACCAAGAGTTTATTTATGAAACTCAAAGGCGGCGGTCATTGCCTGCTACTGACCCACCGTGACAGTCGGCTCGACAGCAAGTTGGTAAAATCACTGGTCGGCAAGCGTGTCTCGATTTGCAGCAATGATGAAATGGTTGAAGCCATAGGTTGTGAACCGGGCGCGGTATGCCCGTTTGGTTTGCCGGAAGCTATCACAATGCTGATCGACCCGGTGTTATATTCCTTTGATGAAATCATGTATACCCCCGGAAAACCGACCGCTACCTTTGCATTTGCCAGTGCCCAATTGGATGCACTGTTAAGCCTGCTGCCTAATCCGCAAATTCAGTTGCCTGCAGTTACTGAAGTATAGAGGGCAGCCGAATACTCTCGGACTAATATCTAAAAAAATGGAGCCAGCCGGCTCCATTTTCATTTTTCGTTTTATTGATGGCTCTTAGCTTTCCTGCTTGTTCAGGTGCACATCCATTTGCGGATAAGGTATACCAATATTCTCTTTATCGAGCTCTTCTTTGATAGCCTGTAGCAAATCAAAATAAACGCCCCAATAATCTACAGTATTCACCCATGGACGAACCACAAAATTCACCGACGAATCAGCCAAGGCTACGACACCAATGGTAGGTTCCGGATCTTTCAGCACCCGCGACTCGGCGTTAACCACACGGGTCAGCACTTCTTTGGTTTTTTTCAGATCCGCATCGTAAGACACACCAATCACAAAATCGATACGACGTGTTTTATGATGTGAATAGTTAGTGATCGCACTACCAATTACTGCGCCATTCGGTACTACAACCATTTTATTATCCGGTGTACACAGTACTGTTGAAAAAATTTGAATCGATTCAACCGAACCGGCTACGCCACCGATTTCAACATAGTCACCAGATTTGAAGGGACGGAAAGCAACAATCAATACGCCTGCGGCAAAGTTTGATAGTGACCCCTGCAAAGCCAGGCCAACGGCAAGACCTGCGGCACCGATCACTGCGACGACAGAAGCAGTCTGGACACCGATTCGTCCCAGAGCGGCAATCAGAACAATGACAAATAATAGATAGCGTACTAATGAGTGTAGAAACTCGACAACCGCTTCATCCATATCTTTCTTGCGCAGCACCTTCGCTACGCCGTTGGCAATCCCCTTGGTGATCATGTTACCAATGAACAAAATCAATAGGGCCGAAAGAACATTCACCCCATATTGGATCAGGAGCTCTTGGTTATCGGCAACCCAAGTACCTGCATTCAATACGCCGTTGGTTAACTCATTATCCTTAATGGTTTCGACAACGGTATCCGTTACGGTTTCCGCGACACTTTCACTCATACTAATCTCTTCCTGCTAACATTATTCTTATCCCACAATAGGTTATAGCTGCATAAATAAACTTAGTCCTAATAACACCAAATCCTTACGCAATCACCACTATAACTGTGAATTTTAGTGTGAAGCAATCATTTGCGGGCAAGATAATAATCCTGGCTTTATCTACCACCAACAGAAAGTACACCAAGAAATAAAATAGCCTTAAAACGAAAAAAGCCCGCTAATGCGGGCTTTTGAATTTTAAGCGCTGGACGTTAAATTATAGTACGTCGATTGCGTTAAGGTCAGCAAATGCCTTCTCAAGACGAGTAACCATAGAAGCCTGACCAGCACGTAGCCATACGCGTGGATCGTAGAACTTCTTGTTTGGCGCAGCTTCGCCAGTTGGGTTACCGATTTGACCTTGTAGGAATTCGCGGTTTGCAGCTTCGTAAGTACGGATACCGTCCCACGTTGCCCACTGCGTATCAGTATCGATGTTCATTTTGATAACACCGTAGCCGATAGACTCTTGGATTTCAGCTTCTGAAGAACCTGAACCACCGTGGAATACGAAGTTTAGAGCGTTAGGTGCAATACCGAACTTCTCTGCACAGTATGCCTGAGAGTCACGTAGGATAGTTGGAGTCAGTACAACGTTACCCGCCTGGTAAACACCGTGTACGTTACCGAAAGAAGCTGCGATAGTGAAACGTGGGCTGATAGCCATTAGTTTCTCGTATGCGTAAGCAACATCTTCAGGAGAAGTGTAAAGCTCAGATGCGTCCATATCAGAGTTATCAACGCCGTCTTCTTCACCACCAGTACAACCTAGTTCGATTTCTAGCGTCATACCCATCTTAGCCATACGCTCAAGGTACTTGCCTGAGATTTCGATGTTGTCTTCTAGAGACTCTTCAGAAAGGTCGATCATGTGAGAAGAGAATAGAGGCTTGCCAGTTTGTGCGAAGAACTCTTCACCAGCGTCTAGTAGACCGTCAATCCATGGAAGCAGTTTCTTAGCAGCGTGGTCAGTGTGAAGGATCACAGGAACGCCGTAAGAAGCAGCAACAGCGTGTACGTATTTCGCACCCGCTACAGCACCAAGGACTTGTGCACCTTGACCTTCAAGTTTCACGCCTTTACCAGCGAAGAAACCAGCACCACCGTTAGAGAACTGAACAACAACTGGAGCTTTAACTTTAGAAGCAGCTTCAAGAACGCCGTTGATTGAATCAGTGTTAACTACGTTTACCGCAGGAAGAGCAAAGTTGTTCTCTTTTGCTACTTCAAATACTTTCTGTACGTCGTCGCCAGAAATCACACCAGGTTTTACGAAATCGAAGATCTTAGACATAACAATAGTCCTATTTACCTTGTTGTCTGTATTAAATATAAATCTGTGCAAACGTTTGCTACTAGGCCAGTATTCTATAAAAACTTGATCTAATTCACAAACGTTTATCGGCGGGAGCACCGCTCCCGCCCAAAATTAATTACGCTTTTGCACGCTCTTCAAGCATAGCAACGGCAGGTAGTACTTTACCTTCAACGAACTCAAGGAACGCACCGCCACCAGTTGAGATGTAAGAAACATCTGCTTTGATACCGAACTTATCGATAGCAGCTAGTGTGTCACCGCCACCCGCAACAGAGAAGCCAGCTGATTCCGCGATTGCTTTAGAAATGCCAGCAGTACCTGCTTCGAAGTTTTTGAACTCGAATACGCCAACTGGACCATTCCAAAGAATAGTTTTTGCGTTGCCGATGATTTCAGCAAGAGCAGCAGTTGAATCTGGGCCAAGGTCGAAGATCATGTCGTCGTCTTGAACGTCAGCAACGTTTTTGATTTCAGCTTCTGCGTTTTCATCGAATGCTTTCGCACATGCAACATCAGTAGCAACTGGAATTGCACACTCTTTCATTAGTTTTTGTGCAGTTTCAACTAGGTCTGCTTCGTATAGAGACTTACCTACGTTGTGACCTTCAGCAGCGATGAATGTATTCGCGATACCACCACCAACAACCAATTGGTCAGCGATTTTAGAAAGTGACTCAAGAACAGTAAGCTTAGTAGAAACTTTTGAACCACCAACGATAGCAACAAGCGGACGAGCAGGGTTGTCCATTGCTTTACCTAGTGCTTCAAGCTCAGCAGCAAGAAGAGGACCGGCACATGCTACAGGAGCATGAGTACCTACACCGTGAGTTGAAGCTTGCGCACGGTGAGCCGTACCGAATGCGTCCATCACGAAAATGTCACATAGTGCAGCGTATTTCTTAGATAGCTCTTCTTCGTTCTTCTTCTCGCCCTTGTTGAAACGAACGTTTTCAAGAACAACTAGCTCACCTGCGTTTAGCTCTAGGCCGTCTAGGTAATCTTTCGCTAGTTTAACATCGCAATCCAATGCGTCGTTTAGGTAGTTAACTACAGGAGCTAGAGAGAACTCTTCTGCATATTCGCCTTCAGTCGGACGACCCAGGTGAGAAGTAACCATTACTTTCGCGCCAGCTTCCAGGCATAGCTTGATAGTAGGAAGAGATGCAAGGATACGTGCATCTGATGTTACTTTTCCGTCTTTTACTGGTACGTTTAGGTCAGCACGGATAAATACGCGTTTACCTGCAAGTTCCAGGTCAGTCATCTTGATTACAGACATGGTTTGTCCTCTCAACATTAATTAATTTAAAAATCAAAGTTTTGTCGGCCCGGCGTCACTGCCAAGCCCAATAATTCATTGTTACAGCTTTTCTGCTGTTGCTACGCAACTTTCCGTTGCGTGCATAGCCAATACGGTGTCTAGCATCCGGTTGGCAAATCCCCATTCGTTATCACACCACACCAACAACTTAATTAGATGCTGGTTACTGACACGAGTTTGAGTGCCATCGACAATCGCGCTATGAGGATCGTGATTGAAGTCAATTGAAACAAGTGGTGCTTCGGTGTAATCAACTATGTTAGCTAATGTACAACGAGACGCCTCTGCCAGTGATTGATTTACGTCATTAACTTTCACATTTGTTTTAACTGTGACACTTAAATCCATCGCGGTGACGTTAATTGTCGGCACGCGCACAGAGATCGCTTCAAATTTGTCAGAAAATTTCGGAAATATACGGCCAATACCAAGATGAAGTTTAGTATCGACAGGGATAATTGACTGACTGGCAGCGCGAGTACGGCGTAAATCGGAGTGGTAGGCGTCGATAACCTGCTGGTCATTCATCGCGGAGTGAATCGTAGTAATGGTGCCTGACTCAATACCGAAGGTATCATCCAATACCTTGATAACCGGGACAATGCAATTGGTAGTACAGGAACCGTTGGACACAATACAGTGCTCAGGCTTGAGCGAGTCATGGTTCACACCATAAATAATGGTGTTGTCGATATCACTGTCGGCCGGGTGAGAGAATAACACTTTGCGGGCACCCGCTTTTATGTGCGCCTCACCGTCAGCCCGAGAACCATAGATACCGGTACAGTCGAGTACAATGTCGACATCAAGATCTTGCCACGGTAACAGGTTTATTTCGGGTTGGTGGAGAATTCGGATGCTGTCCTGCTCACCATTTTCATGGGCAATAAACAGGTGCTCCTGGTCATGAGAGACAGGCTTATGAAAGCGTCCATGGCTGGTGTCATACTGCAACAGGTGAGCCATTGCTTCAGGCTCAGCCAATTCGTTGACTGCCACGACTTTTATCTGGTGATGTTTGCCGCTTTCATACAATGCGCGAAGCACACTGCGTCCGATACGGCCAAATCCATTAATTGCGACTTTAAGTGTCATATCCGTGCTACATATTTACTAAGCCGCGTTAGTGTATACCAAGCAAAGCTCAGAATCACCCTAATTGTGACAGCTATCACCTCGCGAGTAAAAAACATAGCAAGATCATAGCGATAAATTAATATTTAACCATCTAAATGCACCAAGCAATGCGCCAAAATAGAATTTTTCGCCTGTGAGAGACACAAAAAAGGCCTCCGAGGGAGGCCTTTTTTTCATTCTTCGAAATAAATCACTTAAGTCAGTACAAAAACTATCTTAAGGATTCATTCGGAATGTGCCAATTCATAGAATTAGGCTAATAGCTCTTTAGCTGTCTCTACGACGTTCTCAACAGTGAAGCCGAACATCTTAAACAACTCACCTGCAGGAGCAGATTCACCGAAGGTTGTCATACCGATAATACGGCCGTCAAAACCAACATACTTATACCAGAAGTCAGCAATACCTGCTTCAACAGCGACACGAGCTGTGACATCTGATGGCAGAACTGCTTCACGGTAGGCTGCATCTTGCTTGTCGAATGCATCCGTTGCCGGCATAGAAACAACGCGAACATTACGGCCTTCCGCCGTTAGCTGAGCGGCAGCCGCTACAACCAGCTCAACTTCAGAACCTGTTGCGATAAGGATCAGTTCCGGCTTGCCTTTACAATCCTTCAGGATGTAACCACCCTTGGCGATGTTAGCTACTTGCTCTGCATCACGTGGCTGTTGTGCCAAGTTTTGGCGCGAGAAGATTAGCGATGTTGGGCCATCTTTGCGCTCGATAGCCAATTTCCAAGCCACCGCTGATTCAACCTGATCACATGGACGCCATGTACTCATATTAGGTGTCAGACGTAGCGACGCAATTTGCTCTACCGGCTGGTGTGTAGGACCATCTTCACCCAGACCGATTGAGTCGTGAGTGTAAACCTGGATGTTCTGCACTTTCATCAGTGCAGCCATGCGCATTGCGTTACGTGCGTATTCCATGAACATGAGGAATGTCGCGCCGTACGGTACGAAACCACCGTGAAGGGCGATACCGTTCATGATTGCCGTCATACCGAACTCACGTACACCGTAGTGAATGTAGTTACCGGCAAAATCTTTAGCAGTCAAAGACTTAGAGCCAGACCACATTGTCAGGTTAGACGGAGCAAGGTCAGCAGAGCCGCCCATGAACTCAGGAAGCATAGCACCGAACGCTTCCAGTGCATTCTGAGAGGCTTTACGCGATGCGATATTGGCAGGGTTAGCTTGCAGATCAGCAATGATTGCATTGGCTTTCTCTTCCCACTGTGCAGGAAGATCACCAACGGTACGGCGTTTGAATTCTGCCGCAAGTTCCGGGTAAGCCGCTGCGTATGCTGCGAATTTCTCATCCCATGCTGCTTCTTTTGCTGCGCCCGCTTCTTTCGCATTCCACTCAGCCGCAATATTGGCAGGAATATCGAAAGGACCGTGCTCCCAGCCTAGTGCGGCCTTAGTTGCTGCAATTTCTTCAGCACCCAGTGGCGCACCGTGGCAGTCGTGCGTACCCGCTTTGTTTGGTGAACCAAAACCAATAACAGTCTTGGTACAAATCAGTGTTGGTTTGTCTGTTTCTGCTTTTGCCGCTTCAATTGCTGCATTGATTGCATCAGCATCGTGGCCATCAACAGCAGGAATAACGTGCCAGCCGTAAGCTTCAAAACGCTTTGGCGTGTCGTCAGAGAACCAACCTTCTACTTCACCGTCGATAGAGATACCGTTGTCATCCCAGAAGGCAACCAACTTGCCTAGGCCCAATGTACCAGCCAGCGAACACGCTTCGTGAGAAATACCTTCCATCAGACAGCCATCACCCATAAACACGTATGTGTTGTGGTCAACGATGTCGTGGCCTTCACGGTTGAACTGTGCAGCAAGGGCTTTTTCAGCCATAGCCATACCAACACCGTTAGTAATACCTTGGCCTAAAGGACCTGTTGTCGTTTCAATACCCGGCGCATAACCATACTCAGGATGACCCGGTGTTTTTGAATGAAGCTGGCGGAAGCTCTTCAGATCATCAATCGACAGGTCATAGCCTGTAAGATGAAGCAGCGAATAAATAAGCATTGAACCGTGGCCGTTAGAAAGGATAAAACGGTCGCGATCAGCCCACTGTGGGTTTTGTGGGTTGTGGTTCATGTGGCCACGCCACAGTACTTCAGCGATATCTGCCATACCCATCGGTGCACCAGGGTGGCCAGAGTTGGCTTGTTGAACACCATCCATGCTCAGGGCACGGATTGCATTGGCAAGTTCTTTACGTGAAGACATGTCTGCTCCAGAAATTCGTAGACTGTATATTTAGTGGCTAGCTGCTCGCAAACGCATAACAAATAACCATGATTCGGCGGGCGGGTATTGTCGCAAAGTCTACCCCTGGACTGCAATCGTTTTCCTGAAGAAAATAACCTTCATTTCAATAAGCTGGCAAGACATCCAGGTAATAATTTGATGTTAACACCCTGAAAGGTAAACGTTTGCTTTGCGATTTTACTATCACCTTACTATTCATGGTGTTGATTTTAAACTTGATATGAGTATTATAGCCGTCTAGACGGAGGTAGCTCTATACATTCAAACGTATACCCATATACGTTTTGCTTATGAAAGCCTTTCATTTAAGAGCTCCTTGTTATCAACTTAAGCCATAAGAGTGAGTGTACGCATGTCAAAGCACCTGTTTACTTCTGAGTCAGTATCAGAAGGTCATCCGGATAAAATTGCCGATCAAATTTCTGATGCAGTCCTGGATGCGATCCTGGAACAAGACCCAAAAGCACGTGTTGCTTGTGAGACTTACGTAAAAACCGGCATGGTGATGGTTGGTGGTGAAATTACGACTTCAGCCTGGGTTGATATCGAAGAAATTACCCGTCAAACAGTACGCGAAATCGGCTATGTAAACTCAGAAATGGGTTTTGATGCCAACTCTTGTGCGGTACTGAGCGCAATCGGCAAACAATCTCCTGATATCAATCAGGGTGTTGACCGTGAAGATCCTCGTGAACTTGGTGCCGGCGACCAAGGTATCATGTTCGGTTATGCGACCAACGAAACTGACGTTCTAATGCCAGCGCCTGTAACGTATGCTCACCGTCTCGTTGAGCGTCAGGCTAAAGTCCGTAAAAACGGCACACTTCCTTGGCTACGCCCAGATGCAAAGAGCCAGGTAACTTTCGCATACGATCAAGGCAAGATTGTCGGTATTGATGCGGTTGTTCTGTCGACTCAGCACAGTGAAAGCATCGAGCTACCCGTTCTGCAAGAAGCGGTAATGGAAGAGATCATCAAGCCAGTTCTTCCGGCTGAATGGCTAAACAAAGATACCAAGTTCTTCATCAATCCAACCGGCCGTTTTGTTATCGGTGGCCCAATGGGTGACTGTGGTCTAACTGGCCGTAAAATCATTGTTGATACCTACGGCGGCGCAGCGCGTCACGGTGGTGGTGCTTTCTCTGGTAAAGATCCATCAAAAGTTGACCGTTCTGCTGCTTACGCTGCTCGTTATGTTGCCAAAAACATTGTTGCTGCTGGCTTGGCTGAGCGCTGTGAAATTCAGCTGTCTTATGCTATTGGTGTTGCTGATCCAACATCTATCATGGTTGAGACTTTCGGTACTGAAAAAGTGTCTCACGACGTTATTGTGGAAGCAGTACGCCAGCACTTTGACCTACGTCCATACGGCCTGATCGAAATGCTCGACCTACTTCAGCCTATCTACCAGAAGACGGCTGCCTACGGCCACTTCGGTCGTGAAGAATTCCCTTGGGAAGCAACAGACAAAGCTGAAATGCTGCGCGACTTCGCCAACATTAAGTAAGCGACAACGCACAGGTTTAAAAAAGGAAGCTTCGGCTTCCTTTTTTGGTTCTATAGTTCTTGCCAGTTGCTTGAATGCTTTACTCTTCCCCCTTTTCAAGCACTCGCATCTCGCCCCTGATTTATCTATACTCCCCCTTCCACTAGCAACACTCGAAACTGTCTATGTCCTCTCTACAATCCCAAGTTATCGCCAAGGTCGAGCAATGTATCCAGCATGCCAACCAGCGCCTCAATAAGCGTTTGCGAATACCGACAGTCAGTTTTAGACAACGGGGCAAAATTGCGGGCAGTGCCCGTCTACAGGCCTGGGAGGTACATTTCAATCCGGTATTGCTGGAAGAAAATCCGCAGGCATTCCTCAACGAGGTTGTCCCCCACGAAATCGCCCACCTTGTCACTTTCAAACTATTTGGCAAGGTACGTCCCCATGGTCGCGAATGGCAGATCATGATGACCGAGGTCTTTGGTATCCCGGCTCGCACAACCCATAGCTTTGACGTGTCCTCGGTACAGGGTGACACTTACCGATACCGATGTAACTGTAGCGAGCACCAACTCACGGTTCGCCGCCACAACAAAATACTACGCAAACAGGCAACCTATCACTGCAGACGATGCCAACAGCCTCTGCAGGCTATTTAGCCATCATATTTCTCCCCCCCTTCTTTCTTGTTCAAAAGAATTGTAATTATTAATCCTAAAAAGAGTGAACTGCTTCTAAAAACCATTTTCAATGATAGTCTTATCAGATAAATGGATAACAGTAAGACGTCACATGCAATTCAATTTCAAATGGCTGAGCATCGGGTTCTTATTTCCTGCTATCGTGCTGGCCGCTCCACCATCTTCATTTAGCAAGGCAAAGAAACTCGCAGTTGGTATCTACCGGGATCATCCTGTCAGCTTCTACTGTGGCTGCGACATCGAATGGCTCGGTAAGAAGGGCGTTCCGGATCTGGATAGCTGCGGGTACCAGGTTCGCAAGCAATTGAAACGGGCCAGCCGCATCGAGTGGGAGCACGTTGTCCCGGCATGGCAGTTCGGGCACCAGTTACAATGCTGGCAAGACGGCGGACGGAAAAAATGCCGCAAGGATCCTAAGTTTCGCAGGATGGAAGCTGATCTGCATAACCTCACCCCGGCAATAGGAGAAGTTAACGGTGATCGTTCAAACTACAATTTCCGCCCTTGGAACGGGCAGCAGGGAGCCTACTACGGCCAGTGCGAAATGAAGGTTGATTTTAAAAGTCGCCGCGTCGATCCGCCGGTTGCCGCACGCGGCGCCATTGCACGAATTTACCTGTATATGAGTGATGAATATCCATTTCGCCTGTCGAGTCAGCAGCGCCAGCTAATGAAAGCATGGAACCGGCAATATCCCGTCAACGACTGGGAGTGCGAGCGTGATAGAAGAATTGCCGATATTCAAAGCAACCATAACTCCTATGTGCTTCGCGCCTGTCAAGAGCAAGGGCTTTAGTCGTTTGAGTATATATACACTCCTTTATCATTAGAGGGGTGTATACCCAAGCGAACTCATTTCTGTGTCAAATAACGTTGAAAGGGATTGCCATTCCTACCGTTATTTTTCTTGAAATGAGCACACTGGTCTCACTCTGAATCCTGTATCTTGAGGTAACTTGGGTATATTACCCCCTCATCTGGTAACACTGTTTTACTGGTAAGAAATCCTCCTCCAGCCTTGTAATTTCACCTTCCGGCATCCATGTACTACTTAACAACACCGAACTCACAACTGCATTCGCAACCAGAGTTGATATAATGCAGCGAGATAATAATTAACAGGTTATTGAGATAGCCATGAGAATCCCACGTATTTACCACCCTGAGTTACTTCCCAACCAGGGAACAATCATGCTCAGTGATGATGCTGCCAACCATATAGGCCGTGTCATGCGCATGCAGGCAGGCCAGGAAGTACTGCTGTTTGATGGCAGTGACGCCGAGTTTCCCGCAGTGATCACCAACGCCAGCAAAAAAAGCGTTGAAGTTGAAATCCAGAACCGCCGTGAGCACAGTATTGAATCACCGTTGAATATCCACCTAGGCCAAGTGATCTCACGTGGTGAAAAAATGGAGTTCACCATCCAGAAATCTGTCGAATTGGGTGTCATGACCATCACCCCGCTGATTTCCGATCGCTGTGGCGTAAAACTGAATACTGAGCGCTTTGAGAAGAAACTGGCACAATGGCAGAAAATTGCCATCAGCGCCTGCGAGCAGTGTGGTCGCAATACCGTTCCGGTGATCCGTCCGGTCATGAAACTAGAAGACTGGTGTGCAGAACAATACGACGGGCTTAAACTGAATCTACACCCTCGAGCCAGTTATTCTATTAACACCCTACCGGAACCCGTCACCAAAGTTCGCCTGCTGATTGGACCTGAGGGAGGACTGTCTGCCGAAGAGATCGGGATGACAGAGCAATATAAGTTCGATGAAATATTACTCGGCCCGCGAGTGCTGCGTACCGAAACTACAGCCATGACGGCAATCACAGCCCTACAAGTCCGCTTTGGCGACTTAGGCTAACCAGGCCAACGACAGACTAGGAGAAAGAAATGATCAAACTGGGTATCGTGATGGATCCGATTGAGTCCATCAACATTAAAAAAGATTCCAGCTTTGCCATGATGATGGAAGCGCAGCGTCGTGGCTGGGAAATCCATTATATGGAAATGAACGACCTCTCACTGGAACAAGGAAAGGCAGTAGCCCGTACCCGTGTGGTTAGCCTAAAAGAAGATCCGAACGGCTGGTACGAATTTCACAACGATCAGGAAATATCGCTGTCTGATCTTGATGCGGTACTCATGCGCAAAGATCCCCCGTTTGATACCGAATACATCTATGCGACTTACATTCTTGAACGTGCCGAAAACGAGGGAGCGCTGATTGTCAACGAACCTCGTAGCCTACGTGACTGCAACGAAAAGCTATTTACAGCCTGGTTCCCTGAGCTTACGCCGACCACCGTCGTTACTCGTAGTGCAAAAAAGATCAAAGCCTTCCACCAGGAGCACGGCGATGTGATTTTGAAGCCTCTTGACGGTATGGGCGGTTCGTCCGTCTTCCGTGTGATGAAAAACGACCCAAATGTGTCAGTGATCATTGAAACCCTGACCAACCACGGTCAGAACTACTGCATGGCACAAACCTTTGTCCCTGACATTAGCAACGGTGATAAACGTATTCTGGTGGTTGACGGCGAGCCAATGCCATATTGCCTAGCTCGTATCCCAGCCAAAGGCGAAACTCGTGGCAACCTGGCTGCAGGTGGCCGGGGTGAGCCCCGTCCGATCAGCGAGACTGACCGTAAGATTGCTGAAACCGTCGCTCCGGTACTAAAAGAAAAAGGCCTGATCTTTGTCGGGCTAGATGTGATTGGCGACAAGCTGACTGAAATTAACGTGACAAGCCCGACTTGTATCCGTGAAATCGAAGCTGCCTTTGATATCTCGATTACCGGGAAATTGATGGATGCTATCGAGCGTCGCGTAAGCGCTTGATTAACATCGTCACTTAATTAAACGCAGCCTTGCAAGCAGGACTGCGTTTTTACATGTAAATACCATTTCCGGCAAATAGTCGGCATACTGTAAGTAACAGGATATGTTGTAGGTGCACACTAATGAATCTGACTAATCATTTTCTGGTTGCCATGCCCAGCATGCAGGATCCGAACTTCAAGGGTAGTGTTGTCTACGTCTGCGAGCATAATGATGATGGTGCGATGGGCATTGTCATTAACCTGCCTATCGATATTTCTGTAGGCAACATGCTTGAACAAATTGAAGTAGAACGTGATCTACCGGTAAATAATCCCGCAAGCCTGGAGCAACCAGTGTTCAACGGCGGTCCGGTATCCGGTGATCGCGGCTTTGTCCTCCATTTGCATCTGCAAAAAGGACACTTCAGCTCAAGCATCAATATTACCGAACAGGTTTCGGTCACCACTTCCAAAGATATTCTGCCATTGCTTGGCACCATGGAATCACCGGAGAAATTCCTGGTTGCGCTCGGCTATGCCGGGTGGACATCAGGGCAACTGGAGCAGGAGTTGGCCGAAAATACCTGGTTAACCACTGAAGCCGATCCGGATGTTGTATTTAACACGCCGATCAACGAGCGTTGGGACAAAGCAGTCGCCCAGCTCGGAATTAGCTCGGCCCACCTTTCTATCGATACAGGACATGCATGAGTAACTCACGCAGCGTATTAGCATTTGATTACGGTACCAAGAGTATTGGTGTAGCAATCGGCCAGGAACTGACAGGTACCGCTACGCCCCTTGCCGCATTAAAAGCCAAAGACGGAATTCCAAGCTGGGATGCCATCGAAAAAATTCTTAAAGAATGGCAACCCGATCTTGTTATTGTAGGCCTTCCTCTGGATTTAGAGGGCGGCGAACTCGAAACCATTACCCCGCGAGCCAAAAAATTTGCCAACCGCCTTCATGGTCGCTTCGGCTGCCAGGTAGATCTTCATGATGAGCGCCTGAGCACCGTTGAGGCCCGTGCCGATCTGTTTGATCGCGGCGGGTACCGCTCACTCAGCAAAGGTAATATCGACTCTCAATCAGCCGTCGTGATCCTCGAGAGCTGGTTCGAGCGCCAGTACGGGTAAAAATACCTCCATAGCCCTAACGAGCGTCAAACCTATGGCTTTATCTTCAGGGCCATAGGATCTTAGCCCCTTAAGCTGTACACCTTTTCCCTTACTTTTCACCCCAAAGCTGCCATCATTTTCATCATGACGATCCAGTAGGATCCAACCCGCTGAGAATAAGGCCTGATCACCTTGTACAGCTTTTTGATACCTTAAACTCAAAAGCTCTATAAGCAACAAAGTAAAGCCCCAAAAATCGACACAAAACAATTAACATCAAATAGTTATAGTAAACTAGCAATAAAAAAAGCTTTAGGGCCATTACAACCCCAAAGCTTTTCTATCACCGTGTTCTTTTTATTCTTCGGATCTAGCCCATATCAACAGTTACACCATCGAGCGTATTGCTGCCTTGCTGATTCTTACTGCCCACTTTGATCATCAGGCGTAGATCATTGGCCGAATCGGCATGATGAAGAGCATCTTGCTCGGTGATCTTGCCTTGGCTAAACAACTCGTACAGCGACTGATCAAACGTCATCATTCCGGACTCATTAGACTTGGACATCGCATCTTTGATCTCGTGCAGCTCTCCACGACGGATCAAATCAGCGATCCTTGGCGTATTGAGCAATAACTCGAATGCACCATGACGGCCAATACCGTTGGCATCCGGGATCAACTGCTGGGCCAGAATACATTTCAAGTTCAGGGATAAATCGAACAAGAACTGCTCTCTGCGCTCCTTGGGCACCAAATGAAGGATCCGCTCCAGTGCCTGGTTGGCATTATTGGCATGCAATGTCGCCATACACAGGTGGCCAGTTTCGGCAAAATTCATCGCATACTCCATGGTCTCAGGCGTCCGGATCTCACCGATCAGGATCATATCCGGCGCCTGGCGCAGGGAGTTCTTCAGTGCTACAGCATAACTTTCGGTATCCAGGCCGACTTCGCGCTGGGTCACAATACAGCGGTTATGCTTGTGGACAAACTCAATCGGGTCTTCGACTGTCAGGATATGCCCGCTATGATTGTTATTGCGAAACCCTGTCATTGCCGCCATCGAGGTTGACTTGCCTGATCCCGTCGCCCCGACAACCAATACCAGCCCACGCTTGGCCAGTGCCATCTTTTGCATATCCATTGGTAGGTTCAACGAGAAAAGATCAGGGATTTCAGTCTCAATCCGTCGAATAACCATGCCCGGCAGCTCGCGCTGCCAAAAAGCACTGACCCGAAAACGCAGCTCGCCGCGCACCAGGGCAAAATTTGCTTCCTGGGTCGACGTAAAATCCTGTAACCGTTCGCGATCCATCGCATCGTCAAACAAAACATCAATAGCCACGCGATCCAATACCTCGCCCAATGGCTGCAAGTTTCCGTCAATCCGCAGCAAACAAGGAGAATCCACCGTGATATATAGGTCAGATGCCTTGCAACGCACCATCTCTTCGAGGATCTGCTGTAAGTTCATTACCTTTCCTTTTCTTTAGCTAATACTGACACGTTATGCGAAGGTACTGTCGACGACACGGCGCCCTTCTTCAGACTCAACGATCCCCTGCGCCACCAGCATTTTGACACTCTGCTCCATCGTCTGCATCCCCATCGCAGAGCCGGTCTGGATCATAGAGTACATCTGCGCAACTTTAGCTTCCCGAATAAGGTTACGAATAGCAGGTGTTGCCATCATCACCTCATGGGCCGCAACCCGGCCACCACTCACGCACTTAAGCAAGTTTTGCGATACCACTGCCCGCAACGACTCCGAAAGCATCGAACGCACCATTGCCTTGTCATTACCGGGGAAAACATCAATGATACGGTCAACCGTCTTGGCAGCCGAACTGGTATGCAAGGTGCCGAGCACCAAATGGCCGGTTTCTGCCGCCGTCAGGGCCAAACTGATTGTTTCCCTGTCCCGCAGCTCCCCGACGACAATCACATCGGGATCTTCACGCAGCGAAGAACGCAGTGCATTATGGAAACTATGCGTATCACGATGAACTTCGCGCTGGTTAATCAGGCAGCGTTTGCCGCTATGAACAAACTCCACCGGATCTTCAATCGTCAGAATATGCCGATTGTCGTTTGCGTTGATGTAATCAACCAAGGCGGCGATAGTTGTCGACTTACCGGAGCCTGTCGCCCCGGTAACCAGTACCAGCCCCCGCTGACACTGGGCTATCTTATAAAAAACCTCAGGTACGTTGAGTGAGTCCAGTGACGGGATATTGATCGGAATAGTTCGAAATACCGCCGCACTTCCCCGAGACTGCTGAAAGGCATTCACACGAAAACGGCCGACTTTCGGTAGCTCAAAAGAGAAATCGACCTCAAGCTTCTCTTCGTACTCCCGACGCTGGGCATCAGTCATGATATCAAATACCAATCGATGCACCTCACCATGCTCTAACGCTGGTAAACTAAGTTTTCTTACGTCACCATCTACCCTTATCATTGGCGGAACACCAGCAGAAAGGTGCAGATCAGAGGCATTATGCTTTACACTAAAGTCCAGTAGTTCGGTGATATCCATATATTTTCCCCACAGAATCAATTATGAGTAGTATCAAACAAAATATTGAACAGGTCATCTCCCAGATAACCTCAGCAACAGAAAAATGCGGTCGGGCAGCCGATTCCGTGCAATTACTGGCAGTAAGCAAAACCAAACCGATCGCCGCAATCGAAGATGCGATCGCGGCGGGACTGTTTGCGTTTGGTGAAAACTATGTCCTGGAGGGTGTCGAGAAGGTACAGCATTTCGCAACCAGCCCCCAGGCTGACAGGCTAAGCTGGCATTTTATCGGGCCGATCCAGTCCAATAAAACCCGGCTGATTGCCGAGCATTTTGACTGGGTGCATTCTGTCGACCGGGCTAAAATCGCCCGCCGGCTGAGCGAGCAGCGTCCGGAAAACATGCCACCATTAAATATACTATTACAGGTCAATACCAGCGCCGAAGCCAGTAAATCCGGGGTGTCTTTTGACGAGTTGGCGACACTGGCCGACGAAATCGCTGCCATGCCTAATATCGTGCTGCGTGGCCTGATGTCGATACCGCAGAAAGCAGATGACTACGATAGCCAGCATGCTGCCTTCAGCGCCCTGGCAGATGCCCAAAAAGCGCTGCAGAACAAACATCCGCAGCTCGATACCCTGTCGATGGGAATGAGCGGCGATATGGAGGCCGCCATTGCGGCAGGCAGCAGCATTGTTCGTATTGGTACCGCTATTTTTGGCGCGCGAGACTACGGAACAAACCAATAAGTTGCCCTCAGGACAATTTTATAAGGACTTTACATGGAACAACGTTCAATCGCTTTTATCGGTGCCGGCAATATGGCCCGCTCTATCATTGCCGGGCTAGTTTGTAGCGGCTACCCCGCAGACAAAATTACCGCAACCGCGCCAGGATCGGCTCGCCGTGAACCACTCGCCCGCGATTACGGTATCCATACCGGCGACGATAATCTGTTGGCAGTCGAACAGGCCGAAGTGATCGTACTAGCCGTCAAACCTCAGTTGATGGAAGACGTTTGTCGTCCGCTGCAGAGCATAGATTTTTCAGGTAAGCTGGTGATCTCTATCGCAGCAGGTATCTCGGCCAAGCGTCTCAATGACATGCTCAACGCCGAGCTTAACCTCGTTCGGGTGATGCCTAATACGCCGTCTCTCATTGGAAAAGGCATGAGCGGCATGTATGCTCCGGCAACAGTAGCGGGATCAGATAAGATCTTTGCCGAAAACTTAATGCGGGCTGTTGGCGAAGTGTGCTGGGTAGAGCAGGAAGCAGGAATTAACGGTATTATAGCCGCAGCCGGCAGTGCCCCTGCCTACTTCTTCCTGTTCATGGAGGCAATGCAGGCCGAGGCCATCAAGCAAGGGTTTGATCCCCAAACGGCCCGTTTGCTGGTTCAGCAGTCTGCAGCAGGCGCTGCCGAGATGGTTGTTGCCAACCCAGATATCGAGCTGGCAACCTTGCGCGAGCAGGTAACGTCAAAAGGCGGAACCACGGCAGAAGCACTGCGTACATTTAACGAGCACCAACTTAGTGATACCGTAGCAAAAGCAATGCGTGCTGCGATTACCCGCGCTGAAGAAATGGAAAAATTATTTTAAGGTTTAGTTATGAATTCAATTGGTTTTCTGGTCAGTACTCTATTTGACCTCTACATCATGGTTGTATTGCTGCGGATCTGGCTCCAGTGGGCCCGTGCGGACTTCTACAACCCGTTTTCCCAGTTCATCATCAAAGCGACCCAACCCGTCGTCGCACCGCTACGTCGCATTATCCCGTCCATTGGCTCGCTAGATCTCGCCACGCTGCTATTTGCCTATGTCCTTAGCATTGCCAAATTTGTCATCCTTCAGCTGGTTCTTACTGGCGGCGGCATGGCATTCAGCATCGATTTCTTATGGGTCGGCGCACTTGCCCTGCTTAAAGCCGCTGGCGGCCTATTGTTCTGGGTACTACTACTACGCGCTATCCTGAGCTGGGTAAGCCAGGGCCGCAGCCCGGTTGAATATGTAATGCACCAGCTAACCGAGCCGATGACAGCACCTATCCGCCGTATTATCCCAGCGATGGGTGGCCTGGATCTAAGTGTATTGGTTCTGTTCATCGGACTGCAGTTTGCCAACTTCCTGATGGGTGATCTTATCGGCCCTATCTGGCACCAGCTATGAGTCTGAATGCGGTAACCCGTAATGGCGACGATTTGGTGATCCGGCTCTATATCCAGCCGAAAGCCAGCCGTGACCAGATCGTCGGCCTGCACGGCGATGAACTGAAAATTGCCATTACCGCACCGCCGGTCGACGGCAAGGCCAATGGTCACCTGGCCAAATATCTGGCCAAGCAGTTCCGGGTTGCCAAGGGGCAAGTGGTGATTGAAAAAGGAGAGCTCGGCCGCCATAAGCAAGTGCGCATCGAGGATCCCCGAGAAATACCTGCGATTGTTTCTGAGCTACTGTAAAGATATGTCGCCTCAACTGCTTTAAAAAGTCGACAGCTCAGCCAAAAGGCTGGGCTGCTACTACTACCAGCAGCTGACTATACTAAAAGGATGTTATACCCACCAGGCTATAAGGGTCGTATAAGTAACCGGTGAGTATCCAGAAGGATAAAATCATGACTCGTATTTTATGTTTATTATCAGCACTACTCTTTACTGCCCTACCCGTTCATGCCGAACAGCTTGAAAATATCGGTAACCTTGAAGTCCATTACTCCAGCTTCCCGTCGACCTTTCTGACGCCTGAAGTCGCCAATACCTACCGTATTCAGCGCAGCCGCTACTCGGCCGTCGTCAACATCACCGTGCTGGATAAAACACAAGACGGCAAACCGGCTGTCACCGCTGTATTGTCTGGCCAGGCCAAGAACCTGCTTGGTTCGATCAAGGACCTCTCCTTTCGCGAAGTCCGGGAGGGTTCGGCCATCTACTATATTGCCGAGTTAAGCCATGCCAACGAAGAGAGCTTCAGCTTTACCATTGATGTATCTCAGGACGGTAATAATGGCCAGATAGCCTTCAAACAAACCTTTTATGTCGATTAGCCTGCAACCATACAAGCCAAGAAGGAGCCATTGGCTCCTTTTTTGTTTTCAACAGGGAAGTCCCGCGCGCAATTGAGTGGTGACAAAGCTAGATTGGTATTATCATAGCGCCCCATTATTATCAGTCCGTACGGACTCACCGAGGAACAGTGATGAGCAAACTAGTACTGGCCACTGGCAATCAGGGCAAAGTAAAAGAAATGGCAAGCCTGCTTGCAGACTTTGGCTTTGATGTCGTGGCACAAAGCGACTACAACGTCTCTTCGGTTGCCGAGACCGGCACAACCTTTATCGAAAATGCCATCATCAAAGCCCGTCATGCCGCAAAAGAGACCGGTCTGCCCGCGATTGCCGATGACTCAGGCCTGGAAGTGGACTACCTTAAAGGCGCGCCGGGTATCTACTCTGCCCGCTTTGCCGGCGAAGATGCCAGCGATCAGCTGAACCTGGAAAAGCTACTGAAGGAAATGGAAGGCGTCCCTGCCGAGCAGCGTACAGCCCGTTTCCATTGTGTGCTGGTGATGATGCGCCACGAAAATGATCCAACACCACTAGTTTGCCACGGCAGCTGGGAAGGCAGCATCCTGAGCGAAGTCCATGGCGAGAATGGCTTCGGCTACGACCCGGTATTCTGGGTTCCCGAAGATCACTGCGCCTCTGCCGAGCTGGAGCCTGCCCGCAAGAAGCAGCTTTCGCACCGCGGCAAAGCACTGCAGAAACTGTTTGCAGCCCTGAAGGACGCCTAATGCTAGTTCCACCACCACTAAGCCTGTATGTTCACATACCATGGTGTGTACAGAAATGTCCGTACTGCGACTTTAACTCGCATGCCCTAAAAACGGACATTCCCGAGCTCGATTATATCGACGCCTTAATCGACGATCTGGACACCGACCTGGCAGCCTATCAGCTGAAAGGCGATCGTCGTCTGCTGCATTCAATCTTTATTGGTGGTGGTACACCAAGCCTGATCTCTCCTGAAGAAATCGGCCGTCTGCTGCAAGCTATCGAAGCGCGCATTCCGTTCAGTGATGATATTGAAATCACCATGGAGGCAAATCCGGGTACCGTCGAAGCCGGACGATTTACTGCCTACCGAGCGGTCGGAGTGAACCGGATTTCAATCGGGATCCAGAGTTTTCAGGATGACAAGCTAAAGCGCCTAGGTCGCATCCATGGCAGCGAAGAAGCAATCAGGGCTGCAAAACTGGCGACCGAAGCCGGGTTGAACAGCTTCAACACTGATTTAATGCATGGCTTACCGGATCAGTCTATAGATGATGCCCTGTCGGATCTCAAACAGGCTATCGCCCTAAATCCGCCGCACCTATCCTGGTACCAGCTGACTATCGAACCCAATACCCTGTTTTATTCCAAGCCGCCGACGCTGCCGGATGACGATGACTTGTGGGATATCTTCGAGCAAGGCCACCAGCTGCTGGCGCAAGCAGGCTACGTCCAGTATGAAATTTCCGGCTACAGCAAGCCAGGGCTGCAATGCCGCCATAACCTCAACTACTGGCGTTTCGGTGATTATCTCGGTATTGGTTGTGGTGCACACGGCAAGATCAGCTTTGCCGACGGCACAATCACCCGAACGGTCAAGGTTAAACATCCACGTGGTTATCTGAATCCACAGAAACCGTATCTGGTTCAGGAAACTCAGGTGGATGACAGCGAAAGACCGTTTGAGTTCTTTATGAACCGCTTCCGCCTGCTCGAATCCTGCCCCAAGCAGGACTTTATCGATCGTACCGGCTTAGCGTTAACTGTTATTCAGCCTTCGATTGATTGGGCGCTGGCTAAGAAATACCTGACGGATAACGGTAGCGAGTGGCAGATCACCGAGCATGGCAAGCTGTTCCTCAATGATCTGCTGGCGGCATTTGTCGACGAAGAATAACCGTCGCGAGAATCCAGTTACGAGTTACGAGAAGAAGCTTATCTCGCAACTCGTATCTCGAACATCTCTCGTATTCGGGAGTTATTCGATCGTCACACTCCGCCAATTCTTAAGTGCCGGGATCAAGGATTGGATTTCATGTTCTTTCACTTCGCGCCTGGCTACCCTATAGCACAGCTCATCATGAACAGCCATTCCCCTCTAAAAAATAGAACGTCCGATTCTCTCTGCAAGCAATTCCAATGCCGCGGTCCCAGCCAGTGAATTACCGGAAGGATCCAGCTCGGGAGACCATACCGCAATCGACATCTCGCCCGGAACAATAGCGATAATACCGCCACCTACCCCGGATTTGCCCGGCATACCCACCCGGTAGGCAAACTCGCCGGCACCGTCATATAAGCCACAGGTCGCAAGCAGTGCATTCATTTGCTTGCACTGAGTCTGGCTGATAATGTTTTTTTTCGCCCCTAAAGGAAGCCCTTTGTTGGCTAAATAACTGAATGTTCTCGCCAAATCAACGCAGCTCATCTTCAGGGCGCAATAACTGAAATAATTGGTCAGAACCGGCATCACCTCGTTTTCGAAATTACCGAACGAACGCATCAGGTAGGCAATAGAGGCATTGCGGTCACTGTGTTGCATTTCAGAGGCTGCGACCTCTTTGTCATAGACAAGGTGCGGATTACAGGCCAGCTCCCGAACCTGCTCCAGCATCCTGTACTGAGGAGCCGAGAGGCGACTATGAAGCAGATCAGAGACCACCAATGCCCCGGCATTGATAAATGGATTACGCGGAATACCGTTTTCCAGCTCGAGCTGGATCATTGAGTTAAAAGCATGCCCCGAAGGCTCTTTGCCGACTCGCTGCCATATTTCATCAGGCTCATACAAAGTCATCGCCACCGTCAGGCTCAATGCCTTAGAGATCGACTGGATCGAGAAACATTCTTCACTGTCACCGGCCTGAATAATTTCACCATCGTTATAACAGACAGCGATCCCCAGCTTACTGGCAGACACTTTTGCCAATGCCGGGATATAGTTAGCCACTTTCCCCCGGCCAATCAATGGTCTGACTTCGTCTAAAATCTCACTGAGCAACGTTTCTGTTGGCTTCATTATTTTTCTCCAAGAGTAAAAAAGCCAACACGAGGCTGGCTTTTTCTTCAGATAGCATTGGATATATGTTGAATTTGGTTCAGTCACTGAACCGTCAACAAGGGGAATTATTCAGTTCGCTCGAACTTCATATCCCATACGCCGTGGCCCAAACGATGACCACGAGCTTCAAATTTTGTGAGTGGGCGATCTTCCGGACGCGGAATATAATCACCGTCAGTTGCCGTGTTGCGGTAACCCGGTGCTGCGTTCATCACTTCAACCATATGCTCGGCATAGTTTTCCCAGTCTGTCGCCATATGGAAAATGCCGCCAATCTTAAGCTTTTTGCGTAGCATTTCAGCAAATTCCGGCTGAACGATACGGCGCTTGTGATGACGAGCCTTGTGCCATGGGTCAGGGAAAAACAGTTGAACCATATCCAGGCTGCCGTCTGGGATCATATGATCGAAGACTTCGACGCCATCATGGCACATTACGCGCAAGTTTGTTAAACCCGCTTCTTCTGCAGCCATCAGACATGCACCAACGCCAGGACTATGCACTTCGATGCCAATATAGTTTTTCTCAGGTGCATTCTTCGCCATTTCAACTAGTGATGCGCCCATACCAAAGCCAATTTCCAGTACAACTGGTGCTTCGCGGTTAAACACCTCTTTCCAGTCCACGAGTTCCTGAGCGAAGTCTATACCCATTGTTGGCCAATTATTTTCCATAGCCAATTCCTGGCCCTTGGTTAAACGGCCTTCACGACGAACAAAGCTACGAATTTTTCGTACCAGTTTGCCGTCTTCGGTAAATTCAGTCATGGTCACTTCACCAGACTTTTTTGAAACTTCGCTCATGCTTACTATCCAAACAAAAAAGAAACGGAACGGCATTATCCAAAGTTATCGGCTAAGTTCAAGTCTATCGATTGCGACAATACCCAGATTGTGGTGCAATCTCGCTCAATAATACCCAATAATAACTTTCACCGCTGTGCGAGATGCACGGTGCCAGGAAGTATAAATGATTGCCAGATCTGACTCAATTTTAACCGACAATGGACGTCAGCAGCATCAAGGCAAACACACTACAAGTAAAGTGAGCGAGTTTCTGTGACTAATACCTTCTCTGAGGCCATTTTATCGTGGTACGACAAATTCGGCCGCAAGACGCTGCCTTGGCAGCTCAACAAAACACCCTACAAAGTCTGGCTATCGGAGATCATGCTCCAGCAAACCCAGGTTGCCACCGTTATTCCGTATTTCGAACGATTCCTGGCACGATTTCCTACCGTCCAGGATCTCGCCTCGGCGGAACAAGACGAGGTACTGCATCTATGGACAGGATTAGGTTACTACGCCCGCGCCCGCAACCTGCACAAAGCCGCACAGGTTATAGTCACCGAGCACAACGGTGAATTCCCGACTGACATTGAGCAAGTCATCGCCCTGCCGGGGATAGGCCGCTCAACCGCTGGCGCAGTATTATCCCTGTCGCTCAACCAGCATCACCCTATTCTCGACGGCAATGTAAAACGCACCCTGGCCCGCTGCTATGCCGTCGAAGGCTGGCCAGGCAAGAAGCCGGTAGAAAGCGCCCTGTGGGAAATCGCCGAGCAAAATACGCCAACACGAGGTGTCGAGCGCTATAACCAGGCAATGATGGACATGGGGGCGATGATCTGTACCCGCAGCAAGCCCAAATGCGAATTATGCCCGATTGCCGATCTCTGCGAGGCAAAAGCCCAACAGCGCCAGATGGACTTTCCCGGCAAGAAACCTAAAAAGACGCTGCCCGAAAAACAGGCTTGGTTTGCCATTTTTCAATGCGGCGAGGAAGTCTGGCTTGAACAGCGGCCACCCGTTGGGATCTGGGGGGGATTATGGTGTTTTCCGCAAAATGATCATCAGGATCTTGATACCATCATCGAGCAGCGACTTGGTACTTCTGCCCAGCAGATCCGATCCACAGAGCAACTCAATGCGTTCCGCCACACTTTTAGCCATTATCACCTCGATATCGTGCCAATCAAAATCACACTCAGTACTACACCGAATGTCATTCACGAGTCGGGCAAAGGACAATGGTACAACCTCAACCAGCCCCCCAAAGTCGGGCTGGCCGCACCGGTTCAGCAAATTCTGGAAAGCTTGCACTACGAGCTGAAAAACCAGCAATAACCTTACTACAGCAGTGGCTATACCGTCTGCGTGAAATATAGAAGCATAAGCTGCACTCTGGTATAACTAGCAACGTACTCATGAAGGTTAGGATTAAGGAGCCACTCGATGAGCCGTACTGTATTTTGTGCACGTCTAAAAAAAGAAGCGGAAGGTTTGGATTTCCAGCTTTATCCAGGCGATCTGGGTAAACGTATTTTCGACAATATTTCAAAAGAAGCTTGGGCGGAGTGGCAAGGTAAGCAAACCATGCTGATCAACGAGAAAAAACTGAACATGATGGATCCGGAGCATCGCAAGCTGCTAGAAACAGAAATGGTTAACTTTCTGTTTGAAGGTCAGGATGTGATCATCGACGGTTATACACCGCCTAGCGAGAAATAATTGTCCTGACTTCACGATTTATCCTCTTTCCGGTGTAAAAAAGCTTACCCGGAGTGCCAGAAAATGACATCATTTGCCATCAAACAAGTGATGTCTTTTTTTTACCGGGAACTATGAAAAAACGCGCTCTCTTACTGTCGCTTCTTTTGCTTAGCGGATGCAGCCGTGAATTTGTCGAAAAGTTTTATGATGTCGACTACGCCGCAACCAACCGTTTTGCCAAAAATCTCGCCCCTTTGCCGGGACAGTTTACTAAGGATTCTGCGGCATTTGATCGCCTGATGAGTAACTTCAGCGGCCAGGTCAAACGTTACTGGGGTGACAATGACTCCCTCGTGTCCGGTAAGCGTCAATATGTCAAATATACCGATGGCTACAAGAGCCGCGCCCATGTCGATTTCGTACGTGGCGTCGTGATTGTCGAGACGGTGGCAACCACAGAACCGGAAAATCACCTAAAAGAAGCCATAACCACCACGCTATTGACCCCGGACAACCCGGGTGGTGTCGATTTGTACTCAGACTCGGGAATTGACTTCAACGGTAAGCCGTTTCTCTATGGCCAAGTACTGGATCAACAGGGCAAACCTATCGAGTGGTCCTGGCGGGCTAACAAATTTGCCGATCACCTCATCAATACCGGGCTCAAAAAGCGGAAAATTCGCTACCAGCAGGCCTATTATGTCGAGATCCCGATGGTTGCTGATCACGCCAACAAACGAGGCTACAAGTATGCCAGTATCGTACGCGATGCTTCCCGGCGTTACGGTATTCCCGAGGATCTTATCTATGCCATCATCAAAACCGAGAGCAGTTTCAACCCTTATGCCGTCAGCCATGCCAATGCCTACGGCCTGATGCAGGTAGTCCCCAATACAGCGGGAGCCGATGTGTTCAAACTGGTAAAAAACAAATCTGGCAAGCCCTCGCCCGAGTACCTGTTTGATCCGGCAAAGAATATAGATACCGGCACAGCTTACTTCTATATATTGCGAAATCGCTATTTAAAAGATGTCCGTGATCCGCTATCACTACACTACAGCATGATTTCAGCCTATAACGGCGGTACTGGCGGCGTATTAAAAACCTTCCACAGAGACCGTAAGCGGGCGATGAATGACCTCAATCGTCTAGAGCCCAATCAGGTTTACTGGGCGCTGACCAATAAACACCCCAAAGCCGAAGCAAGGCGCTATTTACAGAAAGTGACTACTTTCCAAAAAGAATTTAACCAAGGAAAAATCTGATGCTATGACAAAGAAATAGCTGCAAATGCCACTCGTGTATAAAAAGCGAGCAGGCAGCCATTTTTATTAAAAAAGTAGTTGACGAAAAGCCTGAAAACCCGTTTAATAGCGCTCCGTTGCCTCGATAGCTCAGTCGGTAGAGCAGAGGATTGAAAATCCTCGTGTCGGTGGTTCGATTCCGCCTCGAGGCACCATTTCTTCTCTTTTGAAAAAATGGTGCAAGCAACGAAAATATAATTCCCCCTTAGTTCAGTTGGTAGA
>NZ_RJLM01000127.1 GCF_004104355.1 Photobacterium chitinilyticum
CGTTAAAGAGAATAATTTGTTTTCGCCGGACTCTACACAAGACACTTGAATGTGTTTGTTTTGAGAACTCGTATCTTCTCTCGAAGATACTATTGTAATCCAACTCGTTGAGTTGAATTTACTAGTCAGCTTTCCAGATTGTTAAAGAACATTGTGTTGACCTATCTAAAGGTGTCCACTTTTTAACGACACTCGCCTCTTTGTTTCAAGAGAAGTGTGTTTAAAGAGTGGTGGAGCTATGCGGGATCGAACCGCAGACCTCCTGCGTGCAAGGCAGGCGCTCTCCCAGCTGAGCTATARCCCCAACGTTTGAAAGACTGTTAACCACATTTCTCCGGGAGAGAAAGTGGTGGGTCTGAGTGGACTTGAACCACCGACCTCACCCTTATCAGGGGTGCGCTCTAACCACCTGAGCTACAGACCCGTTCGAATCTTGTTCCTGTGAACCACCGACCTCACCGCTTTCACCAAGGGCATGGGGCTAATCACCGAACTTCAGACTCTAGTCTTTCACGTTCTTTTACATTTTAACCAGGCAATCTGTGTGGACACTGCATTAAACAGCAAGTCTTTAGGTAAGGAGGTGATCCAGCCCCAGGTTCCCCTAGGGCTACCTTGTTACGACTTCACCCCAGTCATGAACCACACCGTGGTAAACGCCCTC
>NZ_RJLM01000128.1 GCF_004104355.1 Photobacterium chitinilyticum
CCATAGCATTATGGACCCACCTGATCCCATGCCGAACTCAGCAGTGAAACGTAATAGCGCCGATGGTAGTGTGGGGTCTCCCCATGTGAGAGTAGGACATCGCCAGGCTTCGAATTGAAAGAGAGCCCGCTGGTTTCAGCGGGCTTTTGTTTCGCTCCGGCTGATTGCAATGCGAGCGGCGTCAACAGAAGGTTTTCTCTTTTTAATCGGATGATAAAAAAGATGAAAACTTTGTCTTGACTGGATATCAGAAAGGCGTATTATACGCGTCCTGACTTGCCGAAGCGTTCAACGCCAAGGTATTGAAAGTCAACGTTCTTTAACAATTTGACCATGCAATCTGTGTGGGCACTCGTGAAAGAGTTAAGTCGAAAGATTTATCAATGAACTGAGTGACCRATACAAATACTAAGTTTACTTATTATTTGGCACAGTCAATTCGAGTTCTCGTTACTAGCTTCTAGTAATGGAAACTCAATCAGTATTCATTGAGCCGGTCGAAAGACCAACAAAACTTTAATTGAAGAGTTTGATCATGGCTCAGATTGAACGCTGGCGGCAGGCCTAACACATGCAAGTCGAGCGGCAGCGACAGTAACAATCCTTCGGGTGCGTTATTGGGCGGCGAGCGGCGGACGGGTGAGTAATGCCTGG
>NZ_RJLM01000129.1 GCF_004104355.1 Photobacterium chitinilyticum
ATAACGCCTGGGATAAGGTGCGCCACGATGAACTCACCAAATCCACGAAACTCCAAACCAAAAATGCCGAGTCAAACGAGTCACCTTGATACCTTTGTTATGCAACTCCATCCATTAATACGATCATACTTGGCCGAAAGTCTTTCCATGCATGATGAATCTGCGACATACAGGCAGCAAACTCACGCTCTACTAATTGCGGTTTACTTTCAACAATTTGAGCCAAACCAACTTGCATGACAACCTGATGCGGAGAAGCTTGGCTGCTTCACCAAACCTATGGGCAAAGAAATGCACCAACACTTTCACAGCAAAGTAACGTTGAAATTATGATGTTGAATTGCCAGAATTAAAGGCAGTAGAGAAGACAACAACAAGCTTATCTTCGGACTTTCAGGCAGCCTTTCGCTGAACGAATAGCCTGAGAAATCGTGGAAATAAGCGCTGAACAATCTACCATTGAAATTCTTGGCTCTAGGTGCATAACGCCTGGGATAAGGTGCGCCACGACCAACTCACCAAACCCACTRAACTCCRAACCAAAAMYGCCGAGTCAAACAAGTCACCTTGATACCTTTGTTATGCAACTCCATCCATTAATACGATCATACTTGGCCGAAAATCTTTCCA
>NZ_RJLM01000130.1 GCF_004104355.1 Photobacterium chitinilyticum
TTGTCACCTCTAAACCACCGCTTTGAGCGGTGGTGATTGTTCCTGTGGGCTATTGCCCGAAGGAGTGCCCATGTTAGAAGTAAGCCTCTTATTCACCACAAGTAAGAGGAAACAACAAACATGGGCGATTACAGGAGTTCATCACATGTCTATTGGCGTTGTAAATACCATATTGTCTGGACACCAAAGTACAGATTCAAAATATTAAAAGGTAATGTAGCCAAAGAACTTTATCGTTCAATCTATATCTTATTGAACATGAAGGACTGTGAAGTATTAGAGCTGAATATTCAGCCGGATCATGTCCACTTAGTAGCGTTAGTCCCACCGAAAGTCTCTATTTCGTCTCTTATGGGAGTACTGAAAGGTCGAAGTGCAATACGACTATTCAATAAGTTTCCACATATTAGAAAAAAGTTATGGGGAAATCACTTTTGGGCAAAAGGTTACTTTGTCGATTCAGTTGGAGTAAACGAGGCAATAATTCGTAGATATGTACGACATCAGGACAAAGAAGAGCTTGAGTATGAGAATCAGCTTGAGTTGTTGAAAAACTGATAGCGTGGAATGCCCCCTTCTAGGGGGTGAATGTAAAGCCGCCTTCTTAGAAGGCGGATTTTTACT
>NZ_RJLM01000131.1 GCF_004104355.1 Photobacterium chitinilyticum
GCCGACCCGGATGCGGGCGAGGCGGTATTTACGGCCGAGACTGTCACCGACGGCAACTACGGTACGTTCAAGATAGGTACAGACGGTACCTGGAGCTATGCGCTGAACAACGGTTCGGCGGAGGTGCAGGCACTGACCGAGGCCAGTGCTCCTCTTAATCGCGAGTTTACCGTCACCACTGCCGACGGCACCGAGCACACCGTGACTGTCACCATCAACGGCAGCGACGACGGCGCCGTGATCACACCTTCTGTGCCGGATGCCGATGCAGGCACGGTGAAAGAAGACACAATCCTGACCACCGGCGGCAAGCTGGACGTGGTCGACCCGGATGCAGGCGAGGCGGTGTTTGATGCGAAGACCGTGACCGACGGCAATTTCGGTACGTTCAAAATCGGTACTGACGGTACCTGGAGCTACGCGCTGAACAACGGTTCGGCGGAGGTGCAGGCGCTGACCGAGGCAAGCGATCCTCTTAATCGCGAGTTCACCGTGACCACGGCCGATGGCACCGAGCACACCGTCACTGTCACCATCAACGGCAGCGATGATGGCGCTATTATTACTCCAGCGACACCGGATGCCGATGCCGGCACGGTGAAAGAAGATACTGTGTTGA
>NZ_RJLM01000132.1 GCF_004104355.1 Photobacterium chitinilyticum
TCCGCCGAACCGTTGTTCAGCGCATAGCTCCAGGTACCGTCTGTACCTATCTTGAACGTACCGTAGTTGCCGTCGGTGACAGTCTCGGCCGTAAATACCGCCTCGCCCGCATCCGGGTCGGCCACGTCCAGCTTGCCGCCGGTAGTCAGGATTGTGTCTTCTTTCACCGTGCCTGCATCGGCATCCGGCACAGAAGGTGTGATCACGGCGCCGTCGTCGCTGCCGTTGATGGTGACAGTCACCGTATGCTCGGTGCCGTCCGCCGTGGTCACGGTAAACTCGCGGCTCAGCGGTTCGCTTGCCTCGGTCAGCGCCTGCACCTCGGCCGAACCGTTGTTCAGCTCGTAGCTCCAGGTGCCGCCAGTTCCGATCTTGAACGTCCCGAAGTTGCCGTCGGTGACGGTCTTCGCATCAAACACCGCCTCGCCCGCATCCGGGTCGACCACGTCCAGCTTGCCGCCGGTGATCAACACAGTATCTTCTTTCACCGTGCCGGCATCGGCATCCGGTGTCGCTGGAGTAATAATAGCGCCATCATCGCTGCCGTTGATGGTGACAGTGACGGTGTGCTCGGTGCCATCGGCCGTGGTCACGGTGAACTCGCGATTAAGAGG
>NZ_RJLM01000133.1 GCF_004104355.1 Photobacterium chitinilyticum
GTTATATAGAGCTGAAGGTCTCATATGAGGCTGGAGGTTCGCCATTGTTATTGTGGACGGTTCGCATTGCTTTGGCAAGTTCTGCTGACTGTTCATGCAAAAATTGGTTTGCTGGTTAACCGATTTCATTCATACTGGTGGTTGCTTTTCAGTGTTCCCGAGGGCCATTGTCATTGGGACATCGTAAGGCATGCCACCATTGCTAATATTAACGAGTTTGACTGTCGTGTAAGCGGAATGGGTCAACTTTGGCCTGTTCGTGCCGTGCATAATTGAATCACGCGATCATTGATCGGAATAACTATACATGTGATGTGAGTGTGTATATGAATGGTGCGAATGGTCCACCAGGGTTCTTGGTACCTGTGTGGTTGCGCCACAGGATTGAGCTGTACCATTCAGATTGTAGCGTTAAGGCCTGTACGGTGTCTGGTTCCTCTGCTAAACGGGGTTGAGCTGCACTGTTTGGGTTTTTACGTGAAAGTCCGGATGGTGTCTGGTTCTCCTGAAAACCAATGTAAAATTACCCTGGCCCACAAGGGTATATTATATAACTGTGAACAAACTGGTTGATCCTGCCAGTAGTCATATGCTTGTCTCAGAGATTAAGCCA
>NZ_RJLM01000017.1 GCF_004104355.1 Photobacterium chitinilyticum
CTTTCACGAGTGCCCACACAGATTGCATGGTCAAATTGTTAAAGAACAAACTGACAAATCGTTGCTGGCTTAGCGCCGCGCTCCGTGTCAGTGAGGTCGCATTATAGAGAGTTCGATCACATTGGCAAGGGGCTTTTTGAAATAAATCTGTTATTTACGTTCAAGCGCGCAATTATCGAACAACCACGCATTTTTTGATGCAAATCACATCATAGCTTCGCTATTCTCATCTGTATGAATCATAAAAGGTCATTGTCATGTCATCTTCACTACGATCCTATAAGGGTATTTACCCTACACTCGCAAATGATGTGTACGTTGACAACTCAGCAGTATTAGTCGGCGATATTCAATTAGGGAATGATGCCAGCATCTGGCCTCTGGTTGCAGCGCGTGGTGATGTAAACCAAATTCACATAGGTGCCCGCACCAATGTGCAAGATGGATCGGTATTACACGTCACTCGAAAAACAGTCGACAACCCCAGTGGTTACCCGTTGGTTATAGGTGATGATGTGACGATTGGCCACAAGGCCATGTTGCATGGCTGCCAAGTCGGAAATCGTGTTTTGGTGGGTATGGGGGCTATCTTATTAGATAACGCTATTATAGAGGATGATGTCATCATTGGCGCAGGAAGTCTCGTTCCACCAGGTAAGCGCTTGAAGAGTGGTTATCTATATGTAGGCAGCCCTGTAAAGCAAGCCCGTCCGCTAACCGATAAGGAGCGGGCTTTCTTACCGGCTTCCGCAGATAATTATGTTCGGTTGAAAAACGAATACCTGGCTGATCAGTAATTAGTATTAGCCGATTTCAATATCACCGTCGCTATTGAATTCTTCTTCCTCGATCATCACTTCTGCTAACTCTTCCAAATCGAAACGGTTGGCAGCAAAGGTGGCAAGAATATCGGATTCTTCATTCAAGGGCTGCTCTATCGTCTTTTGGAGCCAAGACAAACTTACCCAGCATGTGATCAACGCACCGGCCTGTTGGGCTGGAAAGTTAACGGCTTGCTTCTGACTATCCCACAATTGAATATCAGCAAATAGAATATCTTGGTTCATGTTTATTCCTGCAATAGACGTCGTAATTCATTTTTAACCTGTTTTGCACCAGGACGGATACCTCGCCACAACATAAAGCTCTCAGCCGCCTGACCAACCAACATCCCTAATCCATCTAATGTCTTACCGGCACCCAAATCACGCGCCCACTGGTTGAAGGCTGTCAGTTCAGAGCCATAAACCATGTCATAGCAAGTGACTGCTGAGTTGATAAGCTTCTCTGAAATATTGGGGAGTTGGCCACTAAGTCCAGCAGATGTTGAGTTGATAATCACATCAAATTCAGGCTGTTCGAGTTCAGATAATCCCACCGCTTGAATATTGCCATAAGCAGAAAACAGATCAGCCAGCTTCTCGGCTTTCTCTAATGTCCGATTGGTAATAACCAGCTTGTCTGGTTGTTGTGCCAACAACGGTAAGATAACCCCTCGTGCTGCACCGCCTGCACCAATAAGCAAAATACGTCGACCAGACAACTCAACTTGGTTCTGCAACAAGTCCTGGACTAACCCTTCTCCATCGGTGTTATCACCCAGAATAATACCGTCATCAAGCTTCTTTAGCGTATTCACGGCACCGGCTAACTTTGCCCGCTCAGTCAGTTGCGAAGCATACTGATAGGCATCTTCTTTGAAAGGTGCTGTGATATTGCACCCGCGACCATTTGCTGCAAAAAAATTCTCTGCAGCCACCTTGAAGCCATCAACAGGAGCCAGTTCCGCTGTATAAGTCATGGCCTGAGCGGTTTGTCGGGCAAACAAAGTATGAATCAAAGGGGATTTACTCTGGGCAATCGGATTGCCGAAAACAACGTACTTGTCCATGTGGCTATGCGTTCCAAATAAAACAGGGGCGATCAATCGACCCTATCATTGCTATACGGCAAGCTCAAACGTTTCGTACCCGCGTTACCACTCACGCGGCTTGAGGTAGTTCTCACACAGTTCAGCTTCCGGCGTTCCCGACTCTGGTTCATAACAATACTCCCAGCGGGCCAACGGTGGCATCGACATCAAGATAGACTCTGTCCGGCCGCCACTTTGCAGGCCAAAGAGGGTACCGCGGTCATAAACCAAATTGAATTCAACATAGCGTCCGCGACGGTAGAGCTGGAATTCACGTTCACGCTCACCAAATGGAGTAGGGTGACGCTTCTCAACAATCGGCAGATAGGCCTCAATATAGCCATTGCCGACAGCTTTCATGTAGGCAAAGCTCTTCTCAAAGCCCCACTCGTTGAGATCATCAAAGAACAAACCGCCCACACCACGGGTTTCATTGCGGTGAGGCAAAAAGAAGTACTTATCGCACCACTCTTTGTGTTGCTGGTACACATCCTCACCATAGGGAGCACACAGCACCTTCGCGATATCGTGCCAATGCTGGCAATCTTCTTCGAACGGATAAAATGGAGTCAGGTCAAAGCCGCCACCAAACCACCAGGCCGGGGCTTCCCCTTCCTTTTCAGCAATAAAAAAACGAACATTGGCATGCGAGGTTGGTACATAAGGGTTGTTCGGGTGGATCACAAGTGAAACTCCCATCGCCTCAAAGCTACGTCCCGCCAGTTCGGGTCTTTGTACCGTGGCCGAAGCTGGCATTTTAGTACCGAAGACATGAGAGAAGTTGACCCCTGCTTGTTCAAAGACCCGCCCCTGACGCAGTACCCGGCTACGGCCACCGCCACCTTGCTCTCGCTCCCATTGATCCTGCTCGAATGTTGCCATACCGTCTTGCTGCTCTACAGCCTGACAAATACGGTCCTGGAGATCTAACAGAAACGCCTTTACCGCTTGCTTGCTGACATTTTGCATATTGTTATTATCCTTGGCGGAACACTTTCCCTGTTCGGGCGTCACGGATTTCAGAAGGGTTGTCGCGACCTCCTGTCTCTCCTTGTAAAATAGCAGGTAAATACTGACCTAACTGAGCTTTGACTTCTTCTGCGGTGCGCCCCGGCTCCTGGCCTGTCAGGTTGGCACTGGTTGAGGTCAGTGGTTTGCCGAACTGACGGCATAGCTGTTGCACTAACGGGTGATCAGTTACCCGTACCGCAATAGTTGTAAACTGGCCGGTTAAAAAGCTCGGTACCCCTGCCTTTATTGGCATCACCCAAGTCACAGGCCCCGGCCAGCTGGATTGAATACGCTTAATTTGTTCTACCGTCAGCTGGCTGTCATCAATATAAGGCGTCAGTTGCTCGTAATCGGCAGCAATCAGGATAAGTCCTTTTTCAACCGGGCGCTGTTTCAACGCCAAGAGTTTCTGCACCGCTTGTTTATTATCAGGGTCGCACCCTACGCCAAAAACGGCCTCGGTCGGGTAAGCGACAACTTCACCTTTCTGCAGTGCTGCAACGACTTGCGCTAAATTATCCACATAATCCTCATTTTTGATCCCAGCTGACGCCAGATTTAACCATCTGTTTACCTATATTACCGACTCCAACCTCGCAACTCCATGCTCGTAACAGAATGAGGCAAAATCACCGACGCAAACGTTTTCCTTCTCAAAAAATCACCGTATAATGCACGCAAAAGAATTCACGCCATCGTATTATGCAACCCAAAGGAGATCGGGATGAAAGTTGGGATTATCATGGGCTCAAAGTCAGATTGGCCAACCATGCAGCATGCAGCTGAGATGCTAGACCGCTTCAACGTGCCTTATGAAACCAAAGTAGTTTCTGCTCACCGTACTCCACACTTGCTTGCCGAATATGCTGAAAGTGCCCACGAACGTGGCATTAAAGTCATCATTGCCGGAGCTGGCGGTGCAGCACACCTTCCCGGCATGACAGCAGCCTTTACAAGTATTCCGGTATTAGGAGTACCTGTTCAGTCCCGCGCACTCAAAGGCATGGATTCACTGCTTTCTATTGTACAAATGCCTAAAGGGATTGCGGTGGGTACCCTGGCGATTGGTGACGCAGGCGCAGCCAATGCCGGCCTGCTGGCAGCTCAGATCATAGGCACCCAGGACACCACAGTTATGGCAGCCGTCGATGCATTTCGCAAGGAGCAGACCGACACAGTGCTGAATAACCCGAACCCAGCAGAGGATGCATAATGAAAGTATTGGTGCTTGGAGCCGGCCAGCTGGCACGAATGATGGCACTGGCCGGGGCTCCGTTAAATATTGAAGTATTCGCCTATGATGTTAGTAGCGGTCATGTGGTTCATCCACTAACTCAGCAACTGATGATGAAAGGACTGAATACAGCAATCACCTATGCCAATGTAATCACTGCTGAATTTGAGCACATCCCTCACGATATTCTCGATGCCTGTGCAGCCAGCGGAAAGTTTCGGCCAACCACGGAAGCAATTAAGGCGGGTGGCGATCGTCGGCTAGAAAAACGCCTGCTGGATAATGCTGATGTTGCCAATGCAAAGTACCAAATCATCAATACCCGTGATGATCTGGATCGTGCAATTGATGCCGTCGGCATCCCCATGGTATTAAAAAGTGCCCTGGGTGGCTACGACGGCAAAGGACAGTGGCGGCTGAAATCCCATGAAGATACTGATCAAATCTGGCAGGAAATAGACAGCTTCCTCGCGGCAACGCCTGATCAGGCGATTGTGGCCGAAGAATTCGTCTCCTTTGACCGCGAAGTTTCCCTCATCGGAGCCCGTGGCGAGGATGGCAGTATGGCTATCTATTCACTGACTGAAAACATCCATATCAATGGGGTGCTTAGTCTGTCGATGGCAGTAGAAGGAAACCGTGAACTGCAAAACCAGGCAGAAGCGATGTTCTTTGCACTGGCAGAATCGCTCGACTATATCGGTGTACTGGCCATCGAATTTTTTGATGTCGGTGGCAGGCTGCTAGTCAATGAAATTGCCCCACGTGTACACAACTCCGGCCACTGGACCCAACAAGGCGCAGAAACCTGCCAGTTTGAGAACCACCTGAGAGCAGTGTGCGGCATGCCGCTAGGCGATACTTCGCTGTTGCGCCCGACCGCGATGGTCAATATTCTCGGCGAAGATACCTTGCCAAATACCATAATGGCTCTTCCGCAATGCCACATTCACTGGTATGGCAAAGAAAAGCGCCCTGGGCGAAAAATGGGCCATATCAATGTGTGCGCGAATTCCACGGCCGATCTGAAAACCACCTTGGACGAGCTAGCCGATCATTTAGATCCGATCGCCTTTCCAGCCGTTCGCCAATGATTAGCGGTTAACAGAAGCCTTAAACCAAAAAAGCCAGCATCTGCTGGCTTTTTTATCATAACGGTAAGGAGCGGTTATTCCTGGTAGGCATTGCACTTTCGGTCAGCACACTGGCGTTTCAAACCGCCGGCTAATTTCTTTTCTATCAACAAACCAAATCCACACTGCTGGCACTGGCCGGCAATCGGCTTATTATTGACGGCAAAACGGCAGCCCGGATACTGATCGCAGGCATAAAATACTTTTCCGTAGCGCGACTTGCGCTCCATAAGATGACCCTTGCCACATGAAGGGCAAGTCAGCTGGGTATCTTCGGCTTTTTTCTCGGGAGATTCGATATGGTGGCATGCCGGATATCCAGCACACCCAATGAACATGCCGTATCGCCCCTGACGAAGCAGTAGTTCGTCACCGCAATCCGGACAGGGCTTGCCTAAGTGCTTCACGACATGCCCGTCGTTGTAATTCAACGACTTGATATAATCACACTCGGGATAACCAGCACACCCCAAAAAAGGCCCGCGCTTACTGTTGCGAATAACCAACTCCGCACCACACTGGGGACAGCATTGCTCCTTATCCAGGGCATGCTCGTGAGCCGAAAACAATTGCTCGTTAATTTTACCAGACATACAACTCTTCAATTCGCCAGCCAAGGGGGATTCAGTTAGTGAATATACCCATCTTCCGCACCGTACAGTAGTTCTTCCATCTGGCTATAGGCACTTTCGTTGCCAGGAGCATTGAACAGCACCATCAGAATAATCCATTTCAGATCATCGAGCACAAATTCTGATGTTTCCAGCTCCATCACCCGGTCAATGACCATTTCGCGGGTATCACCGCTAAGTACATGGACCTGCTCAAGATAGGTGAGAAAACCACGACATGTGGTATCAAGCCGAGTCATTTCTTGCGCGGTATATACACGAATAGAAGTGACAGCACTGTTATTCATGTAAGGGGTATTCTCGGTATCTTGCAATGCAGCCAGTTTTTCTAGCCATGTCAGAGCTTTATAGATATCGTCCTGATGAAAACCTGCGCGCAGCAGCTCATCTGAAAGTTCGTCCTGATCAACCAGCAACTCCACATCGCTGTGGATATAGGTTTCAAACAGGTACATAAGAATATCCATCATAACTAGCCCCTCCTCGTTCTGATATAGCCACCGGGCACTGTAGTGACAACACCTTGCAATTCTAATTCCAGCAATTGCATCATAACTTCATGTACGGGTTGTTTACAGCGTTCAGCAACTACATCTACGGGTGTTGCTTCATTGCCTACGTTAGCCAACACCGAAGAAAATGGCAATTCCTCATTCTCTGGTTGCGGTAACGACGAGTCTAACTGGTTATTTTTCACGCACTCAGTAAGCGCACCCACCTCTTCAAAGATATCGACCGGACTTTCTACCAATTTAGCACCGGATTTGATTAATGCATTACATCCTCGGCTTCCTGAGTAATGAATTGAGCCGGGAAGGGCAAAGACTTCCCGCCCTTGCTCTAATGCATAACGAGCGGTGATCAGGGAGCCACTTTTCTCTGCCGCCTCTATAACTAATACGCCAACAGACAGTCCGCTGATCACTCTGTTGCGCCGCGGAAAATTCTGCGGGCGCGGTTTTTCATCCGGCCAAAACTCCGAGACTAAGGCGCCTTGCTCGACAATTTTACTCGCCAATTCTCGATGACGGGCAGGGTAGACCTGATCCAGTCCCGAACCCAACACCGCAATAGTGGCACCGCCATTTTTCAACGCCCCGTAATGGGCCTGACCATCCACCCCCAGAGCCAGGCCACTGGTAACAACATAATTTGCCGCCACCAACGACGCGGCAAACTCATAGGCAGACTCTCGGCCATCAATACTGGCAGAGCGACTGCCTATCACTGCCACCTGTGGCTCGTGCAACCAATGCGCTTCTCCGCGAACAAACAGCAGGGGAGGGGCCGAGGCAATTTCTTTTAACAACGGCGGATAGCAGGGCGAGTCGAGCGTCAAAATTGTGTGTTGGTCACACTCAGCCCATTGCAGGCAACGCTCAATACGCTGATATTTAGGTTGCAGCAGGCACGATATTTGCCGAGGGTTCAGCCCTATAGCCTGAAGCTGCTCGACAGTCATCCGGCACAACTGCTGAGGGGTAGCATAGTGCAGTAGCTGACTGATACGATTGCCGCCCAAATAGGGGACTGCAGCCAACGTTAGCCAGCTTTCAAGTTCACTCATAATCGAGTAGATTCAGAAAAAGGCTGTCGCGGTGGCAGGGCCAATATATCTAAGCCCAGAGGTTCTGTCGCCCTAGTCACAACTGCCAGGCTGAAATGCTCATACGGGCGGATCACCATGATCTCGCCCAGCGCCATCTGGCTGAGTTGGTACTGTTTTTTGAGATAACCGCTATTTTGGTACTGGTACTCACCTTTATCGCCTTCTACCAAGGCTCCGGATCGATAAATATGAAAGATATTTCCTGCCGAAACATTATCCAGGTGACCACGATCAAGCACAACAATATCTGAAGTCGCAATATAGCTCCGAACATCCAAATGCCCTAAAATTTTAGCCTGAATATTCAGTGGTGGCTCTGACGGCACAAAGCGAAGCGACACTTTTTCACGAGGCAAAGGAGCGGGCAATAGCACATCATTTTGGCGGATCTCCTGGCGGAAAGAACTCAGGCTTACTTGACTGATATCCCCTTCTATTTCTGTCACTTTAACTTTGGCTATCTCTTCCAGCCCCCTCACCGAGATACCTTCACCGCCCTTGGGTAGCTGACGAGAGAATAGCTTCCCCGGCCGATAGACCCACCACCACTCACCAAGCTCCAATCCCGTATCGACCCATACCGTGTCGCCCGGTGATATATAGCCTTTTCCATTGCTATCCCCCAACACCCTCGGCAGGCGATCGAGTTCGGCAGAAGTCAACAATCGATGCTCTACGAGATACGGCAATAATAGCGACTCTTGCAATGTCGTAATGGGAGAGCGTTTAATCCGGATACTGGGCGATACCTTAACCCTTTTTTTTAACTGCAGTTGCGGCTGGCCGTTAAACCAGACCAGATGCAGCTGATCCCCGGGGTAGATTAAATGGGGGTTTTCAATATAAGAATTTGCCTCCCATAATCTAGGCCATAACCAAGGGTTCGATAAAAAGTGGGCAGAAATATCCCACAAGGTATCGCCCTTCCTCACGGTATATACCGACGAAATGCCCTCTTTAACCAAAGGTTTAGAAGGGCTGGCCCAAGCTATCGGAAAAAGCCAGAATAACGCCCAAAATAATACAAGCAACCTCATGTAATGCCCTCCCTGGCACACCCGTTCATCATAGTGATAGGGCTCGCCAAACGAGCCTTGATGAATGTAGGCAATTCTCTGTAGTCGCTCAAACGGACACCCAGAGAAACATTGGAACTTGCAAATTGGCACTGCTCTCGGCTTATGTCTATGCTCGTCAAAATCAACGACGCCATTTTTCGGCGCACTTCACTGTCAGTCGTCCTGCTTTGCACCAGAGATAACGCTATTGTGCTCCGACCAAGTCATTTGGTAGGGCGAAAATTGTACAGAGAGTGCAAACATTCATTGCCAATCAAACAGCGTCAGCATCATCTAATCCCGTCAGGTGCTATTATTTGCGGTTTAAAATGACTAGAATTAGAGCAAATAAGCTACGTTAGTTTTCAGCACTGTCTATTTTTACGAGTACCTATGTCTGTATTGCAAGTATTAACATTCCCTGATGAGCGCCTGCGCACCGTCGCCAAGCCGGTGGAAGCAGTAACACCTGAGATCCAAAAGATTGTCGATGACATGCTGGAAACCATGTATGACGAGGAGGGTATTGGCCTCGCCGCTACTCAGGTTGATATTCATCAGCGTATTGTCGTGATCGACCTTTCAGAAGAGCGCAATCAACCAATGGTACTGATCAATCCCGAAATCACCGAGAAACGCGGTGAAGACGGTATTGAAGAAGGCTGCCTGTCTGTTCCTGGTGCACGAGCACTGGTTCCACGCGCAGCAGAAGTATCCGTCACCGCCCTTGACCGCAACGGCAAAGAACTATCCTTCGATGCTGATGATTTACTCGCTATCTGCGTCCAGCACGAATTGGATCATCTGGCTGGCAAACTGTTTGTTGACTACCTGTCGCCGCTGAAGCGCCAGCGTATTAAGCAGAAGCTGGAAAAAATTAAGCGAATTAACGAAAAAAACTAATCATAGAGGCTACCTTGAGCAAACCATTACGTATTGTATTTGCTGGTACCCCAGACTTCGCCGCCCGTCACCTGGCGGCGTTGTTGTCTTCACAGCATGATGTCATTGCCGTATACACCAAACCGGATAGTCCGGCAGGTCGCGGAAAAAAATTAACCGCTAGCCCGGTAAAGAATATAGCCCTTGAGCACGATATTCCGGTTTACCAGCCTGCCTCGCTTCGCAACGAAGAGGCACAGCAGGAACTGGCAGCACTCAATGCCGATATCATGGTCGTAGTGGCGTATGGCCTAATACTTCCGACAGATATTTTGGAAACGCCGAAGCTCGGTTGTATCAATGTACATGGATCTATTTTGCCACGCTGGCGTGGGGCCGCTCCGATCCAACGCTCTATCTGGGCTGGCGACAAGGAAACAGGCGTCACCATCATGCAGATGGACGAAGGCCTGGATACCGGCGATATGCTGAAAATTGCCACTTTGCCAATCGAGGCAACCGACACCAGTGCCACCATGTATGAAAAACTGGCTGGACTGGGCCCAGACGCCCTCGTTGAGTGCCTCGCCGATATCGCGGCAGACACTGCGGAGCCTGAAAAACAAAACGACGAACTGGCCAACTATGCGAAGAAGCTTAGCAAAGAAGAGGCCAAAATCGACTGGACGATGGATGCCGCTTCGATTGAGCGTTGTATCCGAGCCTTTAACCCGTGGCCAATGAGCTACTTTGCCGTTGCCGAGCAAAACGTCAAAGTTTGGCAGGCAGGCGTCGTTGATGACAATCAGGGCAAAGCGCCAGGTACCATCTTATCTGCCGACAAACAAGGGATCTTGGTTGCTACAGGAGAAGGCGCTCTGCGTCTGATCGAACTGCAACCTCCGGGCAAGAAAGCCATGAAGGCACAAGATTTACTCAATTCGCGCCGCGACTGGTTCGAACCCGGCACCGAACTGTAATAACCGAGCCAGTGCTTGCACTGGCTTTTCTTTTCCGCTTGGCGGAAGAGAAACTATTCTGTCGCTAACGTACCTAGCAAACAGCTACGTCCAAACAGCTACGTTAACGGAAACAACTTCAGGAAATCCGAATGAATGTAAGAGCCGCTGCAGCCAAGGTGGTCTATCAGGTTGTTGATCAGGGCCAATCCCTTTCAAATGCCCTGCCTGCTGCCCAGCAAGATATCAGAGAACGTGACCACGCCCTGCTACAGGAAATCTGTTATGGCGTATTGCGTTGGCTGCCTCGTCTGGAATCTGTCACCAACCAATTGATGGATAAGCCACTCAAAGGCAAGCAACGGGTTTTCCATCACCTGATCCTTGTCGGCCTATATCAACTGGGATATATGCGTATTCCGGCTCATGCTGCCGTTGCAGAAACAGTGAATGCCACCAAAGACCTGAAAAAGCCTCAGCTACGCGGGCTGGTCAATGCAATTCTCCGTAACTATCAGCGCCAGCAGGAAAGCCTTGATGAACAGTCGCTCAGCCATGACGCCGGCCGATACGGTCACCCGGGCTGGCTGCTTAAGCTCTTAAAGCAGGGCTATCCTGAACAATTCGAGTCAGTGATTGAAGCCAACAACACCAAGGCACCAATGTGGCTGCGCGTTAACCGCCGTCATCATAGCCGCGACGAATACCGCGAGCTGCTGAATGCAGAAGGCATTTCGACGGATCTCCATCCAGAGGCTCAGGATGCACTTCGTCTGCATAGTCCTTGTGATGTCAGCAAGCTACCGGGCTTTGCCGACGGTTGGGTTTCGGTACAGGATGCTGCAGCCCAGCTATCGGTTGAGTATCTCGCCCCGCAAGCCGGCGAGCTGATCCTTGACTGCTGTGCGGCACCAGGTGGCAAAACGGCTCATATCATGGAACGCCAGCCAGAGGCGCAAGTTGTTGCTATCGACTGTGACGAACAGCGTCTGGCGCGGGTACACGATAATCTGCAACGTCTGAAACTGGATGCCAAGGTTCTATGTGCCGATGCCCGCTATCCGGACCAGTGGTGGCAGGGCGAGCAGTTCGACCGTATTTTACTGGATGCGCCATGTTCGGCGACCGGAGTGATCCGACGCCACCCAGACATCAAATGGCTACGCCGAGCCGACGATATTGAGGCCCTGGCCCAGCTGCAGGCCGAAATCGTTGACGCTATGTGGCAACAGCTCAAGCCTGGCGGCACCTTGGTTTACGCGACATGCTCAATCACCCCACAGGAAAACAGCGAGCAGGTGAAAGCCTTCCTTGGCCGTACCGATGATGCCGAACTGACAGGCAGCGACATAGAACAGCCTGGTCGCCAGATCCTACCCGGCGAACATGATATGGACGGTTTTTACTACGCCGTTATACGTAAAGCCCTATAAAAAACACTTCTAAATCAGAGGCTATAAATGTAGCCTCTGACCAGAAGCGTAGTAATCAAGGCCCTTAGGCAGAAAAGAACAATCAGGCATATGCTATGAAAATAATCATCCTTGGCGCAGGTCAGGTCGGTGGCACACTGGCTGAAAACCTGGTCGGCGAGAACAACGACATCACCATCGTCGACAAAGATCCCGAGCGTCTTCGCGAGCTGCAGGACAAATACGATCTGCGAGTGGTACAAGGTTTTGCCAGCCATCCCCGTACATTGCGGGAGGCCGGTGCGCAGGATGCAGATATGCTGGTTTCGGTTACCAACTCTGACGAAACCAACATGATTGCCTGTCAAATTGCCTTCACCCTGTTCAACACCCCGAACCGGGTCGCGCGTATCCGCTCACCAGAATACCTGAAAGAAAAAGAACAGCTCTTCCAGTCCGATGCCGTTCCCGTCGATCACCTGATCGCACCGGAAGAACTGGTAACCGGCTATATCGAACGCCTGATCGAATATCCGGGTGCCTTGCAGGTCGTCGGGTTTGCCGAAGACAAAGTCGGTCTAGTGGCGGTAAAAGCCTACTATGGCGGCCCGCTGGTCGGTAATGCCCTATCTGCCCTGCGCGAGCATATGCCACATGTCGATACCCGGGTGGCAGCGATTTTCCGCCAAGGGCGGCCAATCCGCCCGCGTGGTACCACCATTATCGAAGCCGATGACGAGGTCTTTTTTGTTGCGGCCAGCAATCATATCCGCTCGGTAATGAGTGAGCTCCAGCGACTGGAAAAACCCTACAAACGATTGATGATTGTCGGCGGGGGGAACATCGGGGCCGGTCTGGCGCGCCGCCTTGAACAGAACTACAGCGTGAAGCTAATAGAACGCAATCCTGAGCGGGCAGAAAACCTATCGGAAATGCTGGAAAATACCATCGTCTTCTGTGGGGATGCTTCTGATCAGGAGCTGCTTAGCGAAGAGCATATCGAGCAAATCGACGTATTCATTGCCGTCACCAATGACGATGAAGCCAATATTATGTCGGCGATGCTGGCCAAGCGGATGGGTGCCAAGAAGGTCATGGTACTTATCCAGCGCGGCGCCTATGTCGATTTGGTACAAAGCGGAACCATCGATATTGCGATTTCTCCGCAGCAGGCCACCATCTCAGCACTCCTGACCCATGTGCGCAAAGCTGATATCGTCAACGTATCCTCACTGCGCCGCGGAGCCGCAGAGGCCATCGAGGCAATTGCCCACGGTGACTCAGGCACCTCGAAAGTGGTCGGCAAGGCAATTGGTGATATCAAGCTGCCGCCGGGTACGACCATTGGCGCAGTGGTACGTGGCGATGAAGTACTAATAGCCCACGACCGAACCGTAATCGAACAAGATGATCACGTGGTGATGTTCCTGGTCGACAAGAAATACATCCCAGACGTAGAACGCCTGTTCCAACCTAGCCCGTTCTTCCTGTAAAAAATTATGGTCAATTACCGTCCCATTTTATTTGTTATAGGGCTGGTCTTATCCAAGATCGCCCTATTCATGTACGTTCCCACTCTAGTGGCTTTCTTCACCGGAACCGGGGGCTTCATTGATTTTGCCACCGCCGTGCTGATCACCCACTCGGTGGCCTTCCTATGCCTGACATTTGGTCGAACGACCGAGTTCAAGCTGGGGGTCCGGGAAATGTTCCTGATCACAACCTTTGTATGGACAATCGCCAGTGCCTTTGCCGCACTGCCGTTTGTGTTTATCAACCACATCAGCTTTACAGACGCCTACTTCGAAACCATGTCGGGGATCACCACCACCGGCTCCACCGTTCTCAGCGGACTGGATACTATGGCACCGAGTATTCTGCTGTGGCGTTCCACCCTACAATGGCTCGGCGGGATCGGGTTTATCGTGATGGGAGTAGCAATCTTGCCAATGCTGAATGTCGGTGGTATGCGGCTGTTCCAGACCGAATCTTCCGACTGGTCAGAAAAAAGTTCACCGCGAACCAAAAGCGTGGCCAAGAACATTGTCAATGTCTATCTGACCCTGACCGGACTGTGTGTGATCGGCTATCAGCTAACCGGCATGAATACCTTTGATGCCATCAATCACGCTTTTACGACCCTGTCGACCGGCGGCTATTCCACTTCTGACGGCTCAATGAACCACTTTTCCAATAGTGCCCACTGGGTAGCCATTGTATTCATGTTTGCCGGCGGCCTGCCGTTTTTGCTGTTCGTCCAGGCGTTGCGAAAAAAAGAACCGACCGCATTGTTTAATGATGCCCAGGTTCGAGGATTCACCCTGCTGGTGTTCTCTGCCGGGCTGGCCGTGGCCCTGTGGTTAACCTTGCAGCTGGACTACCGCTTCATTGATGCCTTCAGAGTCTCGCTGTTCAATATTATCTCGGTGGTAACTACCACCGGTTTCGGGCTGGAAGACTTTACGGCCTGGGGACCGTTTCCGACCATCATTTTTGCCTTCATCATGCTGGTCGGCGGCTGCTCCGGTTCAACGGCCGGCGGGGTAAAGATCTTTCGTTTCCAGGTCGCATTTGCCTTGCTTCGCAAACAGATGATGCAGCTGATCCACCCGTCAGGTGTCTTTATCCAGCGCTATAACGGCCGCCCGGTAACCGATGGTATTGTTCGCTCGGTCGTTGCCTTCGCCCTGACTTTCATCATCACTATTGTGATTGTTGCCGCGATCCTCGGAATGATGGGGCTAGATGCCGTTACCAGTATTACCGGTGCGGTGACAGCTGTCGCCAATGTCGGTCCGGGCATGGGAGAGGTGATCGGTCCAACCGGCAATTTTGCCACCTTGCCTGATTTGGCCAAGTGGACGCTGAGCTTTGGGATGCTAATGGGAAGGCTGGAGATCCTCACCGTACTGGTTGTCTTTTTCCCCGCATTCTGGCGTAACTAATCACAGCTACAAAAAAGAGAGCCGTTGGCTCTCTTTTTTCTATTTTGTATCGAGCCTCTAGGTCTAGCCCTAAACCGGGATGACATAATAATAGATTGCCAAAAAGTGGCAAACCGTTCCGCCCAATACAAATAAGTGCCAAATCGCATGGTTATAGGGCAACCGCTTGTTGACGTAAAAGACGACCCCAAGCGAATAGACAATCCCGCCGACAGCCAACAATACCAACCCGCCCGTCGACAGCGACAGAGCTAGCTGATAAACCGCAATCAATGATAACCAACCCATGATCAGGTAGGTCGCCAGCGACAGGCGCTTGAATCGATATACGAAGACGATCTTCAGTACGATGCCTACAAGGGCAATCCCCCAGATCACCGCCATCAGGCTGATAGCCAACGGTGTCCGAAGCGTAATCAGCAGGAAAGGGGTATAGGTACCGGCAATCAGCAAGTAGATTGCACAATGATCGAAAGTTTTGAGCGCCCGCTTAGCCCGCTCAAAAGGAATCGCGTGATACAGGGTCGACGCAAGATATAACAAAATCATGCTGCCGCCATAGATACTCAAGCTGGTGATACTCAAGATATCCGCATTGGCAGCAATGGCCTGGTTCAGCAGCAACACCAAGCCCACGATACCAAAAATCATTCCCAATCCATGGCTAACACTGTTTGCCACTTCTTCTGCTACAGAATATTCAGACTCTGATTCCATACTCTTAGCCATGTTTCGCCATCCCAAAATAGAGTTTATGCTCAATAAAAAAGCAGTATGGCACACTTTAGCTTACAAGTGTAAGCTGAAATTCAATTCTAAAGGTAACATGTAATCAAAGGAAGCCTCTGCAAAATCTATCAGGTCATCCGATCCAGATAGTCTAGTACCTCGTCACCCGCCTGCTGCGGACAGGTCGACGCCAATATATGACAATGCCGCTTGAGCTCACCCCGCCCGAGGAAACCAGATAGCATTCCGGATAGACCGTTAAGGCGCCGATCGACCTCAAACCATAGTTTCAGACCGTCACTATCACGGTAGGCTACAACTTCTAGCTCCCGCCAGCGTCCATGATAAGGGCCTGATACCGGGACAAACTCAAATTCCTGAACAAAGGGCAGGGCAAAACCATCGGCCGCTTCACATTCTACCTGACGGATCCTCAGGCCGGCATGCTCCAGTGCAGTAAACACCCCATCCATCAACGGATCCGGGCGAACTGTCAGCATATCTTTATCCTTGGGATCAAATGCCAACGGAATATCAAGATGAGTTTCCAGCCATACCTTGGCATCACCGATAGTGATAGGGGTATTCAAAGGCAGTGCCAGCTCGGCATCAAAGTAACGCTCTTCATCAGCCTCAATAGTGAAAGCCTCAGGGAGTGACCACGTTGCCAGCGTACAGATCTGGCTGACTTTTTCTGTGCGATGCTGGCTTTCCCCCCGGCTCGATGCGACTTCGTCCTCATAGCGACAGCACAGGAACAGATGAATATTACTGACGGCCTGTGCCGTTTTCCCTCCTTGGACATGGATAGAAACAGGCAGAGCCTCCCCGGGGATCAAGACATCACGCTGCAAAATAGTATCGACTTTCGCCGCCCCGATCCCAAGGCTAGCAAGACTTTTCCGAAACAAAGACATAACGACTCCTTTAATCCATGAACCAAGCTATGAAACTGGTTTATAGTGCAGCGAATGGCATTTTGCTGCAAGAGATAGCGGCGAGAAAGACAGAGACAAAAAACGGAGCCTCGGCTCCGTTCCAAAAAATCACACAGTTTATTTCAGTAACTCGATAGTTGCTTGCCGAGCAGCTTCGGGATCCCGCGCCAAAATACCATCGACAATCCGCTGATGGATATCAAGCTTGAGCACGCGATCACGGGTAATAATTCTAAAGTAGCTTTCAAATACCGCCTTAAACAGATTGCCAAATGGGCTAATAAAATGATTGCCAGAGGCAAAATAAATCAACTGATGATAGCGGGTGTCGATCTCAATCCACTTATCCTGATCGAACGCTTCACCCAGCTTATACATTTCTTCCATCAACGATTGCAGTTCATCGCGATCTTCGTCACTGGCATGAATTGCTGTCAGAGCTGCCGCTTCGGGCTCCAGAGTCATCCGTACCTGCTGAAACTCATTCACCAATTCCGTATGCTGATCGAAATTCAGCCAGGCTAACAGGTCCTGATCGAGATAGTTCCAGTTTCGCTTCGGCAAAACCCGAGTACCAATACGAGGACGAGGGAGTACCATCCCTTTTGCCGCCAACATTTTAATCGCTTCACGTACAGCTGTTCGGCTCACGCCGTACATCTCTCCTAATTCAACTTCTCCAGGAAGAATATCCCCAGGTATTGTTTCACCACGTAAGATCCGCTGGCCAATCGACTCTGCCAGTTTATAAGATAAATTGCGGTTGGTTACTAACCGCTGCTGTTCCCGTTCCATTCATTCCCTCCCAGGCTATTTTTATAATAGTTGCCAGCTACGCGCATTAGACCATAAAGCGATTGCCGAGAAACAGCTTATCTTCACAGTTGCCGGTTCGACTAACATTTTATTGTTTTCAACCCGCCTAATGCGGTCTGAAGCGCATTATTCTCTGGTTATTTTTTACTCGACTTCACAATAGCTTACTGCTATTCTCGCGGCGAAAATATTCAGACAGTCCAATATTTCCGCACAGGATCGGTTCTGCCAGCAAAAAATAACGGCGGAAATATTCCATTTAAACTTTGGCCACGGATGCGCCTGACAATAGGTGAACCATGCGCTCAGCATCTCCCGTCAGGTATGTAAGTACCCCTCGTAGTCCATCTCGTTTACGTGCAACCTCCCATGCGCCGACTTTCAAAGCCAAGAAAGCGCCACAGAAAGTTGCCGAGATCCATACGATAGCAACGCCAGAGCCAGCTATCGCTGTTCGCTCTGACAACGAGCAAGCAGCATAAACTTGCTCTGAACCGACACCAAAGGCGGCCTTCCCGGCTGTCTTTTCTTTCCGGCCAATGCTTTCCCCCTACGTTTGTATCATTGCCTAGTTTGAGTTAATTTACCCACAACAAAATAATGATTATAGAATCGGCAACGATTCACTCAGCCTAACTTGTGGAGAAAATAATGAAGACCCATCGCGTCAATGAACTGATTGAACTACTGCATCCTGAATGGCAAAAAGATCCAGACCTCAGCCTAGTCGAGTTTCTGCTGAAGCTAGCTGAAGAAGCCAAATACCAAGGCAAGCTGGAAGAGCTGACCGATGACGTTCTTATCTATCATCTGAAAATGCGCAATAGTGACGAACAGGCCATGATCCCGGGAATCGCCAAAGACTGCGAGGACGACTTCAAAACGGCCATTTTACGTGCGCGCGGTATCATCAAGTAGCATCCGTACCGACCCGATGGCTGAGCCCCATGCTCAGGACGCTCGGCCATGACACTCCCTTCTGTTATACCCAGCCAGTGCCCCATCTGTATCTGTTACTCAAACTATGACCTTGTTAGAGTTATAACAAAATCGTCTGTAATATAATCAGCTGATAACATTTGTTCGTTAATTACAACATTATCGGTCAGGCTATGTACCTGCCACCCCCCTAACTATATTTATAAATGGGGGAATCCAAGGAAAGTAATGTCATGAGTCATGAAAAAATCAAAATAAAGGATGTCACACCACAACAGTTCAACCCCAAAACCCACAAGGGCACTTCCGATCGCTTCAACCCGGGTAATCGAATCTATGTCCGTGCCGTGAAAGGTATCTACCAAAAACTACGGCAGAAAATGGGCTGGTTGCTGATGATCCTGTTTATGGGGATCCCCTGGATCCCCTATGGTGATCGCCAGGCAATCTTGCTCGATATTGGCCAACAGCAATTTAATTTCTTCGGTACCACACTGTGGCCACAGGATCTCACCCTGCTGGCAACCCTGTTTATGATCGCGGCCTTTGCTCTGTTTTTTATTACCACCTTTCTGGGCCGGGTCTGGTGTGGCTACTTCTGCCCACAAACCGTATGGACCTTTATCTACATTTGGTTTGAAGAAAAGCTCGAAGGATCGGCCAACAAAAGGCGCAAGCAAGACAGCATGAAGCCAACCGGCAAGCTGTTGGGCAAAAAAGTCCTCAAGCATATCGCCTGGCTGGCGGTTGCCCTTGCCACCGGTCTGACGTTCGTTGGTTATTTCTTCCCGGTAAAGACACTAGTCATTGACTTTTTTACCTTCAATGCCAGCTTTTGGGCGGTTTTCTGGGTACTGTTTTTCACCGTTTGTACCTATGCCAATGCCGGCTGGATGCGCTCGATTGTCTGTATTCATATGTGCCCGTATGCCCGCTTTCAGTCTGCGATGTTTGATAAAGACACCTACATTGTCGGCTATGATGTGGAACGCGGCGAAGCCCGTGGACCACGCTCGCGCAAGAAGGATCCCAAAGAGCTCGGCCTGGGCGACTGCATCGACTGCAATTTATGTGTCCAGGTCTGTCCTACCGGCATTGATATCCGCGACGGGCTGCAATACGAGTGCATTAACTGCGGTGCCTGCGTTGACGCCTGTGATGAAACCATGGTTCGCATGGGATATGAAAAGCGCCTGATCAGCTATACCACCGAACACAAGCTCGAGGGCCACAGTACCCATATCATGAGGCCGAAGCTCATCGGCTACGGTGCCGTGATGATCGCCATGGTAGGATTGTTTTTCTTCTTGCTTGCCTCGGTGCAACCGATGGGACTGGATGTGATCCGCGACCGTAACCAGCTATTTAGGGTCAACACCGAAGGGCTAATCGAGAATACCTATACTCTGAAAATCCTTAATAAGACCCAGCAACAAGCGATCTACCGTCTAACCGTCGAGGGGATAGAGGAAATTGAATGGTACGGCCGACAACAAGTGACTGTCGCTGCAGGTGAAGTCTATACCCTGCCGGTCAGTCTGGGCGTCGACCCATATCTACTGCAGTCTCCAATTGCCGATATCATCTTCATCATGGAAAGGGGTGAAGGAGACGACAAAATAGAGCTTCAGACAGAAAGCCGCTTTATCGGCGAACTACGCTAATCGATAGTTAAGCAAAGTAATGTAAAGAAGGGCCGTTAACGGCCCTTTTTTATTATGATGCTATACCCAGCGGCCTCAAGGTGCAGAATTTGAGCATCTTGAAGTAGCTTGGGTATATACTGACAGGCTCTCATTACTGGCTGCGGAATGTTTCACATGACACAACAAGATGGTTTTAGTTTTTCTAATTTGACTCCCGATCTGCTGCTCGATGCCCTCGACAGTGTCGGAGTACGCGCCGAGTCAGGACTGCTTGCCCTTAACAGCTATGAAAACCGGGTCTACCAGTTCAGCGCCGAAGACGGTGCCCGCTACGTAGCCAAGTTCTATCGCCCCCAGCGCTGGAGCAATGAACAGATCCAGGAAGAGCATGATTTCACTCATGAACTGCTTAAACAGGATATTCCGGTCGCGGCACCAATCGCCTTTGAGGGCCGCACCTTGCAACACTTCGGTGAGCATCGTCTGGCTCTGTTTCCCAGCCTTGGCGGACGCCAGTTCGAAGTTGATAATTTTGACCAGCTGGAATGGGTCGGCCGCTATCTCGGACGTATTCATCAAGTTGGCCAGCGACAGCCTTTCCAGCACCGGCCGACCATCAGCCTGGATGAGTACCTTCATCAACCACGGCAGATCCTGGAGCAGGCCGACTTTATCCCCGATCACTTAAAAACCGTCTTCTTTGCCGACCTCGACCTGCTTATCCGCGAGCTAGGGCAGCACTGGCATAATGATTGGCAATCGCTGCGTCTACACGGCGACTGTCATCCCGGTAACATCCTCTGGCGTGACGGTCCGTTATTTGTCGATCTGGACGATGCCCGCAACGGCCCGGCGGTACAGGATTTATGGATGCTGCTCAACGGCGAACGCCACGATCAACTCGCCCAGCTCGATACTGTACTGGAAGCATACAGTGAATTTGCAGATTTCAACCAGAAAGAGTTGCAACTAATTGAGCCTTTGCGCGGTCTTAGGATGGTGCATTACATGGCTTGGCTAGCCAAGCGCTGGCAGGATCCGGCCTTCCCTCGCGCTTTCCCCTGGTTTGCTGATAACAAATACTGGGAAGGGCAGGTACTGGCGTTCAAAGAACAGCTGGCCGCTTTAAATGAACCACCCCTGCAGCTGATGCCGCAGTGGTAAAAATACAAAAACACTAATGGAACAATAACCTTGGTTATTTCAGTCCTTTTATCAGGGAGTACCTCGTACCATGTTTAAGAAACTACTCGCGCTGGCAAGCGTTGCTTTACTGTCTTTCTCTGTCCAGGCAGCTAAATTCACGGAAGGTGATTACTACAAAGTGCTGGATCTACCGAAATCCAGCAACTCGGTAGTCTCTGAGTATTTCTCATTTTTCTGCCCACACTGCAAAGGCTTTGAACCAACCATCCAGGCGTTGAAGAAAACCCTGCCAGACAGTGCAAAACTACAGAAAAATCATGTCTCTTTCATGGGGGGAGCTATGGGGCCTTCAATGAGTAAAGCCTATGCGACTTCTGTTGTCCTCAATGTCGAAGACAAAATGGTGCCAGTACTGTTTAATCGTATCCACACTATGCAGAAAGCGCCTCGTAACGACGAAGAGCTACGCCAGATCTTCATCGACGAAGGGATCAGTGCCGAGGACTTTGATGGAGCCTTTAACAGCTTCGCGGTTAACTCCATGGTAAACCGCTCCAACAAAGCCTTCCAGGACAGCGGCCTGACAGGTGTACCTGCCGTTATCGTCAATAACAAGTACCTGGTACAAACCGGCAAACTCAAGACGATCGACGAGTACTTCGAGCTGGTTAACTTCCTGCTAAAAAAATAAGTTATTAAATTTAAAGAGAAGGGCTTATGGCCCTTCTTTTTTATTGGCTTCAGGGAAGACAGCATGGAAAAAATCCTGATCAGTGCCTGCCTCTACGGTCATGCCGTACGGTATGACGGAAATGACAACCTCGTCACCCATCCGTTTCTCGATAAATGGAAAAAGCAGGGGCGGTTTGTCGTCCTCTGCCCCGAGGTCAGCGGCGGGCTGCCCACACCTCGTCCACCAGCCGAAATCCAGGCCGACGGCAACGTCACCACCATCACAGGTAATGATGTGACGGCGGCTTTTCAGGCCGGTACCCAGACAGCTGTTAAGCTTTGCCGGCAGCACGGCATCAAGCTGGCTCTGATGAAAGAAAACAGCCCTTCCTGCGGTAGCCGCTTTATCTACAACGGCCAGTTTGACGGTACCAAGATCACCGGACAGGGACTGACAGCGGCGGCGCTGACAGACAACGGCATCAGGGTGTTTAGCGAATATCAACTTGACGAGCTGGCATACGCCCTCGAAAGCCTCGACGCCTAAGTGCAATCCCCCGCGCTCCACATACATGGCGAGCCCCATATCGACAATGACTAGACGACCTGCGCCGTCAGCTGCTTCAACAGCCGATCCATTGCCCGGTAGCCCAGCGCCTCGGCCAGATGTCCCCGTTCAATTTGTTTCTGTCCGGCCAAGTCGGCAATCGTCCGGGCTACCTTGATGATCCGATGGTAGGCACGGATTGATAACCCCAACTGATGCAGCGCCGTCTCGAGAAACTCGGCGTCCGCCTTGGCAAGCGCGCAGTACCTATCCAGCTCTCGGGTTGATAACAGGGCATTGACCTTGCCTGAGCGTACCAGCATCTCTTCTCTGGCCTGCCACACTCGTTCTTTGATATCTGCCGTCGGCTCTCCCCGATCACCGCCTTCCGCCAAGGTTCCGCGCGGCAAGGCCGGAATTTCTATCGACATATCAAACCGGTCAAGCAGTGGCCCTGACAGGCGTCCGAGGTAGCGCAAAATTGCCTGCGGATTGGTTCGGGTCTGGTTCCCCTCGTAATACCCTGTCGGGCTCGGGTTCAACGCGCCAATCAGCTGAAAACGGGCCGGAAAGCAAGTTTTGCTGGTGGCGCGTGAAATAACGATCTCTCCCGACTCGAGCGGCTCGCGTAATGAGTCCAGAACCTTGCGTTCAAACTCCGGCATTTCATCCAGAAACAAAATGCCGTTATGGGCCAGAGATATTTCTCCCGGCCGCGGGACCGAGCCACCACCCACCAGCGCCGCCATCGAACTTGAGTGATGCGGGGTTCGGAATGGTCTTTTCAGCCAGTTACCCTCATGCAATATCTGCTGGGTCAGCGACGCCACCGCTGCAGTCTCTAGTGCCTCATCAACTGTCATCTCCGGCAGCAGGTCACGCAGCCGAGAAGCCAGCATTGTCTTGCCGGTACCGGGAGGACCAAGAAACAGTAGGTTATGTCCACCAGCGGCTGCAATCTCGAGTGCCCGCTTACCCTGTTGCTGGCCAATGATATCTTGCATGTCACGGCCAGCAGAATGTGGTTCCACGACTCTTTGCTCTTCGCTCCGAACATGCAGTTCAAGCTGGCGCTGACCACACAGCTGGCCACAAACAGCCAGTAAGTCCGGCGCCGATTTATGGATCTCTTTTCCCACCAGGGCGACTTGTTCGCCATTGCGATCAGGCACAATCAAGCAACGGCCAGCCCGCTTCGCAGCCAGAGCTGCAGGTAACGTTCCCTTGACGGGGCGTAGCCCGCCAGAGAGTGCTAACTCCCCTAAAAATTCATAATTATGCAGGTTATCTGCCGGGATCTGCTCTGAAGCGGCCAAAATACCAAGCGCAATAGGCAAGTCAAAACGACCGCCTTCCTTGGGTAAATCCGCCGGCGCAAGATTGACGGTAATACGCCGGGAAGGAAATTCGAAGTTGGCGTTCACAATCGCACTGCGCACCCGGTCTCGGGCCTCCTTGACGGTTGTTTCCGGCAATCCGACCAATGTCAGTGCTGGCATTCCGTTACTGATATGCACCTCAACAGTTACCGGCGGCGCATCGACGCCGACACAGGCCCGGCTATGGACAATCGCAAGAGTCATGATTTCTTTCCCCAGGTGAAAGATCACCCGCTAACGTTAATAAAAATAAGCAATTCCGTTTCACAAATAGCCTATTTATGCACAAAGGTTGCTAATTAATTTTCACTTTTTACTTGTCATGCGACAGATGTCTGTGTTACCACTTAAGAAGAGCAACAAATAAACAATAAAACTGGACAGACAGTAGATGCCATTTAACGCCAAAGCTATCGCACTCATTATTAACGTCATCGTGGTGATTATTTCACCGCGAGAGGGGCTGGCAGGCGTAAAGTAGCAATAAACACAACAAACGCAGAAAGCCCCCGCACCGAACAGGTCCGGGGGCTTTTTTTTAAACACTGGACGTAATCATGCTGGAAAAACCACCACAACAGATTTCAGCAACATGCAAGCAAGGAAAAGGGAACCAGCGATGACAGGAGCAGAGTTAGTAGTTAAAGCGCTGCAGCAACAGGGGATATCCACCGTGTTTGGTTATCCGGGCGGCGCTATCATGCCAATCTATGACGCACTCTATGATGGCGGTGTCGAGCATATTCTTTGCCGTCACGAACAGGGGGCCGCAATGGCGGCGATCGGTATGGCCAGAGCCACCCAGGATGTTGCCGTCTGCATGGCGACCTCCGGTCCGGGGGCGACCAACCTTGTCACAGGCCTCGCTGATGCGTTTCTTGACTCGGTCCCGCTGGTGGCTATCACCGGACAGGTTGCCAGCTCGCACATCGGTACTGATGCTTTCCAGGAAATGGATGTCATTGGCATGTCATTGTCCTGTACCAAGCACAGCTACCTCGTCACTGATATCCATGATCTTGCCCCGACGCTGGCAGAGGCATTCGAAGTCGCCAAGAGCGGCCGCCCCGGTCCGGTTATTGTAGATATTGCCAAAGATGTCCAGCTCGCCCAGTCTCCGGTCGATACGCTGCCGTTCATTGAACTACCGGCCATACCGGTGGCAGCGGCTGATTCAGTCGTAGTTGCCCAGCGCATTTTGTCTGAAAGCCAGCGCCCTGTTCTCTATGTTGGCGGGGGCGTTCAGCTGGCCAAGGCAACCCAGACCGTTCGTACCTTTTTGCAAATAAACCCGATGCCTTCGGTGAGCACCCTAAAGGGGCTCGGCACGATAGAACGCCATGACCCGCATTACCTGGGGATGCTCGGCATGCACGGTACCAAAGCCGCCAACCTGGTGGTGCAGGAATCGGATTTGCTGATCGTTGTCGGTGCCCGCTTTGATGATAGGGTGACAGGTAAACTTGATACCTTTGCCCCGCACGCCAAAGTGATTCATCTGGATATCGATGCCGCCGAATTCGGTAAACTGCGCCATGCTCACGCACCGCTGCGCGGTGATATTAATGTGATCCTGCCGCAGTTAGAGCTATCTCAGGACATCTCTCCCTGGGTCCAGCGCAGTGAAAGCCTGCGGTCTGATTTCAAATGGCGCTACAACCACCCGGGCGATCTCATCTACGCGCCACTGCTGCTAAAACAACTTTCAGACATGATGCCCGACAGTGCAATAACCTCAACCGATGTCGGCCAGCACCAAATGTGGGCAGCACAGCATATCCAGCCTCGCGAGCCGCAAAACTATATTACCTCGGCCGGTTTGGGGACGATGGGCTTTGGTCTGCCTGCGGCGATGGGTGCCAAAGTCGCACGGCCTGATGACGAATCAATTCTGATCTCGGGCGATGGCTCTTTCATGATGAACGTCCAGGAGCTTGGTACCCTAAAACGCAAACAAATCCCGGTAAAAATGGTACTGATCAATAACCAGCGCCTGGGTATGGTAAGACAGTGGCAGTCGCTGTTCTTTGATGGTCGCCATAGTGAAACCATCCTGGATGACAATCCTGATTTTGTCACCTTGGCCAGTGCTTTTGGCATTCCGGGGAAAACCATAACCACCAAGGCAGAGGTGGAGCCCGCTTTAAAAGAAATGCTAGAGAGTAAAACGGCTTACCTACTCCATGTTCTGATCTCTGAAGAAGAAAATGTATGGCCTTTAGTTCCGCCCGGTGCCGCCAACCAAGATATGCTGGAGAATACGTAATGGATAGATATTTACTCGACATCAAAGCGGATGATAAGCCAGTATTATTAGAGCGCGTCCTACGCGTCATTCGTCACCGGGGCTTTATCATTAAACAAGTCACGGCGACTCAGAACCATGAAAGCAAGATTGCCAGCGTTGAAATCATTGTCGACAGCGATCGACCAATCAGCACCCTGATCAATCAAATTGAAAAACTTTGGGATATTCGTACGGTTACAACAACTATCTTAGAAAACCAAGATTAGTGCATAAGGAAGGAGTGCAAAATGGCAAATACAGCAGATTACATTTGGTTTAATGGCAACATGGTTCCTTGGGGCGAGGCTAATGTCCACGTACTGACTCACGCAATGCACTATGGTACCTCGGTTTTTGAAGGTATTCGTTGCTACAACACCCCTAAAGGCCCGATCGTGTTCCGCCATAAAGAACACATGGATCGCCTGAAAAACTCCGCCAAGATTTACCGTTTCCCGATCCCGTACAGCTCTGAAGAGCTGATGGAAATCTGTCGCGAAACCATCCGTGTTAATAAGCTCGAGTCGGCTTACGTTCGCCCACTCGGTTATGTCGGCAATGTCGGTTTGGGAGTCTGTCCACCCGTTGATACCAAGATGGATCTTATTGTCGCGGCTTTCCCTTGGGGCTCGTACCTCGGTGAAGAGGCACTTGAGAACGGGGTCGATGCGATGATTTCCAGCTGGAACCGCGCGGCCCCCAACACCATACCAACGGCGGCAAAGGCAGGAGGCAACTACCTGTCATCATTATTAGTCGGCAGCGAAGCGCGTCGCCACGGTTACGCCGAGGGCATCGCACTCAGTGTCGATGGCTACCTGTCCGAAGGTGCCGGCGAGAATATTTTTGTCGTTCAAGGTGGCATATTACGCACCCCACCAGCAACCAGCGCAATCCTGCCGGGTATCACCCGTGACTCGATCATGGTGCTGGCAAAAGAAATGGGCTATGAAGTAAGAGAAGAGAATATTGCCCGTGAAGCATTGTACCTCGCTGATGAAATATTCATGACCGGTACAGCAGCAGAAATTGTTCCCGTACGCAGCGTCGACCAAATCACTGTGGGTGAAGGCAAGCGTGGCCCTATCACCAAAGATATTCAAGCCGCTTACTTTGGCCTGTTCAACGGCACCACTGAAGACAAGTGGGGCTGGTTGGATCCGGTTTACCCAGAATCAGCAGATCAGTAAGTTAAATCATATAGCTGCCCAGCCCTTCCTCAGGGCAGCTAGAAAAAGGAATTTGTAGTTATGCCTAAATACCGTTCAGCCACCACGACCCACGGCCGCAATATGGCCGGAGCCCGCGCATTATGGCGCGCTACCGGTGTCAAAGATGAAGATTTCGGTAAACCAATCATCGCAGTGGTGAACTCATTTACCCAATTTGTTCCCGGCCATGTTCACTTAAAAGATATGGGGCAGCTGGTCGCCGGCGAGATTGAAAAGGCCGGGGGTATCGCCAAAGAATTTAATACTATCGCCGTTGATGACGGTATCGCGATGGGCCACGGCGGAATGCTGTATTCCCTGCCGTCACGCGAGCTGATTGCCGATTCAGTCGAATACATGGTCAATGCCCACTGCGCGGATGCCATGGTATGTATTTCCAACTGTGACAAAATCACCCCGGGCATGCTAATGGCCGCCCTGCGGATCAACATTCCGGTGATCTTTGTATCGGGCGGCCCGATGGAAGCCGGCAAAACCAAGCTGTCGGATCAGATCCTCAAGCTTGATCTGGTAGATGCAATGATCCAGGGTGCGGATCCGACAGTCTCCGACGAGCAAAGCGAGCAAATCGAACGATCGGCTTGCCCGACCTGTGGCTCATGTTCCGGTATGTTCACCGCCAACTCGATGAACTGCCTAACCGAAGCCCTCGGTTTGAGCCAGCCGGGCAATGGTTCGATGCTGGCCACTCACGCCGACCGTGAGCAACTGTTCGTCAATGCCGGCAAGCGTATCGTCGATCTGACCAAGCGCTACTACCAGAACGATGACGAAACCGCACTGCCGCGTAATATCGCCAGCAAAAAAGCCTTCGAAAATGCGATGGCCCTTGATATTGCGATGGGCGGTTCAACCAATACCGTTTTGCACCTGCTTGCATCAGCGCAAGAGGGCGAAATTGATTTCACCATGGAAGACATCGATCGCATGTCTCGCCGCGTTCCGCACCTGTGCAAGGTCGCACCGTCTACCCAGCAATACCATATGGAAGATGTACACCGCGCAGGTGGCGTCTACGGCATTTTGGGCGAGCTCGATCGTGCAGGCCTGTTCCATAGCGATTGTCATAATGTCTTGGGGCAAACATTTGCTGAATCTTTGCCGCAGTTTGATATTGCCGTAACAGATTCACAAGAAATCAAAGATTTCTACCGTGCAGGCCCTGCCGGTATCCGTACCACCAAGGCTTTCTCGCAAGATTGTCGCTGGGACAGCGTCGATGACGACCGTGAAAATGGCTGTATCCGCAGCAAAGAACACGCCTTCAGCCAAGACGGCGGCCTGGCGGTACTCTCCGGTAACATGGCTCTGGATGGATGCATCGTTAAAACCGCCGGTGTTGACGAGAGCTGTTTAACCTTCCGTGGCCCGGCAGTGGTGTTCGAAAGCCAGGATACTGCGGTTGAAGGGATCCTTAATGGAAAAGTGAAAGCAGGCGATGTGGTGGTTATTCGCTATGAAGGCCCTAAAGGCGGTCCGGGTATGCAGGAGATGCTGTATCCGACGACTTACCTTAAGTCGATGGGACTGGGCAAAGAATGTGCACTGATCACCGACGGTCGCTTTTCTGGCGGTACCAGTGGCCTGTCTATCGGCCACGTTTCCCCTGAAGCGGCCAGTGGCGGGACCATAGGTTTGATTAAAGATGGCGATATCATCGATATCGACATTCCAAACCGCAGCATTGAGCTCGATGTTGACGAGCAGGAGCTGGCACAGCGCCGTAATGTGAATAACCAGCAAGGCTGGCTGCCAACCGATCGCCACCGTGAGGTGTCTTACGCATTACGTGCCTATGCACTGCTTGCCACCAGTGCCGATAAAGGGGCTGTCCGTGATAAAACCAAGCTGGAAGGATAATACAATGAGCGAAGTGAAACAGGCCGAGGATGTAGCGCTACCAAGCGGAGCCGACTACCTTCGCAATATTCTCCGGGCACCGGTCTACGAAGTGGCGCAAGTCACTCCGTTACAGACAATGAACCGCCTTGCAGCAAGGCTTGGCAACAGCGTCCAGCTGAAACGGGAAGACCGCCAGCCGGTCCACTCGTTCAAACTGCGCGGTGCCTATACCATGATGGCCCAGCTGACCAACACGCAGCGCCAGGCCGGCGTCATTGCCGCATCGGCCGGCAATCATGCCCAGGGTCTGGCTCTGTCAGGCAAGCACCTCGGGGTCAGTACCACTATTGTGATGCCGCGTACCACACCGGATATCAAGGTTGATGCGGTAAAAAGCTTTGGCGGCAACGTGGTACTGCACGGCGGTAACTTTGACGAAGCCAAAGTCCATGCCGAGAAACTTGCGGATCAGCATGGCTATACCTTTATTCCTCCGTTCGATCACCCGGCAGTCATTGCCGGGCAGGGTACCATCGGAATTGAGCTGGTCCAGCAAAATGGCCATCTCAACTATGTATTTGTACCTGTCGGAGGGGGCGGCCTGGCGGCTGGCGTCTCCGTGCTACTGAAACAGCTCTTGCCGGAGATCAAGGTCATCGGTGTCGAGGCGGAAGACTCGGCCTGCCTCAAGGCGGCACTTGATGCCGGTGAGCCAGTCACGCTGGATCAGGTGGGTATGTTCGCCGATGGGGTAGCAGTAAAGCGGATCGGAGAAGAAACGTTCCGTCTATGCCAGCAATATATCGATGATGTGATCACTGTCAGCAGTGATGAAATCTGCTCTGCAGTCAAAGACATCTTTGAAGATACACGTGCCATTGCCGAACCCTCCGGGGCCCTTTCCCTGGCCGGGCTGAAAAAATATGCCGAAGATCACCAGCTGCAGGACCAACAACTAGCGGCTATCCTTTCGGGTGCCAACCTGAACTTTCATGGATTGCGCTATGTCTCGGAGCGCTGCGAACTCGGTGAAAAGCGGGAAGGGCTACTGGCAGTCACTATCCCTGAGAGACCGGGAGCATTTCTGGATTTCTGCCATATCATCGGCGGACGGGCCGTTACGGAGTTTAACTACCGCTACAACGACGACACACTGGCAAATGTTTTTGTCGGTGTACGCCTCATGCAGGGGCAGGAAGAGCTGGAAGGAATTATCCAAGACCTTCGTAAGGGCGGTTATCCGGTGGTTGATCTGTCTGACGATGAGATGGCCAAGGTCCATGTCCGTTATATGATTGGTGGCCGGCCATCAAAACCTCTCAAAGAAAGGCTGTATAGCTTTGAATTTCCCGAGTACCCCGGGGCCTTGCTGAACTTTTTGAGCACACTCGGCACGCACTGGAATATCAGTTTGTTTAACTACCGCAACCATGGGGCAGACTACGGCCGTGTGCTGTGCGGGTTTGAACTGGAAGAGCAAGACTTGCTGTCATTCACCAGCCACTTGCGTGAACTGGGTTATCAATGGAAGGATGAAACGGATAACCCCGCCTATAAATTCTTCCTGGCCCAGTAACAGCACAGTGCGATTACAGTACTACCGACAACGTACTAACAACTCAAATAGCAGCCTTTTGGCTGCTTTTTTTTACCTTTTAATTGTAATTATTTTACTGAATACAAATGTTCGATATAACAGCTTACCAAGCCAATATGATGGGCGATAAGTTTACTCCTCAAAGGCTCCGGTACCTTGGAGAACAGCTCAACCAAGTGCTGACTCTGATCGTGTTGCTCGACAGAGTGCGGGATCTTCTCCTCGTCTATAAACCAGGTCAATGGTCGCCCGGTGATCTCCGCAATCTTCATAAGGGTTGTCACCCTCGGCTCGGTTTTCCCTGACTCCAGGTCAAGGTAGGTTTGCCTTGCGATATCAAGGCGCTTAGCCATTGCAACCTGCGAAATCTCTTTCCACTCTCTGGCATCTCGAACTCGCGCCGCAATGTGTGGTTTTGAGCTTTGCATTTAGCCACCATCTGTTAATTATAACCCCAGCCAACCTTTCTCTCAGACAACGACAAAAAGTTGTAATTGCAGGAAAAAAACGTCAAAGAGCGAGAAATTATCTAACAGAATTGCATAAGTTCACTACAGACCTCGTTAAAGTGTGACCCTACACCGTCAATGTCGAGCAAAGCAGGCAACTAAAAACACCAATGTAGAACATTGCATACACACGTTAGGTACAGTAATCAAATGCGTATTGAGCTGGTGCTTACTTGTCTTTCTGAGTAAGAGCTCTGGTGTACTCCGCCATAAAGCCGGCTAAGTTGATACTTTGCTGAAGAATAACATTCCTGGCCGAATGGGGAAGACGGCTAAAATACTGTAACAAACGATCTATTTCCTCTTTGTACTCACTTTCTAAGATTTCTATCCCTTCGTCACCATAAACAAACCAGGTTAAAGGACGTTCAGTGATTTCCGAAATCTCGGACAACAACCTGACTTTGGGCTCAGTCTTGCCGGTTTCCAAATCCAGATATGTCTGGCGAGCGACGTGCAACTGCTGCGCCATATGGACCTGAGTAAGTCCTTTCCACTCTCGCGCTTCCTTAATTCGCGCAGCAATTTTCTCTTTGGGATCTGTCATGTCTAACCTCCAATACAAAATTCAATGAAGACTGCCTAGCTTTCAATCCTAGGGATGCATAACATAAGCCAACTCTACAAATGGAAAAATAAACAATAAAAATCAATAAATTAAAAAAACAACCATTAATATTATTCTTATTTTGAGTCGCAGTTCGTTACCACTCTGAACATTTTTCCTATTTCGCAATAAAACTCGTCATTCATGTCTAGAGAGTAGCTTCTCCACTGCTCAAAAACGAGAAAAGGCGCCGGAGTCGGCGCCTTTTCTCATAATTGAGAATCTCTGGAGCTTAACTACTCAACCGTAACAGCCTTCGCCAGGTTACGAGGCTGATCGACATCGGTACCCTTGATTAATGCAACATGGTAAGACAGCAGCTGCATCGGAACGGTATAGAAAATAGGAGCAATAATGTCATCGACGCGCGGCATTGTGATGATCTTCATTCCTTCACAAGCTTCAAAGCCCGCTTCGCTATCAGCAAACACGTAAAGCAAACCACCACGGGCACGAACTTCCTCAATATTTGACTTCAGCTTCTCAAGCAAATCATTGGTTGGTGCCACGACGATAACCGGCATATCGGCATCAATCAGTGCCAACGGGCCGTGTTTCAGCTCGCCAGCGGCATAGGCTTCAGCGTGAATGTAAGAGATTTCTTTCAGCTTCAGGGACGCTTCCACCGCAATCGGGTAAAACTCACCGCGGCCAAGGAACAAAGCATGCTGCTTATCGGCAAAATCTTCAGCCAACTGCTCAATCGGCTTGTCGAATGCCAATGCTTTTTCCACTTGTGTCGGTAATTGATGCAGAGAATCAACAATTTCCTTCTCTTTCGCTGCATCAATCAGACCTTTTTCCTTGCCCAGCGCGGTCACGAACATCAGCAAGGTAACCAGCTGGGTGGTAAAGGCTTTAGTCGATGCGACACCGATCTCGGTACCGGCACGGGTCATAAACGCCAGATCTGATTCGCGAACCAGCGATGAACCGGCAACATTACAGATGGTCATTGCCGACATATAGCCTTTTTCTTTAGCCAGACGAAGAGCGGCTAGGGTGTCTGCCGTCTCACCCGACTGAGACAGGGTGATCAGCAGGCTATTAGGACGCGTCACAAACTTGCGGTAGCGGAATTCAGAGGCGATCTCGACATCACAGCTTACACCTGCCATCGCTTCGAACCAGTAACGTGCGACCATGCCGGCATTGTAGGAGGTACCGCAGGCAACAATCTGTACATGCTCGACATTTTCCAAAATATCGGTTGCACCATTGCCGATACTTTCAACAATCACAGAGTCACTGCCAATACGGCCTTCCATGGTGTTGATTAGCGCACTAGGCTGCTCATAGATTTCTTTCTGCATGTAGTGGCGGTACTGCCCTTTGTCCGCGGCATCCTGCTGCAGGTTTGACTCGTGGATTTCACGCGCGACCGGCTGACCATCGATATCAAAGATGTTCACTTCACGACGGGTAATTTCAGCAACATCACCTTCTTCAAGGAACATAAAACGGCGGGTTACATTCAGCAAAGCTAGCTGATCGGAAGCCAGGAAGTTCTCGCCGACACCCAGGCCAATTACCAGCGGGCTACCAGAGCGCGCAACCACAACACGTTCAGGATCGCGGCGATCCATCACGACCGTACCGTAAGCGCCTTCCAGCTGAGCGGCTGTTTTCTGTACCGCTTCCAGCAGTGTTGCCGCCGTACGTAGCTCCCACTCCACCAAGTGAGCAATCACTTCGGTATCGGTCTGCGAGACAAAAGCGTAGCCACGTCCAGTCAGCAGCTCTCGTAGCTCTTCGTGGTTTTCAATAATACCATTGTGTACCAATGCAATATTGTCACCAGACATATGCGGGTGGGCATTAACTTCAGACGGCTCACCATGAGTCGCCCAACGCGTATGCGCAATACCGGTACCACCGGTAATAGATGAACTCTCTACAGCGTCGGCCAGTTCCTGTACTTTTCCCAAGCGACGTACGCGCGTTAGGTTACTGTCGCCATCAATGACCGCCACACCCGCAGAGTCATAACCACGGTATTCAAGGCGACGCAGGCCTTCGACTAAAATTTCGGCAACATCACGCTGTGCTACTGCACCAACAATCCCACACATAGCTCTATCTCTCTTAAAGTTTTATTCTGATACCGTACAGATCACCTGTACGCCATGCTGTTCAATCTGTTGTTTCGCCTCGTCACTCAGGCCGTCGTCGGTGATCAAGGTACTGATATTCTTCCAAGGCAACTCGAGGTTGGGGATCTTGCGCCCAACCTTGCTGGATTCGACCATCACAACGACCTCCCTGGATACCTCTGCCATTACCCGGCTCAGCCCGATCAGTTCGTTAAACGTCGTGGTACCACGTGCAATATCAATGCCGTCGGCCCCGATAAACAACTGGTCAAAGTCATAGGAACGCAGCACCGATTCCGCAACTTGGCCCTGAAACGCTTCTGAATGCGGATCCCAGGTTCCGCCCGTCATCAGCAATGTCGGCTCATCTTCCAATTCATTCAGGGCGTTGGCGACACTCAGCGAGTTGGTCATCACAATTAGCCCTTGCTTACCGCCCAGCAGACCAATCAGGCTGGCTGTGGTGCTACCGCTATCAATGATGATCCGGTTATGGTCACGGATCCGGGCAGCCGCCGCTTTGGCAATCGCTAACTTACGAACCGAAACATTCTCTTCTACCTCGCTGACCATTTCAGACGGCATCGCAATCGCCCCGCCGTAACGGCGTAGCAATAAGCCATTTTTTTCCAAGGCTGCGAGATCTTTACGGATGGTTACTTCGGAGGTGGCAAAAAACTTAGCCAGTTGATCAACGCTGACTTCACCCTTTTCATTGACCATAGAGACAATGGCATGACGGCGTTGCTGAGTATTTCGCTTCGACATAAATTACGAACTGACACTTTAAAGTTTCGATTTGAAAGAAATGGTAGCAGATCAAAACTTTCTTGATCAAGACTGTGCAATTAATTTTTTATAAAAAAGAAGCGAGAGGCGGGAAGAATAAGGTGGAGATAAAAAAGGCAAGGGGAGCCCCTGCCTTTGCCTATCAAAAAGTAACAGGCGTTACTTTTGTTTTACCGGTCGTTTCCAGCCTTTAATTGTACGGGCTGGAGCGCGAGTGATCACCAACTCACCTTCACCGATGTCACGGTTGATAGTCGCGCCGGCACCAATCGTCGCCCCTTTGGCAACCTTAACAGGCGCTATCAGCTGGGTATCAGAACCAATGAAGACATCGTCTTCAATTTCGGTCTTGAACTTGTTGGCACCATCGTAGTTGCAGGTAATCGTACCCGCACCAATATTGACACGATCGCCAATGTCAGCATCACCCAGGTACGTCAGGTGGTTGGCCTTGGAGCCTTTACCCAGACGTGCCTTCTTCATTTCAACAAAGTTACCCACGTGAGAATCACCCACCAGCTCGGCACCAGGGCGCAGGCGAGTAAACGGACCGACAGTACACTCTTCACCGACAGTCGCGCCTTCAATAACGCTGTACGGGCGGATAATGGTATTGTCATCAATCTCGCAGTCTTTTAGCACGCAGCCTGCACCAATCACGACGTTATCGCCCAACGATACAGAGCCTTCCATGATCACGTTAACGTCAATCTCAACGTCTGTACCACACTGCAGTTCACCGCGCAGATCAAAGCGCGCCGGATCCCGCAGCATCACGCCCTGCTCAAGCAGACGTTCGGCCTGCATAGCCTGATAGGCCCGTTCCAGTCTCGCCAGCTGAATGCGGTTGTTCACCCCTTCAACTTCAATGGCCTTCACCGGGTGTACTGCTTCAACGGCACGGCCTTCATTATGGGCAATCTCAATAATATCCGTCAGGTAGTATTCACCTTGGGCGTTGTCATTTTTTAGCGCAGCCAGCCAGCGCTTCAGATCACCGCCGTTGGCAACCATAACCCCGGTATTGATCTCCTTGATTAGCTTCTGCTCTTCAGTCGCATCTTTCTGTTCGACAATCGCGACCACTGGGCCATTACGGCGAACGATACGGCCATAGCCAGTCGGCTCGTCCAGTACGACTGTAAGCAGCGCAATACCGCCATCCGGCTGCGCATCAAGAAGGTTAGTCAGGGTATCAGCACTGATCAGCGGCACATCGCCGTACAGGATCAGTACCTTCTCGTTATCGGCAAGGTCCGGGCAGGCCTGGTTCACCGCATGGCCGGTACCCAGCTGCTCCGCCTGCAATACCCAGTTGACCGGCTCTTCGGCCAGCACTGCTTTCATCTGGTCGCCACCGTGGCCATAGACCAGGTGAATATTCTCCGCGCCCAGCCCACCGCAGGTATCAATCACATGCTTGGCCATTGGCTTGCCTGCCAGAGTATGCAGCACCTTAGGTAAATTGGAGTACATGCGGGTTCCTTTGCCCGCAGCCAGGATCACAGCACTAAAGCTCATGATAGATTATCCCTCTTGATGGATATATAAAAAATCAACTGCCTGCATTGTATCGGTTCGGCTCTGAAGGTTTAAGGGAAATAGAGTATTTTTTGCGAGTAATAACGCCATTCCACCACGGCAGGCCCATGCCCAACCGCATAACTTTCCCCCGCAGATAGCCCCGCAAGCCATTCACGCAACCAATCAATTACAGCAAGATATAAAAAAAGCGACCCGAGGGTCGCCTTTTTGCGTCATGCGCCTGATTAACGCGCTTTTCGCGTCAGCTCGATAACTCGTAGCTGAGCGATTGCTTTAGCCAGGTCACTGGCCGCTTGAGCAAAGTCGATATCGCCATGCTGATTTTGGATATGCTCCTCAGCCTGACGTTTCGCCTCTTCCGCCTTTGCAGCATCCAAATCTTCACCACGGATTGCAGTGTCGGCCAGTACAGTCACTGCACTTGGCTGAACTTCCAGCATACCACCAGAAAGATAAATAACTTCTTCCTCGCCATGCTGTTTAGTGATTCGAACCATACCCGGCGTAATAGCGGTCAGCAGCGGTGCGTGTCCTGCGTGAATACCCAGTTCACCTTCGCTACCGGTCACCTGAATGTTTTCAGCTCGGCCAGAGAACATTTTTTTCTCTGCGCTTACTACATCCAGATGGAAGGTTATCGCTGCCATGTCGCCTCCTACTCAGCTTAAAGCTTCTTCGCGTTTTCCAACACGTCTTCAATCGCACCACAGTACATAAATGCCTGCTCTGGGATATCGTCGTATTCGCCCGCTAGAATGCCTTTGAAACTACGTAACGTCTCTTTAAGAGATACGTAGATACCAGGGTCGCCAGTAAAGACTTCAGCAACGTGGTAAGGCTGAGTTAGGAAACGCTCAATCTTACGTGCACGAGATACGGCTTGCTTATCTTCTTCAGATAGCTCGTCCATACCAAGAATTGCAATGATGTCTTTCAGCTCTTTATAACGTTGCAGAAGACTCTGAACGCCACGAGCGATATCGTAGTGCTCCTGACCAACAACCAACGGATCTAGCATACGAGATGTAGAATCCAGTGGGTCGATCGCTGGGTATAGACCCAGAGAAGCGATCTGACGAGAAAGTACAACTGTCGCATCCAAGTGGGCAAACGTTGTTGCCGGCGATGGATCCGTCAAGTCATCCGCAGGTACGTATACCGCCTGAACAGACGTAATCGAACCTGACTTCGTTGACGTGATACGCTCCTGAAGTACACCCATCTCTTCTGCAAGAGTTGGCTGGTAACCTACCGCAGATGGCATACGACCCAGTAGAGCCGATACCTCTGTTCCCGCAAGGGTATAACGGTAGATATTATCGATGAACAGCAGTACGTCACGGCCTTCGTCACGGAAACGCTCGGCCATCGTCAGACCAGTCAAAGCAACACGCAGACGGTTACCCGGTGGCTCGTTCATCTGACCGTAAACCATTGCTACTTTCGATTCTTCAGGGTTCTCGACGTTAACAACGCCAGCTTCCTGCATCTCGTAGTAGAAATCGTTACCTTCACGAGTACGCTCACCAACACCAGCAAATACCGACAGACCTGAGTGCTGTAGGGCGATATTGTTAATAAGCTCCATCATGTTGACGGTTTTACCAACACCCGCACCACCGAACAGACCGATCTTACCACCCTTGGCGAATGGACAAATCAAGTCGATAACTTTAACGCCGGTTTCTAGCAGCTCAGTTACATTGGACTGCTCTTCATAGCTTGGTGCTTCACGGTGAATCGCATAACGCTCTTCTTCGCCGATATCACCACACTCATCAATTGGCTGACCCAGAACGTTCATGATACGTCCTAGTGTTGCAGTACCAACTGGAACTTCAATTGGGCGGCCTGTATTTACAACAGACAAACCACGACGTAAGCCATCAGAAGTACCCATTGCGATACCACGAACAACACCACCACCTAGCTGCTGCTGAACTTCAAGAACTAGCGTACCGTTCTCTTTCGCATCAACGTGTAGGGCATCGTATACTTTTGGCACAGAGTCCTGCGGAAACTCTACGTCGACTACCGCACCGATGATCTGTACGATCTTACCTGTAGCCATCGTTAATCCTCTAAACTTATTAATTCTTTGCCTTAAACAGCAGACGCACCAGAAACGATTTCTGACAGTTCTTGTGTAATCGCAGCCTGACGGGCTTTGTTATACACCAACTGTAGATCGTTGATTAATTCTCCGGCGTTATCTGTTGCAGCTTTCATCGCAACCATTCGAGCCGCTTGCTCACTGGCAAGGTTCTCGACCACACCCTGGTAAACTTGTGATTCGGCATAGCGAATCAGCAAAGTATCCAGCAGGGCTTTAGGCTCAGGCTCATAAATATAATCCCAAGAGTGGTTACGCTGCATTTCTTCGTCTTCTGATTTAGGCAAAGGTAGCAATTGATCAATCACGGGTTCCTGAACCATGGTGTTTACAAATTGGTTGTAAACCAGGTACAGGCGATCCAATTGGCCTTCATCATATTTCTTCAGCATTACGCCAACGGTACCGATTAGCTCGTCAATGGTTGGGCTATCACCCAAACCAGAAACCTGAGCAACCACGTTACCGCCGTAGCTGTTAAAGAATGCTGTCGCTTTAGCGCCAATTAACGCCATATCAACTTCAGCACCTTGCTCTGACCAACCTTGAATGTCTGTCATAGCTTGCTTGAACAAGTTAATGTTCAAACCGCCACACAAACCACGGTCAGAAGAAACAATGATGTAACCTACACGCTTGGCTTCACGCTCCTCGAGATAAGGGTGCTTATACTCAAGGTTACCAAGGGCGATATGACCGATCACTTTACGCATAGTTTGTGCATACGGACGGGATGATTCCATCGCATCTTGCGTTTTACGCATTTTCGATGCGGCAACCATTTCCATCGCTTTTGTGATCTTTTGTGTGTTTTGCACACTACCGATCTTGTTACGAATCTCTTTTGCGCTGGCCATCGTTACTCTCCGTTAGTAGGTGATCGCAAGCGATCACCAACCAATTACCAAGTCTGGGTAGCTTTGAAATCGTCAACCAGTTTTACAAACTGAGCTTCAATTTCACCATTCCACGCACCCGTCTCATCAACTTGAGATACTAGCTCTGCAAATTGACCTTTGGCATATGAAAGCAACGCAGCTTCGAAATCAGCAAGCTTAGATAGCTCAACATCAGTCAAATAGCCTCTTTCAGCAGCAAAAATAACCACCGCCTGCTCAAAAACAGACATTGGTGCATACTGCTTCTGCTTCATCAGTTCAGTTACTTTCTGACCGTGATCAAGCTGCTTCTTAGTTGCTTCATCAAGATCAGACGAGAACTGGGCAAACGCCGCTAGTTCACGGTACTGTGCAAGTGCGGTACGAATACCACCAGACAGTTTCTTGATGATCTTGGTCTGAGCAGAACCACCTACACGCGATACAGAGATACCTGGATCAACCGCTGGACGAATACCGGCGTTGAACAACTCTGTCTGTAGGAAGATCTGGCCATCAGTGATGGAGATAACGTTAGTCGGTACGAATGCTGATACGTCACCTGCCTGCGTTTCGATAATCGGAAGCGCAGTTAGGGAGCCAGTACGACCTTTTACTTCACCGTTAGTGAATTTTTCTACGTAATGCTCGCTAACACGAGATGCACGCTCTAGAAGACGAGAGTGTAAGTAGAAAACATCACCAGGGAATGCTTCACGACCCGGTGGGCGCTTAAGCAATAGTGAAATCTGACGGTAAGCAACAGCCTGCTTAGACAGGTCATCATATACGATCAGTGCATCTTCGCCGCGATCACGGAAGTACTCACCCATTGCACAACCTGCGTATGGCGCAAGGTACTGCAGTGCCGCTGCTTCAGAAGCAGATGCAACAACAACAACGGTGTTTTCCAGTGCGCCATGCTCTTCAAGCTTACGAACCACGTTCGCAATCGTTGACGCTTTCTGGCCGATAGCAACATAAACAGAGTAAATACCAGAGTTCTTCTGGTTAATGATCGCATCGATCGCCATCGCTGTTTTACCAGTCTGACGGTCACCGATGATCAGCTCACGCTGACCACGGCCGATAGGGATCATCGAGTCAACCGCTTTATAACCAGTTTGTACTGGCTGATCGACTGATTTACGATCGATAACACCCGGTGCAATTACTTCAACAGGAGAGAATGTCTCTGTTTCAATTGGACCTTTGCCATCGATAGGCTCACCTAGCGTGTTCACAACACGGCCAAGCAGCGCAGGACCTACTGGTACTTCAAGAATACGACCAGTACCCGTTACTTTCATGCCTTCCTGAAGGTTAGCATAAGAGCCCATTACAACCGCACCAACCGAGTCACGCTCAAGGTTAAGTGCTAGTGCAAAACGGCCACCAGGTAATTCAATCATTTCACCTTGCATTACGTCAGCAAGGCCATGGATACGAATAATACCGTCGCTTACAGAAACGATAGTACCTTCGTTACGCGCTTCACTTACAACGTTGAATTTTTCAATACGTTGCTTGATCAGTGCGCTAATTTCCGTGGAATTAAGTTGCATGCTCCAATTCCCCAAATCAAGACTGCAAGGTATCGCTCAGGCGGTTTAGTTTTCCGCGTACTGAGTTATCGATGACCAAGTCTCCAGCTCTAATCACAACCCCGGCAATCAGGGTCTCGTCTACACTGCAATTCAGCTTAACTTTACGCTCAAGACGCTGCTCAAGCTTCTCGCTGATAGCGGCAAGTTGACTATCGTCTAGGGTAACCGCAGAGGTTACTTCCGCATCGATAGTTTTTTCATGTTCATTTTTCAAGAACAAGAACTCGTCACAGACATCAGGGAGCGCTTCAAGGCGTCCATTTTCGGCCATTACTTTCAAAAAGTTCAGGCCGAATTCGTTGAGTTGCTCGCCGCACACTGAAACAAAAATTTCAGTGAGCTTGTCAGCTGCAAAACCACTGTGCAAGATATCTTGCATAGCTTCATTTTTTGCAACTTCACTTGCAAAGGTCAGCATTTCCGCCCATTGGGCCAGCTCACCATTCTCAACCGCAAAATCAAAGGCTGCTTTAGCGTAGGGGCGTGCGATGGTAGTCATATCCGACATGTGCTTGCCCCTTTAATTACAGTTCTGCAGTGACTTTGTTAAGAAGATCTGCATGAGCGTCTTTATCAATAGAACGCTCAAGGATTTTCTCAGCACCAATCACAGCTAGAGTTGCAACTTGTTGTCTTAACTCATCACGAGCACGGTTGCGCTCGGATTCGATTTCAGCAAGGCCTTGCGCAAGAATTTTCTCACGCTCTGCTTGAGCTTCCGCTTTTGCTTCATCGACGATCTGAGCTTTACGCTTGTTCGCTTGCTCAATGAGCTCGCTCGCAGCGTGTTTTGCTTCTTTCAACTGATCAGAAGCATTAGCTTGCGCTAGGTTCAGGTCTTTAGCAGCGCGATCCGCAGCTGCCAAACCGTCGGCAATTTTCGCCTGACGTTCTTCAATCGCTTCCATCAGTGGTGGCCATACATATTTCATGCAGAACACCACAAATAGGAAAAATGCGATAGCCTGACCCAGCAAAGTTGCATTCATATTCACAACGCATCTCCTTAAAAAGGGTTGCTATGGGTCCATTTGCTATTGATTTTTAAGCAGCTAGGGGGAATTAACCAGCTAGTTGGCCAACAAATGGGTTTGCAAATGTGAATAGTAGAGCGATTACGATACCGATCATTGGAACCGCATCAAGCAGACCTGCAATGATGAACATCTTAACTTGCAGCATTGGTGCCATTTCAGGTTGGCGTGCAGCAGATTCAAGGAATTTACCACCAAGAAGTGCGAAGCCGATCGCTGTACCAAGGGAAGCAAGACCTACAATGATGCCCACGGCAATTGCAGAAAAGCTTAGTAAAGTTTCCATCACTATCTCCAGTTTATAGTTGTCGGCTAAAGTGCCAGTAAAAAATTAAAAATTTACGAATAATCGTTAATGATTGTCTTCATGTGCCTGAGACAGGTACACAATAGTCAACATCATAAACACAAATGCTTGGATCGTAATGATCAGTATGTGGAAAATTGCCCACGGTACTGAACCTAGCCATTGTGCCCACCACGGCATTAGTGCCGCAATTAGAATAAACACCACCTCACCGGCAAACATGTTACCGAACAAACGCATACCCAGTGAAATCGGCTTCGCCAGTAGCGACACCACTTCAAGAAGCAGGTTGAACGGAATCATAATTGGATGATTGAACGGGTGCAGAGCCAGTTCTTTAGCAAAACCACCCAGGCCTTTTACTTTGATGCTGTAGTAGATCATCAACGCAAATACACCCAGAGCCATTGCCATAGTGATGTTTACATCAGCTGTCGGTACCACCTTAAGATAAGGAATACCCAACCAGTGTTGTGCCGGATACGGAAGAAAATCAATTGGAATTAAATCCATGATGTTCATCAGCATAATCCAACAGAAAATGGTTAATGCCAAAGGAGCTATCAGTTTATTGCGACCATGAAAAGTCTCTTTTACGCTGTTATCAACGAATTCGACCATTATCTCCACAAAACACTGTAGTTTCCCTGGAACTCCTGATGTCGCTGTTTTCGCAGCCTTGCGGAATAGCCATAAGAAGACTAACCCCGTAAAGGCTGAGAAGAACAGGCTGTCTATATGAACCGTCCAGAAGCTACCATCACCCACTGTCAAATTTGTCAGGTGGTGAGTAATGTAGCTTGACGGTGTTAGCGCTTCACCTGGCGCACTCATAACTCATCCTATTTGTTGTTGTTAATGAATAAAACCGGCCCAAAGATATTAATTCCAAGTGCCAGCAAATAGGTCAGTTTGAGGGGAACAAGTTCCACCTCTATATACAGGTAAACAATGGCAAAAAGAATGACTGTTATGAGTATTTTAAGCACTTCGCCGCCATAAATTGACGCCATGATCAGTCGGGCCTTGCGGGCACCACTAAACAGAAAGGCACAGGCAGCAAAGACAGCATTGGCAATCACAAAGATGCCGCCACCGATTAATGCAGAGATTCCCCAGTCAACACTGACAGCAAAGACTGCCAGTAATGCCGTTGTCAAAACGACGCCAGATTGTAGCAAGAGTAACCGTTTCGCCAATTGGCGTCCCGGTCGAACTAGCGCCGATACCATGTATTCGTTCCTCGAGTCCATTCCACTACACAAACGTCGTGCTGGGAAAACTGCGAAAATTATACGACTCATTAGATTGAATGCAATCTAATCGCAGTCAAAAAAAGTGTTAGATTTTACAACACAATAACCTGATCACATCATCGTAATCTTTGCAACACAATACAAACATCACAGGTCACATTTTATGACCAAACATTGCAATAAATTGCTTTAGCTTGTGAGCTTCATCAAAACTAAAAACAATTTTGCCCTTACCATTCTTCTGCTGATTAATTGCCACCTGGGTGCCAAAGTGTTCACTTAAATGGTTTTCGGCCGCTTCAAGCTCTGTGTTAACCGGCTTCACTGTCGACTCAGCAGCCGGCTGCAATAATTTCTTCACCAGCTTTTCGGCGTCTCGCACCGTTAACAGTTTGGCAACAACAATTTGTGCCGCCTCTAATTGTAATTCTGATTCGAGCGCAAGCAGGGCACGGGCATGACCCATTTCGAGCTGTCGCTGCTCGACCATCCGCTTGACTGGCTCTGCCAGCTGGTTTAATCGCAACAGGTTTGATACAGCAGCTCGCGACTTGCCAACCGCTTCGGCCACCTGCTGGTGGGTCAGCGCAAACTCATTCTGCAACCGTTCCAGCGCCTGCGCCTCTTCTATTGCGTTGAGATCTTCACGCTGGATGTTCTCGATAAGCGCGATAGCCACCGTCGCCCGATCATTAACATCCTTAATAATACAAGGGACTTTCTGAAGCCCAGCTTGACGGGCAGCTCGCCAGCGTCGCTCTCCGGCAATGATTTCAAACTGCTGCGGTGCCACTTCGCGCACCACAATTGGCTGAATCACTCCTTGAGCACGAATAGAATCTGACAGTTCGGCCAATGCCTCATCTGACATATCTTTGCGGGGCTGAAATTTACCGGGCTGTAGTATCTGTACTGACAGATCTTTCAGTGTACCGTCAGCTGATAGCGACTGTGCCTGCTCGGCACCCTTTTGTTTCGCCTGTGCTACCGAACTGGTTGCCAGCAGCGCATCAAGGCCTTTTCCAAGGCCTCGCTTATTCATGTTCATTGCTTACCCTTATGCATCCACAGTACCGGCACTGCGCTCGACTTCGTCGCGACGAATAATTTCACCGGCTAGGGCCAGATAAGCCTTGGCGCCGCTGGAATACTTATCGTAGTACATTGCCGGACGCCCGTGGCTCGGTGCTTCTGCCAGACGGACATTACGTGGGATCACGGTACGGTAGACTTTCTCACCAAAGTGCTTTTTCAGCTGTTGGGAGACTTCATTTGCCAACCGGTTACGCGGGTCATACATGGTGCGAAGCAACCCTTCAATCTTCAGGTCGGCATTCACCACGGCGGTCAATTTGCTGATGGTATCCATCAAAGCGGTCAGGCCTTCCAGCGCAAAATATTCACACTGCATAGGGACAAGCACAGAATCAGCTGCTGTCATTGCGTTGATTGTAAGAAGGTTTAAGGCCGGAGGACAATCGATAAAGATGAAATCATAGTTATCACGAACTACCTCCAAAGCATTACGCAGGCGAACTTCGCGGGCAAATACTTCCATCAGCTTGATTTCAGCGGCTGTCACATCACCATTGGCCGCTATCAGATGATAACCGCCGGTCGTTTCGGTGATCGCCACCTCACTAAACGGGGTTTCTTCGACCAGAAGATCATACGCTGTTGCATCAACCTGGTACTTATCGACACCGCTGGCCATGGTGGCATTTCCCTGCGGGTCCAGATCAATGACTAGAACTTTACGCTGTGTCGCAGCCAATGAAGCCGCTAGATTGACGCAAGTGGTGGTTTTACCCACGCCTCCTTTCTGATTGGCAACCGCTATGATTCTTCCCACGAAAAAACCTCATCAATTAATCCTTTGCAGCCAAGATTACTAGATGGCGCTCGCCATCTAGCTCAGGGACTTGCAAAGATTTGACCTCTGTCACAGAACACCACTCCGGCAGCTCTGTTACCTCTTGTTGATTAAACTGTCCTTTCAGCGCCATAAAACACCCGGTCTCTTTCGGCAGGTGATGGCACCAGGACACCATATCATTCATTGACGCAAACGCACGACTCAGTACCGCATCAAAGCCAACTTCCGGCTGAAATTCCTCAACCCGGCTCTGAACAGGCGTAACATTGTTAATCCCCAGCTCGTGGATCACCTGGCGAATAAAGCGAATTCGCTTACCCAGGCTATCAAGCAGGGTAAAGTTTTTATCCGGATTCATGATAGCCAGCGGGATCCCAGGCAACCCCGGTCCCGTACCGACATCGATAAAGCGTTCACCTTGAAGGTGAGTACTTACAACAATACTATCCATGATATGTTTCACCAACATCTCATGCGGATCGCGAACAGAGGTCAGATTATATGCTTTGTTCCACTTGTGTAGCAGGGCAACATAACCAACCAGTTGCTCTGCCTGTTGTTCTGTGACCTCAAGGTCAGTTTGCGCGATAAGTTGCGCCAAACGTTGTTTCACTGATGACTCCTATTCGCCTTTCTTAAGCATGCCTTGTTTTTTTAGGTAGACCAACAGCAGAGAAATTGCCGCCGGCGTAATGCCCGAGATCCGTGATGCCATGCCAATGGATTCCGGCTTGGCATCATTTAGTTTTGCGATAACCTCGTTAGACAGGCCTTTTACTACGCTGTAATCCAATTCAAACGGCAGCTTGGTGTTTTCATGACGCAACGATTTCTCAACTTCGTCTTTCTGGCGATCGATATAGCCCTGGTATTTCACCTGGATTTCAACTTGTTCGCTCGCCTGGACATCATCATGGGCTGGAGCATAGGCCTCAATAGCCGTTAATTGCTCGTAGGTCACCTCGGGGCGACGCAGCAGATCCTCACCACTGGCCTCACGGGCGATAGGTGTTTTGAGGATCTTATTCAGCACATCGACATGATCCGATGTCGGGTTAATCCAAATATCTTTAAGACGCTGGCGTTCTTGCGCAATATTTTCGATTTTCTGGTTAAAACGCGCCCAACGCTCGTCATCAACTAAACCATACTGGCGACCAATTTCGGTCAAACGTAAATCTGCATTGTCTTCACGCAGTAGTAGACGGTATTCGGCACGGGAGGTAAACATCCGGTACGGTTCTTTGGTCCCCATGGTCGAGAGGTCATCAATCAAAACCCCCATATACGCCTGGTCGCGACGTGGACTCCACCCTTCTTTGTCCTGTGCCAGCAATGCGGCATTCATGCCAGCCAGCAAGCCCTGTGCGGCCGCTTCTTCATAGCCTGTTGTGCCGTTGATTTGACCGGCAAAGAACAGGCCCTGGATAAATTTGGTTTCGAAGGTCTGCTTTAAATCACGAGGATCGAAGAAATCGTATTCAATGGCATAGCCCGGGCGGACAATAGCCGCATTTTTAAAGCCCTGCATTGAACGGACAATTTGTATCTGAACATCAAACGGCAAACTGGTCGAAATACCATTCGGGTATAGCTCGTGAGTCGTCAGGCCTTCAGGCTCGATAAAGATTTGATGGCTGTTCTTGTCGGCAAAACGCATCACCTTGTCTTCAATTGATGGACAATAACGCGGACCAATACCTTCGATCACGCCGGAATACATCGGGCTACGATCTAAATTATTACGGATCACCTCATGGGTTTGCTCGTTGGTATGGGTGATAAAACACGGGATCTGACGCGGATGATCCGAAGTCTTGCCCATAAACGAAAACAGCGGCGTTGGATTGTCACCGTGCTGTGCCTCCAGTAGGCTGAAATCAACCGTACGGGCATCAATACGCGGCGGAGTACCTGTTTTCAGACGATCCACACGGAATGGCAATTCACGTAGACGTGAAGCCAGAGCGATCGACGGAGGATCCCCTGCACGGCCACCGCTGTAATTTTCCAAACCGATATGGATTTTGCCACCGAGGAAAGTACCGACGGTAAGAACAACTGCTTTACCGCGGAATTTAAGTCCCATTTCGGTGACCACACCAACAACACGATCATTTTCCACGATCAGATCATCAACCGATTGCTGGAACAGCATTAAGTTGGGCTGATTTTCCAGCTTTTCACGCACAGCAGCCTTGTACAGTGCACGGTCAGCCTGGGCACGGGTTGCACGAACAGCCGGGCCTTTCGATGAATTCAGCGTTCTGAACTGGATCCCGCCTTTGTCAATCGCCTGAGCCATCAGACCACCCAGGGCATCAACTTCTTTAACCAGGTGTCCTTTCCCGATCCCGCCAATGGCCGGGTTGCATGACATCTGTCCCAACGTATCGATGTTATGCGTCAAAAGTAAGGTTTTTTGTCCCATTCGGGCAGCAGCCAAAGCGGCTTCAGTGCCGGCATGGCCACCACCTACCACGATGACATCAAAATTTTCCTGGTAAAACATGAAACTACCTCAGGTGTACGAAATTGCCAGTGCGTATCTGCGAGCAAGGGTGGATCATTCTATCCTTTTTCTGAGAAAGAGAAAAACTTTAGTGAAGATCATTTGATCAAGGAAAAAGGCTCTATTAAATATATATAAGATCTTTTAAAGAGATCTTCTGTTAGATCTATTATATAGATCGCCCGATCGTGTGGATAACCGATAAATGATCCTAATGATCATTAGGTTATAGAGGATCATTAGCTGTGGAGCAGCTTGGATCTTCATAAGGATTAGCTGGGATCAAAACGGCCACTTATCAACAGGGGGGAAGGGGCTATAAACTTATTCAATGGATAACTATGGGTTGATCACCGTTTAGATCTATAGTTATCCACAGAAAAAAGATTAAAAAAGACCAATAAATGGAGTGTTTTTGACCAGAATTTTATCCACAGAAGGTGTTTTTCCAGGTTTCTAGCCATAGTTCTGCGGGATCTTCAGGTACGGGATCTTGGGATACATCGATATCAAGACGTTCTCCGAGACGCGTTGCCCCGAGTGAATGAAGTTGTAGATCGAGTTTTTTGGCTGCGGCACAGAAGGTGTCATAGCTGCTGTCACCGAGGCCGATGATCGCATATTTTAGCGACGATAAATCCGGTTTCTGCTCGCTGAGTTGCTGGATAAACGGCTGGATATTGTCTGGAAACTCACCGGCTCCATGAGTAGAACAAACCACCAACCAGATAGAGCTCTGGTTTAGTTCGGTGAAATCGGCGTTGTTGACGGTATCGGTTTGGTGACCTTCCTGCTCAAGCAGTTCGGCCAGATGGTCAGCAACGTATTCGGCACCGCCCAGGGTGCTGCCGGTGATAAGGGTGATATGACTCATAGTATCCTCAGGGTAAACAGAGTGTTTGCTCCTGATTGTACTGGCTGCTCGGCAAGATTAAAGAGATAAGCGGTAGGTTTATTCACAGGCTGGCAAATGACAAGGCCGGGCAGAGGGGGATCCCTTTGTCCGGCTTTTTATTATGATCGACGGTGGATCCGGTTACTTGCCAATGCAGAAAGAGGTAAAGATCCGGCCGAGAAGATCATCGGAGGTGAACTCGCCGGTGATCTCACTCAGGTGCTGCTGTGCCAGGCGTAGCTCTTCAGCCAGTATTTCTCCGGCCATAAAGCCTTCTAGCTGGTCTTTGCCTGTCTCAAGGTGCTCTGCGGCGCGCTCCAGTGCCTCTAGGTGGCGACGGCGGGCCATGAAGCCCCCCTCCGTGGTGCCGGAAAAGCCCATGCACTCCTTCAGGTGCTCACGAAGGCTCTCTACCCCTTCTCCTGTTCGGGCCGACAGGCGGATCAGTGTCGGGTTGTTGACGTGACAGATCCCGGCTTCTTCGCCAGTCAGCTCGACTTTGTTGCGGATCACTGTCAGCCCCATGCTGTCGGGCAGGCGTTCAATGAAGTCCGGCCAGATTTCTTTGGGATTGGTGGCATCGGTGGTGGTGCCGTCAACCATGAACAGTACGCGGTCGGCCTGCTGAATTTCATCCCATGCGCGCTCGATGCCGATACGTTCGACTTCGTCAGTAGCTTCTCGAAGGCCGGCGGTATCGATGATATGCAGCGGCATACCATCGATATGGATATGCTCGCGAAGCACATCACGGGTAGTCCCGGCAATATCCGTGACAATGGCGGAGTCTTTGCCTGACAGGGCATTGAGCAGGCTGGATTTACCGGCATTGGGGCGGCCGGCTATGACCACTTTCATCCCCTCGCGCATGATCGCGCCCTGGTTGGCTTCGCGGCGAACGGCATCCAGACGCTCGATGATGCCATAGAGATCGCCGCTGACCTTGCCGTCGGAAAGAAAGTCGATTTCTTCTTCCGGAAAATCAATGGCTGCCTCTACGTAAATTCGCAGGTGGATCACTGCCTCTACCAGTTCGTTGACTCGGGTTGAAAATGCGCCCTGTAGCGACTGGAAGGCGCTTTTGGCTGCTTCTTCGGAGCTGGCATCAATGAGATCGGCGATTGCCTCTGCCTGTGCGAGGTCGAGCTTGTCGTTCATGAACGCGCGCTCAGAGAACTCTCCCGGGCGAGCGGGGCGGATACCATCGATTTTCAGGATACGCCTGATCATCATATCCATCAGGACAGGACCTCCGTGCCCCTGCAGCTCTAGGACATCCTCTCCGGTAAAGGAGTTCGGCCCTTTAAAGAATAAAGCGATGCCCTGATCCAGTGCGATCCCGTCTTCATTTTTAAACGGCAGGTATTCAGCATAGCGGGTTTTGAGTTCACGGCCGGCAACCGCGAGTGCGACCTCGTTGGCCATTGGGCCCGAGACGCGAATAATGCCGACGCCGCCACGGCCCGGAGGAGTAGCTTGCGCAACAATGGTATCAGTATGTTCGATCATAATTTTGGCTTTGCTGTGTAAATTCGCTGCAATTGTAAACAGACTAGTTGGGAAAGCCTAGTCATCGCAAGCAGAAACAAAAAAGGCGACCTTAAGGTCGCCTTTTGGTTTGGGTGTCACATTACTTTGAATGCAGACCTTTCTTCTCTAGCGAACGGTAGATGAGCGTTTGCTGGATCAGTGTCACCACGTTAGAAACTAGCCAGTAAAGTACTAGGCCTGACGGGAAGAACAGGAAGAAGAAGGTGAACATCACAGGCATGAAGGTCATGATCTTCTGCTGCATCGGATCGGTAACCGTGCTCGGGCTCATTTTCTGGATCATGAACATCGACGCACCCATCAGGATCGGCAGGATATAGTACGGGTCTTGTGCTGACAGGTCATGGATCCAGCCGAAGAATGGCGAGTGACGCAGTTCAACCGACTCCATCAGTGACCAGTACAGGGCAATGAAGATTGGCATCTGTAGCAAGATAGGCAGACAGCCACCCAGTGGGTTGACTTTCTCTTTCTTGTACAGCTCCATCATTTCCTGGCTCATTCGCTGGCGGTCATCGCCCAGACGCTCACGCATAGCTGCCAGTTTAGGCTGCAGCATACGCATTTTTGCCATCGAGGTGTACTGAGCTTTCGTTAGCGGGTACATCGCACCACGAACGATAAACGTCAGCATCATAATCGCAATACCCCAGTTTGACACTAGGCCCTGGATGAAAGACAGCAGCTTGTGCAGCGGGCTTGCGATAAACCACAACCAACCGTAATCGACGGTCAGATTCAAATTGGCAGCAGTTGCTTCCATCTGATCTTGTAGTTTAGGACCAACCCATAGCGTTGCGGTTAGTGTCTGCTCACTGCCTGGTGCAACTGTTGCGACCGGCATACGGACACCGATATAGCCCTGATCGTTGCTGGTACGGGTATACAGCTTGGCTGTCTCGCTACGCGGGATCCATGCTGATACAAAGTAATGCTGTAGCATGGCTGCCCAGCCTTCATTGGAGATAGTCAGGTTCAGGTTTTTGTCCTGCATATCTTCAAATTTGTATTTTTTGTACTTGGTGTCGTCTGCCGAGTAAGCACCACCACGGTAGGTAGGCATCGTCAGGCTGCCGCCATCGTCCATCAGGTTTTGCTTAAGCTGGGCATACATCTGTACGCTTGCTGGCGCTGCTGACTGGTTGTTAACGGTGTATTCCACATCGACCGCGTAGCTGCCGCGCTTAAGAACAAACGTCTTGATGTACTGGATGCCGTCTTTTTCAAACGTCATCGGTACACGTAGTTCGTCTTGGCCGTCAGCCAGTACAAAGCTTGAAGCATCTACAGACAGCTGGGCACGGCCGGCTGTGGTATCGATACCGTTGGCACCGATCAGGCCAGATTGAGCTGTATAGCTGTGGCCTGCTTCGTTACGCAGCAAAATAAACGGGTCTTCGGAGTTTAATTCGTTGTCGTAAGCTAGGAGTTGGGCTTCGATCACATCTCCACCAAGCGTATCGACAGTTAGCGCCAGTACATCTGTATTGATGGTGATTAGGTTATCGGATGTGCTTTGCTCAGTGATCGGCTGACCGTCATCTGAATGTGAAGGAACATCACCACTAGTATTGATTTGTTGCTCTACACCCTGTCCTTGTGGTTCAGGGGCGTTGTCCATGTTCCACTGCTGGTACAGCAGGTATGAGACAAACAGTAGTGCAATTAACAGAATATTGCGTTGGGAATCCATCGTTACTTATCTCTGTCGTTATGCTTGGTTGGCGGAACGGGGTCAAAACCACCGTCGTTTAAAGGATGACATCTTAATAGACGTTTCGCTGCGAACCAACAACCTTTTATTGCTCCATGCGCTTTTATTGCTTCAATTGCGTACTGGGAACATGTAGGGGTATAGCGACAGCGTGGTCCAATAAGTGGACTTATTGCCAGTTGGTAAAAGCGGACTAGTCCTACGACTAGCCACGCGAAGGGCGAGACAGGCGATGCCATAATTTATCCAGCAACTTAAAGAGCTCTTCGTTGCTCAACTCACTGGCACTTTTCTTGGCGATGACGACAAAATCTTTGGCTGGCAGATCGGCTTGCTTCAGGCGAAAGCTTTCACGCACGATGCGCTTGAACTTATTTCTGCCGACAGCAGTTTTGATCTGTTTTTTGGGGACAGCCAAACCGAGACGAGGATGATTGAGGTCGTTAGAGCGGGCAAGAATAGTTAAGTGGGGAGAGCCAGCACGGTGAGCTTGCTGGAAGACGTTTTTGTAATGTTCGGGAGTTAACAAACGTAACTCCCGATCGAAAGCGAACTTATTCAAAATAATCAAAGATTACTTAGAAAGACGCTTACGGCCTTTAGCGCGACGTGCGTTGATTGTTGCGCGACCGTTCTTAGTTGCCATGCGAGCACGGAAGCCGTGGCTACGCTTGCGCTTTAGAACTGAAGGTTGAAAAGTGCGTTTCATGGTATTACCTTAAATTAACTGATCAGTTTTTAAGTTTGTTTCTGGTTTTCCGACTGCGAACAACCGGTACCTCTAAACAAAGAGGCGGAATTGTAATCACTGACCTTTAAATAGTCAATAATTATACCCGCTGTGAACAACGGGCGCTGAATTATACTTCTTGTGGCGCGGAGTGCAAGGATCCTTTGCGGATCCCCACCTTGTTCAGGAACTTCTGTAACCGAGGATCCTGTGGATTGGTGAAGATCTGCTCGGGCGGACCTTGTTCGACGAACTCGCCATCGGCCATAAAGATCACCCTATCAGCCACTTCGCGCGCAAATTGCATTTCATGTGTTACCACCAGCATCGTCTGGTGACGGGTGGCCAACCTCTGCATTAAGGTTAGCACTTCGCCGACCCATTCCGGATCCAGAGCCGATGTCGGCTCATCAAACAGCAATAGATCGGCTTCCAGTGCCATGGCACGGCCGATACCGACGCGCTGCTGCTGGCCGCCGGACAAGGCGGCAGGGTAGTGTTCCCCCTTGTCGCCCAGGCCGATATCGTCAAGGATTTGCTGTGAGCGCTGGTAGGCCTCTTCTTTTTTCCAGCCTTTTACCGTGATCAGGCCCTCGGCAATGTTTTGTTTCGCTGTCATGTGAGCAAACAGTGCATAGTTCTGAAAGACAAAACCCGTCTTGCGGCGTAGCGCAAGAATATCGTTTTTCTTGGCTTTCTGGCTGTCAATCGTGACGTCACCTATCGTAATGTGTCCTTGGTTGGCTGTCTCAAGGAAGTTTATGCAGCGCAACAAGGTGGATTTCCCCGTTCCCGACGGGCCGATGACCACCACGATTTCACCTTTGTCGATGGTCAGGTTAATACCGGAGAAGATAGTGGCATCGCCAAAGCGCTTGGATAGATTGTTAATGTTGATCATCGTGTATATGCCTTGTTGAGTTTTGCTTCAGCCCAGTTTTGGATGCGGGTAAGTACCAGCACCATCGCCCAATAAACCAGTGCAACGGCCAGAAATGCTTCAAAGAACTTGAAACTGGATGAAGCCTCCATTTGGGCTTTGGCCATAATTTCTGCCACACCTAGAGTGAAGGCCAGTGACGTTGACTTGATCATATCGATGAAATAGTTCATCAGCGAGGGGAGGGCAACCCTTGTCGCCTGCGGCAGGATGATCCGTCTCATTGCCTGCATGTCTGTCATTCCAATTGACAGGCTGGCTTCCATTTGGCTGCGGTCGATACCGATAATCGCGGCACGAATACTTTCTGCCTTATAGGCCGCAAAATGCAAACTCAGGCCAATGACAGCTGCGCTGAAGGCGTCAAGACCGACAAATACGGGAAAGACCTGCGGCAGGCCATAGTAGAGCAAAAATAGCTGTACCAGCAGCGGAGTACCGCGAAAGAAGCTGATATAGAGTTGGCTCAGTTGATCCAGCACCGGTACTTTGTACACTCTTATCAGAGCCAGTGTCACGGCGATGACCAAGGCAAACAGCAAGCCCCAGACGGCCATATTCAGGGTTGTTCCCAGATACTTCAGCAGAATGGGTAACAGCGATAACATGTAGTCAAAATCAAAACCCATGTGGATAAGTGTTCCGTTATTGAAGGATAAATAAGCGACAAAGACCCACCTTGCGGTGAGCCTTTAAGTATATGGATATTTTGAGAGAAATGCCGTCAGCGATATTACTGGGTGATATCGGCCTCAAACCATTTCACTGAAATTTCTGTCAAGGTGCCGTCTTTTCGCATTGCCTTGAGGGCTTTATTCACCTCGTCGCGTAGCTTTTCGCCTTTCTCGCCTTTAATAAAAGGCCAGGCATTTTCAATGCGCTCAAACGGTTCGCCAGCGAGTTGCAGCGGAAGATTGGCTTTTTTGATCAGCTCGACGGATGACAGGCGATCCATGACAAATGCATCGGTGCGGCCCAGTGCGACGTCATGCTCGATGCCGGTATCGTAGGTCTTGATATTGATCTTGCCGTCTTTGTCGAGCTCCCGCAGCAGTTGTTCGTAGTTTGAGCCCAGATTGACCCCGACCGTCTTGCCATTGAGATCGCTGGTGCTCTTTATACTGTCATTGCCCTTGCGTACGACTAGTTGAGCGCCGTCGATGACATACGGTTCGGCAAAGAGGTACTTGGCCTTGCGTTGGTCGGTCATGGTGATTTGATTCGAGATGGTATCGATACGGCCCGTTTCCAACAGACCGAACAGGCCTGAAAAGCTGGCGGTGACAAATTCAACGTTGTAATCATTGCGTTTGCCGATTTCGTTCCACAGGTCGACTTCAAAGCCCTGGAGCTGATCTTGTTTTACAAAAGTAAACGGGAAGTAGCGTCCTGACATACCGACTTTCACGTCTGTTGCGGCCATGGCTGCCTGGCTCGCCGTTAAAGTCAGTGCGACAGCGGTGAATGTTGTTTTTATCCAGCGTTTCATCCTGTTTACTCCTCAGGTGGCTGTGATGATGCTCTGTTTTTCACATCCTATATGCTTCTATCTCCTTTTTTTAAATAACTTGGAGTTATTTAAAATAACTATTTGTTTGCTTGCAGGGGTTGCAACCTGTTAATAGTTTTGTGGGTAAGGGCTGATAAAATTGTGCTGATCTCGGGAATGATTGTGCGATCTATGTGAATAAGTCTGATCTTATTCACCGGATCTGCGATCTCTTTGCTGGCGATCCTGAGCCAGCAGGTATAAAATTGCATCCCTTTTCGTCTTTTGTTATTCAGTGTGGAGTCGAGCTTGTCATCTTCGCTTTGGTTGCAGTGCCTTCAACGCCTTCAGGAAGAACTCCCTGCGACAGAATTCAGCATGTGGGTTCGACCGCTTCAGGCCGAGTTAAGCGATAATACGCTGACCCTGTTTGCACCTAATCGTTTCGTGCTTGACTGGGTACGAGATAAGTACCTTAACAATATTAACCGGCTGCTGAATGAATTTTGCGGCAACGACCTGCCGATCCTGCGGTTCGAGGTAGGAAGCCTTCCGGTATCAGCTCCGCCACCGTCACCACCTGCGGCTGCACCTGTCCTTCAGCACGTTGCACCGGAGCGTAATGACTTGCCCTCGCGAAACTGGGAGCCGGCACCGTCACCGGTGCAGCCTGAGTCACAGTCTGGTTATCGGTCAAATGTAAATCCTAAGCATAACTTCAATAACTTTGTTGAGGGTAAGTCTAATCAGCTGGGGCTGGCTGCCTGTCGTCAGGTTGCCGATAACCCGGGTGCCGCTTACAACCCACTGTTTCTGTATGGTGGTACCGGCCTGGGTAAAACCCACCTTTTGCATGCGGTCGGTAATGCGATTGCGGATCGCAAGCCGAATGCCCGTGTGGTCTATATGCATTCTGAGCGTTTTGTTCAGGATATGGTGAAAGCCCTGCAGAACAATGCTATCGAAGAGTTCAAGCGGTATTACCGTAGCGTCGATGCGTTGCTGATCGATGATATTCAGTTCTTTGCCAACAAAGAGCGTTCGCAGGAGGAGTTTTTTCATACCTTTAATGCGCTGCTTGAAGGCAATCAGCAAATTATCTTGACCTCGGACCGTTATCCTCGTGAGATTAATGGCGTAGAAGATCGTCTGAAATCCCGTTTTGGCTGGGGCCTGACAGTGGCGATTGAACCGCCTGAGCTTGAGACTCGTGTCGCGATCTTGATGAAGAAAGCCGAAAATCACCATATTCGTCTGGCCGATGAAGTTGCTTTCTTTATTGCCAAGCGTCTGCGCTCCAATGTCCGAGAATTGGAAGGGGCGTTGAACCGCGTGATTGCCAATGCCAACTTTACCGGCCGTGCTATCACCATTGACTTTGTACGTGAAGCTTTGCGTGATTTGCTGGCATTGCAGGAAAAGCTGGTCACTATCGATAATATTCAGAAGACCGTGGCCGAATACTATAAAATAAAGATGGCCGATATGCTGTCCAAGCGTCGTTCTCGCTCTGTTGCCAGGCCGCGTCAGATGGCCATGGCCCTGTCGAAGGAACTGACCAACCACAGTCTGCCGGAAATTGGCGATGCATTTGGTGGACGCGACCATACTACGGTGCTGCATGCCTGTCGTAAAATTGAGCAGTTGCGTGAAGAAAGCCACGATATAAAAGAAGATTACTCAAACCTAATTAGAACGCTGTCAACTTGATATGAAATTTACCGTCGAACGCGAACATTTATTAAAACCGCTGCAGCAGGTCTCTGGTGCACTAGGCGGTCGGCCTTCCTTGCCGATCCTGGGCAATATTCTGCTGCAGGTCGAAGATGGCTGCCTGTCGATGACAGGTACAGATTTAGAAGTCGAGCTGGTTGCCAAGTTGGCACTGGAGGCTGATTTTGAGCCGGGGGCAGTCACTGTCCCGTCGCGTAAGTTTCTCGATATTTGCCGAGGGCTGCCTGATAGCGCCAATATAGTCGTTGCCCTCGAAGGCGACAGGGTGCTTATACGCTCTGGGCGTAGCCGCTACTCACTATCGACGCTGCCGGCTGCCGACTTTCCGAATATCGATGACTGGCAGAGCGAGGTTGAGCTAACGTTGCCACAGGGCCGTATGCGCCAGCTGATTGACAGCACTCAGTTTTCGATGGCTCACCAGGATGTACGCTACTACCTCAATGGTATGCTGTTTGAAACCGAGGGCAAGCATTTGCGCTCGGTTGCTACTGACGGCCACCGAATGGCTGTGTGTGCCATTGAACTTGAGCAGGAACTGCCATCTAAACAGATTATTGTGCCACGCAAAGGGGTATTGGAGTTGGTTCGCCTGCTTGATACGCCGGATGCTACGGTAGATATCCAGATCGGTAACTCTAATCTGCGTGCGGTGGTGAACAATTTCGTGTTTACCTCCAAGCTGGTCGATGGCCGTTTTCCTGACTATCGCCGGGTAATGCCACAGAACAGCAACAAATTTGTCGAAGCCAGCTGTGATGAACTGCGAAAAGCATTCTCCCGTGCTGCTATCTTGTCGAACGAGAAGTTCCGCGGAGTTCGTGTCAACCTGTCCAACGGCGAGATGCGTATTACGGCGAATAACCCTGAGCAGGAAGAAGCCGAAGAGTTTCTTGACGTCGACTACCAGGGCGAAAATCTTGAAATTGGTTTCAATGTTAGTTACGTACTTGACGTACTTAACACCCTCAAATGCGAACAGGTTCGTTGGTCGCTGACTGACGCCAATGCCAGTGCTTTGGTTGAAGACAGCGTTAGCGACGAAGCTATGTATGTCGTGATGCCAATCAGACTATAGGGCATGGCACTTACTCGTCTTATTGTTAAAGACTTCCGAAATATTGAAGCTTGCGACTTATTGTTGTCGACAAGCTTCAATTTTCTGGTCGGTGCCAACGGCAGCGGAAAAACCAGCGTGTTAGAGGCGGTACATTATCTCGGACACGGGCGATCATTTCGCAGTCACCTGACTGGCAGGGTGATCCGTCATGAGCAGCAAGAGCTCTTTGTTCATGGCCGGATACAAACCAAAGTCGGTCTGGAGCTTCCTGTGGGGATCAACAAGAAGCGTGATGGGACAACCGAGGTCAAGCTTGGTGGCGAAAGTGGACAAAAGCTTGCGCAGTTGGCGCAAGTATTACCGTTGCAGCTGATCACGCCGGAAGGTTTCGAGTTGCTGACTGGTGGGCCAAAGTATCGCCGAGCATTCATTGACTGGGGTGTTTTTCATGTCGAGCCCAAGTTTTATCATGCCTGGAGCAGGGTCAAACGGTTGACCAAGCAGCGTAATGCGCTGTTGAAAACGGCCCGTAGCTATCGAGAGCTTAGCTACTGGGATCAGGAATTGGCGGTGTTGGCTGAAGAAATCAGCGAATGGCGCAGCCAGTACCTTGAAGCCGTTAAGCGAAAAGCCGCAGAGATCTGTCAAGGCTTTTTGCCTGAGTATGATATCCAGCTGGGTTATTACCGTGGCTGGGAAAAAGAGACCCCTTATGCCGAGCTGCTAATGCGTAATTTTGAGCGTGACAGCCAGCTTGGCTATACCGCAAGTGGTCCGCATAAGGCTGACTTGCGAATCAAAGTTGCCGGTACGCCCGTTGAGGATGTATTGTCCCGCGGACAGCTGAAACTGATGGTTTGTGCCTTGCGTTTAGCACAGGGACTCCACCTGACAGAGGCAACTGGCAAACAGTGTATATATTTAATTGATGATTTTGCTTCCGAGCTGGATAGCCATAGGCGTGCGCTACTTGCGCAAAGGTTAAAGGAAACCAACGCCCAGGTTTTCATTAGTGCCATTGGCCGTGACCAAATAGCGCAAATGCATGATGAAAATGGCAAGATGTTTCATGTGGAACACGGTAAAATAACCGCAGGATAATTTAAGCGAGAGTAACTCAATGTCCAACAATTACGATTCATCAAGCATTAAGGTGCTTAAAGGCCTCGATGCGGTACGTAAGCGCCCAGGGATGTATATTGGCGACACCGATGACGGTACTGGTTTGCACCATATGGTGTTTGAGGTCGTCGATAACTCTATCGATGAAGCTCTTGCTGGCCATTGTGAAGACATTATTATCACCATCCATGAAGATAATTCTGTTTCTGTTAGTGATGACGGACGTGGTATCCCAACGGATCTGCACCCAGAGGAAGGTGTGTCTGCAGCCGAAGTGATCATGACAGTACTGCATGCCGGCGGTAAGTTTGATGACAATTCATATAAAGTATCGGGCGGCCTGCATGGTGTAGGGGTTTCAGTTGTTAATGCTCTATCTGAAAAGGTTGAGCTCACAATTCATCGTCATGGCTCCATTCACCACCAAATTTATCGACATGGTGAGCCAGAGGCGCCACTGGCCGCTATCGGTGAGACTGACAGAACCGGTACCCGCATCCGCTTCTGGCCGAGTGAAGAGACGTTCACCAATGTTGTTTTTCATTATGAAATCTTGGCTAAGCGTCTTCGTGAACTGTCGTTCCTTAACTCCGGTGTTTCAATTAAGCTGATTGACGAGCGTGAAGATGGTAAACAAGACCACTTCATGTATGAAGGTGGTATTAAAGCCTTTGTTGAGCACTTGAATCGCAACAAAACGCCGATTCACCCGAAAGTATTCCACTTTGACTTTGAACGAGAAGACGGTATTTGCGTCGAAGTCGCAATGCAGTGGAATGATGGCTTCCAGGAAAATATCTACTGTTTTACCAACAATATTCCACAACGTGATGGCGGTAGCCACCTGGCTGGCTTCCGTGGCGCGTTGACGCGTACATTGAATACCTTTATGGATAAAGAAGGTTATTCGAAGAAAGAAAAAACGGCAACCTCAGGCGATGATGCTCGTGAAGGCCTAACAGCGGTAGTTTCGGTGAAAGTGCCGGATCCAAAATTCTCAAGCCAGACCAAAGACAAGTTGGTTTCGAGTGAGGTTAAGCCGGCGGTTGAATCAGCAATGGGCGAAAAGCTGGGTGAATTCCTGCTGGAAAACCCGAGCGATGCGAAAACCGTTTGTAGCAAGATCATTGATGCCTCGCGTGCGCGTGAAGCCGCTCGAAAAGCGCGTGAAATGACCCGCCGTAAAGGTGCGCTCGATTTAGCTGGCCTGCCAGGCAAGCTAGCTGACTGTCAGGAAAAAGATCCTGCACTGTCTGAACTCTACATTGTGGAAGGGGACTCTGCTGGCGGTTCAGCCAAGCAGGGGCGTAACCGTAAGAACCAGGCTATTTTGCCGCTTAAAGGTAAAATTCTTAATGTAGAGAAGGCCCGTTTCGACAAAATGTTGTCTTCGCAGGAAGTCGCTACCCTTATTACTGCGATGGGCTGTGGTATCGGCCGCGATGAATATAATCCTGATAAGCTACGTTACCACAACATTATTATCATGACCGATGCCGATGTCGATGGCTCGCACATCCGTACGTTGCTATTGACCTTCTTCTATCGTCAGATGCCAGAACTGATTGAGCGCGGTCATATCTATATTGCTCAGCCACCACTGTACAAAGTGAAGAAAGGCAAGCAAGAGCAATACATCAAAGATGATGAAGATATGAACCAGTACCAGGTTGCCCTGGCTCTGGATAATGCTGCATTGTTTGCTGCGGAAGGTGCACCCGCGATTTCCGGTTTGTCGCTTGAAGAGTTGGTGAAACAATTCAACAGTGCCAATAAGCTGGTTGATCGTATGAGCCGCCGCTACCCGACGCTGCTGCTGAACGAGTTTATATACCAGCCTCGTCTAGCTGTTGAGATGCTCAATGAGCAAGCTGACGTAGAAGCGTGGACTAAATCTTTGGTTGCCGCACTGAACGAGAAGCAGTCTGGTGAAAGTCAGTACAACTTTGAAGTGAGCCGTGACGAAGAGAACAATGCATGGCTTCCTAAGATTGTGGTACGTACCCATGGTGTCGATCATGAATATGCATTGAGCTTTGATCTGCTGAACTCGAAAGAGTACAGCAAGCTGGCGGATTTGTCCGAAGTCTTGCAAAGCCTTCTTGATGACTCGGCCTATGTGCAGCGTGGCGAACGCAAGCAGCCGGTAAGCAACTTTAAAGAGGCTCTGGACTGGCTAATTAAAGAATCTCGTCGTGGCCTATCACTACAGCGATACAAAGGTCTGGGTGAGATGAACCCGGAGCAGCTTTGGGAAACTACTATGGATCCTGAGTCTCGTCGCATGATGCAGGTGACGATTAACGATGCGGTTGCGGCAGATGAGTTGTTTACGACACTGATGGGTGATCAGGTTGAACCTCGTCGTCACTTCATTGAAGAGAATGCACTGAACGCCAACCTGGACGTGTAGTTAAAGTTGATATTTGTTGTATTCAAAAACGCCGCTTTCTGCGGCGTTTTTTTATGTCTGTTGATATCCGAAGGGCAGCTAACTTTCCTGGCAAAGGGCATAGAAAAATAATTAGAAAAAATTTGGCTCGAACACTTGGAAAACAAATCGTCCATCCCTATATCTATTAATGAAGCGCATGGTGCCAAATGTTGGGCCAGCAACAGGTTTGTCCTATTGAGGAAAGCCACTTCAACCATTCAATTATTGTCATGTTTATTGCTTCTAAAGAAGGATAGTTTTATGCGTAACTTAGATTTCACTCCTCTATACCGTTCTGCTATTGGTTTTGACCGTCTGTTCAACCAGATGGAAAAGAACGTCAGCAATACTAATACGGGATACCCTCCCTATAACATCGAACAGCAAGATGAAAACCATTACCGAATTACAATGGCTGTTGCTGGGTTTGCTGAAGAGCAGCTAGATATTACCCAACAACAGAACAAACTGATTGTTCGTGGTACCCGTGAAGTTGAGAAAGATGAGCGTCAGTATCTCTACCAGGGGATTGCTGAACGAGACTTTGAACGTAAATTCCAACTAGCCGATTATGTTAAAGTTGTTGGTGCGGTTATGGAAAATGGACTGCTGCATGTTGATCTTGAACGAGAGATCCCGGAAGAGCAAAAACCGCGAAAGATTGCAATCAATGGCCATCGGTTGTTGGTAAACGAGTAGTATTAAGCAATTGTTGATATGATAGAGAGTGAGAGGTCAGCCATGTGCTGGCCTTTTTTGTATCTGATCTAAGTGATTATTCCTAGGCAATTATCTGAACCAGTACTTATCCTGCTTGGTATCGTTATTCCGGGGCAATCATAAATTGGCGTCTTTTGAGCTTGTTGCAATTTGTCCTGGAGGCAACCGACAGCTTTGCTTGTGACTGGAAAAGTATAAGTTTTCGGATGAAACACGCTAAGATAACGAGAGGTGTTTCACGTGAAACGCTTCAGTATTCCTTCTTGTTATTTCATTGAGATTGCTATGTCAGTAAAGACTCGTTACATCACTACGGATCTTGATATTTTCTCAAACCAAGATTTGTCAGAGCTGGCTGCTTTTTTCCAGGAACGGACGTACATTCTTCATTGCGGCTGGCGCAATGAGGATCTATTCCATTTATGCCTTGAGCCAAAAACAGATGCAGGCTCCCGACTCGATAAGGATTTAGATAACTTATTGGGGGCTGTAGAGCAGCTACCCGATAGACTAAAGGTACCTACTGCGAGTGGCAAAGCTGAATGGTACTCTGAGCGTAACGACATATCCCGCCGAGTAATAATGGAATAAGAAGAGCTACCACTATGGCAGCTCTTTATGTTTTTATAAGGGTAACGAGTTACTCTCCCTGATAGGCTTTGGTAACTTCCTCGGCGATGATAGCAATGCCTCGTTGCATGTCTTCATCACTCTGAACATAGTTCATACGAAGGCACTCATGACCATGGCTCCAATCATCTTCGAGTCCTATAAAGAAGTATTCGCCTGGAACTATCAGTACCCCGCGCGCTTTGAGCCGTCGGTATAGCTCCATTGTCGTGATTGGCAATTCGTTAAACCATAACCATAGAAACATCGCCCCTTCCGGTTTGTGGATCCTAAAGCGTTCATCTGTAATGGCTGTTTGCAATAGCTCAACCGCATACTGAGATTTGCGAAGATAGTACGGCTTGATAACCTGTTCGCTGAGCCGGAGTAGGTCCTGGTTCTCAATCATCTTATTGGCAATCGTCGGACCAACACTGCCCGGCGCCAAGCTGAGTACGCCATTCATATTCGTAATTGCGGTGGTAATTTCTTCACTGGCCACCACAATTCCGCAGCGAACGCCGGGTAAGCCAAGCTTAGACAGGCTCATACACAGAATGGTGTTTTCATTCCAGAACGGCGTTACATCTTCAAAAATGATATCCGGGAAAGGGATGCCATATGCGTTATCGATGATCAGCGGGATGTCGTGATCGCGCGCTAAGGCATCGAGGTGTCTGATCTCTTCGTCGGTCAGAACATTACCCGTCGGGTTGGTCGGGCGAGAGGCACAGATCGCACCGATACTGTTATCAACTTTGAGTTCCTTAAAGTCGATATGGTATTTGAACAGGCCGTTATCAAGCAGGGTGATTTCCGGTCGGTAGGAGATAAACATATCTTCACTGAGTCCCGAATCTCCGTATCCAATATATTCAGGAGCCAAAGGCAGCAATATTTTTTTCCGGCTGCCGTCGCCAAACTCACCGGCCAGTAGGTTGAACAAGTTGAAAAAGGCACTCTGACTGCCGTTGGTCAGCGAGATGTTTTTGGCACTGATCTCCCAACCATAGGTGTCATGCAATAGCTGGGCGAGGGCACTGATAAACGTATTCTTACCTTGCGGTCCATCATAGTTAGTCAGGGCTGCGGCGAGTTCTCCTGTTACAACCATTTGTCCACTGAGCTGGTTAAAGTACTCGACCATTTCTGGAATTTGAGCAGGATTGCCGCCTCCGAGCATAATGGCATCAGGGTTACGCAAGCCGTCGTTTAAATCGTCCATTAGCTGGGTGATACCAGAGTAACGGGCAAATTTGTCTCCGAATGTAGAAAACTCCATTTTTACTTCCGACCTCAGTCTATTGTTCTTATCTTTGGTGATATGGTTACTGTATAGGTTATGTACAGTTTTCAACATACCTCATTGTGCTGATAAGGGAAAGAGTAAGAGATTCTGTTTATGCCTTGTGGGCTGGTACCTTTGTCGTATAGCAATAAGTCAGGGCGAAAGCTGGGCTGGTGGTGTTTCACGTGAAACGACATTGGCTATGGAGAGCACTAGGAAGGGCGGCAGAAAGCAGGTATAAAAAACCCCATGCCTGACACGGGGTTTTGATTTTCATTCGCTTGGTTATTTCTGCAGTAGCGAGATATCAGCGACTTTCAGGAACTCGTTGCGCAGCAGGTTCAGCATAGTTAGACGGTTAACTTTTAGTTTCTCGTCATCAGCCATTACCATCACATTATCAAAGAATGCATCAACAGCTTCACGAAGTGTTGCTAGCTCTGATAGTGCTTGCTGATAATTACCGTCGGCGAATACCGGTGTCAGTGCCGCCAGTTTTGCCTCGACTTTTTCAGCCAGTGCCTTTTCAGCATCTTCGGTCAGTAGGCTGGTGTCGATTGCCGATGGCAGTTCGCCATCAAACTTCGCCAGGATATTACCGACACGCTTGTTTGCCGCAGCTAAAGACTCAGCTGCCTCAAGGGAGCGGAAGTGGGTAACAGCCTTCACTCGCTTATCGAAGTCTGCGGGTTGTGTCGGACGCCGAGCCAGTACTGCCTGGATAGCATCAACACTGTGGCCTTCATCCTGATACCAAGCACGGAAACGGCCCAGCATGAAGTCAATCACATCAGCTTCAACATTATGGTTAGTGAGCTTGGCACCAAAGAGCTCTTTTGCTTTGGTGATTAGATCAACCAGATCCAGGTTGTAGCCTTTCTCGACCATGATGCGAAGGGCACCAAGAGCTGCACGGCGAAGGGCAAACGGGTCGTTGGCACCTTTCGGATGCTGGCCGATACCGAAGATACCGACGAGGGTATCCATTTTATCTGCCAGGGCAACTGCGGCTGCAACGTCAGACTGTGGTAACTCGTCACCGGCAAAGCGAGGCATGTACTGCTCGTTCAGGGCGACAGCAACATCTTCGTGCTCACCGTCAAGACGGGCGTAGTGCATGCCCATAACACCTTGGGTATCGGTAAATTCGAATACCATCGATGTCATCAGATCGCACTTAGACAATAGGCCTGCGCGCTCGGCGTGTTCTACATTAGAACCAATTAAGTTAGCAATGAAGCCAGACATGGCCGTAATACGGTCGGTCTTGTCGCGTAGCGTACCCAGTTGTTTCTGGAACAGTACGGTTTCAAGTTCCGGCAGGCGCTCAATAAGAGCACGCTTGCGGTCTGTATTGAAAAAGAACTCGGCATCCGCTAGGCGAGGGCGGACTACTTTTTCGTTACCTTCGATGATCTGGCGTGGGTCTTTCGACACAATGTTAGATACAAAGATAAATTTAGGGACCAGGTTACCTTGCGCGTCATACACAGGGAAGTACTTCTGATCACCCTTCATGGTATAAACCAGCGCTTCCGAAGGAACGTTTAGGAAGTCCTCTTCGAATGAAGCCGTCAGTACAACAGGCCATTCAACAAGAGACGTGACTTCTTCAACCAGTTCATCTTCGAGATCGGCAATACCGCCAACTTCTTCAGCGGCTTTTTTAGCATCGGCGAGGATAATGGCTTTACGCGCATCGTAATCCGCCATGACCTTACCGCGCTCTTCAAGAATAGCCGGGTACTGATCGGCATTGTCGATGGTGAACTCAGCTTCACCCATGAAGCGGTGTCCGCGGATAATCCGGGCAGATTGAGCACCAAGGATTGTACCGTCAATGAGCTCTTCACCCAGAAGCATCGTCAGGGTTTTGACTGGACGTATAAACTGGGTGTCGTTGTTACCCCAGCGCATTGGCTTAGGAATTGGAAGCTTGGCAAGTGCGGCAGCAGCAAGATCAGACAATAGAGCCTGTGCTGGCTGGCCTTTGACTTCCTGCTTATACAGTAGCCATTCGCCTTTGTCTGTTTTCAGACGCTCTGCCTGTTCAACGCTAATACCATTTCCGCGGGCCCAGCCTTGCGCAGCTTTGGTTGGGTTGCCTTCTGCATCAAAGGCTGAGCTAATGGCTGGGCCTCGTTTCTCAACGATCTTATCTGCCTGGCCAGCAGCCAGTGCTGATACCTTCAACGCTAGACGGCGAGGAGCTGCGAACCATTTTATGCCTTGGTGTGCAAGATCGGCCGCCTTCAGCTCCGCTTCAAAATTTGCCGCAAATGCCTCGGCAAGAGTACGCAGCGCTTTGGGTGGCAGCTCTTCGGTACCCAGTTCAATAAGGAAATTCTGTTCGGTCATGCGATACCCTTACTTGTCTTTTTTGCACATAGGGAAGCCGAGAGCTTCGCGAGATGCGTAATATGCTTCTGCAACTTGCTTGGTCAGGTTGCGGATACGCAAGATATAACGCTGGCGCTCGGTAACCGAGATCGCCTTACGTGCATCAAGTAGGTTAAAGGCATGGCCTGCCTTTAGAATACGCTCATAAGCTGGTAGCGAGAGCGGGTTTTCCAGCTCCAGAAGTTCCTGACACTCTTTCTCGCACTGGTCGAAGAAAGTGAATAAGAAATCGACGTCTGCGTGTTCAAAGTTGTAGGTTGATTGCTCAACTTCGTTTTGATGGAAAATGTCGCCATAGGTTACTTTGCCTAGCGGGCCGTCGGTCCAAACCAGATCGTAAACGGAATCGACCCCCTGGATGTACATAGCCAGGCGCTCGATACCGTAGGTGATCTCACCGGTAACAGGTTTACACTCAAGGCCACCAACCTGCTGGAAGTAAGTGAACTGAGTCACTTCCATACCGTTTAGCCAGACTTCCCAACCAAGACCCCAGGCACCCAAAGTCGGGTTTTCCCAGTTATCTTCAACAAAACGGATGTCGTGAACCTGGGTGTCGACACCCAGTACTTCCAGTGAGCCCAGGTAAAGTTCCTGAATATTGTCTGGTGATGGCTTAATGATCACCTGGAACTGGTAGTAGTGCTGCAGGCGGTTAGGGTTTTCACCGTAACGGCCGTCGGTCGGGCGACGAGATGGTTGTACGTACGCTGCTGCAATAGGTTCTGGACCCAGAGCTCGTAGACAAGTCATTGGGTGAGAGGTTCCTGCACCTACTTCCATGTCTAAAGGTTGCACAATGGTACAACCCTGCTGGCCCCAGTAATCCTGCAGCGCGAGGATCATGCCCTGAAAGGTTTTAATATCGTATTTCTGCATTGTCAGCTTCGCGAGATTAGTGGATTAAAAGTCATTTTAGTAACAATCCAGTATACCTTGCATGGCATTTTCCGAGTAGAGCCATTGCATGTTTTTTGGGCATCTTTGATAAATTTGCATAAAATAGTTGGGAAATCCGGTAGGGTCTATGCAGGATGATGATTTTACATTGTTCTGATGTACTGGTTTTTTCTCTCTATACAATAATCAGGTTCCAGTCTGTCGCCGTATGCAGTACAGGTTATGGGCCGATACAATCACATCGATATTAAATCGAGAACAAATGGACGAAATGATGGACTTTAATTTTTCGCTGGCATCCGGTAAATGGGTGCGACATGTAATTTTTGCTACTGCGACGGCTGTAGTCGCATCTGGCTGTACGACGGTTAATCCATACTCAGGTGATGAGCAGACAGCCAAAGCGACAAGCGGTGCGCTTATTGGTGCTGTGGCCGGAGCGGCAATTGGCGTCGCTTCTTCCAGTAAGAGTGACCGCGGAAAAGGTGCATTAATCGGTGCGGCCTCGGGGGCGGCTCTCGGGGGAGGGATTGGTTACTATATGGATGTACAGGAAGCCGAGCTGCGTCAGCAGCTGCAATCAACCGGGATCAGCGTAACACGTGATGGTGACAATATTGTTCTGAACATGCCAAATGAAATTACCTTTGGTGTTGATCAGACAGATCTGAGCTCCCGTGCGAAGCAGGCGTTGTATAATGTTGCCCTGGTTGCCAAGGAGTACGATAAAACCCTGCTGAACGTATATGGCTTCACCGACAGTACCGGCAAAGAATCTTATAACCTTCGTCTGTCACAGGTTCGCGCCAGTGAGGTAAGCAATTATCTTATTCGTGAGGGCGTTGTCGCCAATCGCGTTGTAACCAAAGGTATGGGGGAATCGCATCCCGTTGCGTCCAACAGTACCAAACAGGGCCGGGCGGAAAACCGCCGAGTTGAAATTGTACTGACGCCAACTTCATAGCATAACTCTTCTATATCGTTGCTGGCCTGTATCGGCCAGCAACTTTTTCTATCTGAACCGCACTTTTGCTAGCAGCCCTTGATCCGACTTTGCATACTGGTTATTATTCCCGTTCCTTTGGGGAGTAGCCTCTCGATCTATCGAGATAATCGTCAACATAATTGAAGCAAAATCTTCATGGCGATTATGACTCACACTAATCCTACTAGTGAGTTTGGCGAGACCATTGGCAAACCAACATGAACCGGGGTGGGGCATGTGCGTTTGTCCATGGTTATTAAATACAATCCTCGCCCCAATGAGCATGCCGTGAGTGTTTTAGCTGTTTCAATTACTACTGTTGCCTTGGCCGAGATTGGGGATAAAACTCAACTACTCTCTTTATTGCTAGCGAGCCGCTATCGCAAGCCTTTACCTATCATTTTGGCCATTTTTCTGGCAACCATCGCCAATCATGCTCTCGCGGCATGGCTCGGTGTTGTTGTCGCTGATTACCTGACGCCAGATGTATTAAAGTGGGTACTGGTCGTTAGCTTTGTTCTGATGGCGGGTTGGATCCTGATACCCGACAAACTTGAAGACGATGAGACGATTTCCAATCGCGGGCCGTTTGTCGCTAGCTTTATTGCGTTCTTTGTCGCCGAGATAGGTGACAAGACTCAGGTTGCCACCACGATGCTTGGAGCAAAATACCATGATGCGCTTGTGATGGTTGTACTTGGAACCACGATTGGAATGCTACTGGCAAACGTACCTGTCGTGCTGATCGGGAAGCTATCGGCAGATCGTATGCCGTTGGGGATCATTCGCAAAGTGACGGCCACTATGTTTGCCGGCTTGGCTGTTGCGGCGGTACTGGGGCTATAAATCTAGTAATTGGATGTTTCACATGGAACATTGGGTTAAACCGCCAGCTAACTGAATCACCTAGATAACGGTGAGATGACAGCTTGGTGAACTGTGACTTTGTCTACAGTGTGCAACTGGATGCCATGCTAAGGTGAAACCAGTTACGATAAGCTGTAGGAAGGAGGGAGTATGAACCGTTATGTCGCTATTTCTCCGCAAAGCCAATTTTGGTTGTTCAATGTTGCCTTAGCCCTCAATATTTTGGGGATGGTTCTCACGGATATGTGGTTGCCAATGGTGGTCGGTGCAATTGTTACTACCTACTTGTCTGTGGATGCACTGGTACGACTGCGCTATGTGATCCCTATGAAAAAAGAAATTCGTGAATTACGACACGAATTGGAAAAAGCACAAAAGATAATGCGTGATAACTATTAGTAATCGCATATTGGATAGAGAGTAACAAGGAATAAGCAAAAGGCAGCTCGATGAGCTGCCTTTTTTAATTGGTGCCTTTTTGGATCAGGTATCGGTAAGGAAGCTGATCGGTGTCTGCGGCAAGCAGGGTGTGATCCATAAAACGGCAAAAACTTGGAATATCACGGGTCGTCGACGGATCATCTGCCGTAACCAGAAGTGTATCCCCATTAGCCATTTTTCGGACTGTCTTACGCACCATCATTACCGGCTCAGGGCAGCGTAACCCCTGCGCTTCTAGGCTGTGAGTCGGGTTTTCAAAAATCGCTGTCATAACATATACGTGTAGTTTCGAAGACTTTGATCATACTTATGAGTAAGAATTAATCAATAAGGGTTGGCAAATCAAAATAAAACATGTAACGTATTTAACAAGTCATTAACGTTTGTCTTCTGAAGGATTAGGAGGAACTATGTTGACTCAAATGGATCGCTTAACTATTTATTGTGTGCTGTGCTTCATTACATTCTGTTCTTTAGTGTTGCGCAGTCCTAATGATACAAGTCTTTTCGCGCTTGGTGGCTTGATTGCCGCCGCGCTCGGCCTCTGGTTCGAACTTACCAACTCACCAGAGCTCGAAGAGGAAGAAAGCTAATTTACACATCTACTACACTCCCCCAGTTTTCTTGGGCTTCCCCGCTTTTATAGCGGGATTTTTTTTATCTGGCGTATCATAATAACCCACCGTAGTGTTGTCGTATCCCTAGATAAAGTAAGGCCTATTATGGAGCTGGAAGAAGTTTATCGTCGTGATTTGAATTTGCTGGTGGCGCTGAAAGTGCTGCTGGAGGAAGGCAGTGTAAGCCGGGCGGCGGTAAGGCTTAATTTAAGTCAGTCAGCAATGAGCCGAGTCTTGGGACGCCTACGTGATTTGCTGGGGGATCCGCTCTTCACGCGGCAGGGACAACGGCTGCTGCCTACCCAAAGGGCGCTGGAGCTGAACGACTCGCTCAATGAACCGCTTGAAGCAATGCGGATTTTACTCACCCCCAGTGACTTCAAACCGGCGCAGTGCGAGCAGCACTTTGTTATCGCGACGACTGATTATGCGATGCAGACTATTTTGCCGTTCGCCTTGCCCCGTATTTATGAGGAAGCTCCTAATATTTCGCTGGAGTTTCCCCCGCTGCAGCATGATCACTTGCTGAACCAGCTAACAACTGATGGTTGCGATATGGCAATCTGTCGTCCAATCGGTCCGATAGAACCATTATGCCGGGATCACTTGGGGGTGGTAAGTGTGTTCTGTATGTTGTCAAAGCACCATCCTTTAGCAGATCAAGAGCTCACGCTGGATGACTATCTGACCTTTCCGCATGCAATTATTGCCATCAGTGACGGGGTAAAGTCATTGATTGATGAAGCACTTCGGGGTTATAGCCAGCGTAAGATGGTACTGCGGGCTTACCATTTGGAGGCGGCTTTGGCGATCGTTGATAAGATGCCGTTGATTATTACTGTGCCGGCAGATTTGGCGTATTTGGTAGCAGAAAAGCACAACCTGGTGATCAAGTCATTACCGTTTGAATTTAAGCCGTTTGACTATTCGTTGATTTGGCATCCTCGCTGCGAGCATTCAGCGTCACAGATTTGGTTGCGAAACTTGCTTCAGGAAGAATGCGGCAAGCTGATCGATAAACGTATTCATGATATGGGGTTGCTGTAACACCTACCTAACATTTAATGTATCAAAAAAGGCCAGCATCCGGCTGGCCAAGGTAGTCATCTATTTCTTCTATTATTGGTTATAGCTTGATCACGACGCGACCCGTGACTTGACCGTTAGTGATCGCTTCGGCACATTCAGCAACCTCTTCAAGGTTCACTTCACGGCACGCTTGCTCATAGTAACTCGCTGGAAGCAGTTCAGTCAGGCGCTGCCATGCCTGTTGGCGTTTTTCAAATGGACACGCGACAGAATCCACTCCTTGCAGTCTTACATTACGCAGAATAAAAGGCATGACAGTGGTCGGCAGATCAAAGCCGCCAGCCAAGCCACAAGCGGCAACAGCACTGTTGTAGTCCATTTGTGCCAAGACTTTTGCCAGTACTTTGCTACCAACAGTATCAACAGCACCAGCCCAAACTTGTTTTTCCAAAGGGCGTGCTGGCTCTTCAAATTCACTGCGTTCAATCACTCGGGCTGCACCGAGCTGTTTTAGCAGGCCACCATTGACTTCGGCACGGCCTGTAACGGCAGCAACCTGGTAACCAAGTTGAGCGAGCAGAGTAACTGCAATCGAGCCAACGCCACCACTGGCACCCGTTACTAATACTTCGCCAGACTCTGGTTTGACACCTGCATCCAGTAAAGCCTGGACACATAGCATACCAGTAAGGCCTGCTGTACCGATCATCATGGCTTGTTTGCCGTCAAGATCTGATGGCAAAGGCACGAGCCAATCAGCTTTCAGGCGTGCTTTTTCCGCCATGCCTCCCCAGTGGCCTTCACCTACACCCCAACCGGTTAAGATGACCTTGTCGCCAGCCTGGTAGCGCTCGTCACTTGATTCTGCAACTGTACCGGTGAGGTCGATACCGGGAATCATTGGAAACTGGCGAACAATTCTGCCTTTACCTGTGATAGCCAAACCATCTTTGTAGTTCAGGGAAGAGTAATCGACATCAATAAGCACATCACCTTCTGGTAGTTGTGATTCGTCGACTTGCTGAATACCAGCGATAGTTTTTTTCTCTTCTTGGTTTAGAACCAGTGCCTTAAACATAGGTATGCTCCGGATTTAATAAAAGGGGTGTTGCTGGATTATGAGTTTAGCCCTGTTGTGGTTATGAACAAAATGAAACTTTATCATTTTATATATGTTTGATGCGCATGAATTGGGGTAGGGATAGAAAGGGGGAAGTTATCAGGAAAGCCCGCTGTTGCGGGCTTTTATATAGTGGGGTTATTCTACACGCTCAAAAATTGTGGCAATCCCCTGACCGAGGCCGATACACATGGTTGCCAGGCCAAACTGCACGTCCTGATGCTCCATTAGGTTGATCAATGTGGTTGAGATCCTTGAACCAGAACAGCCCAGCGGGTGACCAAGAGCGATGGCTCCACCGTTGAGGTTGACCTTCTCGTCGACCTTGTCCAGCAGGCCGAGATCTTTGGCACAAGGTAGCGATTGGGCAGCAAAGGCTTCATTGAGTTCAACCATACCAATGTCGTCCATGGTCAGCCCGGCTCGTTTCAGTGCTTTCTGGGTTGCCGGTACGGGGCCGTAACCCATGATTGACGGATCGCAACCCGCGATGGCCATTGACTTCACTCGGGCACGGATCGTCAAACCAAGCGCTTTGGCCTTTTCCTCACTCATAACCAACATTGCGGAGGCGCCGTCGGACAGTGCTGATGATGTTCCCGCCGTGACGGTGCCGTTGGCTGGATCAAAGACCGGACGCAGTCCGGAGAGGGCTTCAACGGTAGTTTCCGGGCGGATAACTTCATCATAGTCAAAGAGTTTTAGTGCGCCGTCTTCATCGTGACCTTCGGTCGCCAGGATTTCACGACTAAAGCGGCCTTCCACGGTTGCCGCCTGGGCACGCTGGTGGGAGCGGGCGGCAAACTCATCCTGCATTTCTCGGCTAATACCGTGCATCCGGGCAAGCATTTCAGCGGTTAGTCCCATCATGCCTGCAGCCCTGGCAACCGACTTTGATAGACCCGGGTGGAAATCAACCCCATGGTTCATTGGGACATGGCCCATATGCTCGACCCCGCCTATCAGGCAGGTATCGGCATCGCCAACCATGATTGTACGCGCAGCATCATGCAAAGCTTGCATTGATGAGCCGCATAAACGGTTTACCGTCGTCGCACCGACAGTGTGCGGGATCCCTGCCAGTAATGCGGCATTTCGGGCAACATTAAAACCTTGTTCCAGGGTTTGCTGAACACAGCCCCAGTAAATATCTTCAATCGCGGCCGGATCAACCTGCGGGTTGCGGGCCAGAAGTCCTTGCATTAGGTGGGCGGAGAGATCTTCTGCCCTGACGTTTCTGAACGCACCGCCTTTTGAGCGCCCCATCGGGGTACGGATACAATCAACAATTACGACATTATTCATTTTCTGTTCCTCATCCTTAAGCCGTTCTTAAGCATTGCTCTGTGCGTTGTAGTAGGTTTCGCCTTGTGTGGCCTTCTCTCGTAATCCATCCGGTACCTGATAAACTGCACCAAGGTGGGTGTATTGATCGGCCATGGCAACATACTCAGCCAAGCCTAGGGTATCGAGGTAGCGGAAAACACCACCGCGGAATGGAGGGAACCCAAGGCCATATACCAGTGCCATATCAGCTTCGGCCGGGCTGGCGATAATGCCTTCTTCCAGACAGCGGACGACTTCGTTGATCATAGGAACCATAATGCGGGCTATGATCTCTTCACTGCTGTAGTCTGTGGCGGTTTTCATAACCGGAGCCAGTAGTTCGGCGACATCCGGATCTATGGTTTTCTTTGGTTTGCCCTTGCGGTCAATTGAATAGGCAAAGAAGCCCTTGCCATTTTTCTGTCCGAAACGTTTAGCTTCGAACATCACATCGACAGCATCCTTGTAGTCTTTGCCCATACGCTCGGGGAAGCCTTCTGCCATTACGGCCTGGGCATGGTGAGCGGTATCGATGCCTACGACATCCAATAGGTAAGCAGGTCCCATCGGCCAACCGAACTGCTTCTCCATGATTTTGTCTATTTTGGTGAAATCGGCACCGTCACGTAGCAGCATGCTGAAACCGGCAAAGTACGGGAAGAGTACACGGTTGACGAAGAATCCAGGGCAGTCGTTGACGACGATTGGAGATTTGCCCATTTTGGCTGCATAGGCAACGACGCGGGAGATCGTCTTTTCCGAGGTATTTTCGCCGCGGATGATTTCTACCAATGGCATGCGGTGAACAGGATTGAAGAAGTGCATACCGCAGAAGTTTTCAGGGCGCTTGAGTGATTTGGCCAGCTGGTTAATAGGGATGGTAGAGGTATTTGAGGCAATTACGGTCTCTTCCCCTACTTTGTCTTCGACTTCCGCCAATACCGCAGCTTTGATTTTCGGATTCTCTACCACTGCCTCGACGATAACATCGCTGTCTTCTATCCCGGTATAGTGCAGGCTAGGCTGAATCGCCGACAATACCTTGGCCATTTTCAGGCCGTCGATTCGGCCACGCTCCAGTTGTTTGTTGAGGAGTTTGGCTGCCTCTGACATCCCGAGCTCCAGTGAAGGCTCTGCGATATCTTTCATCATGACTGGTACACCTTTCAGTGCTGACTGATAGGCGATTCCCCCCCCCATGATCCCGGCACCCAACACCGCTCCTTTGCTGGTGGTCTTTCCCTCTTTGGCGGCTTGTTTGGCTTTCCCTTTGATCATTTGGTCATTGAGGAAAATGCCGACCAATGCTTGAGCAACATCGGTTTTAGCCAGTTTGATAAAGTGCTTGTTTTCGATCTCGAGAGCTTCATCACGAGATAGCCGTGCAGCTTCTTCAATAGTAATGACAGAAGTAATTGGGGCGGGATAGTGCGGGCCGGCAACTTGGCTAACCATTGCCTTGGCCATCGTAAAGCTCATGGTTGCTTCAATCATGTTGAGTGACAGCGGCGCTTTTTTCTGTGCGCGACGGCTTTGCCAGTCCAGTTTGCCGGTTATGGCATCCTTGAGCATGGCAATAGCTGCCTTTTTAAGTGTTTCAGGGGCAACGACGGCATCAACCAAGCCTAGTTTCAATGCATCCTGAGCCTTTTTGTCTTTGCCCGCGGTAATGATTTCCATTGCCGAATCAGCTCCGATCAGGCGGGGAAGACGCACGGTTCCGCCAAAGCCGGGCATAATACCGAGTTTGGTTTCAGGTAAGCCAATACGCGCTGTATTGTCAGCAAGGCGGAAATCGGTGGCGAGAACACATTCGCAACCACCACCTAGGGCGTGGCCGTTAATCGCGGAAAGCGTTGGTACGGGTAGATCTTCTAATTTATTGAAGATATCGTTGGCGTGAGCAAGCCATTGCGACAATTCTTCTGCAGGTTTGGCAAATAAGCCAAGAAACTCTGTTATATCAGCACCGACAACAAATGCCTCTTTACCAGATGTCAGCAACAAGCCTTTTAAGTCGCTTTGCTGATAAAGTGCATTTAGGGCTTCATTGAAGCTTTCCAGGGTTTTTAAATCAAATTTATTGACTGCACCTGGAGCGTTGAGGTTGAGTTCCGCAATGCCATCGTCCAGATAGCTGACGGATAGGGTTTCACCTTGGTAAATCATGTTCTATCTCCGTGAATTCCGGTTCTTTGCCGAATTAGATTTAACTGGTTTGACCTGTTAACAGGTTAAAGATTAGTCTGAACCTGTTATGCAACGATTACAACACCTATTTTAAACAAATGTTTAACCTTTTGCTGTGCGATGATTGTAATGCTTTAAGTGTATTTGTGGTTTTTGCTTAATAAACAGCTGGTTGAGATAATGTGTTCGAAAGGGTTTGAGTTGTTGCGTATTTGTTGCCTTGGGCTGGGCGTCGAGGGCTGCTGTAGAATGGGTAAGTGCTGAGGCGGCAGCGGTTTCCTTTATATAGAGAGAAGTATTTATTTCCTTTTATGACATAAGACTCGTAACAGGCCATAGATTTGAACTCGCTATGTTTTGTGTTGTGGTATCCTTCGCTCTTGTTTTCCTGATTTTGCTTGTGGCTTTTAAATGACAGCAACAGAACCCTACTTGGTGCCCGCAGATGAAGCCCGCTTTGAAGAAGATATCAAAAAGAGCCGCTTTATTACTTACTTGGCCCATACTCCGAGTATCGAAGCGGCAAAGGTCTTTGTTCAGCATATTAAAAGCAAACATAGCGATGCCCGTCATAACTGCTGGGCATTTGTCGCAGGCCGCCCTTCAGATTCGATGAGGTGGGGCTTCAGTGATGACGGCGAACCATCCGGTACTGCCGGTAAGCCCATTTTGGCGCAATTGACTGGTTCGGGGGTGGGGGAGATCACCGCTGTGGTGACACGTTATTCCGGTGGCATTAAGTTAGGGACGGGCGGCTTGGTGAAAGCATATGGCGGTGGTGTTCAGCAGGCGTTAACTGTGTTGCAGACCAAGGAAAAAGTAATAACCTCAGAACTTAACCTACGCTGTGAGTATAATCAGGTGTCATTGGTCGAGTCGTTGCTTGTCGAATATGCAGGGGCTCAGCTTCATGCTGATTATGGTAATCAGGTCAAAATGACCGTGGAGATCGATAGCCGAGTGGAGGCTGAGTTTATTATGAAACTCACCAACCGCAGCGGTGGGCGTATTGTCCCGGTATCTGATTCCAACGAATCACACGAATAATTACAACTATAGGATGAGAGCCGGCTAAGGCATGCAATTTCGTTCCATTATCAGAATTGTCGGGCTGTTGCTCGCGCTATTTAGTGTCACGATGCTGGCACCTGCACTGGTTGCATTAATCTATCGTGACGGTGCAGGTTTCCCTTTTGTGGTCACCTTCTTCCTTCTCTTCGCGGGCGGTGCCATGCTATGGGTACCAAACCGTCGCTATCGCCGTGAACTCAAAGCCAGAGATGGCTTTTTGATTGTGGTCTTATTCTGGACCGTTATCGGCAGTGCGGGTGCAGTACCGTTTATCTTGTCCAAGACTCCCGATTTATCGGTAACTGATTCCTTTTTCGAAGCCTTTTCGGCGTTAACGACAACTGGAGCGACAGTCATTGTTGGTCTGGATGAGTTGCCAAAAGCTATTCTGTTTTACCGCCAATTACTACAATGGTTTGGCGGAATGGGGATCATTGTACTAGCGGTTGCTATTCTTCCTGTCTTGGGGATCGGTGGTATGCAGCTATACCGGGCAGAGATCCCCGGTCCCGTAAAAGATAGCAAGATGACCCCGCGGATCGCCGAGACGGCTAAAGCCCTATGGTATATCTATCTGGCTCTTACAATTAGTTGTGCCGTCGCGTTTTGGATGGCTGGGATGAGTGTCTTTGATGCGATCTCCCATAGCTTCTCGACTGTCGCTATTGGCGGTTTCTCGACCCATGATGCCAGTATGGGCTATTTCGCGAGTCCGACGATAAATATGATTACCGTCGTTTTCTTGTTGATTTCGGCTTGTAACTTCTCGCTTCATTTTGCAGCTTTTGCCAATGGTGGTATTCATTTGCGTACCTATTGGCGAGATCCCGAATTCAGGGCATTTCTGGCAACTCAGCTGATTCTGTTTATGATTTGCTTTAGCTTGCTGCTCAAGCATCATTCTTATGGTTCATTGCACGATGCTTTTGATCAGGCTTTGTTTCAGACTGTATCTATATCTACTACAGCTGGTTTTACTACAACCAGCTTTTCTGAATGGCCGCTATTCTTGCCAGTGCTATTACTCTTCTCTTCTTTTGTTGGTGGTTGCGCAGGCTCAACCGGCGGTGGGATAAAAGTTATCCGGATGTTGCTTCTGTTGCTTCAAGGGGTGCGGGAACTGAAACGTCTGGTTCACCCAAGGGCGATTTATACAATTAAAGTAGGTAATAAGGCTCTGCCGCAACGTGTTGTTGATGCGGTGTGGGGCTTTTTCTCGGCTTATGCCCTTGTCTTTGTGATTTGTATGCTGGGACTTATTGCTACGGGATTAGATGAATTAACCGCTTTTTCTGCTGTCGCAGCGACTTTAAATAATCTCGGCCCTGGTTTGGGTGAGGTAGCGGTTCACTTTGGTGAGATTAACGATCCTGCAAAATGGGTGTTAGTTATCTCAATGCTATTTGGTCGTCTGGAAGTGTTTACTTTGTTAGTGCTGTTTACACCGACATTCTGGCGTAATTAAGGAGAGAATGTGGAAAAGGTCTTACTTCTTCATTCAAGCAGTGATGGGCAGACAGTAAAGATTCTGCAATATATTGAAAAGCAACTAGGTGATAGCTGCCAATGTGAGCTTTTCGATCTCAATCAGCTGCCTGAGCTAGATTTTAGTCGTTATCAGAGGGTATTGATTGGAGCATCGATTCGTTATGGCCATCTTAATAAAAAGCTGTATGAATTTATCGCGGTTAATCAGAAAGCCCTAGAACAACATAAGGTCGGATTTTTCTGTGTAAACCTAACTGCTCGTAAAGAAGGTAAGAATACGCCTGAAACGAGTGTCTATATGAAGACGTTTCTTAAGAAGTCACCTTGGCAGCCCAAATTGCAAGCTGTGTTTGCTGGCGCGCTGCGCTATCCCCGTTATGGTTGGTTTGACCGCATCATGATCCAGTTCATTATGCGTATTACCGGAGGTGAAACCGATACATCAAAAGAGGTCGAGTATACAGATTGGCAAAAAGTGGAAGAGTTTGCTGTCCGTTTTAGTCAGTGTTAAGTGGCTTTTTTGATAGCTTCGGGTGTTTTTTGTTCGAACTGTCAGTTTGTGCTGTTTTTTTTCAAAAAGCCCCTTGCCAATGTGATCGAACTCTCTATAATGCGACCTCACTGACACGGAGCGCGGCGCTAAGCCAGCAACGATTTGTCAGTTTGTTCTTTAACAATTTGACCATGCAATCTGTGTGGGCACTCGTGAAAGAGTTAA
>NZ_RJLM01000134.1 GCF_004104355.1 Photobacterium chitinilyticum
ATATATGCCATGGTTCTTTACTTCGACAGGGTACAAATATCTAAATTTGATATTTTTAGATACTTTTTCAGACCTATTGCGGATACTAAGTAGCAGTCAAAAATTTGTATCCATTTTTCATGATATTATGYATGGATYAGATATATCATGGSGARTTCTTCAGAAAAAATTSTGTCTTCCACAAMGGAATCTGATAAGTGAKATTTCGAGWAAGTSTTTMCATAATCTTCTTCTGTCCGAAGAAATGATTCATCGAAATAATGAGTCAYCATTGATATCGACACATCTGAGATCGCCAAATGTTCGKGAGKTCCTCTATKCAATCCTTTTCCTTCTTCTTGTTGCTGSATATMTCGTTYGTACACATCTTCTCTTTGTTTYCSGRGCCTMTAGTGAGTTACAGACAGAGTTCGAAAAGRTCAAATCTTTGATGATTCCATCATMYATGATTGAGTTGCGAAAACTTCTGGATAGGTATCCTACATCTGAACCGAATTCTTTCTGGTTAAAGAATCTCTTTCTAGTTGCTCTGAAACAATTAGGAGATTCTCTAGAAGAAATACGGGGTTCTGCTTCTGGCGGCAACATGCTATGGGGTGGTGGTCCCGCT
>NZ_RJLM01000135.1 GCF_004104355.1 Photobacterium chitinilyticum
GGTGGTGGTGGTGGTGGTGGTCACATTGCAGACCGATGCACAGTATTCCATCAGCATTTTTGAAGGTTAGACTATATCACATTGGTAATGAATGATTCAATGAATAACTGACTGTTCATAACATTATACTGCAATTCAATCCATTTCATTATTATTATTATTATTATTATTATTATTGTTATGATTTACTGACATGRGAGAGTGACTCTTGTGACCATCACCTTTAATTACTACTTTAGTAATGATTACATTTGAATTTGCAATATTTCTTCTCTATTAAACAAACGTTTGACTTGATTGTTCAATAGGAATTTACGCCTTATTGAAGTGAAATGCAYTTTGTGGTGTTACGTGGTAAGTGAACGGTATGTTAGTTGTTATGTTAAAAATGCATGAAATTGATMAATTGTGTTKMTACAWGAGWTGAAACGATGTAAATTACTTGTTGTCACTGCTGGTGCATCTATCTTTGTGATATTTCTGTTAGTTTTGTATAAAGAMGTCTTGTAAACATAGATAGGAATGAGTGTTGAATATGTAGTATGTGTCAGGCCGATCAGATATAGTAAAGATCGTGCAGGTGGTGGTGGTGGTGGTGGT
>NZ_RJLM01000136.1 GCF_004104355.1 Photobacterium chitinilyticum
TCGGTGGTTCTCGTGTACCCCTACAGCGAGAAATCGGATAAACTATTACAACCCCTACAGTTTGATGAGTATAGAAATGGATCCACTCGTTATTCTCGGACGAGTGTTCAGTAATGAACCTCTGGAGAGAACCATGTATATGATCGTTATCTGGGTTGGACTTCTGCTTTTAAGCCCAGATAACTGGCCTGAATATGTTAATGAGAGAATCGGTATTCCTCATGTGTGGCATGTTTTCGTCTTTGCTCTTGCATTTTCGCTAGCAATTAATGTGCATCGATTATCAGCTATTGCCAGCGCCAGATATAAGCGATTTAAGCTAAGAAAACGCATTAAGATGCAAAACGATAAAGTGCGATCAGTAATTCAAAACCTTACAGAAGAGCAATCTATGGTTTTGTGCGCAGCCCTTAATGAAGGCAGGAAGTATGTGGTTACATCAAAACAATTCCCATACATTAGTGAGTTGATTGAGCTTGGTGTGTTGAACAAAACTTTTTCCCGATGGAATGGAAAGCATATATTATTCCCTATTGAGGATATTTACTGGACTGAATTAGTTGCCAGCTATGATCCATATA
>NZ_RJLM01000137.1 GCF_004104355.1 Photobacterium chitinilyticum
TTTTGCCATACCACGGGGCCAGCGCCAGCAGCGACGGAATATCACGAATAGTCGGCTCAACGTGGGTTTTCATAAAGTTCTCGGCATCACCATCCGTCGGCAACCAGATAAGGGTGTTGCGCTGCTTATGCTCTATAATTTTGCCATACCACGGGGCCAGCGCCAGCAGCGACGGAATATCACGAATAGTCGGCTCAACGTGGGTTTTCATAAAGTTCTCGGCATCACCATCCGTCGGCAACCAGATAAGGGTGTTGCGCTGCTTATGCTCTATAAAGTAGGCATAAACACCCAGCAGCATTTTGGAATAACCGACACGGGCAGACTTCACCACATTCACCTCACGGATGTAGTCGCTGCCCATCGCATTCATGATGGCCCGCTGAAAGGGCAGTGTTTCCCAGCGCCCTTCCTGGTATGCGGATTCTTTCGGGAGATAGTAATTAGCATCCGCCCATTCAACGGCGGTCTGTGGCTCCGGCCTGAACAGTGAGCGAAGCCCGGCGCGGACAAAATGCCGCAGCCTGTTAACCTGACTGTTCGATATATTCACTCAGCAACCCCGGTATCAGTTCATCCA
>NZ_RJLM01000138.1 GCF_004104355.1 Photobacterium chitinilyticum
CTCCTCCACCACCAAATAATCTTCACTCCTCATATTCACAAGTTACACATAGTGCGACTCTATTTAAATCATATTTCCCGCATTCAATAGACACTTCACTAGAAATGACTAGATGCTCAGCATCAACGTCGCTTCATGTGAGGTCTTTACAGTTTGATTGTTCTGAAAGATTTTCATCAAACTTCTTGAAAATCCCATCGGTACATAGTGGATCATTAGAATAATCAGCAGCTATCAAAATTTCACTAGGTTCTTCATCATCATCATTTCATGCGTTGCACATATTGTTMYCATTTTTATAAGAGATTTGATGGAACACACRTGAGTGATTRGGAGGAGTGATATCTGGTWAAAGAACTAGAGAACCGCGATCAGTAGATTGATCGGATGYTATTGTGGTAGAATGATGAGCTRCATTTGATGCAACTGTGTTGATTATGCTGCTTGATTGATTTTGTGTTTGGTCGTGGGCGGCTACTGCAACAATTTCATGTGGATTTAACAAGACATCGTGGTTCTGTGAGCTGGACAACTCAGTGTTTGCACATTGTGTGTTTCGGGGAGAATGCGATTTGA
>NZ_RJLM01000139.1 GCF_004104355.1 Photobacterium chitinilyticum
GCTGGACGCATCCGGCGTCACCACTAGCGTATAAACGCTACCACTCACGGCCGTGAAGCTACCCTTGCTGCCGCCGCTGACGGTGATATCGTCCGCGGCAAAGCCCGTCACCGACTCACTGAAGGTGAAGGTGTAGGTCACATCCCCCGTCGCCGTCCCGGTAGTATCATCGGTAATGACCACCGTCGGCACGGCCGTGTCTACTGCCTGTGTACTTTGGGTTGCGGCGGTGTTGTTATTGCCTGCCACATCGGTGGCCACATTGGCGGCCACATTCACCGTGATGTCACTGGTGCTGGACGCATCCGGCGTCACCACTAGCGTATAAACGCTACCACTCACGGCAGTGAAGCTACCCTTGCTGCCGCCGCTGACGGTGATGTCATCCGCGGCAAAGCCCGTTACCGACTCACTGAAGGTGAGGGTGTAGGTCACATCCCCCGTCGCCGTCCCGGTAGTATCATCGGTAATCACCACCGTCGGCACGGCCGTGTCTACTGCCTGTGTACTTTGGGTCGCGGCGGTGTTGTTGTTGCCTGCCGCATCGGTGGCCACATTGGCGGCCACATTCAC
>NZ_RJLM01000140.1 GCF_004104355.1 Photobacterium chitinilyticum
CGACGTCTCCGAGGTCGGTTGCGTTACCGCGCTGGGCGCACGCCGAACCAAAGGCCCGACACACACCAATCTCCGTGGACGACGTCTCCGAGGTCGGTTGCGTTACCGCGCTGGGCGCACGCCGAACCAAAGGCCCGACACACACCAATCTCCGTGGACAGGGGCGGGAATATTAACCCGATTCCCTTTCGCTACAGGGGGCTGCAATGCAACAGTACTTTGCAGATTACTGAACAAAGCCCGCGAACGGACAATGTCAGGCACCCCGTCTCTGTTCCGATTTACCGGATCACTTAGGACCGCCTGRCCCATGGTCAACTGCTGTTCCCATGGAACCCTTCTCCACCTCGGCCTTCAAGGTTCTCACTTGAATATTTGCTACTACCACCAAGATCTGCGCCTGTGGKTGCTKCACCTASGCTCACGCCTGAGGCTKCCCGCTAGCCRCAGCGACCCYCSTACWCGTYGCCGYTACTCCATGCCTGGACCAAGTGCAGCTTGCCCTCACACAGCATAGGCCCAGCTTACAGCAACGGTCCGGTATAGGTCCAACGCTCGAGCGCCATCCATT
>NZ_RJLM01000141.1 GCF_004104355.1 Photobacterium chitinilyticum
TAGATTCTGTATCACGCATATACCCTTAATAATAAAATATTAAGAATTTAATTCATATATTAATATATAATTCGTCTATATCTATATATAAATAAAAGAAAAAGAACATGTTGATTATATCAAAATAGATTCTGTATCACGCATATACCCTTAATAATAAAATATTAAGAATTTAATTCATATATTAATATATAATTCGTCTATATCTATATATAAATAAAAGAAAAAGAACATGTTGATTATATCAAAATTATAGAACAATAAGGAATTTTAACTTATCATGGGGAAAGACACYATTGCTGAKATAATAACCTCTATACGAAATGCTGACATGMATAGAAAAGGAACGGTTCGRATAGSATCKACTAACATCACKGAAAACATTGTTAAAATACTTTTACGAGAAGGTTTTATAGAAAACGTGAGAAAGCATCCAGAAAACAACAAAGATTTTTTGGTTTTAACCCTACAACATAGAAGGAATAGGAAAGGACCATATAAAACTATTTTAAATTTAAAACGGATCAGTCGACCTGGTCTACGAATCTATTCTAACTATCAAAGAATTCC
>NZ_RJLM01000142.1 GCF_004104355.1 Photobacterium chitinilyticum
TGACAACCTAATGCGAACGGCCTTGGCTGCTGCACCAAACCAATAGGCAAAGAAATACGCCGGCACTTTCACAGCAAAGTAACGTTGAAATTATGATGTGCATTGCCAGAATCAAAGGCAGCAGCGAAGGCAACAACAAGCTTATCTTCGGACTTTCAGGCAGCCTTTCGCTGAACGAATAGCCTGAGAAATCGTGGAAATGTGCGATGAACAATCTACCATCGATGAACTTGGCTCTAAGGTGCAACAGCTTAAAATTATCTGTTGACGCCATAGTCGTTTGTTATGCAACTCCATCCATTAATACGATCATACTTGGTCGAAAATCTTTCCACGCGTGATAAATCTGCGGCATACAGGCAACAAATCAGGACTCTGATAATTCCGATTCACTTTCAACGATTTGGGCCAGAAAAACCTGCATGACAACCTAATGCGGACTGGCTTGGCTGCTGCACCAAACCAATAGGCAAAGAAATGCGCCAACACTTTCACAGCTGAGCAACGTTGAAATTATAATGTTGAATTGCCAGAATCAAAGGCAGCAGAGAAGGCAACAACAAGCTTACC
>NZ_RJLM01000018.1 GCF_004104355.1 Photobacterium chitinilyticum
AATTTTGGTCAAGGACAAGTTGAGCAGCTTCAAGCTTAAACTCAGGGCTATATGTTCTTCTGGTACGTTTGGTCATTGTGTCACCTGTTCAGTTGTGAGGTGATGATATCACCTCTAATCAGGTGGCCAAATTAACTATGCCACTTCACTATCCCGTTATTGTTTATTTCTATTACTTTCAGATAAATGGCGCTATTTTGACGATGGTTTTTATCGGTATATTGTCACTACAGATAACCGCGGTGAAAAGTATAAAGATCAGTGTGTTTCTCTTATTGACCAATGGGCTAGGGGGGCTGCTTGCCTTGGTAATGTATGAGCTTCTGGTCACCACCCCAGAGTTTCTTTTTTTGCTGGCGTTGATGACATTGGTTAGCCTTGTTGTTGGTGCAAAGATATATCAACAACCAGAAAAAGCACCCGTTTGGGCCGGGATTATGTCGGCAATGCTGGTGGTTCTAGGCGGTACAATTTCGTCAGATAGTAAGTTAATTGAAGTTAGCTTTTACGGACGGATCGGGCAGATTGTTTTGGCATCAGCCTATATGATAATGGCATCGGTCTTGTTTGACTTATGGCGTAACCGTGATAAGTGATTCCCGATTATTATCAACCCAAATGCCAAACTGGGAGTTAAGTAATTCCTACCTGCGTCGCCTTGTAGCAATATAGGTAATGAGCTTTCCAGAAAGGTTGGAGGGGGATTACAATTGCCACAGGAGGAGCTATGAAATTCAAAGGTCTAAGTAAAAAGATGCCCATATTGTCACTATTACTTGTAGCGGCTGCATTCTCAGTCAATGCTTTGGCCAAAGAAATTACAATAAAGCATAATCCCGACATTACCATACAGCCGAGATCATTGAGTAACCGGGTATGCTTATATGACGGCAAAGATTACTCGTTGGGTTCAATTCTCGTAGTTGAAAATATTGTGTTGGAGTGTAAGGCCGAAAATGACTTTGAATCTAACGGACGCCTGAAATGGCACAAAGTTGAGAAAAAAGCACCTTAGAGAGCCTTCCCATATTACGCTTAGAAAAGCGCAGTGTTATTACTAACACTGCGCTTAAATAACAGCAGGGGGGGCTGTTATATTATCGAATCATTTTATTATCGAACCATGCGACCTGAATTTGGCGCTAGCTTTCCTGTTCCACCTTTATGGTGATCTGTTGTTGCGCCCATCTCCTGCATTAGCAGCTCTTTCATTGCAGCTGATTCACGAGAGTTGGTAGGCTTCCAGTTAGCAATCACTTTAGCTTTATTACTATTCATCGAACTATTCCTTTTCTTTCATAACATTATAAATAACGATATGTGCCATCTGATTCATAATATGCTGTCATTTTCATACAAAATGAACAGTATTACCAGTAATAAATGCGCTTAAAGTATCCATGTGCGCATTGTTTTATACTACTGACAAAAGCATAACTTTGCATATCTGACCAGTTAATCGCTTAACTATCCTTAATTGTCAGAAATTGAGCGGTTCAGGTGAAAATTTATTTTGATACAGTAATAAAAAAAGCCAATTCCATATTGGAATTGGCTTTTGTTCGAATTTAGTATTTTGTATGAAAATTACATTTGCTTAGGTAAGCTTACTGCTACTCAAGCGAGGCTTTTCATTAAGCACTATTTTGCCAGTGAACGGCTCTTTAATTCAAAAATAAGCTTTTCGGCACTGCATTCAAATTGAATTCGGGCAACAAGCTCCTTGCTGTCTTCAGCAAGCTCTGTTACTTCATGCTTATAGTTGGCATTTACTTGGGCTGCTAGTGCGAGGTAGTTCTTCAGCTCGGTTTCTAGAGCGTCTTTACCATCGGCATAAACGCGTACTTCAGCAACATCATCACCTTCTTTGATGATAAAGCCCATTTCTGCGGATACACCACAGGCTTCACAAGCTTGGTACTCTAGATCTTCGTTTGACATGACTTTCTCTTTATTCCCATGGATTTATGGGGGCATTTTAAAACTTCGTGACCAAGATCGCTAATTATTAATGGTGAAAAGTATGTTTGTAGTCTTGTTCGTACCTAATCGCCATAAAGTAAATGCTTGGCTTCAGTTAGTTACCTTGCGGGAAGACTTTTCAAAAGGCCTGCTGAATCCATGGATGATCTTATACTTAGCCTCAGCTTCTCCGGTAGCCGTGTCGCAGAGGTTAATTAGTTCATCATTAAATGGCTTGCCGCTTTTGACCCGCTTTTTCATTTCAATGAGAAAAGATCGCTCGTTTGATTCGGCGATAGTTAGCATTGTTAAGTGATGACGACGAAAAGTACCTAGCAACTTCAACGTTACTAGGCTTGCTAATGCAGAAAGTGAACTGAGTATGACCACCGTAGAGTGGGTAGAGAAGAAACAAGAAATTAATATACAGCTGCATAGCGTTGTTTGGGCAATGGTTACTGCGATTTTTCTTCTCTTATCCATATTGGTGTCCTATGTTCAATTTCTCACTGGTAAGTGACTAGTATTTAAACCCAAAAAGCCCGTCATTTTCAATATGATGGGCTAGAATAACGGGGTTGTTAGTGTTCGATCCAACCTCTAGAACTTGCTACGGCGCGTTTCCAGCCAGAGTATCTGCGCTCTCTTTTCTCTTGATCACCATCTGGGGTGGAGAGACGGTCTAGGTGAATACCGGAGCCAGCCTGCATTGGATGCAAGAAACAGCCTGTGCAACGGAATATAAGCCAGAACTCGGCTAAATGTACACAATGTGACATTGTTATTTTCGAAATGGAGCAAAATATGTGAGAGTGATCGTTCATTCGAGCATTGGGTGGCTATTCCTGCTTGTAAAGCAACCAGTTGATGGCGGTTTGTTTCGCCGAGCCTGATAGAGCAGGGTCGGCGACAGGTATAAGCTTGATGACGGATTTACACTAAGTGTGGGTAAATACCGGCAACCAAGGTTTGGGTTTGTCGGAAAGGGTATGATTCAAGTTTGGCGAATCCATTCATCTGTCGAGCTTTTATTTTAGTGTTCAGAGGTGATGTCATTCCGCATAAGAATCGTGTTACCGCTGCTGTAGAAGGCTGTGAAGGGCATGCCGTGATAAAAGGATCGCACCATGCTTTAAGTGCGTTATCCGAAATATCAGATAACTGTAGGTTGCCCGGTAGTGTTGCAGTATGCCCGCGACAGACAGAGCAGTGTCCGCATTGCTCCGGTGCATTGGTATCAGCGAAATAGCTAGCGAGGGTGTGGCTTAGGCATTGGCTGCTTTCAAAGAAGTTCAGCATGCGTGTAATACGTTCAATCTCGCTATTTTCTTTTTTTCGGAATAAGTCATAGAGGCTTCCAGCTTGTTCCTGGAGATTAAATTGAGCGTTTTTAACTCGGTAAACGTCCGTCATCTGCTTACTTTCAAGCTCGATCCAGCCCTTTTCACTAAAATAATCGATAGCAGCGACTACACGTTTTCGTTCTGTCTGGTTGCTTTGCCATAGCGCCTCGAAATCAACGGTATACCAGGTTCGTGCTTTGGGGGAGCAGGCGAAAATTTGGCTGACAAACTCTCGGCGCTCACCCTGAAATTGCTCTGTGATAAACTGCTGATCTTTGAGGAGCTTGAAGCGATAATCTGCAAAATAGGTGTACTGTGGCTCGATGATCTGGTGCATTTCTAGATAGACGAGCAGCGTTTTCAGTGGCAGCAAACGAATGTTACTGTCTTTCGACAAGCGAGAAAGCATGATTTCCCACTGCCCCGGACTGGCTTGGATCTGACTGAGAACAGCTTCGATTGCTTCCTGATCGGGGGTATCGCCATAGACAAAGTTTTCGAGCACATTCAGACCGGACTTATTGGCAAGAACAGTACAATGAGATGCTAGCCCATCACGCCCTGCACGGCCAATCTCCTGACTATAGTTTTCAATCGACTTGGGCAAGTCATAGTGAATAACACGCCGGATATCGGATTTATCAATCCCCATTCCAAAGGCGATGGTTGCTATGATGCAGCGATGGTTGCCAGCCATGAAAGCCTGCTGGATCTGCTGTCTGTGCTCTGAGTCCATACCTGCATGGTAGGCCTGAGTTTGGTATCCCTGTTGGTTAAGCCAGCTGGCCAAGTGCTCGGCAGTTTTCTGCAATGTGACATACACAATTGTCGGAAGGCTGGAATCTTGTTCCAGCTGGTTCAGTAAGGCCTGCTGTTTATTATCTTCTTCCGTCGGGGCGATAGCCAAATCGAGGTTGTGGCGATAAAAGCCGGTCACCACAATATTCTGCTTATCTATAGCAAACTTTTGACCCATATCTTCAATGACTGCGGGGGTTGCCGTTGCGGTAAGGAGCAATACCTGGGGAATATTCAGCCATAGGCGATGACTGGGTAGTTTTAGATAGTCGGGGCGAAAGTTGTGACCCCACTCGGAGATACAGTGCGCTTCGTCAACGACCAGTAATGAAATCGGCACCTGAGAGATAAAATGGCGAAAGCGCTCGTTGTTGAGCCTTTCTACTGAAATCATCAGCACCTTTATGTCACCGTTTCTTACCCCCTGCATCACTTGCTGGCTCTCGTCCCAGCTTTGGCTTGAGTCAATTGAAGCCGCGGGAATATTTTTGCTATGTAGAAAATCGAGCTGATCTTTCATCAGTGCCAGCAAGGGCGAGATGACCAGTGTCAGGTGTGGCAACTGGATCGCAGGTAACTGATAACACAATGACTTTCCAGATCCGGTCGGGAAAATTGCACATGCTGACTCACCATGTAATATTTTCGTGATGACGTCTTCTTGTCCCGGACGAAGGCTATCGAAGCCAAAGTAGTTTTTCAGTGTTTGCTGGTACATGGGTAAAGATAACTCTTAGCACAATTGAATAGCGATAATAACGTACCTGAGAGTTGGACAGTAGCCGGGCAAGTTAAAAAAGCTGAATTATTGGTGGGGATCTTGCTGTGATGAAAAGTTCTGCTGCCTCAACGAGCCAAACTGAGTTGTGGCAGCAAAGATGGTTATTTTTCCTCGAAGCGTGCCGCAAGGTGATGGAAATCATCGACTCTGTTTTTAAGCGTTGCACTGCTTTGTTCAACTTGCTCGACTTCATTGAGGTTTTGCTGAGATGCTTCGGCAATTACATGAATGTGTTGGCTAGTCTGTTCAGACAAGTGTTCCTGTTCAGAAGCAGATGAGGAAACCTGACCGATGAGTTGACTGATTGCCTGCATGTTTTGCTCTACCTGTTCAAGGCACTGAGCACTTTTGGCGGCGATGTCGACACACTCGTTGGTTTTATCGCGGTTGTTTTCAATCACGGCCTGCCAGTCATTAATTGTGGCCATCATTTGCTCGATGCTGTTTTGGATCTGTTCGGTTGCTGTTTGGGTCCGAGATGACAGGGCACGTACCTCGTCCGCGACAACAGCAAAACCCCGGCCATGCTCGCCTGCACGTGCTGCCTCGATGGCCGCGTTAAGTGCCAGCAGGTTTGTTTGCTCGGCAATGCCGCTGATTTCGGACATGACGGTACTCACTTTACTGGCTTCGCTTCCGAGCTGGTGGGTGGCAGCCGTTGCCTGTTCGGCCTGTGCCGATAAAGTATGCAGGCTACTTTGGGTCGAATCGAGCTGCTCTCGGGTTTGACCACAATGGAGCCGGGTTTCATCCAATAGCGTATTGCTGTCACTGGCGTGTGATGCAACAGATCGGGCTGAATCTGCAATGCCATTCATTGCGTTGGCAACGTGATGAATATTGGTGTTTTGAGTTGAGATAGCCTGGTTAACCCGGCTTGCCGAATCACTAAGCTGATCGGCCAAATCGTGAAGCGGAGCTGCCGAATCAGTCATTCGTCCCAAGACTGTTCGAATACGAGCAGAGGCCATTTTAATACGGTAATCGGCAACGGAAAATTTATCATTACCAGAAAAAATGAGTCGGCTGACGCTGTCGTATCGTTGCTGTAATTCTTTAAGCCGCAACGGGGTCTCGAATAACTCCTGTCGAAACAACAGGCCAATCACTGCCAGCGGTGTAAAGAGCAGGGCATTTTGCAGGCTAATCCCTTCATTGAGTAGGCTTGCTGCTGGCAAAACACAAGAAGCAGCCAGAGCGCAATACTTAAAGGAGCCCGGAAGAGAAAACGCCGCTTTTCGACCACGTTGTTCCGCTGTTAGTAGTTGTTTATAAGCCTTGGTCGCGATTTGAACCCACTGCGATTTAGGTTTAACACGCACAGATTGATAGCCCGTAACTTGGCCATTTTCATACATAGGGGTGACATAGGCGTCTACCCAGTAATAGTCGCCACCCTTTGCTTGGTTCTTGACAATACCTCGCCATGCTTTGCCATTGTGCAAACAGGCCCATAAATCGGCAAAAGCAGCTTTAGGCATATCAGGGTGTCGGATGATGTTATGGTTCTGGCCAATGAGCTCCTGCTCGCTATAGCCTGCAACTCTGCAGAAAGAGGGATTGCAGTAGGTGATCACTCCTTTCAGGTTGGTCGTTGAAACGAGCTGTTCACCTTCAGGAAATGTAATTTCGTTGGGATTTGAAAAAATGTTGCTAGCTGACATTCTAATTAGACCTGAAATGCACGGTACTTATTTAGGGGTACCTTGTTATAAATCCGGCTAATGAAAACATAATATGACACTACGTATCAATATATTAATGTTTTTTTGCCAACTGAGGTTGTTTGTGTTGAGTTGTTGACTATTTATCTGTCGATGTGATGGCTTTGTGCCTGTTTGGTTGGCTTGAGTTTTATTAACAACCTTTTTATTTACAGCTCACTAACTGTTTTTACGGCACGTTTTCATATGAGTCATTTTTTACCCATCTCTTTATTTTTAACGAGAAAGAAGTGTGGTGACTCCTATTTTGTCAATAAGACTATGAATTTGCATGTAAAAAAGTGGTTGCATATGACCATGATCGGTATGGTTGCTGTACGTGATCAGACTGCTTTGAATAAGTCAGGAATAACAATGTTGTGGTTCAGAAATCTCTCTTTTCGTTGGAAGTTCATTACACCAATAATGCTTGTGGTTGCACTGTTCTGTGGGCTATTCGCGACCGTCGTATTTGTTTCAAAAGATCAAGCTGATGCCAGTAAAATTCTAACCGATGAAATCCAGCCAGTGCTCGAACAATTGGAAGACGGGTATCGAGACCTTTATCAGGTTATAACAGCTGGGCAAGGGGTGATTCTATCGGAAGGTGACCCAGAGCAGTTGCGCCGACTTACCGACGTTTTTCTCGATGACAGTGCAAAAGCAACGACTCGCTTGAAATCACCTCAGGCGCTGATTGAAAAGGGTTTTCTTGGTACCGAAAGTGAACTGACATTACAGAAATTAAATACGGGCTACACAAAATGGCTAATTCATTATCAAACCATGATTGAACAATCTGGTCAGGCCGGAATGTACTACAAAGATAATCGTGTGCAGATTGAAAATGATTTCAGTGTCCTGCGTTCCTCACTACTGGAGATCCGCAGTGAAATTCAAGCGGCTCAGGTCGAATTGAAACTTCAACTTGTCGCTAATTCGAAACTGATCACCATCATCATTGAAGGTGGTATTGTTGCTGTTATTATCCTCTCAATGCTGATTGCCTGGTTGGTATCAGGTTTGGTTAGTGCTCCGTTAAAGCGCTTATCGCTAGCAATGAATGACATTGCTGTCGGGCATGGTGATCTCACTCAGCGCTTGCAAGAAGATAGCAAAGATGAAATAGGGATGCTGGCCAACTCATTTAATGAGTTTGTCTCTAGGATCCATATCATGATCATTGAAGTTGCGCTCACTCTTCAGGCTGTTCAGGCAGAAACAGCCCGTATACAGCAAGAAACCCAGGGGGTGGTTGCCAATGCCGCCAGTCAGCAGCAAGAAAGTACGCAAGCTGCAACAGCTGTGAATGAAATGAGTGCGACAAGCGACACCGTCACCCAGCACGCTAATGAAGCGGCTCAGGCCACGCAGAGTGCAAGTACTGAATCTGAAACAGCACGCGATATGCTTAGCGATACCGTTATATCAATTCATAAACTCGCGGATGAAATTGAGTCTTCAAGTGTTGTCATTAGCCACCTAGAGCGTGATGTAGGCAACATTGCCTCTATTCTTGATGTTATCCGAGGGATAGCAGATCAAACGAATCTATTGGCGTTGAATGCTGCGATTGAAGCTGCCCGGGCGGGTGAGCAGGGACGTGGTTTTGCGGTTGTTGCTGATGAAGTTCGAACGCTTGCCAGCAAGACACAAGATAGTACAGGCGAAATTCAGGTGATGATCGAACGACTACAACAAGGTGCAAGAGCAGCTGTACAGGCAATGGAATCGAGCAGTGAAAGCAGTACTTATACGGTTCAACAAGCCAATACTGCAAACGACTCGATTGATGCTATCAGTCAGTCTATTAACGTCATTAATGAGATGAATTTGCAGATTGCTACGGCAGCAACACAACAAAGCCATGTGAGCGACAGTATTAATCGCAATGTGCAGGAAATTGCCTCAATGAGCCAACAAATGGTCGGCAAGGTGAAAACCACGGAGCAGGGATTTGATATGCTGACTAAACAGTGCAGTCAGTTAGAAGAATTAGTAAGTCAGTTCCGCACCTAAAGCTGATTTGTTGTATCGATAGAACATCCGCTTAGGCGGATGTTTTGCTTATTGCCCTACTGAAATAATTTTATGCTGGTAAGCATAAATAATTGGTCTCTTCTGCAAGTTTTCTTTACCTCCTAATAAAGATTATTGTCAATTGCTAAAATATAATTATTAATTAAATAGCTATGAAGTATCAATGGCTTAAGATATTCTGCAGGTAACTGAACGTTGTTTGTTAAGGAGCTAGTCATGCCAGAAATGCCATATGATACGTTAGTAACCGTAGGAATATTTATTGTTGTTGCGATTGTGTTTATTGCTTCCGGAGTAAAAACCGTTGCACAGGGGAACGAGTGGACCGTCGAGCGGTTTGGCCGTTATACCAAAACACTTCGACCGGGGTTAAACCTTATTGTTCCTTTTGTTGATAAAGTTGGCAATAAGATCAATATGATGGAGAGAGTGCTTGATATCCCTGCTCAGGAGGTCATTTCACTTGATAATGCTAATGTGACTATTGATGCTGTTTGCTTTGTTCAGGTTGTCGATGCGGCGAAAGCTGCGTACGAGGTTAACGATCTTGAACATGCGATCCGTAACCTAACCCTAACCAACATTCGTACTGTACTGGGATCAATGGAGCTAGATGCAATGCTGTCGCAGCGTGACAGGATTAATAGTCAGTTGCTGACGATTGTCGATCAGGCAACCAACCCTTGGGGAGTGAAAGTTACCCGAATCGAAATTCGTGATGTTCAGCCGCCAGCCGATCTGACTGAGGCAATGAATGCGCAGATGAAAGCCGAACGTAACAAGCGAGCTGAGGTGCTGGAGGCTGAAGGGGTACGTCAGGCTGAGATTTTACGCGCCGAAGGTCATAAACAATCAGAAATTTTACGTGCGGAAGGGGACAAGCAGGCAGCAATCCTTCAGGCGGAAGCTCGTGAACGTGCAGCAGAAGCAGAAGCTCGTGCAACCACAATGGTATCGGATGCTATTGCTCAGGGTGACTTACAGGCGGTCAATTATTTTATTGCGCAAGGTTATACCGAAGCACTCAAATCCATAGGCCAGGCTGAAAATGGTAAAGTTATTATGTTGCCACTGGAAGCAACAGGGCTGATGGGATCGTTGACGGGCATTGCTGAGTTACTTAACCAGTCAAAGCAGCCTGAAGCGGGAAGTAAAGGAACAAAGGCATGATAACGCTGTTAGAGCAAATGAACTTTTGGCATTGGATAGCATTTGGTTTGGTGCTACTGCTACTTGAGTTACTGGGTACCGCCGGGTATCTGTTGTGGCTGGGCTTATCTGCTTTACTAGTTGGTGCAATATTATCTGCTATACCGATGAGCTGGTCACTGCAATGGCTGACGTTTGCGGTGTTCTCGCTTTTTTCTACCTGGTTATGGTGGCGGTATCAGCACAAGAAAGATCGTGCTGCGGATCAAGGCCGGACACTCAACCAACGAACCGAGCAGATGATCGGGCAAACGTGCATTTTGGATCAGCCGCTCCCTGTGACTCAAGGGCGCATTCGGTTGGGAGATACATCATGGCTGGCAAGAACCGATAAACCGCTTGAAGCGGGAACCTTGGTTGAAGTTATCGCTGTAGAAGGTATCACACTGATTGTTCAAGCCAAACAATAAGAGTTTGAACGAAACTGGGGCTGTGCATTGCACGGCCTTTTTTTGTATATGAGGTTTTTAAATAGCCGAATGAAATGCTGCGCAAACGGTTGGGCAATCGTTATTGTTGATGTGTGTGAATTCAGTGTTTCCATATCGCGCATGTTTCGAACTTGTTACAAGTCAGCTTAACCAATAGAATCCGCATTAATAATAACGATTTCATTGCTCATGAAGTACATGTGAAATCCGATAAAAACAAGAATTAAGTCAATAACAACCAGTCAGCCAGAAGAAGAAGTACTATGAAATTGGAAGCAGTCGATTATACCGCCGAGAACGCCGAAGAGCTATTTGTTGAGTCATTGCGCAATACCGGCTTTGGTGTCCTGAAAAATCATCCAATTCAGCAGAAATTGGTCAGTTCAATTTATGAAAACTGGAACGCTTTTTTTAACAGTGACGAGAAAAAAGACTTCCATTTTAATGTCGAAACCCAAGATGGTTTTTTCCCTTCAGAAGTCTCTGAAATTGCAAAAGGACACACCAAGAAGGATATTAAAGAGTACTTCCACTATTACCCTTGGGGACAGTGCCCGGAAGCATTGAAAGCTGAACTTCAGAATTATTATGAAGAAGCGAATAAGCTAGCGGCAGAACTGCTGTCATGGGTAGAAAAGCACTCGCCTGAAGATGTTTCTAAGCGTTATTCACAGCCACTTTCAAGCATGATTGAGAGTAGCTCACAGACTCTGTTGCGAGTTCTGCACTATCCGCCTCTGAAAGGGGATGAAGAACTGGGTGCAATACGCGCTGGTGCGCATGAAGACATTAACTTGCTTACTGTTTTGCCTGCGGCGAATGAACCAGGTTTGCAAGTGAAGTCTAAAGAGGGTGATTGGCTGGATGTACCATGTGACTTCGGTAACTTGATCATTAACATTGGTGACATGCTTCAGGAAGCGTCAGGTGGTTACTTCCCGTCAACGACTCACCGAGTGGTTAACCCTGAAGGAACAGACAAGTCAAAGGCACGTATTTCGCTGCCGTTGTTCTTGCACCCAAAACCGGAGGTGGTTTTATCTGAACGCCACACCGCCAATAGTTATTTGATGGAACGTCTTAAAGAGCTGGGTGTTATTTAAACCTAGCGACTAATAGTCCGACGCCAGTCATTTATGACTGGCGTTTTTGCTTGTTTTCTTTGTAAACAGGGAGCTATTATTCCGATCTATTACTTAATTTCATGATCTTAGCGGTGACAATGGATTTCTTAATCGCTGGCCAAACACATTGATAAGTGCGCCTGACACAATCAACATACCACCCAAATAAGTCCAAACCGATGGTGCTTCATTAAAGATCACAACTCCCAGTATTGCAGAGAAAATAATCTGAACATATGAATATGCTGATGCTTTACCAGCGGCTTGGCTTTGCATTGCTTTGGTTAAACCAATTTGTCCGACTTGTGTAAATATCCCGACTAACACCAGCAGGCCAGTTAAATACAAATCAGGTATAACAAGATCATCGCCAATTAATAGAAGCGACAAAGGCAGAGCCACTAGAGGGAAGTAGAAGATAATAACAGAGCTATCTTCCGTTTGACTTAGCTTACGAACGATCACGTATGCAATAGAACTACCCAGTGCACCGATGATCGCTACCATTACGCTGAACATCGGCAATTCAGAAGTGGCTCCTTCAACCGCTGCTGGATTGACCATCACAAACAAGCCCAACAAGCTCATAGCGATGCAGATGGCGGTTGAAAATTGGACTTTTTCTTTTAGGAAGAGCACGGCCAATAATGCAGTAAAGACGGGATGAACGTATTGAAGAATTGTCGCTTCAGCCAAAGGCAGGGTTGTGACCGCATAGTAGACGCACATTAATGCCAGAGTGCCGACCGCACCTCGAGCAAACAGTAGTGGTTTATTATTTCCCCACACCGATATTTTTTTTCGCTTCACATCTAAGTAGCTGATGATAAGGGATACAAAAGCCCTTGCCGCAACAATTTCAAAGACAGGAATACCATAGTTACTGACGTATTTTACGCAAGCGGTCATAAGGGCGAAGCCGAGTGCAGAGAGCATCATATAGCGAACGCCAAGAGGAATGATGGAGCCAAACGTGTTAGACATAGTGAAGGCAATTAGTTGAAGTTGGTCGCACTTTATCATAGAGCACGTTTATAGATGAAGAACTTGATACTTTATATGAAAAAAAACAGGGTGATATAGGAATCACCCTGATTTTTATTGAGTTGCTAGTAAGCTAGGTATGTCTGTTAATCAAATCATGGTTACTGAACAACTTCGCCGCTTTCTACCACAGTCTTGCGGACTTTGTCGGCAAACTTCAACGCTTCTTCGCGAATCGCATCTTCATCGACCGTTAGCATATTACGGTCTTCCATCAATACTTTTCCGTCAACGATTGTGTGTTTTACGTTGGTCGCATAAGCCGAGTAAACCAGTGCAGAATACGGGTTGTAGACTGGAACCATGTTTGGTGCAGTCGTATCGATGATGATGATATCCGCCAGCTTGCCTGTTTCCAGCGAGCCAATCGTATCTTCCATATGCAGTGCTCGGGCTGCACCAATAGTGGCCATTTCAATCACTTTCATTGGTGGCATGGCTGCGCGATCTTTGTTCACCAGTTTGTGCACTTTGGCCACTTGGTTAAATTCATCGATGGTACTGATGGTGTTGCCTGACATCGGGCCGTCTGTACCCAAACCGATGCGAAGGCCATTGTCGAACATTTTCAGTGCTGGTGAAACTCCCTTGGCAGATTTGATATTGGCACTCATATTGTGCGCAATACCGACATCATGCTTTTTCAGCAGGGCAATATCGTTGTCGTCAACATTGATCACATGGGCACCAACAAGGTTTGGCGTTAGTGCTCCGATATCAGCCATATATCCAACAGGTGTTTTGCCGCCGCTACGCTCAGCGATAACTTGGTTCTCACGCTCTGATTCAGCAAGGTGGATCATCACCGGTACATCGTGTTCTAACGACAGCTTGGTGACTTTCTGCAGAGTTTCAGTGGTGTTGGTATACGGAGCATGCGGGGCGAAAGCTGGGGTAATACGTGGGTGGTCTTTATATTGCTTTATAAAGTCCAGCGCGTACTTAATGCCTTCGTCGGCATTGGCAGCATCGGCAACCGGGAACTTGATAACGGTTTCCCCCAATACTGCACGCATGCCAATTTGATCAACTGTTTTGGCCACTTCATCTTCGAAATAATACATATCGGCATAGGTTGTGACCCCGCCCTTGAGCATTTCAACGTTCCCCAACTGAGCACCGATACGCACCATGTCACGGGAAACCAGTTTTTTCTCAAGCGGGAAAATATAACGGTGCAGGCGGTCTGGCACATCGTCTGCCATTGAACGGAAGACAGTCATCGAAACATGAGTGTGGGTATTGATTAGCCCGGGCATCACGATATCGCCATTGGCATCAATGATTTTTGCGGCCAAGTAATCTTTGACATCGGAACCGTCGGTAACGGAGAAGATTTTATTTTCTTTAACTGCGACCAAACCGTTGTCGAAAACTGTTTTTTCCTGATCCATTGTCAGGACAGTAGCATTCTTAATGAGCAAATCGACTTTTTCGAGAGCGAAAGCAGATGTGCTGGCGATGGAGGTTGCTGCTAAAGAAACGGCAAGAAGTGTTTTTTTAAACATCGATGACTACCAAAATACGATAACGATATGCAGATGATACTCTCAGATCATGCCTTGAAAATCAGTATTGCATAATTCCCGACGCAAATGTGATTAGAATCACCTTTTAAAAGGGTTCATATTTTGCTTTGTGTAATAAAACAGCGCCATTTGGCGCTGTTAAACGTTTGCCTGGGGGCTTTCTATGCAACTTCGTGGATCTGATTATGTCCGGCGCAAGGCAAAAAACATCCAGGTAGTGAGAACAGAACTGCATAGTGGTAAAGCAATCCATACACCATTGACACCTGCGAACTCGGCTAGTGTGAAGATAAACAGCGTGATAAGGATCAGCTTGCCTCCTGTCAGTAGCGATGCTTCTTTGGCGCGATTGATTGATTGGAAATAGGTTGCACCGACAAGTAGTAATCCTTCCATTGGTAGGCCCCAGAAATAGAGTCGCATTCCGTTTACAGCTTCAGGCTGAAGAGTGGGGTTATCGCCGGCAAACAGGTACACCACATATTCCGGGAAACTGTACAGCATCGCGACACCGGAAAGGGCTACCAGTAAAGTCACCGCAAAAGCCAGGTTACGTACCTTGATGACACGTTCGGTTTGCCCGGCGCCAGTGTTATAGCTGGTGATTGGTTGGATACCCAAAGCAATGCCTTCAAAGATCAGGTAGAAAAATGCTTCGGTGTAGCTGACGATACCGTAAGCAGCAACATGAAGGGCATCACCGACCATAAGGAAAGCCTTATTGTGCAGGGTGAGTACTACTGACAGATAGAGATACATCAACAGGCTGGAGAAACCCAGGCGGAAGATCTGAGTTACCGCATCCCATTTTAGCTTTAGTGTATCCCAGTGGATCCGTAGTTCGGTTCTAGGGCCGAAGAAATGCTGTAGGCATAACAAACTGGTTGCCGCCTGGGAGAGCATGGTCGCGATTGCGGCGCCCGTGAGTTCAAATGGGAATACAACGATAAACAGCCAGTCGAGTACGACATTGAGCACGCCGCCGAAAATCATGATCAGCGTTACGCGGTTTGGTTGCCCGTCGTTACGCAATAGTGATGAGAATGCCATAGAGATGACAGGAAAAGCCCCTAGGGCGAAATACCAGAACAGATAATCCGAGGCCATCTGCAGGATTTCACCATCGGCCCCCAGCCAGATCAGTAAAGTCTCGCTATAGGCGATGCCGATGCTACTGATCACCAATGCCGAAAGCAGGCTGAGAGACAACGCATTACCGACGATCGTTCTTGTTTTGCCGGTGTGTCCTTCACCGAGCCGAATGGAGACTAAGGCTGATGCTCCCATTCCTATCAATGCACCTACAGCATAAAGTATTGACCCGACAGGGTAGCCGAGCATGATTCCGGCTAGGCCGTTCTCGCCAATGAAATGGCCGACGAACATGCCGTCGATAGCGACATAAATGCCGGTAACTAACATGGCAGCAATGGTGGGCATGGTATAGCGAATAAAAAGACGGAAGATTGAATCATTCCGTAGCGATAAGTGTGAAGCCGTACTGGATGCTGTCATGTAGCGTCTTATTCAACAAAATATAACAATGAACGTGCCGCTATAGTAAAGGATGCAATGCTACATGGGTTATCGAAGCGATCACTTTATTGTGTTTATGGTTTGTTATCGGATTTGATAGTAAGCCGTGAGGAGAATATATCTGTGAACGATTTTATCACCGCCATTACGTTTAAGCGGGTGGTGGATCTGATGTTGTCCTTCGGATAAAAGGTATTTTTGCTGCAGACATTCGGGCAGAGTTTCTGCACACTCCTGCAGGCGGATACCATCAGCGAGATAATCGCTTGTGTTTGTCGGCAACTGACCAAGCCACCATGCCGGAATTTCTTTGCTGGCTTTACTGCGATCAAACCAATGATCGGAAACAATCAGCAAATGATGCTGCTTTTCTTCATCAATCTGCTGACAGGCGGTATTTACGGATTGAACGAGCGCCTCACGTCGGGCGAGGTTGGCACTGACAAGGTGATGAGCAATGATCCATAGCGTAAAGCTGGGTGTCTCGATACGGAAGATTGGTTGTTCAAGCGCATCATCATGATGGCCTTGGTGGAGTTCTGCGGGTATATCCGCTTGTTTTAGCGTCGATAAAATCCGGCGGCATAAGGTTTTGCCTAAGTGGTTTCCACGCATTCCCCGGTTATGTACCGTTGGATAATGTTGCTCGCATAATTGCAAGCAGTCAGCTTTGAACTGATGAATACTGACTGAAAGAAGATCACTGACCAAAAACGCTAAGCCCCATTACACAAAATTACTCGCTCAGCCCGGAATGATGATTGATGAAAGTCCAGGCTGATAATACTAACTATCACAGGCCTCCATCGTATCAGAAAAAAGTGCTTTCATTTATGGTTTTTCAAGCGTTTAGTGATCAAAGAAGGCACTTGAAAGCGACTTCTTTGATCTTAATGACAGGATTGACGTTAAGAGCGTGTTGATGGGGTACGACTGAAGCTTGAAAGCACTGGTAGCCAGCGCCTTAATATTTTGTGACGAAAGGACAGTAATATCAGCGCAGTTGCTAGATATAGAACAGGCTCGGTAATACCGGATTTAACCGACCAATAGTAATGTATCGGTGCCAACAGTAACGCAAGGTAGACCCAATTGTGTAATTTTTGCCACCGGTGGCCGAGTCGCCGTTGGATGCCTTGCGTCGATGTTATTGCTAGTACAAGCAAGATTACCCAGCTCAAGGCGCCAACAGTTAAATAAGGCCGGGTCGCTATTTCACTCGCCAGCAGTGACGCGTCGAATCCGAGATCCAAAGCCAGGTATACCAGCAAGTGTATGGCTGCCCAAAAGAAACTGTACAGTCCAACCAGGCGGCGAACTTTAACCAGTTGCCCGAGTTTGAATCGACGGGCGATCGGGGAGATCAGCAAGGTGATCATCAAGGTATTTAGTGCTGCCTTGCCGGTAAAGTGGCTTAGCCCTTCGACAGGATCCGCACCAAGTCCTCCCGTTAGTGTCTGATAAGTCATCAAAGCCAGGAAGCTTAAACTGATCAGGTGAATAACGGCTTTAAGGCCTGTGATATGTCGAGGCATGATCTTCATTGGCATTGGCTCCTTAAAATTGCTTTCTTAAGTCCATTCCCTTGTACAATCCGGCCACTTCATTGGCATAGCCATTAAACATTGTCGTCGGCTGACGGCGACTGCTAAAGAGGCTTCCTTCACCAATAAATCGTTCGCTGCCCTGGCTCCAGCGTGGATGATCGACTTGCGGGTTTACATTGGCATAGAAACCGTACTCATTGGAGGCAAGACGGTTCCATGTCGTTGGTGGCTCTTTGTCAGTAAGCGTAATACGCACAATCGATTTGATACTTTTAAAGCCATATTTCCATGGCACAACCAAACGCAGCGGTGCGCCATTCTGAGGTGCCAGCGTCTTGCCATAAAGGCCGACTGAAATCAGTGCCAGCGGATTCATTGCCTCATCGATTCGAAGTCCTTCGACATAGGGATAGTCAATCCCTCCACCAAGCCTGCGGGATGCTTGTCCCGGCATGCGTTTGGGATCATGTAGGGTTTCAAATGCAACATATTTTGCCTTGCTCATCGGATTGGCTTTTTTCAGTAATTCTGCCAGCGGAAAACCAATCCAGGGAATGTTCATTGACCAGGCTTCAACGCAGCGTAATCGGTAGATTCTTTCTTCTAGCGTGAATTTGCTGAAAATATCTTCATAGCCCAATGTAGTAGGGCGGTGAACTAGCCCGTCAATCTGTACTGTCCATGGGTTTGTCTGGAAGTTGGCAGCACGGACGGCAGGATCCGATTTGTCGGTACCGAATTCGTAAAAATTATTGTACTGCAGTATTTTGCTTTCTGGCGTGAGTGAAAGCTTGCTATCTGAGTATTGCGATGGCTTTGTCACCAACTGACGGCGGCTGTCTTTAACCGCCGGTTTATCTTTACCGGTAAAGGCATCAAACAAGCCGGCATTGGCCTGAGAGGCAAGTGGCATCCCAACAAGGGTGATGCCAAGTTTTTTCAAGATATCACGACGGTTATGATAAACCGATTCCGGTGTGGCATCGCTTTCCTTGAGTGCCCAACGGGGTGTTTTTTTGATAAGCATAATCTTCCTTTTGCAGAATTTGAATAATAATAATTGATTGATGGATAAGTAGACCTGACAAAGCAGAATTAAATTTCATAAGATTATTCTTTGATTTTATGGAAGAAGAGGTTATGTTTCGCGGCACAAATGAAACACCTTTGTTCAGGGATTAGGGATGTATAAAAAAGCGGTTTTAATTTCTTCACTATTGGCGTTACCGATTCAGGCCACAGCTGCGGGCTCACCATTGGCAGCTGGCGTGTTTATAGGTAGCCCGAGTTCAGGTGTAACCGTGAAATACCGAGAAGAACTACAGTTTTCAATGGGCTTAGATACACTCAGCCTGACAGCTGATGCTATCTGGAAAGTGAGTGACTTAAGCCAGGGAACCTTGTACTCACCGTTTTATACCTTCACTGGCATTCAGTGGGTGGATGATGACAAGCATGAGTGGGGACCAAGAGCCGGAGCCGGGCTATTGGTTCCTTATGACTATTTCCATTTATATGCTGAAGGTGGCATGACTTGGTACGTGCAGAGTGATTCCAGCCTGGAGCTAGAAGGGATCGTCGGGATTAGGTTCGATTTATAGGGTGTTGCTGAACGTAGTAGTTTTTCTGTGGTATAAACTGCTACGTTTCCCCCTAGCATCGTATTCATCATGAGTGACTTAAATCAATTTCACGCTCAGTTAGAGCTTCAGCATATTTACCTGGAAGTATACGCTGAACGGTTTCACTATCTCAGGCCGTTTTTTGAAGGCTATTATTGTTATCGGCACCAGTTGGTTACCCGACAGGGAAAGGCTGACTGGGAACAAATTTTCGATCATGGCGTTCGTTCCAAAGCAGCCAGCCAGATAACAAATAGAAAGCAACTGGTACGTGAGCTTCGTCTGCCGCTTGCGGTGCTAATCGGTAAACTCAAAGTCTTGGTGAGAGATGATGAGCTGAGCCTTGATGCAATCCAATGTCTGCTCGATAATAATCTTGAATACACCATTTTAACTCGGGACGAGTTTCAAAGGCTGAAGGCGGCCGGTATGCTCGACCGCATGCCTGCAGAGTATTATCGGCAGGGAAGTGCAAACTACCAGTGTACTGGCGCAAGGTTCGATGCTGTTGGTATCCAATTTTTGGATTAAGCCGGTAAATGTCCGGTTTTCATTAGCATTAGACAGCCGTTTGTCGTCGCTGGTTGATGGGAGCTACCTGCCGGACTTCGGATCCAAGTTCCTTTCTCATACTTTCCTAGCTCATCATAAAAACCGCCCGAAACAATAAAGGTTTCCTCGCCACCATCATGCTGATGAAGAGAAAATGAAGAATCGGGCTGCCATTTCAATAGAACCGTCTGTTCTTTACCATAACCGTGCAAGGGCAAGGTAGATAACCTGCTATCAATCCCGGGCTGCCAAACCGCGTTGTGCGTATCTAGACGAAACACATCTGAGTCGTTTTCTGGAAACATATTGAGTTTGACATATAGTAGGCAGCCGCTGTTACTGCCGGGGGAGTGACAAGATCCCGGTGGATTACGGATGTAGGTGCCTGCGGGATAGCTGCCATATTCATCCTGGAAAATACCATCGATGACGAATATTTCTTCTCCGTTGGGGTGAAAGTGAGCAGAAAAGTGGGTGCTAGGATCGTAGCGAACCAAACTGGTTACCTGGCCGCTTTCAGCCGCTTCTCGTTCCAGTGGAATCCGCCAGACTCCGGGGGACGGAGAGGCTAGCCATTGCTGTTCCGCGGTATCAACCACAACGCGTTGATGCCGATCCATATTGAATGAAGATAGTGGGTTCATAGTGTTTATCTCCAGAGCCGCTCATTGTTAGTTTATACCCTAACTAGCTTATGAAACGGAATTACTCTCAGAGGCTGAGTGATGATGTAACGAGTGGTTGCTCTGATGTATTGCTGTTGTGATATTTTTTTACAAAAGTTGCGATTTCTCATTGACCTAAAAGAAACCGCTGATTATTCTAGCTTACGTGTGTACGCTGAATTATTTTAAGGTTATAGGATGACGACCAACAAACCACCAATTATTTGGCTAAATGTGGTTATTTTTTCAGTAACATTCGCAATTGCCGCATTTGGAACCCCTATTTACGCCTATTATATCGGCTTTGACTGGGCGCAAGTCGCCTTGCTGCTAGTGGCGTTTAGCTATTGCGGTTTGTCTATCACAGCCGGATATCACCGTTTATGGTCACATAAAGCTTATGAGGCCAATGCAGTGATGCGCATTGTTTTTGCCGTAGGCGGAGCTTTTGCCCTGCAGAATAGCGTTTTGCATTGGTCATCAGATCATCGTGTTCATCATCGTCATGTTGATAATAATGACAAAGATCCGTATTCCGCCAAAATGGGCTTTTTCTATAGCCATATAGGCTGGATGCTAAGAGAGCATCAGGCATCTCGTTATAGTGATTATTCAAATTGCCGCGATCTTCAGAAAGATAAAATTGTCATGTGGCAGCATAAACATTACGTATTGCTGGCTGTTGCTACTAATTTTGGTTTCCCGCTACTGTTTGGGTTGATCCACGGTGATATTTGGGGGGCGTTGTTGTTAGTGGGTATAGTACGTTTGGTGCTAAGCCATCACACAACATTCTTTATTAACTCTCTGGCCCATATATGGGGTAGCCAGCCTTACACTGATAAAAATACCGCCCGGGACAATGGTTTCCTTGCGTTCCTGACGTTTGGCGAGGGCTACCACAACTATCACCATATTTTCGAAAATGACTACCGCAATGGTATTCGCTGGTGGCAGTTCGATCCTACCAAGTGGCTGATTAAGTCGTGCTCATGGTTGGGGGCAGCCAAGAACCTACGGACCAGTCCGGAAGACAGGATTGAGAAAGCAAGAGCAACGATGGTGCTCAAGCGGCTACAGGCTAAGCTGGCAACTGCACCAAATAGCACAGTGTGTCTAGAACTGCTTGAAGGTGAATACGAAGCTCTAATGCTGAAAATTTCCGATTACTATTCAGCCCAGAAGCGAATGATAGAGCTCAAGAAGAAGCGCTTGGTTAAGCATTATGAAAGCTTTGAGTTTGTTCAGCAGTATGCCGAGATGAAACGCCTGCTGGATGAGCAACGGAAGTCATGGAAGATGGTAACAGCACAGTATGCCTAGAGGGTAACTGATCAATACAAGGCGGGGTAAGCGATTACCCCGCCTTTTTTATTTGACGTAATGATGACGTAGCGTTCAGGAAAGGCAGGTAGAATCAGAGGCTAAGAATTGGGAGCTTCTGTTACCGAAAAAGTTGTATTGTCTTATTCATAAGAATAAGGCCGTAGAAATATGATGACATTCCCATGTTTGCCATACTAAATAGTACTCAGATGGAGGTGTTTTTGTGTTTCGCTCATTACTCTTATCACTAACTTGTCTGGTATCAGTTGCGGCCAACGCAATTGAATACCAGCGTCCAGATGTCGATAGCAGGCTGGTAGGCACAATGGAGTATTATCAGGTTAACGAAGGCGAAAGCCTGGCTGATATTGCGAATCGATATGATGTTGGCTTCCTTGCGTTGATGGAAGCGAATAAGGGTGTTGATCCATTCTTGCCGACTCCAGGTACGCTACTGACGATCCCGACCCAGTTGATTTTACCGGATGCGAAGCGCGAGGGAATCGTGATCAATCTGGCAGAGCTTCGGCTGTATTACTTCCCGGCAGATGACGCCGAACGGATGTATGTTTTCCCGATTGGTATTGGCCGGGTGGGGCGAGAGACACCTAAAATGACAACCTCTGTTAGTCAGAAAATTGAAGCTCCGACCTGGACACCGACAGCAAACATCCGCAAAGAATATCGCGAAAAGCATGGTATTGAGTTACCGGCGGTCGTACCAGCAGGCCCGGAAAACCCGTTGGGTGAGTATGCGATGCGTCTTGCATATGGTAAGGGGCAGTACCTTATCCACGGAACAAATAAAGATTTTGGTATCGGTATGCGGGTGAGCTCTGGTTGCATTCGGATGAACCCGTGGGATATTGAATGGTTGTTTACCCAGGCACCGAAAGGCACAGCAGTTCGAGTGATCAATCAGCCGTTGAAGAAAACTGTTGAGCCAGATGGCTCTGTATATGTTGAAGTCCACCAGCCTCTTTCTCGTTCTGAAAAGCAAGTGGGCACCCATAAAACGGTAAAAGCGTCAAAATCATTACTGGTTGAAGTTGAAGGGGATCATGAGGCTGAAGAGCGTCTAAGTTCGGCACTGGTTCTGCAAACCGGCATCCCTCAGGAACTCAAGCGAGATATTTAATTCCGATCAAGATGACTAACAAAAATCGAGAGCCTTGGCTCTCGATTTTTCGTTTATGGGTACTATGGTGACAATGCCATGGTTGAACATTTGTAAAATGGCCCATTTGAGCCCCTGGCTGTTAAACATAAAGTTAGGTATAAAAATGGTGCAGAACAGTGAACGGTTGAGGTCGGAGAGGTGCAAGGCAAGGCGGAATCAAGCTGAAAGTATCGAGGCTCCTGTATCAGGAAGCCTCGCGTTAGATAAATTCGTCAGTCGTTATTTTGGCTTGGTAGAAATCAGACGGGTATTGATTTCAGCCAACTGCTTCGGAAGGAAGTCTAGGTTATAAAGATCAGGGTGTCGTTCATTGAACAATGCTTTGTCACGCCTATAGGCATTATTATACGTGATGACGCCGTATCCGCTAGGATACTCGATATTCCATAGCTTACTTTTTGCGACCAAGCTTGAGGTGACAAATTGGCCAATATAGGTGATTTTACCCGGCACAACCGAGAAGGTTAACCCTAGATCATTTCTGGATTTAGAGGTGATCGACTTTGTGCCATTGCTTCCCTTGAACCCGATACAGTAGAGCTCATACTCACCAGCAGGCAAAGGCAACGAAAATAGCTGGCCTTTTAGCGAGTCAGAGATGAAATCAGCGTCCGAGTTGTTATTCACCAAGGTGATAACGTCTTCATGACCTTTTTGTCTTATATACAAAGTGGTCACGAGCCCTTCACCTGAAGACGGCCAGATTGTTGTTGAGCTTATACTACCTGCCAGATAGCCCTTATTGTACTTGGTTGTTTCGCTATATTTATCTGGGATTGAAACATCTACCCCTGAACTGCAGCCAAGTAATAACGTAATGGTAAAAAAGAAAAAAATAACTCTCATTTGTAACTAATCCTTGCTATCCCTATGCGGTGATCAGCATTTGGCCGCCGAACTGATATGCTATCGCTCAGCCATGACAATATTGCCTCCATATATGCCACAATTCGCAGTATCTATCACTTACTAATTGCATTTAGGTGCTAGTAGTGACCAAATTTATGAGCAGCTGCGCGTATTCTTTGAGCAACAAGTAGAAGTTGAGCTATAACGGGGACTTAGGTTGGCGACAAATCGTCCAGATCAGCACAAGGTGTGATAGAGTGACCGTCGTTGTTTTATAATTGATAAGTATAATGATATCTATTCGTTTTCCAAAGGTCTGTACACTGTTTTTTCTTGGGGATCGTGACGGTTTGGCCTTTCGTCTGTTTTCATATTTTGCAGTCATTCTGACGTTGATTTTGGTTCTGCAAAATATCGCCGAGGTTGCTTTGGTGAAGGCGTTGCTTCATGTTCCTGAAAAAATTCAAACTGAAATGTTAGCGCTTGCTGAACAGGCCGAAGTGATGATTGAAGAAGGGGATATGGATGAACTGGCCGACTGGGAGCGGGGACAACATTACTATCTGTTTGTGCTGAACAAAGAACAACGTACGGTCAGCGGTCGTGATATGCATCCTCACTTTGAATTTAAATTAAATTTTATCCGAAAGCTGGATACCACTTTCGAGAATCGAGTTAATCAACCCGTTATTTCGATTCCACTACGTACTGGGCATGAGCTGGTGATCCAGTTCCCGCATGAATATCATCCGGCTCGTTATTTTCCGTATTACTTCACCCTGATCCAAATAGCAATTGCGATTTTAATCTTAAGTGTCTTCTCGTTGCTACTTGCCCGTTATTTGCAACAACCATTGAATAAGCTTCAGAGTGCCAGCAACCGATTGGCTGAAGGCGATTTTAATGTCCGTGTCAGCCATGAGGTTGATGACAGCGTCACAGAGTTTGGTCAGTTAGCCAAATCATTCGATTATATGACCCAGAGAATTCATGGCTTAGCTCAAAAACAGAAACAATTGATCCGAGATGTCTCTCATGAGCTGAAAACACCGCTGGCCCGACATAATCTTGCTCTGCATTTATTACGTCGAAAACTTCCTGAAGAAAATCAGCATCTGCTTGATCGCTTAGAGCGAGAATCTGATGAAATGAATGATCTGGTTACTGAAATTTTGGATTACAGCCAGCTGGAAAATGCCAGCTACTCTGTCTGTCTTGTACCGATCCAGCTGGAAACGGTGTGTCATCACCTTGTATTGGAGATGAGGGATAACTTAAGGCCCAAACAGAGATTGGAATGTGATTTGGAGTGCTCGACTCTGATGGCAATGGCTGACAACCGTTTGCTGCTGCGGGCAATAAAGAATTTGCTGGGTAATGCAATTAAGTATGCCGGCGAGCAAGCAGTGATAGCTCTGTCGGTAAACAATGCCAATGGGTGGGTGCAGCTGGTGGTTGAAGACAATGGCCCAGGGATCCCGGAGCAGCACTTCAAGCAAATATTTGATCCCTTTACACGTTTAGAGGCGGCGAGAGACAAACAGTCTGGTGGCTATGGGCTTGGACTTGCAATCGTTAAAGAGGCAATGACGGTGATGAAAGGTCATGTCAGGGCTGAAAATCGCCCGGAAGGAGGGTTGCGAATTAGCTTGCTGTTTCGTGCTTCATAAAGGGGGGGAGTATCGAGGCTATCAGCCTATTTATATAAAAAGTAGGCTGATATATTCAAGATTACTAACGGGATATTTGTCGTAATTTCGCCGTTATTTACGCGGCTTTTGTACGTCAATGATATTCTTGAATTTATTGGCCTTGCTAAGCAGGTAGTCTACATCAGGTGGGAAATCCTTGTTAGACTTGGCATGCTTCATCATATCGAATACGGTAAATTCCGTCAGAACGGCATACTGATATGATGTAAAATCACCTTCAGCCTGAAGGGTCGGATCAAAATAGCTATCACCTTTACGAATAATTGCGTGATCGACAATAATAGGGTCTTCACAGCGATAGCCTAATACATAACGCTCACCTTTACCGTAGATGACATTCATGTAGCTGTTGTAGAAACACTCGCCCTCTTTGGCTGTGCAGCTTTCCAGTAGCTCTTCATCCATTGCAGATACCGTAACAATTCGGATGTTATCAGCTTTGTAGTTTAGCTCTGTCAGCTGGCGACGCACTTCGTCTAGGTTTACTTCAGTCACTTTTCATTCCGCAGAAATCAATAAAATCGGCGGCATTATACCGATGATTTGACTAAATATCACTTCAGCCAAGATATTCACTTAGGTATCCGTTCAGATATCCATTCAAGGTATCTCGTTTGTGAATGCAAAGAATGTAAATTAACTGCAAATGGTAATGGTTATCACTTATATTTCACTCCGTATTTTGCAGCAGCGCCTAACCGCGTACGTGGGTACTTTAAAGCCTTTGGACAATCAAAATAAATCAAGGGCAGGGTACCTCATATTATTTGGAGTAACGGAATATGTTTTCTAAAAGTCAGCTGACTTTATTGATTGGTGCCATTCTTGCCGCACCTATTGCTCAAGCCCAGACGCACACCCAGGTAACAGATGTTGATGAACACATGGTTGTTACTGGCCGTGACTACGGATACAAGGCCGATACCAATACCAGCGCGATGCGGATTGAGGCGAGTCAGCTGGAGACTCCGGGACAAGTCGCCATCATTGACGAGCAGCTGATCGAAGAGCAGCGTGCCAGTACGCTGGGTGACGTGCTAAAGAATGATTCCAGTGTGTCAGAAGGTGGCAAGGGCCGTAACCGTGAGACATTCAAACTTCGTGGTTTTGATCTGAGTAGCGGCGATAGTTTCCTGCGTGATGGCAAGCAGCATTGGTCGCACTACCGCCAGCCAATTGAGCTACTGGAGCGTGTAGAAGTACTGAAAGGCCCAGCAGGTCTTCTTTACGGTAAATCTGCACCGGGCGGTCTTGTTAATATGGTCTCCAAGAAGCCAACATTCGATACTCAGGTAAATGTTAGCCAGGATATCGGTTCAAACAATGCGTCTCGTACCGTTGCTGATGTCAGTGGCTCGTTGAACGATGCCCAAACCCTGCGTGCTCGCGCTGTTGTCGCGAAGCAGAGCTATGATTCTTGGCGCCAGTATACAGACGGTAGTACACCGTCGACAGAACGTTTCGTTGGTGGTCTTTTTGTTGATTACGATGTAAATGACGATATTACATTGTCGTTCCATTACGATAAAACCAATGATCACGGTAGCGTAGATACGGGGGCCTATATTGTCGACGGTAAGCCTGTTCTGGGTGATACGCATGTCTGGGATGCGCAGTGGTCAAACATTGAAAATGATGTTGAAAATATCGGCCTTGATGTGAATGCGCAGCTTACTGACAGCTGGCGTGTCGCGGCGGGTTATAACCATCAGGACTTTGAGCGCCGTGATATCGAAAGCTTTTCAAAGCCGGATACCTATGATGCCGCAGCGGGTACCTTTACCTACAACGGTTATGATCGCTGGGATAACTGGCAGTTCGATACTGCATATGTTGATTTTGTCGGTGAGTTTGACGCGCTGGGTGTCAGCCATCAGTTGCTGGTTGGTGCAAACTGGTTAGGTTATTACTATAAAACGCAAAGTGAATATCTGAAGGGCTATGAAGCAACCGTAGGCCAGCCAATGGATAAGCCTGCTGATCTGCATTACAGTAACGGCAAAGTCAAAGAGCCATCAGAGCGTGATGCGTATGGTATCTATTTGCAGGATATGATCACAGTCAATGACCAGTGGCAAGTACTGGCAGGACTTCGTTTTGATAAAACAGAGACCAGTGAAGACACTTATAACAATGTGTTGCCAAAAGCGGGGCTTATTTACCACCCGGTATCTAACGGTTCGATTTACCTGACCTATTCCGAGAGCTTCGAGCCTGAAGATCCGGTCGATGACGAGACAGATGTCAACAACGGCAAAGAGCTCGATCCAGTAAAGGGTAAGTTGTATGAACTGGGTACGAAGTGGGAACTGCTAGATAATCAGCTATTCGTTTCAGGCGCAGTATTTGATATTACCCAGGAAAACAAAGTTCTGACAGAAACGGTTACTGGCATTGCTGATAAAGAGACAATTACTACGCAGGTTGGTGAGCAGAAGCACCGCGGTGCGGAGCTAAGTGCATCTGGCTTTGTTACTGATAAGCTGGCATTGAATGGCAGCATGACTTACCTTGATGCAGAGATTGTCGATCCGACGGATGCATCGAAAGATGGTAAGCGTCCAGCCGATGTACCTGAGCTATCAGCCAGTATTTGGTCTCGTTACGCAGTGACGAACAACACTGATGCTAACCTAGGGCTTATCTATGTAGGTGACCGTTACGGTGATACGGAAAACACATATAAGAAAGACGGATATACGCGTGTAGATGCTGGCGTTGCTCATACTATTAAATATGATCAAGACCTTGATGTTATTATGCGGTTAAACGTTGAAAATGTATTTGATACGGATTACCTAGCGGGTGGTAGCCAGACCAAAACAATTATCGGCGAAGGCCGTAACTATATGGCAACACTACAGTTCCGTTACTAATGGGATAAACCGAAAGGGAGAAGTTAATACTTCTCCCTTTTCCAGTATTTAATGCTGAAACCTGTTTAAATGAGATTCGTTTTCAATTAGTATTAAGTCTCGTTACCCGGTAGTGCCGGGCATATTTGTTTTTGAAATAAGTGAAATTCACGGAGTGAATTTTTTATTTTTAGTGCATTCTCATAAGAAATAAACTGCCAGATGAACGTAAAAAAAACTAGCCTCGCGCTGATAATGATCGGCCTTTGCGCAGGTGTTAATGCCGATAGTCTCGATAATGCCCGTGCGATTGAAAGCAAGATTAATACGGCATCATCACAAAGCCAGAAGAAAATCGACAAAAGTGCCGAAGCCACGTTGTCGATGATGGCTGAAATCGAACAGCTTCAGGAGGAAGTGAAAAACCTGACGGTGTATCGCGATCACTTGGCCCGTTTGGTTGATAGCCAAAATGGCGAAGCAGAAAGCCTTAACGAGCAAATAAAAGGTATTAAGGAAACCAGACAAGGCGTTGTACCTCTGATGTACAACATGATTGCTGGCCTGAAATCGATCGTTGCCAATGATAAGCCGATCCGCCGCGAACAACGCTTGTCTCGTATAGCCAAGCTTGAACTGATGATGGCGCAGGCTGATATCAGCGATGCCGAAAAATATCGCCGTATTCTTGAGTCCTATCAGATAGAGATGGATTACGGCACCAAGATGGGGATTTACCAAGGGCAGGTAGCGCTCTCTGGACAAGAAAAAATCGAAGCTGATCTGCTGTATCTTGGTCGAATCTCACTGGTTGCACGCAGCCTAGACGGTAAGCGCTACTGGGCTTGGAATGACAGCCAAAATGATTGGCAAAATCTAGACACTCAGTTCTCTGTTGATATCGATAAGGCATACGCGATTGCCTCCAAGCAGGCGGCCCCGAGTTTAATTACCTTGCCTGTATCTGTTAACGTGGAGACTAAATAATGAAAATCAAAGCGTTAGCAACTGCACTATGTTTATTTACTCTTCCTTTTGCGGCTTCTGCCAACCCGTCACTTGTTGAGAAATCACAACAAGCACAACAGACTCAAGCTACCCATAATAGCCAGCGTGAAGCCGGATTTAAGTTAACTGAAAAGCAGGTCAAAGCAAAACTGGCAGCCTTGAAGGCGCAGCGTAGTCAGTTGCAGCAGGAAACTGAGCAGTTAAGTGATACCTTCAGTGACAATGAAAACAAACTGGCACAACTTGAAGAGCACCTTCGTCTTGAAACCGGCAGTTTGGGTGAGCTTTTCGGAGTCGTTCGTCAGGCCGCCAAAGATTTAGATGCTGAGATGGCATTCTCGGTTACCAGTGCTGATCGCAAAGAGTATCAGGCTGTTGTTGATCAAATTGTCGATGCCAAGGCCTTGCCGTCAATGTTACAGCTGAACGGCCTGTGGCAAGGAATGACCGACCAGATAGTTGCGAGTTCAGAGCTACGCGATGTGTCAGTACCGTTTATTAATGGAGAAGGTTATCAGTCAGATGCTCACGCCTACCGCTTGGGTAGTATTGGTCTGATTGGCGAACAAGGTTATCTGGCGTGGGACGGTAAGCGACAGGTTGCCAAACCGTATCTGAAACAGCCCGAAGATGGTCCGGCTTACGCTGCATTGAATGAGCTGGTGCAATCTGGTCTGCAAGTGGCTGTGGTCGATCCGTCTCGTGGCATTATGCTTGAGCAGCTGGCCAATTCACCTGAGCTGAAAGATCGCATTGAACACGGCGGCGTCGTGGGTAAGATCATTCTTGGCCTGCTTGCCGTTGGTGCCATCATTGCACTGTTCCGCGGCGCAAAACTGATTGTTGTCAGGCAGCAAATCAAATCGCAGCTGAAGAATCCGTCGCAGCCGGGAAATAACCCGCTTGGTCGTGTGCTGGGTGTGTATAGCAAAGAGCATAATCGTTCGGTGGAAGCGCTGGAGCTCCGTTTGCTTGAAGCGATTGTTGATGAACAGCAAGGGCTCGAAAAAGGGTTGTCGATGCTTAAGTTGTTGGCGGCGCTGGCACCGATGCTTGGCCTGCTGGGTACCGTAACGGGAATGATTGAAACATTCCAGGTGATCACCCAGTTTGGTAATGGCGATCCAACCGTAATGGCGGGTGGTATATCGATGGCGCTTGTCACTACAGTATTGGGGCTGATTGCAGCGATGCCGTTGTTGTTGGCTCATAATATGCTGAGTACTCAGGCTGAGAATATTCGCAATATTCTTGAAAAGCAGGGGATCAGTCTTGTCGCGCAGCAAGCCGAGAAAGCAGGAAACGCAGCCTAATGGGATCAAGTCTTTTTGAAGTGCCACTGTTACAAGCTGCGGGCTTCGAGGGCTGGTGGTATTCACTGCAGCACTTTATGAATCAGGGTGGCCAGCTCTTATGGTGGTTGGCTGCTGTGGTTGTACTGAGTTGGCTGCTGGTGGTTGAGCGGGTGATATACCTGCTCATCACGTACCCAAAGCAGAAAAACCATTGGTTATCGCAGTGGCATGCAAGGCAAGACCAGACTTCTTGGTATGCCCATGCCCTGCGTGACGGTTGGTTGAGCGAAGCGCGTATTGCCTTGAACCAGAATTTGAATTTAATCAAAGTGCTGGTTGCCATTTGCCCGATGCTGGGATTGCTTGGCACTGTTACCGGGATGATTTCGGTGTTTGATGTGATGGCGACGCAGGGTAGCAGCCAGCCGCGCCTGATGGCCTCCGGGATCTCGCTGGCTACTTTGCCGACGATGGCCGGAATGGTCGCGGCACTGGCCGGTATGTTCGTACATGCTCGTCTTTCGAAGGCCTGTCACCTTCGTGAACTTAAGTTAGAAAAGTTATTAAGGAGTCAGTGATGAGACTGAATCGTCCGTCCTCTGCTCGAGAAGAAGCCCAGGTTGACTTGACATCAATGCTGGATATCGTCTTTATCATGTTGATCTTCTTCATCGTGACCAGTTCGTTTGTCCGGGAGTCCGGGGTGGAGGTTAACCGTCCTCAGGCAAGCAATGTCGTGAGCCAGAAAGACGCCGGAATTTTCATTGCAATTACATCTGCCAACGATATTTATATTGATAAGCGTGTTGTGGATGTTGAACGAGTTCAGGCAACTCTTGAGCATCTACTATTAGAGCAACCGGAAGCTTCCTTGGTTATTCAGGCTGATGAGCATGCCTATAACGGTACGGTCGTTAAGGTAATGGATGCAGCGAAAGGGGCTGGTGTTAAGAAGATTGCGCTGGCCGCGGAGAAACGCTGATGTTGCGATTACTCATTGCGTTGCCTGTCGCGATGGCAATGGCGCTCGGGTTATTCACTTTTATGGCTTGGATGGTCGATAATGGCCATCAACGAGCACCGGAAGACAAGCAATTGCTTGCCTTTGATATGGTGATGGTTGAGCAGGAGCGTGACGCCCAGCGACGTCAGCGTGTTGCACCTGAAAAGCCTGATACGCCGGAGCCTCCACCAGAAGCGGTGCCAACCGCTTCGCAAACGACAGCTACCACCATGGCACCGACAATGCCTAGCTTGGCGTTGGATTCTGCCATTTCAGGCTTGGCGATTTCTGTGCCGACGTTTTCGGACTTTGGTGCAAACCAGCAGGCAATGCCACTTTATCGGGTTGAGCCTCGCTATCCACCTCGAGCAATGAAAAGAAGGGTTGAGGGGTATGTCGTTATTTCATTTACGATTGACCCACAAGGGCGTCCTCAAGATTTGAAGGTGTTGGACGCAGTCCCCCGGCGCTTGTTTGAGAAAGAAGCGATCCGAGCGTTACGGAAATGGAAATACCAGCCTAAGGTTGTTGATGGCAAAGCAATTGCTCAAATAGGTCAAACAATCAGACTGGAGTTTGAGATAAAAAAATGATGAAGAAATTCGCACTTGTATTTGCTCTGGTATTGATGGCAGGGCCTGTGAACGCAGAACTTTCCCAGTATACGGCTGGCAAAGTGCAACGCGCCAACAATTTGCAGCAAGAAAATAAATTGGACGAGGCCATCGAGCTGCTAGCTGAATTGTCACCGTCCAAAGCGTACGATCACGCCTTCGTAAAACGTATGTTGGGCGTGTTTTATTGGCAGAAAGGTGATACCCAAAAGGCCATCGTCAACATATCAGGTGCGGTTGAAAGTGGGTTACTACAAGATGAACAGGCATGGATAACCCAGCGTATGCTGGCGGATATTTTACTCTCTGACGAGCAGTTCAAGCGTGCCTTGCCACATTATTATCAGTTATCCAAATCCATCCCTGAAACGCAAAAAGCGGATGAGCTTTGGTTTCGTATTGCCCAGACTCATTATCAGACCCGTGAGTGGAAGCAAGTATTGTCGGCAATGAAAACTTATGAGTCGCTAAATCGTGTTGATGATGTGCAGCCATTGACGATTAAGCTGGGAGCTCAGCTTCAGCTTCAACAATGGCGGCAGTCTTTACCGACGTTGAAGCGCTTGATCATACTTGAGCCCAACAAAGTAGCATGGTGGCAGCAGACGGCCGGGATCCAGCTACGGCTGAGCCGCTCGAAGGATGCATTAGACACCCTGGCTTTAGCGAAGCGACAGGGTGTCGAATTGAGTCAGCAGGATCTAAAAACGCTGGCGCAACTTTATGCCCAACGAGGTATTCCAGAGCAAGCGGCAATTATTTATGCCCAGTTGGAGGGGGCGAAAACAGATGTCGAGCTGGTTTCGTCTCAAGCAAGGTACTGGCAAATGGCCAAGGAGTGGGACAAAGCTATTTCCGTTTGGTCACAGGCTGCCGAGCTAGATAATAAGCACCGATGGCCTCTGGCGCAGTTGCTGCTTCAGGGTGGATATTATCGCAAGGCAATAGCCGAGCTAGATAAAGTGACGTTGAAAGATCGCATGGATGATATAGAGCTTGCCAAGGTACGCGCCTATTATAAGCTCGAAAATTTCGAGCAGGCTATTATCCATGCCAAGATGGCCAACAATATAAAATCGACGTCGGCGTCGAAAAGCTGGATCAAGTATCTCAGCCAAATGCGTAAGATGGACAGCTAGCCAATCGTTTATGATTGTTTGTTTCAATGGAAACCTCTTTTTCGGAAGAGGTTTTTTTATATTCGAGAAAACAAGATAACTCACAGCAATTACCATGAGTAGAGTTAAGCTATAAGTAACTTGTCACTGAATGGTTCGATTATGGATATCCCCATACGGAAAATGACTTGGAAGACGATGAGGCGGTTAATCCGCCAACTAACGCAATGCAAAGTGTGAAATCTCTCGTCTTTCTTATTCTAGGGGGCATCTATGTCTGTCAATGAAATACGTAACGTAGGATTTATTGGTCAAAGCGGGGTTGGAAAAACGACGTTAATTGAACGTCTTTTGTATGAGTCACGGTCATCGACGCATTTAGGGAGTGTCAAAGAAGGGGATACGATAACGGATTTTGATCCCCAGTCTATCCAGTACCAACATAGTATCGAAGCGACACCCGTCACGTTAACCTGGCTTAATCACCGAATGAATTTTATTGATACGCCGGGCTTACCTGAGCTGCTTGGGCGAACTTTGAGTGTGCTTCCTGCTGTTGAAGCCACCGCCTTGGTACTTGATGTTAACACCCCGCTCAATCAAGTGTCAGAACGTCTGTTTGCCTTTGCCCAAGAGCAGCAGAAATGCCAGATGGTTATTATTAATAAGCTTGATTTGAATCCCCACCTATTGGGTGAACTCCTCGCGGAGGTTTCGGCATACTTTAGTCGTTGCTGTCTACCGATTAACCTGCCGTCAGAAGATAGCAAGAGTGTGGTTGATTGCTATTTTGAGCCAGACGATGACCGCGCCACTTTGTTCGATAGCGTGTCGAGTGTTCATGAGCGACTCATTGATCAGGTTATTGAGGTTGATGAAGCCTTAATGGAACTTTACCTTGAGCAAGGCTCGGAATTGTCACCACAGCAATTACATGATCCATTTGAAGAAGCATTACGAACCGGTCATGTTATTCCTATCTGTTTCGTTTCGGCTGAAACAGGAGCCGGAGTCGAGTTGTTATTGAGAACACTGGCTGAAATTATGCCGATGCCTGATGAAGGCAACCCGCCATTACTGGAAAAACAGGGAAAACAGATTCGAGTCAATTGTGATCAGCTGGATCACAGCGTTGCTCATGTCTACAAGGTGAGTGTTGACCCTTATTTAGGAAAACTTGCGTATATTCGCGTTTTCCAAGGTGAGATCAATGCAGGAAGCCAGCTATATATTGGCGAAAGCAACAAGGCTTTCAAGGTGGGGCACCTCTATCAGCTGCAAGGGAAAAAACGGATTGAGATTACCAGCGCTAAAGCCGGTGATTTTTGCGTGCTGGCAAAAGTCGATGATCTCAACTTTGACTCTGTTGTTCATGACTCCCATGATGAAGACGATATCACGATGCAGACACTGTCTTTTCCTGCACCTATGTATAGTCGGGCTATTCGGCCGACGAAACGGGGGGATGAACAAAAGCTCTCGGAGGTACTGCAAAAAATTGCTGCCGAAGATCCCACCTTACATCTTGAGCACCGTACCCGTACCAATGAAACCGTGCTTAGCGGTCAGGGGGAGTTCCACCTTAAGATTGCGATGGAAAAGATGGAGTCTTTATATAAGGTGACAGTGGCCGCCTCTCAACCAAGTATCGAATATTATGAAACGATCACTCAGCCGGCTGAGGGCCATTATCGCCATAAGAAACAAAGTGGTGGTGCCGGACAGTTTGGTGAAGTGCAGCTCAGGGTTCGGCCGTTAGAACCTGAATCGGGTTTTGTCTTTGTTAATAAGGTAGTAGGAGGCGCGATCCCGACATCGTTGATCCCTGCGGTAGAAAAGGGGATCCGTCAGGCTGTTGATGAAGGTGCAATTTCAGGTAATCCAATTCGAGATATTGAAGTCACTGTGTACGATGGCAAATATCATTCGGTAGATTCGAAAGAGATAGCCTTTGTGATAGCCGGAAAAAAAGCCTTTCTGGATGCTGTAAACAAAGCAACTCCTATTGTGCTGGAGCCCATTGTCGAACTGTCATTGGTAATACCTACTATGGCTGTTGGTGATGTGACCGGGGATCTCGCCGGAAACCGTGGCGTAATCATTGGTACCAATGCTGCGCCGAACAACCAGACATCTTTAGATGCACAGGCTCCGCTTAATGAGCTGCAGGATTACTCTCAGCGATTACGAGCAATCACCGGCGGTGAAGGGTGCTTCAGCATGACGTTGAGCCATTATGAGCCTGCACCGATGAATGTACAAAAAAGGGTGTGTGGCGATAGCCTTGTTAGTTGATCTGAACCTTACCTTAAATAACGCCCGGAAGCCCAGTGGGTTTTCGGGCGTTAATTTGTTTTATATCAGTAAGATAATGCGATTTCTCTGCTGTGAGCGCGGTTCCAGAAAGTGATTGTCTTATCACTTATTTTGCGAGTGTAAATAATAAAATCGTTATATATCTTTTTTGGTACAAAATCAGGTTTAGCACCGGTAAAAATGTGATGCTATGCGCATGTGGCATAGATTTAGTCTAGATCACATACCTATCTTTTTTGGTTGCTCTATAATTAATTGTTTTCATTAATGAATAATACCCATCATTTTACGCCTCCAATGTTTCGAAGATAAAATTTAGTTATAACCAAGTGTGATACATGTCGGTATTACATTGATATTTAGGATGTTAATGTCTGTCTCGCTTTAAATTGCAAATAAGAACAACAACTTAATCGAGCAATATTGTATTGGTGGGTATTGGGTGATTGTTTCCTCCAGGGGGAGGCGGCCTCTAATCGTTTATCAATACTCTTGCTTGTTGCGAATAAAGAACCGTTATATGAAGGAAAATATAATGAAAGCAAGACAGTTTTATCTTTCGGCTATTTCTGCTGCTGTAATGGCGGCAATTTCTATTCCAGCTTTAGCTGCGGTTGACGCCGTTCCGCCAGTTCCTTTTGAAGAATTAACAACAGCTAAAGGAACGATTATTGAGCCTGTTGTCCAAGAACCTCGGATCGGAACCCGGTCTAAGAGAAGTCTTAGCGACGCCGCTGGCCAGCTTGACGGTGATTGGTTTAACTTAGACCCAGAGATGGATGGCATTGAAGGCTCAAGTGTTGATCGCGTCTATAACACGATCACACTACAGCCAAGCTATAGACCGGTTGTTGTGGCAGTGATTGACTCGGGTGTCGATATTCACCATGAAGATCTTCAGGGTAAGATTTGGGAAAATCCTTATGAAATCCCAAACAATGGTTTTGACGATGATTATAACGGCTATGTCGATGATGTTAATGGTTGGAACTTCATTGGCGGACGCGATGGTTCCCATGTTGCCTATGATACGCTTGCAGTGACTCGAGAATATAAGCGTTATTTGGCTTATAAAGACTTTGGTGTTTGGCTGACTCCCGAGGAAAAAACGTATTTTGCAGGGGTAGAAAAAGAATACTTGGCTGAATCTGAAGCTGCAAAGAGTAAGTATCAGGCCTTTAAAGCGATGTATGACGAAGCACAATCTAGCAAGGTGGTGCTTGAGAACAAACTTGACCAGAAAGACTTCTCATTGGCTGCGGTTGAGCAGATCAGCAGTGATGATCCTGAAGTAAAGAAAGCTGCTGATTTCTTAGTACAGACACTGTCAACCTGGCGCTCATTTGATTACATGGATTCAATGATGGAGCGTTACGGTTCAGCGGTTAATTATCACTATAACCTCGATTATGATCCTCGCACAGAGATTGTAAAAGATCAGCCATATAATCCATGGGAATATAACTACGGTAATAATGACGTAATTGGTCCTGATGCATCGCACGGTACTCATGTTGCCGGAATTATAGCTGCCGATCGCTTAAATCAAATGGGCGTACGTGGTGTCGCTGATAATGTGAAGATCATGGCGTTGCGCGTTGTCTCCAATGGTGATGAACGAGATAAAGATGTTGCCAATGCCGTTCGTTATGCCGTTGATAATGGTGCGAAAATCATCAATATGAGTTTTGGTAAGGCATATTCGCCTTACAAAGACGTTGTAGATGAAGCTTTCCGTTACGCGTCACGCCGTGGTGTACTGTTGGTTCACTCTGCTGGTAACAGTCATACCGATAACGACATCAAACCGAGTTACCCGAACCGTTTCCCTCTTTACTATCCGAACCATCGTATTGGAACCTGGCTGGATATCGGTGCTTCGGCGAATTACAAAGATCAGAAACTGGCTGCCAGTTTCACGAACTTTGGTAAAGACAGTGTCGACTTGTTCGCTCCTGGCTACAAGATCATGTCAACAACGCCGGGTAACAACTATCAGGCATTTAGCGGAACCAGTATGGCTTCTCCGGTAGTTTCAGGTGTTGCCGCGCTTGCTTTGACCTATTTCCCTGAATTAAATGGTCATCAATTGAAGAAGGCAATGCTTGATACGGTAAGAACCTATGAAGGACATATGGTCCGTAATCCGGCGACACCAGAGGTAATGGTTCCGTTCGCAGATTTGTCTGCTTCAGGCGGTGTAGTGGATGCGTACCAGCTACTGCAACATTTACAGGGTGAACAGAACTAGTCTTGAAACACCAATATCTGATCATTAGTTCTAGTTGATTACTGCGGGTAGGGGATCCTTACCCGCAGTCGTTTATATTGGTTATCAAGATGCTTAGAAGATTATCGATCCCGAACAAAATGGTTTTGTACAACTGCGTCTAGGAATGTTTCGCTTTTTTGAATTTAAAATTGAGTGGGGTTTCTAAGTCACCAAAAAGACTTTCTCTTCATAGCCAGCAGGCACAGATGTCATCGTGTTTCGCGGTTATGGCTTACAAAAATTAGCGTGCTTTGATAATTTTTAAGGATGTTATTAAGCGTTTCAATTGCTTCCATGTCCAAGTGGTTAGGCCAAGAATGATGAGGAATTGGTGAAAGGAAAACTTGTCAGATATGTCTGTAAAAAAAGTACGGGAAGAGTTACTTTATTTCGAAGTATCAGTAGTGACAGCCTTGCCATACCCGGTGTCACTTCACATATTTTTGAGAGGGGATGTAATCTTGGTGAGAAAATCAGACTCAAGTCATAATTGGGAGGATTTCTATCGGAAATAAATGGTGAGTAGCTTTTATGTGAAGATCATTTCTCCAGATAAAGAGTCAAATGTTGAGGTGGTGTTGTTTTTGCGATGTCTAATTGTTGTTTTTTCCGTGCTTTTGTTTGTGTAAGTTACGTCGGTCTTTCTTTTTAACCATTTTTTTACGCAATGGTATCCGTATAGCTACATTAGTGTGCGTTCGTCACGTTCTGCGGGTCTCTTTCAGTTTGTTCTTGCCTAATCCCTCATATTTGTCTCATCGAATCTCCAATACTCTAGACACATAATAAAGGATTGATAACGATGAAAAAGGTCTTGTTCAATGTTGCTGCTCTTACACTCGCTTTAGCTGCTGCAGGTGTTCAGGCAAAAGACTACGAAATTGTGAACGTCGTGAAAGTATCAGGTATCCCGTGGTTCAACCAAATGAACAAAGGTATCGATCAAGCTGCGGTCGATTTTGGTGTCAATGCTCGTCAATTGGGCCCTTCAACCCCAGATCCTGCTCAGCAGGTGAAAATCATTGAAGATCTGATAGCCAAAGGGGTAGACGCTATAACGGTTGTTCCCAATGATGTGACTGTATTAGAGCCTGTATTCAAGAAAGCACGTGAGAAGGGCATTGTTGTTCTGACTCACGAATCGCCAGATGGTCACAGTGCCGACTGGGATATAGAAACTATTGATAATCAAGCTTATGCGAAAGCGACAATGGATGAGCTTGCCAAGAATATGGGGCAGAAAGGTGGCTATGCTGTGTATGTTGGGTCCTTAACGGTTCCGTTACATAATAACTGGGCTAATTTAGCGATTGATTACCAAAAACTGGCTTACCCAGATATGTATGAAGTTACAACACGTATGCCTGTCGCTGAGAGTATTGATGCCTCGTATGCCGCGACCAATGACTTGATGAAAGCCCACCCGGGTATGACGGGTATCGTTTCTTATGGTTCACTCGGTGCTATTGGCGCTGGTGAGGCGATTAAGAAGAAGCGTGCCAAGAACAAAATGAGCACAGTCGGAATCATGATGCCAAGCCAGGCTGCACCATATTTAATGCGTGGGGAAATTGATAAGGGTTTCTTATGGAATCCGGCTGATGCGGGTTATGCCATGGTTGCTGTTGCCAAACAAATGTTGGACGGAAAGAAAGTTGTTGATGGTGTAACCGTCGATAATTTAGGTGTTGCAGAGATCGATACAGAAAATCGTGTGATTAAGTTTAATAAAATCCTTGAAGTGGATAAGTCAAACGCACGTGAATTAGGCTTCTAATCGCTCTATCGGTATATATTATTCAGGGCAGTGCAACGCTGCCCTATAGCTGGAAATCCATCATGTCAAACGAAGCATTCATTACCTTACAACGAGTATCCAAGCACTTTGGTTCCGTTAAGGCCCTTGATGGCATCAACCTGACTTTTAATAAAGGTGAAGTTCATTGCCTTGCAGGGAAAAACGGTTGTGGGAAAAGTACGTTATTCAAGGTGATCTCAGGGGTTCATGAGCCTGAAAAAGGTGCCGAGATTATTCTTGGTGGGAAAAGCTTTTCTCGCCTGAATCCTCAGCAATCCATAGAGCACGGCATCCAGGTAATTTATCAAGATTTATCCTTATTTCCGAATTTGACAGTAGCTGAAAATATTGCGGTGCAAGATCATATGGCCTGGACAAAAGGCCTAGTTAAGCAAGCGCGTTTAAATACGATAGCCAAGGCCGCAATGGATAAAGTTGGGGTGGTATTGCCTTTAACTAAACGTGTCGAGCAGCTTTCTATTGCTGAGTGCCAGTTGGTAGCGATTTGTCGTGCAATGGCTTCTGATGCCAAACTGGTCATTATGGATGAGCCCACGGCTTCACTGACTCGCACTGAAGTAAATAGCTTAATTAATGTGGTTGCCGATCTCAAATCTAAAGGTGTGACTGTGGTGTTCGTCAGCCACAAGCTTGATGAAGTGATGGAGATATCAGATCGTATTACGGTTATTCGCGATGGAAGAACTATCGGCACTTATCCTGCTGAAGAAATGAACAGTGATGAGTTGGCCTTCTTAATGACTGGACAACGTTTTGAGTTTTCGCCGTTAGGTGAATATCAGCAGCAGGGAGAAGTGAAGTTAGAGATCACTAACCTGACTAAGAAAGGTCAGTTCAATGATATCAATCTTCAAGTACGTGTAGGTGAGATAGTTGCTATTACTGGTCTGTTGGGCTCGGGGCGGACTGAGTTGTGTTTGGCCCTATTTGGTATGACACAACCGGATAGCGGAGAAATAAAGGTTAATGGCAAACCCGTCAAATTTCGCTCTAACAGAGAGGCGATTGCTCATGGTATTGGTTATGTGTCTGAAGACAGAATGAGTACCGGATTGGTGATGGAGCAAACCATCCAGGATAATACTACTGCGGCAGTTCTGCCACGGTTGAAAAAGTCTAATGGATTTCTGGATCATACCAAGGCGAAAAAGCTGGTAAAAAAACTCATTTCGTCCCTATCGATTAAAGTCGCTGACCCAATGCTGCCCGTTACCAGCTTGTCGGGTGGTAATGCTCAGCGTATTTCTATTGCCAAATGGATTGCCGCAGAGCCGGATGTTTTGATCTTGGACTCACCAACAGTCGGGGTTGATGTAGCAAACAAAGAAAGCATTTATCAGATTGCCAAAGATCTTGCGGCAAAAGGTATGGCAATCATCATGGTGAGTGATGAGATCCCTGAGGTGTTTTACAACAGTCACCGTGTCGTTGTGATGAAAGATGGACGATTTTCTCATGACTTTCATCCTGCTAGCTCTTCCGAGCAAGAAATTATGGAGGCCGTCAATGCCTGATCAAATTCGTAGTCACTGGGGTGCATTAGTAAAGCGCCATGAATTTTATCTCGCTGTTCTGATTGGCTTGATAGTTATAGGGTTGGGAATGAGCTCTGAAGATTTCTTTACGTTGGGGAATATCTTCGATATGTCAGTGAGCTCAGCCATCTTAGGCATTATGGCTTGTGGGCTTTTTGTTGTATTGATAGCAGGTGGCATTGATATCTCGTTTCCTGCTACGGCTGCGATAGCGCAATACGTTATGGCGACTTATGTACTGTCTATTGGTGGTAATTTCGTCATTGCATTTTTGATTGCGGCTGTTGTCGGTATTGTACTTGGTCTCATTAACGCTGTATTGGTTTACAGGCTGAAAGTACCAGCCATCATTATTACAATTTCAACATTAAACCTGTTCTTTGGCCTGCTGATTTATTTCAGTAACGGTGAATGGTTGTACGGTTTCCCTGATTGGTTCATGGAGGGTATTGAGCTGTTTACCTTTATCGGTAGCGATGGTTACGATTATGGTTTATCACTCCCGATTATTACCTTGGTGGCTGTTATTTTGTTCACCTCATTTCTAATGTCTAAGACGCGCCTTGGGCGTCAGATTTATGCAATGGGTGGAAATGCAGATGCAGCGAGTCGAATTGGTATTAATTTATTCGGCATTCACCTTTTTGTTTACGGTTATATGGGGGCTCTGGCAGGTATTGCGTCGGTGGTTCAAACCCAAATTACCCAGTCAGTTGCTCCAAATTCGTTGATGGGCTTTGAGCTCACGGTATTGGCGGCGGTGGTGCTGGGGGGAACAAGTATGACCGGTGGTAAAGGTACGTTAATGGGCGTTGTTCTTGGTGTAGCTTTGTTAGCCATTATGAAAAATGGGTTAACGCTGCTTAGTGTTCCGTCCTATTGGCATACTGTTGTCACGGGTCTCATCATTGTATTCAGTATCAGTATGACGGCACTGAATGAAAAGAAACAGGCATTGCAGGGGGCGTAATGGATCAGGTACTGAACGCAATGAAGCTTCCAACAGACAGGAATATTCGTTATCTGTTAGTCATTTTGGTGGGTATTTTTACCATCATGGCTATCGCAAGTGGAGACACGTTCTTCTCGTTGGCAAACTTACAGTCAATGTCGTCTCAGATGCCGTTGTTGGGGATGTTAGCACTCGCAATGGCGGTGTGTATGCTTACTGGTGGTATTAATCTTTCCATCATAGCGACCACTAATGCATGTAGCTTAGTGATGGCAAGTATTCTTACGATATCACCAGATAATGGCATGGTACTGCTGTTGGCGTTAGTGGCCGGGTTAGTCACCGCGATTGTGATTGGTCTCCTAAATGGTGCATTGATAGCTTATGTCGGAGTCTCTCCAATACTGGCAACACTAGGAATGATGACACTAATCAATGGATTGAACGTATTGATCTCTGGTGGGAGCGTGATATCAGGCTTCCCTGAGTCATTGTTAGTACTGGGTAATGGTTCGTTTTTCGGCGTTCCAATGCCACTGTTCTTATTCATATTTTTTGCCATTGGCCTATGGGGATTACTGGAGCATACCAGCCTAGGTCGTACCATCTACCTTATGGGGTCGAACGAGAAAGCAACTCGTTTCTCGGGTATCAATACACAAAAAGCAGTTCTTTATGTGTATGTTATTTCATCGATTCTGTGTTGGGTTGCCGCATTGATTATGATGGCAAAATTCAATTCTGCCAAAGCCGGTTATGGGGAATCCTATTTATTAATTGCCATCTTGGCATCAGTGTTAGGCGGTATAAACCCTGATGGTGGTTTTGGTCGGATTATTGGTATTGGCCTGGCATTGATTGTCTTACAAACGTTAGAAAGTGGTTTGAACTTACTGGGGGTAAGTAGCTATCTAACAATGGCTCTTTGGGGCGGCATTCTGATTTTATTTATTGCCCTACAAAAACGAAAAGCTTAGTGGAGAGAGCAGATGAGTATTTATTTTATTGGCGTTGATGTTGGTAGTGGCAGCGCCCGTGCTGGTGTTTTCGATGCCTCAGGTCGAAAAGTTGGCGAAGCAAAGCGCGATACACAGATGTTTAAACCTCGGGCAGATTATGTCGAACAATCATCTGATGATATTTGGCAAAGTGTCTGTATGGCGGTAAAGGATGCTGTATCGCAGGCAAGTATTGATCCGATCCAAGTGAAAGGTATTGGCTTTGATGCCACCTGCTCATTAGTCGTTTTGGATAAAAAGGGTCAGCCGTTAACTGTGAGCCCTACCGGACGTAGCGAACAAAATATTATCATGTGGATGGATCATCGAGCCATTGCACAAGCTGAGCGTATTAATGCGACTAAGCACCCGGTATTGGCTTATGTTGGAAATCGTATTTCACCTGAGATGGAAACCCCCAAACTGCTTTGGCTAAAACAAAATATGCCCAATACATGGTCACAGGCGGGGTACTTTTTTGATTTGCCGGACTTTTTGACTTGGAAAGCTACGTTTGATGATAGTCGTTCGCTTTGCTCGACGGTCTGTAAGTGGACATATTTGGGTCATGAAGGGAAATGGGATGCACACTTCTTTGAACGCATTGGATTAGATGATTTACTTGCTGATGGCGCTAAGTCTATAGGTAATACTATTAAGCCAATGGGAGAGCCTGTAGGACAAGGGCTTACCGCGCATGCTGCGGATGACTTAGGCTTAGTAAGAGGCACGCCGGTCGGTACATCTATTATTGATGCCCATGCTGGTGGTATCGGTGTACTGGGGGCTGCAGGTATGACTGGTGAGAGTGCAGACTTTAACAAGCGCTTGGCGTTAATCGGCGGGACCTCATCTTGTCATATGGCGGCTTCAAAGACTGCGCGTTTCATTGATGTTGTATGGGGCGCTTATTATGGAGCAATGATTCCAGGTTATTGGCTTAATGAAGGCGGTCAGTCTGCAACAGGTGCTTTAATAGACCATGTTATTACATCAGATCCGTTATATAAGCAGTTAAAGGCGCAGGCAACACAAGAAGATTCAACGGTTTATAAGTTGCTGAATGACCATCTCCTGAAATTAGCAGGCAGCAAAGAGGACATCGCGTTTTTGACCAAAGATATTCATGTCTTGCCTTATTTTCATGGTAACCGTTCACCACGAGCAAATCCAAATCTCACAGGAACGATCACAGGGTTGAAAATGTCGAAGACAATTGACGATATGGCTCTGGCGTACCTTGCCACAATTCAGGCGATCGCGCTGGGGACCAGGCATATTATTGAGGTGATGAACCAATCTGGGTATGAGATTGACACAATCATGGGTTGTGGTGGGGGGACAAAGAATACCATTTTTCTTCAAGAGCATGCTAACGCGACTGGCTGTGTCATGTTGTTGCCTGAAGAAAGTGAAGCCGTACTGTTAGGCTCTGCAATGCTAGGATCGGTCGCATCGGGGTTCTATGCAGATATTCCTGATGCGATGAATGCAATGAGCCGTATTGGAAAGACAGTGACTCCACAAACAGACAGAATCAAGCGCTTTTACGATATGAAATATCAGGTTTTCCATCAGATGTATGAAGATGATGTGAAATACAAACAATTGATGTCTGAATTTTAGAACAAGAGCTCATTGTATTTTATCTTGCGGCCTCTGGCTAGGGGATCATTAAGGCGGAAAACCGCTATTGGTAAATCAAGATGTTAGAGCAGAAAAAACAGAAGCGCGGAAAAAAAATTAAGCCAATAACGCGGAAATTTGGCAAAAAAACATAGATAGGCGGAATTCTATAATAGTACGTCGAAAAGAATGCCTTAACGGCTATGTTAGTACTAATATAGCCTGTTTTATCAAAATATCAATAAGGGAACAATTGCTTATTAATCAATCTTTTAATGAGATAAATATACTGAAAGGTTTTGAAGTTGGAGGTGTGCAGACAAAAGCAGTCATTCGACTGCTTTTTTTAAAGAAGGGTTTGTACTTCGATACTTTTGTATGTGTTAAATAATTCTCGGTTTCCTTTATCAGGTAAACACCGAGTTAGCTTGCCTTGATCGACCAAGTCATTTAGTTCAGTTTGGGTCACACCAAGTATCAACTTAACTGTTTTTGGGGATACTTGGATATCCTTACTCTTGAATGTGTTGATAGCCCAAGGGAGCAACTCATTTTTGTTCCAGCAAAGTGAAGCTAACCCATTTCCTTTGTCTGAGATGTAGTTTTGGATAGATGGTGACGCAACTAGTTCGCCCAGGGAAACACTGTAGCGTTCAAAAAACTCTGATTGCCTTAATTTATCAAGGCTGACTGATGCTGTATTTGTTGGTACAACTGGTTGTTGTTCAACGAGCTCAGCGAAATCTCTAATATCAACGAGTATACCCTGGATTTTTTTCGAACGTTTGATCGGTTCAATAAGTCCTTCTTCAACAAAAGAAGCAAGTTCGGCACAGCTAGTTCCTAAGATCTTATTGGCGGCCCAGAGATCAGCGATGTATTTCGTAACATCGTCATCAAATGATTGGTCTTTCGCCTTCAATACTGTCTTAACTTTGTTAGGAATTGCAGCCTCTGATTTCCACTGAAGGTACGATGTAGATACCCTTGGGTAGTTTTCATGCTCAATGTCAGGATACTCGAATTCATATGCAGGGTAGCGAGCAACATGCGGGCCCAAGGTTACTGCCTGGTTTCGGTGTTGTTCAACTTCCTCTGCATAATACTCTCTTGCAGCTGGAGAATGAATAAGCTCATAAGCCGCAGTAAATATCTGGATTAGCAGTGAATTATTGATTTGCTCAAGGGTTTTACTTTTACCTGGCAAGATATCAAAAGGTCGTAGTAACCGTCCTGCGCAATCAAGTAGCTGTTTGGATGCTTGCTGTAGCTCCCGGCCTCTAAGAGCAATTAATCCATCAAGGTACTGAGGTAAGGTTGATTCTTTTTCGCTGCCGTCAAGAATGCCAGAAGCACAGTAGTTACATTGTCCCCGTTCTATAGCATCAAAGTTTAATGGAGCATCGCAGCATGTACAGGTATCAATCAGTGGAATTCCATGTACTTGGCAGTGCGTTTTGACGGTAATTAACCATTCAAACTGTTGAATCGGCTTTTGTTCAAGACAAAGAGGGCAACAACGTGCCATGTTTCTGATTTGTGGTGTAAATTTATATTGTTCACCTTGTTGACGAAAGTGGTCTGTTGTCTGCTGTTTGCCCGATTCTTGAAGGAATTCAAAACATTTAACAGCGGACTTCCAGGAGCCGGTGCGTTGAAAGTTGGAGCTAGTTTCACCTGGAATTCTTGTTACTTTAAGCAAGTCTTTAGTATCAGCACAACAGTTCTCTATGGCTAGTCTAGCGAGATATCCTTGTACAGATTCTCCTTCGGCAGGAGTGAGTGAAAAAGGTGATTTATAGTTATTCATTGTTATGCCATCTGTTCGAGCCATGCAGTAACTCTTGGTATTGATACAGAGTAAGGATTGAAGCTAAGGCTCTCAGATGGTTGGAATTCGAGATCCATTGCGTTTGCAATATCAGATTGTGTTATCTTTTTTCCATTTTTATTGCAGCGAATCGCTGATTCAATTAACGCGTGATAAAGACCTGGTAACCCGTCACAAGCAACATAGGTGTGGCATAAGAAATCGTGACCAAATTGAGTAACATTTAATGGACAGTTTTCATTGTATTCAGTTACACCAGAACCTGAATCGAGGCTTCATAAGCCTGATGCCAGGATTATCTTACGGCTCACTCAAAAGGGCGAGGTATTATATCGGCTTTTTGTATCGTGGCGCGGAAATGATAGTTTTCAAGACCGGTGTCGTATGTCATCGGGAGCTGACAATCTGGACGAAATGATTAAAAGAGATGATGGTTGTTTCGTATGGCCACAGGCATCAGGTTCAACATATGTACTTTTGCCTTACGCTCAAGGTTTTGTTGGCTTAAACGGTGACCGGATTCTTCATAGTGTCCTTTGTAACCCACAACTTCATTTTTCATCAGGCACCTTGGTTGAACAATTAAGTGCACTTAGAGACTCAAATGGTTTAGTTCTCTACCCGATGGTATTTGTATTGATTATGCAAATACTTCAAGAGGGAAAGTTAACGCGTGGCATTTTCAGTTCAAATTACCATTTGTGGTTACGACTGTTATGGGTGTAACACCATCCCATAGCCGGCCACGAGTCAGTAATGATAATCCGTTCTCGGAATCTTTGTTCAGGACGTTGAAGTACAGGCCACAGTGGCCTTCATCCGGCTTCAATAATCTGGATGATGCCAGAAGTTGGGTTAAGAACTTCGTCGAGTGGTACAACGAAGAACACCGTCACAGTCGAATAGGCTCCGTGACTCCAGGGCAATATCATCGTAACGAAGATAATGAAATTCTGGCAAATAGAAAGACAGTCTTCGAACGAGCGAAGGTAAGAAACCCAGAGCGTTGGTCAGGAAAAATAAGGAAATGCGAACCTGCCGGGCCGGTAATGCTTAACCCTGAGAAACCAGAAATTAGCGAGCAGTTGGAACAAGCTGCTTAAACACGATTAGGCGACAACTACCTTGAAAAACACCGTGTGCAACAAATCGTGGTGTACTGCACGGTTTGTAGAGCCAATAGTGATTTACTCTGCGGTTCTTGATTGTGAATAAGATGCGAATACTATGCAGCCTGTCGTTTTTCCTTGTGGTATCCCCGCGATGCCGTTATCTTCCGCGCTTCAATATTCACTGACGGAAAATGAGCTCTCGGTAGATTTTTCATCATTAGCGCCTTTCACACCGGTGAGTGCGCAGCTTCCTTTATTACAAATACCGTTATCGCTTGATAGCAATGCACAAGTTATCGGTGATGGGTTTCAGATGTTGGCGCAAACCGCAGGGACGTTCAAACATCCCATCGATATTGGACGATGCCCTGATAATAATGCGAGTTATCGTATCTATGCGCTTGATGCCCCTAAGCGTTATTACAATTATGTGGTTATAGGCAATGCGGATACGTTTACGTTGTTGGGTTTCACATCCTGTCATCGTTTTGCCGGTTATTTTGAATTCCTCAATGGCACTATGACCGCGTTTATCGATGGAGAACATACCGATATTTTGCAGCAGTGCCACTGTGAAGGAGGCGCACTGGAACGTCTCGTGGTGTTAACGGGGAGCGACATTAATGCGCTGTATCAACAATTCAGTGCGTTATTGATCAAGAACCATCCGCAACGCGCCGGTGTATCACAGCCCGCACCGATTGGTTGGTGTTCATGGTATGCCTATTATGCGGGGGTTTCAGCCGCGAATATCCAGCAGAATGTCGATGAGATGCAGGGGGCGTTAGAGGATCTTGAATGGGTCTTGCTCGATGATGGTTATCAAGCCTTCATGGGAGACTGGTTAACGCCGTCTGATCGTTTTGTTGGCGGTATTAAATCGCTGATTCAGGACATCAAAGGCAAAGGGAAGAAGCCTGCTATTTGGATGGCCCCTTTCATTGCGCAGCCTGAGTCTCAACTCTTTAAAGAACACCCTGAATGGTTTGTTAAGACGGCACAGGGCGACTTATTAAAAGCGGAAGACATTACTTACGGCGGCTGGCGCTGTACCCCGTGGTACATATTGGATACCAGTCACCCAGATGTGTGTGCACACCTGACACATGTTGTGCGCACCATGCGAGAAGAATGGGGTGTCGAACTGTTCAAGCTGGATGCGAATTACTGGGGTACATTGAAAGGGGTACGTCATCAAGTGGCGATGACGGGGGTACAAGCCTATCGATTAGGCATGGAAGCGATTTCTGATGGCGCGGGCGAGGCGTGGCTATTAGGCTGTAATGCGCCGATGTGGCCGTCGTTAGGGTTAGTTGATGCGATGCGCGTGTCTGATGATGTCGAACGTCAACCTCATCGTTTTTCTCAAATCGCCAAGGAAACGTTTCTTCGTAGTTGGCAGCATCAACGTCTTTGGCAGATTGACCCAGATTGCGCCACATTCATTTCCATTGAAGGGCAGGGTACCAGTGCTGACAATTACCAGTTCCATCGTGATGTCTTGCTGGCATGTGGTGGTTTGTTATTGTCGGGGGATCCGCTGTATCACTTAGATGACTTTGCCCGTCATAGTTTGACAAGATTGATCGCCCGTCAGCATCGCCAACAAGCGGCGGCCGTGTTCGAGAACTTGTCTTACCGACACGCCACCATTGATCTTGATATGAATGCAGGGATCCACACTGGAGCCAAACTTAAAGAAACGGTGCATATTGTGTTTAACTTCCACGGTGATGCGGCACGTGAGGTGATACTGACAAGCTCAGTGGATGGACAATGGGTTGACTACTGGACAGGTGAACCAGCGGCAGTGCATGATAAAGGTAAATGTCTGGTATCGCTAAGTGAAGGGCTTTCCAGCCGGGCTGTTGTGTTTAAGCCTCGTGTGATTTAATTTCTCAAAGGCTTTTTCAGGATCCCCCCAGTGAATGTTGTGAGCAAGCTGATGAACTCCTAACGAACGATAAGGGCTTAGTCATTTGTGTCTGTGGTAATAGATGGATTCAAATCGAATTTGTTCCACAAGAAGAAGTGTAGCTGAGAACCTTTTGGTTGCTGACTCGTACTTCTACGGAAAAATCAGGATGCGACAATAAGTGAGATGTCGATCTTCCATCCAAGCAATAACCTTTTTACGGCGTGGACAACGTCGATAGTCAAAAGAAAATACATAAGAGGGATTCTGGTTAGGAGAGTGGAAGACTAAATAAAGCACGTCTCTTTGTTTATCTCTAGCTATTTTATAAAAGCAATGGGTTGTATCCGCTAAAAATGGATATCACAAATGAAGATGATGTTGTCTCGGGCGTAGGACAGATTAAGCGAGAGCCAGGTGTAACAGGCCATTTTAAACCAGATTAATTATTGCACTCTGTGATCTGAATACGTTTCAAACTGCACATAAAGTGATGTCGTCGGCATAAATAATCTATTGAAATTACATCCTTTTAAGCCTTTTTTCCTTGCAGTATATTGGCTGCCTTCTGTTATATGAATAGTGCAGTGAGGTTCAAATGACATTCTCAATTCAACGTTTTAGTGCATCGGTTACAGCCTTTGTGTTTGGACAGCCTTTTTCTACTGGAGCGGTGATTGCTGAGCCTCAGTTTGTGCAAGAGAAAGGATCAGGTTTAGGTATTCAACAAGAGGCAGGCTCGTCTGCCCCCTGTCAGTATGTTTCCATTACCGAAGCTGATGATGGTATCCATATTCGTTATGCACTGGCAGAAGGTGATGCTATTTATGGGCTGGGCCAAAATATGGGCAAATTGAATAAACGTGGCCAGCTGTTTAAAACCTGGTGCAGCGATGAATTTCGCCACTTGCCGGATAAAGCATCTCTGTATGGGGCCCATCCTTTTTTGATGATAAAAGGTGAAAACAATTTTGCCCTGTTTATTGATTACCCCGGCGAAATGACACTGGATCTCGGCTTTTTCGATACTCATCAGCTCTCTGTTCATATACTAACGCATAATGTGCGGATCTTTGAATTTACTGCAGCGAGTGCTAGGCAGCAGGTGCGTGATTTTCGCAGCTTAATCGGTCAGCCTTATATTCCTCCGCGCTGGGCGTTTGGTTACCAGCAGTGTCGGTGGTCATACCATGACAAAAATGCCGTTGATGAGGTGGTGGAAAAATTTCGCCATCTTGATATTCCCTGTGACTCGGTTTACCTCGATATTGATTATATGGAGGAGTTTAAAGACTTCACTCTGGATCAGCATCGCTTTCCGGATTTTTCCAACTGGGTGGCTGAACTTAGGCTGCAAGGTATTCGGCTGATTCCGATCATCGATGCCGGGGTAAAGGTGGCAGAGAGCTACAGTGTTTACCAGGAGGGATGCGAGAAGGGTTATTTCTGCAAAACGGAAACCGGTGAAGAGTTTCAGGCGGCAGTGTGGCCGGGGTTATGCGCTTTTCCGGATTTTTTCCAGCCGGAAGTACGCCAGTGGTGGGGAAAGAAATATCAGTTTCTTACCGATCAGGGTATTGACGGTTTCTGGAATGATATGAATGAGCCAGCGCTGTTTTATTCCCCGCAAGGACTGGAACAGGCCATTGCACATGCCGAACAATGCAAAGACAGAAACATCGGTGTGCATGAATTTTTTGCACTCAAAGGGGCGTTTGATAATCTCTCGAATCGTCGTGAAGACTATCAGGCGATCTGGCACCAATTGGAAGATGGCAGCCGTATCAATCATGAGCAGGTTCATAACCTGTATGGTCAGAAAATGACCCAGGCCGCGGCCGAAGGATTTAAGCAGCTTGACCGGGATAAGCGCTTTTTAATGTTTTCTCGTGCTTCTGCCGTCGGCGGCCATCGCTACGGAGGGATCTGGCTGGGGGACAACCATAGCTGGTGGGAACACTTAAAGCTCAATGTCACCATGATGCCGGGGGTAAACATGTGCGGCTATCTCTATTCTGGGGCTGACGTTGGAGGGTTTGCCGGTAATGCAACGAGTGAACTCCTGTGTCGCTGGATACAATTTGCGGTCTTTACCCCCTTGTTGCGTAACCATGCCTGCATGGGGACACGGAACCAGGAGCCTTATGCCTTTGATGAGCGTGCGCTGAATATCATGCGGCAGCATATTAAGCTGCGATACCGGTTGATCCCTTACCTCTACTCGGAGTTTATGCTGGCAGCTCAAAATAACGAGAGCCTGTTTTGGCCGTTGCCGCTGGAATACGCTGATCCGGCTGCGCAAAATGTCGAAGATCAGCTGCTGGTCGGACGTTCTTTAATGTGCGCACCGGTGCTCGAATCAAATGCCTCCGGCCGCTATGTTTATCTGCCGGAAAACATGTTGCTGTGGAAGGTTAGGCAGCATGACGAATTTGACCTAAAGATCATGTCGCAAGGCCATCATCATCTGCCTCTGGAACTGGCCGATATGGCAGTCTTTCTTCGTCCGGATTCAGTATTGCCTTTGGTTGATTCTGCCCATCATGTTGAAGCGCAAGATCTCAGCTCATTGGAGTGTCTTGTCTATTTGCACAGCAGTGCTGAATACCTTTTATACCATGATGACGGTGTTACTCATAACTGGCAGCAAGGTAAGCAGGCAAGCCTGAAAATCAAGGTCTTTTATGATGCAGAGAAAGAGATCCAACTTGACGTCAAAGCAGAGGGAGATCTGCCGTATCAACAGCTCAAATTGACTATTGTCGATCAGTTCGAGCAAGCGGTTGTACACCATATATCAATAGACTGACTTTATAACTGTTGACTCAAGTATATGTATTTCCTGATTTTTAGCGATTTAGAGTGACGCCCGTGGCCAAAAGTTGTGGGCGATGAACATAGTGGTTTTATTTACTTTTCCCCAAAGAGTAGGGATCACTTGATCTTCCATACCTACGGATTGATGCTTCCAGTACCGTGCAAAACTAGTGTTTTTCATCGGCTGACACGGAGTGAATTTTTATGCAATCCGGGATTAGGTTCACACAATCCGGGATTAGGTTGCCAACGTGCTTTTGCCCCTTTTCTAGTTAGAGTAAAGACTCACTCGTATGACTCGTATGACTCGTATGACTCGTATGTTGTTCATCGCGTATTGACTTACTATACCTAATGACTCGGGACATGAGTGTTAGATAGACAGCAAAGGCCTGACGGCTTTCATCAAGAAAATCAGCGTTGCCTCTGTCAATGTTCAGCCTGAACAGAGCTACGATGAGCAAAAGGATGCCCTGATCAACGCTGTGAAATGCGAGCTGAAAATTGCCGCGGCGAAGAAGGATAGCGACAAGGCTATGGACACCCCTATCGCAGACTTTGAGACCAAAGGCGTTTATGTCCGCAAACGGGTGAAGGGACGGAATTTCTCGTATGAGTCTGGTCGTTTGCCTAAAGCGATGCTGAATGAATTGGCTCGGGTGATTGGGAAGCACAATACCTGAATTTTCCTACTATCAACAAAATAAGTTATTAGTAATCAAGGGAGCCTTTGGGCTCCCTTTTTGATAGGTACATATTTGGTTTAATAGTTATCTACAGGTACTAGCCTTGCTCACTATAGAGTAAAGTATATAGCTTTCTCGCCAACACTAGGTGAAAGAGAGCGATCCATACCTAACTCTATCGGTTTAATAGATATTGATAACTCCTCACTTTCGACTGTGTAATTTGCCCGCCCAAACATAGTTTGAAGCTCGTTATTTGGGTCGCCTTTTGTGATTAACTCCTTGTTCAACAGATCAGCGCCAGCTAAAACAGGCATGGCCATAGTTAGGAAGCTGCAGTTAAGCGCAAATTTTGGGTCAGTTACCAGTTGTTTATAAGGAGCAGGACTCAGCTCTATGTCCTGAAGCTCCAACTCTCTAGTCGTAATCACCAGCTTTAACTTATTTGCGCTATTCACAAACGACATGTCACCAACTACAAGTTGGCTCGGGTTGTTATATTCCGCATGAGTATCTAGTTCTTGGTTGAAGTTGAACACGCAAGCGATATGCCCTAGGCCCTCGGGATTTACATCTACGTCAAGGTTGCTATCGACTGATACTTGAATCGCACCATGTATAGTTGCTTTTGTTAATGCATCTGATACAGCTAAGCTTCTAAGATTTGCCACAATTTGACTGTTTTCTATCTTGTAATGCCCTTTAACTTCTACAACCTCTAGTGCTTGATCTCCGATACGTATTGTTTCTCGGATTGTCTTGCATTTTGCAACGCGTATCTCATTTTCTGTGTCATTAATTACTCTTTTCGACTCCCTATCAACTTTACATTGGGCTTTACGGCGTTGACAATTGATTCTTCTTGTTTCTCTTTCTGCTTTGCATGCAGCCTCTGCAATGCATTCGTCAGGATGGCGCCATCCACAATCGTATCCATCGCACATACTAGAATAACTGCAGGAATAGTCGCAACTATCCCCTTCAAAAGGTCTACGCAGTCCAGAGCAGTTAGGAAGTTCTAGGCGGTCAGCAATTCTGACTTTCTCCTCAAAGCCATCTTTAACATCGAGAATGTGTTTAGCTGCAATTTTCAAATCGAGATGTGCGAGATTTCTGTTAATCAAGCCTGACACAGCCCTTTTCTCGATAGCTGCAATAGTAGTACTTGATCTCAGTTGCTTTGTGAGCCCAAATTTATCTTTGAGGGTTAACTCAGCCTGACTAATTAACTCATTATATCGTTGAGAAAAATCTTCCACAGTTATACCGGATTGGGCTTCCAATGGAGCGTTCTCGGATCCCTTGCTCACAGTAGACGCGATGACATTTAAGTTTTTGGGAGTCATGATAAATGCCATGTCTACCCGTTGCGGGTTTAAGTCTAAACTGTCACCGCTGACCGTTATATTCGGTGGTACATTTTCTAATTCAGACCATTTGATAGGCTCGAAGAAATCAAGGTCAAGCCGGACTGGTATAGGGTCAGACAAAAACATGCCATTAATGTTATCAATGAATAAATCTAGTACAGACGATATAGAGGAGATAACCGGTTCATCTACGCCTTTAAATCTAATAATACGGTCGCTAAATTTGTTCACAGCTTCCAATTGTAAGCTGTGAATTGAAGGCCGCAGAGCGATTTTGTTGATGCCAGGATCGACCGTAAGAAGCCCTTTCAAATATGCATAAACAGGAAGTTCAAGAGCATCTATCGTCACAGTAGCATCAATATTTATCTCAATACCTTGCTCTACGAGCTTCAGTTTATAGTCTTTGATAAAGATATCTGACAGCCCTTCAATATCAAGTTGCTGTATCTTATCCATAGCTCTTGATTTTTGAATGCTTTCATCAGCAATTGCCACAAAGTCATCTTTTGAAATGGAAACCCAAAGTTCTGGACTAAACCGATTGTCCTTTAATTTTTGCAAGTTATTGTCTACTGATGCCTTTCGTACCGAGTATGTATCTAAAGGCGGCATTAGCTTGTTAACTAGTGCCGTGACGCCTTCAAAACTGATGTAGATAACGAATAAAGCAGCGATTAGACTGGAACATATCAGAACAGATTTTTTCATGTTAATCCCTTATATTAGCTAAAAGTTTTGTTTCTTGAACCAAATGCAGCCGCGTTAAATCGCTGTTCACGACAAGCAATCACGTCCACTTAATGAGCTAACCAATTAGAGAGAGTGTGATTTCGTTTTACGACAGAACCATACGTGATAGCCATAACGTTGACTTTACCCAAGCTTGAGTCGACTTATTGCGAGTATCATTTTCACTATGCCTATTAACTCATAAGCATGGATTATTCTGTGCAGTGTGATGTGAACTAAATCACAGAGTTGAGGGAATTTTTGGTCAAAGAGGTGAACGGAAGGATGTACTAAGCAGCGCAGTGAATTCTGAGCTGGGAGCTACTTTTTATAGCTCTATGTAGTGGTATGGTGAAGCGATAAGAGGTAGGTGTAGTGGCCATATCTGTACTAATTACCAATAGATATCATTGCTATCCCATTGTAAATCTTGTTTGTCGTGTTATATTTATCTTGATTTCGAGTGCTTAGGTTAGTGGTTAGTGGTGTGGGTTCAAATCCTGCCCATCTTGTCTTGTCCTCAGCTGCCGTTACTTTGTTGATCGTTTGTTCTTATGTGAAGAATCGTGTACTAACAACATTGGAGCCTGGCCAAAATCCGGGCAAGGAGGGTAGCAATATGGGGAAAGCAAAAATGTACGCAAAATATGTGGTTGCTTCAGTCGCTGATGTAGCGTTGGCACTGGGGGCAAGCTTTTTGGCCTCGGTAGGCCCACTAACCTAAGCTCTCTTTATTATACTTCAATCACCTAATTTCCTTTATCCTTCTCGCTATAGGCGAAACACTGCGTAAGTTATTCGCTCTGTGGTTTATTCTAGGGCCTAATAGAGTCCATTATCACAACGTTATAGGTCTATTCAGACCGCGTTAGCAGTCAATGCTCTCAAGCAACAAAGTTGTCTAGCTCATTCGCCCAATCTAAATTAACAAAAAACAGAAAATTCCGAGCCTAAACGCAACTCACTCTATCACTGGAGGCAGACGTGAAAGTGAGTAAGCAATAAGCTTTTAATTTTAACAAAAAGACTCCATACAAACGGTTATGGCTCTAACAGCTAAAATTTGGCGCAGCTTCATCCCGTTTCGTGCCAGCCTCATCACTGGCACGATTTTGTCCAGAAACTTCACAATTGGCACATCGTAACTCAGAAGTGCCCCAAAGTGAGCCAGGGAGGGACTGAACTCAGTTTCAAATCCTGCAATTTGACTTACTTTTCCTCATGCCGAGAGCTCTAACTATGTAGCCAATTTTTCTAATCCACTACAGCCTGCCTTTCAATCACAGTTACGCACGAATATGTTGTTCAACCATTTCTAAACTATTGAATAAAATAGAATTAAATGGAAGTTTTTGATTGATCGCGTGCCTTAAGTAGGAAGCAATGTGTGCTTGCACGGATTTCAACTAGAAAATCAGGTATATACTGTATTATATGCATATTTTTCAGTTGGTTAGGTGGATTGCTTGAGATATACTGAATGTATTAATTCGTGCTGACACGATATTAAAATGTTATGCATATCCAGTTCGAGATAGATGTTAAAGTAGAAACTCATCAATTTATAGATTGCCAAATTAAATTGGTTTTTTACATACAATAAAAACATGATTCAGGAAGTTACATGGCGATTACTTTTGAGCTTTATACCGGCGACAGCAGTGGTGTTCCAAGCCCAAGTCAGAAACCAAACACAGCATATTTAAAAGCTAATAATTGGGATGACTATGGTTTTAAAACACTTTTCGCTTTGGTTGTTTTTGATAGTAGTGGTGTTAGGCATGATGTCGGAAGTATAAAAATCGGTTGTAAAGAACATAAAGCTGGGTGGATATCTAAGCTTATTGATTCACGCTTTAAGTCTTTAGATGAACATTTTTTTTCATTAGGACAAGATGAAGAGTACTACAGCAATATCCAATCTTTAGACCCTGAGCTTAGAAAAAACCTACTTAGTTCATTAAGAGATATAGTAAGCGATGAAAACATTTATAGTATCGCAATTGAAGAAGATGTCTTCAAAACGTCGCTACTAAGAGAAGTCAGTTTAACTTCTGTTTCAGGTCAATTTAAAAGGATTTTGCAAGGCGGCTCTATCCGCACTGAATTCCACTTTAAATATGAAATCCCTCAAGGGAAAAGAGTAGCAGGATTAGCATTGGAATTTCATGTTGATCCTGAGTCGAACCCTCCGAGCAACGTTCATGTGCTTATTGGAAGAAATGGTGTAGGGAAAACTCATCTGTTGAATAATATGGTCAAAGCGCTAGTGGCTGATGATGAATCAGCAAAGAAAGTAGGCTTTTTTTCAATACCCTTAGATGATGATGGAATTCCGTATTCTTTAGAAAGTACAGAACAATTGTTTTCTGGGGTGGTATCAGTGGCATTTAGTGCATTTGACCCTTTCGAACCTTATCCAGAGAAAAAGGATAAATCGCAAGGGGTTAGATATTCATACATAGGACTGAAAAGATCTACAAATCGCGGTGGCGAGCGTGGTACGCCGATGAGTAGGGATATGCTAACAAATGAGTTTGTTAAAAGTATTGTATCATCTATCTCAAAAGGTAACTTTGAGCGCTGGTTAGAAGCTATAAAAAGTTTGGAGTCTGACTCTCTATTTAGAGACCTTGCATTGAGCAGAGAGTTTGTTGAATACACTGGTGACGAGCTAGAGGCATTTGCCAAAAGAACCTTTAATCGGATGAGCTCAGGGCATGCAATTGTATTATTAACAATTACAAAATTAGTAGAGAAAGTTGAAGAAAAAACACTTGTTTTACTTGATGAGCCTGAAGCCCACCTTCACCCTCCATTACTTTCGGCTTTTGTAAGAGCGCTTTCAGATTTACTTTCGCATCGAAATGGTGTTGCTATCGTTGCTACCCATTCGCCTGTTATTTTACAAGAAGTTCCGAGAGAGTGCGTGTATAAAATGAGCCGAAGTGGGCTGAAAGCTAAGCCAGAACGCCCTCTAATAGAAACTTTTGGTGAAAATGTAGGTGTACTTACCCGTGAAATTTTTGGTTTAGAAGTCTCTAACTCTGGATATCATAAACTCATAGAAAAAGAGTTAGAGAAGAGTAAGTCATATAAAAGAATTCTTAGAGAATTCGATGGTCAGCTTGGTTCTGAAGCTAAAGGTATTTTACGCAGCCTTATATTAGCAATGAAAAATGAGATTAACGAGTAATGCGAACCCTTACTAAGCCTACTCTAAACCCAAGAACTGTCTATTTAGCTTGCATTAGTAGAGTTAGAAGTAGGCAGTTAAAAGCAGATTTAGAGTTAGTTGCAGATACAATTGAAGCGGATTCCATAGACTACGAGAATTACTCGGGTTCAGCAGATTGGTATTTGTTTGATGAGAGTGATGATGTTGGTGGAATAGTTTCTCAGGCTGAGATGGAGAAAGTTTATACCAATCGTATGGCAAAAAAAGGGGCTCCAGGTCGAGAGTATTATAACGAAATAAAAGAAAGCTCTGAATTCAATATTTGCCCACTATGTGGACACAGACCAGTGGAACAAGTAGATCATTATTTGCCGAAATCAAAATTTCCGTCCTTGGTCGTTCTGCCAATTAACCTTGTCCCATCCTGTGAAAAGTGCAATAAGATAAAGTTAGATGACTCGCCCAGCAATGCTGAAGAGCAAACTCTTCACCCTTATTATGATGACGTTACAGCTCACCAATGGCTGTTTGCTGAAGTAAGAGAAACTTCACCTGCTTCATTTCGCTTTTTTGTAAGGAACGTTGCTGCATTTGATGAAGAGCTGAATGCTCGAATTGATTATCATTTTAAAACTTTAGAGTTAAGTGTGCTTTATGCTTCTCAGACTGGTGCTTTTGTTTCAGATATTCGATATAGGCTAATTGATTTACACGCTAGAGCAGGGATGGATGAAGTCAGGAGTTATTTGCGTGAAGAAGAAGAAACAAGAAGTAGAAATCATATTAACTCTTGGCAACGGGCTATGTTTCAGGCATTAGCTGATAGTGATTGGTTCTGTGATGGAGGCTTTAACGCGTGATATATAAGTTTTCATGCATGAATAGCGGTTGCTGCCGGATTTTCAAAATCCCCGGATTCGCCTACACTTTTACAAACCACAGAGCCGAGCGTTAAGCATAAGGGAAGCCAGATGAGTAATTCACTATTTTCAGGTGACAAGGATTGGAAAGCCAATGCATGCTTAAATTGGTCACATGATACTATTGGACTTTATATCGAAGGCTATAGAGAAGCAGCAGATAAGCTCGTCCATGATGTGGTTCAGTCGGGTACCCATCAGGATATCTTAGTTTTCCCTATATCGTTTCTATACCGTCAGTATATAGAACTGCAACTTAAGCACATTATCCGAGAGTCGAGGATTTTTCTTGAAGAAGGAGCAAGTTTCCCAGAACACCACAGGATTGGCGACCTGTGGAATACAGCCAATTCTTTAATGTCCAGAATTATCAAAGATCATGACCACTCTATAAAGGACTACATTACTAAAGCAGATGTTCAGGCTATAAAAACGATCATCACTGAGTTCGTGAAAGTCGATCCTGAGTCTTTTGCATTCAGGTACCCTAAAGATAAAAAAGGGAACAATAATTTAGACGGCATCCAATATATCAATCTGAGGAAACTACACGACCAGATGGAAGTGTTGAAAGAAAAATTGGATAAATACTACCTATGCGTTAGCCTACTTAGGGATTTTCAAAATGAAATGAGAGCTGAGTATGGGCCGTAAAATGTATAACAAGCGCATGTTGTCGGACTGGTTTTCCGCTGCGCTCCGAACCAGTCGCAAATACAGGCGTTACCTTTCCCATACATAAGTGGCTCTTCTCCGGTTAGGTGAGCTTGATTTCTGGATAAAATATTGAATGCATTTCTTTGGTCGATGTTTGCCTAATTTTTAACTTAAAGTATTCGGTATCTCTAACTCCGCGAGCTCTCCGCCTCAGAAGGCCAATTGACACGTTGCCAGCTTCCACGCGGGCATTCGTTAGCCTATATTTTGCGTAATTGCAGATGCCGATTCTTCTCTCCCAGAGAGAGTCAGCAAAATTGATGAGTGATAAGATCCTCGTCTTTTTGGCAAGCTGACACCACGCTTCAAGCGCTGTAATCATCGAGTCAAAATCACGTTCATCCCATAAAGCTTGCAGTTGCTCTTTCAGCATATAAATTGTGCAAAGTGTCTTATTACTTTCAAGTAAATCATCCAATCTATCTGACTGTTTATCATTTAATTTTGGTGCATTCTTAAGGAGTAAAAATAACGTCCCCCTCAGCATCTTCTTCTCTTGATGTGTCCCATTTCTAAACGCTTTATTTCGCTCTTTTCTAATCAGGAGAGAGTAATTTTGCATCACGTGAAATCGGTCAAATACGATGTCGGCATTCGGTAGAACCTTTCTTACAGCAGATTGATAAGACTGTCCCATATCCATTGATACTGCTTGAATCCCTTCCCTTGTTTTAATTGAGAGTTGCTCTAAAAAGTGGATAAGTACATTGGCTGTTCTTCCATGTCCTACCCATATTAAATGCCCAGATATAAGGTCATAAACCACCGTCATATAGTCGTGTCCTTTGTAAGCGCGCAATTAGCCAGTGAGGCCTTATTCGGCCTCACTAAAGTTAACATTCCAAGGCAGTAGATCTGATAGGTCAGCGCCAGGTACTCTCGTTGGCAGCTCCCGGAACAGGTGCAAGAAGTAGTAATAAGGATTGATGTCGTTTGCTCTGCATGTCATTACGATGCTATATAAGTTCGCGCTCGCCTCTGCGCCAGCAACTGATTTTGAGAACAACCAGTTTTTCCGGCCGGTGGTGAACGGCCTGATATCTCGCTCTGTCACATTGTTGTCGATGCTAATATTGCCATCTTCAAGGTAAGTGGTCAGCTTATCCCACTGGTTAAGCGTGTAGTTGATGGCTTTGCCTATCAGACTTTTTGGTAGCACTTTTTCTTGGCTCTCTTTCAGCCAAGTATGGAACTCAGCCAATATCGGTTTGGCCTTTTCTTGTCTATGTTGATGACGCTTATCTGCACTCAGTATTTTGCTCTGACTCTCCACGCCGTACAGTTTGCCGATGTACCCTAGGGCTTTTTCAGCACGCCCTGATTTCCCTTTCGGTTGTGCCTTTTGAGCATCGGTGAACTTGCGCCTGGCGTGAGCCATACAGCCTGCCAAGGTGACTTGCTTTAGCCCTTCGTAAGCTTTATAGCCATCACATAATAAGTAGCCAGAGTAATCACCAAGAAAGCCTTTTGGACAAGTTTGAGCTCGACTCGGTTGGTAGTCATAGATAACCACTGGATTTGATGCGAACTCGCCACTGCGATAAACCCACATATACGATTTGCTTGTCGCTGCTCGATCTGGCTCATCAAGTACCTGTACGGTGGTTTCGTCGGCGCAGACAAGTGATTCATCCAGGAGATGCTGTTTCATCGCATCGACCAACACATTCACTTTGGCACCGAGCTGTACGCACCAGTTAGCGAGTGTTCCTCGGCTAATATCGATATCGGCACGTTTAAGAATATCGACCTGACGATAGAGTGGCAGTGCATCCACATATTTGGCGGTTGCCACGGCGGCCAGGGTTTCAGGGCTGGCAATACTTCTCGGTATCATGCTGGCGGGTTTAGGCGCGGTGATTATCTGACTTTGTAACGCTGTTTTCTCACAGATTCGACAGGCATATTTTGTCCGCTGATGGCGGATCACACTGACTTTCTGTGGAATGATTTTCAGCTCTTCTGACGTATCACTACCACACTCATGCATAGCACCACCGCAACAGTCACAGTGCGGTGCATTCAGGGTATGAACACGCGTTTCTCGCTCTAGAGTATCTGGCAGGGGCTTCCGGCCTTTTTTGTGATGTTTGGACGCGGGTTTGTTTTGTTGCTCCGCCTCATTGAAGGTGCCTTTGGGGTACTTCTCACTTTGTGATGCAAAGCGTTTGGATTTGCTGAGGTTGAGTTGTTCCGTGAGCAGTTGAACGGTGCTTTTTAGCTCAATGATTTCTTCAGCCTGTGCTTGTTTTTCTTGCTGAAGCTGTAGCAACATGGCTTTCAGTTGTTCTACATCATCAGGAAGTTCAGTCATTTTTCGTCACACTTATTTCAGTTGATGACGATAGAATGCCAGCTTTAAAAGAACACTCAACAGCAATGAGGCGATCAGTGACGATCACCTCACTTGTTTGCCGATTATCGGTTGGTGTGCCTTGGGGTTTTCAATGGTTAAGCCTGATAACAACCAGTTAAGTTGCTGTCGGGAGAGTTGAATATGGCCAGCGTAATTCGGTTTTGGCCATTTAAACCGCCCCTTTTCCAAGCGGCGATAGTAGAGCCAGAACCCGTTGGTATCCCAGAATAAGATTTTGAGTTTGTCACGCCCACGATTACAGAAAATGAACCAGGCTTCACTGAGCGGATCCATCTCCAGTACATCAGCGACAATGATTGAGAGGCCATCGATAGACTTGCGCATATCTGTAACACCTGAAACGAGATAAATAGCGCCGCTGGGGATCATTGCAGTACCTGCAACCAGGTTTTGATTTGTGCCAGGGTCAGGTTCGCAGGCAGCTCCGCCTTAATACCATTAGGGAAATGCAAAGCGACAGTATCAGGGCCTATATCATCATTAATTACAATGGAGTGCGCGTGTTGCGATTCGTCGTTTTGCTCTGTTAGCTTCTTCAGCCAGTAATGAAAAGTCGGATAGCTAAGGTCGTTCGCCTTGCAAAAAGCAGGAATAGAAAGTCCGCTAGCTGTTTGTTTTTCAATGACGCTCGTCCAATATTGTCGTTTTTCAGGTTGGTTCATAGTTCTTCCTTAGTTGTTGAGAAAACTATGAACGAGATCTAGTGATGTGGGAATGTGGGTTTAATTCGACGCTTACTGTCCTTTGGCTCTGGCAACTTCATCGACGCCAATATGAACGAGGTTGGTGAGTTTCTCAGGTTCTAATGCTGGTAAGGTGGAAAGTAGAAATGCTTTATCGATGTTTTTCACTGTTTCCCAGCGGATGCCGAGATGTTTAGAAACAGCATGAATGCTCATATAACGGCATAATCCACTGATGAAATGGCAAAACCTCGCAGTATAGCGGCCACCTTTAACAACAAAATCAGTTGCTTCAATCAATCTTCTGCCAAGTCCATCACGAGTTTGAGCAAGCTCAATATCTATGAAGCAAGAACGACCACTCACAGGTAAATCAGATAGGCGACGGCGAACATAGTGATCGACTGTACGCGGTGCACCTGTCTCAGGGTCAATCACTTTGAATCGTCTATCACGCTTACATTTGACGAGTACGGAATGAGTGTCCGTCTCGATGGATACAGACTGGACACATTGGCCTTTAAAGTTAAACAGAGCAGATGATAATAACGACAAACTACAACACTAACGAACAAGCAAAAGAGCCATTATAAATCATGCGGTTATCAATTATTTACTGGTTATACAGACTCATGTAAGCGGAGAAGAGCCCATAAGTTAATCCGCAATCTACTAAATTAGTAAAATCACTGACACGTTTATGTCCGTGCGACCTGAGGTCGTATGAAGCGCTGTTCACCGCGATAAGAGTGAACCATCTGTATCACCAGATGCCCCTAGGATCCTGAATAAAGCAGCGGATCCGACAATGTAACGAAGTTTAGCAAGTATGCTGAGCGGGAATGAAATCGTGAGAGGACGTTCCTCCTGATAACCACAAAATCGGGTGAGTGCTAGGGTGTTGGTATGATGAACGTAAGTGAATCCATGAAAGGTGCGTTATGCGTGAAATAGCGGAAGTGGTTAATACGCTATGGCCAAAAGGCACGAGAGTAGGAAAGGGGTTGGACAATACTCTTTCGTGATCAAGACGCTCTCCGCACTATAGTGGGCATCTAACCCGACGTTGCGCGACATACGGAACAGGGTAAGCCTGTACTTCTCCCTCAAGGGAAAGCGGTCTGTGAAGACAGCCGATAGTGGTGCAGGTAGAGGAGGCTAGAAAAAGCGAAAGCCGTATTGTAATGATGCGGATACAGGTGGTTATCTGGCGCGAAAGTGGGCTGACTTCTAGCTGGTCTCCCGTTGCAAGATAATTTGAAGAACTTTATTCAAGGAGGAACGCAAATGGTAGCTTCAAACGAAGTTAGTGCCTCTCCTAACGGTACTCAATGGCAARCCATTAACTGGAAAGCCGTTGAACAGCACGTATTAAAGCTTCAAATACGCATTGCAAAAGCAATCCGAGAAGGTAAACGCGGCAAGGCGAAAGCATTRCAGTGGATACTTACTCACTCGAAAGCAGCAAAACTTCTTGCTGTTAAGCGAGTATCTCAAAACAAAGGCAGCAAAACGCCAGGAATTGACGGCATCATCTGGAACACGGATGCACGTCGTGTGGCAGCGGTTAATCAATTGAGTCGGAAAGGCTACAAAGCTAAACCACTCAGACGTATCTATATCCCCAAGAAAAACGGCAAACTCAGACCGTTAGGAATTCCGTRCATGATAGACCGAGCGCAACAAGCGCTTTATCTTCTTGCCCTAGAGCCTATCTCTGAGACCATTGCTGACCCAAATAGCTATGGTTTTCGACCCAACAGAAGCACAGCCGATGCAATCGAACAATGCTTCAAATGCTTRTGTTTTAAACGTTCAGCGCAATGGGTTCTTGAGGGGGACATTAAGGCYTGTTTCGATAAGATTGGTCATCAGTGGCTAATCGATAACATTCAAACGGATAAACGAATGCTGAAAYAGTGGCTTGAATGCGGTTTTATCGATAAAGGACTGTTTTACAACACWGCAGAGGGAACGCCTCAAGGCGGTATAATCTCGCCAACGCTTATGCTACTGACGCTAGCAGGTTTAGAAAATCTGGTTAAGWCGATAGCACGTAAAACTGGCGATAGAGTCAACTTCATTGGATACGCTGATGATTTTGTAATAACCGGGACTTCAAAGGAAGTTTTGGTGAACAACATCAAACCGCAGCTAATTAGYTTTTTAGAAGAAAGGRGCTTAACACTTTCTGAAGAAAAAACTCACGTGACTCATATAAATGATGGTTTTGATTTTTTGGGATTCAATCTCAGAAAGTACAAAGGCAAACTRCTTATTAAACCAAGTAAGAGCAACGTACTGTCATTTTTGGGTAACTTACGTGAACTCATCAAAAAGCACGCAACAATCCCAGTGAACGATCTCATTAAAATATTGAATCCGAAACTGAGAGGTTGGGCGAATTACTATCGTCATTGCGTGGCAAAGCGAACTTTTGACTATGTAAGTCATCAACTATTCTGGTTGTTATGGCGTTGGGCGATAAGGCGTCATCCAACGAAAAACAAGGATTGGGTACGTCGAAAATACTACCTGAATCGACRAGGCGAATGGCAATTTCATGGGTGGCAGAAGATCGCCAATATGGACTGCCACTTTAATCTGGTTCAGATAGCCAAAACGCCGATTAAAAGGCATGTAAAAATCATGAGTAAGGCCACGCCTTATGACCCTTTTTACGAACCTTTCCTCAAAGAGCGTAAGGTTAAGAAACAGGGACGAAACTCATGGTTTGAACCTGCYTTAGCTGCATTGTGATTGCTGGGTAACGTAATACGCCTTAGTGGAGGCTTGAGCCGTATGCAGTGAAAGTTGCACGTACGGTTCTCAGGAGGGCGGCACTCGGTAACGAGTGTCGCCTATCCGACAGAGGTGTGTAAGAACTGATCTCTGCCAACTGTGATCACCAAGCCAACTGAGCTCTTCGCTGGCCTGACGCTGATAAGCCTCTTTACTTCAGTTGTAAGTAAAGAGGGAGGGGAAGTGTAAGCTTCAAACTTTTAGCATCAAAAATTAAAAATTCCGCCTTTCTCCGTCCAGTTTCGCGCAAAACTAATATAATTAGCACTCCTTTCACTTTTCTAATAGTAATAGATACTTTCAAGCTTTTGTTTTAAAGGAACTTAATCAGCGTAGAATTGGATGTATAGCCATTTAGACGTCTTTCCGCGCTTCTGATCACTTTTCCGCCTTTATGCCTTCCTAGCCAATGGCTAGTGGAAGTCATTTTCCCGTTTTATCGTAAACAATGTAAATTGAATGCCAATGAAAACAATTATCAATTAAATTAAGGCACATAACATTTTGTGACTGTTAGTTGTTTTCAATCATGCTGCTAAAAAATAAAGCGGTTCAGCTTTGGGCACGCCGCCTGCATATCTACATCTCGATGGCTTTGTTGCTTGTCGTCCTGTTTTTCTCGGTTACAGGCATTACGCTAAACCGTCCCGAACTCTTCGTGAATAGCCAGCCAACAGTCGAAGAATTTACCTTAAAGCTACCTGTTGCTCTTTTGGAATCTGGGCCTTCGGCATTTGTTCCGGAAGAGGAAGATTTAATTCAATACTTACAAAATCAGGTTGATATCTCAGGTTCGCCCTCAGCAATGGAGGTCTTTATCGATGTTGAAGGGGGAGAATTGCTCGAAGGTGAAATCTCATTTGACTACAAAGGCCCTGGCTTTAATGCCACTGTTTTTATTGATTTAACGACAAAAGAAGCGGTGATTGAAAAGTCTCATTATGGCGTTGTTGCTGTACTCAATGATCTGCACAAAGGCCGTAACAGTGGTGATGTGTGGAAGTGGTTTATCGATATTACCGCACTGCTGATGGTGTTCTTTGTACTGACGGGAGTTTGTCTGCTGTTGCCCAAGAAAAAGACTTTGGCTACCTCGCTAAAATGGACAGCATTGGGCTCATTAATCACCTTGTTGATCTTCTTTTTTGCTGTTCCTTAGCAAGCAACAGTTATGTATTTATTAAGGACTTCCGATGACCTATGTTTCCAAGTCGCTCTTAGCGATCTCTATCGCGCTACCGTTGGCCTTTTCTGCTTACGCGAAACCTATTCCCGATAGCGCATCAATGGATATTCATTTTGAACTGCCAGCAATCCAAACCTCGATGTATGCCCGGCCATACGTTGCTGTCTGGATCGAAGATCAGCAACGCAAATCTGTCCGAACCGTTCAGCTGTGGGTAGGCAAAGATGAGTGGCTTAAAGATCTTCGTAGTTGGTGGCGAAAGGTTGGCCGCTATGACCGTGAGTTGGTTGATGCCGTTACCTCGGCAACTCGCCCGGCAGGAGAATATCGATTTAGCTGGGATGGCCTTGATGATGCCGGTAACCGGGTTGAGCAGGGGACATATACCTTCTATGCAGAGGTTGTTCGAGAGCATGGTGGCCGAAACTATATCCGTCAGAAAATTCAGCTTGGTGAGTCAAGCATGACTCACCAGCTAGCGCCGACCAAAGAGACTGGCACGATCACTCTGAGTTATCTCGTCAACGATTAGGCGATAGCCAGCGGTACAGAAGTTTGGATTTAGATCACTCGTTAGTTACTTTTTTCGTTAGTTAAGAGCATAAAGATGATTAAGAATAAGAAAGTTAAAGCACTATCTATAGCTTGTGCTGTTGTTGCAGGTTTAGCTGTAACAGCAACCGCGAATGCCCACCCTCGTTGGATTGTTCCATCTCATTTCACCGTATCTAAAGAAGGGGGAGATTGGCTAACGTTTGATGTGACAGCGTCACATGGAACCTTTGTTTTTGACAAGCCGGCCGGCAGCGAAACGGGTCAAATCATTATGCCGGATGGGCGAATTCAGTATCCTTCTTATGTCACCAAGGGGAAGCGACGTTCAATCTTTGACTTCTATTTTGAAGAAGAAGGTACGCATAAAGTGCGCGTCAATAATGTTCCTTCTTACTATACGCAGTATAAAGCGGGCCGTCGTGACACTGTTAAGTGGGCGAAAGCGCACAAAGCTGAACGCGATCAAGTGTTGCCGGAACAAGCCCGGGATGTGATCACCCAGGTAAGTTATACCCGTGCTGAAACTTACGTGACTGTCGGTAAGCCTACAACGAAGGCATTTGAGCTGGAAGGGAAATACCTAGAACTTGTGCCGGTGACACATCCATCAGATATTGTTGAAGGTGAGGAAGTCACCTTCCAGTTTTTCTATAACGGCGAACCACAGCAAGGCGTAACCGCCGAGATCACTCGCGAAGGTACCTTATATCGTAATCATCAGGAACAGCTTGATGTGGTGAGTAACGAGCAAGGCATGGTGACTTTTACTCCGGATACGGCGGGTCGCTGGTTAATGAAAGCAAACTATAAAGGCGAGTTGCCTGATAACCCGTTGGCTGATACTGCCAGCGTTAATGTCCACCTGACATTTGAAGCTGTTCTTCAGTAATTTGATAGCCTGTGAATGCAGGCTATTTATTCCTCATATTATTTAAGCTGTAGATATTAATTATGAAATTAATTACGAGAAAGCGTCCAAGTTTGCTTGTTTTATCTCTTTCTAGTCTTTTTTCTGTTTCTGCATATGCACATTTTCCTCTCATGAGCTGCTGGTTCGAAGCTGAAAAAGTGATATGTGAAGCGGGGTATAGTGACGGTAGCTCGGCGGTTGACTATAACGTTGATATGTTTGACTACGATGACAATTTGATTGGCAAGGTAGCGACAGATAAGCGTTCAATGGCTGAGTTTAATATGCCTGACACTGACTTTTATCTGGTTTTTGATGCTGGCCATGAAAACCCGGTTGAAGTGGATGTTGTTGAGCTCTCAGAAAAATGATCAGCGAATCCGTAACAGCCGATGATGGCGGAAGGGAAGGGAAATGGGTTGCACTGTCGATTGCCGTAATATTTTTGGTAGCTGCAATCTTGATTCCATACCATCAGGCATCAACTCGACAATTAGCACTGGCTTCTCATCAAATTGCTATTCAAGAGCTTGAACCTCAGGAATTGGCAATGATCGCTGATTTGCGTTTGGCTCATGAAGAAATTCGTAATATTCGCCAGGATAATTTTGAATTTGATGGTGATGAAAGCTGGCCAACGCTCGGTGAATTAGAAGATCTGTGGTTGGCCCCGTTTGTACAGGATAAAAGCTGGCAGCACAAAGGCCGACATCAATGGCGTGAAAGTAGAGCTGGCTCCTATCTTGGCATTCGTCTGCAAGAACAAGGGGCGGCTTCCGTTGTTCTCTTTTCTCTTCAGGCTGCGCCTGATATTTGGTTGGACTTGGACCGAAAAGTAAGTTCAGTCGATGTTGATGATCTGACAGAACCAGCCGCACTTATTGACGCGGGCTGGAAACAGGTCGTATTTGTTACCCAAGAAGAAAATCATCCCCATTAACAGGCTCACGCTAGCAGCAACTGGCGGCAATAGTGAGTGGTATTCGTAATGAAACAGTTATTTAAAGACAATATTAAGAACGATGTAAAAACCGATATAAAAAAAGGCATAAAAAACAGGAAAAGTAAATTCATGTTAAAGGTCGTATCTGCATTTATCTTTCTGTTGGGAACGACGGCCATTCGGGCAGAAGAAAAATTGACTATCGGAATAACACTTCAGCCTTACTTTAGTTATGTAAAGGCGGTTGTGGGCGAGAAGGTTGATGTGCTGCCGCTAGTAGATGCCGGGTTTAATCCGCATAACTATCAGCCCCAGCCGAATGATCTTCGTCGCCTGAAGCAGATGGACATTATTGTGGTTAATGGTATTGGTCATGACGACTTTGCCCTGAAGGTGATTCAGGCTGCAAATCGTGATGATCTCATTGTTATAAAAGCCAATAAGGATGTTCCTTTATTGCCGGCGATTGGACAATCTGTCGGTGATGGTGCGGTGAACCCTCATACCTTCGTAGGGCTGTCGACCACCATTCAGAAGGTGTACACCATTGCCAATGAGATGGCGAAGATTGATCCGGACAATGCGCGTTATTACCGCAGTAATGCCCGACGTTACGCAACCAAGTTTCGTAAGTTCAAACATGAAGCCATGATGACGTTAGGCGATCTGGATACCAGTGGAATGACAGTTGCGACTACGCATAACGCCTATGGTTATCTTTTGCAGGAGTTTGGCATTGATGTCGCGGCTGTTATCGAGCCCGGCCATGGTGTCGAGCCAAGTGCCAGTCAGCTGCAGGAAACGATAGAAAAAATCCGTCAATCAGGTATTGATGTGCTGTTTTACGAACTGAATATGCCGAATCGCTATGTTGATACCATCGAAAAGGCAACCGGGGTTCAGCTGTATCGTTTTTCGCACATGACGCATGGGCCGTATAACGCCGATAAGGTTGAGATAGAGATGAAAGCCAACCTTGACACCTTGGTTGAGTCGATGAAGTTCACCGCTGAGAAAAAAGGTAGCTAATCGTGGGTCCGAGTATTTGTCTTAATAATGTTGACCTGAAATATGGCGACAATACGATTTTGCATGAGATTAACCATTCTTTCGCAGCAGCTCAATGCCATGTTGTGATGGGGCCTAACGGCGGTGGAAAAACATCGTTATTGAGATCCATTTTGGGATTAACGCCATTCACCGGCGATATCAATATTCAATGGCCGGAGGCTAAAGGCAAGGTTGGCTATGTACCACAAAAGGCCGTATTTGAATCTAGCCTGCCTTTGACTGTTATGGATTTTATATTACTCAATCAGAGCCGAACACCGCTATTCTGGCCGAACTGGCGCAACCGTTCCAAACAGCAAGGGCATGCGCTGGCACAGCTGGATCGAGTGGGGATGGCAGCACGTGCCGACCGTCGTATGGGACAGTTGTCGGGTGGAGAGCAGCAACGAGTATTGTTTGCCCAGGCGTTGCTTGATAACCCAGATCTGTTGGTACTGGATGAGCCGACAACAGGGATGGATGAGCAAGGTGTACGTTACCTTGAGTCTTTGATTAAGGAACTTGTCTCGGAGAGTAAAACCGTGCTGGCTGTTCATCATGATGTAACTGCGGTAAGGCGTTTGGATGCCTATGTTCATGTTGTTAACCGTCAGCTCATTGATAGTGGTTCGGTTGCTGATGTACTGGTGCCAGAAAAAATTGAACGTTTATTCAATCATTACACTTGTGCACCGCAATCTGACAATGTCACTTTGGAGAGTGTTGCATGATGGATTTTATCCGGAGCTGGGCACAATCGGGCGTTGATACTGGTTGGTTAAGTGAAAGCTTCTCTTATTCGTTTATGATTAATGCAGTGGTTGCGGCCTTGTTGCTAGGCCCGTTACTTGGCGGATTGGGAACCTTGGTCATTGCCAAACGCTTGGCGTTTTTCTCTGAAGCGGTGGGACATGCTGCTCTGACAGGCATCGCTTTGGGAGTGCTGTTAGGCGAGCCGCCTGAGAATCCGATCATCGGCCTGTTTAGTTTCTGCATGATCTTCGCGTTGTTGCTGCATTTTGTTCGCAATCGTACTAACGTGCCTTACGATACTCTTGTTGGTGTTTTCTTGGCATTGGCGCTCGCTGTTGGTGCTGCACTATTGATGTACGTTGCGCGTAAAATCAATATCCATATGCTTGAAAATGTTTTGTTTGGCTCGATCCTGACGGTAACGGACCAAGACTTGCTGATATTGGCTCTAAGTTGTTTATTGATTGTGTTGGTACTGATCCCTACATTTAACCGCATTCTGTTAACTTGCATCAGCCCTGATATTGCAAGGGTTCGTGGTTATGCGACCAATTTTTATGACTACCTGTTTGTGATGATGATTACCCTAGTGACGATTGCCTCGGTAAAAATCATAGGCGCGGTGCTGGTTGGTGCGTTGTTGTTAATTCCCGGTGCAACAGCACGATTGCTTACTAAGAATATGGGTGACTTTGTCTTGATGTCGGCATTTCTTGCAACGGTTAGTTGCCTCGTCGGCACGGTTCTTCCTATGGAGCTTAAACTGCCAGTACCTTCCGGGGCTGCCATTATCATAGTTTCGGCTATGTTCTTCTTAACCGCGACATGTTACCGCATTGCACGTAAGGGATGATCTACGTAATGACGACTCTATTCAAAAAGATCCTATTCATAAAGACATGGTCCAAGCTGACTATTGCGACATCTATTGTCGGTGCGGGGGTATGTTCATTCTCAGCGTTGGCAGAAGATATATTAACGGCAACGCCCGCTACATATATGTTGGCTTCTGAGCTGACAAAGGGCACATCTATCACAACAAGCTACTTGCCACCCAAGCGTTATGGTATTCAACGGCTGCCGAATTGGTTTAACGGCAAAGGTGCTGAGCTGACTGCGAAGGCGGCGCGAGAGGCTAAGGTGGCGGTGACGTTAGGGGCGATTTGGCCTCAGGACCCATTATATGTTCATGCACGGCAGGGGAATATAGCTATCATTGAGGTGGATGCCTCACAAGCTATTTCTCCTAGAGCGCAGGGTGTCGCTGCTCTACGATTGGAGGATGGCACAACATCGACGTTTGCCTGGCTCAACCCTGCGAACCTGAGCCGAATGGCTGCCATTGTGAGCCAAGACTTGCAGCAAGTTTGGCCAGCCCAAGCAAAGGCGATTGCAGCGAATCAGCAACAGCTGATGCTAGACGTTCGCAAAATGATTAATCAGCAGCAGAATGACTTACTTGATGCTGAAATTGATTCCGTAGTACTTCTTTCAAATGAACTTGAAGATTTTGCTTCCGGTAACCAACTTTTTGTTGTTGAACGATTTACTCAGCCAGAGCTGGAATGGACACAAGAGGACAAGCAAGCTCTCGTTGAGTTACTGGTTAATGATGAATCATTGTGGTTGCTTACATCAAAAAAGGTAAGTAAACAGCTGAAATCATTAGTCCCTAACCCTAATCGTATTTTGATGGTTGATAGCGTCGACAGATGGGGAAGGGAAGGGATCAGGAAAGATGCACCACTCACTCGATGGCAGTTAGATCTGTAATTCTCGTTCTTTATTGACGCTAATTGTGTTCTAATACCGCCCTTACAAAGGGATAGCGTTTTAGGGCTCTCAAAAAGAAGAGGGTTCGATGAAAACGTTACTACCTTGAGTCATCCCTAGGAAAATGAAATGGCAAACGGCAAAAAATTTGATTACCGCGTAGTTGAGAAAAGAAATGGCTGGGCGGCTGAGATTATCCGACAGATATCTGCTCGTCGTACAACGATCTCTAAGCGTGAAATGGGTTTCGCTACTGAAGCTGAAGCGACAGAGTGGGCTGAGAAGACATTAGCTGAATTTGTTCAGAATCAGATTGAGCGTAATAAGCGTAAAGCACTTCAACGCAGTGCGAATGAAGCTAAAGAAGAAGCTGCTGATTTAGACTAATAGATTGATGGCTAATTGAAGCCAGTTAATTAGTTTTCTATTAAGGCCTTATGTTTATACATAAGGCCTTTTTATTTTGATTGCATCAAGGAAAGAAGATATAAATCATTGTTTTATTTAATATATGGTAGATGTGACTATTTCTATACTCTTAAATCGTGATACGCTCATGTCTTGATAATTAGGCATGCTGCTGGGATTTAAGTATCTTCGGCGGTAGCGTAGCCTTTGGGGCACTACTTGTTTTAGATACTTTGGCAATTAGTTATCTAGAGGGCTTTTAACACCGCTTTGGTGTACCCCCGCTACATGGGTATAGATTTGTGTTGTTTTAATATCTGAATGTCCTAGTAATTCTTGGATGTTTCTAAGATCTGTTCCGTTTTCAAGCAATCGTGTTGCGAATGAATGCCTGAATGTGTGACACCCCGCTTTTTTAATAATCTTGGCCTTACGAATTGCTTTCGTGACATGCAGCTGTACCATACGATCTGTAATGTGATGGCGCATCATCTTTCTGGATCGCGGGTCAACTGTTAATCTTGAGGCAGGAAATAGGTACTGCCAGCCATAACCTCTAGCTTGTGTAGGAAATTTTTTAGCTAATGCATAAGGCATATATACTTCACCAAAGCCTTTATCTAAATCTCTATCATGTAGGACTTCGACCAAGGCTAATTGCTGCTTAATGGGTTTGATCAGTGCAGTTGGAAGCAAGGTTTTTCTATCTCGATTACCTTTTCCGTTTCTTACTGTTACTGATTGTACGTCTAGATCTATATCGGCTGCTCGAAGCCTGAGAGCTTCATTGATTCGTAACCCACTACCATACATCAGCTGAGTAACAAGTTTTGCGGGTTCTGATAGCTCATTAATGACAGCAATTGCTTCTCGGTGTGTAAAAACTTCGGGTACTTTAGGGCCTTTTTTAGCCCTTTTGTATTTAAGGGATTCGGTGTTTTGTTTGAGATGCTCTCTACACAGAAAAACAATCGCATTGAGTGCTGTTTTTTGTGTGTTGGGAGAGACATTTTTCTTAATAACTAAATGCTCAAGAAAACGATTGATGTCAGCTGAAGAGATATCATGGCGTGATTGGTAGCCACAAAAGTTAATATAGCGCTTAATCCAATGAACATAGGTTTTCTCGGTAGAATACGACAGACCGCGCATTCGAATGAATGTGGTTAGTTCAGTAATGAAGTTACTGTTGATTGCTGATAGTGGTTGAGGAATGTCTTTCATAATACTGATTATCCATACAGTGCTTTGATGTTAGGCTAAACAACAAATACAGACTGTTCAATATTTACGCAAACTAGTTCGCTTATTTTTACTATTAATCACATTGGGCTGAAAAGTAGCTATGTGTCAATTACATACAGGAATGTACCAGATGCTTGATATGCGAATAGAAATGATGTATTTAGAGCTTGTTTTGTGTGATTACGGCTGTAGGATTTTGATTTGAAACTCTTTTATCGTTGGTTTGGTTGTTGAGGATTACGAAGAGAATATATGAACATGATTTACGAATTTGTTTCGTAGAATATAATGTTAAATCTGCCGAGCAAGCTCGGGGAGTGCGCTGCGTCGAAGATTGCGTATCTGCTTCTAATATAGCCTAAAATTTTGTCTATGCTCCAGTCATGGCGCATACCGTTCAAAGTTTCATGCAGCAAGCACTGGAACTCTATCTCAAGT
>NZ_RJLM01000143.1 GCF_004104355.1 Photobacterium chitinilyticum
ACAACACCTTCACCTTCAGTGAGTCGGTGACGGGCTTTGCCGCGGATGACATCACCGTCAGCGGCGGCAGCAAGGGTGCCTTCACCGCCGTGAGCAGCAGCGTATACACCTTGGTGGTGACGCCGGATGCCAGTAGCAYCAGTGACATCACGGTGAATGTGGCCGCCAACGTGGCCACCGATGCGGCAGGCAACAACAACACCGCCGCGACCCAAAGCATACAGGCGGTGGACACGGCCGTACCGAGCGTGGTGATCAGCGATGACACCACCGGGACGGCGACGGGGGATGTGACCTACACCCTCACCTTCAGTGAGTCGGTGACAGGCTTTGCCGCGGATGACATCACCGTCAGCGGCGGCAGCAAGGGTAGCTTCACTGCCGCGAGTGGCAGCGTTTATACGCTAGTGGTAACACCGGATGCCAGCAGCACCGCCAACATCACGGTGAATGTGGCCGCCAATGTGGCCACCGATGCGGCAGGCAACAACAACACCGCCGCGACCCAAAGTACACAGGCAGTAGACACGGCCGTGCCGACGGTGGTGATTACCGATGACAC
>NZ_RJLM01000144.1 GCF_004104355.1 Photobacterium chitinilyticum
AGGCGTTATAAGCCTTCGGTAGTTGTAGAGGTAATATGAATATTTGGAAAAAGCTTCAAGTCATTTTATTGGTTACCCTTTCTTGTATCGGTGTTGATCAAGGTACGAAATTATTAGCCTCAGAGCATCTGTCAAGAAACATGATGAATAGTTATTTTTCAGATGTTTTTCGTATTGGATATACAGAAAATATTGGTGCTTTCTTAGGGTTAGGTAATGGTTTATCTGATGAACATCGGTTCGGGATTTTTGTTCTAGCTGTCGGTGTTTTCCTTTTGGGGTTGTTTTTCTACTTAGTGACAAGTTCTAAATTAAATCTTAATTCGTTGGTTGCGTTATCGATGATTTTCTCTGGTGGTGCCAGTAACTTTTATGAYCGAGTTGYAAATAATGGCGYGGTCGTTGACTTCTTAAATGTAGGTTTTGGCTCAATTCGCACWGGTGTTTTTAATATTGCGGACATGGTAATAATGGCAGGAATGCTGATGTTTATACTATCGCAAAATAAAGCTGAATCTGCCAAGTAACTGGCTTATAACAAGGCAATCAAGGTGA
>NZ_RJLM01000146.1 GCF_004104355.1 Photobacterium chitinilyticum
AATATCCTCTGGTATGGAGGGAATTGCACGTATTGAAATTCAAAAAAGAATCGATCTCATCCAGATCATAATCTATATGGGATTTATAGAGATTCAAAAAAGAATCGAYCTGATYCARRTCAKAATYTATATGGGATTYCCAAARWTATTAATWGAARGTMGACCMCGARGAATYGAAGAMTTACAGATGAATKTACAAAAAGAATTWAATTCTGTGAAYCGAAAACTYAACATTGCTATTACAAGAATTAAAAATCGCGTTTCTTTTCCTAATATTCTTGCAGAATTTATAGCCGGMCAATTAAAAAATAGAGTTTCWTTTCGCAARGCAATGAAAAARGCTATWGAATTAACTGAACAGGCAGATACAAAAGGAATTCAAGTACAAATTGCAGGACGTATCGACGGAAAAGAAATTGCACGTGTCGAATGGATCAGAGAAGGGAGGGGTCCCCTACAAACCATTCGAGCTAAAATTGATTATTTTTCCTATCCAGTTCGAACTATATATGGGGTATTAGGCATCAAAATTTGGATATTTGTAGACGA
>NZ_RJLM01000147.1 GCF_004104355.1 Photobacterium chitinilyticum
CTACAAATTGGAGCGACACACGAGGTTCGAACTCGTGACCTCAACCTTGGCAAGGTTGCGCTCTACCAGCTGAGCTAGTGTCGCATCACAGGAAAGGYCTTTCACCTTCCGATTACCGCTTTCGCCATAATCTACAAATTGGAGCGACACACGAGGTTCGAACTCGTGACCTCAACCTTGGCAAGGTTGCGCTCTACCAGCTGAGCTAGTGTCGCATCACAGGAAAGGCCTTTCACCTTCCGATTACCGCTTTCGCCATAATCTAACAAATTGGAGCGACACACGAGGTTCGAACTCGTGACCTCAACCTTGGCAAGGTTGCGCTCTACCAGCTGAGCTAGTGTCGCATCACAGGAAAGGTCTTTCACCTTYCGATTACCGCTTTCGCCATAATCTACAAATTGGAGCGACACACGAGGTTCGAACTCGTGACCTCAACCTTGGCAAGGTTGCGCTCTACCAGCTGAGCTAGTGTCGCATTCTTGTATCTCAACAAGTAAATTGGTTGCGGGAGCTGGATTTGAACCAACGACCTTCGGGTTATGAGCC
>NZ_RJLM01000148.1 GCF_004104355.1 Photobacterium chitinilyticum
TCTAACCTGCCTCCCCAATCTGATATCCTCCCCAATCTGATATTATGGTGCCCGTATAGACCGAAATTCCGTTATGGTCCAATTCTGACCGGTAATAAATTCCGGGGCTTTGCAATATTTGATTGATTACAATTCTGTATATTCCATAGGGAATTCATTAAAGGAATGTTTCCAATAAAAATTCTTTGTTCTTGCATATTCCTTGTTCTTGCATATCCCTACTGGTTTTCCAAATTATTCCCGCAGATACATATAATTCAGAAGAATATGTGAGTGATTCATTTTATCCATCTCGTTCTTTTATCAGAGGTTCTACCAATTGATATGTTTCCACAAATAATTGAAA
>NZ_RJLM01000149.1 GCF_004104355.1 Photobacterium chitinilyticum
TAAATATAATAATAGGGGGGAAAGTAATAAGGTGATAAATATAATAATAGGGGGGAAAGTAATAAGGTGAGCGTATTGCATACTTAATAGCAAATGTGATTATACTCCTTAAATTAGTTTAGTGTCTTAAGGCTGAAATTAAAGATTATGTTTAGGRGGCTAAGGATTCTAAAGCAAATATGATTGTACTTCCTAAATATATATAGTCTATTAAGGTTATATTTGGGGTTTATTAAGGTTATACAGTTGGATAGAAAGGCTTATAGTAAGCTTCACCATCGAATGGTGAGTAAGATTTACAAATCTCTATTTAATTTTTGTTTTTGTTTTTTTTGGTGGTGGTAAGTTTAATTTGGTAAAAATTTTTGTTAAAAAGTATGTTTTAATTTATTTATATATAATATAATATAATATAATGTAAAATAAAATAAATATAATAATAGGGGGGAAAGTAATAAGGTGAGCGTATTGCATACTTAATAGCAAATGTGATTATACTCCTTAAATTAGTTTAGTGTCTTAAGGCTGAAATTAAAGATTA
>NZ_RJLM01000150.1 GCF_004104355.1 Photobacterium chitinilyticum
GGCGCGTCCGGGAGGATTCGAACCTCCGACCGCCTGGTTCGTAGCCAGGTACTCTATCCAGCTGAGCTACGGACGCGCAGGCTTCTTTCCGAAGAAAGAAATTTTGTCTGGATCTGAAATTGTAGCTGGAAGGCATATTTCAGAAACAACAAAGAATGGCGGTGAAGGAGGGATTCGAACCCTCGATACGGGATAAACCGTATACTCCCTTAGCAGGGGAGCGCCTTCAGCCTCTCGGCCACCTCACCACACAAATCAATGGCGCGCTCGGGAGGATTCGAACCTCCGACCGCCTGGTTCGTAGCCAGGTACTCTATCCAGCTGAGCTACGAGCGCACACTTAATTCGGTTTTACTGCACCGCATCGCAGTAACGATACCATGCATATCAATAATGGCGCGTCCGGGAGGATTCGAACCTCCGACCGCCTGGTTCGTAGCCAGGTACTCTATCCAGCTGAGCTACGGACGCGCAGGCTTCTTTCCGAAGAAAGAAATTTTGTCTGGATCTGAAATTGTAGCTGGAAGGCATATTTCAGAAA
>NZ_RJLM01000151.1 GCF_004104355.1 Photobacterium chitinilyticum
AAAAGCAAAGAGYGGCCTGTCGCGGCCGCCCAGAAGCCCAGATTTGCAGCTCTCTTGCCCTGAAGTGTGCAGAATAGAGGATTATGTACGGCARACGTGGTTTGACTTGGAACCGGGGCGGCACGGCCAGCTCCATTCCTCCAGGCGGRCCGTGCYACTGCTCTCAGCCGGGCACAGAGCGTCCCCGGGCGGCCAGGAAAGATGGCTCTGCCCGTGCCTCCCAGAGGCACTGATCCACAGCTTTCCTGGCCAGGAGGCTGCAGAATAGAATATATTTTAAGGCAAGCATGGTTYCACCTGCCTCCAGCTTGGATTTCGGAGGTTATGGCACTTTYATGCTTCGGTGTACACAGCGTGATTCTCTCGGCGAGATACGGCGTTTGCGCGCATARAAAGCAAAGAGTGGCCTGTCGCGGCCGCCCAGAAGCCCAGATTTGCAGCTCTCTTGCCCTGAAGTGTGCAGAATAGAGGATTATGTACGGCAGACGTGGTTTGACTTGGAACCGGGGCGGCACGGCCAGCTCCATTCCTCCAGGCGG
>NZ_RJLM01000019.1 GCF_004104355.1 Photobacterium chitinilyticum
AACAGTAAGCTGTTTATCACCGTGTGGAGCGGTAGTTCAGTTGGTTAGAATACCGGCCTGTCACGCCGGGGGTCGCGGGTTCGAGTCCCGTCCGCTCCGCCACTTTATTTGAAGGGTTCGCCCTTCGGTCGAATGAGTCCCGCTTGAACGCAAGCCCGGCCGTTCCGCCACTTATTCAGACATAGTTAAGTCTTTAAAATAGCTACAGGGGTATAGCTCCAATTGGCAGAGCAGCGGATTCCAAATCCGCGTGTTGGGAGTTCGAATCTCTCTACCCCTGCCACTTTCGAAAGCCTCGACAGAAATGTCGGGGCTTTTTTGCGTCTGTTACTCACCAAAGACTCGTATTTTTCATTATAACTTCTCTTATGTGGGCTTAATTGTGATTTTGTGATTTTGTGATTTTGTGATCTTGGTTCAGGTGTTGTGATTCTATTTTATCTTCAACTTATTAGCGTTAGAGCTGCTAAAATTGACACTTATATATTGAAATAAAACGCCTGCAAGAGCACAGAAATAGATGCGCAGCACGTGATATCAGTGGTATCTTGTTGGCTTTCAGCAGCGAGCTATTTGGGAGTAGACATGCCGCATCTTCGTTTCCGTGATGTAGAATTTGATACCGTAAAGTCACTATCGACAGCATTAGTTGATGACCTTCAGCCCCTGATGGCTTGTCCTCGCGAAGATTTCACTTTAGAGCATATATCGACAACCTTCATTTTTGACGGTGAGGTTTCCTTCGCGTACCCGTTTGTCGAGGTACTCTGGTTTGACCGCGGACAAGAAGTACAAGATCAGGTAGCCCGACATATTACAGATGCCGTCCGGAATGCTTTGGAAGCGCCGGAGCAGGATGTTGCTGTTATTTTTACCGCACTGACACCAACCGCTTATTACGATAACGGCGAGCATTACTAACTCGCTAGATTTCTTCTCTGATTTATATGGCAGCCCTGCTGCCAGGGGTTGTTTTGTTTCAAAAAGGTGGTATGGATGACGCGGTATGCAAAAGTCGCTGCAGGATTGGGAGTCGTCGCAGGGGTGTTAGGAGTCAGCGCATTTAACTGGTCGTTTGACGTTGCTAATACGCCTGAAGTTAGTGCCAATGTACTGGCACCACAGTTTTCTTATCGCTGTATTGAAAGTGCGATTGCGCGCCCTTTGGATACGGACGGAGAATTTACTGTCTCGGTGTGGAATATATATAAGCAGCAAAGAGAAAACTGGCGTACTGCACTGGAGTCATTTTCACAAGACAGCGAACTGGTTTTGTTACAAGAAGCGAGTTTGAATACTGACTTACGTGATTACTTAGACGACTCTGTATGGAAAGTTCGTATGGCTAATGCTTTTAAGTTTATGAACACGCCTGCGGGTGTTATGAACTTATCGAGTGTGAATGCCAAGAGTACTTGTGCTTATCTAGCGATGGAGCCTTGGCTGCGCTTGCCTAAATCGGCACTACTGTCCGAGTTTGCTCTTTCTGATGGCAGTACACTTATCGTGGTTAACTTGCATGGTGTGAACTTCGCTGTGGGTCTCGATGAATATCAGGAGCAATTAGATAGTCTGCGTGCCGTGTTGGGAGTCCATTCAGGACCGATTATTTTAGCTGGTGACTTTAACACTTGGCGTCAGGCCAGAATTGAAGTTGTAAATCGTTTTGCTGAGAGTTTGGGACTGCGCGATGTTCAACTCAGAAAGGATCAGCGGATCAAGGTGTTTGGTAAGCCCTTGGATCACTTGTATTACCGTGATCTACGGCTGGTGAGAGCAGAGGCACCGAAAACCGATGCCTCTGATCACAACCCCATTATTGCCAGCTTTAGGCTGCAATGATCATGATTGGCCAAACAATAAGTGTGAGTAGCCAGGGTAGGCAAGCAACGACAATTGATTTGGCTCGATCATAATCTGTCCATGCCGTAATAGCTGCATAAGTTAGTGCGATATACCATGGTGCCAGTAAAGGAATAGTGGCAGAAAAGGATGCCCATGGATTGTTCATTGGCAGTTTTATCAGGCCATTCAAGCTGTTCAGGTCTGCGGCATTTGGCAGGATATTACTGCTGTTAAACATGATGTTGATATAACTGGCAAAGTCGCCAATCACTGTCGGTAGCATGATAAAGCATGATGCCGCTAACCACTTGCCGTAGCTGTGCTTATATTGATTGCCCTTGGTTGCCAAATGTAGCCATAGAGCCAGCACAAATATACAAAGCGTACGCCCGCCAATATCACCGATTACCTCACGTGCCAGCAGAGCTTCCTTGGTCAGCCATGATTCCTCTATTTGCTGATTTGCATTTACGAACTGAGTCATCAGCTCCTGCTGTAACCAGACCATATCTACATTACCGAAATAGCTGTTCCAGAGGAAAAAAGGCCCAAGAATAGCGATTAGATAGGGTAATACTGCCCACTTGGGGTGCTCATAGATAGCTGCAAAGCAGTCGATTGGAGAGCGAAAAGCATCGAGTACTGCTGCGAATATATTTTTAGACGGCGTCATACACTGACCTTAGTAACATCTACGTATAGTTTTAATTTCTGTCCGGGTTTAAGGTATTTCTGACCTTTGATCTGATTCCATTTTACAACGTCAGATACTTTTACTTTATAACGTTGGGCAATGGCACTCAGATTATCACCGGAGCGTACCTTGTAATACACCGTACGAATTACAGCGCCAGACTGGCTGTCTTTCCATAGGGTCAGCTTTTTCCCGACACGGAGCGGTTTGTTTTTGCTAAAGCCGTTCCACTTGGTGATTTGGTCGATAGATACTTTCTGGCTGCGGGCGATGGTCCACAAGCTGTCACCTGATTTCACCTCGTAGGTTGTACGATAGCCACTGCCATGGCTCTTTTGGGTTCGTGTCGCTAACTGGGCAGAAATACTGTCGCCGTCTTGCATGGCTACAGGAATAAGGATATGGCGGCCAACACGGATACTGCTGCCGGTCATATTGTTTGCACGCTGTATCTGCTTGGTTGTGGTCTTATACTTTTGAGCCAGTACGCTAAGTGTATCGCCGGATTTCACCCGGTAGCGAACTACTTTCATTCCTTGGCGGCCATTACTTGTAAACTGACGATTAAAGCGATCTACTTTGTCGATTGGAAGAAGGAGGTGATTAGGACCGTCTGGTGATGTTGCCCAATGGTTATAAGCAGGGTTGAGGCTTTGAAGATCTTTGAGTTTAATGCCGGCGTAGTTGGCGGCCATCGCCAGATCCATCTGTGTTCCCGGTTTGACGAGCTCAACTACGGGCTTGTTGGCGATAGACGGTATGGTTATACCGTATTTCTTTTGGTTTTTGATCACGTCAGCGACAGCAAGCAGTTTTGGTACGTAGCCGCTGGTTTCTTTCGGGAGATCCAGTGACCAGAAATCAGTAGGCTTTCCGGCTGCGCGGTTTTTACGGATAGCCCGGAACACTCGTCCTTCCCCCGTGTTGTATGCAGCAAGTGCATGAAGCCAGTCGCCATCAAACTTTCGGTTCAGGTATTCAAGTAAATCCAGTGCTGCCTGGGTGGACTCGACAACATCTCGGCGACCGTCATACCACCAATTTTGTTCTAGCCCGAAGCGACGGCCGGTATCAGGAATAATTTGCCATAGCCCAGCTGCTCGACCGTGAGAATAGGCAAATTGGTCAAAAGAGCTTTCAACAATAGGAAGCAAGGCGAGTTCAAGTGGAAGATTACGTTTTTCTATTTCTTCGGTGATGTAGTATAAAAAGGGTTCTGCACGCTCGGCAACGGTTTTGAGGTGGCCGGGATAGCGGAGGTACCAGTTTCGGTAGTACTTTACCTGTTTATTCTCAGGAATATCAGCAGCTAGCTGCATGGTAATGCGCTGCCAAACATCATCTTGTTCCTGAGGTGTTATGACTATTACCTGTTCGGTGATAACAGGCTTAGTTGTATCTTTCTGCGTCGAAACGGCAGGCGTTTGTACGGGAGATTCTTCTTTCTTGTTAGTTGTGTTTGCTTGTTCTTCTACTGTATTTGTAATTTGGCAACCAGCCAGTAAAAGCGCACTCGCTAAAAAAAATCGGGATTTCATGAAACCTGCCTAAAGCCAAAATAGTTGGTGATAATACTTGTCCAACTACCTTGGAGACAAGTGACGCAGGTCAAAATTTGTCTTTCCAACGACGCAGTGCAGCGAAGGTCTCCAGATCACTGTCGTCAAACGCCTTATCTGCAACGGATTTTTTGATACTTGCCTGATCACAACGTAAAAACGGATTAATTAATTTTTCTTGTCTTAATGTCGATGGGATCGTGCTGATGCCCTGCGCTCGTAGTCGGCTAACATCTTCACGGTAACGTTGCAAATGCGGGTTGTCCTGTTCGGCAACTAACGCAAAGGCGATGTTGCTGCTAGTGTATTCATGGGCACAGTAGACTTTGGTTTCGTCTGGCAGTGCGGCGATTTTCTGTAGCGAGTTGAACATTTGTGCTGGCGTGCCTTCAAATAAGCGACCGCATCCGCCAGAGAATAAGGTATCACCACAAAAGAGTTTCTCGTCTCCGACATAAGCGATATGGCCTGCCGTGTGGCCTGGGACACCCAGCACCATAAAGCGCTCGCCAAAAATTTCCACCTGGTCGCCGTCCTCGACAGACTGAGAAACGCCGGGAATCGGTTCTGCTGAAGGAGCAACGATATTGACATGTGGGAAGGCGCGCTTGAGCTCACTGATCCCACCAATGTGATCGTGATGGTGATGGGTAACTAAAATGGCATCAAGGGTGAGTTGTTGTTCTTTTAACACCTTGATTACTGGCGTTGCATCACCGGGATCAACGACGACACAATGTTTATCTGGACTGTGAATCAGCCAGATGTAATTGTCATTGAATGCAGGTATGCTTTTAACTGTAAGCATGTAATTTGTCTCCAGCCTTTAGGTGTTGAGCAATAACTTATGAAGCCAGCCCGCACATTAACAGATATTCAATCACCACATACCTGGTCACAAGTCGCCAATGGTGAATGGGCGGCTGAGCTGCTTCAGGCCCAGCTTGATGAATGGTGGCCCAAGTTATTCGGCTACCATATGTTAAAGCTGGGCGGGTTAAGCTGTGAGCTCGCCAGTGGTCATTGTAACATCCAACATCAGATTTGCATTGATAAGTTCAATCCACTGCATAATGTGATAGCCGACCATTTTGCCCTGCCTTTCGTGGAGAAGTCTTTTGACGCCTGTGTGATCACCCATCAACTTGATTATTGCTCCGACCCACACCGGTTGCTGCGAGAGGTAGACCGCGTGATGGTAGATGATGGTTATATATTGCTAAGTGGTTATAACCCTGTAAGTATTCTTGGCATGCGTGGGCTGCTGCCCTGGAACCGGAAGCGATACCCGTGGAAAGGGCGGATGTTTATGCCGATGCGAGTGAAGGACTGGCTGGGGGTATTGAACTACGAGGTAGTTTTCCATGAGAACTTTGCTGTTTTACCGGCAACCAGACACCAGGCCTGTTTGGCCTGGGCAGAAAGTGTCCTGTCGGAGGCTTGTTCATCGATAGGAAGCATGTACCTAATAGTTGCTCGCAAGCGGACGGTGCCCCTCAAGCCAATCAAGCCGACCTGGAAGCTACGGCGTCAACTTGCGCCGCTAGGACTTAACTGTCGGACCAAGGCAAGTCAGAAAGTGAAAGGTGCGTGCTCCAGCTTGCCTGTGAAATGATGCCTATGCCTTGTAGCCGTTATCATCCTGGCTTGGCGATTCTGCAGCAGCACGTGCCAGATCGTCGCAGCGCTCATTTTCAGGATGACCAGCATGGCCTTTTACCCAGTGCCAGGAGACTTGATGGCGTTGGGTTTCTGTATCGAGACGTTGCCAGAGATCGGCATTTTTTACCGGTTTTTTATCTGCGGTCTTCCAGCCTCGCTTCTTCCAGTTGTGGATCCATTGTGTGATCCCCTGGCGGACATATTGACTGTCGGTCGTGAGATTAACCTGGCAGGATTCTCTTAGGCTTGATAAACCGACAATAGCAGCCAGAAGTTCCATTCTGTTATTTGTAGTCATGTAAAAGCCATCGCTGAGCTCTTTTTCATGTTGCTTGTACCGCAATACGGTACCATAACCACCAGGCCCCGGGTTACCCAGGCAAGAACCGTCGGTGAAAATCTCTACCTGCTTCGTCATATTTGGTAGTATTCGCTTTAGGAAAAACTTTAGTCTGACACAATCGCTACTATGAAAGCTACTAACGAACGTATTATCGTATTTGATACCGAAACAACCGGTATGAATATGACCGGTCCTCACTATGAAGGCCACCGTATTATCGAAATCGGCGCGGTTGAAATTATCAATCGCAAACTGACGGGTAATAGTTTCCACGTTTACATCAAACCGGATCGTGCGATCGATGCGGAAGCCGTTGATGTCCACGGTATTACTGATGAGTTTTTGTTCGATAAGCCGACCTATCGAGAAATCCATGAAGAGTTCATGGAGTTTATTCGCGGGGCAGAGATCGTTGCTCACAACGCCCCCTTTGATACCGGCTTTATGGACTACGAGTTCAGGAAACTGGATCCGTCAATAGGCAAGACCGAAGACTTCTGCAAGGTGACTGATACCCTGGAGATGGCCAAACGGCTGTTTCCGGGAAAAAGAAACAACCTTGATGTGCTGTGTTCGCGATACGGTATAGATAACTCGCACCGTACCCTGCACGGGGCATTGCTCGATGCCGAGATCCTGGCTGATGTATACCTGCTGATGACTGGTGGCCAGACATCGTTGGCGCTCAGTGCCGGCAGCGAAGAAAGTGATATCGGTACAGAAAGTGCGATCCGCCGACTGGCTTCGGGCAGAAAATCATTAAAGATCATTAGGGCATCGGCCGATGAAATACAAGCGCATGAATCGCGTTTGGATCTTATCGAGAAAAAAGGTGACGTCTCGCTGTGGCGTCAATAGAGGTGCTATGCGGCGGTTATTATTCCTAGTGATGTTGATACCGGTACTGTCTTGGGCAAAAGACAGTACGGCTATGTCGTGGCTGGATAATCGTTTTCGTATTGATCCAACTGTCGAACAGGTCTCTTTTGTCATCAAACGGGAAGATAAAAGTCGGTCGATTGTTTTGGTGCGCCCTGATGGAAAGAAATATTATTCGTGGCGTCATCCAGACAATGTTGCTTGGTACGATGAGCCCGGAATGGATATTATTTCGATTGAAAATCCTATGCCCGGACCATGGCAAGCTGTCGGTAAAGTGTCTCCTAATAATCAGGTTGTCCTACTATCGAACCTCAAGCTGACGGTTGAGGATCTGCCCTCAAGGCTTTACCAGTCCGAAACAATTAAATTTACGGCACGCCTTACTCAGAAGGGGCGATTGCTGACGATGCGCGATTTCCTGGATCGGGTTAAGTTGTCGGTTATTTTTTACGAATACGTTGAAGATGCCGAAAAGTTGCCTAAAGAAGCATTGCCGAGCCCTATTATTCTGGGGGAGTTTTCTGACGATGGATTGGCGTTTGATGAAGTTCCGGGTGATGGCGTGTTTACGGTGGCCTTGCCCGTTGCGATCCAGCCGGGGAAATATCGCGTTAAGATCAATTCAGGTAATGGTATTTTTCTCCGTACTGTTGAACAGCAGGTGTTGGTCTATCCGCCTCCGATGAGGGCAAGCTTTATTCAGGGACGTGGACGGAGTGAGCCTCATCAGGTTGTGGTTGATACGGAAGAAGGGGCGCTGTTGCCAGGATCGCTTGCTGCCCATATTGTCCAGGTGAATCCTGATGGTGAAGAGACTATCAGCCAGCAGCATGCATTTTCGGATGAAGACGGGCTGAAGGTGCGGTTACCCAATGGGAAGGCTCCGGGGCGTTATGCCTGGTCAGGCTGGTTATATGCTACTGACAACTTTAACAACCGGGAGCTTATTTTCAGGTTGCCGGAAAACCATTTCGCCGTTATGGCTGAGCTACAGCTGGATCGAAACTTGGAAGAGTTCAGGTCCCAGCAGGAAGCCAAGGCCAAGCGGGAAGAAATGCTTAAAGTTGAAGCGGAAAAACAAGCTGAGCGCTCGAAGGTGACGAAGATTATCTTGGGTGCGAACGTGCTGGTGGTCTTGCTGGTCGTTGTGATCGTGTTCTTGTGGCGTAAGCGTAAAATGAAAAAAGTGCTGGAAGAAGATTCACTCGTTGTACCTGCATCATGATTTGGCTGATATAGAGTTAGGACGATTGGAACCGGCATTGGTTTAGTTTGACATGAATAAAGAAAGGGAAGCCATAATGGCTTCCCTTTTTTATGTTGCTAATCTAATAATCGATGATTAGGCGGCAATATCCTTTTCCGTCGGCTGGTAAGGCTTTGCTGCCAGCTCTTCGGAATCAAAATCGTCGACATTGATAGTACGTAAGCGGCCTTCTTCTGCTCGACGTAGTAGCTCGGCCTCATTCTCGTTGATGGCATTCAGCTCTAGGCCTACTGCTGCCACATTATCCAACTGCATGAACGGGAACTTCTTGCCTGCAGCCTGACAGACACGATCATAGATTGGCTCGGCAGCCAAAATATCTTTCAGTGTTTCTTCTATCATACCTACCGCATTGTTCTCGCACGCTTCCAAGAACTGGCCGCGACCGATGCGATTACGAGTTTCACTCGGCGTTTGAATGATACGAGCGACTTTATGGTCCAGCTTGTCTGTTGGTTTTACACGTCCCAGCCCAAGAGGGAAGATCATGGTGCGCATAATCGCGGCAATCGGACGGTTCGGGAAGTTACGGAGAAACTCATCCAGCGCTTCCTGAGTCTGATATAGCGAATCTTGAAGCCCCCAATGAACCAATGGCAGATCATCTTGCTTGCAGCCATCATCGGTATAGCGTTTGAGGGTAGCAGACGAAAGATACAGTTGGCTTAGCACATCACCTAGGCGAGCGGATAAACGCTCTTTTCGTTTCAGTGAACCACCCAATACTGCCATTGAAATATCGGCAAGCAGTGCCAGGTTGGCACTGTAGCGATTCAGCTGATGGTAGTAACGAGTCGTTGCATCTTTACGTGGTGCCGAGGAGCCCCTTCCGTCAGTCAGTCCGAACCAGAATGAACGAACCATATTGCTGATCACAAAACCAACGTGGCCGAATAGGGCGCTATCAAAACCGTTCAGCGCCTTCTCGGCATTATCGTTGTAAGCTGCATCCATCTCTTCCAGTACATAAGGATGACAGCGTATTGCTCCTTGGCCAAAGATGATCATTGAGCGAGTGAGGATGTTCGCCCCTTCCACGGTAATCGCAATGGGTGCGCCCTGATAGCCACGCGCCAAGAAGTTGCTTGGTCCCATGGAGATCCCTTTGCCACCGACAACATCCATGGCATCAATGACGCTACGCTGGCTTCTGTGGGTACAGTGGTATTTGACGATTGCTGAGATGACAGAAGGCTTCTCACCTAAGTCGATACCGGAGACCGTCAAGTTGCTGGCCGCATCCAATACGTAGGCATTACCTGCTATACGAGCTAATGGTTCTTCAATACCTTCCATTTTGCCAATTGGTAATTTGAACTGTCGGCGAATGCGGGCATAGGCTCCGGTCGCCATCGCAGCTGTTTTCAGGCCGCCTGTTGAGTTAGAGGGGAGGGTGATACCTCGGCCGACAGACAAGCATTCAACCAGCATACGCCAGCCCTGACCGGCCATTTCCTGGCCACCAATGATGAAACTGATCGGTACGAAGACTTTGTCGCCTCGGGTTGGACCATTTTGGAATGGCACGTTCAACGGGAAGTGGCGGCGGCCAATTTCCACTCCGTCGATATCAGTTGGGATCAATGCGCAGGTGATACCTAGATCTTCTTCGTCGCTTAGTAGATGATCGGGATCGAACAGTTTAAAGGCCATACCTAACACAGTGGCAATAGGGGCCAACGTGATATAGCGCTTGTTCCAGGTCAGTTCCATACCTAGCACTTCTTCGCCTTGCCATATCCCTTTTTTGACGATGCCGAAATCAGGAATTGAGCCGGCATCAGACCCCGCCTCTGGGCTGGTCAGTGCGAAACAAGGAATTTCCTTGCCTTCGGCCAGGCGTGGTAGGTAGTGATCTTTTTGCGCTTTGGTGCCGTAGTGTTGTAGCAGTTCACCTGGGCCGAGTGAATTAGGAACACCGACTGTTGAAGAGAGTACGGCTGAAACACCGGTCAGCTTTTGCAGCACCAGTGATTGGGCATAAGCTGAGAATTCCAGGCCGCCGTATTCTTTTTTGATGATCATGGCGAAGAATTTATGATCTTTGAGGTACTGCCAGACTTCTGGAGGAAGATCAGCCAGTTCGTGTGTTACCTGAAAGTCATTGACCATCCGGCTTACTTCATTGACGGGGCCGTCGAGGAAGGCTTTTTCCTCGGCACTCAGACGAGGTGCCGGGATGTCATGAAGTTTGTTCCAGTCCGGTGCGCCACGGAACAAGTCGGCTTCCCACCAGACCGTACCAGCATCAATGGCTTCTTTTTCGGTACGGGACATTTCAGGCATAACACCTTTAAACGCTTTCAGAGCGGGTTTACTCAATAGGTTCTTGCGTAATGAAATTACGTTTAACGGTATTGCAATCAGCAGGAAAGTTATCCAGCTGTACTGGCCTACGATATCCAGTACTGAGCCTAGCGCCAATGCAGCCACGAAAGTAGCGGTAAAGGTTCTTAGGTTGGCACGGTGGTAGGCAAGTACACCGGTAATACCAATTAGCCCTAGTAGGTACACAAGTGTAACCATGATGATTCTCCTTATCGGGGGGCGTTGATTTCTTATTATTTGGGTACGTTTTATGCAAGGTAAGAGGTCTAACCACTTGTGATAAGTGTAAGGGGTTTTTTAATGAAATGTAAAATAATTTTCTGTTCTGAAAGGTTAGGGTTACGTAAAGATGTCTTGTCATCCCTTGTAACAAAAGGGATTGATCAAGATCAGCGAGTTGAAAAAATGTACTTGCGAAAATAAGTCATACAATTAAGATGGGTTATATTGTGATGCCGTTCACGCTATTTATTAGTTTGATATCAATATCAAACTGAGGTGTGAATGACTCATGGTGTCATCTGTTGCCTTTCCCGAACTCCGACTGACACATGCCCGCCGGATCCCTCACTCGGGATGACAGCTTTTCCTGAAATTTTTCTTTTGCACGCAAGTGCAGGGGTTTATCGTGTTGTTATTTCATGCTTTAAAGCAAGCGTGGCGTAAAGGTTATTCTTTCTCTACGCTGCGTGCCGATATTGTTGCTGGTATTACTGTGGGTGTTGTTGCGATCCCGTTGGGGATGGCCTTGGCTATTGCTGTAGGGGTGCCGCCTCAGCATGGCTTGTATACGGTTGTCGTGGCCGGCTTGCTGGCAGCCTTGTTTGGTGGCTCACGGTTTAATATTACCGGACCGACGGCGGCATTTGTGGTGATTTTGCTGCCAATCACTCAGCAGTACGGGTTATCTGGTTTGATGCTGGCAACCCTGATGTCCGGCGTGATTCTATTATTGATGGGCCTGCTACGGCTTGGTCAGCTTGTGGCCTATGTTCCTTATCCTGTGACAACGGGGTTTACTGCCGGGATCGGCCTGGTTATTGCCTTTCTGCAGCTCAAAGATTTGTTCGGACTAACCGTTGAGGGAAGTCCGGTTCATTTTCCCGAGAAAGTAATGGCTTACACCAGTGCTATGCCAAGCATCAATTATGCCGATGCAATGGTAGGATTCGGGACGATTGCGACTTTTATTTTGTGGGCCAAGCTCAAGAACCGAATTCCTCCCCATGTTGTCGCTCTGGCGATAGGAACAGTGCTGGCATTGCTGATGAACCAGTGGGGGGCCTCGCATGTGGGCCTGCTCGGAGAAAAATTCCATTATCAAATCGGTGATTTGATTGGTCAGGGGATCCCGCAGGTATTACCGCAACTGGTGATGCCATGGCAAGATCCCCAGTTTAGCTGGGGGCTGGTGGTCGAGCTTCTACCTGCCGCCTTTACTATCGCCATGCTAGGCTGTATTGAGTCTCTTCTGTGTGCGGTGGTGGCCGATGGTATGACAGGCACCAAGCATAACCCGAATGCAGAGCTTGTCGGGCAGGGGCTGGCCAATATGGTCGTACCGTTCTTTGGTGGGATCCCGGCGACAGCGGCCATTGCCCGTACTGCAACAAATATCCGAGCTGGGGGATTCTCTCCGGTTTCTGCTATTACCCATGCATTGTTTGTGCTGGCAGCGATGATCGTGCTGGCGCCGATGCTGTCCTTTATTCCGATGAGTGCCTTGGCTGGATTGTTGATCATGGTTGCCTGGAACATGTCGGAAGCCCCGCACTTTGTGCATACCCTGAAGGTGGCTCCCCGTCGGGATGTTGCTGTATTGCTGACATGTTTTACATTGACCGTGGTATTCGACATGGTGGTTGCTGTCGCGGTGGGCTTGGTGTTGGCTGGAGTGCTGTTTATCCAGCGTATTGCTACGCTGACCAGCGTGACGGTTGTTAACCGGGAGCACCAGCATCAGAATTTCGGTGATGATGTGGTGGTCTATGATATCAACGGCCCGCTCTTTTTTGCAGCCAGCGAAAAAGCATTCAATGTTATCGATCACTCGCAGGTAGATACCCGTGCCGTGGTGCTCGATTTCAGTGACGTGACAACGATAGATATTACCGCTATCCATGCGTTTGAGAGCGCGCTGGAAAGAATTCGCCAGTATCCGGTGTATCTTCTCGGTGTCGCAACACATGTAGAGAAAAAGTTAGCGACGGCTGGGGTGCTGATGGCTGATAACATTGCGCTTTACCCGTCACCACAGTCATTACGTGAGCATTTGGCAATAAACCGTCACAATGTGCTATCTCAGGAGTCGACACCTTCGGCCGTTTCTTTGTACACTGCAAGTTAAGGCGTATAAGTGCTTAGCCGGAGTGATTCGGCTTGGCGATAATATTGTATGAATAACCCGAGATTAGCCTATGTACCAAGATTTGATCCGTGCAGAACTAAATGAAGCTGCTGAAGTATTGACCCGCTTTTTAAGCGACGAAAAAAACATTGCAGATATTGAAGCTGCTGCCAAAGTACTGGCAGAGTCCTTTAAGCAGGGCGGTAAAGTACTGTCGTGCGGTAACGGCGGCTCACACTGCGATGCAATGCATTTCGCCGAGGAACTGACAGGACGCTATCGCGAAAACCGTCCGGGTTACCCCGGTATTGCTATTTCAGATCCGAGTCATCTTTCCTGCGTAAGTAATGACTTCGGCTATGACTATGTGTTCTCCCGTTATCTGGAAGCTGTTGGTGCTAAGGGTGATGTCCTGTTTGGTCTGTCGACTTCGGGCAACTCTGGTAATATTCTAAAAGCGATTGAAGCGGCAAAAGCCAAAGGCATGAAAACCATTGCCCTGACAGGTAAAGACGGCGGCCAGATGGCAGGCTTGGCTGATGTTGAAATTCGTGTACCGCATTTTGGTTTTGCTGACCGTATCCAGGAAGTGCATATTAAAATTATTCACATTTTAATTATGCTGGTTGAGAAAGAGATGGCTTCGAGCTAATTTCAGTTATTGTTAGAAATTTCTCAACACCGTAGAGAGGGCATAACGGACTATGTGTGAATTGCTTGGCATGAGTGCCAATGTGCCAACGGATATTTGTTTCAGTTTTACCGGCTTGATGCAACGGGGCGGTAAAACTGGCCCACATCGCGATGGCTGGGGGATCACCTTCTATGAGGGGAGGGGGTTTCGTACTTTTAAAGACCCAAACCCAAGTTGTCGATCTCGTATTGCAGAGCTGGTACAGGAATATCCGATAAAAAGCTGTGCGGTAGTTAGCCATATTCGACAGGCCAACCGTGGCGGTGTCAGCCTTGAAAATACCCACCCCTTTACCCGGGAGTTATGGGGACGCTACTGGACTTTTGCCCATAATGGTCAGTTAACAGGGTATGAACAGCTAGATACTGGCCGCTTTAGACCTGTCGGTGATACGGACAGTGAAATTGCCTTTTGCTGGCTGCTGAATCAGCTTGAAGCGAAGTTTCCTGGGTTACCTGAAGATATAGCGGCGGTATATGACTATGTCGCGGTTTGCTGTGATCGGCTCAGGGAGCTGGGGGTCTATAATATGTTGCTGAGCAATGGTGAGTGTGTACTGACATACTGCACCAATAACTTGCACTGGATCACCCGTCGGGCCCCGTTTGGACAGGCTTCTTTGATCGACGAAGATGTGACAATCGATTTCCAGAAGGAAACGACGCCAAACGATGTGGTAACGGTGATTGCAACTCAGCCACTGACTAATGATGAGAACTGGCACAAAATGCTACAAGGTGAGTTCAGCGTGTTCCATTATGGTGAGTTAATCTATAACCGAACGTTGTAAAGCGGAACTCGTTTGAGCCACTGGCCTCAAAACAAAAAAACGCGACCTAAAGGTCGCGTTTTTTATTGCTACTTTTTACAGCTACGTCGCTTACTCTTCAGCAGCATAGCCATGTGGAGGCAGTTTCTGTCCGTCAAAGACCGCGCCTTCATCTACCATGCTGAGCCTGTCTTGCAAGAACCAGTTGGCCACCAATGGGTAGATGCGGTGTTCCTGTTGCTGTACTCGGGCCGTGACGTCTTCGACCGTATCATTGTCAAAGACGGGCACCTTTGCCTGTAAGATAACCGGGCCACCGTCTAACTCTTCAGTGACAAAGTGAACACTGGTCCCGTGCTCTTTGTCTCCGGCTTCAATCGCACGCTGGTGGGTGTGCAAGCCTGTATACTTCGGCAATAGTGACGGGTGTACATTGAGCATCCGTCCCAGATAGTGACTGACAAACTCATGGCTTAAAATACGCATGAAACCAGCCAGAATCACGAGATCAGGCTGGAAAGCATCAATTTTTTCTGCCATTGCACGATCGTAGGCATCACGATCACTGTAATCACTGACAGCCAGATGCACGGTATCGATGCCAGCCAGACGCGCGCGTTCTAGGCCATAGGCATCGGCCTTGTTTGATATGACTGCAGCAATTCGTGTATCGTGAATGGTACCGTTTTGGCAGGCATCAATCATCGCTTGCAGATTCGAACCGCTGCCAGAAATAAGGACTACGATGTTTTTCATCGTCTTACTTAATCTCCACCTGCTCTTCACCGGCTTCGGCGTCGGCAATTTCACCCAGAAGCCAAGCATTTTCGCCTTCTTCATTCAGGATCTCAATTGCCTGCGCTGCTTGTTCTTGCGGTAGGGCAATAACTAGGCCGACACCACAGTTGAAGGTACGGTACATTTCGTAGGTTTCGACGTTGCCAGCTTGTTGCAGCCAGTTAAAGACAACGGGCCATTCCCAGCTGCTACCGTCAACCACCGCTTTTGCCCCTTCCGGCAGCACGCGAGGGATATTTTCCCAGAAACCACCCCCAGTGATATGAGAAATCGCGTGAACATCACAGCTTTCCATCATCTTCAAGGTTGATTTGACATAAATTTTTGTTGGCTCAAGTAGATGATCGGCCAGTGGCTTGCCTTCAAGCTCCTTGCTTAGATCGGCTTGAGAGACTTCAATGATCTTACGGATCAGAGAAAAACCGTTTGAGTGCGGGCCGCTAGAGCCCACAGCGATAAGCGCGTCGCCTGCTTTTACTTTACTGCCGTCGATGATGTCAGCTTTTTCGACCACACCTACGCAGAAGCCAGCAACATCATAATCTTCGCCGTGATACATTCCCGGCATCTCTGCTGTTTCGCCACCAATCAGCGCACAGCCAGATTGGATACAGCCTTCTCCGATACCTGCAACAACTGCCGCTGCTGTGTCTACTTCCAGTTTGCCCGTGGCATAATAATCAAGGAAGAACAGAGGTTCTCCACCTTGGACAATCAGGTCATTAACACACATCGCGACCAAGTCGATCCCGATAGTATCGTGCTTGTTCAGATCCATCGCCAAGCGAAGCTTGGTACCCACGCCGTCTGTACCAGAAACCAATACCGGCTCTTTATACTTGGTTGGCAACGAGCAAAGCGCACCGAAACCACCAATGCCGCCCATCACCTCTGGACGGTGGGTGCGTTTAACCACCCCTTTAATACGATCAACTAATGCATTACCTGCATCAATATCAACACCTGCATCTTTGTAACTAAGAGAAGAGTTATTGCCGCTCACAAGAGATCCCTCACCGCATTAAAGTAAAAAAGCGGGGGTATGATAACAGCAGTCAGGGCGGAAAGGGAAACGTTTGCGTCAATAAATATCGCTGGCCATTTACTGACCAAACAAACCATCACCCCTATCAGACAACTGCTGGTTTAGTGTATAATAATGCGATTTTTTTAAATTTTGTTTGCTTAGGAGTCAGAAATGAAAGTCGTTGAGGTTAAACACCCACTGGTAAAACATAAGATTGGTCTTATGCGCGAAGGCGACATCAGCACTAAGCGTTTTCGTGAGCTAGCGACAGAGGTTGGTAGCTTGCTGACGTATGAAGCGACTTCAGACTTCGAGACAGAAAAAGTTACCATTGAAGGCTGGAATGGTCCAGTAGAAATTGACCAGATCAAAGGTAAAAAGGTAACGGTTGTTCCTATTCTTCGTGCTGGTCTGGGTATGATGGACGGTGTACTTGAGCACGTACCAAGCGCACGTATTAGTGTGGTAGGTATCTACCGTGATGAAGAAACACTAGAGCCTGTTCCTTATTTCAACAAGCTGGCATCGAATATTGACGAGCGTATTGCCTTGGTTGTCGATCCAATGCTCGCGACTGGCGGTTCAATGATTGCAACTCTGGACCTGCTAAAAGAGCAAGGTTGTAAGCAGTTTAAAGTATTGGTATTGGTTGCGGCACCTGAAGGGATTGATGCGCTAGAAAAAGCACACCCAGACGTTGAGCTATATACTGCTGCTATTGATGAAAAGCTAAATGACAAAGGCTACATCGTTCCAGGTCTGGGCGATGCAGGCGATAAGATTTTCGGCACCAAGTAACTTTCATGCCTTGAATATAATAGCCGGACTTTTGTCCGGCTTTTTTGTCTCTGTTAGGCCGTCGCTGATTGGCATTATCGCAGAGGAAAAAAAGCGCCGATGGTACCCCTACCATCGGCGCTTTTTAGCTTATTGTCATCAGGCCAGATTAGCTTGTTGTGTCTTCCATCTGGGCGTTATCAACAACGTGGTTTTCACCTAAATCATCAGGCAGGACCAGGTTCAGCAAGATGGCTACGATACCGCATAGGCTGACACCCTGCAGGCTGAATTCGCCGATGCCAAACGCCATACCGCCAATACCGAATACCAGTGTTACTGCAACAATCACTAGGTTGCGGGCCTTATGGAGATCAACCTGATTTTTGATCAGAGTATTAAGGCCTACTGTCGCGATAGATCCAAACAACAGGATCATGATCCCGCCCATAACCGGTACCGGGATGGTTTGTAAAGTTGCGCCAAGTTTACCGACGAAAGCCAATATAAGCGCTGTGACCGCGCCCCAGGTCATAATGACAGGGTTAAATGCCTTGGTCAGCATGACGGCACCCGTAACTTCAGAGTAGGTGGTATTAGGTGGTGCGCCAAACAGTGAAGCGGCAATTGTAGCCACCCCGTCACCGGCCATTGTGCGGTGTAGACCTGGTTTTTTCAGGTAGTCTTTACCGGTGACATTCGAGATTGCCAGCATATCACCCACGTGCTCGACCGCCGGAGCAATCGCAACCGGGATCATGAACAAAACGGCGTTGATATTGAACTCAGGGAAAGTGAAGTTAGGAAGGGCTAGCCAACTAGCTTGAACCACAGGGGTGAAGTCGACTACGCCGAATCCCAAGCTTACAGAGTAACCCGCAACAATACCGCCCATAATCGGAACCAGTTTCAGGAAGCCTTTGGCAAACACGCTCAGTGCGATAGTCACAAGCAGAGAAATGCTCGAGATCCAAAGCGCCGCATCACCATTTATCAACTGAACAGCACCGTCACCTGTTTTCCCTAAAGCCATGTTGACCGCTGCAGGGGCAAGACCAAGGCCTATAACCATGATCACCGGGCCAACGACAACAGGAGGAAGCAGCTTATGGATAATGCCAACGCCGCGTACTTTTATCACCGCTCCCATGCAGATATACACAACACCGGCCATCATCAGGCCGCCCATGGTGCTTGCTATTCCCCATGTTTGCACGCCATACATAATTGGAGCGATAAAAGCGAATGAAGAAGCGAGGAAGATCGGAACGGAACGTTTTGTGATGACTTGAAAGAGGAGGGTACCGATACCTGCGCCGAAGAGCGCAACACTAGGATCTAGCCCAGTAAGTAACGGAACCAGAACCAACGCACCAAATGCGACGAATAGCATCTGTGCACCTTGCAGTACCTGCATCATTGTAGAATTCCACCCTGTCTGAAAAAAAAATCGCGCAATGCTATCACGGATGTAATCGGTTGCCTATCTGCTTTCTGTTGAAAAAACCATTTGCAACGGCACCTGTCTGTTTTTGTGATCTCTCTCTGTAATTTTTGTAACGCTTGCATTTGGTGGTGGGTATAGGCTGAACTATTTGTGCATACATTCTATTGATAGATTGGCCGTTATAAACGAGTAGGGCTTAATGGGAGGTGCGGAAGCGATAGTCAATTGAAAAAATATCAGATAGTCTGGGGTTTTGTGGCAGTTGCAGTTGCCGATACTGGCTCGTTCATCTTATGATCGGGGAACAAATAAGTGATTAATGAGTTTTCTATGTTGCGTTTTGCTCTACTAATGTTTGCTTTCTTGGCATTGCCGCTTAAAGCTGCAACTGTAACCAACTTGTATCAGGCACAGGCTGTGTTACCAGACACAGATAAACAGTCTGAACAAAAAGCCCGTGTGGAAGCGCTGGAGCAGGTACTGATTAAAGTGTCAGGCCAGAGTGCAATTACTCAAAATGAAGTCATTCGTAAGGCTCTGGCAAACAGCAGTCCGTATGTTAGCCAGTTTGGCTACGGCAGTGAGAGTGGACAGCAGACGCTGGAGCTTACCTTCGACCAATCCCGGATCCGTAACCTGCTGACTCAGGCCAACGCAACATTATGGAGTGAACAACGCCCGAGTGTGCTGGTCTGGATGGTGAACGATGCCAACCGTAATCGTGACATTATCTGGGATCAGTCAGGCAATAGTTTCGAACCACAGCTAAAAAAAGCGGCAGAGTCCCGCGGGGTTCCTGTTTTGATGCCGATCGGGGATTTCGAAGATGTCACGGCAATTAATATTCCTGACATATGGGGCGGTTTCGTGCAGCCGATTGCTGGTGCGAGTGTTCGTTATCAGCCTGATGCCGTACTGGTTGTTCGAGTTCGTCAACTGGCCGATGAGAATGTGCAGGTGGGCTGGCAGTTATTTGCTGATGAGCCTGAGTACCTAGTTTCTTCCCAAACAGCCCCAGCAGAAGGCCGAGCATCAGGAGCCTCGGCTGAGGCGCTTACAGACATGATGAACCAGGTGGCAGATCTCCTTGCTGGCAAATATGCTGTGCAGTTAGGAGGAGCCAGCGAGGGGGAATTTTCGATTCAGGTTGCCAATATTCAGTCGACAGAAGATTTTTTTGCTCTTGAGCGTTTGCTGACCAATCTGACTTCAGTTGCTTCGGTTAATGCCAGCAAGCTAAAAGGAGATAGGGTGCTTTTTGATGTGAACCTACTGAGCTCTGAAACGGCATTTAAACGAGAACTAGGCCAGGATCGCCGTTTGGCATTGCAACCGGCCGATAACGGCTATACGGTTCTTGCTGATACTGATGGTGAGATAGCAGAGACAACTGAGCCGCAAGATAGCCGTGTTGATGAGCTACAGTATAATGCCGAGCCGGAAGCCGGCGCTCAGCAATCACAGGCTGTTGATGTGACAGCAACAATGACTCCGGCACTCAGCCAGGTTAATCAGTATTACTGGCAGCCTTAAACCCTAACCAATTGTACTGGTTAGTGTCATAAATTGATGAAATGCGGTGGTCTTCCCACCGCATTTTTTTGTTTGTATCAGCTGAGTATCCAGATGGCTAACTTCCCAGAAAATCAGATAGAACCTATTTGTTATCTTCGTGTGTTTCTTTTTCTTCCTTTTCAACCTGTGACAGCTTCTTCAGCTTGATACCCAGCTCTCTGCCTCTGTGACGGGCAAAGAGAATATTGGCAACAAATGCACAGGATGCTAGTCCCAGCTCGACTAAGGCCAGCAGGCGTTCGCCGCCATCGACCCAGAGGATAGTCAGTGCATGGAGGAAATAGAACATCAGGATAAAATTGGCCCATGCATGGGTATAGGGGCGGCCCTCCAGGATCCCTTTGAGCGGAAGGAGCATCGGTAAGATCCACATACCGGCAACGACGAGGTTATTCAGGTGGGGGTGAGGAGAAAGCGTACTTTGCCACAAGCCAACCCACAGGATCAAAGACAGGTTGGCAATTAAGGCGGAGTAGCGCAAATTCTGAGTCGACTTGCTCATTGCTTTCATACGGTTGTCCTTAACTTACTCGTGTAGTTTTTTTGCCGTCTCGGCAAGGCGTTTACCGAGCGCCTGGGCAAGGGCTGACTCATCGTTGTCCAAGACTTTTTGTTGGTCATGACTGAGATGCGAGGCGCCATAAGGGGTACCTCCCGAACGGGTGGTATGAAGCAGTGGCTCGGAATAAGGCAGACCAACGATAAGCATGCCGTGGTGCAGCAAGGGCAACATCATTGACTGTAGGGTCGTTTCCTGGCCACCGTGCATGGACGACGAGGAGGTAAATACACAACCCGGCTTGCCTATTAGGGTGCCGGAAAGCCAATCGGCGCTAGTACTGTCGATAAAGTGTTTTAGCGGCGCGGCCATATTGCCAAACCGCACAGGACTTCCCATTGCCAGCCCCGCACAGGTTTTCAGGTCATCGAGGGTTACACAAGGATCACCTTTGTCCGGTGATCCTGTGAGTGTTCCCTGGCTGTCAATTTCTGCCACCGTCTTCAGTACGGCTTCGCAACCTTCAACCTGCTCGATCCCGCGAGCAATATGCCTTGCCAGCTGTTGGGTACTACCGTGACGGCTGTAGTAGAGCACCAGGATTTTGTACATTACAAAATATCCAGTACTTGCTCTGGTGGACGGCCCATCGCGGCTTTGTCGCCTTTTACGACAATCGGGCGTTCGATCAGCTTCGGATTGGCGGCCATCGCCTCAAAAAGCTGTTGTTCGGTTACGTTTTCTTCGCCCAGAGCCAGCTCTTTGTATATGACTTCTTTGGTGCGCATCATTTCACGGGCTGAGTTAAAGCCTAGCTGGCTCAGCAAGGTCTTAAGCTGGTCGACACTCGGTGTTTGCTCGAGGTATTTGACTACGTCTGGGTTTATTCCCTTTTCTTCAAGCAGTGTAAGGGTTTGGCGGCTCTTTGAGCAGCGAGGGTTGTGATAGATAGTAACTGACATGGTTTCTCCCAATGAATATTTTCCCATTTGCTTTTCGCCTGAGTGAGCTGCCAGGTTAGCAGAATGGGGAATAAATGTTGCAGTCCTATTGTAGAGGAACTGCAACCTGGAAGAAAAGCGAAGATCGTAACAGGATCAGAGATTTGAGACGCGAGCGCGTGCAAGACGCAGTTGGTCTATCCGGGCGTCATAGCGAGCTTGATCCAGTGAGTCCACCTCGACCAACTGACTGGCCTGAATACAATGTTGAATAGCTTTGTCCCATTGGCCACGGAGAGCCATTAGCTCGGCACGTGATGCCAGTTCCGCATCTCGTCGGCCACTGTCTGCATAGGCCTGAGCCAATAAGTGCCAGCCATTGGTATCATCGGTATTGTCATAGGTATAACGTGTCAGGATTGAAATGCTTTCGGCATTACGGCCTGCCTCTTGGAGCGCATGGGCGAGATTGAGGCGCAGTACCTTATGATTTGGGTTATCTTTTAAGGCTGTTTCGAGGCGCGCTATTGCCTGATCATAGTTTTTCTCGTACAGATCAAGATCAGTGGCAGAATCGATATAGAATCGGTTGTTCGGCTCCGCCGCCAACAGAGGATCCAGCAGTTCATGCGCCTGTTTGTATTTACCTGAATCAATATAGACCAGGGACTTGCCGTAGTTGAGTGCTTTTTTTTGTAAATCGTTGGCTTTCTTCAGCTGGCGGTTAAACCAGTCTAACGCAGCATCGCTGTCGATACCTGCATAGCGAGCCACAATCCGTGCCCGTGCAAGCTGGTAGCGTTCCGAGGTATTGAGCCGTTTGACTGGGTACTGGCTGGCTCGGCTGCGGGTATCTGAAATGCGTGACTCAGGTAGCGGGTGAGTCAGGAGCATTGCCGGTGGTGTGCTGGCGTAGCGGTACTGATCGGCGAGGCGACCAAAGAAACGAGGCATGGCCTGGACGTTAAAGCCTGATTTCGCCAAGGTGGTAATACCGATGCGATCGGCTTCTTTTTCGTTGCTGCGGGTATAGTTGATCTGGCCTTGTGCCGAAGCTGCAGTTGTCGCATGAATTGCGGCTATCCCGGCTTCTGGTGAGGCAATGGCCAGCATCAGGGAACCGATCAGTGCTGCCATGGTTGCCGGAGATTTCTTGGCCTGATCTTCCATGCTTCGTGCGAGGTGACGTTGGGTGATATGGGCAATTTCGTGGGCGACTACTGAAGCCAGCTCACTTTCTGTCTTCGCGTGCAGAAACAGTCCGCTATGGATGGCAACATGGCCACCAAAGAAAGCAAAGGCGTTGATTTCACGGTTCTGGATCATGAAAAAGTTAAACGGCGTTCGCACGTCACTGGCATTGGCTACCAGACGGTGGCCAAGGTCTTGGACGTATTCCGAGAGTAACGGGTCGCTGATCACCGGCATGCTGGCACGCAGCATTCGCATGTAGGCGTCACCGTATTCGATTTCTTTTTCAATTGTCAGCGTGGATGCCGCTGTTGTGCCTATTTCCGGCAGAGCGTTGAAGTTATCAGCTTGGGCCGTAAAGCTCGTGCTTAGCAAGGCGCTGACTAAAAGATAGGTTGGAGCTTTGGCAAATCGAAACATGTTAATAATACAACCGCCTGTCTAAAATAGGTTCCTTTCCTGTCTGGCCGATTTCAAATGCCTATTGAAATAGCTAAATCATTCCTGAACAGGTATAAATTACAGGAAATAAGACAACGAAACCTACAACTGGTTTCTTTTTTGTCGCACCGATGTAATTTACAATACTCTGATGGATAATAACTGTCAGTATACCGGAATGGAAATCCCATCGCTCAATTTGACTTTAGAACGTTGCCCTATGGCACTTTTATTGGCCAAGCGAGCAACCAAAGGGCTGTGTTCCGGTCAGCGTTTGAAAATTCATCTCTCTGACGAAGGTGCCAGACAAGATATCCCCCGTTACCTGTTAAACCATGGGTTTAATATTGAAGAGCAGGCTGATTGTCAGCAAGAGCTCGTAATTATCGTGACCAAAAGGCAGTAAAGATTTTATGCTGGATATGCTAAATCGCTGGTATCAGCGAAGATTTTCAGACCCCCATGCAGTGAGCCTCGTTGCCATTTTATTAGTTGGTTTTCTGACCATTTATTTTTTTGGTAACCTGATTGCACCGCTGCTGGTGGCAATTGTTTTGGCGTATCTGCTGGAATGGCCGGTTATGAGGTTAACCCGGCTAGGGTTACCGCGTTCGTTATCTGTGATGGTGGTTTTGTTGCTCTTTGTCGGATTGATGGTCATGGCCGTCTTTGGCCTAGTTCCGACTATCTGGCATCAGGTCGGAAATCTGATTTCCGATGTGCCTAATATGTTCAATGGTTTGCAGCAATATGTTTCTAGCCTGCCAGAACGTTATCCCGATTTTGTCCAGCCGCATCAGGTCGGCACCTTTATGAACACCCTGCGGGAGAATGTTCTGGGTATGGGTGAAAGTGTGGTCAAGGGTTCCCTTGCATCGCTAGTTAGTCTGGCAACTCTGGCTGTTTATCTAATCCTGGTCCCTTTGCTGGTCTTTTTCCTGCTAAAGGACAAAGAGGAAATGCTAGAAACCATGAGCGGCCTGCTGCCGAAGAACCGCCGTCTGGCCAGCAAGGTTGGCGTTGAGATGAATCAGCAGATCTCAAACTATATCCGTGGCAAGGTTACGGAGATCTTCATAGTGGGTATTGCGAGCTATGTTACCTTTGCGGTGATGGATCTTCGCTATGCCGTGTTGCTGGGTGTATTGGTTGGCTTTTCGGTACTGATCCCCTATATCGGGGCGGCCGCCGTAACGTTGCCTGTCGCGATGGTCGGTTTGTTCCAGTGGGGGATCAGCCCTGATTTCTGGTGGTTGCTGGTGGCCTACGGCATTATTCAGGCGTTAGATGGTAATGTGCTGGTTCCTATCCTGTTTTCTGAAGCCGTAAACTTACATCCGGTTGCAATCATTGTTGCCGTACTGGTCTTTGGTGGCTTGTGGGGGTTCTGGGGCGTATTCTTTGCTATTCCGCTGGCCACGCTGGTCAAGGCGGTTTGGAATGCTTTGCCGTCCAGTAGCTTGGATGATGAACACGTAACAGAGTAATTGTGCGGCTGTGATAAACCATGGCTGAACAGTGACTTAACCGGTAAGATAGAAAAAATGCCAGTCAGTTTAGCTGACTGGCATTTTTGTTTATTCTTTTGTGGTTAACTTGGCCTTCTTCCCGGCGATTGTGCCTATCTGTTGGCATTGCGGCTGCCGGGCTGTTTTGCCGCAGCGGTTGCACCCGTCACAGCGCCCTTTGTTTTTCCATAGCTTTATGTAGAGATAATACAGTGCAATGATGATAACAAGGCTCACGACAGCAATATCTACCCAGCCGGTGGGTGCGTTGAGATCAGGTAGTGCTGCTACCGTTGGCGCTGTATTTGTCGTCATCAGAGTGCTCCATGATTATCATGTGAGATCGGTTGAATTGTTGGATGCTGTTTGCGCCGGAGAGCCGGGTACAGCCCGACGATAAGCAATAGGGTGAGGCCGGTGAAGTAGACGCCGCTCATCATTGCAATGCCGGATATATCCAGGGCCAGGCCAAGGCTATAGGCTGCACTCGCAACGCCCAGCCCCAGGGCCGTAGGAAATACCAGAGCCAGCACCATCCAGCGATATTGCCCGGTCTGGACACGAACCATAATCATGGTTGCCAGGCATGGCGGATACAGGGCAAAGAATAGGATCATCGCAACCGCCGTCAGGGATGTGAGGTTGTTACTTTGATTGCCCATACGTTCTTCAAGGGTGGTATTTTGGTCATCTTCCTGCTGGAACAACACCCCCAGTGTCGCCACACTGCTTTCTCTTGCTGCAAAAGATGAAAGCAGAGCCACGTTAATTTTCCAGTCGAAGCCAGCAAACTGGGTGACAGGTTCCAGCGAGCGACCGATAGAGCCCAGCAAAGAATGGCTTAACCGTTCTTCTTTGATTTCCCTGCGGATTGATTTACGCGCACTGGCCAATTTTCGCAATGCTCGGTTGGCCTTTTTCGCCAGCTTGTCGCCTTTGGGGGCTTTAACAAACGGGAATAATCCAGGGTCTCGTTGCTTAAATGTTTCATTTACCGCTTTGGAAGCGGCAGCTCCCTTGGCGTTGAGCTTGGCGCGCTTGAAGTCATTGTAATAATTCATCAGCGAGACCAGTTGCTCACCCTGGGCAAGCTCAAGGTAAGGGTTATCATTCATCGCCTTGTTAAAGCGATTAATCGCCTGTTCGGAACGCTGCTGATAGAACGCTGTTCGTTCATCAGGCAGGCCGGGGTATTGCAGCAGGGTGAAAATTATCACGGAAACAGCAACAACAATGGTGCCGACCTTCTTGATATAGATCCAAGTACGTTCGACAGAGCGGGTCAGAACTGCTCTGATCGTGGGCAAGTTATAGCGTGGAAGCTCTATGACAAACGGGGCACTCTCTTCGCCACGCAGTACTGTAACAGAGAGCAGTTTTGCGACAAGCAAGGCGGCAATGATGGTCATGGTCGAGATATAGAACATCATCAATGCCTTGTCCTGCTCGAAAAAGATCCCTACCAGAAGGGTGTAAAGCGGTACCTTCGCCAAACAGTTCATAAATGGCACTGTCAGGATGGTGGCCATTCTGGCCCGGTGATCAGGTATACCCTTGGTTGCCATAATTCCCGGAACCGCGCAGCCACCGGCGAAAACACCACTTAGGATCATCGGTAAGGTACTCTGACCGTGTAGACCGAACCGATGAAGTACCTTGTCGATCACGAAGGCGATTCGTGCCATATACCCAGAGTCTTCCAGAATCGCTATCAGGGCAAACAGGATCATAAAAATCGGTACATAGTTCAGTAGGGTGTTGGCTGAATCGGCAATCCACAGGCCTAGCGACCGAGTGTAGGGATCAAACAGGAACCCGGCTTCCGGCAATAGTGCGGCGATCCATTCTCGCAGGCTTGCCAGATACGGCCAGGTGTAGTTGGTCAGCTTGTATCCTTGTACGATAGCTAGCTGGTAGATCAGAAATACCGTCAGGATCAGAAATACCGGAGCAAGAAATCGGTTCAGAACCAGCTTGTCAATCTGCTGTGACAGCGTTGGTCCCTGGCGTGGCGTGACGGTAAGTGCAGCGCTGAGCAGCGATTGGACAAAGGCTTCTCTCTGAGCGGCAATGTAGTCATTAATACTGGTTTCGTGTTGTTGCTCGAAAAGGGCACGCTGCTCCTTGGCCATGTTGCTCAGCGATGTCAGCTCAGCCTCTGGCAGTAGTTCCGCGAGTTTGCCAGTGATCTGGGTATCATTTTCCAGCAATTTGAGCTGTAGCCAGTGGTACGGCAGCTCGGTGATTTTTGTCATTAGCGGGAATAAAGCTGCATCCAGCTTAGCCATCGCTCCTGCCAGTGCCGGATAGTACGGTAGATGCTGATGCCGGACGGAACTCCTATGGGTATCGGCGGCTGCCACCACCTTGCCCACCGTATGGGCCTGAATAATGTCGTAAAGCACCTCGCGTCCTTCTCCTTTTCTTCCTATCGTCGTGACGACGGGGATTGACAGGCGTTGGCTCAGGCAGTCGGTATCAATTTTAAGTCCTTGCTTATCGGCAACATCCATCATGTTCAGGGTCAGCACGGTCGGGCATTCCATTTCCAGTAGCTGTACCGTTAAATGCAGTGAACGCTTCAAGTTGGCGGCATCCACCACATTGATGACCAGATCAGGGTTTTCAACGCAGAGAAAATCCCGGGCAACCCGTTCTTCGAGGGAAAATGACGACAAGCTGTAGGTGCCAGGCAGGTCAACCGCCTGATAGGACTGATTTTGGTAGCTAAAGTAGCCGTATTTTTTGTCGACGGTGACACCGGGGTAGTTCGCAATGTGCTGTCTGGCCCCGGTGAGCAGATTAAAAAGTGTCGATTTACCTGCATTTTGTTGACCGGAAAGGGCAATCAGCGGCGTTTTGTTTGTCATTGTTATGTTCCTTTCTCCGGTATTAACGTATTTCAGCGAGAGTAATTTGGGTTACTTCGATACCCGCTGCCTCTGCGCGGCGCAACGAGACATGCGAGTTATCAATTCTGATTTCAATCGGATCACCCAATGGGGCACTTCTGACCATCGTAATAACGGCTTTCGGCATAATGCCTAAATCCATCAGGCGTTGTCTGACCATCCCGGTTGCGTGATGACGGTGAACAACAACGGTTTGATTCGGTAGGGTATCGTTCAGTGTCATAAGTACCACTCGTAAATTGATAAAAAGGAATATTTATAGGTGTTTTGATGTAAATATTATTTATATAAATCAATAACTTTCAAGCTTGTTGAGAATAGTTATCGTTGTTTTTGATTTAGCTCAACAAAGCTGTAAATACGAGGGATTCTTATTTTTATTGCTGTTATCTTGCTGTTGACATTCACTTGGTTGCTCACTTGCGAGGTATTAATAGATCGCAATAGGCATCGGCAACAATAAAGATCAGGTCATTACATGAATAAAAAACAATTTTCGTTCGCGCTCATGTTATCCATGATGCCGCTGGCCAGTATGGCGCATACCCCATTGTGTTCCTGCTATGACAATGGTGATGGCACAGTGTTGTGCGAGGGGGGCTTTTCTGATGGGTCTTCCGCTGCTGGTGTAGGGCTTGCGGTCGTCGATGCAAATGGTAACAAATTGCTAGATGGCAAGATGAGCGAGGACAGTGAGTTTGAATTTAATAAGCCAGAAGGCGACTATACGGTACAGTTTAATGCAGGACCGGGCCATCTGGTTGAAATTTCAAGCGAAGATATTACCGAATAATACGCAGTTATGGGGCTTGGCCTCTAAGTAGAAAGGATTTAAATTAATGAAAAAGACACTTCTTACCTCTCTGGGTGTTGCAGCTTTGGCGGTTTCTGGTGCGGCAAATGCCCACTTTCAGCTGGTGTATACACCGGATGTAATTGTAGAAAAACCGACGAACATGAATATGAAATTAGTATTCGGTCACCCTATGGAAAATGGTCATGTCATGGACATGGACAAGCCGGAGCAGTTTTTCGTTCAATTTAAAGATAAGCGTATTGATTTGATGAACAAGCTGAAGCCGGTTAGCTGGGCAGGTCCGGAAAATACAGCTAAAGCCTATCAGGCGGATTATCGAGTGAAGCGTAATGGCGACTATGTTTTTGCTGTTGTTCCGGCACCTTACTATGAAAAAGGTGAAGACATTTATATCCAGCAGATCACCAAGTCGTACGTGAACAAAGGCGGTCTGCCAACAGGCTGGGAGCAGCCACTGGAGCTGGCTACCGAGATTGTCCCGCTGAACAAGCCTTATCAGGTCTTTGCTGGTGGTACATTTACCGGGCAGCTACTGAGCGAAGGCAAGCCTGCGCCAGGTGTTGAATGCGAGATTGAATTCATCAACACTGATATCGACATGAAAGGCAATGCGTTCGGTAAAGAGAATTACCGTGAAGCACCGGAAACTGCGATTGTTGCGATCACTGATCAGGATGGCGAATTTACATTTGGTATCCCGAAAGCAGGTGTCTGGGGCTTTGCATGTTTGGGCGCCGGTCCTGTGACAGAGCATGAGGGCAAAGAACTTTCTCAAGATGCGGTTATCTGGGTGAATGCTCAGGAGCTGTAATCACTCCCGACAGGATTATATTAATCTGTTGCTAGACTATAGCTCCCCAGGATAGCCCTGAGGGAGCTTGTTTGGCATCAGGCTACGAATTGTCGTTAAGGTAGCTTAGAACGACTTCGTGATGATCTTTGGTCTTGAACTTGTTGAAAACATGCTCAATGACACCGTCTTCATTGATCAGAAAGCTGATGCGGTGCAGGCCGTCATAGGTCTTGCCCATGAATTTCTTCTCGCCCCAGACGCCGAACTGATCAGCAACAGCATGGTCTTCGTCAGACAGCAGGGTGAAGTTCAGGTTATCGCGCTCAATAAATTTCGGTAGGCGTTTTACCGCATCAATGCTGATGCCCAGCACAATGATATTCAATGCATCCAGCTCCGCCTTGCTGTCGCGCAAACCACAAGCCTGAACAGTGCAGCCCGGTGTCATTGCTTTCGGGTAAAAGTAAGCTAATACTTTTTTCCCTTTGAAATCAGCCAGACTGACAGGTTGATCATCTTGGTTGAGCAGTGTGAAGGCTGGCGCAGGCGTACCGGCGGTCAAAGTCTTCATATGGTTATCCTTATTGATTGTGGCCGATGAAAGTCACGTTGCCAGAGACTAGCAAGTCTTGGCAGAGCGCTTCATATTCTTCTTGTAAAGTCATTAAGTTACAGCCTTCAGGTAGGTTTGTGCTGATCTGTAACTGAAATCGGTTCGGGCTATTTCCCTCGTTCGCTTCATGGGTGTGAGCGCTCAGCGAGGCAATATCGATTTTTCGAGTGGCAAAGAAATTGGTGAACTGTTCAATGAGCCCCGGAGAGTCGTCGGCTTCGATATGGAAGTCAGCCGTATAGGGGAAAAAGCGGTACTCATGTCTGGCGGTACGTTTCATTACCGTCAACAGGTCATGTTCTTGGGCTTTTAGGGGTAATATTGATTCCACCCGGGAAATAGCATTGGCATTGCCGGCAAGTAGCATGATGAGGGTAAATTCACTGCCGAAAATGGCAAGCCGGCTATCGACGATATTACAGCCGCAATGAGTGATCAGTCGGGTGACTTCATCTGAGATGCCCGGGCGATCCGTACCAATAGCCGTGATTACTAGGTAATGTTCCATATTTATACACATCATATTTTGATTATCATATGCATGGTAGCACAGTCGCTGTAAATCAAGCTATTGGTGGGCAAAGGGCATCCGTCTCAAAATGATTACAGCGCTATTCCCTAGGGTGATATTCTGCAAAAAGTGGAAAGCAGCATACTTTTGTATTAACTATCTTATGGGTTTTACTTCACTGATTTACATACTCCTGTCTTGAGTTTACTGTAACTGAAAAGTACCATGAGAACTTATATATCAAGGGGAGATGGACATGTTTTCAGGAAGCATGGTAGCGCTAGTTACACCATTAGATGAAACCGGCGAAGTCGATTACGCAAGCCTGGCTTCTTTGGTGGAATACCACATTGCAGCAGGGACTGATGCAATTGTGGCTGTAGGAACCACGGGTGAGTCAGCAACATTAACTGTTGATGAGCATGTGAAGGTGGTTCTGAAAACGTTAGAATTTGCGAATGGTCGGATTCCGATCATCGCTGGAACCGGTGCAAATGCAACCCATGAAGCCATCACCTTCAGTAAACTCTTTTCGGGCACCGGTGTTGCAGGATGCCTGAGTGTCACGCCATATTACAATAAGCCGACTCAGGAAGGCTTATATCAGCACTATAAGGCAATTGCTGAAGCCACTGAGCTGCCTCAGATCCTTTATAATGTACCGGGCCGTACCGCTGTCGATATGTTGCCGGAGACGGTAGCCCGCCTTGCGAAGTTGGAAAACATCGTCGGGATCAAAGATGCGACCGGTGATTTATCACGAGTACAAAAAACTCGGGAACTTTGTGGCGAAGACTTCATCCAACTAAGCGGTGATGATGCCAGCGGGTTGGATTTTGTGGCCGCTGGTGGTCACGGAGTGATTTCGGTCACGGCGAACGTGGCTGCGGAAGATATGGCAACCATGTTCAAGTTGGCACTTTCTGGTCAGATTGATGCCGCAAGAGAGATTAACGATCGCTTGATGCCTCTGCACAAGAAATTGTTTGTTGAATCTAACCCAATTCCGGTTAAATGGGCTGCTCATCAACTTGGTTTGATTAAGCACGGGCAGTTACGTTTACCTCTCACAGAGCTGAGTGAATCAGCGCGATCTGCTGTAGCTGGGGCGCTTAAAGACGCCAATGTGCTGCTGTAATTTGCTAGAGCGTAGGAGCGCAGAAGCTTAATGAATTATAAATACAGGCTGGTGGTAACTGCTGTAATGGTTGCCACATTGGCGGGATGTTCTGGCGGGGCGGAACGTCGTCGCCAGGCAAATCAAGATTTTACCTATCTTGAAACGAAGCCTCTGGAGTCGTGGAGTTTACCAAGCGGGGCACAAAATTCTCAGGTGAACGATTATGCAGTTCCGGCTCAGAACTATCCGGGAGAGCTCGGTCCAGCGGTTGATATCCGTCCGCCTCAGCAGGTATTGGCGTTGATCCCTGGTGCTCGTACCGTCAAAGATTCTGATGGCGTGACACTGATGTTGGCGAAGCCGGAAGAGCTGACGAAGGTATGGACGCTGACCCAACGTTTGATTGCCGAACAGAATATCCAGTTACGCAACCAGTCTGCCAGTGTGATGGAAACCGACTGGGTTAACTGGATGAATGAGGACGAGGAAAATGCGATAGGTAGTCGTTACCGAATTGAAAAGTCCTCTGATTCAAGCAGTAATAGTTATCGGATAACCCTGATTGACTGGCGTGAAGGCAGTGTCGAAAAGCCGGTTTCTGCGATTAACAAAGAGCGCTACAGCATTCTGATGACCAACCTGATCACGGCACGTTATGATCAACAGGAGCGTGACTTGGCGAGATTGCGAGCACAGGAGCTGGTTAAGCAGATCCCTATCTCGATGGGACAGGATCGCAGTGGCTTGCCGGTGATTATTGCCCGCGCACCTTATAACGTGTTCTGGGAGCGCCTTCCGGACGTACTGGGCCAGCTTGGCTTTACCGTTGAAGGGCGTAACCGCTCTCAGGGTGTCGTAGAAGTGAAGTTCCGTTCGCCGGATGATGAGTTCTGGACCGAGCTCGGTACCAAGCCGATCCAGTTGGATGATCGCACGTACAACCTGCAGTTGGGTGATCTGGGTAACCGGACATCAGTGACTGTAACAGATACCGATGGTAAACCTGTTACCGAGGAAGCGCTGAAGAGCCTGGCTCCGGTATTTGCTGCAGCGATTGATCGCGCCAATAATAGCTAATTTGATTGGTTCAAAACGACAAAAACCGCTTCGGCAATGCCGCAGCGGTTTTTTTAGTCATAATATCGAGGCGCGACGAATAAGTTACAAGAATCCCGTATCTCGCTACTACTCGTTATTTCACTTCTTCGCCTTGTGCCTGCATATCTGCATGGTATGAAGAGCGAACAAATGGGCCGCAGGCTGCGTGGGTAAAGCCCAGCTCCAATGCGATTTCTTTCAGCTCGTCAAACTCTGCCGGTGGTACATAACGCTCAACAGGCAGGTGATGGCGACTAGGAGCCAAGTACTGTCCAAGTGTCAGCATGGTAACGCCATGAGCTCGTAGATCTTTCAGTACCTCGACAATCTCTTCCTTGGTTTCACCAAGACCCATCATCAGACCCGACTTGGTCGGAACTTCAGGGTGCATTTCCTTGAATTTTTTCAGCAGATCTAGCGACCACTGGTAGTTTGCTCCCGGACGTGCCTTACGGTACAGGCGGGGTGCCGTTTCAAGGTTGTGGTTGAAGACATCTGGCGGGCTGTCACGCAGAATGTCCAGAGCACGATCCATCCGCCCTCGGAAGTCCGGGACCAGTGTTTCAATCTTGATTTCCGGGCTCTTGGCTCGTATTTCGCGAGTACAGTCAGCAAAGTGCTGGGCACCACCGTCGCGCAGATCGTCACGGTCTACTGAGGTGACAACAACATAGCGTAGCTTCATATCAGCGATAGTCTGTGCTAGCTGAGTTGGTTCTTCTGCATTTGGCGTTAGCGGACGGCCGTGGGCTACGTCGCAGAATGGGCAACGACGGGTACAGATTGCACCCAGAATCATGAAGGTTGCAGTACCGTGGTTAAAACATTCCGCCAGGTTTGGACAAGATGCCTCTTCACATACAGAGTGAAGGTTGTTCTTGCGCATGGCTGACTTGATGTCCTGGATACGCTGGCTGTCAGAGGGAAGCTTGATTTTCATCCACTCAGGCTTACGCAGCATTTCTTTCGGTGCTTCTTCTGTCACGCTACGGACAGGGATCAGCGCCATTTTATCGGCATCACGGTATTTGACACCTTGTTCGATCTTAATTGGTTTGCTCATATGAATTGCTTTCCGTTTTCCACTCTACGCTCTGGTAATCGAGCAGTTTGACTAGCTCTTCTATTAGTACAGGCTGAACTTCTGCCAGTTCAGATGGGCCATTCATTGATGCTAGCTGGGTCATTTCCATCCCCTGATAGCCGCATGGGTTGATGCGTAAAAATGGCGCCAGGTCCATGTTGATATTGAGTGCCAGACCATGAAAAGAGCAACCACGCCTGATACGTAGGCCCAGTGAGCATATCTTCTTGTCGTCGACATACACACCTGGCGCATCCGGGCGGGCATTGGACTCAACCCCAAAACGGGAAAGAGTGTTTATTACCGTATTCTCGATGTGAGTGACCAAGTCACGTACACCGAGTTTAATACGTCGCAGATCAATCAGAATATAAGCGATTTGCTGGCCCGGACCATGATAGGTTACCTGGCCGCCACGATCGCTTTGTACCACAGGTATGTCGCCTGTATTGAGCAAGTGCTCGGCTTTACCTGCCTGGCCCTGGGTGAATACGGGGTTGTGTTCAACCAGCCAAACTTCGTCCGTGGTTTCTGAACCGCGTTGATCTGTGAATTCGTGCATGGCCTGCCAAGTTGCTTCGTAGTCTCGACGGCCAAGGTTCCGAATAATAATATTTTTTTGCAATTTAACACCCATATTGTCGCCAGGCTACACCTGGGTAAATGACACCGCATATGGGTGCATTATAAAACTTGGCGGACAGTTATACAGCCTCCAAATTGTAGGGACTTTCTGGTGCGATTAAAGGACCACGCGGACAATATCAATCTCGCCCAGCTCTTTATACAGCGTTTCGACTTGCTCGATCGATGTTGCGGTGATCGAAACAGAAACAGCACTGTAAGTACCCTTGCCACTTGGTTTTACTGTCGGGGTATAATCACCTGGGGCGTGGCGCTGAATAACTTCAACAACCAGATCCGGTAGCTCAGGTTTGTTGTAACCCATCACCTTGTAGGCAAACTTACAAGGAAATTCGAGTAGGTCTTTTAGTTTTGGTTGTTCTTGCTGCTGCATTCTGAACTCCAGGGTTTAGCATTCGGCATTACGGTGTTTTAGCAGAGCATATTAATGGCTCAACCGCTATAAAACAAGCATCTGACTGTGGTGGTGATGGGGGGCAGATACAAAAAGAGGCAACATTAGTTGCCTCTTTCTATTGGTTTTCAGTAAGCTGGATTAGCTCACCCAGCCTTTAAACAGCAACATAATATAATCAATTAAGCGACTGAACAGACCACCTTCGTTAACATCATTCAATGCCAGAAGCGGGTACTCGGCAATGTCTTCCTCACCCACACGGTAGTAAAGCTTACCCACTATATCGCCTTTGGCAATCGGGGCTTTTAGCTCTTTCTCCAATACAAAGCTGGCTTTCAAATCCTTGGTTTGGCCGCGAGGCAGGGTGACGAAGGTATCTTCGCTGACACCCAGTGAGACTTCATCCGCATCACCCATCCAGACCTTTTCGGTCACGAAAGTTTCGTTGGCTTTGTGCGGTGACACGGTTTCAAAGAAACGGAAACCATAGTTTAGCAGCTTCTTGCTTTCGGCTTTACGGGCATTCGGGCTCTTGGTGCCCATCACCACCGAGATGAGGCGCATTTTTCCTTCGGTTGCCGTACTGACCAGGCTGTAACCGGCATTGTTGGTATGGCCGGTTTTCAGACCGTCAACGTTTAGGCTTTTATCCCACAGAAGGCTGTTGCGGTTGTACTGAGTGATGCCGTTGTAAGTAAACGACTTTTCTTTATAGATCGCAAATTCATCCGGAACGTCACGGATCAGGCCCTGCGCCAGGAGCGCCATGTCATAGGGGGTTGTCAGCAGTTTCGGGTTATCAAGACCATGAACATTGGCAAAGTTGGTGGAGTCCATACCTAGGGTCTTGGCCCAGGCATTCATTAAATCGACAAAAGACTCTTCCGAACCGGCGACATGCTCAGCCATTGCGACACAGGCATCGTTACCCGACTGGATAACAATACCGCGATTGAGGTCGGCGACTTTGACTTCGCTACCGACTTCAATAAACATCTTTGATGAGCCTGGGAAGTTCTTGGCCCACGCATTCTTACTGATCACCACCGTGTCATCCATCGAGATGTTGCCTCGACTGACTTCCTGACCGATGACGTAGCTGGTCATCATTTTGGTCAGGCTCGCCGGCGGGATCTGAACATATTCTTTGTTTCCGGCAAGAATTTTACCTGAGTGGTAGTCCATCAGGACGTAGCCCTTAGCAGCAATCTGAGGGGCTTCAGGTACTACAGCTGGTGCAGCTGCGATAGAAGCTGACGCTAGCATAGTCGCTGATACAGCTACAGAACGAATAAGTGCAGCAGATTTCTTCATGATAGTTGTAACTTAATTTGTCGATTGCAAAAAAACTTTACACACTATATCAGATTGAAAACTTAGAACCAGTTTTGCCGCCCCCGAAGGCGGCAAGTTTATAATTCTTACTATTCTCTGACATAAATATGTGCAAGCCCGTTATTGATAGAGTCCAGATTGTTACTTTTGTTCCAGCTCACGTTGTGAGGTAATAATGAATGCTTGCGGGTAGAGGTTGGCTTTCGCTTTGTCTCGCTGGAAAATTGCCTCGTCGCGGTCCAGGTAAGGACCGAGGCGAAGGCGGTATACTTCTGCCGATTCGGCTTTTTCCAAGTCGACTTGGGTGGAAAAGTCTTGCTCTAGCTGCATAGCCATTTTTTTTGCTTTGATTTCATCGGTGACGGCTGCCAATTGCACGAAATAGAAATGCGGGTTGGCGCTTTGCCACTCATCGGAAGATTCTGGCTTGGGCACTTGGATCAGTTCAATTTTGACCGGGGCCGTTCCGTGTTTGACCACATCCAGTTTTGCCGCCGCCGCCATGCTTAAATCAATGATTCGACCTTCGTGAAATGGGCCGCGGTCGTTGACCCGAACAATCGCCGTTTTGCCATTATCGGTATTGGTGACCTTGACATAGCTTGGCAGAGGAAGGGTCTTGTGGGCTGCCGTCATCGAGTACATGTCATAAATCTCGCCGTTCGAGGTTTTGTGACCGTGAAATTTTTTTCCGTACCAGGAGGCATAGCCTTCTTCGGTAAAGACAGTGTTGGCATCCACTATTTTATAGTCCTGGCCACGTAGCGTGTAGTCTTTGTTGCCGGCTAAGCTTCTGGACTCATAGCGAGGTTGGGCATTTTCAATATGGTCCAGTGTCGGCGACGATTCAGGGGCGACATCATCGGCAATATCGTAGCGCTCACTGCTCGTTGTCGAGCTACAGCCTGCCAGAAAGAGTAATAGTAAAATAGGATATGCGCGCATTTAGGTCGCCTTAGACAACATTTTTCTATGGGTGTGAATAGACATCAGGATCCCGAAGCCAGCCATCAGGGTTACCATGGAGGTCCCGCCATAGCTGACCAGAGGAAGGGGAACCCCTACCACCGGTAATAGGCCGCTAACCATGCCGATGTTAACAAAGATATAGACGAAAAAGCTCAGTACGATACTGCCGGCCATCATACGGCCAAATGCCGTCTGTGCCCGGCTGGCAAGCATGAGTCCTCGACCAATAATAAATAGGTAGATCGCGAGCAGGCAAATCACGCCGATCAGCCCCCATTCCTCGGCAATCACCGCAAAGATAAAGTCGGTGTGGCGTTCGGGCAAAAACTCTAACTGGGACTGGGTGCCTTGCATCCATCCCTTGCCGGCCATACCTCCCGAGCCGATTGCTATTTTTGATTGAATAATGTGGTAACCCGCCCCGAGCGGATCCGATTCCGGATTGAACAAGGTCAGTACTCGGGTACGCTGGTAGTCGCGCATCAGGAACAGCCATAACACCGGGATAAATGCTCCGAGCAGTACGCCAGCCGCACCGATGATCCGCCAGCTGATACCGGACAGGAACAGGACGAATACACCTGATGCAGCAATCAGGATAGAGGTACCGAGATCAGGCTGCTTGGCAATCAGAATTGTCGGGACAAAGATCATAACCAGCGCAATGACGATGTTACGAAAGCTAGGGGGCAGGGGCTGGTTGCCGATAAAGCGTGCGACCATCAGTGGTACCGCCAGCTTGATCAGTTCCGATGGCTGGAAGCGGACGAAACCTAAGTTCAGCCAGCGCTGTGCCCCTTTTGACGCCTCGCCAAAAAACAAGACGCCAAGCAACAGTAGCAGTCCGACACCGAACAGATAGGGGGCCCACGTTTCGTAGTGGCGCGGAGCTATTTGGGCGAGGATAAACATCACGCCAAGCGATAGGCACATACGAACAGCCTGGCGCTCCATCATCGGCAGGCTTTGGCCGCTGGCACTGTACATAACCAGCAGAGCAAAAGCCATCAGCGTCAGTATGCCCAGTAGAAGCGGCATATCGAGATGCAGGCGATCACTGAGGGTTCGTTTCTTTCCTGTCGCGGCCATCACACTCATTGACTTACCTCGGCTAACTTGGCACCAGTTACCGTTTGTGATTGGTCTGGTAGCTTGGGTTTGAGCAGTATATGGTCGAAGATTTTACGAGCGACAGGGCCACCATTGGATGAGCCGCCGCCTGCATTTTCAAGTACCATCGAGACCACAATTTCTGGCTTTTCATAGGGTGCAAAAGCTGTAAATAAGGCATGATCGCGCAGGTGCTCTTCGAGTTCTTCCGCGTTATATTTTTGGTCTTCAGCCAGACCGAAGACCTGTGCTGAACCTGACTTGCCGCCGGCTTTGTATTCGGCACCATAAAACGCACGGCGAGCCGTACCGCGGGTCCCGAACAGCACCCGGTACATGCCGTTTTTGGCGATGTCCCAATATTTTTGATCGACGTTGGTGATGGGTGGGTATTCATCAAACTTAGCCGGAACGGTAGCATCATTATCAATGATGTCTTTAAGTAGGTGTGGCGCACGAACAATACCGTTATTAACCAATACTGTAGTTGCTTTGGCGATTTGCAACGGTGTCGCTGTCCAGTAGCCCTGGCCTATCCCGACCGGAATGGTATCACCCTGATACCATGGCTGACGGAATCGCGCCTGTTTCCACTCTCGGGTCGGCATATTGGCTTTGCTTTCCTCATGGATATCGATGCCAGTGTAGTCACCGTAGCCAAAACGGCTCATCCAGTCAGAGATACGGTCGATACCCAGATCATAGGCAACCTGGTAGAAGAAGGTATCGACGGATTCTTCAATCGCCTTGCTGATATTGACCTTGCCATGCCCCCAGCGCTTCCAGTCACGGAATGGACGGCTATTGGAATTCGGGATCTTCCAGTAGCCAGGATCGTTACGGATGGTACGCGTTGTGATCACGCCTTCGCTCAATGCTGCAACGGCCATCATTGGCTTTATTGTTGAGGCCGGCGGGTAAATTCCCAGTGTTACGCGGTTAACAAGTGGGCGGTTTTTGTCGTTCAGGAGTTCGCGGTATTTCTTACTTGAAATTCCGTGAACAAAGAGATTCGGGTCGTAGCTTGGACTCGATATCATGGCTAGTATCGAAGAGTCTCGCGGATCAAGTACGACGACTGAGCCACGTTTGTATTTGATGATTTCCTCACCGGTATCCGGATCCAGCATACGTTCTGTCAGTAGTTCTTTGACATATAACTGCAGCTCAATATCGAGGTTAAGGCGGATATCCTTGCCCGGGATCGGCGGAACATACTTTAGAGTGCGGATGACTCGTCCGCGGCTGTTTACCTCGACTTCCTGGTAGCCGGAGGTGCCGTGAAGCAGATCCTCGTAGTATTTTTCGATCCCTAGCTTACCCATATCACGGGTTGCTTTGTAGTTGCTTACTTTCTCCTCGCGCTCAAGACGCTGGAGATCGCGATCATTGATCTTGGCAACGTAACCCAGCACATGAGTCATAGCATCGCCGTAGGGGTAGTATCGCTTGAGGTAGGCTTTGACCTCTACTCCGGGGAAGTTATGCTGGTTAACGGAAAATAGAGCAACCTGCTGTTCAGACAGCTGGTTCAAAATTGGAACCGATTTGAATCGACGAGTTCGGCGGCGCTCTTTGCGGAATCGCGCGATATTTTCGTCGGTGATTGCCATTAACTCTCTCAGGCGGGTAAAAGTATCTTCAAGATCGTCGACTTTTTCCGTCGTGATCTCCAGTGAGTAGACTGGGCGGTTTTCGGCCAGAAGGATACCGTTACGGTCGTAGATCAGTCCGCGGTTTGGTGATACTGGAACAATTTTTATTCGGTTGTCATTTGAGCGGGTCTGGTAGTCATCATGCTGGCTGACCTGGATGTGGTACAGGTTAGTGAGCAGCAGACCTACCAGCGCAAGGATGCCGATAAATGAGACAAGAGCCCGGCGGAAAAAGAGCGCCGACTCAGCCCGATGGTCGCGGATCTGGGTTCGCTTTTGTCTCATTGGCAATTATTCTCTGTGGTAAGGATGGTTAGCGGTAATGCTCCACGCACGGTAGAGGCTTTCTGCCATCACCACCCGTACCAAAGGGTGGGGAAGTGTCAGGGGAGATAACGACCAGCTTTGATCTGCTGCAGCTTTACATGCTGGAGCCAAGCCTTCCGGCCCGCCGATCAGGATCGAAACATCACGACCGTCCAGCTTCCAGCTTTCCAGCTGCTCGGCAAGTTGCTCGGTATCCCAGCGCTTGCCCGGAATATCCAGGGTCACAATTCGGTTCCCTTTGGCTACGGCTGCCAGCATCGCTTCGCCTTCTTTTTGCAAAATGCGGGCGATATCGGCATTTTTTCCCCGTTTTCCAGCCGGGATCTCTATTAGTTCCAACGGCATATCTTTTGGGAAGCGGCGGCTATACTCTTTATAGCCTTCTTCGACCCATTTGGGCATCTTATTGCCCACGGCAATTAATTGAAGCTTCATTGTCAATTAGCCCCAAAGCTTCTCCAGTTGGTACAGGTTACGTGTGTCTTCCTGCATGATATGTAGCATCACACTACCCATATCTACCACAACCCATTCGCCATCGTCTTCACCGCTGATCCCAAATGGAGGATAATCGATCAGTTTTGACTCTTTGTTGACGTGATCCGCAATCGAGGCTACATGGCGATTAGATGTACCCGTACACACTACCATGAACTCTGTGATGCTCGACTTTCCGCGTACGTCTAGTGTCACAATGTCCTGGGCTTTAATATCGTCAACTTTATCAACAATAAAATCGTGTAGTTCTTGAACCTGCAAAGGAATCCCCTCATTTGAGTGATTGGTGTAATTTAGTCGGCCCCAGATCGATCTGAGTCACAATTTAGCGGCGCAGTATACCATGCACAAGCCCGTTCGATACAAGTTGGCAGTAACTTTACATAAATACCAACTTAAATAATTAACGGTGATTCAGAAGGTGAGCGTCAAGCATCGGTAATTGCGTGAAAACTACTGGACTATGGTGTGTGTCCGTATGCCACACATTTCTGCACACAGGGCAGAGAGAGCCGGCCAGGGTTGAAAATCAAAGTTCGTTTTGATTTCTACCTCAAGTCTTGCCAGTTGCCGCAATAGCTGTACCAGCGTTTTGAGCGGTAAGCGGTGTAGCGCACCGATATATACCTCACGGCGGCTTTGCCAGATGCGAAACTGCTCAAAAATAATGTTAAGTGGGGTCCCCTTGCTACCCATTTCCTGCATCTTATATAGCTGAGTCAGCTCTCGCTGTAGGGTACGCAGCAGAATCACCGCCTCGATTCCTTCGCCTTCCAACTGACGAAGTACCCGCTGGCTGCGTTTGCTCTGTCCGGCAAGAACGGCATCGATAAGCTGGAATGGTGTGTAATGGTTATGGCGGCTCAGCGCCTCCTCGAGACGGATCACTGTTAATGCGCCATCAGGGTAAAGCAAGGTGAGTTTTTGCAGGCTTTGCGCCAGTGCCAGCAAGTTCCCTTCATGCCATTGTGCCAGCATCAAAACAGACTCGTGATCGGGCTGGAGCCCTAGCTGCTGGCATCGTCCCTGGATAAAACGCGGTAGGTGCCGGGCGTCGGGGGTATTGCACGGAATATACAGGCCCAGATCGGCAACCGTCTTGAACCACTTGGCACTTTCCTGCTTTTTATTCAGGCGCGGGCCATGCATCAGCAACAGAATGTCATTGTGCAAGGTGGCAATCACTTCTTGGAGCGCTTTGGCCTGGTTGGCATTGAGACCTGTTTCCGCCACTTCCAATTCGATGATTTGGCGTGAGGAGAAGAGGCTCATTGCCTGTGTGCAGTCGAGTACCTGGTTCCAGTCTAGCTGGTTATCAATAGTAAACGAGTGGCGTTCGTCAAACCCGGCTTGCTGGGCTGTTTGTTTAATTTGATTGCCGCATTCCTGCTTTAGCAGCGGTTCGTTGCCGAACAGAAGATAGGCTTGACGCAGCCCTTTGCTTAGCTGCTGCGTCAGTTGTTCCGGATAAATTCTCATTCTGCTGTGTTGCTCGGGTTTGTCTCGTCGGCAAAGAGGGCGTTGCCTGCCTGTGTGTCTTCCAGCGCTTCTGTCGTTACCGTGGTATTTGCCGACTTATCGCTGTTGTCTTCAAGCATTGCCTCCAGCTCTTCTTCTTCCAGTTTATTGAAAACTGCCGTCAGGCGAGCGAGCTGACGCATGATCTGGCGCGAAGCCTGCTGGCGCATTTCGTCCTCAATCATATCGCGTTCGACCGACTTGGCCAGTGCTGTCAGTGGGTTGTCGAGGAAAGTACGGTTGACCTTCGTACTGTAAGTCTGGCTTCCTTTCTCAGGAACGACAATGTTGTAGCTGACAACGTAAGTAAGCTCGTACTCAGCCGCACGGCTATTTTGGTACAACGATAAGGTACGTTCGCCGAGTGATTCGCTGATCAGGTGCAAGTTCGGTACTGTCTCTGACGGCGGTACGGATTCAACGCCATGCAGCTTGAACTGGGATTCAACCTGCCGCGTTAGCTGACCGTATTGGTCAAAGCTGGTCAGGGATAGTTTGGCGATGTCATCGGGCAACATATAGTTACCGCGGAGGTGGAAACCACAAGAAGCAGTGGCAAGAGCCATGACTGCAACAAAGAGGGTTCGGATTGTGCTTTTTAAGGAAAAGAAAGCTTTCACCGAGTCTGCTCCATGAAAAATTAAGTGGAAACTGACCGGTTAACGTCGTTAAACCGGCAGAGATAGTGGGTGGACCGGTTGGGAGCCGTCCAGTGGCCCCCGATTTACGGGGACCACTGATTAGGCACGAATAAATTGCTTTAGTTCGCGACAATATTCAGCAATTTACCAGGAACGTAGATCACTTTACGAATGGTCTTGTCGTCAGTGAACTTGGTTACGTTCTCATCGTTTAGTGCTATATCTTCAACCTGTTCTTTGGTCGAGTCAGCAGCAACTGTCAGCTTGGCACGTAGCTTACCGTTTACCTGTACGATGATCAGTTTTTCATCTTCAACCAATGCACTTGCATCGGCTTCAGGCCAGACGGCTTGGTCGATGTTGCTTTCACCTAATGCTTCCCACATTTCGTAGCTGATGTGTGGTGTCATTGGGTACAGCATACGAACGATAGCTTTTAGCGCTTCATCAAGCAGTGCACGATCTTGTACTGATTCTTGAGATGCTTTCGCAAGTTTGTTCATCAGTTCCATGATGGCAGCAATTGCGGTATTGAATGTCTGACGACGGCCAATATCATCGCTTACTTTTGCAATGGTCTTGTGAACATCACGACGCAGTGCTTTTTGATCAGAAGATAGCGCAGAGACATCAACAGCTTCTGCAGCACCTTTTGATGCATGCTCGTTAACCAATTTCCATACACGTTTTAGGAAACGGTTAGCACCTTCAACGCCAGACTCCTGCCATTCAAGTGTCATGTCTGCAGGTGATGCAAACATCATGAATAGACGAACGGTATCAGCACCGTATTTGTCTACCATCTCTTGCGGGTCGATACCGTTGTTTTTCGACTTAGACATTTTGATCATGCCTGAGTGTGTTACGTCACGGCCTTGGTTATCCACGGCTTTCTCGATGCGACCTTTGCTGTCACGCTCGATTTCAACATCCGTTGGTGCGATCCACTCTTTGGTGCCTTTGTCGTTGGTGTGGTAGAAAGCATCAGCCAGTACCATACCTTGACATAGCAGTTGCTTGAACGGCTCGTCAGATGTTACGTAACCTGCGTCACGTAGTAGTTTGTGGAAGAAGCGCGAGTACAGTAGGTGCATACAAGCGTGCTCAATACCACCAACGTACTGGTCTACTGGTAGCCAGTAGTTTGCTTTTTCTGGATCTAGGATATCGTCAGCTTGTGGTGAACAGTAACGTGCGTAGTACCAAGATGATTCCATGAAGGTATCGAAGGTATCGGTTTCACGCAGTGCTGGCTCGCCGTTAAAGGTGGTTTTTGCCCACTCTTTATCTGCTTTGATCGGGCTTGTCACGCCATCCATTACCACGTCTTCCGGAAGAATTACGGGTAGTTGATCAGCAGGAACCGGGTGAACTTCCCCATCTTCCGTTGTTACCATCGGGATTGGCGCCCCCCAGTAACGTTGACGAGATACACCCCAGTCGCGTAGACGGAAGTTAACTGTCTTCTTACCTTTACCTTCAGCTTCCAGTTTCGCGGCAATCGCATCGAACGCTGCTTGGAAAGTTAGGCCATCAAATTCGCCAGAATCAAACAGTACACCTTTTTCAGTGTATGCCGCTTCTGATACATCTAGCTCAGAACCGTCTTCTGGTTTGATTACTGGAATGATGTCGATGCCGTACTTAGTCGCAAATTCGTAGTCACGTTGATCGTGAGCAGGAACCGCCATTACCGCACCTGTGCCGTAATCCATTAGTACGAAGTTAGCTACGTAAACAGGAACCACACGGCCGTTAAGAGGGTGGATAGCCGTTAGGCCAGTATCCATACCTTTCTTTTCCATTGTTGCTAGTTCAGCTTCAGCAACTTTGGTGTTACGACATTCATCAACGAAAGCCGCAAGCTCAGGGTTGTTCTTAGATGCCTTTTCTGCAAGAGGGTGACCGGCAGCGATACCAACGTAAGATACGCCCATAAGGGTATCTGGACGCGTTGTGTAGACTTCTAGAGGTGCTTCTTCGCCGTTAACAGCGAAAGACAGTTCAACACCTTCAGAGCGACCAATCCAGTTGCGCTGCATGGTTTTCACCATTTCAGGCCAACCATCAAGGTTATCCAGATCGTCAAGCAGCTCTTGTGCATATTCAGTGATCTTAATGAACCACTGAGGAATTTTCTTTTGTTCTACTGGAGTATCACAACGCCAGCAGCAACCGTCTTCTACTTGCTCGTTAGCCAGTACCGTTTGGTCGTTCGGGCACCAGTTTACAGACGAAGTCTTCTTGTAAACCAAGCCTTTGCTGTAAAGCTTAGTGAAAAACTCTTGTTCCCAACGGTAGTACTCAGGGGTACATGTTGCGAACTCACGGCTCCAGTCGTAACCCAAGCCTAGTGATTTAAGCTGGTTCTTCATGTACTCAATGTTTTCATAAGTCCATGGGGCTGGTGCGGTGTTGTTTTTTACTGCCGCATTTTCTGCTGGCAGGCCAAATGCATCCCAACCAATTGGCTGCATAACATTTTTGCCTTGCAAGCGCTGGTAACGTGAAACGACATCACCGATGGTGTAGTTGCGAACGTGACCCATGTGCAGTCGACCGCTTGGGTACGGGAACATGGAGAGACAGTAGAATTTTTCTTTATTTGGGTCTTCACTTACAACAAAGGTCTTGTTGTTGTCCCAGTGTTCTTGAACTTTCTGTTCAATGTCCTGTGGGCGATATTGTTCTTGCATCGATGACATCCAGGATTTTGTGAGTTGAGTACAAACACATTCAATATAATCGACATAGAATAACTAAAGGCAGAGGTGTCAACAATAGCTGAGACCAATTCGGATAGTAATTGTTAGTTCTGGCCTCTATTGTTGGAGTTAACAACACCAATAGACCGAATCGCGCTACAGAGATAGGAGGTGACCTATGGCTAAGCAAAAAAAGGAATACGAGGCGCTACTTGAGCAGGTAACTGAAACCCTTAAGCATAGTCCTGATGAGCTTAAGCAATGGGCAGAAACGACAGCTAAATACCGTCAGGCTGCCAGCGATATGACCAAGGACGAATGGGCACTAATTTCAGCCTACTTGAAACGAGATTTGAAAGAGTTCGGCAAAAATGTCGAGGAGAGCCCCGAACCGTTTTCGGAAAGCCCGTTTTACCGCGTGGTGTCAGAAACAATTTGGGAAGGATTGGCCGAAATTACCGATAAGACCCAAATTGAATGGCACGAGGTGATGGATGATCTACAGCATCAGGGCGTTTACCAAGCTGGGGAGATCATAGGCCTTGGTAACCTAGTCTGTGAGAAATGCGGGCACCACGAATTGATCACCCACGTGAAAAAGATTGAGCCCTGCCTTAAATGCGGCCATACCCAGTTTACCCGCCGACCGCTGTCCCCTTAATCATTGCAGGCAATGAAAACGCGGGCTTTTCAGCCCGCGGAGAGTCTATCTAGAGTGGATTTACTTGCATTGGCCTAGCTTGCTCCATACTGCCCAGTTTGTGCTGTTCTCAGCCGGTGATTGACTTTGGGTCCACCAGTTCGCTTGGTAGGCAATACCGTTTTGCTGGGCTTGTTCACCGGCTTGATACACAGAGCTTGCAGCCCATTGCGGGATGTTGCTGCAATCGAGGGTACCCGGCTGAGGATTCGGTTTTGGCGTCGGTATGATTCCCTTCACCCGCTGCAAGGCCGCAAAGGTGTCGGCAATGCCAGTACCGCAGTTGGAAGTGTTACAGCTGCTGCCTGCCGGGAATTCACGTGATGTTTCGGTAATGTACTGTTCGACTTGGTCCGGTGTCAGGCTGGTATCCAGTGAATACATCAGAGCGGCGATACCGGCAATGTGCGGCGCAGCCATACTCGTGCCCATCGAATAGTCGTAGGTATGGTGCTCGGCCTGTCGGAGGCCGGAGTTGTAGCTTGACAGAATACCGCCGGATCGGCCGCCGCCCGGAGCCGTGACGTCAACCTTTGCACCATAGTTGGAATAGAAGGCGCGGTTGCCCTCTTTGTTGTTGGAAGCAACTGATATGACACCCTGGCAGCTGCCTGGTGTGAACCCGCTGACATCCTGATTGCTGTTTCCGGCGGCCACAATCACAGCAGCCCCTTTGGCTCTCACATCATTAATCGCCTGCTGGTAAGTGTATCCGCACGCTCCTTTGCCTCCAAGGCTGAGGTTTAGGACTTTGGCCGGGTAGGGGTTGGCAGGAACGCCGGCGACCTGTAAACCTGCCGCCCAACGCATGCCGTCGGTAATATCAGACGTGTAACCACCGCAGGCACCGAGTACCCGTACAGGCAAGATGCTGGCTGACCAGGCAACCCCCGTTCCCCCTTGACCGTTATTGCCTTCGGCAGCGATGGTGCCGGCAACGTGGGTACCATGCCAGGAAGAGTTTCTGTCGCGCGGTGGGTAATTTTGCCCGCATTGACCAGCGATGAGCCAGTCCCCCTCATCCGTCGCGTCACTGTCTCGGGCATTGCCGTCACGTGCCGCTTCTGCATTTTTTATGAAGTCATAACCGGGCAGAAGATTGTTCATCAAGTCCGGGTGATCGGGCAGTATTCCGGTATCGATGACGGCGACAACAACATCGGCCCCGCCAGTAGTGACATCCCAGGCTTTAGGTAGGTTGATCCCGCTGACCGAAGAAGAGTAATGCCATTGTTTGCTGAACTCGGGGTCATTAGGTGTTGCAGTTGGCCACATGATCCGGTCAGGTTCGGCATATTCAATGGCGGGATTTTGATTCAGCTGTTCAATAACTGTTTGGAGTTTATCCTGATCGGCAACTTTCAGTATGTGGGTATTGTTGGCACTAGTACGGATATAGGTTATATCGGCATCGGTTACTTGCTGTAACTGCGCGATGCCATTACTCGGTGAGGAGTCAGTCAGCATCATTGGATTGTTGGCGCGGTATTTGACGATGACCTGATCGGTAATAGGTTCGTTGTTTTGCGCGAACGCCGGGCAGCTTGCAATAAGCATAGCCAGGGTTGTAGGTAATATTCTCATCTTTCTTCCTTGGTAAGTTATTATTATGAGGACGATTATTCCTCAATCCCAGTGTTCATATTTTGGGGAGGTTTTCAGAAGAAAGATGAAGAGTATGGAAGCACAACTAAAAAAGAAGTATCTGTTTCAGAGGGGGCCTTTTGAGGTTGTGATATATGATCGAATTATATCTCTATAGCTACTAATTTTGCTGGTGAATAAGTTTGGTTTTATATGCGCTTTTACTGATTTTATATTGCCGAGTTACTTATTTTGACTCAAAGGCTCGAAGCTAAATGTCTGTCCGGCCAGCGAGGCCTCGATCATCATTCCGCCCTTGGCATAGGTGAATATAGCCATACCGTTGGTGTAGTTGGCATCGATAAACTGTTGCCCTGAGCTTGCGCTGAGACCGGCAGTTCCTGCTTTTGCCTGGGCCCCCTCCGTCAGGGCAACCGCAGAGGCTTGTGCATCAAGTTCAAAGCTACCACTGGTAAAGCGCTCGTAGGCTCGCTTGTCCTGGAAAAATATAATCTCGCTGTATGACTGGCCGCCAAACTGCAGGCCAAAGGAAACCAGGTAGAGCTTGGTCGTGCCAGTTATTGCTCCGTTTTTATAGACGGTACCGCTGCCATAAGCCCCGCCGACCCAGAAGCCGCCCTTGCCTACAGTGGGAAATACCGCGTAACCGTAGGCTGAATCAAAAAAGGGCTGAGTTTGCCTAGCTTCTTGAAAGTGGCTTAGGGTTGCTTGGGTATCAATATCTTCCTTGGCGACAGAGCCGGAGGCGATACATAGTAGGGCAAGTGAGCCTAACATGGCGAACACTCGGTTGACGGTTTTCATAGGTGCTTCCTTGTTGGTACCGGACGATATTCATAACAACTTTTATAGTAGCAATATCAATAAAAAGGCGAAGAGTTAATCTTCGCCTTTTCAGTTCCTATTAAGCTTTTTGGAGCTTATCCTCATTGGGATTACTCAATTTCCTGTGGCCGATGATCGCGAAAGTGTCCCGCACGGCGTTTTATCAGAATCATTGAGAGAGTGAGCGACCACAAGATATAGAGATACAGTGGCCAGCTTCCCAAGGTGGTAAAAGGCGTTAGTCCTTCGGTTGGAACCACTGTTGCTCTTAGCACTGCTTTTTCAAACTGCGGGATTTGCTTGACGATCTGGCCGTGATGATCAACCACGCCTGTTACACCATTATTGGTTGCCCGCAGTAGAGGCTTGCCCAGTTCAAGCGATCGCATCTGGGCTATTTCCATATGCTGGAACGGACCGATAGAAGTGCCGAACCAAGCATCGTTCGAGAGAGTTAGCAGTAGTTCGGTATCGATGCTGACATTTTGGCGAACCTGCTCGCTAAATGCAATTTCATAGCATAGGGCCGGTGCAAGTGAATAGCCATTGGCCTCAAGGTTGGGCTGGATAAAGCCGCCGCGACTGAATGAAGACATCGGCAGATTGAACAGCGGGGCGATTGGGCGCAGCAATTCGCCAAACGGTACGAACTCACCAAATGGAAGCAGGTGGTGCTTGCTGTAACGGGTGGCGCTTTCATATTGGTATGGGCCGTCAGTGTTCATTCCCAGTGTCAGGATATTGTTGAAATACTCGCCATTCTCTTTTTGATCCAATACTCCGGTGATAACGGTACTGCCGTTGTTGCGGGCGGCACTGTCAAGGTTCTGGAGGAAGGTTGGCACCTGTGTTTCCAGAGCGGGAATTGCCGCTTCGGGCCAGATGATCAGATCGGCATCCCAGTTCTCCCGGGTAAGGTCGGTGTACTTCATCAGGGTCGGCCATCGCTGGCTCGGCAGCCATTTTAGTTCCTGGGGTACATTGCCCTGGATCAGGGCGACTTCGACACTTTTCTCCGGTGCCGGCGTGACCCATTGAATACTGTTGGCTAAGCCACTGAAGCCGAGGATCAGAAGTGGGATCAGCAAGGGTTTCCAGTTACGATCACACCAGGCCGCTACCAAGGAGCCGCTGACCAGAACCAGTGCGAGGGTGATCCCTTCGACCCCAAGGATAGGAGCGATGCCCGCCAGTGGACTGTTGATCTGGCTATAGCCCATCCACAACCAAGGGAATCCGGTCAGGAACCAGCCACGGAACCAGTCTAGCAACAACCAGATCACCGGACCGCTCAGCAGCAGCTGGTGGAACGGTCGGCCTTGGTTAAAGCGGTTGAACAGGGCTCCAAATACCGCCGGGAAGAGTGCCAGGTAGCCGATTAGCATGCTCATTAGGAACACGCTGGCAATTTTAGGCATACCGCCGAAGGTATCGATGCTGACATGTACCCAGCTTATGCCGGTACCAAACAGGCCAAGTCCCCACAGGAAGCCGATCAGTGCCGAGCGCTTGATGCTTTGCTGTTGAAGTAGGTAGAAAAAGAAGAAAAGAGAAACTGGTGCGAGGTACCAGTAGTTATAAGGCGCAAACGAAAGAGTGGCGAGTGCACCCGCCGGGACAGCAATTGCTAGCTGTCCCCACGTAATTAATGAGCTTTTTTTCATTATCTATGATGTAGTTGTCGGTTGGTGTGCTTCGTGAGGCACGGTCACTTGCAACTGAATAACCCGTCGGCTGTCGGCAGATGTTACTTTGAATGAGTAACCATCGAGTTCAACGATTTCACCGCGATTGGGCAGATGTCCGAAACTGGTCATCACCAGGCCCCCGACGGTGTCGACTTCTTCATCACTGAAGTGGGTCTGGAACATATCATTAAAGTCTTCGATGGTCGTCAGTGCCTTGACCGCGAAAGTATGCTTACTTAACTGACGGATATCCTCTTCTTCCTCATCGTCGAATTCGTCTTCGATTTCGCCGACAATCTGTTCAAGGATGTCCTCAATAGTGATAACGCCTGATACCCCGCCAAACTCATCAACGACGATCGCCATATGGTAGCGTTCCTCGCGGAACTCTTTCAGCAGACGGTCTACGCGCTTGCTTTCCGGTACGACAACAGCCGGGCGAAGCACCTTGTCCATATCGAATGGCTCGCTGTTCGGGAGCAGGTAACGCAACAGATCTTTTGCCAGCAGTATGCCTTCGACATGATCTTTGTCATCACTGATCACCGGGTAGCGGGAGTGTTGGGTATCTACAATTAAATCAATCAGGTCCTCTAGCTTCTGAGAACGTTCGATAGTGACCATCTGCGAACGCGGGATCATGATGTCACGAACACGCATTTCAGAAATTTCCATCACACCTTCGAGCATGTCGCGGGTGTCGTGGTCGATCAAATCGTTAACTTCCGAATCACGGAAGACCTCGACCAGTTCCTCTCGGTTTTGAGGTTCACCTTGGAACAGTTGGCCGATACGTTCAAAGAAGGACTTTCTACTCGGACCTTCAGAGCTTTGTGAGTTATCTTCGTTCATTGCTTTAAGAAAAAATTCTCTCAGTTAAGTGGCTGTGCCACGGGGTGTCATTTGATACCTCATCAGCCGTATTGGGATGAGGTATCTATACGACAACGGTTTTCCGATAATGTTACCGCTTTTCTTCAGCGTACGGATCGATAAAGCCCATGTTTTCCATGATCTCCGTTTCCAAAGATTCCATTTCTTCGGCTTCATCATCGTCGATATGATCATAACCTAGCAGATGGAGACTGCCGTGTACAACCATATGTGCCCAGTGGGCATTTAGCGGTTTATTCTGCTCTTTTGCTTCTTCTTCGACGACTTGACGACAAATTATTAAGTCACCCAGTAGATCTAACTCTACACCTGGCGGGGCTTCAAATGGGAATGACAATACGTTGGTCGGCTTGTCCTTACCACGGTAATCGTGGTTAAGGGTATGACTTTCAGAACTGTCGACAAGACGAATCGTGACTTCGGCGTCAGCCTGAAAAGGAGTGACGGCCGCGTTCAGCCATTGTTGAAAGTCAGCTTCACTAGGCATGCCTTCCTGACTTTCGGTGGCATATTGTAGATCGAGGTAAATCGCCATTAGTTACTTTTTTCCGGTTCGGCAAGGGGAGTCGTTATTTGTTGTCGAGCCTGCTGTTCTTCACGGCGGCGCTGCTCGGCCAGCTTGCGTTGCTTCTGATCTTCGGTTTCCCATACTTCATAGGCCTGTACAATACGCGCTACAACCGGGTGGCGAACGACGTCATCGGCCTGGAAGAAGTTAAAACTGATCTCGTCGACATCCGACAGGACTTCGATGGCATGACGCAGGCCGGAGCGGGCACCGCGAGGCAAGTCGATTTGGGTGACATCACCGGTGATTACTGCCCGAGAGTTGAAACCAATACGGGTCAGGAACATTTTCATCTGCTCGACCGTGGTGTTCTGGCTCTCGTCAAGAATGATAAAGGCATCATTCAAGGTACGGCCACGCATGTAGGCCAGCGGTGCCACTTCAATGACATTACGCTCAATCAGTTTCTCGACACGCTCAAAGCCCAACATTTCGAATAGGGCATCATAAAGCGGACGCAGATACGGATCGACTTTCTGGCTCAGATCACCCGGCAGGAAGCCGAGCTTTTCCCCTGCTTCAACAGCTGGGCGAGTCAGCAGAATACGACGAATTTCTTGGCGCTCAAGAGCATCAACAGCCGCGGCAACCGCAAGATAGGTTTTACCGGTACCTGCAGGGCCGACACCAAAGGTAATATCATGGGTGACCATGTTGGTGATGTACTGGGCCTGATTTGGCGTACGTGGTTTGATCACCCCTTTCTTGGTCTTGATCGTGACTTCTTTACCATAAGGGATAGTGCTTTCGGTGGTTTGTTCAAGTACGCCGGACTCTTTGATAGCCAGATGAATCTGCTCGGGCTCGACATCGGGAATCGTATTGCGAACCGGTGCCGTATCGACATAGAGAGTTTTGATGATGTGGGCGGTAGCTTGGGCGGTGTGAGGTTGGCCGACAACGCTAAAACTGTTGCCTCGATGGTTGATTTCTACACCCAAACGGCGTTCAAGTTGTTTGATATTATCGTCGAAAGGGCCGCAAAGGCTGGAAAGACGCGGATTATTAGCGGGTTCCAGATTGAATTCTACAGTGATAATTTTGCTCAAGATTTGCCTCTCATTGCGGTCACCCGAAATGCCGGGCGACCATTTGTTCAGGGCGCGTCCTACTGGTCTTCAGACTGGCGTCTTACTATGGAGTATATACGCCTACACCCAATTCATCTTCTTTACGTGTTTTTTCCATCACTTCAGACGGTGATATCGCAATACGAAGATCCATTTCGGCCTCGGTACGAACCAGCTCGCCACGTAGCGAGTTGGTGAATACGTCAGTGATCTTCACATCGACGAACTGGCCGATCAGCTCGGCTGAACCTTCGAAGTTGACTACGCGACTGTTTTCAGTACGGCCACGAAGTTCCATGATGTTCTTTTTCGACGGGCCTTCAACCAGAATACGCTGTTCAGTATCTAGCATCTGGCGTGAGTAACGCATTGCTTGAGTATTGATCTGTTGCTGCAGTTCATACAAGCGCTGTTTCTTCACATCTTCTGGTAGATCACACGGATAGTCTGCCGCTGGTGTTCCAGGGCGTGCCGAGAAGATAAAGCTGAAGCTCATATCGAAGTCAATTTCGCGGATCAGCTTCATAGTGTCCTGGAAGTCCTGATCGCTTTCACCCGGGAATGCCACGATGAAGTCAGAACTGATGGTGATGTCCGGACGGGCCTTACGTAGCTTACGGATTTTTGATTTGTACTCAATTGCTGTGTGCGGGCGCTTCATCATCGAAAGAATACGATCAGAACCGCTCTGTACCGGAAGGTGCAGGAAGCTAACCAGCTCAGGTGTATCCTTGTATACTTCAATGATGTCGTCAGTGAACTCGATAGGATGACTGGTGGTATAACGGATACGGTCGATTCCGTCGATAGCGGCAACCAGACGTAGTAGTTCGGCAAACGAAGCAATCTCATCGTCGTGGGTTGCACCACGGTAGGCATTTACGTTCTGGCCAAGCAGGTTGACTTCACGCACGCCTTGTTCAGCAAGCTGAGCGATCTCGAACAGAACATCATCAAGCGGACGGCTGACTTCTTCGCCACGGGTATAAGGAACAACGCAGTAAGTACAGTATTTTGAGCAACCTTCCATAATGGAGACAAAGGCAGTTGCCCCTTCGGCGCGCGGCTCTGGCAGGTTGTCGAATTTTTCAATTTCAGGGAAAGAGATGTCCATTACCGGCGCATCGTCAGACTGCGAGCGCTTAATCATCTCTGGCAGGCGGTGCAGGGTCTGCGGGCCAAAGATAACATCAACGTAAGGGGCGCGCTTGCGAATGGAGTCGCCTTCCTGGGTCGCTACACAACCGCCCACGCCAATCACCAGATCCGGCTTTTTATCTTTCAGTGTTTTCCAGCGGCCTAGCTGATGGAAAACTTTCTCTTGCGCCTTTTCACGGATTGAGCAGGTGTTCAGCAGCAAAACGTCTGCTTCTTCTGGTTCTTCCGTTAACTCGAAGCCATTGGCTGCATTAAGAAGATCGGCCATTTTTGATGAATCGTATTCGTTCATCTGACAGCCCCAGGTTTTAATAAGCAGTTTTTTAGCCATGTCTAACTCTTCACTCGTAGTGTTTATTCATTGCATTCAACATTGCTTCTTCGGCCAACAGTATGTTAAACGAGCTGTTAGCTGTAGCAAGCCGCGTATTGTACTGCTTTAAATCCTGCCTGACCAGAACATCACCACCCTGAATAAAGTATGGTTTATGGGTTTATGGCTACTTACCTGTATTTCTTTTTGTTTGGTGGTTCGGTGAATGGGTGCAAAACGGTACTTATTATCTAGAGCTGGTCAAGCGTACCCATGCCCAGCTGGCGCATCTGCCGGGCGATCCATCGGCTTCGCTTGCTGACATAAGTGCTCATCGGGCTAGCCTTGATCTTATAAGGATTAGGTAAGACAGCAGCGAGCTGAGCAGCTTGCTGGGCTGACAGCTGGCGAGAGGGGATCGCGAAATAATTCTGGCTGGCAGCCTCAATGCCATATAGCCCGGGGCCAAATTCAATGATGTTGAGATAGACTTCCAGGATACGGCTTTTATCCCATAAGAGTTCCATCAACAGGGCAAAATAAAGCTCGATACCTTTACGGATAAACGAGCGGGAAGGGAAGAGAAATAAGTTTTTGGCCGTCTGTTGGCTGATCGTGCTGCCACCGCGGCTGGGGCCGTCAGCCCCGGTTTGCTTGAGAATGCCAAGCACGGCGTTGATATCAACGCCATGGTGGCTGGTAAAACGTTGATCTTCTGAAGCAATCACGGCCAGCTGGGCGTTTGGGGAGATGTCCTGAATATCGGTCCAAAGGTGCGTCGTCTGCGCCGGGTAGCCAGCTGGCGGAAATAGGCTGCGGTGGATCTGCCAGCCCCAGACTGGAGGATCTATGTATTTCATTGCCATCACCAGCATGACAGGTAAACACAGTGTGAGCAGTACAAGCCGGATAAAACAGCGTTTGAGTCGAGCTATCACTAATGACATTACCTGCTTAAAAAGTCGTATACCCTATCATAATAAAGAAACATGCCGAGGGGCAGAGTTCAGGGGAATTATCGCTGATGGCCGGAGGGGAATCAGGTAACATGGTGTAATTGTCTGACCCCATTATGGAATGTCAGATTCAGAGAGTTAGTCTGTTTAGACCATTTGGTATAGCACTGAGATGAGACCAGATATGGAACAATATGATGTAGTGGTTGCAGGTGGCGGCATGGTCGGTGCTGCGACGGCGCTGGGTTTTGCGCAGCAAGGGCTGAACGTAGCCGTTATTGAGGGAAAGGCACCACAGCCTTTTCACCCGGAACAGCCGATGGATCTGCGGGTTTCTGCTATTTCTCCTAATTCTGTTGCCCTTCTGATGCGTTTAGGGGCTTGGGAGAGTATTTTGCAGATGCGACTCTGCCCTTTCAAACGTCTTGAAACCTGGGAGCACCCTGAATGCCGTACTCGGTTTAGCGCTGATGAAATGAACCTGGATCGCCTGGGTTACATCGTGGAAAACCGTATTATCCAGCTGAGCCTGTGGCAGCAGTTTGATGACTATCCGAACCTGTCGTTGCTTTGTCCTGCACGCATGACGAAAGCGATCCCTCTTGACGGAGGGCATCAGGTTGAACTTGATGATGGCAGCCAGTTATATGCCAAGCTGCTGGTTGGGGCGGACGGTGCTAATTCACAGGTGCGGCAGCAAGCAGGTATCGGGATCACGGCCTGGGACTATCGTCAGCACTGTATGCTGATTAATGTTGAGACGGCTTTTCCGCAGCAGGATATAACCTGGCAGATGTTTACGCCCCGCGGCCCTCGCTCATTTCTTCCTTTGCCTGGACATCAGGGCTCCTTGGTATGGTATGACAGCCCGAAACGGATCAAGCAGCTGAATACGATGAACGCTGATCAGTTACATGAGCAGATCACTACGCACTTTCCCGAAGAGCTGGGTGAATTCAAGGTGCTTAACCACGGCAGCTTCCCGCTGACCCGTCGTCATGCACAGAGTTACTATAAGCCGGGCGTGGTATTGCTTGGTGATGCGGCCCACACGATTAATCCGCTGGCTGGTCAAGGAGTTAACCTTGGTTTTAGAGATGTCGATGTATTATTGCACGAAGCCGAAAAGGCCGGAAAGGAGTGGGCTAAGCCTGCAGTGCTTAAAGCCTACGAGCGCCGACGTCGGCCGGATAATCTGCTCATGCAAAGCGGAATGGATTTTTTCTATACCGCGTTCAGTAACTCGTTGCTGCCGGTGAAACTGCTGCGTAACGCCGGCCTGAAGCTGGCCGAACATACCGGTCCGGTGAAAAAGCAGGTGCTGAAGTACGCTATGGGTATGTAGGCTGCGTTGATCGAGTATAAAGATACAGATAAAGAAAAAGCCGAATGTTATAAAAAACATTCGGCTTAACAACCAGAGAGATACGATCATTTTGTAGGTTGTAAAATCAATAGTCTCAACAGTTAATTTTACTGCAGACATAAGAAAACCCACCAAAGGGTGGGTTTCTTAATAATGGTGCGGAAGGAGAGACTTGAACTCTCACACCTTGCGGCGCCAGAACCTAAATCTGGTGCGTCTACCAATTCCGCCACTTCCGCATAACTTACCGTTTATTCGAGAGAATAGAACGTTAGGTTAAATATGGCAGGGCTACCTGGA
>NZ_RJLM01000152.1 GCF_004104355.1 Photobacterium chitinilyticum
TTAACCCTTCGGGGAGGGCGTTTACCACGGTGTGGTTCATGACTGGGGTGAAGTCGTAACAAGGTAGCCCTAGGGGAACCTGGGGCTGGATCACCTCCTTACCTAAAGACTTGCTGTTTAATGCAGTGTCCACACAGATTGCCTGGTTRAMATGTAAAAGAACAAGCGAAAGCGCTAATGAATGACTCCGGTTATTGATTAACGCTTTTTGCGTTATGCTCTTTAACAATCTGGAAAGCTGACTAGTAAATTCAATCGAATGATTGGATTACAATAGTATCTTCGAGAGAAGATACGAGTTCTCAAAACAAACACATTCAAGTGTCTTGTGTAGAGTCCGGCGAAAACAAATTATTCTCTTTAATTAGAGAGTGAACCTTGGTTGTTGAGCCATACGAAACCTCTTGGGGTTGTATGGTTAAGTGACYAAGCGTACACGGTGGATGCCTTGGCAGTCAGAGGCGACGAAGGACGTATTAACTTGCGATAAGCCCAGTTTAGATAGTAAAAATCACTTGAGACTGGGATTTCCGAATG
>NZ_RJLM01000153.1 GCF_004104355.1 Photobacterium chitinilyticum
CCGCCACCCACACACGACCAATCCATTCTATTCCGCACACAAAAACTATACTCCCATCTGCCGCCACCCACACACGACCAATCCATTCTATTCCGCACACAAAAACTATACTCCCATCTGTTCAATCCACTTTCTCACTATCTCTCTCTCGCCATCATCAAACCAACACCACCGTCGCCGCTCCTACAAAATAAACAAATAAAACACAAAAACAACACATCAATTGCTCATCACAATATCCACATCGACCAACACAAAAACACTAAAGTCAGACATMCAAGTGACGGAGAACAACATCAATTCTCGAGTCAGTGGAAACCGCGAATGTATGGACAATTCATCATGAAACTAATATCAACTATTCAACATTCACACAACAACACACCTAGTTGATGCCTATCAACATACATCACACAAACACCCGTCAACTCACCTGAAACTCATCAACAAATCATTCTTCTCGCCGCCACCCACACACSAMCAATCCATTCTATTCCGCACACAAAAACTATACTCCCATCTRTTCAATCCACTTTC
>NZ_RJLM01000154.1 GCF_004104355.1 Photobacterium chitinilyticum
AGCCAGCAATCAATCGAACTGCTATATAGAAAGCTTTAGTTGCAGCTAAAGCCTGGGTCTCACTTTACCCTGAAGTTGGTTTTATTATCCATACAAGGCAATCAAGGTGATGCGTTACACTCGGCGGTTTTGGTTCGAAGTTCGGTGCGCTTTGTTAGTTCAGTGGGGCACACCTTATTGCAGGCGTTATGCACCTAGAGCCAAGATTTTCAATGGTAGATAATCCATCGCTTGTTTCCACTATTTCTTTGGCCATTCGTTTGCCGAAAGGCTGCCTGAAAGTCCGAAGGTAAGCTTGTTGTTGCCTTCTCTGCTGCCTTTGATTCTGGCAATTCAACATTATAATTTCAACGTTGCTCAGCTGTGAAAGTGTTGGCGCATTTCTTTGCCTATGGGTTTGGTGCAGCAGCCAAGCCAGTCCGTATTAGGTTGTCATGCAGGTTTCTCTGGCCCAAATCGTTGAAAGTGAATCGGAATTATCAGAGTCCTGATTTGTTGCCTGTATGCCGCAGATTTATCACGCGTGGAAA
>NZ_RJLM01000155.1 GCF_004104355.1 Photobacterium chitinilyticum
ATCTTCTTTTTATAAAGCAAATCGGCTTCGATTCTTGAATAATCCACATCACTTCTGCTTCTATTGTAACAAAAGATTCCCTTTTTATGTGGAAAAGGCCCGTCTCAATAATTCTGATTTTACGTTTTACGTTTACGTATGGACAATTCCTCACTATCTTGTTCATTCACAACAAAACATTTTCTTCGTGCGGTGGTAAAAAAAAACATGCTTTTTTGGAGAGAGATACTATTTCACCTTCGTCAATCGAGTCACAGGTATCTAACATATTCATAYCTAACGATTTTCCACAAAGTGGTGACGAAASGTATAACTTGTMCAAATCTTTCYATTTTCCAATTCGATCCGATCCATTMGTTCGTAGAGCTATTTAYTCGATYGCAGACATTTCTGGAACACCTCTAAYAGAGGGACAAAKAGTCAATTTTGAAAGAACKTATTGTCAAMCTCTTTCAGATATGAATCTATCYGATTCAGAAGRGAAGARCTTGCATCAGTATCTCAATTTCAATTCAAACATGGGTTTGAT
>NZ_RJLM01000156.1 GCF_004104355.1 Photobacterium chitinilyticum
TCAATGTGATTACTACTACTATCACTACAATTATCACTATTACTGTTACTACAACTGTTGTAATTATTATTATTATCACTATTCTACTGATGATGTCACAGGTATTCAGTGTTTGACAACGCTTCTACCAGTAACACCTTCTAATATATTTCGTTCCCACCAAGAGAAATCAAAAGACAGAGTCGAGGAGATCGGAAGAGTATATTTGGCGATGACCAATATATCGGAAGTTTGACAACGCTTTAACCAGTAACACCTTCTAATATGAATCGTACCCACCACGTGAAATCAAAAGACAGAGKCGAGGAGATCGGAAAAGTATATTTGGCGATGACCAATATATCGGAATTCTCTGATCTAATCTGGCTAGCGATYGCRGKKGWTGTTGAGCACGGCGTTMCCACWCGTGATCTGGTRYGGATGCMTGRCCGAGMGMCTTCAGCTAGATGAGTCCAYTAAAACATATGGTCAGCATCCAATGTCGAAAACTTAGTGCTATTTATTTTGGGGATTTATTTCCCGCTACAA
>NZ_RJLM01000157.1 GCF_004104355.1 Photobacterium chitinilyticum
CCCTGAAAGGTGGCGGCAGCGTGCTTGTGGTGGGTAACCGTCGTATTCCCGGCGCGTTTATTCAGCAACTGAAAAATGGCCGGTGGCATGTCATGCAGCGTGTGGCTGGGAAAAACCGTTACCCCATTGATGTGGTGAAAATCCCGATGGCGGTGCCGCTGACCACGGCGTTTAAACAAAATATTGAGCGGATACGGCGTGAACGTCTTCCGAAAGAGCTGGGCTATGCGCTGCAGCATCAACTGAGGATGGTAATAAAGCGATKAAACATACTGAACTCCGTGCAGCCGTACTGGATGCACTGGAGAAGCATGACACCGGGGCGACGTTTTTTGATGGTCGCCCCGCTGTTTTTGATGAGGCGGATTTTCCGGCAGTTGCCGTTTATCTCACCGGCGCTGAATACACGGGCGAAGAGCTGGACAGCGATACCTGGCAGGCGGAGCTGCATATCGAAGTTTTCCTGCCTGCTCAGGTGCCGGATTCAGAGCTGGATGCGTGGATGGAGTCCCGGATTTATCCG
>NZ_RJLM01000020.1 GCF_004104355.1 Photobacterium chitinilyticum
CATAAGGAACGGCTCAATGAATACTGACTTCAAAACTGCTCTTGCCGAAGCAAGAAGTAATTTTAAAGCTATTATCGTTGTTCTTTTCATAATGAGAAGAGAACGATAATGAATTGACTGTGCCAAAATAACTTGCGCTATTTTGTATTGGTCACTCAGTTCATTGATAAATCTTTCGACTTAACTCTTTCACGAGTGCCCACACAGATTGCATGGTCAAATTGTTAAAGAACGTTTAGCTAACACTTGGTGTTGGCTAGGCTGCGTATGTTACGCGCCTCTAATTTTAAGTCAAGGAGTTTTTTTTGAATTTCTCAAAACCGCTTCCTGACTGGCTTCAACAAAGCAAAAGGTTAAATTTTAACGCTTTCGACCTATTCACTGAAGAGGCTGGCCATTCTATGCAATTTAAAAAGAGTGTCAAGCACCTTTCTTAAAGTGTTTTTTGGAATCACCAGTTACCTACAAGTTATACACAGCTTGCAAATAGCTTGCTAAGTATCGTTGTTCCTTGTTGGTGAGGCAGCATTATAGGGAGAAAGGGAGATATAACAATTGAATTGTTGCTCTTTTTCACCGAATGCTCACAATTCAACCCATAAGCCATAAAAATGACAATAAATACACCCACCCAAACACTCAAAACGAAGTATCAAAACTCATTACAGTAGATTAAGCGTAGTCAATAATAGGAAGCCTTGATCTTATTTTAGAGAATTCGTGAAAAAAGGCAGCCAATAGCTGCCTTAATATTATTGCAATAACAATCACTATTAAATGGAGACAATAAAGTAAGGGTTCAGTAACTCTTCACGATGATAACTGAGGATTTCTCCCGAAAACTGTTTTACTGTCGCTCCCGCACTTTCAGCAATACATTGTCCAGCGGCAGTATCCCACATCATTGTAGGGCCTAAACGGGGGTAATATTGCGCACGCCCTTCAGCAACCAAACAAAACTTTAGCGATGAACCAACCTCGGTCATCTTATGCTCCCCAAGTTGCTCTAGGTAACTTGCCATATCTGGGCTAGGGTGAGAACGACTCCCGACAATAGTTGGAACAGTTGCAGGCCGAGTCTTAATCTGATCTCGACCGGCTTTAGTCTGAAGCCAAGCCTTTTCACTATCACCTAGCCATGTCTTATCCAATGCTGGCGCATGAACAACCGCTAAGGTTGGCTTACCATTCTCTATCAAAGCAATGTTAACGGTAAACTCACCATTCTGACGCAAAAACTCTTTAGTTCCATCTAAAGGATCCACCAGCCAAAATGATGTCCAATGCTCTCTTTCAGGCCAAGGAGTATGAGCAGACTCTTCTGAGAGAATAGGGATATCTGGCGTCAGCGCTTTTAGCTGCTCAACAATAATCGCATTGGCAACGAGGTCAGCTTCTGTTACTGGACTGCTATCAGCCTTCTCGGCAACTTGAACGTTACCATGATAGCGCTCCATGATAGCCACTCCGGCTTCAAGCGCTATGCCATAAATTGATTCGAGTAGAGTACTCACTCGTGGCGACTCCTTTGATTAGCGGATGATATGACGTTGTTTCAACGACTCCAAACACAGCTCAACTAACTCTGTTATCGATACCTCTCCAGCCGGCAGATGGATTTCTGGAGAATCCGGAGCCTGATATTCAGAATCAATCCCTGTAAACTGCTTAATTTCACCTGCCCGTGCTTTCTTATACAAGCCCTTTGGATCACGCTTCTCACATTCTGCTAGCGGCGTATCGACAAAGACTTCTAGAAATTCGCCTTCCGGCAATAAGTCACGAACCAACTGACGCTCCTGACGATGAGGAGAAATAAATGCACTCAAGACAATCAGACCCGCGTCAGCCATTAATTTGGCCACTTCACCTATTCGTCGAATATTCTCACGTCGATCTTCAGTCGAAAACCCAAGGTCACGGCATAACCCATGCCTGACATTATCACCATCCAGCAAATAGGTATGATGTCCCAACTCAGCAAGTCGGGATTCCAGAGCACCAGCTACTGTTGATTTTCCCGCACCACTCAAGCCGGTAAACCACATAACACAAGGTTTCTGCTTCTTCTGTTGAGCACGGAAGGCCTTATCTGTCTGATGGCGATGCCATACAACATTCTCATCACCATGAGATTGAACTGTGGCTGTCATAATAAACTCCGTTTCATGACGTACTATTTAAAATCGCATTAAAAAGGAAATAGTCGAGGGATCAACGCAAGTACAACCACTGAGTACACAATGGATATAGGTAATCCTACTCGCAGGTAATCAATTAACTTGTAGTTCCCTACGCTATAGACCAACAAATTGGTCTGATAGCCATAAGGAGATATAAAACTGGCACTAGCTCCAAACAAGATAGCCATAATAAAAGGCATCGGATCAGCGCCATAACTCACCGCCAAGCTGTATGCGATGGGAAACGACAGAGCAGCTGCGGCATTATTGGTAACCAATTCAGTAAGGATAAGAGTCAACAGATACACAGCGACTAACGCCCCGTAGATCCCCCAGTCGTCGAATGAAGTCATCAGCATATTACCCATTCGCTCAGACAAGCCGCTGGAAATCATCAACTGAGCCAATGACAACGCAGAACCTACAATCACAACAATATCGACAGGAAAGCGCCGTCGGATTTCTGCGAAAGAGATAATACCGGTGACTACCAATATAAGAAGATAAGCGGCAAGCCCATTAATAATGGGGAAGACTTCAAGCAATGCTGCTGCTATCACACCCATAAACCCAACTAAAACACTTAAACTCTTGCTACTATCTAGGCGAGCGCTGGAATCCAGCCCGTTAACCAGGACAAACTCTCGATTGAGCTGCTGTTTTTTATCATTAAACGTTTTACCTGGTACAACGACCAATGTATCACCGGCATGCAGCTCTATATTACCAAGCCCTCCCCCCAAGCGTTCATGGCCTCGACGAATAGCGACAACCACGGCATCAAAGCGCTCTCTGAAACGTACACTTTTAAGCGTTTTTCCACGGATACCAGCGGAATGACTGACGATCACTTCCAGCATCGACTGGCCATTAAGATGATGCTGACCGAATAGGTGCAAGCCATTTATTTCTTGCAAGGTGGTAACGCTTTCAATATCCCCGCAAAACAACAAACTATCACCAGCCATTAATCGGGTCTCGGGACATACCGGTGCAATTTTTTTACCGTTACGGATCACCTCAGCCAAAAACAAGCGACGTAACGCCCGCAAACCATTTTCGGCGACTGTTTTACCGGCAAGCGGCGAACCACCTTCGATTCGGGCCTCAAGAAAATAAGGCAAATCATCCTGGCTGTGATCATCATAGACAGGTAACAAATAACTGAGAGGGATTAAAATAATCAACCCAACCGCCAGTACTGCCAATCCAATAGATGTTGGAGCAAAAAAGCCTAGACTTGGTAGACCGGCATCTTCAACGAAACTATTAATGATTAGATTTGTAGATGTACCAATCAGGGTGAGGGTTCCACCCAAAATCGCAGTATAAGAAAGAGGGATCAACAACCTTGACGGTGCATGGCGCTGGTTACGTTTGATTGCACCAATCAAAGACACAACCACAGCAGTGTTATTGGTAAATGATGACAAAAACGCCGTCGATAAGCCTAGCTTAGCCACCACGCTAGACTGACCGCCTTGCGAAATCTGACGCCCGACCCAACTGATCAAGCGGGTTTTCTCCAAGGCAACGGAAACAAGGATAAGCAACACCAAGGTCAATAGTGATGAGTTAGTAAAGTTGCCTGCCAAGGTTGGCAAGTCAATCATTCCAACCTGAAAACCGACAAAGGCCGCCCCGGCAAATAAATAAGCCGGCTTGATCCGTGTTGTCAGCAAACAGGTTACTATCACCATTAACATGGCAAGAACCATTCCTTGTTCCCAACCCATGCTATTATCCCAGTAGGTTACTGATATCTTTAGCACCCCAATGTGGGAAATGCTTACGGACCAATGCATTGAATTCAATTTCGAATGCACTGAATTGGCTTTCTTGTTGTTTGCCTACCTCAGCTAAAGCCTCGCGTACCATACCGGCCCCAACAGTTACGTTGGATAAGCGATCAATAATAATGAAACCTCCGGTATCAACACTGTTTTGGTAAGCATCAACGGCAATCGCTTCATTAAACGTCACCTCACACAGACCAATACCATTAAGCGGTAGCGTGTCTACTGCGAAAGTATCCAGATTGTTGATATCGACCTGATGGCGAATAGCTTCAACTGAACCAACCGTTTTTTTGCCGGCTACTTTAATATCGTACTGACGGCCAGTTTCCAGTGGTGCTTCAGCCATCCATACAATATCCGCCAGCAAGTGGTTGCTCAGTGGAACATTATCACCGGCGGAAACAATCGTATCACCACGGCTGATGTCGATTTCATCAGCCAAGGTTAATGTTACCGCCTGACCTGGATGAGCTTCAGGTAAATCACCATCAAAAGTTACAATGCGATCAATAGTAGAAGTTTTACCCGAAGGTAGCGCTTTGATCTTATCGCCGGCCTTTACGATCCCAGAGGCAATCGTGCCGGCAAAGCCTCGGAAATCTAAATTAGGACGATTGACATACTGTACAGGGAAGCGGAAATCACCTGACTCTCGCTCCTGGCCAAAGTCGACGTCTTCGAGTAGCGTCAGCAATGAATCACCATCATACCAAGGCGTTTTATCACTCAATCCAACAACGTTATCGCCCTCAAGAGCAGAAAGCGGCACCAACTTAATATCAAGTTCAGCATTAAGCTTCTCGGCAAACGATAAATATTCATCACGAATGGACTCAAAACGTTCTTGCTGGTAATCCACCAAGTCCATTTTGTTAATGGCTACCACAAAATGGCGAATACCCAATAAGCTGGCGATATAAGAATGGCGACGCGTTTGGTCTAATACCCCTTTACGAGCATCAATTAGGATAACCGCAACATCGCAGGTCGATGCGCCTGTAGCCATATTTCGAGTGTACTGTTCGTGCCCGGGGGTATCAGCAATAATGAATTTACGTTTCTTGGTCGAAAAATAACGGTAAGCAACATCAATAGTGATGCCCTGCTCACGTTCGGCCTGGAGGCCATCAACGAGCAGTGCGAGATCAGGTTTGTCACCCGTAGTGCCTACTTTCTGGCTATCGGTATGAATTGCCGCCAACTGATCTTCATAAATCTGGTGAGAATCATGAAGCAAGCGACCAATCAATGTACTCTTGCCATCATCAACAGAACCGCAGGTCAAAAAACGAAGCAGCGATTTATTATGGTGCTGGTCAAGGTAAGCTTCTATGCCTAGCTCAGCCACTTGTTGTTCAATAAGACTGTTCATGTATCTTTCCTTAGAAGTAACCTTGACGCTTTTTCAATTCCATCGAGCCTGACTGATCGTGATCAATCGCCCGTCCCTGACGCTCACTCGATGTTGCCACCAGCATCTCTTCAATAATGCCCGGCAGAGTAGTGGCCTCAGATTCAATGGCACCTGTCAGCGGATAGCATCCCAATGTACGGAAACGCACACTCTTGTGCTCAATTTTCTCACCCGCTTGCAGTTCCATACGATCATCGTCCACCATGATCAACATGCCATCACGGTCAACAACCGGACGCACCTCAGAAAGGTACAGCGGCACAATCTCAATACCTTCTAAATAGATGTACTGCCAGATATCCAGCTCAGTCCAGTTTGATAACGGGAAGACACGGATACTTTCGCCTTTGTTTATTTGGCCGTTGTAGGTTTTCCAAAGCTCTGGACGCTGGTTTTTCGGATCCCAGGTATGGTTTTTGTCGCGGAATGAATAAACCCGTTCTTTGGCTCGCGACTTTTCTTCGTCACGTCGCGCCCCACCGAAGGCGGCATCAAAACCATACTTATTCAGAGCCTGCTTCAGACCCTGAGTTTTCATGATATCAGTGTGCTTGGAAGAGCCATGTTTGAAGGGACTGATCCCCATCGCCATGCCTTCCGGGTTTTTATGTACCAGCAAATCAAAGCCGTATTTTTCCGCGGTGCGATCGCGAAACTCGATCATCTCACGGAATTTCCAGTCGGTATCCACATGCAGAAGAGGGAATGGGATCTTGCCCGGATAGAACGCTTTGCGGGCAAGGTGCAGCATAACCGATGAATCTTTCCCGATGGAATACATCATCACAGGGTTATCGAACTCAGCAGCGACTTCGCGGATAATATGAATACTCTCCGCTTCTAGCTGCTTGAGGTGGGTTAAACGTTTAGGGTCCATCACTCTCTCCATACTATGCCAGCTTCACAACAGCAGGCTGCTGCGGTTGCTGTTCCTGCTTTCCGAACCAATGTAGTTTTTCTGATAAATTCACCACTTCCCCGATCACAATCAATGAGGGTGAAGCAGCATGTTGAGCTAATGTAGTCAGCTCACCGAGCTGACCTTTCAAGACTTTCTGAGACTTCTGGGTACCACGTTCAATAATGGCAACAGGCGTATCAGCCGCCCGACCGTGGCCGAGTAATTGTTCTTGGATATGACTGGATTTCATCAGCCCCATATAAATCACCAAGGTTTGCTTACCGCGAGCCAAAGTTGACCAATCCAATTGATCACCATCAGGTTTAAGATGGCCGGTAATAAACATTGCAGTTTGGGCGTAATCACGGTGTGTTAGCGGAATACCCGCGTAGGCGGTTGCGCCAGCTGCTGCCGTAATACCCGGCACGACCTGAAACGGAATACCGGCATCAAACAAGACTTCCAGCTCTTCACCACCACGGCCAAAGACAAATGGATCACCACCTTTAAGCCGCACTACCCGGTTGCCTTGTTCAGCATAACGAACAATAAGCTGATTCGTTGCTTCCTGCGGTACACTATGAAAACCGGCTTTTTTTCCGACACAGACCAGTTCAGCATCACGGCGAACTAACTCCATCACTTCATCAGAAACCAAGTAATCGTAGAGCACAACATCGGCCTGTTGCATGAGTTGCAAGGCTCGTAATGTAAGCAGCCCTGCATCGCCAGGCCCTGCGCCAATCAAAGCCACTTGCCCTTGAGGCAAAGTCTGCTGTTGCACTCGCTGCTGTGCCTGCAGTGATAAGGAAACCAGTTCCTGCTCGGCTTCTTTTTCCTGGCCTGAAGCAACAAGCTTGGAGAATTGCCCGTCAAAGGCTTGCTCCCAAAAGTATCGACGCGCCGTAACAGATGACACCGTTTGGGCTAGTCGCTCGCGGAACCGCCCTGCAATATTGGCCATCCGACCAAGATGCTGGGGTAATAGCGCTTCTAATTTTTCGCGAATTAATCGAGCAAGGACAGGCGCCTTACCCGAAGAAGAAATGGCAACGATGATAGGCGAACGATCAACAATAGAGGGCACAATAAAACTGCAACGCTGAGTATCATCAACCACATTCACCATCACCTGTCGTTGATTGGCTGACTGATACACCAAAGCATTCACCGCCTTACGGTCTGTCGCGGCAATGGCCAAGAAGATGCCGTCTAAATCTGACGGTACAAACTCTTCGGCCAGATACTTGATACGTCCCGCCTGCAGGGCTTGCTGGAAATCATCATTGAGCTCACGGGCAATCACTCGCACATCAGCCCCTGCCTTTAATAGCATACGGGTTTTACGCCATGCGACATCACTGCCCCCGACGACCAAACAAGGTCGACGTCTTATGTCTGCAAAAATTGGCAAGTAATCCATTTACAGCGCCCTCGGTTCCTATAACTAATTGCACTATAGTCGGGCTTGAATATTACCTGAAATTCTAAAATTTCATTTTTTATTCCAAAAAGTTTGGATGGCGTATATCTGAGGTGTATAGAAGAGCAATTATCGCTTCTGCTAATTAATCAGTCTTAAAAAAACAGTAATTACAGGCAAATATAGCTTAGGTTCATAATTGCTCTAGGCGCACAGGGTTTAAGTTATGCTTTTTTTGTATTACTGAAAAATTCAGAGAAGATGAAATCATAAGCATAATGAGATTTGCTTCGTCTTTCTGAGCAAAAAAACGAGATTCAGAACACAATAAGGTAACCAGTTCACGTAATACCGACATAATTTTTGATACCTTAAGCACGCTTTCCTGTTCAATACCCTGGAGAAAATCATGAAACTATCTGCCAAGCCACTGTCTATTGCAGTACTTGGTGGCCTGCTGACTATGGCGGGTCCTGCCACGGCTGAAACAATCAAGTTACGTATTTTGGAAACTACTGATATCCATACCAATGTAATGGATTACGACTACTACAAAGATAAGCCGACAAAGAAAACAGGCCTTGTCCGCACTGCCACGCTTGTCAAAAAAGCACGAGCTGAAGTGACTAACAGTGTCTTGGTCGATAACGGTGATTTGTTGCAGGGTAGCCCTATGGGTGACTACATGGCAGCCAAAGGGATCAAAGCTGGCGAAATTCACCCCGTTTATAAAGCAATGAACCAACTAGATTATGATGTTGGCAACTTGGGTAACCATGAATTCAACTATGGGTTGGACTTCCTGAAAACCTCGCTTAAAGGCGCAACTTTTCCTTACATCAACTCGAACGTGATTGACCTGAAGACAGGCAAAAACATGTTCACGCCTTACATTATCAAGCCGCATACCTTCAAAGATACCGATGGTGTAGAACACGAAATAAAAGTGGGTTATATCGGTTTTGTACCACCACAAATTCTGATCTGGGATAAAAAGAACCTGGAAGGCAAAGTCGAAGCGCTAGATATCAAGCAAGCAGCTGAGAAATTTGTTCCGCAAATGAAGGCAGAGGGGGCAGACGTTATTGTCGCCATCCCTCACTCAGGCGTATCAGCAGATCCATATAAAGTCATGGCTGAAAACTCTGTTTACTACCTCACAGAAGTAGACGGTATCGACGCCATTGCCTTTGGCCATTCTCATGCCGTTTTCCCAGGAAAAGATTTCGCCAATATTCCCAATACAGATCTTGAAAAAGGCACAATCAATGGTGTTGCCGCAGTAATGCCAGGCCGTTGGGGCGATCACCTTGGTGTGATGGATCTTGTTTTAGAAAAGGATGGAGAGCAGTGGGCGGTTACTGGGGCACAAACCGAAGCTCGCCCTATCTATGACAAATACAAGAAAGAAGCTCTTGTTGAAGCTGACGAGAAAATCGTTGCGGCTGTCAGCGACGATCACAAGGCGACCCGAGAATTTGTCAACCAGCCCATCGGCAAAGCTAGTGATGTGATGTACAGCTTCCTGGCGCTGGTTCAGGATGATCCGACCGTTCAGATCGTTAGCCTGGCCCAGAAAGACTATGTCGAGCGCTTCATTCAGGGTGATCCGGATCTGGACGGCATTCCTGTTCTATCTGCCGCCGCACCATTCAAAGCAGGTGGCCGCGGTAACGATCCAGCCAACTTCACCGAGGTGGAATCCGGTCAACTGACTTTCCGTAATGCAGCCGATCTTTACCTGTACCCGAACACTTTGGTTGCGATGAAAGTAACCGGTAAAGAAGTTAAAGAATGGCTGGAGTGTTCTGCAGGCCAGTTCAACCAAATCAATCTAGACAGCATCGAGCAACAAGGACTGATCAACTGGGATGGTTTCCGCACCTATAACTTCGATGTCATTGATGGTGTTAACTACACCATTGATATCTCACAGCCGGCTCGTTATGACGGCAATTGTAAGCTGGTCAATGACAAAGCATCACGAATTCAGAAGCTGACGTTCAACGGCAAGCCTGTTGAGCCGACTCAGGCATTCATCATTGCGACCAACAACTACCGAGCATACAGCGGTAAATTTGCAGGAACCGGTGAAAAATTCGTTGCCTTTGCTTCACCGGATGAGAACCGTACCGTTATTGCCGACTACATTAGTCGGATCAGCAAGGAAAAAGGCCTGGTAACACCAAGCGCCGACAACAACTGGTCCTTTGCTCCACTGAAAAGCGACAAAAAGCTCAATGTAACGTTCGAAACCTCGCCAAGCGACAAAGCAACACAGTTTATTAAAGACAAAGGTCAGTACCCAATGGAAAAAGTGGGTACGGACAAAGTTGGCTTTGCCGTTTACCGTATTGACCTGCAAAAATAGTTCCTGACACTCCGTCACACCTAACATACCGCGGCTTAGTCCGCGGTATTTTTTTGCTATGATGGCTGCATAGACCAAAAACAAATGACATCCATTATGAATGAAGTCCTGCAAGCCTTTCTCTGCCAGCTTGGCGCCTCGCCAGAGACAATCCAAGATGCCGTCACTGCTGCCGAGCCAATGGAACTCCCTACCCGGCATGTTCTACTCAACCAAGGAGAACAGCCGGCCTATTGTTACTTTCTGCTCGACGGACTTTGCCATGCCTGCTATCTCACCGCGGAAGGTAAGCAATTCAGTAAAGAGTTCTATTGGGATCAAGATGTCCTGATTGGCTTTGAAAGCCTCATCAATGATATGCCGTCCCCTTTCTTGCTGGAGACCCTATCCGCCAGCAAACTGCTGGCACTGCCAGTCAGTCTGCTTCAACGATGGCGAGAGCAGAAAAACCCGCTCTATATTCGTCTGCTCGAGCGTCAGCTGAGCTACAAAGAACAAAAAGAACGCTTCATGCTAATGCACAGCCCGGAAGAACGCTACCAGCTGTTTACGTCCAGCTTCCCCGAACTACTAAGCCGCATAGCCGATTATCAAATCGCCTCTTATCTGGGGATCACCCCCATCAGCCTCAGCAGAATCAAAAAGCGACTTGAAGATGTGGAATAATTAACATTCGTTAATGCCAAACGAAAGGATTAACACTAATCTGCCGCTAGACCCTGTATCTGCCAAGGAGAATACGATGCAATGGCAATGCCTGCCTTTTGAACAGCTAACAACCCACCAGCTTTATGATTTGCTTAAGCTCAGAGTCGATGTCTTTGTCGTCGAACAAAACTGCCCCTACCCTGATTTGGATAACAGTGACCGACAAGCCGGTACCCACCATTTGCTGGGGTACAAAAATGATGTACTCGTTGCCTATCTTAGGCTACTGCCACCGGGGGCTACCTATGCCAATACCAGTATTGGACGGGTGCTAACAGCAGCCAGCGAAAGAGGAACCGGAGCTGGCCATGAATTACTCCAACAAGGTCTGAAATACGCAGAACAGCTTTGGCCAAATCACACTATCGACATCGGCGCCCAATCTCACCTGCAGCACTATTATAGCCGCTATGGCTTTGACGTTACTTCCGATGAATATCTGGAAGATGGTATTCCGCATGTGGATATGAGACTGGGCAAGGGCATCGTGTGTGAGTAGGCTTTCTCCCTTTGCGGTTGGGGCATTACTGTTGCTACTCGGTAACCTGTCCTCGTCATTTTCTGATGTAGCGGTGAAACTACTTGAAGGTGGCGTCAGTGCATTTCAATATATGTTCATCCGCCAACTGCTTAGTGTCTTGCTCCTATTTCCACTATGGCTGAGACTGACACCCGAGCAACAAGCTATCGGCAACCGTGGTGTTACCCTGATCCGTTCTCATCTGGTACTCGCTGGCAGCGGCTTTGTTATGGTAGCCCTAACCTGGCTACCGCTAGCGACTGCCAATGCACTTTTTTATGCAGCCCCTCTTCTGATGTTGCCCCTTTCGGCCTGGCTGCTTAAAGAAAAACCAGAACGGCAAAAAGTACAGGCAACTCTCGTGGGCTTTTGTGGTGTATTGGTGGTATTGAGGCCAGATCAGTTTCATTGGGCCGCCGTTGCTGCACTGGGGTGCGCTTTCACGCTGGCGCTTTATAACGTCTTAGTAAAAAAACTGCCTGAACAACAGCCTGTCGTCAGTACACTATTCTGGACCGGGGTCTTATCGCTACCTTTGGCAGGCATCCTCGCCGTCCTGTTCTGGCAGCCAATAACCTCGATGGAATTGCTGCTCATTGCTGCAAGCGCGTTGTTTACCCTTGGTTATCATGGCTGTGGCGTTGCCGCCTACCGACGAGCCAAGACCTGCCAGCTCGGGCTGATTGAATACTCAGGGCTGATTTTTGTGACTCTTCTGGGGATCGTCGGGTTTGATGAGAAACCAGATCTGTTGACGACCATGGGGATCATCCTGATAGTACTGCCGATGCTACCGCTTCCTAAGCAGCGTCGCACGAAGAGGCCGATCGAAGATACCGCTCAATGACGGTACCCAGATAGAAAAAGGCCCCTTAACGGCCTTTTTCATCAACGGAAATCATTACTGGCTTCGAACAAAACTGCCATCAGAACGACGGAAAAACATCACAGACTCTCCCTTGCGGCGCTCTATCTGCAATACATCCAACCCGCCTTTTGCCGTTTGCTTGTAGCGCAACCACTGGCCGGCTTTGATCCTGCTCAGCGGCTTGTCTTTGCCTTCAATGGCTGCAACCGCATAGAGATCGGTTAACGGTAACGACTTGTCGCGGAAGATATTGGCCAGTGTCTCACCCTGCTGTACCTGATATTTATGCCACTGGGCTTCTGCCGGCGACTTGTCAGCCTGTGGTTTACTGGCAGGAGAAGCAGGTTTAGCTACTGTAGACGCACTACGTACCGGAGATTGGGGCTCGGAGCGCTGACCGACCGGAGGTGGTGTTTGCTGGTCTTTATCAAGATCAAGCACAAGCTCACGCCGCTCGGACTCTCCGGAAGTCGCAGTCGGTGCCTGCTCGCTTGCCGGTAACAGCACCAGTATCCCAACCACTGGCAGCAACACCATAAGCGCCCTTCGATGTAAAGACGGCAAGGCCTGCCACTTGGCTTTTAGTGGCGCCAGCGTAGCTTTCAACTGATCGCTGCTGACACTAAAACTTTCCTTGCTAAAGGACATACGGGGAAGTTTAAACTCACTTTTTTTCTTTGAACGGCGTTTGGCCTGTCCCATATTCAACACTCCGGCGTTCTCAACTCACGCTATCAAACGACATCTTGTCACAAAAGTTTACCCCTTGGGGTCGAAACTGTTATCCTGCCTGCTTTAATTCACTCTACATTAAGAGAAGACACCATGTCTGACGTTAAACTAGATACAGTTGAAACCAAAGCAAGCTACGGTATCGGTCTACAAATGGGCCAACAGCTAGCACAAAGCGGTCTTGAAGGCCTGAACGTTGCTGCTATCGCTAAAGGTATCGCAACTTCCCTAACTGGCGAAATGCCAGAAATCGAAGTTGACGAAATCAACAATGCACTACGTGAAATCCACACTCGTGCAGAAGCGGCTCGTGAAGTGCAAGCTAAAGCTGCAGCAGCTGACGGTGAAGCTTTCCTAAAAGATAACGCACTACGCTCTGAAGTAACAGTGACTGAATCAGGTCTTCAGTACGAAGTTCTTGTTGAAGGTAACGGCGAAATCCCTACTTCAGACAAGCAAGTTCGTGTTCACTACCACGGCGAACTAACAGATGGAACTGTATTCGACAGCTCTGTATCTCGCGGTCAGCCTGCAGAGTTCCCTGTAACTGGCGTTATCGCTGGTTGGGTTGAAGCTCTTCAAATGATGCCTGTTGGCTCTAAGTGGAAGCTATACATCCCTCAAGACCTAGCTTACGGCGAGCGTGGCGCAGGTGCTGCTATCCCTCCATACGCGGCGCTAGTATTCGAAGTTGAACTACTAGACATCCTGTAAGGTTATCTAGACCACACAGAACATACGAGACGGTGCCCTTGGCACCGTTTTTTTATCCTATCAAAGCCCCATCCATTTTCAGCTTTAGTAAAACACATTTTTTCAATTTAATTTGGTATTTACGCCGCATTCCCCACTACGCTTATAACGTTAATCACAGGAGGATGCCATGGGATACAAACCATCAATTGTCAGTCGTTTACTTGTACTCACAACACTGTTTAGCAGCTTAGTTTTCTCAACTACCAGCCTCGCTTTCAGTCTGTCTGATCTATTTGGCGGAAGCGATGACGAACAAGTCGCAGCCAGCACAGCCAACCCCTTAACAGATATACTCAGCAGTCAACTCGGGGTTACCCAAGAACAAGCCGCGGGCGGTGCGGGGGCACTGTTGTCACTCGCATCAAGCCAGCTCAGCGGTGACCAGGCGAGCGAACTAAGCAAGATGATCCCCGGAAGCGATGCTCTCAGCGCAGCAATTCCACCAGGCCTGAGCGGTATGCTGACCAATATCGACACAATTAACCAGGTATTTTCTGCACTTGGTATGGATGCCAGCATGGTCAGTCAATTTATTCCTGTTGTCATGCAATTTCTTGGCAGCCAAGGGGCCAGCGCTGGCTTAATGGATGCGCTGGGAAAAGTTTGGAGCCCCACCGGCTAACCAAATCGCCAAACAAACGCGACAACGAGGATACGGCAATAAACGTCCCCCCTGTCAGATACAGGTAAAATATTTATAAAAAGCAACAATCTGACAGCCCTATAAATACCCCATAAAAAAACCTTATCTGCTTGCCTACGCGCAATGTCAGATAAGGCTTATATCATTTTTCCGCCAATTAACGGGTAACTATCTCATCATATCCCCGAACCGTCGGACTCTGCATCATCCTCATGCAAGCCACACTCGCGCTTGAGACCAAAAAATCGGGTTTCCTCTTCTTTCATACCTGGCTCCCACTTTCGGGTTGTATGAGTATCACCAACCGACAAGTATCCTTGTTCCCATAACGGATGATAAGGTAATTGATGCAGGGTCAAATATTGATGGATATCCCTGTTTGTCCAGTCGATCAATGGCAGAAACTTAAACACACCGTTTTGGATAGCCAGTACCGGCAAAGTCGCTCGGGTATCGGACTGCTCTCGGCGCAAGCCAGAGAACCAGCAACTGGTGTTTAGCTCATCCAGTGCCCTGCGCATAGGTTCGACCTTGTTCAGCCGGTTATATTGCTTGATCCCATCAACCCCCTGCTCCCATAACTGGCCAAATCGGGCTTCCTGCCAAGAGGCGCTCATCAATGAACGGTACACATACAGGTTCAGTGACAGGAGCTCGGTCAACTGATCAACAAACTGATAGGTTTCAGGAAATAAATAGCCTGTGTCAGTCAAAATCACGGACATATCAGGTTTGACCTGAGTCACCAGATGCAACATGACCGCTGATTGGATCCCAAAACTTGAGGCCAGCGCAAATTCACCGTCCAGATTCTCTAACGCCCAGCGAACTCGCTCTTGGGCCGTCAGAGTTTCCAGCTCTGCATTAATTTCCGCTAGCTGCAGGATCTGCTCCACTTTATTTTTCTGAAGCAGTTCTGCCAACGCTAACTTAGGCATAAAAATCCCTCTTTGACACTAACACCGGTTCAATAATCCCGGCACGGATTGTAAAGTCACCAAACCCTTCACCATCCTCGCGCTCTTGTGACCAGCGTGCCACCAGTGAGTCAATCTCTTCCATGATCTGAGCCACTGTAATGTTTTCCCGGTACATTTTTGGTACCCGGGTACCGTTACGGTTGCCGCCAAGGTGGAGGTTATAACGTCCAGGCGCCTTACCAACCAAGCCAATTTCCGCCAGCATCGCCCGTCCACAACCATTCGGACACCCCGTCACCCGCAGAATGATATTGTCATCATCCGCCAGGCCATGTTTGGCCAAAACAGCTTCAACATCAGTAACAAAATCAGGCAAAAAGCGCTCGGCCTCTGCCATTGCCAGCGGACATGTCGGCAATGAAACACAAGCCATGGAGTTCTTGCGCTGCTCGCTGACACCATCATCGATCAGGCCATGATCGCGCGCGATCTTTTCGATCTTGCCTTTATCCTTCGCCGCAACTCCAGCTACAATCAGGTTTTGATTGGCCGTCATGCGAAAATCACCTTTATGGACCTTGGCAATCTCGGCCATACCGGTTTTCAGCGGCTTGCCCGGGAAATCCAGCAAGCGGCCATTTTCGATAAACAGGGCCAAGTGATGCTTGCCATCAATACCTTCGACCCAGCCAATACGGTCACCACGATCGGTAAACTCATACGGACGGCTGTCTGCAAAGGCAATACCGGCTCGTTTCTCGACCTCGGCCCTGAAAACATCACTGCCCACACGATCCAATGTGTACTTGGTCTTGGCATTTTTACGGTTAGAGCGGTTGCCCCAGTCTCGTTGGGTTGTTACTACGGCTGCGGCAACCTCCAGTGTCTTTTCCAATGGAATAAAACCAAAATCATCAGCACGACGCGGATAGGTTGACTTGTCACCATGGGTCATCGCCAAGCCACCGCCAACTAGCACATTGAAACCAACCAGCTTGCCTTCTTCGGCAATCGCAATAAAGTTCAGATCATTAGCATGAATATCAACATCATTTTGTGGCGGGATCACGACAGTCGTCTTGAACTTACGCGGCAGATAGGTGCTCCCGAGGATCGGCTCTTCATCCGTGGTTTCGACTTTCTCGCCATCTAACCAAATTTCAGCATAAGCACGTGTTTTTGGCAGCAGGTGCTCACTGATTTTCTTGGCCCACTCATAAGCTTCCTGATGGAGCTCTGACTCAACCGGATTAGTGGTGCACAGTACGTTACGGTTCACATCACCCGCAGTTGCGATGGAGTCTATACCAATTTTATTGAGCGTCTGGTGCATCAATTTAATATTCGGCTTCAATACTCCATGGAACTGAAATGTTTGGCGCGTGGTCAGGCGGATGCTGCCGTACAGGCTATGCTCTTCAGCAAACTTGTCGATGGCCAGCCACTGCTTCGGCGAGATCACCCCGCCCGGCATCCGGGCACGCAGCATCACATTCTGCAACGGCTCGAGTTTCTGCTTGGCACGTTCAGTACGAATATCGCGATCATCCTGCTGATACATACCGTGAAAACGGATCAGCTGGAAATTATCTCCGTTAAATCCCCCCGTGATACGATCTTGCAAGTCGCCCTCGATGGTGCCGCGCAAGAAGTTACTTTCACGCTTCAGGCGTTCGTTATCTGATAGTTTCTGATCACTCATTAGTACACATCCCTTTGATAACGCTTGTTCTTACGCAGTTCGTTAAGATACTGCTCCGCCTGTTCGCGGCTTTGCTGACCTTGTTGTTCAGCGATGGTGACCAGGGCATCGTGCACGTCTTTGGCCATATGGTTAGCATCGCCACAGACATAAACATGCGCCCCTTCCTGCAGCCACTGCCAAACCTGGGTGGCATGCTCTAGAAGTCGATGCTGGACATACACCTTTTCCACCTGATCACGGCTAAACGCCACATCAAGCTGACTTATGGCACCTGATTTCAGGTATTTCTGCCATTCTACCTGGTACAGAAAATCTTCAGTGAAAGTACGATCGCCAAAGAACAACCAGTTTTTTCCTTCCGCTTCTCGGTTATCTCGCTCCTGAACAAATGCTCGGAATGGAGCGATACCGGTTCCCGGGCCAATCATGATCACCGGAGTATTGTCATCAGCTGGCAACTTAAAGTTGTTGTTACTCTCGACAAATACCTTAACGCTCTCGCCTTCTTCCAAGCGATATGACAAATGGCTGGATGCTCCACCCTGCCGGGTTTCATCACCACTTTCGAACTCAACAACACCGACCGTTAAATGAACTTCCTCACCGACCTCTTCCTGACTGGAAGCAATCGAGTAAAGACGCGGCGTCAAACGACGGAGCAATCCTGTCAACTGCTCAGCAGTCAGCTTGGTTTTCTTTTCCGCCAGAACGTCAATAACCTGAGTTTGACCGGCATAGCGGCGTAGCTTGTCTTTGTCTGCTACCAACTTTTCCAGCTTTTTGCTGCCGGAGAGCTCAGCAAACTTAGTGACGAGCTGCGGATTTGCTGCTGTGATCTCGTATTTACTGATCAGAGCCTGTTTCAGCGTCAGGGCTTCACCGTCGATCTCAACGTTTTCAGTACCATTCAGTCCAACCCGTACAGCCAAGGCTTCCGCCAGAGCCGGAGCATTTTCATACCAGACTCCCAGCGCATCTCCCGGTTGGTAAGTTAATCCAGAGCCTTCAAGATCAATTTCTATATGACGAACATCTTTTCCTGAGCTGCGCCCAGTGATCTTCTGGCTGGTCAGCAGTGCCGCCTCATAAGGTTTTTGCTTTGAGTATTGTGAAGCCGCTAGCTGGGCATTTGCGACCGGAAGCTGAACCACTTCCGCTTCCCCGGTAGATAACGTTTCTTTTACCTTCTTCAGAGCCTTCGAAGACCACTCAGCTGCTGGCGCATCATAATCAACATCGCAATCAAGGCGCTCCAGCATCGAATCACCACCTAAGCGGCTGATGTAGCTATCAAAGTCTTTTGCCGTCTGGCAGAAAAATTCATAGCTCGAATCACCCAGGCCAATAACTGCATATTTTAGGTTTGGTAGTTTCGGGGCTTTCTTCGATTGTAAGAATTCATGCAACTCAATCGCATCATCCGGCGCTTCACCTTCACCATGAGTAGAAGCGACAATGATCACATGAGTTTCTTTCGCTAAATTTTTGCCTTTGTAATCACCGGCAGCAAATAGCTCAACAGCGATACCGGCAGCCTCTGCCTCACCTTTCAGTGCTTCAGCGACACCTTTGGCATTTCCTGTCTGGGAGGCATGGATAATTGTAAGTTTGCCTGCTGGCTGGGCAACAGCCGCAGCTGAAAGCTGTTGGGTTGGTTGCGGTTGGTCCGCGGGCTGAGTTTGGCTTAGCCCCCAAAAGTACCCACTGATCCACGCCATTTGTTGTGGCGATAATTCTGCAGCGGCCTGTTGCAGTTGACCTATTTGTTGATCATTGAGTGGGCTGGCTATGGCCGAGAGTTCCTTAAGTAACATGACACGACGATCCCTATACATTGCGTAGTGTTAGATTAGCTACTCAAGGAAATAACAAGAAAGAATAGATAAGAATGTTTTATAACTTTTAGTAAGGTTAAAAGACAACGTAAAACGGCTTAACCTGATATTAAGCCAGGTAGTTATGTATCAACTCAAAAGGTATCGGCAATACGAACCTGGTGAAATCCCACTTCAAAGGCCCGTTCCGTCGCGGTATCAATATCCCGGTAGCACTTTTCACTGCCGGCACCATCGGTCAATGGTACAAAACCACCTCGGCGATGGCGAAACTCTACAATCCAGCCATTGGCCTGAATCGAAGGCTCGATGACCGCTTCCACAATATCGCTGTTGGCATATAGTTGCTGAAGTTCAGTTAATGTCATTTGCCCACTTCCTGACAGTTGCATCACTTTTAAAAATGGTACAGAAAAGCGAAAACAGGCAACAAAAAAGCCACGATAAATCGTGGCTTCGATATCTTGTACCGCTAAAAAAATTAGAAGTCGAGTTCTACACCAGCAAACCAACCGTCTAATTTCACCTTACCATCTGTTTGCTTGATAAAGTCAAAGTCGTAGTCCATCACGCGGTAGCCCGCACGCAGGTTAAGATCAGCAGCAATAAGAGGCAGTGACCACTTAACACCAGCCTGGCCATCAACCGTATTCGTACCGTCATAGTTACCGAAGTTCAGATCGCCAAAGAAAGAAACCGGTGTCATCGGAATACCAGCCTCAACATTACCATATAGGTTCGGCTGCCACTCGCTGAAGCTCTCGCCCAAGAATTTACCTGCATTGAACTTAGACAGGGTAACACCAACATCAAAAGCGATGGCATCGTTGTCCAAAATCTCATAGTAAGCAGTGTAATCCGTCTGACCAAATGATACTGCACCAGCATCAATATCAGCATAGCGTAAACGGAAATTAGGCACTAATGGAATAAAGTGCTCAAAGGCAAGGTGATACGAGATATGAGTATCATCGCCGTTAGTACTAGAATCGTTAATTTTTGCATCTGCAAACCATGCGTCTGCACCTGCTTTTACTCCAAGAAGCATCGCTGCCTGCGCAGGCACTGCTGCTGCCATCGCAACCGCCGCTGCCACTGCAGAAATAGCTAATTTATTCATGCCGAGTCTCCGCTCTTTATTAGAATTTCAAAAACGGCCAAACTATACCAGATGCCGTACAAGAAAACCGCATTTCCTTCGCATATCCATCACTTTCAGTTCAAATGCTAGACATCCTTTCACAAGGCATAATAATTAGTTCCTCCCTCAGTAATTAACGGCGGTGATAACGGTCCCGATGATGACACCCTGCTTTCTTCCCACGATACAGCCAAACCGCAACACCGATGAGAATAAGCCAGGGTAGAAGCTTAAACATAACCCCAATCATGCCCGCCAACGCCATCACGACAAAACCGGCTAATACGGCGAAAGCCATTCCCACCAAGCTCACACCGGTAAATATCAACACCACAGCAAATGACAGTAAAAACAATAATTCAATCATCTTATGACCTCTTTCGTTTAGTCTTGTATTAACAATTGCACAAATCAGGCCAAAAGAAAGCAAAACAAAAAACCTTATTTTTCAACACAATAAAAAAGGCGCTAACAGTTCCCTGTCAGCACCCTCTCTGATTTAGTCATTATCACCATGCTAAATGGTGAAAAAAACCATCTTTAACCTATACATCTAGATGCGCTGGAATTTTTTCCATCGCCTGCTGCAGCACCTCAATACCAGCTCCTGGCTTATGTGCATTCTCACTAATATGTCGGCGCCACTGTCGTGCACCCGGCATATTTTGGAACAGCCCCAACATATGGCGCGAGATGTGATTGAGGTAAGAGCCATTAGCCATCTGACGCTCAATATACGGGTACATCGCCTCGACCACTTCACGGCGTTTTTTGACCGGCTTGTTGCTACCAAATAATCGCTGATCGAGATCTGCCATCATATACGGATTCTGATAGGCTTCACGACCCACCATAGCTCCGTCCAGGTGTTCCAGGTGAGCTTCAATCTCGGCCAGTGTTTTAACGCCACCATTGACCGCCATGGTTAAATGCGGGAAATCTCGCTTCAACTGATAAACACGCGGGTAGTCCAGCGGCGGGATCTCACGGTTTTCTTTTGGGCTGAGACCACTTAGCCAAGCCTTGCGTGCGTGAATGGTAAAATCATCACAGCCACCCTTTTCACTAACTGTACCAACAAAGTCAGTCAGAAACTGATAGGAATCCTGTTCATCAATACCAATACGGGTTTTTACCGTTACTGGGATATCAACGACTTCGCGCATTGCTGACACACATTGCGCCACCAATTCAGCTTCGCCCATCAGGCAAGCGCCAAAACGACCGTTCTGTACACGGTCAGACGGACACCCTACGTTCAGATTAACTTCATCATAACCACGGTCTTGAGCCAATTTGGCACAATGCGCTAGATCCGCCGGATTCGAACCACCCAGTTGAAGTGCCAACGGATGCTCTTCTTCGTTATATGCCAGGTAATCAGCCTTACCGTGAATAATTGCACCGGTTGTCACCATTTCGGTGTACAACAGCGCATGCTCGCTCAACAGGCGATGAAAATAACGGCAATGACGATCAGTCCAATCGAGCATCGGGGCAACAGAAAAACGGCCTGATGGAAAATCTGCACTCAGTGTGGATTCTGTTTGTAAATCGTCGCGGTTGGCAACAGCACTATCTAACATCGAAAAGCCTCATTTTGACCCGGGTACCCGTCTCTGAACGGCAGTTTACTTAAAGAGAGCGGATTCTACCTCATCTCACTCGTTTGCCCAACATGGCTAGAGAAAGGAATATGGGGATAATTGGCATATTTCATCATTAGTATAGAGTCCAGCCTGAGATAACAATGACAACTTAAAAGAACATGACAGAACAAAAAGAGCACACCATATAGCATTGTTATTAAAAACAAAAAATACCAGCAAATACATCGCGTACAGCAAACATAGCTTTTGGACACCAACAACTCAAAAAGGTGTACATGTTCGTTTACCCCCTAACTATCAATAAGTTATGAATATGGACTAACAACCAAGCAGCCCTCGACAGCTTTTAGCTTAAAATGCTAGGAAAGCTGTACATCTCGATACAAAACAGGTCGGTAAAACCTCACCACACTCATCAAGCTTACATTTGTCACTGACTCTATCGGTCCCGCCTATAAGAGCACAATTTTACCAGTCACTATGTATTTACATCGTTATAGTTCAGTAAGCAGACAAACTAAAAAGAATACCACCACCCTTTTGCCTCTCACTCTAACAAACTGAAAATTAATGAAATTTACAACATCTTATCTACTAGGTACAGCTTATAGAGCTTTAGGAATATAATAGTCAAAAAACTGTACGAACAGTACACTACATAGAATTCAATAACTTAAAGCCAAGCTTATTTTGAGTTGATCTTGATGATCAGCTTTTTGGTGCGCATTCATCAAAAAGTGACACAAGGAAAACCTTCGTGACTTATTGCTGATTGCAAGCAGTCACTATTTACTCTTCATCACTATTTAGGAACGAGTTGGCGTGATCGGGCACACGAATTTTCCGCCCTATTTTGCTGGAATGAATGGAACTAAGGTACGTTTTACAAATGCTATGGTAAACTACTGCACTTATCGCTGTTTTTTGAGGTTTTATGGCAAATCAAACGCAACTGCTGGCGAAAGCACAACAGATTTGCGAGCAACGGGGAGTAAGGCTGACACCTCAAAGGCTGAAAGTACTCGAGATCATCATTGAGCACCATAGTTCGATTAGCGCCTATGAACTGCTGGATCTTCTCAGGGAAACCGAACCACAAGCGAAGCCACCGACAGTATACCGAGCTCTTGATTTTTTATTAGCTCAAGGCTTTGTACATAAAGTCGAGTCAACCAACAGCTATATAGCCTGCTGTGTACTCGGACATGCTGATCACTGCTCTCAGCTGCTTATTTGTGATGAGTGTGGTACTGTCGAGGAATGCCATGATGATGAACTGGCTAAACTACTGCGCCAGAAAGCAGAAAAGCACGGCTTTCAGATTTCAAACCATATTGTGGAAAGTCACGGCATTTGTCATAAATGTCAAAACAGCAAGCAGTAACTCTTACATTTACTAATACAGTCATTATCAGATTATGCGCGCAGAATTCGTAAACCCTTTTCTAGCTTCACTTCTGAATGTTTTGAAGACCATGGCGTCGATGGAGCTAGCACCGCAAAAACCTCGAGTAAAGAAAGATGAAGTTGCTCGTGGTGATGTATCAGGCCTTATTGGCATGATTGGACCCAAAACCAAAGGCTCGATGTCGATCACCTTTGATGAGCCTCTGGCACTTGAAATCATGCAACGTATGTTGGGTGAACGACCGAACGGTATCAATGAAGAAGTCACCGATATGGTCGGTGAAATCACCAACATGGTCACAGGTGGTGCTAAACGTATATTGGCAGACCGAGGCTATGATTTTGAAATGGCAACCCCCGCAGTGGTCTCTGGTCGCGGCCATACCATCACCCATAAGTGTGACGGCGCTATTATTATCATGCCGTTTGACTCTGAGTATGGTAAGGCATTTATTGAGATCTGCTTTGACGGCTAGTCACCGCGACTATACCTGTTAATCGCCCCAGTCAGAGCCTTCTGACTGGCGATTCCTCTGACCTGAAATAATGATAACTATCACTTTAAAATTTCTGTGAAGTTGCCACAAATCCCAGATAAAAAACTACCACCTGCCACTTATTCGGTCTAGACTGAGTATGCTGGATAAGCATCAACACACTTATTGTTTCTGCTTTTTCAGCTCGTAATTTTGCTGATCTCAATCGGTCGAGCAAGGAACTACCCTCATTCAAAGGAAAGATCGTAACATGAGCAAACTGACTGGAACCGTAAAATGGTTTAACGATGAAAAAGGCTTTGGCTTTATTTCTGGTGCTGATGGCAAGGATGTATTCGTTCACTTTAGTGCTATTCAGGCCCAAGGCCGTCGCACTCTTCAAGAAGGCCAAAGTGTTGAATTTATCGTAACAGATGGTCAGAAAGGTCCACAAGCAAGCGAAGTCATCGCGCTTTCTTGATTCTGCTGAGTATTTTTAATACTCAGAATGAAAAAAACGCCGCTAAGCGGCGTTTTTTATTACGATTAAAAACGTAACTTAGCTACGCCACTGTTTAAACGCATTGATCAGGCCATTGGTAGAACTATCATGGCTGGCAATGGCTTCAGCATTGTTTAGCTCAGGCAAGATATTATTTGCAAGCTGCTTACCTAGCTCTACACCCCACTGGTCAAAACTGAAGATATTCCAGATAACACCCTGAGCGAAGATCTTCTGCTCATACAATGCAATCAGCGAGCCCAGTACCGCCGGTGTTACCTGCTTAACCAAAATGGAGTTGGTTGGGCGGTTGCCTTCAAAGACCTTGAAAGGTACTAGTTCTTTCACTTCATCCAGCGTTTTGCCAGCTGCAATGAACTCTGCTTCCACTTGCTCTTTGGTTTTACCAAATGCCAGCGCTTCCGTCTGGGCAAAGAAGTTTGCCATCAGCTTAGGGTGGTGATCGCTCAGTGGATTGTGGCTAATTGCAGGAGCAATAAAATCACACGGGATCAGCTTGGTACCCTGGTGGATCAGCTGGTAGAACGCATGCTGGCCATTGGTACCTGGTTCACCCCAGATAATTGGGCCTGTTTGGTAATCAATCGGGTTACCGCCGCGATCGACGCACTTACCGTTGGACTCCATGTTGCCCTGCTGGAAGTAAGCAGCAAAGCGATGCAGATACTGATCATATGGCAAGATAGCTTCAGATTCGGCACCGTGGAAGTTATTGTACCAAATACCGATTAGCGCCAGAATAACCGGTAAGTTTTCTTCTAGTGGTGCTTCGGCGAAGTGCTTGTCCATCGCATGTGCGCCATCAAGCAGCTCGATGAAGTTATCGAAACCGATAGCCAAACTGATTGATAGGCCAATGGCAGAGCACAGAGAGTAACGACCACCAACCCAGTCCCAGAACTCAAACATATTGTCAGTATCGATACCGAACTCTGACACTGAGCCAGCATTGGTAGAAAGCGCAGCAAAGTGCTTGGCTACGTGTGCCTGATCCTGTGCGGTCGCCAGGAACCAATCACGCGCAGAGTGTGCATTGGTCATGGTTTCCTGAGTAGTAAACGTCTTAGACGCGATTAGGAACAAGGTTGTTTCCGGGTTAAGCGCTTTTAGCGTCTCGGCAATGTGGGTACCGTCGACATTGGATACAAAGTGCATGTTCAGGCGTGTTTTATAGGATGCCAAGGCCTCTGTCACCATGTAGGGACCAAGATCTGAACCGCCGATACCGATATTTACCACATCAGTAATTTCTTTACCGGTATAACCTTTCCAATCACCATCAACGATGCGTGCGGTGAAGCCTTTCATCTTCTCCAGTACCGCATTCACTTTTGGCATTACGTCTTCACCGTCGACGATTACCGGCGTATTGCTACGGTTACGAAGTGCCGAGTGCAGTACAGCACGGCCTTCGGTCTGGTTGATTTTATCGCCGCTGAACAGGGCAGCAATCGCTGCTTTTAGTTCAGTCTGCTCCGCCAGAGCAAATAGCTTGCTCATGGTCTCTTCTGTAATTAGGTTCTTAGAGTAATCAAGCAGAATATCTGAACCGAAATTTGCCGAGAATTTAGCAAAACGCTCGCTGTCCTGTGTAAACAGATCGCTCAGCTGAAGATCCTGTGCATCTTCAAAATGGGCGGTCAGCGCTTTCCACGCCTGTGTCTGCGTTGGATTGATGTTTTTCAACATGGTGAAGTTCCTGATATTGTAATTCTTAATCCATTGATCCAGTCAGTATCATCCAGACCATGGATCCCCGATATTTATAAATGTTGTCAATTTTAGCGCAACCAGCTCGGTAGGCTATATTTTTGTAATTTTACGACTTATGACAGATTATGACGCGAAGCCGCCTTTACCTTCATTGAGTCAGGTCACGAAAATAAAGAGTAAATAATAGACGTAAAAATATCAGATGAGTACTGTAATCATCTAATATGACGGCAATGCGATAACAATAAGGTATACGTTATGTGGTTCCAGAAGACAATTCAGATCAAACCAAGACGCCGAGGCTTTCATCTTATAACCGATGAAATTGAACAACAAATCCCAGAACTCCGCCACTATAACATCGGCCTGGTCCATTGCTTTGTCCAGCATACCTCTGCCAGCCTGACCATCAACGAGAATGCCGACCCTACCGTCCGCAGCGATATGGAGGCTCACTTTAACCACTCAGTCCCGGAGCGCGCCCCCTACTACCAGCACACCTATGAGGGCGATGATGATATGCCTGCCCACATAAAGGCCTCGACGCTAGGTAACAGCATTACCATACCTATTTCACAGGGGCGCCTGGCGCTTGGTACCTGGCAGGGGATTTACCTCGGTGAACATAGAGATCATGGTGGCAGCCGTCGGATCGTCGTGACGATCCAAGGGGAATAATGTGTGGTTAATGAGGACGAGTAGCTAGAATCTAGATACTCGATGCCGGCTTAGAACGGTTGATTAATCATAACGCGGAACAAACTGTCTTCACTGCCCCAGGCCATTTCCGTACGAACAACAATACCTTCGACTTGAAAACGGATAGCCCCGCCAGCACTCCATTTCATGTCTTGGTGCAACTCTGCCAGATCATATTCATCGGCCACTCGCCCGATATCGACAAAGGCAACCCACTGCCACCAAGGTACGTCATACCAGTTAAAGACCGGCCAATCACTGAGTGGCTGCCAGTCTGGCAATACTCGGTACTCCATGCTGTAGCTCAGGGCGGCACGATCGACAAACCGGCCGCTCTGAAAGCTTCGTAACCGATATAGCCCACCGAGCCGGGTTCCGGCATAGGCCGGTGGCCGACGAAGCATCTCGACACCGTCGATATTTTCTGTACTGTTCCAACTCGGGGTATCGCCAGTATAGAAATTCAGTGCCAGCACCTGCTGGTCGAATACCTCCCCCAATGCCCCGATATCCCAAAACCAACTCTGGCTCAACTCCCACTTCCACCAGCTGGCGTGATCGGAGCTACCCGGATCATAAGTGACTCCGAACTGGCTGCGACTTCCCGCGGTTGGGTTACGGCTGTTGTTGCGATTATCCCAGTCTAGGCGAGTCTCCAGACCCCAGACGCTTTCGGCTTCGCTAAAAGCCGGATCGACATTGGTCACGAGATCGGAAAATTCCCGACTTTGATAGAACGGCCTTAACTCTATCGATGTCACCCCGCTCGTCCATGGCGTACTGCCAGTAAGGGGCCGGTTGGGTCTTAGTGCCGCCTTTATTCCCTGGGGCTCTGCAGCACCGAGTGGCAAAATATAGCGGGCAGAGATACGGTATTGGCTCTCCGTCGCATCTGCCACCGTAGCGTCATCCGCGACCGAGTCGTTGCTCGTCGCTTTGCCAAGGTAGTAATCAAACTGCTTGAACTCGGCTGAATATAACTCTGCACCAAAAAGCCATCGGCTATCCGTCGCCAAGGTATAGTTACTCGCACCCAGGTAGGCTAACCAAGTCTCTTTGTCGGTTATCAGCCCAGCCCCTAGCAATGCCGCCTGTGGCTGTCCGGCACCTTTCAGTACCCCGGCCATACCAACCGACAGTCCCATCGAGTCACTCGAAAAGACAAACGGTACTACCGCCGTTTCAGGTTCCCAGGTAGGCCAACCATCAGCATACGAAGCCAGTGAATATGATAAAGCCGCAGCAACTGCTACGGCTTTGAAACTATAAGACTTAATCAAAACTGTCCAAATTTAAGATAGTTACAAATAGGCCATCGCCACCCGGGAAGTCAACTTAGTTACCAGTTCATAGGCAATTGTACCGATATGCTCGGCAACCACCTCGGCTGGCAAGCCCTCTCCCCATAGAATCGCTTCGTCACCCACTTTATCTGCAGCATCCGGACCAAGATCTACCGTCAGCATATCCATCGATACCCGTCCAGCCATCGGCACTGTACGGCCATTGACCAATACAGGTGTTCCGTTCGGTGCCGAGCGCGGATACCCATCACCATAACCAATCGCAATCACTCCGACTTTAGTATCGCGTTCGCTGGTCCAAATCCCGCCGTAGCCGACTTGCTCACCTTTCTTCACATCCCTGACAGCAATCAGGCTGGAAGTCAGCGTCATCACGGGTTTCATATCGAATGCCGCCGACGACCGTTCGGTCTCCATAAACGGTGACACCCCGTACATGATAATCCCAGGACGGATCCACTCTAGGTGACTGTCAGGCCAAGCCAAGATACCTGCAGAAGCCGCCAATGAGCGTTCTCCACGACAACCTTCAGTCAGGCTAAGAAAAGTATTAACTTGCTGATGAGTCACCGCGCTGTTCAGCTCGTCGGCACAGCCAAAATGACTCATATACCGTAACGGTTTTGCCACATTCGGACACGCATGCAGGCGTTCAACAAACTCATCGAGCTGTTCCGGGCGTACACCAAGGCGGTGCATACCGGTATCAATTTTCAACCACACCACGACCTGGCTATCCAGCTGGGCCTGTTCCAGCGCCTCTAGCTGCTCGACAGAGTGAACGACAGTATGGATGTTGTTGGTGACCAGTACCGGCAGATCGGTAGCGGCATAGAAGCCTTCAAGCAGAAGTACGGGCTTCACGATGCCGCCTGCACGCAGGGTCAGCGCCTCTTCAATCCGTGCGACACCAAAACCATCCACATCCGGCAGGCTTTGTGCCACGCGGGCCAGACCATGACCGTAACCATTGGCCTTCACCACCGCCAGTATTTTACTGTTCGGAGCCTGTAATCGGAGCTGGCTGATATTATGGGTCAGCGCTTTTGTGTTGATATAAGCTGTCGCCGCTTTCATCAAAAATCCTACATTAATGAATCCGGCCTGGGCCGGTGATCCGACGCCAAGTCATAAAGAAAGTCCGTCCGGTTACTCTTCGTCGAAAGCCGGGCCGGCATAGTTATCAAATCGAGAGAACTGCCCCTGGAAGGTCAGCCGTATAGAACCAATCGGGCCGTTACGCTGTTTACCGAGAATGATTTCGGCAATCCCTTTCAGGGCGCTGTCTTCGTGGTAGACCTCATCACGGTAAATAAACATGATCAAGTCGGCATCCTGCTCGATGGCTCCCGATTCACGCAAATCCGAGTTAACCGGGCGTTTGTCGGCACGTTGCTCCAACGATCGGTTCAGCTGAGAAAGTGCGACCACAGGAACGTTTAATTCTTTCGCCAGAGCCTTAAGAGAGCGCGAAATCTCTGCGATTTCCAAGGTACGGTTGTCCTGATAGCCGGGAACCCGCATCAGCTGAAGGTAATCGATCATGATCATACTGATCCCACCGTTGTCGCGGGCAATACGGCGGGCACGGGAACGCACTTCTGTCGGTGTCAGGCCCGAGCTGTCATCGATAAACATATTCTTCTTTTCCATCAGAATACCCATCGTCGATGAAATGCGTGCCCAGTCTTCATCATCAAGCTGGCCGGTACGGATCTTAGTCTGATCGACCCGAGAGAGAGAGGCGAGCATACGCATCATGATCTGCTCGGCAGGCATCTCCAGCGAGAAAATCAGCACCGGTTTTTCTTGCTCCATGGCCGCATTTTCGCACAGGTTCATCGCAAAGGTTGTTTTACCCATCGATGGACGTGCCGCCACGATAATCAAATCAGAACCTTGCAAACCCGCAGTTTTCTTGTTCAGATCACTAAAACCCGTTGATACGCCGGTAACTCCATCCTGCGGTGTCTGATACAACAGTTCGATACGCTCTAACGTTTTCTCCAGAATAGTATCGACATTCTGCGGTCCTTCATTTTCGTTGGTGCGCTGCTCGGCAATAGCAAAAACTTTGCTTTCCGCCATATCGAGCAAATCTTCACTGGTTCGCCCTTGCGGATCATAACCGGCATCGGCAATCTCATTTGCCACGCCGATCATATCTCGGATCAGTGCCCGCTCGCGGACAATGTCTGCATAGGCAGAAATATTTGCCGCTGACGGTGTATTTTTGGCTAGTTCTGCCAGGTAGGCAAAGCCCCCGACATCTTCCAGGTGATCGGCTCGCTCGAGATGCTCAGACAAGGTAATCAGATCGAGAGGCTGGCCACCTTCAAGTAAAACCGATACGCCTTCGAAAATAATGCGGTGAGGGCGACTGTAGAAGTCATTGGCGACCACTTTCTCAGCCACTGCATCCCACTTCTCATTATCCAGCATCAAGCCGCCAAGGACGGACTGTTCGGCCTCCAGAGAGTGAGGAGGCATTTTGATAGCGTCCATCTGGGAATCTTTGGGTTTATTCGGTTTACTTTTCTCTGCCATAGGAATTGCGTGCTTACCGGAAACTAAGCCGGGCATTATACATTATTCATGCTGGGTCTATGTATCAATATAGCGGGGAAAAGTACAATAACTGAAAAGCGTATCGATCCCTGGAGTATTATGCCGTGCATTTCAACTCGGTATCGAGAATCATCATGATTTTGACCAAATGCTGACATTGTTCAGGTAAACTTTGTAGTCAACTCCCGTTATCTCATTTTACTCTCGTCCCGAAGGAGGACACTTGGCAAGATATTTACTGACCTTATTGCTGCTTGCCAATATCACAGCCTATGCCGACGACGACACTCCGACCCAGATCCCTTCCCCCTGGTCGAGCGAGCTTGAGCTGGGATACCAGTCATTAGGAGGCAACTCTGACTCGGAGTCACTCAATACGCGTGTGGGGCTAACTTACGTCAAAAACCAATACCGCCAGACTGCCGAGGCGAAATACCTACTGGCCGAAAAAGATGGTGAGGAAGATAAGCGCAAGGGCCAAGTTGAGCTGCAGACGGATATGAAAATCAACGAGCGTACCTATGTACTGGGCAACACCAACTATGTTGATGATAGGTATGGCCCTTATTTTATCGACTTGACCCTGGCCACCGGTCTCGGTTATCAGCTATTGCGACTGGAAACCTTTCAGATGGAAGTGGAAGCCGGTCCGGGCTATCGCCATCAGGAACCGAATGCTGATGAAATTGATGATGATGACATCATCGTCCCGGAAACGGTGGATGAACTGATCCTCCGTGGAAGTGCCAAGTTCACCTGGAAGCCGTCGAAAACCGTCGAGCTCAATGCCCGTTTTACCGGTATTGCCGGTAACAGCAACAGTACGCTGGAAACAGAAATCGATCTTACCAGCTCAATCACCGAGCATATCGCGATCAAGTTCAGCAATACCCAGAAACTCAACAGCTGGGTACCAAACGGGCTGGAAAAACGTGATTCGACGATGACTATCAACTTGCTGTTCAAGATCTAACAGTATTACGTATTCCCTATACCGCATCTCTCAATACCGCACCTTCCAAACGCCAGATACAAAAAAGCCAGCCCGAAGGCTGGCTTTTCGACTAACAACACTAAAAGCTATTACTCTGCAGCAACAACAGTTAGGTTGATAGTTGCGAATACGTCAGAGTGCAGCTGGATGCTGATCTCGAATTCGCCAGTAGTACGTAGCGCGCCTTCAGGTAGACGAACTTCGCTCTTCACTACTTCAACGCCAGCTGCAGTTACAGCGTCAGCGATGTCACGAGTACCGATAGAGCCGAATAGTTTACCTTCGTCACCCGCTTTAGAAGCAATAACAACTGCTTCTAGAGCGCTTAGTTTGTCAGCACGTGCTTGCGCAGCAGATAGTTGCTCAGCAACTTTCGCTTCTAGCTCAGCACGACGAGCTTCAAACATTTCAACGTTAGCTTTAGTTGCCATAACCGCTTTACCCTGAGGGATCAGGAAGTTACGTGCAAAACCAGATTTAACGTTAACTTGATCACCAAGGCTACCTAGGTTACCGATTTTATCAAGTAGAATAACTTGCATTATCTTGTCCTCTTAAACTTAATTAAACCGCTACCGATTACTGATGCTTGTCAGTGTATGGTAGAAGTGCTAGGTAACGAGAACGCTTGATAGCGCGAGCTAGCTGACGCTGGTATTTAGCGCGAGTACCTGTGATACGGCTAGGTACAATTTTACCAGCTTCAGTGATGTAGTTTTTTAGAGTTGCTACGTCTTTGTAGTCAATCTCTTGTACGCCTTCTGCAGTGAAACGGCAGAATTTACGACGACGGAAGAAACGTGCCATGGGCTTATCTCCTGAACTAAATTTTTTCAATGTGATCGGCATGTAACACTAATTTACCAATGCCATTTCGGCCGGTTTGATAAGAGACAAAGCCTCCTACCTTAATGTGACTGCCAACAACTAAATCTTGAGTGAGTATCTGTTGACCTTGCCCGCTAACCACCACGTTAATGTAACAATACACTTGGCGGGGTAAATCAGCTTCCTGCTGGTAGGAACGATGCTCAAGCACAAAGTGACAATGAGGTATTCCCGCCAGAGATTTGCTTCGTTTGGGGTCTTTGGCAATAACGCCAGATAACTCCAGACGATTGGTCATTTACAAATTACTCAGCTGCTGCTTCGCCTTCAGACTGTGCTGGAGCAGCTGGCTGCTCTGCACGTTCTTCACGACGTGGGGCACGCTCTTCTTTAGCCTTCATCATTGGAGATGGCTCAGTGATAGCGCCTTTAGTACGCATGATCATGTTACGGATCACTGCATCGTTGAAACGGAAAGTTGATTCCAGTTCGTCAACTACAGACTGCTCAGCTTCAACGTTCATTAGAACGTAGTGTGCTTTGTGCAGTTTGTTGATTGGGTAAGCCATCTGACGACGACCCCAATCTTCTAGACGATGGATCTGACCGCCAGAATCTTTGATAGCAGCAGTGTAACGCTCGATCATGCCAGCAACCTGCTCGCTTTGATCAGGGTGCACCATGAATACGATTTCGTAATGACGCATTGGTTGCTCCTTACGGATTAATCAGCTTCTCTATTTGGCTCGGTTATCCAGGAGAAGCAAGGAACTAAAAAAAGAACCGAGAATTTGGAGGCAGAATAGTATAGAGAATGGGCAATTTTAGCAAGCTAATTTTATGGATAAAGGCAAAGTTGGGAGGTTCTAGATACGGGATAGTGGAAAAGCAGGATTTTTCAGAACCGCAAATTCATCAAAAATAAAAAAGCAGAAGCGCCACAATCTCTACGCTTCTGCTCTTGCTAGGGCCGAGGGCCAGCTTTTCCTAGTCCTCGCTCTTAACTGTCCTGACGCTGGCGTACCGCTTCAAATAAGCAGATACCCGTTGCAACCGAGACGTTCAGGCTTGATACCGAGCCTGCCATCGGGATTTTGATCAGGTCGTCACAGGTTTCGCGGGTCAGACGGCGCATGCCCTCGCCCTCTGCACCCATCACGATGGCCAGCGGACCGGTCAGTTTGCTGTGATAGATATCGTGAGTCGCCTCACCAGCCGTACCGACAACCCAGACACCTTTGTCCTGCAGTGCGCGTAGAGAGCGTGCCAGGTTGGTTACACGAACCAGTGGCATGACTTCTGCCGCACCACAAGCAACCTTGCTCGCCGTCGCGTTCAGCTGGGCGGAACGATCTTTGGGCACAATCACCGCCACGGCACCAGCCGCATCAGCATTTCGCAGACAGGCCCCTAAATTATGCGGGTCTGTCACACCGTCCAGTACCAACAGCAACGGGTTCTCTTCGCCAGCCAGCAGATCGTCAAGATCGTTCTCATTGTACTGCTTACCCGGTTTTACACGCGCAATGATGCCCTGATGAGAGGCTCCTTTGACTTTATCGTCCATCGCCTTGCGACCAGCCTGCTGCATGGTAATACCTAGCATCTGTAACTCGTTCAGCACAGGCATAAGGCGATCGTCCTGGCGCCCCTTCATCACAAACACTTCGATAAAGCGTGACGGATCGGAAGCCAATATGGCTTTTACGGCATGAATGCCGAAAATTACTTGATTACTCATTACTTAATTCTTCTTCGCTTCTCGTTCTTTCTTACCAGCTCGTTGCTTACGTTTCTTGGTCGATTTCTTCTTGGCTTTCTTTTCGTTAGCCTTGCCTTTAGGGGCTTTATCGTCCTCTGGGCGTGGGATTGCTCCGGCCTTTAGTTTCTGGCGTACCGAGCTGCGCTCTTTCTTCGACTTGCTGCGGTGCTCTTGCTGCGCTTGGGCCTCGCCGTCTTCGACACGATAGGCTTTCATGCTCTGGCGCTGCAGGCCTTCCGCCTTACGCATCCGTTGTTTTTTCTCTCGGTTTTTGTCGGTCTTGCCCGCTCCACGAGGCTTGCGGGTACTACCGACGATATCAAAGTCAATCTGGCGATCATTGAGATTAATCGACGCAACCTTCACTTTTACCGTATCACCGAGGCGATAAACCTGACCGGAGCTATCACCAATCAGACGCTGGCCAATTGCATCATACTGGTAGTAATCATTGGCCAGATTCGAGATATGAACCAAACCGTCAATGTTCAGCTCATTCAGGCGAACAAAGAAACCAAAGCCCGTCACATTGGCAATCACGCCGTCAAATTCATCACCGACATGATCCTGCATGTACTCACATTTCAGCCAGTCCGCCACATCGCGAGTCGCATCGTCAGCACGACGCTCGGTCATCGAGCACTGCTCACCCAACGTATCCATATCATCGAATGAATAATGGTAACCACCGGTTGGTGTCCACCGATCGGTATTTGTGCCTTCTTTCTTGGCTATCAGATACTTAAGTGCGCGGTGCAAGGTTAAATCCGGGTAACGGCGGATTGGTGAAGTAAAGTGCGCGTACTGCTTCAGTGCCAAACCAAAGTGACCAAGATTATCAGCCTGATATACCGCCTGCTTCATCGAGCGAAGTAACATACTTTGAATCAGCTCTTTATCCGGACGGTTTTGGATCAGAGTTGCCAGTTCAGCATAGTCACGCGGAGATGGTTCCAGCCCGCCAGACAGGTGCAAGCTCAGCTCCCCAAGAAAATCACGGAAGCCTATCAGGCGCTCTTCGCCCGGCGAATCATGCACACGGTAAAGCGCAGGCTCTTTGGCCTTCTCGACAAAACGTGCCGAGGCAATATTGGCCAGGATCATACATTCTTCGATGATCTTGTGCGCGTCATTGCGCTCTGCCGGCACAATGCGGTCAATCTTGCGATCTGCATTGAAGATGAACTTGGTTTCCACCGTTTCAAATTCAATAGCGCCACGTGATTCACGCTCTGTCTTCAATACCTTATACATGCCATACAAGTTTTCGAGGTGCGGAACCAGTGGCGCATAGCGCTCACGCAGCTCTTCATTGCCATCCAGCATGTTGCTGACCTTGGTATAGGTCAGGCGGGCATGAGAGTTCATCACGGCTTCGTAGTGCTTGTAGCCAGACAGCTTGCCACTTTCCGAAATAGTCATTTCACATACCATGCACAGGCGATCTACCTGCGGGTTCAGTGAACATAAACCGTTCGACAGTACTTCCGGCAACATTGGAATAACCTGAGAAGGGAAGTACACCGAGTTGCCTCGCTTCACCGCTTCGTTATCCAACGCCGAGCCCTGACGAACATAGTGGCTCACATCGGCAATCGCAACCCACAGACGCCAGCCACCTGACTTCTTCGGTTCACAATAAACAGCATCATCGAAGTCGCGGGCATCTTCACCATCAATAGTCACTAATGGTAAATCACGCAGATCAACACGGCCTTTTTTCGCCTCCTCAGGAACTTCTTCCGCTAGTCCCTGGATCTGTTTTTCAACTTCGCTCGGCCACTCACTGGGAATATCGTGGGTACGCAGGGCAATCTCGATTTCCATCCCCGGCGCCATATTCTCACCCAGCACTTCGACCACTTTACCGACGGCATTGTACTGGCGAGTTGCACGCTGGTTGATCTCGACAACCACCACATTTCCCATCCGTGCTCCCATACGGTACTCGTTCGGGATCACAATATCCTGAGAGATACGGGAGTCATCCGGTACTACGTAACCCATACCGTCTTCGATAAAGAAGCGGCCTACAATCTGGCCGGCGTATTCCTGCAGGACACGGACCACGCGACCTTCACGACGGCCTCGTTTATCCGTACCCGCAACCTGGGCAAGAATATAGTCACCGTGGATCACCCCGCGCATTTGATGATGCGGCAGCAGCAAATCCTCTTCTTTGGCATTGGTGCCTTCAGGACGCAGGAAGCCAAAACCATCACGATGGCCAATCACATGGCCTTTGATAAGGTCAAGGCGCTCAGGTAGGGCATAGCATTGGCGGCGAGTAAAAATAAGTTGGCCATCACGTTCCATCGCACGCAGACGGCGACGCAAACCTTCATACTGCTCATCACCTTCCAGCTTTAACTCAGCAAACAGCTGATCACGGCTAACAGGTGCAGTAAAGCCGCGGATCACTTCAAGGAGCATCTCACGGCTTGGAATTGGGTTTTCATAATTTGATGCTTCGCGATCGCGAAAAGGGTCGACCGGTAAATCGGTAGTACCTTTGGACATAAGTAGATCCATATTGGCGAAGATATAACCATAGTATATCCGGGCCATAGGTGAACAGACGGGAGCAAAGTTCAATTTCTTTGCTCCACTGAATAATTTAAGAAGTTATTGATTGGCTATACGATTAAGCGACAGGGCGATCCAGCAGTACACGCAGCGGCGGGTTATCCGAGATCAAACTTGCCAGCGTATGCCGATCAAGCTCGGCTAAAAACGCAAGCCTTGCCGAGTCCAAAATCCCTTTCAGGCGGCAAGCCGGTGTAATATGGCAAAAGTCTTCACTGCAGTTAACTATCTGCAATGGCTCAATTGCCCGCACCACATCGCCGAGAACTATCTTATCCGCAGGCATTCCCAGGCGAATTCCGCCATTCTTACCACGGACGGTTTCGACATAGCCCAATTGGCCTAACTTATTAATAATCTTAACCATATGGTTACGTGACACACTATAGATGTCGGTCACTTTCGAAATACTAGCCAGCTCACCTTCCGGTAGCGTTGCCAAGTATATCAGGGCCCTCAGGCCATAATCGGTAAAACTTGTTAACTGCACAATAACTCCTCCTGCTGTCATTTTAATCGGGTTATTGACTAAAAGATACAGATCAGATACAACTTATAAGATGCATTATAGATGTAACTTTACCAACACCTCGCAGTCCATACTAAAAGAGAGGCCCCCAAAGCCTCTCTTTCATTTATCCATTATTGCTACAGCAATATTCTCTACCAGAACGTATCACGACGTTTTGCCCTGGCAATCACATTACCCGGCATCCGGTTTTCTAGGCTATGGCGCAAGCGTGTAATCTTGCTATGGGTCTTGCGACTCGCCGTCACCGTATTATACAGCCAGCGGTAGGCGTCCTCAAAATCCAACGGACTGCCATAATTGTTCAGCAGTAATTCTGCTAACTGGATCCGAGCATCAACATTCCCCATTGATGCGGCTTCACGCAAATAGGGAATAGCACGCTCCCTATCCTGCTGAACCAGGGTACCGCTAGCATAGTAGCGTCCCAACTGCTCCAGCGCTGCCGGCGAGCCCTGATTGGCCGCAGACTGCATGTAGTACACGCCCAGCTCAACATCGCGATCGACACATACGCCCCACGCCAGCATATCGCCATACAGAAACTGATAGGCAGGCGATTCAACCCGGATAGCATGCGCTTCGATATCCTGAAGCAACTGGCAGTCATCGGCTTTTACCTGCTGAAGATGGCTGTTAGAGTCAAACAGTCGGATCAGCTCTGACTCGGTATATACGGGAACTGCTTCGCCTACATCTTCTAATGCATAAACGGGTGTCGCTGTCAGCAATGTGGAAAGAAGTAGTATGCGCAGTTTCATTCACAAGTCTCTATTAAACCGTAGATAACTTATCGGCAAGAGTATGTCAGACTTTAACCTCTTTTATCAGGAAAACGGCAATTTTTTGCCGCTTGAATTCATTACACAGCAGGAAAATTGACGCAACAAACATCTGCAAATTATGGGAGCAAGGCCCATACTAGGATAATACTGCCAGCATCCCACCAAACAACAGACATAAAAAAACCAACCCCTTGAGGTTGGTTTCTTCTAATCATACTTATCATCAATAATGATGATTATTCACCGTATGGGTGAACCTTAATGATTGTCTCGTTGCGATCTGGGCCAGTTGATACGATATCAATCGGCACGCCAGTCAGCTCTTCGATACGAGCAATATAATCTAGTGCTGTCTGTGGAAGTGCATCTAGTGACTTAGCACCAAATGTGTTCTCAGACCAACCTGGCATTGTTTCGTAGATTAGCTCAAGATCTTCGTAAGCATCAGCCGCCATTGGAGACACTTCCAGGAGCTCGCCATCTTTAGTCTTGTAACCAGTGCAGATCTTGATTTCTTTCAGGCCATCCAATACGTCTAGCTTGGTTAGGCAGAAACCTGAGATTGAGTTGATCTGAATTGCACGACGCATAGCTACCGCATCAAACCAACCTGTACGACGTAGACGACCAGTCGTTGCGCCAAACTCGTTACCGACTTCACCTAGGTGCTTACCAACAGGGTCTTGCTTATCCTGACCATCATATAGCTCAGTCGGGAATGGACCAGCACCTACACGTGTGCAGTATGCTTTTGCGATACCCAGAATGTAACCAAGGTGACGAGGACCGAAACCAGAACCAGCAGCAACGCCACCAGCGGTTGTGTTTGAAGAGGTAACATACGGGTATGTACCGTGGTCGATATCTAGCAGCGTACCTTGAGCACCTTCGAACATGATCTTGTCGCCACGTAGACGCGCATCATCAAGCTCTTTAGTAACATCGATAACCATAGCGGTTAGTACATCAGCCTGAGACATGATTGTCTCTAGTACTTCTTCGTAGCTTACAGGCTCGGCATTATAGTAATGCTCAAGCTGGAAGTTGTGGTAAGCCATAACTTCTTTAAGCTTCTCAGCAAATGCTGCTTTATCGAATAGATCGCCAACACGCAGGCCACGACGAGCAACTTTATCTTCGTAAGCTGGACCGATACCACGACCAGTAGTACCAATAGCTTTTTTACCGCGAGCGATTTCACGAGCTTGGTCTAGTGCGATGTGATACGGAAGGATTAGCGGACAAGCTTCTGACAGGAACAGACGTTCGCGAACAGGGATACCACGCTCTTCTAGCGGGCCCATTTCTTTCATCAGAGCATCTGGAGAAAGTACAACACCGTTACCGATGATGCATTTAACGTTGTCACGCAGGATACCTGATGGGATCAGGTGAAGGACAGTTTTTTCACCGTCAATGACAAGAGTGTGACCTGCATTGTGGCCACCTTGGTAGCGTACTACATACTTTGCATCTTCGGTCAAAAGATCAACGATCTTACCCTTACCTTCGTCACCCCATTGGGTGCCAAGAACGACTACATTATTTGCCATCTTTCTTCGTCTATCAGTAGTTAAAAAAGGATTCTAGCACCTTAAAGAACGCCTTGCAGTCATTTTTTAACCGTAGCGGATATTTCTGCAAGAACACTGTCACGGTTGCATGCTTGGGCGATTTACATACTAGTGTACATCATGTAAGCAATCACACTGCCAGTAACCACCAGGCAACCACCAATCCGGCGCAGGGTGTTGTCATCTTGCTGGCTCAGTTGGCTTACCATCTCTCGCCACCCCTTCGGCGCAAGTAATGGCCCAAGCCCTTCAAATACCAACACTAAGCCCAGAGCCAACCAAATCGCTTTATTCATGATTACTACCTTAATTTTGTATTCTGTTCCAACGACAAAAAAAAAGACAAGGCCGAAACCTTGTCTTTCTATTCGTTTTACGTTGGCTTAGTTTACGCCGTTGGCTTCTTTCATATACTTGAAGAAGTCAGTGTTCGGGTCAACCACCAAGATATCATTCTTCGAGTTGAAGCTGTTCTCGTACGCTTTCAGAGATCGCAGGAAGTTATAAAACTCTGGATCCTTGTTGAACGCTGTAGAGTATATCTCAGCCGTTCTTGCATCAGCCGTACCACGCACAACACGTGCCTGACGATCAGCTTCGGCAAGAATTTTTGCCACTTCCAACTCAGACTGAGCTCGTATAACCTCAGCCTTCTCACGACCTTGCGAGCGGTGCTTACGAGCTACAGACTCACGCTCGGCACGCATACGACGGTAGATAGACTCACTGATTTCGTCAGGCAGGTTGATTTTCTTCATACGGAAATCAACTACAGCGACACCCAAGTCTTTCATCGCACTTATTTTGATATCAGCAAGGACATTGTCCATGATTTGATCACGCTGACCTTCGACCTCTTTACGAGGAGCGATCTCAGCAACAATCTCTGTCGCCGGTGCATCGTCTTCATCAGAAGCAACAACAGGTGTTCCACGATCAGGACCGGAAACAATCTGCTTGATTTCACGCGAACCAATTTCTGAACGCAGGCTATCAACCACTTTACGCTTCAACAGCGCTTCCGCCGTTGAGGCATTACCACCGCCAGTTGTCAGGTAGTACTGACCAAAATCCTCGATACGCCATTTAACATAGGTATCAATGATAACGTCTTTTTTCTCTGACGTTACGAAACGGTCAGCCTGGTCATCCATGGTCTGGATACGGGCATCAAGCATACGTACTCGATCAAATACTGGCACCTTAAAGTGCAAGCCCGGCTCGTAGATACGTGCAATTTCAGTATTGTTGTCTTTAAGGATCCGGCCGAACCGAACCACAATACCGCGCTCACCTTCTTGTACGATAAACATCGACATCAGCAATGCAGCAATAAAGATGACAATCACTGGGATCATTAACTTACGCATAATTAATATCTCCCTTGACGGCCGCTATCGCCACGTGGAGCCGTGGATACAGGAGCTGTAGTTTCTACTTTTTCAAGCTCAATGCCATAGGAGCCGCTTGATGTACTGCTCTTCGGCTTGCTGCCTTGATCGGACTGATTGATCAGTTTATCTAGCGGTAGATACAGCAAGTTACCACTGGAGTTTGAATCAACCATTACCTTGCTGGTACTACTGTAAACGCGTTCCATCGTTTCCAGATACAGACGGTTACGAGTTACTTCCTGAGCAGCTAGGTATTCAGGCAATAGCTTTTCGAACTGGGCAACTTCACCGAGAGCACCGTTGACAGCTTTCTCAGAATAACCTTCAGCTTCTTTCTTCAAACGCTCTGCACGACCCGTTGCTTTCGGCAAGATATCATTGCTGTATGCCTCGGCTTCACGCACGAAACGTTCTTCATCTTCTCGTGCTGCGATAGCATCATCAAACGCATCTTTAACCGCTTCCGGCGGACGCGCTGATTGGAAGTTCACATCGACAACAAAGATACCCATATCATAAGTCTGGATAATCTTATCGATTGCTTCCTGGGTATGGGCACGAATTGTCTGACGACCAGTAGTCAATGCCTGATCCATTGTCGAGTCACCAATCACCGCACGCAGTGCAGAGTCAGTGGCCTGACGCAGACTGTCATCGGCATTAGTCACACTAAACAGATACTTATTAGGATCAGAAACACGGTACTGAACATCCATTTCAACTTTCAGTACGTTTTCATCTTTGGTTAGCATCAGACCGGAGCTACGCAGTGAACGAATCGCCTGAACGTTAACTGGCTTAACTTCGTCAATAAACCTCGGCCTCCAGTTCAAACCGGGATCGACCATCTCGTAAAACTTACCAAAGCGTAGCACTACGCCTCGCTCCGCTTCACCAATGGTATAGAAACCAGAGAAACCCCATACCGCAACAGCTAGTACCGCAATTGCCCCAAGACCGGCAGCACTACCACCAGCCGAAGGTCCTTTTTTATTTCCCAAAATGCCACCGAACTTACGACTCAGTTTTGAAAAAACTTCATCGAGATCCGGAGGACCTTGATCACGACCGCCGCGATTATTGTTCCCCCAAGGGTCTTTATCACGGCCACCGTTGTTACCAGGCTCATTCCACGCCATTATAGAACTCCATCAATATGATATGACGACAGTTTTTCTTATTACTCTAGCAGTCCATTAAGCAACGATAAAGTCATCTAACGAAGTACTTTCTCTTTTTTGTAACCGAGACCACTCAGTCAGCGGTAAACGAATATCAATCGTCAGGCTTCCATCAGACTCATATTTTTCGTGCAAGATACATCCAAGTTGGTAAAACTTACTGCGATAGCGGCCAATCAGATGTGGCGGCAAGCACAGGGTATGTTTCACTATGGTGCCAGACAAACGTTCAGTGAGCGCTTCAAACAGCAGGTCGATCCCCTGCCCTTCAATCGCCGACACCCAAACACGCTGGGGGATCCCGTCTTTGTCTCTCTCAATGCGAGGCTCGGCACCTTCCAGATTGTCGATCTTATTCATCACAATCAGAACAGGAACCTCATCAGCATCGATTTCCTCGAGCACGTTATCAACTGCATCAATGTTTTCACGAAAACGCTCATCACTGGCGTCGACCACATGCAATAACAAACTTGCATCTTGGGTTTCTTTCAGTGTTGCCTTGAATGCAGCCACCAAATCATGGGGCAAGTGACGAATAAACCCAACCGTATCGGCCAAAATTGATGTACCGACATCGGCAACGTCAATTTTACGCAAGGTTGGATCCAAGGTCGCAAACAGCTGATCGGCCGCATAGACGCCGGCATTTGTGACTTGGTTAAATAACGTCGATTTCCCCGCATTGGTATAACCGACCAATGAGATTGTGGGTATTTCAGCCCGATTTCTTGCTCTACGCCCCTGATCGCGCTGTTTCGACACCTTTTCTAATCTACGTAAAATAGTTTTGATACGGTCTCGTAATAGGCGGCGATCCGTTTCCAGCTGAGTTTCACCCGGACCACGCAGGCCGATACCACCTTTCTGTCGTTCAAGGTGGGTCCAACCGCGGATCAGTCGAGTGGAGATATGTCGCAACTGAGCAAGCTCGACCTGCAACTTACCCTCATGGGTACGCGCACGCTGGGCAAAAATATCCAGTATTAAACCAGTACGGTCTAACACTCGACATTTACAAAGTTGCTCCAGATTACGCTCTTGCGCTGGAGAGAGGGAGTGGTTGAATATCACGATCTCGGCTTCTTCAGCCCGAACCGCTTCGGCAATTTCCTGTGCTTTACCTTCTCCCACGTAATACTTAGGGTGGGGAGTTTTACGACTACCTGTTACCACACGTAGCGTATTCACTCCCGCCGAGGAGACCAGCATTTCGCATTCGCTTAGGTCTTCCCATTCCCCTTCTTGCGTGAAGTTGATATGAACAAGAATAGCCTGCTCACCGGCTTCATAACGGTCAAACAAGCAATCAACTCCTTATTTGAAGAATACCTTATTCTTCTGTTTTTTCTTGAGCAGGAACCGGACGGTCACCTGCGTGATGGTGGTTCACTGGACGAGCAGGAACCACAGTAGAGATCGCATGCTTGTACACCATCTGGTTTACAGTGTTTTTAAGTAGGATCACGAACTGATCAAATGATTCAATCTGGCCCTGAAGTTTAATGCCGTTAACCAGGTAAATAGAGACCGGTATTCTTTCCCGACGCAGCGCATTCAAAAACGGGTCTTGCAAAGATTGCCCCTTAGCCATTATTTCTTTTCCTTATTTGTTTGTAGTTGTATTTAGCAACGAACAAAATTAAAAATACGCAAAACAGTGAGAGTATACACGCTAATCAAACATCACATCTAACTGAGTTTGTGACTGTTTGTAACGCATTATCCACATCACTGCTATCCAACCACGTCAAATCTTTCCAACTTCTCAGCCAGGTTATTTGACGTTTCGCCAATTGACGGGTCGCGCAGATTCCGCGGAATACCGCTTCGTCCAAATCACACTTCCCGTCCAAGTATTCCCACATCTGTCGGTAACCCACGCAACGTATTGATGGAAGATCTGGATGCAGATCACCTCGCTCATACAAAGCACGAACTTCCTGTTCAAAACCAGCTTCGATCATTTTGTCGAAACGTTGCTCGATCCTTTGATGTAGGACAGCCCTATCCTTGGGTGTTATTGCAAATTGGTGAACCTTATACGGTAAAGATTCACCTTGGGTTTTCGTCAGCTCTGTTAAAGTTTTACCCGAAATACGGAAAACTTCCAATGCCCGAGAGAGTCGCTGCGGATCATTAGGGTGGATCCTGGCTCCGGATACCGGATCAATCCGCACTAACTCTTCGTGCAATGTCTGCCAGCCTTTCTCTTCGGCTTCTCGTTCAATCTCAGCTCGAATCTCAGGATCCGCCGCTGGTAATGGCGACAAACCTTCTAATAATGCCTTGTAGTACAACATAGTACCACCAACTAGCAGAGGAATTCGCCCTGCTGCAACTATATCAGCCATTTCTTTCAGTGCATCAGCACGAAAGTCTGCAGCTGAATAACTTTGCGCTGGATCACGAATATCTATCAGACGGTGAGGAGCAAGGGAAAGTTCCCGCTCATCAGGCTTTGCTGTTCCGATGTCCATTTCTTTATAGATAAGGGCTGAATCAACACTTATCAACTCCACCGGTAACTGCTGACGCAATCGAATCGCCAGATCTGTTTTTCCCGATGCGGTCGGCCCCATTAAAAAAATGGCCTGAGGGTATGGCTTGCTCATAAATTAAATGCTTCTATTGCCGCGCCTACATCAACAGGGCGCAGCAAGTTTGGGTAATAATGTTCAAGTGTATCCCCCCATAATTGCTCCAGTTCCGTCACCAGCTGAATCGCCTGTGACAAACTGAATCCATCGGTCGGAATCACTAGCTGTGATGCTAACCAGTCCAGCAATTTATCCCAACCTTGTGCTTCAGGGTCATCGGCCACCGAAGTCAGGTAGCCCAATAGGGCAGGAATCAATTGCTGCAAGTTTTGCTGCCTAAGCGGCATACAGACGGACATAATGATCAGCCCGCTCTTGCCCTTGGCTTTTAGATGAATCCCTAGTTGCTTGAGCAACTGGGCATGCTGCTCAGCGCATTCTATCATGCCTGACTCTACCGGTACTGAATGCGGGATCAGTAATGGCTGAGGTTTCAGTCCTTCAGTCTGTGCCAGTTGCAACTGGCCTTTGCAGCGCAAGCGCTGGGCGTAGTCGAGCGACAGCACAAAGACCCCGTTATTACGGCTTAACAACAGGTAGCGCTGTTCCGCCAGACACAGTGCCTTGCCTAGGCCGATGCCATTTTGCGCATCGAACGCAGTTTGCCGTACTGGCGACGGCACTGAAGAGAGGCTCTGTTCCCGAGCATGGTTCATTTGCACAGGCTCGGACGATAAAGAGGATTCAAAATCATCCTGCCTCGGTGTTTGCATCAACTGTTGGTAAGCACTAACTTCTCGCTTTGACGGCGCATCGTTGCCAAACTGACGCGGCTGCCCTTGAGCTTTCGGAGAATACGCAGCCCCTGATGATGCACCACGGCTAACGCTGGAATGACTAGGCTGCCCTACCGGCTCTCGGTAGGCGGTGGCCCTTTCCTCAGAAGAGGGTAACCACTCACTCGGTTCGGCCTTATTCGGGTAATCGGGGGTACGTGCCACCGCAGACATCACCGCCGATGGCTCGGCAATTTCATTTACCGCAGGCTCATCACTCAGGTTGACGGCGGCACTCGCCCGCTGAGGTGGCTGATAAAGCGATTCGCCGTTTTCCTCGAGGCTTTGCCGCAATGCACTCTGAAGCCCCTGACAAATAAAGTCATGCACCAAACGGGCTTGGTGGAAGCGCACTTCATGTTTAGCCGGATGAACATTCACATCAACTTGGTGCGGGTCAACCTCAATAAACAGCACATAGGCTGCATACTGATTGGTGCTAAGACTGGTTTCATACGCCTGGCGGATAGCATGATTGATGAGCTTATCCTTCATCATGCGACCGTTAACATAGCAGTACTGAATATCGTTCTGGGCTCTGGCCCCTTGCGGACTGCAGATCCAACCCGATAGTTTCAGATCGCCATGTTCCAGCTCGACAGCCAGCGCATGATTGAGAAAACTGGAACCGCACACTGCTGCCAGCCGACGCTCTTTCTGTACCTGCGTCTGTGCTGCGCGGTATTGACGGATAACTTTTCCGTTATGACGCAAATTGATAGTGACATCCAGCCGACTCAGAGCGATCCGCTTGAGCAGCTCGTCTATATGGCCGAACTCCGTCTTCTCGGTACGCAAAAACTTACGCCTGGCTGGCGTATTGAAAAACAGATCTAAGGCCTCAAGCGTCGTCCCTACGGGGTGTGCGGCCGGCTTGAGCTGCACATCCATATCCCGGCCTTCTGCATAGGCGGACCAAGCTTCTTCCTGTGCCGCCGTTTTAGAGGTCAAGGTGAGGCGGGAAACCGAACTGATACTCGCCAATGCTTCACCGCGAAAGCCGAGACTCACGATGGCTTCAAGATCATCTAACGAGGTGATCTTCGACGTTGCATGGCGACTTAGGGCCAGGCTTAGCTCATCTTTCGGGATCCCTTTCCCGTTATCACGGATACGGATTGTACGGCTGCCCCCCTTATCAATATCAATATCAATTCGAGTTGCGCCAGCATCCAAACTGTTTTCAACCAGTTCTTTGACCACCGAGGCAGGGCGTTCAACGACTTCACCAGCAGCAATTTGGTTTGCCAGCCGGGCAGGCAAGATCTGAATTGGCATAATTCACTTCTAGGTATGGTTAACTACTAGGGATTGTTAGCTTTTGACCGACGGCCAATGTATCTGAGCTTAGCTTATTTGCCTGGCGGAGACTATTTACACTGATCCCATAACGGGAGGCAATCTTGCCCAGAAACTCACCACGCTTCACCGTATGCTTAACCGCCTTGCGGTTGCTCGTCTCTATTTTCAGCTTTTGGCCGACGGCAAGTTCATCAGAGCGTAGCTTATTCACGTTACGGATACTAGCAACCGTAACGCCATAATGTGCAGCAATTTTGCCAAGAAATTCACCTCGTTGCACAGTATGCGTCGTTGTTTTAACCATACGCTTCACCGGCTGGGAGGGTACTGCTGTGGGCTTTCTGGTCGCGGCAACGACAGTACTACCCGGAATAATCAGCACCTGGCCGACTTTCAAGGTATTACTCTTAAGGTTATTAACCTTTTTTAGCCCTGCCACCGAAGTGCCGTACTTATTGGCAATAACACTCAAAGACTGGCCTGAAGTGACCTTGTGTTTCACTCCGCCTTTTCTTGCCGCGAATAGAGTACCTTCCGGAGGTTTAGCATTGAAATAGGCAAGCACCCCTTTATAGACTGCATTCGCCAGCTTGTTCTGGTGCGATCGAGAGTTAAGCAGTCGCTCTTCCTTCGGATTAGTAATAAATCCGGTTTCCACCAGAAGCGAAGGAATATCCGGTGACTTCAGAACTGCAAGACTGGCATGCTCCGGTTTGCTTTTATGCAGGGTCGTAACCCGGCTTAGCTCTTTCAGCACGCGAGTAGCAACATCATAGCCCTCTTTCTGGGAGTGACTAAACTGCAAATCCAATACCGCCATGCTGAGATACTGATCATCCTTGCCTCCGGACAATACATCACCGCCACCCAATAGCTCAGATTGCTTCTCGTGCTGCTCTAACCAGCGGCCAATCTCGCTATTTGCACGACGAGTATTGAGTACCCACACCGATGCCCCGCGGGGCTGTGGCTTGTGGAAACCGTCAGCATGAATTGAAACCAGCAAGTGAGCCTTGTTACGACGGGCAATGTCCGAGCGTTTGTTAAGATTAACAAAGTAATCCGCCTGACGAGTCAATACCGCTTTCATACCCGGAGTCGCGTTAATTTTTGCCGCGACCTTTTTCGAGATGTCCAAAGTGACATTTTTCTCGTACTTACGGCTCGGCCCGATAGAGCCAGGATCTTCCCCGCCATGGCCCGCATCAATCGCAACGATGATGTCATCATTGCCGTAAGGCAGCAGAACTTTTTGATTTTTCGTCGCTGGCTTGTTTGGTACCGCCGGCTTGGCCTTCACCGCCTTTTTCTTGTGCGGCAGATCCAGAACCAATCGGTGGCTGTAGTGGCCATCAGGGGTCGGAGCCAGTTTGAAAATTGTCGGGTTGGTTCCCACCTTGGTTTCAAAAACCAAACGGTAAGTTCCTTTCTCCGGCGCACTGCTACTGCGAATTTTCTTCAGTACTGCACTGTTGTTCACCGTCACCGGCAACTTCGTTTTCAGTGTGGTTTTTTTAAGGTCGACAACCAAGCGCTCAGGCTTGGTCAGAGTAAAGTAGGAAAACGCCACCTCATTCTGCAAATCCAACACTACACGAGTTTCATCAGGTGCAGGCCAAACCCGAATGCTCTTCAGCTCGTTGGCCATAACCACCGAGCTGAACATCCCTACCCCAAATAACAAAGTATATAAAAAAGCCCGTAAAGACATCCTGATCAACACAACTCCAAACGCTTGATCAACTCTAGACCATATTCATTATTTGCGGTAACAGTGACTTTTCTCTGCTCACCGAAATAGCGCATATCAAGTTCTAGATCTGGCGCAGGCAGTAAGCCTTCACCTTTTTCCGGCCATTCAACCAGGCAAATTGCGTCATTGCTGAAGTAATCACGGATCCCCATAAACTCGAGCTCTTCCGGATCAGCAAGACGATATAAATCAAAATGATAAACCTGCCATGGCGGCAGCTCATAGGGTTCGACCAACGTATATGTCGGGCTTTTTACATTGCCCTGATGGCCAAGCGCCCGAATAAACCCTCTGCTAAATGTCGTTTTTCCTGCACCCAAATCGCCGTGCAGATAAATGGTTGTCTGGCGCTTACATGCCTGTGCCAGCTTAAGGCCTAAATCTACGGTTGCCTGCTCATCGGCAAGAAGTGTTTCAAATATTTGCATTATTATCTTTATCTTGGATTTACTAATTGTCGAATATAAGGGAACAGATCACTGGCCAACACACCGCGCTCCCCTTTCCGGGCGCAGAGATCAGCCGCGGTGCTGTGGATCCAGACGCCAACCCGGGCAGCTTCCGCTAAGGATAAACCTTGTCCTGCCAGCGCACCGATAATACCAGATAACACATCCCCCATTCCCCCCGTAGCCATGCCAGGGTTACCAGCAGTACACACCCAGCACTGCCGACCGTCATAAATCAGTGTGCCGGCCCCCTTCAGGACGACGACACCACCAAATTTTTGCTGCAGTAACTGTACCGCAGCAAAACGATCAGCTTCCACCGATGCAACCGTAGTACCTAGCAACCGGGCAGCCTCACCCGGATGCGGCGTCATTATACGATTATTTTTATAGTCTGGTGAGAGGGCTAATAAGTTCAATCCATCCGCATCGACGACCATTTTTTTTTCCGTCGCATCAAAATGAAATAGCAGCGCCTTACTCCAGTCACTCTGCCCCAAACCAGGGCCAATAACAATAACATCAGCCCATTCCAGCCTTTGGCTGATTTCATGGGCCTTATCCTGCCATCCCTGCACCATTATCTCAGGCCTGACAGTAACGATTGACAGTACATTGTCAGGTTGGGTGATGACCGCAGTTAGCCCGGCCCCACTTCTTGCACAGGCTTCTGCTGCCAGCCGAATTGCACCGGCCATCCCCAAATCGCCACCGGCGCACAATACTCGGCCGTGATCCCCTTTATGCGCGGTACGATCACGTCGGGGTAAACACCGATATACCTCGGCTTGGCTGATCCGATTGACCGAAGGCAATATCTGCTGTTGAAAAGCTTCATCGACCCCCAGGCCGGCAAAGTATACCTCACCGCAATAATTGGCTGCCTGGCCTGTGCATAACCCTTGCTTTATCCCGATAAAAGTAACTGTCGATTGTGCCTGTATCACCGTGCCCAATGCAACGCCCGTATCGGCACATAGCCCAGACGGCACATCCACAGCAATAACTGGTCGCTTCGACCGGTTAATCAAACTGATCAGCTCAGCGTTATCTTCCCTGACTTTCCCTTTTAACCCTGTTCCCAGCAAAGCATCAACTATTACCTCAACTGAAGCCGGCACCTCTGACTGCGGCTGAAGGATTTTTCCGCCGCTGGCTAACCAGGCATCTCGGGCAAGGGCGGCATCACCGGATAATCGCCCGGCCAGCCCTAACTGCCACAGTGTCACTGCCAGTCCCGACTCTCGGGCCAGCCTGGCAACGATATAACCATCTCCACCATTATTACCACCGCCACAGCAAATCAGTAGCGATGTTGCATTCGGGTGCTGCTGTCGAAACACTTCAAATACTGCCTGTCCCGCCCTTTCCATCAGTTGGTACATCTCAAGCTGCATGATCTGTGCAGCCAAACATTCTCCCTGACGCACCTGTTCTGCTCGGTATAACTGTGTCGGTAGTTGTAAAGTCACCATGGTATTGTTTACCTCTGAGCCTCTAGCATTCTTTCACGGTTGCCAATATGAACGCAGACAGGGCAACCAAGCTACATAATGAATAAATAGTGCCCAAAACTGCAGCTCGGTACAATGTCAAAAAAGTATTTCTGCTCCCATTCCTGCTGACTTTTCTAATAACAGTAAAAGCAATTATGATTGTGTTACACTTCGGCCCCCAAGAATTCAGCCACACTATGAATCAGACCATGAGCATCGACTACAGCGAACTGACCCAGAAAATCAAACAATGGGGTAAGGAACTCGGCTTCCAGCAAGTGGGGATCAGTGATATTGATCTTCATCAGCATGAAGCCCAACTCCAACGCTGGATTGATGCCGGCTATCACGGTGAAATGGACTGGATGGCTCGCCACGGTATGATGCGGGCCCGCCCGGCCGAACTACACCCAGGTACAGTACGGGTGATCAGTGTCCGAATGAACTACCTGCCTCCTGAAGCAGGATTTGCCCAAAGCCTCAAAAAGCCCGACACCGCATACATCAGCCGCTATTCACTAGGGCGTGATTACCATAAGCTTATTCGCAATCGCTTAAAGCGCCTTGGCCAATTGATTGAAAAAGAAGTTGGTGAATTCGGATATCGCCCTTTTGTCGATTCTGCACCAATCCTTGAGCGCCCGCTGGCAGAAAAAGCAGGCTTAGGCTGGACAGGGAAGCACTCACTTATTCTTAGCCCCGAAGCTGGTTCATGGTTTTTCCTCGGTGAGCTGCTCATCGACCTCCCGCTCCCGGTCGATATCCCTGTAGAAAACCAGTGTGGAAAGTGTGTCGCCTGCATGACCAGCTGTCCAACCGGCGCCATCGTAGAAGAGGGGATTGTTGACGCCAGGCGCTGTATCTCTTATCTCACCATTGAGTTTGACGGAGTTATCCCGGAAGAGCTACGCGAACCGATCGGCAACCGGATTTACGGCTGCGACGACTGTCAATTAGTCTGCCCTTTTAACCGTTTCTCAGATATTACCGAAGAAGTCGACTATCATTGTCGTGACAGCTTGTATCAACAACCATTGCATGTTCTTTACCAATGGAGCGAACAACAATTTCTAAAGAATACGGAAGGCTCAGCGATACGACGTATCGGGCATATCCAATGGCTGCGCAATCTAACCATTGCCATGGGCAATGCGCCATATCATCCTGACATTTATGATGCCTTGGAACAGCGCTTGGGTGACAACGAGTTGCTTGACATCCACATTCAGTGGGCCATTGGCAAACAGCAGGAGAAACGCCAGGAAAGCGCTATTGAGGTAATGCCGGGCAAAACCAAAAGGCTGATCAGAATTGTCGAAAAAGGGCTCCCTCGTGATGCCTAGCTCCTCCCCGCGAACAACACTCCATCATTCAAGCGGGTGTACAAACTGGGAGCGAAATCAGGCTTCTGCATGAATGTGGAAAACAATTTCATTCCTACCGATTTATACCCACCATTAAAATATTAAACACAGGCCTCGATTCAGGGAATCAAAACAGTTATCCCGAGCTAAAACATATTGATCAGGCTGTATATAAAAAGTGAATAAAGATATTAAATCACCAAAAAATCATACACTTACCCTGTTGATAGTATTGCTGCAATAACTGAATTATTTATCGTAAAACTAGAGGCGGGAGAGTTATTCACACGGAGTCGGCACACGTAATCAACTGACTTACCCACAGTTTACTTAGTGTGGATAAGTCTGTGCACTAACTAGTAGGTTGTTCCAAAGATCAGGACATCAGCCCAGAAGGCATCAGCATTCAGGCAGTTTTATAATCTGGATAAAGAGAGCAGATACGATTCACACATCCTTCCTCAGCAGCACACTAAGCAGCTGCTGGTATCAGCTAAATCAAAGAGCATGTGTCGTCATTTGACACCAATACCTCACGGCATTGGCTTACAGAGCATCGAATTTACTTGAGATGAATAATCAGCCAATTAAGACTGTCTCGTAAATATTTTGATGATGTAGTCGAAGCTGATTGCTTCTTATGGTTCCATATAACCGAAGTTATGAAACTTGGGGCAACACACAAGATTATCGGTTGTCGAATAACCCAGGAATGCTGCATTAGGACTAATACTTCACAGTAGTAGTTTTGCCGTTTCACCATCTAACGGGTGACAGCAAAAATTGAAGTGACACGCGAGGTTCTTGATATTCAAAGAGCTAGGCGTGACCTCAACCTTAAAAAGGTTGTGCGTTACCAGCTGAGCTAGTGACGCATTCTTGTATCTCAACAAGTAAATTGGTTGCGGGAGCTGGATTTGAACCAACGACCTTCGGGTTATGAGCCCGACGAGCTACCAAGCTGCTCCATCCCGCGTCCGATTTATATCCCACCGTTAAAGTACGGTARCAACTATTGTCTCACTGCCGAAGCAATAAGACCAATTTGGAGCGACACACGAGGTTCGAACTCGTGACCTCAACCTTGGCAAGGTTGCGCTCTACCAGCTGAGCTAGTGTCGCATTCTTGTATCTCAACAAGTA
>NZ_RJLM01000158.1 GCF_004104355.1 Photobacterium chitinilyticum
GGGGCTTTGCGGGGAATTTGACGCATAAAAAGAAAAACCCCAGAATCTTGGGTCTCTGAGGTCCAAAAAACTAGGGTTTTCAATGGAAGGCGTTGCCGCTGTTTCCACGTCCGCAAATCATAGCGTTTGCAGTGACGATTTGCACGTTTCGACAGGCCGAGATGGCCTAACCGACTACAGCCCCAAGGATGCGCCTTGGGACGTTCACCGCGGCCAGTCTGACGACGTGGGCGGGATCTACGCAAGCGCTGCCGATTTCGAGCGCTACGCGGCCCGTATGGCCGATTGTGGGGGCGTTCTGCGCTTCGGCTGGGTCACCACCCCGGAAACCGGGGAAACGGCCCTACGGCTGCGGGAGGCCCATTTCTGCCGGGTGCGGCATTGCCCGGTGTGCCAGTGGRGGCGCTCGCTCATGTGGCAGGCCCGGTTCTACCAGTCCCTCCCGAAGATCGTCCAGGAACACCCCAAGGCCCGGTGGCTGTTCCTCACCGTCACCGTGCGCAACTGCGCGATCGGCGACCT
>NZ_RJLM01000159.1 GCF_004104355.1 Photobacterium chitinilyticum
GCAATAATTCGTAGATATGTACGACATCAGGACAAAGAAGAGCTTGAGTATGAGAATCAGCTTGAGTTGTTGAAAAACTGATAGCGTGGAATGCCCCCTTCTAGGGGGTGAATGTAAAGCCGCCTTCTTAGAAGGCGGATTTTTACTTGTTATATCATGAAGATAAGCATAAACATCGACTCAGAGTTTTAACGGTAGGGTAGACGGTTTTGCGTTTGAGCTGATTTTAGCAGATGTGGGATTAGAGTTAACTACTTGGATTTGTTGGGTTTTACATAACAAGGCCATCAAGGTGATGCGTTAAACTCGGCATTTTTGGCATGAAGTCAGGTGCGCTTTGCTGGTTCTGTGGGGCACACCTTATGGCTGGCGTTATGCACCTAGAGCCAAGATTTTCAATGGTAGATAATCCATCGCTTGTTTCCACGATTTCTTTGGCCATTTGTTTGCCGAAAGGCTGCCTGAAAGTCCGAAGGTAAGCTTGTTGTTGCCTTCTTTGCTGCCTTTGATTCTGGC
>NZ_RJLM01000160.1 GCF_004104355.1 Photobacterium chitinilyticum
TTCTATTGTGAGACATATGTGGAAAGGTCTGTAGCCACTGTGTTACATGGTCTCCAGGATCACAACCAGGCAGTCGTGAACGACCGACAGAAGCCAGTCCTCTACAGCTCTCTTTCATACCGCAACCCAATGTCATACACTGACGATATATCTGTCACACCATCACATTTCACAGACCATACTTGTGCGCCGACCATCTCAAAATCCTATACACCATTCAGCCTGAAGCACTCAGCGAAATTATATCACAGGTTCAATGTTATTTTAATAACCTAACTATGTGGAGYGWYAAATGGCAATTAGCATTYAACCTGAACAAGYGTGGCATCATGCATTCTGCAAAACATCCATATGATTTACAACTTTGCTTGAATMAWAGTAGACTKSAAACACTSAGATCAGTGCACGATCTMGGTATTACTKACACACGAAGCGTAAATTATCAACAACATGCCTCGTTTATTATTTCTAAATGTGGACGCTTAATTGGCTTCATAATGAAAAATTCTTCAC
>NZ_RJLM01000161.1 GCF_004104355.1 Photobacterium chitinilyticum
ATATCGGACGTTGGCTGGTCATATTCATCCGCGACAGCCGGACCGCTATAACCGCACTCGTCACCGCGATAGGTCCAGGTGCAGGTGTTGGCCAGCATGATACGTCCCGGAAAAACAGCGCCATCCGTTTCCGTCGGCGTGGACAGTACAAAGGAGGCACTCACCGCGCTCAGTTCGCTGCACTGCTCAATGCGCCAGCGGCTGATCACCTCCTGCTCCGGATCGGCGTAACTGTTTCCGTTGACGAAGTTCACCGCATCCAGAAAACGGGCGTAAACCTTACGCCGGACCACCGTTCCGCCGACCAGACTCTGCATATCTTCCGCCATCCCGGTGACCATACCGTACAGGTTAGAAACCGTCAGCGTGGGGCGCGTACTGGTGCCTTTGCCATTCAGTTCAAAACCGCTCCCCTGAATGGGATACGGCTGATACTGTCGCCCCTGCCAGGTGACCGGCTCACCTTTTTCGTTCTGCTCATTACAGAAAAAATAACGTTCTCCACCGACCTC
>NZ_RJLM01000162.1 GCF_004104355.1 Photobacterium chitinilyticum
GTAGACACCTGTTTCTACCCGACACGGGTAGACACCTGTTTCTACCCGACACGGATTAGCTCCACTGGTCACGGCTTCTCACCACAACTCCGAGAATTTTCTCACGAAGCTACCACCATATTTATCTAGACCAACTCCTGAGATTGCTCTTATAACACAAAAATCATTCTTTATTTTCATTAYTATTTGTTCAATTGGCCCGACGCATCATCATTATACCTACATTTTAAMTTTATCCAATTCRTTCATGTTAAATATACATTCATATATACATGATATAAAAGGTTTTAACACACAAGCTGTTATTACAATTTAACGCTTACTCATCATATCGAGTTGTACATTTATTTTCAAAACAATTCCGTTGTTTCTCTCTTCGTCGAACATGGATGTGAATAAAAATATTGTTTTTGTAAATAAAAACATCAATGTTGTGGATGGAAGCTTATGTAGCAAGCCCATTTAACTATTGTATTATTTGTCTACTCACTGCAATTCAGACACTTAATTCA
>NZ_RJLM01000164.1 GCF_004104355.1 Photobacterium chitinilyticum
GTACCCAAAATATACATTATATACTGTACATAAAAGATGAAATTACATCAAATATATATTTTATTAGGTATGTGAAATATGAAAGTACATGTACCCAAAATATACATTATATACTGTACATAAAAGATGAAATTACATCAAATATATATTTTATTAGGTATGTGAAATATGAAAGTACATCAAATATAGATTATATACTGTACATAAAATACCAAAGTACCCCAAATATATATTTTATACTGTACATGAAATATTAAAATTCTCAAACTATATATTATATACTGYMCATAAAATATCAAAGTACCCAARRTATATATTSYAWACTGTACAWAAAATATCAAAGTACCCAAAGCATATATTATATGCTGTACATAAAAAGTACCCAAACTATACATTATATACTGTACCTGTACATAAAATATCAAAGTACACCAGATATATATTCTATAGTGTACATAAAATATCAAAGGACCCAAAATAAACATTATATACTGTACATAAAATATG
>NZ_RJLM01000003.1 GCF_004104355.1 Photobacterium chitinilyticum
GGCAAGGCCTCGATAATCAATTACATTACCGGATACTACAGCCAAGTCAGGCCACATCAATACAATGGTGGGCTAACACCGAACGAGTCAGAGCGCCGCTTCTGGCTCACCCATAAAACCGTGGCCAGTTTTACTTGACCACTTCATACCGCTTCAATGATTAGCTTGATGCTTTATCGAAGCAAAAGTTGGAAGAAGTGGTTGAATATCAGTGTATGCTGGCTCGTTGTTATGCTCGGGGCTAATTATTATCATTTCTTCGTCGGTGATGCCTATGCGTTTGGAGCTAAAGAAATAACAAACACCAAGCAGTCACTACCCGAACTTGATTATACCGTCTACCCTGGCCTGGCTCCGGTCTATCAGGCACAGCCCATCAACATTGTTGTGGTGGGTAGTACCCCCCAGAAACTCATGGACGAACTAGGCTGGATTGAAAATAAGACCTTCTCGCGAGATGACGTTACGTTTAGTCGTTACTTAAGTTTACTTTCTAAAGAGCTTCCTCCGATATCAGATCTTTACTGGGATCGTCAGCCACAATGGTACGCCTATCAACTTGCTGGTGATCTGATCAACAGGAAACACATTCGCTGGTGGTATGCAGGAAAAGAAGCACAATCGAAAAAGGAAATATGGGTTGGATCTGTCAGTTATGATAACGCACTAAAGCTTGCGCACTATAAGGGAATAATTACCATCTTGCATGCGATCGATCCTGATATCGACATGGAAAGGGATAAAGTTGCAGAGAGCGCCTCAGAGGCTGGGTGGGCAGTCCAATACAAGCAACTAGGCAAACCCGTCGCCTATTCAAAAAGCCGTCACTATTTCAGTGACGGCCGGGTCGTCGTACTCTCAAAGAAAAAGAGCATAAACAAAATATGACTCGCCGCTAACACATAGGCTGGCGGCGATGCTCGCTAATATTAACGTGGGCGAGCAAATACCTGAGTCCAATAAATACTGTACTGTGCACTTGAATTAGTCACTGAAGCGGCTCCCATCTGGGTAAAGTTTGCACCCATGATGTTTTTGCAGTGACCAGGGCTGTTAAGCCAGCTATCCATTACTGTAGCAAGATCTTTCTGGCCAGCAGCGATGTTTTCACCTACCGAGCTCCAGCTATAGCCCTGATCAGATACACGATCGCTTGGCTGATCGCCATTCAGGCCCGTGTGGCTGAAGAAGTTATAGTTCGCCATGTTGCTTGAGTGGACAAACGCAGCCTGCTCTAGACTATAATCCCACGTTAGTGCAGGCACTGCAGGCATCATCTGACCGCCACAATCACGAGCCTGTGCACGAGCAGCATTTACCGCCGCTAGCATCTGATCTGCAAAGTCCCCGCTCTGTGGCTCGCCATTGCTGCCGTTATTTCCGGAATTGCCATCGTTATTCCCAGAAGTACCACCATTATCAGAGCTACCGTCACCTGAAATTACCGTTCCGTTTCCAGAATTTGAGCCACTGTCAGCAACGGCACCATCATCAGAGCCGCCACCTGAACCACAACCTGTAACTAATAGCGTAGAAAGAATTAATAGTGATAATGTTCGCATGGGTACATCCAGTATATGTATAATTGAATTTATGATTTCCAAATAAACTTATATCGTATCCAAACAGCAAAAAAGTATATTAAGAAAACAAAGATTTGTTTCTAAGCCAATTCCCAATCAGCCTTAATGTGGTGAACAATATACTGACTCACAGCTGAACAGTTCAATATGCAACGGTTATTTTTCACACATCCTGACACACTTTTGACAAATAACACAAAACGAAAACACTGTTCAAGAACAAATAAAAACAATAAAATTCAATGCACTACCAACACAAAAACAAACATTTAATAATTGTAGACTTTTTAATGCAAGCGTATCCAGATAACTTGAATTATTTAATCTTTTCGTGCAAGAGCATATCCGAAAAGTTTGACATTCAGTTGAGACTGATATTAATAAGAGAAAAAACCAACCGCAAATAATTACAACTATTAACTTTATTATTGGTGTTTATTTGCGGTCGGTTATTAAAGTAGGATATTTAGCAATGCTGTTTATACCAATGCTTTCAACAGAGCTATTTACCAGAAGGACTATGCCAAATCATCCTGTGTAACACTCACCCCTTTGATTTGCGCAAAAACCTCATCACCAACCTTTAAGCAGAGCTCGTCAGCAGCCCATAAAGTAAGATTAGCCCAAAGCTGCGCCTCTCCAACACGAAGTCTTACTGCCACTTTCTCCTCCTCATTAACAGAAAGGATCTTATCAATCCTTGCCATCAATATATTTCGGATACTCGTTTGTTCCGGCTTAGCTTTAGTAATCGACACATCATTAGAGTGAATACGCACCCTTACCCATTCACCACGCGGGCGATGAAGCTTGCTAACCCATAGACAGGCATCATGGCTAAGCATTACCTGTGTCAAAGCATAGTCCGGATGAGTCTGATTTACCCGGGCGCTGATCAATGAACTTTGCTCTTTGGCTGGCAACCACGGTCGCATTTCAGGTGAACCCCAAACGCTATTAACATTACCTGCTACAACAACCTGCCCCTTGTTGATCATCACCATAAAATCAGCAAGACGTAAAATTTCATCAAGGCTGTGAGTCACGTAAAGAATAGGTGTATTTACCTGCTTAGCCAGTTTCTCCAAATACGGCATAAGTTCCTGCTTGCGGGGCAGATCCAGCGACGCCAATGGTTCGTCCATTAACAACATATCGGGTTTCATCAACAATGCCCTGCCAATAGCAACCCGCTGCTTTTCTCCCCCCGATAATGACGAAGGATAGCGTTGCAGCAAGCTATCAATTCCCAAAAGCCGAACCACATCATCAAAATGCGTTTGATCTTTGTCACAACAGCCATAGGTAAGATTGCCAGCTACAGTATAATGCGGAAATAAACGAGCATCTTGGAATACATAGCCGATCTTTCTTTTTTCGGGCGGCAGGAAAATCCCCTTTGCGCTGTCGCACAATATTCGGTCACCCAGTTGAATACTGCCTTTATCGGGTTTGCTTAAGCCACTCAACACATTAATCAGTGAAGTCTTACCTGTACCTGAACGGCCGAAAATTGCAGTAATTCCCTGCATAGGCAGGTCAAGCTTGATATCCAGTTCAAGGCTTCCAAGCACTTTTTGTACGTCTATTGTTAGCATTGGGCCTCCACTCGGTTACGTGCCATTCTCGTCATCCATTCAGAAACCAGCAATGAAGCCAAAGCAATAACAATTGCAATAATACATAAGCGCGCCGCTTCAGTTTCGGCACCCGGTGTTTCTATGAAAGAGAACATTGCCAACGGAATCGTCTGTGTCTCACCAGGAATATTAGAGACAAAAGTAATCGTTGCACCAAACTCACCCAAAGCCCGAGCAAAAGCTAGAATAGTTCCGGTCAAAATACCCGGGAGCGTGAGTGGAAGCGTAATTGTAAAAAATACTTTCACCGGGCTGGCACCAAGCGTTCGGGCCGCCTGTTCCAGCTTAAGGTCAACCCCCTCTAACGCCAGACGAATAGAACGAACCATTAACGGAAAGGAAACCACAGCCACTGCAATTACCGCTCCTCGCCAACTAAAACTGAACGTCAGACCAAACCAATCATAGAGTGTTCTGCCAATGATTCCCTGCCGCCCCATTAAAGTAAGCAGAAGATAACCAATAACAACGGGTGGCAGTACCAATGGCAAATGTACAATACCATCCAGAATAGCTTTACCATGGAACTGACACCGAGCCAGTAGCCATGCACACAAGATACCCAATGGCAGACTTACCAGCACCGCCACCCCTGAAATTTTCAAACTGAGCAACAGTGCCTGAAGCTCATAATCTGTTAGCACGCTTAGTTAACTCCAAAACCGTATTTTTCAAAAATCTCGCGCGCTTGATCAGACTGCAAGAACTCATAGTAGGCATCAACTTGTGTGTTAGCCTTATCTTTAACAACTGCGACAGGATATGTAATGGCCGTATGGCTGTTATTCGGTAACTCAGCAACAACTTTTACCTTCTTGGAAATCAAGGCGTCGGTTTTATACACAATCCCAAGCAATGCTTCCTGCTTTTCAACCAGCAGCAATGCCGAACGGACACTGCTTGCCCGAGCAAGCAATGGCGATGCCTTCTGCCACAAACCAATCTTCTCCAACGACTCCTTGGCGTAAATACCAGCAGGAACGTGTTTCGGATCACCCGTAGCCAACCGCGTCCCGTCAAGTGCCTTGGCCAGATCCCATGATGCATTTACTGTAATGTTATCTGCTGGGTACGAATTAGGCGCCACTAACACTAAGCTATTTTTCAGCAAACTTTTACGTGACGATGATTCGATAACCTGCTGCTGCTCAACATAATCCATCCACTTTTCATTGGCAGACAGATATATATCAGCCGGCGCCCCTTGCGCAATCTGCCTGGCAAGTGCTGATGATGAGGCAAACGAAAGCGTTGACTGAGTACCCGTCTTTTCCTTGTACACAGCAGCCACTTCATTCATTGCGTTAGTCAGCGAAGCCGCCGCGAATATTGTGACCTTCTCTGCTGCCAGCACAGAGCTCGATACTCCCAGAGCACAACTTACAGAAAATAAATATGTTAACAAGCGCTTGTTCATTTTTAACCTCTAGTTATCAGCATACTCAATAGCGTTATATAGTAAAGTATATAACGCCAACTGAAAACCTCCCTATCTCTCATTTTTTTTGGAAAAGCTGTCGATAAAAACACTTCCTCCACTTTGCAAGGAAATAAATAGTTCAAGTCGTTTTGCAACGCCCTCGACTGGAATTGCCTATAATTCTAGTCTCTTAGCATCTGGCAATTGAGAAAGATTTGAGCGTCAGGCTCAACACCAGTAAAGTCGAATGTTTCCAAAAATTCTTGCTCTTGTTGAGAAAACATCTAAGCCACAAAGCTTCTGAACCAAGTTCAGGAGCATGCTTGATTTAAGTTTTCTTAGTTGTCATTGTTCACCTCGTTAGTGCTTGTACTCACTTAACTCAGTGTTCAAAACTCCTGGTGCGGACAACGCTCGCAGAAAGCAGACTTGACCCCATTTCATGTTGTTAATGTAGCTTGTAGCACCCAAACTACTTTTATGTGAAAAACCTTGCCTCTCCCTACGTATTCCGATAAGAATGATACGTAATTCTAACGGAAACAGACGGATAACTATGGATCTCAATCTGCTTAAGACATTCGATGTCGTTATGAAAACACGAAGCGTTAATAAAACAGGCGAGAGCTTAGGCATTACAGCTCCTGCCGTTAGTCATGCGCTCAACCGACTACGAGAACAGTACCAAGACCCACTTTTTATTCGCAAAGGACGTGGCATTGCACCAACCAATTTCGCTATCGAATTGCATGAAGAGATCCAAGAGCCTTTGAACCTACTAATAAATGGTGCTAAATCGAGACAACATTTTAATTCTAAAGCGAGTCAACGTACGTTTCGCATCTCGAGTCACAAAGATCTAGATTTAGTACTCGTGCCACCACTTATTGATTATCGAGACCAATACGCTCCAAACGTCCAGCTGTCAGCAGGTGTCGAGCATGTTGACGAAAAAAATCGTCAAGATGACTTACGTATGCGCAAGGTGGATCTTATTATCACCACAACCCCTCTAGACGAGCATGGCTACCACAATGAATTCCTGCTTGAGCTACCATTGGCTGTTGTATGTAACAAAGAGCACCCTCGTATTCAGGGCTCATTAGACCATGAACAGTTTTTTGCAGAGCGTCACCTATTGTGGGGCACGCAACGCCTGAATCAAGATATCCTTGATTCATTGGTTCGCGAGCCGCAACCCTCTCGCCGTATCGCCTATAAAACTGATTCTATCTGCAATGCGGTAATGATGGCTGCACAAACCGATTGGTTATGTGTCGCAAGCCAATGGCATGCTGATCTACTTGCTGCTAGCCACCAACTGCAAGTTTTCCCACTCCCGTTTGAATTAATGCCTCTGTCTGTCTACATGACTTGGCATCATTCTCAGCAGCAAGATACGGGGCATCAATGGTTAAAAGAGTCCTTGCTGAATGTCACAAAGAAGTATCGATAGCACTATCGTAAATTAAATATAACTAAATCCACATTTAAGCTTCAGACCATCGATCAATAAATCCAGAATTCATATTATCTCCTCATCGACGAACGCATATCCGTTCGGACTTTCAGAGAGAGATGACTTATGAACTTTCAAAAATCAATTGTATCTTTATCTATCATTGCCGCTATTGCTCCAGCATTCAGTTTCGCAGCGCCAACAACAAGTGCACCGAAAGACGCGTCAAGTTTCACCGTTGAGAAAAACGACCAATTGAAACAATACCTAGACTTCGCAAATCAAAACGACTTTGACGATGCTTCTCGTGGATTCATTGCCACTTGGCCAGAAAAAACCATTAAGGACGCTGATGGCAAAGTTATTTGGGATTTCAGTAAGTACGACTTCATCGAACAAGATAAAAATACCGATACCATTAACCCGTCACTGCTTCGCCAAGCAAAATTAAACAACATTGATGGCCTATTCAAAGTGAAAGACGGCATCTACCAAGTGCGTGGGTTTGACCTATCAGTGATGTCCTTCATTCGTGGTGATGTAGGTTGGGTAGTAGTTGACCCACTGATCTCACCAGAAACAGCTGCTGCTGGCCTAAAGCTACTTCGTGACAATGTTGAAAATTTACCTGTAACAGGGGTTATTTTTACCCACTCACATGTTGACCACTTCGGCGGTATCTTAGGCGTAACCAGCCAAAAGGACATTGATGCAGGTAAAGTCGACATTCTTGCGCCAGAAGGGTTCTTCTCTCACTCAATTGCTGAGAACTTAATGGCGGGTAATACCATGTCACGCCGCGCATCATACATGTACGGTAATTTGCTTGATGCGAGTAGCAAAGGCCAAGTAGACGGAGGATTGGGTAAGACTACCTCTTCTGGTGCACCTGGCATTGTCAAACCTACGCATATCGCCAACATCACGGGCCAAGAGATGGGAGTGGATGGTGTTGAGCTAGAGGTCGTGATGGCTCAGGAATCCGAAGCACCTTCAGAGTTCATGTTCTACTTCCCACAGTACAAAACCATGATGGCAGCGGAAGTAATGACGCACACTATCCATAATATCTCGACGCTACGCGGCGCTAAAACGCGTGATGCTTCTTCATGGGCACAATACATTGATGAAGCGCTACATACGTACGGTGATAAAGCGGACACCATGATTGCGTCGCACCACTGGCCAACCTTTGGTAAAGAAAAAATCCAAAACCAGCTAGAGAAAACACGTGACATGTACAAATTTGTCCATGACCAAACGCTTCGTTTAGCTAACAAAGGCTACACACCAAATGAGATGTCAGCATCGATTAAGCTGCCAGATTCATTGGGCAAAGAATGGTACAACCGTGGTTACTACGGTACGGTATCGCACAACGCACGTGCAACGTATGATTTCTACTTTGGCGCATGGTGGGATGGTAACCCAGCAAACCTAAATCCGCTTACTCCAACTGAGCAAGGCACAAAATATGTCGAAGCAATGGGCGGTGAAAAGAAAGTCATCGATCTAGCTGAAACAGCAATTGAAAGGGGCGAGTACCGCTGGGCGGTAACATTACTCAACAATGTCACTTTCGCAAACCCAGAAAATATGGATGCGCGTTACCTAGAAGCCGATGCAATGGAGCAATTAGGTTACCAAGCGGAGTCTGGCCCATGGCGTAATTATTACCTCGGCGGTGCAAAAGAGCTTCGTCAGGGTATAAAACCTGTCGCGACACCAAATACCGCTGCAATCGCGAAGAACATGCCGTTTGATCAGTTCATGAACTACCTTGGTGTCACTGTAAAACCTGACGCAGCGAAAGGCTTAGACATTAAAGTCAATATCGATGTGAAAGGCGATGGCCAATACGCAATGGATTTAAGTAACTCGGTACTCAAGTCCTACTCAGACAAACAATTTAGCGACGCAGATTTGACGATTACCATGACACGTCAAACATTCGAAAACATGATGACAAAAAAGGCAACACTTCAGGAGGAAATCAAAGCAGGTAACTTTAGAGCTTCTAATCAAGTTGAGTTTAACAAACTAATGTCTGTGTTTGACCAATTTGATATGTGGTTTGGTGTTGTAACACCATAAGCCACTATTAAAATCCAAATAGTTGTTTAAGTGAAAGCCCGTCATCCGCGGGCTTTTTGTAGTGTTCTGCACCAGTAGTTGCTAATTGACATTAGAGTAATAGCCTCTGAACCTTACTGAGAATAGAATTACCTATGCTTAAGTTAAGTGCCAAGTTCCTGCAGCTCGTTTATATCTGTTTTTTTGCCTTTGCTTGTTCGTATACTGCCTGAATACTCATATAACGACAAAGCCCGCTAATAAAGTGACAGAAACGTGTCTATACCTACCTCCTTTAGCAACGAAATCTGTCGGTTCGGTAAATAATCGCTGATTATCATGATAACCTAACTGGCTCCCTTAGTTTGTTACAACGTTTGTTTGCTAAAAAAATCAGATGCAACCGTCAGAAAATCTGTGGTGATGCCATTCCAATATCGCCAAGTATGGCCACCAGGCGCAGTCTTGTATGTAAAATCAACGCCTTCATTTTTTAACAACTTAACAAGGCTTTCATTGCCGGAAAAACTAATATGGTCATTAGTACCACAATAGATATAAAGCTCTGGCTCCATGGTGATTTTTTCCGATTGGAATTCAGGATAATAACTCAGATCAAAATAACCACTGAGTGGCACAGACAATCCAAAAACATCCTGATGGCGATGCGCTAAATAAAGTGCGCCAAATCCTCCCATAGACCCCCCCGAAATGGCGGTAAATTTTTTACCCAATTTTATGCGGTATTGACCCCTTACATAGGGAATTAACTCCTCCATAATATGGATTTCTCTGTTGTTCACATACTGACTTTTGTCGCCATAGGGCATGACTATAATAAATGGTTCAATTGCACCTGCATGAACAAGATTATCCATGAAGTTTTGAACCTTCCCATCTCTTACCCACTGATTTTGATCGCTACCATAACCATGAAGTAACAGTAGAAGAGGATAACTTTTGTGGCTATCTTCTGAATAACCCGGTGGCAGATATACAGTAAAAGGACTATTTTCACCAAGAGCTTTACTGTCAAAATCACTGTTAATGACTGAGCCATGAGGGATATTCGAGTTGACGCTTAATTCCGCAAGTTCTTTCCCTAAAACAATAACCGAATTTAAACCGTCAAAGCCATCATCTGTTGTTTTTGGATTGCTTTTATCATATATCCACTGTCCATCTACAACGAATTTATACTGCCAAGCTCCTTGTGGTAAATACAACGTCAAAGACCAATTATTGTTTTCTCCTCGCTGCATTTCAAATACATTATCTTGCCAATCACTCATCTCTCCAGCAAGATAAACAGTTTTAGCGTCGGGAGCTGTTAATGAAAAAGTGTGGGCAATAGTTCCTTCTCTTGGTGATAGCATCGAATTTTTTTCTTGAACTCCCGATTGGATCGACGCCACATTTACCGTCGCCAAAATAGTGCCATTTATTTTAGTTATGCCTGAACACTCTGTATTACCATCACTCCATTTCCAATCATAACGTCCTTCTATTTTCTGATTCTGAATTTTGGCAGTCGCAGCAAGATAGGTGGCTACGCCGCCATCAATAGACCAAGGGGGGACATTCCATTTAACATCTGTGCCATCAATCGTACCAGTAGCACCATAATTATTTGATAGTTCACACCCTTCCTGGGTGACTGTGAATACCATTGTTTCTTTTTTTCCTGAGCCACCGCATTGTGAGTTGTCAGTATCTGCAATCAACTCCCAAGTGCCTGCCACGGAGGAGCAAGCTGATATTGTTGAACCGGGATTAATATAGCTATTACAACCAATCATAACCAAGAGTAACGTTGCGCTAACGCCCCCAATAAACCGCCTTAATGCTCTATTTTTATTTATCATATTCAACCACAATCTATTGTTATTTCTATTATTTAAAATCACCATCCTGAAGCAACCCAAGTAAAAACTGACGCCCTAACTTGGACATTTCGGATAAAGAAGCATAGCGAAACTTATACTGATGACGATTAGATATCTAGCTATTCTTTTTTATTTTCTAACCAGATTCTAGTGCTATTCCCGTCGTCTTATCTGCTTCTAGGTAGGCTTCGAAAATATTTCCACCGTTACGATCTAACAAGAAAAAAAACAATGAATCACTAGCATAAAGAATGAGATTAAGATTACAAAAATCGGCACTAAACCTAATACATCAAGCTTGAGCAATATAAAGCCAAGTACCAACAGTATTGCTGAAATAATTACTATGGACTTACTAGGCACATGTTTTTGCATAGGAAACCTATATACTTCAAAATCTTGTGTAGGCTACTAACAATTAATTGCACATACTTTGATATAGTCGGCAAAGATTGAAGCTTATAGACGAGATAAGGTGCATCGCATTAAACTCACCTTATCCGCTGATCTTCACATCAAAAATGCCGAACGCAACGCGTAATATTGATGACTTTCGAAAAGCTATGGGTGAGTTGTTGCTTTTACCTCTTACAATAACTTATTTAGGGCAAATCCATAAAAACAAAATGTGAATGAGATGTTACCCAGCAATAAATGGGGCATAAACGTGCCAGAATAGTATATTTGACACATGTGTGCCTCTGGCACAAGGTAGAACAGAAATATGATAGTGCTTATTCTCATTTGAGCTTAAAACTAAACTTAACAAGCTTTAGGTTAACGGCTTTCTTCTATGGTAAGTTTCTATATAAATATACTGGCATATAAAAAATTGACAGTGAGATTGCGTTACACCCAAACAGATTGGAAGAGCTAAATAATGAGTATAGAGAACAACACGGAACAGAAACATGCTTGGCAAACCACTATGCCACACGACCAGTTTGCGTTTATGAAGAAGGTACTTGCCTCGCCTTCACCAATTGGTTTTGAAGCCGCAATGAGCTATGGCGTGATCAAACCTGAATTTGAATCTTTTATGCCAGCCGGTTGGGGGGTTCATCAGTTTAAAGGGAATGCGGGTTTGGTTTTCGATTCTCATCCGGGTCGTGATGACCTAGTTAGCGTGATGATAGTTGGCCATGCTGACAAAATCCGCATGCAGGTACGAAAAATTGATGACGATGGCAAAGTGTGGATTAACACCGACTCTTTCTTGCCAACAACTCTGATCGGTCATGAAGTCAAAGTATTTTGCCAGAACCCGGATGAAGCAAGTAGATTCAAAGTGATTGAAGGGTGCACTGTTGAAGCTCTGGGAGCGATTCACTTCTCCACACCTGCTCAGCGCACAGGCGAACAAGGTATTAAACCAGAATCGATTTATCTGGAGCTACACACCCATGGTGAAGATCGTAAAGCACAAGTTGAAGCTTTAGGGCTACGCCCAGGTGACCCGATTCTTTTAGACCGCCCAATTAAGCATGGTGTTTCTCAGGATACTTTTTATGGTGCTTACTTAGATAATGGTCTGGGTTGTTTCTCTGTCACTGAGATTGCGCGTTTAGTGGCCGATGAAGGTCTTGATAATGTTCGTGTCCTTTATACCATTGCAACCCATGAAGAGATTGGCCGATTTGGCTCTACACAGTTAGTGGGTGAGCTTAAGCCAGACGTATTAATTGCAACTGACGTGAACCATGACTACGAAGCAGCGCCGGGAATTGGCAACCGTAAAATGAATCCACTGAAGATGGGTGATGGCTTTACCATTGGCCGTGGCTCTGTTACTTCAGAATTTTTAGTTCAGTCTTTAGAAAATGTCTGCCGCGAGCAAGACATTCCTTACCAGTTAGACTTCTCTGGTCGTGATATGGGCACAGATGGTATGGCTGCTGCATTAGCCGGCGTTGATAGCGCGGCAATCACCATTGGTTATCCAATTCGCAACATGCATACATCGTCAGAGTCTGCACACACGGGTGATCTACTTGCTTCTATCCATGCTCTTGCCGGATTATTACGCCAGTTTAATTCACTAAATGATGGTAAGGGTATTACGCGTGATGATCTAAAAAATAGCCATATCCGTCTGGATCACATCTAACTCACGGTTCATTCTGAATGACTAAACAGAGGTGCACAATCGCGCCTCTGGTTGTTTACATGTTATCCGTGAGCATTGAATGGGGTATAAAGAGGCTAAACTGAATGGCACCGTGACATTAATATTTAATAACTAAACGTATTCAACTAGGCTAAATAAAGATTCGTCCTCTCAGCCCAAATACAAAAGCGTTACTCTCACTTGAAAGCAGTGGGTTATTGATCCACTGTAGATCCGGTGTTAGCTGAAAGTACTCCCCAAACTGCATGTTATAGAAAACCTCAATAGCCGATTGGTTCTCATCTGTTCCCCAAGCTTCTTTGTTTGCCTGACTCCAGTTAACCGCAACACCAACGTTATTATTTGGTGTACCGAGTGCAAAGTAACCAAACCCAGCAGAGACCGAAACATCATAAAGCGCCGCATCACCTTCAAATGAGAACCCACCGCGTAAAAAAGGCATCAGCTGTGGCGTGGCAAAATAACTCAACGAGTAATTCAAGCCTTGACTTGCAAACGCGCCATGCCTGGCACTGCCATCATCATTAAATGTTGCATCGAGATGCCAATAAGTCAGATGAATATTATCTGTATAGATCTGCTCTTGCGAAGCCGTCCAGCCAAGCTCTAAAGTTGTAAAGTAGTCGTGTTTATTAAACAGAGTATCGAAGCCTTCAAACACATCTTCAATGTCCGATCGGCCATTAGCATCAGCCACACCCGCTACTATATAAAAATTGTCGGTGAGCATATGGCCAGCAGAGAGAGACAGTAAACCATCATCAGGCAATCCCATTGCCCCCGCCCCTGTTTGAAAGGCGAGATTAGAAAATGCTGTCCATGGGCTAGCCAAAGCGTAAGTATCAACGTAATCAGTCACATCCTGAAAACCAACAATGATTGAGGTTTTGCCGCTATTCAAGCGCTGCTTCCAGTGAAAATTAGTAAGGCGGCTACCTTGGTCATTAAATGCAGGCTGAATAAGGCCAATATAACCCAAGCCCTCATTACCGCTGAAACCAGAAAGGAAGGAATAATCTTTCGGTGGATAATCAGAGTAAGCATGCCGGTGTTCAACCTTCCATACCAAGCCCCCCGTATTACCTGTATCACGCCCAATAATATCCCACTGCCCATAGAAACGAGCCACACCGCCACTGGTGCTAACACGATTACCTTCACTGCCATTGGCCGAATTAAAGCCGACCGAGTTGTAATCGAGACCAAGAGTCACCCCCTTTTGCACAAGCCCTTCACGCCACGAGCGTTTCTCCGCGGGCTGCCCTGAGATAGTGTTCTCAACAGAGTCTGGACCTCCGAAATTTGCGGCAGAAGCAGCAGTTGAAAACAACGATGCAACCAATAGACCGCCACCATAGCTCTTAGTGTGTAGCATACACCTACCCTATCAAATCATGCTTACATTCAAACAATGCTCAATACGGTAAAACAACTCGTTATTGCGTATCAATTTGTATTGAGATATCACTCTAAATAAGATTAAAACTATTTATAATCAACTACTTTTGAAGCATCCAAGCTGTATCCCATCGTTATATTACTGATACCATCTACAATGTAGACATCTTCAGATTTAACAAACGAACTGATGATACCTTCCACCCAAACCGGGTGTTGAATATTTCTCATCTTGTACCCGCCAGGAAAGGATATCCGGACAATCTGGTTGGCTGGCGGTGGCGGCATATGTATACAAGCACCAGCAACAGGTACGAGTAAGAAATCGGTCGTCACCATAGCGTCAGAGAACTCTATTGGCACAAGAAATCCTGGGATTCGAACTTTTTTGCCATCGAACTCAGTGGTGATCGTTTCAGCCGCTTTTTTTTGCGCTTGTATGTACATTTCTCGTGATTTAAGCAACTCATCAGCATCAACACCTTCGATCTTTAGCTGCTTCTTTATTAAGGCTATACGCTCTAAATCTCGCGCTTCGCCAGATTGCATTAGTGTGAATATCTTTTGAAGCTGAAGTCGATTTTCATCACTAAGCTCAGGAAGCGTTATCTGATTTATTGGTGTTTCTGGCCTTAATTCTTGCCAATCAAGATCAATGGGGGCACTAGCGTTGCTGTATAAAGGTACAAATGCGAATAGCAATGGAATTAGCTTGTTCAAAACTACACACCCTTTCATCAAGCTCTGCATCATCAAACTCGGTGTCATCAAATCCACTCTCAACAAACACTGAAGTCACGGTACTTAAAGAAAGATTCACCTAGAGAGTATTCTTATAGATCACACCATCTTTCATGATGAGCTTAATCGTCTCAGGGCTCTCTGAACGCTTCTCTGCACCAAACCACTTATCACCAGTACCGACCACTGAAAAGTCACTTAATGGGTTGCCCTCGAGCAAAAGGATATCTGCGTAAGCACCAGCTTCAATCACACCCAATTTTGCTTGAGGGTATGGGTTAGTAAAATCACCAGTCAGCTTTGTGATTTCTCCACCGACTGACGTCATAGTCTTCAAAGATTCGTAAGGCCCAAAGAAATCATTGTTTAAGTGTTTTTCGTAAGCAATCTGAATATTACATGCATCGACAGAGCCAACGCAGTCAGTCTGGAATCCACGCTTAACCGGGCACTTCTTCATGTTTGGTATGTAATTTTTAAACGTTTCAGTCGCTGATTTCGCTTTCGCCAGACTAGAAGGAACATTTTTTACTGCAGGAATGTCTAAAAGACCAGGATCAAATGCTGTCAGGTTCGTAGTTATATATGCCCCTTTTTCATTCATTTTTTCGGCTATTTCACAATCAAAAGCGAAGCCATGCTCAATGGACATTACACCAGCATCGAGAGCGCTAAGAATCGCTTCCTTACGGTAAGAGTGAGCCATCACATAACTGCCATAACTTTCAGCAACCGCAACTGCTGCCTCAATTTCTTCAGGGGAGCCAGCCAGAAGCTGCCAAGGGTCAAATGCAGATACAACGCCACCAGACTGCATGTATTTCAGCTGCGTTGCCCCCATGCGAAAATTGTTTCGGGCGTATTTTTTAACCTCAGCAACACTGTCAACTTCTTGCGAGAGGTTTAGGCGGCCAAAATTAGTTTCTGTACCAACAGGGGCCGAGTAGTTTGCAAAATCGGCGTGACCACCGCGAGTGCCCAGAAATGCACCCGATGGATAGTAACGTGGACCTACAATCTCTCCTGCATCAATAGCTCTCCTCAAACCACCGTTTGCACCACCAGCATCACGCACAGTGGTGAACCCTTGCATCAGATACATCTCAGCCATTCGGGTGCCATGGATGGCAAAGTCTTCCCAGGTCTTATCGGCCTCCATCGCTGGCAGGTTCGGCCCCATTAACATCAAGTGAGCATGGTTTTCAATAAAGCCAGGAGTGAGGGTTTTGCCCGTACCATCAATGACAGTCGCGTCGTCTCGAGCATTGATTTTCTCAGCGGAAATGATTTTGATGATATTCCCTTCAACCAAGACATGATGATTTTCAAACAGCTTATTTTCAATTCCATTAAATATATCGACATTCATAAAAACAATTTGGTTTACTGGTTGCTCAGTAGGTGGCTTTTCTGTCGCAAAAGCCACTGAGGTCATCATGCTAAGCGTAGATGTAAGAATAACCTTCTTCATTTAAACCCCTATAATAATAAGTTTTATCGTCATTGGCATAATGCCCATATATTTGGGCAATATAGCGTTGTGACCTCAACAGGAAGTTAAGCCCACGCTTATAATCTTGTCAACATTATGCAAAAACAATAGATTTAAATATTTACATTTAGTCCTATACACTCCAAAAATTAACATTCACCTCTCATTTAACATCCAGCAAATAATATAAATACTTTTCACACACCGTAGTAGTATATAAGAATCAGTTAAATACAGTATTACAGGAAAGGAATTAGAAGCGACCAATAATGTCCAGGCAAATGGAAGATAGCGATCAAGTATCTGCATGTGTCCTCAACTTGTTATTCTAACCTTACAAACAAGATTATCAAAATCGAAAAGTTAAACTAAATAAGACGAATAATTTAAGGGAGCAAATAGCTCCCCACTCATAACCTAAGCGATGCAGATATCATATTTCGGAAGAACATCACGAACGACCTGAAGCCTGAATGTTTTCAAAGCATCATGAAAGAGTTTCCAATCAGAATCTAAAAAACTTTCATTGTATTTATACTCAACAACATCATTAAGCATTGGAATAGATGTACCTCTACCACGAGCCTTATATTTCCAACTTTCCTTACCACTTGTGATAAAAGTTAGCTCTATTGGATCGAAGTTAAAGTGACCTTCTGCTATTAATTTCAACCACTTCTTGTGACGTTCCTCACCATCATCATCGGTTATGGTCTCAAAGACAGTTCTGATTCTATTTAAATCGTCAGAAGGCATATGATCTTGCCGATCAATCTGCATCTCATCATCTCCTGAAAGGTAACACTTAATCACTTTATACATATGATTTGCAGCGTCAGTGAAGATCTCGGTGTTGTCTCTCGCAACCATCTCACCCAGTCCGTTAGTATATGACCATTTTACATACGGTCTATCAGGAAATGAGAGTGCAGGACCATGGCCAAGCGGAGAAACCGAAGAAACACTCCAGGTCGCAATCCCATCCTTTACTCTTTCAAGCAAACTACTAGACTCCGATTCAATATCCTCAACTTCATTAATCTCATGAGAAACACCAGCAAATCCCTGATGAGCAAAGGTATCTGCATAAACATGCATTGCTATTCCCATCAAATGTAGCCCAAACTTTTCATTTCGATGCTTCGCTGCGACCTTTAGCATGTCATGCGCAACATAGCTGTTGGGTTTACAAACTAACTTTTTAATAAAACTCCCATCTGGATTTTCTCCTGCCGGTAAACCATCATTACCCAGGAGGAAATGAAAAGGAATCCATGCCAAATGGTTGGCCATTGCATTGGAATTACGATAATCAATCATCTTATGTGCTGATGAAATCCGAGAATACATTGCACCATTCTTGAATTTAACCGGAGCTGAGTTCACCGCCTCATCTACATATTGTGCACAATATGCAAGCTTCTCAGCATCTCCATGCGGCATCCCCGCTATTCTTGCTACAACATAAGTTAATGTATGATGTCCATCTATTTGCATCGCAAGTTCTCCTTTAATTAGAATCACTTGCTAAGGCTACCCCTTTAGCTGTTTATTTCTTATACAGCGGTCTCAATTCTTGAATACAGCTGATTTATATATACAGCAGATATATGTAGCAATAACATTAGGCATGTGTGGATGTATTGGTAAGATAACTATGAACTGAAGTGCCAGTAGTGAGAATAATAGTGTTATTCGAATAGAGCCAGAAGGGATGATCCGTTTAAAAAACCATAATCTTTTTATTAAATAGCGCTCTTTTCTGATTGAAGACATCGATAAGATTTATGCTCGAGATCGTTTGCTGTCAGACCAAACTTACTTGCTAAACTAACAAGTTCAGAGCGATAACTTTCTAACAAACCTTCCTCATCAGTCATAATCGCAAATTCTGCAAAGTTACCGATGCCTTCTAAATGGTCGACGGTAATATGAAACTTATCGACAAAATAGATACTTCGTTCCTTTTTCATTTCCAGCATGACATCATAGCCCATCGTTTTTAACATGCTCCGAGCATTATTGGCATCGGTGATATTTGTTGCTTCGCAACGATCTGATTCTGGCCCCTTCACTATCCATAACTTAATGCCCGATGGTTCCATTTCTCGTATACAGACACTTTTATTTTGAGCTAATAGGTGTTGTTCCTTTGTGTCAAAATAACTGTCTGATTCAATATTATCTTGAAGCATCACCTCATGTTCCATCGAGCCTAGTACGTCTATAAATGCTGACTTTGATGCAAGACGATACTTTAGTTCAACCTCAAATTTCCCCTTAAAATGATCGTGACTCATCGGTTATTACTCTCGGTTGATATCGATTGGTATATTTGCCTAATTAACAAAAGTGAATTCAACTTAAAGCCCCTTGTTATGGGGCTTTCAAAGATTAAATCAGAAAATCTTCCAGTGATTTACCTTCATTTTCAATCGCTTCCTTCAGGGGCGCAGGCATACGACCTTGACCTGTCCAAGTACGCTCTTCGCCATCAATAGTAAATTTATACTTGGCAGGCCGAGGAGCACGTTTAGACTTTGGTGCATTACCTAGCATAGCCATCAATTCTTCAGGTTCGATACCATCTGCGGCCAACATATCTCGATAAGTTTTCAGTTTGTCTTCGCGTTCTTTATTCTTAGAACGTTCTTCAGCTTCAGCTTCTTCTCTTTCTGTCACTACAGATTGTAATTTCTGAAGGCCTTCTTGAAGCTCTTCTAGTGTCAATTCACGTGCAGTTGCCCGCAGTGAACGCAGGTTTAATAGTGTGTTGAAAACGTCGCTCATAGTTCTAATTCTGATTCAAATGGAAATAAGAGCGGTATTCTAACCAGAATTTACTCTTTAAACCAGATAATGATTTATCTATATCTTATTTTTATTAACTCACGCGTCATATAAAACTTATTGTTTAGCATGACCAGTAAAATCAAAGCTATCATTTTTGATTTATACCGTGACTAAATATGGGCTTAATTTCATCAAATAATGGCAATAAAATGAGCGGTGGGTCACTTAATACTAAAAACCCCAGTTAACAATCGTCTATTCTATCATCATGTCACTCCTGCGGCTTCAATGTTGACACAGAGGTTACAAACAGATGGAGAAAAAGGCTAATATTGTCATTATTTGCTGCCTTTTCAGATTATGATTCGCTTTCAACATCTTGGCTTACTTGTTACTGGTCTTATTACTACTGGCTTTATTGCTATGGCCTCTAGTCCTTTGCCAACCACCACCCAAGAAAGTGCAATAGACCTTCAAAGCCTTTGGCAGCAGTTTTATCAGCAAGCTGATCAACTCGCCCCTCAACAAAAAATTAGCCAGACAGAGATCAATCACTATCCGAAACTGCTACTTTTGAGCAATAGTCAATACCCCGACTTCAGTCAGCTTAAATGGCAAGAAATCCAGAAACTGTGGCAGGCCCGTCAGAACTGCAGGGTTGACCAACCATACCAGGCCAATGCCAACCTGAAAGATGCTATCGAATTTGAGCTGGCACTATGCCAAAAAAGGCCATTGGCAAACTCATGGTTTAATAAACAGCTTAATAACAAAGCTTTGCTTCACCCATCTGGAGGCAGCTTTGCCGACAGGTATCTGGCATCGCTCGATCAAACTACCGCCAACAGTTTTCTGGTCCAACATCAGAATCAATTGACATTGGCTAACAAAGCTCACCCGCTCCACCCTTTACTATCAGAACTAGAGCCTAAAGGCGTTGATGCTTTGTTGTCAGGCTATCGAGCCTATCTATCTAAGAAAAATACATTATGGCTAAACAATGAATCGGGCTGGAAAGCCATCGCCGTCAATCAATGGCAACCACTTGCGCAGGCGATGAAATTACAGATAGTAAATAGCCCAACAGCAAGCTGTTCATTTCGTTACAGCAATCTTTGTTTAAATATCACGACACCTGAATCACAGTGGTCTCGATGGGCACTGGCTTTATGTTCATTGATCATTACCTATCTGGTATTTCGTAGCCTTCATCAGCGCCGACAGGATACAAAAGAACGACAGTTTATCCTCCAGTTGCTAACTCACGAACTGAGAACACCAATCACCAGCTTAGGCTTAACCGTTGAGCTGTTTCGTGATCAGTTTGATAATCTAAACGATCACACACAGCAGGCGGTATGGCGCTTAATGGCTGACCACCAGCGGCTAGCTCAACTGACCGAAACCAGTACAGGATATTTGACCACCAACTCTGACGTTCAATTCCCACGCCAACGTGCTGATATTACAGATTGGCTGGATCACTGCCTAGGTAAATACCAGCTTCCATACTCCATCAATGAGGAACACGAGTTGGAACTGCCCTACTACTGGCTCGGGATCTGTCTCGATAACCTAATTAAAAATGCCCAGCAGCATGGTAAAGGCGAAATAACCATCGATGTTCAGGTCGATAAAGTACTACGTATCCAAGTTTCCGACCGGGGCCATTTCCCAAACTTTATCCAGCGCTGGTTTAACATTGTTCCCCCCTCCTCACGCCAAGCCAATATGGGGATTGGTCTCACTATCGTCTCACGCTTGATGAAGAAAATGGGCGGCAGGCTTATCTGCCAACGCAAACCCACCCGCTGTATTTTGGAGTTACCGCTATGAGTCAAATTCTGTTGATTGAAGACGATAAACTGCTCGGGGAAGGACTGAGTGAATACTTAAAACAACACGGCTTTAGCTGCCAATGGCTTAGCAATACCAAAAGTATTGAAAAACACTGGTATCGTGCTGATTTAGTGATCCTTGACCGTCAGTTGACAGAAGGAGACAGTATCAACTTTCTTCCCCAGTGGCTCATGCTCAAAGCTCTGCCGGTTATCATCCTTACCGCAAAAATTGACGTTGAACAGCGAGTCGAAGGATTAATGGCAGGGGCAAAAGACTACGTCCTTAAGCCGTTTTCACACCAAGAACTACTGGCCCGCATATACGCCCAACTACGTCCTCTGGGGGACAGTACAATTTGTTATCAACAAGTAGAAATCGATGTTTCAAATCGAGCTGTAACTGATAGTGGCTGCAGTATCGACTTAAAACCCAAAGAGTTCCAGCTACTGCTAATGTTGGTGCAAAACCAAGGCCGCGTATTTCACCGAGAAGAGCTTTTGAATAAAATATGGGGCTATCAAGCATTTCCGACCACCAGAACCGTGGACAACCACGTGCTACGGCTCCGACAAAAAATCCCAAACTTACAGATAGAAACGCTGCGTGGTGTCGGCTACCGATTGGTAAAAGATATATGAAAAGACTGACTTTTTTCGTAGTTAGCAGCTTATTAAGTTCGAGTTCGCTAGCCAATGATTGGTTTCCAGAAACTCCGCTGAAAGCAAGCTATTCAGCATTAGTCGAAGGCAATACGCTGCTTGCCTGGCAAGAACTCCAGCTCAGCTTAAGCCGTCATAACGTTGAAGAGCGCTACTGGCGGCCGGTCAAACAAGCGATATTGAGCGAAACCCAATGCGGTAGGCACCTTACCAGCACAGCTTCTATAGCTGCAAATATCAGCCTTACTATCATCAGTAAAGGCAACGCGAACAATCAAGGCTATCAAGTCAAACTGTCGACAGAGCAAATCACACAGCCTCTTGAGCTGCAGCTGTTTGATGAATACAACACACTGATCGTGTCAGCGACAGTCACTTCACCGACCAAAGAATATCTCGAATTTGAAAGTGACGAACTATTGAGCGAACCGAAAGCAGGACTGTATCAATTAGCGGTTAATGGCATTCACTATCCATTGATCATTTCCTCGTTTACAACGACACCCTGGCTTCATTCCACGGCAGCTCGAGCTTTCAAATCCTTGACCATCACACCACCCAACCAAATCGCTTCATGTGCACCAGCCTCTGTTCGTTGGCAATGGTTTGACGAAGACTACAACCTGCTTGAAAGACCGTCCCCTATGAACCTTACACCCGCCATCACGGATAACAATGACTCGTATAGCGTATCACTTCCTCCTGCTGCGCCAGCCAAGGCCTACTGGTTAAGCGGTGTAGTTAGCCAATTTGAATATCAAGGGAGAATAAAAGTGGAATATATCCAGCGCTTTAGTCTGCCCACGTCGGTAATAGAGACATATAGGTGACAAATCGGCTCTGGCTTTGGTTTCTAATAAAAACAAATCCACACAAGACAGTCGCGATGAAAACAATAACACCTCTATTCATGAGCTTAACAGTAGCAATGAGCTTTTCGGCTTACAGCACTGAAATACAGCTAACTCAAAACAATCAGCGTATTTCTATCGATCCGGCCAGCTTACAAATTAGCTGGCAAAAACAGCGTCACAACCTATCGGTAAACCAAGCTGCACTTGCTATCAACGGTCTGCCACAGCGCGCAACACAACTATCAAAAAATGCCGAAAACCAGGCATCTTGGTTGCTCAAACCAAGCAATGTTGAGGTTAGCGCCACATTTGATAAAAGCTTGAAACTGGTATTTGCCGTTCGCAATGAAACGACCATCAAGCGTAACCACCCAATCAAGTTAACTTGGTTTGATTTGGCAGAACATGAAACGCAAAATTTGTTGCTCCCTTTTAACGAAGGCATGCGCGTACCAACCAATAACAAAACATGGATACGCTACCTAAGCGAAGAACATTCCGGTTCAAATACTACTCAAGATCTAAAAATGCCGTTTTGGACAACTGAGCAAGACGGTCTATTTGTCAACTATCAGCTACTTACTGCCACAGACAACGAACTCAACTTCACGCAGTCGCAGAAAAAACTAGATATGCAGGCAACACACGACTTTACCCAATTAAACCGAGAGCAAGCCTTCAGCGTGCAGATCACCTTGGGCAGTGACGCGTTAGCTGGAGCAAAACAGTACCGTGAATGGCGGATCAAACAACAGAAGGCACAGCCACTCTCTGCCAAGCTCAATGATAATCCTGAGGTCGAAAAACTAATCGGTGCCAGTCATGTCTATTTGTTTGGTCGTGATGCCTTTGCGGTGGAAGACGTAAAAGATTGGTGGGGGCTAAAAGATTGGTACTTCAGCCAACCAAACCTCGAGCCATCCCAAGAAGCGACAAAAGAACTCAACAACCTGCATCAAGGGCAAGATTGGCTAAGCAACTATCATAAACGCCTGTTGGTTGAGAGTATCAATCAGTCGGTAAACCTCGCCTTTCCTGTCGTGCCAACGATGCCAGATAGTAATCGTATAAAAGAGCAGTACCAAGCAGCGGAGCAACGCAAAAATTGGCTTGCCAAATACGCTGGCCGCTACCTGATCTCACCAGAACGATGGGGGCAGGCAATCTCTCAAGATATGGTCAATAATCTGAAAAAAGCTGGCTTAGAAAAACTCTGGTTAGGTTTCGACAACTGGATGCCCGCGTTTTATCAACCGCAAGTCATCAACCAAGCCAAAGAGGCGGGATATCTCGTAGGCACTTACGACTCTTACAATACCGCAATTCCCCCCGGTGTTAATGACACTTGGCTTACCGCGCAGCTTCCACGAGAAATGCGCGAAACGTGTGCCATTGAAAAAGCCAATGGTCAAAAACAAAAAGGGTTTCGCGGCAATGGCTTTTACCTAAACCCAGCCTGCCGTCGAGACTATGTAGAACAGCGAATCAAAGACATAATCCACTTTGGGCGCTTTAACAGCTTGTTTTTAGATGTTGATGCGACGGCAATGGCTCGAGAAGATTACAGTGAGTCAGAGGCTCGTATGAACTCAGATAGCATGAAACACGGCGGAGTGAACCTAGGCGGAATGAGTCAGGCAGACATGCTCACTGCGTTTAATGACCGTATGCAGTGGATCGCAACCGTTCCTAATGTGTTGCTAGGCTCGGAAGATGGAAACAGTTTAACAACTCAGGGCATTGCCTTCGCACATGGAATGGAAACGGTCGGTTTTGGTTGGACAGATCCTGATATGAAGAGCAACCGCCGATCTCCCTATTTTTTAGGTGCTTGGTACCCAGACCAGAAGCCAGACTTTTTCTTCAAATCAGCTCAGGTGAAGGAACCCTATAAAACACTGCTTTTTGCTCCGCAGTACAGAGTACCGCTGTACCAAACGGTATTCCATGACGAAGTCATTAATAGCCATCACTGGCATAGCGACAGCCTGAAGTTCAGCAATGTACAAATGGAACGCGACCTAATTGCCATGCTGTACAACACCCCGGCAATGGTGCATCTAAGCCGTGATGAAGCAAATAGCATCAAGGCTCCGCGCTTACAGGCGCTAGTCCACTATCAAAAAGGCTTTACTCCCATTCACCAACAGCTATGGAACAAAGCAATGGTTGATTTTCAATGGCTTGATCAGCAAGGGCTACTGCAGCAAACCCGCTTCAGTGATGGCAGCAAAATTATCGCCAACTTCTCTGAACAGACCCAAGAAACAGAAGATCAAATGCAGATACCTTCAGGTGCAATTTTGGCATTATTAAGCAATGGCGAGAAAGTACAGTGGCGTTCTTTGGCAACAGAGAAAACTGATTAACTTCGTTTAAAGCGACGAGTATCTTAGAATTCAGGCTGCAGTATCATGCAGCCTGTCTCGTTCACCAGCGCGTTGAGATTGGTTTTAGCCAGTTCAATTCACGAAAAGAACACGTCAATTCGGCTTGTACTTTGACGAGGAGCTCTTATTCATCGCCTTTTCGAGCTAGAACTCGAATATTGTCGTTTAGCATATTGAGCGGGATATCTGTTCTAAGTGACTTTACTGTATTGAATTAACGAGTGTATATCTGTCAATATATCCCAAGGTCTTTCTTTATATGATCGGTCAATTCACTTTCATATAACCTTTTACAGTTAAACTCTCCATACATAAATGAACTTTTAATAAATCGCGTAATGACTCTAGAAATAAAACGTTTCATTTATCCAACCTAAATATCATCTTTGATGACAGAATATCAAGATACAACTTTAGCAGCTTAATAATGCCACCTTTTATGTTTGAATTACTTTTCATAACTTCCCCATGATTTTAAGACAACAACTATGGCCACACATACAAATTAACAGAACACTTGAATTTCAACTTAATAAGCTTTAGTTTAAATATATATTAGTAAATACAAATTCAACAAATGGTTTTCACTTAACACATTGTTACTGAGAAGGAACAGTTAGATGCTTGATTCTTACAATGAACTAATCACATTTGCTTTTATATGCAAGACGTTGTCCATTACTGATGCAGCAAAAGAACTAAATAAATCGAAAGCCCATGTTAGCCGTCAATTATCAAATCTAGAGAAGCGCATTGGTACAACACTGGTTTACAGAACAACTCGTAATTTAACATTAACTGAGAATGGATTAGCACTCAAAAATGATGCGATTTCGTTGTTAAATACATCAGTACAGTTAGATTATAAAGCCAAATCATTATCAATCGGCATATGCGGCAGGTTTTGTATTACCATTCCTACATCTATAGCGACCTCGATCTTTTCGGAGCTTCTTTTAAATTTAAATCAAAACTTTCCAAACGTATCATTCGAGATAATCGTCAGTAATAAAGTAGAACCTTTACTTAATAAGAGAATTGACATGGCAATTCGCATTGGTGAGGTTAAAAATGATAATTTAGTAGCACACAAAATTGGCTCTTATCGCGATGTTTTTATATCATCAAAAAGCACAGAGCTTCCCAATAATATTGAATCATTAACATTCATCAACAATTCATACCATAACCAACTTGATTTGAAGTGTTATCTAGAAGACGAAACGTTAAAGATTAACGAATTTAAAAACATCATATCTGTAAATGAGGCAGCAACACAACTAACATTTATAAAAAATGGATTAGGTATTGGACTAGCTCCTTCCTACATACTTAAAACTTCAGAGAACAATAACAAGATATATAACATATTCCCTGAGTATCATAGTAAGGAGCGAGACATGTATATTGTTTACCCTTTCCAAACGCCATTACCAGAGAAGCTATCAAAAATTTCAATGTACTTAAAGAAAGAACTTAAAAAATATCTAGAACAATAACAAAACTCACAAAATCCGGTACATATGCCTTAATTGAAATATTATTTAATCACACCCTATCTAAAAGCTTCATAGCCAAAAAATAATGAGCCTAATTATATTGATAAAGCAATGGGACAGGATAGTGAAATTAAATTTTAGTATTTTTTGTGAATTTCAGTTTTATTGACTCAGAAAGTTTCCTCTATTCTTCGATGCCATAAGATTGTACAAACTTCACAAATTATCAAATCGAATAGCATTCAGCCCCTTTTAAGCTGGATAAATTAAGTTCGTATTAATTTAAATAAATCTGTAGTCATCATCAATAGATGAACACTACGAGGCGCCTCAAATCTTGCATAATTATCACGACTAACAAGAAGCTCGCTAGAAATATGGACCTAAAGTTTGACAAACAAGAAGTCACCATCAACTAGTGAAATTTCAACTCTGAAAGGTTAGAATCGCCGCCTAACTGCCGCAGGAGCTATATGCTCCTTCAGCTCTCAACTGTTATTACAATAGATCAGCATATGCACTCCCCGGAACATTGTTTTACGCCATTTAAAGAATCAATCGACACATATAGCTTGCCAGAACGGTTCACTTTTCCTTTCTATTATGAGCCCCACCCTTTATGTTTACTGGCGGCGAAAGAGCTTCAGCACCACCTACAAACACAAACGCTGTGGCAACATAACTTTGGCCTTTCCGAGGACAAAACTGCCGCTATCGGTAAAATGTTTGGCGTTCTTCTGGTCCAAAATACACAAGGTGAGATTGGCTATCTATCTGCTTTTTCTGGGAAAATAGCCGAACAAAACCTGCTGCCAAATTTTGTGCCTCCGGTGTTTGATATGCTAGCGGAAGATAGCTTCTTTCTTTCCGAGCAAGTAGAAATCAATAAGATCACCGCCAAGATCGAACAGCTAGAACGCAACCCGAAAATAGCGGAAACTGAAAAGACACTGAAAACCGAGCAAGCAACCAGCAGTGAGCAGCTAAACGCTCACCGAAACCGAATGGTTGAAGGACGTAAAGCCCGCAAAGCACTTCGTGCTAACGGCTCTGAACTTGTGCCCGATGAGCTACGAGAGCTGAAACAACGGCTTAGCCAAGAAAGTGTCATAGAAAAGCTGCAGCTAAGAGATCTGAAACTACATTGGGAAGCACGCCTAAATACGGTACAGCTTCAGCTAAGTGCACAAACGGATGAAATTACCGCACTTAAAACCAAACGAAAAGCACTCTCGGCCGCTTTGCAAAAGAAACTGTTTGCCCAATACCGTTTCTTGAACGTAAATGGCATTGAGAGAGATCTCAATGATCTGTTTATCGATACCACACGACAAACTCCCCCAGCAGGTGCGGGTGAGTGTGCAGCCCCCAAATTACTACAATATGCCTTCAAATGGGGAATGAAGCCGCTAGCTATTGCTGAGTTCTGGTGGGGATCATCACCCAAGTCCGAAATCAGACAACATGAAAATTTCTATCCTGCCTGCAAAGGAAAATGCCAGCCAATTCTTGAACATATGCTGGAAGGTATAGATATGGACGAAAACCCGTTACTTGCCAACCCCTGCGAAGGAAAGACCGTCGAGATTATCTACCAAGATAACGACATGGCCGTAGTTAACAAACCGGCTGAGTTTTTATCTGTGCCAGGGAAAACTATAGAAGATTCCGTTTACCTTCGGATGAAGCAACATTTTCCGGATGCTACTGGACCGCTTATCGTTCACAGGCTTGATATGTCTACTTCAGGCTTGATGGTTATTGCCTTAACCCATAGAGCAAATAAAAGCCTACAAAAGCAGTTTATTCAACGAACAATCCAAAAGCGTTATGTGGCTTTGGTTGATGGTTTGATAGAGCAGGATGAAGGCATTATCAATTTGCCGCTACGCGGTGATCTTGATGACAGACCGCGTCAGCTGGTCTGCTACGAACATGGCAAGCCGGCAGAAACAAAGTGGGAAGTTATCGAGCGAAAGTGCTCACGAACTAAAGTGTATTTATACCCCAAAACAGGTCGGACACACCAACTCCGTGTTCATTGCGCCCATGTAGAAGGCTTGCACATGCCAATGATTGGCGACGATCTCTACGGCAACAAAGCTGATCGATTACATTTGCATGCCGAACGGCTAGAGCTCGCACACCCAATCACCAACGAATTCATGCAATTTCAGGTTGAGGCTGAATTTTAAAAAAAGCCCGGCTGATAGTTATTTATATCAGCCGGGCTTGTAGTCATTCACTGAATCCGTACTACCAATTACTTGGAGTCAGCACGGCTCATAAACTTATGTTCAGTGGTATTAATTTTGATTTTTTCACCGCTTGCGATGTACTCAGGGACTTGAACGGTCAGGCCTGTTGAAAGCACGGCTGGCTTTGTACGAGCACTTGCCGATGCACCTTTAATTGAAGGATCCGTTTCAACAATAACCAAATCAACTGTAGCAGGCAGCTCGATAGCAACAGGAGAACCGTCAACAGTCAGGATTTGAATACCTTTCGTCTCTTCTGTAATGAACAGAAGCTCTTCAGCAATCGCCTCTTTGTTGAAGTTGTATGGCGTATAGTCTTCGTCATCCATGAAAACATACTCGTCTCCATCAATATAAGAGAAAGATGCTTGATGACGGCTAAAGTCCGCAAGATTAATCATCTCATCAGCCTTGAAACTCTCATCAGCTTTCGCGCCAGTTGCTACATCATAAAGACGCATTCTGTACAGACTTGCGCCTGCACGGCCGCTAGGTGTTAACTTGCTAATTTCTTTAACAAGGAACACTTTACCGTTATGTTCGATCGCTGCAAACTTTTTAATTTCACTTGCCTTTGGCATGGTAGTTATCCCAAAAATAAACAGTGAGGAGAAATTATCATGAACTGGATGTTAGGCAAGTATTATTGGAAATAAATGCTGGTTTATTGACCGTTCAATCCATTCAAATACAACTAAGCACTTTTTAGCAGTATCTCTTGCTACTTATTACCCGTCCAGTGATGTAACAGCTGACCTGAGCGTGTTTCCAGATAATCTCCATCAGCCACTTTCCGGCAGCCATTAACCCATAAATCACGTAAGCCAGTGGCGAAGACTTCCGGTTGGTCTACTGTCGAATTATCCCTGAATTCATCCGTAAACATGCTGATATCAGCATAGTAGCCCGGTACAATTTTTCCACGCTTGTGCAGCGCAAAAGTGTCAGCGCTCAAAGCCGTCATCTTGTGTATCGCTTGCTCTAGGGGGAGTAGTTGCTTGCGCTTAACAAACTGATCAATAATTCGAGGGAAAGTACCACTGACCCTTGGATGGATCCGACCACCGAAGATAGTATCAGTCCCAACCATTCCTCGCGGATGTTGAAAGATCCTTTCCACCAAAGCCTCATCCATAAAATAATCGATCATCCGTACATTACCGCGTTCGCTAATAAGAAGATCGAGAACAAAATCAACTGGGTGCTGATCGGTTTGCTGAGCACACTCGAACACTGAACGTCCCAGCCATTGCCTTGCTGGCTGATTTTCAACCTCGCATATCAGGATATTCTCCCAGCCCACCAGTGCCGGTAGGTTATCCCACGGCTCACCAGCCTGCGGTAAAATCCGCTCGGCAAACCAGTCACGCACCTGTCGCCTGATTGCTAATGTTTTCAATGCTTTCATCAACTCATCCGGGGCATACTCGCGTATAAGCGCCGGAGGCAAGATTGAAAATAGAGTCGTACTACCATAGTGATACGGATATTGATCAAAGGTGAGATCGTGGCGGTCAATTAATGTCAATAATGGCTCTAACTTGGGGGCGTTACGACGACCGATCAGCTTCAGATGAGATATATGCAACTGACATCCTGCTTGGTTCGAAATCGCAATCATTTCCTGCACGGCTTCCAGGATCTCATCACTCTCGCTGCGCACATGCACGACTAACGGTTTTTGATGCTGTGCCGCAACCTGTGCGACTGTAAGCAACTCTTTCTGATCACTAAACAGTGCCGGATGATAAATCAGTCCCAAACTGACGCCCCAAGCTCCGGCAGCCAAGCTCTCATCCGTTAACCGCGCCAATTGCCGTAGCTCTTCCGAGTTCATCGGCAAATGGTTATTGCCGCATATCTGATAGCGCAACAAACCATGTGGAAGAAAAGCAGATACATTGACTTCGAGGCCACGCTGACTAAGTGCAAAACCAAAACTAGAATAATCATCCCATGTCCACTCGACCGGAGGATTACCAATAATCAAGCGGTCTCGCACTTCACGCTGTAATGCCTTCGGTAGCGGAGCAACACCAAGCCCACATAGGCCAACCAGCTCAGTTGTGATCCCTTGCAGTACTTTGGGCCTGGAGCCCTGCGGCATAAATGTCGCCAAATCGGAATGGCTGTGTACGTCAATAAACCCCGGAGTCAAGTATGCGCCATTTGCCTCTATAATCTCATCAGTTACCGCGGTTATGCTCGGTGCAACGGCTTCAATCACCTTGCCGTTAATTAATACATCACCGTTAAAAGCATCACCGCCACTCCCATCAACAACCGTGGCATTTTTTATCAACTGACGCATCGTAGTACTCCCAAATAGCTCTGCTATTACAACCAACTATGCCTGAACATTCTATACCTCAAACAGACATAAGCAACCGGTTGATATACTTCACAGCCATTCAATTTTAACAGGTAAAAGAAAGCCACCCTGTTTGGGGTGGCTCAATATTATCAATCCAGATAAGTCGTTAAACTTAGTAATAAACCTAACTGATGGTTATGGCTTTATCTTGCTGAAATCGGTAAACCGACTGGTGTATAGAACACCTTCCGGTTTCTCTTCATTGTCAGCGAGCGTTACGACCTTCGGAGTGCTTGTTGATGCATCAATCGCATTGATCGTTCTGTCATAGTTGACGGTATATAGCACATCATTAGCAAAACCATTTGGCTCCTGCCAGTACCATACCTGAGTATTTTTAGCGAAATCTTCAGAGCAATTAGAACTTAAGAACAAAGTTCCACCCTCAGTATCGAGACACTGATAAATATTGGCAATACTACGATAGCGTTTTTCCTGATCGTAAATAAACGACTGAGATTTAGAACCGTCAATACAATCCTCAAATGCTAACGTACTACCCTCCTTAACAGTCAGACACTTCGCAGTTTCTTGGCTGAGATAGGTTGATTTAATCGTCACAGAATCAGCACCGAGGAACCACGGACTATCCCAGTCCACCATCAAAGAGAACTGGTCGGTATAAGATAGTTTTTCAAAATCAACTGACTCTTTCCAATCACGATCGGCACTGGTATTTGATGTCCACAATTGGCTACCCGATGCATAACGACGCCCTAGAATCCAACGGTTATGACCAAACAACGCTAAACTGTTTACGGTCGTCTTAACCGTAATATTAGACGAGCCCGACACCGTATCTTTCGCTGCAATCTTGGCAACAAAATCAGGCCGTAGCCCACTGATGGCGAGCGAGTTATTCGCTCTTAGCTTGTCAAAGTCCCATGGGTTACCACGACGCTCATCATAATCCCAGCACCAACCATCTGCCGTACCCAGATTACAAAACCCATTAACAGCCTTAACAGCCGAACCATATTTGTTGTTCACGTATTTGATGTTGTAACCATCGCTGTTCGTTTTGGTTACCAAGCCAAATTCTTTTTTATTGGTGATGCTGTATTTGTCGGTAAAGCTATATTCAATATCCTTGATCGGAATCTTCGGTGAGAAACCTAAACCGACTTTGATACTAGTACTGGTTTCTTTTTCAATTTTAGATTCAACTTGATCCTGCATCCTTGGATATAGGTCATTAAGGTATATTTGCCCCGACTGCAGCTTCGCTTTGTCGTTAACTTTAATATCAACATCAACTGCATCAAGATATTCATTGTAAACGTAGCTAGTGTTGCTGTTATGGTACCAACGACGATAAATGTCAGACCAGCTACCCTCCATCCCCATATCGACGCCTGAACCTTCGGCAAGTACAATTTCTACATATTTATCCTTGTCGCCAGAACGGGCATAAAATGGGGACTTGCTGTAATAACGAACTTTATATTTTAAAGTGACATTACCCTTATTCTGGCGCTCGACATTGAAGCGTCGATGAAGAACAAACTCCATCACACTGCCACTGTCTTGAGCTGTTGAGCGTCGACTCCGGCTTCGCTTGCTAAGATCATTCACTAGGCTTGAAACGATATAGTCTGTGTCCATGTTATCAAGAAGGTAGATTTCTCTTTTTTTAAGGTCGTTCGGCTTTGTAACCAATACCGCTTCACTTTCTACCCCTAGGCCCAACACCCCATATGTAAATGTTTTTCGTTGTTCTTTACTTACATCTGTCAGGTTTAAAACATAATAACCACAGTCATCAGGTAACGACTCTTCCGTTCCGTATAAATGGCATTCCTGCTGAAAATAGGGTGTTGTGGATTGGATTATATCGGATATTGTGTCTGTCTGGCTGAGGTTTGACGAGTAACCGAATGCGCTAAACGTCATGAAAGTTATACCTGCTACAGGGTATAAGATCTTACTCATGTCATTTCCTTTTATTAATTTACTACTTATTCACCGAAATGATGCTTCAGGGGAATTCTAGAAATAAAGTAAATACTCAGCCATAGTGAAAAGTAATAAATGAGTGGCTGAGCAAGAAAATAATCACTTTTTCAACAACTGATGCTTCTATGATATTACTTTATAAAATACGGGCTAAAAACAACTCACACAGTGTATTAATATTTCACACAAATAAAGTTAAAGACATTTCAAACAATGACAAGTTGATAACATCAATAGATGTGAATCTACGTTGCACGCACATTACATTAAGTGTAGCGGCTAGATTTAAATACCATACGAATAAGGAAAAATTCACATCAAATTAGAACACTAATGTGTATTGTATTATTATCATAAATATCAGGCGACGCCCTACAGTATTCCCTAAAACCATCAAATCAATAGTTGGAAGGAATATCTCAATTTTCACGATCGCCAATTGAACACAAATATTCAACCAATAACATAGCCCGCTATTTCATAATGAGACTAAATTATAGTCCCATGCAATAACTCGGGAATTTCTACCATATGAGCTTTAAGAACCTGTCAGTCGGAAGAAAGATTGGCGCCGTATTTATCGTCATCTCTATCGCAATCGCCGCGTTGGGGGGCTTTTTAACCTCTGAAGTCGGAAAATTAAAAGACAGTGTATTAGTACTAACAGATACATCGCTACCTAGCATTGTTTTAGTAAAAGATATGCAGACAGATGCTGCCACGATTCGTAAAGACCAATTCTCTCTCATTCCTAATATCAACCATCCAAGCATCAATTCTTGGTTAAACGACTACGACAAAATGATGAGCGAGATGGACCATAAGCTCGCACAATACAAAGAAACCCTGTGGAGTGAAGAAGACGTTAGGCATTACAATGCTGTAGACACTGCCTGGAAAAGCTACAAAACACAGCAAAACGCATTTATTGCCGCCATTCAGGCCAAAGAGACCACACGCGCGAACGAGCTCGTATTAAGCAGCTTTGATAGTTTCCTAAAACTGGATCAAAGCATCCAAAGTTTATTTGAACTCAACCAGTCCTATACTGCAGAAGATCGGTTAAAAGTCTTAGACCGTGTGTCACAGGCAAACACCTTAACAATTGCCGGTATTGTCATTATTTTGGGCTTTATGGTCGCGATGACAATATTCCTCACTCGCCAAATCTGCCAACCGCTAAATACAACAATAGAAATGGCTGAGCGAATTGCCGCTGGCGATCTCACTTATCAGCTTGATCTCAATACGTTAGGCAATGATGAATTAGGCAAGCTGGCATCAGCTTGTGTCTCAATGCAGGACAAGTTGCGTGATCTGATTCATGATATATCGAGTGCTGTTACCCAATTAAGTGCTGCGATTGAAGAAGTCAGCGCCGTATCCGAACAAACCTCGCAGGGCATGAAGCAGCAACAAGATGAAATCAACATGATTGCAGCAGCAATGAACCAAATGCAGTCAACAGTCAACGAAGTTGCCAGCAACACAGAAGATGCCTCTCACTCAGCAACCACCGCCACTGAAAATGCCAATCGCGGCGGTAAAACCGTACGACACAATATCCAAAGTATCCAACAAGTCGCTGAAGTTATCGAAGATGCTGGCAACATGGTTGAGCAGCTTGAGAAAGATTCAGCCAGTATCAGCATGGTCGTTGATGTGATCAGCGGAATTGCCGAACAAACCAACTTGCTAGCCTTGAATGCCGCGATTGAAGCCGCACGAGCAGGTGAACAAGGCCGTGGTTTTGCAGTGGTCGCCGATGAAGTCCGTACCCTTGCAGGAAGAACACAAGCATCAACCAGTGAAATCATCACTATTATCGATCAACTGCAAGCTCGAGCCAAACATGCAGGCGAAGCGACGAAACAAAGCTGCACACTTATTCACGGATGTGTGGACCAATCGCAAGAGACAGGCAACGATATCTCCGGCATCGAACAGGAAGTTAGTCAGATTGCATCCATGAGCATGCAGATTGCCAGTGCGTGTAGCGAACAAAATTCAGTGACTGAAGAACTAGGGCGTAATGTAGAAAACATTAGCCAGTCCTCTGCAGAAGTCGCTTCTGGCGCCGGGCAAACAGCCCAAGCCTGTGTAGAGCTCAGTCAGTTGGCAACAGGCTTACAAGATAATGTTGCACAGTTTAAGCTCGCATAACCTAACTGCTGAACGCAAAAAGGAGTTTTCGAGGGATTAATTTCACCAAGCCCATTAGCTATTACAGTTTTATTAATGATTAGTGGGCAAAGCCCTCACCGATAGATATAAATAATACTTTATATTTTAAACAAAGCCTTTATTATTAATCACAACATAATCCTAATCCGTTTTAAATATAACGGTTCATCTTTTATCATATATTTCGCTATCAACGTCCAGTATTAATTGATATCACCCACTCATCATCCCAGAATAAATTGTGTGAGTATTGCCACATTTATTATGTATTAATAAAAACTTCCAATAACAAGCGACACCAAGCAATATTCCCTCAACTACATAAAGCTATAGTTGGAATAAATATCTCAAATTTCATGTTCACTAATTGAACACACATACTCAACTCGTAACATATCCCGCAATTTCATAAAGAAACTAAAGCATAGTAGCATCTACTAGATTGGGAATTTTTATCGTATGAGCTTTAAGAACCTGTCCGTCGGAAGAAAGATTGGCGCAGTATTTACTGTAACCTCTATCGCAATTGTTGCATTAGGAGGCTTCCTAACCTCTGAAGTCGGAAAACTAAAAGACAGTGTATTGGTACTTACCGATACTTCACTGCCAAGCATTGTATTAGTGAAAGATATGCAGACTGAAGCTGCAACCATTCGCAGAGATCAATTCTTTCTTGTTTCGAATATCAACCACCCAGACATTAAAACCTCGTTAAGCGACTATAACAAACTGCTGGGTAAGATGGATAGTAAGCTCACACAGTACAAAGAAGGCCTTTGGGATGATGAAGACGTTAGGCATTATAATACCGTCGACAATGCATGGCGTCAGTATAAAACACAGCAAAGCGCTTTTCTTGCAGCCATTAAAGCAAAAGAGACTGCGCATGCCAATGAGCTGGTATTTAATAGCTTTGATAGCTTCCTCGCATTAAATCAATCCTTGGAAAACCTGTTCAAGCTCAACCAATCCTATACTGCTGATGATCGTTTGCTGGTAATAGATCGAGCATCACAGGCAAATACCCTGACATTTACCGGCATTGCCATCATTTTGGGTTTTATGATCACGATGACAGTGTTCCTCACTCGTCAGATATGCCAGCCTCTTTACACAACGATAGAAATGGCTGAACGAATTGCAGCTGGTGATCTCACTTATCAGCTTAATCTTAATACCCTCGGCAACGATGAGTTGGGTCAACTGGCATCAGCGTGTGTCTCAATGCAGAACAAGCTGCGCGATTTGATCAACGAGATTTCAAGTGCTGTTACCCAGCTAAGTGCCGCGATTGAAGAAGTCAGTGCCGTATCCGAACAAACATCGCAGGGTATGAAACAGCAACAAGATGAAATTAATATGATTGCTGCGGCAATGAACCAGATGCAGTCTACAGTCAACGAAGTTGCCAGCAACACGGAAGATGCCTCTCACTCCGCGACCACCGCCACTGAAAATGCCAACCGTGGCGGCCAAACTGTACGACACAATATCCAAAGCATCCAACAGGTCGCCGAAGTTATCGAAGATGCAGGTAACATGGTTGAGATGCTAGAGAAAGACTCTGCCAGTATCAGCATGGTTGTTGATGTGATCAGCGGAATTGCCGAACAAACCAACTTGCTAGCCTTGAATGCAGCGATTGAAGCCGCCCGGGCAGGTGAGCAAGGCCGTGGATTTGCTGTTGTCGCCGATGAAGTTCGCACCCTGGCGGGAAGAACGCAGGCATCAACCAGTGAAATCATCACTATTATCGATCAACTGCAAGCGCGAGCCAAACATGCAGGCGAAGCGACGAAACAGAGCTGCACACTTATTCACGGGTGTGTAGACCAATCACAAGAGACAGGCAACGATATCTCCGGTATCGAACAAGAAGTTAGCCAGATTGCATCCATGAGCATGCAAATTGCCAGTGCGTGTAGCGAACAAAACTCAGTGACTGAAGAGTTAGGACGCAATGTTGAAAATATTAGCCAATCCTCCGCAGAAGTGGCTTCTGGCGCAGGGCAAACAGCTCAAGCCTGTATGGAACTCAGCCAGTTGGCTACCAGCCTGCAAGATAATGTTTCCCGTTTTAAGATCGCCTAGTTTAGCCAATACGTACAAAGGATAAATCCGAGGTACTGCAAAACACCAAGCCCATGTGACCTCTTTTCTTAGTAGGATTTCATGGGCTTGGCTACTTTCTTATTTAAACAACAACCATATCCTGCTGCCTGCGCAAGATCCGTTGTTCAGCAATTGTTGAGAGTATGAACATCATGACATACCCCAATCCGAGGGCGACAATAATGGCAACAACATTGGTGGTAAACATAGAAAGAAAATAAAACGCAGCAACCAAAGTAACGATACCACTAAAACGAATAAGCAAGCTCTGAGTGAAATTACCGTGTGCTTTAATATAAGCCAACTGGTACGCATTGAGCATCATGAATACAAAGAAGATCGAAAAATGGAACAATACCGGCACTGCGCTTTTGTATTCAGCAGGGAATACCCACAGTACGATCTTCTCTCCCCACAATAGCATGCTTACAAAAAAGATAGCTGAAACAGAAACAGCCAACTTAAACACCCAGCGCCGAATTGATCTAATTTGAGCATGCTGTTCCTTACGCACGCAAACAGCCAGCTCTGGCAATACAAAGCGGTATATTGGGAACACAAATAACATGGTCATATAAGTAAAGACCGGTCGTACAATCACCTGAAAATCCCCAAGCTCATCGACACTGAAATGGCTGATGGTCAGCAATACCGTGATATATATCATCAATATACTCGCACCGGCTTCCAACGAGGCCGTGAAGCTTTTTTTGACATAATTGATGAGTGACGGATTCAGGTGTACCGTGGCCAAAGGCCGGGTTGCTATCTCTTTTCTACGGCGGATATACATGAATGCAGCCACACTTAGAGATGATAAGCTCATGCTATAGAATAAGGAGGAAAGCGCCTCAAGCTTTAATACGTAATAGCACAGCAGGAACAGCACCACATTACCCAACGGCTCCATCCAGGTCACCTTGTTGGAAATACTGTACAGCCGGTACATAGCTACCAGGTTGGTAAAGTAGACTTTCAGCCCCATGCTAAATATCACACCGACCAGCTCCAGATAACCCACGTTGATATGAAGCCGGTGCTTGATATAGGGAATCACCAGCCCCCAGGTAATCAGTACCATAACTATGAGGCTGAATCGAAAAATGTTGATAATGTCGCGATCATTTTGGGTCTGGCTGTAGCTCACTACCATCGACGAGCGAAATCCTGTCATCAAAATCAGTGACAGCGAAATAATGTCGACCACGCTGTGAAACAGGGCCAGGTCCCCTTTCGGCACCCACTGCGCCAGCCATATTTTGAAGAGAAACCCAACGGAAATACTGGCCAAAGTTGCCCAAACACCGGTGATAAATGCTTGTTTGAGCCGAGACAGTGCATCATCTTGCGGCATCTCTTGAGCTAATTTCTTTTCCATAACACTGACAACGTTAACTTCGATGACTGCATATTACTTCATTCACGAAACCAGATCCCTGCGAAGTGATGGTAAAACTAAAAAATAAGTATTCTCATTCGGAGGTGAGAAGGCTATACACCGAAAGAATTCCTGCCCTATTGAAGAAAATGTCAGCAACATAACTATACTTACCAACTGGTACGATCTGTATGCAATTAATTATTGCCGTTTTGTTTCCAACAAAATTGGTAATTAAAAAGGAGATAACAGGCATGACGGAATCAGTGGTACAGGACAATCCGCTAGAGAAACGAACCCTGAACGACCTCCCCCAGCCCAAAGGCTGGCCAGTACTCGGTAACTTCCTCCAAATACAAACGACTAAGCTACACCAGCAATTAGAACAATGGGCAACTGAGTATGGTGATACTTATAAAATTGATATTGCCGGCATGATATTTGTGGTGATTTCTGATCCCGTTGTCGTCAAAGATATTTTGCGTCGTCGCCCAAAGTCCTTTAACCGTACTGCCAGCCTGGAACGAGTATTCAAAGAGCTTGGCATCCACGGCGTACTTTCCGCCAATGGCGAAAGCTGGAAGCGACAGCGCAGACTCATCATGCCCGCATTCAGCAAAAAGAGCCTCGCTTCATTCTTCCCATTATTAGAGCAAACTAGCGAACGTCTTAGACTTCGACTATTACAAAGCTGCAGTCACAATACCAATATCGACATTCATGATGATCTCCGGCGTTTTACCGTCGACATAACAACTGCTCTGGTATTCGGTCATGACACTCGGCTGTTGGAAAAAGATGAAGACGGGCTTCAGATGTACCTCGAAGTCATTTTTCCACAACTTAACAGCCGTACAAAAATGCCCTTCCCCTATTGGCAGTACATCAAACTAAAAAAAGATCGGAAATTAGATCAAGCATTGGTCGAGGTTGAAAAATACGCAATGAAGATAGTCGACCAGACTCGGAGCGAGTTACTATTAAAGCCGGAGCTGGCAAATGCACCCGTTACTATATTGCAAGCTATGGTTGCCGCATCTGATGATGAAGATAACCGCCTAAGCGATGAAGAGCTGTTTGCCAATATCCTGACTCTGCTGCTGGCAGGCGAGGATACAACCTCCAACCTGATCGCCTGGATGCTGTATTTCCTCCGCCAAATGCCAGATGTTCAGCAAAAAATCACCGAAGAAGCTAACAGAGTCTGCACAATGCATAATGGTTCTCTTTGTGTTCAAGGGCTTGAAGAGCTTACATATCTAGAAGCTGTTGCTCGGGAAACTCTGCGACTAAAATCCACAGCACCAATGATATCGGCAGAAACTGCCAGCGAACAAACACTACTTGACGGAACTGAGTTGCCTGCCGGAACCAGTCTTTTTCTACTAACTAGGCTCGGCGGGCTGAATGCTGCACATTTTCCTGACGCCGAGCAGTTCAAGCCTGAACGCTGGCTAGAAGGCTCGTTAACCCAAGAAGCCTGCCCGCATAGAGCCACCAGCCATTTTCCCTTCGGTGGCGGGGCCCGTCATTGTCCGGGAGAAACACTGGCCTTCATGGAGGCAAAAATGGTTGTTGCTATGCTTTGCCAGCACTTCGAGATCTCTCAACCAAATGTCTCCACCGTTGTGGAAGAGGAATTTGCTATCACTATGCGGCCGAAAAACCTCCAAGTTTGTTTACGGCCAAAGCCATAAGGAATGGCTGAAGGTGGACGGCAATTCATGCGCATAACAGCATGAATTGCCACGCTGTACTGATTTACCGGCCTCTTTCGGTGTCAGAGGTATCAAACTGCAATTCACACAGACGCTGATACAGCTCAGATTGTTCCAGTAACTGTGCATGGGTCCCTTGGGCCAATATCCTGCCTTGATCCAGCAGCACGATCATATCAGCATGAATAACGGTAGAAAGCCGATGAGCAATGATTAGCGTTGTCCGGTTTTCCATTAACTCGTTAAGAGCAGCCTGTACATGAAACTCGCTTTCTGCATCCAAGGCACTCGTGGCCTCGTCCAGGAGCAAGACTTCCGGATCTTTCAGGATCGCTCTGGCAAGCGCAATGCGCTGTTTTTGGCCGCCGGATAAACGTACACCTTGCTCACCAAGGTAGCTCTTGTATCCTTCAGGCAGATCAAGAATGAATTCATGAGCATGTGCTCGTTTGGCTGCCAAGATAACCTCTTCATCCGTGGCATCGGGACGACCATAACGGATATTGTGCCAGACATCCGAGCTGAACATGGTCGGCTGTTGTTGCACCATCCCCATCTGCTGGCGAAGATGTTGCGGTTCAAGCTGTTGAATGGGAGTCTCTTTGAACCTAATTTCACCCAGAGACGGATCATAGAAGCGTTGTAGCAATTCAAACAGCGTCGTTTTCCCGGCTCCCGAAGGTCCAACCAAGGCAACTACCTGTCCTTTTTTAATATCCAGACTAATGTCTGCCAAAGCCGCGCTATTCAGACGTGACGGGTAGCTGAAATGTACCTGTTCAAATGCAATGACAGTGTCGGCTGACTCATCAAGTTTTGCCACTTTGTGTGGCGCTTTAATTGCACTTTCTACCGCCAATAGCTCAAACAACCGTTCTGCCGAACCCGCCGCCCGCTGTAGCTCACCATACACTTCCGAGATCGTGGCCAGAGACATGGCAACCATAACGGCATAAAAAATAAATGCTGCCAATTCACCTTCGCTGATCCTGCCTGCCAGCACATCCATGCCGCCGACCCACAGCATGATACTGATGGCGCCAAATACCAAGAAAATCACTGCCGCTATAAGGACAGCCCGTTGCTTTACCCGTTGCCGCGCAACGGCAAACGCGGTTTCAACTTCCGCGCCGAAAGCCTCCTTTTCCTCCCCCTCTCGGGTATAGCTTTGAACCACTTTGATATTTTGAATGATCTCACCTGCATAGGTTCCTACATCGGCAATACTGTCTTGGCTTTTTCTCGCCAATCGACGAACCTTACGACCGTAATAAAGCATCGGTAACAGCACAACAGGTACGAAGCCCACCACCAGCAGGGTCAGCTTCAGGTTGGTAAGCACCAACATCAGCAAACCACCGACAAACATCAAGACACTTCGCAACGCCATAGAAAATGACGAACCAATAATAGACTGCAGCAAAGTGGTATCTGTCGTCAGGCGAGACATGATCTCGCCGCTACGGTTTTCTTCAAAATAACTAGGATGAAGGCCGAGCAAACGGTCGAACACAGCCTTGCGAATGTCGGCGCAGACTCTCTCTCCCAGCCAGGACATCAGATAAAAACGGATAAAGGTGCCCACAGCCAAAATACTGATCATCACCACCATCACGCCAATTGCATGGCTTAGCTGCTCTTCTGAGCCAGCCATAAAACCGTTATCAATAATCATCTTAACCCCCTGCCCTATTGACAGAGTGATAACGGCCGTCACCAGCAAGGCCAGTAGCGCCGCAATAACCATTGTTTTATAAGGCTTCACGAACCTCAGTATCGGCAACAGTGGATCCAGTGCTTTTGTATATTGAGTGTTGTCACTCTTGTCGTGGGGCATAACCTACCGTGATGTTGGGTGTAAAGGATAAGGATAATACGTCGGAATGGATGGATTAGAAAAGTGCTGATTAGTCAGTATATTTACGAAGCGCCCATACAGCATCCATGCCGCGGGCACTTCGCTAGGGGCTTAGCTATGAAACGGTTTAACATCACCCGGCTTTCTAAGCATTTTGTCGACCTCATCAAGGTGCAGTTCTTCCTGGGCTATCATTTCCCTCGCATACTCTTCCAATAATACCGACTCACCTTCAGCTAAATGCAAAAGCTTATAATACAGGGCCAAAGCGGATTTCTCATGATCCAGGCTTTCCCTGAGAATATCGCCAATATCGTGTTTTCGTGTTTCCAATAAAGGACCGACCTTCAACGATGGATGCCCGCCAAGTAAAGTTACCATTTCACCGGCTTTGTGGGCGTGGGTAAGCCCCTCATTGGCATTACCTTTTAGCCAGGAAACAATCGGTATCCGGTTATAACCAAAAACCATCAAAGAATAGTGGGTGTAGCGAACCACACCGGCCAACTCTACTTCCATAATATTATTCAACAAATCTATTACTTGTTGTTTTTCACTGTCATTCATCATGAATCCTTACCTGTCTGCAAAAGGCAACAACATGTGATTCGAAGCCACCGCCTAGAGTGAAAGTAACCAGTACAATTTTAGTCGAGAAACAGGTATGAGGTGCGATGTAGTATAGTTCACTCCAACCATATTAATAGCTCAACTTATCAGATACTTAGCTCCTGAGATCATTGGCAGCTTGTACAAATTGTCCATCAACTTTCGATGCCGTCTTTCCTCGTTGTTCAAAAGCCGATAAAACGACCGTAACTCATTGTTGAGATAAACATCGCTACCAAACGTCGCCTCCAACTGATACGCCCGTCTGATAATCTGTGCATTTATATTCCTGTTTTTTGGCAACGTGTGGTTATAAGTTTCGATTGCATCAACCCTATTAAGTATATGTTTTATATAAGACATATTTTTCAGGTAATTTTTCTGTGCAAAACCGTTGATATGCGGAATCGAAAGATAGCATTGCCTTTCTGCAAGCAAATCAAGATAGTAATAAATGTCTTTGTTAGTTCTCTTCATTCTGCTGCGGTGCTTATTACCCTCAACCTCTCTGCGATAAAACGCCTCAAGATCTGCTATCTCCTTGAAATAAACTAAAACATCAAAGCCATCTTCACACCCAAGTTCAATACCTGGTACATTATTGATACCAGCCTCATAAGCAGCAACGGCTCCCCTAATTTCATTATGATCCGTAATAGATATCAGGTGTTTTTCTCTCTTCAGAAATTCATGCAAAAAAGGAAATGTTGTAAAGCAATCTGAAGCGGTTGTGTGCAAATGAAAATCGAGATAAATAAATTCATCCCTTGGCTTAAACTCATAAAAACCCGAAAAAAAATCGGACACTTTATCAAATTCAATCATAACGGCCCCCCTAATAAAGATAGAAGAAACCGTCCAATGTTGATAAGCATATTGGCGTATCAACAAGCCCTCCCCTGACATGTCACCTCAGATGAATTCACCTGTAAAGTCAGTCAAAAAGATCATTGATTATTATACTTAGCGATACAACAACGATGATAGGTGAACCAGCGCTATGAAAGATTTTTCATCAAAAAACAGCCCACTTAGTGGTAAGGAGGTTATCTCAACCCAAGCAACAAAACTGAATGCTGGCGAGTTGTACCACCCCTGTGACCCAAACCAATTCGATTTTGAAACCACCAACGACATCGAACAAAGTACCAGCCCTCTCGGGCTGGACCGCGCTATTGAAGCAATCAAATTGGGTATTGGGATCCGATCAACAGGCTTTAATATCTTCATCATGGGTTCAACCGGACTCGGTAAACATGCTATCGCAGAGCAACTGCTTCTTCAGCATCGAGATCTCAACAAAACGCTTTTCGACTGGTGTTATGTCAATAACTTCGATGATGCAAACAAACCTGTCGCACTTCAATTACCCGCCGGAATGGGCGTTAGGCTGAAGTCTGAAGTACATCAACTCATAGAATCGCTTAGAAAAACTGTCCCCTCATTATTGCAAAATGAAGACTACATCCAAAATACAGATCGGCTTCAAAATGAACTTAACGAGAGGGAAATTGCAGCATTTCAGTCAATCGAAGAGAAGGCTAAAGCCCAGAACTGTATCTTAAAAAGATCCCAAAACGGTTACCTTATTCATCCAGTCAAAGATGGTAAAGTTCTCAGTAAAGAAAAATTCGCCAAACTACCCGATAATGAAAAAGAGGTAATCGACAAGTCCATTGAAGAGCTCCGTCTATTGCTAGTAAATCTACTCAAGCAGGTTCCTCTCTGGGATCAGGAGATGAAAGAGAAGAAGAACAAACTAGAGCGAGAATATGTAGTCATCACTGTTGACTATCTTGTTGGACAGCTTCCTGAAAAATTGATGGCTATCGACTCCGTTAATCACTACATAGAAAGTCTAAAAAGACACGTACTCGACAACATTCCCCTCTTTACCGGTAGCCTTGAGACAGAAGTCAACGAATATACAGGGCAAAAACTCAGCTTTAGCCCTTTTACCGCTTATGATGTAAATATTATTATCGATAACTGCAACACTGACGCGCCGCCAATTATTTATGAAGACAACCCCACCTACGCCAATTTAATTGGTCGAATTGAACACAAAGGAGAATTAGGCACTTTTTTAACTAACTTTACCTTAATTAAACCCGGTGCTTTTCATCGTGCCAATGGTGGATATTTAATTATTGATGTTATTCAGCTGCTTAATAAACCCTTTGTCTGGGATGTATTTAAACGGACATTGCTTTCAAACAAACTGAAAATCCAACCCTTGGAACAGCTTCTTAGCGTCAATAGCATCGCCAGCCTGGAACCTGAGAGCATCCCTCTTGATGTCAAAATCATTTTGGTTGGTGATCGCCTAATGTACTACATGCTCAAACAGTACGATCCTGAATTTGGTCTGCTTTTCAAGGTTCAGGCAGACTGTTCTGAAGAAATCAATCGAACGACGGAGTCTTGCTTGCTCTATTCACAGCTTATCAGACAGATTCAAGCAGACGCACAAACACGCCCGCTCGATCGTACCGCAGTGGCAAGGGTCATTGAATTTGCTGCGCGTCAAGCAGAAGACGGTGAAAAGCTAACCCTTCATAGGGGCAACATCAGCACTATCATACTCGAAGCTAATTTCTGGGCAGAGCAACATAACCATGATGTAATAAACAGTAGTGCAATTCAGCAAGCTATAGAGGCAAAGCAGTTCAGAGCCGGCTATCTGAAAGAGTGCATTACCGACAATATTCATCGCGGCATTAACCAAATTGATACCCAGGGAGAAAAAATAGGCCAGGTCAACGGACTTTCAGTCATTAGTGTCGATGAAAATATGTTTGGCCGCCCCTGTCGTATCACTGCTGCCGTCCATCTGGGGCAAAGTAATGTCGTCAACATTGAGCGCGAAGTGGATATGAGCGGCCCAAGCCACTCCAAAGGTGTAATGATCCTGACAGCCTTTCTTCGCGAACAATACGAGCAAAGACAACCCCTATCCTTCTCGGCAACTCTCACTTTCGAGCAATCCTACGGAATGGTTGACGGTGATAGTGCTTCTACCGCTGAGCTCTGCGCCTTGTTGTCCGCAATTGCACAAATCCCGCTAAAGCAAAATATCGCAATCACTGGAGCTATCGATCAGCATGGAAATATCGAGGCTATCGGCGGCGTCAACGAAAAAATCGAAGGCTTCTTCGATATTTGCAACCTCAATGGATTAACCGGAGAACAAGGTGTCATCATCCCGAGAACTAACATTGCCCACTTAATGGTTAATGAGAACGTTCGTCTATCCGTATTAGAAGGACGCTTTCATATTTGGGTCGCAGATCATGTCAATCACGTAATGACTCTACTCACCGGAATACCGATGGGGAAATTAAACACCAAAAAACAATACCCGGCCAATAGCGTCAATGCAGCCATTACTTCCCGAATTAAACAGATGAACAAAGCCCTTAATACGCCTAATGGTACAAGGGCTTCCAGAAAAAGATAAGCTATAATGCCAACTTATATGAAACAACAAACAACTGCTTGATACCCGGATAGATTTCTTGGATAACCTCTTTGAGTACAGGTAATGACATATTCTCTTGTTCTGCATGAAAATCTGATAGCTCATCAAACAAGATTGGCTCTACCGACAAGATTTCTAACCGGCAAAACTCTCGACCATCTTCAAATGTCGAAACATTGACAACGGTACCCGGCACATAATTATTCTCAGATTCATCACGAATCGTTATCGTCTTTTTTCCGGCTAAAATATCGGCTTCAAAGCGTTCAAAGAAAGTCATCACTGTTGGGGCTGCCATACTAATCCGTTTTATCAAAATTTAAGGGATAGTCATTGTACCCTAGCCAACGGTAAGCGAAAGTACATACCTCCAAAAACGCCTACCACTCACCTTATATCCAACACATAACGCTAGCAATCCAACAATATTAACAGGTATTCATTTATACCCACAAAGCATTAACATACTCAAACTTCCTATTAATGTGTTTTGTATATAATCCTGTTTCAGCTTCTTTAATACCTTTTCATCGATAATTATTCATTTTCTAAAACACGATGAAACCAGAACAAGGCTCAACACAAACAGCTGTACAACAATAACCATATAAATATTAAAGGATTTTTCGTGTTTAAAACAATTCGAACACGTATTGCTATCAGCGCTGGTATTGCGATGGCATTTACACTAATTATTGCGATGGGTATGACTACAAGAGCGTTTACTAATGTTAATCAACAAGTTAGTGACAAGGTTAAAATTCAACTTAGTGATGCGACGAACCTTAACTTAAAGGCCACCGCTTCCGAACAAGGCAAAACCATCGCAAACCAACTGTTTCCAGTTCTTGCCAACCTCAACCAGATACGTTCTATTATTGAACTAAGCGGTGAAAATGCATCTGGTGCAGACACCATAGTTAAACAGTTTACTGCCGCACTAGAAGCTCAAGATCGCGCAGTTTTTGCTGGCTACATGGTATGGGAGCAGAAGACTTGGCCAGCAAGCTCTGAACTTAATGCCGCTGCGGCAATCAACAGTAAAGGCTACCTTGCACCGTTTTTCTCTCCAAACAGCAACGACAGCTTTGACCCTGTTGCCATGGAAAGCTTTAGTAACACAAAGCTAAACAGTAATGGCGAACGCACGGATGACTGGCACTTAATGCCATTCGAAACGGGACAAACATTTGTCATGGAACCTTACATGTATCCAGTACGTGGCAAAGAGGAGCTCATCACAACCATCAGCCAACCTATCATTGTTAATGGTCAAACCGTTGGATCACTGGGTTTCGACTTATCTCTGGCTGAGCTCCAGGGGCAAAGCGAGGATCTCGCCAGTAATTTATTTAACGGCGAAGGCAATATCATCATAACCTCCTGGAAAGGTGCAGTACTGGCAAACAGTGGTACACCTTCTCATGTCGGTAAAAAGGTCGCCAGCGAACTCGCATCGCAATGGTCCGATATCCAGTCATTGGCGCGTCGAGACGGTATAGACCGCATAACGATCGGAACCGAAGAATACGCCATCACTTCCGTCGATACTTCTGGCGCACCTTGGATTGTGATGGTGTCTGTGCCAGGTAGCAAGCTTCTCCAGAGCATTTCAGCATTTGAACGTTGGATCAGCGACCAAAATGACAATGCCATTCAAAAAGGCGTTTTTGCCGGACTGATTGCAGCGATTCTTGGTATTGCTGCTATTGCAGTCATCGCTAATTCACTCGGTAAGGTACTGTCTAATCTCGTTGAACGATTTAAAGATGTCGCCCATGGTGATGGTGATCTGACTTACCGCCTAGACGTAAAAGGGCAGGATGAAACAGCTCAGCTAGCCCATTGGTTCAATACTTTTTTAATTCGGTTGCAAGAGACACTCTGCACCGTAAAGCTGACAGCCGATCAAGTTGACCATAGTGCACTGGAAGGAAGATCAAAAGCCGAAGATTCCAAAACGAAGCTGTTAGATCAAGTCAATGAAGTCAACTCGCTTGCAACCGCAATCAATCAAATGAGTGCTTCCGCGCAAGAAGTCGCGGGGTCTGCTGTTCAAGCCGCAGCGGCTGCAAGTCAGGTACAATCTAGCAGCATCAGCGGAATGGGCCAAATGGACAATACCGCGACGACTGCCGGCGAGCTTGCAATTCGTATCAATGATGCTCAGGGTCAAATCCAAAGCCTCGCCCAGTCCAGCGCTGCCATTCAAGGACTGTTGACAGAAATTGGCGGTATTGCTGATCAAACTAACTTACTTGCACTCAATGCTGCCATCGAGGCGGCACGTGCAGGTGAAGCGGGACGAGGCTTTGCTGTTGTTGCTGATGAAGTACGTAATCTGGCCACCCGAACTCAAACTTCAACTGAAGAGATCCGTTCTATGCTTGGCCGTCTAGAACAAGACACCCAGTCAATCGTTGTATCAATGCAGCAGAGCCAGCAACAGGCAATGGATACCAAAGAAGAAACACAGGCCGCTCAACATGCTCTTGCAGAAATCAATGATGCAATCGAAGTCATCAATGACATGAACAACCAGATCGCTTCCGCAGCTGAGGAACAAAGTGCAGTAGCAGAAGAAATCAACCGCAATGTTGTCGTTATCAATGATACCGCCACGGATGTTATGGATAGCATGAGTTCTTCACTCATAACCAGTGAAGAACTCGCAGAGAAAGCAACTGATCTTCATAAAGAGCTAAATAAGTTTAAAACCTAAATCTCTGTATCAAAAATTTAATCTATTCATCAAAGCGGCCAATTATTATTGGTCGCTTTCTTATCTAACTCGCCACCCAGAAACTTAAAATTATTTTTGCCGTTTCAGATAATATAGAATTATTCCCCACCCTATAATAAAGCCCGTTTCTTTGTTCCTGGCATAAACCAAAGAACAAAGATCCGCTTATCGCATGATTCATACGGCTGATATTGGTAATGACATTACAACTCGAGTTTTTTAATTAATTCCTCTAATGACTCCGATGGTGTTTTAGCGAAGGTATCAATCCTAATCACTGCTTCCTCCCACTTATCATAGTGCCTATTCTGTACCTGCTGCCAACTCGGAAGTTGCAAGTTCTCGATAGTGCATTCTCGATGGTCGACTCGATATTTATGTTCATTTTCATCAGAGCAATACACTTCGATGTTCACATAGTTTGCATTGGTTGCGGTAGCTACTGCTTTCCATTCGGTACGTGTTAGAGCAATAGGGTTACATGAGTCAGCTATCACGCTATGAGCTAATTTCAAGTTATCATGAGCCAACCGATAACTTAGCCGATAGCCTTCGCCTTCAACCTTATAATCACATAAATCTCTTAAGCCTTGCTCCACAGTATCAATTCGAAGGTAGAACGCGTTTATTTGCTGAGACAGTAGACGTGCTAATGTTGTTTTACCCGAGGCTGGCAGCCCAGAAAAAATATACAACGTCGGATTAACCATTAGTTTTCTATTCGCTTGGCGAGTTTCCCATGTTTCTTTACTCATTATCATGGTTCCTTATTAGGCCGTCCAAACAAAAATAGTCAACATGCTTTAATTACATTCAAAGTAATAAACAGAGAGCTCTTGCTAGCTTGATTGGGTTATTTTTGCCACTGATAATTCAGATATTTTCACACCAAAACTAGATATATTGGGTAGCGTGCAATTGTGATGCTCCCGAATTTGTTGCCCCGTCGCATGATCTTTATCATGTGTCGTGTGAGCATCAGATACAAGGTCAATCGAATAGCCAAGTCCTGCTGCGCGCCTGGTCGTTGTGTCAACGCAAAATTCTGTTGCATAACCGCAAATAACCAAATGTTCGATATCTTCCTGTTTGAGGATACTTTCAAGCTCTGTGCTCAAAAAAGAGTCTGGTGTAGTCTTACGTACAAACTTATCATCAGATTCAACAACTAAACCTACTTGTAATTTCCAGCCATCACTTTCAAACTCAATGCTTGTATTAGGTTGCTCATGCTGAATAAAAATAACGGGATGACCACTCGTCCTCGCCCACTTTGTTACTAAGTTAATTCGGTCTACAACTTCTTCCGCCTCAAAGGGCTGAGGCATAGGGTCAAATAATACACTCTGAACATCTATTACCAATATTGCTGTTTTCATAAGATTCCTTTTATTACTCTTAAAATCCAAACCAGCTCAAGCGGCTTGAAATTAGACTTGCTAGCCGATATTCGGTGTGCTCCGAGTTCAATTATTGGATGCTGACTGAGCGACAACTTCGCCAATCCCTTGCCAAAACTGCTCGACGGCTGGACGTGTTGCCCCTTTAGCACGATAACAAACAATATCCAACGGGATTGCAAGTTCAGACCTTTCCGGAAAAGCTTGGACTAGTGTGCCTTGCTCCAACTCACTCTCAATGGCATGCAAAGGTGCCCATGCGATCCCCATACCACTGACAGCCATTTTAATTAACGACTCGCTCAAGGTGGTTTCAAATACCTGTTCAAGCGGAAGCTGCATTTGCTCCGTTAATGGTGCGACAACATTAAACAAAAAGGTATGTTCAGAGTATGCCAGATAAGGATAACTCCCCCCTTGCGGAATGCTTTCTAACAATTCGGGAGAGGCTACTGGGATGATTTTTTCCTTAAGTACCAAACGTCGTTCTACTTGGTCTTCGAGCAGAAACGAAGGGCGCATCCCCTTGGTGTTATAGGCAAGCAATATATCATTGGAATTATCCAGCAGCGCCTGAAAATGGTTGTCGATTCCCTGCACAGAAGGATTAAGGGCCAAGTTGAGGCCATCCAACAATACCCCTGCTTCTCGAAACAATCGTGGCATTAGATTCACCGCGAAAGAATGCAAGCAGACTATGCGAACCGAGTTGTCTGTTTTGAGTGACGCCTGGGAAAAATCTTCTTTGGTAACTTTGATCATTTCGAGCAAATTTTCGACATAGGGAACAAACTTTTTGCCATGTTCAGTCAACGTTATCGGGTAAGAGGTACGATCGAATAACGGCACCCCAACCCACAACTCCAAAGCCTGGATCCGGCGGCTAAAAGCCGACTGGGTAACATGCCTAGCTTTGGCTGCCGCAGAGAAGTTACCTAACTCCATTAGACTCATGAAGTCATCTAACCATTTGAATTCCATGAAAATACCCTCGAACAACAACACCTATGATCTGAGCGAATACTATCATTCAAAATCAGCAATGGAAATCAAAATACTTATATCAATAGTAGGGGTATGCTCATTCCCGTTGATTGGAAGCCTTACTTAACAGAGCTTTTTTTCATCATATTACGATGTGTTTCAATACGTGCAACAAGCAACGATTATCCAAAACAATACGAAGAGGAAATCATGTTTACCCTACTAAAAAATACCAACCTCTATAGCCCGGAGCATATTGGCAAGGCCGATATTTTGCTCAGCCAGGGCAAAGTCCTGGCGATAGAGCCAGATCTGAATATCTGCGGATTGAGTGAAGTAACAACCATAGATTGTCGAGGGAAAACCGTCTCCCCGGGCCTGATTGACCAGCATCTCCATCTTACCGGTGGCGGCGGTGAAGCTGGCTTTGCCAGCAGGACACCCCAGGTTACACTGACGAAGTTGATCCAGGCTGGAACCACTACCGCTGTCGGAGTGCTAGGTACAGACGGGATCTCCCGTTCACCACGGGATCTGTACGCCAAGGCTGCAGCACTGTCCGAGGAAGGTATCAGTGCTTTTATGCACACTGGATCCTATGAGGTTCCGACCAAAACGATTACCGGTTCTATCCGCGACGATCTCGCTTTCATTCCTGCCGTACTCGGGGTAAAAGTCGCTCTGGCAGATCATCGGTGTTCTTTCCCTACCACCCAGGAACTGGCCCGGATTGTCTCTGATATTCGAATTGCCAGCCTGCTATCAGGAAAGCGAGGCTTACTGCATGTCCACATGGGCAGTTTGCCGCAGCCGTTTGCCCAGATCAACGAACTGCTTGATATGGGACTGCCAATTCATCACTTCTCCCCAACCCATGTAGCCCGTACCGAAAGCCTATTTGACGAAGCAATAGGATTTGCTCTGCGTGGCGGCAGTATCGATATTACCTCCGGCGGCAGCCGATTTACCCAACCCGAACAGGCAGCCAAACTGGCACTCGAATCAGGTGTCGCAGCCAACCTGATCACCGTCAGCTCTGACGGCAATGGCAGCTTGCCAAAATTTAACTCACAAGGAGAGCTCACCGGCTTAGCTGCTGCCAGCGTCGATAGCAATCTTTTATTGCTGCCAAAACTGATCGATCAGGGAATAGCTCCGCAGCAGGCTATTGCCTTAATGACAGCCAACGTTGCCGACTCGCTCGGAATCAACAAAGGTCGCATTCAGCTTGGCCGAGATGCCGACCTCTGTATCTTCAACGATGACTTCAGCCTACACGGCGTGATTGCCAAAGGTAAGACATTACTGCTCGACAACGAACTTCTGGTAATCGGTAACTTCGAGTAAAGGACTAATGATGAGTTTACTTATTGCTTTGATCGGACTGGTATTTGCCGGTCGACTGATCCTGAAAAACTATAATCCTCAGGCCGTACTGTTTCTTACCGGTATTGCCATGATGACCATTGCCATTTTTACCAACAACGCCGTGTTTGTCGATAAATCAACTGGCTGGATCGGCTTTGATATCTTCGAATATATTCGCAACACCTTCAGTAACCGAGCCGGTGGGCTTGGCCTTAAGATCATGCTGATTGGCGGCTTTGCTATGTTCATGTCGGCTATTGGTGCCAGTCAAGTCATGGTTAAGGTAGCAGCCAAGCCGTTAATGAAACTGAATTCGCCTTACCTGATGCTTGCCATGGCCTTCATCTTGGGGCAATCACTGTCACTGTTCATTTCCAGTGCAACTGGGCTAGGTCTGCTACTGATGGCCACACTCTATCCAGTACTGATCCGTCTAGGCTGCAGTAAAGCCGCTGTTGCCGCTGTACTCGCCAGTACATGTGCCATTGAGTTCGGGCCAGGATCAGGTAACTCTATTCTTGCCGCTCAAACTGCTGGGGTAGACATTACCGAGTTCTTTATTAACGAACAGTTACCGGTGATCAGTATTTTGATTGTGGCGGTTGCCGCTATTCACGCTCTGGTACAACGGTACTTTGACGGCAAGCTGGATCAAGCCGAGCAGTCTGTCCAATTACAGGGCGAGAAACAGGATACCGAAGCGGGTGCGCCACTTTACTATCTGCTGCTGCCCATGTTGCCGCTGTTTTTTATGCTGACATTCAGCAAAATGGGAGTAGGCACGATCAAGGTTGGCATGGCCACTGCGATTCTACTGAGCCTTTTTATCAGCCTGGTCTGTGAATATATCCGCCTAAAGCAAGCCAAACCCGTATTTGGAAAGCTACAGGGGATCTTCAATGATATGGGAAAGGTCTTTGCTACTGTGGTCACCCTGATAATCGCAGGTCAAACTTTCGCTATGGGACTAAAATCTATCGGAGCTATCGACGCCCTTTTAAACATGGCGAGCAGTGCCGGCTTTTCCGCCAGTGTTATTGTACTTTTTATGGCTGTACTGACCTTTTCAATTTCGGCCCTGATGGGTTCGGGTAATGCAGCGTTCTTCTCCTTTGCTCCTATGGTGCCGCAAATTGCAGAGAAAATCGGTACTAATGTCACCGATATGATCCTCCCTATCCAGTTATCGGCAGGCTTTGGTCGAACTATATCCCCGATTGCCGGGGTGATCATCGCTGTAGCCGGTATTTCTGGTTTGTCACCTTTTGATATTGTCCGCCGTACCCTCATACCAATGCTGAGCGGTTGGTTAATCATGCTGGTAATTACCTTTACCCGTAGTGGCCAGATAATGCAATTACTTCCCTTCCTGATAGGTATCGTCGTGCTGGTAGCAATAATAACTCTTATTATAAAAAAAAGGTCAGGACAACAAATCACCAGCGACGCTTAATAATATTAAGAAACAAAACTAAGTTTGCGGGCCATATTTGTCCATTAAAAAAAGGGCTAGGCATACAATGCCTAGCCCTTTTTCAATCCTTCAGAATTATTCTGCGAACTGTAGCAGGTGTTGCTTCACTGCATCAGACGCGAATGAATGCTCGACACTAACTTTGTAGATAGCAAAGTAATCTTCGCGGCTTAGGTCGAACTCTTCCACAACCTTGCGAACTTCATCAGTCATCGTTGTGTTAGACACAGTCCGGTTATCAGTATTGATGGTGATCAATACGCCATCTTTATGGAAAGCTTTAATCGGATGGCTACTCAGGTTGTCAACGGCCTTCGTCTGGATATTGCTGCTAGGGCAGGTTTCTAATGCCACAGCTTCATTCTTAACTAGAGCATACGCTTCTGGGTGGCCTTTGATATGAATACCGTGACCAATACGCTCCGCACCTAATAGTGATACCGCATCATGCACATTTTGACCATCTCCTTGCTCACCGGCATGGATAGTGACTCGGTATCCCTTCTCAATAGCATACTTAGCATATGGAATGAACTCATGACAAAAACCCGAGACTTCACTGCCGGCCAAATCGAAAGCAACGACACCGTCATTCAGATACTTTGCACCCGCATCAATAACTTCGTTAATACGATCTTTCGGCATTGTTCTCAGTATCGACAGGATATAGTTGCCTTTAATGTCATACTGTTCTTCAGCTTTCTTCATCCCTTTAACAACGCTACCGATGATCTGGTCAAAAGTTAGGCCGTTTTGCAAGTGAAGCATAGGACCGAAGCGCACTTCCAAATACTTGACGTTCTCTTTGGCTGCGTCTTCAAATACCTCAAATGAAATACGCTCAAGGCCTGCTTCTGTTTGCATAACAGATAGCGGCAGCTCGAAACGCATCAGGTACTCATCAAGGTTTTGACATGTCTCTGGCGCGACCATCAGTGATTTAATTTCACTAATATCTTCACTTGGTAGGGTTAAGTTTTGCTGGTGTGCAAGATCAATAATAGTTTGCGGACGAACGCTACCATCCAGGTGGCAATGAAGATCGATCTTGGGCAGGTTGAAGTAGTTCATGAGTCTCTACCTTTATTAAAATGGTACATAAAGTTACAGACTTCATAATCAAGAGTTTAAGGCTCTTGGTAGAAACTCCCAAACCATATCATTGGGATTATACGAAGCAAGTTGGCTGAGGAGTCTATCATTGTGATTAACGCCCTGCAATCCATACGGTTAGCGTATCGATTACAGTCAAAATGAACATTCTTGCTACAGAGGAAAGAGCCCTATGCGATAGCAGCAACTACGCCGCTATTGAATAGGACTCTCGTCCTCCGTGCTTACCCTTGCGCTGAAAACTACCCTTCCCTTTTTTCGCCTTCGCTACTCGGGTTCGAAATAACTTGCTCGTCACTGCTGCCTTCAGGGCATTGTCTTGAATTGTGCCGCGACCTAGCTCCGTTTGTAGCTCACTCTGCTCAGCTAACTGGACATTGTCCACCAGCTGCAACTTCTTTTTTCTTGCCATTGTTTAATTCCTTCGATAATCAATTATTGTCGAGATAGCGATAAAGTCCAGCCACCTCTGGGTGTAAATATTACCGCCGAAGAGGCAAAGAAGCAAAAAAGGAAAGCGACTACTAGCTAAAGGCTCACTCCATATGCTTTCTATAGAGCTCTAAGAATTCAAGTACGATTTCCCTCGCGACCTTCGTTTCGCAATTGGTTAAAAAAACCATTCCCGTTTGAGTGATCCGATTAAAAACCATCTCCGTCCTGATCCCTTTAACCCATCCCCCGTGGTGAACAAACCCCGTGATCCCTTTGTAGTCAAAAGTACGCCAGCCCAAACCGTAATACACGTTGCTTAGCTTGGCCCGATAACGGTACTGATTCGCTCTGATATGGGGTTTATGCATAATTTCCAATGCCGATGAACGCAACACAGAAGGGTTATGACCAAATTGTGCCAACATCCACTTTGCCAGATCTTGGGCACTGGCATTCACCCCGGCAGCAGCCGGAACCTTATAGTAGTAAGGAGCTGGTTTTACAGCTGCATAGCCTGACTTAACTTTGACGTGCGGAACAACTCTATTCGGAGTCTGCACGAACTCATCCAGCCCGTATGATGCATGGTCCATTTTCAACGGGATAAATACCTGTTCTTTGACCAAGGTAGGAAAATCCTTTCCAGAAGCCTGTGCTAACATATCCGCACTTAGGTTATACACCACGTTTTGATAGCCGTAACAATTTCCGGGTTCACAAACAAACTTCACTCGTTTAAGCGCCCGAAGTATCCGAGTATAGCGAACATTATCTTCAAGCATATCCGAATAGGCCTGAGGTACCAGCCCACTGGTGTGTGACAGCAGATGCCTCAATGTGACATTCTTACCAAGATCCGGATCACTGAACTCAATGTTATCGAGATAAGGCACCACATGGGTATCCCACTCAATAAGTCCTTTTGAGACCAGTATTGATGTCGCTGCCGAGGCAAATGTTTTTGATATCGATGCGAGAGGAAAGACCGTCGCCGAATTAATCCTCTTTTTCCCTCCGGCTTTCGTTACCCCATATCCACGCAATAACCGAATATTTCCATCAATTACAATAGCCAACGACGCACCGGGAATGCTCTGTTTCACCGACTGTTTTACATAGCTGTCGAGTGCAAAAGCTATTTCATCCTTAGGTGCAGAATATCCAGCACCATAAGGCAGCAGGAGAAGAATGACAGGCCATAATCTGTACATCACAGAAACACCAACCTTATCGAATTTTCACTAAGGGTAGTGCCAAACAGCGTCACTTCATCTTCTCTGTATTGAGAATCAAACTCGATAACAATAAAGTGTCAGCAAACATCACAAAAAAAATCATTTATAAGAAAATAGTGCAAGAAATGTACTTAATTTTCCACTATGATTATTTTATTGTTCAGTTTTGACATGGTGCACTTATTTGCTATTAGTTTATCTAAAATTATATTTTCTGCTTACAAGTGTTCGCTAAAAATAGCATTTATGCGTACAGGTGTTCGCTGAAATTATTATTTCCTGTGTACAACTGTTCGCTGAAAATAGTGTTTTATTGTGAATAAACACCACTTGTGTGAAATATAGTCAATTTATTAGATTATTTACACTATCCTTAATAAATTCGTATATTATTGATAAATAACAATAAACACTCATCGGATGAGCTGTAAAGTGAGACTTGGGGCACAAAACTTCTTTTATTGTTTCGTATAGCCGTTACAATACACCGCCTCAGCCACTTCAAGACACATATTAATAAGGTCACATAGTCATGAATGTAGTCGATTTTTTTAAACAAAAGCGTGATGTTTTATCAGTACATCCGTTCGAACTTAAAGATCTCCTATCTCCTTCCCTGCGTGACTACTGGCTTGAATTGATAAACAAAGCGAACAATAGCCAACTCGGTGTCTTAATTAAGGATCATAAACTGGCATCCAACGATGATGTTGCAGTCCCTGTCAAGCCAGTTGTTCAGCCAGCTCCTATTGTGATGAAACCTGAAGCGCAAGAGCTGCTGAATGAACTGAACGATACTCTTGGTGAGGTGATTCATGTCGGTGAGTGGCTGACTGTCGATCAAAGCCGTATCAATAGTTTTGCGGATGTCACCGAAGATCACCAATGGATTCACACCGATCCTGAACGTGCCGCTGCTGAATCACCATTTAAAACAACCATTGCGCACGGCTTTCTTACCCTGTCACTACTTTCCGTTCTAACTGACAGCGTTGATCCTGAAAATCAAAAATTCCCAACAGCAAAAATGACGGTTAATGTCGGTTTGAATCAGGTGCGCTTCCCATATCCGGTAAAAGCGGGTAATCGCGTTCGTGCCAGCACCAAAATTCAATCCGTTACACCTATCAAGCGTGGACTTGAGATTGTTCAGGAACTTACGGTTGAAATTGAAGGAGTGCGTCGTCCTGGCTGTGTCGCTGAATCCGTGATCCGTCTACACTTCTAAGCTCACACCTGAATTTATTAACCAGAATTAAAGAAGGCCATCAGATGGCCTTTTTCGATTATAGAACTTGCTCTCTATACTTTTTCAATAACTTTCAGTGCTTCTTTTTTACTCAGTGCGGAAAGCTTATCTGAGTAATTTGCAACGAAGTCTGACACAAAACCAGGATCTGTTTTGGAGTACTCTCTCAATACCCAACCTATTGCTTTTCGGATAAAAAACTCTTCTTCATGAGCTAGCATCAAGATTGTCTCTTCCAATAGAGGCACATTAGTTTCTGCCTTATGCTTGAGGTGAGCCAGCAATGAAGCTCGGCGCAACCACATATTCTCAGACAGGCGCCATTCTCTGAGTTTTTCTTCTAGCTCACGGTGCTCTTTGATCAGGCCACCGATGAGATTAGACGCTATTTTATCTACCGTATCCCAATTGCTGGCTTCTAGCAGCATCTCTTCATAAATATTGAAGGCTTCTCTGGTACGAAAAACCTTGTAATGCTCGGCAGCATCCATGGCCAAGTATTGTTCTTCCCGGTTCTCTCCAGACCAAAGCCAGAGAACTAAACGGCTATATTCCGTAAAAGTGCTCACCTTGGTATGCTCGCGAGCTTGTTTGAATATGGCCTGACGTTCGGGCGTCTTTACCCCGTAAAAGGGCTGCTCCGTCTTCATGTATGCCTGCATCGCCTTCGTATCCTCGGGGTTGCCAGCTTCGGCCATACGTTGCTGCATTAAGATCACCATGGGGATGATGAGAGACATAAGAACTTCCTTTACAACTAACTATTATTATTTTTATATTTGAACACAGTTCTTAACAGCAGAAAATTAGTTTTTGGCCGACTTGCCCTGATAGGCTAAATATTCCAGAATACTATCAATTTGCTGAAAGCTGAGATCGGTGTGATCGGGCATCTGGGTATATCTGAATTTTGAAGGCTGACGGATATACTCGCGCAAGGTGTCAGCGTCACGATAAGAAAGGATACTCCTCGGAGCGTTCAGATCCGGACCAACTTTTCCTCCTTGTTGATCTAGAGCATGACACTTCATGCACCGGTCTTTAAACAACCTGAAACCTGCGAATACACTGGTCGTTTCTTTTACACTATGTGGGTACAGTGCCGGGTATTGATTCTTGAACTCAACGGTGTCTACAGCCGCAAGCTGATAAGGCCATGGAAATGCTTGTTTCGGTGTTTGTTTACTGCCAGTCCAAACTAAATAGAAAGGCCCCGGATTTGATTGGCTACGCCCAATCAGCTCCCAACCAGGCAGATCTGCATCACGGTAAACAATATAACCTCCTTGCTCTAGTAACTTGTCAAAAGAGGAAACGGCCTGATAACCATCTAATGCGGCAAACTTCACGTCTGTACATAGCTTGCCCTCCCAAGACTTTCCATACGCCAACGCCATTACATCATGCAGTGAAAAAGCCAGATATCGCTTATCTTTACCATACTGGGGATCATAGATACTAACCTGGTGTGTCAATAGTTGCTTCTTCATTACCCCCAAAGTCAGTTCCTTAACAACTTCTCCTTCTTCAGAAAAAACAAGTTTCGCCGAATAGACATTTGCCGACCACACACACAGCAAACAAAGAATTGATAACCATTTCATCCAGAAAATCGCTCTTATCATCTTAATGCCCTTTATTCGTTCTATTTATTCAGCTATTTACTAACTACCTGATTTAGTTTGAATATAGTCAGTAATCATCAAGGGGACCAAAGCCTTGAAGACGTTGGAACTAAGGTCACAGGTTCTGTTACTTTTTCGCCATTTTTGAGCAAATAACATATCACCGACAGCAATCATATGAGCCATTAGCCAGCAGATCTCATCCTCATCGCAAGCTATAGGCCTCACCTTAGTTGACTAATACCCTTCGCCTTCCTACGTTAAATATATCAGCCACCTATAAAACCTTATTAAGTTAACAATGACATTATTCGGCTGCTCTTACATTGAACAGGGATGCCAGCAATATGGAAGCAAGAGATGTAAAAACGATCGACGATGCCAAAGCCATTATTAACGACCGTGGACTCACCCATGTCAAAGTCGGATTATTTGACAATGACGGCGTCATGCGCGGCAAATACATGTCGAAAAGCAAGTTCTTCTCTTCGCTAGAACACGGGTTTGCCTTTTGTGATGTCGTCCTCGGGTGGGATGTGAAAGATCAGCTCTATGACAACGCCCAATATACTGGCTGGCATACCGGTTATCCCGATGCACCCGTCCGTATTATTGCTGACAGCTGCCGAGATATACTCGACGAAGATGGAATGCTGCTGTTCATTGCCGAGTTTTCCGGCAAGGCTGAATCGATTTGCCCCCGAGCCACATTAAGAAAAATGATCGAAAAAGCTGACGAGATGGGATTCGATGCCTTGGCTGCGCTTGAATATGAGTTTTTCCTCTTCAATGAAACCCCGCATTCAGCAAGAGAAAAAGGCTTCAGAAACTTAGAAACTGTCACGCCAGACTGGTTTGGCTATTCAATGATCCGCAATTCAACCTATTCAGATTTGTACAAAAGCATTCTGGCCATGGCCGAGACTATGGATTTCCCAATTGAAGGAATACACTCAGAAACAGGCCCAGGGGTAATAGAAGCCGCAATAGCCGTCGACCACGCCGAAGCCGCAGGCGACAAAGCGGCCTTGTTCAAAACCTATATGAAGGTGCTCGCACAAAAACAGAACCTGCTAGCCACTTTTATGGCCAAGTGGAGCAACGACTACCCCGGCCAAAGCGGTCATATTCATCTTTCACTGATGAACAAGGACGGCTCGTCGGCATTTTATGATTCAAACCAGCCCTATGCCATGAGCCAAATACAGCGACATTTCCTCGCGGGCCAACAACGGCTAATGCCAGAACTGCTGTGCATGATAGCTCCTTCTGTCAACAGCTACAGCCGAATGATCCCAGGGTTCTGGGCCCCTACCGATGCGACATGGGGTATAGAGAACCGCACGACAGCCCTGCGCGTGATATCAGGCTCCGCCAAAAGCCAGCGGATTGAGTACCGGATCGGCGCTGCTGACGCCAACCCCTATCTTGCCCTTGCTGCAGCTCTAGGCTCAGGGCTCTATGGCATAGCAAGGGGCTGGGCTCCCTACGAAGCCGTTACTGGCAATGCCTATGAACAACCGCATCCATCCGATTTAGAACTTCCTCGCACCCTTTGGGATGCCACCCAACGCTTTAAAGCTTCACAAGCCGCACGAGAGCTATTTGGTGATGCCTTTGTCGAGCATTTTTCCGCCTCTCGGGAGTGGGAAGATCGAGAATTCAGGAAACATGTGACAGATTGGGAACTCAATCGTTATTTTGAAATCATCTGAGGCCAGCTGGCATGACAAATCAACATGATGAACACACAGTTTTAGAAACAATCTCCCCGGCGGACGATAGTATCCTTGTCACTCAGCCACTAGCTAACCAGAAAGATATTATTGAGTCGCTGGAACGGGCAAATATCGCACAAAGTCACTGGCGCCAGACTCCCCTTGCACAACGGAAAACCTATTGCAGCAGAGCAATTGATGCCCTGCTAACACACAAAGAGATGATCGCCAGCGAGATCAGTTGGATGATGGGGCGGCCAATTCGCTATAGCAGTGGCGAACTATCGGGAGTAGAAGAACGAGCGCGCTATATGATATCAATTTGTGATGAAGCGCTGGCCCCTATAAAGCTTGCTGACAAACCCGGCTTTACCCGCTATATCAAACATGAACCTCTCGGTACCGTCTTCGTTATTGCCCCCTGGAACTACCCATACCTCACGGCCATCAATTCCATCATTCCAGCATTACTTGCAGGCAATACAGTCATCCTCAAGCATTCGTCACAAACACCGCTGTGCGCAGAGCGGCTTCAACAAGCCTTTGACGAAGCTGGTCTGCCAAGAGGGATTTTCCAACATCTATTCCTCAACCATTCCAATACCGAACAACTGATCGCCAGTGAGCAAATACAGCACGTTACCTTTACCGGCTCAGTCTCCGGAGGGAAAATGGTCGAAAAGGCGGCTGCCGGACATTTCCACAATATCGGCTTGGAACTTGGCGGCAAAGACCCGGCCTATGTACGCGCCGATGCCAATCTTGAACATGCCGTTAAAACAGTCGTCGATGGGGCTCTGTTTAATTCAGGACAATCATGTTGCGGCATCGAGCGGATATACGTCGATGCAAGTATCCATGATGAGTTTGTTGTCAAAGCCAAACAGGAGATCTACACATACCAACTCGGGTCCCCACTCGAACACGACACCACCTTGGGACCACTGGTACGAACCACTGCCGCTAATTTTATTCGCGACCAAATTCAGCAGGCTATAGAAATGGGGGCAACCGCCCATATTAATGAATCTGATTTTCCGGCTAGCCAACCAGATACGCCGTATTTGGCCCCTCAGCTATTGACCGGTGTCACCCACCAAATGAGAGTCATGACCGAAGAGACATTCGGACCCGTTGTTGCCGTACAAAAGGTTCACTCCGATCATGAGGCAATCGCCCTGATGAATGACAGCGAGTTCGGGCTGACAGCAAGCATTTTCACCCGCAATACAGACCAAGCCATCGAATTGGGCGAACAACTGGATGTCGGGACCTTTTTTGTCAACCGCTGTGACTACCTTGATCCGGCGCTCGCCTGGACAGGCGTCAAGCACTCCGGTCGCGGCTATGCACTATCGAAGCTTGGGTTCGAAACCTTAACCAGACCAAAGTCTTTCCATATCAAGCACCTTCAGGAGTAACCGTTATGCTTGAGGCCCAATGGAACTACCCCACAGCTATTACCGTTGCCGAACATTGCTCAGACAAACTCGCTCAATATTGCCAAGAAGCTGGCATCAGCGCACCTTTGATGGTGACCGATCCCATCTTGGCCGACAGTAAAATGGTTCGCAACGCTCTGGGAGCGTGTCGCCTTTCAGGTTTGGCTATCCAGTTATTTAGCGGCGTACAGGGCAACCCGACAGGCCAAAACATCGAGACAGGGATCCGTCACTACCTTGAGGGCCAACATGACGGCATTATTGCTTTTGGTGGTGGTTCCAGCATAGATGCGGCCAAGGCCATAGCGTTAGCCGCCAATCAATCCCTATCGCTATGGGAGTTTGAAGACAAAGGGAACAACTGGAAAAAAGCCGACACCGATGTTATTGCACCAATTATCGCAGTGCCGACGACGGCCGGCACAGGATCTGAAGTAGGCCGTGCAGCGGTTATCACCGACGAAGAGCATCAGGTTAAAAAGATTATCTTTCATCCAAAAATAATGCCAGTTCATGTCTTGCTTGATCCTACGCTGACAACGGCACTTCCACAACCTTTGACAGCTGCAACAGGCATGGATGCCCTCTCCCATAACCTAGAAGCCTTTTGCTCACCTTCCTATCACCCCATGGCTGAAGCCATTTCCCTCGAAGCGATGCGGATGATCATGCACTATCTTCCCGTTGCATATCTTGACGGCGATAACATTCAAGCTCGTACCCACATGCTTGTAGCCTCCACCATGGGCGCCACCGCCTTTCAGAAAGGACTCGGTGCCATGCACGCCATCGCTCATTCGTTAGGTGCGGTCTACAATCACCATCATGGATTGCTCAATGCCATTTTGATGCCTTATGTACTTGCAGCCAACCAACCAAAGATAAATGAAAAAATGGGCCGCCTCGGACGGTATCTGGCTCTGACTCAGCCTAATTTTGATGGTGTCATGAAGTGGATTCTCACGCTACGACAAGAATTGAACATTCCCCATACCCTCGCCGATATCGGTATCGACAGCCAACAGGCACAGCGTATTGGAGAAATGGCAGCTTCTGACGCTGCCGCTTCAGGCAACCCCGTCCCGTTCACTGCTACACAATATACGGATATCTTTAACCGTGCCGTTGATGGCACGCTAACTAATTGAGGCGATATGATACTGGGTATTTTACTCTGTGATGATGTGAGGCCAGAGCTACAGACAAAACACGGTAACTATCCCGCCATGTTTAGTGAACTATTTAGCCAGGTCGATTCAGGTATCGTGCTCAACTTCTATCGGGTTATGGATGGCCAGTACCCTGAGTCATTGGATGAGTGTGATGCTTATATCAGTTCAGGCAGCAAGTTTAGCGTCTACGATAACATAAGATGGATCCGCACTTTTGAAGCCTTCATTCACCAGTTGTACCAGCAGCACATTCCTTTTATCGGGATCTGTTTTGGCCATCAGATGATTGCGAGAGCACTGGGAGGCGAAGTGTGTTGCTCGAACAAAGGTTGGGGGCTCGGTGTCGCCAATGTGAAATTGAATCGAGACATGGTAAGTCAACACGGTTGGCTTACTGATCCAAAGAAGGGCTATTCACTACTTGTTAGCCATCAAGACCAAATCACCGAACCGCCCAAAGACACAATTGTACTGGCAGGCAGCGAGTTTTGCCCTTACGCGATGATCCAGGTCGGCCATCATTTTCTCGGGATTCAAGGGCATCCGGAATTTACTCCAGATTACAGCCATGATCTAATCCAGCTACGTAGTGATAACTACCCGCCACAAATAACCCAAACAGCATTGGCTTCATTAAGCCAACACACCGATCATCTGGCCGTCACCCTGTGGATCATTAACTTTATCAAGCTACGCCATCTCAGCTTCTCTCGCTGAACACTTACTTATCCCGATTATTATTCGAAATATCTGAACATCTTCTTCCACATTGACCTATGGCGGTCACTAGGCATAACGGTCAATCCATGATTAGACCCTTTGTTTTATCCTTTTCCTAGGCCACAACAGCAGCCAGATATATCGAGACAAGGTAGCAAGAAAAGCACTCTACAATTAATGCGTTGGTTCACATTACAATACCGGGCAGAAGAGAAAATAACGTTACCACTCCAAACCATCATCAATCACATGACATTAATCATTAAAAACAGACTCACAAAGTAAGCGTCAAAGAAACACCACGACGCCATATTTATGACACCTATCACACCGAAATGAGAACCAATGATATTAACCGCCATTTATTGGGATAAAGATCACTGTTCGGACCAGTCTGAGCTTTCTCCTTATCAAAAAGATGGAAAAACAAAAAAAATCATAAACCACTTACTAATCAAAGAGATATAAATAGAGTATTTATACGAAAATTTAATTGGGTGCCTGATTTTTTAGTCACCATAAAATGGATTTTAATACTCACCTATTGATATTGATAATGAAAATAAGTAACCTCTCGGCCGTAATATAAACATAAGAAATATAAATAACACGGATATTGATTGAGCTGATATTGATTTCATTTTAGGTAATGAATTCGAAAAATAATCAGCCTTTAATTTGAAAGCCTCACTTGCATTGGTTACAAAGCACATTTTTATAAGATCATATTAGCCTGACAAACTTCGTTGTCTGTCCAGCTTATATAAATAGGTAGTAGAATGAATCAAAACTGGGGACTAAGAGGCAAACTATTGGCTTGCTTTTCAACGTTGGCATTCTTAATCATAGTGTCATATTCAACATATTCATACAATGTAATATACAGAACGGCAATTGATGGATTAGACTCAAAGCTAACAGCTTCTGCATATGCCTTAAATGGTTTAATTGGTGAAAATGCTCATGACACATTACCGTCAGTTTCAGATAACTACGAATCTATTAGTAATAAGATTAGTCGATTTACAAAAAAATCAGAAATTGACTGGGCTTATTCGACAATAGAGAAAAATGGAAAAGTATATTATACCTACATCAATCAATCAGATAATGAGCTAGCCTCTGGCAAGTATAAGAACTGGTACCTTGAAGAGTATAAAGTTGTTCCCCAAGGCTTACGTGATGCATTCCAAACTCATAAAATTCAGTTTGAAGAATACGAAGGTGAATTTGGAATGTGGCGTTCAGTTTTCATTCCATTTAGAAATATCAACGGCGAGTACTATGTCATTGGCGTTGATGTAGCATTAAGTTACTTAGATACGTTAAAAGATCAAATACTAGTTCAAGTTGGTATTTTTGCAGCCATTATTATTTTGATCACATTGCTAGTGACATACAATATATCAATAAGAATAGTCAAACCACTAAACTACCTTAACCGCGTATTACAGGGCTTTGCAAATGGCAACTGGGATTTAACGAGGGAAATACCGACCACTAGTCATGATGAAATCGGGAAAATAACTAAATCGTTTAATATTTTCATTGCATCCCTTCGGATTAGAATTCTGGAGATTAACGATGGCTCAAACTCCATAACAGACACATCAAAACAACTCAATAATATCTTTAATGGAATATCTGATCGTTCCACTTCTCAGGCTGAAAATGTACGCAGTAGTGCCGCTGCTATCGAGGAGTTAGCCGCCAGTATCCAAAGTGTTTCAGGCATAACAAATAGCATAAACGATCAAGCAAAACAGTTTGAAGTACAAACACAGGAAACCGTAACAAAAGTCGATCAAGCTGTAGATGGTATGGTAGATGTTCAGGAAGGGGTCAATGAACTGGCTTCAAACCTTGAAGAATTAGATAAAAGTGCCAATAAAATTAATACGATTGTTTCTGTCATTAAAGATATTGCAGATCAAACCAACTTATTGGCATTGAATGCTGCAATAGAAGCCGCTCGTGCCGGTGTACAAGGACGAGGATTCGCTGTTGTTGCCGATGAAGTACGTAACCTTTCGGAACGAACTGCTCTTGCAACAGTCGAAATCGAGAATATGCTAAAAAACATCCATCACGATACCAACATTACTTCTGAAAATATGAAGAACTCAGTTGATCTAGTCAACATAAGTACTTGTCATGCAAACGAAGCACGAAGCTCACTGATAAGCTTTACTGATGAAATTATTTCTTTACTCAATAACATGGAGCAGATATCTAACTCTATGCAGGAACAATCAGATGCAGCTCAACACTTGTCAGGCAGTGTGTCTTGTTTAAGTATAAGTGCCGATGATAATCAGATTGCAACTAAAAACTCCGAAACTGAGTTAACAGATTTGAACAATCGCACAAGTAATCTTCATGATATTGTTGGCCAATTCAAATTATAACGACAGTTGAAATAACTTCAATTACATAAAATCCACATGAGAGTATTAAATGAAATTTAAATTATCGCTTATAGCTTTTTCAATTTCTCTTGTTGCCAACAATGCCATGAGTGCCCCGTTCATTCTATCAAGTAATGATATTACACAGGAACAGCAAGCAATGCAGCCTAATGCCTGGGTTGAAGTTGATAGAGGCATTTTCGAAAATAATATTCAACTGCTTCAAAAAGAAGTTGGAAACAAGACCAAAATTTGTGCTGTGATGAAGGCAGATGCGTATGGAAATGGGATCGAAAACCTTATTCCTTCAGTTATTAATAGCAACATTTCATGTATAGCAATAGCCAGTAATGAAGAAGCCAAAATAGCCAGAAAAAAAGGCTTCAATGGTCAAATACTTCGAGTAAGAGCCGGTGCTCCTGATGAAATAGAAGCTGCTGTTAAATTTAATATTGAGGAGCTTATTGGCACCCTTGAGCAAGCTGAAGCTATCTCTAAAATCGCCAAAAAACACAATACAAGTATTTCAGTACATCTTGCTTTCAACTCTGCAGGAATGGGGCGTAACGGTATTGACCTAACAACCGATAGTGGTAAAAAGGATGCTGTCAAAGTAACAAAAACACCACGCGTTAATATTGTAGGTATGATGACCCACTTTCCGACAGAGGATTTAGATACAACAAGGCTAGGCCTAAAACGATTCATGAATGAGACTAGTTGGCTAATAGAACACTCTGACTTAAAGCGAGATGATGTAACTCTTCATGCAGCTAACTCTTACACGACATTGATGCTACCAGAAGCTCGTTTGGATATGATCCGTCCAGGAGGAGCACTGTATGGTGACACAACATCACAATTTCCAGAGTACAAAAGTATTGTATCCTTTAAAACAGAAATTGCTTCTGTTCATAAATTCCCTGCAGGTTCGACTGTTGGTTATGATAGTACCGAAATCTTATCGAGAGAATCATTACTGGCTAATCTGCCTGTAGGTTATTCTGATGGTTATCCTCGGTCACTAAGTAGAAAAGGCCATGTCTTAATCAATGGTCAAAGAGCCAAAGTCATTGGAAAGACATCAATGAATACAACGATGGTTGACATTACAGACATTAAAGGTGCAAAACCTGGAGATGAAGTCGTTCTATTCGGTCAACAAGGTGATGGCGAAATATCCAGATCAGAGATGGAAAACAAAACCGGACGACTATTATGCGATTTATATACTCTATGGGGAGGCGTTAATCCAAAGTATATAAAGTAGCCTCGATATAACAGCTAAAAGAATAATTGTCAGTAAGTATAAAACCACTAGAACACAGCTTGGCTGACACAATCTAAAGAGGGGTATCATAATGAAAGACGGTGATGATGAACAGCCTCAGTTAAACACTCATCAAAACCTAGTAGTTATCGATAAGGACAAAAAGTTCATGGGCTTTAGCGAGTTTAATAAGTACTGTGATAGTGCTGGCTGTGTACCATTTATTAATGTGTTTGATATTTATGAAAGCTGGAAGCATCTAAATAAAGCCGAAAGCCCGAAAGATGATAATCAAAACATTCAATGATATTTTTAATATAAAAGAGTTCGTTGCTCGATCTCTTTAACACTGGCTACATGACGTGTAGAAAGGAAAAAAAACGCCGCATGGATGCGGCATATAACAGTTTCATTGTTATTGCTTCACTTTAACCTTTCTTACTCAACACCAGAGCAATACCACCAAGAATCGCAGAAGAAGCCAAGAACAAGCGTATCGAAATCGACTCGCCAAGGAAAAAGACCCCACCGATTGCTGCGAGTACCGGAACACTTAGCTGAACCGTAGCAGCCGTAGTCGCCTGCAATGCAGGAAGTACGCTATACCACATCACGTAACCGATCCCCGACGCTATAGCACCGGATAAAACGGCATACCCGACTCCCGTCCAGTCTAACGACATGCTGCCGAGCATCAGAAAGCTCAACGCTAGGGAAAATGGTACGGCTCTAAGAAAATTACCAGTGGTTGCCAAAACCGGATCGACAGCCGTTTTACCTCTTATTGAATAAATCCCCCAGGCAATGCCTGCCGCCAACATTAATACCGAACCCAGCAATGGTGGAGCCGACACACCGGGTAGCAACAGCCCTAAAAGACCGCCTATCGCCAAGCTAAAACCTAGCCATTGAATAGTAGTCAGACGTTCCCCTTGCCAAAGACCGTACCCCAACATGGTTGTTTGCACTGCCGCAAAAAGCAGCAGCGCTCCAGTGGCCGCGGACAGGTTAATATAGGCAAAAGAAAAACCTGCAGCATAAATAAACAAGGCAAGTGCAGACGGCCAGTTTCCCTCTGTATGCTGAGAACTGTTTTTCCAAGTAGAAATCCACCACAACATCACCGCCCCTGATAGCATACGTATCGATGTAAAGGTGGCAGCATCTATATCAGTATCAAGCAAAGCCAGTCTGTTTAGCAGTGAGTTTCCGGCAAACGCCAACATCGCAAGCGTAGTAACAATCATCACTCTGGAAAGCTGCATTTGATTTGACGGCATAAAGCTCCCCACATAGATATCATTGTTTTCTATAGCGACTGATATAAAAAGAGCAGCGCCCACAAGTGCTGGGGAGCTGCCCTATATTATGACTGATATATCTCGCTTAACGCGCTATACCTCGACTATCACCTTCTTAGCCAACGACATCGCAAGATTATTATCGTAATACGCCGCCTCATTGATGAAGTGCGGGTAGGCTTCATAATCCCCTATCCAGCAAATTTCCTTGCCATCAAATAAGGTAAACACCGGATCGCCCGAACGTATTGGTTTGAAATCAGCATCTTGGATATTTCTATGTACCATGCCAATACGTTCCCCTTTATCATCTTCCGGTAACTTCAGCGTTTCTTCGTATTTGAATGCCTCATAGCTTGCCGGTAGCGTCGGCAAAGAACCCGTATTATGTAACTCGACATAATCAAGAATATGCTGAGTCATCTCTTCCATCCAGTCCAGTACATCCTGACGGAGTACCGACTGCGACTGCGGGCCAACTTCAACAATCACTCCCTGCTTGGTGATTGAACTCAGGAAGTAATGTTCCTCGACAGTGGACTGATCTTCCAATACCACGACGGCCTCGGGCATTTTAGCTTTAACGTAAGCGCCCATTTTGCGGTTAAACGCATCAGACTGCAGTAGGATTAGCGTCGGGCCCATATTGCTGGTTGTATTGTGCAAATCAATAATGAAGTCAGTCTTGGCATTCCCTTTCGGGCCAACCTGAAGGTTGATGGCTTTTGCCCTGCTCTGCTCATAATTAGCCAGTTCAGGATTGTTCAAATCATCAAGGCTAAACTGGCGATTCAGATCGCAATCAAGATAGCGCTTGTTTTCCTCAAACGCTTTCGGATTGGCAAAAACAGTTTGGGTCGAAAAGGAATCTCGGATAATCAACGTGGGATTTTGCTGCCACTTGCGAAGCAAGTAAATCCCGCTGAATTCGTTTCCATGCGTGCCGCCGATAACAGCAACCGAATTAATTGTATTCGTCCTTGTATTCACAGGCCTGGTTCTCACTCGTCATTCTAAAGAATTGATCTCAATATAAAATGAATACCAGTTTCACTCTCTATTTGCCAGTGAAACAGACTAATTTTCGACAGGTCGGGTTTGTGCCAACTTCAGATAAGAGTGCAACTCACCGTTTTTATACTCAATTGCCGAATGGATATTAACCGTTCTATTTGCAAGCACGGCACAACGATACTGGTCTTCACCTTTGTAAATAACCATCTCAATCACGCCATCAATCAACTCCCACCGCCCAGTGGTTCGCTGGCGATTAAATAACGTATATTCATCCAGTCGGCCATCAGGAAAGAATGTCAGCTCAGTAATATACCCTGCACTACAGGTTTTTATCCATTGCTGTGACGCGATCTCGTCCGGTGAAAAGTTTCGCTTGGTAGCAAGCCAATCATGCATATTGGCTTGCTCGTCTGTATCCAATACCGGCAATGCATCCAAGTCCAGCAACCTGACACGTTCTGACTCACGAAAATACAACTGGAGCAACTGGCATGTTTTCTTCTCTGACATCCATATCACCTTTACACATCATCATGTTAGAAGTGAAACTAAACGCTATCGAGGCATCTTTCACGAACTAAAGAATCAAAGTGTTAACCTGCTCAAAACTTAACCTTCCCTCGCATGTTTTTCGTCTGCCCACGCTGAGTTTTCTTATCCATCCGGCGCCGCTGCGACCCTTTCGTAGGTTTGGTCGCCCGACGTGCCTTCTGCTGAACGACGGAAGCTTGTATCAATTCTTTGAGCCGTAATAACGCGTCTTCCTTATTCTGCTCTTGAGTACGATACTGCTGTGCCTTGATGATGATCACACCATCTTTTGTGATGCGGTGATCAGATAATTTAAGCAGACGCTCTTTATAAAAATCCGGTAAGGTTGAGCGTTTTATGTCAAAACGGAGGTGAATCGCACTGGAGACCTTGTTGACATTTTGACCACCCGCTCCCTGAGCGCGAATCGCGGTAATTTCAATTTCCCAGTCAGCAAGTTGTACAGAATTGGAGATAGTTAACATGAATAGAAGTGCAAACCTGTTACGAAAAGGTATTCAGCTTCGATTATAAAGTATCTAGTACCACTTGTACGAAAATATGACTGATCCATTTTTCACCAAAAAATATCCTAAATGTGATCATGCTTACAGGCTCGTCCAAAGAGAGTACTGGCAATAGATAAGAACCAGTATTCTTTGCTGCATCAAACATCATTACTCTTATCTTCATGAATATACTGATTGAGTTTCTAGCAGATTCCGGCCAATTCATCCGCCCTTGGCTTAGTGAAATTTCAACGGCAATGATTGCTTGCCTGCTTGTTGTTTTCGGTGCTGATATTAACCGGCTACTCAGACGGCAACTATCTGGGACCAATTTTGTAATACGGACCCTTGTGTTTATCCTGGTCAACGCTTTTGGTTATGGCTTTCTGATTATCACGGTTTCACCTTGGTTGGCCAATCAGCTCAGTCATATTCCCAGCCAATGGTTAATATGTCTGGTTGCAGCGACTTTTATCTTTATAGGCACATGGGCACAACGCAACAGACAAGCCTAGAACGAGATACAAAAACTGACAAAAATAAAGCCCGGCAATTTAGCCGGGCTTTATTTTTGTTCAACGAGCATTTTTCTACAGTTACGGAACCTGCGCTGTTACACTCTGCGATAAGGCAGGTAAGCTGGCTCCCACATATGTTCAGCTAGCTCCTGTTCAACATCTTTGCCTCGCAAAATACTATTAGGATCCGTTGCCTGCATATTGTGCAAAATGCTGGTAGCAACACGTAGTGAGACTTCTTTTAGCTCACTGATCCGTGGATAGACACAACCCACAGCCAAATCCTCCTCAGACACACATTCAGCCAATGCATAAGAAGCCATGGTGAACATATCGAGAGTGATTTTCTTCGAACGTGAAACAATGGCAGCAAGACCTACACCAGGGAAGATAAACACATTATTACCTTGTCCAATCCGGTATTCATAACCATTGTAACTAACATTATCAAATGGGCTGCCTGTCGCCACGATCGCCTGTCCGTCACTCCATTTATAAATATCTTCTGGTAGTGCTTCACAGTTGGCTGTCGGATTCGATAACGGGAATACCATCGGACGCTTGGTATATTCCATCATTTTCTGGACATGCTCTTCTTTGAACGCACCGCCAATACCACTCGTACCAAGCAAAACCGTAACCGGATGGTTATCAATTAGCTCGGTCAAAGATACTTTACCCAACACCTCGGTATGCCAATTGTCTGCCAACGAACGAGGCTTCGCATACCGTTTCTTATATTCATCCAGCCCTTCACGATCATCAAAAACCAAACCTTGAGAGTCAAGAATGAAAATCCTGTCTCGAGCTGCCGTGTGAGAACAGCCTTCTTTTAGCAAACCGGCATAGATCTGGTCAGCAACCCCTACCCCTCCAGCACCAGCTCCATAAACCACATAGGTTTGATCAACTAATGACTCACCTTTGATTTTGACTGCGCCTAAAATACCGGCAAGAACCACCGAACCTGTACCCTGAATATCATCGTTAAATGATGGTAAGAAATCTTCGTAATCGGCCAAATTATCAAAAGCATTCGACTTGCTAAAATCTTCCCACTGCAAAACAGCTTTCGGGAAGTGTTGCTTCACCTGACGAACAAATTTCTTGATGAAGGTTTTGTATTCTTCGCCACGCATACGCTTGCGCGGTACACCCAAATACATAGGATCATCCAACAAGTCCTGATTGTCGGTACCCACATCCAGTGCGATTGGCAAGCAGTGTGCAGGATGGATCCCCGCTCCCAATGTATAAAGCGACAGCTTGCCAATCGGAATTCCCATTCCGCCAACACCCTGATCACCCAGCCCCAAGATTCCCTGGCTATCTGTTACCACAATTATTTTAATATCTTTACCGGTAAAATGGCGGGCCTGCTCGGCCATGCTTTCTACATTGTCTTCAGTGATATATAAACCACGGGCTTTCTGGTAGCGGTGGCTGAACTCCTGACAGGCTTTACCGACTGTCGGGGTGTAAATAATCGGCGTCATTTCTTCAATATGGCGAGACAACAACGCATAAAAGAGGGTTTCATTACGATCCTGGAGGGCACGCAAGAACAGGTATTTCTCAATATCAGTCGATGCATTTCTAAAGCCGTCGTAAACACGATTGAGCTGGTCATCAAATGTTTGGACGCGCGGGGGTAACAAGCCACTCAGCTGAAAAGCCTCTCTTTCCTCGTAGGTAAATGCAGTACTTTTGTTGAGTGTCCGGTCGTTAAGCAACTCTGTTCCCGTCAAAGAAACAGGTCTGAACTCATTGCCATCTTCATCTTTCCAACGCAGATATTTGCCTATCGTCATGGTATCCCTCCAGTCTTATTTTTGACTATCAGTCCTCATGAAATTTCTGTGGCGATGACAGACAATTGGAGGGCTGACATTGACTCCGTTAGGAGATAACGAAAGATTCTACGCCCTTAGTTGGATGAAAAATGTGATATTCGGAGAATAATTAGTTGATTTTATGGTAATTATTTTAATGAAGAACCCGCTTGGGTACCGGGTTCTTCAAATATTAGAATTTGAACGTTCGACCACTGGCGGTTAATACTTCACCAACAAAACTCGAATCAATGGTTAGCTGGTCACCGGCCTTTTCGGGGTCGTCTTCGCCGCCATTACATACTAAGACGATGTCATAACTACCTAGCGGCACATAACCAATCTCAAACTTGCCAGAAATAAGATCAACCCCTGCCGAAGTATATGGTTCGCTTGAGGATCCTAAATCCCCGTGCGCACCACCTGTAGGGGCACTATACACATAGACGAACGCATCATCGATAATGTTGCCACACGCACCACCTCCCAGCTCTACTTCACCGGAGATCGTTGCAACGTCTTGATTGTTTACCAAACGAATACCACGAGGCTTCAGCTGATAACCGTTGGCGTTTTCAACCATACTTTTACGCAGATCGAACTCAAGAGTATAGGCTTGGGTTGCATCAGCCACCACATCAAAACCATCAAGCTTCAATTCTCCGCTCGGAACACGAATTCCCTCAGTTGCGTTCGTATCAGTAACAACATGCGAGTAAGGTGTTCCATCAGTGTAATTACCTTTCTCAAGCACAGACAAACGCATCTGAGTGTATTGGCCAGCTTCCATCTGCTCGTCACTTAGCACCTGCAAAAACTGTTCGCCTTGATAAGCCATCAAGTTGATAACCATAAATTCAGGGTTACCGTTATTATCAACTGGGATAGCATGTCCATCAGGGACACACTCAGCAGAACCTTGATCCGCAGCAAAAGACGTTGTTCCCCAGTTAGATTCATTACCGTTTATGTGATGTACCGTGATCTTGTCGAAAGCAACGCAAACTTTTTTCAGACCGTCGACAGGCGCATCCGAGAATGCCAAATTGAACTTTCCACTGTTGCTACTACTTTCCGATGAACCTGAATCACATCCTACTAACGCCAAACTAACTAAACTGGCAATGACCAACTTGCGCATTGATAAAACTCTCAATAATTAATCCTGACCGGAAGAATACCCATCTTTACATTATTCCCAAAACCGATAGTTCCCGTCTGGCGCAAGTCTGACAGAGATTTTACATAACGATACTCAAGTGACCTAAATAAGCAAAATAGTGCTTCCCGATAAACGAGTTAGTGCTTTCTAACAAAAGAAGCCTCACTGCGTGAGGCTTCTGGAAGAATCATGATAGTTAGTGTAAAACAGCCGTCTCTAACCGTATTAAGCAGCCACCTTTTCCGGTGTACGTAATACCTGGCGATCATTATCAACCCGCTTGATCCAGCCATCGGACTCCATACGGTTCAATACCGGAATCATATACTTTCGTGACAGACCGGTTCGGTCACGGGCATCAGAAATCTTAAAACGCTCGTTAACTTCTCGTCCCTCGATGATCTCGTTGACCAACTCATCATAAAGGCCTTTTTCATAGTAAATTTTGCCTTCGAGAGGCACAACAAAACCAAGCCTAACCAAGTTTCTTAGCTCTTTCTGAGCACCTGGAATTTTCTCTTTATCGGCTTCATAACCTTGCTTCTCGGCCCGAGTCAGTCGCTCAAGGATCTGTTTTGCCGTTGGTGATAGCTGGGCTTCACTGCGTCCATTTCCAAGCGAGAAAAGCTCACCGCTCAGCTTTAGTTTCCCTTCTTCAACAAGCTCCTGTAGCAATGCCGACAAGACATCAATTGGCATCTGAAGCTTGCCACTGAGTTCATTGGCAGACAAATCAATCTGCTCTTGCTTGAGAATCGATTCTATTGCTTGATGAGAGCTGTTATAACACTCTTCGGTAAACAACCAATCACTGCAAGCTTTATACCCAGCTTCATCAAGCTGGTGATCACCTCGCTTAGCGTAGCCATACAACGACATGTTAATCGTGACATAGTCTTCCCATGACGGCAGATCTGGCATTGCCATTAACAAATCATACAGCTTATTGCGATATTGCTTGGCAGCTTCCCCTCCCCATACAATTGCACCACAATTGATAATGCTACTGCCACCATGCTGGATGAGCAATGCGCGCTGATTCCAGAAACAACAGGCCGGCTCTTTCAAGCGCAGACGAGCGAGGTTAGTTCCTTTGAACACAAATATTTTGGCGAGCGTATTAAAGGTGCCAAATGCCACTTCTACCTCGCTGTTATTACGACATTTATTCTCAAACAACATGCCGTCGAGCCGCACAATCAATTCATCAACAACAAAGCCGGACTCGTTCGAGGCCATCAGGCAAAACCCGCGCTCAACCTCTTTTTTCTTCACACCTTTCAGTGCAATTGCAACCCGTGATACTGGCTCCGCCGTCTCGATATTCTGGTGATAGGACTGCAAGCTTTTTACCTGAACCTCCCTCCCTGACGGTTGAAGGATCAGCTTCTGTCCGACATGAAACTCACCACCGCACAAGCTGCCTGTCACGGTCGTACCCACGCCGTTTACCGTGAACACCCGGTCAATATATAAATGAGCCTGGCGCTGCATTGCCGTCTGTTGACGTTTTTCATTTGAATGATTATCGAGTTTCCGGCAGATATGGTAGCGTAGCTCATCGATTCCTTTTTGCTGATGGGCAGATACCACCATTGAGTCTGGAATAAAGCCTGCAATTTCAAGGAACTGTTCCAGCGCTTCTTCCTCAACCAGCGCCAACATCTCATCATCGACCAAATCAGATTTGGAGATCACCAAGGTAACGTTGTCGATACCCATCGATGCAATAACCTTTAAGTGGTCAGTTGACATTTGCATCCAGCCTTCATCGGCTGCGACAACAAACAGCACCATATCGAGGCTCCATACCCCCGCCACCATATTACGAATAAATCGCTCGTGGCCCGGTACATCAATAACCCCAACAGGCGTACCGTCTTGATGCTTAAAAAATGCAAAACCAAGATCAATCGTCATCCCGCGCTTCTTTTCCTGTGGCAGGTGCGCGGTATCTATTCCTGTCAGGGCCTTAATTAATGCTGACTTGCCATGATCGACATGCCCAGCCGTTCCGACGACATAACTCATAACAACACCTCCGCCAGCTGGCTACGTAGATAAGAGATTTCAGCTTCTTCTATCGTGGCAAGATTAAGCTGCACTCTGTCATGTTTAATCACTCCGATCACTGGCAACGGCCAGCGGCGCATTACTTGTAATAACTTCTCGGCCGAGCGCTTGTTTTGACCATTATCAGCCATGATCTCAACTGACCATGATGGATCGCTTTGATCCGGCAGTGAACCTCCCCCCACGGTCATCTCTGAACGAACGGCCCGAACTTGATCGCCAAACCCATCCGATAGCAAACGTGCTCTTCTCTCAAGCTCTGATTCACAGAGTGAACGCTTGCTTTCAGCAACACCCTGCCCGCTTTCAAGTTGATTCAGCTTGCGTACCACCAGCTCTTCAAGTAACGAATACACAATTCTGCTTGGTCTGAATGCCCGCATCATTGGGTTTGTTTCAAGCTGCTTGATCAACGATTGCTTACCGGTTACCAGTCCCGCCTGCGGGCCACCCAGTATCTTGTCCCCCGAGAAACAAACAATATCGGCGCCTGATTGGATATAACTGGCGACCGTAGGCTCATCAGGCATATCTTCGAAAGTCGTTCCTGATCCCTGATCGACAGCAAGGACGACATGATCAGGAAGATCCCGTGCTAACTCCTTGATATCAGCTGATTCCGTAAAGCCACGGATCTTGAAGTTGGAGGTATGAACAATCAATACCATTGCAGTATTTTCAGTTACCGCATCAAGGTAGTCCTTCGCCGTTGTAATGTTAGTCGTTCCGACCTCCACCAGCTTGGCACCAGAGAGTGCCAGAATATCTGGAATTCGGAATCCTCCACCAATCTGAATCTGTTCGCCACGGGAAACAATAACTTCTTTGCCTTTAGCCAACTCATGCAACATCAGGTAAATTGACGATGCATTATTGTTAACGACCAAGGTGTCCTCACCTTTGACCAGATACTGCATCAACTGCTGCAACATCCCCTTACGCTTACCGCGCTTTCCGGTATGTAGGTCAATTTCAAGGTTGTTGTAATGCGTATTTACCTCGCTGACGCTTTGCCATAACTCAGCATCTAACGGAGAGCGCCCCAAATTAGTATGAACAATAACGCCAGTTCCGTTTACAACACGCTGAAGACGCTGCTGATTCATTACCCAGCAGCCTTGTTCGATATAGTCGTAAAGCAACTCTAAAGAGAACGGAACACCATCAGGATCGCTTAAGTGCTTTTTTTTATAAGTTTGTACCTGTTCACGAACAATATCAGTCACGACCGGGCGACTTAATCTTTCGATATAAGGAGACAAAAAAGCTTGCTGAAGGATTTTTTCGATTTGTGGAATAGAAGATAAGGTGCTTACTGTCATAATCAAGCCCCGGTTGAAAATTAATGAAAACAGAAACTCAATCAATACTCAGAGTAAACCAGTTCTCGATTTATTTCAGGTAACTAATTGAGAAACCATTCAAGAGAATGTTTTGAATTTTTTCAGAGGGCTATGTATGGAAGAGTTCAGAGGCCAGTATAAAGATGAAAACTAACTTTCTATTATTAGTTGGCGAGTAACATTGCCACCGTCATTCTTCTTCTAACCCTGACTAAAACAAGTATAGATATTTAATATATACTCATTCTTAATAATTAGTCTCTATAACGTTTATGAATTGACAATATAGTGATTGTCACGTTAAAGAGTTGGCGGAAGGAGCAGGAATCGAACCTGCCAAAGCCTATTCAGCTCACGTCGGTTTTGAAGACCGGGAGGGCCACCAGACCCCATCCACTTCCGCGTTTTGATGAGGCCAATATACCGAATAAGATTATGATTTAAAAGTGCTTAACAGAGATTCTGTGAGCTTTTCAGCAAAGATGATCATATATGAAACTTCTTTCCAAATTGGTTATCTGGCTAACATTTTTTATCACCAGATACCGATAGTAACACGTTAATTTACCCATAAATAAAACAGCAGAGTCACATCTTTTTCACATTAGCCGTTAACAAATTCATGATGGACATTAGTTATCCTAATATTGTTTAACAAATAGCAAAAATAAGATGTTTGCCAGTAATTAATAACTTTACTTTTATTATAATAATAATCACCAACTGAACGCTTTATAACCATCTGAGCAGTAAACCTTTTATTGTTATGGTTATATTTAGGGATATAAAAATGAGATACGACAAACTTGAGATCATTACTAACAATCCAAGCATTGCAGATTTAAACACTTCAATAAAGTATACCCAGCGAAACCATATCGAAGATGTATTGATGCTAACCAGAGATAAAATACATCTTGGCGGAAAGCTTATCTCCCACCCTCTCGCGGGTAGTGTCAAACCTCATGAAACACCCTATCGCAGTATTATTGTGTTTAATAACCATGACGAACTGGATATGGAATCTTTGAGCACTATCGAGCAGGCAATCGAACGTTATCAGGCTCTTTGTAAGGCTAACCCCAAACACTTAACTCTCACGAATGAAGAGATTGGCGTTCAGTTTCCTGAAAAGCAAAGGACTGATTTTGGTTTCATTGATCTACAGCTAATCAAATCCTGTCTCGACTCACTTGGCTTCAAGGGCCTTAGCTAAATTCCCCCTTCCGCAAAACGTCATCCCCGCAAAGGCGGGGATCCTTTACCAGCTTACTATCTCCAGCTTCAGGTTATTAAGTCATCGTTGAACCAGGTATGACCAACCCCATCTAGCTTCCCCTTTTATAAACTCTTTCGATCTCAATAAATTATTGAACAAGGGGAAGGACTTTCTCTGATGTTGAACTATCACCACTCATATACAGTCGCAGCTGTTAACGGTGATGACTAACTTCCTACTGATGAAGAACCTACAGGCACAGTGGATAACTCTCCCCCTAAAGTGAAGTTCTAACTTGGCAACAACTGTTACCAGAAGGGGGAGCTGGAGGGGATTGAAAGCTCGGAGCTAACGACTCTCACACTAGATAGAAAATCTCCATCTTCCAGTTTCGGAATGCAGAAACAAAAAAAGCCAACCGAAAAACCGGTTGGCTTTAGTGCTTCTTGCTCTATTGTTTTCTAATATTTAGAACACAGTCTGCTCATCGATCTTAGTCTGAAGTGCACCTAGTGCTTTTTCAACTAGCTGACGACGTGCATACTTCTCTTCTTTCGGCTGCATCTTAGGATCACCCAGTGGGTGAGGGATCGCAATTGCAGGAACGATACGGTTTGCACCGACCGTTTTAGAGATAGGCACGACAGTTAGAACGTGAACTACAGGCATTACTTTCTCGATTTCTTTAAGCATCGTTGCACCGCAACGAGTACAAGTTCCTCAAGTGGAAGTAAATATGGCTGCGGTAACCCCAGCCTTCTGAAGTTTCATCGCAATCTCTGCGCCGTATTCTTTCGCCTTCGCGACCGCCGTACCGTTACCGACCGTGGTGTAGAACATGTCATGCAGGCTTCCGATAACACCTTCTCGTTCCATGTCTCGCAACACGTCGACTGGAAGAACTCGGTTAGGGTCCTGGTTACAAGCAACTGGGTCATATCCACCGTGTGCTGTTTCATGAGTCTCTTCCGTCAAGGTTTCCAAACCACGAATACTATACTCGCCATACTTAGATGCACTTGAAGATTCGATATGGTCAGGGTTACCTTTAGGAACTACACCACCTGATGTCACTAGCGCAATCTTAGCTGTGCTCATCATTTCAACTGGCGGCTGAGGATCAACACGGTCAAACACCGGCATAGGATATTCAGTCGTAAACTCAGGTCCTGCCAGCTTGGCAATCAGCAAGTCAACTGCACGCTCTGCACCACGTTTTTCTGCGAAGAAATTCACGCGGATACCACGAGGCATATAACCCGCTTCTTCTGGTGAACCAACGTCACCTTCCGTTTCAACATAGCGGTTAATCAGCTTAACCATCGCAGGTATGGCTTTACGCATGCTCGCTGCACTGTTACCAGTTTCAACCATGTAAGCATACTGACGGAACAGTTCATAACCAGGGTTTTCCAGGTACATGCCTGAAATGGTGGTAATACCCATTTCGTGCGCAACTTTCGCCACGGTACCACAAGCCATACCATAACGACCGGCGTTGAAAGCAGGACCCGCAACAATCAGATCCGGTTTCAGCTGAGCTAGGATTTCTTGCAATCCATGGCAGCACAAGCTTTCATTTTCGTTGAAATAGGAGTCACCACAGATAATTGTATGCGTGATCTCAGCCTTGTCCTGTAGCATCGTGTTCACTTGTGAACCAACGCCAACAGTACCTTCTACCACTTCCATCGGAATGTGGGCCATCTCTTCGCCACCTTTTTGGGCGAAGAATTGGTTCAAGTAATAAACTACTTTCAATGTCATGTGAGTATCCTCGCTTAGCTTGCTTTAGTGGTGAGGTGATGATAACCAAGTTCACTGGTTGCGCTAAGAATAGCCTGTATTTCAACCGTGATAGAGCCATCTTCATGCAAGCTGCCATGGAAACCACCGGCAACCATATCCGCATAGCGGTCATGACCGATCACTTTGTCCATCGCAGGTAGTGTCACTAACTGGTTAGCATTACCATTGGTGATCACGGCATCAGCACTCTTATGAGAGTCCGCCAATGATTGGCTTTCACCGTTTTGACCTGCATATTCATCGGTCAGCAAGACAGTTTGAATACCGGCTGCTTCTAGCTTGGCACAGTTCATCATCAAATCGGCATCAGGGTTACCAAAGCCTTCCTCACTAACAATCGCAGCGTCCCAACCCATTTGCTTGGCAAGCTTAACGACAAAGTTAGATGAGCGATCTTTGTCACGCAGAGTGACGTTTTCGTTAGTCACGATAACGCCCATGAAGTTGTACTTCGAACCATGGTGACGATAAAGATCATAGATAACCGGACTGTTCTGGTGAACAAAACTGGTGTTCTTATCACACGCCGACACGCAGTTACCGCTGATAATTGCACCGTCCATCACTTCTGTTGGGTACATCAGTGTAGGAAGCATGCCTTTTACATCAACACCGTAATAGTAGCTATCGTGCAGTAGGCCTTGGCTCTGCAGCATGTAAACATAACCGACTTTTGGCAGGTTAGGATACTCAGCCGCCTGCTCTAGCAGCGGTTTTGTTTCGTAAGTGTGGATCTCGTCTGGCTCAACATCAGCTGCCAACTTACCAATCCAGCGACCCGCTTCCAGTCCAACCAGACGAAGTACACCTTCGTGATCGTACTGGTCACAAGATTCATCCACTTCACACTGAATCACCAGGTTCATGGTTGAAGAGAATGGTGTGAATTCCGCACCAGGGCCGCTCATATCCAGGATACCTTCCTGGAAGCCGACAACCTCACCGGTAGTGATCACCGCCATACCTTTCAGCACATGCGTACGACCTTCACCAACCATTGCTTCTTCACCTAAGTGACGTCCGGGGAAGATGTCTCCACCACCGTTGACTTTCACTCGTGGTTCAATAGCATCTTTTACCGGCATGATGCGGATGCTATCGCCTGGTTTTGCGATTGATAGTTCAATCGAGCGGATGCGGTGATCCAGTTCGCACAAGTAGTTCAAAAGTGCTTGCTGTTCAATCACAACTGTATTTTCTTTTACTTCGCTCACTGGCCCGAAAGCCAAATCACGAACATGAATATTGCCTAGTTCGAGTTTCATTTATATCTCCAAACAAGCGTCAATTGGGATGGGTAGCCTTCAATATCCGTACTAATGGCTTACTTTGATGCCGGCTCCTGCCTCGGCGTACCCGACAACCCAACATGGTTCTTCACTATTACTAAATTCAGTTAATAAAGCATCCAGACAATCTTTCGGTACCGCTGCCAACAAGCCGCCGGATGTTTCCGGACAACAAAGCTTGCGCTGCCAGCTTTCATCTAGATCCGGTGCAAATTCAATCTCGTCATGATAGGCATCCAGGTTACGCTTCGCCCCACCGGGGAATAACCCCTGGGCGGCGTAATCTTCTGCTTCAATCAGGAAAGGCACCTGGGTCGCATTAAAGTGCATACAAACTTCGCTTTTTTCAGCCATTTCCAGAGCATGGCCAAGAAGCGAATAACCAGTCACATCAGTACAGGCTTTCACCGGATAGCGAGCGAAAATTTCTGCAGCCTTACGGTTAAGCTTTTTCATACTGTCGGTTGAGGCCGCAATAGCCTGCTGACTAGCCTTACCCCGTTTTGCTGCGGTTGAAATTAAGCCAGTACCAATTGGCTTGGTAAGTACCAAGATATCGCCGCTGTCAACAGCTGCCTTGGTTTGCACTTTGGAAGGATGGATTGTACCCATTACCGACAAACCGAATTTCGGCTCATCGTCTTCGACGGTGTGACCACCAACCAATACCGCACCAGCTTCACGGACTTTCTCCGCTCCACCTTTGAGGATTTGGCCAACGACCTCTTGGGGAAGATCACTTGGAACACAAAATATATTCATTGCCAATGTTACTTGACCGCCCATGGCGTATACATCGCTGAGTGCATTCGCAGCAGCTATGGCGCCAAAGTCATACGGGTCATCCACAATTGGAGTAAAAAAGTCCAATGTCTGAATAACGGCAATATCATCAGTAATTTTGTAGACGGCAGCATCATCACTTACCGTCAACCCAACCATCAGATCGGGATACGCTTGTTCGGGAAATAGGGGTGAAATGGACTGCAGAACCTGCGCCATGGCCTTAGGGCCAATTTTCGCCGCTCACCCAGCTTTTTTGGTCATCTGCGTAAGACGCACTACTGTTTCTGTCATCTCTATATCCTTAATAACGGACGGTAATAGCGCTACTCTCTATGCTGCCGATTTCGCGCTCGCGAATTTCCTAATAAGTGACTTCTCTTGTCATCGAAGTAGATTGACTGGAGTATTGGGCTACAGTCACAATCAACCGATATATTTCGTTTCAGTCAATTGCGTCCGAGCCTGCTCCAAATCATCTCTTGCGACCAACACTATCGGGCCAGTACAACCCATCCCAGTACGGGCAAAAATATTGGCTTTCCACAGCACCTGGCATGCATCTTCGATCTCAAGGATGTCGATACCGCCAATCTCTGCATCTGTCACTTTCTCCGGAGGCGCAGTCACTTCAGCCTTGGCTTCAGCGGGTTGCTTAGGCTGGCGATACTTGGCCAGCACACTGTTCAGCCCCGCCAAAGACGCCGCTTCCCACTCTTCGTCGACTCGCTTCATGACACTCCCTTTCGCTGCATCAGCACACAGTCTCATCGCACCTGCTACAACAGGGGCGCCAGAGGCTCTTGAAATGATATTTACCAGCTTGTCGGAAGCGCCCTCACCCAATCCCGGCCCGTAACCGAAGCCTGATGCTTCATAGCTACCGCCAGTCGTGAATGAGGAGAACATTTTCATGAGTAGGTTACCGGTCAGGCTATCTGTCACCATGACATCAGGAGTACCTTGCAGCAAATCATTGCCTCGCATGGCTATCCCACCGTCGGCACGGCCTGACTGGGCAAAATGAATGTCGTAACCAGCATCGGCCAGCTCGCGCAAGCTTCGCTCGCACAATGCCGCACCATCGATATTCAACACCCCAACAGTCGGCTTTTCGATACCGCTGGCTTTTGCCAGTGCAATACCGTAAATGGTATTTTTCAGCAGCGCCGCCTGTCGGTTAGTGTCAGTTGTTCCCGTTGTTGATGCGATGATCATTTCACGACCAACCCCAGGTGTCACCACTTTACCCATGGTGCTCACCCCTAACGGGAATGCATAATGCAAAGTCACGCAGCCATCAATTTTTTTGTCAGCAAACAGCGCTTCCATCACCTTGTGACATTCATGCAAATCTGCTGCCGGATAGCATTCGAATCCACATTCAGGGCCTTCGCAACCAATCAGTACTGGCTCGATATCGCTATACTGACGTGCAACCAGTTCTGCGCCTCGAAGAAGTTCCTGGGGACCGTGCTCACTGCCAACCAGTGTCAGAGCAATGCGGATCTTTTTGCCAAACTGACCACTCAGCAGGCCATCAGCCATTGCATTGAAGGTGTCGGACAGTTGTTGATTGATGTTCATAGCAACCTCCGATTACTGCTCACGCGGTTCGCGATTAAGCAAGTTCTCAGCCACATCACGCATTGCCTGGGCAACAACCTGCTTGACCTGAGTCTCATCAAACACTTCTTCCTGCTTTCCGCTGTTCTTCTGAACGACAAAGCTCAGACCATCAAACAGGTTGGTCATACGGCCAAGGAACAAGCTGCCCTTACCTACCATCATGAAGTTGTTGATGTCACCGTTGATGATCATTTCACGGCCAAAGCCAAGGAATGGAACACCCGACGGAATGTGGCCCTGAGTCGGTGCAAAGCCTGTCATACCATGTTTTTCAACAAAGGCAGGTAGCTGAGTACGCTCAAGCTGGCCTTCTTTAACAGCCAATGCCGCAATCATTTTGTAGTTTGACTCTGGTACGTTACCTGCGCCGGCAGGCTTGGTAATTTCAGGGTTCTGCATCTCGACAGAGTATTTATCAATATCTGTCATCGCCATTCCGGCATTTTTCAGCGGGGTGGCAATCAGTGCAGTCATAACAGCCTGAGGGGAAGAGCCGGTACCGATCTGATGGCGACCAACGATATCAGTATTGATTTCAGGGCTGATACCGTCGTTTTCTGTCACCATACAAGCAAAGCCAGCCAGACAATCTTCCAGTACCGGCATGTTATTTTTAACATGGTCACGGCCGTTCATGCCTAGTTTTGCAACAGCACCACCAGCGACAACCATAACGTTCTTGAATATGCCTGATTTAACAAGAGCAGCAGCCAGTGTCATAGCATGAGCTGGTGCGGCACAGAAACCACGAACATCCGAACCCGTTGCGCTGTTACACCCAATGACCTCACCAATCGCCTTGGCAAAGTTACCACCACCACGCTGGTTGATATCACCGCATGCTTCTTCTGAACATTCGATAAGATAATCGACCTTGTCTAGCTCAATGCCCTGTTGCTTCAGGTTCATTGCCGCCATCACGCCTGATGCCTTGGTACACAAGTTCTCGAGCATGATGTGAGCTGACAGGTTTTCATCTTCATCGTGGGCGGCTTTTACACAACCGACCAACTCACCGTTCATCATCAGCACTTCCGCCTGATGATTTTCAACCAGTGCCAGGATCTCATCTTTGGTGATAAGCTGATGGCCGGCAAACAAGTCAACATCGCCATATAGGGCATGTTGACCAGCCGTTGATTGATAGGTGTCGATAAATTCTTGAGTAAGATGAACCAGGTTGAACACGTCTACGTGATTCAACATGGCGTAAAACTGGGCTTGGTTATAGATTTCGCCGTACTTGCCTTCGTGAGAAGTATATTCTTTATTCTCAAACCATGGCTGGGGAATATCTGCCAACTGTTGTGGGGTCAAGTTACCGATATAACATTGGTTAGCTGGGTAAGAAACCACTTCTTCGAATGGACGTAGGTGGTCTTTTAGCTGCTGTAAGTAGCTGTCTGCCGGGTCTTTTGCCCGAGACTGCACTTGTACCGAACCATGTTGAATCAATACATCTGGGGTATGGGCGAGCATGTAGCTCACACCTTTAATTACTGCGTATCCCATTGTTACTCCTGCATCCGAGCCGGATAGTAGGTTCGAGCCAGGAGTCTGACCCGAACCAGCATTGAGATATACTTATGCTAATGCAGTTTCGCTGCGGTATTGTTGCATTTCCGCTTTAATCGCATCGACATCAAGTACCATTTCCATCATTCCGACCTGTTCTTCATAGACAGCTGGATCGACGGCTTCTTTTACTTCGTCTTCAACCACGTGATAACAAGAAAGTCCTAACTGGACTCCCGCCAATGGTCCTGCAAAAGTCGGATCGCCGGTGGTGACGGTTTCACATGCCAGGCCAGAAGCTTCTGCTTCTGCGCCGCCAAGAATCACAACTAGATTCTCTGCGCCTTTTTCCTCAGCAAGGGTTTTAATCCGCTTTTGGTTCTCAAGATCCATTGCGCCTGCGCTTGTTCAGACGAAACATTCTGTAGTAGAGAAAGCAACGTGAGCACCTGTGGTCTTCATGCAAGCTTCGATTGCCTGACCAGGTACGCCATCGCGGTCTCCAAGAATGATCACTGTTTTATTAGCGAACACAATCTTTCTCCCGATTAAACATACTTTCCGAATTGCTCACGATACTCTTTGACCTCTGCCACGATGGCATCGACGTCAAGTACCATTTCCATCATGCTTATCTGCTCGTCATAGACAGCAGAATCCACATTATCTTTAATTTCCGGCTCAACCACATGATAACAAGAGAGTCCTAACTGGACTCCGGCTAATGGACCGGCAAAAGTAGGATCGCCGTTTGTTACGGTTTCACATGCTAGGCCCGAAGCTTCAGCTTCAGCACCACCAAGTACGACTACCAGATTCTCTGGGCCGAACTCGTCAGCAAAACCTTTGATCCTCTTCTGGTTTTCCAGATCCATAGCACCTGCGCTGGTTCAGACGAAACACTCAGTTGTAGAGAAAAGAACATGTGCGCCAGCAGTCTTGATACAAGCTTCAATAGCTTGTCCTGGTACACCGTCTCTGTCTCCCAAGATAATAACTTTCTTATCTTTGAGCATTGTTCACTCCAAGGGTACAGATTACTAAGGTTATGTTGTTGCCAGTTGACTGGTACAACATGTTTTATTAAAAACGCAGTTCCTCGTCGAAACATTGTTTTTACTATTTGTTCAACAGGTTAAAAAACCTATTCAATACAAATTCTTTAAGTGCTCGTACCGTCGCTTATTAAGCGCCGACACCAATGTAGCTTTCTACTCGCTGTGCTACATCTTCCATTTCTAGCTCTTCGCCAGAAAGATGTTCAATTTTTTCACCATTCTTGTAGAACACAAATGAAGGCAAGCCCATCACTTTTTGTGCCATAGCCAAACGGCGGTTACCCTGAATATTCAGCTTGCAGAATTTGATTTCACTGCCATATTTCTCAGCAAGTTCCATCACATCAGGCATTAGCTCAATACAACGGCCGCAGTTTTCGCTCCAGAAATCCACCAAAACAACACCGTCAACGTTAACTTCAGCATCGAAATTTTCTTTGTTCAATTCGATCATTGCTTTTCCCTTAATACAGAGTTTCTAACTCAGCGATATCCTTCACATCTACTCGCTTGGCTTCCTGCCCAGCGTCAAATCGGATTACTACGGGTACTTCGGTAACATCGAAGCGATTGGCAATGTTCTGGCTCTTGTACGTATCAATAGTAACAACGCGCTGATCAGGATTATCTTTGCAGTTTTGTTCAAGCTGGTTAATCACTTCTAAGCTTTCTTTGCTCAGCGGGTTCCAGAATGCCACCATTGCCGTACCACCAAATTCAGCAACAGACTTACGCCAGTTCTCTTCTTCTTCGATATAACGGTCTGCAGCAACTGCTGCGACTGCGCCGTCACCGGCTGCCGTCACTACCTGACGAAGGAATTTATCTGTTACATCACCGACCGAGAAAATACCCGGAACGTTGGTTTCCTGCTTCTCGTTAGTCAGTACATAACCCTGTGGTGTCAGTGCAACCAAACCTTTGATAAAGTCTGTTTTTGGCACGGTACCAACAAACATAAAGACACCATCAGCTGACATCTCGCTGATTTCACTCGTTTTTAGGTTCTTCAGCTTCACGCCGCCCACGAGGTCATCACCTGTAATTTCTTCCACGACAGAGTTCCAGACAAACTCAATTTTATCGTTCGAGAAAGCTTGCTCTTGTGCGGTACGGTCAGCATCCAGGATGCCCTGCTCATGCAGAACAATCATGGTAACTTTGTTGACAAACTTGGTTAGGAATACTGATTCTTCAACCGCTGTATTGCCTGAACCAACAACCACTACATCCAAGTCTTCATAGAAGTCTGCATCACAGGTTGCACAGTAAGAAACACCTTTGCCTCGGAATTCAGATTCACCCTTAATACCTAGGATTCGTGGTGTCGCACCTGTTGCAACAATAACGCTCTTGGTCTGGTACTCTTCGCCTTTATTGGTTTTCAGGGTTTTGATAAACCCGTCTTCAGCGAGACTGATCTCAGTGACTAACCCTTTAGCGAACTCAACACCAAATTTATTACAGTGTGCACGGAACATATCCATTAACTGTGGGCCCGTAGCTTCAAGGATCCCTGGATAGTTTTCCATCTCACTGGTCGTTGCCGCCTGACCACCGGTATTACGCTTCTCTTCAATAATTAGCGTTTTCATTTTGCCGCGAGCTGCATAGACACCTGCTGACATACCGCCCGAGCCGCCACCAATAATGATGACATCGTATAGTTCTGACATATTTTTCACCGATTTGTATTTTCACTACCACATGCCATTAACTTCGAACAATTCTTAGTGCTTATTTCACCTTGAATAAATATTGCGAATATCTATGGCACATCAAAATAAATCAGTTTCCGACGCAAGCTTAATAAGCCCTACGGTTAATACGAACAATGCGAGATAACTAAATTTCATTCTCTACATTTTAAATTTGATAGTAAAAGGAACGACGATCTCTATATAAATAATGAATTTACTGTTTTCCTTTATATTAGAGATGGTCTCTTATTCCTTAACAACTTGAAGGCGATTATAATTAGTAATGTTTATTTTTTTGTGAGCAAGACCCAATTACAGGATAAAACACTGAAATAGAACTGCTAATGATACATAGATCATATTCAACAATAAACGCAGTGCATAACGGGATTGCTTTTTATTACCAAAAGCAATTAAAACAGGAAATACTGTTACACTATAGGAAATTCCATACCCATATGGTGTCAAATTCCATCAATTTTCTATGATATGACACTTTAACTACCAACATTTTATAAATTTTAACAAAGCTGACAAATAACCTTTACCATTAGAATAACTAATGATTGACGCAAAAAAATATAGTGCACTAGTTGCACATGAAGTTGACACCAACCTTGTGATTAAATTTTAGGCGCAAATTATTATGATTTATCGAGTAAATATGATTTAAATTTATTTACTATCAATATATTTAATACATAGAAGCATCAGTAACAATACGAGCCTCAGGGTTTAAAGTTAACTAAACAATCAGTTCGTTTGATTTTCAGGTTTGTATCGCCAAAAAGAGCAACAATACGAACTAATGACTCAAAATACTCAGCGAAATAGCGAAACCCGCCCAATATGTTTTGAGTGATAAGAGGATAATGCTCACAAAAACCTTATTTAATAGAATGATAGTCTCCGCTTCGAAGTTCACATAGACATTTGGAGTTACGCAATGGATACACTGCACTACACTAATGGTTGGCTCAATCTTAAAAATAACCGAATCGATGAGATCAATCATTTCTGTGAAGACTATAAACATTTTCTCAATGCAGGAAAAACAGAACGCCAATGCGTGAAAGCATCAATAGCTGAAGCTGAACAGCATGGCTTCCGCCCTATTGAAGAGTTTGAACAATTAGTCGCTGGGGATAAAGTCTATTTCATCAATCGCAACAAGAACGTTGTATTAACCGTTGTTGGCAAGCGTCCTATTCGCGAAGGTATTCGTTACGTCGTTTCTCATATTGATTCCCCTCGCCTCGATCTAAAACCAAATCCACTGTACGAGAAAAGTGAGCTTGCACTAATGCGTACTCACTATTATGGCGGCATCAAAAAATACCAATGGGCATCTCGCCCTCTAGCCTTACACGGTATCGTCGTCACAAAATCGGGCCGTAGCGTCGATATTGTTATCGGCGAAGATCCTCAAGACCCTGTTTTCACCATTCCTGATCTGCTGCCGCATCTGGATAAAAAAGTTCAGCGCGAGCGTACTGCTGCAGAAGTACTGAAAGGTGAAGAGCTACAGATCATCGTCGGCTCCGTACCAATGGCTTTTGATGACGACAAAATTAAAGACAAGGTCAAACAGCATATCCTCATTAAGCTTCACGAGAAATATGAGATCTCTGAACCTGATTTTATCTCAGCCGAGCTAATGCTGGTGCCTGCTGGCGATGCGCGCGACGTAGGTATTGATCAGGGATTGGTTGGGGCCTATGGCCAGGACGATCGTATCTGTGCCTACACTTCACTCGAAGCCATTCTGGATATTCCAACCCCTGAGCAAACTGCAGTCTGCTTCCTCGTTGATAAAGAAGAAATTGGGTCTTCAGGCGCTACAGGCCTTGAGTCACGCTACCTTGAATTCTTTACCGGCGAATTATTGATCCGTCAGTCAGACGGTAACTATAACGATCAAATGCTACGTCGCTGCCTATGGCAATCCTATGCCTTGTCTTCAGATGTTAACGCTGGTCTCAACCCGCTGTTTGAATCTGTACATGATGCGCAAAATGCCTCCAAGCTAGGCTATGGCTTAGTACTGACCAAGTATACCGGTCATGGCGGTAAGGCAGGATCGAATGACGCCGATGCCGAATATGTTGCAGCACTGCGCCGCATCTTCGACGACCATGAAATTACTTGGCAAACAGGCCTGCTTGGCAAAGTAGACGAAGGGGGCGGTGGTACGGTAGCCAAATACCTCGCACATTATGGCATCAATACAATTGATGCAGGTGCTGCCTTGCTGTCAATGCACTCGCCATTCGAACTTTCCTCTAAATTCGATATCTACGAGCTGTACCGTGCCTATAAAACGTTCTACACCCAAAAATTGTAGCATCCCAGTACTAATGGAGAGTAAGTCATGAAAAAACGTCATCCGTTGACCTTTTACATTCTATGTTCATGCCAGTTCTGGTGGGCACTATCTTTCTATAGCCTATGGGCTATCTTGCCGGTATTCCTCGGTGAAGAGTTAGGTATCGATCAAAAAACCTCATTTGCAACATTTGGTGCTTTTGCCGCACTGGGTGCCGCTATGCTGTTTGTCGGTGGCTGGCTTGCAGATAAAGTTCTTGGCGCCAAGCGGACTCTTGCTTGGGGCTTTTTCTTCCAAGGTCTAGGTTATTTTATCATTGCCTATTCCGCGGTAACGGCTCAACCGCATTTTGTCTTTATTGGTTTGGGTACCGTCGCAGTAGGTCGTGGTATTGGTAGTGTGGCTCCTCCTACTATTATTGCCGCTTCATACGATAAAAACGACCCTCGCCTTGATGGTGCTTACACCCTGTTCTATATGGTCAACAACATTGGTGCATTCCTCGCTCAACTGGGCGCGCCAATCATGGCATATAGCATCGGCTGGACATCGGCCTTCATCTTGTCTGCCGTCGGTATGACCGTCAACGTGGTGACATACTTACTTCTTAACAAGAAAATCAAGCAGGCAACTGAAGCCGACAAACGTGCGGTTCCATTCAAGACCAACAGCCTGTTCCTGTCAGGAGCACTACTTGCGGTTGCTGCAGCTAGCTACTTGCTCACCAACTTGCCGCTGGCACAGTTTGTCTTGGCAATAGCGGCTCTGACTATCTTGTTCCTAATAACAAAGGAAATGAAGAAAGAAAAACCAACCAGCCGCAAACGTATGGTTGTTGGGTTGGTATTGATGGGGCAGGCACTGGCATTCTTTATCCTATACAACCAGATGCCAACGTCACTGAACTTCTTTGCAATCAATAACATTGTACCTGAAGTATTTGGTATTGCAGTCAACCCCGTATCCTATCAGTCTCTGAACCCGATGTGGGTTATCTTCCTTAGCCCTATTCTTGCTCATATATATACGACACTGGGCGAAAAAGGCAAAGACTTGTCGATGCCGGGTAAGTTCGCTCTGGGTATGCTTATTTGTGCGGCTGCATTTGCCTGCGCAGGTTTCTCACAATACTTCGGCGACGAAAAAGGAATGCTAAATCCATTCTGGATTGCAGCGCCTCACTTCTTGTTTGCTATTGGCGAACTGCTTATCTCTGCTTTGGGTCTATCGGCAATCGCCAAACTGTTCCCAAGCCGCATCCGTGGTTTCATCTACGGTGCATGGAACATGACATTAGCCATCGCTTCTGTTGCAGGGGCTTGGGTTGCAGGGCTATCTTCATCTGGCGAAGTCGAAATGACTCCGGTAGAAAGCTTAGTATCCTACGGTAATTACTTCTTCGCCCTGGCTGTTGCTTCCACTATCGTCGGTATAGTCTGTGTTATCTTAGCTCCTCGCCTGAACAAACTGATTGAAAGCGACACAGAAGAACAACAAAAAGAAGATCTACAAACTGCTTAATGCACAAACGTAAAGTTGGCTAAATCAAAAAGCGAGAGCTGCTATTGGCTCTCGCTTTTTCTTGTCTTACCTATCAAAGATACGTCTTGCTCTACGCATTTATTTTAATATGTTTCTTAACTTTCTTAAGCGCCATCTGTTTTTTTAACGGAGAAAGATAATCGATAAACAATTGCCCCTTAAGGTGATCAATTTCATGCTGCATAGCAATTGCTAAAAATCCATCACTTTCAATCGTAATCTCCTTTCCGCTCCGATCTAGAGCTGAAACCGTAACCTTGGTAAATCGCTCGATATCGGCATAATACCCAGGTACCGACAGACAACCTTCTTGCCCTGTCGCCTTGTATTCCCCGCTTTCAACTTTTGGGTTAACCAGAACTAACGGTTCTTTCCGAGACTCCGAAATATCGATTACAACGATAGCCTCAGTGCTACCTACTTGGGTTGCAGCCAGACCAATACCATTATCAGTGCTGTACATGGTCTCAAGCATATCGTCTATTAACGGTTGAACAGCCTCGATATCTACCACATCAGATGCTTTAAGTTTCAACTTTTCGTTTGGAACAGTCAGTATTTCTAATATTGCCATTTGTCCTCGAACTATCGCTATTAAGTGCTATAACGTAAGATAATTACATATCTTGAACCGCAATGCTCGCAAAGCTAGAAGCTAACAACTTTATCTGCTGCAAGCGTCCATTGCGCCAAATCATCCAATGTTCCTATTTCAGCCCCTTCAATAAGTGGCAAATGGGTTAGTCCTCGAGCATCCGTACACGTCTTGCATAACCTCACTTCAGCACCTTGTGCCAATAGAATTTCTATCATCTGCTGAACATTATACCCTTCAGCGGGAACTTGCTTGACAAGAGCACAGGCAACTGCATCCGACATTAGGAATACTTTTATCTGTGTCTTGGCCCTATCTTGCTCATTGAGGTTAATTGCCAGTCTCAAACCGTTGAATGAGCGTTCTGAGCCGTAGGGGGCATCATTAAGAATAAATAACAAAGTCTGTTTGGGTTTGTCTAACATCGTTATGTCCTGGGTTATGTTCTGGGTTATGTTCTGGGTTATGTTCTGGTGAATGCTCAGGCAACCTTATGCCTGAAAGAATAATCCGCTATACTCTACGCCAATTGTGCAGTTACACTCATGATTTAGCTCTATTTTTCGCTCACACAGGATCTACAATTATGGATTTCGACGCGCTGCTCACCCTTTCCGAAAATGGAAAGCTCTTTGCCAACCCTCGCCGTGTTGCATTGCTTAAGGCAGTCCGGCAAACAGGCTCAATAAGCAAGGGGGCCAAACTGGCAGGAATCAGCTATAAAGCCGCCTATGACGCTATCAAAGATATGAATACGCGTTCGGAAACACCGCTGATCACCAGTGAAAAAGGAGGCAAAGGTGGCGGCGGCGCTTCACTAACCCATTTCGGTCAGCGCATTATCCAAATGTATGATCTGCTGGACACTATCCAGAATATGGGGCTTCAGGCGCTAAATGACAAGGATGCCCCACTTCACAGCCTGCTTGGTGTTATGGCTAAATTCTCATTACAAACCAGCGCAAGAAACCAGTTTTTTGGCACCATCAGCGGCATCGAAAACCATGCGTTGCATGATCGTATTTTCATCAGCCTGCAAAATGGACAACAAGTTATCGCAACAATTACCCATGGCAGCACCATGCGATTACAGCTGACTATTGGCAAAGACGTTGTCGCTTTGGTTAAAGGGCCTGCGATTCAAGTTTACTGTGAGCCTCCTGAAGATCAGCAACTCGATAACCAGCTTCAAGGCACTGTGCTGGATATTCAACATGGCGACAGTTCTGCTGAAGTGTCAGTAAAACTTGAAGGAAATGATGAAATCTGCGCTCTTATCCACAAAGATGAAAATGATTTCAATCGCTTAGGCTTGGGTAGCAAAGCGCTGGCCTGTTTTTCCTCATCTCAGGTTATCATTGCAACTTTATGTTAATCGAACTGAATACAAGTGCCGCGGAACACACCGTAATTAGCCCCCTGTAACAGGCAGTTTTCAAAATGCTTGTAATCCAAATACTGGAAAACCACCAGTAGCAACACAGCTAATACCAAACCAACAAGAGCGAGCCTAATCAGCCAAACTTTTTTCTTTTTCAATGCCAGCCACAACAAAAACACCGATATTGGCGCTAGCAATAAAGTGAATGGTAAGAAGTTCACTGCCGAAAGTGACATATCAGACGTCATACCTCAGTAGAATACATGCAGAATTAAATGATAAGTCTTTTTCTGCTCCTAATTCAAAGCATTCCGACATTATTTGCATTAAATTACACAATCCTTACACAAACCATTCATCATAAAAAAACAGCGCTTAAAATCCATATCTCAACGATATGAAATTACATCTTTTTGATGTGATCAGTCCCTCTATTTATTCACAAAAAGCATATTTGTTCTGACCCAAGTCACACTTTGCTATCTTTACTGGTGCGCATCGAAACGTTTCGCTCTACATTTACAGCCATCGAAACGTTTGCGTAAACGTTTCGATGTATAAAAAAACAGCAAGGAAAGAAAAACCAAGGCTGGCGAGAACAAACGCATCACCACCATGAATTAATAAGGTGCAACCCATGAAAAAAAGCGCACTCATCAATGCTGAATTGTCTTACATCGTCGCAACCCTAGGTCACACCGACGAAGTTACTATCTGCGATGCAGGGCTACCTATTCCTGACGAAACACAACGTATCGATCTTGCACTTATTCCTGGTGTACCCACTTTTATCGATACCGTAAAAGCAGTTCTTGGCGAAATGCAAATTGAAGGGGTTGTGATGGCTGAAGAGTTTCAGCAGGTAAGTCCCGATCACCATCAGGCTCTGATTGAACTCATCCGCAACGAAGAAATACTGTGCGGAAAACCAATCAATATCTCCTATGTCAGCCACGAGGCATTCAAAGTTCATACTAAAAATAGCAAAACGGTGATCCGCACTGGTGAATGTACACCTTACGCCAATGTGATTTTTCAGTCCGGCGTAGTGTTCTAACACCCTACTCATCTGCTTAGTTGCAAGGAACTGACATGAAACAGCCAATATTAGAATTGAAAGGCATTGAGAAAGCTTTCCCGGGTGTAAAAGCGCTCGATAATGCTTGCCTCAATGTCTACCCGGGCAAAGTGATGGCTTTGATGGGTGAAAATGGTGCAGGTAAGTCGACCTTGATGAAGGCACTCACCGGTATTTATGCAATGGATGCTGGCGAGATCCGCTACCAGGGCGAACAAGTTAACTTTAACGGTCCTCGTCACTCTCAGGAAGCAGGTATCAGCATCATCCATCAGGAACTCAACCTGATCCCTGAACTAACTATTGCCGAGAACATCTTCCTTGGCCGAGAAAAAACTAATGCCTTCGGTGGTATCAAATGGTCAGAGATGTACCGTGAAGCTGATGCCCTGCTCAACCGCCTGAATGTCAAACACAGCTCGCGCCAGCTGCTGGGTGAACTAAGTCTGGGTGAACAACAAATGGTAGAAATCGCCAAGGCATTGTCATTTAAGTCTCAGGTCATCATTATGGATGAACCGACAGATGCCCTAACGGATACCGAAACCGAATCACTGTTCAAGGTAATCAATGAACTACGCGAAGAAGGCTGCGGTATTGTTTATATCTCACACCGCCTGAAAGAGATATTCGAGATCTGTGACGATATCACGGTGCTTCGTGACGGTAAGTTCATTGGCGAACGTCAGGTCGCTGATATAGACGAAGATACCATGATTGAAATGATGGTTGGTCGCCGGCTGGACGAACAGTACCCGCGCATCGATGTTAAGCACGGTACCACCTGTCTCGAAGTTAAAAATCTCTCTGGTGCAGGTGTAAACAACGTGAGCTTTACCTTGGATCGCGGTGAGATCCTTGGTGTTTCCGGCCTGATGGGTGCCGGGCGAACCGAACTAATGAAAGTGATTTACGGAGCCCTCACCCGTGAGTCTGGTGAGATCATTCTTGATGGCAAAACTATCAACCCGATTAGCCCGCAAGACGGTCTTGCCAATGGTATTGCCTATATTTCTGAAGATCGTAAGGGTGACGGCCTGATTCTGGGACTATCAGTCAAAGAGAACATGTCTATTTGCTCGCTTGACCAACTGTCCAAGGGTATTCAGCTCAAACACTATGATGAAGTCACCGCTGTTGAAGACTTTATCCGCCTTTTCAACATCAAAACACCAAGCCGCAATCAAATAATTGGCAACCTGTCTGGTGGTAACCAGCAAAAAGTGGCTATAGCCAAAGGCCTGATGACCAGACCGAAAGTACTGATCCTCGACGAGCCGACCCGAGGTGTCGATGTCGGCGCAAAGAAAGAAATCTATCAGTTAATCAACCAATTTAAAGCCGAAGGAATGAGCATCATCCTTGTCTCTTCGGAAATGCCTGAAGTACTTGGTATGAGTGACCGCATCATGGTCATGCATGAAGGACAAATCAGCGGTGAGTTTATAGCCACTGAAGCCGACCAAGAAAAATTACTAGCCTGCGCTGTGGGTAAACAAATCAACGAGGTAGCAGCATGAGCACCAACGCTATGACCAAAACACAAGAGACTGGTAGCAACAAGCTATTTACCAAAGAATGGTTAATTGAACAGAAATCACTAATCGCGTTGGTTTTCCTTATCGTGGTGGTGTCTTTCCTTAACCCGAACTTCTTCACCGTCGACAACATTTTAAACATCCTCCGTCAAACCTCGGTGAATGCAATTATCGCAGTAGGTATGACTCTGGTTATCCTGACTGCCGGTATTGACCTCAGTGTCGGTTCAGTGCTTGCCCTGTGTGGTGCCTTTGCCGCAACCATGATCGGAATGGAAATTCCGGTAATCATAGCAGTACCAACAGCGTTGTTGGCTGGTGCGGCTCTAGGGGCAATCAGTGGCGTGATCATTGCCAAAGGTAAGGTACAGGCCTTTATCGCAACCTTGGTTACCATGACTCTGCTTCGCGGTGTCACTATGGTCTACACCGATGGTCGCCCGATTTCGACAGGTTTCACTGACGTAGCAGACAGCTTTGCCTGGTTCGGTACTGGTTACGCAATGGGAATTCCAGTTCCAATTTGGCTGATGGTTATCGTGTTCGCAGCAATCTGGTATGTACTGAACCACACTCGCTTCGGCCGCTATGTCTACGCACTAGGCGGCAACGAATCAGCAACTCGTCTTTCGGGCATCAATGTAGATCGCGTCAAGATTGGCGTCTACGCAATCTGCGGCCTGTTAGCAGCCTTAGCTGGCATCATCGTTACCTCTCGTCTTTCTTCGGCACAACCTACAGCCGGTATGGGATACGAACTGGATGCGATTGCTGCTGTCGTTCTTGGTGGCACCAGCCTGGCTGGCGGTAAAGGCCGAATTATGGGTACCCTCGTTGGCGCTCTTATCATCGGCTTCCTAAATAACGCACTAAACCTATTGGACGTATCGTCCTACTACCAGATGATTGCAAAAGCAGTGGTAATTTTGCTTGCTGTCTTGGTAGATAACAAAAATAAGTAACCCTCTGTAGCTAGGTATATCTAGTAACGCGGGCGGTATCTTCTGCCCGCAACCAACCCGACATATGTAGAAAGGAAAACAGAATGAAAAAGTTAGCAACCCTAATCTCTGCCGCTGTATTGTCTGCTTCATTCAGCACTACTGCTGCAGCGCAAGACACTATGGCAATGGTTGTATCAACGCTAAATAACCCATTCTTCGTCACCATGAAGGAAGGTGCAGAGGCGAAAGCACAAGAGTTAGGCTATAAGCTTATTGTTCTTGATTCACAAAACGACCCAAGCAAAGAACTTTCTAACATCGAAGATCTTACTGTTCGCGGTGTGAAAGCAATTCTTATCAACCCAACAGACTCCGATGCGGTTTCTAACGCCATTCGCATGGCTAACCGTTCAAACATCCCTGTTCTGACGCTAGACCGTGGTGCAAGCCGTGGTGAGGTTGTCAGCCACATTGCTTCTGACAATGTTGCCGGTGGCGAAATGGCGGGCAAGTACATCATGGAAAAAGTGGGTGAAAAAGCACGCGTTATCCAGCTAGAAGGTATCGCAGGCACATCTGCAGCCCGTGAGCGCGGTCAAGGCTTTATGAATGCCGTTAAAGCAAATGGCATGAACCTACTTGCCAGCCAGCCTGCTGACTTCGACCGTACCAAAGGTCTGAACGTGATGGAAAACATGCTTGCTGCAAACCCAGATGTTCAGGCCGTATTTGCTCAGAACGATGAAATGGCGCTAGGTGCCCTACGCGCAGTTCAGGCATCAGGCAAAGATGTACTGATCGTTGGCTTCGATGGTACTGACGACGGTATTGCCGCAGTTAAGCGCGGAATTCTGGGCGCAACTATTGCCCAGCAGCCAGATATGATCGGTGCGTTAGGTGTAGAGACAGCTGATAAAATGTTGAAAGGCGAGAAAGTTGAAGCAAACATTCCTGTTCCGCTTAAAGTAATTACGCAATAAGAAACATAGTGGCGAGTGTCGAGAAACTAGTACCTAGAAACTCGATACTCGCCTACCATAGCAAGAACCAGAGTCTATCGTTTAGCACCCTGCTTAAACCGCACTGCTAACCCATACATTTTGGCCAGATAAAAACGGCAGTTAGTTATAAAGGTCCCGATATGAATAAATTAGTTGTTCTTGGTAGCGTGAATGCTGACCATGTATTGCAAGTAGCCTCTTTCCCACGCCCGGGAGAAACGTTACATGGCCACAGCTATTGTGTTATTCCCGGAGGCAAAGGGGCTAATCAGGCGGTTGCAGCAGCGCGTCTTGGCGCTGATATTGCCTTCATTGCCAGTGTCGGTGATGACAGTTTTGGCCGCGAGATGTGTGAAGCATTTGCCAGAGAAGGTATCAACACCGAAGCCGTAATGATTGAAGAAGGCATGCCAACAGGCATTGCTATGATCCAGGTTGCTGCGACGGGTGAAAACAGTATTTGTATTTCAGCAGAAGCCAACGGCAGCCTCAGCCCTTCACGTATTGAACCTCACCATCACCTTATTAAGAATGCCGATACTCTGCTGATGCAGCTTGAAACGCCAATCGAAACCATTGAAGCAGCCGCCAAGGTCGCCAAGCAGTCAGGGACACGCGTGGTTCTCAATCCTGCCCCTGCGCAACCATTAGCAGATGACTTATTGCAACTTGTTGATATGATTACACCAAATGAAACTGAAGCAGAACTGCTGACGGGTGTTAAAGTAGAAGATATGGCCTCGGCACAACATGCAGCAGATGTGCTGCATAGCAAAGGCATCAAACAGGTAATGATCACGCTTGGCAGTCAAGGGGTATGGTTCAGCCAAAATGGCGAAGGCCAACAAGTTCTTGGGTTCCGCGTCGAGGCGAAAGATACAACGGCAGCCGGCGATACTTTCAACGGCGCACTACTTACCGCGATGCAGGAAGGTCGAGCATTAGAACCCGCGATTCGATTTGCTCATGCCGCCGCTGCAATTTCAGTTACACGTATGGGTGCTCAGACTTCCATTCCACACCGTAGAGAAGTGGAACGCTTTCTAATAGAGCACTAATAAGTCAATCGCCTATATGGCCTAACCCTTCTGTTGTTGGATTGGCTATATAGGCAATACCAGATTTCTGGTATGTGTCAGGGAGAATTCAATGGCGACAATAAAAGACGTTGCTAAACATGCCGGAGTATCCACCTCCACGGTTAGTCACGTCCTGAATAAAACGCGCTTTGTCAGCGAAGATATTTCAGTTCGCGTACAAGCTGCCGTAAAAGAGTTGAACTACGCGCCATCAGCCCTCGCCCGCAGCCTTAAGGTCAATCACACCCGTACATTTGGCATGTTGGTAACAACATCGACCAACCCTTTCTTCGGCGAAGTTGTCAAAGGCGTCGAGCGTCGATGCTACCAACAGGGCTATAACCTGATCCTGTGTAATACCGAAGGTGATGTCGAGCGTATGCACTCGAACCTTGATACCCTGCTGCAAAAACGTGTTGATGGTCTGCTGTTGATGTGCAGCGAAGTTGAAGGCAAAGAGTTTGACCTTTTCACCCGCCACCAACCAGTACCAACCGTGGTAATGGACTGGGGGCCTATCGATTTCCCTAGCGACAAGATCCAGGATAACTCCCATCACGGCGGATACCTGGCAACAAGGCACCTTATAGAGCAAGGACACAAACGCATCGGTTGCCTAACGGGCCCATTAGATAAGCTTCCTGCTCAGCAACGTCTTTCTGGCTTTATACAGGCGATGGAAGAGGCAAAACTGGAGATTAACAAAGACTGGATTGTCTCCGGCAGCTTTGAATGCGAGGGTGGCGAAGTTGCTTTCAATCAGCTCTATGAACGGGGAACACTTCCTACAGCATTGTTTGTCTGTAATGACATGATGGCGATGGGTGTGATCAATACGGCACACAAAAAAGGCCTGTCAGTCCCTGATGATTTATCCATTGTTGGTTACGATGACATTAAGCTTGCTAAATACATAACGCCGTCACTGACGACGATCCACCAGCCCAAACATCGGCTTGGCCAGCAGGCTGTCGATACCCTGCTGGATAAGATCCAGAGCAAGCGCGAAAGCAACCAGATAATTCAACTCGAGCCGACTCTTGTTGAACGCGACAGTGTGAAATCATTACAATAGTCGCTGCATTAATAATTACAATAACCCGTGTATCATACTCTATAGCGGCAAACTCCGGGCAGAAGTCCGGAATTTGTCTTAACTGCAACTTTTCGCCCCAACGATTAAGAGGATGCTTTTGACTCTTCCTCATTCAAGCTCAGATAATAATCTTTCAAAGTATGACGACCATACTGTGGCGCAACCATCTCAATTCCCATCACCGTCAGAAAAAACTCAAACGGACCGTAAAACTTGCTGCTAGTAAGAGTAGTTAGCAGTTTGCAGGCTGCCACTCTGCACCAATCGGGGATGTGCGTTACTTTGGCCGTTTTTCCCAAGGCCTGGAATGCAGTCATGGCGATATCGTTCTGGCTGAGAGTCTGCGGCCCACCAACATTGACCACTTTTTCTGCTCCGGCAATCGCATCGATACAGACTTCAGCCAAGTCCTCACCGTGAATAGGGTTACCTCTCAACTTCCCGTCCCCAAACAGATACACTCTCCCCTTCTTTGCCATATGGTAAATTTCTGACATGTCCGAAAAAAAGCCATTCGGTCGTATGACGCAATAATCTAGCCCTGAGCTTTTAAGCTGCTCGACAAAAGCTTCTTTTGCCTGAAAAATTTTCAAGTGTTTTAACGTGTCACCATTTAAAGCTGATACATAGATGAATTTTCTGACCCCACTCTGTTTTGCCTGCTGTAACAGGTTCATATTGGCCTGATAATCAACATCCATGTATGTCAGACCGTCTTTCTGTCTCGTTATACCAACCGTTGAGATAACAGCATCCACACCTTCGCAGCAGGCCGACAAAGATTCCGGATTAGTCACTTCGGCTTCAATTACCTCATATAACTCTCTTTCTTGAGCGGTCAGCCTTGATGCGTTCCGAACTACCGCACTAACAAGGAAACCTCTTCTCTTAAGCTCGTGCGCTACATAGCGCCCTAGGTACCCTGTCGCTCCGGCCAAAAGTACTCTTTCCATGAAATACCCTCTCTCGCTGAAATTTAGAATGGTACACACTGCACCAGCCCATGTATTAGTTTGTTTCGTGTTATAGAGGCAATATTAAATTACTACTCACCCAACGGACGATACGGCTCTTCTTTCGGTAGATGACTTAATAGTAACTTGATATAGAACATTGGCAGGAACCACTCTAGACCGGTTGGCTGTTCAAGCGCATAGAGAGTAATAAGCAATGAACCAACATATAAGATCATCGCAATTGACCTCTGTAAATACAAAGCCGAACTTATTATCAAATAAGCGGCAACCAACATGTAGCCGCTCGTTACGGCGATCCAAGTCAGATCGAATGAGAGAAAAAGCCAGGAAACAACAATTAAATGAACTAAATGTACCGAGATGAAAGTCATATGCTGCTTTATTCCCTGCCCGTCTCGATGAAACCATCGCTTAGCACTTGATGTTGAATTGGTGATTATTCCGCCTGTAATATCAAAGGCGAGAAAGGCACAAATCACTTGCTGAACTAATGACCACCCTGTATCAATCCAAGCTGCATATAGCAAAGAAACAATAACGGCGATTACTGGGGGAATCGTTTGAAGACGCACTTCCGCGCATGTTGCTCCAGGGCCAAACAGCTTGTCGATAGCCCCAGCCATCCCTTTCCTTGGCTTTGGATAGTTCCAGTTAATTGCCATAACGATATTTCCTTATCTAAGGTTTCAATTTCGTCAATCACAGAGTTCGACTGTTTTGTGACCGTTTAACTCAAACCTTCGTTATTCCGACCACCTGGACTATAAAATTACCACTTTGCTTGAAAGCCATCAAGCGTTATGGTCCAACCGGACTAAAAATAAGGGAATACGCCTAAGATCATTACTCACAACCAACACAAACAAAATATTGCAGAGCAAGGCTAACCAGGAACAAGCTATATCGAAAAGTACCCAGTACTTAGGCTAAGACAAATCAAAACAGGTTTATTGTATGTTGCAGGGGGGACTAGGGCACCTGACGGCGGTAGATCTACTGATTGGAATAAATCGCTGAATGGATCAATACAATTTTGAAGGAAAATAGGAGGGGTAGATATAAAAAATGCTGGCCTTAGCCAGCATTTTCTTATTCAAAGATAAATCTTCGAATTACAGCTTAGTTACGTTAGCTGCCTGAAGACCTTTCTGGCCTTGCTCAGTTTCGAAAGCAACTTTTTGACCTTCTGCAAGAGTCTTGAAACCTTCAGAAGCGATAGCACGGAAGTGAACGAATACGTCAGCGCCGCCGTTGTCTTGAGTGATGAAACCGAAACCTTTCTCTTCGTTGAACCACTTAACGATACCAGTTGATTTAGACATGATTATATCCTAATTTTTTAACAAATAATTCGCATAATGCGTGTATAGCCGGGAAAAGAATTACTTATGTGAGGAATAATTATGAATGGAAACTTCATGACACTAACTGGTAAAGCAGATGTAGAGAAGCGTTCTAATAGCATAATTTTGTATTTCATATAAATAGGTCTGATTACAGGCCGACGACAATAGTACCAGCATTTCTGAATTTGTATAGTGTTTTTATCACTTATTTCAAACAGCTCTGCCTCTGTGGCGAAACGATAGCAGCAACGAATATTAAATCACCAATCCACCATCTATTATCAATATCTGACCGGTGATAAATGAGGAGCTGTCGCTTGCCAGACACAGGTCCTTCAGCAAATATCTTCCGATTTCCCCATACGCTCAGGAGCCATCAGCGCCTGCTGCCAACCGCGACTTAATGGGCTTGGATAAAATATGAGAGTGAGCCTATTCAAGCGCACAACAAGGAAGCCCCTTCCTACTCAGGCAGACCAACGCCTTTATGATAGCTTCAAGGTCTATCAATGAGGCACAAAAAAGCCGGGCTAGTGCCCGGCTTTTTTTAAATCGTTTTATTAAGCGTCTTGACGAGGCTTACGATCACGACGTGGACGCTGTTCAGCTGATCCATGGTTACGCTCACCACGGTAGCTACCACGATTGTCGCCACCACGGTTACGGTCGAAACGACGCTCGCCGTCACGACCACCGCCACGGTTACCATCACGGTTGCCACGGTAGCCACCACGGTTACCATCACGGCCACCACCGCCACGGTGCTCACGAAGAACTTCACCTTCAACAACAACAGCTTTCACATCGTTTTGACGAATGCGTAGTTTCTTAAGCTGTGCTGCAACTTCCGCAGTCATCTTCTTAGGAAGTTGAACAAAGGTGTGTGCAGGAGCCAGTTTAATCGCACCGATGAACTCTTTGCTTAGGCCAAGTTCGTTTGCAATTGCGCCAACGATATCTTTAACCTGAACACCTTGCTCACGACCAACCTGAAGCTGATAAGTATCCCAGTCAGCGTTGTTGTATGAACGACGCTCACGACGCTCACCACCACGCTCACCACCTCGGTCATCACGACGACGCTCACGACGCTGCTTGTCACGCTCGATAGCAGCAATCATCGGGTCTGGGCCTTTGTAGAACAGAGGACGGTTACCCTGCTGACGCTGAAGAAGCATTGCTGCAAGTGTTGTTGCATCTACTTCGATAGACTCTTGTAGTTTTTCTACAAGCTCTACGAATGCTTCAACATTTACCTGCTCTTTTTGAACCGCTAATTCTTCACCAAGGCGGTTCAGACGCGATGCTGCAACAAGATCACGGTTTGGAAGTTGGATTTCTTCCATACGAGACTTAGTTACACGCTCGATGGTACGCAGCATGCGGATTTGGTTAGTGCGAACAAGAAGGATCGCTTTACCAGCACGACCAGCACGGCCTGTACGGCCAATACGGTGAATGTACGACTCAACATCGAATGGGATGTCGTAGTTAAATACGTGAGTAATACGAGGCACATCAAGACCACGAGCCACAACGTCAGTTGCAACTAGGATATCGATCACACCTTTCTTGATGTGATCAACTGTACGTTCACGTAGAGACTGAGGAATATCGCCGTGCAGTGCAGCAGCTTTAAAGCCACGAGCAGACAGCCAATCAGCTAAACGCTCGGTATCTTGACGTGTACGTACGAATACGATTGACGCATCAGTTTCTTCAGTTTCAAGAAGACGACTCATTGCTTCGTCTTTCTCTACGCCTTTAACAACCCAGAACTGCTGCTCTACCTGAGATACAGTACGGTTTTCGCCAGCAACGTCGATACGTGCAGGACTACGTAGGAAGCGATCAACGATTTCTTTAACGATTGGAGGCATAGTTGCAGAGAACAGAACGCGCTGTGCTGATTCTGGAGCCTGCTCCATGATCCAAGTTACATCATCAACGAAACCCATTTTTAGCATTTCATCAGCTTCATCAAGTACAAACGTGTGTACTTCATCAAGGTGTAGACGATCACGAGTAATCAGGTCTTTTACACGACCAGGAGTACCGACAACAATGTGAGCACCATTTTTCAGTGCACGCATTTGATCAACGATAGATGCACCACCGTAAATCTCAAGTACTTTTAGGCCCTTGATGTTTTGACCTAGAACTTTAATTTCTGCTGCAACCTGAATTGCAAGCTCACGAGTTGGAGCCATAACAATTGCTTGTGGCTTATGCTGGCCAAGGTCAAGCTTGTTCAGAAGCGGTAGTGAGAACGCTGCTGTTTTACCAGTACCTGTCTGTGCTTTACCAAGCGCATCAGTACCAGTTAGTAGTAGAGGAATTGACGCCGCCTGAATTGGAGTCGGCGCAACGAAGCCCATTGAGTCAAGTGCGGATAGTAGTGTGTCGGCCAGTTCTAACTGACGAAATTCTGTAACAGATTCTTGCATTGGGATCCCAATATATAATCTAACGTAAAACGGGGCCCCTTTGGCTTTAAACGGTTCTGCAACAGCAACCACAAGCATGGGCCTCGACGATTTGAGGCGCGCATTGTGCGCCATTACTCGATAAAATGCCAGAAAAAATTGAGCGTTGTCACAAATTAACTTTCAAAAACCTATTTATTGTACAATAAGCTTGCCACTTAAACATGTTTCACATTATTTAGGGTGTTCGTTTTGCCCATCCCATTGATAAAACTGATCTCTGCCGCACTTCTTTGCCATATACAATGCACGATCAGCACCTTCGATTAACTTCTCACGGCCAATATCATTACTCGGAGTTAAGGTCTGGCATCCTAGGCTGATTGTTACCTGCCCTTTATCAACGCCTTCGTGGGTTAGTGCCAACTGACTAATTTTGGCCTGCAACTCTGACGCAATTAATGCCGCTGTTTGCGTATCAACTTTTGGCAATAAGCAAACAAATTCTTCACCGCCATATCGGCTAAAAAGCGACTTTTGATACGGTTTCACTGCTTTCTCTAAAGAAGTCGCTATTTTCTTTAAACAATGATCCCCTTCCAGGTGGCCGTATGTGTCATTAAATAACTTAAAATTATCCACATCAATCATGATCAAACTGAGCGGCACTTGCCTTTCCAGTGCTTTTTGCCAATAGCGTGTTAATGTCAGGTCAAAAAGGCGTCGATTGGCTATTCCTGTCAAGCCATCCTGCATAGACCATTGCTCCAACCGTTGGTTGGCATCCCCAAGGGCTCGATTAGTTGCTTGAAGCTCCTCGGTTCTCTTTAGCACACGCTCTTCCAACTGGGCATTTAGACTAGTTAGCTGCTCATAATTTCGCTTAATCACAATCTGCTGCCCCAATGCGGCACCAAATAGCTTTAGAATTTCTTTTTGATGTTCGCTAAGCATCCGTTGGCTAATCAGGTTATCCGCCGCAATCCAGCCTATGCAGTCATTGCCGTTCCACATCGCAATCATCGCATTCCACCCCGTCCCTACTTGATTAGTTCCATAGTAGAGCGGTGCATTTTCTTTAACGACAACATAATCTTTCCTGCTCAGCGCCTCATGCACCAACGGGTGGTCTGGTATCTTACTCGTAAAATCAGAACGTGGTACAAGGTTGCCTTGAGGATCCGTTCCATAAGTCCCTTGCATTTTATTCGTTTCAAAGTCAGTTAAAAAGATCGCCATCCGATCGATACCAAGGTATTTCCGACCGAGAAAAATAGCATTATGGTAAAGCTGATCGAGATCGCTTGCTTTTGACAAGCTCAGTGTTACCTCTTGTAAGTTTCTCAATAACGCCAGATATTCGTTTATTGAATGCTTACGGACCTCCAGTTCCGCTTCCACACTTCGCCTTGTAAGATGGTGGTCGAGAGCTTCCTGTCGCAACACCCGAGCACTGATATCCGATGCCAGCAGAAGTAACAAATTACCAATATGCTCTTCGTTCTCCTCGAAGAAAGTCGGCTCTTGAGTCTCTGCATAGATGAAGGCTACATTGCTGCTATGCATCTTTATGGGCAGCAACAATTGACACCATTCATTATTACTTTCACGCCAAATCGCTTTATAAGGCTTGTCCACACTTGCCTTGACATAGCGGCCACTGTATTTTGCCTGCTTTAGCAATTCCGCAGGTACGCCGTTATATTCATCCAAAGAGAGTGTTGTGCTGTAGTACTTGAATTCATCATCAGTCAGGCTTGATAGCACCTTAGTTTGGTAATTCTGTTCTACCATCAGTGTCAGGTAGCTAAACTTTAGCTCCTTCCTTAATACCGAAAGCAAGCAGTGACACCAACGTTCCATATTTGCCTGACGTGCCAGCAAATCCACGAGCTGATTAAATTCGTCTTTCAAGCTTACAACCATATTCACCCTAACCTTCCGAGTCTTGCTGGTGTGCTGAACACATCTTCTTTTATGATAGTTATCATAGTTATCTTATTTACCAGAAACTTATGATTGTAGTAACCACTATTTCTGAGAGTGTGACGCCTTGCAGCCGAAAGTAATACAAACAATATGTATCTATTAAGCATCCTCTCGCTTTTCCGACCAGTCAAAAATAGTCATTTTTACCTTATTTTCAACACGTTAGGTAATAAAGCCCATTCAATCAATATGGTGACAGGCTACAGATAGGCACTGTGAATACAATCGCAATCATAAACAAGTTAAAAACCACAAATAAATAGGCCGTTTGATAGGCTATAGAGCTTGGTTTTAGCGCATGAAGGCCTTATAGTGTGTCGGTTCACAATCTGAGACCGGGCATAATGTTTCAAGACAATCCATTATTAGCACAGCTTAAAAAACAAATTCAGGAAACCCTTCCAAAGAAAGAGGGCAATATCAAAGCTACGGACCGCGGCTTTGGCTTCCTGGAGACTGACAACAAAGAAAGCTTCTTCATTCCGCCAACTTATATGAAAAAAGTGATGCACGGTGACCGTGTCATTGCTGTTATTCGTACAGAGAAAGAGCGTGAAGTTGCTGAGCCTCAGGAGCTGGTTGAACAGTTCGTTAATCGCTTCATCGGCCGCGTAAAACTGATTCGCGATCGCCTGCACGTGGTTCCGGATCATCCGCAACTAAAAGATGCAATTAAAGCGCGTACCATCAAAGGCCTTAACCCAGAACTACTAAAAGAAGGTGATTGGGTTGTTGCGAACTTGACCCGCCATCCATTGGTTGGCGACAACAAGACCTTCTTCTGTGATATCAAAGAAAAAATCACAGACAGCAATGATAAAATTGCGCCGTGGTGGGTAACCTTAGCCCGCCATGAGCTGCCAAATGCAGAGCCAGCGCCTCAAGACAGCTGGAGCATGCTGGATGAAGATCTGGAGCGTCAGGATCTCACCGAACTGCCTTTCATCACTATTGATGGTGAATCCACCAAAGATATGGATGATGCTATTTATACGGTAGCAAATGACAACGGCAGCTTTGAGATCACCATTGCTATCGCAGATCCAACATCTTACATTTCTGTTGGTGATAAAATGGATGATGAAGCACGCCAGCGCGGCTTTACCATCTACCTGCCGGGCCGTAACATTCCAATGCTTCCTCGCGAATTGAGTGATGAGCTTTGCTCGCTGATTGAGAATGAGAAGCGCCCAGCAATCTGTTGCCGAGTGACTGTATGTAAAGACGGTATTATTCAGAACGATATTCGTTTCTTTGCCGCATGGATTAAATCACAGGCCCGTTTGGCTTATGATAATGTCTCCGACCTACTTGAAAATGGTCAATGTGACAGCTGGGCACCAAACACTGTTATCGCAGAGCAAGTCAAGGCGCTGCAAGGCTTTGCCAATGTACGTAGCGACTGGAGAGCCAACAACGCTGTTGTCTTCCCAGACCGTCCCGATTACCGTTTTGAACTTAGCGCAGATAATGATGTTGTTGCTATTCATACTGATCCTCGCCGTACCGCAAACCGTATGATCGAAGAGGCGATGATCACAGCAAACATCTGTGCTGGTCGCGTATTGCAAGATAAATTCGGTATGGGTGTATTTAACTACCATAATGGTTTCAATCCAGAGAAGCTGGATACGGCCATGGACTTCCTACGAAACGCAGAAGCACCGTTCGAAAAGGAACAGCTCACGTCTCTGGAAGGTTTCAGTACACTTCGCCGTTGGTTGAATGCACAGGAAACCACATACCTCGATAACCGCCTCCGCAAGTTCCAGGCATACAGTGAAGTAGGCAATGCACCGGCACCTCATTACGCAATGGGGCTGGATGTATACGCAACGTGGACATCACCTATCCGTAAATACGGTGACATGATTAACCATCGTCTGCTTAAAGCGATTATTTCAGGTAACGAGCCAACACAAACACCAGATGATTCCGTTGGCGAGGAGATAGCCAATCACCGCCGTCGCCACCGCATGGCTGAGCGTGATGTTTCAGATTGGTTATACGTTCGCTTACTGAAAGATGCTGTCAAAGATGAAACCGTATTTACTGCTGAAATTTTTGATATCAACCGCGCTGGTATGCGTGTACGTCTGTTAGAAAACGGCGCTGCAGCTTTTATTCCGGCTCCTTTGATCCTGGATAACAAGCAACGCATCGAATGTAACGGCGAACTTGGTATCATTAACATTGATAAAGTTAAAGAATATCAGTTAGGTGATTCTTTTGAGGTTAAGCTGACGGAAATCCGTAGTGTTACCCGCCAACTGGTAGCCAAGCCGGTGAAAGAGTTCCCAGCCCCGACAGCCGAAGGGGAAACCGAACAACAACCAACTGAAGAAAAAGCATAATTCACTTTTTCCTCATACAAAGGGCCAGTCGTTACTGGCCCTTTTTAATGTCCACTATGCACCATTGCGCTTTCTTTCTGGCTCAATCTTGTTACTCTTAGCCAATAATTATTTTAAGTAGTACATCGAGTCAGCAATGTCAGACGCAGTAAAATCGGACGTTATTCAACAAGTTCAACAATGGTTGGAAGATGTAGTGATTGGCCTCAATCTATGCCCTTTCGCTGCCAAGCCAAACCGTAATAAGCAGATAAGAATTCACGTATGTGAATCCAAAGCCGAGGATCAACTACTCGAAGAAATTTACCAGCAAATAAAAGAGCTGGATGAGACTCCTGCCGAGGTGCTAGAAACGACACTCGTTGTTGCCCCGAACCTTTTTGAGAAGTTTGATAACTACAATCAGTTTCTCGATCTAGTCGATGCCCTAATCATCCAAACAGGCAAAGAAGGTACCTATCAAATTGCGAGCTTTCACCCTGACTATTGCTTCTATGATACAAAACCGGATGATGCCGAGAACCTAACGAACCGCTCCCCGTTTCCTATCTTCCATTTGATCCGTGAAGCCAGCATGGAGAAAGTGCTCAAGCACTATCCAGATCCTGAAGGTATACCAGGCCAAAATATACAATGTGTCGAGAGTTTGTCTCCCGAACAAATTAAGAAATTATTCCCTTTTCTTATCAAGTAATTCAACTTACTTACGATAAATATAGTCAAGGGAGTAGAGATAACTCCCTTGACAGAAATGTAAGGGGTAATATTCTGCTGCTTACTTGATGAACTAAATTCGTAATGATGCGTCCTTAGTAGATAAACAGGTTGTAATGCCACCAATTTCATTTGCAATATTTAGGAGCGCAGGGGTTCGCTTCGGATTACCGCTATTACTCGCTGCTCTGATGATCATGTCATTAGAACCGGTGCTGGCGAGCTTTTCCCCTTACCGCGGGTTATTGCTTGTACTTCCTTACATTCTGTTAGTCCTTGTTATTCTATTAAGCCAACCCTTTAATCAAGGTAAGACTGCCCTCACGGCCCTGCTAATGATGATTGCGTTCTACATCATTCAAAATCACCTTCAATCTCCGCTTTCAGATAATCGAACGCATATCATATACGTCTTACTGGCAACATTACTGCCATTGAATCTGCTACAGCTTCACCTCCTACCTGAACGACGCCTCTTCTCCCGTTTTGGAACAGGCTACCTGATATTTCTCATTTCTCAGCTCGCTTGGGGCACATTGGTTGTGAATCACTTTACCGATCAAGATCTAGGTGGGCTATGGGATAGCTATCTTTACGCATTACCTGATATCTCTCCCCTACCAGTATTGCTGATACTCCTATACCTAGGCATAGGCCTAGCCTGCGCATCGGCAATCCTCAAGCGTAACCGGGGGTATGATCAGGCAATATTCACCAGCTTGCTGTTTGCTGGTATCACTTTTAGTGCATTCGACCAAGACTTCATTTCATCCACGGCATTTTCGGTAGCTGCCGTGCTGCTGCTCCTTAATCTCATTACTTGTAGCCATGAACTGGCCTATGTCGACCAACTAACTGGTATCCCAGGCCGCCGAGCGCTTGAAACAGAGCTAAAACACCTTGGCAGAACCTATACACTCGCCATGCTTGATGTTGATCATTTTAAAAAATTCAACGATACACATGGCCATAAAACCGGTGATGATGTTTTGAGGCTGGTTGCCCAGTTTATGCAACAGGTTAAAGGTGGGGCTGAAGTCTTCCGTTACGGCGGTGAGGAGTTCACAGTTTTGTTTAAAGGAAAAGAAAGCAACCAGTGCATCGAACACCTTGAGCAGTTGAGGCAAGATATTGCTAATTATGAAATGAGTATTCGCCAATACGAAGAGCGGCCCTCAAACGACCAGAAAGGTGCCAAACTGAGAATAAAATCATCCAAGCAAGAGACGGTGACAGTCACCGTTAGCATCGGCCTTGCAGACAGCTTTCCCGATCACAACCCGTCGGCAGTCCTGAAAGCCGCAGATGAAGCTCTGTATAAAGCCAAAAAGTCTGGTCGGAATAAACTGAGCCAATAATTGCTTGAGAAAAGGAAATAAAAAACCCGATGAATTCTCATCGGGTATCGGTTACCAATAAAACTTCTCTTTTCCTATTGCTAGCAGAAGAGTAAGTCCAGCTATGCAGCAACGCCAATATAAGATTAAGTACAGAGTACCCTAACAGATCGGCGGCCAAACCAAAGTTAGGAACTGCACTTGGGAGTAGCTCATCATAAGCAGAATGAGCCTTATTATTATTCTAAACACTCGTCAGGAAGCTACTATATCTTAGAGCTTCCGACTAAATCCTGTTGCAGAGCCCTGTCACCTGATAATACAGCGTAATCATTGGTAAAGAGCTCACAAAAATAAATACCTTGTGCGAATTATAGTAGCAGCCAATGTGACGCTTTAAAACAAAAAAAACAGTGACTCGATGATTATTCCATACCCTTCACAGTTATCTACTCTGTACTGCAACTACTATATAGGATGTTATTAATACCGAATCACGAACAGTTTCTCATGAGCAATTTACCTCACATAAAAACTATGCTGGCAGTTCTGTGTATATCAAAGCTCCCCCTCCTACTAATTATCAAATAGTAAGTAATACACTCGGCATATTAAGAAAATTTTCTGGCCACGAAGGAATATCATTGATTTTAAGAATACTGAAGAACAAAAAAAAAGGCTTGTCTGGAAGACAAGCCTTTCATATTAAAGCTATTGAAAATTAACCTTTCACGCCACCTGCAGTCAAACCACCCACCAGGAATTTCTGAGCTAGCAAGAACACGATAGTAATAGGAATTGCTGATAGTACCGCTGCCGCTGCAAAATCACCCCATAAGTAGTTCTGAGGATATAGATACTGCTGCATGCCTACTGCTAGAGTGTAATTATTTACATCCGTTAGTAGCAACGATGCCACAGGCACTTCTCCAACCAAACCGATAAACGACAGGATGAAAACAACCGCTAGAATTGGCACTGATAATGGGAGCAGAACATAACGGAATGCTTGCCATGGCGTCGCACCATCAAGTGCTGCTGCTTCTTCAAGTGAAACATCAATCGTTTCAAAGTAGCCTTTGATAGTCCATACGTGAAGAGCAATCCCCCCCAGATAAGAAAAGATCAAGCCACCATGCGTATTCAGACCCATGAACGGAATGTATTGGCCTAAACGGTCAAACAATGCATACAGAGCAACCAACGCAAGTACTGCAGGGAACATCTGGAAGATCATCATCCCTTTAAGGATTGTATCCTTACCTTTAAAGCGCATACGGGCAAATGCATAAGCACTGGTTGTCGATAGCGCAACAATGATAATTGATGTAATACCTGCAACTTTCACTGTATTCCATAGCCACAGCAGTACAGGGAATGGCGGTGGTGTTACCGTACCGTCACTGTTAGTTACTGCAAAACCTAAAGCCAGGCGCCAGTGATCCAATGTCGGATGAGTCGGTATTATCTCACCACCGGCAAAGTTACCTTCACGGAATGAAATCGCAATGATCATTAACAGCGGAAAGATAATCATTGATAAGAAAATACACAAGCCGATATGTGTTGCCCAAACTCTGTATTTCAATGACTTAGATGGAACCATAGCCATAATATCTCTCCTTAGTCTTGTGAAAGCTTAGTGAATCGAAGATTAAGTAGCGCCATACCACCCACCAATAAGAAAATAATTGTTGCGATTGCACCAGCAAGACCAAAATCTTGACCGCCACCGCCTTCAAAAGCGATACGGTAGGTATAACTTACAAGCAAATCCGTGTAACCAGCAGGTTCTGAGGTACCCACCATGTTTGGACCACCAGCAGTCAATAGCTGAATCATTACAAAGTTGTTGAAGTTAAACGCAAAGCTAGCAATAAGCAGCGGTGTCAACGGCTTAATAAGCATTGGAAGCGTTATTGTAAAGAAGTTCTGAATCGGACCGGCACCATCAATAGCCGACGCTTCGTATAAATCAGACGGTATGGATTTCAACAGACCCATACACAGAATCATCATGTAAGGGAAACCTAACCAGGTATTCACCAACACAACCATTACACGCGCCATGATTGGGTCAGAGAACCACGATGGCTTAATACCGAATATTGCTTCAAGGAACAAGTTGATTTCACCAAAGCTCTGATTAAACAAACCTTTGAATATCAAGATAGAAATAAACGCTGGTACCGCATAAGGAAGAATAAGAAGTACACGATAAATGCTGCTGCCTTTCAGTGGCTCCCACTGGACAAGACACGCGAGTACCATGCCTAAAGCCAATGTTAACGCAACCGCCAAGAAAGCAAAAACAACTGTCCAGATAAAGATACCGATGAAAGGTTCTTTAATACCATCATCCGTCATCACTCGCTCGAAGTTAGCCGTACCAACACCTACCGCAAATCCCGGAGAGATAGTCTTGCCGACAAAGTTACCGTCAGCATCAACCGGCTGATAGAAACCTACCTCCATATTCGGCTTGTATAGCTGCTGAGTTTGATTATTCATCATACTCAGGCCATCTTCCTGAAGAGTAAACAGAGGGGTATCGGCTGCAAACTTGCGCAGGCCGCTCATTCTGATCTCATGACCGCTAGGCATAACCAGCTCAACTTTCGACAAGTTCGCACGGTTTTTAACGATCGCTTTGATCTTCTCTTTCTCACCCTGAATACTATCTACTTCACGAAGAGTTATCGCTTCCGACGTCGGGGCTGCGATGTCAAAAACATCAGAAGCCAGTAGCTCACCATTCGCGTTAATCAACAGCTGATGGCCGTTATCCACTTTGTACAAGTCAAAGCGATAGCTTTCGCCAGACTGGAAGCTTCTCTGTTCCAGAACATCCTGCGTTCTTTCCAGAGATAGCTGATTCGATGCACTGTAGTTTGTAAAAGCAAGCCCAACGGTATACACCAATGGGAAAATAATGAAAATGAGCATCCCTGCAACGCCAGGGAAAATGTAACGGTGGGCGTAAGTTTTGTTGCTTCCGAAAATATAAAGAGCAAGTGCGGTTAGGACAACGGTAAGAAGTGCAAAAGGCATTTCACCTTGTGCATACATTAATACGGTAGCATAACCATTAACAACACCGATCATGCCCAGAAGCGACCATTTCAGCCACTTGCGATAATTTAATTTAGGACTTTCCTGTTGTGGTTCCAAAAGTCCTGCACCTTGAACTGACTGCATCTCAGCTCCTTGCTAGCAAAAAATGACAATAAAATGGGGAGAGTTACCTCTCCCCGCAAAAAGGTATTACTTAAGCATGTGACCAGCGGCTTCGTCTAACGCGCCATCAATATCCTGACGACCGTCAACAACGTTCTTGATTGCATTACCCTGTGCGTACCAGAATGCTGCCATCTGTGGAACGTTTGGCATGATTTCACCGTTCATTGCATTATCCATAGTAGCGGCGATACGAACATCTTTGTCTAGCTTCTTCTGGAATGATTTCAGAGCTACTGCGCCTAGTGGCTTGTCATCATTTACTTTGCCAAGACCTTCATCTGTAAGAAGGTAGTTTTCAATGAACTCAACCGCTAGATCCTGGTTTGGTGACGCAGAGCTGATACCCGCAGTCAGAATACCGACGAATGGCTTAGACGGGCTACCGTTCAACTTAGGTAGAACAGCAACACCATAGTTAATGCCTGACTTCTCGACGTTACCCCAAGACCATGGGCCGTTGATAGTCATTGCCACATTACCTTTGTTGAACTCAGCTTCAGATACGCTGTAGTCCATATCCGGCGAGATCACTTTCTTGTCAACCAGTGACTTGATGAAGTTCATGCCACGCTTCGCGCCAGCGTTATTCACACCAACATCTTTCACGTCATAGCCACTCGCAGTGAACTTGAACGCATAACCACCGTCAGCAGACAGCACTGGCCATGTGAAGTACGGTTCTTTCAGGTTCCACATGATGGCTTTCTTGCCATCTTTCTGAAGCTTTTTATCTAGCGCTTCAACGTCTTCCCAGTTCTTTGGTGGGTTCTTAACAAGATCCTTGTTGTAAATCAGAGAAAGTGCTTCAACTGCAACAGGGTAGCCAATGTACTTGCCCTCGTACTGAACAGCATCCCAAGTGAAATCAATGATTTTGTCTTTTACTTCTTTAGATGGCTTCACTTCAGCCAACAGGCCAGATTTAGCGTAGCCACCGAAACGGTCGTGTGCCCAGAAGACGATATCCGGACCATCACCTGCTGCTGCAACCTGAGGGAATTTCTCAGACAGGCCATCAGGGAAAGCAACGGTTACTTTAACACCTGTGTCTTCTTCGAACTGCTTACCTACTTCAGCCAGGCCGTTATAACCTTTATCGCCATTGATCCAGATAGTAAGTTGACCTTCTTCAATCGCGGCATGTGCATTTACTGAGCCAAGAGCGGCAAGGGTACAAAAAGCTACAGTGCTGAGGACTTTCTTCATTTTTAACATCCTTCATGATTGTTATATGCTGTGCCGCAGAGACTCCTCTCCAGCACAATTTGCAGGGTGTATCATCTACCAGGAATCAGCACTCGGCATCATCCTGAGACCTACGCCCCCTCACCTTGAGATTTAAAAGCGTGATCTGCGTCAGTTGACTTAGTGACGGAGATCTAAAAACAACACCTGAATGTGATGCAACGCACATAGTACTTCGATTAAATACCCACATCAGCAACAGGAATAGCAAAGTGTGATCCAAACACTCCTCCCCCCTTCATCCCCCTTTTAAATTCTGCTCAAGGAGGATGTTTCCCTGTGACAGCTGCGTAAGAATAGCGGCATACCCAATGGGGTAGATGAAGAGAATTTAGTTGTTCTGTTTACGCAGTTTTGACTTTTTCAGTAACCACTTTAATTGGAAACGACAGCACCGCTTTACTTCTTGGGGAAGTAAGTAAGGTGGATTTGGTCAGGGTAGCTATTCATTCCACTGCCTGGGTGATACTCACGCTACCCATTTTTTTCTTCTCTACACCTAAAAATTCTTTACCCGTGAGGCCTGGCATGAATACTATGCCGTATGAATATGCCTTACAGGCTACAACAAACTTAGAGGAATAGGCTCGATGACGAGTGTCACTTTACGAAATGTATGTAAAGCATATGGAGATAACCTGATTTCCAAAAATGTTGATCTCGATATTGCCGACGGCGAATTCGTTGTATTTGTAGGGCCATCAGGCTGTGGTAAGTCTACCCTTCTTCGTTGTATCGCTGGTTTGGAAGATATTACATCAGGCGACCTATACATCGGTGAGGAGCGAATGAATGATGTTCCTCCTTCAGAGCGCGGTGTGGGTATGGTATTCCAGTCTTATGCGCTTTATCCGCACTTAAACCTGTTTGACAACATGTCTTTCGGGATGAAACTTGCGAAGGCTGACAAGGATCTGATTAAAAAGCGAGTCGATCACGCAGCTGATATTCTTCAGCTTGGTCACCTGCTTGAACGCCAGCCTAAAGCTCTTTCTGGTGGTCAGCGTCAACGTGTTGCTATCGGCCGTACGCTTGTCTCACAGCCAGACGTTTTCCTGCTGGATGAGCCGCTATCTAACCTTGATGCCGCACTTCGTGTTCAGATGCGTATTGAAATTGCCAAATTGCACAAGCAACTAGGCTCTACCATGATCTACGTAACGCACGATCAGATAGAAGCGATGACCATGGCTGAGAAAATTGTGGTCCTTGATGATGGTTATGTCTCTCAGGTTGGTAAACCTCTAGAGCTATATCATTATCCGCAGAACCGTTTTGTTGCGGGCTTTATCGGCTCACCAAAAATGAACTTCATGAGCGTCGCAATTGAACAAGTAGAAGACGAACGTGTCATGGTACAACTGGCAGATGGCAATACATTCTGGATCCCTGTTGACGGCACTACCGTTAATAAAGGCGACCGCATGTCACTGGGTATCCGCCCCGAGCATCTAGTTCCATGTGAGGAAGGTGATGCTTGTGTCGAAGGTAAAATTCAGGTTGTCGAGAAGCTAGGCTATGAAACGCAGGCTTATATCCACCTAGATCACATGGATGCTGACTTCATCTACCGTCGTCCTGATACGCTAGAGGTTGAAGCCGGTGATTCCTTTAAGGTAGGCCTCCCTGCACATCGTTGTCACCTGTTCCATAGTGACGGCCGAGCTTGTCGTCGCCTATACAAAGAGCTAGGCGCATAAGTCTCCTCTTTTCTAGACCCAAAGCGCTGTCTTTTTAACGACAGCGCTTTTTTGTATCTACTGCTTTATCACTGCCATCACTTCAATTTGGTTCTCGCTATGACTATAGATACCAAAACTATAGATACTCAGAAAATAGATGCTCGAGTCAGAAACTATGATCCTAACCGCATGATCTTGCTTTCTGACTTTGAAATACCCCAGCTTGACCGCCGCAGGATTGTACGCATCTATCTGCCCGCGGACTACAATACCAGCAGCAAACACTATCCGGTAATCTACATGCATGATGGCCAAAACGTATTTGAGCCTGAACTGTGTATTTCAGGAATGAGCTGGCAAGCAGCCGAGCACCTCGATAGTCTGCAGGCGCATGGTGAGATTGACGGAGCTATTATTGTCGCTGTCGACAACAGCCCGTTACAGAATGGCTTGGGACGTATGAATGAATACTCGCCTTGGCCTTGTAACACTGTATCTGAACTTGATGACTGGAATATCAAGCGGACGCTCGGAGGAGAAGGTGAAGCTTATGGCACTTTCATTGCTGAAACTCTAAAGCCTTATATCGACCTGCATTATCGAACCCGAGCAGAACGAGAATTTTCAACCGTTGCAGGCAGCTCTATGGGCGGCCTGATAAGCTTATATATAGCCCTTAATTATCAACACATATTTGCTAATGCCGGTGTGTTTTCTCCTGCGTTCTGGTTTACAGAAGCTTCACTAACACACTTCATACGACACACTTCATACGACACACCTCTGTCACCCATCCTCTGAACATCTATATGGATATCGGCACAAACGAAACCAGTGATCATGCAATCAGTGCTTTTGCTTCTGTCTATCTCGATGGGGCTAAGCGCATCCATCAGCTCCTTGAAACCAAAGACGACAAACTACATTGCAGCTTAATGATTGAAGAAGGTGCCATTCACAGTGAAAGTGCCTGGGCCAGACGCTATCCATACATGGTTAGACAATTCTATACTGGTTAGCTTCTAAAAATAACAGAGTTATTTTTATGTGGAGAGCGGCCCCCTTCACACCTAAACTTAAACAGGTAGGAAAGCTTTGGCATCACCAATGGTGCCACTCAAACAAATAATCACCCGGTTAAGATATCTCGACGTATCTTTGATGGAGGATCATTACATGAGCAGCCACGACAGAATTGAAGATATCGAACAACGGATCTATATGGCTTATCAGGAAGGAAACTTTCAGGAGGCCAAAGCACTTGAAACTAAAATCAAAAAGCTCAAAGGAGATGATCACCTCTATGATGATAACGAGCCCTATTCGATAGAAGGAAAAATATTTATCGATGAGTGAACAAATACCATCTTGGCCTTTTTCATCTATGCCTGTTACCACAGCTATATACCCGCAAGCCGGTATGATTAGCCCCAAAACACCAAGACGCTGCTCTATGAGCAGCGTCTTGTGATTTATATCTCTCGACCTTACAAGCGTATAATAGCCGACAGATACTCTTGCTTAATCCCCAGCCTTAGCCAAATCACTGGCTTCGACATACTGCTGCAATACATGTTGGCCCCGTAACACCGGGAAATCGATAGTAAGATCCGGTTGGGCAAACTGCAGCTGACCAATCTGCTCTTGGTAACTTGGCTGCACACAGACCAACGCCACTCGCTTGCCATTGATTTCAGCTTCTGCTGTTAATGGGTTAAAACAAACAGTTACCGGCTTATCCTTTAGTTCAAGCTCAAGCTGATACTTCGCCTTGTCTTCTGCCATAAGCACAAGCTCAAGCATTTCACCTGACGCGTGTAGGTAGTTCAACTGATAGCTCTCAACCCCATCTTCAGCTCGCTCAAAGCTGACATTCAGTGCATTGTTACCACCAAAACGCAATACCGCCTGAGCAGAATGCCACATCGAAGGCAAGCAAGGTGACAGTGTCACTTTATCAGCCAACAAATTAGGTGCAAAGCCCATATAATCCTGATAGCCATTGCGGGTAAACTCGGATACTGACCATGCCTGTGCATAGGTACCTGTCGTTGTCAGCTTTCCTTCAGCACCAAGGAATGCATCGAGATTCTCACTCATAGCACCGCGGTGGCCGATTGATAAAATCTGGCGGGATAGATCCTTTGTCAGCTCGTAGGCGAAATCGGCATAACCGTAGGTAACCAAACTTGAAACAGTGAAACCCGCATTCCAACCCCAAATAGTGCCGTTATGGTAGGCCGCATCTTTGTGGTATTCCTCTCGATTAGCATGAAACGGGTGAAAATCTGGATCATATTGTGACAACGATGTGATCCCCCAAGGGAACAACAGCTCACTGACTGCTGTCTTCACGACTTTCGCACCAATCGTTTTATCAAGCAGACCGCCGTCAAACGGCACGGTCAATGTCATCAGCTGGTTGGGGCGTATCTGCAGATCACGGCTATCGTCTTCACGCAAACGATCTGCCAGTAGCTCTTTATGCTCATCCCAAAACATTGACTGGAAGCTTAACTGTACCCTATCGGCCAGTGTGCGATAGTGCAGCGCTGACTCCAGATCATCATTCAGCCGGGCCAGCTCCACGGCTACTTTGAGACTGGTATACCACAACGCCTGGATATCATTGGCACGATTGCCCCGAGCCGACCATGGAAGCTTGCCTTCTAGTTTGGCATCCATCCAAGTATCCGGATCACGATGGGTCATCAAGCCATGCTCATCAAGATAATTTTTCTCGATGCCATCAATATAAGTTTGTACCACCGGATAAATTGACTTGGCATAAGCGAGATCCCCACTGTAACGTAGGTAATCCCACACTTCTCTTACCATCCAAGGCGTACCATCGGTGGTGTTGTAAATCATATTGGTCAGGCTAGTAACCCGATTAGGGATCCGGCCATAATTGAGGCTCTGCTCGTCTGTCAGCTGCATCGAAGCAAAGTTTTCTATGATTGTTTTGGCATCGTCAAAGTCACCATTTACCAAGGTGATACCCGGAAGCGCAATAAAGGAATCACGTCCCCAGCAGTCTTTGAACCAAGGGAGCCCAGCCCAAATACCCTTACCAAACTCATTGGAAACAAACACTTTACCTGACGCCTTGGCCCACATCAGCGCTCGGTTATATTCAAGATCCGATGTCCATAGGTATGACTGGGTCAACATATCGTAAGTTTGCTGCTGATGCTGGGTATAACCATCTTGCTCCACCAGCTTGCTTGCCTGCGCAACAGCCTCCGCTTCTGTTTCTGCAAATGCCAAGTACAGAGTAACGCTGGTTTCTTTCTCAAGCGTTTCAATGACGGGTTTAACATGGTTTCCACTCAAATGCATCACATCCTTCAAGGCAGGGATACCGGCGAAGGTTGCCTCTTTGAACTGGAAAGGACGATTAGCACAAAGCGCAATAAATGACGGCGTAGTTTCCTGGCGCAACGCAGGATCAAGCGCGTACACCACGCCTTTATCAAAGCATGTTACCGTCGACGCATTTATCGCGAGGTTGAGCTGCGGAGCAATAGACAAGGTCGCTGCGTGCTCTGAAGAAACCGTTATTGCCGCTCCACGCTGTTGGGAGAACAGCATAAAAGTATCTGCGGAACGATTGGCATAATGGTGAGTGACGCCATAAGGCAGAATGTCAGCCTCGGTTGCTCGATTTTTATCATTGATCACACCGTCGACAAAAGAGGCAAACGTCCCAAGATACCAGCCTTGTTTATGGCGGTACTTGCCGGCAGCCACAAAACCGTGGGTGACCCCTTCAAAATAGCCATCGACATTGTCACCAAACACAAACGGTACACTGCTGTCTGTTTTAATCGCAAGCTGTCCGAACAATTCTTCTGGTGCCAGTACAGGCTTGGCCTTGGCTTGTAACGTACCGGATACAGACGAAACAGCAAAATCAGCTGTTAACAATTCGCGATTCGGCTCGGCATCATGATTCTCGCCTCCCAGTGAAATCTGCATTGCATTTCCGCCAGCAGTTACGGCCAGCGAGATAGTATATAAGCCTGTTTCTGGGGCAGAGAACGTCAGATCATTGCCGATCCCCTTAGCAGCGATCAGCGCCTGAGGTTGATCAACAAAGCACGATACCGCTTTGTATTTGTCGGCAGAGAACGTCAGATCCTCACTACCTTGCTGATCCGATATCTTAAAACTGTGTTGATCCGCCGACAGGCAAACAACTGCCTGGTAACGCCCTTTACCTATATAAGCCATTGGGGTGTCATCCCCCCAACCGTTAAAAGTCCCTTTAACGTACAACTGCTCGTTATGCGGTGCCTGTTCTAACCCGTTCACTTGTATTCCTTATTCAGAAAGCACAATGCGCAGACTAGGCTGCGCATTGAATTGATTGTTATAGCCAAGCTACAGGAGCCTTATTACAGGCTCACAATCTGCTTATTTATTAATTTGAGAAGCGGCTGTATCTAGGGCCTCTTTTACTGTTTGACGACCAAGTAGTGCATTCTCAATTGCTGCACCTTCGGCAAACCAGTACGCTGTCATTTCCGGAATATTCGGCATGATTTCGCCATTTTCAGCATTGGTCATCGTGGCCGCAATTCGGCTGTCTTTGGCCAAGATGTTCTGGAATGATTTTAACGTTACCGCGCCCAGAGGCTTGTCATCGTTAACCATCTTCAAACCTTCATTGGTCAACAGATAGTTTTCAATAAACTCAACAGACAAATCCTGGTTCGGACTTGCCGCATTAATACCGGCACTCAAAACACCCACGAACGGGTTCGAAGCACCACCGTTCAGTGTAGGAAGAACCGCAACACCGTAGTTAACTTTTGATTTTTCCAAGTTGCCCCATGACCAAGGACCGTTGATGGTCATGGCAACATTGCCTTTGTTAAATTCAGCTTCGGATACCGCGTAATCCATATCCGGAGAGATGACACCTTTCTTCGACAAATCAAGTAGGAAACTCAGCCCAGCGATACCCGCCTTGCTGTTCACGCCAACCTGCTTGCCATCAAAGCCTGTTTCTGTCTTCTTAAAGGCATAGCCACCGTTAGCCGAAATCATCGGCCATGTGAAGTACGCATTCTTCACATCCCACATGATGGCTTTCTTGCCTTTCGCCTGCATTTGCTTTTCGATAGCATACAGCTCTTCCCATGTTTTCGGCGCTTCTGGCAATAGGTCTTTGTTATAAATCAGAGACGGTGATTCAACAGCCACTGGATAACCGACAAGCTTGCCTTCATAGGTCACGGCATCCCAGCTGAAATCGACAAACTTATTCTTAAACTCTTTAGAAGGTTTCACCTCGGCCAACAGGCCTGATTTCGCGTAGCCACCAAAACGGTCATGAGCCCAGAAAATAATATCCGGGCCACCACCTGTTGCGGCTACCTGCTGGAATTTCGCTTCCAAGGATTCAGGGTACTGAACACTGACTTTAACGCCGGTATCTTCTTCAAATTTACGGCCGACTTCGGCAAGGCCGTCATAGCCTTTATCACCGTTGATCCAAATTAGAATTTCACCTTCCTGCATCGCTGCTGAAGCAGCCATTGGGAATGCGAGTGCAGTTGTAAGGGAACAAAGAGTCAGAGTTTTCAGAACACGTTTCATAGTCGATTTCCGTTGTAATTTTTATGAACAGGGGGATTCTCCTCCCCCCTAGGCTGATGAGCATCATCCCCCACCCTACGCCCCCACCGAGTTTCGTTCGACTATGTGAAACTGCACACGTTTTGTTGGACAAAAACAGAAACGGCGCAGGAAAACCTGCGCCGTTTATCTACTTAATATGACAGGGCTAATCTTTTAGATTCAGGCCTAACTTATTCGATAAGGGTTCGATAGCCCAACCCTGAACAATCACAGAAATCAACACGATAAAGAATACCATATGCATCATTTGCTGCGCTCCCGGTACCCCTTCCGCAGCCGGGATCAAGGCAAAAACTATCGGTGTCGCCCCTTTCAAACCTATTGCTGAGATAAAAACCTTCTTCTTGATGCTGACGGTTCTAAATGGCAAAAAACTAATAAAGACAGCCAACGGACGGGCAACAAACATCAACATCAAGGCAGGAATGATCGCAACCCATACATCGCTGATCAACGCTTTGGGGAAAAACTGTAATCCAAGAATAATGAACATCAAGGCCTGCGCCAACCAGGACAAACTGTTAAAGAAGTGCTTACTTACTTCCTTGCCACGAAGCAGTCCATTACCGATCACAACACCGGATACGTAAGAAGCAATCAAAATATTGCCACCAAGCAAATCACTACCGTATGCGGCAATAACAAAACAGGCCAAAATAAAAACTGGGATCAAGCCATATTCTTCAAGCTTTATGTGGTTAAGTAACTTCACACCACAGAGCCCCACCAAATAGCCTGCAACCATCCCTACTATAATTTGCTGTGCCAGCTCTAATCCTATTTCAGCAGCTCCTATGGGCTGATCGGTATTCACTAGCAGACCTGTCAGGATCACAACCAACAGTAATGCCACAGGGTCGTTTGTCGCCGATTCAAACTCAAGCACAGTGTCGGTACTTTCTTTCAACTTGAGCTTCTTAGACTCCAGAATGGAAAAAACCGCAGCAGCATCGGTAGAAGAGACAACTGCCGCAAAAAGCATGCAGGTCAGAAGGTCAAAATCCAATACAAAATACAGTAGTCCACCCAAGATCCCTGAGGTTAGAAGTACACCAGCCGTAGAGAGCATTCCGCCCTCTTTGTAGGCAACAAGAATATTGGACTTCGAGGTATTGAGCCCTCCGACAAAAACAATAACATTAAGTGCTAGCGAGCCAATAAATGAAGTCAGTTCAAGATCATCATAGACGAAATCAAACTCACCATTGCCAAACAACAAACCGACCCCAATAAAAATCAGCAATGAAGGCAGGCCTAGTGTTTTAGACGGTTGGTGCAATAAAATACCAATCGCGGTCAGTACCGCCATTCCAAGCATGGTGAGTTCTGTACTCAATGCGTAGCTCCTTACAATGCACCCTGAACGATTTTACCCACAGGCCACTTCAAGGTACTAGCTTGGGGGTTTACAGAATAAATTACTGAGACAATTTTGAGATAACACGATGAAGTGTTTTATATCTAAGGATATTACAAGTTAATACCGTCAAATTCATAAAAGCTTAGACTCAGACTCTCTCAATTGCTATTAGCAAAATAAGCAAACGACACTTAAACGTCAATGCATAAAGGGGCTAGATACACATTTTGTAAATAAAAAGCCACCTGGCAGAAAATTCAATCAAAACCCAAATAAAATACACTTTTGCCAAGATGGCGATACCAGCTTAACTAAACTAACCTGATAACTTTTGTGTAATAAATAGCAAGACAACGGTTCTATATGTATACCTAAGAAACGGTGTAAATGGGTAAACGACTTGGGCATAAAACATCTTACGAAGAATCTTACGAGGAGAAGAATAATGAAGTTGAAAGCGCTACTTATTGCCAGCAGCTTATTCTTTGCCAATGTTGCTGTGGCATCCGATCACTGTAGCTGGTACATCGAAGATCGTGGCTGGTGTACTCCATATTTCCCGACTAGTGATCCTTACCCATCAAAAAAATAATAGCGTGGAGAATCTCGTTCAAATAATAAAGCCGCTGAATATATCAGCGGCTTTCGACATAACTGTGAAATTAGTATGGCGTTGAGATTAGCTCAGAGCAAAGATCTTTGCAGCCAAAGGCGTTAACTCAATACTGACCTCCCCCTTGCCTTCCAAAATGGAAAGTGCCACTTCCTCAGTGCCATACAACTGCTCAGTTAACAAATAGTCACCATCATTAAGCCGCCATGAGTCAACCAGTGCAGGAGGCAAAACAAGCTTAACGCTTCCATGGTCCTGATCTGTGAAATTCGCAATAATTAGCAGTTTTCGCTGCTCGTCAAAACGACTAAAGCAAAATAGCTGATCGTTATAGTCAGGATTGTACCGACGGTTATAACAATGGATCTCCTGATACTCGCCTGTCATTGCCGAATCTACCAGCGAGAAACTAAGCAGTCTCTGATAGAAGTCACGTAGCTTCGTCTCTTCATCACTAAGCAAGCCACCATCAAATTTTCCACCGTTCATCCAGCACTGATGATTAGGCACGCCATAATAGTCAAAGATAGTGGTACGTGATTTAAGTCCAAAACCAGCATCATCGCCACCAGCTTCACCCACTTCCTGGCCGAAATAGATCATGGTCGGTGATGTACTGAGTGTGGCCGATACCAACATTGCCGGTTTGCCCTTATTGGCATCCCCCGCAAACTCAGGGCTGGCGACACGCTGCTCGTCATGATTATCGAGAAAATGCAGCATGTGGTGCTCTATATCTTTCAGCTGCTCCTGCACCTCAGCAATTGCATCAGTTGAACCTTTTCCTTGCATCACCAATTTCAGACTGTCGTACAGATCAACCTTGTCATAAAGGTAATCCATTTTGCCTAGATGAATATAATCACGATACAAATGCGGCTGGTAGACTTCAGCCATTAAAAAGGCATCCGGATTGACCTGCTTGATAGCGGAATTCATAAAGCTCCAAAATTCCACCGGTACCATTTCCGCCATATCATAGCGGAAGCCGTCGACACCATGAGCCAGCCAGTACAGGGCAATATCGCGAAACTTAATCCAGGAATCCGGCACCACTTTATCTTGCCAAAACGAGTAATGATCGCCGTGATCTTTCGCTTCATACCCTTGGGGCAGCTCATCGAAATCCTTGGTTCCGTCCGGCTTCACTCCGTAATTCACTTTGACCGTTTCATACCAGTCATCGAAATTTGGCTGAGCCAAACGCGACCCATTACCTGTCCATTTGGCCGGGAACTCATCATAGGGCACACCAAGATCTGGATGCGCTTCACCACCCAGAGGTTGGTAACCATTCTCAGCATCAGGCAGCTTGAATGCCTCTCCCGGAATATAATAAAAATTATTATCCCGGTGATAAACTAGGCTCGTATCGTCAGAAGCACCAAAGTCTTCAACGCCTTCCGGGTTGGTTAAGCCTTCATAACGACGAGCCACGTGATTCGGCACAATATCAATGATCACTTTCAAACCATTTCGATGACTGCGTTCGATAAGCGCTTTAAATTCTGCCAAGCGGTTAACCGGATCATCAGCCAGATCCGGATTAACGTTGTAATAATCTTTTACTGCATAGGGCGATCCTGCCCGCCCCTTCACAACGCTTGGGTGATCGGCACTTATTCCGTATTGGCTATAATCTCTTACCAAAGCATGATGAGGAACACCGGTATACCAAATATGGCTAACCCCTAACTGCTGAATTTCAGTTAAAGCTTTATCCGTAAAGTCATTAAATTTACCGACACCATTTTCTTCAATGGTGCCCCATGATTTGTTGGTTGTATTGGTATTGCCGAACAAACGTGTGAATACCTGATAGACGACATGTTTTTTAGGGGCTTTGATTGTCTTAATTTCAGTCATGGCAAGATAACTCAGAAGGCTAATATTGGAGTCAGAGAGAGAAACAAGAACGGGAAAATGGACATCAACCCGTATCTCCAAGCCGCGTCAAAATGAGTGCTCTCATCCTGACGCAACCTGGATTATTCAGTGATTACTTTTTGATTAGTTGGATAAACGTTGCTTCGGCAGTACTAGAGCCCGCTCGTTTGGCTTCATCTAACAGTTGTAGCGCTTTATGCATATCGTTCTTTTCAACGGCAGCCTTGATTTGAGCATTATAAAACGCTTCACTTTCAGACAGCATTTTGGGGCTATTCGCTTTTTCTATGCTTGGCTGTTGTGTTGTTACCGCTGCAGCAACAGGGACTGGCGCCACGACAGCATTCGCAGGCGTATTAACTGAGGTATTAACCGGAGCTTTAGTTGAAGCAGGCACTACAAACTCATCGGCCCGGTAGGAACGTAAATTCAACGGTTTCAAATCCAGTTCCAACGAGCCAAACTTCTGATGCTGAATCACAGGATCCGTCACCATTGGTCTTGCAAGCCCAAGCTCCTCGGCACGAACACGTTCAGGGTGTGGGATCGTAATATTGCCTTCACGGTATTTCAGCGGAGAATAAATCACCATGTAAGGCGTTGTTTGCTGATCCATTTCGAATCGATGCTGGTAACTCGACAGGCTGAGAATATTGGAAGGCTTCACGTTAAAATCATCAAGCTCAATGGTTTTAACTGGCTTGAACTGTGGATCCAATAGCAAAATCTTTGGCGCAAAAACCCCAGCCGACTTCATTAAGCTTTTTACATCTACCTGCATACGTTCGACGTTATTTGGTAACGCAAAACCTGCATAGTAACTTTTACCGTCGCTAAACTGACCGACTTTCGAGTACTCGTCGATAACAAAATCAATACTGTCACCGTGCATCGGTACCCAAGAGAACTCACTGTATGCATTGCAGCAAACAGGGGCTGTGACTGCGACATCTTTTGCCACTACAACTGAAGGGGAAGCTGCACAACCAAGTAAACTTGCCGCCAGTAAAGCAGCAAGTGTCGTTTTAATTATTTTCATTTTTGATCTCCCATACCCCTATGACTTTATTGGGTATATATCTATTAGCATCGGACAAATCTACAACAGAATCCAATAGATATATACCCAAGCCACCTCAAGATGCTCGTTTCAGCGAGAATTACTTGGCTACTAGGCTAGGCACCGATTTGAAGATCTAGTGGTTCTAAATTAATAATCGGTAACAACACATAGAAGCCCCTTCTTTATTGATATAGAACAGGGGCTCGCCCTTTGGGAGTGAACCAGCGAGCCCATCTCTGTGTCAAATAACGTTGAAAGGGAATGCCATTCCTACCGTTATTTTCCTTGAACTGAACACGCTGGCTTCACTCTGAATCCTGCATCTTGAAGTAGCTTGGGTATATACTCAAAAAGGCAGCCCGAGGGCTGCCTTTAACACTAAATGGCTTAGAACCAGATTTCAGTGTGAACACCAACAACAACTTCGTCGTCGCCGTTCTTAATACCGATAATGCCTGCACTCGCTTCATCATCAGCTTTGATGTAGCTTACGTATGGTTTGATCTGTGGGCGACCAAAGTAGTCAGCATTAACTGTGATTGCAGAAGCTAGCTCTACGTTGATGATATCGCTCTCAACTGAGTCGCCAGTACGGCTCCAGTAACCTTCCTTACCCTCTTCGTGACCGTAAGATGCAGTCATTTCAAGACGTAGGTTATCATTCACTTTGTAAGAAGGGCGAACAGCTGCGATGTAACGCTTAAGGTCGTCTGCACCAAATAGTTCATCCAATGCTGCAAAGTAAGTCAGTTCAGAACCCATCTGCCAGTTATCTGAAATATTCAGCACACCGTATGAAGTGATGAAGATTGATTGTGCATCATCGTCACCGCCAGACCAACCACCGAAGTTCAAACCACGGTTCTGCGCAACGCCTTCACCGTAAGTAATGGCTGTTTGAGTCCAGCCGTCTAGGCCGTAGTAGTCACGGTTATATGTGATACCCGCACCAATACCGCTGTCTGAATCTGAACCTTTGTTCGCCTGGGACATTACTTTCAGGTCGAAATCAAAGCTACCGCCAAGTGCCTTAACACCGTAGTAGTACAAATCAATAGACGTCAGCGTAGAACGCTCACCTGCGCCATCTTTCTTAACTTTACACTTGTTAGGATCTGTTGAGATTGAGCCATCTTTTTGCTTACAATCCAGGCTATAAGCGTCAGCAGAGCCCGCATCTGGGTCAGCAGTGACAACCGCTAGACCAGCCGTGTGACCAGCAAGTTTAGTCTGAAGACCTGCACCAACACCTGAAGACTGCTTCCAGAACTCACCAGAAAGAAGGCCTGCAGCACGGTTAAAGTAACGCTGACCAGCCCAGATAGAAGTATCTTCGCCAAGGTATGAAATACCACCAATCTCAACAAAAGTTTCTTTAACTTCAAACTGAGCATCATCGTTAGCTTTTTGGCTGCCTGAAGATGACATTGCGTATGAGTTGCCGTTACCAAACTCAGAACGTACAACGAAATCAGACCAAACGCCGTTCTGGTGCTCAGTATGCTTCTTAACTACAAACTCAACTTGGTTAGTACTTTTACCGTGCGTACCAGCAGTTTTATAGTCTGGCTTACCGTATTCAGTATCAACTGTTTCGCCTTCTACCATACGGTAGTTCATAGAGCCATAGCCATGTACTTCCCAACCGTCAGTGATTACGTCTGTTCCAGACTCAGCTGCGACGTTTGCGGAAGCAAGTGCGGTTAGTAATGCCGCTGCTACAGGTACTAACTTGTGTTTCATAGGAATGTCCCTTCATAATTATTGTGTCGGTTGCTATCTGGCAACCTTTCTTTCGGGACTCATATTCAGCTTTCATTCAGACAAGCACATCCTCCTAATACTGGGGGGAGTAGGGAGGAGTAGAGGGGCGTAGTAATTAGGGAGTAGCGATGTTTCGTGATACGCCTCACGAAGATCAGGCGTAATACTGTAAGAAACATACGAAAAGCAAATGAAAAATAAGAGGCTAGTCACTTATTTTAAATATTAATGGAATAATCAGTAACCAAAATTAATTTAAACTTTTATCAAAAAAAAACATTGCTTGACTGACGCAATTTTCCCGATTTAATAGCAGGTATGAATAGGTTAAATAAGTAAAGAGATAAACTAAATGTTCGCTAAATTAGCTCAACCTTTTCCTTTAGGGGCTACATTATGTGATCAAGGTTGTAATTTTTCAATTCACTGCCCAGATAATCAAGAAATTAAATTAGTTCTGTTTGACGATGAAAATAAAAAAACAATCATTGACCTAAACCATCAGTACATGGGCTGTCGATATGCCTTTGTGCCGGATATAAAAGCCGGACAGCAATACGGCTATCAAATTAAGGACAAGCTTGAATATCGGTTAGTTCTTGACCCCTATGCACAGGCCCTTGGCAAAGCCCCCTTTTATGTAGAACCTTTTACTGCAGAAAAAAGTTGGGAATTTGCTAAATCGGTCGTCGTCGATCACCAGTTTGACTGGCAAAAAACCACGCTTCCCCAGGTTCCGTACGAAGAGACAATCTTATTCGAAACACATGTTAAGGGTTTTACTAAGCTTAACCCTCACATCGACGAACAATACCGTGGCAGTTACCTTGGACTATGCCAGCCCAAAGTTATTGAGTTCTTTAAAGCTCAGGGGGTTACAAGCCTTCAATTGCTGCCCGTAACATCCTGTATGTCAGAGCCTCATCTACTGAAGATGGATAAAGTGAATTTCTGGGGTTACAACAGCCTATGCTTTATGGCCCCGGAGCCACGATATGCCAAAGATGATGCCGTGGCTGAAATGAAAACCATGGTGAGGGAACTTCACAAGCACGGTATTGAAGTTATCATGGATATCGTGTTCAACCATACGGCAGAGGGAGGCGAAGGCGGCCCTAAGTTCCACTTAAAATGTCTGGATAAAAACTACTATCTCCAGGATTACAGCAAGAATTACCTCAACTATACCGGTTGTGGTAATACCCTTGATCTGACGTACCAACCTAGCCTCAATATTGTACTAGACACCCTGCGTCACTGGGTAACCCACTACCAAATTGACGGTTTCCGTTTTGATTTAGCCGCCACTCTGGGACGTAATCGTCATAGGTTTGATACGCAAAGTGCCTTCTTCAAAGCCGTAGCCCAAGATCCGATCCTGCGGAAAATAAAACTTATCGCCGAGCCGTGGGACGTAGGTCCTGATGGCTATCAGCTAGGCCACTTCCCCCGCGGTTGGAACGAGTGTAACGATAAATTTCGAGACACCGTCAAAAGCTACTGGCTGGAAGGCAACAATAACGTCAAAGAGTTTGCGACTCGGCTGATGGGCTCTCGTGATTTATTTAGCGCCGGAGGTTGGCCGGATAAGCTTCCCGTCAACTTCATCTCTTATCACGATGGTTTTACGCTACGTGATCTTGTTTCTTACAATCACAAGCACAACCATGCCAATGGCGAGAACAACCGTGACGGACATGGAGACAATCGCTCAAATAACCATGGTGTGGAAGGTGAATCGTCGAATTTCTCTGTCATTCATAAACGAGAACGGCAAAAACGCAATCTGATGACAACCCTGCTGTTCAGTTTTGGTATTCCTCACCTGCTTGCCGTTGACAGTCTTTCACACACCCAGGGAGGCAACAACAACGCCTACTGCCAAGATAACGAAATTAGCTGGGCAAACTGGGCATTAAGCGGCGAAGACGAATGCTTTAGTGCTTGGCTATCGCAGATGCTGGCGGCACGCAAGCAAGTGATGAGTCCATTTATTCGCGCATTCAGCGGCCATGAGCGCGGCCACCACCGTATCCATTGGCATCGTTCCAATGGCCAGGGAATGACGGCTGAAGATTGGCAGGGACTGGAAGCCTTCGCACTATACCTAGGGTTATACAAAGACGGTAATGAATTGATGTTCCTGGTTAATAGCTCCGACATCCCTACCCGCTACCGTTTACCACCAGGTAGTAAATGGTCGGTGATTTGCGATACCTCAGAATCTCGCCTAAGCCAGCGACAGACTCAGACTACCTACATGCAAAGCGCCAACTCACTATCGATACTTTATCGGCCGTAGTTTTCACCGTAATTTTGTAATTGGTAGACTAAGCGAGAGCCCAGCTATTATGCTGGGCTCTTCCATTTATACTGGCACCGACCAATTTCACTAACAAGCCTATTCGTTGCAGGACAGATGCTGACACGCCCTGTCAATTACCGAGCAAGGCAAGCCAAGTTGTAAGAGATAATCCTTCACAACCGAGCTACCTCCAAAAGAACCGGCTTCAAGAGAGCCAGCTTCAAAACACCCCTCGCCTAGCGCACGGTATAATGCCTGCTCTAGCAAACGAAAACTTCGAAACTCCCCGATAGCCATTTCATTGGTTCGCAAATAGTTCTGTTCGACTTCCGCCTTGCCCGCACCCATCAACAGCTGAAGAAACGCAACAACTACCCCTGTTCTATCAGAGCCTAATCGGCAATGAACATGGTAAGGGCCAGGGCTGCTTGCAATATGCCTGATAATCGTTTGGATCCCAGTCTGAAAACCCAGCTCATCAGCATTGAAGCTTTCGTCCCGATCCGACATAAAATAGACGGTCTCGTAGGCCATAGGCGCATGCTTTACCTGCCCCTCCGACCACAGCGCTTTGTAATAGCTAAGTGGGGCTAAACGAAGAAAGTTTGTCAGTTCTTCTGATGTTTCTGACAAATTGATCACGGTACGGACATGATGCTCTTCGAGTAGGCGCATCGCAGTCTGCTGTCGCTGAGCTTCAATATCACTAAGTAACGGATGCTCAGAACGAGATGGAATAACCGGATGGTAAGAACGAAATAGAACACCAGCAGCTAAATCCCCCCCAGTCACTTGCCGAAAGTTTGCCAAGGTATGCTCCGAGGAAAATTCAGCACTTGTTTTTTTTACCGTTAAAGAACGTTCACTGTCTTTGCCTATTTGTTCCAGTTCAGCTTGGTTAATATTTTCTGGTAACAACAAATAATTACAGCCACCGTTACCTTGGCAATCAAAGCTTTGGCTATTGAAAAAATAACCGACAGGATAGTCTTTAATAAACGGCAAAGGCTGAGAATCGTCTTCACCCCAAAGGCAGTATTCTATGTATCCTGAGTTCCCTATTTTATTTAGATCATTACGGCTTTTCTTCAATACATAACCGCTCTCAACTTTTTCAAACTTAAATGCAGCCTGCTTTTGCCAATTACTGAAAGTACCGACTAGATAAAGCGGCTTTCCCTGAAGAGGCAGAGTAAAGATAACATCATGCTCTTTATATCGATAATGCAGCATTTTCTTCCCATATGATTTATTTAATTCCCACCGAGGCTCAACCAATTAAAAACGAAATCCACAAAGGTATCGAGATTTCTTGATTATGCGGATAATCAACATATTTATTTGATTTTCATCAAGAAAAGCATTCATTCATAAAAGAGATGTTGTGGGCTGCCTGATTTGTATGACCAATATTCAGATTCCTATTGTATTACCTGTCGAAGCTCAGTTCTAGAACTAATGACAACAGTTATTCCAGAGGATCTTTGAAGCGTCTTCGCATTCACACCTTGCCTGAACATGATAATTACTTATTGACTTACGATAAGTAATTGCTGTTTAATGGTCTCGGAAATCAAGTTATTTCATACAAAACACGACAAATAAGTACAAAGAACCGTTGTCGGTTTAGGCATAATTTTGCTGCGATAAACATTTTCCCTTTATCTTCTTCTCAACCACGGAATACATTATGAAAAAACGCTGGATAGCAATGTCATTGACTGCTGTTTGCTTGGCCGGTGTCGGGTATTACTCGTACCCAGTATCGGAGACTGATGGCTCCCTGCCTGTAATCATGGCAACAACCGGAACTATTGAAAAGCAGGCGGTTGCTGTTGGGCAGATAGTTCCTGCACATTCGGTACAAATCAAATCCCAGATTGAAGGTATTGTCGGCGAGATTTATCACCAAGAGGGTGAAAAGATTGAAATAGGAACACCGCTATTTAAAATTCGCCCCAACCCGACACCCGCTCGCCTTACCCAGGCAATGACCGAACTGATGTCAAGCGAGGCCGAGCTTGAGTCCAGTCAGATTCAGCGAGACAATCTTAAGCGCCTTGTCGTTCAGGAAATTGTGCCGGAAAACTACGGGCAATACATTGAAGCTAAAGCCAAAGTAAAACGTGCGATTGCCGATCTTCAGCAAAAGCAGCAAAACTTGGATTTAATCCGCAGTGGCGAGTCATCAGTAGGCGCATCTAAGCTGACATCGACTATCTTTGCACCGATCAGCGGCACCATTCTCAACTTAAAGGTGGAAGTCGGCGAGCCAATTATTTCGACCGAATCCAGTCAGTCTGCAACAGAAATGATGTCGCTGGCTGATATGAATGACATGATTTTCAAAGGTAGTGTAAGCGAGCATGATGCTGCGCAGTTACATGTCGGCATGCCGGTTACGATGACCTTGGCTCCGTATTCAGAACAAGAGTTAACAGGCATCTTGCAGAAAGTAGCGGTCCAGTCAGAAAAGCTCAATGCAACATCTAGCAATAATAACCAAAGCTTTGATAATGGGTTTGAAGTTGAGGTCGGTGACATTCAGTTCCCGGAAGGTATCACGATCCGCTCAGGTTTTTCGGCAACGGCCAAAATAACCCTAAAAAAAGCAGAATCAGTGACGACCATTCCAGAACGTGCCTTACAGTTTGAAGGAGAAACACCGGAAGTACTGGTGGCCGATGAATCTGAACAGGGGTTCCATACTAAACCTGTTAAGCTCGGGCTTTCAGACGGCATTAATGTTGAAGTGTTATCCGGCCTAAATGACGGAGACGAAATCGTAGATTCAAGCATGATGGGGGCGCCTAATGCCTAGCCATTATTTTTATCAGCGGTTCAAACATATCACCGAGTCCAAAGCGCTATGTTCTGGATTATTCATGGTATTACTTTGCACAAGTCTGCCAAGTTACGCACTGACAATCGAACAAGCCTGGAATGCAGCAAAATCTTATGATCCGAACTACCAGAAAGCACAGATTAACGAAAAGATAGGCGAAGCAAATATCCGCAGCAGCCGTAGTGAATTGCTTCCAGGGCTGTCACTTGGGGCTAGCAGTAACTGGTATGAACATGAACAAAATAGCAATGGCTACAACGTTACCTTGAATCAGGTACTGTGGGATAACAGTAAATGGTCTCAGTTGAATGCTGCCGAGGCGTCAGCGGTGGAGTCACAGCTAAGAAATCTGCAAGCGCATAATGAATTGGCCGAAAGATTGATTACGGCCTACCTGGAGCTAGCCAAAGCGCAGGGGGATCTACGGCTTGCTGAGCAAAAGTTGAAAGAAGGCACAAAAATGCTCAATGTCATTGAGCAAAATTTCAAAGCCGGCAAGGCGATGTCAACCGAGTACGAAGATACCCGTGCGAACCAACTTGATATTGAGGCGACACGATTGGCACGGCGTTCCGATCTTGAACAAAAGAAAGCGGCCCTTGCTGCCCTTATTAGTCATTTTCCACAGCAAGTAGATGAGATTAGCACCAACAATCTGATACAACCGCGCATGGCTGTTGAGACAGAAGCCGAATGGTTGGCAATGGCGAAAAATAACAGTCCTGAATTGCTTGCCGCCAAACAAAAACTCAAATCAGTTGAATTCAAACAGGATCAGGCACAATCCGGCTACTACCCGACCGTCAACGGGCGAGTTATCTACAGCGATAGCGACAAAGCTCGTCATGATGATTTGAACGCTAGCATCACTGTGAATCTACCGCTTGATCTTAATGGCGCAACTCGTGCCAGTGTTGATCTGGCCAAGCTGGATGTGATGCAGGCAAAACAGGATGTCCGTCTGGTTGAAATCAATATCAGGGAGCTTATACAAAGCCGCTTTAATCAAATAGACCTTGATTGGCAACGTGTCGAAATGGCACAAAAGCAAATTCGCTCACGAGAAAAAGCGCTTGAAAGTAAACAAACAGTTTATCAAGCAGGACTTGCGGACGCTGACGATGTGATCACGGCACACAATAACCTGTTTGACAGTCGCAACCTATTGCAATCGTTGCTGTACCAATATTGGCTACATCGGGTTGCACTGTTTAAATCTGTTGGCCAGCTCAACGACGATACCGTTAAGCATATCTCACAGGCATTACAATCATGAGTGCAATGCTTCAACAAACGCTGCAGACCCTGCTGGCACACCGCCTGCGTAGTTCACTGGCGGTAATTGCCATTGTATGGGGGATTGTTTCTGTGTTGGTGCTGGTGGCTCTCGGTGAAGGGTTTTATCAGGTTAATACTAAATCATTCTCTATTTTAATGAGTGATACTCAGTCGGTTTACCAGGGAATGACCAGCAAACCCTGGCAAGGGTTGCCTGCCAGACGGGCAATAAAGATCAGCGAAACCGAAATGCGCCAGCTGGAACACCAATCTGCAGTAAAAAAACTCTCGGTAATTTACGAAAACTGGGAAGCAACCGTTACAGATATGCATGGTCGCAGTTTACCCGGCTACGTCCGGGGTGTTGACGGTCATTTTGTTACCTGGCGCAAGTTCAAGCTGATCAAGGGCTCTCGTAATATCACTCCGAGCGACATTATAAACCACAACCGAGTGGTCGTAGTCGGCTGGCAATTAGCCAATATCGGCGGATTGTCTTTGGGCGGACAAGTAAAAGTAAATGGGATTCCTTTTACGGTTATCGGTATAACAGAGCAAAGTGAAGGAGGAGTCCGTATGGATAATGACGAGCAGCAGGTCATGATGCCAAGCCCTACTTTTACCGATTTATGGCAGAAGACGCCTTCGATGTTGCTGGTTGAACCCGCAGAAGGGATCGCCGGCGTTGCTCTAAGAAAAAGCCTGATCTCATTCTTTGCCAAACAGCAGCATTTTGACCCGACAGATAATCGCGCGTTATATCTACCTGACTTTAGCCGTGAAGCCAAATTCTTCATGACATTGCTTCGTGGCATCCAGTTGTTTCTTGGTGCTAGCGGTGCAATGACGCTGGCTGTTGGGGCACTCGGAGTGGCAAACATTATGTTTTTATCAGTAACGGAGCGTACCCGAGAAATCGGTATCCGTTTGGCTATCGGAGCCACTCCAACCTCCATATTACTGCAATTTATTACCGAAGGTGGCTTGTTGGTGATAGCTGGTACGGCGATCGGACTAATGCTGTCTTATGGCACAGTGGCCCTAATGACGGCTGTCGGTATACCCGATTGGCTCGGCATCCCGCAAATTACCCTCAGTGCGGTTGTAATGACCCTTGGTGTTACTGGCATATTGGCTCTTATTGCGGCATTTTTTCCGGCAAAAAGAGCATCCATGCTAACCCCTGTGATTGCCTTGAGTGCGAGGGCATAAGATGTTTGTAATTCGACAAATGATTCAAGAAATGGCAGCCGAGAAAGTACGTCTTTTCCTGACTATTTTGGCCGTGGTATGGGCGACTGTTTGTATTACGGTAATGCTGGCTGCAGGTGAAGGGCTTCGTCAGGGGCTGATTAGAAGCTCAGAAAGCGGTAACGGTAAATTGATTTACTTGAATGGTGGTTATGCGGTTAAGGATTTTGGTCGATTCCATCAGGGAGAGCAGCTAAAGCTAAAGCCTGAAGATATTGATGTCATTCGCGCACTTCCGGGAGTTAAAAGAGCCGAACCGAGCGCCATTGGTAGCATCAATGTAACAAATGGGGATAACGGCACCTGGCAGTCGCCTCTAGCCGTTTTTCCGGGATATCGCGATCTGATGGGGTTTGACATATCACCTGGCGGGCGTTGGTTTAATCCGATGGATATAAAAGAACAGCGCAAAGTCATTGTTCTGGGCCAGAGTGCCGCCTATCAGCTATTCAGTGAGAATGATGATTTTGATTGGATTGATTCACCGAAACTGACGTCCAACCCAGTAGGGAAAACCGTTAATGTCGGCAATGAAGAGTTCACTCTGATTGGCTTGTTAAAAAGTGATAGCTCTTATATCGAAAACGGTATCCCGCTGGATTACGCCGTATTCGTCCCTTTTTCTACCTGGCAACGTTTCAAGCCTCATGGTGCATTAAATGCTATCAATATCGAGCCAAACAAAGCAGTCGATCGGACGGTGGTTGCGCAAAAAGCAAAGCAGGTAATTGCCCGAAAATACGGGGCCAGTATGGAAGACGCTCAGCTCATTCAGGTGCAGGATCTGTTATTGCGTCAAAAGACCATGCGTCGTTTCCTGATCGGCCTCCAGAGCTTTCTCGGCATTATTGGCTTGGTAACATTGGGAGTCGCTGGTATTGGGATTGCCAATGTCATGTACGCAACAGTGAAACGAGCGACCCGTGATATCGGGATCCGAATGGCTATCGGTGCCACACCTGGCGATATCAAGCGACATTATCTATTGCAATCATTGCTGACCATGACAATAGGCGGTGCGCTCGGACTCACGCTGACATTTAGCCTGGTAGAGCTGTTACAAAGTTTGCCTTTCGACGGCAACGTGATTTATGACGAATTAGGGAAGCCGAAACCTGAGCTTTCAGTTCCCATTGTATTAATTGTTGTTCTGGCATTGGCCCTTGTAGGTATCGCTGCAGCATGGTTTCCGGCCAATCGCGCAGCCAGTATTACGCCATTAGAGGCATTGCAGAATGACTGATAGTAAAAATCAAACCAACAGGACAAGCATGTCGACATCGACCCCAATAGTACAATTACAGAATATTAGTAAGCACTATCAGAGTGGTGAGGAAACGGTTCGTGCACTGGACCAAGTTTCGCTGGAAATAGAAAAAGGAGAATTCCTGTCAATTTTGGGCCCATCCGGTTCTGGGAAATCGACTCTGATGAATGTAATAGGCTGTCTCGATAAGCCAACATCAGGCGATTACCAACTGGATAATGAAGATGTTTCAGTCATGACCAGCAAACAGCTGGCGATGATACGTAACCGAAATATAGGGTTTGTTTTTCAGGGATTCAACTTGCTGGAATATGCAAGTGCATTGGACAATGTCGCATTGCCTTTAGTTTATCGAGGAATAAAGGCGAAAGAGCGGCGAGAGAAAGCGGCATATTTATTGGAACGTGTCGGACTCAGTGATCGTATGGATCATAAGCCGAATCAGTTGTCGGGCGGGCAAAAACAACGCGTGGCTATTGCCCGCGCATTAGTCAACGATCCGCATATAATTTTGGCTGACGAACCGACAGGCGCGTTGGACTCACGATCGGGCGCTGAAATTGAAGCTCTGTTCAATGAACTACACCAAGAAGGCAGAACACTGATCGTTGTGACTCACGATGTGACTTTGGCAAAACGTACCCATCGGATAATCAATATCAAAGATGGCCAGGTAGTTGATGATGAACGACTGAAGCATTAACTACAATTTCTTTGCAGATAATACCGATGTTTGAAAAAAGGCTCTATCCAAACAACTATTGGATAGAGCCAAGACAATGAACGGAGTTATAGCGAGTTATTCATCCATCCCGCATTATTTAATGCAGGTAATGGTTTAAGCCGGCAGCAATATCGCAAAAGACTCATAAGGCTTAAGCGTTACCGTTCCACCTACCTGCTGGCGGTATTCATAGTTAGCAATAATACATTCAGCCTTATTGGCTTGAAGTTCCTCAGGAATGTTCAACTCAACGTCTTCAGCGGTGAAGTTATTCAATACGAATAAGCGATGTTGTTCATCAGAGCGAATATAACCGAACACTTTTTCATGGTCTTCAAATACAGGTTCAAAATCACCGTATACAATCACAGGCAGGGATTTCCGAAGCTCAATCAATTTCTGGTAGTGATAGAAAATTGAATTTTGATCTTCTAATGCCGCTTCAACATTAATCTCGGGATAGTTCGGGTTAACCTGCAACCAAGGCTGCTGCTCAGAAAATCCAGCATTGGTTGAATCATTCCAATGCATTGGTGTACGGGCATTATCACGGCTGTTTTCATGCACCGCCGCCAGCATTGCCTCAGGAGCGACACCATTTTCGGTACGCTCTTTGTAGAAGTTCAAGGTCTCGATATCACGGTAATCGTCAATACTGTCGAAGGCAACATTGGTCATACCTATTTCTTCACCTTGGTAAACATAAGGCGTACCTTTCATCATATGCAGCGTTGTCGCCAGCATCTTAGCCGATACAAGACGGTGCTGGCCTTCATCTCCATACTTAGATACCACACGAGGTAAATCATGGTTATTCCAGAACAATGAGTTCCAGCCTTCCTCAGCCAACTCGACTTGCCATTTAGTCAGCGCACGTTTGAATTTCGGAAGGTCAAGTGCGATTGGGTTCCACTTATCACCATACTTCCAGGTCAGAGAAATATGCTCGAACTGGAACACCATTGAAAACTCATTACGCGCAGGATTGCTATATAGCTTGGCGATTTCAGGCGTTGCATCCCAGGTTTCCCCAACCGTTAGCAAATCTTTATCACCAAAAGTCGCCATGTTCATTTCTTGCAGCAACTGATGGAGACGAGGTCCATTACCCGTGATTTTCTTGTCGATTTCCTTACCAATTAGATCTATGACATCAAGGCGGAACCCACCAATACCCTGATCGATCCACCAGTTCATCATCTTATGCACTTCTTCTTGAACTTTAGGGTTTTCCCAGTTCAAATCAGGCTGTCTCTTTGAGAAGATGTGATAATAATATTCGCCCGTAGTGTCATCTAACTCCCAGGCACCGCCGCCAAATACAGAACCTTGGTCATCAGGAACAGAACCATCTTCTTTTGGCTGGCGCCAAATATAGTAGTCACGGTAAGGGTTATCTTTTGACTTACGTGCTTCGATAAACCACGGGTGCTCATCAGAGGTATGGTTAACCACCAAGTCCATAATAAGGCGAATATCACGTTGCTTGGCTTCAGCAAGTAGCTGCTGCATATCTTCCATCGAACCAAATTCAGGTGCGATGTCCTGATAATCAGAAATATCATAGCCATTGTCATCCATCGGCGAACGATACACTGGCGATAACCAAATCACATTGACACCCAATGTCTTTAGGTAATCCAGCTTGCTGATAATTCCCTTCAGATCTCCGATCCCGTCATTATTTGAATCGCAAAAACTACGAGGGTAGATCTGGTAAACAACAGCATCATGCCACCACTTTGGCGTCATTTTCATGATTATAGGCTCCCTAAAAAAGGCAAAAATCAAACAAGTGATATCTTCATTACCAATAGCATAATGCTGTTTTTCCGCAATTTAAAATATATAAGCCTCAAGGTGATATAGAAAAATCCTATATCATTACGAATTTAGGCGATCATGATCACAAGAATAAAGAATTCAGGATTTTCTCCAGTTCGAATAAATGTGAGACTTGTCGATTATATTTTTTAGCTTTTCTGTGATCCCTATGGATAGAAGTTATAAACAGTTTCTCGTCGTTGCCGAGCTAGGCAACATTAGTCAGGCTGCCACCTACCTTGGGCTCAGCCAACCAACGTTGACCAGTAGCATGAAAAAACTGGAAGCAAGCTTTGATGTCCCGCTATTTATTCGTAAATCAAAAGGGGTCGAACTCACGGAGTACGGACAACTATTGCAGGAACAAGCGCTCGAACTGCAACGCCGCCATGATTCACTGCTACATCAAATGGCAGATCTCAAAGAGCGTAAAACTGAGAAAATTAAAATGGGCACCGGTGATGCATGGTGGGAAGTTTTCGTCAAACAGGCACTGCAACAATACAGTACGAGTAACCCTTCTATCTCTATTCAGCTGGAATTTGGTAATCACCTGAAGCTCATGGATATGTTGATTCATGGACAAATCGATCTATTCGTCGGTCATGAGATTATTGGCTTGTCTCGACGCTGTAACGTCAGCTTTATTCCTCTTCTCCAAGACAAAGAAGCCCTCTTCGTCCACCAGTCTCACCCGTTGCTGGTTAATAAAGGGAGTGAAAAAGATACCGAGATCTATCCGTTGCTGCAGGTTACGCCAGATTCTGACACCTATCAGCACCTGATTGAAAACCCGCAACCGAAACAACTGGAGCGGGAGAGGAAGAAAGTTTCCGAACGCATTGTATATGAAATCAATTCTTTGACAGCAAGTGTCGATATTCTAGCTACAACAACAGCAGTTATGCCCTATCCACTCAGTATGGCGGAATACTTCTTACGAGCCAATATCGTTCCGCTTCCGCTCGTTCAGGATGCACAAACCGGCACCGTCGGCATTTACCATTTAAACGAGCCCTTAGTCGACCACGTCAGTGATATCAAGCAGCAACTGATCACAAATGGACAGCAGGTTAATGTGTAACGCATAGCAAAAAGCCCGTGATAACTTACCTTGATACGAATTACGGTATCGAAGTAAGGAACCACGGGCTTTCACGTGCTTATCTACACAACAAATGTCGCCACTTTGTCATTCAGGTTTGTCGCCTGAGTACTAAGATGCTCTGCCTGTTGACGAGCATTTCTGGCATCGGCCGCCAACTGGTCGGTTACATCTTTAATTGTGGTCGTATTCTGTGTGATTTCATCGGTAACATGGGTTTGCTCTTCCGCAGCTGTCGCAATCTGCGTCGCCATATCACTGATCATTGTCACAGAGCCATTTATTTGCTCCAGCGCCGCCGTCGCCTGATCGGCATCGTCTACTGAGCACTGTGCGAGTTGCGAGCTTGTTTCCATCAAATTCACAGCTTTAGACGTGGTTTGCTGCAAAGTAGCAATCATAGACTGAATCTCTTCTGTCGATGTATGGGTTCGCTGGGATAAAACTCGAACCTCATCAGCCACAACCGCAAAACCACGCCCCTGCTCACCCGCACGAGCAGCTTCAATCGCGGCATTCAAAGCCAGCAGATTTGTCTGCTCTGCAATACCCTGAATTGTAGAAAGAATACTGTTAATACCCTGCGCATGATCATTAAGCTCACTGATCACGGTCGTCGCTTCATTTACTTCTGTTGCCAGATTATTGATCGAGACTTTGCTCTGAGCCACCAGCTCGCTACCACTATTGGTATGAGTAGTAGAATCCTGAGCCGCACGGGCTGTCTGTTCAGCATGTGATGCAATTTCCTGAGTGGCAGACGCCATCTCGGTCACAGCAGTTGCAACCATGGCAATTTCATCTTGTTGACGCTGCAGATCACGGGCCGACTTATCAGCACGTTCCTCACCTTCACTAGACGCATGGCTCAACTCAACACCCTGAGCACGAATATGACCAATCAGTACCTGTAAGCTAGCAACAAACTGATTGAAATTAGAGGCTAATTCACCCACTTCATCATTACTATCCAAATCGATACGCTGGGTTAAGTCACCCCCCCCCTGAGCAATCAGCGCCAATGCGTTAGATACCTGTTGAAGAGGCCTAAACAAATAGCCACAAAGCAGGTTAAACATGAATACACAAACAATTACAACAAGTAGCGTCGTCAATAGTTGTTCATATAGCATACTGTAGAGAGGTGCAACTACAGACTCATAGTCAATCACAACAACTGTATTCAGATTCTTGCCTTCAATTGGCGCGACAAACACAAAGCTTTCACGGCCATTCAGCACCTTTTTTTCAATATGTCCTTCACGAGCCAGACGCTTGATCAAACTATCCGTTAGGTCACTATCCAACGAACTAACCGCCTGATTCAAAAGCGACGAATCAGCATGAGCAAATACATTACTGTCGGCATTGGCAATGAACATGTAACCTTCACCAGGTAATGTTACATCTTCCAGTTGCTTGATAATATTAGCCATTTCAACATCAGCACCAAGCACTGCTCGCTGGCCTGACACGGTTATCGCTTTACCCATAGAGACAACCGAAGCCCCTGTCGCGGCGGCAACTGTCGGATTTTCCACCGTCACAGCACCACTAAGCCTCATAGCATTTTGATACCAGCCCCACTCTCGCGGATCATCATTACCCGGAGGAAGCTTAACATCATTGGCGTTAACCTGACTGCCATCAGTATATGCAAGGAATACATTGTCGAATTTTGCCGAGTCCCGTACTTGCTTTAAGTGATCAGTCAAAGATTCTCTCGCCACTGTCATAGGCAAAGCTGATAGTGCAGCAGCTTTTGAGTCCATCCAATCCGTAACATAATTGTTATAGGCCGATGCGACACCGCGAAGCCGATCGTTAAGATCTTCATCTAAGCGGCCTAGCGCAGACATAAAAGAAAGTGCTGTCACCAGCATTCCACCCAAAATAATGGCTATACTGGCCGAGAGCGCCAGTTTCTGCCGAAGAGTTAGATTAGACATTGATTCCCTTTACTATTTTTATTATGTAGCAACTAAATACGCTTATATTTTTTACCGACAACATGAATAAGACCAAAAGCAGCTAGAAAGTGAGCTCCCTCAAATTCAAGCCTGGCCAACTGCCATCATTTATTTCATAGCGTGAAATTATTACACTTTTACGAATAGTGTTCATACTATCAACAGTATTTTTTTGACATGAGTCTACAAAAAAATTCCTAATAGCGATAAACCAATGGGATAGAGCCTAGGTTATACCAATAGAGACAGGTCAATACTCTGATGATGTTATAACAATTTAAACCAGCAAAATGACCAAAGACTTTGGGTGATTGGTATTCTCATAAAAAAACAAAGCCCTCACAAAGGAGGGCTTTAGAAGTATCGGGGATAGCTGATATATTACTGCGTTAGAGCTTTATGGAAAGTATTAAACCAAATACTCGGAAGAAGGTGCTAAAACAAGTCGCCCCAGCTCTAGCCCCATGTACATACTGACGTATTGCTCAGCCGATTCTTTCCATTCAAACTTACACGCCATGGCATTTTGCTGCAGGCGCTTAAACTCTTGTGGTCTTTGGCAGTACAGTAACAAACTGCGCTGTAGCTTAATAAGCAATGCTTCCGGTGTCGGTGCATCATAAATAAAGCCTGTAGCAACCTGAGGGGTGTGATCATAATCAATCACGGTATCTTTCAGACCACCCACCCCACGAACAATTGGCAAAGTGCCGTAGGCAAGGCTGTACATCTGGTTCAATCCGCATGGTTCAAACTCTGATGGCATCATGAAGAAATCAGCACCGGCCTCGACGCAATGCGCTAGCGGGTTACTATACGCCTCAACGAACGCAAACTTTTCCTTATGAGCATCGCTGATTTCACGAAGAGCTGCCGCCAACGTTGGATCACCCGTCCCAACAATCACAACCTGTACATCATTGACTAAGAAGTCTTTCAAAACCGGGATCAGATAGTGGATACCTTTCTGCTCGGATAAGCGGCACACCATCCCGTAGAGCGGAACATCTTCAACGGGTAAGCCGACTTGCTGCTGTAAATCACGCTTACACGCTTTTTTACCACGGACAAGGCTGACTTTATTCGCTTTAAAACTCTGCTTGATAAACGGATCAGTTTCAGGATTCCAATCTCGATAGTCACAGCCATTAACGATACCGTAAAGATCGCTGGCGCGAGCCTGAAAATCAGCTTCCATACCATGCGAGCCTAAATGCGTTAGCAGTTCAGACGCATAATTCGGGCTGACAGCATTCACTTTATCGGCATAGGCCACGCCCGCTTTAAGCATACTCACGTGTGATGGGTCTATCTCGGCATTAATGTAACGACGCTGGATCAACTCAGGAACCAAGCTGTATTGGTCATAGTTGAATACGCCCTTAAACACGGCATTATGAATTGTGATCACGCTTTTTGTCTGGGCAAAAAACGCATCATTAACATACCGAGTACGGAGCAGGAAGGGAACCAGGCCAGTATGCCAATCATTACAGTGGACAATATCCGGCTGAAAACCAATTTTTTCACACAAATCCAACGATGCGGCGCTGAAAAATGCAAACCTTTCACCGTTATCGGAATAAGCCTGATTATTCTCGGCATACAACTCGGGACGCTCAAAATACTGAGGCGCATCAACTGCAAAAACAGTCACATTATCACTTTGAAGCTGCTTTACCTGATAGCTCACAGGCATTGGTTGCGACGTAACGTAAAGCTCGGTATCAAGTAGTGGCTCGGCTTGATCAGCGCCGGCTACTTTCTGATACAGCGGCATGACGATACGTACATCATGACCCATTTCTTTCAGTGCCGAAGGGAGCGACTTAGCGACATCTGCTAGCCCCCCGGTTTTGACTAAACCTTCAACTTCAGAGGCGACAAACAAAATCTTGAGTTGCTTCCCTGATGCTGGTTTCTTACTAGTAACCAATTTTTGCTCCTTTCGGTATCACGACAATTCCTTCGTCTGACACATGGTACTTTTGCTTATCTTCTTCAATATTTTCTCCGATAACCGTACCAGGTGCGATCTGTACATTTTTATCGATAATAGCACGGCGAATTGAACAGCCCGCGCCAATCTTTACATCACCCAAGATGACTGACTCACTGATCGTGGTGTGATGGTCGACATTGGTACGGAAACCCAATACCGATTTATACACTTTGGCCCCACAAATATAACTACCAGCAGAAATCATGCAGTTATTGATATCGACTTTACAATCTTCGCTATCAAGCACTGTCGCTGGAGGTAATGGCGGGTAATAGGTATGTAGCTGCCACTGTCGGTTGTATAAAGAAAACTGTGCATCTTCTGACAACAAATCCATATGTGCCTGCCAGTAAGATTCAATAGTACCTACATCACGCCAGTAACCAGTACTCTTCTCTCCAGGGATCTCATTAGTGGTAAAGTCATAGACAAACACTTTGCCCTGTGGGAATAGTTTAGGAATGATATCTTTACCAAAGTCATGGCTGGATTGCTCGTTGACTGCATCTTCCTCGAGCTCTTTACTCAGCACACCAGTTTCAAAAATATAATTACCCATGGAAACCAATGCGTGGTCAGGGTCACCCGGAATTGATTTCGGATTTTCTGGCTTTTCGTCAAAACCAACCATACAACCACTTTCGTCAACTTCAATCACACCGAAGGCACTTGCTTCACTCAATGGCATACGTAACGCAGAGACCGTAAGATCGGCTTTTTTCTCAAGATGGTAGTCAAGCATCTGCTTAACATCCATTTTGTAGATATGATCACTGCCGAAAATACAAACCTGATCAGGCTCTTCCAGTTCAGCAAAACGTAAATTCTGATAGATTGCATCAGCAGTACCATCATACCAACGCTTACCCATTCTCATCTGGGCAGGGATCGGGTCAATAAAACGCCCAGTAATACCTGAAACGTTCCAGCCTTTTTTCATGTGCACGTAAAGTGACTGAGACTTAAACTGGGTCAGCACATAAATCTTCATAAGATCAGCATTAAGAAAGTTATTTAATGCAAAATCTATCAGGCGGTAACTGCCTCCAAATGGCACAGCAGGCTTAGTACGCGTATCTGTTAAAGGGCGCAGACGCGATCCTTCCCCACCTGCCAAAATCATTCCTAAAACACCAGCCATGGTGTACCTCCTTGTTAGTAAGCAATCAAACACATATATATCATACTTCCATACCTATTGAGAATGCTTTTGCAGTGAATGTTGATTGATATATTTCAAAGGTCAAAATATATTACATTGATCGCACTAATTGGTATGACAGCAACACCTTCACACCGCAAGTAGCTTGTTCGTGCTTTTATTCATTGATAATGAATATCAAAGACAACATTTTATATAATTGTCATATTTCCCGGACTGCACGAATTTACTGGCTAAACGCCACTACTCCCCCCTACCTCCTACCTCTTTGGATAATGAATAGCTGAATACTTTTTCAAGTACAGCCAGTAGACTCTCCGTAGTTTCGTTTATGGATATAGAAATAATGACGACGTGCTTTTCAACTCACACATCGCCAAAGGCAACAACTGTAATTCTTCATGCCTTTGACTGGCCTTACAGCCGTATAGCTGAGAACGCCGAAGCCATTGCCAAAGCAGGCTTCAAAGCGGTATTAGTGTCGCCGCCAATGAAATCAGAAAAATCAAAGACTGGCACCCCTTGGTGGCAAAGATACCAGCCTCAGGATTATCGGGTCATTGACAACCAGCTCGGTGATACCGCTGATTTCGAACAGATGACCAAGACACTACAGCACTATGACTTGCTGATTTACGCTGATATCGTATTCAACCATATGGCAAACGAATCGGATCGCAGAAGTGATCTTGACTACCCTAATATCTGCGTATTACAAGACTATGACGACAAAGATGCATATTTTAAATCGATAAAATTATTTGGTGATTTATCTCGCCCAATTTTCACCGAGAAAGACTTTGTTCAGGCATTTCCAATCGAGGATTGGACCAATCCGTGGCAAGTCCAGAACGGTCGGATCAGCGGAGGGCATGATGATCCCGGTCTGCCGACGCTCAAATGCACCGAAAATGTAGTAAAAATACAGCAAAACTACCTAAAAGCACTAAAGCGTTTAGGCGTAAGCGGTTTTCGTATTGATGCAGCCAAACATATGACTCTTGAGCACATTCAACAAGTTTGGGACGAAGATATTAGCGAAGGCACCCACATTTTTGGAGAGATTATTACTGACGGCGGCTCACCGAAAGAAGAATATGAATTATTTCTAAAACCATACCTAAAAGACACAAGACTTGGCGCGTATGATTTCCCATTATTTCATTCACTTTTCAAAGTGTTCGAAAAAGGCCACCCTATCACCGACCTCGCCAACCCATACTCTGTCGGCCAGGCACTTGCTAACGATAGGGCTATAACCTTTGCGACAACCCATGACATTCCGAACAACGATGTGTTTCTCAATCAAGTCATGTCCGAGGACAATGAGCGACTCGCATACTGCTACCTGTTAGGTCGAGATGGAGGGGTGCCACTGATTTATTCCGATTTGGATACCAGTGGGATTATGGCAAACAACGGTCAGCCACGATGGCTTGATAGCTGGCAAAGCCCCGTACTACAAAAAATGATCAAGTTCCATAATTTGGCTCACTGCCAAACGATGCATAGTTTCGAACATAGCGATGAACTACTCATGTTTCAACGCGGAGAGATGGGTATTGTGGTTATCAATAACGGAAGCGTCGCAAAGACGGTTTCGCTGCCAACCGGGAGCTATGCTGATTTACTTGAGATGGAAGGCACTCAGCTTTTTGCAGAAGAAAATAAGGCGGCTAATTCTGAAATCAAAAACGATGTCTCTTATAATATCAGACTTGCTGCTAAATCCTGCGCAATGTTAGTCAGAATCTAGCAGAACCAGAACAGGCTAATTGATAGGTTGATAGCCGAGTGCTATCAACCTAATGACTATCGATATCAATAACCTTGCCCGTGTACAAATCTATTTCCAGCTCTACCCGTCGACCACTTTTATCTCGGGCTTCCACTTCAATTTCATTTTCATCACGTTCAACTTTGATTTTTCTGAAATCATGATATCCCTGGCTTTGTAACATTCTCATCGCCTTAGGTACCGTTAACGCACTAGAAGCTGTTTTTTCAACTGGATCGGCCATTGCCGGCACTGCTGTAAACAGACTCCCGAGAAACATCCATGAAAAAATAATGCTTAATACTTTCATACAACTTCCCACAAAAAAGTACATGATGCCGATATCATACCAGAGCAATCACACTAGCCATCATTACAAGCATAAAAGGATTGTGAATTAGATCACTCTATATACTCTGAATAACATAAAATTCGCTATTTATATCATAGCGATTACAAAGCCATATTCCATGAGCGAATTATGAGAACATCGATAATCAACGTAAACCCAAGCGATCAGCAAAGTCAGCCGGAGATAGTATAAACTTAATCGTAAAACATACTTGAACCTTGCACATTAGCAAACCAGATGATAATAATTATCACTCAGTTAATTGCGAGGAGTTTGGTACGCCGTATGAAAAAACAAGCACTGCTCTACAATATGTATTTCAAAGCAGAAGAGCGATTTCTCAATCATCCTGTCGTACCTGGTTTTGAGCCTGATATTATCATCGAATTTATCCAGTCAGGCCTTAACCTCGCTTCCTACTATTGTCGCCACTCACCAAACTGTAACCCCTTACTACAAGAGCTTTTTTTACGCCGTGTGTTCTTTCATCTTATCGATACCATCGATCACAAAGGACACTCGCGCATTTTCCGCCGCATTTGCATTGATCATCTCCACTGCCCTTTACTGGCTTTAAAGAAATACTACGGCAACTCTGATGAAGGCAAACGCCAGCTTCAATCTCTACAACGTAATCTCTTACAAATACATCACACCTCCGGACTCTAAGGATACCCATCATGAATTCTGACTATCGTATAGAAAAAGACAGCATGGGCGAAGTTCACGTTCCACAAGATGCTCTCTACCAGGCTCAAACCCAACGAGCTGTCGACAACTTTCCGATCAGTGGTATCACGATGCCCAAGCAGTTCATTCAAGCAATAGCTTTTGTCAAACAAGCAGCAGCGCGCAGTAATTTGGATCTCAAACTACTTGAATATGATATTGCACATTCCATTATCGACAGCTGCCAGGAAATCATCGACGGCCAGCATCTAGAGCAGTTTCCTATCGATGTATTTCAAACAGGATCTGGCACCAGTTCAAATATGAATGCCAACGAAGTCATTGCAACATTGGCTTCTCAGAAGAGTGGAAAAATAGTCAGTCCTAATGATCATGTAAATATGGGACAAAGTAGCAATGATGTTGTCCCGACAACCATACAAGTTAGCGCTGCCCTTGCCTGCCACTTCCAATTATTTCCTTCATTGGAACGCCTGATTGAAAGCATAGATAAAAAAACAGAGTCTGTAGGACACGTCGTAAAGACTGGTCGTACCCATCTCATGGACGCCATGCCTGTCACACTCGGTCAAGAGCTTCAGGGCTGGAAAGTACAGCTGGAAAAAGCACAGCTAGGCATTACCCATGCACTAGAAAATGTAACTGCATTGGCACAAGGTGGGACAGCCGTCGGAACGGGGATCAACGCAGAGCCTGAGTTTGCGGCTATCTTTGCCAATAATATTTCAGTTTCGACAGAAATCAGCTTCTCCTCCAGCGATAATTTTTTCTATAACCTAAGCAGTCAAGATGCCATCGTCTCCCTATCGGGTCAGCTAAAGACAACAGCAGTGGCCATAATGAAGATATCGAATGACTTGCGCTGGATGAACTCAGGCCCACTTGCCGGCTTGGGGGAAATTGAATTAGAGGCGCTACAGCCTGGTTCTTCTATTATGCCGGGTAAAGTTAACCCTGTTGTACCAGAGGCAGCAGCCATGGTAGCTGCACAAGTGATTGGCAACGACGCGACAATAACAGTAGGTGGGCAATCTGGTAACTTCCAGCTCAATGTCATGTTGCCGGTCATAGCGCTTAATCTCATTCAGAGTATTGAACTGCTCGCCAATGCCTCCGTACTGCTGGCAGATAAAGCCATAGGTAGTTTTGTGGTTCGCGAAGAAAACTTACAGCTTGCGCTAGCTAGGAACCCCATCCTGGTGACAGCCCTCAACCCTGTTATTGGTTATTTAAAAGCAGCAGAAATTGCCAAGAAAGCCTATAAAGAGCAAAGGCCCATCATTGATGTTGCAGAAGAAGAAACCGAACTCAGCCGCTCTGAGCTTGAATCACTACTCAACCCCGAAAAACTCACTCAAGGCGGTGTAGCTCACTAACTATTCCTTTCTCCTATCGTTTCTCTCATTGTCTGCCGAAAAGCAGAGAATGAGGGAAGTGCAGATTCATTGAAACAACATTATATAGGCTCGAACAAACAAGGAAGACCGTTAACCTGAACCGGGCGACCAATGTAATACCCTTGCATATATTCGACCCCCAGTTCTTTTACCATCATAAAATCACTCTTGCTTTCAATCCCTTCGATCAGCACCTTGGCATTTAACTCATGAGCCAAATGAATAACCGACTCTAACTCTTTCGGTTTGCCGGACATAAAGTCAGTCAATAAGCTACGGTCAACTTTAATAATGTCCGGTTTCACATTTCTCACACGTTGCTCCGATGAGGCATCAACGCCATAATCATCGATAGCAATTCGGAAGCCATACTGCTGCATATCCTGAAGCGATCTCACCAGCAATTTGTCATTAGCGCAGGTATGTTCGAGAATTTCGAAATAAATCCTATCATTAGATAAACCAAGCTCTTTAACTTTCGATATTAGAGAGTTATAGCCACATTGTTGCCCGCCAGCATCTAATGCAGCGATCGGTGTCAGATTCAAAAACAATGACCCTTTTGATACAAAACGTACAAAATTTCGCAAGTGTATAACCCGTGCCAAGCGATCGAGATTAATCCGGTCGCTGGAAGGCATATAGCCAGCACTAAAAAAGGGTTCTGTTTCTAGCTGAAGGCCGTCCTGATTGTAAATGCGCAGCAGAGCTTCATAACCAAACAACTCCCCTGATGAAGAAACAATCGGTTGGAAAGCACTTTTCATCGTTTTTCTCACATAAAAAGCACTATAGCTACCATCCTGAGATTGAATCAGGTGTTGTTCAAGCTCATCCCTTGATCTTAGTATTTTAGCCACTGACTATCCGTAGTTGCCGATGTGATAAAGATAAACATAATTCTTCCCGCATACTTTCACAGCAACCGTATTATAAGTTAGGAAGCAACTCACATAATTCCTCAGGACTATACAGATTTTTCAGATCTCAATGCGTTTCATTAATGAGACACCATTTAAGTTTCAGCTATTTATAAGGGGAAAATCACATTGAAAACGTGTCATGACATTGGAAATACATCTAAATGAAAGCTAACTGTCATATTCCTTATCTATTCTTTCCGCCTATACATATACCTAAAGGAAAAGTAATTTGACGCACACAAATCAGGCGCTGAGCAACAAGCCATACCTGGCTATTTTCGCTCTTGATGAAACGCTTATCGCCGCTGACTCTGCTAGCCTCTGGAGCGAATTTATTACAACCAAAGGTCTTGCTTCCAAGTCACAGCTTGCCGAAGAGCAAGAACTAATGACAGCCTATACCAAAGGTACGCTGGACATGAATACTTACATGCAAGCAACCCTAAAACCTATCATCGGCATGGATAGTCATACACTAGCTCAGCTAGTTAAAGAGTTCATTGAACGAAAGATCAAACCGGCTTTTTATACTGAGGCCATCTCTCGAATCGAATGGCATAAACGGCGCGGTGACAAGGTATTGGTGATTTCAGCCACTGGCGAACACTTGGTCAAACCGATTGCAAAAATGCTTGGTGCGGATGATGCCATTGCCATTAATCTCGAGCAGATCAACGACATAATCACCGGGAACACAATTGGAACACTCAGCTATCAACAGGGAAAGGTAATTAGAATGAAAGCATGGATTGCTGATCAAGACATCCAGTTTAAGGGTAGTTATGGCTACAGCGATTCAATCAATGATTTGCCTTTGCTTGACGCTGTAGACCGTCCGTTTGCAGTGAACCCGGATCCGGCACTGGCACTCCATGCCCAAATGCAAGATTGGACAATCATGGACTGGCGTCATGAGAACAATATCTTACGCTAGTCGACCAGCTATTCATTGTCTATATATCAAGCCCAAATAGCCTCATTAGCATCGCTACTGGTAACAGTGACCGATCATAACGACACCCAAACCTCTCCATATCTACAGAGCAGCTCTTGTGCAACTTCACCCTGCCAGAGCGGCTTGCTTTATCTGTTTATAGCCAGGCCACCTACTCTCCTAAATAGTTCATTCAAAGAAATTGATGTTGTTGTTCAACTACCGCGACTTATGTTTCACAAATTTATAACTAAAATATAGCTATTCAAGTTTGAAACAGATTGATTTGCCGTAATGAAAAATGCACCGAAAAATTATGACTGGCTATCCATCACTATCCACTGGCTGTCTGCAGTCGTGATCATAGGGCTATTCGCTGTTGGTTTATGGATGGTTGATCTGAACTACTATTCACAATGGTACAAACCCGTCCCCCACTGGCATAAGTCAGTCGGGCTGTGTCTCGCTTTTATCACCGTTTTCCGTCTTGTGTGGAAATCCCTAAGAGGACATCCCGGTATTGAAGGTGCCCGCTGGGAAAAAGTGGGAGCGAAACTCGCCCATGGGATTATTTATTTAATGCTTTTCGGGCTTTTTATCTCAGGTTATCTGATTTCCACCGCCGACGGACGAGCTATTGAGGTATTTAACTGGTTCTCGATGCCGGCGGTTGGCGAACTGTTCCTAAATCAGGCTGATATTGCCGGAGAGATTCACTACTACCTTGCATACAGCCTAATCGGGCTGGCTGCACTACACGCACTTGCTGCTTTAAAGCATCATTATATAAACAAAGACAATACGTTAAAAAAAATGTTGGGAGTAAAGTAAACATGAAAAAGCAACTACTGGCTCTGGGTCTACTGACTGCGTTCTCCATTCCGTCTATTGCTTCTGCAGCAGACTACGCAATTGATACCAAGGGGGCACATGCCTCTATCAACTTGAAAATAAAGCACCTTGGCTATAGCTGGATTCAGGGCCGCTTTAACACTTTTGATGGTAGCTTTAGCTACGATCCTATGAATATCTCAGCATCGAAAGTAACCGTGAATGTCGATACAACCAGCTTTGATACCAACCATGCCGAGCGTGACAAGCACGTACGCAGCGAAGATTTTCTAGATATAAAAAAATATGCTACAGCAACTTTTACCAGCACAAAAGTAGAACCTAAAGGCAACGGTGAAATGACTATCAGTGGTGATCTGACCCTACACGGCCAGACTAAACCTATTGCCATTGATGCCCAATTTATCGGCGAAGGCGATGACCCATGGGGCGGTTATCGTGCTGGTTTTAGCGGTACAACACGTATTGAGCTAAAAGACTTTGGTATTCAGATTATGGGCGAATCAAGCTACGCCGATCTTGAGCTGCATGTTGAAGGTGTTCGACAATAACAGCAACAAAATTCTTCCCTTGATAAAAACCCGGCACTTTGCCGGTTTTTTTATTTTTAGACCAGAATTATCAACATGCAAAATCGTTACGCATAGTTACAGATTGAAATATACCCTCTGAGCTAGGATGATAACTATAACAACAGCGTTATCACGTTGAAGAGAAGGTAAAGAAAATGACCCCACAAGAAAAAGAACTGATTCAAAATGTTGCCAGCAAACTAAAGCAGAGCCCAGAGAAAGCCAAAGATGCAGAGGCTGAGCAATTGATTGGTAACGAAATCGGTTCTCAGCAAGATGCCATCTACAAACTAACCCAGGCCGTACTCGTCCAGGAAATGGCTCTCAAGGAGATGAAGCAAAAAAACGAGTACCTTGAGAAATGTGTTGAGCACCATAAGTCTGAGTCAAACCGTGGCGCATTTAGCAAAATGATGGGCGGTAATAAACCAGCCCCTCAGCCACCAAAACCAGCCCATCAGCCAAGCGCGTTTGGTAGTTTTATGCAAACAGCAGCAAGCGTTGCTGTCGGTATGATCGCCGGCAATATGATCAGTAATGCCCTGTTCAACAACGATGATCCGGCTGCCGATACAATGGCAACAGCAGACGCTGCACCCGAAGCAGCAATGGGTGAAGACCTAGCATCTTCCGAAGAAGGCTCCGGTGGCTTCTTGGATGACTCAACGGGTTTTGCGTCTGAGTACACTGAAAACAGTGGTGGCTTTGGTGATGCCGGTTTCGGTGACTCAGGCTTTGGAGATGCCGGTTTCGGCGACAGCGGCTTTGACGATAGCTTTGCCAATACACCTTCAGATGATGCAGGCTTTGGCAGCGACGACAGTTTCTTCGGTGGCAGCGATGACTTCGGTTTTGGAGACGAGGACGTCTAGGTCATGATCACTAAGCTGCTGTATCGCTAAATTACAATTTCATTAAGTAGTAATTTATAGACCAAAGGCTCTCCTTTGGTCTTTTTTACCCCGGTTTGCATCGCCGTAAACCCTGAAAAATACCTGCCCCGTCCTATCGCACCATACCAATATCACAAAACAATAAACCTCACTCCCCATCCCCAAGAACGGAAGTAGTGTCTATAACGCCACCAATACAGTATTGCATTCTGTAATTTACTGATATACCTTCACCCATATACAGAACGATGAACCGTTAAAGCAACCAGCTAACTTTTAGGCCATTTAAAATATTTTTAATTCTTATTCGAGAGTAGTAGTTAGTATGAAAAAGACACTTATAGCCACAGTAATCGCAGCATCAATGGTTTCAGGATGTTCTATGTTTGGTGCAACAGAACAGACTCCCGCAACACTAAATCTAAAAGCTCAAGAACTTTCCACGCAACAGTATACAAACTCAAGCATCCAGCAAGTGGAGCAAGTCCGTCTGATTATCAACTCACTATTCACTGAATCAGTACCTATCTACAGTGATTACGCCAAGCACATAGAAACCAATCAAGTAGGCGGCCAAGTTAGCAGTGCTCTGATGATGAAAGAATCTGATGAAGAGCGAGATACCTTTATTGCGGACCTGAAGGCAAATAAAAATGATGACTACAACGCATACATTGCATTTATCAATGACACATATATGGATTCAATCTACAAACGCTCGTTAAAAGTCGGGGCTGAAATTGCTGTTCAAACTTTGGCTTTTAATAAGATCGATCAATCAGCCTTACTTGGTGAATTAGATTTTTCTCAGTTAGGTACTGAAAAAGATAAATTAACTTTGACTACCGAACAAATCTCAGTGCTTAACGACACGGTTTATTCGCTCTACCAAGAATACCAGTACAATAAAGCAGCAGAACTAATTAGATAGTTCACCTAACAGCCTAAGCTTGTTCTTATCAGGCTTAGGCTAGTTCCGAGGATTTGCCCAATAGCATAGTGTCAAGATATAAACCTGAACCAACACGACAAGAATAAGTATTCCGATGAATACAAATGGCTACAAACCCATACAAAACGTGTAAAAGATCACACTTTCGACCAAATAATCACTTCAACTTATTGATAAACTTCAAAGTATTGAATTATGAGCATTGTTAAGCATACACAACAAGTATACTGTCACCCAAAAGCATATATCACACAGATATCGTGTGACCATATCGCCTATAACAATGAACGTTTAAAACAATTTCGATTTTTATCATTAAGTAGTGGCTAGTATGAAAAAAACTCTTCTCGCAGCAATTATCGCGGCATCAATGGTTTCTGGTTGTTCAATGCTTGGCGCAACTGAGCAAACACCAGCACAGTTAAATGCAAAATCACAAGAACTTGCTGCACAGGAATATACTGAATCAAGTATTCAACCAGTCGAACAAGTTCGTATGGCTGTGAACTCCTTGTTTAAGGAATCAACGCCAATCTATGCTGACTACACCAAGCATGTTGATACAAATAAAGTCGGTGGCCAGGTCAGCAGCGCACTGATGATGAAAGAAACCGATGAAGAGAGAGATGCATTTCTCGCAGATCTAAAAGCGAATAAAACTGACGATTACAATGCATATATTGCATTTATCAACGATAAATATATGGATTCAATCTATAAGCGTGCATTAAAGGTTGGCGCAGAAATCGCAGTCCAGACCATGGCGTTCAGTGAACTTAATCAGACATCTTTGTTGAGTCAAATCGATTTCTCAGAATTAGGCAATGAGAAAGACAAACTCGTTCTTACAGCCGATCAAGTAATGATGCTTAACGATACTGTCTACTCACTGTATCAAGAGTATCAATATAATAAAGCAGCAGATTTGATTAAGTAAAAACAAATATTGAATACCAAGCCTGATAATTATCAGGCTTTTTTTGGATAAAAAGATGAAAAATAGTAAATTATTAGTTGCATTTACACTAATGAGCCTATTCGGCTGTCAATCGACAACGCAATTACGCGCGGACAAAGAGGCAGATATTGCATCTAACTCAACCGTAAGTTATATCACCGCTGAAGGACTTAAAGACGAAGCAAATATTGAAGTACCGCCAGGCTTTAATGTCAAAGAATTCGTCAAGCTCTCAATCGCACCGTATCTCGTCGAAGTCAGCATGGACAAAGATTCGCTCGAAAATTCCATCGATACCGGTATGCCTGCAAAAATGCTAGGCGGCGAACTTTCACGTACAGAGCGATTTAATGTTCTTACCCGTACCTGTAATGCATGTGACTATGAGGTAGCCTTTCAAGCAGAAAATACTGTAGCTGAAGGGGCGATTGAACACGGTAAGGCTAAGAATCCAGACTATGTTCTGGAAGCCAACTTGCAACTAGGTACGTCAACAAAGCTAATTAAAGATAGCAACGGCTCATACTACGAATTAACGTTCAGAAGTACCGTTAGTGCACAGCTAATTGATGGTACAACCAAAGAAATTAAACATACTTTCCCACCGATTAGACAAAACCTATCTCCTAAAAAGTATGCCAAGAGTTCAAACAATGGCTATCTAGCTGGGTTTAAATATTTTGACAAAGAAGCTATCAATCAAGCGTACCAAGAAGCGGCTCAAAAAAGTCTGCAGGTTCTGGTTACCGACGTAATGGCACAATTCCCTATTGGCGGCAAAGCCAAACACTACCGTAGCGAGCGATTCGCAATCGCTGCCGGTTCAAGCCAGGGAATCCCGAAACAAGGTGTGAAGATCCCAGCAGTTATTTTCCAGGACGACTTTGGTATCGCTATTCCACTGGCCTCGGGCTACATCACCCCAGGCGGCTCAGACACAAGCATGTTTGAAGTGATCCAATGGAAGAACAGCGACAAAGACGCCATGGACATCAAGAAAAAACTCGATGCCATGGGACGTGAATATGTTAGCCGAAACAAAATCTATGCCGTATCAGTTGGCACACCTGAAGACTGGAAGCTGTAATAGATGAACCAACCTCGACGTAATATTTGCTACCGCCTGTTGGCGGTAGCAACTTTGTTTTTCGCCAGCATGTCTGCAATTGCCGGCGATCCTATGGATGATGTTTTTTCTCTGCTCGATAGCGGTGGCGGTACGCGATCTGGAATCAATAAGGTTGACGGATATTACGTCGTTGCTATGGGCACCTCGGGTCGTTCTTCCGAGTCTAAAGGCTATGAAGAAGCCAGAATGGGAGCCCTTCGACAACTAACAGAAATGATCAACGGCGTTGCTATGAGCGGCAGCACCCAGGCTTCGATGACATATATCACCGTTACTGACGGAGATAACTCCCGTGATTTTTCCCGCGAAAGTTTTGTCGATGTCGTAAATACCCAGTTTCAGGGACAACTTTCAGCCGCCAAAGTCCTCAAAAAAGGCAAATATGACGGTGACTACTTTGTCGCAATGGTCATTGCCCAGTCGGATCTTGCCAACATCGCCGCCCTGAGAACTCCGGGGGCTACCCAAAATCAACAGAGTGGAAACACAATTATCATCGCTACAGATGCCGCCAACCAGCAAATTGCAGACTTTGCCAACGGCCCGACATCCGTAGAATCCAAAGGCCTGGCCTCGATGAAATCTGGCGAGCAGAAAGCGCGTGAACAGGCTATGCAGGACGCAATCCGTAATGCCGTTCAGCAGGCGCAAGGCGTCATGCTGCAGGGTAAGTCTGGCATGTTCAACGATGCACTGGCCATGGCACTTTCCACCAAAACAGAAGGTTATGTTAGTAGCTATGAGATCTTGGATGAAGATATAGAACGCGGAAGTTACTACGTCATCATGATGGCCGAGGTTGATTCCGGCAAACTGCTAAATGACGTCAACTTCTATCTCAATATCCTTGGCCAACCAGTTTTTAGCGTCAAGTCAGACAACAAAGCCAAAACTGACTGGATCACCGATGAGCTGGAAAGACTGGGTTTTGCTATCAACGATGGTTCCGGTAAACCGACACATACCTTCTATTTGAAACAAAACCAACGCCCGGTAGAAGATCATAAACATTCAAAAGGTATTGAAACCTCGCTTAGCGTTAGTCTTAAAGACAATCACACTGGCGACATTTTATTAACGGTTAACAATTTACCGATCAAGACCCGAATCTATGTCCAGCCGGAAAGCCGTGCCAAGCAAGTCTCTGAGCATGTTGCTTTCAAGCAAATGAAGGCAAAGCTTGGTCCTGAAGTTATACAATCGCTGGCTCGTCATGCAGAGAAAGGAACCATCTACAAGATCGTGCTAAAAAACGCCAAGCGAACTGATGTCGATATCTTCAAGCATGTTCTTAACAACGGTACTAACGGTACGGTTGAAACTTGGAACTGGGATAAAAAAGGAAAAACAATGACCTTGGACTACCGATTTTCCGGCCCATTGACCGAGGCATTTGACCAAAGCCTGAATGAGATCTATTCCAGCTTCAAGAAGCAAGGCAAAGGCCGACGCCCCCATATGAAGAAAGTAGATAACCGCTCGGCGTATTTTGACATTGTGAGAAGTTAATGAAAAAAGTACTCTTGCCATTATTAGCACTTGTTTCAACCCATGCCCTCGCATTCGATGCGAGGGATGTTTATGAGCAGAAATACGCTGAACAGCCAAGCGGCGTGTACCAAGACTCAGGCCATTTATTTTTCGTCGTTAAGCAAGCTTGCGAAGGGGACAAGAAATATTCAGGCACCAAGGAATCTAAACTTGCCGAGAAAGCGTTCTATCAGCAACTCTTGGCTGAAGCGAGCCTTCGCCGAGTCTCATTTGATCCGAACTCGATCTCGTTGAGCGGCCAGCTAAAAAAAGATGTACTTGTCTCAATTGGGCAGCAGTATGATGCCAAGGCTCTGATTTCACACCAGCTACTTTTTGATCGTGATAACGGAAGCTGCTTGCGCGAGTACGTTCAAGTTGCAGATGCAACACAGTTCGAGCAGGAAAAAATCCAGGTTCCAGCAGATACTGCCGAGAAAGTTAGAAATAAACTGCTCCTTGATGCCATGGAGCAGCAAGACTTGCCGCTATTGGCCAGCTATATGCGTTCACTGGATTTGACCAATCTCGAATCTGTCTATGCAGAACGGACAAAAGCCCCCTATTACGCCGTCGACTTCCAACTCGGCGATGATCCAAGCGCTTATTCCCAGTTCTGTGAGCAAGACAGCAAGTACTGCCCAAAACAAACTCAAAACACCTATCAATTCGACTTTAACTCGGTACTCGATACGGCGTTTTCGGAAAAGGGGATCATCAACCTTAATTCGATCCATCCACGAATCAAGATGAGCTCGGCACTATACGCAAATGCCAAAAGCAATTTTGACTCAGGAAAAAATCCGGCCCAAATCGAGCTGGACCTAACGCTTTCCCTAAATGCCAATGCCAACAATCCTCTTGCATGGCAAATGCTAAGCAGTCTCTATCGAGCAACAAACAAGCCGCAACTGGCACTCTATTCTGCTCAGCAATATCTCAGCCAGCAGCCATTCTCGACCGAGTCGTGGGTTTACCTCCTTGCACCGCTACGCAATGAAGATCAGCAACAGGCCCAACGCTTACATGACGTTTTATCTTCACTAGCTAAACACGCCCAGTTTTCTCCGTGGGCACAGAACCAAATAAAGGTATATCAATGAATAATAAAATAAAGCCACTCGTTTTAGCTATCAGCCTTGCTGTATCGCCGTTTTCTCTGGCTCAGGACTTCATCCAACAAGATGCAACGCCAGCTCTCGAAGCGGTAGCAGAAACAACGCAACAGCCTTTTGAACAAATCGAGGTTGCTGATGAAATGATGTCTGCTGAAGAACAAGTAACAGACTACATGATGCAGCGCGGATGGGGAGAGGGCTGGGATAGCAAGAAGAAACGCCTATTTGTTGTTCACTCTGAAAGCTTCAACACTGAAGACCCTTCCTACGATGATAGCTTCATCACCAAGCGTTCAACATACGCTATGTTGGCAACCATGGGCGCAAAAGCCAAAATGGTTGAGTTCATGAGAACGCAAATGAGCGCTACCGATCAGCTGAATGCACCGGGTACCGATGTCTATGCCGAGCTCAATAAGCAATACCTCAAGCTAGAGAAAAAGCTAGCATCGCAGCAAAAGAAGCTGATGAAATTGCTAGAAGATGTTAATGCCAAGGAAGCGGATAAGCTTAAGGGGGTTACCTGGTCTGATCGCAGTGATGCATTTATCGATGCTGTTATCAAAAAACTGGACGAGTCATACAGCGCCGGCAATATCCAAGATGACAAAATTGCCAAATATGAAAAGGCAAAATCGCGTTATGAAAGTGCCCAGTCCGAGATGGATGTATTGGCCGAGAAAGCCAAAGCTATTCGAGGCAGCGTCGCACTTGAATCCACCAGCACCGTTGAAACACTAGCCAAAGCACCGATTCTAGGCGCTTCAATATTGGTTCAGGCAGAATCGTGGAATGCCGACGAGGAAGAGTACCAAGTCGCTACGCTGATGGTCTGGAGCCCGAAATTGGAATCAGCCGCCAAGGCGATTATTACCGGTGAAGATGTATCGGTGAAACCCAAGCAAGCAATGACAGTCCAGAACTGGCTGAAAACACAAGAACTATCAACTTTGGTAGGCCCTCGTCAATACGTAGACCAAGATGGCAACCGCTGGTTTATCGGCGTATTTGCCATGCCGTATGAAGGATCTTCTTCACTGAAGCGCAAAAATAAAGGTATTGCGGAAGCCTTCGCGAAGAAAGAAGCAGCAATGGCACTTTACGCTGATATCGAAGTGCAAAAGCAAGCCGCTATTGCTTTGCAAACACGCAGCGGTGACCTACAAAGCAACGACCATACAGAGACAGCAACAAGCCTTGCCGAGCAAACCCGCCAATCAATCGAAAACCGGCCGGTTAACGGCCTGTCCAAACTGTTGACCAAAACAGTCACCCACCCTATTTCTCAGCAAAAAATCCACGTGGTTGCATACGGTATTTCCGCAGATAGTGCGACTCAGGCACTGGAAATTGAACGCTCTAGTCTAGGTGCCGCTGCATCAAGCAATCGTGCAATTCAGCAAAATACCGCGAATAAGAAAGAGCTGGACAAGGCTCTCGACAGATCAAAGCAACCTGTGACAAGCACCTCGGCATCATTGAAGGAAACCTCGGCAGTTCCTAACACCAAGGTTACCCAAAATACACGCCAGGAAAAGACAGGCAATACAAGCCTGCTTAATGCTCCAACAATCGACGAAGACGACTTTTAAGTATAAATTTGTATGGAGTAACAAATAGTTACTCCATAGGCTAAATAAAGCAGTGTGTAAGGAATAACAATGAAAAAGATTCTAGCTCTATCAGCATTCACTATCGCCCTTGTAGGCTGTCAATCGACCAAACAAGAAGAACCTGTTCAGGCTAAAGTTAATGTCCAGCCTGCTATCGCAGAGTGCTATTTCTATGGCAAACCAGAGTTGGCAGCACCGAATTGGATTTGTAATCCAAATGCAAATCGCGAAGAATTCATTCGCGAAGCTGTTGGGTTTAGCGGTGATACTGCCGGTGGCATTGCACACCAGAAAAACCTGGCTATCCTCCAAGCCAAAAAAGAACTGGCCGACCAGGTGAAGTCTGAAATCATCTCCAAAGTGAAGAACAAAACTGGCACGCTTGGTGTCAATGGCTCGGCAGGTGCCAGCGCTGCGACATCGTCAGAAATGGAAGCCATTGCCAACGTTGAACTCGAAGGCGTTGAAATCATTCGCTCATTCCGAGGCCCAGATGGTTACTTCTATGTTCACGCAGGTCTTCCTCGCAACGTTTTCAAGCAGAATGTTGAAAATATCGTTGCCGCTGTAGATGAAAAAGCGCCGCAAAAAACCCAAGTAGCACCTCAGTCTTCTCCGGCGCAAAACAAGCAGCTGGCAGACGAGATTGCACAAGCACTTGGTGAGATGTAAGGAATAACCGATATGGCTAAGTTTGTTACACCAATCGTGCTTGGCATGAGCATGAGCTTGATCTCAAGCTTAGCCATCGCCCAGGACACTGTGGACACCGACAGTTTCAGCGCTAAAAAGGCGAGTATGATCTCGTCGTTCAGCGAGTCAAAGCAGGCCTCTATTGATGCATTTGAGAACTCGAAAGCAGAATACCTGGCTAAATTTAACCAAGTAAAGCAAGAGCTATCCAAAAAATGGGACAACCCACAGCTGACCAATAAATCCACCTGGATTCAATACAGCCAAAATAACGATATCAAGCGTTCCGTCAACTTTGAAACGGGCGAAATTACTGTCGAAGTTGTTGGTAACAACCTGACCGAAAAAGAAATCAACACTGTCGTTCAAAAGCAGTTGAATGAGCTAAAAAGTGAAACAACGTCTGATGCCTACAACAAGGATCCCGTTCTTGCGGGTACCAAGCCATCGAAACTGACAGCAAAAGAAAAAGTCCTGCCAGACGTCAATGTCAACGAATTGGCCAGTACGGCAAAAAAATCATCGTTTAAGCAAAATAACGGCTTGCAGCTTACCAAGGTAAGTATGTCCTACCCAGCAGACCGTATTGCCAAAAAAGCCATGATCTATATGCCGACGGTACTTAAGAACGCCAGCAAGTGGGATGTGGACCCAGATCTTATTCTGGCGATTATGCATACTGAAAGCCACTTCAACCCAATGGCTCAATCTCACATCCCCGCCTACGGTTTGATGCAGGTTGTACCGACCTCTGCCGGTAGAGACGTCACTAAACGCTATTTAGGCAAGGAAAAACTGTTACCAGCAGAAGTTCTGTTCAAGCCTGATTTTAATATCGATATCGGTACGGCCTATCTCAATGTCCTTCAGGCGCACTACTTGAGAAAGGTAAAAGATCCGACCATACGGACATATCTGGCTATCTCTGCCTATAACGGCGGTATCGGAGCCGTTGCAAAGCACTTTACTGGCAAAGGCTCACTGTCTCGCCTTGCAGACAAGGTAAACACGCTGCAACCAAATGATGTATACCAATCCATAACCAATGATTTCCCGTACAAGGAAACCAGAAACTACCTAAAAAAGGTCCACACCAAGCAGACCTATTATAAAACCCTACTTCAGGCCAGCGTAATTTAATGACTAAGTATTTATTAACCTTCGCCTTATTAACACCTTTAACGGCATGGTCTGCCCCTAGCTGGATAGAGGCACCTGAGCACCTTCCCGGCCACATCACCGGGATTGGCCTAGGCGAGGATATAGACAAAGCCAAGCAAGATGCGATGGCGGATATTGCCAATACCCTATATTCAAATGTGAGTAGTTCCGTCAACGTCAACGTTACCACCTCTCTCGACGGTGGTAACTACCAGTCCAAGGCGTCTAAGTCGATCGAGAGCAGCAACGTATTGCTACCGAAGATCACCTGGAAAAACATTGCTGCCGATGAAGGCATCTATTATGCGATGGGGGTAATCAGCCAGCAGGAAACCGTGGAACTGTACGAGCATTCGTTGCAAATGGCTTTAAAGCCTTTTGGCGCTATATCTGACAGTTCAGAATTAACACTGAATGAGTACCTGTATATTCAAGCTAACGAAAGCCAGTTATCATTGGCTTCTGATCGTGCTCTCGTCATCCAGTCGCTATCCAAGCCATCAAGCCAGTATCTTGACAATATTGCCCTGTTATTCGATAAGCGAAATCAGTTTGCCCGTACCACCTGTTTCACTGTAAAAGAGAGCCACTCTCGCCTGGCTGACAAATTCTACCTACCTGCCATTGAGAGTGCCATTCAGTCGGACAAATTCGCACTAAAGAACAACAGCCAATGTATTCCGGTAAGGTTCAGATCTAAGACAAACAAATCAGGCAAGACGATTGCCAGTGTTAACATGCAACTTACCATCGGCAGTCCCGCTGTCGTCAGCAAGGTGATACACTTCCAGGGGCAAAGTTCCGGTTCGTATAAGTCCGCAATGATTGATGCTGCCGATAGCTTCTCTACCTACTTTGCTCAACATGGTGGCTTGCTGCACAATATGCTCAACAAGCCGGGAAGCTCCCTGACCATCGAACAATAAATATAACGATAATATGCAGTTACTTCTCCTATCGGCGATTTTCATTGGTATGCTGGTGCTTCTGCGCCAGATAGAGGTCTATTCTGCATCAAAGCTAGCGCAGTACGGTAAATACCGCCTGCGTTACCTTACCGCCTTTATCGGAACCCCGGTTCATGAAATCAGTCACGCTTTACTATGTGTTCTCGCTCGACACAAAATCCATGAAATCAAACTGCTCCAGTTGAATGGCAACAGTCAGCTTGGCTATGTCCATCATAGCTATAACCCGAAGAGCCTATACCAGCAATGCGGTCGCTTCTTTATCGGCAGCGCCCCTATCTTTGGCGGCCTGCTGACTATGGCCATCGTTTCAAAAATCGCCTACCCTCATTACGACTTCGATCACCTGGTTGGCTCCAATCAAAATCAGCTTTTGGCTATCAGCAACATCTCTGATTACCTTGTTATTTTTATGCAAAACATACGTCATTCGTTTGGGCTTTACGTTGAGTTATTCGACCAGGGAAGTCTAAAGTTTATCGTGTGGTTTTTTGCTATGGCGTCTATTGTGTGCCATATCTCCCCATCAGCGGCTGACATGAAAGGAGCTGCCAGCGGGGCACTCTTTTTAACGGCCCTACTCGCCTTACTCTATTTCGCTGCCAACATCGATATTTACAGCATTGCTTTATTGAGCATCAGCCTGCTACTAAGCATTCTGACACTGGTTTTTCTGGTGATTATCGTCTACTTGCTGTTGCTTGTTGTTCTCGCCAAGCTATTACCTTAAAGAAAAGGCCACCTTTTCGGTGGCCTTAACAATCATTTCGCCTCTTGTTTCAACAGCTAATTTACTGCTTTGCCAGATCATCAAGCGGCAACCAGTCAACAGTTACTCCTGCCTGAATAAACATATCCTGGCTGACTTTAATCTTGTCCCCCCAGCGAGAGAGAAAGTCTTCCGTCTGCTCAGGACAATGAACAGCCGAAATACCGGTTTGAATAATCTTTGCCGCACAGTTCGGACATGGGAAATGCGTTACCCAGATGTCACTGCCTGCCAAATCACGCTTGGCAAACAAAATTGCGTTCTCTTCTGCGTGAAGCGTTTTTAGCAGCTTCATCTCGCGATCATCGATATCTGCACTGTCTGAAATACCATGCGGATAACCATTAAATCCAACCGAAACAATCCGGTTACCGTGAGTAATCACAGCCCCCACTTGTGTTGATGGATCTTTACTCCAAGAACCGACCAACTCGGCCATTTGAAAAAAGCGCACAGCCCACTTAGAAATCATGTTCTTTACCTATTTTGTCGATTTCTGTTATTTTGCAAAACTTATCCGCCCACCTCAAGAGCATAATAGAAGATTATTAAAAACAAGTTTTTACCAGAGTCATTTAGATAACCAATAGACACGCTCAAATCATAACCATTGGCGTTATTACATAAAATTAATGCCACTACCCCGATCACTTGAGAAATAAGTATCAATAAATATGCATTAGACATTAATTCGACACCGTATATAGATAATTCCATCTTGAACTTATGAACAAAGAGAACTCAAGATGGAAAAAAAATATTTAGTCTGCTGCATGGCACTATTTAGCGGGCAAGCACTAGCTGAATTAGGCGAATCAGGTTTTTCTGGGGAAATTTCAGCGCTTATTGGATTTGGTTCCGAAGAATCTAACTTCAATACAGATAGTGATAAAACGATTAACAATGTCGATAACTCAGGCCAATCAAAGTCTGAGGTCTTGGCAGCCCCTCTCGGTCAACTTCGTTATACATTCGGCCAACTAGACAACCATCAAGTCTTTATCGGTACATCAAGAGAAGATATCGCGGTCGGTGATTTTGCACTGGAAGCCGGTTACCGATTTGGGTTAACTGAGGACTCTTCAGTCGCAGTCTCATTTCTACCGACCATAATGGGTGGGGAAACATGGGAAGACCCATACCTAGTAGGCGCTGAGCGAAAAGCAACGGACATATCAGGCAATGCATTCCGATTTCAGTACAACGGCATCATGGATTCTCCTTTTTCGTTGGATTTGGCCTATTACACCCAAGATATCGATGTTGAACACTCGGGTTCTCAATATACCAGTACACAACAGAAACTCTTGGATCGCAGCGGAAACGGGCTGTACTCAAAAGCGTCATACAAATACATGATTGACAGTACATCGCTACTGCAGCCTGCACTAATCTATAAAACTTTTTCTGCTGACGGCGAAGCAATGTCTAGCAAAAGCTACGGCGCTGAGCTGTCATACATGAAATTTGTCAGCAAGCATGCATTTTCTATCTCGGGTAAATATCTAAACATATCTTATGATGCATCTCACCCTGTTTTTGATATCGAGCAGAAAAACTCCGAGTACAGCTTGTTTGCAGGATATGAATACGATCAGTTCATGGGATGGGATGATTGGGCATTTAATGCCATTGCCGGATATGACGCAAAATCGTCTAATATCACCTTCTTCGATGAAACTCAGTACATGGTTGGCGTAGGCGTTACCTACAAATTCTAACTTCCGCCAAACATAGAAAAGCCCACACCTAAGTGTGGGCTTTTCTTAAAGAATTCTTGGAGCGGGCAGCGGGAATCGAACCCGCATCATCAGCTTGGAAGGCTGAGGTAATAGCCATTATACGATGCCCGCTTTATTGGTTCCGCTAGCGTTAAGCTGAACACATTGCATCGAACTGTGTTCATAATGTCAGATCCTTGCGCAAAATAAAGCACTTAAAATCAAAATGTGACACAAGTCACCAAAGCACCCGCTGAGTGTTTGAAAAACAATCACATATAACTCACTTGAAATGCATATTTTCCACCACGATGGACTTCTATGGCACTCAGTTGTTAACAAGGTCACGACTCTACTTGAGCCTCGAAAGTCTATTCTTAATCTCTGAGTGCAAGTTCTCTCAGTTAAATTATTGCCAGAAAAAAGCATTTCAGAAAATTAAAACTAGTTAAGAAATTGATTTAACTAAGCCTATTTTGAATTTATTTGAATACTGAGTTTCCTCTAAAGTATTTGCCTGACCATCCGGCATCGCTTGCAGGCTTTTCCGCTAACCAGTTAGTTATCACTAAAGATAAGTAACTCGCTGTTCGTTGTACGAAAAGTGACTATCCTATTGAAAAAAGTGATGCTACAAATTAAAATGATAATTATTAACACTAGAGAGCAAAATGTGATTTCACTTTACTAACATAGACTTATCATTAATATATGACAAAACCTACGATTTACATCAATGCTGAAAACATTTCTAGTGGCAGTAAAGTCCCATTGTTGAATGTTGATGAACAGCAAAATCTGTCTGAAGGTGTATTTGACGCAGCTTCTGAAAGCTATGAAGCACTTCAATTTGATAGATCAAGACTCAACATATCAACTTATTCCTTTTCGGGAATTAAGATTGTTATTTTCGAGGGCACAATTTACCAAGAAATTGAAATTCCTATCCAGGATAACAGCGAATATTTGTCATTGGCTTTTGTTAAGAGTGGCACTATCACTACTAAATCCAAACGATGTAGTTTTGAGCATATTGCCACAGCAAGGACCGCCAACCTCTGCTGCCATTGTTGCTTCGAAGGCACAGCATATTTTGCTCCAACAGAACATTTACAAATTGTTTCAATTTGCTTTCCTAAAGGTTACCTGACCGAGTTCGATGCTCTTATAGCACAGTGCAATAGCTATAAAGCATATGGCTATATGCATATTCCCATGGTCAATAATCTTCCCATGCAAGAATGTGTGGATATGTTAATAGATCCTCCTGTAACAGGTAATGTTAAACAGGTGTTTCTTAAAGGCAAAGCATACGAATTAATATCTTTGAGTATACAGTCAATGTATAGTCAACCAATATCATCTTGCGGTGTTAGCGATAAAGAAAGACATAGGGCTTATCAAGCGAGGGATATTCTTGAGGACTCTTTACTCAATCCGCCGAAATTACGAGCACTTGCTCATTTAGTCGGCACAAACGATTGCAAGCTTAAAAAAGATTTTAAAACTGTTTTCAATACAAGCCCTTATGCCTATGTAATTAGACGACGCATGGAAAAAGCATATCAACATATTATTACCAGCGACATGGCAATCACAACTATTGCCCAAAATCTTGGTTATAACAATGCGAGTCATTTTTCATCTACCTTCTATAAACACTATGGCGTTAAACCAAGGGATCTAAAACACCTGCGCAAACGCAATTAAGCGTTGAATAATCTGATACATTGAGCAGTCCCATCTAAAATTTGTCCTGCCACGTAGATGATACGAGACAGGACGTTATCAATTTATTAGCAATTCTCAGCTAGATGCCAATTTTTAACTCTTTGCTGTGCTTGCCACATAGAGCAATAGCGGCCAGGGTTGGCGATAAGTTCATTGTGTATACCCTGCTCGACGAGCCGACCATCCTCCACCACTACAATATTGCTAGCAGAGGTAACTGTCGACAAACGATGCGCTATCACAATTACTGTTTTATCCTTAATCAAAGTATCAATTGCAGACTGAACAGCAACCTCACTTTCAGTATCAAGTGCAGCCGTTGGCTCGTCTAGAACAAGTATTGGTGCATTTTTCAAAATCGCTCTAGCGATACTGATACGCTGACGCTCCCCCCCTGACAATCTAGATCCAATGTCACCGACATGGGTTAGATAACCTTGAGGAAAACGAGTTATAAACGCATGGCAATTAGCTGCTTTAGCCGCTTGCTGCACTTCCGAGTCGCTTGCTTCAGGTCGAGCCATGCGAATGTTCGCCAAAATCGTATCATCAAAAAGGTAAACATCCTGAAAGACCACAGATACTAAACTATTCAGTGTCTCAGGCGGGATAGCTCGAATATCAACACCACCGATCTTCACCCCCCCTTTTTGAGGGTCTGCATAACGCATCAACAATCGCGTAACCGTTGTTTTTCCGGCCCCAGAAGGCCCAACCAACGCTGTCATGCTCCGTGCCGGAATCGTCAGGTTGAAACCTATCAAATTTGGCTGATTCGAACCTTGATATGAAAAATCCACCTGCTCAAAACTAATGTCGTAACGTTGTGGATGTTGCTCTGGCAGCTGCGGCAGTTCCGGCACTATCAATAATGCTTCAATACGCAACAAGGAAGCTTCCACTAAGTGAATAATCTTGGTGTAGTTAATAAATGAAGCCAATGGTTCAGCATATCTAACTATCACAACTAACAACGCGGCTAAAACGGCAAGATCTGTCTCACGCTGCACTACCCAGTATGCCCCGCAACCAAAAACAATTAACAACCCCAGCTCAAATACACTAGAAATTAATAAGTTTGGCTTAGTGCCTTTCTCTTGTCCCTCAGTTTGTACCTTCTCAAGGTAAGCCAGGCTTTCTTGAAGCCTTTGTGCCTTTTCACCCGCACATCCTGTTGAGCGCATCACTTGTATACCTTGTGTGTACTCAAGAACATTAGCATTCAACTGCTGGTGAGCATCGACATAATTACTAATTCCCGAGTTAAAACGCGGTGCCAACCAACGGTACAATGGAATTAAAGTCGGGAATATTAACATCAGCAACATCCCGAGACGCCAGTCGTAGTAAAGAGTGCACACTGCTACGATCAATGGGCACAACAAGGCATTCAGCAACATGTTGGCAATTGTCAGGGTATAAGCCATATTTTCATCAACATTACCCAGCAGTGTTGCATTCACCTCACCAGCACGCTTGTCTTTCAGACTCTCTAATGGAACCACTCGGAGCTTTTCACCTAAGCGAGTTCGTAACTGATGAGAATTTTTCGCCATATCACCGCGAAAATCAAACCCTTGCGATCCCCATCTCGCCACCAAACTCAAGAGTGTCAATAGCGTCATCACGACAAGCCACTGCACCACTGCCTGAGCGTCTTGAATAGTAAAAATGGCGACAAACATAGGCAGTATGCATGCTAACGCCCCTCCTTGGAGCACAGCCGCCGCTATCAACAACCACATACTACGTTTTAGTTTGGGTCCATAGCTGCCACTAATAACAATTAGCCGCTGCCATATCTCCCACCATGTAAGTGAACGAGAAGGCTGGATCTCATTAGCATTCTGTTCAAGTTGATCTGCATGACTCATCGCATTTCTCCCTTGAGCTGATTGTCTGATACTGCTGATATTTCGCTAACCAGCCGCTGTTCAGGTATTGCGTTAATGTTACCGTCTTTTCTGGATAACTCCTCTTGATTCAGAGCCCAAGACTGAGCCTGCTCATAGCTATCCCACAGACGGGCATAAGTGCCTTTATTTAGGATTAAATCATTGTGTTGACCAGATTCAACAAGGCTTCCGTCATCAAAGACAAGGATTTGATCAGCATCTTTTATTGTGGTCAGGCGGTGGGCAACCATGATGACAGTTTTACCTTTCATTAATGCTGCCAGCGCTTCAACAATGGCGGCTTCATTTTCTGGGTCGGCAAATGCTGTAGCTTCATCAAGCACGAGAATGGGGCGATCCTGCAGAACTGCTCTCGCTATTGTAATACGCTGCTTTTGACCTCCTGAAAGAAAGGCCCCTCGCTCACCAGCACAGGTCTCGTAACCATTTGGCAATTGCATGATAAACTCATGAGCCTGAGCAACTTTTGCCGCCTCAATCACGTCTTGCATTGTTGCGCCCGGATTACCAAGACGAATATTATCCGCGACACTTTCGGCAAACAAAAAGGTATCTTGAAAGACAAAAGCAACATACTTCATTAGACTTTCCGAAGTCAGATCTCTTACATCCACTCCTCCAATCGTTATTGCACCTTGGCTTACATCCCAAAAGCGTGGCAACAAACGAGCTATCGTTGTTTTTCCAGCCCCCGACGCTCCAACCAGAGCAGTAATGGTCCCATCAGCAACAGTAAAACTGACATCTCGTAACACATAATCACTCACTTCATCATAGCGAAAGCTTATGTTGTCAAAACAAATATCATGCCCTTGCGGCACACTTTCATGCTCCGGCTGAGAAAGCGTTTTTTCACCTAATACCTCATTGATTCGAGCAATGCTTATCTTCGCTTTGCCTATAAGATGTTGTAAAGAAATTAAAGGCATCATTGATTCAGCCATACCCGTACCTATGAGTAAGGTGGCTAACCAAGTGGAGAACTCGAGATCATGGTGCCAAAAAAGCCATGCTCCACTCCAGAGCAACAACACAAGCGTCGGCATTGGGTTCAGTAAGGCAATAGAGAAACGAGAAGAAAAACTGACACTCTGATACCAACTCACGACGACTTCTCGGTAAGCTTCCAACGCTTGGTAATAACGACCAAATGTGCTGCTTCCCGTATCAAATGTTCGTACCACTGGCATCGCCTGTACATATTCAACAACGGCAGCGCTAACTTGTTCTCGAGTTTCCATATAGCGCTTTGAAAGATCACCATGATCCTTCCTTGCAACGCCAAGAACAATAAACCCTGATATCAGCAGCCCTACCGTTACAGCCGCTAGCCGCCAGTCAAGTATCAACAAGCCAAGTAACGTCATGATTGGCGCTGCGTACGCTCGAGCATAGAGCGGCGTACTATCTGCGACGAACACATGAAGTTCTTTGACATCATCTTGGATAACTTTACTGAGCTTACTCGCACCAGTTTGCTGGATGTACCCCATAGAAACGTGTGCAAGATGCTCACTTAGCTGGGTACGGAGAATCGTTTCCAAACGAAATGCAGCACGGTGCGACTTCGCGAAGGAACGCAGCCTAAGCACATAAGCAATGACAGTAAAGCAGACTGCCGCTAAGATCTCACGACTCGGCCAAGCTTGATCTGTTTCTATCATCGCTCGAATAGCAAGCGCCAGCGCAAACAAGCTAGCTAACACCGATAACGAGCTCAACACCGATAACGCCATCGCAAACCTTATCTGCCCTTTCACAGGCGACATTATCTGCCAATCATCTTGAGTTGATTGTTGTTTTTTCACACAAACAGTCCTTATAAATTGCGAATTATCATGACAAACGTTCAACAAGTATTGCCGTCGACTGACCACCTCCGGCACATACTGCAGCGATACCAAGAGACTCGTCTTTCATTTTCATTGAATGCAGGAGCGTAACAAGAATACGTGCGCCCGATGCGCCAATAGGATGTCCCATCGCCAATGCTCCACCATGTGGGTTCACTTTGTCAGGGTCCAAACCCAGGTCTCGCATAATTGCGAGAACCTGAACCGCAAAAGCCTCATTGATTTCAAACTGATCAATATCTTGGATAGTCATTCTAGCCCTCTGCAATAACTGACTGATTGCAGGTACTGGGCTCATTCCCATCATTTCTGGCAAATATCCTACCGAAGACCAGGCAAGAACCCTCGCCATAGGCTCAATTCCCTCTTGAGCTGCACGTTTGGCAGACATAAGTAATACGGCAGCCGCGCCATCGTTAATTCCTGACGAATTTCCGGCGGTAACTGTTCCATGGGCAGTAAAAGCAGGAAGCAATGCTGAAAGAGATTGTTCATCGACATTACTATCAATAAGTTGGTCTTTGTCAGCAATTTGAACCTTTCCATTCGCCAAATAATGGACTGGTACTATTTCTTGCGCCGATTGCCCGGCAAGCGCAGACGCTTTTAATCGCTGCGAAGACAGTAGTGCATAAGCATCTTGCTCACCGCGGCTTATCTGATAGGCTTTAGCAATGCGCTCAGCCGTCATACCCATTTTTTCACCGTTAATGGCACAGGTTAATCCGTCTTGCATCAAGCTATCCATCAGGCGTAATTCACCCAAAGCCTCTGGCTGAATTGTCGAGCGATTAAGTAGAAAAGGGGCATTGGACATACTTTCCGTTCCGCCTGCAATCGCCACCTCTGAGTCTCGAAGCGCGATACACTGAGAGGCCTGAATAACGGCCAATAACCCACTACTACAAACCTGATTTAAACTGTAGGCGACCGCAGAAGAATCAATTCCAGCTTGCATTGCTATCTGCCTTGCTGGATTCTGTCCATGACCAGCCTGAAGCCCCTGCCCCAGCACAACATGATCTACGATACGAGAAAGTGATTCAGCATGAGTGACACTCTTGCAAACCGCTAAGCCTAGTTTTGCTGCGGTCAATGAACTAAGTTGGCCCTGAAACCTTCCCATTGCTGTTCGAGCTGCATTCACAATAACTATTTCTTCAAGCATTGCTTAAATCCTTTATTTAGCAGCCAATATCGAACCATGCCCTTTCCCATATTTATGGAAAAGAGCACTTCACTTACCAAATGAATAGTGAGGACGATAACTGGCCTGTTTAGCTATTGCGCGGCGGGTTGTTTCGGCTGCTCAGGTATACTTTTCCAACGCATCACCACCAAGACACAAAACAGTCCTAGTAATAATGCAAAAAGCTGGAAAGGTAACTCGGCTTTTATCTGATATAACAGCGCCGAAAGCAGAGGACCTACCACATAACCACCAGCCTGAGTCCCTGCAGCAAGACCAGAAGCAGCTCCTAGCTCATTGCTATCTACAGCTAATGTCACCGCAGTATTGAAACCGGTGGTCATCATGCCAACGGATACACCAAACAACACAAAGAGAGCATGCATCTGCCATAGCTGTTCCGGCAAAGCCATCAGGAAGAAAGCCCCTGCTCCGGCTGTCAGACCAACTACAATCTGATTTGCTGGCGATAAACGCATTCGGCCGATTATCAGCAACTGCGTAACAATAGTAGCAATAGCTGAACAAACGAAGCCAATACTCGTTTGTGCCGCAGCATGTTCTGGGCCGAGTTGGAACAAGTCCTGATACCTGAATGCGGTAACCTGCATCAACCCGGAGAAAGCAATAAAATATGCCAGACCGGTAAGCAACAAAAAGAAAATACGCGAATCAGTTGGCTTCAGCTTAACTTTGCTTTTACTGACCGACTTTGTCTTTCCTTCAGGCATAATAACAAGAACAAGTACACCTGCTACGGCAGAAATAACGGCTGAAACATACAAAGGCAGGGTGATAGACAGAACCACTAACAGCGAGGCTATCCCTGGCCCGCCTATCATCCCGATACCATAAGCAGCTTGGATAGAAGCCATTGCCGATGAGCGGTTCTCTTCACCAGTAGACTCCGCAATCGTAGCCTGGACTGCAGGAAAGACCCCGCTAGACAATAGCGCATAAAACAAACGTGCTATTGCCATAAAGAAGAAAGCCGAAGTCGCAGTAATAACACCGAACCGGCCTAGGTCACCAAACAACCCAAACAAACCGGTAGAAGCTGCGTAACCAAGAAAACCAAAAGCGATGATCTTCTTTCGCCCCCACTCATCACTTTTTCTCCCCCAATAAGGGGCAGAAACCATGAAAGCAAGCGCTGCTGAGGTAAAAATCAACGCTACTTGATAATCGGGCATTCCTATCTGTCGCCCAAGCGGCGGTAATACAGAAAAAATAATGGATTGGCCGGCCCCGACAGTCGCGAGCCCGCACAGTAATATCCAAGTCGTTATTTTAGGCATAGCTGATACCTTACTTTTGAAGTCAAACAGGTATTAGAAGTCTACAGACAGACCCAAACCGAGTGTTCTTGGTTGACCCGCTCCGGCAATAGGTGCTGGTCCAGGGAAAGGCAAGGCATAGTAGTTGGTAACATATGATTCATCCAACAAGTTTGAACCGAAGATATAAACGGTATAGTCATCAAATTTATAGCCGAGATGAGCATCAACTAAACCGTAGCCGTCAATTGTTAAGGTATTGGCTGCGTCAGTATAAGTTGATGAGCGATAGTTATAAGTAAGATGCCCATACAAGCCTTGGTAGCCGTCGTAATTCAGCGAAAGCGCAGATGTAAACTGGGGAGCATTTGCCATTCGTTTACCGGCAAACTCACTGGTTTTATATTCAGCTTTGTTCAAGCCGGTTACACTAGTAAGCGACCATTCCATATTAATGAGCCAGTTAATATCAAATTCAGCACCATAACTACGGGCTTTATCTACATTGAAAAATGAAATTTGATTCAATGCGCTAATACTCCGCCCATGAGCATCTTTGATATCTAAATAAAATAGGTTTAAGTCTAAATTAAGCTGGTTTTCGAACCACGAGGATTTCACCCCTAATTCATAGTCAATAGTTTCTTGCGGGTCATATTTCGCGTTATCTGGATTAAGTTCAGTAAAGTTGAAACCTCCGGATTGATAACCTTTCGAAACGCTACCGTAAAACAAATTGTCACGGCCTAGCTGATAGCCAAATGCAGCCTTCGGCAACCAGACATCCCACGATGCACTTCGGTTATACTGACTAGCCATCTCCATACCCGAAATTACGTTACTAGTCGATGAATCAATATTCTTCTCGTCTTTTTGCCACCGTAATCCAAGCGTCGCTTCAAGTTTATCCGTCACATTGAACGTACTTTGACCAAATACCGCATACTGATCGCTGGATACGTCAGTCATATTATGTGATTCCATCGGCCCAAAGAGCGAATTTGGAACTACTGTGCCATTATCTTTAGCATCATATAAATTATCTTGATAGAAAATCCCGCCAACCCAGCGGATCTCACTGTTGTTGGAATTAAACCTCAATTCATGTGACTGCGTTTCAATATCGGAATCATCCATGAACTTAGCACCATCGAAGTTGCCCAATACAGGAGATACTGACCCGTTAGTACGATCCATATCAGAAATATGCTGTGCAGAAGTATGCTGGTTGGCAGCCAGGTAAGTAACAACAAAGCTATCAGCTTCATGTTCAACTTTAAGAGCCTGATCTGCCACTTTGACATTATTTTTCGCATCAACTTCTTGGCGCGTTGTTAGCGAACCATCATTTTCGGCATAGAAAGGAAGACCACCATTATCACGGCTCTCGCCATTAAAACTCAGTATAGCGTGAGTCCTGTCTGATATATTCCATCTAAAGTGGCCATTATATTGATTGGCTTTAGATTCATCGTAATCAGATCTGGAGCCCGGATAATTATTAGTTAAGTGACCTGAACTATCACGAAAACGCCCCGCGATATTAAAGCTCAGAACATCTTCAATCAAATCTTGTCCATACGCGCCATAAATCATTCTGCTGTTGCGTTCAGCAATTTCCGCAACCAGCTTGCCTTCAGGCTCACCGCTTGACTTACGTGTTATCACATTGATAACACCACCAAGGCTGCTCTGACCATACAAAGTACTTTGTGTACCGCGTAGGAACTCAACACGTTCAACGTTCAATAAACCTAAATCCATACCATAGACGGAGGAATGCGGTACACCATCAATGTAAACTGTGATTGGTGACTCTTGAGCAAATGCTGATGTCGCTAAACCACGATAGCTGGGTGAAGAAAATACACCATAGTTGTTTGAAATGGCGACGTTTGGCAAGGTCTTCATGAATGGTTCAAGGCTATAAATGCCCTTTTGTTCAAGCTCTTCTCCCGTAGTAACTTGCACCGACACTGGAATTTCTCTTACATTCTCTTCCATTTTGGTGGCCGTCACCGTCATTACCTCGGCTGGACGGTTTGCTGATGATAAGTTATTTTGAGATTGAAGCTCTGAAGAAGCTTGCGCTTTTATAGATAAAGCAAACACCACTGATGCGGCGAGCAGTGTCATACGAATAGGCATTATAGATCCTTTGAAAATATGGTCACCCAGAAACCGTAACGATAGCCATTCTCATTAAGGATGAATATTAGAAAAGGGAGCTTTTACAACAGAATGCGGAATTTCAGTAAAATTTGTTGCTTTCACTGAACAATGTATGACTGAAAGAACAATAACCAGCTCCAATCAATGTTGCTGGCAACTACTAGTGACAAGCTTATAAATACATACAGTGAGGAAGCTTCCATGCTTCCATTTGGCACATCCATTTGAATTCTATGCGGTTACTTGAATCGTTCAACTGGCTGCAATATAACGCCTTCGCATGCCGAGGAAAGGTTTTTCAATTGCATGCCAAGTTAAAGTAGATAACATTAAGCTTGCAGGCAAAACAAGTAATATTGTTGTCATGAGGGCGTCATAATAAGGGTCATTGGTAATAACTAGCCACCACTGCCCTTTCTGAATAGTGCTTATCACCACATAGTGCCACAGGTAAACTGAAAAGCTAAGCATACCTAATGATTTAAACACCTGACAAAGGCGTGTAGGTAACCATTTCACTACGGCACAATAACCTAAAATAAAACTGACACAGATTATGGCCTCAACGAGAGGAATGAAAATTCTCCAGACTTCATCAACAGGCCACCCTCCTCGGTGATTAAACCAAAATGCCAAAAATATAAAACCCAAAAGCCCAAAAACCAAGTAAATTGGATGTTTTATTTGCTTTCCAGAAGCCAATGCATTTCCAGCTAGCATACCAAGTAAAAACTGATCGGCTCTTCCCAGTAACGTCCAGTAACTCATATCTCGCGGACTGGCTCCGTGCATCACTCCAATAAAGCGCAACAAAAGCATCAATACCAATAACGCTAGTATGATTTTCATCCCATTACGATTAAGCAATAACATAAGCAATGGAAATAGCAAATAAAACTGAAATTCAACAGCTATAGCCCAGAACATTGCCGTGAAAGGCCAGATATCAAGCCTGCCATTTATATTCCCCATCATAACTATTGTTTGAATAAAAGATTGAAAATCAAACTGTTTAGGGAAGGCACAAATACCAGCAACCAAGAACAGCATCATCAATGGATAGATACGTAACACTCGATTATATAGAAACGTTCGATACTTTATGTCTTTGCCGGTGCTCCCATAGGCCAATAAGAATCCACTTAACACCATAAATAGAGCCAAAGATATATGAGCTTCTGCTAATAGCGCCATCAATGGGTTATCAGTTTCAATCCAGTGAGTAAAATTAAACGGCTGGTTGAAACGTAATTGGTAAGAAAAAACATGCAATCCATGATAAAAAAGAATCATGAATGCAGCAAACCCCCTGATATGATCCAATTCAGGCATATATCGGATATTCTGACTTTGCATTAATAATTCACCTTAAGTTCACCCATGCCATTCAGAGTATATTGAAGATCTGAGGCCATTAAGTCCGATACTACTCTGCCCTGATCATGAATAAAAAAATGTTCCCCTTCAAACAAAGAGATCACGACTTGTTTCTGTGTATTATTCCACCATAAGTCTAACTTTCGATAATCGACCTCGGCATCATTTTTGGCACCAATAACATGAATTGGAATCGACACTCTCTTATTTGCGTCATAACGAAGTAACCACTCACTTAATGAGAAATCAGAACGTATGATTGGCAATAGAAAAGACATCAGCTCTTCATTTTCCAACACTTCTGGAGGAGACCCATTCAAAAACATCAATTCTTCAATAAGTTCCGCATCAGACAAATTAACACGAGGTCGGATCCCTTTGGCAATGACTGGAGCCTGACGTCCAGAGACAAATAATGCATGAGGAGCAACACCTCTCTGCAGGGCATAATCGGCTAAATGAAAAGCCAATCCAGCCCCCATACTATGGCCAAACAAAGCAAAAGGTCGTCGTTGCTGTGCCAGCAAGTCAATAAACAGCTCCTCTGTTAATTCAGGCACGCTTGCCACTAGATCTTCACAGATACGAACACCGTGCCCTGGAAATTCAACGGGTTGAACTGCAATCCATTCAGGCAAATAACTGTCCCATTGACGGTATATACTGGCATTTCCTCCTGCATACGGTAAACAATACACATCTATTTCTGCTGATGTTTTGGTAGACGGAAATGGTAGCCATCGGTTTGACATAATAAAATCACCTAGAAAGTAAAGCTCTGCCCCTTCGCTCGACGTTGACGAGCAGCTGGCGCTTTTTTGTTATTAAGTTCTTCGTCTAATGCTCTAAGGCATGAATAGGTAAATAACCATGTGACAGGAAATTCTCGTTGCAGTGCCTTTTGTAATTTGCCATGGGCAGCTACCAGAGTGACCGAAGTAGCTCCAGCTTCAAAAAAATTATCCTCAGGGTGTAAATCACCTAGTTTCATCGTTTCGCAAAGTATATTTTTCAATACCCGTTGCGACGGAGAAGAATCACAGTGGGTATGTACTTGCTTAAACTCAACAGCAGGTAATGCTCTGCGATCAACTTTTCCATTCACGCTCAAAGGTAAGGCAGGCAAAACAACGAAGTTATGCGGAACCATGTAATAAGGCAGAAATTTAGCGACATATTCTTTTAGAATTTTGGTATCAAGCGCTAAAGAACTCCGAGCAACAACATAACTAATAAGTACACTCTGGCCTGCGTTCTTTTGTACTTCGACTACTGCACGCTCAACCGCTAAATGTGACTGCAACACCTGCTCTATTTCACCCAGCTCGATCCTATGTCCACTGATTTTGACTTGATGATCATTACGCCCAAGAAACTCTAACGTTCCATCTTGCCAAAACCGAGCTCTGTCTCCCGTTTTATATAGACGTTCTTGCCCAAGCATAACGAATGCGGCAGCGGTTTTTTCCTCGTCACCCCAATAACTTTTTGCCAACCCAGCCCCGCCGATATAAAGATCCCCCTCAACCCAGTCAGGTCTGTCACTCATATATTTATCCAATACGCGATAATATTGATGTGATAACGGCTGGCCATATGGAATTGAAGCCCAGTGACTTGGAACATGATCCGCCGATTGCCAGTTAGACCAAATAGCAGCCTCTGTGGCGCCGCCTAAAACAACGACACGAGCATTGGGAGCAATTGCTTTAATACGTTGCGGGAGACTAAGTGGTGCCCAATCACCACTCAGTAGGACCAACCGCAATGAGGCGGGTAGTTGCAGGCTTTGGTTTTCGCACCATGTTACGAGCATGTCTAACAAAGCAGGCACAGAATTCCATATCGTTACCTGACTTTGATGCAACTTTTGGTACCAATGTTCTGGGTTTCTCTCACTGCCCTCTTCAGGAAAGAGAACACTTCCCCCGGACAACAGTGGCATAAAAATATCATAGACAGATAAATCGAAATTCAGGGCGGAGAGGGCAAATGTGCGATCTTCAGGAGCTGCGCCAAAGCGTTCCGCCATATCATCAAGCGTATTTCGCACTGCGCCATGTTCCATTTCAACCCCTTTGGGTACCCCCGTCGAGCCTGATGTAAAAATAATATATGCCGAATGCAATCCATCATATGTCACCGCACCCGCTTCAATCTCGCTTTCCTGCTCCCGAAACGGCCCGATAGTCATAGTGGCAAGCTGACAGGTATTCGCGACGGAACCCGTGTCGCAATGCAAGGCCAGCACGGGCTTCGCTTGTCCGATAATATTTTTATAACGCTCTGGCGGAGTATCGACAGACACAGGTACATAAACCGCACCGATCATATGGCACGCGACAACTGCTGCAACTTGCCCAGCCCCTTTCGGTAGCATGACTAACACACGGTCACCTAAAGCGACCCCTTTCTGCTGCATTTGTTTGGCCAATACGCAACACCACTTGGATAGCTCTTTATAAGTCAGGTGATCACCGTTCCCGTCAATAACCGCAACACGATTCTTAAAACGAAGCATGTTATCGATAACTGGCTGGTGCAGAGTATGCGCCTCTGTAGAAAAATGCTCATCAAAACAGTGGGTTATTCTGCGTGGCACCTCCTGGTCAGCGTGTAATGTTCGTACTGGCGGCTCTGACCAGGTGTCATCCTCCCACGCCAATTTTTTCAGGCACCGAAGGTATTGCTCCAGCATCACCTCAGTCGCGGTTACATTAAGGGCTTGCCTAGAGATATCCCAGTTAAACAGCAGTTTTCCATTTTCTTCTCGAAGCTGGTGATCAAAGGTTACTTGGGGTGTCTGACTTAACCCGTACACTTCTTGCCAGCCTAAAGATTCAAAGTTTGTACTTTCTTCTCCCATCAATAGACTGGTAAACACAACAGGCATGAGTGCCCCAGAATAGTTCTGGTTCATGCGAGCTAATTGACGAAGCAAATCAACACCGTCAACCAAGCTATATTCTATTCTCTCAAGCAACTTGTCCTGTACCAGTCGAACCTGCTCGATAAATGGCAGCGTCATATCATCAAAGTCGACCAGTGTATTATTGGTAAACTCACCGAGAATTTGCTGTACCTGCTCATGAACTGGATGACGATTGAATAAAGTAACGTTGAGCGTAAGTGCCTCATTGGCACTCCAGCGTGACAGGGTAACAGCGAACAGCGTCATTAAAGCCGTCGATGGTGTGACGTTGTACTTTCGACAACGCTGTTTGAATGCCTGCCAATAAACGGCATCCACCTCACCTCTTAAACGGTGGAACCCGGCCTTGTTTTGATCATGAACAGCAGCAGGGAGCTTGGGGGCAGATGGTAACGTTTCGAGTACGCTATCCCAGTATCGTTTCGCTTCTGATCGCCGCGACGAAAACGCCTCCCCGTGCACGTACTGTAAATAATCTCGGAAAGTCACGTCAGGAGCCGCTGACAATGTATGCTTGTCTATCAGGCTAAACCATTCACGGAACAGTAACTGACAACTCCACGCATCGAGCGTCATCAAGTCAATGCTCGTGTGAAGGCGCAAGCCATGTTTATGCAGCGTCGCTTTGATATCAAACAGTGGCCATTGCTCCGCAGGCCGAATTTGTGACTCCATCTCCAAGCGTATATCTTGCAGGGCTTTATCCACTTCTTCGCTTGACGCCTCGCGAAGATCACGACAAGAAATAGTGTAAAAAGGTACTTCCTGCAATACCTTCTGATAACCGTCATTAGAAATAATGGTACGCAACATATCATGACGTAGAACTACCTCGTTAAGCGCCAATTCAGTGGCCTCAAGGCTGGCTGTTGGATGTTCGAGCTCGACGTAAGAATGAGCGGCTACGCCCCCTAAATTTAATGCTTCAGAGCGTCCTACCAAGTAGGCCTGCTGAATCGGCGTTATCTCAAATGGCAGGAACCTTTCCGATTGATTATGTACAACCCCTTTTATTACCTCTTTCTTTTCATTGGTTTGAAGTTGCTCAATCAATGCGGGTTTATTCTGACGTAACGCTTGTTTTAGCGCCTCGTCCATTGCCCCTTTCGGAGCCCTGAACTTAAGCTGTCCGGCTTCTTGCCAAATTTCAATATGACGCTCGGCAAGCGTATTTAACAAGTTGGTCATCATCATAGCGCTCCCTCCTCAAACGACTGGGTGAAAGACAGTTGTGGCTGGGATGCTGGACCCGCAACACCACCGACCATGCAGGATAAAAATAACTGGGAGGAAGACAACGACAGCGCCTCTCTAAAAAGCTCTGGGCGAGCATCACCAATCTGGCAAACAGAGAGCCCATTCTGATGCGCCGACATTTCGAGCAATTGACAAATAGCACCGGTTTCAATCAAACCAAATGGCAAACTGGCCTGTTCATACAAAGGAGCAATAGCCGACATTTCAAGAACAAATACCGCCATGAAAGGGGCATCACCCACCCACGTACCATTACCAATGGAAAAACGGCTAAAAAGATTATCAGGTAGATGATTGGTTACACGTTGCAATTGGTGTGCATCAGGCTGATAGTAAAAAGCCCCGGCCATCGACTCCGTTTCGAATTCTGGATTTATCAACAGATAAGTTTGTACCGCTTGCAGGCCGCCGGCAGATGCATAATTGCACTTTCGCTGGTCGTTTGAATAGTAACTACAGAGTGGCTCTAGCCATCGCCCCAACTGTGTCTCGGTAAGTGGATTAGCTTCGAAAATTCGGCCACTCTCACGGAACCACTTCAATTCAGGTTGATCAGACAGAGGCAGCGATATTTGTTGCTTTAGGTCATCACGAATTACCGTGCGTGACTGTTTAAACAATAAACGTGCATTTTGGTCTTTCAAGGATTGATGGGTTGCAAAATAACCATTTGCACTAGCTTGATCTGCAAACCATTGGACGTCATTCGACAACACGCCATTTTCAACAGGCGTACAATGCCGAGCAACTAGCTCTATGATAGCTTTCACTGTCGGGCTACGAGCCAAATCTGGAAGCTTAGGCCTAAAACCAAATGTCGCTTCTATATGCGTGGCAATTGCGATTAAATCCACCGATGACGCACCAAGATCAAGTAATGAGTCACTAGCCTGTATCGACGACTGCTTTAAAACATCTGATAACAAACTCAAGACTTGCGGAGTCATATCTGTAGCTGACGATGTGGCCTTGTTCGGCTTAGCTGCGTGCTCAGCTGACGAATGCATACTCTCTAATACAGAGCGGTCAAGTTTTGCGTTTGCAGTCAAAGGCCAGTGTGATAGAAAATACCATGCAACAGGTACCATGTATGATGGCAATGCAGCTTGGCTGCGTTCAATCAATTCGGCTTCAAGTCTCTCATCGCCAATCACAAACGCCACAAGCTGCATTTGATGGCGTTCACCAATAGCAATGACTATGGCATCTTTAACCTGTGAGTGCTTGTTTATTGTCGCTGCAATCTCACCTGTTTCTACCCGAAATCCATTAACTTTCACCTGGTTGTCTTCACGCCCTAGAAACTCAATCGAACCGTCATCACGGTAACGTCCATAATCTCCTGTTTTGTATAGAAGAACGCCAGTATCTGGGTGTGGGAAAAAGCTCTGGCTCGTTTTTTCTTCATCCGCAAAATAACCGGAAGCAAGCCCTTTCCCTGCAATATAGATTTCACCCTTTTTCCAAGACGGTGCAACATTTAACTGCTGATCAAGTACATAAACTTGCTGGCCACCAAGCGCATAACCATAAGGAACACTCGTCCATTCTGGTTCTACCTGTTTGATCGCGTAATAGATTGACCAAATCGATGCTTCTGTTGCACCACCCAAGCTATATTGGCTAAGTTCAGGCCAAAGCTTCCAAGCCATCTCCGGCAGATCCAACGGAATCCAATCTCCGCTCATCATCACTGTATGTAACGGAATTGCTGGCGCTTGCTTTGGATGTAAGGAGACATAATCCACCAGCAAGGCAAACAAGCTCGGTACGGAGTTCCATACTGTAACCTGGTGCTGGATGCACAGCGATGCCCAATGAGATGGATCCAATGCGAGTTCTTCGCTAGGCAGTACTATCGTGCCGCCCTGACCGAGTACACCAAAAATGTCGTATACCGATAAATCAAAATGCAGGGCTGAAATAGACAATGCACAATCTTTATCTGTGATATTAAAGCGCAAATTAATATCCAGCACAGTATTCATGGCTGCCTGATGAGTGATCATCACTCCCTTAGGCATACCCGTCGAGCCTGACGTGTAAATGATATAAGCCAGTTCATCAGCAGTTAGACTTGATGAGCTTCTCAAGCTTGCCAGATCACCGGACAACGTCATATCAGCACAAATCACCGAGATATCTGAAGGTAGATCAAGATGAGGCCGTCCCCCAATCGCGACTCGCGCCTTTAGATCAGACAAGATTTTATGTTTGCGCTCTTGAGGCTGTTGGGCTGAAATGGGTACGTAAGCCCCGCCGGCAATTAGAATAGCCAAGCATGCAGCCACTTGAGCCGGGCCTTTGGGCATCAGAACAGGAACTGGCTCTCCAGGGTTAAGTTCTAGCTGGTTAAGTTTCTCAACCAGTGCCGCTACTGTTCTCGCTAGCTGCCTGTGTGTGGTAATTTGACCATCCTGAATGATCGCTGATTCATTAGCATGAGCTGACCAATTTTGAAGCCATAATGTCTGTAACAAAGCATTCGGCTGATCACAGTGAGCTTGAACCGCCAAATCAGATGGAACCGGTTTAGTTGCCTGATAACACAAAGTACCCAATGCACTTTTTTCTGCTGCTACGCCACGAATATAAGATATAAAGACATCCATCATGGCTTCAATCATTTGACTCGGGAATACACCTTCTACCACATCCCACTGAACTAACAGCTCGCCGGACATTTCAGTAATCTGGTTGTCCAATAAGACTTGGGCTGTCTGACCTCGGGCGTGCACAGGATGACCGGGTTGTAAATGCTGATTTTTAAGCAAACGCGCATCATTTTGAGTCAGTGTGCTTGTAAACACGACGGGCATCAAAATGCCCCCAAGCTGGCTTGCCTCAGAGGCCATATCGGACATAACACTCATTCCGCTATAGTCTTGATGCTCGATGTCATGCCATAGCTGTTGTTGCAATCGCTGAGCCCGCACCAATTTCGTCTCAGCAGGCCTCATGTCCATCTCAAAAATCATGGTATTGGTAAAATCACCCACCAGGCGGTCCACATCCCGATGGAAAGGCTTACGGTTGAACATCGTCATATTGAGGCAAAAATGATCATTTTCACTCCACTGTGAAAGTACCTCTCCAAATAGGGTTAGCAACAATGCCGACGGTGTTATTCCAGCCTCAATACAGATATCCTTGACGCACTGCCAAGTATCCGAGTTGACCGTTTTGATTAAACGGTCAAATGTCGGAACACCAACATCCTCCGGCGCTAAATTTAATGGCAGTGCTGGTGCTAAAGGAAGGTGCGCAATTTTATTTTTCCAGTACGCCACATCACGAGGATCAATCACCTCCTGTGACTCCTGTAGCACGTAGTCACGGAAAGAGAACTCTAGCGATGGCAGGTTCTCTTGCGGCGAGTGATAAAGCACTGCGGCTTCGTCCAACAAAGTCAAAAAACTTTGTTGATCCATAATGAGCAGATCAAGGCCAAAGTGAATTCGCCAACTCGAATCGGGCAAGCGAGTGAACTCCAAACCGAACAAGGGCCATTGCTCATGAGGGCGAATGCCTGTTGCAATACGCTGACGTATATCATCTAAGCTAGATTCATAATCTGAACAGGCAACCAAATCATGTACGGTATATGCCAAATCAGGAACTGAAGGCAATATTTTTTGTTCCTCATGATTGAGGATGACACAGCGCAACATTTCATGCCTATCAATCAACTGCAGCCACGCGGCATGGTAAGCAACCGGATCGAGATCGACACAATCCAGCTCATAATAAAATTGACACGGCAACCCGCCGAGCGGTAGAGCTGTACTGCGACCTAACAGGTAGCCTTTCTGTATTTCAGTGAGGGGAAAAGGGGCATATTTTTCTTGTTCTGTACGGACTGCCATCGGCTTCGGTTCCGACGCCGCCAATAACTGTTGCAGCAATTCTTCATCACTAACGTTGTCATTTATAAAACTCATACCGAAGCTACCTCTTGTGACTGACTCTTTTTCTGCTCGATAGACTGGGAAAGCCCAAGTCTTTCTTCACTATTCATTTGATTTAACTTTAAATATAGTGATGATATCCGCTCAGCCTGCGCTGTATCCGCGAGTTGAACGGCCAACTGTCGAGGCGTTCTGTGACGAATAAAATCCGCCAACCCCATCTCAGTTTTATAAATACTTCTCAGTTTGGATAACATTCGCACGGCGGCCAAGGAGTCTCCCCCCGCCTGCAAGAAGTCATCCATCACATTGACACTTGTTAAACCGAGGCTTTCTGCAAAAAACAGGCATAAACAACGTTCAAGATCCGACTGTGCGCCACTGTCTTCTTTCAGCACGAAGGTCGATACATCCGCTCTTTCTTCCGCCAGTACCTGGGTAATAATGGCTTGGCGTTTTTCCAAACCGAGACAAGAGACCAATGAATAAGGCAGCCCTAATCGCATAAGGTCACCCATAATCGCAACACCTTGCTCAATACCGATTGCACCTAGCAAGCTTTCTTGGAACAACCCTTCTGAAGATTCAAGACTTTCTCCCAATGCACCGGCAGGAAGCCATGCATCCCATGCAATTGTTTGAATCAGAGGTGACTCACTCTGACCTTCTGCCAGAGCGTTCAAGAACATGTTCGCGGCGCCATAATCAGCGCAGCCAACACCGGATATTTCTGAGGTGATGGACGAGAATAAGACTAGGCTCCGACAAGACAATCGACAGAGCCGTTCTTTGACATGCCATGCCGCACGAGCCTTGCAATGGACATTACTGTCTGTATTGAGCGGATCAAGCAAGCCTAAATCTTGGTTGATATAACGGCCAGTCAACAACCAAGCGCTGTCTACCGAATCGTGTTCTGTTTCGATTGAGGCGAACAACTTTTCAAGGGCATCCACATCACCGAGATCGACCTGGTAGTAGCTCAATGTCGTTTGAGATTGCTCCAGTCGCGCTTTGAGCGAAACAAACGCAGGGCGCTTTTCAAGTTCCGTGTAAGATGAAAAACCCGTCAAGATTAAATGCTCAGTTTTACCGACAAACCTACGGGCAAGTTGCAGCCCAATCCCACCCGTTCCTCCGAGCAACAACACGGCCTTCTTTTCCTGTGCTGATGTATCGTCGAGTTGCGGCGATGTTTCTACTTTTTTATCAAGCGGTACTGAAGTCCACTCTTTGTGCCACAAGCGCCCGAATCGCTCCGCAACGTACGGAAGATCCAATGTCTTAACGGCCTCGCTAGGCACTAATTTCGTAATAATCTGCCAGTTCAGTGATTTCTCGAACTCAATCGTGTTCACGGTAATTGATGGATACTCAAGCGATAAGTTTCTCGCGATTCCAATCGCCAACGCCCCAAGCGGGTTCACAGGCTCACAACCGATCACGGTGTGCAACGCAGGAATGACCACCGTAAGATGTCCTTGCCACTTTCGCTTTATTAACTCACGAGAAAGGTATACTAGTGCGTCATAACCCAGTGTTTTGCCTTGCTCAAATTGCTGAGCTTCCTTCTGCATTGGCCAGGCAAAAACAATGTTGAGACAATCATCGAGGCGCTGACCAAGATCTTCGAACAAAGCGCTAAAGTGTTCGGGCTGGGACGGGTTGATCTGAAAACCTTGCTCAACCTTTTCAAAGTCTTCAGCTGGCTTTACGCAAATCCCCTCAACCACACTCTCGTGGCAAGGCAAGAAGCAAAGTGCATTTTTTAGTACATCAGAAGCTGTCTCTGCCGGTACACGCCAAAGCGGAACCGGTGACCACTTCGTCGTCTGTACCCACTCAGATTCTGGCAAGATTTCCTGCCCCGAATCCGCTTCTGTCAGAGTCGTCGCGAGGGGAAGTATGTGTTCTTGTCGAACAAATGGATAAAGAGGCAGCGGAATACGCTGTCCTGACTCAACCTGTGTAGGCGAAATATCCCACCCTTCGACCCATAGACGAGCCAAACAGGTTAGCCAGTCTTCATCTTGTTGTAGATAGGAGCTAAACGTCTGTGCTGTTTCAATATTCATTTCCGTGCACTGAGAACGAACCAGGCGAGACAACACGCACCCAGGCCCTACTTCAATGGCCTGAGCTTCTGGATATTGATTCGCCATTGACTGAATATTGTCACTAAAGCGTACTGTTTCTCTAAGGTGTCTTACCCAGTATTCCGCCGAAAGAGCAAGATCCGGATCGTGTAATTTGCCCGTCACATTACTGAACACCGGAATGCGAGGAGTTTTGAATTGGATTTTCTCACAACACTGGCTAAATGACTCCAATACAGGATCCAGCAAATGAGAGTGGAATCCGTGAGAAACATTAAGACGCACACTGTCAATTTGGCGAGCTGAAAGCTGAGCGGCTAACGCCTCAATGTCTGTAGGCAGGCCTGAGATCACACAACGGTCGGAACGATTAATAACCGCCACAGAGAGCTTGGAACTTAGCAGCGAGGAAAGTTCTTGCGGCGAACATGATACCGACAGCATCGCAGCTCCAGGAAGGGCGCTTACTAGTGAGCCTCGCTCATAGACTAACTGCAGTGCCTCCTCAAACGACATTACGCCGGCAATTGCGGCGGCAACATACTCGCCAATGCTATGTCCCAACATGGCAACGGGCTGAACACCCTTTTCAATCAGTAATTCCGCAACTCCATACTCAACAATAAACAAGCATAGTTGCGTGTTGAGGGTAGCTCGAAGCGCCTCTTCATCATTGCCAAACATCACTGTACGAATGTCGTACCCCAACAAGGGTTGCAAGTAGAGTGCGGCAGTATCAATACGTTCACGGAAGGAGCTCTCATGCAGATATAAGCTGTTTCCCATGCCTGCAAACTGGCTTCCTTGGCCCGGGAAGAGAAATACCGCATCTCTCCTTTGGTGTTTCTCTGTTCGTACAGAACGAAGTACACTCTCACCAGTTAACCACTGGGCGGCATCTTGTTGCGAGTTCAACACCGAGGCTTGCCGTTGAGCTAAGTGCGTTCGTCCCGCCCACAAAGTATATTCTGCATCCGCCAAGCTATCTGGGGACTGTCGAAGACACTGTGCCAAAGACCGACGCTGCAAGTTAGCCTGCTGCTCTGTATTCGCCGACCAACACAATACATGCGGCCGTTCATGCTTGGCTGGTTCTTGAGTTCGCAATACAGGAGGACCACTGATAATTGCATGAACATTCGTCCCTCCAATGCCAAACGAGCTAACCGCAGCAAATGGGACTTTCTGATCCTCTGCCCAAGGAATACAGTGCTGATTAAAGTGAAAACGACTCCCTTCCAGCGGCAGCTCGGGATTAGGCTGGCTGAAATGACAGAGCGGCGCGATCTGGCGCTCTCTGACTGTAAAAATAGCCTTGATCAGCCCAATAACACCTGAGACCGTATTGAGATGACCGATATTGGCTTTAGAGCTCCCCAAATAACAGGCTTGAGAAGCTTCACCATAAATATGTCGAATACTTTCAAACTCAATCGGGTCACCCAAATGGGTTCCTGTACCATGGGTTTCTATATACCGAATATCATCGGCACTCAGACCACTTAGAGCTAACGCCTCGGCAAGTACGGAATTTTGTCCTTTTACACTTGGGGCAGCCAAACCAGCCTTATCAAAACCATCATTATTAGCGGCAGTGGCATGAATGACAGCATGTATGGTGTCTCCACTTTCAATTGCATCATCAAGACGCTTCAATATCACTGCCGCAGTACCATTACCGCCAATAATACCGTCGGCAGTCACATCAAACGGGGCGACTCTCCCTGTCGGTGACATCGGGCCTCCCGGTTCAGCGGCGTAACCTGATTCAAGGTCTAAACACACCGCAGCCCCACCGGCCAAAGCCATATCACTTTCGCCTTGCAACAAGGATTGAACAGCCAAATGTACAGCAAGCAAACCACTAGAACAGGCACTCTGAACACAAACGGCTGGACCTTTCAAGTTCAGGTAATACGCTGTTTTAGTCGCGATAAAATCCTTATCGCTATTAACTAGCATGCGGAAGTATTCAGCCCCACCTTGATGATAACTGTGCGGTTTGACGTGCTTAGTCACATAATCATTGAACCCGGCGCAGGCAAAGACCCCCGTATTCAATGCGTCATCAGATTGACCATACCCTGCATGCTCCAAAGCATGCCAGCTTGTTTCAAGAAATACGCGTTGCTGAGGATCCATCATCTTCGCCTCAGCAGGCGATATACCAAAGTGCGCGGCATCAAAGCAGGTAGCTTCTTTTAATGGAAATGTTTTATCCACGTAATGAGGAGAGGTGCTCGATACCGCCTCTTTAACGGTTTCTATAGCGCATTTTCCGTCTTTGACGTTATGCCAAAACTCTTCTGCTGTTTCTGCGCCCGGAACGCGAGCTGCAAATCCAATAACGGCAATAGCATCACTATTATTCATGTATATTTACCTCAGACATTGAATTCTGTTCGATTTTGTTTTGACGTCTGCGGCGACGCTGTCCCCTTGCTATCGCTGACAAGGTACTACTGTCTTGTTTAGCCTGACTGTCATAACTGTTGGCAAGTTGCTTTAACACTGGATTGGCAAATATGTGGGAAACCGATTTTTCCACACCGGTCAAAGTCGTTAAACGGGAGTTAAGTGCCACGGCTTTTAAAGAGTCACCTCCCAACAAGAAAAAGTTGTCGTTAGGTGTCACGCATTCAATTTGTAATAACGCTTTCCATTCGTTAGCAATCATATTTTCGAGCTTGTTCAACGTCCCCTCAACGGCTGATGGCTCGGCCTTCACATCGGCTAGTCGCTTTTCTATCGCCTGCCGATCCACCTTGCCGTTCGGGGTAACGGGTAACTGACTCAATACGACAACTCGACGGGGAAGCATATATTCGGGTAGGCGATCACTTAGCTCTCTACGCAGATCAGCAAGCTGGAGATGATGTTCATTGGTATTGCTAGTCAGTGCTACTCCAATTTGTGGGCTATTTCCCGCATTCAGCACCAACGCGATAGCTTGATTAACGCAATGTAGCCGCTTGCATTGCGCTTCGACCTCACCTAATTCAATACGTTGTCCATTGACTTTAACTTGGAAGTCTTCTCGCCCGACAAACTGTATCTCTCCATCGTGGCGACGATAGCCCAGATCCCCCGAGCGCAACAGACGACTCTCTTGGCCCAGAAGCTCAGCATTCACATCTGTAAGCACGCGCCGTGCCGTCAACTCAGGTTGATTGCGATATCCTTTCGTTATGCCTATACCCGCATGACCTATTTCACCGACTACACCTTCGGGACAAATTTCAAGGAGTTCATTGAAAATATACTGTCGGGCGTTTAGAGCAGGCGAACCATAAGGAATCGCTTCACCCAACTTAAAACCATCCACGGATATCTCGTGAATAATATCCAGTAAAGAGACTTCCGTTGGACCGCCAACACTCACCAAACGACAGGATGGAAGCTTTTCGACTAAGGCCTGCACCAATGACGGGTCTATCCAATCACCTCCCATCGAAATCAATCTCAGTGACTGGGGCAGCGGCTTGTTGGCATGTTCACAAGTACTGACAAGCATACTCATAAACGTCGGTACAGAGTTCCAAGCCGTCACTTGATGGTGATTCATCATCTGAATCCAAACATTTGGCTCGCGCTTATGCTCTGCTGCTGGCATAACCAGTGCGGCACCAGAAGATAGGGTAATAAACACGTCGAATACCGACATATCATGATGAAATGCCGAGATACTCATGGTGCGATCTCGCTCGGTAAACTCGAACCGTGCCTTTAAATCATTAATACGATTACAAATTCCCAAATGCGTTATTTCGACGCCTTTGGGTTTACCTGTTGAACCTGAGGTATAAAGGATATAAGCAAGCCCGTGCTGATTTATCCCCTTTTCAGATGCCGACAATGCTGTCTCAGCCAGCATCGATTCACTGACAACTAATTGCGGAATTGACGAGGACCAACAAAGCGCAGAACTTTCTTCATCGACAAGCAACAGACCTACACCACTGTCTGTCAGTATTTCTGTTCGACGATATTCAGGTTGTTCGGGGTCAATAGGCACATAAGCCATACCTTGGCGTAGCACCGCCAAGATACTTGCCACACATAATGGTGTCTTTTGCATGCATATTGCGATGCTCTCTGCACCACGAGGCAGTAATGCGGCAATTTTCTCTGCAACAGAAAGTAAATGCGCATAACTCCAGACTTCATTTGAAGTAATAAGTGCGTCTAATTGCGGATGATTACGCACCTGTTGCTCGAACATTTCAAACAAGGAAGTGGCAGCTAATTCCGCATCGGTGGCATTTATCGCCAGCAAAGCCTGCTCTTGACGTTCCGGCAACGGAAGGGTTGCCGGAGCCATCCATCCCTTGCCCACACTCAAGTTTTCAACAAGAGCGGTAAAGGCTGCAAACATCTCGTCAATTAACAGCGACGGAAACATCTCTTCGAGGACATCCCAGGTTAGCTCCACTCCCTTGGCCGACACCCAATACTGGCAGTCAATCCATACTTGCGGCGTCTGCGTCCGCATCTCCTTGATTCGCCCGAGTTTACCGAGATGATCATGCAAGGTTTCCTCTTGATTATCTGGCATAGTAGTAAACACATACGGCATCAATACGTTGTTACCTAAATCCCGTAACAACTGAACACCGCTCACCAATCCATGTTCCAGCTGCTCCCAAAGTGTTTGCTGTAAACGCTGGGCGTAATCTGCAAAACAGTCTTGTTTATTGCGCTCGCATGGAAGCAGTGTAAATGAAGCAAACTCGCCGATAATATCGTTGACCTGCGGATGCAGCGACTGGCGGTTAAACCTTGGCACATTCAAAGTGATATTTTGATGTTGACTCCAGCGGGATAACACCAGCGCATAAGCCGCCATTAAAGCACTCGATGGTGTCAGCTGATGGTTTCTTACCTGAGACTGAAACTGCTGCCACTGCTCAATAGTGATGAAACTACGTCGACGTTTCATAACACTCTTCCCGACGTCCTCGGCCCGTTTCACAAGAGGCAACGCAGGGGCTGGATATAACTTCGGCAGTTGGCTTTCCCAATAGAGCTTCGCTCTGGACATCTCTTCGGATTTATCAAGTTCAGACAGCGCATTGATATAATGAGAGAAAGTCAGATCCAACACCGGAAGGCTGGCATTAGGGTTTTGATATACGGTAAGCAGTTCTCTGAACAAAATCTCGTAACTTGCCCCGTCAATACACCAACCATCAAGCAAAAAATGAATGACATATTGATCGGTACATTGGTAAACATACACAAAATGTTGAGGCCACTGTTCAAGGTCTCTTGATGAGTGCCACAGCATTTCTCGCCGCTCTTCAATATACAGGCAACACTCTGCGCCAGGCTTATCAAGCGTCTCATGCTTAAAGTGAGGCTGATCCGGCGAAGCAATCACCTTCTGCTTACCGTCTGTTGTCACGGCCGAATGCAAGCTAGGATGACGATGCATGACAGTTCGCCATGCCGCTTGTAAACGATCTACATCCAGGGTTTTCGCTTCAAGTTCAAAAAAGACTTGGATTGGCATTCGGCCGGCGACCCCGTCACCACGCCCCACCCAATATGCCATCTGCATATCAGTAAGCGGAAATGCGGTATGAAGAGTGGCTAACTCCGCATCCACGCTGTGAGATTGAGCCGTTACGGGTTCAGCAACAGTAGTATTGTTCGTCACAAACTGTTGCAGTCCAGAGAGCGTTTGCGCTTTCAATACATCAGTAACACTAATACGGATACCTAAACAACGTTGCAGCTCTGTCGCTATGCGGCTTGCCAGCAGAGAGGTTCCTCCCAGAGAAATGAGGGAGGCAGATGGATCTTTTTGTCCTTCAGCCACAACTAACGAATCCCACCATGTTCTCTCGCAAATAGAGTCACGTTCAGAAGAAGAATATTGCGGGGGTTCCTGGCATTCAGATACCGATGCCTTACCTATACATTCCGGCCAATACTCTTTATGTGTAAAGGCATATTGAGGTAGCCCCCATACTCGCGGTAGTGGGCCGTCTACGGTTGGTTTATTCCCTCCATTCAGGAAGGCTTTAATGTGATAGTCCGCGCTATCTACTTGTTCACCGTGGCAAGTATTGTGACACTCGACCTCTTTCAACGTCTTCAGTGCCGTTGCTATATCGGGACAGAAAACTGCGGCGCGCCAAGGCAAAGATGCGCAACGCTGGAGGGCTGACGCAAGCAGCAATGACAAGCTATACACACCGGTAAGAGTCGGTAGAACCTGACGCCATTGCTCAATTTGGAGTCGTAGCGCGTCTTCACTGTGTGCACTTAAAAACAACCACTGGCATGCAGGTTGAGCCAGTTCTTCTTCATTTTCCTGAACAGAGCTCAAAACTGCGTGCGCATTTGTACCACTGAATCCGAAGGAATTTACTCCCCCATAATTCACACTTATGGGAGATAAGGCCTGAGTCTCTAACGGGATTGTTAAGCGGCTCTGCTCTAATGTTAGGAGGGGATTGACAGCGCCAGTCATCGGTTGAGCTGGCCATTGTTTGAAGTGCAACGACATCGCGAGCTTTAATGCACCGGCCAAACCTGCCGCCGCTTCGAGATGACCAATACATGCCTTTACGGACCCTAACGCACACGGTGAATGGCCATTATTTTCGTTAATAAATACGTTTGCCAATGCATTAATTTCAATCGGGTCACCAAGTGACGTCCCGGTGCCATGACATTCAAAAGCAACAATCTGTTCGTGATCAAGTCCCGCTTTTTCTAATGCACTTGTAACCAGCAAACGCTGACTCATCCCATTCGGAGCCGTAAGACCATTACTGTGACCATCTTGATTCACCGCCGTGGCACAAATATTTGCTATCGGCGTTACTGGGTAGGCCACACCAGGGCGACCCAAAAATAAAGTGACATACCCTTCAGAACGAACATAGCCATCGGCATGTTCAGCAAATGTATGGCAGCGACCCGATGGGCTCAGCATATTGCCGTTTTCTAACGACTGGGCATACTGAGGGTCAAGAATCACATTAACCCCGGCGACCAAAGCATAATCACATTCTCCGGATGACAAGCTTTGACACGCCTGATGCAGGGCAACAAGAGATGATGAACAGGCAGTATCAACCGCCCAGGCAGGTCCGATAAAATCAAACTGATAAGCGATCCGCCCCGCAATAACTGATAGCGATGTTCCTGTTCCGGAATGAATATCATTCGGGCTATTATCACTCAGTAGCAAGCGTTGGAAATCTTGGGTGCTAGCCCCAACAAAGACGCCTGTTTTGCTTTTCTTTAGCTGTAACGGATCCATGCCCGCACTTTGTATAGACAACCAACAGGACTCCAGCAACCAGCGTTGTTGCGGATCCATAGCACGGGCTTCAGCCGCAGAGATTCCAAAAAAATCAGCATCAAATTGGGCATGGGAGCCAACAGTCCCTGCCTTAAACATTGGCCTGGATGTATTTAAGCCAGCCTGCTGCGCCAGTTGATAAAAGCAGTGTTCTGCCGGTATATCTCCAACACTCACTTCTGCCTCACGGACGACTTTCCAAAAGGCTTCGAGGCCGTTAGCTCCTGGTACATGGCAGTCAGCCCCTAATATAGCAATCTGCTCTTTGGCTGTATTATCAGCAGGTGAACTATCATCATGAGGAGTGTGCGTCTTTTCTCTCGTGTTTTCTGAAAACGTTCGCTCTTCCAACATTGCCATTAAGCAGGCTTGCAATGCTTGCAAGTTCGGGTAGTCATACAAAATTGTACTCGACAGAGGTAGGGATAATTCAGTTCCCACTCTGTCAATAAATACCACCCCCATCGCCGAGCTCATACCCAGTTCTCGAAATGGAATTTGGGGAGAAATAATATCTGCTGGTAACTGCAGTTGATCTGCCAGCACGTTAATTAATGTATCTTTCAGTTGTTGGAAATTCATTTATCGCTCCACGTTTTCCAATTTCCTAGATATCAGGGCGATTATTAGCTCTGACTGCTCATAAAGATGAGGAGAGCTAAATAGCTGTTGCAAAGACAAGCGATGGCCGAAAGCTTTTTCGATGCTGCTAGAAAGTCGAACCGCCAGAAGTGAATTACCGCCTAACTTGAAAAAATGCGATTGCTCATTCACTGACACCGCATCAAATAAACCTTGCCAGATGGCAATGAGTTTAATCGTCACCTCATGTCGTTCCGTCTCCTGACAAAATGTTTGTTCTCTGGCCTCTTGATCAATGCTTTCCCGCACCAACACTAATGCTCGTTCACGATCAATCTTGCCATTTTGACTTAGCGGCAAATGTTCACACCGTATGAAGCGTGCCGGGACCATATATCTCGGTAATTGAGTTGCTAATTTCGCCGAAAGTTGAGCCTCAGCAAAGGAATGGCCGGTATAAACGGCAAGCAAAGTCGCACCAACAAATTCATTGCGGAGAACGAGGATAGCGGCACTATCAATTCCGTTGACTTGCATTAGCTGAGTTTCAATTTCGGTTAATTCAACACGGAACCCATTAATCTTTACCTGGCTATCTTTTCTTCCCAGGAACTCAATCGCGCCATCTGGGAAATAGCGTCCCAGATCACCCGTTCGGTATAACTTTTGTCCAGATGGATGATCGGCGAACTGTTCCGCGGTACGTTGAGGGTCGTTCAAATACCCCAGTGCTAAGCCGTCGCCAGCAATATGGATTTCGCCAATAGCCCCTGTTAGGCACTCGCGCCCCTGCATATCAAGGATGTAAAGCTGTTGATTTGACAAACCGTAACCATAAGGAATAGAGCGCCAATCAGGATTTATCTCATTGACCTTGAAGAAGTTTGACCAGATCGAAGCTTCCGTTGCGCCTCCCAGCGAAATCAACTCAGCTTGAGCACAGGCTTTCTTTAATTGCTTAGCTAATGGCAATGGAATCCAATCTCCGCTGAGCATAATCAGCCTCAAAGAAGATAATGCAGGCAGATCTGGCTCGGAAACCATCGTCAGCATATGTAGAATTGCCGGCACAGAATTCCACACCGTAATGTTATGCTTTTTGCATAACTGAATAAGAAGCGATGGCTCAGGCCGTTCGGCTTCTCCCGGCAGAACCAGCGTTGCACCGACACTCAGAGTGCCAAAAATATCTTGCACCGACAGGTCGAAATAAATTCCACTCACACCTAGCACTCTGTCGCTTTCATTCATGGTGAAACGACGATTAATATCCTCGATGGTGTTAAGCGCTGCGTCATGGCTGATCATGACCCCTTTGGGTTCACCGGTTGAGCCAGATGTATAGATAACGTAAGCCAAACGCTTATCATTGTTTACCAGTACTGGTGGTTGAGCTTTCTCCATCAGCAGCGTTTTAATCGAGATGGCTTGCGACGAATGCTGCTCCGTTTGGGCGATCAGCAAGCTTGCACCGCTACGTTTTAATATGTTGTCGATACGCGCTTTAGGCCAGTGAATAGAAAGCGGCAAATAGGCAGCATTACTGAGCAATACACCATATAGTGCAATCACTTGTTCGATAGATTTGGGCAGGTTAACCGCAATAATGTCGTGCTCTGCCACTCCCCGTTTAGCCAAACCCGCCGCAACTGACTGGGCTTTGCTCAACAAATCACCATAAGAGATGCTTTGATTGCCAAACTGTACTGCGAGACGTGTAGGGGTTCGCTTTGCCTGAGCGATGAAATCACTACAGAGCAACTTGCCGGCAGCCACTTTAGGGCCTTCAACCCAAGGTTTGAGAGAGTGATTTTCTGAGCTGCCAGGATAAGCGTCTTGCCACGCGACCTCAGAAGCTATCAATGCATCAATAATGCGTGAAGACTCTTCAACCAAAGCTTCGATGGTTCCGGGCTCAAAAATTTCCTCAACACAATCCCAATAGCAAATTAACCCTTCATGGTTTTCGATAACCTGATGATCCAGCCAAACTTGAGGTGTTTGCAGGTGGCTGTCCAATAATTCAAATCGATGCATATCCGGCAACAGCTCATCCAACTGACCCGATTGCAATCCGCTTGTGAATACAAAAGGCAATACCGGATCATCGCTGGCGCTTTTTTGCTGAATACGTCGCATCAGCTCGACACCAGGTATGATGGCATGACCCAAACGTTCCGTTAGGCAATCTTGCAAGCACTTGACTTGATCTAAAAACGTACCGGTTGGATGGCTTTCGATTGGCACGGTATTACTACAGTTACCAGCCATTGCCTTTAAATCTGGATCAGTAAACGGCCGAAAGTTAGCCAATACATTCAAGGTGAAAGAAGGTTCACTACTCCACCGCGAGAGCGCGGTGGCATAGACAGCAAGCAGTACAGCATTTGCTGTTACTCCGTACTTACTCGCAACGTGGCGTAAAACCTGCCATTGTTCCATGCCCCAACGGCGTGAATGACGTTTAAAAACAGCTTTTTGTCGAGACTTCCCTGTTTGGGGCAAGGCTGGCGAGGGAGGTAATAACGGCAACATACGTCCCCAATATTCCTCGCTGACAGTCGCATTCGGTGTACATTGAAGCGCTTGGGTTGCCAGAACATAGTCACGAAACTCTAGCGTTCCGGCTGACTGCTCCACTTCGACTTTTCCGTATCGCTCTACCAAGCCACGCAGCAGCATTGCTAACGATGGACCGTCGATGATGTTCAATCGAATCGTTACCAGCAACCGATCGGAGTCTGGCCTTCTGATGAAGGTAAAACGAAACGGCTCACCACCATCCAACGGCGGTAATTCATTCAAATGCTGGTGTTTTAGCTCTGAACATAACGTTTCACACTCGGCAGGCGCTAATGCCTTGAAGCTCCTGACATCTAAACGCCAGTTGTCATTCAACGGCATCACTTGTTGGCGGTTATCTTCGAAAAATTTCAGGCGTAAAACCGGAAAATCCTTTATCAGAGCACGGATCGCCGACTCAAGACGATCCGAGTCCACATCATGCAAGCGGTACTCATGATAAAAACAAGGAAGCGTACTTTGTTTTAAACCACCACATTCACCGACATAATATGCCTGCTGAATAGGCGTCATCGGAAACGGCTGGTAGGCTTCGCCAACATGCCGACTTATACCTGGCAGTGCAGGTAAACTGTCTTGCTTTAACTCAATAACCAAACGCGGCTTATGCAATCGGATAGCTTGCTTGATTTCTTCGGTCATGACTCCTTTAGGGGCAGAGAATTTCAGTTGTTCCCCCTCTAGCGACAATTTAATGCTACGTTCATCAAGCATCTGCTTTAATACATGCAGTTCCATTGGCTGTTCTCTCACTATCACAGGAACCCTTCCTCTACGTCTTCAACATCAATGTGGCGTTGTTGTTCAATCCATGCGGCTTGCTGCCTAAGCTCTGGCATACGAAGCAACAGACCAAGCGATGGACTTAATTGGAAATGCTCTCGAACCAAGGCACTGATTCTGGTCATCAATAGAGAATCGCCGCCATAAAGGAAAAAGTTGGCATCAACATCAGCAATGTCCTGATTTAGCACCTCTCCCCAAATCTGTGCCAGAAGGCGCTCACTCTCGGTTGTTGGAGGTACGGTTTCTTTAAGGCCATCTGCGGGATTTCGCTCACAGGCAAGTGTCAAAGACTGCTGTAACCGCTGACGGTCTACCTTGCCGTTTGCTGATAATGGGAACCTATCCAAAGCCACTATCTGCTGAGGCACTAACTGGCTAGTGAGGTGCTCTCCGGCCCAAGAGGTCAATACTTTTGAATCGAAGTGAGCCACGGATGCTGCGTTTTGGGCCGCAATCAGGTGATAACGCATACATTCTGCTGCTTCACCCTGTTTCGGGAATTGGCTGGTTCTAGAAAATCCCGCCTCCCGTAATGTTGACTGCCATGCATCTGCCGGCAACATTGGCAAGTGGGATTCCAAACGTAGGTCTTCATAGTGAGAAAGGCCCTCAACAAAACCGAGGCTAACCATTTGGAAGCGCGGGTTGCAGGTTCCTTCTATAAGCAGTAGCGTTCCTGCAGGTTTAAGCAGCCTTCTGAGTAAACGGCTTGAAGTATTTACATTATGAGCATCGTGTAGCACATTTGCGCCGATGATCAGATCGAAGCTGCCATCCTCAAGCCCAAATAGGCTCGGATCCTCATTAATGTTATAGAATTGAAAGTCAATGAACGGATAGTTAGCGAACTTGTTCTTGGCATGGGCAAAGAAATAATCCGACAAATCAGTATAAACATACTGACACTTGTCCTCCGGTAGTCGAGGCAGTACTTGGCGTGCAGCACTACCAATCCCGGCACCGAACTCCAACACGCGGAAGGTACTATTGCGCTTGATGTTTATCAGCGACTCAACCGCATCTGCAGCTACACGATTAAAGTGCTGGGATACAGGGTTATCTTCATACCAGCTTTCCACAAAGTCAGTCTGGCCTTGCTCAAACATTAGATCGAGCGGATTAAACTGGCCCTGTAATAGGTCTTCAATTCGCTCCACACAGCCTAAATACAAATGCCAGAATTTCTGTTGATGAGGTTTGCCATTCGCGACATCAGCTGCAATTTTCGATCTCAACTGATACAGCTCTTCTGCATTAAACGGTTCAAGACAAACTATTCTTTCTTCATCCTGAACAAAATAGCCGTCTTGGCATAGTACGGTTATCCAGCTTTGCAAAACCTTCAGGTACTTATCGCAAACATTAAGCTCGCGCACTAACTCCGGTAAGCAGCAACATTGTCCTTGCTGATAAAACAGGCCACTTTGATGCAATGCATAACGCATGACCAAAGTACTCAGCTGTTCCATCTCCTGATAATGTTGATCGTAGTCTTGTGGAACAAAGTCGCTAGCCATCGTCTGGCAAGAACTATCCCCTCCCTGTTCCAAAGCATCCCACTCCGCATCGGCTTGCTGGCGACACACCTCACTACCTTGCAACAGCATCTGATCCAATGATTCGCTTTGTTCAACGTTTTGCGTTTTCATTCCTTCGGACAAGGTTACGAAACCATGCAGGCGATCATTTTGTGTTAGAACGACGGCTTGGTTAACCGCGGGGTGCCTTTCGAGGGTGCACTCAATTTCTCCCGGCTCAATACGTACTCCGTTGATCTTTACCTGGTTGTCAATTCGGCCAAGCAATGTCATCACGCCATCTTGGTTCAAGACGGCCAGATCCCCGGTACGGAACAACTTACACCCAGAGTGAGGATCAATTCGGTACTTTTTCGCCGTCATCTCTGGGTCATTAAGATAACCTTGAGACATGGCAAGTCCGCCCATGCAAATTTCACCGGCAACACCTACAGGTACTGGCTGCCCCGCTGAATTCAACAGCTCGATATGCTGATTGGGTAACGGTCTTCCGTAAGGAATGCTGTCCCAACCTTTTTCTATTGATTCAATGTGGTACCAACTCGATACCACAGCGGTCTCTGTTGGTCCACCAATGCTATAAACGTCACAATTTGGTGCTAAGAATTTAACTCGCTCAGGTAAAGTCAGCGGAATCCAATCCCCGCCAAGCATCACCTTGCTCAGCCCCGATAAATGATCTCGTCCTTGCTCGGAACTTTCGGCAACATCAACAAGCAACTGCATCAAGGCAGGAACGCTATTGATAACCGTTACTTTGTGGGTATCTATCAAAGATAACCAATGAGAGGCAAAATGCTGCTGCGCATCTGGCATGACTACAGCCCCGCCAGAAATTAACATGCCGAAAATGTCATACACGGACATATCATGATGTAGTGCACACAACGATAAAGTCCTCTGCCCGGCACTTACATCAAATACATGGTTCATCGCCGTCAAAGTATTCAGTGGACAACGGTGATCCAAAAGAACACCTTTCGGGATCCCGGTGCTTCCTGAGGTGAAAATAATATAAGCGAGTTCATCAGGTGAAACATCTGGTAGCGGCATGCTCACTGATGCCCCTTTATTAAGAAGCTGTTCCAATGAGCAACATTCTGCGGAAGTGAGTTCTGACAAGCGCCCGAAAGACGACTCGGAACATAGGACCAGCACAGGGTCAACCTCAGCCAGAACATGCTGTAAACGCATGTCATCATAGTCTGGATTCACAGGTACATAGACACAACCGGCCATCATGGCACCCAGCGCTGCTATCACGGCCTGATCACCCTTAGGGGTCAAAACCACTACGTGTTTCGCACTTGCTGTTTTATATTGCAGTATTGCTCGCGCTGCAGTTTGACTTGTTTCAGCAAGCTGTTGGTAAGTTAACTGACCGGTCGTTGTCAGCACCGCAGGGGCATCCGGTGTTAATTGCGCTTGCTTTAAGAAACTATCATGTAGCGTCGACTCAGAACGAGGTTGCTGCCAACGGTTGAGCTTGGCAACTACCTGCTTATCTGACTCGTCTCTGGCATCACAGTCCAAGCCATCCCAACGGTTGGCCTCTCTCGCTAGTTTTTCAAGCTGTGTGGTATATGCGGTAAATAAGCCTTCAATAAGACCCGCGTCAAAGATTTCATCGACGATAAACCAGCGATTAACCAGCGCACCGCCATATTCGGTTGCTTGGTAATCCAGCCATACTTGAGGTGTCTGATTAATTTGAAAAACTTGACGGCTCATCAGCTCCCAGTCTGGTTGCGATGGATCATCAAAGTCCATACCAATCATACTGGTAAATACCACTGGCATATTGATTTGATCAGCGGCTGCAGAACTCACCCGGCCCAGATCTCTCATGACTTGAATACCGCTGTAATCCCGATGTTCTAGTGCATCCCATAAATCTTGCTGAATACGTTGCGCAGCGCCAGTGAACTGTTCATTGGCTTCAAATTCGACAGGCAGCAACATTAACGATGTAAAATCACCGCACACGGACATCACTTGAGGGTGGACATTTTTCCGATTGAAATATGTAATATTCAAGGTAAATGACGGCGACTTACACCACTGAGCCAGTACTTGGGTAAATACAGTGAGCATAACGGTACTAGGTGTTAAACCTCGCTCTTTTGCCTGGCGCTGAAAGCTCTCCCACAGCATCGGAGACAACCTGTGATCCAGCGTTCTGAAAGTTGGCTGAGCCAATGATTCCGCATCACAACGCAGCGGCAACTGTGGTGCACCCGGCATGGTCTCGACTTTGCTCTGCCAGAACGATTGAGCTTGTAAGTACGTATCGGTTGTTCGTTGATGATGTTCTGCCAATACGTAGTCTCGGAAAGACAAGTCCAACGAAGGTAGCTCAGCCAATGGATCTTTTAGTAATTGATTGAGTTCGCCGTAAATAATCCGGAAGCTCTGAACATCAAATACCAGCAAGTCCATATCGAGATGGATACGAGTGATATCGTTCGGCAACAATGATGCCCTCAGCTCAAATAGCGGCCACTGGGCAGGATCCATGACTTGATAGCTCATTCTCTCGCGAAGAGCACTCAGCTGCTGCGTTTGCTCATCTTGCGATAAGTGCTGCATGTCGCTCACTGCAACCTGATAATGAGGAACCTGTTGTAAAAATTGCTGCTGGCCTGACTCTAAAATAATACAGCGCATCATTTCATGACGTTGAACCAGCCGGTTCCAAGCCTGCTCTAATCGCTCTGGACGAAGGTTTTCAAGCTCTATTTCAATGTATTGGTGGCATGCAACATTGCCAAGCTCCAAGCTGCCGTTGCGACCAACCCAAAATGCCTGTTGTAAATCAGTTAAGGGGAATGGCTCGTAGCGATGATCCATATCCTGTTCAATCATCACGGTATTATTTTGCTCAGTCGCCGAAAACGCTATGTCATCATGCTTCTGACACTGTTTCAGTAAATAAGCACTCAATGACTCAATGCTGTCATACTGAAACGCATCTCGCACCGAAATCTCAAACCCGACCTGATTACGTAACGTCGATGTCAGTTCAATCAGCAACAGGGAGTCCAACCCTAGAGTTGGAAATGCACGCCCCGTTTCAGGAGCCTCAATTTTAAGCAATCGCTGAACCAAGCCACTGACGGTTTCCTGTAATTGTTCTTTCTGCTCTTGCGCTGGTAAATCAGCCAACTGGCTAAGAGTCAATACACCACGCTCGGTAAATTGAGTCTGTTGGTTCTTACACGTATCCACATTTTCGCGATTGTTCCAGTGTGAATACATTGGCGCAGTTGCAACAAGCTTTTTCACCGCACGACTAAACTCTGGCTCACGGCTATCGAACACCATAAGGCCATGGCTGTTTGGCATCGCCAACACGTTCAATGCCGAATCGGGATTTAGCAGGTTCAGCCCACTCGCTTGAATTTGGCTGGTAATGTTCTTTTGTTGCGTCAGCCCGCAATCCCACGGTCCCCACAGAATGGTTACAGCGGGCAAGCCTTTCTCCTGCAACGCCATTGCGGCATGCTCTTGCCATCGATTCGCGGCGGCATATGCCGATGTAAGTGGCCCATTAATCCAACTAACCATCGAGCCAAACAAGCAAAACTGCTTAAGTGGCAGGTATTCGGTCGCTTCGGCCAGTGCCATAACGCCATGAGTTTTAACTCGTAACGTTTGAATAAAAGCGTCTTCTTCAGCGTCAAAAAATGACGAATCACTCCCCGAATGGGCTGTATGGTAAACCAGTGTCGGTCGAATATTGTGCTGTTCCAAAGCATCCTTCAGCGCCTTGGCATCACAAATATCAACCACAATAACTTCGACATCAGCCCCCTTGTCGCGTAATGCTTTAATCGCTTTCTGCTGCAGTTCAGTGCATGAACGGCGCAGTATTAAACCAAAACTCCTTACACCCTGTTCAAGCAGCCATTCTCCGGTCACCTGTCCAAGCCCGCCATAACCGGCGATCAGGGCACTATCGTTACTAGAAAACGCCAATGACAAAGATGCTGAAGCGGCAATGGGTTCAACCACCGGCTCATAGAACTGGGGACCGCGCAACGCTAACACAGGCCCTGATCCCGGCAGCTGATTAAGCAAACTACAGACTGTGGCAATGGATTCTTCAGAGTCAAGATCCAAACATAAGTAACGTTTAGACTGCTCTTCGTTACATGCCGCCTGATAGAGAGAGGTCAATGCGGCTAAGGTCCAGTTGTGCTTATCGGAAATATCATTAATTACAAGCGCTTCCGGCAAAACAGAAATCAGAGGTAACGTTGCTTGACTATGAACACTGTTTATAAGTTTTAAGTGCTCTTTTGCCGCAATATCAAAGCTCGTCGCTAAATCATCCAGTTCCGTAACCGGTGACTGAAGATAAATGACCAAGTCAAAGCCTGACAGCATCTCCACTTCAGATAAGTGTGACAGGCAGATCGTTTGATGAGTAAGAACCGACAATTGCTTTAGCCAGACATCACGTTGATACTCGCCAATAAGCAGAATACGTAAACCATCACCAATCTTGCTGGGCTGACGAATAGTCGATAGCAATGATGACTGGGGCTGCCAGCGCACACGTTTTAAAGGTGGTAGTATCCGCTCGGTCTTCTTAGGCCAAACTCGAGTTACTTCAAATTGTTTCGGAGGAACCCTAACCCACGGAGCTAGACGCTGGCTGTAGTATTCTTTCAGTGGCGCATCCACACCGCAGCGAGCGGTCAACTCAAGTAACGACGCAAACTCTTTGTCGCCCTTCTGAATACCTAGAAATTGGGTGTCATCCGTGAATAATCCCTGATGACGGGCCAACCGTGCAAAACTACCATCAGGTCCTAAATCGACAACAACCTCAGGCGACAACGTTTCTGCACACTTCAGCGCTTGAGCAAACAAAACCGGAGAGCGTAATTGCTGCCACCAATAATTTTTATCCATTTCGTGGGCTTGCAATGGTTGGCCCGTCAATGTCGATATGAATTCAATGGATGGGTCAGTCACGGGCAAAGTAACCTCATCAAGCGCTTGTAAAAATGCCGCTTTAATAGAGTCCATGCTTTGAGAGTGAAATGCTTTTGTAACTGACAACCTCTTGGCTTTATCTGCATAAGCAGTAACAAACTCATTCACTACAGGGACATCACCACTGATAGTGATCCGCTCCGGGTGATTAACAGCTGCGATTGATAACGCAGACCAGCTCGACTGGATCGACTGAAACTCAGCCTGTGACATATTGACAGCCGCCATTGCCCCCGGTGGCGTTTGCATTTGCATCAGCTGTCCACGGCTGGCAACTATTGCAACAGCCGCTTCCAACGGAAGAAAACCTGCAACGACTGCGGCAGCGAACTCACCAATCGAATGGCCTACGACCGCTTTGGGTTTCCCCCCCCACGCCAGCAACTGTTGTGCCAGCGCAAATTGATACGTAAACAGAGCTGGCTGAGTGATATTCGTTTGCTCCAACAAAGAGCTCTCTTGAGGCGCAAATATCTCACTTTTGAGACTAGCCACACCATGTTGTGCAAACAAACCACAACAGGTATCAAATGCAGTTCGGAACTGCTGGCATTGGGAATATAGATGCACTCCCATTTCAGCGACTTGACTACCTTGGCCGCTGAATATCCAAAGGCCTTGATTATCCTCAGGTACTTTACTTGTGACGGCATGAGTCAACGCGGCCTGCAATTGCTCCTTGTTGCTCCCGCTCACCACCATTCGATACCGTTCGGCAGGGCGTCGCAATATAGCGGTACGAGCCACCGAATCGGCATTTTCACTCATTAAAGTATCGATATAATGATGGCGCACATGCTCTAAAGTCTCTTTGGTATGAGACTGAACCAACAATGTATGTACTTCATCATCTAGACACTGAGTGGAAGGCGGAGGACTCGGTGGCTGTGAAATGATCATATGGCAATTGGTACCACCAATTCCGAACGAGCTGACCGCAGCTAATCGGCGACCTTGATGTTCCCAAGGTTGGGTCTCATTAATAAGAAAGAATGGTGTATCGTGCAATTTTAAGTGTGGATTTGGAGGCGTTGCCCCCAAGGTGGCAGGTAAAACAGCATCTCGCACACTGAGTGTCGCCTTAACCAAGCTAGCAATACCAGCAGCAGACTCTAAATGCCCCAAATTACCTTTGATTGATCCAATACCACAGTACTGGTATCTCTGGGTATCCTCACGATATACGCTAGTGAGCGAATCAATTTCTACCGGGTCACCAATCAAAGTCCCGGTACCATGAGCCTCGACTAAACCAATCTCATCCGGTGAGACATTCGCAGCTGTTAAAGCCTGCCGAATCACATCCTGCTGCCCTAAGCCACTGGGCGCAGTAAAGCCAACTTTATCATTTCCATCATTTCCGACTGCCGATCCGACAATAACCCCATGAATATTATCGTTGTCGGCTATAGCATCTTCTAGACGTTTAAGGAGTATGACCCCTAAGCCATTTCCCGTGACGATGCCACTTGCCTTTTCACCAAACGGTCGACAGCAGCCGTCATCTGCAAAGATAGAACCTTCCTGACGATAGTAACCGAGGCCCTGCGGGAACGATATTCCGACGCCACCAGCCAGTGCCATATCGCATTCTTCATTTTGAAGACTTCGGCAAGCATAGTGGACAGCAACAAGAGAGCTCGAGCAGGCAGTTTGAACCGTTAGCGCAGGCCCAGTCAGACCAAGCTTATAAGCAACTCTTGTAGCCAGATAATCTTTATCATTACCAAGCAATTGAAGCATTGTGGTGGGGGTTGTTACTTGCTCCGCATGGGCAGTGGGTAAATATTTGTCGTAGCTGCTTTGTCGCGTCGAACCAAAAACGCCGACACATGCCTGCTGCCATTTTGGCAAAAGCACATACGGATAATTTCCGTCATCAAGAGCTTGAACACAAGCTTCAAGAAACAATCTTTGCTGAGGATCGATTAGCTCAGCTTCGTGATAGGAGTAGTGGAAGAATTGATGGTCAAACTGATCTGCTCCATCCACTTTTGTCCCTGCTCGCACAAAATCAGGAGAATGCCAAGATGAGGATTCAAGCGCCTCGCCAGGAAAGTCTTGCTGAGAAAAATCATGAATTGCACTGGTTCCATTTTTGATATTTTCCCAAAACTGAGAAAGGCTATTAGATCCTGGGAAACGGCAGCTCATGCCAATAATGGCGATAGGGTTATATGACATACACTATTCCTAACTAAATTTAGTTGGTGAATATACGTCAACAGGAAAAATGACAATGCCAGTGAACGGAGCTTTTTGGCGGTAAAAAGGAATTTATTAAATGATAATCATTTTTATTTGAGAGGGAAAGGAGGGGGAGATGAAACGGAAGGGAGAGACACAATATTCCTCTAGGACAAAGGAATATTGTGTATTAGTCACGGCAACATTCAGCCGACCCAAAAATCGTTACCGAGAAGTCTTACTTATAAAACGGCTGTCAGTCATGAATAAATCGGAGACTATCGCTGAGCCAAAGACTCTGTCAGCCAATTGCACCAAGCCTCCATCCCCTCGCCGGTTTTAGCCGAGACCTTAATGACCTGGATCGACGGATTTACCTTGCGGGCATTTTCAATACAGTCTTCAATTTTAACATCGACATACGGCAGCAAATCGACTTTATTGATCAGCATAAGCTCTGCTGCAGCAAACATATTGGGGTATTTTAGCGGCTTGTCTTCTCCCTCAGTCACTGACAAAATCACCACTTTGCTGGTTTCACCAAGATCAAAACTAGCAGGACATACCAGATTACCGACATTCTCGATAAACAACACTCCGGGCTCATTCATTGCTAGCTGATGATAGGCGTCATGGATCATCTTGGCATCCAGGTGGCAGCCTTTGCCGGTATTAACCTGGATAGCAGGAACTTCAGTAGCTCGAATCCGGTCGGCATCATTGCTGGTCTGCTGATCCCCTTCGATAACCGCACAAGCATGTTGGTGTTTCAGCTGGTTGAGTGTTTCCGTCAACAGTGTTGTCTTGCCTGAACCGGGGCTTGATACTAGGTTCAGTACCAACTGCTTGTTTGCATTGAAATGCTCGCGATTGTGGGCGGCCAGGTGATTGTTCTTGCCAAGAATGTCCTGCTCTAGCGTAAGCAGCTGACGCTGGGAAACGCCGGAAACATGCACCTCTGCCTCGCCCTTACCGTAATGCAAATCACCCTGTTGCGACATCTGCGGCTGATGATCTACCACAGGGTGCTGTTGGTGATTTTCTGGTTGCCCATCGTAATGAACATGATGATGCACGTCCCCTTGGTGATGATAATGATGGTGGATCACTACCGGCTGCGAGGTCATTCCCTCGACAATCTGATGTTCACCATGACTATGCCCATGATGTGCATGCTCTTGGTGATGATGGTGGTCATGATCATGCTGATGACCTTCAATCTGGCTATCCCCGCAGCCGCAGACATTACACATTTTACTCAACCTCTATATGTTTAATCATTAATTCTTCACCGGTCTCTATGACCAACTGGTAGCCCTGACAATTCGGGCAGCACATGCCACGGGCTGCCAATGTGACTGACTGCTGACAGCTCTGGCACCATGCTCGAGCCGAGATCATATCGATCCCTAGCATGGCCCCTTCAACCATGGTTCCACGACAGGCAAACTCAAATCCGGTTTGCAGCGCTTGCGGCTCGATACAAGACAATGTTCCAATTCCGAGGGTTACCGCTGTTACCCGTTTGAACCCTTGTCGCGTGGCATGCTCGACGACCGCATCAACGGTATTCAAGCTGATAGATAATTCATGCATTGCATATTCTCTGATTCCATCGACTTCTCTGACTCCATCGACTTCTCTGACTCCATCGACTTCTCTGACTCCACCGCAATTAGCAGATTCGCGGCAATAACTCACCATTGGGGAAATCCAAATAACGGCGGCTTCCCCAAGGGCTATTTAAAATGGTTTTATGGGGAGTATCTTGTGAGGCAAAACCAACAATAGCGGCATGCTCGGAGAACTGTTTCAAAATAGCTAATGCCTCTTGGGCTGCATCAGCAGGCACCGCCATGATAAAGGTTCCTTCATTGGCTAAATCGTAAGGTTCAAAGCCAAATAACTCGCATACCCCCATCACGTCATCACTTGCCACAACCGCCTCATCATCAAGCACAAGTTGTACTTGTGAAGCCTCGCACCATTCATTGAGCACCGCAGAGATCCCGCCTCGGGTGGCGTCTCGCAAGCTATGGATCGGGATTTCCTGTTCAAGGCAAGTATTGATCATCGGCCATAATGTGGCGCAGTCACTTTCAATCGGGCTCACTAGTTTTAAAGATTCACGCGCCGATAACACACAAGCGCCATGACAGCCAATATCACGAGAAATCAAAATTGCATCCCCCGGCTGAACATTACTGGCCGAGATCCCCGGCTTACGGATATGCCCGATACCGGTAGTATTGATAAACAACCCATCAGCGCAGCCTTTCGGCACCACCTTGGTATCGCCGCAGACAATCTTGGCACCCGAGACCTTTAACTCCTCAGCCATACTCTTGACGATAACTTCCAGCTCATCGAACGACAAACCTTCTTCGATAATGAAGCCACAACTGAGATACTCCGGCTCGGCTCCCATCATCGCCAGGTCATTAACGGTACCGGCTACGGCCAACTTGCCGATATTGCCCCCGGCAAAGAATAAGGGCGACACGGTAAAACAGTCGGTCGTCATAGCGATCTCACCCTGACAGTTCAGTACGGCTGCATCCTCATTCCGCAGGAGAATGTCATTACCCAGGTGGCGAAAAAACAGATTGGTGATCAACTGGTTCATCTCTTGACCACCGCCACCATGACTAAGTTGTACTCGTTTCATTTTATTTTCCTTAAGCATCGCTCTGTCATTTAGCATCGGTCGGCATAGCGGTAATAGGCATTGCAGGCACCCTCAGAGCTCACCATGCAACTGCCCATCGGGCGATTAGGTTTACAGGCTTTGCCGAATACTTTGCATTCTTGAGGAGTCGCTAAACCTTTAAGAATATCGCCGCAGCGACACTGCTTATGATCGGGGGTATCAATATGGGTGAAATGCCCGGCAAACTTCACTTCGGCATCACGATGACGAAGGGCCGGCTTTAGCTGCAGGGCCGAGTGAGGAATATTGCCCAGCCCGCGCCAGTTGAACTGTTCGCGGATATCGAAAACACGATCGACCTGACTTTGAGCGGCTTCATTGCCCGCATAGGTCGCAGCACGACTGTATTGCAACTGCAATGCCACTTGATGAGATACCGCCTGTTCTACCAACATCAGAACAGATTCCAAAACATCGACAGGTTCAAAACCGCCCACAACCAATGGCACACGGTAGTTATCTATAATTGGCTGATAAATTTTAGCGCCACTGATCACGCTGACGTGTGACGGGCCAATAAAAGCATTAATCGGCGACTCGCCGCCAGCCAGTACCGCCTCCATCGCAGGCATCACCAGCACATGGTTGATATGGAAAAACAGATTATCTAACTGCTGCTGTTCGGCACACTCCACCAATACAGCGGTCATCGGAGTCGTCGTTTCAAACCCAATAGCAAAATAGACCACCTGCTTATCGGGATTGTTTCGGGCAATTTTAAGCACATCCATGGGATCATAAATAGCTTCAACATTACCGCCCTCGGCACGGCATTGGGCCAGAGTGCTTTTCGAACCGGGCACCCGGATCATATCGCCAAGTGTAACCAGCACAACACCGGGCAACCGGGCCAGTGCAATTGCCTGATCTATCCGCTCTTTGGGCATAATGCACACCGGACACCCAGGACCATGCACAAACTGAAGATTATCTGGCAACAGTTGTTTCAAACCATACTTCATGATGGTGTGGGTATGGCCGCCGCACACCTCCATGATATAGAGCGGCTTCTCAAGCCCTGCCGCACGCTGCGCAATTTTTCCAGCAAGAGCCTTAACAACATCCGGCTGACGAAAACCCTGGTACAGATCTTTTAGTGGCATCATTGCAATAGCACCTTTATATCATCTTCATCCATTTCAGCCAGAAGCTGACGATAAGTTTCGAGGCTTTGTTGTGCCTCCTGCTGATCGATTTTGCTGATGGCAAAACCAACATGGATCAAAACATGATCACCGGCGGCCAAGGGAGCCGAAATCAGATGAGTGCTAACTTGTCGCTGTACACCCAAAGTGTCGACCAGTGCAGAACATTCATCCGGATAAACTTCTAAAACATTAGAAGGAATACATAAACACATTATTGCCTCGTTATATGTGCAGTGCGGAAGACCCGCTCAAGCCCTTTTCAGGCTGATGGGTGGCATACCAAAGTTGCCCAGCAGCGATACCCCCGTCATTCACCGGGATGGTTTCGCCGCAATAAATTGAATTCGTTAACTCAGACAGTTGTTGATAAACCAGATCGAGCAAAACTCGATTTTGGAAGACCCCGCCAGAAAGCACGACGGGATAGGTAGGAAAAGAAACAGCCACTGTTTTAATGTTATGCGCGATTGCTTCAAGCAGTCCTCGGCTGAGAAAGCTCACCAACAGCGACCATGTATCTGGCTGCGTACCTGACGATAGGCCAGACGGGGCTGCCGCAAGCAGCGACAATGCATTATCGAGCAGAGGCTGCCAATCAATCATATTGGTTTCGGCAAGCTGAAATTCCATCGCGACAGAACCCGTCGCTGCCAATGCCGCCTGTTCAAGCAACAAGCCGCATTCACCTTCATAGTCAACAGAATCAACCAACCCCAACAGGCCTGCCCATGCGTCAATCAATCGCCCCATTGAAGAGGTATAAGGCGAGCTATTACCTGACTGCCAAAGCTTAAATAGGTTATCCATTTTGCTCTCGGACCACGCTTTAAATACCGCAAGCCCCATAGCTTTGATCTCACTTAAGGTGTAACACTCAAGCAGCATTGCAAACACGATACGGGCAGGTGATTTAATGGCTTGTTCCCCCCCTAACAATCGAAATGGGCGCAAATGAAAAACCTGCTTAAAATGCCGAGGGGAGCTCAGCAGCACCTCGCCACCCCAGACAGTACCATCATCGCCCCAGCCAGTTCCGTCAAAGGCAAAACCCAACACAGTCTGTTTAATCTTGTGCTCCGCCATAACGGCCAATATGTGGGCATGATGATGCTGAACCTGATGCAGAGACATAGCTGGCGAGGCCTGCTGCTGACGCTCAATCGCATATTGTGTTGAAACATATCCAGGGTGCCTGTCGCAGACAATCTGTTCCGGTTCAACCTGATACAAAGACTCAAAGTGACGGATTACAGCCAGATAGCGATGCTGAGTATCAATATCATCGATATCGCCAACATAAGGCGATAGGATCCATTGCTGAGCCAAGGACAGACCAATTGCGGCTTTCTGCTGGGCTCCCATCGCCAATATTGGCCGTACAGATCCATTATCTGGCTGACTATACGGCGCATATCCTCTTGCCATTCGCATCACCCGGCACTTTCCGCCGGCAAAATGAACCACGCTGTCATCGCAGGGCTGAACAATCGGACGGTTGTGATCCAACACACCGTCAACCAAGTCGCCCAACTGATCACTAACCTCAGCGAATTCCGTCGCCATCGGCATACCAGAACCGTTAGCACTGGTAAGCACAATAGCCCGATCAAGATGCTCAAACAGCAAAACATGCAACGGTGTGTAAGGAAGCATTACGCCCAAGTACGGTACGCCAGGGGCAATATTGGCAGCCAAGCTAGATTGAGGTGCAGCCTCTTTTTCCATCTGCACCTTTTTCTGCATTAAAACAATCGGACTGGCTTGAGACTGCAGTATGTCCCACTCCTCGGCCTCTCCGCTTACCAATTGCTTGGCAGCATCACCATTTGCCACCATGACCGCAAACGGCTTGCGCTGTCGACGCTTGATTTGGCGCAGACGCGCAACAGCATCACTATTGCTGGCATCACAAGCCAGATGAAAACCACCAAGTCCCTTAATCGCGATAATCCCGCCTTGTCGCAAGGTTCTAGCTGCCATAGCAATCGCAGATGCTTTGTGTGCCAACACCTCGCCGGATCCCGACACATAGCGAACTCTCGGACCGCAGTGGTCACAGCTAATTGGCTGGGCATGATAGCGCCGGTCCAGCGGATTTTGGTAAGCCTGCTGACAGGGCTGGCACAACGAAAACGTCCGCATTCCGGTAACCGCCCTATCATAGGGAAGTGCTTCAACAATGGTGTATCGGGGGCCACAATGGGTACAGTTGGTAAACGGATAACGGTAATAACGCGAGGTCGGATCGGCAATATCTGCACGGCAGTCCTCGCATATTCCCTGATCTGGCGAAAGACACACGCTAGTCAGTGACCTCCCCTTGCTTTGCTCAATAGCAAACGACGTAACATGGTGCAGCGGGCGCGGCCAGACAGCAACCTGATCAATCCGGCTAAGCGGCGGAGCTTGCAGTGTTAGTTCTGAGATAAATTCATCCAACTGATCAACGTCCCCCTGCACGTCCACTTTTACCCCTTCGGAGTCATTGATTACAGAACCTGCCAACTGGTGACGAATTGCCAATTGATAGACAAACGGCCTGAATCCAACCCCCTGAACAATACCTGTAATATGGATAAACCTACGCTGCTTCATGTTTGCCACTCGATACACACCAATCTGCTTACTAACTAACCGCCGCTAAAATCACCAGAGATCCCAGTTAAGAAAACAATAATGAACCGCCAAATACCGTCATGCTCATTCCGATACCAAACCCAACCGCGTTCAGGATCACTCGGTTTTTCATGCAGCTAACAGCAAGCTGTACTAGGAAAATTCCAAACATATGCAACATCGTCGTCGCTAGCACAAAGCCTGAAAAGTAATACATAGCCTGGCTATCTAGCGGCATTTCCATGCCATGGGCCATGCCGTGAAACAAGGCAAACCCCATGACTAAGGCCAGCGTAGCTTTTTCTGACAAACGCGCACCGGAGCATAACAATATCCCCATCGCAACCACAGACAGCGCAATACCAATTTCAACGCCCGGCATCACCAGTCCAGAAACTCCCATCATTCCGCCAACAATCATGATGGCAACAAAGGCTAATGGCAGACGGTAGCGTGCCTGACCGCCAAAAAGTGCAGCGAGCATGCCAACCCCTAGCATTACGCTCAGATGATCTATCCCTGTCAGCGGATGAATGAATCCACTTTCAAATCCATGCGTACCAATATGGCCGGGATGAGCCAGCGCCAATGGTGAGAACAACGCAAGCAAGCCGGATAATAAATATTTCTTTTTCATGTCGAATGCCTTCTTAAATAAATAGAGAAAATAGTGTTAAATCATGCCGAAAATACGTTCAGGGTGAGCATAGACATCAGCGCGGCCGGGACGGCAGTAGCCCAGCAAGGTCACGTTGAGTTTTTCAGCCAGCTCGACAGCCATTTTGGTCGCAGACGAAATAGCAAAGAGGATTTCAACCCCTGCTGCGCCCACCTTTTGGACCATTTCAAAACTGGCACGGCTGGTTACCAATACCGCCCCGCCCTCGAAATGATGGCGATGGATATACCCCACCAGTTTGTCGAGCGCGATATGGCGACCTACATCTTCGAAAATCGCCTGAATCTGTCCGTCATTATCGAGATAGACCGCTGCATGAGCCGATCCAGTCAACTGGTTCAGTTGTTGTTTCAGCAATAGTTGATTCAATGCTCCGTCAAGGTGACAAATATCAAACTGAGTGTTTGAAGCCAGCGGTGTCAGAGAACGGCACACGGATTCCAACTTTTCCTCGCCACAAATACCGCAACCAGTCATTCCCGCCAACGAGCGACGTTTCTGTTTCAGGTTAAACAGGCAGCGGTTGGCAACACTGACATCCACAGTAATTCCGTTGCAGCCCGGAGAAATATCAATGTTATGGATATCTCGATGATGCTGGATAATGCCCTCGGACAACGAAAAGCCAATAACAAAATCCTCCAAATCATTGGGAGTGCACATCATTACGGTATATGCGATACCATTAAAAGTTATCGCTACTGGCATTTCTTCTATTATGTAGTCCATATCTTGCCAACTCTGTTTTCCTTTTCGAAAACGGACAATCGGCAATTCACTGGCGTTAGTGAACGCCGAAAAGGAAAGCAATTCGCTCATACTTAAACTCAACTAATATTATTTACAACCGAAATAGGTCTTAATGATTAATGACTACTATAATTAGGCGTAATAGTCATAATCAATTCGAAATGAATTCATTTAATTTCATCCAATCTCATCCAAATAGTCATGACTCTTAATACCCATTTTTTGCATTCTTGATAATAACGTTGTTCGTTTCACACCTAATTTAACTGCAGCACCTCTTGGCCCGGCAATTATTCCGTTACTCTCGCGCAATGCAGAGATAACAGCATCTCGGTCAAATATATTATCGCTCGCTGGTAATATAGGCTTAGATTTAACCATTTTATTATTTAAAGAACTGATCGTGATAAGTTCTTCGGTAGGAACACTCAGTACATTTCCTCGCGTCAAGATCACCGAACGCTCAATAAAATTACGCAGTTCACGTACATTTCCCGGCCAAGGAAACTTAGACAGGGTATCCAATGTTTCGGCAGCAATCGCAGTAATATCTTTACCCATTTTTTTCGAGATAACCCGTGTAAAGTGTTTAACCAACAAGGGAATATCTTCAGGGCGTTCGCGTAAAGGCGGGATCTTGATTGGAAAGACATTCAATCGATAATACAGATCACTTCTAAAACCTTTGGATTCTACCATCGACAAGAGATTGGCATTAGTCGCAACCACTATTCGTACATCAACCGATATCAGCTGATTTTTTCCGACACGCTCAATCTCATTTTCCTGCAGTGCCCGTAATAACTTAGGCTGTAGATCAAGCGGCATATCACCAATTTCATCGAGAAACAGCGTCCCTTTATGGGCTTGTTCAAATCGTCCGACCCGTTGGCTTATCGCTCCGGTAAAAGCCCCGCGTTCGTGGCCAAACAATTCACTTTCAAACAAACCAGCAGGCACTGCTGCGCAATTCATTTTGACCATTCGGGTATTGCTACGACGACTTAACTTATGGATAGCCTGTGCTATCAATTCTTTACCCGTTCCTGACTCCCCTAAAATCAATACCGTACTGTCGCAGTCTGCCACCATGGCGACTTGATCCAGTACCTTGTTCATCACCTCGCTCTGGCTGATGATGTCATCGAAAATCGCATGATCCATGTAGCTTTCTTCAATATTGATATAGTCTGTTGTCGGGATTGTTTTTGAAATCGCCTCGTGAACCTTCAGGCTGTGCATCGCCAAGGCAACCCGAGCAGCTATCTGCAGAAACAGCTCGACGTCATGAGGCGGATAAGGCTTATCTTCCCGCTGCATATAGCAGATATACCCTATCGTGCTGTTGCGAAAAACCATTGGCACAACACAGGCACTTTTTGCCGATAGAGGAAAAAAAGGGACATTATTGTTAAGGCTCAACTGTTGTATTGTCAAAGCGCTCAAAACGACAGGCTTATTCTTTTCCACTGCATCCTTAATCGCGTCATCATTGGAAAAGAAATGGCTTCGATAATCAATTTTACCATCACTATAGCCACAATAATCCTGTCCGTAATGGCCATCATGAGTCTGAATAATTGATAAGTCACTCATGGAAAAGTGCTGATATAAGAACTTCAATAGCGATGTGATTAACTCTTTTTTCGTACTACGACTGATCACTGCGTTGGTAACATCAACCAACATTTGAAAATTATTGCGCTCATCACTTATCTGCTGAGCAATATTAGAGGCCAATTCATGTTCAATAATATGCTCAACCATGGAGGTGATCATATTAGTGAACAACTTGAACTGTTTCTCTGAATAGTTATCATCTTTGATTTCCACATTAATGAACTCTATTGAACCGAGTTGTTTACATGCAGAAACTAGTGGTACTTTACAATAATTATCAATATTACTATAAGCTGGATGCTCAATTAGTTGGGGATAACTAAGATATAACGCCTCGCCTTGTATTCGATGAGTACAACCATCATTAACAATACTATGAAGTGAAAGACTATTCTGATTATACTGGTAACACTGAAGATCATTTTCCTGGTCAAAGAAATATAAGACAGGCAATGCATCAAGATCACTTTTCAAAATAATATTGACTCGGTCTACCTTGATGAAGGATAAATCATCATTATTTAGAAACGTCATCAAGCCTGAAATATCATTGCTCGATAGCAGGGCTTTCGATAAATTCATCAAATCACTTTCAAAGTGTTCCATGGTCCGGTCATCTCGCACAGTTAATTCAAATGACTGATAAATATCTACCAGCCCTATTTGTCATACAATTTTGAGCTATCTATCAAGATAGGCATTGATCTGCATCAACAAGAACAAAACACAACTATCTGATATTTAAGTATCTTTACAAGGTGACACTCAATAAAAGTGGTTTCCTTGGCAGTTCAATACCAAGGAAACCCACTAATCATTACGCATTCACGACATGATTTTTCAAACGGGCTTTCAAATTACTGTACTCTGTCTGTACATAATTCTCGGCCCACGCCTGATCATCAATCTGCTCGACTTTCACCGCACAGTATTTGAACTCGGGCGTGCTGGAAATAGGATCAACATGCTCAATAGTGAGTTCATTACATGCGCCTATCCACCATTGGTAAGTCATGTAAACCACACCCATGTTAATGCGATCATTGCAACTTGCCCGGGAAATGACCTTACCGCGACGAGATGACACCCAAACCAACTGCTGATCATCGATACCCAGAGCCCGCGCATCATCCGGATGCATTTGCACGTAACCCGGTTCATCAGCCAGCGTCTGCAACGCCGCACAGTTACCTGTCATCGAACGGCATGAGTAGTGACCGACTTCACGCACGGTAGACAATACCAATGGATAATCATGATCGGGTTGCTCATAAGGTGGCCGCCACTCAGCAGCAATTAGCCTGCCCTTACCCGATGGCATAGTGAACTTATTCCCTTCAAACAAGAATGACGTCCCTGGGTGATCCTCGGTCGGACAAGGCCATTGCACCGATTTCAGCCCAGACATTTTCTCGTAGGTCGCTCCGGTATACAACGGACATAGACCGCGCAGCTCATCCCAGATCTCCTCGGTGTTGCTGTAGGACATCGGGTAGCCCATTCGGGTTGCCAGCAAGCTGAAGATTTCCCAGTCAGGCTTAACGTTCGGCGGTGGTGTCACCGCTTTGTAGAAGCGCTGGAAACCACGGTCAGCACTGCTGTAAACCCCTTCGTGTTCGCCCCAGCTGGTTGCAGGGAAGATCACGTCCGCCATTTCAGCGGTCTGCGTCATGAATATGTCCTGAACAATCACCAGTTCCATTTTATTCATCGTTTTACGCAAAGCAGCCAAATCAGCTTCAGTTTGAGCCGGATCCTCGCCAAAGACATAGAATGCCTTACAGATCCCTTCATCAACTTTGTGGCCAATTTCAGTCAAGCGATAGCCCGGCTTGCCAGACAGACTTACACCCCAGGCATTTTCGAACTTATCACGAATACTGTCATCGGCAACGTCTTGGTAGCCTGGGAACTGATGCGGCAGCATGCCCATATCACAGGTTCCCTGTACATTATTCTGGCCACGAACCGGGCCACAGCCCACACCACGACGGCCAAAATTACCGGTTATCAAAGCCAACGAGGCCAAACCACGAACGACATCAACAGCCTGACCGTATTGCGTTACACCCATACCCCATAGGATCATGGCTTCTGGTGCAGCAGCATAGGTACGTGCAGCCTGACGGATTTCAGCCGCGGTCAAACCCGTAATCGTTTCAACCGATTCCGGCGTGTAGTTGGCAACCAGCTTGCGGAACTCATCAAAGCCTTCAGTATGCTTCTGAACATAAGACTTATCATATAAGTTCTCTTCTATCATTACATTGGCCAAGGCATTGACCAGTGCCATGTTCGAACCGTTTTTCTGCTGCAACCACTGATCTGCCACTCGGGCCGACTCAATTTTACGCGGGTCGCAGACAATAATTTTCGCACCTTTAGCACGTGCTTTTAGAATGTGTCTTGCTACAACCGGATGAGAATCAGCCGCGTTGTAACCGAATATAAGCAAACATTTGGTATCTTGAATTTCGGGAATGGCGTTGCTCATAGCACCATTACCTACTGTTGTCTCCAGACCGGAGACTGACGGCGCGTGTCACACCCTGGCGCAGTGATCGACGTTGTTGGTTCCGATGACCGCCCTTGCAAATTTCTGCATGACATAGTTGGCTTCGTTACCCGGACCTCGGGCTGAGCCTGTTGTCATAATCGCATCAGGGCCAAATTTGTCCTTGATAGCGAGAAGCTTCTCACTGGCAAAATCCAGTGCTTCATCCCACGATACCGCTTCCAGTTCGGCATCTCGGGTACGGCGAATCATAGGTTGCTTGAGTCGCGGTGTCAGTAGGTTGGTATCATTAAGAAAATCCCAACCATAATAACCTTTCAGGCAAAGCTGACCTTCATTAGTACGGCCATCAGCCGGTTCAGCAGCAATGACTTTGTCATTCTCAACCACCAACTTCAGTTTGCACCCAGTACCACAGTAGGGACAAACGACAATTGATTTTTTCATATTAGCCTATTAAATAATCTATTTATCAAAGAGAAGGAACCACAACAGCACCCAAAGCAGCCGCTTCACGTTTCTGTTTGCTGGTTTCATTCAGTGTTTCGGGCTCTATGATCTGTATTGCACCCGTCGGACAAACCTGTACACAGGCAGGTCCTTCTTCTCGGTGGCTACACAAATCACATTTCAATGCCTGGGATTCAGGCACCTGGCGCTTAAACAACCCGGATCCTTTGGTATCCTCAACCATTTTCGTCACGACATTCATTGCCCCATATGGACAAGCAATGACGCAGGTTTTACAACCGATACAGCGAGACTGCACCACTTTGACGTGGCCATCCTCAAGGACAATCGCATTATTGGGGCAAACCTGAGCACACGGAGCATCATCACACTGGCGACACATTATCGGTGTTGTCACTTGTGCGTTCTTCACCAACGTCAATCGCGGTGAAAAGTCAGATGGATCCAAAGCGGCAAGCGAGCTCTCTGCCTGATGAGAAATCACGCACGCCACTTCACAGGTTCGACAACCAATACACAAATTTGGATCTGCAAATACAAACCGGTTCATGGTGTATCCCTTGTAGAAATCGACACATCGAAGCCAAAACTGTGACCTCGCCCCTATTAAGCATGTAGTGTGCCAACAATATACAAATAACAATAAATATTGTAACCCACTAAAAACAAAAGGATTAATAAGAAAAGCCCAGCTTATACTGGGCTTTGTATGAATGTCGATACACAATGTCGACAGCTTTCGTCAAAAGTGTCGAAGAGTATCGACACGTTTCGTCAGCAATGTTCGAAACTATCAGCGCCCTGCCAATCCGACAGCTTGGTATAGACTGCCGACACAGCCTCTTCCACCATCTCGGTCAGCGGAAATGAAAAGGCAACAATTGCGGGCTGAATTCCAACAAAGACCACCTCGGGAACAAAGGTTTTCAGCTCGTCAATCAAGAAACTCAGCGGCAGGCTGTGGGTCGATACCATGAACATATCGGCGATGGTATCCGGATCGATAATCCGTACCGTTCCCGCCGTTTCACCGATATCCGCAGCATCAACCACCACCACACGTTCCGGCATCGCCGTGCGTATCAAGTGCAGACAATCTTCGGGCATTGCCCCGCCTTCCATCACCTCCCAACCTGACACCGGCTGGTTTCTTAGCCTCTCGGCCAACAGCGGTCCTGCACCATCATCACCCATCATGCTGTTACCCACGGTCAATACGATCTGTTTGCCCGTTGTTGCTGTTTGCATCTGAATATTGCTCACTGGCCACCTCGAATCATCATGTACATACTCGGTTCGTGGTAAATCGCCGTCAGAGCACGAATAAACCCCTTCGTCAGGCGCATAGACATTTCTGACTGTTCGTCGGATGAAATGGCATCAAAAGCACAAGCCAGCATATTAAGGTGATCCGGATAAATGGTGATTTCGCCGAACACCAGAAACCCCTGCATTTTCCGAAAGGCTTCACTGTCTTCGGGAAGCCCCTTAATCCACGCCAAATATTCTTCACCACTGCACTCCAATACGGCATTCAGGCAGTCCACTACCCCAAGGTGATGACCAATAGCCAAACTGTAATACATGATCTGCCTGGCTTCTTCCGGCACATCGTAGCTTTCATCGACAAACTTACGACTCAGACTATAGAAATAGACATGCCCCTTGATATGACGTGACTGTGCCAGCTCAGTGAATGCCTCACTCATCGGCCGTTACCTCACGCGGTTTCACCTTTTCTCCTGTGCTATTCGAGCAACCACTTAGCCCGGTCAATGCCTCCATGGTTTGACTCAGCAGAATATTGACGATTTCAGTTAAACGCGGATCATCTTTTTTAGTCAAATAAGCTGCTATCTTGCTGTCGACATTGTCAGCACTGCAGGTTGCCAGCACATCCATGACTTCATCAGCAATACGTTGTCCTTGCACGTAACCAGCCAAGAGGCGGGCTTGGCGCTCAATCATCACCTTGATATCAAGCGGAATACCGGTATGTTTCAGGCTCGCTTTCTGTACCTCTGGCTGATGGGTTTTGGCGTGAAGTTTTTGATCCAGCAGGCCTAGCGCCACAGCAAAACCGTAAATGGTTGCCGCGGGGGTTGGCGGGCAACCCGGAATATAGACATCGACAGGTACAATCTTGTCAGTCCCGCCCCACACGCAATACAAGTCGTGGAAAATACCGCCGTCGCAACCGCACGCCCCGTAAGACACTACAATTTTAGGATCCGGTGCAGCCTCGTAGGCACGAAGGGCCGGTGCGCGCATGGCGCGGGTAACGGCTCCCGTGAACAAGAGGATATCGGCATGACGCGGAGAGGCGACAACCTTGATACCAAAGCGTTCGGTATCAAAAACCGGTGTTGTGGCTGCAAAAATTTCAATTTCGCAACCATTACAACCTCCACAATCGACGCGGTAGACATAAGCCGAGCGACGGATTTGTTTAATCAGCGCATCTTTCAGTTGCTGACTGTTTGGCGCTTGAGCGACAGGAACGGTTTGGGTATGCGCTGTTCCGACCAGCTGTTTGATACCTTTCACAATTCCTCCTCAAGATAACGTAGATGACTGATATTTTCGCTGTCGAGCATATTATTACTGCGACGGCATTCCGGACAGGTTTCCAACTGCTGACGACGCAGCTTTAGCTGTTCCCCTGTTACCCCGCTTTGCGCCAGAGTATCTAACACATACTCCAGTAATTTACGGGCCACAAACGGGCGTCCGCACTGACAGCAGTCGGCCAGACTGAACACCGCCTCTTCATACAGATCTTCTTTGCGCGTTACCGCCAGCTCGAAATTCTGCGACAGCGTAATGGCCTTAGTAGGGCAAACCTCTTCACAGCGACCACAGTAAATACAGCGCGCCATTGACAGTTCCCAGCGGCGAGTCCCCGTTTTTACATCGGTTTCCATGATCAGGGCATTGGCAGGGCAGGCACGGGTACAGGCACCACAAGACAGGCACTGTTCGGCATCCAATTCGGGCTTACCGCGGAAATCTTCACAGACCTCAAGCGGGGCAAACGGGTACTTCTTCGTTGCCTCACCGGTTTTAATTACAGTTTTTAATAGCTTAAACACATGGCCTCCTGCTACAGCTTGAATGGTGAGTGCTTGCGGTTAATGCTGTACTGCTCAATCGCTTTATACGGGATGGTTTTGCTGCGCTTTTTCTTGGTATCGACAATGGTGACACGGTCGGTACAGGAGTAGCACGGATCAAGGCTACCGATGATCAGCGGAGCATCGGCAACGGTATTGCCGCGCAACATATAGCGTAACGTCGGCCAGTTGGCATAAGTTGCGGCACGGCAACGCCAACGGAATAGTTTCTGGTTATCACCCGTCATACTCCAGTGAACGTTCTCGCCACGCGGTGCTTCGGTAAAGCCAAGCGCAAACTTGTTCGGCACGTAATCAAACCCTTCAGTCAAAATCGCCCCAGCAGGCAGGTGATCAAGGCCATATTCGACAATATTCAATGAATCAAAAACTTCGCCGATCCGTACCATCACACGCGACTGAACATCACCGTTTTCCATGCTCTGCAGTTCAAAAGGGACATCACCGTAAGATTCCAGCGACTGGCCGTGGACAATACGCGCATCACGCTTAAAACCACTGGCACGAATGAGCGGGCCTACCGGGCTAAAGTCACGGGCAATATCTTTGGCAAGAATACCGACCCCGGCAATACGACTCTCGATATTGGGGGTGGCAAGCAGTACATCGACTAATTCAGAAAAGGTCTTACGTACTTCGCGTACTAATGCGATACCTTTTAGGCGCTGGTCTTTTAAGAAATCACGACGAACACCGCCAATGAGGTTCATCCCGTAAGTCTTACGGGCGCCGGTGAGCAGTTCAGCCAGTTCCATGGTCTTTTCACGGACGCGGAAAAACTGCATAAACCCCGAATCAAAACCGACAAAGTGGCTCGACAGACCGATATTAAGCAAGTGGCTATGCAGACGTTCCACTTCAAGTAACACGGTCCGGATCATCTTGGCGCGAAACGGTACATCGACCGACAAGGCGTTCTCGATCGTATTGCTGTAACCGACGCTATGCGTAAAACCACAAATGCCGCAGACCCGATCAGTTAACTGGGCGACTTCCTGGTAACCCATGCGGGTCTCTGCCAGTTTTTCCATCCCGCGGTGAACATAGAACATCCGGTAATCGGCATCGACAATGTCTTCGCCGTCAACAAATAGGCGGAAGTGTCCAGGCTCATCTGACGTAATATGCAACGGGCCTACCGGCACAATACGGTTACTGTCATTACCCAACTGGTTGTCAAACTGATAGGTTTCGGTCTCTGAGGTTGGTTGCGGACGCTGACGGTAATCCATCGCATCTTTACGTAAAGGGTGAAGATCTTCAGGCCAATCATCAGGCAATACCAAACGACGTTCATCTGGCAACCCGACCGGATGCAAACCGTACATATCACGGACTTCACGCTCGCCCCACACGGCAGCAGGGATCGTCGGTGTCACCGAAACAAACTCCTGGCAGTCCGCATCAACCAAGACTTTTACGGTTACCCAGCTTTTTACTTCACCTTCCATAGAAAGTGAATGATAAACCGCAAAATGCCCATTCAAGCTGCGTTCATCGTTACCAAACGTTACGGCTAGCCAGCCGCCCTGATCGTAATAAAGCCATTTCATGACTTCGACCAACGCCGTCATTTTGACCGTTATTGTCACCTGGTTTTCAGTCTGCCACTCTTCATCAATAATGGCTGACGGGAAGAAGTGATTGACGCCATCGACATACTGTTTACCAATCCGACCCTGTTGTGGCTTGGTGCTATATAGTTCAACTGTATTGTTTGTCATTACCGTTACTTACCAACCAAAAATTAAAAATACCAGCGCCAATACGGCCACCAGGAAAGCAGGAAAAATTGCGCGGTGAATTTTCATGAAACGAAAACGTGCCATGGTGTTTTCGGCAATACCGGCAATCAGGAACACCACCAGCAATTTAATGAATAAGATAACGAAGGCAGCAAACAAGCCGTCAGCATTCAAACTCGCCGCTTTTCCCCAAGGAATGAAAATAGCCAAAAATAGCTGAGCAACAACAAGTTGTTTGAGGCCAAGGCCCAGCTTTACCATCGCCAGACTGGCACCAGAGTATTCCGTCACCGGTCCTTCCTGCAGTTCCTGTTCGGCTTCTGCACTGTCAAACGGCAACTTGCCCATCTCAATAAACAACGCAAACGCACAGATAACACCGGCCAAGATAATCGTTAGCGGTTGGTGCCACGGGGTAGTTGCCAGCGCATGACTGATATAACCCAAGTCAGTTGTCCCGACTGCCAGTGCCACCACCACAATCGTCAGGATCAAAATAGGTTCTACCAGAATGCCGAGGGTGAGTTCCCGGCTGCTGCCCAATCCGCCAAACATACTGTTGGAATCAATACCCGCCAGCGCAAAGAAGAAACGAAAAATCGCCAGCAAATAGATATCGGTAATAATGTCGCCTGAAATAGGAAACGGAGATACCTGAGTCACGGTTGGCAGTGCCATGCCAATGAGTAGCATGGTGACAATTAACACCCACGGCATGATCCAGAAGATAAACCCGGCATTGGAGGGAGCAACAGACTGGCGACGGAGTAACTTGGCAATATCGCGATAATCCTGCAAAATCCCCGGCCCTTTGCGCGAGTGAATTTTGGCGCGAAGTACCCGAGAGAACCCGGAGGCTAACGGCGCAAACATTAACATGAGCATTGCTTGTGCGACGGCCAACACAATCCAGCCGGAAGCTGGCATTTCAAGTGGAGACATGATCAACTCACTCCTGACATGAAGGGAAAGAACAACACGACAAATAACGCGACGGTGCTACACAAGAAATGGACTTTACGGCTATCAAGACCATTATCTTCTACGCTCTGGCTACCATCGGTGGTTAGGCAAAGACGCGGCAGTATGTAGCGTTCAGTCAACGATTGCTGAGGACGGTTGTTATAAATGAAACCAAACATATGGCGCATCGGGCGAGTGACACCTGACGCAGAAACAGTCATACGGTGCTCGTACTGGTAACCACAGGCCCAAGGGTCGCCTTGTTGACGATTAGCCAATCGACGCTGACGGAAGGCATATAGCAAAGTCGCCGGCACCAAGGTCAGCAGGGTCAGCGCAATCGCAATGACGGGCGTCGATAGAATTGCCTGATCGGCAACAGCAGGATAAACCGCCATACCGTTCACGACGGTAACAGGCGCAATATGCAAGATTGAGGAGGCAATCGCTGAGAAATATGGCGCAATCCATGGCGAGCCGATACCCAGCACAATACACAGCACCGCGAGAGCCGATGTCGCCGTTACCATTGCAGGCCCAACCTCGCGGGTGTTCGCCGCTTGCTCCGTTTTAGGTGCACCGGCAAAACAGATACCGTAAACCTTGACGAAACACATACAGGCCAACGCCCCGGTTAACGCCAGCATTACCATGCCAAAAGGCCCTGCCAGCAGATTGGCTACGCTGCCGGTTTTTCCGAGGCTAAATAGCGACTGATAAATAAACCATTCAGAGACAAAACCATTCAGCGGAGGTAATGCACAGATAGCCAAGGTACCGATTAGGAATGTAATAGCGGTTTTTGGCATGGTTTTGCCCAAACCGCCCATCTTGTCCATGTCTTTGGTGTGCATCCGATAGACAATAGAGCCGGAACCAAGACACAACAGACCTTTGAATACCGCGTGGTTCAGCAAGTGGTACAGACCGCCCAGCAACCCCAGCAACGCCAAGGTCGGATGATGAGAAGCGATCCCTATCATGCTCACCCCGACACCAATTAAAATGATGCCGATATTTTCGATCGTGTGATAAGCAAGCAAGCGCTTGATGTCATGCTCAGCAAGGGCATACATAACCCCGAGAACAGAAGACAGGGCACCAAAGATCAGTACCAGAAAGCCCCACCACATCTGGGTTGCGCCAAGAAATAGCACACCAACTTTTAAAATGCCGTAAATACCGATTTTCACCATGACGCAAGAGATCAACGTCGAACAATACGAAGGGGCAATCGGATAAGCTTTTGCCAACCAACCATGAAAACCAATACTGGCGGCTTTAATCCCAAAGCCGGCCAACGCCAATAAAAACACCAGTGATGCCGTGGTGCCGGTAACAGGATTATGGCTAAACGCACTGAAGTCATAACTGTTGGCATGCAGCGCTAAAATCAAAAATGCAGCCATGATCAACACACTTGCTACATGGTCGGCAATAAAATACTGCAAGCCTGCTTTCTTGCTTGAGACGCTGCCGTCACTGATAACAATCAGCCAAGAAGCCAGTGAAATGATCTCCATAAACACGATAAAGACCATTACATTGGCTGACACCACCAAAGCTGTCATCGCGGCGGCAAAAACGTTGAACAGAATATTGATTTTCCAACCGCCTTTACCTAAATATTCTTTAAGGTAATTGATGGAGTAGACAGAAGCCGCCATGGTCACGATAGATATCACTACCACCATCAAGGCAGACAACATGTCCATATTCACAACACGACCCGCTGCGGCAGCGGCATCTGCCGAGCCATAACCACAAACAATAGTGGTTAGGCCTGCAAGCATGCCAAATAACCCACCAAAGGCACTGATCACCCCTGCAATACGCAAGCTATCTTGTTCCTGCTTGCGCCCCACCAGCGATACTAGCGCGGCAATGCCATAACAAACCAAGGCAAATAGAACTAAAACTAACGGATTCATTGTGTTACGGCTCCATCTTTCACTGATGCAGAACTTTCTGCTGCACATTGGCGTTTCGCCTGACGTGCTTTGGTCACACTCACCTCATCGACCACCACCAGCGCCTGAGTCGGGCAGACCTCGACACAGGCTGGGCCATCTTCACGAAAACCACACAAATCGCATTTCACGGCAATGCTTTTCACCCCGGGCTCCCAGGCCAGAATGTCTTGCCCGAACGTACTGGGTACCGAAGTGGATGGATTACTGGAGCGAGGAGTAGAGGGGATAAAAGTATCGTAGCTATTTGCCATCGCCACGGGACGACTACCATCAAAGGCTATCGCACCAAACGGGCAGGCAACCGCACACAACGTACAGCCAACACACAGGGTCTCGTTGAGTAAAACCCGGTCACCTTCTTTGGTAATGGCCTGAACAGGACATACCTTGGCACAGGGGGCATCTTCACAGTGACGGCACATAACAGGTGCTGTCGCATCCTCATGCTTAATCACCGTCAGCCGAGGATGGCTTTGCAGACCTTCTTTCTTATGTACTGTTGAGCACGCTGCCATGCAGGTACCACAGCCAATACACTTCATAGGATCTGCAATTACAAAGCTTTTCATGACATTCCTAGTCAATTGCAAAACCCTGCAAATAGCAAAGAGTGTGCCATTAATCACACTTTTATTTTTAGTGTTATTTATCAGCAGGTTAAATTCAAAGTAGACAGAAAATTAGATACAACTCATTATCAACCAATTGTCATCGACACTACTATCGTCAATCAATATCGACAATAGTGTCGAATGACAGCCGTCCCCCAGCAAAAACGCTTTTTACAGTAGGTACTTTTCACAAAAAAAGCGGGGGACACAACCTTGTGTCCCCCGCCTTTCCCAACAATATTTTTCCAATTTGTTCGCGACCTTTTCCGGGCTTTTATCAGTTTCGGTTTATACCGACACTGATTGCCAGGTGCGGAGAATAATCCGCTCATCGCCGTCACGCCTCACCCAACCGTCTTTTTCCATCCGGTTCGCGAGTGGAATGGCGTACTTACGGCTCAACCCGGCACGAGTTTTTATGTCACCCATCGTGATACGATCCTGCGCCTGATGGTCTGCAACCACCGCCTGGACGATGCCTTGGTACAGCGCCATATCATAGTAAATGGTTTCATCCAGCGCGGTAATATACTTATAGTGTGCCAGCTGGCGCAGCCATTTCTTTCCGCCCGTCACCGACACCTTGTTCAGTTCCAGACCAGCCTTACCCAATCCACGAACTTGATCTAACAACGCCAACGCTTCAGCTGGCAAATCATCCTCATTTTCCCCCTGCCCGAGACACCACTTACCATGGCTCAGGTGCACTTTATCCTGCTGTTTTATCGCCTGCATAATCACCGATAACACCGTATCGTCCAACCGTAGCCGACTGCCAATTTCGCCGATGCCCATTGCACCATCTTCGGCCAACATTGTGAGCAAGGTGTGCTCGGTGTTCGCCAGCCATTCAGGCGCAAACATAATCGGAGCAAGATAACGGCCTTGATATTCCTTGATCGTACCGACTTTGCTGGTATCAAAATATCCCTGCAGATTTAACAGAAGCTGATACTTGAATGCAGGAGTCAAAACCGCAGGTAACTGATCTAACTCATCATAGATTCGACGTTTACGGCCTGATGGAATAAAGTCACACCACACCACCTCGCCACCATGCAGCAGACGACTTCCCCCCTTGAGGATAATCGCAACACGCTGGGCAAACTGAAGTGGCAGCGGTTGTTTAAATACCAGTCGCGCCAGTTTCGTATCTGGGATATAACAGAGCTTGGCGATACCGTGCCACGTTCCTATAGCCACCTCGACTTCGCGCTGGCGCTTAGCCGGCGATGCCGTTTGGGTTTGGCTGATACGCACCACACAGTGTTCAGTCTGCATAATCACTGACTCAGTGCCGGTCAGAAGGTGACCTCGCCCAACTTCTTTACGGGTCAGTCCCTTAATATTGACCGCAACACGGCAGGTTCCTGACACCGAATCCAGTTGCTGATGATAAGCTTGAATCGAACGCACAGTACCCACCTTTCCCAAGGGGTAGCAGCGCACCTTATCGCCGATGCGCAAGCAGCCTTGCGCCAAGGTACCGGTCACAATCGTCCCGATCCCGTTAACAACAAAGGCACGGTCAACATACAGCAACGGCGGATTCACATCGCCAGAATGTTCAGGTTCAGAGTGCGACGCACATGACTCAGGAGCCGTACGTGTCCGCGCAACGGTCTCGATAACTAACTGTCGTAATGCCGGAATATTGTCTTGATGCAGTGCCGATACCGATACCAGCTCCGGTACCAGCTCTGTCATCTCCATCACATTTTCCAGCGCTTGTTCTTCAATCTCGGCCAACCGCTCCGGAGAAACCTTGTCACGCTTGTTTATACAAACAATGATCTCTTCTATCCCCATGGCGTGGGCAACCTGAACATGGGAGGTTGTCATCGGCATCCAGCCTTCGTCGGCCGCCACCACCAGAATCAACGCATTCAGATGCCATACCCCGGCAACCATATTACGCAAATACCGCTCATGCCCCGGAACATCGATAACACCGATAGTATTGCCATCATCATCTTGGAAATGAGCAAAACCCAGATCTTGAGTCATCCCCAGCGCTTGTTCATGAGGGCGGGCGGTAACAATACCTGTCAGCGCCTCAATCAGTGCAGTCTTGCCATGGTCAACATGCCCGGCCAGCCCGACAACAGCCTGATAGGCTGGTACTACATTTTTTACATGAATCATGGTGTTCTCAACCTATTTCTGGAAACGCTGCAGATAGTGTTCGATTTGGCTTTCAAAGTGATGGAGATCATCATCAAGCAAAGTCGCCAGATTCAGCATCAGCCGATCAGCATGTAAATAAGCAATAATCGGAGTTGGCATCGCACGCAGGGCATCAAGATGTTGTTGTGCCTTACCAGGTAACAACAAAGCCAGACCATAGCAATCATAGGTTTCAGATGGAATTGAACCGCCACCCACCTGCATCTCCATCGGAACCATCTCGGCATACGGTGCCCATTTTGCTACCAGACGCTCAGCTAAGGCACGGGTGTGCTGGCAACGAAGGAGGGTATGCTGTGCGATACCTTCGCCTGAAGGTGTTTGGTTGAGTTTTCGGATCAGCAACTCTTCTAATAACGACAGAACAATACGCCCCGGCCGGAATGTCCGCATCATCGGGTTTTTAGCCAATATTTTTGTTAAACCCTGACGCCCTGCAATTATCCCGGCTTGAGGGCCGCCGAGAATCTTATCGCCTGAAAAACACACCAGATCGGCCCCCATTTGCAAATATCGGGAAAGCGACGTTTCGCTGCTGGCGTATTGTTCCGATGACAAGCCCGACCCTTGATCAACCACCAGCTGAACATGTTCGGGTAAGCGCTTGGCAACATCCTGAATATCCGGTGATTCGGTAAATCCTTGGATTGAAAAATTAGACTGGTGCACCATCAATACCATGGCAGTATTGTCGGTGATCGCGTTGATATAATCGTCGCTGGTAGTAATATTGGTGGTGCCCACCTCAACCAACTTGCAGCCAGAGAGCGCCAGGATATCGGGAATACGAAAACCGCCACCAATCTGAATTTGCTCACCGCGCGAAACAATCACCTCCTTGCCTGCGGCCAGCGCATGCAGGATCAAGTAAATAGAAGCCGCGTTATTGTTAACAATGACACAGTCCTCAGCACCAAGCCATGCATTGACTAACGTTGGTAGCAAACCATTTCGGCCGCCGCGCTTACCGGTAGCAAGCTCTAGCTCGAGGTTACTGTAACCGGTATTCACCTCACGCACGCTATCCCATATCTCAGTTACAATCGGCGAACGCCCCAGGTTGGTATGTACCGCAATGCCAGTGGCATTAAGCACTCTCATCTGACGCTTAGACTGCTGAACCTCGCAGACTTTGACTACTGCAGCTAACACATCTATACCCTCGGCACCTTGCACTTTAAAGCGCTCAGACTGACGAATAAGGGTAAGCTGAGAACGAATAATCTCTGTAACTACAGGCCGGCTCAAGGCTAAGACATAGGGTTGCAGGAAAGGATGTTGCAGAAGTTGTTCGACTTGAGGTAGACGATAATTGATTGCAGTTTTGACGGCCACTGGCGCATTCCTTGAACTGATCCAGATATAACAATGACCATGCTTTTATTTCAAACATAGTCTGTACTGAAAGAGCCATTTAAGCGCTTGAAATGGCGGAAGAGGCAGGAATCGAACCTGCCAGAGCCTATTCAGCTCACATCGGTTTTGAAGACCGAGAAGGCCACCAGACCTCATCTCATTCCGAAACTGCGTGCATACTATGCGAAGAAGGTGAATATTTTATTGATACAAATCATTTATCATACAAATAAGCGAAATTTCTAGTGAGGCTGTAAAAAGACTATAAATTGAAAAACTAACCACGAAAATCACGTAGTTGTACCAATTTGGATAAATAGTTGTTCAGAAAATTGCGCAGGAATAATTACTGAGGAAAAAGCATCAGAGCTATAGCTGATCATCAGACGTACAAAAATACGCTGCTAAGTACTTTATTTTTCAGGTAGATATATGGAACTTAGAGATAAGAAAGCTGGAGCGGGCAGCGGGAATCGAACCCGCATCATCAGCTTGGAAGGCTGAGGTAATAGCCATTATACGATGCCCGCTTTATTGATATCATTAACTAGGTTGCTAATGATGTTTTGCATCGAACAGGGACATAATGTCAGATTATTCAGCGAAATAAAGCACCCGACCCAAAAACTTGACATACATCACAAAAAAAGCAAACCAATCGCTTATTAAACAACCACATAGATGTGGTTTTGTCTGTCTCCACAAAGTACAAAAGCTGGCTTTCTGCCAGCTTTTGATAAACACGTCATTCTACTACTTGCTTGATGGGTACTCGCCTTCTTTCCTCTTCTGTGCCTTATTGCTTACCGTCCAGTGCTCATTAGGATCATAGCTCTCATCACAAATATCTAGAGAAAACCCCATATCAACAATTTCTTTCAATGTCAGGTTATCAGCAAGTTTGGCAATCTCTCCTGACTTGTTACGTAGCTCCATAACCGCCCACCTTCATCAAATATCCAACGCCCAAGTGACATTTTAAATATAGTGCCGCCTTTGACATTTGTCTTGTTGCCTCGCTAGGTAGAAAACAGCCCTGCTCAGGCAGGGCTGTAAACGGCGATTAGCTGTTAGAGCGTCAATCAGATCTGTTGCCAAACATTACTTTGATCTGGCTGTTCGCCTTTTGTCCACCACTTCGCTTTATACTTCAAGCCGTTGTAGGTAACAATATCACCGCCAACGTAAACAGCACTAGAGTCCCAAGTTGTATTACTTTCAGCCGTTACAGTCACAGCGACAGTTGAACTCGCTTCCGCCTGACCATCTGACACAGTAACAACTAGATTAACAACTGTGTCAACGGATACCGCTGGTGCTGTAAAGGTGACATTCGCGCCTGCCGCTGTGCTGGTCACGGTGCCACTGGATACGGTATAAGTTAGTGAATCGCCATCAGCATCATCAGCCGAGACAGAAATCACCACTTGCTGACCACTGGCTACCGTTGCAGTTGCTGGTGCTGTCAACACTGGAGCTGTATTACCACCATTTACGCTTCCTTTGACATTCACGACCACATCTTTGACAACGCTTTTACGGCCATCAGTCACCTTGACGGTTACCACTTCTTGTAGATTGGTCGCTGTGTTTGGCGCTTTATAGGTTACCGACGCACTACCATCACCATTATCGACGACAGTTGCATTTGTCGCGCTAAAGGTTAGCTTGTCACCGGCATCAGCATCTGTCGCAGAAACAACAAAACTAATCACCTGCCCTGCATCAGCCGACTGTGCTGCAGGAACGGTGAGTACCGGCGCGTTATTTGGTACCGTGCCTGTGGTAAATACACGGTCAATGGCTTCAGCCAATGGCGAACTCAACTTGGTACACGTCTTAAGGTTGGTACCATGATTAATAAAGGTGCCTTCACACTTAATATCACCATGCACCTGCCAGACAATAACGCCGCCCAGGTTGTTATCAACGATGTACTGTGCCTTCTTCTCGATAGCAGGCACATCATCATAGCTGAGGAAGTACTTACCTTTCACCGCGTAAGGTACTTCAGCATTAGCGTCCCACTTGTGCTCCCATCCAGGCTGCTTAATTATATAGTTATAGTTCGGCTGCCCTTCGAAGACTTTCCAGTTATCCATATCTGCCGCTGAGTTAGTCGGGCCATCGACACTAAAGTTTACGGTACGTTTTTCGGTCGGTGCGCCGACATAAGCCACAGGCTCTGTGGTCTGTACACCTCGGCCATAGAATGCGGCACCAAAGTTGATTTTATTTGACGGTACCCCTTTGGCTGCCATCCAGTTACGCAGGTAATCTAGGTTAAATTCAGCAAACTCCTCCTCTGGATAAGCGTAAAGCGGCGAATTATGCCCAGCTATGTTTGACCATCCCCCGTTAAGGTCGTAGGTCATCATGTTGAAATAATCCATGGAAGCAACAAGACGTGACCAGTTATACCCTTCCAGTTTTGTCGGCGCAGCCGAGAAAGCTGCCGTTAGCAGCTTGTTCGGACCGATCCGCTGACGAATATCTTCCATCAGCTGCTCAAAATCAGCGAAATCTGTCTGATTACCCGGGAAATTCATACCGCCACTTCCCGGGAATTCCCAATCAATATCAATACCGTCAAACCCTAAGGCCATAAGCTTGTCGACATCGGCAAGGAAACGCGCTTTCTTGACTGGATCTCGCGCCGTTTCAGGGAAATGCTTCGACATACTCCAACCACCTAACGAGGCCATGACCTTGACACCTTTCTGATGAGCAAGATCAATAAGGCCTGGCGCACCACCCGTCTTTTTCAGAGGAATTGGGAACTGTCCTGTAATACCTGTTGGTTCATGTAACCAACCGCTGCCTTGTTGAACAAAGCCTTGATTTTTAACTTTAAGGTACTGCTCCTGATTCCATGGTTCATTAACCGGGAATTGGTGAATATACTCTAGCTCCCCCCAAAGAATATGGAAGTCCCAGCTGGAGTAAACGTCGGGATGAAGTAACGGGCCGGGCTCTTGTACAGCAGTCGGTTGGTAAATGTTTTTATTTCTCAGATCACCACTGTGCAGTGAGCCATCTTTGGCCACACCAAAGAAGGAAAAGTTCAGGATAGAATAGATATCCATATTAACATTCAGGTGAGTAGCTTCGCCCTTTACGCTAAATCCTTCGTTCGGGCCTTTCCATGCTTCCCACTGGGTAAGGTAGCCGATCACATTTTTATCATGTGTCGGAGCCGCCTGAGCGGTACTGGCTACCCCTGTTATTAACATTGCGGCTACGGCGCCGGCAACTTTGCCCAGGATCAATCCCTTTTTCATGTTTTACTCCACGTCATCATTACTAAATTCGTCCGGGTACGACTCGTATACTCTCGCAACCCACTAGTGACTCTTCGTTAGCAGCTTTCCGTCATGGTTTTTACATTCACAAGCTATTAGCCCTACAACAAAGAAACCATCATCCGAAGCATTTCTCCCAAGAGTTAGTAGTAATTCTTATATGAAGTTTTTTTGTTTCGCGAAAATTATTAAGCGTTTTTAATAAGACCTCTAGGAAATACGTGCAATTTGTGTAAACGACATAGCATTCGCCCTAAACACATTCCAACAAACCTGTTTCTGAACGCTGTACAGGATGATAACCAGCAAGAACATTCACATAGAAAAATAAGATAAAAAGGCACTTTTCAGGCAAAAAAAAATAGCACTTTATAGAATTGCATACTTTAAAAGCGCAATTAACCCTGGTGGGGATTATCCAGTTCTCGCAAAATTCAAGAATTTACAATAAAGTCAATAACATCAATTCCTATTAGCTTAATAAAAAGCTACTATATTAGATTATATCTTTGAGTAATTTCTAACGCGCTAACAGGGATTGAAAATGATCAAAACTGCAACGAATCAATCTCAGGGAATGCTGCTTTTTCAACTTACATCGCTCCAATCTTTTGCTATTGGAACGTTGAAGGTAAAAGAAATTGTTCCTTACACACCTTTGACGGCTATTCCGCATTCGCATCCAACGGTATTGGGAGCAGCCAACCTACGTGGTGATACATTGCCAGTCATTGATATGGCTAAAGCAGTTGGCTATCCGCCACTAAGCAAAGATGAATTGAAAGACTGTTACATCATCATTACTGATTGCCGACGTATGCTCGTGGGCTTTTTGGTACGCGGGATCAATAAAATCACAGAATGTAATTGGCATAACATTGATGCACCGCCAAGCGCGCTGGGAAGCAATGTTTTTGTCACTGGTGTTATGAAGGTCGACGACAAGCTCATTCAGTTGCTCGATGTTGAATTACTGCTATCTAAAGTCTTCCCTGATAAACCTGGCAGCCTGCTTCCGGTTCTGACCGATGTTCAGCGCGAGATACTTCGACCGCTTAAAATATTGCTGGTTGATGATTCCGCTGTTGCTCGGCGTCAGCTGTCACAAGCACTCGACAGTATCAGCATCCCTTACTTCATTGCGACAAATGGCAGCGATGCGCTCAATATGCTTCAGCATGCCGCTGATGTGGGCAGTCCTTTCGACATTATTGTCAGCGATATTGAAATGCCGGGCCTTGATGGCTATGAACTAGCTTTCGAGGTCCAAAATAACAGTAGTCTAAACCATGCCTATATTATTCTGCACACATCACTGTCTAGTGAAATCAGTGTCTCACAGGCCCACCAAGTAGGTGCGCACGAGGCGCTCACCAAATTTGAGGCTAATGAGCTGATCCATGCCATGCTGCGAGGAGCAGAGAAAGTCAGCACCGTCGATTAAGCTCACCACTCGCTCTCATACCTTAAACAACTAGGGCGCGCATAGTGCCCTATTCTCTACTCCCCTCATCAGTGAAATTATCTCGCACTTATTCGTTCCTTATACCTGCAGTCAAAATTCAGCTACGTTTATTGTTGTCTAGCTAACAACAGTAGACATCGAAGGGGGGTGATATGGGTGATTTTATTCTACTGAGTATCGACTTTTTATCCGGTTTGTTCATTTTTATTATCGGTCTTGGGGTTCTACTTGCTATCTACATGTACATCGTCGATATCAGACAACATAAACACGCGATTCGACATAATTACCCGGTTATTGGACGATTCCGTTATCTATTTGAAAAGCAAGGGGAGTTTTTCAGACAATATTTTTTCTCTATGGATCGAGAAGAGATGCCCTTCAATCGAGCAGAGAGAAGCTGGGTTTATAAAGCAGCCAAAAACGTCGATCGTACCGTCGCCTTTGGCTCAACCCGGAGCCTAGATCCTGCTGGCACGATAATGTTCATGAATTGTGCATTTCCTACCCTAGAAGAAGATGCTGTCACGCCTGCTGCCATTACCATTGGTGGGAACTGCCGCTATCCCTATACGACCAACTCTATTTTTAACATATCCGGTATGAGCTTCGGAGCCATATCCAAACCTGCTGTCAGAGCACTCTCAAACGGAGCACACATTGCCGGCTGCTGGATGAATACCGGAGAGGGAGGACTAAGCCCTTACCACTTAGAAGGAAAGGCCGATCTGGTGTTTCAGATCGGCACGGCCAAGTACGGTGTCCGAGATGAAAACGGTGAGCTTAGCGAAGAAAAACTCAGCGAGATTGCTTCCCACTCTGAAGTCAAAATGTTCGAAATCAAAATTAGCCAAGGTGCGAAGCCCGGCAAGGGAGGTATGTTACCGGGTAAAAAAGTGACGGCTGAAATTGCCAAAATTCGAGGCATCCCCGAAGGGCAGGACTCCATTAGCCCCAATGGCCACAAAGATATTCGCACTGTCGGTGATCTCCTTGATAAAATACACTGGATACGAGAAATAACAGGCAAGCCTGTTGGCTTTAAAGCCGTGATCGGATCTTTACAGTGGTTCACCGATCTCCTCGATGAAATCGAGCGACGAGGAGCCAAAAGCGCTCCTGACTTCATCACTATAGACAGTGCTGACGGTGGCACGGGTGCAGCTCCCCAACCTTTGATGGACTATGTCGGGTTGCCGTTAAAAGAAAGTCTACCTCTTGTGGTTACTCTGCTCGAAGAAAGACAGCTCAAAGATCGCATAAAAATCATTGCCTCCGGCAAGCTAATTACCCCATCAAAAGTGGCGTGGGCTATCGCGCTTGGAGCCGACTTTGTCGTTTCTGCACGAGGACATATGTTTGCTTTGGGCTGTATTCAGGCATTGCAATGCAACAAAGACACCTGTCCAACAGGTATCACAACGCATAACAAGAGGTTGCAACAGGGCCTTAACGTGGCGGACAAAACACATCGAGTTGCTAACTACAATAAATATATTCACTATGGCATTGGCCTGATAGCCCACTCCTGTGGTGTTACTAACGTCAGGCAATTAAATAGATCACACATTAGAATTGTCACAGAAAGCGGCTTATCCGTCGCTTTGGAAAAGCTCTATGAAAATCACCGGTAATTTTGTATCACAGCACGACAGTTTGACGGTTTTCTGACAATAAAAAAGTCCTGCTATGACAAAGTAATGCTTCAGCCAAGCAACATTCGTAGAGTATCCATGATTAAGCACGCTATCCTTACCCTGTTCCTCCTTGGTGCATCAACAAGCTCACTGGCATCACCTGAGCTGCTATCTCCATCTGAAATTCAATTCGGCCAATTTAAGCTGATCGAGACGATAGAAATACAAGGTGATATAGACGACAGCTTATTACAACTAGTTGATATAAAATTGAAAGACAAAAACACGGATTTCTACGTTATACAGGATATCTCTGAAGATACCCGCAAGGACACGGTGACTGTGGTCGTGAATCTATACAATCAAAACAGTAATCTCGATCTCTCTCAGCATCCCGCCTAAAAAGAAGGGGGCGATATAAGCATTCTCCCCGCCTCAGTTCAGACTCATGACAAATACTTTTCCAGCATTTTCGCCAACATCTGCTGGCTCACTGGTTTTGAAACAAAATCATCCATGCCCGAGGCGTAGCATTTATCCTTTTCCTCTTTAACAACATTCGCCGTCAGCGCGATGATAGGGATCCGCAGTCCCTCAGGCTCTAGGTTCCGAATCGCTTCAGTCGCTTTAAACCCATCAAGCACCGGCATTTGGCAATCCATAAATATAAGATCAAAACTACCCTCGCGAAATTTTGACACTGCAGTTTGGCCATTGTCAGCAATCACAACGGTTACCCCTAATTTTTCCAACATCATTTGGGCAACTTTCTGATTAACCACCGTATCTTCAACGACTAGTACTTTTGCTTTTTCCGGGATACAGCCCTCTTCCTGCAAAGCCATCAATTCGGGTAAAGACTGGCTTCGCAATGTAACACTTGCATTACTCGCTGTATTAAGACGAGAAGATTGCTTGGCAGAATGAATATACACTTCTGGCATTGTCTGCCGAGGCTGAATAAATTGCTCATTACCAGACAAGGTGAGTGAATCATGACCAACTTCAACAAGATCAATATCGGTACTGCGCACAACTTGCTGGACAGTCCATTTCAAATTCGATTCTTTATAAGGTCTCGCTAGATAAGAGCGAATTCCGGATTTTTTGGCCCTCTCTTCATCACCCACTTCTGGCCCAGCCGAGATCATCATCATTTTAGGGCAACGATCTACAAATTGTATTTTTAGTTGCTTGGCCAATTCAAACCCATTAATTTCAGGCATAATTTTATCAAGAACAATCAAATCATAGGGCTCTTTACGGCTAATGGCCTGCAAAACAAAGTCAGCCGCTTGAGTGGCCTTCTCACAGCAAGTCGACTTTGCACCAAAGTTGCTCAACTGAGCTGAAGTAATCCTCATGTTAAGCCTGCTGTCATCAACAAGCAGCACAGAAAGCTCTGACAACAGCTTTGTATCACTGCTAGAGGCCGTAGATAGTATATTTTTCTCCAATGACAAAACGAACGAAAAAATGCTGCCTTTTCCCGGCTCGCTACTGAGCTGCAGTTCTCCGCCCATCAATCGAATGATCTCTCGACCAATAGCGAGTCCAAGCCCTGTGCCACCATACTTTCTGGTAGTGCTGCCATCGGCTTGTTGGAATTTTTCGAAAATAGCATCATGCATCTCTTTAGGGACACCGATACCACTATCCGACACTTCAAACCTCACTTTTACTGACTTGTGGTCTTCATCTTCACGTTGAACATGAAGGTGAACAAAACCACTTTCAGTAAATTTAATAGCATTGCTTACCAGGTTATTTAATACCTGACGAAGCTTGGTTGCATCACCGAGCAACATAGGGCTGACACTTCGGTCAATAGAACACTGAAAGGCAAGTTTTTTTTCAGCAGCCCTTACCAAGAAAACAGATTCAACCTCTTTATTAAGCTCGAATAAATTCAAAAGGTTATGTTCCAGTTCCAACCGTCCGGCCTCAATTTTTGAAAAGTCCAAAATATCGTTGATCAGATCCAACAAAGAGAGTGATGAAGTATTAAGCATATTCACATATTCTTTTTGCTCTTCCGACATATCCATCTCTTTCATCAAACTGGACAGACCGATAATTCCATTCATAGGGGTACGAATTTCATGGCTCATGTTCGCCAAAAACTCGCTTTTTTTACGATTGGCCTCTTCTGCATATTCGCGAGCATCTTCAAGCTGGCAATAGTGCTCGCGGATCTGCTCAACTGAATGATTATAGCGGTTAGACAGAATGGACATTTCATCGTCAAACCAACGCGCGCGAAGATGAATCGCTTTGGGCACCTTATCAGAGTCAAAATCAGTCACAGTTCTAGACATCTGTGTTAGCGGCTGAACAACCAGCCGATACATAATAAGAATGATGAAGACAGCAATAACGAAGATTTGGACGGCCTGGCTCATCAGTAAAAAAATAAACTTATCGATCAAGCCCTGATAGATGGCATACAGGTCGGATTGAACCGTCAGTGTTGCCAGATTGTACTCTTTGTTACCCAACTGATAGACCATGTCCCATGACTTCTGGTGCATGTACTTCGGTAATTCAGTGCCAATTCTAATGATGATGCCTTCGCTATCTTTAATCTCAAGATAATGAAGCCCGGGTAAATGCATAATACCTTCGGCCTGAGTGGCCAATTGCTCGCGGTCTTCGACCCATAAGCTGGAAACCAAGCTCGATAGATAGCTTTCTTCAATCTGAACAAATCTTTCTTCGATAGAAGCCAAATCTTCCTTATAGTCAAGATACAGATTCAAACAGGTCGTAAATAAGGTAAATAGTGAGCTAATTAACAAAATTGAAAGTAGTATTTGCCTCGCTATACCCATTTTACGTTTAGGCTTTATTTCTTGATACGTTTTATTCATCCTTAAACTCGCATCTTATCCTTCTTCTACTAACATAATAATAGCTTCTTCAACCGGATAGTTAAGGTAAGGACACAAAATGAATAAAATTTTTTCGATTGCAACAGTATTAGCGTTATCTTGCTCAAGCTTTGCATTAAATGCGGAGTCTGTGAATTATTATGTCATTGCCAAACAAGCAAGTCCGTTCCAAATTGAAAATGGCGATAATAAGCACAGTGGTATTGTTACTGACATCGTAAGAGCTATTTTCAAAGACAGTCAATATGATATTAACTTCCATACCTACCCATTCAACCGAATGATTTCATTGCTTGAAGCTGGCGGAAAACCGAACTGGATCACATACGGAAGCCCAGGATGGGGAGGAGTTCAGGCGGAAAACCTATCTGACAGCCCTATTTATAACGTCAAACACGTACTTGTAAGCAGCCATAAGAACTCTTTCGAGTTCAATTCAATGCAAGACATGAACGACAGAGTCGTCGTGCTGCTTCATGGTTTTGACTACCCTCAACTGACCCCCTACTTCAAAGGCGGTAACGTAGAAGAACTAAGGGTCAAAGATTACAGCGCAGCATTCCGGGTTATAAGGAAATTACCGGGAGATACTGCATTTGTAGAGATGGATTCTCGGATTAAATATAATCTATCGCAACAAAACCAAGATTTATCTCAGTACGATATCCAACCATTTGGGTCGGTCATTCCGGACTATCCTATTTACCTTGCATTTGATCCTAACATGAATAGAGAAATGCAAAATTATGCAAATTCAAAATTGAAAGAACTAAAAAGCACGGGAGCTATTGATAGTATCATTAAAAGCTACTTTTAATTAGGCCAACGTTACAATAACAACACTCATATTTATATGAGTAATTAAAAACGCAGCATAAGCTGCGTCTTTAATTACAACCAAGTTACTTAATAAACTCTTCGTCAAACATGTGACCAAGTTTTGTCGCTTTGGTTTTCAGGTAATTCTCGTTATGTGGGTTATTCCCTTCTTGTAGAGGAACCCTTGCCTCTATACTAATACCTGCACTGGTTAAGGCTTTTACTTTGCGGGGGTTATTTGTCATCAACCTAACCGATTTAATATCAAGGAAGCTTAACATTCCCCTACAGAAAGAATAATCACGCATATCAGCGGCAAATCCGAGTCGCTCATTCGCTTCAACCGTATCTGCGCCGTCATCCTGTAGATGATAAGCACGTATTTTATTAATTAAGCCAATTCCTCTCCCTTCCTGGCGCAAATAAAACAATACGCCACTTCCGGCATTCACGATATTCTCCATCGCTCTGGACAATTGAAAACCGCAGTCACATCGAGCGCTGAAAAGGGCATCACCAGTCAAGCACTCCGAATGCAAGCGGATCAAGGGTGGTGATTTCGGATCCAGCTCACCATATACCAGCGCTAAATGTTCCTTCCCTGTTGCCTGCTCGACAAACCCGTACATCTGGAATGTTCCCCACTGAGTCGGTAGCTTTGCACTATCAACAAAGTGAACAAGGTTAAAAGGCTCCATACCAGAAAAATAATCTCGCACATCCATCAGGATTTTACCGAGTTCATTGCGCCCGCTTCCATCCCCACCATCTCCCCAGAAATCATCATGATGAGAATGCTCTTTAATAACACTGTCGCCAGTGCTCACAAGCAAATGTGCAAACCGAGGATTTTGACGAAACTTTTCAAACACGATGAAGCGCATAACAGCACTTCGAACGTCCATCCAGTCGTCTTTGACCTTGTCTGCAAATTGACGACTTAAATTGAACGCTTTGTCAGGTGTTTCCGCATTTAAAATCTGCTGTTGAATCTCAGGTTCAACAAACTTCTGTGCCTGGTAGTAATGCTCACTTGTTGGCCACACAATATCACTTAATGTAATAGGACTAGATGCGAAGTTTGATAAGAATCCGTGGCTTTCTTCTGGCTCATAGAACTTTATTTCATCAACCATTCATTTTACTCCTTAGCATTATATTAAAGAAACAACTGCAGATTAATGGGGGCTCTCCATGCCTCTTTTCCCATACCATCAAGTATAGTTAATTAAACAGAATAGCAAGCCAGACATCGTCATTTAGCGTACATAACTACTTATAGGTATAACTAGGTTAAATCTAAAACTTTATATACAACTAGCATTTATGAAATTCAGAGAGAAAATATAACCTTGATTGATGTATTATCTGCCAACACCAACATAAAGCGAACCAAAGACCGGATTAATGTAAATGAAATATAAATGGATACTCTTTGATGCAGATGAAACCCTGTTTCACTTTGATGCTTTTCAGGGGCTGAATTTAATGTTTTCCCGCTTGGGCATCGAATTCACTCAAGATGACTTTGCGGAATACCAGAGAGTCAATAAACCACTGTGGGTTGATTACCAAGATGGGGTTATCACAGCCCAGCAGCTACAAAACATACGCTTTCAGTCATGGGCAGAGAAGCTCAAGGTCACAACTCAATTCATCAACAGCGCCTTCCTCACCGCAATGGCTGACATCTGCGCGCCGTTACCTGGTGCCCAAGAGTTACTGCACAACCTGCAAGACAGAGCAAAACTGGGCATTATCACCAACGGTTTTACCGAGCTGCAACAAATAAGGCTAGAACGTACCGGTTTCCAAGACTACTTCTCGACACTGATTATCTCGGAGCAAGTCGGTGTCGCAAAACCTGATCGCGGCATCTTTGATTTTGCCTTTTCGCAAATGGGGCATCCTGACAAAAATGACATACTTATGGTTGGTGATAATCCGCATTCAGATATTCTGGGTGGAATGAACGCTGGGATCCATACGTGCTGGCTAAATGCCCATGGTCATCAAGTTCCTGAAGGGATTAAACCGAATTACCAAGTCTCCACACTCGATGAACTTAACGCATTGCTAAACAGTTAAACACTTAAGAATCAGATAGTTAACGAGGTGAAAGATTAATGCAAAATAATCCGCTAGGTTTCACCTCAAAACCCAGAATAAAATAAAGCTTTACATCAGGCCGTGCACTGCATTATGTTAATTTTACTTATCTAAATTCCAAGTGTGAAGAATGCGCATCTCAATGACTAACAATCAGTCCGATTGCACGCAAGTAAATTCTTGCTCAGCATCTTGCACACTTTTCTCTGTCGTCGTCATTTTCTGACGCTGACGGCTTTGTTTTTCGTCAGCTTGGCTGGCGAAAACAGAGTATTTCACCTCTCTTTTCTAACCACCCAACTGACAATGACTGAAGGTGGTTCCATTGAAAAAAAGAGATATCACGGCTATTGGCTTTACGACCTTTGCACTGTTCCTGGGTGCGGGTAACCTTATTTTCCCTCCGATGATGGCCCTGCAAGCTGGAGAAAACTGGCTCATTGCGATGGTAGGCTTCTTGATTTCCGCTGTCGGGCTGCCGGCTCTGACAATTATCATTCTGGGTCGCCTTTCTTCTGTCAATAAACTCACTCAATCACTCCCGACATGGTTGGACAGAACATTCTGGCTAACCGTATTTATAACCCTAGGCCCAGCTTTTGTTCTACCCCGAGCTGTTACTGTCGCCTATGAAATGGGCTTAAAACCATTTGTCGGTGAAGGTTATCTATTGCCATTCTCTGTCACCTTCTGCGCCATTAGTCTGTTTCTGGCCCTCAAGCCAGGTAAGCTTGTTGATATTATTGGCAAGTTCATGACACCAGCCCTCATTGCGATGCTTGGCGTACTCGTCATCACCGCTATTTTCAACCCTCAGGGGTCAACAACCCAGGCTCTTACTAACTACCAGCAAGCACCCTTGGTAAACGGTTTGCTAGAAGGCTATATGACTTTAGACGCAATAGCTGCCGTAGCCTTTGGTTGGGTGATCATTCAGGCGATTAAGGAAAAAGGGGTCACCACCCAGATCGGTATACGCCGATACAGCTATTTCATCGCTGGTATCTACATGATATTGATGAGCATTTGTTATCTAGCAATGGGTTACCTTGGTGCAAGTTCTTCGGCTATTGCTCCCGGGGCAAGTAACGGCGGGGCGATTCTCACACTGTACTCGGCCGCAATTCTCGGGCCTATTGGCCAGCTACTACTCGCCGCAATTACCCTGACGGCTTGCCTAACAACGATCATTGGCCTTACCAACGCTAACGCAGAGTACTTTGAAAAGACCTATCAACTTCCATTTACAAAAGGGGCAACGATTGCCATCACACTGACTGCCCTAGTCGCCAATTTTGGCTTAGAACAACTTATCTCGTTCAGCCTACCTCTTATCCTTGTACTGTGTCCCATCGCAATAGCGCTCGTGTTGGCCGCCTCCCTATCACTCACTGAAAATCCAAATCTGAAATACTTGGTGTTAATTGCATTAGCTTTGGGGTGCATTGATACAGCCACTGTACTCGGAATTATGACTGACTCTCTTAACCGGATGTTCCTAGAATGGCTCCCTCTCTATAGCAGCCACCTTAGCTGGGTAGGCCCGTGTAGCTTAGTTCTGCTATGGCTGTCATTCACTATGAAGCCAACAAAAAGTCATCAGCCAGCACTTAGCTAAGTTACAAGCCGAATGACTACTCATAAAAAACGGCACCTTGAAAGGTGCCGGTTTTTTATTCGAGATAACGAATCGCTATATTAGCTATCTTCGTCGATCACTCGCTGGCCAGTCATATACTGTTCAAGAATTTCAGGCGTCAGTTCACCAGCTTCTTCCAGGCGCTTTAACGTTTCAACAATGCGCTTTTGCTCTTCAATGGAAGGGATCGGTAATTCAGGCTCTTTTTCGATATCATTAGGGATACTTAGGTTATCTAGCATTGCACAACTCTTTGGTGATTCATGTAACTGCAGCCAGTATACCGCAATCTGCGGGAAAAAGGTTGATCCCAGATATTGAGCTATCAACTAAAAGAGCGTTCATCTTGAACGCTCTTGTACTGGTATATGTCTACAGAAGATAATAATAATCAAAAGTTACTGTCATCATACTCTGAATACTCTTCACGCTGCCTCGCAATGCGGCGCTTTTTCTTCTTTGGTTGCTGGTTGAAATCTCGAAAGTCATCTTCCAGATCGAATTTGTTTTTGGACTTAGATCCTTTGCTAAATTTTTGATCTAACTTTGCCATGCTCGTTTCCTGAAACATATTCAGAGTAAAATGCTACTGATTGATTGAACACCGATAACGATATAGTCATCAACAGATATCGTCACCAACATTTACCGAATAATAATAGTCGTTTATGACAGTAAAACTAAAAGATACCGGTCCGAAGAGAATAAAACTACGACCAATATCAAATACAAGAACCAAAACACATATCGGATCTCATCTTACTGCCTGACGCGGAGAGTAGTGAGAATTCCGACAAGTGTACAACAAGTTATTTTTCATCCAACAAGCAATAGATTCGATTAGACGCTTTCAATAACATTGTTGAAAGGAACACTAAGCATTGCCTGCAGCAACGCCAGCTTGTCGCTATCTTCACGCCATACCAAATACAGTGACTGCTCCATCACCGGAGCCCCAAAAATGGGGTATAGCTCGCCATGCTCAACACTCTGAGCGATCACCGGCGACGGCAAAAAGCCGACCGAGCGGTTATTCAACAAATATTCCAGAGCCATCCTACTCGAATGGGTATGCATAACAGGTGTCTTTTGCAGTTCGCTTATACGACTGTGCTCGACCGAGAAGCGCGTCCCCCAGTCAAGAAAAACCAGAGGAAGCGCACTGAGATCATCCATGGTGCTGCCTTGTTCTCGGGTAACAAGCTGCAACTGAAAATCACGGACTCTTGATACCTGCAAGTTATCAATTCTCGGCGGTTCACTGGTAATCGAGACATCAATACTCTTGTCGAGCAACCGCTTCGCCATACTTTGTCTAGGAACGGATTCCAATCGTAGCGACAAACCCTCTTCGGCGTCATAAATCCGGTTGATCCAGTCTGAGATACCATCAAACTCCCAGAACATCGGCGATGCTCCTATTGTCACCTGTTTCGTTAAACTGTCAGTCAGTGCAACATCCTGTTTAGCCCGTCCCCAAGTCTGCAAAATAGCCTCGGCGTATGGCTGCAAGCGCTCACCGGCCGCTGTTAACTGAACATTTCCCCGCTGTCTTGAAAACAGATCATTCCCCAGCTGAGACTCCAGTTGCCGAACACGAAAACTGACCGCCGACTGGGTTAAAAACAAATTATCTGCAGCCCGGCCAAAATGCCTTGTTTTCGTCACTTCTAGAAACGTTCTGAGTAGTTCTGTATCCACATGTGTTCTCAATTAGCGAAAGAGGATAAAAAAAAGATAGTACACCTTCGCCCTGTTTTATTTTAATCAATTTTTTTTATCGTCACGACGAAAAAACTTCGTTTTACAACGTCAGCCAGCTGCACGACTATCTGCGAAAATCTCATCAGGAAGCAATTTAATGAGAAGTGAAGGCAAATTTTACGACGATAAAAATTTCCCACGCGGCTTCAACCGTTCAGGTGTATTCACTATCAATGAAGCAACATTGCTGCAAGATTACGGCCGTACGATGAAAGGGCTGGAAAACGGTACCCTTGAGCCCGCAAGCGAACCAGAACGGCAGTTCCTCGCAGAGATCCTCGGCCAGCTCGACGTGCAGTCCGATTTCGCAAAATGCTGGATGAAATACACCACTAAAACGACCCAGAAAATAAGAAGCTATACCTTGTGTGTTTCTCAACGTAAGCAGGCCTATTGCTTCGATGACGATAACGAGAGCAACCTAGAAGTCGACATCGATTACTAGTGCTCTCTTGGGGTAGCCGCATGACGGCTTCCTTTCACCCTTAACGCTAAATACCGATTAAGCCATCCACATTGTGCGATGACTTCGTTCTTTTTTGCCTGTCATCCGTGACAGTTCATTTGGTAATACTTGTATGAAAATTTGTTTTGTTATGTACCCGTGGGAAAGAGTTGAAGCCGACACTGACTCAACGTTACGCCTTATTCATGAAGCGGCTAGCCGCGGTCATACGGTTGCAATTACAACACCTAACAATCTGACCATGCGCCACAGTACGGCGATTGCATTTTGCAATGTCCTAAAAACGGGTGAGGTATCAAACAATATTCCGAGTTTTTACCACAAAGCTGAATTTCGCAAAGCGCAATTGCCACTGGCTGGTTTTGACGTGATCTTTATGCGTGCCAATCCACCGCTGGATACCATGGCACTGAACTTTCTCGACTCTGTTCGCGACGATACCTTCATTGTGAATGACATCGATGGGTTGCGTGTGGCCAATAACAAGCTTTACACCACTTCCCTGCCGGATCCGAATAACGAGTTTATTCCGGTAACTCATGTATCAAAAAATCGTGAATATCTAGAGCGAGTGCTGGAAGAAAGCCCCAATGACCGAATGATCATGAAGCCGTTGAACGGCTATGGCGGCAAAGGCGTCATTCTTGTCGAGAAAAGCGCTAAGTCCAGCGTCAAGTCTCTGCTTGATTTTTACATCGGAGAAGACAAGAACTACGTCATTTTGCAGGACTATATCGAGGGTGCCGAAGAAGGCGACGTGCGGATCATGATGCTCAATGGTGAGCCTATAGGCGCCATGCGACGGGTACCTGCATCCGGTGATGTGCGCTCAAATATTCATGCCGGCGGCAAAGAAGTAAAGCATAGCCTAACCAAGCAAGAGCTACGTCTCTGCCGACATATCGGTCCAAAGCTGGTACGCGATGGACTCTATTTTGTTGGTCTTGATGTTATCAAAGGCAAACTGGTCGAAGTGAATGTACTTAGCCCTGGTGGGATCACCCGTATCAACCGTCTGAACAGAACCAAGCTGCAACGTGAAGTGATTGATTTTGTAGAAAGTGTTGTTGTTGCCAAAGAAGTTGGTATCGCCCGCAAAAACGAATACCGTCAGGTGATTGCTGATGCTGCAACTTACTGAGACTGAAGTGCTGGACAAGATCCGGCACCGTATTCCGTTCGAAGCCCAGCTCAACGATGGCAGCCTGATTATCCGTATCAGTGAGTATCAGCCCTATATCGCCACAGCCATTCATCACGGTCACCGCCTTCGCGGTGATCTTGTACCCAAGTGCAACCTGAGCGAGATGGAGCGGTACTATGAAGAAGACCCTTACACCGGGGATTTTATTTCGTCCCTGCCTGTTGTTCTTCAGGGCGAAGATTCCCGGTACGAGTACGATCTAAATCGTCCTGTAGACAGCAGTGTTTATGAGACGGCGTGGGGCAAACAAGTCTGGTCCGAAACATTAACCGCTGCCGAACGTGCAACATCTATCAGCAAGCACGAGCAGTACTATCGTATTTTAGGATGCTTGGTCGATACACTTGAAAGCCAGTTTGGCCTGTGCCTGCTATATGATGTCCATTCATATAACTACCAGCGTATAGAGCGTGAAACACCGGTATTCAACCTCGGAACTGGCCAGCTCAATACGCGCAAGTGGGACAAAGAAATTAATCACTTATTAGGCCGGCTTGGCAATATCGAGTTACCGAATATTGAAATTGATGCTAGTGTCAATTCGGTTTTCAAGGGGCAAGGCTATCAGGCCACCTTCATCAAGGAGAATTTCGCCAATACGTTGATCTTGCCGATCGAAGTAAAGAAAATCTTCATGAATGAGGTCGGGGGTGAAGCCTTCCCCTTGGTTATCGAGAAACTAAAAGAGGCCATGAAGACAGTGCTCACTGAACATGCGGCGGCAACGATTCTGCGCCGTACAAAGGTGAAACGTCTCACGGGCAGCCATATACTTGCGTCTAAACTGCCACGCGAGGTGATCAAGCTTGATCGCCAACTGTATTCTTTGGCCCGGGGTATCAATACGCTGAGTTATATTAATCCGACCAACCTTAAACAGGAAAAGCGTCGGTTCCTCCATAAACCGCATGACTACCAGCCAAGATTTACCTATCGACAGCTGGATATTGACCCGTATAAGTTCAGGGAGCAGCTCTATCGTCTACCGGTTGACGACGTCCGCGATGCCGACATTCAAAAGATGTACCGCCGGGTTATTGACCAACTGGCAATACGAATTGACTTGCTGAGCAGTATTGGCCAAGACGAGTTTCTCTATAACTCGCTGAGATATTACGGTCAGCCAAATCAGCAGGATATCGCCAATGCAAACTTTATTCTCCACGCCAAGGAGTATCAGGTAGCAGAACCGGCCAGCATCAGTGCGGCCGAGGCAATCAATGCTTTCAAGGCAGCGGCTGAAGAGTACGCTATTTCCTGCAAGATTGTCGGTTCCAAGCAGTTAATTGCGCGGGCAATGGTTAGCGGACGTAACATCAAGGTCAATATGGGCTGCCTGTTCTCGCCTGCGGATCTGAACGCACTGATCCACCATGAGCTCGGTGTCCATATGGTCACCAGCGTTAATGCTGATAGGCAACCGCTCAAGGTACTTAAACTCGGGTTGCCGGGTAATACCCACACCCAGGAGGGGTTGGCGATTCTGTGCGAACACCTGTCAGGCAACTTCCCGTTACAGCGACTGAAAACTCTCGCACTTCGGGTGATTACTGTGGATAAAATGGTGCGAGGTGACAGCTTTAGTGAAACTTTCAACCATTTGGTAACAGAGCATCGCCTAGATAAAAATGATGCATTCACCATCACGGCCCGAGCCTACCGAGGCGGTGGTTTTACCAAAGACTATCTCTACCTTAAAGGGCTGAGAGATGCCTTGATATATTATCGGGAAAGCGATCTGACATCGCTGTTTGTCGGCAAGACAGGGTTTGAGTTCAAGCCACTGCTGGACGAGCTGATCACACGAGAAATATTACGGAAACCCGACTATCTTCCCAAGCCCCTAACACAGATTGATGACGGCGATCCAATCATCAACTTTATGCTCAACAGCATTAAGTAAGCACCTGCACACCCCGTACGTAACGGTAGTTTTACCACTGTCGTTGCGTACCCTCCCTCTAAACTAGCTCCAACTTGAAGTTAACTCGTAAAACAAAGAAAATGTGCCTGAACTGAAACTATAACTGACCTAGACGGTGGCAGTTTTCACTGCAGTATTGGGGGCGGTTGAGGGTCAATATGAGTCACAAGGTGGATCGTTTCCGCCACGACGGGTATCACTACCGCCCTAGGGTTACAGTTAAAAAACACCTTTAAAATCATAAGCTTATTATACAACCACAAAAAAACACCCGCGAGATTATCCATCCTACGGGTGTTTTCCTAATAACAACACATAGCGTGTTCTCTTCAGTCAGCTAAAACTTTATTCCCAGTCCCAGCCTCTTCTACTTTCCTGCTCCTGAGAAAACATCATGCGATAACCACTAATATTTTGATGTGGAATATCGTGCATCACTTTATGGAACTGCTTGTTATCCAAATGGATCAAGCTCTCATGATCCCCTGATTCTATATAAAGTTCATCTTGTTCAAGCAAAAGATCGTCTACCAACATGCTAACCTTATAAGCTTGCCCTAGCGAAGGAACTGCCCCAGGATCGCAATCCTGAAATATCTGTGGTAGTTCGTGCTCACCAATCAAGAAATACTGTTTTCCCATCATACGGCCAATCTTATCAATCATCACTCGCCGGTTTGATGGAACAACAGCCATCAGGTATTCACCATTCTGATCTTTGAGCATTACGGCTTTCGCAACTTGCGAAGTGGGTACATGCGCAGAGATAGCAGAGCTAAAAGATGTGTCGGTATGACGGTGTTGGGTAAGGCTGAAATCCACATTATGACTGTTGAGGAATTGCCCTACTTTAAGTGCCATGGCCATGTTCACCTCCGGAAATTATTCCTACAGCAAAAGTATGGGAGGCGTTGGCCATTTTTGCGAGATCGCGGGCTCAATTTAGCGTGTAAATACGGAAAAAATTCATACCCAAATTACCTCAGTAAATTTGTACTCTTCGCATCTGCCAAAATGCCCGCCGCCAATATGGGTTGTCCAAACGCGAAATCATGACACCCCGAGACGTTGAAGCATGAAGAAACTCTGATTTCCCGAGATAGATCCCGACATGCCTCAGGCTACGGCCCGTTTTAAAGAAAACCAAGTCACCTTCTTTTGCTTCGGCCTGAGGGATCCAGCGTCCGATTCTTGCCAACTCGCCAGTCGTTCTCGGCAGAAGCCGATTGAACACGTCAGAATAACCCACCTGCACAAACGCCGAACAATCTATACCACGCTTGCTATTTCCTCCCAGACGATAGGGTGTCCCCTTCCACGATTCATACACCATACTGAATGATGGTGTAGAAAGTGACGGTATTAATGCCGTTGGAATTGACTGATTCCTTTGCTGATAGTTATCGACTGACTCAACACGGCCAGGCTTAGATGCCGCCTCATTAACTCCGAGGTTAGACGAGCAGCCAGAAAGGGCCGTCACCGATAAACATACAATCAAAAAACAAGAATAAATATTCACAGCGCAAATGTTCTATTTTTCCTACTGAATCTACGGAACGTGCAAAAAAGTTACTGCCGACTTTCCGCTGCAATCAGTTTTTATTAGTTTCACGATAGGTTATATCATTCCACAGTTTTGAACAGAGGTGCTATCGAATCCTGACATTAATTGTTATAAAAACCACCGACTTGACCACCAGCCAAAACAGGGAAGATGTTAACAAATGAATATATATCCACTCAGGGCATTTATCAGCGATGATATTCATGCTGTAGCCGAAATCTATTACCATTCTGCGTCCGTACTTGGACAGCAACATTACTCCCCTGAGCAGGTTTCAATCTGGGCTGATTATCCTCACTCGCACTTTGATGAATTTGAAGCCTTCATGTACCAAGGTCACACTCTGGTTGCCGTCGATGAAAAAAACCAACCAATCGCATTTGGCCAGCTTCACCCAGTCAACCATCTGACGTTACTGTATGTCTTACCGGAATACTCTCGCCAAGGACTGGGAAAACAGCTCTACACTGCGTTTGAGGCGATAGCCTTGGCGAAAAAACAGACCAGCCTGAGCGTGACAGCCAGCAAAGTATCAAGAGGCCTATTTGAGCAACTAGGGTTTGAACTGATAGAAAAAGAAATCTCACTCAGGAACAACATCCCGTTCGAGCGCTACAACATGGTAAAAATACTTAAGTCGTAATTTTTAGACAAAAAAAAGAGGCGTAGCTCGGCGCTCGCCTCCAAAACTCCACACAACTGAAGAGACTTTGCACAACAGACCGCATACTTTCAGACAAGATCGATCATGCCGTGTCAAAACCAAGCTCTTTATCTCTTGAATTATAAAGACTTTCCAACATTTTATTGACTCGTGTAACCACGTGCGATTGACTTCACACCTGCACTGTAGGTTTACATAGCAACACCTGCTTTATTGGGCTTTTACTGATCATTTCTTAATCGTTCTGGCAGTGTATATAATGATCTTGGTGCACCGAATGCTCTCGGAGCCTGTTGAGTTTATTTATCTTTAGGCTAATTTGCTGTATTTTTTAAGAAACCTGTTTCTGAAGCTCCTCTGGCCTCTTCTGTTAAACATGCCAATGACGTCAGACTGAGTACTAATAATTCAAAGGAGTGATTGTGCTTTCTCTTATCCGCCTGTTGTTAGCGGCAATGTTCATAATATTTACCTCGCTTTTTGCCTTGGTCTACTGTCTACTGAGCCCTCGCAATCCCAAACACGTGTATTTTTTCTGCCGCTGGTTCAATCAGTTACAAAAACTAGCTGGTGTAGAGCTAATTCAGCGAAGCAAAGAAAACGTCGCCAACGTTGGAAACAGCGTTTATATCTCCAACCACCAAAGTATATTCGACTTCGTCACCGCTCCCGGTATGCTTGAGCCGCGAACTGTTACTATTGGCAAAAAAAGCCTGCTGTGGATCCCCTTCTTCGGCCAGTTATATTGGATTACCGGTAACATACTGATTGATAGAGAGAATAAGTCTAAAGCTCGCAGTACTATCAAGCAGGTAGCAGAGGCCATACACCAACGTAACCTATCTGTCTGGATGTATCCTGAAGGCACGCGCAGCAAAGGACGCGGACTGCTCCCCTTCAAAACAGGTGCTTTTCGAATGGCCATCGAAGCCGGTGTGCCAATTATTCCGATGTGCGTTAGTACAACCCACAACAAAATCTTACTTAATCGCCGTGATAACGGCATCGTCATCAGTGAAATGCTGGAGCCCATTGATATTAGTCAATACGAACTCCAAGATGCTCGCAAGCTGGCTGACTACTGCCATAAATTAATGGAAGACAAGATTGCCGAACTTGATGCCGAAGTGGCACGTTTGGAGCTTGCTAGACAGCAGATACAAGTTAACTCCAATTAACCAGTAAATGGCAGGACAAAAAAGAGCATCATTGATGCTCTTTTTTATTATTGGCAAGTTATTGTTGGGCAACTAACGAGTCAAACGCCTGACGCAAAGGAGCACTATTTAGAATCCGCCCATGCCCGAGCCCTTCTGTTGCTAGCAGCTTCACGTGATCAAGGTTGCAAGCTGTTTCGGAATGCTGAAATGAAGCAAAACGGTCGCCCTTGTCATGGACTATAACCGTTTCCCCAAAGTGCGTTTTAAGCCGCTCTAGCGGGTCAATCGATTCTAAAGAATATTGGTACGTTTCCGAAATTTCACCGACGACTTCATTAAATAGCTTCATGGAGTAACCCGAACGCTTTACGGTGCTGACTAAATTTTCAGTATAATTCAGCACAGGTGCCACCAATAAAATGGGTTTGCCTTTCAATAGCGAGTGTCTACTCTCCAGCACCATTGCCCCACCCATGCTATGTGCAATAACACCGACAATACTGGCTTGCTGATCTAATACTTCATCAAACACTTTAACAAAACCAGGCAGGTGCCCATATCGGCCTTCGCTTTCACCATGTGCCGGATTATCAAACGCCAAAGCGGTATAACCCGCTGCGGCAATATGCTCCATCAGTGAGTAAAACTGGCTGGATGAGCCTGACCAGCCATGACCTAGGATCCAAGTCGGCCCCAGCCCCAACTGGTAAGTCATGATTTTGCCTTCCGTTGTTTCAATTTGACGTCGGATCAATCCTACTGGCTCACGAGTACAACGCTTACCTCGATCAGGGGTCAGCAGCAAATTCTTAGCCACCTTTCTTGCATGACGAGGGGCGACAGTGTGATGCAGGCGTGTTGTCAGGTTGATCAAGCCTCGGCGAAGATCAAGGCCTTTACCCTGCTTAAAATATATCTTGCTGCTCATTGAGCCTCCAAAAAGTACGATCGTGCTTTTTTAACTAAGCAAAAAAAACTATAAGTGTTAAATTGAGATTATTATTGAACTCGCCACTCGTTCATTAGCTCTTCGATACCCAGCCAGAACCGCTGGTGTTCGTCTGTTTCAAGTGACAGTGATCGAAATAAGTGGCTACTCAGGTACACACCATATAAGCGGTATACAAATTGCCAGGTATCCAACTCAGGTTTTAGCTCACCATTCTGTTTCGCTTTTTCTACCTGACGACACAAATACTCCAACCAGCGACGCGTAATAGCCAACAGTGCCAACTGAACAGGGTTATCCGTATCGCTGTTATCTTTCCAGGCATCAAGAAACATACAGCTGCCCTGAAAAGACTGATTCCAGTCCAACCAATTTTGCAGCAATAGCCTCAGCTTCTTTTCAATGCTTTCTGGCTCTGCCATTCTCGCAGGTTGAATAACGCGATGTGCAAAGTATTCACCGGTATATTCCAATACCGCAATCTGCAAATTTTCTTTCGAGTTAAAATGAGAAAACAGGCCGCTTTTCGACATTCCCGACGCCTTTGCCAACTGACCGATAGTCAAGCTGTCTAGTCCATCTTTACTGGCCAGGTTAAAGGCAGTCTGTAAAATATGGTCTCGAGTTATACGGCCTTTGCTCATTTTGCTTCTCAATCTCTGGCGATGTGCTATTTTTAGCACGATCGTACTTTTCTATGCAATGTATATTTTTGCCATCCTCACCCTTTTTCAGCCACAATACGTTTTAGCCGTTAGCGCTCTGCAAACCGGAATAGACTATCTATAGAGACGGGACAATCCCCGACCTGATGTACGACATCCTCAGCTTGTTTTAAAGAATCATAACTACACGGAACGCCGAAAGTATCAGTAATAGGGTAATCATTCCCCTCAGAGTCTCTGAAATTAACACTCCAGCCAGCACTTAAAAAATCGTGCACTATTCGAGCTTCAACCAACGTCTGCTCTGCCATCATTTGGCGACATTCAGAAAGCACCATAACAACACCCTCATGTTTGATGACTCTCTGTAAATATAGCTGATATCTCAGCCAATAATAATTCAATGTCTGGCCGAATATCTTAGAAATAGATACAACAAAGCCGTATCAATAAGATACGGCTTATCTATTCGGTACAACGTTGCCTAGTACTGCATCATGAGTACATTACAGGCCCGATATACAGGTATGGTTTACAGGTATAGCTTGGCTACATCTGCAGGCTCATGCTCAGAACCTTCCAACTGCTCATTCCAGTTCATTCCGACTAGCACACCATCTTCTGCCAAGGTGACCATCCAGTCTTCCACAAACACATCCAGCGGGATCATCGTTGCGGTAAACTCTTCCCACTCATCGGCACAGTGAAGTTTTGCATTCTCTTCGCTTGACCAAAAAGGCATTACTTCAGAATCTTCAAACTCACTAGATGCAACAGACAGCCAATCACCCTCTTCGTTACATAACCCCCAAATCACTTGGGTCTCTTTTGTTTCGGTAACAAACAGATCACAGTTCGCTTGAATATCTGCGGTTAGCTTAGTCATTCTATTCTCTCTTATCATTGGCCTGCTGGCTTACAATCACAACAGGAGGTTGTCCCAACATATTGTTAAGCACCTGATGCCCGTTAATAATACCAAACTTCTGCACTCTGGCGTGATTAAAATCTTATCGGCATTATAAATACAGGCAGCTAGATCATACCCAGTCATCTATATTCTAATAACTGAGTGATTATGACACTGTTATACTGTATGAGTCAGCGTGATCCATGATCGAAGAGGGAACATGAATGGCAACTGTCGATTGGCTGGATTACCTAAGTAACCAAAAGCTGTTACCACCACGCGCGCATCTCATTGAAGCCCACCAATTTCTGGGAAATATCACCAGGAACCGTATTGCCGTTGATTGTGGCTGTGGTACGGGCCGGGATACCCTGTACCTGCTCGAGCAAGATTATCGCGTTTTTGCTTTTGATATTAATATAAAGAGTCTTGAAACACTGTCCGAGCATCCTTTGGCCGCATCGACACCCAGTTTAGATGTTCAACTAAGCAGTTTTTCCGACTATACCTTTCCTCGCGCTCATCTTATCAATGCAAGCGCCTGTCTGTTTTTCTGCTCCCGTCATGAGTTTTACCGACTATGGCCAAGCATTCACGAAAGTTTATACAGCGGAGGAGTGTTTTGCGGCCATTTCCTTGGTATAGACGAGAGCAATACTGATGAAGAGCTTCCCGTTCTAACCCACACTAAAAGCGAGCTGGAGCAATTATTTGCTTCCTTTTATGTTGTCTCTTGGAAGGAGAAACAAGAATATTCAGCCCAGTTGACCGGAGAAAGACGCTCCTGGCTTGTACATACAATTATCGCGATGAAAAAATAAACTCAACCATTATTGATACTTACCAGTGTTGTTTTTTAACTTGATATTCCTCTTGGTTATTTGTCATATAAATTGCTTTATCCCACTCAACTAAAGTGACAAAATAGCCGCCTACACCCCCTGTTGTCTTTTATTTATACTATTGGAACGCCTGTATGCAATCTCACCGTGCCGGAAATGCGTTGGCCGCTTTTTCATTTGTGCTTTGGGGCATCTTGCCACTGTATTACCAGTTTCTTCCCGAAGCTGATATTAATGAACTACTCGCGTTTAGAATTATATTCTCAGTGCCTGTCATGCTGATTACGATTGGGCTTCTAAAGCGACCTTTCCCTTCATGGCAAACAATTTGGGCAGACAAGCACTCGCTGATAGCAACATCTATTGCCGCTGCAATCATGTGTATCTCCTGGTATGCATTTACCTGGGCGATCACTCATGATCAAGTACTTGCTGCCAGTCTTGGTTTCTTCATCAACCCCTTGTTTGCCATCGCGCTCGGTGTCATCTTTCTAAAAGAACGACTGTCACATGCTCAGTCAGCAGCCGTGATTCTGGCCATTGCAGGGATTGCCTATCAAGTCTGGCACTATGGTGAGCTACCATGGATTTCACTAATCATGGGCAGTTTTTTTGCACTCTATGGCTTATGTAAGAAATATATCCGCTATGATGCGCTAACATCCGTCACCATGGAGGCCGCGATCCTTGCACCACTTGCATTGGCATTCATGGCAGTACAGGGGATTTCGGGGCAAAGCGTCGCGTTGTCATCCGATCTATCTACACTGCTGCTGTATATCGGCTCGGCGCCAGTTACACTTGCACCGTTGATTTTCTTTGCTTTGGCTATCAGCCGCACTAGCCTAACCATGGTCGGGTTGATGCAGTACATTGAGCCAACACTGCAGTTCTTGCTTGCCGTATTTCTTTTCGGAGAGGTTTTTGATGAGATTAAGGCCATCAGCTTTAGCTTGATCTGGCTGGGTTTGCTCCTCTGCACATTGGAAGCCTTGCAAGGAGTGTATCGGAGAAAATTTATCCATGCTGAAAATACCAGCATATAAATCTGCTATACCTACTTTAACCTTAGTCACATCATGTGTGTAAAATACTAAGGTTAAGCACCTCTACCAACGCTGCAAAAGAGAATAGTATGTGTTCGGAAATTAAACAGATCCAACAACAGCTGGCAAAATTCGCCGCAGAACGTGACTGGGAGCAATTTCATTCCCCCAAGAACCTGGCAATGGCATTAAGCGGTGAAATGGGCGAGCTCACAGAAATTTTCCAATGGCTAACCACAGAGCAAAGTAAGCATCTTCCTGCCGCTAAAAAAGCTCACCTCGAGGAAGAAATCGCCGACGTGCTCATGTATTTAGTTCGGCTGGCGGACAAGTGCGATGTAGACATTATGGCGGCATGCCAAAAGAAACTATACAAGAATGAACAAAAGTATCCGATTGATAAATGTTTTGGAAATGCTAAAAAATACAATGAGCTCTAGGTCGTAGCACTGTCGAGCAGATTCTCACAATTCCTGTATATTTAGTTGCTTATACCATTTTTGGATTCATACTCATATATAAAGTCATATTTTCTTGAAGCGTTGTCCCTATCAAAGGAGTCGAGATGGATATTCACGAAGTCTTTAACGACAGCTATGCTAGGTGCAACCAGCACCCTCGTTTCTTTGAAACCTTCTACGAGCTTTTTTGCCAGAAAGATGACAAATTCCGCCTGATGTTTGCCAACGTCGATATGCAAAAGCAAATCACAATGCTAAAGGCATCGATAACGATCATTTTACTGGCACCAATATCCGACTCAGCCCGTGAGTCGATTCGATTTTTCGGAAAACGACATGGTCCTCAAGGTATCGGTGTCAGCCCGCTTGATTACGACATCTGGCTTGATTGCTTACTGGAAACCGTCCATCAGTGTGATCCTTACTATACGCCTGATGTAGAAAAAGCCTGGCGAGAATGCTTCTGGCTAGGTATCGAGATCATGAAGGAAGAGTGCGAGACATGACACGTATCGGGTACTATTATCGAATATCGCTGCTCATTCTTATTGCTATCATCCTTGCTGCTCTTGCCCTGTATTTTTCTCCCATCACCCAAAGCCGTAATTTTTATGATTATGCCGATCAACAGACTTGGCTAGGAATCCCCAACTTCGTTAATGTTATTTCCAATCTACCTTTTTTACTGGTGGGGATATTCGGATTAAAGCAATTTTGTACCCATCATACGTATGCCTTAGAACATAGAGTAAACAAAATTTACCCTATCTTCTTTGGTGGGTTAATAGCGGCTTTTTTCGGTTCAGGTTACTACCACCTTGAACCGAACGCTTTGAGACTAATGCTAGATCGTATACCTATCACTGTAACGTTTATCGCTCTTTACTGTATCGTTCTTAGTGAATATATACACCCACACCTTGGCCAGCGCCTGTTCGTTCCTGCAATAATATACGGCGTACTCTCCGTCATATACTGGTATGTCAGTGATACCGTCAGCGGCCGAGGCGATTTATCTGCCTACATTTTGGTGCAGCTGATTCCCCTTATTCACTTGCCCCTTATTATAGGATTGTTCAGACCGCAGTTCAGCCACAGTAGATACTACTTGTACACGCTATTTGCCTATCTCTTGGCCAAATGGGCAGAATCCAATGACGAACAGCTGTATGCGTTGTTAGGAGAGATCAGCGGGCATAGCATCAAACATCTACTTGCCGGATTTGGTGGATTTATCATCTATTTAGGCTGGAGCAAGCGCTCGAGAGTGACAATGTCTGGGAACTGAGCTCAGCTCCCAGACATACCGCCTTAAACAGGTTATACGAGAGGCTACTTCTCGCCGATGCCGCGGTGTTCTTTCTTTGCCAGGGTGATTTTTCCAAACCCTAGTTTTTTAAAATGGTTGTCTCTATAGTCCCTAACAGCCTTAGAGCCTGAAGATACAGCTTCAACTTGCTGTTCCATTTTCAGAAACGCCGTCAGGTCAATACCCTCAGCTGCAGCTACAGCTTCATGAATCGAACGGTATTGATCGTAAGAGAATACCAGTTGCTTCTCTTGTTTCTTGTAGGTATAGATAATGGTGCGTGACATAACGCCTCCAACAGCAAAAAAACAGCTTGGGAATTTACCCTAACTCACACGATGATGGAAGAGGGATAACAACAATCACCTAACCCGCGTTAGAGATATAGCGGTGGCCAAAATTTTCATACACTCTCTTTTCCCACAGTTATACACAGAAACAGTGGATAACTCGCAGACATAGCGCCATTTTGGTCACAATAAATTAACACTAAAGCTCATTTGATTGAAAATAGTGAATAACCTGATTAGCACTACCTCGCCAGACCAGCGACGGATCATGCTGTTCTTGCACAAATTTCCCATCAACTAATGCGTCAATCAACGCGACAACCTCACACTGGGCTTCACTCAGCTCGTCTAACACATACCCTGTCCACAACCATACATCTTTTCCTACACACTCCGCTCGCACACGCTGGATAAGCTTTAATACAGCGCCAAGATTGGCCGGATGCAGAGGATCCCCTCCAGACAACGACAACCCTCGACGTTTAATTCGGGTATCGTTCAAATCTGAAATAATTTGATCTTCCATTTCCTGTGTAAATGAATGGCCGCAATCTAAGCGCCATGTGTTTTTGTTATAGCATCCACGGCACTGGTGCTCACAACCTGACACAAACAAAGTACAGCGTGTCCCGGGACCATTGACTACGTCAACAGGATAATAGTTAAGGTAATTCATTATCTTTCTCACCATAAACAAGAAGTGCCAATTAAGGCACTTCTCTATTCGTCGTCATGAAACGCTTAAGCTGCTATATCTAACAAGATTACATATGCTTGACGCGACGCTTCACTTCTTCCTGCTTACCGAAGTTAAACGGACGTGCATCCGGGCTGCCCAAATAACCACATACGCGACGCGTTACAGACACCTTCGATGGATCATGGTTACCACACTTCGGACAAGTAAAACCTTTGCTGGTACAGTCGAATTCGCCCATAAAGCCACATTCGTAGCATTCGTCAATCGGAGTATTGGTGCCGTAGTACGGTACTCGGCTATAGCTGTAATCCCACACGTTCTCCAGCGCTTCGACATTATGCTGGATATTCGGATACTCTCCATAACAAATAAATCCACCGCTGGTGATTTCGGGGTATGGCATTTCGAAATCAATCTTGTCGTAAGGATTTACTTTCTTTTCAACATCCAGGTGGAAACTGTTTGTGTAATACCCCTTGTCTGTAACACCTTGAACAATACCAAACTCTTTGGTATCAATGGCACAAAAGCGGCTACACAAGTTTTCACTAGGCGTACTGTAAAGGCTGAAACCATAACCTGTTTCTTGCTTCCAGCTATTAGTGGCCTGCTTCAGATGCGTGACAATCGCAACCGCTTTTTGGCGTAATTCTTCACTGTCGAACACGTGCGTCTCTGTGCCGTAAAGCGCATTGATCGCCTCATGAATGCCGATATATCCAAGTGAAATGGATGCTCGGCCATTCTTAAAGATTTCAGAGACATTATCATCTGGCTGCAGTCGGACACCACAGGCCCCTTCCATATACAGAATAGGAGCAACACGTGCCTTTACGCCTTCCAGGCGGCTAATGCGGGTTTCCAGTGCACGTCGGGCCAATGCCAGCCTTTCATCAAGCAAGCGATAAAATCGTGTTTCATCACCTTTGGCCAGCAATGCAATACGTGGCAAGTTCAAGCTAACAACACCCAAGTTGTTTCGCCCTTCATGAACCAGTTCACCATTTTCTTCATAGGCATCCAGGAAGCTACGACAACCCATCGGTGTTTTAAATGATCCTGTTACTTCAACCACCTTGTCATAGTTCAAGATATCTGGGTACATTCGCTTAGACGCACATTCTAATGCTAGTTTTTTGATGTCGTAGTTTGCATCGCCATCTTTATGGTTCAGCCCATCTCTAATTGCAAATACCAGCTTAGGGAAAACGGCTGTTTTACGGTTTTTGCCCAAACCCTCAATACGGTTTTTCAGTATAGATTGCTGGATCAAACGAGATTCCCATGACGTTCCCAGACCAAAGCCAAAAGTCACAAACGGTGTCTGTCCATTGGCAGTATGCAGTGTATTTACTTCATACTCCAAGGACTGGAAAGCATCGAAACATTCTTTGTCAGTACGGGCTTTCGCAAACGACTCCGGCTCGGCAATACCCCATTCTTGGGCTATCTCTAAATGCTTGTTAAAACTGACTGTAACATAAGGAGCAAGCACTTCGTCGATACGGTTGATCGTGGTACCACCATAGATGTGGCTGGCTACCTGAGCAATAATCTGCGCAGTAACCGCAGTTGCCGTTGAAATTGACTTTGGTGTGTCAATTTCAGCATTTCCCATCTTAAAGCCGTGTGTCAACATGCCATTCAAGTCTATCAGCATGCAGTTAAACATCGGGAAAAACGGTGAATAGTCCAGATCATGGAAATGAATATCGCCCAGTTCATGAGCCTTAACAATATCACGAGGCAACAAGTGTTGTTTTGCGTAGTGCTTAGCAACAATCCCAGCAAGCAAATCACGCTGAGTCGGAATCACCTTGCTGTCTTTATTTGCATTTTCGTTGAGCAAAGAAGCATTGCTCTGTTCTATCAACCCTCGAATTTCACCATTAAGCTGGCTCTTTTTCTCACGAGCAAGATCACGGTCATGTCGATACTCGATATAAGCACGGGCGACTTCTTTATGTGGGCCTACCATCAGGTGATTTTCGACCGCATCCTGAATCGCGTGAATATCGACTTCTTCAACAGACAAAAATTGAGAAAGTACACCGTCTGCTACCGACGCTGCATACGCCTCATTCATCGCTTCAACTGATTCGGCTGCGCTCAGTACCGCTTCTTTAATACGCTTGGTATTAAACGGTACACGGCATCCATCACGCTTAATCACAACAGGTTTCACACGGGGCTCCTACGAAAATGACACTGTCACTTAAACACAAAATATAGGGTCTAGTGATTTGGCTAATACAAGATGTGGTGTATTAGGCGAGAAATACGAAAAACAAACATTGATCTAAATCATTTTTTTTAAAGGACAGTACAGGGAACAACCGATGATTTTGAGCTCGTGCCAAAAAATGAATGTAAGCTTTTTTCTAAGCCTTTTTGTCAACAAATTTATTGTCTTCAATGCCTCTTTTTTAGAAAAATACTCCTTGCAAATAGACAAATCAGAGAGGTTGCTTTCACTTAGTAAAATCAGAATCGTTACCTTCTACCTAGCACCTTGTAACTGATAAGTCAGCCAGCAAAATGTACTTCACCGCCCACTTCCAATATCGGTAAAAATATCAGAAGAAACCTCGTTTTCTGCTGGCGCCGATCATCTAATCGTCCCTATGCCCCCTCACGCGAATCATTCCAAATGCTCCTGAGACTGATAATCATCGTGTTACTATTTACTTTAATGATATTCCCGCAGTCACTAAGTAAAGATACTCACAGCACTCACACAACTGGAAGGCATCTCCAATCCAACCAACCTTCACTTCTCACGCTCGTTAGTTGGAATATGCAATGGTTAAGCGTTGCGAATAAGGAGACGTTCATTACAAGAACCACCTCTGATTTCACGCAACTTGCTAGGATTCTGGCTGATCTGTCACCCGATATTCTGGCATTCCAAGAAGTAGATAGTATCAGTGCAATTGAGGCTTTGCTGCCTTCGTCCAAGTACAAGATCTTTCTATCTGACAGGCTCACATCCCCAAATGAAAAATTCGCAGGTATAAACCAGTTCACAGGATTTGCCATTAAGAATGGGCTACCAATCGACAATCCACCGGATCTCAAGGCACTTAATATAAGGCTCCATACAAGGAAAGATCACACCAGACAGGCAGGAAGACTCAGATACGGCAGTTACATCATTGTCCGAAAAGGAATGAAAAATGAACTGCACTTACTGAACATTCATTTAAAATCAGGCTGCTTTAGCGTCAAGAATAAGCCCAGTAGCAGATCATGCAGAACCCTCAGGAAACAAGCATCCGCGCTGACGACATGGATCCAGCAACGTTTGAATAACGATGAGGACTATATCGTATTGGGTGATTTCAATCACCGACTTAACAGTGAGCATCAATGGCTATTAACATCGTTAAACCAAAAACTGTCACTCCCCGCTTTTAATCTCACTGAAAATACCGATGCAGCCTGTCTGGCTCGTCACACCAAACGTAACGGTAGCAGGAAAAAACGACTTTATCGTTCACTTGTCGATCATGCTCTTGGTTCAGAGAAGGTTGCCAATTCTATCAAGATGCATGGGCAAGTTTATCAGTACCAATACGCAACCGATGAGGTCGACAACTATCAGCTGTCCGATCACTGCCCATTGGTGATCAGCCTGCCCAGTTTAGAGTGATTTTTAATCACTCTTGGCTTGTTGGTGAGACGGTGATCTCTCTTTCATAAGAATGTCATTTGATCTTTGTACTATTAGCACTATAGATAGTAGTCAAGAGCACCTATCGTGTGAGGTAAATAATAGGATTAATATGGACGCGTTAAACCAATATACGTTTGTTGCGCCAACCGAAGATGAGCTCATGGTTGAGCAGCCTGATACGCTCTATCTCTCCGTTGACGATGACGAGCTAGCCAATGACATTATTGTACTAAGCTAACTCTACTTGATGTGATGAAATAGACTTAACTGATCATAAAAAAGCCCGATTTCTCGGGCTTTTTTAGTACAGGTTATTCTCGTATGTAGCCATTATTAAAATGTCTGACATCTGGCACGATATTGTGCTTGTTTAGTAAGCGATACATTGTTGCCCGTGAAACACCAAGATCTTTTGCTGCCGATGCTACCTGACCCCGGTGAGTCTCGAGTACAGCCACCAACACATCCTTCTCAGCCTCATCCTTAATATTCCTCAAGCTTTGCTTAAGGTTAGCTTTACTTGGCAAATCAAAATGTTCTGCACGCACTTCATTGCCTTCAGCCAACAAAGCTGCACGCTTCACTTGGTTGATTAACTCCCGTACATTGCCAGGCCAACTATAACGCAACAGCAACTGCTTGGAGTCTTCAGAGAAAGATGCCGCCATCGTACTGTATTCTCTGGCAAACTTGGTCAAAAATGTTTCAGCCAACAGGAAGATATCCGATCCACGTTCTCTCAGCGTCGGTACTTTAATGTGGAATACATTTAACCGATAGAACAACTCTTTACTAAATTCACCGCTAACAACGGCAGCTTCTAGATCGGCACTCGATGAAGCAATAATCCGCACATCGGAAGATGCATCATCATCTAGCGACTCCCCCGCAGGGATCTGTAAATAGGAAAGAAGTTCATCTTGGAGTTCTTTGGATAACTCTTCAACATTGTCCAATAAAATAGTGCCATTGAACTGAGAGCCGTCCTCATTGGTGAAACTCCCATCGAGAAAAGCGATTTTCTCGTCATCTCTTGTTAGTGATCCGCAGTTCACAATAACAAAAGGGGCGTTCTTTCTCTTTGAAAGGTTATGAATTGATTTGGCAATCAACTCTTTACCGGTACCATTTTCACCAGTAAGAAAGACATTGACCTCGGTTAATGCAACTCTCCTCACCATATCTCTGAGTTGTTTTATAGACTTGGAGTCACCGAATAAGCCCATATCATGCTGGGATGTTATCTCAACCCATGAGCTTGATTCTATGTCAAGCATCCCTAGTTGGTGGCCAACTGTATCGAGTAAGTGGCTACCTGGAATCGGAACTGAAAAATAGTCGACACAAAAGTTATTAATAAACTGACATATTGAATCAGTTTTTAATTGTTCTTTTTTGATAATCGCAATCCATTTCACTTGCTTAGTTTTATTTGCCCTTAAAGAAATGCTATTTAAGCTAAAATCATTATTGCTTAAATCAACAATACAAATACATGGGCTAAACTCTTCCAGGATTGAGTCAGCCGTCCGTAGGTCATAGCAGCAATGGGTTTTCCAACCTGATTGTTCAAGAAGCGCAATCCAAGGTTCATAGTTACATCCAATTGCAACCAAACGACCATTAATTGATTTATTTTGACATTGAGCCACCATCGAAGTCACCTTCTATCAATGTGCATATTATTATTGATGTCTTAAAAATATAGGCAATAAACGACAGTTTTGCAGGGTATCAGATGTAAGAAATGTATTGAAAAGTTATTACTTTAAAACATTGTGAAAAAGAGTCACTAATAATCAACCAGTTATTAAAAACAAAAACAACAATTAAATGCAGCTTTCTGCATGCAGATTAAGTTATCGACAACAAAAAAGGTACAGTATTTATACTGCACCTCCTCAAATGACAAATTTTTACTATGAAAATAGTTTAATAGCCGCTATATAGAATAGAGTTCTCGAGTCGACTTTGATAAATTGACTGCTGGATAAAGCCATTAACATCAGCTTCTACATCCATTATCATTTGGGTATTAATCCTTGTTCCGTCATCAGAGTTCTGGACAATAAACCCAGTACTACCTGAGCCTGGAGTTGCTGTATTAATATTATTACCACCTATAGAGATAAATTTTAACGGGTCCTCAAACTCTACTGTCTTATCTCCTGACTGGCTTACAAGCATACCATTGTTAATCGTAAAATCAGCTATATGTGTTGAAAGAATCGTTTCACCATTAACGGCTGTGCTCATTGTTAAGCCAATATTAATGACATTTTCATTTATCGTGACAAAACCACCTCGTATCAATGACATTTCATTTTCAGACAGCGATGTTAATCCAAGCTCATCAATAGAGGGAAAGCTGATGGAAGCATTGGCCATAATAGCAGCACCTCCTATCACCGATGCGACGAAGATACGAGTTAACTTTTTCATACTAGCCTCTAATAATCGTTTGCACCGGGTAGTGTGATACTAAACGTTGCAAGTGAATCTCTCGCTATCGCTTCTGATGACGGCGAAGGCGTATAGACATTATAATTCTCAGCAGTTATAAAGCTCTCACGGCCTTTTACTGCTTGGTTTTTCACTAATAAAACTGAACCCTTATAGTAGGTTTTAAAATCATCTATCGGCATCACGATTGTACCGCGAGATGGATCACCGAGTATCACTTGGCTACTATTAATCCCTTTAATCACAACAAAGTGCATGTAACCATCAAAATTAACAATTGTTATTCCTGGAATTCTTATTTTACTAAATTTTTCAAGAGGGATGTTATAGCCATTGGCATCCAACCCAATAGAAACCAGATAGTTTTTCATATCCAACATTGAGAAACCTTGCTTCTCAATTTTTTCTTTATTCCCATGTTCGAACATATATTTGAAAACATCATTCTCTGACGTTTCAAGATCATAGTGATAAGTAATTAAAGATGCGACAGCAGCAGAACCACAACTAAAGTCATATTGTTGCCTATAGACATCACCAAATAACTTTTCTTGATAGCTTTTAACATTAACATTATAAGCTCCTCTACTTGGAAAGTAATCGAGGGCGTATATGCTGCTTGTCGCAAATAGGCCGATAGTAAACAATATTGATCTTTTCATAATCTATACCGCTTTGGTTTCGTGGCCGTATTAATGCCGAGTCCATATTCGATGATGAATAAAATATAGCACTTGTGATAAACGATGAATTATCAAGTTTAATAATTACTGGCTTACCATACTCATGTTAAAGAAAGGGCCGTTTAGGCCCTTTATCTAGCCTAGTAATCACCACCAGGGCTAACTACGCCCCCACCTGTGCCAACAAGCGCTGCATTTGTAGCTGATGTTTGCTGTACCATAGAGTTATTACCGACATTTTGACCGGCAACATTAATACCAGATGCATCACCAAAAGCTCGGTTCATATTGTTGGTTTGCACCACGGTTACATCCGTTGGATTCGAATGGCCTTTACAACATGCCCCGCCGTAGGTCACTTCGGCATCCATAACATGGCCATATAGTTTAGAATCAGCGAGATACGTATTGATCTCAACATCGAGCTCTTTTTTCAAGGAGTTATCAACATCTTTATTTATTTCAGTGATCTCCTTGTAAACATTCCCGACGTTTTTAAGCTCAAGCGTGTCGTTATCCTTGTTTCCGACATTGCTTTTATAGAAATCTTTCGTAACCGTTAACTCTACATCTTTTGTGACATCTAAATTGCCACTATCTTCAATAGTGATATCACCATCGTGGCCGTAGCCATAGTCGTAGCTACTATCATAATCATCTGCAAGGGCTAACGGTGAAGCCACTAGTGCCGCAATCAGCATAATTTTATTTTTACGCATGATATTACTCCAAAAATTATCAGTTCTTATTTTAATATCCGTGCATTTAAGCCACATCATTACTACTTATTTACAATCCTAATACCGAGCAATAAAACAGCTATATAACAAAAGAAGCACTGTTATTTTGTCCTGCGAAACCAAATCCAACTCTAATTATAGATTTTTTGGTCGCTGACATATTTATTAATATGCCAGCATAGATAGACTAACAATTTACTTCAATGTCAGGTTAACCACGGTCGCATTCTGAATTAACACATTGTTACCAGAGTTCTGAACTACATTTAACACACCTGATGCATTACTAAATGACCCTGAGTCAATAATATTGTCACCCGTTGTATTATTGTAAGCCCCATTACCTGCAACATCGCCATACATATCTGAACTTGCGTTTATATTATCAATCTTCAGCTCATATTGACCGCCACGAGACTGAGTCATAATATCATCACTCAAGGTTTCAGAATTTGCTAGAATATCCAACTCATCTGCAACAACCCCATTAGAGATAAGAGCAACTGCTATCAGTGTTAAATATTTCATGACTTCCTCCTGAAAGCTGTTACACAGCCCTCAGTTATGTGTTATTGACTGGTTAACATTGCATTAGTGCTAGCACTTTGCTGTACCAACGAGTTATTACCCGCATTTTGTCCAGCGATATTAATACCTGATGCGCCTGTAAATGCATCCTGCATAGTGTTGCTTTGTGTCACATTTAATGTATTTGATGCTGGAGCATGATAGCCATCACCATAATAACCGTAGCCATCATCACAACATGCACCACCGTAAGTAACTTCACTGTAAGTAACTGCACCATCTAAGGTTGAAGTTGCCATGTAGTAGTTTTCTTCAATATCAATTGTAATATCTTTGCTATTGTCGTAATCGCTATTATCTGTGTACTTGTAAACATCTTTATTATTCACATCGTACAGTAACATATAGTCACTATCGTCGTTGTAACTGTCTTTTATTGAAACATCTTTTTCAAGTGTAACCGTTAAGTTCTTTTCAATATCTTTATTGAATGAATCTGTAACTGTTGTATTGTTGTCGTTGTCATTATCATAGCCAGAATCATAGCTTGAACCTCCTGACTGACTATAAGGATCATGACCGTAATCATAAGGGTCATGGTCATTGGCTAATGCAAGAGGTGAGCTAACAACTGCTACTAATAGTGCGATATGAGTTTTACGCATGATCCTACTCCAAATATAATGAGTTGTTCTTTTTTATAAACACTCGCATGGTTTCGCGAGATAACTTAATCATAGTTTTGGCAACTCACACTTTTGTATTATTTTTAATAAATACACAGTTATTTGAATATATACTTTCCGCTTTAATCACCTTACTTTATAATGCCTTAAAGATAATAAATTGTCTTAACTTTAGAATGAGACAATTTAAATTTTGAGAATATTTCTTACTTTTATCCCAACCAATAAACTCTCGCGAATATCTCAGTGATAAGACACTTATTTAAGATTCTCAGGTGACAGCTTATTCTCACTTATACTACTCTTTTCTTACTAGCTTGTATGAGTATAAACATACGACTATATATGAATTCTTAGGGGCATACACTTGTTATGTAAGTGAGGGAATCGTGAGTATTTTCAATAATATAAGCTTTGTTTCGCTTTTAGCTTTATTTTCAACCACAGTTACAGCAGATGAGCCAAACGCATCTAAGGAGAATGAAAAACCGAAACGAGTTCAGACCGTTGCCGATATTTTAGAGCAACCCGGTGTACTCACACCTAAAGGATCTTTTGTTCTGGATACCTCTTTATCTTATACCCAGAACTCATCAAACTCTGTCTCTGTCGTTGGTTATACCGTTCTACCTTCGCTTATCGTGGGGCTAATACGTGCCAGCGATATTGATCGAACAACATTAACCTTTGGTCTTACCGGTCGTTACGGGATCACTAATAGGCTGGAAGTAGAGGCGCGTATTCCCTGGGTATACCGTTCAGATTCAATTTCAGAGCGAGATTTAAACAGCGGCTCTAACACAGCGTCATTACGTACCGTCGATGGAAACGATATTGGTGATATAGAAGCAGCTTTTAAATACCAGATAAACATGCAGGACGCACCGTACTGGATCGGTAGCCTGCGCTTTAAGAGCACAACGGGTAAGTCACCTTATGATGTACCGATTAATAGCCTCAACGACTTCGAGGAGCTACCTACAGGATCAGGTTTCCCTAGTATCGAGCCCGGTATCACCATGATAATGCCTATTGACCCAGCAGTCATTTTTATGAACTTTAGCTATATCTGGAATATCAAAGACGACGTTGAAGTCGACATCACTATACCGGGTGAAGATAGTGACGAGAACATTCGTGTCGATACCATTGATTTAGGCGATACCATTGGGTTCAGTGCAGGAATGGGGTTTGCGGTGAATCCCAAGTTTTCATTTAGTCTTGGCTTAAGCCATAAAACGATTTTAAAGTCCAAGATTAATGGCACGACATCCAGTGACGCAAAACTCCTACAGCTTGACTCGCTATCTTTTGGCGCCAACTATGCCGTCGATAGAGATACAACGATCAATGTTGGCGCTACAGCAGGCATTACCGCCGATGCGCCTGATTTCCAGTTATCAGTTCGTATCCCATATACCCTAAAATAACACCTCCTCAGAATGAATCCCCGGTTCAAGAAGCCGGGGATTCACTTTCAATGACTAAAGTCTAATTTTCCTCTATGCTATAACGCTTAAAATAGGCAGTAACAGGAATTAATTCATGTCCACCCCATTAGATTCATCCCAGATTGAGGCGATCCAAAGCTACGATGCTGAGAAGCGTTACAAGCACCTGGTAAAAGAAGTTGTTTCTAATCGTCAAATCTGGATTCTGACTGATGAACATGGCTGCGTCATGTTAAATACGGACGACGAGGATTGCGTACCAGTTTGGCCAAACAAAGAATTTGCTGAATTATGGGCAACTGGAGACTGGGAGTCTTGTAAGGCAGAGGCTATTTCTCTGAACAAGTGGCATAGTCGCTGGACTCATGGACTAGAAGATGATGAGCTAGCGATAGTAATATTCCCTAACCAGGATGAAGATGGCTTGGTTGTTTTTCCTGACGAACTGGATTTTGAGCTTAAGCAACAAGCTCACAAGCAGAACCAGCGCTAGTCAGTTTTTACCGAGACCTGATCACAAAAAATGTTTGTACCAAAGGGCTGTTGTAGCCCTTTTGTTTAGCAGGAATGCGATCTGCTATATAGTTACTCATCGTCTATTCTCGATTCTTTTGCTTTTATCAACTGATGGAGATGTAACGCCATGGAAGCGCTACTAAGTAACCTCAAGCAATATCCTGAGCAAATTGGCTTCGACGCTGTCATTGACATAATCAAACAGCACTATCGCTATACACCAACAGCCTTCACCAATGGACTAGGCAATGAAACTCTCGTCAATACAGCTGGTAGCAACGAGGGTTCATGCCGGATCTTCGCCTTCGCCCGACTACATCAGCTTTCTGAGGCTGAAACGCTAGCGTGTTTTGGTCGGTTCTATCGTGAAGAAGTACTTCAAAACCCTGATGGCAACGATCATAAGAATATACGGAATTTTATGAAATACGGATGGCAAGGAATTCAGTTTACAGGCAAAGCTTTGTCTGAGAAGTAATAGCCGTTATTTCGTCAAAGGGGCGATTGCCCCTCGACATGAGCACAATTCAATATTGAAACGGCTTTTGACAGTGAGAGCATTTTCCAGCTGGCTTCATGAAAAATGGGGCTCGGGTTGCCCTACCACACGCTGCACAAAACTTGGTTCCGCGGATAGTTAACCAGGTCAGAGGAACCATGAAAGCCAGCAATCCCAACATCATAGGTAGAGGCGGCTGCATATAAACAATCACCGCGCCAATAACAACATTGCTGAATATGGTATACGCTGGCCACAATTTTCGCTTGCGCTCGACATCAGCTCCTCGCTGAAACAACATATAGCTACCAACAGATAATCCCAGCCAGATTATGGCAAATGTCACTAATAAGTCTTGTTGCACAATAACCACTCACTCAATAATATGCGATTCGACTTCAGTCTAACATCCCCATTGCTGTATCAGCCAACTTCACCATCATTAGTTATAAATCGAATACTTTTTCGCCAAGCTAATAATTGGATTTTCTCTAGTTTGGGAACCCAATCACAACCTGAAAAAGCGATACCTCAAATTTGCGGCTGACGTCCTTGAAAACAAACCCCACGGACAGATATCTTAACTGAGCGGATAAAAAGATGATCCGCAACCACTTTCCTCTAGTGGTGATACAAGGAGTTTTAATGGTTGCAAAATCCTTATTGAGAACATGTTTTGTTCTGATGTTTGTTCTTGGCCGAAGCCCCGTTGCTTCAGCCTCGTTACCTGAATACAACAATTCTGATATTGAAAACCCCTCACCAGCCCAAAGATCTAAAGAAACATTCCAGCGATCTCTTAGTGGCCTTTACTCTATCCCTAGTTACCGTTCACCTACCCTGCTACAACCATATTCAGACTTTGATGCACTCTACAACCAAGCCGCCTCAGCCCAGAGCGAATTGAAGGATGTGCTCAATCAAGTCAGCTTGTTAACAGTAACCCAGCCGGTATTCCCCGGACTTAAATCAAAAGCTAGGGCAGAACACAAAATTGCAACAGAACTTGGAGGCCAAGCTGAGCTTCTCACCGATTTGGCACGAGGATCCCTCGTTTCTAACGACATAGGAAGCCTAGTGCAGTCCTTTGAACTACTGAATAATGAAGTCACGGTTGTCGAAGTAAAAAACCGCTTTAAGCATCCCGCACCTTCAGGATATCGCGATCTTAAACTATTAGTTCGCCTTCCAAAAACCCAGCATATTGCTGAGATCCAATTGCACCTAGAGGAAATATCTGAAATTAAAAATGGTGCAGAACACGATATATATGAGCAAATTCAAGTGATAGAGCGTCAGGCCAACGCAGAGCTGCGTGATTTAAGCGATATCGAAGTGGCTAAGCTCAAGCAACTACGGCAGCAATCCCTCTCTATGTACCAGTCTGCATGGCATCAATACCTGCAGCCAGAGGCCATTGCCAGCTAATCAAACCAAACAAGCCAGTCCGTGCAACATTTTTATCGGGCTGGCACAACTTAAATACCCCAGCCTAGTAAATTCATCTTCTGTTCAGATTACTTTGCTATTCTACAGTCCATCAAAGAGAAGCTCTCAACAACCTGATACGTCACTTTTATCAAACCTTAGGTTTGAAGGTCACCGTTTTACGTATAGTGCTGAAGCCGAAGGGCTGTTCCTATCAGCATAACAGGAGTTGTTTAATGGATATAAAATCTGTACTTCGTACCTGCTTTGTTCTTCTATTTGTTCTTGGTCGCGGTCCAGCAATGGCGGCCCCAATTGCAAGCTATTCAGAATCTGACTATGAGCTGCCTTCCAACCGCTCAGAAACCAGTAAGAAGTTATTCCAGCGCAGTCTTAGCGGCCTTTACAGCATTGATAGCTGGAAGGATGCAGGTATCGCTCAACCCTACTCAGATTTTGACCAGTTATACCTTGCCGCTGCTCATGCGCAGCAAGAGCTTGATACCGTTATTAGAGAAATAAGCCTACTCACCAACACGCAGGCAATTTTACCAGGAGTAAAGTCTGAACAGCGCGCCAAAGCAAAGGTAGAGACGGAGCTTCAGGGAAATACTAGTCAAATAACCGACTTGGCTAGAGGTTCGCTCGTTGCAGAAGATATCCCAAACCTCGTCCAGGCTTTTGAATTGCTAAATAAGGAAGTGGCCGTAGTTGCGGTAAAAAACCGCTTCAAATCACCAACTGATTCAGGCTATCGAGACTTAAAGATGCTGGTTCGGCTACCTGAAAGCCAACTCATTGCCGAAGTCCAACTTCATTTAGATGCGATATCAACAGTAAAGAACGGTGCGGAACATGAAATTTATGAACAAATTCAGAAAATCGAACGTGTAGGCTTACAGCAAAACCGTTCTATCTCTGAATTTGAGCGGGCACAGATTGCCCAACTACGTATTGTCTCTAACAACCTTTACCAAGAGGCTTGGCAACAGTACCTTCAGCCCGAAGTACTCGCAAGCTGACACTTAGCACTACGCTATTATCAATACTGCGACGTTCTTCATAATTAAGACAACAGCCTGAATGTTGACTATTATATATCCAAGCATCTTGATGTCGCTTGGGTATATTATGAACACGTCGCTAGGAGGCTCCAACGATGACCCATCGTTATCAACCAATTGACTGTGCCCTTCACGACTGCTTTGAAATGGCTTGTGTTTACCACTATCAGGTAAAGCTCGATTTACGAGATGAGAGTTCAGTCGAAGGCAAGTGCATAACCACAGAGACCCACCCGGACAAATCCGAGTGGTTAGTATTCAAAACCGAATATCAGTACACCAAGATTCGATTAGATTTTATTGAGCGTATGTCTGCCATCACCCCGGGAGCCCGATTCTCGGTTATCAACTGCTGACACATAGTCCTAACACAGAGTAACTTCATATCCAGCACCTGAAACACAAAGAGCGCCAACAGGCGCTCTTTGCTCACAAAAACCAGAGAATTACTTGTGAACCATAATATCTAGAATCTGTACATCTGTATGGGTCATCGCACCATTGGCCAGTGCCGACATATTGCGAATGGAGGAATCAACATCATCAGCCACAATACCTTCATTGCCGCTTACCCGCATACCATCAAGCGCCATCAGTGCCGCTTTCACCGCCGCACTAGCCGATGATGATACTTTCATCGCACAACTAGTTTTTGCACCATCGCAGATGATACCGGTAATATCACCAATCATGCTACAAATCGCTGAACTGATCTGCTCAAAACGACCACCAAGCAGCCAAGTCATACCAGCAACTGCTCCCATTGAAGCCGTCGTCGCGCCGCAAAGTGCCGACAGTTTATTCTGATAGCTCTTAATATAAATAGCCATCAAGTGAGACATCATCAAAGCGCGTGCTGTTGTTTCAGGATCTGCTTTTACATGCTCAGCAACCACGGCTACCGGCATCGTTGCGGCAATCCCCTGATTTCCTGATCCCGAGTTACTCATCGCCGGTTTCATCGCACCGTCCATCCGGGCATCTGAAGCCGCAGAAGTCCGGCAAAGAACGTTAGTCAGCAGACCACCGGAAAGCAGACCACGATCAACATTACGTTGGAACATCGCTCCAATCTGCAAACCATACTGACCCGTCAAGCCTTCCTGAGACAGAGCATCGTTTAGCTCCAATGACTCCGTAATAAATTGGATATCCTCAATCGGGACATTCAATGCAAATTCATAGATATCATGGGCGGAAGCATCTGAAAAGATGTTCTCGGGCTGATGTTTAGATGCCTGCTTTGGCTGCGGATCGATGATAAATACAGCATCGCCATTAACGTCAATCGAAACTACATTGGTATGGCCATCCGCTATTATCACTGTTGCCTGATCGGTCTCATCGCTAACTGTCACCTTAGCAAATAAAATATTAGAAACTTGGGCAACCCCTACGCTAACCTGCTGTTGATCAAGCATCAATCTCGCTTTATCAACGTCATCTGGGGTGATGTTTTTTAGTACTTCTAACCCTGCATCTGGTTCACCCGCCAGGGCGCCTACAGCTGCAGCTATCGGCAACCCGACCATACCAGTACCTGGTACACCGACTCCCATCCCATTTTTCATTAGATTTGGAGACACAGATGCTTCGATTCGATTAGCTTTGCCCTTAAGATGCCGAGCCGCAATAGCAGCAGCTAATGCCACTGAAACAGGTTCTGTACAACCCAATGCCGGAACGACTTCTTTCTTAACTGTTTCGATAAAACCGGTCCAGAGGTGCTTTTTCATTATAATTACCTTCAGATAAACAGGTGAAGTGTAGGGTACTGTTTTATCCCCATTAACTTTATATGGTTAATTTACACCTACCCAAAGGGAATTGTTTTACCTAATTTCCTATAAAATAGGGACAAGGGAGAAAAACTTTCTCCCTCCTTCTGGTCAGCTAAAAGACAGACATTCCGCAACGCAAATCTTCAGCATTAACCGCTAGCACCAGCGACGTACTTGTTCACAGTACTGGCGATACTCGTCACCAAATAGAGCTTCCAATACATCTTCCTCAGGTCCAATTTGAAAATTGTTCATATAGAAGATAAACAGCGGGATCATCACCAGACTAGAAAACGTAGATAAGTAAAGGAAGGCAGCAATCAGCAGCAAAACCAGTCCCAGATACATCGGGTTCCGTGAAAAGCGGTATATACCGGAGGTAACCAAGCTTGATGCTTTGTGTGGGTTATGAGGATTGACAGTGGTTCGTACTTTGGCAAATGATACAATCCCCGCCAGCCCTACCAGCGTACCACATAGACAACATACCAATGCCATCATTGACTGGCCCCAAAATGAAAAAGTCCATATCGGCCAGTAAATTGACAGCAAATACATATCGCCAATTGTTATCAGTAACAGCGCAGGTGGGGGTAATTTCAAATACATATCGCTATTCCTTTCGCAGAAAAATGAACTGACCTTCACGCCTTGCACAACAACAGCCATAAACCGTTAATAACAGTGTATACCCAGTTATCTCGGTTCAGTTATACAAGCACGATGCAAGTTAAGCTATTGATTTTTTATCATTGGAGAAACCAGTCGTAATAGATTGCTAACCAACAGTATGCGCTATAGAATCATCCTTCCCTTTTGCCTTTACCTTCTGAACAACTAACTATCTCGATCATGCAAAAGCTCAAGTACCTCCAAGGCTATCCCCCGTCACTCACCGAACAAGTGAGCGGTTTGATCAACTCGAACAAACTTAAAACGTTCTTGCTAAATAAATACCCTCACTGTCATGAGCTAAAAACTGAAAAAGCCCTGTACGATTTAGTTCAGGAAATAAAATCTCAGTACCTGAAAAAGTCTCCGCCAGTAAGCAAAGTGCTCTATGACAAGAAGATACATGTCATCAACCATGCGCTTGGCCTTCACTCTTTTGTCTCTCGTGTGCAGGGTAATAAACTCAAAGCAAAACATGAAATTCGCATCTCATCGATTTTCAAGCATGCTCCTCTTCCCTTTTTAAGAATGATAGTTGTCCATGAGCTAGCCCACCTGAAAGAAAAAGAGCACAACAAGGCTTTTTATCAGCTGTGCTGCCACATGGAACCCGACTATCATCAGCTCGAGTTCGACATGAGGCTATTCCTAACCCAGCAAGAACTGGCCGGCCCAATTTACCCTTAACAGTCTTTAACGTCTGCACTTCCCTTCACTCTCCCTTTGGGAGTGTGCTCATATTTGGAGTAACTGGATATAAAGATCTGACAGCAACCAAAGTTTTAGCCTACAATACAGCGCTAATTAAAAATTTAGGTGTTTACATGAAAATTTGTGCTGTTGAGTTAAAAAGCAATGAGGCGATTATTTGCCTGCTTACACAAACAAATGGGTTATTTGACATCCCTCAGTGCCGAACTCAAAAGTTCATTATGAAAGATTCTCTCGACAATACTGAAATGAGAGATTTCCAGTTCGCATTTAAAAAGCTACTTGATGACTATCAGATAGATAGTGTCGTGATCCGTTCACGCGAAACTCGCGGAAAATTTGCAGGCAGTGCTGTTGGCTTCAAGCTGGAAGCCGCCATTCAGCTGATCGACGGTGTTCAGGTTGATTTCATGTCAAACAGTGACATTAAGCAAAAGCTGAAACGTAATCCGCTGGCTATCGATTTCCGTGATACTGGCCTACGTCAGTTCCAGGAAGCTGCGTTCACGACCGGCTATGCTTTCCTAAGCAAATAAGCATCAGGTCAGGGAAAGGGGATTCTCTCCCCTCTCCCTACGATTGATAACAATCGCTATCAAGTAATACACACGCTCACTCTGATCATTTCAAATTCTTACAAACTTCCAAGGCTTCATCACCCTAACGAAAATACGACCTGTGTGGCATAATTAATTGTCCAAAGCTTTGCTTCTTAAATAAGTAAATCAAGAACATATACCGGCCTTGGGATAAAAAAAACCCACTATGCCACACGATGCACAATGAGGATATATACCATTTAAAATAATACCAAAGTGGGATACACTAGGTACGATTTAAACAAGGAAGAATGTAAAAATAAGATGAGTGTACGTTTAAAATTAACAATATTTTTAAGCATTCTATTTATTACTTCCATTGGTAATTCGCTTTTCTTTTTTATTTTAGAAGCTAACAATGAAAATAAGATTAAATGGGTGACTCACACTAATGAAGTTATCTATACTTCAGAACGCTTGTTAAGTAGCTTAAAGGATGCCGAAACAGGACAAAGAGGCTATTTAATTACGTTGAATCCTTCTTACTTGACGCCATATTATTCCGGAAAAGAAGAGTCACAAATCCGATTAAACGAACTCAAAAGCTTAACTTCAGATAACCCTGAGCAACAAGAACGCTTAAGTACAATCGAACACCATATAAGTCTTAAAAATGCTGTGTTAGCTCATACTATTGCCCTTGCAGAGCATGACCGCATTGGTGAAGCCATTAAGATTGTACTTCAGGATAGAGGTAAACTTTTTATGGACAAAATAAGAGGAAACATTAATGAGTTTATTCATGCTGAAGAAATACTATTAGAGCTCAGAAAATCTGAGCTTCATAAAAGCAGAGAGATGATGACTAGCGTCATTATTGTAGAAGTAATATTCTACTCTCTATTTGCGATACTAACATTCTCGTTCATTAATGAACGTCTCTTCTTGCCCATAAAGTTACTACTCTCTAATACAGCAAAAATGAAGAAGGGTGAGAAGATAGATAATTCAGACGATTGTCTAAATGATGAAATGGGCATGCTGCTTTCTAGCTTTTATAGCATGAGTAAAAAGGTTAATGACAGAGAACGAGCCTTACACCATAGGGCGATTCATGACGAGCTGACAGGATTGAAGAATCGAGCAACTGTTTTTGATGAAATTGATAGTGCAATAAAAGAGTCGATTCTAACTGATTCAAAAGTGGTGGTTTTTTTCTTAGATTTAGATAAATTCAAACAGATAAATGATTCATTAGGCCATGATGCTGGTGATATTATTCTTAAAGAAACAGCCTCAAGACTAAGGTCTTCAATTCGATCAGATGATCATGTTTTTCGTGTAGGTGGTGATGAATTTATTATTCTATTAAGAAAAGTGCAAAAACAATCAGAAATTAATAATGTTGCAAATAATATTTCTGATGCATTTAACGAACCCATTACGATTAAGGGAAGCATTCTTAGCGTTCAACCTAGTATTGGCATTGCTATTTCTCCTGATGATGCTAAAAATAGTGAAGAACTGCTCAGGCATTCAGATACGGCAATGTATGAGGTTAAAAATAACGATAGCCAAAAGTACAAGTTCTATAATAGAAATAAACAGAAAGATGTTGATGAAAAGAATATCGATAAATTAGGGATCAGCTAACGAATCAGCATTAAACCTAGCAAGTCGAGCCTCAGCTATAGAACAATTAGTTACCTGCATTAACTCAGCAAGCGTGATATTTGGAGCCTCCAACACAAGTCGCTTTAACCTACCTTCTAATGGCTCAAGTTTATCATTGTATTCCGTAAGCCTTTCGTCAATTTTTCGTATTAAAAATTGCATGGATTCATAATCGGATATACGAAGCCTATCCAAGAACTTATTTAACGCACATGCATCTCCAGCCACTTGCCAATGCCTAGAACGGCGAACTCTTTTCAGTTCACAGTCACAATCTAAAGCAACGAGTTTTGCCTTTTTTACATTGTCTCCACCAACCCGGTGAATCAAAGCTGGTAGGTGAGTTATTATTATATTTTCCGTCATTAACTGAGTTCCAATTATGCTCATCACAAATGTGAAAGCCCTCAACCAAAGCTACGGGCCTTCAATCAGGGAGGGAATGCAGCCCCTTAAGCAGATATCACAGCTAGTCGTGCCTCAAAGGCCGAATCACCGATTCAAGCCCTTCAATCTTAAACTCCAGCGCCAAGGCCATTAGCGTGCCAAGCTCGCCTTCAGGGAAACCTTTCTTTCGAAACCACAGTAAGTACTCTTCAGGCAAATCTATTAGCGCTCTACCGCTGTATTTACCGAACGGCATTTTTACGTTAGCAACTTTGATTAAGTGTTCTTTTTGAAACATAGTGCTCTCCTCGTCCTTAAGCTTCGTTGATCACACCATCATATTCAAGCGCTAACCAATAACAGCGACTACACTAGTCCGCCAACCAACGCTGACTGACTAATTCTTGCCCATCGCAAACGAGGCAACCGAAAAACTCAGTACCTAGACGAATTTTACCAACACCAGCAGGTGTTCCTATCATCACAATATCGCCATCTTTATTTTTCTCACATGTACCCGTCTACTGAACAAAGATAAGTTGAGCATTGACAGGGACACTAAGCAAGATTGAATTAAGTTTGGCAATTTCTTTCAAAACCTTGATCCCTTTATCCAGCCCAAAGAGTATAGACTTGACTTCTACTGGCCAAGTTGTTGAAACCATCAGACCACCGTTTTCCAAACCAGTAACTTGTAGCTTAGCGGCTAAGGCTTGCTTGATACCATGAAGATCAAGGGTGAATTCCACCTCAACAGACTGAGTTTCTCCTGGTGTCAACTCACTGATCAAGACAGGATCAACCTTAGCCGTCAGTGTCGCAAACGGAAATCCCTCAGTTTCGAACAGCTCTTTCTTCATTCGCTCATCCCGAATCGAAATCTGGGTATCGACACTGGCAAGATCGATAACAACTTTCACCTCTCCCGCCTTAGAGATCGAGCCACTGATATTTCGAAAATGATGCTGCTCTATTACCGAGTCATTCTTTACTGAAATAAAATTCACGATAGAGTTATTATTATCCAGCTTCCAATCAGCAAATACACTGGTGCTTAGCCCTAAAAACAATAAGCCGGTCAACCAAAATCTCAAACACACGCGCATTTTTTTATCCTATTGTTGATGTTCTTATCACATCACTATAGGTCATCAATTCTTAGCTACCGTTATTATTATTGAGTCGACTCAACCGAGCTTAAATCGATTGATCGTACCCATTAGCTCCACCGATACCTGGCTAAGCTCTTCACTGGCACTTGCCATTTGTGCCGATTCTTGAGATACCGATAACGACATATCTTTGAGACTCACCACATTTCGGTTGATATCATTAACGGTGAGGCTTTGCTCCTCTGTTGCTGTCGCTATATGCTGACTCATATCCTGGATAGTTTGAACCTCCTCATTGATGGTGTTCAACGCATGGCCAGCAGAGGCTGAGATCTTCGAGGCATTATTGGCTTTTTCCGCCCCTTTACTCATAACCTTAACCGCATTTTCTGCCCCCACCTGAAGCTTCTCAACAATATTCTGGATTTCTAGCGTCGATTCCTGGGTACGCTGCGAAAGCGTTCTTACTTCATCGGCAACGACAGCGAAACCTCTACCAGCCTCACCAGCACGAGCAGCTTCTATCGCAGCATTTAACGCCAATAAGTTAGTTTGCTCTGCTATACCTCGAATCACTTCGAGGACGGTATCTACATTGCGACTGTCCGCCGCAAGCTGATCAATCACTTCACTGGCTTTTCCGATATCTTCTGCCAACAAATTGGCTTCTGCGATATTGTGATTGATGATCTCTTTACTGCCCTGAGTCCCTTTAGCTGCGGAAATACTCGAATCGTTGGCCTCTACCGTTCTTCTGCTTACCTCTTCAACTGTCGCCAACATTTCTGTCATTGCCGCAGCAAGTTGTTCCACGTCATTCTGCTGCTGATTTAAGTTGTCATCGACTGTATTGATCGATAACGACATTTGCTGTGCTGAGGCTGATACTTGCGTACCGACGGCACTGATATTTTGCATAATGCTCTGTATCGATCCAACAAACTGGTTGAAGTGTCTGGCGAAATCAATGAGTTCACTAGTGCCCTCTTCTCTTAACCTTTGCGTTAGATCTCCCTCTCCCTTAGACAGAGCCTCCATTGCATTAACAGTACGTTTAAGCGGTAACGTAATAGACCGGATGAAGAAAATAACGATTAAGGAGAGAACACCAAGGATCACCGCTGCGTTTATCATGGAGACCACTTCAGAGCGGTGAATATCCGCCTGCAAAGCTTCCATGTTCATACCCGTTCCAACCAACCACTGCCAAGGCCCGAATTCAATTGCATAACTGGTTTTCGGTTCAAGCTGCTCTTTGTCATTACTATTCGCCCATACGTAGTCGACAAAGCCTCCGCCACTGCGCCCTTTGATATACATCTCTTTGACAAAAGCAACACCATTAGGGTCGACTAAACCCATGGTATTCTTGCCGACAAGCGCCGGAACACCACTGGTAAGCTGAACACCTTGATTATTGCCGACAAAAATATAATTACCATTATCAAAGCGCATTGCAGCTACCGCCTCCAATGCACCTTGTTTTGCTTGCGCTTCCGTAAGCGTACCTGCCACACTTAATCCATAATAATGATCGACGATACCCACGGCACTCTCTACTAGTGTGGCCACACCTCTCTCATAATTGGCTCGTGTATGCTCTCGTGTTTTCACAGCATTAATGAGTGTGCTGGTGACTAAACCTACGGCAAATAATGCGAGGATTATCCAGACACGGGTCGCGATAGTCATACTTGATAACTGATTATTCATAATACTATTCCTCATCGATGATGATGCCGATGTGATTCCTGCAGCTTTCTTTTGCTCTCGTGAATATCCTCACCTTCTTTCCCTGACAGGTGGGTAACGAGCTCGTCAAACCTACTCATCAGCAGCTCTGAATCCTGCTGGGACTGTTCACAAATTGAATTTACAGAAGTCTTCAACTTATGCTCTAGCCGTTTTTTTTGCGCTCGCTTAAACACATTATTCATAATGAAACCTCTGCTAACTTTTTATTCTTATTAAATTGGTAAACATTAATTCGATTCAACGCGCAATCTGGCAAGTACACTTTGCTGTTGTTAACATGCAACAAATAGGGCATCCACAGCTGTCCTTTCTCTGGGTCTGCGCCAAAACCACTAAAGCTATCGACAAAACAACCTTGAAGATCAAATACTTTTATCGACCTATTTACCAAGTCGGATATAAACAAATGCTCCGAGTCATAATCGATGCTGGTCGGCAGTAAAAAATTATCGTCGTTGATACCATATCCCTCCTGGCCGAAGCTCCATTTCCATTGATTGTCATCTCCATACACCTCGATCCTGTTATTATATTGATCTGTAATATAAAAACGGCCGTCACGCGTAGCTGCAATATCGGTTGGAGTATGAAATTCACCGTGAGCATCTCCGAGCTTGCCGAACACTTCGACCAGTCCTGCTACACCTTCCTCATTGATATGCCAACGAGATATTCGATGATTTCCAGAGTCGGCGATTAGGATATCGTTTGAAGTCGGATCAATCGTGATACCTTGCGGCTTGTTAAGCTGCCAAGGCTCGGCACCCAATCCACCAAAATAGGTATAGGGCACCAGCTCTCCAATTTGACTGTCATATTGGAGTAAAGAAATAGTGCCACTTAAATAGTTCCCCACTACAATCATTGGAATGTCATGATCAATCTGATCTGGTAACGCTGAGTTAGGTGTGTAGCTTGCGATACCCAAAGAACCGGGCAACATAGGAAGGCTTGCAGGGGATGCCGAGTTTTCATTTCCATTATCACTTGCCTGAAGCTGGTAGTTTCCGGCATCGACCATCCAAAGCAGCGCTTTGGGATCTTCAAACCGTTCATTGAGTATCACTCTTAGCCAAGTCTGCTGCCAGCGTTGCACCCACTCAGACTGTGCTGTCACGACCAGACTCAACCATGAAGGCATACCAACAGGCTGCATTGCTTTAAACCATTTATCCTGAAGTGAAAATTGATGAGAAAGCCAACTTTCAATCACCGGGAACCTTTGCCGATGGTGCTGCTGGCTTTTTGGGGTTATTCCACCAGCCACAGCCGTAACAAAGTGAAACTGACCTGGACTACCTCTATCGTCTCCAATTGTCTTAATCACTGTACTTTCACTAACAGATTGATCTGTAATAGAAGGTAGAGAGATATGATGGACTTGAAGCGAAGCTAAAACAGGCTCGGTAATCAATAACCGGCTCTTATCACGCATTTGGGTGATCTGGATTGGTGCAACAAAGCCGTCCAATGTCCCTTGCTGCACACCTTCTATATCGTAAACCGATATAGCATTGGGCTCTGCGCCCGGTATAAGAATTCGGTTTTGAATAACAGAAACATCTCGCGCCTGCTCTAGACCGTCGATATAACATTTACCATTACTGGAAAAAGGAATCCCTTTGCCATGCCAATCACAGCGGACTACTGTATCAAAACCGGTATTGGCAACGTAAAGACGCCCTTCTGCATCCATACTCAGCCCTTGAGGCCACAAAAGGTGGATAGGCTCATAACCACCTTCAATCTCGTGAATTGACCTCAAGTATTGTCCCGTTTCAGAGAAGATAGCTAACCGGCTAGCTCCGCCTTCCCCCTCGAAAAACTCATCCGCCACGCAAAGCTCTCCTTGATAGAGGGCGATACCATTGGGGCCTTTTAACTCGACAGTAGGCTCATCCCCAAAACAACAGAAAGACTGAATAGAAAGCTTGTCGTCGTACTGCAAAATATGGATACGCCGATTACCAATGTCACTCACATAGACCCAATTCTTATTAGGGTGTGCCAACAGGCGAAAAGGCATATTGAATTGTTGGGGGCCATCTCCCGTTGAGCCAAACTCGGCTAAAACTTTGTCAAGATCACTATCAAAGACAAGTATTCGGTTGTGCGCCGTATCGGCAAGCCAAACGTTGCCAAGCGAGTCGAGACAGCTTCCTACCGGCGTGTTAAGTGAGACATGCCCTTCAACAGGGCAAGGTAGCTCGGGCAGCCGAGCCGCAACACTGCCAATGTATGATTGAAATTCTATGCTCATCGCACCAACCTACTGACTCTTTTATCAGAAGAATACTTATTATGCATATAGCTACATACTAGGTGGCAATAATTAAATGCACCTCCATTTGAAATAACAATATTTATGAAGTTTGAACCAGTTCAAAAATCGAACCAATACAATTGAAACAGATGGGAAATTAGCGAAATGCCATTCGAGAGGGAAAAGGGGAGAAATTCAGAGGGAAGGGGAAAAGTTGCTGGTATTCGACACATACAAGTAAAATTACACGCCGAATACCCTGTTCTGTTCAAAGCTATCTAGCGAAGAATACGCTAAGCAATCTGTCGAGTTAGCTCAGGTAGCAATTCAGCAGCAATGCGCTTTAGCAAAAAAGTCTCTCGCTCAATCGACATCCCTTTCTTTTCACTGTTGGCAATCGTTTCTTCGTTATGCGCAATAGCATCATAGATATTAAGCCAAACAGGTTTCATACCATTGTTGATTTCATAATCTTCAAACTGTGTGTCACCCAGCTCAGCATCTATCGAACAGACAAAACAATATGACTCCATGTGCATTATATCAAAATCAGGCTTATACCAAGGGCGATATTCTTCGTATAGGCCAAATGCTGAAATATTTCGAATATTGCGTGCGCCGGTCTCTTCTTCAAGTTCACGGATCAACCCTTGAATAGCATCTTCACCCTCGTCAATACCACCGCCGGGTAGGGTGTAGTCATGATAGCGTGCGGTATAGAGCATCAGGATATTCTCGCCATCCAAAATGATACCGCGAGCCGCTTTGCGGTGGAAAATACGGCCTTCCAGCTTTTCAATATCAGGATGAACAGTTGATTTAAGTAATCGCATGGCTCTATTTATCTACTTCTGCACAATAACAAGCCGTGCATTCTATCTGAATACCAATACCCAAACTACCTCAACGTACTGTTTACCAATTAAAGACGCGTTTGAAAAATTGCTCCACATTTTTCACACATCCCTTTTTTAGCGTTCCGTTCGGGTCCCACACTGGTAACTTTGTTGATCCGAGACAGCTTTGATCCAACCTTCCACCTTGACCGTGCTGATAGGTGAAGTCTGATACCTGCGGTGGCGTCCTAAGCACCAACGGCTCAGGATCTCGTCGTTGAATGTAATCAGCATACAGGCGGAGCGGACCTGAAGATCCGGTTAACTTGGCACTTTTATTGTCATCTCGTCCCATCCAGACAGTGACAACTTCTCTACCATCCACACCGACATACCAGCTATCGCGCCCCTTGTCAGACGTGCCCGTTTTACCGGCCAAACGTGAAGAAGGAAGTATTGAATTCAAGTAACGTCCTGTCCCCATTGTTACCACCTTCTGCATACCATAGAGGGTTAGCCACGATGCTTGCCTGGACACGGCCTGAGATGATTTCGGCAAGCTTTGATACAGCACATTGCCGCTGTTATCGACAACCGCACTCAGCGCGGTCAGCTTGCTTTTTCGACCGCCACTGGCAATCGTCTGGTACATCTGGGTTACTTCCACGGGGGTAAGGGTAAAAGCCCCGAGCAACATCGATGGCAATTTGGGGATTTCATTCCGATCAATGCCCAATCTCTCCATCGTATCGATGACCTGCTCCAGACCGACCGCCATGCCAAGATTCACAGTCGGAATATTGTATGATTTCGCCAGTGATAGATATAAAGGCACGGCCCCCCGGTATTGACGGTCATAATTACGTGGAGACCAGTTTTCACCATTCTGCCCTTTTAAGGTTAACGGACGGTCCTGAAGGCTGGTTGCAAGCGAAAAACGCCCTGGCTGCTCAAGGGCTGCCAGATAAATTGCGGGTTTGACAACCGATCCGATTGGACGCTTGGCATCTATGGCCCGATTGAAACCATCATAGCCAGGGCGGCTTCCACCAACCATCGCGCGAATTTCACCACTAAGACGATCTGCGATGACAACAGCTGTTTCCAGCTCATTACCAGCACGCTTTTCCAACTGGGGGATCATATGACGAACAGCTTGCTCTGCCTTAGCCTGCGAATCAGGATCAAGCGTCGTAAATAGACGCAGTCCCTGACCGGGCTGATAATCGTCGACATGTTTTTTTAGTTCACGCTGCAGCTGGCCAAAATAGGCTGGCTGTCGGTGGGCAATCTGCCCTTTTTCTTGCAAATCCAGTGGCTTTTCAACGGCCAATTTATAATCGGCTTCTTCGAGAACACCATTTTCCGCCATTAGTCGCAGTACTAAATCTCGTCGGCGCTTAGCACGGTCAGGGTATCGCCACGGATTATAATAGGAAGGCCCTTTCACCAGCCCGACCAGCAACGCTTGCTGATCCACTCTCAGCTCCGAGAGCGGCAAGTCAAAATAAAACCGCGAGCCCAGCGCAAAACCATGAACAGCATCGGCCCCACTTTGGGCCAGGTAAATCTGATTAAGGTAGGCATCAAGGATCTGCTCTTTGCTATAGCGATAATCTATGATCAGCGCCATATAGGCTTCTCTGAACTTGCGCCACAGGCTACGCTCACTGGTCAAAAAAAGGTTCTTGGCTAACTGCTGGGTTAGCGTACTACCGCCCTGCACCGTACGCCCGGCTTTTAAATTCGCCACAAATGCGCGGGCAATAGCCGAGGGAGAGATACCGTCATGCTGATAGAACTCCCTATCTTCGGTTGCAATCAGCGCATCAATCAGAGGCTTAGGCATTTCATCTTTTGGCAGATAAATTCGTTGCTCATCCGTCTTTGTTTCCAGCATCCCGAGTAACTTTGGCTCGACACTGAAAATACCCAACTCACGCCCCGATACAGCTTCAGAAATCCGGCGTACCTTCGAGTAATCAAATTCGACAATCACATGCCTCTGCGGTTGTTCCCCATCCCTAAATTCGAACGGACGACGAATAAACTCGACCCTCAACCGGCTGGTTGAGTATTCCCCACTTTTCTTTGGGCTTGTGACCTTGCGATAGTTCAGCACTTCCAGCTCGTTCACCAAATCTTCATACCGGATCATTGCACCAGGTTGAAGTGTCAGCTCTCGGGCATAAACAACCGAAGGCAACTGCCATAACTGCCCTTCGAATTTCTCCGCCACCATTTGGTTAAGCGAATTTCCCATCCACAACATACCGGCGCTGATCAGCAGAACACCAACCAAACAACCACGTTTGAGCCACTGACCTCTCTTCGGTACAGCGTTTTGGGGAGATCTATCGGAAGAAGGTGATGAAGCAGAAGAGGTCGATTGAGCGTGTTGATTCGGTTTCTTGGGCGACGGTTGTTGCTCTGCATCTTGTCGCGGTTGTTTATCTGACGTTGCCATTAAATTCTATACAGTCAATTACCGGGTAATTGTTTGTCCTCGGATATGAATTCGGTGCGACAATACCTGAAGCAATCAAGTTCGATGTCATCCTAGTGTCAGAGAACTGCCCCATAATTACTAGGAAGTAGAAATAATCTGGAGTTTCACGAAGAAATCGCTCAGAATACGCGCCCTGTTTAGCTTACTGCCGAGAAAGAAAATGGAACGCGATTACAAACTTGACTGCCTGCTGACAATGCCACGCCACGAGCTGGAAGAGTTCAGCATGAGAGTAATTGGCCGTATGGTTCCTGAAGATGTGATACAGGAGCTATTTACTTTCGAACAAGAAGAAGTTGATAGCGAAGATCGTATGAGGTCGGCACAGTTCGATGCCATGTTACGTATGACAGCTATCGCACTCGGCGAGGTCAAAATGGCTTTCTCTGAATCTGACAATGCACTGCAAAATGCCGAGCGAATGACCCGACTGATCCTATGGCACTTCTATGCCATGTCATTCAACCTTGAAGAGGCCGTATCACTGGAGCAGCACTGTGAGCAGGTAGAAAACATTCTGAAGAAGACACCGGATGATGCTTTCGGCTGGGTAAAGGTTCTCACTGAATTGTTGCACAAATATGCCGAAATAAGCGAAAAATAAGTACTTTAATTACAATTATATGACGGCAAAAAACCGCCGAACAACATCTGATTCGGCGGTTTTTATTATTATATCTATACCCAATCTGAACCAATCAATTAATCAGCCAGTCAGCGAACTTTGATGATGGCAGATTAACTCTTCCATCGATGCCTCAGCCCGTTGCTGGGCATGTTCTAGCGTATCTTCGTGGCTCATCGCCTCAACCACTTCATAATAACATTTTAGCTTTGGTTCAGTACCTGATGGGCGTACCACAACGCGTGAATCATCATCAAGATGATAAATCAGCACATCGCTGGAAGGCAGGTCAATAGGCTCAACCTTGCCATCAGCAGCTATCCTTTGCGATGTTTTCAAATCATCGGTCACTACAATATGGCGACCGGCAATTGTCTCCGGGGGAGAGGCCCGCAAACTATCACCAATAGGGGGAGATCCTGGCTGCAAAGCAATACTCTTCTGCACATTGAGGTATAACCCGTGCTCGCGATAAATAGCTTCTAACTGATCCCAGACACTCTTTCCGTTAACTGCCAGCTCAGCTGCAAGCTGGGCAAAAGCGACCAGAGCCGATAACCCATCTTTGTCCCATACCTCACTACCAACGGTATAACCCAGTGCTTCCTCGTAGGCAAACAAGAATCGGCTCTCTTCCGTCTCTCGCTGCATGGCTACATTAGTGAGCCACTTGAACCCGGTTAGGGTTTGGAAGTAATTGGCCTCGACTGATTTTGCTACCCGTTTCAATAAGCTCGAAGACACAATTGTCGCCCCAACCAGATTTTGTCCTGGTTCGGCATGGGTCAGTAGATAATGGCCAAGCAGTACGCCAACCTGATCGCCGGTTAGCATCTGGTATTCACCCTCTTCCGTTCTGGCAGCAACCGCAAAACGGTCGGCATCCGGATCGTTGGCGCATGCCAAGGTCGCGTTGTGTTTTTTTGCCTCGGCAATCACCATGTCCATCGCTCCCGGCTCTTCCGGATTCGGGAAATTCACGGTAGGAAAACGCCCATCCGGCTCACGCTGCTCGGCAACACTATAGACCTTGGTAAAACCAGCATCGGCCAACAGCGCTTCCGCCATATTGGCACCAACACCATGCATCGCAGTATAGGAAAGGCTGATCCCCTCAGGCTGAGTATGATTCGACAGTAACTTACTATTATTGACGGCCTGGCGATACGTGTCGTAGAACGACTCACTTAGCCAGAACAACAGGCCTTGCTGCTTGGCAAGCTCCAACTCGAGCAACTCAATATCACTTTGAGTCGCAATATCTATCTGCGCGGCAATGCCTGAATCGTGAGGTGGAATAATCTGAGCACCATTGCCCCAGTAAACTTTAAAGCCGTTATATTCAGGAGGATTGTGACTCGCCGTCACGACCACACCTGCTGCCGCTTCAAAGTGCTTCACCCCGAATGCAACCATCGGTGTTGGGGCAACATGGGTTGTCATATAGACTTTAATACCCTGCGCCGTAAGCGCTGATGCCGTTTCATGCGCAAATCGCTTCGAGTCCGGGCGGCCGTCAAAACCGATAATAACCCCTCGCTCAGCCGCATCTTGCTCTGTCGCCAGCAAATACTTACCAAGTCCCATCGCCGTTTCTTGAATCACCAGGCGGTTCATTCGGTTAGGTCCGGCCCCCACAATTCCCCTCAATCCAGCAGTACCAAACGCCAATCGACCTGAAAAACGTTCTGCCAATTCCGACTCAGCATTTGAGTCAATAAGCTGTTGTAACTCACCACGTGTTTTAGGGTCAGGATCTCGCGCTAACCAACTAGAAATTTCTGTCTTCATTATTGATGTTCCTACGACGTTGATTACATTTACAACCTACTACAAATGATATTCATTCGCATTAATTATTTCTTATCCTATCCTTGGAAACACCAAATGCTCAAACAATCACCTGTATTTTACTCTCACAGGTCAAAGTTTGTACTTGGCTAAAAGCGAAACAATGAATGAAGTATAGAGGGAATACCGTGCTCTACCATTTTTGCAGGAATAACCGGTATTAAAAATGCTTGTAAAGCATTAACTAAGAGAGTGCTGCACTTAGTTAATGAATCCAAGAAGCGATTTAAAGAAGGCGGGAAGCCGCTTAGATTGCAGGCGGACCAAAAAGTAAATTGAATAAAATAAAGGTAGATCAGGTTAACAAATTACGGGGCCCCGAGCGGCACCCCGATATAAAATTGTACAATTACCACATCAGATCATCAGGGATCTTGAAGTCTGCGTACGGATCATCTTCATCCATTTCCTGCTCGTCAGCAGTATTGTTCACGATAATCGTTGTTTCATCGCGCTGACTAATTTTATCAGCAACCACACCTGGAACAATCGCGTAGCTATCAAGGTAGCGGGCAATCGCCAAACGCCCCTTCACCAGTTGATCCTGAATCGATTTGTCGACATAAACTTTCTTTACAAGAGTCCCATCAGTAAAGTTATAGCCAATCTCACCGTCTTTACAGTCAATCTTATTCATCTCAACCAGTTGTTTCACCTGTGAGGCTATCGCTTTTTTATCTGCTTCAGCCTGCTTCTGACGGTTCAACTCTTGATCCTGAGCGGTTTGTGCTACTCGGTTTGCTTCAACAGCAGCTTTTGCTTCTTTGGCTTGGGTCCGGGACTTCTTAGAAGATTTTCCGGCCTTTTTCATTTTTTTCTTATCAATAAGACCAGCTTTTAGCATCTGCTCTTGTAACGTTAGCTTTGCCATTTTGACTCCGTCGCGGGCACAGTTTCATTAAATAATGATAGCAACCGGCAGTGCCAATTTAAGGCTATGTCGATTGCTTAAAATATATCGTTATATTATCACTGTGCAACGAGAAACAGGTCAAGTCTATGAGGCGATAACAAGCGCTAAAAGCGACCACTCAGGGTCACTTATTAGCCAGAATCAGTCCCATTTCCAGAACGCTTTACCAATCCCTTTGATTTTGGTTGCTGAAGGCACCGTATACCACGACTCATTTTGGGCACTAGAGCTTGATACATACCCAAGAAAAGTACTGTAAGCCTCACCTAAATCAACATGCTCCAACGGCGGCTCCCAGTCTTCAGGAATTATCACAACAAATGGATAACCCTGCTCATTTTTAAACCCGCCAACACCTTCGGCATTATTGACCGAGCTCCCCAACCTTGAGGCGTACTCAGGCAAATGAATTTCATAGCCTGTATTGGTGACATGCAGATAGGGGTCATAGGGAGGAAGAGCGATATCTGCAAGGTTCAATGGTGTATCGAAGTCAAACGAAACACTGAATTTTTGCCCTTGGATAAGAGACACTTCGGCTTCCGTATTTGCAAACTCAAGGCCCGGTACCTGCATCAAAGATTTAGTCCCCTGAAGCAAACGTTGGTCAAAGCTGCCTGATTGAGAAATCGACTTTGGATACCCGCTCTCTTGTACACTTGATCCCGCTTGAAACAAGTTCACCATTCCTGTCCCCGATGCTTCATCGGGCAAGCCAATATGTAGGTACCAATCATGAGTGAAACCCGATCCCCTGGCGATAATATAACCATAAATTAGCAAGGAACTCACTTTTTCCGCTGTCATGCCAAGACCAACCCGGTAGCCAACAACGAGATCGTTGAAGTCGTAGTCACTCTTTGCCGGATAGTTATCCTCATAGGCAGCTATATAATATTCAACAGAAGAAGGAAAATAGACCCACGAATCTATTGGGTTCAATACCTGCCCCTGAGTGATCACCAAAGGGGCCTCACTCTGACCGGGTGCCAGACCCGCCAGAAAGCTGGAGTCTTCGGCGCTAACGAGCGCAAGATCCTCAAAACCTGCCGTAAAATCATAAAACGCTTCTGGATCCCCCAAAGAAGTATTCGTTTCCAACAACGTAATATCTAATGTTGCCGAAGTTGCGTTATCCAAGGCAATATTTACCGGCATGGTGATTAACGCATCATACGAGCTTCCACTCAACGCACTGCTGCTACTCGGTGTGATCAATGATGAGCCAGTCTGACCAATCAAGGTATGATAAAGCTTCCGTTCTGTGGAACCGAACTTCGCCAGCATAGATTCAGTTGGTGTTGAATAATCGCTGAATGAAAAACTATTTCCACCTACAACAATTGTTAGTACCGCAGATTCAATCGCCACACCTTGACAAGAGGCCTTCTCAGAGCCATTTGCGGCCTCATTGACATCTACGGCAAAGACCAAAGAACCACCATGATCTGATCTCATTTCCTCAAGATCAGCGGCAGATAAATTATTTTTTTGCTGCTTGGCGCGGAATAAATCAATACTTCCACTTCCCTGCTTGATCGTATCTTTCAACTGAACGGATAGTGCAACTGCATTCGCCTGTGGTACCACGAGTACAGCCATCAACAACAAGCCTATGAAACTTCGACTCATAACTGCCTCTCCCTTGAAATACTTCTATCTCCTTCAAAGTCACTGAATAGATCAAACTTCACCATCTCTTCATCATTCGGCAAAGAGAGAGGAAGCAGAATAGACTTCTGCTTATCAATTTGCCCCAGATACAGCACACTGCCTGACGACAAATAAACTTTGAGAAATAGCCTCTCTCCCGTTAACGCGAACTCTCCGGGATCAAGTTCAAATGCGCTGATCCGGTATTGCTCAAAACGTGCATTTGGAGGGGCATTGTTATCACTGAGGCGGGTACTTTGTAGAGTGCTGGGAGCCGACGATGAAGATTCGCTGCCACACCCAGCCAAAATAAAACAAAGAGAGAATAATAGCCTAGTTTTCATTTCCTTCCTCCGAAGTAATAACCTAGGCTCATGGATTCAGATCTTGTGCCAACCTATTTCTCATTGTTAATCAACAATTTACAAATACAAATGGGCAGGTATTGCAATACACGATTGATTTTGCGAGATAATTGGCATTTTAGATATCTCAACTATAAGATATTGCTTTTATAATCAGACAGTAACATTCATTTCCTCGTCATGAGCATACAAGAAAGCGATGAAAAAAAGCGGCACAAGTGTACCGCTTATGGTTTATTGCTTGCTCTAACGCTGGAAAGGATAAACAGCGCCAAGAGAGAGGATTTGCGTCAACTCATCAAGGGCTGTACGAGATTCATCAAGTAGCTGTGGGTCGGCTAAGTCCGCTTCAACCAGGCTATCCCGGTAATGGGTATCTACCCACAGGTTGAGACGATTAAACAACGCCTCGTTCATCAAGGTTGCCGGGTTCACAGCCTGTTGTTCCTGCTCGTTCAGAACGACACGCAAACGCAAACAGGCCGGGCCGCCGCCATTGGCCATACTCTGTTTCAGGTCGAAAATCTGAACTCTGTCGATACCACGTTTATCGGCCAGCATCTGTTCAATGTAAGCCCAGACATTAGTGTTATTGCGACACTCTTCAGGAAGCACAAGTAATGTTTCTCCTGACGGCAAAGCAAGCAGCTGGGAGTTGAACAGATAGCTTGTTACGGCATCATCCACGGACACTGCACCAGTAGGTACTTCGATAATCTTAAAATCACCAGACATCTTCTTAGTCAGCTCATCATAAACGCCCTGCTGATTGTGAAATGCCTGCTCATGACAAAATAGAATGTCTTTATTGCCGACAGCAATAACATCGTTGTGAAACACCCCCTGATCAATCACTGCCGGATTTTGCTGCGCAATAACCACCTTGTCACTCTCAAGCTGGTGCAGGCGAGCTACCGCTTCACAGGCTTCAAGCGTATGCCGAGCCGGAAATTTCGTCGGAGCCGGATGGCGACTGTCAAAGGCATGGCGACCATAGACAAAAAATTCAATACCCTTTTCATCATACTGATGGCAGAAGCGAGTATGATTTGCCGCACCTTCGTCACCAAAATGTTCTACCGACGGCAAGGCCGGATGATGTACAAAATGTTCTGTCGATGAAAATGTCGCTTTCAGAATTCGTCCGGTCACTTCGTGTTCAATCGAGCGATGAAACTTGTTGGTCAAGTTCGCAGGCGTGAAATGAATTTTGCCGTCAGCCGTATCTGCCGATGGCGATACCGTTGCCGCATTGGCTGTCCACATACTTGAAGCCGAGCAACAAGCTGCCAGCACCTTTGGGGCTTGTTTCGCCGCCTGCTCAATCACAACTTTATCGCTTCCGGTAAAGCCAAGCTGACGCAATGTCTTCACATCCGGGCGTTCCTGCGGCGCCAGCACCCCTTGAACCATTCCCATATCCGACAGGGCTTTCATTTTTGCCAGCCCCTGCTTGGCAGCCTGCTTAGGTTCTGACGGGACAGACTGGTTTTTTGCCGATGCAACATTACCAAATGACAACCCACTGTAGTTATGGGTCGGTCCTACCAATCCATCAAAATTCGCTTCAAGTGCTTTCATAGACATTCCATGTTGATTTACCACCCCTTAAAGATAACAAAACATTTACAATCACAACAAGGGCGGAACAATGGGCCAGTCAGAGAAGGAGTATTAGATATAAACACCCAATCCAAGCATGACTATTCATCTCTACCTACGAACACAGGCGCTAGATCATTATCAGGGCTTACTCACGACACTTCAGCGATCAAGCAGTTCTTTCTTGCTCGTTACTAAATCACGCCATCACTTATGATAAAAAGCAGAAAGCTAAATACATAATTACTCACATCACAACGGCAAAAAGCCAACCATATCATGGCTGAATTTTTTTCATTCTGTGTACCCGATCTGGCTTAAAGACTAATATATGTTCACTTTTCGCCGTAAAACACTACATATCCCATTCAACGATATGCCCTTCGTCATATACGCCGTCGCTATAAGCCGGGGTAAAATTGATAAAGATATTGTTTTTGTCGATAGGCACCTGCTCAGCAACCGTATGGGCAATCAACTCGAGCATCGAAGCTATCTGCTTCTCGGTATTAAAATTGGGTGCAATTAGATCGATCAGTAACGGGTGGGTGTCAACAGGTTGGATATCGGCAATATTGCCATGATGGGCGTAGTGTGAATGAACAAGATACTCCCATGTGACCATAATATGGTGCTGCTCTATGTTGGCTGCATCAGATATCGCCTGAGACAGGGCACTGATAACCTGTGGAATACGTACATCCTGTTCAAACGGTAATGACTTGATTCTAACTAATGGCATAACCTACCCCTCATCGAAACAAACGCCTCACCCGGTACATATCAGGAGAGACATTGACAAGTGACTAAGTTAAAAGCCTAGTGAAGTTCGCCGTTAAGACACCATCTCATATTTGAGACAGCAATAAAAAAATACTGCTACTTAATATTAAAAAACTATTGATGATAAAAAAACACCTGCAAGTTGCAGGTGTTTGCAAATTGCTCAATCACATTTTTTGTCTTCACAGCAGGGATTGATTACTCGCTCAGCACAGGTAAAAGGTTCGATGTGGATAATCACATCTACAACCTCGTCAATCTGCATGAGAATATGCGACTTGAAATTCTCGCTTATCGTGTGGGCTTGGTCGACACTCATCGTTGGCTCTACCAGCAAATGGAAATCCAATAAGATAGCACTGCCTGTACGACGACTGCGAATAGCATGAACTTCACGGATATCCGGATCAGACTCGGCGTAGTTCTGGATCTTGTCTTCTATCTCGGTATCTGCTTCCGCTTCAGTCAGCTCCAGCAAGGCCGGCCATAGTATTTCAAACGCCGCTTTCAAAATCATCGCCGTCACCAGCAATGCTGCGACCTGGTCCAAGTAATGGAGATCAGGAAAAAATAAATTCGCTATAACTGCCACCGCAACCGGCAAAGAACTCAGCGCATCAGAGCGATGGTGCCAAGCATTAGCATGCAGTGCTCGACTATTGATTTTTTTCGCCTGTATGACCGTCCAGCGATACAGTACTTCTTTAACCAGGATAGAAGCGACTGCCGCAACAAACGCCAGCAATCCCGGCTTGGCTGTCGACTCATGACCCAGTGAGTTAATCGAATCCCACCCTATCCCGAGTCCGACAAATGCGAGCAACACACCGATGAAAATATTGGTTAAAGTCTCAAAGCGGCCATGGCCATAGGGATGTCCTTTATCTGCAGGCGCTGTCCAATACCTTGATCCAATCAGGATGGCTGTATCTGTCACCAGATCTGAAAAGCTATGGACACCATCAGCCACCAGCGCCTGACTACCCGTTAGCTTGCCTACCGTAATTTTTAAAACGGCCAAAAACACGTTGGCAATAGAACCAATCCACGTAGCTTTCTGAATAACTTTTACCGGTGTCTCTGACATCTTTTCAACTCATTATGAATCAGGCAATTATGATACCTGAATTATGACCATAGCATGAACAATTCTGACAACTGTAGTTGATGCGAAATTTAGCTCTTATCGGTGTTTGATCCAATCAATTACACTTAGAGTGCAACTGGCACTATTTTCACCTAAATCCTCCCAAGCCACTTCTGGCTAACCTGACGATTTCCTTGTCGATAGCGCTGTATCAATGAGCCTTAGCAATGTGTAAATCACTGATCACGACAATCTTTACGCTGTATCTAATTGGTTGTACTTCAGCCTCTCGCCCGCCAGAAGATCCTGCTGCTCATCAGCTTAGGAACCAGCATATGGAACTATACAGGACGATGGATATGACACCGCAGCCACAACCCATTATTATTTTAAAACCGAGGAAAACATAAAGAGATACTGAATAGACTGTGAGATTATATTCAGTACTGATACCGATGTTATTCTCACCTTCTATAATTTATTCTCTATCTCCCCACCTTAAGAATTAAAATCCGCATATAATTCAATCTAGATTAATTGCATATTTACACCTACATACATCTATAAGCATCAAATTTAATACTAACTTAGGTTAATATAAAATACTCAACTTTCTTAACTATGAATATATTTAAATGATGGTCGTTAATAATTAATAACAATTCAGCGTTATTGGTATTTGGTATATTAAGGCAGTATTTTATTCGCCGATTCTCACTATAGACATGAAATGGAATAACTACATTTTATAAATCTCAAATAAAACGCCACAAGGATCACATTACTTGAACAAAGCTACTGAATTCAAATTGAAAAATCCTGTCTTCCTCCCATAATAGACGTATCAATACATAGATATTGATATTGACAAAAAGGACTTTTATGAGACATATCGCCGATTTTATCGAGCAACTTGAAAGGGGAGATGATCCTTTCAATATCTGGGTATATTCCAGTGAAGGTCACTACAGTCAGTTTGACAATCAAGGTAACAAGCTACGTACACCCAACCTTTATAAGGCACTGGATCAGCATCTGCAAATCGTTGTTGAAATGAATAATGATGCAAATGATGATGCATTCCTACTGCTTCCAGAGGTTCATGCTGTTGTACCTGTAGCATTCCATGAAGGTCAAGTACATTCACTGACAAGACCTACTGCTGCGTAAGCATCAGTTGCGAAATATAATATCGGCATCAACAATGATTAAGAATAAAATCAGGCTAGGTTTATTTCTTCATTGCCGGTAGCAATATTTAGCAGTATAAAAACAGACCCTCGGGTCTGTTTTTTTCTTTTCAATCAGTTTCCGATACTGAAAATCAATATGCGCTCTGTGTCGCGCCTCCTGTAATAATCAAGGAAGGCATTAACTTACGGCTCCCGTCTTTACATGCAGTATTGCCATCATCCCATCCTTCATTGAACCGAGTCTCGCTGTTATCTAGAGTGATATCTTTGAGATAGTCCATATCAGGCTGACCTTTCACATTTAATGCACTCTCACAGCCTTGGTTATAGCCATAATGATAAATACTGTCATACTCAACATCATTAACATACTCATCAGGAAACAACTGATAATTTTCATAATCTGAGCTACTGCAACCCACTACGCCAACTGTCAATATCGCGATTACCGTCAGTCTATAAGTCATTGTCATTCTGGCTCCTTCGTTCAACCCAATGCGAAAGCAATCTCTACCAAAGGTTTCATACAGATCGCTTAATTACTATTGTGCTTATGTGTAATATTAGTCTAGACAAAGACTTGAACTCATATGGAATCATTTAAGGCAATTACTGTGACTGAACAGCACCTTGGGAAACTCGAACAGCAACTAAAAAGTTACATTCAGCAACTAATGACTACCGATCCAGCACATGATCTCAGTCATATCGAACGTGTTGTGACAGCCGCAAAATCCTTTGCGATTGCCGAACAGGCACAGCTAGCTGTTATCATTCCTGCTGCATGGCTGCACGACTGTGTTTCATTGCCCAAAAACCACCCCGAACGCCAGAACAGCTCCAAACTTGCCGCTATTGAGGCGCTCCGCGTCTTACGTGACATTAACTATCCGGCCATCTATTTCGATGAGATAACACATGCGATTGAAGCCCACAGCTACAGCGCAAATGTACAGGTCAAAACAATAGAAGCCGCCATCGTCCAAGATGCCGACCGCATCGATGCTCTCGGTGCTGTTGGCATAGCCCGCTGCATTCAGGTCAGTACTTCATTCAACGCTCGCCTTTATTCTGACGATGACCCATTTTGCCAAGCACGTGAATATAACGATAAAGATTTCTGTGTTGACCACTTCTATAACAAGCTCTTTAAATTAGAAAAGTCGATGAACACGAAAGCTGGAAGAGCAGAAGCGCACAAGCGTACTGTTTATATGAAAGGTTTTTTGGAACAACTGAAATACGAAATCGGCCAAAAATAAAAGTTTCACCCATAACGAAAACAGGCCGCTATTGCGGCCTGTTCGTATCGGGTCATACATCAAAGCGAGTTGTTCAGTACAGCGTTAAAACGCTCGAATCCTTTTTCCAGATCGCGGATTAAATCTTCGCTGTCTTCCAGGCCGATATGTAGACGTAGCATTGGTCCAGCAAAGTCTTTTTTCTTGGCAGAACGTATTGAGTTGATATTCTCGTTGGCCAAGATCAAGCTTTCAAAGCCCCCCCACGAATACCCCATACTGAAATGCTCCATTCCATCCAGCAATGCCGTCAGAGCTTCAGTATTTCCGCGATTCAATACCAATGAAAAAAGTCCGTTGCAGCCTTTAAAGTCACGCTTATAAAATTCATGCCCTTCGCAACTTTCTAAGGCTGGATGACGAACATGATCCACTTCCTCACGTGCAGCGAGCCACTTGGCAATTTTCAAGCTATTTTGCTCATGCTGCTTTAGGCGAACACCTAATGTTCTTAATCCACGCATAGCAAGGTAGACATCATCAGGCGAGGTGCACTGCCCCATTAGGTAGCTATTTTCACGCAATTGATCCCAGCAGCGCTCATTGGCAGTTGCTGTGCCGAGCATAACGTCAGAATGACCTACAATATATTTTGTTGCTGCCTGAATCGAAATATCAACACCGTGATCAAAGGGTTGAAAGTTGACTGGCGATGCCCAGGTATTATCCAGCATAACGACCAAATCATACTCGTGGGCAATTCGAGCCAAGCTCGGCACATCCTGCACCTCCATGGTAATTGAGCATGGAGACTCAAGGAAAAGTACAGTGGTGTTAGGGCGGATCAAATCTCGGATCCCCTCACCTATCATGGGATCATAATAGGTCGTTTCAACGCCCATTTTATCCAACATCTTGTCGCAAAAATCACGTGTAGGCTCATACACACCATCGACCATCAGGATGTGATCACCAGCTTTGACAAACGACAGAATTGCATTCGATATAGCTGCTGTCCCGCATGGGTATAATGCACAACCCACCCCACCTTCCAACTCAACCATCGCATCCTGGAAAGCAAAATGTGTATTGGTTCCGCGGCGGCCGTAAAACAGTTCTTTATTGGCTCGATTTGCCGTTGCTTGCTTCATCTCTTCAACGGTATCAAACACAATCGTCGAAGCTCGACTGACAGGTGGATTAACCAAATGCTGAGTCCACTTCTTTGAACGCCCAGCCGTAATAATCTTCGTATCTAACTCTTTCTTTCCCATGACCGACCCAAATTTTCTTTTCAACGCATGCTATGAAGTTAACACAATTGATCAAGCCTTGGGTAGACGTTGCTTTTCTTTACCTTGCTGCAGCATATCGAGGTGTAACACCAATTTCACGGTGGTGGTGCGGGTAGGCCGCAGGGGTAAATTCAACAGCACGAGGGTCAATCATTTCCAAATGAGCACGGTAGTTCAGGCATGCGCGCATAATTTCTACGTTATCAGCAACTTTGGCTGTGAGCACCGCTAATAAAATCGCTTTGTAGGCAAAATGGCGATGGAGATCGATAGCTACGTCAACCGAACAAGGTTTGCCGCCGTGTGGACGTAGCACCTGCAACGCCTGCTTCTTCGGGTAAAGCTGAAACACGTTATGATTGATATTCTTAGCCTGTTTGATCATATTGCGAATTTCACAACGGGAAACCGGACTGTAACAGCCATGACACTCATCGCCAGCGGCACTTTTCAGGTATTCTTGATGCAACGGTGTAACCTGGCCATCTTGGCTGGGTAGGCTGAGAAAAATGATATCTTCATAGTCGTCGCCCAAAGTCTGAAAGATACCCCGAGTCTGGGATACAAACCCTTTGCTCAATAGGCAGTTAATCGCTTTTAGCCCCGAAAGATACTGAACCAATATCGACAGCATGACCGCATGCATATTTTGCTCGTTATTCTTTCCCGCTAACACCTCTTCGGAGTGAGGTGGTAGCAACTCATGTAATTGCGTTTCTACAAATTGAACAATCTGATGGTTTAGCTTCATTTCTGTATCATACATAATGTCGCCCTTGTCATTTATCAGTGTATAAAGTTGTACTCTTCACACTCGCAATTGATAGATGCAATACTAACGCCTGTTGATATCGACCTTTATCACTGCCCCAGGTGCATTTGTGACCAAAACCTCACTTTGAAAACAAATATTAAAATTATTATCGACAAGTTATTCACTTTTTGCAGCATAAAAGTGAAAAAATCACAAAAAATTGCAAAATGTCTCTACTTTAAAATACCTTACCGCCTAGTAATACATACAAGGCCGCGTAATGCGGCCTTGTATTATCGGTAACAACCTAAAGGATTATTACGTTCTTTATGGCTCATCTGTTATTGGCTTTGGCATATAATGTTCAGCCCGCAAGCCAAAGAATTCCGGCAAGGATGTCCCCACTGAAATGGATGACCAGGTACCGGTAATAATTCCGATGAACAATGCAATCGCAAAGCCTTCCAAAGGCCCTCCTCCTAACAACCACAATGCGCCAACCGTCATCAATGTGGTGCCGGAAGTCACGAGAGTCCGCGAGAATGTCGCGGCAATCGCTTCGTTGTTAATATCCTGTATTGGCTTATTCGGTTTGGCGATCAATAACTCCCGGATCCGATCGGCAATAATGATCGAGTCATTGAGCGAATAACCCAAGATTGCCATGACGGCAGCAAGCACCGTTAAATTGAACTCCATCTGTGTCGCAGCAAAAAAACCAAGAACAAAAATCACATCATGAGCAAGCGCAAACAGCGACCCCGACGCCAATCGCCATTCAAAGCGATAACTGAGATACCCTAAGATACACAATACCGCCACCAGTAACGCCAAACCTCCCTGCTCAGCCAACTCCTGGCCCACCTGCGGGCCAACGATACTAGTATTCAGCACACTGATTTCCGTTGCCAGAGGAGCGAGAAGCTGCTTTATTGACGGAGCTTGCTCTGCATTTTCAGGGACGGCATAGCGTAATACCCAGCGTCCCTGTTCACCGGCAGACACGACACTCACTTCCTGATTGAGGCCAGAATTTAACAACGGTTCGATTTCACTGCTTGTTATCTTTGAATCAAGCTGTATCTCGCTAACCACGCCACCGGTGAAATCCAAGCCCCAGTTCAACCCTCGGGTTGCAACCATGAAAATCGAAATAACCATTAGCAAAATTGAAACAGCACTAGTGAAGTGTCGCCACTTAGTTGCATTCTTCATAGTAAAATTCATCGTCTTAAACCCTCACTTCACGGCTAGCATCTCGTCCCCACACCAAATTAATGATGGCGCGAGAAGCAAAAATACCGGTAAACATACTCGTCAACAAACCCAGCCCCAACGTCAGAGCAAACCCCTGAATTGGACCATTCCCAATGGCATACAGAACCACAGCAGTGATCATAGTGGTAAAGTTGGCATCAAAAATCGTGCTAAACGCACTGCTGAAACCACGATCAATGGCTTGAGCAAAACTACGTCCTTCCTTAAGTTTGTCTTTGATCCGTTCAAAAATAAGCACATTGGTATCGACAGCCATACCGACAGTCAGCACCAAACCCGCTATCCCGGGTAATGTCAGCACAGCCCCCGGGATCAGTGCCATCAGACCAAACAACATCACCATATTCGCAACAAGTGCGACATTCGCTACCCAGCCAAGACGGCGATACCAAGCAGCCATAAACAGCAAAGTCATTCCTAGTCCCAAAGCGAGTGCAGCAAAACCATTTTCGATATTTTCAGCCCCCAATGTCGGACCAATCGTACGCTCTTCGACAATCGTCACCGGTGCCGTCAAGGAGCCAGCACGAAGCAATAGTGCCAGTTCCTGGGCATCCTGCATGGCACCCGCCCCCGTGATCCTAAACCGATTTCCCAGCTGACTTTGGATCGTGGCCACACTGATAATACTACTGGTCTGCTTGGCATTCCCCTCACTGTCGCGACTGTATTCACTGAACGCCGTTGCCATCGCTTTGCCAATATTGTGGCGTGAGAAGTCAGACATAATTTTCCCGCCAGCATGATCTAAGGTGATATTCACTTCAGACATGCCCATTTCGCCAAAGCTGGCACGGGCATCAACAATATGATCACCACCTAAAATAGGCTTGCGAGACACCCGCACCGGATGACCATCTTTGTCTTTCATTTCCATCGTGCTGCCGGTTCCCGGCTCTTTCACCGAGTAAAAGGCCAGGCTGGCTGTCGCACCAATCACATTTTTAGCCGCAGCCGGATCCTGTACCCCCGGCAATTCAATACGAATACGGTTCTCCCCCTGACGCTGAACCAAGGCCTCAGTAATACCTAGCTCTTCTATTCTGCTGCGCATTGTTTGCAGATTCTGCTGAACGGTCAGGTTCCGTAGCGCTGTTTTCTCATCGTCTTTTAATGCCAGTTTCAGTCCGGCTCCGCTACCGTTCGTTAGCTGCCATTGCGGATAGCTTTGACGAATAAATTTTCGTACCGCTCGATTAGCCTCTGTGTCAGGCAGATGCACAATCAGCCCATCGACACCAGAAGCTTCAACACGTGCACCACGGATCCCTTCCTGACGGATCTGTTGGCGAAGCTCGTCGCTAAGTTGCTCACCTTGTGCCTTAAACACCTGATCAATATCAACATCCAGTAAGAACTGGACGCCTCCGCGCAGATCCAGCCCAAGCTTAATCGGGGAAAACCCCATACTCTGCAACCACTGCGGTGCAGCTGGCTCTAGTGCCAATGTCAGCTGCGATTTGCTATTGGCTTGATCATTGATCACTTCAGCCAGTACGGTTCTTGCCGCTGTCTGTTGACTCTCTTTTTGCAGCACAACGACTGTTTTATTTTCTTGCTGATCAATTCGCTTTACATCGATGCCGCGATTTTCCAGTTGTTGCTGCAGAACTAAAATAGATGGAACTTGTGTACTCTTTGCTGCAATTTGCACCGCCGCATTCTCGCCATACCAGGTTGGAATAGCACTTAGCATCATAACTAAGACGGTAACGACCAGCACGACGTACTTCCATGTCGGATAGTGATTAAGCAGTCGCTGTTTATTGGGTTTTCTCATTGTTAGTGCACCATATTCTCCACCAGTAATCTCTGGTGTGGTGGAATAATTTCCTGAGTAGAGAACAGCAAACATCGCAGGCTCAAAGCCGCAGCAATGTGCTAGAGATATACTCAGTCGGAACCAGATAGCTAGAACGTTAGACGGCAATAGCCGATAGTTCTAAGCGCTGGGTCAGGAAGTCCGAAGCAGTCTGTTTAATTGCTATAACCAGCAACAAAACATGATGTATACCAATCGAGGTAAGTAAGCGCCCAGATAATTACATAATAATAATCAAACACTTATACTGATTGATATTAATCAGGTGCGGAGAAAACGGTGGTGGTAGGAAATATAGGTGAGATTACTCTCCTTCCAACCCGATATTCGGCAAGAAGGCGGATTCGTATTCAGCATCCAATTAAGACTATCGCTGAAATTGACACAATAACCTTTCACCAGGGAAGGTATTGGCTCGATCGGCAGCTCTATTGCCAGCTGATATAACGGCTGAACCTCTTCAGGATCATGGCGCAATAAATTTGCCATTCGAGAAGAGTTGGCTAGTGCTGGGTCATAGTCCCGACTTTCAGTGGAATGCTGTTTTTGAGGCAGTGGATTGGCCTGCTTAGGAATGGATTCCTTGGAGACCGCTTGCAGGGGAAAGTTCCAGACTAGCGCGCCTTTATCCATCGTAGCCTGATTGCTGTCAGTCTCCGAATGGATCTTAGCAACCAGTATATCGAACTTGGATGATTCAACCATATGCTGAGTAACACTATCTGGCAATGCCAAGTTATTGGCAGCTTGATAGCTTTCTGCATGAGCCATTGATGCAGCCCCCAGACAGAACACCAACATCACTGCTCGAATAATAGTTGCCAGCATATACTCAACATCACTAATAAGAACCAACAGCATCATAGGATGATGGCTGAAAATTCACAAGAGATTATTTGCACCAGATCACAGTTTTCATTTATGACTGCATGAACAATTTCCCATTGAATGTTAAGAATATGATCGTTATATTTCATCCACATACCACTATACAGGGAAGCTAATTCATGAAAACCAAGAAAATCGCATTTATCGGACTCGGAACAATGGGCTTCCCAATGGCAGGTCATCTAGCCAATGCCGGCCATCACGTCACTGTCTATAACCGTACGACCGCCACCGCTGAAAAGTGGGCAAAGCAATACCAGGGAGAGATCGCATTAACCCCTGCGAAAGCCGCCCAAGATGCTGATTTCGTTTTTACCTGCGTGGGAAATGATGAAGACGTTCGCCAGGTATACAAAGCTGCCGATGGTATCCTTGCGGCCGTCAAGCCGGGAGCAATCCTTATCGATAACACCACAGCCTCGGCTGAGGTTGCCCGTGAAATTGCACTTGCTGCCACAGAAGTAAGTACAGCCTTCCTTGATGCTCCGGTATCTGGTGGTGAGGCTGGTGCCGTTAACGGCTGCCTGACAGTTATGGTGGGTGGTAAGGAAAAGGTATTTGATACAGCTAAGCCTATTATCGACTGCTTTGCCAAGGCGACAACATTGATGGGGGATGTGGGTTACGGTCAGATCACTAAAATGGCGAACCAAATCTGTATTGCCGGTGTCCTGCAAGGACTGTCGGAAGCAATCACACTTGCCAAGTCAGCCGGTCTCGATATAGAGAAAATGACTGATGTGTTAAAGCATGGTGCTGCAGGTTCGTGGCAACTGGAAAATCGCGCCGTCACGATGTCCGAAGATAAATTCGACTTTGGTTTTGCGATTGACTGGATGCGTAAAGATCTCGGCATTTGCTTTGAGGCCGCAGAAAAACTAGGGGTAGAGCTACCGCTAGCCAAGCAGGTTGACGGGATATATTCAGAGCTGCAAGGGCGTGGGTTCAGCCGAGCTGATACATCTGTTCTGATTAAGCAGTTCGATAAATAGCCTTTAACGATTCCTGCTTTGAGTGCCATTTAAATATTATCGCACTACATACAAACACCAAGCCTCATTCACTGGCTTGGTGTCGACTTCCTCAGTCTATCCAAACTCAGAACAAACTAAAGATTGCCATCAACAATCGATCATCAGCTTCGCGCTTTTCTTCAACTTCACGCATCGCTTCATGGCTAGGCGTGAATCCCTGATTTAAAGACGCTGGCAATTCTGTAGCAGAGCTACGCTTAGGCTTAATATTAATGACACTCTCCGTATTATCCTTGCCAATATATTGCCGTTCGTTTGTTACCTCCAGCCCTGCGGACTGTGTATACTCCGGCTTCTGTTGCAGCAGAGTTAAGTCATTCAGAAATGTCTCCGCATTGGTATGAGCAGAGACTCCCCATAGGCATCCCACGAGAACTATTCCAAAATATCGCATTGTATCTAACCTGCATCTACTAACTGCAGCAAACTCTAACACAATAAAACATTGTATTATATATTTCAGATATAAAAAAACCGCCAACTGAATGTGGCGGTTTTTTTATAAAACTAACTTACAAGCTAACGAATATACCAGCCAGAGCTGCACTCATCAGGTTAGCCAAAGTCGCCGCAAGTACCGCCTTAAAACCTAGACTTGCTACATCACCACGGCGCTCAGGAGCCATGACACCGATAGAGCCAATCTGAATAGCGATAGAGCCGATGTTGGCAAAGCCGCATAGAGCAAACGTAATAATCACCTGGCTTTGAGTAGACAGTGTTTCTTTGACACTTACAAAATCAAGGAAGGCAACAAATTCGTTCAAGATCATCTTCTGGCCAATGAATGCGCCGGCTTGAAGCATTTCACTGGCAGGTACGCCAATGATGAAAGCAAGTGGCGAGAACAAGTAACCTAAAATACCCTGCATGGTCAGGCTCTGCATACCAAACCACTCACCAACCATCTCAAGGCCAGCATTCGCCATTGCGATAACACTAACAAACGCAATCAGCATCGTACCGATAGCAACAGCCACCTTCATGCCGTTCATCGCACCGGCCGCCAGAGCATCAATCGCATTACTGTGATCGCTTTTAGCCATTTCGATCTCAGTTTGTTCAACAGCTTTGCCTTGCTCTGGAACCAGAATCTTAGCCATCAGCAGGCTACCCGGTGCGGCCATGAAGCTAGCTGCAATAAGGTATTTCAGGTCGACACCCAATCCAGCATACCCCCCCAAGACACTACCGGCGACTGACGCCATACCTCCGGTCATCACAGCAAACAACTCAGAGCGGGTCATTTTAGGAAGGAATGGTTTGACCAATAAAGGCGATTCACCCTGAGAAAGAAAGATATTACCCGTTGCAACCAGTGATTCTGCACGGCTGGTACCCAGAGCTTTCTGAATACCGCCACCAATCACCTTAATGACCCACTGCATTGCACCTATATGATAAAGAAGAGAAATCAGAGCACTAATGAAAATAACGAGGGGAAGAACGCGAACAGCAAAAATGAAACCGGAAGTAGCGAGGTCACCAAACAAGAATTTGATCCCCTCATCGGCAAAACCCAATACATTGGCGACGCCACTACTCATCGCCCCCAGCATCATTTGCCCTACCGGTATATACAATACCAAAGCGGCAAAACTTGCCTGTAGGAATAGCGCTCCACCGACGGTACGCCAATTGATCGCTTTGCGGTTTTCAGATAACGCCCAAGCGCAAACTACCAGTACTAAAATACCGGCCAAACTAATTAACAACTGCATTATTTCGTCCTGTTGTTTCTAATAAATGGGATGCCGAAATATGAAGGTGTTACTGCCTGTTGCAATAGGGGAACCACTGCTTTCGGGGAAAAAGCAAAATAGGAGGGTTCTGAACAAGGTTGTTCAGAAAATGCGTGTTTGTCCGCCCACATGTACAACATACAAGTCACCTTGATAACAAGCTAAAATAACGCCGGTCCAACTCCGTGGGTCGTTCACATATCCATGGTGACAGCTTGTAACTAAGGTGGCTGAACTCGATGGTTCTGGCCGGAAGCGGAGTATATAGAGATATAGATCACATTAACAACCCCAGAGCCGTTTTTTTTTGTGATCTGGATTCGAGCGGACATAAAATGAGCAATTATGCGTAATTACGTTTTTAATTTCTGCCGTCACAAGAACAAGTAGAACTTAAATGAACAGTAGCAAACTCGGAGGGTGCATAGATGAGGGTATACAGAGGGGCTTTTTGAGCCCCTCTTTCATGTATTCAAATCATTCGGGAGATGAGTTAGAACTTGTAGTCAACAGAGAGTACTACTTGTTGGGAGTCATCAATTTTCGTGCTGTTTTCGTTATAATCCTGGTCAAGGTAGCGGTAGGTTAGATCCGTCGACCAGTTATCATTGATTTCATACATCGCACCGACCTGGCCGCCCCATACAAAATCTGATGAACTTTCACCCGCAATTTTGTTATCTGCTACACCCGCAGACACACCGGCGAATAAGTTAACCTGCTGAGCGACTGGTACCAAATAGTCGTAAGATGCCAAGAACATATTCTGTGATGACTTATCCATATAGCTATAGGTGCCCATCACGCGATGGTGATCATTGATTATGGCACCGCCACGTAGCTGGTAAGTCATATCTTCACCGTTCTGGCCAAACTCACCTTTGACATTATCTTCTTGATAACCGGCACCAGCACCAACAAACCAATCCGTGTCCGCAGCAAAAGCAGGCAATGCCATAACAGTTGCCAAAGTGATGGTTGAAATAACGGCTAATTTTTTCATCGGTGATACTCCTAAATGTCTTTATATGAAGAGCGAACATCGTCTATTTCGATGGCCTTCGTTTTGTTGATGACTAATCTACACCGCTTAACTGAACGTAGCCTTAAAATAAAAAACAATGTTTTATAACTGAACAGAGACTTAACAACCGCCCTTTTGGGCTATGAACGGTCTGAACTTCAACTTTCGTACTGCATTGATAAGGTGAGGACTTGATAAGTTAAGGTATTGTTTCGAATAATTAAGATCTGAATCAAGCATCACAATTGACTATCAGCTGGAGCTAGGCATAATTTGCAGATAATGAATATAAGGCGGCTCTAAATGGCTAACGCTCGAAAACAGACGTTAATTTTTTCTCCTTGCCGATTCAGGGGGATAACCATTGCCACTATGCTATTCACTATTCTCTTTTCGATAAATTCTTATGCCAACCAGTACGTATCTGAACTTAAGCTACTTAACTACACTGATACATACGGTAATGTGTCATTGCGATATGCACGAAACTTGACGCTGCCTAATCCAATGACAGTCAAGGGCAACCTTAATCTTGAATACAGTAAAATAGAACGTTTGCCACGAAAGCTGAAAGTGGAAGGAAACCTAAATCTGGCATATAGCGCAGTCAAACAGCTCCCGCGACAATTAGTTGTCTTTGGCTATATAAACCTTGCCCACTCACAAGTCACTTATCTGAATACGGGTCTGCAGGTCAGGGGAGATCTTAGTATCATGGGGACCAAAATCACACAACTGCCCCCTTACCTGTATGTCGGTGGTGACTTATATCTTGCAAATTCGGCAATTACTGAACTTCCAAAGTTTTTGGTCGTAAAAGGCGATATCTATCTTGGTGGTAGGCCCATTCGCGAAATACCTGAACAAATAACTGTTGGTGGCCATATATTTAAATAGTTATCTAACTTTTTTATACGAATATAAGATATCTTACACTCCGGATGAATACACTTCTATATATTATCGACACTAGCTCTATCTACAAAAATTAAACTTGGTGTATTGATGAAAACACAACGAACAAACTCAATAGCAAACGATTGCTATTTGAATAATAGGCGAATGGTTATAAGTTCAAGGGAATTTAAAATAGCAAATAAATAATCACACTAGGAAGGGGGTATTTGCCAGAAACACTCTTCGTAAATCTTGTGCTTCTGGCATGCTTTAAAAAACATTAAAAAAATCAATAAATTGATGCTACTGCACTCAAGCTATTACTGTGATTTCCCTTTTTCACTTGTCGTTTGCGACTGATGATAGAACCATTGTCTGCGGTTTCTATTAGCCATATTTTACCTCTCATTTTTTCCAAAAACGAGTAAGGTTGATATCTCTCTTTTATTAATACCGTCTTACTCATCTAATCAGCTCTACTATACCCAACGGATCATTACATCCTGATGACAGTTAGGTCACAGTAAAACTTCGTTACTCCCTGGCAAATCAACTTTTTAAAATAGAACGACTAATTGCAACTAGGTCCAATAAAAAGCTCAGGGGTTAAAAAACAGTGTGATATCTCAAGCAGTGATTTTAGAAGTGACCTTATTTAACGGATTAAGGCTTTCCACTCTTTTCAATAAAATTCACCATCCAATATATATCAACCAATTTAATATAAGAGGCAATGGTTAGCTTTGCAACCACTATTTTGCATTATTTTTGTGACAAACATCTCTTTTAGAGGGGAACGAGCGATGATACCAACGAACCAATCAGGTAACTGATTCAATAACAAAGAAATATACGTAAATCGATATCACAATAGAATTCTAGCGTTCAATACTTTTTCACAACCATTCTAAGATTCATCACTATCGCAACTAAATGTATTCGCAGCTAGTTATCCCACGGTTCTATCAAAAACTATGTTCAACTTGCTGTTGACATAGCAACACCTTTTGTTAACATCGCAATTACATCTTGACAAAGGGTCGAAAACATGGGTATACACACCATCACTTTAGAGCAAACTGCTGATGTGCCCAAGAAAGTACTTTTCCAGTTACTTTCTGACCATGAAAACCTTGGACGCTTTTTCGACGCCGAGTATTCTCTCGTTAAGCATGGAAAACCAGAGATCAATGGAATTGGTGCAGTCAGGAAAGTCATTTCCGGGCCATTTACTTTTCAAGAGCAAATCATCGACTACAAAGAAAATGAACATCTTCACTATAAGATCATCCAAGGTGGTCCCATCGACGAACATGGTGGGTGGATTCGTTTTCAGAGCATCAATGCTAACCAAAGCCTAATTCATTACCGGATCAAGTTTTCCCCTCGTATACGGGGAACAGGATGGCTTATCAAGTTGCTTCTGGAAAAAGATATCAAAAGAGCACTCTGCCATATTGCCGAGTTTGGCGAGTCAGAATGGAAAGGTCACTGGGGATGAAGTTAACACCTCCCCTAGTTGTCTCTGCAGTACCTCCGGCAGACATCACTGGCACTGGTATCTGTCGGCTTTCAAAAAGAAACAGTAAAGATGCATCAGAAACTGGCTAAATTTGATAGCTCAGGCTAACCTTTTTTTGCTCAAAGTTAGAAAAATGTCATCAATATGCCAAATATCCCTGCTATCTTCCTGCCAACAAACAAAAAACAAAGTATTGGTATTCATTCCATTCTTTGATCCAACCTATTGCATAAATATTATGAACACGATTTAATAATTTCATTTTAACATATTGCTTTATACGTTAGGACAAGTAGATGAGACACCAACCTTTATTAACAACGGAAAGGCTCATACTTAGGCCTTTTCAGCTATCAGACTCCACCAAGATACAAAAACTCGCAGGTGACGAGATGATTGCCAACGGTACCATCAACATTCCACATCCCTACTCAGATGGTATTGCCGGGCAATGGATTGGCAAGCTCCTTGCCGGCTGGCAGAGCCAGCAATCAGCTATCTACGCAATCACTCTAAAATCCAATTATCAGCTAATAGGCTGCGTCGGGCTCCATAACATTGCCAACAATAATGCCCAACTGGGATATTGGATTGGTGTGCCTTTTTGGGGCCAAGGCTATTGTACAGAAGCAGCGAAACGTTTGACGGAGTTTGGTTTCAAGCGTATGGAGCTGGAAATGATCTACGGCCAACATTTAAGCCGAGATCCATCACCAGGTAAAATTATGCAAAAGATCGGTATGGAGCATATTATGACAAAAAGTGACGCAACTAGAGTCAATATGATCACTGAAGATCTTGAGTATTATGAGATCAAGGTTTTAACAGAGGCTTGATTTTCTGCCTCCTTGCCCTACAACGTTACTGCCTTTCTCTGCAAGTAAGCTATATACGTTGCCCGGAATATGAGACAGTCGCAATTCCCACATAGCCATTGATGGAATGGAGCTAATTTATAAAACCACTCTCTTAAACGTCTTATTTGTAATGTGTGATAATATCATTGAATTAAATACCTTTTTTCTCATTATAAATACATATCATCTCAATACTTTGTATATAACGAACATCTATAACAAATAACATTCAATGAAACAAAGCGTTGAGAATACTCCCTATTAAAATTCCAATGTGAATTTTTTGATTAGGGCTATACTAAAACTGATAAGCAATAAAGAGGTATGTTTTATCAATTCAGCTGTAAGTTGTGACTTATTTTAAAACACAGCTTCAACTGGAGCTTCAAATAAGCCTATAACCTACTGTAACAACAATAAAAATAATTTCATGTAAACTTTTTTGAAATATAGTTATTGATGGCAGGTCTTATATTTTGAATGTGGACACAATGCACATATAAAAATGGCTGATGCCACTGACTAATGAGGTGAAGATTATGTCTAGCTTGAAAGTACTAACTGCTACAGCTGTGATCGTGATGTCAACTTCAGCATTTGCTGATATCCGCGTTGCTGATACGCACAACGGCGCATGGATTACAGTTACGGAAAACGGACAACCAGCAGCCAATGCATCGGTTTCTGTTGCAAATGTTCCACAACAAAAAAAAGCATACCAGACTGATGAAAAAGGTCGCGTATTTATTCCACTCACTCTGGAAAATTCGCGTTCTATCAAATATAAAGCCAAAACTGAAAGCGGCCGTGAATCATCACGCTTTGCTTTCCACTCTACTAACAAGTAGCGAATATTCTAAAGGCCCTACTCCTACATCAGGGCCTTTAACTATCATCCTTCCGATAGTCATGTCGATTTAAATCTCTTGCCAATACCAACGACAGACCAATAATTTGCAAAAATAAAGCAAGATTCCTTAACTGGGAAATTGATTTCATCTTATCATCATGAGTTTCAACCAATTCTACGTTATCCAAGTATAACTGATTGATCTTTTCTCTTTGACTCTGTTGAACATTATTCATCACTACCATCAAGCTAGGAATCTCACTAATCGACAACCGCTCTATCTTTTCGTCTAACCAATAGTTCAACTCACTTATTACTTGCTGACTTATTTCTTTGGCAATAGGTTGCTTATGCAATTTACTAGATAAAATTAATTGCAATATATATTCCCTTTTTCTTTCAACTGTTTCGACTTGCTGCCAAGTAAGGCTAATTAGCTTATCGTTATTTTGCTGCCTCTGAATAAGTTCATTGGCTTGTCGGGTTATACCATCAATAAAAAAATTAGTCATGAGTGCAGATATTACATTAAGCAACAACCCTGTTGCGACCAATGTCCACGTAGGTACTGTCCATCGTCTCATATAACTATATACCTTAGTCAAGCTGTCTATTTTCCTTCATATCAGTATGGCAAAAATCCAACAGAATTTTTTGTGAACCATTTTCAAACTGACTACGTTTAAAGATACTGTTTATAAAGGAAAGAACAGAATGAATAACAAACTGACTAAAGCAACGCGGACCCTATTGCTCTCAGGAGACAGCGAAGATTCGAAACGCCAGGAACTAAAAGAAGCATTTAATCATACCTGGGCACTCTACGAGTCTCTCTTTGAGCTCATCAATAATGAAACAGCCTATTTCAGCAAGCCCGAACCGCTGCGCCATCCCCTAATTTTCTATTTTGGCCATACCGCCGTCTTTTACGTCAACAAACTCAAGCTAGGAAAATACATAGATAGCCGTATTAACAAGCACTTTGAGTCCATGTTCGCCATTGGGGTCGATGAAATGTCGTGGGATGATCTTGATGATACACATTATCATTGGCCGTCAGTCAGTGAGGTCAAAGCATATCGGCACGACGTCAATCGTTTAGTCAACACGGTCATCGATGATATGCCTATCACACTACCCATTGCCCAAACTGATCCCGGCTGGATCATATTGATGGGAGTCGAGCATGAACGTATACACCTAGAGACATCTTCAGTCATCATTCGCCAACTTCCGCTTTGCGATGTAACCCCACACCCCGACTGGCAACCATGTCGTGATGTCGGTGTTCCCGCTGCAAACCAGTTATTAACTGTCGGTGGCGACACAATCACATTAGGAAAACACGAAGAAGATGACACGTTCGGCTGGGATAACGAATTCGGCCAACAATCATTCAAGGTTCACGACTTCAAAGCGTCTAAATACCTTGTTTCTAACCAAGAGTTTATGGCATTTGTAGCAGATGAGGGCTATCGGAAGCTCCGTTATTGGAATGACGAAGGCAAAGCATGGATTAAGTTCACACAGGCAACAATGCCGCGTTTCTGGCTTAAACAGAACGACCAATGGTTACAGCGTAACTTAACTGAAGAGATCCCGTTGCCGTTAAACTGGCCCGTTGAAGTCAACCAGCTTGAAGCCAAGGCGTTTTGTAATTGGAAGGCTGAACAGCAACAAGCCAACATCCGCCTGCTGACAGAGGCAGAGTGGTATTTATTGCGCAGCAACATTGAAGGTGATTCACCCAACTGGCCAGAAGCGCCGGGTAATATAGAACTAGGCTATTACGCCTCTTCCTGCCCTATAGACCGATTTGACCATGAGGGCTTTTGCGATATTGTGGGAAATGTCTGGCAATGGACAGAAACGGCTATCGATGGCTTTCTAGGATTTAAAGTGCACCCTCTTTATGATGATTTCTCGACGCCAACGTTTGACGGCAAACATAACCTGATAAAAGGCGGATCATGGATATCGACAGGGAACGAATCAACGCTATCATCACGTTACGCTTTTCGTCGTCACTTTTACCAACATGCTGGATTTCGCTATGTTGAGTCTCATCAAGATCCGGCAAGCATGACCTCGCTGAACATCTATGAAACTGATGAGCTCATTTCCCAGTATCTCGAGTTTCACTATGGTGACGAGTATTTCGCGGTACCTAACTTCTGTGTAAACGGCATCAAGCAATGCCTTAATGAGATCCAGCTCAGCCACACAACCAAGGCACTAGATATTGGTTGCTCTGTCGGTCGAGCTTCATTCGAGCTCGCCAAAACATTTGATCATGTCGATGGTATTGATTTCTCAGCACGCTTTATTCAACAGGCATGCAATCTGACAGAACACGGTGAAAAAAGGTATACCATCCGTACCGAAGGAGATTTGGTTGAATTCAAGAGCATTACTTTGGCCCAATTTAGTTACATCGAAGATGCAAAAAAAATTAATTTTATCCAAGGTGACGCCTGTAACCTCAAACCACAATTCAGCGGCTATGATCTCGTCTATGCATCGAACCTTATCGATAGGCTCGGCGATCCCAAGGCATTTCTGTCGACTATCCACCAGCGAATTAATGACGGCGGCTATCTGGTTATCACTTCTCCCTACACCTGGCTGGAGGAATACACCACCAAAGCCAATTGGCTGGGCGGGATCAAAGTGCATGGTGAAAACTTCACCACGCTGGATGGCCTGACTGAAACGCTGATCCCCCATTTCGAACTAATCGCTGTTAAAGAAATTCCCTTGGTGATCCGCGAAACAAAGCGGAAATTCCAGCATAGCGTATCGGAAATGACCATCTGGCGAAAACGATAGCTAGAAAATAGAACTTGATGTTACTGTACTGCTCCCCCATGAGCAGTGCAGAACATAACAACGTGAAAACACCTTGTGTCGCAAAATGTAAGAGCAACGAAGGAATATGTAGCGGCTGCTTTCGTACCATAACCGAAATTACCGAGTGGCGCCTGATGAATGAAGTAAAACAGAGCAATACCATTGATGAAATTCAAGGCAAGCGTTCAACCCATACCTGCAGCTTATGTGGTAAACCGACCTATTGTGATATCAGCGCCGGGAAATCAACCTGCTGGTGTTTCGAACTGGCCAAGAGAGATACTTCTGGAATTGAATCGCCAGATTGCCTATGCCGAAAGTGCTTATCGACTTTACCACTACGTGATGTATGATAACCATTCCATATTTATATGATATTCAAGCATTATATTCTTGTTTTCGCTGTAAAGTATTGAGTATTTAAACTAGTCGCCTATAATCGTCGATTCTCCTCAACACAACGAATTTCCTGATGCTAAAATCCCGCTATTTTATATTCACTCTTCTTGCTATATCAGGCTTTGTGCGGGCACAATCTCCTCATCCCCTTCCCGACAACGAAAAGATATGTATGGAAACCGTGGGAAAACTACTGGCCCAACAGCATGTCATTTTCAGCAATAGTCAAATAGACCCTGACATTCGTCGTGCAGCAGAACGTGCAATCGACACGACCCGTAAAGCATTCAGTGAAAATGAAAGCTACTGCCAGGCACAAGAAGTGCTTCAGGCTTACCAAGCTAAATGCAATGAAGATTTTCATTTTCGCGATGGTGAAGTGAACTATTTTGGACGAGGCGATATCTAAACTATTTCATTCGCCCCAAAACGAGTTCCCCCAACAAGTGGGTATACTATTATTAGCACACGGGGCTATTATCGTGGTAATGAGGTAATTTCTATGAAAAAGTGGCTGATGGCAGGGATTCTTAGCACTTTTTTCCTGGTTGGTTGCGAGGCGGAAGTGCAAAGTGGTTTTTCAAAAGAAAATCTTCAAGATAACTGGGTTCTGACAAAAATTGATGGCAAAGATGTCAATATTAACGAACCGAGAACTCCTCCCGGCATGTCAATTGATACAGCGTTAAAGGTTGCCGGTTTCAGCGGCTGTAATCGCTTTTTTGGTCAGGTCGAGCTAACCGAAGAGAGTAAATTTCGGATCACCGCTATGGGTTCGACTAAAATGGCGTGTATTCAAAATGATCAAGCAACCGTAGAATCCGTGATGACCAAGTCACTGCAAAAATGGAATAGCATTGCGCTTGAAAATAATATTCTGACTCTAACCTCGGAACAACATATCCTGACGTTCATGCCTGAAGCCGTCACGGGTTCAGAATCCCCCCAATAGATCAGGGTGGTTCTCTCTATAAAAGGCGCTAATTAGCGCCTTTTTGAATAACAGAAAGTACCAAACCAATGATTAGTATGAAATTAAGCAAACAAAAAGCCAAAGTGCTGAATTCTGCCATCCAAAATTGGGAGAAAGAGCAGCTCATTTCTGACGAACAAGCCGAACAGCTTCGCCACAGCTATCAGGTCGTTGGTTTTGACTGGAAGCTATTGGCAGTCTACTCCTTCTGGATTGCTATCTCCTGCTTCATTATTTCTATTGGTATTTTGCTCGCCGACGACTATTTGATGGATCTACTGGCACAAATCATCGACACCCCGGCAAGCATCCTTTCGGCTATCAGTGCTGCAATTGCAGTGCTCTTTTACCGGACTGGTATTCGCCGCCGAAAAAAATCTCCAGAGAAGAATATCAGCAACGAGGCAACATTCTTTTTTGGCATTCTGATGACGGCAGTCTCGGTAGGCTTTCTCAGTGAAACCACTCTGCTCAGCACTACCCATGATGCTTTTTTCCTGCTATTCCTCACCAGTATTTACGCCGTGTTAGGGCTTCGCCTGTCATCCGTACTTATCTGGCTCTTTGCCTTATTTGGTTTTGGCGCTTGGGTGCTATCGCAAACAAGTTACTTAGCCGATCCAAGCGGCTATTTCCTTGGCATGAACCTTCCGCTTCGCTTTGTATTTGTCGGGCTGTTCATTACCTCTCTGAGCCTAGCCGCAAGCCAAAGAGAGCAGTACCGCCACTTAAAGGAACCCACTCTTTTTGTTGGTTTACTCTATTTCCTGACGGCATTGTGGCTATTGTCTATATTCGGCAACTATGAAGATCTGGCGAGCTGGGCAAAAGTCAGACAGATTGAATTATTACATTGGTCATTGATTGCAGGAACGGCCTGTCTCACCACCCTCTATATTGGCATCAAATCAGACAACACCTTGTGCCGTAGTTTTGGGATCACATTTTTGCTGATCAATTTATACACACGGTATTTTGAATACTTTTGGGAGTCATTCCATAAAACAATTTTCTTTGCCGTATTGGCCCTCACCTTCTGGTTGATAGGCTCACATGCAGAAAAACTATGGCAAATTGGCAACCGACCTTCCAGATAATTGGGTGTTTTCATTGGTAAATTTGATGAAGTTGGTATCATTGGTTGATATCCGGCTGCACTTATCCCGGCCTAAATCCTTCGCATGGAGAAAAATAATGAAAAAATTGCCGTTAATTGCAGGTTTACTTGCAGCGACAACCTTGTTGGCAGGCTGTTCAGACGATGAAGTCGGTGATGTTAGCCTGGGCTTATTTACCACCAAAGATATAAAGATCCAAACCTTCAACGATCCTGAAATTGATGGGGTAACCTGCCACATTAGCCATATTAAGGCCGATCTCGACTTTGCCGACCCATCTGATATGGGGATCTCCTGCCGCCAGACGGGGCCGATTACCATAGCAATGATGTCCGATGTCGATCGCTCTAAAAATGGCGAGGTAATTTTCAAGGCCTCTAAGAGTTTCTTGTTCAAGACGTTGAAAATTCGTCGTATTTACGATAACAAAAACAAGACTTTGATGTATCTGTCTTACTCGACCAAAGAAACTGAGGGCAGCTACAAGCACTCAATGTCGACCGTACCACTGTACGGTTCTGAAGCCTGGACTGCGCTGATGGCAGAGGAACAAGCCAAGAAATAACGGTCGATATCAGAAACAAAAAAACGCCAAGTTTGGCGTTTTTTTGTTATTGCGAGGTTTCGTTGGTACTAATTGATCACTGCCGAAGGCTTCTGACGCCGATTATTCTTTAGCATTAACGTCACCGCTATCGCGCCATACACCAGCACCTGCAGCCATAGTTGCCCCCACTGCAACACGACTTGATGAAAATCTGCTCCCATCTGGTTCAGTCTTAAAAAGGCATGAATTGCTGGTGTTGCCGGTACAAATTGCACCAGCATATTAATCGGCGCCGGAATTGCGGATGTCGGCCAGATAAAACCGGCAGAAAAGATCAACGGTATCGAGCTCAGCAGGACAACAACTGTCGCCAGTTCCCGTCTTGGGAGCAACTGTCCAATAGCCACACCCATAAAAATAACGGCCAACAGGAAAGGGACGGTAACAGCCAGCAAATCAGAGATCGCAGCCAGTCGGCTGATTTGATAGAAAGAAAAAGTAAAACCAAAATAGTACATTACCAACGGCAGATAAATCAGCATAAACAGGCAGGCTCTAACCAGTGTCACTCTCAGGGGCGGGTACTGGAGCCAATAGCCGTTTCTACCCTGTCTGGCATGTTCATTTTGCCCGCCCCCCAATAACGCCACCGCAATTAATAACGTCTGATGCAGGATCAACACAAAAACAGCCGGAACGACATAATTGATATAACCCATCGTCGGATTAAAGACGGGCTGCATTGTCAGACTCATAGCCGAATGCTGCTCTGCCGCCAGTGCAATATTTTCACCAGACATAACCATCCGTGATACTTTGGCCTTGGCGCCTAATGTTCCCCCTGCTGTGGCAAGGCCTTCAACAACTGAACCATAGACAAGAAAGTATGCCGCATCACCAGCATAAGCCAGCGTAGGACTTTTGCCGAGTAATAAGTCACGAGAAAAATGCTCAGGGATCACCAAGAGCCCTTCCACCTTGCCCGTATTTAACATCATCGTGGCTTCTTCAATACTCAGGGCCCGGGCAGCAAGCTGAACTTGTGGAGTTGCATCAACCATGCGTTCCAGTTCACGACTGGTCTGGCTGTTGTCTAGATTGACCACAGCAACATGCTGCTCTCGCGGAAGCTGCTGAGAGTAAGGAAGTGGGTATAAGAACGAGTAAATCAATACGCCGCCAAATACCGTAAAAAGTATCGACTGATTGGTAAAAATGGCGCTCAACTCAAATTTTAACAAAGCTCGCCAGCTCATGCTTCTACTCCTTCGCCATTGTTATTGTCAGAAGCTGGTTTTGCTAATGCTCTCGCCCTCAGCATCGCAACAATAATCGCCAATATAAATATCGACAGAATACCTAACGCAGGAAGCGCTTCGATGATTGTCTGGCCATGATTAACCTGATGAACCTGCACGTCGAGATAATGTGTTACTGGCAACATCGCGCGCCAAACATGTGCAAGTATAGGCATATCAGTTGCTGGAAACGTTACGCCGACAAACGCAAATGCCGGGGCAGTAAAGCCAGCGGCAAGGCTCATTGCTTTTGTAACATCAAGGGGAAACAGGAAGAACAAAGCGGCAACGCCCTGACAAGCAATCACCATTAATAACTGTGCCAGCACAAGAATGAACCAGCTACCGTGCATCGGCCAGCCAAGCTGGATATACAGTCCCCATAGAAAGAGCACTCCGTGTAGCCAGAACAGAACTGTATAAGGGAGCAGTTTTGCCAACAAATGACGAACAGGCGCGTCCTGCAACCACGTCTTGATGCCCTGCTGACGACATTCTGAAGCCAAAGCCAATATCGTTGTGACCACAATCAGGACCTGCCATAAGGCCGGGATAGTAGCCGACACCAGAAACTGCCCATAGTGGCTGTTACTGTTGTACAACGGCGTGACTTGCGAGCGTATAGGCACTGCTTGCCCTAGGGCTTGAACGGGAACAGCATTTCCTCCCGCCATATTATGCAGCGTATCTACCTGTGCATTGAGCGTACCCTGAGCCTTAACAATCGCGGAATTAACCAGCTTAGCGATCAAAATGAACTGGCTGTTGTAAAACGTTGTGATATCAGGTGCCTGACCCAGCAACGTTTTCTTTTCCAGTTCATTGGGAATAATAACTAATGCGTATATCTCCCCCGCTCTCATCGCTGCACTGCCCTGCTCGACGGACGTAAACGCCCGTGTAACAGCAATCGCAGGGCTGGCATCATATTGACGTACAACTTGACGGGATAATCGGCTGTGATCGAAATCAACGACACCAATTGGCAGATCTCGTGCAATCCCGGCAGAAAATATCGCCCAAAGAGTGATAAAAAGTACCACAGGCAACCATAAGGCCAATGCCTTGAGCCAGCTATCCGCTTTCAACAACTGCCACTCACGGCATAATTGTGAAGTAAACGTCATGGTGATCACTCAACGATTACGCTCATACCCACACGCAACCCGTCAATCGGCTGGGTTGGGCGAGCCTCTACCTCGAAAGTGCGCATATCAAAACCCTGAGCTGGATCGGTAGTACGCCAGGTAGCAAAATCGCCCATAACGGCAACATGGCTAACCTTAAAGCTGTATTTCATCTCGCCAAGAGCAGGGATTTTTGCTTCAAATTCTGCACCTTGGTTATAGTTTTTCAGCTTGTCTTCACGAACATGAAAAACCGCCCAGGCATCTTTGATATCAACCACGCTAACGACAGGAAAGCCTTGCGGGGCAAGTTCGCCCTCGTGAAGCAAAATCTGAGTCACTTCGCCATCATGCCAGCTTTCGATTTGGGTATCAGCCGCATAAGCTTCCACTTCTGCTACAGCACCTGCCGCCATTCGAACCTTCTCGACCGCCGCTCGCTTGGTTTCATCACGAGCACCTTCTTTTGCCATCTCAAACATCTGATAGGCAGCCCGCTCGGTGTAGCGTGCAGCCTGCCATTGCGTATAAGCTTCATCCCGCTTCTGCTCTGCAACCACACCGTCATTGTAGAGGTTATCTACTCGCTGGTAAGTTTTTCCCATCAGAGCCGATGCTGCCTTGGCCTTTTGCCATTGATCTCGGGCAGCTTCAATTTCCTGGCTACGGGCTCCTTTCTCGGCTTGCTCAGCCATCGCACCAGCCGCTTCCTGGCCCGCTTTAGCTTGCTCTAACTTAGCATCAAGTTCTGGGCTCAATAGCGTGAAAATCAGCTCGCCACGCTCGACCTTGTCTCCTTTTCGAACCAAGACCTGCTCAATTCGGCCGGGAACTTTCGACGACACATTGTACTGCTGTGCTTCAATCTGGCCCTGCATACGCTCCGGCTGAGGCTGATAAGCCTGCCAAAAAGTGTAACCGATCCAGCCCACCAACGCCGCGGCCGGAACGACCGCCGCCAAAGCCTTAAACTTACTCATGACTGAACCTCTACACCTTGATATTGCTGATATTGGTAAAAACTGCTGATCTCGCCGCTAACGGCCAGCAGGCGCGATAGGGAGATCACATACTGAAATGCAGCCGCGGAGCGCTGCGTTCGGACACTGGCCTGATAGAGTTCGGCATCAACCACATCCAGTGATGTCGATAAGCCCTGACTAAAGGCCTTCTCTCGTAGCCGTACATTCTCACTTGCCAACTGAAGGCTCGACGACAGGCCGTTATATTCTTCCAGTGCCTGCATTGCCTCTCGGTAGGTTTTCTCAACCAGCACCGATAAATCCTGCTCAGCCTGCGCATACAGGTAATTCACCTGAGTAACCGCACTGTGTGCGGCTTTGACTTTGCCTGAACGACCGGAGTTATCTACCAGCGGGATATTCACCCCGACTCCTACCGCCCAATCCGGTGCCGTCTTCGACGCGAGGGTGTCGTCTTCATGCAGGCTATAATTGCCGTAGAGATACACTTCTGGGTAATACTTGCCCTTTTCGGCATCAATCAGCCCATTTGCTTGCTTTTTCTTGGCATCTAGGATTTGCAACCCCGGATAGCCGGCAAGGGTCTTATCAATAAATGCGCTCATCGGCGGTAAAGAAGTGTTTGTAAACAAAGGCGTTGAAGGTACTGCCGGTATATCCATCTTAAGCAGCTTGGTTAGTGCAACCTGAGCAATTTCCATATCCCGTGCGGCTTTCTGGCGTTCTACCCGCGCTTTATCGTAGGAGGCTTCCGCCTGCAAGCGCTCAACTTTGGCAATCTGCCCTTGCTGCTCAAGTTTAACCGCATGTTCAAAGTGTTTCTTCAGCCCTTGCTCTACATCAATGCGGGTTTGCAGCACTTGCTGGGTCATAGCGACGCCGAAATAGAACTTTGCCAGATCCTCAAACTTTGCCTGTTGCTTCATGGCAAGAAAATGGCGCGCTTCTTCAGTCCGTCCCTTGGCGATATCCTGCGCGGCTGTAATTCGGCCACCGGTAAAAATAGGCCAGACAGCTCGAATTGAGCTGGTAAAGACATCACGCTCAGTAAGCTGAGACGTAAACAACTGATCGAGACTGGCCGGATTAATATGAAATTTCTGCCCTAATGCTGCGACAAGCCCTCCTGCTTCATCAGACATACTCTCAATCACGTCAGAAGGTTTAATTTCAACGGGCTTGTCCAAGCGGGTGTATTTGGCTGTTGCCGAGATTTGCGGGAAATATAAATCACTGGCAGCATCCTGAAGGTGTCTGGCACGATCAACTTTAGCCCGCTCAGCGGCCAAACCATCGTTATTCACCACAACGGCTTGCCAGGCATCAGCGAAGCTCACCGCTTGCTGGACGGTTTGAGTAAAACTGTTCTCAACAGATTCTGATGCATATACATCAGACACGACACTGCCGAAAGGCATCGTCAACATAGCGGCGCAACACGTCATCACCGCAATAGGCTTTATTCTCATTGTTCTTTCCATTGAGCCTTTGTACATGGCAGGACACACAATCTTAGAGCAATAGCTCTAAAACTCAACCTATCAGTATACCCCATCTTTCCCATTTAAATGAAAGTACCGACCTAGGCTAACTCGCAGTTCAAACAAAGTGTGGATATATTACTTTTATCCATCTGTTTTTAATGAGAATAATTATTCTAAATACATATAGAAACGAAGAGGAGTCTCGGCAAAGAAAGTAGCGAAAAAAAAGCGAGCACCAGCTCGCTGACAAAATAAAGCCTAATCTAGCAACATCCCTATTGCTGAGAGCCATTACGTAACTGAGAACACCATCCCGCAACAGCAGAGCGTGATGTTGCCTGTTTAGCGCTATCGATATGCTGGTTGCTGGACTGAGCGATATTCATTGCCTGATTTCTTGTAAAACGTATTATTAACGACGGCATATGTTACCCCGGCAATGACTGCGAATGTTGCAATTTCAGGCAGCCTGGATTCATGATAGGAATGATGGTGTTCGTTCACAATCACAACATCCCGATGACGATCATTATGATAGTGCTCATTATGATGGTGGCTGTTGTGATGATCATGTTTATGATGCTTGTGGTGGTGCTTGTGATGGTTCTTTTTAGCCAATACCGTTGAGGGAAACACTGCTAAACAAAGCGCAAGAGAAAAAGAAATTAGAGATTTCATACTGTCACTATAATTATATTCGTTTCACTCCAGCATACGTTTATCAGCCGTATGAATGTCAGCGCTGCGTTAGCGCTCTGTCAAAAAAACACCGTTCTAAACATATATCAAAATATAAAAACCCGTTGGTTTAGGCTGCCTGCAATCCTAATGCATAGCTACTGGTTGCTAATGAGTATCAACCCAGATGTATTATCCTTATAGCTATTCCATTGATTGCTACAGATGCCAACGGAACAATGATCTGCTGCATTCAGATAGTTTTCCATTGGATAAATACCTGATCTACAGGAAGTGTCGTATATGCAGAGCAACCTAGCGCCTCTTATCTTCGAGCTCTGCGCTATCGTTATCAGTGCCGCTATTCTGGGCACACTTTTCCTGTATGCACGTCAACCAATCATCTTAGCCTATATTGCAGCAGGAATGCTCATTGGCCCCAGTGGCTTGGGGGTGATTCAGAGCGCGGAGAATATCACTCAAATTGGTAACCTCGGTGTCATCCTGCTGCTGTTTCTGATCGGACTTAATCTGCAGCCCAAAAAGCTCATCCAGCTATTTAAAGAAAGCTCCATTATCACGCTGGGCACCTGTGCTTTTTTCTTTTTGGGGACTTTGCTATTTGCCCTGGCCATCCAGCTACCAATGCAGGATGCATTAATCATTGCCGCTGCCCTGATGTTTTCTAGTACGGTTATCAGCCTAAAGCTGATCCCGACCACCACCCTCCATCACAAACATATGGGTGAAGTAATGACCAGTATTCTACTGGTACAGGATATCCTCGCGATCACCGCAATCATTTTTCTAAATATTGGTGGCGGCAACGCCATGCTCGTCGCCTTTATGATGATGTTGCTAAAGTTTGCGGCACTGGGTACCTTGGCTTTTTTGGGGGTTCGCTATTTGATCCTGCCGCTGTTCCAGCGCTTCGACGTAATCCAGGAATATAGCTTTGTAACAACGCTAGCTTGGTGTTTCTTCTGGGCTGAACTCAGCCATCAAGTTGGGCTATCGTACGAAAGTGGCGCTTTTATCGCAGGCATTTCGATTGCTGTTAGCCGGGTTTCCCAAGCAATTTCTGTACACCTAAAACCGCTACGAGAGTTCTTTCTGATCTTATTCTTCTTTGCTATTGGCGCACGGATGGATCTGGCAGCCAGCAATATCTACAGTCTACTCGGCATCCTATTCGGAATATTGCTTGTCGCCATCAAGGCATGGGGTTTCACACTGGCCTTATCTTTGGCTCATGAAAAACCCAGTATGACCCGTGAGCTAGGCGCCAGGCTAAGCCAGGCCAGCGAATTTTCCTTTCTCGTGGCTTATGCCGCAATGAGTGCCGAGCTGCTATCCATTGAAGCAAATATGTTCATTCAAACGGCCACCATGACAACCTTCATCATTTCCACTTATTGGGTTGTGAAGCGCTATCCAACCCCAATATCTATCACAAACAACCTGCGTCAAGACTAGCATAATGCACTCTGAGCAAAGTTTTTTGCAGGCGGCATATCATTCGCTATGAACAGCAAACGGATAGGAAACCGTAACAGTGATCTGTTCAGCCGACACAATCATCGTCACCGTTTTATCTTGCTTTTTAAGACCATCTGCGGATAAATCAGCCGTGAGCCATTGCTCAATGTTGTTGTAACCGTGGCGGTAGGCACGGTTAAATGCACTGCTTTCGAGAAACATATACTCTCTCGGCACTGTATAGTCATAACGGTTTGCCAGGACGAACATCTGCTCATCGAGGGTCTGCCTGTCCAGGAGCTGTATGCCAGCCAGAACATCAAGCGTTTCACTGTTCACACTCAAATGGGCAAAGACAAGCCCTTTTCGCCTTAGCCCTGCGAGTACAGTGTTGTAATTTGCAGCATTCAGCGGAACCGTGTATTCCACAGAACGGGCCTTTTGCTTCACCAAAAAAACCGCCAGCATTTCTTCATCAAGACCAAACACCTTCAACTGATCAAAACAGTATGCCAACTTACCGTTGTACAAATCAGAACAGTCAAATACATCGGGTAGCGAACGGATGTCATCCGCACTATCGTTCAGATAAATATCATCAAACAAGCGCAAATCAGAGGCATTCACAGACAGCGGCATTACCAACGCAGGCAACAGCACCGTTATTACACGCAACAAACGTCTAGCAGAAAAACGGGAAAAGACAGAAAACACAAAAAGGCTCCACAGCAAAATAAGCAGCCTAGTTGTACCCTTTGCAGAGCAAGACATCAATGCGCGGCGAGAAAAGCACAGCAAAAAAAAGCTGTAACCCCAAGCCTCAAGGAGTTACAGCTAAACTACAGTCAGCATTAACGTAGTGAAAAATTCGGGCAGTATGTCTACCACCCGAGAGCGGAAAAATCAGTTCGTTCTTATCGTTCTATGTTTAGTTGTCTTTACATCGACCAAATGAAGAAGATTTGTGACTTCATCCGGATAATGATGCCGCGTAACACATCAAGAAAAGCCAGGAATGAGATTGGTTTTTCAGCACTGATCCAGGCCAGGCCTACCGATCCGACTGGAATGTCGTAACCATCATGTTCATCGAGCTTCAATCGTACAAAATGATGCTTGTTCATTGCATTCTGTCCGGTGGTCTGACGAATATTGTCGTCACGGGCCAGCAGGCTGCCCTGAGCTTCACCCGTTGCTTCAATAATTCCTTCAACCTCAGCATTAAAAATCTTGCCAGGATACACCGCGGAGGTAAATTCAGCCCGCTGCCCAACCTTTACATTACGGATTGCCTGGTGGTTCACTCGCATCAAGACATACTTCTCGTTGGTATACATCTGAATTCGAGGCATAAGACCGACATACTGACCTTCACGCATAATAAAGTTGGTCAGATATCCATCAGTAGGTGCATATACCTTGGTCTGATCCAAATTCCATTGTGCCTGGGCAACATTTTCCTGCTCACTTGCAACGTCAACCTGACGACTGCTAACTGTTAGCTGGGATTTTTCCAGCGCCAGCTGGGCCTTATTCGCCGAGAGCCTTGCTTTTTCCAGCTGTGACTGCAAGGTAACTTCTTGAGCTTTGGCTACTTCAACAGCCGTGCGCTGCTCATCCATTTGAGTCTCTGTAATGGTATGCTTAACAACGTTATTTTGCTCAAGATAGCGTCTTAATGTCGTTTGCTTGAGTTTCAGATCTTCTTGTGCCGCAATGAGCTGGTTTTTCGATATTTCTATATCCTTTAACGCTGCGCTATGAGACTCCTTTGCAATACGAACATCTTCACCGGCTATCGAAAGAGATACCTTGGAAGAATTCAGCAGTGACTCTGCTTTGTTCAGGGCAATCTGGTACTGCTCGTCATCCAATGTATAAATCAGCTGGCCTTCCGACACCTTCTCATTGGGCCTAACATAAATCTCATCAACATGCCCCTTTATCTTGGTCGATGCCGGTCTTAGCTGAATATGGGGAGACTGCACCAACGAGCCTCCAGACATATCCATAGGAGCAAATGTAATCAGACCAACCCAGACAAACAGCAGCCAACCCGTACCACCGAGGTATGAAAACGCCTTGGTAAATTTATTCCACGGCATACCGACCATACGAAGCAGATAAATAAACAACGACCATACGGCTAATCCCTCAAGCATACTCGGCCTCCTTGTCATTGTGATCCGCTACAACCGAGTCAGATGATGACTCTTGTGTGTGTTTTTCATGCTGATAAGAACCTGTACTTTCTTCATCGTTGCCTTTCCAGATATCGCGGATCCGACGAAGTGCCTGCTCGCCATCGACAAAGGCGATAAAGACAGCAATGACCCACACCCAATGCCAGACGAACCCTATCCAGGTCAGTGCTGTTATCAGCCCTATCTGATGGTGTTCCTTGGTGTGGGCTTTTTGAATTGGTAACTCATGAATTCGCCAGAATCCATAACCTGCTGCCGCAATAGTCCCTATTAAAACGACTGCGGCCATAATATGTAATGCTGTGTCGACACCGCTATCGACAAAAGGCATGCTAATGAGGCTCATTTAAATTAACTCCGATCTACAAAAATGATGTTGTTATATTTTTTTGTTGTGTGGAGTGTGCCGAATAATGTGAACTGCGTACTTCTTATGGGCAGAAGACATCACATGACATGGATATTTGCGATATTCTATCCACACACTATCTTCATCAAGTCCAAACTCATGAATCAAGCATCGGCAGCACTGGATATTTCCTTTATCCGTTCGGCCTTCCTACAACCGGTCTCTGCCGGCATAACCGCCCGCTTCGGACTCACGCCTGAAGGGCTGGGGATCCCACCGCAGATTTTGGCGGAACCAATGACGCTCGTTCCCTTTATCGATGTCCAGCGTTGGCTGGAACTGATTGAGCTAAAGAGTGGCGATCCTGCGTATATGATAGAGATAGCCCCCTACCTGAAGTTCGACAGCATGGGCTATTTTGGTGACTGGTTTTTATCGAGCCCCGATTTGGCGCTCGCCTTCAGGCGTATCAACTACGGAACATCCTGCCTGCAATCGGGTACAAGCTTTCACGGCGAACAATCAGGCAGGCTTATAAAGTGGTGCTATGACAACCACTTTTCAGAAGGCCGAAGCCGGCTCCACGACAGCATTCGCATTACCGTAATGTATACCAATACGCTAAAGCATTTCATGGGCGATGATTATCGGCCAAAACATGTCGAGATCAGCGGCCCGCCATGCGGAGACGGAAGAGTAGAAGCCTATTTTGGGTGCGACGTTACATGGAATGCGGCAGTAACCAAGGTTTGGCTTGATATCACCATGCTGGAACACGGCAGTGCTCACCCTTTCAGCACCTCTCGTCCGATGCTGGTCTCCAACCTGCAGCTTGATGAGTTTTTAAACATGCCACAACCCCATGATACCGCCAAGGTCATGTACGAGATGGTTAGTTACGCCTGCCACTACGGTTACCCAAGCCTGGATTTTATTGCCGAACGTTATAGGGTAAGCCGGCAGCAACTCCAGCGACGGTTCAATGCCTTCGGCTGGAGCTTTACCAATGTAACCAACTACGTACTGTGCAATCTTGCAATAAAGTACATGCTCAAAGATATGTCTAATGCGGAGATTGCCAGAGAGCTCGGCTATAACAATGTTCAAAGCTTCAGCAAGGCATTTCAGCGCCAGCGCGGGGTCACGCCGACGCAATACAGGGACAGGCTACTGGAACGCAGCCAGTAACAGCTACGCCGATGGAAGCGGTTATACGACTCCTTGCCGTTTGCACTGCATCTGAAAGTGTTTGTTCGGCGTAATGTGGTACCACATATCAAACAAGGCTTCATTGTCGCCTTGCAATATCGGCTTGAAGAATATTCGGTAGCCGGTCAAATCGCGACGAGCAGCATAGTCAAAAGGATTACTGTTGTTGGGATCAGTAATGATCTCCCGGCTTAACTTTACCGGTTTCAACATATAATCAGCATCATTGGCAATATAACGATAATCAATGAACAGATTGAACTCCAGTTGTGTTTGTTGCTCTTCCTGATACCTGACCCACTCTTGCGACGTCATCGTGCCATCTGATTTGAAATCATAGGTCACCCAACTTTGTTCCTGAGGTACTTCGTTCTGCGGTGTACACTGCCATTTACCAGTGATTGCCGGCAATGACGATGCGGCAGCAACACATGGGATCATCGCCCCAGCTACCAATAGAAATCTGTTTATCCAGCGATTCATCTGCCTCTCCGGTTAATCACCATACTAAACAACAATAACTTAACAATTAAACACTGCCAATAAGTAGGTAGAAAACAGGCATAAAAAAAGGAACTGATATCAGCTCCTTTCTTGAAAAACGACACAGCTCTACGTTGTTTTCTTATCACTATCCAAACATTTAGCTGCGACTTGTGCCAATATCGCAGAAATCGGCACTATCGGCCCCATCATATTGACTCTCAGCGGCGAACCGCCACTACCATAATGCAAGTCAGATACATCGCCAGACGAATAATTATACTTATAGTTAAATTTATCTGTTGCCACATGTAACAAGTCGAACTCTTTTCGATGACATGAAACGTATGCACGCCAATACATCGCATCCAACACTTCACCGGGATGTTCGGCCCGGATAATAAAGCGCCAACTCCCGTCCTCACCATAAAAGTCGAGCGGAAATGTATTTTTTATTTTTCTTTTGCTTAACAAGGTAAACCTATCCACTTAGCCAGCAAGACAAAGGGATTATGCAAAGATTACAGAAGAATGGAAGAGATTAGCAAATAAATGGGGATAATTTGACATATAACAGGCTTTTTTTACCTGCTATCTTCGTAAGGATACCATAAAAAAAATAACATTATTAGACTTGTTAATTAACTTTCTCGGCCTATAATGCTGAAAACCGGAGCGTCTGCCAACGCTCCGGTTTTTTTGTGCCTGCTCTTCGGTGATCTACCTGCTATCTGCCAATAGCAAGAAAGCCGATGAGCAAAATTCGATAAGATTAAGGAATTACCAATGCGTATCGAACAAGACTTGAAGTTAGGTTTTAAAGATGTACTGTTTCGTCCAAAACGTTCAACCCTAAAAAGTCGCTCTCAAGTCGAATTAACCCGCGATTTTACATTCAAGCATAGCGGTCGTCAATGGGCTGGTGTACCAATTATCGCAGCCAATATGGATTCTGTGGGTAGCTTCGAAATGGCGGCATCACTGGCCAAGCACGGCGTAATGACGGCTGTTCACAAGCACTACACAGTTGCTGACTGGGCTGAATTCGTAAAGAACAACGACACCAGCGTGCTTAACAATGCCATGGTATCAACCGGTACGTCTGAAGCTGACTTCCAGAAAACCAAAGACATTATGGCTCTGACCGATGACCTGATCTTTATTTGTATCGATATAGCAAACGGTTACTCCGAGCACTTAGTCGAGTACGTTGAAAAAGTACGGACTGAATTCCCAGACAAAGTGATCAGCGCGGGTAATGTTGTTACTGGTGATATGGTTGAAGAACTTATCCTTGCCGGTGCCGACATTGTCAAAGTAGGAATCGGCCCAGGTTCAGTATGTACCACCCGCGTTAAAACAGGTGTTGGTTACCCTCAGCTATCTGCCATCATCGAATGTGCCGACGCAGCGCACGGCCTAGGAGGCCGCATTATCGGTGACGGTGGCTGCTCATGTGCCGGTGATGTATCCAAAGCCTTCGGTGGCGGTGCTGATTTTGTCATGCTTGGCGGCATGCTGGCAGGTCATGAAGAAAGTAACGGAGAAATCATCGAAAAAGATGGCCAGACATTCATGAAATTCTACGGAATGTCTTCACAGAGCGCGATGGACAAGCACTCAGGCGGTGTTGCCAAGTATCGTGCAGCTGAAGGAAAAACCGTACTATTACCTTACCGCGGCCCGGTTGATAACACCATCCAGGACATCATGGGCGGCGTACGCTCAACCTGCACCTACGTTGGCGCGGCGCAGCTTAAAGAGCTGACAAAACGCGCGACATTCATCCGCGTTCAAGAGCAAGAAAACAACGTGTACGGTAAAGAGTAAACTCGGAATTTCCGAATAATTAAAGGCCACTTTTGAGTGGCCTTTTTTGTGCCTAAAAAAGGCGAATGACTACAAAGTGTCTACCCCCTCTTCCATCGACGTATTTATGCAAAAATAAGAAAGGCGATTACTGGCTGCTAGAGCGCGATGATAAAAAACGACTCTATAAGCAAAAAGATGTGATTTTCATTAAGCAATACGACCCAGCTCAGCAGGTTTATGGCTCACCCGATTATTTGGGTTGTGTTCAATCGGCTTTGTTAAATAACGATGCGACTACTTTTCGCCGTCGATACTACAAGAACGGCTTACACATGGGCTTCATCTTTTACGCCAGTGACACGAACTTGAGTAAAGCTGATGAAGAAGATTTAAAGGAAAAGATGGCTTCTAGCCGTGGCGTTGGTGATTTCCGTTCTATGTTCATCAACATTCCGAACGGCAAAGAAAAAGGTATTCAATTAATACCAGTGGGTGACATCGCCACTAAAGATGAGTTCGAGAAGATAAAGAATGTATCCGCCCAGGAAGTATTAACCGGCCATCGCTTCCCTGTTGAGTTGGCGGCAATTATTCCCAACACCGCCAGCCCTTGTTCTGCCTAGCTTCATACGTATGCCATCAGATCATTATCGCGATCAACCAGATCATTAAAACAGTGACAAAAAATACGAAATTCATCATATTCTCAATAACTTAACAAAACAAGAGAGATCATTAAGTGATCTTTAAAACTGAAACAAGCTGTAATTAATTTCAATTTTTCAGTTTTGTGCTTGTGGTTTTATCACTGATTCTTTCCATCGAGCATCCCCTGGAGGCCCTGTATTCACGGGGGTTAGCGCCAAGTCACTCCCCTGGCACTACCGCCAGAATTGCAGAAAACAAAACTGAAAAAAATCACTTTTTTTAAACATCGCAGGTGGGGAGGAGGAGTGCGATTTCCGTGGCGTGAATGTGTTTTACGTGAGCGCCTTCACCTCTTCGTATACTGGAATACTTAATCGACAGTACTGTATAAAAAAACAGTCACTTGATTTACAATTGATGAGTCAGTTCATCAATCAAGTGGATGCGTTATGAGAGTATTTTGCCCAGAGTGCGGTGAGAAAGCCCGCATTCAAAAGACCAATCGTATATCGACCAGCTATGCGGATTTATACTGCAGTTGCAGTGACCCCGAGTGTGGCCACTCGTTCGTAATGAACCTCAGCTTTTCCCATACTCTCAGCCCTTCAGCCAAGAACACAACCGAGCTGGTTACTGCTTTAGTTAATTCGATGTCGCCAGAGAAAGCGAAGGAGCTACATAATCAGTTGGCGATGTTTTGAGCAAATCAATTCTAAGCTTTAACGAACAGACCGTCTCCGCATCAGATCTGTGACCTGAATATTTATAAAAGATTAAAAATAACTTTTTATTCAACCCCATGCAGAGTAAAATTCTGCCCGCCTTTTCATTTGACTATTGTGTTGATTTATCTAAAAAAATGATGAGGAAGATTTTATGGGACTAAAATAGCCTAACTATTTTAGTTAACATTCCCGAATCTATCGGTTTATATGGAAGATTTATATGCGTTCAATTTTTATTTTTATCGCTCTTTTGGCTTTGTCTGGATGTCAATCTCTTATATTGAGTTCAAATAGTTTAATTCATAAAGACAATACGGTAACTGTCAAAAACTTAGAGCTGAAATTAACGATAGATGAAAGTTACGGCTATCTCGGTGAATATGAATTCAGTCAATTCATGAAATATTCAGACACCTTGCAGGGTGGTACGATTCATAATGGAAAGTCTATTGTTTATGAAAATAAAAAGAACCATTCCTTTGTTATGATTATGAAGAAGACTTGTAACCAATGCGTATTCACACCAAGTTCACGTATCCCAGAATCTGACGGTCCATCTAGCTTTTTCATTGGAAGCAATAGATATTATAAAAGAGTAGGCTGTGCCAATTTGACACCTAAAGATGAAGAAGATGAACAACTTATAAAGTTATTAATGTCATCCAACAATAACGGTATATATGAGGGTAGATTCAATTATAACGGTACAACATCTGGTGTAAATAATTCATATTTTGAACTTTATGTTGCTTCTCCTCGTAATAAATCAGGTCAAATTAAAATTGATGATGTTGTTAAAATGGAAGCTATGTAGGATTAATAATCACCAATATTAGCATCTGATAAAGCTTTGGAGGGGGGATACAAACAATCCCCTCTGTGTCATGATAAATACAATTGCTACTCAATTCGCCCAGCTAGCTCGGCATCAGCCAGCAAGGCTCTTACCATCTCCATCTGAGCCGCATCTAGCGACTTTTCCTATCTTTCATAACTAGTTCCACTAGGTATAGCCCTACCTCTGCACGTCTTTGCCGTGCGTATTTGCCGCCAAGGCTTCAACAATAAAATCAATGGCCTGCCAGCTGATTGAATGCGCCATTTACAGTATTCCTTGCGAAAAGTGCTGTATAAATACGGCTCTATTAGCTTTAGTTATTGTTCTCTAAATCTTGACCTACACTGTCATTAGGCTTTAGTGGGATCATGGTTATTAACTAGAAAGATTTCTCTTCAATTATCATACACTTAGATAAATTAACACACAATCAAGTGTGCCTATTAAGAGATAGAACCGATGATGTAATTCACAAGAATTCAACGACAAAGCTGATTGACCAATGCAAGATTGAAAATGTCATAGCCTGTCCTCACTGTGGCAGTGAGAACGTAAGGAAGTGGGGCATGGCATCAGGGTTGCAGCGATACCGCAGCAAAGAAAACAAGTGCACTAAAACTTTCAATGCCTTAACAAAAACGCCACTTGCTCGATTACGCGAAAAAGAACTTTGGTTAAAGCAAATTGAATGCTTAACCGATAGTAAAACTATTCGACAATCTGCCAGAGAGCTTGGTGTTGCGGAGACCACCGCTTTTCGTTGGCGACATCGTTTCTTATCAGCCCCAACAGTAAAGAAGGTATCGGAAGTAACAGGTATTGTCGAAGCCCCGCAATGATGTTACCCGCAACTAATGTGCATTTTTAAGCTCTATCATCGTTTTAATTTTCCGCCGTAACAAAAACAATATAGTAGTAAATATAAGAACAATCAGAGATTTCCAAAATTTTACTATTTCTTCCCACGTAGTCTTGGATAATATAATTAAACCTTCCCTCACAATATTAGGAAAGCTTACATCAACAAAAACATCAAGTCGGTCGGGGTAAACATTAATCGCAGTACCATTACATTCATAAGAAGCAAACAACTCCACTTTCGCACCAATTTTATAAGTGCCTTCTTCCATCTTTAAAGGACGAACATTAAACTGAACCTCATTTCCAAATGGCGATACTAGAAAACACTCCTCTTCATCTGGTCCAAACTCAAAATAATCATATCCATTTGGTGTTACTTTTGCACTATTTACAGACCCAAAAGGAAACTTCAGCGGTGCTTCATTTCTAGCAAAGAGATTAGGGATTTCAGGTTCAAAATCTTCACTACCAATCCAAACACTTAATATGCCAGATGGACCGGGGAGTTTAATCTCTTTTTCTATCTCTATAATTGCTTTGTACTCTTCTAAAAGCGGATTACTCCCTTCATCAACAATACCAGAAAAAACTTTACCTCTAGTTAAACTCAAGTCATGACCTTCCATTCTTAATGGACTTGCTTCTAACATTAAAAACCGATCAGGAAAGTCAATTGAATCAAGAGAAAAAGCAAACTCATCTCTTAATCCAACATCCCGTTCAGTTGACTGTTTAACTAATTTTTCTTCATTTTCAAATTCACGACCATTTTGTAGTTCAGCTGTATTTTCCCAATAATGATCATGCTCATCTAAACCAGAATAATATAATGCCTTGTATGCCTGATAAGCTATAGCGAGGGTGAAAGCCAATAAAATAAGACAGCATAAAGGAATCAAAATTTTAAAATTACTCTTGTTCATCTCTCCTCCCGACACCACTAGCTTGTAGTGAGCTTACCCTACTAATATCAACATTAGCTCTTTACAATACGCATACATATAGCATTACACCTTTCACATTTATTTCACCATACATCTAGATATGCATCACACAGTTTATTACTGCATACAGTAATAAAAGCAATTGAGATAATTGCCAATATAGCTATAAGTTTCTTCATTAATCCTTTGGCATATTTATGATTATTGTAAGCAACTAAAAAACTTAGAAGATTTTCCGTATTGCTCACGCATAGACATACTCTACGCAAGCTCTGCATCACGATCACCATCAAAAAAGAAACAATAAACGATTACGATATTCTCAACTGATAGAACCAACCAAGGTGAGTATTGAAAGGCAACCACCTAGCTGGACTTACTGGTGCTTGATTCGATATGAACATCGATTTTGGTACCAGTGCTTTCTCTGCCCAACTGCGCTCTGTAGTACTTGTCCACTTCAACCGCGCTGTTAACTTAGCTGCATGCCCTACCCAACACTTACAATTTTAGCTGGAAATGTATTTACAGCCCCCTTAGTTTCATAGAGAATCCCATGGAAACACGCCTATGAGGCTTCCCGTCTCTTGCGAAAACAAGTTCCTTTACCAGCGAGTAAAACTTAGATCACCTTCCTCTTAGTGACGAAAGGTGATTAGATTTATTGGCATTTTTAGATTGGACAATGCTTTGGAAAACATCGAACTCGTCATTAATTACCTGCTAGCACACAAACTGCTGCTTAGTGTTCTTACTATTGTGTGTGTTCTATTGCTCAGGCAGCTTACTATTAGCCAAATTCGTGGTGATACCAATTTTTTAAGTGACGAACAGCGAAAATGGATCTCCCGTACGAAGAACGGCACATTTACCATAATTGTCCTTACCTTGTTTTTGTTATGGCAATCCGAGATCAGTAAGTTTGCTCTTTCACTCACGGCGATTGCCGTTGCCATTGTTGTTGCATCGAAAGAGATCATTCTCTGTATCACGGGATCGATACAGCGTGCTAGTTCACGTTCGTTTCGGATTGGTGATTGGATAGAAGTCGGCACATTATGCGGTGAGGTTATAGAGCACAATTTAATGGCGACTATGATTCAAGAAGTTGACATACACCATGGGCAGTATCATTACACAGGTAAAACAGCAACAATTCCGAACAGTATGTTTTTCACGACGCCGGTGAAGAACCTGAATTTCATGAAGCGCTATGTGTACCATAACTTCTCAATCACAATTCGAGAAACAGTAAACCTATACCCGATTTTACCTATCATATTGGCTAAAATTGACGAACATTGTGAAGACTTTATCGATGTAGCTAAACGTTATAACTACGTCATCGAAAGACATGCTGGTGTTGACTTGCCAGGAGCGGAGCCACATATCCATATCACAAATACCAACACTGGCGAGCAACTGATCCACTTCATGCTCTTTTGTCCAACGGCTCGCGCATCAGAGATCGAACAATTGATTCGAGAAGACTTTATGACGATTTATTGTAGTCGTTACCAGATGAAAGCCGAAGATAGGATTATTTCGCAGCAAGCAGTTTAACGCACAACAAAGAATAATGAACTGTGAGTGGGGCAATCAGGTTATCGCACCACTCCAATTCATAAACAGTTCATTTCCTGCCACCAGTTAGCCGCCTCCATACACGACACCAAGCGATGAAGCTAGAAATATTGTTAAACATTTAATAACCAGACAATTACAATACTATAAAGAACAAGTTATATTATCGCGCACCAAATGTAACCCCAAACAAAAACCACACTTGAATAACAATAAATCCACAAATATTAACTAAACAAATGTTAATAACATAACAAATGAAAAAAATCACGTTAATAGCTGGTTTCATTTAAGTGTAATTATTAGCTTGCCGGAAGGTTATTTTAACCATAATTCAACCACAGCCAGTATAACTACAAGCAGTGTCAATATGCATACCTTCTAAATAGACTGATCGATATTCGCACCCATAAGCTCATGATTGCATGCAACAGTTAATATATCGCTAATGGTAATGATTCCTATATAAATACATCCCTTTAGTAGTATTTATATGCTTTATGTCGTTGTTATCGCTTTAACTATGAAGATATTTCTTTTTGTAGCTAGATGCTGTTGCAAATAAGAATATAGGTAAAGCGGGCAAAATCACTCCCCAGGCAAATATTAGCTGATTGCTTTCAAGTATCAAGTAAGAGCTACCAACCTGAATCAAGGCTAATATAGCAACAAAAAGCCAATGAACGATGGGGAACGCTTTCGAAAAAAGTGCATACTTCCTTATCATTAACACCCTCTCTGGTAATCGAAAAAAACCGAATGACGACTTACTCTTGAAATCCTGAGTAAAACTTAAGCAAGTATTAACAAACTCATCAAATCAGATCAAATACAATCTTCATAAATGAGATTCATATAAAATATTTATAGTTTTATTAGAAGAATCACCATTAATACCTTGCTCAAATAAAAAGACCGCAATCAGCGGCCAAAATGGAATATGATTATTTTAGGCAACACTACTGCCCTATCTGTGATTGGTACTGGGCATCACTCTTGTTGATGCTTTTTTAGCCAACATATCGTTAATAACCTTTGTCGCTATATGCTCCACTCTGAATTGCAAAGTAAGCCGTTGTTTGTTTCTCCTGCTCCAATGACGCATGACCTTTTCCTTACTTTCGTATCATCCTATATCATCTAAAAGGAACGTCCAATCGCCTCTATCAGCAACCAATCCGCTGCCGATATACCCAAACGAAAATGGCAACTAATAGAAGATGACTGACACCACTCTTAAGTGTAATCCCTGTTTCCACCTCTGCCATGATTTCTTTGTTTCATGCTAATGATGTTTGTATTTATTACAAACACCACCTATGTTTTTGCATATATTATATAAACTTGAAGAGCATCCCCTATGGAGTCTTTAGCCAGCCTTATTTCTGCAATAAACAGCTTGGTATGGGGGGTCCCCATGCTGGTAATGATCCTCGGTGTCGGCATTTTCCTGACCGTCGGCCTGAAGCTCATGCCAATTGTCAAACTTGGAGCTGGCTTTAAATTACTGTGGTCGGGCCGAATTCCTGAGAAAGAAGAAGATATTCAGGGTGAAATCAGCCCGTTTAACGCACTGATGACATCCCTTTCCGCGACTATCGGCACCGGGAACATAGCAGGTGTTGCCACCGCCATTTTCCTCGGCGGACCAGGGGCCCTCTTTTGGATGTGGTGTACCGCCCTTGTCGGAATGGCGACCAAATTTGCCGAAGCGGTATGCGCTGTTCAATACCGCGAGACGGACGAAGACGGTAACCATGTCGGCGGTCCTATGTATTACATCAAAAATGGCCTGAGTCACAAATGGGCATGGCTAGGAACCGCATTTGCCATTTTTGGTTCGATCGCTGGATTCGGGATTGGCAATACCGTGCAATCAAATTCAGTTGCCGCCGCAGTACAAGCCAACTTCGGTATTTCTCCCATGGTCTCTGGGCTGGTAATGATGATCTTGGTTGGATTGGTACTGATGGGAGGGATCAAGCGTATCGCTGATGTGGCCGGTAAACTGGTCCCGTTAATGGCCGCTTTCTATATTGCTTCGGGCTTACTGATACTCGGGATGAATGCAGCTGAAATTCCAGCCGCCTTTAGCTTGATCGTCAGCAGCGCATTTACCCCAGTTGCTGCCCAAGGAGGCTTTGCCGGTGCGGCGGTTTGGGCTGCAATCCGGTTCGGTGTTGCCCGAGGGATCTTTTCCAATGAAGCGGGTTTAGGTAGCGCCCCAATCGCCCACGCTGCCGCCCAAACGAAAAACCCTGTTGCACAAGGTCTAGTGGCCATGCTGGGCACGTTTATCGACACCATCGTCGTTTGTAGTATCACCGGCCTTGCGATTGTGGTTTCAGGAGCCTGGATGAGCGGGGAAACTGGCGCAGCTCTAACATCAGCAGCATTTGCAGCCTCGTTACCCGGACTTGGTAACTATATTGTCGCGATTGCTCTCTCGATTTTTGCCTTTACGACTATTTTGGGCTGGAGCTTCTATAGTGAAAAATGCATCCAGTATCTATTTGGTGTTAGAGCCATTGTTCCTTTCCGTGTACTGTGGATTGTAGCGGTTCCAATTGGGGCAACCAGCTCTTTAGAGTTTATCTGGCTGCTTGCGGATACCTTGAACGCAATGATGGCGATTCCAAATCTGATTGCTCTCCTTTTGCTAAGCCCCGTCGTTTTTAAACTGACCAAGGAATACTTCGCGAGAGAGAAAGCCAGAGCCAAACAAGAATAGCACTAAGCAACAAGCGAGCAGGAAAAAACAAACCATGAACAAACAAATCAGAAGCCAGCATAACTGCATAAAGAACAGCGATGCTGGCTCCTTAGGTTTCAACCCTACCAGCTAATTTTGTGTATATGAGCCAAAAACTGTTGCTTGTCTAACTCCCCCACCACCCTAAGCGGTTTAATTTCATTCCCTCGACTGTCAAAAAAGAGTAATCCGGGCGGGCCAAACAAATTCCTCGCAGAGAGCCATGCTGCCTGCTCATCGGTATTGGCCGTCACATCAAATTTCAGAGTATTAAAGTCTTTGATCTGCGATATAACATCACTGTCTTGAAACACTGCCCTATCCATCACTTTGCATGACGCGCACCAGTCGGCATAGAGATCGACCATAGTTACAGACTGTAAAGATTCTGCATTATCTATTCGGCGTTCCAGCTCAGTCACGGCAGTGATTTTAGCAAAAAGGCTTGTCGGTGCAGCTTCAGAAACGGAGACTCCGCGGCCTAGCGGGCTAAGCGGATCGAGAGGGTCATCAGCCCCTGTCAGCATTCCTACTAACAGTATTACGCCATATATCAATGATATAAAAGCAATAGACTTACTTGTTCGTTGCCAGCCGCTTTGAGCCGCTTCCAGTGCACCAAACTGAATGGCACTGCCAATTAGCAACAACGCCCATAATCCCAGTGTTACCCAAGGTGCAGCAAAGCGACTAATCAACAAAATAGCGACCGCCAGCAGCATCAGACCAAAGCACTGCTTCACCTTTACCATCCACGGGCCACTACGTGGAAGGAATTTTCCGCCAGAGCTACCAATGACGACCAACGGCACTCCCATTCCAAGGGCCAATGTGAACAAAGTGGCTCCCCCCAGCAGCCAATCCTGTGTTGTCGACACATACAGCAGCGCCCCTGCCAACGGAGCGGAGATACACGGTGACACAACCAGCGCAGACACTGCTCCCATCACAAAAACGGTCAGTATCTTGCCGCCAGTCAACCGCTGCGACTGACTGTTCAAGGCCACCTGAATGCGAGAAGGAAGCTGCAGTTCATAGAAGCCAAACATGGACAGAGACAGCAATACAAACAATCCTGCAAATATAGCCAATACCCATGTCTGCTGCATAGCCACCTGCAGGTTAATACCCTGCCCGAGCGTGGCGGTCATTACTCCTGCCAACGCGTAGCTAGTCGCCATCCCAAGTACATAGGCCAGCGAAATGCGAAAACCCTTCCAGCCTGTCATTCCTTCACCCTGTCCGCCGATAATACTGGACAAAATAGGGATCATAGGGAGAACACAAGGCGTGAGGGACAAACCCAGCCCTAGCAGAAAAAACAAACCTAGCGCCTGTAGCAGGCCGGCATTTCTCAAGATATCAGACAGCCCCTGCGTATCGCTGGCCAGCGACGAGTCCAGTGACATAGGTATCGTTTCTGATCCCGCGCTTAACTGGGACTGTGACTTTATCGGTGTCTGTACTGATGGCACTGCCGCTACCAACGAGATTTTTTTTGTCTGTGGCAAATAGCACAAGCCATCGTCAGCACAGCCTTGAAACCTCACCTTGGCTTCACCCTGCCCTTTGAATGGAACAGAGACAGTCAACGGTCGATGATACACTTTCACATCACCAAAATTAGGATCCTGCTTTTGCTCAGCCTCAATAGAATAACGTGGTGTACCAAGCACCAACGAATCATTGCCGGCCTTGAACGAAAAACGTTTGTGATAAAGGTAATATCCTTCGGCGGTGTCGAAGCTTATCTTCAATACCCCGCCATCGACATTAGGAACTAACTGATAAGAAAAAGGAAATGCTTGCTCAACCGGTAAAAATTCCTTCTCACCTCCGGCTTGAACGGACAAACTCATGCACAAGGTAAACAATATTCCCGCCACCAGCCGAACAGGTTGCGAGAACAAACATATAATTGGTTTCATGATATTAAAAATTCTGTGTCTTGGTGAACATTTAGCTGGTCGTCAATCAGTGCAACCCCTACCGAGTCCGGTAGTGATAAAGTGGGCTCGATAGTCAACGAAGTGCTAAAAATCCCTGCTTGAAGCGCTGTATCCGCAACGACTGTCGATGACAGTATCCGATGGTGTGTGCCTTGCTTGGCAAGAATATGTGACGTTTCCTGATCGCTGAACTGATAGCTTCGGGCGTAGTGTGCCGAAGTAGTGAGAGCCTGATCCCGCAGCGGCAGAGCGAATATCGGTCGAGACTGGTCTTTGGGGTTAAGCACTGCAACAACAAAGTCGCTACCGTCCGGCTTTCCGCCTAAAACGCGAATATCACCACCGAAGTTGATCAACACTCCGCTCGCATTATGCTGGGCAGCAATTGCAATAGCCTGATCAACTGCAACTTCTTTGATCACACCTCCCAGATCAAAACGCGTTTGTGGAAAAGAAAAATAAAGCGTCCCTTCTTCCAACTGCCAGGATGACAACCCCATAAAGGGCAGGGAAAATTGATAGGCCTCTTCGCGACTTATAGCCGCATTCTGTTGCTGGTAATCCTTTACGGTTCCGATAGCGATGTCAAAAGTGCCCTTGGTCGCAAGGCTGTGTTCGCGAACCAGACTCAACACCGACAGCGTCTCGTCATCAACGGCGATGCTATCAGTCTTGCGCTGGTTTATCTGGGTAGATAGCACCGAATCAGGGTTGTAGAAATTAAACTTACGCTCTAAGCGACGGGTATTGGCTTCAATGGCTTGTGTTATTTGCGCCGGCTCCGGCGCAAATAACATCACTTCGCATGGTACCGTCATGGCCATAAAACGATGGCTGAAAGGCTGGTTAGTACTCATAGGTAGCACCCAGTACCCACCAACGACTTTCGTAGCCATTGTCTTGCTCATAGTAAGCAACAAGGGCGTTGAAGCGCCATTGGGAAGACAGCTTCACGCTCGCACCGAATTCATAGGCATTGGCGTTAAAATCCCCCAAGCGCAGATCCGAAGTCGCGTACCCCGTGGCCGCAAAACTCGGATCCGGCTGTGACGGATCCCGATAGAAATTGGCACCTTGCTGGGTATACCAATAATATCCCGGAGCCAACGTCAACCAATCAGTAACATTGATATTCATTTTACCGCCGATCTGATGAGAACTTACTCCCCAGTCATCAGCGAAGAATTTATATCGCGGCCGCACCACGATTCGCGAGCTGACATTGTAAAATGCCTGAACATTCAGACCACCGGAAATACGGGTATCTGGGCGAGAATCCTGCCCAAGAAAGACTTCATCATTACCAATCTTGCCATCATCATTAATATCAATTTCGCGCAATACCGTCAGATAATGATTGCTCAAATAGCCACTTTTATAACCCGAAAAGAGTGTGACTGTCGTATAGAAATTTGGGGTAAAGACCTGTGATAGCCCAGCCTCAAAGCTTCCGGTAAAGATATCTTCCCATGCCTGTGTATTGCGAAAATTGCTGTATTGCTGGAACGCCAAGGTTTTGTCAAACAACACCGAGCCGCCTAAAGTATATGAACGGTTTTTGCTACTGTCGGCATAAAACAGTACCTGAGCATTAGTTCCGATACTTTCATAGTCTTCTTCTTGCGAAAAGTTTGCGCCGAGTGTCCATTCATTACGCTGGCGATCACGGTAGGTAAGGCTCGCAGCGACAGATTTACGTTTGTCCTCAAGCTCAAAAGGCTGAATCGCATACGCATCCCGATAAGGGTCATAACCTGCTCGAATAACTTCGGTTGTCGCATCCTGTGCAGCTTGTGTACGCCGTCCACGCTCGACTAAGTCCTGATTTCCCGCACTTGGTGTTGTCGGCCCCCAAGCCGGAGAGGCACCGGAAACAGTGTCATAACCAAGTTCGCCATTCAAAGTCCAATCCAGACCGAAACTCTTTTCAAACGAGACAATATTATCGCCAGCCCGGACTTTATCGCCATATTCTTCAAAATTCATGTGATGAACCGAGATATGATCAGCAGCTACTGCCGAACCTGCAATCGCGACAGTGCCAAGCAGCGTCAAAGGTAATTTATTCTTCATTGTTATTCTTGCTTATTATTAGTTACAACCACAACCGCCACCGCCGACACCGTTGCCACCGACTGAACCTTGTTTGTATGAAAAAACTTTCTCCGAAAACACGTCAAACTCCGGCACTACACCGCCTGGTTTCATCTCTTTTTTCGCCAGCGTGCCTTTTTGCCATGGCTTAACGGGCTTAATACCCAGCCAGTCATCGATGAATGACAGCAGCGACTCATCCTGTGTTTTAGCTGCTGGCTTAGAAGACACCTTGGCTACTGCTAGAGTCGTTTTTGGCTGTGATGAACTTGCCACAACAACCGGCTCGACTCGCGCCTTAGGTTTAGCTACCGGTACATTCACTTTCGACTCCGGTGCGGTTGCCGCAGCAACGGGCTCCAAACTCAAGCTTTTAGATGTAGGCTTGACTAGCTCAATATTACGGCGCAAACCCGCCCCGTAATGCTGACTGCTGTAAACCGTCGATGATACTGATTCAGACTGTTGATACGGGGAGGATTCAGTATCGGCCGCACAGATATTCATGCTAGCCATGGCTGCGGTTCCCATTGCCAATACATAACAGGATTGTTTGATCATTTTGTCAGCCCTAACACTTTGAGATCATCTCTGATGGCCTGACTGATATGATTGATTGCACCATATCGAACTTTTAAAACCTTACTCTGATAGATGTAATACAACGCCGGCATACCGATTGGCTGGAAATCTTCCACGAGCGTTTGCTCGGGATCATTAACCACGGGAAATGTCAGCCCAAGCTCCTGCTGAAAAGCGTTGGCAACATCGACGTCCTCATCGACATCAATTCCCAGAACAACAACCTTGCTGGCATCAAGTTGCTGCGCCAACTGATTGACTTCGGGAAGTTCTTCGCGGCACGACACGCACCATTCTGCGAAGAAGTCGATAATGGTGACGACTTCTGGGTTTAGCCCCAGTTGTTGTTGAGCAAACGGCGAGAGAGACTCCCCTTGCTGGTAAGCCTGAGCACTTGCCGACAGTAAGATTGCCAAGGCAACCAACCATTTTTTAAACATAAACACCTCCGAGAAAGCAATTGATTGGTATTTTTATTTATCTTTCGGCTACCAATACTGACCGATAACTTCCTTTAACTAATTACTTGCCAAGCACAATGCGGGTTTGGGACTCAACGTCTAGCGCGGTACGAAAATAGTCTTCAAGATCAGCGATATCCTGAGCGTCATAGACAACATCGCCACTGCCAGCACATCTGCGAAACTGTTCCAACCTTGAGTCAGTTACCCCGAAACCGATAAAGCTCATCTCGATACCATGATCTTGCCGAATCACCTGACACAAACCGGCTTCAATCAACTCATTAAAATAATCTGATTTAGGAAGATCCTTACCATCAGTAAACAGCACCAAACGTTGAACGGATTGCACTGGTTGTAAATTGCTCACCAGCCACTCTTGTTGCCACTGTTCAGTCAGGGTACGTATCCCCCAAATTAGCCCCTGATAGGAAGCCGTATTTGAACCACTTGTTTCCAACTTGGACACATAGCTTTTCAACTGACTAAAATCATCAGTCAACGGCAAAATCGTGGCAGTTTCGCTACAACGGTCAAGCCAAGGGCCAGGTGTCACTTCCTTCATTGTCAGCCTTGATGCCGGCAAATTGAGATCGTCTACTGTTTGCTCAGGATCCATCACCTCCTGTCCCCATCGACCAGCGGTATAAGAAAGACCATCAACACATTTTGCCTTCCTATTCGAGACTGGATACCAAGGTGCATTTTTAACCGTCACCCCGGTCTGAAACGGTACTATTGAAAACCTCACCTTATTATTGAGAGGATCGATATCCTCGATAACATGGGTAATAATCTGCTTGAGCTCTGGTAGCTCCTCGACCATCGAACCTGAAATATCGAGTACCAGAGAAAAATCTGTCGACTTGCTCGCAACACTGGTTAGCAACCTAGATGTAGAAACACTGTTGACGTGAACTTGTGTTTTACCCTGTGCTACCGTCGGCAACACCTCAGGCATTAACGGTTCAAAGCTATATTGAGCTGAAATCTGACATCCTTGTTGCGCATCCAATTGGTGGCTTGCCAAAAACGCATCAGGTACAAACACGGGACGGTAATAATCCAGATACCTCTGAATCACACTATTCGAACCAGGCTGTTGGTAGGCGCAGGCAACAGATGCCGCATCAGAAGCCTGACCCGCACGCACGACAGCCAGGGTATACATGGAAAAAAATATCGCTACGGATATCACCGCGAGCAGTACTGGTAGCAGCATAACAAACGTCAGTGAAATGGCTCCACGCTGCCTTAAAGCCTGTTGTGGCTGTACTCTTCTGCCAAAGCGACTAGTCATACTGCCTCCCAATCAGTACTGCCGAGCTGTTGTAGTAGCGTTCGACAAAATCTTGGGTAAAAACTGAATAAAACTCGCCCGTCAGCAAGGACAGCGATGTCAGGCACACCGATACCTGAAACAAATCAGATCGTAAACCCTTAGTTGCACCCTGAACGGTTCCAACCGGCGCCAACGAGGCTAACTTCAATAGTTTTTGTCTAGACTGGCACTGGGCTCCAGAAAATTCCGATTGGTAAAAAGGTGCAGCACCTGCAGTGCCAAACTTTAATTGCTCCAAGTGAATTCCTACGCCAACAGAAGACTGTTTTGTTCTGATCTGAAAATGACGCTCGGCAACGACGCGCAAGGCGTCAGCTATCTGAGGGGTTATAACACCGCCTGAACCGGTTAGGTCAACTTCGAGACGCTCGCTGGCGACTATCGATGTCAGTGAATAGGCCAGCTGATCCAATTTTGCTTTCAGGCTCAAGCCATGACCAACTTTCACAGCGAACACAACAAGCGTCACTAAAACCAAGGCGATCACCGGCAGTTCAATCACACTGCTGCCGCGCTGTCTAATGCGCAGCCTGCCGAACGAGGCGATTGAATTATTAGGCATTGAACTAATTCCTTTCATGTGCCACCAATATCTTGCGTTCGAGCTTAGTCAAACGCTCAAAACCATCGCCCCATCCTTCAACGAAAAGGACCTGATACGGATAGCTCACTTGGTATTCGGCAAAAGGCTGTTGAATGTAAGTCGATGATCCGGCATTTTTTTTCAGTGATTCTAACGAGTCGTAATAGATCGCCTCTATCTGGAGACGACTGCTGTCGACTAACGGAAAAGTCTGAGCATCCAGCACAGCACGCATCGACTCGACAACATTCTCACGATCTTCCACATGAACTGTTTTTCTGGTTGCTGTCGCCAATACCACATCCAGCATGCTTCCGGTCATCATGAAACGGCATGTTTCGATAACCACCAATACCATGACAAAAAAAGGCAAGAGGGTGACGATAAACTCTATGGAGATATTTCCCTGCTGGCGCCTTGTCACTTTTCTTGCTCCCATTGCTGGTAATAAGCAATATTCTTTTCCAGCTCCGGTTTGGTCAGATCTTGTTTGGCTATCATCTTGGCAGCCTCAATATCTCCCTTCATAGCAAAAGCCAGCGCCAGGTTCTGACGGGTCTTTGAGGTACTGCTGCCACGCAGATAGCTGGGATACAGAACATCGATGCCTTTTTGCGGCTGATCAGCCAAGATCCAGCCCAATGCCAGATTATTGCGGTATTCAAGACTGCCCGGCTCAATGGCCAACGCCACGATAAAAGCCTCACGAGCCTTGCCGTATTCTTTTTGCAATGCGTAGCTCACACCGAGGCTATTCATTGTCTCGGCACTTGCCGGTAACAGATCAGCAGCAGACTCTAAATCGCGCTGTGCCTGTCGGATATCCCCCAGCGCCAATTTGGCTCGACCCAGTTCGCGTAAAATATCACCACGAACGTGTTGTTTTACGGCTAGATCCTGAGCCTTTGCCTTATCGAGAAAATGCAGCGCCAAGTCAAATTCGCCAGTCTGGTTGTAGGCCACTCCCAGCAGGTACAGCAACTCGACATCATCAGGACGACTTTCCAGTTGCTGACGGTAGATATCAATAGCACTCCCCGGACGGCCACCGACCAGTGCGACTTCCGCCAGTTCACGATCGCTTTGTAGCCGCACTTTAGTATCTTCAGATTGCATAGTCGAATACCCTGTGCACCCAGTTAGAACCAATGTAATAACAGCCAAGAGGCCTAAATCTGTTAGTCGTATTTTCATAATCCCCCCAGACTGTTCAATAGTGCTATCACCGTCGGTGCAACAATCAGCACCACCACGGGCAGCATGACCAATACCACGACTGGCATCGACATTTTTGCCGGGATCTTTCCGACTCGCTCTTCAAGCTTCAAGTACTGATATTGACGGCTGTCAGAGGCGATCAAGCGCATTGTCGGTGCAATAGGACTGCCGTATTTTTCAGCCTGAGATAAAGCGATAACGATATTTTCAATTTCGACAACGCCGGTTCTCTGCGACAGATGCTCAAGCGCATCCAGCCGAGAATCGAGCACCCTAAGTTCAGCCTCAGTGATCAGCCATTCACGTGAAAGCTCAGGGGCAACCTGCGCCATTTCCTTGCCAACCCGACCAAAGATGGCTTCCAATGTCAGTCCTGACTCGACACAAACCACCATCAGGTCCAGAGCATCCGGAACAGCATGGGCAATTCGCTGGCTTACTTCGTGAGCTCGCCACTTTAACCACTGCTCAACGACCAGACCGCTGGCAATGGCGAACACTACGCCTTTTGCCAATTGATAGTTGTTCAGTTCAAAGTCAATATAAGCCAGCCAGGCTCCCAGGCTCAGAAGCATCACCGACAGCTTAATAACCATGAACCAGCTAGCAGCCTGCGACGAATGAAAACCGGCCTTGCTCAATAACTCTTTTACATCTTTGCTGACCGAAATACTCGGCAAGCCGGGTAAATGGTAGTGATGCGCCAATCGGTAATGACGAGAAACCATTCCCAACCGTTCGATGATCAATTCGCGGCGCTGGGCTCTGGCACTAAATAGCAGAGCAATCGTGCTACCTGTGACCAGTAAGGCCACAGCAATCCATAGTGATACAGACATCAGGACCTCACCTTGGTTAAGATATGTATAATACCCAGCCCCAGTGTCATACTGCCGATGACATAAGCCAGTACCATCTGGCCGGCATCAGTATTGGTCAGGTTAAGAAACCCGGTGGGATTTTTGAAAAACATGACACCGATCAGCAACAATGGCAGGCTGGCCAATATCACCGCAGTCATTCTTGGCTCTGCCGTCAAGCTCTTGATTTTCATCTTTATAGCGACGTTGTCATGCAAGGTACGACTAAGACCGTGTAATACCTCGCGTAGCTGGCCACCGTTTTCTTCATTAAGCACCAAAGCCACAACAAAGAAATGAAACCCGGAATACGGTAGGCGGTGGCTCGATTCCCTGAGAGCTTGTTTCAGGCTGATACCGATTTCCAGCTGGTCGCGGATCAATACAAATTCTCGACCCAGCATTCCTTTCTGGTAATCGGCTACTTGGCTAATTGCCTGCGGGACTGATATTCCGGCAGCCACTGCTCGGGAAATTTGTCCAAGCACCTGCGGAAAGGTTTCCTCAAATTCCTTACGCTGGCGGACCCGCATAATCCAGAAAGTGGCCGTCGCCGCTACTGTGGCAGCCGCGGCGACGCAAACTGTACGCAAAAAGACAGGCAGAAACATACCGCCAAACCAAACCGCCAGAGCCAAGCCAACCAGACCGAGTAGCAACCACGCTTTACCCCTGCGGCCAAACAACGCATCAATACGGGTTTGTACCCGATTCCAGCGGCGTAGATACGGGCCAGTACGTTGCTCCCAGTCAAACAACGTCTTTTGACTACGGCGCTGCTCAGTGTTAACCGATACCAACCCAAGGCGACGTTTTGCCCGCAAACGACACCGCTGGTATTGCAACGCCTTGTAGCTACTCAGCAAAAACACCACAGCAAGGATCAACATTAGGATCAGGCTCTGCATTACTGCACTCCCATCACGCGCTTCAACTGCTTTTCAAGTTGGTAGTAACGCGCTTTGTGACTAAATCGAGGCAGAGTCTTTGCCGATACGAACTGCCCAAGGATATTGCCCTGAGCATCTTGATCTTCATAATTGAAACGATACAAATCGTGGGTGAGGTACTGTTCGCCTTCAAGACCAACAATTTCAGCAATACTGACAACCCGGCGTCGGCCGTCACGCATACGCTCGATCTGGACAATCACATCCAAAGTACTGGCAACCTGACGTCGGATAGCCGCAAGCGGCAGACGCGCTTCAGCCATCAGCAGCATATTCTCGAGCCGGATCAGTGCATCAGTCGGCGAATTGGCGTGCAGCGTACACATAGAACCATCATGACCGGTGTTCATCGCCTGCATCATGTCAAAGGCTTCGGCACCACGGACCTCACCGAGAATGATCCGATCCGGCCTCATCCGCAGGGCATTACGCAGTAGACCTCGCTGATCAATCGCCGCCGTCCCTTCGGCACTTGCCGGACGGGTCTCGACCCTTACAACGTGTGGCTGCTGCAATTTCAATTCGGCCGCATCTTCAATCGTGATAATGCGCTCTTCCGGGGAGATGCCAAACGACATCGCATTCAGCAACGTTGTTTTACCTGCACCGGTTCCACCGGAGATCAACACATTGACACGTGAGCGAGCAATAATATCGAGCAAGATTGCCATATCCGGTGACATAGCACCCAACTCAGATAACTGATGCAGGCTACGCTTATGCTCATTAAACTTACGAATAGAAATACAGGTGCCGTCCAGTGCCAAAGGCGGGATCAACACGTTTACACGGCTTCCGTCTGACAGACGGGCATCAACCATCGGATTGGTTTCATCCACACGCCGACCAACTCGGCTGACAATGCGTCGTGCCAGATTAAGCACATGCTCTTCATCACGGAAACTAACATTCGCCCGCTTTACTTTACCTAGGCATTCAATGAACACTTCATCATGTCCATTCACCATGATGTCGGTAATTTCCGGATCGTCCATCAGGCACTGAAGAGGCCCAAGCCCCAGCAGTTCGTCGACCAGGCGTTGGCTGATCTGCTGTTGCTCGTTGGCACCAATCGGAAACTGCAATCGCTGCGCTATCTCGCCAACGGCCTCATAAGTACGTGTTTCGAGCTCCTGTCGCGACAGCTGAACCACAACCGCTGGCTCGATGGCAGCCATCACCTCGTGCTGGATCGCTGAAAAACGATCTTGGCTGTGATGGGTTACCTTGGCTTGCGACAACTCAACATCGTTCATATCATCCGGCTGCGCCCGATGAAGGGGCTGCTTCTTGCGTCCAAACATTATGCCCCCTTCAACCAGCCAAACAGCCCAGAGTGCTTCTCTGTATGCTCGCCCTGGATCATGCTAACCAATTGGTTCAAGGCCTTTGCCGTACGACTTTTTTGCGCAATAGCCAGCTTGCCTAATGTGGTACTGGCAACCATTAGCTCAGGGGCATACGGAATTTCCACATCGGGCCGTCTTCCAATCGCTTTTGCCACATCTTCCGAGGTGATCAAAGAAGCTGATTCCGGTTTGGTATGATTCAGTACCAGCAAGGTTCTCTGCTGCGCAGTACTGTCCAACTCAGCCAGCAACAAATTGGTACGGCGGATAGAAGCCAGAGTCGGCTCGACAATCACAACCCGAATATCACTGCTACGCAGGGCTCCGAAACCCACCTGATCCCGTAAACTGAATGCTGGAAGATCCCATACCAGATACGAGGCCTGCTGCTGACAAAAAGCAGAAAATTGTTCAAACTCATAAAACTCAGGCCAGAACCCCTGTTCAAGCTGAGCCTGATAGCCAGTGAACGCAGACAAGTTGCTGGTTACCTTCACTCCGCTGCGCTCATATACAACAGGTTCGAGGCGATCAGGGTATTGCAGCATTTCCAGCAAAGCATTATTGGGTTTAAAGCTCAGCTGAAGATCAAGATCACCAGTAATAAAATCGAGATCCGCACAGGCGATATGGGTATCCGGCTTCTGCGACAACCCCCACGCAATATTGGCGACCAAGGACGTCGTTCCCGCGCCACCTTTGGCACTGGCAACAACGACTCGCTTGCCCGGTAACTGCTGGCTATGAAAGGCGGAGCTCGTTTGAATTCTATTTTGCATATCCATGATTACTTACCTTGCCCTGCCATCACCCCTTCTCGTGGTGAACTCGGGATCTTTTTTTCAGTCGCGGAATTGTAGTAACGGTCAAGCGTAGAAACAGCCTTGCGCCCTTCTGTTGGTCCTAATGCTTCGCCGACAACCAAATCACGAGGGTTTGCTATCATCTGTGCTAGGGCATTGGCATTGGCGCAGCCAAAATTCGCCGAGCTTTTAAAGCGGTTGCCAATCGTTTCTGGTTCTTTTCCGGCATTACACCCCTGCGCCACGCTACGATACGTCTCGACAGTCAACGTCAGATCTGCCCGCGAAGACGGCAGAGCCGCTGCATATTGAGAACTGACTTGAGTTGGATAAACAGCCTGTTGTTTTAGCTGCTCTTTTAGATCAGGAACGACCTTGGTTCCCTGGCGAGTATGGGTATCAATCCGTACCCGTAATGCCGATGGGTTACCCAGCCGATAGATAAAATCAGCAACAGCGGTTTTGTCCTGCCCGCTAAATCCCTTGCCTTGTAGTTGAATCGACATCTTGTGCGTTACAACTTCAATTTGAACCTCTGGCTGGCGCTGGATCGGATCTCCGGCGCACGCACCTAACAGTACGCTGATAAAAAACATCAAAAATATGCGCATAAATTACCTCAGTAATAGAATCCGTTATCACCCAGCAGTCGCGGCTGGCGGTTGTCAGAACGTATTGCTTCAATGTCTAGCTCTGTACTCGGCGTTTTTTTCGGCCATGCCAACAGGCGTTCGACATCACTCATCGGGATCAGACCGTCAGTCGGCAATGGCAAGGTGTCGGAACGAGTCGGTTGCACCAAGTAAGCCGTAGCAATAATGATCAACTCGGTTTCTTCACGCTGGAATTCGTTGGAACGGAATAAGCTACCCAGAATAGGGATATCGCCAATAAGAGGGATCTTTTGCAGTTGTTCAATATCTTTAGACTGAAGAAGCCCGCCAAGTGCAAAACTTTGGCCGCTGGCAAGCTCAATCGTCGTCGATGCCCGGCGTGTAACAAACGTCGGGAATGAAGAGCTTCCCTGGGGACCACCAATTTGAACATTCGTCTCTGATGAAACGGTACTCACCTCCGGCTCGACTTGCAGGCTGATCCGATTCGCGCTTAATACGGTCGGCTTAAAATCCAACCGAACGCCGAAAGGCTTGTATTCCACCGTCGCTGTATCGGTATAAACCAGCGGCAAGGGAATTTCGCCACCCACAAGGAAAGACGCTTTCTCGCCGCTCAGTGCCGTAAGGTTCGGTTCGGCCAGCACAGACATCATGCCGTTGGTTGCCAACGCATCAACAATAACGGATAGATCCGCCCAAGATGCAGGATTCGCCGCCCCAGCCACTCCACCGTAATTATCCAGAAATGCAAACGTACCGGTACCCAGTCCCGGCCCTTGCGAGCCCCACTTGATCCCCAGTTTGTTGGATACCTTACGGGAAACTTCTGCAATACGGATACGCAAATTCACCTGAGTCGGCATCGTCACGACAAGCTGATTAATCAACTCATCTTTATTCTGCACCGACGATTGCGCTGTTTGCGCAGAGCTAGCTCTATCCGCTGTCTGGTTACCCTGTGATCCTGCTGATGACGTCGTCATTTGTTGGGTGGAAACATAGCCTTCTGCAAGACGCACAATTTTTTCAGCCATTGTCGGCGTAGGAACCTGGCCTTTAAGGAACAATTTACCTGCCGTTGACTCCGCACTGATTAGGGCATCCGGGAACTCTTTGGCAACAAGCGAATTTAATTCAGTCACGTTATGGCTCACCTTGACAGTGGCAGAATAAATAACATTTTCACTTGCATCGAGAACATATAGTGATGTTGCCCCGGCCTTTTTTCCAAACACCATTATTTTTGTATTGGTTAAAGCCTGGTAGTCGGCAACTTCATTACTAGAAATAAATATTGATTTCGCATTATGTGGCAGATTAACCAATCTGGCTTTATCCAGAACCACATCCAATACTTTAGCCTGCAAGGCGAAACTCATGCACAGCAGACAAAATCCACCGAGTATTTTCTTAATCATCCTGCGTTCCTGCATTATTCATGATGCGCTTATCTTTTGCACGAAACTCCACCAACCCGAGATCTGGCTGAACCTGTTTTATGTCAGGAAAAATATCGTCAATATTAATTTGTTTAATATCGACAACATCGGTACCCGGGTTATTTTGGCTACGTAATACCATCGATAACGTACCAAGCTGATTCGCCAAGATAACTTTATTTGCCTGTACCGGAGAAACTTCCAGCGTGACTGCGCTATTGTCGGGAATAAAGCCTTTGTATTTTTTTTGCGCTTCAATATAACGATCGGCCTGAACAGCATCGTTAAATGCCAGCACCCTGACATTCTGGGCAATGGTTTTCACATACAAGCTTTGGGTCTCATTGCCTCGGGTACGAAGCTCCTGTTCTTTTGATGCCAGCAGCAACACATCGACATAGTCGCCCGGCCCGACTAGGCCAGAATTGGCTGTTACCTGATCAACAGGCACAGATACCGCACGATACCCCGGACGAAGCATCACAGACAGGACACCGCCAGATTCAGGATTCAAAAAATCAGAGGCACTGAGGATCTGCCCAGCTGCATAATCACCCGCCAATACTGTTTTGGTAAGCTGAGCCGTATCAAATATTGCTTTGTCGATATAATCAAGGCGGTTGCTTACCTCACTCTCATCAACAGTTTTCCATTCAAACAGTGAAGCACTATAGTGGCGGCCAGCTTTAACCGGCCCTGAGGTGACAAGGACCTCAAGTTTTTTTATCTCTGCTTGTTGTTCCGCGACAATTTGTTTCGGCTCTGACAGGCTGAGAAACAGCCAAATAAACCCTGCCAACGAAATAAATACAGATAAGTAAACTAAACGTTTTGCTTTCATTATTTATTCTATTTATTTCGGAAATATTCCATTTCCTCGTTGATAATAATTAACCTTTACCCTGAATGGTTTCCAGCTTGCTTATCACTTCCCCATACGTCGAATTAATAGCTTTTGTCAGATCACCATCATCCCCTAGAAATTTAAGCATGATAAGAGACATTGCAGCAGCCAGTATTGCGTATTCGATAGCAGCAGCACCACGCTGTTTGTTTTTATTCATTTTCATTGTTCTTTCCACTTTTCACATGAAAAAGCAGCCAGCCAAAAAGCTGGCTGCATTGGGGGTTATTATTCAGCTATAAATCGATACAGAGGTTTAGCTAAGTTAAAGCAGAACATGCTGCACTTATCCTGAACATCCGTCACCCTTGGGGTTTTAATGTTAGAAATATCAAGGCAGTCTTTATTACCGGATGTTGATGTACTTCCAGTAGAAGAAATATAGCAGCTCTTTTCATTATTAATACTGCTACCTGAAACATCCATATGGGCAAAAATGTTTGCATCAAAGATTTTATCTTCAGGCTTGGCCGGATCATCAGAGAACACACCTTGAAGTTCGGCTGTTGTCGGCATTCTCCAGTTCGTAACGCCACAAGCTGAAAATGAAGCGAGCTCCGCATAAATCTCTTTGCCAGTTTTGAAACGCACTCCGGCATCTGCTGTATTAAACAGTTGCCAAACCTTGCCATCTTTCGTTCTGGCACAAGCGGCTTCGGTGCGGTTTTGCGTAACTGCACCAGCGGCTGTCAGCAGCGTATAGTCAGAAGCAGGAGCGCTTTGGGTATAAGCCTGATCATTAACCAAGGCATCACCGGCAACACGCCCTGTTACGGCATCTTTACCAACACGAACCTGAATGCTGCCAACATCATAAGCTTTGTCTTCTAGCTGATAAGGATTGCCGTTCAGCCCGACGGCCTTCCATTCTGCCGTTTCAATCTTGATCTCATAGCTTGCTAGCTCAGGATAATCAGCAACCAGAGTCCAGCCGTAGGTGTTGTTGGTATCATCAATAACCGGTGCCGTTGGTGTCTCTGGCTTGACGGTGAAATACGCATCCGAGCAGGCAGCGATACCGGCGACATTGCTATTTTTCGCCCCAGCCTTAACTCGCAGACAGACATCACCTTTGGCAATATTCTGATCCGCGACCGATGCTGGTTTGTTACCTGCGGGGGTCCAATCACTCGCGTTGGCACTGATCCCTTTCAGTGAGATTTCGTAGAAGGAAACATCGGCATAATCGGCAACCGAATCCCAGTCGATGGTGTTATTACTGTCGTCTATTCGCAAATTAGTTGGCGCGGCTGGCTTGCCCACTTGCGCGGTAAATGCCTGTGTAACCTTGGCTATCTCACCCGCAGGCATACCATTGCCAACACTACTCGCCACACGGAGCTGTACCCAGCCCGCGTCAATATCAAGGTTGCCGACCGAGAGCGGTTTCTCGGTTACCACCGCCCAGCTTTTTCCGTTATCAAGGCTTGCTTCATATTGAGCAAACTGTGTGAAGCCAGGCACATAATTCCAGTCGACAGAATCTGTCTCATCACTCACTGAAGTAATGGCCGGACTTACCGGCTGAACCGGTGTTATTGTAAATGCAGCGGTCGATACCGCTTCACGGCCAGCAGGGTGTGGTTCTGTACCCAATTCGTCAGCGACAACGCGAACTTTCAGCGAGCCAGCAGCGATTGCAACATCACCAACAGCTAGCGGTTTTTGGCTCGTAACTTGCCAGTTCTTACCACCGTCAATGGAATATTCGTAGTTATTGGTACCGTCGTAACCGGCAACCAAATCCCAGTCAAACTGGTTCGTCGCATCATTCACGGTAATTGCAGCCGGTGCCGCTGGGATTAATGACTCTGCCAATGATTGGGTATTTTTTACCACTTTGCCTGCTTTCATTTGCTTGGCTGAGTTGGCAATGACGCGAGCCTGAATATCACCAGCAGCATATGCCTGAAGGCCAACATGAACAGGTTTAGTTTTTACCTGCTGCCATGTCTTTCCGGCATCAGTCGAATACTCATAATGTTCGGCTGAGGTCAGCATACCCACCCAATTCCAATCGAAGGTACGAGCAGCAACGTTTACCTTGCCTTGAGCCGGCGCCTTTGGTTGAACCTGAACCTTGTCACCTGCAATTTCATCACGTGCCACTGTCACATCGGAAACAAAGTTCTTGACCGCTTCCCGAACATGTACCGGGGTATTATTCACGGTGCCCACCAGCTTATCGGTTTCAACCTTGAGTGCCGGTAAATCAATCAGCCCCAGTTTAACGCGCGAACCTGAACGTGCATCACGAAGAATAACACCATCAGAAACAGCGGTCTTTTCAGCTTCCTGCATCAGAGAAGCCAAGCCCTGGGCCAGAGCATGAAGCTGTTTGTCCTGCGCATGAGAGCTAGCCAGAAAGTCTGACGTTAACCGCTGGCTATCGACACCAAGCGTTGTGGCAAGCATGTCACGTGCTCTTGTGAAATCAACACCTTGCTGAATGGCAACCGCTGAGATGAGGGTCGTAAGCGGACTAACTACACCTGCAGAGCTTGCTGGCGCAGTAAGAACAAAGCCATCTTGAACAGGTGAAAGCGGGAAATCCATATCAACAGTTTGGTTAGCAATAGCTTCGACCACTACGTTGTATTGGGACAAATCAGCATCATTGCGTGCAAGAGAATACGCGCCTTGACTATCGGTCAATACAGCTTCCCCATCGCTCGTATCACATGTGAGGTTGTGATTGAGGTCAAGACACACTTTGGCATTTTTAAGATAGCCATCGAGTGCAACACCGGAGATTTCCGATGCCGGCACGGTATTTCCCGGTTTTGAATCAAGCTTTGGATCCGAGCCGGAGCCATTGCAGCCAACCAATAACGTACTCGCGATCACCGTGAGCGCAAATGATGTTTTTTTCCCTTCTAGCACCATACAACTAACCTTCCTAAAACTGTTTGAAATCATTTATGAGAGGAATTATTAATAGCAATTTTTCGCGCATGCTAATGGAAATGATACTAATTATCAATTATATTCGAGCCTTTACTTTGAAAAATATCTACAAATCACTCAAAAACGCTGACAAATCGGTCGTTTTTGGCACATAACATTTCAATCGGTGAAGTATCATTTTTATGAATGGAAAATTTAAGCTTTCAAGAATTGCGACATTTTTAGCTGGCTGTAGCCTTCTTGTCGGTTGTGGCAGTGATAACGCAGCAGACACTCCAAGCAAAGAATCCTATGCCTACAGCAAGCTATCCGTTTGCATCGATGCGGACCTTGACGGTTATTGTGGCGAGCTAGAACAAAAAGTAACGAAATTTGCCCGGACGTCGGATAACAATCAGGCTCCCTATTTGATCAATGATTCGGGCTATTTTCTGACAGCCCCAGCATCAGCAAACGTTGTAAATCCTTTTACTACGCTGATTCAAAACGAAGTACTTTTTAATCCACTCGTAGCAGGTGATACCAAACAGGCTCAGCTCCACCTGCAGACCGTTTTCGGTAATAAATACGGTATTGATTTCAATCAGCTGACTTCCATGCACGGCCCCAAGAAAGAAACAGAAATGCTGCTTGCTTCATTCAGGCACGCCTTGTCTCTCAGCGGTGGATCGAGTTATCTAAAAATCTCCGCAGCCGTTGATAAAATGATCAGTGAAAAGAGTTTTGATATCATTACTTCATTGTCACAGTCTGATTTAGACACCAGCTATGTCAACCTCAGCAACCGTTATCTACTCTCAGGATCGTACCCATTCAGTTCATTGTTTATGCCCAACTCGATAACAATGAACGAAGGTACAGGCACCTTACTCGCCCTGCTAAACGGCGGGCAGTTGCTACAAATAAACACCGCTTCCGGCACTTACTCTTCTTTTTCACCAACAGTCACAACACAACCAGAACAGAAATCTGCTGGAATAGCATCCCTCAAGTCTAGCTTTGATAGCCATCATGGTAATCATCACGATGATGATGACGATGATGATGATGATCATGGCGGTGGCGGGATCGTTCTTCCCGCTCAAAAGCCGTCGATCCTGACCCATGCAACCCAGGGTAAAGACAACCGCGAGGCTTTTCTGCTTTATCAACCAAGCATTGTCGGTGATAGCTCAATCAGCAATACCTGCAACGCCAGTGGATCCAACGGAATATTCCTGACCGAAATCGGCAAAAACAGCAAAGCATCCGCACTAACATCTTCGACAAAAATTGATTCTTTTGGTGGTGCCTCAGGGGGAACGCCTCCTGTAATTCTTCCACCTATAATCGAAACACCGACAACACCGGTCTCATCAGCAGCATGCCGGAATAACCATATACGCGGGTTAACACCCATTTATATGAAAAACCTGATTGCCGCTGTCTTTACCAACGGTTCCAGCCAAAATACAGAGCTGCAGTTACTATCGAGCACAACGCTTGTGCCACTCGGCAAACGCTATCCACTGTCTTCGATGCGACCTTTGGTTGTGCTCAATAAGAGTCAATCCCAGCTACTCGTTGCGGAGAGCAACAATACGCAGGCGGTGATTCTGGATAGTGACACTCTTACTCCGCGAAAAAGTATTAACAAAAACAATATTCAGTTTGCTGTTTTTGCAAATAATGACCGAGAGCTAATAATCAGTGATGGCAGCCGAACCCTAAGTTGGTTCGACCTATCCAACGCGACCAGTCCGGCAGCGACACTTGAAATGAACGGTAATGTGTTGAGGCTCGCATCCGATCCTAGCGGCCAACTGAGTGCTGTTCAGACAGCTAATCACATATATCTAATCGATAATCAAACAAGACGTATCATCAAATCAGAGCCTTACTCGAAAAGTTTTATCTATGGGATGAGTATGCTAAGTGACAAAATCATCATCTCGCGCTCCGGGGCCATCGATTATATTCAGTTTGGCAACCTAGTCGGCTCTTCAATCAAAATTGGCTATCAATTAATCAATAAAGAGCTGGTCAACAAATGGGCATCAGCCTCGAATAATTCATTTAACTCAACAACACTCGGCTATCTGCTTCAGTCTGTTGGCGAAAAGAGTGCTGTTAGCCAGGAGTTTAACAACATCGATTTGGAATGGTTGCCTGCCAATGCGAACACGGCCAGTGATGTAAAGGCCGTTATGATTTCAGGCTATTATCGAAATGAGCGGGTAAGTTTGTACAAAAACCTCTAATCTGGATACGAAGTGCCATAAAACCAGAAAATGAATAGCTGCAAGTAACACTTCAATAATTCAAGAACATTACTTTTACGTTATTCTGACTGTAACTGAACCCCGCTTTATTGGTGGGGTCCATTTATCAAGCATCGAGGCTCTGGTCACGCCTCCGGCTTGCCAAGGCCAACCAGTGGCGTACCATCATCAGAATGGCTCAGCTCGCTAGGTATTATTTCGCCCTGAAACTCAACATGTGTATAGCCACCCTGAGCAAATTTCAGCGCAGCTTGAGGCGTTAGCCAGTCACCATAACCACACACATCCGCCCAACCAATCTTCATTGCTTTCATGATATTACCTACCGCTATTGTTAGGCTTGATTATACCCTCTTAATGAAAACCACTACAGCTCTTCTGGGTATCTCCCTCGAAGGGAGCCTATGCTTTATATATCCGTAGCTTGGATATATCAGCACGCTTGCATGGGGAACGTCACAATGTTTGGCTTTATAAGCAAGAATATCATTACCGGACTGGTAACTATATTACCGGTGGTACTTACACTCTACCTCCTCTATTGGTTTGCAGTTTCAGTAGAATCACTACTGGGAGATCTTATTCAGGCGATCCTACCCGGCGAATGGTACTGGCCGGGAATGGGGCTGGCAGCCGGACTGCTGGTCTTTTTTATCGCCGGACTGATGATGAATGCCTATGTGGTGCAACGCCTGTTTGCCAAAAGCGAACAGGTTTTCTACCACATGCCCTTAGTCAGAAGCGTCTATCCGACTATTCGCGACTTTTTTGACTATTTTTCACCCTCGACCCGGAAAGAATTTGAGCAGGTTGTCGCAGTGACATTGGGAGAAACCGGTATGCAGGTGATCGGCTTTGTCACCCAGCCTCTGTCTGAACGCATGCCGGAATCTTTCCGAGAGGAAGACAGCGTCCTCGTCTACCTTCCCTTGAGTTATATGATCGGCGGTTATGCCGTACTAATACCCCGCAGCGCTATCCGCCCCCTTGATATGACCATAGAAGAAGCAATGCGATTTACGCTGACTGCCGGAATGACTGGATCGGGCTTCGACCACAGCTCGCGGCCCTGTTCAGGAGCCAGCTCTAGAAGCCGTTCTGAAACACCTTCCAGAAAACCAACAAAAGACTAACGCACTTACTCCTCGATATGGCTTAACGCTATCAAAAAACAGAGTATATTGAGTACTGCAACAAAGCCGCCGTAAAGCATTTCTTCTTGAGGCATTAAGCAGGCAGGGAATATCTTCAGCATAGGGAGGATCTATCCAAGTCACGGGAAATTTCAGAGTACGCCAATGACTAGCACCCAAACGACTCACCGCAAGAATCACTAAGAAGAAATATGCACAGCCATAAATCATGGCCTGAGAAACTTATCATGCAGTCAGCCATTGTGAAGTCACTAAACATTAAAAAAAAGAACTTAGATTTCGCTTTAATTGATAGAAACATTAATAATATCAACATTTCAAACACCCAAAAATATAATCATCTGCAAATCAAGCAATTATAAAATGCAGTATATCTACAATGTTATTTATCATTAAACAATCTCAAAAACCGAAAACCACCCAACCAGAAAAACGTGATGTAATTCACACCATGTTTGGCCCAAGTCAATTTAAACTCTCTTCTGAAAAATATGATTGCTATCAAGTATGGATATAAATAGGAATACGTATTAAAAAGGCCAAACATGAAACTAACCTCCCATTTTCAATGGATGCAAGCACTGTTCACCTTTAATAACTGATGAAAAGAAAAGATATCAACTATTTGATGCTATCTTTATTTCTCACATGGACCTAAAATGCAAAATAAAATAAACGGTGTGATATTCGACTTTAATGGGGTTATCATTAACGACTCTTGGTTACATGAGACATCTTGGCTCGAAGTTTTTAGAGAACTAGTTCCAAACAAAAATCATAGTATTGATTCCATAAAAAAACTTATACATGGAAGGACAAATAAAGATATATTTGAATCTATTTATAACAAAGATATCTCCACAGAAGAGATCGAACGTTTATCTGAATTTAAAGAACAGAAGTACAGACTGCTATTTAAAGAAAATTTAAAACAAGTTCAGTTAGATAAACATACAATTTACCTTTTCGAATACCTAAAGAACAATGATGTTCCTTTTACTATTGCAACTGCCTCTGGGCTATCAAACCTTAAGTTTTTCTTCGAAATACTATCTTTATCTAACTGGTTCGATTTGGACAAAATCGCCTACGATGATGGCACCATCCTTGGTAAACCAGAGCCTGATATCTACATTAAAGCGGCAAAAAACATTTCCACAAACATAGAAAATTGCTTAGTAATTGAAGATGCCGTTTCAGGTATCAAGGCAGCACACTCCGCTGGCGCTAGCTATATTGTTGGCTTTGGGGTCTCATATCCTCACGATGTGCTCATAAAACACGGTGCAAACATTGCGATCCAATCATTTTCAACATTTCCGTACAATAAACTGAATGAAAAATAAATCCATCGTTGTTGGTCAGATCAACATTCTGGAATTTGTGTAAATGACATGCAGTTTTAGGCGCCGAGCTAAATCGCTTAATTCGGTGAACAATGACAACAAACACCCAAATACGCATCAAGTACACTGAAGAGTTTAAGGAACACATACATGTGCGCATCATGGTCAGGTTTATCGGTTACCGAAACATTGCTCAATGTCACAATGCGCTTACAGATCTCATGAGAAAATCTTCTCTTCCTTTTCTCAAGCCAGTAATCCTAGAATGAGTTTGCAGCACCACAACGCCAGACCCTGCCTAATGCGGGCATGGCACCAACACGAGAGCCAGCTAGCACATTGGTTACAGGCCCAAACCCATGATGAACCTTTGGCACAAGATCTGCTGCATGAAGTCTTTATCCGCGCAATGCACCAGGATAAACGTTTTTGCAACATTGCCAATACCAAAGCTTGGCTGTTCAGGGTCGCGAGAAACCTGCTCATCGATCTAAGCCGCAAGCACGTACCTTCACCAACCTCTGCACTTGATGATATTGAACAAGAAGAAGCCGACGATACAACGGTAGATAGCCTCGCCAACTGCCTGCCCCGCGTATTAAAAGAACTCAACCCAGCAGACAGTGAACTATTAATCGCCTGTGATATTCAAGGGATGACCCAACAACAATTTGCGATCAGGCATGGCTTATCATTACCTGCTGTTAAATCCCGTCTGCTTCGCGCCCGGAAAAAGCTAAGACAACAACTCACGGTATCTTGCCAAGTGAGGCTGGACGAAAATAAGAAGGTTTGCTGTTTTACACCAAGGGACTAGCCGCACGTAGTCATCATATGTTTCATCTGGTTTTCAAATCTCCGTGAAGGCAATCACAGGCTGTTGGGCAAATAGGCGCTAAGATAAAGCCACTCTAATTGTTGGATACTTTCTCTATGCGTAAAAAGATTATTCTTGATACCGATCCTGGTATCGATGATGCAATGGCCATTTTATTTGCACAGGCCCATCCAGATATCGACCTTGTCGGGATCACGACGGTTTATGGCAATGCCACCATTGAGAATGGCACGCGTAATGCGCTCTACCTGAAAGAGAAATTCAACTTCAGCTGCGATGTTGCCAAAGGAGCCGACAAGCCAGTTCACCGTCCAGCGGTCGGTGCAACCGTTGTCGTACATGGCGAAACAGGGTTTGGTGATATCCACAGTAGTGAGCCCGAGCATGCCAGCGCCGATCCACGTCCGGCATATCAATATATTATCGATACCGTCAAAGCTAACCCTGGCGAGATCACGCTGGTTACTGTAGGTCCGCTTACCAATATCGCTTTGGCTCTAGACGCTGCACCAGAAATCACCTCGTTAGTAAAAGAAGTGGTCGTCATGGGCGGGGCTTTTGGAATGAATGATCACCGTGGCAATGTTACGCCTTACGCCGAGGCCAATATTCATGATGATCCGCATGCCGCTGACAGAGTCTTTACCGCTAGCTGGCCGGTCGTCATCGTAGGGCTGGATGTCACGGAAGAAAGCTTCTTCTCCGCTGAGTACATTGACGAGCTAAAAGCTGACGGCGGCAAAGTAGGTGAATTCATTTGGGATGTAAGCCGTTACTACTTACGTTTCTATGCCAACAAACTGGGACTGGAAGGCTGCCATGTCCACGATCCTTCTGCCATCGCCTATGTCATCAATCCTGAACTGTTTACCCTGCGTGAAGGGCCAATCCGAGTAGTAACTGACGGTCCGGCCGAGGGGCTCACCTTGCAGAAGTTTGACGGCCGGCGCCACCAGACAGATGATTGGGGAGATATGCCAGCGCAACGAGTAGGTATTGCCGTCAATGATCAGGCATTGCTTGCTCTATATCGCGAAAGCATCATCAATTTCGGCAAACAGTTTACCTAATAAACATTTGTCAAAAAAAGTGTTCTTGCACTTGCACGACATGCCCAAGCCAGAAAGAAATGTAACACTCCATTAATACTGTTTTGGGCATATTGTGCAAGTGGTTAAATAAGACTATTCACAGAGATCCAGCTCATTGTGAATCAGTACTACGCACTGGGAGGCAAACAACATCTTTGGCCCCAGACTGATCTTTGTTGCTCCTAGTCGTTTCAAGCTGTTAAAGCTCTTCTTTGGCATAGGGATATGATCTGTAAGTAGAAAACAAGGATTACCCTGAAATTCCTGTTCACGAATAGGAGTGCCTTTTTTGTCCATCATGAACAACTGATAATCTTCCGCCAACTCCTGTACGAGTTTTTCAAAGCTAATGGTGCGCACGGTAATACCACCGTCGACATCACGCTCTTGTTCCTTCGTCATACCTCTGGAGATATCCAATGCCTTAGCAACCATACTCAGCAGTGCTTGCTCGTGAAAACCACCGATATTACTAATCTCGTTAGCGTTAAAACAAATGGTACGAGAAAAGTCCTGAGTGCTTTCCAGTACCAAGTAAATAACGACATCATCGCGATGCGACTGTGCCACAAAGATAGCGTTCATCAGTGTGTGGGCCAAGATTTCAGTGTGAGCCTCCTGGCCAACTGACGCCAGTAATTGCTGGCTGTCCGTAGGTGCAGATCTGGCTCGTAATACAAAGGCGCGCATAAATATATGTCCTGCTGGTTTAAATATTGCTCTTGTTATCAGTGCAGATGCCCGTAGTAACTTCATCACCACGCATCACAGCTGGCTATTATCACAGCTTTAACGGGTTATGTAACTGTAATAATCTGAATCAACAAAATAAAAAATGTACAAAAAACCGCCATGCGACCTCTGTCAGTATAAGAGCGCCACACATCAACGTTGGAGTCAGATTTGATGTTTCAAAATAAAACGAAAATAAACCTTTACAATATCTGATGTTAGGGTATGATTCGTCTCGCTCTGTTGTTCAGAGTTATTAATGAAACATTAAGTAAAAGTAAACCTCAGAATTTCTTCGTTATTGTTGTTATCCTCAGTGTTTCCCTTAGCTTCATCGTCACATTCAATAATTCAAGCTTTCAGCGCATCGCACTATCGCGATAATTCTATGAAATAAAATATAAGGGACACATCATGTCTAACAAAACAACTGGTCTAGTAAAGTGGTTTAACGAAGAGAAAGGTTTCGGTTTCATTACTCAAGACAACGGCGGTGCTGACGTATTCGTTCACTTCCGCGCTATCGCTTCTGAAGGCTTCAAAACACTTGCTGAAGGCCAGAAAGTGTCTTTCGAAGTAGAACAAGGCCAAAAAGGCCCTCAAGCAGCTAACGTAGTAGCGCTTTAAGATTTGTAAGTCGGCGTAAATGGTGTCATCACCATTTACGCCACTTCATGCTCATCATTAACAAGTTATTTATACCGTATCTTCGAAAATATAAACATTTCAAACATCTGCTTTTTGTATATGTCGTCACGTTCCATATTCACTTCGTTATATCATTATAAATAAAATCATTAAACATAAGTATCAGTGACTAAACTCATCTTTAGGTTTTTTAACTTATTGTGGTTATGCCATGCTGATAATAAATATAAGGAATAATATGTCTCGTTCAATAGGTCGTAAACGCTTTTGGTTTCAGCAATCCCGCAAAGAAAACAGCTCAATGAAAAAACAGAGGTAATTAAATGGTAGTGAACTTTAATATTTTAAAAGGTAACGTCTCTTGGAATGCAACAGTACATCAATTAAATAGCGATATATTATTACGCCATGTTCTAATGAAAGGCAATGTGGCTAATGTTAATATTGAATTTTCGTATTGTGAGAAAACTTGCGAAGGTGACATCATTAACGAAGAGAATCAACTTATCGGTAATTTTTCAATTACTCATTAATGCTTTTAGAACATTTATTATATGAACTTTTTGTTTATACTCGCTTACTCTTCTAAAGCTCATTTGTTATAAACACCAAACTGAAAACCATTCTGTCACAGGTTAAAACCTCGTTATTTGGCTATTTAAATGCCAGTACTCACATCAGTTCTAATCTAACCAATGTGATCTAACCTAAGTGATGGGTATTGACTTCACCGACTATAATTAACTAGCCAGAATAGTCCCTCATCATCATAGATGACAAATGGTTTCAGAGTGATTGGTTTTACCGATCACAACAATCAGTTTTTTCCATCAGTTTTACCTCCAAAAACCCAGAAGGGGCAACACAGTGGATTCCCGATGATGAGAGCGCATCAGAAATATTTCCTGATACCCAAGAGAAGTTTATCGATGACTTTATTGTCGCTTGGATAAAAGTAATGACACTCGACCGCTTTGATATTCAATAACACGGCAGTTAACTACTCATTGGGATCATCCCAAAAACGTCACAAAGATCCGAGACTAAATAATACCGTTTTTTTTGCATCCTTTTCGCTGCTATTACGTCTTTATAGGTAAAACACACGAATAAGGATAAAAGATGTTCCAAGTTTTTACCGACCTTGCCAGCTGGGTGGTATTCGATTTACTGGGCTTACCCCCTTCGACCAAGCTGGCTGATGCGCTGCATTTCTTTATCGAAGACACCACCAAAATTTTTGCCCTGCTGCTGGTCATGATTTATGTCATTGCCATCATTCGAGCCTCTCTGGACGTCGAACGTGTCCGTGATTACCTGGCAGGCAAAAATCGATTCGTCGGTTATTTTTTGGGTTCAACCTTTGGTGCTATTACCCCTTTTTGTTCCTGTTCCAGTATTCCGGTATTTCTGGGGTTTACCTCTGCAGGGATCCCGCTAGGGATAACGATGGCTTTTTTAATCACCTCGCCACTGATCAACGAAGTCGCTGTATTGCTGCTGATGAGCCTATTAGGTTGGAAGTTCACCCTGCTCTATATTGCGGTAGGCATGTTGATCGGCATGGTCGGCGGGCTATTTCTCGATACCATCCGTGCTGAGCGCTGGTTACAGTCTTTCGCCGCCGATGCCTTAAAGCATGGTCAACAAAATCTGCAAGCAAACCAACAGCCTTCTAATCAAACAATAACCGCCAAAATAACATTGGCTGAACGCCACCAGTTTGCCAAGCGAGAAACCACGGAAATATTCGGTCGGGTATGGAAATGGGTCGTTATTGGCGTCGGTTTAGGGGCTGCTCTTCATGGCTTCGTCCCTGACGGCTGGATAGAGACTTATCTGGGTGATCGGCAATGGTGGTCGGTACCTGCTGCGGTGTTGCTTGGTATTCCTCTTTATTCCAATGCGACTGGGGTTATTCCCATTATGGAAAGCCTCATTACCAATGGTCTTCCTATCGGCACCACGCTGGCATTCAGTATGAGTACGGTAGCAGCCAGTCTGCCTGAATTCATTCTGCTCAAACAAGTCATGCAATGGCGGCTGCTCGCCATCTTATTTGTTGTTCTGTTGACGGCCTTTACCCTTGTGGGCTGGACCTTCAATATCACTTCTCCTTTGTTATGAGGATATATCGATGAAAAAAGTAAAAGTATTAGGCTCTGGTTGTAAAAATTGCAAAACCACCGCGGCATTAATCAGTGAAGTCGCCGATGCACTGAAGATCAAAATTGATATAGAGAAAGTTGAAGATTTTGCTCAAATCATGGCATATGGCGTCATGGCAACACCCGCCGTCGTCATTGACGAGCAGGTAGTACACAAAGGCAGTGTGCCTAAACGCGACGCTATCGCAGAGTGGTTCGAAAAATAAGTAGGGAATAAGTATGAGGAGTAGCCCTTCTATAACAAAACAAGGGTTACTTTAGATACATATAACTGGCAGTATTCGCCATCAAAGAATGATGGCGAATACACATTCAGAATTGAGCACTTCCCTATGCTAACTTGGCAGAAAAATGCTTTCCGAGCAGGGCGTGATAAAAATCATTATCTGACAATATCCCTTCCAGGCGCCTTTCCGTTCCCAGTAAAACAGGCTGACCGGTACGGTAGCGGATTTCCAGCGCTTCGCGCATCGAGATATCTGGCGTTGTCATAACCACCTTATCTTGCTCGAGCGTCTCCAGACTATCCCCCTCCTGCCACTGTTGCAATGCCAGAGACTCATTCTGCCGAGTCACCGCCATGATTTCACCTTCCACGGTGGTACTGACGCAAGTCTTATCATGCTGATTAAGTACCAACATTTCTCCCAACGACTCTAGTTCACTGACCCCTGTCATCAAGGAGCGTCCACGCAGCACATTAAGCGGATTGGTATGCGCGACAAAGTCTTTTACGTATTGCGAATTAGGTTTCAGCACAATATCTTCCGGTTTACCGTGCTGGATCAGCTGGCCGGACTCCATGATCGCAATGTTATTGCCGATCTTGAGGGCTTCATCCAAGTCATGACTAACAAACACAATCGTCTTGTTCAGCTGACGCTGAAGCTCCAGCAACTCATCTTGAAGCTGGCTGCGGATAAGCGGGTCCAGTGCCGAAAATGGTTCATCCATCAGCAAGATGTCACTATCCATGGTAAATGCCCGAGCCAGGCCGACGCGCTGCTGCATACCGCCCGATAGTTCATGAGGGTATTTACTCTTCCACTCGGAAAGGCCTACCATCTCGAGCTTTTCTTCTGCACGACGACGGCGCTCAGCCTTGCCGATACCCTGCATCTCCAGGCCAAAAGCGGCATTGTCGAGTACGGTCAGCCAAGGCATCAAAGCAAATTTCTGAAATACCATGGATATACGGTTAGTACGCAAATGACGCAGGGCCGTTGTATCACAGCTGGCAAGATCAATGGACTGTTCGCCATCCTGCACCTCGAGCGAACCACGGCTAATGGTATTCAGGCCATTAATCGCACGTAGCAAACTTGATTTACCAGAACCGGACAGCCCCATCAAGACACAAATTTCACCCTCTTCGATATCGAGGCTGACATCATGGACACCGACCACATCACCGGTGGCATCAATAACTTCCTGACGGGTTTTGCCCTCATCCAGCAATGCCAGAGATTGGGTTGCCTGCTCGCCAAAGATAACATCCAGATTTTTAATACTAATCGCGCTCATGATTAGCCCTCCTTGCTCTGGCTTGCCGGAGTCTTACATAGACGATCCAAGATAATGGCGACCAATACTATGGCCAAACCGGCTTCAAACCCCTGAGAAATATTCACCGTATTAAGGGCACGGATCACAGGTTTCCCCAAACCGTCAGCTCCCACCAGCGCGGAGATCACCACCATAGACAGTGACAACATAATGCATTGTGTTATCCCTGCCATAATGTTTGGCATTGCCGCCGGAAGTTCAACGTTGAACAACAGCTTCATTCGATTGGCACCGAAGGCTCTACCCGCCTCGACCAGCTCTTCGGGGACTCGGCTAATACCCAGATAGGTCAGGCGGATTGGAGCGGCAATGGCAAAAATAATAGTAGAAATAAGACCGGGAACAACACCTAAGCCAAACAGTACCAAGGTTGGGATCAAGTAGACAAATGTCGGTATAGTCTGCATCAAATCAAGGATCGGGCGCATGATGGTATACAACCAAGGCTTGTGTGCCGCCACTATCCCGACGGGAACCCCAACCAACACCGAGATCATAGTGGCCGTTAATACCAGAACAAAGGTCTCCAGCATTTCTTCCCAGTAACCCAGGTTCATGATCAGCAGCAATGCCGCTACAACGAAAATGACCAGAGAGAAGCTCCGGTGAAGAAACCATGCCAACAAAGCCGTCATCAAAATTGGTACTGCTGGCGGAAACCACTTAAACAGATCAACCAGCAGCATGATCAGTGATTCCAAGGTATAGGAAAGCGAGTCAAAAAATCCTGCGGCATTGTAGGTAAGCCAATCCACGAAGGCTGCCATCCAATTACCTAACGGGATTTTATGCTCTGTAATAAAGTCCACTGTTACTCCTTAATGGTCCATATTGTATTTTAAATTGTGTCGTTCCGTGTTTGTCTATCGTGCCGACCCGCTACCACCTGTTGCGATGGCAGCAGCACCGACAGTCACCCTGTATCGGGCAAACAACAAGTAATTAGATATTCAGATATGACTTCACGGCTTTGGTTGCATCGCCGCCATCTTGTGCCGTTACCTTGCTAAGCCACTGTTCCAGTACCTGCGAATTGGCTTGCAGCCAAGCTTTTGCCGCAGCATCAGGTTTGGCATTATCGTTTAAGATATTACCCATCAATTGGTTTTCCATTTCTAGGCTGAAGCTCAGGTTCTGCAATAGCTGGCCGACATTCGGGCAAGTTTTCAGATAATCTTTGCGAACATTGGTATAGACACTCGCACCGCCATAATTAGGGCCGAAGAAATCATCGCCACCAGCAAGGTAGGCCATCTCAAAATTGCTGTTCATCGGATGAGGCGCCCAACCGAGGAAGGCTATCCACTGCTCGCGGTTGACCGCACGTTTGACCTGCGACATCATTCCGGCCTCGCTGGACTCAACCAAACGGAAACTTTTCAGTTCGAAGGCGTTTTTATCAATCATGCCTTGGATCAGACGGTTACCATCGTTACCCGGTTCAATGCCATAAATGCGGCCGCGAAACTCATCTTTGTGTTTAGCCAGATCAGCAAAGCTGCGCACCGGCGTCATAAACGTATTTCGGGACTGCAAGGGTATATTTAGCCCCTTCCAAGTTAGCTCGCACTGTCTCAACCGAACCGTCCTGATGATATTTGGCAATGTCCGCTTCCATGGTTGGCATCCAGTTCCCCAAGAACACATCAATATCTTGGTTGGCCATGGAAGAGTAAGTCACGGGGACCGACAGTAGCTGAGTTGAGGTCTTATAGCCCAGCCCTTTGAGCACTTCACTCGTAATCGCCGTTGTTGCGGTAATATCTGTCCAGCCCACATCGGAGAAACGCACGGTTTCGCACTGTGCGGCTAATGCCGTTGACGCTGACAGACTGAGTAATAGTGCTGAGCTACCCATGATTGCATTTTTAATTGTTTTCTTCGTCTTCATGACTCTTCCTTTATCCATGTTTGTTAAGCCAAATCTGTTAAGTAATGGCTCTTCTCATATCTGGCGAGAAGGCTGATTTGTTCTCAAAAGTCAGCTTGCTTGTTTTGGTAATTAAGCCGCTTCGTTTTCAGTATTTTTTCGGTAATAGTGTCTGGGGGTATCAGACGCTGAGCGGAGCCAACACGCTGCTCTGTTTCCCAGTTAGGGGCAATCCAGGTTTGTGCATCAGAAGACGCAAGCGGAGCATGACCCAAAATGGCATCGGCGACTTTCTCTGCCACCATGATTGTCGGCGCATTGAGGTTCCCGTTCGGAATTGTCGGGAACACCGACGAGTCGACAACTCGCAGAGAGTCAATTCCCCTGACCTGACAATTCTCGTTCAGCACGGCCATAGGATCGTTATCGGATCCCATCTTGCAGGTACACGACGGATGGTAGGCACTTTCGACGTTTTGGCGAACCCAGGCATCAATTGCTTCATCGCTGGTAACACCAGCTCCCGGTTGGATTTCCTTACCGCGGTACTCATCCATTGCCGGTTGAGCCAATATTTCACGGGTCAGGCGGATACAATCACGCCAATCCTGTATATCTTGCTCTGTACTAATGTAGTTGAATTCGATGTTTGGCTTTTGATGCGGATCGTTAGATTCCACCCAGATACGGCCACGGCTTTGCGGTTTGTTCGGACCGACATGCACCTGAAAACCATGGCCATCAAAAGCTACCTGGCCGTCATAGCGCATCGCCGCCGGCAAGAAATGATACTGAATATTGGGCCATTTCAGCCCGGCACGAGAGCGGATAAAAGCACACGACTCAAAGTGGTTGGTGGCTCCCAGACCATCTCTGCGTAATATCCAGCGCGTACCGATCAGCCCTTTGCTAATTAGCCCCAGCTTGCTGTTCAGCGTTATCGGCTGATGGCATTCATATTGGAAATAGACTTCCAGGTGGTCTTGCAGATTCTCCCCGACACCCGGCAAATCATGCTCTACCGCAATTCCGGCTTGCTCCAATACCGCCTTGGGCCCCACCCCCGACAGTTGAAGAAGCTGCACCGAGCCGACAGAGCCCGCCGACAACAGCACTTCCTTGTTGGCAAAAACAGACTCAACCTTACCACCCAACTCAATCTCAACCCCGATAGCCTGTTTGTTTTCAAGCAATACCTTGCGGCTGACAACGCCCGTTTTGACGGTCAGGTTGCTGCGCTTCATGGCTCGACGCAGATACGCATTCGAGGTTGAGGCGCGTACACCTTTATCAACCGTCATATGCATAGGGCCAAAGCCTTCCTGCTGATAGCCGTTATAATCATCAGTCTTCGGATAGCCCGCTTGCTGTCCGGCACCGATAAATGCCTGATACAAAGGGTTCAGCGTCATATTGTTGCCGTTACAGGTTGCCAACGGACCGTCGCCACCGCGGTAAATATCTTCACCGCTAATCCATGATTCAGCGCGGCGGAAATACGGCAGGCACTCCTGATAACTCCAACCTGCCGCGCCATGCTCAACCCACTCATCAAAGTCGCAGGCATGGCCTCGCACATACACCATGCCATTAATGGACGAGCTACCACCCAGTACACGTCCTCGCGGACAATGCAAACGGCGGTTATCGATACCGGCCTCAGGCTTTGATTCAAACTGCCATGCGTACTTATCGCTGTTCATTGGGTACGACAGTGCTGTCGGCATTTGAATAAAAATGCTTCTGTCACTCCCGCCAGCCTCTAGTAATAAAACGCTATGTTCACCCGAGGCCGTTAAACGGTCAGCTAACACACAGCCGGCTGATCCCGCTCCGACAATGATATAATCGTAGGTTTTGTTCATTTGATTTCCCTTTCAATTCTGTGGTGAAGATTAAAACCTGCTGTTATCAGCAGCTCCCGTCATTGCTGATATCTGTCGGCTTAATCATAAGGGCACTCAAGATCACCAAGCTCAATCATCACACTCTTGTTCTGGGTGTAATGGTTGAGTGTTTCGATTCCATTTTCCCGTCCAATACCAGATTGTTTGTAGCCTCCCACTGGCATTTCTGCCGGCGAACCGCCCCATGTATTCACCCAGCAAATACCGGCTTCAATCTGAGCTATCACCCGGTGTGCGCGAGAAAGATTTTGGGTAAACAAACCGGCAGCAAGTCCATACTGGGTGGCATTTGCCCGTTGAATCACCTCGTCTTCATCGGTAAATCGCAAGATAGACATCACCGGGCCAAAGATCTCATCCTGAACCTGGGGCATATCATCGGTACAGTCGGCAAAGATGGTCGGTTGAACAAAATATCCCTTATCGAGTCCGTTAGCTGTTTCACGCTCGCCACCGCAGATCAGGCGGGCACCGGACTCTTTTCCGGCCTGGATAAACCCGAGTACTTTTTCGAGATGTTCGCCTGAAATCAGCGCGCCGATCTGTGTCGACATATCAGCCGGATCGCCAACAACCAACTTGTTGGTACGGTGAGCAAGCTGCTCGATAAACTGGTCGTAAATCGCATCATGGACAAAGACACGAGTGCCATTAGTGCAGACTTCACCCTGGGTGTAGAAATTGGCCAGCATGGCAGCTGAAACCGCATTGTCTAACTTGGCATCATCAAACACGATCAAAGGGGATTTACCGCCAAGCTCCATCGTAATGTCTTTAAGCGTACCGGCCGCATCAGCCATCACTTTTTTGCCGGTACCGGATTCGCCGGTAAAAGAAACCTTGGCAATATCCGGGTGGCGTGAAAGCATCTGACCAACACGGTAATCGCCCTGAACAACGTTAAACACGCCGTCAGGTACACCTGCCTCGGTAAAGATCTCTGCCAGCTTCAATACCGACAGAGGGGTTTCTTCAGACGGCTTGAATACCATGGCGTTACCTGCTGCCAATGCCGGTGCCGATTTCCACATTGCAATCTGGATTGGATAGTTCCACGCACCGATTCCGGCACAAACACCCAGAGGTTCTCGCCGGGTATAGAAAAACTGACCGTGACCCAGATCTTGTTGCTGACCTTGGATTGCCGCGGCAAGCCCTGCGTAGTACTCTATAACATCCGCACCAGTGGCAATATCGACTTCGATGGCCTCCTGGATCGGCTTGCCAGTATCTTTGACTTCCAGCTTGGCCAGTTCATCATTGCGCTCACGGAGAATCGCCACCGCCCGCGTCAAGATACGGCCTCTTTCCATGCCACTCATCGCTGACCACACTTTGAAACCTTCTTGTGCCGAAGCGATAGTACGGTCAACATCCTGAACTGATGCCAGCCCGATCTCAGCCAGCTTCTCACCCGTTGCCGGATTGTAGGTTGCAAACGTTTCTCCCGACGAGGCTTCAGTTGCCTGACCATGGATGTAAAGGGACTTCATTTTCATCAAAATGCCTTGATAATTAATGTTTATTATGAGTTTGTCAGTTCAAGTACGGAGCGAGTTGTTTTTGCAGGTAATCTGAGATGATCTGTTGTGCTTTTTCCGGGCAAATTCCATCGGGATTCAGCGCGCCTCTCAGCCAGATCCCGTCGATAAGCGCAGCAACTCCCTGTGCGACAAAAAGGGCCTGTTCAGAAGGTAAAATTTTCTTGAGCTCAAAACGAAGGTGTGACAACAAACGGCGTTCATTGACACGCTGAAGCCGATGCAAACTAGTGTCATGCATAGACTGAGCCCAGAATGCCAACCAGGTTTTCACCACTTTGCTTTCGACTTGATAGCCATCAAAATTAGCCGCAACAATTGCCTTGACCCTTGCCGTCACATCATCTTTGTCCACAGTGCGGAGGTGCTCAATGGATGTCGCCGACAATTGACGGAGCACCGAACGCATCGTCTCCTCTAGCAAACCATGCTTACCGCCAAAATAGTGGTTAATGATCCCAGGAGAAACGCCAGCCTTACGACTTATCAAAATCACACTTGCACCCGAAAGCCCAACTTCGTCAATAACGGCCATTGTCGCCTCAACGAGCTGTGGTTTACGAATTTCAGGCATTCCTACTTTTGGCATACTTGCTACCCAAATGTTTCTTGATTGAACGTTTAATTAAAAATAAATTTACATATTATTGACAGCAAGTCAAAAAATGTTTCGTACCGTAATGAATACCAAGAGCTACACCTCACATAAAACAAGCGTAAGGCTATGATTTTAAATAAACTAATTTAAATTCAAAAAAAACAGCTTGATTTAAATGTTTTGTGTCGAAAACAAGTTTCTGTCATCTGACTAGATATCATCAATGACTAAGCCATTACCCGTGGAGCTATGCATGATCTCAACTTGTAATGACAAATAGGGCCTGCGATTTGTTTAGAGTTCTAACCTTTACAGAGATTGCAAATTCAAGCGATTCACCGGATTTAGCCATTTATTTATGGCTTGCACTTTAATTCCCCCCCTTTAATCTCCCTTATTGAGCTAACTCTCGATAAAAAAATTTACTTTTTATGAACCCTGAATTACACAGAAAGAGAAGGTGATTTTTCTTAGTATTTAAAACGCTGAGTACTGTAAGGATTTTGCGGGAATTGACACCACTCGACCCATCACGATCATGTGGCAAATTAGGGGAACTGGCGATGACCTCAATAACAACACAACAACCCATGCGCATCGGTTTTTATCTCACTCACAATTTCACCATGATCGCGATGGCGTCAGCCGTTGAAGTATTGCGCATGGCCAATCAGCTCTCGGGAGAACGGCTGTATCAGTGGTTTACTCTCAGTGAAAATGGCGAACCTGTTGCCGCCAGCGATGCACTTGAAGTGAGGGTCGATGACCGTATTCCATCCCAGCTACCGCTTGATTCACTGATTATCTGCGGTGGTGTTCAGGTTGAACGTAGCTGTACCCCACAACTGACAAGTTGGCTTTGCCAGCTTGATCGCCAGCAAAAAATCCTCGGTGGAATCTGTACCGGCAGCTATGCTCTGGCAAAAGCAGGGGTAATGGCAAATCAACACTGCGCCATTCACTGGGAGCACCTGGCCGGACTTCAGGAGTTGTTTCCCTCGGTTAAGATCACCAATAAACTGTTCTCTCTCAGTGACAGGCGAATGACCAGCACAGGCGGGACAGCACCGATGGACATGATGCTCACTTTGGTGGCGAAGCAACACGGCAACAAACTCAGTGCGGCAATATCGGAAATGTTCATGTGTGAGCGGATCCGCAATGGCAAGGATGTGCAAAAAGTACCGCTTCGCAGCCTGGTCGGAACGTCCCAGCCTAAGTTGCTTGAAATCGTCTCTCTGATGGAAGCCAATCTGGAAGAACCCATCGGGATGGATGAGCTGGCTGGATTTGTCGATCTGTCACGGCGCCAACTGGAAAGACTGTTCCAGAAACATCTACAATGTTCACCTTCGCGCTACTACCTCCAACTACGGCTTAGCCGAGCCAAACAGCTGCTCACGCAAACCAACTTGTCAATTATCGAGGTTTCCGTAGCCTGTGGGTTTGTTTCAACACCCCATTTTAGTAAATGCTACCGCGATTGTTTTGGTATTCCGCCTCGTCATGAACGTCAGGGGATCTCGTCACAACCGATTGCTACTGAGCACCCCTTATCTACAGAGCAACAAATTGTTACCGAGCAAACCGTATCTACCGAGCACTCAGTGATTACCGGACTTCCTATCATTACTGATCTTCCGGCACTCACCGAGATGACTAGACTGCAGGATGACAGTCTATTCGATATCGGTTTTGACGATCCAAATGTTGTTCCCAACGAAGCCTGCTAGCCTCTTAATTAATCAGAGGCTTTTACGATTTAATTCAAAGGCTTAAAAGGCGCTCGTTTCAGAAGCCCTTCTTCTCGAAGCAAGGCTAAAATAGCTTCGGCAGCCTGTTGGGGAGAGGTGTCTTGTAATACCTTGCCCGCCTGGCCCGGCGTCACCGTTGTTGCTGCTTTCATCCGTTCTGCAGCAGTTTTCGCCGTGATGATCTTCAGCCGTTTGGGGCGCTGTTTTGCTGGCTGTAGTTGCCATTGAGATTGTTCGCTATCTGCCGCAAGTTCAAGTTCTGACTCATGTTCGGAATCATATTCAGATTCGAGCACATTGATGGTGCCATCACGCGCTTTTAAGAACGCACTTTGCCTTGCCTGCGGTGCCGCACCGTTAATGGTTACCATCACAGCTTGCTTGACCAGTAATTTTCGGCGCTGACCACGTGGTAGCGCCTGCAACAATTCGATATGTCCATCTGCAACACCTACCAAACCTGCTATATGCGGCACAATTGCCCAGCCAAGCTGATCTGCCAACAGGTAAGGTAGCAAACCCGACGCTTCCCCCCATTCGGCCTGTTCACCGCATAATACCAAATCGGGCTCCGCTTCATTCACATACTGAGCCAGTGCCGATAACGGATCGGAAAACTCTGGCAGTTTGAGCACGGTTATCTGCCCGATTCCCATCCCCAGATAATCTCGCAATGCCGACTGTTCCAACTCACCTGCATTGCCAGCGTGAATAACCTCAATCAAGGCACCTGCCTGTTGCAATGCCAGCTCAATCGCCTGTGCATCTAGTGAAGCACGGCATGGACCCCCAGTTAACGGATGCATACCGGTCGACACCAACACCATGATTTTCAGTGGCTCACACAGCATCATCCCACTTCTCCTTTGCCTGTTCTCGATCAAATTCCGTCAGTTCCCTAACCCTGATTTCACTCTCAGCGCGGTTAATACTATCAACCAGAGCCTGCATGATCTTGCTGCTGTCACCGATCACGCTAAGATCTGCCCGGCTCACCATGGCACATCCGGGATCAAGATTGATGGCGATCACTGTATTGCAATGGGTCATTCCCTGCAGATGCTGGATCGCCCCGGAGATCCCCATCGCCAAATAAACGCGGGCTGAGACCAAGGTTCCGGATGCACCAACCTGGGTTGATCGTGGCATGTTGCCATCATCCACCGCCACGCGACTCGCCCCCTCGGTTGCTCCCAGTGCAGCTGCCACTTGATGAAACAACGGCCAGTCCGTTACGCCATTCCCACCTGCAACCACAAACTCCGCTTCCATCAAGGAAACAGAACTGGGATCTACGGCGACCAAGCCCAAATCTTCAATTTTTGACGGTACTGGTGGCGTCATTTCCGGCGCAGCCTTTTCCCGCATAAGCACGTCCAGCTCAACCGGGATTGCCTGATAACGGTAGTTACTCACCGGGTCGGCGATCTGTTCCGCCACCAGCAAGATACGCTCATGTGGACGACGATACTCGTTGCCACTTTGTCCTGCACGGCACCATATCCAGTTGTCATCAATTTCTACCACCCCGGTAGCTGCTCGCTCATCTAGCCTGGCGGCCAGGCGACGACCGAGATCGGCACTGTTCATAGTCTGATCGCCAAACAGCCAGTAACGGGGAGCAAACTGCTTGTCAGCCTGTTGCAGCAAAGCGAGCTGGTACTCAGGTTGGTATCCTTCCTCTCCGAACCAAGAGAGATCCAGTAGCCGATCAACACCAGCTTCGGCGAAACGGTCATCTTTTACCGTGCCAAATACCACTGCCAGCACAGCTCCGCGGCCCTCAAGTTCTTGGTCACCTTTATTATCATAACCAATACCGCCGTTCGCCAATTGCTGCGCCAACCCCAACATGTCTTTATCTGCACTGGTTAGCCTCCCTCCATTCATCTCGGGTACAACGACGATATAAAATTCAGGATTTTCTACTCGATGCAGAGGCAACCGAGAGGAGTCCCAATCTTTGGGCTCTATTGTGGGAGTGGCTCCAGAACTGGCGACACTCGCCTGAGACTGATTGACAAGATATTGATTTTCAAGGCCAAGGTGCAAAGGATGAAGGCGATTACGCTGAATACGCTCATGACGAGGGTCGCGACGGGGAAATTTGTTCATGATGCCTCCACTTCGCCAGATTGAAAATGCTGAACCTGCGGCGGCAAGGCTTCCAACAGCAACTCGGCAATATCACGCACCTCGGGGCGAGGCTCAACGCCCCCTTCCAGCATTAGGCTGCACTGCGGGCAGGCAACAACAACGATTTCAGCCCCTGTATCCCTCACATCATCCATTCGCATATCCGATATCCGGCGCTTGCCTGCAACATCGGAGACAGGCGCACCACCACCGCCACCACAGCAACGGGAGCGATAGCCCGAACGCTCCATTTCCTTAATGTTGATCCCGATAGCCCGTAACAGAGATCGAGGAGCTTCATAGCCGCCGTTATAGCGTCCCAGATAACAAGGGTCGTGGTAAGTCACCGACAACTCCTGAAAGGGTTTAAGCTTCAGGCTTCCCTGATCGACCAGTTCTGCCAGCAACTGGGTATGGTGGCAAACGTCATAGTTGCCGCCAAAGTCGGGATACTCGTTCTTCAGGATGTGAAACGCATGCGGATCCGCCGTCACAATGCGTCTAAATGTATATTGGCTCAATGTGTGTATATTGGTTCTGGCAAGACGCTGAAAGGTTGCCTCATCACCGAGGCGACGGGCCAGATCACCGCAATCAAGTTCTTCATTGCCCAGCACGGCAAAATCAACCTTAGCCCGTCGAAACAGGGTGACCAGAGCCCGAAGCGTGCGCTGGTTGCGCATGTCAAACGCCCCGTCACCGGCCCAAAGCAGCACATCAGCTTGCTTCACTTCGGCCATCAGAGGAATGTGCAGATCTACAGCCCAATTATGACGCTGCAGCGGTGGGTTACCATTGGGGTTATCTGTGGCGATAAGGTTTTTGAGAATGTCCGGCCCTTTACCCGGTGTTGCGCCCTGCTCTAGGGTCAGATAACGGCGCAGATCGACAATCACATCCACATGCTCGATCATCATCGGGCACTCCTCAACGCAGGCCCGGCACGTCGTGCATGACCAGACGGTATCCGGATCCAGTAAGCCTTCGAACAAAGACTGTTCAGGCCCGCCACAAATGGCTTTCTCGCCAAGTTGTTGTTCTTGACCCGGATGCGCGCTGCCATGATAGGCCGTCGTCGAACCGCCAGTCATACCGACTACCATATCCTGGATCAACTTTTTCGGATTCAACGGTTGACCGGCTGCAAAGGCCGGGCACGCCTTCTCACAGCGGCCACATTGCACGCAGGCATCAAAGCCCAGCAGCTGGTTCCAGTGAAAATCAGTTGATTTAGCTACCCCCAAATGCGGCTCGGTCAAGTCAAGCGGCCTGAGTCCCGTTGACTGACCACCGCCAAAGCGCTCAGGGCGAGGATGGAAAGCCAGATGTAGTGCGCCAGCAAAAGCATGTTTCATGGGGCCGCCCCAGGTCATCCCAAGCAGCATTTCGCCCATGCCTGCTATCATTGCGAGCCCCAGCAAAACAAGCAGTATCGACGGCAAGGACTCTATCCCGAACAAGCCAAAGGCACTTACCAGCAAGAATGTTCCTGCAAATACATTGAGGCTTTTCGGTAGCCTCATCCAGGGGCCGGTAGACAAATGAGTTGGCACCAGCCGACGTCGCTTTGCCACCAGTTGCGCCCCCAGTAACATCACTGCACAGGCAATAAGCGCCACCAGGTGCATCACACTGTTATCTAGGCCAAGAAGATAAATAACGCTCAGCGTCACCATCGCAGCAACGAAGCCTCCGGCTGTTGCCACATGCATGTGAGCTATCGCTCTGTCGCGGGCTACGACGTGATGGAGATCAACCAGATACCGTCTCGGAATGCTCGAAAGCCCAGCCCAGACATTGACCTCAAAAGGTTTGCCCCTACGCCAGAGCATCACCCGACGAACGGCACCAAACAACGTGATTAGCAATCCCAGCAATAACAGCACGGAAACTAAAGGTGTCAGCATCGTTCTCCCCTTTCTGTGCGAGTCCTGAGGCGATAAGTATTAAGTCAAAATCTGTACAATCAAAAATCTTTGCAAAGACGCAAGGCGTCATAAATCGCAGCATGAATGTTACGCTGCGAGGCACAATCACCGATCCGGTACAACAGGTAGCCTTTACCACTATCCGTGAAATGAGCCATTTCCGGCTGTGGCTTGGCAGCGTATAGTGCTGCCAGATCAAGCTGGCCTTGGTTGATCGAGTCCGGTTTCAATTGGTAATACAGGGCTTCACAAGGCCGGATACCATTTTCTATCACCACCTGATCCACCACCCGCTCTTCCCGCTGCTGGGTATACTCGTTCTCCAGCACGGCAATGACTTTTTCGCCCTCCCGGTATACCTGTTCCAAACGAAAGTCCGGCGTCATGATCACCTCACGCTGGTAGAGGCTGCGATAATAGGTCGGAAAAGTGGTACCACCGACAGCCACTCCAGGTTTCAAGTCATCCGTCACCAATTCAACCAGTGCACCTTTCGCCGCCAGATAATCGGCAACCGACATCCCCGAAAACTCACAGATAGTATCGTAGACCAGCACCTTGCTACCCGGCTCTACCCTGCCACTCAGAATATCCCAGCTACTGACAACCAAACCGTCCTGCGCTCCCCAGCCCGGAAACTGCTCAATGAACGGCTTACCACCGATCGCCAGAATCACCACATCAGGGCTCAGCGCCAGAATACCTTCGGCGTCGGCTTCGGTGTCCATTTCCAGACTAACGCCCAGTCGCGTCAGCTCCAGCTCGAACCAACGAGTGATCCCTGCAATTTGCTCCCGCTGCGGTGCTTTGGCAGCCAGCGTGATCTGTCCGCCAAGCCGGGAGCACTTTTCGATCAAAGTGACATCATGGCCACGTTCGGCACAAACACGCGCCGCCTCCATGCCAGCTGGCCCACCACCTACTACCACAACCTTGCGAATCGGGCCGCCAGTTTTCTTAATGATATGGGGCATGGTCTCTTCACGCGAAGTCGCCGCATTTTGCAGACAGAGTACATCCAGCCCCTGGTACTGACGATCGATGCAATAATTGGCACCGACGCACTGGCGGATCTGATCAACCTGCCCCAACCGGATTTTGGCAATCAGGTGAGGATCGGCAATATGGGCTCGAGTCATTCCGACAAAATCTACATAGCCGCCTTCCAGCACACGTTCAGCCTGAGTGGGATCCTTAATATTCTGAGCATGGATCACCGGCACGCTAACCACCTGCTTGATGCCAGCCGCCAGATGCAAAAACGGCTCGGGCGGATAACTCATATTGGGGATCACGTTGGCAAGGGTGTTATGGGTATCGCACCCTGAGCCGACAACACCGAAATAGTCCACCAGATCAGTCGCATCGTAATACGCCGCAATCTGCTTCATGTCGTCATGGGTCAAACCATCAGGATGGAACTCGTCACCACAAATTCGCATGCCGACAGCAAAATCAGGGCCGACTTCACGGCGAACAGCTTCCAGCACCTTAAGGCCAAAGCGCATTCTGTTTTCGAAGCTTCCCCCCCATTCATCGTCCCGCTTGTTGACTCTCGGGCTCCAAAACTGGTCAATCAGATGCTGATGAACCGCCGACAGCTCAACACCGTCCAACCCTCCCGCCTTTACCCGGCGAGCGGCGGCGGCATAATCATCAATGATCCGCTCAATCTCTTCAGGCTCGATAGTTTTGCAGGTTGCCCGGTGAACCGGTTCACGAATACCACTTGGGCTGAGAAGATGCGGCCAGTCCCCACCGTCCCAGCGCGATCGGCGTCCCATGTGGGTGATCTGAATCATGATATGCGCGCCGTGCTGGTGAACCGCCTCAGCCAATTGCTGCAGGTGAGGAATAACCTCATCGGTACAGAGGTTCACCGACTTCCACCATCCTTGCGGACTGTCTATCGAGACTGGACTCGATCCGCCGCAAATACATAACCCGATCCCGCCTTTGGCTTTTTCCTCGTAATAACGAATATAACGCTCGGTCGGCATCCCATTTAAGGTGGCGTAGACTTCGGCATGGGCGGTACTGACTATCCGGTTGCGGATCATCAGCTTATTAATCGCCAGCGGCTGGAAAATAGCATCAAACTGCGACATCCCCACTCCTTATCAATTGTCCCTGGGCATCACTTCAAACAGGCCGTAATCACAACCTATCTGTGCCTCACTCTGTTGCTGGATGGCAACCGTCTCTATCGGCAGGCCTATCCCCCGGGTGATTTGATCCATCGCACCGGCAAACCAGCCCGTGAACATGTAATCCACTTTGCGATCAACCTTGCCGTAGTGATAAACGAAAGCCGAATGGTGTAACCGCACTTTGGCCCGTCCCTCCGAGGTATCCAGGCTCTCAATGACAAACTGGCCCCAGCCCCGTTGCGACAGGCGCTTCATATAATGCTCAAACACCTCTGCGCCCTGCAGGCCGTGGGTTTCCGATTCTTTTTCGCACCAGTAATAAGCCGATTGGTAGCCAGCGGCATAGAGGATCTCGGCATACTTCTCGGCCCCGAGAGCCTCTTCCACTGCGGTGTGATTATTGATAAAAAAGTGCCTTGGAACATACAGCATCGGGAGCCCGTTGGTACTCCAGACGCCGGTCTCACTGTCCACCTCAATTGGGACTTCAGGGGCATGTATTTTCGAGTACGGTGATGTTGTCATCTATTCGTCCCACACTTCTTTGAGGACCCGGACCCAGTTATCCCCCATGATTTTCTTCACTCTGCTCTCCGGCCAGCCGTGATCCAGCAGAGCCTCAGTCAGGTTAGGAAATTCTCCGACGGTACGGATCCCCTTGGGGTTGATGATCTCACCAAAACGCGTCAACCTGCGGGCATAGCCCTTGTCATGAGTCAGCCACTCGAAGAAAGCCTGATCATGCCCCTGGGTAAAGTCGGTGCCGATCCCGACACAATCTTCGCCCACGATATTGACGATATAGTCAATCGCTTCGACATAGTCTTCTATGGTGGAGTTGATACCGTTTTTCAGAAAAGGCGCAAACATGGTGACCCCGATAAAGCCTCCATGATCGGCGATGAATCTCAGCTCATCATCTGATTTATTTCGGGGATGCTCCTTGAGTCCCAACGGAAGACAGTGGGAGTAACAGACTGGTTTTTTCGATGCCAGGATCACCTCCTGAGAGGTTGTTGCCCCGACATGGGAAAGATCACACATCATGCCGACCCGGTTCATCTCGGCAACAACTTCATGACCAAAACCGGATAATCCACCGTCCCGTTCATAACATCCCGTTCCGACCAAATTCTGGGTGTTGTAGGCCATCTGCGCGATCCCGACCCCGAGTTTTTTGAAGATCTCGACATAACCAATCTGATCTTCGAACGCATGTACATTTTGAAAACCCAGTATGATCCCGGTTTTGCCTTCCTCTTTGGCACGGTAAATATCTTCGGTACAACGTACAGGGCGGATCAGGTCATGGTGTTCGTGGAAGAGCCCGTTGAACTCGACAATATTGTTCATGGTTGCCTGAAAGCCTTCCCACACCGATACCGTGCAGTTGGCGGTCGTCAGTCCCCCTTTTGCCATATCCTCGAATAAGGCGCGATCCCATCTGGCAATGATCAGGCCATCAATAATGATTGACTGTTGGTGCAGTTGTGCGGCATCCGACATACATTCCCTCCTGCATGCTGCTATCGGCAAATCAGTTAAACAGCTGTCTTTATATACGACGGCCTCATAGTTAACGATATGTCATTGCCACCTGACGGACTGTGTAATAGCGACATCCGATGAAGTATTTCCGTCAAAACAACCCGGTAATTTCTCCGTACTCATCCAGCCTGATATCCAGCGCCGCCGGGTGACGCGGCAGACCAGGCATAGTCATGATGTCGCCACATATCACAACGACAAATCCCGCTCCGGCCATCAGGCGAACTTCTCTGACAGGCAAAGCGTGATTAACCGGCGCGCCCAAAACTCCGGGCTCCGATGAAAAGCTGTAAGGTGTTTTGGCAATACAGACAGGCAAATGACCAAAGCCAAGCTGGTGAATATCATCAAGCTGAGACAAGGCCTTGGTCGAAAAATGGACTTCGCCGGCACCATAGATCCGCGTTGCCACCGCCGTGATTTTCTCGTCCAGCGGCATATCATCCGAATATAGAGGCGTAACATTAGGTGGCGGTTGCTGGAGCAATTCGAGCACAGCTGCAGCCATATCCTGAGCACCTTCGCTGCCACGGGCCCAATGATCGGCAGACACGACTCTGGCTCCCGATGCCAGACAGCACCGCTGGATCACGGCTAACTCTTCATCGCTATCGCTGGGGAAACGGTTAATAGCCACCAGCGGGATCAGACCGAACTGCTGGATGTTCTGGATATGTCGCAGCAAATTAACCGAGCCGGCTTCGACTGCGGTCACATTAGGCTGCTCCAGAGCCTGCCTTTCAATTCCGCCCTGCATTTTCAATGCCCGTACGGTACAGACGAGCACCACCGCATCCGGTGACAAACCTGCCAGGCGGCATTTAATGTTGATAAACTTCTCGGCACCCAAATCCGCGCCAAAGCCCGCTTCTGTCACCACGACATCGCTAAGGGCCAGAGCCGCTCGTGTTGCCATCAGGGAACTACAACCATGGGCAATATTGGCAAAAGGGCCACCATGGACCAGTACCGGGTTGTGCTCAAGGCTCTGGATAAGATTCGGCATCATGGCTTCTTTGAGCAGCACTGTCATTGCACCGTCGGCACCTAAATCACGTACGGTCACGACGCTGCCATCACAGCGCCGCCCGATGATCATCTCGCTCAGCCGGTTCTGCAGATCTTTCGGGCCTTCGGCCAGACACAGCACCGCCATGATCTCCGAGGCAACAGTGATATCAAATCCCGACTCACGCGGGACACCATGAGCCGTCCCACCGAGCCCGCAGACAATATTGCGCAGAGCCCGCTCATTGAGATCCATTACCCGCCGCCAGCAGATCCGGCGGGGATCCAAGCCCAGTTCATTTCCCCAATGGATATGGTTATCAATCAGGGAAACAAGCAAGTTATGGGCAACCGTGATCGCATGAAAATCCCCGTTAAAGTGCAGGTTGAGATCTTCCATGGGAATCGCCTGCGACCGCCCTCCTCCAGCCGCTCCGCCCTTCATACCAAAGCACGGCCCCAGCGATGGTTCGCGCAGGCAAACAGTACTTTTTACCCCGAGGGCATTAAGTCCGTCTGACAGGCCAATACTGGTGGTGGTTTTGCCTTCCCCGGCCGTTGTCGGCGTCATTGCGGTTACCAGCACCAACTGGCCGCGTTGATGACTGACATCCAGCTGCGCCATGTCGATTTTGGCCTTGTAGTGGCCATAGGGGATCAGGGCATGAGGAAGCAAGCCCAGCCGCTCGGCAGCAACTTCAATCACTGGCCTCGGCGTCACTGCTCGGGCTATATCAATATCGGGTGCCCCCGGAGGCGGCAAGCAGTCCGGTGGAACTATCTCATTTGGAACCAAGGCAACATTGAGTTCATTTTTCATCATCAGTGAGCCCCCCTCAGCCATTTGGCGGACTGTTTCAATCCGCCAAACGGATACAAATGGATACCTTGAAAAGGCGTGCCGGCATTGATTGTCTGGTAACGGGCCATTTCCTGTACCAGCAAGTCTGGTGTCCAGGGTTTTAGCAACTGGGTAGTTTTTAGATTACGTCGTAACGCTGCAACCGACTCAACGACACCGCATTGCGCGGCATAGAAAAGTAAGTTCTTAAGCTGAGTGGGGCCTGGCATTCCAAGGTATACCGGCAAACTGCCAAGCAACTCCCGATAGCACTCCAGCCACTGAATAAAGATATCGGCATCAAACGAGAACTGGGTCACCACCCACATATTGAGTTGATTGGTTTCGGCATATTCTCGTTTAAAGGCGAGCGCATTGGTGAGTTCATAACTTGTTGCATGCGGGTGTCCCTCAGGGTGGCCCGCAACCCCGATGCCGCGCAATGGGTGCTTTGCCAACGCCCCTGATGCCAGCAGTGCAAGCGTATTGGAAAAAGGTCCCGCCGGTGGTTTTCTCTCTCCAGCTATCAGCAGAATATTGTAGACACCGATATGGGTCAGAGAAGAAAGCCATCGATGCAAACAAGCTTCGCTCGGCACAGCGCGAGCCGGTATATGGGGGATCGGCACCATCCCCCATAGCAGCAAGCGCTCACATGCCTCAAATGTCTCCTCAAATCGGCCTTTCGGCAAAAAAGGCACATATACCCAGGTTCCCGCCGATAACCAGTCAGGAGCAGTATGAAGCTTCAATACCTGCTTGGGCGTCGCTTCCAGCGAGGCTTCCGCCAGCAATTGCAGTAACCGAGGTTCAATATCGGACTCCATATCAGGTTCGCGGAATCCTTCCCCTCCTAGGCTCTTGTAGGCATCACACTTCATACCGTGCCCCTATATTATCGGTCGCTAGTCGACGAAATCACTGCCACGCGATTTGGCGACTTCGCGCGAGTTGGGATTGACCGACGGACGAAATGGCACTTCTACCACCTCGGCATCAACCACATTGCCGCCATGCTCGGACGGAAGCGAGACACTCAGCTTGGTACCGGTATCCCGCTGTGCCCAAGGAACATGAGCCAAGGCTATATTGGTCTGCAGCTCTGGCGAGTACCAAGGAGAAGATACATACCCGATAGCATCACCACCATCCGGCCCATAGACCAGCCAGAAGTCATTGGCATAGTCCGTAATCGGTTCCCCACCCAATACGATACCGACCATCACAAGGTCAAAAGGCGGGTTCCCGGCTTCGATTTGCTCCCGGGCCTTTTCCAGAGCCGCTTTACCGACATAGTCAGCATCTTTGTTACGTGGCACCTGATAGGCAAGGTTGCACTGGAATGGCAGGGTTTCCTGATCTATATCCTGTCCCCAGGAAAGGATCCCGGCAGCGATCCGACGGTGGTGAGCAGGCGCGATGACTCGAAGTTTATGGGCTTTACCCGCTTCCAACACGGTATACCACAGCTTCTCGGCATCCTCGGTCACATTGCGACAATAGATTTCATAGCCCCTTTCGCCGGTAAAGCCGGTTTGCGAAATGACCACATCGCACCCCGCAATTTCAGCTTCCATCAGGCCGTAGTAAGGAATACTTTTGATATCCTCACCAAACAAATCCACCATCAGCGCTTCTGACTTCGGTCCCTGGATCTGAACAGGCGCCACATCGATTTCGGCAATGGAGACATCATATTGCTTGGCGATATTGATCCCCCGCAACCACATTTCGAGATCGCTGTCAGAGATGGAGAACCAGAACTCGTCCTCGGCGAGGCGGAGCAAGACAGGATCATTGAGAATACCGCCCTCGTCATTGCAGAGGATCACGTATTTGCCATGCATCGGCATGATCTTGGAGGCATCACGGGTGATCACATAATTAACAAAGGCTTCGGCATCCGGTCCCTTCACCTGGATCTGACGCTCTACGGCAACATTCCACATCGTGACATCATTGACCAGCGAGTCGTACTCTACCATCGCGCCGCCGTCTTCCGGGCGTACATAACCACGAGGATGATAAATACGGTTATAAACCGTTGCCCGCCAGCATCCGGCTTCTACCGAGAGGTGCCAGTATGGTGATTTCCTTACCCGAGTCGATATCAGCATCTCTACGGGCGTGGGACCCGACTGACGCAGATTGATCGGCACGCGACGATGTGACTGTTCAACGCTGGTTTCATGACGCGCCACTCCGGCGCGTGCTTGCAGTAATCGATTATCATACTTGGTCATGGCTTTGCCCTCGTCCCCTTAGCGGTGGTATACCCCTTAAATGTGACTGTTATTGAAAATTTGAATTTCCAATCTACGACATGGATGAAACCAAAAACGTCGCGGGCTATTCGATAATCAAGCCGAACTCTTCACTCGCATCCTGCAACCACAGCCAGAAGTAATCAGCAAAGCTGCGCCGGACAATAAGCTCAAACTCATTCTCGCCACTGCGCCTTAGCACCACCTGCGCTTTTGCAAGCAAGGTACCGACACATTTGCCAACAGGCAGTGAACGAGTATCGACATCGTAAGAGGTGGATTTTCTCAGTACTGCTTGTGCCTGCAGCCCTGACAACTCAATGACACACTGCCCGCCACTGACATCGACAACGGAGAAATGCCCCGACAACTGATGGCGTAACTTCGCTTCCACCGAAAAGTCTTCGGGTGACAAAATCAACCACTCATTTGGCGATAACCACCAGATCTGCATCTTTTCACCGACAATCGATGAGCAAGGTTTTCGTGGCAGGGGTATTCCGAGAGTGGCTTCAACACCATCATAGAACGCCTTATTCTCATCTTCGGATGCGCCGTCTCCCCCTCGCAAAACATGTTGCATCAGGCCTTTTCGTTCATGCAACACTACGTTTGGCTGCGAAGCTATTTCTATATGATGCCTCTGTGCATGGTATCTTTCGGCATGGTACTTCTCTGCATGGTGCCTCTTTACGTGGTGAAGGGCAGACTCATAGCGAGGCGCTTCGGGTGGATTATATGACTGTGTTGCGGGTGACGAGATCACCGACTGGCGCTTACCGTCAGGGTCATAAAACACCCCATCGGTAATTTCGGCTTGCAATACCCGGCCGTCAGCCAGAGGAAAGAATACCGACTCGCCCATTCGGCTCAATCCGCCCTTGATCAGTCCCAAAGCAATAGAATGCCCCAATACGGCGCTGTAATAGCTTGAGCTAACATGACCAACCATTGCCATCGGTACAGGCTCATCGGGATCATTCACCGCCTGGGCACCTTCGGGGATCACGACATCAGGCTCCGTGCATCTAAGGCCGACCAGCTGCTTGCGATCAGAGCGGCTAGTATCTTCACGCTGCCATGAGCGGCGACCAATAAAGCTGAATGTTTTTTTCTTACCAGTGATCCACGCCATGTTCATGTCCTGCGGCGTGACCGAACCATCGGTATCCTGACCGGCAATAATGAAGCCCTTTTCAGCACGGAGAATATGCATGGTTTCCGTGCCGTAGGGAGTAATATTAAACTCTTCCCCCGCCGCCATGACCTGTTCCCACAGGTACAGACCGAAGTTAGCGTTTACATTGACTTCATACGATAGCTCACCAGTAAAACTGATCCGAAAAATGCGCGCCTCGACGTCAGCAATCCGATGCGACTGCCAGGTCATATAAGGAAAGACCGCATCCGTAAGATCGGCTTCGGGCATCAGTTTCTGCAACACGGAACGGCTGTTCGGCCCTCCTATCGTCATGGTGGCCCAATGATCCGTCATGCTGGTCATATACAGGTCCAGCTCCGGCCATTCTGTCTGGTGCCATAACTCCAGCCAGCGCAATACACCCGCCGCTCCGCCTGTCGTGGTGGTCATCAGGAAATGGTTATCATCAATACAGGACGTCACACCGTCATCAAAAATCATCCCGTCTTCTTTGCACATCACCCCATAGCGACAGCCCCCCGGTGCCAGCTGGTTCCAGCCGTTGGTATAGATCCGGTTGAGAAATTCGCGGGCATCCGGCCCCTGAATATCAATTTTGCCCAACGTCGACGCATCGAGGATCCCGACACTGTTACGGGTTGCCAGACACTCACGGTTCAGCGCCTCCTGCTGTGTCTCGTTACCCTGACGGTAATACCAGGGACGTTTCCACTGCCCAACATTCTCAAACTCGGCACCATACTCCAGGTGCCAGAGATGCATGGCAGTAAAACGCGCCGGATCGAACAAATGCCCGGCATCCCGTCCGGCCAGAGTCCCGAAGGTTACCGGGGTATACATAGGGCGAAATATCGTCGTGCCAGTTTCAGGTATCGACTGGCCCAAAGCCTTGGCGGCAATTGCCATTCCGTTGATATTCCCCGTTTTGCCCTGATCGGTACCAAAGCCCAGCGCGGTATAGCGCTTAACATGCTCGATAGACTCGAAGCCTTCCCGAACAGCCAGCTCGATACCGGCGGCGGTGACATCATTTTGAAAATCGACGAACTGCTTGGGGGCCCGGCTTGTCGGGAAGTGATGAGGAATATGGTAAATAGCCATTGGCGCGGTTTCGTCAGGGTCTGTAACTTCCGGCAACTCTGGCGGCTCTGGGTGGTCTAGAAATGGCGTCGATATTAGCGAAACCTGCAGACGATCAGCGACGACCTGTGCCGCTTTGTATCCATCGTCGAACACTTCCGATAGCTGGTAACGCCCCTGGATCCCGCCGGCATAGAGCAAGTCCGGGTTCACCGGCACAAAAGCGGCAATGTCATCTCGCCACACCGGACGGCTGCCAGTATGACAGGACAGGTGCAGACTCGGGCTCCATCCGCCCGAACTGGCCACCGTATCGCAACTCAGCAGGCAGGCATCTATTCGGCTGATCTGACTGAGATTATGTTTGAGCCGCGCAATTTCAACCGCACTTACCCGCTTATGACCACGAACATTAATAACGGCATGACCCCAAAATATCTCCAGCCCAGCAGCTTTAGCCCGTTCAGGCCATTTTCCCGAGCTATCGGAACGTGTATCGACAATCGCAACCACCTCACGGCCTGCGTCGTACCAATCCAGCGCAGCCTGGTAACCTGAATCATTGGCTGTCATCACAACCAGTTTTTGCCCCGGGATCACCCCATAGCGATTGATATAAGTCGATACCGCAGACGCGAGCATACAGCCGGGTATATCATTGTTACCAAACACCAGCGGACGTTCAATCGCCCCTGTAGCCAGCAGTACTTCACGTGCCCGCACTCGGTGCAGACGCTGACGGGCCCCCGGTTGATACTCGCCAAGATGATCTGTTCGACGTTCGACAATGCCGAGAAAGTTATGATCGTAATAGCCAAACACCGTACTGCGCGGCAACAAGGTTATGTCCGGGTCATCCTCTAGCAAATCCAGGGTTTCCGATAACCAGAGCTCAGCAGCTTCCCCGTCAATGTACTGCTTGCTGCCAAGCAGGCATCCGCCCATTTCCTGCTGCTCATCGGCGACCAGTACCCTGAGCCCACTGCCGACCAGCTTTCTTGCCGCCATCAGGCCAGCAGGACCGCCACCAACAATCATGACATCGCAATGATGGTGCATTTTGTCATAACGATCCGGATCCCGCGCCTGCGGTATCTTACCCAGCCCGGCAGCCTTGCGGATATATTTTTCATACGTCATCCACATCGACTCGGGATACATAAAGGTTTTGTAATAGAAGCCAACCGGCATCAACCCGCCACCGACTTTGCCCAAGGCAGACTTCATGTCCCGCTCGACATCCGGCCAGCCACTGACACTGGTAGCAACCAGCCCGTCATATAACTCAACTTGTGTCGCGCGCAAATTAGGGATGGTGGTAGCAGGCGAGCTACCGACCTGGAGGATAGCATTGGGCTCTTCGGCCCCCGAGCCGAGGATGCCGCGGGGACGGCTGTACTTATAGCTTCGTCCTATCACATCAATGCCGTTGGCTATCAGCGCTGAGGCCAATGTATCTCCCTGATAGCCTGAGTAAGTTTTGCCATTAAAGGAAAACGTCAGTGATTTACGACGATCAATCCGCCCTCCGGCAGACAAGCGATTGGGCTGGGTCATTTGTGCTTGTCCTCCCTGATCTCGGGTGGCGTACCTGTCAGTTTGTATACCTGCTCGATGTCATAGCTCACCGTGTTGCGGATCACATTGAAAAAGAGCCGACAGCCAGTCGCATGAAACCACATCTCCCGGTGGTTTCCCTTTATATTGTTGCGATGAAACAGGTATCGCCCCCACTCTTCGTCACTGACACACTCCGGATCCGGCGGGCGCACAATATGAGCTTCTCCGGCATAGGTAAACTCTTCTTCCTCACGGTACTCTTCGCAATAAGGACAGTAGATATTCAACATAGGACTCTCCTCGGCCAGGTGACTTCAAGGTAAGTAGATACCTTAATGCGCTACACCTGCTGCGCCATGTTCATCGATCAGGTAGCCGCTGACAAAGCGGTCGAGACTAAAAGGCTGCGCCAAAGGGTGCGGCCTGTCATTGGCAATGGTGTCGGCAAATACATGGCCGGAACCCGGAGTCGCCTTAAATCCGCCCGTTCCCCATCCGCAATTAAAATACAAACCGTCAATCGCTGTCGGACTGATGATCGGGCAGGCATCCGGACAAACATCAACAATACCGCCCCAATGGCGATTGAGCCGGACCCGGCTGAGGAAGGGGAACATTTCGATAATTGCGGCAATGGTGTGCTCGATAACCGGAAAGGATCCTCTCTGACCATACCCCAGATAACTATCGATACCGGCTCCAATCACCATATCGCCTTTATCCGACTGGCTGATATAACCGTGAACATGATTGGACATTACCACCGTATCCAAACAAGGTTTGAGCGGTTCAGATACCATGGCCTGGAGCGGGTGTGACTCGATAGGCAAAGTCATGTTGACCATTTTGGCGATCTCGCCGGAATTACCCGCGGCTACGCACCCCACCTTGGCTGCGCCGATAAAGCCGTTCTTGGTCTCGACTCCCTGCACTCGGCCATTACTCACCCGGATCCCGGTCACTTCACTTTGTTGGATCAGATCGACCCCCAGCTTGTCAGCCGCGCGGGCAAAGCCCCATGCAACAGCATCATGCCGTGCCGTACCAGCCCGTGGCTGCCAACTCGCCCCCAACACCGGATAACGGGCATTGGGTGAGCAATCCAGCAATGGCACCAAGGTCTGAACCGCAGCAGTATCGAGCACCTCCCCGTCAATACCATTGAGCCGGTTGGCATTGACCCGGCGTTCGATATCCCTCATATCCTGCAAGGTATGACCAAGATTCAACACCCCCCGCTGGCTGAACATCAAATTGTAATTAAGATCCTGTGACAGCCCCTCCCACAGCTTAAGCGAATGCTCGTAGAGGTGAGCCGCCTCATCCCACAAATAGTTGGATCGGACAATCGTAGTATTACGGGCCGTATTGCCACCGCCCAGGTATCCCTTTTCCACAACCGCCACATTGGTGATGCCGTGTACTTTGGCCAGGTAATACGCCGTGGCCAGCCCATGTCCGCCTCCGCCGATAATCACGACATCATAAAAAGGCTTTGGTTGCGGATTTCGCCATACCCGCTGCCAATGCTCATGAAAACTCAATGCATGCTTAAACAGGCCAAAGCCCGAATAGTGATTCTTCTTTTCACTCATTGATAGCGCCTTCCCAGACAAACACATATGGATGCCAGAGCGCAGACTCGCTCCCTTTTGATGAAGCCTAATGCTCAATACAAGAAAAGAATGTCCGGTTGCGGCGAACAATAGCCGATTTGCGACAGTCCAAAGCAGGCCCCAAGGTACCTCAACATGCAGGAGTCAGAATGAGGCCAGCATATTCAGTTCAAGAAAAATAACCGAAGTAATGGTTTTTCCCTTTCAACATTATTTGACACAGAAATATTATCCATAGGATAACGCTCCGCAAACCTTTGAGAGCACAGAAATTTTATGATTGTGCAAAGACACTTAGTATGAGGACATTGTATGTATGATATTTATAACCTGAGGGGCTGCATTCGTTCGGCAAAATCAGAAAGTGATTTAACGGCTACCCTCAGTGACATCACAAATCGAATTGGATTTGACTGTTTTTTTTTACTGTCTCAAACTCAATATCAATCACCAAAACAGAGGAAATAACATTAACCAATTATAGTAAGGAGAAGGAACAGATCTTTAGAGATAGAAATATTAATAAAATATTAATCCGTTACTGTAAAGAAAACCGAATACCTGTCCTTTGGGGAAAACTTGAGAAACCGAGGCAAAATCATTACTACTTTAATTATATTTCTGATAGAAACATCAGGACAATGCCTCCTAGTTTCACTATTCCGATCCACAACTCAATAGGACGATTTAGTACAATCAGCTTTTCATTAAAAGAAGCAAATGACTATAATCAAGACTTGTTTTTCTATGCTGCTAGTTTAGCTCAAACTATCATCCCCTACTTACAAGATAAGATTGACGAAACGGCATTAAAAAATAGCATCAAACATCAACAACTCACTAGTCGGGAAACGGAAGCTTTAATGTGGGCAACTGAAGGTAAAAGTGCATGGGAGATAGCAAAAATATTTGACTGCTCAGAGCGAACCGTAAGCTTTCACCTGCAAAATGCCTGCAATAAGTTAGACGCATCAAATAAGTATCAAGCAATATCAAAAGGGATATTATCAGGAATAATATTCCCGAACATCCCTTTTTAACACATTGTGTTTTATTTGATTATATTTCGGTTTGATTATTTATTAAGCCGATTTATTTACCCCATGGTAAAATCAGTGTTCTCGCATTACGGACCTTTTAAGATCATCATCTATTTTAATTGATAACGTTACTGATTTGGTGCTACCTAATGTATGGACTTTTTTATCACCCGCTCGCTCAAAAGGGAGTCCAGTACGCTTAAGCATACGTTCAATAGGTAACGTAGAAACAGTTAAATATTCAGAAATCCCTTTATCGACAGCATGAAGATATAAAGCTCTAAATAAAAACAAAGTTGAGTTGCTTAAAGTACAATTACTTTTAGATGAACTTTTATTAATACAAAACCGACTTAATTCATAAACATTACTTGATTCTACTGCGCTCTGTTCACCAAGTAATTCTGGAAAAATATCCTTTAGCATATAATTTTTAGTTGTGGGAATAAGCCTCCCACAACCAAGTATATTCCCCGTATCATCCTCAATATAAACATATGATGCATCAGGCGTATCATATTGATCTGATTCTAGATTTCCTTCTGTTTTTAAATCCCATTTTAATCTCTTCCTAAATACATCATACCTTAGTTCTAACAGTCTCATATAATCAGGTTTTGATATCGAATCAAATGTCTGTTGCTTGAATGTTAGGTTCATTTTAGTGTCCTCCAAAAATATCGATAAGATATCAATGGATTAATCAATAGAAACCTGTCACACATAACAGGTTGAAACAAGCATCAAAACATGATATGAGACCACGCTGCGCATTAAGAATAAAATATTGCCAGCATCATTAAATGGTATAGAATTAAGAGTAATAGTCCAAATTGATCAATACAATCAAAGCAAACCACCTAAGTGCATCCTGATGACTATCTTGATTGCTTAAAAAACCAAGAACATATAAAATTACACTCATATAGTAAAAAACAGTATTGACATAACTTTATTTGACTGGTAGTTAGACGGTAAAGCAATAATGACTTATGAATTTATTAAACTCATTTTATCTTCTTTCGCCCGGTTGCAATTTTCCATTTTAATAATCTCAACAATAATCATCTCAATTTGGCTCTCTTACTACCTATTATTCTTAACGAAAAATGAAGTTAAAGTTAAAAAATCAATATTTTACACCTACTCTTTATATTTGTTATTCATTAATATTTGGGTCATTTCAAACGCGTATTTTCAATCAACATTGTTACCCTATTTCGGTTCCAATATTGCAAAAGAGATAGCTTTAATCGCCAACTCATCTTCTTTGTTATCAGCCAACTTCGCATTTTTATTTTCATGCCTACTCGTAAGATCAAACAAAACATTAAAACCCTATCAGCTATGTGTTTTTCTAATAGGCGTCATCGTGTCGATTGGAATATTCATCTTCCCAGAACTAACCACTCTTGGTGTTAAGATAAATTCTATTGGGGTGTTTTCAATTACGCTAGGAGAAGCCTCTCATAAATTTTTCATTTTTGGCTTCTTTCTACTGATATTAACATTCAGAAACTTTTATCTATATAGAAAAAGTCAGCTAAAAATAAATATAACCAAAAGTAATTACATGATGTTTGGCATTTCAATCTTCATGATATCAACATTAATATGCCATATAATTCTTCCAAGCACATCTAATAACTACACTTCAACTTGGATACCTCCAGCTCTTTCTATTTTTGAACAGATTCTTGTTGGTTACGCTATCTTTTATGACCGCTTTTATAGTCTGAGGTATATGTTACATTTAAGTATTAGTTATTTACTAAATGCTGCTTTATATCTATCGCCAGTAATCGTGATCGTGCAAATAGAACAAAGTGGGTATCAATTTGCTTTAGTCGGATTTTGGATAATTATCAGTGGCGTTTTTTGGAAAAAAAGTTTAAATGTACTTCAACGACATATAAATAGATTTATCTATGGTTCACCGAATAGCACAGTTAATAACATTCATGGTCTAGTCAACGACTTTAAAGAATCCAGTGACGAAGCATTACGTAAAGTAAAAGAGATTCTGAATTCAAACACTGGGAAAATAATAAAAGTTGGAATTAACCCCTCACAATCAGCACTAACTGATTACCTTGAATCCCAGAATGAGGCAATACTAAAGGATGAGCTTGATTATTTCATCGAGTATCATTCATCCAACATTGAAAATCTCACAAAAATTAGAAACAACATGGCTGAAAGTGATTCGGCCTTGATTTTGCCGATTTTTAACAACCATGAAATCACTCACCTATTCATGGTATCGAAGAAGAATGAAGGTGGGATTTTTAGCTATGAGGAAATTACCGCCCTTCAACTAGTGCTTGAGCAATCAAACAAGTTTATTTATGCCGAGGATCAGATACGAAAATCCCAACTACTTGCAGGCTCTATTGCACACGAAATGAAAAACCCATTATCCAAAATTCAGTATCATTTTGAACGCATTGATGCTGACTTGTTTGACTTGGATACTTCATCTCTGATCCCTTATGCCTCTTCAGAAATGAAAACTATCTACCAAAATATCTGTGAAGTAAAAAGTGCTGTCCAGTTAGGTTCCAAGTTCATAGAAGTCATCCTTAACGAGCTGCAGGGCGGTAGGATCAATTCTGAGTCTTTCCGTCTCTTTTCTGCAAGAGATCTGATCTCTCAGTCACTGCATGACTATAATTTCGAAGATGCCGATTCAAAATATGCAATCTCACTAGAATCAGATTCTGATTTCATTTTCAAAGGTAACGATACCCTCTATAGCTTCATCATTTTTAATTTATTAAACAATAGTCTGTTTTATTTAACTCAACATCCCGACATGAAAGTAAACATAAAACTATGCCCAGGCAAGGAGCAAAACACGGTTATATTTACAGATACAGGCCCAGGTATAGACGCAGACCACCTTCCATGCATTTTCGATGAAATGTATACCTCAGGAAAAAACAATGGCAACGGCCTTGGCCTAGCCTACTGTAAGCGTGTTATGACGGCTTTTGGTGGTGACATAACCTGCCGTTCAGAGCTGGGCAAATTTACAGAGTTTACCCTGAGCTTTCCTAGTTTGAGTTCGACTTATGACAAAGAGACAATAAATCGTTTTAAACATGCTCTACAAGGAAAGTACTGCCTTTTGGTTGGAGACTTCTCATCAAGCATGAAGTTAACAGTATTACTCTATGAGCTAGACATCAAAGTCACGAAAGTAGCAAGCTTGAAGGAAATGACGCATGTACTTTCATTTCGTCATTATGATTTTGTTTTGGTTCATGATGACATGATCCAACAATCAACCGAAGCTATCAAGTCGATCCGTTCAGGAAAGCTAGGCGCCATCGCCCAAGTTACCCCTATAATTGTCTGCTCGAATATTCGTATTGATACTCAAACCAAAGCGCTTCCACATTGTCTTATTCAAGGTTTTCTCAACACCACAGAAGAGGAACTCCTTTTCAGTTTTCAACAAATGATCGACAACGGCAATCTGAAACCTCTGGGTAACCTTATAGGGAAAAAAGTATTGGTAGTCGACGATATGTGGGTCAATCGCTTATTGATTAAAGGCTATCTAGAAAGTGAAGGGATCACTTTTATGCAGGCCGAAAATGGTCGAGAAGCAATCGATATTGTAAAGGCTGAGAACGTCGACTTTATCCTAATGGATATTCGTATGCCGGTTATGGATGGATTTGAAGCAACAACCGAGATACGGAAGATTTCCCCCTCAGTGCCGATTGTTGCTCTATCTGGTGAGTATGGTGATGATATTGCCACTACGATTAAAGTGATGATGGAAGATCACTTAATGAAGCCGATCACCAAAAAGCGTTTATTGCAAAAAATCAATCTACATCTTCGAGATACCCCACTTTCTCTACGCGCTACCCGTCCAAGTTATTCGGCAACAGAAATATATTAATGACGTTCGCTGATTAGGCTTGTCATAAACAGCAGAGTATCCCTGACAGCCTTGCTTCATGTTAGAATGCGCACATTCATATTCTTCTGTTATCGCCACCAGCCATAACAGTGGGTAAATTAATCATATACCTGAGATTCAACATGCCATTCTCCAAGCTTGGATTAAGCGATCCGATTGTAAAAGCTGTAACCGAACTCGGTTACGAAACCCCAACGCCGATTCAAGAGAAAGCCATTCCAGTCATATTGACGGGCAAGAACCTTATTGCAGCGGCCCAAACTGGAACAGGGAAAACGGCGAGCTTTGTATTGCCAATAATACAAATGCTAAGTGAAGAACAGCGTACTGTGCGTCGGAAACGTATTCGCGCACTCATATTGGTGCCAACCCGAGAATTGGCGGTGCAGGTAGAAAATAATGTTGCACAGTACAGCAAGCATCTAGCGCTGAACTCACTGGCAATGTATGGTGGCGTTGACGCCAGGCAGCAGAAACAACAACTTATTGAAGGTGTCGATATTCTGGTTGCAACTCCAGGCAGGCTGTTGGATATGTATAGCCAACGCGCCGTGCATTTTGACGAGTTGGACATACTGGTACTGGATGAAGCCGATAGAATGCTCGACATGGGCTTTATCGAAGACATCAATAAGATTATTGAACGCTTACCTTTAGAACGACAAAACCTGCTATTTTCGGCCACGCTATCTAAACAGGTTCGCATCTTGGCCAAAACAGCCATCGATAGCCCAGTTGAAATCTCGGTCTCTCCAGACAGTGCAACCACTCCACAAATAGACCAATGGCTAATCACTGTCGACAAAGACAAGAAATCGGCATTGCTGAGTCATTTGATTAAGGAGAACCAGTGGGATCAGGCGCTGATTTTTATCGAAACCAAGCATGGTGCCGCAAAACTGGTCAGCCAACTAGAAAAACGCGGTATTAATGCCGAGGCTTTTCATAGCGGTAGAAGTCAGGAGGTTCGTGCACAACTACTGGCTGACTTTAAATCGGGCAAACTCAATCTGCTAGTGGCAACAGGAGTTGCTGCTCGCGGTATTGATATTGATAACCTGACCCGTGTCGTCAACTATGATTTACCGTTTCCTGCTGATGACTATGTTCACCGTATTGGCCGTACCGGTCGTGCTGGGGCTTCCGGCGAAGCTGTCTCGTTTGTATCAAAAGACGACTTTAAGAATCTTTGTATGATTGAAAGCCGCCTAGGACACCTTATTACCCGAAAAGAAGTTGAAGGATTTGCACCAAGAAAAGAAGTGCCAATTTCTATTTTGAATTATGTGCCGAAAAGCAAACAAAACGTGGGACGCAATAATCCGAAAAACAGACCGTCGAACGATCGGGCCAATAAGAAGAACAATCAAGGAACGAAAGGAAACAGCTAGTTGTTTTACGAGGATTCGCTGAGCAGCTAACCCGAATGCCTCCGCTCGCTTTATCAAAAGCGAGCGGAGGATAATTGCACAGATGACGGCTTAACTAATCATGACATTGGCAATCATTGCCGACAGCACACTGACTAGTGTTGACCCGTACAGCAGACGCAAACCAAAGCGTGCCACCATGTTTCCTTTCTCTTCATTCACACCTTTTACAGCGCCGGCAATGATGCCGATAGAGCTGAAGTTAGCAAATGATACCAAGAAGATAGATAAGGTGCCGACGGTTTGAACTGACAGACCCGCCATCTTCTCCTGCAGTGCCATCATTGCAACAAACTCGTTAGAAACCAGTTTAGTCGCCATGATACTACCAGCTTGCAGAGCTTCAGATGCAGGTACACCCATCAGCCACGCTACAGGATAGAATAGGTAACCAATAGTATCTTGGAAGCTAATTCCAAACGCCCAGGTAAAGGCTTGGTTCACCATCGCGATCAGCGAGATGAAACCAATCAGCATTGCTGCAACAATTACGGCCACCTTAAAACCCGTAAGAATATATTCGCCCAGCATTTCAAAAAATGTCAGCTTTTCTTCGCCTCCGCTGTTAACCAGATCATCAAAATCCATTTCCGCTTCATGATCGTATGGGTTAATAATCGACAGAATAATGAAAGTACTGAACATGTTAAGAATCAGGGCCGCGACTACATACTTAGGTGCAATCAGCTGCATGTAGGAGCCAACAATTGACATAGACACGGTCGACATCGCAGTTGCGGCCAATGTGTACATACGGCGTTCGGACATCTTGCCAAGAATATCTTTGTAAGTAATAAAGTTTTCCGACTGGCCGACCATCAATGCACTAATGGCATTAAACGATTCCAACTTACCCATTCCGTTGATTTTTGAGAGAACAAAACCAATAAATTGAATAACAACGGGAAGTACTTTGATATGTTGCAAAATACCGATAAGTGCCGAAATAAACACAATAGGCATTAATACATGCATGAAGAAATCGAACTGGCCTAGATTAACGACGCCGCTAAAGACAAAATTAGTCCCTTCAGCAGCAAATGCCATCAGGCTTTCAAAACCGTCAGAAAACTTCGTCACAATGCCGGTTCCGGCTGAAGAGCCAAGCAAGAAGTATGCGAGTCCCAGCTCAATCACAAGAAGCTGAATGATGTAGCGAATTTTTATGCTCTTTCTGTCTTTGCTGACAACCAATGCTAAAACGGCCACAACAGCGAGGCCAAAAATAAAATGCAAGTAAGACATGAAAATGTACTCTTTGGTGATGTATTTCAAATTATGCGTGAATGCTCCACTATTTGTTACATCAATAAAGTGATGAAAGTCGCACTTCGTTCTTGTGTTTATTTATTCACCTACGAGAATAGAAACTGAAGGAGTATTAAAGAAGCCGATAAAGAATAGAAACACTGACACGACAGGCTTTGGAGGGATATTTAAGCGGTTATGAATAAAGCAATTATCAAAAATGCAATCTGATCACCATATATTGCGCTGAGCATAATACAGTCAATTCCGCATAATACCGGAAGTTATAAAGCAAAAAGACGCGGCACAAGTGCAACGTCTTTACTCAGTCACTAAAGGGAAATATAGAAAACAACTACTCGAACTGATCAATAAAGACTTTCAGCGCATCCAAATCAACCACTTTGATTTCTGCACCGTCTTTTACTACCAGATTTTTGTCAATTAGCTCCTTCACTGCACGTCGGTATACCCTACTTGAGGTACCAAAACGCTCGGCTTCCTGGCCGGCTTTATCGAAAGATCCCAACATCACACTCTCTTGATGGCGATGCCAAAGATCATAGGCAATATTATAGGTAATAGGGTGCAACAATCGGTAGGTATAGATATCCAGCGAATCCTGGTAGTCATGCGCCAGTGCACTGGCAAAAAACAAGGTAAACTCGGGACGCTCGAGCAGCAGATCAGCCACAGACTTCAAACAGATCACGTCAACTTCCAGCTGCTCCTCGGCAACGACGCTCCATTGGCATAGCGTATCGGTAAACAGTTCCATTTCGCCGAATACATGGCAATCACAGTCAACTTCGCCTAGTTGGAAACGTCGGCCGTTGACGGCGGAAATATTCATCGATACCCGGCCGACAGAAGTCAGGTACAGATGATCAACAACCTGTCCCTGACGCAAAATCTCCTCGCCCGCCTGATAATACTTACTGTGAGTCTGGCATTGATAAAATGCCTGACGGAACTCTTGATACAGAGCATTTAAATGCTGGGTAAAGCGACCCGTCTGGTAAGGTTTTAGTTGCATAAGATAAAGAGCAGCAGCCTGAAAGTCATCAAATCCTAGCGAAACGTTGCTTGTAGCACAACATCCTCTTCGCTATACAGATCACATACAATAAAGCCCGACGTAAGCCGGGCTCGAAATAACAAGGTGACAACACCAGTAGTGCTAATGACTAAGGTTGAATACAAAGCGCATAGAGAGCCGCTTCGGCTGCCATCATCTCACCTTGCATCATCACCTCGTCGGCGCTGGCATATTGGTTAACACCATCCTGTACATCCTGCTGATACAAAACAACATTATTCAGTACCGATGCCACCTGAAGTCCGCGTAACCGGCCGACAGTAAGCAGCGCAGAGGTTTCCATGTCAGCCCCCAGCACCCCATTTTTATTCCAATATTGGCAAAGTTGATCTTCACCATCGGTATAAAAGCTGTCATGCGACCGCACGATACCGGCATAAGATGGATATTGACGCTGCTTGAGATATGACGAGATACCCGCGACAAGCTGATGACTGGCAACGGCCGGAAACTCGCTGGCGACATAGGCCTTGGAGCCACCTTCATCGCGAACTGCGGCTTCCGCCACAATCAATTCACCCAGGCCGATATTCGCCTGAAGAGCACCGGCCGAACCAACACGTACCATATATTTAGCACCGCATTGCGCCAGTTCTTCAAGCGCAATAATGGCCGAAGGGGCACCGATACCGGTGCTGCACACCGTGATCGGCTGTCCCTGATACTGCCCGTTCATCACCCGATACTCTCGGTTATCGGCCAGCAATTCAGGTCGTTCCAGCAAAGCGACAATGCGATTGACCCGATCCGGTTCGCCGCACACAATGACTCGTTCGGAGACTTGTTCGGCACTAACGGCTATATGAGGCTGTACACTCATGCTACTGCCTCTTTCTTAGTCGTAACCTGCTTAGCTTGGTTTTGCTTGGCTGTTTTCATCCACGCTCGGGTACCATTCGCAGCAATAAACAGCAAGATTGCGTATTCTATCGACAGTGCATACACGCCCTGAGCCGCATAGATACCGACACTGATCACGTTGATCACCACCCAAAGCATCCAGTTCTCAACATATTTGCGGGTCATCAGAACTTGCGCAACCACTGACAGCACAGTCATTGTTGCATCCCAGAACGGAAACGCATCAGGTTCCAGCGTCGGACGTGCCAAATCGGCACCAAACAGATTCAGGCCATCAACGGTAATATTGGCTAATGCAAAGAAGAACGGATCGATATACATAGTCATCAGGCCGATCGCCAGTACGCTGACTACTGCCGTTACCACCAGCTTTTGCTTACTAAGCCAGCGAACTTCCAGCATATCCCCGGAGTCCGAGGCTGGTCTTGTCCATGCGTACCAGCCATACAGGTTGGCACAGAAGAAGAAGAACTGCAGAAGCAGGATCCCGTAAAGCTGGATCTGGTAAAAGATGATTGCAAATAAGGTAACGTTAATCAGACCAAACAAATAATTAATTGTTTTTTCCTGACTTGCGTACCATATACACAGCAAACCAAATACCGTTCCGACCGCTTCGATCCACGACATTGCGTAGCCGCCACCGATCGGAATATTTACTAAGGTATTATTAATATCGAACCAAGCTGCAAAATCCATCCTGTTGTCCTTTCATAGTTTTTTACATAGGTTTTAAGCTTGGCGATATTGTAAGAAAGCCCGAGCCCTGGCAACGAGGACATTTGTCCCTTCGTATTTGGCGAGGGTCATACTTTGAAACAAATAGCAGCAATAAAAGTGAATAGCGCTATTCCGCCAGTTTCTCTTTCATCCAGTCGACAAACACCTTCACTCTCGGGTGGTGGGTACTGTTCGGTGTTACCGCGTAATAATTATGCTGGCAGCTGACTTCAAGTTCGGGAAACGGCTTCACCAGCTCACCGCTTTGAATGCGCTTGTTAACCAAAGTATGCCTGCCCATTGCAACCCCGGCATGATTCATTGCCGCCACAATCGACAAATCAGAGCGGTCGAAGCCAATCCCCCGACACGACACCAAGCTATTAAGACCAAATGACTCAGACCAAAAATGCCACTCATCCATACCGGATTTGTAATCCCATGCCTGTTTGTCATGCAGCAGCGTACAGGCTGCCAGTCCTAACGGATTATCAAACAAGTCATGCTGAAGGGCATATTCCCGACTGCACACCGGTACAATGGTCTCACTCATCAGCTGTTCGCAAGACAAACCTTCCGGCGGCTGATTATCGTAATAAATCGCCAGATCGATATTGTAGTTATTGAAATTGATATACTCATTACCGGTAAGAATATCCAAATTAATGGATGGATACCGCTGATGAAAGTCCGCCAGCTTGGGAACCAACCAGCACTGGGCAATGGACGGGCGGGAATATACTGTCAGCGAGCCTGAAATCTCATTATTTCGTATCTCAGCAACTTCTTGATTAATCAGCGCCAATGACGATTGCAAGGCAATATAAATCCGCTCCCCCTCACTGGTCAGCCTTATTTTACGGTGAAACCGCTCAAACAATTTGAAGCCCAGTTCATCTTCAAGCCCATTAATCCTATGGCTAATGGCACTCGGGCTCAGCGAAAGTTCCTCGGCCGCCATCGAAAATGAAAGGTGGCGCGCCGCCACCTCAAAAGTATGTAACTTAGATAACTGGTAGCCATTTAACAGCATATTTCCTGTTAACGGCAGGTTTTTTGCGTACATGAGATTAACAAACATCGTAATTTAAGAGTCACCACAGTATGCCTAAACGACTATTGAGTCTCGGTTTCATATCGATTTGTGTGACCCCTGCCACCCCAAAGCGCCACATTTTGAGCAGGATCATCTTTTTGATTCAATCTGGCTCATCTGAAAAGTGAATATTGATCGTTTGTCAGCCAAATCCCCGAAAGCTTTAATGAGCACCGAAACAAAAGATCTTATACAGACAAGGAAAAGGACAAGAATATGTATTCGGACATGTGGATATTTGGCACATTAATAAGCTCAATAGCTTTAATTGTGTTCACGATAGTAAAATTAAAAATTCACCCCTTTCTGGCGCTGCTCTTTTCGAGCTTCTTCGTCGGGAGCGTAATGGGAATGAACCCCGTCGAGATGATCAGTGCTATCGAAAACGGGGTTGGCGGCACTTTGGGTTTTCTCGCAATAGTCATCGGCCTCGGAACAATATTGGGCAAGATGATGGAAATCTCCGGTGCGGCCGAACGTATCGGGCTGACGCTACAGCGGTTGCCCTATATTTCAGCTGATGTGGTAATGGTACTAATCGGCTTGGTGTGTGGTATAACCCTATTTGTTGAAGTCGGCGTCGTTCTGCTGATCCCACTGGCCTTTTCGATAGCCAAGAAAACCAATACCTCATTGCTCAAGCTGGCGATCCCGCTGGGAACCGCGCTGATGACAGTTCACTGCATCATGCCCCCGCACCCGGCAGCACTCTATGTGACCAATGCGCTTGGTGCCGATGTCGGTACCGTGATCCTCTATGGATTTATTCTAGGCTTGCCGACAGCATTAATTGGCGGCCCGCTGTTTCTTAAGCTGGTTGGCGATCGCCTGCCGTTCACCTCAGTACCTGCGGAACTCGCTTCTGACCAGGAAAAAGGTGAGAAAGATCTTCCCTCTCTTGCTGCAACACTTTTTACCATCTTGCTGCCTATCGTGCTGATGCTGCTGAAAACAGGAGCCGAGCTTAAGCTGGACGAGAGCACAACGCTCTACACTGTCATTGAATTTATCGGCAACCCGATCACCGCCATGTTTATCGCTGCGCTCAATGCCTACTACCTACTGGGCCTGAAGCAGAACATGGGCATGGCGCAGCTGCTTGATAAAACAGAAAACTGCTTCTCGTCCATCGCCAACATTCTTTTGATCATCGGTGCAGGCGGCGCATTCAATGGAGTTTTGAATGCAAGCGGCCTGGGCGACGGGCTGGCCACTATTCTTGCAGGCTGGCACATGCACCCTATTCTGTTGGCATGGTTAGTGGCTTTGGTAATGCACGCTGCGGTGGGCTCGGCAACCGTTGCGATGATGGGCTCTACGGCTATCGTTTCGCCAATGCTGGTTTTGTACCCTGACGTATCACCAGAAATCATTACTCTGGCTATCGGCTCCGGCGCAATTGGCTGTACCATTGTGACCGATTCACTATTCTGGCTAGTGAAGCAGTATTCGGGAGCAAGCCTCAACGACACCTTCAAATACTATACGACAGCAACTGCCATCGCGTCTGTCGTCGCACTAGGCGGCACATTCCTGCTGTCCTACATCATCTAATTCGAAAGAAGAGAATTATTGTGAATACTGATCAAATCAAACAACTTGTTACAGATTACCCATTGGTTCAGCAGTTAATCGATTTGCAAGAGCTGGCATGGTTTAACCCGAATATCACCACACTGGCAGAAGGCTTGCCCTATGTCGGCCTCGACCAGAATGATGTCAAAGATGCCAGCGATCGTCTGAAGCGATTTGCTCCCTATCTGTGCAAGGTGTTTCCGGAAACAGCCGTCACCAACGGGATCATTGAATCTGACATTCAGGCTATTCCCGCCATGCAGCAGGTACTCAGCTCGCGCTACCACACCGATATCGCCGGCAGAGTATTGCTAAAGAAAGATAGTCACCTGCCTATTTCTGGCTCAATCAAGGCGCGAGGCGGGATCTACGAGGTACTACAACACGCTGAAGGACTCGCCATCGAAGCCGGATTACTCTCGATTGAAGATAATTACGAGAAGCTCCACTCAGATGCATTCACCCAGTTTTTCAACCAGTACAGTATTGCTGTCGGCTCAACGGGTAACCTGGGGATGTCTATCGGCATCATGAGTGCCAAACTGGGGTTCAACGTCAGCGTCCACATGTCCGCCGATGCGCGAGAATGGAAGAAAAACAAGCTTCGCTCCCACGGAGTAAATGTGGTCGAGTACCAATCGGATTACGGCGTTGCGGTTGAAAAGGGGCGCGAAGAAGCCGCTCACGATCCCAAATGTTTCTTTGTCGATGACGAGAACTCCAAGAACCTATTCCTGGGCTATTCCGTTGCGGGCGAGCGCGTCAAAAAACAGTTTGCCGATATGAATATCACTGTCGACAGTAAGCACCCGCTATTCGTTTACCTACCATGTGGCGTCGGTGGCGGACCTGGCGGCGTTGCCTTTGGTCTCAAGCTGGCCTTTGGTGATAACGTCCACTGCATTTTTGCCGAGCCGACCCATTCACCCTGCATGCTGTTGGGTGTCCATACCGGATTGCACGACAATATTGCCGTTCAGGATCTTGGTATCGACAATGTTACGGCTGCTGACGGTCTGGCGGTCGGCCGTGCATCAGGTTTTGTCGGACGTGCCATGCAGCGCCTGCTGGACGGATATTTCACGGTTGACGATCAAGAAATGTATAACCTGCTGGGACGCCTCAGCCAGGCTGAAGATATCCAGCTAGAACCTTCGGCACTGGCCGGGATGGTCGGCCCGATTCATGTGCAGCAAAATACCGAGTATCTCGATCGACAGGGCTTCACCGCTGAGATCATGCGCAATGCGACCCATCTGGTATGGGCCACTGGCGGCGGTATGGTACCGGCCACTGAAATGGAAAAATATCTGGCGACCGCTCAATAGTAAGGAAGAGGCTTCAGGTAAACAGGCTGCGCCCGTGGCGCAGCCTTCGTTACTCTATTGCAATCCGTTTATGGGCGATCCCGGTATGACAGTTAATACAGGTTTCGCCCCGACTTTCCATCATCTCGTGGTTCAATCTCGCACGCTGGGGTTGCTTGCTCAGATCAAAATTATCACCCACATGACATGTCCGACAGGCTTCGGAATCATTTGCCAGCATATCTTCCCACACCATTTTTGCCAATCTTGGCCTGTGTTCTTCGAAGTTCTCCTTGGTTATGGTGCCCTTGATCATGTGATAGATATCAGCCGTTGCGACGATTTTCACCTTCATTTTATCAACAAAGCCATGCGGGACATGGCAGTCCGCGCAGGTCGCCAGCACTTCGTCATCACTGACATAATGGGGCGAGGCCTTATATTCCTGGACTATAGTATCCATACTGAGGTGGCAGCTAAAGCAGAATGCATTCTGATTGGACGCAACCATCACCCCCTGAAATGCCCCGATAGCCAATATGGCAAGGAAGATGCCAATCGGTATCCCCCACAGCAGCGGTTTTTTCAGCCATCGCCACAAGCGTTGCGTCCGAGATAGTTCTTCTCCCATCGTTCCTCACTTAGGAGTCAGGCCGGCAGAACCGGCCTCCCCGGATAGTTATTCCTTACTTTCGCTCAGATAGCGGGCCTTAAACTCAGCCTGCGCTTTCTTACGGGCTTCTTTCACCGAATCAGGTTCTTTGCCGCTAAACCAGGCATGCTCTGGTCTATCCAGAATTTCTTGCAACACCGCACGGGCGCGTTTTGCCCCCTCTTTGTTGCCACCATGCTCGGCTTTCTCTACCACCTCAAGATACTGAGGCACCATCTCGATGTAGAAACGTTCGGCAACTTCATACATACCATGCCACTGCACATAATCCGGTGCCTGCATCGCCGCACCATGACGGGCACGTCGGCCTTCGTGGTGCCACAGATAGAACCATGTCCACTCAATTTCTTCATCAAACCCTATTTCGGTCAGCATCCCCTCTTTGCTTAGTGTCGTCATCAGGGCTTTCCCCGGACGGGCAAACTTTTCGTTATAGAGTTCAACCAACGAATCGAACTGGATGTAGAAGTTTTCAATCATCGATTTAGTATGACAGGCCTGACAAACATTTTGCATATCCGCACGGCGCGCTTGCCAAGTTTTGGTTTCTTTACCCAACGCAATATCTTTGGCGTCAATTTTCTCTGAAATTGCAGGACGCAATGTCCAGGAAATACGATCACCGACATCGTGGGTTACCGGCAACTCACGGGTAGCAGACATATGGCAGGTAGCACAAGTAGGGGCTGCATCATAATCCTCGCCAACAATCCATTTGGCTGAATCAAGATTCATCCTATCGACATGGGCATAGAAGTTAATTCCGTGCTTCGATTCATCATAGACTTCTTTTTGCGGATGATCTGGACCAAGGTGACACTTACCACAAGCTTCCGGACGACGGGCCTGAACCATGTCAAACTCATGCCGCTGGTGACAGGCAGTACATGCACCGATGGAACCATCCGGATTAATTCGGCCAATCCCAGTATTAGGCCAGGTTGTCGGATCCAAGTCGCCATTTTCCAGCACTTTGACTTCCGAACCATGGCACTGCCAGCAACCATTTACCGCAGCCGGAGATTGGCCATTCAAGGTCAATGCCCCTTCAACCACTTCAGCGAGGAAATTGTCCAACGATCCAATTATCTGGCCTGCTTTGGCATGGTGGCTTTTCGAAAATTGATCGACTTCCTGATTGTGGCACTGGCCACAGTCTTTTGGCGAAACGATAACGGCAATATCATAACCCTCATGCTTAATCGCATCTTTATCGGAAGGATCTGCCTGGTGGCACTCATAACAACCAACATTCGCACCATAGTGTTTTGAACGGCCCCACTGGGCATAAATAGACGGATTCTTATCTTTATGACAGGCTGCACACTCCTTGCTTTGATCGCTTAGCTGAGCAAAAGGCTTCATGATCAAAGCCTTGGGCTGAGCATTTACTGTTATCGACCATGATAGTAATACCGCAAAAGTCATCGTCGAAAAGATCCAGTACAAGTATCGTACAGCCAACTTTTCATTGTCCATAGCCAACCTCTTTTGCTTACACTGCTCTCGTTGTGTTGCATATTGTCTCTTTCATGCAACTGGGTATTTTCATCTCAAAGCTTAGATGAATGCTCGATTTCCACATTTTTTTTATGGGGTTGAACACTGAAAATTTAAGCGTACTCTCACCATTTATCATGCGCACTCAGTTGCTTAATTGTTCATTTTTGTTTACTACAGCCCAACAACCTTCAAAATAATTCAAAGCAGAGCAATTGATCAAAATGAATGAATTAGCATGGACTTAAGAGGTTATATGGCAGGAATTTCGCATTATCCATACGATACATCGCAAGCCAAACCACTACAAAATGCATCACGCTTCAAAATTTTAGAAATTAGTTAGAGGGGGCTTAGTATCAAGGAGGAGGAGTATTAGTTCAGATGCATAGAAAATACATATGAATCTTAGCTAACCATATGGATAAGCATCACATGAATAAAAAGCTCTTAGCGATTTGTTATCTGCTAACACCCGGCATATGCCTTGCCGCAGTACCTGAGGCTTATGTTGTCAATTACGGATCGGCCAGCACAGTCATCAAAGTACTGGACGACGATTTGATACATATTTCTTTTCGCCATCACAACAACACCAATGGCGCGGCAACAATCGACAATACTGCCATGGTCTTTAAAAAAGACTATACCGGGCCACAGGTTTACAATCCCGGCTCAAACGGCTTTAGTACTAAAGAGCTGAGTGTCAGTGTCGACCGCAACAACGGTTGTATCAGCATAATCGAGCGAAACCAAAGCAATAAACAGAGTGCAGCTATCTGTCCAGCCATTTATGATGCCACCTGGAAAGGAGCATCCGTTCAAAATATCGGCATGCACTCGGTCTATGGTTTGGGCCAAACCTTCGCCCCTATCGACCCCAATAATGGCGGCCAGATCAATGGCGAATGGCTGAAAGCTGGCGGATTTGGTACACCGGATGATAGAGGTAACACCTTCAGCAGCGTGACCTACACTGACGGTGCTTATGCCGGAGCAACCACTCCGCGACTACAGTTTCCTGTTCTCTATGCCGTGGGTAACGACGTTAACTATGCCCTATTCCTGGATTCCAAATTCAAAAACAACTTCAACCTTTCCCGCGAGTGGTGGGAAATACGCAACAAAGATGCTGCCGAAACTAATTTCTATTATCTAAGCGGTGCAGACTTGCCTGACTTACGCAGTGACTTCATGGAGTTAGTAGGCCGTCCACCGGTTCCGCCTAAAAAAGCCCTCGGAATGTGGGTTTCCGAATTCTCTTATGACAACTGGGCAGAACTGGACGATACAATCAGCACTTTGCGTCAAAACGACTTCCCGGTCGACGGTGCCCTGCTGGATGTCGCATGGTTTGGTTTCAAGCATGCGTGGCAGAACAACAGCCCGGCAAACCCAATGGGCGACCTGCGCTTTGACGAGCAAGCATTCCCCAATCCTGCCAACAAAGTAGCCAGCTTGAAAAATGATGGTATTGGCCTTATTACCATTGAAGAATCCTATGTTTCCAAACAGGGAAACTACGGCGGCACCAACTACAACGGTATGGCTGCTCAGGGCGGATTCGCCAAAAACTGTGGTACCGACGATGTAACTGAATTCAATAACTGGTTTGGCGTCAGCGGCATGATCGACTGGTCAAACAGTAAAGCTGCTGCCTGGTGGCATGACAACGTGCGCAAACCCAACATTACCGATCTGGGTATACTGGGCCACTGGACTGATTTGGGTGAACCGGAAGATTACCGGGCAAGTGCCTGCTATGCCACCGGCAAGCATGCCGACTACAACAACATCCACAACCTATTGTGGAGCAAATCTATTTACGACGGTTATGTGCGTAACCACGACCAAAACCCGCAGCGTCCCTACTCTATAGCACGTGCCGGTACCGTGGGATCACAGCGCTTCGGTGCCGGATTGTGGTCTGGCGACATCGGCGGTCGTCTTGATCATATGAACATGCACTATAACGCAGCCATGCAGATGTCTTTTGCCGGTATTGACTACTACAGCTCAGACATTGGTGGGTTCTGGCGAAAATCCGATGACAAGGGCAAACGAGACACCGCAATTGCAACGGGAACCGGCTACAACGAAGACGAAATGTACAGCCTGTGGTTTGCCAATGCAGCCTGGTTGGATATTCCGCTACGTCCGCACGGTAATAACTGCGGTATGCCCGGCGCATCCGGCAGCGATTGTATTGTTACCGAAACCTCTCCGGCGATGATCGGCAATAAGTCAGGCAACCTAAGTAATCTGCGCCAGCGTTATGAACTGATCCCTTACTACTACTCGCTGGCCCACCGCGCGTACCAATATGGTGAGCCCGTTATTGCTCCGATGCCTTTCTACTATCAGGATGACAGCAAACTAATTGGTCTGGCTGATCAAAAAATGATTGGTAAAGATATTCTGGTCGCCAGCTTGACGACTCAGTTTGCCCAAAGCCGTGATGTCTACCTGCCAGCCGGTACCTGGTACAACTATCACACCTTCGAGAAGTACGACAGTGCCGATGGTATTACCCTGTCCAACGTCAACCAGTGGATTTCATCAGAGAACCGCAACCGCGTACCTGCCTATGCCCGTGCCGGTGCCATCATTCCGATGATGTTTGTCGATCCCCAGACTAAGGATGTCTTTGGCCATCGTAAAGACGGTTCAAGTCATAACGAGCTGATCGCCAAAATCTTCCCGTCGAGTGAAGCCAGCAGCTTCACCCTCTATGAAGATGACGGCAGTACGGTCGCTTATTACGACAAAGGCAGCGTGCCGCATTACCAGGTACGCGAGACCCTGCTCAGCCAAACGCCTATCAGTAACGGCGTTAAAATAACTATCGGCGCAGCAAACGGCAGCTTTGTCGGCGCGCAGAGCAGCCGAAACAACGAAATTCGTTATCTGATAAATGCAGCCGACAAGGCAACGGTAACCCTTAATGGTTCACCGCTTCCGCAGCTGGCCAACCGCACAGCCTTGCAAAAGGCCGGGGCAAAAGGCTGGATCAAGGAAGGCAGTGTTGTTTCAGTTCGCACTGGGATCGAATCAGTCCAGAATACCAAGACTCTGGTCATCACAGCTGAAGCTTGCCAGAACAACTGCGGCTTTGCATCGAATCAGCCTAGCTTCGCCATCCGTGGCACCAACAATGGCTGGACCAGCACCGATATGGCGTTGATCGCAGACAATACCTGGCAGGTTGATGTCACTTTTGGTAGTAGCAGCGATGAGCGTTTCAAATTTGATGTGTTCGGTGACTGGAGCCAAAACTTCGGCGACAACGGCGCTGATGGTAGCCTTGAACAAGGCGGCACCGATATCATCGTTCGTGAGGGTGCAGGCACATACCGCATCACCCTTCACGACAATAGCAACACCTACACAGTGACTAAAATCTAGGTCTTTACCAGCGTAACCAAAGGCGGCGTGCTACGCCGCCTTTTTATTAACTTGTCATTAAACAATGCACATTATAACCCTTTGATTTTCAATCACGCTCAGCAGTTTCTTATATTTGCAACAACCTAGTTTCAGACTTAGAATTAACAATAAACATAATTTACTAATCCGTTCAGAATATTCTCCAAATACCTCACGTAGAGGAGCAATGTTATGAAGAAGCTATTAGCCAGCTCCCTCCTCATTTTCTTTAGTGCTTTGTCTGTTGCCGATCATTTTGTCACATTGGGAAATTATCGTTTTCAAACAGGTACCTCAACGTTCAGAACCGACTATGTCGAACACAAAAAAAGTGCCTATCAAGAAGGGTATACAATTATGGCTGATATCAATAGCCAGAAATCCTTTGATTTAAGCCGATCATTACGGGTCCCCCCCTCACGGCTTGACGTCAGGTCAATCAAGATCGACAACAGTTATGTAATGGTACGTGAACTGTCCCGCGTACCCGGCCAAATTGAATATCAAGGGATAGTTATCGTCAATTACCACTATCGGGTGCGCGAGTCCAGAAACTGATACATCATTTAATGATAAAACTGTAATTTGAAGTTGAGAGCGCGCCATAATCAGTAAAACTAAATAGAGCCAAGCTATTTATCAGCCATTCAAGGAGGCCACTATGTCTTACCGACGTTTACTCTTTCCTCTTGCGCCCAAGCAACCTCTCGGCACCGCTTTTCATCAGGCACTGCAATTCGCCAATCAGGAGAAAGCCTGCGTTACTCTTTTCACCGTCATTGAAAAACTGGCTGAGATGGAAGATCTTAGCCGCTACTCGGTATCAACGTTGAATCTACTCGATAACGCAACTCGTCAGTGTGAGAAAGAGCTTGCAGAACACATCGCAATCTTAAGCCCCCAGTATCCCGACATTGAATTTGACACCATCGTCGCGACTGGTATTCCATACATTGAAATCATCAAGGGTGCCGCCAAGACCTCCAGTGACCTCATCGTTATTGATGCCCATCGCGATAATAAAGAAACAGCCTGCCAGTGGGGCACCTCGACTCGTCATTTAATGCGAGAATCTGACATCCCCCTTTGGACTATCCACCCTTTGCTAGAGCCTCTGCGAATTAAAAAAGTAGTTGCTGCCATTGATGTCACAGGTACCGATCTGACAGAGCTTAACGAGAAAATCCTCCAGCATGCTTTCGAGTTTGCCGACATGAACCAGGCCACCCTTTACCTCTGTCACGCCTGGCGTCTAGAAAGCGAGGGGTACCTGCGCGAATGGAACCGTTGTGATGATTTGGAAATCGCAGTTATTGCCAAAAAATTACGCGAAGACAGGGCATCCCGTCTCGAAGCCTTGTTGGAACCTTATACCAACTCAAAGACATCGGTTAAAATCACCATGCTCGAAGGGGATGCGAAGAAGATCTTGCCGGATTACATCAACAGTCATGATATCGATCTGGTGATCATGGGAAGCGTATGTCGAACAGGGATTGCAGGCTTCGTCATGGGTAATACAGCCGAATACATGCTGGATAAAATTCAATGCTCGGTGATCACCCTCAAACCTGAAGGGTTTAAGTCACCAGTACTGGAGTAGGCTAGATTAGTATAAGGCCTCTCTACGAGGCCTTACCGGTATTCAACAAGGTCTAAAGGCTTATGGCACGCCGTGTCCTTTAGAGGCCGCCCAGACGCGGAACCACTGCTCGCGACTCAGTTCAATATCCAGTGCTGCAATAGCGGCCTGCACTCGCTCAATTTTACCCGAGCCGATTATTGGCAATGGTTTCGACGGCAAGCGGCGTACCCAGGCATAGATGACCTGATCAATACTGGTCGCCCCCACTTCTTCACGGATCAGTTCAAGCTCATTACGAACTCGTATCTGTTGCTCTGACTGGCCCGAGAAAATGTCGCCGCCGGCAAGGCAGGACCACGCCATTGGTTTGGTTCGTTTCAACTGCAGCTGATCGAGGGTGCCATCATGAGCCACCTCAAAATTCAGCGGATTGATTTCTACCTGATTGGTTACCAATGGTGCCTCAAGGCGGGATTGCAGCAAATCAAACTGTGACGGCGAAAAATTCGAGACGCCAAAGTGATTCACCTTGCCCTGCTGTTGTAGCTCGGTAAATGCTTCGGCCACTTCATCCGCATCCATCAAGACATCCGGACGATGGATCAGCAAAACATCAATATTCTCGACCTGCAGCCGCGACAATGAGTTATTGACTGACTCCACAATGTGGGCCTTGCCGGTATCGTAATGGTTGATTTTACGACCGGGAAATTGGTCGGAACACAACCTGATATCGCACTTGGTAACAATCTCAATCTGCTCGCGAATACTTGGCTCCAGTGCCAACGCCTCACCAAAAAGCACCTCACAGCCGTAATTACCATAGATGTCGGCATGATCGACTGTCGAAATCCCCAGCTCAATGTGCTGCTTGAGAAAACCAAGTCGCTGTGACGGGCTCATCTGCCAGTCCGCCAATCGCCAATATCCCTGGACTAATTCAGAAAATTGCGGACCTTGCGGGCTTAATTCAACTTTTGCCACCATACGGGTCAAACTCCATCTAGCTATTATTTCTTTTGGGACTGGCAATCATCCTAGGCTTGTTTCACCGGTATCGCAATGCTATAGACTTCTGGCCTATAACTGGAGTACGAGCTCTGCCTTTTGCGCTACGCCTAAAAAGCCGGCTTAATGCCGGCTCCTGTAACACTACCTAATTGAACAGCGCTGGCTTCTACACCACTGCCGCCGTTGACTTAAACTTTGCGCGCGTACCCAATACCAGCGTCAAGCCAAAGGCTACGGCAAATGAAATTACCATACCGACAACGTAGTACCACACGCTATCAGGGCTAATGGATATGATTCCCGGCAGGCCAGCCGCACCCAGCGCCGTAGCCTTGACCTTGAACAGGGTAATGAACGCACTCGCCGAGGCAGCACCGATTACGGCCGCAATGAACGGGTAGCGATACTTGAGGTTCACGCCAAACATTGCCGGTTCGGTAATACCCAGCAGCGCGGTGACACCCGACGGCATTGCAATCCCCTTGGCTTTGACATCTTTGGTAGTAAACCCAAAGGCCAGACACGCTGCGCCTTGCGCCACGTTGGACATGGCGGCAATTGGAAAGATAAAGGTACCACCTGTTATCGCGATGTCCGCCAGTAACTGCGTTTCGAAGGCAATGAAGCTATGGTGCATGCCGGTAATAACAAACGGCGCGTAGACCAAGCCAAATAGCGCACCACCGATAAAGCCAGCCGATTCGTACAGCCAGTTCAAGCCGTCGCCCAACAGGAAGCCAGCATCACGGGTGATTGGACCGACTAGCGTGAAGGTCAGAAAACCGGTAATGAAAATAGCCAGCATTGGTGTCAATAAATTATCCAACACCGATGGAACCACCTTGCGCAGTCCATTCTCGACTTTTGCCAGAATGAAGGCTGATACCAGTACCGGCAACACCGAGCCTTGGTAACCCACTTTCTGAATTTCAAAACCGAAAATGTTCCAGACAGGAATATCGCCACTAACACTGGCACCACCGAATCCCCAGCCATTGAGCAGATCCGGGTGAACCATCAGCATACCCAATGCTGCGCCGAGGAACGGGTTGCCGCCAAATTTCTTACTTGCCGAGAACGCTAATAAAACAGGAAGGTAAACAAATGGCGCGTTGGCGAAGGTATTGATCATCGAGGCCAGATCAGCCATTCCCGGGTAGGCATCAATCAGAGACTGGCCGTCAATAAACAAGCCCGTCGCGGTCAAAACATTAAACAGACCCATCAACAGACCACCGGCGACAATAGCCGGTATAATCGGAACAAAGATATCTGACAGCCCTTTAACTGCGCGTTGCACGATATTCTGTTTTTCAGCACCAGCCGAAGCAACATCCTTGGTCGACATCTCAGTCTGGCCAGTCTGCTCAGACATCGCAGCATAGACCTGGTTGACAATGCCGGAACCAAAAATGATTTGAATTTGACCCGCCACCTTGAACTGCCCCTTCACACCATCGATGTCATCGATAGCCTTGAGATCTGCTTTGTTCTCATCATGTAGCGCCAAACGAAGACGCGTTGCGCAGTGCGCCGCAGCTGCAATATTCTCTTTTCCGCCCAGTTTTTCGATTAATTGTCGGGCAATGACAGGAAAGTCCATCTTATATACCTCCGTCGTGAACAAGATTCACGCTCAGACCGTTTCAATACATCTTAACCCTAAGCTTAGGTCAAGCACTTATGTGGTTTGCATCGCTAACATCCCATCTCAATACTGCGGGGGTGGAGCAGCATATTTAATTTCGGGAACGTTACCGAAACCAAGTCTTATTGATGCACTGAATTACGTCAACCCTCTAATTTTCATGTGTGAGGGTGATCGGCATAAAATCCGATCATCACTGGTTTATTGTGATCATCATCACTCAATTAGGGGCTAAAACCGGATCTCAATTGCAAACTATCCCGAATGTGGATGATCATGGCTGAAACTAAGGAGTATTTATGGCGAGCTTACACGACGTCGCACGTCTGGCCGGGGTGTCTAAGTCCACGGTTTCTAGAGTGATTAATGACGAATATGGCGTAAAAGAAGCGACCAAAATTAAAGTACGCCGCGCAATTGAAGAATGCGGATATGTGGTTAACCAAGTAGCTAAAGATTTAAAATCTAATAAAACCAACTTGATAGGTATCATCGTACCCCGCGTAGCCTCAAATGCAGTATCACAAGGCGTTGACGGTCTAAGCAAAACCTTTGAACAGGCAAGCAAGCACGTATTGCTGGCCAACAGCGGACTAGAGGCCGGCAAAGAGATCCAGTACATCGAGCTGTTCAACCAAAAACGGGTCGAAGGCATTGTGATGTTCGCGACCCATATTGACGATGCGCTGATCACGGCGATCAAACGCTCCAGGGCGCCAGTCGTGTTAATTGGTCAGGATGGATCAGGCTATAACATTCCCAGCGTCATTCATGATGATTACCGAGTTGGCTACTGCGCAGCCGAACAGCTTCACCGCGCCGGCTGCCGATCTGTCGGCTTTCTCGGGGTAAAAAGTGATGATATCGCTGTTGACCGCCAACGCTACGATGGATTCTCTAATGCATTGAATTACATAGGTTTATCGACACCTCAATTTCATACCCAAGGCCAATTCTCGATTGATTCCGGCCGCGAGGAAATGACCCGACTACTGGCTGACAATCAACGGCCTGACGGTATATTCTGCGCCACTGACCGAATTGCCATCGGTGCAATCCAGGCCATTATTGCTTCTGACCTCAAGCCCGGTAAGGACATTAAGGTTGTCGGTGTCGGCAACGACGAAATGGCATCAGTAGTGACACCCGGACTGTCAACCTTTGCCTATGCCTTTGAACCCGCGGGCAGTAACGCTGCCAAAATGCTACTGGAAATCATTGAGCAGGGTCGAAGTCAAGTTGCCAAGCTAGTGTTAGGCTTTGACTGGGTGCCGCGACAGAGCTGCTAAGCAGCTCTTCCCCACTTTCGACACCACATTTCCTAACTATAGTTCGATCCTCCGCACACTTTTTCCTTGAGCTTTGCGATTATCACAATCGCAACTTGCTTAAGCTTCAATTCTGCTCTATTTTTGGAACGTTCCCGAAAATATTAAAATCTGCATATTGCTAAGCACGACAACAGCTAGCAATTTAAGGCCATCACCAATGACACTGATAGAACTGATCACCGCTTGCGGTGGCAACGACAATTTACTGCGAGCCTTACGTGTTGAGGAGCAGGTAATCATCGAGCTGAAGGACCCGTCTCTTCGAACTTCAGCCGTTGCCGAGCTGCCTTTTAATAACCAACTCTCTCAGCTAACCTGGCAACCTGAGCCCTATCTCACGAAGCAGGAATGGCAGCAGCTCGGCCAGTTCATTGAGGCCAACCAGCGAAAGCAGCTACTAGAAGTTCAGGAAATATCAGCCTCAGCCCATCGCCCTACATGGCATATCGCACCGCCCCAGGGTCTGCTCAATGATCCAAACGGCTTTATATACCATCAGGGCGAGTACCACCTTTTCTATCAGGTATATCCTTTCGATTGCGACCACAAGGATAAATACTGGGCTCACGTTACTAGCACCGATCTGGTGAGCTGGACGACCCAGAGAATAGCACTGTGCCCGTCAGACTGGTTCGACAGCCATGGGGTATTTTCCGGCCATGCTGTCAGCAATAACGATGAACTGCTGCTGTTCTATACAGGTAATGTCCGTATCGGCGAGCAACGCGACCGTATTACAACCCAATGCCTGGCAACATCCCAAGATGGCCTTCACTTCATTAAGCATGGGCCTGTTATCGACAAACTACCGCCATCAGTCACCCCCCACTGCCGCGACCCGAAACTAGTCCGGCACGGTGATCATTGGCTGATGCTGTTAGGCGCCCAACAACAAACCCCAGACAACCAGCTTCAAGGCCGCCTTGCCATTTACCGATCTGATGACCTGTACAATTGGTCCTATAGAGGCCTGTACGGTGATGAGCTCGGTCAGTTTGGTTACATGTGGGAATGCCCGGACCTGTTTGAAATAGATGGCCAGCTGGTAGGAATTATCTGTCCGCAGGGTATCGAGTCACCGAGCGAGCACTACAACATTCCTCACCATAACGGTTATGTCAAAGCAGATCTGGACAGGCAAGACAAGCTAACGATTGGCGATTTTGCCACTCTCGACTTTGGCTTTGACTTCTATGCCCCGCAAACTGCCGAAACCCCGGACGGGCGTCGTTTGCTTATAGGCTGGATGGGACTACCCGATGAAACCGAGCAACCGAGCAACCAAGATGGCTGGCTTCACCAGCTGACCTGCTTACGTGAACTAAGCTGGGAAAACGGTAAGCTATATCAACGCCCGGCCCGCGAACTGCAAACACTGCGAGGAAAAGAGCAAATTCACGTGCCTCGCCTTGAATCGTCTTGTCATACACTACAGCTCGACAGCAAAAATTATGAATTGAAAACGACACTGACGTGGCCGGAAACTGGGCAGATAACACTTCGTCTGATGGATAATGGCGAGCAGTACTGTGATTTTGTCCTTGATGCCGATAACCAACGTATTCTGCTCGATCGCAGCCGGGCATTGCCAACTGACGGCGAGCTTGTTCGAGAGATACCGTGGCATAGCGGTAATAATGTTGATATCCAGGTACTGGCTGATCGCTCCTCACTAGAGCTCTTTATTAATGGCGGTGAATACGTCATGACTGCCAGAGTATTCACACCCGAGGATGCAACACGCATGCAGTTCATTGCCAAGCAACCGCAGCTTTGGCAGCCAACAACGTTTTGGACGCTTAGCTAGTCAACAAGCGATAATAGTTCGATATAGTGCTGGTGATATTCCACTGAAATTATTCGCCAGCACGCTAATATAAAAATCATCCAGTTTCTGTGCTTATCATCTATCATGATTAACCTTTCAAAGCTTAATATTTACCTCTAATATACAGGCTTGGATTGATAACAAATAAATCCAAAGTTACAGCTTACCTTAATCATGACAGCAATTAGCTATTTCAATATCTAAGGTATAAATGTTCGCAACAATAAGTGCATGGTTTCACATCGTAACTTGCTACAATGTTAGCAATTTGAATAATGTTTCGCCTGTACCTTTCTACGAACACCAATGTAACAAAGAAAAATCACACAAACAGCCAGGGTATAACCATTAAAATCAACATGTTAGACTTAAGCGCCATTCTTCCATCATGACTATTCATTACCGTCAAACTTAATCAAAGTTACGTAATACTTACACAAGACGCTTTTTTCGTTACCTAAAGAAACTATAAATTACACTATGTTACATCCAGTGTGACGTACAACTCGTAATTATTTTCAAACCTGACATATGATTAGCTACATCAATTGGAGAGACATAGAACGATAGAACTCTAATTAATAAAACTTAAATAAAGTAGCATTAAGAAGGTTCTTCACGTTTTCGTAAGACGTGTTTTTGAACAAGGATAATCAGTAGGGTTTATTAGTTTAATACGAACAAATTAATATTCACCTGATATCTTAACAGTTACACCGCTTTATTATTTGTCTAGATCACTCACTAGATATCTTAATTTTAGCGTTACTAAGCATTTTTAATTATATATTTAATCTAAAAATATTGTCATAAAGTTCATAATGAATGGGGGTTCAAATGAACGTTTTTAGTACTATGCAAAAAATGGGGCGTAGCCTCATGCTACCTGTAGCATGTATGCCAGCAGCAGGTATCCTTCTAGGTATCGGTGGTAACTCGGAAGTTGCTAAATTCCTACCTGAAATCGTAGCACAGGTAATGACCGAGGCCGGTCTGGGTGTGTTCGCCAACATGGCATTGCTATTTGCCATCGGTGTTGCACTGGGCTTTACCAAAAACGACGGTGTTGCCGCTCTGGCAGCTGCTCTTGGTTACCTAACAATGACCCGCGTACTGGGTGTTGTTGCAGAAGGCACAGATACCGGTGTATTCGGTGGTGTCATCATGGGCTTGGTAGCCGCACAACTTTTCAACAAATATCACGATATTAAGCTACCAACTTACCTTGGCTTCTTCGGCGGTAAACGCTTCGTTCCAATCGTAACCTCTCTGGCTGCATGTTTCGTAGCCGGTATCCTTGCTTTCGTTTGGCAGCCAATCGGTGCCGGTATCCATACTTTCTCTGAGTGGGCTGCATACCAGTCTCCAGAAGTTGCATTTGGTATCTACGGTATTGTTGAGCGTTCTCTAATCCCATTCGGTCTGCACCACATCTGGAATGCACCTTTCTTCTACGAAGTTGGTGAGTTCACAACAGCTGCTGGTGAAGTTGTTCGCGGTGAAATCCCTCGCTACCTAGCAGGTGATGGTACAGCGGGTAACCTGGCTGGTGGTTACATGTTCAAGATGTTCGGCCTACCTGCAGCATGTCTTGCAATGTACGTAACAGCTAAGCCTGAGAACAAGCTAAAAGTTGCTTCAATCCTAGGTTCTGCTGCACTGACTTCATTCCTAACAGGTATCACTGAACCAATTGAGTTCGCATTCCTGTTCGTTGCTCCGATTCTTTACGTTGCTCACGCACTACTAGCGGGTTCTGCATTCGTAGTAATGATTCTGCTGGGCATTAAGCACGGTACTACTTTCAGCCACGGTCTGTTTGACTTTACCCTACTGTTCGGTCAGTCAACTAACGGTTGGTTGCTACCAGTAATCGGTGTTGTCTACGCGGTTATCTACTTCCTAGTATTCGTTACGCTAATCAAAGCGCTTGACCTGAAAACAGTTGGTCGTGAAGACGAAGAAGAGTCTAAGACTGAGGTAAACACAAGTTCTGACGGCCTTGCTATCGAAATCACTGAAGCATTCGGCGGCAAAGCTAACATCAAAGACCTTGAAGCTTGTATCACTCGTCTACGTGTAACAGTTATCGATGGCTCTAAAGTTGACACTGCTCGTCTGAAAGCACTTGGTGCGGCCGGTGTATTCGAGAAAGGCGACAACTTCCAGGCAGTATTCGGTACTCACTCTGAAATCATCAAAGGTCAGATGGAAGCACTAGCTTAATACTGAACTCTTTGATTGAAATATTAAACCGGGCTTTGGCCCGGTTTTTTTATGTCTGTTACTTCCCTACTCTGCCTCTGCAAGAAACGCAGTCAGTTCATCGGCAGTCGGCAAGGCCGTCATTGCCCCCTTTGCGGTTGTGGCAAGCGCACCACACGCATTGGCTTGCTTGATAATGTCCAATAGTTTATCTGCCTGCTGCCAGTCATCACTCATAGCAAGCCCTGCGAGCAACCCACCGACAAAAGCATCACCGGCACCTGTTGTATCAACTGGGCTAACAGGACGTCCCGCTACCAGTTGCTGACACTTAGCCTGAACTACCAGCGCCCCTTTTTTGCCCTGGGTAACAATCACCAACGGTAGATTGAAACTCTCGTGTAACCAAGCCAGTGCCGGCTGCAGGCACTCTTTTTCCGTAATCAACAATAGCTCGTCATCGGAAAATTTTACCACGTCAGCCTGCGCAACGGCTTCCAGTACGACCGGCTTCAATTCTTCGGGCTTTACCCACACTTCTTCTCGTAGGTTTGGATCAAACGAAACAAAACCACCAGCCGCTCTCATTGCTTTCATCGCATCGAGGGTTGTCGAACGGGAAGGCTCATTCGCCAAAGCAATTGAGCAAACATGTAGCCATTCACCGGGCTGGAATGCCGGTACGTCTTCCGGCACGGTAAACTGATCAGCACTTGGCTTAACCATAAAGGTAAAGCTGCGCTCACCTTCGTCATCCAAATCGACTATCACGGTTGAAGTACGCTGATGAGAATCTAGGATCATCTTTTCGGTATTGACTCTTTCAGCTGTGAGCACCTGTTTCATGAAGCGCCCCAACGGATCATTTCCAACACGACCGAAGAAAGCACTATCACCGCCAAGACGCGAAACTCCCACCGCGACGTTGGCCGGTGCACCACCCGGACACTTCAGATAAGTTCCTGCTCCCTCTGGGATCAGATCAACCACCGCATCCCCAGTAACCCACACTCTAGCCATCTTGTTCAACTCCAAGAATTAATTTTCCACATTATTGCTAAACCGTTTTAGCTAAACAATAGAAACCGTATCGATTCCGAATTAAAATGTGATCTAAGTTTGGTTTCCGAGCTATATAAAAACCAGTAACACCAACGTACTTAATGGAAACCAGACTCGTTCACCTGAGCGGTTGCAGGTACCAGGGCAATAATGAGGAACAATACTAGAAAGGGCTATATTCAATACTTGTCAAAAATTGCTATCATCGAGAAAAATGGTGTAACAAAAAATTACATTATCCCGCCCAATAGATAAGAGACCATCTTTAGGCATGAATCACGCCAGCCTTCTCGCTCTAACTCACAATGCCACCTTATTGCTGGCAATGATTTTTATCTACGACATGGCAACCAGTCGCAGCCGTAACTCGTTCGACTCGCTCTGGAAGGTATTCATGGGCTTTGCTCTTGGGCTGATTGGCGCTGTCATTATGCTTACACCTTGGGAGTACTCGCCGGGAATAATCTTTGATACCCGCTCGGTACTGCTCGGCATCTCCGGTCTTTTCTTCGGCCCAATTCCCACCATTATTGCCATGGTAATGACCGCCACCTTGCGTCTTTACCAAGGTGGCGAAGCCGCAATAACCGGTGTTACGGTTATCATTGCTTCTGGCGCTCTAGGGATAGCTTGGCACTATTACCGTCGACGTCCGTTATCAGATTTGTCAGCTCGCGAAATATACCTTTTCGGCATCATTGTCCACATGACTATGCTGGCACTGATGTTCACTTTACCTTGGGGACTGGCACTGAAGGTGCTCTCGAATATTACCTTTCCAGTGTTACTCATTTATCCGCTAATAACGGTTGCAATGGGAATGCTGTTTGTCCGACGGCTACAGCGAGATAAAACAGCAGAGGCATTGAAAGAGAGTGAATTCCTATTTCGCTCCCAATTTGATTTGGGCAACATAGGAATTGCTATCACCCACCCAGATAAAAACTGGCTTCGTGCTAACCCACGGCTATGCGAAATACTTGGCTACAGCGAAGATAAGCTACTTCAATTAACCTGGCAGGAACTCAGCCACCCTGATGATTTACAGCTGGATTTAGATCAGTTTGATCGGATGATAGCGGGCGAAATTGACGGCTACTCGCTGGATAAACGCTTTATCCGCAAAGGTGGCGATATTGTATATGTTCACGTGACGATTGCCTGCTACCGGGTCAAAGGGCAAGTCCAGTTTGCGATTGCAGGCATATTGGACATAACCGAACGCAAGCTTGCCGAAGAATCCCTGCAGTTGGCCTCTATGGTCTATCAAAACAGCAGTGAGGCTATGGTTGTCACCGACAGCGATGGTGAAATTATTACTACCAACCCTGCTTTTACAGAGATTACCGGCTATTCGCAGAATGACGTAAAAGGCAAAAGTCCCAAACTGCTGTTATCACGTCATCAGAACGACAATGTTATACAAGACATGTTACGAGCACTCAACAACAACGGACATTGGCAAGGTGAGATCCAAAAGTGCCACAAAAGCGGGAAAGCCTATACAGCCCTGCTGACAGTCAACTCCATTTACAATAGTGATGGAACGACCCATCGCAGGGTGGCCCAGTTCTCAGATATTTCAGACAAGAAAAAGTCTGATGAGATCATCTGGACCCAAGCCAACTTTGACGCATTGACAGGCCTCCCCAACCGCCATATGTTTCTAAACCAGCTGGAGCAAGAAAAGAGGAAAGCGCACCGGGCTAACCGTCCCATGGCTCTGTTGTTTCTTGATCTAGACCACTTCAAGGAAGTAAATGATACTCTTGGCCACAATATCGGTGACCAGCTGCTCGTTGACGTCGCACAGCGCCTGCGAAACTGTGTCCGCGATACCGATACCGTTTCACGCTTAGGCGGAGATGAGTTCACAGTCATTCTCAGTGAACAAGACGACACACACAGTGCCGAACGTATTGCGCAAGAAATCCTCTACCAATTTTCTGCCCCATTCACGCTGGGTGTTGAGACTATCTATATTTCACCAAGTATCGGCATTACCCTCTACCCTGAAGACGGAACGAAAGCCGATACCCTGCTGAAAAACGCCGATCAAGCCATGTATGCTGCCAAAGAACAAGGGCGAAACTGCTACCGCTATTTCACGACATCGATGCAGGAAAAAGCACTATACCGTCGACAACTGGCCAATGAACTGCGGCTTGCACTTAACAGCAACCAGTTACAACTTCACTATCAGCCAATTGTCGAGCTGGCGACAGGCAATATGGCCAAGGCCGAAGCGCTGATCCGCTGGCAGCATCCGGTTCTCGGTATGATCAGCCCGGTGGAGTTTGTTCCTGTTGCCGAGGAAACCGGTATTATTATCGAGCTCGGTGACTGGGTGTTCCATCAAGCAGCCCGTCAGGCTGCCCAGTGGCGGAAGCTAAACCACCCTGATTTTCAAATCAGCATTAACAAGTCCCCGCAGCAGTTCCGCGACAAGGGAAATGACATCTCACAATGGCTGGACCACCTCCGCTCACTTGGCCTACCGGGACAAGCCATTGCTGTAGAGATCACCGAAGGGTTATTGCTTGATGCCAGCACAACAGTCACTGACAAGCTGCTTGAATTCCGCGATGCCGGCATTGAAGTCTCACTCGATGACTTTGGCACCGGATACTCTTCGCTTTCCTACATAAAAAAATTCCATGTCGACAATATCAAAATCGATCAGTCATTTGTCCGCAACCTTAAACCAGATTCCGAAGATTTAGCGGTATGTGAAGCTATAATTGTCATGGCCCATAAACTCGGTTTAAAAGTAGTAGCCGAAGGTATTGAAACTAATGAGCAACGCGCTTTGCTGGCTGCTGCCGGGTGTGATTATGGGCAGGGAAATTTATTTTCCATGCCATTACCGGTAGAAAAGTTCAAAACGCTGCTGTCTTCACAAGAAATGGTAATTTAACCCCAAATTTTGATTTGTTTAACAAACTTAACACGATGAACTTAAGAGTTTTCAAAACAAAGAGTTATATCACAGCCATTTATTTTTCACACTTTAGAATCGCACCTCCATAGCATTTCTTTAATGGAATTAATTGTGGCAAATCATTCATCTAGCACGCGCTTACCATTCTTTAGTGAAGCTGTATTTTTACTCTCATTTATAACCTTGTCCCTGATTATTGGCATCATGGTGTTCAACCTTGATGTTCATATTTTGCTAATTGGTTCTGTTGTATTAGCAATGTTATTTTGCTGGCGATGCGGTTATAACCTTGATCAACAAATTGAAGTTATGGGCGAGAGTCTTAAAAACGCCACTGGCGCAATGTTCTCGTTTCTTCTTATCGGTATGATCATCGGGATATGGATCTTGGCCGGAACCATTCCGGCCTTGATTTACTATGGGCTCGACATGGTATCGCCCGAACTCTTCCTTCCTGCCGGTTTTCTGGTGTGTTGCGGGATAACCTATGCAACAGGCACTAACTGGGGTGCAGCTTCAACAATCGGGGTAGCACTGATCGGTATGGGGATCGGCTTGGGCGTGCCGCTTCCTATTATTGCCGGAATGATCATTTCGGGCGGCGTATTCGGCGTCAATCTATCTCCGGTCTCAGATGTCACGATTCTCGCCTCGGCCACCGCCGGAACCAGTGTTGGCAATCACCTCAAAGCCGTCAATAAGGTCAACAAAATCGTGTTGGTGTTATCTGCGGTTGCTTACTATTTCATGGGCGTCTTTTATGTCGGTACAGAAACAGGCGGAACTGGGCACATTGCTGAGTTGCAAACAACACTGAGCCAGACATTTGATATGAACTTGGTAGTACTGGCACCGATAATCATTACATTGGCTATGACGTTCGCCAAAATCCCCTCGCAGATCGCACTATTTGGGGGCGTTGTGGTTGGTGCGCTTGTCGCCGGATTGCTGCAACAAAATAGCCTGACCGATATCTTCGCAGCCTTAAACTACGGGTTCACCCAGTCTACAGGCTCCGAACTGGCGGATAAGCTGCTGATGCGGGGCGGTATCCAGAGCATGATGTGGACTTTCTCTCTTGCTTTTGTCGCACTGTGCATGGGTGGCCTGCTGGAAAAGGCCGGCTTCCTTGCTGTCCTGATGGAAAAAATCCTGCCGCGAGTCAAAAGCAACGTCAGCCTGGTATTCACCACATTGTGTACCTGTGTGTTGGCCAATGTCGCCACCAGCGAAGTCTACCTATCGATGATCCTCAATGGCTCGCTGTACAAAGGGGTTTATACAGAACGTGGATTCAAGCCTGAAATGCTGAGCCGACTGCTGAGCGAAGGCTCGATGACCTCCGGAATGTTGTTGCCATGGACAACTGCGGGCGCATTTATGACAGCAACACTGGGTGTCAGCCCATTAGTCTATGCCCAGTATGCCGTGTATGTATGGCTAACGCCGATTGTATCGCTGCTGTTAGTGGGGATGGGGAAAACCTTAATTAAAAGTGAAGCATCCCCTGCTGAATATTGTGTTCCACAAGACGCAAAATCCTAAACCAGGCAAAAGCATTCGTCTTATTTCGAGGTACTAATGTTCAGTCAATCAAAGTTACGGCCAGCTCAGACAGAAGTCACTACCACAAGCTGTGCCCTATGCGGTAGCGGATGTCGGTTAAAAATCATCACCGAACCAGACGGCAAGAGCCGCGTTGCCGGTGACCGACACGATCCCGTATCCGGTGGCCAGCTTTGCCGAAAAGGTCTTAATGCATTGGAGCTGATGAACCACCCCCAACGATTAACCCAACCGATGAAGCGAGTGGGCAAGCGTGGCGAAGGCAAATGGAAAACCATTAGCTGGCAAGAGGCGATTGAGTTCACAGCTAAACAGCTAACGGCTTCACAGCAACAATGGGGCCAGAATAGTGTCTTCATGGCCTATGGCTACTCCAAGGACTTCATGTATACCCAATTGCTACGGCTGGCCAATGGCTTGCAAACCGTTAATATCGTCGGGCCGGAAACCGTATGCTGGGCACCGACCAAACTCGGCCGCGAGTATACCCTAGGCTATAACCCATCTCATGATATCAACGAGCAGACGCGCTGTATCATGCTTTGGGGGGTCAATAAGTACAAAACCCGCTTTAGCGATGTAAAGCAGCTTAATGTTGCGCTGAAAAGTGGCGCAAAAACGGTGTGCATTGATCCGCAATACACCCGCCACGCTAAAAAAGCCAACCATTGGCTGCCAATTAAACCGGGGGCAGATCTGGCCTTGGCACTCGCACTGCTTAAAATCATTATCGATGAGCAGCTTTACGACCATGAATTTGTCGCCCAATGGTGTGAGGGTTTTGATCAGCTCAAACAGCACCTGGCTCGCTATGATCTCGAACAACTGGCACAAGAGGTACAGATCAGTTCAGCAGAAATTCTGTCAGTTGCCCGCCTGTACGCGCAATCCAAGCCCGCCGTAATTATCAGCGGCAATGCCCTTGATCACAACACCGACAGCTTTCAGGTCAACCGCGCCATTGCCATGCTAATGGCGATCACCGGTAATCTGGATATTCCCGGCGGCCAATTCCAGAGCCACGCACCGTCTCTCGTATCTGGCCGCTGGCCTTATGACGACAAGGAAGTACATGCCCTGTCGACGCAGAAGCGGGCATGCAGTGCAGGAACGCCAGTACTGCCGGAATATTTCCGCGCAACCAACCAAGGGATCACCCGGGCAATACTGCACAGTGTCCCGATGCCGATAAAAGCGGGATTGGTGATGGGTGCCAACCCGCTGCTCAGTTGGCCAGACACCCATGCCGTCCATCAGGCATTGTCAGCACTGGACTTTTTAGCAGTATCAGAACTGTTTATGACCCCGACGGCGATGATGGCAGATATCGTTTTCCCGGCAGCCAGTTTTATGGAGTATGAGGGAATAACACAGGGACTTGACGGTTCAGTGCGCTACCAGCCCAAGCTGGCACAGACAGGCAATGCATGCCCTGATCATCAGATCGTAGCTGCCATTGGTGAGACTATGGGCGTTCTCGATCCTCAGTCAGATACCGCCTACTGGGATGATTTCCTTCAACCCGGAGGGCTGGATTTTGCCACCGTCAAAGCGCTGCAAATGGTGCTTCCGCCCACATCGCCTCACCGATACCGTAAGTACTTAACCGACGGCTTTCCGACCCACACGGGAAAAGTTGAACTCTACAGTGCGCAACTTGCCACCATGAATGCTGACCCACTACCAATGTACAGGCCGATGGCAGCAGATAACCCGGCATTTCCTTTACGTTTGACCACTGCAAAATCCAAGCTCTACATGTTCTCCCATGGCCGCCAGATCTCGCCACTGCGAAATGTACACCCAGAGCCTTTAGTTCGTGTGCATCCGGAGACGGCTTCACGGTTGGGATTGAAGGAGGGACAAAATGTGAGGATTGAAACGCCCAACGGACGAGTAATTTACCAAACCCTCAAGCTTGATACGTATTTATCACCGACGGTGGTCGTGGCAGATTTGAGCTGGTGGTATCCGGAAAAGGGAGAGGCTACGCTCGGCGGGGTATTTGAATCTAACTACAATGTCCTGACCTCAATCGATGATGATGGCAGAGGACAGGGTGAGGCAGGTAGCTTTAATATCAATGGATTACCATGTCGACTATGCGGTATTAAATAAACTGTCTGAAAAACATTCATAAAAAAAGGCTGCCCAAACACATATCGGGCAGCCTCAAGATATCAGCTAACAATAGGCACGATTACAGTGGCCAGTGGCCAGTGGCCAGTGGCCAGTGGTCAAAGTAGATATGACTTGCCTGCCAGTCTACTTTTTCCTGATTATCGGCTAGCAGCATCTTGGCAACAGTGAAAGAGAACTCAAAGCTAACGCCCAGCCCCTTACCGGTAATGAAATTGTCTGTTACTACCACTTTCTTATCGAGATACTGGCCATCCGAGAACTTCTCAGCCAGCTTATCACCCGTGGTGTATGCTCTACCTTCCAGCAGATTATGCGCTGCCAATACCTTGGCACCCGATGAGCACAAGGCACAGATATACTTGCCTTCACTGATATGACGCTTGAGAAAGTCTATCACCATCGGATTAGCCGACAGATTATCCGTCCCTTGCGGGCCACCCGGCATCATGACTGCGTCATAGGTATTGTCGTAACCGTTCTTCAGGACATCATCGGCGGTAATTCGAGTTTCAAAGTACGTATTCAGTGCTGTCGTTTCCATGCACGACAATACGGTGACCTTGATATCCAGCCGACGCATAATATCGATAAAGACAACGGCTTCACCTTCTTCAAATCCGTCAGCCAATAAGACGGCAACGTGCTTTTCTGTCATCATCAAGCTCCTAGGCGTTTACTAACTTGCAGGTCTCACGAACGTTGCTGGCAATCGTTTCCCAATCGTTGTCACGAATAGCTGCCGTTGGTGCAATCCAGGTCCCACCACAGGCAATTACCTGAGGAATGGCCAGATAGTCCATCAGGTTTGTCGGCTTTACCCCGCCTGTAGGCATCAGTTGAATATTGCCGTATGGACCGGTCAACGACTTCAGCATGTTAATACCACCAGAGGCTTCAGCCGGGAAAAATTTCAATGCTGTAACACCCAGCTCCAGAGCCTGTTCGACTTGGCTAGGGCTATTCACACCCGGAATGATTTTTACACCTTTTTCTTGGCAATATTTCACCGTTGTCGGGTTGAAACCCGGACTGACAATAAAGTCAGCACCTGCTTCTACAGCCAGATCCACCTGTGCAGGAGTCAACACCGTACCTGCACATAGGATCAAATCAGGCAGTGCCTCGCGGATCAGTCGAATAGACTCCGCAGCCGCTTCACTTCGGAAGGTAATTTCCGCAGCAGGCAAACCATTGTCACTCAGCACCTGGGCCAGCTTTACTGCATCTTTGGCATCTTCAATCTGGATGACTGGCATCACTCGTAGTGCACGTAATGTTTCAATCCACTTATTGTTCATATCAAATACTCATTAGTTCCGTAATATACCGAGTCTGATCCAACGGGATAATCGCACCTTTATGCTGGATAACCCGGGCCGCTAACTTATTTCCCCAATGGCAACACTCATCTATTTCCATTCCCATGCACCAAGCTGCCAGAAAGCCCGCATTGAATGAATCGCCAGCTGCTGTCGTATCGACAACGTTATCCACTTTGTTACCGGCGGCAATGCCGTTGAGACCGTATAACGACCACATTGCCCCTTCGCTACCGAGCTTAACAACAACCTGCTTGACCCCCATAGAGTGCAACCGCTTAGCAATAATACCGGCTGGGGAATTCTTCATACCGAGCAGCAAATCCTCATCCTCAGCAGTAACCAAGGCAATATCGCTTAGCTGGTAGAGCTTTCCTAACCATTCACAGGCATCTGAGCCACTGCGCCATAACCGCGGCCGATAATTGGAGTCGACGGCGATACGAACACCACTTTGCTTGAGCTGCTCCAGCGCCAGCAACAAGGAACGCTTGTCCTGATCCGATAAAATGGCCAGTGAAATACCTGAAAGATAAACAAGATCAAACGCTTTTAACGTCTCGACAACACTGGGAAAGTCACGGTGCTGGCACAGTTGCCGGGCCGCAGACTCATTGCGCCAATAATGGAAGCTTCGTTCGCCTTGCGGGTCAATTTCAATGGCATACATACCCGGAAGCTTGCCATTTACCTCGATCACCATTGAAGTATCAATACCTTCGCTTTGCCATGCCGATACCATCTGACGGCTATAGGTATCTTGACCAAGCCCGGTCACATAGCTGGGGGCCAGCCCCGGCACCAAGCGAGACAGATAAACTGCGGTATTGAGCGTATCACCACCAAAATTTTGCTCCTGAGTGGAAAATGGCTGGCCACTCAGTTCAATCATACACTCGCCAATAATGGCGATTTTCTTCTGCTGAAACTTCGGAGTTGAAGCCATTTTTTTGCTATCCATTTCTTGTGATTACAACTTACCGGCGCTATCGCATACTGCGATTTTCTCCATTACCACTTTCTTCATCGCTTCTTTACCAGGAACAATGTAGTGACGAGGATCGTTGGCATTCGGGTTTTCAATAAAGTACTGCTTTACGGCATCAGAAAAGGCAATTTTCAGCTCAGTGGCAACGTTAACCTTGGTGATACCCAGCTCGATGCAACGGCGTACATCAGCATCAGGAACGCCGGATGCACCGTGAAGCACCAATGGCACATCTGTTTTACCGCGGATAATACCCAAACGGTCAAAATCCAACCGAGGCTCTTCTTTATACATTCCGTGGGCAGTACCAATCGCTATCGCCAGTGAATCAATACCTGTCTTGGTCACGAATTCCAATGCCGCTTCTGGATCGGTATACAACGCATCTTTGGCATCAACAACCAGATCATCCTCCTGCCCACCGAGACGGCCCAGTTCCGCTTCCACTGAACAGTCCCAGCGGTGACAGAATGAAACCACTTGTTTAACCAATTCGATATTGCTTTCAAAATTAAGGTGCGAGCCATCAATCATTGCTGATTTGATCCCAGCCTCAACCTTGTTACGGATATCCGAGAAAGACTCGTGGTGATCGAGATGCAAAGCAATCGGCATCTCATACCGTTTGGCAGCCTCTTTGCATATACCGACTAAATAGTCAGTACCAGCATAGGAAAACGTACCCGGTGTACCGGCAAGAATAACAGGCGATGCCATTTCAGATGCTGTTTCAACGACAACCTGGACAGTTTCCAGGTTATGAATATTAAACGCAGGAACAGCATAGCCGCCTAGCTGCGCTTTGTGGAGCATTTCGCGGGAAGAAACCAGAAACATATATAACCTCAAAACCTTCGTTAGCTTTCGCTTTAATAGTATTTGAAAACAAAAGCAAATAAAAAGATCTAGATCACATAAATACTTTCAAAGCGAAAGTTTACGAAATCAAAAGAAATGAAACATTTTCGAGGTGTAACAGGTAACCCCCTTACGAAGTAGGTTATTTTTAGGCCTTTCTGCACGACCAAGCAGCTTCTCCAGTATCCGTTTAGACCATAACTGTCGCGCCAGGCGCCGTGTAAAGGGGGACTGCTCCGAGATATAGTCATTATGAAAAATAACCACTACCTCTTTCGTTTTGAAAGTTCCAATGATACTTGCTTCAATAGCCGGAACTTCAAATGAAAAATCACCTTTTTCAATTTCGAGCGGAACCTCATCTGTCTGCCATAAACCTGATCGAGCACCACTGAACAAAGCAATGTTCAGCGCTCGCAACGACCAAAAGCTACTGGCCGGCCCGCTGTAATTGTCCACCAGCCGTGGATCATCGGCAAAAACACCCTGTGTAGGTGCGCCATGCTGAAAAGCTCCCTGACGAATGAAATATTCAAGACTGGTTCGAAATGCTCGTTTTGCTTCTCCGACAGAAAGACAAGGATCTGGCGTGTCTATTGCTGCCAGCAACGGTGCAGAGGCCGCCAACCGGTAACATACGCTGCGGCCAAAGAACGGCACTCCTTCGGCCGTAAAGAAATAGCGAAATTTTTCCACAAACGTCGAGAGGCTGTGGCGGATAAACTCAGAATCGAATGCCGGATCTATCTGGTCCAGCCAATACAGCGAATAGAAAAAACCCCAGGCATTGTAGTAGTCATAGTTACCACGGGCACCATCGCGAAACCAGCCGTCCCCGACGTAGAACTCCTTGATACGAGCATATTTGTCGTGGGCAATAGTATCTTCACCAGTCAATGCTTTAAGCACCAACTGGACAGTAAGCGGAAAAAGATGCCAGTTATTATCGACTGTTTGGCAGGTATTAACCTGCTTGAACCACGCCGCAATCTGCTGTTGCTGAATCGAACTAAAACTATCCCAAACCCAAGCCTTACTTAGCCAAAGGGCAAGCGCCAAATCAGCACTTTCGCAAATTCGCTGGTCGTAGTCATGTAACTGTCCCCAGTACCCTTTGTGTTCAGGATTCGTGCCGGCAAGAAATGCCGTTCGCAGCAACTCGGCCACGTCTATCGCTTTATTGTTCAGCCCGGAGATCACCGTCGTTGTCTCGCCGTTGGCATGCAACCATGCGGCAAGCGTCGGAAGTACCCTACTGACACCTTCCATCGCATCCGTTCTGGCAGTTTGCTGGCTCGGGCGACCGGGATAATAGGCATGGGTATAGTCCCAGACAGCGTAGTGTTCGAAAGCTTCGGTGATGTAACGAACCAACTGCTCACACTGTTCTTGCAGACTGACCTGATAAGTATCTGAATTCGAATCAAACACCTGCCGAATTGCTTCGTCATGTCTGCAGTAGGCAGGCTTTTTATGTCGTAGCCGGATCAGGTTCTCTTTGAACAGTTTCAGATACATGGCAGCATCAGGATGCTCGTAGGGGATTGTCGGGCGAGGCTGGGCACTGATTTCTTTTTGCATGATTATTTATCTCACTCATTCACACAAGAAAAGGGCCTCTTTCGAGGCCCTTCATCATGGTTATTTGGCCGACTCCGTTAAGATTTCATAACGGTCCTGTCCCCATGCAACCGGTGCCGGTTTATCTTTTATCCAGTTATAAAAGGCTGTCTTCAGCTCTTTCACTTTCTCTGGATGTTTGTCCGCCAGGTTAATCGACTCCGCAGGATCTTGAGCATAGTTATATAGCTCGTACTCACTGTTGCCATCATCGTAATAATGCAGCGACCATTTCTGATCTTTGATTGCCCACTCACCTTTCGAACGCTTTTCAGTGTGCTTGCTCGGAATAAATTCATTGGTTTCGAAAGTGATCCATTTCCAGTAATTGCTCCAGAAATCTGCATTGCTTGAATCATAATGCAGCGCACGCGGCCCGGCCCAGTAAAGGTACTTGTGAGGCATCTGCTTCTCGCCATTCAATAACGGCATGATATTCTGACCATCTACTTTCATTTCTTCGGGAATTTGAATACCTGCAGCCGTAAGCGCTGTCGGCAAAATATCCATGGCTGAAATCATTGTATTATCGACACGGCCTTCAGGAAGAACGCCTTTCCAGTGCGCGACAAACGGGACATGAACTCCACCACGGTAACGCTGCCCCTTGAACGCCCGGTTCATGCCGTTCATCGGCATCGGGGATTCATGTACGGCACCATTGTCCGACAGGAAGAAAATCAAGGTATTTTCGTACTCACCCATCTCTTTTAGCTTATCAATAACCTTACCAATTCCTTCATCGGACGCATTGACGTGGGCGTAGTATTTATCCACCTCGACGTTGCCGGTATTAAAACGCTCCATAAATTTAGCCGGTGCCGCCTGCTCTAGCGGGATATGGGGCACACTGTAGGCAAGGTTGATAAAAAACGGCTGATCGTTATCGTTGGCTTTTTCGATAAAATTGATCGCTTCATTGGTGAGGTTATAAGTCATGTAACCCGGTGACGGAACATTCTCACCGTTTCTGAAAACAGTCGGTGAGTTATACAGCGCCGCTCCCGATACATAATAGCTATAGGAGTAGTCAAATCCGCGTTCTTCCGGTCCATACCCTGGCTCGGCGATTGAGATCTGATTGTCATGGTAATCACGGCTCTGCAGATCTTTCGGCTTGAACTCCTTACGCACCTTGGCGTTATGGTATTTACCGATATTCGCCGTGGCATAGCCATTTTCATTCATCAGCGCAGGCAGCAATTTGATATCCAGCGGGATCCCCAGCTTGGCATCATCATTACTGTAAGTGCCGAAGCTGTGAGGGAAACGCCCGGTCATCATACCGGCACGAGACGGACCGCAAACCGGTGTCGCCACGTAGGCATTAGTCATTCTGACGCCTTCATTGGCCAGCTGGGTAATGTTCGGCATCGAACGCTTGGCTGCGTCATATAGCCTGTCGAAATCACCATCGTAACGCATAGGTACAGGCCGCTTGGCCAGCGTATCCTTGTCAATATTATCCATCGCAAAGTCTAATTGCGCCGAGCCTAAATCATCCATCACGATTAATAGGACGTTTGGTTGCTCAACTTTCTCTGCTGCCAGCGTCATTGCCGGTGATATTGCACAGGCAGCAGCCACAAGGCCTGCCAGTACCGTCTTCTTGTTTGAGGACAGTCTCATTGTTCACTCCTTTTTAATTAAAACGTATTAATGTGCATCCATGTTTGCCAGTAACGGCATCACACTGGCTGCCACTCCCCCGCGCTGTATTTCCTGCACCATAAGATGCATTGCCGGAGCGGTATGCCTGAAGATCTGTTGATAGGAAGCACACAGGTAATTTTGTTTGTGCTTTTCCCCTGCAATCGGGGTGATACGGTGCTTGGGACAGCCGCCATGGCACAGCGCCCTGAGTTCGCACTGCTGACACTGGCTGGTAAGCTTGGTCGATTTGGCGCTGCCAAAGCGCTGTTGCTGCTTGCTGGTCGCAAGTTTTCCGATATTAGTGAGGGCAATATTACCGAGGCGATTGGCCGGATAAACGTAGTGATCACACGAATAGAGATCACCATTGGCCTCGATCACCATTGCCTGACCACACTCTTTCGCCTGAACGCACACCGAGGCGGGATAGCCCATCCACGTCGCCAGCATACTGTCAAACATACGGACAAAAATGCGGCCGACATCCTCTTTGATCCACTCGTCAAAGATCGCCGTCATAAACTGGCCATAGCCGTGGGCAGGTACGGAGAAGTGGGTCAATGTAGCATCAGCGGTTGGCGAATAATGGCCACTATTACTCTGCTGGCAGTGCTGCTCAACTTCGACAATCGGAATAAACTGCAAGTGCTCGGAGCCTAGTGCCTTTAGCGTGTGATAGGTTTCCTTGCCCTTGCTCCAGTTCTGATCATTGATAACGGTGAGTGTGTTGAATTGGACGTTGAACTCTTTCAACAGTGAAATAGCGTGCTTTACCCGCTCAAACGTCGGTTTACCGTTAACCGAAATCCGGTACTTGTCATGCACCTCGGGCGCACCATCGACCGAAACACCAATTAAGAAGTTATTGTCGGCAAAAAACTGCGCCCACTGACGGTTAATTGCGACCGCGTTGGTCTGAAAACTGTTGGTGATCGTTTTACCGTCAGCATACTGCTGCTGATATTTAACCACGTTACGGTAGAAATCTAGCCCGGCTAGCGTTGGCTCTCCTCCCTGCCAGGCAAAATCAATCTCGTCTGTATCCTGGGAACCAATATAGTCACGTACATAACGTTTGAGTACAGCATCCGACATCTGCTCGGCAGTCGCTACCGGTTGAGGCTTTTTCTCTGCTGGTTGCTGCATCATCTGCTCTTTTTCGAGATAAAAGCAGTAATCACACTTCAGGTTGCAGCGATAGCTTGCCGGTTTTGCCATCATGTGAAAGCGGGCTTGCTTTGGGTGTGATATCGCCATGTAACTTTCCTTTCGTTCCGCAGTTCAAAATAACTAAAAGGCAATATACGTAAATAAACGAAAGATTAAAGAGATAAGGATCACACCAACAAAAACATATGAAAGACTTCGTAAGTCAATTTATTGTGATATATATTCAACAAACAACAACAAAAGACTTCGAAAGCTACAACATGTAACAGAACGTGAATTCGATCAAAAAACAACCACAAAACTTCCACTAACCTTTCGCTCCAAAATCACAACATGAAAGGAAAGACAAAAGTGAAAGCATGGAAAAAACCTAATTACCTCACCCTGTGCATAATTTTCGCCCTTGGCGGATGCGGAAACGAAAGTATTCAAAACACAGATAGCCTAACCAATTCAGGTTCTTCCACAAACGTGGAAAGCAAGCAAGGAACTGAAGGAAAAGGAGCACAACTTGAGCCCGGTGGCTATATGTACTTTTTCGAAAATGGATTACCGCAGGCTATCACTTCCTCATCAACGACACCGCTTGCTATCACTGATGAGCATTTCAAAGATGGCTCCCATTCCCTAAAATGGGCCTATAGCCCCAACAGCCAGCTAAGATTCCACCAAAAAATCAATTATGCTGATGATGACAGTGAAATTACACCTTATACCTTTATGGCCTGGGTCTATAACGAGCAGGCTTCTGACAACACAATGACCTTCAAGTTTGCTAAAGACGACAGCTCGCAAGCTCAGTTTTCCTATTCCCTGAACTTCGAGGGCTGGCGAGGAATTTCTGTCCCCTTCAGGGATATGGACGGAACACCGACAGCCGGCATGAACCGATTAACAGTTACAGCACCAGACTTAGCCGGCTCGCTGCTTTTCGACCAAGTCATGATGGCAGTTCCGGTTGACAACCGCTGGCCAACACCGGATTACCAGCAACCTTTCGTTAATCCGAATGTCGTCGACATGGCCAGCAAGAACTGGACAGCATTATTGATGTACGATCAGATGCTGCGGGAAGATAATCCGAGCTTTAACTTCAATGCCGTATTCGATGATAACCAGGGAGATAGCGCTCCCTTGTATCGCCAATTCGATCAACACCTTGCCGTCAAGACACAGGCAACCATCACCCAGGCAAAAATCGATGCCAACCTGGCGAAATACGCCCCGCTTAATATCACTTACAATGCCGACGGCTCACCAACCGGAATACCTCTAGACCATCCCAAGCGCCATAACTTCCTCAAAGCAGGCATTGTCAGTGATGAGACACTTGCCATGCTGACAGATACCATGTCCATCCGTACGCTAGGCAAGACCATGCTCGAAACGGCCAAGTTCCTGCGGAGCCAGTCACTCTCTGATGCCAACCGTGCCGCACTTGAGAAAGCCTTTGTCGACGCCACCCGGTACGCTCTTGACCAAGGCTGGGAAGGTGGTTCCGGTTTCCAGATCATTACGCATGTCGGCTACCAGACCCGCGAATTCTTCAATGCCATGTTCATCGCCCGACAACTGCTTGCGGACAGTCAACTGCTTGAGCCGGTACAACAGTCTATGATGTGGTTTAATGCCACTGGCCGTATCTATGAAGCCGACGCTCAGATCAACTCATCAAATGTCGATATTCTAAATACCCAGCTGCAGTGGATGATCAAGAGCTTCCTGCTATTACCGGATCAAACCGAACGTGCCGCTATGCTACGTCAACTTCAATCCTGGCTCAGCAAAACCCTGCTGGCATCAGATGGATTAGGCGGCGGCTTTAAACCAGATGGCAGTGTCTTCCATCATTCGCAACATTATCCAGCCTACGGCAAAGATGCCTTTAACGGACTTTCCGGTGCCATATTCGGTTTAAGTAACAGCCCTTACCAAATTTCACAGGCAGCCCATGAGCGAATTAAAGACGTCTTGCTCAAGATGCGTATCTACACCAAGGAAACCCGCACTCCTATTGTGTTAAGTGGTCGCCATCCCGACGGAAAACAGAAAATCTCACCGACACCATTTCAGTGGCTGGCACTTGCGGGCTCGCCGGATAACACCGAGCCGGTCGATACCGAGCTGGCTGCCGCCTATGCCAATCTACGTCACCTTCCATCATATAAAGGTATTGCTGCCGAAGCCGAGCCGAGCGGTGTATGGGCCATGAACTATGCATCTATGGCGGTAGCCAGAGGACAGAGTCCGGCTGAACCAAGTAATTCCTGGTTGGCTACCGCCCGGGGCTTTAGCCGTTATTTGGTCGGAAATGAAACCTATCAGGCCAACAACCTCTATGGCCGCTATTTGCAGTATGGTCAGTTCGAAATAACCCCTTCTAACCTGTCGAAACGAGCATTCAGCCATGATGGGTGGGACTGGAACCGCTACCCTGGCACCACTACCGTCCATTTGCCAAATAGCGAACTACGAACTGTGCTCAATCAACTGCCAGGTGCGGGCATCGAAGAAATGCTGTTGTCTACTGAAAGCTATTCGGGTGCCAATACCTTAGAGAGCGACAGTGCGATGTTTGCCATGAAGTTACACGGTCACAAAAAATATAGCCAACAAAGCCTGCGTGCCAATAAATCGTATTTCATGTTTGGCAATAACGTCATTGCTCTCGGTTCGGGGATCCAAAATGCCGATGGCCTGCATGACACCGAAACCACCTTATTCCAATACAGCATACCTAACCTTGAGCCTGTAGAAATTAACGGCTATAGCGTCAATACCTTGGGTACCGAAATGGCTCTTCCGGGCGAAACGGCACTTCTCGATCCCGCCGGCAACCGTTACTTTGTGGCAGATACCGCCAATGAACTGGTTCGATTTAGCTACCAAACCCAAGAGTCCAACGACGAGGATGATGGCAATCCAACATCTGGCCAGTTTGCCACAGCGGTGATTGATCACGGTAAAGCCCCTGCCGACGGCCGCTATGAATATGCCATCAAAATAGAAGCACAGGATGCCATTAAACCTGCCTATACCGTGCTCCAGCAGGACAACAAGGTGCATGCAGTTCGCAGTGAAAGTGGTGTCGAAGCCTACGCCTTCTTTGAGCCAGCCACACTTTCTGCGTCTAACTGGGTACTCGCATCCGAGACCAGCTCGCAGATCATGGTCAAGGCCAATACACCCGCCGATCAGCTCTCGCTCAGCGTCGTCAATCCAGATTTGGCTCTTTATGATGGGCAAGATCCAGAGCAAGTCGACACCAACGGCGAGCAAATAGAAGTCAGTATCTACAGCAGATCTTGGCGCTATCAGCTGTCCCAGCCCGTAAGCAGCCGGTTTATGGTTAAAGGCGAATGGAAGTTGGAAGGTAATAATTCGCAGGTGACTACCAAGGTTGAAAGCGGTAATACACAAGTCACGGTCACAACGGTAGATGCCATACCGCAAGCATTTAACTTGATTAAGTCGTGATCTGGTTTATATAGAAAAAAATAAAGGAGCCAATCGTAAGATCGGCTCCTTTTCTCAGTCTCAACTATTATCGGTATAAAGAGCGTTCTGTATTTAATCCCTTGATCAGGCTAACGCACATCAACAACAGGACAAAGGAAAACGGCAGGGCCGTCGCTACAACGCCAGACTGCAAGGCCTGAAGCGCTTCTTTGCCACCAACCCAAAGCATGACTGCTGCGATTGCCCCCTCGACTGTTGCCCAGAAAATCCGCTGCGGAACCGGAGCCTCGACCTTACCACCAGCAGTGATACTGTCGATAACCAGTGAGCCTGAATCTGACGAGGTGATAAAGAAGATCAGTATCAACACAATCGAAATAATGGAAATGGCTGAGCCAAATGGCAGGGCATCATAAACATGAAACAAAGTAAGCGAAATATCCGTTAAGCCTTTTGCTCCTAGCTCACCAACCTTGTTGACCACCTGATCGAGCGCAATCCCACCGAATATAGACATCCAAACAATGGTCATCAGAGTCGGAATAAACACAACAGCGAACAAGAACTCGCGCACGGTACGACCTTTAGATACACGCGCAATAAACATACCAACAAATGGAGACCATGAAATCCACCATGCCCAGTAGAATACCGTCCAACCGTGCATCCATGTCGTATCTTCACGGCCATGAGGGTTGCTCAGGCCAATGATATTTTCTGCATAAGCCATGAATGTTGCAGGCAGTGAAAGCTTCGCAATATCAAAGCTGACGTAAGTCACGAACAGCAGCAAGGCGAAGGCAAATAGCATATTGATGTTACTTAGTAGCTTCACACCGCCATTGATTCCTCGCACCACCGAAGCTATGGCTATCAAAGTTACAAATGCGATAACAACAAGCTGCATGCCAATACCGCCATCAGTACCAAACACATGATTAATACCGCTAGTCGCCTGCTGCGCCCCCAAACCAAGAGAGGTTGCCAAACCAAACAAGGTAGCCAGTACAGCCATAATATCAATTACATGACCAAGCCAGCCCCAAGCACGATCACCAAAAATCGGGTAGAACACTGAACGAATGGAGAGCGGTAACCCCTTATTAAAAGCAAAAAAAGCCAACGCGAGCGCGACAATTGCATAGATAGACCACCCATGGATTCCCCAGTGGAAGATTGTCGCTCCCATCGCGAGTGATTTTGCTTCTGCGGTGTACGGTTCTACGTTAAACGGCGTGCCCCACCAGTCGGTAAAGTAAGCCGTAGGTTCAGCCACTCCCCAGAACAAAAGGCCGATCCCCATACCGGCAGCAAACAACATTGCCATCCATGAAACGGTAGAGTGCTCTGGTTTAGCCTCTTTGCCACCAATGCGGATTTTACCAAAGGGTGACAACATCAAGGCTAGAGTGAAAACAAGGAAAAAGTTAGTTGCCCACATGAAGAAGACGTCAAAATCTTCAATGATACCGTTCTTTAAACTATTAAGTGCCTCTTTAGCGGTGCTGGGTTCGACAATTAGCAACGCCGAAAGGAATAGAAAAATAAGGCCTGCGCTAATGCCGAATACGGGGTTATGAATATCAAAACCCCACTTTTGAATGTTGTCCTGACCAACCTGATAGTCGGTTGTTTCAATGCTGTATTTTTTTAAAATGCTATCCATAAATGATACTCAAACGTTCAGTCCTTAATGCTTTTTTTTATGAAACAGTACAAGCGAAATGGCTCACAGAAACCAAGATAATTAGACCACTAAATAAAAAACCAGAGGGAATGTTAACAGCAACAGCATTATTATTCAAATTTCACTAGATTTGCAGCGTTTTCATACTGCACTTACGATAACCTACCCAACCATATGTTACGTGCTCTAAACATTTTTCTAGTGGGATTTGTTAAGTCTAATCGACAGGCAATGAGTCGGAATAAGGCGGCTCTCCTTTATTTTATTTCACCATATGGCATGTTAATTCACTATTTTAGTGAGAATACTCTAAATGAAATTCATATCCTCTAAATACGCTAAAAGCTAATACTTATTGATAGTCAATTTTGTATTACAAAGAGGGAATACGATATGAGCACTTTAAAATCAGTAGCGAAAAATATAGTAAAAGAAGAAAAACTACATAACATCTGGTTAGCGGGGCTAGGTGCCTATACAAAAAGCGCTGGAGAAGTAAACCAGTTATCAGACAAAAGCAAAGTCTTATTTGATGAACTGGTTGAACGTGGTCGTTCTGTTGAATCAGAAGTGAAAGAACGTGTACATACTGAACACACTCACGCCTCAGTTGAGATCGAAGAGCGAGTGCACCATTTGCTACAAAATTTTGTTGGTTTAGACAATAAGCGACTAGACCATATTGATGACAAAATCGATCTACTTACGGAAAATATTGAAACGTTATTAGCTAATAGACAAGAAAAAACAAAGCCAGAAGCATGATAGCTATCGACAATGGATGAGTTCGATAATTGAAACACTCTTAGAAAAGGATTTTTCATGAGTGATAAGAAGATACCAAAAAAGGTTTATCGATTGATACAACGTCTTCTCAAGAAGCATAAGAAAAAAGGCAATAATCACGATTAAACGTATACCTCAAGAACTAGATACACAAGCTGCTGAAGCAGCCTGTGTATCTATTCAAGAATATACACTCATATTCACACGAGTTCAGCGTATAGCTAAGACAAGTTAAATTTGGCCATGTGGAAATTAACCTCGTCCTTGCATTTAAAAAGCTGACTGGTGGTTTTGGCTAGTTGCTCGGCAGTATCAGATGACCGTCGGGTAATATCGACAATTACCTGCATACTTTCGGAGAACGACTCGGCCGTCACATTTTGCTCTACCGAGGCAGTAGACAGGTTACCAGCCTGTTCAGCAACATTGTTGACCAGATCTGATACTGCCGTCAGGTTGGAACCAATATCGTCAACCTGCTGACGGGATGACAACACCGACTGCTGACTCTGGTTCATGGCACAGACAGCCTTACCTGCATCATGTCGCAGAGCCTCAATAATAGAGTGAATTTCCCGTGTCGATGACTGAGTACGCTGAGCCAGAAGCCTCACCTCGTCGGCTACCACAGCAAACCCACGCCCTTGCTCGCCAGCCCGTGCAGCCTCGATTGCCGCGTTCAATGCCAACAGGTTAGTCTGATCTGAAATGCTGCTGATCACCTCAAGAACCGAGCTAATGTTCTCCGTCCCCTGCGCCAGGTGCCCGACAACCTCGGCAGCATCAGACATATTGCTATCCAGCTGGCGAATATCTGAAATAGCAACATCCGTTACCTGATTACAGTGTTCGATTAACTGCTGACTTTGATTAGCACTGTCGGCAACCTCGACCACGCTATTGCTGATTTCTGCCATTGTGGCTGTCAGTTGGGTCATGGCTGCTGCCATCTGTTCGGACTCTGCCAACTGCTGTTGCGCACCGCTACTATTTCCCTCGGCAATAGTGTCCATTTCCGCAGTTACCGTATTGAGCAACTCGAGGTTCTGGCCAATATCTCCAACCATATGGCGAAGCGAGTTCGTCATATGGTTTATGGCCTGCGACAAACTTGCCAGCTCATCACGTGCATCAGAAGAAAGCTGATGATATAGCTCTCCCCCCGCCAGTTTCTCGACAATACAAATGGTGGATTTGATCGGCTTTATCACCGAGCGAGTGAGCACCAGGCCAATAACAAGGCTGGCTATTACCGCCGACAAACATACGACAAAGCCGACCCAAGTACTCAACTGTTTATCCTGTGCCATTTTCAGCTCAACATTAGCCACCAGCGTCTTAGCACTATCACGGACATCCATCGCAGCCTGCAGCATAAGATCTCGCGTTTCGACGGAAGCTTTCACCAAGCTACTAACTTGATTGAGTTTACTACGATAAGCCGCAATCTCTGAAGGCTCCACATAGTGTGACCACAGACCTAAGCTTGCTTCCCATGGTTCAAGCTGGGACAGTTCCAGGGACAGCTCAGTCTGAGTACGCCCCTGCTCAAGGCGAACAAGTAGCAACTGGGCCGAATCAGCCAGATATTGACCTGACCACCTCTGCTCTGTCTCGGCCATCTGTCTGATCAGTGCCTGGATTGTCGTAACTTGCTGGTGGAATTTACCGAACTCTTGACCGTACCTTATGCTGGCGACTTCAAACCTCTCTGCCAACGGGCGATCATGACTCGAATTAAAAAGGTGTTTACTGGCCAAAAATTTATCGAGATTAACTTTATGCCATTTTTTAAATCGCTGAGCAAAAATTGGATCCCGGGTATTTAGATAACTATTTTCAAGCACCTGCAAACCAAAAACTTCACGAACACCTATATTGGCAACATTCAGCTGATTAATGCCATCCTCCGTGACTCGGCGGCTTCTCAGGCCTTCCCCATAAACGAGCAGAAGCATCACAATAATAATTGCAAAACCTGCACCTAATCGTTTGCCGAAACTATATTGTTCTAAACGAAACATTTTCACCCCAATATATAATCACGCAGTAATAAATCTGGTCAATCAAGTGGTCACCACTTATTATAAAGTCGACCAAACCTTGAGATAAGAAGAGACTACTTCACTAAATCCGTATCTGTTCGAGAGATTTCCTATCGCTATAAAGTCGGTATAAGGTAACGGCATTCATACTCGCACTACAGGCTTCAAGCAGGGTTCCACCAACCGAACCCAGGGCAATATTATTGCCCAACCACAAGAGTGAACCTGTCAGCAACCCCAAGCGAAGCCTTATACCGTCAAGCATAAAAAGCGAATAAGTACCGACACATATACCCATGACGCCAAGTGCTTCACTCAATCGCTGGATTGAAAAAGCACCAGCAATGCTAAACAGCATGAAGGTCATCATCACCCACCGCGATCGAACCTTTATAGTAATTAAGTTTCTCACCATAGAAACGATCGCGCAAAATGCTGACGAGGAAGAGTTCAATAATAAAAAGTGCATCGCATTCACAAGGCATAATACTGCCATCCACAATTTCAGCTTAATATCTTGTTTCTGGTAAAACGCAAACAAACCGATAGCGAAGCTCAGAAAACCAAGTGATTGCGCGAGAAAATATACTGATTGTTCAGACATAAATTAAGACATTTTCACATAATAAAAAAGCCTCTCTTTATCTTGAGCCGAAAACTAAAAGAGAGGCTAATAACAATAAAGTCAGAGTTCATTAGGTATAAAGCACTCAGTTTAATACAGAGTTCACTATGCCCATTTATTATTCGACCAAGTTAGCAACTTCAATTGCTGCCAACATAAAAGCTCCGGCACCGTAGTCTATATTGTGCTCAAACTTTACGTCGCGAGGATTAAAGGCGGGAAGCTGTACCCACCCCATCATGCCGTTATCGTGAATACAGCCTTGTAATGCCTGCCAGGCTTTCTCGACAACTGGCAGATAGATGTCACGATCAAGCTGACCGTTATTTATTCCCCATGCCAAGCCATAGCAGAATAGCGAGGTTGCACTGCTCTCCGGAGCCGGGAAGCTTTCCGGATCGAGCAGGCTAGTACGCCAAAAGCCGTCATCTTGCTGATATTTGATCACTTCGGCAGCAAGGTTATTGAACAATTCAAGATAACGGCTGCGCTCGGTATAATCCTCGGGCATACGTGCCATCAGACGCGGTACCGAAGCCAGCATCCAGCCGATACCGCGCGACCAGAACACCTTCTCGCCGTTAGCTTCGCGAAACTCTGCCCCACCGTCACCGAACTCATCACGGTACTTCTGGCCAAGCTCAGTTGGCATATAACGGTAGTCACGGTAAAACAGGCCCGTTTCAGGATCGTAGAGATGATCAATCGCGTCCCAGAATGCCGTATTCATGTAATCGAGGTACTTGCGCTCGCCGGTCACTTTTGACAAAGCCGCAAAGGCAGGTGGTGCCATAAACAGTGAGTCCACCCACCACCAGTCGCGATGGCCAGGTTTCGGCTCATCAAGCATAACATCGAACGCCTTAACGGTCGGCTCCAACGCTTCAGGGATGTTTATGGTTGGGTAGACATCCAAATACGCCTGGGTACAGACATGGTCATCAGCAAAACGCGGAAATGCACCGGTCCGAAAACCAGTATGCAGCGCGTAATTCATCACCCCGTCAAGGTATTCATTATCGTCAGTTGCCATCCATGCAGCAGAGGCACAAGACCAGAATACGCCGCGTTCCCAGTCCGTATCCTTGATAAAACGAGTCGCGCCACTGCGGCGAATCACAGAGCGAGTCTGATTCGCGGCTTGGTAGCGATAGACACGTTTTAGCTGCTTTAGTATATGTTCTTTCGTCAATGTCATGTCATCACCTATTAGCGAGCCAACCAGCCACCGTCAACAGCAAGGGTGTAACCCGTTACGTAATCTGAAGCCGGAGAAGCCAGGAAGATAACAGGACCGGCCATATCTGCTGGCAGCCCCCAGCGACCAGCAGGAATCCGCTCCAGAATGGCCTTGTTGCGCTCTTGGTCTTCACGCAGCGCCTGTGTGTTATTGGTTGCCATATAACCCGGGGCGATAGCGTTCACAGTAATATTGTGTGGGGACAGTTCGGTGGCCAGTGCACGGGTAATACCCATGACCGCAGACTTGGATGCAGTGTAGGAAATAACACGGATACCGCCTTGGAAAGACAGCATAGAAGCAATATTAATGATCTTGCCGCCATTGCCTTGCGCAATAAAGTGTTTAGCAACAGCTTGAGACAGGAAGACAACCGCTTTTTGATTAATGGCGATAACGTCGTCCCAGTTATCATCGGAGAAATCCAGCAGGTCTTCACGACGGATAATACCGGCATTGTTTACCAGAATGTCAACACGCCCCATCTCAGTCACCGCCTGGTCAACCAGTGCAGTCAGTGCTTTTTTGTTCGAGTCATCGATAAGGTTGGCAGTGATGTAGTGGAACTTCCGGCCCAGCGCTTCGACTTTCTCGCGCGTTTCTTCAGCAGGGACATAACCGATACCCAGAATGTCAGCACCAGCCTCTGCCAGACCAACCGCCATGCCTTGGCCAAGTCCTGTATCACAACCTGTAACGATGGCAACTTTGCCTGATAAATCAAACATATTCATTTGGAATTCCTAGTTAAAAAGGCTGCGGTATGGCAGGCAGTGGACGAATCTGTTTTCGAGCCTTTTGCCATACCGCAAATTGAGATAGAAGGTTATTTCAGATCGCTCATCGCGACATGGTCCATGTCATGGAAGGTCTGGTTTTCCCCCACCATGCTCCAGATGAAGGTGTAGGCTGCCGTACCCACGCCAGAGTGAATCGACCAGCTAGGGCTAATCACTGCTTGCTCGTTACGCATTACGATATGGCGTGTTTCCTGCGGCTCACCCATGTAATGGAAAACGATGTTGTCATCTTTCATGTTGAAGTACAGGTACACTTCCATACGACGCTCATGGGTATGGCAAGGCATGGTGTTCCACAGGCTGCCTGGCGCTAACTCAGTCAACCCCATAAGCAGCTGGCAAGTTGGTAGTACTGCAGGATGAAGGTACTTATTGATGGTACGTACGTTGCAGTTTTCCTGGCTACCTAGCGTTTCGGGGGACGCATCTTCACGCGTGATCTTGCGCGTCGGATACGTCATGTGGGCTGGTGCACTGTTTACATAGAAACGTGCGGGCTTTTCTGCCGACACACTTTCAAACTTAACGTCTTTGGCACCCTTACCGACATAAATCGCTTCGCGAGTACCGATCTCATAGGTTTCGCCATCAACAATCACCAGACCCGGTTCACCGATATTGATAGCACCTAGTTCACGGCGCTCCAGAAAGAAATCAACGCCAATTTCCTTGCCGCCTTCAAGCGTCAGTGCTTCAGTTGCCGGTACCGCGCCACCGACGATAATGCGGTCAATATGGCTGTAGGTCAGATTGATCTGACCAGCCTGAAACATGCCTTCAATCAGAAACTGCTCGCGTAGCCCGGCAGTATCAAGTTGCTTGGCATGTGCACTGTGAATTGGTTGACGAATTTCCATGTAAAACCTCTTATTCATTTGTTTGGCAAGGCAGACAGCGCTATTTGGTCGCTTCGGTTTGATAGGCCCACTCGCCTTTGATTAACGTGCCCTGCACCTGTAAATCTTCATTCATAATAGTGAGACTGGCTTCCATTCCCTTGGCGATACTGCCAAGACGGTGAGCAAGCCCCAAGTAATTAGCCGGGACAGACGATGCCATCTGCACCGCTTCCCATTCTGGGACATGGCTTTCGAAAACCATGTTTCGTAGCGCCTGATCCAAGCTACAGGTACTGCCTGCCAGCGAGCCACAGGCCGTACGCGCTTCGCCGCCAGTGACGGTGATCATCTGTGCCCCTAGCTGATATTCGCCATCATCGAGACCACCGGCACGCATACAGTCGGTGATCAGAGCAATACCCTGATAGCCTTTCATCCTGTAAGCGAGCTGCATCATCACCGGATTGACGTGAATCCCATCGGCAATCAGCTCGGCCAGCATGTCATGATAGAGAACGGCACCACAGCATCCCGGCTCACGGTGATGGAGGCCGCGCATACCGTTAAAAAGGTGAACCCCGCAGTCAGCACCGCGTTGAAATGCTTCGGTTACCTGATCGAAAGTCGCATCGGTATGAGCAACCGATGCTTTGATCTGGTGTTCGGCGAGCCAGCTAATCGCTTCCATCACTCCCGCGGCTTCCGGTGCCACTGCCGCACGAATCAATGAATCGCCAGCGACTTCATGAAGCTGCTCAAGCTCACGAATAGTGGGAGATTTCAAATAGACCGGAGGATGAGAACCGCGGTGAGGTTCGGTGAAATACGGCCCTTCCAGAAAACTCCCCAGTAACTCGGCACCCTGCTCTTGCGCTTGATCGGTAAAATAGCGAACCTGACGCAATGCACTAAGAATGTCATCCCACGGTGCCGTCACGGTCGTACCGACCCAGCCGACCACACCGGTTTGAGGCAGGGCATCGGCAATCGTCTGCAACGCTTCATCCGTGGCATCCATCACATCGGCACCCTGACGACCATGAATATGGATATCAATAAAGCCCGGCATCAAAGACTGACCTTCCAAACGGATAACCGGGCAGTCTTTGGGAAGCTCCGTTGTTATCGCTTCGATTTTACCTTCGGCAATCATTACTGCGGTATCAGTCACAATGCCTTCGGGGGTAAACACGCGATCGGCGAGTAAGGCGTAACGCATAGTTATAGTCCGTCTTCACTTTCTTCAGCGACTGGTTCTGGTGCCATGACAGCTTCCAGCTCTTTACGCATGTCTTGCATGCAAGAAGCACCAATCTCCAATAACGTATTAACAAGCTCCTGCAGGCTGACACCGTCGCGCTCGAACGCCGCATTGGCAATCATTGGCAGGTTCGCTCCACCAATCAGTTCGATATTTTGCGTATCCATCATGATTGAGAGTGCGCGATTACATGGTGAACCACCTGGGATGTCAGTCAGAAAGAGTACCCCTTCCCCCGAGTCAACCTGTTGTGCAGCCTGGCGAAGCTGTACTTCTAGCTCTTCTGTCGACATTGACTCGACAAAATCAATAAACTCCATTTGGTCTTGTTCGCCCGCAATGGCCTGAACCGCTGACTGCATGCCTGATGCGAAATTAATATGACCCGAAACAACAATACCAATCATCTGAAAATCCTTGATATGGGGGGAATATCTCCCCCCTGAACTATCGAAACCTAATTACTTAAAAAATGCCGAGGAAGTGGCCGACAACACCGGCAGCAAGGGTTGAGAAAATCAACACCGGCGGTTTCGCCCAGAAGCCCGTCCCTTTCACCAGCTTGAGCATAAAGAACACCAATGCCAGCGGCAGAATGTTCGGCATCACCTTATCGAACAAGGCACTTTGCAGCTCAACGACCTTCCCTCCCAGTTCGAGCGAGGCCGTGGTCTGCACCCGAATGAAGGTAGCCGATAGCGCCCCGATAACAAAGATACCCATAATGTTGGCTGCTTTTGCCAGCTTCTCGGTAGCATCGCTCATGTTGACCATCGCGGCGGTACCCGCTTTGTAGCCCATGAACATCAGGCCAAAGTACACGGCAAAGTGAACAATCTGATATAGGAAGAAGAAAACAAACGGACCGGCAATTGAGCCTTCCATTGCAATCGATGCCCCTAGCGCCAATGTCAACGGCATCAAAGTCATGTGGTCAATCGCATCACCGATACCACCCGTTGGCCCCATCCCCGCCACTTTCATGACGTTGACAGTGGATGGCTTTTCTTTGTTCTCTTCCATTGCGATGGCAGTACCAAGCAAGAAAGTGAACAGTTTTGGACTCGCGTTGAAGAACTGAAGATGGTTCTTTAACGATTTAGCCAAGTCACGTTTGTTGTCGCCGTGGATCTTTTTCAGTGCCGGAATGATGGAGTAAGCAAAACCACCTGCCTGCATACGTTCAAAGTTGAAGTTACCTTCCATGAACAGACCACGCAGCGCACAAATCCAAAGATCTTTTTTCGAGATCACTTTACGTGGTGTGGTGTCTTCGTATGAATCAATACCATCAACCAGACTTTCATGAACCTTGGTGTTTTTACCGGCTAAAGTGCCTGCTGTGATATCAGATGCCATCTTCAAATTCCTCTACTTGTTGATTGTTAGAATTTCCATTATTTCCACTGAAGAAGTAATACAAAGCTGCCGCTGAAGCCCCAAGGATTGCGACGGCCATGATTGGTAGTTTGAGGTAGGTTGTCATCACGAAACCGATGAAGAACACACCTGCCACTTCTTTTGACCACATGATTTTAAGCAACATTGCGAAACCAATCGCCGGTACCATCTTGGCACCAATACCCAAGCCTTCTAGCAACACTTTCGGTGCGTTTTCGTCAATCCAGCTTGCTGCATGCTCACCAAAATAAACCGTTATGAAAGCAACTAGCGCATACATCAAAGAACGAAGCGATATGGTGGTAATCAAGAGCCGATCTATACCACTGGTATCAGCATTTTCAGCAAATCGGTCTGCTTTACCCATAGTGAATGAAGTAACAGCAAAGAAACCGATAACCAACATCTGCATCAGTACAGCAATCGGCATACCTACACCCATTGCGACTTCTGCTGATTGCCCTGTCATCACAGCAAAAGCAACGGCAGCAATCGTACCCATGGTGACATCTGGCGGCTGAGCACCAGCATTAGGCACTAAACCTAACCAGGCCAATTCCAGAGTGGCACCGGCAATCAGACCAATTTGCATATCACCCATAATCAGGCCGACAACCGGGCCGGTAATGAGTGGACGGTGGATGTTCAACGCGACATCGTATTTATCGATACCACAGAAGAACGCCCATACAGCGACTAGCGCAGCTTCAAAAAACATGATTTATTCCTTTGTTAAATCTCTGTTTATAGTGGGTATGACGCGGCTTACGCCGACGTCATGGCAAGTTCAATAACATTTACAGGTGTTTGATCGGGGGTGTTTTGCACGGTGCAAGTCACACCACGCTCAACCATACGTTCAAACGCATTCAAATCTTTGTCATCAACCGAAACAGTTTTTGCAATCTGGCGTTTACCTTCATGGAAGTGCATGTTGCCGACATTGCAATGAGTAAGCGGCACGCCCCCCTCGACCAGTCGGGCTACATCTTCAGGGTTGTTGCACAGAATGAAGATTTTCTGTTTAGGTGACGCTTTATGAATGACATCGATCGTTTTTTGAATTGAGAAAAAACGAACCGCATATTCGCCACCGGCTGATGCTTTCATACCCGCTTGCATAAAGGCGGCATTCGGTCCCTCTGCGGCATCATCATTGGCGACAAGAATTAGATTTGCTTCTGTGTGTTTACCCCAGGTAATACGGATCTGACCGTGTAGTAGACGCTCGTCGATACGGGTCCAAACAATGTTAGGTGCAGTCATAAGAGTTCTACCTCTTCTATTTATTAAAGTTATGGATCGTGACACCTTGAACCACCCGGTTTACTTCACCGGTAGGACAAGGGTTATCAGGCGTGTTACCCAAAGCCAATGCACGATGAAATGCATAGATCTGAGCAAAAATAATGTACGGGAATAGAAGTTCGATATCGGTGGCTGTTTCCATTGCCGGAACATGCCAGTAATCACCATTAGTCACTTGTTCATCAAGTTGTGCTGTAACGGCAATAACTTTGCTTGCGATCTTATCGCGGCGAAGTTCATTCAGCAGGTCAAGGTCATATTGACGGGTATATGGGTTGTTCGAGATATACACCACAATAAGGGTATCGCTATCAACGATAGACTTTGGACCATGACGGAAACCAAGTGGAGAATCATACATCGCCACAACTTTACCGGCAGTCAGTTCAAGTAACTTCAATGCGGATTCCTGAGCCAAACCTTGCAAGCCGCCGCTACCCAGATAAATAACCCTACTGAAATCTAATGTTGCTATATTACTGAAAGGCATATTAATTTCTTTGACCAGCCCCTCAGAACATAAGCACAGCCTTTCAACTTCTTTCGAATGGTCATTTTTCAAGTCAATAACCGAAAAAGCAGCCAGCATCATCGAAGAAAAGCTAGAGGTCATGGCAAAAGACTGATCATTCGTCTCTGCTGGCATTAACAACGCAAAGCAGCGATTATCGCCAACACTGTTTTTATACAACTTTCCGTTACCGTTACAGGTCAATACCAAGTGGTAACAGTTAGTCAGACACTGATTGGCCAGTTCAACCGCCGCCACACTCTCGGGGCTATTGCCGGAGCGGGCAAAAGAAACCAGCAAAGTCGGTAAATCTTCGGCGAAATACTGGTAGGGATTCGAAACCAAATCGGTTGTGGCAACGGCTTCGACTCGTCGTCCCGTCTTTTCAGCCAAAGCTGGTGCCAATGCGCGACCAGCAAACGCCGAGGTACCAGCCCCAGTCATAACTATGCGTAGATCTTGGTGCGTCAACACCTTATCCATAAAAGCTTCAATCGCAGGAAAGCACTCGCGGAAAGTCGCCTGAGTTTTGCGCCAGCATGATGGCTGCTGCTCAACTTCTTTTGCTGTCCAGAAAGCACTCAGTTTTTCCAGCTCTTGCTCTGAGTAGCCCAGATATTGGTTCATGTTGTACCTCTTAACCTTTATTTAGTTTGCAGGCTTTCGCATAGCTACGAAGCACCTGACGAATTTTGTCGAGAACCAAAGCCTTAGGCTCAGACTCAATCAGCCCTGCACGAACCGCTTGAAACTGTTCGGGCAAATACTGACTTAATAGGGGAAGTGGGATGCCAGTACGGAATAGGTTGGCAAACAGTGTTTCCTGAGCACGGTGAATTTGTTCATCCGGCCAGTAATAGCGAATACGGTCACTGAAGCTGTAGCAACGGGCAAAACGCTGCTGGTGTTCGTCCCCGTGATAGTATTTGTTCCAGTAATCTGGCGCATCGCACATCTGCTGCTCAATCATTTCACGTAGGTTTGAACAATGTGCCTTGGCAACAATTTCTTCTTCGATATCACAAAGATTGAACAATGCTTCTCGCATAGCAAATGTCAGGGCCGGACCAACCTTCAGAATGGCAAAGTGCCCTTTAACCAAAGCACGGTACGCCTTGTCGGTCTGATAGTCCGTGGAGTGGGCTTCGAAGATAAGATGTTCATAACCATCAACAACACGGCTCAGTGACTGCGCTTTCTCCGGGCAATAATCAATCACCCCGGTATGGTCAAACTCGACACCCGGCTGAACAACCAGCCCGATAACCCGCGGCCAGCAATCCGCAACACCAACCTGCTCAAATGCAGACTTATGACACTCGATAGTTTTTATCGCAGCGCTCGGCGACGTCACTTCCAGTTCATCAAGTTCTTCCGCCGCACCGCCCGGTACTGGGACTTCGGTACCGATAACATAGGTGATATCGCTGCAACCAAAGGTTGATAGTGCCGTTTTTTCTGCAATATTAGCGAGCCTGGCGGCACGTTCAGCGACAATTTCATCCGATAGCGGCATAGGGTCGTCCAGACAAGACATACTGCAATCGAGGTGAATTTTCTTGAAACCAGCCGCGACATAAGCAGCAATCAGATCGTCAGCATGACGCATGGCTTCGTCGGCATCGAGAGCCTGCCAGCGATTTGGCCCGAGGTGATCACCGCCAAGAATGAGCTTTTCCGTGGGGAATTGAAGTAACTCCGCCATCTCCAATACAAAATTTCGAAAGTCTACAGGCGTCATACCCGTATAACCGCCAAATTGATCGACCTGATTGGAGGTAGCTTCAATTAATAATAGAGAATCGTCGCTCAATGCCTGCTTAAGAGCAGCTTCAATCACCAGAGGGTGTGCAGAACAGACGGAATAAATACCGTTTTGCTCGCCGGCTTTATGGCATTGAACGAGATTTTGAAGGGTGTTCATGTACTAACTCCACAATCAACATCTGAAATGCTGCTATGGAGTTAGCCGGCTAGTACTCTTTTTCTACAATAATCACGTCAACTTTCATTTCTCGAAGACCCTGTACGTAATCTTCGGGAATATCAGAATCAGTAACTAAGATATCTATATTTCCGAACTCTCGAATCATATGACAACTGCGCTTACCGAACTTGCTTGAGTCAGCAACAGCAATAATCTGTTCAGAAATTTCACACATCAAGCGGTTCAGACTGGCTTCCTGCTCGTTGTGTGTGGTGATACCTGCTCTTAAATCAAAACCGTCCACACCCAAAAATACCTTATCAAAACGATAGTTCTTTAAGCTGTGTTCGGCTTGAGAGCCAGAAAAAGAGAGTGCGTTCTTACGAAGCACACCACCCGACATCAGAACCTCTATTCCAGGTGCCGATGCCAACTCCATTGCAACATCCAGACCATTGGTCATTACTACTACATCTTCCAGCGATTTCAGGCTGGTTGCGATTTCTCGCGTAGTAGTTCCCGAATCCAGAATTACTGTGTCACCACTTTCAATAAGTTTCGCTGCAGCCTGACCGATGAGAGATTTAATGCCTGCATTTTGGCGGCGTTTCTCATGAACAGTCAGCTCTGCAATCACCCCAGTATTGGGAATGGCGGCGCCATGAGAGCGGACGACATAGCCATTCTTTTCCAGAAAACTGAGGTCACTACGAATCGTGACACTAGAGACATCAAACTGTGCGGCAAGGTCCTCGACACGTGCTTTACCATCTCGGTTAACCACGTTGACAATTTCCATGCGCCTTTCGACTGCACTTTTCACTTTACCTTGTCTCCTTACGAAACCTGCAAAACCTCTTTCGCTTGATTTCGAATACAGCTTACACCTAAAAACGAAAGCAACAATACGGGAAATGAAAACTTTTGATCTCTTTCACAATCTTTCGCATTGTTACGTTTAATCTTGCGTGAACTTACGCATTTGTTCATATCATAACCTTCGAAAGGCCTATTGCCAAACTCAAACCGTAAATAGCCGTCGCAATTTTAGCTATTTGTATGACCTATATAAGCAATAACTTTCGACACGAGCACCAAATTACTTTCGTTTTCTTTTTTGTGATCAAATACACAGTCAATAAAATTTCGATCACTTACGATTCGAAGCAATTCGCAAGCACCTAATGCATAACAGTTCAATAAATAAGAAAACACAAGCCAAATGAAACAACGATTACTTTCATTTGTTTTTAAGACATCCAATACACTCATATTCAGGAGAACATATGTCTATTTCGCGACGTAGCCTACTCAAAGGCATGGCAGCCACCAGTGCTGTCGCCGCTACAGCAGGGTGCAGCACTTCTCCAAGTGCCCTCACCGCCGGTGATATTGAAGCGCAACCCCAAAAGAAACCAAATCTGCTGATTGTATTTCCCGATGAGATGCGTGCACACGCATTAGGGTTTATGAATCAGGACCCATCAGATACCCCGCACCTAAACCGCTTTGCTGGCCAGAGCGTGGTACTGCGTCAAGCTGTCTCCAACTTTCCACTCTGCACCCCTTTTCGCGGCATGCTTATGACCGGGCAATACCCTTACCGAAATGGAATTCAGGGCAACAGCCACACAGCCATGCCAGGTAAATTCGGCGGCAAAGACTTCGGAATAGAGCTCAAAAAACACACCCGCACCTGGTCAGACATTCTAAAAGGTCAGGGCTATAGCATGGGTTATATCGGCAAGTGGCACCTTGATACACCTGAAACCCCTTTCATTCCTAGCTACAACAACCCAATGGAAGGTCGCTACTGGAATGACTGGACGGCACCGGATCGCCGTCATGGCTTTGACTTCTGGTATGCCTACGGGACTTACGATAAGCACCTGACGCCAATGTACTGGACCAATGAAACACCTCGTGATCAACCGATTAAAGTTAACCAGTGGAGTCCGGAGCACGAAGCTGATATTGCGATAAAATACCTGCGCAATGAAGACGGAAAATATCGCGACAGCGACAAGCCGTTTACCTTAGTTGTATCAATGAACCCACCACACTCACCGTATGATCAGGTGCCACAGAAATACCTGGATCGCTATCAGGACGAAACATCTGAAAGCCTGAATACTCGACCAAATGTCAACTGGGACAAAGAGTATCTGGAGGGGTATGGCCCTGAATACTTCAAAGAATATATGGCCATGGTACACGGTGTTGACGAGCAGTTTGGCCGCATCGTCAACGAGCTGGACCGTCTAGGACTAGAAGAAGAAACATTGGTGGTCTTTTTCTCCGACCACGGCTGTTGTATGGGTTCACACGGCAAGCCGACCAAGAATAATCACTACAACGAGTCTATGCGGATCCCAATGATGTTCCGCTGGCCAGGCAAGCTGGCACCTCGCCAGGATGATCTGTTGTTCTCGGCACCTGATATCTACCCGACCCTGTTTGGCCTAATGGGTATGCCAGAACTTATCCCAGATACCGTTGAGGGTAGTAACTTTGCCAACACCCTTCACGGTGTTGAAGGTGATACCAAACCCACTTCGCAGTTCTACACCTTCATGCCATACGGCGGACAGTCTTATGGTCGCCGAGGGGTCAGGACTGACCGCTACACCCTGATGATGGACAGAAAGATCGGTAAGCCGCTGACCGTTGTTCTGCACGATAACCAGCAGGACCCCTATCAGATGCAAAATATTGCCGACCAGAACGAGTCCCTAGTCCGCGAGCTAATCGAGAACGAATTAATGCCTTGGCTTGAGCATTCCGGTGATCCATGGCGCCCGACTGAAGTGCCAGCGAATACGGCCAATGCGTATACCTAAAACACCCAGAAATTAAATAGCTACAAAACATTCCTATATACAATTAGAGAGTTACTATGAAAACGACACTTAAATTTGTTGCTGCATCAATATTATTAGCAACAGCCTCACAAGCCCTGGCAAACGACTACAAAACAACAATTGAATACCGCCATCAATACACAACTGAAGCCGAAAAACACGCAGATCGTTTTAAGGCGTTTATTGATACAGGCAAAAACATCGGTTTCGAGCTCGATGCGCGCTACTCCAACGATGATGGTGCTTTCGACACCATGACAATGAGCGGATCTGAATTTTCAGCATTTTATTACAACAAAATATTTGAAAATACAGTTGGTATCGCTGGCGCATCGCTAGACTTTACTTCTGCTGGTATTGTTTACGTGCCTTACGCCCGCCTGAACTACTCTTTCGATAATGGATTCCGCATTCAGGGCCGATACAAGTGGAAACTGTGGGATTACGGTCAAACAGGTACAGACGGCAACCCTTACCACTCAAAGATCCAGCAGTTCGATACCTGGGTGGGCTACAAAACTGACAAGTGGGACTTCCAGTATGAGTTCGATATCTGGAAAGAAATGGAAGGTAATGCTCAGCCACAGTTCGACAACGATGATATGAACTATCTGCAAAACATTCGCGTGATGTATAAATACAAAACCCAAGACGGCGAGCTATGGCGTCCATTCATCGAAATCGGTGATGTAAAAGTAAATCGTACCACTGACGATCGTCAGGCGCGATTACGTGTCGGTATCAAATACACCTGGTAATAAACATAATCAGGAAGGAGGCGTTTATATCACGCCTGCTTCCTAAAACTATAGCCAGTCATGTTTGATGCGATTGCAAATACCTGGAGTCACGCTCACGAACGTTCAAACACCACGGTTTTATCATTAAACAGGAATACCCGTTTCTCAATGTGATATTGAATAGCGCGTGCCAATGTCAGAGATTCGACATCCATTCCTTTCCGGGCCAAATCCGCGGGATAATCAGTATGATTTACAGTTTCCATTCCCTGGGTGATGATCGGCCCTTCATCCAGATCATCGCTAACATAATGGGCTGTTGCGCCCACCAGCTTGACCCCCTTGTTATAAGCCTGATGGTAAGGCTTGGCCCCTTTGAAGCCCGGTAACAGCGAGTGATGAATATTGATGGCCTTTCCGGCCCAATGAACGCACATTTCGTGAGAAAGCACTTGCATATAGCGAGCCAGCACCAGCAGTTCACAACCAGTTTCGTCTAAGACAGCTTGTACCTGAGCTTCCTGCTGCAGTTTGGTGTCCGCAGTGATCGGAAAATGGTAGTAAGGAATACCATGCCACTGAGCCAGAGACTGCAGATCTGGGTGGTTGGAAATCACAGCTCGAATATCAACCGGAAGGTTGCCGGTTCGATAGCGGTATAACAGATCGTTCAGGCAGTGATCATATTTAGACACCATGATCACCACTTTGGGCCGATAATCTGACGGCATCAGCGCCCAGTCCATATCAAATGCTTTCGCCCGCTCGGCAAAAGTCGTGCAAAAAGCAGATTGCTCAAGCAGTGCATTATCTTCCATACGGAATACAGTGCGGATAAAAAAACGGTGGTTCAGTGCATCGTCAAAAGAATTTAACTCCGTGACGTAACAGCCAAATTCGCGCAGAAATCGGGTTACAACATCAACCGTTCCCGAGCGTCCGGGACAGCTCGCGGTCAAAATATACGTCAAACTTTGCTGATTCATATCCTCATCCTATTTTGCTCTTCGAGAGCTATACAGGGGCAGAATACAGGGATTCACTATAAGAATATGATTTGAAAATGACTTAACCTTATTCTTATGGCTCAACTTCCTCATACGTCTTAGCCATCTCATCAGGAGCAATACCGTAGCCGCCATCAGCCAGATAACCGCCTTTATACACTTTCATACCCTGCTCATTCCATTCGACCGCAATCACCGCAGTTTTACCATCTTCACTACCCAACAAGGTTAATACGTTATCGGTTATGGGGATAGCCTTGATGGTTTTAAGCCGTTTGAACGGTGCAAACTGACTATACTCCGGTATTTCACCATAAGTCGCTTCCCACTTGTCTTTGGGAACTAGCCATTCATTAAACACTGCGCCACTGACCGGCTCGGGATTGCGAGCAATCACTACAGTATCGGACACTTCATTCTCAGTTTCTAATTTAGGTTTGCCATTTTCATCGGCAACATAAGTCGGAAACGTCCGGCCGAGTTCACTACGGTGTGGCAAACGACCGTAGGTCAGCGCTTTCTTACGGAACTCTTTGGCAGAATCAAACTTAACCATCACTTCCGAGAGATCCTGGAAGGCCACTGGCGCTATTTCGGCTGATACACTAAAACTCGACGCTCCCATAAAGGAAACAACGGCCGTCGCGAGCAAAACGTTTTTCATTCTATTTCTCTATCAGATCAGGCTGAATATACAGGGCTATGGTAATACCAAATCGTAATTTGGTATAGCCAGTTGAATTAAGCTTGTTTTTTCATCGCCTTAACCCGACCAAAGACTGACAGGCCGGCAAGTACCACCGCCCCTGAAAGCAAACCTATAGCCGCATTAATAAGCGCAGGTAACATCAGGACGCCACCCGGGATCATATCGACTCGCTCAATAAGATGGTGAACCAAGACATGGGAATTTGGAATACTATGGACAACGATACCGCCGCCAACCAAGAACATCGCAATGGTCCCGACCACAGCCAGGATCTTCATCAAATACGGCGCAGCATTGATCAAGCCGTTACCGATAGCATGTTGAAATGAAGCGACATAGCTATTTTTGACTAGGTACAACCCTAGATCATCAAGTTTGACTATACCCGCGACCAAACCATAAACACCAATTGTCATCAATATGGCAATCAGGCTTATCACTAATACCTGAGTCACCATGGGAACCTCTTGCACTGTTCCCAGCGCTATCACGATAATTTCAGCCGACAGAACAAAATCAGTTCGGATAGCTCCTTTGATCTTATGTTTTTCAAACTCAACGAGATCGTCGGCCTTGTCCATGCCTTCCAGCAGTTCAGACTCTTCCAGGCGAGGGGAATGGAACAATTTCTCGACCACTTTTTCAAACCCTTCGTAGCAAAGAAACAGGCCACCGATTAACAACATGGGCGTGATCAGCCATGGGGCAATAGCACTAATAAGCAGGGCAGCAGGAACCAGAATTAACTTATTGCGAAATGACCCTTTAGCAACAGCCCAGACAACCGGTATTTCCCGTTCGGCCCTCACGCCTGAAACCTGCTGGGCATTTAACGCCAAATCATCACCCAGCACACCTGCCGTTTTTCGGGCAGCCACTTTACTCATAACCGCAACATCATCGAGTACAGTCGCAATATCGTCTAACAGGGCTAATAAACTTGCTCCAGCCACATAGCACTCCTAACAATCAGATTTTATGAGAATATTTTTAACCATAGCGAACGTTCTCACTTTTGCATCAAGCTGTTCGTGATTTGCCACCAGTTATTTAATTTCTATCGTAAAAATTAATGCGATACCCAATCGTTCCCAATTCACTGATGTTGGCAACACGGAGAACCTCCCATCACACTGACCGCTCACACACTGTAAGCAAAATTATCGCTCGGCGATACGCTTGGCGCATCCCATAGAAACTAACTGTTTTGAAGTGGTACAGATCACCAGCAGCGGCACCATGGCCATGGCCATGGCAGTCAATGCAGGTATTCAAATGGACCAAGCTGATAGAGGAAAGCGTCCGCCGCTGGTACTGTTGGTACTGGTCGCCCTGATGGCCAGCGAGGCTGAGTATATTTTCCAGCTCGGGACATCTTCTTTAATGGTTGAGGGTTTTAATTTACAGGGGAGGCCTACACGCCTCCCTTTTCTCTTCTCTGACACGGTATTGCACTACGGCAGAGTACGTTTCATTTTCTCCCAGTTATTTTGGGTTGTTATCAGCCAATGAGGTGGAGACTTGCCGATACCCGCAGGTTTCAGCTTATCATGCGCTAACGTTACATTTGCCAGTGTGATTTCCTGATTAGGCTCCACATCCACCATCAACACATGTTTACCTTGCTTCAATACCTGCTTAAAACGACGGAACTGATAGTGCAACTCCTGAATTCCGAACAACCCACCTTCCCAGGTAATGAATCCCAACATGACAATAGCTAATATCACAAAAGGAACCCAACCTACAGTTTCCGTCACGCCAGAAAAAAATGCCGCCAGAAGTACACAAGCAGCGGCGCAAACACCGACAACAGCGCCAATCTCTATCGAGTGAATAATGTCATTGCGCATAACTGCCTTCACAGGGTGAAGATGACTCGCAACCTCGGTGTCATTATCGGTAAGTACGTGAATTTGAGGTGGACTGATACCACTTAGTTCCAGTTCATACTCCACCAATTCCAGATCGTCCAGATCATCGCTAATGTAAAAGACCCGTTTCATTTATGGCCTCCGAACATTGAATTCCAAACTGAACCGTTGTCCCATCCATTCATAACGATGTCAGTGATTTAGCAGCAATATAAAAAACTACTCGTAGTTAAATTCTAATACACATTCAGCCGAATATTTTATATCACTGACATTTCTCTGACTGTTACCTAACAATCACCAAAGCAAGACCGTCTATACTCGCTAGATCTAATGTTAAATTGAACCATATCGCTGCAATGAAAAAACAAACACTGTTTAGCTTACTCCTGTTTACCCTGTTCCTCGGTGGCTGCCAGCTAACCCATGTAGAAGGTAAAGTCGACGGCGTGAACATCAAGGCAACCACGGATGAAAGTAACAACAACCACAGTAACGGCAGCTTCTGCCCGCCAGGCCAGGCAAAGAAAGGCAACTGCTAATCAATCCCCCTTAACGAACTTCATCTTGTTTTGTTAGGGGGCATAACGAAATACATCCAGACCATCAGGATCGATATCTGTGCTGCGGCCACTAACGATATCAGCCAGCATTTTTCCCGAGCCGCATGCCATCGTCCAGCCTAGCGTGCCGTGGCCGGTGTTGGTAAACAGATTGGCAAAAGATGTTTTTCCTATTACCGGCGTCCCATCCGGCGTCATTGGCCGCAAGCCACTCCAGAATTCTGCTTGGTTGATATCTCCACCTTCCGGAAACAAATCCTTAATCACCATCGCGATGGTCTCCTTACGCCGCTTGGTCAGGCTAAAATCAAACCCCGCCAGTTCAGCCGTGCCTGCCACCCGAATACGATCGTCAAAACGCGTCATCGCTACCTTGTAGGTTTCATCCATCACGGTAGAAAGCGGCGCTGCTGTTTCATCTGAGACTGGAATCGTCAGCGAATACCCCTTAACCGGATACACCGGAAGATCAATCCCTAACGGTGACAGCAGCGACGTAGAGTAGCTGCCCGTTGCCACAACATACGCATCAGCCGTTAACTCTCCGGCGCTTGTGGTTACCGACGAGATCTTGCCATTATTCTGATTGAGGTTTTCCACCTCAGTATCAAACATAAACTTCACTCCGGCCTGCTTCGCAAGTGCAGTCAACTGCTGACAGAAAAGGTAGCAATCACCGGTTTCATCATCCGGCAGGCGCAAGCCTCCGACAAGCTTGTGCTTCACCTTGGCCAGAGCCGGTTCTGCCGCAATACAAGCTTCAACGTCAAGTTCTTCGTATCGGGTTCCACTATCAGCCAATACCTGAATGTCTTTGGCAACGGCTTCTATCTGGGCTTCAGTGCGAAACACCTGCAACGTACCCTGCTGCCTGCCTTCATACTGCAAGTTATGTTGTTGGCGGAGATCCAGCAGGCACTGACGGCTATAGTTAGCGACTCGCAACATCCTGGCTTTATTGATCTGATATTTTTTCTGGCTGCAGTTCGCCAACATTTTAGACGCCCACAGATACAACTCCGGTGATACTGATGGCCTGATTTTCAATGGCGCATGCTTTTGCAACAACCACTTCATCGCCTTTACCGGGATCCCCGGTGCCGCCCACGGAGATGAATAGCCATACGAGATTTGCCCGGCATTAGCAAAGCTTGTCTCTTCTGCGCTCTTGGGCTGTCGTTCCACCACAGTTACATCATGTCCGCCCTGTGCCAGATACCAGGCTGAGGTCAAGCCAATCACACCACTTCCTAAAACTATCACTTCCATCTCACGGCTCTCTAATTTGCAGGCGACTTAATGGAACGGAGAATGCGTTATTTACATTTACATAACAATCGATAATATTTAACAGCTGTGTTTAGTTTTACTATAAGCGTGCAAGAGAGCGTTTCATGCAACCGATTAAAACCAGTACTTTGTCTGGTCTGGCAACCTTTGATATTGCCGCCCGTTACGGTAGCTTCACCCAGGCCGCCGAACACCTGCACATTACCACCGGAGCGATAAGCCAGCAGATCCGTCAGTTGGAAAAACAGCTTAATTTCACTTTATTTAACAGACACTCACGAGGGATCCGATTAACCGAGAAAGGACAGCAGCTGTACAATGTGGTTAGCCAGAGTCTGGGCGATATCAATCAGACAATCACTCAGCTTCAGCTACCCGCCGCAGAGGGAGAAGTCCGTCTCAAGCTCACACCTTCATTTGCATTCAAATGGTTGGTTCCAAGACTTCAGGATTTCTATCAACAATACCCAGAAGTCAAAATACAGACCTTTGCCGAAGGCGCCTTAGTTGATCACCAAGACACCAGCTTTGATCTGGTGATTGACTACTGCCGCCAGCCACCAAACAACGGAATCCTGCTGCTAAACGAGGACCTGTTACCGGTAATGAGCCCTAGCTACAGGGACAAGTTCGACTGGAAGAGCAAAACATGTTGGGAAACGGCGGTATTACTGCATGATGCAATGCCGTGGCGGGATGCTCGTCAGGACTACGAATGGCATTACTGGTTCACTACGATGAAGATCACGGCCAACAGCCAGCAAGGGCATTATTTTAACCGCACCGACATGGCAATGGCAGCTGCAGAGGCCGGGCTCGGGGTCGCGATGGCACGCTGTGCCCTGATCAAAGGGGATTTTGCGGCCGGTAAGCTCGTATCCCCGTTTAAGCCTGTTGCTGCCAATGCCGGCTACTATCTGATCCGGCACCGAGACAATCAGGCAATATCTTGCTTTGTTGACTGGCTCTCCAACCAAGTTAAGGGCATTGATAACCAGAGACTTTTCTCATTTGAATAAGTGTGTACTAGCAGCTTCCTGTAGGAATGCGTTGCCTTCAATCCCATTGAGATACAGCACACCTTTGTGATTCATGAAATTAGAATCCGTCCGATTAAGATCCAAAGGCTCACCGTTAATATTACTGACCCACAACCGTGATGACGCCCGGGCTATCGCAGCCGTTGCACTGAAGTCCCATAGGCTACCACCACCTTTCTGTGCCTTGGGTAGTTTGAGGTAGCACGCGGGAGCATGCTCAAACACACCGATCGCGTTCATGACAGCACCGCAGTTGGTCACTACGTTCAACTCGTCATAACCATGGCTCTTTACCAATGATGCCAGACTTTCAATACAAGATGCATAGCGAGGATCAGCCTTAAAACTACGGTCGATATACAAGGTGAAGTGCTGACTATTGACCTCGGGTAACCAGAGCTGGCTGTTTTTCAGCAATATTTTTCCATCGACATCAGGCTTTTCATCAGAAGTATTTACATTGAGAGCCTGATAAGTATCACCTGTAACTGGGTTATGGACCACGCCAATCACAGGTTCGCCAGATTGACTGACCAAGGCGATAGAAACGGCAAAACCAGCCGACCCTTCAATAAACGGCAACGTCCCATCGAGCGGATCAATACACCAATAATAAGCTTTCTGAAACCGAGGATGGCCGCAAACATTGTCCTCACTGGCATTTTCCTCACTAAGAACAGCCAAATCATAGTGATCGATACTGGGTTGGAGCACATCGAGAATTATCGTCTGACTATCGAGATCAACCTGGGTCACGACTTGCGAACTCAGGCTGTTGCCTGCAGCCTTGCGATCAACCTGCAACAGCGAGCGATCAAAGGTGGAAATATAACATCCGGCTTTTAAGGCCGCTTCAGTTGCCAGCGCCAATAGCTGCTCTAACTGCGAAGTGCAAAGTTCCATTAGTTACCTCAATTGCGCCAATGCATGCAGGGTTAATCCTTCGGTATAAGCATTGATCTTCCAGTGCTCCGGGCACCAACCTTTGACAAATCGCTGAAAGTCAGCCCATGCCACACAATAAAGTGGCCGCCATGCTTGCTCAATAAGATTGGGATCAACATCTGGTTGTAACTCAGCAACAGCTTGCCTAAGCTCAGAAAAATAATGATCAAGCAAGCCAGGCACGCGCGCTTCACACTCGGAAAAAGAAACACTGCTACTGATGAACAAGATGACATCTTTCATGCCACACCCTTTACCTACATACTGAAAGTCGACACCGGCAACACGATCGCCTTGCGGCGTAAAACAAAAATTGGCAAGCTTGGCATCCCCATGCACCAAGGTCTGATAGCGGCTGTGCCTGAGCGTAAGATCGATTTCCTCTGCTGAATCTTTAAGCGTTCTATCAGTCAATGCCGCCAGCTCATCGGGTCGAGTGTCCAGATGCCAGTATGTCCCTATTTCCCACAAGCCATCCGGTTCGACATCAAGGTAATAAGCATGAAAATAGGCCAGCCAGCTAAGACAAGCTTTAACCTGAACCTGTCCGACTTCCTTATAAACCTCAGTAAAACCAAGCGCTTTCAAATCTTCGAGAACGAGTAATATTTCATTATCCTGCTGTTCGACAAACAGGCACTTCGGAACAGGGCTCTGCTCGGAACAATCATTAGCAAAATTCTGATACCAGTTTACTTCCACTTGATAGGAAGTCAGCTTGCGTTGATGTGATATCGCCGTATTCCAGCCTCGAGGATGCTGTTTAGGCTGTGGCAACTTGATATGCTTAACGATCACCGACGAATGCCGGCAGTTATTTAGCGAGGCTCGAAAAAGTTCACCGTATCCTCCCCACAATGATTGGATCAACTGCGTTTCGGCAATGCTCTCGGCTCCCGTCACCTGAGCAACTTTACGCAAAATATCGGTAGAAATGGTCATAGCTAATCCGCAGAGGAAGTTCGTCGCTCTAGTGTACAAAATTCTGCCGAACACCGCCTTCTCTAAGAAGGAGACACCCGAAATCGTATAAAAAACCAGCAAACAATCCTTTTTTCGTGATTTTCTCCTCATTTTTACGACTAATTAAGCGTCTGAAATCACAAATAAATTACAAAAAGCAAAAACTAGCATATTGATTTAATATCACTTTTAAATATTTGGTATTATTTTATTATCTTTTTTTGATCTGTTATTTTCATTGCTCACTTTAATATTTGAGCTAGGTTATGACAAACAATACGACAAATTTATCCATCGATGAAATTGAAGATAAATTAACAAGTTCTTCAGTCACTGATGAATTTCTATATAAGCTAAAAAATGCCTCATCTGATAATGCAGACATCGCAGAAGTATTGTATCAATATTATCTTGATGTAAATGATTATAATAATGCGATTTTTTATTTAGAGCTAGGTGATAAGTTCAATGACAGCTACGCACAACTCTATCTCGCATCTCTTTACCAGCAAGGAAAACACTGCCTAAAAGATGAAGTACGAGCCCTGACACTGTTCGAACGTTCTGCTCAAAACGGCGAATCTGAAGCCCAATACGAGCTGGGGGCTAACCTGCTTCTAGCGGCTAGCAGCCAGGAAGAGATTGAGCAAGGGGCCTATTGGCTTAATGAAGCTTTCCTCAATGGCAATGATGATTCCAAAGAACTCCTAGATTCAATCTAAAACTTTTAAATAATTAATAAAAAGAAACACATAACAGGATAAATAAAAAAAGAAATCAACTGCGCTAACTTCAAAATCGACAAAAGTATATCAAACAGTACTATATTCCCCATTGCATAAAGGGGAATATGGCATTATTCGCCTTTCCTTTTTACAAAATAAAGCCCATTCAAAAAACAAATGATATCATTTTGTTTCTGGCAATTACCCTCTCGCAATATACCTTCCGTCTATACCATTTAAAATGACCAGAATAAATATTAAAATCAGCATATTAAATGGTCAGCTGCCCATAGCGATTAAAGGCATATCGACTCACTACAGCCAATGAAGTGGCGACAGACAAAGTCGCAGAGATAAATATCGCCACCATGATCACGAGCTGATACTTAACAGCCAACAACGGCTCGGTGCCGCCCAGGTGAAGTGGTCAAGTAAAACTGGCCACGGTTTTATGGGTGAGCCAGAAGCGGCGCTCTGACTCGTTCGGTGTTAGCCCACCATTGTATTGATGTGGCCTGACTTGGCTGTAGTATCCGGTAATGTAATTGATTATCGAGGCCTTGCCCT
>NZ_RJLM01000021.1 GCF_004104355.1 Photobacterium chitinilyticum
CATAAGGAACGGCTCAATGAATACTGACTTCAAAACTGCTCTTGCCGAAGCAAGAAGTAATTTTAAAGCTATTATCGTTGTTCTTTTCATAATGAGAAGAGAACGATAATGAATTGACTGTGCCAAAATAACTTGCGCTATTTTGTATCGGTCACTCAGTTCATTGATAAATCTTTCGACTTAACTCTTTCACGAGTGCCCACACAGATTGCATGGTCAAATTGTTAAAGAACAAACTTCAATAAAACAAGCAATCATTTCGCAATGTTTCGCTCTCTTATTGAAGAGGACGCTCATTCTAACGAATCAAGTTGTAGTGTCAAACACTTTTTTCAACTTCTTTATTAGATTTTCCATCCTTCCGATTCGATGCTTACTCCTTACTAGAAGCAGCTCTCCGTTTCGGTGAGGCGGCATTATAGAGTGTTGTATTTAATTGGCAAGTGAAAATATCAAAAAAACAAACACCCGAACAATTGACCAGCAATCAATGCCTTTTTTGCCTAATTTGGCGACAAACATCCTCAATCTATTTCCACCAGCCACTATGCCCTGAAGCCCTGCCCCTTAACCTGAAGCCCCCACAAAGTTTGAGCCCCTCCGAAACCAAGCCGTATTAATCTCAACGTTGGCATTAAAATTGGAAGAAAAACGATAAAGCAGCAGTGGTACTAACTACAGAAGGAAGGAGTCAGGATGAAGAAAATTGGCTATATTATTCCTAATCTTTCGACACTGTCAGAAACGTTTGTTAGCGTCGAAATGCGAGCGATGATGGCACTTGGCCACCAAATAAAACCCTATGCCTTCGATACCAACGAGCAATTCCAGCCAGCAGATGCTTACTTAAAGCACCGCTGTACTTACCTCTCAACAGCTCCCAAGTTCCCATATCTTAATATATGGAAGGCCTATCGCTGTCATTCATTTATTATCAAACAACAAGAAGTTGGCTATATCTCATTACTGCACCAGGGACTACAACTGGCATATTTGGCAGAAAAAGATGGCTGCGAACACTTTCATGTACATTTGGGGTGGCATAGTGCTGCGATAGTGATCGTTGCAGCAAAAATACTGAACATTCCCGTTTCTTTTGCAATCCATAATGCAAATCTAAACACTATCCCACAAGATCTATCACACGGGCTACAGGCTGCAGACTTCATCTGTTCCGCCACTAAAAAGATGCAGAACGAACTGCGACTTGCAACACAACAACCGGTTCACCATATTCCTTTTGGTGTCAATGAAGCCGACTACAGTTCTCTAACTCAACCTTGGCGGCCTCATAAGGATTTCCTACTGTTCGGTCAGTTACTCGATAAAAAAGGGTTAAGCACTCTATTAATTGCCCTCCAACAACTACAACCTACGACTACCTTGGATATCGTAGGAGATGGTCCTCATCTATCCCCCCTAAAACAACAAATCAATAAACTAGGGCTATGTCATCAAATAACATTCTTCAAGAGCAAACAACCAAGTTGGTACCGCCGTTTTGCCTGTCAGTATAAGGCACTTGTTGTGCCATTTACGGCGACAAATCAGGGTAAAGATACGAGCCCCTTGATTATCACAGAAGCTATGGCTCTAGGGCTTCCCGTGATCACCAGTGATTTACTTGATTACCGTGAAATCCTCGACGACGAAAGTGGGCATCAAGTTTCGATGGATGAACCTTATGCTCTTGCTCACGCCATGCAATCCCACCTTTCTAGTAGCTTTGCTGATCTGAACTTACAGCGAGCTTATGCCTTCAACCGGGTCATGACTTTATTCACAGCATCACGCCAAGCCGACCTGTTATCCAAGAAGATCGAGGCGCTATGAAATGGCTAAGGCTGAATAAAGCCCCCTGAATTATTGGAGAGCAAACTCCCATGAGCCGACGTAAGCAATTACTTCTTGCTTTAAGCAGCACTCTAGTTATCTACCTTGTCTGGTTTCAACAAGGTAATTTGGTATTGCTTATAGGCGTCTTATTTGCGCTCCCTGTTGTTATCAGCCAAGCATTTATCATCTGCGTAGGCTTCATCATCTTTTCCTACTTTCGGATCCACGAAGCCTTTCCCATCTTGATTCCCCTGCATATCCCACAGTTACTTGCACTTGCCAGTCTTGCTGGCCTTGGTTGGCAATTATGGCTAAAACGAGAAACGATCACATGGCAAACCCTACACACCCAAATAGTGATATTCACTATCTGGGTACTCATATCCTGTCTCATGGCCACTAATCGTGGTGAGGCTTTTGCAAACTTTAACGGAAACTTCATCAAAATTTTCATCATGGTTTTTGCTATTAGCTGGCTACCAAGCAAACTCTCACAGCTGAAAATGATACCGGCACTGCTACTACTGAGTGGCCTTTGCATCGGGGGGTTGGCACTCTATAACAAGGCTAACGGTATTGGATTGGTTGAAGGAACCCGGGTTACCATAGGGCGCGACATTGGCTCCGTTCTGGGAGACCCAAATGACTTAGCGCTTGTGCTTCTTTTCCCAGTTTCTTTTGCCCTCTCCTACAGCTTTCATGGCAATAAAATGCAGCGCGGACTTACAGCCATCATCTTGCTCGTTCTAATCATTAGTATATTGGCGACGCAAAGCCGTGGTGGCCTATTGGGGATTTCATGTGGGATCTTTGCGCTGACATTATTGAAAAGTCGCTCAGTCATCATTCCCATGGTTTTTAGCAGTATCGGCCTGCTCGCTTTAATCGTATTAGCAGGGATCAGTGATCGTTCATCTGGCGGGGCCGCTGAAGAGGGAGTCGATGAATCCGCCATGGGTCGTATATACGCCTGGCAGGCAGCTATTAATATGGCAATAGCAAACCCGTTTACCGGTGTAGGACTCGATAATTTTTTCTATAACTACTATTTCTACTCACCACACTGGGACGGAAAAAATCATGCTGTTCACAGTACTTGGATGCAAATCATTGCAGAAACAGGGTTTGCCGGATTGGTACTGTTTCTGCTTATGCTAATAGGTGCCCTTAAAGTGAGCTACCAGCTATTGAAGCGGCTAAACAACCATGAAATGAAACCTCTCGCCGAGGGGCTTTGGCTTGGTTTGTTGTCATTTTGCGTTAGCGGTACATTTTTAACCCAAGGGACAACCTGGCCACTCTATATTCTTATCGGTCTCGTTCTGGCATTAGATCGATTAACGCTCTCTCTGGAGAATAAACATGCGCGCCATAATTAAGCGACACTTAAGCCCAACCCACCTCATTTTTCTCCAACAATTATTACAAAAAGTGAGAGGATGTTACCTCCCCAGAATCCCGGTACTACATTCACTGCTTTACCACCTGCACCTTGCAATCAAAAGTACCATTCATTGCATTTTGCAAAAATGCTATTTCACTCCGATGTTCATTTCTCGACTATCTCAGCGCCCCCAAAGCCTTCAACTTGATTGTGGCATGCCACAAATATTAGGTCCGCTAACAATTAGCTTAGGAGAACAATGCCGCCTCTCGGGTGTATCGACACTATGTGGAAGGGTATGGGGGGAGCACATTCCTGAATTGATAGTCGGAAATAACGTTGATATCGGCTGGCAGAATACCTTGGCTGTCGGAACAAGAATTCAACTCGATGACAATGTTCGCCTTGCAGGAAAAGTTTTTCTAGCCGGTTTTCCCGGGCACCCAATGGAACCCCATGCCCGCGCCTGCGGCAAGCCAGACACCCAACAGCAAGTCGGAGACATTCACCTATGTCGTGATGTCTGGCTGGGAACCGGAGTAATGGTTATGGCAGGAGTCACTATTGGTGCCGGCAGCGTCGTGGCTGCCGGTAGCGTTATCACAAAAGACATACCACCAGGCGTTCTTGCTGGCGGTAATCCGGCACGGGTGATCAAAAACTTGGAGTACTAATATGGAATTTCTTGTATTCGGAGAGGATTGGGGGCGGCACCCTTCAAGCAGCCAACATATCTTAACAGCCTTAATGGATCGTTATAATGTGATGTGGATTAATTCAATTGGGTTACGTCAGCCAAAGCTGAACTGGCGTGATATCAACAGGATTGGAGAGAAACTGCTGTCGAGCTTATGCCATCGCTCAATGGCAGATCCAGATATCACCAAGAAAACCACTCACTCCCGAACACCTGCTGCAATCATCAGACCTTTGGTATGGCCTGTAGCTCAGCGCCCTATCACTAAAAAGATAAATAGCATGCTTCTCAGTCTACAGCTGTGTCGTAAACAGAACCGACGAATAATCTGGGCTGCGCTGCCCACTGCCGTGGACTACTTGGATATCTGCGATAGCGATCTCGTTATCTATTACTGTGGTGATGATTTTTCCTCACTTGCTGGTGTCGACCACTGTTATGTCACACAGGCAGAAAAAAAAATCACCAAAAGAGCTGACATCATTCTGGCCTGTAGCCCAGCCTTACAACAAAAATTTCCCACCAGTAAAACTTGGCTGCTCCCGCACGGGGTTGCCTTATCGCAATTTGCAAAACCTGCGCCCTGCCCTACTGAGATCGACACCTCGCGCCCGAGTGTTGGCTTCTATGGCAGCCTAAATAACTGGCTCGACCAAAAACTGTTAGTCCAGCTGGCCAACGCCCGACCTGGCATCAATTTCTATCTAATGGGACCAGTCAATACCGACATATCCCCGCTTAGCCACAGTCAGAATATTCATATTCTGCCTGCCAAGCCTCACCACCAGCTGGCGGGTTACCTGCAGCATTGGACGATGGCTATTTTACCTTTCATAGACAATGACCAAATACGTGCCTGCAATCCGTTAAAGCTAAGAGAATATCTAGCGGCTGGCTGCCCGATAATCAGTTCGAATTTTCCGGCTGTTCACCCCTATAAATCATTAATCTCGACAGCCACCAACCTACAAGAATGGCTACTGGCGATCGATAGCCGCTGTCAACTCAGTCAAAATGAGCGGCTGGCTTATGCCCACCAAACCAGTTTATGCGTAGCCAACGAAAGCTGGAATAACCGCGCCAATACCGTACTGGCACTGATTAAGGAGAGGCTTATGTCCGAAAACTCATACTGCTCATCATAATTTTTCTAACTCTGGGCACCTTTTTTGCTACTACTTCTATATACCAATCAACAGAGAAGGTAACCAGATGAAAAGGATTATTTGTCTATGTAGCTGCCTATTCCTATGGGGATGCGCCAGTGCTGGTAATGCACCACAAGAGCTCACACTCTTTTTTAGCCCAGAGCAAGTTTCGCTGACGGCTGAACAGAACAGAAAAATTGCAACCTTTCTCAATAATAACCCATACCACCAGCTAACCGCTTCGGTTGCACCAGCAGCTCTAGACGATCCTTTCAAGGCACTTGTTCAGGGACAAAAGCGAATTCAGGCTGTCAACCAAATTTCCAATGACAGAGAAATTCCGCTGCTACTCAAATATACCCCCAAACAAACAGCTGATACGCTGATCCTGAAGAGACAATAGCCATGCGGCACAAGTTGTTTGCCAAGCTCTATCCGCTACTCCATGCCATGTGGGCTCACAGATATCTGATCCTGCTTCCGGTACTTATCATGCCGATATTGATGACAGCAGGCAGTTTCCTCAAAGCCAAGCAATACTATGCCCAAACCACAATCCTGGTTCAGGAGGCAGCAATGCTCAATCCGTTTCTCGAAGATCTCTCCATCTCAATGAATCTAAAACAGCGCATAAAAGCATTACGGGTATTGCTTCACAGCCACTCAGTACTGAACAGGGTTGCAACCGAACTTGAACTGGCCCCCATCACGAACCTAGCTCAGAAAGAAACCGTAATTGACTACCTAAACCAGAGCCTCACTGTAACCTTAGTCGGCAATGATCTGGTTCAACTTGGGCTGAACTGGCCTACACCGGACGAAATGCCGACAATCTTGAACAAAGTATCCGAAATTTTCCTCGATAAGCTCCGCGCTCCAGGCCGGGCATCGGTAGACGGCTCTGAAGTCTTTCTCCAAAAGCAACTTGAATCGACCCAGGGCGATCTCGAACGGGCCGAAAGCGAGCTCGCATTATTCAAAGCAGAGCATGCCGATAACCTTCCCCAACTTCAGGGAATGAAAGTCCAAAATAATGCTCGGCTGAATTCACTTATTCAGGAAAAAGAATTAGCGTTACTACATGCAAAAAATCAACGAGATAACTTCTTCCAACGTCTGGCAAGCACCAATCCGGTCGTTGGCATGCTAGAAGAAGAAATCATCAAAGCCGAAGCAGAACTGGCAATGCTGCGGGCAAGCTATACCGACCGACACTCTGCTGTCAAAGCCTTGTTACGCAAACTAGGCCGCCTCAAACAAGAACGGTCCCGACTTGTTGATGAGCAACAATCTCTCAGCGCCCAGGAAGTGAGTCAACTATGGCAGCGAGTGGCAAACAACACCCAAAGCCGTGACAACAACAATCAACCTATACTGCTCAGTCAGTTTGAGAAACTTCAACAAGCTGAGAGTCAAATCCAGACGCTGGATGAAGAGCTAAAGCTACTGCAAACACAGGCATCCCTGTTACAAAATAAAAGGGCCGAGTTCGCCTCGTTAGAAAAACAGCTCAAAATCCTGCAGCGTAACTATGATGTCAAATCCAGGATCTACAATCAGCTGCTTGAACGCTATGAGATGGCAAAAGTCACAGGCCACCTCGGGCGTTTCGAAGAGCCAGACAAACTTCAAATTATCGATCATCCAGTCAAACCTCATCGCCCTCTTAACTGGCCATGGTGGCTTAATTTTCTGCTTGGTATCGCGGCGGGGCTGGGGCTGGGGCTGTCTCTTGCCTGCGCCGTGCAATTATTAGATACCCGACTTTACCAAACCACACAAATCAACCGGCTAACACGAGTCCCGGTACTTGCCCGGATCCCCAACTTCCCAGGGAGTTCATCATGAAGCATATCACTCTACAAATTGTCCAACACTTACGTCCGGGAGGGATCGAAAGGCTAGTACTCAATTTACTGCGCTTTTCCTCCCCGAACCATGATGTCTATGTGGTAGCCCTGGAAGGTGCAAAAAAAACAGCCATTGCCGCTTGGCCAGAGTTACAACCCTTTGCCTCGCGTCTGTTTTTCCTCAACAAACCAAAAGGTAGAGATCTCAATACAGTTTTCAAATTACGGCAGCTTATCAAACACCTCCAGCCCTCGACGGTTCATACCCATCACCTAGGTCCGTTACTATATTGCCGCCTAGCCACCATCGGGATCCCCCTTACCCATCTCCAGACCGAACATGACAGCTGGCATTTACAAGATACCAAGCAACGCCTAATCACGCGCTGGTTATTAAAAGGCACCAATATTCAATTAATCGCCGATGCCCCCCGAGTAGCCGAACAACTAAAACGCCACGGAATCAAAGTCAGCCATATCATCATCAATGGTATAGATACTCAGCATTTTACCCCTGGTAACCAATTACTTGCCAAGCAGCTTTTACAACTTCCAAACGATAAAGTCATCATTGGTTGCGCAGGTCGGTTAGTACCGGAAAAAGGAATAGATACCATGTTCAAGGCACTAGTCCATCTTCCGGCCAACCACCAGCTAGCCGTTGCCGGTAACGGTCCGGAACAAGCGTTATTATTTGAGACAGCCAAAAAACTCGGTATTTCCCATCGTGTTCACTGGCTCGGGCACTGTGCCAACATGCGTAATTTTTACCGGGCCATAGATATTTTCTGTCTTCCCTCCCGTCAAGAGGGGCTCCCCCTCGCGCTTCTAGAAGCTCAGGCCTGCGGCAAAACCGTCGTTGCAACAGCTGTCGGTGGCATTCCGGATCTACTTTGCCCACAGAGTGGCCAGCTGCTAGAGCCCGATCAACCGGAACCTCTGGCTCGGGCATTAGAAAAAGGTCTAGCCGAGGCTAAAACCCATAGCGAGAACAATGCACAGTACATTCGCTGCTTGGCTGATGTCCGAACGATGACAGCAACTTACGAATCATTAACACACTAGGACGAGAGAAATGACAATGACATTCGAATGGATCTTATTAGCCTTTCTTACCCTTATTATTATCTATCATCATGTAATCTACACCAGCATTATGATCTGGCTTGGTCGGCACCGCAGTGCCGATACGTCAGAGTGTGAAAGGAACAGGCACTTTCCGTCAATCGCCCTCGTAATGCCGGCTCATAACGAAGAGTTATGCATAGAGGCAAAATTGGCTAACCTATTGATGCTCGATTACCCAGCAGAGCAGCTTTCCATCTGGGTATGCTGTGATGGCTGCACCGATCAGACAGCAAGAATCATCGAGAACTGGCAGGATAAATTTAACGCAGCAGGAATCGCACTTCGTGTCATAGAGGAAACAACAAACCACGGCAAACTTGCCCGGATAAATCAGCTAATGACACAGGCTAAACAGACGTCCGAACTCATTGCCCTCAGCGATGTTTCTGCTCTGATTTCAATAGATGCTTTAAAACAAGCCGCCGCAAACTTTCATAATCCGAAAACAGGGGCGATCACCTGTTGCTACCTATTGGCAGAAGCCACACCGGGTGAAGATCAATACTGGCAATGGCAGAACAACATCCGCTATGCCGAGTCCCGTATTGGCAACGTGATGGGAGGCAATGGCGCTTTTTATATTATGCGATCAAAACTGTTTGCCCCTCTGCCTGAAGACACCATCAACGATGATTTTATGTTACCGATGATGGTGATTAAACAAGGCTATAATGTTATTTTCAATCAAAGTATTAACAGTATCGAGCTCACGCCTACCGACACCAAGAATAATCATCAACGCCGCCAGCGTATTGGCGCAGGCAACCTGCAGCAGCTTATTCGTTGCCGATTTCTTTTCAAATTTCGTCAGTACAAGACCAGTTGGCTGTTTACCTCGGGGAAAGGGTTACGGACGGTGATGCCCTTTATTCTAGTGTCCTATTTTGCCATTAGCTCATTCATGGCCTGGCAAGGCGTGGAAATTGCCAAGGGATTATTGGCCCTACAAAGTTCTGTCTACCTACTGGCTCTACTTCCTCTCACTGGCATCCATAGTCGCCCAACGGATAAACTACACTACTTTGTTGGTGGATACTTCTCTTCCCTACTCGGTATGCTTCGCTATCTAGGCGGTCAGTTTCGTCAAGGGTGGCGGCATCTTCCCCCTTTATCCAATTACCAGACACAATCCACCCAGGCCCTGAAACGGAGCAGTGATATCATTCTCAGCCTAATCGGTTTTATTTTGACTCTGCCACTTTGGCCGATACTCGCTAGCCTGATCAAGATCGATTCACCTGGACCAGTCTTCTACCACCAACTCAGGGTCGGCCGAATCACCGAAGACAAAGCAGAGCTTTTTAACGTTATTAAGTTTCGCACTATGACCCATAACGCAGAAAACCAATCAGGAGCAGTTTGGGCAACGCAGAACGATCCCCGGATCACACCTATTGGCCGTTTCCTTCGTGCCACGCGACTTGACGAGCTTCCCCAGTTTATCAATGTGTTAAGAGGTGACATGTCCTTAATAGGTCCCCGGCCAGAACGCCCTGAAATGTGTGGCGATTTGCAAAATGCATTGCCCTTTTACCTTGAACGGACAGCTGGACTACGTCCAGGTATTACCGGCCTGGCACAGGTTAACCAGGGCTATGACAGCTGCCTTGATGATGTGAAAAATAAAATAGCCTGGGATCATGCGTATGCCGTAGCACTAGGCTCTCCACTTCAATGGCTTAGAATGGATGCCTACATCATTTTTAAAACTGTCCACATCATGGTATCAAAACGTGGACAATAGTTGGCATATCACTTGTATCGCTTACTAACAGTTAAAGTCAACTCCAGACCAGAGGTTAGTATGCAAGCTTTAACAGGAACCGTAATCACACTGCCGATTCACGATGAATTTGATGCCCATGTTGCCCGACAAATGGAGCCTGAGTTCGAATCTCTAAGCCAAACAGAAAAAAGTGAGCTGATACTCGACCTGACCCAGGTCCAATTTATTGACTCCTGCGGAATAGGTGCCATTGTTTTCTTATACAAACGATTGAAAAGCAGAGGCAAGAAATTGCGCCTGCTTAATGTCAATGGTCAACCACGCCAGCTGATGCAAATGCTACGGATAGACAAGGTGATCCCGATGATCACTTCAGCGGAGTTGTTATGATATGGAAAAATTGCCGATCCTGCTTCTGATCATAATGATCAGTGGCTGTACAACCTGGCCCACATCCGGTGAGAATCCCTATTCGCCTCCGGATTCGGATCAATGGCTGGAGCTTGCACACCATGACTTCGAGCTCCAACTTCTGGCAACCCGGGGAGCAAAACTCTGTCTCCCTGGTCAATACCAGCAGTTAGAAAACTTGTACAGCAAAGCTCGTCAGGAGGCAAAAGCCGGGTTTAGCGATGATGCCGATATCACCCTATTGGAATACCAAACCCAGTTTGGCAAAATCCAGCGCCAGATGGATTGGCTGGAATATCATACACTCTGTCTTGATTCCCGTTATTCTGAGGTAGAGCTCAGGGATAAGTTCCTCTTACTCATGCGCATCGACAACCAGTTTGCCTTCAATCGATCCAAGCTATTGCCCGATTACCAGCAAGCACTCCGTCGTGCCGCATCGATATTAAAACGCCAAAACCACTGGCACCTCCAGCTTACAGGTCATACCGATACTATCGGCACCAAGCAGAGTAACGAACAGCTGGGTATGAAACGAGCCGATGCAGTTCGCCGATACTTAATCGAACAAGGTGTCAATGCCAACCAGATAACCAGCTTTAGCGTAGGAGAAGAATATTCTATTGAAGATCCTCAATCTCGAACCCAACGACTTAGCAACCGAAAAGTTAATGCAAAAGTACTCGTAGAGCATCACACCCGCTCGGTACATCGGGTTTACTCGCTGCAAGATTGGCATGCAGTTCGGAAGTCGCTATGAATCGCGTCTTACTGGTGATGCTGTTATTAATCTTCACGCCAGCCTGGGGAACAACCCTAACACCCGGCGATCGAGTTTACTTACAGCTTCCCGGTGAGAGTGCTTTTGATACCCCTTTTACCATTGACGATCAGGGACAGCTCCGACTGCCCGAAGCGGGCCTGATCACAGTTGCAGGATTAAATATCGAGGAAGCCGAACAAAAGATCCGTAAAAGACTGAGCGCCATCTATCGAAATTTGGATGAACTGGAACTCAGTATCATGGAGCACCTGATCCGAATACAGGTTCTTGGCTATGTCGAAAAGCCGGGAATGGTCTCACTCAAGCCGGGCAGCAATATCCAGATGGCCGTCGCCGAAGCAGGCGGAGCCAGACCGGGAGCACAGCTCGATCAATTCAAGCTCATGCGCAATAACAAAACGCAAGTCTTCAACTATAAGTTATACCTCGATTCAGGTGAGCCCAGCCAACTTCCGGCTCTTAAAAGCGGAGATACTATCTTTGTCCCCGCATCTCCCCTACTAGGCAATATAGAAGTCAATTTTGATGCCGCATCTCTGCGTGAAGGCGGGGACGCCAATGAAGAACAGGGGATCACCATTTTTGGGGAATTGCGTAATCCAGGTACCTTTAGTTTCAAACCAGATATGACCGTTGTCGATGCACTGATGCGGGCTGATGGCGTCACCCGCTACGCCGATGTCACCAAGATACGGGTAATAACAAACAATATCCCTTACCAGTTCGATCTGAAGGCCTACCTTGATACCGGTGATACCAGTGACCTACCACCAATCAAGCCCGGTACCACGATTTTTGCACCGATAGAAGTTGAAGATATCAATACCACTTCACGCACCGTCTACGTCATGGGAGAGGTCAAAGCACCCGGGGCCTATGAAAGCTCCCCCGGAACAGGTTTTATCGATGTACTGGCCAATGCCGGTGGGCCAACCCGCTTTGCTGAGACCACCCATATAAAACTACTCAGTAACGTGAACGCTCCTATCAGCATCAATCTGATCGAATACACCCAGAATCCCGGCCAATACCCGCTTCCTCCTATCCAACCTGGCGATGTCATCTTCATCCCCGAAAAAATCGACTTCAATGAAAAATCATGGCTGAAGGTGACCAATGATCGCGCCATTAAAATCATTGGTGCAGTCAACAACCCAGGTCGCTTCGAGTGGAATGACAGCATGAGCTTCCTCGATGTTCTGGCTCACGCGGGGGGACCAAAACAACAAGCCAATATCAGTAACATCCGGCTACTTAAAGAACGGTATGGCTCAGCTGACAATGTTATTTATTTTGATCTGGAGAATTTTATTAACGAAGGAGGAAGCTTTAGCCAATTGCCGCGACTTGAGGCCGGCGATACAATCGTTATCGATGAGCTTCCCCATGATCCAACGGACAATAAAGCGAGTTGGATCCGCCAGTCGGCTGATGATTCTATCTATGTCTTCGGCCAAGTCGGTGCACCGGGACGGTACGCCTTCAACCGGGAACTGAGCTTTCTTGATATTCTTTCCGCTGCCGACGGACCAATCGGCGATGCGGATTTACGTCAAATCCGGATCAGCCACCGAGACAAAAACCAAACCAAAGTCACCAGGCTCAATCTTTCCCTCTACTTCGAAACGGGTGACGAAAGTATGTTACCTGTAGTCGTTCCCGGAGATGTTATTTATGTCCCCAAAGAGCAAGGGAACTGGCTCGATAAACCTGCCGAGCGTGTTGTCCGATTGATGGGATCGGTCAACAAGCCTGGCCGCTATACCTTCAATAGCCAAATGAATATTCTCGACCTATTGGCCGAAGCCGGTGGACCGTCGGACGAAGCTTATATCGAGCGGATCATGATAGTGAATACCTCATGCTGCGGCGATCAGGCCCAAACCTTTAACCTACGAGACTATGTCATCGAGCCGGCCAGTTACCCACTACCGCTGCTTCGCCCCGGCGATACGGTATATGTCCCTAACAAGGGTGATTCAATCGGGGAACAATGGCGCCAGGGGCTGCGAGATGTACTGGGGCTATTCACCCTCATCGCCTTAGGAGCTGCATTATGAAACCGTGGCTAAGTGCCGAATACGACCAACTGTTTCACAAAATTCACCAGTTGGATGCGCGGGTCATCACCCTGGCAGGAGCCAGCCCGGGTTGCGGAGCATCGACCCAATCTCTCTGGTTGGCCAGACGTTGCGCGGAAGACCAACATAACGTGCTATTGATCGACCTCGATCTTTCCGGATCCGGTCAAGGTTATCCTGCCAGCCCGTGGCAAAGTGACGGGACAGGAGAAAAAGAAGTCCTAATTCATCTCGATCATCAGCTCGATATATTGCCTCAGCCAAGCAGCCACCGTACCATCCTTGATCTTCGCCAGCCGCAAATACTAACCACAGCACTAGAGCGCTGGAAAAAAAGCTATCACTATATCGTCTGTGATATCGGCACAATTAACGCCGCCAACTGGCAGAATTTACCGATCACTGCAATTAGCCATATAAGTGATGTGTCCATTCTCTGCCTCGCTAGCGCACAGACAACAGAAAGCGAACTATTAACCAGTATGACAAAGCTGGAACAGGGGGGGATTCACTTACTCGGCACACTTATCAATGATATGAGCAACCCTTCCCTGTCACAGGAAATCATCCGAGTGCTAAATGGAAAAGCGCGCTGGATACCCAATAAGATCAAACGAAATTTAATCCGTTATCTGCAGCACAACCCTGTATTGCTAGGAAAATACCAATAAATGAGTCAGCTCCTATTTCAACGCCAGTTTGAGCTCAGCTATAGCAACCTGAAGTCCATCCGCAAAGTGTTGGCCGACAAAGCTAGTACCCTGAAACTCAGTCCTGATCTCACTCAAAACATCAAATTGGTTTGCAACGAGTACTGCACTAATTTGCTTGATCACCAAGCTAAGATAGCAAGCAATATAACAATCAGTTACGAAAGATCAGGGCAATATCATTACCTTACAATCAAAGATGACGGTTCTGCATGGGATCAGCTCAGGCAGCAACTGCAAACTGCTGAACTACCAAGTTGTGAAGTTGAAAGCGGGATGGGACTTGCTCTAATACGCGCAACATTTCCGGAATTTGACTACCAAAGACATCCAGAATATAACCAAATTCGCTTTCGGCTTCCCAAGCAGAATCAGCGCAGGCAAATCCTCATTGTGGATGATAGCAGCAGCCAGCTAGCTTTACTGGCTAGCTTCCTTGAACAGGACTATCAACTAACCCTATTCAGCCAAGCTAGCGAAGCACTGCTTTGGCTGACCAACAACCATTGCGACTTGGTGCTGACAGATTTACATATGCCTGAGATCAACGGTTTTGACTTCCGCAATAAAGTCGCAACAATCGGGCATCACCAAATGCTGCCGTTTGTTTTCCTCTCTGGAGACACGATGAACAACACGCTCATTACGGCAGCTCAATCAGGGATTGATGATTTTCTAGCAAAACCAATCTCCAAACCCCATCTTTTAAGCGTTCTAGGCCGTGTTATCGAGCGACACAGCAATTTATCATCCTGCTTCGAAGCCAAACTAAAGCAACAAATCAGCCCGGATAACAGTCACATCCGTATACAGGCCATCCCCGCTCCACTACAATTGATTATCAACCAGCAGCCTCAAGTCGGTGGTGACTTTGTAATACAGCGGCAACTGAAAAATGGGTCGCAACTGATCATTCTCGGCGATCAGATGGGCCACGGGTTAACAGCTAAAATCAATGGCTCTGTATGCTTTGGCTTTATTAGTGGGCTATTGTGCAGCACCGATATATCACCACAGCAACTCTGCACCTTACTCAATAGCCACCTCTACCAAACCAGCAAGACAACAAGCCTAGTTTGTCTGATTGTATTGCACCTGACAAAAAACAACATTCTGACTGTCTATAACGCAGGAATGCCAAATCCTATTTTATCCGCTAACCACGTACTGGAAATCGATACGGGAATGGGATTACTGGGATTATTCAAGACCATCGAGGTAACAGGCAGGCAAGTTCAGCTATCAGCTGGTGACAGTCTGCACTGCTATAGTGACGGGTTGAACGAAGGACAATGGAGTCAGAAGCAGCTAAACAAAATTCAATCGCTCCCACCCAACCTCCGCCATGAGTACCTGTGGAACCACTCACGACAAACGCCTGAAGATGATTGCAGCGTAGTGACAATACTCCATAACCCTCATGAAGGCGCGAAACGACCAAGCTGATAAATCTCAGACAGCTGTGACCATCGGCTATCCGCAGCAAAATGACTAACAATCCGGTGCTGAGAGTACTGAGACAACTGTTGCCAGGCGATATCACCCGCGAGATCAAGCTCATCAACCAATATTGAAAGCTGCTTCCACTGATTTTCAGCGACCAAGCTTCTTGATGGCAACAGGGATTCGAGTTCTCCTACCTTAGTGGCAACAACAGGCACTCCGTGAGCCATAGCTTCAAGCGCCGCCATCGGCAGGCCTTCTGCCCTGGAAGTAATCACGAGCAAATCAAGCTGGGACCAATGCGGTGTCATGGAGTCTACCGCTCCGCACCAGTTGATCAAAGGCTGGTCGACGACTGTTGAAGAGAGCTCCCCATCGCCGAAGACATGGAACTGACAGGCTGGATGCAATTGGCTCAGCCAGACAAACCGGTCAATCCCTTTCTCAATACTCAACCGGCCGACAAACCCCACCTGCAACTGAGTGTGGCGCTGTCTTTGCTCAATACGCGGCAGGTTGAAAATGAAATTGCGGAGCAATTCGCAGTTAAACGGAATAGTTGCCTGGATCCGCCGACTCACTGCAATATTGCGTGAGAGAAAGCTTGTTATACGATTTAGCCCTTCATACAGAGCAAGCCGACCGGAAAGTGCTTCACCGGCATGGAAACTCACCACTAAATGATATGGAGCCAAGACTCGGCATACCCTGGCAACCAGCGATGCTTTATAGCCATGGGCATGAATCACATCACGGCGACTGAGTTTTCGAAAGAATCTATAACCGGAGATCTCTGATAAAAACCGAAAAGGGATCCGATGCTTGGCTAGGAATGTATATTGTGGGTGGTCAGGGTAACGACGGATAAATATGACTTCAACGGCAATATTCTGCTGTTGAAGAAGCAGTGCTAATTGCTGGACATGACTTTCAACACCGCCAAAGCCGGAGCTGTCGAGAAACAAATAAACCATACATAATCCTCGCAGGTAATCAGGAAAATTATGCAAAAAAAAAGCCGAGTCAAAGACTCGGCCTCTTTTAATTTAACGCGCTAGTGCTTATTCAGCAGCAGCTTCCTGAGTTTCAGGACGATCTACTAGCTCAATGTAAGCCATAGGGGCTTTATCGCCAGTACGGAAACCGCATTTCATAATGCGAGTGTAACCGCCCGGACGCTGAGCAAAACGTGGACCTAATTCGTTAAATAGTTTCGCAACAACTTCGTTATCACGAGTACGTGCGAATGCAAGACGACGGTTAGCAACACTGTCTGTCTTAGCTAGGGTAATCAATGGCTCAATTACGCGACGTAGCTCTTTTGCCTTAGGCAAGGTAGTCTTGATAAGTTCGTGACGTACCAGAGAGCTAGCCATGTTGCTGAACATCGCTTTGCGATGACTGCTGTTGCGGTTGAGTTGACGACCACTCTTACGATGGCGCATGACCTAATCCTTCTAACTAGATATCAGTAACTATTAATCTTCAGCGATAGATGCTGGCGGCCAGTTTTCTAGGCGCATACCTAGAGACAGACCACGAGATGCCAGCACGTCTTTGATTTCAGTCAAAGACTTCTTACCAAGGTTTGGCGTTTTAAGTAGCTCAACCTCAGTGCGCTGAACAAGATCACCGATGTAGTGGATCGCTTCTGCTTTCAAACAGTTAGCAGAGCGAACAGTTAGTTCAAGATCGTCTACAGGACGCAGTAGGATCGGATCGAACTCCGGCTTCTCTTCTTTCTCTTCAGGAACTCGTACATCACGTAGATCTACGAACGCATCCAGTTGCTCAGCAAGAATAGTTGCTGCGCGACGAATAGCTTCCTCAGGATCAAGCGTACCGTTAGTCTCCATATCGATAACAAGCTTGTCTAGGTCAGTACGTTGTTCAACACGTGCTGCCTCTACTGCGTATGCGATACGGTCAACTGGGCTGAAAGTTGCATCAACTAGCAGACGACCAATTGGGCGCTCATCTTCTTCTGTGTGAATACGAGCAGACGCTGGTACATAGCCACGACCACGTTCTACCTTGATGCGCATGCTGATATCAGCATGGTCATCAGTTAGATGGCAGATTACGTGTTCTGGGTTCGCAATCTCAACATCACCGTCGTGGGTGATGTCACCTGCAACAACAGGGCCTGCACCAGATTTGTTCAGAGTAAGGATAACTTCGTCTTTACCCTCAACCTTAACGGCTAGACCTTTAAGGTTTAGAAGGATCTCAAGAACATCTTCCTGTACTCCTTCTTTGGTGCTGTACTCGTGTAACACACCGTCGATTTCAACTTCAGTTACGGCACAACCCGGCATTGAAGATAGTAGAATACGACGTAGAGCGTTACCTAGAGTGTGGCCGAAACCGCGCTCTAGTGGCTCAAGAGTTACTTTTGCGTGCGTCGTATTAACTTGTTCAATATCAACAAGACGCGGCTTAAGAAATTCTGTTACAGAACCCTGCATTGTGTCCTCTCTTAACTATAGCCTTACTTAGAGTAAAGCTCGACGATCAGGTGTTCGTTGATGTCGGCAGACAAATCAGAACGTTCTGGAAGGCGCTTGAAAGTACCTTCTAGTTTGCTGTTGTCTACTTCGACCCAAGTCGGTAGTTCACGCTGAGTAGCAACTTCAAGAGCTGCTTTAATGCGTGCTTGGTTCTTAGCTTTCTCACGAATGCTAACAACGTCGTTTGCCGCTACCTTGAAAGAAGGAACGTTTACGACTGTACCGTTAACTAGGATCGCTTTGTGGCTTACCAGCTGACGTGCTTCAGCGCGAGTAGCACCAAAACCCATACGGTAAACTACGTTATCAAGACGACCTTCAAGAAGCTGAAGCAGGTTTTCACCTGTGTTACCCTTAAGGCGAGCAGCATCTTTGTAGTAGTTACGGAATTGTTTCTCTAGTACGCCATAAGTACGACGAACTTTCTGCTTCTCACGAAGCTGAACGCCGTAATCAGATAGACGACCGCGACGCGCACCGTGCATGCCCGGCGCGTTATCGATTTTACACTTGGTATCAATCGCGCGTACACCAGACTTAAGGAATAAGTCAGTGCCTTCGCGACGGCTAAGCTTCAGCTTAGGACCCAAATATCTTGCCATGTTCTTTCTCCAATATTCCTAGAAACGTTATACGCGACGTTTCTTAGGTGGACGACAACCGTTATGAGGGATCGGAGTCGCATCAACAATGTTAGTGATACGGAAACCCGCTGCGTTTAGAGCGCGGATTGTAGACTCACGACCAGGACCAGGGCCCTTAACCATAACTTCCAGGTTCTTAACGCCATATTCTTTGGCCATTTCACCACAACGCTCAGCAGCAACCTGTGCAGCAAACGGTGTAGATTTACGAGAACCACGGAAACCAGAACCACCTGCAGTAGCCCAAGATAGAGCGTTACCCTGACGGTCAGTAATGGTTACGATTGTGTTATTGAAAGAAGCATGAATATGCGCAACGCCATCAGCTACTTGCTTGCGTACGCGCTTACGAGCGCGAGTTGGTTGTTTTGCCATTGTACTCTACCTTATCCGATTATTTTTTGATCGGCTTGCGCGGACCCTTACGGGTACGAGCGTTGGTTTTAGTACGCTGTCCACGTAGTGGTAGACTGCGACGATGACGAAGGCCACGGTAACAACCAAGGTCCATAAGACGCTTGATGTTCATGGATACTTCACGACGTAGATCACCTTCTACAGTGTACTTAGCTACACCATCACGCAGTAGATCGATCTGCTCTTCAGTCAGTTCACTGATCTTAACATCTTCAGCAATACCCACTTCAGCTAAGATAGCTTGAGAACGGGTTTTACCGATGCCGTAGATCGCTGTTAGAGCGATTACAGAATGTTTCTGATCAGGAATGTTAATGCCTGCAATACGGGCCACTATTCACTCCTAGTACTTTACAAGAATAACCGCTGCAGAGCCCGTTTAGGATACGCAGCGGTGGAACAATTCTTTTGCACACACAAAAGATTGGTTGGCTAATTTAGCCAACCTACCTTCAATTTGCAAGAAATATTTCTGCTTATTAGCCTTGGCGTTGTTTATGCTTTGGCTCAATGCAAATTACACGCACAACACCGTTGCGCTTGATAACTTTACAGTTGCGGCAGATTTTCTTAACGGAAGCACGAACTTTCATTGCTAAACTCCGTAAATGGATAACCAGTCTTAACGGCCGTTGCCTTTAAGATTAGCCTTTTTCAAAACAGACTCATATTGTTGAGACATCAAGTGTGTCTGAACTTGAGCCATGAAGTCCATAATAACTACAACTACGATAAGTAGCGATGTACCGCCAAAATAGAAGCGGACATTCCATGCAATCATCATAAACTCGGGGATCAGACAGATAAAGGTAATATAGAGCGCGCCTGCCAATGTCAGACGAGTCATCACTTTATCTATATATTTCGCGGTCTGTTCACCCGGGCGAATACCAGGTACGAACGCACCAGACTTCTTCAAGTTATCAGCTGTCTCGCGAGGGTTAAACACCAACGCGGTATAGAAGAAACAGAAGAAAATAATCGCAGCAGCATAAAGCATCACATAAAGTGGCTGACCTGGGCTGAGTGCCAGTGAAATATCACTTAGCCAACCTAGGTTCTCATTCTGACCGAACCACTGAGCCAGCGTCCCCGGAAACAGAATAATACTCGATGCGAAAATCGCTGGGATAACCCCTGCCATGTTGATTTTCAACGGCAGATGAGTGCTCTGCGCAGCAAAAACTCGACGGCCCTGCTGACGCTTGGCATAGTTAACGACGATACGACGCTGACCACGCTCCATGAACACTACGAAATAAATCACAGCGAAAGAGATAACTGCAATTAACAGTAAAAGAAGTACGTGCAATTCACCTTGACGTGCTTGCTCTACAGTCTGTCCAATAGCTGGTGGCAAACCAGCAACGATACCAGTAAAGATAATTACCGATATGCCGTTACCAATGCCTCGCTCGGTAACTTGCTCACCCAACCACATCAAAAACATGGTACCGGTAACCAAACTCACTACCGCGACAAAGTAAAATCCAAGACCCGGATTAATCACCAGGTCAGGGATCATACTTGGTAACCCCGTTGCAATACCAATTGCTTGGAAGGTTGCCAAAACAAGCGTGCCGTAACGGGTGTACTGGCTAATCTTACGACGACCAGATTCACCTTCTTTCTTCAACTCGGCCAAAGCCGGGTGAACTACTGTTAGCAATTGGACAATAATTGATGCCGAAATATACGGCATAATACCCAATGCTAAAATAGAAGCACGCTCAAGTGCACCACCAGAGAACATGTTAAACAGTTCAATGACAGTGCCCTTTTGCTGTTCGAACAGATCGGCAAGTACAGCAGCGTCAATACCAGGAATAGGCACAAAAGAGCCTGCTCGGAAAATTAAGATAGCACCTAATACGAATAGCAGGCGAGTCTTAAGCTCTGCTAGGCCACCTTGTGCACTACGAAAATCTTGTCCTGGTTGTTTAGCCATCTGTACCTCATCCTCGAGTTAATTATTCCTCGATTTTACCGCCTGCAGCTTCGATAGCAGCTTTAGCGCCTTTAGTCACGCGTAGACCTTTAACTGTAACGGTACGAGCGATCTCACCAGAAAGTACAACTTTCGCGAACTCAATGTTCTTAGTGATTACATTCGCAGCCTTTAGAGTTTCTAGGCTTACTACGTCACCTTCAACTTTCGCTAGCTCAGCTAGACGAACTTCAGCAGTTACCAAGCTCTTGCGAGAAGTAAAACCGAATTTTGGTAGACGCTGTTTCAAAGGCATCTGACCGCCTTCGAAGCCTGGACGTACAGAACCACCTGAACGTGATTTCTGACCTTTGTGACCACGGCCACAAGTTTTACCCAGACCTGAACCGATACCACGGCCTACGCGCTTCGCAGAAGGCTTAGAACCCGCAGCCGGTGATAGAGTATTCAAACGCATACTGATTACTCCTCAACTTTAACCATGTAGTAAACTTTAGCGATCATGCCGCGTACGCAGGCAGTATCTTCAAGTTCAACAGTGTGGTTGATACGACGAAGGCCCAAGCCACGCAAAGTTGCTTTATGCTTCGGTAAACGACCGATAGAGCTCTTTGTCTGTGTTACTTTAATAGTATTAGCCATGTCGATCACTCCAGAATTTCTTTGATAGAAAGACCACGCTTAGCTGCGATCATTTCTGGAGAGTTCATTCCACTTAGACCATCAATTGTTGCGCGAACAACGTTGATTGGGTTAGTAGAACCGTATGCTTTAGCTAGTACGTTACGGATACCCGCAACCTCTAGCACTGCACGCATTGCACCGCCGGCGATGATACCAGTACCTTCTGATGCAGGCTGCATGTACACTTTAGAACCAGTGTGGCGACCTTTAACAGCGTGGTGTAGCGTACCGTCGTTAAGCGCTACTGTAACCATGTTACGGCGTGCTTTTTCCATCGCTTTCTGGATTGCAGCAGGAACTTCACGTGCCTTACCGTAACCAAAACCGATGCGACCGTTACCGTCACCAACTACTGTTAGTGCAGTAAAACTGAAAATGCGTCCGCCTTTAACCGTCTTAGATACACGGTTAACAGCGATCAGCTTTTCATTCAAATCTGATTGAGTTTTTTCGTTAGCCATCTTCCGCCTACCTTAGAATTTCAGACCAGCTTCACGAGCAGCTTCTGCTAGTGCAGCAACACGGCCGTGGTATTGGAAACCAGAACGATCGAATGCAACATTAGAGATGCCTTTTTCAATCGCGCGCTCAGCAATAGCTTTACCTACAGCTGCAGCAGCGTCTTTGTTACCAGTACTCTTAACCTGCTCGCGAATCGCTTTTTCTACGGTAGAAGCGGCAGCGATAACCTCAGAGCCATTTGGTGCGATTACCTGAGCGTACACGTGACGTGGAGTACGGTGTACAACTAGGCGAGTTGCGCCCAGTTCAGCAATCTTACGACGTGCTCTGGTCGCACGACGGATACGAGATGCTTTCTTATCCATAGTGTTACCTTACTTCTTCTTAGCTTCTTTAGTACGCACGACTTCGTCTGCGTAACGAACACCTTTACCTTTATAAGGTTCAGGGCTACGGTAAGCGCGAATATCTGCCGCTACCTGACCAACAATCTGCTTATCAGTACCCGTAAGTACGATTTCAGTTTGTGATGGACATTCAGCTTTGATACCGGCTGGTAGTTCATGCGCAACTGGGTGCGAGAAGCCTAGGGTTAGGTTAACAGTCGAACCAGCAACGTTCGCACGGTAACCAACACCTTTAAGAGTAAGCTTCTTAGTAAAGCCTTCAGTAACACCAACAACCATGTTGTTCACTAGCGCACGAGCAGTACCCGCTTGAGCCCAAGCGTTAGCAACGCCTTCGCGTGGACCGAAAGTGATGGTGTTTTCTTCCTGGGACAATACAACTGCTTCGTTGATAACACGAACTAGTTCGCCTTTACCACCTTTAACAGTGATTTCCTGACCGTTGAGTTTAACTTCTACGCCGGCAGGAATAACTACAGGTGCTTTTGCAACACGAGACATTTCCTACTCCTATTATGCTACGTAGCAGATAATCTCACCGCCAAGACCCGCTTTGCGAGCAGCGCGGTCGGTCATAAGACCCTTGGAAGTGGATACAACAGCAATACCAAGGCCACCCATCACTGATGGAAGAGCATCTTTTTTCTTGTAGATGCGCAGACCAGGACGTGATACACGTTGGATTTGCTCAATAACTGGATTCGCTTCGAAGTACTTAAGAGTAACTTCTAGCTCAGGCTTAACTTCACCGATAACAGTGTAGTCAGCCACGAAACCTTCTTCTTTTAGAAGAGCTGCAATAGCAACTTTCTGCTTAGAAGATGGCATTTTAACAGCAACTTTTTTCGCTGCCTGACCGTTACGAAGACGGGTCAGCATATCCGAAATCGGATCTTGCATGCTCATAAGTCAATACTCCGTGATTCTAAATTGGCAACTAATTACCAGCTAGCCTTACGCAGACCCGGAATCTCGCCTTTCATGCAAGCTTCGCGAACCTTAATACGGCTTAGACCGAATTTACGTAGGTAGCCGTGTGGACGTCCAGTCTGGCAACAGCGGTTACGCTGACGAGATGAACTAGAATCACGTGGTAGTGACTGAAGTTTAAGCACTGCATTCCAGCGGTCTTCTTCAGACGCATTCACGTCACTAATTAGAGCTTTAAGTGCCGCACGCTTTTCAGCGAACTTAACTGCAAGCTTGGCACGTTTAGCTTCGCGTGCCTTCATTGATTCTTTAGCCATTTGTAACCCTTACTTTTACTTACGGAATGGGAAGTTAAAAGCAGATAATAGAGCGTGAGCTTCTTCGTCAGATTTCGCAGATGTTGTGATTGTGATATCAAGACCACGTACACGATCTACTTTATCGTAATCGATTTCTGGGAAGATGATCTGCTCACGAACGCCCATGCTGTAGTTACCACGACCATCGAAAGATTTCGGGTTTAGACCACGAAAATCACGAATACGAGGTACAGCAATTGAAATTAGACGTTCGAAGAAATCCCACATGCGTTCGCCACGTAGGGTTACTTTACAGCCAATAGGGTAGCCCTCACGGATCTTAAAGCCAGCAACAGACCTGCGAGCTACAGTGATAAGCGGCTTCTGACCTGCAATAGCAGTCATGTCAGCAGCAGCATTCTCTAGAAGCTTCTTGTCGTTGATCGCTTCACCAACACCCATATTAAGTGTGATTTTTTCGATCCTTGGGACTTGCATGATACTCTGGTATTCGAACTTTTCAGCAAGTTCTTTTACTAGAGTCTCTTTGTAGTAATCATGCAGTTTCGCCATAGTGTACTACTCCAAAGTTACTTGATCGTTACGCTATTAGATTTAAAGAAACGAACTTTTTTGTCGTCTTCAAATCGGAAGCCTACACGGTCCGCTTTACCAGTTTCAGCATTGAAGATTGCAACGTTAGAAACATCAATAGCTGCTTCTTGTTCAACGATACCACCTTGAACACCCATCGCCGGTACAGGCTTCTGGTGTTTTTTAACAAGGTTAATACCTTCAACGATAACTTTACCGGTTGCTAGAACCTTAGTTACTTTACCTTTCTTACCTTTATCTTTACCGGTAAGAACGATAACTTCGTCATTGCGACGGATTTTAGCTGCCATTTTTTACTCCTTACAGTACTTCAGGCGCTAGTGATACGATTTTCATGAATTTCGCATTACGAAGTTCACGCGTCACTGGGCCGAAGATACGAGTACCGATTGGTTGCTCAGTAGTGTCGTTCAACAATACACAAGCATTACGGTCGAAGCGAATGACAGAGCCGTCTGGGCGACGAACGCCTTTACGGGTGCGAACAACCACCGCCTTCAGAACATCACCTTTCTTAACTTTACCGCGAGGAATTGCTTCTTTCACAGTAATCTTGATGATATCACCGATGTGTGCGTAACGGCGGTGAGAACCACCCAGAACCTTAATACACATTACGCGACGAGCGCCGGAGTTATCGGCTGCGTCAAGCGTACTTTGCATTTGGATCATGTTAGTGCTCCGCTTATTTTAAACGTCTGGACCCATCTCGGGTCGGAAGACCTTTTCTTTCAAAGGCGGCGAATAATAACACCATTTTCGACCGATGGGTAGACAAAAAATAAACGGCCCTAAATATTTTCAGGGCCGCTGTATTAGTTAGTTGCTAAGTTCGCTTAAGCGCGAGCTTTTTCAACTACGCGTACCAGTGTCCAAGACTTAGTCTTAGACAGTGGACGGCACTCACGAACTTCAACTGTGTCGCCTAGGCCACACTCGTTGTTTTCGTCATGTGCGTGAAGTTTAGTCGTGCGCGTGATGTACTTACCGTAGATCGGGTGCTTCACTTTACGCTCGATTGCAACAACAATAGACTTATCGCCTTTGTCGCTAACAACACGACCAAGCTGAGTACGAATTTGTTCGCTCATTATGCGCCAGCCTTCTCAGTCAGAACGGTTTTAACACGTGCGATATCGCGACGTACTGCTTTAAGAGTATGAGTCTGCTGTAGTTGACCAGTAGCAGCCTGCATACGCAGGTTGAACTGTTCACGTAGTAGGCTCACAAGCTCAGCATTCAGTTCTTCAACGCTTTTAGCGCGCAGGTCTTGTGCGTTCATCACATTACCGCCTTAGTTACGAATGTAGTCTTGATTGGTAGCTTACGTGCAGCAAGGTTAAATGCTTCACGAGCTAGGTCTTCAGGAATACCATCCATCTCATAAAGAACTTTGCCTGGTTGAATTTGAGCAACCCAGTATTCTACGTTACCTTTACCTTTACCTTGACGAACTTCAAGAGGCTTAGATGTGATAGGTTTGTCTGGGAATACACGAATCCAGATTTGGCCTTGACGTTTGATATGACGAGTCATAGCACGACGTGCAGCTTCAATTTGGCGAGCAGTCAAACGACCACGGCCAACAGCTTTAAGACCAAATGTACCGAAGCTTACGTCAGTACCGTTCGCTAGACCGCGGTTACGACCTTTGAAAGTCTTGCGGAATTTAGTGCGTTTAGGTTGCAGCATCAATAAACTCCTTATTTACGGCTTTTGCGCTGCTTCTTAGGCTTGTCAGCCTTAGGCTCTTCAATTGGCATACCGCCTAGAACTTCACCTTTGAAGATCCAAACTTTAACGCCGATTACACCGTATTGGGTGTGAGCCGAAGAAGTTGCGTAATCAATGTCAGCACGAAGAGTGTGTAGAGGTACACGACCTTCACGGTACCACTCAGAACGTGCGATTTCAGCACCGCCTAGACGGCCACCTACTTGAACTTTGATACCCTTAGCGCCAAGACGCATAGCGTTCTGAACTGCACGCTTCATAGCGCGACGGAACATAACACGACGTTCTAGCTGAGAAGCGATGCTATCTGCAACTAATTGACCGTCTAGCTCTGGCTTACGTACTTCAGCGATGTTGATCTGAGCTGGAACACCAGCGATCTTTGCAACGCGAGCGCGTAGTTTCTCTACGTCTTCACCTTTCTTACCGATTACTACGCCTGGACGAGCAGTGTGAATAGTCACACGGATGCTCTTAGCAGGACGCTCGATAACGATGCGTGATAGAGATGCTTTTTTCAGTTCTTTAGTAAGGAACTGACGTACCTTGAAGTCGCCGTCTAGGTTGTCAGCGAACTCTTGGCTGTTAGCAAACCAAGTGGTATTCCAAGGCTTAACGATGCCTAGACGAATACCATTAGGATGTACTTTCTGACCCATTGCTTTCTCTCCTAGTTAGCGATCTGCTACAACAACAGTGATGTGGCTAGAACGCTTCAAGATGCGATCGGCACGGCCTTTAGCACGAGGCATAATACGCTTCATGGTAGGACCTTCGTCAACGAAGATCTTAGCAACATTAAGATCATCAATGTCTGCGCCTTCGTTGTGTTCTGCGTTAGCGATAGCAGACTCTAGAACTTTCTTGATTAAATCAGCAGCTTTTTTGTTGCTGAAGTTAAGAATTTCAAGAGCTTGAGCAACTGGCTTACCGCGCAGTTGATCTGCAACCAAACGAGCTTTCTGCGGCGAAATGCGAGCAAAGCGATGTTTAGCGATAGCTTCCATTACTTACTCCTTAGCGCTTCTTAGCTTTCTTATCTGCAGCGTGGCCGCGATAAGTACGTGTTGGTGCAAATTCGCCTAGCTTGTGACCGATCATTTCTTCAGAAACGAAAACAGGAACGTGCTGACGACCATTATGGACAGCGATGGTCAAACCGATCATCTGAGGGATGATCATTGAGCGACGGGACCAAGTCTTTACAGGCTTCTTGTCTCCGCTTTCCAACGCTTTCTCTACCTTCTTCAGCAAGTGCAGGTCAATGAAAGGACCTTTCTTGAGAGAACGTGGCATGGCGTATCCTCTTTATAAATTACTTGTTACGACGACGTACGATGTACTTGTCGGTACGCTTGTTCTTACGAGTCTTGTAACCCTTAGTTGGAACACCCCAAGGTGATACTGGGTGACGACCGCCTGATGTACGACCTTCACCACCACCGTGTGGGTGATCAACTGGGTTCATTACAACACCACGTACAGTTGGACGAACACCGCGCCAGCGTGAAGCACCAGCTTTACCTAGCTCACGTAGCATGTGTTCTGCATTACCAACTTCACCTAGGGTCGCACGACCTTCAGAAAGAACCTTACGCATTTCACCAGAACGTAGACGTAGAGTCACATAAGTGCCTGCACGTGCAACGAGCTGAGCGTATGCACCAGCTGAACGAGCCAGCTGAGCACCTTTACCAGGCTTAAGTTCAACACAGTGGATAGTTGAACCTACTGGGATGTTGCGCATTGGTAGTGTGTTACCAACTTTGATAGCAGCATCTGCGCCAGACTGGATGGTATCACCCGCCTGAAGACCTTTTGGTGCAATAATGTAGCGGCGCTCACCGTCTGCGTACAGAACTAGAGCAATGTTTGCGCTACGGTTTGGATCGTATTCAAGACGCTCAACTTTCGCTGGGATGCCATCTTTAGTACGCTTAAAATCGATCATACGGTAGTGTTGTTTGTTACCACCACCGATGTGACGTACTGTGATACGACCGTTATTGTTACGACCACCTGACTTAGATTTTTTCTCTAGTAGTGGTGCGTACGGCTTACCCTTATGCAGGTCAGAGTTAACCACTTTTACTACGTGGCGACGACCTGGGGAAGTCGGCTTACATTTTACAATAGCCATTCTTCTTTGCTCCTAGCCTTACTCTGCACTACCAGCGAAGTCGATGTCTTGACCTTCTTTCAAGATAACATACGCTTTTTTCCAGTCGCTACGACGGCCTTCACGCATACCTTGACGCTTGGTCTTACCCTTGGCTACAAGAGTATTTACAGACTTAACTTCAACCTCGAACAGTTTTTCAACTGCTGCTTTGATCTCTTTCTTCGTTGCTGTCATCGCTACTTTGAATACGATAGTGTTACCGTTTTCAGCAGCCATGGTCGCTTTTTCAGAGATGTGCGGAGCACGTAGAACTTTTAAAATACGCTCTTCAGTGATCATGCTAGCATCTCCTCAACTTGCTTAACTGCAGCAGCAGTCATCACAACTTTATCGAAAGCAATCAAGCTAACTGGATCGATTGCCGCTGCATCACGTACGTCTACTTTATATAGATTACGTGCTGCAAGGAATAGATTCTCATCTAAATCGCCAGTTACGATTAGAGCATCAGTAAGCTCAAGCTCTTTCAGCTTAGCTACTAGCTCTTTAGTTTTTGGTGCTTCTACAGAGAAGTTATCAACAACGATTAGACGCTCTTGACGAACTAGCTCAGACAGAATGCTCTTCATAGCACCACGGTACATTTTCTTGTTAACTTTCTGGCTGTGGTCCTGTGGACGAGCTGCGAAAGTTACACCACCGGTGCGCCATAAAGGACTACGAATAGTACCTGCACGTGCACGGCCTGTACCCTTCTGGCGCCATGGTTTTGCACCACCACCAGAAACGTCAGAACGAGTTTTCTGAGCACGAGTACCTTGACGAGCACCTGCTGCGTAAGCAACAACTACCTGATGTACTAGAGCTTCATTGAAATCACGTCCAAAAGTAGTTTCGGAGACAGTTAGCGCATCAGCGCCTTTGACTACCAATTCCATTACTAACTCCTCGACCTACGCTTTAACAGCTGGTTTAACGATCACGTTGCCGCCGATTGAGCCTGGTACTGCACCTTTAATAAGAAGCAGATTGCGCTCAGCGTCAACACGTACGATCTCTAGGTTTTGAGTCGTTACACGCTCAGCACCCATATGACCAGCCATTTTCTTGCCTTTAAATACGCGACCTGGAGTTTGACATTGGCCAATTGAACCCGGTGCACGGTGAGACAAGGAGTTACCGTGGGTCATATCTTGAGTACGGAAGTTCCAACGCTTAACAGCGCCTTGGAAACCCTTACCTTTAGATGTGCCAGTAACGTCTACTTTTTTAATTTCGTTGAACAGTTCAACATTTAGCTCAGCGCCAACTGCAAACTCTTCACCATTATCTAGACGGAATTCCCAAAGACCGCGACCCGCTTCAACACCTGCTTTCGCAAAGTGGCCAGCTTGTGGCTTAGAAACACGGTTAGCTTTCTTAGTACCAGTAGTTACCTGGATTGCGTTGTAGCCGTCAGTTTCAACAGATTTAACCTGAGAAACGCGGTTTGCTTCAACTTCAACCACAGTTACTGGGATAGAAACGCCATCTTCGGTAAATACGCGGGTCATGCCCACTTTACGACCGATTAGACCAATCATTCTCTTATCTCCCCTTAACCTAGGCTGATCTGGACGTCAACGCCAGCAGCTAGATCTAGACGCATCAGAGCATCAACAGTTTTATCTGTTGGCTCTACGATGTCGATAAGGCGCTTGTGAGTACGGATTTCGTACTGATCACGTGCGTCCTTATTAACGTGTGGAGAAATAAGAACAGTGAAGCGCTCTTTGCGAGTAGGTAGTGGGATTGGACCCTTAACCTGCGCGCCAGTACGCTTAGCTGTTTCAACGATTTCCGCAGTAGACTGGTCGATCAAACGGTGATCGAACGCCTTTAGGCGGATACGAATACGTTGGTTCTGCATGAGACAGAGCTCCAAATAAAAATTACACAAACAATATCGCCACTCAAACTCGATAGATCGAGAGAATGCCGATTGATTTATGTGAACGTAGTATCCCGTTTGGATACATTGTCAGTCAATCTAATGACTGCGAACATAAGTCAGAGTGTACATTGTAAAACCGTTATAAATAACGATTTTGTCCTCGATGCTTATTGGTTCACAACCGTCTTCAATGAGACAGTGGGGTGCATTATACAGATCACACTTTTGAACGCAAGCCCTGTAGGAAAAATAATCAAACGAGGTGCGAGGTGCGAGGTGCGAGGTGCGAGGTGCGAGGTGCGAGGTGCGAGGTGCGAGGTGCGAGGTGCGAGGAAATTATTGTAGGGTTGTACTCGATGCAAGGAAAAATCTATATGAAGCGTCTTTCTCCCCCTCTCCTACCGAGCCCAACCTACACGATACTCTAAATATGGCAGAAAGAGTCATGACTAAAAGCTAGCCAGCTTTTTTAAAAGTCGTGGCAACAACCGCTTCTTCAATAACTTCTTTGGCTGTTCTGATACATTTGCCGCACATTGATCCCAGAGGTGTGATCTGACGAATACCACGTACATCAGTGATCCCATGCTGCTGTGTTAGCTTCATTATCTTTTTGTCGGAAATTCCGTGGCAGAGGCAAACGTACATTTTACTTCCATCTTTAAAGTCGATTGAAGCAATATAAACGAGAATGGTTTCCATTACCAGCTTGTGACTGTAAAGTTTTTAGATAGATCTGTTATTAATAATAGGAGAATATTTCGATAAAAATATATACACAGACACGCACAACTATTTGTACATATAAAACTGGCAGTTAATTTCACTTTGAAAAACGACAGGTACAAAAAAGGGAGCCTAAGCTCCCTTTTATCAGTTGTTCAATGGTTACTTAAAATTAAGCAACGATTGTAGCAACAACACCAGCACCAACTGTACGGCCACCTTCACGGATAGCGAAGCGTAGACCTTCGTCCATTGCGATTGGGCAGATTAGTGTAACAGTCATAGAGATGTTATCACCAGGCATTACCATTTCAACGCCTTCTGGTAGCTCGATAGTACCAGTTACATCAGTTGTACGGAAGTAGAACTGTGGACGGTAACCTTTGAAGAAAGGAGTGTGRCGACCACCTTCATCTTTAGAAAGCACATAGATTTCTGAAGTGAAAGTAGTGTGKGGAGTGATTGAACCTGGCTTAGCAAGAACCTGACCACGCTCAACTTCGTCACGCTTAGTACCACGTAGAAGAACACCAACGTTCTCACCAGCACGGCCTTCGTCAAGAAGCTTACGGAACATCTCAACACCAGTACAAGTAGTAGTGGTAGTTTCTTTGATACCTACGATTGCTACTTCGTCACCTACAGTGATGATACCTTGCTCAACACGACCAGTTACAACAGTACCACGGCCCTGGATTGAGAATACATCTTCGATAGGAAGAATGAACGGAAGGTCGATTGCACGCTCCGGCTCTGGGATGTAGTTGTCTAGCGCTTCAGCTAGCTCAATAATCTTGTCTTCCCACTCTTTCTCGCCGTTTAGCGCGCCCAGAGCAGAACCCATGATTACTGGACAGTCATCACCAGGGAATTCGTATTCAGAAAGAAGTTCACGAACTTCCATTTCTACTAGTTCTAGTAGCTCTTCATCATCAACCATGTCACATTTGTTCATGAATACGATGATGTAAGGAATACCAACCTGACGACCAAGAAGGATGTGCTCACGAGTCTGAGGCATAGGACCATCAGTTGCAGCAACAACAAGAATACCACCATCCATTTGAGCAGCACCAGTGATCATGTTCTTAACATAATCGGCGTGTCCAGGACAGTCAACGTGCGCGTAGTGACGAGTTGGAGTATCGTACTCAACATGAGAAGTTGAGATTGTGATACCACGCTCGCGCTCTTCTGGAGCATTATCGATAGATGCGAAGTCTTTAGCGTCACCGCCGTAAACTTTAGCAAGAGTAGTACAGATAGCAGCAGTTAGAGTTGTTTTACCGTGGTCAACGTGGCCGATAGTACCAACGTTAACGTGCGGCTTTACGCGTTCAAATTTTTCTTTAGACATGGATAGTCCCTCTAGGCACGGCATTTGGTGGCATTACGACCACACAACCAATCATGGGTTTGTAGAGTATATATCAAAAGGACTGAAGTGACTTGGAGAGGGAGTGGTGCTGATAGGCAGATTTGAACTGCCGACCTCACCCTTACCAAGGGTGCGCTCTACCGACTGAGCTATATCAGCACACAAGAAGTGTGGAGCGGGCAGCGGGAATCGAACCCGCATCATCAGCTTGGAAGGCTGAGGTAATAGCCATTATACGATGCCCGCAAGACTCGTCACTTGTAGAGCTATTCAATCATTTGAAAATGGTGGAGGGGGAAGGATTCGAACCTTCGAAGGCGGAGCCGTCAGATTTACAGTCTGATCCCTTTGGCCACTCGGGAACCCCTCCAGGGGTATTGCAAAGAAACTGGTGCCGACTACCGGAATCGAACTGGTGACCTACTGATTACAAGTCAGTTGCTCTACCTACTGAGCTAAGTCGGCTTAAGTGCTGCGCATTCTAGAGAATGACGCCAGCCCTTGCAATACCTTTATTATTTTTTTTACAGATTTCGTTCTCAATCGCCGTAATTTTAGCCACTACCGACATTTCGCATACAAAGCAAGGCCTTCCACTACCAGTTCCGATCGATGACGATAATGCTTTGCCCAGGAAACAGGCAGGTGGCGAACACCACCACCACAAAGGATCACTTCCGGTTCGGCCTTGAGCTTTTCACGTGCCTGACTTAAACCATATTCGATTAACCCCAGCAATGCAGCCCTACATCCATTTTTCAAACCGTCAGCAGTATTATCAGCGAAAGTAATTGTTTCGCTATGTTCCCGATCAGAGAACACCTTAGTGGTATTCTCCAGCACTGACTTCATCATTAATTGATAACCAGGGGCAATCCAACCACCAAGGTGCTTACCATCCTCTGACAACACGTCAAACGTCAGCGCCGTTCCTATGTCTACTATCACGGTTGGCTTTTTGAACTCTTGCCTAATCGCCACTAGGGTTAGCCAGCGGTCGACACCAAGGTATTGATACTCTGTGTAGGCATTTTTTACCCCAAAGTCTTTTCTCAGGGTCTTAACCTGCATAACAGGAATATGTGCCAGTTGGGCAATACGCTGAATGGAGTTGTCGACTTCCACCGGACCGACACTGGCAAAGACAATTCTGTTAATTCCTTTATCTAACAGTGGCTCTAATACCATTTCCAACTTACGACTCGGGTAACGCCCCAATAGCTCAAAATTACCATCGTCAAATAATTGGGCAACCTTGACATAGGTGTTGCCCGCTTCAATTAATAATTGCATTAACAACCTCTAAGGCTGATTTCACCGCCGACGTAAGGAGTGAGACCTTGTTCGGTTTCCAGTAATAACGCCCCCTGATTATTAATTCCACGGGCTATTCCTTCGGCCACGCGCTCACCAATTAATAATTTAACAGGGCGATCCAAAAAGTTATCAAGTCGATTCCAGCGTTCAATGAAACCATCCAGACCAACACTTTCATAATGCTCAAGAGTCTCATACAAACGCTGGATCAGGGTCGCTGCCAATTGGTTTCGCTCGGGAAGACCGCTGCAAGCCTGTGCCAAATTGGTCCATGCCTGTCCAATTTCGGAACCTCCCTGCTCCGTCATTGCCACATTTAACCCCATCCCTATCACCAAATGAGCAGCCTCTCCGGTCTGTCCTGTCATCTCGATGAGAATACCGGCTAATTTCTTATCCCGGTAATACAGATCGTTGGGCCATTTGACTTTGATATCATCAGCCCCGAGTGATTGCAGGGCTTCGGCAATAGCGACACCAACAACAAGGCTTAAACCCATTGCGGCAGCCATCCCTGCATCCAGTCGCCAATACATCGATAGGTACAGATTACTGCCAAACGGGGAAAGCCATTGCCTTCCTCGTCGCCCTCTACCTGACTCCTGATACTCAGCCAGACACACCGCACCTTGAGGTAACTGGCCAACCCGATCGAGCAGATACTGATTCGTTGAGTCGATCATAGGGATAAGCTCTAAGCTCGGGCACTTTACCTGAGCTGAAATCTTATCGCAATCAAGCAGTTCCAATTTTGATGCTAGGCTATAGCCTTTACCTTGCACCCGGAAGATATCTAACCCCCAACTTTGTAATGCCTTGATATGTTTGCTTATCGCCGCTCGAGATATTCCTAATGACTCACCCAAGGCCTCACCTGAATGGAATTTTCCATCCGACAACATAGCCACTAAAGCCAATCGCGTTGAATGATCCTTCATGACATCATCTCCGCCAATTTCGTCTCTTGGCAAGCTGACATAAATCGCACTTCATGCTCAAGGGTAACATCAAACGTTTTTTCTACTGTTCCCACAATCTCATTTGCCAGCTCAAGAACATTTCTAGCCGTCGCCTGCTCATGGTTTACCAATACCAGCGCTTGCTGCTCATGTACTTTCGCACCTCCAACCTTATAGCCTTTTAAGCCGCACTGGTCGATTAGCCAGCCAGCTGCAAGCTTATAAGTACCATTTGCCATTTCATAACTTGGCATATTCGGATATGTCACCAGTAATAAATCTCGCTTCACGCTCTCAACAACAGGGTTCTTGAAGAAACTACCCGCATTACCCAATACAGCAGGATCAGGCAACTTTACCTGACGAATGCGGCACACCTCATCAAATATTTCTTTGGCGGATACAGAGCGTGGATCAAATTGCGCCAGAGAGCCATATCCAAGATTAGGATGCCATGCTTTAGGCAGTGCCAAACCGACAGCAACAATAGCGTGGGTATTTTTCAGTGCATGCTTGAAAATAGAATCACGATAGCCAAACTGACAATCAGATACAGATAAACGTAAAAGCCTACCGGTCTCTAGCTCAATCACATCGACATATTGACAAAAATCTTTAAGTTCAACACCATAAGCGCCAATATTTTGAATCGGTGACGAACCAACACAACCAGGAATAAGAGCTAGATTTTCCAAACCTGGCATATTGTTTTCTATTGTTGTACGTACCAACTCATGCCAGTCTTCACCAGCACCAACATGCAGCTGATAGCTATCAGCTGTTTCTGTCACCTCAACCCCGGGAATACGGTTCAAAACAATCACGCCGGTATAATCTTCGCAAAACAATAGATTGCTGCCTTGCCCGACAATCAACTTCGGTAAAGCCCGATACTGCTCGTTCTGCCAAATTGCTATCAGATCCTGTGCAGACTCAGCAACAACAATATGATCAGCTGTTACCTCGATACCGAAGGTGTGAAAAGGTGCCAGTGACCTTTCTTGCAAAACTTTCATGCTAATATCGAACCATACCATTTATACTATAGGCCGCATTTTAACTGATTCATCCTAACAACGCAGTGTTTTCCCATGAGCAAGCTTAGATTCCATCTGTTAGAACCTCTTCGTTTTCCTTTAATCAACCGCTTCTACAAGTCTTATTACCCGGCAGGTAAAGCAAAAAAGAATGAAATTATCTGGGTGGGTGAAGATAACAGCAGTATCATCTGCTGTGTCAGATTCAAGCAATTTGATCACTACCAGTTACTCACGGGTATGCTTGTACACCCAGAACGACGTGGCGCAGGTATCGCCAGATTACTTCTGACAGCCTGTAATCAACAACTTAATGTCACTCCTTGTTATTGCTTTGCCTTTAGACAATTGGAACAGTTATATCACGACGCTAACTTTGCCGTTATTCCCGAAAATGAACTGCCAGAGGTACTTGCAAGCCTCCTCCAGCGTTACAGGCAAAGTGGAAAAGACCTGATTGCGATGCGGCATCAACACTAATTTACAGTTATTCAGCCTATCCGTGACTCAAAGCTAATAATGGAATTGATAGGATCAGGGAATTTTCTGGTATAATTCCACTCTTAATTAACAGATTTATCTTTAATAGGTCGCGTAAACGAGGCGATAATGGATTCAGCTATTGCTAACAGGCAGCGCATTGAGCAATTGCCATGTATTGCACACAAACCGGAAGATTTAGAGACACTTCTAGATGCAGGATCTTTCCGCGAACGTCTTCACCAAGAAATAACTCAGGCCAAGCAGCGTATTTACCTTGTCGCCCTCTATCTGCAAGATGATGAGGCAGGGCGAGGAATTCTGACGGCTCTTTATGAAGCAAAACAGGCAAACCCTAGTTTAGACATTAAGGTTCTGGTTGACTGGCATCGTGCTCAACGAGGACTTATTGGTGCCGAAAAATCAGATGGTAACGCCGCACTATATCGTGAGTTCGCAGAAAATTATGAGCACCAGATCGATGTACTGGGTGTGCCGGTGCGTAACCGGGAAGTCTTCGGTGTCCTACATCTAAAAGGCTTTGTGATCGATGATAAGGTTATTTATAGCGGCGCAAGCCTGAATGATGTCTACCTTGCACAACATCAACGTTACCGTTATGACCGTTATCACGTTATCCAGAATGCCCATCTTGCAGATAGCATGGCCAAGCTCATTATCGAGACGTTAGCTGATAGTGATGCCGTTAATTGCTTAAACCAGGCTATTCGTCCTGAGACCAAAGCTCTAAAAGGAGCGATCAAGGATTTACGGAGCCAATTGCAACGTGCTAGTTATTCTTATGATCCGGAGTCCGTAGGTAGCGATCAGGTCGGCCTAACACCACTCATTGGTCTCGGAAAACGAAAGAACAAGCTGAATCAACATATCTGTACCTTGATCGCGAGTGCACAAAAAGAGCTGACAATCTGTACACCTTACTTTAATTTTCCACGCCTAATCAGTCGTGAAGTTAAACGCGCTATCCGTCGCGGTGTAAAGGTAACAATTGTTGTTGGTGATAAAACTGCGAATGACTTTTATATCCCGCCAAGTGAACCATTTAAAACGATTGCTGGCTTACCTTATTTATATGAAGTTAACCTGAGAAATTTTGCCAAGCAAAACGAAGCGGCGATTGCTCGACGCCAGCTGGCAATCCATCTTTGGAAACACAAGGACAACAGCTTCCATCTTAAAGGCATCTGGGTTGATCGCAGTTATATGCTGATCACCGGTAATAATCTAAACCCAAGAGCCTGGAAGCTCGACCTTGAAAATGCCATCCTCGTGCATGATAAAAACCAGTTGCTGGCAGAGCAGAAGCAGCAAGAACTAGACTGTATTTTAGGCCATACTCAACTTGTAGGCAGTTACAAGTTTATAGATAAAGTCGATGCTTACCCAGCTCAGGTTAGAAAGCTGATTAAGCGTATCCGCAGGATCAAAGCAGATCACATCCTTAATCAGATACTTTAAGGAGAATGCATGACTATCGCCGCAATTGATGTTGATCCACAACGAACATTCAGCCCTCTGTGTCCAGATGAACTCCCGGTACCAGAAGGCGATAAAATTGCGCCAACTCTCAATGCTCAGGCTGAACTGGCAGATCTACGGGTATTGACCAAAGATGCCCATCCAGCTAAAGCTGTCTGGGTGGTAGACAGTCATGATAAAATGCTTCAACCACTGCCTCATCCCAATGCAGATTTAACCTGGGTCGCCCATGCCGTCCCAGGTACATCTGGTTTCAAAACGATCCCTGGATTACCTGCTGTCACCGACTACGATCATGTCATCTGGAAAGGAATCGAGCCAGATCTTCACCCCTACGGTGCCTGCTTCCATGATCTTGAAGAAAGACTCAGTACGGGATTGATCGAGTGGCTCGATAGCAAAAAAGTCACAACCATTATTATCGGGGGCTTAGCAACGGACTACTGCGTTAAAACAACCGCGCTACAACTGCAAAATGTCTGTAAATTTAAAGTTATTGTCAACCTATCTGCTTGCCGAGGCATTGCCCAAGAAACGACAGCATCAAGCTGTGAAGCTATGAACAAGGCTGGTATTTTGGTTGTTGCGGATATAGAAGACGTTAAGCAGCTAATCTAACTGTTCTTTGGCAAAGCGATATACCAACTTGATGACAAAGTACTCATAATAAATATTGGCGGAACCTAAACCTCCTTGCTCAATATCTACCTCTTTTTAAGCCAACAATAACTCTAAGTTATTGATAGTTGTTATTCTTTGAATACTGCTCATCAATGACACTATAGCTACTGGCCGATATACCTTCCATTAGACAGCTAACTCACAAAACCACAAATGCGCGACTTCATATTTGCTATCTTGCCATTATGCACTTCCTCGAAGGGAAACTATGCACTGAGATAGTGCAATATCTAAAAGTCAGTCGTCATAATGTCAATGTTGAGGGTAATAAGTGTCTTCATACTGACCTGATAGCTTATACCATTCTGTAAAATTAACTGAGCAGCTTAACCCAATCTCTTGAGCACATTGTTGCTACTCTTTGACTACTTTCCAAAAAACAATTCCACGCCGTACAAACCTTATCAACAATATCGTCATAATCCTTGAAAGCTTGATTGGCTAAACAGTGCTGCCGCATCCAACTCCATACTTGATCTATTGGGTTCAATTCAGAGGAGTAGGGTGGAATTTTAATGATGCTGATTTTGAAGTCGATATTTTTTAAGCTATCCATAGCATTTATCGTTGTTTTTCAGGTGAGGTAATTAGATCATATTTTTACTTAGATTGGTATTAGTAGAGAAACGTCGATCTGAAAGGCGGAAAAAGACACTCTGCTGAAGAACAAACAAAACATTCAGACGTAAAAAAACCCAAGCATTTCTGCTTGGGTTTAGTGTAAGTGGCGGAGCGGACGGGACTCGAACCCGCGACCCCCGGCGTGACAGGCCGGTATTCTAA
>NZ_RJLM01000165.1 GCF_004104355.1 Photobacterium chitinilyticum
CTCGACTCACAACATAACCAACAGGTGACACTCTGCATATTCTCACAGCGTTCCGTGTCACTTGAACACTTGGTGCAATGCACAACACCGACCACTGGAACTGCCTTACCTAGTCACATTCACCAGGTGACACTCTGCACATTCTCACAGCGTTCCGTGTCACTTGAACACTTGGTGCAATGCACAACACCGACCACTGGAACTGCCTTACCTAGTCACATTCACAGACAACATGGTTTCACAGTATGCTACTACTCTGATGTATGCTAATCAGTGTATTCCTAGTTGTTCCTCAAATATATACTCAGCTTGGCTATCATCACTAAGTACAACCGTAACAGGCTTTCTTGCAGCATCTTTCCTACGTCCAGTAAGACGCATACAAATACGTGCTCGTACTAGAGGATCATGTGAATCCAAGCATGTGCTCCACAACAAGCGTCAGTCTTCTATTCAGCCTCTCCACCGATGGCTGATAGGAATACACTGATCAGCATACATCAGAG
>NZ_RJLM01000166.1 GCF_004104355.1 Photobacterium chitinilyticum
CATAAAGATGCCAATCAAGGATAATTTGAGACTATTTCGATAGGACAAGGCAAAATAAACTTGTAATTTTAAAGATACTGTATAAGCCAAAAAGATCAGGGCAACTACTAAGACATTCAAAAGGGTMGCAATCAAATGAACAATGGTCTGATGAGGCAATTGCACCAAGAGATACAAACCATAGGTCAAAACTAGACCCACACCTAAAAAGCTATAGAAAATCAGGTTGCTTGAGACAAAATTTTGCTTGTAAAGAGACCAAGCCTCCTTCAAACTGTATTCCCGAAAGCTATAACCATGTTCTGCATATAAGCTCATCAAGGTGGCACTAGCCGGCGCTAGACCAAGGATAATCCCTCCTGCTAAAGTTAATAGCCAAAAGAAGGCTGTCGCAATCATCCCTAAAAAGAAACGATTAAAGACAAAGTCTAAAAATCTACCCATGATATTCCCCTAAAAATAACTATGAAACCATTATATCATATTTCAAGCGTTTTCAAAAAC
>NZ_RJLM01000167.1 GCF_004104355.1 Photobacterium chitinilyticum
TTTTGACCTTTTCCTTGGTCATGAGATTGAGCTTGTCCACCATGTGTTTGGCTCGTAGCTCGGTCACAATCCCAGAAAAAGCGTTAAAGCAGATAACAGCAAAGAAGACCAGATTGCTCCAAGCCTGCACAAAGGCAAGGGCCAAAGCAATGGCAAAGTTCAAAGCGTTAAAAAGGGTAAAGACATTTCGTTTAACGATTTGCCAAGTGCTGGTACTGGCTGATGCGGTAAAGTCATTGACCAAACCCTCAGCCTGTCTTTCCTTGACTTCTCTTTGGGTTAATCCCATAATCTTATTTTTATCCATAAATTCTATTATATCATTTTTTTTAACAGAATTCTAATTTCATCCCAAATATGCATCTAGTCAAGGGAAAAGTTTGCCAGCCCTCCTTTGATAAGGTATAATAATAACAAGAAAACAATCGAAGGAGATCGCATGTTTTATACTTATTTGCGTGGATTAGTTGTATTGCTCCTATGGTCCATCAATGGCAATGCTC
>NZ_RJLM01000168.1 GCF_004104355.1 Photobacterium chitinilyticum
TACACCACCACTCAAACGACACATCAACAAAACACACACTCACACATACTAATCAAATACTCACTACTACTCGTCAACATCCCCAATCACTAGTCATTCACTCAATCACTCAAACTACACAAATTACCACAGTCAGTCACACTGACAATTGTCACAACAACTACCACTAACTGCTCCACATATCCATTCAATGCACCGACCACATACACTGATCAAATCCACTCCAGTCTGTATCACTCATTCATCAGTCACACAGCCAACAGATAGATATCAGGCAACATCAATCAACACATACAACTGAATCCAATGTCTGTCTGATCACCAGATTGCTTGTTCACAAC
>NZ_RJLM01000169.1 GCF_004104355.1 Photobacterium chitinilyticum
CCTCCGCCTCTGCTATCTTAGCGTTAATAACAGAATGCTCTACTTGAGGAATTTCAGCCTCATCTGTAGTATCTTCAGCTTCTTCCTCTGTCTCTTCCGTATCAGTGCTTGGCCTCCGCCTCTGCTATCTTAGCGTTAATAACAGAATGCTCTACTTGAGGAATTTCAGCCTCATCTGTAGTATCTTCAGCTTCTTCCTCTGTCTCTTCCGTATCAGTGCTTGGTTTATAAAGATTATCTGCTGAAGGATTTAAACCAGCGTGATTCTCTTTTTCATCAGATTCAGGGTGAGTTGGCTCACTTACTTCATCATGTTCCTTATCTTCCTCAGGTTTTTCTGTCTGAGGTTTCTCCGTTTGATTGGTATCAGCTTGACCATTTTTGTTTCTTTGAACATGGTCGCTAGCGTTACCAAAACCATTATCTGAATGCGGACGTTCGTTTGGATGTTCGACATAGTACTTGACAGTCGCCAAAAGATCCTCAAGAGTAT
>NZ_RJLM01000170.1 GCF_004104355.1 Photobacterium chitinilyticum
CTCACCAGACCCAGCGTACAGAGAGCATGACGATGTCGCATAATGATTTTATGGCGCGGATAGTGTCTCATGTTGCGCTCCCGAGGAAGCAGCAGTATCACTTTGTTGGTCTGTACCATAACCGGAGTCGCGAACGGCTGAACAAGGCGAGGCTATCTCTGGGACAGGCGGAGGTCGGTGAGGTTAAGGCGGTCAGCTGGCGCGAGTTTATGGKGGCAAAAGGTGATGCTCCCTGTTGTGAGGCGTGCGGTGAGCAAATCACGGTATTAAAGCGGGTGAAGTTTATCGGTGGTGATGTAAAATTTTGCTAGTCGAGTTTAAGTGACGGACTCTGCATTGTGCGGAGTGGCTGTGCTGGGAGAGAGCGACAAATTATCATGGGCGTGTAATGTTCTTGCGGCTTCAGCGGTTGTCAGGAGCCGGAAAATTGAGTTAAACGGGTTAGGCAGGAGCAATAGAAAGACCAAAGGCGCTTGCTCGGCAAATTTAACA
>NZ_RJLM01000171.1 GCF_004104355.1 Photobacterium chitinilyticum
GTGGTGTGGTGATCAATGTCATGCTTGTCTAGTCCTTATTAGTGCAGATCGAATGCTATCGATTATGTTGCAATGTGGCCAACAGTGTAGGTGACTCGACACTGYGGRCACTATGTAATGAGATTTAGATGKTGGTTGGAGGTAGTCAACAGGAAAGCCTGGACTCGGGTTTCGTGCTACTTGRCACTCGTCAGCAAGGTGTACCTGTAATCTTCAGGGAACTGATGCTCCCTGACGGATTCGATCTCGTGTCACCCAGCTTCACAGTCAGAGACGTTACCACTGAGCTATCCGAGTCGTGACTAACCTCCTGTAGGACTGAGATGGAATCACAATTGATTGATCACTGGGTGGTGATCAATGTCATGCTTGTCTAGTCCTTATTAGTGCAGATCGAATGCTATCGATCATGTTGCAATGTGGCCACCAGTCTAGGTGACTCGACACTGCGGGCACTATGTATTGAGATTAGATGGTGGTTGGAGGTAGT
>NZ_RJLM01000172.1 GCF_004104355.1 Photobacterium chitinilyticum
TAAAACTTTATGACTCCATAACTTTTAGACCGTGAGGCCAAACTTACTTTATGACTCCATAACTTTTAGACCGTGAGGCCAAACTTGGCATGTGATACCTTTACGGAAAGCCCAAAGACAGCCCTCCGACGAAAGAAGCAGGACAATGGAACTTCTCCATTGACKTTTTGTCGACCCCAAATTTTGACCTTTAAGTACTTTTTCGGGCATTTTCGTGATTTGGGCTATATTACGGACCCAAAATTACTTGTTCAAGCATTGTTTTCGAATTTTTTCATGCATCAAAGCTCGTTAAGACTAGATGGGGTATCCCTACATAGCGGGTGGGACCCACGGCGAATGGTTCATCAWGTCTTCAAAAAAGAATATATACGATTGCATTGCATATACTAACGGATGCGATCATACCAGCACTAATGCACCGGATCCCATCAGAACTCCGCAGTTAAGCGTGCTTGGGCGAGAGTAGTACTAGGATGGGTGACC
>NZ_RJLM01000173.1 GCF_004104355.1 Photobacterium chitinilyticum
GGTCACGACCAGCTAAAGCTAAAGTTCCATTAAAGAGCGTTTCCACGTGGTAGAACCTCCTCAGGGAATATAAGGTTTTCATGAGGCTGATCTTGAGCCGCCATCCAAGCACGAATACCTTCGTTTAAAAGAATATTTTTAGTATAGAAAGTCTCAAATTCWGGATCTTCYGCTGCACGGATTTCCTGGGAAACGAAGTCATAGGCACGTAGGTTCARAGCYARACCGACTACTCCAAGAGCACTCATCCATAAACCRGTTACYGGTACAAATAACATAAAGAAATGTAACCAACGTTTATTGGAAAAAGCAACCCCAAAGATTTGKGACCAAAAGCGGTTAGCGGTGACCATTGAATAAGTTTCTTCAGCTTGAGTTGGGTTAAAMGCACGGAATGTATTTGCACCATCACCATCTTCAAATAAAGTATKTTCTACAGTAGCACCATGAATAGCGCATAGCAGAGCCGCGCCCAGTACACCGGCG
>NZ_RJLM01000022.1 GCF_004104355.1 Photobacterium chitinilyticum
TTTCTGAAATATGCCTTCCAGCTACAATTTCAGATCCAGACAAAATTTCTTTCTTCGGAAAGAAGCCTGCGCGTCCGTAGCTCAGCTGGATAGAGTACCTGGCTACGAACCAGGCGGTCGGAGGTTCGAATCCTCCCGGACGCGCCATCATTCCAAGTAATGCCTCGGCTTTACTTTACAACAAGATTCTGCGCGCTCGTAGCTCAGCTGGATAGAGTACCTGGCTACGAACCAGGCGGTCGGAGGTTCGAATCCTCCCGAGCGCGCCATTCTTCTAAATACCTGTTCGAACAATGTTGTTTGATCCGGTATAATTCTTTCTTCGGAAAGAAGCCTGCGCGTCCGTAGCTCAGCTGGATAGAGTACCTGGCTACGAACCAGGCGGTCGGAGGTTCGAATCCTCCCGGACGCGCCATATCTTTTTTAGATATCTTCTAAGTATCGGAATGTTACTTATGATAGCTGAATCAGTCATGATTCGGTTTACAGTGTTTTCTGCGCGCTCGTAGCTCAGCTGGATAGAGTACCTGGCTACGAACCAGGCGGTCGGAGGTTCGAATCCTCCCGAGCGCGCCATTATTATAAATATCTGATCGAACAGCTATTTTGTTGGATCTGGTATCATTCTTTTTTCGGAAAGAAGCCTGCGCGTCCGTAGCTCAGCTGGATAGAGTACCTGGCTACGAACCAGGCGGTCGGAGGTTCGAATCCTCCCGGACGCGCCATTTTTCAGAGCTATCGCTTTAAATCGTAGCTCCAAGCAATACCGATGTGTTGCTTGAACAATAAGATTCTGCGCGCTCGTAGCTCAGCTGGATAGAGTACCTGGCTACGAACCAGGCGGTCGGAGGTTCGAATCCTCCCGAGCGCGCCATATTTTCCGAGTTATCGCTTTAAGTAATAGCTCTAGGCAATACTGATGTGTTGCTTGAACAACAAGATTTCTGCGCGCTCGTAGCTCAGCTGGATAGAGTACCTGGCTACGAACCAGGCGGTCGGAGGTTCGAATCCTCCCGAGCGCGCCATTCTTCTAAATATCTGTTCGAACAATGTTGTTTGAATCGGTATAATTCTTTCCTCGGAAAGAAGCCTGCGCGTCCGTAGCTCAGCTGGATAGAGTACCTGGCTACGAACCAGGCGGTCGGAGGTTCGAATCCTCCCGGACGCGCCATTTTCTAAAGCTCAGCTTCGGCTGGGCTTTTTTTGTTTCTAGCTTTCTATATCGCCTTTATTTACCTTTCTTCAAACTGCCTGCGTTATACCTGCTATCTTGGCCGGTATAAAAAATCTGTTTCTTCATTCGTTGCGGTGATTGTTATTGTCAACTGTGTCTATTTATAAGAAATAACCATAAATTTACCGTATTAGCTGTGAATAAGTCATACTTATATTTAACTAACTGATATGTCAGTAATTTAATTGTAAAGTAATGAGAATGCCTTTGCTGGCTTACGTTAACGTAAGCGTAACTGTTGTGGTGGTAAGACTTGATAAGTCAGTGCTTACGGGGTTTTGCTGAGAGCCAGGCAGTGTTTTTAGCGGGTTACATTTCAGTCAGTTGTATTAAATTACGGCGTTAATTAACATTTTTGCGTTAGATTGGAGAAATAAAAAACAAAATCCCTCTTTTTTGGTCTCGGTTGTTAATCAATTTGACATATTTTGGCTGGTCATGATAATTCTTAACCTGCCAATCACAATATGAAAGGAAGCAATAATGGCAGATTTAGGAAGCTTGCTGTGGGAAGCCGCAACAATCATGGCCACTGGGATGGTTGTGGTTTTTGTCTTTCTCAGCACCCTGATCTATTTAGTCCAACTGTTGGCAAGAGTGGCGCCAAAGGATGAGATACCCGCGCTCAAGCCGCAGCCTGCATCAACAGTTGCTTCAAATCACAATGGTGTCCAGTCCGATGTCGTGGCTGCTATTACTGCCGCGGTACATCAATACCGTCAACGTAATGCTTAAGTTGTGGTTTTCGAGACGATTTTTTTTACAAGGAGTTTGTGAGCATGTCCAAGTCTTTAGCGATCACTGACGTTGTGTTACGTGATGCCCATCAGTCTCTTTTTGCTACCCGCCTGCGTATTGAAGATATGCTGCCAATTGCCGAGCAGTTGGATAATGTCGGCTACTGGTCTCTTGAAACATGGGGTGGCGCTACATTTGATTCGTGCATCCGTTATTTGGGTGAAGACCCATGGGAGCGTCTGCGTGCACTGAAGCAGGCGATGCCAAAAACACCGATGCAGATGCTGCTTCGGGGCCAGAACCTATTGGGTTACCGTCATTATGCGGATGACGTGGTAGAGAAGTTTGTCGAGCGTGCCCATGCCAACGGGATGGATGTTTTCCGTATTTTTGATGCGATGAACGATGTCCGCAATTTTGAAAAAGCGGTAAAAGCAACGGTTGATGTCGGTGCCCATGCGCAGGGAACCATTTCTTACACCACCAGTCCGGTACATAATTTAGATACCTGGACGGATCTAGCCAAGCGCCTAGAAGATCTGGGTTGCCATTCTATCTGTATCAAAGATATGTCTGGTTTGCTTAAGCCTTATGAGGCCGAAGAGCTGGTCAAACGAATTAAAGCATCCTGTGACGTGCCATTGGCATTGCATTGTCATGCGACGACCGGCCTGTCTACGGCCACCGCGGTGAAGGCGGTCGAAGCCGGTTTGGATATCCTCGATACAGCAATCTCCTCAATGAGCCAGACGTATGGCCATACCCCAACTGAAACTGTTATCGCCATGCTGGAAGGGACAGAGCGAGATACGAACCTGGATCTGCAGCAACTAGAGCCAATTGCTGGCTACTTCAGAAATGTTCGCAAAAAATACGCCAAGTTCGAAGGCAGCCTGAAAGGTGTCGATGCCCGCATCCTGCTGGCTCAGGTACCGGGCGGTATGCTGACCAATATGGAAAGCCAGCTGAAAGAACAGGGCGCGGCGGATCGTTTTGACGAAGTGTTGGAAGAGATCCCTCGCGTGCGCAAAGATTTGGGCTTTATTCCGCTGGTTACGCCGACTTCTCAGATTGTCGGTACCCAGGCGGTATTGAATATACTGACGGGAGAGCGTTACAAGAGCATCAGCAAAGAAACTGCGGGAGTGCTAAAGGGCGAGTATGGTGCAGCCCCTGCTCCGGTGGATGCTGAGTTGCAGGCTCGGGTACTTGACGGCGCTGAGCCGGTAACATGCCGCCCTGCTGATTTGCTTGAGGATGAACTGGCCGTTTTGACGAAAGATTTGCTGGCAAAGGCAGAATCTGACGGTATTGCGCTGGCGACCGAGCAAGTTGATGATGTATTGACGTATGCCCTGTTCCCTCAGGTTGGTCTCAATTTCCTGAAGAACAGAAATAACCCTGATGCCTTTGAACCCGTCCCGGGTACTGAAGAGGCACCGGCTCCAGCTGAAAACACGGCACCGGTTGTGTCTGCAGGTGGCATTGAATCCTATAGCGTGAAAGTGAACGGCCAGGTTTACGATGTAGAGGTTGGCCCGGCTGGTGAAGTTTCATCGATCGCACCTGCGGCTGTCCCTTCAGTGGCACCTGTTGCTGCTGCAAGCAACGCGGAAGCAGTACCGGCACCATTGGCGGGTAACATTTTCAAAATCAATGTACAGCTTGGTAGTACTGTCGCAGAAGGTGACGTGCTTGTTGTGCTTGAAGCGATGAAGATGGAAACCGAAATTCGGGCAGCTCGTAGTGGCGTGGTGCAAGATCTGCACGTCAAGGAAGGCGACTCAGTCACGGTAGGATCGCCGATCCTGAGTTTGGCGTAAGAGGGTACCATGGACGGTTTATTAAAACTCTGGTCTGAGACCGGAATAGCGAACTTCGAGTTCGGCCAACTAGTTATGATCTTGGTCGGTACCGGCCTTCTTTTCCTGGCGATCCGCAAGGGCTTCGAGCCCCTGCTGCTCTTGCCGATGGGGTTTGGCGCTATTCTGGCGAACATACCTAATGCCGGCTTTACAGAGCCGGGTGGTTTGCTCTACTACATCTATTATGTCGGAATTGAAACAGGGGTATTCCCACTGTTGATATTCATGGGCGTCGGGGCGATGACGGATTTCGGTGCACTGATTGCCAATCCGAAAACGCTGTTGCTCGGGGCTGCTGCCCAGTTTGGTATCTTCTTTACTTTGTTTGGGGCGATACTGCTTAATCTGGTACCGGGCATGGAATTTACCATGGCGGATGCATCATCCATCGCTATCATCGGTGGTGCTGATGGACCGACAGCTATCTTCCTCGCAAGTCGCTTGTCGCCGGATCTGTTGGGTGCTATCGCAGTTGCAGCCTACAGCTATATGGCTTTGGTTCCTATTATCCAGCCGCCGATCATGAAGGCTCTGACGACACCGGAAGAGCGCGTTATTCAGATGGAGCAGCTTCGCCATGTGAGCAAGGCCGAGAAGGTTCTATTTCCGCTTGCAGTACTGGTGATGACAATCTTGTTCTTGCCGTCGGCAACGCCGTTGGTCGGAATGTTCTGTCTCGGTAACCTGATGCGTGAATCCGGGGTTGTTGATCGTTTGTCCAATACGGTACAGAACGAGCTGATCAATATTGTCACTATTATGCTTGGCCTCGGGGTGGGTTCGAAGCTGGAGGCGGATAAATTCCTGCAGTTTGAAACCTTGGGGATCCTCGTGCTGGGTGCCGTGGCATTCAGTGTCGGCACCGGCGGTGGCGTTCTGATGGCGAAATTACTTAACCGTTACAGCAAAGAAGATATTAATCCATTGATTGGTGCCGCGGGCGTATCTGCCGTACCGATGGCTGCACGGGTTGTCAACAAGGTTGGCCTCGAAGCTAATCCGCATAACTTCCTGTTGATGCACGCCATGGGACCTAATGTGGCAGGGGTACTTGGTTCGGCGGTTGCTGCGGGTATCCTACTGGCCTTGGTCGGTTAAGCCTTTTGTTTGCAATATCCCTGATTGGTATGAGTAAAATACCAAGCTAACCTTATCAGGTTGAAACAAATTGAAACGGGTAGCAATGTGCTACCCGTTTTTTTATGGTTGCAGTCAGGTAATATGGTCCTCAATATCAGACTGATATCATTCGGAACAAGTGAGTGTTCGAATTTTAACCAGTAAGAATGGTCAAATACTTATTCTCATTGGAATAAACCCGATAGAAAAGGAAAAGGGAATGAAAGCTTGTCAGCAACTCGCAATAACCCAGTTTGGTCAGCCATCGGTATTGGCGATACAAAGCTCGGATGTGCCAGTCGCATCGGACAGCCAGGTATTGGTTAAAGTTGCCTATGCCGGAGTCAACCCGATTGATGCTAAAACTCGCGCGGGTCTGGGATGGGCGGCACAGCAAAACCAAGATAATTTGCCCTGGGTACCAGGCTACGACATTGCCGGTGAAGTCGTGGAAGTTGGTGTCGGGGTAAAGGCGTTGAAAGTCGGAGATGCTGTTTCGGGCTTTGTCGGTTTTCCGCTCCTGGGCGGCGGCTATAGCGAATATGTGGCTGTGGAGGCTGATGTGCTGAGTCGTGTCAGTAAAGCGGTGTCGTTGGTTGAAGCCGCAGCGTTGCCCTTGGCTGGTCAGACGGCCTGGCAGGCATTGGACAAGGGCCTGGTATCCGCGGACGAAGAGGTATTGATCCTGGCGGGGGCTGGGGGTGTCGGCCATATTGCGATCCAGCTGGCGGTAGCCCGGGGTGCCAAGGTGACAGCCAGTTGTTCGGCTGCCAATATGACGTTTGTCAGCAGCCTGGGGGCTACGGCGGTGGACTATCACCAGGCCCCTTTGTTCAAGCAGATCAAGCCTGTTGATGTGCTGATTGACTTAATGGGTGGGGATACGGGGATCGCGGCTTTAGACTGTGTGAAAACCGGCGGCCGCGTAGTTACTATTCCGACCATTACGGCTGATGCGGTGTGCGAGCAGGCCCGGCAGCGAGGCTTGCTCGCTGACGGCATGTTGGTATCACCGTCTGTCGAGCAGAACAATGCCATGATGGGTATGCTGGAAAGCGGGGATCTTCAGTTGTCTATCGCCGCGCAATATCCGCTGTCTGAAGGAGCATCTGCGCATCAGGATATTGAAACGGGGCATACCCGGGGCAAGGTCGTTTTGGTCGTTGATGGTGACATATAAAGCTGTGACTGGCGCTTTCTCAAAAGGCAGAATGTAATCTGCCTGATTATCAATAAGTTGTTTCAATGCTAGAGTTATTGAATGGCGAGTCGGCACTTTGGGTGCTGTTCACCACTGGTTTTTTGAGTGCCACGTTACTGCCCGGAGGCTCGGAGGCGAATCTCATCGCGAGCCTCAAGCTGGGAGATAATGCCGCATGGCTGGTCGTGTTTGTGGCGACATTGGGTAATACCCTCGGCGGGATGACCAATTACTGGCTGGGAAGATTGCTGCCAGATAAAACTTCTGATGAAAAACATGGTCATAAAGCTCTGCAATGGCTGAAAAAATACGGCTACTGGTCGCTGTTTTTCAGCTGGTTACCCGTTATCGGGGATCCTTTGTGTTTGGCGGCTGGCTGGCTGCGTATGCATCATTGGCTGAGTTTGCTGATCATTATGATCGGCAAAGCCGCAAGATACGCTGTACTGGCTTTGATCGTACAAGGTTTATTATAAGGAATGCTTACGTGCAAAAGTGGATTCTAGGCGTTGCGCTGTTTTCTCTCGCTGGGTGTGGAACCCAGCTGGCGCAGAAAGACGCGGCTCCCGAGTTGCCTGAAGGGGTAACGTTTATTGAACAGGTGACAGGCGGGCAAGACGAACCTGTTATTCCGTATACCAAATATACCCTCGAAAATGGTTTGACTGTGCTGTTGCACGAAGACAAATCCGATCCGTTGGTTCATGTTGATATGACCTACCATGTGGGCTCGGCGCGTGAAGAGCTGGGCAAGTCGGGTTTTGCGCATTTCTTTGAGCATATGATGTTCCAGGGATCTGAAAATGTCGGCGATCAGGAGCATTTCCGTCTGATCACCGAAGCGGGCGGCACCCTCAACGGGACGACCAACCGTGACCGAACCAATTATTTTGAAACGGTGCCCTCCAACCAGCTGGAAAAAATGCTGTGGCTGGAGTCGGACCGGATGGGCTTCTTGCTAGGTGCTGTCTCGCAGCGCAAGTTTGAAATTCAGCGCTCGACGGTAAAAAACGAGCGCGCCCAGCGCTATGAAAACCGCCCTTATGGCTTGGTCTATGAGCGGATGGGAGAGGCGCTTTACCCCCGAACTCACCCTTATTCGTGGCAGACAATCGGCTATATCGAGGATCTGGATCGGGTTGATGTTAACGATCTCAAGGCGTTCTTCCTTCGCTGGTATGGGCCGAACAATGCCACGCTGACCATTGGCGGCGATATTGACGTCGAGCAGACGCTAAGCTGGATAAGCAAGTATTTCGGCTCTATCCCGCGTGGCCCTGAAGTGGAAAAGTCGGCGAAAAAGCCGGTGACTATCGATGCCGACCGATTTTTGACCCTCGAAGATAACATTCAGCAACCTATGCTGCTGATGGCATGGCCGACGTCATACAATGGTGCAGATGATGAAGCCTCGCTCGATATGTTAGCGCGAGTTATCGGCGGTGGAACAAACAGCCTGATGTATCAGAACCTGGTCAAAACCGGGGAAGTGATTGATGCCGGCGCCTTCCATGACTGTGCCGAGCTTTCCTGTACCATGTATGTCTATGCGATGGGCCAGAGTGGTGACAAAGGCAACCTCAAAGAGCTACGCCAAAAAGTCACGACGGTACTGGCTGGGCTGGAGCAGCGCGGCGTCAATACCAAAGAGCTCAATGAGCTGAAAGGCATGGTTGAAGCGAATGCGATTTTTGGCCTGCAGAGTGTCCGTGGCAAGGTTTCTCAGTTGGCGGCATACCAGACCTTCTTTGATAATCCAAGCTATCTTGGGATTGAGCTGGGTAACCTACGGGCGGTGACTACCACCAGTATGGAGCAGGCGTATATGCGCTATATCAATGGTAATCCAAGCGTTACCTTGAGCGTTGTTCCCAAGGGCAATACGGCCATTCAGGCTGCGAAGCCCAACTTTACGCCGCCGCCACGGATTATTGCCGATCACCAGAAAGTTGCTGACAATGAGCTGCTGCTAAGAGAAGGTGCTGATGATTTTGATCGTTCGGTAATGCCGCAGCCGTCTTCGCCTGTTGAGTCTGTAATGCCTGAGTTGTATCAGTTTGAGCTGGCAAACGGTATTAAGGTATTGGGTACCAAGTACAGAGAAACCCCGACAGTTGAGCTGCAAATGGTGATCCCGGCAGGGCGACGTTTCGAGCCTGCAGGGAAAACAGGTTTGGCGCAACTGACGGCTGCTATGATGGCAGAGGCCAGCGAAAAATCCAGCGCCGAGGAGTTATCATCACGGCTTGATATGCTGGGCAGTACCGTGAGTTTTAGTGCCGGGTTGTACGGTACAGTGGTGTCCGCCACCTCGCTGGAAAAGAATCTTCCCCAGACCCTGGCCATTATGGAAGAACGCCTGTTCACCCCGGCGTTTGATCCGGTCGATTTTGAGCGTGTTAAACAGCAGGCGCTAGAAGGTGTGATCTATGAGCACCAGCGTCCGTCATGGCTGGCAGGGCAGGCAACCCGAGAGGTCTTGTTCCGTGGTACAAGCTTTAGCTTGCCGCCAGAGGGAACGAAAGCGTCGCTGGAAGCCATTTCGCTAGATGATGTCAAAGCCTTCTACCGACGCTATTACACCCCGAACGGGGCCGATATTGTCGTGGTTGGCGATGTTACCTCTGCGCAGCTAACACCGCAGTTGGACTTCCTGGCCAAATGGCAGGGGCAACCTGAGCCGACATACACGCCGCAAGTCCTACCTAACTTATCCCAGCAGACTCTGTGGATGGTCGATAAGCCGGGGGCTCCTCAGACGATGATCCGCCTGGTACGTCAAGGGCTGCCGTTTGATGCCACCGGGGAGTTATTTGAAACTCAGTTGGCGAACTTCAACCTTGCCGGTAATTTCAACAGCCGCCTTAACCTCAATTTACGAGAAGACAAAGGCTACACTTATGGTGCCGGCGGCTATCAGAGTGGTGGCAAAGAAGTGGGGCTCTCTGTCTACTATGCCCAGGTTCGTGCTGATGCCAGTCTGGCTTCGTTGAAAGAGTTTCTTGCGGAGCTGGAGAAAATGAGCTCAGAAGGTGTGACGGATGAAGAAGTTGCCTTTATGCGCTTGGCGGTGGGGCAGAAAGATGCTCTGAACTATGAGACTCCGGGCAAAAAAGCGCAACTGCTGGGGCAGATTCTGACTTATTCATTACCGGAAAACTTTGTTGAGACGCGCAATGATATTGTTGCCACGATCACCAAGACAAGGCTGAATCAGCTGGCTTCGACCTGGTTCAATCCAAAAGACTATCAAATTATCGTAGTCGGTGATGCGAAATCACTGACGTCGCAATTTGAAAGCTTGGGGATCCCGATCAAAACCTTGGTGCCGAAAATGTAGCGGTTACATCGGTTTTAGCCTGAAAAAGCCAGCATGGTATATGCTGGCTTTTTTCTGCATGATTGTTTCTGGTCTGTAAAACTGTTTCGCAGTAAAAATCGTGGTAATCAGAAAAAATAATGATTACTCTAGCTCACTTATTAAGTTAATGATTGAGAATGGCCTTGATGGATTTTTCACAAAGGTTGCAGCAGATTTCAGCTAATCCTGATGCACTGACTCAGATAGGGCGTGGCCTGGAACGAGAAGCGCTGCGTATTACCCCGCAAGGGGGCTTGTCGGCACAGCCGCACCCTGCCGGACTGGGTTCGGCATTAACCAACAAATGGGTGACAACAGACTTCGCCGAGTCGCTGTTGGAGTTTATTACGCCGGTGTCGCATGATGTTGATAATTTGTTGACGCAACTAAGTGATATTCATCAATTTACTTACAGTAAATTGGGCCAGGAAAATCTCTGGCCGATGTCGATGCCGTGCTTTGTCGGCAGTGAGGACGATATTACCCTCGCGCAATATGGTTCATCGAATAACGGTCGTATGAAGACGCTTTACCGCGAAGGGCTGAAGCACCGTTACGGCAGCGTGATGCAGGTTATTTCCGGTGTTCATTTCAACTTCTCGTTTCCGGACGCTTTCTGGCAGCAACTGTTTGGCGATCAGGCTGAGCAGGAACGTCAGGATTCAGTGTCGGATGCGTATTTTGGCCTGATTCGTAACTATTACCGCTTTGGCTGGTTGATCCCGTATCTATTTGGTGCTTCTCCGGCATTATGTGGCTCGTTCCTTAACAAGAGCGCATCTAAGCTCAATTTTGAGCAGGTTGGTAGCGGAACCTATTATCTTCCTAATGCTACGGCACTGCGACTCAGTGATCTTGGGTATACCAACCATGAACAAAGCTCATTGAAGATTGGCTTCAACAATCTAGGGCAGTATTTGGATGGATTGCAGAAAGCAATCCGTACTCCTTCAGATGAATTTGCCAGTATCGGAGTGAAGGTTGATGGCGAGTACCGCCAACTTAATACCAATGTGCTGCAGATAGAAAATGAGCTGTATGCGCCTATTCGCCCTAAGCGTGTTGCTGCTGATGGGGAGAAACCCTCTGAGGCGCTGGATCGTGCCGGTGTCGAGTACATCGAGGTGCGTTCACTGGATGTGAACCCGTTTAGCCCTATTGGTATCACCGAAGATCAGGTGCGTTTCCTTGATTTGTTCCTTACCTGGGCGGTGTTGTCACCATCGGACCAGATGGACGATGCCGAGCTGGAGTGCTGGCGCGATAACTGGAACCGTGTTGTTCTTGACGGCCGCAACCCAGAACTGCTATTGAAAATTGGCTGTAACGGTGAGCGCCTGTCAGTACAGGAGTGGGGCCTGCGTGTTTTTGCCGAGTTAGAACAGGTTGCCCTGGCGATGGACGCAGCTGCGGGGAATGATAGCTACCAGCAGACCGTCAAGCGCCTGAAAACCTGGGTTGAAGACCCGGAGCTGACGCTTTCTGCCCAGCTGCTTAGTCAGATCAAGCAACATGAAGGTATTGGCCGAGTGGGCATCGATTTGGCCGGCGCTCATGCTAGTGCGATACAAGAGCGTGATTTTACTTTTTACTCTCAGCAAGATTTTGAGCAGGAAGTGGAAGCGTCGAACAGCAGGCAACAGCAGATTGAACAAAGTGACAGCCAGTCTTTTGATGAGTTCCTGGATGAGTATTTTGCTGATCTGAAATAGGTATCTGTCTAAATTTCAGATAAAAAAATGGGCAGCGACCTTGCTGCCCGGTAAAATAGTTTCGCAGGGATGACGACAGCACGGCTGCCAGTCATAGATTCTGACCATTAATCCCCCGTTTGGTTCCAAGTTGGATGAAAAAATGCGCTTTGCTACCCGTTTGATACTGTGCTCAGCTCTGGCTACGATGCTGGCTGCTTGTGCGACACCTCCTCCCAAAGATCAGTCCAACGTGTGCAATATTTTTCGTGAGAAGCCAGACTGGTATGACGATGGAATAGAGATGCAGGAAGAGTGGGGAACACCGCTGCATGTTGCAATGGCTTTTATCAAGCAGGAAAGTAGTTTCCGTCATGATGCCCGCCCGCCGAAAGATTATATTTTGGGATTTATTCCGTGGGGTAGGGTGAGCAGTGCCTATGGTTATGCCCAGGCCCAGGATCCTGCCTGGGAGGACTACCAGAAGGCGACGGGAAATGGCGGCTCGCGTACTGACTTTGCTGATTCTATGATGTTCGTTGGCTGGTATACCAGTGAGACCCAGCGACAGCTGGGGATCTCCAAGTGGGACGCATACAACCAGTATTTGGCTTATCATGAAGGGCGTGGTGGCTACAAACGTGGCAGTTATCGCTCCAAGCCAACCTTGATGAAGATCTCACGCAAGGTTGAACAGCAGGCGAAGGATTATGGTTGGCAATTGAAGCAGTGCCGACAGGAGTTGGAAGATAACCGTAGCTGGTGGCCGTTTTAGCGATAGCTGATAGTATGAGCTGCTAAGCTATGATTAATCTTAGTGAAAGGACTTTGGCAAAGGAGAAGGATGTAATGCCATTATTAGATAGTTTTACCGTTGATCACACCCGAATGCATGCACCAGCAGTCCGTGTGGCGAAAACAATGCAGACCCCTAAAGGGGATACCATTACTGTATTCGACTTGCGTTTCTGCCGTCCTAATGTGGATATTCTGAGCGAGCGCGGTATCCATACCCTCGAACACCTTTACGCGGGCTTCATGCGTAACCACCTTAACTCCGAGAGTATCGAAATTATTGATATCTCACCTATGGGGTGCCGTACCGGCTTTTATATGAGCCTGATTGGTACGCCGAGTGAACAGGAAGTGGCAGCAAGTTGGACTGCGGCGATGGAGGATGTCCTGACGGTCGAATCTCAAGACAAGATCCCCGAGCTTAATGAATACCAGTGCGGTACTTTCAGCATGCATTCATTGGATGAAGCCAAGCAGATTGCCCGAACAATCCTTGAGCAAGGTATTGATGTCAATAAAAATGACGATTTGGCACTGCCAGATACCATGCTGCAGGAGCTAAGTGTAAAATAGCACTTCGCCCATAGCGGGATAACAGAATGAAAAAGCCGGCGGCGAGTGCCGGCTTTGTTGTATCTGAGCGACAAGCTAATTGGGGGTTAACCGGTTTTCTGCAACTGGGTCGGCAAGACTTTGACCAGCTTGATCATGTTCTCGGATACTTCGATGATCTCCATTTGGTGACCGCTGACTTCAACGCTGAGCTGGCTGTCCGGAATATCTTCCAGGTGTTCAAGGATCAGGCCGTTTAGCGTGCGTGGGCCATCAGTCGGCAAGCTCCAGTTTAGGCTCTTGTTCAGATCGCGAATATTGGCGCTACCTTCAATCATCAGGCTACCATCGGCCTGGGGGGTTATTTCTTCTGCCAGGGTCGGGGTGATAGATGTCGTAAACTCACCGACAATTTCTTCCAGGATATCTTCCAGAGTGATCAGCCCTTGAATATCACCGTACTCATCAACGATCAGGCCGATACGTTCCTTGTTGCGCTGAAATTTTAGCAGCTGGATATTAAGCGGTGTCCCTTCCGGAATAAAGTACACCTCATCGGCGGCACGGAGTAGATTCGCCTTGCTGAAGTCATTTTTGTCCATCATCAGGCGGTATGCTTCGCGTACCCGCAGCATGCCAACAACTTCGTCTATAGTGTCGCGATACAGGACAATTCGACCGTGGGCAGAATGACTCAGCTGGCGAACAATCGATTTCCAGTCATCGTTGACGTTAATGGCGGCGATATCGCTGCGCGGTACCATCAGATCTTCGACCGTGACGTTTTCCAAATCCAGGATAGACAACAGCATGTCCTGGTGGCGGCGCGGGATCAGCCCCCCGGCCTCGTTCACCACAGTTCGTAATTCATCTGAATTGAGCTTGGAGTCGTTCATATTATCGACTTTCAGCCCGAGCAGCCTCAGGAAGCTATTGGTAATACCGTTGACGAACCAGACCAGCGGATACAGCAACTTCATTAAAATGTTGAGAACGATACTGCTGGTGAAGGAGACGCGTTCAGGGTAGAGGGCGGCAAGCGTTTTTGGCGTCACTTCGGCAAAGACCAGCACCACCAGGGTCAGGGCACCGGTGGCAATGGCGACACCCATATCACCATATAGGCGCATACCGAGAATAGTCGCAATAGCCGAAGCGAGAATATTGACGAGGTTGTTACCAATTAGGATCAGACCGATCAGACGGTCGGGACGAGAAAGCATTTTCTCAACTCGCTTGGCCCCGCGATGTCCTTGATTGGCAAGGTGTCTCAGCTTGTAGCGGTTGAGTGACATCATGCCAGTTTCAGAACCGGAGAAGTATCCGGAAATGACGAGTAGTAATATCAGGAGGGAGAATAAGACTCCCGTGGATATGTCGTCCAAAAAACTATTTCCTTAACGTTTCTGTTACAAGAACTTTGTACCCAGAGTGGGTAGGTGTCAATATTAGTATGGTAATAAAAGGGGCACTTTCTTATGCCCCAATAATGATTTCTTTAACAAAGCGACTGCCGAAATAAGCCAGGGTCAGCAGGAAAGCTCCGATCAGGCTGAACCAGACGACTCGGCGTCCTCGCCAGCCTCGCTGATAATGCCCCCATAACAATACGCTGTAGACTCCCCAGGCTAGCAGTGAAAGTACGGCCTTATGGAGTTTTCCCTGAGCCAGCATATCCTGGATAAATATAAAACCAGTGATCAATGTCACGGTCAGTAGCGAGTTTCCGACCAAAATGATCTTGAAAAGTTGTCTCTCTACCATCATTAAAGGGGGGATGTTAGGGTTAATCAGTAGGCTCTTCTTATTTTTCAGCTTATGATCCAGCCATGCCAATTGAATGGCATACAGGGTGGCAATCATCAGAGTGGAATAAGAAAATAGCGCCAGAGATATATGCAGTAGCACCTGCGGGTGTGCTTCAAGATGAGTAATAAAGGTACCCGGAAGCAAGGTCGCCGCGGATAAGTTAATTGCAGCGAAACTGTATACCACCGGTAGCAGAAACCAGACCCTTATCCGAAGCATCGCCAGCGTGGTCAGCAAGGCAATAATCAGGCTGATCATGGAGGCTACATTCAAAATGCTCAAATTCTGGCCCGGTCCACCATGAATTAAGTCTTTTAATAGCAGGATATGTAAGGTAATTGCTGCCAGTGCAGACAGGAATACCGGTTTGGTTTTGATACCATTACTGTTTGTTAGCCCTGGCACGACTAGCCCGAGGGCAAGGAAATATAAGCAAGCAGCCATTAAGGCTATCAACATATCCATAGTAAACTTAACTATTTAAGATGGTTAGAATCGGCAATTATACCCTGCTCAATGTCTCGCCGCCAATGTAATGCCTACCTGAATCTGTGGGGCATGACGCAGTTCGATATAGAACTGACCTTAAAGTAGCAGCGATAGCATGAAAGCAGGCGAAGGAATGCGGTATACTAGCCAGATCTCTCAGATTTTGTTGCGTAACGAGCGAGTAGCACATGTTCGAAAATTTATCGGAGCGTTTATCGCGAACGCTTAAGAATGTCAGCGGCCGAGGTCGTCTGACGGACGACAACATCAAAGATACGTTGCGTGAAGTACGTATGGCGTTACTCGAAGCCGATGTTGCGCTTCCAGTGGTCCGCGATTTTGTTAAGCGTGTTAAAGAGCGTGCCGTCGGCACCGAAGTATCAAAAAGCCTGACTCCGGGTCAGGAATTTATCAAGATTGTCCAGGCTGAGCTTGAAGCGGTAATGGGCGAGTCTAATGAAGACTTGAACCTGAGCTGTCAGCCACCGGCGGTGATCTTGATGGCTGGTCTGCAGGGGGCGGGTAAAACCACCAGTGTCGGTAAGCTGGGTAAGCTGCTTAAAGAGCGCCAGAAGAAGAAAGTGCTGGTTGTGTCTGCCGATGTTTATCGCCCGGCGGCGATTAAACAGCTGGAAACCCTTGCGAGTGATATCGGTATCGATTTCTTCCCTTCATCGGTCGATCAAAAGCCGGTGGATATTGCTAAAGCGGCACTTGAGCACGGTAAGCTGAAGTTCTACGACGTGGTGATTGTCGATACCGCGGGTCGCCTGCATGTCGATGAAGAAATGATGGGCGAGATCAAAGACGTTCATAAAGTACTTAATCCGGTAGAAACTCTGTTTGTGGTTGATGCCATGACGGGTCAGGATGCGGCCAATACTGCAAAAGCCTTTGATGAAACGTTACCGCTGACCGGTGTTATCCTGACCAAGGTTGATGGTGATGCCCGTGGTGGTGCGGCACTGTCTGTTCGCCATCTTACCGGCAAGCCAATTAAGTTCCTGGGTGTTGGTGAGAAAACGGATGCGCTGGAACCTTTCCACCCTGATCGTGTTGCCTCCCGTATTCTTGGCATGGGCGACGTATTGTCTCTGATCGAAGATCTAGAGCGTAACGTTGATAAAGAACAAGCCGAGCAACTGGCGAAGAAGTTCAAAGAGAAGAAAGGTTTCGATCTTGAAGATTTCCTCGGTCAGTTGAAGCAGATGAAAAACATGGGCGGCATGATGGGGATGATGGATAAGCTCCCTGGTATGTCTCAGCTACCTGACAATGTCAAAGATCAGGTGGATGACAAGATGTTTGGCCAGATGGAAGCTATCATTAACTCGATGACGCCTGGTGAGCGCCAGCGTCCGGAAATCATCAAAGGTTCGCGCAAGAAGCGTATCGCGATGGGTTCAGGCACCCAGGTGCAGGATGTCAACCGTCTGCTTAAGCAGTTTACCCAAATGCAGAAGATGATGAAAAAAATGCAGAAGGGCGGGATGAAGAACATGATGCGCAATATGAAAGGCATGATGCCTGGTGGCGGCATGTTCCCTGGTCGCTAGCAATTAATCACTTGAGTCGCGGAGATATTTTTCCTTTACTGGTGAAAAATTAGCTAAATTGGTTGCATTCATCAGCCCAAAGAGTAAAATTCCGAGGCTTCAAATTTTGGCACGGGCCCCGCTTTTTTTAGACGGGGCCAATTTATTTACAGTAATGCAAAACTAAAGAGGACGATATGGTTACCATTCGTTTGGCACGTCACGGCGCTAAGAAGCGTCCATTTTACCAAATCGTTGTTGCTGATTCACGTTGTGCACGCGACGGTCGTAACATCGAAAAAATCGGTTTCTTCAACCCGCTAGCTAAGGGTCAGGAAGAGCGTCTACGTCTAGACCTTGACCGTGTTAATCACTGGGTTGGTCTTGGCGCTACTGTGTCTGACCGCACAGCTAAGCTAATCAAAGACGCTGCTAAAGCAGCTGCTTAATTAGCCGTATCAGGTAGAGATAGAGAACTATGAGCTCACAAAACCAAGACTTAGTTGTTGTCGGTAAACTGGGTGCCACCTACGGTATCAAGGGTTGGCTCAAGGTTTTTTCCTACACTGAACAGTCTGAAAGTATTTTCGCCTATCAGCCTTGGCTTATTAAAGTTAAGGGTGAATGGAAGCCAATCCAGATTGAATCCTGGAAGAAGCATGGTCAGGGAATGGTGGCTAAGTTAGAGGGTTTGGACATCCGTGAGGATGCACAAATTTTCACTAACGCTGAGGTCGCTGTGCATGCAGATCAACTACCCGCACTGTCAGGAGAAGAATTCTACTGGCGTGAATTGTATGGCATGTCTGTTTTCACAACCGAAGGTTACGACCTAGGTAAAGTAACAGATATCCTGGAAACAGGGTCAAACGATGTATTAGTTGTGAAAGCTAACCTGAAAGATGCTTTTGGACAGAAGGAACGCTTAATCCCGTTCCTCGATGAGCAGGTTATCAAGTCTATTGATCGCACTGCTCAGCGGATCGAAGTTGACTGGGATCCTGGATTTTAAACCCCGGTAAGTAGGTGAACAAATGAAGGTAGGCATAATCAGCCTGTTTCCTGATATGTTTAATGCCATTACCAATTTTGGGGTGACAGGCCAGGCGGTAAAAAAAGGCCTCTTGTCGGTAGAAACGTGGAATCCCCGCGATTTTACCCATGACAAACACCGTACGGTTGATGATCGACCTTATGGTGGCGGACCTGGCATGCTAATGATGGTACAGCCTTTGCGCGATGCTATTCATGCTGCCAAACAGTCCGTTGAAGGTCAGGCTAAAGTTATCTACCTTTCGCCTCAGGGCCGTAAGCTTGATCAAGCTGGTGTTGAGGAGCTGGCACAGAGCGAGAATCTGATTCTTATCTGTGGCCGCTATGAAGGCGTGGATGAGCGCATTATCCAACAAGAGGTAGACGAAGAATGGTCTATCGGGGATTTTGTGCTGACTGGGGGCGAACTGCCTGCCATGACGTTAGTTGACGCAGTTGTCCGGTTTGTACCGGGTGTACTGGGTGACTTTGCGTCAGCAGAAGAAGATTCTTTTGCAAATGGCCTGCTAGATTGTCCGCATTATACGCGTCCTGAAATGTTGGACGGGCAGGAAGTCCCTAAGGTCTTGCTGTCTGGCAACCACAAGGACATTAGCCGCTGGCGATTGAAACAATCGCTGGGCCGAACTTGGCTGAGAAGACCAGAGCTCCTGGAAAACCTAGCTCTGACTGACGATCAGGAATTCTTGCTCGCGGAATTTATACGCGAAAATAAAGCAAGCAATTAATTAATTTAGTATCAGTTTATTCTAGGGTATACCAATGAGTAACATCATCAAGCAGCTCGAAGACGAGCAACTTAAACAAGACCTACCTACTTTTGCACCGGGCGACACTGTTGTTGTTCAGGTTAAAGTAAAAGAAGGTGACCGTGAGCGTCTACAGGCGTTCGAAGGCGTGGTTATCGCTAAGCGTAACCGTGGTCTACATTCTGCATTCACTGTTCGTAAGATCTCTAACGGTGAAGGCGTTGAGCGTGCGTTCCAAACTCACTCTCCAGTTGTTGACAGCATTACTGTTAAGCGTCGTGGTCTAGTACGTCGTGCCAAACTGTACTACCTACGTGAGCGTTCTGGTAAAGCAGCACGTATCAAAGAGAAACTTGCTCGCAAGTAATCTTAAACGTATGACGTTTATCGAAAAAGCCCACCGCAAGGTGGGCTTTTTTTTATGGGAGAAAATCAGGGGCGAGTTCCTAGATTCTAACTCCCGGATGAAAGAGCCTGCCGTGAAGGGCTGGCAATGGTGGGTGATGAAACAGGAAGATAAACAGAAAAAAGAAACCAGCCGAATGGCTGGTTTCGTATTGGATGACGAGTTAGAGAATAACGTTATACCGTCTCCAGCTCGCCTTTAGCTTCCTCTTCATCAGCAAGGTCGGTTTCGCCTTTGCCTTTTGAGCGCTTGATAACATAGCCAGCGATGCTCAGGGCACCGACAATACCGGCGATGGTCGAAACGGTCATTGGCAAACCGAAGCCAAGTTGGCTGTTATTCAGGATGAAGGTAATACATACCGTGGTCATGAATACCGCCGGAACTGTGGTTACCCAGTGTAGCTTGTTGTGACGCAATAGGTAGGCCGAAGCAGTCCACAGCATCATTACCGCAGTACTTTGGTTGGCAAACCCGAAGTAGCGCCAGATGATACCGAAGTCAACTTGAGTCAGAATCCCACCGAGAACGAATAGCGGGATAGCCATTAGCAGACGGTTGCGCAGTGTTTTCTGCTCCATGTTGAAGTATTCAGCCAGGATCAGGCGGCTTGAGCGGAATGCGGTATCACCCGATGTTATCGGCAGGATAACCACACCCAGGAAGGCAACGATGCCGCCGAATACGCCTAACAGGCCAATTGATGAACTGTATACCACGTTACCCGGCCCACCGTTGGCAACGGCTTCTTTCAGGCCTTCGACTGAACCGAAGAATGACAGAGCCAGTGCACACCAAATCAGGGCGATAACACCTTCACCGATCATCGCTCCGTAGAATACGAAGCGGCCATTTTTCTCGTTTTCCATGCAGCGTGCCATGAGTGGTGACTGAGTTGCATGAAAGCCAGAGATAGCACCACAGGCAATGGTGATAAACAAGGCTGGCCATAGTGGCAGATCATTCGGGTTCATGTTGGTGAACATCTGGCTCATCTCGTAGTCGCCAAGCAGCGTGTGCTCACTTGAGAAGGCGATTGCAGTGATAAGGCCGACAGACATGAAGATTAGCAGGGCACCGAACAGCGGGTAGAAACGGCCGATGATTTTATCAACCGGAACAATGGTCGCGATGATGTAGTAGGCGAAGATGATAACAACCATCGTCGTCATCGACATGCCCATCCCCGTTTGTTCGTTGACCAGGTTAGTGATCATGCCGGCAGGAGCCGATACGAATACGACGCCAACCAGTAACAACAGTACGATGGCAAAAATATTCATAAAGTGTTTTGCACCGTTGCCCAGGTAGCGGCCTGTGATGGTCGGCACGGATGCGCCACCGTTACGCACGGATAGCATTCCCGAGAAATAGTCATGAACCGCACCGGCAAAGATACAGCCTAATACAATCCACAGCATTGCAGCCGGGCCGTACAGGGCACCCATGATCGGACCGAAAATCGGGCCGACACCGGCAATGTTCAGCAGCTGAACCAGATAAACTTTCTTGTTTGACATCGGAACATAGTCAACACCGTCTTGCTTGGTATAGGCAGGGGTTTGACGATTTTCGTTAATGCCAAAAACCTTTTCGATAAATGCACCGTAGATAAAGTAACCGCCTACGAGCGCAGCAACACACATCAGGAACCAGGTCATAGTCTTGTCTCTCTTTTCTGATTGGACTTCCAGTTTATTGCTTTGCGACTATCGCGCCTTTACACCCTCGGCCAAACACTCGCAAAACTTCTTTTGTTGCTTGCCATGTTAAAGCGTCGGGAAGTAGATGCACGGAGTAATACAGTGAGTGGTTCTATGGCAGGGTAAGCGGTCGGTGCGTTGGTTGAGTGGTTTTGGGTAATAGTCAATTATTCATTGGGGAAAATCAGCTTCTGCGAGGCATGTCTGGAATGACCATAGTGGGTTCAGTACAGGTTAAGTATTCTAACTTATTGTTAATAAAGAACTGTCATCAATGGAGACATCGTATGGTGAATAGAATAGTGACAGCTGTTGCATTGGTTATGCTGTTGGCTGGATGTTCGGTGTTTACTTCCAGCCAGTCGCTGATTGCCGATGAGAATTGGTTTCAACTTGGCTATAACAAGGGGAAGTGGGGCGAAAAGGCCAATTCCGAGCAATCTTTGCAGGCGGACACCCTGAAAGTGAGCGAAGATATTTTGCCGGATTATGAAGCATATCTGCGAGGCTACCAGAAGGGGCTTGAGTCATATTGTACCCTGGAGCAGCTGAGGCAAAAGGGAACGGAAAGGAAAATGGATTGGGGCGTATGCGAATTCCGTCGTGAAGACGGTGGGTTGTATAAGATGTTCTGGCAGCAGGGGTTCGATCGGAGTATGGCGTTTGATGGTGTGACGGGTTACTGACCCTCGCACCAGGCAAGGGGCAGCAGGAGCCGACTTTAGTTCAGGCCGAAGCGATCCTTGAGCTCTTTGAGGTATCGACGGCTGACGGGAATCTGATAGCCGTACTGGGTGGTGATCTCGGCCAACCCGTTTTCCAGTAACTTGATTTCGCGGATTGCCTGCGGGTGGATTAGGTACTGGCGATGGCAGCGGATCAGCGGCGTTTTTTCCTCCAGTACTTTCAGTGTCAGCTGGGTAGTAGCTTTGGTATCTTTGGTAACAATGTGCACGCCGGTGAGATCGCTATAGGCGGTTTCGATGTCGGCTGCCGCAAGGAGCAGGATCCTGTTGTGGCCAGAACATGGGATCAGTTCCAGCATTTCGCTTACCAGCGGTGAATAATCCTGTTCCTGGCATTCTTTTTTCAGGCGCTTGATAGTTTTTGCCAAGCGGCAGGTTTCCACAGGCTTAAGAAGGTAATCAAAGGCGTTGTCTTCAAAGGCTTTGAGGGCGTACTCATCATAGGCGGTGACAAATACCACTTTGGGCATGGTATCGGGATCGAGCATACTGAGCATCTCAATGCCAGTGATCTGCGGCATCTGAATATCGAGAAAAATAACATCAGGTTTCAGGGTGTTGATTTTTTTCAGTCCTTCGATAGCGTTATTGCAACTGCCGATGACGTCCACTTCACCGGTGTCGTGCAGTAGGTCGATGAGCTCTTCTCGAGCATACAGTTCATCGTCAATAACGAGTGCCTTGATCATACTGCTGTTTCTCCATTCGTTCCGTTTGTATGGATAGGTTGCTGGGCGTCTGCGGGGATCGTTATTGTTGCCCGGGTCCATTCATTAGCCTGGTAGGACATCGTTAGTCCGTATTGTCTGCCAAACATGTTTTTCAGGCGCTTGTCCACAATCTTCATACCGAGTCCACTTTCCTCGCCGATCGGGGCGTAGTTGCCTGCATTGTCTTCGACTTCAAGCACGATGCACCCTTTGTTGCAGTATCCCTGAAGCGTTATTTTACCATTTTCCAGTAGTGAGGAGGTGCCATGCTTTATCGCATTTTCAACCAGCGGCTGAAGGGTAAACGTCGGCAGTTTGATATTCAGCAGTTCCGGTGACACGCAGATATCGACATTGAGCCGGTCAGAAAAGCGGGCCAGCTCAATCTCGAGGTAGGCATTGATATGCTGGAGCTCTTCTTCGAGCGTCACCGTTTCAATATTCTGCTTCAGGTTGCGGCGAAAAAACTGGGAAAGGTGCTGGATAAGCTGACGGGCCTTGTCCGGATCACGACGTACCACGGCGTTGATTGTGTTCAGGGCATTAAACAGAAAGTGCGGGTTGACCTGCGCCTGTAGCAGACGTAGCTCTGCCTGGGTTAGCAGTGCCTGCTGCTGGGCATAGCGACCAGTCAGGATCTGGTTTGACAGCAGTTTGGCGATCCCTTCGCCGAGAGTCAGGTTGACGGTCGAGAACAGCTTGCGTTTAGGCTCATAGAGCTTGATGGTGCCGAGCACTTCGTTGTTGCCCCCTACGAGCGGGATCACCAATGCAGAGCCGAGCCTGCATTTCTGGTGTAGCGAGCAGCAGTACGGGATATCGTAGCCATCAGCATAAACCAGTTCGCAGCCGTCGATAGCACGGCGGGTATAGCCTGAAGAAATCGGAGTTCCCGGCAGGTGGTGATCGTCTCCGATCCCGATGAAGGCTAGAATCTTCTCGCGATCGGTGATCGCGACGGCACCAACCCCGGTTTCTTCATACACTATTTTGGCAATTTCCTTGGTACTTTCTTCATTGAATCCCTGGCTCATGATCCCGACCGAGCGTTGGGCTATTTTTAGTGCCCGGCTGGAAAAGGCGGCAGAGTATTTTTCATAGATGGTTTTACGATCCTGAATAATGCTCATAAAAAGTCCGGCCCCGACCGAGTTAGCAATGACCATTGGCAGTGCAATGGCGCTGACCAGGTGTAGAGCTTTGTCGAAGGGCTCGGCGACCATCAGGATAATGAACATCTGGACGATTTCAGCGACTAGGGTGACGGTAAAAACGGTGAATGGCTTAAATATCTGGTCACTTTGTCCGCGGCGGACAAAGTAGCTATGCATCAGGCCGCCAATTAATCCCTCTACTGTTGTGGAGATTGCGCAGGCGACATCAGTAAAGCCTCCCATGCTGTAGCGATGCATACCGCCGGTGAGTCCTACGGCAAAACCGACAAGCGGTCCACCGAGCAGTCCCCCCATCACCGCACCAATTGCCCGGGTATTGGCAATGGCATCTTCTATGTGAAGTCCGAAGTAAGTGCCTAGAATACAAAAGAGGGTGAACAGAATGTAGCACGAGAATCGTTGTGACAATCGTCCTGATACTGTTGTTATAGGCATAAATAACGGCGTTTTGCTTAGCAGGTAAGCAATAACCAAGTACACGCTGAGCTGCTGAAGAAGAGAAAATATAAGTTCCATTGCCATAGATAGTGCGAGTGGGCATTGCAATTATGGTAACTGGCTTTGATGCCGATAGCCAAAAACACTTAACTGTAAATTTATATTTACGACTGGTGTTTTTTCTTTACACGGTGTTGCCAAGGGTGGAAATCCCTTGCTATTGTGATGCCAAGTAGCAGGGCAATCCTGTTTCAACCTCATCAGAATTAGTTGATTATTGATAATTACAGGGAAGCCAATATGCAAAAAGACCAGCTGAATAACGTCCATATTCAAGATGAATCTGTCCTTATCACACCGAAAGAACTACGAAGCAAGCTGTCTGTCAGCGATGAAGGCCTGAACTTTGTTCGCCAATCTCGCAAGACAATTGCCGATATCATCCACAAGCGTGACCATCGCTTGCTGGTTGTGTGCGGGCCGTGCTCGATCCACGATATTGAAGCCGCAAAAAGCTACGCGGTGAAGCTAAAGAAACTGTCAGAAGAGCTAAGTGATCAGCTTTATATTGTGATGAGGGTGTATTTTGAAAAGCCGCGTACCACCGTGGGATGGAAAGGCCTGATTAATGATCCGCATCTTGACGGTTCATTTGAAGTAGAAGAAGGGCTGCATATTGCTCGTCAGCTATTGATTGATCTAGTTGAAATGGGGATCCCGCTGGCAACCGAAGCCTTGGATCCTATTAGTCCTCAGTACCTGGGAGACTTGTTCAGCTGGGCAGCGATTGGTGCGCGTACAACTGAATCTCAAACTCACCGTGAAATGGCCAGTGGCCTGTCGATGCCTGTTGGGTTTAAAAACGGGACAGACGGAAGTTTAGGCACGGCTATTAACGCAATGCAAGCTGCTGCATCTGGTCACCGTTTTATGGGGATTAACCGTGAGGGGCAGGTTGCACTGCTCAATACTCAGGGTAATCCTGATGGTCACGTGATCCTGCGTGGTGGCAAGCAGACCAACTATGATTCCGTTTCTGTCACTGAATGTGAAAGCGAGATGACAGCATCAGGTCTTTCACCGTCCTTGATGATAGACTGTAGCCACGCCAACTCCAGGAAAGACTACCGTCGTCAGCCGCTGGTGGCCGAAGATGTGATCCATCAAATCCGCGAAGGCAACCAGTCGATTATAGGCTTGATGCTGGAAAGCCATCTGAACGAAGGCAACCAAAGCACTGATCTGCCGCGTGAAGAAATGGCTTACGGTGTATCAATTACTGATGCCTGTATCAGCTGGGAAGCGACTGAAACATTGCTTCGTCATTCACATAGCGAGTTGACCCCATTTCTGGCTGAGCGAAACTAACCTACAGTGCCGATGATATTTAGGGTAAGGTGTTTATTCATCAGCATATTTTGACTAACTGGTACAGGGCTGCTGTACCGGTTACCTGTCTTTGAAAAGCTGATGAGAATACTGAGGCGGAATAAGAGCAGAATTAATACGGATCGCACAATCATGGTTGCTGAACTAAGTAAATTACGAGATCAAATCGATGATGTTGATCAGCAGATGGTCGAGCTGCTTGCTCGTCGTCTGGCATTGGTTGAAGAGGTCGGGCATGTTAAGAGTCAACATGGTTTACCGATTTATGCCCCGGATCGTGAAGCTGCCATGCTGGCTTCACGTCGTCAGGAAGCGGAAAGCAAAGGCGTTCCGCCAGATCTTATTGAAGATATTCTTCGCCGCACTATGCGGGAGTCTTATACCAGTGAAAATGACTCGGGCTTTAAATGCCTGAAGCCGGAGTTACGCCCGATTGTGGTTGTGGGCGGTTATGGTCAGCTAGGGGGGCTTTTTTGTCGCCTGTTTGAATTGTCCGGTTATCAAGTACGCAAACTTGGCAGCCAGGATTGGGATCGTGCGGATGAGTTTCTGTCTGATGCCGGTATGGTGGTTGTCTCTGTTCCGATCAACTTGACCGAAGCGGTGATCGCCAAGCTGGGACATTTGCCGGAAGACTGTATCTTAGCCGATTTGACCTCGGTTAAGAGCGGTCCGCTCCAGGCAATGCTGGAAGCCCACAATGGGCCGGTCGTCGGTCTTCACCCAATGTTCGGGCCTGATATTACCAGCCTGGCAAAACAGGTGATTGCTTACTGTGATGGCCGTAACCCAGAAAGTTACCAGTGGCTGTTGGAGCAACTGCAGATTTGGGGAGCCAGCCTGAACCGGATCAGCGCAATCGAGCATGATCAGGGGATGACATTAATACAGGCATTGCGTCATTTTACGTCTTTTGTATACGGTCTTCATCTGGCAGAAGAGGATCCGAAGCTAGAGCAGTTGCTGTCATTGAGCTCGCCGATCTACCGTCTGGAACTGGCAATGGTTGGGCGCCTGTTTGCTCAGGATGCCCAGTTATACGCAGATATTATTATGTCTTCGCCGCAGAACCTGGCAATGATCAAGCGTTTCCATCAGCGATTTGGTGAAGCAATCGAAATGCTGGATAACCAAGACAAACAAACCTTTAAGCAGGCTTTTGGCCAAGTCGAACATTGGTTTGGAGACTATGCACAGCATTTTTTAATCGAGAGCCAGGGATTGCTTAGACAGGCGAACGATTCAACACATAGGAAGTAAAAGGTTTCTCTTCAAAGGTGAAGTGGAGGATTACACTTCGCCTTATCAGGCTGGAACCTCTATAGGTAAGCCGTTTTTGTATTTCACGCTCTGTGATGTTTCGTGCAGCATTAGGGGTATTGGTATCAATAGGTAACTAACTATAAGACGCTAGAGTCGACATTAGAAACTCGTATATTTTTATGTTGATTTTATCAACAGTGTTCTATACGAGTTTTATTGTCGAAATTTGGGCTAGAACTCCAATGTCATAACCCTTTTTATAATGTTGATAGCCTACTTTGAATAACCGCTAGGCGCGGTTTTATTCAGGACGCGCAATACCCCTAATCAATACGAACCATCATATGGGTCTACTGGAACAACATTCTCGCTTGGGTAGCACCCTAGTACCTTAATAAAGCGTGTTAACCGGGTGAGCTCGTCGAGTGCTTCCTGCATCACGTCTGATTTCAGGTTTACTTCAACATCGACATAGAACATCTCTTCCCAAGGGTTACCGATCACTGGGCGTGATTCCAGCTTGGTCATATTGATGTTGAGAGTACGCAGAACTAGCAGGCATTCTACCAGTGAACCCGCTTTTTGAGCTGTGGACATGATCAGTGTCGTTTTGGCTGGGATTAGCGAGGTGACCTCCACAGGTTTGCGGGCAACGACGATAAAACGAGTAAAGTTTTCCTGTTGGTTGGCAATATCCGTTTTCAGAGGCGCCAAGCCATATAGCTCGCCGCTTGAAGCATTGCCGATAGCGGCAACATTAGGCTTTTTCAGTTCGGCGACCATCTTCATAGCCTCGGCCGTGCTTGAGCAGTACTCCTGGCTAATATTTCCCATCGAGTGTAAGTATTCGCTACATTGCTGATGTGGCTGCGGGTGTGAATAGAGGGTGTCTATCTGAGCAACGGTCGTATCGACCGCAGTTAACAGACAATGCTCGATCGGCTGGGTGATCTCGCCGACAATCGACAGGCTGGTGTGTTGCAGCAGATCATAAACCTCATTGATAGAGCCAGAGCTGGTGTTTTCAATCGGCAGAACACCATAATCGGCATTCCCTGTTTCAACCACGCTTAATACGTCACGAAAGGTTGAACAACTGATCTCGACCAGTTTGGTTTGTTTTCTGCTGAAGTAGTTGCGGCTGGCAAGGTTTGAATATGAGCCTTTGGCACCGAGAAATGATACACGAGCGACAGGCTGCAGGCTTTCAGGGTTGGTCAATTTTTGTAGATACGCTTGCTGAAACAAGACTGAGTCTTCGATAATCGTGTGGAAGATCTGGGTAATATACTGGGCATCGAGTTGCTTGCTTTTACCTGTATCGATCAGTCGTAACAATAGTTCTTGTTCCCGGCCTTGATCGCGTACAGGCTTGGCTGTCTGGATTTTGCTTTTAGCAACTTCGAGGCTTAACTGGCGGCGTTCTGCCAGCAGTTTGATAATTTCGTTGTCTATGCGGCTGACATTCTTTCTGATGTCGTCCAGCGAATACTGTTGCTCTGTCATTATGAGTCCCTGTCTGTCTGCAACTGATACAAAAAAGCCTCCTTGGAGAAGGAGGCTGTCTGTTCGTCTTTAGCTTATTTCTTGCATAACGAATAGCCCCCATTAAGGTGACATAAAAAAGAAGCTAAAGAAAAACAGGTTAAGTAATCGCATTGCTAATAACAGTGTATGTTGTGATGAGGATGATTCAACATTATTCAGGTGGTAAGGGCTTGTCAAGCAGAATGTAAACAGCCCTGCATAGGCAGGGCTGCTTGGGGTTGTTTACCTTCTGATGCTAGAAGGTAAACAACGCTGTAATCCTCTTAATAATTATGCTTCAGCTTCTTCTTCTGTTTCTTCAACCCCGGGCTTGCTGCTATGGCTAGCGCGACGCGCTGTTGGCTTATGAGCTTGTTTCTTCAGTTGGCGTTCCAGCTTTTGGTATACTTCAGTAATGGCACCGTACATATCATCATGCTCTGCTGAGGCGACTAGTTGACCTCCTGGAATGGCAGCAGATGCTTCAATCTTGAATTGTTTGCCTGGCTCTGTACTGATGGCCGCATTTTTACTGATTAGTGGAACTTGGTACTTCTCTAACTTCTTGAATTTAAACTCAATGCGTTCGCGGATAGCAGGGGTGATATCAAGGTTTTTGCCGGTGATGTTTACTGTCATAATTATCTTTCCTCTTTTGCTACCCTTCGTTGGGTTAACTTCAGATTACTAAAATTACGGCCTGGTAATGTGATGTGGATCACGTTTGGCTTCATGCGGTAATATCCAGAAAAGTTCTGTGATCCGCCTTGGCTTGTTGCAAAAAAGTTTGACGAAAGTACTTGTCGAGAGTGAATTAATTAGGGCAGTATGGGGATATAAGAAACGCTGGTGGCTGGTGCTAACTAGGGCTTTAATTCGAGCTATAACAATGGTTTGGGTGATAATTACTCACTTTGATTTAATGTTGGTTAAGTGAGAGGGCTGACCCTGGTACCGAAAGCAGATGCGAATTAAATCGAACATAATAAAACAGCAGCCCAAGGGCTGCTGTTTTTGTTCGAGCTATTGTTTTTGCTTATTGTGGGTTGAGGGCAATAAGCTTTTGGGTATGCTCAAGCGGCTCTTGCAAGCCCAGTTTATCGTAAGCCACAAGCATTAATTCTAGTGACTGGCGGGCTGCTTGAGTGTCTGGGTAATGGCGCTGAATAAGCTGCGCACGGTTAATCGCGGCAACCCATGCTTCGCGGCGAATATAAAAATCGGCCGTTGCTAGCTCATAGTCCGCCAATCGGTTTTTTAGGTAAGTCATTCGCGCTTTTGCATCACCGGCATAATGGCTATTAGGATAGCGTTCAAGTAACCGCTTGAAGTCTCTAAATGCCTTACGTGATGGTTCCGGATCCCGATCGTGGCGATCGATGCTAAATAAATCATGCATAAAGCTGCGATCCTGTGCCATGTTAGTCAGACCGCGCATATATAATACCCAGTCTGCTTTTTCATGAGCAGGATTCAGGCGGTTAAAGCGATCAATCGTTGCTTCACCAAGCGCTAAATCATCATTTTTATAATAGGCATAGATCAAATCAAGCTGTACTTGCTCTGAGTAGGCACCAAACGGATAGCGTGAGTCCAGTGCTTCCAGTTGCTCGATGGCTGTTATCCAGCTCCCACTCTGTAGTGCTTGTTGAGCGGTAGTATACAGCTCTGATGGTGGTACATCTGGCACTACTTCTTCAGTGCTTGAACAGCCTGAAAGAATGGCAACGGCAAGAAAAGTCGTAATTGTCAGGCGTTTCATTGCGGTGTCTGTTTCCTTGATAAAAAATTTTATTTCTGTGGATCCATTACGGACAGAGCCGTTAACAGATACAATGACACTATTATGTTATTTTACGCAGCGTTTGACGTTTAGTCCCACGCTTTTTGAAAAAGTTCGCTATGGCACAGCAAATTGAGTTAACAAATACAGTAAATGAGAGCCAGCTAGGTCTTAGACTTGATCAGGTTCTTGCTGAATTATATCCAGATTATTCGCGTTCGCGGATAAAAGAATGGATTTTGAATGGCATGGTTTCAGTTAACGGCACCGTTGTTAACAAGCCCCGTGCAAAAATGATGGGTGGTGAAGAGCTCTTTGTCCAGGCAGAAGTCGAAGATGAAGTTCGCTGGGAAGCCCAAGATATCCCGCTTGATATTGTCTATGAAGATGAACATATCCTGGTGATCAACAAGCCGCGTGATTTTGTTGTCCATCCAGGGGCTGGGACTCCCGACGGAACCGTATTGAATGCACTGTTGCATCGTTGTCCTGAGTTGGCAGAAGTACCTCGTGCAGGTATTGTTCATCGTCTGGATAAAGATACGACTGGCCTTATGGTCGTCGCGAAAACGATTCAGGCTCAGACACGTTTGGTTCGTGCGTTGCAAAAGCGCAAAATCACCCGTGAATATGAAGCGATTGCGATGGGTAAAATGACCGGAGGCGGAACGGTAGAGAAGCCGATTGGCCGTCATTCGACCAAGCGTATTTGTATGGCGGTTCATGAATTGGGCAAGCCGGCCATTACACACTATCGTGTCGCAGAACATTTTCGTGAACACACACGCATTGTGCTTCGTCTTGAAACAGGACGAACTCACCAGATCCGCGTTCATATGTCCTACTTGGCTCACCCATTGGTGGGTGATGCGATATATGGTGGTCGTCCGCGTCCGCCTCGCCATGCATCAGATGAGCTGATCCAGGCATTACGTGCTTTTGACCGTCAGGCCTTGCATGCGCGAATGCTGCGACTTGATCATCCTATCACGGGTGAGTTGATGGAATGGCATGCGCCGCTTCCGATTGATATGGTTGCAATGATTAACATTCTGCGTAAAGACAAAGAAGAAAATCCCGAGGACGATTACTAAAATGTTCATTGTCCCTGACTGGCCAGCACCTGCCAATATCAAGGCAGTCTCGACTACCCGTTTGGGAGGGGTAAGTCAACAGGCTTATCTGGGGCTGAACTTAGGCTTGCATGTCGGAGACAACAAAGAACATGTTCAGCGTAATCGTGCGCAGTTACAGCAGGAACTGAGATTAGTGGAGCCGCCAGCGTGGCTTAACCAAATTCACAGTACCAGGGTTCTTGAGCTGAATGCACCGCTAACGGCCGTTCCCGATGCTGACGGTAGCTATACCCAGATTTCGGGTATAGCTTGTACCGTGATGACTGCAGACTGTTTGCCTGTATTGCTTTGTGATACCGGAGGCAACCAGGTTGCGGCAGTGCATGCAGGTTGGCGCGGTACCGTAGATGGTATCATCGAGGCCGCACTGGATAAGTTCACCGTACCAGCTGATCAGATCCTTGCGTGGCTTGGACCAGCTATTGGGTCTGGTGCTTTTGAAGTGGGAAGCGAAGTACGGGAACAGTTTCTTGCGAGTCAGCCACAGGCTGAGCAGGCATTTAAGTCACATGGTGATAAATGGCTTGCCGATCTGTACCTGTTGGCACGCCAACGGCTGCAGCGCTTTGGTGTTACTAAGATCTATGGTGGTGAATACTGTACATTCAGCAACCCGGACCGTTTTTATTCGTACCGAAGAGATGGGGTGACAGGCAGACAGGCATCCCTGATTTGGATTGAAACCGAATAACTCAAGGTAACGAATAGCTAAAGATAGATTGCAAAGCCCTCGTAGCGATACGGGGGTTTTTGGTATCGGAAGAAAGGTCGATTGACAGTGTTTGCAGTAGTACAATGCCGTTATAGCTGGCGGTACGTAGCATCGCATTTTGGATGATAATTACGTTACCTGCTGGAGTGGCGTTCAGTTAAAGCCGATGTTTGAGCCATAAAAGTTCTACCAAGAGAGCTTTGCCTGCAACACGACTATTCGTGAGCGCCCGTGTGCTGTGGGAAATAATCTAATTAATCATTGGTTGAAAAGTGTTTTGTGTACCACCATATCTATCGAGAGGAAGGATGATATGTGGAGGACTTATGCGTCTTGACCGATTTACCAGCAAGTTCCAAATGGCGATATCTGATGCTCAGTCGCTGGCTTTAGGGCGAGACCATCAGTATATCGAACCGACCCACCTTATGGTGGCGTTACTTAATCAGGATGGCAGTACAATTCGTCCGCTGCTGACGATGCTGAATGTCGATATTTCCCAATTACGCTCCAGCCTATCTGAGTTATTGGATCATTTGCCAAAAGTTAGTGGTATTGGTGGTGATGTCCAGTTGTCCCATGGTATGGGCATGATTCTGAATATGTGCGATAAGCTGGCCCAAAAGCGTAAAGACAAATTCATTTCTTCAGAACTTTTTATTCTGGCTGCGGTTGATGACAAGGGGCCGTTGGGTCAGTTGTTGAAACAAAAAGGGCTGACAGCAGAGAAGATTGAAAAAGCGATTGAGCAGGTACGCGGTGGTCAGAAGGTCGATGATCCTAATGCCGAAGAAAATCGTCAGGCCCTGGAAAAATTCACCATCGATCTGACTGAACGGGCTGAGCAGGGCAAGCTTGATCCCGTGATTGGCCGTGATGATGAAATTCGACGGACTATCCAGGTACTTCAGCGCCGCACCAAAAATAATCCGGTAATTATTGGTGAACCTGGAGTCGGTAAAACCGCTATTGTTGAAGGGTTGGCGCAGCGCATTATTAACGGAGAAGTACCGGAGGGCCTTCGTCATAAACGTGTTCTATCTCTAGATATGGGGGCGTTGATAGCTGGTGCAAAGTATCGCGGTGAGTTTGAAGAGCGTCTTAAGTCGGTACTGAATGAACTGTCGCAAGAAGAAGGTAACATCATTTTATTTATTGATGAACTTCATACCATGGTTGGGGCAGGTAAAGGTGAAGGCTCGATGGATGCCGGCAATATGCTTAAACCTGCCTTGGCCCGCGGCGAGCTGCATTGTGTTGGAGCAACGACTCTGGATGAGTATCGTCAGTACATTGAAAAAGATGCAGCGTTAGAGCGCCGTTTTCAGAAAGTGCTGGTGGAAGAGCCCACTGTCGAGGATACCGTTGCTATTTTGCGTGGCCTAAAAGAACGTTATGAACTTCATCATCATGTCGAAATTACTGATCCTGCAATTGTAGCAGCAGCCAAGTTATCCCATCGCTATATTTCAGACAGGCAACTGCCCGATAAGGCGATCGACTTAATTGATGAGGCGGCGTCCAGTATTCGCATGCAGATTGATTCTAAGCCTGAATCATTGGATCGCCTCGAACGTCGTATTATCCAGCTCAAAATTGAGCAACAGGCGTTGGTCAAAGAGAGTGATGATGCAAGCCAGAAGCGTCTAAAGGATCTGTGTGAAGAGCTAGACAGCAAAGAGCGCGAGTACGCTGAACTAGAAGAAGTGTGGAATGCGGAGAAGGCGGCGTTATCTGGTACTCAGTATATCAAAACCGAACTTGAGCAGGCGCGTAATGATATGGAGGTTGCCCGCCGAGCCGGTGATCTTAACCGAATGTCAGAACTTCAGTACGGTAAAATTCCTGAATTAGAAAAGCAGTTGGATCTCGCTGCCCAGGCTGAAATGCAGGAGATGAGCTTGTTGAAGAACAAGGTTACCGATGCGGAAATTGCCGAGGTGTTATCGCGTCAGACTGGCATCCCGGTTGCCAAGATGCTCGAAGGTGAGCGTGACAAGCTACTTAGAATGGAACTGGCATTACACAAGCGAGTCATTGGTCAGGACGAGGCAGTAGAAGCCGTAGCTAATGCTATTCGCCGAAGTCGTGCCGGGCTTTCTGATCCGAATCGTCCGATCGGTTCTTTCTTATTCCTAGGCCCTACCGGGGTTGGTAAAACCGAATTGTGTAAATCACTGGCTCACTTTATGTTTGACAGTGAAGATGCCATGGTGCGGATTGATATGTCCGAGTTTATGGAGAAACATTCTGTGGCTCGCTTGGTGGGAGCGCCTCCAGGCTATGTTGGCTATGAAGAGGGCGGTTATCTGACGGAAGCCATTCGTCGCCGACCGTATTCTGTGATTTTGCTTGACGAGGTAGAGAAGGCTCATCCCGATGTGTTCAATATTCTGCTTCAGGTGCTTGATGATGGTCGTTTAACTGATGGTCAGGGTAGAACTGTTGATTTTCGAAATAGCGTTATCATCATGACATCCAACTTGGGCTCAGACCGTATTCAGGAGCATTTTGGTGAGCTTGACTATGAAGGGATTAAAACAACGGTAATGGAAGTGGTCGGTCATCACTTTCGTCCTGAGTTCATTAACCGTGTTGACGAAACGGTTGTATTCCATCCTCTGGGTGAAGAGCATATTAAGAGTATCGCAAGTATTCAGATCACTCGGTTGATCAAGCGGCTGGAAGAGAAAGACTATCAACTTGTGCTGCAAGAAAGTGCGTTGGAAATGATCGCTCAGGCTGGTTTTGATCCGGTGTATGGGGCAAGGCCTTTGAAGCGTGCAATTCAGCATTATATCGAGAATCCACTGGCCCAAGATATTTTGTCCGGCAAGTTTGTAACGGGAAAAGAGATCAGTATCTTAGCTGAAAATGAGCAGATTGTTGCTAAGCAATAATTTTGCTGGCTTGATTGACGCCGAACTTTACTGAGATCTAAAGCTCTCGCTTTATGCTAAAGCGAGGGCTTTTTCGTTGCAGGCCATTTCAGCGACGCATACTTTATTCGTCTTTTGGTGAAATATTATGTGCGAGGCATTTTACATGAAACCTTTCATGCCGGGCTCAAAGAGGGGGGGAGTCATCTCGCAATAATACTAACTAGCCCTTTTGTAAAATGATGAAACCCCAGACACTTTCCCCATTCTTATATCGCAGACAAAATTGCAAGTTCTGAAGGAATGGTTAATGAGTCAGATTGGTAAGTGGCTATGCTGCTTAATCACTGTTTTGGGGATGTTGCCGGCAACAGGCTGGACTGCGAACTGTGATTTAGCGTCGAGTGCGCATGTAACGTTAGTTTATGTGGAAGACTATGCGAAAGGTTCGAGTGCAGGGCAAATTATTAAACAAAAAGTTGATTATTTAAGGGGAATCATGGCTGGTGGTGCCTTTGAAGAAAGGTCGCCAATCAATGCAAGCCTTTCTTATTATTCAGATCCTGACAGTGAGGAAAAGTTAGTGATTACACTGAGTGCTGAGTATTCAGGAACCTATGAAGCCATCACCCAGTTGATGAACAGTAAAGGGCATATCTCTATTGATATTTCACAATGCCACTCGTAATGTTTAATTATTAAGGATAAGTACGCTCAATGAGTTTGGTGCGGTAAGCGTTCCCCTCATGCTACGACGAGCACTGTTACTTCTGATATAGAGCCTTCTCCGAACAACGATCTTATTCATGCATCGTTAGACTGGGTTGGCTCGGCTTTACGTTCTTTTACCTTGCTTTACCCAAGGTTCATATTCGATTCATTTTCATTGCGCTAATCTACTTCTTCTTTCTAAACATCTATCAATGCTTTTTTCATCACAATGTTGCCATTGTCTATTTATTGGTGGGAATGAACTGTGGCGTTTGTAAATAGTAAGGAGAACCTATGAAAAGCCTAATGGATCAATTGCTAAGTCAAGCCAGTAAATATGTTGATAGCTCTTCTAAGTCTTCATCTGGAAAGGCTGACCTGTTAAAAGGCGCAGCCGCTGGTGGGTTAATGGGGGCGGTACTAGGTAATAAGAAGAGCCGTAAGCTAGCGACTAAGTACGGTAAAAAGGCTGCGATGGTTGGAGGGACGGCAGTCGTCGGAACATTCGCCTATCAAGCGTATAAAAAATGGAAGCAGGATGAGGGGCGTGAATTGAAGTCAACCTTAAACGTGGATGAAAGCCGTTCGTTAGAGCCGTTATCATATAATCATGCCTCGCGAGTTGAGCCTTTGTTACTGATAAAAGCCATGGTATTTGCAGCAAAAGCGGATGGGCATATTGATAGTAATGAAAAACAAGCTATTGCGGAGTGGCTGCAACAGCAGAACATTGGTCAAGATGTCGAAGTGTTAATTCACCGCTGGATTAATGAACCACTTGATCCACAGGTGATTGCCTCGGAAGTAAAGAATCTTGAACAGGCGTCTGAAGTGTATTTAGTCTCACTACTGGCTATTGATGTTGATCATTTTCTTGAAAAAGCCTACCTAGACCAACTGGCGAGTGCACTTTCGTTACCACAGGATTTGATTTTACGTATACAAGAACAAGCGAATCTATAATCCGGCAAGTAAGGTTGGCTTGTTTTTTGTGCGTCCTTGCTGTAATCGCCTGAGAACTGTTCGGTTGGGCGGTTTTTGGGGATTTATTTCAAAAAGCCCCTTGCCAATGTGATCGAACTCTCTATAATGCGACCTCACTGACACGGAGCGCGACGCTAAGCCAGCAACGATTTGTCAGTTTGTTCTTTAACAATTTGACCATGCAATCTGTGTGGGCACTCGTGAAAGAGTTAAGTCGAAAGATTTATCAATGAGCTGAGTGACCAATACAAAATAGCGCAAGTTATTTTGGCACAGTCAATTCGAATATCATGACTAGCTTCTAGTTATCGATGTTCAATCAGTATTCATTGAGCCGTTCCTTACGGAACAACAAAACTTTAATTGAAGAGTTTGATCATGGCTCAGATTGAACGCTGGCGGCAGGCCTAACACATGCAAGTCGAGCGGCAGCGACAGTAACAATCCTTCGGGTGCGTTATTGGGCGGCGAGCGGCGGACGGGTGAGTAATGC
>NZ_RJLM01000174.1 GCF_004104355.1 Photobacterium chitinilyticum
AACCCGGGTCCAGGGTTTCCTGTTTACTACCTCCAACCCACATATAATCTCAATACATAGTGCCCGCAGTGTCGMGTCACCTAGACYGGTGGCCACATTGCAACATGATCGATAGCATTCGATCTGCACTAATARGGACTAGACAAGCATGAGATTGATCACCACCCAGTGATCAATCAATTGTGATTACATCTCAGTCCTACAGGAGGTTAGTCACGGCTCGGATAGCTCAGTGGTAACGTCTCTGACTGTGAAGCTGGGTGACACGAGATCGAATCCGCCASGGARCACCAGTTCCCTCAAGATTACAGGTACACSTTGCTGACGAGTGCCAAGTAGCACGAAACCCGGGTCCAGGGTTTCCTGTTGACTACCTCCAACCACCATCTAATCTCAATACATAGTGCCCGYAGTGTCGAGTCACCTAGACTGGTGGCCACATTGCAACATGATCGATAGCATTCGATCTGCACTAATA
>NZ_RJLM01000175.1 GCF_004104355.1 Photobacterium chitinilyticum
GCTAGTAACGAGAACTCGAATTGACTGTGCCAAATAATAAGTAAACTTAAAATTTGTATTGGTCACTCAGTTCATTGATAAATCTTTCGACTTAACTCTTTCACGAGTGCCCACACAGATTGCATGGTCAAATTGTTAAAGAACGTTGACTTTCAATGCCTTGGCGTTGAACGCTTCGGCAAGTAAGGAAGCGTATAATACGCCTTTCTGATATCCAGTCAAGACAAAGTTTTCATCTTTTTTATCATCCGATTAAAAAGAAAAAACCTTCTGTTGACGCCGCTCGCATTGCAATCAGCCGGAGCGAAACAAAAGCCCGCTGAAACCAGCGGGCTCTCTTTCAATTTGAAGCCTGGCGATGTCCTACTCTCACATGGGGAGACCCCACACTACCATCGGCGCTATTACGTTTCACTGCTGAGTTCGGCATGGGATCAGGTGGGTCCATAATGCTATGGTCGCCAAGCAAATTCTGGT
>NZ_RJLM01000176.1 GCF_004104355.1 Photobacterium chitinilyticum
CTTGAGATAGAGTTCCAGTGCTTGCTGCATGAAACTTTGAACGGTATGCGCCATGACTGGAGCATAGACAAAATTTTAGGCTATATTAGAAGCAGATACGCAATCTTCGACGCAGCGCACTCCCCGAGCTTGCTCGGCAGATTTAACGTCTGCAATAAGGTGTGCCCCACTGAACCAGCAAAGCACACCGAACTTCATACCAAAACCGCCGAGTGTAACGCATCACCTTGATTGCCTTGTAGCCGCGTGCCAAAGTGACACAACAATTGCCAATCAGTAACAACCATGCCATACTTTAAATGTGCCACTTTGACACTCAATGGAGGTTTGAAGTGGCATAGTTAATTTGGCCACCTGATTAGAGGTGATATCATCACCTCACAACTGAACAGGTGACACAATGACCAAACGTACCAGAAGAACATATAGCCCTGAGTTTAAGCTTGAAGCTGCTCAACTTGTCCTTGACCAAAAT
>NZ_RJLM01000177.1 GCF_004104355.1 Photobacterium chitinilyticum
AGGCTGAAATTAAAGATTATGTTTAGGGGGCTAAGGTAAGGATTCTAAAGCAAATATGATTGTACTTCCTAAATATATATAGTCTATTAAGGTTATATTATGAAGATAAATTTATATTTAATTTTTTGTAAGAGGTATATACAGCAAAWTTGTTTAGATTAGGAGTTTATAAGATAATATTGTTTTCAATTGAGGTCAATTTAACGATATTTTTTCATACTTTTATGTACTCAAATGTGGTTATATTTAAAAGCATTAAAAATTATTTCAATTTGGTAAGTAGAATACACTGCTGATAGAATTAGAAGAAAGAAGTTTATATAGTATAGGGTAAATATAATAATAGGGGGGAAAGTAATAAGGTGAGCGTATTGCATACTTAATAGCAAATGTGATTATACTCCTTAAATTAGTTTAGTGTCTTAAGGCTGAAATTAAAGATTATGTTTAGGGGGCTAAGGATTCTAAAGCAAA
>NZ_RJLM01000178.1 GCF_004104355.1 Photobacterium chitinilyticum
CCTTTCCTTGAGTGAGCCAGATGACCGTCAAAGGCTCTCCCAGGTAATGCTAACTCTTTGTCCGAGAACTGAGAAGATATACAGGTTTCAGATATTCCTATCAATGGGCCTTATTAGCGTTGCTAAGTTCRCGTAATTCATMCAGTTTGTTTGGTAGACTCGSGGCGTTCATATATAAGCAGTTTATGCTTTCAATTTGGAATGCGTGAGCTTCGTCCTGTTTGTCTGTATGAGCCCTACGTGAATGGATAGGCAGCCCACCTACATAGGRTTTGCCGAGGTGGTAGGCCCTGTCCTTTACACTTTTTTATCGTCTAGACAGTCCACAAGTGGAATGATCAGACCYAACTTGCCTTTGTGTTTGGTCCTAGTTTCGTATGGCCTATCCGGGTGCATGTGGATCCCAGGTGGCAATCGACGTCTGTTGGCACGAAATGCTTTCAGAGTTGCAGCCGCCATATGGAAAGATGG
>NZ_RJLM01000023.1 GCF_004104355.1 Photobacterium chitinilyticum
AACTTCTTGCGTAATGCCGGGGCATATTCAATAAACCAACGATAAATGGTCGAACGGTTAACCGAAATCCCCCGCTCTGCCAACATGTCGCTGAGGTTCGCGTAGCTCATTGGGGTCGAACCATACCAACGAAGGCACCAGAGAATGAYTTCAGGAGCAAAGTGTTTCCATTTAAATTCGGGGTTGGTCATTGAGTCGCTGGATGAAATGAGGAAAGAAGCGATTCTGAGCCCAGGCTGAATTATTTGCAACAAAGCCCTCAAGACACACCATTACCAAGGTGTCAAAAGCAATTAAGGCTATAGACCAAGGATGAAGCGGTTATGGAAGGAATAATTATAAATCACCACTAACATTATGATTTATAATACCTTTACCAGCATCATGGAACTTTTCGATGAAATGGGTACTAAACCCCAGTTAGCCATACGTGAGATTATCGGAGGATGGATAAAGCAGTGTACTTGGAATGCAATCCTAACGCACTATAACTTCATGTTTAAGTTAAAAACAACAGACAGCTCACCGAAAAATTCAAACACATCACCCAACAACTAAATAAGCCCATTACGGAAATAGCAATTCCGCCGGTAAAGCCGATTGCAATTTCACCCTGAACTTATCATTGAATTCTATCCCGTTCGGCTCACTGATAATCTTCAGCTCGATAGAACGAAGTGCCAATACATGCTTATCATCCAGTTTTCCCTGATGAGGGTAGTTCATCACAATCCGGTACGCCTCTCGCGCTAGTTGCTGAACCGGGTCATCGAAAATGGCATCCGCGCTATACAATATACTCTCCATAAATCCCTCTACACTTTATCCTTACAATTACCAGCCTAAAATGTATTACCTTTGTAATACATTATATCAACCTGAATCGGTTAGCCTTCCATTCTGAACCATCTATAAGCCCTTGATTATAAAAGCCTCCCCAGTCATAGAAAAAGGGAGCAAAACTGCTACTGCCGGTCAAGTGGCCCAAGCCGATACAGGCAATGATCACCGCAGCCGAAATGGCGTATTCGATCGGGTCTCCGGTGCGGAACCGTCCGCCGAACAGGTGAAAGCGACGGTCGCTATAGGGCGAGAACGGCACCCCGGAAACGGTCATCGCATCGGTCAGGATGTGGCACACTCCGCCCCAGGCAAACGCCGTTAAGATCCCGTAAAAATCCCACACGAAAGTAAAGGCCAGAGCGGCGATCAGCCAGTGGCTGAAAATATGCGTCGGACCACGGTGCTTGATGTGGCGCCCCATCAGCTTGAACAGGTATTCCAGCCAGTCCGGTGCCGTGGCCCCGGCCACGCAGGCAGCAACATGGGGCGGGGAGACAACCGCACACAGGGCACCGGCGATCAGGGTATGGTTCAGCCACTTCATGGCTGGCCGCCCGTCGCACTGGCGGGAATAGGAGGCGGCAGATAAACCAGTTTTTTCAGGTATTGATTCACACGCCCTGCCCGTGCGGTGTCGCACATCGAGATCAGCGCCAGCCGGTTCTCGACGATCTGGGCCTCGAACTTGAGGATATCGCGCTGGGCGGCGGCGACTTTTTCCAAAAAGCCAACCTGCTCGGTGATATTGGCGATCCCCTGCCTGACCCTCGCCTGCGAGCGGGCCTCCATCACCAGATATAGTCCCATTTCCCGGTAGGCATGGTTGCGGTTGGCCAGTGCCTGGGCAAACGTCGCGACGTTGCTGGCAGTATTGACTCGGCGCTTGTGTTCCCATTCGCGCTCCCGCGCCTGCTCGGTCGTCGAATAGAGCGGCATTTCGCCGACAACGCCGATGTAGTGATCGGTGATCTCCGGCCAGTCACTGCGGTTGAACTGGTCGATGCTGGAGCGCACGCCGGCGACCAGGCTGAGGTCGATTTTGAATTTGGTTTTCTCGGGATAGCAGTTGTTGACGACCGTGAAGATGGCATCGGGATCGATCTGCGGGGCAGATTTTAGTGCCGGTGCCGGCGTAATAAAGTGCGGCGCCTTTCCCTTCAGGGTCGGCAGCTCGAACGGCTGGATCTCCGGCGGGGGCTCTGCCGGCTGGTTCCACGGCAGGCTGACATTCCATGCCTCCCCGCCGGCCCCGGCATTATGCGGCTGCAGCGCGACCGCCAGACAGAGGAATACCGCCAGCCACACGCGGGCGTTACACGGTAATGGATACGGCAGACATCTGGCAAGGTTAGTCGGCACGGGTCGAACGCCTCCCGCTACCGAGCATCTGCAATCCACCGATCACCGCGCCGGCCTCCCAGGCTCCGGACACCACACACATTGCAACCAGAAACCAGATCAGCGCCCTGGTGGTATCGTAGCTAACATCGCTTTCTAAATTAATACGCTGAGGATCACGCCGCTCGATGATCGGGCGGATGGAAGGAGGCAACCGCCCCTCTTCGCTGGCAGAGATCAGCCAGATTTTTGCTGACATGAGGCATTTTCGCGCAATCTGCGCCTTGCGCCCGGTAAGCCTGTGGGCATCGTCCACAAATAGCATCGCCTGGGTATCGAGCAGGTAATCGGCCAGCAAATCAGCCTTGAGCTGCAGGTTCAGCTTTCCCCAGGGCGTCGCGTTTTCTTCCTTTTGCGTAAATTCCTGGTACCAAAGCTCGATACCCTTGATTTCCACCCAGCTCGAGAGTGGCATCAGTCCTTCAAGCAATACCGGCTGCGGCTTTTTGCCCCAGATACCATGGCGATTATCACGCAGCCGTGTCAGCCAGCGGCTCTTCCCCGAATCATGGGCGCCGGTGATCAGCTGGCATTGGGTACGGCGCAGACTGGTTTCCCTGCGGCTATGGCTGGGTGCAAACTTACGGGGTGCATCCACAATCAATGGCGTTACGTATTTGCTACCGTCTTTCCGCTGTCGCTTATGGTCTGTTCGTAACTTTAGAAATCGCATGCCTTTTCCTATTCGCCAGCAGTCAGCATATAAGATCTCGACAGGGGCAGGATTGGCATATTGCAGCTTTTCGGTAGACTTCAATTCCTGCCTGCAATCATGTTGTTTCTCGATAAAATTCTTTTGAATCAGAGTGTTCAGGTAACCGCTGGCTTTTTCGAACAGTACGGATTTTTTTTATCCAAACGTAAGGGGTAAACATTGTGTGTCTGGTTGGGGTGGTTTGCGATAGATGTACTGTGCAGGAATATCGGTCGTTTATTTGGGACAGGAGGATCACATTTTCCCTGTCTCGCCAGTGCTCTGTAAGAACATTAGCAAAAACATCGGATTGTCTGATCCTGTGGGTTGGTGTGTTAACTCGAAGAGTTATCCACAATCCACAGGTATATATAACAATATATATAGATCTATAGATCTATATAAAGATCTATAAGATCTATAGGGTCTGAAAAATGCAGTTAAATCAGTGTTTTATAGGCTTTGAGGTCACATTTTTTTAGTGCTCAAGTTACAAAAAATTAGTCTGACGGTTATGTTTTTTTAGTCTGACAGTCACATTTTTTTAGTGTTCGCGATCATTTTTTTAGTCTATCGGTCACACTTTTTTAGTGTCGTCGTGGTGTTTGCCCACATGGTCACAGATTTTTAGTATTTAGGGGCGAAAATGGCTTTTAAGGTCATCGATTTTTAGTATTATTGGACTGAGACTAAAAATCTGTGACCATAGGCACGGTAAAAATGACCGATAACTCTGACAAACGCTTTCAAATCACAACCGAACATTCCAAGGAACTACCTAACCAGTTCTTCAAGAAAAGCCATGAGTTGATCTTCAGCCAGCTGGCGCTGACGGCACGGGAACACGACATGATGGCGCTGTTCCTGTCGCGGCTGAACCGCGAGCACTGGACGGACTTTCTCGAAAAGCGGGATATTCATGCCCCGCAGTATACCTTCCATGCCGATGTGCTGAAGGAGTGGTTCGGCCTGTCGTCCAAGCTGCTGTATCCGACGCTGCGCTCGGTGGCCGAGCGGCTTTCCAGCCGCAAGGTGGGCCTGGCCAACGACAGTGCCGAAGAGTTTGACTTCATTCCGTTGTTTGCCCGGGTGAAATACAGCAAAGGCGCACTCACCATTGTGCCCAACAGCGAATTGATCAACGCCTATGTCGATTACTCGGCGGGCCATGCCCAGATCAACCACCATGCCTTCCGCAGTCTCAAATCCGAGCATTCCAAGCGCCTTTACACGCTTCTCTCGCGCTTTAAGGACAGCGGCACACATTTGCACCCGCAGCGCATTGAATCGCTTCACGCGCTCTACGGCCTGCTTGACGAGAAAGGCAAGCTGCTGAAAAAAAGCTACAGCCAAAACAAGGTATTCATCGATCGCTGTATCAAAAAGCCTATCGAGGAAATGACCAAGTGCCTCGAAGTCAGCAAAGACTTGGAGTTTTTGATCGACGAGAAGAGCGGTAACCTGGGATTTGCCCCGGTGATGCAGGGGCGCCGTATTGTCGCCATTGAGTTTTTGTACCGCTGGAAGATGAATGACAACCAGGCTGAAAAGCTGGCACGTGTCGAGCTGGAGAAGGAAACGGTACCTGACAACCCGATGCTGCAGCTGGTCCGGGAGGCCTATCAAATTGTCATGGTTCACCCGCTCGAAGGCAATCTCAACGAAAAACACCTGCTTGCGCTCCAGTCGGTGGAAATGGGGATCATCGCCCTGCCGGAAGACATTGTCTTTGACGAAGTCTTCAGGTCCAAGCTCGATCAGGCTTGGGGCTAGCAAAAAAACAGCCTGTAGGGCGCTCTGTGGCGCCCGGCCCATCCCGCGAAATATGGCCCTGCCAAAGCCAAGATCTTTTCTTGGTGTGCGTTACAGCGCATTTGAGCGGCAGTTTATCGACAGTTTTCACAGTTCCCTTTCACCTTGTGATCCTTTAGCGTGGGATCATGGAATGATGATACTGATTGAGTCATGGGGATACGATGGCCAACTATGCTTACCTGCGTGTTTCAACCGACAGCCAGGACGTTGCCAGCCAGCAGCATGGCATTTACGAGTACGCGAACCGGATCGGCCTTACCGATCTGGTGTTTGTCGAAGACACGGTAACAGGCAAGAAAAAATGGCACCAGCGCAAGCTCGGCCCGTTGCTTGAAGGGATGGCCGAAGGGGATACTGTTCTCTTCTCGGAAGTCACGCGGATGGCTCGTTCTACCCTGCAGGTGCTCGAGATCCTGGAACTGTGTATGGACAAGCAGCTTAAAGTCCATATTGCCAAGCAAAACATGCAGCTGGACGGCTCCCTGCAGTCAAAAATTATCGCCACCATGCTGGGTCTGGCCGGCGAAATCGAGCGTGAGTTTATCCGGATGCGGACCACCGAGGCCCTGGCGGCGCGCAAGGCCGCAGGTTATGTCCTTGGCCGCCCGAAAGGCGAAGCCAAAACCCTCAAGCTAGATCCCAAGCGCGAGCAGATCGAGAAATACCTCGGCATGGGGCTGGGGATCAGGGCGACGGCGAAATTGATTGATGAAGCGCCGAGTACGTTGAGTAATTACGTGAAACGGCGGGGGCTGTAGTGATTTTATGTATTACAAATGTAATACATAAATAGTGGGTGAGAAATCACTTGTTGTGTTCGTAAGTACCAATATGGGCGCCTTAATTTTATCCAAGCAAACTAAGACGCTTTACGGGCGTTATGGTAAATGTTATGCCAATTGGGTGCGTGCTGTAGAAGTCATGCTGTACTCTTCGCGTGCCTTATGAGCGGCTTCGCTCGGGTTATAAGCAAACACACGAACCATTTTTCGACGACCGTTACATGTTCCTGTGACAATATATTCTTTCATTTTTACGTATTCCTTTTCTATAGACATAAAAAAACCGACACACAATTGTCAGTCTAGATTTGTGACTCATTCACTCACATAAGATTAACGTTTATTTAGAACGGTAAAACCCAAACTCTTGTACTTTAAGATTTGTTCTTTTCGAGCTGAATTTTGCTCCTTACGATCTATCTATCTATCTATCTATCTATCTATCTATCTATCTATCTATCTATCTATCTATCTATCACTTTTACTTTTTTAGCTGACTTTGTTTTTGCGTATTTGCTGTACGCATACCTGCGGATTCACAATCTGCAATAACATCATATTTACTTTTGTTTGTGATAAGAATGCGTTGATAGTCATCTGCATGATACAACTCCATCATTTGATTATGTTCATTTTTCTGAGTACCACGCTTAATGCAAGAGATGTAGTACTTGCGTCCACGTTCAACTGAAAAATCAGTATGCTCTTTAGCTGTTGTTGCGAAAAATAAATTCTTACTACGACTTAGAAGAAGAGCTGTTGTTTCTGACATGATTATTCCATTTTAAAATTTAAAGAGAATTAACCGCTCACATCACAAGTTCAAGTGATGTAATGAGAAGAATATAGAGTGATGAAATTGCTTGCTGTTTTAGTATAAAGCAGGAGCGTACAAAATAATGAAGCAACCAAAAAAATCTTAATGTTCGTTACATCAGAAATTCTATTCTGCAGCCTTTCTGAAGCTCAGATGTTGCTTACAAAATTATTATAAAGCAAGTGCGTGTAAAAGTTCGAAGCAACCAAAAAAACTTTTAACGTTCGTTACATCAGCCTCGAACTGATGTGATCGTATAACACGGGCAGAGACAACAAAGGCCGCATGATAGCTCTAACATGCCAGCCTTTCTGATGTTTATCCCAATTTAAAGTGTCCTGCTTTATTCCCAGATTAAAATGTCTCTTTTCAAGGTAGTTCATCCTGCTCAGAAACTGGCTGTAGAGTAGGGAAGTCAGCCCTTCTTGGTGCTGGGTTTGAAGCCTTCAGGGTGTATCAGAACCGGGTTTAAGGTATTTACTGCATCAAACAGTCATTTATCAACTCAGCACGCTGTACACCGTCGTCCGGCTGCACCTCAATTGTTTGCTGATCGCATGCTTGTTCATCCCCTTCTCTGCTAACTCGCGGATCTGCTGATGAAGCTTAAGGTTGGCATGGCGACCCAAATGCCTCCCCTCTGCTTTGGCTTTGGCTCTGCCTTCATTGCAGCGCTGCAAGATACGTTTGCGCTCCATTTCGGCAAAGGCTGAAATCGTAGTGTAGATCACCCGGCCAATGTCGCTGTTAATGTCTACATCCCCTAGATCGTGAAAAACAAGACCGGCCCCTTTCTTGGCCAGGGTATCGGCGATATTCAGAGCATCGATGGTGTTGCGGGCCAGGCGGTCCACTTTCATCACATGAATAATGTCACCCTCGCGGGAGAAGTCGATCAGTGCCTTCAGCTGGGAGCGCTCTGAGTCCTTGCCACTGGCACTTTCTTGAAATATCTTTTCGCAACCAACCTCTCTGAGTTGTTCTACCTGAATATCGAGAGACTGATCTCTGGCGCTGACCCGCGCATATCCGATAAGCATAAAATGCACCCAAAACTGAACACTATGATGCTTTATATTTTATGGACATGTTCACCAACTATCAATCGGACATTGTGTGCAGTCAATACGTAGTCTGGCTAGAGTGCACAAAAAGTACACCTTTGTGGACGCTTGTGTCTTGTGGAACTGAACGTGAGTCATTCGCTCACCGTTGGTTTGATACTTCAGTAATGTTGCGGCGATTTATTCGACGTCACTCGAATAACGCCCTTTTGGGAGGTGTCGTCTCGAAGGCCGATTTTATTATGTATGCCAGATAGGGTTTTCGGGCTGGTGAGCGGATGGCTATAACAATATTAAACAGCAATGAGAGGCATAGGTTAGAACGGCTATGCAATACGCGTTCTAATTGGACCGATGGTGGGCATTGGATGGGGCCTGGAAAAGCACCTGACTGCTATAGAGCCCAAATTTCACGGAACCGTTTAACAAAAATCATCACCTTTGATTCAGACCCTGCGGCATTCAGGTGGAACGCCGAGTGTGACAAACAGATCCGTATCGTTGGCCACATGGGGAGCGCCGGGTTGAATGTGGCCCTGGCATTTATCCCGTTTGGGGCGATTGCAAAAATGTCGGGGGAGCTGGCGAAACTATGGGTCTCTGTTGTTGCCGCGACAACGGCGGGTATTGCTCATGGCGAGCTGGTTGCGCGGATCCCCTATCCGGAAGTCGGCAAGGGATGGAAGGTACAGATTGATTTTGAGCATGAAATTCGCTGGAAGCCGGTGATCTCAGGCCGTAATACATTCAAGCAAAAACTGACGATTGCCTCTTATGACCGAGAAGGGAAAGCCCGCTATCAGGCATCCCAAGTCAGTGAATTTCGTCTGGCCGATCTTCCTCAGGGGCTGGCTGAGAAGCTAGTCAGCATTCCCAATCGTAAAGTCACCAATAGCTATCAGTGAGATGTCATGGCGCCTGTAAAGCAGAAATTCAGTTGGAAGTGGTCGTTGGCCTATGGTGTCTATATCCCCGCAGGGGCATATTTTGGCCAGCTGCTTTGGCGTCTCTTGCGCGATAAATCCCTCGATGAGTTAACGTCCTTATCCGTGATAGCCCTTTATATCGCCAGTGGGATCGCGATTGTGTTGATCCGGCGACTGGCATCTTAATCAGTAATCAAGAAAATTATTATTTGTTGTCGATAGGAGAGGGCATGTGTGAGAAGTGCGTAGTCACTTATCCACATATCCTCTCCTTTTTAATAGATCTTATTTAAGATCTTTTTTTTAAACCTTTTTCCGGACTGCTTAGCCCTTATGTAGCAAGGGCTAGCGACTGGATACTGTGACGTCATGACGAGTACCTGTGACATAAAGAAGATTTAGGTGGGATTAAATGTGACGCCAAGACGAATAACTGTGACGCCGTGACGATTTTAACGGGGATAACTGTGGATATTGAGTTGTTCTGGTTACAGCTCGATGTTAACGTGTGACAACTTAACTTTCTGTCACAGATGAGCGTCATTATGTCACAACTGCCTATCAACAAAAAAGTTATCGTTCTTCGCCAAGCCAATGCATTAACCACGGCGGCTTATAGCCTGACGAGAAATGAAAAACGCATTGTTTATATGGCAATCAATGCCATAAATAACAACGGTATAAGAAGAAATGAACATGGACAATACCCCGTTGATATTGTTCATTCTAAGTTTTTGTCTTTGTTTGATAGTGACGCGACAAATATCAGTCGAGACATTGCTAATGCGACCAAATCGCTGAATAAGAAAGAAGTCATCTTCTACTTGCCCGAAGAGGATGGTGATGATGGCGAAAAAGCACTAGATGGAGTCTCTTGGACAACGAAGCGAAGCCATCGGCCTCGTCATGGTGTCACAACCATTCATTTTAATTCAGAGCTAGTTGAAGTCATTAACAAAGTTGATAAAGAGTTTACGCGTGTTCTTATGGTCGAAGCGGGGCATCTCAGTAACCCATATACCATGCGACTTTATGAATCTCTTCGACAGTGGGTAAAAAAAGGCATTGTAACCTTCACTGTGAGCTGGTTATGCGAAAGGTATGAGCTTCCGCCTTCTTATTCCCTCCGTATGCCAGATTTCCGTCGTCGTTTCCTTCACCCGTCAATCGATGAAATTAATGCCAAAACCCGCCTTGCTGTCACATTTGAAGAAATCCCCGATCCAGAGCGACCAAGAAAGGTAAAGTCGATTAAATTCAAAATTAAAGAATTGGATGCCAAGTGTGACAGATTGACGAGTCAAAAAGCCCTAACCCTTGAAGATGCAATCCAGACTTACAGCGATCTGAGCAACAATACTTGCCTGCCAAGCCAGACCGAGATTGATAACCTAAAGCAGCATATCGGACAGTTGGGCATGGAAGGGTTTGCTCTGACGCCTGAGTTTTTTGCCCAGCTCAAAGCCGCCGAGACGGCGAATAAAAAATAAGTCAAACAGAGCTAATGTATTACAAAGGTAATACATTTTATTTCATTGTTCAGCTCTAACTCACTGATAATGCAGCCATGCAAACCATAGCCCATTTTAGCCCTCTCTCTTTAGTTGCCATCACGTTACATCGCCCTAGCGTGACAACGTAATGACGGCATAACCCGCAAGGGCAACGTCATGGCAACAAAAGCCGGGCGAAAAAAATGGCCTATTGCAGGGCCCTTTAAGGGCTTTGTTACCAACCCCCATCCCCCAAGCTTGGGGGTATAACACCAATGTTAACATAATGAAATTTATGCGAAGTAACACACCGCTGGCGCCAGCAAGCTGTCGGCGGTTGGGTTAATTCAGGCATAAAAGCATTATGTGTAAATAGGTGTGCAGCCTTGAAAAGCAGGCTGTAAGGCCGCCGGGCAAGCTGGCGAATGTTTATCACCTCATGGCTGCGCCATCAGGTGGGCAGGGCGGCGCACCGCAGCACAAACAGCGTGCTGCCGTGCGGTCAGGTTGGGTAGTTTTCTGTGGCAGGCTGGCTTGGGTGGGTTGCTCTTGTGGTACCAGGTTCAACTTTTTCGGTGGCCTGGTTCGGTGAACATGCGTTCCACCGTAACCAGATCCCTTCACCTTTGGCATGTTGGCCGTGCCGGCCAAACCATAAAGCTCGCAAGCTGCTTTATGGCCACCACGTCCCCCGCCCACCAATGCTGCGCCCCGTTCTTAGTTAGCCTCAGCTTAGTTACCCGCTGTAATCGATCGGTTATCTAAGCGTCCTCGCATATTTTCTGTCGGCGCAGCGGTGTGCGTGTCGTGGTAGTTATGGGTGTATGTTCGTGCTCACTTTTATTACTCAACAGCAAGGTAGACATCTTTTTTATAAATGTCACCTTCAAAAGAAATACCTTTCACAGGGAAGTAATGCACTTTCCCTTCAGTTTTGTTATAGCCCGCACAGTTGATTGAACCACAATAGAGGTAGATCAATTTCTCTTTGTGCAACAGAGGTTTAACTAATAAATAATGTCCATTGGCAATATTTTCCTTTTTTTTAATTGCTTTTTGTTTGCCATCTTGCTCGTTCCATGCGAGAAATGAAGTTACGGCAAGTAAAACTACAAATAAGAGTCCAGAGCGCTGAACTATATGAGTAAAGATGAGGTCTTTCTTGTGAATTTTGGTTTTTCCACCTGATCTAAATAACTTTACTGCGTAATTGATGTTTTCTATGTATTTTCTTTTGTTTCGAATTGATATTCTTAGCCAGGCTCTTAATTTGATTACTGCTCCAGACAGTATAAATAGTAAAACAGAACCATAGAATAGAAATAAAAGAAATTCGCCTAAATTATTTATAAATCCTCTATATAACATTTGGTGAAAGTTAATAGCTAGAATATCTGCGTCTAAAGATAGCTCTCGAAGGTAGCTATTTACGTTTGCGGCGCTTGCTCCGTATACAAGTGCGGTAATGGCTGTAACAGCAACAGCGCTATCAATTGCTTTGGAACTCATATTATTCCTTAAAAAAAGTTATGACTTTACTCCAAAACTTCTTAAGTAGTTTTGGTGATTCTGTTGCGCTATTGCTTGTGTAATAGTCAGATTTATTTTTCAAATCATGTTTTTTTCCACATGCGATTTGTTGGTTGCTCCATTGCTTGCACCAAATTACTTGACTATTTTTAATGAAGTAATGTGACTTACATGCAAATCCCCAGTTACCAATTGATGGATTAAGGGATATAGAATCACCATCAAAAAGTAACTTCCAATCAGTTGGTGAGAAGGGTGTTACCACTTCTTCACCACAACCGCAGCTGCATTTGTGTACCGCGGTCGCATATTGCATCGAGATATAGAGCGTTCCTTGCTCAATATCCTCTGGTATGTACTCAACAAATTTGTGTTGCATGATCTTCATCCGTCAACATGTCAACGTTAATGGTGTAAACACTATGGTGTTCATGGTTTAAGTCTTGGTAAAAACCGGCGAGTTTTTTCCACTTTATGACGGCTAAACTAGCATTAAGGGCATTGAGTTCCGCAATTTGTATGTTACTGGTGTATGCAGCGTTTTCTCCTTCCTCAAAAGAGACTTTATGTCCAATGTGGCTGCGTTGTTTTGGGCTACTAGCCGTTGTTCTGACCATGCCAATAAGCTGGTCATCGATAGCCTCAACACCGATCCCTACGTCTACAAATGAAATATCGTGATTTTCGAGGTACGTAAATATCTCTCTTTTAATATCACCTTTATCGATACTGATGAAAACAAAATCAAAATCGCATAAAGCATCCATATTTGTTGGGGTAAGATAGAAGTCATTAGCAATTATTCCCTTTCTCATCCCAGAATAGATTTCTTTTAGATAATCTACTTTTTTGGGCATTCGATCGAGTTGCTGTTCTGTTGCGGCTCCTGGTGTTCTAAAGGCGTTGTGCTGAATAAACTCATCGCCATCAAAGAGGTGGATCTCTTTGACTGGACTTTTCGCTATCAAATCCAAAATGTAAGCCCCTGTTCCCCCAAGGCCTACAATAGCTATTTTTTGGTTATTTAACTTACGGCTAATCATATTGATACCAGCTCTACTGGAGTTGGTGTCTAAGTAGTTAAAAACATTTTCATCTTCTTCTGAGTGAATGACCTTGAAAGTCTTAGCTGTACAGCTTGGATCAAGTGATTTGGCTGGATTGGAAATAATGTCCAGGTATCGAGTCACCTTTTCATAGTAGTCAGCATACCCCTGTGGTGGTTTGTTGGAAAATGAGTGATGAGCTATTAACTCGGGGGCTAATTGTTTTTGACTACTCACATAGCGTATCGCCTCAATTGCTTCACCATTTTTGTGGCATGGGAACTCGCCTTCAAAGTCGATCACATGAGTGCTTGGCTTTATGGCTCTATTACTTGATAACGTTAGCTCAGATACCAATCGACCATATTCGACCAATCCTTGTGACGTTACATAAGGAACATGAGAGATAACCAGGTGGTTAGCGATAATAGCAACTTCATAACCTTCATCCTGAAGTTGCTTTAAGTCAGGACTAAGACTTATCAGTTGCTGTGACATTGAAGATTACTCCAGATTTGATTTTGATTTGATCGCCGGTAACGAGTGTTCCTTCGGGCTTGTTGCCACCGTTTTTTTTGTAAGTCATCGTGTAAATGGTGCTGTTACCATCAGCAATGGTGCTGAACGCCAACTTTACGATGTCTTCAAAAGTCAAAATTTTAGATGTGACAGTTTTAGGGCGGCCATTAACAATAATGTTGAACTCTTTATCGTGTTCCGGTTCATCAATAGTGAGGTCTTTGATATCAGCGTCTGGTGCGTTTTTCATTACGGAATGAATGCCATTTTCCATACCTTGGCGGCGAGTATACATTTCACTTGTTCCGATGACCTGTCCGTTACCGGCTTTGAGGTTGAAGTAGTGCTCTCCATTTTTTGCTACTAGTCGCTCGAAACGTTCTTCAAGTTGTGCATTTTCTTTTACTGACTCGATACCATTGAGACAGCTACTTTTTGTCGTGTAGCCCTCGCTATCTAGAATGATTTCCCAGTTCCCAGCCGCTTTGAGTCTGAAGTAGTATTCGTTATTTTTACTGCTTTGAAAAATTTCAAATTTTCCTTTCATGTGTCATGTCTCTTATATATGAATTCTGAGTCAAAATTATTTTTGATTCGAAATTAGCATACATCATCATCGCTTTCTGGGTCAATATTTTTTTTGAATTGGTGTTGAGACTGCTAACAAGGCTTGTTAGCAGCAAATCAGTGAGAGGTTACTTTATTGCAAAGTAGAAAAATTCAATGCCGCCTGTTGCGGACTTTTCTTCTTTTCGGAGTAGAAAGCCTTCTTCATATAAGGCTTTTAATTTAGTGCTGGCGTTGTTAACTTTTAGATCAAACTTATCCGCAACTTCACTGGCAGTGCTTAGCTCTCTATCTAGGACGTAATGATAAATTGGTGCGTTGGTTTTTGAAGGCGCACCAACTTTATCCTCATGTACTAACTGAAGTTTACCTTCAAAGTAGTAAGGGATAGGCTGTTTTAGTCGAGCGATACCGCTGAAAAGATTTTCTAAAATTTCTTCGTTTTGCATGTCTACAAGACATACCCCTTTCTGCATACGAAAGTGTTTAGCTACTTTAACGATACCCTCACGTGCAAAAGAAGCGCCAAAAAAAGCGTTCTTAAGTGCAAGATAGAAAATATCTTGGTTGGGAGTGTTTTGAATCAAATCAACGAGAATTGAATATAATTTCTGACCGCCATCTGATGTAGATACATCGAGTTCGTAGTCATTGATCAATTTCTGGAGATCGATTTTATGTGATATGTGCTTCATAAATTATATTGAAGCAGTTGAATGATATCCTGTCAACAATCTTGCTTCAGTAATGGAATATCGAAGCAAAAGAATGTGCCATCGATTTGCATAAAATCTTCGTTGATTTTTAGTGCATCAACGGGGTGCTCTTGCTCTGCTAACTTATGTAGCCGAAACTGATTTTTGTCTGTTCTAAGTACTATGTCCGAGTTCATGTTTTTTGCATATTTGAAACTTGTCTGGAGACCACTCCCACCGTCATCATGCTTTTTACTAGTGACACCCTCATCGAAAATTTTACGAATTATTTCGCTAAAATTGTCGGTTTTGTATTGGTGATTTTCAGGTTCTGTCGAGTTCTTTAAGGTATTAAAAAGACCTAGCCCAGAATCACAAATTATGAGCGTTGCACGAGGGTTGTAACCACCGTAAACCTGCATAGCTACATAGCCATCAAGCTCAGTTTTACTATGCTCTTTTACGTTATTTATCATTTCTAGAATAATTGTGCGGTAGCGATGCTTTAGCGTGTTTAATTGCTTTTCAGACAGAGTAATATCGCTGTGGCCATCAATGGCATTGATGATCTTACAGGTTAATGTTTCCGACAATTCTGAACAATTTTGCTCGCCAGTAAGAGCAACGATTTTGAACAAATTAGAATGTTCTGTCTTATCCTCATCGAGGCTATCTGGTGATGGGGTGACAACAATATTACTTTCTAAGTGTTCAAAAAAACTCATTAATGCACAGTAACTTAATATTGGGCACTCTTTAGAAGAGAACGCTATTTGTACCTGAAACCCCTTATCGCTAAGCTGGTTGCATACAACAAGTAATAAAATAATAGCGTCAAGTGGCATGCCTTTGAGTTCTGGCACTACAAAGCAGATATCTTTACAGCTATCGTCGGCGTAGAAAGCTTGTTCTCTTAGGATCTTCTCAAGGTAATAACCATTTAGCCAAGACTTTGACTCAGGTGGTGCAAGATAAATTTGAGTAGTCATATGGTCCTTATGGTTTTCACTAATTATTAGTAAATGGGGTTTAGTCTCGGCTTTTCAATGTCGGGATTAGATTAGTCATTAAAGTTTTAGACTTAGATCTTAAAATGTGCGGATTAAATCCTCATTTGTGTTTATTGTGTTAATTATCATTTGGTTGTCATATTTTTACTCATTCAAATACAGCTCTGCCATTTCATCTAGCTTTGCTTTGTTTGCCTTCCAGTCGGGCATGACTTTCGTGAGTAAACGCCAGAACCGATCACTGTGATTGTGTTCAGCAATATGGCAAAGTTCATGCAATATTACGTAATCAATGCAATCTTTAGGGGCTTTCACTAAGTGAGGGTTCAGCATAATACGGCCCGACGTGGAGCAGCTTCCCCATTGCCTGGTCATCGGCATGATCTTGAGGTTGGGAAGCCCCGTTACCCAATCGGTTTTGGGTAACAGCTCTGCCAGCCTTTGATGATATAGAATGTAGGCGCGATGTTCGTACCAATGCATGACCCACTTCTTGATGAGCTCAGCGTTATATTCCCCAGAGTAACAAACCTCTAACCGGCCTCGTTTTAGTTTGACCGAAGGTACGGTTTCCTCTTGCTGAATTAGCTTTAAACGGTAACGCTTACCTAGATAAAAGTATGTCTCGCCACCTGCGTACTGGCGCGGTGAAATAAATTCTTGTTGCTGACGAAACTCCAGTAAGCTTTCCCAAATCCAACGTACACGTTTAAGAATCGCTGCCTTTACCTCTTCTTTTGATGCACTTTTCGGTGCCATCACTGTGATACGTTCATCGGGATGTACTTTGATAACGACTTTTCTTTCGTCATCAGTTGCACGACGTTGAATATGGTAGTGCAAGATCTCATCACCATAGTAAAAAGCGCCTTGTTCATGGGGCGTAACCTTTATATCTGTCATCGTCGGCCTGTGTTTGCGTGCTGCTGTTTTACAACATCAATAATTTTGGCAATAAACTGGGTCGTGCGATCAATGTCATCGAATATATCAAACAGCATTGGCAGTAACTCAAGTTCGATGTTATTGCTGAGATCACTGGCATTGATGGAAAATTGCTGGGACAACCGTTTAACCGTGTCATCAATAGCGAGTGACAATGTCACCATCACATCGTTAGTAAGGGCGACTTTGTCCATCACAAATAAACCGTAGTAAGCTCGCGCTTCTAGGTTATCTTTCAGTGCCGCAGGCATAGTATCCACATCTCTGTTTTTGACCTTTTTCTCAAACTCTTCAAACAGAAGATATTGCTTCACTGGGCTATCGAACATGGCTTCAGCTTCTGCCAATGCCTGGCTAAGTAGCTCTGAAAAGTAAGCTTTTGCATAGGGATCGTCTTGTAAATCTTGCTCAATCATTTTGACCACACGGCCTTTGATCTTCGCTTGTTCAGTCTTGGCTTTTTCTGGTGACATCTCTTCAATAGAAAATCCATGGCCTAATTGGCCGACATTATATTGCGTGTCATCGTGATCGATACTTTCACCCACAACATGCTTATCCATCATGGCTTTGATTTCGTCAGCGTACTCATCATAGTCAATGATTTCGTTAGCATCTTGCTGTACTTGGGTACGAAGTTCGCTAAATCGCTTAACTGCTTCCTTGTATTCTATTTGCTTGCTTTGGGTGACATCTGAAAAGAAGCTGGCTGATTGCAATGCCACTTGTAAGCACTTGGCGAAATCTCTAAGCGCGGCGTAAAAGTCTTCTCGTGCTTTGAGTTTTCGGTCAACAAACTCTCCATCAATCTCATAAGGATCAGGGGCAAGGAAGCTTCGTAGCGAGGCATTGTCTTGTTTGTTTTTCACACCATCAAACACTTGCCACAGCGTTTGGTAAAGGTAAGGCAAGCGCTTATATTCAGTTTCCATGTGATGATAGAGATCTTTCAAATCATCAATGTTGTAGCCTTCTTGAACCTGCTCGGCCAGATCTTGGTACTTCTTAATGGTGACATCCAGACGATCTAAAATGCCATAGTAATCAATCAAATAACCGTATTTCTTATCATCGTGTAGTCGATTTACGCGCGCCACGGCCTGAATAAGGTTGTGGTTGTTCAAACTTTTATCGATGTAGAGCACGGTATTTAATGGCTCATCAAAGCCCGTTAGTAGCTTGTCGACAACAATAATAATGTCTGGGCCGCCGGGCTTACTGAAGGCTTTGGTAACGCCTTCGGTATAAAGCTTTTCATCTTGGGTGCCGACGTTCTCTTTCCACCACTTGGTCACCAAGTCTTTGCTTTCTTGATCGACTTCTTCTTCCCCTTCCAATCGCTCAGGGGGAGACATCACAATCGCAGAAGTGACTTTGCCAATTTTATCGAGCGCCTGTTTATAGCGAATCGCCATTGATTTTGATGAGCAAGCAAGTTGGCCACGTAGCCCTTTGGCTTTAAAGTTGCCAAAGTGATCTGAAATGTCATGCGCGATCAACTCTAGGCGCCCTTCGGTTTCATACAGTTGGCCACGTTTGGCGAATTTACGTTTTAGATCGCTCTTCTGTTTGGTCGACAGTTGCTCAGTAAAGCGGGCAAACCATTCATCAATTGCGTCAGATTCGATGCACAGTTCTGGCTTGCGTTGCTCATACAATAGTGGCGACACCGTTTCATCTTTGGTGGCCTGCTGCATAGTATAAGAGTGAATGATCGGACCAAACTTACGCTCTGTACTGTTTTTTTTAAGTAACGGCGTACCCGTAAAACCAATAAATGCCGCGTTCGGCATGGCTTGCATCATGCGGATGCTGTTTTCACCGCCGTGGCCACGGTGGGCTTCATCGACAAGAACAATGATGTTTTCACTTGGGTTAAAGCACTTTTTACTGTCGACCGCGGTTCTGAATTTGTCGATCAGTGAGAACACAATACGCTCGTTGCCAGAGGTGATTTTCTTCGCCAGTTGCTTACCTGAAGTGGCGATGGCATTGCGTTTTTGCAGCTCGGTGTAAGCGCCTGAATCTAAGAAGGTATCACTGAGTTGACCTTCTAAATCGACGCGGTCGGTGATTAAGAAAATTCGGCATTGTTTCAGCTCTTCTAACCAAATTAGTGCTTTGGTTAACAGTACCATGGTGAGGGATTTGCCCGAGCCCGTCGTGTGCCAAATGATGCCGCCTTCGCGTGCGCCTTTGGCATCTTTTTGTTGAACGCGCTCGAGAATGCGCTTAATGCCAAAGTACTGTTGATAACGGGCAACGATTTTGCCTTTTGTACTGTCAAAGACGGTAAACAGATGGACAAACTCGATCAAACGCTTAGGGGTAAGTAGACCTATTAAGGTTTTGTCTTGCTCGGTCACTACACGATCACCAGCGGCTAACAGCTGCTCGAATTGATAACGTTTTTCTGCCGGGCGATGATCAAAAATAGCGTCCATTTGCTTACTCATCAAGCGTCGGTTTTTGATTTCTTGTAGCTGCTCAGGTGTGAACAGGAACGCACTCGAGGTATTGTCTTCTTTCTCTTTGGGTAACTCCTCACGCCAGCGTGACCAGAATTTTTTCGACGTGCCGCAAGTACCGTACCGCGCATCATGGCCATCGATTGAAATCAGCAACTGGCTGTGGATGAACAGATGTGGGATCTCATTGGTGCCTTGGTTGCGAATGTTCTGGCGTATCCCCTCGTCGAGGGTGATTTTGGTTTTCTTGTTTGCGGCGGGTCGCTTGGCTTCAATCACTACCCACGGCAAGCCATTCACAAAGCACACAATATCCGGTTGGCGTGAACCCGTGCCGCGGCTGTTTTCAATGTTCATTTCTTCGGTGAAATGCAGCTCGTTTTGATGCCATTCTTTCCAGTTGACTAACTGAATCGTCGGGTTTGCTTTGCCATCGCTATGAGTTTCAGTAATAGAAATGCCGTAGGCGTAAAGGTTAAACAGTTTTTCGTTGGTGCTGATCAGCCCGTCAGTTAATGTCGTCAGTGTGACTTCGCTGATGATGCGACGAATGCTTTCTGGCTGTAGTTTGCGCCCCTTACCTTTAAATAAATAAGTCACCGACTCTAGGTAGGCCTGCAGTTTAGGCTCCAATACCACCTGGGCTGTAGAGCCTCGCATGGCGGTACATTGTGCGGGAGGGATAAAGGTATAGCCCAATTTGCTGATAAGCTCTAACGCTGGCAGCTTGGCGGTCATTTCTTCTTTGGTATCAGGTAGGGTACGACTTTCCATTGTGTCCTCTGGTCAGGCTAAATCCGAGAGATGGGCCCTTATCGAGATAAGGGCCCAGATGGTATTTTAAGCGGCTTGCTGAGCGACTTTTACGCGGCGTTTACCGGTTAAAAGTTGCTGCATCAGGGCTTTTTTCTCTTGCTTAAAGTGGGCAAGTTTGGCTTCGAGCAGCTTGATTTCTTTGTCGGCTGCAGTTAGTACTGAAGCTATTTTTTGTTGTTCTTTTAATTGCTTAGGAATAAATACTTTGTATAACTTCAAGTAATCAGTAGTTACACGTTTTTGTCCTGCAGAACCTTGCATATTCAGTTCACCACGAACTCTAAAAGCTGTTGTGTTTGTTAGAAAGTAAATAAGTTCAGCAGAAATGCCATTCTTAGCTCTTAATACGTGAAATTCAGTACTGCCGAAGCCAATTCCATTCTCAAGTTGGTTTACTTGTGCGCCCTTACCATTTTCAAAACAAGGGGTTATTTTAGCGATTAACGTGTCTGAATCTTTAAATGATGTGAACCCTTTGGATACATCTGAGTAATTTTTTACCTCGGTTCTTAAAAGTTTCGCATCTTCGGATACAGCATCCATTGGTATGAAGCTAACTAACCCATTTTCTGGCTCAGCTGTCTTTTTGGGATTAATTTGGCATATATCTCCCATATGAACATCTAACCACTTCCCCTCAAACCTATCTCCTGTTTCAGGATTAACCAAACGCTTCTTACCCGTCAGCAACTGCTGCATCAGGGCATTTTTCTGTTGCTTACTGTTTGCAATTAGCTGCTCTGTGGTCGTAATCGCTTTGTCCCATGTTGATAGGATTTGGGCGATTTTTTGTTGTTCTGGTAGTGGTGGAAATGCAATCTTTAGTTTTTTAAAAAAAGGTAGACCTATTGTCTTTATTGTTGAACCAACAGCTTGTCGTTCGAACTCACCTTTATTAAGTTGCAACCAGTTATATAAAAACCATTTATCAATTATTTTCTTTGTATCGCATTTCCAAGCAATAAAGTGCTGACTAACGGCCATAGGCTCTGCCATTACACCACTTTTGCCTACTCCTGCATCGCGTGAAAGAACGACGGTTCCAGCTGGATGTATTTGTGCAGAAGAGTTCTTAATTCCTAGTGAGGATATTTCTTTGTCTGTTGCAGTTACCAATCCTTTATCTAATCGATATGTGTCAGTAAGCGATATCCACTTTATTCCATCATTCCAATACTCAGGATGTGATTTACTCGGAGTGTGCCCACTGCATCGCTCAGCGCACTCATCTAGTAACTTATATGACCATCCTGGTGGTAGCTGTTCCAGAGTTAATTTACGAGCCATAGCCCAACTCCTCGAGGTATTGCGCCATTTCTGTCTCTAGGTCTGCAAGTTGGCTCTGCAGTGTTAAACGTTCCTTACGTACTTCAACCAGAGCAATTTCGGCCTCTTCCTCAAAGGTGTCGACATAGCGAGGAATATTGAGGTTGTAGTCGTTTTCTTGGATCTCTTCGAGTGTCGCAAGGTAAGCGTATTTATCCGCACTTTCACGTGCTTTATAGGTATCCAGTACCTTCTGAATATTGTCGTCTGTTAATAGGTTCTGATTTTTGCCGGCTTTAAACTCGCGAGATGCATCAATAAACAGCACCTTGTCGTCAGTTTTCTTTTTCTTGAAGATCAAGATAGCAGCTGGAATACCAGTACCAAAGAACAGCTTTTCAGGTAAACCAATAACGGCATCCAATAAGCCTTCATCGATCAGTTTGGTACGTATTTTTCCTTCTGCCGAGGCGCGGAAAAGCACACCATGTGGCACAACGACACCCATTCGGCCGCCTAACAAGCCGTGATCTTTCGGCGCCATGGTTTCAATCATGTGGCTTAAGAACGCATAGTCACCTTTGGTTTTTGGTGGCACACCACGGTGGAAGCGGGCAAATTTATCTTTAGCGGCGTTGTCATGGCCCCATTTATCTAATGAAAATGGCGGGTTGGCGGTCACGATATCAAAGCTCATCAGCTTTTGGTTATCGTCTTCGGTCAGTTTCGGGTTGTTTAGCGTGTCGCCCCACTCAATATGGTGGTTATCTTCACCGTGTAGGAACATGTTCATTTTAGCCAACGCCCATGTCCCCCCAATGGCTTCTTGGCCATATAGCTCGTAGCTTTTTGAGTTGTGGTTGTCGCGTACCAATGCGCCACACTTAAGCAGTAGCGAGCCTGAACCACAGGCCGGATCACAAATGGTATCGCCTGGTTGAGGGTCTAGCAGTTGTGCAAGCAGATCAGAGACTTCTGGTGGGGTATAGAATTCACCGGCGGATTTACCGCTGCCCGCGGCAAAGTGCTTGATAAGAAACTCGTAAGCGTTACCAATGATATCGAGCTTACCAACACGGGCAGGGCTTAAATCGAGCTCTTCTTTACCAAAGGCCTCGATAACCGCGTCTAGGCGTTGGTTTTTGGTTTTTTCATCACCCAGTTTATCTGAATTGAAGCTGATATCTTGGAAGACGTTTTTGAGTTTGCTGCCGTTAGCGCTTTCAATCGCATCCAACGCGGTATCAATGCGCTCGCCGTTCCCCGCTTCGCTACGCTTCTTATATAGATCCCAAAAACTCGCGCCTTTTGGCAGTACGAAGCGTTGTTTTGCCATCATGGCATCAACTAACTTTTCATTATCTTTATGCTGTTTCATCAGCTTTGCATGTTCGTGCTTGTGTACATCAGAGATGTATTTCACAAACAGCATGGTCAGGATGTAGTCTTTGTAAGTAGAGGGTTCAATACCACCACGGAAAGCATCACAGGCAGACCATACGGCTTTGTTTACGTCGTCTTGCTGGATTTGTTCTTGCTGGATTAACTCTGTCATGGTCATGGCCTTATTTCGTAAGCTGGCTTGCAATGCTCGCGAGCATCGCTTGATTGCTGTCCATTAATTTTTGATAACACTGTTGCTGCTGGGTGATGTTGTTGTGCAGTGCAACAATGGCGTCTTGTTCTTTTTTAGGTGGTAGCGGTATGTCCAGTTCTTCAATGCTTTGCCTTGAGTAGACTTTTACTGTCATCGAACTACTTGCCGATCCCACTTCTATTTGGTTTTTGATTTTGTTGTTGTGGTTGAGCACAAAAGCCAGGTAGTAAGGGTTTATCTCATCATTAGCAACGCGGTAGTGATAGTAAACATTGCTGCATATTGTTTTCTGCTCGTCATCTTTACTTTTAAAGACAAAAGTCTGCTGCTTCATGCCTCGTGACAATATTAAGATGTCACCATCTTTTAAGTATTCAGGCTCTTTCTTGCCAGTTAACGCTGTAGTGACGACGCTTTCCCAAAGAATTTGTTCGTCTTTAACATCTTTTGGCTGAATCACTCTGACGCCACTCTTTGCTTCTTCAATTCGACTTCGGAAGCTATAAGGAACGTACCGAGTAGTGAGCTGCTTAAATCTTTTATGATTTGTTTCTTTCATAGCCCCTCCATTTGTATTGGTTATACTACATTATTTGTTTTTAAAGACAAGGATAAAAATGCAGTATTGCAAATACAGCTATCGAATATTGGTTGTATTTACATCAATTTCAGTTTATTTATGTACTAACTTTACTTTTTTTACTAAGATTGAGTTGTAAAAAACGTAAAGGAATTAAATATGAATACATTAGAAGCACCTGTTGAAAGCGCTCCTCTATTAAAGAGGGTTGCGAATATCCTCCAAGAATTAGAGTTAAATCATGCGTTAGAACTGAGTACTTCTGATGCATTGTCATTAAGTGATCAAGGTTTACTGGAGTTCATTCTGAACGCCCATACTCAGAACTTGCACCACGATCCCAAAGTCATCAAAAAGCTTAAGCGCCAACGCGCTGGCCAAAAGAAGTTTATTGAATACATTGAACGATTCGGTGGTGTGGTTAAGCAGTCTGAATTTGCCAAACTTGCAGGATTAAGCCGCCAGAGCATTAATGGTAAAATTAAGGATGAGTTAATCATCACAATTAATAGCGGTCCAACACCTCAAGTACCGGTATTCCAAATTGATGAGAAGACAACGAAGCTTTTGTTTGGGCTAGAAAAAGTGAATGCAGAGCTTGCGAGTAAGGAACTAGGTACATCGGCAATGTGTACTTTTTGGCTTAATACTCGCTCACGCTTAGAAGGATTATCTGTACGTGATTATCTACAAGTAAATCCTAATAAAGATGCTTTAGAAAAAGTGCTATTTATCGCTTGTCGTGAAGGTGAGATGGGATATTAAAAAAGGGGCCTCTACGGCGACCCCTTTGTTCTTAGTCCTGAGTGTAATCAAACCCTAAATCATCACAAAGAATGTCATAAACATCCTGGTCACCGCTTACATACTCGATGAGTGGGGTTTGCGTACTTGATTTGATGCTAGGGTGGTTCCAGATAGATGCGCAGTCTAACTGTTTCCCACTCCAACGAGACATGTAGATAATCCCATCGAAGTCCTTCCCAAACTTTGCGTAAAATGCATCGGCCAATGTTTGAGTAATGTTGTAGCAGTCATCGCCAGTAAGATCTTGAAGACTTAGGCGTAACTTAGGCAGTAAAGCCGTTACATCAATCAGTTTTAGAGGCTTGCCAAAAGTGACTTGCACCATTTCACGAGGCTTCAAAGTTTTATCACTGAAAAAACGTTCTTGTTTGTAATCTTGCTCTTTATCGGCATGATATAGCGCCTCAATCAGAGCTGTTTTGTCAGTGCTTGCCACGTATGAAATCGCAATTTCAATTTCACGCCCATTCCAACGCCCATTACCAGGGTAAAGTGAGAGAGGTTGTGTCTTTTCACCTTTGTACATTTGCGCTTGTACGCGGAAGACATTGTTCATCTCGCAGATGGTCAGTTCGTTAGTTGAAAGCTTGTTCACACGTTCAGTTAACGCATTATGTGGGTGCGTTTCCCCATTCTTTTGGATATTCATAAAGTACCATTTTGTTGTGAATTCTGCGGAGGTTAATATTTTTCATAATATTTTCCTTTAATTTTATAAATCCCTTTCGGGTTAATGGTTTAGAAGGTGTTTCTATCTAAACCGGCGATAAGACTAATACGAAAGTATTAGTTGTGGCAAGTTGTTTTTATTGCAGTATTAAAAATACTATTTGCAGTATGGCGTATACTCCGCGAATTAAAATAAAGCCCTTCCCGCTCTATCTCACACACCGCGCTAGCGGTCGTGCCTCCCTTGCTTCGGTGGTTCAACCAAGCCAAAGCCAATCACAAACGGCGTTCTTCGCTGTGTCTTGGCCCTTCGGGTCACGATCAGGGCTAGGTAAAGCAAGAGCTTTCACCCCAACCGGCTAAGTGCTGCTAAGGTGCGGGCGTTCTCCATGTGATCGCTGCTCTCCTTTGTTGAAAAGCGTTTCCATCGCACTCGTTTATCGCCAACTTCCGATCCTTCTGCCACAGAACCTGAATAGCAAAAGTGAAATGCACGCTTCGCGCTTTTGCTATTCAGAACCCTGTGTCAGTGCGGGAAGTTAGGCGAAAACGACGATGAAAACCCAACAAAGGAGCGACACTATGTCACATTCCAACCGCTTTCCGCACCGCATCACTAAGCCGTTTGGCGCGAGCAACGTATCCCCGTTGCAGCCGTCAGGCTCTACAACAATGAATCGCACTTGGTGCATCGATCACCGCTTGTATGGCACTTATCAAAAATTACGGGCGTGTCAGCCTAGCGTGTTACTGATGGTTAAGGCCCTGAATGTGCTGTTAGCACCGCATGGCCAAACAATAGAAACCTGCTTTGATTTGGAAGACTTCATCGATGCGATAGATGAATTTGAACGTGTGGAGGGGCTGTCATGAGTATCGATAATTACCACCTGATGGTGGCAAAAACAATCCTAACTCAGATTGGTGGCCAGCGCTTTATTACAATGACAGGGGCAAGGCAATTTATTGCGTTAGACACACCTGGTCTGCAGTTTGATTTACCGTGCGACAGTATGTTTGTGAAACAGAAAATAAGGCGGGTTCAAGTGCGGTTAGACCCTTGCGACACTTATACGGTATTGGCGCTAACCAAACAAAAAGGTCAGTTGGATTATGTGGTAGTTGCGCAGCAATCAGGTATTTACTGCGATATGTTGGAAGCAATATTTACTGATGTAACTGGGTTGCATACTCGGCTTTAATTGGCTGATTTGAAAGTGCTTATTAACAATGATGTATTACATTTGTAATACATCATTGTTGTCTTGTGCCGTCATTTTGGCTCGTTTTTTAGTTCTATATTGCTATTTAGTCGGATAAAACACACCGGAAATATGACCATTTTTTAGAATGGTGACTGTTTTCTGCTGCTTCAATATAGATGCAAAGTTTCGTTTAAAAGTACTCGGATTTAGCTGGTTCTGACTGTGCTGGCGAATGTATGTATCCATCCCTTCTTTGCTCAATAGCCAGCTCAGTTGATGATAAGTGTAACTTTGCTGGTAACTCTTTAAGCGTGTTTGGGATAACCATCCGAGCAATTCTTGGATGCGTTGATGGAGCAGTGTCAGCCTGTCTCGGGATTCAATGTCATTACTTGGTGCTGCTGCGAGTAATTTAGGAATTTTATTTTGGCGGATACGGGTTTCTTCAAATAAACCACCTTGCTTCCAGATTGGTTCAAAATGGGCGATGCGATTACGAAGAGAGCCCACGATCTCTAATCGAGCATAAAGGCTGTCTTGGTGCTTTATTTTCTTCCAGTACCCCGCACTTTTTTGGCGATGATGAGGAATAATGGTAGGGATGATCGTCCCCCAAGGTAGCAAATTACCTTGCTTATCTTTTTGAATATCGAACACTTTAGGCCAAAAGCCGTAAGTCATCCTAGAGATAACATCATCATGGCTGACAGCGGGTAATTTGGGGTGCCAGTTACCATTCTTGCGTCTATGAGTTACGGATAAGATTTTCTTTTCTGAATGCGTATTCAGATCTAAAAAATTATACCAATCGTTACTAAACTGAATACCTTTAGATTGCGGGTTATGGCAGTGCGTGCTTAACGCCCGGTGTAGCTTATTTCTGAGTGTGACTTCAACGATACCGATTAAGCGGAAAAATGCGGCTGATATTGCTTCGTTCCAGCAGTAATAACCATAGAGATCCGCGGGTTTATTTGGCTTAAAGAAATGCTGGTAGCTGGATAAGCGCGGTAGCGATATATCGTGTTGAAGTTGTTGGTAGTCAGAAGCTTGCATTATGATTGTCTATCTCGTAATATTGACATGTAAGCACTTGGATTACTTTTCAGATCAGCTCTCTTTAAGACAGCCTCTGCGAACTAAGTTGCAACGATTCTATCAGGAAAGCCCGCGAATAGCGGGCTTTTTTGTATCTGTAATATCAGCAAGTTAAGTTTTTTCTGTTTGATGCGTTTTCTTTTTAAGTAGCCACTTCCGCTCTATCTCACACACCGCTGCTGCGGCCATTCTTCCCTTGCCTCGGTAGTTCAACCAAGCCAAAGCCAATCACAAACCACGTTCTTCGCTGTGTCCCGCACCTGAAGGTCCAATGATCACTATATGCGAAGAGTTAGAACTGTTCATTGGGGCAATTGACATGTTTGAAAAAGAGGAGGGCTTATCATGAGTTATTCTTCTTATCATCTTACTGTGGCGCAAGCGATTTTTGGCCAACTTGTGGTTATCGTTTTGTAAAACATGCTATCTGCCGAGGGCTGGTTCTGCTCGATCCCTGCGATACCTATACGGGGTTGTGTACTCGCATATTATACCTTATTAACAGCTGGTTACGTTGAATAGTAGAGAAATGATGTATTACAAATGTAATACATCATTTCTTGTTCTATGCGGTAAGCTCATCAACCTGAGTACTATGGCCATTAAATTGTACCGAGTGAATTCCCTCTTTGGCACTGGCGGCCGTGGTGTACATTTCACTGGTTCCAATTACTTGGTGGTTCTTTGCTTTCAGGTTGAAATAGAACTGGCCATTACTGGCAGTGTTGAGCTCAAATAGCTCACGCTCGATGGCATTGATTTGGACCGAAGCAATCCCATCCAACGCTGCAGCCTTCGTGGTGTACATCTCACTGATTAGGATCACTTCGCCATTACCGGCCTTTAGGACAAAATAAAATTGTTGGTTCTTTGCTTGTTTGAGTTCGTAGCGCCCCATACCTGATACCTTCTAATTGATAGATGGAAGTATCCTTAACATGGTATGAGGTCTTTTCTTTTAAAGTCTCGCTTTTACGCGGCCGACATCACCACTTTCCAAACGAACCTTGATACCTTGAGGATGAGTTGGGGAGTTAGTACACAATACGATTTTAAATGTCTGTTGTTCATAATGTACTGGCTGTGGGGACAAGGTTTAAACCGACGTTGGTTGTTTTCCGTATATTTGATAGGGCAACTCATGAAATTGTGCTCCCTACCCCTCTGTTTGGTGTGTTCGATATCTGGGAATATTAGTTACGAAATCAAACACGGTGTATGAAATGCCGTACTTTAGTAAAAAATATCAAAGGAGCTATATTATGTCTAAGTCTCAAGGTGCTGGATGGCCAAGTAAAACTGGTGGTAAATCAGGCGGCGGCCGCGATAATAACCCCCCTAAACGTTAATTAATGTTTGAAAAGCCAGCCAACTGAGGCTGGCTTTTTTCAGATATGCTGGCGATATTGTTGCCAGTATCGAGGGTAGCTACCATAGGCTTTGCTTAGTAATTCAGGACTGATCTCTTTGTGTTGGAGCAATTGTTTATGTTGCCGGTCGAGACCAATGCAAATCAAGCCAATGTTAGCGAGAGATTTGGCGATAACTGGAATTTGGTCTTTGAAGCCGAATAGATCGCTAATCAGGCATTCTAATGTTTCTAGGCTTGGGTAGGCGTTTCTTTCACGCCATTTTCTTAACTGCCGCTTCTGTGCTTCATGCAATGTAACGTACTGTTCGTCACTTTTGTCTACTGGGATAAAAGCAGCCAGTTTAGAACCACTGAGTGAAGGGTAGCCATTCAATACTTGGGGGTTAAATCGCTCTTTTAGTCCGTCGAGGAAGCGATTGAAGGGGGATGAGTGGCTGTGGATATGGGCAATGCTAGAGAAAAAACCATTCTGATAGAAATCAGGCACTCTGTTTGGGATATCTTCGTCGAGTTCAAGCCAAAGCTTCAATATTCCAACCTCAAAAGATGCCATTAAGTGAAAGTAGAAATCGAGTCGGTATTGGAGCATAGCGAGAACTGCTTTTTCTGTTGCCTCACCCCGAGGGTTATTTAGCTCACTGACAATACCTTCAGAGAAAGCAGTCTTTTCTTCGTCACTGAGTAGGGTATGGGCAGATGTTCGCTCGAAGTATTTGTTCAGTACTTCGGCGTTACTGGTTTCTTTTTCTTTCATTGCCCGGCAATAGTTATTGATTTGTTTATTTTGCTGACACCTTTTTGTGAGGAAGTCTATGCATAGGGCTAGTTCATTTTCTTCAGAGCCTTGTAGATTGCAAATAACCCCTAACCATGGCCAATAGTTGTCACTTTCGTAGATGGTATCTTGGGTTTCGCATTGTGATTCAAGTTGCGTGAATGTCTGCGGGTCTGTTTGGAAGATAAAACGGAAGAATTTTTCGGCTGTCTTTTTCCCTACTCCTTGTCGGCTGAAGTTGTCCAACGAGCTGTCGGAAATCCCAGAGCTAACCTGTAATTGCTTTTCTGCGCACCTGATCATCGTTCTCACGCTAGATGATGCACCAAATAATTCGATAAAGCATGTTAATGCGGGCAAGAAATAGTCTTTGTTGTGTACCGGCTTTAATCGGAGTTTTTTATAGCCTTCCAGATAGCGTTGGATGTCAAAGTTGTTATTGGCTGGTTCATTTTTCATACCTACGCTCTCACCTAACATTTTGTTTTACTGGCTGTTCAAGGAGCAGTTTACTCGCGATATCTGTTAAACAATAGAAGAGATCTAAAGAGTTTTAGGCAACTGAGCAATCGCTCTGCAGAGCCGGCCTTCATTCATCACTTTCATGCTTCAGTGTTTTTCATGATTCATGAAATTATTGCAATCGTGAAGCAGCATATTGATCACTCAGGCGAATGAACTCACAACAGCTATCCCCAGAAATTGTGGTTATCTCGCTCCAGGCCCGTAATTTCGGGTCGGTATAACTTTTCAGCAGGCCTGATGCTGTGGATAAGGGGCGGTTTATTACCAGGTTGTGACCTCTGCTTCTGGATAAACAAGACACTAAATGCAACCAATTGATTATGTGTGGTTTAATACAGTAAATATAACTGATTGATTGTTTGCTATGTAGGCTGAAGAGTTGGCCTTGCTGGGGGGGATTGTCTATGGGGAAAAGTGGTTATCATGAGGGTTGGGAGATACTGATCAGCGACCATTCCCGCCCGGTCCTTGCGAGTCGTCTCATTGCAGAGATTGAAAAAGGCTCGGATTTAACAAACGGCATTACCCGGCATCAGATTGCCGAGAATAACCAGAGCTACCGCTGTGCTCATTGCCGGGTGCCGGTGTTTTTGGCCGGCAGCACGACTGACAGCGGGCAGCGGCTGCACCTTCGGCACAGCACCAAATCCGCGGAACATAAAAAGCAGGCTGAAGGCTGTGCCTTTTGTAACCCCAATAGTGAACAGCGCAGGCTCTACAACCAGGTATTTCAGGGAGAGGGCGAGTGGCATCTGCGGAATAAGGAAAAGGTGGCTGATATTTTGTCCCGCGATCCCCGGATTGATCCCGGTTCCGTGGCAACGGAGCGCTATATTTTCAGCACCGAGCACGATATCAATATCCGACGACAACCGGATATCTATTGTTGCGATCGCGACGGCAACCACTGGGTCTTCGAGCTGACCCGGTGGTGGCTGCACCCCGAAACCGCGGTAGCACGCCAGCAGGCCTACCGTCAGCTGGGTTATAACCTGGTATGGTTGTTCAGCCCTGACTGTATGGAAAAGAATCGTTCGACCTTTCACCTACTGCTTTATGGCTCCAATTATCATGACGGCATGTTGCCGGAAGCCTTGGCAGGAGAAGGGGCCCAGTTCAATGCTTTTGAGCTCTCCGAAGCGGCACTGATGAAAAGCGACAGCGAGGGGGTACTGCACCTGGATGTTGTCTATCCGCACTTTGTTGTCGATGAATCTCTTGGCTCGATTGATATTACCTACCAGCAGGAGATCATGAGCATGCACTCGCTCTCCCTTGCGCCGCAGCAGCGGTTGCCGTACGGGGTAAAGACCGCCGTTCAGCTGCAGCAGGCCAAAGAACACCTTGAGGCAGCCCGCCAGGCACTGGCCAGGCAGGAAGAGGAGCAAAGGTATGTTCTCGAGAAAGATATTTTAAAGGACGTTCGCCGGGATCTTGGTGCGGTCCGGCGCTGCCTGGGTACCCCAATTACGGATGATGCGCAGGTCGAGGACTGCCGGGCGCTGATCATACGCTGCCGTGCCAAGCTGTATGATCTCGGGGTTGAGCGTTCTTCGCGGATTGGCAAAGTGATTGCCCGTAGCGAGGCAAAGGTACAGGAGGCGAGCGCACGTTACTTTGAAGAAAAAGCCGCCAGGCTGGCGCAGTTGCAGACTCTTAGAGAAGCTGCGCTGGCGTTTGTCGATAAGGTGAGAGGCAGACCGTTGGCGCCGGACAGTGAAGAGAGCAAACAGGGGCGAGCTCTCTATAAGCAGCTGTTCCAGTCTGAACTCACTGATCTGGCAAGGCGGGTGGAATCGGCTTGCCATGCCTGCCACCGACGGTATATCGATACCTATATTCGCTCGTTGGGTGAGGCCCTGCTCAAATACCAGACTCCTCGATGGGTGCTGGAAAGCCGGGTGCGATTGCTCTCGCTGCTCCACTATACCGAGACATTTTCCGAGCGGCAGTTGCAGGGCCGCCTGGAGAAACTGCTTCCCATCATCGACAACCATCCGGTCTATTTTGATTACTGCCGTCAGGCCGCTGAACTGGCCCGTCCCGTGCTGTCCGTTGGTTTGCTTGATAAGGTAATAGCGGTGCATGACAGATTGATTGAGGTCGGACTCGATGAGTATGCGAGCAATCTATTGTTCTCCGCTCAACGTAGGTACCTGAAACAGGCCGAGTATGACTTTTCGGTATTATCGGTATGGGATGAAAAAATGGATTACCGGGGTATTCTCCCCTTGGCTATTCGTATTTCCTACGATAACCCGGCCGATATTGCAGCATTACTGGGCTGTAATGAAGCTTCTTTGTTACGTATGCTAGAAATTCGGGACAGCTATGTTGAACAGGCAAGAGAATCGGTGGCGAACTTCTTTGAAGCAATCGGAAAGGTACTGCCTCAGTTAATATCCGAGGTATTACTGTCTGGTAATCATTCGATGCAAGCTCATTACTCTCAAGCTGGAGAGAAGCTGTTTGATGACTGCCTTCTCTACATTGCCTCTTTTCCGACAGTCGAACTGCAAGACCAGGCACAAGGGTTAGTGAATGATATATATGGGCATATGTTTGATCAGCTGTGCAGCAGCTGATCATCGATGGCTATCGTGGTGAAGCCCATGTACAGCGGAATCAGGCTGTCAGAGGATCTCTTTCACTCGCCCCACATCACCGCTTTCTAACCGCACTTTGATACCGTGCGGGTGAGTCGGTGATTTGGTAAGAATATCTTTCACGATCCCTTTAGTCAGGTTGCCGGTTCGTTGGTCTTTTTTTAATACAATTTGGACTTCCAGTCCTGCACGTATATCTGAGCGGTTGGTGCCATTCATAAAAGTCTCGTAACTTCATTGGGTACTGTTATAGCTAAATGCTGAGGGTGTAGATGTATTACATATGTAATACATCTACAGTTTTAGTTTGCTTCGTTAATCGCCTTGATCACCGCCTTCTGGTTGAGCTTTTCGCGCATATGGATCAGCCCGCGCAGTAGCTTGGCGCCGGTGATTTTTTTCCCTGTCGCTTCGCTCAGCTCTTCCAGCCACAGGTTCAGCTCGGCCTTGTCATTTTCAGGCAGGCGCATCGGGACCGGGGAGGTTCCCGTGGTCACGTTGCGGCGCGTGGCCACCGTGGTGATTTTCTCGTGTACTTCCTGCTGCGCCTCAGGTTCTTCCTTGCGCTTGTTTCGGCGGCTCAGCGCCGTGGTACCGATTAATTTTTTCATAATTATGTATTACATTTGTTATACATTGACTCTTGCAATTAATTCTTTTGCAAGCGATTTATAGTCGTTAAGTGCTGTTGAACCTGGCTTGTAGGTTAGCAGCGGTTCGGCACTCACGCTAGCCTGGCCAATGGCCTCCGTCCGGCGGACCGAGGTGCTGAGCACCTTGCCGTCAAGCTCGTTGAGCTGCTCGTCGAGAAAGTTGTTGATTAGCTTGTTGGTCTTGGCGTATTCGTTGCGGAATACCGCGAAGTTCACGTCTTCGGTTTCCTTCACCTCTTCCAGCGCATCCAGCAGATCTGCCAGGCCATTGAGCGAGAACGACCCGCCGTCAACCGGGATCAGAAACAGATCGGCGGCCATCATGGCGTTGACCGAAGTCAGGCTCAGGTTCGGCGGGCAGTCGAGCAGCACCACGTCGAAATCGTCCTTGATGGTGTCAAGCTGCTTGAGCAGAATACGCTCGCGGTGCACCTTGGTCAGGCTCTGCTCGATCACGCGGCTGAGGCGAATATCGGTCGGGCACAGCGACAGGTTGGGGATCGCCTGCTCTGCTGCCATCGCCGGAATAATTGCTTCAGTGATCGGGTATTTCTTGGCGGAATCGAAGACATGGGTAATGGTGGTATCGAACTCAAACTGGCCGCCGCTGAGTACCACGGTGAGGTTGGCCTGTGGATCGAGATCGATAGCGAGGGTGCGTTTGCCTTCTCTGGCGAACTGTGCCCCAAGGTTGATCGCCGTAGTAGTTTTACCGACGCCGCCCTTCTGGTTGATGATTGCGATGACTTTCACTGAATAACACCTCCGTTAGTGTATTACAAATGTAATACATTTTACGGCGTAGATTCAAGGGAAATCAGCCATTGCAGAGTAAAGTGTCTTGCCGGTTGCCTTGTCACGACTTATCCCTTCTGGCGGATATATTGAAAATACCCCCTAAAGGGGATAATATTGGAATATCCTTTATGGCGGATAATGTAGGCATGGAGTCGGAATGCAGGTAACCTCGGCAAAAATACTGGCCAATGTGGTCAGAGATCAGCGCAAGGCGCAGAAGATGACCCAAATCGAAACGGCGAAGCTTGTCGGCATGAAACAAGCGACGGTATCGGCGTTTGAAAATGCCCCAGAGGGGACCAAGCTCGATACTCTGTTTAAATTACTGGCTGCGCTCGATCTGGAATTGCATGTTCAGCCCCGGAAAAGCAATAATGAAAGTGACCATGCAACTTCGCAATGGAATGAGGAGTGGTAGCGATGCAAACACTCTCTGTTGCGATGAATGGGATACTGGTTGGCACCTTATCAAAAGCATCATCGGGTGCGGTGTCGTTTCAATATCATCCATCATGGCTTTCGCGTTCTGGTTCGCGGGCCATATCGCTGTCGATGCCACTGCGTAGTGATCCGTACCACGGTGAGCTGGCGTATAACTTCTTCGATAATTTGCTGCCCGACAACGAGGAAATTCGCAGCCGTATCCAATCGCGTTTTCAGGCAGAGACTAAACGCCCTTTTGATCTGCTGAGCAAGATTGGGGGTGACTGTGTCGGGGCGATCCAGTTGTATGCACCAGAGGCGACGCTCGAGGATGTCCGGCAAGTATATGCCGAGCCGTTAACCGAAGCGCGTATGGCGAAGGTTCTGCGGGGCTATCAAAGTGGCGTGCCGCTGGGGATGCTGGATGATATCGATGATTTTCGGATCTCTATTGCCGGTGCCCAGGAGAAAACAGGCCTGCTGTGGTACAAGAACCAGTGGCATTTGCCGCTAGGCTCGACCCCGACCAGCCATATCCTAAAGTTGCCGATCGGGATTCTGCCGCACAAGAATATTGACCTGAGCGACAGCTGCGAAAACGAATGGCTCTGTCTCAAAATTGCCGAGGCTTATGGTTTGCCGGTTAATAAGGCAGAGATCATCCATGCCGAGGACGTCAAAGCACTGGCGATTGAGCGTTTTGACCGCCGCTGGTCACAGGACGGCCGCTGGCTGATGCGATTGCCGCAGGAAGATCTGTGCCAGGCGCTCGGGGTGGCGCCGGCGTTGAAATATGAGTCGGACGGCGGCCCGGGCATTGCGGTTATTATGCCGTTCCTGCTGGGCTCGCGGGCACCGGCGGATGATCGCGAACTGTTTTTCAAAGCACAAATTCTGTTTTGGCTGTTGGGGGCGATTGATGGCCACGGCAAGAACTTCAGTGTGTTCCTGGAGCCGGACAGCCGTTATCGGATGACGCCGCTGTACGACATTATCTCGGCCTACCCGCTGATGGCGGCGAAAAGCATCCCGAGGCAGAAAGCGAAAATGGCGATGGCGTTAACGGGATCGAAGAAGTACTACAAATGGCAGACTATCCAGCCGCGCCATTTTCTGAGTACCGCCAAAGCGGTGGGCTTTTCAGAGCAGCGCGCCGGTGAATTAATGGCTGAAATGAAGGCGCAAACCGCGCAGGCGGTTGAGGCTGTACGCCAGCAACTCCCCCCTGATTTTCCTGCCGCGATCAGCGAGACGATTTTTGAAGGGATGTTGAGGCAGGCCGATCGGTTGCCGTCGTGAGGTAGTCGTGGAACTTCGAAAGGTATAAATGTATTACACTTGTAATACATTTCATGTGCTGGATGTAAAAAATCATTTTTTCCCGCCAAACGCTTTGCCGCCAATTGTCTCCATGTAAGGTAGGTTATTGCAAAGAGTTATTAGCATTAGCAGCACCTGTCGCATCGGTGCTTTAGAGGAAAAAACGATGGTTCACTTTTTGTCAGAGCATGCAAAAGAACGTATGGAACAGCGGGGTATTTCAAAGAGGGAGATTGAAGATGTTATCCACTATGGTGAAGTCAACGAATCGAAGTCTACGGAAAAAACCAAGTACATTGAGTATTCATGGCTTAAAGTTGTTTTATCACATACCGGTGTTGTAATAACGGCCTTCAGAGATAAAAATTTTAGTTTAAAAGAGGAGATTAAAGTACTGATTGCTGAGGCTGATTATCTAGCCAGCCAGTTTAGGCATTTTTTTGAGATGGCAAGTTCAAGCTACTCATCAGGGTTCGGTGCAGAAGCGAAGTATTATTCTCAGATCGGCCATTCAATAAAAGACTCCTGTAACCAGTTAAATGCGCAAATAAACAGCCTTAGGTATTTGCTTCGGAGGAAGTAAAACCTAGCCTGACTTTATCTTGTGCCTTTTGGATTGCACTTCCAAATGGTCGCTTTATATCAGAGATAAGAGTATTAACCGTAATATAAACATAAGATAGAAATATTTCAATGAGTAACTCCCAGCTACCGCCATACCCAACCCCGCAGGAAATTGTCAGAGTGCTGGCCAATGCATTCGACACCAAACATTCCAACAAGAAACTGGATGAACTGAACCGTGATATTGTGATGGACTGCCGGTTGCTTCCAGAAATAGTTGAAAAAAGTATTGTCTCTCCCATCAGCAAATATATCAGCGAGTCTTTGGGCGGTTTTATTTCCGTGGTTATAGAAAGGGCTTTGTTGCAAATAATTCAGCCTGGGCTCAGAATCGCTTCTTTCCTCATTTCATCCAGCGACTCAATGACCAACCCCGAATTTAAATGGAAACACTTTGCTCCTGAAATCATTCTCTGGTGCCTTCGTTGGTATGGTTCGACCCCA
>NZ_RJLM01000180.1 GCF_004104355.1 Photobacterium chitinilyticum
GGTATGCTCRGTGCCGTCGGCAGTCGTCACGGTAAACTCGCGGCTCAGCGGTTCGGAGTCCTCGGTCAGCGCCTGCACCTCGGCCGAACCGTTGTTCAGCTCGTAGCTCCAGGTACCGTCTGTTCCGATCTTGAACGTCCCGAAATTGCCGTCGGTGACAGTCTCGGCATCAAACACCGCCTCGCCCGCATCCGGGTCGACCACSTCCAGCTTGCCGCCGGTGGTCAAAATCGTATCTTCTTTCACCGTGCCAGCATCGGCATCCGGCACAGAAGGTGTGATCACGGCGCCGTCGTCGCTGCCGTTGATGGTGACAGTGACGGTATGCTCGGTGCCGTCGGCAGTCGTCACGGTAAACTCGCGGCTCAGCGGTTCGGAGTCCTCGGTCAGCGCCTGCACCTCGGCCGAACCGTTGTTCAGCTCGTAGCTCCAGGTACCGTCTGTTCCGATCTTGAACGTCCCGAAA
>NZ_RJLM01000181.1 GCF_004104355.1 Photobacterium chitinilyticum
CAGGCGGTACGCATACTTTCGTCGCGATAGATGATCGGCAGGCGGTACGCATACTTTCGTCGCGATAGATGATCGGGGATTCAGTAACATTCACGCCGGAAGTGAATTCAAACAGGGTTCTGGCGTCGTTCTCGTACTGTTTTCCCCAGGCCAGTGCTTTAGCGTTAACTTCCGGAGCCACACCGGTGCAAACCTCAGCAAGCAGGGTGTGGAAGTAGGACATTTTCATGTCAGGCCACTTCTTTCCGGAGCGGGGTTTTGCTATCMCGTTGTGAACTTCTGAAGCGGTGATGACGCCGAGCCGTAATTTGTGCCACGCATCATCCCCCTGTTCGACAGCTCTCACATCGATCCCGGTACGCTGCAGGATAATGTCCGGTGTCATGCTGCCACCTTCTGCTCTGCGGCTTTCTGTTTCAGGAATCCAAGAGCTTTTACTGCTTCGGCCTGTGTCAGTTCTGAC
>NZ_RJLM01000182.1 GCF_004104355.1 Photobacterium chitinilyticum
AGAGAATGGTGCGGAAGGAGAGACTTGAACTCTCACACCTTGCGGCGCCAGAACCTAAATCTGGTGCGTCTACCAATTCCGCCACTTCCGCATCAAGTGTTTTACATCATCCCGGTAGAGGGAGGATGGTGGCTACGACGGGATTCGAACCTGTGACCCCATCATTATGAGTGATGTGCTCTAACCAACTGAGCTACGTAGCCACAATTTTAAGTTGCTGATCAACGTGTCAATCAACACCTTTAAATAGTGGCAGGTCTACCTGGATTCGAACCAGGGAATGGCGGCATCAAAAGCCGCTGCCTTACCGCTTGGCGATAGACCTACAGCATGTTCACTTAAGAACTGTCTCTCGGTCTCAAAAGAGAGAAGAGAATGGTGCGGAAGGAGAGACTTGAACTCTCACACCTTGCGGCGCCAGAACCTAAATCTGGTGCGTCTACCAATTCCGCCACTTCCGCATCAAGTGTTTTACATCATCCCGGTAGAGGGAGGATGGTGGCTACGACGGGATTCGA
>NZ_RJLM01000183.1 GCF_004104355.1 Photobacterium chitinilyticum
GCGACCCGGATAGCGACCCGGATAGCTCAGTGGTAACGTCTGTGACTGTGAAGCTGGGTGACACGGGATCGAATCGGTCAGGCAGCACCAGTTCCCTCAACATTACAGGTACACCTTGCTGACCAGTGCCAAGTAGCACGAAACCCGTGTCCACGGTTTCCTGTTCACTACCTCCAACCACCATCTAATCTCAACATAGTGCACGCAATGTCGACTCACCTAGACTGGTGGCCACATTGCAACTCGATCGATTGCATTCGATCTGCACTAAGAAGCACTTCACACACATGACATTGATCACCACCACCAAGTGATCAATCAATTGTGATTACATGTCAGCCGTACAGGAGGTCGGTGGCGACCCGGAGAGCTCAGTGGTAACGTCTGTGACTGTGAAGCTGGGTGACACGGGATCGAATCGGTCAGGCAGCACCAGTTCCCTCAACATTACAGGTACAC
>NZ_RJLM01000184.1 GCF_004104355.1 Photobacterium chitinilyticum
TCATGCGCGCCGGAAATTTGAAGAGGCTTTGAAGGAAGACGAAGTCAGGGCTTCCTATGCCCTGGAACAAATAGGGCTGCTTTATGATGTCGAAAGGCAATCATGCGCGCCGGAAATTTGAAGAGGCTTTGAAGGAAGACGAAGTCAGGGCTTCCTATGCCCTGGAACAAATAGGGCTGCTTTATGATGTCGAAAGGCAAGCGGATCAGGAGAATCTTTCCTACGAACAACGTTCCGACTTACGTACCCGTTTGTCCTACCCGATAATGGTGGCTTTTGAAAAATGGCTGGTACAGGAGTATCCGAAGGTGTTACCCAAAGGACGCATTGGAAAGGCCATTAAGTATACCCATGGCATCTACCACAAGTTATCCAGATACCACCTGGATGGCCGCTATAAAATAGACAATAACCAGGCCGAGAACGCTATCAGACCCATCGCTCTCGGAAGGAAGAAT
>NZ_RJLM01000185.1 GCF_004104355.1 Photobacterium chitinilyticum
ACTCAAGTTCTTTTTGATTACATAAATTGGGCAATGAAGACCACAATGATGATGATTGGAATGACGAAACGAAGAAACGAAGAAGGAAGAGCCAGACTTGGAACAGTCCTTGTTACTCAAGTTCTTTTTGATTACATAAATTGGGCAATGAAGACCACAATGATGATGATTGGAATGACGAAACGAAGAAACGAAGAAGGAAGAGCCAGACTTGGAACAGTCCTTGTTTCCATGCTCTTTCATCGAGATGGAGTTCCTCCATTGCAAGAGCCTTTTTAAAGATATAGCCTGTAAAAAGTGAAAGGTAGAGAGCTCCAAATGGCATGAGGAGATTGGAAACCAAGAAGTCCATAGCGTCAAAGAAGGTCTTACCAAAAATGTGAACATCCGCCATGACACCGTAAGATAGGGCTGAAGGAATGCCAAAGACAAAGGTCAAAATTCCTAAAATA
>NZ_RJLM01000024.1 GCF_004104355.1 Photobacterium chitinilyticum
TGGGGTCGAACCATACCAACGAAGGCACCAGAGAATGATTTCAGGAGCAAAGTGTTTCCATTTAAATTCGGGGTTGGTCATTGAGTCGCTGGATGAAATGAGGAAAGAAGCGATTCTGAGCCCAGGCTGAATTATTTGCAACAAAGCCTTCAATTTACATACATAATAGAGGAACACTCCCTTGTTTCTCATCTCAGCTCTGGCGAACAACCCCCTTGTTTTTGATAATCAAGGGGGGATTTACCGACTTAAGCTTTTTCTGCATAACGGCTTTTTATGATGGCTTCTATCTCATCAATGAGGTCTTTTTCAATTCGATTAAACTCGAATTTCACCATACGTCCATCAGAATTAGTCGACTTACGAACTTTTTTATCCTTGCTATCAAATGTAACAATATCAACGGTATCCCACTGGGATTTACCAGAACTGCCTTTGATTTTAGCTTCAAGATGTTCCATGGTTTTAAGCAACTGAACTTGGCGTTCTTCTACCGAAGAATCACTTTCAAAATTCACCTCTTTTATTGCTTCGTCGACAAACACGGATGGCCTACGGAAGTGCTTGGTCAATGTTTTCTCGATGCGCGAGAGGATCGCGTAAAATGAGTTAGGGATCCCTTCGCAGTCTGGAAAAGCATCAATAAACACCTCGGAAACCTTATAAGCTTGCAGTAGTTTTCTAACCGTTTCCCGCCCCATATCTAGCAAGTCAGCGAGTTCGTTAACTTTCATCTCTTTCGCATTGTCTTCAAGCTCTGTTGCTTCAAGCATCATTGCACGGCCACGCTCTCGGTATGAATGAGCCTTCTGCATAACTGCACTGGATATCAACCGGCGGATATCTTTCTTGGTCGCACTGCCAACCGGAAGCACCCAGACAGGGTAGGGCTGCTCCGTTTCGATACCACACCAACGACGAACGCTACCCTCAATGATCTCGATGGTTGTATTATCGTCAGACCATATCCCCACACAGTCCGTATCGATGCCGTTCTCTCGGATATCATCGATAACCTTTCTCACGGCATCCAAACACAGTGCTTTCTGGTTGCGTGGATTTAGCTTATGGGCTCGGGTTTTGGTTTCAATCTCCGCAGCGGGAATGACATGGTATGTCGCGGCAACCTTGCCAGACTCCAGCGTAAATAGCTTAGTCTTTGGGGCCCCTGCAAGCTGGGCGCTCGACCCAAGCTTATTCGATTGTGTCACTTGACCAAAGCCCGCTTTATTCCCACCAAGCAAGTCTGCTTTTGTTGTTTGTCGTCCAAATTTATTCATCTAAGCACCCTATCAACTGTTGACTTGCTTGGTGGAGTTAGCTTTGATTTCACGGATAACTTGGCGGTAGACCGCGTTAACTGAATGATTAGTTTCATCATATTTTCTAGCCGAGACACGTTTCTCCGCCTTGGCCACATCTAATGCGGTTCGGTTCAATGAAGATGCGGCAACAATCAACTCAGAATGCACAATGTAGGATGACAATAACCGGTCTTGGACTGTACGGCTTAGTTTATCGATGGTATCGCGTTCGGGTTTACTCTTTTCGTCATGATTAACGACTAGCACCCGGCTCCATAGAAGGTTCTTGCCCTCAGAAGGCAATGATGAAAAACGAGTGCTGGTTGTTAGGAGATAGTTAGTTGTTGAAGCGTAATCATATTCCCTTGGGGACATAGTGATAAGCAAAAACTCCAATGCCTCATTAGCCACCCAAATCAACGGGGATTCCTGCGGTGGGGTATCGATAATGATAAGATCATACTGCTCTTTCAAGACAGGGATCACCTCCGTAGCTAACCTATTGATCATCTGTACCTTTACTTCTTCACTTTCAGCCTGCCAGAAAAGATCATGAAAGCGCTCGTCGGTCGAGAAAGCAGGCATGACATCCAAGTTGGGAAGATGTGTGTTGAATGTAGCGTTGAGGATGATGTCGCGGTCAGTGTATCCGGCATTTCTCAGCGAGGCGTACTCCCCTTCCGATTCAAATTTTCCAAGGATGATATCGACGGTAGTTAGGTAAATGGAATCTTCATCCACTTGGCCACTAATCATCCCTTGTCCAAGTGTTCCCTGCGGGTCTAAGTCAATTAACAACACACGAGCATTTGTGTCTAAATCAAGCGCGGCAGCAACTGCCATCAATGCGCTAGTTGTGGATTTACCTGTCCCGCCTTTCTGGTTTTCCACTGCAACAACACGAGGCTCGTAGTTATCCCTGTAGGTAGGCATTTCCCAATGATCCAATAGGGTATGGATATGCGTTCGGGTATATAAATGCTGCTTATTCTGGTAGATAGGCTCAGGGATAACACCATCATCAATCGCTTGCTGCACACGATTCTGAAAAGTGACAGGAGCAAGCCGAGTAAATTCACGGAATGCTTTTTTATTAAGGCAATGGTTGTAGACCAGGCGATCCATACCGTCGACTTCATCATCGGACACTGACACGGAAGTTTGCTGTGCAATGAGTTCCTTTCGGCTCAATTGCTCCTGCTGCATATTCGATGCAATTTGTTTAAGGCGTTCCACTTCTGTCATTTTTTTATTATCCCTGATATTAATTTAATATCATAATAATCAACAAGTGAAATGATTGCAACAAAAAAATATCAATATCGTTTCACCTTTCAATTTTTGTGACAAGTGGCTTTAACTATTGAAATGCCATGAAACACATACTGCAAACCGGAACCAAAACAGGGACTGTTAAACAAAGACCGAGAAGCCTTTCATCCTATTAGGGGGAGAATGCTGTGTTGTAAATATTTGCGATATAATTTCACTAGACAAATCGATTGGAGGCTAATTTGTCCTCATATAATTTGATAATTCAGAAATTTAAAATCAAACACGGATATAACATAGGGAGCGGAGTAGGTGGGTTTACTTAGAAACAAGAGATGAGCCAACTCTCAGGGGAGCATAGAAAATTGGGTATCGCAAACTTGCCTTGGGTTAGTTACCTTGAAAAGAACATCAATTGATAAAAAATTAAAGTTTGTTTGGCGAACAACCCCCTTGTTTTTACTAGACGACGTTTACGTCCCAAGCCATTTATCGATAAGTTAAGATGTAATAAGCATTGCGTAAAAGGCTATCACTCCATTCGATCTGCCAGTGGCCAGGGCGATTAGTAGGTAACTGGCTCCCTGGTCATTTCCTTTTTAATACTTTTCGCCTGTTATAAGATCGCTTTGGCCTGAGTCGAGCTGAATTTAATGTTTCCGCATACTGTCGGCCTGTTCTGGTTAACTGCCACATACTTTCGTTTTCTCTGGCATTAACATTGAGTGCTTTTTCTGTATTAGGCTGATAAACCAGGTAACCATTTTCAGCCAAAGTTCTCAACGACACTAAAAAGTGATTCCGAGAGAGTTCTTTGCAAAGGGAAAGCTCCACTTTCTTACGCAAATAACTAGTATTAACCGGCATATGTAAGCCATGGTTCATCTCGATAAAGTGTATAGTCAGCATGGCATTTTTCTGCTGAGCACTAATTCGAATACTTGTCACAATTCACTCCTTATTCGTACCCATACGTTTAAGAAGTAAATTATATATCTATCCTTATTCGTATTGATACGATTAAGCGCACATTTTGGATAGCGTCCTTCTCTATATGTTATACGTCATCAGTTGATAATCGACACTAGACGTAGTTGCTTGCTGGAAGGGCACCATTCCCACTCAGATTGGTCATAAAAGATACCAACCCAGTCTATTAAACAGGCTCTCATACAGGATAAAATAGAGTTAACTTTTAATGATATAGGAAAGCATATGATTGTAATCAGAACGGATACAGGTATTACCAAGCTGAAGTCATGGGAAGAAGTGGAAAGCAGACCGAACTACATGTCTAACCACACGCCAAATGACGCCAAGTTGCTGAGCATTTCAGGCTACTATAAATTTGAAGGAAAGCCGATCTCGTGCTCATTAAGCAGTTGCCATACCGCACACGGCAAAGGATACCTGGTTCGTTTGAGTGATGGAAAAGAAATAAATATTGGTCACAAATGTGGAAAAGACCTTTTCGAGGTCGAGTTTGAAACAATGACCAAAGATTTTCGCGATTTCGCGAATGGCGAAGAATATAAGGCTGTCATTCTCCAGGCAAAAGGCTTAACCAGACAATGGATGGATGCCTTAGATACCATGCTTGATGCTCCAGGGGGAGCAAAATGGGCCAACGCTCACCTTAGAACTCTAACTACTCGCTTTGCCAATACAGCAGTGATGAAATCTCTGACCGACATGAAAAGAAACCGCTCCCCTCATATAATGGTTAACCGCAAGCTTACCAATAAGTGGGAAATCGAACAGCGCCAGGCAACAAACCCGGGGATGACCTGGGAGGAGGCATGCTGGGTTAGGGAGTCCAGTGGTACCATCAACGGTTTGCCCGCCCTTTATCTCGAGAACGACCTCCAAGAGCTTTTCATCAAACAGGCCAAGAGAAATATCGAGGAAATTGACAATTTCGACATTCTAAAGATGCCGCTGTCACAACTCCGCACGATGAGCAAACAAGCCAATGACATACCTATCTTGCTGGAACGATGCGAGCAGGCGCTCCAGATTGCAATACAGTTTCTGCGGCCAGCGAACCTCCGGGGTCTCCGACGCGTCATATCTAAACCGGACGAAAACGAGCAGTTCATTAACTACCTCAAAGAACTAGAAAGCAAATAATAGTCAATCTCTCCCCTTGCAGCAGGTAGGTTCATGCAGGGGGAAATTCTGTCTACTCGACCACCGACAAGACAGATATGAAAAAGGCCGCTATTCGCGACCTTTGAGAATTCAGTTTACGGGGGTTATGTACGAAAATACAAAACCCAATACATCAAGCAACGCGAACATTAGGAAGAGCTGTAATGTTTACAGGTTTTTCCATATTCTCAGCCTCCCAAGTATCAAGTTTGGCCTGCATACTAATCCAAATAGCCACACCGGTACCTGTTGCTTCAGCTAGACGCCTAGCCATAGCATGAGAACATTTCGCTTTCCCGTTAACAAACTCACTCAAAGCCTTTCGGGTTACACCCAAGTGCTTCGCTGCTGACGTTATAGATATCCCTCTTTCATCTAAAATCGTGAATTTGAAAAATTCACCCGGATGTGAAGGTTTTCTAGTCTGTCTCATTTCATCTCCCAAATTCTCAGCCATAACAGGAAGAGAATCATGCCACTGACCGTTAAGAATCAGTGGCTTTTATATTATGTAATAAAACTAACGGGCTTTTATTTGTTTACCATGGTAATCAACATAATCGAGCAATACTGCACCATCATCTTTGATTTGAAACGTTATTCGCCAATTGCCGTTAATTTCAATACTGTAAACCCCTTCACCCGAACCTTTCTTTTCTGAAAACTGACCTCCATATAGTGCCTTGAGATCTATCGGATGGTGCGAGGCATCAATTGCATCTAATACAAATCCAATTTTTTGGATATGATTGGCATTTAAACCTTTCGAATTACCCTTGTAAAAGAAATTTTTAAGCCCTTTATGTGTAAAACTTTTAATTGCCAACGTAAATTCTCCCAAATGTGAATGCGCAATACTCTTAATAAATTCATGTGCTTATCCTTTGATTATTTTTTTGTTATCAAATAATACATGCCAAGCTATTGAATTTATTTACTCATTCATGAGGTGCATCACATAGGGCAGTCATTTGCAACACACAAATAGTAACCCGTAACGTTACAGGTGTCAATTTATTTCTGCGAATAGCCCTCTCACAGAATCACTCGTTCCGTGATTTTATAGAACACATCAACACGTTTGTGTTGGTGTGCCACCCAAAGTGAAGTGCTACAACTAATGCCTAGAACGGAACACTCCTACGTAACTTTGGCGGGTTCTTTGGTATGGCGTTTGCCCCCCCCCAGAAAGTTTGAGGAAGGGGCACTATAAGCACAAAAAAATAAATAAACTTATGTTGCTGCTCTTTTTACCTCTCAAGGTATGCTTCTTAAAGACGAATGGTTAAGCACTCATTCGTTCGTCACTAGATAGAACATAAAAAGTCAGCAAACAGCTGATAACAGAGGAGAATTAGCAAGGGAATAGGCCCCCTTGCTAGTTCAAGTGAAACCCAACGCAAGATTGGAAGCTGTGCGTGGTCTGTAGCAGACTTAATAGTATAGCACTGTTAGCCAATCAGCTAATTAAGAGAAACAGTATGACGGTATCTATAACAGATCTAGATGGACTCATTTCACTCATGACACCTATATTCCTAGCTGGATACTGGCTTGGGAGTGTGTCAGAAAAAATCAAAAGCCATAAAACACCCTCACAATAATGGGGACGTTTAGAGGTTTCAAATATGAAAGGTCGCCAGTGGGCGGCCTTGCTCCTATCGTGCGTAACACAATAATAGCAGGAGAGCACGATCACACCGGATGTAAAAGGATATGCCTCTGACAGGTTGATACATTGGTTTCTTTTAACTCAGCCAGGAAGAGTTGTGATTCATTAATGTAATCAATCAAACTTTCTGACCGTTCTGACTCTATCAGCAAGGATACTGGCGCGACCTGTTTGCCGTTGGCCTCAAAGCAGTTGACCAGGTGGTCCTGCAAGACATAAATGACCTCGGTTTCGGCCTTGGCCGACTCATCAAACAACCTCGAATCAAATCCATGCTCCTTTAACAAGATATTGAGTAAATCATACAAGCGCTGGGCATCATTGGTCCTGGACTGATGCTCTAATGCCATGATGTTCAGTTCGTTGAGCTTCGCCTCCAGATCACCGTCTATACCCTGGCCGGCTAAGACCATGCGCTTAATCTCACCTTTAATTGGCTTGTAGCAGGGCTGTTTAATTTTCGGCTTAAGATATTTGCACAAGAGGGCATTACGTTTTTCGAGAGGAACGAACCGATCACTGAGCGATACCTGGTTGTATAGGTGCAGCAAACTATTTTCAATGACCTCAGACAGAAGCTGATGATAAAGCGCTTTAGACAAAACAGGCAATGCTCGCAATGAAGAAACAGAAAGATGTACTGTATATGAGGGTATCCCCCATGAAAATCAACCCAGCATAATTAGAAACAACGTGAACAGGAGAAAAGTTGTACTTTTGGCACTTTCGCATCAAAAACCACCGCAAATAAGAACCGGATTTTTGTTAACAAATTAGCTACAAATAAAACAGATGATCCAGGCTTGGAAAAGATGATCTTTCGGGAAGTTTGACAGGCATTTTGAACGAAAGGGATCGGCGTGGTGCGTTATGTGGTTGTTATGTTGAATCGGCCACGAACGAGCGTGATCATGTAACGGCCAGAGCCAAGAAAGGCCGCCTGTAGGCGACCTTGCAGAGTTCGGTTAGCGGCGTTCTATAACCTTAATATCAGCATCGATCGTAAACTCCGCCATTTTTATCACTTTGCCGTGATACACAGGAACCCAAACACGACCATCTTCAAAGTTAGGATAACCAACTACCTCACATACAACTTCTACTTCTTCAGTTTTAGTTTCATCCCAAAAACAACAAACAATTTTCCACCCAATCATTAGAATCACTCCTGATTTTAGATAATTAAACAATACGCAATCATACGCTTATATATTTTCGAGTCGAATCAGTAGTGAACAGGCTTGAACGTGTAACTACTAGGAAGTGAAACCAAGATCTCTTTCCTGCTTGGTATCAAGCAACCAAGCTGGCTTGGTGACTTGCTTGCAAACAGAAAAAACACCTTGCTACCCGTAAAACAACAAATCCAACTTTGTAGGGGAGCAGCCCCCCTATAATCAGTACAAAAAAGGCTGCCAATTGGCGACCTTTAAGAGCTAAGATTTGTAAGCCTTAATCAAAAAGCCAATCGCATTAATTAACCCTGTAATTACCGAGACCACAGCTAAGAATTCAGATAGGTCAAACATATTCATTTTCAATCTCCTTGTGTAAAAATCATCTAGCAAGGAAGCTGGGGCACAAAATGCCGTCAGAATTTACTCAATGTGTATTTACAAAAAAGATCTAAGGAAGAAGGAAAATTTAATTTTTTTTAATGGGTTCAGAACGCAAGGCACAAAGCCGTTATGAAATATCTTGGTAGTCATTATGCCTATTATGTTAAGCGAGACGGATTTCGTGAAAAATTGCTGACGCGCTGCGCTTGCCGGACGAGTCCCCGGATTCAATGAAGACTCGCACCGGCTCGTATTGCTCGAATCCCGTCACTCATCTTGGAATCGAACATTGGCTAATTGCTGTAGTTTGCACCATAAGCCTTATTTTCCCTAATTCATGACATAAATTGCAGTATAAGCTGACATAGTCATTTAATTTCGTTAGGCAATAACATTTCTTTTCTGATGGGCAGTTCTAGCGTGTTGATTGAGCTGTTTATTCCAGCTCAGATCTGCCCCTTTTCGCGTTAACGTAATTACTCAGTAGCCGATCGCGCCAGCAGATTTGCCTTATTTTTCTTTATATCAGGCTTTCAGTTGGTGATGCTCGGAAACTCCCAATATCGCGCATTGCGCAACAAACTACGTCTGACTCACATTTGCATACCTACGCAACTGAGGATTAAATTAAGCGTGGAAACAATGCATTAAGAGATATCTTTCCACACCAATATTACTGTTTTTTTATACAGTGATCACGGAATTTACTATCACACAGGATTATGCTACGGCCCGTCTCAGTTGATTTAGAGGAGTATGAGCATGCTAGGCATTAAGCGTGGTGACGTAAATGAGGAATGGGCACATTCAGGCTATGTTGTAGCTGGAGATATTATGTATCTTGGTTACTGTGTTGGGAATGTTGGAAAAACGGTAGAAGAGCAGATAAACGGGGCATTTGATGATATGGAAAGGAAGTTACAAATGGAGGGGCTCACACTTGACCATGTCGTTAAAATAGATGTGCTTTTCAGGGATGTTTGGGAAATTCCACTGCTAGAGAAAGTAATCAAAGAACGGTTTAAAAATGGTTATCCCGCAAGAAAAACTATTTCAACAGAATTCGCTCATAAAGGTGGAAAAGATGGGTTGCATGTGCAGATCGATGGTATAGCGTATATAGGTAAATAAATTTAAATTAATATGGGCATACTAAGAGCATGGTTGTATCCCTGTCATGCTCACTTTTGTCCAGTACAGAGCTAGCTGGCGTGACTACCTCATATCTGCCCCAATACGAGTTAACATATTTACTCAGTATCAGATCACACCAGCCGTTTTGCCATACTTTTGATTATATCAGACGACCATGTTCTGACGTTTGGTAACTCCCAATACCGAGCAAAAAATCTTGTTACACAATATGTATCGCGATGCATTTCTGAAAGAGAGGCTGGCTCATTTTGAGAGAGTTTCTTGCTCGTGTTACCAAACACACTGACCTGCTTCTGACTTGAAATTTTGTTATCGAAATCAGCATATTGAAGAGTCTTTTCAAGTAATATGAACTCAGTTTACTTGTCGGAGTGGCACATGACCAATTCTATTAATATAAAAGGTGTTACAAGTTATCACCCTACCGAAGCACAACGTATTGACATATCAAAAAATAACACTTTCATTTTCGGATTAAATGGTACTGGAAAGTCAACAATTTCAAATTTTCTGTACGATCAGGTGGCCTATCCTAGCTGCTCACTGGTTATTGATGGTAACTATACGCCTATTGTTTACAATCAAGCTTTTGTGGAAGAAAATTTCGTTAAAAATCATGAGCAAGCTGGTGTGTTTACTTTAAGTAAAGACAATGCAGATATAGAACGAAAAATATCGAACAAGTCCAAACTTAGAGAAAAGCTAGCTACAGCTTATCGAACTACAGACGCTGAACTTGCAAAGGCAAATAATCGTATAAAAGAAGAAAACGCAAAGGCAGTTAAAGAAATTTATAAGAAAAAGGAAAAAATACAAGGAACAGCTCTTGAGCCATTTTTGACAGGCTTTAAAACGCCAAAACTTAAATTTTATGAGCAGGTCAAAAAGCAGACAGAAACTGAAGGTGTATCTATTGAAGCTCTGGCAAAGGAGTTACAAGAGCTGAATAAATATGATGGTAAACCGCCATCCAAAGTCTATCTTCCCCATTATCCGACAATTTCTGATGAAGATATTGTGTTACTTTCTCAACCAATAATCGGTTCTTCTAGCAGTCAACTTTCAGATTTTATAAGTGAATTAGATAATCAAGGTTGGGTGAAACTTGGTAAAGACTTGTACCTCAATGATGGGCAGACGAGATGCCCTTTCTGTCAAAAAAATACAATTGATGACTCATTTCAACAAGAATTGATGAAACTGTTTGATAAGACATACGAGGGGAATCTGGATAAGATTGTAAGAATAGAATCAACCTACAAAGACGGCATTGAAACTTACATTGAAGAGCTTAAAGCAGCCTTCACAGGTTGTTCTGTTTATGATCCCGTGCAGCATGATGCATTACCACTTATTGAGCTTCTGGAGAGCGAATTCCTTAACAATCTAGCTATCATTTCTTCTAAGGTCAAAAACCCCGCTATTAGCGTTGAGCTAGGTAGCACTGATAAACGATTAGCTCCTATCAATGGATTAACCAGTCAACTTAATGAAACAGTTTCAGCTATTGAAGCAAGAACAAATAAGTTTCGTGAGACTAAAGGCAACATCGAAACAAGAATGTGGAAAGCACTCAAGCATCAGTCTCAAGACATCTTATCGTTAGAGGAACAAGCCAATGACAAAATCCGTAAAGAAATTGCAGCTCTTGATGCACGTCTAAGCCGAATAAAAGCAATTGGCCAAACTGTCAGAAATAAAATTAATGATCTTCGCTCACAGACATCCAACATAGATGAAACGATAGACAGAATAAACGACAACCTAAAATATTTAGGTGTGACAGGTTTTGAGATAGTTAAATCAAACGCCCATGAAAACAACAACTTTTTCATGTTAAGTCGTGGAGCTAATTCAGGTGAAGGAATATTTAAATCACTAAGTGAAGGAGAAAAAACGCTAATCACGTTCTTATATTATATTGAAAAGTGTAACGGGAGCATGAGCAAAGACAGTGAAGTACCTGACTCTGAAAAGCTTATTGTGATTGATGACCCAATTTCTAGCCTGTCGCAAAATTACATCTATGACATAGCTTCACTAATTCAATCAAAGATAATCAAAGGCAATAGATTCAAAAAAGTAGTTATTCTTACTCATAGTCTATTTTTCTACCATGAACTTTTGAAACTAGCCCCTCGAAATCAAGAGAAATTTCAAGCTAAGTACGGCCTCTATCTAGTTAGCAAGAATGAGTATTCTCAAATATCAACTTTGGAACCGAAAGAGCTGAAAAATGACTATCAGTCTTTATGGCATATTTTGAAAGATGTAGTTAATTCGAAGACTGATCCTGTGATCTTACCGAATGTAATGCGAAATATACTTGAGTATTACTTTGGGTTCGTCCACAAAAAAGACCAACTCAGTGACATTCTCAACAAATTGGCCGAAAACGAACCGAATCAAGGTTTCAAGTCTTTTTATCGTTATATCAATCGTGAATCTCACTCAGACCCAACCAATATTGGGTTCATGATGGATGTACAACCACAGATCTATCTGGACAGATTTAAGAGTGTTTTTGTAGAGAGTAATGATGTGGCGCATTATGAATGCATGATGCAATAAGATGAAGTTGTTACCACCGAGGTATTCATGACTTAGCGTCTAGGAAGCGAGCGACGGTGCTTACACACAGTCTCAAGCTTGCCTAGACGAAAGCGAGTGTACTCACATACTTCTACAACTTTCATGGGCAATCTCTCCACGTTGTGCCTGTGCTTGCCACAGACAGCCTCATCACACAATGTAATAAGCTACTTTGGTTCAGTAGGCTGGAGAATTACCTAAGTGGTAACACTTGAGATAGTAATATGAATACTGTTACTTGTAAACTTATGATTGATAAACCTTTCTAAGTAATCTAAATGTGCCCAATGATGAATCAATAGTTGCCATACCAGAGAAGAGCCCCTGAGGTTATCCGATAAATACCATGCTCTAACACACATCTTGACCCAGAGGCGTGCCAGCGGAGATTTGCTAACACGAATCTGCCCGTGCGACCTGAGGTCGTATGAAGCGTTGTTCACCACGATAAGAGTGAACCATCTGTATCACCAGATGACCCTAGGATTCTGAATAAAGCAGCGAATCCGACAATGTAACGAAACTCGGCCGTTAGGTTGAGTGGGAACTGAATCGTGAGAGGACGTTCCTCCTGAAAACCACAATTCGGGTAAGTGCTAGGGTGTCAGTATGATGAACGTATGTGAATCCATTTAAGGTGCGTTATACGATGAAGCAGCGGAAGTGGTTAATACGCTGTGGCCAAAATGGCAATGAGAGTCGGAAAGGAGTTGGGCAGTGCCCTTTCGTGATCGTTGTGCTCTCCGCACTAGAGTGGGCATCTAACCTGACATTTACGCGACATACGGAACAGGGTAAGCCTGAATATCTCCCTATGGAAAGTGGTCTGCGAAGGTCACCGATAGGTATGCAGGTAAAGGAGGTTAGAGAAAGCGAAAGCCGCCTTGTAATGAGGCGGATACAGGTTTGTATCTGGCGCGAAAGCGAGCTGACTTCTAACTGGTCTCCCGTTGCAAGATGATTTGAAGAACTTTATTTAGGGGGAAAAGCAAATGATGACTTCATCTGAAGTTAGTGCCTCTCCTAGCGGCACACAATGGCAATCCATTGACTGGAAAGCCATTGAATCGCATGTTTTAAAGCTTCAAATGCGCATTGCAAAAGCAACCCGAGAGGGAAAACACAGTAAAGTTAAAGCTTTGCAGTGGATTTTAACACACTCCAGAGCAGCAAAACTTCTTGCCGTTAAACGAGTGTCCCAAAATAAAGGCAGTACCACACCTGGAATTGACGGGGTCATCTGGAACACAGATGCACGTCGAATAGCCGCGGTAAATCAATTGAGTCGGAAAGGTTATCGAGCTGAACCACTCAGACGCATTTATATCCCGAAGAAGAACGGCAAACTCAGACCACTAGGGATCCCATGTATGATAGATAGGGCGCAACAAGCGCTATATCTTCTTGCGTTGGAACCTATTTCTGAAACGTTAGCCGATCCAAACAGCTACGGTTTTCGCCCTAATCGCAGTACAGCTGATGCTATTGCACAATGCTTCAAATGCTTGTGTCTAAAGCGTTCAGGTCGCTGGGTTTTGGAGGGTGATATTAAGGCTTGCTTTGATAAGATCGGGCACGAATGGCTAATTGAAAATATCCAATTAGACAAACGGATGCTGAAGCAATGGCTTAACTCTGGCTTCATCGATAAAGGCTTGTTCTATCGTACATCGGAAGGTACACCGCAAGGCGGTATTATCTCCCCAACTCTTATGCTATTGACTCTTGCAGGCTTAGAAAAGCTTGTAAAGGAAGTGGCTAGGAAAACTGGCGATAGAGTTAATTTCATTGGTTATGCTGATGACTTCGTGATAACAGGGACATCGGAAGAAGTCCTTACAAACGAAGTTAAGCCACTACTTATTGATTTTCTAAAAGAAAGAGGCTTAACGCTCTCTGAAGAGAAAACGCACATAACTCATATCAATGATGGCTTTGATTTCCTTGGTTTCAACCTAAGGAAGTACAAAGGAAAACTACTCATTAAACCGAGTAAGAGCAACGTACTATCATTCTTGAGTAACCTACGTGAACTCATCAAGAAGCACGCAACCATGACGGTCAATGATCTCATCAGATTGTTGAATCCAAAACTGAAAGGTTGGGCGAATTACTATCGTCACTGTGTGGCAAAGCGTACTTTTGGCTATCTAGGTCATAAAATCTTTTGGTTATTGTGGCGATGGTCTGTTAGACGTCACCCAACCAAATCAAAAGACTGGGTTAGGCGTAAATACTACATGAATCGTAGCGGTGGCTGGCAATTTCATGGTTGGCAGAAAATTGCCAATATGGACTGTCACTACAATTTGGTTCAAATCGCTAAAACGCCAATTAAAAGGCATGTGAAAATCAGGAATGCAGCAACACCGTTCGATCCTCAATACCAAGATTACTTGGCTAAGAGGAAACCGAAAAAGGAAAGCCGTCACGCTTGGTTTGATCCTGCTTTAACTGCTATTTAGGTTGCTGGGTAACGTAATACGCCTTAGTGGAGGCTTGAGCCGTATGCAGTGAAAGTTGCACGTACGGTTCTTAGGAGGGCGGCACTTGGTAACGAGTGTCGCCTATCCGACCGAAATCGTTTAGGGCAACTATTCTTTTCTATTTATTGCCCGTGCGTTTGCCCAACTAAAAGTTATCCAAATTCAGCAAAAATTGAAATTATGCCAAACAGAGCAATTTAACCCATTAACTTTTACCTAACCTACTGATTTTATGTTGAAGCCTAAAAGGAAAGACCGCATCATATACCCATGAAATGCAGCTATGCGCCGTGTAGAAAGAGTTATGCGCTATGGAGAAAAGAAGAAAACATGAGCTTATATGAAAGTAGTCCGCCAGCTTTAAAGCCGTCATTTGTGTGTCACGTAGATATGCTTGGCTATTCGCAACTATGTGAAAATGCGATTAAGTCTGATTCAAGCAATGAGTTTTTAAACAGAATCCGTACAGCTTTGAACAACGCATACGAGCGAGTTCGAGAACGGTCTAGAACATTTAGTGAACGCAATCTTTTTGAAATTAAAATATTCACTGACAATATTGTTGTAGGCTATCCCGTAACGAGTTTTGAACAAACTCAAGGTGAAGGTGAGCTGGGACACATTTTTGACGTGTTTTCTGAGTTTCAGTTGGGGCTTGCTATGGAGGGCTTCCTCGTTCGAGGTGGAATCGCATTTGGTCAACACTACATGGATGATGAGATTGTCTTCGGTGATGCTTTGATCGAAGCTGTTAAGCAAGATAAAAATGGTGGTGCGCCTAAGGTCTCACTAGCTCCTACCGCTGTTCAGGTTTTACGTCGTCATTTAGGTTTCTACTCTGACCCTGATTGGGCACCACAGAGTTATGATTTGCTCCAAGATACTGATGGCTCAGTTTTCATTAATTACTTGCAAGGTGCTTTTGTTGCCTTTCCTGAAGGTGGTATTTATTTTGAAGTTTTCAAAAAGCATAAGGAAACTGTAGTTGCAGGTTTAAGTGAGTATTGTGGTATTCCAAGTGTGAGGGCCAAGTATGAATGGGCGGCTAGGTATCATAATTCGGTCATTGATAATTTCCTTGTACACAACCCGCTCCCAACAAGCCCTGATGCGGATGAATTATATGCGGCTGCCGCAGTCGAGGCGCAAGGTTTAATTAACTATAAAATAGACATTGAGTCTTACGCGGCAGTTCCAGGGAAACTGTCTTTAGTGCCTATTCCGCCCCAACCACGCACATAATAAACATTTTAAGAGAGCGCTAGGCAGCAGCGACGCCATCTCAAATTATTCAAGACGATATATTTTTATATTAGAAGGTACAATAATGGGAACTTCGATAGAGCTACGCCTTGGAAACGTGTCCCTGTCATATGCTAAAAACCATATGGGTAGAGACTATGGTTTTCTATTCCAAGACAGTGACTTAACTCGTAGAAAATCTGAAGCAATAGATTACGAGTATTACGAAGAGCATCCAGAAGAGCAACAGGAACTTGAGGAGTTTGAGGAGACGTTTGTTAGGACGTTATCGCGTGTTATACCTCGTCTTAACTTACTTGGCTATACATTGGAGCGTGCGCGTATTGAATACGAGTACCTTATTGCTGAAGCCGAAGAGGTTTCAATCTTTCCTGAAGTTGAAGAATCAAAAAAGAAATATCTTACGTTTGAAGAATTCTGTGATTTGGTGTGTCGTTATCCATTAGCCGATCTGAATAGTGAATATGTAGAGTACGATACACCAGATCGAGACATTGTTTCTCAGGGGAGGCTTGCGGCAGACTTGGATGAATTTGACCGCCTCCCTTGGTGTGGCGGTTCTGACTTATATTGGTCAGAGGCTAGCTATTTTTCAGAAAAAGTTTGTATTCTAAGTGCTGAATCAATGCTTCAGATTTTCGCAATCAATGAAGAAAACCATAAGATCGAAGTTACTTGGGAGTTTGGCCCCATTGTCCATGCTGGTTGGGTTCAACGTGATGAATTTCGAGGTGGAGTACTTAAAAAACAAAAAATTCTAATTGCAACCGAGGGTACATCTGATGCTCGTATTCTTAGGCGAGGCATAGATGTTTTACGGCCAGATGTGGCTGATTTTTTCAATTTTGTGGATGTAGAAGAGCGTCATCCGTTCTGGGGGACTGGAAATCTTGTAAAGTTTGCTGAAGGTCTTTTAAGAATAGATGTTCTTAACCAAGTATTGTTCGTTTTTGATAATGATGCAGAGGGAGTTGACGCTTTTTACAAGCTTAAAAAACTAAATCTTCCTGCGAATATGGGAGCAATGCTCCTACCTGAACTTGAGGAGTTTACTGAGTTTAAAACTGTCGGCCCTGAAGGTGAAAATGTTTCTAATATCAATGGACGAGCTGTTGCAATTGAATGCTATCTAGATCTTCGTTTGAAACAATATCCAGCACCTCAGATCACATGGAGTAATTTCAAAAAAGACATCAATGCATGGCATGGGGCATTAGATTACAAAGAATCCTATTCAAAGCATTTTTACGCACAAACTGACGAAATGCTATTAAATGGTAGTTATGATGTATCCAAGCTCTCAAAGCTAATTGATACACTGATCCAACAATCAGGATTGGTAACTCAAGTAGTTTGAACGCAAGCTGTTAATACAAGCATTTAAAGTTTCAAAGTACTTTATCTAATCTGACGGGAATCGTTTAGAGTAATATAACTAAACGATTTTTGTCCAGAAATGAATTGGGATTTACATGTGCTAGATAGGAGCCTTACACTCATTCGTTTGCAAGGTGATGCATTGAAGGCTAGCTGTAAGAAAGAATCTTACAGATGACAGGTACGTAACTTCTACTGAGTGATGTTGTGTAATCTTATGGTTCATTTTTATGTCAATTTATGGTGCAAAAAAAGCGCTAACAATCTGATAAGTAGTTAACGCTTATGTCAGCCGGAAGCAACAATTGCAGTACAGCAATTCCATATACAATGTTAAAAGTTGTTATGACCAGATACGCATCAACATTTGATCCGGGGTATATCATCCCATTGGGTAGTATATTGCGGGGTTAGCAATTTTCTTCGCATAGCCCATTTTTGTTCGGTTCCCTGAGCCGCAAGGAACATTGTATTGCTGCCATAACGATGATTCAGATCATCAACCATCTTCATCAAAGCTGGATTAGATGGATGATCATCAAACATATCTTGCTGAAAAAAATGTCCATCAACCAAATCAATCAAACCTATCCCGACCTTGTAATAACGTACGTTTTCAGCAAACAGCGTATTGATGAGATCGGACACGACATCCGTGATTCGTGTTGTATCATCAGTAGGATAGGCAAAGCGGTGTACCTGTCTGTAACTGACAGGTTGATCATCGAAAGGGGAGCTGGCAGCAAAGGCCAACATGACTCGGCATAACGAGCCCTGGTGACGCAATTTCTCTGCAGCAATGGCGGCATGCTTGCTCAAGGCTTGTCGAAGCGGCTCCCTTCCGGTGATCCGCTCCCCGACACTGCGCGTAGAAAAGATCTGCTGTTTATCAGCCCTGGCCTGATCCCACATCTTGCAGATCTCCCCGTTGAGCTCGCGTACGGTGCGCTCGACTTCCACATTAAAGTTTTTTCGTGCCAGGGCAGGCTTCATCTGTGCCAGCTGCAGAGCGGTGTTGAACCCCATATATTCCAGCCGTTTGGCCAACCGACGTCCGATCCCCCACACATCCCCTGTCTGCATCTTGGCCAGTACCTGGCTCCTGACCTGGTGATTATCGATAACACAGACACCGTTATAACCTTGGATCTTCTTTGCAGCATGATTAGCTACTTTGGCCAGAGTTAGGGTTTCCCCCATGCCGACACACACCGGCAACCGGCATTCACGCCACACGGCACGGCGAAGGATATGGCCATGTTGGGTAAGATCAGGGATCGCTGCCTCGCAACGCCTGAAAGAGAGAAAGGATTCGTCAATACTGTAGATGTGCTGTTCGGGTGCAAAGCGGCCGATCACTTCCATCATCTTTGCCGACAAGTCACCATACAGTTCATAGTTTGACGAACAGACAATGATCCCTTTGGCTTCGCACAAGGCCCGCATTTCAAAATAGGGCTTGAACTTCACCACTCCCGCTTCTCTGGCTTGCCTGTTGGCCGCCACGATACAGCCGTCATTGTTCGACAGCACTACCATACCCCGCCCGCGCCAATCAGGCCTAAATACCTGCTCAGCACTGCAATAATACGCATTTGCATCAACTAGGGCGAACATAGGACCGGGCTTAAGCGGTGAAAGCGAACGGAGCGGATCACAACCCCTTCAACAGAAAACTGATCGAACTCCATAATGGGTACGGGCTGATATGCCTGGTTGGCTGATAACAGCAGTCGGCGGTCGGTATCGAGAATTTTGCAGACAAACTCGCCATTTATATTGGCCACAATGACATCTTGGTTCTGCAGCTTGACGTGACGATCAACGATTAGCAAATCTTGATCGAATATACCGACTCCAGTCATGGAGTCACCGCAGGCACGACCGACGAAAGTCGCACTGGGATGCTCAATCAAGAGTTCATCGAGAGACAAAGGCAGCTGGGTATAGTCTGCCGCGGGGCTTTCAAAGCCTGTGATACCGGCACTGGCCGCGAGGGGGATCACTTTCATAATCAACTCAACTGTACAAATATACAGTTGAGTTTACCCGATCAACGTACAGAGGCAAACTATATGAGGCAGAAATACGACTGTTAACAAGGGGGCCGTGGCCAACAAAGCGCACATTTTTTAGCATGCTAAAACGGAAGCCAGGTAGCGGTGACATTGCACCGTCACTTCTATCTGGTGTGCTAACAATAATTTGCCACTTCACTTTTCATGCTTCAACGGATTGACGTCTCAGTTCACTAGCGCATAATTTGACTTATTTTTTCTCATGCCCGTATTGTGTCGATAGGATCGCGGTAACCAAAGATAGAGGAATAAAGGTGTCTAGTGATGTGGATTTGGTAGTAGAAGCTATCAACGGACTAAAGTCGAATGTATTTAAAGATTATATTTTCCCAATCGGAACATTAGGAATTTCAGCGTTTGTAGGGCTAAAAACTTCATTCTATGCTATCCGTTATTCAGAGGATGTAAAAGCTGACATCCATAAAATCAAAGTTCTTAATCAAACGCTGTTATCAGCGAATCAAATACGTAGTTCTTTAATGGCAATTAAAACTAATTATTACGGAAAAATACAGTCGCACCCTATTCAGCGAGCACTAGCAATACCTCCGTTAGCAAGTACGCCGATTATCCCTCAATTCAATCCTGTTGATTTATCCTTCCTTGCAGATCAAATTTCTTTGAACAACTTGGAAGAACATAAGTGGATCCGTATCGAGTACATCGATACTTTATTTAGGAACTTTCACAATGTTGTACAACAGTGGCAGTTACTAACTAATGAAAAACGTAGTGTAGCACCGCAATTAAATGGGCTTATGGGAATAGGTTTAAATACTGAACAACTGATTAATGCTCTTGGTCGAGAAAAGCTATGTAAGTTGATTGACCTAACGGAACAGACCCTACTTCTTACAGATCAGCTTCTTATAGAGATTAGTTGCTTTTTGATTGCATTTCCTGACATTAGCGGCGAGTTTGTGAGTAAACAAAATCGCAAAAGATATGGAGGCATGTTGAGATTTGAACTGCCCGATAAGTCAGATGCAAAATCACTTCTATCGGCTTGCCCACCTTTAGATTTCGCTGAATGCGCTAGTGTGCTCGGTACGACAATAGAAGAGTTAAAGCATCGGTATCGGCCTATTTACGTGTAAGTACTAGTGTAACAGGTGTCGCCTATCCGACAACAACGCGTTTGCATGCTTCCCCCTTATGTACCAAGCCTTATGTCAACATTCCCATATCGCTCGTTGACATAAGGCTTGATCACACCAAATTAGCAAAAAAAATGACTAAATAATGTCACAATCGACCAATAATTAAACTTGTGACACCGATATGCGTGCAGTGTAATATGTCACATAGAGTAAATAATTTACGTTGTGACATAGAGGCTAAAAAGTGCCAAGAGTTAAAATTCTTGAAACTGACGATGTTCAGGAGCTTGTGAATCAGAACTCAGCACCGCCAAATGGAAAAAGAGACTGCTGCTTAATAATGTCTGCTTTGCTCTGGGGTTTAACTATGTCAGAAATGAGTTTGCTAAGCCTTGAGGATGTAATGGGTAAACATGGCGTTTTCTACCGCATCTGGACGTTACCAGCGTCAATTGCTTATAACGGCATTGCTCGTGAATTGCGCACAGAAGATCATCTGCTTATGTTCCTAGAACCTTATATGGATTGGGTTGTTAAGCATAAATTTCAGCGTAGTAACTTACACACGTATAGACAACGAAAGCCTGAAAGTCCTTTCTTTCTAAATGATAGTGGTGAAGGTTACGCAATGTCGCCAAGAGTCAAAGGCGGTAGTGATTACCAGCCAAGATCAATGAATGACAAATTTAGAAAGATGGTTGCAAAGACTTCTCTACAGGGGGTTACACCTACAACCTTTCGTGATTCGTGGGTTAAAGCAATGTATGAAGCAGGCTGCGGCTATAGTGACCTACAGGCGGTTTCGGGCATAAGAAGCAAGGCGACACTTTCAAAAAAAGTCAAACCGACTGAGCGAGACCTAGAGGCAGTATTTAAAACGGTCTATAACAGAGTTAAATTCCCAAAAGGGTAAGGAACGAGATGATTGGTCAAAAAGTAAAAAAAGACTTTTTCTTTGGTGATATTTCTTTAAGTAAGAATGGTGTTCATAAAGAACTATATGATGTGATGGATTTGGCTAATGAGGTATCTAGGAAATACTTTACTACCCAATTAAATCGCATATTACATGCCGTCGGTGGCAAGTTTATTCTTAGTCATGATTCGTCCTGTCCCGATTTCAATGAGTTACTTAGCGGCATGAATCTAAACAATGTTGGTAAAGTTGAAATTGAACAACATACAGATCTTAACCCTGCCGTCCCATGCACTTTAGCTTGTAAGCTTTATCTTGATGAAGGGGTTCTCGACATTCAAGCGCAATGGTGTGCTTATAAACAGATAAGAGCTGAAGAGATTTTTAGTTCTCTAATTGCTCCTCTCCATAAACACAAGCTTGCAAATAAAACATTCTTAATTTGGTCAGATACTGAAAAATCACTCCTAGATCAATATGGTACAGAGTATGTTCAGGAAGTAAGAGAGATTCTGTTATTTGCTTCCGGTCGAACACTGTCAGAGGATAGTGCGTTCGTTTCTTGTATGGCTGAGTCACTATATTCCGCTGACCAACTACAAAAGTAAGGACGGAAAATGGTTCAGTTTCCTGTAGTGAACGAAGACACAAGCTTCGAAGAATTTCAGGGTATGTTGCCTGAAGAATTGAGTAATTTCCCTGAAGATGTCTTAAGACAATGGGTTTACCGACATGGTAAAGGCGATGGTGATGTCATTTCGGCACTAAATATTTTACCAGGCATATCAGAGTGGCAGTTTCATTTAGTAGAGATGACTAATGCTGAAATAGAGAGTATCAGGCACTACGAATACGACGAATCTAAGCTATTCCCAAAAGGTAATTGGTGGTTAGGTTCAGGGCGTCACAATGCCCCTGAGTTTTGTGATTATATGATGGAACACGGTACATATCCTGTTCCCATTATTGTTGCTAAAAATGCTTCCAGTCATAACCATCCAATCCTAGATTTTCGGTATCCAGGGCATGATGGACCTATGCTTGAACCATTTCATCTATTGGAAGGAAATCGACGTTTTGCCTTGCTTAGAGCGATGATTAAAAACGGCACTGCTGGATTGAAGGATATGCATGATGTGTGGCTGGTAACTATGCCAGAGTCAGATAAAGAAACGAAAAGGATGGTTGGAAAGTGTCGTTAAATCATAACAGTAAAAAATCTCTTGAAAATTTAACACCGGAAGAACTCACCAATTATTCTGAATTGGTGGATGCGACCATATTGAGTTTAAAGCAAGAGCTAAACTCTGGCTCAAAAACGAAAGCCAGACAAGCTGAAATGAGGTTGCCACTTTGGGAAGATAAACGTTTTGAACTCGATAGGTTTCTTGATAAGTAACGTGACTGGATGATTGGAAGATGCGAACAATTATAATTGTTGGCCTTGTGGCGGCTTTATTCGCATGGATGGGAGCACAGCCCAATGGTTTTGGTAGCAATTTGTTAGGGCTTGGTTAACAGAAAAACAAGGTGAGAAAATGGTGATATCCCTATATATTGAAGATTAACTAAGGATAAGTCCATAAACATGGAATAAGGTGCACTTACATTGACTAATCAAATTCAAAGAGAGCTATTATTAAAAAAATGAAGTGTAAACATCTCAAAATTTACATATCTGTTAGTGTTATCGCTATATTGATTACTGTTTTGTGTTTTGCAAATTATTTTTTTGAGAACATTGATTTTACTGACATTTTTATTACCCTGTTCCTGCTTGGTTATTTTGCATTTCTAATAAAGTCAATTGTAGACTACGACAATAAAAAACAGACTTGGTTAGCCAATTTAAGGATCAAAAAGAAAAGCGAAGGTTTTGATTTTTTATTCATTTCAAAAGCGAATCAAAATATAAACTTTTATACAAGCGGTTACATATGCTTCAATGTAAGAAATGGTCATTTCAAATACAAGGTTAATTTAAGGAGACCTGAAATCGAACATCATATCAATCGTTTGGAGTCAATAGATATCAAAACTGAAGTTAATAATGAATCCACTATAAATTATATAGTTTTTAGCATACTAGATTTAGATGAGCCATTATTAACTTTGATATACAAAAACGATGAATTTCAAGCAATAAAAGATCTTTCAAAAATAAAGGCCATTCAAAATGAGTGCTTAAAAGGAGCTCGTAATACCATGAATAAATCAAAAAGAAAATATAAATATGATTTCTTCATTTCGCATGCCACAGAGGACAAAGATATTTTTGTCAGGGAGTTAGCTAGTGAGTTGATAAATTTGGGCTCTACTGTTTGGTATGATGAATTAAGTTTATCTATCGGTGATAGCTTAAGAAGAAAAATTGATCTAGGTTTATCTAAGTCAAGATTTGGGGTTGTAGTGTTGTCTCCTGACTTTTTAAAAAAAGAATGGACTCAGTACGAATTAGATGCACTGGTTAACAAGTCGATGTCTGAAGGAAAAGTAATCTTACCTATTTGGCATAATGTTAGTTGGGTGGAGGTTTCTAATTACAGTCATAGTTTAGCTGATAAAGTGGCAATTAAAACAGAACACGAAGACATAAATAATATCGCTAGAAGATTATTTAGCTTAGTTGAAGATGTCGATAATCAGTTGGTAGTTGATTAACACAGAAAACAGGTTTAATAAGCATATGGAAGCAACCCAATAAATAATAGGAAAGAAAGTATTTGCTTGACTGTAATATAGGAGTAAAAATGTTTATTTTACAGTTTAATCGATAACTAACGAGGATATGTTGTGGAAGCAGTTATAATTATTTTTGCTGTATTCTTAATTGGTTATTTAGGGAAGGCGTTATTGGAAAAAGCCTTAGATAAATATAATGCCTATCAATATAGGCAATACTTCAATCTTAGTGAGTATCTTAGCCAATATCCCTGTTGTGAAACGAAATCTGGTATTAAGTGCTTTAAGTGTGGCTCAAAATCAATAAAACCATGGGGCATAAAAAGTCCAGTTGATAAAATGAAAATTCACAAGTGTAACTCTTGTGGTGAAACCCTATATCGAACTGGCTTCTAGACAGCTCAAATTTGAACAGATATTCAGTAAAAACACAGAAAGCCAGTGCAGTAGGATAAGAAAATATGGGTAACATGGATAAACGGAAAAACGAGCTAAACAAAAAGCAAAATCTGCAAGGGTTAAGAAGCAAGAGCAGAAAGAGCAACGAAATTTCGAAGACGTTGTGCAGGTTACACCTGAAATTATGGCTCTATTCGAATCATTGCCACCGTTTTCTCCTGAATTTGAAGCTGTCCCTGAAATCAAAAAATTTGCTCTTTCTAAAGACCTCTAGATCAGTGAATTACAGTTTTCTGTTGCCATTCTTTATGTGCTTTATGGTAACTGGAAAACGACTGGAAGCGGTGGTCTTATAGCTTCTGAACTACATACGATGGCAGAAACTATTGAAGAAAATCCTAAGTTTATTGAGCAGTTTTTAAAAGATACGCCAAGCAAAGGCAAGTTTGTGACTGAAACACTTTACAGTTGGACCTGCGCCGATTGTGGAGCAACTCAAAAAAGCCCTCTCCGTCGATAAAAAGGATTATTGGAATATGAATACAGTAGACAACATGCTTGAATACATTGGTGAAGACCTGACTACGTGCAAACGAGCTTACAAGCTAACAGTTGCTAAAAACGCACAGGTAATGCTCTCACTAAAAGCAAGTGGGTACACAGAGAAAGAAGTGACGTTACAAGGCAATAAAAAACAAATGGCTTGGGTACAAGCCAATTAACAGTAAGGACGGTAATGAAGAAATTATTTATCTTGCCGATACTGACTTCGGCTCTTATGGGCTGTGCTGGTCAATCGCAAGATCAGCACACATACATCGAAAACTTAAATAACAACATTGTTCGTGGTGATCCACAGAAGAGTATAGGGGCGCTCCATTGGGTGATTAAGAGTGATGACAAGAGTACTATTGAACAAAAGATTACACTGTATTTTGACAGCCTTTTATCAGAACAAAAATTCGATTTATGCCATGAAAACAAACAGCATCAGGTTGTGACAAAGAAAGTAGAAAATACTAAAAACGGAGACGTTACAGTTTTCAAAGAAACTCAAGAGGCCGACTGTACGACGAAGCTGACTGTACATAGCGTGGATAATAAAAAAGTATACTACGACTTGGATCTAAAGCGCCTTAAAGGCTACTACGTGGAGCAATCATTTGGTGAATTGAGCTACTTACCAGACATACATCACACTATAACACCAAGTGTTATTCACTATCGTAGTAACTTCAATGAAGAGGCATTTATGAACGAAGCCGTGCTGAAGGATGCTATTTACTTCACTTTCGATGAAAAGCAGCAATAAGGACAAGTGGAATATGTCAGCATGCAAATTTATAGCTGTTCGTCTTTTCCACGTTGCCGATATACACAACAATTATCACAGTGACGTATTCCAGGTGGGCATTGATAAAATTAAACTGTATTCATGTCAAGTCACATTTTCAATCAATGCTCACTTTGCATTTTATTTTAGTTCTGGCAAGTGCCAACAAATACAAGTTCATTATCAGACAACTGTAGCCTTATCGCATTTGCATTAATAGCTTCACCGCCGATACTCAGCAGATTGGAATAATTCGCACCTTTCAATTGTGCACCAGTAAAGGTTTTACGTTGTGTTTTCTGGTGTTTAATGGTGTCGGTCAAATAAACAATATAGTTATGACTACTTATCACTTTACTTGTGACAGGTAGATAAAACTCATTATTATTCGTGCAATAAGGTTGGCTAGCCACATAACCTTTATCAACAATCGCCCCTGAACCACAATCCACACAACTTCGTGCCGCATCAACATAACCAAGATCAACTGCATCGTTTAACCCATTTGCAGCAAAAGCAAATGAGCTAATAGTCGATAAGGCTATTACTGAGATTATTTTCCCTTTGACATTCATCGGAACCGTCCTTTTCAATTGAGTGTTTTCTCGTAAATTATGAAGTCTTCGTAAGATAGTAGATTCCGGCCTATAGGAACTATTGGTCCGAACCAGCCACGTTAAGGCGCCAACGCCTCAAGTCTCCATACTGAAACATTTCAAAAACAATTAAATTCCAGCAAAAGCATTCTAAACTCGTTATGCAACAAGTTCAATATCTTTGCATAACGATGAAGATCGTCTGGAATAAGGGGCTTTGTTGAAGTACTAAAACTACGTGGTCTTTTAATAGGGGTTTTGTACCCATTTAGCAACAACACGGCTGATTAATTATTATTACCTTTATCTATCGGCCGCTCACCGACCAATTGCAGCAGCTGTCCCTGCAGTTGCTCGGTTTTCTCGCGTAACGCCGGGACTTCCTCGGCCTTGCTCTGAGCAAGGGCCAGGGACTTGTTCAGCTCGGCAGTGAGGCCGACTTTATCTTTATCGGCCTCATGATGGGTATCCAGGGCCATCTGTCGCTCTGCCAGGCACTTTTTCAGTACCGTATCAGCCTCTCGCAGCGCCTGCTCATGTACCTTGCACTCGCTCTCCAGGCTGTGCTTATGCGTCTCGCGTTCACTGTCCAGCGTTTTCGTTAGCTGGCTGTTTTGCTCCTGGCTACATGCTGCAATCCTCTGATTTCACCGTCCTTACCCTCGATCTCCTTGCGACAATCATCCACCTCTTGGGTCAGTTGATCGCCCCGACTCTTAGCCTGGCTCAGCTGCTCTTTCAATCGCGTCACTTCTTGCTTGAGTGTGGTTTCACTCTCGCTCAGTCGCAGGATCTCTTCGGCTTGATCTTCAATTTCGTTATAGGCATCGGTCAGATCCTGGTTGGCTTCCTCATCCTCCAGGGCTGCTTTCTCGCGCGCGGCACGGGCGTCCAGAACTTCTTTATTAACTCGCTTGTTGTGAATGCCGTTGGCGGTCTGATTAGCACGACTAAACACGGCATCCAACTGATCAACCACCTCCGGGATCAACAAGCTTTTTAAATCGGCACCGCCTGTCCTGGTGAGTATGTGTTCATTTTACCACCTATTTGTTATGTGCTTAATGTATTTGGACACATTGATAACAAACAAAACATTGAGCTCATTGAAAAGGATTTGTCGTTTCTGCGGGGAGCTTTGCCGTTCCCGGAAGAAGGCAAAACGGGGCCAGGCAAGGCTCATCCACTAATACTGGGGGCTGCCCGGCATCAAAGGCACTAGATATAGCCTTTCTCGTCACAGAACACGGAACAGCGCCGGATCGGCTTGTTTGTCTTAAATCGCTATTGGCAGGGAGAAGGCAAATTTTTGGATCGGCAAAAGATCTTTTTTCGATCTGTCAGACCCATACAATAGACAGACCGACGGAGCCACAACGAGAAACCGCTAACTGCCATGACCCTGCCAGCCCAACTAGACCGATCCACGCCCGCCCTGCCGCCGCTCAAAGTCGACTGGCACTATCACTATGCGTTCAGGAACCTCGCCCTGCAGCTGATTGAGCAGGGGGCGGAGCTGCCGAAATACGTCCTGGCGCCGGAGATCTCGCTATTGCTCGACTATTGCCCCCATGACCATGCCCGGATGCTGTTCCGGCTTCTTTTTTCGTCTGGCGGACGGATCACCGAGGTGCTGACGGCTACCCGAGCGGATTATGCCAAGGGCCTAGACGGTCGCGGAATGATCAGCCTGGTCAATCTGAAACGGCGGGGGAAAGGCCGGCCCAGGAAGGGGGAGAAGGAGCGTACTCGCGTAGTGCCGCTGTTAGATCCCCAGCTGTGCAACGAGTTCGAACGTTACCTTGTCACGCACTGCCCCAACAAGCGTTACCCCATTTTTGGCAGCAAGAAAAACCGCAGCAAACCCATCACGGCCCAGACCGCCAGGAACTGGCTGGCCGAGACGGTAGAACGGGCCGCACGCGACGGGATCACCCTGCCCGATATGACAGTGCATACTTTTAGGCATTCCTACGCCGTCAATCTATTGATTCACGGCGTGAAGCGGGATCAGCTGCAATTGTGGATGGGGCATAGCGATCCCGAGAGCACCCTGGTGTATACCCGGCTACTGAGTATCGACAGCGGATTTGCGCAGCCTGAAATCTCATTTTCAGTGGCGCCGGCCGACAACCCGTTGCTGGCCATTCCGACCAGGCATCGTTTAAGCGAATAACGAACCGCGCCTGTAAGCGTCTATGAGGCGCTGCGCGACTCATGCCAGGCAACGCGAAGCGTCAGTGCGATTAAAGTCTGTGGGAGCGATACGGCTACGATTAAGTGGACATTTCAAGGCAGCCTCTCCCCTCCGTCCTGATAAGCTAGCCCCGCGGGGCAATGATCTTAAGGTGTTGGCAAATGGGTTATTGTCGGATGACAAAAGAAATGATCAGCGTGTTATCAGTAAATCAGGAAAGATGATTTTTTTTTAGTGACTAGGTTTGAGGGTGCCTTGACGGGGCCCGTTAAATTGCATTGATTGAGTTAAATGGTTTGTTGTTGGTAGGGCAATTTAATGGGATGTATCAATAGTTCTTGTGCTCTTGAATGAAGAGTTATGCACAACATGAGGTGTTATAGATAAATTTTATTTGAATAAATGAGGAACGAGTTTAATTCAAAATGTTGTTCACGGGAGGGGCCCAGAATGGGAGGGAACTGTAAACAACTAAAAGATAAGCATCAAAGATAGATAGTATTCCGCCGATTTGATCCGCCTGAATCAGCCGCCAGTTTTTAATAGATATACATAATAATGATCAACAATCAGCATACTGAACGTAAAAATTGATAAAATCAGATGAACCCCGGCCACTAAACCGTGATGAGTCAGCCTGGTTATCTCTATTGGTAAGCAACAGGTGTGCGAAAACCTCCCGAACTAACGGGATTCTAGAAAGAGGTTATGAATTTAGCGGAATGTCACTGTCAAAGTCCCAGCCAAACCCTTCAGCAAATTCGTCAGGAACTTCATCATAAGTAGAGGCGGGGAAGTCTATTTCTGTCTGGCGCGGACAGGGCCGAGGGCTCTTAGGGATAAAAACTGGCCACTCATTCGTTAACCCAGCTTGAAGCAGTTTGTTGAAAGATCGCTCGGCCCAGTCCCTCAACTCAGCAACTTTGAAGCCTAACTCTAAAAAAATTTTATCCGTGAACCACTTAGGACATGTTTCGCCACGAACGTCATTCTCGCTAACCGAGTGAACCGGCTTGGTGTCAATGTAACCGGCATCTTTTAAACGGCGGATATCACGTTCCCATGTGCGCTTTGCAATTTTTTCGCCGTGGATCTGTTCGTGGGTCTCGATAAAGACATCGTGACAGACGGTGTCAAACACATCTCGCTTTGCTATACCGATATATCGGTTAGACCATGTCATGTATGACAGCAAAGTGATAATCACCTTGCGAATACGATCCCGAACCCGGGCCTGCTGATTGCTTGTTTTACTTGCAAGTCGATTTAAGGATTTGAGAATAAATGGTTTTTCAAGATACTTATTGACCAAGTCAATAGCGCGGCGAGTGGATAACGGGAGCGAATCATTGCCTTGTGCTACGATCACTCGCTTGCAAGTCTCTGAGTACTTTTTAATAGTACCCGCTTTCGACATTTTCTTATATTGACGCTTCTGCTTAGCAGACATGGTTAGCCTCCACAGCGTCGCAATCAACATAAAACGAAGACGTATCCCGTTGAGACTGATTTTTAAAGGAGGTGCGCTTAGAGACGGGCATGACACAATCCCTCATCATCGCAACATAGGTATAGGCGTTGGAGCGCTAACCGTTGGTGATCGGGGTTATGTCTGGATATTCTGGGCTGCAGGCAGCCGTATAGGGATCTGGTCATGATAATAATTCCGCAAGTTAGAGGTCTGCTTGGTTGAGAGCCAAACATTGCGGATCACTATAATAATATTTTTTCCAAAGATCAAACACTTGATCGCCAGGCACAAAAAAGGCCAAATCCTTGCGGGAACTTGGCCTTTTCTGCGAATGCTATATTGTCGGGGTCTCACTCCCAACACACTCTGAATTCGGTGAATACACCACTCTAGTTCACTACGCGAAACTAGGCATTGTACTCTCAGATTCTTAGTACATTCTAACGTACCCATAGGAGAGTTCAAGCTATTTGATCTCCAATCGAATCGGAATCAGATTTAGATTTGATATTTAAACCCCCACAGTGTAAAAATTAAGAATAAAATAAACGATTAGAGTATAGTTAATTCAACAAATGTTGACGAAAGAGCTACAAATGAAAAAAGCTGCAGATGCATTGGAAGACGAGCTTGATAAGAACCGGATGTTTGCAAAAAAAATGGAAGGATCGCAAGTATTGCTGCGTGATTACATTTGCTTTTGGTATGGCGACGAACGCGGGGCGAAAACTCGTTGTGCCCGGGATCTGGGAGTATCCCCCCAACAAGTGAATCGGTGGCTTAATTTAAATGTGTATATTGAAAATAGAAAGTTGAAACGCCCAGATCCAAACCCAATCGATGTTGTCTTTCCGGACTGGATCGAATCCTATTTTACATACCAAGAAAAACAAACAAAGGAGTAGTGAAGGCAATTCCAATAATGTCGCTAATTACGAGAGATTCGGCCCTCCCGTAATTAGCTAACCAATACAACCTAACCGGAGGCTGCTATGGCTACCCGCGATCCTATCGAAATTTGTAGGCAGATCAATGATTTTCCACAAGATATTCTATTTAAAGTCATAAATATCCTATTTCCTGAGTTGGCTCCCAGAGAAGCAGAATGTTTGTACTGGATATCATCGGCTTGTTGCAAATAATCAGATAAGGCAGATCTACCCAGTGATGGGCTTAATGATTACTGGTAAATAACCTCAACATTGAATAGACGATTCATGAAGGCGGATCTCTCTCGCACAATGGTTTTACGTTCATCATGACGAAGCCAAAA
>NZ_RJLM01000186.1 GCF_004104355.1 Photobacterium chitinilyticum
AACTGTCACCTTTGGAAGAAAAATTGGCTCGTATTATTCCCCTTCGTTATCGTTCAAACCATTGGGTACCAGATTCAAGACCAGAACAACCAAGTCCACAACCGACTCCRGAACCTAGTCCAAGTCCGCAACCAGCTCCAAGCAATCCAATTGATGAGAAATTGGTCAAAGAAGCTGTTCGAAAAGTAGGCGATGGYTATGTCTTTGAGGAGAATGGAGTTYCTCGTTATATCCCAGCCAAGGATCTTTCAGCAGAAACAGCAGCAGGCATTGATAGCAAACTGGCCAAGCAGGAAAGTTTATCTCATAAGCTAGGAGCTAAGAAAACTGACCTCCCATCTAGTGATAGAGAATTTTACAATAAGGCTTATGACTTACTAGCAAGAATTCATCAAGATTTACTTGATAATAAAGGTCGACAAGTTGATTTTGAGGCTTTGGATAACCTGTTG
>NZ_RJLM01000187.1 GCF_004104355.1 Photobacterium chitinilyticum
CTACGCGTGCAATTCCGGAACTCCGGGGTTTATCATATAAAGAGCGGCTACGCGTGCAATTCCGGAACTCCGGGGTTTATCATATAAAGAGCGGCTTGAAAAACTGAACCTCTTTACTCTGTCCTATCGCAGACTAAGGGGAGATCTAATATTGATGTACAGAATACTRAGAAATGATTTCGGACCTAACTTATTCTCTCTTTCTTCCCACTAGATCGGGACAYYTYAGAGGACATAGCAGGCGAGTAGAAAAGYCWAGAAYGAAYAAAATACCSRTGGCWTACAGGTTTTCWCRCCGWGTCATCAATACTTGGAACCTGCTGCCTGAAGCAGTGGTRTCCGCACCTTCAATTGACTCTTTCAAGAGAAGACTGRRCACTCACAGAARCATRCTRGAAAAGGAATAACATAGGCCGTAGGYCTTCTGTCCTTACTACACAAATCTGAA
>NZ_RJLM01000188.1 GCF_004104355.1 Photobacterium chitinilyticum
AAATAACCGCAATTTATTTGGCGGCAACACAGGATCTCTCTTTTAAGTTACTCTCTATTACATACGTTTTCCATCTAAAAATTAGTAGTATTGAACTTAACGGGGCATCGTATTGTAGTTTTCCATATTTAGCTTTCTGCTTCCTTTTGGATAACCCACTGTTATTCATGTTGCATGGTGCACTGTTTATACCAACGATATAGTCTATTAATGCATATATAGTATCGCCGAACGATTAGCTCTTCAGGCTTCTGAAGAAGCGTTTCAAGTACTAATAAGCCGATAGATAGCCACGGACTTCGTAGCCATTTTTCATAAGTGTTAACTTCCGCTCCTCGCTCATAACAGACATTCACTACAGTTATGGCGGAAAGGTATGCATGCTGGGTGTGGGGAAGTCGTGAAAGAAAAGAAGTCAGCTGCGTCGTTTGACATCACTGCTATCTT
>NZ_RJLM01000189.1 GCF_004104355.1 Photobacterium chitinilyticum
GTCTTTTCGAGGATAGGAGTCCTCAGTTCGCCGAAACCGTAAGAGGTGAAAACATCTCTTGCGGTCTTCTCCATGAACGCATATCTTGCACTATCCTCTGGAAAGAGGTCTGCAACGCCTTTGATTTTTTGTATTTTTGCCATTTTTCTTCTCTTTGCGAATTTCCGGGGMATGCTGATATTGGTAGTCCGCCCCCGGCACGGAGCGTGGAACCAAATTTCGTTAGTCTATTATCATATAAATGTCAMAAAGAGTRATMCGCAGMAGGTGCTTTATCAGCCGTCTGGTTGCCAATTAGCTCAAGCTACGGCATTAAAGGCTCAGGAGATTAAAAAACATGGAAATGATCACTTCACAAGATTACCAAGAATACATTGGCCCCAATGCGGGCAAATACCTTTTTAACTTTGCCAAATTCCAGCAGTTGCATGACGGTTTCACCATAAC
>NZ_RJLM01000190.1 GCF_004104355.1 Photobacterium chitinilyticum
CAGGTCTGTGATGCCCTTAGATGTCCGGGGCCACACGTGCGCTACAATGACGGTGCCAGCGAGTCTCAGGTCTGTGATGCCCTTAGATGTCCGGGGCCACACGTGCGCTACAATGACGGTGCCAGCGAGTCTGGGAACCTGGCCCGAAAGGGTTGGGCAAACTGTTTCATCACCGTCGTGACTGGGATCGGGGCTTGCAATTATTCCCCGTGAACGAGGAATTCCTRGTAAGYGCRAGTCATMAGCTYGCGYTGAYTACGTCCCTGYCCTTTGTACACACCGCCCGTCGCTMCTACCGATTGAATGGTTTAGTGAGGTCGTTGGATTGGTGTCGTTGTAGTGGCGTTGCCGCTCGACTGATGCTGAGAAGATGACCTAATTTGACTATTTAGAGGAAGKAGAAGTCGTAACAAGGTTTCCGTAGGTGAACCTGCGGAAGGATCATT
>NZ_RJLM01000191.1 GCF_004104355.1 Photobacterium chitinilyticum
TAGGTTCGGGATAATCCTTTGTTCCATAGCCCTGGGGCTATTTACAACTAGCCAATTAARAATTYTCAGATGTACTAACAAGTGCATCTTTGATGCAGTCATCGATTCTCCCGAGAGGCCACAATTACCGCGAGCAAACATATGAATTTAATGACTTAATGATGAGGAACGCATTTTTGCTATGCTACTAATACTTGCTCYGCTATTCWGCCCAAGCCTGGCTGAGGAAGAGTTACGGGGCTTCAAAAAATATGCTGATTCGGCCGTTTAAAAATACTATATGTAAAATTAAAAAAGCGATAGATATAATAGATATATATCTAAATTCAAATAAAAAAGAAGGTCACTCCACTCTATTTCGACAAAAGACCCATCCCCAAGTTCCATAGCTTTGAGTCCGCTATCGCTATCCCGAGCATGATTTTCCTACCCCCCCGGAGGGAA
>NZ_RJLM01000192.1 GCF_004104355.1 Photobacterium chitinilyticum
TATGGCTAGAGAAGGTAGACAAGCTCTGCTCAATAGACTGCTCATCTCCAATATCAGCAAAGATTTCTTCAAAAATACCAACACGACTTCCCTTGTCTGCTAAAATCGGCAATCCTGACTGGGCCATGACCTGTGTCAAGCCCAGAGTTTTGAGCATGATGGTCTTCCCACCTGTATTGGGACCTGTAATGACAATAGCTGTTAAATCTTGACCAAAATAGACATCATTTGCGACGGCATTTTTGACCAAAGGATGGCAGACATGGAGCAGTTGAATCTCTTGATTTTCTGACAGCTGAGGCACGACTGCTTGTCCTTCTTGGATAAATCGAACCTTGGCACGAATCAAGTCCAGATGACCGATAATCCAAGCGTCATTAGCAATCTCAGCCGCATGAGGGCGGACACGCTCAGAAATTTCTTGGAGAATGCGAAGCATTTCA
>NZ_RJLM01000193.1 GCF_004104355.1 Photobacterium chitinilyticum
ACAATGGATTCAATAAGTTCTTGCCAATAACCACGCCCGCTGAATAGAAACATTAAACTGAAAGCCCATACAAAATGAGCACCTAGGAAAAAAAGACCATATGCAGATAAYGAAGRACCATAAGACTGAATTACYTGRGATGCTTGTGCCCATAAGAAATCGCGGAGCCAYCCATTAATAGTAATGGAACTCTGYGCAAAGTTTCCTCCMGTAATATGAGTTACYACCCCTTGATCACTTATACTACCCCAAACATCTGACTGCATTTTCCAACTGAAATGGAATATKACTACSGAAATAGCATTGTACATCCAGAATAGYCCTAAGAAGACATGATCCCAAGCAGATACTTGACATGTWCCYCCTCTTCCCGGCCCATCACAAGGGAAACGAAAACCAAGATTTGCTTTATCTGGTATTAAACGCGAGCTACGAGCAAATAG
>NZ_RJLM01000194.1 GCF_004104355.1 Photobacterium chitinilyticum
TGCACAAGATGTTTTGCAAAGTTGATTTTGCACAAGATGTTTTGCAAAGTTGATTTTATGTTATTGCTTTGCATTGTAGTGGCATGTGAGCRTACATTGCCGTATTTTRACATGTTTAGTATTGCATAGTAGATTACTCGACGGGGTAATATCATGGGGAACGTCTTGATCAACGAACCTCTATGAGGCAGCCGTTAGTGGACCTCAACYAGTAGTTWGCAATACTTTATGCATGTTTTCGTATGTGAGATCTCAATTTTGATGTTTTGTACGAGTATGGATATTTGATGCATGATCATGCTTAATTCACAACTTGTAGCATGTTTGTGGTGATTCACAACACGTAAGAGTACGGTGAACATGGTCTTATATGCATTGCAGTTGAAAACGGTTTTTATTTGATATTATGCATTTTGAAATTTGGATGTGTTTTATCAAACT
>NZ_RJLM01000025.1 GCF_004104355.1 Photobacterium chitinilyticum
TTTGGTCAAGGACAAGTTGAGCAGCTTCAAGCTTAAACTCAGGGCTATATGTTCTTCTGGTACGTTTGGTCATTGTGTCACCTGTTCAGTTGTGAGGTGATGATATCACCTCTAATCAGGTGGCCAAATTAACTATGCCACTTCAGTACTGAAAGCAATGACGAATAGACTGTGTTCTTTTAAGAAGAGGGTCACAGTAGCCATATCCGGCAGTAACTCGATACCCTGTGCCAGCAAAAAACCTGCAAGGACAAACTGCCCGACACCGATGAAAAGACCGATTAATGAAAACACGGTGAAAGTAACCCAGGGTAGCGCATAGCTGCCGGCGATAAAGGGCATTATCCAGGCAACGGGCCCCAGTAATCGGGCGATAGCGACTACCAGAGGTCCGCGTTTTCTCAGTACCAGCCTCGCTCTGGCAATGGCGCGTCGGGTTTTGGGAATACGCTGGCTGAGCCAGCGCCGGCCATTTACACCATACCGACGGCCAATGAAGTAACTGAGTTGGTCACCGATGAAGCCGCCGATGAGCACGGAAACGACACCGTAGACTGGACCGTTGCTCAGCAGGTAGCCTGCTGCAAGTAAGAAGGGCTCTCCTGGAAAAAAGAGGTTGGGCCCTATCAGTGCGTCGAGAAAACTACCGCCGAAAAACCACCACCAGCTGGCGTTTAGCATTTGTTTTCCGCGTCCTTGTAGTGGCCAAATTCATAGGTCATTTCATTGTTGCGCATTTCTCCGAAAAAAAAGCGGCGTACATTCGCTTTCAGATAGGTAAGCCCCATTTTGAAAAAGCCATCTTGCTCAAGTCGACGAGGATCAAACCAGAAGCTGACAGGTATCATTCGATAGCGCCAGGTTTCTGAGGCTCTGCGAACGTAGTCACAGTCTTCGCAAAGCACAATGCTTTCGTCAAAACCGCTGATTTCTTCATGTGCTCGTTTGGTTGAAAATAGGCAGGCACCGACTGATGTCGGGAAAAAGAACGAAGTGAGGTACAACCCGGCATTGAACAGGCCGTAGCCAAGGCGATACCCAGCAGAGAGTTCTTCTGCGCTCATATAAACACCAGCAACTTCTAACTTGCGTTTTTCAAGTTGGTGAAGGGCATTGGTCAGGAATGTTGGCTCTAATCGCACATCGGCATCGAGGAACAAGATACGTTCGAAAGAGGCAAGCTTGGCACCAGTATTGCGGCCAAGGCTGGTTCCTCTTCCTTCCATTTTATGGACTGACAAGGCTGGTAGTGCTTTTTCAAACCCTTGTGCAACCTCACAGGTGTTGTCATCACTGTTGGAGTCAACCACGATGACTTCAAAGCTCTGGTGGCTTTGCTTGCTCAGGTCCTCCAGCAGGCGGCCGATACGTTTCTCTTCATTTAGGGTAATAACAACAATACTAATAGGACTCATACTTTCCTCTCAAAGACTTAATGGGCTTAATTGTTGAGGGAAGTATGCTGTGGGGCGACTGAATAGGATGTGAGGGGCTAGTTCATATTATGTTCATGTAATTGAGTCAGTTATCAAAGAGCTCGTTGTTGAAAGAAGGCTTCGATCTGTTCACAGACCCATTCGGGTTCATCAAGCGGAAGATCGTGTCCGGCGTTAGGGTGAAGAAATAGAGGAAGATGCCAATGCGCAGCGAGTGCCTTGCTACAGGCTACATTGACCAGTTGATCTTGTTCTGATGCTAGCAATAGAACTGGTTTGGTCGGGGAGTAGCGGACACGATACCGGGCGGCAGCCTGAAGCTGAGCCAGTGTATTACGTGAACTGACGGGATATTGTTCACGCCACCTGACCCAATCTTTGAGGGTTCCTTGGTGCTGATGCAGGTTATTGGATGTTAGCGATAGGATTAGGGCTTCTTTGCGTTCGGGAGAACTGTGAAATATCTTGAAAATAGTCGGTAGTTGACGCCAGTTTAGTCGTTGATAAAAAGGTGAGTAGGGGCGGGTGCTGGTATTGATAAGCACGGCGGAATCTACTTCGTTGGGATAGCAAGTAATCCATTCTATCGCAATCATACCGCCCATCGAAATAGCAACAATATCGATAGAGTACGGGTTAATTTCTTCGAGCCGAAGCTGAACACGTAAGTCGTTCACCATCTTTCGTATTGAAGAAGGAGAATCGACCCGAAAGCGAGCGCCGTTTCCCGCCAGATCGAGGCAAATAACAGGCCGGTGGGGATATTGTTTACATAGCTGCTTACGGAAATCTCCCCAGTGACGCTGTTCACGAAGCAAACCGCGGATAAGCACGATAGGTCTCGGGCTATCTTTCTGAAATTTCATTAAATTACTCCGTTAGGGTGAATCGGAATACCATTGCGCTTTGGCTTTGTTGGCAAAAAACGGGGTGAGATCACTGTTGTACCAAGATTAATAAGAATAGGTGGCATTAATCAAAAACTCCAGAAGAGTCAGGTGAGTACGCTGTATGTGATGAGGACGTCGAATTGACTTCGCGGTGGGAGGCAAAAGATGAATAATTGGTGTTCTTATAGAAAACAGCCACTCCAGGGGGAGTGGCTGTTGTTAGCTTAATTACTGGCTTTTTTAGCTGCCTCTAGCTGATATTCTTCAACCTCTGATACCCACGTTGGACGGTTGATGTATTTGCCGAGCAAGTAGGAGGGAATTAAGAAAATAAACAGTGGTAGTGATTCATGGATATATGTACTGGCCAGTGCTTCTTCATGGGAGAAGTAGTTAAGTACTGCCAGAACGCCAAAAATACCACCTAACATAACCAGAATGGCTGAAACTACCAGAGTCAATCCGAGTAGATCTCTGAAATAAAGCTTAGATGCTTTCATGTTGCTCCCTCACATTTTTTTACGCTATGAATATACTCCTTGGAGCATATAAAAATGTGAAATATGTCATACAAATATAATTGGTGTTTACCCTATCGCAGGTAAATTGATTTAGAGCAAAGAGGTGAGGGAAATTTCCCTCATGAGAGGGTATGTATTTATTACAGGGCCCACTTGAAGGCATCATAAAAGCGTGATTTACCATTTTCGGTGATAAGCTGGCCGTGTGAGAGGATGATCCGTTCGAATGGCCAAGTCAGGATTTCTTGCAACGACTGTCGAAGCCGAGTCTTATCTTTAAATGTTAGTCGCCAGTACAATGGCATTGCGGGATTTTGGTAGCAGCCGTTCAGTAATGCGAGACCGATAGTCAGTATATTTGATGAGGGGTTTAACCAGGCAAGAGTATCGCCGACAATAAGGGTTTTTGATGTTGGGTCACAGAAGATAACTTCTTCCATTCTGTCGCTGCCGCGCAGCAGTGTCTGATAGAGCTGGTGACGCCATAATGAAGATGTCTGCGCACTCAGGGCATCATCAAAAGCAAGATCCGTGCGTTTGTTTTGAAGCCCTGGTGGCGCAAAAAAGTAGGCTTCCGGATATGCCAGCCACCACTCGGACAGGAATAGGTGGTGGTTCATATTTGGGGTAACAACGGCGTGTATTTGTCCAAGCTTGGTCAGTTCAAGCTGCAGTTGTGTCGTTAGCTGGACAGGAGAATGGATCAGTAATTTCTTGTTATCGAGCCGGATAACAGTCATACGCGCACCGACAGGAATGCCGTTCACTTTAAACGGCATATCCTGGTACCAAATTCGGTTACTACTCCATTCAATCATCGGTCATCCTTAACCTGTGATGAGCTGCGTTTGTTTAGAAGCCCATGAGTTTGAGTAAGTTTTCCGCTGTTTCGATAGCCTGCTGGCGATTGGCAATATTCAGCTTCTGGTAAAGATTTCGAATATGAGTCTTAATCGTCGTTGACGCTACATCAAGCTCAGAGGCTATTTGTTCATTACTGTAACCAGTGTAGATCAGTCCCAGCACTTGCCATTCACGTTGGGTTAGCGGGCTGGTACGGATCAGTTCTGGTACATCTGGCAGATTTAGTAATTTTTCGACAAAACTTTCATCGAAATGAACTGAACGATTACGTTCTTTGCTGGTCATTTCGCGTAACAGCTGACGCGCTCGATGCAATTCAAGCTCGTTGAGATTTTTACCATCAACAAGTTCTTGTAATAGATCACAAATGTCGGCGCCATCGCATAAGAAAATTCCAACCATCCCTGTACTGTTGGTTAAGACTAGGGCTTCTTTTAGCTGATCTAGCGCTTTTTCTCTTACGTTCATACGCTTGCTGAGTACTGCTTGTACCACAAGGTTACGGTTTTTGTCTGTGATCAGGTTATGCTTATCACAACTTTCTAGCAGCATATCCAAAATTGCTTGCGAGCGATTCAGTTCGCCAACATTCAGGCATGCTCGAGCGATATTGCGCCATTGTAACTGTTGGAAATGGTTACATGCGGCTTCTGGTTCCTCGGCCTTCTCTAGCCAACTTTGAATGCTGTCTGTGTCACCTTTGATCTGCCAGTAGAATAGGTTTGCCAAATCGGTATTGGCTCGCCAGTCAATATGGTAATCAGAACGATCCATCATGCTATTGCAAAGGTCGAGATAGCGGGCGGCCTTATCTTGCTCGCCACGGGTAATTGCAATTCTTGCTAGCATTGAATATGCATGAAGAGACTTGGTTTCATCAAATGGAGTCAGTACTTCCAGGCTCTTAAGGGCGGCTTCCTCGGCTTCGTCGAGTCGGTTCCAGCACCAGAGGATCTGGGCCCGAAGGCGCAGCAAAAATTCATGCAGAGGAACCTGCTGTAAATGCTGTTCTTTGACAAGCTTGAATGCTTGATCCAGTAGCTCATAGGCGGACTGAACATACCCTTGTGCCAGTAAAATCTCACTTTGCTGAAGCAATGCCCAAAGTGCTTGGTGATATACGTGGTACTGACGGGCCATTTTCTCAGTTTGCTGCATCATTGGCAGTGCACGACTAAGGTTTCCTAGGCAGTGATGTACTTCACCGACAACAGAGGTTGCCACAATTCGACTACGATAAGTGGTTGATGGCAGTTGGCCCAAGGCTTGCTCTGATAGGATGAGGGCATCTTCCGGCTTGCTTTGATTGATGGCAACCTGCGCTCGAAGGGCATTGAATTCCCCTTGGATAGCATCATCCAAGACAATGTTGTGCTTATGCATTTCCGCTTCGGATTCTGCAATCAGGTCACCTACGTCATTATAACGATGCTGACTTTGAATCAGCCATAGACGCAACAGGGCCAGACGTGGCGTGCTGAACAATTTTTCCTTGTCCAGCAAGTCAATGCCGTCTTCAAGCAGTTTAAGTTCACCATGGTGGAACATGTCCCAGCCAAATTCCGATAGGATTTCGATGCTAAGATCTGTATCTTCGCTTTTTTGGGCATGGAGCAAAGCTTGTTGTGGTGAATTTTGTTTTAGCCAGGCTCTTGCGGCAAGCGAGTGAAGCTCTGATCGTTGTTGCGGTATTTGTGAATAACGTTGGTGGCGCAAAAATTCTGCAAATAGGTTATGGAAACGATACCAGTTATTATCGCCTTCCAATGTATTGAGGAATAAACCAAACCGGTTAAGTGATTCCAGCATCGCCAGGGCATCGCTTCGTCCGGTTAAATCGGTAACCAGCTCGGCATTGAATATGTCGAGGACAGAACATTGCAGTAAGAATTGCTGAGTTTCGGCATCCAGTTGGTCAAAGACCTCTTCGGCCAGATAGTCCCATAAGTGGCCACGGTTGAAATTAGCCATCGAAACAGCTGATTCAACGAGGTTGTTTGGTCTTTGTTGAGCGTGCAGGGCGATTAGCTGCAGTGCCGAAGGCCAACCCTCTACTTGCTCGCGCAGGGATTTTAGTACGTCAGACTCGACATTGTCAGCGACGCGCTTGTTGAAGAAACGCTCGGTTTCTTCTTCATCAAAAGCCAGTAAATCGTTGTCGACTTCAATCAGTAAATCCCGAACACGCAGGTTGGCCGTTCCCAGAGGCGGAAGTGTACGACTGGTAACGACGAGAGTGAGATTGTCGGGCATGTTTTTCAGGAAGAAGCGCATTCCGTCGTGAATATCATCATTGTTGATGACATGGTAATCGTCTAATACCAGGTATGTTTGCTCATGGTAGTTACTGATCTCGCCGAATAATTCGCTAAACAGTGTCGACATGCAGGCAAACTGTCGGCGCTCTGCCATCGCCTGTGTTTTAAGGCACGCGTTATCCGTAGCCTTATTAATCGATTGCAGAAGATAATTTGCAAAGCGGAATGTGTCGTTGTCGTTTTCGTCGATGTTGAACCAGCCGGTATGCGGGTGTTCACTCAACCATTGTGCAGCCATGGTTGTTTTGCCGTAACCCGCTGGAGAACGAAACAGAACAAGACGGTAAAAAGGAGCCTGATCAAGAGCTTCCAGCAAACGAGGACGTAGTATCGCATTGTGAAGGCGTGCCGGGCGAGTCAGTTTTGATGGTATCCACATAGTCTTGCTATCTTTTGTAAGAGTTCAGGTTCCATTAAAGCTCTTAGGTATTAATTTCCCGTTTTACACAGGATATAGGTGAGCTTTATGCCATGGGGTGATTAAAATCATGCAATAAAATAATTTCATGACATTTGATCTGGACCCTAACTTTACGCACCTTCACGGCGAAATCAGCAATTCTATGACTTCTCATCCCCAGAAATATGAGTCGGCTCACATATATTGAAACAGTCATCAAAAAATGGGTCTCTTGTTGCGCATGTGAATTAACCTATTATTGTGAATCAAGTTGCATTGTTTGTTCCATGGGGAGCTGTCTACACCTCGAAATTTTGCAGGAGGTCACATTAGGGAGGGGGATCGGGTAACTACGCCCCTCATACTCATCCCTAATCCTCCCCGAGGCGGGAGGATGTTTTAACAGATAGTTGAAGGCAACATAGTCACCAGTTGGAAATAATCCTAGAGCGAGATTGAACCATGTCTAAAAATGGTCAGACACAACAATTTGACAAGCCTGCATTTAAAGCGGCTGTAGAGAAACACCTGACAACGACGTATGCAAATACAGCAGAGACTGCTACTTCACGTAGCTGGTATCTGGCAATGGGCCGTGCACTGGCTGAAATCAGTACCGGTAACCTGCTAGAAACAGAAAAGAAACTAGCAGAAGAGAAAGCACGTAGTGTTAACTACCTTTCTTTGGAATTCCTTATTGGCCGTCTGACTGGTAATAACCTGATCAGCATGGGTCTATATGAAGATGTTGCCGCAGCAATGGAAGAGATGGGTCATAACCTGACTGATCTACTTGAAGAAGAGCGTGACCCAGCATTGGGTAATGGTGGTCTTGGCCGTCTAGCTGCATGTTTCATGGACTCACTAGCGGCACAAGAATACCCTGCTGTAGGTTATGGCCTGCACTATGAATACGGTTTGTTCCGTCAGTCTTTCGTGGAAGGCCGTCAGGTAGAAGCCCCGGATGCATGGCGTGGTCTTGAAGGCTACCCGTGGGAAGTTATTCGCCCAGAGCTTGCACAGACAGTTAGCCTTTACGGTCATGTTGAAGCTTACACTGACGAAAATGGCAGCGCTTGCCGCCGCTGGGTTCCAGGTATGACCGTAGAAGGTGTTGCTTGGGATCTTCCGATTGTCGGTTACGACAACAAGAGTGTTTATCCACTTCGCTTATGGGAATGTCGCTCTAATGCGCCGTTCAACCTAGCGCGTTTCAATGATGGTGACTATGTTGGTGCTCAGTATTCGGCATTAGAAGCTGGTAACGTAACCAAGGTTCTGTACCCGAATGATAACCACGACCAGGGCAAAGCCCTTCGTCTGATGCAGCAGTACTTCCATTGTGCTTGTTCGATTGCCGATATTTTACGTCGTCACATCGGTGCGGGTAACAAGATTGAAGATCTGTCTAAGCTTGAAACTATCCAGCTTAACGATACTCACCCGACAATCGCAATCCCTGAGCTGATGCGTATTCTGATTGATGAATACAAGCTGGGCTGGGATGCGGCATGGGCAATTTCTTCAAAGACTTTTGCCTACACCAACCATACGTTGCTTCCTGAAGCACTTGAAACGTGGAGCGAAGCACTAATTGCACAAATGCTGCCTCGCCACATGGAAATTATCTTTGAAATCAACCACCGCTTCATGAAGCTGGTTGAGAAAACCTGGCCTGGCAACAACGAAGTTAAGCGCAAGCTATCTATCATTGAGGAAGGTCCTCAGCGCATGGTACGTATGGCAAACCTTTGTGTTGTCAGTACGTATGCCGTCAACGGCGTAGCAGCACTGCACTCAGAGCTGGTTAAGCGTGATCTATTCCCTGAGTTTAACGAGCTGTACCCTGGCCGTCTTCAGAACGTGACCAATGGTGTAACGCCGCGTCGCTGGATTAAATATTGTAACCCAGGCCTTTCTGCGCTGATCAGCGAGAAAGTGGGTAATGATTGGCCTAAAAAGCTTGAGAAAATTGCCGGTCTTGAGAAGTTCGCTGAAGATGAAGCGTTCCAGAAACGCTACATGGCAGTGAAGAAAGAGAATAAGCAGCGTTTGGCTGATTGGGTTGAAGAGAACATGGGTATCGAGCTTGATACGAATGCCATCTTTGACATCCAAATCAAGCGTCTGCACGAGTACAAGCGTCAGCACCTGAACCTGCTTCACATTCTGTCGCTATACCATCGTCTGCTGAACGATTCTACATTTGATATGCAACCACGCGTATTCTTCTTTGGTGCCAAGGCGGCTCCGGGTTATGCGCTGGCGAAAGACATTATCTTCGCTATCAATAAGATTGCAGAAAAGGTGAACAACGATTCTCGCCTTGGTGGCAAGTTGAAAGTGGTATTCATCCCTGACTACCGTGTAAGCCTTGCAGAAATTCTATTCCCTGCAGCTGATGTTTCCGAGCAAATCTCTACAGCCGGTAAAGAAGCGTCGGGTACAGGTAACATGAAGTTTGCACTAAACGGTGCACTGACCATCGGTACGATGGATGGTGCAAACGTTGAAATGCGTGAAGAGCTTGGCGATGACAATATCTTCATCTTCGGTCTGTTGGTTGATGAAGTACAGAAACTACAAGAAGAGGGTTACGACCCTTACCGTTATTACCATGCTGATAGCTTACTGCGCGCAGCACTGGATCTATTGGAAACTGATGAGTTCACACCAGGCTACCCAGGCCAGCTGGCAGCTATTCGCCATAACCTGCTGGACGGTGGTGACCCTTACCTGGTACTGGCTGACTTTGCAGACTACGTGAAAACTCACGAGAAAATTGATGCTGAATACCGTGATCAGAAAAACTGGGCACGCAAAGCAATTCTAAATACAGCATTAATGAGCAAGTTTAGCTCAGACCGTAGTATTCGAGACTACGCCAATAACATCTGGAAACTAGAGCCAGTAAACCGTTAATTCACCCCCTTTGGTGATTTAGAGTCTGAATTGATATCAGCAAAACCCTAACATCGAAGCGGCCGCAAGGCCGCTATCGGAGAGAACGATGAAAGACGATCAAGTATTAAAACAAGTTGCTGACATGGTAGGTATTGCAGATAGCTATATCAGTGCTTGGGGAGATGAAGCCAAAGTTGAGAGCGAGACGATCCGTCGTCTGCTAGCAGCTCTTGGTTACGATACAAAAAACGACGAAGCGTTGCTTGAGTCAGCGAATAAAAAACAACGTCCTGATGTTCTGGCTCCGGTACAGGTTGTTCGTAGCGGTGAGTCGATGCGCATAGCGATGCACTTAGGCCAGAGTGCACGGATCAGCGATTTTAGCTGGCGTCTGGAAACAGAGCAGGGTGAAGTAATGGAAGGCTGGCTGCAATCGCAGTTGATCAGTGACGAGCGCGCAAATGGCGGCCCGTTGGTGTTCGCGCTGCCTGATGACCTGGAATGGGGTTATCACAAGCTGCAAGTTTTCCGCAAGCGTCGTAAATCTCCGTTTGAAATGACTTTGATCGTTACTCCTCAGTCTTGTTACAAGCAAGATGCCTTGTTAGAAAACAAGAAACTGTGGGGTACTAGTGTTCAGCTGTATTCAATTCGAACTAATCACAACTGGGGGATTGGTGATTTCGGTGATCTGAAACAATTAGTTGCCGATGTTGCCGCTCGTGGTGGTGATTTTGTGGGTTTAAACCCTATTCACTCCTTATTCCCAGCCAACCCTGAAGGTGCGAGCCCATATAGCCCGTCATCACGCCGTTGGCTGAACCTGATGTACATTGATGTGAGCTCTGTTTCTGAGTTCGCCCAGTGTGACGAAGCACAGCAATTAGTAGGAAGCCCTGAGTTTCAGCAGCGTCTGGTAGAAGCCCGTGATGCCAATTGGGTGAACTACAGTGAAGTTTCTTGCCTGAAAATGGCCGTACTTCCTTTGTTGTTTGACACATTCTGCGAGCGTCATCTTGACAAAAAAACTGCCCGCGCTCAGACATTTTTGAAGTTTGTCGAGCAAGGTGGTGAAAGCCTGCTTCATCAAGCAGCCTTTGATGCGCTTCATGCCGAGCTGAAAAAAGAAGATGATTCAGTATGGGGCTGGCCGGTATTCCCCGAAGAGTATCGTCATTTCGATAATCCTGCAGTACAGACATTTATCAAGAAGAACTTTATTAAAGTTCAGCTATTCATGTACTTGCAGTGGTTGGCCGATAGTCAGCTAGCTGAAGTCAATGAGCTGGCAGATGAAAAAGGTATGGCTATGGGCCTATACCGTGATCTGGCTGTCGGTGTCTGTGATTCTGGTTCAGAGACCTGGGCTGATCATGGTGCACTTTGTCAGGACGTCAGTGTCGGTGCTCCGCCGGATATCTTAGGTCCGCTTGGCCAGAACTGGGGGTTGCCACCACTTAACCCTGAAGTACTGAAAGAAAGAGCCTATGAACCTTTTGTTCAACTGCTTCGCGCGAACATGCGTAGCTGTGGTGCATTGCGTATCGATCATGTTTTAGGCCTGCTGCGTTTGTGGTGGATCCCTAAAGGTGAAGGTGCGAAGGACGGGGCGTATATGTACTACCCGGTAGACGATATGATGGCTATCCTCGCGCTTGAAAGTCACCGTTACCAATGTACTGTGATTGGTGAAGACTTGGGTACTGTACCTGACGAGATTGTCGAGAAGCTATCTACAGCGGGTATTCACTCTTATAAGGTATTCTTCTTCGAGACAGCTGAAGATGGTGGCTTCTATTCACCAGTACACTATACGGAACAGTCCATGGCTGCATTGTGTACTCATGATATGCCAACGCTACGTGGCTTCTGGCACTGTGATGATCTTAAAATGGGTGAAGAACTAGGCTTGTATCCTGACAAGGAACAGCTATCCGGCCTATTTGACAGCCGTGCTGAAAGCAAGCAAAAAATTCTTGATAGTTTGGCTTGGCATGGTTATCTTCCTGAAGGTGTTGGGCAAAATGCTGCATATGTTCCGATGGATCAACATCTGAGCGAAGGTATGCAATTGCATTTGGCAGCAAGCTCCAGTGCACTGTTGAGCTTACAGCTTGAAGACTGGCTTGAAATGGACCAGCCAGTAAATATTCCAGGAACCGTCGATGAGTATCCAAACTGGCGTCGTAAGCTTTCTACTACCTTAGATGATATTTTTACTCGCCAGAATATTGTTGACTTGACTCGACGTTTAACTGAAACACGAGAGAAAGCTTCACAAATATCTAACTAGGAGTAATGCGTTGGACACACTGACAGTGACCCGCAGTGATAAGGAATATGTGCAGCTCGAAAGAGCTGCATTCTCAGACCCATTTTCTTTTTTAGGCCCTCAATATCAGCCTCACGGTGCTGCACTTCGCGTGTGGATGCCTGGGGCTGAAAGTGTTGTTGCAGTAACGGAAAACGGCGAACGTTTCACTTTAGCCCGAGAAGCGGATAGTGGCTTTATCCTGGCAGGTGATGCAGACCTTACCACTGCTCTTTATCAGCTAGACATACGCTGGCCGGAAGGCGAGCAGACATTCTACGACCCTTACCAATTTCATAACCTGCTACCATCAGGCGAAGCCTTAACTACACCTTCTCTCATGCACAGTGAGATGGGGGCCCAGTTGATCACTCTGACTAAAGGCAGCCAGTCTGTTTCGGGTGTTCGTTTTCTGATTTTTGCCCCGAATGCGTCGGCAGTAAGTGTTGTTGGTCAGTTTAATGCGTGGGATGGCCGTCGCAATCCCCTTCAGAGGTTGGATAATGGCCTTTGGGGCTTATTCATTCCTGGCCTTGAAGAGAATGAGCTGTATAAGTTCGAACTAAAGGACAATGAGGGTAACGGCCTTCCGCACAAGGCGGATCCATGGGGGTATTACTCGGAGCAATACCCGTCATTTGCCTCGAAAATTTACGATCAGTCGCGCTATCAGTGGAATGACAGCAAGTGGCAGTCGCGTCCGGTAACAGCCAAACATCAGCAAGCCCTTTCTTTCTATGAACTGCATGCTGGTTCATGGCGTACCAAGGAAAATGGTGACTTTCTAACTTATCGCGAGCTTGCGGATGAGCTGATCCCTTATTTACAGGATATGGGTTATACCCATGTCGAGCTTATGCCTATCTCTGAGCATCCATTCTATGGTTCATGGGGGTATCAGCCAATAGGTCTGTTTGCACCTAGTAGCCGTTATGGTTCGCCAGATGACTTTAAGTATTTTGTTGACCAGTGCCACCAGGCCGGAGTTGGTGTCGTACTTGATTGGGTGCCTGCACACTTCCCGTCGGATGATCACGGCTTGGCAAACTTTGACGGTACGTCACTGTTTAACGACCCCGATCCCCGTCGTGGCTGGCACCAGGATTGGCAAAGCTATATCTATGACTACGGTCGTGATCATGTGCGTCGCTTCTTGGTATCGAACGCTCTATTCTGGTTTGAGCACTATCATATCGACGGCCTGCGCGTTGATGCGGTTGCTTCAATGCTCTACCTTGATTATTCCCGTGAGCACGATCAGTGGATTCCTAACCACGAAGGCGGAAATGTCAACTTCGATGCCGTTAGTCTACTCCGTTGGATGAACGAGGAAGTTTACCGTCATTATCCGAATGCAATGACCATTGCAGAAGAGTCGACGGCATATCCAGGCGTGTCTAAACCGACGGATATGGGCGGTTTGGGCTTCGGATTTAAATGGAATATGGGCTGGATGCATGACAGTCTCTCCTACATTAAGGAAGAGCCCGTTCATCGCAAGTACCACCATAACACGATAACTTTCCCGATGGTTTATGCTTTCAGCGAGAACTATGTCTTGTCTTTGTCTCATGATGAAGTGGTGTACGGTAAAGGATCGCTTCTGAACAAGATGCCGGGTGACGAGTGGCAACAAACGGCCAACTTACGTGCATTTATGGGCTATATGTATGCTCAGCCGGGTAAGAAGCTGAATTTCATGGGAGCCGAAATTGCACAAAGTGCAGAGTGGGCCCACGAAGGTCAGCTGGAGTGGCACTGGCTGCAATACCCAAGACATAGCGGTGTTCAGGCGTTGGTTCGTGATCTGAACAAGCTTTATACCAGTACACCGGCGTTATTTGAGCAAGACTGTTCTCCTGAAGGGTTTGAGTGGCGAGTTCAAGATGATGCTGAGCAAAGTATCTTGGCCCATGAGCGTATTGCGTTAAATGGTGACAAGGTATTGGTTGTTTCGAATTTCACTCCAATATCGCGTCAAGGTTATACGTTCGGTGTGCCAGAGGCTGGTGAGTATCAGCTCGTATTAAACACTGATGATGAAAAATATTGGGGCGGCCAAGCTCCTGTTACTCAGATCGTTCATACGACGAACGAGTCAAGCCATGGTTTGGCGCATTCGATTAAGCTCGATCTCCCTCCGTTATCTACTGTGTTCCTTTCTTTTTCTAAGTAGTAACAACGATGCAAAGCTAATATAAGCCCGTGATGGAGATCACGGGCTTTTTGCTATCCATGTCAAATTTTAATGATACACAATGCAACTTATACATAAACTGTTGTAACCATGTCCTTTTATTGACATTTTTGCGTCAAATTAACTTACATCAAGTTGTTACTATGGGATAAATGTCACAATGCCATGGCAACCTTGTTTCATGGCACAAACAATATTGCCTTGTAGAAGAAGAACGCTAATAAAGAATAGAGATAATAATGACAAGAACAGTAGACCAAGCCTCAGCAAATCTTGGCGGTAAGGCGGTTGATTACTCAACAGCATTAGATTTGATATCAACGACCGACCCACAAAGCCATATAACCTATGCAAACCAGACTTTCTGCGATGTTGCGGGCTATAGCGAAGAAGAACTGGTAGGTAATCCTCATAATTTAGTACGCCATGGCGATATGCCCAAAAAAGCATTTGAACAGTTGTGGCAATATGTCCAAGCTGGTAAAAGCTGGATGGGTATTGTCAAGAACCGCTGTAAGAATGGAGACTATTATTGGGTTTCTGCTTTTGTTACGCCAATAACCGATGAAAATGGGCAAGTTATTGAATACCAGTCTGTTCGTAGCCGTCCGACAGAAGAAGAGGTTCAGCGGGCAACTGAAGCATACAAAAATCTCGACAATGGTTCAGGAGGAGCAAAGAAGCTTAGGTTTCGTCAGGGGTTATGGCTAAATTGCTTAATATCTCTGGCGTTTTTACTCTCCATAGTACAATTGTTTGTTGATGTACCGCTGATGATTGCAGCGTTGTTGCCTATATTGCTGTTAGCGGGATTGGCTATTAATGCAAATTCTCAATCTCGTTTGAGCAGGGTGCAGGAACTGGCTAAAAAGGCCTATGACAACCCGGTTATGGAGCCTATCTATACCGGAAAAAAAGACGACTACTCGGTTGTTGAACTGGCATTGAGAATGCGTCGCTCAGAGCTAAGAGCCATTGTAGGAAGGGCTAGTGAGACATCCGGTGATATTCTTATTTCAGCCGAGGATGAATTTGCCAATAGTCAGCAAATCAAAACGAATTTGTCGCAACAAGCTGAAGCAACAGAGCAAGTCAGTGTGGCGATGGGACAAATGTCATTGACAGTCAGGGAGGTGGCAGAAAGCGCAGCCCAATCATCGACACTGACTTTCCAGGCGCAGGAGATGGCTGGAAGTGGTCAAACAAGTGTTGAAACAACCATTGAGTCTGTACTTTCGCTTCACAGTGAACTTGATAACTCAAAGCAGGTTATCAATGCTTTGTCTGAAAGCAGTCGTCAGATTGAAGGCATCCTTGATGTTATTGGCTCAATTGCCGATCAAACCAACTTACTTGCGTTGAATGCGGCGATTGAAGCCGCTCGAGCCGGTGATCAGGGACGCGGTTTTGCTGTTGTTGCCGATGAAGTCCGTTCGTTGGCACAGAAGACACAGTCCTCAACGGGAGAAATCCATGAAATGATCAACCGCTTGCAAGCAACGGCAAAACAAGCAGTAGAAGCGGTTGAACGCGGCGGTGAACTCTCTGAGCACTGTCGCCAGCAAGCGATCGAAACCGGCGAGCGCCTTAACGACATTAACGAAATGCTGAATAAGGTAACAGACAGTAGTCACCAGATTGCTTCAGCAGTGGAAGAACAAGCTGGTGTTAGTGATGAAATAGCCCGTAATATTGAGCAAATCAGTGATCTGACTTCTTCAACATCTGAAACCAGTGATAAGTCGGTTGAAAGTACCCGGATGCTGGTGGAGCGTCTTGAAGCCCTTCAGCGTCTGATGGTGCAGTTTAAGCGAAGCTAATTTTATCCAGATTGGCGTGATATACGCAGAGATAGCAATGGCAGGTAATTAATATTACCTGCCATTTTTACTTCGCTTTTTATGTTTCTGACAAATTCATTACGGTTTTAGATACATTTTCAGCACCCTTGTAGATCTCATCCATAACCGTAGATACCTCCGTGATTTTATTCATTCCATCATTGGCTATAGAGGCGACCTCATCCATAGCAGTGGTGGCGCTATCAGTTAGGTTCTTGTTATCCAGAACAACACTGGCGATTTCACTAGTTGATTGACTGGTACGGGATGCCAACTGCCGTACTTCATCGGCAACAACTGCAAAACCGCGTCCCTGATCACCAGCTCGTGCTGCTTCAATCGCTGCATTAAGTGCTAGTAGGTTAGTTTGATCAGCAATGTCTTTAATCGTCGATACGATTGCTTCAATATTTTGAGATTTTGTATTCAATAGCTGAATCTTACTTGAGGCCTCTTTTACTTTCTCTGATATCCCCACGGAAACGGTTACCGAATCATTGAGAAGCTCAGAACCTTGTTTTGCAATTTGGGCAGTTTCAACGGATGTACTGTAAGCAATATCAGATGCTTGAGATACAGCCTCATTCTTTTCTATTTGTTTTGTAATGTCAGAAGCAAATTTGACGACTTTGACGACCTTTCCGGAAGAATCAATAATTGGATTATAGGTAGCTTCTAGCCAGACAGCCTCTCCATAACTATTTCTTCTTAAAAACTGACCAGATTTAAATTGGCCACTTTCTAAATCATGCCAAAAAGAAGGGTTGTCGGCATAAAAGCTATCATCGCAGAACATCTTGTGGTGCTGTCCGGCAATTTGATTTATTGAATAGCCTACAGTAGAGAGGAAGTTTTCATTTGCCGTAAGAATGTTTCCTTTCGGATCGAATTCAATAGTCGCTAGTGAACGATTTAAAGCCGTTAATACGCTTTCTTTGTTCATGCTTTCTATCTTACTGGCAGTAACATCTGAAGCGATCTTCATTATTTTGGTTACTTTCCCATTAGTTTTTATCGGGAAGTAGGTCGCTTCAAGCCACAATGTATTTCCAGCTTTATTTTTTCGTTCGAAAGTTCCTTTCTCTGCAAGTCCTTGTCTTAGTTGTTTCCAGAAGTTTTCATATTCAAGTGATTTAACATGTGACGGAAGGCACATCACAGAGTGATGTTTCCCGACGACTTCTTCGGTTCTATAACCTGTAATATCTAAAAAAAGCTGGTTGGCACTGAGAATATTACCTTGTGTATCAAACTCAATTGTTGCAAGGCTCTCATTAATGGACTCAATGACAGCCTCAAGGTTTGTGACGATGTCTTGTTTGCAGCTGAGCTCTGCTTTTAATTTACGATTAAACATTCAACCCTCAATCCTATCTAATTGAATTTTGTTATTTTTATCATCAATAGAAGCTTGTCTAACAAGGCATACACGGAGGTATGATTTTGTTACTGTTTGCTTTATCAATAGTGTTTGATAATAGCTAATATTTGTTCATGTAGCATCACAAACTTACACAATTTCTCTGTTGTTTTTTAAATATACTGATGAAGCAACTAGATAGCTGCATTATATATTAATCAATAGCGACGATCCCAAAGAGTTAACAACTTGAAGGTAAATGATTTGTTGGTGAGGTGTTGATACCTTGGTGTGTTTTGCTATTTAATCATAAATATACAATACGGCTTTTTCTTATGACTTTAGTCGCTCATCTGCAATTCTTTCTAATGCTTGAACTCGTCGGATTTGGTTTACAGAGAATATACTGTTTCTCAATGTGTTAATTTCACTTTGTTGTTCTTCGATGTTTAACTGGTTATTGGTTTGTATTTTTTTACGTTGCTCAAGGTATTTCTCCATTGTCTGTTTGAATTGATCACGCTCCAGAGCAAGAGTTTCAAGTCTATTGGCTGCCTCAGTACCTACCAATTCTTGATGGGCAAGATAGCGTTCCTGATCATCCATTGTCTTCGTATGCTGCAGTTGACTTAGCAGGCTGGCATTTTGATAGCTTTGTTGTAAGTCGGGAGATAACAGGTCAATTTCTTGTTGCCAGAGAACAGTTGCATCTTCAGAATTTTGAGCTTGCTGTTGAATATCCAGTTGCTTCAAGGCCAATTCTCTTAGTTGATTCTCTTCTGCAAATAGTTGCTGCTGTTCTTGTGGGGAAAAGAATTGAAGTTGGAGGTTGATGAGCTGATCCATTAGTTGACGGATCTGTTCAATATTGAGCTTGTCAATATCAGTGGAGTCTATATTTGTTAGGGCGGCCTTATAGTCAATAAACCGTTGGAAGAGCTCTTCATCGAGCTGATAAGCGTTGGCTTGTTCTTTGTTGTACGAATTGAAATTGTTTTTGAGGGTGCTGAGATCAGCCTCACCTAGACCAGACAGGAAATATTCAAAGGTATCGCGAGAGGATTCAGTATCAACACTGGTGTCTTGCTGTGAAGCGAGTTTGGTGACTGGTTCATCAGAGGTCGGTATACGGCTGTAATAGACCGCACCAGCAGCCCCAACAACGCAGAGTAACGCGAGTGCGGTTTTTTTCATAACTTACAATCCTTGTAGCTGCAGTCTGTTGGCGTGCTGACGATACAGCGTGGTAGGAGCCGTTTCGAATAGGTGGGTTATTCCTAGCATGCCGTTGATTTCATCAAGGTGGTTCATTTTATAGTCATCCCTGATAACTTTGCCCAGATGGGTGCTGCATTGGCCGACAAGGCCGTCATTGGGTTCATCAAAGGCTAGACCTAAAATGACCATAGCGGCATCAGTTGGATCTAAGGCATTAGTGAAGTTTCTGGTACCTGTCCAAGAGTAATAATATACGCCGTTTGTAGCGATATAGTCACCGTCTCCACATGCAGTAGTAGGGACTCCTTCAGGATAGTCCTGATTGAATTTCAGTGAGCCCTCGGTAGTCAGTGCTGCTAGAGAGGCTAGTGGGTCTTGTGGTAGATCACTGCCCCCGGATAACAAGTTTATTAGTGTTACCAAGCCTTCTGCGAGCTTAACAGCGACACCTTCAGGCAGTGAACCATCCGGAACGGTACCTCGTACAATATCAGCAACACGTGAGCCTTTGTTTACTCCCCCGATACTGGTCACAGAGGCAACAAGTTCCGGGGCAACAGAGGCAACGTAACGTGCGGTGGGGCCACCATGACTATGGCCAATAAGATTCACTTTTGGCGCACCAGTAACGGCAAGGACCTCTTGTACCTGAGTAAGCAGTTGCTCCCCACGCAATTCGGTGCTGTTGGTGGCAGAGATTTGCGCTACATAGACAGTTGCTCCGCTCTTGGTTAATGCCTGTGGGATGCCATAGAAATAATCAATACCGGCCAGTGAATCAAAGCCAAATAGCCCATGAACCAAAACGATTGGATACTTGGTTTCTGTATAGCCTTTTTGGCTGACGCCCGAAGGTGAGGTGCTGGCTTGGCTGGTAAATGAAATGACGCAAAATAAAAGTAGGGTTGTGATACGTTTCAATTTGACTCTCCTTGTTAGACCTCCGATGAACAAAAACAATCCTAGTACGTAAATATGTACATATTTGAATAACTGCTCTAATTGTGATCAGTCGCTGGTTGTTTGAAACATCATCAACATCAAAGGAACAGTTTTACAGCTGTATTGAGCGTGAATAGCTGGTTAGTTTTCGTTTGCGTAGGTTCTGGGATATCGGTGTGGAGGAAGTTGAACGTGGGTGGGTATAGGATATAGTGAAAGAAAAAGCGGCATTTTGTCATGCCGCCTTTAGGTGATTTCAGTGTTGTTATTTAGCGCTATTTAAAGTCTGCTGCTCGCATACGGTTAAGTACCGCCATAACTTCAACTACGCGAGGTTTGGCCAAATCGCCGTAATTAGGCATCATCTTAAACCAATCATCGTGCAGCATTTGTTGGAATGCTTTGCTTGGATTCTTCTCCCAGCCTTTGCCTTGTGCCAGCTGGAACCAAAGCCATCCGACAGCATGGAGTTGACTCGAGTCGGCAACCTGCTCCAATGCCTGTAGGTCGACAAATTCACGACCGAAACGTAGTGAAGTCTTGTCTTTTACCTGAATTCTGAATTTTCCGTCTTCCAACATCGTCTGTAACGCAGAGCGATTAATCTTACGGGTACGAGGATGTTGGATTTCTTCAGAGCCTTCAAGCTGGCGACGGGTAGGGTGAGATTTTACCACCTCGCGTGCTTTGGCTGTTACATCGACAGCTTCGTAGTTATGCATCTGGATAACAGTGTCTGCGACATCCAGGTAGTCACCAGAGCCACCCATAACCAACAGTACGGAAACATTCAGTTGATCACGAAGTAGTGAGATACGGTCGACCAACGGGGTTATTGGCTCATCGCTTTTAGCGATCAGAGACTGCATACGCTCATCTCGGATCATGAAGTTTGACGCCGATGTATCTTCATCAATGAGCAATGCTTGGGCACCGGCTTCCAGTGATTCCTGTAGCCAGGAAGCTTGTGAAGTGGACCCTGACGCATTTTGCGTACTGAATGCGCTGGTATCTTTACCCATTGGCAAGTTGCTGATATATGGTGTCAAATCAACGTTATGGACACAGCGACCGTCTTCTGCTCGTATCTTAGAAGCCGTATCATCAGTGACAACATAGCTACGTCCATCGCCAGGGATGTGGTCATAAACCGAGTTTTCAATGGCATTAAGCAGGGTTGATTTACCATGGAAACCGCCGCCAACGATCATGGTGATGCCCAAAGGAACCCCCATACCGCGTATCGTACCTTTGTGAGGAGCCTCTAGCGTGATAGCGAGACTCTCCGGGCTGACAAACGGGACGGCATCGGGCATTGGTAAATCACTGTTACCGGCTAGACGAGGCAGGATACTTTCGTCTGCGACGAAAGCCATTAGTCCCTTTTCTTTTAGTTGGTGACGAAGCGCGACCTGATCTTCCACTGTTTCGCAGTGGCGCTTCATTTCGTCTAGTGGCAATTCACGAGCGATAGTTGCACGGCGGATGATTTTCGGCATGGTAAAAGTCAGCAGATTAGCTGTCTTTTTAGCAATAATGGTACGGCCATCGGCGGGCAGGTTTATCCGAAAACGAAGTTCGATAGCATCATCATCGAAGACAACAGCTGTACGGTCAAGAATAGTCTGACCCGGACGATCAATTTGAATTTCGTTAATTTGCTGCGCTAGATCAGCAAATTGACGTGCAATAAAATCACGGGCAGCACGCTGATAATCAGTAGACTGTTCCTTTAACCACTCAAGATCGGTTAATGACCACTTACGGCGAGCGCGAACACGCGAAGCCGGAGCGTAGGGGTCAGCCTGCGTCGTATCGATATAAAAGTCGAAGTCAACGAATTGATATTCTCCACGCAGGCTTGAATAGCTGCGGTAATTGTGACGGTCAATTTTATGTAATTTGGCTTCGAGTAATTGCATATCGCCTCGATATCGTACGTTGATAATTCCGGGGGCTGGATTCTACACGAAAGGCATACGAATCGGTACACTTATCTGAGTTTTCAGTCAGCTATCGTATGCCGTTAAATAATACACTAGTTCTCCTCCGTGAGTATTCTTGCTCTGAAGATCAAAACCGATTTGGTCGAAGTAGTGGGAGGGGCTTCCACTTTGGTCTAATTGTGCAATTTTACTGATCCGCTAAGTTTGTAATAGACGGTGACGGCAAGTGAGGGAGAAATCATGCTGGAGACCACAATGAGTTTTGCCGAAATGATTTTGATTCTGTCTGGACTCTTGTTCATAGCCAAGAGTGTAATACAGTATGGCAAGCGGACGAGCGATTGGTCTGGCGCTATCAAAATGTTTTACAAGCGGGTTGGCATGGATACCGCAGAATATAAATCGTATCGCCTGGGAGTCAGCTGCTTTGTCATTGGAGTTGCCGTAAGGATTGTGAATTTGACGTTTTGGACTGTCTAATAGTAATGGCCGGTACAATATAGTAGACAGTAAAAATGCAGCGCAAGGCTGCATTTTTGTTAGGGAGTTTTATTTGCGAGACAAGGTAAATTTAGTTTCGAGGTAACGGCAATACCAATTCAGCTTTTAGTCCCCCCAGAGAGCTGCTTTCTAGTGTTAGGCTTCCCCGGTAGCTGTGTGCCAGCTCACTGACTATGTTTAGCCCAAGGCCAGTACCCGGCGTGGTTTCATCAAGGCGAACACCACGTTTAATAACTGATTCATATTCGCTGGCATCGATACCTGGGCCATCATCTTCGATAATAATCGTGACTTGCTGAGCATTATCGTCGACTTGGTGGACACGGATCAGACTGTTTGACCATTTGTAGCTGTTCTCAATCAGGTTACCGATGATTTCATCAAGATCGCGCTTCTCTATCGCGACATTGAGCGCGCTGTCGAGTTCGTTGACCAGTACCACATTACGATGTGCGTACACCTTATCCATTGCCAGAGAAATAGCATCAACACGTGTTGCCGGTGCAGTTTTAGCCGCAAGAATATTTGCCGCACCTGCCATCCGTGCTCGGCCAAGGTGATAATCGATGTGTTGCTGCAGCTGCTGAAGTGGCGGTGACAATTTGTGTTTCGTGTCATCATTAAGCAGGGCGACTTCGTTATTCAATACAGCGATAGGGGTTTTTAGTGCATGAGAGAGGTTACCTGCATGGTTTCTCGCTCTTTCTAGTAGTTCCTGGTAATGGAATAGAAGCGCATTAAGATCGTCTATCACAGGTCTGACTTCAACCGGGTAGAAACCCGTGAGTTCGGTTGAGTTGCCTTCGCGAACGTTTTTCAAGTTTTGCTGTAATTTTTTCAATGGCCAGAGTGACCAGCTGACTTGTAACCAGGTTAGGGCCAATATACCAAAAGCCATGATAAGCAATATTAACCACAGGCCATGGGTTAGCTGCTGCAATGTCGCCATCAATTTATCTTGGTTAGCCGCAATGGCAAGTTCGACGGGTTCGTCAATTTCAGGCAGTAGGAATTTTCTTTTGACCACGAGCAGAGATTGCTCATCTGGACCTGTATATCCGCCTTCCTCATTTCCGGTGATGCTTGTATCCCATAATGAACGGGAACGGATCTGGGTTTCATTGACCGTCAGAGCCCAGTAAAGGCCGCTATAAGGTGACTGAAACCTTGGGTTAGACAGCTTATTTGGGAGCGATAGCTTACCGTTCGAATCAACGTCAGCGAGCGCAGTTAATTCATCGAGATAAAGATAGAGCTGCTGTTTTTCCTGATCGATAAGATAGCTTTTGATAAAGCTCGGAACCAGATAGCCCGCAGAAAGGGTTATCGCTAAAAGCCATACAGTCGCAGCAAGTAGTAAGCGACTGCGTAGGCTTGGTAGGTGTTTACTACGAGCGTTAATCGGCATTGATGCGGTATCCAAGCCCTCGAACGGTTTTAATGACATCGCCACCAATTTTACGACGTATACGCCCGATGAAAACTTCGATAGTGTTTGAATCCCGGTCGAAGTCCTGCTTATAAATATGCTCAACCAATTCAGAGCGAGAGATCACTTTGTCGGCGTTATGCATCATATAAGACAGCACTTTAAATTCTAATGCTGTCAGGTCAATAGCTTCACCCTGGTACAGAACTTTTGAACTGCGGGTATCCAAACTTAACCCGCAGGCCTGAATAACAGGGGAGGCGTTACCGGTCGAGCGGCGCAGCTGGGCGCGCAAGCGGGCAATGAGTTCCACCATCTGGAAGGGTTTGGTCAGGTAGTCGTCCGCACCGGCATTCAGGCCTTCAACACGCTGGGTCAGTTCGTTACGGGCGCTGAGGATAACGACTGGGCTGGTGACATTTTCATCCCTAATCCCTTTAAGAACGGTTAGTCCGTCAAGCTTAGGTAGGCCAAGATCGAGAACGATGGCATCCCAAGGTTCAGACGTCGCCCGATAAAGGGCATCAATACCATCGGTAGATAACTCTGCGACCCAGCCACTTTGTTCCAAGCCACTGACAATTTGTTCGCCTAGTGTGATTTCATCTTCAACGACAAGTATTTTCATTCTGATACCTTGATAACATTTTCCAGATTACGGCCCTTAATTTCGATTATAGAAAGCGTTTTAGCTTCGTATTCAACTTTGACAATATTGTTATTGGGGTCGATGAGTTTGAGTTCATAGACCCAAATATCATCATCTTCTTCCAATTCAACTTTAATTATCCGGCCATGAAGTTGTTTACTGACAGTTGCCTTGAGTGCAGAAAAGGGTTGAATGAGCCCCTGCTGAACGGCTTCCATAACATCGTCATGATCTTCATCGATTTCTAGCGTCGGAGTAGCGTTAGCTATTGGCGCTGAAAGGAAAATCATGCAAAGTGCTGTGAGTAATCGCTTATTGATATTCATGTAGTAGATTGTAACCGAAGTTAAGTGAACCGAGAATGAATATGTAAGGCCTGAAGAGGTATAGAACATCGGTTAATTTGGCAAAATTTCTAACTTGACAGCGCTATCACGAATTACCAGCATAAAAATTCACCATTGAGTGATTGTGTGCTCATAGTTTAAGTGTTACTGGTGGCATAATTATTTAGAAGCATTATATTCCTTAGAGTATTATAACTAGATCTAGGGAAAATATGCGTTTAAGTCTTAAACTGAAGCTTGTGTTATCAAGCGTATTACTCATTCTAATTACTATTCTTGTGTTAGGTGGGTTTTCATATCAAACACTCGACAAACAAGCATGGTCAGCCATTGAAAGTGAGAGCCAAAATACGGCAAAGGCCTATAGCCAGGGAATTGGAGATTGGTTTCACGATCGTCAAAATTCTGTTTCAGCAACAGTAAATGCCATTAAGCGTGATTCACAATTGGATATTGTCGGTCACCTTAAGCAAACCTTGGTATCAGGTGGATTTGGTTTAAGTTACTACGGCACAAAAGAAGGTGTTATGCATCGTCATGATCCGTCGTTAAATCGAGCAGGTTATGATCCACGGGTACGAGGCTGGTACAAGGAAGCTTCAGCAGCAAGAAAGCAAATTACAACTAAACCTTATGTAAGCCATACAATGCAAACCTTGGTGGTGACATTGGCTGAGCCGGTATATAGCCAAGGTAAAATGCTTGGGGTTGTAGGCTCGAATCTTGCGTTGGGCCAGTTAATGGAGGATGTACTTGATATTACCGTTCCGGGTAAGGGGTACGCCATGTTACTCGATACGAAGAATAACCTAGTTGTTGCGCATCCGAATCAGGATTTGGAACTAAAGCCAATCACTGAATTGGGCCAGGGGTTTAATGAACAGAACCTAGAGCAGGCGATGTCATCAAGATCATTGTTCTTCACCAATATGGACGATCGTGAGAAAGCGGTTGCAGTAAGTGCTATTCCCAATACCACATGGGCCATCGCTTTGGTGATGGACAAAGCCACATTGGTGTCGCCTCTCAATAGTATGCTGTTGAAGCTAGCATTGTTCGGCTTGCTGATTATGGCTTTTGTTTCTGCATTTACGGCATGGCTGGTATCTCATCTGTTCAAGGGGCTTAACAATGTTTCAGCTGCGCTGTCAGATATTGCCAACGGTGAAGGTGATCTGACCGTACGGATTAATATGCAGTCGGATGATGAAGTCGGTAAATTGGCAGATAACTTCAATCAGTTTGTAGGGCGCCTGCATACTATGGCCGTTAACTTGCGTGATATTACCCTACAGCTTAATCATTCAGCGGCTGACTCTGCTGATGCCGCTACCTTGCGGAGCAAAAATATTCGCCACCAGCAAGATGAGATCACTATGGTCGCAACTGCTGTTACAGAAATGGCAAGTGCAACACAGGAAATTGCCGGCAATGCGGAAAATACTGCGAAAACGGCAGAACAAGCTGTGGCGTTGACGGAAGAAGGGCATGCGCAAGTTGGTCAGAGCCAATCCTCAATTGGTAATCTTGCCAAAGAAGTCGATAGCGCCGTGAATATTATCGAAGATCTTAATGGCCATGCCCTGAAGATTAGCTCTATTCTTTCCACTATCCGAGATATTGCCGAGCAAACGAACTTGCTGGCACTGAATGCGGCGATAGAAGCAGCACGGGCTGGTGAGCAGGGAAGAGGGTTTGCTGTAGTGGCAGATGAAGTGCGGGTATTGTCTCAGCGTACCCATACCTCAACAGAAGAAATCCAAACAATGATTGAAACGCTGCAGTCTACGACTAAGCAGGCAGTCACGGTGATGTCAGACAGTCATCAATTGGCTGAAACTAGTGTGCAGGATGTGGACGATGCTGGCGTCAGCATTAATAATATCGCCAATGAAATCAATGTGATTAGTGATATGGCAACTCAGATAGCTTCGGCGGCAGAGGAACAATCGAGTGTTACGGCTGAAATTAGCCGCAATACGGAAGGCGTTCAGGAGGTCGCAAATCAGATGGCAGGCGAGGCACAGGAAGCGGCACATCAGGCTGAAGGTTTGAAAGCTCTTGCCAACCAGCTTGAGCAAGAAGTTAAGCGCTATAAACTATAGTGTCGAGCATGCAGTGACATAGTTAAGTCAGTAATAGCCGCTTGAAAGAGCGGCTTTTCTTTGTCACGTTCTGAGCCGTAAAGAAATCGCTTGGAAATGTCAGATGTCTGAGTGAGATCTCCCCCTGAGGTAACGAGCAAAACGCGGTATACCGTTATCGGTGTAACCATTGTAGCGGTAAGTGATGATTGAGCCGATAAGTGGCGGATTCTCTCGGTCGTTATCTTTAAATCCAGAGCCAATTTTGAATTTTATATTTTCCGTGGTCAAAACCCAGATAGCCCCTATCATGCCGCTGAACTTACCTTTTCCTTCTTCGTAGCCAATAACGACGGCCTCGGCATCTTGGTGCTGTTTCATTTTCAATAAACGATCAGAACGACCGTTCTGGTAGAGATTGTCTTTGTGGTGAAGCATCAAGCCTTCCCCGTTGCCTTGGGTGATTTCCTCTAGCTTGTTTTCAAGGGCGGTCTGATTTTGATAGGAGTGTTGCGGGACAAGTTGAATGTGAGGACGATTTATTTGTGTAATGACAGTGTATAGCTGTTTCAGGCGTTGTTCGAATCGGTCGGGGTTGGAGGGTAAATCAAAGATCATATAGTTAACCGTTTTCCACTGTTCATCATTTGGGGATTGATCCAAAACCGTTGCGGCAATGTGTTGAAATGAGCCTCGACCAGCCCATAACTCTCCATCGAGAGGCGTATTACTGGGCAACGAGGCGATGAACCAAGCTGGCGCTGAAATAACGTTGCCAGTACGGGTGACTAGTTTTTCACCATTCCAGAAGGCGCGAATGCCATCTAGTTTTTCACTGACATAGTAAGCAGAAGTCGTATCTTGGGTTGATATTGCTTCAGAGGGAATCTGTTTTTCATAATGTCGAGCCGTCATGATCTCAGGTGCTGTTTTTGCCTCTAGATGAAACGGACTGATAATTAGAGTAATAGCAGCCGCGAGTCGTGTCAGGGTTGATGGAATCCGTGCAGTTAAGGAACTTATCATTGTGGGGCTCCAAGGATTGAATACAAGATAGTGGTCGGTATTTAGCGTTGGCATTTCACGTTATGGCTGAGGCTCGAATGAGTAAATCTTGGCTCGTAATATTGTGGCTAATATGTGTAGTGGGCCTGAAATGGTAAGGGGGTAAGTAAAACTAGGGAGGCAGGAGTGTGAGCAATGTCCACTGGGGATTTTATCAATATATACTTATTATCTCCCTCCTTGTGCTGCTGGTGGAATATGGCTCGTTTGAGCGCAGTCATGTAGAATCAGTGACTTTGATTTTTGCTCATCTCGAACAAATTGCCATATACAGTGACGTATTATCATGCAGCTAGCACAGCACAAACTCAGTGACTTCTTACATCGAAAGAATATAGATTTTTCTGCCCGGACATATTTTGTTCACGCCATGAGCTATATGGCGTTAGGCTTATTTTCCTCCTTATTGATTGGCTCGATTTTAAATACACTGGGAATGAAGTTGGGTATTCCGCTATTTTCGGAAACTCTATGGCCTATTGCCAAGCAGATGACCGGTCCTGCAATTGGCGTGGCGATTGCCTATGCTCTGAAGGCGCCGCCTTTGGTTCTTTTTTCGGCCACAACGGCGGGTGCGGCAGGCGCTGCACTGGGAGGGCCAGTCGGCGCTTATATTGCCTCAGTAGCGGCAACTGAATGCGGAAAATTGGTCGCAAATGAAACAAAGATTGATATTCTGCTGACTCCGGCCGTTACTGTGGTCGTTGGTGTTACTGTCGGTACGCTTGTTGGTCCTCAGGTTGGTGCGTTAATGACGGCACTGGGGGATCTCATTATGTATTCGACGCAGTTACAACCGTTACTGATGGGAATGGTTGTTGCTGTTTTGATGGGGATGGCGTTGACGCTTCCTATCAGCAGTGCGGCAATTGCGATTATGCTTAGTCTGAACGGTTTGGCTGCAGGAGCGGCAACTGTAGGCTGTTGTGCTCAAATGGTCGGCTTTGCCGTGATGAGTTTTCGTGAAAACCGCTGGGCAGGTGTTGTAGCTCAAGGGCTTGGTACATCGATGTTGCAAATGCCTAATATCGTCAAGAATCATAAGATTTGGCTGCCGCCTATTTTAGCTTCAGCAATTCTTGGCCCGATTGCCACGCTGGTGTTTACACTGGAAAACACGCCATTGGGAGCAGGGATGGGAACATCCGGTTTTGTCGGGCAGATCCAGTCATTTATCGCGCTCGATGCCGCCGGATGGAGTAGTGGTGAAATTTACACGGCGGTTATCCTTATGCATCTAATATTACCGGCCGTCGTCACGCTGATTATCGCAGAATTTATGCGAAAAATGGGATGGATTAAACCCGGCGATTTGACTTTGAACCTGACATCGAAATAATCGATGAGAAAAAAGGAGCATGAAACATGCTCCTTTTTTTGTCTGCTTTTGGTGAATAAGCCGAAATCTCATCGGTTTTGTATTCATTTTGATGAAATCATGACACAAAGAAAATATCTGGCTGATATTATTAACATATTGGTGGTGTCCTGAGTTCTGTAGGCGGTTTACGTTAGTGTTTAGGCGAAAGCTGGTGTGGGGCAGGAAAGGCGATTTGTTTAGCGGGTTGAATATATATGATGTCATCTTGGAAAGCTTCATTAGTGGTTGGTTTTGTACTGGGAAGTATTTTGGCTTCGGCCGTTTGGAATCGTAGCCCCGGACCTAGCCAAGAAGAGTATGAGCTACTGTTACAGAAAAATGCCTTGTTGGCTGAAAAAAAACAGGCCCTACAGGAGAGCTTTGAGGCTCTAGAAACGCATAAAGCGTTAGAGCTTGAAAAGGCGTTTGAACAATTAGCGAATAAGCAAGCTGAGCTTGAGCAACAGAAAGCCGACTATGAGAAACAGCTGGCTCAATTGAAGCAACAGCAAAAGAAATTAGTCGTGACCAAGAAGAAACTTGATACTAAAGTTGTTGAGTTAAAGACAGCCACAGAAAAGCAGCAAGTGGTGTTGACCCACTCGAAAGAGCTTTACCAGCAGCAGCTATTGTTACAAAAACAGGTTGCCAACACAGAAGCTGATGTTAAGAAAGCTAAGCGCGTGGCTGAAGACTTCAAGAAGCCGTGTGATGAATTTAAATCGGGCACTAGCTGGAACTGGGTGTCTCAGGCAGATTGTGACAAGTATGATGTCAAGATAAAGGCTGTTGCCGATGAAGAGGCCCAGTTGACCGCTCTGAAAACTGAGTTGGAAGCATTGAACCAAAAAATTGAAGTCAATTTACCCAAGAAATAATTGGGCATAACAGATAGCTTTTTATGGAGGCAGGGTAATACCTTGCCTTTTTGTTGTCACCTCTAAACCACCGCTTTGAGCGGTGGTGATTGTTCCTGTGGGCTATTGCCCGAAGGAGTGCCCATGTTAGAAGTAAGCCTCTTATTCACCACAAGTAAGAGGAAACAACAAACATGGGCGATTACAGGAGTTCATC
>NZ_RJLM01000195.1 GCF_004104355.1 Photobacterium chitinilyticum
CTCACCAGACCCAGCGTACAGAGAGCATGACGATGTCGCATAATGATTTTATGGCGCGGATAGTGTCTCATGTTGCGCTCCCGAGGAAGCAGCAGTATCACTTTGTTGGTCTGTACCATAACCGGAGTCGCGAACGGCTGAACAAGGCAAGGTCCTGTCTGGGTCAGGCGGCTGTCGGCGAGGTTAAGGCGGTCAGCTGGCGCGAGTTCATGGGGGCAAAAGGTGATGCTCCCTGTTGTGAGGCGTGCGGTGAGCAAGTCACGGTATTAAAGCGGGTGAAGTTTATCGGTGGTGATGTAAAATTTTGCTAGTCGAGTTTAAGTGACGGACTCTGCATTGTGCGGAGTGGCTGTGCTGGGAGAGAGCGACAAATTATCATGGGCGTGTAATGTTTTTTGCGGCTTCAGCGGTTGTCAGGAGCCGGAAAATTGAGTTAAACG
>NZ_RJLM01000196.1 GCF_004104355.1 Photobacterium chitinilyticum
CGAGAGGCCCGAAGGTCCCCCTCTTTGGCCCGTAGGCATTATGCGGTATTAGCTATCGTTTCCAATAGTTATCCCCCACACTAAGGCATATTCCCAGGCATTACTCACCCGTCCGCCGCTCGCCGCCCARTAACGCACCCGAAGGATTGTTACTGTCGCTGCCGCTCGACTTGCATGTGTTAGGCCTGCCGCCAGCGTTCAATCTGAGCCATGATCAAACTCTTCAATTAAAGTTTTGTTGTTCCCATAAGGAACGGCTCAATGAATACTGATTGAGTTTCCATTACTAGAAGCTAGTAACGAGAACTCGAATTGACTGTGCCAAATAATAAGTAAACTTAAAATTTGTATTGGTCACTCAGTTCATTGATAAATCTTTCGACTTAACTCTTTCACGAGTGCCCACACAGATTGCATGGTCAAATTGTTAAAGAACGTTG
>NZ_RJLM01000197.1 GCF_004104355.1 Photobacterium chitinilyticum
TGGAAAATAAAGAACGAGGCTGAGTGGATTGGAGAATTGTGGTCGATCACCGATGCTCAATTGGCGGTGATAGTCACAAGTACGTGAATAATTAATAATAATAATAATAATAATAATAATAAATAATTGAATAAGCAAAATAAGTAAGTGAGTAGAATTATCTGTTACCTATTRCAATTTACTATTATCTACATAAAACCACTCATTTCCATCAAGTGTAAATAGCTGAAGTTCAATAACAGAAATGAAAACCGAAAGAAATTCACAAGAAACGAGAACATTGAAATCATTCATCCARCCATCTATAATCACAACAATGATGAGAATAACAATGAAGTGAGTGTTGCATCTGACTTTAGCTTCTTCTTCTTCTCCTCTCAATCTTTATATTTTTCGGTTGCTTTCAATTTATATCAATTCAATAATGATTGTAATGTGT
>NZ_RJLM01000198.1 GCF_004104355.1 Photobacterium chitinilyticum
TGGTGGATACTGGCGCTGCTCTTAGCATCATCCCTCAAAATAAAACTGAGATTAGTCGAGAAACATCATCAATTACACTTCAAGCTGCAAATAAAACTAAAATCGCGACATTTGAGCAGAAAACTTTAACCCTAGATTTGGGGTTCAGGAGGCAGAAACATCATCAATTACACTTCAAGCTGCAAATAAAACTAAAATCGCGACATTTGAGCAGAAAACTTTAACCCTAGATTTGGGGTTCAGGAGGCAATTCCCTTGGGTTTTCACGGTAGCCGACTTAGATCTGGCAATACTGGGGATGGACTTTCTAGAGAGATACGAATTTCTAGTTGACACCAAGAAACGGCGCTTAACACTGAAAGAAACCTCGAATTACACAAAATGCAAAGAAAGTCACATCACATCTCTTAACTTGATTAAAACTTCTCCAGTAACAAC
>NZ_RJLM01000199.1 GCF_004104355.1 Photobacterium chitinilyticum
TGGAGGAAAAATCAAGGATGTTGGATATTCCTGCCAAGAATTTGGAAGAACATGGTGTGGTGTCTGAATTTACAGCTCAGAAGATGGCTGAGCAGGCACGAAGCAAGACCCAGTCTGATTTTGGAATTAGTTTGACTGGAGTGGCAGGACCAGATAGCCTAGAAGGACACCCAGTTGGGACAGTCTTCATAGGCTTGGCGCAAGATCAAGGAACTGAGGTTATCAAGGTTAATATTGGAGGCAGAAGCCGAGCAGATGTACGTCACATTGCGGTTATGCATGCCTTTAACCTAGTTCGCAAGGCTTTATTAAGTGACTAACTTTTGATATAATAGTAGATAGGTCTGAGGATCATTAGAATGTAGGAGAATAGAATGGCGAAAAAACCAAAAAAATTAGAAGAAATTTCAAAAAAATTTGGGGCAGAACGTGAAAAGG
>NZ_RJLM01000200.1 GCF_004104355.1 Photobacterium chitinilyticum
TCCGAAGCGCGCTTTTTATTCTTAGAATTTGAGCAGACAGAATTCCATTGGTATAATTCGGGACCCCAGATATATTTAATCCATTTTAGAACACATCATATCCATCTAAATTATAATCTGGTCCTTAGATTTATTTATGGCCCCCGAGGAGCCGTATGAGGCCAAGACCTCATGTACGGTTCTGAAATAGCGGTGAAAACCCTGAAATCCCCACAAAAGCCACCTTAGACCCTTGGGGAACGGTTAAATTGATATCCGACAAGACGTCTCGACCATAGCCATACTTGTAATGAACCTGCTTGAAAGTCATCTCTCCCTTCATCAAGCTCAAATCCTCAACCGTTTTCTTCTCCTCAAACTCAGAAGCTACTAGATACACTTCATTTAGACGGTTATTGGCAACCTGCGCTGTCTGAAGCTTGGTTTGCAGATTGATG
>NZ_RJLM01000201.1 GCF_004104355.1 Photobacterium chitinilyticum
ATCAATCTGATTGAGATTGACACCACCCAGACTAATCTCCCCTTGACTTGGGTCGTAAAAATTAACCATCATCTTGGCCAAAGTCGTCTTACCTGACCCTGAAATCCCCACAAAAGCCACCTTAGACCCTTGGGGAACGGTTAAATTGATATCCGACAAGACGTCTCGACCATAGCCATACTTGTAATGAACCTGCTTGAAAGTCATCTCTCCCTTCATCAAGCTCAAATCCTCAACCGTTTTCTTCTCCTCAAACTCAGAAGCTACTAGATACACTTCATTTAGACGGTTATTGGCAACCTGCGCTGTCTGAAGCTTGGTTTGCAGATTGATGATATTTTCCAAAGGATTGGTAAAGTAAACCAGCAAGGTATTATAGGTAATCAACTGCCCCAAACTCATCTTGCCATCCATGACCAGAACAGCCCCCATCCAGA
>NZ_RJLM01000202.1 GCF_004104355.1 Photobacterium chitinilyticum
CTGGACAGTCCGGCACTGACCGGAACGCCAACAGCACCAACCGCGCTCAGGGGAACAAACAATACCCAGATTGCGAACACCGCTTTTGTACTGGCCGCGATTGCAGATGTTATCGACGCGTCACCTGACGCACTGAATACGCTGAATGAACTGGCCGCAGCGCTCGGGAATGATCCAGATTTTGCTACCACCATGACTAACGCGCTTGCGGGTAAACAACCGAAGAATGCGACACTGACGGCGCTGGCAGGGCTTTCCACGGCGAAAAATAAATTACCGTATTTTGCGGAAAATGATGCCGCCAGCCTGACTGAACTGACTCAGGTTGGCAGGGATATTCTGGCAAAAAATTCCGTTGCAGATGTTCGTGAATACCTTGGGGCGGGTGAGAATTCGGCCTTTCCGGCAGGTGCGCCGATCCCGTGGCCATCAGA
>NZ_RJLM01000026.1 GCF_004104355.1 Photobacterium chitinilyticum
TTTGGTCAAGGACAAGTTGAGCAGCTTCAAGCTTAAACTCAGGGCTATATGTTCTTCTGGTACGTTTGGTCATTGTGTCACCTGTTCAGTTGTGAGGTGATGATATCACCTCTAATCAGGTGGCCAAATTAACTATGCCACTTCAGTAACCCTCGGTATATTAACCACATAGGTTGGGTTGCCAGTGAATTTACTGGTAAAAGAGAAGTCTTTGACTTTCAGTGAGGCTATTTGTTCGTTACGTCGCCCTGTGGCCTTAAACAATGACAGGGTGGCGTAGCGTTCTGTGGAGAGTGCCCCCTCAGCATATTTGTGGGCAGCATTAAGCCCAATGGCTTCGAACTCGGTCGAACTAAATGGGCCTGTCTCAGGGTCGAGTGATAAAACTGCAACGCCTTTTTCGTTGCCAGATAAGCGCCACTGGTCAGTTAATTTATAGACCGCATCGTCGGTGTTGCCATTAAGCCCAAGATAGCGCATCTGCCGAATAAACCCTCTCACCACAGAAAGCTTGTACTCATCCTTTTTAGGTAAAGCCCCTTTAAGAGCGAGAAAACCTAGTTCCGAAAAGTCATCGCCCTTACTAACCTCTAAGTACAATTTCAGTTGCTTAGATAGGTTACTAGTATGATGAGCAGAGCTGTTTTCAGCAAAATACACCAATGTCTCACGTACATCTTCCGCTACAGCCTCCTTAAACTGCGTCAAATAATCCAGATTAATAGTGATATTGCGGCTCAACACCCACTTATCTTGAAGATAATCAAATTCGAACCCGTTATGGGAAATAGCAAGTGTCACCCTGCCTTGTTGTTTTAACTGCTGAGTAGGCACAGACCTATTTCCTCCATTATTGGTCAATATCTTCATCGTAAGCACCAACAATCCCGTTAATTAAAGTACTGCCTTTTTCTTGCAGTTCCATACCTGTTTCAAACGCACGCTTGTCGTCATGGCGCTTGCTGTACTTTTGCGCCATTTTGGAACCTTCATGCCAGCCCATTAACTTCTGGCGGTCACTTTCCGATTTCGCTTCAGATACCTTGCCTTCTGCAATACGCTTATCGGCATGTTTACTAAACTTGTCATTCCAAGAGTGGCGGAATGCGTGCGGATGTACCCTAAAGCCAACGACTTCCGATATTTCACGGCATATTTTATTAACAGTGGCAGTAGAAAGTGCTTGGTTTATTGAGGTACGGTGATTATGAGTAACAAACAAATAGGGGATGAACTCAGCACCATTGGCATTACTTCGATGATGTATTAAGTAATTATCGTACATATCGCTTAGGCGCTTATCCATGGGCACATGTCGCCCCAATGTTTTCGCTTCAGGTCTATCCGAGCGAGTGTCATCTAAGTCTACCTTTGAACGGATCGTGAGATACCGCCGCCCGTTTTTGGGATGTTTTTTAACATCACTTGGTCGAACTTTAAGTAGTTCACCACGTCGCAGACCTATCGCTTCCAGCATATTAATGATGAGTTGGTTTCGATAGCGAAGTGATTCGTTTTTCCATGGGTTATCGGATGAATCAGGCCGAACAACATCCAGCACCCTCAGGACTTCATGAGGAGTCAGAGATTTATAATTCTCATCCATATTCTCTGTTTCGCCCTCTTTGCTGAATTTTTTGGGGCGAAGATACTTCAGTAATTGCTCAGCCGTTGTATCTTTTGACGGGAAGAGTTCTTCTTCGAGCCAACCAATGTACTCGGCAAACGTGGTCAAGCGATTATAAGCTGTGGCAGGCGAGATATCTCCTTCGTTATCAACAACCATGACCGCCCTGGCTGTTTCCAGTTTTTTAGTTATGGGTGCAAGCGAAACGACATTTTTTGATTTTTGCTTTGCCACATGCTCTCGAAATGTCTTCACCGTGCGCTTTGCCCACTTAACGAGAGACTCCATTTCCTGTTTTGATAAAAAGTCGCCAGCGATACATCGCTGAACAATATCGATATCAAGATAATCACAAATCTCGTAAAGATACCGAAGGTGCTCAAATGCGGTGTAACAAGTGTTACTGGCATCAGACTCATTACGGTGATTTATCGTCACAAACAAGTTGGGATACAGCATTGGAAGGCCGCTATCATCAAGCAGCACAGAATACATTTCACCACTTGCCATTTGTATCCTTTCAATTCTCAAGTCACACCTCCAAACAACGATAAACTTAACAAAAACTCAAGGTACACCATAACCACAAAACAAGCATAAAAAAAGTTTACAGTAGCTACAACACCAAACTGTAAACTTTTTCTTGAAGCCCTTGTTATTATTGACCTAAATCATCAAACTTAACAAAACTGGGTCTCTGGTAATCCTCAAAACGGAATGTCATCATCGAAATCCATCGGCGGCTCATTATACTGCTGCTGTGGCTGCTGAGGAGCCTGCTGCTGTGGTGCCGACTGTTGTTGCTGCTGTTGTGGAGCAAAATTCTTCTGCTGAGGAGCTGCCGCTGGTTGTTGTGGCTGTCCCCAACCACCCTGTTGCTGCTGACCGCCACCCATCGGTGCGCCCATACCCTGACCGCCACCCTGACGACCGCCAAGCATTTGCATCACACCGTTAAAGCCCTGAACCACTACTTCTGTTGTGTAGCGATCCTGACCACTTTGGTCTTGCCATTTACGAGTCTGCAATTGACCTTCAATGTATACCTGTGAACCTTTACGCAGATATTCACCAGCAACTTCAGCAAGCTTGCCAAATAGCGCAACACGGTGCCATTCAGTCTTTTCACGCTGCTCGCCAGTTGCTTTATCACGCCATGATTCAGAGGTAGCAATGGTAATATTTGCTACTGCACCACCACTTGGCATATAACGGATTTCTGGGTCATTACCTAAGTTACCGACTAAGATAACCTTATTTACGCCACGACTGGCCATACTTAACTCCAAATCTGTTCGCGTACTATCAGATTACCAATAGCCGCTTAGTCAAAGTTTATACTTAATCGCGCAGTTTATCATGCTGACACGGTTTAGGCATAGAGCCCTAACCGTGTTATCTGACGCAATTTTTATTCATTCCTCATGAGTGGCTGATCCACAATCAGAAACTCCCGTCAGTATGTATTATGCACGCATTCCAAACACGAAGATGCTCAATAAACACACATTATACTGTATCTTTATACAGGCTGAGCTTTCAAGCTTTTCCTTGCTATGCGATAATGCCGCATCAATTAGTCAGTCATAAAGCTCGCATACCATGGATAAGATCGAAGTCAGGGGTGCCCGGACCCATAACCTTAAAAACATCAGCCTTTCTATTCCCCGCGACAAGCTGATTGTGATTACCGGCCTGTCTGGCTCAGGCAAGTCCTCACTCGCCTTTGACACCCTGTATGCCGAAGGTCAGCGCCGCTATGTGGAATCCCTCTCCGCCTACGCACGCCAGTTCTTGTCCTTAATGGAAAAACCGGATGTCGACCATATTGAAGGGCTTTCACCTGCCATATCTATCGAGCAAAAATCGACCTCGCATAACCCGCGTTCGACCGTCGGTACCATCACTGAAGTGTACGATTACCTGCGTTTGCTCTATGCCCGAGTCGGTGAACCACGTTGTCCGACCCATGATGTCGAACTAGCCGCCCAGACTGTCAGCCAGATGGTCGATAAGGTGCTTGAACTGCCGGAAGGCAGCAAGATGATGTTATTGGCTCCGATCGTCAAAGAACGCAAAGGGGAGCACGTAAAAACACTGGCCAACCTTGCGGCACAGGGATATATCCGTGCGCGTATCGATGACGAGGTCTGCGACCTCTCCGATCCACCGACATTAGAGCTTCATAAGAAACATACTATTGAGGTTGTTGTAGATCGCTTTAAGGTCCGCGATGATCTCCAGCAGCGGCTGGCCGAATCTTTTGAAACGGCACTGGAATTATCCGGTGGTACCGTCGTGATCAGCCCGATGGCCGCAGGTGAGATGGACGAGATCGTTTTTTCAGCCAACTTTGCCTGCCCGCACTGCGGATACAGCATGCAGGAGCTGGAACCTCGACTATTCTCGTTCAACAACCCTGCCGGCGCCTGCGGGACATGCGACGGTCTTGGTGTTCAACAATATTTCGATCCAGGTCGCGTGGTGCAAAATGGTGAGCTTAGCCTCTCAGGCGGTGCTATCCGCGGCTGGGACAAGCGAAATTTCTATTACTACCAGATGCTCAAATCAATGGCTGAGCATTTTGAGTTTGATATCGACACACCATTTGACGAACTACCCAAAAAAATCCAGAACCTAGTCTTAAGTGGCTCCGGCAAAAAAGAAATTGAGTTCAAGTACATTAATGACCGTGGTGATATCACGGTGCGTCGTCATCCGTTCGAGGGGATCCTCAATAACATGGAGCGCCGCTACCGAGAAACAGAATCCAACTCGGTACGCGAAGAACTGATAAAATTTGTCTCGACCAAGCCATGTAGCGGCTGCAACGGCTCTCGTCTGCGCCTTGAAGCCCGTAATGTCTTTATCGCCGATACTACCCTGCCGCAGATCAGTGAGATGAGCATTATCGAGGCACTGGAGTTCTTCAAGCACCTGTCACTGGTCGGTCAAAGAGCCCAGATTGCAGATAAGATACTCAAGGAGATCTGTGACCGCCTGAACTTCCTGGTAAACGTCGGCCTAAACTACCTCAACCTGTCACGCAGTGCCGAGACCCTGTCGGGGGGAGAAGCGCAGCGTATTCGTCTGGCCAGCCAGATTGGTGCCGGCCTGGTTGGGGTGATGTATGTACTTGATGAGCCGTCAATCGGCCTCCACCAGCGTGATAATGAACGCCTGCTCAAAACGCTGACCCATCTGCGCGATCTCGGTAACACCGTGATCGTGGTCGAGCATGATGAAGATGCCATTCGTACTGCCGACTATGTGATTGATATCGGCCCGGGAGCCGGTGTACACGGCGGGCAGATAATTGCCGAAGGTGGTCTGCACGATATTCTTGATGCGCCTGAATCATTGACTGGCCAGTACCTCAGTGGTGCTAAATCTATTGCGATACCGGAGCAACGTATCGAGTTCAACCCGGAAAAAACAGTGAAGCTACTGGGCGCAACAGGCAATAACCTGAAGAACGTTGACGCTGAAATTCCAGTCGGTCTGTTTACCTGTATTACCGGTGTGTCCGGCTCAGGAAAGTCGACCCTTATCAACGATACTTTCTTCCGCATTGCCCACCACCATCTAAATGGTGCAACGTCTGGCGATGCCGCCCCGTACCGCAAGATCCAGGATCTGGAGCACTGCGACAAAGTTATCGATATCGATCAGAGCCCAATCGGCCGTACACCTCGTTCCAACCCTGCAACCTATACCGGGATCTTTACTCCAATCCGAGAGCTGTTTGCCGGAACCCAGGAATCCCGAGCCCGTGGCTATAAGCCCGGCCGTTTCAGCTTTAATGTGAAAGGCGGGCGCTGTGAAGCCTGCCAGGGCGACGGGATGATCAAGGTTGAAATGCACTTCTTGCCGGATGTGTATGTCCCTTGCGACTCCTGTAAAGGCAAACGCTATAACCGTGAAACCCTCGAGGTTCGCTATAAAGGCAAGAGCATCGACGAAGTTCTGGAGCTAACCGTTGAAGACGCAAGAGAATACTTTGATCCGGTTCCAGCAATCGCAAGAAAACTGCAGACATTAATCGATGTCGGCTTATCGTATATTCGGCTGGGGCAAGCGGCGACCACCTTATCCGGCGGTGAAGCGCAGCGCGTTAAACTGGCCCGCGAGCTCTCTAAACGCGATACGGGTAAAACGCTGTATATTTTGGATGAACCAACGACCGGCCTGCATTTCCACGATATTCAACAGCTTCTGTCGGTCTTGCACCGCCTGCGTGATCATGGCAATACGATTGTCGTTATTGAACATAACCTTGATGTGATCAAAACAGCGGACTGGATCATTGATCTTGGCCCTGAAGGAGGTAGCGGAGGCGGCGAAATTATCGCGACAGGCACACCGGAGCAAGTCGCCATGGTTGATGGCTCGCATACGGCACGCTTCCTCAAGCCATTATTGCCAGCCTTAGAACAATAAAACGAAATAAGGCATGACAAATAACATTCAGGCTGGTATCAATCAGCCTGTCTAGTATCAAAATCAGCTCAACAGGCCCAGAATTACCATGACAGTGTTACATGTACAAGGCACCAGGCTGGCAGAACAGAAAATCAGCAAACCGATGGTTCGCCCCTTTCTGACTTCATTGGGTTTTCTGTTTTTGCTGGCTATGCATTACTTTCAGCATAACCCTGGGGGCTCTGGGCTGGAGCTATCATTCAATGCTGCAAGCTGGATCCCCTTTAGCTTTGCCATTGCGTTTGGTTTATTTGAAATATGCCGTCAGAAGACCTGGCGCTATTCACGCCTGACACTCATCCTGATTGTGTGTTGTATCCTACTGACCATCCCGGCTTTGTACCCCAATGCCGTTGGTTCCGAAGTGCTCAACCGATTGTCGGGTCTATGGGCTGGCATGATATTTTTCATCTGCCTGCAACAGTTTTCGTTCAGCCATAGACAACGTCAGCGAATGTTGTGGATGGTGCTTATTGCCGTCTGGTTACAGGCTATACTCGGTTGGTGTCAATTTATCTGGCTGGAACCCGGTAATGCAATGGGTTATGACACAGTAGGAAATCGCCCGTACGGTATTTTCCAGCAGCCTAATGTAATGGCCAGTTTTCTGGCTACCGGCTTGGTTTTGTCCGCCTATCTGCTGGCACGTATTCCGATGTACCGCGGAAAGTGGTCGTGGCAACAGCTTGTCTTACTGCTTACCCCTGTTGTCACTATTCCAGTACTGGTTGTTCTCAGCTCCCGCACCGGCTGGCTGGGTGCCATCGTAGGCGCCGGATTGATGATCCCGTACCTGCGCCGCTTTGCTGCAAAAGCACCATATCGAATGTGGCTGCTGATGATAGTACTTGGCCTGAGTGCATCATGGAGCCTAAGCAGCAGCACAGGTTGGTCTCCCAAAGAAGAGAGGGTAAGCCTAGAAAGCGCACGTTCGATTCATATTCCGCAAGCCTTTAATATGTTTTTGAAACAACCGTTAACAGGTTATGGTTATGGCACCTTTGAAGCCTCTTTTATTACTCAGACAGCGCAGTGGCATCAGGCAGATCATGATCAACACTATGGCATGGCGGCACTCGACCATCCACACAATGAGCTATTGTACTGGGCATCTGAAGGCGGGATCGTTCCGCTCATTGCTCTGCTGCTAGCAGCGGCGGCCGTCCTTGCAAAAATAAAGAAAGCGCGGGAAGGAACCCAACTGGCACTGGTTGGCCTATTTTTTCCGATAACATTACATACCCAACTCGAATACCCGTTCTACCATTCTCTGGCACACTGGGTGATCTTCATCATTTTGATTTATTGGGTGGATAACCTGACCGCTAAATATTTCAGATTCAAAGCGAGCTATGTACTCACCATCAGAGCCTTGGTATTACTTCTTCCTATTGCAACTACCTATTTTATGACAACCACCCTGTACTCTGGCTACCTACTGACAAAATATGAAACAACCAAGCCAGTCGATGTGGATTACCTGCTCAAGGTCAATAACCCTTGGGCCTGGAAAAACCGCTTTGAATGGGATTTGCACGTTACTCAGCTTCAGATTGGGGTGGCATCTAACAACCCTGAACTGATCAATGAATACATTCAGTGGGCAACCCAAAAGGCCGTTAGCTGGCCCCGCCCGGCTCTATACCAAAACCTAATCGCGGCCTATCAGGTACTTGGGAACCCTAGCCAGGCAGAGCAAATAAAACAGGAGGCAATGTATTTATTTCCAGACATTGACTTTAGCTCTAGCAAGGCTATTCCGACATTGACTAACGCTGACTCAGTCACAAAAAAACACAACAACCATTCAGCGATACCGGAACACTCCAATTAGCAAAACAAACAAAACGGCTACCGAGGTAGCCGTTTTTATTGCTGCAACAATTACTTCAGCCTTACTTCAGCGTAGTCTCCAGGGCCTTCAGGCACAGGGCTACATTTTCACTTCTTGCAGCATATCCCATCAAGCCAATCCGCCACGCCTTACCGGCAAGCGAACCAAGACCGGCTCCGATTTCTAGGTTATAGCGCTCTAGCAACGTCTTGCGTACAAGAGCATCATCAACGCCAGCAGGAATATGTACAGCATTGAGCTGCGGCAGGCGGCTTGCTTCATCGACCACAAACTCAATACCCAACTTTTCTAACCCTTCGCGGAGCTCCAAGTGAATATCCCTGTGGCGTTGCCAGGCACTTTCCAACCCTTCGCTCATCAGCAGAACAAGGGCTTCATGCAGCGCATACAAACTGTTGACTGGTGCAGTATGGTGATAACTACGCTTTCCTTCTCCGCTCCAGTAGCCCAGTACCAAACTTTGGTCGAGAAACCAACTCTGCACCTGGCTTTTTCGGCTTTGAATCTTATCCACGGCACGCTGCGAAAAGGTCAGTGGCGACAGGCCAGGCACACACGACAGACACTTCTGGCTACCAGAATAAACAGCATCGAGCTGCCATTCGTCCACCAGCAGAGGAACACCGCCCAGAGAGGTAACCGCATCGACAATCGTCAGACAATCATGCTGACGTGCAAGTTTAGCGATAGCCTCGGCGTCACTTAGCGCCCCGGTAGAGGTTTCGGCATGTACAAAGGCGACAATTTTGGCATCAGGATTTGTCTCCAGCGCCTGTTCAACCAATGCTGGCTCAACAGGCTCACCCCATGCATTGTCGACCATCACCGCTTCGCCGCCACAACGCTCGACGTTCTCACGCATTCGGTCACCAAACACGCCATTACGGCAGACAATCACTTTGTCGCCGGGCTCGACCAAGTTGACAAAGCAAGCTTCCATTCCGGCACTGCCCGGAGCCGATACCGCTATTGTAAAAGTATTTTTTGTCTGGAAGGCATATTGCAGCAACTGTTTCAGCTCATCCATCATGCCAATAAACAGCGGATCCAAATGACCGATGGTCGGACGGCTTAACGCCTGCAGTACCTGCGGATAAATATCAGATGGCCCGGGCCCCATTAGTGTTCGTTGTGGTGGATAAAAACTACCGATTGTCATTATTGTATCTCCCTTTAAAGAGTTCGGTGATTCCCTGAAGTGCTGTCGTAGGGTAGCAATGCGGTGCCAACGGTACGTTTATCTAAGACAGAAACAATCTAAGACAAAAGTAACACCGTTTAGTCTTCATGCAGTTAACCAGTATTAAAGGAATTTCGTTTTGAAGCAAGCTAAGTAGCATTAGCATATAAATATGCCTGCCGTATTTATTGCAATTTTTTTGCATAATTTTCCACATGACCATTGACAACCAAGCAACAAATTCGCTTCAATGGAGATCGTTTTTTGTTCATCCTGATGATTGGAATGTCATCAGGTAAAAATAGAAGAGGAGCGTTACCCAGGTATCTATGTTGCGGGGCCCCACCCCTAGGCAACATTAGAGAGGGGGAGTAACGCCGAGATACTGCCGGACAGGGGGCCTGCAGTATCGGCTATGAAGGTTGAATCCTTCTGGCTGTCACCTTTCACTTATGAAAGGTGGGGAGCTTCTGGTTGTAGCGCTATCAATACGTCTCGCCTACCTGCTCTCCTGACAATTGGACGTCGGGAATATCCTCCCGAGTAAATTCCCTATTTTTCGTTATAATTTTACTGTTATTGGGAGACTTGCTTTGAGCCTTGTAGATAATAATGCCACAGCCTTGACTGTCGCTAAGTTTGGCGGAACCAGCGTTGCCGATTTTACGGCAATGAGCCGCAGTGCCGCGATCGTCAAACAGAACCCAGCCGCTCGCATCGTTTTGATCAGCGCATGCTCCGGCGTTACCAACCTGCTTGTCGAGCTAGCCAACGGCATAAACGATTCGGCCCGTCGCCAACAACTTCTGACTCGTTTAAAGGAAATACACCGCAACGTCATTAGCGAACTGAAATCGCCAGAAAACGTGCTCACAGAAGTAGACAGCTTATTGGATTCAGTATCAATTCTGGCCGAACAAGCTGCCACACAGCCGAGCATACCGTTGACCGATCAATTGGTCTCTCATGGTGAATTGCTATCAACTCACCTGTTTAGCCAGATCCTTAACGAAATGGGCGTCAACACCATCCGTTTCGATATTCGTAACATTATGCGGACCGATAGCCAGTTCGGAAAGGCTATTCCGCAACCAGAGATGATCCGCCAGCTTGCGGCAGCAGAACTACAGCCATTGTTGGAGAACCAGGTTGTGGTCTCGCAGGGATTCATTGGCTCAGACAGCAAAGGGAACACGACCACACTAGGGCGTGGTGGCAGTGACTACAGTGCTGCACTCGTGGCTGAAGCGACAGACGCCTCGACACTGGAAATCTGGACTGATGTGCCGGGTATGTACAGCACCGATCCTCGTATTACCTCGGCGGCCAAACCCATTAAAGAAATCAGTTTTAGCGAGGCCTCTGAAATGGCTAACTTCGGGGCAAAAATCCTACACCCCTCGACATTGGTCCCGGCTATTCGCCAGCAGATCCCAGTATTTATCGGTTCATCCAAAGCTCCAGAGCAAGGTGGGACATGGATCCGTGAAAGTGTTAGTGAAGCGCCGCTATTTCGCGCACTGGCCCTACGCTGCAACCAAACGATGGTTACGCTAACCAGCCTGAATATGTTCCATGCCTATGGCTTTCTGGCCGAGGTGTTCCGCATTCTTGCCGAACATAAAGTTTCAGTGGATCTTATCACCACCTCGGAGGTGAGCGTCTCGCTAACACTGGATCAAACAGACACGGGAGGCGGCGCTCCGACACTACCAGAAAAGGCCGTCAAAGAGCTCAATAGGCTATGCCGCGTTGAGGTTGAACAAGGCCTATGTCTAGTCGCGCTTATCGGTAACCAAATGAGCAGTACAAAAGGGTCGGCAAAACAAATATTCGGGACATTGGAAGACTACAACCTACGGATGATTTGCTACGGTGCCAGCCCGCACAACCTCTGCTTCCTGGTTAAGGAGCAAGATGCAAAGTCCGTGGTGAAAACACTCCATAAAAAAATTCTCGAGTAATTATATCGCCCCCCCCAATAGACTAAAAGAGGGCGCTACTAGGCGCCTTCTTCATGTTTATATTGTTGGTTTTTCCTAATTTAAAAGTTAGGACCCAGCCATTTTTCAGCTTCAACCAAATCCCAACCTTTACGTTCAGCATAACTATCACGCTGATCAGCTTGTATCTGTGCCACCGCAAAGTAGCGCGACTCCGGATGAGAGAAATACCACCCCGAAACTGCTGCACCCGGCCACATCGCAAAGCTTTCAGTCAGTATCATTCCCGTATTCAACTCGGCATCCAATAGTTTCCAAATCTCGCCCTTCTCGGTGTGTTCAGGACACGCAGGATAGCCCGGCGCAGGACGAATACCTTGATACTTCTCACGGATCAGATCGTCATTACCCAGATCTTCATCGGCTGCATAGCCCCAAATTTCCTTGCGAACCACTTTATGCATGTACTCTGCAAACGCTTCAGCCAAACGATCGGCGACAGCCTGAATCATAATGGCGCTGTAATCATCGCCCTTAGCCTTAAATTGCTTTGCAATATCATATTCCCCAATACCACCAGTAACCGCAAAAGCGCCTATCCAGTCAGCCTTGCCACTTTCTTTCGGCGCAATATAATCCGACAAACAGTAGTTTGGTCCTTTCGGTTTATTCGTTTGCTGACGTAACCCCCGTAACGTTGTCAGTACCTCCGTACGAGAGTCATCAGTATAAACTTCAATATCATCACCGATATTATTGGCAGGAAATAACCCGCACACGCCATTAGCCTTGATCATGCCGGTTTGCTCGATTTCATCCAGTAGTTTATTGGCATCATCAAACAATCGCTGTGCTTCTTCACCTACGACCTCATGACGCAAGATAGTTGGGTACTTGCCACTAAGCGACCAGGTCATAAAGAAAGGGGTCCAATCGATATAGTTACGTAATGTTGATATCGGAAAATCTTTGAACGTATGGATCCCGCCTTTCGCCGGAACCGGTGGCTGATAAGCCTCCCAATCAATGGCGACCTTGTTGGCTTGGGCTTCTTCCAAGGAGATCGGAGCTGTACGCGGTTTTTTGCGCGCATGTTGATCCCGCACCACCTCGTACTCTTTATCCAGACGCTCGACAAATGCAGGGCGTTTTTCATCAGAGAGCAAGGCAGAACAGACCCCTACAGCACGAGAAGCATTTGATACATAAACCACAGGAGCATGATAATTCTCTTCAATTTTCACCGCAGTATGTGCTTTGGAGGTAGTGGCTCCGCCAATTAACAAGGGTAAATCAAAACCCTGGCGCTCCATCTCTTTGGCAACGTGTACCATTTCATCCAAGGACGGAGTGATCAGACCACTCAAGCCGATAATGTCGACGTTTTCCTCTTTTGCGACTTTCAGGATCTTATCGCATGAGACCATCACACCAAGATCAATGATTTCATAATTGTTGCACTGCAGTACTACGCCAACAATATTCTTCCCAATATCATGAACATCGCCTTTTACCGTCGCCATCAAGATCTTGCCGTTTGTACTACCGGCCTGTTTTTCAGCATTAATATACGGCTCAAGGTAACCAACCGCCTGTTTCATGACACGGGCTGACTTCACGACCTGCGGCAAGAACATCTTCCCCTCACCAAACAAGTCTCCGACAATATTCATTCCGGCCATCAGCGGGCCTTCAATCACTTCTAGTGGCTTACTGGCCTTTTGGCGAGCTTCTTCAGTATCTTCGACAATAAATTCCGTAATACCTTTGACCAACGCATGAGACAAGCGCTTTTCGACATCCCAGCCACGCCACTCTTGGGCACTGCGATCTTCTTCCACCGTACCACTGTCACGATACTTGCCGGCAATATCCAACAAACGCTCAGTACTGTCGTCACGGCGGTTAAGTACGACATCTTCCACTGCCTCTCGAAGTTCATCAGGTAAGTCATCATAAATAGCCAACTGACCGGCATTCACTATTCCCATATCCATGCCATTCTTAAAGCAATGGTATAAGAACACAGCATGAATTGCCTCTCGAACCGGATTATTACCCCGAAACGAGAATGACACATTGGATACACCACCTGAAACCATGGCATATGGCAAAGTACGCTTGATGTCACCAACGGCCTCGATAAAATCAACAGCGTAGTTATTGTGTTCATCAATACCCGTAGCGACAGCAAAAATATTCGGGTCAAAGATAATATCTTCAGGTGGGAAGCCCACCTCATCAACCAACACGCGGTAGGCATCAGTACAGATTTCAATTTTCCGCTCGCGTGTATCCGCCTGACCGACTTCATCAAATGCCATCACGATCACAGCCGCTCCATAGCGACGGAGCAGCTTGGCCTGGGCAACGAACTTTTCCTTGCCTTCCTTGAGCGAGATTGAGTTAACGATGGGTTTACCCTGCACACACTTCAAGCCAGCTTCAATCACTTCCCATTTGGAGGAATCGACCATAATCGGAACTTTTGATATCTCAGGCTCAGTCGCACAAAGGTTGAGAAAGCGAACCATCGCAGCCTCTGCATCTAGCATTCCTTCATCCATATTAATATCGATGATCTGCGCCCCAGCTTCTACCTGCTGGCGAGCCACTTCTAACGCTTCATCATAGAGCTCTTCTTTAATCAGGCGTTTGAAGCGAGCCGAACCGGTCACGTTGGTTCGTTCTCCGACATTAATAAACAAGGTGTCGGCGTCAATAGTCAGCGGCTCTAGGCCAGAAAGCCGACAGGCAACAGGAAGTTCAGGAAGCTGGCGAGGTGTAACATCACGAGTCACTTCGGCCATTTGACGAATATGCTCAGGAGTTGTACCGCAACATCCACCGACTAAGTTCAAAAAACCACTCTGCGCCCACTCTTTGATATGCTCGGCCATATCCTCAGGGCTCAGATCATATTCACCAAAAGCGTTAGGCAGGCCGGCATTCGGGTGAGCAGAAACAGCACACTCAGAGATCCGTGATAATTCATCGATATACTGACGAAGTTCATCAGGGCCCAAGGCACAATTCAAACCAAATGAAATAGGCTTAACATGACGAAGGGAGTTGTAGAATGCCTCGGTTGTCTGCCCTGAGAGTGTACGTCCAGAGGCATCGGTAATCGTACCCGAGATCATTACTGGCAATTCAAAGCCAAGCTCTTCAAAAACACTTTCAACAGCGAATGAACAAGCTTTTGCATTCAAGGTATCAAAGATCGTTTCGATCAAAATTAAATCAGAGCCGCCTTCAATCAATGCTCGGGTTGATTCTGAATATGCCTCGACCAACTGATCAAAGGTCACATTCCGAAAACCAGGATCGTTAACATCCGGCGAGATGGAACATGTGCGGTTGGTAGGACCGAGGACACCGGCAACAAAGCGAGGTTTATCCGGTGTTTTTGCCGTCCATTCGTCAGCAGCCTGGCGGGCTAGGCGAGCAGCTTCAACGTTGATCTCTGCACTTAGGCTTTCCATATCATAGTCAGCCATTGCAATCGTAGTCGCATTAAAAGTATTCGTTTCCAGAATATCCGCACCAGCCTCTAAATAGGCACAATGGATATCCTTGATCAGTTGGGGTTGTGTCAGCACCAATAGATCATTGTTACCTTTAAGATCAGAATGCCAATCAGCAAAGCGTGTACCACGATAATCATCTTCTTCCAGCTTGTAACCTTGAATCATGGTGCCCATGCCACCATCAATGATCAGGATTTGCTGCTCAAGTCGCTTCTGTAATAATTCCTTTCCCTTTAACACCACACTACTTCCCTTCTCTAATTTTACAGCTGAATAACATCCTACCACAGTCCATATGGAAATCTAGACGTCTAAAGTTGTTTTCGATACCAAAAACAAAACCAGAATATAGGAAAGTTTTCTATAGCTATCACCGCGTGATGGATTTATATTTTGTCACAATTTCACTCTTTACTCTTAACCACATAGAGGTTGACGCATGTCGGTCTATAGCACCCTTTGCTTCCTTGCAGCTGCAGCAATGATAATTGCATTCATAAACAGCAAAATAGGAAAAATGCAGACAACTATCGCCATCACTGCCGGTGCACTGGTGTTGTCACTAGGTATTGTTATCGCAGGTCAAAATGGCTGGTTCCACCTTGAAGATATTGCCGCCGAGCAACTTGGTGAAATCAACTTTGAGAGTTTTCTGCTAAAAGGGATCCTTGGCTTCTTGCTGTTCGCTGGTGGATTGGGAATTAAACTGCCCAACCTTGAAGATCAAAAATGGGAAATAACAGTATTGGCTCTGGCAGCTACACTGTTCTCTACTTTCTTCATTGGTTTTTCGCTATGGGGGATCTGTCAGCTTCTCGGTATTCACTTTGATCTAATCTATTGCCTGATCTTCGGCTCATTAATTTCACCAACCGATCCGATTGCAGTATTGGCTATTGTTAAAAAGCTCGATGCTCCACGACGTATCTCAACCCAAATTGAAGGTGAATCACTGTTTAACGATGGGTTTGGACTGGTTATTTTCGTTACCTTGTTCGCCATTGCCTTCGGCAATGAAACGCCTACCGTATTGGGGGTTGGCCAACTGTTTCTTCAGGAAGCTATTGGTGGGATCGTCTATGGTTTTGCCCTAGGCCTGCTATTCCACTACCTAATTAGCTCAACCGATGACCATTCAATGGAGCTGCTACTGACTTTGGGGATTCCGACTGCAGGCTATGTTTTCGCTGATGTCATCCATGTATCCGGACCACTGGCCATGGTGGTTTCTGGAATCATGATTGGAAACTGGACCCGCTATATCGGTTTTTCAAAAGAGAGTGAAGAGCATCTTGATCACTTCTGGGAACTCGTTGACGAATTCCTCAACGGCGTATTATTCCTGTTGATAGGTATGAGCATGCTACAATTCAGCTTCCATCAGGAAGACTGGATATTGATGATAATTGCCATTCCTTTGGTATTACTCAGCCGCTATTTAAGTATCAAGCTGTCGTATATGAGCTTCGAGCGTTACCGTGAATATAACCCACTTTCGGTGAGAATCCTGACTTGGGGAGGTTTACGAGGTGGTCTTGCCCTAGCTATGGCAATGGCTATACCTGCTGGTGTTACAATCATTCCCGAAAAGAGTATTGATGTCAGGGAAATCATTCTGGTGATGACCTACGCTGTTGTCGTATTCTCGATTCTTATACAAGGGTCAACCATTACCCCTCTTATCAACAAAGCCAAAGTATGGGAAGCCGGAAATAAATAACCGCTTAAAAAAAGACCTGCAAATGCAGGTCTTTTCTATCTACACTCAGCCCAATCAATCATCTTTGGTAAAGTTAGCTTCCGAGAAGTGAGCCAGATCATAAGGTGTTTGCTGGTAAACACAGTAATTAAGCCAATTGGCAAATAGCAAATGACCATGGCTGCGCCAGCTAGCGACAGGGGAGTTCTGCGGATCATCCCCCGGATAGTAATTCACCGGAATACTCGGCTCCATCCCTTCACCTAAATCCCGCAAGTACTCATTGTGCAAGGTATTAACATCATATTCAGGGTGACCTGTCACGAAAACATTTCGCTTATCTTTCGTTGAAGCTAAATAGACTCCCGCTTGCTCAGATGTCACCAAAATATCAAGATCGGTATGCTCTGCCAGATACTCTGGTGAAAAATCAGCGTATCGAGAGTGTGGCGCTAAAAATGAATCATCAAAGCCACGGAGCATTGGATGATGACAATCATGTGTCTGATGAAAGTAGATCCCTGACAGTTTCTCTCTACGAGTTCGTTTGGGTAAATCATACAGCAATTTCAAACCCGCTTGAGCTGCCCAGCATACAAACAACGTTGATGTCACATGCTCCTTGGCCCAATTCATAATTGTTTGAATTTCTTCCCAATACAGAACATCTTCAAACTGTACTAGTCCCAAAGGCGCACCTGTTACAATCAAGCCATCATAGTTGCGATCTTTGACCATCTCAAATTGGCGGTAAAACGTATCTAGATGTTTTGTCGGAGTGTTTTTAGTTGGGCGGTTATCAATTCGTAATAGCTCCACATCAACCTGCAAAGGGCTATTTGAAAGTAGACGCAAAAACTGAGTTTCTGTCTCAATTTTCTTTGGCATCAGGTTTAACAACAATACTTTTAGTGGACGTATTTCCTGACTCGCCGCACGAGCTTCCGACATTACAAAGATATTCTCGCTGCGTAAGATATCTGTTGCTGGTAATTGGTCAGGAATTTTAATCGGCATTTTGGTTTACTCCTTAAACGTTATACCGAACGAAACTATCTTCTTTAAGACTATCACCATAAGGTGAACAACCATTTTAAGATGTTTAGACGTCCAGATCTCTAAATGAAACTATATAAATTTAGTCTAAGGTGCAAGATAAAGTGTATTAAAAGAATTGTAGATAATGGAGAGAAGATGAGAAAAATTAATAAAGAGATTTTAAAGTGCCAGAAACGAGAAAACCCAGCCAAAGGCTGGGTTTTAAAAAGGTGTTCAGCAATGACCTACTCTCACATGGGGAGACCCCACACTACCATCGGCGCTACAACGTTTCACTACTGAGTTCGGCATGGGATCAGGTGGGACCATTGTGCTATTGTCGCTGAACAAAATAATGGTGCTAGTACCCAGATTCGAACTGGGGACCTCACCCTTACCAAGGGTGCGCTCTACCAACTGAGCCATACCAGCACACAATTTTGTTATGAAGCTCGTTATTACAAACTTCTAAAATTTGAAGCCTGGCGATGTCCTACTCTCACATGGGGAGACCCCACACTACCATCGGCGCTATTACGTTTCACTACTGAGTTCGGCATGGGATCAGGTGGGTCCATAATGCTATGGTCGCCAAGCAAATTCTGGTTTATTCACCGCCGTCAGGCAGCAAATAGCAATCTGGGAAAGTTAACTAG
>NZ_RJLM01000203.1 GCF_004104355.1 Photobacterium chitinilyticum
CAGTTTATCAAACTGGCTATTTTTCAAAGCCGTTTTATTGCTATCTGTGTAAAAGGCGTCATAAAGTGTATTAAAATCATCCACATCCGATTGATTGGCTGTAGTTGATTGAGAAGTTTCAATTTCCTTGGTCGAACGAGCCACTTGACGGTAGACATAATAAGCACTGACACAAATAATTACTGATACAAGCGCCAAAACGGTCAAAATAAAGCCTTTTTTACTTTTCTTTTCTGAGTCCTCTTGATCCAGACGAGAAAGGTTTTGCTCCTCTTCCACTTCTTCAGTCATTTCTGTTGGATTTTCATCATCTAGCAATAGAGGATCCAAGCCTTGCTCCTCATCGTCCAGAGGCAAGGGTAGTAAGATGTCTTCAGAAGATGGAACTTCCTCCGAAGAAGCTTCTGACTTCTCTACAGCATCACGCATCTC
>NZ_RJLM01000204.1 GCF_004104355.1 Photobacterium chitinilyticum
CGTGACCTTTGTAAGTACGAGTTGGTGCAAATTCACCAAGTTTGTGGCCTACCATGTCTTCTTGGATGTAAACAGTTACGTGTTTACGTCCGTCATAAACTGCAATAGTGTAACCAATGAAACTTGGGAAGATCGTTGAACGACGTGACCAAGTTTTAATAACTTTTTTCTTTTCGTCGTTAGCTTGAGCTTCAACTTTTTTCATCAAATGCTCATCGACGAAAGGTCCTTTTTTAAGACTGCGTCCCATTTTTATATTTTCTCCTTTAAATGTTGTACCACAGCGGCTTGCACTCCTATGGAGCGCTACCGAGCTGGCGGATTTACTAGTTGCTTAAGCGACTAGTTTAATATTATTTCTCGTTGCGACGACGAACGATAAGTTTGTCAGATTTCGCTTTCTTGTTACGAGTTTTAAGACCAAGAGCAGGT
>NZ_RJLM01000205.1 GCF_004104355.1 Photobacterium chitinilyticum
GACAATAGCCACACAATCCACAAAGCTGTGAACACGAGACTACTCAGAAAATAGATATTCAATATTTAACGCGGAGAAATACCTAACAATGGAGAAGGCGCGAACAATGAATTGGATCGACTGGGGTTGATCGAGTGGCATGGCTCGGCCATGCAGGCGTGGTCCTTGCTGAATGTTACCTTATATCTTCTATTCATATTAAATATATTGTTCCTTCTCTAGCCTAACCTTGTTCTACATCATGTATTGGTAATTGATACGATACAGTGAGTTGGTGTAGTCGATGGTGTGACTTCCACGTAAGATCTTATAGATTAGGCAGTTATATCATGACAAATCTACAATTTTAGGATTAGGTCTATTATTAGAGCAGTACTAATATAATAGTAGACCATAGTTCTACACTGGTGAGCCCAACTAAAGAAACGCAA
>NZ_RJLM01000206.1 GCF_004104355.1 Photobacterium chitinilyticum
ATGCGCGTAGCCCGTCGGCAGAATCGACCATTTCTGCCATCACCCGGGCAGTTTGTTGCATGGTGCCGGGAAGAAGCATCCGTTACCGCCGGACTGCCAAACGTCAGCGAGCTGGTTGATATGGTTTACGAGTATTGCCGGAAGCGAGGCCTGTATCCGGATGCGGAGTCTTATCCGTGGAAATCAAACGCGCACTACTGGCTGGTTACCAACCTGTATCAGAACATGCGGGCCAATGCGCTTACTGATGCGGAATTACGCCGTAAGGCCGCAGATGAGCTTGTCCATATGACTGCGAGAATTAACCGTGGTGAGGCGATCCCTGAACCAGTAAAACAACTTCCTGTCATGGGCGGTAGACCTCTAAATCGTGCACAGGCTCTGGCGAAGATCGCAGAAATCAAAGCTAAGTTCGGACTGAAAGGAGCA
>NZ_RJLM01000207.1 GCF_004104355.1 Photobacterium chitinilyticum
CATCCTTCACTGTAATAATATCTCGGGGTTTGCAGCGATAACTTGGTATATCAACTATACGACCATTAACTAAAATATGTCCATGATTAACTAATTGGCGCGCTTGAGGAATAGTCAAAGCCATACCCAATCGAAAAAGGATGTTATCCAAACGCATTTCAAGTAATTGTAGTAAAACCTGACCTGTTGAACCTTTGGCTTTTCCGGCGATACGGACATATTTAAGTAATTGTCGTTCTGTAAGACCATAATGAAAACGCAATTTTTGTTTTTCTTCTAGACGAATACGATATTGAGATCTTATACCGGAACGCGATTGGTTTCTAAGATCACTTCCGGCTCTAGGCCTTTTACTAGTTAGTCCCGGTAAAGCCCCCAGACGGCGTATTTTTTTGAAACGAGGCCCTCGGTAACGCGACATAAAGACT
>NZ_RJLM01000208.1 GCF_004104355.1 Photobacterium chitinilyticum
CATGTTGGTAGATGCAGACTACTTGGTTGGGGTCCGCGTGACTATCGTAACCAATGGTTGGAGACTCTTGGTGACATGGCTCAGAATCGATCACAATGGCGTCGGTGTATACACTCCCTGTCTTCCCTTAAACTAAGAGATTAAAATCACTTCATATCTTTCTTTCTACGAACCAATTCTTTCTTCTTGTACTATATCTCTATATGCAATCTTTCTCTTATATATTACTACCTTTGACCTAACCACTGCTATGAATCCGGTGTTCATCTTGTTGTGCTGATGCGGTATGGCAACCTGGACCGATGCACATATGTGCCTGGTCCTACGTTGTAGCTGACTGACTGACTGACTGATGTCTTCTCTGTGACCTGTGTTAGTCCTGGCAACGGTGGTCTCTTAGTTGATCCAACTTTCTTTTGAAAGAGC
>NZ_RJLM01000209.1 GCF_004104355.1 Photobacterium chitinilyticum
TTTGCATTTTTCATTGCACACGGCTTTCCCTATGTATACATCTAAAACTAAATTCCTTTCCCTAGTTGGGACTATAAGAAAGTTGAATACTCAGTTGATTCAATCCTTACTGCATGAACATTTCAGAATAAAGATGGATGAATTTTTTGTTATATCTTCAGTTATCAGTTATAATTTCCATTTTTTTATATAATTATAATAGCATAACCAATCATTCATGATTGACCAAATCATTGATACAAATAATATCCAAATACCAAACCCGCCCTCTATATAACCTCCACAAAGTAGAAGAAGCTCTTGGAAAGATCAAAGAAAGCACTTGTTCGTCCTCCGTAAGGAATTCTTCTAATAATTCCGAACCTAATCTTTTCAAAAAAGCACGTACAGTACTTTTGTGTTTACGAGCCAAAGTTCGAGCACAA
>NZ_RJLM01000027.1 GCF_004104355.1 Photobacterium chitinilyticum
ATAATCAATTACATTACCGGATACTACAGCCAAGTCAGGCCACATCAATACAATGGTGGGCTAACACCGAACGAGTCAGAGCGCCGCTTCTGGCTCACCCATAAAACCGTGGCCAGTTTTACTTGACCACTTCATAAGCAGCGTGGCGGTCGTTTTCGTACCCAGTTCAAACCTTTTGGTTTGGTGAAATCTGTTGGGCAAGTCATCGAGCAACACATAAAAGAATCCATTGCAGATGTGGAAGCTCAGTTAGAGCGTAAGCTGACTCCTGTGGAGCAAAGTGAATTGCCGTTGTTTGTGACCAGCAATGCAATCGACACCATGAAAACCTTGTCTGGCGAAGACTTCCTTGATTTCCTTAAATCTGAACTTGCGCATATTTCAAGTTCAGCACTTAGCGGAAGGCTTGTTACCGCAACAAATCAGCTTAAAGTGGTTTCCGAGCGTACTGGTGAACTCATTCACGTTAATCCATATCGCTTTCGATACACGCTGGGCACCCGTGCTGCCATTGAAGGGGCTGGGACACTCACCATTGCTACGCTTCTGGATCATTCAGATACCCAAAATGTAGGTGTGTATGTCGCTAATGTTCCAGAGTTCGCAATTGAAATATCTAAGATTATGAATCAGCCTTTGGCTCGTTACGCTGCCGCTTTCGCTGGAAAGCTAGTGAAGGATGAGGACGAGGCAAACGAGGAAAACGCAGGTGCTACCCGTATTCCGTTACGGGAAAAAGATTGTGATGTTGGGTCGTGTGGAACAAGTGCCTTTTGCCAAGATTATGCCCCTATTGCATGTTATTTATGTCCAAAGTTTAGACCGTGGGCGAATGCACCACATCACCTTGTTTTGCAATGGTTAATGGAAGAACGTGAGCGATTAAAAGCAGACACCGATGGCGATATGGCAGTCGTAACTATTAATGACCGTGCAATTGTTGCGGTATGCCAAGTTATCAAGCTGTGTCAGGAGCAAAATAATGTCTAATGTTTTTACATTCACTCCTCAGCACGAGCTGGAGCATGAAAAAAACTTGCAAGAATTCATTGAGCAGTCTCGCAAGTTGCCGCCATTGAATGATAAGTACGATTACGATAGCAACTACTGGGCGGGTGTGGGGAATTTCACAAATTTTGGTGTATCCAATCAGGATCGAGATCCTGCTAATGTCTTTGATGCATCACTACTGCCGTTCGCCAAAGCATATGTTGTTTACGGTAAGAGTACTAAAGCGGGATTAAGCGTAAAGTTTTATGCGCTGAAAGCAATAAACGTTGTATGTGTTAAACAATATGGCTTCGTAGACATTACCAAGTTAACTATTGGCGACTTCGATCAGGCTGCGAAAATTGCTAGGGAATCGATTGGTGCGGGAGCTGCATACCAGGCAGGTAGAGGACTTAATAATCTGCTGAAGTTTCTGATTGAGAATAAAATGGTGAGTCCGTTCACTTGGAAAAGTCCAATAAAGAAGCCCGCAGATAATGCAACAGGTGATGAGGCTGATGAGCATAGGCAAAAGAAAATGCCCGATGAGAATGCACTCATGGCACTTGCTAAAATATCGGCTGCAAAAACGGAAGACTTAAGTCCTCGTGATGTATTTACCACATCAACAATGACTTTGCTGTTTAGTGCGCCTGCCCGTGGCTCTGAGCCTTTGTATTTACGTGCTGACTGCTTGCACTCAGAGAAAATGAAAGCCAATCGAGCCATGGAATTAGGGCTGGCGAAAGAAGATATTGAGCTGCTTTTGCAAAAGCAACCTAGTGACGGCAGTGACGATACACCTTCAAGGTTCAACTATGACGATGAAATCACGCTTAAGGGACTTCGTTGGTATTCAGGTAAAAGCTATGGGCATGAAAATAAATGGTTGCCTACGGTTATGATTGATTCTGTTATGACTGCGGTTGAGCGGCTTAAGGCGCAGTCTGCTGAAGCTCGTGCCTTTGCGAAAATGTTGGAAGAATCGCCTGACTTTCCTCGCCATCCTCTTTGTCCTGATGTGCCTGAAGATAAGCCATTAACGATGGATGAGGCAGCCTTGGCACTTGGGATGGATTTATCTGCCTACGATACAAAGAAAAAAAAGGATTCACGCAGAAATCCACTGCTAAAGCGAAAAGGTATTGAACGTAAAGATTATGTGGTGAGCCTTCGAGATTTGAACAAAATTGTTCGCCGTGATTTACCTGAGGGTTTCCCATTTATTCCTTTTAAAAAGGGGGAAGGGAAGGTCAAACTCAAATGGTCTGATGCATTGTATGCAGGCTTCGCAAACGCATTAGCAGCACAAAAATCAACGTGTCAAACCGAGTTGGTGATGCCGACTATTAATACGCTAAACGAAGACTTAGCGCCCACTAAGAAAAAGAGTAGAACAACGGATAAATCACTTCAAAATACGTTGTCTGTATTTCAACGTTGGGGATGCGGAGACTTAGTATTAACGTCGCACCAGTTACGCCACATGCTAGACACCATGGCTGCGGTGAATGGTATGGACGGGGAAATGCGAGCGAAGTGGGCACAACGTTCTGACCCGAAGCACAATCGTTACTATAACCATACAACACCTGAAGAATACGGTGCGGACTTCATAGAAGATCGTGAAAATGAACTTGCAACTCAAGAAAAAGCGTCTACCACACAAATTCAAATTCAGGTTGCTACCCCTCGAACGATTCAAGAGTTAAACACTAAGGCATCCCTAACAGCCCACACGACCGAATTTGGTATGTGTGTGACCTCGTATTTAAGCGAACCTTGCACCAAGTACAGGGATTGCGTTAACTGCAATGAGCACGTTTGCACCAAGGGTGATGATGGTAAATGCGAGCGTATACGCCAGCGATTGGCTCGTGAGAAAAAACTCCTGAAGCAAGATAAAAAAGCGGTTGATGACGGTGTTCAGGGGGCCGAGCAATGGTATCAGCGTCGAAAACTAACAACAGAGCGCTGTGAGCAACTGCTGGAAATGATGGAAGACCCAAATATCGAAGATGGTGCTTTGATCAAGCTTGCCAATGTGGAAGATGTCACGCAGTTGGATAGAGCATTGGAAGCTAATGGCAAAAAGCGTTTGCCTGAAATAGTCAATTTCAAACGTGTTCAATCTGTTTCGGTCGAAGCGCTTATCGGAAAAGCGGACGTCGAGTTACCAGAAATGGATGATAGTGTTTTTGATGACCTAGATGATTTGGATGAGCTTGATTACATGATGGAGGAAGAAGGTTAATGGCTAAGCATTTGACTGATAAAGACATATCAAACGTTGTTGAAATCTTGGATGATTGGCCTACTGACTCCAAGCTTTCATGGGATAGGCTCGTTGAGGCAGTTGAACATGAGCATAAGTTCAAGACAACACGGCAGACATTGCAAAAACAGGCCAGGATCAAGACTGCGTTTCAGGAAGTAAAGACGCTTGTATCGGGTAAGGTGCCTTCAAATAAGCCTAAATTGCCACCAAGCCTGAAAGTAGCCGCTGAGCGATTAGAAAAGCAGCAACGAGAAATAGAGCGATTGAAGCGAGAGAATCAGCAACTATTGGAGCAGTTTCAAGTGTGGCTTTACAACGCTCACCGTTTTGGGGTAACGCCTGAACAACTATCAGAAGCTTTACCGAGCAAAGATAACCAGTAGGGGAAGGCATGGCTAAGGAAAAAGATACCTCACAAGCTCAAGAGAGCTTGGATAAATTTGAGGCGTGGGCTGCTTCTCTTTCCGATGCTGATTTTGTGGCAATTGGTCGTGGTGCCAAGCTAAATCGAGGCGAAGTAGCTAAAGGGGCTGGTATTGCTCGAAGTACGATAAATGACAATGAATTAGTTAAAGCTGCCCTTTTGGCTTTGGAGGGGGACTTACGTAGTAAAGGTGTTCTAGCACCTTTGGCAGAAGGTGCTAAGGAACAGCAAGATTCTGGTGTGGAGAAGCTTTATGACCAGTCAGGTAACGAGCTGAAGCGCCTAAAAGCTGAAGTCGAGCGTCTAAATACTAAGTGTCTGAATAAAGATGCTGAAATTGAAAGGCTCAGAAGTAAGCTGGAACAATACACGGAACTTTCCGAGGTGCTAAGTGGTTCAGGGGTAATGCTTCGATGAAGGTCGATGCTCGCATTCTACTCAGAGTAACTTCGGCGGGACATGAAACCGAGGATTCACAGGTATTCCGAGCCGTTGCTGTTAATGGTGACGGCGATAACCTTTCCGCACGTAAATACTACGTTGTTAAGGTGTCAGATGTCCTGTTGCCGATGACACCTGCTGTTGGTCAACTCTGGAAAGTGACAGCTGAAAGCATTACCGTGCGGACGGTTACACGAGGGGAAGCTCGACTCACTGAGGTTTTTATTAATGCTAAAAAGGCGCGTGTAATTGTCCCTGAGACAGAAAACTTGTTTACACGGTATATACAGTCGGATTCTGCATTCGCAGGCGTTGGAGAACGTTTAGCGCGGCGTATTTGGTTTAAGTTCAAGAAGGAAGTATATGACCTTCTTGAAAACAAAGATGTTGAGCGCCTGAAGCACGTCAAAGGTGTGACTGATAAGGTTGCAAATGGGCTTGTTGCGGGATGGGAACGCTATGAGAACTTAAAGCAAATTGCTTGGTTCGATAAGCACGACATTCCATCTGGTATCGCTCGCATCATTATTAAACACCATAAGGCTGATGCGGTTAAAGCCATTGAAGATGACCCTTATCGTCTTATTTGCTTTGGCCTTAAGTTTGCCGAAGTCGATAAGCTTGCGATGACTAATTTTGCCGTACAGCCCAATGCATACATACGGCTTCGCGGGGCTGTCGAACAAGCTTTGCAAGCACGGATGATGGATGGGCACACTGTATCCAAACATGAGCAATTAATGCCATTGGTGGAAACACTATTAGGCTCCCGCGAGCTTGCTGTCGAGGCACTTAAAGCAGGATACGAAAACACTGCTTTTATTTTGAGTGAAAAAGGCAACTATCACGCTGTTGGACAGTGGATTATGGAGCAGGTGGTTGCTAAGCGTTTCGCTAAATTGGCTATGAGAAAGGTTTGGAGTTCGCACTATGACCAGGCACTAAATACAGCGCTATCAACACTTACATTTCCGCTAACCCAGAAGCAAGATGAAGCAGTGAAAAGTGCATTAGCACACGGCATCTCAATCATTGCAGGCGGTGCTGGTACAGGTAAAACCACGGTTTTAAATGTTGTATTAAGGGCTTATCAAGCACTTGGGACTGATATCAGAGCGATGGCACTGAGTGGGCGAGCAGCTAAGCGTATTACTGAGGCTACGAGCTTTCCTGCCCAAACTATCACTGGCTTTATCAAGAATGTTGAGAAAGAGCCACTAGGGGATAGGACGTTAATAGTTATTGATGAAGCATCTATGGTTGATTTAGCGACCATGTTTAAGTTGGTGAACTTAACGAAAGGCAGAGTAAGATTCTTGTTGGTGGGCGACCCCAAACAGCTTGCACCTATTTCGGCAGGTCTCGTGTTGCATGAAGCGGTCGAAGCTATTCCAACAGTAACCTTGGACGTTGTTAAGCGCCAAAAGGGAAGCACGGGCATCCCCGAGTTTACAAGGCTGATTGTGGATAAGCAGGTGCCTGAAGCAAGCATGTTTAATGGCAATATTGTGTTTCATACGTGCTTAGCAAAGGATATCAATGAGCGGGTTACTCAGCTTTACAAACAGCAACCACAAGACACCCAAATTATATCGGCTAAGTACGGTGGTAATGGTGGCATTGATGTTATTAACGAACTCTGCCAAGCCGCCTGTAATCCACATGGTAAAAAGCTTCGCTTTGATTTTAACGGCGCAAAAAATTACCTCGATCTTCGTGAGTATGACCCGATCATCTTTGTACAAAACAACTGGGAACGAGGGGTGCAAAACGGCACTCTAGGGACTTTGATGAATGTTGGTGCACCAAAGGTTGAAGTCGAAGATGGCGAGATTAGCTTTGCTGATGTGCAAATCGACACGGGCGAAGTGATACCACTTACCATTGATTTGATTGACTCTATTCGTGGAGCCTACTCCATATCACTTCATAAGGCTCAAGGGAGCCAGTTCAAACGAGTGATAATTCCTGTAACAAACAGTAGGATGCTTGATAATGCGTGGATATACACAGCACTAACTAGGGCAGAAGTTAAGATTGAGCTAGTTGGCAGCTTCAAAGATTTTGCTGGTTCTATTGGGCGGTTAAGTGAAGCAGATAAACGAAATACTTACCTTCGAGAACTGCTTCTTCTGGAAATGGCGATGCTAAATGCGGAAGCCGCTTAAAAGATTTTTTTATTCGGGCGCTTGTCGGCGTTGAATCAAGCGAGCTTGCGAGACGATTTAATGTTGGCAAGTGTCTACAGCTTGGACTGAAACATCAAGTTCACTAGGGTTCATCACTCGTTGATGAATTTTTCCCAAAATGAGTTCGAACTATAGTCGAAGCATATTCCGTCCTTAGCAATTTGCATACAAGAATTAATGCCAGTGTTTTTGCGTAAAGGTGCGATTGATTGCATAATGGTGCCGACATAAACTGATTAGGTGGTCATATGGGAATTACTCTTACTGGCGGGTATCATCTTGAACGATTGAGTGACGATAGTATTCTGATGAAAATGAATATATTCCAAGATTCATTTCTGATTAGAGTTGTTAACGATCAAAAATCAAAACATGTTCTGATTTTTAACGGGGAATATGGGAAAAGACAAGACCTTGAAGGTGTAGTTCTCTGGGAGCACCATTACCACTCAGAGGATTTTGTGCAATCAGTATCGTCTTCTATTGAAGGGTTTATACCAAATCAAAGATGTGCTTTGGCGCTTAGTTATGTACTCGATGGCCTACTAAATGGAAATGAATTTAAAGAGAAGTTAGACAGTGAGCGATATTGGTGAAGCGAAGGAAGTCGCGTACTATTCAGAGAGCTTGTCTGCTTGGTACACGACTAAGCTTGAAAAAGATAAACACCTTCTATCATTATCATCCGCTGCACTAGCGCTATTGGTAACCTTGGCTACTACAGTTGGCATACATGATATCAAAGCTGGAGTTGCCTATTGTATCGCTCTTGTAGCGTTTTTAACCTGCATTGTTTGTGTCCTTGTGGTGTTAGACAAAAATGCGGAATACCTGAAATCAATCGTCACTCAATCGAAAAAAGCCAAAAACCAAAGTACTAAATTGGAGTGCTTGGATAAAATTAGTAGCGGGGCTTTTGTTATTGGTGTTGCATTCACTTTGCTCGTTGGCCTTTTTTCTGCTGTGGATTCATACGAAGTAAAAGGAAACTTTATGACCGATAAAGACAAAAATACTGAACAAACCATCTCTAACAAAATCGAAAACACAAGTAACCTACAGATAAATAGCCTTGCAGGGGCGCATGAAATGGCTCCTAGCGCAGCATTGGATGAGTCAACATCAACAGACTCAACTCAGAGCGAAAGTGCTAAACCTGAGGAAGAGGGTGAGTAGACTTCTTAGATGCTGAAGCTTTGTAGTCATTGTAGAAAGTCAGGTAGATTAGTCAGGCTATAATCTACCTGTCCTCGTAGCACAACATGACCAGAACTGGCAGATGAATCCAAGTCGCTTATATGTTAAAACAAGTTCAAAAGTTATAGATAGTATATTAGTCAGATACTTGAGGTGTAGCTATGCGATTTTTGCTCAGTATTGTTATTGTAACTTTATTACTTGTTTTAAATGTATTACTCCTCTTATTAGATAAGTTAACTGGCACCGACTTTGTACTTTTCTTTACAGTCAGCGTTGTTGTGGGCTTTGTTGTGTGGTTCCAAGGAAAAATCACAGAATTATCTTTCAAAGGCTATGTTGTGAAGATGCAACAGGAAAACCAGAAAGCAGAGCAACTAATTAGCGAGCTAGAGGTTCTGGCAAAAGACTCCTTCAAAGCACACATGAACCAATTCAGCATCATGCTCGATTCACCCGAAGAATTAGCATTGCGTCATGCTAAAAAGTTTGTTGAATACTGTGAGTTGTACATGAAGTACCAAAATGTTCTCCATCCAGAAGCTGACCAAGATTTGCCTCTAATCATTGAGAGTGAAGTAAGGAAGTACTTGGTAGGGACAACAATGTACTCTGATGCACGGTATTTATACGGGACAGAACGTACATTAATACCGTCCCCAGAAGATCTCGTACGAAAATGGGGTAAAAACGACAACCGATTTGATAGCTCTCTTTATTACACGTTTTATAAGAAAGAGCTATATCCCTTGTACATTAAGTACTTAGAAGATTCTGGAGGTACATTATTACCTACTAATACACCAGAACTGGTTAATGAAGGCAAGTGACTATCCTCAAGTTGAAGACAACTTTTTGGATACTTGGACTAATTCGATTAGTTTCGGTTTCACTAAGCGCCCTAAGAAGCTTTTGTCTATTTTTGTGTTTTAAGGATAGATGAGTCCGTGTTTTAAGGCATGTCGTTTGGTTAATGGCGGTATCAACTTTTGATAGCGAAATTTGATACCATTAGCTAAAGCTGTATTTTCACTTTTGTAAACTTTCGAAGGGTTATGTAGTGAGTTTTTACAGAAATCTTTACAATTTCAGTAATTGGTAGAGCTTGTGCCTTGTATTTAAAGGGATGTGGTCGGTCGGTCAGTCAGTAAGGTCGTCATAACCGTTCTAAATCGGAAAACAGACAAGTAAATTGAGATGTCAGAGAAAAGCAGCGCATATCGCTGCTTTTTTATTGTCACCTCTAAACCACCGCTTTGAGCGGTGGTGATTGTTCCTGTGGGCTATTGCCCGAAGGAGTGCCCATGTTAGAAGTAAGCCTCTTATTCACCACAAGTAAGAGGAAACAACAAACATGGGCGATTACAGGAGTTCATCACATG
>NZ_RJLM01000210.1 GCF_004104355.1 Photobacterium chitinilyticum
TAAGTAGGTGTTATCAAAAAGACATCCACTCTTTCTAAGAATTCTATTGCTTCATTATAACATGATTTAGACGTTTTCTCTATCCAGATTGCTTTTTTATAACATTTTATAGTATATTGAAACTAGAATAGTACACCTCTACTTATAAAATATTGTTAGAAATCGATTTGACTGTCCCGATCGATTCGTCCTGTTATTATTTCATTTTATTATACATTATGAAAAAGGGGAGATAGGAGTATAATTCCAAATATAAAGAAAGCGAACAAAACAGAATTCTGATTTTCAGAAAACAGGTTTATTCGCTTTTTATGATATACTCCCTCTTTTTAGCCTATTTATTAAATGTAATAGAAAATTAAGAATGTAGAATTGTATGATACAAACAAAGTGCAATAGCTGAGTGTGCGGCTGTAAAATCATT
>NZ_RJLM01000211.1 GCF_004104355.1 Photobacterium chitinilyticum
TCCGTACAATGCTGGTATTCCAAATGCTCAAAATATCCAGCATGGGTATTTTGACATGGAAACGTTTAGTGATACTGTCTTTGCCTTTAACGAGAGCGACGGCTCCCGACACTGGAAAGCATTGTCAACTGATTTTAAAATCGGAGTCATCTCAGCTGGAGAGTATTACTTTTCAGCTGATTTGTATGCGACAGATTTAGGCACTCATATCAAATTTGGATTTTACTATCACAACTCGACTGGCAAACTCAATTTTTACGCAGGTCGAACAAAAATTGAAGTTACTGAAAAAGGCCGTTGGACTAGGCTAGGAATTGACTTAAAGGTCAATGATGACATTGACCTGACAAAAAAAGTCCAATTTTACATTTACGGCTATAATTTTGCTAGCAACTCAATTTTGTACCTTAAAAAGCCTAAAG
>NZ_RJLM01000212.1 GCF_004104355.1 Photobacterium chitinilyticum
CATCCATCCATCCATCCATCCATCCATTCATTCATTCATTCATTCATTCATTCATCCATCAATCCATCAATCCATCTATGTATTAATCCATCCATCCGACCATCCATCCACTGCATGTCTTCACGTGTGCCTGTCTCATGTCCGTCTATCTCTCTGTCAGTCTGCGCACCTCTCCATCGGTCCGTGTGTCTCCATTTATGCATATCTCTGTGTGTACGCTTGTGGTATTCGTAACGGAAGGGAGATTATAATTGACTGGATGGTTCACGGAATTTTGATGAGCCGCATATAGGCCAATAGGCACACAGATTTCTGATGACAGATCGACCGACGGCAGCCACACAGACAAACAAGCAGACCATCCACTGTGTATATCTCTGCTAACACATTCAATCTATACACATTGACTGATAAATTGTAGA
>NZ_RJLM01000213.1 GCF_004104355.1 Photobacterium chitinilyticum
AATGGCTGAAAAAGAATGGGTCTACGATTCTCATAGTCAAGCCTGGTACTACTTCAAATCTGGTGGTTACATGGCGAAAAATGAGACAGTAGATGGTTATCAGCTTGGAAGCGATGGTAAATGGCTTGGAGGAAAAGCTACAAATGAAAATGCTGCTTACTATCAAGTAGTGCCTGTTACAGCCAATGTTTATGATTCAGATGGTGAAAAGCTTTCCTATATATCGCAAGGTAGTGTCGTATGGCTAGATAAGGATAGAAAAAGTGATGACAAGCGCTTGGCTATTACTATTTCTGGTTTGTCAGGCTATATGAAAACAGAAGATTTACAAGCGCTAGATGCTAGTAAGGACTTTATCCCTTATTATGAGAGTGATGGCCACCGTTTTTATCACTATGTGGCTCAGAATGCTAGTATCCCA
>NZ_RJLM01000214.1 GCF_004104355.1 Photobacterium chitinilyticum
TAGAACAAAGATTTCCACGACAAAAAAAAACTTAATATTAATTATATAAAAAAAGCTTGACCTAAAACAAAGTTATTTGAGTTTGATTATTTAGGATTGTTACAGATTGGCATTCCCTACTACTCTGTCAATTTTGAAAAAGAGTACTGGGACCGCGTTTTTGAGTATTTCCTAGCGGAATACCGTGCAGGGCGCACGCCAAATCCGGACGTTATGTGCAACAAGGAAATCAAGTTCAAGGCCTTTTTGGACTATGCCATGACCTTGGGGGCAGACTATGTAGCGACTGGGCATTATGCTCGAGTGGCGCGTGATGAGGACGGCACTGTTCACATGCTTCGTGGCGTGGACAATGGCAAGGACCAGACCTATTTCCTCAGCCAACTTTCGCAAGAACAACTTCAAAAAACCATGTTCCCA
>NZ_RJLM01000215.1 GCF_004104355.1 Photobacterium chitinilyticum
TACGATGTGATCGGTATCTTCATGAAGAACTGGGATGACACAGATGAAAACGGCGTCTGTACGGCGACCGAAGATTACAAGGATGTGGTTGCGGTGGCAGACCAGATTGGCATTCCCTACTACTCTGTCAATTTTGAAAAAGAGTACTGGGACCGCGTTTTTGAGTATTTCCTAGCGGAATACCGTGCAGGGCGCACGCCAAATCCGGACGTTATGTGCAACAAGGAAATCAAGTTCAAGGCCTTTTTGGACTATGCCATGACCTTGGGGGCAGACTATGTAGCGACTGGGCATTATGCTCGAGTGGCGCGTGATGAGGACGGCACTGTTCACATGCTTCGTGGCGTGGACAATGGCAAGGACCAGACCTATTTCCTCAGCCAACTTTCGCAAGAACAACTTCAAAAAACCATGTTCCCA
>NZ_RJLM01000028.1 GCF_004104355.1 Photobacterium chitinilyticum
ATTTTGGTCAAGGACAAGTTGAGCAGCTTCAAGCTTAAACTCAGGGCTATATGTTCTTCTGGTACGTTTGGTCATTGTGTCACCTGTTCAGTTGTGAGGTGATGATATCACCTCTAATCAGGTGGCCAAATTAACTATGCCACTTCAAGGATCTGGCCAGTCATCATTCCCGGAAGGCTAACAATACCGAGGGTGGTCATTGATGCCAGCTGAGGTGCCAACGCTGCCTTTACCGCTGTTTTGATAAACGGCTGCACCGGAGCCGGCGCGCCCATCGCAAGATAAAACTGATACTCATTTTGTTTTTCCCGCAGGCTACTGTACCAACGTTCGATCGCCAGTACATTCGCCGTCAGGCAGTTACCGAGTAACATCCCGGCGACCGGGATCATATACTGAGCCTGCCACCAAGGTTCAGCCTGGATAACGCCAGCCAATAATGCTGGCAAGATTACCAGTAAAGCCACTACTTGACCGGCTATCACGGCTGGCATAACCATCTTCAGCTTGACCTCAGCCCGGCGACAAATACTGTATCCGGCGACGATCACCATCACGGATAACCACAGGACATTTAGCCCCAAATTCTGAAACTCAAACAGTGTTTGTAAATACAGACCCACAACTGCAAGTTGTAGTGTCATTCGCAGTGCTGCTTCAACCAGCGCTCGACTAAGCCCAAGCTGCCAGCGGTGAAATAAAAAAAGAGGGATCAACAGCAGCAGATAGAAGCCACCTAATGCAAAATTGCTAATATTCAATGCATTATCCATGGTTTGCCTCCATTAAGTGTTGATACTGACAAGCTTGCAACCAAACCGGGTCATGCGAGACAGAAACCATTGTCAGGGGTTGCTCGGACAACAATGCAATAACCTTATCCCGGCTATCCGGATCCAGGGCGGATGTCGGTTCATCAAGCAACCATAACGGTCGTGCCATCAATATTGCTCTGGCAATCGCCAGTCGTTGCTTCTCACCGCCAGACAGCTGGGCAACGGGCTGACTCAGAGGGTGCGGGAGGGCTAGCTTTTCAAGAACTGACTGGCATTGCTTATTGTCTGGTACCGTGGATGTCATCGCCTTCAAGCGCCACGGAATACGCAGCACCTCACCAATATCTTCTGCTCCCATCACTGCTTGTTGCGGCAAATAACAAAACTGCTGCCGCCACCAAGACAATGATTCAGCGTCTACAGGTCTTCCTTGCCAGAAGAATGAGCCGCTAACAGCCGGTCGTAATCCGGCAAGCACTTGCAATAGACTAGTTTTACCACACCCTGATGGGCCTGAAATAGCCAAATGCTCCCCTTGCCGTATTGTTAGGGTCAAGTAATCACGCTCGGAGCGTTCCAGACCTGATCCTAAATCACTTATTGCCAGAACACTTCTAACCGCTTGCGTCATGTAGCCTTCATCCAAACCATCTCTGATCCTTGCAGTCTAATGGCAGCGAAACCATGATTCAAATTGATAATAATTGTTCACCCAACCAGTTAGATTAATACTTATATGCCCAAGCTACCTTTTCGGTAATAGATGGCAGTGCTTGATTAGCATCTTCCGCCATGTTGACCACCTGCTGCTGACTATTGTCCATTTCAGTCACAGCTGATTCACTCCCTGTATCTAGAAGCCGCCACATACTATTTCACGCCATTGGATATTCGCTACTCGGTTGGCAGCGCCATTCGAAATTCAGCTACTAAATACTTAAAACTCAAGCAGGTATCGAGCAGTCGAGCCTTAAACCTATAACTAGATACCCCCAACCAATTATCAACAAACAGCCATTTGAATGTTGCGTTTTTGTGAGCGAAATTATTAAGCTAGTCCATTATTTAGCTACATTAATAATGAACTAGCTTATGAGACTTTTAATCAAACCTTTGATCTAGCAGGCTAGGCAACTCCCTCTATACAAAAATGATGCAGCTCGGTAGTATGCCCACCATTATTTGGGGTTGTTGAGCTTTACCAGTCAGGGGAAACAGTAAAAAATGCAAACAAATGCTGAGTTACTCTTACACCGTTATGCGTCTGTCGCTGACGGCATCGCATTGTTGTTCTCTGATTATGTCGAAGTCATCATCCATGATCTGGAAAGTCAGAGTGTGGTACATATCGCCAATAATATTTCTAAGCGAAACATCGGCGATCCAGCCGCTCTGGATGACGTCAATTTTGAGCAGACGGAAGCTGTGATCGGACCGTACGAGAAACTCAATTGGGACGGTAAGAAAATCTGTTCAACCAGTGTTGTATTACGGGATGACCAGAATACTCCCATCGGTATGCTATGTATTAATATGAGTACCGCTCCGATTGAAGCTGCCCGAGAAGCCTTGGAGCTCCTTCTGCCAATGAAAAATCTGATCCCGCAACCGGAAAAGCTGTTTCATGATGACTGGCAAGAGAAGGTCAACAGCTTTATTCACTTATGGTTAGCCAATATGAATTTAACTATCCCTACCCTTTCCAGAAAAGATAAGCGAGTGCTGGTGGAAGCATTATATGAGGAAGGAGCATTTAAAGGTAAAAGCTCAGCCGACTATATTGCGAATGTACTGGGTATGGGCCGAGCGACAGTTTTCAACTATCTACGCGAAATAAAAAATAAGATATAAGACACCTTCACCCTCAGCCAGTCATAGCTATATTTGGCTGAGGGCGACTCTGTTTAATTCACGAAAATTTAACCTCAGGTTCAGATCTTAAGTTCGGCAAGAAACTCGGAGACTTTCGCCAGCCCTTCTTCCAGCACGTGCGGGCTATTAGCATAACCGATACGGACATAACCCTCCATTTCCAGCACACTCCCAGGAGTAAACATTACGCCTTTCGACTCAAGGAGTCTGACGCAGAACTCACGGGAAGACATGTCAAAGTCATACTTCAGCAAGGCAATGGTGCCAGACTTGGGTTTGATATAAGAAATCAAAGGCTCCTTTGCAACCCAGGCATCCAAAGTCGCGCGATTGGCCTTACAAATACGACGACTGCGTTCAAGGATGGCATCACGGCACTCTAGCGCAATACTGGCAAAATGATCATCCAACATACCGACGCTGATAGTGTTGTAGTCCCGGTGAATACAGACAGCCTGAATCACTTCAAGCGGCCCTGCGATCCAGCCGAGCCGTAAGCCTGCCAAAGAGAAAGACTTGGACATACTGCTGGTACTGATCCCCTTTTCATACATATCAGCGACGGAGGCAGTAAAGCCGTCACCATCTTCATCCGTTCCCCGATACACCTCGTCACACAATAAATAGGCATCACAGGAACGGGCTATATCGACAACCTGTTTAAGAAAGGCTTCATCCATCAACGCACCCGTTGGGTTGTTCGGGTTATTGACCACAATCAAGCGGGTATTCTCTGTCGCAAGTTTTTTCAGCTCACTCAGATCAGGCAAAAACTGATTCTCTTCCCGTAGCTTGATTACCTGCACATCAGCACCATAGCTCTCCGGAATGGAGTAATGCTGCTGATAGGTAGGCAGAACCGAGATAACCCGATCCCCAGGAGCAACCAAGGTTTCGTGAACCAGGGCATTGGCACCGATAGCACCATGGGTGATCAAAATATTTTCCCGCTGCTGTTGTTGGTACACTTCAGTGATGTTATCGCGAAGTCGATCAGACCCTTCAATGGCTCCGTAGGTCAGTTTCATCGGCAGCAACTCTTCAAGAATGCTGTCACGCTTACCTGACATATCCAGTAACTGTTCCACGGTTAACGACTCAACACAGGTCTCCGCCAAGTTATAGCGGCACGTGTTCTCGTAATCGTTCATCCAAATCTCAACACCAAATTCTTTGATTCGCATAACCTATCCTTATTATCCAATTATCTAGTAAGACTTCGTGATCACTGTTCTTTATTTGCTAGTTGCCATATACCATAAGCCATAGCAACATCTTCTAGCCCTAACCCTATCGAGCGGAAAAATACTGGCTTGTCATAATTAGGTAGAGGGCATGTCCCTGCCTCCAAATCGACCAAATCACCCATAATCTGTGACTTGTCCCAATCATGTTCTGCCGCGGCAAGGCACATTTCACCGGCACTGGCAGGTGTTGTCTGCTTGTAATCACAAAACACATCGGCATGACTAAGAAGAGCTGGCGGTACTTCATGGGCATTAACGGCATTCGTGCTAATAGAAGTGATAAGCGCCGATTGCTTGATATCATCTAGCGAAATGACCGGGTGAGCAGAAGATGTACACAACATGATCACATCTGCATTTTCCACACAGCAAGCCACTGAACCTGGAATATGGATTCGAGAATCTAGTGCCTTTAGTTCTGCCTGAAGCTCTATGTCGTTGTCCAGTTCAGGCGCATAAAGAGTAATTGTCTGCCACTCACGAAGCCCTATCGCATGCTTAAGATGAGCCAGACCAACGCTTCCCACACCAATCAGTGCCAAATGACGACTGTTTTTCGGAGCCAGATGATTGATCGCCAATGCAGTTGTCCCCGCCGTTCTTTCAACCGTCAACTGACCCGCATCACACCACAATAATGGCAGCCCTGTCTGCATTGACATTAAGTTCGTCCACGCCGTGATGATCGGCTGCTCGTCTGTAACCAGATAAGGAGAAAGCTTGGCACCAAAGACGCCCTCTTTGGCCATCACGCCAAGGTAAGTAATGTAGTCCCCCTTATTATCAGGAAACAGGGCCACCGTCTGCGGCGGCTGAACGGCACTATTCTGCCCCAGAGCTTGGAACAAAGACTTCATCAGAAATTGAATATCTAACTGCGGCAACAAAGTGCGGACTTCTTTGTCATTAAGGATCAATGGCTTAACAATATGGTTAACAGTATCAGTTTGATGGCTTTGCATGCATTTTCTCACTTACTCGTTACTGGAATACAAACAATGTACCACAAAGTACAAAATATACTAAACAGTATATTTTGTACTTTGCTGGATTTATAGATACACGTTATTTTTACGGCAAGACGCCAAGAGACTAGGACCGTTGGTCGCTCAGAATTCATTTAAGGAGGGGAGATTTATTCGCAAAGAAAAGTTTATGTGATGAGAATAGTTAGGAAACGCAATGTTTCCTAACTATTAAGAGACAGGATTATAACTTGTAGCGTTTGATTTCTTGCTCAAGAGAATCCGCTAGCGTTTTCAACCCTTCGGCTTGTTGAGCTGCCGCATGGCCTTCTGTCGACATTTGGTTTGCCACAACTTGTACGCCTTCTGTATTCCGACTGATTTCAGCAGTTACACTTGATTGTTCTTCTGCTGCAGACGCAATCTGTGTCGCCATATCACTAATCATATTAATCTGGCTGGCAATACTTTCAATACTCACACCTGCTTCATCAGCATCATTAACGCTGGTTTCAGCCGAATGGTGACTATCAGACATCACACTGACTGCTTGCTGCGTCGTTGATTGAAGAGATTCAATCATTGATTGAATCTCTTCCGTCGAGGTATGTGTTCGCTGTGACAGTACCCTAACCTCATCAGCAACAACCGCAAAACCACGGCCTTGTTCGCCAGCACGAGCGGCTTCAATGGCGGCATTCAACGCCAATAAGTTTGTTTGCTCGGCAATTGAACGAATCGTTGCCAAGATAGAACTGATCCGCTGAGCATGGTCGTTTAAGTCTTCGATAATAGTCACAGCACTATCAACCTCACGAGCCAAGTTACCTATTGATGACTGGCTTTGACGCACCTGACTGTGACCTTCCTGTGTCAGCCCTACTGCATGTTCTGCTGTTTTAGCTGTATTTTCAGCATTACCTGCAATCTCTTGGGTTGCACTTGCCATTTCGGTAACCGCTGTAGCAACCATGATGATTTCATCTTGCTGCTGACGGATATTCTCGCTTCGCTGAGCGGCGGCATTCGCTGAATCGGTTGCTGAACGATTAAGCTCTAAAGTGATTTCACTTAATCGTGTGACCATCTGATGTAAACGTGCAACAAATACATTGAAGTTCGACGCAAGCTTTCCGACCTCATCGTTACTACGGGTATCAATACTCACTGTCAGATCACCTTCGCCATGGGCAATATCAGACAGCGCATCACTAACTTTGGCTAACTCAGCCAACTGGCGATTAACAAACCACGCGGTACCGGCCCCCATCACCAGCAAAATAACCAAACCAAACAGCATTTGCTGCAAGACCATGTTTCTCAATGGCGCTTCAAGCACATCGAGATCCATAACAAACACCAAAAGCCATGTTGTATTCGGGATACGTTCGAGCTTCACCGCCTTTTCCCGACCGTCGACAATGGTTTTAAAGAAGCCATTGGAGCTTATTTCCTGACGCAAATTCTGCAGCGCAAAACCCTGGCCAATTTCCACGGTATCTTTTAATACTAGGTCTTTATTCGGATGCGCAATAACGATGCCACTGCTATCGAGTAACATGGCGTAACCATCACCCAACACCGGCATGGAAATGACATCCTGAGTCAGTCCATCTAGAGCTAGGTTAGAGGCTGCAACCCCGATGATCTCACCATTATTACGGACAGGCTCCGCCATCGTCACCACCAGCGTGTTCATCGTATGGCTGACATAAGGCTTGGTGGTAATGAAGTCATTGGCGGCAAATGCTTGTTTATACCATCCCCGGGTTCTTGGGTCGTATCCCGCTTTATTGAGCGACGGGTCCTGGCGGAACATTTCACCCTTAACATTCCCGTAGTAACTTAATCCAAACCCTCCTGACTTATAAGTCTGTTTAAGATGCGAAACAATATCGAGTGACTGATCATTTTCAATCGCGTCTTTCAGGCCCTCTATCGCTAGCCTTTTCCCTAGCATCCAGTTGCCAATGCCCATCGCATGAGCTTGCGTCGTATTGGTACTTTCACTTTCAATGGCACGCCACGCTTCCTGTTTCATGCCAGAATACGAAACAAAACCAAATGACACCGCGGTCACGGTAATCGCAACGACACTGGCTAAAACCAGTTTTGTTTTTAATGTAATATTCATTAGTAGTACCTTGCTTTGCAGTAAATATTCGCAATCGTATTGCTTATCGACTTAACCACTTAGAAAAAAGGCCGACCCGAAGCGGGTCAGCCAATTTCTTATTGGGGTGCAGCTAATTTAGCCACCGAAGTCATCCAGCAGGATGTTTTCGTCTTCGACACCAAGATCTTTCAGCATGCCGATAACGGCTGCGTTCATCATTGGCGGACCACACATGTAGT
>NZ_RJLM01000216.1 GCF_004104355.1 Photobacterium chitinilyticum
TGATTTGGTATGTGCATAGGTCACAGTTCCTGTTGATCTTAACTTAAGATTTTTAATTATCTCCCACTCCAAAAACAATGATGCAGAAAGATTCTTTCCGTAACTCTCATTTCTATTTTGTTGTGTAATCAAAGGGTTCTCGGTATAACGATCTATTGTATTGATTGTACCATCTTCATTATATGCAGGTAAATCAGGTCTCATTCCCAATATCTTTCCTATCAGGTTATCTTTATTATTTGATGTACGGGTAGATGCATCCACATTAATACCCATCTTTAGAACCTTTCTTAATGAAGATTCAAAATTAAATCTACCTCCGTAAGTCTTAGAATCACTACCATTTACAACACCATTCTGCTCTTTAGTAAAGAATGATGCATAGTAAGATGAATTTTCTGAGCCTCCTCTTAACGATA
>NZ_RJLM01000217.1 GCF_004104355.1 Photobacterium chitinilyticum
AGATGGAGCAAATGCAGTTTAATCCCTTGAATATCGTTATCCGTGACACAACGGCGGACATTTTCAACCATCATCTCATGGGTTTCACCAGGCAAACCATTGATCAAATGGGAAACAATCTCAATTTTTGGATACTTTCTCAAACGCTTGACCGTTTCCACCTACAATTCATAAGAATGCGCACGGTTAATCAGGTCAGAGGTTGCTTCATAAGTAGTTTGCAAGCCCAATTCAACCGTCACATGCATGCACTCCGATAACTCAGCCAAATATTCGATGGTTTCGTCTGGTAAACAGTCTGGGCGCGTTCCAATATTGATTCCTACCACACCTGGCTCATTGATAGCCTGTTCATAACGCTCTCGAATAACTTCCACCTTTTCATGGGTGTTGGTAAAATTTTGAAAATAAACCAGAT
>NZ_RJLM01000218.1 GCF_004104355.1 Photobacterium chitinilyticum
TAAGAGGTACGGTCTCATTTATGTTGATCGAAATGATGATGGAAATGGCACATTCAATCGATATAAGAAAATGTCCTTTACTTGGTATAAAGGAGTGATTGAATCAAATGGAGAATCCTTATTCAAATAGTTTGTTTATTGATGATTAGATATTATCACGGTTAAGGCAGCATCTCATTAAATATGAAATAAAGAGGTTTGGAAGACATCAAATTCTAAACCTCTTTATTTTATAGGGGGATTAATTAATTTAATTTTGTTACAGAGAGCCGATTATAAATAGTTAACTTAGGATAGATTGGTTATATATAGTAGACTGAATCTAAAATAGTACGAAACAATTGCTAAAACATTTATAGAAATTAATTTTACTTTCCCAATCGATTTGTTTTCATCTTATTTCAATCCGCTATAAAG
>NZ_RJLM01000219.1 GCF_004104355.1 Photobacterium chitinilyticum
CATTTCTCGGCGTAATGTGTGCTTTGGTCTTCCTCTTTTCCTTTGGCCTTCAGGATTCCATGTGAGGGCTTGTCTTGTGACGCAGTTGGGTGCTTTCCTCAATGTGTGTCCTATCCACTTCCAGCGCTTCTTCCTGATTTCTTCCTCCACTGGGATCTGGTTTGTTCTCTTCAACAGTAGGTTGTTGCTAATAGTGTCCGGCCAACGGATCCGAAGTATTTTGCGTAGACAACTGTTAATAAACACCTGTATCTTCTGGATGATGACTTTCGTAGTTCTCCAGGTTTCTGCCCCATACAGTAGAACTGTCTTGACATTTGTATTGAAAATCCTGACCTTGGTGTTGGTTGACAGTTGCTTTGAGTTCCAGATGTTCTTCAGTTGTAAATATGCTGCTCTTGCTTTGCCGATC
>NZ_RJLM01000220.1 GCF_004104355.1 Photobacterium chitinilyticum
CCCAGAGGCTGTAAAACCGGTAAAATCATGGGTTCCCTCTAGCTTTTTGATTGCAATCTGCATTCGTTCCACATCGAGTGGGTAGGGAAAGTGGGTGGCATAGTGACGGCGCATCGGATTTTTGGGCCGTCCTCTATCCACAGTAAACTCATAGGTCTTGCTATGCTTGGCATAACGGCAATGAAAATCATCTGCCACAAGCTCAATCAAAATCACATCAATATCTTCAGGAGACTGGGTATCCAAGGCAAAACGGAGTTTCTCCTCATCCATCTGATAAGGCAGGTCAAAATGAATGACCTGTCCCAGGGCATGAACCCCACTATCTGTCCTACCAGCACCGTGAACAGTAATGGTTTGCCCTTTATTTAATCTGGTCAAGGTTTTTTCAATTTCTTCCTGAACGCTACG
>NZ_RJLM01000221.1 GCF_004104355.1 Photobacterium chitinilyticum
GGGGGCCCGCACAAGCGGAGGAACATGTGGTTTAATTCGATGATACGCGAGGAACCTTACCTGGACTTAAATGTAGATTGACCGGTTTAGAAATAGATCTTTCCTTCGGGACAATTTACAAGGTGCTGCATGGTTGTCGTCAGCTCGTGCCGTGAGGTGTCGGGTTAAGTCCCATAACGAGCGCAACCCCTATCGTTAGTTGCTAGCAGGTAATGCTGAGGACTCTAGCGAGACTGCCACCGTAAGGTGAGAGGAAGGTGGGGATGACGTCAAATCAGCACGGCCCTTACGTCCAGGGCTACACACGTGTTACAATGGCAGGTACAAAGGGCAGCTACATAGCGATATGATGCTAATCTCAAAAGCCTGTCACAGTTCGGATTGGAGTCTGCAACTCGACTCCATGAAGTC
>NZ_RJLM01000222.1 GCF_004104355.1 Photobacterium chitinilyticum
AAAGAATATCTTCTTTTAGAAGAAGGTGATTATATATTTACAAATAATGGTTCTCCCTTAATGATAACTTGTTTCAATTACTTTTTGAAAAACAGTTTTAGGAAAAGTGAAATTAAGAAAGATGATTTTGTATTGACTGCTCATGTTTTTAGATATTCGCATATAAGTTTGCTTGCTGAATTGGAAGTACCTATAACAGCGATAATGGATCGTGTAGATTATACTAATGAAACAAAGATTTTAAGTGTTTATACTCATGTTACTGAGAAGATGAAGTCAAATATAACTGAAAAATTAGATAAATTAGTTTTGGAAAATGACTAACCAAAAGATATCCAAAGTAGTCTAAAATTGTCTATACTTTATGAGTGTTTTAGTTAGGAAAAAGGCTTGTTGTCTATAATTGTCTG
>NZ_RJLM01000029.1 GCF_004104355.1 Photobacterium chitinilyticum
CTCCCATGAACAGGGAAAGTGGCCGCTATAAAGGACTCAGAAAAATACAAGGCGGTCGGGCCCAGGTCAGAACCGTTTTATACATGGCAATGATGTCTGCCATGCAATGTAATCCTGTTTTTAAAAGCACCTATCAACGACTTCTGGCWGAAGGAAAACCGAAAAAAGTGGCCATTATCGCCTGCGTCAGGAAGATGATTAACATCTTAAATTCTATGCTGCGAGATGGCGCCCTATGGGATGCAAAAACAGCTTAAAATTATCTRTTGACGCCATAGTCGTTTGTTATGCATGCATTACAGACACTTAGCTTACTTAAAGGAAAGTTAACATGGTTTTACTTCACTAAACAACATGGTTGAGAAAATGATAACATTCTAAACTTTTACTAACAGAGCTTGTAAGGGCTAAGAATAAATGTCATCTTTGTGCCAGTTTAATATGTTAGACAATTCGTCAAGTTAGGTAAACGCTGGAAATGGATATAGTAATTATAATCATCGCAATAGCAATGTTTTGTTATATCGTTTATATAAAAGACTTTGGTACAAAATCCTATAAAATAAAGTTAATGACTACACTTTTTTTACTGATGATAGCAACTGACGAAACTTCAAACTCGTACTTACAGATATTACTTGTAGTGTTGCAGTTAACGTTAATGGTCATTTTTTTCATACCAAAGAAAGAATAGAAAACATGATTTATCAATAGGATCAGGTTTTAATATCCAACGGTAGTTCTAATATTTCAATCAGCTAAACATGCATAACGCCTGGGATAAGGTGCGCCACGACCAACTCACCAAACCCACTAAACTCCAAACCAAAAATGCCGAGTCAAACGAGTCACCTTGATACCTTTGTTATGCAACTCCAACCATTAATTCGAACCCTATTTGACCGAAATTCTTTCCATGCATGATGAATCTGCGGCATACAAACAACAAACTCACGCTCTGCTAATTGCGATTTACTTTCAACAATTTGAGCCAGAGAAACTTGCATGACAACCTGATACAGACTGACTTGGCTGCTGCACCAGACCAATAGTCAAAGAAATGCGCCAACACTTTCACAGCAAAGTAACGTTGAAATTATGATGTTGAATTGCCGAATCAAAGGCAGCAAAGAAAGCAACAACCTGTTTAACTCCGGACTTTCAGGCAGCCTTTCGGCAAATGAATGGCCAAAGAAATCGTGGAAATGAGCGACGAACCATCTACCATTGAAATTCTTTGCTCTAGGTGCATAACGCCTGGGATAAGGTGCGCCACGATGAACTCACCAAATCCACTAAACTCCAAACCAAAAATGCCGAGTCAAACAAGTCACCTTGATACCTTTGTTATGCAACTCCATCCATTAATACGATCATACTTGGCCGAAAATCTTTCCATGCATGATGAATCTGCGACATACAGGCAGCAAACTCACGCTCTACTAATTGCGATTTACTTTCAACAATTTGAGCCAAACCAACTTGCATGACAACCTGATACGGACTGGCTTGGCTGCTGCACCAAACCAATAGGCAAAGAAATGCGCCAGCACTTTCACAGCTGAGCAACGTTGTAATTCGGTGTTGCATTGCCAGAATCAAAGGCAGCAAAGAAAGCAACAACCTGCTTATCTCCGGACTTTCAGGCAGCCTTTCGGCAAACGAATGGCCAGAAAAATCGTGGAAACAAGCGATGAATTTTCTACCATTGAAAATCTTGGCTCTAGGTGCATAACGCCTGCAATAAGGTGTGCCCCACCGAACCAACAAAGCGCACCTAACTTCATACCAAAACCGCCGAGTGTAACGCATCACCTTGATTGCCTTGTTATGTGTTTTTTGACAAGTAGTCATCAAAACAACCAAATTTGCGAACGTTACCACTATTGTCACACGTAATATAAAACTTTTGGTTATTTAGCAATTGATTGATGAGCATGTCTCTATATTTCTCCGGAGCAACTTGCTGGAGAATAGAAAGGGCAGAATGCTTAGATTTGAGTTTGAAATGGCACTCTCCATCATCATGCGTGCTAAAACTGCCAAGTCCAGGCAATTCAGATTCAAAATCTACAATGCTAATATCACTTTCTTTTTTTAGAAAAGAAACGATCTCCCTAATACTTGAGAATTCAGGTAGCTCTTTTTCAGTTACCCAATCGAAATTTTTATAACATGTAGCCCCGAAACTAATTAATCGGAACTCAGATTCAAGGTCAAAAAGCACAAGACCTTGAATAGTAGAGAACTCACCAAGATAAAGCTCTACTTCATCATTGGTTTCATTGTAAAGATATACGCTCGGTTTCATTTTCATTCACACATAACGCCAGCAATAAGGTGTGCCCCACTGAACTAACAAAGCACACCGAACTCCGAACCAAAACCGCCGAGTGTAACGCATCACCTTGATTGCCTTGTTAGCACACACTGTCGGCAACATTAAACGGTGAAAATTCCACAGAAAAATTATCTAGATCCAATTTCGCCTCCATTACATTTACATAACTCTCAGTTATGTAGCAATAATAATTCACATCACTTAATGTATCCTCACACTTAAACCAACGTTCGAATTCATTTACATTCGCTCTTGCACCAACAAAAACTTTACCAATAGCTTTTGATGAAAGTTCAACAAGGAAAATTGCACCGTTCTCTTTTGAGTCTAGCCAAACATCTATTAATGCATTGTAAAATTGATGATTTCCATTATTTCCAGCGTCAGCCCACCCGATCTCTAACATTTTGATATTAACTTCACGGTATCGACCAGCACTCACTTCTGGAGGGTTTAATTTTAATTTCTCAACGACCGAGTTATATTTTAAATTTTTAGTATCTAATATAAGAACAGTCGCAGAGATACATGGGTAAATAAACCTATACTCTCTTTCATATTCCCAATCTAAAAACTTCGTAGCGTAATAGTAATTTCGCGCTTCATTAAATGAATTGACATCGAATTGATATGGTAAAAGCCTATTTTCCTCATATGATACCTTACAAAGAGATGCATCAGAAGATTTTGGCACATGCATTGTGTTAAAGATTGAAAACTCGTCATTTTGATCAATCAATATCTCAACAACAAAACCTTCATGATTTTTAGCATAATGACTCCACATCAACAAATTATCATTTGTAGCGCTAAGTGAAATAATTCCATGACTGAGCATATACCTATTTAAGTCATTTTCAAACTTTGACTCACGTCCATAAATAATCTCATTTTTCATATCATTAAGAACGACTTGTGGAATGCTAACTTCAAAAGGGTCATTCAGACAAAATGCAGGTGTTATTCGGAGCAAAGGTCGCTTGATGAATTTTTCCGCTAACTCCGGAGACATATATTTATAAAGTTTCAATGATAGTTTCCTTTTGTGTGCTAACGCCTGCGATAAGGTGTGCCCCATGAAACCAACAAAGCACACCAAACTCCGAACCAAAACCGCCGAATGAAACGCATCACCTTGATTGCCTTGTTATGGCAAACTCAAAGAATTTTAGTCACTTACAAGATACGCTACCGCTACAGAAACATCTGCTCAAACGCCTACCAGCTTATCCTACCAATAAAACCCAGACAGAAATTTATACATAACTTCATGAACCAACTAGCAAAATCAGTAGCCATTGGACATAGAATTGCTTTTTACCAGCAGATATAAATCGGAAGCATCGGGAAAAATAGCAAGGATTAAAATTTGATAACCCTTAGCCAATATGTGAGAGCTGGAGTTCGATGAAGTTTCTGGCATTTCTGATAGCAAGCACAACATGGAAATCACGAGTGCTGCGGATAAAGCCCGCCAAACTCACAGTTCGTTATACCGAATGCGTTCAGTTATATCGCCTGAGAAGATCGACATGATAGCAGCTAAGCTTGACCCGCAGACCTTGAAGCAAAAACCACGTTGCCTGTGCTTTTTGTGCCATAACGCCTGGCATAAGGTGCACCAACACCGAACTAACCAAGCGCACTGAACTCCATACCAAAACTGCCGAGTGTAACGTGTCACCTTGATGCCCTTGTTAGCTCAATGTTCCTTTTAGTTGGCTTACGTACTGTCGAACCCTCTCATATGAACTTTCTATAAGAGTAAGAGTATCAACTGCTGAATTTTCAAAATGAAACTCAACCCAATCAAACTCTCTCGTAACAGGAACAGGAATACCAATACTCGCTTTTATTTCTTTGACGGTCATATCACCAGATATAACAGCTGGTCTACCTTGACCTAAAGGCATTCCATTGTAAACACAATCAGAGAATGTAACTGTTCCCCCTCCTTGCATGCTAACTAGATTGCCTACATTCGTTGTAGATTTATCTGAATTTTGTCTAATTTGATTACCTAATTTATTATGTTTATTGAAATTAGTTTGATTACAAAGTTCAATTAGCCAATCATTACCACATTTAAAAGGCTGAATACTTTCAATTATAGAATATGCTTGCTGGTTATTATCAATTAACCCTGGTAAGTTACGTTTAATGTTTGCTTTAAATAAGGCTTCATCTTTACCATAAGGAAAGTATAACTTTTTACTTTTTGTATTGTATGAGCTCCAAATATCTTGTGCAGAATATTCAAGCACACTTCGTAAATGTTCCAGACAAGATTTTACCAATGGCCTTAATACAGACTTAACTTCTTCATCTTTTTGGGCTTTCTTATAACTTTCTTGAAGAGCAGAGATATTACTCTCAACTGTTTCTAACAGCTCAATCATATCATGATATCTTTCCATTTATCCTCCAAAGAGCTAACGCCTAACATAAGGTGCGCCCCACTGAACTAGCAAAGTTCATTGAACTCCATACCAAAACCGCCGAATGTAAAGCGTCACCTTGATGTTTTTGTTAGGTTTATGCTACAGGGCTAAATGTATGCGTACAATGCGGGTGTTCTGGAAGCTTTAGATCTCTACCCCAATTGCCATCACCATAAGATGACTTTAATCGTTGTAACATGACGCTTGCACTTTGAGTAGTTCCAGCTAGTTGCTGTGAACACCTGGACGAACCTTGCTCATTTGCAGAGTGCTCCACAAAGCAGTCATCACTACCACTTTCGATTATGGATTCTAGTACGGCTTGATTATAGAACCTGCTAACCTGCGTTCGAACCAAACGCTCTGCCCACCCGCTAGGAAATACGCGATTGTCGCCAGAGTACATACTAAAACGTCGATCTAACTTGCGTTCAGTTTCTAAAATTGCAGCATCTAAGTCGATTTTTAGGTCGAAGAAATCAATGAGAACTTCTCGAAAATCATCAAGTCTGGAGCCTCCAGCAGTAACTTTACCAGCAATAGGCTCGTACTGAACTAAGTCCAATGCTTTGCGCTTAAGACTAGAGTTGTTCTTTAAAGATTCGGGAATTTCATGAAAATCTTTGGCGTAACTAACTGTCATACAGCCTCCAAGTTTAGTTTGCATAGAGAAAAGCGAATGCTATTCCTAAGTACTATAATGGTGGCTATTAACCATACTTGAATGATGGATATTGATATTACACTGATTGCATCTCAGGTTGAGAGTTCAGTCAAAGAAACCTAACGCCTGCAATAAGGTGTACGCCCGCTAAACTAACAAAGCATACCAGACTTCATGCCAAAACCGCCGAGTGTAACGTATCACCTTGATTGCTTTGTTATGTTTCACTGAATGCGACGTACTTTTGTAGATGTGCCCGCTACCTGCATTACGTAACCTGAACCCGGATTGAAAATGACGACACTTGGCATGTGTGAATATTTGTACGTGTATTTATACGCAGATTGTTGCCAAACTTGCCCGTTTGTAAGTTGATAAGATGTTTCGCCTTCCCAACCGTTAAAATCACCATTAATCCGGCTTTCAATCACATCTGAAATTTGAGCAACGGGAACAATTTCATTTTGTCCGACGACTTGAAGATAATAGACACCATGTCGGCGTAAAATCAGAACTTCAGGACAATATGCATAGTAATACCAATATTTATACTGACTTTGAACCCAGTACGTTCCATTGTTTAACTTAAACAAAACCTCATCGTCAAAACCTTCAAAATCACCATCAATTTGCGCTCTACAAACAACTTCAAAATCATTCATTGATCATCTCCTTGTGAAACATAACGCCTAAAATAAGCGGCGAAAAACAACGCGCAGATATTGATATGAAGTGCGTAAACGCATAACTTCATTTTGCACCTGAAATGCCGAGTGTTTTTTGTCCGCTTGATTTTCTTGTTAAATTTGCCCCGCCCGATGAGGTCGAG
>NZ_RJLM01000223.1 GCF_004104355.1 Photobacterium chitinilyticum
GGTCTAAATTAGATAAAATAGCCAATAAGTAAGAAAATAATATTAGTAGATATAATAGTGCTTGGAATTGTAAATGACAAGAATGTAAATGACTTGAAAGTAAATGACATGAAAGTAAAGAAAAGATAAAGAAAATAATGGACTCATTTCATGGAAATACCCAACTTAATGGATAATTTCAACATGAACTTGAGTGTTCACTTAGGGTCTAAAATGTAGCACAATTATAAGAAAATAAATGTAATAAAGCTTCTCTTGAATCCCATGGAAGGGGAAACAAGAAGAAGGGAGAGTGGTATCATCTTAGAAAGTGATATCTCACATATTCCTATATGAAACATAACTACTAAGAGATTGGAATAAGCAAAATAGAGAGACTCCATGATAGAACTCTGAACTTTTCTTCTT
>NZ_RJLM01000224.1 GCF_004104355.1 Photobacterium chitinilyticum
GAGAGGACACTCCAGAAGGAGCGTCCAGAGTGGGCGGCGCGGCTACCGCAAGCCCGTGATGAGGTTCAGCGCGAGAAAGAGGCCAAGAAGCAGGAGCTTTTGGCCCAAAAGCGGGAGCGTCAGGCCCTGCAGAAAGGCAAGCCGGGCCTTGGCAAAGGCAAAGGCCACGGGCTCTAGGCCAGATCCAACGGCATCTGGTTTAGTCGAGCGCGGGCCTCCGCCCAGGACTCACCAGGGAGCGCAAGCCCCTGCTGCGCAATGTCGGCGTCTGTCAGCTTGCCGGCCTTGCGCTTCGCTGGGGCCTTACCCACCGCCTTGGCGGGTTTCTTCGGTCCAAAACTGAACAGCAGATGTGTGACCTTGCGCCCGGTCTTTCGCTGCGCCCACTCCACCTGTAGCGGGCTGTG
>NZ_RJLM01000225.1 GCF_004104355.1 Photobacterium chitinilyticum
AGCGAAAGGCTGCCTGAAAGTTCAGAGAACAGCAGGTTGTCGTTTTCTTTGTCGCCTTTTACCCTGGCAATTCAGCAATGAGTTTCATCGTTACTTTGTTCTGAAAGGGCAGTTGCTTGTCTTAACCAATAGTTCGGTACAACAGCCAAGCATGTCCGCAATAGGTTGTCATGCAAGTTGGTTTGGCTCAAATCGTTGAAAGTGAATCGGAACTATCAAAGTATGAATTTGTTGTCTGTATGACGCAGATTTATCATGGGTGGAAGGACTTTCGGCCAAACTAGTTCGTATTAATGGATGGAGTTGCATAACAAAGGTATCAAGGTGACTTGTTTGACTCGGCATTTTTGGTTTGGAGTTTAGTGGATTTGGTGAGTTGGTCGTGGCGCACCTTATCCCAGGCGTTA
>NZ_RJLM01000226.1 GCF_004104355.1 Photobacterium chitinilyticum
TAATACGATAAAAAAACGACGTGTATTATCGTTCGTCAGGCTCGGAAAAGAAGTCTTTCGACGGCTGGAATATCACATTACAGATTCAACATTACGTTGGGCACAACAAGAGTTAATTATGATGGCGAGGAGCAATTATCATGCGTAAATTTTGTGGGGATCCTCCAGCGCCTGCAATAAGGTGCCCCACTCGAAACAAACAAAGCGCACCAAACCTAATACCAAAACCGCCGAGTGTAACGGGTCACCTTGATTGCTTTGTATGGATAATAAAACCAACTTCAGGGTAAAGTGAGACCCAGGCTTTAGCTGCAACTAAAGCTTTCTATATAGCAGTTCGATTGATTGCTGGCTCCTCTATTGAGAGACCGATAACAAACGTGAACGCTGTATAGGACTCCAAGCA
>NZ_RJLM01000227.1 GCF_004104355.1 Photobacterium chitinilyticum
AACCTTGAAGATTGTTGCCAAAAATATCATGCCTCAATTGGTATCTGTTATTGTGACAACCATGACTCAAATGCTTCCAAGCTTTATCTCATACGAAGCCTTCTTGTCTTTCTTCGGTCTTGGATTACCGATTACAGTGCCAAGTTTGGGTCGTTTGATTTCGGATTATTCACAAAACGTAACAACCAATGCTTACTTGTTCTGGATTCCATTGACAACCCTTGTCTTGGTATCCTTGTCCCTTTTCGTAGTTGGTCAAAACTTAGCGGATGCTAGTGATCCACGTACACATAGATAGGAGTAGAAATGACAAAAGAAAAAAATGTAATTTTGACTGCTCGCGATATTGTCGTGGAATTTGACGTTCGTGACAAAGTATTGACAGCCATTCGCGGCGTTTCCCTT
>NZ_RJLM01000228.1 GCF_004104355.1 Photobacterium chitinilyticum
GGTTCAGTGGGGCACACCTTATTGCAGGCGTTATGGCGCAGGGGCGTACAGGCAACGTGGCGATCGTTTTCTTGCTACTCGGGTCGTTCTTAGTCGCTAGCATATTGAAGTTTTCCTGCTCTGTTATGGTGCTGGATGTTTTCAAAGAAAATAGACATTTGTAGGCATCGTACGCAACACGCCCGATTGTCGTTATGAGATGGCCGTTTTCACTGAACCAATTGGCTTCTGCATTCATCTGACCTTCCTTCACTAACGTTGGGTCGAGGCTTAGCAGCTAGCAAGCCGTAGTTTTCCAATCCTGTTATGGTGTTGGATGTTTACAATGAAAATAACCCTTGTTGGTTCCAGTCCGCAGCACGCTCGATTGTCGTTTTACAGTCGCTGTTTTCTCCATGAAGCAC
>NZ_RJLM01000229.1 GCF_004104355.1 Photobacterium chitinilyticum
AGTGGCTGTGCTGGGAGAGAGCGACAAATTATCATGGGCGTGTAATGTTCTTGCGGCTTCAGCGGTTGTCAGGAGCCGGAAAATTGAGTTAAACGGGTTAGGCAGGAGCAATAGAAAGACCAAAGGCGCTTGCTCGGCAAATTTAACAAGAAAATCAAGCGGACAAAAAACACTCGGCATTTCAGGTGCAAAATGAAGTTATGCGTTTACGCACTTCATATCAATATCTGCGCGTTGTTTTTCGCCGCTTATTTTAGGCGTTATAAGCCTTCGGTAGTTGTAGAGGTAATATGAATATTTGGAAAAAGCTTCAAGTCATTTTATTGGTTACCCTTTCTTGTATCGGTGTTGATCAAGGTACGAAATTATTAGCCTCAGAGCATCTGTCAAGAAACATGATGAA
>NZ_RJLM01000230.1 GCF_004104355.1 Photobacterium chitinilyticum
GTGTTATACCACATGCTCGTTGCATGCTATACCACACATTCACATACATATATCTGCTTCTGAAATTTCATCTTCAATCAAGCATTCCAACTCAATTGCATTGAACTCAAACTGCATCGCACTATCCATTTCGCTACTGAATCCTGAGAGCCAACTGCTTGTGCAATCTGGTGAATTAGTATTCACATGATGTTGTTCGTTTGTATGTTGCCATTGTTAATCGAGTCTGGAATTGATCAGTGTGTTGTAGTTGGTGGAATTCCATGATATCCGGATCATCTCTTTTTAACCGGAATTCACAAGCTTTATCATGAGCCGTTGATGGTATGTCTGAATATTATAACGCATATTCGTTGCAAGCTATACCACACTAATCACATACATATATCTGCATCTGAAATTT
>NZ_RJLM01000231.1 GCF_004104355.1 Photobacterium chitinilyticum
TTCGTGGTGTGGACAATCAAACCATCAAGGAAACTCTTTCAGCCTTCGGTGGTGTCAAACACCGTCTCCAGTTTGTGGATGACATCAAGGGTGTTAAATTCTATAACGACAGTAAATCAACTAATATCTTGGCTACTCAAAAAGCCTTGTCAGGATTTGATAACAGCAAGGTCGTCTTGATTGCAGGTGGTTTGGACCGTGGCAATGAGTTTGACGAATTGGTGCCAGACATTACTGGACTCAAGAAGATGGTCATCCTGGGTCAATCTGCAGAACGTGTCAAACGGGCAGCAGACAAGGCTGGTGTCGCTTATGTGGAGGCGACAGATATTGCAGATGCGACCCGCAAGGCCTATGAGCTTGCGACTCAAGGAGATGTGGTTCTTCTTAGTCCTGCCAAT
>NZ_RJLM01000232.1 GCF_004104355.1 Photobacterium chitinilyticum
AAACCAAGCGCGTGGCATGGGAATTGACAAACCAATCGTTGGTGGTGATGGATTCAACGGTGAGGAGTTTGTACAACAAGCAACTGCTGAAAAAGCATCAAACATCTACTTTATCTCAGGCTTCTCAACTACTGTAGAAGTTTCAGCTAAAGCTAAAGCCTTCCTTGACGCTTACCGTGCTAAGTACAATGAAGAGCCTTCAACATTTGCAGCCTTGGCTTATGATTCAGTTCACCTTGTAGCAAACGCAGCAAAAGGTGCTAAAAATTCAGGTGAAATCAAGGATAACCTTGCTAAAACAAAAGATTTTGAAGGTGTAACTGGTCAAACAAGCTTCGATGCAGACCACAACACAGTCAAAACTGCTTACATGATGACCATGAACAATGGTAAAGTTGAAG
>NZ_RJLM01000030.1 GCF_004104355.1 Photobacterium chitinilyticum
TTTGGCTTCGTCATGATGAACGTAAAACCATTGTGCGAGAGAGATCCGCCTTCATGAATCGTCTATTCAATGTTGAGGTTATTTACCAGTAATCATTAAGCCCATCACTGGGTAGATCTGCCTTATCTGATTATTTGCAACAAGCCGCCTAAAAGTACGTTGACACAATATCCACTTCCATATCCAGAAAGTCAGGATAGTAAAACTTACAACCCTCAGAAATAAGATCATTTACGAGAAAATTAAATCGCTTTAGAACCATACAATATGACTGTATAGCATCTACACCATAAATATACTCATCAATATCCAATGCCAATACACTAAATTTACAACGATAATCCCCAGTTTCCGAAGTTGGATCTGGCTCGGGTATACCTAGTTCAATAATCAAACGTAGCTCTTTATCATCAGATTTTTTCACTACATATTCGCTGCTTATCATAACTATTCCTCATAGCACATAACGCTTATTAGCCGACTAACTGTCGTTTTATTAGCTATTTATAGTGAAGTATTTTTTATGTTAATTCAATTTATAATCAATAAAAGAAAGTGAATATTGGAATGTTATGTTGCAAAATGTAGCATAATTAAAATTGCTGACCTCTCAACTCGTTTGGATAATTTCCGGTGGGGTAAAACGCATTCACAGGGTGTGACTGTATAAAAACTCTAACACACAAAATGGGGCGTGCGACGTGAAGTCGTATGAAGCGCTGTTCACCGCTCAACGAATGAACCATCTGTATCACCAGATGAACCTAGGAGCCTGAATAAAGTAGCGGCTCTGATAATGTAACGAAGATTGGTCACAGACCAATCGGGGTCTAAATCGTGAGATGACGATCCTCCTGATAACCACAACATTGGGTGAGTGCTAGGTAGTCAGTGTGATGAACATAAGTGAATCCGCGTAAGGTGCGTTATGTGATGAAACAGCGGACGCTGTAGCCAAAAGGCAAGAGAGTCGGAAAGAGATTGCCCCATGCTCTTTCGTGATCATTGAACTATCCGCACTATAGCGGGCATCTACCCTGACATTGCGCGACATACGGAACACGGTAAGCCTGTATCACTCCCATTGGGAAAGCCTTTGTGGCCGATAGTGATGCAGGTATAGGAGGTTGGAAAAAGCGAAGGCTGCGTTGTAATGATGCAGATACAGACTTGTGTCTGATCACGAAAGTGAGCCCACTTCCGACTGGTCTCCCGTTGCAAGAGAATTCGAAGAACTTTATTCAAGGAGAAACGCAAATGATGATTTCAAAAGAGATTAGTGCCTCTCCTGACAGCGTTCAATGGCAGTCAATAGACTGGAAATCCATTGAATCGCATGTATTAAAGCTTCAGATGTGTATTGCAAAGGTAACACGAGAAGGTAAACACGGCAGAGCGAAAGCGTTGCAGTGGATACTGACTCACTCGCGTTCAGCAAAGCTTCTCGCTGTTAAAAGGCAGTAAAACGCCTGGAATAGACGGCGTTATCTGGAATACAGATACCCGCCGCATGAAAGCAGTAGTTCAGTTGAGCAGGAAGGCATATCAAGCTAAATCACTCAAGCGCATCTATATCCCCAAAAAGAATGGCAAACTCAGACCACTTGGTATCCCATGCATGATAGATAGAGCACAGCAAGCGCTCCATATTCTCGCATTAGAGCCAGTGTCAGAAACACTTGCCGACCCTAACAGCTATGGATTTAGACCAAACCGCAGCACTGCTGACGCAGTCGATCAGTGCTTCAAATGTCTGGCTTTATGGACAAAGGTCTGTTTTATCGCACTGACGAGGGCACACCACAAGGAGGGATCATATCTCTAATGACTCTTGCAGGGCTTGAGCAGCGCATAAAGTCTACCGCACTCAAAAAAGTGCTAGAGCCAACTTTTATAGGATACGCCGACGATTTCGTCGTCACATGCGCTTCAAAGGAAGTGCTGGAGAACGATATCAAACCGTTGATTGCTTATTTCCTAGCGGAAAGAGGCTTAAAACTCTCCGAAGAGAAAACGCACATCACTCACATCAACGATGGTTTTGACTTTCTAGGTTTTAATTATAGGAAGTACAAAGGAAAACTGCTCATTAAGCAGAGCAAAGCCAATACGTTGATGTTCTTAAATAATCTGTGTGAACTAATCAAAACGCACGTGACCTTTCCAGTGAATGATCTTATCAAACTGATAAATCCGAAGCTCAGGGGATGGTCGAATTACTATCGACACTGCGTCGTTAAACAGGAGTTTGGATATGTTAGCCACAAGCTATTCCATGCGTTATGGCATTGGGCTAAAAGGCGTCATCCAACAAAGTCTAGAACTTGGATCGCCCTTAAATACTTCATCAACCGAAAAGGCCAGTGGCAATTTCACGGTTGGCAGAAGATCATGGATATGGACTGCCAGTTTAATCTGTTTCAAATAGCCAAAGTACCAATAAAAAGGCATGTAAAAATCCGAAGTGCAGCAACACCGTTTGACCCTCAATACCAAGAATACTTGGCGAAGAGAAAACTTAAAAGGCTAGCTCGCAACTCTTGGAACGTATAAGTTGCTGGGTATCAAACGATGCTTTTGTGGAGGCTTGAGCCGTATGCAGTGAAAGTTGCACGTACGGTTCTTAGGGAGACGACATATTCGTGTTAGAAAGGCAGGGCTAAGACAATTAAGATTATTGAGGCGGCGCTGTTATTGCGTGATCAGCCGGATTCTGACGCGATGGCCTGGCCGGATCGTTATATTCTGAGCGCGAAACACTTTTTATCTGGTTCTAAGGTTATCGATAAACTAGGGAAACTGTTCACGTTATTAGGTACTCCTTTGCCTGAGGATAAGCCGGTTTATTATGCTCTAACTGCAGTTCTCTTACCCCGAAAACGGTCGTATTCATAGAAAATCCACGTGTGTTTTCTTACTTTGCCGGGTGTGCCGGCGCCTATGATGCCATGCTGGTATCTTGTTATGGTTATGGTCTGACTTTGGCGAATTTTGGTGAGTTGTTGAAGGCCAATCAGGTCATTATGTGCCCGACGGATAAAACCCCGGGGGAGATCTGAATGCGGTAATCGACAATGCCAGTCTCTTGTACTGGGGGGACTTAGATTACGAAGGGATTCAGATTTTTGAAACGCTGCAGAGCTCATTGCCAGGGCTGAAATTAAGTGGGATCTACCATGAAATGTTGAACCTCTTAGCGTCGGGCGGCGGTCATCCTTACCACGCGTTGTTTGGAAAAGAGAAACAAAGCCCCGGTGTCTGTAAGACTCTGGAAGAACAGTACATCATGGCTCAATTTAAACACTATAACGCCGGTATTGATCAGGAGGCTCTCTGTGACAGTGTAACTTTAGAGGTGTTGTTCAAGGCTTATGAGCAGGTTCTCTGAAGTAGGTTATTCGCTGTCTCGAATGGGGACGATGGGGGGAACTTTGATCTGCTCCAGTCAGACTGGACACTTCACTAAGCGACATTTTGCTTTTCAAAGTTTATTGGGCTTAGATACCCAAGAGCACTGTGCCTTCTCGTTCGATTATAATCAACCTCTATATACTTGAAGATCGTTTGTCGCATCTGCTCTCGCGTCATGATCGGCTCGTATTGGATGGCTTCAACTTTCATTGAGTGGAAAAAGCTTTCCACACAAGCATTATCCCAACAATTTCCTTTCCTACTCATACTTTGCTCTAGATTATAAGTACTTATGAGGTCTCGATAGTCTTTCGAGAAGTACTGACTACCTCGATCGCTATGAACAATAACCTGCTCAGGGAACCCTCGGCGGAATAAAGCCATCGATAATACATCACAGACCAGTGAGGCCGTCATTCTCGTATCCATAGACCAACCAATAACTTGTCTTGAATAAAGGTCAATAATGTAATGGTCCAATCATTAAACACAAAGCCGATCTTAGAAGAACTTCTTTTCCTGGCTCATGAACTGTGGTGGAACGCCAATAGAAACATCGGAAGATGGGAAGTCAATCTGGGCTGAAAAGAATCTAGCCCAGATATAATCTGACAGGCACCAAGTCACAAAGCGAGTAACTGTCAGAACAGGTCTGAATAAGTGCATCTTATTGTGTGCATCTTATTGATTGCAGGGTGAATCTCTTTGCATCTTCACAGGTTAGTGATGCTGTGGTAAACCCTCGCCGTACATTTTTGATGGGAGTGACTCTTAGTCTTCCACTTCCAGACAATTCGGTATTCTGTCTTTTACGTGCCTGCTTTCGGTATGCAAAAGATCGAAAACAGGTCAAAACGTTACGTAGCCTAGATAAAGGAGCTGTTGAAGTCGCCCGGCAGCAAAGGTTGTACGTTCGACAGTAATACATCTAGTTCAGCATGGTCCAATTAACTGTTGTTTTAATAGCATCTTCTATATTGAAAGGCTCTGTATAAGGAAAGTCTCGTCTAAATTTTTCAGTAGAAACTTCAATACATTGCTTTGGATTAAAAGTATGCTTTTCTGATGAGAGTAGATCGCGTGTTTTGACTAGCTTCAACTCAGCATCCATTCCACTGGCTTTTATGATATTGGTAACCCATTGGCGTTCAGTGTATTGTGTATTGTCCGCGATATTATAAATGTGATTTCCCGTCCTTCCTGTAATTGCCACAAGAGCTATTGCGTGCGCTACGTTTTCTATATAGCCGCGAGGGAACTTAACCTGTGACAAACTCTCGTCTAATCGAACCTGATGAGGTGGCGTTTTTATCTGGTTAACAACCCCCAATAAACGAGATTGGTAATCCCCTGGACCATATACCATAGGTAATCGAAGAGTGATAACATTGGGGAGCGGAGCATAAACATCCTCTACCCCACTTTTATCATCATCTACCAAAGGCACGCTCCTTAAAGGTGACGTCTCTGTAAGAAGAGCATCAGAAGGAGGGGAATTTTCATCGTTACAAAAGACAGAAAAGCCTTTATATACATTGAGACTGCTTATCAAAATTATCTTTATGCTATCGTTCTTAGATAAGATTTTTACCATATCTTTTGCGTGCTGAACATGATGAGCAATCATGTCAATAATAAGATCAGGTCGTATACGGTTTATATGTTTTTCTAACTCAATAGCATTAGCTCTGTCGCCAATGATTTCTGAGAAGTTATTGAGATTACTGCTCGAGTTTCTATGAAAGACGGTGACATTATGTCCAGACTTTATAAGGTTGAGGGCAACATGTTTACCGATAAATCTCGTGCCACCAATTATCAATATTTTCATTCTATCTCTCTTGTGTTGAAGAGTTTTGAGTTCGATCTAAGAGATCCGTGAGATCAGAGAATCCATAGTAGCTGCATGTTCTTGGCTGGAGAGAACCTTAAATGCCGTTGTAAGTCATTTATGCAGAATTTTTCCTATGCCGTGGGCTTGCATCATAAACCCAATTTTATCTGAATTTCTTATCTTTTAGAGTGAATACGCCCTGCAAGATTTTCAACTGGAAATCATAGCGTAAGGTTATTTTCGAATGAACAACACGTCAATGGCATACGTCAGCTTGTCAGACAAGAAAACTCTGCGTTCGTAAACATATTTTTGATCAGACGAATTTACCATTTTATAGAAACTCGCCAGCTTCTAGAGAGCTAAAGTAAGGATATTTACTTATTGCAGATAGGTTAGTCTTGTGTTGCTATCTTCAGTATGTGAGGAATAGGAACAGACATGAAGATGGCATATCTGGCAGACATATAGAGCATTTCCTCCCTCTTCGGTTGACGGTAAAAGAACTGTGTGTGGAGATGGTGAATCGAACTAGATGTATGGGGACGAGCTTGCCTTTGTCATTCAGATGAACAACTCACACCACGAGCGGCTTGTTGCAAATAATCAGATAAGGCAGATCTACCCAGTGATGGGCTTAATGATTACTGGTAAATAACCTCAACATTGAATAGACGATTCATGAAGGCGGATCTCTCTCGCACAATGGTTTTACGTTCATCATGACGAAGCCAAA
>NZ_RJLM01000233.1 GCF_004104355.1 Photobacterium chitinilyticum
CCTTGTTCAATAGAAATAAGGAATTCCAATCTTTGATAATTTTGTCATCATCCAATTGTTCTCGAATGGGTCCATTCAACGATCACAACGTGATAAAAGAATCAATTAAAAGAGACTTCCTAATTCCAATTAGGAATTCGTTGGGTCCTTTAGGAACAGCCCTTCAAATTGAAAATTTTTATTCATTTTACGATTTAATAACYCGTAATCAGATCTTGGTAACTAAATATTTGCAACTTGAGAATTTAAAACAGATTTTTCAAGTACTTAAATATTTTTTAATGGATGAAAATGGAAGGATTTATAATCCCGATCCGTGCAGTACCATCATTTTGAATCCATTCAATTTGAATTGGTACTTTCTCCATCATAATTATTGTGAAGAAACAACCACAAAAG
>NZ_RJLM01000234.1 GCF_004104355.1 Photobacterium chitinilyticum
TACCGCTTGATCCTTTAATTCAGCATGTTTGATACACTAGCCACTTTGAGCATTTCCAAGATTTACCGAGAAGTAAACCGTTTGAAGTTAGACAAAAACACAATGAGCGTCTGGCCAACAATCATTATTATCGATGAGATTCTCCACTGTGAAAAGCCTACTTGTTCAGTCTCATGGTATAGTCAACATCTAAGGAAAGGTCGAGAGGTGAACACCCTAGAATCATATAGATGATGAGAGAAACCCCGGACTTGGTACAGTGCAACTATTCAATTACAACATCATATATGCACACCAAGGGTAAAATATGGGCACTAAATATAAAAGACCACGTCACAGTAAGGAATGCTGTGGGCAAAAATTAGTGACCCCAGTCTTGATGAAAACCTGCAAGATGCG
>NZ_RJLM01000235.1 GCF_004104355.1 Photobacterium chitinilyticum
CCTTGTTCAATAGAAATAAGGAATTCCAATCTTTGATAATTTTGTCATCATCCAATTGTTCTCGAATGGGTCCATTCAACGATCACAACGTGATAAAAGAATCAATTAAAAGAGACTTCCTAATTCCAATTAGGAATTCGTTGGGTCCTTTAGGAACAGCCCTTCAAATTGAAAATTTTTATTCATTTTACGATTTAATAACTCGTAATCAGATCTTGGTAACTAAATATTTGCAACTTGAGAATTTAAAACAGATTTTTCAAGTACTTAAATATTTTTTAATGGATGAAAATGGAAGGATTTATAATCCCGATCCGTGCAGTACCATCATTTTGAATCCATTCAATTTGAATTGGTACTTTCTCCATCATAATTATTGTGAAGAAACAACCACAAAAG
>NZ_RJLM01000236.1 GCF_004104355.1 Photobacterium chitinilyticum
GGGTGGTGTAATAATTTAGTGAAGTTCATAAATTGTGTGATAATTGTAGGGATTAATGGAATTAAATAATGATAAGGTAGATTACGTAATAATAATTAAATAGGGTTTGGAAAGTTAAGATGATTTAAGAGGATCAGGTGACGGAAATGTGTGAATAAAATTTATTTTAAGAATTGCTCTATTTAAATTCATAAAGGGAACCAATTGCATGAGATAATGCATTTGTCAGTGGAGCTAATCTTTTCATATCTAGTCTAAAACCATTACCATCAACTAGGTAACTAAGGCATTTAAACGAGATACACACACATGATTTGATTCACCGTAATATTCTTCTCAATTAAACGACTCAATGAAGCGATAAGTCTCTCGTCATGAACCACCTCATCAGAATCATG
>NZ_RJLM01000238.1 GCF_004104355.1 Photobacterium chitinilyticum
TATTCCGACCAGTCCAAAAGCAGTGCATGAGCAAACCTGGTCATCCTTCTTATCCCAAGATGTTTGTACATTGTCCACTTCTACTCTGGCCACTTGCTTAATGCAAACTTACGTTTTTCATTATTATTCCAGAATGAGATTATGCTCACCAAATCAGTCTTCATGACTAWCGTAAATGGCTGACTGACTAACGTTTTCCGTCATTTTACTCCTTACTTTCATCATCSTTCTCATAAATSACATTGATTTCRAACATACATTCTTGATTGATTTACAGYCACGTGAATCGATTGACTTTTTCTATTCAAATTTGAATGGGAATAGTCTAAACATATGTCAAGTCTATATAATATCAGTCTAGAGCGATGATAATCAGTTTGTAAAAACGCATTTGTC
>NZ_RJLM01000239.1 GCF_004104355.1 Photobacterium chitinilyticum
TTATTTATTATCAGATAATTTTATCAATCGTGTTAATAATAAATCTACTGGAACAAGTTATCCTGCAATCAATGATTATAATTTTAATCTATTATTAATTGCTCTCCCCCCACTATCCGAACAACAACGAATAGTAGAAGCAATCGAATCAGCTTTAGAAAAAGTAGATGAATATGCTGAAAGTTATAATAGACTAGAACAGCTAGATAAAGAATTTCCAGATAAACTAAAAAAATCTATTCTTCAATATGCTATGCAAGGAAAATTAGTTGAACAAGACCCAAATGATGAATCAGTCGAAGTTTTACTTGAAAAAATACGAGCAGAAAAACAAAAACTCTTTGAAGAAGGCAAGATTAAAAAGAAAGATTTGGACATTTCTATTGTTTCCCAAGG
>NZ_RJLM01000240.1 GCF_004104355.1 Photobacterium chitinilyticum
TATTCCGACCAGTCCAAAAGCAGTGCATGAGCAAACCTGGTCATCCTTCTTATCCCAAGATGTTTGTACATTGTCCACTTCTACTCTGGCCACTTGCTTAATGCAAACTTACGTTTTTCATTATTATTCCAGAATGAGATTATGCTCACCAAATCAGTCTTCATGACTAACGTAAATGGCTGACTGACTAACGTTTTCCGTCATTTTACTCCTTACTTTCATCATCCTTCTCATAAATCACATTGATTTCAAACATACATTCTTGATTGATTTACAGTCACGTGAATCGATTGACTTTTTCTATTCAAATTTGAATGGGAATAGTCTAAACATATGTCAAGTCTATATAATATCAGTCTAGAGCGATGATAATCAGTTTGTAAAAACGCATTTGTC
>NZ_RJLM01000241.1 GCF_004104355.1 Photobacterium chitinilyticum
ATAATTTGTTTTCGCCGGACTCTACACAAGACACTTGAATGTGTTTGTTTTGAGAACTCGTATCTTCTCTCGAAGATACTATTGTAATCCAACTCGTTGAGTTGAATTTACTAGTCAGCTTTCCAGATTGTTAAAGAGCATGTGTTTCTATTTAAAGATCCACTTTTTAATCACACTCATAGGAATGTCTTTAGAAAGTGGTGGAGCTATGCGGGATCGAACCGCAGACCTCCTGCGTGCAAGGCAGGCGCTCTCCCAGCTGAGCTATAGCCCCATCGAGGGTGTTTCTGGGTTCTTTCAAAAAGAAAGAATGGTGGGCGATACCGGGCTCGAACCAGTGACCCCCTCCTTGTAAGGGAGGTGCTCTCCCAACTGAGCTAATCGCCCTCCGATGT
>NZ_RJLM01000004.1 GCF_004104355.1 Photobacterium chitinilyticum
AAAACGCCGATTAAAAGGCATGTAAAAATCATGAGTAAGGCCACGCCTTATGACCCTTTTTACGAACCTTTCCTCAAAGAGCGTAAGGTTAAGAAACAGGGACGAAACTCATGGTTTGAACCTGCCTTAGCTGCATTGTGATTGCTGGGTAACGTAATACGCCTTAGTGGAGGCTTGAGCCGTATGCAGTGAAAGTTGCACGTACGGTTCTCAGGAGGGCGGCACTCGGTAACGAGTGTCGCCTATCCGACATTTATCTTTTAGGCCACTACAGATTAACTTGAGAGTGCTGAGTCTATAAACCATGTTTTTAGTATTAGCTGAGTGATCAGCGTTACCTCGCTCTGCGCCCCGCCCCAAATCATCCACAGCAATGCAGTCTTCAATGTTTATTGAGATAGTATTTTGTTAGAAAATGCGCATAATCTTGCTATACAACACTCAAAGAAGAAATTACCTATGACTGATTTTCAATATTACTTTCATCAACTTCCTTGTTTTAACTGTAAAAAAACCACAGTAAGCACTGATCTTGGTTGGTTAACTGCTGCGATGAAAGATGATGTTCTAGCGCAAGTGGCTGCGATTATCGCGCAAGGCAACGTTGAGCCAGATCTTTCGGTGAACGTTACTTGTACTAAAGACGAAGCGCGTGATTACTTATTGCTGAATTTCTACGGTTACTCAGAAGAAGAACTAGCGAATCAAGTTGAAGCGAAAGATGAGCAAGAAGTAGCGGATGAAATAGCAGAGCTACTGGCCGAAGGTAACGATGCAGCAGTCTTTGAACACGAAATCGCACTACAAAGTTGTACTGATTGCGACATTGATGCAGAGTCAAACCAAGCGTAATCATTAAACTTAAACATGTTCGTTATACGTAACATGATGTTCTATTTATTTAAGGCGCTAGCTGAGTAGATTTTGCTAACGCCTTTTTTTTTCTGCGGTTTTTAGTTAAGCACAATTCAAGGGGGCAGGTATTGCTTTGCCAATGCTGAAGAAAGAGTAATTATCTTAATGCTACCGTCATTTTGAATATGTGTTTTTATCTACATTGGGTTGACGCTGTAAGTGCTCAACAAAAACCGAGATTTTTTTTGCCAAATGTTTTTTAGACTCATAAAAAGTGTATAAAGTCAAGTTTTAAAATAACGTATGCTTTTGATTAGTATGCAAAACGCAATACAGCATTTTGCTGTAGGGCTGGGAGGTATACTGAGCAGTCTTCTTATTTACTCTCGACCTGATTCATCTTTAGATTTTACCAACCTGATTTTCGCTGCGCTGATTATGGCTATTTTTACGCCTATGCTTTGGATTCGTTATAGAAAAAATAGTTATTAAGCCGCTATACCAATGACTGAACCTTTCAACTCTTTGTGCCTGATATTATGACTAAAGTGGTATCTCTAGATTTAGGGATTGCAGGTGAAAGTGAGTTACGTCGTGCGGGTGATATCGATCACGTTAATGGTTTTTTTGTGATCTATGTCTAATAATTGTTGTAACTAAATTTCACTGTGCTATAGTGGCTACATCTTCAGACGAAGTGATGAAAATGCTCAAAGGATGAGTCCGTTAATCGCCTCCAGGGAACCGAGATCAACTGAACTCACAATGTTCAACCAAAAAGTAATTGATTAAGAAGGTGATAATTATGAAAGGTTTTGTTTCTGCAAACTTCTGGAATGTTCGTTCTGTTTACACCGCAGACTTTCACTATCCAACAAGCTTCGGCTACTAATTTCAGTTACTGCTTATGCAGTGGCAAAAAGAACCGCTTATTGAGCGGTTTTTTTTTGCCTGTAAAATGGCGGTTTACTCTTTGTTTTTTACTCTTGGCTTTTTCCTGATAACGCTTTATAAGCGTTATTCTGACTATCTTGACCGGTTCCGGCCAGATTATTCCAGCCAGAGATTTGATAGTGACATCACACCCATATTGTCAGTTTGTTTACCGTGAAGTTTCTCTGAGGTGTTATAGAAAGCATGATCGCGCCAGAGAGGAACGTAATGACAATTTTGGATCAGCCAATCTTCGGCACGGTACAATTTGTCCATGAAGTCTATGATGTCGTTGCTATCATTCATTAATAGATCAACGAACCGTAGTAGGTTAAGGCGCTCGTCATCGTTTAAACACACCTTAAACAGATTGCTGGTTAATAGCCATTCGTAATACTGAAAGGCAAGATTATTGCCAAAGACATAGCCCGTATAATGGATATCAACGATGTCGCCGTGATCCCACGGATGACCTATTCTGTCCACTACATGACACTCCACTTCAATTCCTTCGGCTGCCAGAAACTGAATGAGAGGAGTAATATCTCCCTCATCACCTTTTCGATATTTGAGTGAAATTGGTCGAGTAGGTTTTGTCATGGTTTGTTGAAATAGATGAAAGCCTTTTTCTTGATGATAAGGCATGATGCTATTGGCAAATGGTGCAATCGATGAGCTATTTTTGATCGTAAACTGGCGAATTATATTAACCAGCCATGCGCGTTCACTGCTACTTAACCTATTCGGATGGCAGACAAATTCAAGGGCAGCACAAGCATGTTGTTCTACCTTATTCGCGTTTTTTCGATCTTCCGGTTGAACTGGACATTTTTCGTAGACATGACCGCAACGGATCGCATCTGTGTGTTTTGTTGACCAAAATTCAGCACGTTCGATCAAACCGCCGATACCAAAGTACTGAGTGTTTTTTGTGAGTACCCAATGTTCTCTTTCTCGGTGGGTGAGGCTGTAAGCCCCAGTGCCGATGGCTTGCTCAGGTTGATCGGTTTTACTGGGGTAAAATACAGCACTATGGATATCGGTTAATAAATGAAGAAAGATGGGGTCGATCTGCTTCATGTTGAAGATAACCCAATCTCCTTTTGTTTCAATGCTGTCTAAGTGGCGAAACAAAATATGGTATGGGTGCGTAGTGGTTCGCCGGTAATCAAAACAGGCTTTAACGTGTTTGGGCTCCAATTTTTCGCCGTTATGAAAATACACGTCTGGACGTAAACGGAAAAAATACTGATTCCCTTCATCATAATAGTGATGCGCTAAGTGAGGGTGAATCTTTCCTGTCTCTTTGTCGTAGCGCACCAGCGTATCGAATACGGCTTCTAAGAACAGAATTGAACTGGCAGATAGGGCATGTGTCGGTCGCCATTCAGGGAAATGGTACGACACAATATATAACAGTGTATTTTCTTTGGATAATTCGGCTTTGGTTTCATCCAGCCAAAGGGGGAGCTTTTCTTGTAGAACGGTGCGTTTTTGGAAGTGTTCGGCATGTGCAAACGCTTCGTTGATTTGTCCTGTACGTACTTGCGATTCAAGCTGCTTCAGCAATAACACATCAAAAGGCTGGGGGAGAGTGATGGCTGATTTATTGCCGCGTCCACGGCCTGGTGTCCATGATACATACCCTTTTGATGCCAACGTATTCATGAGTTTACTGGCATTGCGTTCAGAGCAAACAAAAACTTCTGCCAATTGGTTTATGTCAACGAAAGAGCGCGTGGTACCAAAAGCGGCATCCAGCTGTTTCAGACGTTGAAGGTGGATAATTGAAATAAAAGGGGAACTATGCGTAGACATCATATCGTTCTTTTTTCCTGTAAGTCCTCAGATAATAAGCATTGAGAGTGAAGAGGAGCAGGTAGCACTATGAACCCGATATATTATCCACGTTATACCTTAAATGCAGAACGGCATGCAACCCGAAGAAACCAGAGGCATATTCAAACAGAACGAGGAGGAATAGAAATATTAACTGTTCTGTTGTGTGTCGGGGGATTGCTGAGCTTTTGGGCATTCTGAGTGGCACGATGAAAGTTGTTGTTATCAAGAAGCACGTGCTACATCAATGACTGAACAGCCGTGTTCTCTTAAACTGGTCGAAAGACCTCCACTAATTGAGATTATGAGCCGAACAGAAATTCAACAGACAATTGCTAGCTTTACCTCAATAGAGCAAGCATTAGAGTATTTTGAAATTGATTTTGATAGCCGTTTCATCAATGAATACCGGACACAATTAGTGAAACGCTTTAACGGATATTTGATCATTGCAAAACCGGATGACTGGTTTTCAGCCCGGCGCGCGCTTAAAAATGCGTATTGCAAAGTACAGCGGGGTCGTTTGGATCCTCATTCCCGATCTGCTTGTCGAGGGTGTACGTCGTGTCAGCGTCGTTAAAAATCAATACTGGGAACGTACTACCCTTGAGGCCAAAAGTGTGTATTTTTTGTTTAGCTTGAGCAAGACTGTCTTATCATGAGCTTAGGTGGGAATATCAGGCTTTTTATCGGTTCTTCGTTGCCGCTCATGCGGGCTAAAATGATTTCACCGGCTGCCCGGCCGATCTCCTTGGCACATACGGATACGGTTGTTAGCGATGGAAAAGTATCTGCAGCCTCAGGGACATCATCAAAGCCAACAACAGCAATATCCTTGCCTACCGTCATTCCTAGATCTTTGATAGCCCTCATTACGCCAAACGCCACAATATCTTGATAACCAATAATCGCGGTAATTTGAGGGTGTTCTTCTAGCATCTTCCTGGTTTCGAGAGCGCCTTCAGACCGGCTGGCTCCACAGCTGCTAATATATTTCTCATTAAAGGGGATGCCATGCTCCATCAGTTTCGACATGTACCCACCCAAGCGATGAGAGCGAGTTTTGGATCTTTCTTGTCCACCGATAAAGGCAATGTGTTTATGGCCGAGCTGGATCAAGTGCTCGGTGGCGATCTGTAGTCCCAAAAAATTATTGGTGCCAACAAAATCAAATTGCCCTTCACCGACAGGCCGGACGGCAAGCACGACAGGGAAGCCTCGTCCTCTTACCGTTTTAAGGTAGTCAACGTTGGTATCCGTGGCTGGGCACATCACCATTCCTCCCGCATTTTGACTAATTAGCGAGTCTATAAACTTATCCTGGCGCTCTACATTTTCTTCGGCGTTGGCCAAAAACAGTAACGTATTTTGCTGTTCTAAGTAGTGGCTTAGCCCTGCAATCATCTCGGAATAAAAGGGGTTGGTGATATCCGGAATGACCAAACCAACAAGATTGCTTCTCTTATGCCGTAAATTGGCTGCTGCTTGGTTATAAACATAACCAAGTTCTTCAATTGCTTGCAGTACTTTACAGCGAGTCGCTTCTGAAATTCGTCCCTTATTGGTTAAAACCATTGAGACCGTTGCAGTTGAAACGCTGCAATATTTGGCCACATCAGCAATGGTAGGCTTTGACATAAACGTCCCTACATTTTAGTTAACAATGCGATTAATCGTATAACCTAATTTGAGCAAAAAAACGGCAAATAACTGTGACCAATGTCGATAAACTGGCGTATTCAAAGGGTTATGAAATGATAAATGAAGGGTTAAACACGTTAACCTATTTGATGAAAAACACGCTTGCTGATTAATATATTACCAACAGGTTAACCAAGGGTGATGTATGAAGTATCTAGCTGGCAACTCGAATTATGACAAATTTCCTTGTGTGGAAATTAAAGGATTTGCCAATCAAGCTTGGCAAGATTGGGCTGCGATTGTTGTACAGGTTAAGCAACGAGTGAGTGGCAACCAGAAACATGTTTTGGTTGTCGATACGTATCACGGCGTTGATCACAACGAGTTGCTAGATCAGCTCATCATGCCGCTAAAGCCTAGCCACATAGTCTTTACGGATGAGGCAAAATATGGCGAAGAACACATCTTCGAAATGCTAGAGCGTAACATCACCAATGATCGTGTATTTGGGGTGATTGCGCCGCATAAATTGCATGAGTTTTTTGACGCCGAAAAGCTCGCCGAAACCAGACATCAAATTGAAAATGCAACGGATGGCTTAATTGTGGTTTACGGCCATGGGGCAAGGCTATTTGCTGATGGTGATACGTTCATCTATGCCGATCTTGCCCGGTGGGAGATCCAGCAACGTTTTCGTCGTGGTGAGTTGGGTAATTGGGGTGTTGAAAATACCGATGAAGATGTATTGCGTCGCTACAAGCGCGCATTTTTCATTGAGTGGCGTGTCTTCGATCGTTATAAAACGAAATTATTGCCTCAAGCGGACTTTCTGCTGGATACCAACGCTGCATTTATGCCGAAAATGGTGACGGGTGAAGCGTTCATGGCGGGTTTGGAGCAAACCGTGCAGCAGCCTTTTCGTCTTGTGCCATTTTTCGATCCCGGAGTCTGGGGAGGGCAGTGGATGAAGGAAGTCTGTGCTTTAGATGAATCGAAGCCAAACTACGCTTGGTGTTTTGACTGCGTGCCGGAAGAAAATAGTCTTTTGCTTAAATACGATGATGTAACCGTTGAAGTCCCTTCGCAAGATCTTGTGCTACTTCAACCCAAGCGATTACTCGGAGAAGAAGTACATGCCCGCTTTGGGGCGGAATTTCCGATTCGCTTTGATTTCCTCGATACCATGGAAGGCCAGCACCTCAGCCTTCAGGTACATCCGCTGACCGAATATATTCAACAAGAGTTTGGGATGCATTATACCCAAGACGAGAGCTATTACATGCTTGATGTCGGCGATGATGCGAGTGTGTATCTGGGCACGAAAACGGGCACTAAACCCGATGAGATGATGGCCGATCTTGAAGCGGCACAGCGAGGAGAAAAGCCTTTTGATGACGAACGCTTTATCAATCAATTCCCGGCGAAGAAACATGATCACTTTTTGATCCCTGCTGGCACCGTTCATTGTTCAGGTTCGAATTCGATGGTATTAGAAATTAGTGCCACGCCGTATATTTTCACATTCAAACTCTGGGATTGGGAACGTCTTGGGTTGGATGGTCAGCCTCGTCCGGTGCATCTTGATCACGGTAAAGAAGTCATTGATTGGGATCGTAATACGGAATGGTGTGCAGAGCATCTGGTGAATGCCATTACGCCTATTGCCGAAGGAGAAGGGTGGCGTGAAGAGAAGACGGGACTCCATGAGCGAGAGTTTATCGAAACGCGTCGCCATTGGTTCAGTCAACCTGTTCGTCACAATACCGAGGGGAACGTCAATGTTCTGAATTTAGTTGAAGGTAAAGAGGCGCTGGTATTGAGCCCGGGCAATCTATTTGTTCCATTTGTTGTTCATTATGCAGAAACCTTTGTCATTCCGGCTCAAGTGGGTGAATACATTATTCAGCCGCATGGTGCGAGTGAGGGGACAGAAATCGCAACCATTAAAGCATACGTAAGAGGTTAATTATGCTGCACTTTTTAATCGCAACTCATGGGCCACTGGCTGACGCTCTAATCTCAAGCGCAAAAATGGTGTTTGGTGAACTTCAAAATACATCGGGTGTATCGCTTACCGAAGAGGGCGGTATCGCACAGTTCAAACAAGATTTTGATACTGATATTCGAGATATAGCCGGCCAAGTCGAGGGCATTGTAGTGCTCTGTGATCTGGAATGCGGCACCCCTTATAACATAGCCTGTACCTACGCATTTGATGACAGTTTCCCTGTTCCTGTCGAAGTAGTGACGGGCATTAATTTTCCGACGTTACTGATGACGGCTGATTATGTGGACGAATCAGATCCTGCATCCGTTGCGCAGACATTACAACAAGAAGCTCTCAACACAATCGTGGTTGCAAAGCCGGTGAGTGTTGAACAAGACGACGATTTTTAAGGAGCAAGCATGACTATTTCATTTGTAAGAATCGATGATCGGGTGATTCACGGCCAGCTAATGACCCGCTGGGCGAAAGAGTTACCGTGTGATGGCATTGTTGCCATCGACGATGCTGTCGCTGCTGACCCATTGCTCTCTCAGGTAATGAAGGGAGCGGTGACCGATGTGAAAGTCTGGTTATTCGATGCAGATACGGCGGTTGCCAAACTGCCGAAAGTGATTGCGAGTGATAAGAAATATTTTGTTATTGCCAAATCGCCGGTCACGCTGCAAAGAATCTGCGAAGCCGGTATCGATATTTCCAACCTCAATGGGAAGATTAATGTCGGCCCAATGAGTGCCCGAGAAGGAACAGTAACAATAGGAAACAATCAGAGTGTCAATCCGGACGAAGTGGCGGCTTTTGAGTACTTGTCTCGATTGGGGCATCAAATTGATTTCCGACTCGTGCCGGATGCCAGTGCCTACAACTGGGAGACCGCACAGAAAAAAATAAACAATTAATAGCGGTTCAAACTCTTTAACGTGATTAGAAGGAACAGATTATGTTTTTTGAAGCAGTCGTCATCGGGATACTGTGTTATCTCGGTGCGTTATCAACGCCTTGGTTGCTAGGTCTTACCGGTGGCTGGTACACCTTAAGCCGACCATTGGTTTCCGGAATGCTAGTCGGCATAGTATTAGGCGATATTCAGACGGGTATCATGGTGGGGGTGGCTGTTCAGGCTGTCTACATTGCGATGGTAACACCGGGCGGCTCGATGCCTGCCGATCTTAACTTTGTGGCTTACCCGGCTGTTGCTCTCGGTATTATGTCGGGGCAGGGTGTCGAAGTCGCGGTGGCCATTGCGGCAACGATTGGTATTGCTGGCACCATTATTTTTAACTTCATGATGGTATTGAACTCTTATTGGAATCACCGTGCCGACTTGTCGGTAGATGATGGTGATGACAAGGGGGTATATATGAATACCGCCATTTATCCTCAGATCACCAACTTTTTGATGCGCTTCATTCCTACCTTTATCGCGGTCTATTTTGGCAATCAGTACATTGAAGGTTTCATGGCAAGTTTGCCAGAGCTGGTTATCAATACCATGACGGTACTCGGCGGCATCTTGCCAGCTGTTGGTATCGCCATTTTGCTAAAACAAATTATCAAAGAAACGTCGATGCTGATTTACTTCCTTGTTGGTTTTGTCGGTATTGTCTTTTTGAACCTCAACATGGTTGGCCTTGTGATGATCGGGGCGCTGTTTGCGCTATTGCATTACAACTACAAGCCGGATCCACAACCTGCGACTGCAACGCCCAATCAAGTGATGGATGACGATGAGGATGAATTCTAATGACTACGAAACATGACCAACTCAACACGGATATTAATGCCAAGATCTCGTTAGATAAGAAAGATCTCACTAAATGTTGGCGTTCATGGATGATGTACAACCTGTCATCAATGAGTTTCGAGCGTCTGGAGTCATTCGGTTTTTGCCTTGGAATGATGCCGGCATTGAAAAAGCTATACCCCAATAAAGAGAAACGTCAGGAGGCAATGAAGCGCCACTCCTCTTTCTATAATACTGAGCCACAGCTTGGTGCCATCATCAGCGGTATGGCGGTGGGTCTAGAAGAAAAGAAAGCTAATGGCGAGCCAATTGATGGCGAAACCATTAATACGTTGAAAGTTGGCTTGATGGGGCCGATTGCCGGTATTGGTGATTCTATGGTGCCCGGCATGCTTGTTCCTATTTTGCTGAGTATCGGTATGGCCCTGGCTGCTGGTGGCAGTATGCTTGGACCGCTTTTTTACATCTTTGTTTTTAATGCCATCGTTATTGTCGGCTCTTATACCTTGTTTATGAAGGGGTATAAGATGGGGACGGGCTCAGTAGAGGTACTGGTAAGCCACAAATCCACCAAGATCCGGGAAGCACTCTCGTTGCTGGGGGTGTTTGTCATGGGGGGCGTGGCTGCGAGCTATGTCAACCTTGGTACGGGGCTGGAGTTTGTGACCAGTGATGGTGTGGATATCAATGTTCAGGCGATGCTTGACGGTATTTTTCCTAAGCTGATGCCGCTAGTGATTGTGCTTGGAACCTGGTACGCGATGGCGAAGAAAAACCTGAGCCCGGTAAAAGCCATGCTGTCTTTGGTTGTTATCTCTGCCATCGGGGTGGCGGTTGGCCTCTTTTAAGGCGAGCAAGTAAAGAGAGAGCTATGGCTCTCTCTACTCCCTTCTAAACTTAGAGATATCATTATGAATACCATTCAACAGCAAGCGAAACGCTGTCAGGTATGGCTTTCTGAGCACGCCCTTCCTCGTTGGCAAAACGCTTTTGATGAAAAGGCGGGTGTTTTCCCCGAAGGCATTTATCAAGATGGTCGCGTATACCAAGAAAATGTGATCCGCTTTCGTGTTCAACCTCGACAACTATATGTTTATGCGCATGCCACAGAGCTTGGCTTTGTTGATGCTCGCCAAGCGATTGAGCAAGCCGTTCATGTTGGGTTCCCCCGCTTTCAAACCAACAGAGAGACTTTTGTTTTTTCGGTTGATGATGAGCTGAATATTAAAAATGATGAGGCCAACGCTTACGAACATGCCTTTGCGTTATTGGGTTACGCATGGCATTACCGTTTGACGAAAGAGCAAACCAGCCTAAATAAAATGGAAGCTATCTATCAATGGTTTCAGCGTGAATTGGCAGACGCTGAAAATGGTGGGTTCTACTCATCAACACATTATCTTTCGTTACGCTGCCAGAATCCACACATGCACTTATTTGAAGCGTTGATGGTGTGCTATGAACATACCGATGATGCTCAATGGCTGGAACGTGCAAGTAATATTTTTACCTTGTTCTCTGAGCGCTTTATGCAAGATGAGTATTTGTGTGAATTCTTTGATAACCAGCTAGCTCCTAAACACACCCTAAGTAATCTTGTTGATCCTGGACATCATTACGAATGGATTTGGTTGCTACATCATTATCAAAAGCTGGCAGGGATCGATGTGTCAGCTTACATCGCAAAATTGAATCGTTTTGTCTCGGCGTATGGGCACAACGACAACGGGTTGGTTCGAGATGAGGTGAAAAATAGTGGGGAGGTATTTCGTTCAACATCCAGGTTATGGTGCCAAACCGAATACCTTAAAGCTCAGATAGCGCTATGGGAGCGCAATCCATCTCCGGAACGGGAACAACGTGTCTGCCAGGCCGTTGAGGCGATTTTCAGTGCTTATCTGAATCCGGCGAAAAAGGGGCTTTGGTTTGATCAGCTCGATAGCCATGGGCTGCCATTACAAAAGAACTCGCCAGCGAGTACTTTCTATCACCTATTTTTGGCCTTTTCTGAATTGCTCAGAATTGCAAAGTAAGGACAACATATGGACGTATCAACACCCCCCAGCATCAATTACGTGACAGGTAAGATAAGCACGGAAAACCTCGTCGAGAAAGCAACACAGCTATCCGCATTGAACGGCATTTTTGCCAATCAAGCGGCCTATGAGTCGCTACCGGGAAACACCGTTGTCTATCGTGTTGAGATGCTGCCAACAGAATCTGCTGAAGGTGAGCTTAATTTCGGTGTCTCGCATGTTGAGGCGGGTTGTGTGGGGGATGAGTTTTTCATGACCCGAGGGCATTTTCATGAGCGTATAGAACAAGCCGAATACTATTTTGGAAGTGTGGGAGAGGGCTTGCTTATCCTACAGGCTCAAAATGGGTCCGTAACGGTCGAAAAAGTCTTTCCGGGGAGTATTCATCATATTGGCGGGTTTATTGCTCACCGGTTGGTGAATACGGGAGATTCGCGGTTGTCGGCGCTTGCGGTTTGGCCCTCAATTGCTGGACATAATTATGACGCGTTGAAAGAGAAGGGGTTTAATGTTCGAGTGATGAAAGAAGAAGGCGGTTTTAAATTGGTGAGAACGCCTTAAATCCCCATAGCTGATCTACATTATGCACCGTCAAGAGCGGCATCAATGACTGCATAGACATCTTCGTTGCTGCGACAGGCACGGATCTTATCCAGATCGATGCCTGTTTCACTGTCTTCGTCTTCCAGTACCCGGGTGACTTCCGTCAGGCCTTGCATATGTTCATCGGATGAACTGCCGGCGAGGGTAATCATCACATCAACCGGTTCTGCTTCACCTTCAAAGTACACCGGCTCTTTTAACGTCACGAGGGAAAAGGCAGTTCGGTTAACGCCATCTTCCGGGCGGGCATGAGGCATAGCGAAATTGGGTGCAATAACAATGTAAGGCCCCAGCTTTTCCACGCTGCGAATTATCGTGTCGTGATAGCGTTGCTCAACAGCACCAGAGGTAATTAGCATGTCGGTACCCAGCTTGATGGCCTGTTCCCAGCTGGCGGCATTAGCCTGAAGCATAATTGAATTGTTTTCGATGAGCGATTGCCTGAAGTTCACTCTTTTATATAAGTGGTTTTCCACCTGTCGGCTATTTAATTTGTCGTTAATAAGATCGAGCAGTTCATTGCCAAAGGAAGTCGGGTCTAGCATGTTCCGGACGCCCAATATAGATTTGCCTTCACTGACCTGCATTTCTCCGGCAAGGTGCCTTGAAGATACGATAATGTCTGTACTGGCCAACTTGGATTTGTAATCAGCGATTGCACATGAGTCCATTATGTGAGGGATATTTATACTTTCCAGGTAATTACCAATTTTCATCTTCATGATCATGGAGGAACCCTGGCCATTCCCGCACACCGCAAGGATACGGACTGCGCGATCTTCTGGGTTTACGTCTGTCTGCGTAGTATTTTCAGTTAATTGTGCACCACTGCCGTTGGGTTTAATGGTTATTGCGGCTTCAGCATCTTCTTCGGCGCGAAGTTTTTTGGATGCGAAGAACATATAGATGCCTGCCAGCGCCAGCAACAGAAAGAAGAACAGGGATGAAGAGGAGAGCCCCTGCATGATGGGTGGGAAGACCAGTGCCCAGTCAGCCATTCCCATCCAGCCGTTGAATTCAGTGCCGTGCTGGCCGAATAGGTTAATTGCCCAGGCAGAGCCGGTGACTTCGATGATCCCCATGACAAAGCAGATTTTTATGACCGCTTTCCAGCCACCAAAGTGATTGGCAAAGACACCAATGGTGGCGTTCGAGAAGAACATCGGGATAAAGCCGGGAATGATCATGATAGGGGAGTCAAAGGCCAGCATGGCCAGTACCGCGGTAAACTGACCGATGGCCCCCCACATAAAGCCAAATACCATGGCATTGGGTGAGAAGGCATAAATTGCAGCGCAGTCTATCGCCAGGACGGCATTTGGGATCACACGCTCGGAGATCCCCTTGAATGCTTCAGACAGCTCGGCAACAAACAGGCGTACGCCAACAACGATTATCTGAATGGCGACAGCGAATTTCATTCCGGTTTCAAAAATGTAAATGGTCCAGTGAGTACTACCTGCCATGGCTTGCAGTTTATCCAGGCCAAAAGAAAGCAGAATGATGCTGAAAAATACCGTCATTACGATGGCGGTAGCAGCAATGCTGTCGTGGAAGATATGAAGCCATTGAGGCAGCTTGATTTTGTCTACGCTGTCTTTTTTGTCTCCCAGTTTGGGGGCTACTTTGGTGGCAATCCAAGAGGCAACCTGCTGCTGGTGGCCGATAGAGAAGCCGGCTCCTCCGGTGACCTCCTGGGTGGGCTTGAACATAATGTTAGAGGAGATGCCCCAGTACAGCGCCATTAACACCGCTGAGTAGATAATGGTTTCCCACATCGAAGCGCCGAGGATGAAATAAAAGACCGCAATCAAACCTGTTTGCTGGAACATAATATGACCAGTCAACATGATGGTGCGGATCCCCGTGATACGACGGAAGACCACGAGCAGAATGTTAATTGCCAAGGCCAGCAGTACTGCGTACCCAACCCAGGAGTAGTTCTCTCCCATGGTTTCCATGGTGGCCATCATGGTGGTGTAGGGGTCAATGACCGAGCCGGTGAGGTTATGGTATTCGGACATCTTCTCGATAACCGGCTTAAAGCCCGCAACCAGCGTACCTGCGCCCACCTGTACCAGCATAAAACCGACGATCGTTTTGATTGTGCCTTGTACAATGGTGGTGTAGTTACGTTTTAACAGGAAGTAACCAATACATGTGACTAGCCCGAGAAGAAGCGGCGCTTTGGTCATCACCTGGCTATAAAATATATAGAAGATGTCGTACAGGGTTTCCATTATGAGGCTCCGTCTCTCTGCTCAAACGAAAGGCGTCAGCGGCGAGTCACTATTTCGTTTCGGGAGTTACCATAACAATCACATATAATCACAAGAAGGCAACATGTGATTTTTTGTGGAAACGATCTCGCTTGTCCTGCGATGAAGGTGATCGCGATCACTTAAGTGATATTATTATAAATAATAGTGGCAAAAGTTGAATGAGTATCCGTCGTGTGTGGGTTTTTAGATGCCTTTTTCTTGAGTGAGGCTTTAGTTATCTGGGAGCCGTTAGATTATATTCAACCAGTTTCAATTTGTCTCATCGTGATGTTATCTGTCATAATCACCCATTTGTCACTGCAATCATTGTTAATCATTTTTTGGGATAACTTATTTATACCTGTGCCAGGTGCCACAGTAGTTTATGATTGAGCTCTTTGATGTATCTGTCTTGCTGGGCAAACCTTTTATTATCGAGCAATATTAGCAAATCCGTATATTTATCTAATGCATCGAGCGCGGCGGCTTCAATATTAAGTCCGTCAGCGACAGCATCATTGGTTGCTGTTTCAACGTCGTGATTGGTTAATAGCTGAATATAAAGTTCGAATACTTGGGCTTGCTTTCGGTCATTATTTTCGGCCGTCTGATCTCTAAGTTGTTCCAGGTGGCATTGAACCTTGTCGCGGGCACGATAGAACCGGATCATTTCAGTTTCGAATTTATTTTTTCCGATACTATAGCGCGGTATCGGCAGGTGCTGGTTTTTGGATACAGGCGTTTGGTTATAAGTATTATTTTTTAACGTAGTGATCCCAGCGAGCATGATGGCCTCTTGCTTAATAAAAAAGGCCTGTGGGAGCAGGCCAAGAGATAGGAGGGTGCTACAGAGTGTTCCCCTATGGGGATACACTCTTATTTGTTGCTAGTATTGATTACCAGTATTTATTAATTTCGGTGCGCAGTGCTTCTGCGGTTTCTTTACCGGTATCATTGGCCAATGCACGGCCTGCGATAAAGGTTTTTGCCTTGATCCCCTCAAACAGATGAATGTCCTGTGGCACTATACCGCCCGTGATGGAGACTTCCAGGCCGAGTTCGGAAAGGACGCGCATACGATTGATGTCGCTGTCTGTCCAGCTAACACCTGCAAGTTCAGCATCGCGTGAGCGGTGGTAAATGGCTTGCTTGATGCCAAGATCAACCCACGCCTGAGCATCTTCAAGGGTCCAGTTGCCGTATAGCTCGATCTGGATTTCACCGCCGAGCTCATCTGCAATCTTTTTACACGCTTCAATGGTTGCAATGTGCGCTGCGGCGGAAACGGTAAGCCAGTTAGCACCGGCCTCAAATGCCATACGCGCCAAAATAGCACCGCCATCAGTGGTTTTCATGTCGCAGACAATAATATGATCAGGGTGGCTAGCGCGAAGAGTTCGTACAGCCTTCATTCCTTCGGCAAACGCAAGAATAGTACCGACCTCGATAACATCAACGAAGCTCTCGACATTATTGGCAACTGATACGGCTGTATCTAGATCGGTAGAATCAAGCGCAATTTGGATTAATGGCTTAGTCATGATTATTTCTCTCAATAGTTTAAAGTGAGTAACGTTATTCAAATAATGATTGGTTCATCTTCCAAATAACAAATTGAAATTTATTTTCAGCATTATGACGACGTAATAATGTCGATAGTTAGAGACTATCTAAGATAGAACGATATATTTTTTACTTAAATCATTAAGGAATAGAAATAATCTAACTGTTATTTCTGCCCATAATACGCATTCTTACCATGCTTGCGATTGTAATGCTTATCCGATAGTTCTTGCTGTACTTTAATTCCGCTATTTAGTGAGCGGGTTGCTAGTGCCATCGCCGCGACTTCTTCCAGTACCACCGAATTATGGACAGCATCATGAGCATTTTTTCCCCATGAGAAAGGCGCATGGCCAGAGACAATTGCGCTAGGTACTGCCTTGGGATCAATATCTCGTCGGCTGAATTCTTCAATGATCACCAGCCCGGTATTTTTTTCGTATTCCGTTTCAATTTCCGTAGGGGTTAGCTGACGGGTACAGGGAATATCACCATAAAAGTAATCAGCATGCGTAGTACCCAGTGCTGGAATATCTAATCCGGCCTGTGCCCATACCGTTGCATTTCTTGAGTGGGTATGAACAATACCGCCAACGGAGCTGAATGCTTTATATAGCTCTATATGGGTTGCCGTATCACTTGATGGGTTGAGTGCTCCTTCAAGAACTCGGCCGTCTAAGTCGACAATAACAATATCGTCGGCGCTCATAACATCATACTCAACACCTGACGGCTTAATCGCAATGACACCATTTTCGCGATCAATTTCGGAAACATTACCCCAGGTAAATGTGACCAAATCATATTTTGGTAGCAAGAGGTTTGCTTCCAGTACTTTTTCTTTCAGTGCTTTAAACATAATAACTCTCTTATTGGGCATGCTTCCCAATTAGTCCTCAACAAGCGCAGCATCAATCACCGCATAGACATCTTCTTTGCTGCGACAGGCGCGGAGTTTGTCAAGATCGACACCAGTTTCACTGTCGTCGTCTTCCAGTACCTGGGTGACCTCCATCAGACCTTCCATATGCTCGTCCGAGCAGCTGCCCGCTAAAGTAACCATCACATCAACCGGCTCATCTTCACCTTCAAAGTACACCGGCTCTTTTAGCGTAACCAACGCAAAAGCTGTGCGGTTAACACCATCTTCCGGGCGCGCGTGGGGCATGGCGAAGTTAGGAGCAATAACAATATATGCGCCCAGCTTTTCTACGCTGCAGATGATTGCATCGTGATAGCTTTGTTCAACAGCGCCTGATGCAATTAGCATGTCGGTGCCCAGCTTAATAGCTTCCCGCCAGGTTGTAGCGTCAGCCTGTAGGTTAACTGAGTTATTTTCGATGAGTGATTGTTTAAAGTTCATTGCTCTTCTCCAGTTCCTGCCAACCTGTCGGTTGGCAGGATATTTCTAATAGCTCGTGGTGTTGTTTTTATTAGTCAGCAAGGTTTTTGTTGATAAGGCCTAATAGTTCATCGCCAAATGAATTCGGGTTCAGCATATTCTGGACACCGAGGACAAACTTGCCTTCGCCTGCGTCCATCTCGCCCGCCAAGTGTTTTGATGAAACGATAATGTCAGTACTGGCCAGTTTCGACTTGTAGTCAGAGACTGCACACGAGTCCATTACATGAGGGATCCCTTTCTTCTCCAGATACTTGCCAATTTTCATTTTCATCATCATGGATGAGCCCTGACCATTGCCACATACTGCAAGGATACGTATGGCGCGTCCTTCGGAGCTTGCAATAGCCTGGTCGGCAATGTCTGCTACTCGTTCGCTGTTTGTATCGGTTGTAATTGTTGCACTGGCTGTCGCCGCGGCAGCTGCCTCGGCATCTTCTTCGGCACGTAGAGTCTTAGAGGCGAAGAACATGTAGACGCCTGCCAGAGCCAGTAGGACAAAGAAGAACATGGATGAAGATGACAGCCCTTGCATGATTGGCGGGAATACCAGAGCCCAGTCAGCCATACCCATCCAGCCGTTAAATTCAGTGCCGTACTGGCTGAATAGATGAATCGCCCAGGCAGAACCGACAACCTCGATGATCCCCATTACGAAACAGATCTTCATGACCGCTTTCCAGCCGCCAAAGTGGTTGGCGAATACACCGATAGTGGCGTTCGAGAAGAACATCGGGATAAAGCCTGGGATGATCATAATAGGTGCATCGAAGGCGAGCATGGCTAGAACGGCAGCGAATTGGCCGATGGCACCCCACATAAAGCCAAATACCATGGCATTCGGTGAGAAAGCGTAGATGGCTGCACAGTCAATCGCCAGCACGGCATTAGGAATAACACGCTCGGAGATCCCTTTGAATGCTTCAGACAGCTCGGCAACAAACATCCGCACACCGGCAACAATTACCTGAATAGCTACGGCGAATTTCAGGCCAGTCTCGAGAATGTAAATACTCCAATGGGTTTTACCGGCCATGGCTTGCAGGTTATCCAGGCCAAATGAAAGCAGAATGATACCGAAGAACAGTGTCATTACGATGGCTGTTGCCGCAATGCTGTCATGGAAGATATGAAGCCACTTAGGCAGCTCAATATGGTCGACGCTGTCGTCCTTATTGCCCAGTTTTGGTGCGATTTTAGTCGCAATCCAAGAGGCAATTTGCTGCTGGTGACCGATAGAGAACCCGGCACCGCCAGTCACTTCTTCCGTTGGCTTGAACATGATGTTGGAGGAGATCCCCCAGTATAGCGCCATCAATATTGCCGAATAGATGATGGTTTCCCACATGGATGCGCCAAGAACGAAGTAGAACACGGCGACCAAACCCGCCTGCTGGAACATGATGTGGCCAGTCAGCATGATGGTGCGAATACCCGTGAAGCGGCGGAATACTACTAGCAGGATATTAATACCCAATGCCATTAATACGGCGTATCCAACCCAGGAATAGTTCTCGCCCATGGTTTCCATGGTGGCCATCATTGTGGTGTAGGGGTCAATGACAGAGCCGGTTAGGTTGTGGTATTCGGACAGTTTCTCGATAACGGGCTTAAAGCCTTTTACCAAGGTTCCGGCACCGACTTGAACCAGCATAAAGCCGACAATCGTTTTGATTGTGCCTTTAAGGATAGTGGTGTTATCACGCTTTAATAGGAAGTAGCCAATACATGTCACTAGGCCGAGGAGTAGCGGCGCTTTGGTCATGACCTGGCTGTAAAATATATAGAATATGTCGTATAGGGTTTCCATTATGATGCTCCGTCGCTTCATGTAAATGGGGGTGATAGGCTTATTTGCCGTTTCTTATTCTCTGTTCTATCTACCTGTTCTCTGTTCGCGTAATCACCATAGCAATCATAAATAATCACAAAAAGACCATTTGTGATTTTGTGTGAGAGTGATCTCGTGTATATTGCGTCAATATTGATCGATATCAATTTTTAAAACGACTAATTCAGATCTCCTCATCATTGCATCACCGCTGCCATATTTATCACCGAGGTCGATTAATATGACGATCTTCTTATAACTTGTTGTTTTTAAACTATTTTGTTGTTTCGTCCTTTCATGTAAAATATCTATTGCCAGTAAATTAGCGTTTAATCACAAAATGCTCACAATAATCATTGCTAATCATTTTTGTGATTGTTATAGTCGGCCTGTGTCATGAGTTGTCATAGAGTGAGTAAGAGATATGACTGAGTCACAGCGCCACAATGCGTTACTGGATCTTCTTAATCAGAAAGGCTCGATCACTGTTTCAAGTCTGATTAACAAGTTTGGCGTCTCCCCCGCAACAGCGAGAAGAGATATCAACAAGTTAGATGAGAAGGGAAAGCTAAAGAAAGTACGTAATGGTGCTCAGGTGGTTGATCATCAGCGCGCCTACTGGTCGCCAATGAATATTCACCAAACACTCAATCATGATGAGAAGGTACGTATTTCGCATTATGCCGCCAACATGTGCGCACCTGGTGACAGTATCGTGATTAATTGTGGTTCTACTGCCTTCTTACTGGGAAAAGAGATTTGTGGTCGCGACATTCAGGTGATCACTAATTACTTTCCTTTGATGAGATACCTCATCGGGCAGGACCATGATGGCGTGGTGATTGTCGGTGGGCAGTACCATAAAACACGCAGCTTAATTCTTGCGCCGCATCAGGAGATGACATCGTTCTACGCTGGTCATTACATGTTTACCAGTGGCAAAGGCCTGACGGCCGAAGGGCTCTACAAGATGGATATGCTCTCGGCAATGGCTGAGCACAAAATGCTTAACCAGGTCAGCAAGTTGGTTGCCTTGGTGGATAGCTCAAAAGTGGGCCAGAAAGCGGGCTTGCTGTTTGCGTCCTCCGAGCAACTAGATGTGGTGATAACAGGTAGGGCAGCAGATCCTGATGTGGTGAAACAGCTTCAACAGCAAGGCATCGACGTTGTCTTGGTTTAAAAATTTCAGTCGAAAGGTGACTTCGGACAACAACACTTTTTGGTTGATTACATCCCAAAACGAAAGGTTACTGTAATGAGCAAAGTAAATGAAATTACCCGTGAATCGTGGATTTTAAATACATTCCCAGAGTGGGGTACTTGGTTAAACGAAGAAATTGAAAAAACTGAAGTTCAACCTGGTACGTTCTCTATGTGGTGGCTGGGGTGTACCGGTGTTTGGTTAAAAACTGAAGGCAACACCAATATCTCTATGGATTTCTGGTGTGGCACAGGCAAGAAGACCCAACAAAACGCATTAATGAAAAACCAACATCAGATGATGCGGATGGGCGGTGTTCGTGAACTACAGCCAAACCTTCGTACTTCAATTTTCCCTATGGACCCGTTTGCAATCAAAGAAATCGATGCGGTGCTTGCCTCTCACGACCACGCTGATCATATCGACGTAAACGTAGCGGCTGCTGTGCTGCAAAACTGCGGCGACCACGTTAAATTCATTGGTCCGCAGGCGTGTGTCGATCTATGGACTGGCTGGGGTGTTCCAGAAGAGCGTTGCATCGTTGCTAAAGTGGGCGATGAAATCCAAGTGGGTGACGCACTGATTAAAGTGCTTGATTCCTTCGACCGTACCGCGCTTGTGACGCTGCCTGAAGGTACGTCTTCTTATGACAAAGCCATCCTGGACGGTATGGATGATCGCGCCGTTAACTATCTCATCGAAACGACGGGCGGTTCGCTATACCACTCTGGTGACTCTCACTACTCCAACTACTACGCGAAACACGGTAACGATCATAAGATCGATGTCGCGCTTCTTTCTTACGGGGAAAACCCTCGTGGGGTCACGGATAAGATGACGGCTTCTGACATTCTTCGCGCAGGTGAAGCGCTGGATTGTGAAGTGGTTGTTCCTTTCCACCATGATATCTGGGCCAATTTCCAAAATGATCCTCGTGAAATTGAAGTCTTGTGGAACATGAAGAAAGAGCGTCTGCAATATGGCTTTGCCCCGTTCTTCTGGCAGGTCGGCGGCAAGTATACGTACCCGACAGACAAGGGCCGTATGCATTACCAACACTTCCGCGGTTTCCGCGATATCTACACAGATGAGCCGGAACTGCCGTATAAGGCCTTCCTATAAGGTAATTGGCTTAACACTCGGGTAAAAATACTGGGCTATCTTCCTGTTTTCGGTTCGCATCGTATGTTGGAGGGTAGCCCTTCTTTTTACCCCTGAGGTATATAGCCGGCCATAACTGGCATGTTGCTTACTGTTATTAGAGTCAGACAAGGTGAACCCGTGAAATATAAATTATTAGCTCTCGATCTGGATGGTACGACGCTCACTTCGCAGCATGAAATATTGCCGCAGGTTAATAAAGAAATTCAGCGGATCAAAGATGATGTCGTCGTTTTGCTGGTAACTGGCAGACACCACACGGCCGCCAAGCCATATCATCACGAGTTGGGGCTAGATACCCCGATTATTAGCTGTAACGGTACTTATATTTATGACTTCAATAATGAGTTGATAGTTAAAGAAAATGCTTTGCCCAAAGATAAAGCCAAGCAGTTTCTTCAGCTCGCCCGTCAGCACCGGTTAAATATGGTGATGTATGTAACGGATGCTATGACATTTTCATCTGAAAACCCGATTGAATATATGAAGGCATTGGAGGCATGGGCTGAGGACTTTCCCGCAGCGATTAAACCAGAGATCAGGCGTATTGCTTCGTTTGAGCATGAGCTGGAACAAAATGATTATATTTGGAAGTTCGTTGTAGAAGGGGATATCGAGCAGATCGAATCATTTACTCAATTGCCATTTATTCAAGATGAATTTTCCGGGGAAAAGTCATGGTCTAACCGTATTGATTTTGCCAACAAGGGCAATACCAAGGGTGCTAGGCTTGCTGAATATATTCAAACCATCGGCATAAAGCCATCTGAGGTTATTGCTATTGGCGATAACCACAACGATATATCGATGATCGAATTGGCCGGTATTGGAGTGGCAATGGCCAATGCAGACGATGTCGTCAAGCGCGCGGCAGATATATTGACTCCTGAAGGAAACGACGGACAGGGCATCGCCGATATCATCTCAACTTACTTTAGCGCGTGAGCAACTGATTAAATACAACAGGGGGAAATATGCACAACTTTGATAAAAAATTCCGTTTGGGGATATATGAAAAGGCCATGCCTAATGAATTATCCTGGGAAGAAAGGCTAACGAATGCCAAAGAGCTGGGCTTTGACTTTGTTGAAATTTCTGTCGATGAATCTGATGAGCGTCGTTCTCGCCTTGATTGGAGCGATAAAGAGATTTATACCTTGCGTCACCTATGTGAAAAATATGGAATGCCGCTGCATTCCATGTGTCTGAGTGCTCACCGCAAATTTCCATTTGGCTCTGAAGACGAAGCAACACGCAAAGAAGCTTACGTTATTATGGAGAAGGCAATCAATCTCGCCTATAAACTGGGTGTGAGATGCATTCAGTTGGCTGGGTATGATGTTTATTATGAGCCTCAAAACGATATCACTCACCAGCGTTTTATCGAGGGAATGAAGGCGTCAGCAAAAATGGCTGAGCGGGCAGGGGTGATGCTTGGCGTTGAAATTATGGACACGCCATATCTTAATTCCCTCAGTAAATTCGAGGTATTGAAACGTGAAATTCCATCGCCTTATTTTATGGCCTACCCAGATGTCGGTAATATCACCGGTTGGAATTATGATACCTGCACAGAGCTGAAGCTTAGTCGTGATCATATTGTTCAGATCCACTTAAAAGATACCCTCAAGGTGTCTGATACCTGTAAGGGGCAGTTTAGGGATCTGGTGATCGGCGAGGGGCAGGTTGATTTCAGTGCGATATTTAAAACACTGGCACAGATTGACTACGCTGCACCTTTGGTTATTGAGATGTGGGCACAGGACGAGCACTGGGCTGAGAATATCAGGGGCGCCAAAGCCCGTTTGGCGGATTTAGCCAATCAGTCCGGCTTCAATCTCGTTTAATCATCCAGTTCGAGCCAAATGTCTATTCAATAAGAGCTTCAATAAGAGCTGTTCAGTTCATTGCAGCAGACAAATCCTATGCTGAGGGGATTTGTCTGCTGCGTGAGTCTTAAAATCATTCAATAATTCATATTATCCCCTTTTCATCTCAATTTTACGATTATAGAATCAGGGAATAATCATTTTTAATCATTGAAAGAAATTAGGGTGTGGTATGACAGAAGCACAAAGACATGGCGCTATCCTTGAATTGTTGCACCATAAGCGGCATGTAACGGTTGCCAACCTTATTGAAGAGTTTGATATTTCACCGGCTACAGCACGTCGTGATATCAACAAGTTAAACGATTCTGGGAAAATACGAAAAGTGCGCAACGGTGCAGAGGCTATCGCCCAGGAGAAAACCTTTTGGTCTCCTTTTAATATTCACCATGCATCAAATATTGATGAGAAAGTAAGAATCGCGCAGGCTGCGGCAGCGTTGTGCCAGCCTGGTGAAAGTGTCGTGATCAACTGTGGCTCAACGGCATTCCTGCTTGGGCAAGAAATCTGTGGCCAGGATATCCAAGTGATCACCAATTACTTTCCACTCGCAAATTACCTGATTGAGGAAGAGCATGATGGTGTTGTGATCATTGGTGGTCAGTACAACAAAACGCAGTCAATTACGTTGGCCCCGCAAGATGAAATATCGTCGCTTTATGCCGGTCACTGGATGTTTACCAGTGGCAAGGGTATTACGGCAGACGGCCTTTACAAAATGGATATGCTGACGGCGATGGCCGAGCAGAAAATGCTAAATCATGTCGGTAAGCTGGCTGTGCTGGCCGATAGCAGCAAAGTTGGCCAACGTGCCGGTATGTTGTTCTGTAATGCTGAGCGTATTGATGTATTGGTAACTGGCAAAGATGCAAACCCTGATGTTGTTGCCAATCTACGTGACAAAGGCATTGAGGTTATCTTGGTTTAGGAAGCCACTACGGCCAGCTTAATTGTCAAAATTTTGACCTCTGTCACTCTATTTGATCTAAATCTTGATAAAACGCATAGTCCTTCGATGGCTACGTGCATAATGTCCCAGAAGTCCCGTTTTAGTTAAGTAAAAGGTTACAAATATGTCTGATGTACCAGCGTCTGTTACAAAAGCTGCCGAAGTGGTTCAGCCGGTTGTCGAATCTTCAGGTTCTGTTTGGGGGTATGTCGCAGGTGGTGCTGTCTTACTGGTTCTTGCTGGTTTCTTTGGCTATAGAAAACTTAATACGCCTGCATTCATCATCAAGCAGGTAAGAAAGAGAAACCTGAAAGAGATACAAAAGCAGGGTATTGAGAGCTCTGAGTTTGTACTTGATTTGGATAAGTTGCTGGACTCTGTACTTGAGTACGCCAATGCCAACAAGAAAAAGGGTAGTGATGTTGTTAAGATCATTAGTCCGCTGAACGACACTGCTCGCATCAAAACACCACGTGATATGTACCAGGCGATGATTTATATCTCTAATGAGATTCATGATGCGGCTCTGGCTCGTGAGTTTAAGAATAAGTCCAAGCAGGTGAAAGGCAGTTCTGCATTGATGACCGGCTTGTTGAAACGCGCTGGTATTTAACTAGTTAGCCTGTTTCAAAGAAAAGCTGCGTTGAGCTCTCACGCAGCTTTTTTTATGTGTGAATTTTCCCCTAAACCTTGTCTGCCAATCTGGATTAATAGTTGTTCTGGTTGACTGCCCCGGCTTGTTTCGCCGCCAAAACAGTGCCATATCTTCTACGCAGCTAGGTGCATTTCTCATTTTCGACGTGGTAGATATTTGCGTTATTATCAGGGGTGGCCTAGCTTTGGTTGCATAATACGATGAAACGAGTTGTATCATGTATGGCAATAAAATCAAAAGCTTGCTGTTTGTCTTCTCTCTTCCGTTCCTTTGTTTTGCATCAACGGTTTATGCCGTGGAATGGCGTATGACTTTAGGCGCGCATGATTTTATTGTTGAGCAAGCTGATTCGCACACCTTTGGTGCCGGAGTCGGTTTTTTTGTCTCGCATACCACCGAATCGAGTGTTTTTCTGAGCGGGCGTATTAACACCTATTTTGATATTGATAATGACGAGCTGGATCCTGACCATATTCCGATTTGGTTTCAGTCTGACTTTGTCGCTGAAGGAAAGCTTGCTGATTTATCTGAACGTGTCTTCATCGATTGGTTTGTAGGGCTTGATGACAGGCGAAATACAGTTAGTTCTGTAGAGAAGCTGCAGAAACTCATGCCGGGTGTCAATATTGGCTGGAATAATCAGGCATATGTCATTGGCGTCAATGCTTCTGTAGGCTACTACTTTTTGGAGATTGACGATGATGTTCCCAGAAATCGTGGTTATGGTCGCGGCGGTTTGAGGAATGAAACATCTGCGGCTTCTGTGCAGGTTTATACGCGTATAGATGTAGGCGAGAACGCTGATCTGAGCATTTCGGCCCAGCAATGGCATGATGGTGATGACTGGCTGCAAAATAAATATGTCATGGCATTCACTTATAACGCAAAACGTTGGCTTGAGGGGAGTTGGTTTGAAGGGGGCTTGCTTGTGTTTGACATTGAGCATACGGAATATAACCTGGATCCTTATGATAATAGACCAAAAGACGACCCGGATTACCTTCCTATTTTGCCATGGGACAACGACACATTTGTCCGAGCTTATGTTGATTTTCCGTTGAACTGGTAAGAGTAATTTGAGAGTAGAAGCTCTTATCAGGCATTTGATTGCCCAATAAGAGTTCTATCATCCAAATATATATGGCTTAGTATGCATAGTTCCGGAAATTATACTTTCAAATCCTTCATCAAGTTTTCCAGTACATCGGCCTGTTGGTAGAGACGGTGGATCTCTTCGGTAGACTGCGTCACCATGTCTGCAACCCGGCGAGACTGTTCCCGAACCTGCTCTACATCCGAGGCGATGCTGTCAGCAACTGCCCCTTGTTCTTCAGCGGCTGCGGCGATTTCGATACTCCGGCCGGCAATAGACTGGTTTTTTTCTGAAATCTGGTCAATATCCTGGCTAACCGAACTCATCATTTTCCCGCTGGATTCGGCATTGCCTACCGTGTGGTGCATTACTTTCATCAAGCTCTGGCTGTTGTTCTGCAGTGCTTCAATCATTTGTTGAATTTCTACTGTCGCATTCTGGGTACGACCGGCCAGAGTGCGGACTTCATCGGCAACGACGGCAAAGCCGCGACCTTGCTCACCTGCTCGGGCTGCTTCAATGGCTGCGTTAAGTGCCAGCAAGTTAGTTTGTTCCGAGATAGCACTAATCGTGGTGACGACATCACCGATCTGGGCAGTGTTACTGTCTAATTTCTCAACGGCCTGTGAGGCCGATTTAATCTCTGTGCCTAGCTGATTTATAGCAGAGAGCGTGGTCGTTACTTGGGTTTGGCCCTGGGTTGTCAGCTGTGTCGCCTCGTTAGTCTGGCTTGATGTGTCATGGGCATGGCTGGCTACCTCGCGAACGGAGCCGGCCATTTGTTCAGTAGCACTGGCCAGAGAGTCGATGCGTTCTTGTTGTTGTAAGGTTAAGGCTTCATTGTCCTGACTGCGCTGGCGAAGTTCGGAGCTGATTTGCTGGATTAGCGCAATGGCTTCCTGAGTCGCAATAACCAGTTTGTGCTCGCGTTCAGAAACACGGTCGACTGTTCTGGCGATCAGGTTAAAGTCATTTCGTGCCGGAGAATGGTTAATTCGGTAAGAAAGATCACCGTCAGCCAGACGTGTCACCGCATCATAGATATTGTAAAGAGCACCGCCCATAAAGGTCATGATGTAGTAGAGGCACATAATAATGAAAAGACATGCCGCAGCAATAATAGCAGAGTGACTAATTGTGAGAGCAGAAAGTAGGTTGGGTTGTTCGGTAATCGTTAAGGTATAGCCAGTATCTGCTACTTGAGCGGTAAGCTTGCCGTTAGAACCAACTTGAATGTTGCTTCCTGCTAAGATGCGGCTTACGTCACTTTGGCTTAAATTGGCCTGAGAGATAAGGGTCGCGACAGTTTCCATTTCTTGTTGCAGTATCTGGTTTTGTTGGTCTTCCGCCGCATCAATCAGGGTGGCGCTTACAATGATGATGGCAAGGAGCGGGGCAAAAAATAGGATTAGAAAGTTCTCTCTAATTGTTACATTGATGAGATGTTTATCTATCCAGCGAAATGCAATTTCTTTCATCTTTATGTCCTGGGTGTCGCTAGGTGTACGGCTTGGAAAGTTGGACGTTATTATGAGTGAAAAATAATTCAAAATACGTTGAGGATGGTGATCTGTGTCACATAGGGGGAGAATTAAATAATTAGGTATTTTGTCTTTACACAAGAAACCTTTCTTGTTGTAAAAGGTGGCTAAATTACGTTGATAAAAAGGCAAGCTGTGTAGATGGTCATTTTTGCGCAATATGCCGAAAAGGCATGCCTAATGGCAATATTGTGACCACGATCTATATTCCTTGAAAATAATGTTAGCCCCGTCAATAAATTCCCTGTTGTATATCACAACAATTACCAGCAACTGTTACCATAACGTTTTGAGCTTATTACATGGTATCACGATGAGAGAAGTTGAATTCAGGACCGTTGATCGTCTGTTTATCAAAATGTCTATCAATGACAAATTCTGGGCATTGTTTTTGGCAATAGCCGTAGTCGTTGTTGGTGTGTCAGGCAGTCAGTATTATTCTGCACTATCTCGTATCGAAGTGGCCTCTGTTCTGCGCGTTGAGGCGCAAGTCGAAGCGTCGGTCAATGCGCTGCAGGCAGCCGGACTTACTACTCAAGAACAAGAACAGGCGCTGGCGAAGCAAAATATTAAGCTGGTTTCCTCTGCGGCTGGATCTACGCGTGAAAATGATCTGATCACGGCGTCTACACCGGTTCAGGGTAGAGGCTACGCAGTGTTGAGCCAACCTGCCGGAGCTGCTGAAGCCGAAGCCAAAGGTCAGGCTTTCTCTCACTTTATTTATTCTTTATTGACCCTGGCACCGATAGCACTGATTTGTTATTGGCTGGCCACCTTCCTCGGCGGCGCATTGTGGGTTATGCACCAGGCAACACGCCGGATCGCCGAAGGTGATCTGACTTCTCGTCTGGGATTCCACGTTGGCCGGGACGAGTTCGGCATCATCGGTTTTGAGCTCGACCGTACGATGGATACGCTCAGCGAGCTGGTGGAAACCGTAAAAGGAAGTTCGGCCACTCTGCACAATACTGCCGCGACGTTTGGCCAGGAAGCGCAAAATTCTGAGCAGCAGATCAACCAGCAATATGCCTCGGTCGATTCTGTGGCGACAGCGATGGAAGAGATGACGGCTTCGGCTAAAGATATAGCCAACATTGCCGTGCAAACCACGGATCAATTTGATGCTGATACCGAAAAGCTTCAACAGAGCAATGAGAAAGTTCAAAATGCCATTGTTGTCGTGACTAAGTTGTCAGAGCAGACCGATGCTGCATCTGCCACCGTTAGCAGCCTGAATGAAAAAGCCACCGAGATCAACGAAGTGATCACCACCATCAATGCTATTTCTGAGCAGACAAACTTGCTGGCATTGAATGCGGCGATTGAAGCGGCACGGGCCGGCGAACAAGGCCGCGGCTTTGCCGTTGTTGCCGATGAGGTTCGTACTTTGGCTGGGCGTACCCAGCAGGCAACGGTCGAGATCCAGTCGATGATCGACAAGCTTCAGGCCGAAACCAACGGTATCTCTAAAATTACGTCAGAGACATTGGAGCAGGCCTATCAGAGCCGCGAGATGATCACTGAAATTGGCGCGGATGTGAATTACATCGCCGAGTCATCCAAGACGGTCATGGACATGAGTGCTCAGATTGCGACGGCGGCGGAGCAGCAAACCGCGGTTGCCAATGATATTGCCTCTGAGCTCCATGACATTCGCAATCAATCTAGCGTCATTCGCTCTGCTACCGAGCAGTCGGTTGCCAGTGTGCAGGAACTGTCTGATGCGTCCCAGTCTTTGGGCCGGATTCTGGAAAAATATCGAACTGCAAGTTAAGCCTATTATTGAGTGTTAACACAATTAGAAATGCCAGCCAGTGAGAACTGACTGGCATTTTTGTTTGCATGGGAAATAACTTCTAGTGCAACGAGCTATTGGAAAACAGTAATATGCGAAATTGTTACATAAATTGTAGGGAAATATGCATGGGTAGTATGAACTGAGTCACTGCAGGAGTACGGGTTGCTTGCTAGTCTGAATAGGTGACCTGCAATTTTTCGTCTGGTTACAATGCGTTGATACATGATGTATTTACAGAGGGGATGGCTTATGAATACTCAGTTGACAATAACCATTGCGGGTCAGGATCACCCTCAATTGATTAATCAACTTGCGGCGAAAACCCATGAGCTGGGGGGCAAGTGGTTAGTCAGTAAAATTAACCGTTTGGATAACCAGATCGTTGGCCTTATCAAGGTCGATATTCCGGCTGAAACAGTAGCAATGCTTAAGCAGGCATTTACCGGCTTAACGGACCTAAATGTACGTATTATTGATTCGCCTCAGCTGGTGTCAAAGGGCACGGTTGAGCCGCTGAAGCTTAAGGTCGAATCGAGCGATCGCCCGGGAATTGTGAACGACATTACCAATATCTTGGATGATATCGGGATCGATATTGTCAAAATAGAAAATTATCGCGTCGGTGTTCCGGATCTAGGTCAGGCTCTGTTTTTTGCCGAACTAACGGTCGAAGTGCCAAGTGAGGTGAATGTCGAGCAGTTGCTGGAGGCTGTTCAACAGGTTGAAGACGGTATGCGGGTGAGTGTGGTTGAGTGAACTGCGCTAATGTTTATGTGATAGAGAGAAAGGCTCACCCGAGGTGAGCCTTTTGGTTTGCATCGTGAGTTGTCAATATTTCTTATAAGATGTTTATTAGTAGCGCTGGCTGCCGTCAGGCAGGTGGCGCAGAATACTCATTACCCACATGTACTGTTCCGGCTGTTTTCTGATCATTTCTTCCAGCACTTTATTCATGTAACAGGCGTCATCGTATTCATTGCCAGACGGGAAGTCGGTGAGAGGTGCCTGGATATTGATCTCATAGCGCCCGGTTTCCATATTAAAGGACGGGAAAACCGGCAGGACGGCGGCATTGGCAAGCTTGGCCAGTTTTCCGACACCCTTCACGGTCGCTTTTTCGTTGCCAAAAAATGGGGCAAAAACACTTTGCTGCGCGCCGTGGTCTTCATCTGGCAGGTAATAAGCCAGATAGCCTTCCTTGATCGATTTTAGGTAGGGCTTGATGCCTTGGCTGCGTGTATAGATACGGCCGCCGAATTGCATGCGCTGTAGGTTCATCAACCAGTCGGCTATCGGGTTTTTCTGCGGGCGGATCATTGCGACCATCGGCATGTCTTTTGCCGCAAAGTAGAGCGCAGTAAAATCAATGGCCCAGTTGTGCGGTACTAGCATAATAATATTTTTATTTTGCTGTTGAAGCTCTCGAAGGTAGTGCTCGCCGATAACATCATGGCTATTGATGACGAAGTTACGTCCTTTGAGGAATGGCTGGGCAAAGCCAAGCAGAACCGTGCCAGCTGTTGCGTAAGAGCGCTCAAGCAGATCAAGCTGTTGCTGGGCGCTAAACTCAGGGAAGCACAGTTGGATATTGATAAGTGCCCGCCTCTTGGCGCTGTTGTTCTTGGATACAAAAAACTTGGCAAGACGGGTCGCCATTGCTACTCGTATACGGTGCGGGAGCAGGGACAACAATAGAGCAAACGGAAGACCAAGCCAGGTTAGCCAATACCTAGGATGGAGAAATGAAGAAGTAAAAACAGGGTTGTACTCGCTGTACATTTTGTTGCTCATGCTGATAAATCCAAAGATGCTTTGTTGTTGCCAGCGAAGTGGTATCCGCTAATCCAAATAATATGAGTAAGTTCGGAATTGTAAGTCTTATCGTGCTGGAATCAAGCCCTACTCAAGCCAATATCAGTTTCTTTGGTATTTTGGGGGCATGCTTGTTCTAAAATATCGTTTGAGATTCTAAATATTTCTTGCCATGTCACAATGGTGAATACTTGGCTTCGGTATATTCCCCAAGTGATAAATCTATCCATTAACCCGGCGGAATCATAAATGAAAACTCTATTCGCGCACCGTGGTATGTCAGCTCTGGCTCCTGAAAATACACTAGCTGCTTTTGCACTATGTCGGCAGTACGGGATCAAGTGGATTGAATGCGATGTCGATATTCTGGCTGATGGCACTGTGGTTGTGTCCCATGATGATACGCTGGACCGCTGTACCGACCGCAGCGGAAGTCTGTATGAGCTGGTCACCGCTGATCTGGCCGCTATTGATGCGGGAAGCTGGTTCCATGATGATTTCATTGGCGAGCCACTTCCGACTTTTGAGCAGTTGATTGCGCTGGTCAATCAGCATGAGCTCAATATCAACGTCGAGATAAAGTCGTGTACAGCTGGCTGGGAAATGACAGATAAACTGATTGGCAATGTAATCGCGGCGTTGGAACAACTGGATACTGGGCGGGAGTTGATTGTGTCTAGTTTTAATCATCTTGCCTTGGCGGAATTCAAGCGTCGCCACCCGCAAACGGTTGTTGCCTGCTTGTTTGAAAGTACTGGCCTTGGGGATGACTGGGAATCAATTTTGCAGGTTTGTGAAGCTGAATATATCCATCCGCAAGATAACAACCTGACCCAGACGATGGTTGCTCGGTTTAAAGCTGCTGGCTATAAGATCAATGTGTATACCGTGAATGATTTGGCTCGTGCCAACCAACTGTTCAATTGGGGGGTTGATGGTGTCTTTACTGATACCGCCCACCGTTTCCCGTCGAAATATAAGCAGCTATATGCCAACAACACGATAGGAAGTCAATAACAGCGCAGGCTTTGGCCTGCGCTGATGGATTTTTGTTTAATCTGCCATTAAAACTCTTTGTTTATTTTCAACAGGTAACTCAGCAGGTTCTTGCGCTCAGTCTTATCCAGGCCGACAGTGATATCCTGCGTTAGGGCAAGGTGCAGATTATCGTGCTCATGATACATCGCCGTCCCTTTCTGTGTTAGATCAACCAGGATTGAGCGGCGATCTGATTCATGTGGTCGACGTTGAATCAATTCGCTTTTGACCATTTTATCAACCTGAACAGTTAAGGTGCCGGTGGTAACGCCAATCTTGTCTGCCAGCTCTTTCATGCGCATAGCACCATGTGCCCCGAGAATTTCGACGATATGTACCTGAGGCAGGGTAAAGCCCTTGTCGCGCACGACAGACTGTTCCCAGGATGAGAGTTTCTCGTAAAACTCAATAATTGTATGGTTTAACTGTTCAATCTCTTTCATTAAATATCCGTTGTCAGTTTTAGTCCTGACACCTGTTCACTTCAATGGTCAGGTGACTGAGTTTATCGAAATTTTTCAGTAATTGCTTGTAATCCTGCGCCGGTTTCGGGGCATGGGTAACCAATGAGATCATGGCGGCATAATGATTGGCGCTGACTTTCCAGATATGTATATCACTGACTTTGCTATCAGCATCGGCTTCAAGGGTGTCGATAATGTGTTGTTGGTAAACTTCATCAATATTGCCGTCGAGCAAGATCGGGCTGGTTTGCTTCATGAGTCCCCATGCCCAGCGGGTAATAATTACGGCACCGACAATCCCCATGATGGCATCAAGCCAGTGCAGGCCGTAATACTTCCCGAACAGCAGGGCGACAATGGCCAGCACAGAGGTGAGCGCATCGGCAAGAACGTGAAAATAGGCCGCTTTTAGGTTGTGGTCGTGATGGTGGTGATGATCGTGGCTATGGCTATGGCTATGGCTGTGGTCATGAGAATGGTGATGATCGTCTTTAAGCAGGAATACACTTGCAATGTTGACGGTAAGACCGATAACGGCAACGAAAATTGCTTCGTTAAAATGTATGGTCTCGGGCGAGAACAGGCGTTGGACCGATTCGACGAGCATCAGTAGCGCGACTAGCCCTAAGGCTATGGCGCTGGTAAAGCCGCCTAACACGCTGACCTTCCCGGTTCCGAATGAAAAGGCTCTGTTGTCGGCATGTTTACGTGCATACCGGTAGGCGAAGATGGTGATCATAAAAGCGGCGGCGTGGGTACCCATGTGCCAGCCGTCAGCAAGTAATGCCATCGAGCCATACAGGCTTCCGGCGGTAATTTCTGCCACCATGGTGATAATGGTGAGCCACAGTACCCAATGGGTACGCTTTTCTCCTTTGGGGTTTGTTGATACGAAATTATGTGAATGTTGCCATTGGCTAATAGTTTGGGAATGCACCGTGCTGCCTCGTGTGAAGTCGTTTGAAGTTATTATAGTTTGATATCCAAATTATATTTTCATTATGTAGTTTGGATATCAAGATAAATTTTATAATGTCTTGGTATCAAGACGATAAAATGATTGGTAAATGGATAGATAAGAGAATAGAACAATGAATGTGCATGACGATCAGGCAGAAGAGGGCCCATCTGTTATTGCTGGGACGCCAAGGGACTATTCTGAGGATTTGTACCGCGTCTATTTTGAGGTCGGTGAGTATGAAGATATGGCGCTGAAGGTGCTGCTTGAGTTTTTGACAGAGGAAGGTATTCGAAGCCTGAACAAACAAGCATTCGGTTATGATGTGCAGCTTCCGATCCAAGTGGTTCCCGAAGTGGTGAGGGCCTTGATTACGGCGAATATCGCGGTGTATCAGGTAGTGCGCCAAGATAAGGCTTGAGGGTATAACAAAGGGAGCGACAGCTGTCGCTCCCTTTGTTTCTAGCGCAGGATAGTGTTCATCTTCATTCCTGCTTCAGCGTGCCCCGGAATATTGCAGGAAAACTCAACGAAGTTCTGACCCATGAAATGCCAGCCCATCTCTGCAGTTTCACCTGATTGCAGTGTGATGGTTGTGCCGTCCGAGTGCTGCATATCTGGCATTGAGCGCATCATGGCACGGTGCTTGTCTTGCTCGTCAATACTGCCGATTGAAAACTCATGGGGCATTTGGCCAGTATTGGTAATCACAAAGCGGACGATATCACCTTGCTTGATATTCAACGTTGGCGAAAACTTCATTTTCATGTCGTCAGTCAGGCTGACATTGACCGTCTGTGTCGCCTGTTCTGCGGGGGCTGGCATACCAACGGCAGAGGCCATTTTTCCGTGATGCTGCATGTTGTTGTGATCCATGTCGCCATGCTCCATTTGGCTATGGCTCATTCCTTCGTGCTGACCACTGGCAAATACTGCGCTAGCTGCGAATAGTAGCCCTATAGGTAGTAGTTGATATTTATTCATTTAATGCTCCTTTCAATTGTTCTTCTTCACGAAAAAGCGCGTTTAGTGTTTTAGCTGATGGCTGACTTCTTTCCACAGCTTGAATACCGCGGGCAGGACAACCAGTGTTAGTAGCAAGGCGGAAACCATGCCTCCAATCATCGGCGCGGCGATACGTTGCATGACTTCCGAGCCGGTACCTGATCCATACATAATCGGGATCAGGCCAATGACCACTGTTGCTACAGTCATCATCACCGGACGGACACGGAGCCCCGCACCTTCCTTGATGGCGTCTGCCAGATCGGCTTTGGTCAAAGGTTTGTTCAGATGCTCGGCTTCAAGCTGTCGGAACTTCCAGGCCTGGTTGAGATATACCAGCATGATCACCCCGATTTCTACCGCGACTCCGGCCAAGGCAATAAAGCCGACACCAACGGCAATCGAGAAGTTATAGCCGAGTATTTCCATCAGCCACAGGCCACCGACCATAGCAAGAGGAAGTGTCCCCATAATCATTAGTACTTCACCTGCCCGGCGGAAACTCATGTAAAGCAGCATCATGATAATGGCGATGGTTGCGGGCACGACAACGATTAGTCGCGCCTTGGCACGCTCCATATATTCATACTGTCCAGACCAGATCAGCGAGTAGCCTGCCGGCAGGTTGAGATGCTGAGCGACTTTTTGCTGGGCGTCTTTAACATAAGACCCCAGATCCCGACCATCGATATCGATAAATACCCAACCGTTGGGACGGGCATTTTCGGTTTTGATCATCGGGGGGCCGTCTTCAAAACGGACATCGGCAACATCGGCCAAAGCGATACGGGCACCGTTTGGTGTGACTAGAGGCAGATTTTGCAGTTTGACAAGTGAGTCACGGTAGCTTTGCGGGTAGCGAACGTTAATTGGGTAACGCTCCAGTCCTTCGATGGACTCACCCACATTCATTCCGCCAATGGCAGTGCTGATCACCTGCTGGATATCTTTGATGCTCAGTCCATAACGCGCCGCTTCTCGGCGTTTAATCTCCATCGTGATATAGCGGCCACCGGCTACACGTTCAGCATAGACAGATGCCGTGCCTTGAACATCTTTCAGCAACGTTTCCAGCTGGGTTCCGATGTCTTCTATCTGCTTCAGTTCAGGCCCAGCTATCTTGATCCCTATTGGGGTCTTGATACCTGTGGCCAACATATCGATCCGGGTTTTGATGGGCATTACCCAGGCATTGGTCAGCCCCGGGAATTGGATCAGCTGATCCAGCTCGCGGCGAAGACTCCCTTTGGTTACGCCTTCTCGCCATTCTTCGTGCGGTTTGAACTGAATAATGGTTTCAATCATCGTCAGCGGCGCTGGATCGGTTGCGGTATTCGCCCGGCCAATCTTGCCCCAGACAGTTTTTACCTCAGGGATCGTTTTGATCAGCTTGTCAGTCTGCTGTAACAGCTCTCGCGCCTTACCAATCGAAATGCCAGGGTAGGTGGTTGGCATGTACATTAGATCGCCTTCATCCAGTGGCGGAATGAACTCACTGCCCATTTTTTGCATTGGATAGTAGGCGGAGGCCATAAGCGCGATAGCAATCACGATAATGGTTTTCGGGAACCTCGTGCTTAAATTCAACAGCGGGCGGTATAGGCCGACAACGGCACGGTTAACGGGATTCTTATGTTCAGGCAGTATCTTGCCTCGGATAAAGTAGCCCATCAAAACAGGGACTAACGTGATGGCTAATCCCGCAGAGGCTGCCATGGCGTAGGTCTTGGTGAAGGCCAACGGCGAGAACATCTTGCCTTCCTGGCCTTCAAGAGCGAATACCGGTACAAAACTCAAGGTGATAATGATCAGTGAGAAGAACAGCGGCGTACCAACTTCTTCTGCGGCTTTTCCGATCACCTGCCAGCGGTTTTTGTCAGTCAACGGTGTACGCTCGATATGCTTGTGCACGTTTTCGATCATCACGATGGCACCGTCGACCATGGCGCCGATGGCAATAGCGATCCCCCCCAGAGACATGATATTGGCGTTAATGCCCTGCCAGTGCATCACAATAAATGCGCTGAGAATGCCGATCGGCAAGCTGATCATTACCACCAGTGATGAGCGGAAATGGAACAGGAAGAGGGCACACACCACGGCGACCACAATAAATTCTTCCAGCAGCTTCTCATACAGGTTCTCTACGGCACGGTCGATCAGGCTTGAGCGATCGTAGGTCGGGACAATTTCTACGCCTTCAGGCAGGCTGCGCTGAAGATCGGCCAGTTTGGCTTTGACGCTTTCGATGACTTCTCTGGCATTCTCGCCGAACCGCATCACGATCACGCCGCCGACAGCTTCTCCTTCACCGTTCAGCTCTGAGATCCCGCGGCGCATTTGCGGCCCGAGATTAATGTCAGCGATATCTCCCAACAGTAACGGAGTACCTTTGGCGGTGACTTTTAGCGGCAGGTTCTTCAAATCCTCGACGTCAGAGACATAGCCGGTAGCGCGAACCATATGCTCTGCTTCGGCCACTTCGACGACTGATGCCCCAGCTTCCTGGTTTCCCGCCTGAATGGCCATATTGATCTGTTGCAGGGTCAGGTCATAGGCCCGTAGTTTGGCAGGATCAATTTGTACCTGGTATTGCTTGACCATGCCGCCGACGGTGGCGATTTCAGAGACACCGTCAACAGTTTGAAGCTCGTATTTTAGGAACCAGTCTTGCAGGCTCGTCAGTTCACTCAGATCATGCTGGCCTGTCTTGTCCGTGAGGACATAGCTGTAAATCCAGCCCACACCCGTCGCATCCGGTCCCAGTGTCGGCTTGGCACTTGAAGGTAGGTTCGGTGCTACCTGGCTTAGGTATTCCAATACCCGCGAGCGGGCCCAGTACATGTCGGTATTATCATTGAAGATAATATAGACATAGGAATCACCGAAGAATGAATAGCCCCGGACGGTTTCTGCACCCGGCACTGCCAGCATAGCGGTGGTCAACGGGTAGGTGACTTGATCTTCAACTACCTGAGGAGCCTGGCCCGGATAGCTGGTCTTGATAATGACCTGCACATCGGACAAGTCTGGTATGGCATCAACCGGAGTTTTCTTGACGCTGTACAAGCCTGCCGCAACTAGAAAGACAGTGGCGATGAGAACCAGAATGCGATTTTTGATCGACCAGCGGATTATCGATCCAATCATTGTGCACCTTCCTTAGTGCTATCGTTCATTGCGTCATGGTCCATTTTGCTATGATCCACTTTGTTTTGATTAAAATTCTCTTCTGGCAAGGAGGGTTCAACTTGGCTGACGGCAAATTTGCCATCGTCATTTTTTTCTAGAATGAAGCGAATGGATTGGCCATTTTCTAATTGGCGCAAATTGCTGCTGTCACTGACAGTGAAGTCCATGGTCATGGCCGGCCAGTTCCATTGAGCTATGGGAGCATGCTCGATAGTCAGCATGTTGTGGTCTGGCATGATATTGCGGATCACACCGGTTGCGATGACTGTATTATTGTTTGGTTCTGCTGGTTGAACTCCTGCGATACGGCTCAAGTCGGCATTCTGGCTCGATTCTGAATCAAGCAGAAAGTGAGCCGATGTCACCACGTTGTCTTGCGCTGTCAGGCCGCGGACGACTTCTACCATTCCGCCAGCAATGCGGCCTGTTTCGATCCGGGCTGAACGATATTTTCCTTCACCCAGTGCCAATACCACGCGGGTCATATTGCCCGAGCGGATCACTGCCTGATCCGGTATGGCAATAACGCTTTCGTTACTACGCGGCACCATGGTCAGGCTAGCAAACATGTTAGGCTTGAGTTCACCATCCGGGTTCGGAAATTTGAGCCGAACGCGCAGGGTACGAGTCTTGGGATCCAAGATCGGGTAGATGTAATCAACCTTGCCTTGCCACGCTTTGCCTGGCAGGGCATCAATCTTCATGTCGGCATTGGTGCCTGACTTAATCCAGTGGGCCTGACGTTCGAACACTTCGGCATCCACCCAGACATTATCAAGCGAGCCGCCGCTTATCACTGTCTGTTGAGGGGAAAGATACGCACCGTTACGAACGTTAAGGGTGGCTATCACCCCGTCTGCAGGTGCTTTGACGGCTATATTTTGCTTGGCCTTTCCACGGCGAAGCACGTCATTGATTTGGCTGTTATCTACCCCAAGAGATCTGAGGCGCTCTTTGGCTCCTTTCACCAATACGGCTTTGCCTATGCGCTTGGCATTGAGTAACTCTTCCTGTGCACGAACTAAATCTGGTGAATAAATTTTAAACAGGACATCACCCTTCTTGACCTTCTCGCCAATAGCATTCACATTGAGCTTTTGGATCCAGCCACTGATACGGCTGTTGATTTGCCATAGTTGGCTCTCGTCGAAAGTGACGTAACCAACGGTGTCGATTTCAGGCACGAGTTTTTGCAGACTAGTTTGTACGGTTTTGACGCCAAGGCTATTTTCAACAGCCGGTGATACCGATACTGTGCCTGCTTCTTCCTTATTTCCTCCCGTTAGATCGTCCTCATACACCGGGATCAAGTCCATACCCATCGGTGATTTGCCCGGCTTGTCGCGTTGGTAATTGGGATCCATTGGGGCGACCCAGTATAAAGGTTCGTTACTGTCGGCATTCGCGGCCTGACCTTCGTTTGAATGTGTCTGAGTTGCCGCGTAGTAGCCCAAAGCGCCGCCGACAGCGAGTGCCAGTACAGCAATAGTGAGTGATTGTTTCATTGTCTGTCCTAATATTTGTTCAGCATGTAGGCGAGATTGCTATTGGCCAGTTGTAGATCGGTATTGAGCCGAGCTTGTTCAAGTTCGATAGTGAGTTCTTCACTGGCTGCACGGATGTATTCGTCTAGCTGACTGGTATTGTTCTGGTAGCCGCGCTCGATTGCGCGGGTTTTTTCCTTGGCCTGACGTAACAGCGAGCGTTGGTAACGGGCTAAACGCTGCTCGATATTGCTGCGGTCGATTAATAATGCACTCACTTTTGCATTCATTTGCTTGAGCATCAGATCACGCTGTGACTTGGCTGCACCTAGCTGGTATTGGGCCGAAGACAGTTTTTTGTCCTGACGCTTGTCGGTAAAGAGGGGCAGATCCAATGTCAGAAAAGCACTGACCAGATCGGAGGCAGGTTGCCCGTTCATACCATTTGCCTGCCGATAGCCGTACATGACTTCAATACCAAACTGAGGTTGGTAAGACTCGTTGGCAATGTCGACGCCAGTCTCGGCGCTTTCGATCAGCTCATCAACCATACGTACTGATGGGTGGGCCGCCAGTACCTGATAGTTATCTGTGGGTGTCGTCGATAGATAAGCGGTGAGGGAAGACCACTGTGGGTAGCCATCGACGGTGACTTCGGTTGCTTGGTTGCCTAACCATTCTGAAAGCTGTGCTCGGAGTCGTTGTTGCATTTGTTCGTTGGCTTGCAGCTTTTCATCCATTCGGCTGATTTGTAACTGTGCCTGAATGATATCCTGAGCCTGATTTGCACCGACCCCGTAGTTGGTACCAAGGAAATGTTCCAGTTCTTTAAATAGCGCCTGGTTCTGGCGCAATAGCTGATGGGCCTGCTGCTGATAGGCTAGCTCTATCCATCGGGTGGTTATGGCACTTTTGACATCTAGCTCGCGAACTCCCATTTTCTCGCGCAGGCTATTGGCTTGCTGCGAGCTTTGTTTTTGTTGCAGCGCCAAGGTGTTGCCACGACCGAATTGCTGCATCAGCCCGACAGAAATATTGGTCATGGGATCGTCGTCGAAGGTAAAGCTGTCAACCGGCAGTCCGCCGACGCCGACCTTGAGCTTGGGATCCATCCATTGGCTGGAGGCGATACCCATATCGACCATAGCATCGGCTTGGTATTGGAGCTGTTGTTTGCCGGTGTCGTTTTCGAGAGCCCAGTCAATGAGGCTGTTTAGCTTTGGTGTTGCGGCGGCAGTTGGTGCCCATGCCGCAATCAGCGCTACACCCAGTACACGGGGCAGTATGCGTTTTTGCATAAATACATCCACTACAAAGAGTAAGAGTTAATAGGCTGGCTAACTGGCAGTAAGCGGCGATAAATCGCCTATATCACTGATCAGATAGTTGCGTGTATTAATTGGCGGAGAGGTATTTACAGGATCGGTGGACGGAACAAGGTTTCTGTTCGGGATACAGGATGGACAGGTGTCAGTTGAGGTATAAGGCGGTCATGCGGAAAATCAGAAAATGCCTCATTGCCGATTGGCAAATAGCTACTGTAAGGCTGGCAATGTGTCAGATCACAGTCAGAGCAGGACGATGTTACTGAATCGGTATTAGCGCAGCATTCGGACGGTGCTTCGGATAGCAAATGGGCAGGCTGGTGGCAGTTATTGCTCGCGACTTCTTCACTGGCTGTAACGGGGTGTTGGTGAGACATCAGAGGCATCTGAGATGTTGTGGATGGCGTTGTAACCATGTTCATTTTATGTACAGATATACCGAGTACTGGCTTGGTGATCAGGCTGATCATCAATACCAGAATTAGAGCTAGCAAATTGTATGTGCTATTTCGATATGCCATTAAAACCATTACGATTACATTGGGGTTACGGGGAAAACTGTAAACTCTTCCCTAGGGGGAAGGTCAAGGCTCTTTGTTGAATTATAGCCATAATCTTAAATGCATGAGTATTAATGGTTATAAAAGAAACGCCCCTAGGTATGAAGGGGCGTTGTGGGGATTGTCTTTCCCGACCAATGTTTATCTGGTTAGGCAGTATGACTAACTTGCTTCATTTGTTGTGGCAGTTGTCACCGTAGTCGTATCGGCTTCTTCTGCAACGGTTGCATTTTTTATCGGTGCGACTTTTTCAACCGTAGCAGCTGGTGCCTGCTTAGTCGCAAGAAGTTGGGCCGATAGTTTGGCGATTTCTTTTTCTAGCATCGCGGTATGGGCTTTTTCATCAATGAGTTCGCTGCGGACTTTTTGCTGGGCAAGCATTGTTTCTTGTTCGCCCTGAAGGTTGCCTTTAATGTGGTTGACGAGGTTCTTACCCTGTTTGCTGATGGCTTGATCTCGCATATCTTCAGCACCAAGAGCGAGGGTGATCTCTAATAAAATCTTCTCGTAGCTCAATACATGGCGTTCGTAATCTTTTTCAGGCATTGCCTTTAGTTTTTTCACAACGTTCGAAATTTGCTGAGCGTGCTTAAGCGAGAACATTGCTTCATCGGCTTTGTCGATGATCTGTGCAGTAGCACGCGGCTCTGCAGCAATGAAGGCCTGGGCTGCTGTCACGGCTGCAGCAGCACGGGCTAAGGTTTCAGGCGCATGCATACTTACGTTCGCTATTTTAAGGCGTTTAAGTTCTTTTTGTGCATCAGATAAGTAGATACGAGTCACTGTTTTGACTTCCAGTGCTCGTTGTTTCCGGATTAACTCCGGTTGAGCATTAATGGCTTTATCCGCAGCTTCATTGGCTACATAGTCAACAAGCCTTTTAATATTTTGCTCGAGCTGTTTGGCTGTTTTTGGGTAGTATTTTGCTGCATTGATGGCTGCTAGTTGCTCTCGGTAACCAAAAGCATCTTCTAAAATGGTTAATACCTCGGTACGAATGGATTCAGCCTTGCTGATATGCACCTTAAATTGAGCAATGCCTTCTTCTGCGGCCTGAAGGTTTGTCTTGGAACTAAAGAAGCCGCTGCTGCTGTTGGCTTCGGATGGGTCTAGTTCAAATTCTGCATAATATTCTTTGGCCTCGGCCAAGGCTTTTTTTGCATCACGGATTTGAATTGAAGCAAACCAATCGAGTTCTGCTTTATAAGATGAACTAAGTGTTTCTTCAGCTAAATCAATTGATTGCTTCATTCCATCAATTTGTATTGCAGTTTGAGACTGGTTTGTTTCCAAAGGGAGGCTAGCCGTTGAATCTGAATCGGATGCACAGCCTGACAGTGTAATTGCTGCGGCAAGTGCAGCAACTTTAAATTCCCTCTTCATGAGATACTCCTTGGCGGTGGAATTAATAATCAAATAAGTAGTTAGAGATCTAATAATAATATAAGCAGTCCGTATTCTAGGTATATTTATACATAAATTAAATCTCATAGCTCTAATATATGATTATTATTTTTTTAAAGTCGGAGTTTGATATTTAATTGACGATATTTGGTTGGGCCGTCATTTATATGACGGTGCAAGAGGAGGCTGATGCAGGACGGATATATGCAATGGATATATACGAAAGTGCCTTTATATCATGAGGCTGGCCTGTTGTTGATAGCGGCAGAATTCGAGGAGTAAAGCGGTTGAAATTTAACCGTTATTCATCTTGTTTTTCTGGGTTCTCTTTATTCATTTGGGCTTTGAGATCCTGAGCCACAATTTTTAGCGCCGACAGTGCAACGTCAGGTGGTATTTCATTACTTTCAAATAGATAAATAAGATCAACCGCGAGTTTAATATCTTTTGGTGCATCATCTAGTGACGGAGTTGAATTATCGTTTTTCATTATTATTTTATCACTTTTTATTTTGGGCTGACGATTGAACTGCGAAGTTTAGCATAGTCTGTCCGAGAACGAATTACTCAGAACGATAAACAGTTATAGCCGCTTGAATTAACTGGGCGTGTAATTCAACCAGTTGTTGGTGATCTTGCCTATACCCGCCGCCCACAACTGCCGCAATTGGTATCTCGGCTTGCTTGCAGCGACTAAGAACCAGGTGATCACGTCGATAGATGCCATCGAGGCAGACATCAAAATAGCCTAGCTCGTCATGCTGGTGGATATCGACACCTGCATCATAGATGATGAAATCAGGTTGGTGCTGGGCTAGGGCTAAATTTAATATGATCTCAAACGTTTCTAGGTAATCGTTTGTTGTTGTATGTTTGGGCAAGGCCAAATCGATATCGGAAGCCGGTTTGCGTGCCGGGAAGTTCTTGTCGCAGTGAACCGAGAAAGTAATGATGCTGTCATCATCACTGAGCAGGGTTGCCGTACCATCGCCCTGATGAACATCACAGTCGACGATCATTACTTTATCGATGTTATCAAGCGTTAGGGCATATTTGGCAGCAAAAGCCAGATCGTTGACGAGGCAAAAGCCACTGCCAAAATCGTGGTGTGCATGATGATACCCGCCACTGAGGTGGATTCCGATTCCATGCTGGCTTGCCAGATCGACGGTTAGCCGGGTGCCTGCAGTAGACATGAGCGTACGTTTGATTAATTGGTGGCTCCACGGAAAGCCAATACGGCGCATCTTTGCTGCGGGCAGGGTATTGTTAAACAGAGCTTCAATATAATCGGGGTGATGGAGGCTCTTTAGTTCGTCGGCGCCAATGGCCTCGGGTTGGTAGAACAGGATCCCGTCTTGTTGATCTAGCTTCATCTCGTCGATCAGGTATTGATACAGCCGACGATATTTCGAGATGGGGTAGCGATGTTCGGCTGGTAGTTCAAGCTGAGAATAGATGGGGTGGTAGACCAGGGGCAGCATCAGTTATCCTTTTCGTTCCCGAAGGCTTATGTCCTTTTCTATCTTGGCCAGCGATGCACGGCAGCGAGTTAGGCGTCCTTCAAGAGCCAGTATTTCTTTTTGCAGTTTTTGCTGCTCGGCAAGGGTAGAACAACGGTTTAACATCATTTCCTTGTCCCTCTGCATAGCAGCAAGTCTTCGTTCCCAGTCTTGGTGCTGGGCTAGATCCTGATACATTTCATGGATCGGGCGTCGCCAACCTTGCCTGCGCTTGGGTTCGTTTTTTCGAATTTGCAAAGTGGCGAGCTCGCGCTGGATTGCCTGGATTTGAGCGACAACCTTTTCACAGATATGCTGAGTCCGTGATGCTTGCAGTTTACCGGCTTTTCGTTCGTTTCTTAGTGCGGTAATCTCGCTGCGTACTTCTGTTACGCAAGGAGTCAGCAGTTTGCTGCGGCAGAAAAAAAGTTGTTCGTCAAATAGCGGACGCGATGCCTCACCTCGCTTACGGTCAATTTGAGCGGCATCATGGGCCAGTTGCTCGAGTATGTTTTCTAGACGTTTTAAATCAGGCATCATCTTTTCTCGGGTTAGAACCAGGCTTGCCAGGCAAGTTTAACCGCTAGCACAATAACCACGGTGACAAAAACCGGGCGAATAAACTTAGCGCCAAACCGAATTGCAGAATGGGCACCGATATAGGCACCTAACATCAAGCATACGCCCATAGTAAGGCCAAGGGCGAAATTAATATGACCAAGAACGATAAAGGTGATCAGTGAAGTCACGTTACTGGTGAAGTTCATTGCTTTGGCCAGTCCTGACGCCCTCAGGATATCTAACCGATATAGCGCCATATTGGAGACAGTCCAGAATGCACCGGTTCCCGGCCCAGCAACACCGTCATAAAAGCCTAGCGTGGTGCCTTGGCTCCATTGCTTTCGCGTAAGCTTTTTACATGGCGTGGGAAGGCGTTGAGAACTCCCTTTTGGCTGCGGGTGCCAAATGGTGTACACCGCGACCGTCAAAATGATCAGGGGGAGTACTTTTTCCAGCCAGGCGGTACTGATTAGATCAACGACTAAGGTGCCGCTAATGGCGCCGATGAGGGTTGCGACGAACGACAAGCGCCAAAAAGCGGGAGAAAATAACTGTTTTCTATAGTAGGTCCAGGCGGCAGTTGATGACGCAAATGTTGCTGCCAGTTTGTTGGTTCCCAGTGCGATATGCGGTGGTAGCCCGATAGAGAGCAGAGCAGGAACGGTTAGCATTCCTCCTCCTCCGGCGACGGCATCAATAAACCCGGCAGCTAAAGCAACAAGACCAAGTATGATTAGCATACTCGGTTCAATCATTTCTATCATTTATCGTTATTCTTGATTATCGGTTTTGTTTAGGAGTATTCAATGACACGTTTAAAAGGTGGTAATGAATCGAGTAGCGCCTTGCCGTAGCGTCGGCTGATCACCCGGCGGTCAAGCAGCACGACTCTACCAGAATCTTGTTCCTTGCGCAGTAGGCGTCCCGCTGATTGGATCAGTTTTTTACTGGCCTCTGGTACCGAAATTTGCATAAACGGATTTCCGCCACGGCTCTCGATATATTCGGCATGAGCTTCCTCTACCGGCGAGGTCGGAACTGCGAAAGGGATTTTGGTAATAATCAGGTTTGTTAATAAATCACCGGGTAAATCAAGACCTTCTGAAAAGCTTCCGGTTCCGAACAGAATGCTGGCTTTACCTTTTTGGCAATTCTCTTTATGTTTTTTTAGGGTGAGGTTTCTTGATTCTTCCCCTTGTATCAACAGTTCCCACTTGTTTTTCTTCATTAGCGGACGTAATTCTTCAGCAACCTTGTTCATCTGCCAGTAAGAAGAAAACAACACCAAGCTGGATTTCTCGCCTTCGAGGTATTCAGGCAAGGTTTTGATCAGTAGATCGGTAAATTTGTCGGCCTGCGGTTCAAGCTGCATGGCAGGGATCACCAAACGGGCATTGTTTGGGTAGTCAAACGGTGAAGCCAAAGCCAGAAACCTAGTACTGTCCTTTTCAAAGATACCGGCTTGACGGCAGAAATAGTCAAACTGATTTAGCGCTCTGAGGGTGGCGGAGACCAAAATAGACCCTGCTGCACGGCTCCAAAGCAGCTGATCCAGTCGATAACCCACCTCGAGCGGAGAAACCTCTATGATGTAGTCGCCTTCACGCTCGGGATTCTTTTCAATCCATCGGGCGAGTGGTGCGCCTTTATCTTTATTGGGCTGCGCCATTAACGTCCAGACTTTTTCCAGGTTTTCTAGTCGTTGTAGATAAAAACCGGACTCAGCAAGTGCTTGCTCTCCCAGCCGAGGCAAGATTTCATTATCCTTGGTTCGCTCGGCAATAAGATCATGAACCTTTCCCAGTGACTGCAAGGTCTTTTTACTGGCTTCTTTACAGCTTTTTGCTTCCTCTACTAACCATTCAGGAAGCTCACCATGTTCAAACCGATAGATGCCATCTTTATTAAACTGGGCAGGGTCAATATTGGCTGCAATTTGTCGCAGTGACGGTATTAAATGGGCGATAGTTTCATTAAGGGCCGTTTGAAAACGGCCCGATTTTTTATAATCCGCTAATTCTGCCAGTTTACCGACGGACTGGTTCAGTTTTTCTAACCAGTTGGCTGCACCTTTTAGGCTGGCGGCTGCTGACGAGAAATCTCGCGCTACCTGGGGCAGGTGGTGCGCTTCGTCGATGACGTAAATTGTTTGCTCAGGTTCCGGTAGGATAATACCGCCACCAAGTTCAATATCAGCCATCAGCAATGCATGGTTGGCCACGATGACATCGGCTTTCTCGAGGTGTTCTCGGGCCTTGGCAAACGGGCAGCTACGGTGTTTGGGCAGTCCGGCATGGCAGCTGTGCTTATCCGCCACGATTTGTTGCCAGATATGATTGGGTATAGCGGTTGGCCAGCTATCACGGTCTCCGTCCCATTTCTGGGCTTCACTGGCCTTCAGCATGCGCTTTAAAAGTTCTAAATCCGACTTTTTAGGTTTTTCTTCCCAAAGCACAACCTGTTGATCTTTATCTGTAATACAGCAAGCTTCCAGTTTATGTGTGCAGCAGTATCGCTGCCTGCCCTTGGCGAGGATAAAACTGAATTCTTTAGGAAAAATTTGATTGAACAAAGGTAAATCTTTGTTGATGAGCTGTTCCTGCAGTGCCACGGTTGCCGTTGATATCAGTATTTTTTTGTTATTGAACAGAGCAAAGGGGATCCCGCCCAGCAGATATGCGAGGGATTTACCGATCCCCGTCCCTGCTTCTGCGACCAGCATGCGATGTTTGGGGTGGTATTCTCCGGCTAGGGTCTTGGCGATTTCAGCGACCAGATAGTTTTGCGCGCGTCTGGGAATAAAGTTATCAAGCTGGGCTCCCAGGTTCTCATAGCATTGTTTGATATCACTTTTTATCTGGCTGTGTAACATAACTGAAACTTCATAAGGGCAGGGAGCTGCATTATAGCACGAACCTCTAAATGTGAGCGGTAGCGTGTTCTGGAGAAATTTATAAAAAAAATGAGATCTTGGTCACGAAATAAGATTGAACCTAACCTGAACGGCTAAGCTAGTTGTTTATAAACAAGGGATTAACCACATAACCCGACCTAGGGTAGTGTTTTATTCTGCACTATTGTATTTTTTTGCTCTTTTTAGGTTTTTTGTGTTGATTTTGTTGTTAGTGAGAAATGTGGCAATAGCATGCTGTGGTGCATATTAATGATAATGAAATAATTGGTATTGGTTGTATGTTATTGAAAGTAAAGTGTTTTGAGGTTTTTTGATGTTGTCTTTAGATGATTTGACATAGGGATAAATCATCTGTCAGGATGAGCCCCACAAGTTACTTACCTTCGGTTTTTATCTTTCTTTATGTTAAGAGAGGATTAGAAGTCGGGGGATTATAAAGAAAAGGAATTCTGGAAACAGGAATTCCCGTCTAAATAAGAAAAGGCAGTGGATATCATGAAAAAGACACTTCTAGCACTAGCAGTACTAGCAGCAGGTTCTGCACAAGCAGGCGTTAACCTATATGACCAAGATGGCGTTGTAGTTGACGTGGCAGGTGCCGCTGAAGTTCAGTACATCCAAGGTTATGCAGAAAACAGCGATTCAAAGTTCCGTCTAGATGACGGTGACCTAGCATTCAACGTAACTGTTCCAGTTTCAAATAATCTAAATGCAGTTTCTGGCCTAGCTTTTAACTTTGAAGATGCTGAAAAAGATGAAGGCGCAGTTAAGAACGACGAACTATGGGTTGGTTTCAGCAGCAATGATTTCGGTACGATTACTTTCGGTCGTCAGTACCTAATCGCTGATGACTCTGGCATCGGTAAAGATGTAGAGCTAGGCGGTGACGGTCTTGACTTTGTTCAGGCACAAGGCGACCAAACTGTTAAGTACGTATTCGACAACGGCCAGTTCTACGCAGGTCTTTCTGCACTGCTAAAAGAAACTAACCCAGCAGGCAATGCTGACGAAACTAGCATCATCGACGGTCGTATCGGTGCGCGTTTCGGTGATTTGGACGCACGTGTATACCTATACTCTGGCTCTGACGTTAAAGCTGAGAAGATTTTTGGTAACGCATTTACTGGTGGCGTTGTTGATGTTGATGGCTACAACCTTGAAGGTGAGTACATCATGGGTGCATTTGCTTTCGCTGCATCTTTCGGCCAGGTTGAGTATGAAAATGCTGTAAACTCTGCTGACAAGCTTGAAGCTGATACTGCTGCACTTGCGGGTTCTTACACAATGGATAAGACTACATTTGCTCTTGGTTATACTTACCTAGATTTCGATGTAGCTGGTGCAAACGCAGATGCTAACACTTTCTACGCGAACGTGACTCAGCAAATGCACGCTAACGTGAAAGTATACGGCGAAATCGGTACTACTGATGTTGATAACACAGAGTTCGGTTACCTAGCTGGTATGGAAGTTTCTTTCTAAGATTGATTCAATCTAAGAAATCTTCTTGAAAAAGCCGCCTTTATAGGGCGGCTTTTTGCTATCTTATCGCTATAGAGATACTTGTTATAAATTCAAGGGGTGAAATGAATAAGTTAATTGGATTATCGCTCGTACTGCTATCTGGCGGACTTCAGGCTGCAACTATATCGAGCAGTAAGAATGTTGAGCTGCTTGTTATTGATGGCAAAAAAGTACAGTCATCGTTTTGGTCACCAACTGAAAAGGTAGAGCTGCAGCCGGGAAGACACCAGGTTGTGGTGCGTTATGACGGCGAACTGAAAAATGGCTCTAAAAATACAATGTATACCACTCGCCCATATTTGTTTGAGATGGATGTACCAGATGACGATGCCACGATCATATTGCCCCGCTTGACGACACTTTCCCAGGCGAAAGCACACTTTGGCCGTGGTGCACAATGGCAGCTTGAATTGAGCGATGGGACGACATCTGCTTTACCGTATGTAGAGTTACAGGGTAAAGGCATGGCGGCATTTAAAAATATGGAAGAGCTGGTTGCCGACTATAACCGCCAGCATGGGATCACCTTTGAGCAAGGCTATGCCGTTGACCTTGAGCAAGCCACTGTCGAAGTCAGCGAACAGGGCGAAGTGACGATCTCCGGCGATGCACTGGCACAGCTAAAACTTTGGTATAGCAAAGCAAATGCAGAAGAAAAGGCTGCTTTCCATCAGTGGTCGAAAGCCCAGGATGCGCTGTGAGTGATGACTGTTCGCGCATGGCTAACATAGATGCGGTGGGACGATGAGATAGCGGGAATACGAGACTGTAGATATATGCTGTAGTCTTGTTTTATATCCCGCTAATTCATGGTACTAGTCATGGTGGTAACGGCTATGGGCCCGGCATGAGTGGCATCGTGGCTGAGCCGGATCCGCCTTCAGTTCATTGAGTTCAATTTCTTCTTCACAATCCACACATAGTCCATACATGCCCAGCTTGATCGAGCAGACCGCGGCATCGACTTTTTCCATTCTCATTGCCAAATCGAATAAGTTAGGGATGAAGGCTGATTTTGCCATCATAATCAGTTCATTGAGATCGGCCTGCTTTATCGCCGTGGCTGATGGAACGAGGGTGTTGAGCAACATTTCATGCTTGAGCTCTTTGGCTAGCAAGGTATGTTCTTGTTCCAAATGATCTTTAAGTTCTTGGTAGGTGCGTTCTGACGTTGTCATATTTTTGTATTATGTTTATAAGTGATAAATTTAGTCTAAGACGGTTTGATTGTTTGATTGTGATTTGAATCAAACCTTTATAGAGTAATGGGCGGAATACCCCTAAATTCCCTCGGTTTTTGTCGCTTTCCTGATCCGATATAGTGGTGCTCGCTCACGAGCCGTGGTCAAAGAAGCTACGGACAATAAGCAAGTCAGTTGTATTTATACCCTATAAAGGAAGCGTACCATGGAGCACGGTTTTAAAGACCCGTATAGTTTTAAGTATTTCGTCGGTTTTCTGGTTGCATTGGGACTACCAACACTACCGGCAAGTTTAACCTGGTTAGGGATACTAAGCCTATAGTACCAACGATTGTTACTTTGATTGGTATCTTATCCCAACCAGTAAGGAAGGGGATATGAAAAACATCATCAAGCGAGCTATTTTATTAAGTTGTGGCTGGCTGTGTGTTGTTCTGGGTGTCGTTGGCATTTTTTTGCCTCTGCTACCGACGACTCCTTTCTTATTGCTAGCCAGCGCCTGTTTTATGCGTGGTTCTCCTCGTCTCAGCCGCTGGCTACATCAACATCCGCATTTTGGCCCTATTTTACAAAACTGGCATGAGCACGGGGCTGTATCTCGAATTGTTAAGCGTCGGGCGAATATCACGATGGTGATTAGCTTCATTTTGTCAATTTACTTGGTACCGTTGCTTTGGCATAAAGCGATGCTGATTACAATGGCAACTCTGTTGCTGGTTTGGTTTAATCGGCTGCCCGTGGTTGATAACTCGGGCTTATCGGAAGCTTCAACAAATAACAGGTAAGCGACGAGTAACCTAGCGTGGCGTTATGTAAACGATATCTATTGATTCATGACAAAGAACCTTTGGTATTAGTTGCTCCTGCCTGTGAAAATCAATACTATTTGCTCCGGAATTTATTTGCCTGCTGCTGAGGTATACCTCTGCGACAGGCTTTTTAATTAGCGCTACAGCACTTGCGTAAGATGGTGCACGGAAAACGATTATGACTCAAGAAAAACTAGCTTTGATCAAGCGCAGCATTAAATCTATCCCTGATTACCCTAAGCCTGGAATTTTGTTCCGCGACATTACTAGTCTTATGGAAGACCCAGCGGCCTATAGTGCTACCATGCAAGTTCTGATCGAGAAATACCAGAACAAAGGTATTACTAAAGTGATTGGCACCGAAGCCCGTGGCTTTTTGTTTGGTGCGCCACTAGCACTGGAACTGGGTGTTGGGTTCGTTCCGGTTCGTAAGCCTGGCAAATTGCCTCGTGAAGTGATTGGCGAAAGCTATGAGCTTGAATACGGCCAAGATACCCTAGAGATCCATGTTGATGCGATTAACGAAGGTGACAAGGTGCTTTTGGTTGATGACTTGCTGGCAACGGGCGGCACAATTGAAGCGACGACGAAGCTGGTTCGCCGCCTTGGCGGTGTGGTCGAAGATGCCGCATTCGTAATCAACCTGCCAGAACTGGGTGGGGAAGAACGTTTGGAAGCTATTGGCCTCAATGTATTCAGTATTTGTGACTTCGACGGTCATTAATTTTCTTGGCCGGAATTCTATCTGGCTAATCATTGGGCGCTCGCAGCGGCGCCCTCTCGCTCAAAAATCCTCCCTGTGCTAGCATTGAGTTCTTGATTCTGTAAGGTTAGTTAACATGAGTTATCAGGTTCTGGCACGGAAATGGCGACCACATCAATTTGAGGATGTTGTTGGCCAGTCCCATGTCCTGACGGCGTTGGCCAATGCACTTGCCCATAACCGTCTTCATCACGCCTATCTGTTTAGCGGTACTCGTGGGGTAGGTAAAACAACCATCGCGCGTATTTTTGCCAAAGGGCTGAACTGCGAACAGGGGGTGACAGCAACCCCGTGTGGCCAGTGCGAGACCTGCCGCGAGATTGACGAAGGCCGCTTTGTCGATTTGCTGGAGATCGATGCGGCATCACGGACCAAAGTAGAAGATACCCGTGAGTTGCTTGATAACGTTCAGTACAAACCTGCCCGTGGGCGTTATAAGGTTTATCTGATTGACGAAGTACATATGTTGTCTCGTCATAGTTTTAATGCCTTGCTGAAGACGCTTGAAGAGCCTCCGGAATACGTTAAGTTTATTCTGGCAACAACCGATCCTCAAAAGCTGCCGGTTACTATTCTATCGCGTTGCTTACAGTTCCATTTGAAGCATCTGGACAATACCCAGATCCAGTCTCAGCTGGAGAAGGTGCTAACGCAGGAACAAGTTGAATATGAAACTAAAGCATTAAGCTTGTTGGCCCGTGCCGCGGAAGGCAGTATGCGCGATGCGCTGAGCCTTGCCGATCAGGCTATCGCCTTGGGCAACGGCCAGGTTCAGGCTGATTCTGTTTCTGCCATGCTTGGCACCTTAAATACCGAACAAGCGTTATATTTGCTCGAGGCAATGGCTGAGAGCGAAGCACAAGCTGCTATGGCATGCCTGGAAGAACTGGCGGGTGTCGGTGTCGAGTGGGACAGCCTATTGCGTGAGCTTGCCGCTCAGCTGCACCGTGTTGCTATGTATCAGGCATTGCCAGCTTCTCTGGATGATGCAGCCCCTGATGCGGAACGTGTTATTGTGCTAAGTAAGCGAGTGTCGCCGCAGGAAGTACAGCTGTGTTATCAGATAGCATTGCAAGGGCGCCAGGATCTGACCTATGCGCCGGATGGTCGTACAGGACTGGAAATGGTATTGCTGAGAATGTTGGCTTTCCGTCCAGTCTCCGGTCAGGGAATTAGCCCCCAGGCGATTAATGTTCCTGCAGCAGAGCCTGCTCATCAATCTCAACCTCAGAGCGGTGCACTGCTGCAAGGCCAACAAGGCATGCAACGTGTGCAGGCACTAAAAGCGCAGATGAATGGCGGGCAACAACAGCATGTGCCGGTGCAGTCTCAGCCTGCCGCTCCTGTACAGCAGCCAGCACAACGTCAGCGTATTGCTGAACAGCCTGTACCACAAGAACAGTCTCCGCAGGATAGCTATTCACAAGGTGGCCATTCCCAACAGAGTAGCCATCCTCAACAAAGTAGCTATCAGCCCTCGTCACAGGAGTTGGCTCAGCTAGCACCTCAGTCAATGCCACTGTCTCAGCCGTCATCGGCCGCTTCTGGGTTGCTAGCAGCAAGAAACAAGCTGCGAAGCCAGAGCAAGCGCAGTCACGAGGAACACCCTACTGTAAAAAAGACTGAATCGGCGCCAGCTAAAAAAGTCGCAACTAATGTGCTAGACCGAATTGCTACCAAGCATAAAGGTCGGCCAGCTCCGGTGGCCGGAGCCTCTGCGATGCCAGCGTCGGGAACTGCTGATATGCAGATGAGTAAAAAACCGGACGATGAATACCGCTGGAAGCCGATGGCTCAACCTGAGCCAGAAACCGTGAAGCAGGAAGTTGCGCCGGGCACGCTAAAGCGGGCGTTGGAGCATGAAAAAACGCCCGAGATGGCGAAATTGCTTGTCAAAGAAGCAGCAAATCAGGATAGTTGGTCAGATTTAGTGACTAAGCTAAATGTAGGGCGAATGGTCCAACAATTAGCATTAAATTCAGCGTTTGAACAAGACAATCAACAAGTGACTTTGTTCTTACGCCAGTCTCAGAGTCATTTGGATAACCCGAAAGCCAGGGAGCAGCTGGCACAGGCAATAAGCGAATTGCTTGGCACGGAAATCGAATTATCGATTGAGCTCGGTGACAAAGGCCGCTCGCCTTTAGAGTGGCGGGAAGGGCTTTATCATCAAAAGCTTGATCAGGCAAAACAAAGCTTAATGAGTGATCCTAATGTAACCTTTATCTGCCAGCGCTTTGCTGCTGTACTTGATGAAGAGAGTATTAGACCATTGTAATACACTAGATTTGTATTACACATAAGCAAATATATTTCAACCAGACCAATAGAGAGAGAGTATATGTTTGGTAAAGGTGGTATGGGCAACATGATGAAGCAGGCGCAGCAAATGCAAGAGCGCATGCAAAAGATGCAAGAAGAAATCGCAAACATGGAAGTAACTGGCGAGTCTGGTGCTGGCCTGGTGAAAGTGACTCTGACTGGTAGCCACAGTGTACGTCGTGTTGAGCTGGATGACAGCTTGATGGAAGACGACAAAGATATGTTGGAAGATTTGATTGCGGCGGCATTTAATGATGCAGCACGTCGTATCGAAGAAGCACAGAAAGAGAAAATGGCCGGTGTAACAGGTGGTATGAATCTACCTGCTGGCTTCAAGATGCCATTCTAATCAAATGCGTACCAGTCCACTACTGGAACAGCTAATGGAGGCCTTGCGTTGTCTGCCTGGGGTTGGCCCCAAGTCAGCACAGCGTATGGCCTTTAGTTTGTTGCAGCGTAATCGCCAGGGTGGTTTGCAGTTAGCTGATGCCCTTGGCAAGGCAATGACGGAAATCGGTCATTGCCAGAGCTGTCGTACATTCACGGAAGAGGATGTATGTGCGATCTGCGCGAACCCTCGCCGTCAGGAAAACGGTCAAATCTGCGTGGTTGAAAGTCCGGCGGATATTGTAGCCGTTGAATCGACTGGACAGTTTTCAGGTCGCTATTTTGTGTTGATGGGGCATCTGTCACCGCTTGACGGTATTGGTCCGTCAGATATTGGCTTGGACACCCTGGAATTTCGATTGCAGAACGAACCGATAACCGAGCTTATCTTGGCGACGAACCCGACAGTCGAAGGGGAGGCAACTGCACATTATATTGCCGAACTTTGCAGCGAGTATGATATCCCAGCGACCCGCATTGCACACGGTGTTCCCGTTGGCGGTGAGTTGGAGCTCGTGGATGGCACGACACTGTCTCATTCGATTGCCGGGCGGCATAAGCTTTATTAAAGTACTCGTGTGATTATATATTAATCAAGCGAGATCAATACCAACTGACGGTTATAACCGTTAGTTGGTATTTTTTTGTTTATAATAAATCAAACTCATTAAATTCAATAGGTTATATCTTTACTTTTAGCTGCTTGAGTTATTTGTAGTCGATTTTAGTTTTTACCTCAGGTTATTTTCTAACAATAACTATATAAATAACATTTAAGGCTGTTTTTCTTCATAACTCATTGTTATTCGGTATTTAATATTGTCATCTCGGATAGAGCAGAAATGCCAGGGAGGTTATTTGAACGTACCGATTTCATCACGCCGAGTGGTGAACAGGCTGCGATTAGGTAATCAAGGCATGGAATAAAAATACAAATACCATCACCTGACATTCATGCCCAAAAGCATATGCAGGTTATTAGGAGTTGATATGAAAAAGACAGTAGTAGCAGCAGTAATTGGTTCCATTGTCGCGAGCGCATCGGCAATGGCGGCAGAAGTCTATAAATCAGATGAGCTTTCAGTTAATGCATACGGTAACCTCCGTGCCCGTTATGAAACAACTGATAATGGTCATATGGGAGCGGACAGTACGTTCACTGGAGAGGGGACGGAGCTAGGTCTGGGATTGACTTACTTCCTGGACAATAACATGTACGTCAATGGAGATGTACTGTATGAAATGAATCTTATCCCGGAAGATGGTGACGGCAACGACGATGACAACTTTCTGAAGTTCGGCTCGGTAGCTGTTGGCGGCAATTTCGGTGAGGTTCGTATCGGCCGCATGTCAGCGATCCAGGATTCAATCGCTGGTCAGTACGATATCACTTGGGAATACGGCGGTACTGCCAATATCAAGAATGACTGGTCTGCAACCGATCGGTTGACTAACGGTATTCAGTACAAAATTGATGTCAATGGGCTGACAGTGATGGCGCAGTACCATACCGGTCAGGAATTCGATGACGAACCAGCGATTGGCGACGTTGAAATTGATCAGGCATACGCCGCAGGTGTTGCCTGGGAGTCTGATTTTGGTCTTGGTTTGTCGGCTACCTACACGTACTCCGAGCGTACCGAGAGGGATGTGACTTACGGAGGTGACGACGATACTTCTTGGACCCTGAACGCAACCTACCAGGTTCAAGGTTTGTCACTAGCGGCAATGTACTCAGACTATGATTTTGCGGGAGACGAGCAAACCGGTATCGGTGCGATGGCCCGCTACGATCTGCCTGTCGGGATCGGTCTGTACGGCGTCTATGACTACGTAGACTTTGATACCCAAGACGACAAGCTGAACCAGTACACTATTGGTGCTGACTACTGGCTAAATGACAGCGTCGTTTCTTATGCGGAATATGCCGATCAGAGTTTTGATGATGAAACGGCTGGAAGTGATGACAGTGCATTCACCATCGGTATGAGAGTGTATTTTTAAGTAATTTTATCGCAAGGAATGTTCATTGTTTTTTTGGGGAAGCTTGCGCTTCCCCTTTTTTCTTTGAAACTCTCAATTTGAATCTGGGTACTCACTGCCAAGGTTTTACAGCGAATAAAGAATATTCGAGCCGTAAGTGAGGCTGGTAAGCAGTAGTGATTTTTTATTAATGATATCAATACGGCGGCTTTGCTGGGCATCCATGCGGAATACCTGCTTTACAATCGTCAAGTGGTGATTTTGGAAGTCTTCGTTTTGTCCGGAGGTAATATCCTTGAACTCGAGCGGCTCAGTGAGCAGATAGCCGCCGCTGATATCCCAATTGCCTGATTCGGAGATATGCAGGGTAAGAGGTTTGTCACTGTCGCTAAACAGCTTCAGCAAGGTAATACGCGAATAGGTCTTATTCGGCAGGTAGACGACATGGCTGCTCTGTTCGACACGGCGTAACATACCTAGTTGATCCAATTGCATGGATTCAATACGACTAACAGAGGTTGATTGCCATTCACGGGACATCAGCAGCTGCTCTTGCTTGTAGTCACTGGAGAAATAAAGCCAGGAGCTGAAAATGGCCGACATTGTCAAAATGATAAGCGCCCAATATTGCTTAAAAAAGGTCGGCAAATGGCTGTTTTTATTTTTTACTGACATAGCTTGGTATTATCCTCATGGCTAGTGAGTAAACGTAGAGTGACATTTTCGCCCGGCACCGAGGTCGCGTGGATATAGTTCAACCATAACTGGTTGCTTTGGCCACCTGTTGCAATTACTTCGAGCGGGCGGGCATCGCCTTGATGATGCTCAAGATAGGTTTCCACACAGCTAGAAATCATCGTTTTCCACAGCACAATGTCAGGATGCTTTATCGGTGTCAGCACCTGAACGCCATTAACGGTCAACAAGGGCTTAAATGCCTCAGACTTAGGTGGGAAGCTCATGTTAACCAGCAGCGGTAAGAGACAGGCAACCACCAAAGCCAGCAGTTTCAAGATGGCTGTTTTTGACCCTTTTTTACTTACAGCAGAGATGTTTTCTGCTTTAAATTGGCTGATATTGGAAGCCGTATTAAGACTGTCCAGCGCAAGATCACTACCGCCAGGTTCTGAGGTAACCGCGTCAGTATCGATGTTGTTTATTGGTGCTTCGACAAGTATAGGGTTGTCAGCAAATTCGTTGACATTGGCAATCATCTGATAGCCGCGCTTTGGCACTGTCTTGATAAATTCTGGTGATTTTGTAGAGTCTTTCAGCGCTTTGCGAAGCGTGGATATTGCCTGAGTCAGGCTAGAGTCATCAACTTCAAAGCCTTGCTCTCGCCATACATAGTCATGTAGCCGGGTACGGGTAATGATCGCACCAGGATCGACAATAAGCAGGCTTAATGCACGGCTTTCATTACTGCCTAGTCGAGTAAGTTCATCGTTTTCTGATTTGTCGATCAAGCTATTGTCATAGGGGTCAAAGAGGAATCTCTGACCAATCAAATATTTATTTGATGTTTTATTCATTTTTAGCACCAAGGGTACAGTTTAGCTGTTTATATAGCATGATTTCCCTGAATCATGTCTGAATGTAAAAAATATAAAAGAACAGGCTGAAAATATATAAATAATATAAAAGCGGTATTTTAGGTTGAAAACCCGTACTTTGACCATATGTATGTAATTAACTGTTATGGATTACGTAATACGACTAGTTACGGAGTTAAAATGAGCGAGCAAAATCCCCATAAAAATAAGGAAACACGTGGCTTCCAATCGGAAGTGAAGCAACTGTTACATCTGATGATCCACTCACTGTATTCGAACAAAGAGATTTTTTTACGTGAGTTGATTTCTAATGCCTCTGATGCGGCTGATAAGTTACGTTTCCGCGCGCTGTCGCAGCCTGATTTATATGAGAATGATGCCGATTTGGGCGTAAAGCTGTCATTTAACGCTGATGCCGGTACCCTGACCATTAATGATAACGGTATTGGGATGACCCGTGACGATGTTATTGAACATCTGGGTACAATTGCGAAATCAGGAACCAAAGATTTTTTTGCCAAGCTTAGCGACGATCAGTCAAAAGATTCCCAGTTGATTGGCCAATTTGGTGTCGGTTTTTATTCTTCGTTTATTGTGGCTGATTCGGTTACGGTTAATACTCGTGCAGCAGGTGCCGCTGTCGATCAGGCAGTACGTTGGCATTCTGGTGGTGAAGGCGATTATTCAGTAGAAGATATTGAAAAAGCGAGCCGTGGTACCGAAATTATCCTGCACTTACGTGAGGATGAAAAAGAATTTCTGAGCGAGCACCGTCTGCGTGACATTATTGGTAAGTACTCGGATCATATCGGTATTCCTGTCCATATTATGACCACAGAGCGTGACGAGGAAGGCAAGGATACTGGCACGAAGTGGGAGCAGGTCAACAAGGCTCAGGCACTTTGGACGCGTAATAAATCTGAGATCAGTGACGAAGAATATAAAGAATTCTATAACCACGTTTCCCATGACTTTGCTGAGCCGCTGGCATGGAGCCATAACCGTGTTGAAGGCAATCAGGACTACACCAGCCTGCTTTATATTCCGGCGAAAGCACCATGGGATATGAATAACCGTGATAGCAAGCACGGCCTGAAACTGTATGTTCAGCGTGTCTTTATTATGGACGATGCCCAGCAGTTTATGCCTTCTTACCTGCGCTTTATGCGTGGCCTGATTGACTCGAATGATCTGCCATTGAACGTATCGCGTGAAATCCTGCAGGACAACAAGGTGACTCAGGCGCTGCGCAAGGCGTGCACCAAGCGTGCGCTAACGATGATGGAGCGCATGGCGAAAAATGATGCAGAGAAGTATCAGACGCTGTGGAATGAGTTTGGCCAAGCGCTAAAAGAGGGGCCAGCCGAAGATTTTGCTAATCGCGAGAAAGTCGCGAACCTGCTGCGTTTTAGCTCAACACATAACGAAACGGCAGAACAGACTGTTTCGCTGGCTGATTACGTTGAACGTATGAAAGAAGGCCAGGATAAGATTTACTTCCTGACTGCCGATAGTTTCAGTGCCGCGAAGAACAGCCCGCATCTTGAGCAGTTCCGTACCAAAGGCCTTGAAGTTATTTTGATGCATGACCGTATCGATGAGTGGTTGATGGGGCATCTGCAAGAGTTTGACGGCAAGCAATTCCAGGCGATCACCAAAGCGGATCTGGATCTTTCCAAGTTTGAAAACGAGGAAGAGAAAGAGAAGCACAAAGAAACGGAAGAAGCGTTCAAGTCAGTGGTTGAGCGTACGAAATCCTACCTTGGCGATCGTGTGAAGGATGTCCGTACGACATTCAAATTACAGGATACGCCCGCTGTTGTGGTCACTGATGAAAATGAGATGGGCACGCAAATGGCCAAACTACTGGCAGCTGCTGGTCATGATGCACCTGAAGTGATGTATATTCTCGAGCTTAATCCGGATCACGCCTTGGTCAATAAGATGGCCGATGAACCTGATGAGGAAGCGTTCGGCCGTTGGGTCGAAATGCTGCTAGGTCAGGCGATGCTGGCGGAACGTGGTTCGATGGAAGATCCGTCACAGTTTTTGGCTGCTGTTAATAAATTGCTAGCATAAATTTGCCGGTAGAAATCGGTTTGACTAATGTCTAATCGATTCTTTTATCAGCTTCAAATAGTATTCTGATAACGCATGTAATCCAGGCTCGGCCATAGTGCCGGGCTTGCGACTGCAGGCTAATCAGTGTATTTTTCTTTTTTTTTGCAAAACTCCATTTTATTTAAAGGGGATCAAGATGCGCATCATTCTTCTGGGCGCTCCAGGTGCAGGTAAAGGTACACAGGCACAATTCATCATGGAGAAATTTGGTATTCCTCAAATTTCTACAGGTGACATGCTACGTGCGGCGATCAAAGCTGGTACTGAGCTAGGTAAACAAGCGAAATCAGTAATTGACGCTGGACAGTTGGTGTCTGACGATATCATCCTAGGTCTGGTTAAAGAGCGTATTGCTGAAGACGATTGTGCAAAAGGCTTCCTGCTAGACGGCTTCCCGCGCACAATTCCTCAGGCTGACGGCCTGAAAGAAGTTGGCGTAGCTGTTGATTACGTAATTGAATTTGACGTTGCTGACGATGTAATCGTAGAGCGTATGGCTGGCCGTCGTGCTCACCTGGCTTCTGGTCGTACTTACCACGCTATTTACAACCCGCCAAAGGTTGAAGGTAAAGATGACGTAACAGGTGAAGATCTTGTTGTTCGTGATGACGACAAAGAAGAGACAGTACGTGCTCGCCTGGGTGTTTACCATGAGCAGACAGCACCGCTGATCGCTTACTACGGTAAAGAAGCTGAAGCCGGCAATACTAAGTACCTTAAATTTGACGGTACTCAGCCTGTTGCAGCAGTAAGTGCAGAGTTGGAAAAAGCACTCGCTTAATCGCACCTCGTACAGAACAAAGCATATCAGACGGGTTAGCTTTCGAGCTAACCCGTTTTTTATAGGCATGATTTTTGAAAGCTGCTAAAGTTGTGAACAGTCAGGATATGACAGAAACGCGAAGGAAAGTATGAGCGAAAAAAATAATAAATATGGTGTATTGCTGGTTAATTTAGGGACTCCGGATGAGGCCTCGCCTGCTGCTGTAAGACGCTTTTTATCTGAGTTTTTGCATGATCAACGAGTCGTTGATATGACCCGCTGGTTATGGTGTCCAATTCTTCATGGTGTGATCCTGCCTGTTCGCTCTCCCAAAGTCGCCAAGCTGTACCAGTCGGTCTGGATGGAAGAGGGGTCTCCGTTGATGGTGTATTCTCGCCGTCAGCAGCAGCGACTGGCAGATATGCTGAATGTGCCTGTCGAGCTGGGTATGACATATGGTAACCCGTCTATTGAATCCGGCCTGGATAGCCTGAAGCAGCAAGGCTGCAGCAAAGTGCTGGTTTTGCCGCTCTATCCGCAATATTCGCGAACGACTACAGCTGCAGTTTTCGATAAAGTGGCGAAGGTGCTTAGATCACAGGCCGAAATTCCCGAATTACGCTTTGTTAATCACTATTTTGAGCATCCGCAATACATTGCTGCGCTGGCCGAGTCGGTAACAGATTTTTGGGATACACATGGCAAATCGGATTACCTCTTATGCTCTTATCATGGTATTCCCAAACGTTATGCAGATAATGGTGACCCATATCCGCTGCATTGTAACGGCACGACTGCGCTGTTAGCTGAGAAGCTCGGTATTCCACGTGAGCAGATGAGCATGAGCTACCAGTCAATCTTTGGCCGAGAAGAGTGGCTAAAACCTTATACTGAACAAACTATCGTGGAGCTGGCTAAAAAAGGCGTGAAGCGGCTGGATGTGATGTGTCCGGCTTTCTCAGTCGATTGCCTTGAAACGCTGGAAGAAATCGCCGAGCAGTGTAAAGAAACATTTATCGAGGCCGGAGGAGAGCAGTTCAATTTGATCCCATGTCTTAACGACAACCCTGCACATATTGAAATGATGGCCCAGATTGTCAGGCAGTACAGCCAGAACTGGTAAAATGATGTAAAGGTTGTACCTAAAACTTTCCTATTAAAAAGCATGAGCTCTCAAAAACTGTGAGAGCTTTTCCTTTTCTGTTCTATATTCTGTGATAGAATCCGCAAAAATTTCTCAACCAAACAGCTCATTGACATGAAATTTCCAGGCCAACGAAAATCAAAGCATTACTTCCCTGTACATGCGCGCGATCCTCTTCTCAGTCAAGCCAAACAAGAAAAGCGCCTTGCGCGAACCCATGTAGTGGGGATCGACCAGACTCTGGTGGATATTGAAGCGTGTGTCGATGATGAATTCCTGGAACGCTATGAGCTAAGTAAAGGCCACTCGCTAGTCATTTCTGATGAAAAAGCAGAAGCGCTGTATCAAGAGCTGAAAGAAAATGATCTGATCAGCCATGAGTTTGCTGGTGGCACGATTGGCAATACCCTGCACAATTACTCTGTACTGGCTGACGACAAATCAGTATTGCTTGGTGTTATGAGCAAAGATATCGAAATAGGTAGCTATGCATACCGTTATCTTTGCAATACCTCAAGCCGTATGGATATGAACCACCTTCAGCCTGTACATGGTCCTATTGGTCGTTGTTTCGCGTTGATCTCGAAAGAAGGCGAGCGTACGTTTGCCATCAATGAAGGTCGAATGAACCAGCTGGATCCGAGCAGCATACCTGAAACGGTATTCAAGGGTGCATCGGCCTTGGTGCTGACTGCCTACTTGGTGCGCTGCAAAGAAGGCGATCCGATGCCGGAAGCAACGATGCGTGCCATTGAGTATGCGAAAAAGCACGATGTGCCTGTGGTACTAACATTGGGAACCAAATTCGTTATTGAAGACGATCCGCAGTGGTGGCGTGACTTCCTACGTGATCATGTGACTGTTGTTGCGATGAACGAAGATGAAGCCGAAGCATTAACTGGAGAGGCGGATCCGCTAGTTGCATCCGAAAAAACCCTGGAATGGGTAGATTTGGTTCTGTGCACTGCAGGTCCTGTTGGTTTGTATACGGCCGGTTATACCGAAGATGAAGCTAAGCGTGAAACGAGCCTGCCATTATTGCCGGGTGATATCCCTGAATTCAATCGCTATGAGTTTAGTCGTCCAATGCTGAAAAATGATTGTGAGAATCCGCTGAAAGTGTATTCTCACATTGCTCCGTACATGGGTGGTCCAGAGCGCATCAAGAACACCAATGGTGCCGGTGACGGCGCACTGTCTGCACTACTGCACGATATGTCGGCCAATCGCTACCACAGAGAGAATGTACCGAAGTCGAGCAAGCACCAGCATAACTTCCTGACTTATTCGTCGTTCTCCCAAGTTTGCCTATATTCAAACCGTGTGAGTTATGAAGTACTGGCCCAGCATTCGCCACGTCTGTCTCGTGGTCTGCCAGAGCGTGAAGTTAGCCTGGAAGAAGCATACTGGGAACGTTAAGCCCTAGGGGCGAGGCGTAAGAACCGAGTATCGAGAATAATAAAAACCGCCGGAAGGCGGTTTTTTTGTTTTTAGGAGCTTGATACCCCCTCCCAGCCTCCCCTTGAAAAGGGGAGGAGCAAAGGCTTTGCTCGCAGAGTGTTAGTGCTGAACCAGTTCTTCCCCTTGTTCGATGATGGCTGGGAGAGCGAGGAAGTTGATAGAAGGGGAAGTTAGATGGGGTTGCTTCTCTGGAGGGGTTGTTGCGGTGAGGTTTGGTGAAATTAACCCTTCCCTGCCTCCCCTTGAAAAGAGGAGGAGCAAGGGCTTTGCTCGCAGAGTGATAGCGCAATAACAAAAAACGAGAGCTCATGGCTCTCGTTTCAGTATTTAGATGATAACTGGGCCGTTAAGCTTTTTGTTCATAAGCTTCATTGTGAACGGCGGCAACAGCTCGGCCTGATGGGTCTGCACTGTTTTTGAAGCTCTCGTCCCACTCAATAGCTTTGGCACTTGAACAAGCGATTGACGGGCCTCCTGGGACACATTTCGCGGCATCTTCCAGCGGGAATAGCTCTTCGAAGATCTCGCGGTACATATAGCCTTCTTTGGTAGTTGGCGTGTTATACGGGAAGCGGAACTTCGCAGTTTCAAGTTGTTGCTCGGTCACTTTGGCGTCGGCGAGCTCTCTCAGAGAGTCAATCCAGCTGTAACCTACGCCATCAGAGAACTGTTCTTTCTGGCGCCATGCGACAGATTCTGGCAGGTAATGGCCAAAACACTCACGGAGGATGTGTTTCTCCATTTTACCGTTACCACACATCTTGTCTTCTGGGTTCAGGCGCATTGCCACTTCCAAAAACTCTTTGTCGAGGAAAGGAACACGTGCTTCGATCCCCCAGGCTGCCATGGATTTGTTGGCTCGGGCACAGTCGAACATGTTCAGGGCCAGTAGTTTGCGAACGGTTTCCTCGTGGAACTCTTTCGCGTTTGGTGCTTTGTGGAAGTAAAGGTAACCACCGAAGACTTCATCCGCCCCTTCGCCTGAAAGTACCATTTTGATCCCCATCGCGCGGATCTTACGTGACATCAGGTACATTGGGGTCGATGCACGAATGGTAGTGACGTCATAGGTTTCGATGTGGTAAATCACATCACGAATTGCATCTAGGCCTTCTTGTACCGTATAGGTCAGTTCATGGTGAACGGTACCAATGCTATCAGCTACCACTTTCGCAGCTTTCAGATCGGGAGCACCTTCAAGGCCGATAGCGAATGAGTGTAGTGTCGGCCACCATGCCTGAGATTGTTCGTCATCTTCGATACGACGAGCAGCGAATTTTTTGGTGATAGCGGAGATTACTGATGAGTCCAGGCCGCCGGATAACAGCACACCGTATGGAACATCTGTCATTAGCTGTCGTTTGACGGCACTTTCTAGTGCATCTGACAGTGCGACTTTATCGGTCTCTGCCTCGGCAACAGTGTCAAATTCCATCCAGTCGCGTTTGTAATAACGAACTGGCTCGCCTTTCTTGCTCCACAGGAAGTGGCCTGGAGGGAATTCGCTGATGGTTTTACAAACTGGTACCAGTGACTTCATTTCGGAAGCGACATAGTAGTTACCGTGTTCGTCGTGGCCATGGTATAGCGGAATAATACCAATGTGGTCACGGCCGATTAGGTAGGCATCTTCTTGTTCGTCATACAGGATGAAGCCAAAGATACCGTTGAGGTAATCAAGCAGTTCTGGTCCTTTTTCTTTGTAAAGTGCCAGAATAATTTCACAGTCAGATTCCGTTTGGAAAGGGTAGTCGGGTGCAAATTCAGCCTGCAATTCTTTGTGGTTGTATATCTCACCGTTAACCGCAAGTGCATGTGTTTTATCTTCGTTGTATAGAGGTTGCTCACCGCTATTGAGGTCAACAATAGCCAAGCGCTCGTGCACTAGAATAGCTTTTTCCGAAGAATAGATACCTGACCAGTCAGGACCGCGATGGCGCATTTTCTTGGACATTTCCAGCGCTGTTTCGCGTAATGCTGCTGCATCACTTTTAATGTCTAAGATACCGAATACTGAACACATACTTTTGACTCCAACTTCAAATTGCTTGTAGCTATCCATAATTGTTTGGGAGGGGGAGTAAGAATTGAGTGCCTAGTTCCTAGTCTAGGCATTCAATTCTTACTCCTTGCTGCTAACGCCTCCCGTTCTTAATTGTTAAAATTGCGTATTCAGTAATGAAATGCAACTATTAATCTCAATTCAATTGAAGAAAAGGCTTGTCGGTGAATGTTATTCGGTTTAATTGGTTTTTTCTGAATATATTTCAATGCTGGCCGGTTTTTTAATCGGAAAAGTAAACGGCAGCCGAGGCTGCCGTTTAAATATTGATGAAGTGAAAGTGGCTATAGAGGTTTTATGTCAGGCGACAGGTGTTCGCAAACATGACGGGCAAAACCGCTTCCTGCCTCGTTGTAGATATTGAATGCCGCATCGACTCCCAGCTCATTGAGAAGTGCTTCATCTTCATTATATTTGGCGATAGCGGCAATTTTCCCTTCATAATTACGTTCGCGAATTTGTTCTAGGGCAAAACTGTTAGCCTGGCTATGCGGCATGGCCAGCAAAATTAACTCGGTGCTATGGCGGGAGATGGCACGGGCCCAGAAATCTGAGTCAGTGGCGTCGCCGTGAATTACATTGCGGCCAGCAGCCTGGTGGACTTGAACTGATTCTTCGCGAGTTTCAACTCCGATGACCTGTTCGCCGTAGCGTTCCACTAATTCATCGTAGGCACCTGAGCCAATACGGCCCATACCCAGAATCATGATTTTCTTGTTACCGAGATCAATCAATTTATCGCTCGAATTAAGTTCATCTGGCTCAAACTCCTTCAGCCATTTTGAAGCATCTTTGTATAGTCGGTGGCCGATGTTATTCAAGGGTGCTGCGATAAGGAAAGAAAGTGATACGGCAATGGCGATAGCAACCAGAAAGTTTCCCGGTAGTATCCCCATACTGTAAGCAAGCCCGCCAACAATCAGCCCAAACTCACTGTAGTTGAACAAGGTGAGGGTGCCGAGTAGCGAAGTCCGGACCCGATAACGGAATAGGTTAAAGATTATGTAGTAGAGAATTCCTTTTATCGGCAACAGTAGCAGTAACAATATTGCCATCAGGAAGCCGTCGAGGGTCGGTTCCTCGGACAGGCCAATATTGAGAAAGAAGCAGACCAGCAATAGCTCTTTTAAGTTGAACAGAGATTTTGATAATTCAGAGGCTTTGGGGTGGGCGGCCAGCATCATGCCCAGAATTAGCGCACCAAGATCGGCTTTCATCCCGACAGCCTCAAATAGCCCAGCGCCGGCGACTAACGCAAGAAAGATCCCGTATAAGACCAGCATTTCCCCGTGGCCCGCTTTATCGAGAATTTTAAACAGCGACGGTCGAAGTAGGGGCAGGGCAAACAAGACCAGCGCAGTGATCTCTGGAATTTTTCCGGTGGAGACCGTCAGGAAGATAACCGCAAAGATATCTTGCATGACCAGTATACCTATCGCCAGCGTACCGTAGGTTGCATTGAGTTCGCCTTTTTCCTGTAGTGCCTTGATCGCAAAAACAGTGCTTGAAAATGAGAGGGCGAAGGCAAGAAGGCCGAGCTGCATGATATCGAGCTCGCTGAGCATACCTAGGCCAAGTTGTTTCAGGGCTAGCAGGGCAAGGGTGAATAGACCCGTTGATAGCAGGTTATGTAGCGTTGCCCCTCCCCAGATCTCTTTGGTGAGCAGGGTTTTCACATCGAGCTTAAGGCCAATCGAGAATAGCAGTAGAGTCACCCCGAGATCGGCGAGTACATTAAGGGTTTCTGTTGATTGGTAACCGGCACTATTAAGGGCAAAGCCCGCAACAAGAAAGCCCACCAGTGGTGGAAGCTTGCACCTTAAGGCGATAAAGCCAGCCAGGAAGGCGGCAATAATAAAAATGAGTTCCATGTTGAGACTAACGATCCTTTCTTGTTGTGATCCCAGTGGGGCTATCTATATAACCAATAGACTAACGATGATTGATGCATTATGGGGTCTTAATTTTTGTGCGCAATATAACACAAGGGGCATGTACCTGTCCGGTACATGCCCCTATATTCGAGTGGCGAATAAACAAGCGACGCTTGTCGTTCTTCGCTTTGCGTTAGATCTTAATCTTCAAGCATACGCTGGAGGAGTACACCATTTAGCATGGCGCGCTTGATCATTGAGAAAGCGCCAATAGTCGGTTGGCTGTATAGCTCTGATTCAACAATCGGAAGATCTTTATGGAACGTAGACAATGACTGAGTTTCAATGCAGCGGCGAATGGCTGGGAAAATGACATCCTTTGCTTGGATGATATTGCCGGCAATCACTATTTTTTGCGGGTTGAATAAGTTAATGGTCATTGCCAGTGCCTTGCCTAACTGGTTACCGACTTTGATCAGAGCCTGGCTGGCCAGTTCGTCACCTTTATTGGCCGCTTCGCAGATGGCTGGCATGGTGACTTCTTCCAGTTCCTGCAAGCTACTTTGGTAACCCTGAGCCAATAGCGTCTGTACCTGTTTGATGATTGCAGGATCGGCAGCAACCGTTTCTAGGCAACCGAAGTTACCGCATTGGCATTTATCCCCCAGTGGATCGATCTGGATATGGCCAATTTCGCCGACGTTGCGGTTAAAGCCAAGAAATACCTGACCGTTCACGATGATCCCGGCACCAGTACCATGGTGGACACTGACCAGAATCGAGTCTTTGCAATCCTGACTGGCTCCAAAATAGTGCTCGGCCAGTGCCAGGCCGCGGATATCGTTACCGACAAAGCAGGAAACTCCAAACTTTTCGCTGATGATCTCCGAGAGTGGGAAGTTATCAATTTCAATATGCGGCATATATTCGATAATGCCGTTTTCCGGATCTATCAGACCTGGCAGGGTGATACCGAAGGCAACCAGCTCACGCATAACATTCTGGTTGTCTGCAATGAACTGACGGATATGGCCAAGTAGACCATCAGTAAGCTCTTGTTGGGTCGCGTAGTTAAACTGATGTGCTGCGCTGGCAATGTGCTTGCCGCTTAAATCATAAATGGTTAACTCGATGTAGTTACGTCCGAGGCGGATCGCAATCGAATGAAAAGGGGCTGACTCTGTTGTCAGCGATATGGCACGTCGACCACCGGTGGAAGCTTGTTGCGCGACCTCTTTAATTAGGCCGCGCTCAAGCAATTGGCGGGTGATTTTAGTAACGCTTGCAGGAGCAAGCTGACTTACGTCTGCAACCTGGATACGTGATATAGGGCCTTGCAAGTCTATGAGTCTGTAAACAGCTGCACTGTTAAGCTGTTTTACCAGATCTACATTACCAATTTGTCCGCCTGTCATATTTAGTTCTGCTCGTATTCACCGTTAACAACAGTCGCCCGAACTTTGTACTCACGATCAAAAATAGCCAGGTTCGCAACCATGTCTTTTTTGATGGCACCCAGTGTCTTTTCTGCACCAATTGCGCGTGCCGGATAAAGAGTAGCCATACGGATCGCTTCGTCCAGGGCGATACCTGCATGTTCGACACTGTTTTGAACTGCTTCAATCATTGTTAGCGCCGAACCACCAAGTGTGCCATTTTCATCAACACACTTGCCATCACGATAATATACTTTCTTACCGACAAAAATAAAGTGATCAATGTCAGCTCCTGCAGGTGCAGTTGCATCGGTGACCAAAACAAGTTTATCGCCTTTCATCCTGTGAGCCATGCGAATATTGGCATAATCGACGTGGAAGCCGTCGGCAATAACGCCGGTATAGACCTCGGGAGTATCGTAGATTGCACCAACCATGCCTGGCTCTCGGCCTGCAATTGGAGTCATTGCATTGAACAAGTGGGTGGCGAAACTGATTCCTGCCTGGAAACCTTTGCGTGCCTCGACGTAAGTTGCATTGGTGTGCCCGGCTGAAACCACGATACCCGCATCGGCCAGTTGTTTGATGTGCTCATGCGAGTTCCGCTCCGGTGCCAATGTCACTTTGGCCACTATATCGGCATTGTCACAGATTGTCTGGATCATAGCATCGTCTGAGCGACGGATATGATCAACGCTGTGAATCCCTTTTTTCATTACGTTCAGATACGGACCTTCCAGGTGCAGGCCTAGCGAGTGATTCTGATATTTAGCGTGATATTCGCGAGCCGCGGCAATCACTGTCTTTATATCTTCGTCCGACGACGTAATAAGCGTCGGCAAGAAACTTGTACAACCTGACTTTAGGTTGGCGCGGTGCATGATGTGGATGGTATCGGCATTGATTTCATTATTGAGCATCACCCCACCGCAACCGTTAAGTTGCAGATCGATGAAGCCTGGAGTCAGGTTGGCTCCATTCAGATCAATAGTTTCAATACCTTGTGGTAATTCGGCAGCAGGGCAAACAGCGTGAATGTTCACGCCGTCGATAATGACGGCGTGGTTACTCAGCACATCGCTACCGGTAAAAATACGGCAATTGGTAAGCGCGTACATGAACAACTCCTTGTTAAAGGTTTTTAATGTTTTTAGCTTCCAGTTCCTGGAAGTACTTAACTGTTTTGACCTTCAGCTCTTGCGTTGAAGGCTCGTCACAAACAATCAGTGATTTAGGGTGTAGCTGAAGAGCGGAGACTGTCCACAAATGGTTGACTGAGCCTTCAACAGCGGCTTGTAGTGCCTGTGCTTTGTTATGGCCGGTGACCAGAATCATGATTTCTTTCGAATCCAGCAACGTTCCGACACCAATTGTTAGTGCGTACTTCGGCACTTGGCTCATATCACCGTCAAAGAAACGGGAGTTGGCAATACGTGTGTCTTCCGTCAGTGTTTTGATGCGGGTACGTGATGCCAGCGAAGAAGCCGGTTCGTTGAAAGCAATGTGTCCATCATTGCCTACGCCGCCCATGAATAGGTTAATCTTGCCGTAAGATTTGATCTTGTCCTCATAACGCTGGCATTCAGCATCGTGATCGTCAGTGTTACCGTTTAAAAGATTGATATTTTCTTCTTGAATATCAATGTATTGAAAGAGATTGTTGTACATGAAGCTACGGTATGACTCTGGGTGATCCGCAGAGATACCGATATACTCATCCATGTTGAAGGTGACAACATGTTTGAAACTTACTTCTCCAGCTTCATAAAGCTCGATCAAACGTTTGTATGTTGCTAGCGGAGTGCCACCTGTTGGTAAACCTAACACAAAAGGACGGTCGGCTGTAGGCTGAAATTTGTTAATAGAATCAGCAATATAGCGAGCGGACCACAAACCTACATCTTTAGCTTTATTCAGCGGGATTAGTCTCACAGTGATACCTCATTCCTAGTAGATAATACGATTAAATCTTAACGGCATATGGCCTTTGTTTTGGATAATAAAATAAGTTTTATGATCGGGCTAGCAAAATCGCTCTATTGTTAGCAAATCAGGTGATAAAGATCACAATTGATGAGGTTTTAATTTGCGGGGCGAAATTAATCTCTTACACTGCAAATGACTTAATCGGGTAACTAAAAAAAGTTATCTGGCTCGCATCTAAGAAAACCATAGGGGGAACTAAGGGTGAATATTCTTGGATATTTTCAGAAAGTAGGCAAGGCATTGATGGTACCTGTTGCCACTCTACCTGCCGCAGCAATATTAATGGGTATTGGTTACTGGATTGATCCGAACGGTTGGGGTGCAAACAGTGCACTGGCAGCCTTCCTAATCAAGGCTGGTGCCGCTATTATCGATAACATGTCTGTACTGTTCGCAATTGGTGTTGCGTATGGTATGTCTAAAGACAAAGATGGTGCAGCAGCACTTTCAGGTTTTGTTGGCTTTTTAGTTGTTACAACGCTGCTGTCTCCTGGGGCTGTCGCACAAATTCAAGGTATTGACCCAAGCGCAGTACCTGCAGCGTTCGCGAAGATTAATAACCAATTTGTCGGTATCCTCGTTGGTATCGTATCTGCTGAAATCTATAATCGCTTCTCTGCTGTAGAACTTCACAAAGCCCTGGCATTCTTCTCGGGTAAGCGTCTGGTTCCTATCCTGACGTCTTTCGCTGGTATCTTTATTGCTTTCATACTGATGTACATCTGGCCTGCCGTTTACGGTGGTCTTGTGAACTTCGGCGAAGGTATTCAGGGCATGGGTGAAGTGGGTGCTGGTATTTACGCATTCTTCAACCGTCTACTCATTCCTGTTGGCCTACACCACGCACTGAACTCAGTATTTTGGTTCGATGTTGCCGGTATCAACGATATTCCCAACTTCCTTGGTGGCGCGAAGTCAATTGCTGAAGGTGTTGCAACTCCAGGCGTTACCGGTATGTACCAGGCTGGTTTCTTCCCTATCATGATGTTTGGTCTGCCAGGTGCTGCGCTTGCGATGTACCATACCTCTAAAGCCAAGAACAAAGAAAAAGTCGCATCAATCATGATTGCTGCCGGTTTCGCATCATTCTTTACAGGTGTTACCGAGCCGCTTGAATTTGCCTTTATGTTCCTTGCGCCTGCGCTATATGTTGTTCACGCAGCGCTTGCTGGCCTGTCTGTATACATTGCAGCGTCAATGCAGTGGATTGCGGGTTTTGGTTTCTCAGCTGGCCTTGTCGATATGGTTCTATCGACTCGTAACCCTCTTGCTGTTAACTGGTACATGCTGATTGTACAAGGCCTGGTATTCTTCGGTCTTTACTATGCCATCTTCCGTACAGTTATCATCAAGTTCAACCTGAAAACACCAGGTCGTGAAGATGACGATGAAGAGGAAGGTTCGGTAGCTGTTGGTTCCGCAGAAACTGGCGAATTAGCTAAACAGTACCTGAAAGCGCTTGGCGGTCATGGCAACCTTGAAAATATCGATGCATGTATCACGCGCCTTCGTCTTACTCTAAAAGACAGCAGCCTGGCTAATGAGAAGACGCTGAAAGCTCTTGGTGCAATGGGTGTCGTTAAGCTTGGCTCAAACAACCTACAGGTTATTCTTGGTCCACTAGCTGAAATTGTGGCTGGCGAAATGAAAAAAATCCCAGTATCAGAAGACCTCTCTTCTGTAAAACTGCCTTAATAACCTAATCTTTAGGTTCTAGATATTAGCAACACAACCGGCCTCTAATGCGAGGCCGGTTTCATTCTCTAGGTCGAATAATTACGGGTGTGGTCAGTTACCGGTATTGAATTAACCGTTTTGGCTCGAGCTATATTTACATTGTTTTGCTTGGCTTTGCCCGGTTTCCTGAGTGGAATGTTGTTGTTGGTGCTCCATTTGGGTGCCGTATGCTTATATTGCCCTGCGATAGCGGGGTTTTTTTATACATATCGACAAACAATGCATACTATTTGTTGAGTCGTGCACCATATTTATGGATCATAGAGAGTTCCAAAATCCTGTAAGCACACGAGGTGTAATTGATGAGTGAATCTGAAGCTCGTCCAACTAACTTTATCCGCCAAATTATTGATGCGGATTTAGCAAGTGGCAAACATACAAGCGTACATACCCGATTCCCGCCGGAGCCGAATGGCTATCTGCATATCGGTCATGCTAAATCAATTTGTTTGAACTTCGGTATTGCTCAGGACTATCAGGGTCAATGTAACTTACGTTTCGACGATACAAACCCTGAGAAAGAAGACATCGAATACGTTGAGTCTATTAAGAATGATGTTAACTGGTTGGGCTTCGAGTGGAGCGGTGAGATTTGCTACTCATCAAACTACTTCGACAATCTATACGGGTTTGCTATTGAATTAATTACTAAAGGCTTAGCGTATGTTGATGAGCTAAGTCCAGAGCAAATGCGTGAGTACCGTGGCACGCTGACCGAGCCCGGAAAACACAGCCCGTACCGTGATCGTAGCGTTGAAGAGAACCTCGCGCTGTTCGATAAGATGAAGAACGGCGAAGTGGAAGAGGGCAAGATGTGCCTTCGTGCTAAGATCGACATGGCGTCACCATTTATGGTTATGCGTGATCCAGTTATCTATCGTGTGCGTTTCGCCACTCACCACCAGACAGGTGACAAGTGGTGTATCTACCCAATGTATGACTTTACGCACTGTATTTCTGATGCGCTAGAAGGCATTACTCACTCGATCTGTACTCTGGAGTTTATGGACAACCGCCGTCTGTATGACTGGGTACTGGAGAACATCACGATTGACTGCCAACCGCATCAGTACGAGTTTAGTCGCCTAAACCTTGAATACACAGTTATGTCGAAGCGTAAGCTGAACCAACTGGTTACTGAGAATCTGGTTTCTGGTTGGAATGACCCTCGTATGCCGACTATTTCAGGGCTACGCCGTCGTGGTTTCACGTCTGCTTCTATCCGCGAGTTCTGTAAGCGTATTGGTGTTACCAAGCAAGACAACACCATCGAAATGAGCTCGCTGGAATCCTGTATTCGTGACGATCTAAATGAAAATGCACCACGTGCGATGGCTGTATTGGATCCAGTCAAAGTTGTTATTGAGAACTTTGACGGTGAAGCTGAAATCTTGAATGTGGCTAATCACCCGAACAAGCCTGAGATGGGTACACGAGAAGTACCTTTTACTCGTGAATTGTTCATCGAGCGTGAAGATTTCCGCGAAGAAGCCAACAAGAAGTACAAGCGCCTGGTACTGGGCAAAGAAGTACGTCTGCGCGGCGCGTATGTCATTAAGGCTGAACGTATCGAGAAAGACGAAGAAGGAAATATTACAACTATCTTCTGTTCTTACGATAACGAGACGCTGGGCCAGAACCCGGCTGACGGCCGTAAGGTGAAAGGTGTAATCCACTGGGTATCTGCTCAGGTGGGTATTCCTGCAGAAATTCGCCTGTACGATCGTCTGTTCACGGTTCCTAATCCTGGTGCGGCAGATGACTTTGTATCGGTAATCAACCCAGAGTCACTGACTACCATGCAGGGTGTTGTTGAGCCGTCTTTGGTTGAAGCGGAAGCTGAGAAGGCATTCCAGTTTGAGCGCATGGGCTATTTCTGTGCGGACAGCAAAGACTCTACGACAGACAGCTTGGTCTTCAATCGTACGGTTGGGCTTCGTGATACTTGGGCGAAAATCGGCGACTAATGCCGAAAGCCAGCCTCGGTTGGTTTATATCGTCAACAAAAAACCAGCCAATCGGCTGGTTTTTTTGCTTAGTGTCGAGAGACTAAGCGAGAATTTGTTAAACGTGAAGGCTTAACGTTTTTTATTATTTACGATCATGCAGATCTGGGTTTTCACTGCAGTCACCTTCTTTGCAGTGTCCATAGAGGTATAGGCTATGGTTTGTCAGACGAACATTGAAACTGGCTGCGATCTCTTTCTGGCGCTGCTCTATCACTTCATCTGAAAACTCAATGACTTTTCCACAATCAAGGCAAACCAAGTGATCGTGATGGTGCTGAGTTGCCAGTTCAAAAACTGACTTGCCACCCTCAAAGTGGTGACGGGTTACGATACCAGCATCATCAAATTGGTTCAGTACGCGGTAAACCGTTGCCAGGCCAATCTCTTCACCAATATCGATTAGTTTCTTATACAAGTCTTCAGCACTAATGTGTTGACAGTCAGGCTGTTGTAGTACTTCCAGAATCTTAAGACGCGGAAGCGTAACTTTTAAGCCTGCTTGTTTAAGCGCGTGATTATTATCTGACATCCGAGTTTCCTATTGGCTAGCCGCAACAACATGATGCGGTAGTCTTTCTCATATCTATTCATTATAAGTGACGACAAGGTAACAATAAACCTTAAAAAGCGATGAATCTACCTGATATGTAACTTTTCTTTACTTTGCAGAGTTGTTGAGAAAATGTACATCGCACTCATTGTACCAGTCAACAGGGATGGCGGGCAGTGAAACCGTTTTCTTAGTCGGGTATTGTGACGTTTGCCTTGATCATGGGCCCCTGTTCTGGGGCGCGGGGATCCTGATTTTTCATATTTCCGGTGGCTACCATCGGGTAAAATTAGTTTGAAGTTAAGATGATGGAATAAAAATGCTAATCGTACTCAATACGGGGCGGGAGATAGGCATGCAATAATGTCAGGAGAAAAATACTTTTCGGAATTCGCAGTCAACGTAAATAATGTGCGGGGAGAGGCCGTCTCTCAGTTCAGACGGATGTTCTATAATTCAAAAAAACGCGCCTTGAGGCGCGTTTTCGATGACGGAGAGTATTAGTCAGCCAGTTCGGCCAGACACATCTCGTCGTAGATTTGGTTGACCCACTTTTCTACGCGCTCGCCGGTCAGTTCCGGCTGGCGATCTTCATCAACGCATAGGCCGACAAAATGGTTGTCGTCAACAAGTGCTTTTGATGCTTCAAATTCGAAACCTTCAGTCGAGAAGTGGCCGACGATTGTTGCACCACGTCCTTCTACGATTTCACGAATCGTACCCATCGCATCACAGAAGTATTCAGCATAATCTTCTTGGTCACCACAGCCGAAAATAGCAACAAGCTTGGTCGAGAAGTCGATACTCTCCAGTTCAGGAAAGAAATCATCCCAGTCACATTGTGCTTCGCCGTAGTACCAGGTAGGGATACCCAAAAGAAGCAGATCAAAATTATCGATATCTTCTTTGCTGCTTTTAGCGATATCTTTTACTTCAACCAGCTTTTTGCCTAGTTGTTTTTGGATCATTTTAGCGACAGCTTCTGTGTTACCAGTGTCGCTACCAAAGAAGAGTCCTACACTCGCCATAGTAGAGATTACCCGTATATTAGTTGTTGACCGTTATCGCTGATGATAACGATATACATAAATCTTATCAGGGCATTGGCCCTGAATTCCAATGATCAGCAGTTGGAGCTATGAATTTCATCACTGTCATAGCTCGAAACTGTTCACTGAACATCATTTGCTCTTAATTTGAGCTTAACCGATGTCATGATTCGGCTTTTCGTGCTCGGCCCGCTGATGTCAGGTGCCCAATATTAGCCGAGGCCTGCACCTTCCCAACTGAGCTGGATAAGGCCCTTGGTTACAAAACCGGCGCATCCCAAAAACAGGACCAGCCAGACAATCTTGCGTCCAAATGGTGGCACATTGCCCTGCTTCAGAACATCTTTTATGGCCATGCCAATAAAGAAAAAAATCGCGGCAAACAGTAAGTCCAGCCCAATCGATTCAAGCAGATCCATGTGCTCATATAACATCTCTGTCTCCCTGCAGCAGTCGAAGCCGAGCTAGGCGCGCACTATAACACAGACAATAGGCGCCTGTTAACGGTATCGGGACCGTTGATTTTTCATCGGCCTATCCACTAAATCGATTGTAAGAAATTCAGAATAATACGATTTACTGTGTCTGGTTTTTCGGCATGCAGCCAGTGGCCGGTTTTTGCAACCATATGGGCCTTGGCCAAAGGGAATTGCTTCGCGATGGATTCTCTGTGCTCAGGCAGAATATACTCAGAATCCTGGCCTTTGACGAACAGGGTTTTGCCTGTGAACTCGGGAACATCTTGCCAGCCCATGATGGTCTCATAGTTGGCAATTAGGCCATCGACATTAAAGCGCCAATTGTAACCATTGTCTGTCTTGGCATATGACTTGAGCAAAAACTGTCTGACCCCCGGCTCAAGGATATGCTTAGCCAGGTAAGTTTCGGCTTCACTGCGTTTGTTGACAGTGTGTTTTGATACTTCTTGAAGGCCGGTAAACACATTTTGGTGGCGGTGTACATGGTAGTGCACTGGTGCCATATCCAGCACGATCAGATGATTAAGTCGAGGTGCGGCCAACTCAGTCATTGCCATGGCAACTTTTCCGCCCATTGAATGGCCAATGAGCGAGAAGTGCTCAATATCACATTGATCGATGACCGCGAGGACGTCGGTTGCCATTTCCCGGTAGGTGAATGTCTCTGAATGGGGGGATTTGCCGTGGTTACGAAGATCAATACTGATCACTTTGTATTTTTCTTTCAAGGCTCTGGCGAGCAACCCCAGATTGTCGGCACTGCCAAAAAGGCCGTGGATCAAAATGATAGCCTCACCTTGTCCGTCCACTTGGTAATGAAGATTCACTGACTATTTTCTCTTGTTGATAACGCTTTATCGTAGAGTATAACCTCGGATCACGTTATAATCTCACCGTGATTTTCAAACGGAACGATAATGAACACTACGATGAAGAGTATTGAGGTAGACGAAGAGCTATATCGTTATATCGCCAGCCAAACACAGCATATTGGCGAGAGTGCATCCGACATTTTGCGCCGCCTGCTAATGGTACCTGATCAGACAGCACAGCAACCTGAGGTTGTTATGCCAGTTCGTCCAAAAGGTATCGTGGTGAGTAAAGACGCGGGTAACGTAGCGAAAATGGATCGTGTGAAAGAGATGCGATCGTTGTTGATTTCAGATGAATTCGCCGTCCAAGAAAAAGCCATCGGCCGCTTCATGATGATCCTGTCCTCGCTTTATCGTATCGATCCGAAAGGCTTTACAGAAGCTGCGGCAATCAAAGGTCGTACACGTGTGTATTTTGCCGAGAGCGAAGAGATACTCTTGGCGAGTGGTAAAACGACCAAGCCGAAAGCAATCCCCGAAACGCCATTTTGGGTAATTACGAATACGAATACTGATCGCAAACGTCAGATGGTTGAGCAGTTGATGGGCAAAATGAACTTCGGTGCGGATATCGTCGATAAAGTTTGCGGTGAAATTTAACTGGCTTTAGGCCTTTTTTTACAAGGATAAGTTAATGGCAATCCATCCTCGTGCCGGGCAACGTGCCCAGCAAGAAGATATGCACAACATCCCAGCGTTAGTGGCAAACTATTTTCTGATCGAGCCGAGTGTTTCTGAACCACAGCAGCAAGTCGCCTTTGGTACTTCTGGTCATCGTGGTACGGCTGATAAAGGTACGTTCAACCAGCACCATATCTGGGCAATTGCCCAGGCGGTAGCTGAAGTGCGTGCTGCAAATGGTGTAACAGGCCCGCTGTTTCTTGGCAAAGATACCCACGCTTTGTCTGAGCCGGCATTCACTTCAACCCTTGAAGTGCTGGTGGCGAACAATGTGAAAGTTGTAATTCAGGAAGGACGTGGCTATACCCCGACCCCGGGTGTTTCCCATGCTATTCTGTGCCATAACAAAGCCAATGCCGATAAGGCCGATGGTATTGTTATCACTCCGTCTCATAACCCGCCTCAAGATGGTGGTATTAAGTACAACCCCGTCCATGGTGGCCCTGCTGAGGGTGAGTTGACAACCGCTATCGAAAAACGCGCCAACGAAATTATCGCCAATGGTATGGTGGACGTTAAGCGTGTGTCGGTTCAGCAAGCATTTGCCAGCGAATCAGTGGTTGATAAAGAGCTAGTTGCACCGTATGTCGATGATTTAGTGAATGTTATCGATATGGCTGCGATTCAGAAAGCAAACCTGAAGCTGGGTGTCGATCCGCTCGGTGGATCGGGTATCGAGTACTGGCGCCAAATAGCGAGCCACTACGGGCTGGATCTGACGTTGGTCGATGAGTCTATTGACCCGTCTTTCCGTTTTATGTCGCTGGACAAAGACGGTGTGGTTCGTATGGACTGTTCGTCGCCTTACGCGATGGCTGGCTTGCTGGCTCACAAAGACAGCTATGATCTGGCGTTCGGTAACGACCCAGACTATGACCGCCACGGTATTGTGACACCGGCCGGTCTGATGAATCCGAATCACTTCCTTGCGGTATGTATCGACTATCTCTACCGTCATCGCCCAGACTGGGGGCAGGACGTTGCCGTAGGAAAAACGCTGGTATCCAGCGCACTGATTGACCGCGTTGTGGCTGATTTGGGCCGTGAACTGTGCGAAGTGCCTGTTGGCTTCAAATGGTTCGTCGATGGTTTGTATTCAGGCAAGCTAGGCTTCGGCGGTGAGGAAAGTGCAGGTGCATCATTCCTGCGCATGGACGGTACGCCATGGTCTACCGACAAAGACGGCATCCTGCTATGTCTGTTGGCCGCTGAAATTACGGCAGTTACAGGCAAGAACCCGCAGCAGTATTACGAGGAGCTGGCTGCTAAGCATGGCGCTTCGCAATACAATCGCTTGCAGGCAGTTGCTAACGGTGAGCAAAAAGCGATACTCAGCAAGCTATCTCCAGAAATGGTCGCTGCCGAGACATTAGCTGGTGATGTAATCACCGCCCGTCTGACTCATGCGCCAGGTAACGGTGCGGCAATCGGCGGCCTGAAAGTGACAACTGAAAACGGTTGGTTTGCTGCTCGTCCGTCTGGTACCGAAGATATTTACAAGATTTACTGCGAAAGCTTTAAAGGTAAGGAGCATCTAGCCCTTATCGAGCAAGAAGCGCAGGAAATTGTCAGCAAAGTCTTTGCCGATGCTGGTCTATAAGCTGCATTGATTTGCCAAAAGCGCCCTTTCGAGGGCGTTTTTTTATACCTGAAGAAAAGTTATCAACGATCCCTGTTGTGGGTTGGCCAATGATCGGGTACTACAAACCAAACCTTGTTATCAGGGCTGACAGCCTGCGTCGGGATTGAGAGCTGGCTGATATCAAGGTCTTTGCCGAGATCCTGGTAGCGGGGAGGGCAGATCCATTGCTCTTTACTTAGTTGCTTAAGCTTTAAATCCAGAGCCTTCGACTGATAACACCAGATCCCTGATAGAGCATTAGGGTTGATGGCAATACCTGAGCCTGCCGCTATTGCGTCGTGAGGAAAGAATAAGCGGCCCTGCATGATCAGGCGTTTAACGACAGGTTGTCCGTACCGGGGTAAAAGTTGCTGTTTGAAGGCCTGGTGATCACTTAGGGTCAACTGATGCTCTAGCATTCGAGTTGTTTTTTTGTCGAGGTTGTCATTGGCATTAGGACCGGGCCAGCCATTTTGATAGGCGAGATAGAACTTGATGGCAACTTCCCAGTGTTCGAGTTGATTTGTGAGCGTATTTTTTACTAGGAAGTCGATGGCACCGAGCGTTTGCTTGTTCCATTTGAGTTGAACTTCTTCTGCAACCAATAGGTAATGAGGGTGCGCATCAATCAGTTGTTGCCATAGCCATTGATAATAAAATCCAAGCCGACGGTTGCCTTGGTAATGGGTATAAGGCGGCATGGTTGCGTGAGTCCTGAATTCAGACAGCCAATTATCATCTGCGATAGAAGGAGAGCTGCAGGTGAGTGACGGACAATTGAGAACAGTATTGATATCGTTCTGAAATTGTTCCTGTTTTGTTGCGTCAGTGTAAGTGTTTGACATGTCGTGTCTTATTTAGTTCTCTAATCCTAGATTTGGCTAAAAAGTGTGCGTTGTGATGCATTGTGCCGATGCCTTTTCGATTATTGTATATACAGGTTAGACCAGTTGGTGAGGGCCCTATGTACAAGTCATTTTCGTTAGTCCGCATTTTTTTACGCCGGGTGCTAGTCGTGCTTGTCGGCGTTTTGACCTTCCCAGTTATGATTTTTTTACCTGTTGATAAACGCTCTCGCTTCTATAGCTATCTACACCGGTATTGGTTAAAGATCAGTACGAAACCTGTGTGGCTGGAAGAAGTCGAACATGGTCCTCATGATTTATATTAGGGCCTGTTTATCTACTACCAGAATATTGAAAAAGCTGCATTTATGCAGCTTTTTTATTCTCACTCGGTGGGGCCAATTGTCTAGGGAAATATTGATAGGAGCGAAGCTCTTGGAATCAGGAGAAACTGTTAGCCACGACTTCCTGTAATACGCTGATTAGATGTGAATTCATATTCTGTCGTATAGAATAACGCTAACTGACAAAAGGAAGCGATAATGAACAACATCAAATTGGAAGCTGTGCTGAATAAGCTGCTGAGCCCGCACCTGATCAAAGATTACTGCCCCAATGGTTTGCAGGTTGAGGGTAAATCAGAAGTCAAAAGAGTGATTACGGGGGTAACGGCGTGTCAGGCTCTGATTGATCGCGCCATTGAAGAAAAAGCCGATGCAATCCTCGTTCATCACGGTTTTTTTTGGAAAGGCGAGCCTGCTGAAATCCGCGGTATGAAATTCCGCCGTATCAAAGCATTGATCGAAAAAGGTATTAACCTTTATGCCTATCATTTACCGCTAGATGTTCACCCGGAACTTGGCAACAATGCCAAGCTGGCCGAGCTGCTTGATATTGAAGTATTGGGCGGAATGGAAGAGGGGAACCCCTTGTCGGTTTCAGTATTTGGTCAGTTTGATCAACCGCTTACGGGGGAGGAGTTGGCGTCACGTCTGTCGATTGCGCTTCATCGCGAGCCGCTTCACATTGGTGATAATGCACCGGCCGAGATCAAGACGATTGGTTGGTGTACCGGCGGTGGACAGGATTTCATTGAGCTGGCTGCCCATAAGGGATTGGATGCTTTTATCTCTGGTGAAATTTCAGAGCGGACCGTTCATACGGCCAGAGAATTGGGGATCCACTATTTCAGTGCCGGCCATCATGCCACTGAGCGGTACGGGATAAAATCATTGGGAGAGTGGCTGGTCGAAGAACATGCCTTGGACGTCACGTTCATTGATATCGATAACCCTGTGTGATCATTATTCTTCATAAAGTAAAAGGTTGAGCATCGCTGCTCAACCTTTTTTCTTTTAGCTAGAGCCTAGAACCTAAACGTTTATTCGCGCTCGTGGATCGGGCTGAACTCTCGTTGGTTATAACCGGTATATAGCTGACGCGGACGTCCGATTCGGTTACCCGGATCGTTGTGCATTTCGTTCCAGTGTGCAATCCAGCCGATAGTACGTGACATGGCAAAGATCACTGTGAACATAGAAATCGGAATACCGATCGCCTTCAGAATGATACCTGAATAGAAGTCAACATTCGGGTACAGTTTCTTATCGATGAAGTACTCGTCAGAAAGGGCAATACGCTCAAGCTCCATCGCAACATCAAGCAATGGATCCTGGATGTTAAGCTCTTCCAGTACTTCATGGCATGCTTCGCGCATTACCGTTGCACGAGGATCGTAGTTCTTGTAAACACGATGACCAAAGCCCATCAGACGGAATGGGTCATCCTTGTCTTTTGCTCGTTCGACAAATTCCGGGATCTTATCGACACTACCGATTTCTTCCAGCATTCTCAGGCATGCTTCGTTGGCTCCACCGTGAGCGGGTCCCCAAAGTGAAGCGATACCAGCGGCAATACAGGCAAATGGGTTTGCGCCTGAAGAGCCTGCCAAGCGAACTGTTGATGTTGATGCATTTTGCTCATGGTCAGCGTGAAGGGTAAAGATCTTATCCATTGCGCGTGCCACGACAGGACTTACTTCGTATTCTTCACATGGTGTTGCAAACATCATATGCAGGAAGTTTTCTGCATAATCAAGATCATTGCGTGGGAAGATGAACGGTTGGCCAATTGAGTATTTGTAACACATTGAGGCCAGTGTCGGCATTTTAGACAACAGGCGGAATGCCGTAATCTCACGGTGGGTATCATTATTGATATCCAGAGAATCGTGGTAAAACGCTGCAAGCGCACCTACCACGCCACACATAACTGCCATTGGGTGAGCATCACGACGGAAGCCGTGGAAGAAGCTGGCAATCTGCTCGTGGACCATAGTATGGCGAGTAACAGTTGTACGGAATGTTTCGTACTGTTCTCGCGTAGGGACTTCGCCGTACAAAAGAATATAACAAACTTCTAAATAATCAGCATTATTCGCTAATTGGTCGATAGGGTAACCGCGGTGAAGCAGCACGCCTTTATCGCCGTCAATGTATGTAATTTGAGATTCACATGATGCAGTGGCTAGAAAACCAGGGTCGAATGTGAAGTAACCGTTAGCGCCAAGTTTGCGCACATCAATTACATCAGGCCCTTGTGTGCCCCCGATAATCGGCAGTTCGACTGGTGCTTCCCCTTCGATGTGAAGAGTAGCTTTCTTGTCTGCCATAACAATCTCCTTTGCTTTTTTATAATCCTAATCCAAAGCGGATGTGCATTTGTTGTACCGATTGAGACGGCATTTGTCAATTTTTGTGCCTGTTTGTGTGCGCTTGTTAATAACTTTGAGTAAAAGCGTGCAAAATTCCCAAACCGTGTTAGAGGTCATGTAACGGGGTTTGTAATTGGTTGTTACGAGGCGTATACTCGCCGCAGGTCTCTGGTTCTGCGGCCGCCAGGAACGAAAGCTTAAGTTATCAACAATATTAGTCACTTAGGTTTAATTTTGTTTTGGGTTTCCGTTAAAACATAATTGCAACCAAAGGTTATGAGAATGTTGCGCTTATTTATCTGGCTTAAGCGGATCGGAGAGTTCTATAAAAATAAAATGCTTCATTGGAGCTGAGTGGGCAAACACCGTGAAAGTAAATAAGCCAAGACCTGTCAACCTCGACCTACAGACGATTCGCTTTCCTCTGACGGCGATTGCGTCGATCCTACACCGTGTATCAGGCGTGATCACCTTTGTTTCTGTTGCAATCCTACTTTGGTTATTAGGCCTTTCCCTTTCCTCCCCAGAAGGTTTCACAAGCGCTGCCAACATAGTTGACAGCTTTTTTGTGAAATTTGTTCTGTGGGGCGTGCTGACTGCATTGTTTTATCACATTGTGTTGGGCGTGCGTCACTTAATGATGGACATGGGATATTTTGAAGAAATGGAATCCGGCATCGCAAGCACGAAAGTGAGCTTCGCAATTGTAGCGGTTCTAGCTATCTTCGCTGGAGGCCTAGTATGGTAAACAATGTTTCGACAATCGGCCGTAATGGTATACACGATTTTATTCTGATTCGCGCAACTGCAATCATCCTAACCCTTTACACCATTTATATGGTCGGATTCTTCGCCTTTGGCCCGGATCTCAGCTATGAAACCTGGACTGCTTTTTTTGGCAAGCTGAGCACCAAGGTCTTTACTATGCTGGCGCTGCTATCAATTCTGATCCACGCCTGGATTGGCCTATGGCAAGTATTAACAGATTATATTAAACCTGCCGCCCTACGAGCAGGCATCCAGTTTGGTGTTGTAGCTGTACTTTTTGTCTACCTGTTTTCAGGTTTCTTCATTGTGTGGGGTGCGTAAGTGAGCATTGCAGTTCGTGAGTTTGACGCCGTAGTAATCGGTGCTGGTGGTGCAGGTATGCGTGCCGCACTACAAATTTCTGAACAAGGCCTTAGTTGTGCTTTGTTGTCTAAAGTTTTCCCTACCCGTTCACATACTGTGTCTGCGCAGGGGGGAATTACCGTTGCTCTTGGTAATTCACACCCGGATGACTGGCAGTGGCATATGTATGACACAGTTAAGGGTTCTGATTACATCGGTGATCAGAATGCTATTGAATACATGTGTAAGAACGGTCCTAAATCTGTTATCGAACTAGAAAAAATGGGGCTTCCATTTTCACGTTTCGAAGACGGTACGATTTACCAGCGTCCTTTTGGCGGCCAGTCCAAAGCATTTGGCGGCGAACAAGCGGCGCGTACAGCCGCCGCGGCTGACCGTACCGGTCACGCCCTTTTGCATACGTTGTATCAACAGAATATCAAGCATAAGACGACCATTTTCTCTGAGTGGTACGCGCTTGATTTAGTGAAGAATCAAGATGGTGCAATCCTCGGTTGTACAGCTCTTTGCATGGAAACCGGCGAGATTTGCTACTTCAAGTCGAAGGCAACAATCCTGGCGACAGGCGGTGCAGGCCGAATCTATGCGTCGACAACCAACGCATTTATTAATACCGGTGATGGTGTCGGTATGGCACTTCGTGCCGGCGTTCCAATGCAAGACATCGAAATGTGGCAATTCCACCCTACGGGGATTGCTGGTGCCGGTGTGCTGGTAACAGAAGGCTGCCGTGGTGAAGGTGGTTACCTGCTGAACAAAGACGGTGAGCGCTTCATGGAGCGCTATGCGCCAAATGCCAAAGATTTGGCCGGCCGAGATGTTGTCGCCCGTTCGATGATGGTTGAAATTCGTGAGGGACGTGGCTGCGATGGTCCATGGGGGCCGCACATTAAACTGAAACTGGATCACTTGGGTAAAGACGTACTTGAGTCACGCCTGCCGGGTATCTGTGAACTGTCCCGTACCTTTGCCCATATCGACCCTGTCAAAGAGCCTATTCCTGTTATCCCGACCTGTCATTACATGATGGGTGGTGTTCCTACACAGGTTTCCGGCCAGGCCATTAAACAAAACAGTGCAGGTTTGGACGAAGAAGTACAAGGCTTGTTTGCCTGTGGCGAAATTGCTTCTGTTTCTGTCCACGGTGCAAACCGCCTGGGCGGTAACTCACTGCTTGATCTGGTGGTCTTTGGCCGAGCGACGGGTCTGCATCTTGGCGAAACCTTGGCAGCTCAAGCTGAAGCTCGTCCGGCAACTGAGTCTGATATCGAGGCATCTCTTGAGCGCGTCAACCGCTGGAACAACACCCAGAAAGGTGAGGATCCCGTGCAGATTCGTAAAGATCTCCAGTCTTGTATGCAAAACAACTTCTCGGTATTCCGTGAAGGTGATGCGATGGCGACAGGTTTGGAAGAACTTAAGGTAATCCGTGAGCGTTTGAAAGAAGCGCGACTAGATGATACCTCGACAGAGTTCAATACTCAGCGTATTGAATGCCTAGAACTTGATAACCTGATGGAAACTGCATACGCAACTGCCGTTGCTGCAAACTTCCGTACAGAAAGTCGCGGTGCCCATGCCCGTTTCGACTTCCCTGAGCGCGATGATCAAAATTGGTTATGCCATTCAATTTACAACCCTGAGACAGAGGAAATGTCGAAGCGTGCTGTAAATATGGAGCCAACGAGTCGTGAAGCGTTCCCACCGAAAGCGCGTACTTACTAAGGGGGAGGGAAGAAAATGAAACTGAATTTTTCAATTTATCGTTACAATCCAGATGTCGACAATGCGCCACACATGAAGGGTTATATCCTTGAAGTGCCTGAAGGTTCAGACATGATGGTTTTGGATGCATTAATCTTGCTTAAAGAGCAAGATCCAACGCTGGCTTTCCGCCGCTCTTGCCGTGAAGGCGTATGTGGCTCAGATGGCGTAAACATGAATGGTACCAACGGCCTGGCATGTATTACTCCGCTCTCTGCGTTAACTGGCGAAACAACGATCGTGATTCGTCCGTTGCCTGGTCTGCCTGTGATTCGCGACCTCATCATCGATATGGAACAGTTCTACACCAACTATGCGAAGGTGAAGCCATTCCTGATTGATGACGGTGCTTTGCCGCCTGCTCGTGAAAACCTTCAGTCACCTGAAGACCGTGCCCATCTCGATGGTTTATACGACTGTATTATGTGTGCGTGCTGCTCGACATCATGCCCATCGTTCTGGTGGAATCCAGATAAGTTTATCGGACCAGCAGGTCTACTGGCTGCATATCGTTGGCTAATTGACAGCCGTGATACTGCAACAGATGAACGATTATCAGATCTTGACGACGCTTTTAGTGTTTTTCGTTGCCATGGCATCATGAACTGTGTAAATGTTTGTCCTAAGGGATTAAATCCAACGAAAGCGATTGGCCACATTAAATCAATGTTGCTAAAACGCGCGGTATAATTAAGTCGAATTATCGATATGCTGGCTTCCTGACTCGCTATCGGAAGCCAGCTTTAAAGCCCGGCCTTGAGACCGGCGCAAATGGCGATAACTAGTGGTTAAGGGAAAACAATGCAGAACGGCGTTATGAAGGCTTGGCTTGAGTCTTCACACCTGGCTGGCGCCAATGCAACTTATGTAGAAGACCTCTACGAGTTGTATCTTAGCGACCCAGAATTAGTCGATGAAAAATGGCGGCACGTATTTAGTGATTTGCCTATTGTGAGTGAAGCTGCTGTTGAGCAACCGCACTCGCGTGTTCGTGATTATTTCCGACGTCTGGCTAAAGAGACAACCCATCTAAGTGCTACCGTCAGCGATCCAGATGTTGATGCGAAACAGGTTAAGGTATTGCAGCTTATCAACGCATACCGTTTCCGTGGCCATCAGCATGCAAACTTAGATCCGTTAGGGCTATGGCAGCAGGATCGAGTGCCTGATCTCGAACCTGAATTCCATAACCTGACAGCAGATGATTTTAATGAAACCTTCAATGTCGGTTCTTTTGCGGTTGGCAAAGAGACGATGAAGCTTTCTGAAATCTATGATGCGCTGAAAAAAACCTATTGTGGTTCGATTGGTGCTGAGTACATGCATATTACCAATACTGACGAAAAGCGCTGGCTTCAGCACCGTTTGGAATCAGTGGTTGGTCAAGGCGCATTCTCGACAGATGAAAAACTGACTTTCCTCGATGAGCTAACAGCAGCCGAAGGTTTGGAACGTTACTTGGGGGCTAAATTCCCGGGTGCCAAGCGTTTCTCACTAGAGGGCGGTGATGCGCTTATTCCTATGATGAAAGAGCTGATCCGCTATGCCGGAACAAACGGTGCCCGCGAAGTTGTCGTGGGTATGGCACACCGTGGCCGCCTGAACATGCTGGTTAATGTGTTGGGTAAAAAACCGCAGGACTTGTTTGATGAGTTTGCGGGCAAGCATGGTGAATCTTGGGGAACCGGTGATGTGAAATATCATCAGGGCTTCTCTGCTGACTTCGCAACACCGGGTGGTGATGTACATTTAGTGTTGGCATTTAACCCATCACACCTTGAAATTGTTAACCCTGTGGTTGTGGGTTCTGTGCGAGCTCGTCAGGATCGCCTTGGCGATAAAGATGGCTCACAAGTTCTACCTATTACTATTCACGGGGACTCTGCAATTGCCGGTCAGGGCGTGGTCGCTGAAACATTCAATATGTCTCAGTCACGTGGCTACCGTGTTGGTGGTACGGTTCGTATTGTCGTGAACAACCAGATTGGCTTCACAACGTCTAACCCGAACGATACCCGCTCAACGCAGTACTGTACCGATATCGCAAAGATGGTCCAGGCCCCTATTTTCCATGTCAATGCTGATGATCCTGAAGCGGTAGCGTTTGTTACTCGCATAGCCCTGGATTTCAGAAATGCCTTTAAGCGTGATGTTGTCATTGATTTGGTGTGTTATCGCCGCCATGGTCACAACGAAGCTGACGAGCCGAATGCAACTCAGCCGTTGATGTATCAGAAAATCAAAAAACATCCGACACCACGTAAGATTTATGCTGATGCACTGACCGATAACGAGACGGTTGACTTAGAGACTGCGACGTCTTTGATCAACGAATATCGTGATGCGCTCGATCGTGGTGAGTGTGTCGTGAAAGAGTGGCGCCCGATGAAGCTCCATTCTGTCGACTGGTCACCGTATCTCGGACACGACTGGACGGTTGAATGGCCTAATACCATCGAGCCTTCTCGTCTGAATGATCTTGCCCAGCGTGTTTGTCAGTTCCCTGAGAGTCATAAGCTGCAAAGTCGGGTACAGAAGCTGTACAACGACCGCCAGGCAATGATTGCGGGTGACAAAATGGTCGACTGGGGAATGGCTGAAACATTGGCTTATGCTACCTTGGTTGACGATGGTAACCGGATTCGTTTTACTGGACAGGATTCAGGCCGTGGTACATTCTTCCATCGCCACGCGGTGCTGCACAATCAAGGTGATGCCAGTACTTACGTTCCGCTTGCCAATATCCATGACAAGCAAGGTACATTCCAAGTCTTTGACTCGGTGCTGTCAGAAGCCGCTGTACTGGCATTTGAATACGGTTATGCGACGGCTGAACCTGGTGGTCTGACGATTTGGGAAGCGCAGTTTGGTGATTTTGCCAACGGTGCCCAGGTGGTGATTGACCAGTTCATCAGTTCCGGTGAGCAAAAGTGGGGCCGTATGTGTGGCCTGACAATGCTGCTACCACATGGTTACGAGGGACAAGGGCCTGAGCACTCTTCTGCTCGTCTGGAACGTTATCTGCAGCTTTGTGCTGAACAGAATATGCAGGTCATTATTCCGTCTACGCCGGCTCAGATCTATCATATGCTCCGCCGCCAGGTGCTTCGTCCGATGCGTCGTCCGCTGATTGTAATGTCACCGAAATCTCTGTTGCGTCATCCGCTGTGTGTCTCGACGATGGATGATTTGGCGAGTGGTAATTTCCAGCCGGCTATTCCAGAAGTTGATGATTTGGATCCGAAGCAAGTTAAGCGTGTGGTGTTCTGTTCCGGTAAGGTTTACTACGATATTCTAGAACAGCGTCGTAAAAACGAGCAGACAGATGTGGCCATTGTTCGTATCGAACAGCTCTACCCATTCCCGAAAGAAGATGTAGAAGCCGCTCTGGCTGATTACCCGCACGTTGACAACTTTATTTGGTGTCAGGAAGAGCCGCAAAACCAAGGCGCTTGGTATTCTAGCCAGCACAACTTCCGCTCTGCAATACCGAAAGGTGCCGAGCTGAATTATGCAGGTCGCCCAGCATCTGCTTCACCGGCTGTAGGTTACATGTCGGTTCACTTGAAACAACAGAAAGCGCTAATCGAAACTGCGCTTACAATAGATTAATAAGAACTGGAACAAAAAGGACAAAGCCGATATGACAATCGAAATTCTGGTTCCTGATTTACCTGAATCAGTTGCAGATGCGACAGTGGCAACTTGGCACAAACAGCCGGGTGATGCCGTTACACGTGATGAAGTTCTGGTTGATATCGAAACAGACAAAGTGGTGCTGGAAGTTCCTGCACCGGAAGATGGTATTTTAGAAGCAATCATTGAAGAAGATGGTACTACTGTTTTATCTAAGCAATTGATTGGTAAAATTAAAGCGGGTGCTGTGGCCGGTGAGCCGACTGCGGATGTGCCAGCTGAAGCAGAAGCGTCACCAAATAAACGCAATACGGCGTCGCTTTCAGAAGAAAGCAGCGAAGCACTGAGCCCAGCTGTACGTCGCTTGCTCGGCGAGCACAGTATTCGGGCTTCTGATGTAAAAGGCACCGGCGTTGGTGGCCGCATCACTCGTGAAGATGTTGAAGCGTTTGTCAAAGAAGGCAAAGCCCAGGCACCTGTTGCTGCGATTCCTGTGGTTGAAGCGAAGATTGAAGCTCCACTTGCCCATCGTAGTGAAAAACGCGTACCGATGACACGTTTGCGCAAGCGTGTGGCCGAGCGTTTGCTGGAGGCGAAAAACAGTACAGCAATGCTGACAACCTTTAACGAAGTGAACATGAAACCAATCATGGACCTTCGTAAGCAATATAAAGACATTTTCGAAGAGCGTCATGGCATTCGTCTGGGCTTTATGTCTTTCTACGTCAAAGCCGTGGTTGAAGCGCTGAAGCGTTATCCTGAGGTGAACGCGTCGATTGACGGTGACGACATCGTCTACCACAATTTCTTCGATGTGAGTATTGCTGTCTCGACACCACGAGGTCTGGTAACGCCAGTTCTTCGTGACTGTGACAAGCTTAGCTTGGCTGAAATCGAGAAAGGTATCCGTGAACTCGCTATCAAGGGCCGTGACGGTAAGTTAACCGTTGACGAGCTGATTGGTGGTAATTTTACCATCACTAACGGCGGTGTCTTTGGTTCATTGATGTCGACACCAATTATTAACCCGCCGCAATCAGCTATCTTGGGCATGCATAAAATTGCTGACCGTCCAATGGCCGTTGACGGCAAGGTTGAAATCTTACCAATGATGTACCTGGCACTGTCTTATGACCACCGTCTTGTTGATGGTCGTGAGTCTGTTGGTTATCTGGTAACGATTAAAGAACTACTAGAAGACCCAACACGTCTGCTACTGGACGTTTAATACCTAAAGTTAAGCCGGGCAGGCTCAACGTCCGGCTGAATCAGGCTTTAGGTATCGATAACGAAGAAATACCCGAGAGTATTTCAGATGGATATAACAAGTCCCGAAGGGATATGAAAACGGATAGAACATCATGAATCTGCATGAATACCAGGCGAAACAGCTATTTGCTGAGTACGGTCTGCCAGTTCCAGAAGGTTACGCTTGCGATACGCCACAAGAGGCCGCTGAAGCTGCAGGAAAGATCAGTGGCGGCAAGTGGGTTGTAAAGTGTCAGGTTCACGCTGGTGGCCGCGGTAAAGCGGGTGGCGTTGAACTGCATGATACCAAAGACGGCATCAAAGAATTCGCACAGAAGTGGCTAGGTAAAAACCTGGTGACTTACCAGACAGATGCCAATGGCCAGCCAGTAACAAAAATCCTGGTTGAAGAAGCATCAGATATCGCCAACGAGCTCTACCTGGGCGCTGTTGTTGACCGCGGTACTCGCCGCATTGTTTTCATGGCATCAACTGAAGGTGGTGTGGAAATTGAAAAGGTTGCGGAAGAAACACCGGAGCTTATCCACAAAGCTGCGATTGATCCGTTGGTTGGCCCTCAGCCATACCAAGGTCGCGAGCTAGCATTCAAGCTTGGTCTTAAAGGAGACCAAATTAAGCAGTTCACTAAAATTTTCCTCGGTCTTGGCAATATGTTTGCTGACTATGATCTGGCACTGCTTGAAATCAATCCGTTGGTAATCACTGGCGACGACAACCTACTTTGTCTTGATGGTAAAATTAACATCGACTCAAATGCTATGTACCGCCAGCCAAAGCTTCGCGAAATGCATGATCCTTCACAAGAAGATGAGCGTGAAGCCCATGCGGCGCAGTGGGAGCTGAACTACGTCGCGCTAGACGGTAGCATTGGCTGTATGGTTAACGGTGCCGGCCTGGCGATGGGGACGATGGATATCGTTAACTTGCACGGTGGCCAGCCTGCAAACTTCCTTGATGTTGGCGGCGGTGCGACGAAAGAGCGTGTAACCGAAGCATTCAAGATCATCCTGTCTGACAGCAACGTGAAAGCTGTACTGGTAAATATCTTCGGTGGCATTGTTCGTTGTGACCTTATTGCTGAGGGCATTATCGGTGCTGTTGAAGAAGTCGGTGTCGAAGTACCGGTTGTTGTTCGCCTTGAAGGTAATAACGCCGTACTGGGTGCAGAAACACTGGCCAAGAGTGGTCTGAATATTATTGCTGCGACTTCCCTAACTGAAGCAGCTGAAAAAGTAGTTGCTGCAGCGGAGGGTAAATAATGTCAGTTCTAATTAATAAAGATACCAAGGTAATTTGTCAGGGATTCACTGGCGGTCAGGGGACTTTCCACTCTGAGCAAGCCATTGAGTACGGAACACAGATGGTTGGCGGTGTATCTCCGGGTAAAGGCGGAACAACTCATCTTGGTTTACCTGTATTCAACACTGTACGTGACGCTGTTGAAGCGACAGGTGCAACGGCAACCGTTATCTATGTTCCTGCACCTTTCTGTAAAGATGCAATCCTCGAAGCAATTGATGCGGGTATCGAGCTGATTGTTACAATCACCGAAGGTATCCCTACGCTTGATATGCTAGATGTTAAAGTACGTCTTGATGAGGCTGGCGTGCGTATGATTGGTCCTAACTGTCCGGGTGTTATCACTCCTGATGAGTGTAAGATCGGTATCATGCCTGGTCATATCCATAAAGCAGGTAAAGTTGGTATCGTTTCGCGTTCAGGTACGCTGACTTATGAAGCGGTCAAGCAGACTACCGATGAAGGTTTCGGCCAGTCAACATGCGTTGGTATCGGTGGTGACCCAATTCCTGGCGCAAACTTTATCGATGTCTTGGAGATGTTCGAGAAAGATCCTGCGACTGAAGCAATTGTGATGATTGGCGAAATCGGTGGTACAGCAGAAGAAGAAGCTGCTGCGTATATCAAAGAGAATGTCTCAAAGCCGGTGGTTTCTTACATCGCAGGTGTTACAGCGCCTCCGGGTAAGCGTATGGGGCACGCTGGAGCAATTATCTCTGGTGGTAAAGGGACCGCTGATGATAAGTTCCAGGCACTTGAATCTGCAGGAGTTAAAACAGTGAAGAGCCTGGCTGATATCGGCAAGGCACTGCGCGAAGTCACTGGCTGGTAATTCAGCATTGTGAAAGATTTGAAAACCCGCTATCTGGCGGGTTTTTTTATTTGGTATCAACCCTCCCACCCAAGCATCAAGGGCCGTAGGGCAGGCTTCGTTAGGCTTAGGCCTCAGTACGCTTAAACTGGCTGAGCATAAACATGGCTGCGGCAGCGACCACAACGGAAGGACCCGCTGGCGTATCATAATGCCAAGACATGGCCAGACCGAGCACGACGGCAACGGAGCCAATAACGGATGCCAGTCCGGCCATTAGTTCCGGGCTATGGGAAAAACGTCGAGCTGTCGCTGCCGGAATAATGAGTAGTGAAGTGATGATCAGGGCACCGACAAACTTCATTGCGACGGCGATAACCAGACCGACCATCAACATCAGCAGCAGTCGCATCAGATCGACATTAACGCCTTCAACCTGAGCTAACTCTTCGTTAATTGTCATCGACAACAGCGGGCGCCATAAGGTGATGAGCATGGCCATGACAATAATGCCGCCGCCATAGATCCATAATAAATCGGTGGTCGTCACCGCCAGCAAATCGCCAAATAGATAGGCCATCAAATCTATCCGAACATGGTCTAGAAAACTGACTGCGACCAAACCAAGCGACAAGGCACTGTGGGCGAGGATACCCAGCAGGGTATCGGTAGCGACATATTTCTGTTTCTGCAGGCTAACGAGGATCACGGCGAGTGCCAGGCAGCAGATCACCAGAGCCAAGTTTAGATTGATATTGAACAGGAAGCCAAGGGCGATGCCCAGCAAAGATGCATGGGAAAGTGTATCGCCAAAATAGGCCATTTTACGCCAGACGACGAAGGAGCCCAGCGGCCCGGCCAAGGCGGCAATGCCGATGCCTGCAATCAGTGCCGGTAGAATAAAATCAAGCATTGTGGTTCTCTTGTTGCGCGTGGTGGTGCTGACACGGGCCTACCGGACTGCCGGCAAGATCATGTTCATGATTGTGATGATGGTGGTAGAGTGCCAGCTGTTCGCTTTGCTGAGTACCGAACAGAGCAACATATGACGGGTGGCTGGTGATCGCTTCAGGGGCTCCAGAGCAGCAGACATGGTGGTGCAGGCAGATCACGTTGTCTGTCTTTGCCATAACCAGATGCAAGTCGTGTGAAACCATCAATATGGCACAGTTGAGCTTGTCCCGTAGTGATTGGATCAGGCTGTATAGCTCTAGTTGACCGTTGACGTCCACACCTTGTACAGGCTCATCAAGTACTAGGAGATCCGGGCGCTGAAGCAGGGCCCGAGCCAATAGCACACGCTGCATTTCACCGCCAGAGAGGGAATGCATATTGCTGTGGTGCAAGTGAACTCCGCTAACTAGCTTCAGTGCTTCTAGTCTGTCGGCATTGCTATAGCGGCCCGCCAGTCGCATAAAGCGATCAACGCTGAGAGGCAGCGATGAATTTAACTCTAGTTTTTGTGGCACATAGCCTATCCGGAGTCCTTTCTGACGGATGACCTTTCCTGCAGTAGGTTTGCGCAAACCAGTGATGACTTTCACCAAGGTTGATTTGCCTGCACCATTTGGGCCAATCAATGTTGTGATTTGGCCCCGTTCAAGTTTGATTGAAACTTGGTCAAGCACGTGCCGTTCCGAGAAAGTCACGGTAACAGTCTGTAATTCAACTAAGGTTGTCATAAAAAAGTGCTTCAAGGTATTTGCCAAAGTGAGATGTTATAATATAACATTTCATACTTGTTTGTAATCAATAATTATTTCGGAAAACATTATGCGCCGATTGTTACCTTGCTTTTGCTCTGTTGCACTACTGTTCTCGTCATACCTTTCAGCCGGTGAGTTTAAAGTTGTGACAACAGTTAAGCCCCTGAACCTGATCGTACAGGAGCTAACTGCTGGCGCTGCGAACAGCGAAACTTTATTGCCAGCAGGAACATCCCCCCATGATTACGCACTGCGTCCATCGGATGTGAAAAAACTCAGAGATGCGGATCTGGTTGTGTGGGTCGGCCCTGAGCTGGAAATGTTCCTGTCCAAAGTACTAGAGGCGAAAGGCAACAGCTTGGCACTGACAGAACAACATACAATTGATCTTCGTCATTATGAAGAGGGCGTTGAAATTGATCATGATGATCACAGCCATAGTCACGATGGCGTAGATCCACACCTATGGCTTGGACCGAAGCAAGCAATTCAGGCAGCGAACGTGATTTCTGAGGCGCTTATCAAGTTTGATCCATTGCATAAAAATAAATATGAAGATAATCTTTCGATGTTCGTTTCTGAGGTGGAACAGGCCATCGATGAGTTGAACATAGAACTGAAACCATTAGCCGATCGCGGCTACTATGTTTTTCATGACGGCTATGGCTATTTTGAAGAACAGTTTGGTCTAAATAATCTCGGGCATTTTACTGTTGATCCCGATCGTCGCCCGGGTGCGAAAACATTAGTTTCTATCCGCCGCTCATTACAGGACAAGCAGGCGCAATGCGTATTCAGCGAGCCTCAGTTCTCTCCGGCGGTAGTAAAAAGTGTGGTTAGTGGTACAGAAGTCAATATTGGAACCCTTGATCCAATGGCAACGGAAATTGCTGAGGAAAAGGGAGGTTATGTCCGATTTTTGCAAGAATTGGGGCAAAGTTTTACCAAGTGTCTTAAATAATAATGAAAATATTCAAGGTTGCGGCCTTTACAATTAAACAGCTATCTCGCCAGCATCGTATTGCTTTAGCCTCAACCTCATTGCTCGTCGTGGCTGCCTTGTTATGGCAGCCTTCATCGCCACTTAAGCAGGCTGTCTCATACCAATCCAACCAACGGATTGATGTCGAGCTTCCGGTTGAAGAGCTCGATGTCTTATCTGAGCAAAATAGCGAACCGATGGGAGCGGTTCTTGATCCCCAGGATCCGGAATTTTCAGCACCGAAGGATGAATTAGAGCAACAGCTCGAAGAAGTCGCTGATGTTGCCCACACCCATAAGGTGACGTCTGGCGAGACATTAGGCGTGATTTTTTCGCAGTATGCACTGCCTATTGCAGATATGTATCGTCTGATAAAAGTGAATAAGTCGATCCAAAACCTTGGTGTTGGCCAGATGATTGAATGGTCAGTTACTGAGGAGGGACGGGTAAAAGAGTTCAGCGTTAAGCGCAGTGCCAAAATGACTGACGTTTATACGTTGACGGATCAAGGCTACAAGTTTAAGCAGCTGGAAGAGAACGGCGAAATTAAACCTGTAATGCTGACCGGACGGATCTCCGGCAGTTTTTATCAGTCTGCCCGTACAGCAGGCCTATCCCCAAACCAGATTCAAACGGTAGTTCAGGCCCTGCAATGGCGTTTTGATTTTGGCAGAGAGGCACGTAAAGGCGATCGTTTTGCCGTCTCGGTCGAGCGAGAGTTCATTGAGGGCAAAGCAGTGACTCGTGGCAATGTCAAATCCTTGTATTACCTGAGCGGCAGTCGTGAAGTCTTTGTGATGCGCCACGACGACGGCCAGTTTTATGATGCTGAAGGAAAAAGCTTGAACCGTGCATTGCGCCGGATCCCTTTAGCAAAACGCTATCGTATCAGCTCCTCATTTAACCCACGCCGGAAGCATCCTGTGACAGGACGTATCTCGCCACACAATGGCACTGATTTTGCCACCCCAATTGGCACAACGGTGGTTGCGGCCGGTGATGGCGTCGTCGTTAAAGCGAGAAAACACCCGTTGGCTGGTAACTATGTGGTAATTAAGCACGGCCGTGAATACATGACTCGGTACCTGCATTTACATAAATTATTTGTGAAGGTGGGTGACAAGGTCACGATGGGGCAGCGTATTGCGCTTAGTGGTAATACAGGGCGTTCGACAGGACCGCACCTCCATTACGAGCTAATCAAAAAGAATCGTGCGGTGAACGCTATGAAGGTTCCCCTGCCGCAGGCCGAACCCATTTCATCGAAGCAACGTGGTCGCTTTGTCCAGCTTGCAAGCGATGAGAGGCAGAAATTACTAGCTGTAATGCCAGGTTGATAAGAAAGCGCACTAAGGTGCGCTTTTTTTATGTCTCATCGCTCATTTTATAAAATCACCATTACACTAAAGGGCAACATACTGCATAATGTCCTGTTACGTTGCCGTAAGTTGTTACAGGGATAAGAGTCTTTTAATAGTTCCTGATCTTTTATGAATAAAGCCCTTCTTATTTTATTGTTTTGCCTGTCGGTGCTGTTTAGCTGCAGTATTGCAACAGCAGACGCCAATCATGCTTTTTACCCGCTCCCCCATCAGGAACGCGGAAGCTTCGTGGCGGCTGAAAAAATCATTCGCAACACAAACAGTGGGCTGTGGTTTGTTGATGTTCAGGGATCATTGATTTTTTATGATGGCAGTAGGTTAAACAATGCTGTCGATGAGGCTGGCGAAACGATTACTGGTGTGACAGACGCCGTGATGCTCGAACAGGAGCTTTGGCTTGTAAAAGATGGCTTGGCTTACTGTTACTTGCCTACAACAACTGAGCTGCACCGATTGGATATGAGCTCGACGCCTTTTCAGTTTGTAGAAAGCCAGGGACAAGAAATCTGGTTTGCAAATAGCCGGGGACTATATGCGGTAATAGATAGGCAACAACAGCCGGAGTTTTTTCCTTTTCCGAAATCGTTCTCCATAACAGGGCTATATGGTGCTGGAGGTTCGATTTTCGTTGCAGGGGAGCAGGGCGTTTATGAATTTAGAAATCGCCAGTTTATAGAGCTCCTCCTGTATCCAGGTCAGAAAGTAACGACAGTATTTGAAGACAGTCAACACCAGTTATGGTTTGGCACCTTGAACGGGCTGTATCTATCTCGCCGCGAACGTGTTTTTGTTCCTGCTCAAAATACACTGAGGAATAATTCATCAGTTTCCGCTATTGCTGAAACTGAATCAGGTATGTGGATAGGGACCCCGCGAGGACTTAACCATATTGATAAGCAGTTACTAAAAGTGACTCACTATAGCGCTGATGCCGATGGTGAGTACTCTATTAATGGCAATCGCATTATGGCCCTGTTACGTGATGAGAAAGATGGATTGTGGATAGCAACCAATAGCGGTATTAACTATTTGCCCACCTCTACGGCCGCATTGAGACAGGTTCCTTATAATCAAGACACAGGTCTGATCCCGCCCAGCCAAATCAACCAACTTCAGCAGCTTGATGGTGGAAGCATCTGGCTGGCCACAGACGACGGGCTGATAGAGTTTGAAGATAATCTTAATATTGTCAGACGTTTGCCTGTAACAGGCGGGGTCAACCATTTTGTCTATAAAGAGGGTACATTCTGGCTGGCAACTGACTCCGGTTTGAAGGCGTACTCCTTGGAAAGCAGCGAGTGGTTGGCTCAAAGGCTACCCGCCTGGTTTCAAAATCAGCCTATTACCAGTTTGATGATTGATCGTTACAACTCAGTTTGGATTGGTATGCAATCTCACCTCTATCGGTACTGGCCTGATACGGAAGAGCTTAATGCATTTGGTAGTCATTGGTTTCAGGCTCCGCATGGTAGTGAATCAGTGACGATCTTGTTTGAGGATAGCCATCATCAAGTTTGGGTGGGAACTGACTATGGTTTATACAGATTTAGTGCCGGTCTGTTGAACATTGTTGATGAAACCGCTCATCAGGGCGGTGTTATTGATATATTTGAAGATATATTAGGCCAGTTGTGGGTTGTGAATTCCCACGGTCTTCAATATTCACCGAAATTAACCTCGCTTCAGTTGAAATCAGTTGCCCTTAATGGTGCGTATGCCAAGCCGTATTGCGTTGTTGGTGATAATGGAGGGAGCTGGGTAGCAACAAGTCGGGGGCTTTCCTATTACTCTCTTTCCGCAAAGATGAAACTGCATCTGCCACCGCTGGTTGGAGGGTTTGAAAATGAACCCTTTTCACCTGTCTGTGAGATATTAAAATCGGGAAAATTATTGCTCAGTGGCCGGAAAGGGCTACTGGAGATAGATCCAAAGATACTGCTTACTTCTGATACTCAAATGTTTTCAATTGTGGTCGGTGATATTCAGGTTGATAATCGGTTAGAGCGCGTTGCTGGTGCTAATGCGCAGCTATTGTCTGTACCGTATGGATCATCTGTGAGCTTTAATGTTGGTGTGCTGCCGTTCTCAGGTCTGGCCAAGGTGCAATATCGTTTGAAGGGGCATAGTAAAGAAGGCTGGAATCCGCTCAGTAGCCCAATTTTGTACTTAGATAACCTTGCCCCCGGAGAGTACCAGCTAGAGCTGCAGTTTGATGACGTTAATTTGCAAGGACAGCCAGAGAGCAGCTACGCATTTCGAGTCTCAAACTTATGGCTTTTACCTCACTGGTCGACATCGTTGCCTGTTGTTCTGTTTGTTACTTTTCTTCTCTCACTGATTGTGTGGCGAGCTCGCGTCTACCAACGTCAAAACCTATCTCTTAAGCAATCTGTGTTTCGTCAAACGGCCAGAATTGAACTCAATAAAAAGCAGTTGTATGCCAGCAATAAACATTTGCAGCGAATATTGCATATGCGGCAAAAATTCATGGCTCAGCTATACCATGAACTACGCATCCCCCTGTCACTGATCCTTGGGCCGCTAAAGAAGATGCAGGTATCGAGCAAGGGCGGAGAAACAGAGCAACTTCAGTTGGTTGCTAATAATGTTGAACGGTCATTACATCTAGTTGAACAGCTGTTGACCCGGGATGCCCAGGCTTTTCTTGAACCGGACAAGCCCTGCGAGCAGCGGGTAAGCCCGATTATTCAGGCTTGTTGTATGAGCTGGCAACTGGAGGCCGATCAAAAAGATATTACCCTTTGCCTGGAAGATGATACCGGCGGATTGAGTGTTCTCGTTGCCCCTTATCACCTTGAAATTATGGTTGGTAACTTACTGTCTAATGCTCTTAAATTTACGTCTCGGCAGGGATGTATCAATGTCACGGTTAAAGACTTAAATCATCAGTTGGTGGTGTCGGTGAGCGACACCGGTAAAGGGATGCCGGAAGATGTCAGAAAGAATATCTTTAACAGTTATTTCAAAGAAGGTGGTGACTTTAATCCGGAAGCGGGGTTTGGCTTAGGACTTAGTACCGTCAAGCAGCTTGTTGAAGTCTATGCTGGTGAAATATCAGTGGTTAGTTACCAAGGTATTGGAAGTGAGTTCATTCTTTATTTACCGCTATATCGCGAGGGCTGTGTGAGAACCTTGGCGGGCGAAGGCAAAACAAGAATAGTGACACCGGAAGATCTGCCTAAGCTGCTAGTTGCCTCAATTGATGAGGAGGTAGTATCGTGTCTGGGGGCTTTGTTACAGAATTATCCTTTGATCACTGCATGCGATGGTTATGAGGCTGTGATTTTAGCCAAAGAAAATCAGCCTGATATCATATTGTGTGACTTGATGCTGCCAGGCCTTGATGGGCTTCAAGTTCGTGAACGACTACAAGAAGAACCAAGAGAGTGCCATGCTGTGTTTGTTTTGATGATAGAAAACAGCAGTCAAGGCCATGTTGCTGCAGATATCGATTCTGTGCTCACCAAGCCTTTTGAGCCAGATACGGTGCTCAACCATATCCAGTTACTGCTACATGATGAGCGTCCTCAACTTCGTCAGACTAATTGCGGTAAAGGCGAAGTAGCAAAAGCTTAAAAAAACATCTTGTAACGCTTGGTTGTTGGTGTTTTGTTGGTAATTTACGTCTTTTTTTAACAACCTCAAGACTTTTTATCGAAAGGGAATATCGAGTAATTTCGGGATTTTCTGACTCAGTAATAAATAAACCTAATAAGCATACCAATATGAGGGTTTTTGATTTAAGACAATGCGCAATGTGTTTCAACCTGTAGTATTGCTATTAGGAATAAAAATAATTCTTATTAAGGTGTTGGTAAGATGAAACTGTCTGAATTATCGTGCGGGGCCAATGGAGTAGTAACCAGCTTGTCTGAGCTTCCTTCAGCAACGAGAAAGAAGTTAATGGTTATGGGGTTGTTACCTGAAACTCAGGTGACGGTTGTTCGTTTGGCGCCGTTGGGTGATCCGTTACAGGTGCGTGTCCGTGGTGTTGATATTGCGTTGCGCAAGCAGATTGCAGCCAATATTGAGGTGGAGATACGCTAATGCAATATAATATTCTAACTGTCGGCAACCCTAACAGCGGCAAGACGACACTATTTAACGGGTTGACTGGTGCCAAGCAGCAAGTCGGTAACTGGGCGGGTGTTACGGTCGAAAAGAAAACCGGTAACTACCAGTGCGCCGGTGATGGCTTTGCCCTAACGGATTTACCGGGGATTTATAATCTAGACAGTGCCAATGATGCCAACAGCCTAGACGAGGCCATAGCCTCTCGCGCCATTTTGACGATGCCTGCAGATGTAATTATCAATGTTGTTGATGCGTCCTGCCTGGAGCGTAGTTTGTATATGACCTTGCAGCTCCGCGAGCTTGGTCGCCCGATGATTGTTGTACTGAATAAAATGGATGTACTGCAACGTCAGCGTCAGCTGCTGGATATTAAAGCACTGGAAAAAGTGCTGGGCTGTCCGGTGGTATCCCTGTCGGCGAACAACATCAAGCAGGTACAAGAATTCAAGGTTCAGCTGCATAAAATGCTGGCCCAAGGTATTGCTATCAATGATATCGCTTTGCACTATGGCGACCCGTTTGAAGCTGCTATTGGTGAACTAGAATCGATGTTTAGCAGTGAGACATTGAATGTTCGCGCCCAAGCGATTCGTGTGTTAGAAAATGATACTTTAGTTATCAATGGATTGTCTGAACACGAAAAAAATAAGGCATGCAATATCCGTAATAAGCTGATGGTTGAAATTGACCCGGATATTCAGGTTGCCGATGTGCGTTATACCCACCTTCACCAGCTATGCCAGAAGGTTCGTCGTCAGGAAGGAAAGCTAAGCCGTAGCCTGAGTGACAGTATTGACCGAGTATTGTTGCATCGCGCTTTTGGGATTCCGTTCTTCTTCATCGTGATGTACCTGATGTTCATGTTCTCCATCAATATCGGTAGTTCATTCATTGATTTCTTTGATATCAGTGCCGGCGCTCTGTTAGTGGATGGCGGCCATTACCTGCTCGATGATCATCTACCGGTTTGGCTGGTAACAATTATTGCCGATGGTATCGGTGGCGGTATCCAGACCGTGGCTACGTTTATCCCAGTTATTGCTTGTCTATACCTGTTCCTTGCTGTTCTGGAAAGCTCTGGCTATATGGCCCGTGCCGCTTTTGTTCTGGATAAAGTTATGCAGAAGGTCGGCCTTCCGGGTAAAGCATTTGTTCCATTGGTACTGGGCTTCGGTTGTAACGTGCCGTCTATCATGGCTACCCGTACCCTGGAGCAAGAGCGTGAGCGTAAACTGGCTGCAGCAATGGCACCGTTTATGTCATGCGGTGCACGCCTGCCAGTATATGCGCTGTTTGCGGCGGCATTTTTTCCTGAAAGCGGCCAGAACGTTGTTTTTGGTTTGTACCTACTCGGCATTTTTGCCGCGGTAATGACCGGAATGATCCTGCGCAACACTTTGTACCCGGGGACGAGTGACAGTTTCATTATGGAAATGCCTGACTATGAATTGCCGACGATGCGTAATGTGGGCATCAAAACATGGCAGAAGCTGAAGAAGTTTGTACTGGGTGCCGGTAAGACGATTGTTGTGGTTGTTGCTTGTTTGAGCTTCTTTAACTCACTGGGTGCTGATGGCTCGTTTGGTAACGAGGATACTGAAAATTCTGTATTGTCCCAAGCCGCCCAGGTGGTGACGCCTTTACTTGCACCTATCGGAGTGAAAGAGGATAACTGGCCTGCAACAGTGGGTATTATCACCGGGATTTTTGCCAAAGAAGCGGTTGTGGGGACGTTAAATAGCCTTTACGCTCCATCTGAAGGGGAAGAAGGCGGCGAGTATGATTTGCTGGCGAGTCTGCAAGAAGCCGTTGCAACCATCCCGGCTAATTTAGCTGACCTCAGTTACTCAGACCCGCTGGGGATCGAAGTCGGTGAGCTGTCTGATCTTGATACTGCTGCCGAAGAGCAGGAAGTTGAAGCATCAGTCTTTGGGAATATTCAGGCTCACTTTGTTAGCTCGGCTGCCGCAATGGCCTACTTGATCTTCATCTTGCTGTACACGCCATGTGCTGCGGCGATGGGGGCATATGTTCGTGAGTTTGGTCAGAAGTTCTCAATCTTCATTGCTGGCTGGACTATGTTGCTTGCTTATACATTTGCAACCGTGGTGTATCAGGTAGCACATTTTGCAGAGCACCCAGTCACCAGTATGCTGTGGATTGGCTTGTTTGCTCTGATTAATGTGGGTTTGTATATTGTCTTCAAACGTCAGGGACAGAAACAACCGGAAGAGGTGTTGGCACTGTGATCCTTCAGCAGCTGAAACTGTACATTGAGCAGCATGGCCGATCTAGCAGAAAGGATCTGGCGAACCATTTCGGGATGAGTGAAGACGGTGTTGATACCATGCTGGATGTCTGGATTCGCAAAGGAGCAATCAACAAAGAACTTATTGGTTGTGGTAGTGATTTATGCTGCCAGAATGCTGAGGATGTCTGGTATCGTAGCCTAAAGGCCGATGAACTGTCAGTAACTGTAGTACGCTGATAAAATTTAAAAGGCAGCCCGAGGGTTGCCTTTTTTCTGCTTTGAATCCGATGTAAGCTCTGGGCTAGATGCCCTTGAACCCTTCAATATTGGCCAGTTCGTCGCGCAGTTCTTCTGCCAGGGCTTGCTGGATCTCTTCTGCTCGCTGCGTTCCGTTCGTATTTCCCCATACCGGACCGGGCCAGGCTATATCAGACTGAAACCTCGCAATATGGTGGATATGTAACTGGGGAACAAGGTTACCCAGTGCACCGACGTTGATTTTATCGGCTTGATAGTCGGTTTCCAACAGGCTGGCAACGGCACTTGATTCACGTATCAGCTCAAACTGGTCTGCTTGGGGCAGGTGATGAATTTCAGTGATACCTTCCTTGCGCGGTACCAGAATAAGCCACGGACCTAGTGCTTCTTTCGACAGTAATACTCGGCATAATGGCAGGTCACCTAAAATTGTAGTATCTGCTGCCAGTCGCGGATGGAGTGTAAAATGCATTGTCGTATTCCTTAAATGTTTTGGGCGGCTCACATGCTGGAACATTGCTCATCATTATCCGTGGGGGCTACTGTATGCTGATAATACCACAGAAGGATAAGCCGTCTTTTATCTAGTCATATCATGGTAATACCAATCGAAATAAAGGCCAGTCTTGATAGCCGCAGATTGATGGAATCAGTGGCTAATTGTGGTATTTGCGAACATGTTGAGCTTGCGATAACCGTTTGGGGGTAAAAGTATGGCTGCGGAATATCAGGAAGTCTTGGATTTTTGGTTTGGTGAGCTTGGTGAAGAAGTACCTGTTACCGACCGAAATGCACTGTGGTTTCAGGGAGGGGAAGAAACGGATAAGCTCATCGCAGAACGCTTTCAGCCGCTGGTTAGTCAGGCAGGGCTAGGGGAGTTGGGTTATTGGGCAAAAGAGCCTAAAGGAGCACTGGCTCTGATTATCTTGTTGGATCAGTTTACCCGTAATATATACCGAGGTTTGAGTGCGGCATTTCGCTATGACTCGTTAGCCCTGGCAATTTGCAAACGGGGCCTGGCGAATAACCATGACGAAGAGCTAAGCGCAATTGAACGCGTCTTTTTTTACTTGCCGCTAGAACATTCTGAAACAGTTGAAGATCAGGAAGAGTGTGTCTTCCGCTTTGATCGGCTCCGGCAGTCGGTGTCACCCGCTCATGCAATGGTTTTTGAAGGATTCTATCAGTATGCCGTCAGCCATCATGATGTGGTTCAGCGCTTTGGCCGTTTTCCTCATCGTAACGCTGTTCACGGGCGTTTATCGACCCAAGAGGAGCTGGATTGGTTGCATGGCGGAGGCCAGCGCTTCGGACAGTGAATTCATGCCAAGCTAGTCATCGCCACCTGTGTATCTGATAGGGCATTGGAGGCGTAGTAAAAGTAACTAGCGATAGCGTGAAGGGATTAATTGACAGGAAGCACCCTGTTTCGTCCCAGTTGCTTGGCTTGGTTCAGGTGGCTATCTGCGCGTGCAATAACGTCTGCCGAGGTTTCGTCTTCCTGCTTGGTAGCAATGCCAAACGAGGCGGTGACAGAATTGATACGCTGGCCTGATTTTTTATCCAGGACCGAGATTTTTTCTATTGCCCGGCGGATCGTTTCCGCCTGCTGTCGAGTCGAAGACAGTGTTTTATGCGGCAAAATAATAATAAATTCCTCGCCGCCAAAGCGATAAGACTGCGCATAGTCTCGGCTGCATTCAAGGAGCCGGCGGGCCACGATTTTGAGTACCTGATCACCGAGTAAGTGGCCGAAGGTGTCATTAAAATCCTTGAACTTGTCGATATCCATCATGATAAGGCTGAAAGGAATATTGTTATCAGTATAACTTTGGATATCCCGCTCAAATGCCCTTCGGTTATTAAGACGGGTCAAGGCATCTTCATTCGCCTCTTTTTGGCTTTCGCTCAATGCTTCGCGCAGGGCAGTAATTTCTTGCTGGGCATTGCTAAGCTGGCCCTTAAAGGTACCGGTAGATAGTTGGATCTGACGGGATTCACGGATTAACTCGCGCACCAATGTCATGGTATCTTCTAATGAGAGGCCTTCTCGCTCGGCTGATTCCAGTTTGCTGAAGGTATGGCTCAATGCGCCCTGGAAGGTTTCGGCATTCGACAGCGTGTCTGACATGGTGTGGGATAGCTCCTGCATCATTGCCGTCAGGCTCTGCTTGAGCTGTTTCATGTCTTTGTCGGTTTCGCTGGCTAGTAGCTGCTGGTACAGGTTGTCGCATAGCGTGGGAGTACAATGCCCTAAAGCTTCGATTCCTTGGTCAACAGCTTGGTTAAGTAGTGGTTGCTGCTGAGACGCATAGGTATACCAGAGTGCATAGTTGGTCGGTGTGGTTGGTACTTTGTGTTTGATCATCAAGGGAACCGTTTTTTTCAACGTTTCCGTCGATTCCACAAAGCTGTCTTTGCTCATACTTTGAATTCCATTTTTGTCGCAAATACAAAAGCAAACTGATTACGGTGTTGGTCGCATAAAAAAGCCTTCTAAGGATACCCTAGAAGGCTTCGAATTATTAGTCTGTAATTCGTTATTTCTTTGAATGAAATAGCAAAAAATTACATACGTTCGAGTGTTTCGATACCTAGCAGGTCAAGACCTTGCTTGATGGTGTTTGCTGTTAGCAATGCCAGCTTCAGACGGCTTTGCTTCACTTCTTCTTCTGCATTGAGGATCGGGCAGGCTTCGTAGAAGCTAGAGAATTTACCTGCAAGATCAAATAGGTAGCTACACATTACATGCGGGTGACCTTCGCGAGCAACCGTTAGGACTGCTTCTTCGAACTGAAGTAGAGCAGAAAGCAAAGTTTGCTCTTTTTCTTCATTGATCACGACAGGATGAGTCAGGTCGGCAAGCTCAACATTGGCGCGCTTGAAGATAGAAGCCACACGGGTGTACGCATACTGCATGTATGGTGCCGTGTTACCTTCGAATGCCAGCATGTTGTCCCAGTCAAAGATGTAGTCAGTGGTACGGTGTTTAGAAAGATCCGCGTATTTAACCGCTGCCATTGCAACAGTCTTGGCGATGTTTTCTTTTTCAGCCGTTTCAAGATCTGGGTTTTTATCTTCGATCAGCTTTGTCGCACGCTCTTCTGCTTCATCAAGCAGATCAGCAAGACGAACAGTACCGCCAGCACGGGTTTTGAACGGACGGCCGTCTTTGCCAAGCATCATGCCGAATGCGTGGTGCTCTAGCGTTACGTCTTCTGGCACATAGCCCGCCTTGCGAACAATTGTCCATGCCTGCATCAGGTGCTGGTGTTGACGTGAATCGATGAAGTAAAGTACGCGATCTGCGTTTAGCTGCTCGAAACGGTATTTAGCACAAGCGATATCGGTTGTGGTGTATAGGAAACCGCCATCGCGCTTCTGGATGATAACACCCATAGGCTCGCCGTCTTTGTTCTTGTATTCATCAAGGAAGACAACCTGTGCACCGTCATCTTCCACTGCCAGGCCTTTTTCTTTAAGGTCTGCAACGATACCTGGGAGCATATCGTTATACATGGACTCACCCATCACGTTGTCGCGAGAGAGTGATACGTTCAGGCGATCATAGTTCTGCTGGTTTTGAACCATTGTCACGTCAACCAGTTTCTTCCACATTTCCGCACAGTATTCGTCACCGCTCTGTAGTTTAACTACATAGTTACGTGCACGTTTTGCGAACTCTTCGTCCTCGTCGTACATTTTTTTTGATTCGCGGTAGAATGCTTCAAGATCAGACAGCTCCATAGAAACTTCGCCTGACTCTTTTTGAACTCGCTCCAGGTTTGCGATTAGCATACCGAACTGTGTTCCCCAGTCACCAATGTGGTTGGCACGGATAACGTTGTGACCTAGGAACTCAAGCGTACGAACAACGGCATCGCCGATGATTGTTGAACGCAGGTGACCAACGTGCATTTCTTTGGCAACGTTAGGCGCCGAGTAGTCAACAACGATATTTTTCTGCGCTTCAGCAGTGACACCCAGACGCTTGTCTGCCAGTGCTTCCTCAGCACGGGCGGCAAGCCAAGATTTGTTTAGGAAAATGTTAATGAAGCCTGGGCCTGCGATTTCGACTTTTTCAGCAATACCGTCAAGATCCAGTACGTCGATAACTTTTTGTGCGAACTCGCGAGGGTTGGTGCCGAGTTTTTTTGCAACGCCCATGACACCGTTAGCCTGGTAGTCACCAAACTGTGCTTTTGCAGACTGGCGAACGGCTGCTGGGCTACCTGCGGGTGCGCCAGCGGTTTCTAAGGCCAGAGATACTTTATCGTTAATTAGTGCTTGAATGTTCACGCGCTTATCCTTTAAATCATTTGGTACGCTAATAGCAAAGTTGTATTAGCGAGGCAAAAACGTCACGGTCTTCAAGAGCTGTTATAAGCCAAACCGTCAAAAATAGTCACGTAAGCTGGCCACATTAATTGCAGCATAATTAATGCTGTTTGGGATCACGTGAGTATTTTTGACGGGACACTCTTTAGAGTAAGAGGTGATATCTTGAATACGTACATTGCATTGCCTTAATAATACCCACAAAGTTAGGTGTTTTGGCAACCCGAAAAAGGCATTGTTTGCGATTTTTTTTTCGTTATGGGTAGAACGTGAAAATTATGCACAAATCAAGCAGCAACAAGGCCTGTCGTCACCTTTGGCTGGGTTTCTATAATCCTTAAATTATGGATAATTATGCGTTCGTTTCCCGATACTGTAATAACTGGAGAAAAAACATGCAGAAGCTAACTGATATAGGTCTCCATCCCGAGCAAATGCTGGCAGAGTTACCTGCGTTTGTAGAACGCATTGAGGCGCTGGCGCAAGAGATGAATATTTCTCTGTCGGACTACCAGGCTGATCATATTGCATTACGGGTAAATGATCTTGAAGTGGCCAAGGAATTGCACAAAGCCTGGCTTGCGTATGGCGAGGAATGGTCAAACAATGAGATCAATGGTCGCCCGATTATTGTCATCGGCTTTAATAAGTCGCTTCAGGTTGGCCGTTGGAGTATAGAGGCGCTGGAATTGCCGTATCCGGGCAGTAAGTCATACCCTCAGCAAGGCTGGGAGCATCTTGAGTTTGTCATTCCGGCTAAAGCGAAGGATACCGAGGAGCTCAAGGCGCTGTTGGATGAGAAATTTCCGCTTCTGCCTTGGGAAAAATTGGCAGATAAAGGCATTAAGGTGAAAGCCAGCTCGCCATCGGGAGAAAAAGAACGACTGCCAAATCCTACATATGCTTTTAAAAAGGCTGGGGTGTGTATCAAGCTGCATCCGTGTTCGCTAAAAGATGTGATTGAGAGCGAGGAAGGGTAACTCAGCTGCGAGTTATGAGTTGCGAGTTTATAGAAGCTCGCAACTCGGTACTCGTATTTTCGCTAAAGTATTACGGTTCTGTTCCCATGCACAAATACCTTGTCATCGAGCACCAGTCCCAGCGCCTTGCTTAGTACTGATTTTTCGACATCGCGACCAGAGCGAGCCATATCGCCTGCGCTGAAGTTATGGTCTACATTGATGACGTTTTGGGTAATGATCGGGCCTTCATCTAAATCGTTGGTGACAAAGTGGGCAGTAGCTCCGATGATTTTCACCCCGCGTTCAAACGCCTGCAGGTACGGTTTGGCACCGATAAAGGCCGGCAGAAAGCTGTGGTGGATATTGATGATCTGGTGCGGAAACTGGGCGACAAAGTTCGGTGTCAGGATCCGCATATACTTGGCCAGCACGACATAATCAGGGCTGTATTGCTGGACGGCTTCAAGCAGTTTCTCTTCGTGCGTTTCACGGCTCAGCCCTTCGTGGCAGACATGGTGGAACGGGATATCAAATTTCTCGGTCAAACCCGCCAATGTATCGTAATTTCCCACAACAGCCGCAATCTCAACATCCAATGTGCCATCAAAGGCCTTGACTAGAATATCCCCCAGACAGTGTGCTTCTTTGGTGACCATAATCACGATGCGCTTGCGGGCTGAGCTGACCAGACGGCGGTAACTGCCTTCTGGCAGGGCTCGATCTAGATCAAAAAGGAAGGTTTCGTCGTTAAAAACACCTTCCAGCTCTGTTCGCATGAAGAACTGGCTATGGGAGTGATCAACAAATTCATTATTGTGAACAATGTTGAGCTGGTGCTTGTAACAGATGTTGGTGATTTTCGATATTAAACCCATTGCATCTGGGCAATCGGTGAGAAGGGTTTTCGTTTCCATGTGCGTCCTTGAACTACAATATTTATATTTCCATTCCCTTTTATTTACCGCGTATTTATTTCAGGGTCAAAACAAATATTCAGATTAGTACTTGTGATAGTTGCCATACGTATAGAAATCATAACTAATGATCTTCATCACCGAGGAGGAGATATGTTGTCACAACGGCAGATATTTTTTTATGGCTGTCTTATTCGCCATACCGGTACTCGGTATTGGATTAGCCTACGCTGACAATGAAGGATGCCCATGCCCGCCTGAATATTACAGAGAAAGATTGGCCGCGGATGGAGGTGTTGCTTAAGAGCGTGCTGGATAAGCACGATGTGGCAGAAAAAGAGCAGCAAGAGCTGATGGAAATTGTCGGCTCGACCAAAGCAGATATTGTTACTGCGCCCCAATTAAATATGTTTAGTTGCATATGTTGTAACTAGAGATGTGCTTGTCTAACTCATCGGCACCCTGGGTATAAATAACCGTAGTCGCAGGCTGGCAAACTTGGCATAATGGACGGCCTTTTACTGTATATATAACCAATAAGCTCGTTGGAATGATTGCCAAGTTTTTCGCCTCCGGAGGCGCACTCGACAAAGCCATACCCGGTTTCCAGGCTCGCCAGCCGCAGATTGATATGGCTAAGGCTGTAGATGACGCAATTTGTGAACAGACTCAGCTCGTGGTCGAGGCGGGAACGGGAACCGGCAAGACATTTGCTTACCTTGTGCCGGCGTTGGTTCGCGGTAAAAAAACGATTATTAGTACCGGCTCGAAGAACCTGCAGGAGCAGCTTTTTCACCGGGATTTGCCTTTAATGGCCGATGCCCTGGGTTTTACCGGACGGGTTGCTCTGTTAAAAGGACGGGCTAACTACCTGTGCCTCGATCGTTTGAGTCGCCAGATCACCGAAAGCCATGGTACCCATGTCGATCCGACGCTACTGAGTCAGCTGGTTAAAGTCCGCAGTTGGTCATCAACGACCCATACAGGTGATCTTGGCGAGTGCGAAACCGTTGCCGAAGACAGTCCGGTGATCCCGATGATCACCTCAAACAATGATAACTGCATTGGCCGTGAATGTCCGTCTTACGAAGATTGTTTTGTGGTTAAAGCCCGGCGTAAGGCGATGGAAGCTGATGTGGTGGTGGTGAACCATCACCTGTTTTTAGCTGATTTGGCGATCAAGGAAACAGGGTTTGGTGAGTTGATCCCTGAAGCGGAAGTCTTTATTTTCGATGAGGCTCACCAAATGCCAGATATTGCCAGCCAATATTTTGGTCAGAGCCTGACCAGCCGTCAGGTTCAGGAGTTGGCCAAGGATGTCGAAATTGGTTACCGCACAGAAGCGAAAGATATGCGTCAGTTGCAAAAAACGGCCGATCGACTGGCTCAGGCTGCATCTGATTTGCGGATTGTGCTAGGTGACCCCGGCTTTCGGGGCAATTGGCGAGAAGCCATAACCAGCCCGGCGATCCAGCGTGAGCTGACCCGATTAAACGATGCACTTGATCTAACTCATGAGGTGCTTAAGCTCGCTTTGGGAAGAAGCCAATTACTAGACACGGCTTTTGAACGGGCCACGCTGCTGAAAGCAAAACTGGCAAGGCTTTCCGATACCTCGATTACCGGCTATTCCTATTGGTATGAATGTACCCCGCGCCATTTTAGTCTGAATATCACACCACTATCGGTGGCGGAGAAGTTCCACGAACAAATGCAGTTGCAGCCGGGAGCCTGGATATTTACGTCTGCCACCTTGGCCGTTGATGATGATTTTAGCCATTTCAGCCACCGCCTTGGGTTAGCGCCCAAGCAACAGTTCGCACTGGAAAGCCCGTTTGACTATCAGCAACAGGCCTTGCTGTGTGTGCCTCGTTTTCTTCCCGAGCCAAATAGCTTTGGTATTGCCGATAGGCTGGTAGAAATGCTGGCACCGGTCATAACTGGCAACAACGGACGTTGTTTTTTCCTTTGTACCTCGCACCAAATGGTCCGCGAGTTGGCGGAAGGGTTTCGTTCGGTACTGGATTTGCCGGTATTGGTACAAGGTGAGACCACCAAGCAAAAGTTACTGGCAGAGTATCTGGAGCGTGGCAATGCGCTCTTGATTGCCACAGGCGCATTTTGGGAAGGTGTCGATGTTAGAGGACAAGCCCTTAGCTGTGTTATCATTGACAAATTGCCTTTTACAGCACCGGATGATCCGTTGCTGAAAGCGCGAATTGAAGATTGTCGCCTGCGTGGCGGGGATCCCTTTTCGCAAGTTCAAATACCCGATGCAGTGATCACCCTGAAACAGGGCGTTGGGCGTCTTATTCGTGATAAGCAGGATAAGGGCGTTCTGGTCATTTGTGATAATCGCTTGGTAACGCGTCCGTATGGCGCGGTATTTTTAAGAAGCCTGCCATCAATCCCACGTACGCGGGATGTTAATGGTGTCGGGCAGTTTTTGTCTGCAGTGAATGGTAACGAGTGTACTGTTCAGTGTGACGATCAGCATTCAGAGGCTTGAATGAGCACCAAAATTCTTGCAGTCGATACTGCCACCGAAAATTGTTCTGTTGCCTTAATGATAGGCGATGATGTTATTTCACGTTGCGAGTATGCGCCGCGTGAGCATACGACTAAAATTCTGCCGATGGTAGATATCGTCCTGGCCGAAGGTGGCCTGAAGCTCGGCCAATTAGATGCACTGGCTTTTGGCCGTGGACCGGGAAGCTTTACCGGCGTTCGTATAGGTATTGGTATCGCCCAAGGGTTGGCATTTGGTGCTGACCTGCCGATGCTGGGTATATCCACACTGGCCGCAATGGCTCAGGGGACCTACCGAGCACATCAATCCGAGCAGGTTTTGACTGCAATTGATGCTCGAATGGGCGAGATTTACTGGGGGCAGTATCAGCGCCAGACTGATGGCGACTGGCGTGTGATCGACAGTGAATTGGTTATCCGACCTGAAGGGCTTGTTGAGCAGTTCAGCGCTGATAACGGTATTTGGCTAACAGCCGGTACAGGTTGGGAAAGCTATGCTGAACCTCTCGCTCAGCTGAAGGTCCAAATGGAAAAAGGGACTGTTTTATATCCCGACTCCCAGGATATGGTCCACTTGGCTAAATTTGCTTTGGCTCGAGATGAGGCGGTTTCAGCAGAGCATGCCAGCCCAGTTTACTTGCGTGATACGGTAACCTGGAAGAAGCTGCCTGGCCGTGAATAAACTTCAGGATTAGCGAGTTTGCGCCGTGCGGCTATCTTAGTCGGAGGGGCGCAAACTGTCAGCTCTAGGATCTAGAACTCTCCGCTTTTCCTCCTGATAGGTATTGCATTATGGTTTCAATCCAACGTTTACCAACATCAATACAGTCACCGCACAAGCCCCGGGTCAACAAACCGGCACAGGCGCCTGTTGCTGCAGAGCAGACAGTTGTTGCAAAAGCGGTAGCAAAATCTGTTCGTGATCCGGAACTTATTCAAGATGCCCACTCCAGAATTCAGTATGACGAGCCTGAGGGGAAGCACCGTCAGGCGCTAGATTCCTATATGGGGGTGATGTATCAAAATCATAAGGATGCGTTGTCTTCGCTGGTTGGGGTAGATGTATACGTTTAGTGTGTTCCGCTATCCGGTAAGCTGGGTGGATTATGAGCATTTGTCTAGGAGTATCTGATGTTTAGAGTGCTATTTCTTGGGCTGTTAATGGTCTTTATGGTAGGCTGCGCCAGCGTGCCCGAAAGCCTGCACACTCAATCAGAAAGCCCAATTACCGACTTCCAGTTGATTCGCGATAATCCTGCAATGGCTCGGGATCAGGAAGTTCGGCTGGGTGGCATCATTGCAGCAATTGATAATGAAAAACAACGAACCCGAATTGAGGTTGTCAGCCTGCCGCTGACTAGTGACGGTAGACCTAAGCTCGATGCCAAGCCGCAGGGGCGTTTTGTTGGCTATGCGGATGGTTTTTTCGAACCTCTGGAATATCGCCCAGGCAGACTGTTAACCGTTGTTGGCCGAGTCAATGGCCAAGAACAAGGAACGGTGGGGGAGTTTGAGTATCAATTTCCTGTCGTCAACATTTCGGGGCAGCAGTTGTGGCAGGTTAAACAGGAAATCCGGATTGACGACTTTGCCCGTTACCATGATTGTATTGGAACCCGGTGCTCGTTTATGAGTTATGGCGTGGGGTTTACTCGCGGAGAAGTTACGCAACGGGTGACCAAGTAGATTGAGAATGTTGTGTCGAGTGTAATGTTTAATACACGCTTCCAGCTGGCAGAGTTAACGCTGGCTGGTTTGTGTTCATTTCAGATCCAGGGCGAGATTGTTTCGCCTTCATCGCCGTTGTCTTACCCATGTGATCAAAAGCCGATTTTGTTATTTTTGCATGGCTGGCAGGATAATGCCGCCAGCTTTGCCCCTTTGTTCGTGACGTTGGCCGACAAGTTTCATCTGATCGCGATCGACTGGCCCGGTCATGGTCATTCTCAGCCTCGGGGTAAGGATAACTACTATTACTTTTTCGATTATCTTGATGATTTAAAACAGCTGATGGCATTACTGCCAGATCGAGAAGTCTATCTGGTCGGGCACTCATTGGGTGCATTGGTCGCCAGTTGCTATGCGGCGGTTTTTCCGGCCGATGTGGCTGGGGTGGTGTTAATTGAAGGGATGTCTCCGCTCCATGAGTCTCCGGACCACATGGTACAACGTCTTCGTGACGGCATTGCCAGCCGGCAGCGTTATCGTCGCCGGACTGAACTGTGGGGAAGGGGCCGGGGGATGTCGTCTTTTCAGGAAGCCCTGAAGCTGCGTTGTACAGTTAATCAGTTGTCGGCAGAGCAACTTGCCCCCTTGGTCGAGCGCGCGACATATCAGGACGGTTCGAACTGGTACTGGCGGCATGATAATAGACTACGCTGTGATTCTTTGTACCGTATGGCGGAAGGACATGCGAAGGTGCTAATGTCTCAAATTCAGTGTCCGGTCTTGTCGATTCTTGGCCGGAGCGGATTTACAGCACTCAAGCAGCCGGAGGCCGGAAGGCATTGGTTGCAGCACGGCTCCCAGGTTGAAGTTGATGGTGGTCATCACTGTCATATTGAAAGTCCGCGGGCTGTTTGTGAGCATATTGTGCGATTCACATCAAATTTTAGCCAGCTGGCCTAATTGGTTGTTGTTGGTTTTTTGTTAATTATGCTGTGGTGGTGATAACAAGCGGTTGTTTGAATCATTCCCCCTTACAGCAAGTTTTGGGCGCTAGCGCCAGATAAAAGAAGGAGAGTGCAAAGTGGATAAGGTTTGGCTTAACCGCTATCCGGAAGATGTACCGGCAGAAATTAATCCGGATTCATACCTGTCTCTGGTTGATATGTTTGAGCAGTCTGTACAGAAGTTTGCAGATCAGACAGCATTTATCAACATGGGACAGGTCATGACCTTCCGCAAGTTGGAAGAGCGCAGCCGTGCTTTTGCTGCTTACTTGCAAAATGATCTCAAGCTAAAAAAAGGTGATCGAGTTGCCGTCATGATGCCGAACTTGCTGCAATACCCTATTGCCCTGTTTGGTATTCTTCGTGCTGGTTGTGTCGTGGTTAACATCAACCCGCTGTATACCCCGCGAGAGCTAGAGCATCAGCTAAACGATTCGGGTTCAAAAGCGATTGTTATTGTTTCCAACTTTGCACACACCCTAGAATCAGTCGTAAAGAACACTAGTGTCCAGCATGTTGTATTAACTCGGCTTGGGGATCAGCTTTCCCGACCGAAAGGCACGCTAGTTAACTTTGTCGTGAAGTATATTAAAAAGATGGTGCCAAAGTACCATCTTCCTCATGCAACATCTATGCGTGCGGCGCTGAGCAAAGGGCGTCGGATGCAGTATGTCAAACCGTTTATGTCCGGTGAGGATACTGCCTTTCTGCAATACACTGGCGGGACAACCGGCGTAGCCAAAGGGGCAATGCTGAGCCATCGCAATATGTTGGCCAATGTTATGCAGGCGAAAGGTGCCTATGGGCCGGTACTGACCGAAGGACGTGAGCTGATTGTTACGGCATTGCCGCTTTATCACGTTTTTGCATTGACGGTTAACTGTCTGCTATTTATTGAAATGGGTGGGCGAAACCTGCTGATTACCAACCCGCGTGATATTCCGACTTTTGTCAAAGAGCTACAACGTTATCCGTTTACCGCAATTACCGGGGTTAATACCCTGTTTAATGCCCTTGTGAATAACGAAGATTTCCATGAACTGGACTTCAGTAATTTACGTCTGTCGGTCGGCGGAGGGATGGCCGTGCAGCGTGCTGTGGCTGAAAAGTGGAAGCAGATCACCAGTAATTATCTGCTAGAAGGCTATGGGTTAACGGAGTGTTCACCGTTGGTGGCGGCCTATCCGTATGATCTAGTTGATTATAATGGTTCCATCGGCCTGCCTGTTCCTTCAACGGAAGTACGTATGGTGGATGATGAAGGCAATGTTGTCGCGAATGATCAGACTGGTGAGCTGCAAGTGCGTGGCCCTCAGGTGATGCAGGGTTACTGGCAAAGGCCGGAAGCGACCAAGGAAGTGCTCAATGAAGATGGTTGGTTATCAACCGGTGATATTGTCCGTTTTGATGAAGATGGCTTTTTGCATATTGTTGATCGTAAGAAAGATATGATCTTGGTGTCGGGTTTTAATGTCTATCCGAATGAAATTGAAGACGTTGTCGCGTTGAATGCCAAGGTGTTGGAAGTTGCTGCGATCGGCCTGCCACACGAAGTGTCGGGTGAGGTGGTGAAAGTTTGCGTGGTCAAGCGAGATCCGAGCCTGACACGAGACGAGCTGCTGATGCATTGTCGCGAGCACCTGACTGGCTATAAAGTGCCCAAGGTTGTTGAGTTCCGTGACGAATTGCCAAAAACCAATGTCGGTAAAATTTTGCGCCGTGCCTTGCGAGAAGAGTCTGACAAGCAGGCACAAGAAGCATAACCTGTAAATTCAGGTTACAATGAGTGTATTTCGAGTGCCGGCTATCATGCCGGCACTTTCTTTCGGTTAGTTATAGTCGATGAAAATTAAAGGTTTGCTGTGAATTTTGAAATCATAACAACAACTGAACGGCTGGAAGTAGTATGTGAGCATGCCCGCAACCAGGCGGCTGTAATGCTTGATACGGAATTTGTCCGCACCCGCACACTTTATCCTAAGCTTGGCTTGATCCAGCTGTTTGATGGGGACAGCCTGGCTTTGATTGATCCTCTGGAAATTGAAGATTTAGAGCCGTTATGGGCGCTGCTTCGCGATCAGGCAGTTATCAAGGTACTGCATGCCTGTGGAGAAGATCTGGAAGTGTTCCAGCATTATGCCGGGTGCTTGCCCGTTCCAATGATCGATACCCAAGTTATGGCATCGTTTCTTGGCTATGGTGTTTCAGCTGGTTTCGGAACTCTGGTTAAAGATTTTCTGGGGGTAGAGCTGGATAAAGGCGAAGCTCGTACAAACTGGATGGCTCGTCCGCTGACAGATAAACAGCTCGATTATGCTGCCGCGGATGTTTTTTATCTGTTGCCGCTGTATCAGAAACTGTTGGCGCAGGTTGAAGAAAAAGACTGGTTGGAAGCCTTGAAACAGGAATGCGCTTCGCTCATGGTTCGGCGTATAAAGCCCGTTGATCCTGAAAAAGTGTATCTCGACATTAAAAATGCCTGGCAACTTGAGCCCAAACAGCTAGCTGTCTTGCAGAAAGTCGCCAAGTGGCGACTGCTTGAAGCTCGCAAGCGAGATTTGGCCTTGAATTTTATCGTGAAAGAGCTGCACCTGTGGAAACTGGCTCGCTATGACATTAGATCCAAGGCAGTAATGGCTAAAGAAGGCTTCGATAGTATGGAAATCCAGCGCCATGCAAATCGTTTATTGAAAATAGTTTATGACGCTGATGATATCTCTCCCCAGCAGTATCCGGAAAAAATTGTCCGTCTTGTCGATTTGACCGGCTATAAACAGTTGGTGAAGCGGATAAAAGATGAGATTGGCAAGGTTGAAAAAGAAACGGGTCTCGCACCGGAGTTTTTGGCCTCCAAAAAGCAGATTAATCAGCTGATCTCGTGGGCCTGGAACAAGCAAAGGCCTGCAGATGATTTACCTGATATGCTGAAGAACTGGCGTAAGGGTCTATTTGAAGAGCGTGTATTACCTTTGTTGGATAGGTAACTTATTTTAGTCTGACATAAACGATAAAAAAGCCCCGGCGCATTTGCCGGGGCTTTTCTTTTGACACAAAAAGTTACTTGTCTTCATCCGGCAGTGTGACATTGAGTTCTAGAACAGACAAGTCTTCCTCTTTCTGATCTAGGTTGACACTGACTTGTTCCGGGGTGATCTCGACGTATTTGCGGATCACATCAAGAATGTCTTGCTTTAGCTGCGGCAGATAGCTAGGCGTGCTTTGGTTGGCAGTACGCCTTTCGGCAACGATAATCTGTAGCCTTTCCTTTGCTACACTCGCTGTCGTTGGTTTCTTAGGGCGGAAGAACTCTAGCAAAGCCATAGTGATTTAGCCTCCAAATAAGCGTTTAAGGAAGCCTTTTTTCTCTTCCTCTAAGAAACGGAACGGGCGATCTTCGCCCAGCAGGCGGCCAACAGTATCTTCATAGGCTGTTCCTGCATCAGAATCCTTGTCAAAAATAACAGGTTCACCCTTATTTGAAGCATTCAGAACTGCCTGGCTTTCGGGGATGACACCTAGTAGCGGAATATGTAGGATTTCTTCCACATCTCCGACGCTCAGCATTTCACCCAAGGTAACACGAGCCGGGTTGTAGCGGGTAAGCAGCAAATGCGTTTTAACTGGCTCTAGGGTTTGTTCTGCCCGGCGTGACTTCGAGTCGAGAATACCCAAAATACGGTCAGAGTCTCGTACTGAAGAGACTTCCGGGTTAGTTGTTACAATAGCTTCGTCGGCAAAGTAAAGGGCCATTTGGGCGCCCGTTTCAATGCCTGCTGGTGAATCGCAGATGATAAAGTCAAAGCCCATATCAGTAAGATCATTCAGAACACGTTCAACACCTTCTTGGCTGAGGGCATCTTTGTCACGTGTTTGTGATGCTGGAAGCACGAATAAGTTATCAACGCGCTTGTCTTTGATCAGAGCCTGATTCAGGTTGGCTTCACCGTTAATCACATTAACAAAATCATATACGACACGGCGCTCACAACCCATGATCAGGTCAAGGTTACGCAGGCCGATATCAAAATCAATGACTGCAGTTTTCTTGCCGCTTAAGGCAAGGCCTGATGCGATAGCTGCACTGGAGGTTGTTTTACCAACGCCACCTTTCCCCGAGGTAACAACGATAATACGTGCCATCTATTAATTCCTTATCAAACGTTATAAAGCCAAATGCTCTATGTTTAAATTATTTTCAGCAAGTGAGATAACGACACCTTTACCCCAGAACTCAGCTTCGATTTTATCACTTAGCCAGTAGTTTCCGGCAATGGAAATTAGTTCAGATTGCAAATTCTGACAAAAAATTCGTGCTTGCTGCTGGCCACTGGCTCCGGCAATCGCTCGGCCACGCATTGTGCCATATATATGGATGCAGCCATCAGCAATAATTTCCGCGCCGGCACTGACATGATTCATTATCACAAGATCACAGTTTTTCGCATAGATTTGCTGGCCTGAGCGGACTGGCGTGCGGATGATCTTGGTTGGTTCCATCGCGGTCTCAGCCGCTTTGTTTTGCCGTGCTGCATTCATGATAGCAAACCCGGCACGCTTTGCCTGAGTTTGAAGGTGAGTATTTTTACAGCCACTGATCCCGACAGGGATCATTCCTGCATTTTGTACTTCTGATTTTAACGTGTTGAAATCGATGCTATCGCCAGCTTGGCTGATGTCGATTACAACAGGCGCAGCGGCGAAAAAATTTGGCGCCTGATTGACTTTCTCTTTTAAGAAGTCGGTCGCCTTTTCGATGTCCCCGTCAACTAGATGCAGGGCCGAGAGCGTGAAAGAGCTCCCTTTAAGTTCTGCTGTTTTTGCCATACTCATTCAATGACTGTCGCTTAATTAGCCGTTAGGGTACGTTATCACATAGATACTTGCATGTTATATTCCCAAGGGTATATCAGCAAGCTATCCTTGCGTTAGCGTTGGAAATTCAGACAAGCATCCCATCTGCATCGCTCTATGCTGGCTATCTGTGGGAATGATTTCGCAAAATTGCGGTCTGAATTAGATGAAAGCTTTAACTAACAGGCTATTTTTGATGTTTTGTGCAATTTACAAAAGCTCTAAAAAAGAAAATACATATCTATATATCAATACGAAAGATGACTTTTCAGAGGTTCCTGAGAGTCTAATGGCAACGTTTGGTACTCCTCAGTTTGTGATGGTACTAAACCTTGATAATGGACGTAAATTAGCACTGGCTGATGTGGGGAAGGTAAAAGAAGCTCTGGGTACAATTGGCTATTACCTGCAGGTACCACCACCAGTAACGAATTTGCTTGAAGAGTATAAGGCTGAGAAAGCCGAAAGAAATGCATAAAGGGTAACTATGCGTAAGAGATTGATGTCGGTCCTGGTGGCCATAGGTTTAGGGATCTCATCGTCGGTGTTGGCTGCCGATGCTGGGTTTGACGAATATGTACTCGGGCTGAAAGCAGAAGCACGGGAAAATGGAATTTCAGAGTCGATAATCAACTCTGCCTTTGACGGTATTGAATTTACCGAACGTGCAGTTAAGGCTGATAAAAATCAGCCTGAAAAAAAACTGACCCTAGATGAATATATCCCAAGAGCGGTTCCTGATTGGAAAGTAGAGCAAGCAAACCAATTATACCGGAAGCATAAAGAGGCTCTGGATGAAATTGGTAAGCAACTGGGTGTTCAGCCACGGTTTATTGTTGCTTTATGGGGTGTTGAAAGTAATTTTGGGCGCTTAACGGGAAATTATAATGTGATTGAAGCATTGTCGACATTAGCTTATGAAGGGCGCCGAGAGGCTTTTTTCCGTAATCAAGTAATGGCGGCATTAGAAATTTTGAATGCTGGTCATATCACCCCAAGCAAGATGAAAGGTTCTTGGGCCGGAGCGATGGGGCAGCCTCAGTTTATGCCGACCTCATTCTTAGCCTATGCAGTCGACGGTAATAATGATGGTCGTATTGATATTTGGAACACTGAGGTTGATGTCTTTGCCTCGGCAGCCAATTATCTGAATAAGTCAGGGTGGGATGATAAATATACCTGGGGACGGCAGGTAAAAATACCGAGTAGTATAAATGAATCACTATTGGGTATTGAAAAGGATAAAGGCCGCTCTTTGGCTGAATGGCAACAGTTAGGTATTAGAAGATTAAATGGGCAATCATTACCCAAGGTAGATATTAAAGCCTGGCTTATTCAACCGGATGATAATCACGGCAGGGCATACTTGATATATGGTAATTATCAGACACTGTTAAAGTGGAATCGGTCGCATTATTTCGCCCTTGCTGTTAGCCATTTGGCTGATAAAATTCGATAAGGAACAAATGAAAAAAAACCAGACATCGTGTCTGGTTTTTTTATCTTTCTAGATCTTGTTGAACTCTGAAATCCTTACTCCTAGAGGCACTGGGTTAAAATGGTGCCAGTGGGCTAAGCCCAAGAAAATAGCGATAGGAATGGCTTTTATTTGAAGTGGTCTGGGCTTGGAATTGCCTTTAAGGCCAGCTGTGCTTGGCTTCGATGTTTGTTAGCAAGTACTAATTTCAATCGTTATATCATGATATGGCACTTAGGTTTATCGCTAAGTAATTTTTGCTGAACGAAGACTTTGAGGCGGTATGGATATATTGAGCTGATCATTTATTTACTGAATGGCCTTTGCATCTGGGAGCTAAAAGGTATAAAAAAGCCCGGTAATATTACCGGGCTTTTGTTCAGCTTATATTCAGCAATTATTCGATTTCAAACTCTTCTAGAGCTTTGCCATCATCAAGCGCTTTTTTCAGGGCACTTGGAGTACGGCCTTGGCCAGTCCAAGTTTTTTCTTCGCCATTTTCATCGATGAATTTATATTTAGCAGGACGAGCAGCTCGTTTTGCTTTAGGTGCTTTGCCTAGAGTTGCTAGTAATTCTTCTGGGTCGATGCCGTCAGCTAGAAGCATTTCACGGTACTGAGCCAGTTTCTCGTTACGTTCGTTTTCTTTAGCACGCTCTTCAGCTTCTGCTTCTTCACGTTCACTAACGACAGTTTGTAGTTTCTCAAGAGCTTCTTGTAGTTGTTCTAGAGTATATTCACGAGAAAGTGCGCGAAGACTACGAAGGTTTAACAGCGCTTTCATTGCATCAGACATTTTTAATTTCCTGTTGGCCTAAAACTATTTTAAATAATAATAGCAGTCACAAATCAATAATTGCAATAATAATACTTTTAATACCCTGATGCCAAATAAAATATCTACTCGATAATTATTTTTTTTCTAATTTGCTTCAAAGAATCTCATTTGTAATAACGGCGAATCCATGCAGTTAGTGCAATTAATCGTGGTGTTGCGGAATCAGACTGATTAATTAAGTGCGTTCTATTTCATATTGAAGGGGGGATAGATAGTTATTATTTGGTTGTTTTTTCAACGAATGAGCAAGATTATTCACTATTCGTGTTAATTTTTTCATCGTAACTTGTTGCAAATGCATCGCTATTCCGTAGAATTAGTCATTCCTTGACTAAGGGTAGAGGCGCATTGTCTATAAGTAGCAGGTTGGAGGGTGATTCCTTTGATGATCTGCAAAAGGAGCCAATGCCGAAGTAAGATAAGGCCATCATGCCTTCTTGCTGGGGTTGTTACCGAATAGGGGCAACACTGCCATAGTATATAATTACATTAACTATGGAGCGCTACTGTGGGGTCGGAATAGGTAACATCCTTTTCTTATGCTCTTTCCTCGCGACATTGTCGTGTTCAGCAGTAGATCTCCAACCAGATTGGTTGTAGTAGAGATCATGAACATTGTAGATTTTTCCCATTCGTCCATTTCGCTTTTGCCGCCATTAGTGGCATTAGGCTTGGCAATTCTAACCCGCCGCGTATTGGTTTCATTAGGCGTCGGAGTCCTTCTTGGCTCATTGTTACTGACAGATTTTTCCTTCGGTGCGACTGCGGAATATATCGGCAGTACAGTGAAAGGTCTTTTCATTGATGATGGTGCGATCAATAGCTGGAATATGAGCATTGTCGCTTTCCTTGTTTTGTTGGGAATGATGACGGCATTGTTAACCCTGTCTGGCGGTACCCGTGCTTTCGCTGAATGGGCGCAAACAAAAATAAAGAGTAAGCGAGGTGCCAAGTTATTGGCTGCTTTCTTGGGCGTGTTTATCTTTGTTGATGACTATTTTAATAGCTTGGCTGTGGGATCTATTTCTCGTCCGGTTACCGACCGTTTTTATGTTTCCCGCGCTAAACTTGCCTATATTCTCGATTCGACTGCAGCCCCGATGTGTGTGTTGATGCCAGCTTCAAGCTGGGGGGCTTATATTATTACGCTTATTGGCGGTATTTTGGTATCGCATGGCATAACGGAATATTCAGCGTTAAGTGCATTTGTTCAGCTTGCACCAATGAACTTCTACGCTGTCTTTGCTTTATTAATGGTGTTTGTTGTTGCTTGGTTCCAGTTAGATATTGGTGCAATGAAGAAGCATGAGCTGCAGGCTAGTCATGGCCACGGTTTTGATGAAGGTGGCGATGACAGCCAGGCAAAAGATCTTAACGATGAGCTGGAAATAGAAGAGAGCGAAAATGGCCGCGTGTTTGATTTGATCATGCCGATTGTCGCGCTGATTTTCTCGACTTTCTTCTTTATGCTCTTCACCGGTTACCAAGTTTTGGCTGCCGATGGTATTGCGTTCAATATTTTAGGCGCGTTCGAGAATACCGATGTAGGTATGTCACTGGTATACGGCGGTATTGTCGGCTTGCTGGCTGCGATTGTGCCGGTGTTGCGCCAACGCCTACCGATGGCAGATGTTGCAAACACGCTGTGGATTGGCGCGAAGTCGATGTTTGGTGCCATCCTTATTTTACTGTTTGCATGGAGTATCGGTAGTGTGATCAGCGATATGGCAACGGGTAAATACCTGTCGACGCTGGTGCAGGGCAATATCAACCCGATGCTACTTCCGGCAATCTTGTTCTTGCTGGCAGGTCTGATGGCATTCTCGACCGGTACGTCTTGGGGCACATTTGGTATCATGCTGCCTATCGCTGGTGATTTGGCGGCGGCTACCGAAATTTCTCTGATGCTACCAATGCTGGGTGCTGTATTGGCAGGCTCGGTGTTTGGTGATCACTGTTCCCCGATCTCGGATACCACTATTCTGTCTTCGACCGGTGCACGCTGTCACCATATCGACCACGTTGCTACCCAGCTGCCATACGCAGTGGCTGTGGCGTTTGTATCGACAGTCGGCTTCTTGGTGCTTGGCCTGACTAGCTCAATGGCTGTGGCGTTTATGGCTGCGACGATCACCTTTATTCTGGTCTGCCTGCTGCTGATGTGGTTGTCTCGTCGCCCGACAGAGTTAGCTGCGAAGTAGAAAAGCTAATAGAATATTGATTCTGATTTAATTGAAAGCCTGCAATATGATTGCAGGCTTTTTTATTCCGCTTGGGTACGCATTTGTTATCTTTTGATTGACCCTGATACTTTCAATTCAGAGCCATTTTCTGTAGCATTTCGGCAGTTTTTTTGCGCTTGGACGGGGAGCCTTATGGCCCAGATGTATTTCTATTACTCGGCAATGAATGCGGGTAAGTCGACGACGTTACTACAGTCATCTTTCAATTATCGTGAGCGTGGTATGACACCGGTAATTTTTACCGCTTCTATCGATAACCGATATGGCAAAGGAAAGGTGAGTTCACGTATAGGTCTACAAGAAGACGCTGAGCTATTTAATGCGAAAGATGACCTGTATCGTAAACTTCAGGATATGTATGCAACCGGTAAAATTGATTGCGTACTGATTGATGAATGTCAGTTCTTAACCAAAGAGCAGGTTTATCAGCTGACGGAAGTGGTTGATAAAATGCATATCCCAGTGTTGTGCTATGGTCTTCGCAGTGATTTTCGTGGTGAGTTGTTCGAGGGAAGCAAGTACCTGCTGTCATGGGCGGACAAATTGGTTGAGCTGAAAACAATTTGCCATTGTGGCCGTAAAGCCAATATGGTGATCCGTCAAGATGAGACTGGCCGTGCTATTGCTGATGGCGATCAGGTGGAAATTGGCGGTAATGATCGCTACGTCTCTGTTTGCCGCAAGCATTATAAAGAAGCTCTAGGCTGTTAATATCAGTCTGAGTAGGCAGAAGCCATGAAATAACGAGTTAACTCGAAATAAAAAGCCTGAGTGATTTCACTCAGGCTTTGCTGCATTTAGAGCCGTTACTTATCTTGGCGATATTTCCGGGCTATTTATGACGCTCTTGAAGCTTGGCTGTGACATCTGACAGGGATAAGCCCTGATCCTGAAGCAATACAATCAAGTGATAGATCAAATCCGCAGATTCACAGACTAACTCCTTCTTGTCACCCGACGTTGCCGCAAGCGCGACTTCAACACCTTCTTCGCCCACTTTTTGCGAAATACGCTTGGTACCACGGGCATAGAGGCTGGCAGTGTAAGAGGATTCTGGATTGGCATCTTTACGAGCAGCCAGGATCTGCTCAAGTTGATGAAGGAACACCAAGGCAGGCTGCTCATCCTGTCCTTCGATTGTGCTATCGCTATCAAAACAGGTTGCTGTGCCCAGGTGGCAAGTAGGACCTACCGGGTTTACCTTTACCAGCAACGTATCTTGATCGCAATCTAGCTTGATACTCTTGAGCTGAAGTACGTTGCCAGAGGTTTCCCCTTTGGTCCACAGGCGGTTTTTGGTTCGCGACCAAAACGTTACCTGCTTAGTTTCCAGGGTTTTATTAAGTGCCTCGTCATTCATATATCCCAGCATCAGCACTTGGCCGCTGGTATTGTCCTGAACGATGGCCGGCACCAATCCGTCTACTTTTTCCCAATTTATATTCGTTGCTAGGCTCATAGTCGGATCTCCACGTCCTGTTGTTTCAAATACTGCTTAAGCTTGCCGATATTGATGATTTGCTTGTGGAAGACAGAAGCGGCGAGGGCACCGTCTACATTGGCTCTGTTGAAAGCATCAGCGAAATGCACCATTTCACCTGCACCGCCAGAAGCAATCAATGGCACATGGCAGACTTCGCGTACCATGTTTAGCTGAGTCAGATCATAACCGTTTCGTACACCGTCCTGATTCATCATATTGAGCACTATCTCACCGGCACCACGTCGCTGCACCTCTTGTACCCAGTCACGGGTTTCCCACTGGGTTGCTTTGGTACGTGTCTCATCACCGGTAAACTGATACACCTGATATTTACCGGTATCGGCATCGAAGTAGGAATCGATACCGACGACAATACATTGCACACCAAACTTATCGGCAAGGTCGGTGATCAGCGCCGGGTTGGCCAGTGCTGGTGAGTTGATAGAGACTTTGTCGGCACCAAACTGCAGGATCCGGCTAGCATCTTCAGCAGACTTAATACCTCCGGCGACGCAAAATGGAATATCGATCACTTCTGCTACTCGGGCAACCCAGCTTTTATCAACGACACGGCCATCGCTTGAGGCTGTGATATCGTAGAACACCAGCTCATCGGCACCCTCTTCGGCATAGCGCTTGGCCAGAGGCACAATATCACCGATGATTTCGTGATTGCGGAACTGAACACCTTTTACGACCTGTCCGTCACGGACATCTAAACAAGGAACGATTCGTCTTGCTAGCATGCTGTTACTCCTTGCTTGTTAGCTATTCCAGCACTGAAAGGCTTCTTCAGCGCTGAATTTTCCGTCGAGCAGAGCCCGGCCGACAATAACACCTGCCACGCCGCTCCCCTTTAGGGCTTCAATATCTTTCAGGCCGCCAATACCACCCGAAGATTGAAACTGTACTTGCGGATACTGGGCACATAGGTCGACATATAATTCAACATTGGATCCTGCCAATGTGCCGTCACGGGAGATATCGGTACAGAGGACATGTTTCAAGCCAACGGTCAGAAAGTCATTCAGCAGTGCCTCTATGCTGACACCGGAATCTTCCTGCCAGCCTGAAATGGCAACATTGCGGTTTCCGTCCTTGTCTATGTTGACGTCGAGGGCCAGGACGATATGTTCCGGGCCGTATTTTTCCATCCAGCCTTTCACCAGCCCGGGCTGCTTCACGGCCGTTGAGCCAATAACCACGCGCTGGGCACCTGCTGCCAATAAGTCAGCAACGTCTTTTTCGGTTCGGACACCGCCGCCAATCTGTATGTTGGCGGGAGTGCTGGCAAGTAGCCGACTGATCAGACCCAGCTGGCGTGCAGATGTGTCTTTGGCTCCGGTTAGGTCAACCAGGTGAAGCCAATCTGCACCTGCCTGGTTGTAGCGTTTAAATTGCTCTGCGGGATCGACTTTGTATTCTGTGACTTGGCCGTAATCGCCCTGAAAAAGGCGAACAACCTGGCCGTTAATTAAATCGAGTGCGGGAATAATCATCCTAAGTCCTTTTGATGTGTTTCAGCTCACTGAATTAACAAGTCACATCTCTAAAAAGTTTTTGATAAGTTGGGCGCCGGCTTTGCTGGATCGTTCAGGGTGAAACTGCACCCCGTAATAATTACCGCTCTGGACAGCTGCGGTAAATGGTTGCCCATATTCACAGCGGGCGATGGTATAGCCGCCTTGCTCAGCACACTTGGTGGAAACCGGCATGGCATAACTGTGAACGAAATAGAAGTAGCTACCCGCCGGGATATCGTTAAACAGCGGATGTCCTTCGGCCGGTGTGACGGTATTCCAGCCCATATGCGGCAGCGGCAGAGAACCGGTTTCCAGTTTCTTGATAGGGGCATCACACAGGCCAAGGCAAGGTACAAGCTCGGTACCACTCTGGCCTTGTTCTTCTGATAACTCGCCCAGTAGTTGCATTCCGAGGCAGATTCCCAACAACGGCTTGTCGACTTGCTTGATAAGTTCGACCAAGTCACGCTCTCGGAGGTTTTTCATTGCCTCGCTTGCAGTACCGACACCGGGTAAAAACAGCTTGTCGGCAGCCAGTACAATGCTTGGCTCCTTGCTGACACTAACGGTATAACCCAGGCGCTCGATGGCAAATCGCACCGAAGAGACATTGGCACAGCCAGTATCGATAATGACGACTTTTTGGTTTTCGCTTGCCATTACAGTACTCCTTTACTGCTTGGTAGCTCGGTACCTTCAACGCGGATAGCCTGACGTAGCGTACGGCCAAAGGCCTTGAATAGGCTTTCGACAATGTGGTGGTCATTGTCGCCTGTTGAAGACAGGTGCAGGGTGCAGGCCAGAGTATCGGTAAGCGAGCGGAAGAAGTGCGAGACCATTTCGGTCGAAAGGTCGCCGACTTGCTCGCGACCGAACTTGGCATCGAACTTCAGGTAAGGGCGGCCGGATAGATCCAGGGCACACTGGGCCAGACATTCGTCCATTGGCAGACTGAAACCGAAACGCCCGATACCGCGCTTCTCTCCCAAGGCATTCTTAAGTGCCTGGCCGAGCGCCAGTGCGGTATCTTCTATACTGTGGTGGTCGTCAATGTGCAAATCCCCTTTGACGCTAAGTTCCATGCGGAAACCACCGTGGGTGGCAATTTGATCCAGCATGTGGTCGAAAAAACCAAGGCCAGTTTCGATTTTGTTGCCGCCAGCTTCATCAAGGTTAACTTTCACCCGGATGTCAGTCTCTTTGGTCGTGCGCACTACCTCTGCGATCCTTGGGCTGGTGGTGAGATCTTTAACGATCTGTTGCCAGTTCATGCTGCTCTCGTCGTCAGGCTGCGGATGATACTGGATCCCGCGAATCGCCATATTTTCAGCCAACTGAAGATCGGTTTGACGATCGCCAATAACAGCCGAGGTGGCGAAATCGACTCGACCCTGTTGCAGGTAGCCTTTTACGAGACCAAGCTTGGGCTTGCGGCAACTGCAGTTGTCTTCATCGAAGTGCGGGCAGATAAGGACATCGTCAAATTTCACGCCCTGTGACTCGAAGATCTCCATCATCATGTTGTGTGGAGCATCAAAATCTTGCTGGGGGTAGCTATCTGTTCCCAGGCCGTCCTGATTCGTTACCATCACGAGTTTGTACCCAGCATCCTGCAACTGAAGCAGTGCCGGGATCACGAAAGGTTCAAGCTTCAGTTTATCCAGCCGATCAACTTGAAAATCAACAGGGGGCTCAACAATCAGGGTGCCGTCACGGTCAATAAATAAAATCTTTTCCTTGCTCACAGTGCTCTTCCTTTAATGCTTAATTCTGGTTCAGTTGTTCGCGGATAAACGCCAGGGTTTTTTCACATTCATCGCGGTTGCCGATACTGATGCGAATACAGTTTTCTATCGGGGAACGTCGCAAGATAATGCCATGCTCCCATAATGAGCCAAACAGGGCGTCTGCATCCGGAAATTTCACCAGCAGGTAGTTGCCGTAGCCATCATAGACAGTAACACCGTCCAGCATACCCAGCCCGGCCTGAAGATAGGCGCGATTTGCACTGAGATCGAGAACCTGAAACTTGGTTTTTGCCAACCCGGCAGGCGAGAGGGCCTGAACGGCAATATCTGTCACTGGTACCGGAACCGGGTAGGGGGCGATAACCTTGAGCAGTAGTTCAATGATTTCTGGGTTTGCCAGAGTGAACCCACACCTGAGCCCGGCCAAGGCAAAAGCTTTTGATAGCGTTCGCAGAATAACCAGATTCGGGTACTGGCCGAGCAGGTCGACCGTAGAAGCTTCCGGGCAGAAGTCGATATAGGCTTCGTCGACAACAACGAGCGCTTTGCCCGTCGCCATATCGAGCAGGGCCTCAATATCTTGGCGGTTGATCAAATTGCCAGTCGGGTTGTTTGGGCTGCAGACAAAGATCAGTTTTACGGTGTCGAGATTATCTCTAATGGTTGCTATATCCAACTGCCACTCTGCTGTCAGTGGTACCGTTTTGGTATTGATATCAAACGTTTCTGCACTGATCGCATACATACCGTATGTTGGCGGACAGTACAGGATACTGTCTTGGTTCGGTTCGCAGAAGGTACGGATCAGGAGCTCTATACCCTCATCCGCCCCGCGGGAAGTGAGCACCTGCTCTTTTTTCACGTTAGCATAGTCGGCATAGGCCTGGATCAGCTCTTCCGGCTGGCAGGTACTGTAGCGGTTAAGGCGGTTACACTTGATGTTATATTCATTGGCGAAAGGGGATTCATTGGCATTGAGCCAGATATCACCACTGCCCCCGAGACGACGAGCTGACTGATAGGGGGTCAACTCGCGGACTGTTTTTCGCGCTAGCTTTGAAACGGTCATGACTAGGCCTCCTTTGTTGCCGTCAGTGCGGCCTGTCGAGCCTGCAATTTGTCCATCCGAATAGTCACGGCGCGCTTGTGGGCATCAAGACCTTCTGCCTCGGCGATAGTGACAACTGTCGGCGCTAACTGCTGAAGCCCATCGGCACTTAGTTCTTGCACCGTCATCCGCTTGGTAAAATCAGCCAAGCCTAAGCTGGAGTAGGTTCGAGTATAGCCGTAGGTCGGCAATACGTGGTTAGTGCCGGATGCGTAGTCGCCGACAGACTCTGGCGACCAGTCCCCCAGGAAGATCGAGCCTGCATTATCTAACAGTGGCACCAGTTTGCGTGGATTTCGAGTTTGGACTATCAGGTGTTCAGGTCCATAGTGATTCGAGATAGAGATACACTGGGTTAGGCTATCGGCCACAATCAGCAAGCTCGACCCGAGTGCCTGACGAGCAATGTCAGCCCGAGGCAGTTCTGCCAGTTGTCTCTGGATAGCGTCAGCAACGCGATCGGCAATACTGGGTTCCGGGGTAACCAGCACAACCTGAGAATCCGGTCCGTGCTCGGCCTGACTTAGCAGATCGGCCGCAATAAAATCCGGATCGGCCGTGGTATCGGCTATAACCAATACCTCGGAAGGGCCGGCTGGCATATCGATGGCCGAGCCGCGGAAGTCGTTGCTGACTTGGCGTTTGGCTTCGGTGACAAAGGCATTACCCGGGCCGAAAATTTTGTCTACCTTGGCCACTGATTCCGTGCCGTAGGCCATGGCAGCAACGGCCTGCGCTCCACCGGCATTGTAAATGTCTGTAATACCGCATAGCTTGGCGACATAAAGAATTTCATCGGCAATCGGCGGCGGCGAACACAAGACGGCTTGACGACAACCGGCAATCTGCGCTGGGACTCCAAGCATTAGAACGGTGGAAGGCAACGGGGCACTGCCTCCTGGAATATAAAGGCCAACTGAGTTAATTGGTCGTGTGACTTGTTCACACACCACGCCTGGCTGGGTCTCAACCCGCAGCGTTTTTTGCTCCTGCGCCTTGTGAAAGGTTGCAATGTTGTCATAGGCCTGTTGGAGTGCCTGCTTCATCTTACCGCTTAGGCGAGCTGCTGCGGCGTCGACTTCGTCCGGGCCGACTTTAATTGTTTCCGGACGAATGTTGTCAAACTTTTCGGTCAGATCTAAAAGCGCGTCGTCACCACGCTGGCGGACATCAGCAATCACGTCAGATACGATTGCCGTGATGTTGGCTCCTTCGGTGATTGCCGGACGCTGGAGCAAAGATTCCTGCTGGTTATCGCTTAAAGATTGCCACACAACCGTTTTCATGGGGTTACTCCATCATCTTTTCAATGGGCAGTACTAGGATTGAACTAGCACCAAGCTCTTTTAGCTGTTCCATGGTTTCCCAGAACAGGTTTTCAGAACTGACAAGATGGACGGCTACGCGACTTTTATCAGCTGCAAGCGGCAAGACTGTTGGATCCTCGGCGCCCGGGAGCAATGCTTTGATTTGATCCAGACATTCTGTCGGAGCATGGAGCATGATGTATTTTGATTCTTTGGCCTGGATGACACCCTGCATACGGGTCAGGATACGTTCGATAAGGGACTGCTTGTCTTTGCCAAATTCTCCGGTACGCTGGATAAGCACCGCCTTGGAACGTAGGATCACCTCGGCTTCTTTTAGGCCATTTGCTTCGAGAGTGGCGCCGGTCGATACCAGATCGCAGATAGCATCTGCAAGGCCTGCTCGGGGGGCGACTTCGACAGAGCCATTCAGCATACATGGGCTGAATTCAACGCCTTGCTCGTCCATATAACGTTTAACAAGCTGAGGGTAGGTAGTTGCAATACGTTTGCCGTGCAGATCCTGCGGGCCGTTGTATTGTTCATCTTTGTCAACGGCAATGGATAGGCGACAGTCGCCAAAATCAAGACGACGCAACTTGGTATATTCACAAGGTTCGTTAAGGGCTGCACGCTCAAGGCCGACCTCTTCTAGTTCGTTTTCACCGATTACCCCTAAATCGACCACACCATCCATGATCAAACCCGGGATGTCATCGTCGCGTACCAGCAAAAGGTCGATAGGCATATTTTCTGCGTGGACGACAAGGCGCTCACCCATCAGGTTGAACTTAATGCCGCAGCGTTTGAATAGATCCTGGCACTCCTTGCTCAGGCGTCCTTTCTTTTGAATTGCAATTCGTAGTCGTTGAGTCTGCATCGTTGTATTCCCTGTTTCGATTATTTGTAGCCTGAAAACGAAAAAACCCTCGGAAGTTTGGGCTTCCGAGGGTCTGAATTCTGTAATTTCTATTGACCGCTGGAAGAGTTTTTGTCTGTCTTCCAGAGTGAGGCGTATCCTCCCGAAAGACTAGTCAGGATGATGATGGTGATGAATGTTTACCATTGGGATACGCATAATTATGTACTCTGTTTAAATCGTTATTAACTCATTGCTTGTCATTCACACTAACCAAGCTGATTTGATTTTGCAATAGGATTTTTAACGAAATATTAATTAATTATTATTGGGTAAATAAAATATGTACAAATGGCTTAGGGCCAGCTGGTTTGCCAAGCAGATAGCCCTGGTTTTTTTTGATGTAAAAATAATTGCTTAACATCTAGATAGCATTATCTTGCAAGTTTTCCTGTCAAAATACGACAATCGCTAGACATAAATATCAAGTAAGCCTTTGGGGGGACGTTTTTTGGATTGCTCTTTGGAGGGATCTTTCTTGCTGTCATCGCTTTTGGCTTCAACTTTTTGTTTTCGTTCATCAATTAATGATGCCTGAGTAACCTTCTTCAGTTGTTTATGAGCGGTCAACGGCAGATTGTTATTTGGATTGATCATGTCATTGTCTCGTTACATAAAGGGTTGTGGTCAATTTATCGACAATGAAAGCGATGGGTTGAGTGTTTTTTGTTCATGTTGTCTGCTTTGTTAGACAGGATGTGAAGTGGGTCAAAATATGGAGGAATGAAATGTAACGAGTATAGAGTAGGAAATGATGGCAGGAAAACTGAAGCCCGCTTGAGCGGGCCTCGTTACAGATAAGGGATGGTTAGCCACAGCATTTTTTGAATTTTTTCCCACTGCCGCAAGGACATGGATCGTTTCGGCTGACTTTGGTGCTACTTGCCGGTGTCGGAGATTCCGGCTCTTCGGGCGGCAGAGGGTACTCGCCATCAATATAAAACCACTGAGTTTCATCGCCGATAGACTCGAGCAGAAAGCGCGATTTTTCAGATAAGTAAAATGTTTCATCACCCTCTTGGTAATGCGCTTTGAACTCGACAAAACCTTCGCCGCTGTCGGCGATTTTACTGTCGATGACTTCAAGCTCAAGCCAGTTGGAATGCACTGATTCGGCGATGGCTTCACGGTACTGTTCGGCCTCGCAACTTGGATGGTAGGTCGCAACAACAAAATCAACAAGGCCCAGAACATGGGCGCTGTATCGGGCTCGCATTAGCTGTTCTGGGTGCCGGGCACGTGACGGCTGTTGATGAATTGGCTGGCAGCAGGCTGTCAGTACTTTCTGGCTGCCGCACGGGCATAGTTGGGCTAGGGTAGACATAAGTCAGTCTGTCGCTGTTTTTTCAAAATAAGAGGCCCATTTTAAAGACTCCATATAGAGATCTGCAATGTCTGATTCATGAAGGCCGAGCTGTTTGCTTAGTTCGCTGACGTCTTCCCACTGTGCTTTATCGTATGCCATGATTAATTTGAGAATACTGCCTAGTGGGCCAGTTTGGTGTACCAGTGCCTTCTGGACTTCTTTACTGAGGGGAAGAAGGGTGATCACATCTTCAATCGGTTGGTCGAGTAAGGAGTCTAGTAGTGAGAATAATCCGGTTAAAAAGGCCTGGTTACCGATTATTTCCGTTGCGGCCAGGTTACTCAAACGTTCGCAGAAGTGTGCTCTTTGCAGCGACAGGCTGTAGAGTGACTGCGGTTTTTTCTCAGTTGCATGGGCGGTGGCAACGAAGGTGACAAACCGTTTCAGGCGTTCCTCACCGAGATAGACCAGCGCTTGCTTGAATGAGGAAATGGGCTTTGCCTGAGAGTATCTCATGTTGTTGACGTGACGCAGCAGTTTGTAAGACAGCGAGACATCGGTGGCAATGATACTTTCGACGGTATTAAAATCCACGTCGGGCAGGGTAATTTCCTTGTAAAGGCGCAGAGTGGTCAATGCACACGGCGTTAGCGTTTTGCGCTGCATCATTTCCGGCTGGCTGAAGAAAAAACCCTGGAAAAGGTCAAAACCAGCATCATAGGCTTCGGTGAACTCATCATGGGTTTCGACTTTTTCGGCCAGAAACAGGATTTTGTTCACTTTGTCTTTATGGTGGCGCATGAAGAAGCGGGCCTTCGCAATAGGTACCGTGCGAATATCAAATTTGATGATATGGATATGCGGCAGGAAACGGTTCCACGCTGCACTCGGAATAAAATCATCAAGGGCAAGGGTATACCCTTTTTCTTTGAGCTCGATAACGGCTTCTAGCAATTCGTCACTTGGATCGCAGGTTTCCAGGATCTCAATAATGAAGCTTTTTTTGGGAAACATCAGCGGTGTGCGCTGAATGAGGCTGTTATAGGGAAAATTGACGAAGGCTTTTTTACCCCCCGTTGCTTCTATTGCTCCAGATGTAAAGAAATTATCGGCTAACAGACGGTTCGTTGCATGTTCATCACCAACATCAGGGAAGCAATTATTCGGTCCATCACGAAACAGCAACTCGTAGCCAACGGTTGCTTTGTCTCTGTTTAAAACAGGTTGTCGAGCAAGATATGAGTGCATGAATTATGATGTTATTTATTAATATTATGGGTGATAATTTGTCTGGTGGCAGTCGCGATAAAGGGGCGTAACCGCGTTTATATCAAGGCCGCTTTACAGACTAAATACTACGAATATTTATGGTTTCACATAGTGATACTAATAGCAAATCATGACTGTGACCGACAACATAGAATCATTCACTAAGTTGATCAACAATATAGCCCCTTTTATTAAACTTTGTGCACAATATGACGGTGTTTACAGTCATACAAGCTGGATTGCTTGTAGGTGGAGGTGTTTTTGTTGTCATGTTACTAAATGCATGGCGCAAGAATCGAACGCAGGAAGCGCACACGAAGATTTTTCCGATTGGCCTTATTGGTGGTTTTGCCAATTTTTGCGATACCCTCGGGGTTGGCAGCTTTGCAATTAAAACGGCCGGATATAAGCAGTTTAAGCTGGTTGATGACAAGCTGCTGCCAGGCACGTTGAACTGCCAGGCGGTAGTGGCTACTGTCGCTCAGTCGTTGATCTTTCTGACGGCGGTTGATGTCGACGAAGTGACAATGGTGAGTTTGGTTCTGGCTGCCTGTTTGGGTGCGACACTTGGTGCTCGACTTGTATCCGGCTGGGATCGGCAGTTGATCCGGCTGGCGATGAGCGGGGCATTATTGGTGGTTGCCAGCCTGATGCTAGCGGGCCAGTTAGAGCTGTTTCCTCTTGGCGGATTGGCGCTGGGGCTTAGTGGCTGGAAACTGGGTGTTGCGATTGTCGGCAATTTCCTGTTTGGTGCTTTGATGACTGTTGGGATTGGCCTGTATGCTCCCTGTATGACAATGGTGTACCTGCTTGGTATGCATCCGCTTGCAGCATTTCCGATCATGATGTGTTCCTGTGCCTTCTTGACTTTCTTCTCGGCTGGTAGTTTTATCCGGATGAACCGTATTAACAGCCGGGCGGCTATGATTGTTGCAATCACAGGGCCGATAGGCGTTGTCATTGCGGCTTATCTGGTCAAGTCGTTAGATCTTCAGTTATTAACCTGGCTGGTGATCGGTGTAGTGCTTTATACCTCACTGTCGATGTACCGTTCTTGGTCGGGTGAGCGTGCAAAGTTGAACTCAGTTCAATCGCCATTGTGAGTTTAGGAAAAGGAAAGGTACGCTATGGCGTACCTTTTTAGTAGTGAGCCATTTAGGAAAAATCTCGCGTTTCCAGCTGGCAGCCATCGGGCGTGCAGACCAGCACCGAACCATGATCGTACCAGTCACCGAGTACTGTCCGTAGCGCGGGCTGGCTGTCGACCGTTAAGCTGTGGACATCAGGGCGGTGTGTATGGCCATGAATCATTGCCAGAACCTGATAGTCTGCCATCACCTTCTCTACCTCCTCCGGCGTGACATCCATGATATCTTGTTGCTTTGCCTCGTTGGTCATGCTGCTGTTACTACGCAGTTTGTTACCGATTTTCTGGCGGTAGGACAACGGTAAGCGGAAGAAAAGCCATTGAATAAATCGGTTATGCACTTTCTTTCGATAACGCTGGTAGTCATCATCCAGTGTGCACAAGGTATCGCCATGCAGGAGCAATGTCGGCTTGCCATAAAGATCAATCACGGTATGTTCCGGCAACAGCTGCACACCGGTTTCCAGACTAAATCGCTTTCCGACCAAAAAGTCACGGTTCCCGTGAATGAAGTAGCAGGGAACACCAGAATCAGTCAGTTGCTTAAAGGCAGACTTGATTTGCTGGTGGAAGGGAGAGTTGTCATCGTCACCTATCCACATTTCGAATAAGTCGCCCAATACATACAGTGCGTCGATCCCCTTTGTTTCCTCTTTCATGAAAGTAAGAAAACAGTCGGTGATATCGGTACGTTCGGCACTGAGGTGCAGATCAGAAATAAACAGTATTGTCATAAGGAAGGGAGGGCGGCAATAAGACCGCCCTGAGAGTATTGATTACTCTTCGATAGTTACGCTGTTGATAGCAACTTCTTCAACTGGTACGTCCTGGTGAACATAGCCCCAGTTACCGGTAGAAACTGCTTTGATCTTGTTTACAACGTCCATACCTTCAACAACTTCTGCAAATACACAATAGCCCCAGCCATCAGGTGTCTCTGATTTGAAATCCAGGAATTTGTTGTCGTTAACGTTGATGAAGAACTGTGAGCTGGCTGAATGCGGCTCCATAGTACGTGCCATTGCCAACGTACCTACTTTGTTGCTTAGGCCGTTGCTCGCTTCATTTTTGATTGGCGCGCGGGTTTCTTTTTCTTCCATACCAGAAGACATGCCGCCGCCCTGGATCATGAAGCCATCGATAACACGGTGGAAAAGTGTATCGTTGTAGAAACCGTCACGGCAGTATTGCAGGAAGTTTGCACACGTTTCAGGCGCTTTTTCTGTGTTTAGCTGAATCTTGATGTCACCAAAAGTAGTGTGAAGCGTTACCATGAGCTTGTCCTTTAATGGATGTTTATTGCTTTAAATGAGGGATTTTATATTACTAAGGAAAGGCGTCAACATGATCTCTCATCATTCTCTGTCTAAGGTGAAATAAGGTGACTATTTCACCGAATTCTATGCCAAACCAATAAGTAAACACTTTGGTATAACTATAGGTGAACAGAACTGAAAACGGGAATTCAATTATCGCTCTGTTCAGCGCTTTTCGACACAGTGAGTGTTTTATCTCCCAAGCAGGTATAAACCACCTTCTTAGCGCATTTTTCCTTGCCTTCATTTGCCATAAGAGGTGTAATTACTCCTCTTAAAGTAACCCCATAAAATGAGTAACTACGAGACATGTTAAAGATCTATAACTCGCTCACTAGACAGAAAGAGGAATTTACACCCATCCAGCCTGGTAAAGTAGGCATGTACGTCTGTGGGGTTACCATTTACGATTTGTGTCACATCGGTCATGGCCGTACTTTCGTGTCGTTCGATGTGATTTCGCGTTACCTGCGCTATTCAGGTTATGATCTGACCTTTGTTCGTAATATCACCGATATCGATGACAAGATCATTAAACGAGCGGCAGAGAATGGCGAAAGCTGTGATTCGTTGACTGAACGTTTGATTGGTGAAATGCACAACGATTTTGATGCGCTAGGCATGAAGCGTCCGGACATTGAACCGCGCGCAACGGCTTACATTGCTGAAATTATTGCGATGTGTGAGCGCCTGATCGAGCGCGGATTTGCCTATGTTGCCGATAATGGCGACGTAATGTTTGAAGTCAGCAAGTTTGATGAATATGGCAAGCTGTCGAAACAGGATCTTGAGCAGCTACAGGCAGGTGCTCGTGTTGATATCGAAACGGCTAAGCGCAGTCCGCTGGATTTCGTGCTGTGGAAAATGTCAAAGCCAGGTGAGCCGACGTGGGAATCGCCATGGGGTGCTGGCCGTCCGGGCTGGCACATCGAATGTTCGGCAATGAACTCGGCGATCCTTGGTGATCATTTTGATATCCACGGCGGCGGTTCTGATCTGCAGTTCCCGCACCATGAAAATGAAATTGCCCAGTCATGCTGTGCAACGGGTTCACAGTATGTGAACACCTGGATGCATAGTGGCATGGTAATGGTTGATCGCGAGAAGATGTCCAAGTCTTTGGGTAACTTCTTTACCATTCGCGATGTACTGGGTTACTTCGATGCTGAAACCGTACGGTATTTCTTGATGTCTGGTCACTACCGTAGCCAGCTGAACTACAGCGAAGATAACCTGAAGCAGGCGCGTTCTGCCCTTGAGCGTCTGTATACATCACTGCGTGGTTTGGATGTGCAAGTCCCTGCCGCTGGTGGTGATGAGTTTGTCACGCGATTCAAAGAGTCGATGGATGATGACTTTAATACGCCAGAAGCGTATTCCGTGCTGTTTGACATGGCGAGAGAAATCAACCGTCTGAAGTCTGATGACGTAGCTGCGGCTTCGGCGTTGGGTGCCCGCATGCGTGAGTTGGCAGACATTCTTGGTTTGTTGGGCCAGGAACCGGAGGCCTTCCTGCAAGGTGGTGCCGGTGAAAGCGATGATGTTGCTGAAATCGAAGCGCTTATCCAGCAGCGACTGGATGCCCGAGCAGCGAAAGACTGGGCTGCAGCTGATGCGGCTCGTGACAAGCTGCTGGCGATGGATATTATTCTTGAAGACGGCCCGCAGGGTACGACTTGGCGACGTAAGTAAAAATCGCTTTTAGCAACAACATCAACCGGAGCCATTGGCTCCGGTTTTTTTATCCCTCGCGATCGGTGGCGTAACAATAGTGAAATAACGGGGCAATACACTTCAGGCATGTGACACCCAATTGGTTTTCAGCCGAACAATTAAATTTGATCTGGTGTCACCATTCGAAAATAAAATGTTCCAAATCGATTGTTTTCGATCACGTTTAGAGCAATAGGTCTAAAATGATGATTCAATTCTGATTACTATGCTTTGGTTGAATAACCCAATGATGCTTTCTTTCCCCAATGAAATGTATCGATTGTTAAGGACGATAATAATGAAAAAATTATGGCTTGCCGCTGCGATTGGTAGCACCTTGCTTGCTTCACCCCTTTTCGCTCAATCAGCTCAAGATTCCGATAAGATTGTTGTTGCCCACCGTGGTGCCTCAGGATACTTGCCTGAACATACCTTGCCAGCCAAAGCAATGGCTTATGCGATGAAACCTGACTTCATTGAGCAGGATGTGGTGATGACCAAAGATGACCGGTTAGTGGTCTTACATGATCATTACCTGGATCGCGTCACAAATGTGGCGAAGGTTTTTCCTGAGCGAGCCCGTGATGATAGCCGTTATTATGCGATTGATTTTACTCTGGCCGAAATTAAGCAGCTAAGCGTAACCGAAGGCTTTAATATCAAAGACGGCAAGCAGGTTCAGGGGTTCCCTGAGCGTTATCCGATGTGGCAGTCTGACTTTAAAGTGCCTACCTTCGAAGAAGAGATTGAGATGATCCAGGGGCTGAATAAATCTCTGGGTTATGACATTGGTATTTACCCTGAAATCAAAGCGCCATGGTTCCATCGCCATGAAGGCAAAGATATCAGTAAAGCTGTGCTGAAAGTACTTAAAGGTTATGGCTACATCAGCAAAGACAGCAATGTCTTTCTGCAGACGTTTGACTTTAATGAGCTCAAGCGTATCCATGAAGAGCTAATGCCTGCAATGGGGATGGACGTTAAGTTAGTGCAGCTATTGGCCTACACCGACTGGAATGAAACCATGGTGTATGACAGCAAAGGTCAGGCCCAGCCTTATAACTATGACTGGATGTTTGCCAAGGGCGGGATGGAAAAAGTCGCCAAATATGCTGATGGCGTCGGTCCCTGGAAACCAATGGTCGTTTCTGATCAGTCGACCAAGGGTAATATCAAGCTTACCGGCTTGGTGAAGGCCGCTCACCAGGAAGGTATGCAGGTTCATCCTTATACTTTCCGCGCCGACACTGGTCGCATTCCGGCCTATGCGAATGATTTTAACGATATGTTGGATATTTTCTACAATACCGCCAACGTTGATGGGGTGTTTACGGATTTCCCGGATCGTGCGGTTGGCTTTCTGTCTGCTGAAAAAAAACAATAAAATAATGACTGGCAATAGCGCCGGTTGACTAGGTGAAGCGGCACAATGAATTGTGCCGCTTTTTTCTTATGATCGCTGTCAAAGGCAAGTACTTAAAACTTCTCCGGCAACTCTGTACCACATTTCTTACAATAATTCGCATCATCTTCGTGGCCGCTGGTGGAGCAGTTCATACAGCGAACAAGGTCGCGCTGTGTTTTCATTTCCTGGCTGAGCTCCGCCGTAATAATGCCTGTCGGGATTGCCAATATGGAGTAGCCTAGCAGCATAGTAAATGCGGCTAGTGTCTTGCCGAGATTGGTCTGCGGTACGATATCTCCATAGCCGACAGTCGTAATGGTTACGATTGCCCAGTAGATACTTGCTGGGATACTGGTGAAGCCGTTATCTGGCCCTTCGATGGCATAAAGCAATGCACCCAGTACGGTGACCAGAATTACGACTGTGCTAAAGAAGACGAGGATTTTTCGCTGTGCCATCAATAAGGATCGCAGCAATATATTGGAATCTTTAAGAAATCGAGCCAGCTTTAATATACGGAATATGCGCATGACCCGAATAAGCCTGACGATTAATAGATAGTTAGAGCCCGGGAACAGGAAGGCGATATAGCTTGGCAATATCGCGATAAGATCGATAACACCATAGAAGCTTCTGGCATAGGCCCACGGTCGCGGGGAGCAGTAAAGTCGGGCGATATACTCGACAGTAAAGAGCAGGGTAAATAACCACTCCATGACAAAAAGAAGGTGAGAAAACTCAGTTGCGACACCTTCAACAGACGAGAGTATGAGGACTAGTTCAGAGCACAAGATAGCAACTATCAGGACGATATCGAAATATTGCCCAGCTTTGGTCTGAGTGCCAAAAATGACCTGATAGAACTTCTGCCGTGTATTGAGCGTAACCATAAAATTCTGAAATAAATAGAAGTATTACTAGATAGGATAATGAACAATTGGAGGGGTTACCAGCTGTCGGCAAGGGGCCCTCCTCATAATGAGATGAAGAGGGACTCTTGTGAGAGTGTCGGGCGAAGAGTTAGGCCAGGCCCGGAAATAACGCGCGCAGGCCGTTGGCAATAAACTCTATCCCGAGGGCTGCCAGGATCAGGCCCATAATACGGGTGATGACGTTGATGCCGGTTTGACCAAGAAATCGAACAATGATCGGCGCGGCACGAAATAGCATCCAACAGCAAAAAGCAAAGGCTACAATCGTTGCGGCAATACCCAGTGTGCTGGCTACTCCAGGATAGCGCGAGCTATAAACAATAGTCGAACTAATAGCACCCGGTCCGGCCATGAGTGGCATTGCCAGCGGAACGACACCTATCTGCTCACGGCTAATGGATTCTGATTTTTCTTGTTTGTTCTGTTTATCTTCACCTAGTTTACCGCTCATCATCGAGAAGGCGATAGTCAGTAACAGCAAACCACCAGCGACTCGAAACGAATCGAGCGAAATGCTGAACATATCTAATAAAAACTGACCCGCTAGCAGCGATACAGTCAGAATAACACTGACAGCAAGGCTCGCGGTATAGGCCGTTCTATTTCTCTCTTCGGCGTTCATATGAGCGGTCAGAGAAACAAAGATAGGCATAATGCCGATAGGGTTGACGGCGGCGATTAGACCAACGAAAAATTGTAAGAAAATGGCGATTTCGATTGTTTGCATTGCGGGATCATCTAACAAACGTAAAAAATAAGAAGCTAACTTCCTCCTCTTTAACAGGTTGCTATACAGCATCAATGAGTAATGACTGCAATATGATAGTTGTAGCATTGCGAGAACATTACTGCTTACAGATCATACTATTGACCTTTTAGACAGCTTCCTGTTATTTGGCGCTACTTTAAGCTAAAGCGTAACGCTGCACCAATTAAAAATAGTTATCTCTAACCTTATTAATAATTATCGGTAAATTATGTGTTATACCGCTGTAAAACAAAGGTGTTTTGCATTACTCTTTATGGGTGTTCGGTGTGCCACACGGGATGTAACTGCGTTGATTTTATTCCGGTAAATTTGCGAATCATGTCTCATATGCCATCAAATATAGCTAATTATGTATGTTTGTTACGTAATGTTCGTTCCCTGAAATATTGTTTTACGGTCGCAATTGCTTGACTTGCAAGCGCGGAGCTCACAAAACAAGCTTTTAAGCTGTTGATTTAATGCGATGCAGCTCGAGTTTTGACAAAAAGTACTCCTATAGGGTTACAAGTGATCTAAATCAATTTTTTTCAGGCTATGAAATAATATAATCAGTTTTGAAAGCAATTTACTAAGTATGTGTGTTGTCGGGTTGTAAAGAACAGGGTGTTCATTACCGATATCCAATAGGGAATAAAGACGTATTCTTACTAAATAGTTTTTAATATTAAGTTAGGAGTTAACTATGCCTGTAACAAATATGGCTGAACTAGATGCAATGGTTGCCCGCGTCAAAGCTGCTCAGAAAGAGTTTGCGACTTTCTCTCAGGAGCAAGTTGACAAGATCTTCCGTGCTGCCTCTCTTGCCGCGAACAACGCGCGTATCCCTCTAGCTCAACAAGCTGTAGCTGAATCTGGTATGGGTATTGTTGAAGATAAGGTTATCAAAAACCACTTCGCTTCAGAATTTATCTACAACAAATACAAAGACGAACCAACTTGCGGTATTTTGGATGAGAACGAAGAGTTCGGCACCATGACTATCGCAGAACCAGTAGGTATCATTTGTGGTATCGTTCCAACAACGAACCCAACATCTACTGCAATCTTCAAATCTCTTATCTCTCTTAAAACACGTAACGCGATTATCTTCTCGCCACACCCACGTGCTAAGAACTCAACAAATGACGCTGCGAAGCTAGTTCTTGATGCTGCAATCGCTGCTGGCGCACCAAAAGACATCATTGGTTGGATTGACCAGCCTTCAGTTGAGCTTTCAAATGCACTAATGAAGCATGATGATATCAACCTTATCCTTGCGACTGGTGGTCCAGGTATGGTTAAAGCAGCTTACTCTTCAGGTAAACCTGCAATCGGTGTTGGTGCGGGTAACGTTCCAGTTGTTATCGATGAAACTGCAGACGTTAAACGTGCGGTAGCATCTGTACTTATGTCTAAAACATTCGATAACGGTGTAGTGTGTGCTTCTGAGCAGGCAGTTATCGTTATGGATGAAGTATATGACGAAGTGAAAGAGCGCTTTGCTTCTCACAACGGTTACGTACTGACTAAATCTGAAGCTGAAAAAGTACGTAAAGTGCTGCTTATTAATGGCAACCTAAACGCAGACATCGTTGGTCAGCCAGCAACTAAGATTGCTGAAATGGCAGGCGTTCAGGTACCAGCTGATACTAAAATTCTTATCGGTGAAGGCGAAGAAGTATGTGTTGAAGATGAATTCGCACATGAAAAACTGTCTCCTACACTAGGTATGTTCCGCGCGTCTTCTTTTGAAAACGCTGTAGAGCAAGCGGTTAAAATGGTTGAGCTTGGCGGTATCGGTCACACATCTGGTCTATACACTAACCAAGACGTTAACGCTGACCGTATTCGTTACTTCGGCGACAAACTAAAAACTGCACGTATTCTTGTAAATATCCCAACTACTCACGGTGGTATCGGTGACCTTTACAACTTCAACGTAGCGCCTTCTCTAACTCTTGGTTGTGGTTCATGGGGTGGTAACTCTATCTCTGAGAACGTAGGTCCTAAGCACCTTATCAACAAGAAGACAGTAGCGAAGCGAGCTGAAAATATGTTGTGGCACAAACTACCTAAATCAATCTACTTCCGCCGTGGTAGCCTTCCAATCGCTTTAGGCGACCTAGAAGGTAAAAAACGTGCATTCCTAGTAACTGACCGTTTCCTATTTAACAACGGTTACGCAGATGAAATCGTAGCACTACTTAAAGCACAAGGTATCGAAGTTCAAACTTTCTTCGACGTAGAAGCGGATCCAACGCTATCTATTGTTGAAAAAGGCGCTGAAGCAATGAAGAGCTTCCAGCCTGACGTTATCCTTGCTCTTGGTGGTGGTTCACCAATGGATGCTGCGAAAATCATGTGGGTTATGTACGAGCACCCAGAAACAGAGTTTGCTGACTTGGCAATGCGCTTTATGGATATCCGTAAGCGTATCTACAAGTTCCCTAAAATGGGTAAGAAAGCTGAGCTTGTATGTATCACAACTACATCAGGTACGGGTTCTGAAGTTACACCTTTCGCGGTTGTTACTGACGACAAAACTGGCGCTAAATACCCACTGGCTGACTACGAGCTAACGCCGCAAATGGCTATCGTTGATGCTAACCTGGTGATGAACATGCCTAAGTCGCTAACTGCATTTGGCGGTTACGATGCAGTAACTCACGCACTTGAAGCATACGTTTCTGTTCTTGCTAACGAATACTCAGATGGTCAAGCACTTCAAGCACTTAAGATGCTAAAAGAGTACCTGCCATCAAGCTACGCAAACGGTGCTAACGACCCAATCGCTCGTGAGAAAGTACACAATGCGGCAACTATCGCGGGTATCGCGTTTGCTAACGCATTCCTGGGTGTTTGTCACTCAATGGCGCACAAGATCGGTAACGCATTCCACTTACCACACGGTCTTGCTAACGCATTGCTTATCTCTGACGTGGTACGTTTTAACGCTAACGATAACCCAACTAAGCAAACTGCATTCTCTCAGTATGACCGCCCACAGGCACGTCGTCGTTATGCAGAAGTTGCTGACCACTTGGGTCTGTCTCAAGCCGGTGACCGTACAGCTCAGAAAATTGAGCGTCTGCTTACTTGGCTAGAAGAGCTGAAAGGTGATTTGGATATTCCACTATCTATCCAAGCTGCTGGTGTTCCAGAGTCTGACTTCTTCGCACAGATTGACACGCTATCTGTTGATGCGTTCGATGACCAGTGTACTGGTGCGAACCCACGCTACCCACTGATCAGCGAGCTGAAAGATGTACTGACAGCGTCTTACTACGGTAAAGCATACGTAGAAGGCGAGACTTTCGAAGGTACAACTGTAATCAAGAAGTCTGAAAAGAACGCGCCAGTTGCTGAAAAGCCAGCTAAAGCGAAAGCTAAGAAAGAAAAAACAGAAGCATAATCATCTGTTATAGCTAGCGCATTTTTAAGCCCGCCACCTTGGCGGGCTTTTTTAGATCAGTGGCAAGTAACAAGCTTCGAGTATGCTAGACCTTATCCCACTTCCGCCTCTATCATCCGTCCGTTGAAATAATCATTGGCGACAATATATTCTGCGCTTCTGACAATTTCATATTGCAGAGGTTGGCTAAGTAAGTTGCTTGATGGAGGGGTACAATCATTCGCAAAGCTCAACGGAACGACGCCACCTACCCGAATGTTAAACTCGGCCAGTTCTTTGGCCCAACTTTGAGTCAAGCCCGAGATCATGGCCTTTGATCCATTATTGATGGGCTGGTGGGTATTGATTAGGTTGGCAGCCAGGTTAACGATGACACCTTCGCAATGATGTTCCCGCATGTAGTTGGCGGCTTGTTTGCCGAAAATAAAGAAGGGGGTTGCTCCTTCTGACATGGAGCGACAGAACTGATCGACGGAAGCCGGACTGAATAACATTGGTAGATCCGAGCCCAGCCAATAGTTTACCAAGACATCAATTGACCCAAAGTACAGGTGAACATCATTGATTAAACTTGCTATGGACGCTTCATTTTGTTTTTCCAACAAGAAGGGATGAGAATTCCCTCCCGCGGCAAGGCAGGCTTGTTGTGTTTGCTGCAAGCGGTCAGCTTCGATATCAACCAAGGCCAACTTTGCCCCGAGCGATGCGAAGTGGAGTGAAATCGCTTTGCCCATCGGGCTGCCAGCGGCAGTAATTACAATGACAGATTGCGCGATATTCATGACTCGTTCTTTCCCCCGTTTGTACCGGATGGTGCGCTGCCATGATGGCAGTTTCTGGGCACTCTGAAAGTAAAGGTGTCACCACTTGGCTTCGTTTGGTATTGGAATGATTTTTTGCCAAATGTATTCAATCTCAAAGTTACGCACCGAGCCGATAAATCGATCATCAAGTAAACGAAAAAGGTAATTCTATATTGAAGCCTTGAGCTGGGATTAACTGTGAAAAAGCGCCCAAATTGCCTCAAGCTGCCACTAAATGTTAGTGAATTGTGAGCAGTGTGCTGCTTGGAAATAACAAAGCTATGATGGTTGTCACGAAATAACGAATACTGTGAGCTACGCGGAATTAGATTGTAAGCTAGGCGGTGTGGTACATTTCAGCAAAGCGTTTGGCGTGGATCAGCGACAGGTATAAATTCTGCGGAGAGGCTTTAATTGCCGCATTTTCCTTGGGCGGCAGCATCCGACGTTCATGGCCTGAGAGGTTGTGGTATATGTCTTCCGGCAGTCCTTTCGTGCCCTGCGGAGGGAAGTTGAGCGCGGTAGGCTGTAACTCATGGAGCAGACGAACATCAGAAAGGCCGCTGTTATGAAATGCATTGGCCTGAGCTGCTCCGTTAACGTAACAGTGTTCGGTGGTACTCAGTGGCTTCGGATCCTGCAATTCAAAGTATGTCCGCAGCTCCGTTTCGGTTTTACCCGATTTGGGAGGCGCATCAACCGGGACGGTCTCAAGATGATCCGGAGACAGCATCGCGAGCATTAATGCAAAGTCAGCACGGCGTCCGCCTTCAACCGCATGGTTGAGGTTACTGCCGAGCTGCACTTCATTAATGAGTTGTGCTTTGTCTAAGGTATGGATCTGCATTATCTGAGAAAAAGAGGTTCCCGGTTTGTGATACTCCTTTATCGGGTTTTACCGTCAGAACTTTAGCAGTATTTTCACCTCGCTTAGGTTAGGCTTTCGATGGCAGCACGCATTCTTCTTAGTCCCTCGTCCAAGGTTTTGCTACAACAGGCAAAATTGAGCCGCACAAAGCGGGAATTGCCAAAGTCTGCTCCCGGTGAGAGGCCGACTCCGGCCTGCTCGAAGAATTTGAAGGGGCTGGTAACTGGCAGTGCCGAGGCATCAATCCAAGCCAGATATGTAGCTTCGATATGGTGCAGTTTTAGAAATGGCAGGGCATTAATTTCCTGCTCTAGCTTTTCTCTGTGCTGGCGAAGAAAATCAAGCTGGTGTTCTAGCCATGGCTGGCAGCTTTCGTAAGCAGCCTGTGCTGCAGTGTATGCCAACACATTAACATCCGGGACAATACCGGCTTTAGTCTTGATAAATCGCCTGCGCAGGATCGGGTTTGGAATGATTGCCATTGAGGCACCCAGACCGGCGATGTTAAATGTTTTGCTCGGCGCAATAAGCGTAACGGAGCGTTGGGCCGCATTTTTATTGAGGCTGGCAAAGGGGATATGTTTCGCTGCCTTGTCGAGAATTAAATCACAGTGAATTTCATCTGAGCAGACATAGAGGTCATGGTGCTCGGTAAAGTCTGCCAGTGCTAACAGCTCGTCCCTGTGGTAAACCGTGCCACCGGGATTAAGAGGGTTGCAAAACAGTAATAATTTCGATTCCGGCAGGACTTCTGTCTGCGCTAAATCCATTAGCCAGCGGTTATTTTGCAGGGTAACCGGCGACACGGACAGTGAACGCCGGGCCAGTTTAACGGAAGACATAAACGGCGGGTAAATAGGCTTGGGACTGATCACTCCCTGGTGGTCTTCGGTCAGCGATCTGACAGCCAGATTTAGCCCGCAGACGAGGCCCGGCAGGTAAACAATCCATTTAGGTTCGATGGTCCAGTCATAGCGAAGTTTCATTCGCTCGATCAGCAGTTCGGTAAGACGCGCAGGGGGATGGCCATAACCAAAAATGCCGTGATCAACATGTCGGTGCAGAGCCTCGGTAATGGCATCCGGTACTCGAAAGTCACTGTCGGCGACCCACATTGGCAGGATGTCTCGGTCTTTGTATTTGCTCCATTTAATGCTGTTGCTACTGGTACGGTCAACCGGTTGTTCGAAAAGCTGGAAAGGGGAGTAATGAGTCATACTGATTCCATTCAGAGGGCTGTCGGCTTTATTACATCTTAATGAACTCCGTTTCAGATGTAAAAAAGCCCTGACGGTAAAATCAGGGCTTAGTTATTGACGCTCCAGGCTTAGTTTAGAACAAGGACTTGGCGCCAAACTGTTCGGCGGCATAGGCGACCCGCTCTGCCGGTGACGGCGGGGTATTCGGCGTGCCGAGGTTCTCGATATGATGCAAACGAGGCAGCAATCCGCAGCCGTTGGCGGTTTGAATTGCCAGCCCAGGGCGCGCATTCAGTTCAAGTACCATTGGCCCTTGTATTTTATCCAGTACCATGTCGGTTCCCATGTATCCGAGTCCTGCCATTTCCCAGGCACTGGCGGCGAGTGTCAGCAACTTGTGCCAGTTGGGAACAGCAAGCTCGCTCAGCAGCTTGCCGGTGTCAGGGTGGCGTTCAACGGGTTGGTCGAACTGTACCGCTCGAACTGCCTTACCGGTGGCGATATCAATCCCGACGCCTACTGCTCCCTGGTGGAGGTTAGCCTTACCGTCTGAGGCCGCGGTTGAACAGCGCATCATGGCCATTACCGGGTAGCCTTTAAAAACGATAACCCTAACGTCTGGCACCCCTTCGTAGCTGAAGCCATCAAATACGTCATCAAACTGAATCAGATTCTCTACCATGGCCACGTCATTCTTGCCGCCGAGAGAGAAAAGCCCGGCAAGAGTGTTCGTGATATGACGCTCGACATCCTGTTTGTTGATCTCGGCACCTGACGGCTTGATGTAGACCCCGTCTTTGTGCTTGACGACAACCAAGATCCCCTTGCCACCTGAGCCTTGAGCCGGTTTTATGACAAAACCCGGCCAGTTCTTGACCATGTTATGAATTGTTTTGACATACACCTGGCTGTCAATCACGCCAATCAATTCGGGAACTGTTGCTCCTGCACGCTGGGCGATTTTCTTTGTTTTCAGCTTGTCGTCAACCAGCGGGTAAAGGCTACGGTCATTGTAGCGACCAATATAGCTATGGTTGCGTTGGTTCATCCCCATAATGCCGCGCTCGCGTAGCTTGAACGGAGAGGTAAACTGAGAAAACAGTGACATAGATTAGCTCTCCGCGAGTGGTTTAAAGCGACGAAGCTCACTCAGGCGGTAGCCTGTGTAGTTACCCAGCATTAGGATCAGTGCCAGAATAACCAGCTGGATACCAATAAAGTTAAACGTCAGATGGCGAACCAGGCCGTTGGTCATCGCCAGGTAGACCAGAACGGCGGTAAGCAGCGAGCCCCCCCCCTGGATCAGTACTTCCTTGGCACCTTCTTCCTCCCACAGGATAGACATACGCTCTATTGTCCATGACAAGATAATCATTGGGAAGAAGGTGATTGAAAGACCTTCAACCAAGCCAATCTTGAATGCCACCACGGTAAAGACAGAAATGATCATTATCACGGTGATGATCACGGCGGATATCCGGGCAACGAGCAACAGATTGAGCCTCGACAGGTAGCTACGAATAACCAGACCGGTACCGACAATCAGTAAGAAGCCTAGAATACCGGTGACTAGCTGGGTTTGCACAAAGGCTACCGCAATCAGCACGGGCATGAAGGTTCCTGAGGTTTTCAAGCCAACGATAATCCGCAGGAAGACCACGACAAGGGCACCGATAGGAACCAGCATGATGGTCTTGAACATTGCCTGTTCCTCAACGGGCAGGCTGTGGATTGAGAAGTTCAGCAGGTCTTCGGACTGTACTTTCTCCCGGGTGGCCTGTTGTGGCGTAATGTCCTGTGCGATGATCGAAAAGCTAATATTGGAATTGCGTCCGCCTATGACATCGAGCAGGGAATGCCCCTGTTGGTTCCAGACCAGAATGTCATCAGGCTTGCCTTCCTGACCTGTCTGGATATCAAACAGTTGCCATTTAACACCGTCCCAGACCTCTACCATCGGGTTGATGCTCTGGCGGCGTCGGCCGTCTTCAAGTTGTAGGCCACCCACGATACGTGCATGGATATTTTCCAGCGACAGCAGGTTAATAATGGCCTGTTCGCGACTCAGGCTATTGAGCAGCAGTGAGGCATTCTGGTTTGATTTGTCATTGAACTGCTTGATGAGTTCTCGGGCCAGCGTGATATTGTCGGCAGAAAGATTGCGTGCCTGAGTGATCAGTGCCGTCGCGGCCGTTTGCTGCGGGTTATCCAGGCTGACAGAGACGGTAGATCCTTTGGGAGGCTCGGGGGAATAGCTTGCCTGCTGATCAACCAGCATTTGGGTTTTATAGTAGAGAATTTGTTTGCCCGTGGCTTCGCGGATCGACCATTCCGCCCGGCGGCCCATGTCGGTGTCAATGAGTGCGACTCCGTAGCCCGGAGATGATGTGCTTTCGTCGATGAGGGTAAAGCCCTGCTGTGTTTCAGGCGCTGCCATCGAGACTTTGACTGGATCGCCGATGGCATCGAATTCGATACGTGCTTCCAGCTCCCATAACGCGCGCTCTTCACCTGGCGTCCACGGCACGCCGTAGACATCATGTCGGTACATGCTGAGAGCAGCCCCGGCAATGACGAGCAAGGTGATTAAGAAATAAAACGGGATTCTTGACGTCATGACATCCTCATCGATTAATTATTAATGGTTTGAACTTCTTGCTCGTTCATTCCCTGAACAAATTTTTTCCCGACATCAACCAGGGCTATATCTTTGAAGAACTCGCGACCTAACAATATTGGATAGGTCATTTGGCTCCGGTCGGCAAGGGTAAACTGGGCTTTTTCGTGCAGCAGCCCTAGCTTAACCCAAGCTTCTATAACCGGCCGGCGTTCTGATTGTTCCGAGGTCGACTGACGCACTTTTACCCAGCGAACAACGGGGGCTTCGACAATTTCAGCTTTTTCTTCGTTTCCATCGAAAGTATGGTTGAGATTGAAACGAGCCCACTCTTTTCCATCACGTTCGAAGATCTGAATATCGACTGCATTGAGGGATGATGTCGTCGCACCAGTATCGATTCTGGCTTTGAAGAATGACTGTATTGAGTCTAGCCAAACCCATTCCTCTTCGCCCAAAATTACTTTGCCATGAGCCACTTTGGTGTCAATGGCTGGCTCGATAACTGTAACGGCTTTCTCTCCATCTTCAGCAGATTTCGCTGTCGCCGCAGTAACCAGCATCGGAGGGTGTGACAGTTCTTCCGAAATTGATGATAGCTCTTTTTCTAGATTAGCAATATATTCATTTTGTTCATCTATTTGCTGAATCATTGTCGCAAATTGGTAATTAACGCGTTCTTCCATCGTGTTGATGGCATTCATCGTTTTTTCATGATTGGTTGACTGCGTAAGAGTGCAACCGGAAAGCATAGCAAAAGTGAGTAATGGCACACAGCGGCGAAGCATTATGTCTCCTAGAAGTACTTCTTATTTTTCTATAGGCGGCCATAGTTTAACGTACAAAAAGGGATGCGAATAGCATCCCTTGTCAATAGTTAGTCAGGATTTCTTGCCACCATGACGGCGCGTCTTGGGGCGGGGTAACCTTCTATCGTTTTATTTGGATTTTGCGGGTCCAAGTATTCAGGGAGTGAATTATTGGTCATCCAGTCAGTCGATCGCTGCTCGTCGGTCGTTGTGATACTTTCGTCGACAATCCGAACATCCACAAAGCCGCATTTTTCCATCCAAACTTTCAGCGCCTTTGCCGACGGGAAGAAGTAGACGTTGTGCATTTGCGCGTAGCGGCCAGTCGGGACCAACACGTCGTTTTCATCACCGTCGATAACCAGTGTTTCAAGAATGACTTCACCATCTTTGCGCAACTGATTTTTTAGCTGGATGATATGATCCAGCGGAGATCGGCGGTGGTATAGCACGCCCATGCTAAATACGGTGTCAAAGGCTTTCAGTTCTGGTAGTTGTTCTATACCTAGCGGCAGCAGGAAAGCACGACTATCCTGGCCCATCAGACGACGAATGGCTTCGAATTGGATCAGGAACAGGCTAGACGGATCAATGCCTACTGTTAGCTTTGCACCTTCTCCTAGCATCCGCCACATGTGATAACCATTACCGCAGCCCACATCGAGCACAGAACGGCCTTTTAGTGGCGAGATATGCGGCAGAACGCGATCCCACTTCCAGTCAGAGCGCCACTCGGTATCAATATGGATGCCGTGCATGTTGTACGGCCCTTTGCGCCATGGGTGAAGCAGACGAAGCAGGCTTTCCAGACGCTTTTGCTCGCCATTGGCAATACCGTCCTCATAGCGGACACTGACTTCGTTTTTAATATCGATGATATCCGGTTTGGCTGTCGGGAATTTTTGCAGGGCTCGCATCCAGCGACCCATGTCGCCATGCTCGGCAGCTTCCCAGTCACTTAGCTGTTTAGGCAGTGTATTTAGCCAGGGACGCAGAGTTTCGTGTTGGGCAATGAGTTGATAGAACTCAGAAAAACTAAACATAGTGGAACGAAGTACCTTATTTGATGGCGAACATTGAGCCGAAGTTGAAGCATTGGAACCAGACTTCAGAGCTGCTGAAACCGATATCGGCAAAGCGTTGTTTATGAGTGTCGATGCTGTCAGGGCGCATGACATTTTCAATGGCGCTGCGCTTTTGACTGATTTCCAGCTCGCTGTAGCCATTGGCACGTTTGAAATCGTGGTGGAGGTCGATCAGCAATTCGTGGGAACGCTCATCGTCAAAAATATACTTTTCAGACAGGATCAAAATACCGCCAGGACGAAGGCCTGCAAATATCTTTTCCAGCAGGGCCTGACGGTCTTCCGGTATTAGAAACTGCAGGGTGAAATTCAGAACCACAACGGAGGCATCGTGAATATCAATATCGCGGATATCGGCTTCAATTACCGAAACTGGTGTATCAGAACGGTAAGCGTCGATATGCAGGCGGCAACGTTCAACCATTGCTGCCGAGTTATCAATCGCGATGATTTCGCAACCTTCCTGATTGATATGTCGACGCATCGATAGGGTAGCCGCACCCAAAGAACAGCCCAGATCATAGACTTTGGAGTGTGGTTTGGCAAAGCGCTCGGCCAGCATACCTATTGCAGAAATAATATTGCTGTAGCCCGGTACTGAGCGTTGGATCATATCCGGAAAAACTTCGGCAACGCGTTCATCAAAAGTGAAATCACCGAGCTTTTCAATTGGCGCAGCAAAAATATTGTCTTGGCCTGCCATTCTCACGAACCTCTTAACATGTTTAAAGAACAGGGATCCCTGGATTCATATCAGGCGGTCCATCACCTCTGAAAGGCCGCGTATTGTAGAGAAAATGCGGCCATTTGTCTTTAGTGATTTGTGATTAGTTATATTGCCTGTTGTGGGAGACAGAGCCTTGGCTAGAGCAAGTCGAATTGCGGGCTAGCCTCTGCTTCAGGGGGAAGCCTGATATCTGGTAGCTGAGGTGACAGAGAGACTTGTTGCTGTAATTGTCGGTAAAGGCGTATTGCCAGCTCGGGGGCCTGATTGTTATCAGGCGTATGAATAAACAGGTATGGCTGTTTGCCATCAGCCAGCCATGACGGCAGGCGTTTTAGCCAGTTGGCAAAGAAAGCATCATTACTGAGATCATCAGGATGACCGATGAAGCGGATCATTGGATTGTTGGCTGTCGCAATGGCATGAACGGGTACGTGCGGTTTTTTTTGGTGGGCGTCAATCACCGCCTCGGAGGTCGGCGGGGCGGCAAATACCGGACGACTATCCATAATAATGCGATTGGCCTGCTGGTCGACAAGCAGCCGGTTCAGCGCTTTTTCTTCCTCACCCTTGGCAAAGAAAGCCGGATGGCGGACTTCGACCCCGAAGGTAAGGTGGGCGGGTAGCTTGCGGAGGAACTTTTCAAGGGCCGGTAATGCCTGCGGGCCGAAGTGGGCGGGAAGCTGGATTTTCCAGAGACCGGTTTTCAGCTCCAGCGGGCTCATAACCGTAAAGAAGTCAGCCAATAACTGATCGCAATGCATCAATTGGTTTTGGTGGGTGATAGTGGCCGGCAGTTTGAACGTAAAACGAAAATCATCCGGTGTTGCTTGGTGCCATTTTTTGACTGTCGTAATCGCCGGGGGGGCGTAGAAGGTTGTGTTGCCCTCGACGGTATCAAACACCTCTGCGTAGCGGGCGAGACGATCTCCTGTTTTGCAGCCGGTTCCATACAGACTTTGCTGCCAGTGATTGTGTGACCACATCGCAAGGCCAAGCAGTAATGGTCGGGCAGGAGGTATCGGCATAATCAAACTCATGTATCTGATTGAAATTGAAGCGGCGGTTTATTCGCAATAAAACGCGTAAATGGCCCATTGTGAATAGTTTGTTTGCGACAGGTCAATCCTCGTTGCAAAAGAATAGAGGATTTTTGCTTGATTTCAGGTCGCGATTTTTCCTACATTAACGTTTTTGCTTTATAATACCTCGTTATTTTTGTCTCTCGGCCAGTGTTAATCCTCTATTTTGGATAAAGATTGAGCAATTTGGGCCGGGATTGAATCAACCTGTGAAGGAAAGTGATTAGCAAGTCTAGTTCACCCGCAGGAAAGTAAGTAAACAGATCGGGAATTTCTTATGCGCACCCAATATTGTGGTCACCTGAACAAGTCCCTAGCAGGGCAAACTGTAGAGTTATGCGGCTGGGTAAACCGTCGCCGTGATTTAGGCGGTCTAATTTTCGTTGATATGCGAGATCGTGAAGGTATTGTTCAGGTAGTCGTTGATCCGGATATGAAAGATGTATTCGAAGTGGCGAACCAACTGCGCAATGAATTCTGTATTCGCCTAACGGGTGAAGTACGTGCTCGTCCAGAAAGCCAAGTAAACAAAGACATGGCAACCGGCGAAGTTGAAATTTTGGCAACAGGCCTAGAAATTATCAACCGTTCTGACGTGCTACCACTTGACTTCAACCAGAACAACACTGAAGAACAACGTCTGAAGTTCCGTTACCTGGACCTGCGTCGCCCTGAAATGAGTGACCGTATCAAGCTGCGTGCTAAAGCTTCAAGCTTTGTTCGTCGTTTCCTTGATGATAATGCGTTCCTGGACATCGAAACGCCGGTACTGACTAAAGCAACACCAGAAGGTGCTCGTGATTACTTGGTACCAAGCCGTGTACATAAAGGTAGCTTCTATGCGCTACCACAATCACCGCAGCTATTTAAGCAGCTGCTGATGATGTCTGGCTTTGATCGTTACTACCAGATTGTAAAATGTTTCCGTGATGAAGATCTACGTGCTGACCGTCAGCCTGAATTCACCCAGATCGATATCGAAACGTCATTCATGTCTGCTGAGCAGGTTCGTGGCGTGACTGAAACAATGATCACCGAAATGTGGAAAGAGCTACTGAACGTTGATCTTGGTGCATTCCCAATTATGCAGTTCGAAGAAGCGATGCGTCGTTTTGGCTCGGACAAGCCTGACCTTCGTAACCCGCTAGAGCTAGTTGACGTTGCTGACATCCTGAAAGATGTTGAATTCAAAGTGTTCTCTGGCCCTGCAAACGACGAAAAAGGTCGCGTAGCGGTTATTCGCGTTCCGGGCGGTGCTTCACTGTCTCGTAAGCAAATTGATGAATACACCAAGTTCGTCGGTATCTACGGTGCGAAAGGCCTTGCATGGATGAAGGTTAATGACCGTGCTGCGGGCCTTGAAGGTGTTCAGTCTCCGGTTGCTAAGTTCCTGAACGAAGATGTTGTTGCGGCTATCCTAGATCGCACTCAGGCGGAAACTGGCGATATCATCCTATTCGGTGCTGACAGCAAGCGCGTGGTAACTGAAGCGATGGGAGCACTGCGTCTGAAGCTGGGTGAAGATCTAGAACTGACAGACATGTCTGCTTGGAAACCGCTTTGGGTTATCGACTTCCCGATGTTCGAAGAAGACGACGAAGGCAACCTTCATGCAATGCACCACCCATTCACATCACCACTTGGTGTGTCAGCTGAAGAGCTAGCAGCTAATCCTGCAGCGGCGAACTCCAATGCATACGATATGGTTATCAACGGCTATGAAGTTGGTGGTGGTTCTGTTCGTATTCACAATGCAGAAATGCAAACAGCAGTATTTAGTATTTTGGGTATTGAGGAAGACGAGCAAAAAGCGAAATTCGGTTTCCTACTTGAAGCATTGAAGTACGGTACGCCACCGCACGCTGGCCTGGCATTCGGTCTTGACCGTTTGGTGATGCTGCTGTGTGGAACAGACAACATTCGTGACGTTATTGCATTCCCTAAAACAACAGCGGCTTCTTGCCTGTTGACGAATGCACCAAGCCTTGCAAACCCGGCATCGCTTGAAGAGTTATCTATCGCTGTTGCGATTGCTCAAAAAGAAGATAAGAAAGAACAAGCTGACGAAGCTTAATCGCAGCATTAGCTGATCAGACCGCTATAGGTTTGATCAGCTTTTTTATTTGTGAAACTCACGCCTTAAGGCGTATTAGAATTCGGAGTAGATCATGGCAGGCCATAGTAAATTCGCCAATATCAAACACCGTAAAGCAGCACAGGATTCTAAGCGAGGTAAGATTTTTACCAAGCTGATTCGTGAAATTGTCGTTGCTGCCAAAGAAGGCGGCGCAGAGCCTGAAAACAACCCTCGCTTGCGTGCAGCGGTTGATAAAGCGCTGTCAAATAACATGACGCGCGACACCATCAACCGTGCAGTTAGCCGCGGTGCGGGTGGTGAAGGCGACGAAGGCGTTGAAACTGTTATCTACGAAGGTTACGGTCCGGCAGGTACGGCTGTTATGGTTGAGTGTATGACAGACAACCGTAATCGTACTGTCTCTGGTGTGCGTCACGCATTTAGCAAGGCTGGTGGCAACCTGGGAACAGACGGTAGCGTAAGTTACCTTTTCGACAAAAAAGGTGTGATTTCTTACGCACCGGGACTGGATGAAGACAGCATCATGGAAGCGGCGCTAGAAGGCGGTGCTGACGACGTTGAAACCAATGATGATGGTTCAATCGACGTGTACACCACACCTGCTGATTTTGGTTCGGTGAAGGATGCGTTGGATGCAGCTGGCTTTGACGCTGCGAATGCAGAAGTGACTTTGGTTCCTTCAACCAAAGCGGATCTTGATGCAGGTACCGCCCCTAAGCTACTGCGCCTGATTGATGCGCTAGAAGATCTTGATGATGTTCAGGAAGTCTACCATAACGGTGACATCTCTGATGAGGTTGCCGCTCAGCTATAAGCTTATAAGAGCTCGATGCATGCGCAGCTTCCTTGCAAAGGAGTATGACTGAATGTCAGTCATTTTAGGGATTGACCCCGGCTCGCGGATCACCGGTTATGGTGTGATTCGGCAAGTTGGGAGAAACCTCGAGTATCTCGGCAGCGGGTGCATTCGTACCTCTGTCGACGATATCCCCGGCCGGTTAAAACAGATTTATGCCGGTGTCTCAGAAGTTATCACCCAGTTCCAGCCTGATTTTTTTGCTATTGAAGAAGTCTTCATGGGTAAGAACGCCAGTTCGGCGCTCAAGCTAGGCCAGGCACGCGGTAGTGCCATTGTTGCTGCCGTGAATGCAGACTTGCCTGTGAGCGAGTATGCAGCAAGGCTGATCAAACAGGCGGTTGTAGGCAGCGGTGGTGCCGATAAGGCTCAGGTGCAGCACATGGTGTGCTCGGTATTGAAACTGCCGGGCAAGCCTCAGGCGGATGCCGCCGATGCGTTGGCCGTGGCGATTTGCCATGCCCATACGCATAAGACATTGATAGCGATGGCTGGCCAGGCAAGAGGCGCACGTCGTGGACGTTATCGATAATGTCCGATGTTACAATGTTTTATAATTATGCGCCTATGGTTGCATAGTGATACGTTGATCAAAAAAGCAGCCATTGGCTGCTTTTTTCTTTTGTTAATGTATTGTTTAGTGGCATATATTGATCAGAGGTCATATAAGCGATGACACTCTTGATAAGGATATGATAAATGACCCCACTGGCGATATGGCGAACCTTGTTTTTGCCGTCTTCGCATAGCTGGCAGGGAGAACATGCCCGCTATGTCGATACTCTTCTATTCTTCACCCTGCTGTCCTTTTTTGTTGGGTGTTACAGCTTAATCAAATGGTTTAATCATGATCACTCTCTGCTAGTGATGACCTCGGCTTTGCTCATCGGTTGCGAGCTCATGGCCGGGGTTATTTTGCGTTTGGTTCGTTCCCCGGATCTGGCGTTGAACATCGGTTTCTTCGGCATGGTTGCTCATGCAATAAATATCGTTTATCAGAGTGGCGGCATTGTGGTATCGACGCAGTCATTTTGGATGCCGCTACTGATCATAGCTTGTTTTCTTGCCGCCAAGCCGCTTATGGCCGCGCTGTGGAGTCTCTTTGTGGTTATTGCTTCTGCCTGGATGATCAACCTGCACCTCTCCGGTTACCCATTCCCGCAGTTGGAACTCACCGGTTCAGCTGCCGCTGCAGAAGTGTGGTCAGGCATGCTATTGCCGCTGGTCGTTATTGGCATTGCGCAGGCTTATACCGTTAGGCAGCGACAGTCGGCAATTCAAACTTCTGAACAGGCACAGCAATCGAGCCAGCAGCTTGCCGAGCAGGCCCAGCAGGGTGAACAGCAGCTATCAGCTGTGCTTGAACAGGCCAATGATAATGCCGGGCAACTCGGCCAAGTCGCCGAACAGCTAGAGTTACAATCGACCAGCTTGCACCAACAAGTAACCGATTTGAACCTAAATTGTGAGACTCAGGCCAGTGCAGCAGAGCAGATGAGCCAGCAGCTGGTAGAGATGACATCAGGGATCGATGAGTCAGATCGGTTTGTGAGCGAGCTGAAAACCCGAAGTGAAACTATCCGTGCTCAGGCGGAGGAGAGCTCTGCCTCGCTGAGTGCGTCTACCGAGGCGATAGCCCAAATACTCAGCAGTAACGCAGAGATCATGACGGTGGCAGATTTAATTACCTCAGTGGCTGAGCAGACCAACTTGCTGGCACTTAATGCCGCGATTGAAGCGGCACGGGCTGGTGATCAGGGGCGGGGTTTCGCCGTGGTCGCGGATCAGGTTCGTGAACTGTCGTCCAAAAGTAATAGCTCGGCAGTGGAAATCCGTGCTCTGTTGGATAAAAGCCGGCAAGAGGTACAGCATGGCCAGGCGGTTATTGAGGCCAGTGCGGCAGTGCTGTCGGGGATCATTGAGCAGGTCAGCAGTATTTCTGGCGACGTAAAACAGTTGGCGGGAATCATGGGCAATCAGGTCCATGCTCTGAAAGAGCTCAGCACAGCCAGTCGCGAAGTGGCAAATGGAGTCGTGGAGACTAACCAAGTTTCTGATTCGGTAGCAACTCAGGGAGCCCAGTTGGCCGAGCAGGTTGAAACCCTCAAGGCACTGGCAGACAGCCTTAATGCCGTGGTATCTGCCAAGGCGCATTCACACTGATATCCCCATCGAGATAACCTAAAAAAGAGCTGGATATATATCCAGCTCTTTACTATCCTAAAGCCTATTTTCTGAATCAATAAAGAGATGTTGCTGTGATTGGCCGACTACGTGGAACCATTTTAGAAAAACAACCGCCTGAAGTTTTGCTTGAGGTCGGCGGCATTGGCTATGAAGTGCAGATGCCGATGAGTTGTTTTTATGAGCTACCGGAAGTTGGCCAGGAAGCGGTGATCTCTACTCACTTTATCGTCCGTGAAGATGCCCAGCTACTGTATGGTTTTAACAAAAAAAGTGAGCGCGAATTATTTCGCGAGGTCATAAAAGCCAACGGTGTCGGGCCAAAGCTGGGGTTGGCAATTTTGTCGGCGATGACGGCCGGCCAGTTTGTTCTGAGTGTCGAAAATGAAGATATCACGACCTTGGTGAAGATCCCGGGTGTGGGTAAGAAAACAGCTGAACGCCTGGTGGTCGAAATGAAAGACCGCCTGAAAGGCTGGGGCGAAGGTGATCTCTTTACTCCGGCATCAGATGCTGCCGCATCGAATGTGCCGGCTGAGAACCATTCAGCCGCATGCGCCGAAGACGAGGCAGTCAGTGCGTTGATTGCGCTGGGCTATAAGCCTCAGCAGGCATCGAAAGTGATCTCTCAGATAGCACAGCCGGATATGACCAGTGAAGCGATGATCCGCGATGCACTGCGTTCGATGGTTTAAGGTGTGATCTCCCATGATTGAAGCAGACCGACTCGTATCAAATGATTTTCCGGTAAGTCGCGAAGATGACATCATCGATCGCGCTATTCGCCCCAAGTTACTGGATGATTACCAAGGCCAGGATCATGTTCGTGATCAGATGGAAATCTTTATCAAAGCGGCCAGGCTGCGTGACGAAGCCCTGGATCATTTATTAATTTTTGGCCCTCCAGGCCTGGGTAAAACCACGTTGGCAAATATTGTTGCCAACGAGATGGGGGTGAGCATCCGTACGACCTCCGGTCCAGTATTGGAAAAGGCCGGCGACCTGGCGGCATTGCTGACTAACCTTGAAGAAAACGATGTACTTTTCATTGATGAGATCCACCGTTTGAGTCCACAGGTGGAAGAAGTCCTGTATCCGGCGATGGAGGACTACCAGCTGGATATCATGATTGGTGAAGGACCGGCGGCACGCTCAATTAAAATTGATTTGCCGCCGTTTACTTTGATAGGGGCCACCACACGAGCAGGTTCACTGACCTCGCCGCTGCGCGACCGTTTCGGCATCACCCAGCGCCTTGAGTATTATAAGGTTGACGATCTGAAAGACATCGTTCGACGCAGTGCGAGTTGCCTAGGTCTGTCGATGGAAGAAGCTGGTGCGATGGAGATGGCGATGCGCGCCCGCGGTACGCCACGTATAGCCAACCGCTTGTTACGCCGTGTTCGTGACTATGCCGAGGTCAAAGGGAATGGTCATATATGCCCGGACATCGCAGCCAAGGCATTGGATATGCTGGATGTCGATAGCAGTGGCTTTGACTATATGGACCGCAAGCTGTTGATGGCAATTATCGATAAGTTCATGGGCGGCCCAGTTGGACTGGATAACCTGGCTGCCGCGATTGGCGAAGAAAAAGACACCATAGAAGATGTGCTTGAGCCGTATCTGATCCAGCAAGGATTTTTGCAACGGACCCCTCGGGGACGTATTGCCACCCATCGTGCCTACTTGCATTTTGGCTTGGATTTGCCCGAAGCACGTTAAGCATGCCATGTTGCTTGGTTGTATATATAAAAACGAGGCCAATCTGGCCTCGTTTTTTTTATTCAGCCTATGGAGTAATATTCCACACGAAAAGAAGTTCATGGGAGAATTTCTCCAAATAAACCAGCGTTATCCGATAGCCAGAGGTAGAAGGATGGTTACGAAACATATTCCGACAAGATCAGGGAAAGTGCTTGATATGATGGGGAGCCTGCATGAAAGTCTGACTCCGTCCGCAAGACGCATCTCTGACTTTGTCCTGGCCAGCCCTGCAGAAGTCACCAAGTTGTCTATCGCCGAGTTGTCACGCACGGCCAATGTTGGTGAGGCAACGATTATTCGATTTTGTCGTACGCTTGGATTCAAGGGTTTTCAGGATTTTAAGATGGAGCTGGCGATTGAACTCTCCTTTCTGAACCAGAACCAGAAATCCATACTCGATACAGATGTTACGCCCGAAGATGACGCCGAGCAGATAGGGAAGAAGCTGCAAAATACAATAAACAGCGTACTAGCGGAAACGCTTAATTTACTTAATTTTGAAACACTAGAGATAGTGGCAGAGCAGATCCGCTCATCACGAGGCGTTTATTTTTTTGGTGTTGGTTCCTCGGGAATCACTGCTGAAGATGCCAAGAATAAGTTTATGCGGATTGGCTATAATGTGGATGCCCTGACCAGCAATCATTTTATGTATATGAAGGCAGCGCTATTGCAACCTGGTGATCTGGCCATTGGTATCAGTTATTCGGGTAGCTCGGCCGAGACAGCAAAAGCACTTCAGTTGGCGAGAGCGTCGGGAGCTAAGACGGTTGCACTAACGCACAACCCGTGTTCAACCATTAGCCAGTATGCCGATTGGGTGCTGGTGAACGGAAAGCATCAGGGTAAATTACAGGAGGAGTCCATTGGAGCTAAGATATCTCAGCTATTTGTGCTGGATTTAATCTACACCTTGCTGGTGGAAGCATGAAATGAGATTGCTGATTGCAGCAATAGAGGCGTTAAAACCACATAAGCAAATGTAGTAAAAAACGAGGCGCGAAGGCCTCGTTTTTTGTTTTTGCTATTCCCAGAGCATATTAATCGTTTAACTTTTTCCTGTTCCGTTTACATAACATTGACATATCAAACAATGATGATGAGCGCTTCAATATTGGCAAAGTTACTTAACGTCGATTAATGGGGTGTTTTTAGCACATTTTAGTGATTGTTTTTGTACAATTCAGCAAAGCTTGGTTGGTAAAGGGCAATCACTTTTTCAATAATACGAGCCATAACTACTTCCTCAATCTAAAATAAATCTGACAGGGAAACAGCTTACAACCCACCTAAAAGACATCTTTTACTGTCTGGGCGGCTTAATCTGTTTCTGACGCTGATTATAGATATTTATTTGTCAGGCAAAAGCGAAATAAATTCCATTTTGGCATTAGTTTTACTAATGATTATGTTTTGTTTTTTCCCCTTTTAATCGAATGTTTTTTAGCTTTAATAGCGATTTAGCAGTATTGCTTGCTATCACTATGAAGTTAATAGGCCTGTTTTTTCTAACTCATTAACGTAGTGAATGTGACGATTTAAAGTAGATTGTGACTATGTATTAACTGGGTGTTTTTAGTATGAAAGATCGTGTTTTTTCCTGTTCACAGGCGTTTTTAACTCGTTCTGGTTTAAGTTGATCTACATCAATTAAAAACATTGCGCGTAAAATTTGAGCGATGTTTCTTGATATTTATCAAAGCAAATTGTGCGATAAATAGATTGAGCAGGGTGAAGAATACCAGTAATATTAGCAATGACTTTATTAGCTGTGGCTTAACAACAAACTAACTAATTTGGCACATGCCTGTAACACAGAAAGGAAGCCGTTGATTATTAAAACAAATGGCTACCAGGAAGGTGACTTAATAAGCGGTTTGTAAGCTACATTTTGCTAGCCCAACCATTGGTACACATGTGTAGTACTGTCGTCAGTCAGCCTGGCGAAAAAAGGAGTTCTCAATGTTCACTGATATCGTCGAACTTTCGAGGTTACAGTTCGCATTAACTGCGATGTATCACTTTTTGTTCGTCCCATTGACTCTTGGTATGGCGTTCCTGCTTGCCATCATGGAGTCGGTTTACGTAATGACCGGAAAGCAAATCTACAAGGACATGACTAAGTTCTGGGGTAAGCTTTTTGGTATAAATTTCGCTCTTGGTGTGGCTACCGGCCTAACCATGGAGTTCCAGTTTGGTACAAACTGGGCTTACTATTCTCACTATGTCGGCGACATCTTCGGTGCTCCGCTTGCAATCGAAGCTTTGATGGCATTCTTCCTTGAATCTACTTTAGTTGGCCTCTTTTTCTTTGGCTGGGATCGTCTATCTAAGCGTCAGCACCTCGCTGTTACGTGGCTGGTGGCTATCGCATCTAATTTCTCTGCACTTTGGATTCTTATCGCAAATGGCTGGATGCAAAACCCAGTAGGCGCAGAGTTCAATTTCGAAACGATGCGGATGGAAATGGTGAGCTTTGCTGAAGTTATCTTCAACCCTGTAGCGCAGGTGAAATTTGTACACACAGTGGCTTCTGGCTATGTTTGTGGTGCGATGTTCATTATGGGTATCAGTGCTTACTATATGCTGAAAGGTCGTGATATTCCGTTTGCCCGTCGCTCTTTTGCCATTGCCGCTTCTTTCGGTATGGCATCAATCTTGTCGGTTATCGTACTGGGTGATGAATCAGGCTACGAGTTGGGTGATGTGCAGAAAACCAAGCTTGCAGCAATTGAAGCTGAATGGCACACGGAAGAAGCACCAGCAGCGTTCACTGTATTCGGTTTGCCAAACCAAGAAACCATGGAAACAGATTTTGCGATTAAAATCCCTTATGTAATGGGTGTTATCGCCACGCGGTCTTTTGACACTGAAGTTACTGGTTTGCGTGATTTAAAAGATGAACACGAAGTGCGTATCCGTAACGGTATGGTAGCTTACGGGTTGCTAGAAAAACTACGTAGTGGTGATCGTTCACCTGAAAATGTTGCTGCCTTTGATGAAGTGAAACACGACCTTGGTTATGGCTTCCTACTTAAGCCGTATACCGATAACGTTGTTGATGCTACACCTGAACATATTGCCCAAGCGGTTGATGATTCAATCCCTACCGTTTGGCCGCTATTCTTTAGCTTCCGCATCATGGTGGCTTCTGGCTTCCTCATGCTGGGCATTATAGGTGCGGCATTTATCCAGACGTGTCGTCATAAGATCACGGATAAGAAATGGGTATTACGCGCTGCATTATATGGTCTTCCACTGCCATGGATTGCGATTGAAGCGGGTTGGTTCGTTGCCGAGTATGGCCGTCAACCATGGGCTGTCGGTGAGATTCTACCTGTATCAATGGCGGTATCTAACCTGGAACCATCCGCAATTATCACAACAATGCTGTCGATGATTGCGCTATACACTGTATTCCTGATTGCTGAAATGTACCTGATGATTAAGTTCGCACGTAAAGGTCCAAGTAGCTTGAAGACAGGTCGTTATCACTTTGAACAAAATGATGCACCACAGAATGTGGTATCGCGTCAGGTTGAAGCGTAGTCAGGGAGAGTAAGCAATGTTTGAATATGAAGTATTGCGATTCATCTGGTGGTTGCTAATTGGTGTACTTTGCATCGGTTTCGCAGTAACAGATGGTTTCGATATGGGTGTAGGTATCCTGTCTAATGTTATAGGCAAGACGGATACAGAGCGCCGAGTAATGATTAACTCAATTGCACCGCACTGGGATGGTAACCAAGTTTGGCTTATCACTGCGGGTGGTGCCCTGTTTGCAGCCTGGCCACTTGTTTACGCGACTGCGTTTTCTGGTTTCTACTTCGCAATGGTACTTACGCTAGCAGCACTATGGTTACGCCCGCTAGGTTTTGACTACCGTTCGAAGATTGAATCGCCTAAATGGCGTGATGCATGGGACAAAGCGATCTTTGTTGGTAGTTTCGTGCCGCCAGTGATTTTCGGTGTTGCTTTCGGTAACTTGCTGCAAGGCGTTCCTTTTGAGCTGAATGACCTGCTGATCCCTACGTATAAAGGTTCGTTCTTTGGCCTGTTGAATCCGTTCGCACTGCTATGCGGTATTGTTAGCCTGATGATGATTGTCACTCAGGGGGCGACTTATCTGCAGATGAAAACGACAGGCGATCTGCACACTCGTGCACGCAATGTGGCACCAGTAACGGCTCTGATTACAGCGGTATGTTTTGTTATTGCCGGTGTATGGGCGCAAAGCATCGAAGGCTATGTAATTACTTCTGAAATTATCACTAACGGCCCATCTAATCCGTTAGCCAAAGAAGTCATGCGTGAAACAGGAGCATTGTTCGCAAACTTTGATGCATACGCATTACTGTGGGCTGCACCAATCATCGCGGTCGTGATGCCATTGCTAACGGTTATTGCCTCTCGTGCTAACCGGGCTGGCTTTGCATTTTTGACATCAAGCCTGACAATGGCAGGTATTATCCTGACATTCGGTTTTGCGTTGTTCCCGTTCATTATGCCTTCAAGCCTAGTTCCTGGTCATAGCCTGACGATGTGGGATTCCACGTCAAGTGAGTTCACGTTGAATATCATGACAGGTGTAGCGTTTGTGATGGTTCCAATTATTCTTGGATACACCACATGGTGTTACTACAAAATGTTTGGCCGTCTTGATAACAAGTTTATCGAAGACAACAAAACCTCACTGTACTAAGGAGACAGACTATGTGGTATTTCGCTTGGATTCTCGGTGTTCTGCTAGCCTGCTCTTTCGGTATTATCAACGCCCTGTGGCTTGAAACAACCGAAAATATGGATGAGAAAGGTGAGTAAGATCAATCACTGGGTGAAGTGTGCTCACCAGGTGCTGGATAACGGGTTGCTACGCCTGTTAGCCATGGTACTGGCGCTATCGGCGGCAGGACTGCTGATATGGGAGCCAATGATCTTTGCCCAGGCGATTGGTGGATTTGGACCGGTAATTTCACCGGCCCTGATATGGGTAACATGTACTGCAATGATCTACGGTGTTGGCTTTGTACCACTTCACTGGTACTGGCAGGTGTTCTTTACCCCGTATCTTGCATTGCCGATTTTGTCTTATATCATGTGGTTGCGTTTGTTCTCATCATAGCAACTGTTGAATACGAGACAGACAAAATAACAATATGAAACAGCCCATTACAAATGTGTAATGGGCTGTTTTTTTATGCATAAAGCAGCTGACTCGGCCTTTGGTGAAGCGGGAAAGTGAATATAGCGACATTATTTATTCATTGTTCATGGCAACGAAATGACAAGCCTGTCAAAAAATCATAGGTTTTGTGGGCGTTAGTAAATGTGGCGTTTCATAAAGCCGTGCAACTTCGGTATAGTAAGCGACTAATTGAAAACTGGGCGAGTACCTGATGGGTATTGGCTGCAGTGTGATTGCATGGAAACCTGATGACCGAAGAAAATGCCTTTGAGTGGCCAATCACTATTTATTACGAAGATACCGATGTAGGTGGGATTGTTTACCATGCCAACTACTTAAAATTTTTTGAGCGGGCTAGAACTGAACTCTTCCGCAGCCATGATGTCAGTTTACAGGCATTATTTGCACAGAATGTTAGCTTTGTGGTGCGCCATATCGAGATTGACTATCTAAATGGGGCAAAGCTTGATGATCGGCTGGTGGTAAGAACATGGCCGGAAAAAATACGCAGAGCTTCAATCGAATTTTGTCAGGTTTTAGTTAACAATGCCGGCCAAACCTTGTGCAAAGCGATGGTTCAGGTAGCCTGTGTGCATCCTGAAACCATGAAACCTATTCAGATCCCAGAAAATATTAAGTCGGAGATATCTAAGTGACTGCTGAACTATCGATTTTAGATCTTTTTTTACAGGCAAGCCTGCTTGTTAAGATCGTGATGCTTATTCTATTAGGTATGTCTGTCATGTCTTGGGCGATGATCATCAAACGCTCCTCGGTATTGTCGAATGCAGCTTCAAAAGCCGAGCGGTTTGAAGATCGTTTCTGGTCAGGCATTGACTTGTCTCAGCTTTACCAGGAAGTACAGGCAAGAAAAGATAGCCTGACAGGCTCTGAGCAAATTTTCCATGCCGGTTTTAAAGAATTCGCCCGCCTGCATCGTAGCAATGGCAAAGTGCCGGAAGCGGTGATGGAAGGGACGGGGCGAGCGATGCGAGTCGCGCTATCCCGCGAAGTCGATGAGATGGAAACCAACCTGCCGTTTCTGGCTACCGTTGGTTCTATCAGCCCGTATATCGGCCTGTTCGGTACGGTATGGGGGATTATGCACGCCTTTATCGCGTTGGGTGCAGTAAAACAGGCCACGTTGGCGATGGTTGCACCGGGTATTGCCGAGGCACTGGTTGCAACTGCGATGGGTCTGTTTGCCGCGATCCCTGCCGTTATGTTCTATAACAAGCTGACTAACCAAGTGTCGAAACTAGAGCATACTTACGCCACTTTCATGGAAGAGTTTTCTAGTATTCTACACCGTCAGGCATTTGCCGCTGCGCAGGAGTAATAAGCGATGGCTTATCAACCGAAAAAGCGCAAAATGACGGCGGAAATTAACGTTGTACCCTATATCGATGTCATGTTGGTGCTGTTGATTATCTTTATGGTAACGGCACCTTTTGTGACTCAGGGAGTTGACGTTGAACTACCGTCAACCCAGACGGCCAAAACTGCCGCTGAACTGGTCGGTGATGAAAATAGCAGTGCTCCGATCATCGTTGAAGTCGACCAAAATGGTAACCTGGGCCTGAGTGTCGATAATGGTGAGATGCTTCGTGGCCTTAGGCTAAATGATTTGCTTACTCGCGTTAGGGCCGAACTACAACTAAACCCTAAGTCGACAGTCTTGGTTGGAGGTGATGGTCGGGCTCCTTACTCTTTCATTATCGAGACGCTGGATGCATTGAATCAGGCTGGAGTGGGTTCTGTGGGTCTGATGACCGAACCTTTAGAGAAGTAGGCAGGCTAGCAGGATGAAAAATAATAATTATAGCGCTGCCGTCATTATATCGTTACTTCTTCACGGTTTATTGTTAGCGGCGCTGTTGTGGGGAACGGATTTCTCCATGGACAAGCCGAAAATGTCAGGCAATACGATCAAGGCTGTTGTCGTCGACCCGGCGTTGGTCAATCAGCAAGCCAAGCAGATCCGTCAGCAACGTGAAGCGGCGAAGAAAGCAGAGCAAGATCGCCTGAAGCGACTTGAGCAACAGGCTGCAGCACTTGAACAGCAGCGACAGGCTGAAGAGAACAAGTTGCGTCAGCTGAAAGCCGATAAGCTCAAGGCGGAAAAAGATGCGCGTATAGCAGAAGCTGAACGTAAGCGGGTTGCCGCCGAGCAGCGTAAGGCTGATGAAGCGGCACGCATTTCTCGCGAGAAAGCAGCGAAAGCTGAAGCCGAGCGCAAGAAACAGTTAGCCCAGCAGCGTAAGGCCGAAGAAGCGAAACGTAAAGCCGAAGAGCAAAAGCGCCAGGCTGAAGTGGCTGCGCGTAAAGCGGAAGAGGAGCGTCAGGCAAAACTTGCGGCGAAGAAAAAAGCCGAAGAAGCGGCTAGAAAGGCGGAAGAAGATCGTAAGGCGAAAGTAGCAGCGAGGAAGAAAGCTGAAGCCGCCGCTCGCAAGGCAGAAGCGGCCCGTAAGGAAGCGGAACGTAAAGCTGCCGAAGCTCGAGAGAAGCAGCGCCAGCAGGAAGCTGCGCTCAATGACCTGTTTGCGGGGCTGGAAGCGGAAACCGAACAGCGTGGCGGTGCTCGCGGTCAGTTCGTTGCCGATGAGACCCAGCGTTACGCTGCCATCTATACTCAGATGATCCAGCAGAACTTGCTGGTTGATCAGGTTTTCATTGGTAAAGAGTGTGTAATTCGTATGCGTTTATCCACGAATGGCCTGGTACTTGATGCGTCGAATGATGGTGGCGATGCAGCGCTGTGCCGTGCAGCCAAAGCTGCAGTGGTAAAAGTGAGTCAGTTCCCGATGCCGGAAGACTCGGCAGTAATTGAGAACCTTCGTAGTATTAGATTAACAGTAAGCCCGCAATGATGAAGGAGTTGTTATGAAACGTTGGATAATGGGCTTGTGTATTGCTCTTCTGAGTTTTAGCCAAATCGCACAAGCTGAATTGGAACTGGTCATTACTGAAGGTATTGATTCAGCCCGCCCGATTGGTGTGGTGCCGTTTCAGTGGGAAGGCGAAGGTAAAATGCCGACTGACCTTTCCGCAGTGATTGCGTCCGATTTGCGCCGTAGTGGTAAATTTAGCCCGGTGGCGACAAGCAAAATGCCGCAGACGCCATATAGTGATGAAGAGATTGATTATAACGCTTGGACTGCTCTGGGAGTTGATGCGTTAGTAACGGGTAAGGTAAAGCTAAATGCGGAGGGTAAGTATGAGATCAAATTCCAACTGGTAGACGTGGTGCGTGGTCAGCTTACTAGTGGTGAGAGCCGTGGCCTTGACAATGGTAAGTTGGTGTTAACCAAAGATCATGTGTTGTTCACAAGAGCTGCGGTTGTGAAAGAGAGCAATTTACGTATGTATGCTCATGCTATGTCTGACTATGTCTATGAAGCATTGACGGGTGAGAAAGGCGCATTTATGACTCGGATTGCCTATGTGGTGATTGATGATAAGGCCAAGTATAAGTACCAGCTGCGCGTTGCCGATTATGATGGTTATAATGAACAATTAGCATTGAAGTCGAAGCAGCCTCTGATGTCACCGTCATGGTCACCGGACGGTAGCAAGCTCGCCTATGTTAGCTTTGAAAACAAGCAGGCGCAGATTTTCGTTATGGACATTTACAAGGGGAGCCGTGAAATGGTTGCGTCATTCCCGCGCCATAACGGTTCGCCGCGCTTTTCGCCAGACGGCAAAAAATTAGCCATGGTGCTGTCAAAAAGCGGCAGCCTGCAGATCTATATTTTGGATCTGGAAACCAAGAAAATGACCCAAGTTACCCGTGGTCGGGCCAATAATACCGAGGCATTTTGGGATCCAAATGGTCAGTCTATGATCTTTACCTCAGACAGAGGTGGTAAACCCCAGATATATCGAGTAAATTTAGCAGACGGTTCGACCGAACGCCTAACTTGGCAGGGAAGTCAGAACCTGGGTGGTCAATTGACGCCAGATGGACGGTTCCTGGTAATGGTACACAGATCAGACTCTGGGTATAACATTGCCAAGCAAGATCTAAAAACCGGTGCGCTTCAAATTTTAACGAAGACATTTTTGGATGAGTCGCCAAGTATTGCACCGAATGGCGGCATGGTGATTTACAGCTCAGTTAACGATAAATCCAACGAGCTGTCGTTAGTGTCGATTGACGGGCGCTTTAAGGCACGACTACCTGCGACGAATGGGCGAGTTCGGGCTCCATCTTGGGGACCGTTCCTTTAACGTTCACCGTAATTAGCAATATAAAAGGAAAAAATAATGCAACTGAACAAAGTTTTAAAGGGGCTGGCAATTGCGCTGCCAATGATCACTCTTGCTGCATGTAGTTCAACAGAAAGCACTGATAGCTCGGCGGCATCTGAATCAACTACAGGTACAACTGCTACTGAGCAAACAACAGTTGCAACACCAGTAGAGTCAGGTTCTGCAGCGCTGTCTGAGCAGGAGCTACGCAGCCAGCAGCTACGTCAGGAGCAAACTGTATACTTCAAGTTTGACAATGCTGAAATTCAGGCTGACTACCAAGATATGCTGACTGCACACGCTGATTACCTGCGTGATAACACAACAGTTAAAGTGATTGTTGAAGGTCACGCCGATGAGCGTGGTACACCTGAGTACAACATTGCTCTAGGTGAGCGTCGTGCAAGTGCGGTAGCTAAGTACCTTCAGGCACTAGGCGTATCTGCAAGCCAGATTTCAATTGTTAGTTACGGTGAGGAAAAACCTCTGGTTTTAGGCCACTCCGATGCTGACTATGCTAAGAACCGTCGTTCGGTTCTAGTTTACTAATTTATAGGTAAACACAATGAACAGTAACAAAATGCGTAGCCTCGCGTTTACGTTGCTGGTTGGTGCGGCGACCCAGGTGGTCGCCGCACCTGCTCCTGTTTCCGACCTAAACGGTAGCAGTGCGCAGGGTAATGATAGCCTTGCTCGTTTGGAGCGTATGATTGAGGCGCGAAACCAGGTGCAACTTGATATGCAGCGTCAGCTGGATCAGCTTGCATCAGAGATGGATGAACTGCGCGGTCTTGTCGAGCGCAACAGCTATGATCTCGGTCAGATGCTGGAGCGACAGCGAGAACTGTACCGCGAGGTTGATGCATTGAGCCGCCAGCCTCAGAAAGAAGTCGACGATACATCGAAATCAGATCCGGCTTCTACTGAAACATATACCAGTAACGTTAGTGAAAACGAAGCGTATGAATCAGCCGTTGACCTGATCCGGAAGGAAAAGGACTATCCAGGTGCAGTTAAGGCGTTTCAGGGATTTTTGTCGACTTACCCTGAATCTGTGTATAAGCCGAATGCCCACTACTGGCTAGGCCAGCTGTATTTTATTCAGAGCCAACTTGCAGAAGCTGGTGAACAGTTTACTGCTGTTGTCGGCTTTAGCGACTCTAACAAGCGTTCAGATGCCATGCTGAAGCTAGGTGTGATTGCCGAGCGCAGTAAAAAGCTTGATGAAGCCAAGACGTTTTATCAGAAGGTGATTGAGCTTTATCCTGACTCGACAAGTTCACGTCAGGCAGAGAAAAACCTCAAAGCTCTTGCCAAATAACGCGACTGTAATTGATAAAGGCCAGTTTTTACTGGCCTTTTTTAATTCTTTAACGAATCAATAACAGTGCGGTTGCCAGAAAGGTGATTATTTCAATGTTTGCGGTGTATAATGCTCGGATTAGTAAGGACGAGCTGATGAGCAATTGAGAAATGAGCCTGACATTTGATCCCTCTGAAATGGTTTACCCGTTTCCACCTAAGCCAATGCCGTTGACTGTTGAAGAGCAGCAGTCATACAAAGAAAAAATCAAAGCCCTGTTGAAGGAAAAAGATGCGGTTTTGGTTGCCCACTACTACACCGATCCTGAGATCCAGGCGTTGGCTGAAGAGACCGGCGGGTTTGTCGGTGACTCATTGGAAATGGCCAAGTTCGGTAACCAGCATCCAGCGAAAACCCTCGTGATTTGTGGCGTTCGTTTCATGGGTGAGTCGGCAAAAATCCTGACACCGGAAAAGCGTGTGCTGATGCCTACTCTGGAGGCCGAGTGCTCTCTGGACTTAGGTTGTCCGGCGGACAAGTTTACCGAGTTTTGCGACGCTCATCCTGATCATACTGTTGTTGTGTATGCCAACACGTCTGCAGCGGTGAAGGCTCGTGCTGACTGGGTGGTGACATCCAGTATTGCGTTGGAAATTGTAGAGCACCTTGATAGCGAGGGTACAGATATTATTTGGGGCCCAGACCGTCATCTTGGTTCGTATATTCAGAAGCAGACAGGCGCTGAAATGCTATTGTGGCAGGGCGAATGTGTCGTTCATGATGAGTTCTCGGCCAAGGCGCTTCGTGATATGAAGAACTTGTACCCTGATGCAGCTATTCTTGTTCACCCCGAGTCGCCAGCTGCGGTTGTGGCACTGGCAGACGCCGTTGGCTCGACCAGCCAGCTGATCAAAGCGGCGAAGACGCTGCCGAATAAACAGCTGATTGTCGCGACCGATAAGGGCATTTTCTTCAAGATGCAGCAAATGGTTCCGGAGAAGGAGCTGATCGAAGCGCCGACCGCTGGTGCAGGCGCTACTTGCCGCAGCTGTGCGCATTGCCCGTGGATGGCAATGAATGGCCTTCAGGCCATTGAACAGGGGCTGCGTGAAGGTGGCGAACTGCATGAGATTTTTGTGGATGAGTCATTGCGTGAAAAATCGCTTATCCCACTGAATCGTATGCTCGATTTCGCGGCAGAATTGCAATTGAAAGTGAAAGGTAACGCATAATATTGCGGTATCTTTAAGAGTACAAATGGCGGCCTTATGGTCGCCATTTTTTGTTGATTGGTGCGAGGATTGAAAAAATGAGCCATACGATGTTAACCGTGGCATTGCCGATTGCACTCGCATGGATGATGTATTGTGTAGGGCTAACGCTGTCGACCGCTGACTTTAAGCGGGTCGGACAATATCCGGGGCGGGTGTTGCTCGGCTTGAGTATTCAATTGCTTGGCTTGCCGCTGCTGGCATTTGCGATGATTCGGCTGTTTGCTCTGCCGGAGCCTGTGGCAATTGGTTTATGGCTATTGGCGTTGGCACCGGGTGGAGCCTCCTCTAATGCGATTACCCATATGAGTGGGGGGGACTCGGCACTCTCAATCACGATGACGGCAATAAGCAGCCTGATTATTCCGCTTAGCCTGCCGGTTATGCTGGCTTTGGTTGTGCCGGACACGCAGCTTATATTCCCACTAAAGACCGCTATCTTACAGCTTACGGCGGTAACATTGGTCCCGGTGCTATTGGGAATGGCCACTAGGCATTGGGCGACAGGGGAGTGGTTTGAGCGTTTTTCTCCGTTTGCCAACCGTTCGGCACTCGGTGCGCTGTTTCTTACTGTGATGGTAACGCTTGCTGCCAATACCGGGGTGTTTCACCAGCTTTTTTCTGTCGCATCGGTGGCTGCTGTCAGTTTGTGCGTAGCAGGAATGCTGCTGGGGGCTTCTGCAGCAAAAATGTTTCGTGGTGATAAGGTGCTGGTAAAAACGATGGCAATTGAAGTGGGGGTCCAAAATGCAGGTACTGCTATTTTTGTTGCCGTGGTACAGCTGCAAAGACCAGAGTTGGCATTGACACCGTTATTGTATGGGGTGCTCATGAACTTACCGGCTTTTGTGATGATCTACTTCTTCCAGCGGCGAAAACTGGCCAGAGCTTGTTAGCATTCAGAGGTGACGGTCTTCAGAAGTGCAAGTGTTTAGAGATGATTGGCTTGATGGATAGCCGGTAACATCGGTAGAAAGAAAGAGATGCAGTAGTTGCTGCATCTCGTCATTATTCAGGATCTTGCCCAGTACTAAAGTCTCAATACTGCTTTTAGGATTATTGTTCTTGTGCCAGAGCGTGTCCGCGCAGTGTCAGGCCACATAGCATGGTCGGAACGGAGGTAAAGATTTCTTCGAACTGTGCCAGGCCGTCAGCGCCTTCCTGGGATAGGGCTTCCATGGCATTTTCAGGATCGTAAAGCAGGCTGAAACACAGCAAAACACCACCGAGTAATGCATTGTCCTCGCTGCCTTCCGGCATGATCGTATCCCAATCGTCACGAGCAAGCTGCCAGCCTTGTAGTATACCCTCAGCAAGCTCTCGGGTTGCATCAGAAACCAGCTCTTTGTCGTCAAGCTCACAGCCTTCAGGCCATTGCCATTGTCCTGTCAGCAATTCTTCTCGGCTTTGATTCCACATATTGACGATTGCGTTGGCGTAGGTCTCAAGCTCTTGATGGCTTTCAAACGGGGAGGTTTCATCACCGCCCCAGAGAAAGGCTAGCCACTCGGACGGATCAATCAGGTGCGGGGCTGCCGCCATTGCGGTGACAAAGCCGCGAGTTTGAGCTTCAGACAAGAGCTGTTCGGCTAGTTGTGGGTTTTGCAGTAACTCACTTAGAGGAGCAGACATAGTACAATCTCAGTTTAGTAATGTGTCTTTCCTTTATGCCAATTATTGTATTTGGCATAAAGTGTTAACAGAAATAGATAGAATAGTTGCTAGGTGGGCTATTGTAGCAGCCTAGGTACTTCTGCACAGCTTCACCGGTGCTTTTATCGAGGCAAGTGCCTATATCGTTGTAATAATATACTTCTATTGGGGGATTTCTTGATTTTTATTGACCTTGTGCTGTCAGGGCACTATAGTAGCGCTCCGTTGAGAAATTAGCTTCTTGCTATAAGTTTTATAACTCAACAACAATTTGGTGAGGTGTCCGAGTGGCTGAAGGAGCACGCCTGGAAAGTGTGTATACGGCAACGTATCGAGGGTTCGAATCCCTCCCTCACCGCCATATATAGAAAAGCCGCCTGATGGGCGGCTTTTTGCTATCTTAAAGAAAATCCCCTGCTAATTTATTTTACCTGCTTGCTCTCTTTGTTTTCTCATCGATCACTAATTAATTTACTACTTACAAGTCTGTCATCAACAAATCGTACTCTTTGTTCGATCTTATTATCGTAATGTCTTAATTACGCCCTATTGCTGAAATAATAACTCATTATTGTAGTTAACTTTCAGTGTTAAAACTGGGTTAATTTGGGGTTTTGTGGATGTTTCGGCTAGGAATATCATGAAAATGAACTGAACATTGATTCGAATGTATATCAGATCCTGCGTGATAACAGCAACTATGATCGCAAGAAGCGAGAAATGTATTCTTACAAGGTTAAATGTGTTTAATAGTCCGTAAAATTTCGGTTAATAGTGGTTTTTTATTGTGTTTTTCTAGTCCTTATATATACGCATTTAGACTGTTTGTGTTTATTTTTACGTTATTAATCAGTTGTTTACAGTTGTGTATTGAGGGTGGTTTTTGCTATTCATTTTCTGTCCTTGAATTTTTTAAGTGTTTAACTGACTACTAATGCTAGTTGCTTGGTTGTATCGCTTAACTACCCTGTTAATTGCCATATAAGCAAAGTTAACTGAGTATTTTCTATTAGTTTTATGCCGAAACTTAACGTGCAGCACGGCAGTGCCGCTTACGTGGTTATTTGTGCCAATTTGTATGGCAAAAGTAGCTGTAAGTTTACCAATTAAATATAACTTTGGTGTTTAATTCTACTTAAAACCTGTTCTAATACGCAAATCGACTGGTTGTTATTTATTTATCCAGTTAAAGAGTCTGATTAATCTGTTTATTGTGGCCTTATTTACTATTTATAGGAGTTTGCGGTATGTCTGTTAAAGGTCAATTCAATGTGCGAAATGCGGCGGCTGACACCTTTGCTATGGTGGTTTTCAGTTTTATTACCGGCATGTTGATTGAGGTGTTCGTGTCGGGGATGACATTTGAACAGTCTTTAGCATCGCGAACGTTATCAATTCCGGTCAATATTGCCATTGCCTGGCCATATGGTGTCTTCCGTGATTTTGTGATTCGCAGTGGCCACCGTTTGTCACCGGCCAACTGGATGAAAGGTCTGTCCGATATGGTTGCCTTTGTCTTGTTTCAGTCACCGGTCTATGCCGCTATTTTGTGGGTTGTCGGTGCGGATGTTGATCAGATAATCACAGCTGTTACCAGTAATGCCGTTATTTCAGGTGCGCTTGGTGTGGTTTACGGCCTATTCCTAGATAGTTGTCGTCGTATGTTCCGCGTGCCGGGCTATTACCAACAAGCATAACTGTCAATGATGACACTGAACGAAAAAAGCTCCTATGGGAGCTTTTTTGGTATTTGTGCAGCAGAAATTGTTAGTCAGCATCATATGCAACTAGAGATACATTCCGTTCTTTGTTTTTCTGTTTCTTTTTCATGGTCATTTATACTGATGTTGCCTCATTTCTAGCGGAACTAATTGATAGCTATCAATATTTGAACTTCGTCAAGGTTTTGAGTTATATCGTATTCACCTGCACTAATCTTCCGATATTCCACAAGTTTGTATGCCTATACTTCAGTATCCCATTAAGGGTGTTTTATTTACTGAAATTGGCAGTGGAACTCTATGAAAAAAAGCTGTTTTTTCTGGATACCTGTAGGACTTACCATTTTTGCGGCAATTGGAACGGTTTGGCTTGGTCATGCCAGCCCTGTTTCTTGTGTTATTGGTGGTGCATTCGTCGTCAGTGGCTATCTGGCCGCCTGTTTTCTGCAGTCGGGCCATGACGAGACAATGGCAGAAGTACGGAACCTGCAAAATAGTGAGTTACTTTATAAACAGCAGCATGCGCAAAAAGAGCTTAAACAGCTGGTTGAGCTGTGTTTGCAAATATTGCCAATCTGGCAGAGGCAGCTTTGTACCGTAAGGTTGCAGACAGAAACTGAAATTACGGCGTTGTCAGAACGTTTTACAGAAATTATCAACGAACTGGATCTGGCTGTCACAGAGTCCCAGCATGTCGCGGGCGGTGGGAGCGAGAATAGTGAAAGCGGGGTGCTTGCGGTTCTCAATGACAGTGAACGGCAGCTGGATCAGGTTATTGATCTGCTTCGCTCAACGATGCAGGCCAAAGAGGAAATGTTGGCCCAGGTTCGTCATCTGGCGAGTTATACCGAAGAACTCGACAGTATGGCTCTCGATGTTGCCAAGATTGCCGAGCAAACTAACTTGTTGGCTCTGAATGCAGCCATAGAGGCGGCAAGAGCGGGCGATCAGGGACGCGGGTTTGCCGTTGTAGCAGGCGAGGTACGCAAGCTGTCACAGCTTTCGGGAGAAACGGGCAAACATATCCGTGACAAGGTTTTGCTGATAAATCAGGCCATGGCCGATACCGTGAACATTGCCGAACAGAGCGCCCGGCAAGATGCTCAGGCCGAGGCGGCTTCAGAAACCAATATCGAATCTATTCTGGCTAATTTCAAACAACTCGCTTCCGAGTTGAGTAACTCGACCTCATTGCTTCAAGATAAAAACATGGATATTCAGCAGGAAATTTCCGGTGTTATTGTTTCGCTGCAGTTCCAGGATCGTGCCAGTCAAATTATTACCCAAGTAGAGATGAACCTGGACAAGCTGCAGGCTGAGATCACCGATTATGAGTCCGAGCAGCATAATGATGACGAAGCACACCGACTTGATGTCACCAACTGGCTCAATGAAATGAAGCGCGACTATGTCGCTCAGGAACAGCACCTCAATCATGAAAAAGACGAGGCGAATACCATGTCTTCACAAGATAGCGAGATCACTTTCTTTTAACCCCCGGAGAGTTCTATGGCTAAGACAATTTTGATTTTGGATGATTCGGCGCCGATTCGTCAGGTCGTTGGGATTGCCCTCAGAGGTGCTGGCTATGAGGTGATTGAAGCAAAGGATGGCATTGATGGCATCGATAAACTCGATGGTCAGAAGCTGAACTTGATCATTACTGACATCAATATGCCGAGGATGGATGGGATCACTTTCGTGAAAGAGGTGAAGAAGATGCCGCGATATAAATTTACCCCCATCATCATACTGACAACGGAATCACAGGATAACAAAAAGCAGGAAGGCAGGGCGGCGGGAGCCAAAGCCTGGGTTGTTAAGCCGTTCCAGCCTTCTCAGTTGCTAGATGCCGTCGCCAAGCTGATTTTACCGTGAGTGGGAGCTGCTTATGGACATCACTATTACGCAGGAGCAGGCAGGGTCGGAGTGCAAGCTAAGCCTTAGCGGTGAAATGTCAATTTATACGGCTGCGGAGCTAAAGCCGCGCTTATTGGCTTATTTACGCGATGCTCAATCATTATCAATGGATCTTTCGGAAGTGAGTGAGCTAGATACCGCCGGATTGCAGCTTTTATGGCTGTGTCAGCAAGACGCCGCGATAACAGGTAAGACGTTTGCTATTACCGGTACCAGCGCTGCTGTTATGGAATCCATCACTTTATTGCGACTTGAAGCGGCGTTTGGCATGCAGCCTGTGTAACAGGCCAATTTTCATTGTTCCATGGTCTAGGAGGGAAAATGGAAGAGATGGAACATATCCGAGAAATGTTTATCGACGAGAGTCTGGATTTGCTCCAGGAGATGGAATCGGCATTAAACCAGTTAAAAGCTGCCCCCGAAAATGCTGAGATGCTCAATCTGGTATTTCGGGCCGCGCACACTATCAAGGGATCTGCCGGGTTGTTTGGCGATGATGGTTATGACGCGATTGTTTCCTTTACCCATACGGTAGAAAACGTGCTGGCCCAGGTCAGATCCGGTGAGCGCGCTTGTGATGACGACCTGATCCTGACGCTTCTGGATTGTCGTGATCATATTGAAAGCTTGATTGAGCAGCTTAATATTGATGATGCATCAAGCAGTCAGGAACTGGTACAGCAAGGCCAGGGATTATTGGTTCAGCTGGCTGGTTCGACAGTGTTGCCGCCATTGGAGCAAGATACAGAAGACAATACGACACTTGTTCAGGGCGTGAGTGGCCGCGTTGCTGTTAATGCCTACTGGCACATTTCTCTGCGATTTGGAGAAAATGTACTGAGAAATGGAATGGACCCTCTGTCATTTCTACGTTACCTCAGCTCTTTAGGAGATATTGTCGAACTTGTTTCCCTCTTCAGTTTACCCGGCAGTACCATTATGGATCCCGAGTCCTGCTATCTTGGCCTGGAACTGCAGCTGGACAGTGATGCTGATCAGGCAACCTTGATGTCAGTATTTGAGTTTGTTGCTGACGAGTGCCAAATTCATATTATCCCCCCTCATAGCGATCTTCATGAATATGTATTGTTAATTAATGACTTAGAACAAGAATCTTCCGAATTAGGCTCGGTGTTGGTACGCTGTGGTGCGCTGACGCAAGATGAGTTAGCACATGTATTAGATCCGCCCCAACCGCTAAACCAGCTTGTACTTCCTGTTGCCGAACCAAAACTACTCGACTCAGAGCTATCGGCTAGCAATATTCCGGATAATGAGCCGGATTTATCGTCTCAGGCGATAGCACCAAAAAATATATCGGCAAACGTGCTAGAGCATAAGCGCCAGGAAAGTCGCAGCCTGCGGGTTGATGCCCATAAGCTAGATCAGCTGATTAACCTGGTGGGCGAGCTGGTTATTGCCGGCGCCAATACGAGTTTGCTTGCGAAGCAAAATGGTGATCCGGAATTGGTTGAATCAAGTGCGGCCGTTTCTTTGCTGGTGGAAGAGATAAGAGGCTTGTCGCTGCACCTGAGAATGATACCGATAGATGAGACGTTTAAGCGCTTTCATCGTGTGGTAAGGGAAATCAGCCGAGACTTAGACAAAGATATCCGACTGAAGATTGAAGGTGGGGAGACCGAACTTGATAAGGGCGTAGTCGAAAAAATCAGTGACCCGTTGATGCACCTGGTCAGAAATGCCATAGATCACGGCATTGAAGCCAAAGAGGACAGGATCGGAAAAGGTAAACCTGCAGCAGGTACGATTACCTTACGAGCATATTACGATTCGGGCAGTATAGTGATTGAAGTTTGTGATGACGGTGGAGGTATTGATCCGGCCAAGGTTCGAACCAAAGCTATCGAGAGCGAATTGATTAGTGCAGAGCAAACACTGAGTGAGAAAGAAATACTGAGGCTGATTCTAGAGGCCGGTTTAACTACCAAAACGACAGTAAGTGACCTCTCGGGAAGAGGAGTCGGTATGGATGTGGTTAAGCGAAATATAGAAGCACTACAAGGCAGTATCGAAGTAGAAAGCGAAGTGGGTGAAGGCTCTTTGCTACGTCTGCGTCTTCCTTTGACGCTCTCTATTATTGACGGTTTTGCCGTCGGCGTGGGGGCCTCCAGCTATGTTATCCCTCTTGATGCTGTTATTGAGTGTATCGAGTACAACGAACAGCACAGTAAAAATGGCAATTACGTCAATCTTCGGGGGGAAATTTTGCCCTTTATCAACCTGAGGCAACAGTTTAAAGAGAGCCATATTGACGTTAAGCAGCGAAATATTGTCGTGGTACAAAGCGGTGAGCAAAAAGCGGGATTTGTTGTTGACCAGTTGCAGGGCGAGCTGCAAACCGTGATTAAACCGTTGAGCAAAATATTCTCGCACCTTAGCGGGATCAGTGGCTCAACCATTTTAGGGAGTGGAGAAGTGGCGATGATCCTCGATGTCCCTGCCTTGATTAGAGAGGCAGAAACGCGTCGATCACCTTGTCATGTCGGGTGTGAAGAGGTGGTGCCATAGGCCTAGGAGTACGGTAAGCCGAAGTACTTATAAAGGTACGGATAAATGGGAATATGGCCCGGATGCAGCGCACTAAGGGGGGCGTAATGACGCAAAGTTTAACTCTGGCAACGCCCAGAAGCCAAGAGGACAAAGGTGTGGACACGACATTGGAGCAACAGCAGTTTTTGACGTTCTTACTTCGAGAGGAGCTGTTTGGCATCAATATCCGTCCGATTAAGGAAATCATCGAGTATGGCCAGCTGACCGTGGTGCCTATGGTGCCTGAGTTCGTCCGCGGCGTGATCAATGTTCGGGGCAACGTTGTACCCATTATTGATTTGGCCTTGCGCTTTGGCTGGCCAACTACGTTAGTGACCAAGCGGAGCTGCATCGTGATTGTCGAGGTGGAAAGCGAAGGCGAACGCATTGAAATCGGAGTGGTTGTCGATGCAGTAAGCGAAGTTCTTGATATTCCTCTGGCAGATATTGAGCCCGCGCCCAGTTTTGGGGCTAGGCTCCGGACAGATTTTATCGAAGGGATGGGAAAAGTGAATGATGAATTTATCGTGTTGCTAAATGTCGGCCGGGTGCTGTCAGTCGATGAGTTGTCTTCGCTTGAGGCGTTACAAGAATAGCCATCCTGATGCTGCAGCTGTTGGCAAAAACAGGCTGTAAAAACAGGTACTTTTGAATGAATAATAACCGGAATAAGAATCCAGGGAGGCGTTATGCTTCGTTTTAGTGACATCAGGATGAGACCTAAGTTGATCAGCTTGTTTTTGCTGGTCAGTCTGATCCCATTGGCTATCGTTGTGTTTATTGCTGTAAAAGCGGCTGCGGATGCGTTGACCACAGAGTCCAACCATCAGCTTATTGCTATGCGTGAAGTGAAAAAGTCCCAGCTTGAAGATTATTTTGCAGAGCGCCAGAGCGATTTAGGTGTGCTTGTCGATACTGTCGATACGCTACGCACCAATACGCTGAATAAACTTCATGCGGCAAAAGGAAGTAAGCGGGCCCAGATAGAAGGACATTTTCGCGAACTGCAGGACGATATTGTTATTCTTGCCGAAAATGACACTGTTTTCGAGGCATTATCAGGGTTTGATAATGCCTATCGAAATGCTGGACTGCAAGCCGGTGATGAACCCTGGCAGGTTGTGAATACTCAATATGGAGCGTGGCTGAGTCGCTATAAAGAGCACTACGGTTTCTATGACATGTTCCTGGTCAATGTAGATGGTGAAATTGTTTACTCGGTCTCCCAGGAATCGGATCTCGGGCAAAATATTAAAACAGGTACTCTGCGCGATAGTGGCATTGGCCGGGTGTTTAGCAAGGCGCAGTCTGCCGTCGCTATTGAAGACTTCTCGCCCTATGCGCCATCTAACAACCAGCAATCGGCATTTATCGGTGCGCCAGTCATCAAGAATGATGAGCTTGTGGGTGTACTTATCATGCAGATCCCGACTGAGGATATTGATGCCATTATGCTGCGCGCTGACAACCTTGGCGAGACGGTAGAGACTTACCTGGTTGGCAAGCAAGCAGGAAGTACCACGCTACGCAGCAACTTTGTCAGCTCTGACGGAGCTGAGCGCTTGATTGGTATGCCCGCCAGCGAACCGTTTGTTGAAGAGGTACTGGCCGGCAAGATAGCGGAAGGAATTTATGCGGATCAGAGCGGAAGGCTTATGTTGATATCGGCTTCTCCGTTAGACATTTATGGACTGAACTGGGCATTGGTTTCGGCCATTGATCTTGAAGAAGCTTTCATCAGTATAAAGCCGGGGGAAACAACTGACTTTCTTGCAAACTATAGCCAGAAGTATGGTTACTATGATCTTTTCCTTATCCACCCCAAAGGTGATGTGTTCTACAGCGTGAGCCATGAGCCTGATTACCAAAGTAATATCGTTGATGGAAAATACGCAGACTCAAATTTAGGTCAGCTGGTACGCCAGGTGCTACAGACTCGACAGTATGGTTTGGTCGACTTTGCCCCCTACGCCCCGAGTAATGGCGAACCTGCCGCATTCATTGCCCAGCCGCTGATTGAGAACGGAGAGATTGAGCTGGTAGTGGCCATTCAGTTACCGCTGGAGGCAATCAACTCAATTATGCAGCAACGAAGCGGAATGGGGGAAACGGGTGAGACTTATCTGGTCGGGATGGATAAGCGGATGCGGTCTGACTCGTTCCTTGACCAGGAAGGGCGCTCGGTGATGGCCTCTTTTGCCGGTACAGTAGAGCGAAATGGTGTCGATACCCAGGCCACGAGTGCTGCCTTGGGAGGGGAAACCGGAATCAATCGAGTCAAGGATTATAACGGGAACACGGTATTGTCGGCTTATACCCGAGTTGATGTCGGTGATACTCACTGGGCCTTGTTGGCCGAAGTGGATGAAGCCGAGGTCAATGAGCCGATAACTAACCTGCTCATGATTGTTGGTTTGGTAATTGGTGCTGCTGTGGTGCTGATTGTGTTGGTGGCTATGGTCGTTGCCTCTACCATTACCCGTCCGTTGGCAACAGCGTTGCAGGTTGCCGAGGCAATGGCTACTGGCGATCTGAACAGCAAAATCGAGACAAGCAGCAAAGATGAAACCGGTCAGTTGCTGCGTAGAATGGGGCATATGAGTAATCAGCTGCGCCAGATTGTGGGGGATGTAAACAGCAATGCCAATGGTTTGGCCAGTGCTTCAGAAGAGATAAGTGCCACAGCGCAGTCTCTAAGCCAGGCTGCGAGTGAGCAGGCGGCGAGTGTCGAGGAGACCAGTGCTTCCCAGGAGCAGATTGCCGCATCTGTGCAGCAAAATGCCGAGAACGCCAAGATAACCGATGACCGGGCAACCAAAGCATCAAGCCAGGCAGTCGAGGGGGGACGAGCAGTAAGTGAAACTGTTATTGCGATGAAGGAAATTGCTGAAAAAATCAGTATTATCGAAGACATTGCCTATCAAACCAATCTGTTGGCACTCAATGCTGCGATTGAGGCTGCAAGGGCCGGTGAGCATGGTAAAGGCTTTGCCGTGGTTGCGGCGGAAGTACGCAAGCTGGCTGAGCGTAGCCAGGTTGCCGCACAGGAGATCAGCAATCAGGCTGGGAATAGTGTGCAGGTTGCCGAACAAGCGGGACATTTGCTTGACGAAATTGTGCCCAGTATTACCAAAACCGCGGAGCTGGTACAGGAGATCGCCGCTACCTCGGATGAGCAGGCTAGCGGTGTGACTCAGATTAGTGTTGCGATGGGGCAGATGGACCAAGTCACCCAGCAGAATGCCTCGGCTTCTGAAGAGCTGGCATCGACGGCTGAAGAAATGAGTGCCCAGGCCGAGCAGCTACAGCAGTTGATGAGCTTCTTTAAAATCAACGATTTGCCTGCCTATGGTCTAGAGAATCAGAAGTTGAATGTTACCAGCAACCATACGAGACCATCGTCAGCCTTGCCTCCTAAGAAATTTGCGAGAAAGCCGGAAAATAAGCATCAGGAGCTGATAGAAGAGGACTTTGAGGCCTTTTAGTTCGAAGTTGGCTTACTTAATGGCCCCCTTCGGACAATCAACGAGCGCTTGGTTGCTGGTTCTAACTGGCAACAAGGCGCTTACTGAGCAAGGGATCACTGATTCTTGTGATGGCAAAAGGGAGGACGCGATGGAGTGTAGGCATGCAGTCCAGAAACTATCTGGTGATTTATTCCACCAGAGTGCCATTACAGATTGGGAGTTTGCCCGGTTTCAGCAGCTAATCTACGATCTTGCCGGTATTACCCTTAGTGAACACAAGAAGAACTTGGTTGCCGTGAGATTGGCCGGTCGACTGCGGCATTTCTCCTTGACGAGTTTTGCTGACTACTATCAGCTATTAATGAACGAGCCCCCGGTGGGCGAGCTGCAAATTGTGGTTGATCACCTAACGACCAATGAGACACATTTTTTCAGAGAACCCCGCCATTTTGGCTTCATCAAGAGGCAGATACTGGATAATAGAACCTCGACGGTGCCACTTCGGTGTTGGAGTGCTGTCTGTTCAACAGGAGAAGAGCCGTATAGTTTGGCTATGCTACTGGCAAGCCATTTCGGCGAAACGGCGGATTGGACGGTGCTGGGTTCTGATATCAATTCCAATGTATTGGGCCAAGCGCGTAGCGGTCTCTATTTAAACTCGCGACAGGCTGAAATTCCGATTCGATACTTGCAGCAATATTGCCTGAAAGGTGTTCGTTCCCAGCAGGGCACATTGTTAATCAACAACCAGTTGCGCCAGCATGTTTGTTTCAAACAAATTAACCTAAATATGTCGTTGCCAAGCATCGGGTTGTTCGATTTGATCTTGCTTCGTAATGTTCTTATCTATTTCTCGGCGGAAACTAAGCGTGATGTTGTGTTGCGAATATTGGAGAAGCTCAAACCCGGTGGTTATTTGATTGTTGGTCATTCCGAAACAATTACTGGGATCAGTGATCAGCTGCGTCTGATAAAGCCCAGTATTTATCAAAAGGTATGATGGCAATTGCATCAAGGATTCGGCATTTTTAGGTAGGTGATATGGAAAGAAAAAAAATAAAGGTCATGGTGGTCGATGATTCGGCCGTTGTCCGCCAAGTCGTATCTTCTGTATTGAAAACCGACAGCGAAATTGAGGTTTGTGGCGCTGTTGCCGATCCTCTATTTGCGATGACAAGGATGCGGATGCAGTGGCCTGATGTCATTGTGCTCGATATTGAAATGCCTAGAATGGACGGGATTTCATTTCTAAAGAAAATAATGGCTGAACGGCCTACACCTGTGGTGATTTGCTCTACTTTAACGGAGAAAGGGGCGGAAACCACCATTCAGGCGATCTCGGCCGGTGCGGTTGAGATCATTACCAAGCCAAAGGTCGGATTAAAAGGCTTCCTACACGATTCTGCCAAGGTGCTGATTGGTGCCGTCAAGGCAGCCAGCAAGGCGAATTTAAAGCCTCTTCAGTCCGCTTCCGTTAAAGCTTCAAACTTAAAAGTTCAGCCTAAGTTGACAGCAGACAGTGTAATCGCTGGCGGAAAGACCTCAAGCCTGAAAACGACAGAGCAAATTGTTGCAATCGGTACGTCGACGGGGGGCACCCAGGCACTTGAAATCGTATTGAAGGCCTTGCCTCGGTTGTCGCCGGGCATTGTTGTTGTGCAGCATATGCCAGAGAAATTTACCGCTGCCTTTTCAGATCGGCTGAACAGTTTATGCGAGATCAACGTTAAAGAAGCCAAACACCGAATGCGTGTACTGCCTGGCCAGGCTTTGATTGCCCCCGGAGGGAAGCACATGCTGCTTAAGCGGAGCGGGGCACAATACTATGTCGAGGTGATTGATGGTCCGTTAGTCAGTCGTCACCGTCCTTCGGTCGATGTGCTGTTTCGCTCGGTGGCCCAATCGGCGAGTGCCAATGCGTTGGGGATCATTATGACGGGTATGGGAGATGATGGCGTTAAGGGTATGCTGGAGATGCGGCAGGCCGGTGCGCATACGTTGGCACAAGATGAGGCAAGCTGTGTGGTATACGGTATGCCTAAGGAAGCCGTTAACCGGGGGGCGGTTGAACGTAGTTTACCGCTGGTCGAGATCCCGCAGGCAATCCTTGACTACAGTCAGTAGATAGAATGCCTGTTATTCGCCACAGTGTTTGTCTACTGGCTGGGCAGAGTATTGTCTGTCGAGATGTTAACGGCAGAGTGGATGGGCCTGTTTGTCCTTGATCGTGACTTCCAGCTGTGGATGGGCAATGCTGATATTGTGCCGGATAAACTTGGTTTTTATCCGGTTGTGTAGGTCATGGGTTAAACTCAGTCGGTGGGCAGTTTCTGCCGCATAGGCCCGGACTTCAAAGTTTTGGCTATCGGCGGTCAGGGTCAGGAAAAAGACCTCGGGAGCCGGGTTATCCAATACCAGTTCGCATTCTTCTGCCGCTTCGAATAGTAGCTTGGTCACAAGTTCGCTGTCAGCAAGGTATTTGACGCTGATAGAAATCGTTACTCGGGTAATAGGATCGGATAGCGACCAGTTAATAAACTGCTCGGTGACGAATGCCTTGTTTGGCACTATGACTTCCTTGCGGTCCCAGTCCACAATTGTTGTAGCCCGTGTTTTGATGACTGCCACTACACCGGTTAACTGGCGGATAGTGACGGTATCACCGATACGGATCGGTTTTTCGAATAAGATTATGAGCCCTGAAATGAAGTTGGCAAAGATCTCCTGCATGCCAAAGCCCAGCCCTACCCCGAGAGCGGCAACCAGCCATTGCATTTTTGACCAGTCAAAGCCAATCAGCCCCGAGCCAATGATGATCCCCAGAAATATCGCGATATAGCGTGTTAATGAGGTAATGGCGTAGCCTGTACCCGGAGAGAGAGCTAAATGTTGCAGAACCAGCAGCTCCATCGCGCCCGGCATGTCACGGGCGATAATGGCGGTAAGCCAGAAGGCTAAGATAGCAAGCAATAGGCTTTTCAGTGAGATAGCACTGAGCTCATCGATACCATCAATCGTATTGGTAACGTCCCACAGAGTCACATCTTCAAGAAAGGTAATTGCCTGATAAAAATCTGACCAGACAACTGCCACAATGGAGAGATAGATCAGTAACAGTAGCGAACGCAGTAGGCGCAGCGATTGAGCACTGATTTTTTCTAAATCGACTTCGGGTTCTTCGATCTCAATCTGCATCTCGCTTCTGCTGAAGCTATCTTCTTTCTCTTCTTCCATTTCTGCTAATCGTTGAGCCAGAATCTCTTGTCGTTTGGCTTTGGCTCGGTCAAAGGCCAGACGCCTTTTTTGCAGTAGCATCAGGCGTTTTGTCAGGTAGTAAATAAGTAGGGTGATAACCCCCAGAACTGCTGAGACCTCCAGTTTCTCCATAACGGATTGTGACGAGGTCAGGTAGCCTTTAAGCGCTGTGTAGTTGAGAGCCTGGGGCATGATGATTAACGTCCACCAAAATAGGTTGTGGCCAATGTGTGCTTTGCCCTCAGGTATATCACCATAGGTCATGGGAATCTTTTCGTGATATAGCCGCCATAGGAAGAAGCTCACAGCCAGATTGCTGATGATAAAGGCAAGTCGGCCGAGAGTGGCACTGACATCAATATCGCTGTAGAGGTTGGCAAAATCCTGTACCACCATCATCGGCAGGTAGATCCACAACAGTTGCCGATAGTGGGCGAAAGAGTGGTGAACCAAATCAGGATCCCAGTCAAAGTGGCTGATGAACAGGCCATTGGTTCGGACAAGCTCTCGCATGAAGCAAAATACGGCCAGCGCCATGGGGACGGCTAGTGCTTGGCCTAGATGGTGTACAAACGGGTATTGCCAGGCGGCACTGAGCAAGACGCCAATGAGGCCAACGATAAAAGGAAATGGCCAGGCAAGTATGAAAGAAGCGCAGACGTTGAAAGTACTGAAACGAAATTTATCTTGTGTCACCTTACCAATCATCTGGCTGGTGGTCATGAGGTATTTTTTCCAGTGTTTCCTTGCCCAGATGAGTAAAATGATGATGATGGCAAGAAAACTCATCACGAAAATTAGTGTGGCAGTGTCTACAACAGCAGGAATTTTTATCAGATTGACCCACTGAAAAGGCGAGAAAAACCATTTTAGTTTTTCCCAGGTATTAGCGATAAGACCGAAGCTGAATGGGTTGGCGTTTGGCGCCCAGAATAGCCGCTTGGTAGCCTGACTTTTCAAGTCGTTCAGGTTGGTATTGAGATTTTCGTAGGCGACTTTTAATGTCGCCTGCTGATAAATAAGGGTATCAGAATTGTCGAGTAACCTATCCAGTAGGGTGAGGTTAGATTCGATGAGTTCCTGTTCTTTTTTTTGTTGCTCGGGTGTTAACGCCTTGGTCCGCGGTCGTTGGGCTAGTTCTTTTAGCGAATCATACTGCTGCTTGTATTCGTATTTCTTAATTTGGTTCTGGGCTATGTCCTTATCGAGTGCCTCGATTGGTGGATTGGCCGGTAGCCGATTTATCCGGGTTTGGAGGTTTTCGCTAAAGGCTGGGCTGAGCTTTAACCATTCAGCCATCGTTTCTAGGTCATCAGCCGTCTTGTTCACGATGTCTGTTTGTTCGGTGACTGTTTGTTGTTGCTGTTGCACCTGTTCGGCTTTGTCAGAGAGATTGGCAAGAACGCTGGTATAGCGCTTGTTTTCTTGCAGCAGACGTTTTAGGGACTTAGGTTGGTCGTCAAGCTCTTGCGGTAACTCCTCGTTACTTTTGGTGGATTGGGGGGGATTGACCCGCATAACACGGCTAAGTTTTCGCTGCAGGTTGTTGCGGTAGGCCTGACGAGCCTCGATCTCAAGGTTGCTGAGCTGGATACGCTGTTTGGCCAGGGTTCGTCGGTTTCCCGCACTGAGCTGCTTGGCCTCGAGTGTGTATAGCTGGCTGACATAATACTGATGGGCGATCTCCAAGATTAGAAGTGCATCATCATTATCCGTTTGCTGCTGCTCATGTTTGAGCAGGTTTTCCGTTTTTTTGACCTTTCCCCGCAACTGTTCAGACAGGTAAGAGAATTCATCGATACCTTGCTCGATAGCTTGTAGGTCGTTTTTATTATTACTGCGTGTTTGCTCGAGCTGTTCAAGTCTATTATCTTGCTCAGCTATCTCTAGCGTCAGTTCGTCTTGCTTCCAGTCGGTGAAGTCTGGAAATTCGGTAGACGAAAAAGCGGTGATTTGAGCAGCAAGATCTTCAGTCTGTTCACTAAAATTGGTGACCAACTCACGGTATTGTCGGGTTTGTCGGTGAAATTCAACCGTTTTTTCTAACTGGTTTTTTGCCAGAGTGAAGGAATCAAGTGCCTTGATAACCTCGGGGGTTTGGCTTTGCTGCTGAAGCGCGTCTATTTTTTTATCAAGTAGCAGCCGTCGAGACTCATTCTCTTCAGAGGCTCCGATGGCTCTCCCCGTCGTGAAAATGAGTAGCAAAAGTAGGAGTGAAAGCCATATTCTCATCACTGATCCCTGTTGTTGGTGAGAAACAGCAAAGCAGGACGCTGCTCTAATGTGATTCTTTGAAGTGTAGCAGTGAATAAAAACAATCGATTGGGCCAAGAATGGTACGATTCGGACTATTCATCATCAGTCGTGAATAATTTCAATAAAATTACTTGACCCTAACGCGTTCAGCCATTACATTAGCCGCCGTTGAGACGCACAGCGTCGAACAACAATGTGGTGAGGTGTCCGAGTGGCTGAAGGAGCACGCCTGGAAAGTGTGTATACGGCAACGTATCGAGGGTTCGAATCCCTCCCTCACCGCCATCATCTTTTAAGGTGAAAAAATTTGGAGAGATGGCTGAGTGGTTGAAAGCACCGGTCTTGAAAACCGGCATACGTTTGTAGCGTATCTAGGGTTCAAATCCCTATCTCTCCGCCACATTCGAAAGGCTCGCAGAAATGCGAGCCTTTTTTCGTTTTTCATCGTTTATGAAAATTGAGTGTGATGGTGCCCAAGGCAATAGCCTGAACTTTTTGAGTAACAATATTTGTTTTCTACTGAAATTTCGAAATGAAGTTTTCTATTTATATAAATAGAAGAATTATGAATAGCGACACATTCTGTTAATGCTTGTTTTTTATAATAGACGTTATTATTAATGCGTATTCTTGATAAGAACGCGTTATAGGTTAATTATAACGGGATTATTATTATATATAACAAGTATGAGCTCATTATTTAATGGCTGTTATATTTTTCTATTCTTTATAAATGTTTGTTAAACCTTTAATTCGTTGCGGGTGATGTTCGTACAGTTCTCTTATTGTACGTATGTTCTATCATTTCAACTTTTACAGTAGGCTTTATCTGTTCTGGTACTGAAGTATCCTCACTTCTATTTTAATAAACTCACAACAATAAATATAGAAGGTTAAACTTTAATAATGATTTATAAAAACTTATCTGTAGGAAAGAAAATTGCGGTTGTTTTTGCCGCCATTGCTCTAATTATTATTGCATTCGGTGTGTTTTTGATGAGTGAGCTGAAATTGGTTCGTGAGGGAACCGTTAACTTTACGGATTCGACGCTACCTAGTGTATTGTCGGTTGAAGCGTTGAAGTATGAAGTAGCGAGTAATCGAACGACTCAGTTTTTTACATTGACACATCGTAATGACGTCGCAGAAATGAAAAGCACTCTTCAACGGACTCAGAGGGATAGTCAGCGTATTGAAGGAATGTTGGATAGTTATGAAGCCACGGTAGCATCTGATCACGAGCGTCAAATTTTTATGCGGGTTAGTAATGCCTGGGGGCGCTATGCTGATGCCATTAATGTTTTTGAGTCAGCTGTCGAAATCAATGACTTTGTTAAAGCTGAAAAAGTACTGATTAATACATATAGTCAGTTTAATGAGTTGATGATTGCTCTTGATGGCTTGCGAGACCTTAATCTTGATTTTGTGGCGAATAATCGCACCGACATGCTTGCAAGTATAGCTCGTGTTATTACTCTGACTTTCTCTTGTATTTTTGGTTTGTTGATTTTTATGGCAATAATGAACGTGTTCCTGACCCGACAGATCTGTTTGCCTCTTAACTTGGTGATGACGCTTTCTGGTGAAATTGCATCGGGTAATTTAACGCACTACTTGAAGCGAGATGAAATTGGCAATGATGAACTGGGGATGCTGGCTGATTCCTGTGTCAAGATGCAGGATAACTTACGAGGACTTGTGGAGGAAATTGTTGCAGCGGTTACCCAGTTGAGTACGGCCGTTGAGGAAGTGAGTGCTGTTTCAGAACAGTCTTCGCAAGGGATGAAGCAACAGCAAGATGAAATCACTATGGTTGCGACTGCGATGGATCAGATGAAAGCGACCGTTGCTGATGTTGCTAGTAATACTGAAGTGGCATCTGTCTCTGCAACATCGGCGAACGATGAAGCCAAGTTAGGCAGTAAAGATGTACAGCAAAATATAAAATCGATTTTGCAAGTCTCGCAGGAGATCGAGAATGCTGGTGTATTGGTTGATCAACTTGAAAAAGAGTCAACTAATATCAGCATGGTCGTTGACGTTATCCGCGGTATTGCTGAACAAACAAATCTGTTGGCACTGAATGCGGCCATTGAGGCTGCGCGTGCAGGAGAACAAGGGCGAGGCTTTGCTGTTGTGGCTGATGAGGTTCGTACTTTGGCTGGGCGTACCCAAGATTCGACGAGTGAAATAGTGGCCATCATTGATAAACTGCAACAGAGTGCTAGCGAGGCTAAAGAAGCTACGAGTGGAAGTTGCAGCATGATCCAGGAGTGCGTTACTCAAAGTTACACTACTGGTGAAACGATTCAGACTATCGAACAGACGGTTGCACAAATTGCTGATATGAGCCATCAGATTGCCAGTGCGTGCAGTGAGCAGGACTCGGTAACGGAAGAACTAGGCCGCAATATTGAAAGTATCCACCAGTCATCAACTGAGGTGGCTGTTGGTGCAAATCAAACAGCGAAGGCAAGTGTTGAGTTAAGTCAATTAGCTGCCAATTTACAGTCTATGATGAGCCGATTCCGCGTGTCTTAATGATGTTTTAAGTCTCTCTTGTGAGAGTGGTAAAGCCCCGGATTATGCTTTTTGGCAGAAATGGCGGGGCTTTTTTGTCTCGGTTCGCTTATGGCTTAATGTTTTGGTTCAGGTGGAAGAGGTTGTCGGGATCGTATTGTCGTTTGATCTCTACCAGGCGTTGGTAGTTGGTATCGTAGGCGGCTGATACGCGATCGCCTTCCTCGGCGGTCATGAAGTTGACATAGGCGCCAGAAGAGGCGAACGGGGTGGTGGCTTTGAAAAATGCTCGGGCCCAGCTAATCGCCTTTTCATCTTCTGACTGATGTTCCCAGCGGGCATGAACGTTGAGAACAAACTTGGCATCGCGGCTGCTGTAGGCCATAGCACTGGCTGGTACTCTGTTCGATGCACCTGCTAGCTGGCCGATGAAGATCTCGCATTGCGAGGTTGGCAGCTTGCCTGCGAAGTTGATCAATTGATCCAGCGCATCGTCGCATAATTCACTGAAGTTGTGTGATTTCCAGTAGTTGCGCTGTCCTGCTGTTAGCAGGGGGTCGAAGGCCTGTTGCCAGTCGGAATAGGGCTGGGCACCTATGTGTTCGCCGTGAGCATTGCCAAAATCACGCAGGGGAGCGATCAGCTTTTCCCCTTCCTTGATATCACCAACGTAAAAAATTGCTAGAACAATCACTTCTTTGCCGTGGACTGCCTCGGGCAGGAAAGGCAAGGGCGGAGCCTGGCGCATCACTACCCAGACGTTCAAATCTTCGGGAGCACTTTTGGTAAACTTGCGATACTGAGTCAGAACCTGTTTGGCCTGCTCGAAAGGAAATACCATAAGACCTGCGAGGATCTCAGGGCCGACGGGATGGAGCCGGAACTCAAATTCTGTAATCACCCCAAAATTGCCACCGCCACCGCGAATGGCCCAGAACAGATCAGGGTTTTCGGTTTCGGAAGCGGTTAACTGGCTTCCGTCGGCGGTGACTACCTGTGCCGAGATCAGGTTGTCGATGGTCATGCCATATTTGCGAGTCAGCCAGCCAAATCCGCCGCCGAGGGTGAGCCCTGCAATGCCTGTGGTGGAGTTGATACCAACAGGAGTCGCTAGGCCATGCTGTTGCACTGCGGCGTCAAAATCACCCAGGGTTGTGCCGGGTTCGACATAGGCTCGCCGTTTCTCAGGATCGACCCGGACATGGTTCATCTTTGAGAAGTCGATCATCAGGCCATTGTCGCAAATGGCGCTTCCGGCAATGTTATGGCCGGCGCCGCGGACTGTTATCTCTAGGTTGTTGTCCCGAGCATAGGTGAGGGCCACAGGTACATCCGATGCATTGGCACACTCGACGATAACTGCCGGGCGGCGATCAATCATTGCGTTCCAGATCTGTCGGGTTTCATCGTAGCTGGGATCGCCGGGGACGATCACCCGGCCTTGGACTAGATTGCTGAGCTGTTCGTTGAGGTGATTCATGTTGACTTCTTCCCTTCTGGTGTTGCCACACTATTGTCTACATCAGTCAAAACTGTAGCATTATTCGGAGAAATTGCTTCTGAGACGGAGAATCAACTGTCTAGCTGCCAGAACGACTAGATGAGCCCACAACCTCAAGCCAATACTGATATTGATCAACCTTGTATAACGCCACCATAAAAGATGACTTTAATATACACCTTTTGTGGTGTAGGATCGCCTATAAGTTAAAACACTACTTTTTGTAGTTCTATACCATTACGACGCGAGGTGCATATGGCTCACATCAATACTTATATGACTCAACATCACAGAAGTTGTGATCACCTGCTAGTTGAGGCAGAAGGCCCTCTAGCTGAAGGTAACTGGACCGAATTTAGCCATGCGTGGAGTCGCTTCGAAGCTGAAACCTTGCATCATTTTGACTTGGAAGAAGAAATCTTGTTCCCTGAGTTTGAAGCCAAAACGGGGATGACTTCTGGCCCGACGATGGTGATGCGCCAAGAGCACGCCCAGGTTCGAGCCCTTTTCAGTCAGATGCAGCAAGCCATTAGCGAGCAGGCCACAGAACGCGCAATGGGGATTGTGGAAAGCACAATGCTACTTATCCAACAGCATAATATGAAAGAAGAACAGATCCTTTATCCTATGTCGGATGCCCACTTGGCAAACGGACAGGATATTGTTGCTCAAATGGAAGCAAAGCCAAACGCCACCTTATCGTAACTGAGGAAGCAGATTTTATGGATTCTATAGTCACTTTGGATGTCAGTGATCTTGAGCCTCCTCAGCCTATGCATAAGATCTGCCAGACGCTCACCACCTTGCAGCCAGGCCAGCTGCTGCACGTTGAGCACAGGCGTAAACCCGTTCCTCTGTTTGCCATTCTTGCCCAACAGCAATTTGATTATCGTCATTCCGAAGTGAGTGCAGGCAAGCACTATATTTGGGTTTGGCGTCAAGGCGATAAGCAGGCTTATGACAGCTTGATGAGACACTTCGATGAGACTGACTGGACTTAACTTCGACGAGATCCCGCGGCTGGATGTGCCACTGCGTTTTTACCTGACAGCACCGTTTTTTGCTGTGGTAGTTTCACTGTTGCTGATTTGGCAGGGTGACTATATATGGCTGGGACGCTGGATGCCGGCTTCCTTGGCGATCACTCATCTTGTTGCGATCGGAATGATGGCAATGATAATGATCGGCTCGCTATTCCAAATCATGCCTGTTTTATGTGGGGCCCCGATTAAAATTCCACCTTTGCCTTTGATCTTGATGCAGGCGGGCCTAATTTTCGGAACGTTAGCCTTAAGCGCCGGCTTTTTTGGTTGGCCAACCTTTGGCGGGAGTTTCCTATTATTAGCGCTGAGTCTTGGTTACTTTATTGTTTCATTGCTGAGGGTGTTGATCTTTAAGGCGGCCGGTCAACAGACGCGTATGCCCATTATGTTGGCTGCTATTGCTTTAGGCTTTGTATTACTGGCGGGATTGCTGCTGCTGGCGGGTTATCTTTGGGGGTATTATCCGGTCCCGGGCAAAAATCTGACCCACCTTCATGCGGGCACTGGCATCTTTGGCTGGGTGTTGCTGCTGATCATGGCCGTCAGCTTTCAGGTGATCCCGATGTTTCATGTCACGCCTGAATTTCCCCGCTATTGGCGTATTGCTTTGCCTGTAATGCTGGTTATCGGCTTAGTTTCTATCGTTGTGGCAACTCTGGTTCAGGTTAGTTTTTATTTCAGCAGCGCGCTGATTGCCGGTGTCGGTATCTTGTATTCAATTATTGGGTTGAGTCGGCTTCGAGCTCGGAAACGTAAACTTCCTGATGTTGTGGTCAGTTACTGGCAATGGGCGTATTCCTGCCTGATCCTTGGTTGTCTGTTGATGATTGCCATGCCGATAATACCGCTCCCGTTGCAGGGAAAGGCAGAAGTATTTATTGCACTTACGATCGGCATGGGGTTTGTTCTTGGTGTGATCCAGGGAATGTTGCTGAAGATAGTTCCGTTCTTGATCAGCTTGCACCTTCAGCCTATTGCCATGGCTAACCCAAATGCGATGATGCTATTGCCTGATCATTACAGTCTGATCAGCCGGAAGCAGATGAAAATCCAGTTTTGGTTATATCTGCTTGGCATGGTGAGTATCGTTGTTTCACTTTGTTACCCGCCTGCAACGGCCAGTATCGGTCTGGTGATGCTGCTAAATTGGTTGTGGATTGGCTATAATATCCTTACTGCCAGCAGTATGTTCTATAACGTCCGTAAGCAAATGCTTGCGAGTTAAGTTCCTCTTTTGGGCTGGCTGGTACGGTTGAATCTTAAATTAACCTGACGAAACCAGCATCTGTTCATCTAACAGGTGTTGGATTTCTGATACGCAACTTCCGCATCCTGTCCCGGCTTGCGTAGAGGCACTGATCTCTGTTACTGATGTTAAGTCATGCGCCTTTATTGCCTGGCAAATTGTATTTTTCCCCACTTGCTTACAGGCACATATCGTTTTTCCTGCAGCCAATCTGCCTTCTGCTCGTCCCGAAATGAGACTACGCTCTGTGGTTACATCAATGGGTTCGACCAGTAATTGATTTAGCCAAGTGACATCTTGTTGCTGCAGGTTCGTTGCTATCAGGTAGCAGCTTCGCAGACGTTGCTGCTGAATATTGGCATAGCGGTAAAGTCCGCTTTCTGCGCTATTAAAGCTGAGCTCTCGGCCATTTTCATACTGACAATACCGGGCTAGGTTCGGCATCAATTGCTCTGGTGGCAACGTGCTGGCGATACGGTATAAATATCCGTTGCTGACTTTCTGCCGGACCCAGTAGTCAAACTCAGCCATATCTTGGGGGCTACTGGATAACAACATCGCCTCGCTTTGGTAGGCTTGTGGCGCGACAGATACGGGTGTGAACTTAAATTCCGGCTGGCCCGACAGCGTGTCGGTATCCGGATTGATCAGGCTGCAAACTTTACCTGCACTGGATGTGGTGTTGTTCCAGTGGATTGGGATAAATAACTCTCCTGGCTTCACGTCTGTGGTGATATTGACCCTGACGGCTGCTTGTCCATATTGACTGGTAATCACTGCAATTAGGTTATCGTCGAGATTATTACGTTTGGCGTCTTCGGGATGTATCGATACATAAGGTTCCGGACTGTGCTCGCTAAGCCGCGCAGAGAGGCCCGTTCTGGTCATGGTGTGCCACTGATCGCGAATACGTCCGGTATTGAGCACCAGCGGATAGGCATGACTTGTTTGACTTGCTGGCGGTTGATATCGAACCGCAATAAACTGGGCTTTGCCTGAAGGGGTAGCAAAAACGCCGTCTGAGAACAGGCGTTGGTGCTGGTTCCGTGTCTGCTGCAGTTCTTTGTGGTGACTCTGTGTAGTCTGCTTTGTGATAGGCCATTGCTGTGGGCTGAGCTGTTGGTATTGCTCGGTCGTTAAATCAGACAGCCCGGAAAGATCAAGAGGGCGTCGAGTCGTAGCATGGTTCCCCAGCCCTGTCATCTTGCTGTACTCTAAGAAGATCTCGGCTTCATGGTGATAGCGGAATGCATCGCCAAACCCCATTTTTTTTGCGACTTCGCAGATGATCCACCAGTCGGGTTTCCCTTCTCCGGGAGTTGGCAATAGCCGTCGCTGACGGGAGATACGACGCTCCGAGTTGGTGACCGTACCGGACTTTTCACTCCAGCCTTGTGCAGGGAGTAACACATTGGCATGACGGGTGGTGTCGGTATCGGCGATACAGTCCGACACTACCACCAGCGGGCATTTTTGCAGTGCCCGGTTGATCTTGTCGCTATCAGGCAGGCTAACTGCAGGGTTAGTGGCCATCACCCAGACTGCTTTGATCTTGCCGCTGTCGATGGCATCAAACATGTCGATAGCCTTTAGGCCCGGTGTGTCCGATAGGGTATTGGTTTGCCAGAACTCGCTGATTAGTTGGTGGTGTTCATCGTTGCCAAACTCCATATGAGCAGCCAGGGTGTTGGCGAGCCCGCCGACCTCTCGTCCCCCCATGGCATTGGGTTGACCGGTGACTGAAAAGGGGCCGCTTCCTGTTTTGCCGATACGTCCGGTTGCCAGGTGGCAGTTGAGCAGGCTGTTTACTTTATCACTGCCGTGTACCGACTGGTTAACGCCTTGCGAGTAGACGGTGACTACCTTCTCGGTATTGGCAAAGCTCTGATAAAAGGCCGTGAGCTGTTGTACTGATAATCCGGTAATGCGTGAGAGTATCTCGGCATTATCGGCGTCATTATCGGTATCATGGCAGGCACTGGCTAATGCGAGATCAAACCCTTCGGTATGATCTGCAATGTAGTCATGATCGAGCTTTCCATGCTTGGCAAGATATGCCAGCAGGCCGTTGAACAGTGCGACATCGCTGCCTGGATGAATCGCAAGGTGAAGATCGGCGATTTCGCAACTGCTGGTGGTGCGGGGGTCGATGACGATAACCTTTAGATCCGGCCGTTCGGTTTTTGCGCTCTTAATTCGCTGAAACAGCACCGGATGACACCATGCAAGGTTGGATCCGGTGAGAACAATCATATCGGCCATGTCCAGATCCTGATAGCACCCGGGAACACAGTCAGCACCAAAGGCCCGCTTGTGTCCGGCAACACTCGATGACATGCAGAGGCGCGAATTCGTATCAATATTGCTGCCACCGATGAAGCCTTTCATCAGTTTGTTGGCAACATAGTAATCTTCAGTTAGCAGTTGGCCGGAGACATAAAAAGCCACTGCCTCCGCGCCATGCTCGCGGATGATTGCACCAAACTGATCGGCGACATAACTCAGAGCCTGATCCCAGTGGCAGTCATTTCCGTTAATTGACGGCATCAGCAGGCGTCCCTGATGGGTGACAGTATCACCCAGTGCCAACCCTTTGGAGCAGAGCCGACCATAATTGGCTGGGTGATCAGTATCACCGCGGACTTCGAGTCGTCCGTCAGGTGTTGGTTTTGCCTCTATGCCACAACCTACACCGCAATATGCGCAGGTACTCTTTATCCATCTATTGCTATTTGTCGTGCCCAAAGCATCCCTCCTGAGCCCAGTAAGCTGTCGTTATTTCTATCTACTCATGTCTTTCTACTTATGAATAAGGCAATAACTAAGCCAGTTTCGTTTCTATAAGCGGAGAAAAAGGGAAATAAAGAATGATTAGATGGAAATCAGCCATCTGGCTGGAATATGTCTCTATTTATACCTCTAAAGTAGTATTTGGTGTGGTGTTTGATATCGATAATTGTGAGGTGGCGATGCATTATTCTGGTGTGTGGTGCACTAAAAATGTGCGAAACACCAGAGTGGTCACTATGTGAATTCATTGTTCTCGACGTCGAAACGTTCTGATTGTTGGCTTTTTTATTATATAAATCATTCGGATATTGAATTTGTCCTCATAGAGGGAGCAGCAGTGGCACTTTCCTTGCTCTGACGATAACAGAGCAAATAAAGGCGTACACGGAAGGTACGTAAGGATGAGAGATGTCACAAATACCAACGATTGCCAATAAGACGACAGAGATTGTTACTTTCACTTCTGTAGCCGTCAATGAACCCAAGCAATCTGGCCGTGTGAGCCTGGTTGGAGCAGGTCCCGGTGATCCTGATTTACTGACAGTCAAAGCATTGCGGGTGATCCAGCAGGCTGATGTGATTGTGTATGACCGTTTGGTAAGCAAGGAGATTTGCCAGCTATTCCCCCCTTCAACACCGACGGTTTATGTCGGCAAAGCGAAAGATCATCACAGTGTTCCCCAGCAGGATATTAATGAACTGTTGGTCACCAAAGCGAAGCAAGGATTAAATATCTGTCGCCTGAAAGGTGGGGATGCCTTTGTGTTCGGCCGCGGCGGCGAAGAAATGCTGGAACTTCGGCAGGCAGGAGTTGAAGTGGATCTGGTCCCCGGTATTACTGCGGCAGCAGGATGTACGAGTTATGCCGGGATCCCGCTTACCCACCGTGGCCTGTCGCAGGGATGTACATTTGTGACGGCTCATGCCGAGAAAGATCTGAATATCTGCTGGCAGTCGCTGGCCCAGCTTGACCATACCTTGGTGTTTTATATGGGACTGACCAAAGCCGGGATGATTTCAAATGGCCTAACCCAGGCAGGCCTGTGCGCTCATACGCCTGTTGCGCTGATAGAAAATGGCTGCTGTCCGCAGCAACGGGTGATCTGTGGTGAGCTGCATCAGCTGGAAGGATTGGTCTTGAAGCAGCAAGTGAAATCGCCGGCATTGATAGTGGTCGGCAAGGTGGTGGCATTGGCCGAGCAACTGCAGTGGTTCACAGCAATGGCCAGCCAGCAGGCGAGCAGATTGTCAGCTTAAAGAATTAGAAACAGTGAGGATGTTATATGAGTAAGCAGCGTATTGTGGTAGTTGGCAATGGAATGGTTGGCCATAAGTTTATTGATGATCTGGTGCAACGTGACGAGAACGAACAGTTTGAGGTTATCACCTTCTCCGAAGAGCCAAGACTTGCCTATGACCGGGTGCAGCTCAGTAAATATTTTTCCGGGACAACGGCTCAAGAGTTGGCACTGACGGATGAGAACTATTATCAGGATCACGGTGTCAGTTATGTCCTGAATGAAAAAGTGACAGCCATAGATAGTACTGAGCGTCAGGTGATAACAGCCAGCGGTAGGGTGGAAAGTTATGACAAGCTGGTACTGGCAACGGGGTCATACCCGTTTGTCCCGCCGATCCCCGGGAATGACCAGCCGCATTGCCATGTGTATCGAACCATTGAAGATTTAGAGGCCATTGAAACATCCGGTCAGCAAAGTGAGGTGGGTGTGGTTGTCGGTGGTGGGTTGCTGGGGCTGGAGGCCGCCAATGCGTTGCAAAGCATAGGACTTAAGACCCATGTTGTTGAGTTCGCGCCGAGACTAATGGCGGTACAGCTTGATAACGGGGGCGGAAAACTGCTTGAACGAAAAATTACGGAGCTGGGGGTCGAGGTACACACTGAAAAAGCCACCTCGGAAATTGTTGCCGGCGAGACCTGCCGCTACCGGATGAACTTTGCTGATGGTAGCTATCTCGAGACAGATATGATTGTGTTTTCGGCAGGGATCCGACCGCAAGACGAGCTGGCTCGCCAGGGGGGACTGGAGCTTGGTGAGCGTGGAGGTATCGTCATTGATGATAGCTGCCAGACCAGCGCTGCTGATATTTATGCTATTGGTGAATGTGCTCTGTGGCAAGGACGGATTTTTGGTTTGGTCGCTCCGGGTTATCAGATGGCGAAGGTTGTCGCTTCGCAACTGTGTGATGAACAGGAGAGTGGTAGTCAGAGGGTTTTCACCGGTGCTGATATGAGCACTAAATTAAAACTTCTAGGTGTTGATGTGGCCAGTATCGGTGATGCCCACGGTAATACGCCGGGCGCGCAGTCCTATACTTTTAACGACGAGATTGAGCAGGTCTACAAGCGGCTGATTGTTTCTCAGGACGGCCAGAAAATCCTCGGTGCTGTGTTGGTCGGCGAGGTGGACGCATACAGTAACTTGCTGCAAATGAAGCTCAATGACATGCCACTGCCGGAAAATCCCGCCGTGCTGTTGTTGCCAACGGTTGGTGAAGACGGTGTTGGCAATGCAATGGGCGTGGATGCTCTGCCGGATAGTGCCCAGATCTGTTCCTGCTTTGATGTCACCAAGGCTGATATCAAACAGGCGGTAGCGGCCGGGTGTACTGATATGGCTAACCTAAAGGGAAGCACCAAGGCATCGACGGGTTGTGGCGGGTGTTCGGCACTGGCCAAGCAGGTGCTTGATGCTGAGCTTGCCAGCCTGGGATTTGAGGTTAATAACCATCTTTGCGAGCACTTTGCCTATTCGCGTCAGGAGCTGGCAGATATTGTTCGGGTTAAGCAAATCAAGAGCTTTGATCGATTATTGGATGATTACGGTCAGGGCTTGGGTTGCGATGTCTGCAAGCCGACGGTGGGCTCTATATTGGCCTCTTTCTGGAATGACTATGTTCTGGAGGAGCAGCATATTGGCCTGCAGGACACCAATGATATTTTCCTCGGCAATATGCAAAAAGACGGCACTTACTCGGTCGTACCCCGAGTGGCGGGTGGCGAGATCACCCCGGACAAACTGATTGTTCTGGGGGAGGTTGCCAAGGCGTTTAACCTCTATACCAAGATCACTGGCGGACAGCGAGTGGACCTCTTCGGGGCACAGCTACACGAGCTGCCTGTTATTTGGCAACAGCTTATTGATGCTGGTTTTGAAACCGGCCATGCCTACGGTAAATCGGTGCGGACGGTCAAGTCGTGCGTCGGGAGTACCTGGTGTCGGTATGGTGTGAAGGACAGCGTTGGGTTTGCGATAGATTTGGAGGATCGCTACAAGGGATTACGTGCGCCCCATAAGCTGAAGTTTGCGGTATCAGGTTGTACCCGTGAGTGCGCCGAAGCGCAGTCAAAAGACATTGGGGTGATTGCAACAGAGAACGGTTGGAACCTCTATGTATGCGGTAATGGCGGTATGCGTCCGCGTCATGCTGATTTGTTTGCTGCTGATTTAGATGACAAAACGCTGATAGCCTATATCGATCGCATATTGATGTTCTACATCCGAACTGCCGATCGTCTTCAGCGCACGTCGGTATGGCTCGAAAATCTCGAAGGGGGCCTGAAATACCTGCAAAAAGTGGTTATTGAAGATAAGTTAGACATCGCCAACGAGTTGGAAAGCGAGATGGCGCATAACCTCAGCCAATATCAATGTGAGTGGAAGACGACGCTGGCTTCACCGGAGAAATTGAAGCGTTTTCAGCATTTTGTGAATAGCTCCGAGCCAGACGGCAAACTGAGTTATGTGACGGAGAGAGGGCAGCGCCGGCCAAGGTTTAAGTCTGAACGAATTGAAATTGTAGATGTAACGGAATAGGAGCGGTTAGTTATGGAACAGTGGCAAACTATCTGTAAGCAAAGCGACTTGGTAAAAAATACTGGAGTGTGTGCATTGATAGACAAGGAGCAAGTGGCTGTTTTTTACTGTGGTAGGAGCCAGTCAGTCTACGCTTTGTCAAACTACGATCCTATTGGTGAGGCCAACGTGATATCCAGGGGGATCATCGGTTGTGTCGACGGCGATGTGGTGGTGGCTTCTCCGCTGTATAAACAGCATTTTAGCTTAACGACTGGTGAGTGCCTTGAAGATCCTGAGTATAGTCTGAAAACGTATCCGGTCCGAGTGGCACAAGGCGAAATTCAGCTACAGATTTAGTCGCTATTTTGGATGAGATAAATAGAAATGGAGCCTGATGGCTCCATTTTCAGTTTTATTGATTGTTGGCGTTATTTTTACTGGGTTGTAGCGAATTGGGAAACAATAAAACCATATTAAAATGAGATTATTTGTAGCTAGATGGTGCAAGCATGCACTATTTAAAGGAATAGAGTGTGTCAAAAGTAATTTTTCCTTAGTTTTTGGTTTTATTTTGTTGTTTTTAAAGGTTTTGTATGGATGGCATGATAACTGCAGATAACTTACCAGAGAGTCAATAAGGGAATTAAACAATGACAGATACAGGTAAGTTCAACATATTCTCCATGACTGGCAAAATGAAAATCCTTCATTACAGCTGGTTTGCCTTTTTTATTACATTTATGGTGTGGTTTAACTTTGCACCCTTGCTTCAGGCGGTGAAAGAATCACTTGGCCTGACGACCGCAGAGGTTAAGACCCTGTTGATACTGAATGTTGCCTTTACGATCCCGGCACGGGTTATTATTGGCATGCTGACCGATAAATACGGCCCTCGGGTAGTCTACTCGGCTTTATTGGCTATCTGCTCAATTCCTTGTTTTGCGTTTGCCTTTGCAGAGACCTTTGTTCAAGCGGCTATAGCCCGTTTCGCATTAGGGTTTATCGGGGCTGGCTTTGTGGTCGGCATCCGGTTGGTTTCGGAATGGTTTCCGCATAATGAGCTAGGAACCGCTGAGGGGATATACGGTGGCTGGGGTAACTTTGGATCTGCAGCTGCTGCCTTTACGTTGCCGACTGTGGCTGTGATGTTCGGTGGTGAAGATGGCTGGCGCTATGCAATGGCGATCACAGGTGCAATGAGTTTGATTTTCTCCTATTTCTTCTATGTCAATGTGGCTGATACGCCGAAGGGAGCAACCTACTTCAAGCCAAAGAATTTGGGAGCAATGGAAGTAACCTCAAAAGGCGACTTTTATTTGTTACTGCTGATGAAACTGCCAATGTACGGTGCATTGGCACTGCTGGCCTGGAAACTGTCGCCAAGTGGTGTATCCATGCTCAGTTCCGCTATGGTTACTGGCATGTATGTCATGCTTGTGGCTATTTATTGCTATGAGGTGAGCCAGGTCTGGAAAGTGAATAAGACGATATTCAAAGAGCCTGTTCCTGAAATTCACCAATATAAGTTTAAGCAGGTTGCGGTCTTGAATGTGCTTTACTTTGCGACTTTTGGCTCAGAGCTGGCTGTCGTGTCAATGTTGCCGCTCTTTTTTTCTGACACCTTTGAACTGACACCGGTAATTGCGGGAATGGTGGCATCGGCCTATGCGTTTATGAATTTGATGTCTCGTCCTGGCGGTGGCTGGATTTCTGATCGATTTGGCCGCAAGCCGACATTGTTGATTCTGACTGCTGGCTTAGCTGCCGGTTATTTCCTTATGGGACAAGTGGATTCGAGCTGGCCGGTATGGCTGGCTGTGGCTGCGGCAATGGCATGCTCGTTTTTTGTTCAGGCTGGCGAAGGAGCGGTTTTTGCGACGGTTCCTTTGATTAAACGTCGCATGACTGGGCAGATAGCCGGTATGACAGGTGCCTACGGTAACGTCGGTGCTGTCTGTTACCTGACCATTCTGTCTCTGGTGGACTACAGTACCTTCTTCTATGTGATAGCGGCTACGGCAGTGCTCGGTTTTGTCACGTTGTTGATGATGGAAGAGCCATCCGGTCAGATAGCAGAAGTGAATGATGATGGCAGCGTGACGATGATTGATGTGGCGAAAAGCTAGTTGAGGTGTGGACAATAGGCCGCCCGGCAAAACGGGGTGGCCGCATCATCAAACTGGGACAGGGAAATATACAGGGAAAAACCGATGGCAGTAATTACGGATGTAGCAGAAGTCACGACTGAAAGCCTGCAAGTCTCGGTGGGTGGTTTTTCCAGTGCGGGATGCAGGGATGTCAACCAAGATGCTTTTGCTGTGAAGCACTCCTCGCGGAAAAGCGTGATGAAGTATAAAGGGGTAGTGGCTTGTATTGCTGATGGTGTCAGCTGCAGTGATAACGGGCAGCAGGCAAGCCATACCAGCGTTACTCAGTTCATTGATGACTATTACAGTACGCCAGATAGCTGGGGGGTAAAAAAAGCCGCAGCTAAAGTGTTAACCAGCCTGAATAGCTGGTTATATCATCATGGTCAGCAAAGTGAGCTGCGGCATAACGGATTAGTGAGTACGTTCAGCAGTGTTATCGTCAAATCCAATACGGCACATCTGATCCATGTTGGTGACAGTCGAATTTATCGTTACCGGCGCGGAAAGCTCACCCAGCTCACTCAGGATCACAGTCGTAAACAAGGAGGTAAGAGTCATTTTCTAACCCGTGCCCTGGGAATGGATAGCCGGCTTGATGTGGATTACAAACAAGAGTCTGTCGAGGTGGATGATGTATTGGTGCTCACGACAGATGGCCTTCATGACTGGCTGACAAAGCGAGAGTTCGAAGGGCTTTTGTCGAGAATGGAACTGGCAGCGGAAGAGCTGGCACATTTGATTGTGCAGTACGCCAGGAAAAACGGCAGTGATGACAACCTGACCTGCTTACTGGTTAAAATAGATTTCCTGCCGCAAGAAAATCTTCAAGAGACTGCCAGGCAATTGACCCAAAGGGTCATTCCCCCGATTTTGGCTGAAGGGAATACGATCGACCAATACGAAATCATCAGGGTACTTCATAGCGGAACGCGAAGTCATGTCTACTTGGCCAAAAGTCATTTTGATGAAAAGTGCTATGTGCTGAAGGCACCATCACCAAACTTTTCAGATGATTTGGTATACCTGCAGGGATTTATTCGAGAAGGTTGGGTTGGCAGGCAGATCAGCCATAGTGCGATAATGAAAATACATCGTTATGCTGAGGCATCCCCCTTTCTATATCATGTCTGTGATTATGTTGAAGGTAAAACACTTAGGCAGTGGATGATTGATAATCCTAAGCCTAGTTTGGAGAAAGTCCGTGAAATTGCAGCTGAATTAATTAAGCCCATTCGATTCTTTCAGCGGATGGGGATTGTTCATCGTGATTTGAAACCAGAAAACATTATGTTAACTGATAATGGCAAGGCTGTTTTTATTGATTTCGGCACGGCCCAGGCGGAAGGGTTTGATGAAGTTTCCGGCGTTATACCGGAGGAGGTTCCTGTTGGGGCGACAGATTATATTGCACCTGAGTATTTAGCTGGTGAAAAAGCAACGGCATATTCTGACTTATTTTCTGTCGGCGTTATTGTCTATGAAATGCTGACGGGGAAGATGCCATATAAAATGCCATATCAACAAATTTTTGATGATAAGCAATCTCGGCGCTACGATTATATTTCGGTGCTAAAAAACAGACAGGATTTACCTGCCTGGTTAGATCTCGTACTAAAAAAAGTTTGTCACCCTTCCCCTAAAACTCGCTATCAAGTGATATCTGAATTTATTCAGGATTTATCGACACCAGACCAGAAAATACTTAGAGAACTGAAAGAGTCCCCGTTAATTCGGCGCAATCCACTGCAGTTTTGGAAGCTAATGGTGCTGGTACTGGGGATCATCGTTTGTGTCGAAACATACATCATTACTATCGGCTAGATATTAGTAACGCTTCAATATAACAGCAATGAAAGCGCTGACATGTTTCAGCGCTTTTTTGTGTGCGTAGCTTCCCATTTTCATGACCCTATATATGACTACGCGAAAGAGAATGTTTCCATGGGTAAACAATAAGACGCTATTTTATATCGGAAAAGTGATCAAATTCAAAAAAATAAACGCCAGTTACTCACTATTTTTCATAACTTGTCCGAGATCAATTTGTTGCACGTTTTGGCAGTGTTAGATATGTATGCCTAGCCCGAATGGGGTATGCGCGATACTCATTACAGGTAACCTGTTAGCCCGCAATAAATAGACGGTTTAGTCGGTTAAAGTAATTAGTATTTGATAATTATGGAGAATTAACATGAGCAGTGCATTTTTTATCCCTACAGTAAACTTAATGGGTGCAGGCTGCCTGACTGATGCTGCAGATGCAGTTAAAGAACAAGGTTTTAAAAAAGCGTTGATCGTTACCGATAAAATTCTAAGCCAAATTGGTATGGTTAAGCAGGTCGCAGATCTACTTTCTGAGCGTGGCGTAGAATCTGTTGTTTTTGACGGGACACAACCAAACCCAACAATTGGTAATGTTGAAGCTGGTCTTGAACTGCTGAAAGCGAATGAGTGTGACTTTGTTATCTCTCTTGGCGGCGGTTCACCACACGACTGTGCAAAGGGTATTGCACTTGTTGCTTCTAATGGCGGCAAGATTGCTGACTATGAAGGTGTTGATCAGTCAGCGAAGCCTCAGTTGCCACTAGTTGCTATCAATACTACGGCTGGTACCGCTTCTGAAATGACGCGTTTTTGCATCATTACAGACGAAGCTCGTCACATTAAAATGGCGATCGTTGACAAGAACACAACTCCATTGATGTCTGTTAACGATCCTAAGTTAATGCTTGCCAAGCCTGCATCGCTAACAGCTGCAACCGGTATGGACGCATTGACTCACGCTATCGAAGCGTATGTTTCAACAGCGGCAACACCAATTACTGATGCTGTAGCAATTAAAGCGATTGAATTGATCCAGGCGCATCTACGTACAGCTGTTAACGACGGTCAGAACCTAGAAGCGCGTGAGCAAATGGCATATGCACAGTTCATGGCGGGTATGGCATTCAACAATGCCTCTCTAGGTTATGTACATGCAATGGCACACCAGCTAGGTGGTTTCTACGACCTTCCGCACGGTGTTTGTAATGCCGTATTGCTTCCACACGTACAGCGCTATAACGCGCAGGTTTGTCCTGCACGTCTAGCAGATGTTGCCAAGGCAATGGGTGTGAATGTTGAAGGTATGACAGCAGAGCAGGGTGCAGAAGCAGCACTGGACGCGATTCAAGTACTGTCTCAAGATGTTGGCATTCCAGCTGGTCTTAAAGATCTAGGCGCGAAAGATCAAGATATCTCAGTGTTGGCTGATAACGCGCTGAAAGATGCTTGTGGTTTCACTAACCCTAAACAAGCAACGCACGAAGAGATTTCAGGTATCTACGCTGCAGCAATGTAAGCTAGTTGGTAGAATCTCATTCTTTCCAATGAAAAAAGCGGTCTTCTGACCGCTTTTTTGTTGGTTTTAACTTATGACTCGTTGATTCTCCGCTAACGAAGAAAGCGAACGATAATGCAATAGGCCATCTTTTCCTTGCTGCTTGACTTCGTACATGGCGAAATCTGCCTGTTTTAGCACTTCAGAAACAGACTTGGCTGCTTTGGGGAACTGACTTACGCCGATACTGGCGGAGATTGGATGAAATGAACCAGCAAACATCGCAGGTCGGTTAAAAACCCCCGTTAGCTGGTCACTGATGCACGAATTGACATCACCTGTTGGTTGGCAAAGTTCAATAATTGCAAATTCATCACCTCCCATCCGCGCCGCACAGTAATCTTTGCAGCTTAAGTTAGACAGCCGACGGGCAACCTCGATTAGCAACTCATCACCTGCATGATGGCCCATAGTGTCATTAATTTCCTTAAATTCATCTAAATCAATAAGGTAAAAGTAAAACGAGGTATTGTTGAGCTCAAGTTCACGCAGTTTTTGGTTAAGCCATAATCGGTTGTTAATACCTGTTAGTGAGTCTTTCATCGCGAGGGCATGATGTGAGTGGGATTCTCGCAATAGGAGATAGGCCATTAGAGCTCCCATTAGCAACGTTGTGATCAGCAGATAGCGAATAACCGTCTCAACTTCAGAGATCGCTGTAATGCGATCGCCTAAATCGCCGCTAGACAGCCGGAATTTGTAGTTCAGAAATACCATCAGGTTTTCGTAGTCTTGCCTGAACAGCTGCAACACAGGTTGTGTCTCTTGCGGTGATGAGAGGGAGAGCAGGCGATACTCAAGCATTTTCACCCGCTCAAAGTGGCTATTGATTTCATCTACAGCCCCTTTGAATTGGTCAAAATGCATAATTTGGCTGTTGTTTACGATGGTATTGAAACGACTCCAGAGAATTTCATACTGGATCATCATTTCGTCATGACTGCTGTTTTCAAATTGGTAATTCTGCAGCTGGTAGACAAACTCGGAATATTCCTTTGTTAGCTGGAGCACAAACCAGATCGCTTCATTTTGGCTTTTTGAGACAATCTCTGAGTTATTTTTCAGATGGTTTACAGCAACCAGCGTACTGAATATCAATAATGGGGTGATGATGTATAGCATCATCTTGATCCATTTTCTTTTTGTGGTGGTTGTACTGCTTCGAACCATAGCTTATTCCGCTTTTATAGTTTCCAATTGCCAGACCATTTTGGCCAGATTTTTACGCTGGCTAAGTTCTGGGTATTGGTCGATAGAAAATACCAGCCAGTAGGGGCCGTAGTCGCGAATTTTTAGATACTGGTTATTTTTTTCAATAGCAATAATCGGCTCATATTTCTCAATGTGTTGCCAGCTTGCTGAAGCTGAGTAGTCATTCAGGGCACTCATCGTGATTTGCGAGGGCTTGATTTTGAAGGAGTCAAGCAAAGTGGTCAGCTTGACTCCTTTGAACTCAGCTTGCCCTTTTACCCAGGGAAGATGGGTAGTAAGGGTCGTTTGTGGCAGTTGTTCAAGTTGGGCTCTGGTCAGAGTGACGGCGATGTGTTGCCCAGATGTATCCTGACCTTCAATGGTTAGCGTCGTTTCATAGGCTAGAGCTGATAGGGAAATAACACTACTCAGCAAAAAGAACAATACGCTAATTACAGTCTTTGACAACCTGATGGACATCCTGATACCTCGTGTGGCTATCGGTAAATACAGTACCGAGTGGCAGAAATACGGGAGCCACTTGAGTCACTGAAACAAATTAGTACTTTATGTACATGTTTTGTATATTGTAGTCTGGATTCGATAAACAACGTGAATGTTATAATGTGATCAAACACGTCAGTTTTTTGACATTCTAACTAAACCTTCCTTAATGTAATCGATTTCGTGTCAAAATGTTCGCATTGAGGTTCTTCATCGAAACGACGCAGGGCCATCACTCGAATACATGAACTGATACCGGGTTATTATAAACGTCGATAAGGATTGGTATCTAGATGGCTGCGTCCAAGCCAGTAGCAGATAACCTGAAGCATCTTATGTTTATTGATCGGCTTGGCGATAAAATCATCCATGCCTACAGATAAGCACCGTTGCCTGTCTGTGTCGCTGACATTGGCTGTCATAGCAACGATCGGCACATATTTCTTGGCATTAGTCAGTTTGCGTATTTCGCTGCATGCATCAAGTCCGTTCATTTTAGGCATTTGCAAGTCCATTAAGACCAAGAAGAATTTGTTGCTCTTTATCGCTTTGACTGCCTCAAGACCATTGTTTGCGGTATTGACCTGAAAACCGTACTTAGCCAGCATTGTTTTGGCAATCAGCTGATTGGATGGGCTATCTTCGACCAGTAATATGGGTAATGTCTGTTGCTGCGCGGTAGGAGAAGTAGAGGACAGAGCACTATGCTCCCGGTTGATACGGTCAGGTTTTAGTCTCAACTGGAATGAAAATACGGATCCTTCACCTAACGTACTTTGTATATTTAGCTTCCCTCCCATCATGGCGAGTAGTTTGTTGCTGATCGCAAGCCCCATTCCCGCACCGCCATAGCGTCTGGAAAATGAAGGATCACTTTGTACAAATGGGACGAGAATGGTATCGATTTTTCCTTTTGCTATACCTATACCACTGTCTTTTAATGTAAAAGTAATGTCAGTGGCGTCATGATTCTTTTGGTTAATTATATTGAGAGAAATAGTGCCGTTTTCAGTGAATTTAACCGCATTCCCAATCAAGTTTGTTAATATTTGCGAGATTTTTCCCTCGTCTCCGATGAATAATGTTTGGCTAGAGATGTCTGAATTAAAAGTCAGGACGATGTTTTTTTGTGCTGCCTGCGCTGAAAATATAGCAATGACTTTTTTTGCTGTCATCGTCGGTGAGAAGGTACTGTTAGTAAGTGTAACTTTGTTTGCGTCTAGCCTTGAGTAATCGAGTATGTCATTTAGCTGGCTTAGCAACAGTTTCGCTGCATTTTGCGCTGTGTCGGTTAATTGGTTGGCTGCATTTGATAGAGGTTCATCTTTTAGAATATCAAGCGAGCCTAGAATGATATTCATTGGAGTCCGGATTTCATGGCTCATAGTGGCTATGAATTCTGTTTTGCTCTTGTTTGCTTCTTCTGCATGCTTTTTAGCTATTTCCAGTCGGCGTTCTTTTTCTTTTTGAGCCAACAAGACTTCTTGTAGCATATTGACTGATCTATTGAGTCGCGCTAATTCAGATAAGTTATCTGGTTCTGGTTCTGGGTTGGCCGGTAGAGAAAGTTCATTAATAGACAATAATTTTCTATTGATTCTATTAAGCGGCGAAAGCAGTAGATATTGAGTTAGGAAGTAGCTGAAGCAGCCTAGTAATAGTAACGATGCGGCAGAAAAATAGCGTATTTGGTCGACGTGTTGATTGATTTCATTCAAGAGTACTTTTTTATTTAAGGCAAGGGTCATAGAGCCAAAGACTTCACCCTCAAATGTAATGGTATGATGGTACTGTGCGGTTAACGTACTATCGTTACTGGGTTCTTGTCCTGAACTTGCTAATTGTACGTCGGCTTCATTGCTGATGAGCACATAGATGAGTTCTGGGTTATGCGCTGTCGCCTGTTCCAGTATTGTTTCGAGGTGCGGTATGTCTTCTGTCAGAACATCCTCAATGGTTGTAGATGATAATGCCTGAAAGTAGCTCTGCAGTTGCCTATCAACTTTTTTTTCTAGATAGTTCCTCTCGAAGACTCTGACAATTTCACCCGCAGTAAAACTGATCACGACAGTGATGAGCGTGATCATGAATAAATACTTTAGCCATAGAGAGAGTGATTTAGTATAAGCAGCCATAGAGGAAACCTATCTTTCGAAGAAACGGTTATCGGCCATCGCGATACGAATTCTTTCATAGTCGCTGTCGCTACCGGGCAGGAACCCGTCTTTTTTGATGGCTGCTAATGCCTTCGGATCCTTAAGTTCAATTAGGCTTTCCTTTAAGCTAGTTGCCACCTTCGGTTTTAGCAAAGAGCTGGCAATCCACGGTTTGGTGACGTTCTTGAAACTTGCAATGACCCGAAGAGGAGCTCCTTTTCCGACTAACTTTTTGTAGGTACTTTCTTTCAGCGCGCCTGCATCATATTGCTCAGATGCCACCGCTGCTCCAACTTTATCGTGGCGCCCCAGGTATTCAAATGAATCTAAGGCCTGAGCTGTCATGTTATGGTCGGCAAGGTAGCTTTGCGACAAGTAACGGCCAATGGTTGAGTTTTCGTCGCCAAATGCAAACGATTTTCCGGCTAACCCTTTGACAGATTGAATATTGCTATCCTGGTGTACGCAGATTACGCCGTTAAAGCTCTTTCCGCCCTTGTTACTTTCGACGGCTAAGATCTTAATTGCTGGATTCTTTTGCTTAGCTAGAATGTAAGAGCTCGGACCAAAGCGAGAAAAGTCGACATGGCCTTCGACGAGGTTGGTTAACCCTTGTTGGTAATTTTTTGAAATTTGCATCTTAATTTGCACAGGCTCACCCAATTTTGCAGTCATTTGTGTTTCAAGCGCATCAAGAACTGGGCGAAATTGTTTCACCATGGCGGTTGCCTTGTCTGATGTGTACACACCAAAGGTTAGTTGGATATCGGACAGGGCTGGCAAGCTAATAAAAGCTAATGGAATAATGAAATAATTGATATTTTTCATGGCTGCTCCCATTAAAGGACCGTAGCTTAATTAGAGCAATAAGTGGGCCATGTTGTGCTGATGGGAAAGCCAGCTTTTTATAGTAATGGGCTGAACATATAAAAAAACTGTTCAATAAGTTTGTTGGTAACAGGGCGTTTCTCCCATTCGCTAAGTGCGATGTGGGCTGAGTCGTTAATGTATTCTTGCTGTAGCCAGCTGAGTTGCTGGGTAAATTCGGGGTTATCTACCGCCAGCGTGACCTCAAAGTTGAGCCATAAACTACGCATGTCGAGGTTTACGGTGCCAATGAGGCAGTGATTGTTATCGATAACAACCGATTTGGTGTGAAGCAACCCGCCATGAAAACGGTGAATATTGACTCCGGCAGTTAATAGCTCGGTAAAGAAAGAGCGGCTGGCCCACTCAACCATGATCGAGTCATTTTTATCAGGAATGACGATATGAACGCTTACGCCACGTTCAGCTGCACTTTCTAGTGCATGGAGCAGGTTCTCGCTCGGGACGAAGTATGGGGTGGTGATAACTATGCTTTTCTGCGCCTGGTAAATACTCAGAAGTAGCACCTGGTGAATAATTTCATCGGGCATGCCGGGACCTGAAGGGATCACCTGGATCATGTCAGAACTGTCTGCTGGAGAGGGTAACTTGCATGCCGGCAGCTGTGGCAGGTAGCGTTCGCCAGTTTCGACTTCCCAATCCCAGGCCTGAATGCAGTTCAGTACTGCCACAGTAGGTCCCGTCACCCGCACCATGACATCGATCCACTGGCCAACTCCCGCTTTGGTTTTGAAGTGTTCGGGATCGACCAGGTTCATCGATCCTGTATAGGCGATGCAGTTGTCAATCACAACAATTTTTCGGTGCTGGCGAAGATCAAGACGCCGCAGGAACATACGCAGCGGTGTTACAGCTAGCGCCTCGGTGATCTCTATGCCGGCATGACGCATTAATCTCGGCCAATACGAGCGGAAAAAACGCATGCTACCCGCCGCATCCAGCATTACCTTGACGGTGACCCCGCGTTTTGCCGCCATAATCAGTGCGCTGGCCACTTCGTTGGCTAGTCCTCCCGGGTGCCAGATATAAAATTCGAGGTGAATTGTATCCTGTGCTTGGTGAATATCTTCGATTAGCGAGTGGAGGATTTTGTGCGGGGAGTCCTGTAAAGAAAGCGAATTGCCGCAAAGAGCAGGGATCCCCAGACGGTTTTCACATAAGTCACTGATAGGCCGGGCATGGTGGCTCATATGCTGAGGCTGGTGGCCGGGGCAGTCATTCAGGCGCTGGAACCAGTCGGCAAATGGTTGGAACATTTCCAACGCCCGCATTGCACGCTTTTTCCCTAGGTTGAGCTCGCCTACGAGTAGATAAGCAAAAACACCGCCAATAGGGATGATATAGATGATCATCAGCCATGCCAGTGAAACACCTACAACCCGGCGCTTAAATACAACGCGCATTGTTACGCCAGCAATAATTAGCCAGTAAAAGAAGATGCTGACCCAAGCGAGTACTTGATAAAACTGTTCCATGTGAATGGCTTATCTGATTTAAGAAAGAGTTATATATCCTCTATTCTGCATTGAAACGGGCGGAATACCAACGTTATCTTGCCGACAGAAATATCCGCCAATACTTTTAACAATGGTGAAACAAAATAGTATGGGGTGGTTAATTTATGTGCGGAAAAACGCGTTTCTTAGAGAAATACTAGCATTAAATCAAAAAATAGAGCTGCGGGCTTCACATTGTATTCCCAAACTGTTTTACTTGCCAATGTTGACGGTGTGATTAATACTCTTTTAAGTGTACATAAAACTTTACACCCGAAATGGGAACACATGGAAAGAGCGGTACAATAATTTCAACTAGTGTAGAGAGTCGTATGGCAAGTGGATCAAGAGCGCAGTTTAGCTCACGGATAGGTTTTATTTTGGCAGCAGCGGGTTCTGCTGTTGGCTTAGGGAACATTTGGGGCTTCCCGACTCAGGCAGCAAGCAACGGTGGTGCTGTATTTCTTATGGTTTATCTGCTGATGGTGTTTGCGCTGGCGTATCCACTACTTGTTGCAGAATTAACGATTGGCCGATACGGCAGCGCGAACCCAATTAAGTCGCTGCGTTCGGTGTGGCCTCAGCAGCGTGGGATTGCAACATTGCTTGGGGTGGCCGGGATGATTGCGGTATCGATGATCCTCAGCTTCTACGCAATTGTTGCTGGTTGGCTATTTGGTTTCCTCGTTGGTCCAATCCTCGAGGCTATTGGCCTGGCATCGGCGGCTAACTGGCTAGAATCCTTCAGTGCTTCCCGTAACTTGGTACTGATGGTCTTCTTTATGGTGTTGACTATTCTCGTGGTACGTAACGGGGTAGCAAATGGTATCGAACGCTGGTCGACCCGATTGATGCCAGTTCTGCTGGTATTGTTCGTGGTGATGGTTGCCTACATCCTGACTCAGGATGGTGCCATCGATGGTCTCAAGATGTACCTCGTTCCGGACTTTTCTCACTTCAGCCCAGGCTTGGTAGTGAGTGCAATGGGACAGGCATTCTTCTCGTTGTCGCTGGGCGTCTGTTCGATGATGGTTTACGGTTCGTACATCAAAAAAGATGTGAACCTGCCGAAAACCGCCGCCCAAGTTGCACTGCTAGATACCTCCGTTGCCTTTGTTGCCGGCCTGCTTATTCTGCCTGCGATGTTTGTTGCTCAGCACAATGGTGTTGAGATCTACAGTGATAGTGGTGCGTTATTGTCGTCTGATACACTGGTCTTTAGTGTATTACCAGCTATGTTCGATACCATGGGTTCAGCAGGCCTGTTTATTGGCGTACTGTTTTTCGTCTTGATGGTGATTGCGGCGCTGACTTCTTCCATCTCGATGCTGGAAGTACCGGTTGCCTGTGCGACAGAAGAGCTGAATCAAGATCGAAAAGTTGCGGTATGGTGGATTGGTGGCCTGATTACTTTGTTCTCTGGTATTATCGTTTTCAACTTTGGCGACATGTTCGGCCTGGTCATTTCAATTACGACTGAATATGCCCAGCCTATTCTAGGTATGCTGTTTGCCCTGCTTGTTGGCTGGGTATGGAAGCGTGACAAAGTACTGCAGGAAATTAAAGAAGGCTATCCTGAACTAGAGCAAGGGCTGTTCTGGAAAATCTGGCCTTGGTATGTGCGTGTTGTCTGTCCGCTGATGATGCTGTGGGTGTTCTTCGCCTAATTTCCAAGCTGGTGTAACCCGTTACGGTTATAATCACTGAATAAAGCCGCTCACCCGAGCGGCTTTTGTGTCTTTGGCATTTGGTATTAAATGCAAACGGTATATACTCCGCGTCTCGATTTTCGTCTGCTCAATGGTATCTGGCTATGTTCACTCTGGTTTATCAACATCCTGATTTTTTGGTCATCAATAAACACCCGGATGTGAGTGTTCATAAAGATGACAATGAACAGCCGTTGCTGACAGCCGTCGCCAAGCAGACTGGCGATGAGAAGCTGTACCTTATTCATCGTCTAGATAAGATGACATCTGGCCTGTTGTTACTGGGCCGACATCACCAGGCGGCTTCCGAGCTTTCGGTGAACTTTGCCCGCCGCGAGGTCGAAAAGTTTTATTTGGCCATTGGGACAAAAAAACCTAAGAAAAAGCAGGGTGTGGTGATCGGCGATATGTCCCGCTCTCGCCGTAGCAGCTGGAAGCTTGAAAGCAGCAAAGATAATCCGGCGGTGACCCAGTTCTTCTCTACCGCAGGTGGTGACGGGCGTCGTCTGTTTTTATGTAAACCCCACACAGGCAAGACCCACCAAATTCGTGTAGCACTGCGCAGCGTCGGATCCGGGATCACCGGAGATGCAATATACGGCTGTGAAACCGCTGACCGTGGCTATCTTCATGCATTCGCGTTGCGCTTTCCCTATCAGGGGGAATGGCGTCAGTTTATTTGTCTACCGGATCAAGGGGAACTGTGGAAGACCGCTGAAGTGCAAGTAGCGCTGACAGAATGGCTGTCCCCATGGACACTGGCTTGGCCAAAATTACCGAGTAAAAAGTAACAATTGGTTATCAAGTCACCATGTTTATTAAAATAGACCGTTAAAAATAGGTCTTAAAGCCCTTTTTTTACACAGAACTGGTAAAAACATAAATTATATTTACTAACTGACTGTTAATTGAGCAAACGCAATTAAACTGTTGATAAAGATCACATATAATACCTGCCTAGGAAACGCCTAGATTGAGGATTACAATGCGCCATACCCGTTCCATGTCGCTTCGTATGCGACTGAAGAAGAAAAAGAACCAATCTCTATTTTGGGGACTAGCGTCATTTCGTCGTAATCGTCAAAAGTTCAAATCCCGCGTTAAACACCAAAGACAAGTCCGTATCACCGCAGAATATGTTACCCTCGCCAGCCACCGCCTCCCTGATGAAAATATTAAATTAGTCGCCTGAAGCCCCATTGAATGCCGTTTGCTATTGTCTTCCAATGCAGGTAAGTTTTGCTGTCGATAATTGTCTGGAATGGCACAAGGCATTGGTATTAGAATAGCGCCCTTATTTCGATCAAGACTGTAGAGTTATGGAAACAACTGCGCTACCTACCTTAGAACAACACCTGCTTAATGAACTGACGTCGCCGCCGACAGAAGTTCGTCGTTTATTCCATGGCCGAGGACGCTGTTGGCAGGGGTTAGAGCAGCTCACTGTTGATTGGTTGAGTGGCCAGGTATTAGTTTCTTTATTTAAAGAGCCATCCGAGTCATTCCTTAATGAGTTGCACAAAATACTGACGGGGTTATGCACCTCTGAAATTTGGCAGCAAAGTGGCGCGTCATCGCTTTTGCTACAGCATAGAGACCGACTAGGATCGCCAATGGAGATCCTCTGGGGTGAAAGTGGAGATTATCAGGATGTTGTCGAGAATGGCCTGATTTTTAAGTTGGATTTAGGCCGTAAACAAAACAATGGTCTATTTCTTGATATGCGTAATGGCCGTGACTGGGTAATGCATCATGCTGCGGGTAAACGGGTGCTTAACCTGTTTGCTTATACTTGTGGTTTTTCCGTGGCTGCGATCGAGGGTGGGGCAGAGCATGTGGTTAACCTGGATATGGCGAAAGCGGCATTGAGTCGTGGTCGCGATAATCACCATCTGAACAAACATGATTTGAAGAAAGTCAGTTTCCTTGGCCACGAGCTTTTTAAGTCATGGGGTAAAGTCCGTAAGCTGGGGCCGTATGACTTGATCATTATCGATCCGCCGTCGTTTCAAAAAGGTAGCTTCGCCCTGACCAAGGATTACCAGAAGATCCTTCGTCGCTTGCCTGATCTGCTAACAGAAGCCGGCAAGGTAGTCGCATGTGTTAACGATCCGTCAGTTTCGTCTCAGTTTTTAATTGATGGGATGGCGACCGAAGCTCCAGAGCTGATGTTTACCGAACGTTTGGAAAACCCGCCGGAATTTAAAGACATTGATCCTGAGGGCGGGTTGAAAGTATTGGTGTTTGACCGGAACTAAGAATGAAAAATACCGCCAGATGCGTCTACTTGGCGGTATTGTTTTTTGAGACAGAAATTACTTTGCTAAGCCTTTGCAGTACTCGGTATAGACTGGTTGCTCTGCCATAGTACGGCCACGCATATCCATGACCATTATTTTATAGCTTACGCCTTCGCTAAATAAAGGGGTGAGCTCTTCACTGCTGCAGTAATTAACGGCTGCATTTTTGACTGCCTGCGAAGGTGGGATTTTGCCGCCACCACCATACAAGATCGTGATTTCGACTGTTTTTTCCCGTGCCTGTGCTTTCATGATCTGGTATTCACCGATCTTGTCATAGGGCGCTTTGTTGTTGATAAGCGACGCACGACTTTTGGCCAACGCTTTAGCCGCATCATCCTGGTTCGATGCGCAGCCCGCCAGAGCGAGTAATGCGATGCATACAAACGTTTTTTTAAACATCAGATAAATAATCTCGGTTTATTGCTGTGTGTAGCGCCTTTGCCAATTAGGGTAGAACTTTCTTAAATGGCTTAACAGTGACATTGTCATATACACCAGCTTCGATGTACGGATCGGCATCAGCCCAAGTCTTGGCATCAGCCAAAGAGTTGAACTCTGCAATGACTGTTGAGCCAGTGAAACCTGCTTCTCCCGGGTTGTCGCTGTCGATCGCTGGCATTGGACCTGCAACTAATAGCCGGCCCTGCTCTTGTAGCTCTTTCAGGCGGGCTAGATGTTTTTCGCGAACACTCAGGCGACGCTCTAAGCTGTTTTCAACATCCTGAGAAAAAATAACATACCACATTCGCTGAATTCTCCCTGTGACTAAGTTAATTGATACTGAGCGTTATCTTAAAGCAAAAAAAAAGCCCCAACCAGAGGTTAGGGCTAATTGTGAGGAAAGCTTTACGCTTTTCGTATCGGACGCGGGCGACCTTCACTGTTGATAGCCACATAATTAAAGGTAGCTTCACAGACACGGTAGCGATCGCCGATGCTCTCGAGAGCAACAGGCTTTACCCAGACTTCCAGAGCAATGCTCATTGATGTGTTGCCAATGCGGCTGCATTCGCCGTAGCAGCATACGACGTCGCCGACACTGACTGGGGCCTTAAAGGCAATACTATCGACAGAGACGGTGACAACGCGTCCGCCTGAAATTTCTTTGGCCAGAATAGCACCGGCCAGATCCAGCTGAGACATAATCCAGCCGCCAAAAATATCGCCATTGGCATTGGTGTCTGCAGGCATAGCTAGGGTGCGGAGCAGCAGCTGTCCGCGAGGGATGTTATTTTCTGTGGTCATGGTTCGATTTTACAACTATTCAGTATCGGTTTCTTTCGGCATATGGTGGTAAATATATCCACCGGTGGCAAGGGTAAAAATCAAAGTTAGGGCTAATAACCCAAAGACTTTAAAATTAACCCACACATCAAGCGGCAGCCGGAAGGCTACGTAGACGTTGATAATGGCGCAAATAATAAAAAACAGCATCCAGGCAACATTAATCTGTTTCCAGATCAGCTCCGGAAGATTGATTTCATTACTGAGCATCCCCTTGATCAGCGGTTTGCCAAGATACTGGCTGACGGCCAAGCCTCCGGCAAACAGGGTATAGATAATAGTAACTTTCCACTTGATGAAGTTGTCATCGTGGAGAAATAGCGTTAGCCCGCCAAATACAGCGACCATTATGAAAGTAATGAGCTGCATTTTCTCTACTTTCTTGTACAGGAACCAAGTCAATACAAGCTGCACTGCTGTAGCAGCTATCAAAGCACCCGTAGCGACGTAGATATCATGTGTTTTATACAAGATAAAGAAGACGATCAGCGGGATAAAGTCGATCAGTTGTTTCATTCAATAGCAGCCTTATTGTTGCCAAGCCTCATGGGGCTCAGCGGAATGAACGTATATCGTTGGATATTTGTTGCTTGCTACTAGTATACCTAATACCAATCTGGATAAGTATATGCTCAGTAACTTATCCAGGTTGGTATTATTGTCCTTGCTTAGTGTACTTGTGTAATCACCTCGTTCTGAATAGTAAAAGGCCGCCGACAATTTGTCAGCGGCCTCTAACACGGTACTGTTTTGTTCCGTCGAGATAAGTTGAAGCAATTAAGCGTTCTGTACTTTCTCTTCCGCAGCGTGGCTCGGATCTTTACTTACCATATCATTGATAATGACAGCGCAGGCAGCATCACCGGTGATATTCAGCGCAGTTCGGATCATATCGAAAATACGGTCAAGGGCGAACAGCAGCGGCAGACCTTCAATCGGGATCCCTGCTGACAGCAGTACGGCTACAACAAGGAATGATGGTCCCGGAACACCGGCCTGGCCAACCGCACCCAGGGTCGAGGTAACGATAATGGCTAGATATGCGCTCATTCCCAGATCAATATTGAACATCTGAGCGAAGAAGATAGCAACCAGACCATAGTAAATCGCGTTACCACTCATGTTGATGGTGGCACCCAGCGGCAGTACAAACGATGCTGTAGAGTTTTTAACACCTAGCTCTTCTTCACAGGCCTCCATGGTAACTGGCAGTGTTGCCATGGAAGAGGCTGTTGATAGGGCAACTGCCTGTGGCTTTTTCATTACCGACAGGAACTTCACCGGCGATGTCTTGCTGAATACCTTGATCATCAGCGGGTAGAAGACGAAACCGTAAATCAGGATGGCACCGACGTAGACAAGAAATAGCTTGAATACGACCATCAGGGCGCTAAAGCCAAAGGTGCCAACGGCATCTGCCATCAGGCCGAAAACACCAAGTGGTGCAATTTTCATGACGACATTGATCATCCAAACCATGGCATCAACAATTGCGTTTACACCATTGATGAGTGGATCTCGACGATCTTTTTCCAGCTTGGATAAAGCGATACCAAAGAAAAGGCAGAACACAAGAATTTGTAGAATATTCGCTTCATTGAGTGACTGGAATACGTTAGTCGGGATCATCCCCAACACGGTGGCCCAGAAGGATGGCAGATCGCCTTTATCGGCATAGACGTTTGAGAACAAGCCTTCAACACCTGTTAGGTCTACCCCCATTCCCGGTTGAAAGACTTCGCCCATGAATAGGGCAAGTGCAACAGCAACGGCTGATGTAAAGCCGAAGAAACCCAGAGTGGCAAAACCAACTTTACCTGCTGAGTGGCTGCTTCCAAGTCCGGCTGCACCTGAAATGATAGCGACTGCCACCAATGGGATAACAAGCATTTTGATCAAGTGGATAAAAATGCTACCAAGCGGTGCAAACATGCTGGCTGAGTGCCCCATCATCGCGCCAACGAGTGTGCCCACACACATGGCAATGACGACTTGGACGCCGATATTGCCTAATAATCCTTTTTCTTTTAACACCTTTGGTACCTCTGTTGTGTTTGTTAATTTTGATTAGGGTTAAGTGTTGTGATTGTTTTAAATGTTAACCCTTTATTTTGCGGTTGTGTTTTTACACACAATTTTTGTATTTATCAATCATTGTTTTCGATATTTTGCTTTGCTGTTATAGGGTGTAAATATGCCTGATGACAAAAGTGTTACCCTTAACAACTTGGCTACTGTAAGGCGGGTAGAGGCTAAGATCTTTGATCTAATACGGGTTTAGCTTTGTTTATAGGGTGAATAATGGCCGAATATTGGCCATAAATCGTTGTGTTGGGGTGAAAAAGCCGCAGAGGGTGCGGCTTTGAAAGGTTATTGTTTTGTTGGTGTGATTATCACAAACGTGTTGCCGTTTTCATATTACTGATGAACTGGCCCATCTGGCGTAGCATTTCATCATTGTTCCCTAGGTTCTGCTCGATAACTTTCACCACGGCAGAGCCTGATATTGCACCGGCGGCTCCGGCTTCAATGGCTTCTTTTACCTGGGCTGGTTCTGAAATCCCAAAGCCAAGCAATGCCGGTGGCGCGTTGTGTGTTTTGAGGCTTTCCAACAGGTGATTGATTGGCATCCCAGCCTTGGTTTCGGCTCCGGTAACGCCGGCACGCGATAGGAGGTAGGTATAGCCACCGCTGTATTCTGAGACTGTTTTCAGTGTTGTTTCATCGGCGTTTGGTGGTGCGATGAAAATTGGGTGGATCCCATATTTTTCTGCGGCGGCACGGAACTCAGCTGATTCCTTGACAGGCACATCGGCAATCAATACTGAATCGACCCCAGCTTCTGCACATTTCTGGTAGAAGTTTTCGATACCTGCGCCAAATACAAGGTTGGCATACATCAACAGGCCAATTGGCAGCTCCGGGTATTTGGCTCGGATCTTACCCAGCAGCTCAAAGCAGATTGCCGGCGTCGTGCCGGACTCCAGTGCTCGAATGGTTGCCCCCTGGATTGTCGGGCCGTCTGCCAGTGGATCTGAGAACGGAATCCCCAGCTCTAGTGCATCGGCACCAGACGCCACCAAGGTGTCGATGATTTTCAACGATTGCTCGGGGTTGGGATCTCCGATAGTGACAAAAGGAACAAACGCGCCTTCGTTTTTTGCCGCCAGGCGGTCAAATTGTGCTTGATAACGATCCATTACAGCGCTCCTTTTGCTTCTAGAATATCGTGTACAGTGAAAATGTCTTTATCGCCGCGACCGGATAGGTTAACGACCAGTATTTGTTCTTTCTCTGGTTCTTGTTCAATCATCTGAAGGGCGTAGGCCAGTGCGTGGGCAGACTCCAGTGCCGGAATAATTCCTTCGTTGCGTGCCAGTGACTGGAATGCGTCCAGTGCCTCGTCGTCAGTAACGGAGCCGTAGACGGCGCGGCCAGTCGCGTTTAGGTGAGCATGCTGCGGGCCGACAGACGGGAAGTCCAGACCGGCAGAGACCGAATAGGATTCTTCGACCTGACCGTGTTCGTCCTGCATCAGCGGGGCTTTCATTCCGAAGAAAATACCCAGCTTGCCGTGTTTGAGCGGCGCGCCGTGCATATTGGTATCAAGACCCTTACCTGCCGGCTCGACACCAATAAGGCCCACTTCCTTATCCTCGATAAAATCGGCAAACATACCGATGGCGTTGGAGCCACCACCGACACAGGCGATGACGGCGTCAGGAAGGCGACCTTCTTTTTCCAGGATTTGTGCCTTGGTTTCTTCGCCAATAATATGCTGGAACTCACGGACAATCGTCGGGAACGGATGAGGACCTGCCGCAGTTCCTAATAGGTAGTGGGCTTTATCATATGTTGCTGACCAGTCGCGCATCGCCTCGTTGCAGGCATCTTTTAGGGTGGCGGATCCGGAGTGAACCGGAATCACTTCCGCACCCATCAGCTTCATTCGAAATACGTTCGGGCTCTGGCGTTCTACGTCCTTGGCACCCATATAAACGCGGCACTTTAATCCGAGAAGGGCACAGGCCAGTGCTGTAGCAACACCGTGCTGGCCAGCACCTGTTTCGGCAATGATTTCACTTTTGCCCATTCGTTTAGCCAGCAGAGCCTGACCCAGCACCTGATTGGTTTTGTGTGCACCACCGTGTAGTAAGTCCTCACGCTTGAGGTAGAGTTTGGTTTTGGTGCCTTTGGTAAGGTTCTGGCATAGCGTCAATGCCGTCGGGCGGCCAGCATACTCTTTTAGCAGGGTAATAAATTCTTTTTGAAAGCCAGGGTCTTGCTGGGCTTCGATAAAAGCAGCTTCCAGCTGGTCAAGTGCGGGTACCAAAATCTGGGGTACGTATTGTCCACCGAATTCACCGAAGTAGGCGTCTAGTTTGCTCATAATTTTTCTAATCCTTAATACTTTCTGATTGCGGCAAAGGCCGCATTCAATTTTGTTTGATCTTTTTTGCCCGGGGTGCTTTCAACACCGGAGTTTAAATCCAGTCCTTTGCAGCCTAGTTTGGCTGCCTCGCAGGCATTCTCGGGGGTCAGGCCACCAGCCAGCATGATGTTTTGCTTGTCGGTATCACTGAGCAGGCTCCAGTCAAAAGCAATACCTGTTCCCCCTGACTGTTGGCCGACTTTACTGTCGAGAAGGTGCTTGTCGACTGGCCATCGGGCGAAGTCCGGGACAGTTGTCGTGATCCCATGTGCCTTCCAAATCTCGCAGTCTTTAGGAAGGTGAGCCTTGAGACCCTGTATATAGTCCGGTGTTTCTTCGCCGTGCAGCTGAACTGCCGACAGTGACAGGGCTTTAGCGGCCTTGCCGACTGCATCGGGATCGGCGTTGCGAAATACACCGACATATTTTAGCGGTGCACCGCTCATTACCATTCGCGCCTGCTCGATATCGACCTGTCGCGGTGAAGTGGAAACAAAGATGAGTCCGCCGTATACCGCACCGCTTTGATAGGCGGCGTTGGCATCATCGGCCCGGGTTAGGCCGCATACCTTGTTCTCTCCAAGCAGGACACGACGTACAGCCAATTCCAGGTTGTCCTCGGCCATCAGCGAGCTGCCGATCAAAAAGCCGTTGGCATAGGCGGTAAGCTCACGGATTTGCTGGTGGTTGTAGATCCCCGACTCTGAAATCACAATGGTGTCTTGCGGCAGACGCGGAGCCAGTTCTTTGGTGCGGTTGAGGTCTATGCTTAAATCGCGCAGGTTGCGGTTATTGATCCCGACCACCTTGGCCTTCAGTGCGATGGCACGATCCAGCTCCTGCTCGTTGCTGACCTCGGTTAGAATACCGAGATTCAGCTTTTCGGCGACGGCGGCAAGCTCACGGTATTCGTTGTCACCGAGGACCGATAGCATCAATAAAATGGCATCGGCACTGTAATGGCGCGCCAGATACACCTGGTAGATGTCGATCATGAAGTCTTTGCACAATACCGGCTGTTTGACCTGATTGCGTACCAGAGGCAGAAAATCAAAATTGCCCTGGAAGTATTTCTCGTCTGTCAGTACCGAGATCGCACTGGCATGGCCATTGTAGACCTTGGCAATATGATCAAGGTTGAAGTCTTGGCGGATCAGGCCTTTTGATGGCGAGGCTTTTTTACACTCAAGGATGAAAGCCGTCTGATCACCAGAAAGCGCATCATAAAAGCTACGGTCACTCGGGATCAGCCCGTCAATGAACTCGTCAAGGGGCTGCTTCTGCTTGCGCGCTTCAACCCACAGGCGCTTATCAGCCACAATTTTCGCTAATACTGTTTCCATGGTTAACCTCGTGCTGCCAGTTTTTCAACCAGCTCAAATGCTTTGCCAGACTGCATGACGTCAATGGCTTGTTGAGTGTTGGCCTTCAAGTCTTCGTTACCGAACAGACGCAGTAGCATGGCAACGTTGACAGCGACTGCACCTTGTTGGGCCTCGGTACCTTTACCGGTCAGGATATTGGTAATAATGGCTCGGTTTTCTTCCGGCTCGCCGCCCTTGATTGCTTCAAGCGGGTAGGTTTTCAGACCAAAGTCAGCCGGGGTAAGGGTATATTCTTTGATCTCGCCATTGATGATTTCAGCAACGGTGGTCTCACCGTGGATGGCCACTTCATCCAGACCGCTACCGTGAACTACGGCTGCGCGTTTCATGCCCATAGTCGCGATGGTCTCGGCAATTGGCCGTACCAACGCCTTGTCATAAATGCCCATTAGCTCGATATTCGGCCGAGCCGGGTTAATCAACGGCCCAAGGACATTGAAGATTGTTCGGGTTTTTAATGTCTGGCGAACTGGCATCGCATGGCGGACACCGCCGTGGTATTCCGGTGCAAACAAGAAGCAAACTCCCAGTTCGTCTAGTGCGCCACGGGCATTGTCGGCTGTCATCGCCAGATTGATGCCAAATTTGTCGAGCAGGTCGGATGAGCCCGACTTGCTTGAAACACCGCGGTTGCCGTGCTTGGCGACTTTTACGCCACAGGCTGCGGCAACAAAAGCGGCCGTGGTCGAGATATTGATCGTATTGGCACCGTCACCACCGGTTCCGACGATATCGGCAAAATCATAGTCCGGACTCGGGAACGGCTTGGCATTAGCCAGCAAGGCACTGGCGGCGCCAGCGATTTCAGCCGGGGTTTCCCCTTTGATTTTCAGTGCTGTCAGTACTGCCGATAGCAGAATAGGATCGACCTCGCCTTTGATGATGGCATCAAACAGCGTCTGGCTCTCTTCTTGGCTCAGGGCCTGCTGGTCATATAATTTGTTGGCAATAGTATAAATGTTTGCGTCCATGGTCTCTTTCTCCCTAAACCTTTGCGCGCTCGTTCTGGCTGTTCGGTTTTGACATTACCCAGTTCAGTGTATTGGTGAGCAGTTGAGCCCCTTGTGTAGTTAGAATCGACTCAGGGTGGAACTGGTAGCCGCACACGCGATCTTGGTCGTTGGTTACTGCCATCACTAAGCCATCGACATCGGCGACAGTTGTCAGGCTGTCAGGCACTTCCGTCGCGACCAAAGAGTGGTAGCGGGCAATGGAAAGCGGACTTGGCAACTCGCCAAATACAGTATGGGCACTGTGGCTCATCATGGCTGATTTACCATGGACAATATCACCGGCACCTTCAACCTTGCCGCCATAGGCTTCGACAATGGCCTGGTGGCCGAGACAGATACCAATCATCGGTACTTTGCCGCGAACCCGCTTGATAAGCTCAGGCATGCAGCCTGCATCTGCTGGTGCGCCGGGACCGGGAGATAGCACCAGTACCGGATTGTTTTTCTCTGCCAGAGCCTGTTCCATCTGATCGGCGCTCAGGCTATTACGGTAAATGGTGACTGGGTAACCCAGCGAACGGAACTGATCGACCAAGTTGTAGGTAAAGGAGTCAAAATTATCTAGCAATACGATTTCTGCACTTGTCATGTTTTTGCTCCTTATGCTGACCGGGTTGGGGCACTGTGTGCCTTGCGAATGGCAGCGATGACCGCCTGTGCCTTACCACGGGTTTCATCCGCTTCGGCCTGTGGCACCGAGTCATAAACCACGCCGGCACCGGCTTGCACACTGGCAATACCATCCTCGACATAGGCTGAGCGGATTACAATACAAGTATCCATATCGCCATGGCCTGTCAGGTAGCCAACCGCGCCACCGTAGCTGCCTCGACGGCGTTGCTCGACGTCACGGATCAGCTGCATGGCACGAATTTTAGGAGCCCCGGTGAGTGTCCCCATATTCATGCAGGCCTGGTAGGCATGCAGGGCATCGAGGTCGCCACGTAGCTGACCGACAACGCGGGAGACAAGGTGCATGACATGGCTGTAGCGGTCTACCTGAAGTAAATCGGCGACATAGCGGCTGCCGGGCTCGCTGATCCGAGCAACATCATTACGGGCCAGATCGACCAGCATCATGTGCTCGGCGTTCTCTTTCATGTCACTGCGCAGTTCAAGCTCAATACGGCCATCGAGATCCAGGTTGATAGAACCGTCAGGGTTTTTGCCGCGGTGACGGGTTCCGGCAATAGGGTAAATTTCCACCTGATTGCTTTCGGTGCAATATTTCAGCGCGCTCTCCGGAGAGGCACCAAACAGAGTGAAGTCAGCATCTTGCAGATAGAACATGTAAGGGCTTGGGTTACCAATTTTCAGTTCTTTATAGGCAACCAGCGGTGACGGGCATGGCAACGTGAACTGGCGGGACGGAACCACCTGGAAGACATCACCGTTAATAACATGCTGTTTTAGGTCGAGTACGGTTTGGCAAAATGCCTCATCGCTAATGCTTGCAACAGGCTCGCACTGTTCAAGAAACTCGGCACCGGGGAGCGGCTTCGGCTCCAGACAGGCTTCCTTGATATGTTGCAGCCGACGGCTCAGCTCAAAATAACTAGAAGTATACTCATCCCCGCCAAACAGCGTTGCCTGCAACTTGCCCCGACGACGCTGGTGGTCGATAACCAGCAAGGTTTCGGCAATATAGAATAGGTAGTCCGGACACTTGTTGTCCTCGGTGACGTCCGGCAGCGGTTCGAAACCGGCGACGACATCATAGGCAAACAGGCCGCCCAGAAACAGGGCTTCACGCGGGTGGCCCGAGGTATCAAAGGCATGCTGGATCATTCGCAGTGCATCAAACGATGAGGTCTGACGCAGGCGGCTGTCTTCATCCAGTGCGCGCTCGGCACTCGGGAAATCGAGGATCAGGCAGTGGCTTTCACGCTGACTCTGAATATCAGCAGCCAGTGCCTGCTCAATGGTCTGCAGGACATTGAGTCCGTTGTCTGTTAATGCTTCAAGCCGGACTTGCTTGCCGCGGCATACAATACGTACCGCAGCGTCAACAAGCATCAGGCTTTTCAAATCCTGCTTGGAGTCGATTTCGGCCGACTCCAGCAATAAATTATGTGGACGGTCGCCACAGACGGAGTAATACAACTCCGTCGGATCCGCCACATAGGGTACGCCGAGGCTAAGTAGCTCTAGCTCGCCGGTACCTAGAGGGGTCGTATTCACAGCGTTCTCCCTGCCGCTTCTACAAACGGTTTCAACTCTTGCATTAACTGTTCAAACATTGGACCTGTCAGCGCCTGGTGGCCGTCGGATAAGGCCTCACACGGATTTAAGTGTGATTCGACAATAATGCCATCAGCGCCAACAGCGGCTGCTGCCCGGGAAAGCGGGATCACCAGCTCGCGAACACCAGTACCATGGCTAGGGTCCACCACCACAGGCAGGTGGGTACGTTGCTTCAGGTAGGCGACGGCATTGAGGTCCAACGTATTCCTTGTCGCTGTTTCATAGGTGCGGATGCCACGCTCACACAGAATAATGTTCGGATTTCCTGCGTCATAGATGTATTCCGCTGCTAATAACAGCTCTTCGATAGTGGCGGAAAGTCCGCGTTTGAGCAAGACCGGTTTTTTACTTTCACCCACAGCTTTTAACAACGCGTAGTTTTGCATATTGCGGGCACCAATCTGTAGGCAGTCAACATATTCACACATTGAATCAACCTGACCGACTTCCATGACTTCTGATACTGTCGGAAGACCAAGTTGCTGATTGGCCTTGTGAAGTAGTTTCAACCCTTCTATTCCCATGCCCTGAAAATCATACGGACTGGTGCGGGGCTTGTAGGCTCCGCCGCGAAGGGCGACAGCACCATGCTTTTTCACAACCTCGGCGACGGCCATTAGCTGCTCTTCAGATTCAACCGAGCAAGGGCCTGCAATGACAGCAAATTTGTCGCCGCCGACTGCGGCATTACCGAAACGAACAACGGTGTCGTGTGCCTGCACCTCGCGGTTGACCATTTTGTACTTGGTTAGGATAGGTTTAACATTTTCGACATATGGATAGGCATCAAGGTGTAGCTGCTGCAGTACGCGCTCGTCTCCCAATGCTCCCAATACGATGCGCTCGACGCCCGGCATGTAGAGTGGTTTCAGGCCGGCATTATCGATACGGCTCAGGATCTCTTTGGCTTGTTCTTCGGTTGCATTGGGTTTTAGTACAATAATCATTTCGCTATCTCTTTAATTTGTAACGCGCTTGCAAACTATCGGTAGAGGCGCATCATGCTGAGTGTCGTATTCGTCAATTTGGGGTACAAAAAAGCCCGCAGTAAGCGGGCTTGTGTCTGTTTGGCCTTAAGGCACAGCAAATCACACCACCCGTAGAGAGAAGTGCCACCACCAAGAAAAGAAAGCGCGGAGCTGATGATTAATTTGCTGTAACATGTAAATATCCTGTAATTCTATTACTGGGTAACTGCGTACTAGTAAACTAGTTCATGAAAATAAAGTCAAGAAAATAAATTATGTTGTTTGATTTACATAGCCATACCACGGCATCGGATGGCCGTTTATCGCCAGAAGTATTGGTAAAAAGAGCGGTAGAACGACGCGTTGATGTGCTTGCGATCACAGATCACGATACCGTGGCTGGCCTAGAATCGGCGCAGCAGGCAATCGATGCAGAAAATTTGCCCTTAACTCTCATCAAAGGTATTGAAATATCGACACTTTGGCGAAATTTTGATATTCACATTGTCGGTTTGAATATTGATCCTGACCATCCTGCAATGACGACATTGATTGCCGAGCAAGCTGAACGTCGTGAGGTGCGAGCGGCACTAATTGCGGCGCGGTTGGAGAAGAACCGCATGCCGGGAGCACTCGAAGGCGCGAAGGCTATTGCCGGGGATGCGACGTTAACTCGATCTCATTTTGCCCAGTGGATAGTGGAGCAGGGCTATGCCAAAACGATGCAGGCAGTGTTCAAAAAGTTTCTGACCCGTAATAATCCGGGCTACGTACCGCCAAGCTGGTGTTCGATTGCCGATGCGGTCGGGGCGATTCATGCCGCCGGGGGCCAGGCCGTGCTGGCCCACCCCGGTCGCTACAACATGACGGCGAAATGGCAGAAGCGTCTATTGACGGCGTTCGTCGAAGCCAACGGGGATGCAATGGAAGTTGCACAGCCTCAGCAAGCCCAGCAGGAGCGCAGAACACTTGCTGATTATTCGATTGAGTATAATTTGCTCGCTTCACAAGGTTCCGATTTTCATTATGCCTCTCCGTGGACCGAACTTGGACGTAACCTCTGGTTGCCAAAAGGTGTGACTGAGGTCTGGCAAGACTGGAAAGTTGAAAAGAAGCGAGTTGATGAGGAGGTTCCGCACAGTACGGAATCATCATAGGAGGAAGAATGAGCCAATTTTTTTATGTTCACCCTGAAACACCACAAGTCCGATTAATTAATCAGGCGGTGGCAATGATTCGAAATGGCGGGGTGATTGTCTATCCGACCGATTCAGGTTATGCCCTGGGCTGTCAGTTGGAAAACAAGCAGGCGCTAGAGCGTATCTGTCAGATCCGCCGTCTTAACGATAAACACAATTTCACCCTGTTGTGCCGAGACTTGTCCGAGCTATCGTTGTATGCCCGTGTCGATAACACGGCATTTCGCCTATTACGTAACAATACGCCTGGTGCCTATACGTTTATCTTTAAGGGGACGAAGGAAGTACCGCGTCGTCTGATGAACCCGAAACGTAAGACTATCGGTATTCGTGTGCCTGATAATGCTATCGCTCTGGCGCTGTTGGATGCGCTGGGTGAGCCTATGATGTCGACATCGTTGATCTTGCCTGATAGCGATGTCGCTGAGTCTGATCCGGACGAGATCCGCGATAAGCTGGAGCATGCTGTTGATTTGATTATCAATGGTGGCTATTTGGGCGAGCAGCCGACCACTGTTATTGATTTCAGTAATGATGAAATGGAAGTGGCCCGTGTCGGTGCTGGGGATCCATCCCCGTTTGAATAATAGGTGCTAAGTTTCTTATTTGCTCTTGCTGGTGGGAGCGAAGTCGATGCGGATAGCCATCTAATCCGTCTTTTAGGTGGTATCTGCATCAAGCTTTTGGCATAATTCGCGGTCGCTTTGAGAGGGCTTAAGGCGTGATACCAAACAGCGGCAACTTGTTCGCCAAATAGGCAGAAATTTGTGCTGTTAGTATATTTGATGATGTTTCGACGCCTGTGAAGGCGACAAAGGTTTATCCAATGAGTGAAAAATTACAGAAGGTGCTAGCTCGTTCTGGCCATGGTTCTCGTCGCGAGCTTGAATTAATGATTCAAAATGGTCGTGTGAGCATTGATGGCAATGTCGCGAAGCTGGGCGATCGTCTTGAAGACGATCATGATTCCATTGTTCGTATAGACGGGCATAAAATCAGTCTACTCGCACCTTCTGAAGAAGTGTGTCGTGTGCTTGCGTATAACAAGCCTGAGGGTGAGCTATGTACACGTCATGACCCTGAAGGTCGTCGTACTGTTTTTGACCGCCTGCCGCGTTTGGAGACAGGGCGTTGGGTTTCCGTTGGTCGTCTTGATGCGAATACCTCAGGTTTGCTGCTATTCACTACTGATGGTGAGCTTGCTAATCGATTAATGCACCCAAGTCATCGTGTTGAGCGTGAATACATGGTGCGTGTATTCGGTGACGTCAACGAGCAGATGGTGAAAAACCTTGTTAAAGGCGTGAAGCTTGAAGACGGTATGGCCCGCTTTGAAGACGTAGTTTATGCCGGTGGTGAAGGGATGAACCATACGTTTTACGTTATGCTGACCGAAGGCCGTAACCGTGAGGTTCGCCGTCTTTGGGATTCTCAGGGTGTAACGGTTAGCCGTCTGAAGCGTGTCCGTTACGGTGACATTTTCCTGACCAAGGATATGCCGCGTGGCGGATGGAATGAGCTTGAGCTGAAAGAAGTTAACTACCTGCGTGAAATGGTAGAGCTGAAGCCAGAAGAAAACACCATGCTGACGGTTGAAGGCCAAAAGCGCAAGAAAGGGGTTCGTCAGATCCGTCGTGCTGTTCGTCGTCACGAAGAGCGTGTGAATGATGACTCGCCTCGTGGTCGTCGTGGTCGCCAGGATAACCGCCGTTCTTCTTCTCGCAACAAAGATGCAGAAGCAGCGCCGCAAGGCCGACGTAAACCTTCAGGCAATGCGGCAAACCGCCGTAATCCGCTGAAGAACAAGCCTGCCAAGCCGCGTACGCGCAAATAAGCAGTGTGTAGAATTTAAAAAAGCAGCCAATGGCTGCTTTTTTTATATCTGGCTACTTACGTCAAGCATTGTAACCACCCCCTCCCTTTTTGAAGGGTGGGGTTAGGGTGGGGTTAAGCTGCCCCTGGCTTGCGCTTCGGCTGGGCATCAAGGCACAGGCCGTTAACCTCCTTGCTTTCAGGACCCATCAGGTACAGATACAGCGGCATAATGTCTGCCGGTGTTTTCAGCCGCGAACTATCTTCGGCTGGGTAGGCTTTGGCGCGCATAGCGGTGCGGGTACCGCCCGGGTTGATGGCGTTAACGCGGACATTGGTGTTGCTCATCTCGTCAGCCAGCACCTGCATCATGCCTTCGGTTGCAAACTTGGAGATTGAGTAGGCTCCCCAGAAGGCACGGCCTTCGTGACCCACGGTCGACGAGGTAAAGATAATGCGGCCGTCTTCGGCTTTCTTGACCAGGGGCATCAGCGCCTGGGTCATCAAAAATTGTGCCTTGACATTGACCTGCATGACATCGTCAAAGGTATCTTCGCCGAGTTGATCGAACGGACTCATTACGCCCAGCAGACCGGCATTGTGCAGTACACCGTCAAGGCGGCCGAACTGGCCTTCGATGGTCTCGACCATGTCCTCATAGTTCTGCTTGGTCGCCCCTTGTAGATCTAGAGGAATAATCGCAGGCTGCGCATAGTCCAGCGCTTCAATTTCATCGTAAACGGCTTCGAGCTTAGCAACTGTTCGGCCAAGCAAAATAACAGTTGCACCGTGAGCTGCATAGCTGATGGCTGCTTGGCGGCCAATACCCTCACCAGCGCCTGTCACCAAAATGACACGATCTTTGAGAGAATCTGCAGCGGTTTGATATTCCACGTGTAACTTCCTTATTTGTTTTTTAGTTTTTCTATTATACCCAAGCAACCTCAAGATGCTCGTTTCAATGAACATTCCTACAGTTAGCCAAGCCGAACTACTCTTTCTCGGTGTGGCATTAATTTTAATAGAATCTATAATGCCCGCTTGTACTTCTTTAGGAGCTTAGTTCGTGAGCAAGAAGCCAGATAGAATTACGGCCATGCAGCAAATTATTGATGCAGTCAAGCAGGACTTCCCGCTATACCAAGAAGATACTTTTACGTGTGGCCCTGATAACAGTTGTATTGGTTGTCCCAAAAAACTGATGGAACTTGTCGACTCTGACTTATCTTACTGGGAACACCAGATTAAGCGTGGATTGCCACCCACATTCGATGAACTGTCGAAATTCGGAAAGATGTGTAAAAACATACGTAGGGCTCTGGTTCGTAACAACAGAATTTCTTCTTGAATATAGCCTTTGGGTGGGGGCGTAGAATCAAAGCTTGAAATGTACTTTGTATTTTATCGTTGATACTGTCGATAATTGTAATTGCTCTTGTGCTCGAAGAAGACAAGCATCGTAAGCCTATTGGTAAGTTAACAGACTTGTGGAATGCCTACGCTGCCCATATCTCTAAGAAGATGCAAAATATAAGCGAATCATTGTCCCTTGTGGCAATGGTTAAAATGCCAAAAATGAGGACTCAACATTGGATTTTTTGTTTGATTATGGGCTATTCCTAGCCAAAATCGCCACGGTGGTGATTGCGATTGTCAGTATTCTTGTATTAGCTAAAGGATTGAGTGGTCGCCATGGGACGCAAAAAGGTGAATTGGAAGTTACTGATCTCACTGAGCAGTACAAAAATACCGTACATCAGTTAGAGTCACATTTGTTTGACAAGCCATTGCTTAAAGCCCGTGAAAAGGCGGAAAAGAAGGCAGAAAAAGAGAAAAACAAAGAGCGTCAGAGCGAGATTAAAAAAGCGGCGAAAGCCGGCGATCTTTCTCACGTCCGAGAGCCCCGTCTATTTGTCCTCGATTTCCATGGCAGCATTGATGCACGCGAAGTCTCGGCACTGCGCGAAGAGGTAACAGCTGTGTTGGCAGTTGCGATGGAAGGTGACGAAGTGTTGCTTCGCCTTGAGACCGGGGGGGGGATGGTCCACGGTTATGGCCTGGCGTCTTCTCAGCTTGATCGCCTGAAATCTGCGGGTATCAAACTGACTATTTCAGTTGACAAGGTTGCTGCAAGCGGCGGCTATATGATGGCCTGTGTGGCCGATAAGATTATCTCGGCTCCGTTTGCGGTTGTTGGCTCTATCGGGGTCATTGCCCAGTTGCCGAATTTCAACAAGCTATTGAAGAAAAATGATATTGAGTTTGAACAGATCACTGCGGGTGAGTTCAAGCGCACGTTGACTATGTTCGGTGAAAATACCGACAAAGCGCGTGAAAAATTCCAGGTTGAAATAGAAGAAACGCACGATCTGTTTAAGAACTTCATCGAGGATCACCGTCCGGAGCTTGATTTGGAGAAAGTGGCAACAGGCGAGCACTGGTTTGGCAAGCAGGCCCATGAGCTTGGCTTGGTGGACGAGATTGGCACCAGTGATGATTTTATTACTCATGCCTGCAAAGATCGCGAGGTACTGGGAGTCCGCTATGTCCAGCGCAAGAAGCTGGCAGAAAAGCTAGCGGGCGCTACAGGTGAAGCTGCCGATAATCTGTTGCTGAAGTGGATCAGTCGCGGTCAGCGACCAATCGTATAGGTTTTCAGATGAATCAGATATGGGCATTTTTTTCCTTTAAGGGGCGTATGCGACGCCGTGATTACTGGCTGTATAGTTTGCCGGTTCTGCTGGTATTGCTGCCGGTGTTTATTTATACCGATCCGAGAAATGCCGCTGATAACGCTGTATTGCAAGTATTGTCGCTGGTGATCTTCGGCTTTGCATTTTGGGCTTCTGCGGCACTGAATGTGAAGCGGCTTCATGACCGAAATAAAAGCGGTTGGTGGGTGATCGTGACATTTTTGCCGATTATCGGACCAATATTCGTCATTGTTGAGTTAGGCGTTTTGGATGGAACAAAGGGACCGAATCAGTTCGGTGCTGATCCGAAAAAGCGTGATGAGCCACCTGCCGATGATAGTGATGTTAATAAAGACACCATGACGATTGATATCTGATATCTGATAGCTGTTTGCCACTATGTTTCACAGCCCCGCCACTGCGGGGCTGCTTTATTCGGTATGAGCCGTTAGCCTTTTAGCGTGAACTCAGGGGACAGCTTATGGGCAAGAAACTTGAACATATTAAAAACAGCTGTGGTTTTTTCTGTCGGCAGGCCGCTATCATCCAAGAAGTATTCCCCCTTGAACACCAGCACATCGTCTTTTTCTTCAACGGAAGTGGCTCGCATGCCATCTAGATAGGCGTCATGGTCCTGAATGAGCTGGTTCGCAATCATCAGTAAGTCTTCGGAAGAAATGTTTTGTTTATTGCTCATGCTGTTATCTCTTGGATCATAGAATGATAGCTGCTGGTGTTTACCGCGGTGCTATAGAGGGCCCTCAGTGTATTGAAGTTAACACGATAAAACAAACCTTTGCCGGGGTAGTGAATTATTCTCAAATTGGTTAAAGAGTGTCTGGCTGAGGTGCAAATTCGACCAATTTATGTGAGCGATGGCAAAAATTTATGGGTTTTAATAGTCAAAGACGAGATGAGGTGGTAATGATTAGCGCCCTCAGCCACTTTACGGTCATAAATAAAGTCTAAAGAGAGGTTGGATTGCAGTAATATAGAGGCGAAAAATTTGCTTTAACGTGGTGTTAACATGTGGGGAAGGGACGAGCAAACAGTCCATTTTCATCAAAAAGCAGTTGACCTTCTAGGATTGTAGCCCAATATGTAAATACCAATTACATTAAGTAACTACTTATCCCGAGCGTTTTTCTTAGCGTATTGAGAATGCCTCTAGTGATTAGTTACTTAATCAGTTTGGTTTATTAGTGTTGCCGTGCCTCATTGTGATGATTAGCATGCAACTATTTGTTTTATATTGAAAGTTTTGCGAGCACGAGGACGTAATAGAGTCATTATGGGTAAATCTCTCGTTATCGTGGAGTCCCCAGCCAAGGCGAAAACTATAAATAAGTACTTGGGTAAGGACTTCATTGTAAAGTCAAGTGTGGGTCACGTCCGTGATTTACCAACGGGTGCACGTAGTACGGGCAAAAAAGCCGCTCCTACCTCGACAAAGGGGTTGAGCGTTGAAGAGAAGGCCCGTATCAAGAAAGAAAAAGAGCGTAAGGCGCTGATCGGAAAGATGGGGGTTAACCCATATAACGATTGGGAAGCGCAGTACGAAGTGCTACCGGGCAAAGAAAAAGTCGTTAACGAATTACAGAAGCTGGCCGAAGACGCCGACTTTGTTTATCTGGCGACCGATTTGGACCGCGAGGGAGAAGCTATTGCGTGGCACCTTCGTGAGATCATCGGTGGTGATGATGAACGTTATAAGCGAGTGGTTTTTAATGAGATCACCAAAAATGCAATTCAGCAGGCGTTCGAACAGCCTGGTGAGCTGAACATTGATGGTGTGAACGCCCAGCAGGCGAGACGTTTCCTAGACCGTGTCGTTGGCTTTATGGTGTCGCCGCTGCTGTGGAAAAAGGTTGCTCGTGGCCTTTCTGCCGGTCGTGTCCAGTCAGTTGCGGTAAAACTGATTGTCGAGCGTGAGCGTGAAATCAAGGCATTTACGCCGGAAGAGTTCTGGGATATTCATGCCAATACCCAGACGGTAGGCAATGATGCACTGCGTCTGATGGTTGCCCAGCAGGCGGGTAAAGCATTCCGTCCTGAAAATGAAGCCGATACCATGGCGGCCAAGTCGCTGTTGGAAAAAGCGGCCTACAAGGTTATCGATCGTGAAGATCGCCCGACCAGCAGCAAGCCGTCGGCACCTTATATCACCTCGACGTTGCAGCAGGCTGCAAGTACCCGTTTGGGTTACGGTGTAAAACGTACGATGGGTCTGGCACAGCGTTTGTATGAGGCTGGCTACATTACCTATATGCGTACCGACTCGACAAACTTGTCGAAGGAAGCTGTTGAGTCTGCCCGTGATTTTATTGGTAGCGAGTACGGCGAGAACTATTTGCCGGCGAAGCCGAATGTTTACGGTAGCAAAGGCAATGCTCAGGAAGCGCACGAAGCGATCCGCCCATCTAGTGTTGATGTGAAAGCAGAAAACCTGGAAGGCATGGAGCAGGATGCGATTAAGCTATATGATCTTATTTGGCGCCAGTTTGTTGCCTGTCAGATGGTACCAGCGAAATATGATTCGAGCACAATTACCGTTCAGGCTGGTGATTTTACGCTGAAAGCCAAAGGTCGCACGATGCGTTTTGCGGGTTGGACCCATGTTCAGCGTCCATCCGGCAAAACAGAAGATACAACGCTGCCTATGGTCCACGTAGGCGATTTACTGACGCTTGAAGAGCTAGAGCCTAAGCAGCACTTCACTAAGCCGCCAGCGCGCTTTACAGAGGCTGCATTGGTTAAAGAGCTAGAGAAGAAAGGCATTGGCCGACCTTCAACCTATGCGTCAATCATTTCGACGATCCAGGATCGTGGTTATGTCCGTGTTGATCAGCGCCGGTTCTATGCCGAGAAAATGGGTGAAATTGTTTCTGACCGTTTGGATGAGAGCTTCTCTGATCTGATGGACTATGATTTCACCGCGCGTATGGAAGGCAATCTGGATAAGATTGCGGAAGGCGAGGCGAACTGGAAAGGCGTACTGGATCATTTTTTCAGCGACTTTACCTCAGAGCTCGAAAAAGCCGAGCGTGAAGAAGATGAAGGCGGCATGAAGCCGAACAACATCGTCCTGACCGATATCAAGTGCCCGACATGTGAGCGCCCGATGGGGATTCGCACCGCGTCAACTGGCGTGTTCCTTGGTTGTTCTGGTTATGCCCTGCCGCCGAAAGAACGCTGTAAGACAACAATCAATCTTGGTGATGAAGAAGGCATTGTTAACGTTCTTGAAGAAGACGTTGAAACAGCAGCACTGCGTGCCAAGAAGCGCTGTCCTAAGTGTGATACTGCGATGGATGCCTACCTGATTGATCAGGAGCGCAAGCTGCACGTCTGTGGTAACAACCCTGGCTGTGACGGCTATATTGTCGAGAAAGGCGAGTTCAAGCTGAAGGGCTATGAAGGCCCGGTTATCGAATGTGACAAATGTGGCTCGGATATGGAGCTGAAGAACGGTCGCTTCGGTAAGTACATGGGCTGTACCAGCGAAGAGTGTAAGAACACACGAAAGATCCTGAAAAATGGTGAGGTTGCACCACCGAAGGAAGATCCTGTCCATTTACCGGAACTACCGTGTAGTCAGGATCCGGATGCTTACTTCGTTCTGCGTGACGGTGCCTCTGGCCTGTTTATGGCAGCAAGTACTTTCCCTAAATCACGTGAGACTCGTGCACCGTTGGTGGAAGAGTTAGCCCGATTTAAGGATCGCCTGTCACCGAAGTTTACATATTTGGCCGATGCGCCAACCGAAGATCCGGATGGTCGTCCGACAGTCGTTCGTTTTAGCCGCAAGACTAAAGAGAATTACATCCGTTCGGAAATCGAAGGCAAGCCATCAGGCTGGACCGGTCTCTTCATTGACGGTAAGTGGGAAATTACCGACAAGCGTAAGAAGCCGAAGAAAGAAAAAGCCGAGAAATAATAAAAACCGCCGAAAGGCGGTTTTTTTATGAAAAGCTTTTGGGGTTCCTCCCCTTTTTAAGAGGGAGGGGCTTTAGGCGGAAAAGGTTGGCACTCCGCTATGGAAACGGAAGCTATCATCATGGCTATTAATAAGCTCCGCCTCTCTGGTACCAATCACCTTCACCCGTTCGGTGATGTCTTCTCCAGCAATTTGCTCTGCCAGAATCAGGTAATCTTGATAGTGGCGTGCCTCGGAACGCAATAGCGATATATAGAACTTCTTCAGTTCCTCATCCAAATACGGTGCAAGCTTGGCGAACCGTTCACAGGAGCGGGCTTCGATATAGGCTCCGACAATCAGTTTATCGATCAAGGTTGCGGGTTCATGGGTTCGGACTGCCTTCATTAGCCCTTTGGCATAACGTCCGGCGCACAAGTTGCTGTAGGGGATGTCACGCTGTTCTATGATCTCCAAGACCTGCTCGAAATGGTGAAACTCCTCCTTGATTAACCGAACCATCTTGTCGATAAGCTCTTGCCCATGAACGAAATTCGTTTTTGGAACAAGAGGGGCTGACAGGCCGTTTTTCTTGCCGTGAAAAGCCTCTGTGCTGTGAACTTTGCCATAGACAAAGTCTTCATAGGGCTTAGACCACGCCAGCAGAACTTTACCGCTGTCGGCATCTACTGCGTGTTTTCGTATGAGCCACATTGCCGTCTGGCTCGCCTTGAGTTCACAGTTGCAGTGGTCGACAAGGAGAGTCGTTAGGTTTTCAGGTTTTTTGGCTTCTTCAATCCAGCTATCGGGCGTGTCGCACTGGAGAAATGTTTTGATTGGCGATAATAGCTCGTCAATCATGCGCTGAGTGTCGTTCATGGGAATTACTGCTGAGTCTCTGAGTTTATAGTTGTTGGAGCTGAAATTAGCCCCTTTGTGTAGAGGAGTATAACAAATCAAAGCCTTGGCCCGGAGTTCAATAGTCTTGGAGCAGAGTACTGGAATGCTAGCTAAAGACGGTATTTTAGACTAGATGTTAATAGAGTGGCAGTTGTTTGAGTTCTTTGAATATGCGTTATTGGTTACAGCACTAACTAATTTTATTGGGTTTTATAACGTTAATCACTGCCGTTGTGCATAGTTGCTTTACTTTATGAACGCTAATTACTTAGTATACTAACAACTTGTATGTTGCATCATTGTTGTAATCTCATGCTTTCAGAAAGCTGAAGGATCAGAAATTGAAATAAGGACATTGTTATGCGAAAGCTTCTCGCAACATCCGTTTTGCTTGCTACAGCCTCATTTAACGTCTCGGCGGAAGAGTGTGGCAAAGTTACCATTGCGGATATGAATTGGAATTCCGCAACGCTGATTGCCAATGTTGATAAGTTTATTCTTCAACATGGTTTTGATTGTGATGCTGAGCTGGTACCGGGCGATACGATGCCGACAGGTACCTCTATGATCGAGAAAGGCGAACCCGATATTGCGCCGGAGTTGTGGAGCAACTCGATGAAGACCGCGTTGGATCGTGGTGTTAAAGAAGGGCGTTTACGCTATGCAGGGGCAACCTTGTCGGAAGGCGGTGAAGAAGGCTTCTGGGTTCCCGCCTATTTGGTCGAAAAAGATCCGAGCTTGGCGACCATTGCCGGTATCAAGGCGAATCGACAGTTATTTGAGCACCCTGAAGATCCTGAAAAATCAGCATTTATGGGTTGTCCGGCTGGTTGGAACTGTCAAATTACAGCCGGTAACCTCTTTAATGCCATGGAGTTGGATAAGGCAGGCTTTGAGTTAATCGATCCGGGGTCGGGTGCGGGCTTATCTGGGGCCATTGCCAAAGCCTATGAGCGCAAAGAACCTTGGTTTGGCTATTACTGGGCACCAACAGCAGTGTTGGGTAAATACAAAATGGTGAAAGTTGATTTTGGCAGCGGCCTTGATGAAGACCATTACCGCGCCTGTATTACCAAGGAGGAGTGCCTGGATCCGAAACCAACCATGTATCCGCCATCGCCAGTCGATACGGTGGTTACCGAAACTTTTGCCAAGCGGGCTCCCGAGGCGCTGGAGTATTTGTCGTCGCGCTCTTTTGGCAACCAGCAGATGAATAGCTTGCTGGCCTGGATGGAGGACTATCAGGCAGACGGCGAGATCACGATGGAGCACTTTTTGACCGAGTACGAATCAACGTGGACTCAGTGGGTCAGCCCTGATGTCGCGAAGAAAGTGAAGCAGGCTCTGTCGGAGCTTTAGTGGGTATATGCCCGGTAGTTGACCGGGCTTTTTGTAGTCTACCGGATCAAAAGTTGTTATGTCTGATCAATCTTGGTTAACTGAATTCCCGCAGCTCGATCGTTACCAGCTGCTGGAAATTCGCAAAACGCTGGATGGCGCTTATCGAGCATTCTCCCGTGAATATGGCGATAATATTGAAGCGTTCTTCGATCCTCTGCTGTCTTTTCTTATTGGTTTTGAAAAATTATTGCTGGGCTCGCCTTGGTGGCTGGTGATTGGCGTTCTTGCTGCGCTGGCTTATGTTGCTAGCCGGTCATGGAAGCTGACTGTCGGTGTCATTGTGGCCTTTGTTCTGATTGGTGTTTTTGGGATGTGGGAGAACACCATGCGGACCATGAGCATTATTCTGGTGTCGACTCTGGTCGCCATAGGGCTAGGGGTACCGATAGGTATCGCGATGGCGAGATCGAACCGGGTACAGTCGATAGTGACCCCGATGCTTGATGTGATGCAGACAATGCCTGCATTTGTTTATTTGATACCGGTGGTGATGTTGCTTGGTATCGGCAAAATTCCCGGTGTGATTGCGGTTGTGATCTATGCCATTCCGCCTGTTATCCGGCTGACCAACCTGGGGATCCGGTTGGTTGATAAAGAGGTGCTGGAAGCTGCAACAGCCTATGGTGCCAGTCCGACCCAACGGTTATTGGGGGTCCAGCTACCATTGGCGCTGCCAAATATTATGGCAGGGATCAACCAGACCATCATGATGGCACTGGCAATGGTGGTTATCGCATCGATGATTGGCGTAAAAGGCTTAGGACAGCCAGTCTTGAAGTCCATTACCAACCAGTATTTCACATTAGGCCTGCTCAATGGCCTGGCGATAGTGGCGCTGGCGATTATCTTCGACCGAGTAACGCAAAGTTATGCCAAGCGTACTCAGCAGCATTTAGGAGGTCATGATCATGGCTAGCAAAGAGGGTACGACCCCGTTAATACGGGTAAAAAATCTCTACAAAGTATTTGGCCCTAATGCTGGTAAAGTATTGCAGCAGGTGAAAGACGGACAGTCAAAGGATGATATCTTGGCCGAAACAGGACATACCGTTGGCCTTAACGACATTAATATAGATATCTACCCGGGGGAAATCTTTGTTGTGATGGGGTTATCGGGCTCGGGGAAATCGACCTTGATCCGCCATTTCAATCGTCTGATTGATCCTACCGAGGGAATGATAGAAGTTGAGGGCAGCGATGTTATGTCCTTTGATAAAGAGGCGTTGCAGCAATTTCGTCGCCACAAGATGTCGATGGTATTTCAGCGCTTTGGGCTCATGCCGCATCGAACCGTTCTGGATAACATTGGCTACGGTCTACAGATCCAGGGGCTTGCGAAACACGAGCGAGAAAAGCAGGCCAGATACTGGCTAGAAACGGTTGGACTGACCGGCTATGAAAAGCATTTTCCGGCTAGCTTGTCTGGTGGCCAGCAGCAACGAGTAGGTCTTGCTAGAGCCTTGTGTACCGATGCTGAGATACTGCTGATGGACGAGGCCTTTTCCGCGCTTGACCCCTTAATCCGCAGTGAGATGCAGGATCAGTTAATCGAACTGCAAGAAAAACTGCATAAAACAATTGTTTTTATTACTCATGACTTGGATGAGGCACTGCGCCTTGGTGATCGCATTGCGATCTTGCGAGATGGGGTGCTGGTACAGCAGGGGGAGCCGGTTGATATCCTGCTTAACCCTGCCGATGATTACGTTGAAGCCTTTGTGAAGGATGTTAACCGTGCCCGTGCGCTGACCGTCGAGACTGTGATGAAGCCTCAGGTCTTCCGTATCTCTGCCGAGACGATTGGCGAGGCGCTAACCGAGATGCGTAAGTCCAAAGACGATTATGGTTATTACATTAATGAAGAGGGATATCAGGGTGTGATCACCCAGGAAACGCTTGAGGGGGTTGAGTCGTCAGAGTATGACAAAGCGATTGACCCGTCGTTGCTGGACAATGTGCCTGCCGTTCATACGGATTCCTTGCTCGAAGCCGTGATTCCCGAGACGCTGGATAGCGAACACCCATTGCCAGTTATCAATGCCGATGGTGACGTTGAAGGACGGTTGTCACGTTCAACACTGGCGGAAGTGCTCAGTGATCAGGCGGGTACGGAAGAGGATGATGAAAAGGTAAAAAAGTTGAAGGCGAGTAAATCACTTGCCGCTTAATGCGTTGTCTTTAGTGGTAGAAAAAACAAGGCCGCATGAATGCGGCCTTGTTATGTGGGGTATTAACCGGTGTAGTGCTACCACTTGCGCTTAGGCTGGAACAATACATCCAGATCATCTTGTTCTTTTTCGATGATTTGCTGACGCTCTTGTTCGTGGTTTTGGCTCTGACTGTTATCAATTTCGCCAAGCATCATTTGCAACTTTTCACGCGTTTGGTTGGCATAGTTGTCATTTTTGCTGGCAAGCACATCGATCCCTTTCCTAAGCAGCTGCTTGGCAGTACCGAGCTGGCGTTTCATCCGGGCATCGTTGGCACGCTTAATGACATTTTCAATATTGATGCGAAGCTGGATACCTTCTAGACGAGCATTTTCCGCAACGAAGGATTGAGTAGCAAATCGACCTTTGCTGTGCTCGCTTTTAATGACCGTTTTTAGTCGTTTCACTAGTTGCAGCATACCAATCGCTTGTTTATCGGTGCTAGGGACTTTAAATGCGGCAACATCAGCATTGGAGTAGTTCTGTTGAAGTTGGCGAATTTGGTCGGCAACATTTTTGATCCGCGCAGGTAAGTTTCTATCCGCAGGATCAGCTTCGCTCATGCTTTCGAGCGCATGTAAAATTCGTTGATTCAGGCACACCAGAAGCTCTTTGCTGTATGGCAAATGGTGAGCGTTACCGATAAGATCTTCAGTAGCATCAATGATTGCAATGAATTTGGCCAGCTCTTGGTGCTTTGCGCTTTCTAGGCGTTGGCGGTACTGAATAATGATGTTGTACCCAACAATCAGTATCAGCAACAAAGAAATGAGGCCAATCATTAAAGGTATACTCATAAGATACGTCTATCTTCCGTGCGTTTGGTCGAGCTCTATAAGATACACTATCTGGCAATTACGGCATAGCACGACAGTGAATTTTGATACACTTGTCGGCTATTATTAGGATAAATATGCCGTTTTATTCTTTGCTGAGAATGCTCAGATATCACATCTCACCTAATCGTATTGCCGTCTTGGTTTTTATCGAACAAAAACCATGTTCACAGGCGGTAAAATCGTAAAGAAATGCTATGAAAATGAGGTAATTCGATATATAACATGATGAAATACATGGTTGCACTGATATGATGTAACGGACTATAAGTTGGGCGGTACCATGAAATTACAACAGTTAAGATATATTGTTGAGGTTGTAAATCATAACCTTAATGTTTCTTCTACAGCAGAGAGCTTATACACTTCTCAACCTGGCATCAGTAAGCAGGTTCGATTGCTGGAAGATGAGCTGGGGATCCAAATTTTTGAACGTAGCGGCAAGCATCTGACCAAAGTGACACCGGCGGGTCAAGATATTGTTCGAATCTCGCGTGACATCCTATCGCGTGTCGAAAGTATCAAGTCGGTGGCCGGTGAGCATACCCATCCGGAAATCGGGACGTTGAATATTGCGACAACGCATACTCAAGCTCGCTACGCACTGCCTCCAGTTATTCAGGGATTTACGGCAAGATACCCTAAAGTTTCGTTACATATGCATCAGGGTACCCCCTCTCAGATTGCTGAAGCCGTTGCCAAGGGTACGACAGATTTTGCCATTGCAACCGAAGCTTTGCATTTATACCAAGATATGATCATGCTGCCTTGTTACCACTGGAATCGCTCGATCGTGGTACGAGCTGATCACCCGTTGGCCAAGAAATCGGAAATTACCATTCATGACTTGGCTGCCTATTCTCTGGTGACTTATGTCTTTGGTTTTACCGGCCGCTCTGAACTAGACAGCGCTTTTAATCGCTCAGGGCTGACACCGAGAATTGTATTTACTGCAACAGACGCAGATGTGATAAAAACCTATGTACGTTTGGGGATTGGTGTTGGTGTGATCGCCAGCATGGCGATGGATCCGGCAACCGACGAGGACCTGGTCGCGATAGACGCCAGCCATATCTTCGAAGCCAGTACCACCAAGATTGGTTTTAAAAAGGGCACCTTCCTGCGTACATATATGTATGACTTTATGGAGCGGTTTGCCCCACACCTGACTAGGAATGTGGTTGATCAGGCCGTTGCGCTGAAAACGAATGCTGAAATTGAAGCAATGTTTTCGAGTATGGATTTACCGGTTAAGTAATATATTTCAAAGCGTTTTAAAGGCTGCATTTATGCAGCCTTTTCTTTTAGAGCAAAACAATGAGTGATACCAAGGTAACTAGTATAAAATGTCGGGCTGATCATCCTTTTGTTTGAAGAGTAGTCGTTTCATGACTGGGTATTCCCCGTTGTTTCGCCGCCTTGACGCGTTATTGACAACCAACCGCGAATTTTGGCAATTTATGCCGTTTTCCTCCAATCAGCTTATCTGGGAGCAAAGTCATCCTGAGCTTTGTCAGTGGCTGCTGTCGCTGGACGACGAGGCGATTACACACTTTATCGAACATGGCGAGGCACTGGCTCAGGTGATAGCTGCATGGATCCCGGATGCCACTGAGCTGTATCAACTATCACAACTTGAACCCTATTTCCTTCACCAGAGACTCTTACCCAAAGGGCTCGACGTTGGTATTCCCGGGCGCAAATGGCAACAAATCACCGCATTTAATCAGGTTGTTCCTGTCTTGAAATTGCCGTGGCTCGAGTGGTGTGCCGGTAAAGGGCATCTAGGGCGGGTGCTGGCGGCAAGTCATGCGACGCCTGTAACAAGCCTCGAGTGGCAGAAAACACTATGTGAAGAGGGTGAGGCCGCTGCTCGCCGTCTTCAGCTTCCCATTGATTTTGTCCATGGTGATGCCTTTGATCCGGCCTGTGAGCAACATATCAGCCCGCAGCAACATGCGGTTGCCCTCCATGCCTGCGGTGATCTCCATGTGTCGTTGCTGCAGCGTGTTGCGGCTAAGCAGGGAAAGGCCGTGAGTATTTCGCCGTGTTGTTATCATTTGATTCGCGAAAAGTGCTACCAGCCATTATCGCGGCTTGGCCAGCAAAGTAGGTTGACTTTGAGCAGGCACGATCTGCGATTGCCGCTTCAGGAAACGGTGACCGCTGGCCAACGGGTGCGTCGGCAGCGGTTTGTTGAGGTCAGTTTTCGCCTTGGCTTTGACAGCCTGCAACGGTTTGTACGCGGTAGCGATGAATACATGCCAGTACCAAATGTCCAGAAAGCACAGTTGAATGAAGGTTTCGCTGATTTCTGCCGCTGGGCGGCTGACAAGAAAGGGATGATTTTGCCGGAAGGGATTGATTACCCATATTGGCAGCAGCGGGGAGAGAAGCGCTTTTCCCTTGTGGAGCGAATGGAGCTGATACGCCAGTTATTCAGACGCCCGATGGAAATGTGGTTGGTGTATGATCGGGCCTGTTATATGGAAGAGTTCGGGTACCAGGTCTCCGTGGGCACTTTCTGCCCTAAGCCAATCACGCCGCGAAATATTTTGATCCACGCAGAGCGGAAATAACTTCGCGTATTTCTTCTTCGTTGCCTCAACGTAATGCAGTGACAATTGCCGTTATCCCGGAAGCAAAACAAATCGCCAACGAAGCCAGACGGATTGTTTCCTTGGGGATGTGGTTTATATAGCGCATCGCGACCTTATAACCAAGATATGAAGCCGGAAGCAAGGGCAGCGATAAGTAAAAATGGTGTAACGTCATATAGCCAATCGGCACTTGTACTATCAAAGATAGCAAGCTGCTCACAACAAAAAAAGCAGACAGGTTGGCTCTGATTAGGTTTCCTTCTTGATGCTGCAACAACAGTGCCATCGGTGGCCCGCCTATTCCGGAGCTGGTGCCAAAGAAGCCGGAAAAAAAACCTGCAACCATCATTCTCTTTGGGTTTGGTTGGATACGGAAAGGGAGCAAGCTAACGAACACCGCCAAGATCACCAATACACCTAACCAGAGCGATAGTTGGCTCGCATCGACCCAATACAAAAGGAATGCACCCGCAACAGAGCCGGGTACACGGCCTAAAAATGCCATCCATAAACCGCCCAACGAAATGGTGGCTCGATGATGGCTGGCATTGATCAAGGAAAGAAACAGGGCGACAACAGTGATCGGCGCCGGAACGTAATCAGGTGATATTTGAAATAGGATTGGGGCGGTAACAATTGCCAACCCAAACCCTATTGAACTTTGAACAAATGAGCCGACAAAAATCAGCGTCATTGCGAGTAATATCCCTAGATCCATTTCAAAATCATCACTATTTTAGCGGCTTATCGTTATCATTTGCGTGTTTCTATCTGGTATGGCATTGAGCAGGCTGAAGTTTCGCTCTTCAATTTCGTTGGGCGGCATAGGTTTCCCCAAGTAGAACCCTTGGCAGAAGTCATATTTACAGTTTTGTAGGTACTTGAGTTGGCTGATGGTCTCTACCCCTTCAGCGACTACTTTAAGATCAAGCTTTTCACAAATCGCCCGGGTCGCTTCGATGATTGCCTGACTGCCTTTGTGCTCACCCTGAACGAAGCTTTGATCAAGTTTAACGGTACTGATGGGGAGATCCTGCAGCTGGGACAGGGATGAATAACCCGTACCAAAATCATCAAGGTACAGTTCAAGCCCCAGCGTAGCCAGATCTTCAAGGCACTGCTTGGCCTCGTCATATTCCTGCAGCATGGCGGATTCTGTCAGTTCAAGTGCGAGCTGGGCAGGGTTAATATTATACTGACGAATGAGTGTTTCAATCATGGGGGCAAGGCTAGTTTGCAACTGTGCGCGCGACAAATTGACGCTCATAATAAACGTATGATCGTATTTATTGTGCCATGACGCCAATTGCTGACAGGCAGTTTTCAGAATCCACTTTCCGAGTGGAACAATCTGCCCTGTTTCCTCCGCCAGCGGAATAAATTCTGTTGGCGAAACTTGGCCGAGCTCTTCATCATGCCAGCGAATGAGGGCTTCGAAGCCTTTGAGTTTATGGTTATTCAAATCAACGATGGGCTGATAGTACAATTCGAAGGAATTTGCTTCCAAGGCCAGCGTCAGGTGATGGCGCAATGTCATTTTACGATAGAGTGCATCTGCCATATCCGGTGAGAAATGGTGGCTGCGATTGCGTCCGCGTAATTTTGCCCGGTGCATCGCCATATCAGCCTGGGTTACCAGCGTTTCGATATCGTTGGCATCCTCTGGGAAGTTAGCAGTACCGATGCTGCAGCCGATTGATAGCTCCCCGACTTCCTTTAGATGAAAAGGCCTATTTAGGGTGGTAATAATCTGTTTGGCAAACCGGGTTGTTTCTTCAAAGTGGCGTTGCTCAACTTGAATAATGAATTCATCGCCACCAAATCGTGCCAGCAGTCCTTTGAATTTAACGGATTCTTGTAGCCTGATGGCAATTGCCCGCAGTAGCTTATCGCCGATAGCATGCCCATATGTATCATTGACCAGCTTAAAACCGTCGACATCCAGAAAGAACAGGCAGTATGGTTGTTGGCTATGTTGGTTTTCTATGATGGCATTCGTGATCCCACGGCGGTTGAGCAATCCGGTGAGATAATCATGCTCGGCATTATATTTCGCTTTATGGAGCTGTTCTTTCTCCACGCTGATATTTACCAAGCTAAGTAAAAGCTGCCCCTTGTCTTGAAGCCATTTGCCATCAATATCGAACCAATGGTGGCTTCTTCCTGTCCAGCAAAGTTTTTTGTGACGGACGGTACCGTGCTTGCGAGCCTCGGTTATCCAATCCTTGGCAAGGCTGATATCACCAAAAAAGTTGGCTAAATCATGGAGCTGAAACCCGAAAGAGTGGTTGAAAGCGTTGTTGGAGCTGATGAGCTCGCCATCTGCAGAGAATAGCAGCGCCAGGTTTGAGCAGCCGGAAAAGGCAAGTTCGCGGCGTAAGCTCGACTCCTCGGCAATCACTTCAACCAGCATTGCAGTTCTGCCATCGACAAGAGGAAAGCCTGAAAAATGGCAGAGTGCCTTCTTCATAATATTGTTTGGGGAAAAGTACCACCAGGTCTTGATAGCTTCGCCGATGGCAAAATGCTGCTGGTAGCCCTCAAGAGTGGCATTAACGGCCTGTGACATATCAGCACCCAGATCTCTGGATGTCAGTTCATCTAAGGTTGCAGCTTCCCACAACGGGAGTGAGGCTTTGTTGGCCCAGATGATTTTTTTTTGTTGAATATCGAATATCCAGATAGCGGACTGAAGATGTTCAAAAAGCGAAAAGGTATGGTTCATTACCAATACGGGACATTATTATATTGAATATTATTAATAGGTTATCTTAAAAATAGGTTCATAAAAATATATCTGTGCTAAAAAAATGTGAGGCTAATACCAATATGGATAAGTAGTTGTTGAGAAAGCTGCTCAGGATGAATCACTTTGAATGCGGTATAAATTGCTGCTAACTAGTTATTATAATTAGAGAATTTATAATGCAGTTATAAGCGATTTCGACTAGGAAGAATGACATGAGTACTAATGTATATTGGTCTCATGCCCGAAATATAAAAAATGAGACTTGGATACTTGAAAAGCAGCAAAGAAAATGAAAACCACCTCTTTGCTGCAAGACAATTACCCAATTAAACAATCACCTAATTAACCTACCGCAGGAATGATGCCTGCCATTTGTAAAAATTGGGCCGAGATAATCATGATGCCTATGCCGGTAACAAGAACCAAAGCGGGGGAGCCGCCACGCACTTTATAGTCATTGTCGTTACCAGGGCGCTGTTTGCGCTGGGCTTTGACCATGGCAACAGGCAGGAAAATAGCCAGGATCACAAGTGCAATAGCGGCAAAACCCAGTGCCATAATGAATCCTTGCGGGTAGAAAAGGGCGAAACCAAGAGGCGGAAGGAACGTTATCATTGCTGTCTGGATACGCCCTTTGACTTGGTTGCCACGGTTGAGGCTATCAGACAGAAAATCAAACAACCCCAGGCTGACACCCAGAAACGAGGTGGCGAGTGCCAGGTCGGCAAAGATAGAAACAGATTGGCTTACCATTGGATTGTGTAGCATTGCGCTCAAGGTGGCGATGAAAGAGCCAAGTGTTGTACTTGCCATGAGATCAGGCTGGCTTAATACACCTTGGCTGGCAACTTGCCATAATACGTAGATCATCAAAGGCGTTGCTGAGCCAATGATCATGATCTTTCTTAGGGCTTTCATGTCTAGGCCGACGTAGCGGACGATTGATGGAATACTGCCGTGAAAGCCGAAAGAGGTAAAAATGACTGGCAGGGCAGAAAGCAGCAAACCTTTTTGTACTGGCATGTCAACGAGGTGTACGCCTTTTACATGTGGCGCCAGCAGGAACAGCATCGTTGCAAGGGCAATGATTTTTAAGGCAAAGAGAATACGGTTGACTATGTCGACTGAGTGAGTGCCTACAGAAACGACTGAAGCAATAAGCAGAGTAAAAACAATAGTACCGGTTTGCGGGCTGACGTTCATTCCCATCCAGTTGTTCAGCTTGTCATTGAGCTGGGCTCCCCCCCCCGCGATGTAGGCGGCACAGAGAGAATAGAACAAAAACATCATCGCGAAGCTGGCGATGATTTGACCTTTTCTTCCCAGTAACTGATGCGCCAAGGTATGCAGTGTTGCATTTTGATCGGCGTGCTGATGGACTTCCAGCATTAATAGTGCGGTGTAAATCATGAGTGCCCAGATACCAAGCATCGCCAGTGTTGCAGTAGCGAAGCCTAGGCCTGCGGAGGCAAGGGGTAGAGCCAGCATACCGGCACCAATGGTCGTTCCGGCGATAATCAGTGTGCTGCCGAGCGTTTTGTTCATGGTCATTGAGTCGAAGCTCCCAGTTGTCAGTTATTAGTTAGTGTGGGAGAAGGTGGCTGTATGATATGCGCCTACCTGCGGTCTTATCTCCCGGTAAAGGAAATAGCCACAATGGCGAAATCGAGATGAGTGTTGATTACCGGGTGGTAACTATTCTTTACACCTGATCGTGCCATTGTGGCTATCGATAGTCGGTGTGGGTGAAGCATTTATTCACGGTTCTTACCTTTTTTGCAGTGTTTAAGCCCAGGCATTTCAGGCTTGATGCTGGTGGAAACTGGTTGTTACCTTAAAGGTAGTGATAGTGACTGTCAACTATGATGTTTTCTGGTGTAAGGTTTTATTTACGCGTAATCGGGGCGGGGAGGTATGTACTTGACTTTCTTTGGGCTTTCGAAAGAGTTTGATACGCGCGGTATCAAATTGGCTTCATATTTGTGCAATGCAGAGACGAAATTGGTATAAGGTGTATTAGAACCAGATCATGATGACAAGAAAGAGGGAAAGCATGTTGCGAGTAACAATGATCAGTACTGGAGAAGAGGTGCTGCATGGGGATATCGTTATTTCCCCAATTACACTTTTTATCAACTTATAGCATAACACCCCATTCAGCCTGCGTTTAAAGCTAAAAATACACTCCCAACCCGTCGTAAAAATAATTGACAACTATCAATATGTAAGAGTACTGTACCCATAAACAGTACTCTTTTTGTTGCATAGGAGGAGAGAGTGATTAAACCCCAGTTTCTTCAAAATCACCCCTTAGATCACTTGGAGCCAGCGTTGAACGATTTGTTACGTTCAACCAATGCACCTTCCCAAAAAGATAGGGCCTCAAAACTTGCTGCTCTGTTAAATGCATTTCTGCATATGACCTCCACAAAATTTAAGTTCATCAGTACAAATGACGCAAAATTCACTGAGCATGTGCTGACGGGGTTCGTTGGCTTTATCTATACAGAAATCGACGGCTCAGTAACTAACAAATACCAGCTAGCACGGTTAGTAATGCGACTTCCTTGTTGTAACCTGTCGTTCAAAATTTCAAACTTGAAATTGTCGGATGATGCACAGCTTGCAGTTGATTACTACAAGAAAAACTTCAATGTTGATGAACAGGTAAGGCGTTTCTATGAGGGGTGGTTTGTAGAGGCTAAAGATGGCAAAACGGCGTTTTTTGATCTAACTTCGATATATTTAACTTATGATGAAATGCACATTTCTCAAATTCATGAATCAGTGAAAAGCTTTGCCGTAAAAGAGGCCTGCAATTCTCTCAAAGCATGCCTGAAGAGCCTTGGCCTTATCATTAAAAAGCTCCCTGTTATTGCCTGTGATAGTCATACCTTTCATGATGTAATGTCATCCAAAAAAATCAACAAGACGATAAGTTGTATTTATTCACTTTGCCTGAATGACGCAGTGCAGTCTGAACACTGCCTAAAAACATTTCATGTCAATTGGCAATCCGCGATCACTGTTTTCAAAGAGGTGTTTGTTAAGAAAGGCATTGTTGGGAAACCTCGTATTGAATTGCTTGCACCTGAGTTCAAAACATCGGGAAAGCAGGTGACATCTAAAACAAAAGAGCGGAAGGGTAAGGACGGTAACGCGTTTAATAATAAACTGATCACCCCTATTCCGCTCTCCTATAGCGATACAAAAGCAAAAGAGCTTATCTTTGAGTCAATAAAAGCCGATATCAATCATGTCACATTTCATTGTCGCAAAATATGGGATGAGACGATGAAAAACCATGAGGATTTTAAGACGCTTGCCGAACAGGGGCAGGTGAGGCCCCTAGTGAAGCAGAGTTTTAAAAACCCGCTTGACATGACCAGAGATGAAAATGTTTGCGCCACTTTCAGGCAATGCGGTTTCAGATACCAAGATAGATACAATCAGTGGCTATTAGGGGCAAAAAATGTCAAAAATCTAACAACCCTATTGGCGCTTCCAACAATTACCGTCATGCAGGCGTTTTGCTACTTACTTATCGAGATACATCCAAGTATTACCCCCTCTTGGCTTGCAAAGTGGGATTTGTATGATGACAAAGGTGATTTTCATGGCTTTAAGGAAGTTAAGGGTGTTTGGATTGCGCTAAGTAAAAAAGAGCGCAAAGGGAAAGAAAATGCTCAGCAAGAAGTGATGCTTACAGTCGAGTCGAAGAAGCTGATAGAAGAATACCTTGAACTGACACAGCAACTGAGAACTCAGCTTCAACAAGAATCGAATGACGGTTTTAGAAAAATGCTGATTTCGGCTGAAACCATTGCCAGCAAGGCGCAGACCTACACAGCAAATAGTCGTCCTACTAAAGAGCTAGGCAAGAAGTTGGCTGAACCTTCAAAACATAAGGCAGAAACGGAAGCTGTCAGTATTGCCAAACACCTAACACATTCCCGAATGCGCTCAGCTGTGGGAGTTCGTGTTTACCTAGAAACTGGTAGTGTTCACGCAATGGCAGAAGCCTTGGGGCATGAAAAATATGTCCCATCATTGATTAGTCACTATCTGCCGAAACCGCTTTGGGACTACTTCACCAACCGCTGGATTCGTCAGTTCCAAAACGCGATTGTATATGAAGCCATGAAGGACTCACGCTACCTACATAAGGCAATTGATATTCACCCTGACGAGCTGAACAGCTTTTTGGAAAAACATGGCTTGGGTGAGCTACCTGAGCATATTCGGACGGGTAAAAAGAAGGCAAAGGACATTGCTAATGACGAAGTCTGTCAGTTTGACGAGGCCATTTTTCTAGTATCTACCTCCCTGTTGCAACTCTTCATGGCGCTAGTCACTATCGTTGATAATGCACCGAGTGAAACGAAGACGACTCAGTTTGCTAAGAACTGGTATGAGGCAGCGAAATTTGTCTTGTCACACATTTCCGTGGCGCTTAAAAACCGCGAAGTCAACAGCCCTGGCAATGCTGAAATGATCAGTAATGATATCGCCGAGATGTACCGTGTGGCAGCAAATAACCCATTAAATAATGAGCTTATCGAAGGGGCAATCCTATGTCAGTCAGTTTAATTGTTGATAACACAAAGCTGAAAGCACAGATTCTTTCTGGTGAAAAGCACATGGCGAATTTCACTAAAGAGGAGTCTGCGGGATTTGTTCAGTTGATTGCAAGTATGCCATTAAACGAACAATTGGCATTTACATCCAAGGCAGCTACCGCTGTTCAGTCCGTGTTTGGCTACGATGAACTCCATCCGGATTGGCTTGTCGACGGTACTGAATTTGAGCATGATATCTGGAAGATTCAGGTGGGTACAAATAAGCTGCTCACAATTGATTTTAATGTGCCGTTAAATGATAAAAAATCATTAGTGTCAATCAAGCACAGGCCGCTACTCAATGCATTTAAGCACTGGCTTGTGCAGGCAGGAAACCCGTTGTTAAACGGTGGTAGATTGTTAAAATCAAATACCACCTATAGGCAGATTAGATATCGATTAACATTAATTGATGCGATATTGCTCCGCGCTGCAGATATCAATCTTGCCGAGCGACATATGCTGGCAGTCGACAGCGATTTTGTTCAAGACCTGCTCGTACAGTACGTTGAAGGGGGAACATCTCGGCTCTATCGTTATCATAAAATAGTTCGCGAATATCTCCTGGAAAAAATTGAAACCGTGTCTGATACTGCCGCCAAAGCTTTTGCCGAGCAGTTTCCTTACGTAACGCGGCCTATATATGATGATGAAAATGAGCTCCTTCTGACTGAAGGTCAGATAGTTAAGGCGTGCTGTTTTTTGTATGGAGAGGGGGCATATTTAGTAAGCAGACAGGTATCTCCAAAAGTTAACGCTCGTTATTTCTTAGATATTTTTTTCAAAGAGCAAACTCTCTATGGAGAATCATCAAAGCCATTCTCGATTAAGACATTAGCGATAAAACCTGACGAAAATTCGACAGAATACAGGCCTGTACCCGTAAGTGATAATAAAAATAGTGGTGTCGGTGAAGCAGCTTTAAGCCCACTTCTTACTGATTTTAGAGGATTAGCGGCTATTGATGCTGTCGGTACAAGCCTTTGTCCTGATAAGACTTTCGATAACATCGAAGTCAAAACTATTAATGAATTGGTTATTGTGCGTAGCACCGGTCGTTTCACCACGCTACCTGCTGATGTTGTGTTTTCAGCTATGCGCAATGCTTTTGAATTCTGTATTGAGTACGCCGATGTCATTCTTGACTCCATGTATCAGGTCTTGAAGCATGTGCCAAGTGAGAATAAAAGAAATAAAACGGTAACAGGGGGATATACGTACTCAGTTGCTGACTACAAGGGAAAGGAATTCTTGGAGCATGTTTCACCTGAGTTGATCGAATTAGGCGTCTGCCAGTGGTGTATAAAGCCAAATGCCCCTGACCGATTTGAGTTGCGCAGACAAAACCGTGGTTTTGTAGATTTGTACCATGTACTTATGGGGGCCATTCAGGTAATCACTGGTGCAACAATGGCAAGACGTGCTGGTGAGTTGATAGATTTACATCCGACAGATTGCCTTTTGCCATCAGGGGTAGATCCTAATTTAGAATCTTCTGAGAAGGTGGAGTTTGAGCTGATTTTTGACAATAGGAAATCAGGGGTTGGCGGTGATAAAGCTCTACGGGAAACCCTTTCAAGACCCATCCTTCGTGGCGTGGCGAGCCTGTTATACAAGCTTGAGGCATTCAATGAAAAATTGATTGAAGATAAGTTAATCACCCAGAAAAATTCGACGCTGTTTCCTTTTGTTGACCAAAAAAATATAACACTAAAACCCATTAAAGCGGCGTCTTATAACGTCCACCTTGATGCCTTTTGCGATTACATTGAATCGCCTACTGTGCAGTATGCCGAAGACGATGAACGTCGCTACTATATTCGGCAACACCAACTGCGGCGCTTTTTCGCCATGGTGTTCTTCTGGAGGAATGGCACCAATAGTTTGGATACCCTCCGTCACTTCCTCGGCCATACGGATTCAGAGCACTTATATCACTACGTGACGGAAGGCCTCCAGGGCGAGGTTCTAGCTGGTATTAAAGCTCGGTGTATTCGCGAAGGGATGTCTAAGCATGGCATCGAAAATATCGATAAGTTAGCCCCCATATTGAAAGAGCGGTACGGTGTGGATTACCTGAAGCTTAAAGGCTATCGCGAGGTTTTGTCTGACTATGAAGACTGTGATGAAGATGATGCTCATCTTTCCCCCCCACTAGAGCTGATTCGGGAACAGTTTGAAAAGGATTCAATTGATTTTGAAAAGGATATTACCAAGTTGCTATTAGATGGAACCATCGATTTAGAGCCGGAATTTTTTACTGTCAAAGACGAAGCCGGCAATACCATTACCGACTACAAGATGATCTTACGTGTTAAAGAGGAATTCTGATGACAGAAATGACCCTAAAGGAAATAAACCAGCAATCGGTACTGGCTGCAGATAAGTTTCTGCGTGAGATTATTCAAACACCTGCTGATTTTGTTGCAGATGAGTCACTGCGTGATGTCTTAAAGAGCCAGGGGGCCTTTGCAAAGTATGAAGACACTAGCAAATGCATTGTGCCTTGCGCGAAGAACACACAAGAATCAAATGCTGACCTGGTACTGGAAGATGGCTACGCTGGACTCGATCAACGAAGAATAAATGCACTAAAAGCATTAAACAAAGCAATAGGCAAAAAAGAAAGGCCCAATCCAGAAACAAAAGCGGGCTTAAAGCTGCAAGTGAAAGAATTAAAGCAAGAGATTGAAATGCTTAAGATTCACAACGTCATGATGACAGGCCTATTAACGGACATCAAGGACACAGCAAGTAACTATGCCGAGAGATCTGGAAGTCAGCAATTACAGGCTGATTGGGTCGAGCAACGCAAAAAAATCAGCGCGAAGGTCAGCTTTATCAACAACAAACACCTTTTAAAGGAGATGTCTAATAACGTCATCCTTATCAACAATAAAGAACTTTAAAGGTGTTGTCTGATGGCCAAGCTCTATAATTGTATTCAGTCTGAGTTTGAAATGTGGACAGCCTATTCGCCGGAGCGAAAAAATAATCTCCATACAAAAAAGGCGAAAAAGCTACCTTTTATCAAATATCCTGATGGTGTTCCTTGCACAGAAGCCAATGTTTATATGTTGGGGTTATGGAGCCGCTCATTGTCGCAAAGGACGGAAGACGGTGGAACGCCGAAAACCTACGCTTCACATATATCGCACCTGATCCGCTACTGTTATAGCAGGGAATGGGCGTTCACTGCGTTAAATGATGATCGATTTGGAGATTTTATTCAATTTATTCACCATGAGACCAACAAGTTTGGCAAGCGAGTGAGGGGCATTAATCAAGTCAGATTGATTGCACACACCTGTATTGATTTTCTAAGGTCTGTGGCTGATTTTCATGGCGACGAAGCCTTGATTGGTGATCAGGACTTTCATGCCATCAAGGTTGAAAAGAAGGAAGTCAAAACATTTGTTGAGGGGATGAAAAAGCCTAGGATAACGTTTCATTATACCCACGGCTCAATTCCAAAGGGTGACTCAGCGAATAAGCGGCTGCCTATTGCGGACTCTGCTGCCGCCGCCATCAAGAAGCAGATTGACAAAAATAAAAACCCTTACGTTAAATCACGTGACACTATGATATATCAGTCATTAGAGCAGACTGGCGCAAGACGTACCGAGGTCATGTTACTGCACGTTGACGATGTCAGGGAGGCGCTTAGAAAGGCCAAGAGCAGCAAAAGTGATACTGTTAATTTGCAGTTTACCACGCTTAAACGGAAGGATGACCATACGCGCCAAGTCCCTGTGCCAGTAACATTTTTGCATAACTTGAAAGAGTATATTACTAAAGTCCGACGTAAAATCATTAAAGGGACAATCGGTAAAGAAAATGACCATGGGTTTGTCTTTATCAATGTTCGGACTGGAAAAGCTCTTAAATCGGATACCATCAGCACATACTTTAACAAGTATAAGCATGCCGCAGGCATCACAGATGAGTGCTTTGCACACCTGATACGACATGCTTATCTGACGGAGCGATTAAAGCAAATCATCCTAGAGCACAAGTTTAAGAATAAGGATGAATTCAATAGGGCATTGTTAAATACCGAGCAATTTAAAATGAAATTGCAACAATGGTCTGGTCATACACAGCCATACTCTTTAAACACATACATAAACCTCGCCTTCTCAGATTTGGCTGGTGTGAGACAAACATACAATGCGATCTCGTTGAAATCAGCAGTCGGTTTGGTTAAAGATGAGCTTGAGACCATGCAGACTGACTTGAAGAATTCCAGGGTCACCGCGACCGAAATTATCGAAAAAATGCGCTCACTCATCGATGCCTTTGAAATGGACATTGACCTCGCCATCAAGATTAATAAAGAAAATGATGAAGAAAACAATGCGAATGAAGATAGTGAGGAGGAGCAAGTAACCCATGCTTAGATTCTCTGCGATGACACTTGATAGATGCTCCTCTCAACGAAAAGACAGTGCCTGGGTCAAAGAGCAAAAGCTAAATGCTGGTTTTCTTATCCTTTGTGATGACAAGAACCTAGTATGTGGAGACTCATACCGGCCGATTATCTTCAGCTATGAACAAATCGTTTCTTCTGCGTTAGAAGACTCGGAAATGGTCTTTCTTGGCGTGCAATCCAGCCAGCCTATGTTCGCCATCGATGTTACGGGCATGGAGCTAGATAGCCATCTATTGAACCAAGGCAAGTGGAATGAGCTTAGGCAGATAGCCTCGCACCTAGATAACGACACAGCCTCTTTTCTGATGTTGAGCCGGGGATTATGTCACTGGCATAAGAATAATCGTTTTTGTGGCCGCTGTGGGCAACATACACGCTCCATAGAAGGTGGACACTCGCTTGTGTGTTCAAATGAAAAATGCGGGCACCAATCTTTCCCTCGTACCGATGCTGCGGTCATTATGACGGTAACAAAGCAATTTGAAGACGGGCTAGAGCGAATATTACTTGGACGACAGAAAAGCTGGGTAAAGGGTGTTTATTCCTGCCTAGCTGGTTATGTTGACCAAGGTGAAACGCTTGAACAAACAGTCAGGCGTGAAGTGTTTGAAGAATCCGGAATAATAGTCGGTGATGTTAAGTATATAGCTTCACAGCCTTGGTTGTTCCCATCTAGTTTGATGCTTGGCTTTTCAGCTATTGCTGAGACGGAGCAAATTAGTGTAGATGAAGATGAAATAGAGTCAGCAAAATGGTTCTCACGTGACGAACTCGTACGATTTGCTGAATATAGTGATGGCGTTGATGGTTACAAGTTACCTCGTAAGGATTCGATTTCTCGCTTTTTGATGGAGCAATGGCTCAATCAAGCATAAGTTTTAAATGAACCGGCCGGCTCTATGTGGAATAGATGAGGCTCAATCTGTTAGTTTGGGAATCAGAGCGTGAGCTAAGCTGACAGGTGCCATCGTAACTCTATCAAGCTTTTGCCCCTAAATCATTTAGGGCAATAACTCATAAAGATCCTGTTAATCTCTTTTCCCCTACCAAAAGTTATCCGTACCATACGTCAAGATTCAGTAAGCGCTATTGTGAGTTACGTGTAGAAATAACGAATATGCTGCAATCTAACTTCTAGATGACGCCTGTAAGCGGCTGATTAATATAGAGACGTCAGCCGTACACTTAACTATACTGGAGCTGGTGAGTACTGAGTAATAAATGTAATGATATCAGTCATTTTCTTCTCGGCACTGGTTGCATCTTTGTGTACAGTGATGCCCGTTTCGTGTTTGTAGATCGGCATGAACTCTTTATCTTTTCCTTTGGTAAATTGAATTTCGCCAAAGTACTCCTGCTCTTCTGTTTCCATGAAGCTCATTAAAATGAAATCTTTATGATCTTCTGTGAACAACTTAAAAGACAAATACTTGCCCTCTACAGCGAGCAATTTGATGTGCTCGAAGTTCTCTGCAAACTTTTCTGACCACTCATGTATAAGGCGGTTAATTGTTTGAGTATGTGGCTCTGCTGTTGCAAATTTAAGCATTCTTTTAACTTCAATATCTTCTTTGAGTCTACCCAAAGTTGCACTTTCTAATCGTAATCCAAAGTTATCTGAAATTAGGTTAGCGACAGCAGTAAATGTTTCATAGTCGTCTCGAATTGTGTCGTCGTTAACGTCATCTGTAGCGATATTCAAATCATTACATAATTGGTAAACCTCAAAGTACGCAGAAATATAGGTGCTCAAACATGTGCCGTTTACATCTACACTTTGAGTTCCAAACACGCGAGAAAAGTGGGCTAATTGATAGTGCAAATACTCATACAATTGGATAGTGAAAGACTCTAGTAAAAACTCGTTATTATCGTTCTCTTTTTCTTTGACAAATTGTTCGTAATATTCCCAGAAAACTCGACTAGTACCATAAAAGTACGCGTTAACATCTTCAGTGACGTTATCTCGAATTTTAATCTCACCTTTGTCCTGTAGTTTTTGAAACTCATACAGTTCAGCATGTATCACGGGTAGATCTTCTTTCGTGATAAAGCTCCACTTGGCGGTTGTTATCTTTCGCCCATAGACTCGTTCAAAGAAGCTCTCTTGCTCAAGGTAAGTTTCAACTAACCGTTTAGATTCTTGTAGTTTGTTTGATTTAATTATTTGTGCAGAGCGATGGTTAGCAATTACCCACGTTGCAAGAGGTATCGACAAGGACGCTATTGCCAAAGGTAACTTCATTGTAACCCATATGTGGCTTAGAAAAGATGCAAAACTCTCGCTATAGTACAGCGCAAAGCCTACAGAGATTGCTAAGAGTAAAGGGATTGCAATGGATAATATAAAAAGTGGAGTGGCAAATACATCTTTTTCTTTTGCTACAAATCTGTTGTACATCTGAGTCACTTTACTGGTTGATATAATTTGGTTTATACACAAAATATGTGTAGTAATAAAGAGTTAAGCATGCAATGTACGGCTAACAAAGGTTCAAGACTTCAACATACTTTTTCTTATCTGAACCGTTTACGTTAAAGTAAGTGACCTAACATGTTTGTGCCCAGCTTCGTGCCAGCCTCTTCATCTGGCACGTTTATGCCCCAAAGTGTGTTTGGAGTATTTAGCTGCATATAACTCCTACATCATTCTTACCAGTATGCCTTTAGGGTATGGGGATTGGGGAGCAAGTCACAGTTGATAAGCTAAGAGGATGATATTTTTAACTTTAGATCAGAGGCTTACATAGGTGCATCCCGTTGAAAATTGAGCATTTAGAACAGCAGAAATTTGAAAAGCTAGAAAGCATTTGTAGTCGAGATGGGTTTATTCATGTTTTTTCTTATTTATGTCGGAGGGACTGCACTTTCGGTTATCAAGAGGGTTTACAGGGGGAAAACCTCAATCACTTCTACAGTAAAGAAAGGCTTATTCGTACTGAGCTATCTTTATTGCATGGACTGATACAAAAAGCTGGTTTTAATGCTAAAGAGTTAACCGATTTAGAGATACAAGAATGGGCGTTAGAAACTGAAAAGCTCCTAATGGAAATGCATGAAGTCTTTGGCAGTGCTTTTGGAAAAATGTTCACCAAAGAAAACATGAAGTTGGATATGGAAAGCTTCTTTTCACAAGAAGAGTTTATTCGAGAATCTGTCTTCTACGCCGCCGAGCAGGCTTTTGATTTCCAGTTTGCTGAATTAGCAAAGTTAAGGTATCAGTCTGATGCGACTTGGCTAAGCCAGAATGTAGGTTTTGATATGGATGAAGGGATTCATATCTATCAAGCCATAATGGCGCAATTGAATTCAAATGTTCAAGAGCTGGTAGATATCGATGGTAGTGAAATCTGTTACAAATCTTACTTAAACAGCAACGCCTTGTCAGTTGAGAATATTAGTAAACAAACAAAGTATACAACTGAAAAAGTAGAGTCGTTTCTAAGTGCGTTCACGGCTGACAGGTGCGAAGATAACTCAGCTTTACAAGCTATTGATGATGTTAACGTTGTTAATTTTAAACCGATAGCGAAGTTTGAAGATAAGTACTTTCTGTTTCAACCCACAGCTCTTGCTCAATCTATGTATGAAAGCCCGATTTTTTGGATGCGTTCAGATAAAAAGTACGTGAATAAAGCTGTTATGCATCGAGGTGAGTTTACGGAGAGTTTTGCGTATCAAAAATTGTTGGACGTCTTTGGTGAAGGTAGGGTATTTCGAAATCTAGACATATTCAAAAATTCATCAGAAAAGGTCGGTGAAGTAGATATCCTCGCCAAGTTCGGAACAAAATTCTTAGTGATACAAGCAAAGTCTAAAGGTATGACTATTCCAGCCCGTAAAGGAAAGGTAAGTCTTGTAAAAGATGACTTTGTTAAAGGTGTTCAAAATGCTTATGACCAAGCTGTAGAGTGCGCAGAAGCTTTGCAAATGGACGGAATGGTTATTAAGGATGCTGATGGGAATGAGGTTGATTTGGGGTGCAAACCGACCACTTGTTATCCAGTATGTCTGACATCAGAAAGTTACCCTAACTTGTCTTTTCAATGCCGCCAGTATCTAAAATATGAGCAAAGTGAATTTCTGAAGTCTCCCTTTGTTATGGATGTCTTCTTTCTAGACATATTGACAGAGTTTCTTAATCAACCCTTGTTTTTACTCAGCTACATTGATAGACGAAGTGCATTCTTTGAAACCATATTTGGAAGCACCGAGATAGTTCTTTTATCTATGCACTTAAAGAGAAATCTTTGGCTCGACAAAGAATTCACTATGATGCATTTGGATGACGATATTGCTTCCGACTTAGATGCTGCGTTTATGGTACGCAGAATGGGACTAGATGGCCCGCGAACACCCGAAGGGATTTTAAAAAGATACTCTAAAGGCTTTATTAGCAAGTTATTGTTTAAGCTCCAGCATGTAAAACGAGATGAGCTAACTGATTTTGCGTTTGCGTTGATGAAGGCTAGCGGGAAATTTTTAGATATCTTGGATGGAGGTGTTTCGAGGATTTCGTTTGAAACTCATCAAGATACACGCAGTCATGACTTTACGGTAATGTTTGAGGGAGAAAATGGAGGACTAACCATACATACAAAATCAGGCAGTGTAGAAGCAGTAAGAGAGAGCTTGCTGTCATACATGCACCTGAGAATGTATCGTGAGCGACAAAACAAGTGGTTAGGAGTGATTGTCGAGCCAAAGTCACAGATGGTTTTAGAGTTAGTTCACCTTGAAAAGGAATGGGCTTTTGATGAACGTTTGGAAGAGGCAAGTAAAATGTTGCAGCCCTCTACGAAACCAAATCTGGCATCATTAAAGAAAAAACTAGATTTTAAAGTAGGGCGAAATCACAAATGTCCGTGCGGGAGTGGTAAGAAATTTAAGCATTGCTGTATTGATTAAGCTTAGCTTTCAGATTTCTAGCTGATTATCATGACACAGTCTTTTTTATCTTTGCCTCTTGGATTATGTCCAAGGTTGCTATGCGCTCTTAGCTCAGATGGATAGTATAGTGGTATATTTTCTAACTCGGAAATGTCCAATTCCGTGTTTGTGACAGCTAGAAGTTGCTTGCTAGAAGTTGCTTCCCATGACTGTCCGATTACATCACATCTTATATCGTAGAGTGCTAGACCGGGTATGGAGTCAGTACAGTCTATGCAACCTGCCAGGAGCCGTCTAAGTCAGCCTTGGGCAGGTTGTGTCAATGAATAACTACCGTGCGACATGTCCAGCCAATATCCCTCAACTGCCTGATGAAAGAAAGCATCTATCACCGTTGTTTCGCCCGCACAGAATACCCTAGAAAGCGCGCTATACATCTCTTCATCGATCCGCACCTTGTTACCTTCGAAACACGCGTAATGGCAAACATCACCGTTAAGCTGTGTGATTTGAGCGACAAGAACGTGGTCTTCAGAAGTAAAATTCCCCTCTAGCGTCCTAAGACAAAACATCCCACTTCCAACCCAAACATTAGCCTCCCTGGTCTTGTGTTCAAAGTAAGGTCGTGCGCTAAGTACCTGCATAATTTATCTCTCCCTTCTTGTGAATGCTCTGGAGATATCAACTGCTTGATAAATCCTGTGATGCAAGATAACCTTAAAATACTGTATATCCATACATATAAATGCGCAACTGATAGAGTAAAATTCTTACCGGAGTTAATTGGATGGCAGCTTTTCCAAGCCCTGCGGCTGGCCATGAGGAGCCGTACATCGGCGACAGCTTGCATGAGCACATCATTAGAAAGCCGTCAGCGACGCTGGTCTGGATGTTCGATTACGACTTTGTACGAATGAATCTGTCTAAAGGTGATATTGCTGTCTTTGAAGTTGATCGAAGACCTCATGATGCCTGCCTGGCGCTTGTTGAGCATTTCGGAGAGACGTTTCCGTGCCAACTGTTCTGGCGACATGAGAAGTGGTTTGCTGTTACTGATGAAAATCGTGGTCGCGTCACAGAAGATATGGTGCTCGTTGGGGTGGCACGCTGTTTTATCAAAGACCTGCTAGTAGAATAAACTAAGAGTACGGGCTGATGAAGGTGACGCATATGAATCATTTGAATGCTTTGAGACGGAAGCTCAAGAAACGGCAAAATCAATTCATTGCCGACCACGATTTCAAAGGCGCTGATGAGCTCCTGCTCTCTCAAGAAGAGCTTGCCGATGCCGTTGAGCTCAACCAAATTATCTCCATCATGCTCAACGGCCAGCTACAATTCCCAGCCTTCCAGTTTGATGAAGAAGGTAAGGTTTATGAGGCACTACAAGCCCACCTTCCACGTCTGCTAGGCTCTGACCGCAGTGACTGGGATATCTGCTTTTGGCTTTTCACAGAGCAATCAATCACGCTCAAGCGAGTTGCGCCAAACGCAGCTGCATTAAAGGGGGTATCAATCGAGGAAATGCTCGAGCTGGGCAAGCAAGCAGCAGAGCAGACAGAGCGCTATGCTGGCAAACCGATTGATGTTGTAACTAGCGGAAATAGTGAGGCTTTTTCGGCATGCGTTGAGCATCTGCTGAATCCTGATTATCGAGAAATACCTGTAACTAACACCACAGAGCACTAAAAACTAAATACGTTCAGGAGTACATACGATGAATAGCCCAAAACGCCGTTGGCCCGCCATTGAAGACCTGGATGCTGAAGAAAGAGTAGCTTTTGAGGACTTCCTAGCTGGCAGTCAAATGCCAATCAATAGTGATGGTAGTCAAGGCTACTATCCAGGTGACTATGAGCGCTTTAAGCGCTATCAGCAGCGCAATAAAAATTAAGCATCAATTGCGCTCAACTACCGAGTATTCCTTGGTAGTTGAGAATGCAAAACTGCGCTCAACTGGTAAGGAATGCTTACCAATTGAGAATGCTCAACTCGACTGTGCAGCGAAGCTGTTAGTCGAGGAGTGTCAGTAGCACCGCTGCAAAAAAGTTATATTTGACCCATCCAGAACTATAAAAAGTTAAATTACCACCATTGGATTTAACTTTTTACGCTCTGCATGTGTAGAGATATAAGAAAATTCGAAGGGATATAAGATTTCAAAAAAAGAGAACCCAGTCAAATGAGTGGCTCCGGATGGATATACTTGGAGATTTTATGGCAGAGCTATCGCCGACATTATGTAATCAGCAAAAGCTGTTGAACGCTATCTATAACGTGCAAGAAGAGCCGTCTGCAGAAAATTGGCAGGCGCTCCAGGCCGCGGCTAACCGGGTAAATCAATTTGCTATCGAGGAACTAACAGAGCTGAGATGTGAGTTGTCTGAGATGACTGCGGAGGCTATGAGGCTGTCGTTACCACAAGATGATGAAAATGAAGAAGAGTTGGTGACGCACAGACTGTGCGAGCTGAACGCAGAGATAGAAGGAAAAGCGCAGCTATTTATTGAGCTCAATGCAATCAGATTAGATGCACAGCAGGCAGCAGAGCGCGCCCGCCTGGCGCTTGCACCACAACATTCTTAGTCTAGTGTTATGTCAAAAATCGCCTCTTAGTCCACTGTTATGTCGAAAAACGGCTCTTAGTCTAGTGTTATGTCGGAATTAAGAGTCGGGGATTTGACTATGTTTACATGCTAAGTGCTGAAAGCATCCTTGCTTTCAAAGTCATGCAGCTAATAGGTTGAAATGTAAGGGCTAATTTTCAGTTTCCACACTTTTTACATCGAAAGTTTTGGCAATCGCAACACTTTTCGCAGGGAAAGTGCACAGATTATTAGTCTTTTTCATGTTGCGAGCTTAGAACGAAAGCTTCCTTGCCTTCAACAAAAAAGGCCGCCAATGGCGACCTTTCCTATTCACACGAGCTTTGAGTTAACGGTGAAGCAAACAATGGTTAAATAACTGCTCTTGCAAGCTATTCTTTGTTCGAACTAGCACTTCACCTGTGATGATGCCCTCATCATCACTAACATGCTCGATACTATAAAGTAGTCGAAAACCGTCCTTTACTACTTCTCTAAAGCGGTAATCACCTAACAATGTTAAGTCATGACAAATCTTAAACATTTCAGGGAATTGAGTAACACTTTCTTCAAAGAAAGTGACTAGAGATTCAATGTCATCAATCACCATACTTTCTGGTTTGTATGCTGATAGATAATCGATATTTTGCTCTACAGATTTTACAAATGTTTCAGTGTACTCAATTTTTACTAGCTTCGTCATTCAGAGGCACCTTGCTTTTACGCTCAGCTAACATGCTCTTAAATGAGGCCGACGATACTACTTTTCCATGCTTTTTATCTTCATGTGAAAACGAAAGGAGCTTCATTAAAGCTATTGCATCATCACGACGCTTCCTGTCTTCATAAGATTCAATCACATAAGATGGGATTCCATTCTGAGTAATAACCATAGGCTCTTCAAGATCAAGTTTTGCGGCATTTGATTTTAAATAACTAACAGTCTGAATTTTCATAATTTTATCCATTTCTACTCTATATGGAGCTCCTAGGGATGTTCCGTCACTAAAACACAAAATATAGGGCTTAGTAATATGGTTAAGTTTAATTATATGACAGGCATATTGTGCATCTTTTAGCCGACCAAGTCAATGTGAAGTCTGAATATAGTCTCAATTTAGACCACTGCAAAAACTGTATTAATGTTCGAGCTCTACTAATGAGTACTTATAGCAATCTTTTTATCTTGACTGGATGGCAGTGGCACTCCGTGGTAGTGCCATAGTCTTTACTTGGGGAGGGTGTTACTTAGAGGTATTATTAGGTAACACCGAAGGCTTCCTTGCCTTCAAAAAATGGGGCTCTCACCCCATTTATCATGTAATTAATAACTTTGACGCGTCTTAGTTATTAATCCCTGGCGCTCTCTTTCTCTGTGGCGAGCTAGTAGCGCTTCCTTCTTAGTTGGCGATTTATCGAGCATCCCTAGGAGGCTTCACCTGAGACAGGTTTAGAGCATGTTCTTCTCGATCTAGCTGCAGCTTCTTTAGTAGAGTTCCGAAAACAAGCGTGTGATGATCAAGGGCGCCTTTGCGATTAGCCACTTCCACTTCGTTAAAGAACAATTGCATATACCAGTCGATGTTTTCTTTACTCAAGTCAACAACACGGCCTTTTGCATCCAACCTCTTCATGTAACGCATAAGATCTCTTGAATAAGATCTAAGCATCTGTGGGTGTTCATTAGTAAAAAGTGGCGCCATCGCACGAGTTAATTCATCGCATCGCAAGTTAGCGTCAATTATTGGACTGAAAGGGACTGCAACGCTGATTGTTCTAAGTGCCTTAGCCTTATGGCGCTCAAACGCCTCTAGGATGCGTCTTTCCCTTGTTATATCGATGCCATAAGCCAAGCTGAATGATTCTACTTTGCCGAACTCAGGTGTTTCTTCTGCTGTTGCTAAAGAAGCTCGATTTGAAGACTTCAGTACATCGTACAGCGCCTTCGATATCTCCGTTGACTCGGACGAATTACCGATAAAAAACTGACCGGAGTGACTAAAGACCTTAGATCGTGCGGGATGGTAAAGAAAATCACCTTTCTCGCTATGTAGCCACATACCATCAATGTCGTCATACTCATCATAGAATTCAATATCACTGCCCTCAACTTGATAGACATGCCATTTACGCCACAGTCTATATCCAGCATCCGCGTCTTCAGGGCATCCGAGTCTGTAGTTAGTCAAATAAAACTCGTCCAGCTCAGATAGAGCCTCTGTTTCATTGCATGACTCATGATTGAGAAGATGCGTTGCTTCACTCTCTGTGATGCGAATAGATATACCCGCAATCTCAACACTAAAGGCATCGTCAATTCGCTGCACACGACAATAGCGACCTTCTTTTGGCTCTGAGTTATCGTCATTAGTAACGAGTTTGAATCCGTATGGCGCAAGCCCGTCATATATCAACTTTGCATTTTGCTCGGTTAAATCAAGTAAAAGCTCGTCTTGAGGTTCATACAACACCTCGGCTCGAATACCGAGCATTAGGTCAAGCTCGAAGCCTTCAACATTCTTAAAGACAACATCCCTAAGCACGACTTCACGTGCTATTGCACAAAATGTTTTTGATAGCGTGTGATACAGCTCTTCTGTAATAAGGGCTCTCTCGCGTCCGAACAAGCACCAGTGTGATACGCAATCACAATCTTCAGTTACTCGAACCACGATCATTTTAGTGAAATTATTAGAAGAGAAATTGCCCTCGGATGTTTTTAGGAAAAACTCTCCGTTACCCAATCGAACGTAATGCTCTGGAGTTTTGCTTTCAAAAAGGGGGCGTGCGCTATGTAGCTGCATGATATTTCCTTTGTTCAATCAACAAGATAAAGCAAACTATCGTTTGCATGATGTTTTGAGAAATATGTACGAACGTACTTAGAACAAAGGAACTGATGGAGCTTTTTGATGGAGCTTTTTAAAATTCTTTCAACGACATTATGCTAACACTGCAAGTCATTGATTGCCAGCGTTATTAGGCAACGCTGAAGACCTCATTGCCTTCAGTGATTAAGTGCTAAGGCTATTAGAGCGGTCTTTTTATCTTGTTTGATTGGCTATTAGGTTTGGTTCGTACCACCTGACATTTATCAAAGATCCGATTAAAAATATACAAGTGGTAACCAAATGTACTTAGAGAAAAGCAAGGATATTGAAACTAATGCATAATGGTCTATTCTTACGGAGTCCTCATGTGGAAAAGTCGGGACAGGCAAGCTGCCCCTCGACTTTACCACAATCGTCTTTTACCTCTGAGTGCGCTTTAAGTTTGCGCTCCGCGCTCAACAAGTATTTTTTATTTTGTATAAAGAAGATTATGCGTATGAACAGTAACAATGATGATGACTATGGGTATGATCTCCCCTTGATCGTTCAGTTGCTATCAGTACATAAGCCTCTTCATAGAAATGATAAAACTGATAACCTTTTGATAGATTTTGGCGAAATCGAGGAAATTGTCGATTCTAATGCAGCATGGCTATCACGTTTGTTTTTTCAGCATGGTTTTCCTTTGTCCCGCAGAACCACCGTTGGCGATAAACTGGAAGATCTGGCAGCCGAAATTGAGCACTGTAGTCTGACTGCTGATATTGTGGTGGTTAATGGTGGCCTTGGGCCGACTACCGATGACTTAACGGCGCAAGCGGCCGCGATAGCTGCTGACTCGGGTCTTGAGCAATCGGATTACTGGGTACAGCAGATGCAAGATAAGTATCAGGCGTTTGGACGTGAAATGCCAAAAACTAACCTCAAGCAAGCTATGCTGCCCGAAGGTGCTGAGCTGTTAGAGAATCCTATTGGCACTGCATGCGGTTTTGCAATGAAGCTCAATAGGGCATGGGTGTATTTTACTCCCGGGGTGCCGAGTGAGTTTAAAAAGATGGCGATAGAAGAGATTTTACCTCGCCTTACGTCGCAGTTTGACGCCGCTCACGCGCTTGACTGCCACCGTTTCTATACTTTTGGCTTGTCGGAGTCGGGGATTGGCCAGACGTTGTCAACTGTATCATTACCCGCTGGATTTGAAGTCGGATATCGCTCCTCGCTGCCGTTTATTGAAGTGAAACTATTTACGCCGAGAAACGCGGCACAGGCAACTTCACTGCAGCAGCTGATGATTGAGCTGCTCGGGGATAATGTTGTTAGTATTGGTCGAGATATTGTTCAGCATGTCGGCCAGCAGCTAGTTGCCACCGAGCAGCGTTTGACGGTTGTTGAGCAATTTACTGGCGGCTGGCTGACAAATTGGTTACAGGATCATTCAGAAAGTCGCAGCACTTTAGAGCAAGGTTTGATGCTGTTGGCAGAGCCCGCACCTGAACTCGGTAATGACGACAGCCTGAAAGAGGCGATAACGATAGTTTCTGCGGCCCGTGACAAAGCAGGCGTACAGTTGGCGTTGATGTCAGGTGCTTATTATGATGAGGGCGTTACTGTCGCATTGTCCACGCCTGATGGAAGCTGGGCTCAACGAGTTAAAGCCAAGCGAAAGTATAATCATAATGCTCTGCGCAGTGTTGTTGCCACTGTGATGCTCGATATGCTTAGACGATATCTGGATGGCAAACCAGTGATAGGGCAGTATGAGTTTTTGGTCTCAGAGGGGGATGTGTTTCTTCCTGCGGAACGTTAATAAGGTAAGTAATCGTTGAGAAAGGGATATTCTTTGCTGTTAAGCCTCAGCTGTTAACCGTTTTTTTGTTCGTTTGCTGGCTTTCTGCCAGTAGGTAATCGAATTCGACAGCAATATTGGTTTTGGGAATGGAACAGCAGGCCAGTACTTCATTGGGGGCAACAAAGGCCATGGTATCACCCTGATTGACTGCGCCAGACTTTAGCTTGCAGCGACAAGCACCGCACATTCCGTTGCGGCATTGAAATTCTGGCTGTAATCCGGCTTTTTCAAGCTGAACGAGTAACGGTTCACGGCGATTGCCGTGAACCGTTTGTCCGTTAACCTTGATGGTTAATTGACTCATAGTTCGAAGTCACCAAGATCGTCGGCGCTGACGTCGTTGTCGATCTGGCCAACGAGGTAAGAACTGATCTCTGCTTCTTGTGGGGCAACCTGCACGTTATCCGATGACAACCATGAATTGATCCAAGGGATAGGGTTCTGAGTTGCACCTGGATAAGCTTGCTCTAGACCGACAGCCTTCATGCGTAGGTTGGTGATGTACTCAACATACTGACAAAGAATGTCTTTGTTCAGACCTATCATTGAACCGTCTTTGAACAGGTATTCAGCCCACTCTTTTTCCTGTTCCGCGGCATCCTTGAAGATGTCGAAGCATTCCTGCTCGCACTCTTTGGCAATTTCAGCCATTTCAGGATCGTCCTGGCCAGTACGAAGCAGGTTCAGAATATGCTGGGTGCCAGTTAGGTGCAGTGCTTCGTCACGAGCAATCAGCTTGATGATCTTGGCGTTACCCTCCATCAGCTCACGTTCGGCGAAAGCGAAAGAACAGGCAAAGCTGACGTAGAAGCGGATGGCTTCAAGGGCATTGACTGACATCATGCATACATAAAGTTTTTTCTTGATATCACGCAGGTTAACCGTAATGGTTTTTCCGTTGACAGTATGAGTGCCTTTGCCTAGGCGGTGATAGTCGCTGGTAGCCGCGATCAGGTCATCGTAGTACATGGAAATATCGCCAGCACGTTTAATGATGTATTCGTTATCAACGATATCATCAAATACAATCGCCGGATCGGTCACAATGTTACGGATGATGTGGGTGTACGAGCGTGAGTGGATCGTTTCGGAGAACGACCAGGTCTCAATCCAGGTTTCAAGCTCTGGAATAGAAACAATTGGCAATAACGCGACATTCGGGCTACGGCCCTGAATCGAATCCAGCAGTGTCTGGTATTTCAGGTTGCTGATGAAAATATGCCTTTCGTGATCGGGCAGGTTGTTGTAATCAATGCGATCACCCGATACGTCCACTTCTTCCGGACGCCAAAAGAAAGAAAGCTGCTTTTCAATCAGCTTTTCGAAAATCTCAAATTTCTGTTGGTCATAACGAGCAACGTTGACAGACTGGCCAAAGAACATCGGTTCCTTTAGCTGATCGTTGTTAGTTTGACAAAAAGTGCTATACGCCATTATATCCTCAACATCGACGGGAGCTTCAGCTCCCATCGTTTCAATTCAGTTAAATTTTGCAGCTTGTGCAGTCGTCTGCGCCAACATCGCCCTGGCTATCAGCAGCGCCGTCACGGGTATTGTGGTAGTACAAGGTTTTCACGCCGAGTTTATACGCTGATAGTAGGTCTTTTAGCAAGAGCTTCATCGGTACCTTGCCGCCCGGCTGGCTGCTCGGATCGTAATTGGTGTTAGCTGAAATAGCCTGATCGATGAACTTTTGCATAATGCCGACTAGCTGCAGGTAGCCGTCGTTGCTGCCGATATTCCAAAGCAACTCATAGTTGTCTTTGTACTTGCTGTATTCAGGCACTACCTGTTTCAGGATACCGTCTTTCGAAGCTTTGACAGAAACGAAACCACGTGGTGGCTCAATACCGTTAGTCGCATTCGAGATCTGAGACGAGGTCTCTGACGGCATCAGTGCCGATAGGGTTGAATTGCGCAAGCCGTGAGTTTTGATCTCTTCACGTAGTGTTTCCCAGTCGTAGTGCAGATCTGCGCTACACACTTTATCGACATCTTTCTTGTAGGTGTCGATAGGCAAAATACCCTGTGCGTAAGTTGTCTCGTTAAAGGCTGGACATGCACCTTGCTCTTTCGCCAGACCGACAGAGGCCTTCAGTAGGTAGTACTGCATCGCTTCGAATGCCTGGTGAGTCAGGTTGTTTGCACTGCCATCTGAGTAGCGAACTCCATGCTTCGCCAGGTAGTAGGCAAAGTTAATTACACCGACACCCAGCGTACGGCGGTTCATCGTTGAACGACGCGCAGCAGGAAGCGGGTAGTCCTGGTAATCAAGCAGAGCATCCAGGGCGCGAACAGTCAGTTCAGCCAGCTCTTCAAGATCATCGAGCGATTCAATAGCACCGAGATTGAACGCAGACAACGTACAAAGTGCAATCTCTCCGTTCTCGTCCTCGACGTTATTCAGAGGTTTGGTCGGCAGCGCAATTTCAAGACATAGGTTAGACTGGCGGATTGGGGCAACAGCCGGGTCAAATGGACTATGGGTATTACAATGGTCGACGTTCTGAATATAGATACGACCAGTTGATGCACGCTCTTGCATTAGCAGTGAGAATAGCTCAATTGCCTTGATGGTCTTGCGCTTGATGCTGCTGTCTTGCTCGTACGCCACATATAGACGCTCAAATTCGTCCTGATTGGCAAAGAATGCATCATACAGGCCCGATACGTCAGATGGTGAGAATAGGCTGATGTTTTCACCTTTGATTAGGCGAGTGTACATTAGCTTGTTGATCTGTACGCCGTAGTCCATGTGGCGGACACGGTTTTCCTCAACACCACGGTTGTTTTTCAGTACTAACAGTGATTCCACTTCACCGTGCCAGATTGGGTAGAACAGAGTGGCGGCACCGCCACGAACACCGCCTTGCGAGCAGCACTTAACCGCGGTCTGGAAATACTTATAAAACGGGATACAGCCGGTATGGAAGGCTTCGCCACCACGGATCTCCGAACCAAGGGCACGAATACGGCCAGCGTTGATGCCGATACCAGCACGCTGGGAAACATAGCGTACGATGGAGCTTGCGGTTGCGTTAATTGAATCCAGGCTGTCATCACATTCAATTAGAACACAAGAGCTGAACTGACGTGTCGGGGTACGAACCCCTGACATGATCGGTGTTGGTAGCGAGATCTTAAACATCGATACTGCATCATAGAAACGCTTAATGTAGTCAAGACGCGTTTCTTTCGGGTATTTGCCGAATAGACAAGCTGCGATCATCATGTACAGGAACTGGGCACTTTCAAATATTTCACCCGATACACGGTTCTGAACCAGATATTTACCTTCCAGCTGCTTAACGGCAGCGTAAGAGAAGTTCATATCACGCCAATGGTCAATGTAGTTGTCCATTAGCTCAAATTCTTCTTTGCTATAGTCTTCGAGCAAATGGGTATCGTACTTCCCTTTTTCAACAAGGTTAGTTACGTGATCAAAAAGTGTAGGTGGCTCGAATTGACCATATGCTTTTTTGCGGAGATGGAAAATAGCTAGGCGTGCAGCAAGGTATTGATAGTCTGGTGTTTCTTCTGAAATCAAGTCAGCTGCTGCTTTGATGATGGTTTCGTGGATATCCTCAGTCTTGATACCTTCGTAAAACTGAATATGAGATTTTAGTTCGACTTGAGATACGGAGACATTCTCCAGGCCTTCGGCGGCCCAAGCAATCACTCGGTGGATTTTATCTAAATCGATACTTTCTTTGCGTCCATCACGCTTGGTTACAGTTAGCTGTTGATTCATTTTTGGTCTTTTTCCCAGTATTTTTTGAATAACAGTGTTTTTTGCAACTTTCACAATAAGGTTAGCAAAGATTGTGATCTTTGTTCATTTCTTATTGTGCGTCCAAAACACTATATATTGGGGTGTTGAGCTTATGGGGTTACAAGATAGTGAGGAAGAGTCATTATTGCAAGGTGGTAATTTTTAACCGCCTGTGGATAACATGGGGACTCATAAAAAAATGTTAGTGCCTACTAACTGACTTAGGCAGATACGCCAATATAGTAGAAAAAATCAAATAAAATCCATGGTGAAATTTGCAGAGATAAAAAAAATTTTCTCTTGATTTTTACCAGTTTTGGCTTAATAAACATGCTGTGAACTGATTGATTAAGAAATGACTTATTCGCTGCCTTGGTGGCAGTTTTGTTGTTCCAGCATGTCGATTAATGTCTCTGGGGTCGGAAGTATACCTTTCGCCTGCCAAGCGCTTGGAGTGTGCTCTTCGCCAATGTATCCCCAGCTAGCGACATAACCATGCATCTTGGCTGCATTGGCTGCAACCATGTCTTTCTCTATATCACCGATATAGGCGCAGGACGTATGAGAAACTCCCAGTATTTCACTGGCATGAAGCAAAGGCTCTGGGTGTGGTTTGGCGAGTGCTAGAGTGTCACCGCACACAATGGCTTGCGCTTTTAATAGCTCAGGGAAAAAAGGCAGCAGTAGCTCGGTAAGAAAGCCGGGCTTGTTGGTCATGATCCCCCATGGAATATGTTGGTTTTCCAGATAAGCAAGTAACTTATTGATCCCACAATAAATAGACGTGCCTTTGCAGATATTTTGCTGGTAGTAGCCAAGAAATTCTTCTCTTAACTGGTGATCATCGAGATGGGAGGGAACTGTCCCAAAACCTGCTGTAAGCAGCCCTTTTGCACCATAACTGGTATTTGCCCTGATTTGTTCTTCAGTTAGCGGGCCATGATCATAATTGGCCAGCACTTTGTTGGCGGCATCAGCCATGTCGGGAGCGGTGTCGAGCAAAGTGCCGTCGAGATCAAACAGTACGGCTCTGATAGGCAAATTCATTATGACAATATCCTTATGATAAAGAGGTAATATCAAACTGAATGATTATCGTACCTTATCTAATCGCAAAATGTGGCGGTAACGAAGAAAGTTGCGAGCTATTTTTCTTATTGTAGCTATAGAGTTCAGTGATGCGCTGAAAGAGGGGGCGGGATGGCAGCTAAAGGAACAAAGGACGCTGATAGCGCCCTTGGGAAAGCTGAAGCCGATTCTGCTTTGCTTATGGCTTAATGGTATGAACAATGTAGTTAACGTCGACATTGTTGCCTAGCCAGTAATGGTCGGTAAGCGGGTTATAGTGCAAGCCTGTAATGTGGCGATCCTGGAGCGGGGTGGGATCGATCATCGCAATGAGTTCCGACGGGCGAATGAATTTATTGTGGTCGTGGGTACCTTTGGGAACCAGTTTCAGTAGTTGTTCAGCGCCAACGATTGCAAACATATACGACTTGATATTGCGGTTCAGAGTCGAGAAAAAGACATGGCCACCAGGCTTAACCATTTTGGCGCACGATGCGATCACTGAAGCCGGATCTGGTACATGTTCAAGCATTTCCATGCAGGTCACCACATCGTAGGTCTCAGGGAACATTTCTGCATGCTCTTCTGCTGTCCGTTGGACATATTCCAGCCTGGTTCCGGTTTCTAGCGCATGTAGCCGAGCAACGGTAAGCGGTTCCTTGCCCATATCGAGTCCGGTGACTTCCGCGCCCTCGACAGCCATGCTTTCGGCCAGAATACCGCCGCCACAACCGACATCGAGTATTTTCTTGCCAAACAGGCCACCGGCATGGTCAATGACATAGTTCAGGCGTAGTGGATTGATCTGATGAAGAGGCTTGAACTCTCCTTCCAAATCCCACCAGCGAGAGGCCATTTCTTCAAACTTACTGATTTCTGCCGGATCGACATTTAACTGTTTGGTCATTCTTATCGCCATTTCCTTATATTAGTGGCGATATTATAACGGAATCGAGAGAGCTGAAATAATAGTTTTTGTCACGTAAACCGTCGAATAGTTGCAAGAGGCCAGCGAGAATACTGTAGGGAACGTGAGCATGAAGCAGTAGGAAATACTCACTACTGCTTCAGAATACCTCCCGAACGGTTTCATAACTGTCCGGGGAATGAGGTTTGCAGGACTCAGTCATTGCTAACTATTGTTAAATGCCAGCAACTCAGGGCTGATTGAACCTGAAAAAACCGTCATTGCAGCGAGGATTAGCATTAAAATGTATTTACCGCCAATGATGCAGAGTCCGATAGTGTTGATAGCCTTGCCTAACATAGTGACCTCACTTATTTTTAATTGAAAAAATATGCGTGAAAAGGTCCGTTTTAAACAGCTAAACGGTTGGGTGCAAAGACAATTCTACGCAGCAGCTTTGTGATTAAAGTGACCTTGATCAGAGAATTGTTCAGCTTACAGTCAGGCGGTGCTCAGAGTTGCATAAAAAGCGGTCAGGTCGCTTTTTTACAATTGGTAGCACTTTATTTCCTCGGGAAAAAATCTGCATCTATTGAATTGAGCGAAAAATAACCGTTTAAGCTCAATTGATGCCACAAACGCGTCAAGGTGGTGTCTGATTTTTGGTAAATCCGCTAAATTACTCACAACATAAGTAGTGAAAGGTGTGCCTATCTAGGCTCATTTATGCTATATTCTCGCACCTTGCACGTATAAAAATACGACAGAAATTACCTGAGGGATATTGGCTCCATGAGCGATCTTGCAAAAGAGATCACGCCCGTAAACATTGAAGAGGAGCTGAAAGGCTCATACCTCGACTATGCGATGTCAGTGATCGTTGGTCGTGCTCTTCCGGATGTGCGTGATGGCCTTAAGCCAGTGCACCGTCGCGTATTATTCGCGATGAATGTGCTAGGCAATGACTGGAATAAAGCATACAAAAAATCTGCCCGTGTGGTTGGTGACGTAATCGGTAAATATCACCCACACGGTGATAGCGCGGTATACGACACGATCGTACGTATGGCGCAACCATTCTCGCTCCGTTATATGCTTGTTGACGGCCAAGGTAACTTTGGTTCCGTTGATGGTGACTCGGCAGCGGCAATGCGTTATACCGAAATTCGTATGGCAAAAATTGCCCACGAATTATTGGCTGACCTTGATAAGGATACGGTCGACTACGTACCTAACTATGATGGTACGGAACAGATCCCTGAGGTTATGCCAACCAGAGTACCAAATCTTCTAGTGAATGGTTCATCTGGTATTGCCGTCGGTATGGCGACTAACATCCCACCTCATAATCTGGGTGAAGTCATCAACGGTTGTCTGGCCTATATCGATAATGAAGAGATCACTATCGATCAGCTTATGGATTATATTCCTGGTCCAGACTTCCCGACGGCCGCATTGATCAATGGTCGTAAAGGTATCATTGATGCTTATCATACTGGCCGCGGTAAAGTTTACATGCGTGCCAAAGCTGATATCGAAGTTGAGAAGAATGGTAAAGAAACCATTATTGTCACCGAGATCCCATATCAGGTGAACAAAGCGCGTCTGATCGAAAAGATCGCCGAGCTGGTAAAAGAAAAGAAAGTTGAAGGCATCAGTGGATTACGCGACGAATCTGATAAAGATGGTATGCGTATTGTTATCGAATGTAAGCGCGACGCTGTCGGTGAAGTTATTCTCAATAACCTTTACTCGCAAACTCAGCTACAAACTACGTTCGGTATCAACATGGTTGCACTAGACCACGGTCAGCCTAAGTTATTCAACCTGAAAGAAATGTTGAAGTGCTTCGTGAACCACCGCCGTGAAGTGGTGACGCGTCGTACAATCTTCGAATTGCGTAAAGCACGCGAACGTGCACACATTCTTGAAGGTCTAGCTATTGCGTTGGTTAATATTGATGAAATCATCGAATTAATTAAAAACGCACCGACACCTCAGGTTGCACGAGAAGGGCTACTTGCTCGTCCGTGGCAATTAGGTGATGTGGCTGCAATGTTAGAACGTGCTGGTGTTGATGCGGCGCGTCCGGATTGGCTGGCGCCAGAATACGGTATTCACGGTGGTCAGTACTTCCTGACAGAACAACAAGCACAAGCAATCCTTGAGCTACGTTTACACCGTCTAACTGGTCTCGAGCATGAGAAGATCCTTGATGAATACAAAGGTCTCCTTGATATCATCGAAGAACTACTGCTTATTCTAGGTAGTTCTGAGCGCCTGATGGAAGTCATTCGCGATGAGCTATACGCAGTTAAAGAGCAGTTTAATGATGAGCGTCGTACTGAAATTACAGCAGCAAGCCACGATATCGATCTTGAAGATCTGATCACTCAGGAAGATGTTGTTGTTACGCTTTCTCACGAAGGCTACGTGAAGTACCAGATCCTGAGCGACTACGAAGCTCAGCGTCGTGGTGGTAAAGGTAAAGCCGCGACGCGAATGAAGGAAGAAGACTTCATTGAACGCCTGCTGGTGGCCAATACGCACGATACTATCCTGTGCTTCTCGAGCCGTGGCCGTATGTACTGGCTGAAAGTGTACCAACTGCCATTGGCGAGCCGAACAGCTCGTGGTAAGCCTATCGTCAACATTCTTCCTCTGGAAGAAGATGAGCGTATTACTGCAATCTTGCCAGTAAAAGAATACGAAGAAGACAAGTTCGTATTCATGGCAACTGCCGACGGTACCGTGAAGAAGACACCACTGACAGATTTCAGCCGCCCTCGTAGCGCTGGTATCATTGCAGTGAATCTTCGTGAAGGTGATTCGCTGATTGGTGTTGATGTTACTAACAGTGCAGACCAGATCATGCTGTTCTCTGAAGCGGGTAAAGTGGTTCGCTTCTCAGAAGAGCAAGTACGCGGTATGGGCCGAACTGCTGCGGGTGTCCGTGGTATGAAGCTAGCTGAAGGTGACAAAGTTGTATCACTGATTGTTCCACACAACGAAGGTGATGTACTAACAGTAACTGAAAACGGTTACGGTAAACGTACGTCATTAGAAGAATACCCAGCGAAGAGCCGTGCGACACAAGGTGTTGTATCTATCAAGGTCTCTGAGCGTAACGGTAAAGTTGTTGGCGCAGTACAGGCTGAAGAAGGCGATGAGTTCATGATGATCACCAACGGTGGTACATTAGTACGAACTCGTGTTGCTGAAGTTAGCCGTGTTGGCCGTAACACCCAGGGTGTTACGCTAATCCGTACAGCTGAGGAAGAATTGGTTGTAGCCCTTCAGCGTATCGATGAGCCGGAAGAAGTTGAACTGGATGAAGACGCTATCGAAGATGGTGAAATCGCAGTTGACGGTGAGCAGACGAGTGATGCAGAAGCAACACAACAGTCTGATGCTGATTCAGAGCAAGGTGAATCAACTGACGAAGAGTAATATCGTTAGTTAGATATGCTAATAAAAACGCAGCCTACGGGTTGCGTTTTTTTATACCTGAAAAACATGAATATGTGGATGATTTGTTTGAACACCTTTGAACCGCTTTTTTTTCTATAAATAGTTATCTTCAGGTCTTTCCAGAGCTGGCATAAAGGTGTAAAAACAAAGTAGTTGATCTTCGTCACAGTGCACTATCGGGCAACGATATGTGACGAATAGGTATATTTTCCCCTATGCAGAGCAGGAGCGAGTCTTACATCATGGAAAAGGTCTACAATTTTTGTGCTGGTCCGGCAATGATCCCAGCAGATGTCTTAAAGAAAGCACAGGAAGAACTGGTTAACTGGAGCGGTCTGGGCACCTCTGTGATGGAAATTAGTCACCGAAGCAAAGAGTTTATTGCGGTGGCTGAACAGTCGGAGAAAAATCTGCGCGAACTGTTATCCATTCCTGATAACTACCATGTGCTGTTTTGTCATGGTGGTGCGAGAGGCCAGTTTGCTGCAGTACCGATGAATTTGCTAGGTGATGCACAAACAGCAGATTATATGGATGGTGGATATTGGGCGCACAGTGCCGTAGAAGAAGCGAAAAAATATTGTCAGCCAAATGTGCAGGACATTACCTGCAAGCGGGAAGGCAAGAAAGCTATTTTACCAGCTTCGGAGTGGCAGCTGTCTGATGATGCGGCCTATGTGCACTTCTGTCCAAATGAAACTATTGATGGTATCGAAATTCGAGACTTGCCTATAACAGACAAGCCTATCGTTGCTGATATGTCTTCGACAATTTTGTCTCGAAAAATTGACGTTTCAAAATACGGTGTGATTTATGCTGGAGCACAGAAAAATGTTGGCCCGGCAGGATTAACCATTGTTATTGTTCGTGAGGATTTGTTGGGCAAGGCACAGCAAATTTTACCGAGTATTCTTGATTACACCGTTCTGGTTGATAAAGACTCGATGTTCAATACGCCACCGACATTCGCCTGGTATCTTGCGGGAGAAGTGTTTAAATGGCTAAAAGATCTTGGTGGTGTTGAAGAGATGCAAAAGCGCAATGAAGCCAAGGCCGAGGTGCTGTATAGCTTCATTGATCAGTCTGACTTTTATCGCAACGAGGTACACCCGGTGAACCGCTCACTGATGAATGTACCGTTCCAGTTGAAAAAGCCGGAACTGGATGCACTGTTCCTAGAGCAGGCTGATGCTGCAGGTTTGAAGGCGTTGAAAGGGCACCGTGTTGTTGGCGGTATGCGGGCATCTATCTATAATGCCATGCCACTCGAAGGCGTACAGGCGTTGGTCGACTTTATGACGAAATTTGAGCAAGAAAACACGTAGAAACGCACAATAGCCCTGATTCAATAAATCTAAGCCTCTCTGTTGAGAGGCTTTTTTATAACGACCCCGGAAATATGATTTTGCTGGTATCGAAGCCTTTTTGTTCGGCAATCGACAGATAGTATTGCACCTTGTCTTGTGGCATTGACTTGTTGCGGGAAAGAATCCAGAAATAATCTGTGTTATAGCCGCTAACCAAAGCGGTGGAGTAGTCGGGCTCAAGATGAAAAACGACGTAACTGCCGTAGAACGGTCCGAAAAAAGAGACTTTGAGGTGGGCGGTATCGGACAGGCCGACAAATTTAGCCTTACCTTCAGCTTCCTTCCATTGGCTCGCCTCTTGATAGAACCCCCGGTTAATAACCTTGACGGAGCCATCCTTATTAAGGCTATACGTTGCAGAAACTTTAGTCAGTCCTCGTTCAAAGCTGTGATCGAGGCGCGCAATTTCGTACCAGGTACCAAGGTAACGGTCTATGCTGAATGGTTTGATCGGGGTTACCTGTTCCGGCATCCCGGTACAGCCAGTTAGGCCGAATAGGGTAACAGTAGCTAGCAACCGGGAGGTTATATTCATCTTATTACCTCGGTAAATACTTGCAGGTTTACGGACGGATGGAAATATCCCACAACATTTTATATATATTTATGCAAACAGCATCAGATATAAATCACAAAGATTGTACAAAAATCAATCACCACTATAAACACAGTTTCCCTCAGCAGAAACAGTCTCGAGGCTATTTTCTTGTATCATATACGAAATTATTGCGAGGGATTAGCTAGAACTATGATGAGCTCAAATGTGTACCAAAAGAAAGCATCAGATTTTCAGTTACTGAGTTTGCAAGGCCGTGACAAGGAATGTTTGACATCTCTGTTTAGCGAGCACAAGGCAACTCAGCAGCTGCAAGACGCAACCTGTTACCTAGTCTTCAAGCAGCAGAAGCCATACTTCTATTCACTAATTAAGCACCGAATAGATGTCAGCTACTTTTCTGGTACAGAGACTCTCGACGAAAGCGCTATTCCAGCAAAAGCCGCAGTTAGTGACAGTGTTATCTCGGAGGTGGAGGTTGATTTTCCTCTTGCTCTGTATCGCTCGACAACTCGCCAGGGCATGTTTGAACAATTGCTGTCACTCAAGGAATTATGTGGTCATTACACGCTTAACCTCCGCTTACCTTTGTTGGAAATGACATCTGAGTATGAGCTCAATGATATCGCAAAGCTATGCATCGTTGCCGGCGCCGATAATCTTACCTTGTCGCTAGAGGGCAAACTCGATGACCAACAAGAAGCTTATATTATTTTGCTTACTAACCTTTTGAAGCGTTTCTTTGTTGCTGACAGCTGCGGTCTTATTTTCGCCGGACTGTCGTCCCTTCCTACAATGGAACGCATCTCAGCGTTGTCGAAAGATGTACTCGGCGAAGACTGGGTAGACAATGCTTCGCTCAAGTTTGAATGCTAGTTTTTTGAGGCCAGTTCAATAGCGGTATAATAACGGTGTCAATGACACCGTTACGTTTGCCTAGAGGTTATTCGAGGCAAAAGCGGTTCTCCAGGTAGCAGCGAATTGACTGTTCACTGGCATCAAAATGCGGCAAAGGGAGATGCGCAGGATCAACCCATTGCCAGCCTTCGCATTTGTCGGGTTCACGTAACTCGACTTGACCTCTGAATTCAGTAACCAGCAACGTAACACTGATATAGTGTTTGCCTGACTCATGGTAGGTTTGCAAGTTGTTGGTGACGGCAATAACGTTTGGGTTTTGTATCAGCAGTCCCGTCTCTTCCTCTATCTCGCGGGCAGCACATTGGGTAAAGGTTTCTCCTATCTCCATATGGCCACCGGGTATCGAGTAGTAAGGAGCATGGCTATTTTTCCGCTTGCCAATGAGCACTTCTCCCTTGGCGTTAACAATGATCACTCCGATACCAACTTTAGGTGTTTCTGCTGCCACACTCTGCTCCTTGTTTTGAACTAAATCAGGCTGCCTTCGATTTGAAGGGCCACTTATCTTACCATTTTCTGTGATCTTGATTGGGTTGAATCAGTACTAGCGAACTGAGGCATTATTCGCTAATCTGCTTGAACGCCCAAAATACAGGATTGAAGAGATAACAGATGGAAAGTTTAACGTTACAGCCGATAAATCAGATCAATGGCGAAGTAAATCTACCGGGGTCGAAGAGTGTTTCGAATCGTGCCCTTCTATTGGCTGCGTTAGCTCAAGGAACCACGCGACTCTCTAACCTGCTGGACAGTGATGATATCCGCCACATGCTGAATGCTTTAAAACAGCTGGGTGTGAGCTACCGACTATCGAAAGATAAAACCGTTTGTGAAGTCAATGGGCTTGGTAGGGCTTTTAAACCCGAGCAGGTGCTGGAGCTGTTTTTGGGCAATGCCGGTACGGCGATGCGTCCACTAGCCGCGGCATTGTGTCTTGGCGACGGGGAGTTTGTTCTGACGGGGGAGCCTCGCATGAAGGAGCGCCCGATAGGCCATTTGGTCGAGGCTCTTCGAACGGCCGGAGCCGATATTACTTATCTCGAAAACGACAACTACCCACCACTGAAAATCAAGGGTACAGGGCTGCAAGGCGGGGAAGTTGAAATTGATGGGTCTATTTCCAGCCAGTTTCTGACCGCTTTTTTGATGTCGGCTCCAATGGCCAAGGCCGATACCCTGATCCGCATTAAAGGCGACCTTGTTTCTAAGCCTTATATCGATATCACCCTGCATATCATGGCGCAGTTCGGTGTAACGGTTGAAAATCGTGATTACCAAGAGTTTTTTGTCCCTGCTGGACAGACTTACCAAGCTCCGGGTGATTTTCTGGTCGAAGGCGATGCATCTTCGGCTTCCTATTTTCTGGCGGCTGCAGCCATCAGAGGCGGGGAGGTCAAGGTGACCGGTATTGGTAAGAAGAGTATTCAGGGCGATGTCCAGTTTGCCGATGCACTGGCAGCGATGGGGGCGGAAATAGAGTGGGGCGACCACTATGTGATTGCCCGTCGTGGTGAGCTGAAAGCCGTGGATATGGATTTCAACCATATTCCTGATGCGGCAATGACAATTGCAACGGCTGCGCTGTTTGCTGATGGTGTAACTACAATTCGCAACGTTTATAACTGGCGGGTCAAGGAAACTGATCGTCTGGCTGCAATGGCCACAGAACTGCGCAAAGTCGGTGCAGAGGTCGAGGAAGGGGATGATTACATTGTCATCACTCCGCCGTTGCAGTTAAAACATGCCGCTATTGATACGTATGATGATCACCGGATGGCAATGTGTTTCTCGTTAGTGGCGCTTAGCAATACACCCGTTACTATTAATGATCCGAAATGTACCTCGAAGACATTCCCTGATTACTTTGACAAGTTGGCCCAGCTAAGTAGCTAGTTAAGTAGCCAAATAACCAAGTAGCTAACTCGCTAAATCTTTCTTCCCAAAACGAAACCCGCCTTCTGGCGGGTTTGTGGATCTAAGTTGCTTGCAGGAATGCCAGATTGGGAGGCTACGGTCTGGCACCAATCTGATTTGATAGTACTCACGTTTTTTTTCCAGTATAATACGCCCCCGTTTGAGAGCTGTAATACGAAACATAAATGGGCAAATGTTTGGTATTAAAGCTCTATATTTGAACATATTCGGAGAAAACCTATGTCTAATCATGCTCCAGTTATCACTGTTGATGGGCCAAGCGGCGCCGGCAAGGGGACGCTATGTATGCTATTGGCAGAAAAACTGGGCTGGAAGCTGCTTGATTCCGGTGCGATTTACCGCGTATTGGCGCTGGCAGCGATTCACCATGGTGTTGATCTTGAATCTGAAGAAGCACTGGTTCCGCTGGCAGCACACCTTGATGTCCAGTTCAAAGCCGAAGGCGAGCTGGTCAAAGTTATTTTAGAAGGCGAAGATGTGTCCGGCGAACTTCGCAAAGAAGAAACGGGCATGGCCGCTTCAAAAGTAGCAGCCCTTCCGCGCGTACGTGAAGCACTCCTGCGTCGCCAACGCGCATTTAGCGAAACGCCAGGTCTGGTGGCTGATGGCCGTGACATGGGCACTGTCGTATTCCCAGGTGCAGAAGTGAAAATCTTCCTTGATGCCAGTGCGGAAGAACGTGCAAATCGCCGCATGAATCAGTTGCAACAGAAAGGCTTAGATGTTAACTTTGGCAGCCTTTTAAGCGAAATTCAGGAACGCGACGATCGCGACCGCAACCGTGCGGTGGCTCCGTTGCGTCCCGCAGCTGATGCTTTGGTGCTAGACTCTACTGAGATGTCAATAGAGCAAGTTACGGCCCAGGCATTGGTATATATTGAACAGAAATTATCGGCTGAGTAATCAGCACGATGGCGTCGGTATCACGGATGAATACTGACTTTACTACCAACCCCATGCGGTAGGATACCCATGGTTGTTAATCAAATTGAAGATTAAATAATGACTGAATCTTTTGCTTTACTCTTTGAAGAGTCTCTAAACGAAATCGAAACTCGCCCAGGTGCGATTGTTAAAGGTACTGTAGTAGCTATCGAGAACGGTTATGTTCTTGTTGATGCTGGCCTTAAGTCTGAGTCTTCTATCCCAGTTGAAGAATTCAAGAACGCTGCTGGCGAACTTGAAATTGAAGTTGGTGCAGAAGTAGACGTAGCACTTGACGCAATCGAAGACGGTTTCGGTGAGACTAAACTTTCTCGTGAAAAAGCTAAGCGTCATGAAGCTTGGATCCAGCTTGAAAAAGCTTACGAAGAAGCTGAAACAGTTATTGGTATCATCAACGGTAAAGTTAAGGGCGGCTTCACAGTTGAACTTAACGGTATCCGTGCGTTCCTTCCTGGTTCACTTGTTGACGTACGTCCAGTTCGTGACACTGCTCACCTAGAAAACAAAGAGCTAGAGTTCAAAGTAATCAAGCTAGACCAGAAGCGCAACAACGTTGTTGTTTCTCGCCGCGCAGTTATCGAATCTGAAAACAGCGTTGAGCGTGACGAGCTACTTGCTTCTCTACAAGAAGGCATGGAAGTTAAAGGTATCGTTAAGAACCTTACTGACTACGGTGCATTCGTTGATCTTGGCGGTGTTGACGGTCTTCTACACATCACTGATATGGCTTGGAAACGCGTTAAGCACCCAAGCGAAATCGTTAATGTTGGCGACGAAATCAACGTTAAAGTTCTTAAGTTCGACCGTGAGCGTACTCGCGTATCACTAGGTCTTAAGCAGCTAGGCGAAGATCCATGGGTAGCAATCGCTAAGCGTTACCCAGAAGGTACTAAGCTTTCTGGTCGCGTAACTAACCTAACTGACTACGGCTGCTTCGTTGAAATCGAAGAAGGCGTTGAAGGTCTGGTACACGTTTCTGAGATGGATTGGACTAACAAAAACATCCACCCATCTAAAGTTGTTAACGTGGGCGACGAAGTTGAAGTTATGGTTCTTGATATCGACGAAGAACGTCGTCGTATCAGCCTAGGTCTTAAGCAGTGTAAAGCTAACCCATGGCAGTCATTTGCAGAAATGCAAGCTAAGGGCGATCGCGTAACTGGTAAGATCAAGTCTATCACTGACTTCGGTATCTTCATCGGTCTTGAAGGCGGCATCGACGGTCTAGTTCACCTATCTGACATTTCTTGGAATGTTTCTGGTGAAGACGCAGTTCGTGACTTCAAGAAAGGCGACGAAATCTCTGCAGTAGTTCTTGCAGTAGACGCAGAGCGTGAGCGTATCTCTCTTGGCGTTAAGCAGATCGAAGAAGACCCATTCAACGGCTACGTTGCAGTTAACAAGAAAGGTGCTCTAGTTACTGGTACTGTTACTGCAGTTGACGCGAAAGGCGCAACAGTTGAGCTAATTGAAGGTGTTGAAGGTTACCTACGTGCTTCTGAAGCATCAGTTGACCGTGTTGAAGACGCAACTCTAGTTCTTTCTGTTGGCGATTCTGTTGAAGCTAAATTCACAGGCGTTGACCGTAAGAACCGCGTAATCAACCTATCTGTTCGTGCTAAAGACGTTGCTGAAGAGCAAGAAGCGATGGCTAACCTGAACAAGCAAGAAGATACTTCGTTCGGTAGCGCTATGGCTGACGCTTTCAAAGCGGCTAAAGGCGAATAATTGAGCTAGGGGGAAGATTTTTCCCCCTAAGCGGTTATACTATTGAGAAACATACTAAAAACGGAGTGTTTATGACAAAGTCTGAATTAATTGAAAGACTGTGTAGTCAACAAACACATCTTTCTGCCAAACAGGTAGAAGATGCAATCAAGGAAATCCTTGAGCACATGGCGACCACTCTTGCTGAGGGTGATCGTATTGAGATCCGTGGCTTTGGTAGCTTCTCATTGCATTACCGTGCTCCACGCGTAGGTCGTAACCCTAAAACAGGCGATAAAGTTGAGCTGGATGGCAAGTACGTCCCTCACTTTAAACCAGGTAAGGAATTACGCGACCGAGTTAACTTAGCACTTGCTGGTTAATCGCGAATAGAACAAAAAAACGGCATGCTGATAGTATGCCGTTTTTTTATGTCTATTGATCATGGTCTGATGTGTCAAAATCTTGCATAATCAACCCATCAAACTTTTGATCAAGTGAGAAGGATTTACGATGAAGATAATTAGCTTTCTTGTATTAGCGGTCTGCTTTTTGGCAACTCTGGCTCTTGGTGCGCAAAACCAGCAGATGGTTAATTTCGATTTTCTTGTAGCTCAGGGTGAGTTCCAGTTATCTACATTACTTGGTATCGCATTCGGTGCCGGTTTTGCGATTGGCTGGCTGATTTGCGGCATGCTATATCTAAAAACTCGATTCTCTAGAAATCGCCTAAGCAAAAAAGTGGCTAAGCAGCAGCAAGAGCTGAACCAGCTACGTGCTGAGCCTGTTAAGGAATAATCGTTAATGCTAGAACTGTTGTTCCTGTTACTCCCGATTGCAGCTGCCTATGGCTGGTATATGGGTAACAGGAGCGCTAGTAACAAACAACAGGAGCAGTCTCACCACATGTCGCGCCAGTATGTTACTGGCTTGAACTTACTTTTATCTGATCAATCAGATAAAGCGGTTGATGTGTTTATAGAACTGCTCCAAGTTGATAGCGAAACTATTGATACTCACCTTGCTTTGGGAAACCTCTTCCGAAGCCGAGGTGAAGTCGATCGTGCGATTCGTATTCACCAAAATCTGATTGCCCGTCCAAACCTCACCATCGATCAGCGTAATTTGGCTCTGCAGCAACTGGCAAAAGACTATATGGCTGCCGGATTCTTTGATCGCGCCGAAAAAATATTTGAACAATTATTGGATGAGCCCGATCACCGAAAAGGTGCCCTGCAGCAGTTATTAACGATTTATCAGCAGACCCGTGAATGGGAGAAAGCCATCGAGATGGCCTCTCAGTTGGTTAAGATGGGTAAATCGAAGCTAAAACATGATATCGCTCACTATTGGTGCGAAATGGCGATGCTCGAAATGAGTGCCTTGAATTCAGATAAAGCGAGACAATATCTGAAGAAAGCTCTGTCGGCGGATAAAACTTGTGTCCGTGCATCAATGATGGTGGCGAAGATTCTGATTAACGCCGAGGATTATAAATCCGCAGCCAAGCAGCTAGAGCGTGTGGCAGAACAAGATATAGACTACGTTAGCGAAACGCTGCCTATGTTGCTGCAATGCTATGAAGCCACCAACAACGAAACAGGTTGGCTTAAGTACTTGCGTCAGTGTGTCGAGCAAAAGGCTGGTGCTACCGCCGAGTTGATGCTGGCTGACGAGATTTCTAAGCATGAAGGCTCTGTGACTGCTCAGATGTTTATGACCCGCCAGCTTACGAAGAACCCGACGATGAAAGGCTTCTATCAATTGATGGACTATCATCTGGACGAGGCGGAAGAAGGCAGGGCAAAAGAGAGCTTGACGACTCTACGTTCTCTCGTTGGCGAACAATTGAAGATTAAACCGCATTTTCGTTGTCGAAAGTGTGGGTTTGCCACGCACTCTTTATACTGGCAGTGTCCATCGTGTAAGGGGTGGGGGGATGTTAAGCCGATCCGTGGCCTAGATGGCGAATAGCTCAAAAGAGAGCCCATTCATTGTGAATGGGCTTTTTTTTGACTTAATTATGCCCATAAGACTTTTGATTTTTTCCAGTATTGATGATGGGCCAGGTAATGAGTCGGCTTGGTGTAATTCTTAGGCACATATATTTACTCGCCGTGTAAAACGATTGGCTGGCAGAGAAGATATCTGCTTTTGGTGACTTCAAGTAAAAAGTCAATTAATGCTCGAAAAAAAATGATTTTACTGTACAATCCTGACCGCCCTCAGCGTGCTGGGGAGGATTGAACAATAACTAAGCAGGAGATGCCATGTTAGACCCAAAAGTGATTGTCGCTCTCGACTACCCAAGCCAAGACGAAGCGCTGGCGTTCGTTGACCGTATTGAACCGGGAAGTTGTCGACTGAAAGTTGGCAAAGAGATGTTTACTTATTTTGGCCCTGACTTTGTGCGTAAACTGCATGACCGGGGCCATTCTGTATTCCTGGACCTGAAATTTCATGATATCCCCAATACCTGTTCCCGAGCGGTTGCCGCAGCGGCTGAGCTTGGGGTGTGGATGGTCAATGTACACGCCAGTGGCGGTGAGCGCATGATGGCGGCCTCGCGTGATATTCTAGAGCCGTTTGGCAAAGAGCGCCCGTTGCTAATTGCTGTTACTGTTCTTACCAGTATGGAAGCGGCTGATCTGCGTGGTATCGGTATTCAGGCTGAGCCTCAGGATCATGTACTGAATCTGGCGCGGCTGACCAAGAACAGCGGCCTGGACGGTGTAGTGTGCTCGGCTCAGGAATCAAGCATGCTGAAAGCGGAGCTAGGCAAAGAGTTCAAGCTGATCACCCCGGGTATCCGCCCTGCTGGTAGCGCCGCAGGCGACCAGCGTCGCGTTATGACGCCTGTCGAGGCTGTTCAGGCAGGCTCTGATTACCTTGTTATTGGCCGTCCGATAACGCAAGCTGCCGATCCTGCTATTGTGCTAGCCGAGATAAATAAATCTTTGGCGTAAGTTTTTACCGACAACAGAAAATGATTAAATAGCGCCCGGCATCTGCCGGGCGTTTCTATTGGGTGTTTTGGTTTTACGTATTACAAGACCAAAGTTTCGATAGTCGTCTATGTTCCGTTATATATTTTTTCATACACTTATACAAAACAGAAAGTTTTTCTTTCGACATGTCAGCCGTGGGTTTTATTTGGCTGGGGAGAGTGTAAATGGATGTCGCATTCGATTTTGATTCATCGTTCTGGCGTTTGTTCATCGCCCTGATGCTCGGGGCCATTATTGGTATCCAGCGGGGCTGGGTTGATCGAAATGAAGCTGCTGGCTCCCGGATTGCAGGGATCCGTACCTATTCTCTGATAGGATTGTTGGGGGGTATATGTGGCTTGCTGACTTTGTCCTTTTCAGAGTTTTTTCTCGCCTTTTCACTGCTTGCATTTTCTGTCGTCATTATAGTTGCCTATATAAAGAGCCAGAAAGTGAAGATAAACCTCAGCATTACCGGCTTGGTCGGGATGTTGATCACCTTCTTGCTCGGTAGCCTGGCGGTTGTCGGAGAACCTGTTATTGCCGCATCGGCGGCCGTGATCACGGCAATCATTCTCGATAATAAGAAAGAGCTTCATACCGCCTTAATGAGGCTGCAGGAATATGAACTTGATGCAGCACTGCGCTTATTGCTGATTTCCGTTGTAATGCTCCCCTTGCTGCCCAACCAGGGAATGGGGCCGTGGCAGGCTATCAACCCGTATGAGATTTGGTGGATGGTTGTGCTTATCGCCGGTATTTCGTTTGTCGGCTATTTTGCGATTAAGATTGGTGGGGCTGAAAAGGGAATACTGTTTACTTGTCTGTTTGCGGGCCTGAGCTCCTCAACAGCGCTAACACTACAGTTTTCACACTTGTCAAAGCAGCAGACACATTTAAGTGGCCTGCTTGCCAGCGGTATTTTAATTAGCTGCGGAACCATGTTTCCACGCATTTTGTTTGTGTGCTCGGTGGTGAACTATTCCTTGGTAGAAATGCTGTGGTTGCCGATGCTGCTGATGATGTTTGGCTTCTATTTGCCGGCGTATTGGATCTGGACTCATAATAAGTTGGATACTGATAAATCTCCGGAAGTAAAACAGAATCCGCTGGCGTTATCATCAGCCTTCTTTTTCGGGATCGTACTATTGCTGATTATGCTGCTGTCTAATCTGCTGCAGGAATGGTTTGGTAATACAGGGACATTATTATTAGCGGCCATATCCGGTATTACCGATGTCGATGCTATTACGTTGGCGCTTGGCAGGCAAAGTGCGAATGGTCTATTGGCTAACACAGCGATGCTGGGTATTTTTATCGCAGCTGCGGTAAACAGCCTGATTAAAATGGGAATGGCTTGCGTTATCGGTGCCAAACCGTTGCGTAAGTTTGTAATTATACCGATAACAGGTTCTGTGCTATTAGGAGCTACGGCGTTGTGGCTTACATTGAGCTAATGCAACTAGCGAGAGACGGGCAGCTGCCAGGCCGCCCCGGATAACGAGTTTTAGCATTCAATTTTTGGCGTAGCACTGCTGATGCGGTTGGTTCGGTCATGCGCAGGTGCCGAGAAATGGCTGTCGAGTAGTTTTTGAGTCAGCGAGTGCTGGGGGGCCGCAAACACTTCGGCCGTCAGACCTTGCTCAACAACCTCCCCATTTTGCATGACCATCACTTTGTCGGTGAAATGTTTGATAACGCCCATATGTTGCGATACATAGACATATGACAATCCCATTTCTTCCTGAAGTTCCAATAACAAGTTGAGGATCTGGGAGCGCATCGACATATCTAAACCGTTTAAGGCTTCATCAGCCACAATGATACAAGGCTGAAGGATCAGGGCACGGGCAAGGGAAACACGCTGTTTCTGTCCTGTCGCCAACATTTGCGGATAAAAGTAGGCATGTTCGGGCAGCAGGCCAACGCGTTTGAGGGTCATCATGATCCTGCGCTCGCGCGCCTGAGGCGTCATGTTGGTATTACGCTTTAGCGGTCCTTCTAAGATTTTTCCAATTTGAATCCGGGGATTCAGTGAAGTATTGGGATCTTGGAAGATCATCCTGATCAGCTTGCAGCGGGTCTGAAAGTCATTGGGGGCCAGCGGCTCGCCGTTGACCCGAATAATGCCTTCTGTTGGCTCGACAACACCTGATAGCATTTTTGCCAGAGTTGACTTGCCTGAGCCGTTTTCTCCCATAAAGGCGATTGTCTCACCAGCTTCCAGGGTGAATGATACCGGCTTTACGGCCTCAATAGTACGGCGTCGGAACAGGCCCGAGCGATAGTGATAGTCCTTCTTCAGATGTTCGACTTCTAGTAGTGCACTCACTTATTCGTCTCCTCCATATTCAGCGGGAAATGACAGCTGAATTTATGGTTCTTAATCTTTCTTCGCTTAGGCACTTCGACGCACTTGCGCTGGGCATGGGGACAGCGCGGACCAAGGCGACAGCCAATGGGCAGGTGCTGCAGAGGAGGAATAGAGCCGGGTAGCGTTTCCAGTTTACATTTATGGGGTAGCACATCCAGATTGAAATCCGGCATTGCACGAAGCAGTGCCTCGGTATAGGGATGATGGGGCGATTGCAGCAGCTGCTTTCGGCTACCGGACTCGACCGACTGTCCGCAATACATCACGGTGATCCTGTCTGCCCACTGGGTAACGGTCGTCAGATCATGGCTGACTAGCAGGATAGTGGTATTGCCGAGCTGGTTCATCCGGCTTAGCAGGCGGAATATTTGCGCCTGGGTGATTGGATCTAAATCATTGGTTGGCTCATCGGCAATCAGCAGGCGAGGGCGGTTGGCAATAGCCATTGCAATCATTACTTTCTGACATTCGCCGTCAGTCAGTTCGTACGGATAACTTTTCATTACCCGCTTGTGTTCTTTGATCCCGACTTTGTGTAACAGGGCTATTGCTTGTTTCTGGCGCCATTGAAAGCGCTGCCACCAATGGCCGTTGAACGATACCTGAGGAATGGCTTCTTCCAGCTGTTCTCCCACCTCTTCGGATGGATCCAGACAAGAGGAGGGCTCCTGGAAAATCATCGCAATTTCGCGACCGACTATTTTTCGGCGCTCGCGTGTTGATAGTGAAAGCAGATCTACGTCACCCAACCTTAGGCGGTCGGCACTGACTCGCCAGCTGTCTTTGGTGACTCCGGCAATGGCTTTGGCAACTAGGCTTTTGCCCGAACCTGATTCACCAACCAACCCTCTGATCTCCCCCTCGTTGAGGGTCAGGCTCATACGGTCAACTGCTTTGACTAGCCCTTGTGGGGTCTCAATCTCAATTGTCAGGTTACGAATATCTAATAACGGCATTAATCAATCCCCGCATTGATTGCTTGGCGGAGTCCTTCTCCTACTAAGTTTACTACTAATACGCTGAAGGTGATTGCCAGTCCGGGTAGAGTGACAGTCCATGGTGCCAGATAGATGAGCTCGATGGAGTCTCCCAGCATAGCCCCCCATTCGGAGGACGGTGCCTGGGCACCAAGGCCAAGAAAACCCAGCGCGGCGATATCGAGGGTCGCAATCGATATGGCCCGGGTGATCTCGGTGGTAATGACGGTCAGAATATTAGGCAGAATAGAGTTAAACAGCAGATAGAAATCATTGGCGCCATCAAGGCGGGCAGCAATGATGTAGTCCTTTTCAACCTCGCTATGTACCGCAGTATATACTGCGCGAATGAAACGAGGGATCAGTGCCAGCCAGATAGCCAGCAGGATGTTCACTTCCCCCGGTCCCATATAGGCAACCACTATGATGGCCAGTAACATGGACGGGATAGAAAGGACGGTATCGAGAATATGGTTCAGGAAGCTCGATTTTAACCCTCGGGTCATACCGGCCATGACACCAATGACAATCCCTATCACACTAGAGGCCAGGGCAATTAGCAGTGCATAGCCGAAGGTCAGCTGAGAGCCCAGAAGCAGCCGGGTTAAGATATCACGGCCAAGGTCGTCGGTACCGAAGAAAAACTCGACATGGCCGCTTGGATCCCAGGACGGTGGCATCAGTAGCTCACCGACCTGCTGGTTAGGTGCATAGGGCGCGATAAACTGTGCGGAGAAGGTGATGATCAGTAGAAAAAACAGGCACCATAACCCAAACATCGCCAGTGAATTGGAGCGGAAATTTTGCCAGGCTCGCTCCCATTGGGTCGGGATTTTCTGCTCCTGGTATATGTTATTTGATAGCATACCATTCCTTTCTGACAAGCGGGTTAACAATAGCGCCAGTAAGATCTGACAGAATGTTGGCAATCAAAATAAAACTACCGACGGTAATGACACCGGCCTGAATCGCGACATAGTTTTGTTCGGCGATAGCGTTTAGCAGCCAGCGGCCAATGCCTGGCCAGTTGAAGATTGATTCGGTCAACATGGCAAACGTCATCATGGTAGAAAATTGCATGCCGAGCTTAGGAATAATGGGGGGGATGGCATTTTTCAGAACATGGCGCATGATAATTTCGAACATCGACAGGCCCTTGGTCTGTGCGACTTTAATGAAGTTCTGATTCATCACCTCTGCAACCGATGCTCGGGTCAGGCGGATCACCTCGGTAGTTGGTGCCATCGCCAATACCATGGTTGGTAAGATAAGGTGGCGGATGGTATCCATCAGGGCTTCAGAGCGGTAAGGCTTGTCAGAGAGCATAACGTCAACCAGCGCAATGCCGGTAACATGGTCTATCTCATAGAGTAGGCTGTAGCGGCCTGCAACCGGGAGCCAGCCAAGTTGCTGCGAAAAGAGCATGATAAGCAACACTGCCAGCCAGAAGAGCGGAATAGAGTAACCGACCAGAGCGATGGATGAGATTGCAGTATCGATAAATCGCCCGCGTTTTACACCAGCCAGTGTTCCCAACGGGATGCCCGCAAGCAGGGATAGGGTAAAAGCAAAGAAGCAAAGTTCAAGCGTTGCGGGAAAAACAGTGAGCACGTCCAGCAATACAGGTGAACCATGTCGGTTGAGGCCGAGGTTACCCATCAGCAGGTTATCGATATAGGTGAACCAACCTCCCCAAAAGGGCTGATTGCTCCAGAGTGAGCTTTGGTCGAGTCGAAGAATACTGAACCCAACCATGGTTAAAATTGCCATAGTGATCAGAAACAGATTCAAACGGCGAATAGTATAAATAAACATGCTGTTACTCGCTGCGATAAACACTTGAGAATGAGCGAGTACCGAAAGGACTCATTTGTAACCCACCCAAAGACTGATGGTGAACTTGGAAGTGAACACCGTGAGCGAGCGGGATAATAGGTACCTCGGTATCTAGAATATCCTGCGCTAGATGGTAATAGTTTACGCGCTGCTCAAGCTTGGTGGTGCGGGATGCCAGTTCCAGTAAGTTGTCAAAGCCGAGATCACACCAATTCGCTACATTTAGTCCGGCACTTTTAGCGCTGCATGACAGTAGCGGACGAAGAAAGTTGTCTGGGTCGCCATTATCGGCAATCCAGCCGGTAAGTACCATATCACTGTTTGTTGTTGCTGTTGTATTGAGTCGACTCAGGGTATCTTGAGACAATATTGTCAGCTGCACACCAACAGCATTGAGATCTGCCTGGATCAACTCTGCGGTTTTCCTCGGACTTGGATTATAAGGCCTCGGCTCTAGTGGGACCCACATAGTCAGGCGAAGGTTTTTGTCAAAACCAGCCTGTTTAAGTAGTGCCAGGGACTTTTCAGGATCGTAATCCAGCGCCTTGCTGTTGTGATTATAGGCCCAGGACATTGGCGGTAAGATACTTTTTGCCTTGGTTCCGGTGCCGTAATAGACCGAGTTCAGCAAATTCTCGCGATTAATGGCAAGATTGATTGCTTTGCGCACTCGCGGATCCTTCAGTTCAGTCTTGCTGTTATTGAGCGCGACAAATGCCACATTCATCCCCGTCTGGGCAATAAGCTCAAATTCCTCGCTGTTGCTGATCACCGGTAATTGGCTGGCTACGGGGGAAGAGAGAACATCACATTCTTTGCTGAGCAATTTAGCCAGAGTGCCGGTACCGCGAGACGAGATATCAAATACGACCTGTTCCATTGGTGCTGCGCCTTGCCAGTAGCCCCAGTGTCGGACAAGCCTGATCAGATCGTTGGGTAAATATTGAGCAAGGGAAAAGGGACCGGTACCAATCGGTTTCATATCTAGTTGCTGTAGCTTGCCTGTTTTTAACAGGTTTTGAGCATACTCTTGCGAATGGATGACCGCATAGGTAGTCGCCAAGTTAGATAGGAAAGCGTTATCTGGACGAGAAAGAGTAAACTTCACCGTATGGGAGTCTACGACTTCGATGTTATCAACCAGGCTGCTAAAGCCCTGGCTTTCAAACCAGGGGTAACGCCCACCGGAAACTTTATTAAAAAGGTGGCTAGGCTCGATGATGCGTTTAAAACTGAATACGACGTCTTGTGCATTGAGCTGGCGGGTTGGCTTGAACCAGTCTGTGGTCTGAAACTCGATCCCTTTACGCAGATTGAATGTGTATTCAAGGCCGTCATCACTGACAGACCAGCTGCGGGCGAGTGAAGGTAACGGCTGGTGGCTTATCGGGTCAAGCAGTAGCAGGCGATCGAAAATCTGCGCCGCCAGCGTATCCGCTGTCAGCCCGCCATCAATAAGTTGGGGGTTGAAGGTCGTCGGTGTATCTTGCCCGCAATAGACGAAGCCGCGGCTACGAATATTGCTATCTTGGTGCGGCTCTGAACAGCCGATCAGGCTGAACAGCCCAAAGCAAGCAAGCAGTAGACGAGTATAGGCGCTCATAAAGAAAAGGATTTTTTTGAAAACAAGTGGCTAAATTTAACATCATCCATCACAGTCACCAAGCTATCTCCTCAAATAACCTTCTATAACTTGTTTCTATCCCTTACTCCGAGTTGCCGACAAGTTGGTATTTACGCAATAGCCCTCTAAGTTGATGGTAGCTTAAACCTAATAGCTCAGCGGCTTTTCGCTGATTAAATTTAGCCTGTTCCAAAGCTTGGCTAATAATATTGGTTTCCTGATCTTGCTGCCATTGGCGGAAATCGAGTGGGAAGCTAATCTCTGCTTCTACGGCGACAGTCTGCTCTGGGTTGGTGTTTTCAGTTGGTTTGTCATGCCAGGGGGCATGAAAAGGGTCAAGAATGATGTCATCAACCGCTTCCTCCTCCAAGGCGTGGCGAAAGACCGATCGTTCGATGACATTTTTAAGCTCTCGGATATTGCCGGGCCAGTGGTAGGCCATTAGCGCTTGTCTGGCTGCTGGTGAGAAACCGGCAAAATAGCTATAACCAAGCTCTCGGCACATACGTACAGCGTAGTACTCGGCCAGAGGCAATATATCATCACGGCGTTCACGAAGCGGTGGTAAATGAATGATGTCAAAAGCCAGTCTGTCGAGCAGATCAGCTCGGAATTTTCGCTCTTCGGCTAGTTGCGGCAGGTTTTCATTGGTGGCGCAGATTAAGCGCACGTTAGCCTGGCAGGTTCTGTTGCCGCCGACACGTTCATACTCGCCATATTCGATGACCCGCAGCAATTTTTCTTGTACGCCAAGCGGGGATGTCGCTAATTCGTCCAGAAACAAGGTGCCGCCTTCTGCACGCTCAAAGCGCCCTTGATGGCGGCCTTTAGCCCCGGTAAAGGAGCCTGCCTCATGCCCAAACAGTTCAGAATCAATAACACCTTCACTCAATGCGGCACAGTTAAGTGTGACTAATGGCTGATCCCAGCGTTTTGATAAGTAGTGAACTCGCTGGGCGATAAGCTCTTTACCGGTTCCTCGCTCACCCAGGATGAGGATTGGCCGATTTAGCGGTGCGAGGCGGGAGGCCTGATCGAGCACGGCAAGAAATGATTCTGACTCACCGATAAGGTTATCCGTTTTTTGCATGGTCAATCTCGCTAACTATTGGCGTACTTATTAACACCATAGCATCGAGTAAGGTGGGTTGCAAAGGTAAGCTATTGATAAGTATGGATCAAAAAGTTGGCACAGTGTTTGAATTAGATAAGTTACTAGAACCTAGGAACCAACTCGTTAAAGGAGATTCAATATGGGCATTTTTTCTCGCTTTGCAGATATTGTAAATGCAAACGTTAATTCATTGCTGGATAAGGCCGAAGATCCGCAGAAAATGATCCGTCTTATTATTCAGGAAATGGAAGATACGCTGGTAGAGGTACGAACTTCATCGGCACGGGCACTGGCTGATAAGAAAGAGCTGCAGCGCCGTATCGATTCACTGCAGGCACAGCTTGATGACTGGCAACAGAAGGCAAGCCTTGCGTTGCAGAAGGGCCGTGAAGATCTTGCTCGTGCGGCGTTGATTGAGAAGCAGAAACTGAGTGATGTGATACTAACGCTTAACGAAGAGTATAAATTGGTTGAAGAGACCATCAACAAGCTGAGTGGTGAGGTGGCTGAGCTGGAGCGTAAGCTGCAGGAAACCCGTGCCCGTCAGCAGGCACTGGTTACCCGCCATCAGGCCGCAGGCAACCGCCGTGATGTACGTCGCCAGCTCGATACCGGTAAGGTTGATGAGGCGCTGTCGAAGTTCGAGCAATACGAGCGTCGTATTGATGAAATGGAAGCCGAGGCGGATAGCTACAGTATTGGCCGTGGCAAAAATTTGGAGCAGGAGTTTGCCGATCTTCAGGCGCAGGATGAAATTGAGAAAGAACTTGAACGCATGAAAGCAAATATCAAGGATAAAGAGTAAGATAGTGACAATATTAGGTTCTGCACGAAGATAAGGATGGAGGTAATTTATGGGTTGGATCGTATGGCCGTTAATGGCGTTTTTAATTTTTGTGGCGCCGTTATGGTTGATTTTGCATTACCGAGGTCAACGTAATGCCAGTCAGGGGCTATCTGGCGATGAGCATGAAAAGCTGCAAACCCTTGTGATGCGTGCAGAACAGATGCAGGAGCGCATCAAAACACTGGAGCAGATACTGGACGAGGAAGCGCCACAATGGAGGCAACGCCGATGAGTAAAACCTTGTATAGAGATCCGCAAAACGGAAAAATAAGCGGGGTTTGTGCGGGTATTGCTGAATATTTCGGCATGGAAATTTGGTTGGTTAGGATCCTTGCCGTCTCCGCATTTTTGTTAGGGTTGGGCTTCTTCGCTATGGTTGCCTATATTGCGGCAAGTTTGATTTTGGACAAGATGCCGGAAGATCGTAGAGAACAGCAGTATGTTTACCGTGAACATACGGTAAAACAGAAACCCTGGCAGGCCGGGCAGCCTCCGGAGCAAATTCTGCAAAATGTCGAGGCTGAGTTAGATGGCATGGAGAAGAACCTGCGGCATATGGAAGCTTATGTCACCTCGTCGGCCTTTAAGGTCTCGAGAGAGTTTAAAAATCTCTGAGCCTGCGCTGAAAATCAAGCGTAAAAGTAATTCTTGAAGCAGGCCTTATGCCTGCTTTTTGATGTTTGCTAATCCATCCGGTTGAATCTAGCCAGACTAACATATTCATCAGTGGTTAATATTGGGATCGGTATTCTATTTATAGAGTAATGAGTTAGGAAGAAGTATGAATCGAGTTGGTAACGAGTTAAACAAGTTAGTGAACCGCAGCCTGGACCGTCATGTTCGGCTGGCGGTGACGGGGTTGTCACGCGCGGGCAAAACCGCTTTTATTACATCGCTTGTTAATCAGCTGCTTCATGTGAGTACCAATCCGAGGCTTCCTTTATTTTCTGCCGTACGAGATGGTTATTTGCTCGGTGCCAAGCGGGTTCCGCAGCTTGATATGCACGTACCGAAGTTCGCCTATGACGAAGGTATGAATGCGCTGCTGGATTCACCGCCCTTGTGGCCGGATCCCACAAGGGATGTTAGTCAGACCCGGCTGGCATTGCGCTACAAACCTCAAAAGGGGCCGATGAAACTGCTACAGGATACGGCGACCCTATATCTGGATATTGTTGATTATCCGGGGGAGTGGCTATTGGATTTACCGCTGCTTGATATGGATTTCCTCGGTTGGTCACAACAGCAGGCTAAACTGTTAAAGGGCAAGCGTCATGAGTTGGCCCAAAACTGGCTGCAAATGGCCGAGAGCTTTGATCCGCTTGCCCCGGCGAATGAGGCCGAAATTGAAAGGCTTTCGGCAGTATTTACTGAGTACCTGTACAAGTGCAAAGCGGAGGGGGGACTTCATTGGGTACAGCCCGGACGATTTGTGCTTCCCGGCGAGTTGGCAGGGGCTCCGGTACTGCAATTTTTCCCTTTTGTTTGGAGCGACAAATATTCTGATGCCCAGCTGCAGCAAGCGGACGAACATAGTAATTTTGGTATGCTAAAAAGTCGCTATAAGTACTATCAACAGCATGTCGTCAAAGCGTTTTACCGCGAGCACTTTTCCAAATTTGATCGCCAGATCATTTTGGTTGACTGCCTGCAACCATTAAACACCGGGCCAGAGTCGTTTAATGATATGCGCCAAGCATTGGATCAACTGATGCAAAGCTTTAAATATGGCCGTAGTTCATTGCTGCGAAGATTGTTTTCTCCCCGTATCGACAAGGTGTTGTTTGCGGCTACCAAGGCTGATCACGTCACTCCGGAGCAGCACCCCAATCTTGTCAGTCTGCTTCAGCAGATGGTCAATGATGCCTGGCAGACTGCGTCATTTGAAGGAATCAAAATGGATTGTGTCAGCCTGTCATCGATTCAGGCGACAGAGCCTGGGTTTGTCTCCCATCAGGGGCAGCAAGTACCTGCATTGCGGGGCCATACCATGAGCGGGCAGGCGCAGATGTTGTTTCCGGGAGAAGTGCCGCGCCGATTGCCAAATGATACTTATTGGCAGCAGTACGGTTTTGATTTTGTAAATTTCCGCCCGCTTGAAATCCAGAGTGATGAGCCTCTGCCACACATAAGAATGGATAAAGTACTGGAATACCTGTTGGGAGATAAACTGCAATGACTCAACCCTATAAAACAAAAATATTATTCGATGAGCCCGAGCAGGCTGCCGCAAAATCTGAGCCGGAACTGACTGCTCAGCAGCAGTTTGCCAAGGGTGAAGACTTTTTGCCTGATACGGTCTCTGAACCTGATGTGGAAGAGCTGCTGTCACAAACACTTGCCAGTAAACCCAAGCGCAGTGGTCGCTGGTTTAAGGGGCTGCTGGTTGCGGCGGCAGTGATGACAGGCTGGCAGACGCTGGATTATGTCGTAACCGCCTACCAAGGTGCCGATTGGCTTGCGCTTGGTTGGAGCTCGATTGTTGCAGTTGTTGCGGCAACCGGAATTACTGCGATTGGCAGCGAGCTGATAAAGCTTCGTAGGCTGAAACACCGCCAGTCCGAGCGGGAACAAGCACAGGCGCTATTGGATGCTGACAGTATCGGTCAGGGCAAAGCCTTCTGTACCAAATTGGCAAGGCAAAGTGCTATTCATGATGATCATGTCGGATATGATCGCTGGTTACAGTCGCTGGCTGCGACACACAATGATCGTGAAGTATTGCAGCTTTATGATCAGATGGTGCTGACACACCAGGATAAGCTGGCTCGCCGGTTAGTCGCAAAATACGCCAGCGAAGCGGCTGTAATGGTAGCCGTCAGCCCCTTGGCGGTTGCCGATATGCTGCTGGTGGCGTGGCGCAATTTCAAGTTGATTGATCAGGTATCGGCTGTCTATGGTGTTGAGCTGGGTTACTGGTCTCGGATTAAATTGGTGAAGTTAGTACTCGCCAATATGGCTGTTGCTGGAGCGAGTGAAATGATTGCTGATACCGGCATGGATATGCTGTCGATGGACCTGGCCGGCCGGATGTCAACCCGGGTGGCACAGGGTGTCGGAGTCGGCTTGCTGACCGGGCGATTGGGATTGAAGGCAATTAGCTTGATGCGCCCGTTGCCGTGGCAGCCTGGACAGCAGCCTAAGCTGAGTGAAATCCGTAAAGATTTAGTCTTGCGGCTGACTCGTCAGCAGAAAGAGTCGTCATAATTGGCGGTTAAAATGGTTACTAAACCGACAAACCCGACTCGATGAATTGCGTTATCTCTCACCATGCCATGTTGGTAACTTGACTCGTTTACAGTGAAGGCGCACACTTCTTGGGTGTCAACAATTCCTGACACCTTGTAAGAAAAGAAATTGAGAAGGCGTGTGATATGAGGCTACAAGTCAATTGTGAAGACCGACTTGGCATGACCCGTGAGCTGCTGGATATTCTGACCAGCCAGCATATAGATTTACGGGGTATTGAAATTGATCGTATAGGGATTATCTACCTCAACTGTCCAGAAATCGAGTTTGAGCAGTTCAGTCAGATCATGTCACAAATTCGTCAGCTGGATGGTGTGACGGATGTTCGAAAGATCCAGTTTATGCCAAGTGAGCGTGAGCACAAAGAGTTGAAGGCCTTGCTGGAGACCCTGCCTGATCCGTTCTTCTCAATTAACTTGCAAGGTAAAATTGACCTGGCCAATGATGCCGCCGAACTGCTGATGGGTAAATCTCGTGGCGACATCCTTGGTGAAAACATCCAGTCATTTCTCGGTTTCAACTTCCATAGTTGGCTGGAAAAGGAAGAGGCCGCCAAACGCAGTGAAATGGTTGTGATTTCGGGACTGGACTACATGATGGAGATCATGCCGGTCTATGTTGCCGATGAAAGTGAAAAGCAGGTACTGGCCAGTGCGGTGATCCTGCTTAAGTCATTATCAGAGGCCAAGATGCCTGTCGCGATGCGCGAGATCAGCAGCGACAATGGTTTTGAACACTTTGTCGGTCAGTCATCTCGTTTCAAGCACTTGCTTGCCCAGGCCAAAAAGTTGTCGCTTCTTGATGCGCCTTTGTTGATCCAGGGAGAAACCGGTACGGGTAAAGAAATGTTGGCCCGAGCCTGTCATCAGCGTTCCCTAAGACGAGAAAACCCATTCTTGTTGGTGAACTGTGTCTCAATGCCGGATAACGCAGCTGAAACCGAACTGTTTGGGTTTGCTGGCAGTGCTACCGAGCCTGGCAAGAAGGGTATTTTTGAACAGGCTGATGGCGGTACGGTCTTCCTGTATGAAGTCGGCGAGATGTCTGCACACCTGCAAATAAAACTGCTTCGCTTCCTGCAAGACGGAACATTCCGTCGGGTAGGCGAAGAGAAAGAAATGAAGGTCGATGTTCGGGTGATTTGCTCGACCCAGAAAAAATTACCGGACTTGGTTGCTACCGGTGAGTTCCGTGAAGATCTTTATTATCGCTTGAACGTTCTCGCACTGGTGGTGCCACCGTTACGTGAACGTACTGCGGATATTGTTTCGCTTGCCGAGTTGTTTTTAGCTCAATTTTCGCAGGAAATGCAGCAACCGAAACCTGTTATTTCTGATGAGCTGGCGCAGTATCTCAGTCAATATGCGTGGCCAGGTAATATCAGACAGTTGCGGAACGTTTTGTTCCGTGCCATGACCCAGGTAGACGGTACGGAAGTTACCGTGGATGATGTTCAGCTGCCGGAAAACGAATCGGCTAGCATTATCAGCGAAGAAACGCTTGATGGCTCTTTGGACGAGATCATGAAGCGTTATGAGTCGGGGATCTTGAATAACCTTTATCGTAGTTACCCGTCGACTCGTAAGTTGGCAAAACGCCTAGGTGTTTCTCATACTGCAGTTGCAAACAAACTTCGTGAATATGGTATTAATAAGCAATAAGCAATAAGCAATAAGCAATAAGCAATAAGCAATAAGCACAAGATATGAAATTGAAAAGAGAGGAGGCTTCGGCCTCCTTTTTACTTTGGTGGCTGTTGCTGCGATGGCTGAAATAATGTCAATTTACCGGACTCCAACGCCAACAGCTGCAAAATCATATCCTGCCCGTAGCGACAGCTAGTCTGCCGGTTATTGTCACCTTGAACCCGGTGACAGGGAATGATGATGGGAATTGGGTTGACATTTCTAGCCATACCAATTGCCTGCACGGCTGTTGGTTGCTGAATCTTGTTGGCAATTTGTTGGTAAGAAAAGCGTGAGCCAAATGGGATCTCGGTGATTGTCTGCCAGACTTGTTGTTGAAACGGTGTACCTTGGGGAGCGAGCGGGAGAGTGAATGTTTTGCGTTGGCCTTGAAGATACTCCTGGAGCTGGGAGGTGAATTCTTGCATGAATTCCGGATTGTGCTCCCAACTGGAATCAGGACAAAAACCACCGCTTCCTACTGTAAGTTGCCTGAGTCCTTGGTTATCTGCGAGCAAGTAGATTTTTCCTAATACCGTATCAAGGTGGTCGTAATACATAATCATCACTATCAGGTTGAAGAATTACTACACGGCAGTAGCATTTGCTGATCCAATCATAGCTCAGAAAAAGGGATGAAAGTGGTGTTTCCGAGTAAAATGTTATGTCTGTCATTTGTTTATGAAATCACTAAAGGTATGTTGTCCGAACGTTGCGTGTGATAACGTTTTATACTCAGATTCAAACTAAAGGTGAGGAACTGTTGTTTCATTCAATAATAAACCGCTCTCCGGCGATCATGGTGGATGATCTCAAGGTACGGCTAATCACCACCAGTGATGCGCCACTGATTACCGCTTATTATCAGAGAAACAGGGCTTTTTTGCAGCCTTGGGAACCCTTGCGGGAAGAGGCTTTCTTTACGCAAGCGGGTTGGGATAAACGCTTGGGTCAGTTGACAGAATTACATAAGCATAAACTGGCGTATTATTTTGTTATTGTGAAACCAGACTCCGATGATATTTGCGGGGTGATTAATTTCAGTAATTTGGTCAGACACCCCTTCTTTGCCTGCCATGTTGGCTACTCATTGGATGAACGATGCCAGGGGCAGGGGATAATGAGACGAACCCTTGAAGCCACAGTGGAATGGATGTTTGAACAGCAACACTTTCATCGAATAATGGCGGCATATATGCCAAGAAACCAAAAGAGTGCTGCGGTCCTTGGTGCTGCTGGTTTCGAGAAAGAAGGGAAGGCGAAAGATTACTTGCTGATTAATGGCCGCTGGGAAGATCACATCCTAACTGCCCGTACTAATCCGGACTGGATTCCGCCTAGACAATAACTAATTGCTGATAGCAATAACCCCCTCCCACATAAAGGGGAGGAGGGCGAGGGTAGCTACAACCATCATGGTTGGCGCGAAGTTTATTCTACTGTCAGAATGCGCATATTATTGGTCGAGCCAACAATATCCATCTCGTCACCCTGAGTGATAATTACCAAATCTCCTTCGGCCAGATAGCTTTGTTCTTTAAGCACGGCAATAGCATGTTTTGCTGCATCTAGGCCGGCATCGCTGTCACGGTCGAAAAAGACGGGTGTGACGCCACGGTATAAGGCTGAACGATTCAGCGTGCTTTCGTTGCGAGACAGGGCAAATACCGGTAGGCCAGAAGAAATACGCGACATCATCAGTGGTGTACGGCCTGATTCTGTCATCGTGATCATCGCTTTAACGCCTTCCATATGGTTGGCAGCATACATTGTCGACATTGCGATGGTTTCTTCAGCTGAAGCAAAGGTGCGTGCAAGGCGGTGGTTAGAGATGTTAATGCTAGGTTCTTTTTCGGCACCTACGCATACGCTTGCCATTGCCTTGACCGTCTCTTCCGGATACTGGCCAGCTGCGGTTTCTGCAGACAGCATGACCGCATCGGTTCCGTCAAGAACGGCGTTAGCGACGTCCATTACTTCGGCACGTGTTGGCATCGGACTGGTGATCATCGATTCCATCATTTGGGTTGCGGTGATCACCGTACGGTTCAGGCTGCGAGCACGACGGATCAGCTTCTTCTGAACCCCAACAAGCTCCGGATCACCAATTTCGACGCCAAGATCACCACGAGCGACCATTACCGCGTCGGAAGCCATGATAATGTCATCCATTGCCTCGGTTGTTGCGACTGATTCGGCACGTTCCACTTTAGCGACCAGTTTCGCTTCAAGGCCCGCATCTGTTGCAAGACGGCGAGCATACTTCATGTCTTCGCCGTTTCGCGGGAAAGAGACCGCCAGGTAATCTACCTTCATTGCCGCAGCGGTAATGATATCGGCCTTGTCCTTGTCAGTCAGAGCTTCGGCAGAGAGACCGCCGCCTTTTTTGTTGATCCCCTTATTGTTGGATAGCGGGCCGCCTACCGTCACTTCAGTATGAACTTTGTTACCTTCAACAGTAGTAACTTTAAGTTGCACACGACCATCATCAAGAAGCAGGATGTCGCCAGGAACGACGTCTTTAGGCAGTTCCTTATAATCAAGGCCCACTGCTTTCTGGTCGCCTTCGCCTTTAGGTAAGTCGCTGTCTAAGGTAAATGCGTCACCGATAACCAGCTGGATTTTGTCGTCTTTGAAAGTAGAAACTCGGATTTTAGGGCCTTGTAGGTCACCAAGAATAGCGACATGCTTGCCAAGTTTCGCGGCGATTTCACGTACAGTTTTAGTCCGCTGGATATGATCTTCAGGGCTACCATGAGAGAAGTTCATGCGAACTACGTTGGCGCCTGCAGCGATAATTTTTTCTAGGTTGTTATCGCGATCAGTCGCAGGACCCAAGGTCGTTACGATTTTTGTACGTCTTAGCCTTTCAGACATTGGAAACTCCGTTTTTGATATGTGGAAGACAATGAAAACGATTACCTTCCGATAATCAGGGTCATTGAATGCAAATGAAACTTTACTACACGATAGCGTTTTACGACGCTGTTCTCAATCAACTAAATGTAAGAAAACACCAAGTCAATATGAATAAATTTTCACTGTCATTCAAGCGGTTGAGCTCGGTGTGAGGGCCGCGAAAGAATATCTGTCTAATTGGCCTACCTTGGATACTGTTGTCAGGCGCGGGTTCATGAGTCACAGCCGAACTGTAATAAGTGTAGTGTGTTGCCAGTTGAGTAGGGGGGAACGTTCGTGTGCAGGAAACTGAGTTGCATAAAAAAGCATGAACCGGTTAAGGTTCATGCTCATCTGTTATACGAAAGGTGAATGACTTGCAGCCAGGGGTTACATTATCCCTTCTTTCGAGAAGCGAGAGTCTTTCAAAGACTCTTTTACTCGTTTAAGGTTTTCGCGAAATCCCGCGCCTCGACGCAGTGTAAAGCCAGTAGCAAGGACATCAATCACCGTCATCTGAACAACACGGCTGGCCATCGGCATATAGATGTCAGTATCTTCCGGTACGTCAAGACAGATGGATAGCGAGCATTCACGGTCAAGCGGTGAGTCTTTGGCTGTGATACCAATAACCGTCGCGCCATTTTCTCGTGCCATACGGGCAACTTCCACCAGACTCTTGGTTCGGCCTGTGTGTGAGATCATAACCACAACATCACCATCAGTGCAGTTGATCACACTCATTCGTTGCATAACAATATCGTCAAAACAGACGATAGGGATGTTAAACCGGAAAAATTTATTTTGAGCATCATGGGCAACAGATGCCGAGGCTCCCAAGCCGAAGAAAGAAATTTTCTTTGCTTGTGTCAACAAATCAACGGAACGGTTTACCTGCATTGGGTCGAGGCTATTCTTGGCTACATCCAGGCAAGCCATTGTTGATTCAAATATCTTCGACGTATAGGCGTCAGGGCCATCGTCTTCTTCAACGTTACGGTTGACGTAAGGTGTTCCATTTGCAAGGCTCTGCGCTAAGTGCAGTTTAAAATCCGGAAACCCTTTGGTATCAAGGCGACGGCAAAAACGGTTCACTGTAGGTTCACTAACATCTGCCATCTTGGCCAGAGTCGCAATACTGGAATGAATTGCTGTCTGTGGTGATGCGATGATCACTTCAGCAACCTTGCGTTCAGATTTGCTGAAGTTATCTAAGTTCTTTTGAATTTTCTCTAGGGTATTCATGGCGATTACCGCGCTTCGTTACTGAATTTCATTAGAGGCCTTCATGATTACACGAAGCCAATTTGGTGAAACTATACTACTTTTTATGGATCTGCTCCTAGCAAATCCATGAATATAGCTTTTACTTTTTATTATAGTTTGACAGGGATCGAATTTTTCCTTTCAGTTCTGAAAAAATTTTTAAGAGAAATGCCTAATATGCGCGAATTTATCGCGTAATTATGTTGTTTATTTTCATTTGGAAGGAATTAATTTACACATCGAAATAAATACTCGTAGTTATTTTATGTCATTTGTTGCAATTGAATAGGGAGCAATAATGAGAGTAAGCGTATGTGGATGTGGCTGGCTTGGGTTGCCTTTGGCAAAGCAATTAGTTCGAGATGGTTATGAGGTTTACGGCAGTAATAGGGACAAGGATCGTGCGGTGCAGCTAACGAGGGCTGGAATTCGAGGTATCGCCCTGTCGCTCCCGATTGAAATACCGGAAACGAGTAGTGAAGCGGATGGGCAATATTGTGAGTTTTTTAAGACCGATGTTTTAGTCATCAATGTACCGCCCGGGCGAGAGGAAAGTGCAGACATGGCTTTTGTCAAAAAAATCAAATGCCTGTCAACATTAGCCCGAAAACATGGTTGCAAACGGGTGATATTCATTAGCACGACATCAGTCTATGGCAGTGCGACGGGGGAGATCACGGAGTCCACCGTTCCACGCCCTAATACTGCAAGTGGTAGGGCTCACTTGCAGATAGAGCAGTGGTTGCATGAGCAGTGGGGAAGAGATGCTGTTGTACTGCGACTAGCCGGCCTGATAGGCCCTGGTCGACATCCGGTTAAATTCTTATCTGGGAGGCTGGCACTGGCTAACGGGTCTGAGCCTGTGAATCTTGTTCATCTGGATGACTGCATTCAGGTGATTCGACAAATTATTGCGTGTTGGCCTTCTCAGCAAGTATTACACCTTGCAGCGCCGAGCCATCCGACACGGCAGAACTATTACACAGAGATGGCTATCGCAGCAGGCTTGCCGCTTCCTGAGTTTGACAGATCAGTTGTTGCTGGGGGAAAAGTGGTTAATGCCGAGCAGACACTTGGAGTGTTGGGGCTAACAATGATCCACCCCAACCTGATGGCAATGTCTCCTGAGCTGCCATGAGGAAACTTTTGACCCAAATACACTAATTAAGAATGCAGTGACTTGGAACATACTCATTTGGAACAGGCTGAAATTTGGATAAAAAAAAGCGCTGAGAAAAGGCTCAGCGCAACATTCCATTATATGAATAGGAGTTTAAGCAGCAGTGGCAATCAATAATTACCCGCTCAGCAGTGTATAAAACATAAGGTATTGAATACCAACCGAGCCGATAACATCAATCTTACCTAATATGACTATGCCAATTCAGGAAGGTTCAAAAAAGTTGCAAAAAAAGTGCGATTTTTACTTGGGCAGAATCTTCTTGTATTTAGGGGGGGATCATATTTGATGAAATAATGATTGAAGTCATGAATGATTAACGTCAAGACAAAGGTTCGTGATTGTACTGTTAGGAACGTTAGTTGAATCTTGAATTTTAAACAAAAAAATCCCGCTGAAATATCAGCGGGTTAAATCCTTAACACAATTAGGAGTTTAGCAGCAGTGGCATTGTTGATTAATGAAAAACTTTTTTAAAGTCTCCATTAATGTGAATGTCATTATTTATGACTGATGTTATAGGGAAAGGTTCAAAAAAAAGAGTATATTTTTTTTCGTTATTTTAAAATTGTTATAACTCAACAACTAACAAGTGTGAATCCGACTGGCCCAGATGCTTGGTTATAGTTTTTCTTTGCAGAAACAAGAATAAAAAAAGCCCGCTGAAATTCAGCGGGCAAAGGCTCTATTTACACAATTAGGAGTTTAGCAGCAGTGGCATTTCTAGATTAAAGAAAGAAGGCTTGTTTGGCGGCCAGCTAACAAATTAATGTGTCTCTAATCTTAATGTCACTATTTATGACTGATGTTTTTCGTGTTGGTTCCTTTGAAATCAAAATTTATTTCAATTTTTTTCTATGTGTTTGATTTGAATTTTATCTTTTATCGCGAAGAGTAGAATAAAGAAAGCCCATCTCCATTAGGTGACGGGCTCTGAAGAAAGTCTTCTAAGAAAAAGCAGTGGCATAATATATGGCCTGCGATCTGCTTTTTTGTTCCCGGCAAATGTCATTTTTTCTGATTATTTTTTCTCTTTTGCCTGCATTATTGTGCAGATATTTTCTTGGTTACGTCTTAGTTGTTGATTTAACTTGGCTTTAACATTTTGGTTGTCTTCTTTTTTTATTTTGCATCCAACAACAATAAGCGATCAGTGTCACATAGTGGCTGATTGTCACAGTTTTTCTAGGCTAAATGCATGATCTGGGATTATTTGTCGCTTGTTAAAAATATTGATGAGATGTAAAGTTTAAACATGTGTTTAATACAGGTGAATGAAAATGGCGGGGAAAGGAGAAACCAAAGGCCGAATCCTTGATGCAGCAGAGCTGCTGTTTGCTGAACATGGATTCAAAGAAACGTCATTACGGACCATAACCAGTAAGGCCGGAGTGAATCTGGCCTCGGTGAATTACCATTACGGCGACAAAAAAACGTTGGTCAGAGCCGTATTGAGCCGTTATCTGGAAGAGTTCATGCCGGCATTGAAAGCTGAGCTGGAAGTGTTGCTGACAAGGGACGATTTCTCAATGGAAGATGTCTTCCGCTGCGTGAAAGCACCGCTGATTGGCCTGAATGAATATCGTCACAAAGGCGCCACTATATTTATGTCTCTGATCGGTCGTGGTTATACCGATGTCCAGGGACACCTTCGCTGGTTCATTCTTACTCGCCATGAAGATGTACTGCACCTCTTTACGACGGCTGTTTGTCGCGCCAACCCTTCTTTGGATCCCGAAACCTTATTCTGGCGACTGCATTTCACATTAGGAGCATCTGTTTTCACCATGGCTTCGACAACCGCACTGTGTGAAATTGCCGAAAATGATTTCTCTCGCACCGTAACAACTGAATATTTGATTGAACGCTTGGTACCTTATTTGGCTGCCGGTGTTGCCGCACCCATTGAACAATCGCTCTTGCTTGTGCAAGAAGAGCCGACAGGAACACGATAAGTGAAATAAAACCAATAACGATAAATGAGACAAAAGGACCTGAAACATGAGCACGTTAACTAACATGCGAAAACGCTACCTCAGTGATCCCGCATTCAAGATGTTTAAAAAAGTTCTGCCGCCATTATCTGATACCGAACGCGAGGCAATGGAAGCCGGAAGTGTCTGGTGGGATGGTGAGCTGTTCAGCGGTTCACCCAACTGGAATACCTTGCTGGACTACCCGAAGCCGTCGCTAAGCGACGAGGAGCAGGCTTTTATCGATACCAAGCTAAATACGTTGCTGGGTATGCTGGATGATTACCAGATAGTTCAGGAAGATAAGGACTTACCGCCTGAGGTTTGGGAGTATTTGCGTAAAGAAAAGTTCTTCTCATTAATCATTGGTAAAGAATACGGTGGGCTGAATTTCTCTGCTCATGCCAACTCTACGATTGTAACAAGTATCGCGACGCGTAGCCTGAGTGCGGCCGTGTGTGTCATGGTTCCTAACTCGCTTGGTCCGGGAGAGCTGTTGTCACACTATGGTACCCAAGAGCAAAAGGATTACTGGTTGCCTCGCCTTGCCCACGGGGATGATATTCCCTGTTTTGCATTGACGGGCCCGGAAGCGGGTTCTGATGCCGGCGGGATCCCAGATCAAGGCGTTGTCTGTTATGGCGACTATCAGGGCAAGGAAGTGCTCGGCATTCGCATCAGCTGGAACAAGCGCTATATTACCTTGGCACCTGTTGCAACTGTGCTAGGCCTTGCTTTCAAGCTTCAGGATCCGGAAGGGTTGATTGGTGACAAGCAAGATATTGGTATTACCTGCGCGCTGATCCCGGCCGATTATCCTGGGGTTGAGATTGGTGAGCGGCATGATCCGCTAAACCTGGCATTTATGAATGGTCCAACCCGTGGTGAGGATGTCTTTATTCCGATGGATTGGGTGATAGGGGGCCAGGACTATGTCGGGCGTGGCTGGCGTATGCTGGTGGAATGCCTGTCGGCAGGTCGCGGTATTTCCTTGCCGGCGCTGGGAACTGCGGTTGGTCACTTGACGGCAAGAACAACCGGGGCTTATTCCTATGTCCGTAAACAGTTCGGGATGTCGATTGGTAATTTTGAAGGTGTTGCGCAGGCGATGGGACGCATTGGCGGTTATACCTATATGTTGGAAGCATCTCGGACCCTAACCACCACTTCGCTGGATATGAATGAAAAGCCGGGTATTGTGACTGCGATTGCCAAATATCATATGACTGAGATGGCGAGGACAATACTCAACGATGCGATGGATATACACGCCGGTCGTGCTATTCAGCTTGGTCCGATGAACTATTTAGGCCATCATTACTTTGGAATGCCGGTCGCTATTACCGTCGAAGGTGCCAATATCCTGACCCGTAATTTGATGATCTTCGGCCAGGGGGCAACACGATGCCATCCGTACGTATTAAGTGAAATGGAAGCTGCTGCCAACCCTGATGGCGAGCAGGGGGCGAAGGAATTCGATGCACTGCTATCAAAACACATTGGTTTTGCTATCGGCAATGTGGCGAAATCTATGCTCAATGCATTCAGCGGTTCTCGTTTTAACAGAGCGCCGGTGAGCGGTGAAACTGCGGTCTACTACCGCCATTTGTCCCGAATGAGCCGTGCATTGGCTGTTGCTGCTGATTTTGCAATGCTGAGTTTGGGGGGAGAGCTAAAACGACGGGAACTGGTATCGGCACGTCTGGGTGATGTGCTTAGTCATCTCTATTTGGCTTCGGCAACCTTGAAGCGATTTGAAGACGAAGGTCGTCAGCAGGATGATTTGCCAATGGTGCACTACGCATTGCAGCATTGTCTCCATCAGTGTGGTGTGGCTTTTGACGAAGTGTTGAGTAATTTTCCGCGTAAAGGGGTAGGGCGCTTGCTGCGTACTATGTTGTTCCCGCTAGGTATTCGCTATCAGGCACCGAAAGATGACATTACGGTGAAAATCGCCGAGTTGCTGATGACACCGGGGGCACACCGCGAACGCTTAACCCATATGTGCTATGTCGGAGAAAAAGATAGTGACCCCGTCGCGATTATGGAGCGTGCCTTTGTTGCCATGCACGGTGTAAAGGATATTGAGCGTAAACTAGCTAAAGCAACCAAGTCGGGTGAGATCCCGCGCAAGGTTTCATTAACAGAGAAGTTACAAATTGCTTTGAGTGCGGGTATCGTCACAGAACACGATGTCGAAAAAATGCACAATGCTGACCAGCTAAGGCAGAGAGCGATCCAGGTTGATCACTTTGCTGCAGCACAGTTTAAAAAAGGTAGTTTGCAACCGGGAAAGGCTGCCTAAGAGCGAAAGCTCTCTAACGAACGATAAACCTGGTGTCTCCCATGTGCCACGCATTAGCGTGGCACTTTTTTATCTGCAATTTGGCAAATTACCATGATTGGTTCTATAAATACTGACTTTCTTTTCCCATCTTTCTGTTCGTAATCGATAGTAGATAGTGGTGCAAAAATCGGCAATTTAAGTCGAAAAGTGGTGATCAACACCTCCAACCACTACCCTTTTTAGCGTTTACACTCATAAATTTAATGCGAATTTGTCATTAACCTTTTATCCTACAGTCAACTATGTAAGGGAAGTTGAAAATGATCATCAAACCTAAAATTCGTGGATTTATTTGTACAACGACTCACCCAGTGGGTTGTGAAGAGAACGTAAAAGAGCAGATTGCTTACACCAAGGCTCAGGGCCCAATTGCTGATGCACCAAAGCGTGTACTTGTTGTTGGTTCTTCAAGCGGCTACGGCCTGTCTTCGCGTATTGCGGCGGCGTTTGGCGGCGGTGCGGCGACAATTGGTGTGTTCTTTGAAAAACCAGGTACAGAGAAAAAACCAGGTACAGCAGGTTGGTATAACTCAGCAGCATTCGACAAGCTTGCGAAAGAGGAAGGCCTTTATTCAAAAAGCCTGAACGGTGATGCTTTCTCTCATGAGGCAAAACAAAAAGTTATCGACCTGATCAAAGAAGATCTAGGCCAGATTGACATGGTTGTATACTCACTGGCTTCTCCAGTACGTAAAATGCCAGAGACCGGCGAAGTTGTACGCTCTACCCTGAAGCCAATGGGTGAGACTTATACAGCAACAGCCGTTGATACGAACAAAGACGTTCTGATAGAAGCGAGCATTGAGCCGGCAAGTGAACAGGAAGTGGCTGATACCGTTACCGTAATGGGTGGCCAGGACTGGGAGCTGTGGATTAATGCATTGTCTGACGCTGGCGTATTGGCTGACGGTTGTAAGACGGTTGCTTATAGCTACATCGGTACCGAAATCACGTGGCCTATCTACTGGCACGGTGCACTCGGTAAGGCGAAGATGGATCTGGACCGAGCTTCTACAGAACTCAATGCCAAGCTTTCTCCTACAGGCGGTACGGCAAATGTTGCCGTGCTGAAGAGTGTTGTGACTCAGGCAAGCTCGGCGATTCCTGTAATGCCACTGTATATTGCAATGGTATTTAAGAAAATGCGTGAAGAAGGCGTACATGAAGGCTGCATGGAGCAGATCTATCGTATGTTTACCCAGCGCCTGTATAAAGCTGATGGCACCACTCCAGAGGTTGACGAAGAAAACCGCCTGCGCCTGGATGACTGGGAGCTGCGTGAGGACATTCAGAAGCACTGCCGTGATTTGTGGCCGAGCGTGACGAACGAGAACTTGTTTGAAGTGGCTGACTACCAGGAATACAAAGATGAGTTCCTGAAATTGTTCGGTTTCGGCATTGAGTCTGTTGACTATGACGCTGATGTGAACACGTTGGTTGAGTTTGACGTAGCGAATATCTAACCGAACGCAAGCGAGAGATAGAAAAAAACCGCCCGAGGGCGGTTTTTTTATTTCTTCGCAGCCTAATGCTTAGGCATCCGAATTACAAATGCCGCACCTTCGATGCTGGCAGTCTCGACATGAATGGTACCCTGATAGCTTTCTACTATCTCGTGGCAGACTGATAATCCAATGCCCTGTCCGGGATTGAGCTGATCGGCGCGTATTCCGCGCTGGAAAATGGCTTCGCGCATTTCTTCGCAGACGCCTGGGCCGTCATCTTCGATCCGGATCATGTAACAATCATCGTGCTCGTCGACACATACCCGCACTTCGCTGATACAGAAGCGATAGGCATTCTCTAGCAGATTACCCAGCAGTTCCATCAAGTCGTTGCGGTTGATCGGAAGCTTGAGCTTGTGGTTGAAGCGGTAGCCGAGGTTGACGTCCTTATCGCTATATACCTTGCTGAGCAGGCGGCTGAAGCTATCTATTGCCGGTTTGAGCTCTGTCTGATCTTTCTGCAGGCCTTGCTGGCCCATCATAGCCCGTTTGAGTTGGTATTGAACCAGTTCATCCATCTGGCTGATCTGCTCCATGACTCGGTGGTTGAGGTCGGGACAAGCGATATCCTTGTCATCAAGCAGGGCGTTGGTTGCAGCCAGACGTGTTTTTAGACTATGGGCCAGATCGTCCATTGCATGGCGATAGCGACCTTTTTGGTCGTTGCTGATCTGAATAAGCCGGTTCAACGCCAATGTGACATCCTGAAGTTCCATCGGAAAATCATCATCTAGCTTGTCGCGCTGGGCTTCGGTCATTTGATCAAGCTGCGCTGCCAGTTTTCGTAATGGCTGGAAGCTCCAGTGAAAAGCGGCAATCAAAAAGGCAATTGCAATCAGGACGAACAGTCCGAGGTAAAATGTCGTGCGCTTGTGAAGTTGGTCGAGTGACGACTGGTAAGATTCTCCTGAGCGTAGAACAACCAGCTGATAAATGTTGCCACCTTCGCGATCACGGCTCATGTTGTAGGCAATAAAGCTGCCGTTATTCTCCGTCTCGATCAGCGTCGGAACGGGAATATCCTCCGGAAGCTCGCTACAAATGTTGCCAATATTGGCTTCTTCGGCCTCATCGGACATCCAGATCGTATAGTCTGTCATATCACAGACGACGGACATGTAGTCAGTATCGGAAGGATCGACAGAATCGATCCATTTATCGACGTCTTTGATCAGGCCTGCCCGGTTGAGCTGAGCCACTACCATCGGCATTTGTGCAACCAGCTCCGAGGAATAGGCCGCCATATAGCTTTGGCTATAAAGCTGGTTGATAACGCCAGCCAATGCCGAGGTAATAAGGACAATAATTGCCACCGAGGTAACCAGTACCCGGCGTCTCAGCCTTGGTTGCAGGAGCTTACTCATTGAGCTTGCAACTCGAAAATATAGCCCTGGCCACGGATGGTAGAAATCGGATTATCCTGACCATTGGTGGTGAACTTTTTGCGCAGGCGGCTGATCATTACCTCAATCGTGTTCGGATCGCCTTCCTGATCTTCATACAATACATCAAGCAGACGTTGCTTGGAGACGACCTGACGGCTGTGGCGCATTAGGTATTCCAGCAGGTCGTACTCGAAGGCCGTGAGCTCAAGCTGGGTTTCACCGATGAAAACTTGTTTGGCGAGGAGATCCACACGGATATCACCCGCTGTCATTTCGGGCTTAACAAATCCGGCACTGCGGCGTACCAGTGCACTTAGGCGAGCAACCATTTCCTCTTTCTGGAACGGTTTGACCAGATAGTCATCAGCGCCGGCTTCCAGTCCGGTGACTTTGTCCTGCCAGTTTGAACGGGCTGTCAGGATCAGGACTGGCAAACGTAGGCCTTTCTTGCGGATATCTTTTATCAGGCTGATGCCATCGCGATCCGGCAGACCAATATCAACAATAGCCACGTCATTGGGGTAATTTTGAGCGAAGAACAGGCCTTCTTCCGCCGTGCCTGCAGATTGCACCTGGTGTCCCAGTTCGCTGAGTTGAGATTTAAGGTGATGGCTTAGAATTGGATCATCTTCGACGATAAGGATACGCATAATTTTGATTACCAAAAATAAAAGTATGAATTCAATATACTGAATAGAAAAGAGGCTGGCGAATATCTGGCTGACTAAATGTGTTCTCAAGCAGCACTATTCGCTTAAAAATGCTTGTATTTGTATCACTATAGATAAAAGGTCTGAATAGACGCTGACTCGTCAATCACAATTAATTGGATTGGTGAATCAGCGCCTGAAACTGGTACTTCAGTCTAGTTGAGGATAATGAGCAGGGTACCGGCAATGGTGAGCAGTACGTTGGCAATAGCATAAGTGCCAGCATAGCCAAGTGCCGGAATTGTACTGCGGGCATGTTCGTTAATCATATCCATCGCAGGGGCGCAGGTACGGGCTCCGATGATGGCGCCGAACAGCAGGGCACGGTTCATCTTCAGGATGTAGGCACCGAACAGATAAGCAAGCACAACAGGGATCACACTGACCATCAGGCTGGTCACAAATACAGCCATGCCTACCTGTGCCAGAGACTCAAACAGGCTGGAGCCTGCACTCAGGCCAATACCCACCATAAAGACCATTAGCCCGAGATCTTTGGTCATATTCAGCGCACCTTGCGGCACATAGCCGAAAGTCGGGTGGTTTGCCCGCAGGAAGCCAAGTGTAATTCCCGCTACCAACAGGCCTGCCGCACTACCCAATCCGAATGCAATTTGGCCAAAGGTCATGGTGATGGTACCGACCAACAAGCCGATGATGAAGAAGCAGCAGAAGGCGAGCAAGTCGGCTATTTGGCTATGGACCGAGATGAAACCGATACGCTCCGCCAAGCCGAGTACCCGGCTTTTCTCGCCGCTGACCTGTAAAATATCCCCTTTGTTGAGCAGAATATTATGATCCATCGGCATTTCAATCTGGGCACGAACGACGCGGTTAAGAAAACAACCGTATTCAGACAGGTTGAGATCGGAAAGGCGCTTGCCTGCAATACTGTCATTTTTAACCACGATTTCTTCTTCGACAATACGCAAATCGAGCAGATCGCGATCAAATACCTCTTTGCCGTTTCGGAAGCTTGGGTCCAGACGGGCATGGCTGTCTGGGTAGCCGACCAGAGCGATTTCATCACCTTCTTGCAAAATGGCGTCGCCGTCGGGGTTGGCCAGAATTCCGTTACGGCGAACCCGTTCGATGTAACAGCCTGTCTGGCGGTAAATACCCAATTCACGCAGGTTACGGCCATCAATCCAGTTAATCAGCTCGGGACCTACGCGGTAGGCACGAATAATCGGCAGATAGACTTTGCGCTGTCCCACCTCTCCGATCCCGCGTTCACGCGCAATCTGCTGCGATGACTCGGCCAGGTTTTGCTTTTGAAGTTTGGGCATCAGCTTTGCCAGTACAATCAGGCTCACCAGACCAACCAGATAGGACATGGCGTAACCGACACTCAGGCTATCAACCATATGCTGGATCATCTCGCTGTCGGGTATCCCCGAAAGACCACTGTTAAGGGCATCTTTTGCACCAACCAATACCGGGGTGGCCGTTAAAGAACCTGCCATCAGGCCGGTCGCTAATCCGAGTTCAAGATCGAGGTAGTTGGCCATGGTCATGGTGATGGCAATAGCAGAAAGCAGAACCACCAAAGCCAGCATCAGGTAGTGCTTGCCGTCGCGAAAGAAAATTCCGAAGAAGTTCGGACCGGCTTCAATACCGACGCAGAAAATAAACAGCATAAAGCCGATATTCAGAGACTCGGCATTAAAGGTAAACCCGGCATTGCCAAAGAGTAATGCGGTGAGCAGTACACCAATAGAGTTACCGATTTGAAGGTTGGCGATCCGGATCTTACCGACACTGAGACCAACGGCAAGTACAACGAAAAGTAACAGAATATCATTTTGGTGAAGAAGGGCGGCTACATCAATGTTCACAACAACATTTTCCGGCGAAGAAAGACAGCAACAAGAGTGGTGGAATTCTAGCTGATTTCAGGCGAGGGTTATACCGAAAAATAGCATATCCGCCCAAAAAATCACAAAAAAAGGCTGAACCGTCAGCCTTTTTTAAGTATTTGTTAAAACAAGGTTTTACTGGAAAAGACCTAAGTTTTCTTTTGCGTACGCTTCAAATTCTGTACAGCCGCCAATATGTTCTTGGTCGATGAAAATTTGAGGAACGGTTTCTACCGGCTTACCGACTGTTTTTTCAAGGTCAGCCTTGCTGATGCCTTCGGCGTGGATGTCGACGTAACGGTAGTTGAAGTCTTCACGATCTTCTTTTAGCGTGTCAGCGAGCTCTTTGGCTCGGACACAGAATGGACAACCCGGACGACCGAAAATAACAACAAACATAATCTCTCTCCTTTATTCTGATGCGCTAACTATAACGTGACTGACAGGGATGAGAAAGCGGGTTTTATCTCTTGCTGTGATAGATAAAATCGATTGATTGTGATCACCGCGACTGGGTATGAAAACCCCGGAAACAAACGAAGTGTGACGAAGGGTTGATTCTGGCTTCCAAAAGGAACGATCTCCGTAAAATATTGCTCAGAATCAACATTACTCTCCGTCTGGCGGGCACACTCGATGATAGTGAAATAATTTAATAGTGTAATGGAGTGCCTATGTTCCAGTTTATGACTTCCACCCGGATCATATTCGGCGAGGGAGCCTTGAGTAATTCGCTGTCATCGCTCAATCAATTTGGTTATAGCGTACTGTTGGTGACAGGAAAAGACAGTCAGCGGGCCGACCCTGTGATCAGCTACCTTAAACAGCAGAATATGCGTTACCAGCAAGTAGCCGTCCACGGTGAACCCTTGATTGCTATGATAGAAGAAATGGCCGCAATGGGGCGAAAGTTCCGCCCGGATATGGTTCTGGCGATTGGCGGCGGGAGCGTTCTTGATGCCGGCAAGGCATTGGCTGCAATGATCCCGAACCAGGGCAGCGTCTACGACTATGTTGAGGTGGTTGGTCGAAATGTCCCGCTACAAGCAAAACCTATTCCATTCATTGCTGTACCGACTACCGCGGGAACAGGCTCGGAAGTCAGCAAAAATGCAGTGCTCCGGTCAGCGCAGGAAAATGTCAAGGTTAGCCTACGAAGCCCGGATATGCTGGCTGATCTGGCGATTATCGATCCGACATTAACTTATGGAATGGATCCGGTGATGTCGGGCTGTTGCGGAATGGATGCTTTCAGTCACCTGATGGAAGCCTATGTGTGTGGTGATCCGAACCCGTTGACCGATATGGTGTGCGAAGAAGGACTTCGGCGCTTGTCGGGGGCTATCCTGGCTGCCAGCGAGGATGACGACCCACGCGCACGTTCTGATATGTCATTTGCTGCCATGTTGGGAGGAATGGCATTGGCCAACGCCAAACTGGGAGCTGCCCACGGCCTTGCATCGGCACTCGGCGGTCGCTTGAATGCTCCCCATGGACTGATTACCGCACAGTTGTCTCCTTATGTTATGCAAGAAAATGTTCTCGCGGCCAGAGAGGCGGGCAGGGCTGATGTGCTAAATCGTTATCGCCAGCTTGCATGTATTCTGACGGGGAGGATGAATGCCGAAATTATTGATGGCATCTTGTGGACAAAGCGGACCTTGAAGCGACTTAATCTCCCCCACATTTCAGAGTTTGGACTTTGCGATGTTATGTTCAATGAAGTGGCAGAAGATGCCTTGCTGTCTAATGCAATAAAAGGCAATCCTTTACCATTAAATAAGCAACGTTTATTAAGTATCCTAGATCAAATATGCGACTGTTGCTGTGCCGAGCAGTCACCAATGGCTGGTTCTATTGATAGGGTGGATAATTAACCTGCGAGTTCGGTTCCCAATTGATAGAACCTTAATGATAGATAGGGAGGATCTGTGTTACATTGCGTAGTTATGCCTAATGTTCTGTAGTGTGATAAGGATATCCATGAATCTGACAATTGAGACGATTCTCCAGTACCGTTCTATCCGCAAATTCACCCTGAGGCTCAGTTGGGTTTCACTGAACAGACATTGATCGGGACGGTTGATGCGGCACTGATGGCGCAAAACGGGTTATTTCCTCACCACGTGATCCCATTATTTGGATTATGCTTGGGATATCCGGCACAACATCCAGAGTTGCAGCCACGGTTGCCTCAATAGATGATTGTGCACCAAAACAGCTATTAGCCCGAGCTGGATACCGTGCAGCTCGAACGTTATGACAATGAGGTGCGCCAGTATTACCGAACGCGTACGGATGGCAATAAAGAGATGTCATGGTTGGAGCAAGTTACAGCAACGTTGAATAAAGAGGCTCGGCCATTTATGAAGGATTTTATTAATACTAAAGGTTTTAGTGTTAAATAATAATAAGATAGAACTTTAGGACGTCGTCCGAGTCAAAAATACAGAATCGATTATTTGCTCAGGTCCGGATTGAGAGATCGTTTTTTTGCAAATTTTAACAGCGGAATGAGATATGAAACAAATGGGGAAAGTGGCCTGTATTGTCTGCCTGGCTACTTTACTGAGTGCCTGCCAGAGCACGCCAGAGGGTGAAGAAGGAGTTTCATCTCAAATACAAGCAGAAAATCTATTTCAGGGAGCCCTGAAAGCACACCAGATCTGGCTGAATAAGCTGGAGGGTACCGAGCATCTGAAAGTATATTCGCCCGAGAAATATGCATTAATGATGTCGAGCTGGCAAAAAGCCGATTCCATTTTCCAAGAATTTAATGAGTCACCGGAAATGGCATTGAAGAGTTATTCGCTATTTTCGTCGTCCACATACCTCGATCGTTTTTACGAAGAGGTGGTTGTGTTGGAAAAGACTCTTAAAGAACTCGAACATTTAAAACGGGTGGCGGATGATGTGCTCAACCCCGCAATAACCCAACTGGACTATCTCAATTCAATTGATGCTCGCCAGTATTATCGCAGTGAATATGCCAGATTAATTCGCTTCTATGCCAAGTTATTTCGTTTGGTGGAAAATAGTGAACTCAGTGATGCTCGGGAAGAGCAGGAAGAATTTCTCGAGCGTGCACATAGCCTGGAAATAAGAGCGATAAAGAAGATCTATATTTCTCCCCAGGAAGATGCGTTGCGAAAGCTGAGGCGTGAAGATGTCAGATACTATGCTCCAATTAGCTATGCGAAGGTTGAAGCCGAAATACTGAGCGGAAAAGGGCTGATTGAGCGTTCACCAAGAGCGTTTGCCGAAATACAGCAGGTGGTCTCAGAAATTCAGTTCGAGCTTGCACATGCTCAGCACATTGCGCAAGAAGTAAAAGCGCTTCGTGATCGAAGCAAAGATGAATATGAGAATTTTATCTTAGACATTGAGGCAAAGCTGCTACAGATTTCATTGGCACTTAATGATAGCGATCTTAGGGATCAGCCACTTCGGAAGCAAGCTGCGCAGATTAAGGGGGAGGTGATAGATGCTCGCCGGTTGTATGCCTCTTCTCGCCAGATGAGTGGGGCTGGACGTGAAGATGAGAAGGTTGATTCTTTAACGGCATTAGTTGGTATTCAGCAGAAACAAATTGAGCAGCTCAAGGCCCGTTTAGCGAATCTTGCGGAAGGACAGGCGAGTCTTAATGCGGGACAGGTTGTTACAGGCAAGGGGGATTATGAGTTGAATTATCCGCAGCAGGAAGTATCTGGAGTGCTTCCGACGGGACGAACAGCCAGCCAGGATGAATGGGTAGATAAATAGTTTTCTCGAGTGATGTATGAGTAACAAGGCACAGTAAATTGCTAAGATAAGGTTTTGGATGAAGAAGCAGCCACTGGCTGCTTTTTTTATATCAATTTGACTTTCTAACATGTGCTGATATTTAAATTAATAGATTATTGCGATTTAAATCAATTGCTTGTGTTGGTTTTGTGTCGATTGTCACTTGAGATCTTTGATGTTGGTAACAATTAATAACAATAATATGAGCATTAAATCATAAAGAAACTTTACAAAATTAGCGCATAATTCCACTTTTTTTCCTTTTGATTAAAAATTGACCTGAAATTGGATTGATTTGCCCCTCATCATCCTTTAGAATTCGCCGCGCATTAAAGATGCACTCATTTTTTAATTTTTATCACATTTTTTGAATTACTCCTGTAGGGGAACTAAATGTCTACGAAACTTGCTAACCCAGCGCCTCTTGGTCTTATGGGTTTTGGTATGACCACTATCCTTTTGAATATCCACAACGCGGGCTTTTTCCCAATTGATTCTATGATCCTGGCGATGGGTATTTTCTATGGTGGCATTAGCCAAGTAATCGTAGGCACAATGTGCTTTAAGCGTGGTGATACATTCGGTACAACAGCGTTTACTTCTTACGGTCTATTCTGGTTGACTCTGGTTGGTCTGATTGTGATGCCATACATGGGTCTTCCAGCAAGCCCAGCAAGCTTTATGGGTTGGTACCTACTGCTTTGGGGCGTGTTCACAGGCTTCATGTTCATTGGTTCTCTATGCTACCCACGTGCTAAGCAGTTTGTATTTGGTTCTCTGACCGTACTGTTCTTCCTGCTTGCTGCTCGTGATTTCACTGGCAGTGAACTAATTGGTACTATTGCTGGCTTCGAAGGTATCATCTGTGGTGCAAGTGCAATTTACTTCGCGATGGCGCAGGTACTGAACAATGAGTACGGCCGTACAATCTTGCCTGTAGGCGAGCTTAAAAAAGAGAAAGCAAGCCTGAAAGCTGCTGCTTAATCTGACCGAATTAAAAAGAACCTCGCTTCGGCGAGGTTTTTTTATGCCTGTAATTTGGGATACGGAAGCGAGGAAGGCAAGGAGGACATTGCGTGAGTGAAATTGGTATAAGCTTATGAGTAGTATTTTTTAAGCAGAAGGACTGGGACAATGGCGCAACGTTACGCGGCGTTAATGGGCGCATTGGTTGCCGATGCTGCTAGCATGGGAACGCATTGGATTTACTCCCCCGAGCGTATTAAGCAGCTGATGGATATGCCACATTTTCCTTTTATCGAGCCAGATGCCAAGCACTATGAAGGCGTTGATGGCTATTATGCTCACGACAAGTTAACAGTCGGTGAACTGACGGCTTACGGTGAATGGTTGGCGCTCTACATCCGGTTATTGGGTCATGCTGATACAGAGACTCATTCAATCCAGCAGCATATTCTGGAGTATTTTGGGCCGGGCGGGGAGTTCATCGGTTACATAGATAGCCCGACTAAAGCGCTGCTGCTCACCTTGTTTTCTCTTTCTCCTGAAGATTGGCCCGAGGATTCAGGGTGTGATGACGATCAGAACCCGGCTTTGTGTGCAATCCCGGCGTTGGTTTCTTTGAAGATGTCCTCTGAGCGGCTTGAACAGGAAATTGAGCGCATTGTCGGCATTACCCACCAAAACGAAACAGCCGTAGCCTGCTCTAAGGCATTTGCGTGTGCGCTCAACGAGGCGTTGCGCTCAAGGCGAATGGATCCGGTGCTCAATGTGCTTAAGGTTAAATCACCGGAAGCGATCCGCGAAAAAATAGAACAGGTAAGGTTACTTAGCGGAGGTGTTAATGATCTCGGCCATGTGCTGGCACTCGTTAACCAGGCATGCCATCTTGCTGATAGTCTTCCTATGGCTGCGTGGATACTACAAAATAGTGAGAGTTATACTGAAGCAGTTATCAATAATATATTGGTATCCGGAGATACTTGCGGTCGCGGGATCTTGGTCGGGGCATTGGCCGGAGCCTGTTACGGCTTTGGCAACGAGAAAGGGATCCCGATCTCATGGGTCACAACCCTACAGTGCGGGGAAGCTTTGGCGGAAGATATAGAGGCGCTACTCAAGGTTTCGAGCCGCTAGGGGAGTGAATCGAGAACGGCTAGAAAGAAAAAGGCTTGAAACAAAAAAAGCTACCCAACTGGGTAGCTTTCAGGTCATTTAATGAGAAGAGCATTCTCTCGAAGCTCGTCTCTCAAATCACATAGCTGCCTTAGCACATAACCTTGATAGCCAAGCCGCCCTGAGAGGTTTCACGGTACTTCGCATTCATATCTTTACCTGTTTCTAGCATGGTTTCGATAACCTTATCCAGAGAAACACGAGGTTCAGACGCGCGACGTAGCGCCATACGACAAGCATTGATCGCTTTCACTGCCGCGATACCGTTACGCTCGATACATGGTACCTGTACCTGGCCGGCAACAGGGTCACATGTCAGACCAAGATTGTGCTCCATTGCGATTTCTGCCGCCATGCACACTTGCTCAGGGCTTCCGCCCATCAGCTCAGCAAGGCCTGCTGCGGCCATTGAACAGGCTACACCCACTTCACCCTGACAGCCGACTTCAGCACCAGAGATAGATGCGTTACGCTTGTACAGACCGCCTATTGCACCAGAAGCCGCGAAGTAACGGGTGTATTCTTTCGGGCCAACAGATTGGATGAACTTATCGTAGTAAGCCAGTACTGCTGGAATGATACCGCAGGCGCCATTGGTTGGTGCAGTGACGACACGGCCGCCAGCGGCATTTTCTTCGTTTACCGCGAAAGCGTACATGTTAACCCAGTCAACAACGGTCATTGGGTCATTGCTTAGCTTTTCGGTTGTCATCAGTTGCTGACGCAGTGCTGCGGCACGGCGTGGTACACGTAGTGGACCGGGAAGGATACCTTCTTCGCTCATACCGCGTTCCATACATTCACGCATGGTTTTCCAGATATTTGAGAAGTAGGTGTTAATTTCTTCTTCGGCGTTCATTGCATGCTCGTTAGCCATAACAAGTGAGCTGACAGATAGGCCGTTTTCTTTACACTGGTCAACAAGCTCTGCCGCCATCGTGTACATGTAGGGAACTTTAACTGTTGTCTCTGGTGCTTTGCCGAAGTTTTCTTCATCAACGATGAAACCACCGCCGATAGAATAATAAGTCTTAGTATAGGCCTCTTCGTCACCAATCCATGCGTGGATGGTCATGCCGTTTTCGTGCAAAGGAAGGTTGGTAGTATGGAAGTTCATACCGCCGTCAAGAGGGAAATCTACAGTGTGGCAGTGCATGCCAACAGGAAGGCGCTCGGTTTCTTCAACACGAGAAATGAAGCCTGGAATGCTATCGATATCAACATGTTCAGGGCTGTTGCCCGCAAGTCCCATAATGATAGCGAGATCTGTGTGGTGACCTTTACCGGTAAGAGAAAGTGAACCATAAACGTCAACGGTAATTTTGGTTACATCACGTAATTTGCCCATAGAGCGCAGGTCGTCGATGAACTCTTTACCTGCTTTCATTGGACCAACCGTGTGCGAACTGGAAGGGCCCACACCAATTTTGTAGATATCAAAAACACTGATCATGCGAATTACCTCAGTCGGTAGGAAGCGCTCTTGCCTCCGCCCAAGACTGTCATAGTATTATAATTCTCGCCCCTTCCTTGGCGAGATCACTAGAAAAACAAAAGAGCAGTCGGCGCGCGCTTCCTGCTCTTAAGTGTCATATATTCTACCCGAATTGCTTGAGAAGACTATGCGTTGTGGCACATTTTCTCAGACAGATATGTTGGTAGTCCATATTTATCACTGCTGGAGTGATGCTTTATTAGAATGCGCCGTAGATTACAGAAGTAATCGCTGCGATACCACAGATAGCGGTGAAAATCTGTACTGGTGCCGATGTTTTGTACTTAGCCATTGCTGGTACTTTGTACATCGCGAATACTGGCATCAGGAACAGGATTGCAGCGATCATCGGTGCACCCATTGTCTCAATCATACCTAGGATACTTGGGTTGATAACTGCAACGATCCAAGTAGTAATCACGATGAAGCCAAGAGAGATTTTCTCAATCTTCTTAACAGGCATATCAGAACGAGACTTACCCAGACCAACAAGACCTTCGTGTGCACCCAGGAAGTGACCAAAGTAGCTTGATGTGATAGCAGCGAAAGCAACTAGTGGACCAAGCAGGGAAATTAGCGCTGATTCGTGGATGTTAGCCAAGTAAGACAGAACACTGATGTTTTGTGCTTTTGCTGTAGCTAGCTGCTCCGGAGACATAGACAGTACAACAGAGAATACGAAGAACATCACGAAGCCCATCAGCATCATTGCTGCGCCACCAGTGATCATGTCAGTTTTCTTCGCTGCATCTTCACCGTATACGCGGCGTTGCTCTTTAGAGAACTGGCTGATGATTGGGCTGTGGTTGAAAGAGAATACAATGATTGGAATTGCTAGCCAGATGATAGTAGGCATTGCGCTCCAGTCTGGGCTAACCGATACCATTGACGTATTCCACTCAGGGATAAGGTATACAGATAGTGCCAACAGGACAAATACCAGAGGGTAAACCATTGCCGACGTTGCTTTAAGCATCAGCTCTTTACCAAATACAACACCCGCGGTCATCGCCAGGATAAGACCACCAGACAGAAGCCAGCGTGGAATAGATTCCATGCCCATCTGGTTAACCATGAATGAATCAACCGTGTTGGTAATACCAACGCCGTAGATTAGAACGATTGGGTAGATGGCGAAGAAGTATGCGAAAGTGATGATGTTTGCGCCAGCTTTACCAAAATGTTCTTCAACAGTATCGGTGATGTCAGCTTCAGGGTTTTTAGCTGAAAGAACAAAACGAGCCAAGCTCTTGTGTGCAAACCAAGTCATTGGTGCAGCAATAAGAGCAAGGATAACTAGTGGCCAGAAACCGCCAGCGCCTGCTTTAATCGGAAGGAAAAGTACACCGGCACCTACAGCGGTACCGAATAGTGAAAGGGCCCAAGTAAAATCTTTATACGTCCATTTTGCTTTAGCCGTTGAAGCTACTGCTGTGTTGGAAGTGGTATGCATGGTTATATACCTAAGTTAAATTACGGAACGGAAATTAGGAACGGCGCGCATTTTGAGGATTTATGGGAGGAAAACTTTGATCGAGATCCCGTTATGTAACCGGTGCGAATTGCAATACAATTAAAAGTGATCTTGGTCACATGGGATGTTGCGGGTAGGTTAGGGAAAATGACGTGTTAGAAGGGGTGTTTTTAATACCAGAGCTGTTTTGATAACAATCTAATCATCTGGGCAGTAGCCCCCCAAATAGAATAATCACCGTATGGAATTGCATAAATATTGTGTTTTATGCCGTCAATAGTGAACTTTTCAGTGCGCATATTCACTGGGTTTAATAGGTGCTGAATAGGGACTTCAAACAAGACATCAACCTCGTTTGGATCCAGATCTGGCCTGTAGTTAGGGGATATAACCGATAAGTACGGAGTGACGATATAACCGCTGATTGTAGGTAGCGAGGGAAGCTGGCCAAGAATGCGCCTTCTGTTGCATAAAATCCCAGTTTCCTCTTTGGTCTCTCGAATAGCCGTTTCAATTAAATCAGCATCTTCAGATTCGTATCCACCACCCGGAAAAGCGATCTGCCCAGGGTGGTGCTTCAAGTGGCTTGCACGGCGTGTAAGTATAACGTTGAAGGTATTTTGGCGTGGTACAAGGGGGATCATAACCGCAGCTCGTTTAAAGGAGCCGGACGCAGACACATGCTGCCTAACCCGAGCCGAATGGCTCTGGTCGTAGCTTGTCTGTGGTGCTAGCAGAAAACGCGCTAGCAATTGTTGCTGATAGTTCATAAACCGTCCGTGGTTATAGATAACAATCTATTTTTGTAAGATTGGCAGAATTTTACTCAGTTTGTCCAGTGTTTCTTGATATTCACTGTCCGCGTCACTGTCGGCAACGACCCCTCCGCCAGCCCATGCATACAGTGTATTTTGTTGAGAAATAAGGGTTCTGATGGTGATACTGGTATCCATTCGGCCACAGCGGCTAATGTAGCCGATGCTACCGCAGTACACGCTGCGACGGTGCGGCTCAAGCTCTTCAATGATCTGCATGGCCCGAATTTTTGGTGCTCCGGTGATTGAACCTCCGGGAAAACAGACCCGCAGTAGATCCAGAGAAGAGTAGGAGGGGGCGAGCTCGCCGGTAACTGTGCTGACCAAGTGATGGACGGCCGGAAAACTTTCGATATCAAATAGCTTTGGTACTTTGACAGACCCAGGTTTGGCAACTCGACCAATATCATTGCGCAGCAAATCGACAATCATCAAGTTTTCAGAGCGATCTTTGCTGGCTTGGCGCAGTTCACTGGCATTGTCGTTATCTTGCTGTTTATTCGCAGACCGAGGTCGGGTGCCTTTGATTGGCTTGGTTTCGACATATCCTTGGTTGTGTTGAAGGAAACGTTCTGGCGAAACCGACAGCACCGTACCTTCAGGGGTGCGGATAAAGCCGGAGAACGGAGTGCCATTGGTGTGCTCAAGACGAAGATATGCCTGCCACTCGTCACCTTGGTAATTAGCCTGAAAACGCTGAGCCAGGTTGATTTGGTAGCAGTCCCCTGACAGCAGGTAGTTCTGTACACGGTCAAATTTTTTGCAATAGGCTGCTTTGGTCATGTTAGCAGCCCATTGGTTTGTTAAGTTAAATGATCTATTTTGTTGATTGTCAGCTTTGTCGTGTTGCAGTTTGAATGCACTTTGTTGCTTTTTGAGCCATTCAAGGCGTTTGCTGCCTTTGGGGGAGATAAGAAATAGCTCTTGGGTATGGTGATCGGCGATTAATGCCCAGTCATAAATGCCGACAGCCATGTCCGCGGCATGAATATCATGCTTGGCAATCGTATGGATATTTTCCACTCTTCTTCCAAGATCGTAGGCGAAATAGCCAAGAGCACCGCCAAGAAATGGTACATCCGTCATAGGGTTAAGCGAAGGTAATAGCGAGGCTTGCACATCTTCCACAAGCTTGAAAGGATCCGCGTTGCTGGTTTTTTCATCGCCATTTGAATACTTAATACGAGTTATTTCACCATGTGTTTCCAAAGTGGCTAAAGGATCGGCAACTAAAATATCAAAGCGATTATCAGGATGGCCCTGGGCAGCCGAGCGTAATATCATAGCCCACGGCTGACATGCTAAAGGTTCAAACCACGAGAGAGTCGCTTGCTGGACGTAATCGAGTTGTTCAATGTTTAGTAGAGGATGTGATTTACAAATCATTTTCTTTTTTGTGACAGGTATTCGATTGGCGCATGGCGCGAAATTGTTGGCAAGAGTATCATAAACGCAGAATTTAATACGACGCCCAAGGACGATCCTTTGTGTTTTATTTTTACCGATTCGGCATGAATAGCTCATAAAGGACACTGCCATGAGGATCATGGCGTGTGGTGGCATTGTTTCCTGTACTCCCTATATGCAGGGGATGAACAATGCTAATCGCACCCTATACTGGAAGCCTGCCGTAACGGCAAAGAAAGTCGGGCGCCATGGAATGATAATAATTAACGAGGGCAATTATGACCGTCATTCGTAAACAAGATGTGGTTGATAGTGTGGCGGACGCACTACAATACATTTCCTACTACCACCCGCTGGATTTTGTTCAGGCTTTGGAAAAAGCTTATAACAAAGAACAAAGTCAGGCTGCGAAAGATGCCATTGCTCAGATCCTGATCAATTCGCGCATGTCGGCAGAAGGGCACCGTCCAATCTGTCAGGATACCGGTATCGTTACCTGTTTTGTCAAAATTGGCATGAATGTACAGTGGGAAAGTGATCTGACTGTGCAGGAAATGATTGACGAAGGTGTTCGCCAGGCCTACACCAATCCGGATAACCCGCTACGAGCCTCTGTCGTTGCGGATCCTGCCGGAAGCCGTAAAAACACCAAGGATAATGCGCCAGCTGTCGTACATATTGATATGGTACCTGGCGACAAAGTTGAAATCCAGATAGCAGCCAAAGGTGGTGGCTCAGAGAACAAGACCAAGATGGTGATGCTGAACCCATCGGACGATGTTGCCGAGTGGGTTGAGAAAACAGTACCGTTGATGGGCGCGGGATGGTGTCCGCCGGGTATGCTCGGTATTGGTATTGGTGGGACGGCTGAGAAAGCGGCGGTTCTGGCAAAAGAATCATTAATGGAATCTGTTGATATCCACGAACTTCAGGAGCGCGGCGCCCAAAATACCGAAGAAGAGCTTCGCCTCGATATCTATAATCGCGTCAATAAATTGGGTATCGGTGCTCAGGGCCTAGGTGGCCTGACAACCGTTGTCGACGTGAAAATCAAAACGGCGCCAACCCACGCGGCATCTAAACCTGTATGTATGATCCCGAACTGTGCGGCGACCCGACATGTTCACTTTAAGCTGGATGGCTCCGGTCCGGCAGATCTAACGCCGCCGAAGCTGGAAGATTGGCCGGAGGTGACTTGGGAGGTGGGCGAGAACGTTCGACGGGTCAACATTGATGAAGTCACCAAAGATGATGTCCAAGAATGGAAGTCCGGCGAGACAGTATTGCTTTCAGGTAAAATCCTGACAGGTCGAGATGCTGCTCATAAGCGTATTCAGGATATGCTGGCAAAAGGTGAAGGTTTCCCGGTTGATTTCAATAACCGCTTCATTTATTACGTTGGTCCTGTCGATGCTGTTGGTGACGAAGTTGTTGGTCCTGCTGGCCCAACAACGTCAACCCGTATGGATAAGTTTACCGACATGATGCTTGGCCAGGCTGGGCTTACCGGTATGATCGGTAAAGCTGAACGTGGTCCGGCTGCTATTGAGTCAATCAAAGAGCATAAAGCCGTTTACCTGATGGCTGTTGGTGGTGCTGCGTACCTTGTTGCCAAAGCAATCAAGAAAGCACGCGTCGTGGCTTTTGAAGATCTAGGCATGGAGGCTATCTACGAGTTTGAAGTCGAAGATATGCCTGTAACCGTTGCTGTTGATGCAGAAGGGACCAATGCCCATCAAACGGGACCTGATACGTGGAAAGTTAATATTGCCGAAATGGATGCCTGATATTTCGCTTAACTATTAATCAAAGGAGCCTTTGGGGGCTCCTTTTTTATTTCTTTTGATATTTTATCATTTCTGATTTCCCCCTGAATTCTGATTTTCTCTGAAATATAACTGCGGTGGATAGTGAATGGCTTGAAGGCTTGATATTGTCCGTCGGTTAGGCTTAATGATTTGTTTTTTCTTCTTTTTCGTGGTTTGTTGGGTTTCTGTGTTGTTTTATTGGCTACACTGTTAACTTGCGGTCAAAGGCTTTTCGTTGTGAATGAGTTTTGGTTGCTCGATGTTCTTGCGCTTAACACCAGAAGAAAAACGAAAGCAGACAATAATAATATTAGAGAGGTTGTATGGGGCGCGTACTATTAGCGACCGTTATTGCTGGCTTGCTATTGTCAGGGTGCGGTGAAAAAAAGGTTGAGATACCTGAACCGGAGTCAAGACCGGTTAAATTACAAGCGGTATCCGTGGGTGATAATGAAACGTTCCGGACATTTCCTGCGATTGTTGAAGCCGGAGATAAAGCCGTTTTGGCATTTAGGGTATCCGGGCAAATCATCTCGTTGGATGTAAATACTGGGGCGAATGTTAAGCGTGGGCAAAAACTGGCTAGCCTTAACCCGGACGAACTTACGCTGTTGGTTGAACAGGCGCAGGCGAACTATGAGTTGGCTTATGTTCAGTTCAAGCGAGATGAAGAACTTAGAAAGACCAACGTGGTTTCTGAGTTAGATTATGACACGTCGAAGGCGGCATTAAATCAAGCTCAGGCCGCCTTGAGTAAGCAAAAATCCAACCTGGGCTATGCCACTTTGGTTGCTCCCTATGATGGGACGCTTTCTCTGTCATTGATTGAAAACTATGAATATATAATGGCGAAAGAGCCTGTTATGCATATTCAAAGTGCAGGACTCATCAATGTCACCTTCCAGTTACCCGAACATCTATTGGCCCGCTATCAGGGTAAGTCTGAAACCCAGGCAAGCGTCATATTCGATACGATCCCGGGAGAAGTCTATCCTGCGGAGTTTAAAGAAATAGATACCGAAGCGGATGCGACAACGTCGAGCTTTAAAGTGACGTTGTTTATGGAGCGTCCTGAGGGTAAGAATATTCTTCCTGGTATGGCCGGCTTGGTGAAAATTGCGATTCCAAAAGGAAACTCAGGAGCGATTGCCAAGCGTGCGATCATGCGAGAGGGTAATGCAAATTATGTTTGGCACATCGACGAAGCCGGTATTGCCCGTAAAACTCAAGTTGAGCTCGATGATAAAGGGCGAGTGGTGTCAGGGTTGAATGATGGCGATCAAATTGCGATTTCCGGTATTGGTGAATTACAGGAAGGCCAGAAAGTACGCGCCTGGGTTAAGGAGCGAGGACTGTAATATGAAAAAGCTATCCTTTATCACTTTGGTGCTGGCCGCGGTATCTATCTTGCAAGGTTGTGAAAAACCAGCAGTTGAAGAAAGACAGGTTGTTCAGCCCGTCAGTGTCGATGTTGTTGCTTTGGCAGAAGCCGCTCCACAGCTTACTTTTCCTGCTGTGGCTGCAGCGGCAGACAAGTCGAGTCTGTCTTTTCGAATTCAGGGTGAGGTGACCCGCATAGCCGTAGGTCCAAGCGACTTTGTAAAGAAGGGCCAGCTGCTTGCTGAGCTGGATCCGACAGACTATCAGCTGGAAGTTGATGACGCTCAGGCAAAATACAATGTTGCCGACAGTCAGTACCGTCGCTCTGCCAAGCTGGTGGACAAAGGTTTCCTTGCCCAGTCACAGTTTGATGAGTTGAGGGCGCAGCGCAAGATCGCTCAGGCAAGGCTGAAGCTTGCCAAGCTGAACCTTACGTTTACCAAGCTGACAGCCCCTTTCGACGGGGTGATCTCTCGGGTGCCGATCGAGCAGTTCGAGAATGTGCAAGTAGGCCAGCAAGTGATGAATATTCACAGTACTAAGATGGTGGATATTCTGATCCAGGCGCCGGATCTTATTTATTCCCGAAGCTCTGCGGTCGATATCGAAAAGTCTCAGCCTGGTGCGCGCGTCGTTATGTCTGATGGTACCGAGTATAAGGCTTTGCTAAAAGAATTTACCACCGAGCCTGAGCCTGAATCCGGTTCATTCCTGGTAACCTTAACGATGCCGATGCCTAAGGGGCGCTTTATTCTTGATGGTATGGCTGTCGAAGTACGAGCAGATGCGCAAAAACTGAAGATCTATAAGAAAGGTGAGCCAGTGATCCCGTTGGAGGCCATTTTCAACGAAGATGGTGATGATTTGTCACGAACCGAAAAATTTGTTTGGGTTGTGAACGATAACAAAACGGTGACCAAGCGTCGTGTGGCGACAAACAAAGTCGTCCCTGAGGGGGTCCGCTTGTTGGCCGGCCTCGATGAAGGGGAAATCATCGTTGTTGCCGGGGGAAACCGCTTGCGTGAAGGTCAGCAGGTGAAAGTAATTGCCAAGGAGGCTGAACAATAATGAAACAAGATATCGCAGCCTATTTCATTAAAAATAAAGTGATTAGTTGGATGGTGTCACTGATCTTCCTGATCGGCGGCACCATGGCCTTTTTTGGTCTGGGACGCTTGGAAGACCCGGCTTTTACCATCAAGGATGCCATGGTTGTTACGGCCTACCCAGGGGCGACGCCGCTTCAGGTCGAGGAAGAAGTGACCTATCCGATAGAGAAGGCTATCCAGCAGCTAACTTATGTTGATGAAGTTAACTCCATTTCCAGCCGTGGTCTTTCACAGATCACGGTGACAATGAAAAACAACTATGGACCTGATGACCTACCTCAGATCTGGGATGAATTGCGGCGTAAGGTTAATGATCTTAGACCAAATCTGCCTCCAGGTGTCGCTGACCCGTCGGTGATCGATGACTTTGGTGACGTCTACGGTATTTTATTGGCAATTACAGGGGATGGTTATTCGTATAAAGAACTGAATGACTATGTTGATTATTTGCGGCGTGAAGTCGAGCTTGTCAACGGGGTCGGGAAAGTTTCAGTGACGGGCACGCAGCAAGAGCAGGTGTTTATCGAAATATCTATGCAGCGTCTAAGTAGCTTAGGTATTTCGCCGCAGACTATCTACAACACACTGGCAACGCAAAACTTAGTATCGAGTGCCGGTGCGGTCAAAATTGGTACTGAATATATTCGCGTCCATCCAACAGGAGAGTTTACCGATGTTGATGCCCTCGGTGATTTAATTATTACCGAAAGCGGTGCAGAGGGGTTGATTTACTTACGTGATGTTGCCGAGATCAAGCGCGGTTTTAAAGAGGTGCCTGATAACCTAGTTAGCTATAACGGAAAAGTGGCGTTGAATGTTGGGGTCTCGTTTGTCTCCGGCGTTAACGTGGTGGAGATTGGTAAAGGAGTTTACCGTCGCTTAGATGAACTCAAAGAGCAACAGCCCGTCGGTATTGATATTGGGGTGGTGTATAGCCAGCCCGATGAAGTGGATAAATCCGTCAAGGGGTTCATTGTTAGCCTGGGTCAGGCTGTGGCGATTGTTATAGTCGTGCTGCTGTTCTTTATGGGGCTGCGTTCGGGCATTTTGATCGGTTTGATTTTGCTGTTAACCGTGTTGGGAACGTTCGTCTTTATGAGTTGGATGGCGATCGACTTGCAGCGAATTTCACTCGGGGCCTTGGTTATTGCCCTCGGAATGCTGGTCGATAATGCCATTGTGGTCGTTGAAGGTGTGCTGATAGGGATACAAAAAGGACGAACGAGGGTGCAGGCGGCATCGGACATCGTGACGCAGACCAAGTGGCCTCTATTGGGTGCAACTGTTATTGCGGTTACGGCGTTCGCACCAATCGGGTTGTCACAAGATTCGACGGGTGAATATTGTGCCACGTTGTTTAGTGTTCTGTTGATCTCTTTGATGCTGAGTTGGTTTACAGCCATTTCGCTGACCCCGTTTTTTGCGGATATGTTTTTCAAAAGTGTTAAGGGCAGTGCCGACGGCGAAGCTGACGATCCGTACAAAGGGGTTGTTTTCGTGGTGTACCGGAAATCGCTGGAAGCCTGCATGAGAAATGCCTGGACAACGGTAATCGTATTGATTGTGATGCTTGGAGCTAGTTTGTATGGCTTTACCCAGCTGAAACAGTCGTTCTTCCCGTCGTCGACGACACCGATGTTCATGGTTGATGTGTGGATGCCGGAAGGGACAGATATCCGTTCAACCAATGATAAATTACATGAGCTAGAAAGCTGGGCCAGTCAGCAAGATCATGTCAGCCACGTCTCATCCAGTGCCGGTAAAGGTTCGCAGCGTTTCATGCTGACCTATTCGCCTGAAAAGAGCTATTCGGCATATGGTGAATTGATTATTCGTCTTGATAGTTATAACGACGTGATGCCGATGCTGCGGAAAGTTAGCGCTGAACTTGATGCCAAGCATCCTGACATCGAATACAAGCTAAAACGTATTGAGCTCGGTCCATCTTCCGGTTCGAAAATTGAAGCCCGTTTGGTGGGGCCTGATCCAACCGTTCTCCGTGGACTTGCCCAGCAGACTCTGGACATTATGCGGGCGGATCCCGGAGCCTTTAATGTTCGCCATGACTGGCGTGAAAGGACCAAGGTTCTGGAGCCTATTTTCAATGAAAGTCAGGCCCGTCGTTACGGGATCACTAAATCCGATGTCGATGATTTACTGCAAATGGCGTTTTCTGGTTTGTCTGTCGGGATCTATCGTGATGGTACCAACTTGATGCCGATAGTCGCGCGTTTGCCTGATGAAGAGCGGGTTGATGTAAGTACTATTGAAGGTATGAAGATCTGGAGCCCGGCAATCCAGGGGTATGTTCCTCTGCAGCAAGTCATGCTTGGCGTGAATGTAAGGTGGGAAGATCCGTTGGTCGTGCGCAAGAACCGTAAGCGAATGCTGACTATCATGGCCGATCCCGATCCTCTGGGCGACGAAACCGCGGCAACCTTGCAAGGTCGTATTCAGTCCAAAATTGAAGCGTTGGATTTCCCTCCGGGTTATTCATTGGAGTGGGGTGGTGAATATGAATCATCAGCCGATGCAAAGGCTTCGTTGTTCCAGACGATGCCGATGGGCTACCTGTTTATGTTCCTGATTACTATCTTCTTGTTCAATAAAGTGAAAGAAGCAGTGATCGTATGGGCAACAGTACCGCTTGCGATTATCGGTGTAACGACAGGATTACTGCTGCTGAATACGCCGTTTGGTTTTATGGCGTTGCTAGGCTTTTTGAGCCTGTCGGGCATGCTGGTTAAAAACGGTATTGTACTACTTGACCAGATAGAGATAGAAATCAGTAGTGGTAAGGAAAAATACCAGGCAGTGGTTGATGCGGCAGTGAGTCGTGTCCGTCCTGTTTGTATGGCAGCAATTACCACGGTACTTGGGATGATCCCGCTGTTGCCTGATGTATTCTTCAAGCCGATGGCGGTAACAATTATGTTCGGATTGGGGTTTGCGACGGTGCTGACACTGATTGTGGTACCGGTTCTGTACCGGATGTTCCATCACTTGACGATCCCGCAGACATCTTCTTAGGTGTCATACTATTTGTCAGAGACTATTGGCTAGATAAGTAAAGGGCTCCCTCGGGAGCCCTTTTTACGATTAGACAGTTCTATATGATGCCTTGGTCGGCATTATTATCTTAGGCGACTTTCCAGCTCATCTCTTCTCCGGCACGAATAGGCACCACAACATCACCGCCAAAGGCCATGGTTTCCGGCACTGTCCAGCTTTCTTTCACCAGTGTAATGGTGTCGTTATTGCGCGGCAGGTCATAGAAGTCAGGGCCATTGAAGCTGGCAAAGGCTTCAAGTTTTTCCAGTGCACCGGCTTGTTCGAAAACTTCTGCGTAGAGCTCAATGGCAGCGTGGGCGGTGTAAGAGCCTGCACAACCACATGCCGACTCCTTACGTCCCTGGGCATGCGGGGCAGAGTCAGTACCGAGGAAGAACTTGGGACTTCCGCTGGTGGCAGCTTCAACCAACGCCTGCTGGTGAATGTTGCGCTTCAGAATAGGCAGGCAGTAGAAGTGTGGGCGGATCCCGCCGACCAGCATGTGGTTGCGGTTGAACATTAGATGGTGAGCGGTGATAGTCGCTCCCACGTTTGGCCCGGTATTGTTAACAAACTCAACCGCGTCTTTTGTTGTGATATGCTCGACCACAATTTTCAGGTTTGGCATCTGCTCGACAATTGGGCCCAGTACGGTATCAAGGAACGCTTTCTCGCGGTCGAAGATATCGACATCGTGCGTTGTTACTTCACCATGGATCAGCAAAGGCATTCCGACTTCTTCCATTGTCTGAAGCGTAGGCAGTAGCTCATTGATTGAGGTTACACCTGAATCAGAGTTTGTTGTTGCGCCAGCCGGATAGAGTTTTGCTGCATAGATGTGGCCAGTTGCTTTTGCTTTTCGAATTTCTTCAGGAGATGTATTGTCGGTGAGGTAGAGAGTCATTAGAGGGGAGAAATTGCCTTGGGGCTTTTCGGCAAGAATACGATCGCGGTAGGCTAATGCTGCGTCAGTATCGGTAACCGGTGGAACCAGATTCGGCATAATAATTGCCCGTCCCATATACTGACTGATGTCGCGAACAGTATCTTTTAATACCTCGCCATCACGTAGGTGCGTGTGCCAGTCATCAGGACGTGTAATCGTAATTGTCGTCATAATTGCTTCCCTCCCAAAATTTTGCCCGATTCTAAAAGCATACCCACCTTAAGTAAAGCGCAATGATTAAACAAAGTAACTAACTGATGATTTAAAACGCAATCGTTTGCAGTGGCCTGGTTATAATAGCCGAGCGATATCATGATAATTAAAAGCCAGCACTGAGTGCTGGCTTCTGTTTATATGCTTATCGTGTATTTATCCATGTTCTGTTATAGCTTAAACCGCATCACCAAGTCGTTTTGCTGATGGGCCAGACTATCAAGCTTGTTGCTGGCTTCCGCGACTTCTTCCATTGAGCTGAAGTTGGAATCAGCAATATGGCTGATATCTTCCAAGCTGCGGGCAATGGATGTAGTCGTACTTCGCTGTTCTTCGGCGGCCTGGGCTATTTGTGAGCTCATTTGGCTGATTTCGAAGATGATAGCCTGAATTTCTTCCATCGCACTGTTGGCATCGGATGCCTGGTTAATACTGTTTTCCATCTCGGAAACGCAGCTCTGCATTACGGACACGGCTTGACCTGAGCGTGACTGCAGGCTTTGGATCATGTTTTCAATTTCAGCGGTTGAGTCGGTAGTTCGCTTTGCCAACACACGCACTTCGTCAGCCACGACGGCAAACCCACGGCCTTGGTCGCCGGCGCGAGCTGCTTCAATGGCGGCATTGAGCGCCAGTAGGTTGGTCTGATCTGCGATATTGCGGATCACATCAAGGATGGAGCCGATATTGCTGCTCATCTCCTGTAACTTTGATACCGCGTTGACTGATTCGTCTAGGCGTTCAGAAAGTTGATGGGCAGTGTTGATATTGCGGCTCATTACCTCGCGGCCGGTGTCGGAGGCTTTCTCGACTTCATGCACGCGCTCCATCGTGTTTTGTGCACTTTGTGATACGTCTGTCACAGACTGTTCCATTTCTGTCATGGCTGTCGCGACTGATGCAGTTTGCTGTCGTTGTTCGTTGAGGCGATTTTTAGCCTCTGACGTCGTGGCCTGGTTTTCCTCGGCAACGGATGTCAGATCGCTTGATGCCTGGCTGAGCTTACCCAGCACTTCTTGTAAGTTATCTGCCAGTGTATTGATGTGGTGGCTGAGTTTGTTGAATTCGACGAAACTGTTGTTTTCGCTTCGCTTGGTCATATCACCATTGGTGAGGGCTTCTAAGGTCTTTAGCGTTGACTCAAGGGGTTTACGGACACTTTGTGCCAGGAACCAGCCGATGAAGATAGCAAACAGGGTAACACCGATTCCTATCATGACGGCATTGGTGATCCCGCGGCTGTATGCTTTATCGGCATTGGCAATTGCGCTGTCCATATGGGCGTTGGCCTCGGTTCTGAAGGTATCAAGCAAGTTTGTTGCCTGATCAATTTCAGTCGCCAGTGTCGCGATATTGTCGTAAAGGCGGTTGCGGGCATCAATGTAGCGGTAGTGGACATCTAGTACACCACCGGGTTTGCCAATATCGAGGGTGTATTGTTCGATGGGCTTGTCGAATTTTGCTTTCAGCTCCGGTATCAAAGACGTTAGAGAGCGATAGGCGTTACCGAGATGGTTGACACTTCGTTTGTTGCTTTTTACCGCTTTATCTATGACGGTAATATCATCTGTTGCCAGAGCGTCAGAAGTGATGGTTTCTGTCAGGCGAAGCTTGATGAAATAGTTCTTGGCGATCATTTTGACTGAGATACTGTCTTGATCTTCGACGTACTCTTTCATCCGGGTATTCAGCTCGTTGTGGAGCTGCTGAAAACGGCGCGATGATTGTAAGCGTTCTTCCTGAGCCAATAATTGAGTTCGATAGTTCCCCATCGCAATATGGGCTTCGGAAAAGTACCGCTCCTCGAGCGCGAGCAGCTCGCTTAATTGCGCGCTGAGGGCATTATTGCCTGCCGAGGCTTGCTGCAGTTGATCGAGCGCACTGCTAAAGGTACTGTGCGCCTGGCTAAAGTTATCCTCGTAGACTTTCATTCGCTCAGGGTTCTTGCTGGTAAGAAAGTCCTTAAAAATCTTGTCGGCCGCGAGAAGTCGAACACTGGTTTGGTTTGCTGTAGATACTAGCGGAAGCGCATCTGCAGTTACCGTTTTAAGTTGGTTGTGGATCTGGTTCGTTCCATCAAGCATCAGAACAATTGTTGCAGCAAATAATACAACCATTACCGCAAACCCTGTGTACATACGTCGTATGACAGAGGTCTGTCTTGTTGTCTTCATAATATCCCTAAACTCTGGCAAATGTGAGCGACAGCAAGCCCACATAAAGTACATTAATACGAAGCTGTTATTATGTTATTGACCTTCGCATAAATTGTGATGTTGAAATTTTAAGTAGCAAAAAAAGCGTACTAAAAAAGACAAAATTGACACAAACCACTCTAGCATTTTGCCTTGGGGAAGAGTGGCAGCCGTTGATCATAAATGATTACAGTCGCTACATACTTTGACGACGGCATCAAAAAATAACTTATTTTATGAAATATTTACTGGAATAATTGTTTAAAACGGTGTTCAATATTGCTCTCTAGTTTGTACTCAAGCATACTTCTCATTCAGGATATAGCCTGAGACATAACATAGTAAATGGAGCATGATATGGCAGAAGAAACCATCTTCAGTAAAATTATTCGTAAGGAAATTCCGGCAGATGTCTTATATCAGGATGATTTAGTGACTGCGTTCCGAGATATTAATCCTCGTGCACCAAGCCATATCCTAATCATTCCGAATAAGCTGATCCCGACGGTGAATGATGTTGAGGTGGATGATGAAGCGATGATGGGGCGTTTGTTTACTGTCGCCCGCAAGTTGGCAGAGAAAGAAGGTGTATCTGATGATGGATACCGCCTGATTGTTAACTGTAACCCCCATGGTGGCCAAGAAGTTTATCATATTCACATGCACCTTCTTGCGGGTCGCCCGCTAGGTCCGATGCTGGTTGGATAAAGCAACCATAGTTCCCCGTGATAGCTGCGGGAACTAATATTGCCGGGTTAGGTCTGAGTGGATTATGTTCTTGTATCATGAACACTCAGATTTTTTGTTATAGAGAATGAGTTATTAACACAATGCTAAAACGTGCCGCAGTGCTGATGTTATCGTTAAGCATAACAGCCTGCGCCAACTTATCGACTCAGAGTTTATTCAGTCATTACAGTGCGTCAAATGCACAGGCGCACGAAGCCCTTCAACAGGGGAATTACGCTCTGGCTGTAGAAGCGCTTCCGGAATCCCCTGCAGGCGATATTCTCGACGGTATGGAACGAGGACGGGTGAACTTTGTTGCCGAGCAGTATCCGGATAGTTTCGCCGCCTTGCAACGTGCCGATATGGCGGTTAAAGAGCAGCAACGTCAGGCCAGTATCCAGATATCCGAAGGGTTAAACCAGGCCGGAGCGCTCTTAACCAATGACAATATGATCACCTACCAGCCGGCTGATTACGAGCTGGGTTTTATGCACCTCTATCTGGCACTGAATTATATAAAGCAGAAAGATCTGGAAGGTGCTTTGGTTGAAGCCCGAAGAGCCAATCAGGTTCAAGAAGCCGCCCGGAAACTACGTGAGGCAGAACTTGGTCAGGCAGCGCAGGAAGCGCAGCGCAACGGACTGAGCCAGAATCTCGGTGCCGTGCTGGCCCGTTACCCTGATGCCGGGGAAAAGCTAGCCAATGTACAAAACGGCTATTTATTTTACTTGTCAGGGATACTGTATGAGGCCGATGGTGATCTCAACAGTGCCTATATCGATTACAAACGTGCCTTGGCTGTTGCACCGGATAATATGTATATCGCCAACACGGTATTGCGGCTGGCAACCCGCATGCAGATGACAGAAGATCTTAAACCGCTGCAGGCCCGATATGGCCGATATACACCAGAAAAAGCGGGAGCCGGCAGGGTTGTTATTCTTGACGAGCAGGGGGTAGTCCAGGCACGGGATGGCTGGCGTTTGCCGTTGTGGCTGCCGGATAGCCGGGGCGATGGGGTTATTTACAATTTGGCCTTGCCTTACTACCGTGATATGCCTCGTCAGAACTTGAGCTCGCTGATGCTCGATGATCAGGCTGTGAAGGCGGGTGAGTTGGCCAATGTCAATAATATGGCCAAGAGTAGCCTGAACGAAGAGCTGCCGGTGATTGCTGTTCGTCAGGCGCTACGGGTGGTGGCGAAGAATGAAGTCAGAAAATCGGCAGCAAAGAATGGTAATGATATCGGCAACGTACTTGCCAATATTTTTAACACGCTGACTGAACAGCCAGATACTCGAAGCTGGCAATCACTACCATCTTCTATCAGTATGTATCATACTGATTTAAAAGCAGGGATACATAAACTCAGCTGGAACGGCCAGAGTTTGGACGTCAAAGTTGCAGCTGGACGAACAACGATGGTTTGGGTTTCACGCCAGGGTAATCAGCTTAGCTGGTGGTCGGTATTGTTAGGAGAAAGTTAATGATGAAATATTTTTCTGTCTTGATGTTTGCGCTCTTGCTGTCTGCCTGCTCGTCGTCAACGTCAGGCATCAGTATTGAAAGTAGCAATCAGAATGTAGTGATTGGTAATACATCGCTGGCTAATCAGATTGAAATCGAGAAAGCCATAATCGCGAATGCTAATGGATTGATGAAGGCAGGTGTACCTGTCACCAGTAAAACTGACTCGGATATGAAGCTGCAATATCGCTTCTATTGGTATGATGCTCAGGGGTTAGAGGTTTATGGCAGTGATAGTCCGTGGCGCCAGTTTGTTCTGCATGGCAGAGATTCTGTGACCCTGCAGGCCGTCGCCAGAAAACCTGAAGCCAAGCAGTACCGTATCTACATCCGTGAGGCGAGCTATTAATTGGGAGTACGGCCACCATTGTGGCTTGTTCTGCGACAACAGTAATGAAAGGTAATAAGATGAAAAAAAGCGTAATTGCATTATTAGGTGTAGCTGCATTGATGGGTGGTTGTGCGCAGAAAGTCAGCTATGGTGATGCACAGGAAGCCGAAACCACGACTATCGAGTTTGGTTCAACAGATTTGCAGAAGATTGCCGAAGAAATGACCGATAGCATGCTGAGCTCGGGTTCAGTTGCCTACATTACAGGTAATGGCAAGCGACCGATTATTGTTGTTGATGGTATTAAAAACAAAACCAGTGAACACATTGATACTGAGTCGGTTACCGATTCGGTCAGTACGCGCCTGCTTAACTCGGGTAAATTTCGTTTCGTTGACATGACTCGCGTCGAAGACGTTCGCAAGCAACTGAACTTCCAAAACAATGATGAGTTGGTAAACCAGAGCACTGCGATTCAGTTCGGTAAAATGGTGGGTGCGGAGTACATGCTATACGGCAACCTGGCAAGTATTGTCAAACAGGCTGGCAGCGACAAAGATGTTTACTACAAAATGACGATGCGCCTGATGGATTTGGAAACTGGTCTGGTCGAGTGGGCCGATGAAAGTGAAATTCGCAAGCAGGAAGCCAAGAGCCTACTTGGTTGGTAATGACGGTATTAACCGATAGCCTTTTAGAGTTGAGGCGCTGAGTGAGTTCATTTGATCCCTCTTTACTGAGCGCCTTGCCGGATATCGAGTTGCTTTCAGCCAGGCCGCTGACCGGTGGCCTGAGTAACCGCTGCTGGGTGCTTGAGCTATATAACGTGCGAACATCTGTGTGCTCGAAGGTGGTATGGCGACCTATTGCAGAGTCGACCAAGGCTTTTGGGCTCTCTCGTGAGCATGAGCATCAGGTGCTTGAGAGCTTCCAGTCGTCACTGACGGCTTCTCCTCATACAACTTTACCTAGTGTTGTCCCGACTAATATTGCACCAAAGAGCCTTGCACTGCTTGAACAGGGCTTGTTGGTGGAATGGGTAGAGGGCGCAATGGCTGGCAAAAATTTGTCGGATCGGGATCTACTTCAGCTTCAGGCTGATATCCATGCTTTGCCTGTTCCGCCCTGGCGTCTTGATGTGAAGCCGAAAGCTGCACACTACTGGCAGCAGATCGACGACAAGTACAAATCCACTTCGCTTCAGCAGCTTTTTAATCACTTTCAACAGTTACCTTTGCAAGCCTGGTTTGATGATACCTGCTGTCATCATGACTTAGGTCGGTATAATATTATTTGCCAGCCGGATGGCAACAAGCGTGTGATTGACTGGGAGTACGCCGCGGCAGGTGATCCTTCGCTCGATCTTGCCCTGACTATCAGTGCCAATGGCCTGGACAAGGAGCTTGCAGTCGCAGTTTATTGTCAAAGGCAGGGTAGGCAAGATAGCAACCGTTGGTTAGCGGCAGTGACGGCTTGGCAGCCGTGGTGTCATTATTTGGCTATGCTTTGGTATTATGTCGGTGCTTCGTTGTGGCGAGATCGTGCCTATTTGATTGAAGCCGACCAGCTCAGGCAAGAACTACTATCCAAGTTAGCTCAACATACTGGGCCCAATGAGGGCTCAACAGATTCGGTCCACTAAAAATAGCTATTCCCATTCTTCAATATCTCATTCGAGTTTCATTGCTGTGAAATATACGATCGAAACTCAGGTCTACACTATTAATTCGCTGGTTAGTTGGTCTATTCAAGTAAATGGGAGTTAAGATGCCTCGGAGTTTGACGCGTTTTGCTGCGGGGGCGTTTATCATGCTTATCCTTGCCGGGTGTGTGATGCGTCTTGGCTACAATACTCTCAATTATTGGATCCCTTACTATTTATCCGGCTATGTCAGCTTAACCTCAAGTCAGGAGCGGGTATTTGATACTGAGCTTGATAAGGCACTGGCTGTTCATCGCCGACAGGAGCTTCCAAGGCTTCACCGGCAGATCTTGGCACTGCAATCAGATTTAGAGATGCCGCTGACGTTTAGCCAAGTCCGAGGTTATCACTTTTCATTTACCGCTCTTGGTCAGGACTCCGTGGCTGTACTGGCCAAGCCGTTGGCTGCTACGTTAAAACTGCTGGATGAGCTGCAGATAGCCCAACTGAGTAATAGTATTCAGTCTGCTATTGATGAGGTCAAGCAAGAGCGTGAGATCCTGACGACCAAGCAGAAGCTCAGCAAGCGTGCGAGTGATCTGCAGGAGACAGCAGCAGATTGGGTCGGGCCGCTAAACAGCAGGCAGAATATGTTGCTGAAAGAGCTGGCAGGGTATCAAGTTGAAATGGAGCCGGAATTTTTTACAGTTTGGGATCAGTTCCTGCAAAACTGGCGATTGCTAATGAAAAACAGAAATAGCCCAGATTTTGAAACAGAGCTGAGTCGGGAGCTTCAACGTCTGGTTGCCCTTGAAAATGATGATATTCAAGCTGAATTGAACTTTTATTTAAATCGTCGTTTTGACCTTTTTAGACGTTTCAATCACAGTTTAACAGATACACAGCGTCGTTTTCTTGATAGCCGGTTAACTTCAATTCGTAAGGATGTAGCAGTTTTGATAAGCGAATAGGTGTAATTACCACTTTTTTTGTTAATTAAGTCACGTTTTTTGTCTTTAAAACCATATAAAACGTGTTAGATTAAATTTAGAGAAAAATAAGAATGACAGGGGAAAAGAATGATCATCTATCTGCATGGCTTTGATTCGACAAGCCCAGGTAACCATGAAAAGGTACTACAGCTTCAATTTATTGACCCTGATGTTCGTTTTGTGAATTACAGCACGCTCCATCCTAAGCACGATATGCAGCATTTGCTAAAAGAAGTGCATAAGTTAATAGAAGAGTCCAATGACTCTCATCCATTGATTTGTGGTGTAGGACTCGGTGGATATTGGTCTGAGCGCATCGGTTTTCTCTGCGGGATAAAACAGGTTATTTTTAACCCGAATTTACACCCAGAGCAGAGCATGGAAGGAAGAATTGACCGACCAGAAGAATATGCTGATATCTCGACAAAATGTGTTACAGATTTTCGTGAAAAAAATGCCGGTAATTGCCTTTGCATACTTTCAACTAATGATGAAGTATTAGATAATCACGAGACAAAAGATGCATTAGTTGATTACTACGAAATCATCTGGGACGAGACTCAAAAACATAAATTCAAAAAAATCTCCCAGCATCTACAAACAATAAAGTCATTTAAAGAAACACGTTAACTACCTCCTACCCTTCGCAGACGGTGCCAATCCGTCTGCTTTAATACCAAATTGAACAGTGATCTTTGGTGTGCCCGCATAGTCAGAGCATTGTTCAGTTTGGTATTAGTCAGCTAGCCAGAGCGTTGTCTCCTGTCATTTAGGGATGAATAACGGGCATAAGGCTCTGAGCAATATAATTTATACAAAATAAGAGGAAGTTATCGTGACTCGTATTATCGTAGTTGGTGGCGGTGCGGGCGGTCTTGAGCTTGCGACCAAGTTGGGTCGAACCTTGGGGCGCAAACGTCGTGCAACCGTGACACTCGTTGATCGTAAGGCCAGCCACCTGTGGAAGCCGCTTTTACACGAAGTGGCAACAGGTTCAATGGACGCCGGAGTTGATGCTCTGAGCTACCGCGCCCATGCCAAAAATCATTCGTTTGATTTTCAGATGGGCAGCTTGCAATCGATTGATCGCGAGAGTAAGACGATCAAATTGGCCGCTCTCTATGATGAGCATAATGAGCTGCTGATGTCGGAACGTGAGCTGGAATACGATACCTTGGTCATGGCAATTGGCTCAACCTCGAATGATTTCAATACACCGGGTGTCCGTGACAACTGTATTTTTCTGGATAGCCCTGAGCAGGCACACCGTTTCCGGACTCAAATGAACAACCAGTTCCTTAAACTGCATGCAAATAAAGATCAGAAAACGGTCGATATTGCGATTGTGGGGGCTGGTGCAACCGGTGTTGAGCTTTCGGCAGAGCTGCACAATGCCGTGAAGGAACTACGTACTTATGGTTTCGGTGATCTGGATAGCTCCCGCCTGAATGTCAATCTTGTTGAAGCCGGCGAGCGTATTTTACCTGCCTTGCCGCCTCGGATTTCTAGCGCGGCCCATAGCGAGCTGACTAAGCTCGGTGTGAATGTCCGTACTGCAACCATGGTAACTAAAGCTGACGAGACGGGCCTCACAACCAAAGATGGTGATCATATCCCGGCACAGATCATGGTTTGGGCAGCGGGTATCAAGGCGCCTGATTTTATGAAAGATATTGCCGGCCTTGAAACAAACCGTATTAATCAGCTGGTAGTGAAGCCGACATTGCAGACTACCCGTGATGATGACATTTATGTGATTGGTGATCTGGCGTGTTGTGTCCAAGACGACGGTAGCTTTGTGCCGCCGCGTGCCCAGGCCGCTCACCAGATGGCAAGTCGCTGTTTCTCAAATATTGTAGCTAAGATGACAGATCGTGCGCAGAAACCTTATGTCTATAGCGATCATGGCTCACTGGTATCGCTAAGCCGTTTTTCAACTGTAGGTAGCCTGATGGGTAACTTGACCAAAGGTTCAATGATGGTCGAGGGGCGCATTGCTCGAGTGGTGTATATTTCTTTGTACAGAATGCACCTGGTCGCGCTACACGGCGTATTCAAGACTGGCTTGATGATGCTGGTCGGGCGTATCAACCGTGTGCTGCGCCCGAACTTGAAGCTTCATTAATAAAACTGCTAGTAAAAAAACGCCGCTATCTGCTAGCGGCGTTTTTATATCGTATGACTTGGGGCATGTTTAATTGATTTTGATGAGCTCGACATCAAAAATCAGTATAGAACCAGCCGGGATCGAGCCTACTGAGCGATTGCCATAGGCAAGCTCTGACGGAATAAATAGCCGCGTCTTTTCGCCTTCGACCATCAGTTGTAATCCTTCGGTCCAACCTTTGATAACCTGTCCCAGGCCGAACTGGATCGATTCTCCACGTTCGACAGAACTGTCAAACACGGTGCCATCAAGCAGAGTGCCATGGTAGTGAACTGTTACCTTGTCTGAGGTTTTCGGATGAACGGTGCCGGCACCTTCTTGTAGCACGAGGTATTGCAAGCCGGATTCGGTAGTTTTTACCCCTTCCTGCTGTTTGTTTTCCGCAAGGAATTCTTGCCCAACGTTGATATTTTCAGCTGCTGATTGTTTATTGCTTTGAGAGCGCTGCATGAAAAAAATGACAAGGCCGATGATCGCAATAGTGATGATAATTTTAAACACGATAAATACCCGTTTCTTAGCTTGAGGTCTGGCTTCATAGTACCTTAACCGCTTAATTCATACCAATAATGTACGCGGTCAGATCGTGATCCTTCTTACTTCGACCTACTTGGTCGGGACTACCCGTTCGTTAGGGCGTAAATCTTCTGGGATGAGAGAAAAGACGATGCCGTCACAGACTTTGTCGGGCGAAAAGATACGATTTCTGGCTGTGCATTCAAACTTGGCTTTGCAGGCCAGTGCTGTTCGCTGGCTGGCGAGATTTCCTGTGTGTGTAACGATTTCCAGCCGGGTAAGGCCGAGAGTGTTGAAGGCAAAGTTGCTGAGTGCCTGGCAGGCCTCGGTTGCAAAACCTTGCTGCTGGGAAGCGGTTCTGATCCAGTAGCCCAGTTCCGCTGAGTTCAGCGGGATAGAAACATTATTGAGTGAAATACTGCCGACCAGCAGCCCTGAGTGTCGCTCAAAGATAGCGACCTCATAACTGATGTCATTTTGCCAGTTTTGCCGGCTGGCATTGATCCATTCGTAGGCATCTTGCTGGTCGTAGTCTTCAGTACACCACGTCAGCCATGGGTTTAGCTGGGTAACAGATGCCTTGACGGCATCAAGAAGATCGTTAAGGTCGACTATCTTATAGGGACGGAGAATGAGCCGTGTTGTGGTTATTTCAAAATCAATTTTCATGAGTATTATCTCGAAATGACCTAGGGCTGCCTATTGGCAGCCTTCATATGGTGGAACGTTTTCTATCCGTTATCGATTACCGAGTTGTTGGCTGATTACTCTTCGACCCGACGGATCTGAACTACCATGCCCATTAGAGGGTGATCGAGATAATGAGTTTCACCGCTGCGCATTTTCCGCTGTTGATCAAAGCGATATGTTTTCAGAAATTCCTCGACTTCTATTTTTTTCTTCACTTCTTGCAAGTGGCCAACCTGAACATTACTGTCATCGGACAGCAGATCTGCCTGGATATCAATGGGTTCGGCACCGACAATGACTTCTCGGCGGCCAGGCTCTCGCAGATCCAAGCTAGCTTCGGTAAACAGGTAATGTTGAACATAGACCCGAATTTTTCCCTCTAGCTCATAAAGTGGTGGCTCAGGGGCAGCAGCTGGCTCTTCCTGTGTAGAAGGAAGCGTGTCCGTTGTAACTACTGGATCACTATCACTATAATCGGGTGTAGTCGATGCTGGTATTTCCCGGCGGAGCAGCTCCTTCTTTGAGGTGCCGTCAGGTAGATATTGAGCCGAGAAATCTTTGCCTGCGGTCAGGTAGAATTTCGGTGCCGCCACTTTGCTTAAATCGCCTTGACGCCAGCCGAAATGAGCCAGAGGAGTAAAACCAGCGTGGCCTTTCAGTTTGTTGTACTGTGACGTTAGCTGATATTGTTCCGGCAGCATCAGGCTAATGCCTTTGCTGACCAGCAGGCTTTCATCACCGAAGGTAACAGTGCCTTTCATATTGATCGGCTTTTGCTGATCCGGCCAGGACTCATTGACTTGCGCAGGATCGATATTGCGCTTGAAGAGAATAACTTCAATATCAAATTGTCTAGCAGCCAGGCTTGGCCAGCTAACGGCAATAAGCAGCAAATAAATCAGTTTTTTCAAGATAGTACTCCGCACGATAGTGCCATCAATTATAGAGTGTTTTCAGCAAGCTTTGTTAGAAGCCCGTCAACATACTTAATTCGGTCTTTACGATCACTCATTGGCGCCATGACTTTTAGTTTAGTCGGGCCATCCATACGATAATGCTGTGGCTGTGATTGTAACAAATTGACCAGGAAACCAGGGTTTATTGATGCGTTTTGCGCAAATTCAACATAGCCTCCTTTTTCCCCTGCCTCAATACGGCGAACACCTAGTCCCGCAGCTTTCAATTTGAGCTTGTTCACAGTCAGCAAGTTGGTTGTTGCATCCGGTAGTAGGCCAAAACGGTCTATCAGTTCAACTTTTAGCTCGTTCAGGGCATTTTCACTGTCGGCACTGGCAATTCGCTTGTAGAGAGACAAGCGGGTATTGATATCCGGGATGTACTCGTCTGGTAACAGGGCTGGCAGTCGCAGTTCTATTTCAGTTTGCTGGCGCAGCAGATCATCGAGTGACGGTTCTTTGCCTTCTTTCAATGCCTCGACGGCTTGTTCCAGCATCTCCATAAACAGGGTAAAGCCTACCGACTGGATCTGACCGCTTTGTTCGTCCCCCAGCAGCTCTCCGGCACCTCGAATTTCAAGATCGTGAGTTGCAAGGGTAAAGCCAGCGCCGAGATCTTCGAGCGATGAAATGGCTTCGAGACGTTTCACTGCATCTTTGGTCATCCGCTTCGGATGCGGTGTCAGCAGGTATGCATAGGCCTGGTGATGAGAACGACCTACACGCCCGCGTAACTGGTGCAGCTGCGCCAGACCTAAATGATCGGCACGGTTGATCACAATGGTATTCGCGGTCGGGACATCGATACCGGTTTCGATAATCGTGGTACATACGAGTAGGTTGAAGCGCTGGTGGTAAAAATCACTCATGATTTTTTCCAGTTCGCGCTCGCGCATCTGGCCGTGGGCAAAGGTGATCCGTGCTTCCGGGATCAGCTTCGCTAACTCTTCTGTTGTTTTCTCGATTGAGTCGACATCGTTATGCAGGAAGTAGACCTGTCCGCCCCGCATAATTTCTCGTAGAACCGCTTCTCTAATCAGAATATCTTCGCGCTCACGGACAAACGTCTTGATGGCAAGGCGGCGTGCCGGTGGGGTGGCAATAATCGATAGATCTCGCATGCCACTCATCGCCATGTTCAGTGTTCGAGGGATCGGAGTTGCCGTCAAGGTCAGGATGTCGACATCCGAGCGAATTGCCTTGATTTTTTCTTTCTGACGAACACCAAAGCGGTGCTCTTCATCGACAACAAGTAGTCCCAGATCCTGATAATGGACCGAAGCATTGAGCAGTTTATGGGTACCGATCAGAATATCGATTTTCCCTTCAGCGACATCGGCTAGGATCTGTTTCTGCTCTTTGGCGGTTTTGAAGCGGGAAAGTACCTCGACACGCACCGGTGTGTTGGCAAAGCGGTCACGGAAATTCTCAAAATGCTGTTGCGCCAGCAGGGTAGTCGGAACCAGTACCGTTACCTGTTTGTTGTTATCGACAGCGATAAAGGCAGCGCGCATGGCTACTTCGGTCTTACCAAAGCCGACGTCACCACATACCAGGCGATCCATAGCCTTGGCCTGACACATATCGGACAAGACAGCATTAATAGCCAGTGCCTGGTCATGGGTTTCTTCAAAGGGGAATCCCGTGCAGAAGTCTGCATAGGCTTCGCGATCGAGTTTGAATTTAAATCCCGGTTTCATTTCGCGTTTGGCGTAGACATCGAGTAGCTCGGCTGCAACATCACGTACTTTTTCAGCGGCTTTTTTGCGTGCCTTGGCCCAGGTTTCACCACCCAGTTTATGAATGGGTGCTGTGTCTTCGGCACCGCCGGAGTAGCGGCTGATCAGGTGTAGAGAGGCGACCGGAACATAGAGTTTGGCACCGCCCTGGTATTCAAGAGTCACATATTCGGTGGTGATCCCGCCGGCTTCCAGAGTCTGTAAACCTTGATAACGACCGATACCATGGTCGAGATGCACAACGGGCTGGCCTATTTGAAGTTCGGCAAGGTTGCGAATAATCGTTTCGGTGTTGACGGTCTTTTTATCTTCGCGTCGACGGCGCTGGACAACGCGTTCGCCAAGTAAATCACTTTCGCAGATAAAGGCAATGGAAGGCGTATCCAGAATGAAACCTTGCTCTGCCGCGCCAATAACGAGCGCAAACTTGCCCTGCGTATTGGCTGCTTCGTGAAGCGAACCGCATACCATTGGACGGAGCTTGATCCGTGCCAGCAGATCGAGTAATGCCTCACGACGGCCTTCGGAAGCTACGGAGAATATGATTTTACCATCAAACTGTTCCGAGAAACGGCGGAGTTCAGCGAGCGGTTCCTTGAGCTGGTGATTGATGGTTAACGTTGGAACCGGCTGTAGTAACGGATTGTAACGGCCTGCTTTTTCAGGCTCTGTACCCGGACGGATACGAACTTGCGGCAGGTTTTTGAAACCACCGAACATCTCGTCTTTGCTCAGCCATAGTTCGCGCGGACTTAGTAGCGGGCGCAGCGGATCAACACGGCGCTGTTCAAATCGGTATTCGGCATCACCGAGGAATTGGTCAACCGCGGGCTCCAGCTCGCCAATAGTGATAAGCAGGCTTGAATCGGGCAGATAGTCGAATAATGTCTCGGTCTGTTCAAAAAATAACGGTTGCCAGTACTCGATTCCCGCCGGCCAGGTACGCTTGCTGACTTGCTGATAGATAGACTCAGGCTCGCGACGGGCTTCGAATCGCTCGCGCCAGCGCATACGGAAGCTCTCTACAGCGATTTCATCAGTAGGAAATTCATGGGCCGGCAAAAGGTGAATATTGTCCATTTCGCCGGTAGAACGTTGGTTTTCCGGATCAAACTGGCGAATAGAGTCGACTTCATCATCAAAGAAATCTATTCGATATGGCTGATTGCTGCCCATCGGGAACAGATCCAGTAGCGAGCCGCGGCTGGCATACTCGCCATGCTCCATTACCTGATCAACATGTCGGTAACCGGAGGCTTCTAGCTGCAGGCGAAGCTTGTCCAGCGAAAGCCTATCGCCGTTTGTGACCATTAGCGCATGCTGACGAATGAACTCTTTGGGTGTCAGACGCTGTAATAAGGTGCTGATAGGAACAAGTATGATCCCATCCGTTTGTGTCGGCAGCTTATACAGGCGCGACAAGCGATCTGAAATGATGTCCTGATGCGGAGAGAAATTATCATAGGGCAGGGTTTCCCAATCAGGAAACACACTGACCTCAACATCGGTGAACTGAGTAATTTCAGGTTGCAGACGAAGGGCGGTCTGGGTATCTGGTACTACTGTGAGTACCGGTCCTTGGTGTGATTGGGCGAGTTCCGCAACCGATAAGGCCAGTGCTGCGCCTGATACATTGCCGATGAATCGGCTGTCCCCTTGCTTTTTAGGTAAAGGAAGAGAGAGTAAAAAGTTTGATTTCATGTGCTTTATTGGGTATCTGTTCGCTGTTGAGCGCGCTGGCGCAGTAGTTTCTGTTGAAAATAAAGGGCTGCACGTATCAGCAAGTCCCGATCGTTTTCCTGTAGGCGATTGTATTTGAGAGTAATTTCAAATTTATCACCTTTTACTGCATTGCCAATGATTTCGGCATAGCAATAGACGGCTGCCGAGGGTTTGTCTAAAAATAGCTTAACCCGGGCAGATCTGCCGACCGGAAAAGTGTTGTTAGAGTAAAATGTGAGCTGGCTGGCACCAAACGTTTCGGTGCTGTAGCGGTGTGCTGGGTTGTCTTGCTGTGACAGAATATAAGATAACAAGAGGTTTATCTTGCTATTCTGGGCCGTCAGGTAGTCAAGCAGTGGCTTGCTTTCTTCCTTGGTTAGCTTGTTCAGTGATTGTTCGACACCATCCTCAAGGCCGGTGCACTCACTGGCGACACGAAACAAAGGCGGGATTTCATGGCTGAATGCTAACTCATCAGGCAGCTGTTCGTTTGGGGGAAGCAGCTCAACATTGATGGTTAGCCCGGCACTGACCGAAAAATACTCGTCCTGATTCATGTCATACTCGTGATTAATTAACTATTCTTCGATTATCACTTACCCTTCGCCTTCGAGCAAGCGCAGCACCGTAACAGTGTCTATTTTACCCTCTGTTTTTACATTAGTTTTACGCCTCCGGATGGTAATCGCAAGCTGCAACGGGTATTCTTGCGGGCAGTTAATAACAGGATGGTTTCGACTTCGTTTATGTTTCATCCAGTCTCTTTTTTTATTGGCCTGCGCTATTTGCGAGGACGTTCCGGGGATAGATTCAGCCGTTTTGTTTCCTATATGTCCACGGCAGGGATCACCATTGGTGTGTTGGCTTTGGTCACTGTCCTTTCGGTAATGAACGGTTTCGAACAGCAGCTGAAGGAACGTATTCTTGGTGTCATGCCCCAAGCGTTGGTTTCCCAGCCGGATGGCAGGGTAGTGCGGGGCAGTGAGCCACCGGTATCACTCACCCAGCTGCCCCATGTAACGATGGCCACACCGTTGACCCGTAGTGAAACGATACTGCAAAGTGCCTCGTCATTGTCGGCAGGTACTCTGCTTGGTGTCGACCCTAATGCCTATGAGCCGGTCGGTTACTATGTGACCCAAGGTGATGTGGCCAATCTGACGCCGGGTAGCTACCGCATTATTCTTGGTCAGTCGCTGGCAGGGCAGCTTGGGGTCAGTGTCGGTGACAAGGTTCGCCTGATGGTAACCAGTGCCAGCCAGTATACGCCTTTGGGGCGAATTCCGAGTCAGCGCAATTTTGTTGTCGAGGGCATGTTTAATACCGGTTCTGATGTCGATAAGCAGCTTATCCTGACTAATATTACCGATGCCGGTAAGTTGCTGCGCTATAAACCCGGTGAAATCACCGGATGGCGGCTGTTTGTCGATGACCCGTTTGTTGTCACTGAGCTGGCCCGGCTACCGTTGGAAGATGGCTGGGTTTGGTCTGACTGGCGCGAGCAACGCGGTGAGCTGTTCCAGGCAGTGAAAATGGAAAAGAATATGATGGGCCTGATGCTTGGCCTGATCATCGGGGTTGCGGCGTTTAATATTATCTCCGCGCTGATCATGGTGGTGATGGAGAAGCAGGCCGAGGTTGCCATTCTTAAAACCCAGGGGATGGCTAGTCGTCAGGTACTTATGGTCTTTATCGTCCAGGGGGCAAGCAGTGGTGTGATCGGCGCTGTTTCTGGTGGTCTGTTTGGCACGCTTCTGGCGTTAAACCTGAATTCGGTCTTATCTGTGCTGGGCGTGCAGTTGTTAATGGTTGGCGGTTCGCTACCCGTGGTGGTTGAGCCCGCGCAAATTGTTTTGGTTATTGTCGGCGCGATTGTTCTGAGTTTGCTGGCTACTGTTTTCCCTTCTTATCGTGCAGCATCTGTTCGTCCTGCTGAGGCATTGCGTTATGAGTAATTCGTTATTGGTTTGTCATGGGTTGCGTAAGGTTTACCGCGAAGCTCAGTTTGAAACCGAGGTATTAAAAGAGGTTGGTTTTAGTATCAATGCCGGTGAACTGGTTGGCATTGTAGGTGCTTCAGGCTCGGGAAAAAGTACCTTGTTGCACTTGCTGGGCGCGCTGGATGAGCCTACCGATGGTGATGTCTTCTTCAAAGGGCAGAAACTCAATGCAATGAGTGCTAACAAACAGGCCAAGATCCGCAACCAGGACGTGGGTTTTGTCTATCAGTTCCATCACTTGTTGGCTGATTTTACTGCGGTAGAAAATGTGGCAATGCCATTGCTGATTGGCGGTGTAGCGTCTGATAAAGCGAGATCCCAGGCAGAAAGTATTCTGGAGCAGGTTGGCTTGCATCATCGTTTTGAACACCGACCTTCAGAGCTTAGCGGTGGCGAGCGCCAGCGTGTTGCGATTGCCCGGGCGATCGTAAATAACCCGGCCTTGGTACTGGCCGATGAACCAACCGGTAATTTAGATCATAAAACAGCTATTGAAATTTATGAGCTCATGCGCAAATTGAACAAAGAGTCGGGTACCGCGTTTCTGGTTGTGACCCATGATAATGAGCTGGCAGGCAAGCTGGATCGATGCATGCACATGCAAGATGGTGTGCTGGAGCAGGTAGAGGTGGCTTAATGTTCCGACCACTTTCTCTGTATATCGGTAGCCGTTTTAGCCGGGCGAAACAGCGTAATCGTATGGTTTCATTTATTTCGATTTCGTCGACGCTGGGAATTGCTGTCGGCGTGGCTGTGATTATTATTGGCCTATCGGCAATGAACGGCTTTGAACGTGAGCTGCAAAACCGGGTGCTGTCAGTTATTCCGCATGGCGAGCTTGAGGCGGTGAAGCCGCCTTTTACCGAATGGACCTCGGTGCTGGAAACCGCTCAGACACACCCGCGGGTGACGGGGGCTGCACCGTATATAAGGTTTACCGCTTTGCTCGAAAAGGGCAGCAGTCTCAAAGCCGTTGAGGTGCGTGGCGTTAATCCTCAGGAAGAGCGCAAAGTCAGTGCAATTCCAGATTACGTAAAAGGTAATGCCTGGCAACGGTTCATGGCAGGTAAGAAGCAGGTTATTTTGGGACAGGGTGTCGCCGATAAGCTGGGTATTTCTGAAGGGGACTGGATCACTGCTATGATCCCGAATCCCGATCCGGCTCTAAAGCTTAAGGCTCCTCACCGAATTCGGCTTCAGGTTTCTGGCTTGCTGGCACTGGGTGGCCAGATTGATCACAATTTTGCCCTGGTGCCGCTGGCAGATGCCCAGCAGTATTTGTCGATGGGTGATGGTGTGTCCGGGATCTCGCTGAATGTCGATAATGTCCTGGAGGCACAAGCGATTGTCCGTGAGGTAGGCTTTACCTTGCCGGTCTATGTCTACCTGAAGAGCTGGACCCAGAAATACGGTTATCTTTACCGTGATATCCAGATGGTGCGTACCATTATGTATCTGGTGATGGTACTCGTGATCGGGGTGGCGTGCTTTAACATCGTGTCGACACTGATGATGGCGGTAAAGGATCGCTCGGCAGACATCGCTATACTGCGCACAATGGGGGCTAGTGACGGGCTGGTGAAGTCTATTTTTATCTGGCACGGTATTCTTTCAGGGGTTATTGGTAGCCTGCTTGGTGCGTCGCTGGGTTCCTTGGTAGCGATTAACCTTACGACGCTGATCAAAGGGTTGGAAAATGTTATTGGCCACCAGTTTCTCTCTGGGGATATCTATTTTGTTGATTTTCTGCCAACCGAACTTGCGTTTCAGGATGTCGCTATTGTCTCTTTGACAGCGGTTGTGCTTAGTTTGCTGGCAACATGGTATCCGGCGCGACGGGCCAGCTCCTTGCAACCGGCGCAGGTGCTGAGTGCCAAGTAGCTCTTAGCTTAGTAATGCTTAAAGTGAGAATAAGCTCGCGGGTTCAGTGACAAATGCTCAAACAGCTCTTGATTGTTTGATATCTGGTTCCCAGTTGGGTATTTAGCCATTGTAATTCATTGGCTTAGAGTATAAAAAACCTCGCCTAGGCGAGGTTTTTTTCGTCATGTTCTTGTGAAAGCTATATCGAATCTTTAGCGAAAGCGTCGCTTGTTCCAGCTTCGAACGACCGAATAGCGCCATAGTCCCCGAATTCCAAAATAGCCGACAAGACCAAAAAAGATCGCGCAAACGGTACAGCCTAACAAGAAGGGAGGCCCGATTTGACTCATTTGGTTCAGCAAAAACGCCCAAGAAAGTTCAAAGTGAAAAGGTTGGTGGGGAGCATTCATCAGCCAGGCACCGATTTTATAGGCACCATAAAAAAGGACAGGCATTGTGACAGGGTTGCTGACCCAGACAAGGCAGACCGACAGTGGCAAGTTGACACTGAACAAGATGGCAAGGCCGGCAGCCATGATCATTTGGCTGGGGAGCGGGACAAATGCCATAAAGAGACCCACAGCAAAGGCCCCCGAAGCCGAGCGGCGATTGAGGCACCACAAATTGGGGTTGTAAAGCACATTGCCGAAAATCTTAAGCGCCTTCTGGCGCTTGATCACGTCATGGCTTGGCAAGAAACGTCTAATAACTTGTCTTGGCATTTTTATTCATTAGTTATTTTGGCAATACGGATATGAACCAAGCCGTAGCCGGTATTGCGTTAGGAATTTTGTCGCTTCATTTCTGGCCGCAGATCCCCGATTATATCTGGTTTGTAACAGCCTTAATGATAGGTGGTGTAGTTTCATATTTTTTACGGCTCAGAATGTTGATCTGGGTCGTTTTTGGAACCCTTGTGGCGAAAATTGGAGCAACTTTTTATGCAGATGCAGTCCGATTGATACCCATTGAGCGCGAGAATATTACCATAGTTGGTGAAGTTAGCAGCCTATTAAATCAAAATATCCCCACCTCTAAGTTTGATTTTACTCTCTCTGCAATAGGGCAGCACGAAATATCGTATTGGAATCCGTTACGGGTAAGGTTGGAGTGGCTTCGGGCTGTCGAAATGAAGCAGGGAGAACGGTGGCAACTGGAGGTCAGACTGCGGCGTCCCTATGGCAGAGTAAATCGCGCGGGGTTTGATGCTGAGCGTTATTTTCTTGGTAATCAACTGCATGGTAAAGGGATGGTACTTTCCGGCCAGCGGATATTTCTAGCCGAACAATCTGCTCCGCTATTATCCGAGCCCCAGTTTTCCGAATCATCGCTATCCGAGGTGAGCTTGCGCCAATTGGCCTTAGATCGCGTCGTTGCTCTGACAGATGGATTGGTACACCAGCCTTATTTGCTGGCGCTGAGTTTTGGTTTTCGCGACGGACTCGATAATGCAGACTGGCTCCGCCTGCGTGATAGCGGGCTTTCGCACCTGATGGCCATTTCAGGGCTTCACATAGGCCTTGCCGTTGTATGTGGTTGGTGGTTGGGTTGCCAAATTCGTGGTGCTGCGCCAGAAAGCGATATGTTGCTCTGGTTACCATTATGGCTTGGTTTGTTGTTTGCGTTGGGGTATGCGTGGCTGGCGGGATTTAGCCTGCCGACGCAACGGGCGTTGCTGATGAGTTCGATAGTCATGGTACTCATTCGGTTGCGGTTACAATGGCCCGGCTGGCAGATACTGCTTGTTGCGCTAGTGACTTGCTTGGTTTTCAATCCGTTAGGGTCATACTCTGCTGGCTTCTGGTTGTCATTCTCTGCGGTATTTATTCTGTATCTGGCCAATATCAGCGGGCTGAGAGTGGATATAGATAGAGAAGCATCACGGCTACGCACTTGGCGAAACAAGCTAAGGCAGCTGGCATTGGTACAGCTGGTACTGATGTGTATGATGCTACCGGTACAGTGGCAATGGTTTGGCGGGATATCCCTGGTTGCTGCAATAGTAAACTTTTTAGCTGTTCCTTGGGTCAGTATGCTGACAGTGCCTCTGGTTCTGGCGGCGATTGTATCATTGTGGCTGCCTTCGTTGTCGGCTCAGCTTTGGTGGTTGGCCGATCTGTCGTTGTTTCCTGTGATGTGGCTGGCTGATTTTTCAAATGGTGCCTGGTGGAGCATTTCTGTATCCTGGCTACCATACCTGCTTGGCGGCACTGGTTTAGTCGCGTTGCTGTGGTTTTTGCCTGTCCGAACTTTCAAGGCATTGTATCTTGCCGTTACACTGGTAGTTGTCAGTTGGCGGGGGCTGTTAGGGCCGACCAAATATGACGCCGTGCCTGCAGCCCAGTGGCAGGTTGATATGCTGGACGTGGGACATGGACTGGCGATATTGATCCGGCGCGGTGGATTTGCGGTATTGTACGATACCGGCAACCGCTGGGAGCAAGGGAGTATTGCGACGGCTGTTATCGAACCTGTGTTGCTTGCTGACGGGGTGAGAGAACTTGACGGAATGATCCTCAGCCATGCAGACAGCGATCATGCTGGCGGGGCTGCAGATGTTATTGCGCGATTACAGCCTGAATGGAAACGAAGCAGCGACAGGCGGGATGGGTTTATGCCCTGCCGGCGAGGAGAAAGCTGGCAATGGCAGCAGCTGGATTTTCGGGTACTTTGGCCTCCCAGGCTGGCTGTACGAGCCGCAAACCCGCACTCATGTGTCATAGAAATTAGCGATAGGGCGTTGAGTCCAGCTAATCCGACCTCCGTTTTGCTGACCGGTGATATTGATGCTATTTCTGAGTTGTTGTTGGCCAAACTTGAACCTGAGATTGCACCCGACGTCCTTCTGGTTCCACATCACGGAAGTAAAACCTCTTCGACCAAGACCTGGTTAGCATCGATGGATCCGTCTTACGCGTTAGTTTCTGTTGCTCGCTATAATCCGTGGCAGTTACCGTCTGCTGAAGTCAAGCAACGCTATCTGGATAAAGGTGCCGCCTGGCTCACTACCGCCCGGAACGGGCAGGTGTCATTTACTATTGAGGAGGGAAAACTTGGCCTCTTACGCTATAGGCAAGAAGTGAAAGATAGTTGGTTTCGAAAGTTGTTCAGTGAGTAATGGGTTACTAAGATGCTTAATAATTGAGCGGCTTGAAAAAAGGATGCAGGAACTTGTTTGGTGCATCGGTGTGAAAAGAGTAGAATGAGCAGAATTGTTTTCAAGAAAAACTGGTTTTCATGACACAACCAACAGATCAATCCACTTGGGATACGTTTAAACAGCTCTGGCCTTCAATCAGCTTATATAAAGCAGGTCTTGGCGTCGCAGTCGTTGCGTTAGTTATCAGCTCTGCTAGTGATGCGCTGATGCTATCAATGATCAAACCTTTGATGGATGAAAGCTTTGGCGGCTTGGATAGCCTTGAATCGAATTTTTTGGCAATGATGCCTTTTTATCTGCTGGGGCTGATGATCCTTCGCGGTGCGAGTGGCTTTGTTTCCACCTATTGTCTGTCGTGGGTGTCTGGCAATGTCGTCATGACATTGCGCCGTCAGATGTTCAATCATTTCATGAAAATGCCTGTAGGTTTCTTTGATCAGGAATCTTCCGGTAAGTTGCTGTCACGAATTACCTATGACTCAGAGCAAGTTGCAGCCGCAACCAGTGGCTCGCTGGTCAGTCTGGTTCGTGAAGGAGCAAGTATCATTGCCTTGATGGGGATTATGTTCTGGAACAGCTGGCAGCTGTCGGCCATTCTGTTAGTTATTGCCCCTGTCGTAGCGATCAGCATCCGTATTGTCTCGAAGCGTTTCCGTCGCATTTCCAAAAATATGCAGGATGCCATGGGTTCTGTCACATCTTCTGCCGAGCAGATGCTAAAAGGCCATAAGGTTGTGCTGAGCTATGGTGGTCAGCAGGTTGAGAAAGAGCGTTTTGAAGATGTCAGCAACCGTATGCGTCAGCAGACGATGAAGTTGGTGTCGGCACAGGCGATTGCGAATCCTGTGATCCAGGTGATTGCTTCTCTGGCACTGGTCGTGGTGCTGGTATTGGCCAATACAGAGTCACTTCGTGCTGATTTGACACCGGGTACGTTTGCACTGATTTTTGGTGCGATGTTCGGCCTGATGCGCCCGCTAAAAGCTTTGACTAACGTTACCTCTCAGTTCCAGCGCGGTATGGCTGCCTGTCAGACTTTGTTTGGTTTGATGGAGCTTGAAACAGAAAAAGATCATGGCACTGTCGTGGCCGAGCGTGTGAAGGGTGATATAGAGATCCGAGATGTCACCTTTACTTACCCGACTAAAGACGCACCGGCATTACGCAATGTCAGTTTCTCGCTTCCGGCGGGAAAAACGCTAGCATTGGTTGGTCGTTCCGGCTCGGGCAAGAGTACCATTGCTAATTTGCTGACTCGCTTCTACGATATTGAGTCAGGTCAGATCACCATTGATCAGCACGATCTGTGTGATTATAAGCTGTCTAATCTTCGTGATCAGGTAGCCGTTGTATCGCAGAATGTCCACCTGTTTAACGATACCGTAGCCAATAACATTGCCTATGCCAGCGGTGACCAGTTTAGCCGTGCTGAAATTGAGAAAGCCGCTGAACTGGCTTATGCCATGGACTTTATAAAGAGTATGGATAACGGTCTGGATACCGTTATCGGTGAAAATGGCGTCAGTTTGTCGGGTGGCCAGCGTCAGCGTATCGCTATCGCACGGGCCTTGTTGCGAAATGCACCTGTTTTGATCCTTGATGAGGCAACATCTGCCTTGGATACGGAATCTGAGCGCGCTATTCAGTCGGCACTGGATGAGCTTCAGAAAGACCGTACCGTGCTGGTTATCGCCCACCGCCTGTCGACGATTGAAAATGCCGATCAGATTCTGGTTGTCGACGAAGGTGAAATTATCGAGCGTGGTGTTCATGCCGATCTGCTGGCCCAAAATGGAGCATACGCTCAGCTGCATCGCATCCAATTTGGTGAGTAATAATAGCTTGGTGAAAGATGGCAACCATTATCGAAAAAATCTGGTTTGAACAGCATCCCGCAGGGATATTGCTCAAGCCTTTGTTATGGCCTCTTAGTCAGTTGTTTGGGCTGATCAGCCGTCGCCGTCGCCAGCAGTATCAGTGTGGTCAGAAAGAGGCTTTCCGGGCATCCGTACCGGTTGTGGTTGTTGGCAATATTACCGCTGGCGGTAATGGCAAAACACCGGTAGTTATATGGTTGGTCGAGCAACTACAGGCCAAAGGCCTGAAGCCAGGCGTTGTATCTCGGGGCTATGGCGGCAAAGCGCCGTATTACCCTTACCCTGTAAGTGCGGATACTTCAACGGCTGAAGCGGGCGACGAACCTGTTTTGATTCATCGTCGTACCGGAGCCCCGGTGGCTGTATCGCCGAAGCGAGCCGAAGCCGTACAGTTACTTATGAAGCAGAATGTGGATGTCATTATTACCGATGATGGTCTGCAGCATTATGCGCTTGAGCGTGACATTGAAATTGTCGTCATTGATGGCCAACGCCGCTTTGGCAACCAGCAGCTGATCCCGATGGGGCCGCTGCGTGAATCTTGTGAGCGGTTGGACGAGGTTGATTTTTTGATCTGCAATGGTGGCCAGCCACAGCACGGTGAAGCGCCAATGCAACTGCAGCCTTCACCGCTGATCAATGTTAAAACTGGCGAACGCCGGCAGGTCGCAGAACTGAACGGTGTGGTTGCGATGGCAGGCATTGGCCATCCACCTCGTTTTTTTAATACACTTGAAATGCTGGGAGTGACGCCTGTCGTTTGTCAGCCGTTTGCTGATCACCAGGCATTCTCCGAGCAAGAATTAAAACAATTGGCCCAGCAGGGCCAGCATTTAGTAATGACAGAGAAAGATGCGGTGAAATGCCACACTTTCGCTCAGCCTAACTGGTGGTATTTGCCTGTTGATGCCGTACTGCCAGCGCCTGAGGCTGAAGCCATTATTAACCGGATTATTAAGGTAAAGGAAGAATATGGATCATCGTCTGCTTGAAATCGTGGCTTGCCCTGTCTGCAACGGGAAGCTGAACTACGATAAAGACAAGAGTGAACTGGTTTGTAAGTTTGACCGTCTTGCCTATCCAATTAAGGATGGCATTCCGGTACTGCTTGAGCCGGAAGCGCGTACGTTAAGTCCTGACGAGGTGAAGTAATGTCGTTTACTGTTATCATTCCGGCACGTTACCAGTCATCTCGCCTGCCGGGTAAGCCGTTGGCAGACATTGGCGGTAAACCAATGATCCAGTGGGTTTACGAGCAAGCGAGCAAAGCCGGTGCAGAGCAGGTAATTGTTGCAACTGACGATCAGCGCATTGTTGATGTGGTGAAGAGCTTTGGTGGCGAAGTCTGCCTGACACGTGATGATCATGAGTCGGGCACCGAGCGCCTGGCAGAAGTGGTTGATAAGTACCAGCTGGCCGATGATCAGATTGTGGTTAATGTACAGGGAGACGAGCCGTTAATTCCTGAAACGATCATTCGCCAGGTTGCCGATAACCTGGCTCATAATGATGCTCCAATGGCCACGTTGGCGGTTGAAATTGACCATGCTGATGAAGTGTTTAATCCAAATGCGGTTAAAGTCGTTACGGATAAAAATGGTTATGCGATGTATTTCAGCCGGGCATCAATCCCGTGGGATCGTGATAATTTTGCCAAGCGCCCGCAGGAGATCCATCAGAATCTGATGCGACATATCGGTATCTACGCCTATCGTGCCGGGTTCATTAATACCTATATCAACTGGGAACCGAGTGCACTGGAAAAAATCGAGGCACTGGAACAACTTCGCGTGCTGTGGTACGGCGAAAGAATTCATGTCGAAGTGGCTATTGATGCGCCGCCTGCCGGGGTTGATACACCAGAAGACCTAGAAAAAGTACGTGAGCTGATAGGCTGAGAAATCTATTACAGGCTACTACATCAAAAAGGCTGATCGTGATTAGCCTTTTTAGTATCTTATGCCCCGCTTTTATAAGATCTGAATATTGTCGACTTCGATTTCAGGTGTTGCACCACCTTCAACCTCACCATAAATACGTAGGCGGGTATTGGCCGTAATGGCTTGATCTAGGCGTATATCGTCATCGAGTTCAACGTTGACTTCGTTGGTACCATCACTGAACACATAGGTGTCAGCATTAATTTGCTTGATCAGCTTGCCTTCAAGCACGATATCTTGCTTTGAGAACAGGCTAGTCTGTGCCAGTACTTTGCTTACTGTTGTTGTTTGTGTCGGACCGCTATATGACACGCCGTTAGGGTTAGCAAGCGCGACAGCTGGCATGATGATCATTGCAGCGGTAATTGCATAAACAGTTTTCTTAATCATGGTCATCCTACCTATCTCATTGTTGGTTTATCTTGGTTGATGAGTCTATTAAACACCGAAGTGGCTGAACTCGACGTGAGTAGGAAATTCATATTCTGTTCATGATGGTAATTTGCTTAATAATACAAAAAGACCACCCGAAGGTGGTCCTGAAATTAATTTTTCTGGATCAGCCCTTTAGGCTTCAACAGGCTTAATGTCGTTGTTTTCATCGGCGTCGAACAGGCTTTTATCGGCTTGTTCCAATACTCGGGACGTAATCGTTCCGGCTGTCATCGCACCGCTAACGTTGACAGCAGTTCGCCCCATATCAATCAGTGGTTCGATTGAGATCAGCAGGCCAGCCAGTGCAACTGGCATATCCAACGCTGATAGTACAATCAGAGCAGCGAAAGTTGCGCCACCGCCAACACCGGCAATACCGAACGAGCTGATAGTGACGACGGCAATTAATGTCAGCATGAAGCTAGGGTCAAGCGGATTGATGCCAATAGTCGGAGCAATCATGACAGCTAGCATGGCAGGGTATAAGCCCGCACAACCATTCTGACCCATCGTTGCTCCAAAGGATGCCGAGAAATTAGCAACCCCCTCGCCGTTGCCTAGTTTCTTTACCTGAGTATCGACATTCAGTGGGATTGTCCCGGCGCTTGAGCGGGAGGTGAAAGCAAAGGTCAGCACGGGCAAAATCTTTTTCAGATATCGAACCGGGTTTACACCCACGAGAGAGACCAGTACTAAATGCATGACCAGGATGAGCGCAAGACCCACATAGGAGGCGGCAACGAAATTGATCAGGCTCAGAATGTCATCGTAGTTTGAGCCAGCAACCACCTTGGCCATCAGTGCCAACACACCATACGGTGTAAGGCTCAGCACCATACGCACCAGAGTCCGAACCACCTCTTGTGCCACATTGATAAATTTCTCAAAGCTTGCACCTAGCTCAGGTTGGGTTCGTATAACACTCAGGCCTGCGATACCGATGAAAGCAGAGAAAATAACCACAGCGATTGTTGATGTTGGACGACTGCCTGCAAGGTCGGCAAATGGATTGCCGGGGAAAAATGAAATGATCATATCGGCAAACGACAATGATTCAACAGTACTTAGGCGAGTCTCAAGAATTTCACCACGGGCTATCTCTCGAGCCCCCTGAACAATGTCCTCCGCAGATAGACCAAAGAGATTGCTTATAAGGATACCAATAAGTGCTGACGCTGCGGTTGTTGCTAGGAGAATACTGATACTCAGGCCTGAAATTTTACCTAGCGAGCCGGAATCTTTTACTTTGATGATGGCACCGATAATTGAAACCATGATCAAAGGCATGATGATCATTTTCAATAGGCTGACATATCCCGCGCCGATGATATTAATATATTCGAGGGTGTCGGTGATAGCCTGGCTGCCACCACCGTATACCAGCTGCAGTGTACCGCCAAAGATAACGCCCAAACCAAGGCCGGCAAAGACTTGTTTGGACAGGGTGCGTTTGGCTTTTTGCTGTTTGACCAACAGGCCAATAAGCAGGGCGAAGATCGCCAGGTTGACAATTTGATACATCATGCTGAGCAGTTCCAAGTATTTTATTTCTGACGTCCGAAACTCCATTTTCAGACTTATCAATAAGTTGAGAATGATAATTGTATGATGTAAGGCTCAAAACAGAAACGGTTTTTAATAACTAAAGCTATAAGAAAATCGAACATAATAAAACTTTTAGGAATATGGATGGCAGTGTACACAAACTGGTTGTTTATTGCACTTGTTGGTGATGTTGTTACACAGCGGCGTTCTGGGTAATCATGAGTTTAGATAACGGTGTATTTAGGTGCAGGGGTAGCTGGAGGATGAAGTAGAAAGGGTGATATCAGGCCGATTATCCGGCCTGATAGATATGAGTGCTAAGCTGGAACCTTGGTATTTAGCGCCAACTCAGTGGATATTTTTGTGGTTGATTCGGGTTGCTGGGGAGCTTGTTTCGGCTCACCAAGCAGGTTTCTCAGGCGCTGCCACCATTGGCCCAATGTTTCGTGCCAGTAGCGTTCAGTTTGCTCTAGATACTTGGCCTGGGGTTTATAGCGTTCCCAAGGTTGCTTGATCTTGTTGCTGGCAAGGAAATTGGTTGGGGCCGGTATTGGGGTGAGGCCTGCCTGTTTAAACTCATTTAGAGCACGAGTCATATGACTGGCTGAGGTAACAAGTACTAATTTATCATCACCCACGACAGAAGCAGCCTGAAAAGCTTCCTCCCAGGTGTCCTTGGCGGTTTCCAGTAGTAGAATATCACTTTTGTTAGCCCCCAGTGCCAGGGCCACTTTTGCCATCATTCGCGCCTGGCTGATACTTGAACCGCCGCCGTAGCCCGATAGGATCAATTTTGACCCCGGGAACATTCGATGGATGCGCATACCTTCCGCCAGACGCATTAACGAAGTGCGTGACAGCTCTGAGGTAATAGGCATCGCGTGGTCGATAACGTGCCCGCTCCCCAAGACCATTACGAAGTTGACCGTGGTGGACGAAGGCACATAGGGGTTATTTTCGCGTTCCAAAGGCCGTAGCAAGCTGGTTGCAATCGGCTGGAAAGACACGAGGAAAATACCCAAAAAAGCAAAGGCAATGAAAAAGGACGCGAGCCCTTTACGCCGGGTAAACCAAAGTAACAGTAAGCCCATAAACCCGATAATTAGCAGTGCGGGCAGGGGCATTAGTAGTGCAGAAACAATTTTTTTTAATTCAAACATGCAATGTAGTCCGAAAATTCAGCAGTTGAGCTCGAAAAAGCACCACAAGCCTTTATTCCTTTAACGCTTGTGAGAAAATAAGCCACATTTTTTCAACCGCTATCATAACGTAAAGTTGACGTGATCAAAGATCGAAATTTTGACGACCTAGCGCAAAAATTTGCGAAAAACATCTACGGCACAGCGAAAGGCCAAATTAGGCAGACCGTTGTCTGGCAAGATCTTGAGCAGATTTTAGCCTTGCTAGAAGCACAAACACCGTTGCATATTCTTGATGCAGGCGGGGGGATCGGCCAGCTGTCGCAAAAGATTGCAGAGTTGGGGCATCGTGTCACTTTATGTGATCTTTCTGGTGAAATGCTGAAGTTGGCCGAGCAGGAAATTGCCAACCACGGCCTTCTTGAGCAGTATCGCTTGGTGCACAGCCCAGTCCAGGAGATTGGTGAGCACTTGAGTGAGCCAGCGGATTTGGTTTTATTCCATGCAGTAATGGAGTGGCTATCAGATCCGAAGGAAGCGCTTGAACGGCTCTTGGAGCAGACTAAGTCCGGCGGAGTTATCTCCGTGATGTTCTACAACTACAACGGGCTGCTGTTTAAGAATCTTATTTGTGGCAATCTTACCCATATTGAAGAGGGGATGCCGCATCGTAAGCGCTTCAAGCTACAGCCGCAGCAAGCCATTAAGCCTGAAGATGTCTATAGCTGGTTAACCGATGCCGGATTTACTATCTTAGGCAAAACCGGCGTGCGTACCTTCCATGACTATATGCAGACAACCATGGTTGGAGATTACAGTTTTGAACAAGTTCTTGAGATGGAGCAAAAGCTTTGTCGTCAGGAGCCTTATTTGTCCTTGGGCCGCTATATCCATGTATATGCCCAGAAGCCATCAGGCCAAGTAAAACTGGCTGATAATGGGACATGCAACGATAACAGCAATAAGGACAACGGATGAGTGATGTATCCCAGACCGTTCCTGAGTTGGTGAGTTGGGTTAAGCAGCATGAGTTTTCGCTTAACCTGCCAACGGAACGGCTGGCGTTCTTGTTGGCGATTGCTGTGCTAAGCGGCGATCGCTTTGATGAAGAATTAGGGGAAGGAGAACTGATTGATGCGTTTCGCATAGTAAGCGACATGTTCGATCAGTCACAAGAAACCCTGGCCTTTCGTGCCAATAACGCCATTAATGAGTTGGTTCGCCAACGTTTAGTTACCCGCTTTACCAGCGAGATGAACGATGGTGCCAGTATTTACCGCCTCAGCCCGCTAGCGCTGAGCATAACGGATTACTATGCCCGCCATCGCGAGTATTCATCGCTGAAATTGTCGATTCAGCTGGCGATGGTTGCCGACGAGATCAACAAAGCGGCGGAAGCCGCGCAGGAAGGCGGCGATGAGAAACACTGGCGCCAGCAAGTTTATGCCGTACTGAAATATTCAGTGGCGGAAATTTTTGACCGGATTGATCTTAACCAGCGTACCATGGACGAGCAGCAGCAACAGGTGAAGCAAGATATTGCCGAATTGCTGAACCAGGATTGGCGTGCGGCCATTACCAGCTGTGAAAGTTTGCTGAATGAAACATCCAGCACTTTGCGTGAACTGCAAGATACCCTGCAGGCGGCTGGTGACCAGTTGCAAACCCAGCTCTTGGTTATCCAGGAAGAAATTCAGGGCAACCCGGATCTGGATTTCGTCGACGGGATGATATTTATCCTGCAGGCCAAGTTGGACCGGATCATCAACTGGGGCCAGCAGGCTATTGATCTGTGGATTGGTTATGACCGCCATGTTCATAAGTTCATCCGTACCGCGATTGATATGGACAAGAACCGTGCGTTCAGCCAGCGCCTGCGCCAGTCGGTTACCGATTATTTTGACGACCCTTGGTTGCTGATTTATGCCGACGCCGAACGTCTGCTGGACATGCGTGACGAGGCGCTGGTACTGCGAGACGACGAAGTCACCGGTATTGTGCCGGAAGAGATGGAATTTGAAGAGCTCAGCCAGGTCAACGACCAGCTGGCCGACCAAGTTGCTGCAATGCTGCAGACCCACAAAGAAACGGGTGCTGCGATTAACCTAAGTTTGCTTCTTAAAGACTATTTGGCTCAACAACCACATGCGCAGCACTTTGATTTAACGCGTATTGTGATTGATCAGGCTGTAAGGCTCGGTTACTCAGAGTCAGACTTCAATGCAATACAGCCTGACTGGGAAGCTATCAACGACTACGGAGCCAAGGTACAAGCTAATGTCATCGATAAATATTGAAGAATTTATGCCTGAAAAGTTGGCCAAGGCGATTGCCAACCCACTTTTCCCGGCACTGGATAATGCGCTACGTTCTGGCCGTCATATTGCCAGCGAAGATATGGATAACCATGCCCTGCTGATTGAATGCGAGCAGGTACTGGTTATGTTTTACAAACGTTATAACGCCGAGCTGGTACGGGCACCTGAAGGGTTCTTCTACCTGCGTCCGCGTTCGACGTCTCTGATTGGCCGTTCTGTACTGTCAGAAATCGATATGCTGGTCGGCAAGGTACTGTGTTTCCTTTACCTGAGCCCGGAGCGATTGGCCCATGAGGGGATCTTCACCAACCAGGAGCTATTTGAAGAGCTGCTGGCACTGGCGGACGAAGCGAAGCTGATGAAGCTGGTCACCAACCGAGCTTCAGGATCCGATCTCGACAGGGAAAAACTGTTCGACAAAGTCAAAACATCGCTGCGTCGCCTGCGCCGTATCGGGATGATCATTCCCATTGGCGAAAACGGTAAATTCCGCATTAGCGAGGCTGTATTCCGCTTTGGGGCCGATGTCAGAACTGGTGATGATGTGCGCGAAGCGCAGCTTCGTCTGATCCGTGACGGTGAGGCGGTCGTTGTTCATCAGCAGGAACCGAGTCAGTCGAGCCTGTTGGATAACGAGCAAGAAAAAGAACCAGAAGCTGGGCATGACGGACAGGAGGGTGAAGCCTGATGGAACGCGGTAAGTATCAATCGCTGACAATGGTCAACTGGAACGGCTTCTTTGCCCGTACGTTTGACATTGATAATTTGGTTACCACTTTGTCGGGTGGTAACGGTGCCGGTAAGTCGACCACCATGGCGGCTTTCATCACCACGTTGATCCCTGATCAAAGCTTGCTGCACTTTCGAAATACGACGGAAGCCGGTAGTTCGAATGCTTCGCGCGACAAGGGCCTGCACGGTAAGTTGAAGCCGGGCGCCTGTTATGCCGCTTTGGATGTCGTTAACTCTAAGAAGCAACGTATTGTCTTTGCAGTAAAACTTCAGCAAGTTGCTGGCCGTGACAAGAAAGTGGACATCAAGCCATTTATTATCCAGGGCCTGCCATCGGACGTTAAGCCGACGGAACTACTGGTTGAAACGCTGTCTGATAATCAGGCTCGCGTTCGCCAGATCAATGAAGTCAAAGAAATTGCTTCCGGGTATGAAGGGGTACACTTCAAAGCATTTAACTCGGTGACGGATTACCACGCTCAGATGTTTGAGTTTGGTGTTTTGCCGAAAAAATTACGTAATAGCAGCGATCGCTCTAAGTTTTACCGCTTGATTGAAGCCTCTTTATACGGGGGGATTTCCAGTGCGATTACCCGCTCGCTGCGTGACTACCTATTGCCGCACAATACCGGGGTAAAGAAGGCATTCCAGGACATGGAAGCCGCCCTGCGTGAAAACCGGATGACGCTGGAAGCCATCAAGCTGACCCAGAACGACCGTGACTTGTTCAAGCATTTGATCACAGAGGCAACGAATTACGTAGCCGCGGACTATATGCGCCATGCCAACGAGCGCCGTAAAAAGCTGGAAAAAACATTAAGTCTGCGTGGCGAGCTGTTGGGATCACGTAAAATCTTGGGCGATCAACAAAAGTCCATGATTAACATGACCGGTGAACTCGATGAACTGACCGAGCGTGAAGGTGCGCTTGAACAAGATCATCAGGCTGCGTCCGATCACCTGCAACTGGTTCAGACGGCAGTACGTCAGCAAGAGAAGATTGAACGGTATCGTGAAGATCTTGAGGAGCTGACCGAACGTCTCGAAGAACAGGTGATGGTGGTTGAAGAAGCCGCCGAGCAGCTGGCAATGGTAGAAGAGCAGGCGCTGCTTACCGAAGAGGAAGTAGATAGTCTGAAAACACAGTTGGCAGACTACCAACAGGCGCTGGATATGCAGCAGACCCGTGCCCTGCAATATCAGCAGGCGGTACAGGCGCTGGAAAAAGCCCGCGAGTTGTCTGGTGATCACCAGTTACTAGCCGATCAGGCGGTGCCGTACCTTTCCCAGCTCAAGCAGGAGCAGGAAGTGCAGACCACTGCGCTGCTAGCGCTGAAGCATAAATTGGATATGTCCTCGGCAGCAGCCCAGCAGTTCGATAAAGGTTTGCAGATTGTAACGACCATTGCCGGTGCTATAGACCGTACTCATGCCGGTGGCAAGGCTCGTGAGCTGATTGCGCATACCCGCCAGTTACGTGCTATTGCCGATAGAGGCGATCAGCTTAAGGCACAGTATCGCGATCTGGAGCGTAGTGTACGAAACCAACGTCAGGCCACCGAGCTGGCAGAAACGTATACTAAGCGCTTTGCTGTGGCTATCGACAGTGAATTAGCGATGGCTGAAGAGCAGGCACGCCATGAAGCGACGCTGGAAAGCCTAGAGCACCAACAGGATATGTTGGTTGAGCAACGTGGTGAGCTACGTCGTCAGGAGCAACAGCTATCATCACAGGTTGTTTCACTAGAAGCGTCTGCGCCAGCATGGATTGCCGCCTCCGAAGTACTGGATAAACTGTCAGAGCAGTCCGATCGCGAGCTGTTTGACAGCCAGGCGGTAATGGATGCTATGCAGCTGACGCTTGATAAAGAGCGTGAGGTCTCTGCAACACGAGATCAGCTTGCAACTCGCAAAAAGCAGCTGGATCTGGATATCGAGCGTCTGGCGCAGCCGGGCGGTAGCGATGATTCCCGATTGCGAGCACTGGCCGATACACTCGGCGGTAGCCTGCTGTCGGAGATCTATGATGATATCACCCTAGCCGATGCTCCATATTTCAGTGCGATGTACGGTCCTTCTCGCCACGCGATTGTGGTTCCGGATCTGAAAGGCATCAAAGACAAGCTGGTGGCGCTGGACGACTGCCCTGACGATCTTTATATAATTGAAGGTGATGCGGACTCGTTCGATGACAGCGGCTTCGATGTCGATGAACTGGAAGATGCCGTTTGCGTTCACCTTAATGACCGTCAGCTGCGTTACTCGCGTTTCCCGAAAGTACCGCTGTTTGGCCGAGCAGCCCGTGAGCAGCGTCTCGAGCAATTGCGTGAGGAACGTGAGCAAGTTGTTGAGGATCACGCCAAGGCCGCGTTTGATTCGCAGAAGCTGCAGCGTTTATATCAGAGCTTCAATAGCTTTGTTGCAACACATATGGCGGTTGCCTTCAACGCCGATCCTGAAGCCGAGCTGAAAATTGCACGCGACAAGCGTAACCAGGTTACTCGTAGCTTGTCTGAGGCTGATGCCAAAGAACAGCAGCAGCGCAGCCAATTGACAGCGGCGCGTGAAGGGTTGGCATTACTGGGTAAGCTTAATCCGGTCGTGAATTTGCTGGAAGACGATACGCTTCTTGCGCGTTTTGAAGAGGTTGAACAACAGCTGTCCCAGCTTGATGACGCACGTAACTACCTTGACCGCCACGGCAAGGCTGTAGTTGAACTTGAAGGGCTGGTTTCTGCACTGGATGCGGATCCTGAGCAGTTTGATGCCCTGCAGGTACAATATGAGCAGGCTGACAACACGCTACAGTCACTGAAAACCAAAATCTTTGCGATTGCGGACTTGGTTGAACGTCGCCATCACTTCAGCTATGCCGATTCGGTGGAGCTGTTGAACAAGAGCTCCGAGCTCAATGAGCAGCTTAAGGCGAAACTGATTGCGGCAGAGCGGGAGCGGACCCGTTGCCGTGATGCACTGAAGCAGTCCCGTGCCCAAGCCAACCAGTACAACCAGTTGATGGCTTCTCTCAAGAGCTCCCATCAGGCGAAGCTGGAAACAGTGCGTGAGTTCGAGCGTGAACTGCAGGAACTCGGTGTGCGCGCCGATGTCGAAGCTGAAGAACGTGCACGTTTACGCCGTGATGAGCTGAACGAGCGCCTGCATAGTTCACGGACACGTCGCAGTCAGTTAGAGAAAGCGATCACCTCGGTAGAGCTGGAAATGAAAGGCCTGGTGAAGCGTCTGCGTAAAGTGGGTAAGGAATATCAGGAAATCCGCAAGCTGGTTGTAACGGCCAAAGCCGGTTGGTGTGCCGTGTTGCGACTGGCTCGCGAGAGCGATGTCGAACGTCGACTGCACCGCCGTGAAATGGCTTATATGTCGGGCGACGAATTACGTTCGCTATCTGATAAGTCGCTGGGAGCTCTGCGTCTGGCGGTTGCTGATAATGAAGAACTTCGAGATGCACTTCGCGCCTCGGAGGATGTATCGCGTCCTGAACGTAAGGTTCTGTTCTATATTGCCGTCTACCAGCATCTTCGTGAGCGTATTCGTCACGATATTATTCGTACCGATGATCCGGTTGAAGCTATTGAAGAGATGGAAGTCGAGCTGGCGCGTCTTAGCGAAGAGCTGACGGCACGTGAACAGCGTCTGGCAATCAGTTCCGACTCGGTCGCGAATATCATCCGCAAGACTATCCAGCGTGAGCAGAACCGTATCCGTATGCTGAACCAAGGCCTGCAGAATATCGGCTTTGGTCAGGTGAAAGGTGTTCGTCTGAATGTCAAAGTGCGTGATACGCATGAGGCGCTACTGAGCGGTTTGGCCGAGCAGCAAGAACAGCACCAGGATCTCTTTGGCAACCATCGCCTGACGTTCTCTGAAGCGATTGCGAAATTGTTCCAGCGTTTGAACCCGCATATCGAAATGGGTCAGCGTTCGCCGCAGATCATGGGGGAAGAGCTGCTTGATTATCGTAACTACCTTGAACTCAGCATCGAAGTTAACCGTGGTACAGATGGTTGGTTGCAGGCAGAATCTGGGGCGTTATCGACGGGTGAGGCCATTGGTACGGGTCAGGCTATCTTACTGATGGTTGTACAGAGCTGGGAAGAAGAATCACGCCGTCTGCGGGGTAAAGATATCATCCCGTGCCGTCTGTTGTTCCTTGATGAGGCTGCACGACTGGATGCGAAATCTATCGCAACGCTGTTCGAGTTGTGTGAGCGTTTGGACATGCAGCTTCTGATTGCTGCACCGGAGAACATTAGCCCTGAAAAAGGCACAACCTATAAATTGGTTCGTAAGATTTTCAAAGATCGCGAACATGTTCATGTGGTTGGTTTGCGTGGCTTCGGTCAGGAGCAAAAATCACCGGGCAATATTCAGGAAATGCTTGAGCTTGACCTTGCGTAAAGTGCGCTGGCACACAGACTAAGTTGAGAGAAAAGGCCGGAGAAATCCGGCCTTTTTTTATGCCGGTTATCCTTACCGTACCGCGCGTGGAGAGGTTCATTATTGACCCTATGTCTTGTTACTAAGAACCTCATCTCATTACTTAATTACGTTATCGATAAATTATTTGTGGTGCCATTAACCTCTAAAATTTTAACTGTTGGATTCGGCCATCCAGAATAACAAGCCAAACTGAGCGGCGGCCCGCGAATCCGTTTGGTCACGGCCAATTTATATATTGTCGTAGGGGTGAAGACATGAAAAATATAATATTAACGATGCTCACCACGTTAGTGGTGGCTGGGTGCGGCGGTTCATCGGGGGACGACTCTGGTTCGGCAAATGCGATACCGGGTTCAGGTTCCGGAGACGTGCCGGTCTCAGTGGATATTTCAAAACCGCCAACAGAGGTGCCAGAAATACCTGATGATGGTGATCAGTTGCAGGCTTGTGTTGCAATTCAAACTGTGACGCTAACTAACCTTGCAGGAGAGATTGTCGAGTGGACCACGAGGAGTATGAATGGCGAGGCCAAAAGTTCTGAGCAATGTATTCCCGAGGGGGCGGAGATCCCAGTTTATGATGACGGAACACCCAAATTTATTGTGGTCGATCTGCATGATGTAACCGGTGTCGATCTTGTCGGCTTGATTTCAGAACAACTTGTACCGGTCGGCGAGTATGTCAGCATGGCGTTATCTCTAGCCAAGGGTGATTATGATTTTCCGATTGATATGCCAATTCAAGTCCCGTATTCCTATGTCGGTAGTTGGATCGACAATAAGGTCATCGATGATGATCTCACGTTTGAAGGCTTGAACATCAATATTGATGCGCCTGAATCTTTTGTGATGACATTTGATTTTAGGAGTATGTTTGAGCTGGTTGAGAACGCCTACAAGTTTAAGCAAGAAGCATTTAACTTACTCAGCGAAACCTTGTCAGGTAGCATTTTTGGTGATATTGACACATCGTCATGCCCTTCTGTAGACAATGCCTATGTTTATCTCTACGAATCCAATGATGAGCAGGAGAAATACGGCGATTTGGGATCTGATGAATACACGCCGACGATGACGGCCAAGGTCACGAAAGACAACAGCTACTCGATGCCCTATGTCCCGGCGGGAGATTATGACGTCGTGCTAGTGTGCGATGGTCTGCTTGATCTGCCTGATCAAATTGATCTGGATATAGACCTAGACGGGGATGCACCTAAGCATACAAATCAAAAGCTTGATAGTGGCGAGGACAAGTTCCTGCCGTTGTAAAAGAGGTTATCGAACAGTAGAAGCCAGATGCCGTCAGCGGAGACTGACGGCTTTGGTTTACTCTTTCTAGCAGCATAATCTTTGTGGATTCAGCTGTTGTTAAGCATATATCCGTAGTTTATATGGTGGAAGAATACGATCTATCTCTCATAATCAACAATACACGATCAGCTATATTCCGAATCTAACTCTCTGAGCTCACATCGAATAATCTCAATTGTCAGCAATTGCAGCCATTACTGTCTAACTTTTGTCGGTTGTTTTTCAACCACCACTTCGATAAATTTCATTTCAACACCACAAAGCCAGATAGAAAGAGACCTTAATATGCCTGCAGTAATGACCCTTAAAAAAGTTGTTTTCGGCGCCATGCTTGGCCTTGCTGTAGTCGGCTACGGAACAGCCCAGGCTTCTGTAACGACATCTCCTGAGAATCACCTGTTATCAACCTTGAATTATGTTGAGCTTGAAGCCGAACAGGGCGATAAAAATATGCAGCTTTTCCTAGGGCGAGCTTACCTAGAAGGTTCGAACGGATTGAAAGCTGATCCGATGAAAGGCATGTACTGGTTAGAAAAAGCTGCTGTCGATATGCCGGAAGTAAAAACGATGATTGGTGACTTGTTTAAAGCCGGTCAGGTATTGCCGAAAGACAATCTTCGTGCCATTCGCTGGTACATGGAAGCGGCTAAAGAAGGTGATGTACCAGCAATGATAGAGCTAGGTGCCTATTATGCTTCAGGTGCAACTGGAAAAGTTGATTGCGGCAATGCCATCAAATGGTTTAACGAAGCGTCTAATGGTGGCTCATTAGAATCAAAGCGTAACTTGGTATGGCTATATGCGACTTGTGCTGACGAGCGTATGCGTGATGGTGAGCGAGCGTTAAAGTTAGCCAAGCAAGTATTGAGACGCACCGGAACAGGTGATGCTGGCGATTATGACAACTTGGCTGCTGCTTACGCTGCATGCGGTGAGTTTCGCCAGGCTATCGAGGCACAGGAAGTTGCCATTGATAAGTTAGAAGAAACCAAGGGCCAGCGATTTGCTAAATTTGAAAATCGCCTGAAGCTTTATCAACAGCATCAGACTATCTATATGGCTTCGCTATAATACAGACAAAATAAGAAAGGCCTACTTCTTTGAAGTAGGCTTTTTTGATTGTACGAATATCAGCATTTCTTTTGATTATCCCTCCACTTTTACACCTATCTGCTGTTCTATTTACTATTCTTTTTCTGTCGATACGACATTGCGTTTAACCTAAAAACAGGTGGAAATGACATTGCACTTGTCCTAATTGCAATGCAATTGACATCCTTAACTATACTTTGTGGTGCACTACCTCTTTGGCTGTAGGCGAGAGGGGATAACCATAATAACAATAGGATGTTAGCAATGAATAACTCTGAAGTTGTTGATAAAAAAGACAGAGCCAAGTATGAGTGGCAGTCATTTTTATTTATTGTCATCTTTCTCTTTCCTATCCTTTCCGTTGTGATTGTCGGGGGCTATGGCTTCCTCGTATGGGCAATGCAGACGCTTTTCATCGGTCCTCCCGGTCACGGTTGATAAGCCTATAAAAGTGAAGTTAACGGAAAGGTGATAGTTATGATTAACTTGATAAACAAACTGTGGGCGACGTTCTGGCGCCCAGCCGTTCATATTAGTTTAGGTGTGCTGACCCTCGGTGGGTTTATTGCCGGGATCATATTTTGGGGGGGATTCAATACCGCCCTTGAGTTTACCAATACCGAAAAGTTCTGCATCGGTTGTCATGAAATGCGCGACAACGTCTATGAAGAATTGCAGACAACGGTTCACTGGTCGAATCATTCCGGTGTTCGGGCAACCTGTCCAGACTGCCATGTTCCCCATAACTGGACTGATAAAATTGCCAGAAAAATGCAGGCCAGCAAGGAAGTGTTTGGTGCAATATTCGGGACCATTAATACCCGCGAGAAATTTCTAGATAAACGATTGGAGCTTGCTAGCCATGAATGGAAGCGTTTTGCTGCCAATGGTTCGCTTGAGTGTAAAAATTGCCATGACTACGACAGTATGAATTGGGACATAATGTCTGACTTGGCGAAGACGCAGATGAAGCAGGCTGCCGAGCGAGATCAAAGCTGTATTGATTGCCACAAGGGAATCGCTCACCAGTTGCCAGGAGATATGGATTCCTCTGGTGGCATGGTGTCTGAACTTGTCCAGAAGGCGAATAATACGAGTTACTCGGCAGGGGGGAATTATTTCAGCGTTCGTTACTTGCCTATGTATGAGGATGAGGCACTGACCATTGACGGCGGTCAATTGAATCCGGCTTCAGAGGTGAAGGTGGTTCAGGTTAAAGATAAAGTGATTCAGATTGAAATTGCAGGTTGGCGGAAAACCAAAGGGTTTGGTCGGGTGATCAACGAAGACTTTGGCATGAATATTCCGACAGCAGCCTTGAGCAAAGAGGTCGCGCTTAATGATGCGATGGTTGAAAAGTTTGAGGAAAAAGAGGATGACTTAACCGGTTTGGGCTGGCAGCGAGTGACGGTAAAACTGTGGATGCCTAAAGAGTCGCTGCTGGAGGATGTCGAAGAAATTTGGGCAGTAGCCGGTCCGGCATACAAAACAAATTGTAGTGTCTGCCATACCCAACCCGCAGAGAACCATTTTGACTCTAATACCTGGCCGGGCATGTTTAACGGGATGTCGGCATTCGTGAACCTCGATAGTGATAGTGAAGCCCTGGTACTGAAATATTTACAAAAACATTCATCAGACTTTTCTGATGGCGGTCATTAAGATGCGATGAGGGATAAACAATGTCATTAAGTCGACGTAAATTTTTAAAAGGCCTAGCGACGACCTCGGCTGCGTCTGTGATCGGTCCTGGTTTACTGATGCAAGCTGCAAAAGCGGCGACAGAACAAGCCTCGCCATATTCGACCGAGGGGAGCTGGAAGGTGTCTGGTTCTCACTGGGGGGCATTTCGGGCGAAGGTTTATAACGGGAAAGTTGTAGAAATCAAGCCGTTGGAATATGACAAATATCCAACAGATATGATTAAGGGAATCAAGGGGATTATTTATAACCCGTCTCGGGTACGTTATCCGGTCGTACGCCTTGATTGGCTTAGAAAACACAAATATAGCGGTGAAACCAGAGGTAACAATCGCTTCGTGCGGGTCACGTGGGATGAAGCACTAGATTTGTTCTATAAAGAGTTAGAACGGGTACAGAAAGACTACGGCCCTTGGGCGCTTCATGCCGGTCAGACAGGGTGGCGGGCGACTGGGCAGTTTCATAGTTGTACAACACATATGCAGCGAGCCGTGGCTATGCATGGCAACTTTGTAAAAAAAGTGGGTGACTATTCAACCGGAGCGGGGCAGACCATATTACCGTATGTCCTGGGTTCGACCGAAGTGTATGCACAGGGTACGTCTTGGCCGGATATCTTGGCAAATAGTAAGACAATAGTACTTTGGGCCAATGATCCGCTTAAAAATTCACAGGTCGGATGGCAGTGTGAAACGCATGGGGCTTATGAGTATTATGAGCAGTTGAAACAAAAAGTTGCTAAGGGTGAGATCAGGGTGATCTCGATCGATCCAGTGCGATCGAAAAGTCAGAATTACCTTAACTGTGAGCAGATTTATGTGAATCCGCAGACGGATTTGCCGTTTATGCTGGCGATTGCGCATACATTATATAAAGAAGAATTATACGATAAAAAATTTCTTGATACTTATGCGTTGGGTTTTGACGAATTTATACCGTATGTACTGGGTAACACAGAGGATAAACAGGAAAAAACACCTGAATGGGCGGCACCGATTTGCGGCGTAGAGCCTGATAAAATCCGTGAGTTTGCCCGGCTGATGGCGGCAGATCGGACGCAGCTTATTTTTGGTTGGGCGGTACAGCGCCAGGAACATGGCGAGCAGCCGTATTGGATGGGGGCCGTGTTGGCGGCTATGTTGGGGCAGATAGGACTACCGGGTGGCGGCATTTCTTATTCGCACCATTATAGCGGGGTGGGTATTCCGTCATCGGGTGCATCAGGTCCAGGAGGCTTTCCGCGCAATGTTGATGAAGGGAAAAAGCCGAAATGGGAAAATGATGATTTTAAAGGCTACAGCAATACCATACCGGTAGCCCGTTGGGTTGATGCCATTTTAGAGCCGGGCAAGGAAATCAAATATAACGGCTCTAACGTTAAATACCCTGATATTAAGATGATGGTGATTAGCGGTTGTAATCCTTGGAACCATCATCAGGATCGTAACCGGATGAAAACCGCTTTTCAGAAGTTACAGACGGTAGTTACGGTTGAATTTGCCTGGACTGCATCCTGTCGCTTTTCTGATATTGTCTTGCCGGCCTGTAGTCAGTTTGAACGCAATGATATCGATTTATATGGTTCATATTCAGTTAGCGGTATTCTTGCTATGCACAAATTGGTTGACCCGCTTTATCAGTCGAAACCCGATTTTGAAATATTTACTGAGTTGTGTCGGCGGTTTGGCCGCCATAAAGAGTACACCCGTGGTAAAGACGAAATGGAGTGGGTGCGCGAGCTGTATGACGGTTGCCGAGAAGCGAATGCAGGTAAATTTGAGATGCCGGAATTCGATACATTCTGGCAAGAAGGCTTAGTGGAATTTGGACCGGGCAAGCCTTTTATTCGTCATGCTGCTTTTCGTGAAGATCCTGAAATTAATCCGTTGGGAACACCATCAGGTTTTATCGAGATCTTCAGTCGAAAAATAGATCGCTTTGGTTATAAATATTGCAAGGGGCATCCGATGTGGTTTGAGAAGTCAGAACGTTCTCATGGCGGTCCAAAGTCGGATAAATACCCGCTTTGGTTGCAATCGTGCCACCCGGATCAACGATTGCATTCACAGATGTGTGAATCTGAAGATTACCGGGCTACATATACAGTGAAAGGGCGAGAGCCTGTGTATATCAGTCCTCAGGATGCGCAGAAACGCGGAATAAAAGATGGTGATCTGGTTCGTGTATTTAATGACCGTGGGCAGTTACTGACCGGGGCGGTAATATCGGATAATTATCCTCAAGGCGTTATTCGTATCCACGAAGGGGGGTGGTTTGGTCCGCTAAACGAAAAAGTTGGTGCGATTGATACCTATGGTGATCCGAATACGTTAACTCAGGACATCGGCTCCTCCGAATTAGCCCAGGCAACCAGTGCCAATACGGTGGTGGTGGATATCGAGAAATTCAAAGGTGAAGCTCCGCCAGTGACTTCTTTTGGTGGACCGATTTACGAGAGTTAATTTGTTGCCTTTGTCTGTAGCCGTAACCTGCAAATAGGGCGATCGTAAGGTTGCTCTATTTGCAGACGTGTGGCGTACAATAAGCAGTAAGTAATATGAAGCCTCAGCAAGAAGACATTTCCGCAGTAACCAAGCCAACAGCACCTGTATATGGTGTTGGAGACAGTACCCTGCAAGCAGCAGGAGGAGAAGCTGGCGTTAGAGAGCTAGTGGATAAATTCTACAATTATATGGACACTTTGCCAGAAGCCGAAGCGATCCGGACAATGCATGCAGATGATTTAACAGAGTCGAGAGAAAAGCTAACGACATTCCTTATTGGTTGGATGGGGGGACCATCACGCTATGCTGAAAAATTCGGAAGTATCAATATTCCTGGTGCTCACAGTCATCTGGCAATAGGTATTGCCGAAAAAGAAGCGTGGTTGCTCTGTATGCAAAAAGCTCTGGATGATCAGGGGTACGAAGAAGTATTCAAACGCTATGTTATGGTGCAGTTATCATTTCCGGCGGAAATGTGCCGGAATCGATAAAGCTTTAACAGAACTTTGAATCAAACACTAGTTAGCTTCAATTTATGCCTTGTTCTAAGTGATTTTTCCTGCGCAACTACCTGAACAACTACTTATCTAGATTGGTATAAGGTGGAGTCGTTGTTACTCCACCTTTTAGTTATAGCCCTGTTATTTACTGTCCCAATGCTGGCGAAAGAACTCGTCAATCGCTTCAATGGCTTTTTCAACATACTCATCCCAATCAAAGGGTTGAATATGTCTGCTTCCCTTCAGAGAGGCTCGATCAAGGCTGACCATATTATTCTGCCTCCAGCTGCGCTGGTTTTAAGGTTGTGGCATTAATAATTATAGATAACCGGTTTGACGCATTGCCAGGGTATGTGCGCTAGGCGACCAACTCGGGAGCCTCTTCTTGTGCCCACTGAATACATTGCTCGGCTAAGATATCGAGCGAATCCAGACATTGCTCCGGGTGTGATAATGTTTGCTCGGCCAAAGCGACAGGGATTTCGGTACAGCCGAAAATAACGGCTTCCGCTCCGCGTTCCAGCATTGCCTCGAAGATTGGCAGCATCAGTTGTTTACCGCGTTCGACTTCACCAGCCTTGACCGCGTAGATCCCGTCCATGACAGCCTGTTGCTCAGTCTCTGTTGTTTCGATGGCGTTTATTTGTTGCTGGGCCAACTTGGATTGGTACATCCTCGTCATCATGGTTGCGGTAGTGGCAAGCACACCGACTTTACGGTACTGGCGTTTTTTGGCTTCGCTTACAACGCTGTCGATGATACTGATGGTATGCACATTGCAGATCTGGGTCAGGCGGGGATACCAGTAATGGGCGGTATTGCAAGGCATAACGATGCACTCGGCACCCGCTTGCTGCAGCTGTTCCATGCCCTGTTTCAGCGCCGGAAAAGGATCTTCTCCGTTGCTGATCAGGTAAGCGGTGCGATCGGGGATCTGTGGATTATTACTAACAAGCATCGGAATATGCTGCTGATCATTGTGAGCAGGTGTTCGGGAAATAATCTTTTGCATAAATTCAACCGTTGCCAATGGCCCCATGCCACCAAGAATTCCTAATTTTCTGCTCATGTTCTCATTCCTGCAGTATTTTTAACTGTGTTTACTATAAGACGACTGTTTTTTATTGAGAAATGCCGTTGCTGAGGCTGTCATGCCTGATCGGTATGGGTGAATGTCATAATTGTGATCAACACCGGTTGAAATATGTCTGTTTGATACTTCGGCTTCGTTATACTGCATTTTTTATTTAAAAGAATTTTTATGAATATAGAAAGTAAGTGGCTGGAAGATTTTCTGGCTCTCGCTGATGTTCGAAACTTCTCTTTGGCTGCCCAGATGCGCAATGTGACCCAGCCAGCTTTTAGCCGACGAATTAAAGCGTTAGAGCATACAGTGGGTGCCGAGTTGATTGATAGGAGCAAGACGCCGGTTGCCCTGACGCCGAGTGGCCGATTGTTTCGGATCACAGCCCGTACCCTGATGAACCAGATGATGGATGGGATAGGCCAGCTGTCTGATCTGTCAAAACTTGGCGGTAATATTGTCCGAGTCGCTGCTGCTCACTCATTGGCAACGAACTTGGTTCCCTCTATACAACCTAAGTTACTTGCCGGAAAGCACTGCCCGCTATTGAGTGTTGAGGCAATTGATGTTGATCAGGCGATTGAAGAGCTGCAGGAAGGTGGCTGTGATGTGCTGCTGGCTTTTGACGATGAGTTGCTAAGGCTGCCTCCGTACCAGTCTTTGCAAATTGGGCAGGCGGAACTATTGCCGGTTTGTGCCTGTGACAACGAAGGGAAACCGCTGTATCAGATTAGCAGAAACAAAGAAATACCTTGGCTGGCTTATAGTCCAAGTTCCTATATGGGTCGACAGGTAGAGGCTATTCGAGATCAGGTCAATTTGAAGGCGGTATTTTTATCATCAATGACCGATTTGCTTAAAGTGCTGGTATTGCAGGGGCAGGGGGTCGCCTGGTTGCCTGATTATTCGATACAGGATGAGTTGGCAAGCGGTAAAGTGGCCGTGGTCGGTGATCCACATTTAAGGCTACCTATTACGTATTATGCCTACCGTTATCAGGCCCGCTTGCATCCAGCAGGGGAGCAAGTGTGGCAGACACTTCGCACCCTGATAAGCCAGTAGAGCTATTAGGCAGCAATATATTGATATAAAACACATCACTGATTCCTAACCGGAATGGGTTGTCATCCTATGTTTCGCTGTTCGTTGTCAGGTCGCAATGTTAACTTTCCGCTCAGTATGGATTGACAGAAGAGATGTTGTTGGATGGATTTTTCGCTCGAGATTATAGCTCTGCTTTTTTTAGTTGCAGGCCTGGCCGGATTTATTGATGCGATAGCCGGAGGCGGTGGTTTGTTAACCGTCCCTGCGCTATTGGCGGCAGGCGTTCCGCCTGCACAGGCATTGGCGACAAATAAACTACAGGGGTCATTTGGTAGTTTTTCCGCATCCTTATATTTTGTCCGCAATGGGTTTGTGAGCCTACGCGAGATGCGCAATGCGATAGGCTGTACATTTGTTGGTTCGGCAATAGGGGCTGAATTAGTCCAGCGAATTGAGGCTGGCGTGCTAACAAGTGTGATCCCTATTTTACTGGTGTGTATTTCGCTCTATTTCCTATTGGCGCCTCAGGCAGGTAAAGGTGGCGGAACCCCGAAGTTATCGGATAACGCATTCGCGCTGACTGTCGGTGCAGGTGTCGGCTTTTATGATGGTTTCTTTGGCCCGGGGGCCGGATCATTGTTTACGGTTGGCTTTGTCGTCATCGCCCAACTGGGCTTAGTTGAAGCCACAGCCAGAACGAAGATACTTAACTTCACCTCAAACTTTGCGGCACTGTTGTTTTTTATTTTTGCCGGGTTGCCGATTTGGGAAATTGGCTTGGTAATGGCGGTTGGTGGGTTTATGGGAGCCCGGGTAGGAGCCAAGATCGTGGTTACTAAAGGGCGAAAGCTCATTCGACCTATGGTGGTTATTATTTCGATGGTGATGGCAATTAAATTACTGTGGGAACAAAATCCGCAATGGTTTCAATAAGGGTGCGAATTCGCACTGATTGATAACTGCTCTGGCGATAGCAAAGGTGAACCGGACGGGTGAGTTCATCAAGAAAATCGAAATGATGGCAGAATGCCGAGTCGATTTTTAATGTTTTGACGATTGATATAGGCACCAGTGCAGGTGCGACACCGCCAAGCGCTAACTGGGCCGCAGCTGTATAGGAGTCCATCTCCATCAAAGGGACAATTCCTTCTTTTTGCAGCAAGCTGGCCTGATTGGCGTTGGCGGGGTTTTTAAAGTCAGTGACGAGCAGAGCACGGGGAGTTTGCAGTTGCGGCTGGTGGCTAATGACCGTAAATCGCTCATCAAGCAGGTGCTGTGTCGATAACCCGTGTTGTGGCGGTAGGTGTCCGGCACAAAAGCCGAGAGTGGCATCGCCCGACTGGACTTTTTCGACAATTACCGGGGTATGATGGGTCGAAATTGAAATGTAAGGATCCGTTTGAAAATAGTTGCCCATCATTTCACCAAGATACCCGGCTACCAATGTTTCCGAGCTGGCGAGGGTGATGATGGTGTGATCCTGGAAGCGCTGCTGATCAAAGATCAGGCCTTTGATTTCTTTATAGCTGGGGCCAATACTGTCAATGAGAACTATGGCGTCCGCAGTCAGTTTTATGCGGCGTCCTGAAGGTTCGATTAACTTCTTTCCCAATCTTTTCTCGAGCTGTGCAATTCGCTTGCTGACGGCGCTCTGGCTGATATACAGATAGCTGCCTGCTTTGCTCATTGTCCCTTCTTTTGCCAGTACGAGTAAGGTTTCTATTCCTTCAAGTAACACTGTAGCACTCCATCGTTAAGTTGTTAGTGATTATGTCGTTGTTGGAAGTGTGGTCAAAGAGAAGGGCAATAATCAAAAGCCGGCGCACCGGCTATTTTGCAGTTAGGGGGTGACGTCTTCTTGTTTGGTTATACTGCCGACTTCAAGTACGGCGGCAACATCAAGATGCTCGGCATTCATCATGGAAGATATTCGCTGTACCGATGAAAGCAGCAGAGACTGTTCCCACTCTTCAAGTTCTTGATAGCGGGAGACAAAGTTTTCCTGAAGCGGTAGCGGTGCTTTTGCGAGTACTTCTTTGCCCTGCTCTGTTAGATTGGCATGTACTTTCCGCTTGTCTAGCTTGCTTCGTTCACGTACGACCAACTCTCGCTTTTCCAAACGATCAAGAATTGTAGTCGCCGTCGCCTGGCTCATGTTTGTATTGTTTGATAGCTGACGAATGGTGACTTCACCTGAGTCACGAATCGCTCGCATCAGAACTAATTGAGGCCCCGTTAACCCTGCGACTTTATTGAGTTTCCTCGAGTGTAAATCGATAGCTCGAATGATTTGTCGAAGGGCAATAAGGACTTCTTCGTGCTTGTCCATTTAACTCTCCCAAAATAGTGTCGCGAAGTTACATCAATATTGATAAACATGAAAGGCTTAGTTGCCGTAAACACGACAAAACCTTAGTTCTTTAAAAGTATTATCGATGTGTTGTCAAATTAACATAATTTAGGCACGGACTTTGTGATTATATACGGTACAGAGGCCTGTATATGAGCAGCGCGATCAGAGGAATTGGGTATAGATTATTTTGTTGGCGAATTGTGTGCTTTGCAAGCTTCTCGGCTTTTTTGGTTGCAAAGTAGTGCTGATGATTACCTCACAATAAGCAGCCAGGCGCATTCCAAAGTCCTGTTATGTGGGACAACCTCTGGAACGTGCCGCCCGGCTAAGGCCCGTTTGTCGTAAATACTATATTTCTTCCCCTGTCCAGAGAAAGCCTGCCTGCGTCTGTGTTGTTGTGTTAACTCAACAGGATATGACGCTGGGGGGCTTTCAGGAGATTGTATCGTGACTGACGATATAGCCAGAGTTTAAGAATTGAAACATTGCTGCAATCCCCTTAAGACTAAATTTAAATCCGTTGGTTTACGGATTTGCCATACTTATAGTGTTGTTGATGGGGATCTCAAATGGCAATGTTAAAGCTTAGTAGTCTCGGGCTTGTTCTGATGTTCGCTTATACGCAGACGGTGTCGGCCGAAATCCTACCGTCATCACCACAACCCCTTGCCGTAGTCTCTGCACTACAGCAACCTGCAGAAGATGTACAGCAACAGCAAAAAGCAAAACAGTGGGTACATCAGGTTGCAAACAATGTATCAGCTATTCGCTACATAGATAAGCTAGCTCAGTTATACCACGCCATCGGTTATATACCGCTGTGGCAAGATACGTTTGCGGCGGCTGAATTTGAAGAGCAGCTTAGACTATTGGCGCAGTCCGGTGTTGGCACTGACTATGCTCGCCGTTATGCGCTTCTGCAGCAGTTCAAAAACTCAAATGACTGGCGTCAATATGACTTGCTGGCAACTGATTCGCTATTGGCTTACATGAGTTATATCGAGAGTTTGCCCGAATTTGGCCGAGGGTGGTTGTTTGGTGTGGGGATTGAGCCGCGTTTACCTGCACCTTCTGCCACAGGAGTAGAGCGTCTGCTCAGTGCTGTTGAGGTTGATCGGCTGCGCTTCTTTGTTACCGGCCTAAAACCCGCAGATGACCGTTACACTCAGATCCAATTGGCAATCAATCAATTGGAACAAGCAGCCAGCCAACGTTGGCCCGGATTTTATCAACAAGGTATTATTCGCCTTGGAACCCGGCTTAAGAACCCTGATGGCTTAATTACGACTCTCGAAAATCTTGGTGATTTGCAGGATTACGAGGCGGAGCAGTTACGTGAGGCCGAGATTCGTACCTATAATATTGATCTTGCCAATGCGATAAAAAGCTTCCAGCAAAGGCATGGCCTTAAAGTGGACGGAACGATTGGTCCAAAAACGCGATATTGGCTTGCAATGCCAGTAAAAGAGCGGATCAGAATACTGGCTCTCAATGCCCAGCGACTGCGTTTGTGGCCGGCCGATCATCCCTCTGTGTTGATCGTTAATATCCCGGGTTACGAACTGAGCCTCTGGCTGGATAATAAGCATGTACTCGACAGCAAGGTTATTGTCGGCAAGCCAAGTCGCCGTACTCCCCTGATGACATCGAAAGTTGCCTCGGTGGTATTCAATCCTTACTGGAATGTCCCAGTTTCTATCATGCGTAAAGATATTCTGCCCAAAGCCCGCTATGACCGTGGTTATCTGTATCGTAATGATTTTGCAGTGATACGTAGCTGGACAAGTTCCGAACAGATCCCGATCCATACGATTGACTGGCGGATTGTGAACGCAAAAGCGTTTCCGTATCGGTTGCGACAAAAGCCGGGCAAAAAAAATGCGCTCGGTCGATTTAAGTTTAACATCCCGAATGACAATTCAATTTACCTCCACGATACACCGGCTAAAAGCCTGTTTAATAAAGACGAAAGGGCATTTAGTTCCGGCTGTGTCAGAGTTGAGCAAGCCGATATCTTGGCGATGATTTTGCTTAATTACTCAGGTGTAACGGAGCAGCGCGTCAATGAGCTTAAAGCGAGAACAAAAACCAAGACTGTCGGTTTAAACAATCAGGTTAAGGTACATGTGATTTATCAGACAGCCTGGGTGGATAACCAAGGGTTGGTAAATTTCCGTGATGATGTCTATAGCTACGATCGAATAAGCGAGATGTCTCAAAAGGAAGAAAAACTTACAATTATTTACCATGAATAAATTTCTTATAAGTCAGTAATTAGGCGATAGATGCACAATAACTAAGCGTTTTATTGCCTGTAACAGGTTTGACTGAACAAAAACTGAACGGTATCTTGCTTTTCGATTCACAGCTTTAGCCCGATATTAGCAAGAAAGTGGTTTTGTTTAGGATGTCTGAGATTGATTACAAGCGCCGTCAGTTATTAGTTGCAGGGGGACTGGCGGTTGGCGCATGTTTAGTGCCAGGAGTGGCATTTTCCAGCCCATATACAGCAACGAGCGCGCGAAAAATTTCGCTGTGTAATATTCACACCCGAGAGGATCTGGAAACCCAGTACTTTGACGGTAAAAACTATGTCAAGGAAGAACTGAAACGAATTAACCATATCTGCCGTGATTTTCGTCGTAATGAAGTCGCAAATATGGATCGACGTTTGTTTGATGCGATTGCCGAAATTCAGGCTGGCTTGGGCCATAAAGGGCAAGTGCGGATTATCTCCGGCTACCGTTCCCCCGAAACCAACCAGGCGTTACAGAAAACTGGAGGGGTAGCAAAAAAGAGCTACCATATGAAAGGGGAAGCGATTGATTTCAACCTTGAAGGGGTGCCGCTATCGAAGATTCGCAATGCAGCCCTTGAGTTACGCCTTGGTGGCGTAGGTTATTACCCGAAGAGTGGTTTCGTCCATATCGATACAGGCCCAGTTCGCCGTTGGTAAGTATATTCGGTTGCTCTACAAGTGACATTCTATCGAATAATTCCAAAGCCGGTTTCTATCTCCCTCTCTTGATAGCTTCCGGCTTTGTTGTTTCAGGTTTTTGTTGTTAACGCCAATGGCATGTTATCCTGCAGCCAGATTATTGCGAGTTAGGAAAGGGCTATGAGTCTCCAGTTTGAAATTGTTCCAGTTACCCCGTTTCAGCAAAATTGTTCGATTATTTGGTGTGATGAAACCAACGAGGCCGCAATGGTTGATCCGGGCGGTGATATTGATTTGCTGAAAGAGAAGGTTCAGCAGTTGGGACTCACGGTAACCAAGCTGATCCTAACTCACGGTCATCTGGATCATGTCGGTGGTACTGCACCGCTGGCTGCCGAGCTGGATGTCCCTGTTATTGGCCCGCATAAAGACGATGTGTTCTGGCTGCAGGGTTTGCCGAGGCAAAGCGAAATGTTTGGTTTCCCGTTTACAGAGTCGTTTGACCCCGATCAGTGGCTGGAAGAAGGCGATGTGATCACTGTCGGCAAGCAGCAACTGAGCGTGTACCACACTCCAGGCCATACTCCGGGGCATGTGGTATTTCACAGTGATGAAGCCAGCGTTGCTTTCGTGGGTGATGTGTTGTTCAAGGGCGGTATCGGGCGGACCGATTTTCCGAAAGGCGATTACCAGACCCTGATTGATTCAATCAAAGGTAAGCTGTGGCCTCTGGGTAATGATGTCACGTTTGTTCCGGGTCACGGTCCTATTTCGACATTTGGCAATGAGCGTACCACGAATCCGTTTGTCGCAGACGAGATGCCGCTATACTAAGGCTTCGTCTTGGCAGCAAGAACAAGCGAGAGTTGTTGTAGGCTCTCGCTTTTCTATTTTTATAATTCGCATCTCGCATCTCGCATCTCGCATCTCGCATCTCGCATCTCGCATCTCCATGATAATTTTGTGACTACTTTCACGCTTTTCCTACCGACACCGTAAAACTAGGAATCTTTCCTAATTGTTTTAGGCCGGCTTCTCAAGCCAGCCAACTAGGCCATCTTTAGAATCTCAAACCAATCGGGCTAATCATTCTCATGGTCAGTTTTTGATAACCGTACTTGTCACGAGAAGACGTTGTTTATCGAAAAAATGGCTTGGGCATAACTATTTCTCTTACTCCCGATGACATCTAGCGAGTCCGCTTACTGAATGCTGTAGCCGGTATTCAGTAAGCAGACTTAGTTTTGAGTAAATCTGTTGAGGGTTTCACATGTTTAAATTGTTGGAGCAGGTCAGAAAACCGACTTTGGATCTGCCTGTAGAAGAGCGCCGTAAAATGTGGTTTAAGCCATTCATACAATCATATTTGGTTGTATTTATTGGCTACCTGACCATGTACCTGATCCGTAAGAACTTTAACATTGCTCAGAACGATATGATTTCGACCTACGGTCTGTCGATGACTGAGCTGGGCATGATTGGTTTGGGTTTCTCCATTACCTACGGCATTGGTAAAACTGCTGTTTCTTATTATGCCGATGGGAAAAATACCAAACAGTTTCTTCCTTTCATGTTGATTCTGTCAGGCCTCGCGATGCTTGGCTTTAGTGTCAGCATGGGGGGCTCGGGTTTCAGCCTATTCCTGATGATTGCTTTCTATGGTTTGAGCGGTTTCTTCCAGAGTACCGGTGGCCCGTCAAGTTACTCCACCATTACCAAATGGACGCCTCGTAATAAGCGCGGCACATACCTTGGTCTATGGAATATGTCGCACAATGTTGGTGGTGCCGGTGCGGCGGGTGTTGCCCTGTTCGGTGCAAACTATCTGTTTGACGGTCACGTTGTCGGTATGTTTGTTTTCCCGTCGATGATTGCCTTGGTGGTAGGCTTTATTGGCCTGCGCTTCGGTAGTGACTCACCGGAAGCTTACGGCTTGGGTAAGGCTGAAGAGCTGTTTGGCGAAGAGATCAGCGAAGAAGATGTTAATGCTGAAGAAAACCAGATGACCAAGCGCGAAATATTCATGGAATATGTGCTTAAAAACAAAATCATTTGGCTACTGTGCTTTGCTAATATCTTCCTTTATATCGTGCGTATCGGTATTGACCAGTGGTCGACTGTCTATGCCTATCAGGAACTGGGCCTATCAAAAGACGTCGCAATTCAGGGCTTCACCCTGTTTGAAGTCGGTGCCTTGGTCGGTACGTTGATGTGGGGTTACCTGTCTGATCTGGCTAATGGCCGTCGAGCTATCGTTGCCTGTGTCTCCTTGGTTTTGATCATTTTTGCTCTTGAATTTTATCAGACGGCAACCAACGAATATATGTATCTGGGCTCGCTGTTTGTACTTGGCTTCCTGGTCTTCGGTCCTCAGCTGCTTATCGGTGTTGCCGCAGTTGGCTTCGTACCGAAAAAAGCAATCAGTGTTGCCGATGGTATCAAAGGTACATTTGCCTACCTGATTGGTGACAGTTTTGCCAAGCTAGGCTTGGGTATGATTGCTGACGGTACGCCAGTCTTTGGTCTGACGGGTTGGCAGGGTACTTTCGCGGCGCTGGATACTTCTGCTGCGGTTTGTATCGGTTTACTGCTCTTTGTTGCGATAGCAGAAGAGAAGAAAATCCGCCGTGAGAAACGTCTGCTGAAACAGGCTGAGCTGGAATTGGCCTAAATCGGCCCTGAAATGAAGCCACCCCAAGGGGTGGTTTTTTTATGCATGAAATATGGCATTTGATTTTTCAGTCTTGCCTGAAAAGGCGGATGGATGTAATTTATGCCTCTTTTTTGCTCTGACTGGATGGGTCAAGATGATCAAAGTCGTACTGGTAGATGATCACATCATTGTTCGTTCGGGGTTTGCCCAATTATTGTCGCTGGAAACGGATATCGAAGTTGTCCGAGAATTTGGCTCTGCGCAAGAAGCAAGGCAGGGCATTCCTGGTAGTCAGGCGAATGTTTGTATTCTGGATATCTCGATGCCTGACGAGAGCGGTTTATCTTTGTTGGCTGATATGCCGGAAGGAATGGCTTGTATTATGTTGAGTGTCCACGACTCGGTGGCGATTGTTGAAAAATCGTTGGAGTCTGGTGCCAGAGGCTACCTGAGCAAGCGTTGTAGCCCAGATGAGCTGATACAGGCAGTTCGTACAGCGGCGACCGGTGGTTGCTACCTCACGCCTGATATTGCATTGAAACTGGCTTCTCCGGATCGTGGTGGCAAGCTATTAACCCAGTTGACCAAGAGAGAACGGCAGATTGGCGAGATGTTGGCTCTGGGGTTAGATGTTAAAGCCGTGGCGGCCAAACTAGGCCTTAGCCATAAAACGGTTCATGTTCATCGTGCGAATGCGATGGATAAGTTGAATGTGAAAAATAATGTAGAGCTGGCAAAGTGCTTTGCTTCCGAGGCGCTTTGATGCGCAATTTTGCCATCACCTCACTGTGCTGCTGGCTGTTGATTTCCTGCAGCTGGTTCTGCCTGTGGATCATTGCCTTTTATTTCACGCTAGACCCTGAGTTGGCTGTATTGTTCTTCCCGTTTGCAATGCGACTGGGTATATCCCTTCATACTCCGAAAGCCTATTGGCCTGCCGTGTATGGTGCTGAGTGGTGGCTGATAGTCTCCTTGGCCGTGTTACTGGAACAGCCGCAGTGGGTTTCGGTTACTACCGCGAGTTTGCTCAGCCTGCCAGTATTGTGGTTGGCACATCGATACTACTACGGTTCCCAGTGGCGCAGGTTATGCGTGATGGGGGCCGTAATCGGTATGACGGCACTTATTAATACCTTAACCGTCGGCTCAGAAAGCAGCCATAGCCTAATGGTACTGCTGGTCAGTATTACCGGCGGGTTGATGCTGGTACCAAGCTGTTATCTGATCTGGAGCTATTTGTTTCAGAAAGCATGGATCCCGTTGACGGTTGGTTTGGTTTCCCGCCCTGTTGAGTTACGCAGTCGCCATGTGGTGCTCTATGCCTCGCTGTTTATGGTCAGTATTGCGATTCAACTTGGCCTGCCTGATGAAATGCGCCGTTTTGCTCCGTTCTGTCTGGCAATTCCAATTATTCTTCTAGCGTTTCGTTACGGATGGCAGGGGGCTTTGCTGGGAACCTTGTTAAACAGCGTAGCTCTTATTGCCGCTCGAACAGGAGGTAGTAATCTTGAAATTACTGATCTCTTGCTATCGCTATCAGCCCAGAGCCTAACGGGGATCTTGCTGGGAATGGGAATACAGCGTCAGCGTGAACTCAATCAGCAGCTTCGCCATGAACTGGTTCGCAATCACAGTCTCTCCCGTCAGTTGGTAAAAGCCGAGGAATCGGTACGTCGTGAGATTGCCCGTGAGCTGCATGACGAAATTGGCCAGAACATAACGGCGATACGCACCCAGGCTTCGATTATTCAGCGAGTCGAGAATACGCCAGTAGGGAAAAATTGCGCAACGACAATAGAGTCGTTGTCGCTAAATATCTATGACACCACCAAAGGGCTGTTAACCCAGTTAAGACCCAAATCGTTAGACGATCTTGGTATCGAGGATGCCGTTTATCAGCTGGTTCGAGAACTGGAATGTGAAAGTCAGGGAATCGAAACTTTAATTACCTGGCATTATGATGAGCAAGAGCCGGGTGAGCTTAGTGACATGATGAGTGTGACGTTATACCGGATCTGCCAGGAAGCCATGAATAATATCGTGAAATATGCGAGAGCCTCAGAGGTGAGTATTTGTGTCTGTATCAAAGGGGATGTTGAGCTGGTTGTTAAAGATAACGGTATTGGGTTTAAGCCTGAGTTGGCTTTACAGGGGTTTGGCTTGCGCGGGATGCGCGAGCGGGTTCAGGCTTTGGGTGGAACGTTTACACTTAGCAGTCAGACCCAGGGGGAGCTGCAGGGTACCGTATTACGGGTGATCCTGCCTGCGCTGTAATGTCCTGTCTGGTCGAAACGATGAGTAATAAATGATGCTTGGTTATTTGAAATCCCCGCAGTCGGCTTCTGACATCACTGAAGCTAAACAGGTGAAAGAGATGTACCGCTATTGGCGGTTCCACATTATGTTCACCATGTACATCGGTTACGCGGTGTTCTACTTCACTCGAAAAAGCTTTAATTATGCTATGCCGGCGATGATCGCTGATCTGGGGATGGATAAAGCCGATATTGGCATGATAGGCACGTTATTCTATATTACTTACGGCTGTTCAAAGTTTCTTTCCGGGATCATTTCTGACCGCTCTAACCCGCGTTATTTCATGGGTATAGGCCTTATCGCAACGGGCATTGTCAATATTCTGTTTGGCTTTTCGAGCTCTTTATTGGTGATGACAAGCTTATGGGTGCTGAACGCCTGGTTTCAGGGCTGGGGCTGGCCGCCGTGCTCAAAGTTGATGACAACCTGGTACTCACGTTCTGAACGCGGACTTTGGTGGTCGTTTTGGAGTACGGCCCATAACGTTGGCGGCGCATTGATCCCGCTTTTGGTAAGTTACCTGACGCTACATTATAGCTGGCGCTATGGGTTTATTATTCCGGGGTTAATTGCAGTGATGATTGGCCTGGTATTGTGTTGGCGGTTAAGAGATAAACCTGTCACGTTAGGCCTGCCAACGGTAGGTCGTTGGCGTATGGATCGGTTGGAACTGGCCCAGGAAAATGAAGGGCTAGGCTTGAGTCACAGGGAAATACTCAAGAAATACGTGCTGACTAATAAGTATATCTGGCTGTTGGCATTTAGCTATGTGTTAGTCTATATCGTGCGGACAGCAATCAACGATTGGGGCAACTTGTACCTCACAGAACAGCATGGTTATAACTTGACCACGGCAAATACGACGTTGTCATTGTTTGAAGTGGGCGGGTTCGTCGGTTCTCTTGTGGCTGGCTGGGGATCCGATAAGGTATTTGGTGGTAATCGGGGACCGATGAATCTGATTTTTTCCATTGGTATTTTTCTCTCGGTAGCGGCTTTGTGGCTCATGCCGATAACTGGTTTTGTTCTTCAGGCCGGATGTTTCTTTACGATAGGCTTTTTTGTTTTTGGGCCACAAATGCTCATTGGTATGGCGGCGGCAGAGTGTTCCCATAAAGATTCAGCCGGTGCGGCAACGGGTTTTGTGGGGCTGTTTGCCTACATGGGAGCCGCTCTGGCTGGGTACCCGCTGGCACTTGTCATGGAGCATTATCACTGGTCCGGTTTTTTTATTGTAATTTCGTCTGCAGCGGCTGTCGTGGGTTTATTATTGCTGCCATTTTTGAAAGCCCAAGAGACAGAGGGGCGAGAGGTAGCGTCTTACGAGGCTGCCAGATAGCGCCGGGTAAGGCCAATGAATTCGTCGGTTGAGCGGTCAAGCAGATCTTCGGAGATAAAGAAGTCAAACCCGAGCAACTCGCGATTGTATTGCATCCGATTGGCCAGCATTGCCAGTAATCCTTTGAATCTTTTCCCATTGCGGCTGATGTAGTGCCTGTCATCAAACAGCATATCTTCAATTTGGTGTGGGGGATTGTCTAGACGTTTGTAGGCGAGGAATAACAGAGGCCGCTGCTCTATCAGGATCCTGCTGGCGATACGGGGGCAAATCGAGTCGAGAAACTCCTCGTAGTCTTTTAGTCTGATCCCTACCCAGGGTATCGGTTGATGCCAGCCCTGATAAGAAATTGTGCCCGGCCCAATCTCTGAAATATTTTTCCAGCGGGCCAGCCAGCCGCCACTCGGACTATGAAACTGAATGTGCATAAAGGTAAGGGTAAAAGATAGCGCAGGCTCCTGCGCCTGTTTAATAGCAATGATCAGCAAGGTGAACGCGGCCAGCAATAATATTGCTACCGCCGCAGATTTAACTGCCGGGAATAGGAAAACAGTCAGTCCAAGTGCAATAAATGCAACCAGGCTGAATATCAGCAGGAAGCTCCCCGGTTTTGATGTCAATGGCTTAATATAGCGTGTTTCCAAGCTGTTCTCCTTTTTAAGCGCTTTTGTTAATTATGGCTGATCTTGCAGCGGTATATTACTGTGCCTGTTAATGCATATTGCTTCATGTCTTTTAACTGAAGTTGCCATAATTGGACCTATTTGTTGAAAATACCCTCTTAGTTATTGGTTATTGCTTGATATTAGATACATTTTTAAGCAGTGAGCAATTGTTAGAAATGAGAACCTAGCGTCCATTTTGGAGTAAAATCATGTTTTGTTGCGGGTTAAATGACCGTTTGCTGGCATTTCTCTAACATACTTGGTATAACACGCGCTTACTTTTTCCCGCTGGAAATACCAGGCTCAGTAATTGTCTGACCGGTATATGGTGGTGACTGAAAGTAGTGCAACGGAGTAGGAAATTTAATGAGAATCTCTCACAAACGTAAAGTTCAGCTTAAGCTGCAAAAACGCGTAACAGCAACTGTAGCAGTAGCAAAACCAGCAGCAGCGAAAGATGCTGTGAAAAAAGCACCAACTGCAGAAACAGTAAAAGCTGCCCCAGCGGCAAAACCTGTTGAAGAGCAAAAGCCAGTTGAAGCGGTAGCACCAGTTGCGGCTCAAGTGTCTTTGACTCCAAAACAGCAGTCAGTGCTAGATATTGTTGTTAAGAACATTGAAGGTATCAACCCTAAGGGTATTGGTCTTCAAGCTGGCCAGGAAGATGCGAAAGCAGCTTCATGGGCAACAGGTGCGCTGAAAAAACTGGCTGAAGAAGGCTTGGTTGAACGCATCCAATTGGCAGGTAATAAAGTACTTTATAAAGCGCTTTAATCTTTGCTGAGCCCGCTCCTGTTAAAGCAGGAGCGGGTGTCCCTCCAGTTTCCCCATTAAACTGTTCTTTTTCTAAGACCTAAGACCTGTTCTTTTTCTAACACATTGTTAGTTCCGATCTTTCTTGATATTCATACCATTTGTTGTCCTCTCCATAATGGCTTATCACGCTAATTCTACTTGCACTTGATTTTATTGATAAATCTACTTTGCCGCTGTCGATATTGCGGAGCTCTGCTATAACTTAGATATAACGGAGTAAACTTTTCAGGGAAATAGATACTCGGAGGCGATTTTTTATGACAATGATAAGTGCTAGAGAGTTTTCTGACTGGCTCCGCAATCGCTTTGCTGATGAAGATCAAGGGGTATGTTTAACGCGAGATGATATTAATCAGCTAACGGGCAGGCAGAGTTTCTCTCTGGGATTTGTCCATGATATTCATTACGAGCTGATGCAGCATGGAATGGCTTTTGTTACTGATACTTCAAGAGAAACCTTCTATTTGGTACCTGTTTCTAACAAGCCTTGGCGAGAGCAGTTAGAACACCAATATGAGAGGGAGCTTTTTTGTAATGTCTTACCCCTCGATAAATCTGGCTGAAGAAATAATGCGACTGAGGGAGAAAACGAAAGATAAAGGTGAGTAGGCCTCAAATGTACAGGTTATCTGTGAGTGATTAAATTTTAAGACAAGTGTGTTAGAAAGGTCATATAACTAAAAAGGGCGCTTTCAGCGCCCTTTTTGTGTTTATCTATAGTGCAGATATATTTATAGAACCGCAGCAATACCTTTGCATAGTGGTGGCATGTTGGTTTTTGTCATACCAGCAACACTGATACGGCCTGAGCCAACAATATAGATACCGAACTCCTCTTTCAGGCGGTTAACTTGGTCTTTGTTAAGACCTGAGAAAGAGAACATACCGTTCTGGCGCTCAATGAAGCTGAAGTCAGCATCAACACCCAGATCTTTCAGAGTTTGTACAAAAAGCGTGCGCATTTCCTGAATACGGTCGCGCATGTCAGCAACTTCTTGCTCCCACTCAGCACGAAGACTGGCATCGTTTAGAATCTCTGTAACGATTGCTGCGCCGTGCGCAGGAGGGTTTGAGTAAATGACACGGGCAATGCTCTTCACTTGGCTGAAGGCTGTTACTGCCAGCTCAGCGTTTTCCGCTACGAGTGTAAAGGCACCTACGCGCTCGTTATACAGGCCGAAGTTTTTGGAGAATGAACTAGCAATTAGCAGTTCTTTGCACTGAGCTGCAAAAATGCGTAGACCTTGTGCATCTTCCTCAACGCCTTTGGAAAAACCTTGGTAGGCAAAGTCGAACATTGGTAGCAGTTGTTTTTCAACACACAGCTCAGCCAGCTTTTGCCACTGTGCCGCATCTGGGTCGATACCTGTTGGATTATGACAGCAACCATGAAGTAAGACGATATCGCCAGGAGCTGCCTTAGCTAGGTCAACCAGTGCCGCATCAAAGTCCATATTTTTGGTTTCTGCGTTGTAGTAGGCGTATTGTGCGGTTTCCAAACCCGCGGCCTTAAATACACCCATGTGGTTTGCCCATGTAGGGTTGCTGATCCACACTTTCACATCGCCAAGCTGGCGCTTGATAAACTCGGCAGCAACACGCAGAGCACCCGTTCCACCAGGAGCTTGAGCGGTTTGCGCGCGTTTGTCTGAAATAATTGATGCATCGGCACCAAAAAGTAACTGCTGAACAGCTAAACCATACTCTGCCGTACCTGGAATACTCAGGTAAGATTTAGTTGTCTCTTTTTCCAGTAAAATGGCTTCTGCTTTTTTTACCGTTGCCAGAACAGGGGTATTGCCAGACTCGTCTTTATAGATACCAACGCCTAGGTTAATTTTTTCCGGGCGGGTGTCTTTTTTGAACTCTTCAGTCAGGCCTAAAATTGGGTCGGCAGGTGCAGCAGTAATTTTCTCAAACATTGTGGTCATCCATGCTGATAAAAACAAACGGTCATAACCCTAGTTATACCCTTTGTAAGCAGCTATTGACAACAAAATGCAACAATTTCATGAAAGATTTTTTCAAAGTCACTCATATTTACAGTTTTTGCTTACCTTTCACCAGATTTCGATGTTTGTCAGCAATTTCATTTGCAATAAAATTACGACAATAAGCCACGAACCAAGGCGCAATATTGCACTATTTGGCTGTTTTTTCGTTCCTCAAACATAAAAAAATGTAATTTTACAAGATAATGTGATTTTTGAATTTGTTGATGTGAAACCGATCACAGATGGTAGGGGTGAGCTTCAAATAGGATTGTTCCCCGATAGAAACGGTCAAATATGATGAATCTGGTCTGTTTATGATCCAAAAGGTTATAAAAAGCCTGCTTTAATTACACTTCGACGGTAAACATGCCAAATCATAGTTATTACATTGTTCATCATATTCGGTCGAGAGTTGGAAGTTGCCACTGTAGCTGCAAAATTTTAGGCTGCTGCGGTATATATCGGGGATAGATTAATGGAAAAGCCACGCCTTTCATTTTGGCAAATATGGAATATGAGCTTCGGTTTCATGGGAATTCAATTTGGCTTTGGTCTACAGAATGCCAATGTCAGTCGAATTTTTGAAACCTTGGGAGCAAGTATTGATCAAATCCCTATTTTATGGATTGCAGCGCCTCTTACGGGCTTACTTGTACAACCGATTATCGGTTATTTCAGTGATCGCACCTGGACAGGCTTAGGACGTCGCCGTCCTTACTTTTTGTTTGGTGCGATTTCATCATCGCTCGCTTTGGTTGTTATGCCTTATTCTCCGTATTTATGGGTGGCTGCGGGGATGTTGTGGATCCTGGATGCATCGATAAACATTTCGATGGAACCTTTTCGCGCGCTGGTGGCCGATAACTTGCCATCTGAACAGCGCACCCAGGGCTTTGCGGTACAAACCTTTTTTATCGGCGTAGGGTCGGTTGTGGCCTCCGCAATGCCTTACCTGCTTAGCAACGTGTTTGGCGTGGTTAATACAGCGCCTGCCGGAGAGGTTCCGCCGTCGGTAAAAATATCCTTTATCTGCGGCGCTGTTGTTTTCATTGCCTCTATCCTATGGACAGTGAGCCGTACCAAGGAGTACTCCCCGCAAGAGCTGGCTAAGTTTAATAATGAGCAGTTCGAACCAGAAGAAAAAGCCAGCTTGAAAGAGATCATCACCGACATTAAAGCGATGCCAAAGACAATGGTTCAGCTTGCCGTGGTCCAGTTCTTCTCATGGTTTGCGCTATTTGCGATGTGGATTTATACCACCTCTGCTGTTACGTCGCACATATTTGGTGCTACTGATACCAGCTCTGTAGTGTATAACGAGGGGGCTGACTGGGTTGGATTGTGCTTTGCTGCCTATAACGGCATTTCGGCACTGGCGGCATTTGCATTGCCTTGGCTTGCCCAGCGCACCAGTCGTAAGTTTGTCCATAGTCTGAGTCTGATCATCGGTGGCCTGAGCCTAGCCTCAATCTCGCTGATTGAAACACCGTCAATGCTGATGTTCAATATGGTGGGGATCGGTTTGGCCTGGGCCAGTATATTGTGTATGCCTTATGCTATTTTGGCCGGTGCTCTGCCTGCCAAGAAAATGGGGTTTTATATGGGCGTCTTCAACTTCTTTATCGTGTTGCCGCAAATTCTTGCAGCCGGTGTGCTTGGCTTTTTCACCCGCTGGGCTTTCGGTGGCAATACCATGATGGCAATAGTGCTTGGCGGTTTATCAATGGTGTTTGCCGGGTTGATGGTGTTCGTGGTCAAAGATGAAGATGAACCGAATATCGCTAAACCTGAACGCAGTGAAGATAGAGCAAAGCCTATATCAGTATAAGGGACTCCTTATGTAACCCTGTAATGAAGCCGTCCATTGGGCGGCTTTTTGCTGATCTCGGCTTGGCGCTAATTCTGGCTGGGAGGCGTTGTTAAATTGTTTATACTTAATGCAGTATTGAGCGGGTACAACTGGAAGAGGTTATGACTGTGGGAAGAAGGCTATTGGTTTGTTTGTTCGCCGTTATGCTTTCTAGCTGTGCGTCTAATGACGATGGCTACTCATGGGAGCCTGGTGACGAGATCCGAACTGACAGTACCGGCGTTGTCGCTCCTGAGTCGATCATTTTGCCTCAAGAAGACATCGATGCCATTAACAAGCTATAGCAATCGACTGCAGCAGAATAGCGGAGCCATTATTGAGAATAAGTCTATGGCATAAATTAAAATCTGTTAGAGTAGCGGCGAATTGAACAGCCGTTACACTAACGTCTGCCGTTTTTATTAGGACATATTTGTGGTCAATAACGATATCTTACGCCGCCTTCGCTATACCTTTGATTTCAGTGATTCGGCAATGATCGACATCTTTCAGGCAGCCGAGCATGAGGTCACGCGAGAGCAGGTGAGCGATTGGTTGAAGAAAGAAGATGATACGGCATTTAAGAAATGCAGTGATACTGAATTGGCCATTTTTCTTAATGGCCTGATCAATATCAAACGTGGTAAAAAGGAAGGCCCGCAACCTGAACCAGAACAGCGTCTGACCAACAATATGATTTTCATGAAGTTGAGAATTGCATTGAACTTAAAAGCTGAAGATGTTCTGGATATTATGGAGTCAGTCAATTTCGGTATGAGCAAGCATGAGCTAAGTGCTTTCTTCCGTAAGCCAGAAAACAAACACTACCGTGAGTGCAAGGATCAGATCCTGCGTAATTTCTTGTTGGGTGTGCAGCAGCAACATCGACCGGATGCTCAGGAAAGTGTTGAGTAATCTCAGTTAATATTGCGGTAATGATGATATTTAAAAGCGCCTTAAGGCGCTTTTTTCATGGGGGAGGATTGGCATTAGCCGTGTTTCTTCAATTGAATGTAGAGGTTTTCTACTTTGGTCCGAGCCCATTCTGTCTTGCGCAAAAACTTCAGGCTGGATTTGATGCTCGGATTATCGGTAAAACAGCGAATGTTAATTCGACTACCGAGCTCTTCCCAGCCATAGTAGTCAACAAGTTCTGTGAGCAGTTTTTCCAGGGTAATACCGTGTAGCGGGTTGTTAGCTTGGGTCATAGGGTTACCAGTAGGGTAGACAAACAAAAAGGCTACCCGAGGGCAGCCTTTTCTATTCAGGATAACTTCTAATTAGAAGTTAGCAGAACGTGGAGCACGAGGGAACGGAATTACGTCACGGATGTTTGCCATACCAGTTACGTAAGTTACCAGACGCTCGAAGCCTAGACCGAAACCTGAATGTGGAACTGTACCGTAGCGACGTAGATCGCGGTACCAGTCTAGGTGAGTAGGGTCGATGCCCATTTCGTCAATACGCTTGTCCAGAAGCTCTAGACGCTCTTCACGCTGGGAACCACCAATGATTTCACCGATGCCCGGTGCAAGAACGTCCATTGCAGCAACAGTCTTGCCATCATCGTTCATACGCATGTAGAACGCTTTGATGTCTTTCGGGTAGTTCTTAACAACAACTGGTGCCTTGAAGTGTTCTTCAGCAAGGTAGCGTTCGTGCTCAGAAGACATGTCGATGCCCCACTCAACATCGAATTCAAAGTCGCGACCAGAATCTTTCAGGATCTGGATTGCGTCTGTGTAGTCAACTTGTGCGAAGTCAGAATCAACAAACTGCTCTAGACGAGTAATTGCTTCTTTGTTGATACGCTGTGCAAAGAACTCAAGATCGTCACGACGCTCTTCAAGAACCGCTTTGAACACGTACTTCAACATGTCTTCGGCCAGTTTTGCTACATCGTCAAGCTCTGCGAAAGCAACTTCCGGCTCAACCATCCAGAACTCCGCAAGGTGGCGGCTGGTGTTTGAGTTTTCAGCACGGAATGTCGGGCCGAATGTGTACACTTTGCTCAGAGCACAAGCATACGTTTCAGCATTCAACTGACCAGATACTGTTAGGAACGTTTCTTTACCAAAGAAGTCTTTATCAAAGTCAACTTCACCAGCATCAGTCATTGGTGTGTTCACCAAATCAAGAGTTGACACGCGGAACATCTCACCGGCACCTTCACAGTCCGAAGCTGTGATCAGTGGCGCTGACATCCAGAAGTAGCCTTGTTCGTGGTAGAAGCGGTGAATTGCCTGAGACAGACAGTTACGAACACGTGCTACCGCACCGATCACGTTAGTACGCGGGCGCAGGTGAGCAACTTCACGAAGATACTCGATAGAATGGCGAGTCTTTGCCATTGGATATGTGTCAGCGTCTTCAACCCAACCAACAACTTTAACGTTTGTTGCCGCTAGCTCGAAATCTTGACCTTTTGCTGGTGATTCAACAACCTTGCCTGTGACCTCAACAGAGCAACCAGTCGTCAGTTTTAGAACTTCTTCCTGGTAATTATTTAACTCATTTGGGACCACGGCCTGAATCGGGTCGAAACAAGAGCCGTCATAAATGGCAAGAAAAGAGATCCCAGCTTTGGAATCACGACGTGAGCGGATCCAACCGCGGACAGTGACTTCAGTGTCTACTGCCAGCTTACCGCTTAATACGTCTGTTACAGGCGCGTAAGTCATGTTTAAATTATTCTCCGTTAAGGCACTTTATAAATATGTGCTTAAAGATACAGTCCGAAAGAGCAATATTACCTGTCTTACGTCAAGCATCAAGCTTTGTTATCACTTGAAAGGGTAAATTGATGAAGTAATTGCTCTAGTTGTTCGGCTAACTGCTCAAGATTTACACTAATCTCACGAGATTGTAGTGCATGGGCGGAGGTATCGTCTGCATGACTGGTGATGGTTTCGACTTTTGTTCTAATAGAATCGGCTACATGGGCCTGAGTCGAGCTTTGTTGCTGAATATCATTCGCGTGGTTGTTAACCACCTGAATTCCACCGCCTATTTCTGATAATGCCAGAGAAAGCTGCTCGATGGTTGCCATTTTACTGTAAGCCGTCTGGCAGGTTGTTTCAACCGCACAGGCTGATGCTTCACAGTCATTGTGCAGCGCCTCGATAATCGATTGGATATCGCCGGTTGCCTGATGGGTGCGGTTGGCCAGATTACGTACTTCCTCGGCAACGACGGCAAAGCCTCGACCTTGCTCTCCTGCTCTGGCTGCTTCAATAGCCGCATTCAAAGCCAGAAGGTTAGTTTGCTCTGCAATCGCCCGGATCACATCCAAAATACTGGCAACTTGTTGGCTTTGTTCATTGAGATTATCTATACGGTGTTTGACATTCTCTATATCGGTGACAAGGATTTTGATGTCGTTGCCGGCATCATTGGCAAGCTGGGTACCGAGAATTGCGGACTGAGAGGCGTTCTGGCTTAAAGTCGCGGCTTCCGTTGTTCGCTGTTCGATGTCATGTTGCTGATGCTGCATATCATCGATTGCAATAAACATTTCAGAGGTTTCATTGCGCTGGCTGTCGGCGGCATTGGTTGTATCTGCCGATACACTTATTAGGTGGTTTGCCTGTTGGGTCAGTGATTCAGACGTATTTTGCACCTGCTGCAGGCTGGACGAGAAATTATCCAGCATCTGATCATAGCTATGGCAAAGCTCACCGATTTCATCCGTTCGGCTTTCATTTAGACGACCACTTAGATCTTTGTTAATACTCGCTTGCTTCATATAGTCCGATACACGGCGCAGTGGTCGAACGATCATTCTACGAATCATGGTAAGCGAGAACAGAAAACCGGTAGCGGCAATAACAGCCATGATACCACCGGCAACCAGCAGTTGTTCATTGACGCGCTGGTAGAGCGGGTTGAGGTTATATTCTAGCCTAACCACACCAAGTACTTCCCCCTCAGGTACGATATGGCACTGAAGGCAGTTTGTGCCTCGATAGTTGGCGCTGGCCTTCATGGGCAGGGCGACCAACAGTGTCTGGCTGTTGTTGGTGGTGGTGATGGTTTCGGTAATTAGTTCGCCTTGAAGTGCTCGCTGGTCAAATTCATCGATCGGTGCCTGATCGTTCAGTCCCGGACCGAATGTATTGGTTACTGCTGGGCTACGAATAACGCGGACGTTCTCAATCCCGCTGTGGGAGAGTACCTTGTCGCGCAGGGTTTCTCGCTGGGCCATGGTGCCAGTGAGCATCATCATGTTTAGGCTGTCGAAATAGTTGCCTGCCTTGTCTAAGGTCTGCTCGCTAATAACAGACTCAAGCAGCACCTTTTGCTGACGCGATTCATAGGCCAATGATGTGATTAACACAACGGTAAACACTATAAAAAGTGTTAAGAGGAGTTTGTGAGCAATTGTTAAGCGCATCTTCCATGATCTCTTTTGTAGGGCGTTTCATCGCTAACAGAATAGATACCATCCCTATGCTTTCTTTTTGCCACGACAACAGCAAAGCAATGATGAGATCAATTGCTCTGATTTTGACGGGGTGAAGAACGACTTCGGTTGGCTTAGATAACAGTTCAGTCTGTTATTCTTATATTTTTATATGGGTATAGTGTAATAGCTGAGGTTGTTAAAAAATAGTTCTGCTCTGGTTATTGTGAAGTTGAGCATGGCTGCTTGGTCACATAAAAACAGATTTTGAAAAGTAGTGGTTTTATTTGCTTCAGAAAAAAAGCTCGATAATACGAGCTTTTTTCTGCTTGTGTCATTAGATGTTTACCCTGCGACCGGGGGGTTATGGTGCAGGCTCCGGTGGTGGAGCCGGAGGGGCACACTCAAGGCCGTCATTCAGAATGGTGCCTGCAATCGGGCCTTCGGCGGGGGTTTCAGGATTATCCAGTAACTCTTGGTGGATTACATTTGGCACGCTTGATGCGCTTACCAGCGAGACAATATCGCTCCACACCTCTCCGTCATCTGCCGCAAATTGCAAGGTTTCATCTGTCTGCCAGCGAGTTTGGTGATTAAATGCCTTGATGGCAAAGCGGAAGCCATCTGTATCTGTCATCGTTATTCGCTCATTTAACGAACCGTCAACAGCTTCGTAATATAGCGTGCCATCACCTTCAAGTTTCCATCTCACGGGAATATTGAATTTACAGCCATCTTCGTCAATGTAATTTCCAGTAAAAAAATCGCCTTCAAAGTTGTCGCTGAGTTTAAGGTAGCGTGAATTGTCACCGGCAAACTGAAGGGCTTTGTCGTCACTGGTATTGCCTGTCTGCCCAATGAGTAGTGTCTCGGTGAAGCGAGGGTTACGCTGTTCCCAGATGACTTTACACAGTTGAGATTGCTCTTGGTATTGAGCCAGCGTTTTCTTGGTAATTGGGCTGGTGGTTGCTTGATCCCAGCCTGAGTCTTGACTCGTACATGCTGCAAGCTGATCAGGGGCGTACTCTTTGGTCATCAAGGTAGAAATCTGATCGCTGCTATCGGTAAGTGCAGAATAGACCTTGATTGCCAATATTCCTCTGGCACGATCTAAGCTCGTTAACGACCAATAATCGAAAATATCAGGGCTGGATGTATTCGGCGTTAGCTGCAAGTATCCTTCGTCTGTCAGTGTCCACTGACGGTTAGCTGCTTCTAGGAGAGTGTTCTTGTACTGCTCCCAGCTGTTGTCGCTGCGCAGAATAATCGTGGAGATATCTCCCTGTTCGGAAATTTGAACCAAGTGCTGATCGGCAAGTGCACTGGCCGCCTGGGAAGTGAAACGTTCGTCACCGCCGCATTCAGTCACAGCATTTAGGTATTGGCTCATATTGGCACCGAAGCCATTGCCAAAGTTACACACACCAAACGGAGGCAGGTTGTCGCGGCTTGCAGCCTCAAAAATCTGCTGTTTGGCAACGTTATCGAAACCGGAGAAATGGAAGGTTTCATTGTCTAGCAAACTCTCGCCGATATGGACAAACCCGCGGTCCTCGACAAGGAACAGGCTGCGCTGATCAAACGGATAGTTGTCTGATAGTTGCTTAATGACCGCCGGGACTTCAAACCGGAACATTGCTTTGCCAGCCACATTAATAGGCGCCCAGGTACCAATGTCTTGTACATTCCAGTTATCAGCGGCAATGTTGACCCAGTATCTTGCGGTAAAGAAGTTATCGGAGATCAACTCGACAATAACGTTGTCGGACAGCTTGAAGCCATTGACCTCATCAATTGTATTTGCTGCGTCACTTGGGTCCGTAAGGACACTGGCTATCTCGGTATAGCCCGTATCAGGCAAAGAGACGGGTGAGATCCGGCAAGCCGTATTATTTCGGTTATCACACAGGAGGTAACGCTCATTTTCGGGGCGCCAGGTGAAATAAAATCCAAATGCTCCGGCCTGGAATGTCGCATCATCCGGAATGTAGCGGGTTACGTAGTGATTATCTTTCCCTGACAGGAAGTCGTGAATTTTTTTATCGACGAGTGGATATACCTTGGCATCCATTGTGACGCCTGTTTCGTCATCCTTGTCCAGTGCCGCATCGGTCAGCAATACTGTCTTTGCAGTAGCCACTTCGACTTTAAGGTAGTCAAACAAGCCAACCCAGCCATTTGAGGTAAGTACTTGATGGGTTATATCGTCTGAGCCAAAGCTGGTCGTTCCGCTGAGATAGGTAAAAACCTCTGTCAGTGAGATATCTTCGACGCCATTTTTATCCCAGCGGTATTCACTAATCGTGGTTTCCCCTGTTTCGGAACCTTGCCCGCTGTAAACCATTTGGTCGGTGAGAATACCGCTACCGCTATTGGAGCTAAAGCTGCCTATCTTCCAATAGCCGTCATTTAAAATAGCTTGAATATTGGCTTCGGCGGATGTCTGTTCTGTTACAAAACGTTCCATTCTGCCTTTTGTCATATTCTGGACGATGGAAAGCGAGAGCAAATTACTGAGTCTCATGTTCTGTAAGCCGACTTTTGGCAGTAGGGTGGCTTCGAGATCATCGGCAATAGCATTGAGCTCTTGCTGGAATAGAAACACTTTACTTCGTGCCGGACTGAAAAAAATCTCCTCGAAAATTCCCCAGCTTTCGTCAAGCAACACGCGTTGAACCAAGGCGTAATAGGCCAGACTTGATTTGAGGCTGACGGCAATTCTCTCTTCCGTTAATGGCACCATATAGAGGTGAGGTGGGATAGTGTCTCCAATGGTCACAGTAATATCAGGGACAGGAGATTGGTCGACTAACAATACCGCATTGATACGGATGCGGGTGCCGGCTTCAATGACGTAGGTGCCGTTGCCGAGGGTTTGCCAGCTTGTGATGTCAATTCTCTCGAGAATTTTTCCCGTGCTGTCTAGCCAGACGGCAGCGAAACTCCCTTCGGTAAGGCTAGTCTGTGCTTCGGCGTAAGCGGTGCTGATCAAGCTGAAGTCAGCCGTTTGGGCCGTAAATAAATCAGTGGGTGTATCGACAGTAATCGTAAACTTGGTCGAGACCGGTGCGGCTTCACCTGCCGCTACGGGTTCGTCTTTTCCTCCGCCGCCGCATGCCGAAAGAAGTAGGCAGCAGACGGCGGCAAGGTAATATCCTAGATAAGCGCGCATAACAAAATCCCCAAACATTTATTATGTTTTGCGCTCAGTATAGATTTGGGTAAATTGGGGCGTGTTAAAGGAGCGGCACTGTCTTGTAGATTGGGCAGGGATCTAAAATGTAAGAATAAAGTCGCAAGCGAGATTATAACACCAGGGTGAAGTCAGCCGCGATGAAGTCAGCGGCTGATGTCGGGTTTAGGCAATCGCGAGATACTTGTGAGTCTGAATCGACAGCCGCCAGTTACGCTTTACGCAGGTATCGATACAGAGCTCTGTTGCTCTCGGCTTCTGGCTGATCGGCTGCAAAGCAATACTGACATTGGGTTTTAGTGCGATACCGTCTATTAGGCTATCAAGCTGCTCAATATCTTTGGACGTCCCGACTGGATGTTTGATTTCATCGGCTCGTTGCAGAGCCGATGGCAGTACGTCCAGTTTTGCTTTCATGTTGATTTTAGGCGAGACAGTGACCCAGGTATCCGTAGTTGCCTTGACTTCTGATGTGCCGCTGGTTTCAATTTGGCAGCGAAAGCCAGCCTTTTCCAAAGATTGAGTGAGGGGAACCAAATCGTATATACAAGGTTCGCCACCGGTAATCACTACGTGTCTAGCGGTGTAGCCCTGATCTGTTAATAGGCGAACAACGCCGTCAGCATCAAGATTAGTCCAAAGCGGTGAGTCGGCTGTTTTTGCCATGATGTCTTCCAGTGAAGAAAAATCTTGTGGCTCGGCGGTCCAGGTTTGTTTGGTATCACACCAAGCGCAGCCGACAGGGCATACCTGCAAGCGAACAAAGATGGCTGGGACGCCGGTAAATACACCTTCACCTTGAATGGTTTCAAAGACTTCGTTAATTTTGTACACCGCTAACCTCGTGGCGAGTTGAACATTTCTTGTTGCAATAAATCAATCTGCAAAATAGCAGCAGAGCATTATGTCAAAACTCATTGCTGATGTCTTTAGCCAATAGTGGTGGAATAACCGAGTTTCGGTACTGTTCGACGATCGTTGGCATCAATATGTAAATGTGGTATCAGAGAATTTCTGATGGGAATAACTTAAATTTTATTTGTAAAAAAACTACCCTAAAAAGATACCTAATACTGATTTGATAGCACAAAAAACAGGTACAATTAGGTATTAGTCGTGATGGATGTCACGTCCTCGAAAGAATCGACTTCACAATTAGTTCGCAAAGTAAAAAAATTAATCCATTAACGTTTATTTTCACTTTTAATGTCGGGAGTATTGGCATGTATGTCGCTCAGCCTGGTCACATTGACCATATTAAAAGAAATAATGCCGGCAGCGTCTACAAGCTTATTGATCAGTACGGTCCTATTTCACGAATTGAATTGTCTAAGCGCAGCCTGCTTGCGCCCGCCAGTATTACCAAGATCACTCGAGAGTTGATTGAAGCTCATCTAGTCAAGGAAACGCAATACCAGGAGTCGACCAGTAGAGGCCGCCCGGCAATAGGGTTGCTTCCTGCCAACGAAGGATGGCAGTTTTTGTCGATCCGCCTGGGACGCGGATATCTTACGATTGCTTTGCATGAGCTTGGGGGCGATATATTGGTGGAAGAACGGCAGGAAATCGCAGCCTTACACCAAGATGCCGTACTTAAGACGCTCCTAGATGAAATTAACACCTTCTTTGCCAATCATGTTGGTGAGTTAGACCGTATCACCGCAATTGCCGTATCGCTGCCGGGGTTGATAAATGCCGAGAAGGGGACGGTTTTGCAAATGCCTCACTATGACGTGCACAACCTCGAACTTGGTCCTGCTATCCATGAGGCAACCGGGTTACCTGTTTTCATCGGTAATGATACTCGCTCGTGGGCGCTGGCCGAAAAGTTGTTCGGAAACTCGAGGGAAGTGGCCAATTCCATTTTGATTTCAATTCACCAAGGTGTTGGTGCCGGTATCGTATTGGACAATGTGGTACTTCAAGGCCGTGTTGGTAATATCGGTGAGCTAGGCCATATCCAGATTAAGCCTTATGGAAAACGTTGTTTTTGTGGCAACCATGGTTGCCTGGAAACGGTTGCAAGCTTAAATGCGATCATTGAGCAGGTTGAACAAGGTCTACGTGAAGGGCATCCATCCTCTCTTCATGGCAAGGTACTGACAATTGAGAAAATTTGTGACGCTGCTGTTGATGGCGATACGTTGGCAAGGCTGGTGATCGTTGAGCTGGGCCATAATTTGGGGCAGGCCATCGCCATTATGGTGAACTTGTTTAATCCCGATAAGATATTGATTGGCGGTGAGTTTAACCGAGCTAAAAGCGTCCTTTATCCTGCTATTATGGAGTGCATCCGTACTCAGTCGTTGCCTGTCTACAACAAGGATTTGGTGATAGAACAAAGCTGTTTCTATACCCAAGCAACCATGCCGGGAGCCGCATTGGTGAAACAGGCCATGTATGACGGCCATCTGCTAATGAAGCTGATTGAAGGTTAGGCGTGATACTCACACTATCTAGCCGCCGATAAAGGTTGCTAAATAGTGTGAGTAGCTATACGAATTCAGGATCAGTCAAATACCGGTTGCTGTTAATTTATCTTTATTTGCTTACTGACCTTAATGCTGTGAGTTTGAAGACAAATTCTACATATTCAGCCGTAGCTGCTCCGTCATATAACAAATTGGCTATCAACTTTAGGTGCAAGGGATTTGTTCCTAAAGGATAGCCTGTCAATAATTCGGTATTATTAGATTTTATACTCAAGCAGTTTTTCCAGGATATGGTATAGACGCTCTGTATGCTGGATGAGTAGCTGATGGGCTAAATCAACATCTCGGGCAAGTACGGCCTGCATGATGGCTTGATGCTCCCCCTCGTCGTGGTATTGCTGTTCGGAGGTAAAGGATTCATTGAGCAAAAACTGACGGTAGCGTTCTTGCTGATCATAAATGTAGTACATGAGATCTGAGGTGAACTCGGTGCCGGGTAAGCTAATGAGTGCAAGGTGGAACTCTTTGTGCCGGAGTTCCCATTCATCATAGTCAAAAGCTGGTGAAGCCGGGTTTAGACGGCTTAGCTTATGGTAGGCGGTAATAATCGATAATTCCCACTCTTCACCGCCATGTTCTATGGCATTTTTTAGGGCGACACCACTGACCGCCTGGCGAATTTTCAATATTTCTCGCAGTTCAGTAAGAGAGACATCTGCGACCCAAAACCCTTTCTGCGGCTGCATAACGACATATTTCTGCCAGCTCAGCTGCACCATTGCTTCTCTGAGCGGCGATCCGCCAACCTGATATTTTTCTTTAAGTTCACTGAGTATCAGTTTTTGTCCGGCTTTAAATTCACCACATAAAATGTCATGGCGGATTTGATGCATTACCCGATCGCTTAACGTTGCGAATCTATCTCTGCCTATATCATTCATCCGTTGTACCTTTGTTACACCGCTTCTGCTGTCGGGTTGATATTATCCGTTTCTGCTACCACCACATGAAGGCAGTGAGAGAATAGGCTGAATATTTCACCATATATTCAATTAGATAACTATTATATTGCTCAGTGTCGATGTCAATAAGCGCAGCAGCAATATCATCACAGTCTGAGTTATATTTTTCTTAAGCTGGATTTTATCTGTAAGCCTACAGTTGCATTTAGTGATCAAGTACACAACTTGGTCATTCTTAGATGCCAAAACAACCGATATAATTCATGTTGCATATATAAATATCGATTATTGAGATAAAATCGATTTTTAATCGATACTCATGAAATTATCGATTTTATAACGTCTTGTGCCGAAAAGACGTTAGGCCATGATCGTAGTTATGCATTTTTGCTGATTTTCGATGACATAATTTATTCAAAACCGATCAGACCTTGTGAATATGCAGAGGGATTTCTCTCTGCTTGAAATTGGATTGAAGTGTGAAATTGAGGGGCTTCAAGTAATGGTTTATTAGCCATTTCGTTGGTTTTTCAAACGATCACAGTATGGGTTTTATTATGAACAAAGAAGTGAATGTTGATGCCCTTTTCTTGGGCCCAAAATCTGAAAACCGGGTTTTTTATAAAGAGATGATGGAATATGCTATTACCGAGCATATGCATTGGCGCTCTGGTTTCCACCCGGAAGATTCGGCACTTGTTACGCCGCACACCCAGCATCAACCTGACTTTCGCGACACGCTTTATCGTACAGAAGGTATCCTTCGTGATTTGTCTTCTCGTCTTAAGACCAAATCGGTCCCTTGGTTTTCACCTCGCTACCTTGGCCACATGAACGCAGATACCCTCATGGTATCGCACCTGGCCTACGTTATGACGATGATGTACAACCAGAATAACTGTGCAGTAGAAGCTTCACCTGTGACGACGGATTTGGAGCTTGAAGTCGGGCGCGACCTGTGCCAGATGTTCGGCTTTGACGTGAACAAGTCCTGGGGACACATTACCTCGGGCGGCACGGTTGCTAACTACGAAGGGGTTTGGGTCGCCCGTAACCTGAAATCGATGCCGCTAGCGATAGCACAGCACGATGGTGCGAAAGATTTGGTTGCTGGCCTGACAGAGCATCAGTTACTGAATATGAAGAGCTCAGATATTTTAGACTTGGCCGATGAGCTTAAAAAACGCGGTGTTTTTGAAGACGTTCGCGAGCTGTCGGTGCGAGGAGCTGGTGTTGATCCGGGCAAGCTGGGTAAACTCCTGGTACCACGCTCGAAGCACTACTCGTGGATGAAGGCAATGGATGTGCTGGGTTTGGGTCAGGAGCATATTGTCCAGCTTGATGTTGACAACAACTACCGTACTGATGTGGAGGCTATGCGTGAAACGACTTTCCGACTGATGGAAGAAGGTATTCCTATTTTAGGTATGGTATCGGTGGTCGGGACAACGGAAGAAGGTTCTGTTGATGCCGTCCATGAAGTCGTGAAACTGCGCCAGGAATGCGAGGAGAAATATGGCTCTTCTTTCTATATCCATGTTGATGCCGCTTATGGTGGTTATGTCCGTTCTATGTTCCTCGATGAAGACAATCAATTTATGGATTACGATGCCTTGGTTGACAGTTACCGTGCTAACGAGATCATTCCAGAAGGGGTTGTCTGGCCCAAGCGTGACGTCTATGACGCGTTTAAGGCAATGTCGGAGGTGGACTCTATCACCGTCGATCCGCATAAGGTGGGATATATCCAATACTCGGCTGGCGCAATCACGATGAAAGATAGTCGTATTGTTGACCTTATTTCCTATCATGCTGCTTATGTGTTTGAAGAGTCTGGTGAGCAGGATGAACTTGATAAGCCAGTTATGTTGGGTTCATCGATTATGGAAGGGTCCAAAGCCGGTTCAACGGCTGCGGCCGTATGGGCAGCGCACCGACTGGTGCCATTGAATATCAGCGGCTATGGTCATGTGATTGGCCGCGGTATCGTGACGGCAGACTGGTTTGCCAGCAAGCTTGCCAATGCCGAGCCGTTTGTTGTTCATGGTCGTAGTTTCGAAGTACGGCCGTTGATGCACCCGGATTTCCATATGGTTAACTTTACCTTCAAGGAATTGGGCAATGACAGCCTGGCTGATCATAATAGTCTGAACCAGCGGATCTATGAACTGTGCTCCTATGCCTCAGGGCGAGCCTACAGCAAAGACTTCCTGACATCATCAACGTCGTTGAGCGTTGATGAATATGGCGATACCCCGAGCAATTATGTCTGTCAGCGTGGATTTAAGGAGCAGGAGTGGAAAGCGGAGGGATCGGTTTACATTCTGCGCTCCGCGATAATGACGACGTTCCTGCGTGATGAGGTTCGCTTCAGCCAGTACTGGAGTCAACTGCGAGAGATTTTCACTCAGATCCTGACAGAAATCGTCGATGAGGAAAACAAGAAGAACCTTTCACACACGGCAGCATAAACGGGTTTTATCTAACAATGGCGAGCCTCAAAAGGGCTCGTCATTTTGTTTGGAGTCTTGTTTAAAAGCGGTCCTTGATTTCCAGGTAACGCTCGCGGATATGTTCGATTAGCGCCTGAATGCGTTTGGCAGGCTTGCGGGTATAAGGGTAGACCGCATAGATCCCGACAACTTTCCCGGTATGCTCTGGCAGTATTTCGACCAAATCACCGTTTTGCAGGTCGTCATAGATCAGGCAAGTAGGCAGATAGGACAGGCCGTTGCCAGCAAGGGATGATTTACGCAATGCTGCGGCATTGTCGGAAGAAAAGTTACCTGTGACTTTCAGGGTATATAACTCACCGTTGCGCACGAACTGCCAGTCAAAAGGACCGGTACTCTGTTGGTTATAGCCAAGGCAGTTATGGTGCTGGAGTGCCTTGGGCGTCATCGGCATGCCGTTTTGTTCTATATATTTCTGCGAAGCACAAATGACCCAGCGCGAATTGAATATATGGCGGGCGATCAGGCTAGAGTCTTCGAGGTAGCCGGTGCGGATCACCAAGTCGACATTCTCTGACAAGAGATCGACAAAGTGGTTGTCCAGCGACATATCGATGGTCATACCGGGATGTTTTTGGCAAAAATCGGAAACGGCCTCTGCCAATAATAATTCACCGGAAATCGTCGGGACTGACATCCGGATATGGCCGGATAATGTCTCGCTGAAACCGGTAACGGCATCAAAGGCCGAATGGGCGATTTGGCGGATATCCTTGGATCTATGGTATAACACTTCACCGGGTTCGGTCAGGGTCAGCTTACGGGTTGTCCGGTAGATGAGCTGGACACCAAGCTCGGATTCGAGCTTGCTGATGCGTTTGCTGACAACTGATTTTGTGATTTTATTCAGTTCAGCTACTTTGCTGAATGAACCGTGTTCAATCACCTGGGTAAATAAGACGAGATCATCAATTTGCGGCATGGAAACAGTCACTCCTCGAAACTGACAGCATTATATGTGACGGCGGCAGAAACACAAAAGATGCGACCTTGCGTACGCATCTTTTGCTGGGGAAGTCGGTGAAACCAGACTACATGTCATTGATTACGATGTAAGTGGCATAGACCGGGCCATGTACCCCGACAACCTTGATGAGTTCAATATCAGCGGTTGAGCTCGGACCCGAAATGAAGTTGACGCAAGACGGGATCCGCTCTCCGTTCTTGGCTTTCTCATGCAGGGCGGCCGTTGCTTGAGTCAGTCGTGGAATCAAAGTGCTCTGCGGTACGATAAATACCGATGCCTCTGGCAACAGGCTAACTGCGCGGCCCTGTGCCGGATTGCTATAGAGCACCATTGTGCCAGACTCAGCCAGTGCCTGTTCGGCAAATACAACACCGACCTGAGCACGTTCCGCAATGGTAATGTTCGGCTCGTAGCCCGCAGACTGATCCCAAACATGAACAGAGTGCTGTTTATCTGCCAGCTCTGTTGGGTCAACCAGTGCCAGTAATCTTTCATCAGCAGACAGAATAGTTTCGCTGTCTTGGCGTGCAGCGTCTTCCTCCTCGTTGTTGCAGTAATACAGACAGGCTGATTTAAGTGTTTTCGCCAGTTCGGCCTTTGTGGTTTCTAAGGCACGGGCACCGAGCGCTGTCTCGGTATATTTGATGAGTTCAGCTTTAAGCTCGTCTTGGCTCTTGTCTGCCATGACGTCATGATGACAGCGGTATTTCAGGGCCGGGCGTTCGACAGGTGTCGTTTTACGCTCGCGGCCTAGCTTCTGGGCTATATTGTCCAAGAAGCTATCGCGGTTATAAATTCGCTGTGCGGTTTGGTGATCCATTGTTTTTTCTGAGTCATTGTTAGCCATAATTTCACCTTTACCCCTGATTACGTTTTTTGAACCAACTGCGGAAAGACTCGCCATCTGGTTCTGGTAAGTCACGTGTTTCGGTCCACGCACTGACACCGATGTTGACGGGGAGCTTACCGTTTCGGATCAGGCCGCTGGCCATTGTTGCACCGACTTTTACGGTATTGCCCCATAGCAGTGGGCGGGCGTTGATGAAGTTGAAAGCACTGACAGAGGCACGTTCAAGCAACGGTGTCTGTTTGCTTTCAGCCATTTTCTGGCGGTGTTTGAGTAACAGATCTGATAGCGGGATTTTTACCGGGCATACGTCGTGACAGGCACGGCACAAGCTACAGGCATAAGGCAGATCTTTAAAGTCATCGTAGCCGCCGAGCAGAGGCGACAGAACGGCACCGATAGGACCGGAGTAGATAGAGCCGTAAGACTGGCCGCCGATATGGCGGTATGCCGGACAAGTGTTGACACAAGCGGCACAGCGTACGCAGCGCAGGATATCTTTGAACTCCGAGCCGAGAATATCAGAGCGGCCATTATCGATAATCACTAGGTGGAATTCTTCCGGACCATCGCAGTGTTCGTCCTCGCGAGGGCCGGTCAGGGCAGTGACATAACCGGTTAGCGGCAGGCCAACTGCGCTGCGGCATAGTAGGCTGACAACGATATCCAGCTCTTCGAAGGTCGGAACAATACGCTCCATACCCATCACGGCGATGTGAGTCTTCGGCAGGGTGGTGGCCAGACGGGCGTTGCCCTCGTTGGTCACTAGAGCCACTGTGCCGGATTCCGCTACCGCAAAGTTACACCCGGTGATACCGATGTCAGCTTCCAGGAAGTCATTGCGAATGTAGTTTCGCACATAGCGGGTCATCTCTTCGGGATCATCCGAGCCCTGGTAGTCAATTTTATCCTTGAACACATCACGAATTTGCATCCGGTTTTTGTGTAGGGCCGGTACTACGATATGGGACGGCGGATCGCAGTCATCGACCTGCAGGATATATTCGCCGAGGTCGGTTTCTACCACGTCGCAATTATTGCGCTCGATGATTTTGTTCAGGCCAATTTCCTCTGTCACCATGGACTTGGATTTGACGACTTTCTTGGCATTTTTCTCTTGAACGATGTTTTCAACATAGTCCGTCGCTTCGTCTGCGGTACGGGCGAAGAAAACATGTCCGCCGTTTTTTTGTACGTTGTCACTTAGCTGCTGGAGGTAGTAGTCCAGGTTGTCCAGAACGTGATTACGAATATCCATTCCCATCTCGCGCCATTCTTCCCAATTGCCGAGTTTGTCGGCGGCAATAGCGCGGTTGGTGAACATACGTTCCTGTGCATTGGCAACAGATTTACGCATGAAGTCGTCTTGCATCTGAACGTCTATACGATCTTTGAATTTAATATTGCTGGTTTTCATCGACATAACAACGCCCTCTTAACGACTCATCAGCACATCAACAATGTGCAGTACTTTGATTGGACGCCCTTCGCGGGTCATACGTCCACCGATGTTCATCAGGCAGCTGATATCGGCACCAATGAGGTACTCAGGTTCGGCGGCACTGATGTGATGGACTTTTTCTTTGACCATCTCACCGGAAATTTCTGACATCTTGACTGAGAAAGTACCACCGAAACCGCAGCAGGTTTCCTGGTTTTTGATTGGCACCATTTCTAGGCCTTCGACATTAGCTAACAGGCGTAGGGGCTCTTCGCGTACGCCCAGCTTGCGGATCAAGCTGCACGACGGGTGGTAAACAGCACGGCCTTTTAGGCGAGCACCGACGTTTTCAACGCCCAGCTCATTAACGATGAACTGAGTTAGTTCGAACAGGCGGTCAGCAACTTTTTGAGCACGGGCTGCCCATTCTGGTTCACTAGCTAGGTATTCCGGATAACGCTTGATTGAGGCCGCACATGACCCCGCTGGTGTCACGATGGGGTGGTCATTTTCTTCAAAGGCAGCGATCAGATTCTTCATTGCTGGCTTGCTGTCTTCAATGTAGCCACTATTCAATGAAGGTTGGCCACAGCATCCTTGTTTTTCAGGGAAGATGATCTCGCAGCCAAGCTGTTCCAAAAGCACGACAGACTTTTTGGCAACCTCGGCCTTTACCGTGTCGCACAGACAGGTGGCAAAAAAGTTTACCTTCATGATATTGCTCCAGTGACGGTTGAACCGTATTTATAGTGTGGTTGATTTTTCTATGTACAGCGTGGTGGTTAACGCTGTACATGTATTTCGAATATAGGGTCGAAAGTATTAGATAAACGCGCTTACCAAGCCGACAATTACGCCGTATAGAATCATTGGCACCACAGTCCGTTTAATGATGTAGCCTTCTTTGTTGGCAATCCCCAGAATGGTCGAGACGGCAATGATGTTGTTGATACAAACCATGTTACCCATCGAGGCGCCTACTGATTGCAGAGCCAGAATGGTTGTCTCAGGTATTGCAACGCTCTGTGCAATTGTTTGCTGGATACCGCCGAAGGTCAGGTTGGAAACCGTTGCAGATCCCGAGAAGAACGCACCTAGCGCACCGAGGTAGGATGCAACCCACTGCCAGTTAGCCCCCATAAGGCCGGAGAAAGCTTGACCGGTTGTCATGATTGGCGATTTATCACCACCGATCATCATGAACTTCACCATGATCAGGGCACCGACAAGTGCAATAAATGGCATCTTGATGCGGCTCGCTGTTTCGGTAAAGGCCTGTTTGACCGTATTACGTTGCATACCAAGTACCGGTATACAAATCAGAACAACCAATAGGAACGGGATTAAGGCCGGTACGTATAGTGTTTTATATGCCCAGCTGGTTTCTGTGCCAAGAATGTTGCTCAATTTAATGATTAATGCCTGGCTGACACTGAGATCACTGAAGCCGAGGCTTAGGTTAAACAACGGCGTGCTGTCAGTTAGCATTCCCTTGATACCCAACTGCTGAATACGGGTGACGATGAGAATAAGGATTAGCAGTAGTGTTGGGCTCATTGCCTTGAAGACAGTCTTGAAAGGGATCTGTACGTTATTGGCTTGAGATGTAGATTCTGGTGCTTCGAGGCCGATATTATAACGTGCTAGTAAAATAGACAGAGTCAGGCCAATTGCACCGCCAATCAGAGATGGAAACTCGTAGTTCCACTGGGCAAACAGTAGGTATGGAACGGTACAAGATAGTATGCTGAGTTGAATAAACAGCAGGTTACGTCGAATAGCTTGCCAGCTGACAACGAACTTCAATGCAATTACCGGAATGATGAAAGCCGCAATTGAATGAAGCAGTGCCGACAGGCGGCCTGTTTCCATCAGTGTTGCTTCATCCAGTCCTAGGCTGCTAAAGCCAAACCAAGTTGGTGTTCCGACAGCGCCGAACGAGACCGGCACTGAGTTCATAACCAAGGCAAGCATTGCTACTTTTAATGGATTAAAGCCTAGGCCGACAAGAATCGGTGCTGCAATTGCAGCAGGTGTACCAAAACCGGAAGCACCTTCAATCATGAAGGCAAATGCCCATCCAATGATCATCAGCTGGGCGGTCTGGTTACGGCTGATCCCTTCTAGCCATTGGCGGATAACCGCTTCGGCGCCAGAAAGGGCAATAACACGGTTCAGTAGGATGGCGCCTGCAATGATTGAAATTGGGGTTATTGCAGACAAGGTGCCGGCAATCATATTGGCAGAAATCAGAGTGATATCTGTGCCAAAGTAAAAGAGTTGCAGTAAGCCAATAATCAGCGCTGTAACGGGAAGCGCGATATGTGAAGGTAGGGCATCTTTCTTGGTCATCATCCAGATAAGAAGCAAAATCGGCACAACAGATATTGCAAGGTTTATCATTCTTTATCCCACTTTATTAGTCGATGTTCAGGTTGTGTTTGTGAAGTTATTTTTCTAATTATTAATTGTCGGTAGAGGCAAAGTGTCTTGGCGACGTTGTGGGAGGAATATTCTAGGCAGGAAAATCAATCTGGCTATCTGTTTTTGTTTTGTTAAAAGTGTGACAAATGGTTTGTTTGTGATTCCTCTCCGAATGTTAAATTTGGAAGTTGAAGTATTTCTCTATTTTTCAAGAGCTTATTTTTATCTCTGCGATGAGTGAGTTATTATTGGTTCAGTTATGGAAACAATCATTTTGCTATAATTAGCCAATGATTGAGGTGATAAAATTAACGAATTTATCAAGACCTTTACACGGGTGGGAGTGGTTATCATTACCGATTGTTGATTTGTTGTAATTTAACAACAAATCCTTTTATTTACTGCCAAATTTAGACATTTATTTCTACATTTAAGAAAGCAGATTTAGTTGGAAAGTTATTGAGGTAGGTGAAATGGAAAGAATACATTTGACCGTCTTTTATGATGGCTCCTGCGCTAGTTGTGTTGAAGATCGGGCTCGCTACGAGCTATGGCTTGGCAAACATATTGATCAAGTTTATTGGTTCGATATTACGGGCCAGGAAGACTACATGATGAAACATGGCATTGACCCGGCTCAGGCTCTAAGGGAACTGCATGTTTGGGATGGTCATGGTGTGCTCTATCGCGAAATGGATGCCTACATTTTATTGTTGCAGCAGGTTTGGTGGTTGAAGCCTGTCGCTTGGGTCATCCAGATTTCATTTATTCGCCGACAGTTATCGCGATGGTATCGACACACGGTAGATAAGCGGCTTGCTCGTGATGGCAGGGGGTAAGCTCTGGTTGGTTCAGTGGTTCAGGTTGGATGGAAATCTCAATCATGTCGCTGTGAATAGACACGTCCGTGGACATAGATTGAGACATAACACCAAGAAATCCTCTGTCTCGTGTTATTCTTTTTTTAATTGTTCATTAATAATATTGTGTAGAAAAGACAGCGCAGCGCGATGATCACTTCTACTCATAAACCATTGTTTCTGATTTGTTTCCAAGGGTAATATTTCTAACCACCGTTGGCATACCCAGGTCATATCATCGTAGTCCGGTATGGGATAGTTTGTGGCATGCTCAGGGTACTCATCAAATAGGGCTCGAAGACTGTTTGCTATATCACGGTCGGAAAACTTCATTATCGTCGGTGACCAGTTCTTCATCAGCGTGATATCGCCAAACCGTAGCCCATCATCCTCTTGCCTGTGTTCATTGATGATAAACTTCTCGACACCTTTAACTGTGATACCTAACAAACCATCGGATAAACGCTCAAAGTCGGTAATGATAGCACGGGTGCCAAAGTGGCAAAGAGTATCACCATCCTTCATGCAAAGGCCGAAGCCTTCACCAGATGCCATAGCGAGTTTAACTAAGCGTGTATACCTTGGTTCGAAGATCCTGAGTTTGCTGATACCACCCGGTAACAAATATAGCTGTAACGGAAAAAGGGGTAACTGCATAGTTCATAGCCTTTACTGACGTTATTTAATGGATGTAACGTTAGTGATTAGTATAAGCAGACAATTTTAGGAAATTGTCTGCTTTTCGATACTACTGCAGAGTTAACAACATTGCGGAAGTTAGGCGGCTAAGTTCCTGTGGTTTAATGATAAATGGAGGCATAATGTAGACAAGTGTGCCAAAAGGGCGAATCCAGACACCGTTGTCTACAAAATCCTTCTGTATTTGGACCATATCAACAGGCTCATAGAGCTCAACCACCCCGATTGCCCCCAGCCAGCGTACGTCTTTTACCTTTTCGAGCTTACCGATTTCAGGCAATTCTTGAGCAAGCTGTTTTTCTATGTTGGCCACTTGCTGTTGCCAGAGACCTTGTTGCAGCAGTTCAAGGCTGGCATTGGCGACGGCGCAGGCCAGCGGGTTGCCCATAAAGGTAGGACCATGCATGAAACAACCGGCTTCTCCGCCACATACCGTGTCAGCAACGTGCTTGGTTGTCAGGGTTGCGGAGAGCGTCATGTAACCACCGGTCAGTGCTTTGCCGACACACATAATATCTGGGCTGATCCCCGCGTGCTCGCAGGCAAACAGCTTGCCGGTACGACCGAAGCCGGTGGCAATTTCATCGGCGATAAGCAAGATACCAGCTTGGTCGCATAGTTCACGAACGCGTTTAAGAAAGATCGGATGGTAGATCCGCATGCCACCTGCACCTTGGACGATCGGTTCAATGATCACAGCGGCAATGTCGTTCTGGTTGGATTCTAGCTTCTGTTTGAAGTCAGAAATATCATCTTCGCGCCACTCTTCATCAAACCGACATTCTGGTGATAGAGCAAAAATGTGTTCTGGCAGGAAGCCCTTATACAGGCTGTGCATGGAGTTATTCGGATCGGTAACCGACATCGCAGCAAACGTATCGCCGTGGTAGCCATGTTTGATGGTGAGAAATTTTGGCCTGCGTTCTCCCTTGGCATGCCAGTATTGTAGGGCCATTTTTAGCGAGACCTCGACAGCAACGGATCCCGAATCAGCCAGGAATACATGCTGCAATGGTGCCGGCGTCATGTCGACCAGCTTCTTGCATAAATCGACTGCTGGCTGGTGGGTAATACCACCAAACATTACATGAGACATTTTATCAATCTGCGCCTTGGCAGCCTGATTGAGTGCCGGGTGGTTATAGCCGTGAATGGTCGACCACCAAGACGACATCCCGTCAATAATCTTACGTCCGTCCTCTAACTGTAGGTAGACTCCGTCGGCACTCTCTACCGGGTAACATGGTAGTGGGTTGAGTGTCGAGGTGTAAGGGTGCCAGACGTGCTGCTGGTCAAATTCCAGATCAATTGCGTTGATTAATTTTTGCACAGATGTAAACCTTTGGCCTTGTTGATGGTTGACAGTTTACTAAGTCGAAGTAGACTAGCCAAGTATTGATACTCGTTTGGATCGATATTTAATGTATTGAATCAAATGAAAACAGAATAAATCAAGTCGCTGTTTAGCTCTGGCCCTACGAGTATTCCAGTTGCCGGACAGCCACTGACAATAGAGGTTATACACGTGGAAATACGTCACGACTGGAGCATCGAGGAAGTTCAAGCCTTATTTGACAAGCCGTTTATGGATTTGGTGTTTGAAGCACAGCTCGTTCATCGCCAGCATCACGAGCCGAATAAGGTACAGGTCAGTACCTTGCTTTCAATCAAGACCGGCGCCTGTCCGGAAGATTGTAAGTACTGCCCGCAGAGTGCCCATTACCGTACCGACGTTGAGCGTGAGCGCTTACTGGAAGTCGAGCGTGTATTGGAGGCCGCCAATAAAGCCAAGGAGTCGGGGGCGACTCGATTCTGCATGGGAGCAGCCTGGAAAAACCCGAAAGAGCGCGATATGCCGTATCTGCTCGACATGGTACGTGGCGTGAAGGGGATGGGACTGGAAACCTGTATGACCCTAGGGATGATCACAGGTGATCAGGCCAATGAGTTGGCTGGTGCCGGCCTTGATTACTACAATCACAACCTCGATACCTCACCAGAATATTACGGCAATATTATCACCACCCGTACCTATCAGGATCGCCTTGATACCCTGGGTCATGTTCGTGACTCGGGAATGAAAATTTGTTCAGGCGGTATAATCGGCATGGGTGAAAGCTCGCGTGACCGTGCTAGCTTGCTGGTTGAGTTGGCGAATCTGCCCGTTCACCCTGAAAGCGTGCCAATTAATATGCTGGTCAAGGTCAAAGGTACGCCGCTGGAATCGGTAGATGATGTCGACCCGTTTGATTTCATCCGTATTATCGCGGTCGCGCGTATTATTATGCCGAAATCTGCCGTTCGACTTTCTGCCGGTCGCGAAGACATGAACGAACAGATGCAGACGCTTTGCTTCATGGCGGGTGCCAACTCGGTATTCTATGGCTGCAAATTACTGACTACACCGAATCCGGGTGAAGACAAAGACATGATGCTGTTTGAAAAGCTGGGGATTAATCGCCAGCAGCAAGCAGCGAAGCCGGATGAAGTACAAGAGCAAGAGTTGTTGGGTCAGGTCGCTCAGCGAGTTGCTGCACGCCCGACAAAAGACGATCTTTTCTACGATGCCTCGCTTTAAACACCGCATTGTACAGGCCCTGAGTGAGCGTAAGGCTCAGGGTTTGTATCGCCAGCGTACCCGCCTCGATCGTCGTCAGCAGATGATTGAATGCCATGGGGAGTCGCTAGTTAACTTTTCCAGTAATGACTATCTTGGTCTGGCCCAAGCTCCCGAGTTGATCAAGGCTTGGCAGCAGGGCTTAAGCCTATACGGTACAGGTAGTGGTGCCTCACCGTTGGTTACCGGTTTTCACTCAGCACATCATGAACTCGAAGTGCAGTTAGCTGACTGGCTTGGATATGACAGAGCCTTGCTATTTAGCAGCGGATTCAGTGCCAACCAGGCGCTGCTGTTCACACTGCTCGAAAAGGATGATGTACTAATCCAGGATAAGCTGAATCATGCGTCGCTGATGGAGGCTGGGTTGCTGTCACCGGCTACGATGCGACGGTTTCCACATAACGATACAACAGCCCTTTATCGCTCCCTGTTACGTTGTCACCACCAACACCCCGAAGCAGCCAGCATGGTAGTGACTGAAGGGGTTTTCAGTATGGACGGTGATCTGTCACCGCTTGCAGAAATGAAGTCCTTGTGTGCCAGGTACAATAGCTGGCTGGTTGTCGATGATGCCCACGGCTGCGGCGTATTGGGAGAGCAGGGACGTGGCAGCTGTGATCAGGCCGGTATTAAAGCCGATATTTTGGTTGTCACCTTTGGTAAGGCATTTGGCCTACAAGGGGCGGCAGTGCTGTGCAGCGAGGAAACGGCTGACTACTTAGTGCAGTTTGCGCGTCATTTTATCTATTCGACAGCGATGCCACCGGCTCAGGCGTATGCATTGAGCAAGGCCTGTAACTTGATCCAACAGGGGGGCTGGCGTCGGGAAAAGCTGCAAGAGCTCAGTGAATTGCTTGCTGAACGGGTTGAGCCGGAAGTTGAGTTGGTTGCAACAACGACACCGATAAAACCATTGATTATTGGCAATAGTGATAAAGCCGTATCAGCCTCCCTTGCCCTGAAAGAGAGAGGGATCTGGGTCAGTGCGATTCGTCCGCCAACCGTTCCGGCCAACAGTGCTCGTCTGCGTATTACACTGACGGCAGCGCACAGTCGATCTGATATAGAGAAGCTTGCAATAGGTATTAATGAGGTGATTCATGACTAATGGAATGAATGCAGTCACTCATGGTCAGCATGAGATCCAACCGCAAGACAAGCAGGCTATTGCCGAGGCATTTGGCCGCGCGGCCAGGCACTATGATAAGGCGGCTGCATTTCAGCGCCAGGTCGGTCATCTGTTATTAGATAAGCTCCCGGCTGTCAGTCAGGTGGGCTGTAACGCACTTGATCTTGGCTGCGGGACCGGGTATTTCAGTGAACAGTTGCTGCAGCGCGGCTATCAGGTTTGTGCTGCTGACTTATCGGTGCAAATGCTCGCTCGTGCTGAAGAGCGCTGCGGTGACATAGCAAGATATCTGGAAGCCGATGCCGAAAACCTGCCGCTTGCAGACAACCAGTATGACCTTGCCTTTAGCAGCTTGGCTCTGCAGTGGTGTGATAATCTTTCTGTTCCGCTCAAAGAAATGAAGCGAGTCGTCAAGCCGGGAGGCCTGATCCTGTTTACAACACTCGTTGACGGCTCACTGTATGAGCTTTCTCAGTCTTGGCTGCAGGTTGATCAGCATCAACATGTGAACGAGTTTCTTTCGCAAAAAAAGATAAAACTTGCGCTGGCGCAAGCGGGCTGCCCGAGTGATGGCCTAGAATTCAGGCCTATTAAGATGCAATACAATACGGCAGTTGAACTCATGAAAGACCTGAAAGGGATAGGGGCAACGCATCTGCAGCAGGAGCGCAAAGCAGGCTTGGCCGGTCGTAAAACGATTCAGGCATTAGAAGGCGCTTATGATGAGTTCCGAGATGAGAATGGTCAACTGCCGGCAACATACCAAGTCTGTTTTGGAGTAATTATTAATGACTAACGCTTTCTTTGTAGCAGGAACAGATACCGAAGTCGGTAAAACTGTTGCCTCTCGCGCAATTTTACACGCAGCTGGCAGCGCGAACATTAAGATGGCGGGTTATAAGCCTGTTGCGTCGGGCAGTGCGCCGACCGATGAGGGGATGCGTAACTCAGACGCATTATATATTCAGGATGCCTCAGTCGTAGAGCTTGCCTATGACGAAGTAAATCCGTATGCGTTCGAAGCGGCGGTATCACCGCACTTAGCGGCTGAGCAGGAAAAGCGGGTAATTGACTTTGATACCTTGTCTCAGGGCTTGGATCACCTTAAGTCAAAATCTGACGTTGTTCTGGTTGAAGGCGCAGGGGGCTGGCGGGTGCCGGTATCTCGCTCTGATTTTCTTTCTAGCTGGGTGAAGCAGGAGAAATTGCCGGTCATTCTGGTTGTCGGTGTTAAGCTTGGCTGTTTAAGCCATGCAATTCTTACCGCTGAAGCAATTAAGCATGATGGCCTGGAGCTAGTAGGCTGGGTGGCTAACCGCATTAATCCGGGCACTGAAAACTACGCAGAAATTATTCGCATGCTGGAAGAAAACTTACCAGGCCAGAAGCTGGGCGAGATCCCATATATGCCAGGTATAAAGAAGCGTGATCTGTCTAAGTACATTGACCTGTCACCACTAGGTTTGTAAACGCCTTCTTATATCGTGTGAGTTAATCGATAATAGAAACCCTGCAGAAATGCAGGGTTTTTTATTTGCTTTAGATTTATCAAATGCATCCAGTATATCAGGCGGCTAGATGTGGCCTCATTTGCCCTTCTTTAAGAGTTCAGGAAGGCAATACCAACCGGCTGCGAACATGATGAGACTGTATGCAAGTAGCTCCATTCCTTCTTCTGCCAGGTTTTTAACCGAACGTATATAGCTTTCCTGCATGACCCCTTGCCATAAATCACTCATGCCGTAGATACGGGCAAAAATGAACAATGTTGCAATGCCAGCGAGCATCAGGCTGTAGCTTTTATGGCTGATGTAGTTTGTCAGTGGATCAATTGACGTTTCCTTATGGGAGTGCGCATAACCAATGGCGATGGTAGCTAGCAGCCATGCTGGGTACTTCCAGAAACCGTGGTGAATTTGATCGAATAAACTATCAAGCTCCCGGATTAATATAATAAAGAAAAACGCGCTGACCAAAAAAGCAAATCCCCGTAGTTCACTGCGTTTGATTGCAACGGCAGCAAAGAGACCGGCGGTAATGAGAAGGTAACCTTCCTGGAGGCATTCGACTAGCGAGTCTTCACCGATACTGCCATTGATTTGGGTAACTTCCAGGTGGATGACAAGAGCGGAAAACGCAAGCAGTAGTGCCAGTCCGAAGAAGTATGCGGTTGAAACAATAAGAGGGTGTAATGGTTGCACCTCAGTTTGGGTGCTTTCTGTTTTGATTAGAGTAGATTGCATAATAAGAACCATAACTCCTGTAGACCGCGAGGACGTCACTGACGAAAATGGGATATACAGGCAGATTTATCTTTGATAGTTATATGCGGGCTATTATGCTTTTATCACACTGAATGCAGGCTGTATTTAGTGATAAGTGTCACACTTCTCATGTGTTAGATGTTTTCTACGTCAAAAAGAAAAACCTCCTCAAAAAGAGGAGGTTTTAGAAGTCGGTTTTCGTACTAGATTAACTTTCGACGGTTAGCCCGATAAGCGCTTCCTGTGTATCAGATAGCGTTTTGCTACCCGCTGGCTCAATACCAAGTTCTTTGTGAGCTTCGTCTGCTGACATGCCTAAATGGCAGCGTAGGATATCAATAGCAACCTGATAGTTTTCGTGATCAGCCATCATTCCTCCTTGAAAATTTGACGGTGGTATACTGCGTTGTTAATGCTATACACTCGACAATAGTGGAATGCCTTCATACTTTCAATAAGACTAAAGTCTAAAGCCGTCATTTATGACTCACATCACCGATTGTTGACTAGGTTGTTAAACAAGATTTACGGCGGTGCATTCTGTGGTAAATAATAACGAAACGTAACAATTTAGCCCTTTTACTTGTAATTGGATTGATCGACCATACTATAAATAACAAATTGATTGGCTTGTATCATATGAAATAAGTGTGTGATGCTCCATCGTTTGTGTAGAACTAGAAAGCTTGATTGCTATTGGAGAATATTAAAAATATGAAGCGGATTGCATTGTTCTTGGCAACTAACCTTGCTGTGATGCTGGTCTTCAGTGTTGTCTTGAACCTTATCTACGCTTTTACCAGTTTACAGCCAGGTAGTTTGAATGGCTTATTGGTAATGGCGGCATTGTTCGGTTTTGGCGGCTCATTGATTTCACTGTTTATGTCTAAGTCGATGGCGTTGCGTTCGGTCGGCGGCATGGTGGTTGAGCACCCGCGTAATGAAACCGAACACTGGTTAATGGAAACTGTTTCGCGTCAGGCACAGCAGTCGGGTATCGGTATGCCAACCGTTGCTATTTATGAGTCCGCTGATATCAATGCCTTCGCGACAGGCGCTAAGCGGGATGACTCGTTGGTTGCGGTATCTACGGGTTTGCTCCGTAGTATGACACGCGATGAAGCAGAAGCTGTATTGGCACACGAGGTCAGCCATATCTCTAACGGTGACATGGTGACGATGACGCTGATGCAGGGTGTAGTGAATACCTTTGTCATTTTCGTTTCGCGTTTGGTTGCCGGTGCGGTTAGTGGGTTCAATAACGGCGATGAAGACGGTGAAGGCGAAGGGGGCAGCTTTATGATGTACTTCATCGTATCTTCGATTATGGAAGTATTGTTTGGCTTCCTGGCGAGCATCTTGACGATGTGGTATAGCCGCCACCGTGAGTTTAAAGCCGATGCCGGGTCGGCACACCTTGTCGGTCGAGAAAAAATGATTGCTGCGCTTGAACGCCTGAAGGTAAGTCATGAATCTCAGCTTGAAGGTTCGATGATGGCTTTCGGTATTAATGGTAAAAAGTCACTATCCGAGTTGTTCATGACGCACCCACCTCTCGATAAGCGTATCGATGCGCTGCGCCGTGGTGAACATTTATAATTCAGTTACCCACTTAATAAATGAAATCCCCTAGGCCATGGCATAGGGGATTTTTTTAGTAACCAAGATCACACAGGTCCTCAATGAGCATTAAGCTGATTGCGGAGCAAATATTAGGATAAGATTTGCGCCCAATCATGATTTGATAATGCAGATTTGAGCTGGGGGTAATGTACCGCCAATGGGTACTGGGCTAGCAGATCGGAGCAAGGATCCCACTCACTGACAAACATTGCGGTATCAAACTTTAGGGTAGGATAGCGTTTGTAATCGGTTATCTTCTTAAATCCTAAGCGCTCGTAAAATCGTTTATGATTTTTCCTAGCGGCGCAAATGACGAGCGTTTTTCCTGTTACCTCAGTTAAATGCATTGCATTGGCAAACAGGGCAAGGGGAACGGTGGCTGAAAAGTCGGTAATATCGGGTAATACGGTAAGGCGGTTTAGTTCGACAAGGGTGTCATATTGTTTTTCTAGTTCCATAAAGGTTTCGGGAAATAGCCGCTTTACCGGAATATCTATCCAACCTGGTTGTTGATTGATTATCGATATCCGTAAAGAAGCTATCGATTGATTATTTTGCCGCAGTACAAAGGTATGGTTGTTTGGCATATGGTCAAATTCGTCTTCCAGCCTTTGTTGGTTATTGGTATCAATATAACCTTGCTGTAAATAGGCTTGATATCGAATGGCAAAGGCTTCATCGAGTAGTGCCGGCGTTGCACAGTAGTGATTTTTGAGCGAGTGAATATCCATATTGGTACATCTTTCCTTGAGCTTGTTCAAGCAAGCGGGGTATGGGCAGATACAGCCCCCGCATAATGCAATGATATTTTAGCTTGTGAAGCTTAAGAACGTTGCGAGACATATACCAAATGCAACTGATTGCTTTTATTGTGTTCTATAGTGAAATTCAATTGAACGGACTGGTGTTTTTATTCGGTTATTCTAGCGGTGATATCCGGTACAAGTTTCCATTATCGGTGGTGAAGTAAATCCAGCCTTCGGGGCTTTGCACCAGTGCTCGGATCCGCTCTTGTAACGGTAATAGCAGGCGCTCTTCCGAGGTAATAATGCCTTCCGGGCTAAGGGTAAGATGATTGATGTGTTCTAGTTTCAATGCACCAACGAATAGATCGCCTTGCCAGCCGGGAAAGGCTGTGCCGGTATAATGCAATAGGCTACCCGGCGCAATGGAAGGTATGTAGACTTTTCGCGGTGATTCTATCCCTTCTTTTTCTTTGGCTTCTCCTACCGAAATTGGTCCCCAATACTCTTTGCCATGAGAGGTGACAGGCCAGCCGTAGTTGCTGCCTTTTTTTATCAGGTTGATTTCATCGCCTCCACGAGGCCCATGCTCACTTGCCCATAGTTGTTTGCTGTCGATGTCAAATGCCAAGCCTTGAGGGTTACGGTGACCATAGCTCCAGATCTCGGGAAGTGCTGCTTTGTGGGCAACAAAAGGATTGTCCGCAGGTACTGTACCGTCATGGTTGAGGCGAAGAATACTGCCGGCATGTGTTGTTAAATCTTGTCCGTTGTCGCGTTCACCACGATCGCCGACGGAAAAGAACAGATGGCCTTGCTGGTCGAAGGTGATACGGCTACCAAAATGGCGATAGGTTGGTGTGGCTGAATGGGTAACGAGCAGTTCTTGCCACTGAGTCAGTGTATCTACTTTGAGCTTGCTGCGAGCCAGCACGGTTACTGCCTGATTACCAATAGTTTTGCTGTAGGTGAAATACAACCAGCCATTAGGCTGTTGGTATCCCGGCTCGGTGATAACGTCGAGTAATCCGCCCTGTCCGCTGGCAGTAACGTCGGGAAGGCCTTTAACCGCTGTTTGGCTGTTGTTTGAAATATCGAGAATAACGGCTTCCCCGTGACGCTGGGTGATCAACAGTTTCTGGCTAGTGATGAATGTTATACCCCATGGAACTGATAGGTGTTCGGCAACCAGTGAAACCTGATAATCCATGTTGTTGCTAGAACCGTTGAGTACCACCGAGGCATAGGCTGTCGAGGGCAGTGCGCATACCCCTGATAAAAGAGATAGGGAAAAAAGGTATTCGGGGCGAACGACAGGGAATTTCATGAATTAAAGCCTTTGGTTCGTAAGGTTTATTCTTCAAGTTAAACCCAAGCATAGTTCATTTGTCGCTGCATATATCGCTATGCCGAGCATAAGTGTTGGAGTCATTGCCTTTGTTATTCGCCGTGCCATTACTCGCGAGGTTTGAGATGGGATGCAATTATCTGTGCGAGTTTTTCCAGCCCCTTTTCCCATTGGCGGTTTTCATCAAAAGTGGCGAAACTCAGACGAATACAGTGGTTGTGTTGGTTTTGGGTACTAAACATACTCCCGGGCAGTATGCTGATATTGTGGCGAAGCGCTTGTTGATAAATATCGTTGCAATTTGCGCTCTTTGGCAAGGTCAGCCAGCATAGAAAGCCTCCCTCAGGCTGGGAGAGGTGATAGTGGTTTTGTAGCCATGAATAGCGATCGAGCTCTGCTGTGAAAGTTTGAAAAAATAGGCGTTGTTTCTTGGCGTAGCTCTTACGTATCTTGCCAAGGTGTTGACGGAACTTGCCTGTCGTCAGGAACTGTCCAACAGCAGATTGCATCAGGTTCAAGCTGCCCATGTTGTCTGTCATTAGCCGCTTTTCAATTTGATGTTGATACTTCCCCGCAATAACCCAGCCAATACGCAGACGGGAATCCAGTGTTTTTGACAATGAACTGCAATAGATAACTCTGTTTTCCACATCCAGTGCTTTTAGGGGCAATGGTCTGTGGTTATAGGCCAATCCGCCGAAAACATCATCTTCAATGATCGGAATACCACTGGTGATAGCTAGAAAAGTTAGCCGATCAGGTTGCGACATGACATAGCCGATAGGGTTATTGAAGCTGGGGTTGATGATAATGGCAGAAACCGGCCAGCGATCAAGAGCTTGCTTTAAAGCCTGTAAGTCAATGCCGCTCGTTATACTGGCGGGGATCTCGACGACTTTTAGCCCAAGAGACTCAAGTAGGAGCAGGTTGCCAAAATAGCTCGGAGATTCGACGAGTACAATATCACCGGGTTGGGTAATCGCTTGCAGGCTGAGACTGATGGCCTGCTGCGCCCCGTGAGTGATCAGGATATCATTTGCAGAGGTTGTAACGCCGAGTTCTTGATTGATAAAAACGAGTTGTCTGATCAGGTCTTCGTTTCCCGGAGGAAGCTGATAATGGCTTGGAATATTGGTTTGGTAGCGACTATGGCGTCCGATTTCGGCATAAAGAGACCGAATAGCCGGAAAGCGGGTGTCTGGATGCGCAGAGCCAGCGGCCAACACCTGACGAGAAAGAGACAGGCTCATGATCTCTTTGCTTAGCGACATCAAGTCGACATAGCCGGGTTCACTGATAGCTGTGATACCCGGATTTGCACGTTTGGCAACCAGATAACCTGATCGTGGATGTGCCTCAATTCGTTGACCAGCCTCAAGCTGCTGGTAGGCGCGGATGACAGTATTCTTGCTGATTGCCAACTGGGTACTTAAGTCACGAATAGAGGGAAGCTTATCGCCTGGTTGATAGCTTTGCTTGTTGATTCGCTCGTTGATAAGTTCGACAACTTGTTGATACTTCTTAGACACGCCCCGTCTCCTAGTTTATCTGTACCCTAAAAATAGCTTAAATCTGTCCCTATTAACTTTTCTGTACCCAATTAAAGTAATGTCTAACAAATAAAAAGGAAAGGAAATAGTGATGGTTGCTCGCATGATACCGTTTATCTTTGTTGTTCTCTGGAGCTCGGGCTTTATCGGTGCCCGGTTTGGCCTTCCTTATGCGGAGCCTGCCACCTTTCTTTTTCTCAGAATGGCCGCCAATGTTGTGGTATTTATCTTGCTGATGTTCATTCTACGTGCCCATTTACCACGAGGTAAGGCGTTGTTTCATTCGGTGATAGCTGGACTATTGATTCATGGCTTTTATCTTGGCGGTACCTATGAAGCAATTTCACTTGGAATGCCAGCGGGCTTATGTTCGTTGTTGGTAGGGTTACAGCCGATTTTAACGGCGGTGATTATGGTGATGGCTTGGAATGAGCGGATGCGGCTTTCACAGTGGGTTGGTTTGTTGATCGGCTTTGTCGGGATTGGGTTGGTACTGCAAGGAAACATGGAGTGGCAGCATGAGGGGAGCCGTCAGGCCGCTTATGTGTTTACACTTTTCGCTCTGTTGGGGATCACGCTAGGTACCCTCTATCAGAAGAAGTTCTGCCAAGGGGTTGATATGATCGGTGGGGCCGTATGGCAATATACCGCGGCAGCCTTGTTGTTTATGCCCGTTGCGTTGACAACCGAAACGATGGTGGTCAACTGGACGCCTGAGTTTATCTTTGCCTTGGTATGGCTTGTTCTCGTGCTGTCGGGCATCGCAATTATACTGCTTCTATATATGGTTAAGAATGGTGAGGCATCAAAAGTAGCATCAACTTTTTATCTGGTGCCACCTATGACAGCCTTCCAAGCTTGGTTGGTCTTTGGTGAATCATTTGATGGCTATGGAGTTGTTGGATTTTTGCTTGCGGCAGTAGCGGTTTATTTGGTTACTCGAAAGCCAAGGTTGCCTTTAGGTCGTGCACGAGTAGCCGCTCGGGTGGAAAGCTAATTTTTGACTTGTGAATTGAGTCATTAGTAGAGTGGTTAATTGAGACGGTCAGAATTGAAACTCTGACTAATTTCGGCCTGGCGGGAACGTTTATCGTAGATACAGATCATGGATAAATTCGGTGCTCGAAGCCTTTGCAGCACTGCTAAATAGAATGATAATCACGGCGAATAGTTGTATCCCGAACTTCACATAAGCTTCCTTTTTTGTTATTCGTTTCTTATTTTAGTTCACACTGTTCTTTTCGGATGCAACGTCGGAGATTCATTGGGTACTTTTATATGCAAAATGAATGTGCGAGAGAAAATACAGTCAGAAATACATAACCACTGATTGAAATTCAACAATGTTGATTGATAACTAGGCGGTTGGTTCTGTGGGGTATTTACACTTACAAAATGGGTGTGTATTATTCGCCGCACTTACGGAGAGATGGCTGAGTGGTTGAAAGCACCGGTCTTGAAAACCGGCATACGTTTGTAGCGTATCTAGGGTTCAAATCCCTATCTCTCCGCCACATTTAAAAAAGCCAGCTTAATTGCTGGCTTTTTTACATCTGTTGCTTGGTAAAGAGCGAAGTAAATCCGCAATACCCTTGAAGCACTTCGCTACATTCAGAAAGCTCAGCAGAAGTGCTTGGCTAACGCTCAATACTTTTCTTCCTTCTTCTCTTTCTTAGTCTCTGTCGATCTTTTCACTTACTGAGATAGAACTCATAAAAAGAATATTATTTTGATCAAAGATCAATACTCGAGGAGTATTATGTGCAACTCATGGTTATACCAATCTGGAGTATTGTTGTTGTGAGTATTTGTGGCGTTTTATCCTGTAAATCAAAAAAAGCAGTGTTGACTGCTCTTTTGTCGGCTGTGTTCTCGTTATCCGCTTCGACTGCAATGGCTTCTCCGTCAGGGGAGGACATGTCGATTTGGTTTGATGTCGGTGGCCCGGTAGGAGGGCCATACGCGACGGTTGTTCAAAACGGAGCGACACAGGCGGCGGGCGATCTGGGTGTTGATCTACGTGTGATGTACTCTGATTGGCAGCCACAAAAGATGATTGAAAACTTCAAGCTGGCATTGGCAGCCAAACCAACTGGTATCGTAGTGATGGGACATCCTGGTGACAGCGCCTACGAACGTTTGGTTAGCGAAGCGTTTAGCAAAGGTGTTCAGGTCTCCTCTGTTGATACCGCTCTTCCTGGCATTATGGCTGCAGATCAAAGTAAAGGATTTGGCTATGTAGGGGTAAGTAATGCAGTGCGTGGTGTTCATTTGGCCAAAGAAGCATTGCGCCGTGGTCAGTTCAAATCCGGAGACCAAGCGATGGTCTGGGGCATTAAAGATATTGCCGAGCGCAGTGATTCTACCCGTGGGCTGATTAGTACCCTCGAAGAGGCTGGTTTAGCTGTTGATTTCCTGCAGATCTCACCAGAAACAGATAAAGATCCTTCCCTTGGAACCAATGTGATCACGGCATACTTGGCGCGCAACCCAAATGTGAAGTTGATTATGGTGGATCATGGGGCGCTGACCTCGCAAATGGGGAACTTTTTGCGTAATGCCGGGGTTCGCCCGCAAGAGTTGTATGTCGCCGGGTTTAGCCTTTCACCAGCGACTGCGGATGCGATTAAAACTGGTTATGTTCAGCTTGTTGCCGACAGTCAACCGTACTTGATGGGTTACCTGTCGGTAATACAGGTTGTGTTGAGTAAGCGTTATGGGTTCTCAGGTCTGGACATTAATACTGGTGCCGGATTTGTCAGCCAGAGCAATATTGACTTTATTGCCCCATTAGCGGCAAAAGGCATTCGTTAATGACGGAGCGAGTGCTTGAATTGACCGGGTTGAATAAATGGTTTGGCCCTGTTCATGCGTTAAAAGATATTCATTTTTCGCTTAATCGTGGTGAAGTGTGTGCGTTGCTCGGCGACAACGGAGCGGGAAAATCAACCCTTATCAAGCTGATTGCCGGTGCCGAGCAAATTGAGGATGGTCAGTTGTTGATTGGTGGAGAGAAAGTACCGACTCACCGTTATTCGGTACAACAGGCCCGCCAGTTAGGTATTGAAACGGTGTATCAGTCTGGCTCACTCGGTGAGCAGCAGAGCGTTTGGCGCAATTTATTTCTTGGTCGGCATTTTCGCAACAGGCTGGGATTTATTGATTACAAAGAAGAGCGTCGGCAGGCTGCTCAGCTTCTCAAGGCTTTAGATTTTCGTGGTGTCGGAGCCAATATTGATGCGCCGGTGAGTTCGCTCTCAGGTGGTGAACGTCAGGGGTTGGCAATCGGCCGTGCCATGTTATTTGATGCTCGGGTCGTGATATTGGATGAACCGACGACGGCTCTGTCGGTGGGTGAGGTTGAGAAAGTATTGTGCTTTATCGAGACATTAAAGTCGCAGGGCAGAGCATGTTTGCTGATCACCCATAACATGAATGATGCTTACCGTGTTGCCGACCGGTTTGTGGTGATGGATCGCGGCAGTATTGTGGCGGAATACCGAAAATCACAGATGACCCAGTCTTCGCTGCAGCTGGCGTTGTTGGATGCTGTAGGGAGAGGGGCCTGATGAACACTTTCATGTTACGTCATCGGGTTCCGGTGTTAACTGCATTTATCCTTGTAGCTCTCTGGGGGGTATTTACGGTTTCAAGCCCGGATACCTTCCTATATGGCCGTATTTACATTTCATTTATGTCAACAATTCCGTTTACCGCAATGCTGGCTTTTGCATTAACGCTGTTGATTATCGCACGTGAAATCGATATGAGTTTTCCGGCGGTTGTTGCACTGGGCGGCTTTGTCTTTTCAGCCATCTTTCAGGCTACCCAGTCTCCCTTGCTTGCCCTCGGGGGGGCGATTGCTGCGGGTTTGGTTTGCGGTATTCTGAACGGGATACTGGTGGTTTATTTCCGTATTCCTTCGATTATTGCCACCATTGGCACCCAGTTCTTTCTTGGTGGCCTGACAACCGTGCTGGCCGATGGTCTTGCTCTTAGTATTCCGCAGGTGCGCGACAGTTGGATTCATACACTGATGGTCGGGCGTATTGCTGAGGTGGTTCCTGCTCAGGTGTTGTGGGCTCTGTTGATGGTTTTCTTGCTCTGGCTGCTTCTGTCACACCATGTTTTTGGTGATAACGTCAATTTCATTGGTGATAACCCGACGGCTGCACGAATGATGGGCGTGCCGGTTGAACGGACTCGTTTATTACTGTTCATGCTGATGGGGGCAATGTCGGCTCTGGTCGGGGTATTTGTCAGTCTTGAGATGAGCAGCTGGTGGCCTAATCAGGGGCAGGGCTACATGCTATTGGTTTTTGCCTCGGTGTTCATTGGTGGCACCTCTGTTCTTGGGGGGCGCGGTACCTTGATGGGTACACTATTTGGCGCTTGCATTATCGGTATTTTGGAAGCCGGGATAATTAGTGCCGGATTGGCGGGTTTTTGGACTCGCCTGATCTATGGCGTCACCATTCTTGTTTCGTTGATGATCCATAGCATGTTGCTGAAACAGCACATGGGATCATGGCGGCGGCTACTTTTTAATAAGGTATAGATATGACTCAGATAACTATTATCGGTGCGGGCAGTGTGATGTTCACTCGCCAGATTACTTCGGCCTTACTTTCTTATCCTGCTTTGAATGGCATTGACCTGGTGCTGATGGATATCGACTCCGAGGTACTTAAAAGGAGCTATCAGCTTATTAGCAAAATGGTTGATCAAGCTGATATCAGTGTACGGATTAGCATGACCACAAATAGGCGTCAGGCGTTGACTGGTGCTGACTTTGTGATCAATGCCATTCAGGTCGGAGGCTTGGAACCATGGCGGCTGGATATGCAAATACCGGCAAAATACGGTGTGATACAGGAAGTTGGCGACACGATGGGTCCCGGCGGTATTTTTCGGGCTTTACGTCATATTCCTCCGATGCTGGCCATACTGAGAGACATGGAAGAGGTATGCCCCGAGGCGTTGTTCATCAATTACGCCAACCCACTGGCGCCGTTAACCTGGGCGGCAAAGGATTCTAGCCCGATTAAGTCTATCGGTTTGTGTTATGGCGTTCGCTATACTGCGGCTCAGCTTGTCGGGTATCTGGGGGAAGGTGATTGGATCGATCACCCGTCAACCCCCGAGCGCTGGCAGCGACTGATGTATCAAGAGGTTCCTTCGCACATCGATTATGAATTTGCGGGCATTAATCATATGACGTGGATCACCAAGTTAATGGCTAATGGTGAGAATATGCAGCCTAAGATCCGTGAACTGTTTAATAACCCGAAGGTCTATGCCGCTGATGGCGTTCGTTGTGAAGTATTGAAGTTTTTTGGTTTATGGTGCACCGAAAATCATTGGCACTGCAGTGATTACCTGCCTTATTTCCGCAAAAACGAAGAGATGATTAATCACTTCCTTCCTCAACGCTGGGATCTGTTGGCGCTGGAAGAAAAAGTGCATGCTGCGGGAGAGGCTGAAATTGACGCCCAGTTGGCAGGCATACAGAAATTTGTCATCGAACCGAATATGCTCAATGCGCCGAAGTTGATTAACGCGGTGGTAAGTGGTGAACGTGTACGGATCAATGGTAATGTACCTAACCGCCAGTCAGCGGGATTGCTGATCGATAACCTACCTGAAAACTGTGTGGTCGAAGTGCCTATTTGGGTTGATAGCCAAGGGCTTCATCCTCAGAAAATGGGGCGCTTGCCTATGCAGTGTGCCAGCTTGATCAAAACGAATACCGCGGTGCAAGAACTGATTGTAGAAGCGGCATTAACCCATAACCTTGATGCCGCTCGGTATGCATTGGCTCTGGATCCGGTGACGGCAACAGTCTGTACACTGGAGCAAATTGACGGGATGTTTACAGAAATGTTCGCCGCACAACGTCAATGGTTGCCACAGTTTGCCAATGTGTAATACATAGCGTTATGTTCTGTTCTGAGCGGTTAGTTCAGGAATGGTGTATCTCTATTAATCAATTTCAGCTACCAAGTGCCACCTAGTTAAATGCAGCAAATGTATACCGAGTTGCTGATAGCTTATAGGTGGCCATTAAGTATTCTTTGTTAAGATTTTTACTTATCTATATGGGGATTGCATAGAGAGAGTAATTCTTGAGGTGATCGAATAATAAAGTCGGGTTGTGTTGACCAGCTTTCAGGTATCGCACCACTATAAGCCACAGCGACCGAAGTGACCTTGGCACTAGAGGGCATTGTTGCCTGTAGATTTCGGGCAAACTGTACGTCGGCTTCATGGTCACCGATATATACAATTGACTTGTTTTCTAACTCATTAAATATTTGCTTTAAACAAACCACTCCGCTTTCAGGTGCAGGCTTCTGATGGTTGTTAGGTATGTCATCATAACCGATGACTGCATTGAAATAAGAATTAACCTGAGCCTGGGTTAATACATTCATGATGTTTTTTGATGAGTTTTGGGAACAAATTCCGTGTGGCACAGCAGATAATGCACGTACCGTTGAGTCAATTTCTGCGAAAAGTTCGACTGGGGTAGTATTGCTTAGCTGGTGTTCAGCCCACAACGCTCCTGCCGTCAACATTTCAGATTCAGTCATGCCATAGTATTTTACGTAGAGTTCTTGCCAATTTTTTGCAGCATGATTTGCTTCATGGTAAGCGGACTCGCTTTGTAGGTAGCGAGGCAAATTATCTCCTGCTAAATGAGGAGCAACCCTAGATAAAATACTCTTTGTAATATCGATATTCTTAGGGACAGAATTGACAATCGTTCCATCATAATCCCAAAGGATAGCATCAAACCTCATTATTTCTTTTCCTCATAACTGCTGTTTACTGGGCCTAAATATAAATGATTTATGCCGTTAAGTCAGAGAGGTAATGTTCACATAGGGAAATACTGAATTGATCCGGTATTACTCGTTTTTTCATTTCGTCTCATCGCGGTGACTTGTCAATGTATGGGGTGCGCTATTCAGCCCTTTGACTCTTTCTTTTCCACCATGTGGAAATAATATTCTCAGAGCGTTTATCTTGCAGGTTATTTTCTCGCTGTAATGGGGTTAAGCGATATCATTTATCGGATTGGTATAAGTCACTATCATAGCCACATCGGATATTTAGAAATATTTGCATTACCTCCCACTTATGCTGCAATATGCTGTTGCACTTGTTTCAGATGGCTTAATATTCTTTTTATAAATTGGGATTATTGACTCTCTGGCATCCTCGAGTTGCTGAGGTTTTTTCGGGTGAAACTTGGATGTTGAGCCAGTTGCCGCCCGTCTGTTGAGCCCCGGTTTTAGGGCAGAAGGAGACAGCTTTTGCTCAGTAAGTATCGCTCATGGATGTAATACAAAGCATGAGAATTAATTAACAGGAAGTTATATGAAAAAAATCACTTTGTTACCGCTGGCGGCGCTTGTAGCCTCCAGCTTGGCGTTGGCGGATGACATCAAGGTCTTGAAGTTCTCCGAAGACGGCACGCCAACCACTTTTGATCCGGTTCAAGCCGGCACAACATATGCGAACACTGTTACTACTGCAGTTTATGACACACTCTACGAATACAAATATCTGAAATCTCCCTATGAGCTCAAACCTAATCTGGCGGTAGACATGCCACAGGTGTCGGAAGACGGGCTGACCTATACCATTAAGCTAAAGAAAGGCGTGAAGTTTATTGACGACCCTGCGTTTGCTGATGGTAAGGGCCGAGAGGTCACGGCTGCCGATTTTGTTTATTCAATCAAGCGTCACTTTGATCCGAAAAACCGCTCTCAGGGTTCTTGGTTGTGGACGGGCAAGATTGTTGGCGTCGATGACTGGAAAGCCAACGGTTCTGACTACACAAAATCCATTGAAGGCTTGCAAGCCTTAGATGCTCACACCGTACAAATAAAATTGATTAAACCGTTTCCTCAGCTGACTTATACATTGGCGATGGGGTATTCGGGTATCGTGCCTGTTGAAGCGGTTGAAAAGTATGGGCGCGAGTTGTCTGTACACCCGGTAGGCTCTGGGCCATTTAAGGTGGTTTCACATAACAGTACTAAAACGGTGTTGGAAAAAAACACCAATTATCGACAAGAAATTTTTGATGTGGCTGGTTCTGGTTACGATGAAAAAGTGCACGGCTTTACCGGTATCGCTACCTTGGATGGCAAGACGCTTCCGATTGTCGATCGTGTCGAGCTTAATTGGGTGAAACAAGCCTCCGCACGCTGGAACTCTTTCAGCAAAGGGACGGAAATTGTTAATACGACGCTGCAAAATGAGCAGATGAATGAAGTGCTTGCCAGCAAGCACCCTGTAACGCTAAAGCCTGAATACGCAGAGAAGTTTAACTTCCGGGTGAATCCTGAAGCGGGCCTCGTGTATAACTTCTTCAATTTTGACGATGAATACTTCGGTTACTCGGAAGATCCTAAGATCGGTGCCGCCAATAAAGCGCTGCGATGTGCGATTGTGAAGTCATTTAACTGGCCACAGCGAGTTTCTCGTTTCTATCTAGGGATAGGTGAGGCTTATCCTGGTTTCATCGTTCCGGGTACAGACGGTTTTGACCCTGCAATGGATAAGGCTTCTATCAAGCAAGATATTGCCGGGGCCAAGAAACTGCTGAAGGAACATGGTTGGAATAAGCGAAGCCTGCCGGTCTTGTATTTCCCTGGTGTATCGAGCACTCGAAACAAGCAGTTTTTCGAGCAGTTCCGCGGTAACTTGACCAAAATTGGTTATCCGAAGAACAAGATTAAGAATAAATCTTACGCAACTTTCGGCGATTTCAACAAAGATGTGAAGATGAGTAAAACCCAGCTAATTCCTATGGGATGGGGATTAGACTATCCGGATGCTGAGAATACCCTGCAGCTGTTCTATGGTCCAAACCGTTCACCGGGTTCGAATGGTTCGAACTACAACAACCCTGAGTTCAACAAGCTCTACGAGCAAGCTTCTATCATGCAGCCAAGTCCGGAACGTACCGAAATTTATAAGCAGATGAACCAGATGGTTGTCGATGATTGTGTTGGTATCGGCGGTTACTCGCGCACGCGTATTCGTATGTGGCACAAGAATGCCATTATGTGGCCTCAGCGTGACGTAATAGGTAACTATCTAAAATACGTTGATATCAAATCATAACTAAAGCTGGGTCATTATGGAGATTTTAAAACACTGTATCAGGAAGCTGATGTACAGCATCCCTTTGCTTTTTGGGGTGACGCTTATCAGCTTTGTGTTGATGGTTTATTTCGGACCGGACAAGACGTATGACTTGCTGGGCCGTAACCCTACCATCGAAGAGATCAATGAGATCCGGCATCAGCTGGGTTACGACCAGCCTTTCTTTGTGCGCTATTTTGAGTACATCAAAGAAGTCTTGCTGTTTGATTTCGGCTATTCCGATTCAACTGGAGAGAAGGTAACGTCGATTTTGGCGAAAACTATTCCGGTCTCGATCGCCTTGCAGTTGCCCGGATTTATTCTAGGTAACGTGCTGGGGATATTGCTGGCGTTGTTTGCAGCGATGCATCGCTCTACCTGGTTGGATAAATTGATCATGTCATCCTCAGTGGTGGGGATGAGTATCTCGTATCTCATCGTAATCATAACGACGCAGCTGATATTCTGCTCCAGTTATGGCCTGAATCTCTTCCCAGTCTATGGCTGGGAGGTAAATTCCCTTTCGGATTATCTCTATTACATAACGGTACCGACGATTTCATCGGTGTTTGTGGCTCTGGGCTACAACACTCGATTTTATCGAGCTGTGATTGTTGAAGAGACAACCCGAGATCATGTTCGCACAGCCAAAGCATTTGGTCATAGTGCGAGCACGATTTTGTTCAAGCATGTCCTGAGAAACTCCCTGATTCCAATCGTAACTCGCATTGTGTTCTCCATTCCTTTCGTGATTGTAGGCGGTGCGCTGTTGCTGGAAAGTTACTTTGGTATTCCTGGTGTCGGGCTGACTGCCTACGATGCGATTACTACCGGCGATCTGCCTGTCTTGAAGGCGATCATCGTGTTGACTACGTTGATGTTTATCCTTGTTGTGAGCCTGGTGGACATCTTGTATCGCGTCGTCGATCCGCGTATTTCTCTTAAATAAGGACAATAAGCAATGTCGGACGCAATAATGGAACAGGGAAGTAGCGCGGTGGTACCTGCAAAACGTGAATCCCTTTGGACCAAAGCATTTCAAAAATTTATTCGTGACAAGGTCGGTATGATCAGCCTGTCTGTGGTTGGCTTATATCTTCTTATCGCTATTTTGGCGTGGCTAGGGCTGATAGCCCAGGGATGGGATGAACTGCTTGCCGACGGGCAAATGGGACCGACGGCCGAGTATTGGTTCGGTACCAATATTAATGGTCAGGATATTTTCCAACGGGCTATTTACAGTACCAAAACCGCTTTTGAGGTTGGGTTGACCGTTGCTGTTGTGGCCACGATCACGGGCGCGCTGGTAGGTTCGACCACCGGGTATTTTTCGGGAACATGGATTGACGAGCTATTTCTCTGGCTGATGAACTGTCTTGATTGTATTCCATATTATTTGATGGTTGCCGCTTTTGCGGTCGCCCTGGCCGATAACCCTTATGCCATGCATATCGCCATGATGTCCTGTTTTTGGATGGGAACGGCACGGTTGGTGCGGGGTGAGGTGATAAAGCTGAAGAATATGGAGTTTACCGAAGCCGCTCGCTCGTTGGGCGTGCCGGTTTACCGAGTGATCTTCAAACACCTGCTACCCAATACGTCGCACATCCTTCTGGTAGAGATGACACTGTTGTTTATCACTGCCATTAAAAGTGAGGTGATTCTGAGCTTCCTCGGCTTGGGTGTGAAAGACAGTATTAGCTGGGGGCTTATGATCGCTGAGGCCAGTGGTGAGGTGACGGCAGGTTATTTCTGCAACTTCTTCGCCTCTTCAGGCATGCTGTTTGTACTCGTGTTGGCCTTCAACATGTTCTCTGATTCGCTGCAAGACGCGTTGGACCCAAGGAAGATTTGATATGTCTGAGCAAACCCCACTGTTATCGGTGGAGAATCTTACGGTTGAATTCAAGACCGACAAAGGCACGGTTCGCGCGATTAACGGAGTGAACTTTAAGGTGATGCCGGGTGAAACGGTAGCTATAGTCGGCGAGTCCGGCTGTGGTAAATCCGTCAGCTCGTTGTCTATTATGGGCTTGGTGCCATCACCTCCGGGTAAGATTGTTGATGGTAGCATTATTTTCAAAGGCCGTGAGTTGGTGGGCCTGAACGAGAAAGAATATCGCAAAGTTCGTGGTAACGAAATTTCGATGATCTTCCAGGAACCGATGACGGCGTTAAACCCGGTGCTGAGGATCTCGACCCAGATGGTTGATGTGATTCGGCTCCACAACGATGTCAGCAAAAAGCAGGCACGTGCTCGAGCGATCGAGATGCTTGATACTGTCGGAATCCCTTCTCCTAAACAAAGGATTGATCAGTATCCTCATGAACTTTCTGGTGGTATGCGCCAGCGGGTTATGATTGCCATGGCACTGTCATGTGGCCCTGATCTGCTGTTGGCTGATGAGCCGACGACTGCACTGGATGTCACCATTCAGGCTCAGGTAATGGACGAAATGGTTCGGTTGCAAAAAGAGCTGAATATGGCTGTGATCCTGGTTACCCATGATTTGGGTGTCGTGGCTGAGTCATGCCAGCGGGTAGTCGTGATGTACTGCGGTCAAATTATCGAGGAAGGGCCGGTAGAAGCCATTTTCGCCAACCCGAAGCATCCTTATACCAAAGGGCTGTTGGAATCGATCCCGGTTGTGCGGGATAAAAAAGTTCCCCGTTTGCCGACCATCAAAGGGGTTGTTCCTGATCTGCTGCATTTGCCGAACGGTTGCCGTTTTGCCGATCGTTGCGACAAGGTCCATAGCCGCTGTCATGAAGTGGTCCCTGAACTCAGTGGATGTGAAATACACCGGGTCGCCTGTTTTAGCCCGAATGGAGATGTTCAATGAGTGAAGTATTGTTAGAGGTTAACGGCCTCAAGAAACACTTTTCGGCAGGCAGTCGCTTTTTTGGGACACCGGCAACCTGTAAAGCAGTAGATGATGTCAGCTTTACCATTGAACGAGGAAAAACACTTGGCTTAGTCGGTGAGTCAGGTTGCGGTAAGTCAACCTTGGGCCGTTGCGTATTGCGATTGCATGAGCCGACTTCTGGTGAAGTGAAATTGGAGGGGGTGAATATCTCTCAGCTGAGAGGTCGTGACCTCAAGGCGATGCGGCGAGATATTCAGATCATTTTTCAAGATCCCTATGCTTCGCTGAACCCGAGAATGACGATTCATGAGATCCTGCGCGAACCTCTGGATACCCATAAAATCGGTACGGAAGATGAACGAGAAGCCAAAATTGCCGAAGTGATGGCAATTGTTGGTCTTCGTCCACAAGTGCTAAACCGCTATCCCCATGAGTTTTCAGGTGGTCAGCGACAGCGGATCGGTATTGCACGGGCGTTGGTACTTGAGCCAAAGTTCATTGTTGCCGATGAGCCCGTTTCAGCTCTGGACGTATCGGTGCAGGCTCAGGTACTCAATTTGATCGCGGATCTGCAGGAGAAGAAGGGGATTTCCTTCTTGTTTATTGCTCATGATCTTGGTGTGGTTCAGCATATCTGCGACGAGGTCGGTGTCATGTATCTGGGGAGGATTGTCGAAAAAGCGCCGGCGGAAGTGCTCTATCGCAATCCCAAGCACCCATATACCCAGGCATTGCTGTCGGCCATTCCGATCCCGGATCCGACTGCCAGCAAAGAGTCAATGAAGTTGCAGGGGGATGTACCTTCACCATTGGCGCCACCAAGCGGATGTACTTTTAGGACTCGTTGCCCCCATGCGATGAGTCGGTGCAAGGAAGAACGACCAGTTGCTCACAATACGGGTGAGCAAGGCGGAGAGCATCTCGTTGCCTGTCACTTATTTGACTGATTTTTTGCCGAGCAGCAGTTAACGTTACCTAAAGGCCAGCAGCATGCATGAAAGCGATGTTGTTGGCCTTTTTACTTGCTTGTCTTTTTATTTACTGGCTAATACATCGATATGGGCATGGACACTGTGTGCCAGTGCAAGTAGGTCATACCCTCCCTCCAGTACAGACACAACTCTATTATTAGCAAAGCATGCGGCTGCATCCGTGATGAGGCCGGTGACCCAGCGGTAGTCACTTTCATCAAGCAGAAGCTGTCCTAGCGGATCCTCTTTGTGGGCATCGAAACCTGCCGACACAAAGATCATTTGGGGTTGGTGACGGTGCAGTGCCGGCAGCCAGTCGCGTTCGACGGCGAGGCGAAACTCGCTGCCTTTGGTTCCGGCGGTCAGAGGTGAGTTAATAATGTTGGGACGTTGAATATCATAGTATCTCAGAGGATAAAAAGGGTGCTGAAAGGTTGAGCATACCAATACCTCCGGGCGATCTTTGAAGCTATCTATAGTGCCGTTGCAGTGGTGGACGTCAAAATCGAGAACAGCGACTCTTTCTATCTCGGTACGACTTAGCGCATGTTCGATTCCGACCGCAATATTATTGAAAAAACAAAACCCCATGGCTGTGCTTTTTTCAGCATGGTGCCCGGGCGGCCGTACGGCACAGAAGGCATTGGTGATCTTGCTATCGAGCACCATGTCCGTTGCCATGGTTACTGCCCCGGCAGCCAAGCGGGCTGCATGCATGGTGAACGGGTTGAGTGCCGTATCGGGATCGGCGTATACCAGACCAGTCTCTGGCTGGAGGCTGTCGAGCCAGCGAATATATTCGACAGGATGGACTTTTTCCAACATCTCGTCGGAGGCGGCTTGGGCTGCCAGCCATTTTATTCGGTCACCCAACTCGGTTGATGCCAAATACTGTGTTATGGCTCCCAGCCGCTCCGGGCACTCGGGGTGATCCGGGCCCATTACATGCTTTAAGTAATCTCCATGGGTGATAAAAGCCGTGGTCATAGCTAGCAGCTCCTTCCAGCAAATGGCTTTTCCTGTGAAAAGGGGGTAAGCCGTTATGCTTTACTTTCAGGGTTACATATAACGCTTTTAACTATAGTTGAAGCCTACAACACTGAGTGAGGATTCTAATGGATTGTATTTTCTGTAAAATTGCGAGCAAAGCGATTCCGGCGACGTTGATTTATGATGATGATCAGATTGTCGCTTTCCATGATAATGCTCCCCAGGCCCCGACGCATATTTTACTCGTACCGCATCAGCACATCGCTACTATCAACGAACTGGGGAAAGAAAACAGTGATCTAATTAGCCATATGATCCTGACGGCAACCCAGCTGGCTAAGGATTTGTCATTGGCTGACGACGGTTACCGATTGGTGTGGAACTGTAACCGTCAGGGAGGACAAGCAGTATATCATATTCATTTGCATCTGCTCGGAGGGCGCAATATGCACTGGCCTCCGGGGTAAGGCTGCAGGGTTATTGGTTAGCTTGGTATTTTGTGGCGGCGCAAAGCCGAGATCAGTGATGTACCGCCAATCATTACCAGCATTGAAAGCATCACGATAACCACACCAAAACCGACATGCGACCAAGGTTCGATATGGCCGAGAGCACGGTCTACCAGTAGCACCATTACCGGGATCAGGTAGGTGTAGGCAGATACCTGTTCAGGTGCCAAGGAGACGCTGCCTTGCTGGAATAAAAAGAAGCTCAATGCAGTTGCAAAGATCGCCAGATATCCAATACCGAGCCAGATGTCAGTTGAAATTACAGACCAGTTTGTCGTGGTAAGCTGCGGAGCTGCTCCCAGAGTGAGCAGTCCCGTGGCACATACCAGTGTCCAACAGGTCATATGGGTGATTGACTCACCACGATAGAATTTCCTCACTACTATTGGGTTCAGCGCCATCGCCAAACAGCCAAGCAGGTAGATTTTATTTGAGCTAGTCAGAGCAATAGAGCCCGCCGCCGACAGATCACCACGGAAGATGATCAATCCAGCTCCTATCATTCCCCCCAGCAGAGCAACAATAACGGTTAAAGGAGCACGACGTCTGAATATAACGGCGGCCAAAACGGCGCTCATAAGCGGGACCGTTGTATATAGCGCACTGGTATCAAGGGCGCTGGTATCCTGCAGCGCGATAAACATCGTGACGAAGTAGGTCAGTGCCGGCAGACAGATCAAGGTGTAGCGGGCAAAATCTTTGGCTGTTGGTATGCGAAACTGTTTTTGCCCAATTAATAGTCCCACAAATAGCAGGCTGGCAAGCAGGTAGCGTATCCAGGTAACAACCAGAGGGTTCAACTGCGCGGTGATATGGCTGCCAATCGGGAACGAGAGGCTGATCAGTGCTGTGAAGGCAAACATCTTGAGGTGCGCAGTGTGGCTGGCTGTCATTGTCATAGGCAAGTTACTCGTTAAAAAGGTGATAGGGTTCAAATTGCGGACTATTTAATCAATACTTGACCCTGCGGTCAACAATTTTGTGATGTTAATCACGGCAAGGGAGAGCTTTCGCCGTTATCAGAGATCCATTACTATAGAAAAACCAAATATAACAATGTGCTGGCACATTAAATAATGGTCCAGTGTTGTTATTGACCAAGTTAGGTATTTGAATTTATCGGGTAGGCAGGGCTGTCAATGTCACGAATAAGAGAAAAGAATCAAGAGCTGATAATACAGGTTGCTTGCCAGCTTTTTGCTGAGCAAGGCTACGCGGCAACCAAGATGGCTGATATTGCCAAGGCCGCCGATGTACCCAAGCCCAATATCTATTATTATTTCAAAGCCAAGGACAACTTGTACCGAGCCGTCCTCGAGAGCGTTACGCTTCCGTTGCTTGAGGCGTCAAAACCGATTGAGCTGCTTGATGAACCAAGTGAAGCTCTCAGTGAATACATCAAGACCAAGCTGAGAATATCCCGAGATCACCCTTATGCCTCTAAGGCGTTTGCCAATGAGATGATGACTGGTGCCAAGTATCTGCCGGAAGATATTGCCAATAAGCTTCATTGTCAGTCTGAGATGATCATTGCTAAATTTGAACGTTGGATTGAGCGCGGTGCGATGGCACGCGTATCTCCGCATCATTTGATGTTTACGATTTGGGCTGCAACGCAAACCTATGCCGATTTCAGTTGGCAGATCTGCAAGGTGATGGACAAACAGCAGCTTGATGATCAAGACTTTGCGGATGCTGCAGAATTTCTGACGCGCTTGGTAATTAACGGTTGTCAGATAGACCAGTTGAAGTAGGTATTTTTCGCCAGTCCCAGTCCCAGTCCCAGTCCCAGTTTCAGTACTAGTCGCAAGCCAGCCATTGGTGTGGCTGGCTTGGTTTTTTGGTCAAGAGTATTGCTACACAAGAGTTACATCAGTGCTTGAGCTTTCCGGGCGAGTCGCTTGGCCGCATTACGGTGCTTAGACAATAGTTGCTCGAGGTCGACACCGAGTACATGTCCATCATGTACTCGCCACTGCCCGGCAACCATCACCCGATCAGCCTGGTAGGCTCCGCACAGAATCAATGCGGCAAGCGGGTCGTGGGAACCGGAAAAACGAATATCATCCAATTTGAACATGGCAATATCAGCCTGCTTCCCTACTTCCAAAGTGCCGAAATCATCTCGTCCCATTGCCTTGGCCGAGCCAGAGGTGGCCCAGCGTAAGGCATCAAAATGGCTGACATTGGCCGAGCCATAGCGAAGTCGCTGAATATACAACGCCATGCGAACTTCATTGATCAGGTTCGAACCATCATTCGATGCCGAGCCGTCTACCCCCAAGCCAACATTGACACCTGCCGCTTCTAGCTCTTTGTTACGGCATATACCGGAAGCCAACATCATGTTCGAGGACGGACAGTGACAAATGCCGACATTGGCCTTGCCGAGGCGGGCGATTTCCTCTTCATTGAAATGAATGCCATGTGCCAGCCAGGTGCGGTGGTTCAGCCAGCCGACATCTTCGAGATAGTCGACCGGACGGAGGCCAAAACGCTCAAGACAGAAGTCCTCTTCGTCGATGGTTTCGCATAAATGGGTGTGAACCATGACATTTTCGGTTTTGGCAATGCGTGCCGTTTCTTTCATCAGTTCTGTGGTGACAGAGAAAGGCGAGCATGGAGCGAGTGCCAGCTGGATCATGGCACCATCACCGCGCTGGTGGTAATTGCGGATTAGCCGCAGGCTATCATCAATGATGGTTTGTTCGGTCTGAATCGTATGGCGCGGTGGCAAGCCGCCCTCATCTTCCCCAAGGCTCATTGAACCGCGGGTGAAAATGGCTCTAACGGCCAGCTTATTGGCGACTTCAACCTGAAGGTCGATGGCATGTTCAAGGCCGGTTGGTATTAGGTAGTGATGATCAGAAGCAGTGGTGCAGCCGGACATCATCATCTCAACCAGTGCGACTTCTGTTGCCAGGCTCATCATTTCTTCGTCAAGCCCTGCCCAGACCGGGTAGAGAGTTTTAAGCCAGTGGAATAACTCTTTGTTAAGCGCATCGGGGTAGGCGCGTGTCAGTGTCTGGTAAAAGTGATGATGGGCATTGACTAGCCCAGGGGTAACAACATGTTGGCTGGCATCGATAACGGTGTCGATTTTGTGGGAAGGTTCGTGCCCCAAGCTGATCAACTCAATAACCTTGTCACCTTGGATGACTATACCTCCTCGGGCATCTTCATCGTTTCCGGTGTACATTGCTAAAGGGTTTTTAAGCCAGATGGTTTCCATTCATAGTAATCCTTAGCCATCTCAACCTTTTCAGGGGAGAGGGTCTTTATCACATTGCTTGTTAATAGATAGATTGGGTTAAGTGCTATTGCCTACTGCTATTGAGGTAGTTAGCAATATCCACACAGGCTACCAGTTTATTGTGCTTAGTGTCTGCCGTTTTGTTACATTTTTCAAACGTGAGTTTGACTTTTCGTATTTCACAGACTTAACTGGTCTAATGAGTCGGTAATTAAAGAGAGAAGGCAATGGAAAGCAGAGTCGCTCAAGCAAACAAGATGCTGAAACAGTTTGGCAAACATAAGGTTAAGCTAATTGATTATTGTACTCCTGAGATCATGGAGATCAGCGATGATCATCTCTCGTTGAAGATCCCTCTTAATGACAAGACCAAAAATCACCTTGAGAGTATGTATTTCGGGGCTCTGGCTATTGGTGCAGATGTTGCTGCTGGATTGCTGGCAATGGATATGGCGAATAACTCGGGGCTAGACGTATCTCTTGCCTTTAAATCTGTACAAGGTGAATTTTTGCGAAGACCTGAAGATGATGTGATTTTTAGTTGTTACCAGGGGAAAATGATCCGCGAAATGCTTGAGAAGAGTCATCAAACTGGAACAAGAGTGAATGAACCAGTCTCTGTAACCGTCACCTGTCCTGCGCGTGATGGGAATGAACCTGTAGCGACTTTTTCTCTGACACTGTCACTCAAGGTTGTGTCGACATTGGCGACGGCTGAATAAGTATCCTCCTAGACAGCAGTTTTATTTATTGGGTACTCGGTGAGGTGTGTACCCTAAGGCCCAAAAAAGAAGCAATCAGAGTACACTCTAGTCCAAATGGTAAGTAACCTGCGTAGCCAAGCAAAGGCATCTCAAAAAGGTGGAAACGATCGACGAAGGGAATATTGTATTTCCAGGGAGTCATACAACCATAGTTCCATAGCTCCCAAAAAAAGCCACATTGCAGCCCGGCCATTGCCGGAAGACAGAACGGACGCCAGTCACCGTTTTGTAGTACTGAGAAGATAGTTTTCTGACCGGTCAGAGCCTGTAATGATACCAAGACAATTAATGGTGATACCCAGACTAAGGGATAAGAAGAATCAGGCCATGCTCCCAGTGCAAACAGCGAGAGGGTAGAAGTGATTAGCGCCAGCAGTGCCAGCCTTCTTGGGTATGGAACCCTAAACGTCCAATAGCCGGTGTAGGCATGATGTAACTGCTTGAAAGTTGCAATCCAGTAGACGGTACTTAGTACTGCAGGAAGCACCGTTGAAAAAGCCAGGCTAGCGGTTAGTACGCGGGCAAATGGTGTAATGGGAGGCCCTAAGTAATACCAGTTATGTACAAAGTGATTGAGGTATTCGAAAAACCACCAGAATGCAGAGCTGACGAGAAACAGCAGCAGAAACATTTTTGGCCGCTTTAGCATTAGGCAACTTCCGCTGCGTTTTATGCTCAAGGCGTTGATGACCAATATGTACCCAAGCCAGAGTGGCGTGAAGGTATATCGCTGTAATCCCTCCGGCGCATCATTGTTTGCCAAAGCAAGCACCCAGCTTACACCAAGTAGTGCTAACCCCAGCCAACCCCACCAGGGATAGGTGAAATGGGGTGTGGTCGTATTTTCAGGTAGCTTTGGCACACAATAAAACCGATATATAAAGGGTAAAGTGCATACTAATATTAATATGCTTAGGAAGAGGAATATCGGCCATGAAAAGGGAGGTTGTTCCACATAGAGTGTCGAGGGTAACAAGTTCAGGTACGGGGCCAGCGGCTTTCCAGCCCAATATGCTCCACCCAGAGGAGGCAGTACTAATAGTCCCCCGGCGAGTATTACTCTGGCAGGCCACCACCACTTGGAATTACCTATCGCTCTTAGCCCGAAAGCCATTCTTGCCGCCCGATAAATTTCGATGATACAGCTATAATCAAGCTTAGACTTATTTGGCCCAATAATCGTCTTAGGTTGTAGATTTTACAAAGGATGTTGTTAACTTGCCTGCCTAATCGCTTTATTACTTAGGGATAATGTCATTGCAAGTTGAAAATAAAAAGGCCTCTATTCGGAGGCCTAGTTAGAACGATTGTCACAACCAATTAGGTTTAGCCTGATTAGCTCTCAGTTGGTGCCGTTTCCATTTCTTGTTGTGCGGCTTCGCTGCTCTTAAGCATGATGCGGATGATGCGAGAAGCCATCAGTGCAACAACTACCATGACAACGGCCAGAATTGTTAGCGTGCTAAAGTAGCCACCGTATACAGACTGAACAATTTCCTGGGTGATTTCCTGGCCTTTCTCAAGGGCAATCGACGTCGAGAATACGGCACCGACAATACCACTTAGCGCGATAGCGACAGAGAACAGACTGACAGAGAAATTCTCAATGTGCTTCGGTGCGACAGACAGGATGAAGGCAACTACCATACTGCCTACAATGACTTCAGCCAGAGCCAGGAAGAAGTGGATAGCCAGGAATACTTCTGGGCGAATAACCACTTCAGGCCCAATGCTCATAACGGAAACGGTAAGAATGCCGAATGCAATGGCGGTTAGGATGAATGAAAAGCCTACTTTAGTTGCTGTAGAGAAGTTAATTTTTCGCTTCTCAAGAGAAGAGAAGGTCATCGCAATTAGTGGTCCGCCAACAATACACCACAGTGGGTTCATCGCCATTGATGCTTCTGGTGCAATTGGAATGAGTCCAAATAGGTCACCACGCATTGTGTTGATGGTTACCATGGTCATGGATGTCATCATTTGGCCGTAGTAAACGAAGAAGGCGGTTGTTAGCACTGTCATGATAAGAATAGTTCCCATCTTCAGTGCATCGGCCTTCTTGGCCTTAATCATCAACGAGATAAAGTAGCCGATTGCAGCTGCGCCGATGACATAGACAATGTTCTTACCGATATCCATGTTCGAGAACATGAAAAATACCAGGCCAATCATACAAAGAGAGATACCGACAAAAGCAGCTCGGTTCTTCGCGCTTACAGGCTGTTGGTCAATTTCGGCACCGACGCTGACCAAAGGTTTGTGAGAAACCACCAGAATGACAAATGCGATGAATGCCATAGATGCTGACAGGGCAAAGCTGCCGTTAAAGCCAATGGCCAGAACAAACATCGGGAACAGGTATTGACCAAAGAAGGCACCGATATTGTTAACTGAGTAGTTAACTGGATAGCCATTCTCGAAGTCTTCTTCTGTTGCAAAGGTACGTTTGTATAAGCTTGGGTAAGAAGGAGACATTAGGCCGCGGGAATAACTGGCTAGTGCAATACCCACAAGGCTCATAGGAACATTTGATGCAGAGGCACCCAGAACCAGCAGGGTATAACCCGTTGCAAAGCCACCGTAGCTGATTGTCAGCGAGCGATATGCTCCCAAGAACCTATCGGCGATAAATCCGCCGGCAATAGCAAATAAAGGCCCAATAGAAGAAAAGGCACCTACTACCATCATTGTATCAGCTTCACTATAACCGAGATCTTCCAGGAAGAATCGGGTCAAAATTATCATCACGCCGTAAAATGATAGGCCAAACATCATTTGGCAAACCATCATTGACTTATTAAGTCTATTCCACATAACTAAATCTCTTTGTTTATGGATAATGAAAGGAATGTTTGTAAGAAATTGTAATTGCGGGAAGGATATTAACATTACTCATAATATCAAACATTGGTGTTATGTCTCAAAAGCTAATAGATATTCATTATTTATTCTAATGGATTTGCGCAGTATTTCTTATGATTGTTTTGTGTTAAGTTTTTTGAACTTGCTTAAGTGTCGACTTTTAGTTTGTTTAGGCGGGTGATAAGCATTAATTATGCCGTTATTTGTAAGTGGTCTGATGAGGTGGCAGTTTGCTTGATATTAGTTTGGCTTTCCTAAATGTGCGGGTGCTTTGGGTGGTTTATGCAAGGGAATAAGCGACTTTAAAAGCGACTATAAGTTTAACAACCTCTTATAGTGAGAATAATTGTTTGCTTATTTAAATAAGTATTTAGTGCTTGTTAGTTTACGTCATCAATTATTTATTAGTCGTATAAATATATTAAATCAGTATTGGTGTTACCCATGTTGTTATTACAGCCCCCAAAGGCTTCCATGTGGAAGCCTTTGGGGGTAATTGACTAATATTATATTTGAAACTTAGTTTGTGAGCTTAGCTTTCAGCCTGTACCGGTGCTAACTCTTCGCTTGCCGCTTCGCTGCTCTTAAGCATGATGCGGATGATGCGAGATGCCATAAGCGCAACCACTACCATAACAGCTGCCAGAATGGTTAACGTGCTGAAGTAGCCACCGTATACAGACTGGATAATTTCCTGAGTGATTTCCTGCCCTTTTTCAAGGGCTATCGACGTCGAGAATACGGCACCGACAATACCACTTAGCGCGATAGCGACAGAGAACAGGCTAACAGAGAAGTTCTCAATGTGCTTCGGTGCGACAGACAGGATAAAGGCAACAACCATACTACCTACGATAACTTCAGCCAGTGCCTGGAATAAGTGGACAGCCAGGAAGATTTCTGGGCGGATCACAGCATCAGGGCCAACGCCCATTACGGCAGCGGTCAAGATACCGAATGCAATGGCTGTCAGGATGAACGCAAAGCCAACTTTTGTTGCTGTTGAAAAGTTGATGTTGCGTTTCTCAAGTGAAGAGAAAGTCATTGCGATTAGCGGGCCGCCAACGATACACCATAGAGGGTTCATCGCCATTGATGCCTCTGGTGCAAATGGAATGAATCCGAACAGGTCACCACGCATTGTGTTGATGGTTACCATGGTCATGGAGGTCATTATCTGGCCGTAGTAGACGAAGAAGGCGGTTGTTAGCACTGTCATGATAAGGATGGTGCCCATCTTTAGTGCATCAGCTTTCTCTGCTTTGAGCATCAAAGAGACGAAGTAGCCGATTGCCGCCGCGCCGATGACATAAACAATGTTCTTACCGATATCCATGTTGGAGAACATGAAGAATACCAAGCCTATCATACATAGAGAGATACCGATAAAGGCTGCCCAGTTTTTAGGGCTGACTGGCTGCCGGTCAATCTCGGCACCGACACTGACCAAAGGTTTGTGAGAAACAACCAGAGTGGCAAATGCAATGAAGGCTATAATCGCTGATAGCATAAAGCTGCCGTTGAAGCCGATAGCCAGTACAACCATTGGGAACAGGTATTGACCCAGGAAGGAGCCAATGTTGTTTACCGAATAGTTTACCGGATAGCAATTTTCAAAATCTTCTTCGGTTGCAAAGGTACGTTTATATAAGCTTGGGTAGGAAGGAGACATTAGGCCACGGGCATAGCTGGCCAGTGCAATACCGACAAGACTCATTTGAACGTTTGATGCTGAGGCACCCAGTACCAGTAAGGTATAACCCGTTGCAAAACCGCCGAAACTGATAGTCAGAGAGCGGTATGCTCCTAGGAATTTATCAGCGATAAATCCGCCGGCAATAGCAAATAAAGGCCCAATAGAAGAAAAGGCACCGACGACCATCATGGTATTAGCTTCACTATACCCGAGATCATCCAGGAAGAATCGGGTCAAAATTACCATCACGCCGTAAAATGATAGGCCGAACATCATTTGGCAAACCATCATTGACTTATTAAGTCTATTCCACATAACAACATCTCTTTATTAATGGGTAATGAATGCGAATCTTTGTAAGAAACTGTAATTGCGGGGGGATATTAACATTACTGCTAATTTCGAACATTGGCGTTATGTCGCAAAAATTAAGATCTATTCATTATTTATTCTAATTAATGCATAAAGAATATCTTATAGTTCATTTCTTATTAAATGTTGTATTTGTCTAAAGTGTGGGTTTTTAACCTGCTTTCGATGGATATTGTTAATTATTGCACTGTTAGATTCAGGTGGTCTGACAGGGTGATAGATTTGTTAGTATTAGTTTAGATATCCCTATGTGTGGGTTGGTTTATGAACAACATATAGAAGAGTGCTAGAATAATTACGATTTTTATATTCGCTGGTGTTTTGGGGATATAGTGTTAATGAGAGTGAAGTGTGCTGTGATTTTCTAATTAAATAATCATGCTTGATAACAATACTGTTCGAATAGTTATTAATTGATTTTGATTGATTGTTGATTTGGTTATTTAAAATTGTAATTTAAATAATTTTTGCCATACTAGAAAGTGTGTGGTTTTTTCGGTAAATGGTATTTTAAATGAAGTTGTGGAGTGCAGAAATACTATAGGGATGAATTATGAATTATGAATTATGAATTTGTCATAGTTGTTAATATTTAGGATGTTAGGGTTAAATAGTATATCTTAAGTTAGATAGAAGAAAGCCTGTTTATATAGTTAGTCGACTCATTAACCAAGCTTGTTGTTTATTTTGGTTAACTTGAATGATAGAGTTTAGGTGATAATATGAATATATCAAATATTTCTATACGAAATAAGCTAATGCTTGGTAACTGTATAACGATATTCATTCTCGTTGTACTTTTTTATGTCGTTTGGAGCTCAATTAAAACTATGGGCTCGACATCTATAATGGTAGAGCACACATATAAAGTTATTGATAATTCTACTGGCCTAGTTAACTCGATGGTTGATCAGGAAACAGGATTAAGAGGCTTTGCAATTGCGGGGCAAGATGATTATTTAGAACCTTATATTGCAGGTAAAGATACGTTTCAGCAACACTTGAAGATAGTTAAATCACTTACAAGCGACAACCCTGCCCAGCAGAAGCGGTTTGATGATGTTGCAAAAGATGCGACCGACTGGCAAAACTATGCCGAAAGTATTATTACCTTGAGAAAAAATATCCGCGATGGAGAGCGATCCAACCGTGAGCTCAATGCACTGATTTCATCCGGTATCGGAAAGCAGAAAATGGATGGGTTACGTAAAGAGATTGCCTCTGGTGACTTCGGCTATGTAGGAGATGATGTTCTTACGGCCATGATTAATATGGAAACTGGGTTACGCGGATTTATGCTTAATAAGGAAGAGGTTTTTTTAGAACCTTATAATGCTGGCCTGCAGAATCTAGCAAAGCTGTTACCTTCAATACAGGGAACTGAGTTAGATAGAAGTGTGAATGAATGGGTTAATAGTTATGGTGAGAAGGCCATCGGTCTTGTTCGTAAGGCAAGCAAATTCAAGACGGTTGATGATCTCTATCTGGAATTAGCCCAAAAACGTGGAAAAACCTATATGGATGGCTTGCGTGAAAAAGTTGCTACCATCGTAGGTATTGAAAAAGACTTGATGCAACAGCGAGAAGTCGCGTCTGAAAATGCCTCATCTTTGGCCATTATGGTGATTATGGTTGGCGGATTGACTGCTGTTATTGCTTCTTTTGGGATTGGTATAGTGATTTCTAACAGTATTACAAAGCCAATTAGGCAGGCTGTTGATGCGGCTAAACAGTTGGCCCATGGAGATTTGACTATTCAACTTCAACAGGGTGAGAGCAATGAAGTAGGCACCTTGTTAACCGCGTTACAGACCACCGCAGATAGTCTGAAAGGGATTATAGGTAACATGGCTAATGCCAGTGAGCGCCTAGGTAGTGCTTCTGACCACTTGACCTCAATAACATTAAATACAAGCCAGGGAGCCCAGGAGCAGCAGCATATGACCGATCAGGTGGCTGTTGCTATGAACCAGATGTCAATTTCGGTACAAGAAGTTGCTCAAAATGCTGTTCAGGCTGCTCAATTTGCCAATGAGGCTCATAGTGAGGCGCAAATGGGTATTCAGGTTGTTCAGGGCACAATTGAAAGTATTAGCAATCTCGAAGGTGAGATCAATCATACTTCAACAAGACTGGGTGGATTGGCCCAAGAGGCCGATAATATTGGTGGTATCCTCGATGTGATTAGGGGCATTGCTGACCAGACAAACCTACTGGCTTTAAATGCAGCCATTGAGGCAGCTCGTGCTGGAGAGCAAGGGCGTGGGTTCGCGGTTGTTGCCGATGAGGTGCGTGGCCTGGCCAAACGAACTCAAGATTCTACTACTGAGATTCAGGAACTGATTGAGTGTTTGCAGCAGGGAACTCACGAAGTAGTTGCAAGTATGGAAAAGAGTAGCGGCTTTGTGAAAAGTAGTGTGGTAGAAGCCGGTAAGTCAGGTGATGCTTTCAATGCTATTTCTGAGGTTATTTCCAAAATCAATGATATGAACACCCAGAGCGCTAATGCTTCTGAAGAGCAAAGTGTAACGACTGAACAAATCAACCAAAATGTAGTCAGTGTTAACAAGATATCTCAGCAGAGCGCTGTTGATGCTGAGAATACGGTTGAATCTAGTAAGGATCTTGCCAATCTGTCGGTAACATTGCAGGGGATCGTGGGACAATTCAAGGTTCAATAGAGTGGAATGTAGTTTATTCAGTTCAGCTCATTATTTGCTGATGTCGGTTTTGATAACTATAACCGGGGGAGTCCTCCCCCGGATTGTTTTGGTCGAATGAATATTAACTTTAACCCATCTGAGACTGTAAGTAGTTTTGCAAACCTATTTTTTTTATCAGCCCCAGTTGCTTTTCAAGCCAATAAGCATGATCCTCTTCGGTGTCTGCCAGCATGACTTCGAGAATTTCACGAGACTGGTAATCTTGTTCCTCTTCACATACCTTGATTGCTGCTTTGAGAGCCTTATCGACCGAATATTCTAACTGAAGATCATTTGCGAGCATTTCAGGAACATCCTTACCGATTTGCAGATCTTCTCGCTTGGTTATATCCGGTGTGCCTTCGAGAAACAAAATTCGTTCGATTAGACTAGATGCATGACCTTTCTCATCGTCGAACTCGTGATCAATTCGCTCATATAATTTCTCCAGTCCCCAGTCCTGATACATGCGAGAATGGATAAAATATTGGTCCATTGCGGTGAGCTCACCAGCCAATAATGAATTAAGCGTACCGATAATCTTGGTATTACCTTTCATATGCGTCACCTATTCCCTACATTTGAGATTGCAGATAATTTTCAATGCCAATGTTTCGTATCAGTTCCTGCTGGGTTTCAATCCAATCGACATATTCTTCTTCATAGGCCAGGATATCTTCTAGCAACTCGCGGCTGACAAAATCAGCTTCGGTTTCACAGAATGCAATTGCTTCCCGCAGCAGCGTAAGCTGCTCCATCTCAAGTACCAAATCACATTGGAGCATTTCTTCGGCTTCTTCTCCGATACGTAGTTTCTCTAAATGTTGTAGGTTGGGTAAACCTTCAAGAAATAGAATACGCTCGATCAGATCATCAGCTTGCTTCATATCTTTGATTGATTTTTTGTATTCTTTTTCATTTAGTTCATCAAATCCCCAGTTTTTGAACATTCTCGCATGCAGAAAATACTGGTTAATTGATGTTAGTTCTATGGTAAGTACCTGGTTCAAGTAGCTGAGTACTTGGGTCTTGCCTTGCATAATACTTCCTCCATAAGTGGCACATATAAATATTGTTTTTGCCAGATTTAATCATAGGCGTTGGTTTTTATTTAGGGGAGGTTGATTGCGGAAATGGCATTTATTTAGAATAAGTCGGCTGAATAGGGGGAATTACGCAATAATCGTAATTGTTATCATTACGATTATTGCGTGATTAAAGCAAAGTAGGGGCTCAGGAATAAGACAATTAAAGTGCCTGTTTATGAAACAGGCTCTTTAATTGGTGGCTGGCAGCGACGTAGTCACTTAGGTTAAATGGCTATTTTCTTGTCAGCTGCTGTTTCGTAGCCATTGTGTTATTTCTTTATCGCTTAGGCGTCATTATTGTTCGCCTGAGTCTCCGGCTCCGTTGCCGTCGATTTAGTCGTGCGTTTTTGTTCCAGCGGTTCACCCTGATAATGAGCGATCAACTCACCGGCAACCGAGACGGCAATTTCTGCCGGATGCTTTCCTTTGACGGCATTGATACCGATAGGACAGACCATTCGTTCGATCGTCTCTTGACTGTAGCCTCGCTCAGTTAATCGGTAATCGAATTTTTTCCTCTTGGTCAACGATCCAATCATGCCGAAGTAGGCGGTATCATTTCTGCTGAGAATGGCCTTAGCGAGATCAAAATCCAGCTGGTGGCTATGGGTCATGACCAGATAGTAACTGTTGGCGGGCATATCTTTGACCTCGGCAACAGGATCATCGGAGATCAGTTTTTTTACACTAGTTGGCAGTTCTGCAGGGAATTCATCTTCCCGCTCGTCAACCCATGTCACGCGGAAGGGAAGTGTTGCCACAATGTGGAGCAGGGCTTTGGCTACATGACCAGCGCCGAATAGCACCAAGTGGTTTTGCTGTTGGCCGATGGACTCGAAACTCAGTGTCGCTATGCCACCACAGCATTGGCCGAGTTGGGCACCTAGGTTAAAGTGTTCGATTTTGGTGTGTCTATCTCCGATTAACAGCATCTCACGTGCCATTTTTACCGCTTTGTGTTCAAGGTGCCCACCGCCAATGGTTGCTACGATATTATTACGGGTAACGAGCATTTTAGTGCCTGCATCACGAGGGACAGATCCTTTATCTGCCAGTACTGTTACCATGATGCATGCTTCACCGCGCTCATCTAGTTTGGCTAGTTCATGAATCCAGTTGTCGTTAAACATGTCATACTCCTTGGCGGTTACACTATTTAGACTGCGTATCGTACCGGGCCCGGTCAATGGGATATCGGTGATGATTTTTGAAAATAATGCACCATATGCATAATAATAAAATGGATGTAATCGTGCTTCTTAAACTTTATTGACTTTTTGGTCAGTTTTATTGGTAAAAGTGAGGTTGGCAAGAAGTTTGTGAGGAGTAAGCAAGCCCGTTTACAGGAATGAGTAAACGGGCAGGTGATAATCGAGCGATTGAAGGCTAGAAAGCGAGGTTAATTACAATTAGTTTCTTGCCTGGTTAGTATTGCCGTCACGTAACTGACTTAACACCTTCGACTTAGGACCATCAGCAATAATTTGTCCTTTTTCCATAACGATAATACGATCAACAACATCCAACATACTGGTTTTGTGGGTGATCAAAATTAAGGTATCGCTGTCGGCTAGGTTGTTGAGCTGATGTTTGATATACATCTCTGAGCGGTTATCCATACTGCTGGTGGGTTCGTCCATCAAAAGTACGGGTGGCTTGCTTAACAGGGCGCGTGCTATAGCGACTGACTGGCGCTGGCCTCCGGATAAAAATTGACCTCCTTCACCAACTTGCTTTTCCAGGCCTGCGGTGTCTTGCTGGGTGAAGCTAGTAACGCCAGCACGTTCGGCTGCGCTCATGATGTCCTTGTCTGTGGCAAGCGGGCGGCCTAGCGTAATATTGTCCCTAATCGAGCCGAAGAACAGCATCACATCTTGTGCGACACAACCAATATTCCGGCGAACATCGATATGATGTAACTGGTTGATGTCGGTATCATCAATACGCACCGAGCCCTCTGTTGGCTGGTAGAGACCCATGATCAGGCGTTCCAAACTTGTTTTACCTGAACCAATTCGGCCGATGATTGCCACTTTTTCTCCCGGGTTGATGGTGAAACTGACATCTTTAAGTGCAGCTGATTGGGTGTTTGGGTACGAGAAGCTAACCTGGTCAAACTCTATCTTTCCCTTAATGACAGGGCGGTGAATATAGCGTTTGCCATTTTCTTGTTCAGTGGGCATTTCCATCAACTGTTCGATGATAGTCATCGCCGATTTTGCCTGATTGTATCGGGTCGAGAGTAATGATAATTGCACTAGTGGACCGACAGCGCGGCCGCTCAGCATCGTTGCTGCAATCAGGCCTCCCATAGTTAGCTCGCCGTCGGCTATTAGGTATACTCCAAATAAAATCATCGCGATTGAGACAAACTGCTGAAGGAAACCCGCGGTATTTTGTACCGAATCCGTTAGCCTACGAGATTTGATCCCCCAGTTGGCCATGTGGGAGACTGCTTCTTCCCAGCGGAACTGGAACTGGTTCTGGGCTCCGAACATTTTTACGGTTTCTAAGCCGATAAGGCTTTCAATCAGGTTAGCGTGTTTCTGCGAAGATAGGCGGGAGCCTTCTTCGATGGTCTGACGAAGCGGACGCTGGATAAGCAAGCTGAAGATAATTAAGAGAGTAACCGCAACCAGCGGAACGAGGGCTAAGGGACCAGCAACTAACCAAATGATTAGCAAAAACATCAAGGCAAATGGGAGATCAATCAACGATGAAATTGTCGCCGAGGTAAAGAACTCCCGAATCGATTCAAATTCCTGCATGTGGCGAGCAAATGCTCCGACTGAAGGGGGGCGGGCCTCCATCCTAATCCCCATGACTTTGCCGAAAATCTTGGCGGAGATTAGCAAATCAGATTTTTTGCCAGCTAAGTCGATAAAGTAGCTTCGCATCAGCTTCAGAACTAAGTCGAAAAAGAAGACGATACTGATACCAATAGTAAGCACCCATAAGGAGTCAAATGCTAGATTGGGGACAATCTTGTCGTAGACTAACCTAGTGAAAAGTGGGGCGGAAATGGCGAAAATGTTGATGAGTATCGATGCGACAAATACATCACGATAGATTGAGCGAGAGTGCCATAATGTGCTCCAGAACCAGTGCCCTTCACGGGTTTTCAGTATTTCTGGTGATCGTTCGTCGTAGCGGAATCTTTTCTTGACCAAAAATAGCTGGCCAGCATATTGGTTTTTCAGCTCGTCGAGGCTGATCCATTGTTGTGAGTTGTCACTATGGGACAGTACGACTTCAGCCTCATTTTTTTCCTCGTCGATGCTAAGGATCACGCAGGCATCATTTCCCTTTAACTGGGCAATGACCGGAAAAAGCAGTGGTGGAATTTCCGTTAGTGCCATTTTGCTTGCTTTGGCCTGAAGTCCTGCGGTCTCCGCTGCTCGAGGCAGCAGAAAAGGAGTCAGGAGACCGTCAGCCAATGGCAAATCGGCGATCAGTGCATCGGGAGAATTGGCCTGGCCATAATAGCGGCTGACATAGATAAGAGATGTCAGTAGTGGATCTTTCATACTGTTTTCTCTTTGTTTATTTTGTCGACAACAAATCCCTGGAAACCTTTTACCATTAATGCTGCTAGTTTTTCTTGTTGCTTGGTCGTTTCGACCCGAGATGCAATGGTGACAATAGAGAGATTACTGGCGGTACGCGTAATGGATGTAAGTAGATCGGCTTTTGCTTCATCGTCTATTTTGTTGGTGTAGGCAAAGTCGAGTTTAACATAGGCCGGACGCAGCTTGTTCAGGTTGCTTAGTGATCCAAAGTTATGGCCAAAATTATCGATACCGAAAGCAAAGTTGTTTTGGTGGATCATTTCGCATAGTAAATCAGTGTCATTGCTGTGCTTGATAAAACTGATTTCCGGAAGTTCAAAGAGAACACGATCACTCAGGGACTGATATGACTTCATTTTGTTGCTTAACCAGCGAATAAACCCAGTATCGCTAATACTGCTCTGGGTGATGTTAACGGCAATCGGCCCCATATCAGGGTTGGCTGTTAGTTGTTGAAATAGTTTATCGAGTATATGCATATCCAGTTGGGTACCGGCGTTTAGCTGCTCCACTGCTCCGACAAACTGGCCGGCAGAATAGTTTTTATCCCCTTTTTCGATGTAGGCAAAAACTTCCTCGTGTAATGGCTCGCCCTGATCGTTGATGGCTGTCTGGAATTTAAATTTGAATCGCTTGTTGGCAATGGCCTCATCGACCAGAGCTTTCCATTGCAGCTTGCCCATTACGGAGTTTTGCTGAATGTTGTCAAACAGAGCGAGAGGTTCTTTAGGCTGTTGGCGAGCTTGCATTAACGCGTTATCAGCCTGCGCAAGTAATGAAGATATGGTATCGCTATCGCGTCTTACGACTAATCCAACAGCTGCCTGTACCGGCCTGACATCGAGTGGATCGCTTTGGAGTTCAGAGCTCATGAGTAACATGGTTCTCCCAATCGACTTTAATTCCGAAGTCGATGTATTGGGTGCCAGTAAAACAAACTCTGCCTGGCTTAATCTTGCAATGGTGAAGTCATCCGATGCAAGATTTTTAATACGGCTTGCCAAGCTCTGCACCAGCAGATCACCTGCTTCATAGCCATTTTGATCGTATCTGTCTTTAATTAAGTCAACCTTCAGCAGCGCGATACCGCCTTTGGCTGAGGTATCTAACCAAGACTCCAATTGGGTGAGCAGATAGCTGCGGTTTGCGAGGCCTGATACAGGATCCTGAAAGGCCCTGATTCGGAGTCTATCGGCTTCTAAGGCCTGTTGGTCGAAATGCAGTTTGAGCTGGGCGCTCATGTGGTTGAAAGCTTTCACCACATCGCTCAATTCACGGGTATGCGGTACTGCTAGGGCTTGACCAAACTGGTTTACGGACATCTCTTTTGCCCGGCTTTGGATTGCCTTCAGTGGCTTGAGGACTTTCGACAGAATTACGGCAAGAATCAAAGCTCCCAGCAAAAAGGTCGAGATGAAGCCTAATGTAAGCTGGATGGTAGCCTGCCATAATTTTAGGTAGGCATAGGCTGGGTTACTGGTTACAGACAGCGAGGCAAGCTGTAACCAGCCACTGGTGAGCGTTGTTGACTTTTCAATTGGTTCGATTTTAATTATATTTCGGAACCATTCTGGTACACCGGTGATGTTCTTTGGATTGGTGCGTTTAATGGAAAGGTTTTCCTGAAGTAGTTCAAGGCTGACACTGCTGTAGAAACTACTATCAAACGTAGCATTGATCACCGATTCAGTTGCGATGGTATCGCCGGCTTCGAGGTACGGTGATACGGCAAGTCCGACGGCACTGATGGCGTTGTCGATTTCTGTAGATTGCTGCTCGCGTAAAAAGTTACGGGTTGTATTGAATTGGATCACAAACACCGAGGTGATAAGTGTGAAAAATACAATCAGCATCCATATCAAAAGTTGTCTGTATAGTGTCATTGTGGTCACTCATCAAAGTTAATAATTGGTCGGTGAAATTGGGTGTGGTTTGAACGTTGGCGTAAGTCATTCCATACACTCAGTCGCGAGGCCTGGCCTGCGAGCTGTCCTTGGCCTTTTTGTTTCATTAGCCAAAGCTTGCTACCGTTAAAACTGTATATAGGTAGTAGGTCAGTCCGTTTTGTTGCAGGCTTGATTTCGCGGTCAAGATTGTCAAGTAGCAACGGGATAGATGAAGGGGTCGGATAGTAAGCTACTACCATATGGAATTGGTTCAAGTTAAGTGCTTTTACGTAGACTAGGCGTAGTCGGCTGTCATCAATGCCTAGCTCTAGTAAAGAAAAGTATTTTGCTATACTGAAATCCTCACAGTCACCAGCTGCCGAACCAATGAATTCTAGCGGAGTTGCCCAGTAGTCTTCCTGCCCCCATAGTTTGATATCGTCAATGAAGACCAGTTGATTAAAAAAGTTATTGATGGCCTTGAGCTTATGTTTATCGTCAGCAGCGCGGCTACTTCTGATCACTTGCCGCCAAGACAGCATGCGCTGTCCGGCCCTTTCTCCGTAGAACTGGCGGACTTTTTCGACTTGCACTAATTCGCTATCGGTCAGTGCAATAGCACTGGCCGATATCAAAATAGCCAAGACCCAGAGACAGGCTTTTTTCACGACGTGCGTATCAATCAAATAGTTTAGTTATTGCGCACCATGAAAATCGTCCATTCATCGACGACGTAGCCCTTTTCGCCAACAACTTTTGCTACTACCCGACGGCTAAGTGTATTCGATTGCTCTTCGCTATCACTCTTGACTGGTAGCGTATCGCCAAAACCGACGGTTTGAATTCGTTCGGGGGCGATCCCGGTTTCGATAAGCTGTTTGCGGACCTGCTCTGCACGCCGCAAAGATAGCTGGGTATTGTACTGGTGGCGACCGACAAGACTGGCATGTCCTTTTAGCTCTACGTTGCTGTCTGGGTATTTATGAAGAAAATCACTCATACGTTGAACTTCAGGAAAAAACGAATCCGGAATCAAACTGGAGTCATTGGCGAACAGAACGTGTACGTCATTTTCCTCAGATCGTTTTACGTAGACTGGGCAGCCGTCATTATCAACAACGGCAGTCAATGGCGTTTGGGTGCAATTATCCCGAGCGTTAATGACGCCATCGTGATCAGAATCGCCAAGATCGCGAGACTGTGTCACAGCTGCTGGTTCAGAAATTTGTCCAGTCGAACAGCCAAACAGGAACAAAGCCAGCAAGGTAATTAAAGAGTGTCTCATTATTAATGTCCTGTAATTATTATTTAACTGACTGAGTCCAGTTGTCGGCTAGATCGACGCGCATTTCAGAGAGTAGTTGTCCTGTAGCATTAAGTACTCGGTACTTGGCCAAAATCCCGCTGTAGTGGGCTTGCAGGTATGACTTGCGGGCTTCAAAGAGTTCGTTTTCGGTATTGAGTACATCTAGTAAGGTGCGCTGGCCGATTTTGAACTGTTTCTCATAGGCAATGACTGTCTTTGCTGAGGCATCGACATGTTGTTGCAGATATTGGGTTTGCTGGTTTGCTAAATCCATGGCACTCCATGACAGTCGGGTACTTTCTTCTAGCATACGGTAGGCTCTGTCACGAATTGCTTTGGATTTGTTGATCTGATAAGCGACCTGGCGTGTCTTGGCTACATCCGAGTTACCACTGAATAGGTTGTATCGCATTTTCAGCATGGCTGAGAATTCGTCATTATCGCCGGGGTTACCGCCGACCTCTTTACCCCACTGCTGGGAGGCTTCAACAGTAAAGGTCGGGTAGAAGTCACCTTTTGCCTGATCGTACTGGATGAGAGCGGCTTCAACATCATTGGAGGCAACTTGGACTATTGGATTATTTTTCTGTGCTTTTTCAAGAGCATCATCGAGGGTCGGCGCCACGTAATTGATATCGACTTCTGGTTTCGCCAAATCTTTCGGATAGTTGCCTACAACGCGAATGAATGCGGTGATTTTATCGTTTAAGTTGCTGTTTGCAGACAATAAGTTGGTATTGGAACGCGCAAGGCGTCCCTCAATTTGGGCTAGATCAGCTGTCGACCCAATACCAGATGCTGTACGTTTGTTGATATCTTGGTACATCTTTTTGTGTACCTGAAGATTCGCTTCGGACAGCTCGAGTACATCTTGGGCACGGAGGACATCAAGATAGACTTCTGTTGCCTGAAGCGCAGTGTCCTGTGCATCTGAAAGTAGCTGATAGCGCTGGGCTTCAGTTTCGGATTTGTTGCGTTGGATGTCATTGTAGGTGATTGAACCATCCCAGATTAGCTGTCGAAAGGTGATTTTGGCAGAACGCGGATTATAGTCGCCCTTGCTGCCATATTCGTTGTCGTAATCTTCATATCCAACACCGGCTTCTAGATCAAGAGAGGGCAGATAGTCACCCGTAGAGGCGTCAATGAGTTCGTTACGGCTCACAAATTCGCTGTAGGCACTTTTAATCTCAGGGTTTGAAGCCAAGGTTTGAGCAATTGCTTGTTCAAGTGGTTGAGCCATTATAGGTAAAGCTATGCACTGAATTGAAACCATTAGTACAAACTTCATTAATTGTTGTTTCTGTCTCATTGTCATTATTCTCTTAACGCTGTCTGGCTAGCTTTTAGAACGGGTTTTAGCAGGTACTTCAGGACAGTGCGCTTGCCCGTGATAATATCCGCAGAGGCTGTCATTCCCGGAATAATTGGTAATGGTTCACCACTTGGCCCGGTAAGGCTGTTTGCATTAGTACGTATACGAACTTGGTAATAACTATTTCCTTCTTCATCCTGAATGGTATCTGCACTGATGGTTTCAAGAATACCGGTGAGGCCACCATAAAGTGTGAAATCATAGGCGCTAAACTTGATAACAGCTTTGAGGCTTGGCCTTAGAAAACCGATATCCTGAGGGGCAATTTTGGCCTCAATTAGCAGATTATCCTCGGTTGGAACAATTTCTACCAGAGGCATACCAGGCTGAATAACTCCACCAATGGTATTTACGTGAATTTTTTGGATTGTTCCGGTTACCGGAGAAGTGACTACCGTTCTATTCACTCTGTCTTTTAAACCAATTTGAGATTCAGACAGACTTGATAATTTATCACTGGTCTCATTGAGCTCTGCTTGTACTTCGGAACGAAATCTCAACGCAATATCGATATGTTTGAAAATAGTTTCTTGAATAGCAGCCTTGAGTACTGGTATCTGCAGTGTTGCCGAGGTTAGTTCACTTTTAGTGTCATTTAACTGACGTTGAAGTTTTAACAATTCAATTGGAGGTACAACCCCTTCTTCAGCAAGAGGTTGAGTAATGTCAAACTCTTTTTTAGCTATAGTATAGTTGCGGCGTAAATTATGTAGGCGTGATTGAGTTTCAATTAGCTCTCTTTCTTTTTGGCTAATTTGTTCAGCGGTTACTGAAAGCTGATTTTCCAGGTTAGAGATACGATCCTGGTATTGGTTATTTTGTCGCCTAATTAATTTAATATGTTTATTAGTAAAGTCTGAATTAAAAACTAACTGTTGACGTTGTACTACAACACTATCTTGCCATTTTGTCTTAGCTTTCGTTTTTCGAACACTCACACTATTTAATAATGCATTTAATCGAACACTATTGGCTTTCGAACCTGCTAGTGAAAGACTTTGCTCACGGTAGTCTGAAAGGAAAAGAGTATCGTCAATCAGTAATAGTCTTTGATTTTTTTCGACATGCTGACCTTCTTTGATTAGTACTTTTTTGACAATACCACCTTCAAGGTTTTGGACAACTTGCAGCTGAGACGAAGGAATCACTTTGCCTGCGCCTACCGTTACCTGATCGAGTTGTGCCATTGATGCCCATACGACAGCAACAATAAAAAACAAAACAATAACCCACAGCATGATACGTGCACTTTTTGGGGTGTTCAGTAATAGTGCTGCCGTTTTGTCATCAACAAAATCAAGGTGATCAGAGGTAATTGTTGGCACGTTATTCTTCATTCATTCTCTTTGTGTAAATAATAATCACGTTAAAATTTTATAAATTTTTTGTGTGGGAATATGCTTATTGTGTCAAATTATTACAAATGATAAACTGCCAAAAAATTGGCGTAAAGGATTATTTTATTTCTCGCCATAATTATTGGGAATAATGCCAATCTCAATAATGTTGTATTTGATAGGGATGTATTCTAATAAGAGATTATATTCCAGCAACATGTTTCATGCAGTGTGTTTCAAGCAATATGTAGAGTCGTGTCATTTTAATTAATAAATAACAATAAATTTCAATATCGCTTTATTTAAAGCGCGGGTTATATAACTCATCGTGAATGATAATTGGGTGGTCATATATGGATACAAGTAATAACAGCAAAGTCGTTGATGTGAAGGTAGCAGATGGAATGGCATTTGTTATCAAGGGGAGTGATGAAGTTATTGCTGTTAAGGCTGAGTATCAAATGCAGCCAGACGAGATTATGGTCGCCAATCCAGGAACTCGTTATGTTGTATTGAGAGATGGTGTGCCTGTGATTGTTCAGGAACCATGTCCAACTTGTGTGGCGCTATCTGACGACGGAGTTAAGGTGGCTGCTATTGAAAGTAGCGTAGCCTTTAATCCAGACTATGCCGACCAAGCCCATTTTGACAGCGATGAAATAACCGCGATACAGAATGCAATTCTTGCCGGAGAAGATCCGACGAGTATCTTTGAGGCAACTGCCGCTGGTTCATCATCCTCGACTTCCTCAAACCAGGGCTTTGTTGTTATTGATTACGACTATGACAATGTATTGGCAGAAGCTGGATTTGATACATCATTTGGTTCGGAGTTGGTTACCGATGAGAATGAAGACGAAAACAATAGTCCTGTTCAGTTAACCCCCGTAGATTTAAATGTAGATGTAAATCAAGCGCCTGTTGCCCAAGCTAAGCTTGATTCTGCCATTGAAGGCGGCGAGGTCATTCACGGTCAAGTTGTTGCCAACGACCCTGATGGTGACTCATTGACTTACCAGTTAGTCGATAAAAATATTCCGGCAGGCCTCACATTTAATAGTGATGGCTCGTATACGTTTGACCCAAGTCATGATGATTATGACAGCTTAGCTGAAGGTGAAACAGTTGAACTTAAAGTCTCTTATCTGGTTGATGATGGGCATGGCGGAAAGGATACCCAGACGCTGACAATCACTGTTGTTGGTACTGATGACGGCGCCGTTGTTACCCCAACGACACCGGATGCCGATGCAGGCACGGTGAAAGAAGACACAATCCTGACTACCGGCGGCAAGCTGGACGTGGTCGACCCGGATGCAGGCGAGGCGGTGTTTGATGCCGAGACCGTCACCGACGGCAACTTCGGTACGTTCAAGATCGGCACTGACGGTACCTGGAGCTACGAGCTGAACAACGGTTCGGCGGAGGTGCAGGCACTGACCGAGGCCAGCGATCCTCTTAATCGCGAGTTCACCGTCACCACTGCCGACGGCACCGAGCATACCGTCACTGTCACCATCA
>NZ_RJLM01000031.1 GCF_004104355.1 Photobacterium chitinilyticum
GCCTTGCTTGGCGAAGAATATGTTGGTATGCGTCCTACAATGCATACCCGCGTAGGGGATGTAGTGAAAAAAGGTCAGGTTCTTTTTGAAGACAAGAAGAACCCCGGCGTTAAGTTCACTGCTCCGGCCAGCGGCAAGGTTGCAGAAATTAACCGTGGTGCTAAGCGTGTTCTACAGTCCGTTGTGATTGATGTAGAGGGCGACGAGCAGGTAACATTCAACCGCTACGAAACAGCCCAGCTGGCTCAGCTAGAGCGCAGCAAGGTTGTCGAGCAGCTGGTCGAGTCAGGTATGTGGACGGCGCTCCGTACACGTCCTTTCAGCAAGGTTCCTGCGATTGATGCACAAACCCAGGCTATCTTTGTTACGGCCATCGATACCAACCCTCTGGCAGCAAATCYGGAAGTTATCATCAATGAGCAGAGCGATGCCTTTGTTGCCGGCCTGACGCTTCTTTCTCGTCTGACTGGCGGAAAAGTACTGGTCTGCAAGTCTGGTGCCAGCCTGCCTCGCTCARCGGAAGCGAATATCGAAGAGCACGTATTCAACGGCCCGCACCCTGCCGGCCTTGTTGGTACGCATRTCCATACTCTGTTTGGTGCAAACCTCGAGAATGTGGCATGGCACATCAACTACCAGGATGTTATCGCATTCGGCAAGCTGTTCCTGACCGGTGAGCTATACACCGATCGTGTGGTTTCTCTTGCCGGTCCTGTGGTGAACAACCCGCGTCTGGTCCGTACTCAAATCGGTGCCGCGATTGGGCAGATCACTGATTCAGAGATGATGCCGGGCGAGCTGCGTGTACTGTCGGGCTCGGTACTGAATGGCCTTCATGCYATCGGTCCYCATGCCTACCTTGGCCGTTACCACCACCAGGTCACTGCGCTTCGCGAAGGTCGCGAGAAGGAGTTCCTGGGCTGGATCGTGCCGGGMAAAAACAAGTTCTCTGTGACTCGCTCGTTCCTGAGCCAGTTCTTCCCTGGTCAGTTGTTCAACATGACGACATCGACCAACGGCAGTGAACGTTCAATGGTGCCAATCGGCAACTACGAAAAAGTGATGCCGCTTGATATCGAGCCGACACTGCTGCTTCGTGACCTGTGTGCCGGTGACATTGACAGTGCGCAGCAACTGGGTGCGCTGGAGCTTGACGAAGAAGATCTGGCTCTATGTACGTATGTATGTCCGGGTAAATATGAGTTCGGTCCACTACTGCGTGAGTGCCTGGATACAATTGAGAAGGAAGGGTAATTCATGAGCCTCAAGAATTTACTCGAGCAGGTCGAGCACCACTTCGAGCCGGGTGGCAAGCACGAGAGATGGTTTGCGCTTTACGAAGCGTTTGCCACTCTTATGTATACGCCGGGTCAGGTGACTCGTACCGGTTCACACGTGCGTGACAGCATCGATCTGAAACGCATCATGATCATGGTGTGGTTTGCGGTATTCCCGGCGATGTTCTGGGGGATGTACAACTCCGGCCACCAGGCTGTCGTTGCACTCAACCACATGTATGCGGGTGATCAGCTGGCGACGGTTATCGCCGGCGACTGGCACTACTGGCTGACAGAAATGCTGGGCGGCACGCTGTCGCCAGACGCTGGCTGGGGTAGCAAAATGCTCCTGGGTGCGATGTTCTTCCTGCCTATCTATGCCGTTGTGTTTGCCGTAGGTGGTTTCTGGGAAGTACTTTTCTGTATGGTGCGCAAGCACGAGGTTAACGAAGGCTTCTTTGTTACTTCTATCCTGTTCGCACTGATCGTACCGCCGACACTACCACTTTGGCAGGCGGCACTGGGTATTACCTTCGGTGTTGTGGTTGCAAAAGAAATCTTCGGTGGTACTGGCCGTAACTTCCTGAACCCTGCGCTTGCCGGCCGTGCGTTCCTGTTCTTTGCCTACCCGGCTCAGATTTCGGGCGATGCAGTATGGACAGCCGCAGACGGCTTTACCGGTGCGACGGCGCTGAGCCAGTGGGCACAGGGCGGTGACGCGAAGCTTATCAATGTTGTGACTGGCGACGCGATCACCTGGATGGATGCATTCATTGGCCGTATTCCGGGTTCAATCGGCGAAGTCTCTACGCTCGCTATCATCCTTGGCGGCGCAATGATCGTGTTCATGGGCATTGCCTCATGGCGTATTATTGCCGGTACCATGGTGGGTATGATTGCGACAGCGACTCTGTTCAATATCATTGGTTCTGACACTAACGCAATGTTCAGCATGCCTTGGCACTGGCACCTGGTTCTGGGTGGCTTTGCATTCGGTATGATGTTCATGGCGACCGATCCCGTGTCTGCTGCCTTTACCAACAAAGGTAAGTGGTGGTACGGCGCGCTAATCGGTGCAATGGCTGTTATGGTGCGTGTGGTTAACCCTGCGTACCCAGAAGGTATGATGCTAGCAATCCTGTTTGCTAACCTATTCGCACCTCTATTTGACAACCTGGTCGTTCAGGGCAATATCAAACGGAGACTCGCTCGTCATGGCAAGTAATAACGATAGCATTAAAAAGACGCTGATTGTTGTTRTCGCACTGAGCCTGGTGTGCTCTATCGTGGTATCAATGTCGGCAGTGAGCTTGCGTCCACTTCAGCAGAAAAATGCCGTACTGGATGTGCAGCGCAACATCCTTTCGGTTGCCGGTCTGCTCGAAGACGGCACTAACGTCACCGAAGCTTACCAGCAGTTCATCGAACCCAAACTGGTTAACCTTGAGACGGGTGAGTTCGTCGAGACAACTGAGGCAGGTCAGACTGCCGCAGAGTACAAGCAACGTGTCGCTGCGAAGGACAACAACCAGTCTGTCAAGCTAACCGCTGACCAGGATCTGGCGAAGATCATTCGCCGTGCAAATATTGCCACGGTTTACCTGGTCAAGGATGCGAACGAYAACACTGAGAAACTGATCCTGCCRGTTCACGGCAACGGTCTGTGGTCAATGATGTACGCGTTCATTGCGGTTGAGACTGACGGCAACACGGTGGCGGGTATCACTTACTACGAGCAGGGTGAAACYCCCGGGCTGGGTGGTGAAGTCGAGAACCCGAAATGGCGCGGTCAGTTCGAAGGCAAAAAGCTGTTTGACGATAACAACCAACCTGCTATTCGCGTAGTGAAAGGCGGYGCGGCACCGAGTGATATCCACGGTGTTGACGGCCTTTCTGGTGCGACACTAACTGGTACTGGTGTACAGCACACCTTCGACTTCTGGTTAGGCGATATGGGCTTCGGTCCATTCCTGGCGAAGGTTCGTGAGGGAGGCCTGAACAATGGCTGATACTAAAGAAATGAAGAAGATCCTGTTTGCGCCGTTTATCGACAACAACCCGATAGCGCTTCAGGTTCTTGGTGTATGTTCTGCCTTGGCAGTAACGACAAAATTAGAAACGGCGTTTGTCATGACGCTGGCAGTGATGTTTGTGACTGCATTTTCTAACCTTTTTGTATCACTGATCCGTCACCATATTCCCAACAGTGTGCGTATCATCGTGCAGATGGCCATCATTGCCTCGTTGGTTATCGTGGTCGACCAGGTACTGAAAGCGTTTGTTTATGATATTTCCAAGCAGCTTTCTGTCTTTGTCGGTCTGATCATTACCAACTGTATCGTAATGGGTCGTGCCGAAGCGTACGCAATGAAGTCGGCGCCGCTGCCGTCATTTATTGACGGTATCGGCAACGGTCTGGGTTACGGCTTCGTACTGATTACTGTTGGCTTCTTCCGTGAGCTATTGGGGTCGGGCAAGCTATTTGGTGTTGAGGTTCTGCCTCTGGTATCTGACGGTGGCTGGTATCAGCCGAACGGCCTGATGCTGCTTGCACCATCTGCTTTCTTCCTGATTGGTTTCATGATCTGGGCTATCCGTATTGTTCGTCCGGAACAAGTAGAAGCGAAGGAGTAAGGGGAACATGGAACATTATCTAAGCCTGTTGGTTCGTTCGATTTTTATCGAGAACATGGCACTTTCGTTCTTCTTGGGTATGTGTACATTCCTTGCCGTATCCAAGAAAGTAAAAACCTCTTTTGGTCTGGGTGTTGCCGTCATCGTGGTACTGACGATCGCGGTACCGGTGAACAACCTTGTTTACAACCTGCTGCTGAAAGACGGTGCTATCGTTCAAGGTGTTGACCTTAGCTTCCTGAACTTCATCACCTTTATCGGTGTTATTGCGGCATTGGTACAGATCCTGGAAATGGTGCTGGACCGCTTCTTCCCGCCGCTGTACAACGCATTGGGTATTTTCCTGCCGTTGATCACCGTTAACTGTGCCATCTTCGGTGGCGTATCCTTCATGGTACAGCGTGACTACAACTTCGCTGAATCGGTGGTTTACGGTTTCGGCTCCGGCGTAGGCTGGATGCTGGCAATCGTTGCGCTTGCGGGGATCCGCGAGAAGATGAAGTACTCTGACGTACCTCCTGGTCTGCGTGGCCTAGGTATTACATTTATCACCGTTGGTCTCATGGCGTTGGGCTTCATGTCCTTCTCCGGCGTTCAGCTGTAATCAGGATAATAGGAATAGTCAATGGATATTATTCTTGGCGTAGTTATGTTCACCCTGATTATCCTGGCTCTAGTTTTAGTGATCCTGTTCGCTAAATCTAAGCTGGTACCATCAGGTGACATTACTATCTCAGTAAACAACGATCCGGAAAAAGCGATTACAACCGCTGCCGGTGACAAACTGCTTAGCGCACTTTCGGCCAATGGTATCTTTGTATCGTCGGCATGTGGTGGCGGTGGCTCATGTGGCCAGTGCCGTGTGAAAGTTAAATCTGGCGGCGGTGACATTCTGCCGACAGAGCTTGATCACATCACCAAAGGTGAAGCGCGCGAAGGCGAGCGTCTGGCCTGTCAGGTAAACGTAAAATCTGACATGAATATCGAGCTGCCAGAAGAGATCTTCGGTGTTAAGAAGTGGGAATGTACTGTTCTCTCCAACGACAACGAGGCGACCTTCATCAAAGAACTGGTTCTTCAGATCCCTGAGGGTGAAGAAGTGCCGTTCCGTGCCGGTGGTTATATTCAGATTGAAGCTGAGCCGCACCACATTAAATACGCTGACTTCGATATTCCAGAGGAATACCGTGGCGACTGGGACAAGTTCAACCTGTTCCGCTACGAGTCTGTCGTTAAAGAGCCKTCAATCCGTGCTTACTCCATGGCGTCATACCCGGAAGAGAAAGGGCTGATTAAGCTTAACGTGCGTATTGCAACACCGCCGCCAAACAACCCTGACGTGCCACCGGGTGTGATGTCTTCATACATCTGGTCACTGAAAGCGGGTGACAAGTGTATGATTTCGGGCCCGTTCGGTGAGTTCTTCGCGAAAGAGACCGACAACGAAATGGTATTCATCGGTGGTGGTGCCGGTATGGCTCCGATGCGTTCGCATATCTTCGACCAGCTTCTGCGCCTGAAGTCCAAGCGTAAGATGACCTACTGGTACGGTGCCCGTTCCAAGCGTGAAATGTTCTATATTGAAGATTTCGATACGCTGGCCGCGGACAACGAGAACTTCGACTGGCATGTTGCCCTGTCTGATCCGCTACCGGAAGATAACTGGGACGGYTACACAGGCTTCATCCACAACGTGATCTACGAGAACTACCTGAAAGATCACGAAGCACCGGAAGATTGTGAATACTACATGTGTGGTCCGCCAATGATGAACGCAGCCGTTATCGGCATGCTGAAAGATCTTGGTGTCGAAGACGAAAACATCCTGCTGGATGACTTCGGTGGCTAAATTAGCTGCACCCCAATAAGAAATTGGCTGACCCGCTTCGGGTC
>NZ_RJLM01000242.1 GCF_004104355.1 Photobacterium chitinilyticum
TGCCGTGCTTAAGGGCAAATACACCATGACCGGTGAAGCCTTCGATCCGGTTGAGGTGGATATGGGCCGCAGTGAGGAGAATAACATCACGCAGTCCGGCGGCACGGAGTGGAGCAAGCGTGACAAGTCCACGTATGACCCGACCGACGATATCGAAGCCTACGCGCTGAACGCCAGCGGTGTGGTGAATATCATCGTGTTCGATCCGAAAGGCTGGGCGCTGTTCCGTTCCTTCAAAGCCGTCAAGGAGAAGCTGGATACCCGTCGTGGCTCTAATTCCGAGCTGGAGACAGCGGTGAAAGACCTGGGCAAAGCGGTGTCCTATAAGGGGATGTATGGCGATGTGGCCATCGTCGTGTATTCCGGACAGTACGTGGAAAACGGCGTCAAAAAGA
>NZ_RJLM01000243.1 GCF_004104355.1 Photobacterium chitinilyticum
CAACAAAACTTTAATTGAAGAGTTTGATCATGGCTCAGATTGAACGCTGGCGGCAGGCCTAACACATGCAAGTCGAGCGGCAGCGACAGTAACAATCCTTCGGGTGCGTTATTGGGCGGCGAGCGGCGGACGGGTGAGAACAACCTGACCAAGGATGTAGTTTACAAGTTCTGAAGATGACAAACGTTTGTTTACAAACATAGCAATCGAAACAGCCGGGTTCAAGTGAGCACCTGAAACAGTTCCGATTGAGTAGGCTGCCACCACGATTGCTAAACCAAAAGCAAAGGCGATTCCAAGGTGACCAAGGCCATCAAGACCATTTCCAAAAACAACAGCTCCTGTCCCGACGAATACAAGCATGAACGTACCGATTAACTCAGCAACAAATTTT
>NZ_RJLM01000244.1 GCF_004104355.1 Photobacterium chitinilyticum
CCCAAGAGGAAGAAGACTGCGCCAGAAGCGATGAAAGCTCCAACAACCTGACCAAGGATGTAGTTTACAAGTTCTGAAGATGACAAACGTTTGTTTACAAACATAGCAATCGAAACAGCCGGGTTCAAGTGAGCACCTGAAACAGTTCCGATTGAGTAGGCTGCCACCACGATTGCTAAACCAAAAGCAAAGGCGATTCCAAGGTGACCAAGGCCATCAAGACCATTTCCAAAAACAACAGCTCCTGTCCCGACGAATACAAGCATGAACGTACCGATTAACTCAGCAACAAATTTTTTCATTTTCTTTCTCCTTTTTTCAAAAACTAGATACTAGTCTATCAAAAGTAGGAAAGGGTTTCAAGAAAATTGATTGGAAATTTTTTGAAAATCAT
>NZ_RJLM01000245.1 GCF_004104355.1 Photobacterium chitinilyticum
TGTGTTAAATCCACCAACTGCATAACCGTTGTCACGGGCTGCTTGGACAAATTTTTCTGCTGAAACGATTGCCATTTTATCAGGCCTCCTGTATATTTTTATGGGTCATCCCATTTACATTGTTCATTTTATCACTTTTTGCCAAAAAAATCTAGTTTTTCCCGCAGTTTCGATTGATTTTCTTCTAACTCCATCTATGTAAACCCTTTCTCTCCCTAGTCTTGGACGACTTTTGGAAAATCTATAAAGAAGGTTAAACGATTCTCCTCCATCTCGAAACGATAAGCTAATTTTTCATGTTCTAATAGACTCTTAACCACAAAGAGCCCCATACCAGACCCCTTGACCTTGCGACTAGCATTGTCAGAAAAAGACTGGGCTAGTTTTTCTTG
>NZ_RJLM01000246.1 GCF_004104355.1 Photobacterium chitinilyticum
TCAATTTCACTGAGTTTGAAATAGTGAGTTACCAATTTTTCCGGTTCAATCTTATGACTTTCAAGTGCTTTCAACAATTGTGGAGTCGTATTTGTAGATACCAAACCAGTTGTTACATTGATGTTGCGAATCCAAAGTTTATCTAAATCGAATTCAACTGGTTTACCATGCACACCACAGTTGGCAACCGTTCCGTCTACACCGATAATCTTTTGACAGAAATCAAATGTTTCAGGAATCCCTACAGCTTCGATAGCGACATCCACACCACGACCATCTGTCAAATCATAAATTTCTTTAATGGCTTTTTTAGGGTCTGAAGAATTAACCTTATGAGTCGCACCGAATGATAGGGCAGTTTCCAAGCGGTTATCGTCTAGGTCTACCATA
>NZ_RJLM01000247.1 GCF_004104355.1 Photobacterium chitinilyticum
GTCTTAGTTAGGCGCCCAATAATTATTGAAGCTAGTATTTTAGATGCTATATTAGTTAAACTAATCCCTCTGTGGTTGTCACAGGATGATTTTGACCCTTTCTTATATATTGGGACGATAAGTGATTGCGACCAGTCAGATGGAATAACGTCTAACTCCCAGATCTTAGCTAAAATATTAGTCAACCTAATCGCTAAAATTGGACCACCATCCTTAAAGACTTCTGGAGCCAATCCATCTGGACCAGCTGCCCTTCCTCGTTTCAGATTAACTATAGCCTTTTGAACTTCTGTTAGAGTTGGGGGACCTACTTCAATGTTCCATTCACACTGTCTGGGAATGGAGGGTAGTTGTAGAGTAGCTGAAGGCCAGCTGAACTGTTCTCT
>NZ_RJLM01000032.1 GCF_004104355.1 Photobacterium chitinilyticum
CAAAGGCAGCAAAGAAAGCAACAACCTGTTTAACTCAGGACTTTCAGGCAGCCTTTCGACAAACGAATGGCCAAAGAAATCGTGGAAATGAGTGATGAACTATCTACCATTGAAAATCTTGGCTCTAGGTGCATAACGCCTGCAATAAGGTGTGCCCCACGGAACCAACAAAGCACAGCGAACTTCATACCAAAACCGCCGAGTGTAACGCATCACCTTGATTGCCTTGTTATATGAATATAGTGATCCTTGAAGCGACCAATTAAGCTTTCTGAGTGGTTTTAACAGCACTCAAGCCTAAGGAAGCAGTAAAGAACTGTGCCTTAATACGGACCAGGAATAAAATAGACCATTGCTATTGGAACAAGAAGAAAGAGCGAGCCCCTCATAGAACAGTAAGCAGTCCAAAATGTGAACTTAGCAGTGTAATATATAACATCTTTCTCCGAAGCTTCACCCTTCTCTAAATAAATCATTTTTGCTATATCTATTGGCCTCAAGAAGAACGTCATTGAGCCTGAACCGATTGCCAACTCCCAACTTAGATACTTAATGTAGCTTTTGAGAGTTGAATTTGCACAGATAAAAAACCTAATGAATAAGCCAAGAATACCTGCCACAGAAATCAACCCCATCATCAACAGGTATAAAAACGACAGTTGAGCATTGCCATTGCCCATATCAGAGAATGAGCCAGTTGCAAAAGTGAAGATGAACACTGCGATAAAACTGAGGCCGCCAAAGAACAGAATGAGTGACACGACTATGTTAGCAACAATGACTGCAATCTTTCGCATATTTTCTCCTGAATAATTAGAGATAAAGCTGTATTGGTACTATGCTGTTTCTTTATCAATGTATCCCAGAGATCAACAACATATAACGCYTGGSATAAGGTGCGCTAACACCCAGCTCACCAAATCCACAGAACTCCAAACCAAAACCGCCGAGTGTAACGCGTCACCTTGATGCCTTTGTTAGCCGTGAAATCTAATTTTTCCAATGACTTAGAATGTATTTTTTCAAATCTCGTTCTTGTCGCAGAACAAATAGAATAAACACCTCATCACCTGATATTTTGTAAAATATACGACAAGGACTAACCACTACCTCACGATAGCTTAAATGTTCAAGTTCTGGAGGTACGCGACCTGACTCTGGAAAAACCTCTAATCGCTCAACTGCATTAAACACAGCTTGAACCAAGGTCTTTGCAGCAACTATGTTGTCTAAAGCAATATATTCAGCGATGGCATCCAAATCAGATAGCGCAGGAGCTGTCCAAGTTATTTGAGCCATTTTGACATCTTTTCCTTAGCTTCACTCTGACTGATTACATTGCCTTCAACGATTGCCCTTTCACCACGGGCAATACCTTCTAAAATCGCAAGGCGATTCTGCATATACTCATAATCTTCAACATCAACTAGATATGCCGATGGTTGGCCGTGTTCGGTGATAAGTACTGGTTCTTTGGTAATATGAAGATCAGCGAGAATCTTCGTTGCTTGACGCTTAAGTGTCGTAACTAGCTCAACTTTCATTCTGTGGACTCATTTGGAAACCATAAAGTGATACTATTCTATCACTCCCTAAATGGCAAGTTACGGAAAACGGCTAACGCCTGGGATAAGGTGCGCCACGAGGAACTCACCAAATCCACTAAGCTCCAAACCAAAACTGCCGAGTCAAACGCGTCACCTTGATACCTTTGTTATGGCGAGATCCAAGTAACCGACTCAACTTCAATGCACGCTACCGCCGAACAGAATTATTTACCTGCCATATGATTCATGCATCATACATTACTGAGTAAGCAGGAAGTTGAGGGATCGCAGTTTTGTGATTTATTTCAGGTAGCTATAACTGAAACCTGAGTCTTTTGATGGGAATTTGAGCAGGATTTATTCAGAAGAAGAACGGCCTGCTCTCTTCTATCAGTGTGAATCGGTGCTTAAGGAGAAAAAGCAGCGAGTACTAAACGACAATCGAGCGTGCTGCGGACTGGAACCAACAATGATTATTTTCATTGTAAACACCCATCACCATAACAGAATTGGAAAACAACGGCTTACTAGCTGCTAAGCCTCGACCCGATGAAAATGAAGAAAGGTTCAGGTGAATGCAGGAGGCAATTGGTTTGGTGAAAAAGCCATCTAATAACGACAATCGGGCGGTTGCGTACAGAAACCACAATTGTATATTTTCTTTGAAAACTTCCACCACCATAACAGAGCTGGAAAACTGTGATTCACTAGCAACTAAGCACGACCCGCCAGCAATAAAACGACAGCCACGTTGCCTGTACGCCCCTGCGCCATAACGCCTGCAATAAGGTGCCCCACGACTAACCTACCAAGCACACCGAACTTCAAACCAAAACCGCCGAGTGTAACGGGTCACCTTGATTGCTTTGTTATGCCCAAGTTACTAAAAATAAAGAGAATCCTCTGCCAATCTGGCTTCTAATTCCAGTTCCGTCTCAAACACATCAACTAGAGGATAACCAGCACTTTCTTGAGTTCCACTCCATGTGAGATGAACAATATAGAATGTCGAACCAGACTTTAATAGAAGATCATCTCGATCCTCTCTTTTGGCTAAAAGATTAACTTTCTTACCAAATAATGAATGATTTGTACCGAGTTCTTTTTTCAATTCAGTCTCAAGAGCGAATTTATGTTCTTTGGGATATTCAGAAATATCAGACCAAGGTTCTTTAAACATCTTTTCCTCTCGTGAGCATGACAACATTTTGTCGCTTGATACTTATCTTTTGGGCATAACGCCTGCAATAAGGTGTGCCCCACTGAACTAGCAAAGTACACTGAACTCCATACCAAAACCGCCGAGTGTAACGCATCACCTTGATTGCTTTGTTATATTTTTATTCTTCCCATACCTGGAGATTGCCACTTCTCCATAATTCACCGTCCCAAGATAAAACATCAGCTAAATCTTTACACAAAGAGTGCTGTCGATACCGAGCCGTACAATTTCCTTTGTACCATTTATTAAGCAATGTTATTGGTTTAGGAATAGATAACTTTTTGCGTTCATTCAATTCTGGTTGCCAAAAATAAACGATCATCGATTCAGCCATTTCTAAGAAATAACGAGATGCATTTGAAGGATATGCCACCTCACCAATCCAGAACTCTTGTTCCCTGTTTATCTCATGGACTTTATGATGGTTTTTTAAACGTTTATGATAGCTACCTTCAGTGATACCGCAATACTGAATTGTTGCCTCACGTTCATACTTGAGTTTCCCCGTAGCAAGATATAAACCATTTTCCCAATCAGGGTTTTCATTAATTTCATCATATGTGTAAGGGCCATACCATTCCACAATGATAGTTGTATGATCGCTCAAATTATCACCTAAATTTAACAATGTATCATTTGTAACATTCTAGCCTGCGAGAAACGCTAAATACAGACAAAACATTGATATTTAATAGGTAAATGGATTAAATGAAAAATATAACGCCTGCAATAAGGTGTGCCCCACTGAACGAACAAAGCACACCGCACTCCATACCAAAACCGCCGAGTGTAACGCATCACCTTGATTGCCTTGTTATATTCATGAAAACACACTGTCCATATGTTCTAAGTCATACTTCAACAACCAGTTATAGTGAGCACAGTAAATCCCTTGAAGTGCCTCTTTCTCATTAGCAACAAGATCCATGCCTCGGTCATCATAGATATGAAAAACTAATCCTTGAGTATGATTTTTAATGTAACACTCGCCACTTACTGACGGTGATCTACCCCCAAAATCAGTGTTTATCGAAGGTTCTAGAATACTTACAACATTCAGGTCATTAATTGTTATGTTTGATATGCTAACTCGCTTCCAACAGTGACTTTTATAGTCTAAATCTTCACGATAGATATCTCTATGATCACTAAACTCGACTTTTTTTGCCGTAACGGATTTCAGTTGCTTTAGAAAGTAATTACCTTTTCTGATTTTTTTACGCCCATCAGAGAAGATTTGATAATAAATCGATATGTCATCAGAAGGTGAGAATGCAGAATGAAAAATACTCAAAGCCCTTTCTTGAGCTATTTTGAAGTAATTGTCATTTAATACACCTTCCTCACGATTAGCCCAAACACCCAACTCTGCAGGTCCAAGCTCAAACCTAAGGGCAAAGTCATTTTTATAATACATTGGTTTTTCGAGCTTAATCGAATTCATCATTTCCTCTAATTTCAAATAAGAATATAACGCTTGGCATAAGGTGCGCTTACGCCATACTTACTAAACCAATTACACTTCAAACCAAAACTGCCGAGCGTCCAGCGTCACCTTAATGCCTTTGTTATGTGTTTTTTTTCGGTTTCTGTCGTTTTGAATTGTGCCAATTGAACTCAGTATTTACTGGACAATCAGCTAAATGGTATGAATATAGTCTAGGAGAAATGGTAGGAAGATTAAATTCTTTGCCAAGTTGTTCGGGCGTCAAAACCTTAGTTTTTAGTGATTTAACCACGGGATTATTCTTCTGAGCTTCCAGATTTTTGACCAGCCTAAAATCCATAGTTAAAAAGCAGTAACAATCATTCCTTTCGGCTGTGACAATATGCCAAATATCCTGCGAATTCTTCTTACCTAAGACATCAATTAGGTCCCGGTATAGTGGGTCTAATTTTGATGCAAGCCTATCTTTTCTTTGCTCTTCAAGACTTCTGCAGCCAGCACCGATAGCAAATGTATAATCAGGGTCATGGATAACTCGCATATTAAGCCCTTTGAATAGCGAACTATCAAATATTCCGTACCCTCTAAATCTTCCCATAGGTTGAGTCAGCTGCTCATCTTTCAATTCATCAGAAAGACATAACTCAAGAACCTCACGCCTCGCAAGATCAATAATACTAGGTAGATACTTGATTGAAGTGTATTCTCGGCCTTCACACCCTTCTTCATGTACTGGAATCCGAGAAAGGGAACCAGTTTCTACTTCAGTATCTCCCCACTTTTTTTTCCCGTTTGACACCCATGCAGTTTCGTGTGTAACACCATGAAATAAAACTGTGTTATCCACCAAAATTGAAGTAATACCGAGCCGACGTAGATTTTGTTCAATGCGCATATTTTTGAATTCAATGTACTTATCAACAATTTTTGGCAGTAGTTTATACTGAACCTTTTCCTTTAATCTCACCTAACGCTCCCTCTTAATTACGCACAAACACATAACGCCTAGTATAAGGTGCGCCACGACCAACTCACCAAGCCCACTAAACTCCAAACCAAAAATGCCGAGTCAAACAAGTCACCTTGATACCTTTGTTATGCAACTCCATCCATTAATACGATCATACTTGGCCGAAAATCCTTC
>NZ_RJLM01000248.1 GCF_004104355.1 Photobacterium chitinilyticum
TGGAATGGCTATTTATGATACTATGCAATTTGTGCGACCCCATGTACAGACAATATGCATGGGATTGGCCGCTTCAATAGTGCCGCAACCGCTGCGGTGATCTGCGCGTTCACGTCCGGCTGCGCCGCGCTGGCGTTCTCGCCCTCCGTCGCTGGCACCACGTCAGTAACGTCAGCCTGCGAAGCAGTGGCTGAAACAGTTGTTGATTGAGTCTCTTTGGTCATTCGCCCTCCTGAGAGACGGGATTTACGTGCATCCAGTGCATCACGCATGACGGTGATCGCATCGGTGCTGTTAACAAGTTCATCAGCCAGTCCGGCATCAATGGCCTCCTGACCGCTGTACACTGCAGCCTCGGTATCCAGCACAACCTGCACGGACAGGC
>NZ_RJLM01000249.1 GCF_004104355.1 Photobacterium chitinilyticum
AGGCAATTAACTCCGCAGCATCGACTGAGAACTGGCAAATTGACTCAAAGGCATCAGTACAAGAGGCATGGACTCTATTCAGGCAGTTATACAATCGGGTAACTCAACCATACATACCCTGGACTGTCCCAAAGAAAAAGAAGCACGAACATCCCTGGATAGGGCGGGATATTCGACGTTTACTAAGACAAAAGAAGAAATGCTGGGATGTTGCCATCCGCCTTGGCACAGCAGGTACGATGGAACGCTACAGATCGATAAGAAACGAGTGTATAACTAAAATTCGGGAAGCGCAAAGAAAATATGAAATGCAGCTGGCAGAATCTGCACTCAAGCAGCCCAAGAGGATATTCTCGTACATAAACTACAGAACAAGGATTCATCA
>NZ_RJLM01000250.1 GCF_004104355.1 Photobacterium chitinilyticum
GTTTCTGCCAGCACGCGTGCCTGTTCTTCGCGTCCGTGAGCCTCCTCACAGTTGAGGATCCCCATAATGCGGCTGTTTTCTGCCGCAACCGCTGCGGTGATCTGCGCGTTCACGTCCGGCTGCGCCGCGCTGGCGTTCTCGCCCTCCGTCGCTGGCACCACGTCAGTAACGTCAGCCTGCGAAGCAGTGGCTGAAACAGTTGTTGATTGAGTCTCTTTGGTCATTCGCCCTCCTGAGAGACGGGATTTACGTGCATCCAGTGCATCACGCATGACGGTGATCGCATCGGTGCTGTTAACAAGTTCATCAGCCAGTCCGGCATCAATGGCCTCCTGACCGCTGTACACTGCAGCCTCGGTATCCAGCACAACCTGCACGGACAGGC
>NZ_RJLM01000251.1 GCF_004104355.1 Photobacterium chitinilyticum
CATAGATTTCTGCAATCGGTTCTGGCCAACCACCACGAGTAATTTCTTTCTTCGAATAAGGTAGGTGTTGGTTTTGCACGATAAAGAACTGGCTGCCGTTGGTATTTGGACCAGCATTTGCCATGGAAAGAGCACCACGGATATTGTAAAGCTCTTCTGAGAATTCATCCTCAAAAGATTCGCCGTAGATTGACTCGCCACCCATACCAGTTCCAGTTGGGTCTCCACCTTGGATCATAAAGTCCTTGATAATACGGTGGAAAATGACACCATCATAGTAGCCATCTTTTGAAAGAGATACAAAGTTAGCCACTGTTTTAGGAGCATGTTCAGGGAAAAGCTTGATACGTAAGTCTCCGTGATTGGTCTTAATAGTCGCAAGA
>NZ_RJLM01000252.1 GCF_004104355.1 Photobacterium chitinilyticum
ACTCAATCACCAACACACTCACTCACTCACTCACTCAGTCTCTCACATACCCTCTATCCAACTCACACGTCCACGAACACACTTGCACAGACACATTGACATCGCTGAAGCGTCCATCTATGTCATCCAATACAACAAGCTATCCAGGACAGCATCAACATCTGACTCGATACACTGTGTCTAGGTGGTGTGCCATTCGATCGTCTCACAGACACCACAACCACTATTCCGGTCAGACGAAACGGCTCGACAAACGTGCCGACTGAGAAGTAGCTGTGTGCACTGGTCGAGTGTGAGTGGTGTGATGTGGTCGGAGGAATGCATGTTGAAGTGTTTCACGTGGTCAGTGGTCAGTGGTAGTTTGAAGACACCTGATAGGATG
>NZ_RJLM01000253.1 GCF_004104355.1 Photobacterium chitinilyticum
TTTACAATAGCACCCAATACTCTACATACAGAGCAAATCATGCGCTCCCATACTCCTCCCCAATGACTAGCAGCCGGAGGATTGAAATGCCAGTCAATCCCTTTTCTCAGTAAATCAGAGTGTATACGCTCCTGCACCCAACCCTGAAGACATTTTCTTCGTTCACGTTCAGCCCCCACCAGATCTCATCCATTATCACACGGCTCCAAACGGACGAACTGTCAAACAATATTCCTTAGGCTTCCGTCTTATATCACCGTCTTCCCACCACAATAGACGAAACGCTACCCCTATCTTGTCTCGGGATCTTTACTTCAAGAAACATCTCTTTGATGTCAGCGGCTAATGCTACGTTACCTAGTCTGAACCGTAGAAGTACACC
>NZ_RJLM01000254.1 GCF_004104355.1 Photobacterium chitinilyticum
AAAATCATTATTACAGTAGTTCCAGTTCTTCAATTAACAGTCACTTACAATCAAATTGAGTTTGAACTAGCTGAAGCGACCACAGACCTATTTCTTAGTTATATTCGCTAAAAAAGTCCCCGCCAATTCCCCGACCAAAATCCGAAAAATATCGAAAAATTATTTTTAGAATAGTCCCCAAAAGCCTGAAATAGAGCTAAAAAACTCCACCTGATTGGGTGGAGTTAAGGGAGATTATTATGAAAAAGAAAAGTTTAGGATTTTATTAAATAAAGTTAGGAGGTCTTTATTTAATGACTATATAATACTAGACCATCCTTAAATTTTGCTTAAGAAAAAACAAGTTTTGTTATTTTTTACGATTCATCCAAGTCATCCCTA
>NZ_RJLM01000255.1 GCF_004104355.1 Photobacterium chitinilyticum
AACCTCTGACCGACCAACTTCGTGGAAATGCGAAATCCATTAATTTGGACGACACCGCACGAAAAGCATTCTCCACAGTTAAGGAACTGATTGCTAAAGCAACAATGCTCGCACATCAGGACACCCGAGCACCCATTAGCATCGCAGTAGACGCATCCGACTCAGCAATCGGAGGAGTCTTACAACAATGGGTTAACAACTCCTGGCAACCCTTGGCATTTTTCTCTAGAAGGTTGCTAGACACCGAATCTAGGTACAGCACATTCGGTAGGGAACTCCTAGCTATGTATTGTGCTGTACGGCATTTCCAACACTACATCGAAGGTCGTGAATTCACTCTTTTCACGGACCATAAACCGCTCACTTTCTCGTTAAGCTCT
>NZ_RJLM01000033.1 GCF_004104355.1 Photobacterium chitinilyticum
GCCAGACTTCAAGGCAGCAAATATAACAACAACCTGCTTATCTTCGGACTTACAGGCAGCCTTTCGGCAAACAAATGGCCAGAGAAATCGTGGAAATAAGCGATGAACTATCTACCATTGAAAATCTTGGCTCTAGGTGCATAACGCCAGCAATAAGGTGCGCCACGATAAACTCACCAAGCGCACTGTACTCCATACCAAAACTGCCGAGTGTAACACGTCACCCTTGATTGCCTTGTTACGCCTGCCGATCAAATACAGTCAGATTCATTTTTTCCTGGAGTTTTAAGGCAATTAGCAATCTGAACAATTTCATGAGCTGATTTACCATCTAGTTTATAAAATGAGACTTCAGACTCTGTTGCTAACCATTGTAAAGAAATATTGAATTTTTCCTTATGACTAGTTTCTAGAGACAAATCTACTTCTTTTATATTTGTAAGATCACCATCATCTGATACTTCAATAAGAACACCATTTGATGGTAAGTCATTAATGAGCATTTCAGACGTCGGTGATTCATGCTCAGGCAGGCATCCAAACAAAGTAGATGATAGCAATACCAATAGTAAAGTGGACCTTACTTTGTGCATACGAATTTATCCTCAGGAAACAGGCCAAAACCAAACAGTTGACTTGGAATAATGCCTCCCACCTCTCATTGCAAATTCAATCCATGAACTATACCTAGTTAATCTGCTGCCATTCCATAAGTCGATATGATCACCTTGATTATTAGGTCCATAATAATCTTTAAAGAAAATTATTCCTTTTTTCCCCTTTATCATAGAAAAACCCTCACTGGCTTCAAACTCTATGACTTGCTTAAATGGTGACGATGGGCCTTTTAACCAATTTGCTAACTCTTCAGCTCTCAGAATATGTCCAGGTTTATGACCATGCCAACATCTGACACCTCGAAAACCTTTCGTACTAATCCCTGCCCCTTCGAGTGCGACTCCAAGCCTAATTGCACATTGATTTTCAAATGCTTTTTCACCAGATTCGTTAGTACAAGGAAAATCATCAAAGAAATTTTCAACTGATGGGTGAGCTTCCCATATCATCCCAAATTTCGACATTCTATTACCCCCTTCTTTATCGCCCGGTATAAACTAATTTACGTAAGCAATATAAATCCGGAGGAAGTATTTATATATAAAATCAGATTTGGTGACACAATAAACCGGAAGTAACTTCCAGTTTTCTAAGAACTAGTTACAAACTGCAATTTGAAATGCGAAGAGATACCAAGGCGTAACGCCCACAATAAGGTGTGCCACGCTGAACCAACCAAGCGCACCGAACTTCATACCAAAAATGCCGAGTGTAAGGCATCACCTTGATTGTATTGTTATGCGTGCATTTACAAACACTTAGCTTGCTTGGCAAAGAAATGAGGACAAACAGCAAGCTCACAACTTGAAGCAACAAATGCCCTCAAAGCAATCACTAGTCTCGCTCTCAAACCTCGAAAACCAGAGGCTAGAGTTGCCTTGAATTTTATAACTTCTGAACAAGAACACACATCTCGAACTAAATTATCGATGATGTTAAAAGCGAATTTCAAATTCAATGAAACGAGCTATTTACCGCGTGTTGGCAGCAAAGGAACTGGTACGATTCAGGCTCAAAACTCACTTAGGCAACCCACAAATTTATCATCAATTATGCCTGGTATGTTCAAGGATTGATTACGACAAGACTGAGTTGCCGTTTCACCATACCAATTGGTTGAAGAAACAGAGGCTCATTCAACGCGAAACTAACACCCGACGCGAAAGTATCTGTTTTAAAAACATAAAACACGCATAACGTCTGGGATAAGGTGCGCCACGACGAACCAACCAAGCCCACTGAACTCCATACCAAAAATGCCGAGTGTAATGCGTCACCTTGATACCTTTGTTATGGCGAGATCAAAGTAACCTACTCAACTTCCATGCACGCTACCGCTACAGGGTTTCCTGCTTTAGAGATGAACATCATAATCAACAACCTAAACATATACATGATTCGTGTCATTTCTTTATGATTTATATAACAAAATTAGGAGTTACTTGAGAAAGGATGGCTCTTTACTAAACATTTTGAACCTGTGCTTCATGGAGAAAACAGCGACTGTAAAACGACAATCGAGTGTGCTGCGGACTGGAACCAATGGTGCCTATTTTCATTGCAAACACCCAACACCATAACAGGATTGGAAAACTACTGCTTGCTAGCTGCTAAGCCTCGACCCGATGTAAATGAAGGGAATCAACACAAGTGCAAGAGCCAATTGGACAAGTGGAAAGAAGCCACCTCAGGACGACAAGCGGGCGTGTTGCGTACAGTGCCTACAAATGCCGATTTTCTTTGAAAACATCCAGCACCATAACAGAGCTGGAAAACTACAATATACTAGCGACTAAGAACGACCCACCGGCAAGTAATACGGCAGCCACGTTGCCTGTACTCACTTACGCCATAACGCCTGCAATAAGGTGTGCCCCACTGAACCTGCAAAGCGCACCAAACTCCATACCAAAACCGCCTAGTGTAACGCATCACCTTAATTGCTTTGTTAAATGCTTTACTATACAAGTACATATTTTGTTTTTTTACCTGAAAGTGAATCGTTGGCAATATCGACTAAACCCGCCCAAGATGATTTTGTACAACTTTTAAGAAACTCTTTAGTATGTAATTGAGGCCAAGAATAACAGGCTGCTGCAATGTAACATCTTGACGTAATTACTTGACCTTCACACTGATCATATTTAACGACCCCATCAAGAACCATTTTGATATCCTGTTCACACGGGATAAATCCTGAGTATAAAATTGCTGAACACGCACCAGAGAGAAGAAGCTCATTTGAGCTATCGAGCAAACTGATTAGAAAGTTAACTCTATTGTTTGCAACGTCTGCCAACAAGCATATAGAAAAGCCTAGATCTCGATAAAGTACAGTAGCCTCAAAATCTTGTTTTACTAACTCTTTGAGGTAAGGTACAGAACTTGTAGTGCCTGTAATACCGATAGCTCTAATGACAAGTGATAATACTCGCCATGATTTCGGCTTAGAAATCAAAAATTCCAACGCAGATAATAGAGCTTCCTCATAACTTTCAAGTCTTTCTTTAGTTATTTTAGAAACTGCTCTCTTAATTTGCGGGACAGATTTCGACTGTAGATCTTGCTCAATTTTCATAACCTCTGCCCCTAATTTTAATTGGACACTACAAATAGCATTTAACGCCTGGGATAAGGTGCGCCACGGTTAACTCGCCAAACCCACTGTACTCCGAACCAAAACCGCCGAGTCAAACGCGTCACCTTGATACCTTTGTTATGGCGAGATCAAAGTAACCGACTAAACTTCCATGCACGCTACCGCCGAACAGGATCATTTGCCTGCCATATGATTCAGGCATCATACATCACTGAGTAAACAGGAAGTTGAGGGATCGCAGTTTTTGTGATTAATTTCAGTTAGCTATAACTAAAACCTAAGCCTTTTGATGGGGATTTGAGCAGGATTTATTCGGAGAAGAACGGACTACTCTCTTCTATCAGTGTGAATCGGTGATTAAGGAAGAAAGGTAGTGAGTACTAAACGACAATCGAGCGTGCTGCGGACTGGAACCAACGATGCCTATTTTCATTGCAAACATCCAGCGCCATAACAGGATTGGAAAACTACTGCTTGCTAGCTGCTAAGCCTCGACCCAATGTAAGTGAAAGAAGGGCAAAAACAAGTGCAGATACTATTGGTTTGGTAGAAACAGCCACCTCAAAACGACAATCGGGCGTATTGCGTACAGAGCCTACAATGTCTATTTTCATTGAGGACATCCAGAACCATAACAGGGCTGGAAAACTTCGGTTATCTAGCGACTAAGAACGACCCGGCGAGCAATAAAATGATCACCACGTTCCTTGTACTCACCAACGCCATAACGCCTGCAATAAGGTGCCCCACACTGAACCAGCAAAGCGCACCGAACTCCATACCAAAACCGCCGAGTGTAACGGGTCACCTTGATTGCCTTGTTATATTGCTGATTGATGAACCACATGAAATTGCTCTAAAACAAGCATCATATCTTCACTTGGTTCGATATTAAGTTCTACACATTCTTGAGCAAAGAAATCCCAGTGAGCTTTTCGCCACCATTCAAGTGAACGATCGCCTTCACCTTCCAGATACGCAAACTCCGCTGAAACATCGGAATACTTACACTCTTCAACTGAGTCAATTTCAACAATACAAATTGGCTTACCATTCCAATCAGTAACAACCTGTAAGTGGCCAATTGTAGGCATTGGTTCATCATCTGATTCGTACCAATATTTAAGGCTACAGGTCGCTGTTTTTTGACCAATACGAATTAATTCAGCACACAAATTGGCATTAAGTTCATCCGCACAAAAGTAGTCAGCACTATATGATTGATACCTCTCACGTTCAGAATCACTTAATGATTCAAGGTATTGATTTAGATAAATTTTAGCTTGTTCTTCCATGATACTCACTTAACTATTCTTGCAATATAACGCCTGGGATAAGGTGCGCTACGACCAACTCACCAAACCCACTGAACTCCGAACCAAAACCGCCGAGTCAAACGCGTCACCTTGATACCTTTGTTATGGCGCGCTCCAAGTTACCGACTCAACATCCATGCACGCTACCGCTACAGGGTTTCCAGCTTGATACCAGAACATCATAAGCAACAACCTAAACATATACATGATTCGTGTCATTTCTTTATGATTTATATGACAAAATTTTGAGTTACTTGAGAAAGAATGGCTCTTTACTAAACATTTTGAATCTGTGCTTCATGGAGAAAACAGCAACTGCAAAACGACAATCGAGCGTGCTGCGGACTGGAACCAACAATGGTTATTTTCATTGTAAACATCCAACACCATAACAGGATTTGAAAACTACGGCTTTCTAGCTGCTAAGCCTCGACCCAACGTTAGTGAAGGAAGGGTCAGATGAATGCAGAAGCCAATTGGTTCAGTGAAAACGGCCATCTCATAACGACAATCGGACGTGTTGCGTACAATGCCTACAAATGTCTATTTTCTTTGAAAGCATCCAGCACCATAACAAAGCAGGAAAACTTCAATATGCTAGCGACTAAGAACGACCCGAGTAGCAAGAAAACGATCGCCACGTTGCCTGTACGCCCCTGCGCCATAACGCCTG
>NZ_RJLM01000256.1 GCF_004104355.1 Photobacterium chitinilyticum
AACCAAAAATGCCGAGTCAAACAAGTCACCTTGATACCTTTGTTATGGCGCGCTCAAAGTAACCGACTCAACATCCATGCACGCTACCGCTACAGGGCTTCCAGCTTGATAGCAGAACATCATAAGCAACAACCTAAACATATACATGATTCGTGTCATTTCTTTATGATTTATATAAGAAAATTTGGAGTTACTTGAGAAAGAATGGCTCTTTACTAAACATTTTGAATCTGTGCTTCATGGAGAAAACAGCGACTGTAAAACGACAATCGAGCGTGCTGCGGACTGGAACCAACAAGGGTTATTTTCATTGTAAACATCCAACACCATAACAGGATTGGAAAACTACGGCTTGCTAGCTGCTAAGCCTCGACCCAACG
>NZ_RJLM01000257.1 GCF_004104355.1 Photobacterium chitinilyticum
TGCTGAGGAGTCCCATACTAGGACGAAACGGCCGTCCAGTGCTTCCAGGTTTTCCATGGTGGTCTAGCTTCAATTGACTCATGATTTCAACTATTGAAATTTGTAAAAATCTCCACAAAACACCTTCTGATAATAATCATCTGCTCACTGGTGACTGACTTGAAGAGGCATTTCCTGGAGTTCTAGTGAGAAGCCGTTACCAGTGGAGTTGAACCAGGTCTGTTGTGAGATATCAACTCACTGAAGACAATGGTGTAGGGTGGCGCAACTTCGTGGATTGGTTGAAGTTAGACATTAAGACCGTTGGATGCCGACTCAGTGGTCTAATTATTAGGTGGTCGCGCGCGACACTGATAGGTCCTGGGTTCGAATGTCTCGA
>NZ_RJLM01000258.1 GCF_004104355.1 Photobacterium chitinilyticum
ATAGACAATAACTACCGATGTCATATACCCATACTCTCTAATCTTGGCCAGTCGGCGCGTTCTGCTTCCGATTAGAAACGTCAAGGCAGCAATCAGGATTGCAATCATGGTTCCTGCATATGATGACAATGTCGCCCCAAGACCATCTCTATGAGCTGAAAAAGAAACACCAGGAATGTAGTGGCGGAAAAGGAGATAGCAAATGCTTACGATAACGTAAGGAATTATTACTATGTAAACACCAGGCATGATTCTGTTCCGCATAATTACTCCTGATAATTAATCCTTAACTTTGCCCACCTGCCTTTTAAAACATTCCAGTATATCACTTTTCATTCTTGCGTAGCAATATGCCATCTCTTCAGCTATCTCAGCATTG
>NZ_RJLM01000259.1 GCF_004104355.1 Photobacterium chitinilyticum
GGTTAGGCAGGGTTGCCCAATCTCACCATTCCTCTTCAACTTTGCCATCGATGACATTCTGGAAACAGCTCTGATGGATGTAAGTAATGGTGGTGTGGATCTGTTGCCTGGAGAAAGACTTCTCGACCTTGATTATGCGGATAATATTGTCTTACTGTGAGATAATGCCCAAGCCATGCAATCCGCACTTAATCAGTTGGCAATCAGTGTCCGTAGGTATGGTATGTGCTTTGCACCTTCGAAGTGCAAAGTACTTCTACAAGACTGGCAGGATTCTAATCCTGTACTCACCCTGGATGATGAGCAAATAGAAGTATTCGAGAAATTCGTGTATCTAGGTGGCTGCATAAGTGCTGGTGGTGGCGTGAGTGATGAGATC
>NZ_RJLM01000260.1 GCF_004104355.1 Photobacterium chitinilyticum
AGCGGAATAACCAGATATATATGCGACACACAATATTCATGAGAATGTGAACACATGAATAATGTGGTGTGCGTATCAGAAGAGATGATTAGGACAATGAAGAGGAATTAGTGTATGATAGTGAAATGACAATAATGGGAGGAGAGGCAGTTGAATTAGCAAATGTACAGGCACAGAGAATTGTTCCACTTGAACAGGTTACGTCTATCGTTATGAAGAATGTAAAATAAAGTTGCAGCGGCCGGATCGCCATTGGCTTCCATTCTGAGACATATGTGATAACGTCTCTAGCCACTGTGTTACATCGTCTCTAGCACCACAACCAGGCAGTCGTCAACGACCGACAGAAGCCAGTCCTCTTCAGCTTTCTTCCAT
>NZ_RJLM01000261.1 GCF_004104355.1 Photobacterium chitinilyticum
ATAATTCAATTGGTGTCACCATCTTGAAACACCTACTTCGGTGGCTTGGACATGTTCTCCGAATGTCGTCCCAGAGAATTCCACGTCGTGCATTATTTGCCGACTCTGGGACTGGTTGGAAGAAGCGGAGAGGTGGTCAGTGCATGACATGGTGTCGTGGTATGAAAGAAAGCTGCAAAGCACTGGCTTCTGTTGGTCCTTCACGACTCACTGGTTGGGGTCTGAGAGATGGTGCTACACAGTGGCTAGAGACGTTATCAGATATGGCTCAGAATAGAAGCCAGTGGCGATCCTGCTGTAACCTTCTTTTACTTTCTTCATAAAAAGTGGTTGTGTCTCCTTTACCTGAAAGATTTCTTCTGATTGTACCTTT
>NZ_RJLM01000034.1 GCF_004104355.1 Photobacterium chitinilyticum
GTGCTTGCTGCATGAAACTTTGAACGGTATGCGCCATGACTGGAGCATAGACAAAATTTTAGGCTATATTAGAAGCAGATACGCAATCTTCGACGCAGCGCACTCCCCGAGCTTGCTCGGCAGATTTAACGCCTGGGATAAGGTGCGCTAACACCAAACCAACCAAGCGTACCGAACTCCAAACCAAAACCGCCGAGTGTAACGCGTCACCTTGATACCTTTGTTATGTGCATGCCTGAAGTTCGCGAACAAGAGCTTCGTCACCAGCTTTATGCAGCCACAAACACCAAACAGTAATGGAGCCATTAAGCTTGCTAAATACAACCCACTCACCTGTTTTGTAGTCATTTGATACCGACTCTATCAATGATTGATACATCGTTTCTATATCCAAGCATTTCTCTTTTAACTTAGTGCGTCGAGCGTGGTTGGCCCAATTCTCGACAATAAACGAAGATTGCCCAAAGTGAGTGTGCATTACATCAAAACCTAGCTGGTTCGATATATTCCTTAACTTACCTCTACCGTTTCCAATAGAGCCAATATTTTCCAAAACAGACAATACTGATGACACTGGAACCGAAACGGCAATATTCTCAATGACAATATAGCCTTGGTGATACAACTGCGACAATTGCAGTTTTAACAAGTCGGAGACTGAAGTTTTGGGGCAGTGATGGCTAAGAGCCTCGTCGACCATATGCTTATAATCGTTATATGACCAAGCTGATTCTAGTTCCAAATCTCGACGAACTTTTATATCGACTGAACGGATGACTTGATCGACTCTATCCATTAACCCTCCAAAGCACATAACGCCTGGGATAAGGTGCGCCACGATTAACCCACCAAGCGCACAGAACTCCGAACCAAAACCGCCGAGTCAAACAAGTCACCTTGATACCTTGTTATGTGCTTAAGCCGATTTCTAGTAATTCTTCTTTGAGGCAAGTAAGATCAATATTTGGATTGATTTTACTTGCCATTTCAATTTCGAACTTACCGTCAAATATTTTTGCAACCAAATCACAATTGATCTCTTGCTCATAGATTTCATCAACGAATTCACAGAAATCTTTAGCTTTCATTTTTTGTATAGTTTCAGGGTTTGGCAAATCAGAAATGCTGTTACCTAACTTCTGCCAGCAATCGTTATTCAAGAACCAGATACAAGATCCCATATCCATACTAAAGGCAGGCTCGTTGAGAAATATTGAATAATCACGGGGTACTTTATCTTTCAACGTTTGAAAGTTATCGACAAGTCCATCTACTGGGCTTGTACATTTAAAAGCAATACTTTCATTATAAAACCAGACGAACCATTCTCCACCACAACCATCACGCAATGATGCCATTTCTTCAGCATCTCCCCATTTTGAGTTGTACGAATAGTATCTATACTCCCACTCTGGTTCGATAATTGCATTTAGTAATGCTAGATATTTTAATTTGTTTTTTAATTCTAAATTCATGAAATTTCCATTCATAGCCAACTCAAGCACATGAGCACATAACGCCTGCAATAAGGTGTACGCCCACTACACTAGCAAAGCGCACCGTACTCCAAACCAAGACCGCCGAGTGTAACGTATCACCTTGATTGCTTTGTTATATTTTTTGGTTTTTACCTCGATAGCCATGATCTAATTTAGCTCCTAGCTTTGAGATAAATGCGCGCTTAGGCTTGAGATCGCCAGATGCTTTATCTCTTGTATAAACAATAGTTAAGTCAGCCAAATAGTTGCGATCTTCTGCAATTTGCTCAAGGTTTGCATCGCTATTAAAACTAATAGGTATTCTCTTATTTTCAGATATAGATGGAATATGTGCGGCCCACCCGGACTTATGGCGCTCTATATCCATGCTAGTGATATAAATTTCAACGTTTGGCTGAGGTAAGTTGACATCGCCGTCCTCGAAATCATAACTAGGTAACGCTTCGACTAATTTTTTATCAAAAGTTAAAACAGGTAAGTCTGAAGCATGAGCACCAGAAAAGAACTTAATTTCGGCCTCTTCCTCACGTTTAGCTGGAGCAACAACTTTTCTAGCTTCCTTTGCTACTTTCTTTTTGCCATGTTGCCTAATAGCAGAAGCAATAGCCTCTTGCATTGCATCAGGTGAAGTACCGTATGCTTCCGCTCCAATATTTATAAATATATTGTTATTTGCCTGTATCGTTGCCGCTGAATCTTCTCGACCGCCTAATAACTTTTTCATACTGTCAAAGGCTAAGGACGCACCACCAACAGCAAGCAGTGCGACTACAACGATTAATCCATTTCTTATGTTTTTATCTGTAATTCCTGCATTCATAAGCTTCGCATGCGCCCAATCGTTACTATTTTTTAAGTGTTCATCAAAAGACTGCTGAGTTCCAAAAGCAAGTCCGACCGCCAACACTTCCCATAGACTACCTTTAGATACTTCATCTACAAATACTTCTATCTCTTCAACAATCAGATTATTATCAAGATATTCAAGTACTGTCGGCACCATCTTAAAAAGTTCGGATAACCCTTGGAGGGATGCAATCACCTCATCAAGAGGAATAGGCTCTTTATTTGAATAATATACTTTTTCTTGAGATACAACGTACATTGCTTTCCTTAACAATTAATCCAAAACTTTGGTGAAAAATATAACGCCTGCAATAAGGTGTGCCCCACTGAACCAGCAAAGCACACTGAACTCCGTACCAAAACCGCCGAGTGTAACGCATCACCTTGATTGCCTTGTTAAATGCTCATTTACAAAAACACACTTGGCTGAGGCTTTGGCAAGCTAGAACTGAACACCTCATTATTTAGGCCAAAATCATTTTTAATGAACTGTGAAACCATATCAACTTCAGGAAAAAGCTTAGCTTTAGATATTCCAATACTAGCTAGCTGTTTCATTATATTTCCCTTATCCGAAGCTTTAATTATATGACGTCGCTCATTAGGATAATAAATCCAATCATTCGGCAATATTGCCGGACTGAATTTTGTCTCGTTAATCCCAAAAAGTAGAAATGCGCCATCTTGCCTTATTATTCTAGGATTATCTAACTTTGGCTTTACACATATAACACTTTCAATGTGCTTAGGGTTAATCCTTTCCAAAAAATGTGGCTTTTCTTGTTTGATATCATGCATCAATTTTAAAGCATGATGATTATCCTTGAGATGAAAGGACCTAGAGTTTGATTTAAATCGTTCTTGTAATTCAAAATCAGATTTAGCCCAAGCTAAGTTAGCTATAACACTAACTGTATCACTGTCAAAATATTTAATTTCAGACTTGGGTATTTTAAAAAATATCAACTCAGCATCATCACTTCGCTCCGCACTCCCAGCACAAGCAAAATACAAAGCAACCAGTGGATTTTCGGTTAAATCTAGCAATCTTGTTGGTAAATCATAGTGCTGCATTTTTACTAGCTTCTCAAAACTTGATTTCATCTGAGAAAATTCATTTGGGCAGCGCATCAAAATTTCTCTGATTATTTTATCTTCATTAGAATACCATCTCTTATTTCTATAAATAGATGGCTCAAGTTCATATGATTTATTTGCATGACCTCGAAAAAATACAACATGATCGTTATCAAATAATTCAGGTAACAATCCAACTAATGTTCGAAGACTACCTAATTTTGCTTCTTTCAATAGACACCTCACATTTAATTAAGAGCATTTAACGCCTGGGATAAGGTGCGCCACGACCAACTCACCAAACCCGCTGAACTCCAAACCAAAACCGCCGAGTCAAACGAGTCACCTTGATACCTTTGTTATGCAACTCCATCCATTAATACGATCATACTTGACCGAAAGCCTTTCCACGCGTGATAAATCTGCGGCATACAGGCAACAAATCCAGACTCTGATAATTCCGATTCACTTTCAACGATTTGAGCCAAACCAACTTGCATGACAACCTAATGC
>NZ_RJLM01000262.1 GCF_004104355.1 Photobacterium chitinilyticum
CGCTTGCAGGCCAGCTTGGGATCAGCAGCCTGACGGATGCGGTGTCCGGCGACAGCCTGACTGCCCAGGAGGCACTCGCGACGCTGGCATTATCCGGTGATGATGACGGACCACGACAGGCCCGCAGTTATCAGGTCATGAACGGCATCGCCGTGCTGCCGGTGTCCGGCACGCTGGTCAGCCGGACGCGGGCGCTGCAGCCGTACTCGGGGATGACCGGTTACAACGGCATTATCGCCCGTCTGCAACAGGCTGCCAGCGATCCGATGGTGGACGGCATTCTGCTCGATATGGACACGCCCGGCGGGATGGTGGCGGGGGCATTTGACTGCGCTGACATCATCGCCCGTGTGCGTGACATAAAACCGGTA
>NZ_RJLM01000263.1 GCF_004104355.1 Photobacterium chitinilyticum
CTTTATTCATTCTCAAGACTTTCTAATAGCATCTTGCGGATAGTGCGCACGCGCACCTCCGATTAATTTTGGACGACTAGCCAGTGCCGTTACATGGGCATGACCAATCTCTCTCAAAATAGGGCGAATCGGAACCTGAACATGCTTGACATGCATGCCAATTGCAGTGTCTCCGATATCCAATCCAGCATGAGCCTTGATAAATTCAACCTCAACTGGATCCTGCATAAACTTAAAGGCTGCCAACTGCCCCGAACCTCCTGCATGAAGAGTAGGATGGACACTGACAATTTCCAGATCAAACTGCTCTGCCACCTGACGTTCAACAACGAGAGCCCGATTGACATGCTCACAACCTTGAACTGCTAAA
>NZ_RJLM01000264.1 GCF_004104355.1 Photobacterium chitinilyticum
TGGCTGTTGTACCGAACTATTGGTTAAGACAAGCAACTGCCCTTTCAGAACAAAGTAACGATGAAACTCATTGCTGAATTGCCAGGGTAAAAGGCGACAAAGAAAACGACAACCTGCTGTTCTCTGAACTTTCAGGCAGCCTTTCGCTGAACGAATAGCCTGAGAAATCGTGGAAATGTGCGATGAACATTCTACCATCGATGAACTTGGCTCTAAGGTGCATAACGCCTGCCATAAGGTGTGCCCCGCTGAACTAACAAAGCGCACCGAACTCCATACCAAAACCGCCGAGTGTAATGCATCACCTTGATGGCTTTGTTATGGCGAAAATCCTGTTGTTTTACTTACGTTTTTCCTTTAACTCTCAGC
>NZ_RJLM01000265.1 GCF_004104355.1 Photobacterium chitinilyticum
GTGGGCAATCTCAGTCATAGACTGCTTTTCAAGGAGGAGCTGAGCGATTTTTTGTCTCACCATGTTGGAAATCTGGCAATTTTTCTTGACAATGGATGTTTGAGAAACGACCACCTTAAGGCAATTCTTGCACTGAAAGCGGCGCTTTTTGAGATGCAGTACCGTGGGTAAACCCTGACAGTCGAGAAGCGGAATTTTAGAGGCTTTCTGGAAGTCGTATTTGATCATCTTCCCTTGACAATGAGGACAAGGAGGAGCGGGGGAATCCAACTTTGCCTGAACGACTAGATGGGTTTGGTATTTCAGAACAGACAAGATTTTGATATTTTTGTCTTCCAATCCGAGCAAATCTGTGGTATTCTTAAGTT
>NZ_RJLM01000266.1 GCF_004104355.1 Photobacterium chitinilyticum
TCAAAAGTGGTCAAGCAGATGAAAGACTTGGGAACTTATCGTAAAGAGTTCGAAATGATCATTGACATTTTTGCAGGTATGTTATACCAGTATCAGAAACTTGCTCAAGATTATGCTGATATGGGTTATCCAGTAACAGACACCTACGTCAATAAGGCTGGTGCTGAAAATGAGCGCAAAGTTCCAATCTTGACAGCGATGGAAATTTTGAGGAAAGATATACTCAGCTACTCTAATCAGTTGATGATGAATCCTAAGTCGCTCGGTGAGGTAGTAGAACAAGAGGGTGAGTCAGTTCTTACTGAGGTACTGAAGTTCAAGAACGAAATCAAGAAGAAGCGAGTGACTGGCAATGGGTAATCTTGA
>NZ_RJLM01000267.1 GCF_004104355.1 Photobacterium chitinilyticum
AAAGTATGCATAAATTTTAATTCTCCAACATTCTCCTCCTCCGCGAAACAATGTCGGATCCTTATATCTCCAAGTTACAAATAATAGGACTTTATTTAAACGATGTTTCTTGCATTGAATGTCGGATCCACTAGAAATGACTAGATGATAATGAACGACTTTTGATTTGAGGTCAGGGTTTAATTCTTCTGAAGCATTACTTTCAAATCCATTAGAAATTTCATCAGTGGATAATGGAGCATTACGGAAATCAACATCTAACAAAATTAATTTAGACTTTTGACCATAATTTGACTCAGCCGACATATCTTCCTCATTTTTATAAGAAATTTCATCAAAATTACATGCATTATTCTGAGAAC
>NZ_RJLM01000268.1 GCF_004104355.1 Photobacterium chitinilyticum
CTAATACCGCAGGATGAGCACCGTCAAAACGAAGCCATTCACTAGAGCCAAAGAAGGGAACAAAACGCACATTTGGATCAGATAGTGCTCTGACTTTTTGACTTCGCTCCTTAAAACTATCGATAGTAGTAGCCACTGCTGAACGCTTTTCAGCTCCTAGATTATGATGCATCTCAGTAGGATAAAAGAAAATGAGCAGAAAAACCAACAAACCAGCGATCAAGACCGGTCCGAAGATCATCCATAAGCGTTTAAGCATTTTGTAGCTCCACAATACCAGCTATGATTTTATTAGCTGTATTCCAGTCGTCACGACCAAACTCTGTTACAGGGACACGAATGTCAAAACGGTTCTCAATCT
>NZ_RJLM01000035.1 GCF_004104355.1 Photobacterium chitinilyticum
AGACTCATTATCAAATGTATTGGCTTTGTGTCCAAATTGTCACAGAGAGCTTCACTTCGGAAAAGGCATTTAACAAAGCAATCAAGGTGATGCGTTACACTCGGCGGTTTTGGTTCGGAGTTCAGTGTGCTTTGCTGGTTCAGTGGGGCACACCTTATTGCAGGCGTTATGGCGCAGGGGCGTACAGGCAACGTGGCGATCGTTTTCTTGCTACTCGGGTCGTTCTTAGTCGCTAGCATATTGAAGTTTTCCTGCTCTGTTATGGTGCTGGATGCTTTCAAAGAAAATAGACATTTGTAGGTATCGTACGCAACACGCCCGATTGTCGTTATGAGATGGCCGTTTTCACTGAACCAATTGGCTTCAGCATTATCTGAACCTTCCTTCACTAACGTTGGGTCGAGGCTTAGCAGCTAGCAAGCCGTAGTTTTCCAATCCTGTTATGGTGTTGGATGTTTACAATGAAAATAACCCTTGCTTGGTTCCAGTCCGCAGCACGCTCGATTGTCGTTTTACAGTCGCTGTTTTCTCCATGAAGCACAGATTCAAATGTTTAGTAAAGAGCCATTCTTTCTCAAGTAACTCAAAAATTTGTTATATAAATCATAAAGAAATGACACGAATCATGTATATGTTTAGGTTGTTGCTTATGATGTTCTGGTATCAATCTGGAAACCCTGTAGAGGTAGCGTGCATGGATGTTGAGTAGAATACTTTGAGCGCGCCATAACAAAGGTATCAAGGTGACGCGTTTGACTCGGCGGTTTTGGTTCGGAGTTCAGTGGGTTTGGTGAGTTGGTCGTGGCGCACCTTATCCCAGGCGTTATGGCGCAAGAGCGCACAGGCAACGTGGTGATCGTTTTATTGTCATCGAGTCGTGCTTTCTTGCTATTTCATAGTAGTTTTCCAATCCTGTTATGGTGTTGGTAGTTTTCAATGAAAAGAGAATTTGTGGTTGCTGCCCGCAACCACCCAATTGGCGTTTTGAGGTTGTTATTGGTGTGAAACTTATGGGACTCAGTCATTATTATTAACTCTCCGTATAAATCCATAAACGTAAAAATTATTTTATTACTTTAACCGTTTTATATTATGGATAATGGAGAAATGTCATGAGTAAATATCAGTTCTTTTGTAAGCCTAATACAAACCGTAAGGAGTTTACTTTCTTAAATTCAGATTCTGATTCGTTTCTACGAGAAAAAGAACAATTGTTAGTGCAGGGGTTTGAGGTCGAAGATGATTACATTTACGCAGAAACTGAGTCTGAGGCAGTAGAAAAATTTAAATCAAATTACCTCTATGCCATTGAGGAGTACACTAAATCAAATCCAGTGTCTGGTATATTTTATCAATTAAATCAGTTGATTGGTTTATTATTTAAGGTTTTTAGGAAAAATAAGTAATGCTGAATACGTCAGCGTCGCCATAACAAGGCAATCAAGGTGACCCGTTACACTCGGCGGTTTTGGTACGAAGTTCGGTGTGCTTTGTTAGTTTGGTGCGGGGCACCTTATCGCAGGCGTTATGGCGTAAGTGAGTACAGGTAACGTGGCTGCTGAATTACTTGCCGGTGGGTCGTTCTTAGTCGCTAGTATATTGCAGTTTTCCAGCGCTGTTATGGTGCTGGATGTATTCAAAGAAAATTGGCATTTGTAGGCACTGTACGCAACACGTCCGATTGCCGTCTTGAGGTGGCTTTTTTCATTTGTCCAATTGGCTCCTGTAGTTGTGTTGATTCCCTTCATTTTCGTTGGGTCGAGGCTTAGCAGCTAGCAAGCAGTAGTTTTCCAATCCGGTTATGGCGCTGGGTGTTTGCAATGAAAATAGGCATCGTTGGCTCCAGTCCGCAGCACGCTCGATTGTCGTTTAGTACTCGCTACTTTTCTTCCTTAAGCACCGATTCACACTGATAGAAGAGAGCTGTCCGTTCTTCTTCCGAATAAATCTTGCTCAAACCCCCATCAAAAGGCTTAGGTTTCAGTTATAGCCACCTGAAATTAATCACAAAAACTGCGTTCCCTCAACGTCCTGTTTACTCAGTGATATATGATGCCTGAATCATATGGCAGGCAAATAATCCTGTTCAGCGGTAGCGTGCATTGAAGTTGAGTAGGTTACTTGGAGCTCGCCATAACAAAGGTATCAAGGTGACGCGTTTGACTCGGCGGTTTTGGTTYGGAGTTTAGTGGATTTGGTGGGTTAACCGTGGCGCACCTTATCCCAGGCGTTATGCACCTAGAGCCAAGATTTTCAATGGTAGATAGTTCATCGCTGATTTCCACGACTTCTTTGGCCATACGTTCAGCGACAGGCTGCCTGAAAGTCCTGAGATAAGTTTGTTGTTGCTTTCTTTGCTGCCTTTAGTTCTGGCAATTTAACATCATAATTTCAACGTTACTTTGCTGTGAAAGTGCTGGCGCATTTCTTTGCCTATTGATTTGGTGCCGCAGCCAAGCTTCTCCGCATCAGGTTGTCATGCAGGTTTCTCTGGCTCAAATCGTTGAAAGTGAATCGGAATTATCAGAGTATGAATTTGTTGCCCGCATGACGCAGATTTATCATGCGAGGAAGGACTTTCGGCCAAGTATGATCGTATTAATGGATAGAGTTGCATAACAAGGCAATCAAGGGTGATGCGTTTGACTCGGCGGTTTTGGTATAGAGTCCGGTGCGCTTTATTGGTTCAGTGGGGCACACCTTATTGCAGGCGTTATGCACCTAGAGCCAAGAATTTCAATGGTAGATGGTTCATCGCTCATTTCCACGATTTCTCTGGCCATTCGTTTGCCGAAAGGCTGCCTGAAAGTCCGAAGATAAGCTTGTTGTTGTCTTCTGTGCTGCCTTTGATTCAGGCAATTCAACATCATAATTTCAACGTTACTTTGCTGTGAAAGTGTTGGTGCATTTCTTTGACTATTGGTCTGGTGCAGCAGCCAAGCCAGTCCGTATTAGGTTGTCTGCAAGTTGGTTTGGCTCAAGTCGTTGAAAGTGAATCGGAATTATCAGAGTATGAATTTGTTGTCTGTATGTCGCAGATTCACAATGCGTGGAAAGACTTTCGGCCAAGTATGATCGTATTAATGGATGGAGTTGCATAACAAAGGTATCAAGGTGACTTGTTTGACTCGGCATTTTTGGTTTGGAGTTTAGTGGGTTTGGTGAGTTCACCGTGGCGCACCTTATCCCAGGCGTTAAATGCTACTTGAAGTGGTCAAGTAAAACTGGCCACGGTTTTATGGGTGAGCCAGAAGCGGCGCTCTGACTCGTTCGGTGTTAGCCCACCATTGTATTGATGTGGCCTGACTTGGCTGTAGTATCCGGTAATGTAATTGATTATCGAGGCCTTGCCCT
>NZ_RJLM01000269.1 GCF_004104355.1 Photobacterium chitinilyticum
ACCAACTGAGCTACGTAGCCGTTTTTTACAGGCTGACGACTATACATGATAATCGCCACCTTGAAAAGGTGGCAGGGCTACCTGGATTCGAACCAGGGAATGGCGGCATCAAAAGCCGCTGCCTTACCGCTTGGCGATAGCCCTACAATTTATTGCTATTCACAACTGGCTTTTTTCAAAGCCGCTCTCGCTGTCTCAAAAGAGAGGGAGAGAATGGTGCGGAAGGAGAGACTTGAACTCTCACACCTTGCGGCGCCAGAACCTAAATCTGGTGCGTCTACCAATTCCGCCACTTCCGCATAACTTACCGTTTATTCGAGAGAATAGAACGTTAGGTTAAATATGGCAGGGCTACCTGGA
>NZ_RJLM01000270.1 GCF_004104355.1 Photobacterium chitinilyticum
TTACGTGGAACCGAACAATTATCAATTATATTTATGTATTTCCATTTTGTATCTTATTATTTTTATGCAGGCAGTAGAGCAGTTCTTCAGGTTTGATTGGTTTTCACCATTACCTTTGAAGTAGATTCTTCTTTACTTTTTACTTGAGGGCGACTCAAGAGGCAGGTGAGTAAACACATGATAGCCGGTCTGAGCATGGAAAAATCGTACCTCACCAACATGGTGTTGGGTAGCCCGCTCGCAGCACTTCCTCAGATATTCTTATTCCACATTCTCACACTCTTTCTCTTGAAAGCACGCAGCAAACCGTCAGCGATAGTTGCAGAAGAGATCACATGGTACAAAATAAGATGACAAGCT
>NZ_RJLM01000272.1 GCF_004104355.1 Photobacterium chitinilyticum
AGACCTTGTCAATTCCCTCATTTGAGAACTTAGACTGTGCCCACTTCTGCAACTCTTCAACGGATTTTGCGTTGTTGTTCTCATACTCTTTTTCGTTTATATAAGGATAAGAATTAATAAGAGGACTATCAACAGTCACTCTGATAGTTGTTTCCTTTTCAGCACCTTCAGGCTTAAATGTGGATCGAGCATGAATCCTTGTAACAACATTTTGACTGTTTTTGGTTCGTTGGTAGTCCTTCAGATTCTTATGTGTTGTAATAACAACACCACGATTCTCACCACGACTCTTCTTTACAGTCATCGCAAAGTTATCACGCACCAGCTCGCCTTCCCACGTTCCGGCGATACTATGCTTG
>NZ_RJLM01000273.1 GCF_004104355.1 Photobacterium chitinilyticum
TTGTTTTTGACTCCTTCTCTTGGAAGACTTTCTTCCCATCACTTTTCAATGCTCCCCCTTGAAATGTGGGTTTCCTCAAGAACTTTTTGTACCTCATGGTCAGGAGTGCCAATGAGTCATTCATGTTCTTGAGTTCATTTTCCACATTTAACTGATTAGCTTCAGGTTCTTCTTCTTCACTGTCATCAGAAACAATCACAGACTTGCCTGCCAATTTTGATTTACCTGCCGATTTTGGATCGGCAGATAATAGGTCATCTGATTTATTTTTCAGTTCCTTAAGATTCGCTTGCCTTTGTTCAACTTCAAGCTCATGAGTGAGCAAGTTTCCATACACGGCTTGAAGAGTCATATTCTCC
>NZ_RJLM01000274.1 GCF_004104355.1 Photobacterium chitinilyticum
TCGTCGTACTGTTCCGGCATGTTGTTGGCGATCCGACGCATCTGCTCACGGTCAAAGTTAACCATCTGTGCGGCGATGTTTTTCATAGATCCACCCCGTAAATCCAGTCTGTGTTTGTCAGGTCGAGTTTTGGTTTGCTGGCTGTCACGCCTGCCTGTTGCTTGTTACGGTTGATTTCGAGTTGGGTCCACTTATCGCGGAGTTTGGCCGGGCTCAGCACGTTACCGGACCAGAAGTTGTCCTGGCATGCCCAGCGGAACAGCACACACATGTCGCGGTGGTTACGTCCGTCACGTTCACGCATCAGGCGGATATCGTTAGCCCACCCAGCAAAATTCGGTTTTCTGGCTGATGGTGC
>NZ_RJLM01000275.1 GCF_004104355.1 Photobacterium chitinilyticum
TCGAATCCCGTCGTAGCCACCATCCTCCCTCTACCGGGATGATGTAAAACACTTGATGCGGAAGTGGCGGAATTGGTAGACGCACCAGATTTAGGTTCTGGCGCCGCAAGGTGTGAGAGTTCAAGTCTCTCCTTCCGCACCATTCTCTCCCTCTCTTTTGAGGCAGCGAGAGCGGCTTTAAAACAAAGCCAGTTGTGAATAGCAACAAGTTGTAGGGCTATCGCCAAGCGGTAAGGCAGCGGCTTTTGATGCCGCCATTCCCTGGTTCGAATCCAGGTAGCCCTGCCACCTTTTCAAGGTGGCGATTATCATGTATAGTCGTCAGCCTGTAAAAAACGGCTACGTAGCTCAGTTGGT
>NZ_RJLM01000276.1 GCF_004104355.1 Photobacterium chitinilyticum
GAGATATTAATCTGTATAAAGAATAATATTTTAAGTTTTTATTACAACGAAGAGTTTGATCCTGGCTCAGGATGAACGCTAGCGACAGGCCTAACACATGCAAGTCGAGGGGCAGCATTATTTTAGCTTGCTAAAATAGATGGCGACCGGCGCACGGGTGAGTAACGCGTATGCAACCTACCTCTTACAGGGGAATAGCCCGAAGAAATTCGGATTAATGCCCCATGGTTCTGATTGATCGCATGGTTAATTAGATAAAGTTCCGGCGGTAAGAGATGGGCATGCGTTCCATTAGTTAGTTGGTAGAGTAATGGCCTACCAAGGCATCGATGGATAGGGGTTCTGAGAGGATAGTC
>NZ_RJLM01000036.1 GCF_004104355.1 Photobacterium chitinilyticum
ACCTCTTGGGGTTGTATGGTTAAGTGACTAAGCGTACACGGTGGATGCCTTGGCAGTCAGAGGCGACGAAGGACGTATTAACTTGCGATAAGCCCAGTTTAGATAGTAAAAATCACTTGAGACTGGGATTTCCGAATGGGGAAACCCACCTGCACAAGCAGGTATCGTTAYGTGAATACATAGCRTRRCGAGGCGAACCGGGGGAACTGAAACATCTAAGTACCCCGAGGAACAGAAATCAACCGAGATTCCGGCAGTAGCGGCGAGCGAAMCCGGATTAGCCCTTAAGCTAGTTGMRTRTTAGGCGAATGTGCTGGAAAGCACAGCAGCAAAGGGTGATAGCCCCGTAGCCGACARYGCGCTTYWAGTGAAATCGAGTAGGACGGGACACGTGATATCCTGTCTGAACATGGGGGGACCATCCTCCAAGGCTAAATACTCCTGACTGACCGATAGTGAACCAGTACCGTGAGGGAAAGGCGAAAAGAACCCCTGTGAGGGGAGTGAAACAGAACCTGAAACCGTGTACGTACAAGCAGTAGGAGCMCMYTYGTKGKGTGACTGCGTACCTTTTGTATAATGGGTCAGCGACTTAATTTTAGTAGCAAGGTTAACCGTATAGGGGAGCCGTAGGGAAACCGAGTCTTAACTGGGCGTRCAGTTGCTAGGATTAGACCCGAAACCAGGTGATCTAGCCATGGGCAGGTTGAAGGTGAGGTAACACTTACTGGAGGACCGAACCGACTAATGTTGAAAAATTAGCGGATGACTTGTGGCTAGGGGTGAAAGGCCAATCAAACCTGGAGATAGCTGGTTCTCCCCGAAAGCTATTTAGGTAGCGCCTCGGACGAATACTACTGGGGGTAGAGCACTGTTAAGGCTAGGGGGTCATCCCGACTTACCAACCCTTTGCAAACTCCGAATACCAGTAAGTACTATCCGGGAGACACACGGCGGGTGCTAACGTCCGTCGTGGAGAGGGAAACAACCCAGACCGCCAGCTAAGGTCCCAAAGTTATAGCTAAGTGGGAAACGATGTGGGAAGGCTCAGACAGCCAGGATGTTGGCTTAGAAGCAGCCATCATTTAAAGAAAGCGTAATAGCTCACTGGTCGAGTCGGCCTGCGCGGAAGATTTAACGGGGCTAAGCTATACACCGAAGCTGCGGCAATATGACTTGTCATATTGGGTAGGGGAGCGTTCTGTAAGCCGTTGAAGGTGWRTCGTAAGGYWTGCTGGAGGTATCAGAAGTGCGAATGCTGACATGAGTAACGATAAAGGGAGTGAAAAACTCCCTCGCCGGAAGATCAAGGGTTCCTGTCCAACGTTAATCGGGGCAGGGTAAGTCGACCCCTAAGGCGAGGCCGAAAGGCGTAGTCGATGGGAAACGGGTTAATATTCCCGTACTGCTTATAACTGCGATGGGGGGACGGAGAAGGCTAGGTGGGCTTGGCGACGGTCGTCCAAGTTCAAGGGTGTAGGCTGATGGTTTAGGTAAATCCGGACYATCYYAAGGCTGAGACCCGATGTCGAGCCGCTACGGCGGTGAAGTCATTGATGCCATGCTTCCGGGAAAAGCCTCTAAGCGACAGGTTATAAGGAATCGTACCCCAAACCGACACAGGTGATCAGGTAGAGAATACCAAGGCGCTTGAGAGAACTCGGGTGAAGGAACTAGGCAAAATGGTACCGTAACTTCGGGAGAAGGTACGCTSCYGGCGGTGACGASACTTGCTCWCTCAGCTRCTGGSAGTCGCAGATACCAGGTGGCTGCAACTGTTTATTAAAAACACAGCACTGTGCAAAATCGAAAGATGACGTATACGGTGTGACGCCTGCCCGGTGCCGGAAGGTTAATTGATGGGGTTATACTTTTGTAGAAGCTCTTGATCGAAGCCCCGGTAAACGGCGGCCGTAACTATAACGGTCCTAAGGTAGCGAAATTCCTTGTCGGGTAAGTTCCGACCTGCACGAATGGCGTAATGATGGCCACGCTGTCTCCACCCGAGACTCAGTGAAATTGAAATCGCAGTGAAGATGCTGTGTACCCGCGGCTAGACGGAAAGACCCCGTGAACCTTTACTACAGCTTGGCACTGAACATTGACCCTACATGTGTAGGATAGGTGGGAGGCTTCGAAGCGCAGTCGCTAGATTGYGTGGAGCCGTCCTTGAAATACCACCCTTGTATGCTTGATGTTCTAACGTCGSYCCCTWATCGGGRKTGCGGACAGTGCCTGGTGGGTAGTTTGACTGGGGCGGTCTCCTCCCAAAGAGTAACGGAGGAGCACGAAGGTGGGCTAATCACGGTCGGACATCGTGAGGTTAGTGCAATGGCATAAGCCCGCTTGACTGCGAGAATGACAATTCGAGCAGGTGCGAAAGCAGGTCATAGTGATCCGGTGGTTCTGAATGGAAGGGCCATCGCTCAACGGATAAAAGGTACTCCGGGGATAACAGGCTGATACCGCCCAAGAGTTCATATCGACGGCGGTGTTTGGCACCTCGATGTCGGCTCATCACATCCTGGGGCTGAAGTCGGTCCCAAGGGTATGGCTGTTCGCCATTTAAAGTGGTACGCGAGCTGGGTTTAGAACGTCGTGAGACAGTTCGGTCCCTATCTGCCGTGGGCGTTGGATGATTGAAGGGGGCTGCTCCTAGTACGAGAGGACCGGAGTGGACGAACCTCTGGTGTTCGGGTTGTCACGCCAGTGGCATTGCCCGGTAGCTAAGTTCGGAATCGATAAGCGCTGAAAGCATCTAAGCGCGAAGCGAGCCCTGAGATGAGTCATCCCTGATACTWTAMGTATCCTGAAGGGTTGTCGGAGACTACGACGTAGATAGGCAGGGTGTGTAAGTGCTGCGAGGCATTGAGCTAACCTGTACTAATTGCCCGAGAGGCTTAACCATACAACACCCAAGGGGTTTTACGGACTCCAYRARCACTTGAATGGTGTTTGGAACTCRACTAGTTAACTTTCCCAGATTGCTATTTGCTGCCTGACGGCGGTGAATAAACCAGAATTTGCTTGGCGACCATAGCATTATGGACCCACCTGATCCCATGCCGAACTCAGYAGTGAAACGTAATAGCGCCGATGGTAGTGTGGGGTCTCCCCATGTGAGAGTAGGACATCGCCAGGCT
>NZ_RJLM01000277.1 GCF_004104355.1 Photobacterium chitinilyticum
GCAATTTCATTCTATAAATTGGAGAATTAGTTTTATTTCTACTGAATCTCCCATCTACTTATTCCTAAAGTTGCTTTCATTTGCCTCTTTTGATACACTTAAACTATGAATACAAATCTCAAGCCCAAACTTCAGCGTTTTGCTTCTGCGACTGCCTTTGCCTGTCCTATCTGTCAAGAAAATCTGACTCTGTTAGAGACTAATTTCAAGTGCTGCAACCGTCATTCTTTTGACTTGGCGAAATTTGGCTATGTCAATCTAGCACCTCAAATCAAGCAATCTGCTAACTATGACAAGGAAAATTTTCAAAACCGTCAACAAATCCTAGAAGCCGGCTTTTACCAAGCTATCTTAGA
>NZ_RJLM01000278.1 GCF_004104355.1 Photobacterium chitinilyticum
GCTTGTTTTCTTCATCTCTTTCCTCCTCGATTGCATTGATCAAACCTGCTTCTTGCTCTTCGATTTCTACGTACTCCTCAATACGAGCATCGAACTCTTCTTCGGTTTCATTGAGACGCATGATGTGGATGTCTTCTGGTTCAAAGTCCAGACCGATTTCCTCACCCACGATAGCCTTACGGGTTGAGTGGATCATCCATTCATTTCCAAGTTCGTCATAGGCGATAATTTCATAATGAACTCCACGGAAAAGCTGGGTATCGACCTTAACTTGGAGCTTGCCTTCTTCAGGAAGGGTAATGCGCAAGTCCTCTGGACGAATAACGACCTCAACAGGTTCATTTGGCTTCATCCA
>NZ_RJLM01000279.1 GCF_004104355.1 Photobacterium chitinilyticum
AGCACCTGGTATTCCCAGGCGGTCTCCCATCCAAGTACTAACCAGGCCCGACCCTGCTTAGCTTCCGAGATCGGACGAGATCGGGCGTGTTCAGGGTGGTATGGCCGTAAACCATTAAAGCAGCCACAAGTACGCTACTTATACATGCCCACGGTCAGCGTAGCGACCGTTTGTGGACATTTACATCCGTAGAGACATCCCGGCCCTTCCACCGCTGTCTGTGGCACTCATTTCACAGGCCTCATGATCAGCTACAGACTGGAGTTAAGCGTCGGAGGCAAAAAAGTGTCAAAAGCTGCTGCGTTTCTGAGCGCTGCATGTCCACTGAAGCAGCAGCAGCAGCAGCAGCAGCAGC
>NZ_RJLM01000280.1 GCF_004104355.1 Photobacterium chitinilyticum
TGGTCGAAGCGTGCTAATGAGCTGGAAGCAGCAGCTGCATCTGGCAACTACCGGAAGCTCTTCCAACTCATCCGAGCCACTGGCAGCAAGAAGTCTGGTGTGAGTGAAACAATCTGCGAGGATGGTGGGATGCCAATCACTAACATCCATCGACGTCTTGGACGATGGGCAGAATTTTTCGAAGGGCAGTTCAACTGGCCTGCTGCTCCAGCAACATCGGTCAAACTGTCCTGCCCTCCATGGCCGGTGACGACTGATCCACCAAATGAGGCGGAATTCCGCAAGGTACTCCAACTCTTGAAGCGTTACAAATCACCTGGTCCAGATGACTTACCTCCGGCTCTTTTTAAAGAT
>NZ_RJLM01000281.1 GCF_004104355.1 Photobacterium chitinilyticum
TTCCAAATTTTGTTAATAAAGTTCCATGAAGCATCCATTTTCTCGTAAGAGAAACGAACGTCTTGACCAGGAGCTGAGCCGTTTGACAAGAACCAACGAAGACTATCTGTACCATATTTATCAATAACATCCATTGGGTCAATGCCATTTCCAAGAGATTTAGACATCTTACGTCCTTCTTCATCACGAATTAGACCATGGATAAGGACGTTTTGGAATGGTTGACGGCCTGTGAATTCCAATGACTGGAAGATCATACGAGACACCCAGAAGAAGATGATGTCGTAACCTGTTACCAAGGTTGAAGTTGGGAAATAACGTTTAAAGTCTTCTGAGTCGACTTCAGGCCAGCCC
>NZ_RJLM01000282.1 GCF_004104355.1 Photobacterium chitinilyticum
CAACGACCCCCCATTCAAGAACAGCAAGCAGCATTGAGAACTTTGGAATCCAGTCCCTCTTCCACCTGCTGATCTGCGACTTATCAACGCCCACAGCTTCCGCTGTCTTCTCAGTTCCAAGCATTGCGATTTTGTTAAGCAACGCACTCTCGATTCGTAGAGCCTCGTTGCGTTTGTTTGCACGAACCATATGTAAGTATTTCCTTAGATAACAATTGATTGAATGTATGCAAATAAATGCATACACCATAGGTGTGGTTTAATTTGATGCCCTTTTTCAGGGCTGGAATGTGTAAGAGCGGGGTTATTTATGCTGTTGTTTTTTTGTTACTCGGGAAGGGCTTTACCTCTTCC
>NZ_RJLM01000283.1 GCF_004104355.1 Photobacterium chitinilyticum
AAATCTCCATCACAATATTGAATTCGGTGATTATTCATGCATTAGTGTTGAACAGATAAGAATGATGAAACGGAAGAATTGAATGTGTCACTTGATTATTGTTCACTTGGTCCATGTGTCCAGTGTGCAGTGAATGCTCATTGAAAATAATCTACAATATTGAGCATGGGACTAGCGCTACTGTCAACTGCATTTCGGTTTATGTTGTGTGCTGATTCGCACACAATTTCTCTTCCTCTCACCAATCATCATCCACATTGAAACATTTCCACAATGACCACATTTGAAGCACTCACTCGCACTGCAAACATGCTTGCGAAATCTCCATCACAATATTGAATTCGGTGATTAT
>NZ_RJLM01000284.1 GCF_004104355.1 Photobacterium chitinilyticum
CAAGACATAGATGCAGTTGGCGTCTTGAATAGTAGAAAGGCGGTGAGCTATAGCAATAGTTGTTCGGCCCTGTCTCATCTTCGCCAGAGCAGCTTGAACCAAGCTTTCTGTTTCAGAGTCAATATTGGCTGTCGCTTCATCCAAAATCAGGATTTTAGGCTGGCTGGCGACTGTTCTAGCAAAGGCAAGAAGCTGGCGTTGCCCAGTAGAGAAGCTCGAACCACGCTCGGAAACAGGGGAGTCGTACCCCTGAGGAAGTTCTTGAATAAAGGAATCTGCATCCACAAAGGCTGCCGCAGCCTGAACCTGCTCATCACTGATTTCTTGGTACATGGCGATATTGGACTTAATA
>NZ_RJLM01000285.1 GCF_004104355.1 Photobacterium chitinilyticum
CATTGAGCAGGTTTTTCACAAGGATCAAATGCATTATGAGGAGAGGTAATATATGATACGACATTAGGTTTTGATTCTTCTGAAATATTCTCATGAAATTCATTAGGACTGTCATTGCAGAGCGTAGGATCGTTAGAAAAATCAGCATCTATCCAAACCACATCAGGTTTTCGATCATGATTAGGTTCATTTAACATATTTTCCTCAGAATTGCAAGTAATTTCATTAGAAATATGTGAATCATTAGGAAAAGTCATACCTGGTACAATAGCATGAGAATTCTGATAAATCGGTTGATTAGGAACTGTTGTCTCACAAGAATTCTGGATTTCATCTAACTCTGAACTGTCAT
>NZ_RJLM01000037.1 GCF_004104355.1 Photobacterium chitinilyticum
TGGAAAGATTTTCGGCCAAGTATGATCGTATTAATGGATGGAGTTGCATAACAAAGGTATCAAGGTGACTTGTTTGACTCGGCGGTTTTGGTTCGGAGTTCAGTGGGTTTGGTGAGTTGGTCGTGGCGCACCTTATCCCAGGCGTTATAACTCATTCTTGAATCTTGCTCATACCTTTAGCTTAGACTACAATTGGTGGTACAAAATTAAGTACAACTAAAGGTGCAACATGAGTCGTATCCGTTTCGATCAAGACATACAACCGTTATCTGAGTTCCGTGCAGGTGTTGCTTCTTATATTCGCCAGATCAATGAAACTCGTCGTCCATTAGTTATAACTCAGAGAGGCAAAGGTGTAGCTGTCGTCCTTGATGTTGCTGAATATGAGGCAATGCAGGAAAAAATTGAGTTACTAGAAGAAATTCAAAAAGCTGAAGCTCAACTTGCAAGTGGTTTAGGTGTATCTAATGTAGATGCTCGCGCTCAAGTATTGGGGCGTATCAAGAAATGAATGTTGTATGGTCACCACTAGCTCTTGAAAAGTTAAGCCAAATCGCAGAGTTCATTTCACTAGATAATCCACCTGCGGCTGAAAAGTGGGTAAACGATGTTTTCGATAAAGCTGAAGCTATTGGTTCTCAACCTGAAATGGGCCGTATAGTTCCTGAGCTTTCCCATGGTCATTATCGTGAGATAATTTTTGGTTACTATCGGATTATCTACAAAGTCACATTGGACGTACAAATCTTAACTGTACGTAATTGTCGCCAACTTTTAACACCTGATGATATTTGAGTTATAACAAAACAATCAAGGTGATGCATTACACTCGGCAGTTTTGGTATGAAGTTCGGTGCGCTTGGTTGGTTCAACGTGGCACACCTTATTGTAGGCGTTATAAAAAATGATATAGGAGATACGATGGATAGTCAGTTGATGAATTTGTGCTACGAGGGTGATTCTGGAATTAACGATATCAGGACTTGTTACGTAGACGAAATTCTATATATTTCACTTCGTGATGTGTTTGTGACATTGACAAGAGAAAATAAGGAAATAGATGAGAGATTTCCTTCAAAACATATCCCTAGTCTTATTAAATCGCAAGTTAAAGACTTAGATGATGATGAATATATTCGAATTCCAGTTGATGTGGAAAGTGCAGCCTTTAATGGCGAAGACGAAATATTCATTACTCAACCAGGTTTAAATCGTGTTATGGGCTCTGATAAATCCCAGGCAGGAAAAAACTTTCAACGATGGCTTTACCATAAAGTAGTTCCTTCACTCCAAAAATTTGGTGTCTATCCACCTCCACTTTCAACTCATGTATCCCCGAAAGCACAGCTGGCTGAAGTCGTAGCACAAAATGCGAGGGCAATAGCTGACACTATCGCTGACCAAGAAATGATTAAAGTTGAGGTTAAAAATGTAAAGAACGACGTTTCTGAAGTTAAGGGTGACGTTTCAGAGGTCAAGAGTCGCGTTCAAGAACTAGAGATGGGTAATATAAATAGCAAGCATATAATGACAGTCGCAGATTGGTGTAAAGACAAGCAACCATTAGCTACTTCCGAAGTTCAATTTGCCATTGTTACTTGGTGTGAGCACATCTCAATTACAGAGGGCGAACGTACAATCAAGTGTCCTTCTGGTGAGCGTTTAAATACGAGGTTTCATTCTAAAGTTATAGAAGAAGCCAGCCGTAGAGTTCTGTGATAATTTTTTATAACAAAGCAATCAAGGTGATGCGTTACACTCGGCGGTTTTGGTATGAAGTTCGGTGTGCTTTGTTGGATCGGTGGGGCACACCTTATTGCAGGCGTTATAAGCAGAAGCCCTGACATTTTAGAAAGGGCCTCAGTATTGGTTATTTTACTGCTTTAATTTTATTATCTTGCCAAATTTTTAGTGCTTCATCGATGATGCAAGATTTAAAAGCCTTATCGTATTTATCATCAGACGGTATTTTGATTGAGTCATCTCCGGAACTGATTTGGATACACCAAGAAAATATTTCATACATTACATTATCTGGTAAATTCATGGTTTCTGGGTAATTTTTAACTGAATAGTAAACGAGTGAACTATTAGTGTTTTCTATGCATCCAACTCTATTTTTTAATCCAGAGACGTCAGATTTTATCTCAGCTTCAACCTTTTCTCTATCTTGCATCCCCTTGAGGAATAGTTTTGTCAGGGCGACAATATCTGAATCATCTGACTTAGTTGGTGCTTGGTATTGTCCAGTTTCGGTGATGGATGGTAAGACATCGTCAAGTACCCATTTCTGAAATTTACGACATGCGGGACTTTTGTCTTGTAAAATAACTCTAAATAGTCCTGCTCTTGTCACATAACTTTCACGATGAGGTTCATCAATATTGTCAGGCAGGTTAAGAGGTGTATATATCTCGTCTTGCATCAAGTGAGTTGCATGGGCTTTTAAAAGACCAATGAGTCTTTTACTTGGTAGTTCAGGTGCTAAAACTCGGTTTTCTTGTGAGATTGCTAGAGTCACATCGAAAAGAGAAAAGTATAGCTCACCATTAATTTGTTGAGTTCTAACTGTAGCTTGTCCAGCTTCACTATTGTACGAAAGTACCATTTCAGATAGGTTCACAATAACAACTCTCCTTACATTAATTTTGGCTAATGTAGCATATCAAATGCGCGCATATCAAAGTGGGATGCTGCTTATAACAAGGCAATCAAGGTGATGCGTTACACTCGGCGGTTTTGGTCTGGAGTTTGGTGCGTTTTGCTAGTTCAGTGGGGCACACTTTATTGCAGGCGTTATGCACCTAGAGCCAAGATTTTCAATGGTAGATAGTTCATCACTCATTTCCACGATTTCTTTGGCCATTCGTTTGTCGAAAGGCTGCCTGAAAGTCCTGAGTTAAACAGGTTGTTGCTTTCTTTGCTGCCTTTGCTTTGATTCTGGCAATGCAACACCGAATTACAACGTTGCTCAGCTGTGAAAGTGCTGGCGAATTTCTTTGACTATTGGTCTGGTGCAGCAGCCAAGCTTCTCCGTATCAGGTTGTCATGCAAGTTGGTTTGGCTCAAATAGTTGAAAGTAAATCGCAATTAGCAGA
>NZ_RJLM01000286.1 GCF_004104355.1 Photobacterium chitinilyticum
CAAATCAGATTTTATTTGTATAGCCCAAAGTCACAAAATACATTTGCCTCAGAGGGCTTTACAATCTGTACAGGGAGTGACACCCTCTGTCCTTAGACCCTCGGTTCGAGTGAGGAAAAACTTGCCCACAAAAAACCCTTTTAACAGGGAAAAAAGGTGGAAGAAACCTCAGGAAGAGCCACAGAGGAGGGATCCCTCTCCCAGGACGGACAGACGTGCAATAGATGTCACATGTACAGGACAAATCAACACAAACACATGACAAACACAACAAACAAACACAATGAGTCACTCCTGTCTCAGTATCCAATACCTCCTCCTGATTTCTGCAAACACTCTCTCCGGCCCCGGA
>NZ_RJLM01000287.1 GCF_004104355.1 Photobacterium chitinilyticum
GTTCTTTATAAAATTTTTCTAAAATAGTATTCACGGATAGCATCTTTCAAACATTTATTTCCTATTCTAACAAATTTCTAAATACTTTAAGAAATTTATAGTCTGTCAAGTTTTTTTCTTGACACATGCCAGAAATCTGCTATAATAGAACATGTGCTAAATAGCTCAGCTATTTCACCGAAATAAAAAATTAAAGAAATGAGACTTTAAAAATGGCAGTTAAAATCCGTTTGACTCGTATGGGTTCTAAGAAAAAACCTTTCTACCGTATCAACGTAGCAGATTCACGTTCACCACGTGACGGACGTTTCATCGAAACAGTTGGAACTTACAACCCACTTGTTGCTGAAA
>NZ_RJLM01000288.1 GCF_004104355.1 Photobacterium chitinilyticum
AGGATTTTTATATTGATTCGTCTAATCAAGTTTACTTTTTCGATGAAGAAACCAAGAAAATTCGCCAAAATCTACAGGAACTGGGGCAATTTGAATTAAAAGATGGGACCTTGCAGGCTCGGAAATCCTTGGCCTACAGTTTAGCTCATCTCTTTGAAGGGCGAGACCGTGTTTCTTTTTCACAAGAATTCCAGAATCTGGCCCAGGATTTGACGCATCCAGAGGACTTTCCTTTGCAAGCAACTCAGGTCAAGGCTGACTTGCGAGATTATCAGGAAAAGGGAATTGGCTGGTTGCAGATGCTCCATCATTATGGTTTTGGTGGGATTTTGGCTGATGATATGGGACTTG
>NZ_RJLM01000289.1 GCF_004104355.1 Photobacterium chitinilyticum
AGGAGAAGATGGTGGGTCGTGCAGGATTCGAACCTGCGACCAATTGATTAAAAGTCAACTGCTCTACCAACTGAGCTAACGACCCTTGGCGTCCCGTAGGGGAGTCGAACCCCTGTTACCGCCGTGAAAGGGCGGTGTCCTAGGCCTCTAGACGAACGGGACTAAGTGTTTCTTGCCAGCGTTGTTGGGCAACGCCGGCGCTCTTTTACATTTTAACCAGGCAATCTGTGTGGACACTGCATTAAACAGCAAGTCTTTAGGTAAGGAGGTGATCCAGCCCCAGGTTCCCCTAGGGCTACCTTGTTACGACTTCACCCCAGTCATGAACCACACCGTGGTAAACGCCCTC
>NZ_RJLM01000290.1 GCF_004104355.1 Photobacterium chitinilyticum
CGGTGGTTCGATTCCGCCTCGAGGCACCATTATTCATCCGATGCGAGTTTATCGTATTAGATAACGAATAATTCCCCTTTAGTTCAGTTGGTAGAACGGCGGACTGTTAATCCGTATGTCGCAAGTTCAAGTCTTGCAAGGGGAGCCACTTTCGTTTTTGAACCTCGGTTTGAAGACAACAAGAATTCGTGTGCCGACTTAGCTCAGTAGGTAGAGCAACTGACTTGTAATCAGTAGGTCACCAGTTCGACTCCGGTAGTCGGCACCATTTCTTAGCAAGGTTGTGAAAGCAACAATGCAAAAGTTAAAGCCTAACCGCTTTTGCTTTTGCCTC
>NZ_RJLM01000291.1 GCF_004104355.1 Photobacterium chitinilyticum
TTGGAGCGACACACGAGGTTCGAACTCGTGACCTCAACCTTGGCAAGGTTGCGCTCTACCAGCTGAGCTAGTGTCGCATTCTTGTATCTCAACAAGTAAATTGGTTGCGGGAGCTGGATTTGAACCAACGACCTTCGGGTTATGAGCCCGACGAGCTACCAAGCTGCTCCATCCCGCGTCCGATTTATATCTCACCGTTAAAGTACGGTAACAACTATTGTCTCACTGCCGAAGCAATAAGACCAATTTGGAGCGACACACGAGGTTCGAACTCGTGACCTCAACCTTGGCAAGGTTGCGCTCTACCAGCTGAGCTAGTGTCGCAT
>NZ_RJLM01000292.1 GCF_004104355.1 Photobacterium chitinilyticum
CATAACGCCTGGGATAAGGTGCGCCACGATTAACCCACCAAGCGCACAGAACTCCGAACCAAAACCGCCGAGTCAAACGCGTCACCTTGATACCTTTGTTATGGCGAGCTCCAAGTAACCTACTCAACTTCAATGCACGCTACCGCCAAACAGGATCATACATCACTGAGTAAATAGGAAGTTGAGGGATCGCAGTTTTTGTGATTAATTTCAGGTAGCTATAACTGAAACCTGACTTTTTTGATGGGAATTTAAACAGGATTTATTCAGAAGAGGAACGGACTGCTCTCTTCTATCTGTGTGAATCGGTGCTTAAGGAAAAAAA
>NZ_RJLM01000293.1 GCF_004104355.1 Photobacterium chitinilyticum
TCTTTAACAATCTGGAAAGCTGACTAGTAAATTCAACTCAACGAGTTGGATTACAATAGTATCTTCGAGAGAAGATACGAGTTCTCAAAACAAACACATTCAAGTGTCTTGTGTAGAGTCCGGCGAAAACAAATTATTCTCTTTAACGAGAGAGTGAACCTTGGTTGTTTGCCATACGAAACCTCTTGGGGTTGTATGGTTAAGTGACTAAGCGTACACGGTGGATGCCTTGGCAGTCAGAGGCGACGAAGGACGTATTAACTTGCGATAAGCCCAGTTTAGATAGTAAAAATCACTTGAGACTGGGATTTCCGAATG
>NZ_RJLM01000294.1 GCF_004104355.1 Photobacterium chitinilyticum
GGCGTTATGCACCTAGAGCCAAGATTTTCAATGGTAGAAAATTCATCGCTTTTTTCCACGATTTCTCTGGCCATTCGTTTGCCGAAAGGCTGCCTGTAAGTCCGAAGATAAGTAGGTTGTTGTTATATTTGCTGCCTTGAAGTCTGGCAATTCAATATCATAATTTCAACGTTACTTTGCTGTGAAAGTGTTGGCGCATCTCTTTGCCTATTGGTTTGGCGAAGCAGCCAAGCTTCTCCGCATCAGGTTGTCATGCAGGTTTCTCTGGCTCAAATCGTTGAAAGTGAATCGGAATTATCAGA
>NZ_RJLM01000038.1 GCF_004104355.1 Photobacterium chitinilyticum
ATCTAAGCTCGGTTTAGAGTTTGTTTCTTTCGTTTCTGAAAAAGAAATATAACAAGGCAATCAAGGTGATGCGTTACACTCGGCGGTTTTGGTACTGAGTTCAGTGTGCTTTGTTGGTTCGGTGGGGCACACCTTATTGCAGGCGTTAAATGCTACTACAACATAATGAGGAAGTATGGACTGGTTAATCCCTGCAAATTCGAAAATTTATGATCATGAACGATCCTTTGCAGACTTTGGTTTCATCGATTGGAAGCAAGGGGGGATAGGGTATAGTGTTGGTGACGTAGTTTACATATATATTTCAAAGCCTGAAATGCGAATTGGGTATAAATGTATAGTTCAAAATGTTGGGTTAACAAAATCTAAGATTAGAAAAGACAAAAAATATTGGGTTAACAGTGCCGACTATCAAAGTTCCTTAGAAGGCTCATTTGTTAGATTGGCATTAGTTGCAACTATTAATACAGAAAAATTACACCTGTATACTTTAAGAAAATTCGACTTAAAAACTGGTCCTCAAAAAGCAAAAAAACTTAACGGTAAGCTTTTGGAATATATAGAATCATTTTTCTCTAAGCCTAAGCTTATTGATGTATTTGCCAAAGAAAGTGATGATGCTATATCAAAATCGATAAAACTTAATCGCAGTAGCAGGTTAAAACGCTTAGAAAAGGCAAACCTAAAACCCAAGCTTGTACCGGTAACTAGTTATGTCTACGAGCGTAATCCAGATGTAGTTGCTGAGGCTCTATATCGAGCAGATGGCATATGTGAACGATGTTCAGGTGCAGCACCATTTTATCGCAAAAGTAATAATTCACCTTATCTTGAAGTGCATCATATAGTGCCTTTAAGTAATGGTGGAGAAGACTCATTATCAAATGTATTGGCTTTGTGTCCAAATTGTCACAGAGAGCTTCACTTCGGAAAAGGCATTTAACAAAGCAATCAAGGTGATGCGTTACACTCGGCGGTTTTGGTTCGGAGTTCAGTGTGCTTTGTTGGTTCAGTGGGGCACACCTTATTGCAGGCGTTATGCACCTAGAGCCAAGATTTTCAATGGTAGATAATCCATCGCTTGTTTCCACGATTTCTTTGGCCATTTGTTTGCCGAAAGGCTGCCTGCAAGTCCGGAGTTAAACAGGTTGCTGTTTTCTTTGCTGCCTTTGACTCTGGCAATTTAACATCATAATTTCAACGTTACTCAGCTGTGAAAGTGCTGGCGCATTTCTTTGACTATTTGTCTGGTGCAGCAGCCAAGCCAGTCCGTATCAGGTTGTCATGCAAGTTGGTTTGGCTCAAATCGTTGAAAGTGAATCGGAATTATCAGAGTATGAATTTGTTGCCTGTATGCCGCAGATTTATCACGCGTGGAAAGGCTTTCGGTCAAGTATGAACGTATTAATGGATGGAGTTGCATAACAAAGGTATCAAGGTGACTCGTTTGACTCGGCGGTTTTGGTTTGGAGTTTAGTGGATTTGGTGAGTTCATCGTGGCGCACCTTATCCCAGGCGTTATGGCGCAAAAAATAGGATTGGCGATGAATGCTAAAGAATTCGTTGGACTTTGGAAGTCTGAAAAAGAAGAACAATTAAAGTTGTACCTTTCCAGAGGTGGGGAGTCAGAAGTTTCTTCAAAGATTGAAAAGATGAACTTGTCAGAAACACAGATGAATCAATTGGCTAATATTCTAGATGATGTGCTCACCGACACCTATACAACGATGCTTTGTGGCTTAGATGGTAGTGCAAGTATTGGTGGTATCCAGCAAGAATACTCAATTCATGATGAAAATGGCATACCGATTGAAAGTTGTGGGGACATAGAAGCCGAAGTATACGAGCAGTTTCAAGAGTAAAAATGAATCCAAGCGCCATAACAAAGGTATCAAGGTGACTTGTTTGACTCGGCATTTTTGGTTTGGAGTTCAGCGGGTTTGGTGAGTTCATCGTGGCGCACCTTATCCCAGGCGTTATATTTCTTAGAGGAAATTCAGTGGAACAAATTTTATCTATTATTTCTTACGTTGGTGTTGCTTTGGTTTCGGGGCTTTTAGTCTGGTTGAATTCATATTCAAAAGAAAAAGGTAAATCTTATGCTAACAAAGAAGATTTTGTGGAGTTGAAGGAACAATTGTCTCAAACAACAGAGTTAGTTGAGAGCGTAAAAAGTAGTCTTTCAGAGAAAAGTTGGATTAATCAACAAGTTTGGTTAAAAAAACAAGAGGCCTATGAAGAGATTTCCCTACATTTATCTCATGTGAAAAAGTTTGTTAATCATCAGATTAGTGAATACGAAAGTTATGAGTACCTTAATCATTATCATCCATATGTTCAAATGTCCTCAACTACCAATGAGAGTTTACAAAATCAGTGGGATCGAGATGTTGAAGAATATGAGAGGCGTAAGAAATACAATGAAGAAAATAAGGTATACGAGAAATTAGAAAAGCACTCTAATGATGCTCTTTCGCAAGTTTTCGATTTGATTACTGTTAAATCCATATACCTTGACCCTAGAGTTGGCGAGGTGATTAATAAGTTAAAGTACTCAGTTGGTGAACCCCATGAATATGAGGATGAAAACGATTATTACAATCGAATTGATAAGGCCATGGAGTTGGCTATGGATGAGATATTTAAAATATCAAAAGAAGAATTGAGTATTAAAATATAACAAAGCAATCAAGGTGATGCGTCACACTCGGCGGTTTTGGTATGGAGTTCAGTGTGCTTTGTGAGTTCAGTGGGGCACACCTTATTGCAGGCGTTATGCACCTAGAGCCAAGATTTTCAATGGTAGATAATCCATCGCTTGTTTCCACGATTTCTTTGGCCATTTGTTTGCCGAAAGGCTGCCTGAAAGTCCGAAGGTAAGCTTGTTGTTGCCTTCTTTGCTGCCTTTGATTCTGGC
>NZ_RJLM01000295.1 GCF_004104355.1 Photobacterium chitinilyticum
CCGTTGCCTCGATAGCTCAGTCGGTAGAGCAGAGGATTGAAAATCCTCGTGTCGGTGGTTCGATTCCGCCTCGAGGCACCATTTCTTCTCTTTTGAAAAAATGGTGCAAGCAACGAAAATATAATTCCCCCTTAGTTCAGTTGGTAGAACGGCGGACTGTTAATCCGTATGTCGCAAGTTCAAGTCTTGCAGGGGGAGCCAAATTCAGTGTCGAGCTTTAGGGCTTGAGACTAAAAAAGATATCGTGTGCCGACTTAGCTCAGTAGGTAGCAACTGACTTGTAATCAGTAGGTCACCAGTTCGACTCCGGTAGTCGGCACCATTTCTTAGCAAGGTTGTGAAAGCAACAATGCAAAAGTTAAAGCCTAACCGCTTTTGCTTTTGCCTC
>NZ_RJLM01000039.1 GCF_004104355.1 Photobacterium chitinilyticum
ATAACGCCTGCCATAAGGTGTGCCCCGCTGAACTAACAAAGCGCACCGAACTCCATACCAAAACCGCCGAGTGTAATGCATCACCTTGATGGCTTTGTTATGGCGAAAATCCTGTTGTTTTACTTACGTTTTTCCTTTAACTCTCAGCATTCTGAGGCCTTGCTATTCATCATGCAAGGTAGCAGCAACAAATACCAAAACTCATTGGCAATGAATCTGAAAGCGACTTAGTAAACGAAAAAACAACCACTAACCAAATACCAATCCCTTGTTGCGGCACTCGAACTTGGGCAGCCAAAAGCCACAGAGGAAAAAGAACTTTGTAACCACCAAGCAAATAACCGCAACCTGCGTAAAAACCATCATCGCGTGATGACCAATTGCGGCCAAAGAACTTGGGATACCCAGTACGAAATTGGCAATGAACTTTGATTGCACCAGCAGCAAGCCGCAATAATCGCTGGACGATTCTCACGGCACTACGACTGAAAAGATATTGATGGAATAACCACCATTGATGAACTAAGCCATGATGACAACAGATCGTTAAGAGCCATAACGCCTACAATAAGGTGTGCCAACTCTGAACTAGCCAAGCACACGGAACTTCAAACCAAAACTGCCGAGTGTAATGCATCACCTTGATTGTTTTGTTATGTGCTTACTACAACTCATGTAATTTTTAAATTAACTATCATTGCCATGACGAAGTTGATATTCTTTTTTATATCGCCACTCAGAAAAGAACCACATTATAAAACCATAAGCCAAGCCTGAAATTAACCAAGTTACCACATGATTTATCACGGAATTTATCTCTACGCCTTCATTAAAGGTTCCATTAAAGTACCCCATAACAATACACATAATTAAGCCAAAAGATAAAATCCCATTAATACAAATAAACTTCAACATCCCTTCAGTTCTTTTTGATTCCCAAGCGATATACTGATTATCTTTCATACCATCAAATCCTATTATTAATTACTAATATGCACATAACGCCCGCAATAAGGTGTGCCCCACTGAACCAGCAAAACGCACTGAACTCCGTACCAAAACCGCCGAGTGTAACGCATCACCTTGATTGCTTTGTTAAACCTTTTTTATTTTGAACTCGGTATTAAGTAAGTTTTCTAAAGATTCATTCAACCGTCTTCCATTAGGTGAAGAGATAAATTTAACCCTACTATCACCAATTGCATCTTCGATATCGAGTCTAATCTGTTCAGATATTTTTGAGTTAACAACTAAAATAAGTTCATTAATATTTTCATTTCCATCAATGTAATGCTTAGCCCAAATAGCCTTGAAATTATCAAGATTAGACTTAGCTTCGACAGCTACTTTCTTACCATCCATTTCAACAATAAAGTCAGCATTATAGTCATCAAGAACTGTTAATTTTTGTTTTCTATTTTTGTTAATATACTTATTAAGCGATTTCCTAACAACCATTTCGAAGTCAATTTCAGACTCAATAATGCGCATTATCTCACGTTCATCAATGTCCGCATTTACAAGATAGTTACGAGATTTACCTGAAGAACTTTCAATTTTAATTTCTTTGTTAATATTTTTAAACACCTGATCAATAACTAACTTTTTAATAATAATTGCTATAGTCGGAATTAAGGAACCAGCAGCTAAAACGGCAATTAAACTATCCACTAGACCTTCTCCTTGATACCAGTTAAAAGCAAGCTCACAATGTATACTGAACCACCAATTACCAAATGACTATCGAACCCTAAAGTCTTATCCATCGGGAACTTTAATGAAACATAGCAGGCCCAAGACCATGAAAATAAAAATATAAACACACAAATCCACAAAAATGGGGTCAAAGCCGCATCAGCTTTTGACATAGCAACAACATCATCATGACCAGGTAGATTCTTTTTCTTAGGCTTTGTTAATGGCATAAGGAATGATAAGCCAGCTGCAGCTAAAGTTGGACCGGTGAAACCAGCAGAATCAACCGCAAGCATAGTCCGCAACCCCCATTCAAAACCTAACAATGTCAATGGAAACCCATATATTAGTACAGCATACATTCTAAATTTTTCCTCCTTACTAAAAAAGTTTTAACGCCTGCAATAAGGTGCGCCCCTCTGAACCAACAAAGCACACCAAACTCCGAACCAAAACCGCCGAGTGTAAAGCGTCACACTTGATTGCCTTGTTATGCCGCACCAAGAATACTTACCTAACCTGGCAGCAAAACAAGCAACGCGTAATGATCTTGCGACGCAACCTATAGCTATTACCAACTCAAATATTCCCGATAACTTTCAGCGACATTGAGTACACCGGATTTGCATGATAACTAATGCAGAGTTACACAGGCTGCAAGCACTAAACTGATAGCCAATGGAATCACCGTACTAACCAAAGAACGCCGCGTGATGAACTGAAGCCGACCAACTCGATGCTAATGGCAGCAGATACATTAACAACCGACATTTTGACGAACTCAAGAAGCAGCCGGTTGATGAACGAAATTGCCTGAGAGATGGTGTCTTGTGCGCTGAGTTATTTATAGAGAAAACACTTAGCTTTTAGTGGCATAACGCCTGGGATAAGGTGCGCCACGACCAACTCACCAAACCCACTGAACTCCAAACCAAAACCGCCGAATCAAACAAGTCACCTTGATACCTTTGTTATGCAACTCCATCCGTTAATACGATCATACCTGGCCGAAAGCCTTTC
>NZ_RJLM01000040.1 GCF_004104355.1 Photobacterium chitinilyticum
CAAACAAGTCACCTTGATACCTTTGTTATGCAACTCCATCCATTAATACGATCATACTTGGCCGAAAATCTTTCCACGCGTGATAAATCTGCGGCATACAGGCAACAAATCCGGACTCTGATAATTCCGATTCACTTTCAACGATTTGGGCCAGAGAAACCTGCATGACAACCTGATACGGACTGGCTTGGCTGCTGCACCAAACCAATAGGCAAAGAAATGCGCCAACACTTTCACAGCTGAGTAACGTTGAAATTATGATGTTGAATTGCCAGAATCAAAGGCAGCAAAGAAAACAGCAACCTGTTTAACTCCGGACTTTCAGGCAGCCTTTCGGCAAACGAATTGCCAGAGAAATCGTGGAAACAAGCGATGAATTTTCTACCATTGAAATTCTTGGCTCTAGGTGCATAACGCCGAACATAAGGTGCGCCACGATGAACTCACCAAGCGCATCGGACTCCATACCAAAACCGCCGAGTGTAAAGCGTCACCTTGATGTTTTTGTTATACGATTTTGTCACCAACTCTGGCGATAAACTAACCGATCCCCATCAACTTATTTAGTGCTGTCGATAAAATCCAACCAACGAAACCACCAATAAGTAAACTCGGAATTTGGTATTTTAATTTAGCCTTTTCCTTCAACTCTCCGGTTAACCTACTTATTTCCTGAGATTGAACGTCAACTTTTGCTGACTGTTTGGTAATTTGGTCTGAAATCATGTTGATTAAAGATGAGTCAACTCCTAGACCTAAACGGTTAATCAATACATTTTCAGACATCAAAACAGGCTTTCCATTTTTCATAATAAATGGGCTACCTTCAGAAAAAGCTATGGAATCAGCTTTACTGACTTTGATTAGATAGACTTGTTTAAAACGAGGGTGATGCTCCTGAATCTCAACATCAACACCTTGAATGCAAGCTTTAGCGTCGTTGATAAGAGCGGGATTTACGCTTTGAAAGCCCGAACCATAACCCTCATTAGAATACGCACCGACCAGAATGTAGCCCCCGTTTACATTGCTCAAACCAACAATGTACTCAGACAGTGCCTTACTTGTGATTGTCGAAGGAAGTATAAGTCTTACATTATCATCAGAATTTGTTAGAAAATCAGAAGCCCAATCCTGCTGAGAAGTATCCACGAGTGGCATTACAACATTATCATCCATAGTCTAATCTCAATAACTCCAAATATGAAAACTAGTAGCTTTAGGTTCTCGGTGAGCCATGACTGTTAGATAAGCCCAATCGTATAACGCCAGCAATAAGGTGTGCCCCACCGAACTAGCAAAGCACACGGGACTCCATACCAAAACCGCCGAGTGTAACGCATCACCTTGATTGCCTTGTTATAAATCTGTGACCTCAAGTGCCTCACTTAACTCTTTAGATATATCATACATCCGAGAACGCATCTTATCTGACAGCACATCAGATGGAGCAAACGTTGGTTTAAGTCTAGATTTACAGTAATCCGGATGTTGAACAATGAAGTCTAAGTAACTATCCAAAAGCTCACAATTTTTAAAGCTCGAACGACCTAATTGCTTCTTAACCTTTTGAAAGAACTGCTCCATCTCATCATCATTATCAACATCGTTGTATTCGATAAAGTACTCATCTGAAAATTTCCGAATTGACCACCCGATACGGTTTAACTCGACCTTAATTATTGATTGAAGCTCTTTTGTCCCCATTTGTCCCATTAGCCTTTGTTAGATTAGTTGTCGTCTCAGCGGAGACGTAATTTTTAAATTAAGGAAAAGAAAATGACTAAAGCAAAATCACAAATGACGCCAGAAGCCGCTGCTCGAATTCAATCAAGCACATCTAAAGCAAATGGCGGTCAAACACCTAAAGGTTCTTTTGGTGCAAGAGCACAATCATCAGCAGATAAAAACTCAAACAACAAGAAATAGGATTATATATGCCAAACTCATCAAGTATGTCTGACGACGAACTAGACCTATGGTCTGATATAAACAATCCTAATAATGATGCTGATATGGATGATTGGGCTGATGCTCATAACCCTAATAATGATGATTATTTAGATAACTAACAAGTAAGGGGCGAAAGCCCCTTACTTACATCCATTTACATTCCCCGAAAAAGCATTTAAAAACCCATCTTCATCAACACTATATCGCGTGAATGATATTTCATTCATTGTATCTTGAAGCGCACAAAGACAAATTGATTTCTTATTACGATAATTTTTGTGCTTTAATGGCCTTTCAGATGAATTCAAGCATGAATCAAATATTTCAGCTTCAACCTTTAGAGGGTATCTATTATCAGATATTGCATAATCTATAAAATTACTACCACCATAAGCGACCAGCAAAGATAAACCAAGAGCTTTCAATGGCTTTTGAATGGTAAACTTTTCCATTACCGAAGAACATTCACTACAATACGTAGTAACTTTAACTTTTACATTTCTTTCTTCATCATTACATTTACATAATGATTCCGACATACTGCCTCCTTTAAAGATTTATAACGCCTGGGATAAGGTGCGCCACGACCAACTCTCCAAACCCACTGAACTCCGAACCAAAAATGCCGAGTCAAACAAGTCACCTTGATACCTTTGTTATGGCGCGCTCAAAGTAACCGACTCAACATCCATGCACGCTACCGCTAC
>NZ_RJLM01000005.1 GCF_004104355.1 Photobacterium chitinilyticum
GCAATAATTCGTAGATATGTACGACATCAGGACAAAGAAGAGCTTGAGTATGAGAATCAGCTTGAGTTGTTGAAAAACTGATAGCGTGGAATGCCCCCTTCTAGGGGGTGAATGTAAAGCCGCCTTCTTAGAAGGCGGATTTTTACTTTTTAGGGATGGGATCATAATGAATGTTTTTGAGAATATACCTGCTGAACTGCCCGGGGAAATATTTGAAGATATCGTCAACACTTCAACGATCCGTATAGAGCGTATTATCTCCAAAGGCCATACGACACCGACCGATGAGTGGTACGATCAAGATGAACATGAATGGGTGGTCGTGCTGAAGGGGGAAGCCCGGATACGGTTTGATGATAACGACCGAGAGCTGCATTTAAAGCAAGGCGACCACCTTAATATTCTTGCCCACCAGCGTCACCAAGTGTCATGGACCATTCCCGATCAAGAGACAATCTGGCTTGCGGTGTTCTATCGCTAGTAAGCGACTCATTACATTGAGCCGCTATTAGTTCTTAGTCCTAAGTATCGAATCGAACTAAGTGTGCCAAGGCGGGTGGGTAACCCCGTTCTGTTGCTAATGTCTCGGCCTTGGTGATCACTTTGACCTGACTTAAGCTTGAGGTGAACGGAAACTGGTGCTCAAGAGGTTGTTTTGCCTCATTGATATTAGGTAGGAGGCCTTCCAACCGTAATTGTTGGATAACACCGTCAGCAGCAGAAAGTGCAGAAGATGCTTTGACTATTTCAGTTCGCGCATAGCGTTGGCCTGCAAAAGAGATATCAGCGGCCCTAAGTGAAGGGTCATCCCCCGGGATCTGCTGAGCACCGAATAATGGTTTTCCTCCGATGGTTGCAGTGTGGTATGCCGGTACAAACTGTGTCATGTGCTTGATGGCTCTATCGGTTCGAGTATCAATGTCCGAGTTTGTCCAGCCGTACTTGAGTTTTTGAATGAATGATTTATCTAGTTCGGGTTGGGCACTTTTTGTTGTACTGCTGGCCAGTCCTTGTCTAAACAGCGTTATGTCTTCTGTCATGCCATGAAGCTGAAAAAAACCGTTCGGGTAGGGTGTAAGCTGAGCCATTCCATTGGGTGTACCACGTTCACCGTGGAAAATAATTTCTGGCCAGATCCCTTCACACTCTGCCCAGTGGGTAACGTAGGCTGCTTTGAACTCTACCATTCTGTTACGGGGTAAATTTGCCCAGTTGTCGAGTGTGCCAGTACGGTAACCGCATGCATTGACCAAATAATCAACGTTAACAGAGTGTGTAATATGATCATCAAGTGCTTCGTCGAATTGTTGGTAGTTGATTGACCAAGAGTTGTCGTATTCGTGTTGTTGGATATCGATAACGGTCGATTGTGTATTTAGCTTGCACGAAGGTAACTGTTCAAGGGCTATATTGGCAGTTGCTGCCAGGCGAAATACGCTTAACCCATATTCCTGAACAAGGATCAGTGGGAATTTAAATTTATCTAAATCTAAATTCTTGGCGACAGGGATCATCCAGTCATCAATTGAAGTTGGTTCTAAAGGCGTTGATAAATTGGCTAGCTGTTCCAATTCACATCGATAGTAGAGTTTGTAATAGTTATCCGGGTTCCCTAGTACCTGATTCTGACTATCGGTTTCGACGGATTGACGGTAAGCGTCTTGCAGCAATGCCAACCGTGGAAGCAGAGCTTCAGGATCACCAAGATCTCGCGCTGGAACGGCAATCACGGTGGGTCTGATATTCGCGGTATGGGGGAATATTCGAAGCGTATCTATCGATTCTTGTAGCAGCGTCAGACATTGCTGATCTGAGATCTCTCTATATAGGTTTCCACCAGCGTGTAAATGGCAGATTGGCGGGCCGTTGACTAGGCTCTTGCCTTCTTCGAATAGCTCTACTTGGATACCAAGCTCAGCTAAGCGGAGCGCTATCGTTGATCCAGCGATACCTCCACCGATGATCCCTATTTTTATAGGATGTTGACAATCGGTGTGGTGGGAGCCATGAACATTCATAATTTGCTGATAAGTCGCTTTAAGTCATATAGTGATAATAGTTAGCATTCTACGTTGCCTTCATCGCGTTTAAAACACTTACTCAGTGTGGAAAAGGAAAATCACCTCGTTCAAGCCAATATTTACAATGTAAATAGAATGGCCATTTAAGGCATAACAATGATGCTGTGCATACTACTTAAGGTGTAGTAAAGACATACAATTCATTGGTGTGACGTTGTCACAATTATTAATGTAGTCAAATGAAGGCTGTAAATAGGTGCTAGCGGTATATTTCAGCAGACCAGTAGCACTTCTACTGTTATTATCTAGGTGGAAGTTTTATTAAAAAGAATAATAGCAGCGCTCCAATAAATAAGAAGCGCCAAGGAGCACGCATGGCTACCTCAATTTTGATTTGTGATGACTCAGCATTAGCACGAAAGCAAATGGCAAGGGCGCTACCAGCCTCCTTGCAAGCCGAAGTTACTTTTGCTGTTAATGGTTTAGAGGCCTTGCAGCACCTTCAAAAAGACAAGTTTGACCTGATGTTCTTGGATCTGACAATGCCAGAGATGGACGGATACGAGACATTGGAGGCGATCCGCCAACAAGATATTGATATTAAAGTAATTGTGGTGTCGGGTGATATTCAGCCACAAGCACAGGCACGAGTTAAAGCCCTTGGAGCGGTTGAGTTTTTAAAAAAACCGGTTGATAAAGCGTTATTGAAAACGCTGCTCAAAGAGCTGATACCTTCCGAGCCTGTTGCATTTGATGAGGTGATACACCGAATCTCCACCCCAGCACTTCGACGTCGCGATGTTTATCTTGAAGTTGCCAATGTGGCTATTGGTCGAGCGGCGGATTCGCTTGCCCGCCATTTTGACGTGTTTGTTAACTTACCCTTGCCTAACGTGAATGTCTTTGAAGTGAGTGAACTTCATATGACAATGCGCCATCTTGCCAGCAATAGTGCGATGTCCGGCGTCTGTCAGGGTTTCAGTGGTGAAGGGATCGCCGGTGAAGCATTGGTGCTGTTAAGTGATTCCAGCGTAAAAGATCTCATGACTATGATGAAGTACCCAGTAGAGTCGGGGTGTGATTCAGAGTTGGAGTTATTGATGGATGTCAGCAATATTCTTGTTGGTTCTTTCCTTAAGGGCTTAGGGCAACAGGCTGAAGTGAAGTTTTTCCAAAGTCACCCAGTGTTGCTCGGACAACATTTATCGATAGAAAGTATGATTGAGCAGACCGAAGGAAATTGGCGTAGAACAATGACATTTGAAGTGAGTTACGGTATTGAAGGTACTGATATCAAATGTGATTTATTACTGATGTTTGTTGATGAATCACTACCTTTGCTCGATAACAAGCTGTCTTACTTGATGGACGAGGACTAGGCCATGTTTGCTTTACCTGCTGAGTTTGAACAGTTTCATTGGATGGTCGACATGGTGCAGCACGTTGATGTTGGCCTTGTCGTTCTTGATAAAGATTATACCATTCACGTGTGGAATGGATTTATGATCCATCACAGTGGTAAACAGGCGCATGAGGCGATAGGGAAAAAAATATTTGATATTTTTCCCGAGATCCCAGCGGAGTGGTTTACCGCGAAATCGAAGCCTGTTTTTGAATTAGGGTGCCGGAGCTTTTTGATTTGGCGTCAGCGTCCTTATCTGTTTAAGTGTCGTAATGTCAGGCCTATAACCCAACAAGCGCCATTCATGTATCAGAATATCACCCTTAACCCGATGACATCGCCAAAAGGGGACATAGATTACCTCTTTATGGCAGTAGAAGATGCAACGGCTGAAGCGTTAGCTGAAGGGCGGATACAAGACAAATAAGTACCACAAAAAAGCTCATGTTAATGAGCTTTTTTATATTCTGTTATTGTTGATATCTGGAAGATTTTCCTCATTATTTATTTGTATTTCCCTTGTAAAAAATCAAATTCAGTTCTAAACACTACAGTGGTAGTGGTAAAAAAGAATGAATAATAGGGATATCTAGATATGACAAAATTTTACAAAATTCTCCCATTGGCGTTATTACTCTCGGGAGTTGTTCATGCCGCAACAGATAACCCATGGTATGCCGGCGCGCGTATCGGCGGTACAAACTTCGATAGTTTTGATGGGGCTTTAGATGGTGCCGAGAACAGCTTTGAGCGTGACGACTGGGGAGGCGGTGCCTTTATTGGTTACACCTATAACTCTTGGTTTGGTGTTGAGGGTGGATACACCTATCTGGGTCAGGCTGATTTTAATAATGGCAGTGGCGGATTTGAAGTACACGGGTTAGATTTGGTCGGTAAGTTTACATGGTCGGCGACACCATCAATTGATTTGTTTGGTAAGCTGGGTGGTTACGTATTTGATGTCGATAATAGTGTAAACAATCAAGATGATAACGGTATCGCTCCGACGGCGGGAGTTGGTGCGGAGTTTTTCTTTAATGATGATTTATCTGCTCGTGTAGAGTACCAGTATTATAACCAGGTGGGTGGCAGTAGCCCGGGTGAAAGTGATATTCATTTCTATGGTTTAAGCCTGGTGTATTACTGGGGAGCACCCACCCCGGTAGCGATTATTGAGCCTGAACCGGTACCAGAGCCTGCGCCAGTACTCGTCGAACCTGAAATGATGAAAGTGAAAGCATTGAGCGTTAATCTACCGTTTGCTTTTGACAGTAATGCGCTAGCGCAATCAGATATCGATTTGATACAGCCAATTGCACAACGGTTGGTGGAGTATCCTGAAACTAAACTGTATGTCGTCGGTCACACAGATAGCCGAGGAGCCGAAGATTATAATCAGAAGCTTTCGGAAGAGCGTGCTGCTGTCGTTGCTGGCTACTTAGGAGCACACTTTGGGATTAATAAGAATCGTATAGTTGCTCAGGGTAAAGGTGAGGCAGAGCCCTTGGCACCAAACGATACTGATGCTGGTCGTGCAAAGAATCGTCGCGTAGAAGTGTATACGCCGGGCTTTGAGATCACGAAGTAAATTGCTCTGTGAATGAAAAAAGCGCCTAAGGGCGCTTTTTATATTTCCGAACACGATTAGAGTAGGCATTGAGGACGAATTGCATTATTGCTCGGTAATCGTCCTATTTCTGCTCTGAGATCATCAATACGTGTCGAGTGAGAAGGGTGGGTGGAAAGAAGTTCTGGGGGCTGGCTACCACCGGCAGCCTTAGCCATATTTTGCCACAGACTAACGCTTTCATTTGGGTTAAATCCCGCTTCTGCCATCAAGCGCAATCCAACGATGTCTGATTCGGATTCCTGGGCCCGGCCATAGGGCATCAGCACACCATATTGCATCCCAAGTCCTAGTCCAGCCATGGTCACATCATGGTAATCTGTGCCGCTTATCGCCATGCTCGAGAGTTGCAGCCCAACATTGGCTAACTGGCTACGTGACAGACGTTCATTGCTGTGTTGAGCTAATACGTGGCTAATTTCATGGCCGATGACGGTTGCAAGCTGATCTTGGTTAGTTGCGACTTCAAGCAATCCGGTGTATACACCAATTTTTCCACCAGGTAGCGCAAAGGCATTGACTTGCTTACTGTCGAATACCACTACTTCCCATTGACTGAATCCGCTGCTTGGGTTCAGCTTAGATGTTAACGCCTTGGTTACACACTGAACGTACTGGTTGGTCTTTTGATCGTGATTGATGGTTTCGTGCTCTTTAAGCTGTTCAAATGATTGTGCCCCTAGCTGTGACATATCTTGACTCGAAAAAAGCAATACTTGCTGTCGACCTGTCGGTGAACTTGAACAGGCTGTTAATGAGACAGCCGTGGCGATAAGAGCAGTGTTAAGTAAGGGGCGAAAGTTAAATAAAGATCGAAAGTAATGCATTTGAATGACTCCTTTCATTCAATTATAGGAAAAACTAATGATTGGATCATACTACGGCAGAGGTCGCCGAGTATAGTTAGTAGTCGGTATGAATGGAGAGTGGTATTCTTTGTATATTATGACCTATAGGTAACTTCATGAGTATTTGGAAGAAAAAATTTACCCTAGATAGTCTGAACCTGAGTTCGGTGAATACGCTTGTCGAGCACCTCGGTATAGAATACTGCGACTTTGATGATAACAGCCTGAGTGCCGTAATGCCGGTTGATGCGCGCACACATCAACCATTAGGCATGCTACATGGCGGAGCATCAGTGGTGTTGGCAGAAACGCTTGGCTCATTAGCTGCCAATATGTGCGTTGATGAGACAAAGTATTGTGTAGGGCTTGATATTAATGCCAATCATGTTCGTGCTGTTCGCAGTGGAATAGTAAGGGGAACAGCAACACCGGTTCACCTCGGGACGACTACGCAGGTTTGGCAGATAGAGATCACGGAAGAACGAGGCCGTTTGGTATGTACAAGCCGTTTGACGATGGCAGTCATGAAACATAAGAAGAAAGAAGCCTAATCAAATGAATTTATCTTTTTCTGAAGGCCGTGTTATTGCCAACCAGCATGAGCTTGTTGTTCGTCTCGATGGGGTATCTCGTGTATCTCTGCAAGCACGGGTGGATGACGTAACGTTAATTGGTGGAGCGAACGTGGTTACAGCGACAGGAAGTGGCGTTAACTGGTCAGTTAGGCTTGATAATGAAGAGCAATTGAATAATCTTGCGAACGCAATTGGTATTGCGATCCAATAAGTAATAGATGCTGTGATATTCGCAGCATCTGCTTCTCTACTTACATTTACTTGCTATTAACAATTATCTCAACGAACAATGCCTGCGTTTATTGGTCTCGCACATATAAAATGTCTCTAGCGAAAGGTGCGGGTATTATTGGCAACTGTCTGTTTTTTAAGAACTGATCTTAATTAACGCTCGTGACGATATAATGCATGGGTTTTCTACGTTTATTAACCTCCTTAAATGCAATTTTATGAGAGCACGCACTCATAAATTACTATTTTGACCCAAAACTCTAGCGACAAAGTGTCATTTGTTGCACTCTGGTTGTGATAGATAAGACTAAAATTTTTATATTTTTGACTATGTATTTGTGTAGGGAATATATGACTGAATGCGTTCAGTTGTTCAAGTAAAAGGAAGTGTTAATGATTCGGCATCAGCTTAAGCAAATTGCTGAAACTGCTTATCAGACAATGTATGGTCAGCGGCCTGAACTGTGTAATATTCAGGAATCATTCTACGGCTGGGTTGTATTTGCAGCATCGCCAAAAGGGAAGGTTGTTGTAAAGTTCTCTAGAGAGATAGGGCGGTTGGCAAAAGAAATTACAGGGTTACACCGCCTTTCAAAATGCCTGGATTGCTCTGTTCCTGAGATTTTATTTTTCGGCCGGGAAGAGGGCTATGACTACTTAATGATGGAATGGCTTGATGGTTTATCTGCCCATGAATTACCCAGTAATCCAATTGCGCTCGAACAGTTTCGCGAAAGTTATACAGACTTGCTATTAGCCCTTCATGAAAATCAATCGCAGCAAGGTTTTGAACTTGCTGAAGAGCAGTACGATCCGAGCTTGGTTAAAGCATTTGAGAGCTGGATGGCACCGGTATTGCGTTATGTACAAAGTAGTTGTTCGCCTTTTTCTCCAAGATTAAAAGATGCCTATATTTCTATGTGGGAGAACAAAGAAGAAATTCTCTCACCTATAAATACGCGTTCTTCGCTTGTTCATGACGACTGCCATGTCGGGAACGTGCTCTTTAACCCCAGGACGTTTAAGGTCGCAGCTATTCTTGATCCATGTGATGCTGGTTATAAGCATCGAGAATTTGATATTTTCCATCTTTATGATGTGCGGCCTGATCTGAAGTTGGTTGAGCGTTACCAAGAAAAAGTACCGCTTGCTGAGGGGTTTGAATTGAGACGTTGGTTTCTCAGTTTGTGGGATGATGCTAAGCATAGCCGGAATATGGGATGGTATGATGAGCCGTGGCTATTAGCTAAAGTAAATCAATTTAACGAGACCTATGCCCAAAGGTAGAACTTGCGAGCGAATGATTTCTCAGCATATTATTGTGGTATGGGAAAGATTTAAGGTTATTAGAATGAGAATAATTGCAGCCTGTATTGCGGCGGTATTACTCGCTGGTTGCGCACAGAAAGTTACTCGTGGGCCGGAGCCTACACCTGAGCCTGAAATTAGTGGTGAAGTGAAACCCACAGAACCTATTGTTACCGGTCCTGAGGTTGCTCCTGTACCGCAGCCCAAGCCAGAGTTGAAGCCGGCAGTCAAACCGGAACCCAAGCCTAAGCCAACACCAGTTGTGACGAAGACGCAGTATGGAAAGTTAATTTTGGGTGCAGAGGAATGGGTTTGGTTAGATTCAGCCAAGCAGCATGTAAGAGTTAAAGTGGATTCTGATGTAAAGCTTTCGACAATTGGTGTTTCAGATATCCAGGAATTTGAACGAGACGGAAATGATTGGATCAAGTTTAAGACCAGTGGACAATCTGTTGAGTTGCCAGTTGAGCGTTGGTTGAAGAACAAAAATGGCAGTAAAAATCGCCAAGCTGTAGTAAAGCTACGCGCTAAGCTAGGTGAACTCAATGAGCTTACCGAGTTTGCCCTAACCGCAGGCAAAGGCATTGTACTTGGGATTAACTTTATCCGAGATGTAGCCATTGTTGACGGCTCTAGAAAGTATGTTCAGCCGAAGACGAAGAAATAGACAAGAATAATAGTGCAGAAAGGCGGTAATACCGCCTTTTCGCTATAGTTATAGTGTTTCAACGGTTACTTCGTAACTGGTGAATTTTCGAATGTTAATCACCCCGGTATCGAAGATCAGATATTGCCCTTTTATACCTAACAACGTCCCTTCAACGATCGGTGTTTTATCAAAATTATGAGAGCTGATTTTGGTTGGATACTGGGTGACCGGGTATTGGATAGTAACCAACTTTTCATCGAGTTGTTCGACGGCATCCTCGCCGTATAAGGCCAAGAGTTCATTGAGCCGCGATTCGATAATCGGGAGCAGTCGAGCAGCTTCCGTTTTCAGATCAATGTTTTCATTGTCGCCTTTGAGCATGGCACGCCAGTTTGTTTTATCTGCCACCATTTCGGCAAGGGCGATTTCTACTAACCCTGATATCTGACGCGTCTTAACTTTCAGTATAGCTAGTGCTTGTGTTGCCCCCTGATCAATCCAGCGGGTCGGTAGCTGAGTATGGCGGGTGATCCCTACTTTTAGACCAGATGTATTAGAAAGGTAGACATAATGAGAAACCATACAGTGGGTATCGCCCCATTCTGGTTCTCGACAAGTCCCTTTCGCATAATGGCAGGTTTCCGGTTTCATGATGCACATGTCACAGCGGGCCAGTTTTTTCATACAGGGAAAACAGTGCCCTTGGGAGTAGCTTTTCTTTGTTTTCTTGCCACAGGCATCACAGAAGATATTACCGGTGTGGGTCAGTTTCAGTGTTTTACCAATCAAAGGGTTTAGCGGTAGAAAATTCTCACCGACAGGCAGTTGGTATTCAACCACGTCACCTAACGACGATTTCATTTTTTGTAGTGTACCTAGCATGACTTTGCTCATATTGTATTTATGTAGTAGGAATAATTTTATCACTACTATAAGGAATATCTGAATAGATCCATTAGACCTTCCGTATCTGTATACCATAAGCCTGCCACTGAGCAGGCTTATAACCAGTGGTAACCTCTTACAAACCCGTCCCAGATTGGAGTCGGTGTATTCATTGCTTACATCCTGTAATTGTTAATCAACTGTGATCATTTTTACAGAGTTAACAGTGTTATACCATGCTGATGAAGTCATCTTTTCAAACATTTACAGTTAAAATCAATAGGCACTAGTTAGCCTTGTATTGGATCCAGCTCTCGTCATCTAATGTTAAGAAAGATGCTTCCCTCACCTCCATCATTGTTGTGCCTTGATTCTGCGAAACGATGCCGACTTCATCGAGATTGCGAACAAGGTCATTCAGTTGGAAGGCTCGTCCTGAAAAAATATCGCTTGCGATAATGTTCCCTAATAAATCGGAGATGGCTAGGTAGCTATTTGGCTGGCTAATTTTCACCTTGTCTCCTTGTATGTTCAGGTTTGGTCCAAAGAGTTTGATACCAACCGGAACTCGTGTAATTGCAGTCGTAGGGACTTCTCTCATGCCCTGAATTTGCATTTTGTCACCGCGCATGGCCGCACCATGTTCAGGGACGAAGATAACAACCAGATTACGGTTCGATTTTTTAAGATTGTTTACAAAGTCATAGAGGTCATCAAGTACATTTTTTTGCTGCTGCTTGTAGCTAATCAAACTGCTGCCAGTATTGCCACGGATAATACGATTGCCATCATGGGCCGAAATTGAATTATATAAAGTGACGGTGGGACGTGAATCGTTTTGACTGCCCTGGGAGAGCCACTGGTTTAATACAGAAGCATCGCGGTAAATACTCGAACCATCGAAACTTTTCTGATAAGGCGATAGATTTTCAAGGTCAACAGCAGGAGAGATAATCCCTAGATTGTTATTGATGTGGGTCATGAAGTTACCGAACTGGCCGTTATGATTGAGGAGCAATTCATTTTCGAAGCCCAGTTGAGCCAGGTTATCAAATAATAAGCATTGTTTGTTGCTTGAGGTGTCAAATAGAGTCGTATGTTCTTGTTGACCACAGCTGGCTCTCAGAAGACGGATGACAGCGGGGCCGCTGTAAGCGGTGGCAGAGTTGAAATTTTCAAACAGGATATCAAACTCTTGTAATAGAGGGTGAGCGATCTGTCCTGTCAGATCCAGATCATCCCAGGCAACTGAGCAGATGTTCAACAGAAGGATATCGAAATTATGCTCGAGGTTAAGTCCACTATGTAATGTTGATATTTTTTGTGCTTCGTTATCGAAAAAGGCTTTACGGTACTGGTTCAAAGCAATGTCATCAATAACATCAGGTAGTGTTAGGTTTGATAACTCTTGTTCAAGTGTTGTGATTTTCTCAATCTTAACTTGAGGAACTTTTGCATGTACAGAAAGAGGCTGTTCTGTATGGTTGAAACTAAAAAACAGCATAGTGACCATGACTAGAGTGGTTACTCGAAATATTTGATTGGCAAAGTAATAGCCGATAATGATCAGGCCAGATAAAATCATAATATCTAGAGATATAAACCGAGAAGCCAGCTCGAGTAAATAGAGAGTGTCAAACTGAAGCAATTGGGACAGTTGTTCTGTAAGCCGGTTTAACGGGGGCAAAAAAGAATCAAAGTAGAAAAGCCACAGGCCGATAACTATACCAATGCAGTTTCTGGCGATTCTCAGCCCTCTGTGTGATACAGGGATCAGTAGAAAAGAGAAAAATGCAAAATTGTAGAGAACAGAAAAGCCGATTATGCCTTTGAATTTGAGGGCGAACTTGATCAGAAAGTAGATATTCCACCAGCCCAGAGACCAAACCGCTTTCTCGCTAAGTTGTTTAGTTGTCATGATATGTCCACATCCATGCTTTGGTTACAATGCATCATCTTTGTGTTTGTATTTTTCAAAGTAGCTAAGCTGCCTGCTTAACCATTTCTGACGTATTTTAGTTATCAGTGCTTTGGTGAAAAATCCCAGAACAAACCCTAATGCAGCTGTGATTGAGACTGTCAGGATAAAGTCGACTAAGTTCATGGCAATACCTTTTGAGAGGAACGCTCTAAAGGAACGCATCGCGCATAGGCACGAGTTTGGCTTTTCTTCGTTGGCGGTTCATTGGTGGAGGAAATTTGTTTAGTGATTGATCTTAGTTCTTTAGTAAATGGAATTGCAGTTGTCTGGGCACGGTCAAGTACCTCATGAATATCAATAGGCTTGACATAAACCGTATGACTTGCAAACAATTCATTAATGTTTATGTTGAATATATTATTTAGTGCGATGTCAACATCATTGGCTCGAACAGCACTCAGGAAGATATAAATTGCATCTTCACAAGGTGTGAGAAGATCGCCATCACGGCGAAGGTTGCACAATGAAATACAATCTCTAGCACTAATTGTTGGCAATAAGTCTAACCGTATGAGGGCAAAGTCCATCGATAGGTTTATGTGTCGGGAAACAAGAGACTTTACATGGTGAGTGAATTGTTCTATTCCGGTTAAACCAGAAAAGTCGTAACTTGGGCGTAAACAGAGAAGCTCTTCGTACCGCGCAGGTAGCTGATGTATATAAACTTGGTTTTGTATTGCAGCTATTTGGCTTAGGAAATGTGAGAAAGAAAGTTCCACAGGAACAATGAGGTTGATCCCTGAGTCTAAGAGAAATCGTTCATCGCTATAGCAGATACACTGAACGATTTCTCTCACGACAAGCTTTAATTCATTGCCGCGATGTATGCGAAGCTGATAAGCCTGGCGAGAGATTATCTCAATATCGTCATCGGTGAGGCATGGTAGAACAATGGTCGCGTGTTTTTTTGTTGAGGCTACTTGCAATAGTTGTTCGAGCGAATCGTAGACGTTAAATCGCTCAGGTGCTGTTTCGTTATCTTTTAATAGCGTTGTAAGCGTTAATACTTCACTGCTGTCACCAGTAAGGATGGTGTCGTTTTGAGTGAGAGGATGCTCTTTGTTGTCTATAAGGGTGTATGTCGCGACTTCCGGATCAAAATGATAACTGGTATTGGTAACGATACCGTTAACAGTATGGGAGTATAGAATAGTATAAAGGTAATGTGAGTCTAACGAGCCGTTGATGACTGACACACTTCCTATTTGGTTGCTATGGGTATTCAGTATAGAAAAGAGCTGGCTATTTTTATGAGTATCATAGATGCAAAAATATATAGTTATGTTAGATTGACTTAACCAACCATTTAAGCGTGAAAAAACTTGGAATAGATGCTCTTTATTATCAGGTAAGAATAAATATTCCTCAGATAGCACATATAAGTCAGCATTTGAAATAAGTGGGATTCGCTCTATGTCATCGAGTAATTTATCGATATTCTTAAGGCCATGTTTTGTGCTTTTCAAAAAAAAAGTATCATTATAAAAATCGAATAATTTCTCGTCGTTCTCTACAGGAAATAGACTTTTGTAGTAATCGCGAGCTATGTTAACTAGTAAAATATTACTATCAGGATTAGCCATGCTTGGCCCTTTTAGATGACAAGGGCTTGCTAGTAGCATATTAATCACATCATGATTTTCTGAAATAATAAAATTTATCATAATTTATATGGCTTTATACTCATTCACTGTTCTGTGACAAGCCTTACTTAGGCTATTTCATAACAAGGTTGGTCATGAAATTCTCAAGTGAGGGCCGAAGCGTGACCATTTATAACCAAATTGTGAAAGCAAATTATTGTCAATAATCCTAGTACTTGGATCGCAAGTTGGTCAATATTCAGCAAGATAAACTTAAGATGGAGATGATAAGGCCTAGAATGGTGTTTCGTGTATCAGAGGTGAAACACATAGTCTCAGTTCTTGACTGAACATGTGAAGGAAACAAGGAAGGTGCCTTGAATGACAACGGTATTTTTACTTTGCGTAATAAAAAAATGCAATAAAAATCTTTGATTGTGGCTGTTTTATTAACTTCTGCTATTCTTATTATGTTGATAAATATGATTATAAAATGTTGATATAGACAATTAACTATTTAATGATGATTTCAGATAATGTCTATTCTTGTTTTCTTTTTAAAGTTCATTTTAACTATAAAGTGTTATGGATATTGAATCAGATCTTTTTTATATAGCATCATCATACCATCTGGATGGGTTCGAGTATGAGGAGTTCGCCGATAACGAGAGGGTGTGCACTATTAACGCTCGTTGGGGGGTTTTTGGCGAAGAGAAAAAATTCCATCCTAGGTTAGGGAATGAAACAATAGAAACTAAAAAGCCATAATTTAGTCTTCGAAAGGTCTCTATAGATGAAATTAATTGCTGTCTCTGGGTTAAAAGGAGGGGTTGGTGCATCCTCTGTTGCAGCTAATCTTACTTGTGGGTTTAACCAACTTGATAGAAAAGTAGCTATTGTTGATTTGGATTTGCGTAACTTTATTCGTGTTTATTTCTCAATGATAATGACGGAAGAGGATGGTTGGGCTGTCCGAGTAAATCAAGGTGATGATTGGGCACTTGCTTTTTACCAAAGCCCGGCAGGGGTTTATTTCCTTCCATTTGGTGAACGTGGCCAGTTTGCTCCTGGTCGGGAAGGAAGTAACAGGTATATCGGCAGCTTTTCTGATACATCATCAGTTTATAAGCTGTCGGATAACTTTTTCTCTGAGATGCTGGCGTCTCTTGCCAGTCAATTTGACTACGTTATTCTTCATCTGCCTGTTGTTACTTTTTCTTCTGATCACATGAAGTTGCTTCAGTCTTTGCATGCAGTTATCGATCTGCATTTGGTTGTTATTAACCCTGATACGGCTTGTTATTCAATTCTCAATACACAGGGAGAAAAAGTTAGTCAGTTTCCAAAACTGAAACTTCTCTCGAACAAATATTTTTCGAATAGCGAAGTGAGCAGTGATTTTTCTTTTTATATGAAAAAAGTATGGGGTGAATTACTAGTTTCAAATCCGATACATTTTGATGAAGCCCTTGCAGAAGCTACCGCAAGTCTGCAGACCGTCGGTTGTTATTCGCCAGCTAGTTTGGCTGCAGCAGAATTTAAAACGCTAGCACTATGGACTATTGCGACCCTTACTCGTAATGAAGGTGACTATGTTTAGCTTTATTACAGGGAAATTATTTAATCCCTTGGTTATTGAAGACTTCTACCGCCACCTTTCATTGTATACGGGGAGTGAGTCGCCTTCGGTTTTGGGTAAGCTTGTACTGTTTATCTGGTTTTGCCTGTGTTCTTTTGTTTTAAGGCCAACAATTTTCGGGATTCAGACCTGGACGCTGCCACTTTCCCTTTTTCCACATGTAAACTTCTTAAGGCCCAAGTTATTGGATTCTTTACGATGTCTGATCCAGGCGCTATGGCTGTTATCAATAAAACAGCGTCGGCCAAATCGAGACAGCGTACAAAATGGGAGTCGGCAGGGCACGATCCGCAATTTCGTTTGGATAGGGTTTCGACGATTGTTAGGGCTACCAATGTCCTCGGTGCATTCGGCTATTGACTGGATTGAAAGACTCGCTGAAAAAAAGACTGAAAAAACAAGTTCTAATTGCAAGTCTGCAAGGCTGGACATGTCAAAGATATTACTGACTGTTCTGATTGGTTTGCTTTCGTTGCTGTGCCTTTCTGTCCCTTTTGGGTGGCAGGCGCAAGTTATCTTTGTGCTGCTGTTGTGGTCAATGGCAATGTTGATACGTCGCCTGCCGGGGCGTGTACCCAATTTATTATTGATTATTCTTTCTGTTACTGTTTCGTGTCGATATATCTGGTGGCGTTATACCTCAACACTAAATTGGGATGATTCTGTTGACCTGTCGCTAGGGATCATACTGCTGATGGCGGAAAGTTATTCTTGGCTTGTATTGATATTGGGTTATTTTCAGAATGTCTGGCCATTGAAGCGTAAACCGATACCGTTGCCGAAGGATGTGTCTCAATGGCCAACGATTGATTTAATGATTCCGACTTATAATGAAAATTTGGATGTTATTAAGACAACGGTTCTGGCTGCATTAGGTGTGGATTGGCCAAAGCATAAACTCAACATTTATATATTGGATGACGGAAAACGAGATGAATTCAAGGCTTACGCGAAAGAAGTGGGGGTTCATTATATTCGTCGCCCAACTAATGAATATGCGAAAGCAGGTAATCTTAACTATGCCTTGAAACACTCTCAGGGTGAGTACATTGCGATTTTTGATTGCGATCATGTCCCGACAAGGGCTTTCTTCCAGATCACAATGGGGGGCTTTCTGAAAGATGATAAGTTAGCGTTGGTACAGACGCCGCATCACTTTTTCTCTCCGGACCCGTTTGAAAGAAACTTGGCAAATTTTCGAGATGTACCGAGTGAAGGAAACCTATTTTATGGTTTGGTACAGGATGGAAATGACATGTGGGATGCGACCTTTTTCTGCGGATCCTGTGCGGTATTGCGTCGTTCTGCACTCGAAGAGATTGGGGGAGTTGCAGTCGAAACGGTGACTGAGGATGCCCACACATTTTTGAAGTTACACCGCCTTGGTTATCGTTCTGCATACTTAAGGCAGCCAGTATCAGCGGGCTTAGCGACCGAATCGTTATCGGCCCATGTTGGTCAGAGGATTCGCTGGGCGAGGGGGATGGCCCAGATTTTCAGATTGGATAACCCACTAATGGGGAAAGGGTTGAAGTGGCCGCAAAGACTCTGCTATCTCAATGCAATGCTGCATTTTTTATCGGGAATTCCCCGAATAATCTTCCTTGTTGCACCGCTGGCATTTTTGGTATTTCAGTCTCACATTATTTATGCCCCAGCTTTAGTTATCGTATTGTACGTTTTTCCTCATATGGTGCATGCGAGCCTCACTAATTCAAGAATTCAAGGTAAGTATCGTCATTCTTTCTGGGGTGAAGTTTATGAAACGGTACTGGCATGGTATATCGCTCGGCCGACTACAGTTGCACTGTTTGCACCAGAAAAAGGCAAGTTCAATGTCACTGAAAAAGGGGGGCTAATTGAACAGGCACATTTTGATTGGAACATATCCAAGCCATATCTTGTGCTAATCGGCATGAACGTTATTGGTGTCAGCTTTGGGGTATATCGACTTAGTTGGGGCCCTGCCGACGAAATGGCAACTACAGCACTTAATCTGTTATGGACGTTTTATAACTTGTTTATTCTTGGGGGGGCAATTGCCGTTGCAGCAGAAGCGAAGCAAGTTCGTAGGAATCACCGTATTGAAGTTGATATACCTGCTGTGGTTCGGATGCATACAGGGCACCTGTATCCAATAACCATGGTTGATTTTTCGCTGGGGGGGCTACGAGTTAAAGCGGCAGATAATAGTATTTTTGACGGGCAGTCAGAGGTTGAAGTGACACTGCGGCGTTCGTCGGAGGATATTACGTTTAAGTGCCGTGTAATGTATCGAGAGGAGAGTAGTGTTGGTCTCCAGCTTAATGCTATGACAACAAAGCAAGAAATTGATTATGTCCAGTGTACATTTGCCAGGGCGGATAATTGGTTGATATGGAAGCAGCAATATGAAGTCGATCAGCCAATGAATAGTTTTAAGAGTGTCCTTCTCGTTGGTATTAAAGGGTACGAAAGGTTACTGGAGAATAGTCCAAGGGCCGTCAACAAGGTCTACCACGCTATAAGGACATTTATCAGTGTTCTCTTTGGGTATGTGTCGTCATTTAGACCAAGATTTGTGCAGTTGAAGGATTATTAAATGAAGCGATTAATCATCAAAATAACAACGCTCATATTTGGCTTGCTGATCCCTTGTATTGCAGCATCAATGCCGTCAACGGAGCCAGTATCGGAAGTCGAGAATAAAGAAATTTCATTTTCTCAGCTGGGGGTTAATGGCTCAATTACCATGTCGGGGAGTGAAAGTACGGCTTATCTTAGTTTTGGTTCACGGTTGGACGAAATTGTCTCGAAGGCTTCGCTACAGTTCAGTTTTGTTCCTTCGCCAGCGTTGTTGTCTTCCGTTTCTCATCTTAAAGTTTTTTTGAATGAAGAGCTTATGGGAGTGATTGCAATTAACGACGGCGATCAAGGACAGAGAGTTTCAGCGTCAATGCCTCTGGACCCAAGATTTATAAGTAATTTTAATCAGCTTAGGTTTGAACTCATAGGTTCTATCAACAGCACCTGCCGTAACCCGAATGATCCGAGTGTTTGGGCAGAAATTAGCAAGGCTGGCAGTATTCACCTTCAAGTTCAGCAAGCTGTTTTGGCGACAGATTTAGCTTTGTTGCCGGCTCCATTTTTTGATGAAAGAGATTTCTCACATCTAACATTACCGTTTGTTTTCCCTGCTCAGCGTGATATTGGCGGGTTAACTGCTGCAGGAATTATGGCTTCTTACTTTGGGGCACAGGCCAGCTGGCGAGGTGTGAACTTTCCTGTTTATTTTGATGAGTTACCACAACAGCAGAATGCAATTGTATTTGCGACGAACCAACACCGGCCATCATTTATCAAAGATCTTCCTGATGTCACGGGGCCTACACTCCAACTGATCGCCCACCCAATGAATGAGTACCGAAAATTGCTGCTTGTTCTTGGTCGTGATAGCAATGATCTGAATACCGCGGTACGGGGGCTGGTACTTGGCAATAGCCTGCTAACCGGCCCAATTGCGCGGGTTAACAATGTCACCGAATTAAAACCTCGCCAGCCCTATGATGCACCTAATTGGGTAAGAACGGATAGGCCGGTTAGCTTTGCCGAGCTTGTTGATGGTCCCTATCAGTTGCAGGTTGAAGGGCGAACATCGTCTCCTATTAATGTGGCATTTAACTTACCGCCGGATCTTTTTGCTTGGCAGTCTCGGGGAATACCACTTGATTTGGCCTACCGTTATTCTCCTCCGACAGGGAGCTCGGAGTCGCGGATGAATTTCTCTGTTAATGGGCAGTTTGTTGAGGCATTTAATCTTTCAGAAACAGGAAAAAATGCTGACGCTAGTCCCCTACGGATCCCGCTAATTGACGATACGTTGGTTAGTACCAGTTCGTCGTCTCGTATTCCGGCATTTCGTATAGATAGCAGTAATACGATGCAGTTTGAATTTAACTTTCTATCAGGCTCTGGGGGGGATGCTTGTCAGCCTGGGCAGTCCAGTCGCAATTATGCCGTAATGGACTCAGATTCGACTCTGGATTTTTCTGGATTTCCTCATTATATAAAAATGCCAAACTTGCGAGCATTTGCTAAGTCTGGTTTTCCATTTTCTAAGATGGCTGATTTATCAGAAACCGTCGTGGTGATGAAACAAAACCCAGTGGAACCCGAAGTGGCACTGATGCTCGATACGATGGGGGCGATAGGAACAAAAACGGGCTATCCGGCAATAAAGGTGACGATGATAGATCGTTGGGAGCCTGATCAATTGATTGATAAGGATATTCTGACGATAGGAACAACATCGACGCAAGCAGAGAATGTTGTTTCTCATGAGGGAGCACATTTGATTCTGGGGGAATTGACCCGCCAATTAGCGTTACCGGTTATCAATAATAAGCTGGGATGGGCGAGTTGGTTTAAGAGTTTGCCTGAAGATACGGATGTGACGGGAACCGTCGATGTGAGTGTTTCCGGTGACTTTGCCAGTATGGTCGCTATGGAGTCACCGATCACCAAAAACCGGAGTTTGATCTCGTTGGTCGCATCGACAGTCGATGATTTCGGCTTAATCGGTGATGCCTTAAATGACAGCGGTAAATTAGAACATATGTTCGGTTCGGTGGTGACGATACAGCGAGGGCAGGTAGCTAGTTTCGATGTAGGGAAAACGTTTTACTTGGGGCATTTACCTGTCATAGAACTGGTTTGGTACCACTTTTCTTCCCATCCTGTGTTGATAGCTTTATGCGTTGTATTTTTAATTGTGACTCTCACGATAATCATCTGGCGTACATTACGCCGGGTTGCGACAGAGAGGTTAGCTGCAGGAGATAAAGAATGAAACAGTTAGTTGCATTGATAATCTGCGGAATGCTTAGTACTCAGGCTTGGGGAGAGCAATGCAGCTGGTCTACATGGGAGGAATTCAAGGACACATACATTCTTGATGATGGTCGTGTGCTTGATGGATCTGATCCGCGGCAGATCACGACATCTGAAGGGCAATCATATGCGTTGTTTTTTTCGTTAATTGCCAATGATCCCGATACGTTTAAATTGCTTTTCAATTGGACTCAAACGAACCTTGCCAAGGGGGATCTTACCGCGCGGCTTCCTGCCTGGTTGTGGGGAGAAAATTCCCAAGGCCAATTTACCGTACTTGATGCTAATTCGGCTTCTGACTCTGATCTGTGGATAGCCTTCACTTTGTATGAAGCTGGCAGGTTATGGAATAACTACTACTACCAAAGCATCGGTTACTTGTTGGCCAGTCGGATCTTGCGGGAAGAAACTGTTGAACTGGAAAAAGGAAAGCGGCTATTACTGCCGGCACCAACAGGGTTTGTCCTAGATGATCGAACCTATCGTCTAAACCCCAGCTATGTTCCCATTCAGCTGATAGAAAAAATGGCAACATCATTTCCCCATCAAGACTGGGCTTCGCTCAGAAAAGGTAGTGAGCACCTTATTGTTGAATCTATGCCAAAGGGATTTAGTCCTGATTGGGTTATATATTCAGAAGAAGGCTATACGAGGGATAAGAAAACCAAAGGGGAGGGTAGCTATAACGCTATTCGTACTTATCTGTGGGCGGGGATGCTGGCCGATGATGATCCGTTCAAGCCTCGGGTTATAGAAGCCATGCAGCCGATGGTTACGGCCAATACACGCAAAGGGTTACCGCCACGAACGGTGAACACCCGTAACGGTTCCTATCGAGGGAAGGGCTCTGCGGGCTTTTCGGCTTCTATGTTGCCGCTGTTGGTCGCATCGGGTGAAGGCGAATTAGCTAAAGAACAGTATCAAGCCGTGAAAGACTCGTTACTGAGCGAGCCGGATAACTATTACTACGATAATGTTTTGGCGCTATTTGGCGGGGGATGGTTTGAGAACAAATACCGGTTTGAACGTGATGGTAGCTTAGTTACATATTGGGATACGCTATGTCAGTGATTTCGGGACGCACTGTAGCAAAGGTGGGCTTACTTTTATTTTTCCTGATACAAGCCTACTCGGCTTGCGCTCTGACATCTAAACAGCGTGAACAAGTCTATAGTTTGTCACCGCCTTTAATGCATCCAGTCTCCCCTTCACAAACAATAGATACTGTTGACTGGCTTCATTCACAGATTGTTACCGCAGAACTGATGAATCGTGATGATATTGTCGAGAGTGCCCTTGATAGGTTATTGGCCGTGTCACCAAATGACCTCAATGGACAGATAGCACTGGTGCGTCTTAGTGCGCGAAAGAATCAGCTTAGGCAGGCCAAGCTAAGACTAAACCTGCTTCGCGTGCAACATTCAGCGAAGAACACCGTGTTGTTATTAGAGTCATATTTATCAATTTACACCAATAAGCGTAGCGACTATAAACGGCTTCAGTTGCTGGAAAAATTAGGTCGTACAGAGGAAGCAATTGCCAGCTATGATGCTTTATTTCCCTATGGTATGCCGACGCATCAACTATGGTTAGCCTACCTTTCCTTGCTGGGTGAAGACGATAGCAACTGGGCTTTGGTGAAAGATAAACTGGAGCAGATGAATTACCATTACCCGAATGTGCCAATCTTACAGCTCCGGCTTGCTAGCCACTTAAGAACGCGGGAACCCGATAATCCCTGGATGCTCGAAACCTTGCAGAGATTGGCGGCAAACCCGCAGGTCGGTGAGCGGGCTGCTAAAACTTGGTTAAAAGCTCTCTCTGATCTGCCGGTTGACGCAGAATGGGCGAAACAACATGTTATCCTTGCCAGCTACTTTCCATACGACTTTGCTATTCAGCAGGCAAATCTTGCCGCTCAGTCTCGTTGGAAGCAAGAGCAAGAATGGCTGAGAGATCCGACATACCGTGCCAAGCTGAAGGGTATTGCATTGGTGAAAAGCGATGACCCCGAAAAACTTTCCTATGCCTATGAGCAGCTTAGCTATGCAATGACGACTCGGCCTAATGATCCGCAATTGCTTGAAGCAATGGGAAAGTATTATTTACGCCAAGGGCAGTCAGAGCAGGCATTACTCTATTTCAAGCGAGCCGCGTATTTTGATGAAGACCCTGATAATACGACGAAATACCAATCTCTTGTTAGAACGGCCCAATATTGGACCTATCTTGATCGTGGTGATCAGCTAGTCGTCGAGGGGAGTGGTCAGGAAGCCAAGGAATATTACAATAAAGCACAGGGACTACTACCTGATAACCCCCAAAGTTATATCCGGCAGGCTAGTCTCGCGCTTTTGGAGAACGACTATTTACTGGCCAGCGCTAGGTATCGCAAGGGGAAGCAAAAGGATCCATTAAATGCGGCTGCACTCAGAGGGATATTGAATACCTATGTTATGCAGCGGCAACCGCAGATAGCCTTACAACAGGCGGGTACATTTACGCCTGCGCAGCAACAGCTGGTACGGAAGGAAATCGATACGCTAAAAATTGAGCAACTGGCTCGGCGGCTTGATACATATTCTAACTCTCAGAACAATCAGCGTTCTACACAACAAGTGATAGATCAACTGGTGCAAATCAATCCTAGCGATCCTTGGTTGAGGAAGGAGATTGCTGATTTGTTGATAAGCCATGAACGGCAAGGGCTAGCTGAGCGATTGATGGCGGACTGGGCCGCTGGAACGCAGGAGCCGGAGATGGCCTATGCATATGGATTGTTTTTATCTCAGCAGGACTATTCACGTGAAGCTATCGTCGCGATAGCGTCGATACCGAAAGGTAAACGTACAGTCAGTATGGAAATCAGCCTTGAGCGGTTGAAACTCAAGCTGGCAATAGAACAAGCTGTGGCCTTGTATGAGAAGGATCCTGAGAAGGCGGTCCGTATGTTACAGAGTTATCCGCGCCCAAAAACGGTTGAAAATCGATTAAGCCTGGCTTTTGCCTGGATGCGAATGGGGGATCTCGGAAAGGCGCGTTTGATTATAGGTTCACCTAACCTTTCCGCACTGAGTGATACTCTGTTTATCAAGTATGGGGAGGCCGTTGCCGTCCTTGATGATAAATTTTTGTTCGATAGGTGGCGGGCAGCCGCACAGCCACGCACATTTAATGATGTGTTGCAGGTTCAGTATTATCAAGTGATTGCCGATTACGAGTTATATGGCGTGAATGCTGACTATGCTGTCGGAAATATAACAAAAGCACACAAAACGTTTCAGTTTTTACTCAATTCTGACGTCCCCAGTCAAGACGAAATTGCAATTCGCCTCGTCCAAACCAGCCATCAGCTAGAAGATCAGAAAACCTTTACCTACGTGACCCAGCGTTTGATTCAGCGTCAACCTCAACTTACTTATTCACAGCAGCTAAAGCTGGCAGAGGTGCTGTACAAAACCGACAACAGCCAAGATGCAACCCTGATGCTGGCGAAGCTTGGCGAGCGGAGTGACGGTACTGCCATTGATAAGTGGGAATCATTGAATATTGCAATGGACAAGCAGCAATGGGATACGGCAGAGAAGTTGGCTTACCAAACTTTGTTGGCTGATAGGCAGGCAAAACACCCGGCCAAAAAAGAAGAGCAGAACTTAACGTTGGAAACAATGTACCTTGAAGCCGATGATTACTGGCTGACTCGAAATGTAAAAGCAGATATCGATACGTTGCGGGCGAGAGAAGATGGTCACATTAAGATCGGACTCGATTATGGATTTCGAGAAGGTGAAAACCATGAGCTAAATGTACCTCTGGAGGCTCGGATACCGCTCTCGGAGTATGACGGCCATTTGCTCTTTAAACTGGATTATGTACAGGTGGATTCTGGCGACCAGAATTTTTATGACAGCAATGTCAGCTTTGATGACAGGCATACCGGAGCTGCAATTGGTGTTGGTTGGGAGGCCAAGGATTGGCGGGCAGATATCGGCACAACGCCCCTAAACTTTTTGAATACGGGTATTGTCGGTGGGATCGAGAAGGTGTTTGATATCGATAAGTATACCTTTAGGGCTGTTTTATCTCGTCGCCCTGAAACCAGTACGACACTGTCTTACTCTGGAATTAAAGCTGTAGTGCCTTCGACGGTGCCTAGCGAGCAAGAGTGGGGAGGAGTGCTAAAAACGGGAATCAATCTAGGGCTGTCGTGGGATGACGGGGGGCCATATGGTGCTTGGTCGAGTGCGCAATTCCATTTTTTCGATGGTAAAAACACCGTTGATAATACGCGATTTGCATTGATGGGAGGCGGCTACTGGAAGTTTGTTGCCGAGGAAGACAAGCGCTTGAGTGCCGGAGTGAGTGCTTTTTATATGAGCTACGACAAGAACCTCGGTGAATATGCCGTGGGACACGGTGGTTACTACAGTCCTCAGTCTTATTTCTCGCTCTCGCTACCTGTAAGTTATTACGGCCGATATCAAAACACCTGGGCCTATTCTGCCTATGCATCAGTGTCACATTCCTGGAGTGAACTTGATGTTCCGTACGGGTTGAATGGTAGTGAAGATAGCGGTAGTGATTTTGGTTATTCACTTCGATTGGCAACGGAAAAGAGGGTAAGTTCGAAGTGGTATATAGGGGCGCTGGTGGATGTGGAGCGTTCGGAATCTTATGAGCCGAACCATTTTCAGGTGTATGTGAAATATACCTTTAACGAAGGCTGGCAGCCGATAGAGACTCCACCTGATCCCGTAACGTTATATGCCGATTACTACTGATTAGCCGTGTGAACTATTTCGTCGCGAGAGGGATAAAAAGCCTGCGCGAAGCAGGCTTTTGGTAGGAAGACGCAGTTTCGTTATCTATTTTCCAAGCGATTATAGTCCAGCAATCCGGCCTCAATCGGGTAATTTTGTTGATAGAGCTGGTTCAGCTTGTCACTAAAAGACCAGAAGTCTGGGCTTGTCCTGCGAACTGCGTACTCATCGAGTAGCTTGCGGTAGTCTTGTTCAGTGTTAACTGCTTTTAATTGAGCCGCGAGCTTAGGTAGCTGCGATTCTTGTAGGTGCCAAAAGGCTCCCGGATAACTACCGAGCAAACCTGATACAAGTGTCAAGTCATCGCCTTCAAACTGACGATTCGACGCCTCGTCAAACAGGCTTGAAACGTTCTTGTGGGCGCTGTTTCGAACAAGAGTGAACAGTTGCGGATCTACATTGCGTTCACTTGGTTCGATGACAATAAATGTCAGTTCAGGGAACAGAGTCGCCTGCTTACCTTTATGCTGCTCAATTGCACTTAGTGCAGCCATACTTTCAGACGCCAGCTGGGTGTTGGACAGCGCAAAGCGGTTAGAACTTACTTTACCTAAGCGAGTCTGCAATAGGTTCAGCAGCTCTTTCTTGGGATTATCTGTCTTATACTGAATGCCCGTCGGTTGGTTAAATTCATTGATATCACCCTGCAAAAACAAACTTAAGTGCTGATCTGCGCCCTGATACCAACGAGCCAATTCCTGGCGTCTGGTTTGGGCTGGTAATAGAGACAAGAAGTTAGATTCCCCCTCCATACGTAGGAAGTCCATATACATCCGTGTCACGAGCTGGTGCCCAAAATTGCCATAAACATCAAAGCCGGCGACCAGCAAATAGTGAATACGCTCAATTAAAGAATAATCAAGAACCCAGGCTGTTTTCGGATGATCACCAATAAGCCCCTTTGCAACTGTTGCGCTGTCGAAATGGCGAAAGATGGTTAAGGTCGCGTTATCATTGCTACCGTTACCATTCCAAATCAAATCTGTCGTTAAATGCTCGCCATTTTCAAACGTTTGGTTCATTAGGGTATTTTTGGCCCGCAAAAATCGTCCTTGCTGTTTGGAATAGGAAATCCATTTTGTTAGCGGTAGGGTGTTGCTCTCGTTTTCAGCGGGTAACCGGAGGTTGTGTGCTTGTGCATTATAGAAGCTGTTGACACTTGGGATATCTGCCATCTCGGGATCAACAAAGAAGACCCAGAATCTGTCGTTGATGACATTCAATGCCAACTGGCCTCGGCATACCGGCCCTTTGATGAAGCCCATGATAGTGTTTTGCGCATTATCAATCATAAAACGATAACGGGCATTCACGGGTAGCTGGCTGAATGACATCAGAGGGTTAGCGGCAATATCTGGTTCATAGCCCGGCAGTGTAGAGACAGTATAGTAGGGTTCAAAAAACAGCTCGTTAAACCTTGCCATTTTTTCCTTGCTAAGGGCATAAGGCATGTGGGTTTTATCAACGATTGTTTCTCGAACCTGAATAAATCGATAATAGACGCGATCAACTTCGGGATCGTCAAATGGGCGACGAGTCGCAATCATATCTACCGGGCTATCAGGTGCTGTTCTTGAACGTACAAGCTTAAAGAAAACTGGGCGTTTATCGCTCGTAAAATACAGGTTTGAAACAAACAAATGTTCATATAGATAGCGGCTGACAAGCTGCTCTTTCAACGAATCACCGTTTAAAAAAGTTTCCCACTCACGAACTTTTGCCTGAATGGCTTTAGAGGGGGGGGCTACACCGGTCATCGGTGCTCCAGCGGCTAACCATTCTATTAGTGTGTCATTTTCATGGTCCGCGATTTGGGGTAATCCGTAGGGCATTCCCCATTTCGGGTATTCTTGCTCGTATTGATCCATTTCCTCAATCGTCGGGCATTGTTGATCTCGATCCAGTGAAAAGTCCCAGTTGTCGGGCTCAAGCACAGTTTCCGATGGCAAAGGGTGAGCTTGCTTCAACTGAAGCATTCTGGCCATTACGCCAGCTTGAGTATTAGCTTCTGGTGACTGCTCCCGTTCATTGAGTACAGGGGAAAATCCTTTCTCGCGCCACTCGGCTGTGCTCTGAGCATCAATAAACATTCGGGTTGTGTTCGCTGCCAGTAGACGTGTGCCTTGATAGACTTTGTCTTTGTTCGCACCACGGTCGATACCTTCCGAAGAGGATAACTTTAGCTGGCATGGAGCATCGTAACATGCATGGCAAACAACACAGCGGTTTTCGATTAGCGGCTTAACGTCGGTCAAGTAGCGCTGAGCAATAGGAGTCGATGCCGGTAGCATACGCTCTTGGGGCTGGGGCATGCCGTAGATTTGATCATAGTTGTATCCGGCATAGACAGCGCAGCCCGAAAAAAACAGAGTAGCTAATACAGCTGCTACTCGATTGCTGTGCTTTAAAAAAAGTAAGCTCATGGATGATATAATAACAAGTTGACATTGCGATATTGTATAAGCTGCCGACTCGGTATACCAAGATTTTATTTATCGCCAAACTACTTCAAGACGCTCGTTTTAGCGAAAATTACTTGGCTGTTTAGTTGTCTGCACATACTGTTTGACATTAAACAGCTCGGTATTTTTGACACTGTTATGGATCCAATAGATACCCACATTAGGGTAGAAGACCAAGTCTAGATATGGTTGCTGGAATAAAAGGTAGCTGTAAACGATACGTTTAGCTTTAAAATCATCCCTCATTCTTGCCTCAGTCATTAATGCGGTTGACTTATCCTCGATACAATAATCATTTGGCTGATAAGCCCAGTGAAACATATCAGGCTTTAATTGAGCTGTAGCAAGAAAGGGCGAGTGATTTTCTACAATCGATAAGGCAGCAGCACGTACTGACAGGGCATGATGGAAGTCTGTATCTTTCTCTGTAATGAACGACATGTAAGAGTAGTTTAAGCTGTCATGTTCACCCTTGGAGATGTAGCGATGAATGACTTTTGACTGAATGCCTGAATCATCGACATAATTCATGAATACTTGAGCGGTCGGCTCTCGTGCTAACTCTGTCTGGATTATCGGGTCGTTTCGATATGATTTGGCTTCAAAGATAAGAAAGTCCGAGAATTTTTCCCAATCGTGATACTCAAGAGTATAAGAAAAATCAGTCTTTGGTAGGCAGGCTTCTTTTTCGTCAACACGACACCAGGCTATGGAGTAGAGCCCGTTACCTTTAACAGCAAAAGCTCTCACATTTTGGATTTTAGATGGACTTGTTTGGTTGAGGTACTGTTGGTAGGTATGATCAAGCTTCTGGGCTAGATCATTCAAGTCTTGTTGGCTAGTGGCGATGAAAGTGAGTTTGTTATTTCCCCATGTTTCAGTTTTAGTCTGATAGACCGCCTGCTCCTGGTGTTTGTAGCGGCTCAGCCATAAATAGCCGCCAATACTGGCCGCAAAAAGGAAACACAAAAAGGAAAAGAGTATAAGGGACCGGCTAACTAGTCGTTTGTATTTCCCTGGCGAGTCAGCGCCGAAGGAAGTTTGTTGTTGCTCAAATTGGGTGATTTGATAACCAACGCGAGGCAGGGTTTCAATCACTTCACCTTTGCGTCTCTCTTGAAGCTTTACCCGAAGAGCTCGTATTACCTGAAACAGTGAGGCCTCTGTAACAATACGATCCGGCCAACCTGCCTGCAGTAGTTCACTTTTTGTAACCGGGCGCTGATAATTAGTAATTAGAAAAGTCAGGATCTTTTGTTCTGAAAGGTTAAGCTTTTGTATTGAATCGGGAGATTTGATTATGCCTTGGCTTGGAATGAAGTAAACTTCAGTTCGAAATTTAATCTGCTCATGGCTTGACATTAATACCTCTGATTACTGAAACAAAGCGTAACTCTTCCCTTTAACTTAGATTTAATTGATAAATATGAAGGGGATTTATGATGTTACATATAAATTTACTACGAAAAGTAAGTTTACCATGAAAAATGATAAAGAGGAGGCTAACAAGGTAATTCGACTGGCAGAGGTAAAGGGAGGTAGAAACCTCCCTTAGGGATCTGCAAGACTATTTCTTGAAGATTTCCAGAAACTCACGCTTCATTGGTGGGTTGCGGCGTGCTTTCTTAAGTTGCTTGCACATATCCTTCACACAGTTGTGAAGAACTTTGTCCAGCATTACAGCTTTATACTCGGTGTACTCTTCTTCAGACATATCGTCAGGTTTTTTCGATTCCTGCATTTCACCCAGGAAATCTACGCCTGAATAGCTTTGGCTAAGTGCGATTAGAGCGTGAAACTGCTCGAAGTTATCCAGTACATTCTGGGCACTTGCCGGTAGTTGATTCCATGCTTCATGAGACGTTGGCTCAGATGCTTTATAAACGTTGATTAGCATGCCCAATAGCTCTTCTGGCACTTCTTCAAACTCGATAACCTGGCGAAGTTCCGGTGAACAGTCGTCTAGAGTAAATGTCACTTCTTCAACGATTTGTTCTTCTTTATTTTCAATCTCAGACATAGCTAATTCCTACAGCATGAATAGTTAAGGAGGGGAATCCTATATCCCTACGTATAAATGTCAACTTTTCTCCGCTTGACCATCTTTTTTGGTCAGCTTGAATAATATATCTACTTATCGGTAACAGATTGCCAATTGGGTTTTAAAACTTGCTAACTAAGTCACGTTCGATCATTTGTGATGAAATTATGCTCATATTAACGTTAGGTAAATTTCTCAGCTGTGCTATAACTTAAGACAGTACAAATGTTTCAATATCAACAGGATGCTTTCATGGAAGCAATGCGTATCTTACTAGTCGACGATGTTCACCTAGAACGAATGCAGCTCGCAATGCGACTGCAGCGCTTAGGTCATATTGTAGAGGCGGTTGGTTCAGGGCATGAAGCAATTGAAAAATACCCGTTATTTGACCCAGATCTGGTGCTACTTGATATCAGCATGCCGGATATGAGTGGTACTGAAGTGGCGGAACAGATTCGAATCACACATCCTGATTGGGTTCCAATTATCTTTTTGAGTGGTCATGATGAACCTGAAATGATTGCAAAAGCAATAGATATGGGAGGGGATGATTACTTGGTTAAACCTGTCAATAAGATGGTTTTGGTGTCTAAGTTGAAAGCTATGCAGCGTATAGCGCATATGCGACATAAACTGAAGGAAGCATCGGAGCAACTTGAACTGGCGAATGAACGTCTGTCGCAACAGGTGAATGAAGATGGTTTAACCAAGCTGGCCAACCGTCGATATCTTGACCAAAAGCTGACCGAGTTTATTTCATGGCATGGACGAAATAATTTCTCGCTAACGATTATCATGGCGGATGTAGATCATTTCAAACCATTCAATGATTATTATGGCCACCTTGAAGGTGATCGTTGTTTGCAAGCGGTTGCCAGTGAACTTAAGCAGACATTCAGTCGGGCTGGTGAGTTAGCAGCACGCTATGGCGGGGAAGAGTTTGTCATATTGCTCAGTCACTGTGATAAAACAAAGGCTGTTAAAGAATGTGAAAGGCTGAAAAATTGTATTCAGAAGCTAGAAATTCCGCACTTAAAATCCACGACATCGAGTGTAGTGACTGTGAGCCAAGGTATGGTGTCTTGGATTCCTACCGGCCTTGAAACGGCTGAAAATATGTATGAAATCGTCGATAAGGTGTTATATAAAGCCAAAGAACAAGGACGAAACCGTTTTGTCGTTGCAGAATTTACCTGATTAAATACAAATACACATTATAAAATATCATGTGCTTGGCTGTACTTTTATGCTTTTTAGTGCTGAAAGGTGGTCGGGCTTGCTCTTCTTACTTACCCACCCATGCTTACACGTTGTAACCTCGTAATATTAGCTAGCTAATTGATTGATTTTCATACACTCGGTTCGACTAACGCTTGTTGTTCAGGCTGGGCATGCTAATCTGCCTACAGGTCATTGCTGATTCCAGTCTTTGCAGTGGGCTGCTTTCGGAGAGTGGAATCAGTATTGGTATCAGAACAAGTAAGAAGGGTGAGGGAAGATCATGGATATTTGCTTTTCACAGAATGAAGCGCGAGTGGTGGGTTGTTTACTAGAAAAAGAAGTCACTACCCCGGATCAATACCCATTGACATTGAATGCATTAACGACTGCATGCAACCAGAAAAGTAATCGCGAGCCGGTATTATCGCTGGATGAGGCAACGGTACTCGATACCGTTGAAGAGTTGAAATCAAAACGCTTCATTCAAGAAGTGACAGCAGGGCAGGGTAGCCGAGTAGCAAAGTATCAGCATCGGTTCTGTAATACTGAATTCAGTACTTTTCAGTTTACCAAGCAGGAGAAGGCTGCACTATGCGTGATGTTGCTCCGTGGTCCGCAAACACCGGGTGAAATACGTACACGTACTAATCGTCTTTGTGACTTTGCTGATGTGAAAGAAGCCGAAGCAGTATTAGACGGGTTGGCTGAGCATGCAAAAGGTCCGTATGTGGTGAAATTGCCAAAAGAGACAGGTAAGCGTGATTTTCGTTATATGCATCTGTTCAGCGGTGAGATAGATCTAGAAGCACTAGCAGAGCAAGCCGCTGCCCCTGTTGCTGGTGGTTCGTCACCAACCTCACAGCGGGTAGCCAAACTTGAAGAAGAGGTTGAAGCTATGAAACTAGAGATAGCTGAACTGAAAGATCTTCTTGAGTCTTTGACGTCTTAAGTGTTACCCAGCAGAGTGGTTAACCAGAATACGGCTCAGCATTGGCTGAGCCTTTTTATATGATGAAGCAAACAGATACATGTCCCCTGGCGGTTAAAGCCACCGATAGTGCTGATACTGTGGGTAATAAAACCGTGCAATGGTCGGTCTACTTGATTAGAACAGCATCGAACCATCTTTATTGTGGTGTTACGACAGATGTCGGACGCCGTTTGAATGAGCATAGCGGCAGTAAGAAAGGGGCTAAATACTTAAAAGGGAAGGGGCCATTGGTATTGGCGTGGACAGCACAAGTCGGTGATAAAAGAAAGGCAATGCAGTTGGAATATAGGATCAAAAAGCTGTCAAAAGCCAAGAAAGAGTCAATTGTTAACCAGACACTGGATCTGGATTCATTATTGGAATAAAACATCGTTTTGAAGCTGAGCGTTGGATCACGAAAATCGATGAGCACAATACCGATAATCACGTATTATTGGATCAGTTATGTGTTTGATAGGTTAATTGACTGTGTTCATTAGAGCTTGGTGTCTTGGTTTTTCGTTGATATTTACTTCAGTTACCACTGAAGCATCTGAGGTGACGAATACTCCTAGCTCTAGGGGCCAAATAGATGTAATGAAAGATAAGTTGGTGGGTATTTATACAACATACCGACTTCGAGGTGTCGTGATTCAGGGGTGCAACCGGCTTGATGATCGTATCAGTACGGATGTTAAAGTTGCCTTTGATGATTATGCTACGGTTGCACAAGATTATATCTTGGAAGGGAAGAGGCTGTTAAACGAAGAACTATCAGCAGTTGAAGTGATCGAATGGAAAACGTCGCTGGCCAATGCCGGGAAGTATTATCAACAAAAATTTAACCAGCTGCCCCAGGCTGAGCTGAAGCAAGAATGTCAGCAACTGGCAAGAGAAATGGCCACGATTAACCAGCAAGTTATTGCTTTGAAAAGTCAATAGAAATTGAACTCTTGTCTTATTCTTACTACACTTCACGCATCTTAAACCCAGGTATTTTGTTATGGCACAGAAAGCCACCATTTATAAGGCCCAGTTCAATGTAGCTGATCTGGACCGACACGTTTATATTGATAAATCTCACACATTAGCATGTCACCCCTCAGAGACAATCCAGCGGTTAATGCTTCGTCTTGTAGCCTGGGGACTAAATGCAGATGAAGAGCTGCAATTTACCAAAGGGCTATCAGATACCGATGAACCTGATCTATGGACTAAAAGCCTCAGCGATGAAATTGAGCTATGGATCGAGCTAGGCTTACCTGAAGAGAAGCGAATTCGTAAAGCTTCCCACCGCTCTCAGCAGGTGATTATTTTTGCATACGGCGACAATGCAGCTCCTGTTTGGTGGCAACAGAGCAAGAGCAAGATCACTCAGTATGAGAATGTTTCGGTCGTGTATATCAACGATGCGACGCTCGCTGAGCTTGAAGGAATGATCGAGCGTACTATGCAGCTTCAGCTTACTATCGAGGGCGAACAAGGCTGGCTGAGCTCAGACTCAGGTAGTTGTCATATTGTTCCAGACTGGTGGCACCGAACCTAATTAACAGACCGAACAAACACACCTAGCCACTGTGTTTTATTATGGGGGGACGTGTTGATTCCCCCATAGCTAGTCTCCTAAGTTATTCACTAACAATTGTCATGCTAGCTTCATTGTTGTTGTGCAATGTTAACCATGGACATCTGAACAATGAATATCAATGGTTATCGATGAGGATGGATATATGGCGTCACAGGTTCATTCACTTGCTCAAAAGGTATGGAATTACCATTTGCTCAATGACTCGCTAGAGAAAAGTGACTGTATTTTTGTGCTATGCAGTAATGATGTGCGTGTTGCTGAGCATGCGGCAAGATTGTTTTTAGATGGTTATGCACCTTATATCATTTTCTCTGGTGGAGTAGGCGAGTTAACTAACGGGATGTTTAGCCGTTCTGAAGCCGAGTCATTTGCGCTCGTTGCGGTGGACATGGGGGTGCCGGATGACTGCATTCTTATTGAACCTCAGTCGACCAATACTGGTGAAAATGTGCTTTTTACTCGAGCGTTACTGGAAGAGAAAGGCCTTGACCCACAGCAGTTCATTTTGGTTCAGAAGCCTTTTATGGAAAGAAGAACCTATGCAACGTTTATGCAGCAATGGCCTGGTAAACAGATAACTGTTTCATCACCACCGATAAGCTTTGACGAATACCCGAATGAACAGCTTACATACTCTGATGTTATTAATGTGATGGTGGGTGATCTACAGCGTATAAGGGATTACCCTGCTCAAGGGTACTCAATATCACAGGATATCCCTATTGATGTTTGGCAGGCATTTGAGTTCTTGGTTGAACTGGGATTTAACGAGCACCTTATCAAGACAAAACCAGCGGGGAGCTAGTCCGTCGCTGGTTTGTTTTTTCTACCTACCTGTTAACGAGTCACCATCTTTCTAATCTCAACTGCTCGTTCTTCGTCAGTTAAGTCAGATGGCAGAGGGACAAGGACACCTTTTTGACAAGCTGGTCGCTTGGCCAGCTCATCTAGCCAACGCTGTAAGTGCGAAAGTCCCTCGATATCAATACCACTCCATTCATAGATACGGACCCATGGCCAAGTTGCCATATCTGCTATGGTGTATTCTTCGCCGGCAAGATAGGCATGCTTGGCTAACTGGTTGTCCATAACTTCAAACAGACGTCGGCCCTCATGTTGATAGCGCTCTATGGCTGATGGAATAGTTTCTGGGAAATAGCGATAAAACACATTAGCCTGGCCCATCATTGGCCCAACTCCACCCATTTGAAACATCAGCCACTGGATGACCTGTGAGCGTTTCTTTGGATCCTGTGGCAAAAACTTTCCTGTTTTTTCAGCTAGATATAATAGTATTGCACCGGATTCAAAAACGGAAAAATTGTCATTGTCTGTGTCAATAATTGCAGGAATTCGTCCGTTTGGGTTAACAGCGGTGAATTCTGGTTGTTTTTGCTCTGCGGCCATTAAGTCCAGTGCATGCACGCGGTATTCAAGTTCCATTTCTTCCAGTGCGATGGATATCTTATGGCCATTGGGCGTGGCTGCAGTGTATAGATCTATCATGTTAATTCCTTTTAAGCTTTTATTGAGGGACGCTCGCTAACGTGTTGATACCACCGTTGTAAGTTCGGCAAGCTGTCATCGATTTGAATTTCGAGGTTTTGTATGAAGTCACACAAAATAACCGTTGTAATATCAGCGATACTGAAATTATTACCAGCTATATAGGGTGTTACAGCAAGTTGTTTATCGAGGGTTGGAATAAATTCGATTAAACGCTGTCGTGATTCCTCTCCCCACTCAGCAATGCAGTTCTCCCGATCCTGATAAATTCCGCTGATATTACGGAATGCCTGCATTGCAACCAGCAGTCCGCGTAGTTCGACTAGACGTTGCCACATTTCAACCTGGGCTTTTTCGAGAGCATTGTTACCAAACAGAGAATACTCTGTCGGGTATGCTTCATCGAAATAGCGGCAAATTGCGACCGATTCACAGATGGTAGTACCATCATCCAGTTCGAGCACCGGGATCTGCCCGTTAAGGCTTTTTGCTTTAAAGTCTTCGCTGAGGTTTTCGCCTCCGCGGATATCAATATGTTGGCGCTCGACCTCAATTCCTTTTTCTGCCAAGAAGATACTGACTCGGCGGGCACTTGGTGCAGGACCCAGTTCATAGATTTTCATTGTATTCCCTTTATCAGAACGATCGTTTAGTTTAAACTGTAATCAATAACAGAACGATCAGTCAAGAATGATTTGATCTTTTTCTCGTAAGGAGTCGAGATGGCAAGAACAAAGAATTTTGACCGTGAAGAAAAGCTGTTGCTTGCGATGGAGCTTTTCTGGCAACAAGGCTACGCAGATACGTCTGTCTCTGATTTGGTGAACCATCTTGGTATTAACAGGTTTAGCCTGTACAACACTTATGTTGATAAGGAGTCGCTGTATCGTGAGGCGCTAGATTATTACCTTAAGAAAATATCGTTTCCGATGCTGTCTGAGAGCCTTCACGAATCGGCTTGTTACCCAGATATTGTTGCGTATCTGAAATGTTTCGCAGCACTGCAACGTGAGCAGAAGTGTGGCTGTTTTATGCAAAATGCTATTTTGGAACGGGCATATAACGATGATGAAGTGCTTGACGCTGGTAGCCAGCTCTATCAGGCGCTATCAGGTAGTTTTACAAACGCGATCGAAAATGCTCAGCGGCAAGGTGAGCTCAGGATGATTATTGAGCCAGCAAAACTTAGCCATTTTTTGGTAATGCAGATGCAGGGTATCAGAGTGTTGGGTAAGGCACGTCAGTATGAAATGATGGATGATGCCATGTCGGTGTTACTAATGATGCTAGAGGGGCAAAAAGTGTCAGGTGCCAACGAACAGACACCTGACATTTGATTCTGTTAGCTAATCGAAGCGTTGAGCCCCTGTTGCCAAAATGCTACTTCCATACGCGTGGCCGTTTTGAAAATCTCGCATAGCCTTTGGCCTCGCTGGCTGTTTAACGGTATCTCGTCCAACATTTCATCAAGGCGTTCAATGGTATCCCGGGCACCAGACTGGAACTCTTCTCCGCTATATAGTTCGATCCAGCTTCGATATGGGTTGTTGTCCAGTTGTGTCTCTGTCCAGTTTATAAGCTGAGTTCCGATCATGGCATAGCCAATTGCACATGGTGCAAGCGCTGCAAAAAGATCAATACGATCTCCTGCCATACCAGTATCGAGTACATAACGTGTGTAACTTACCGTGCCAAAATCTTCAGGCTCGCCTTCCATATCGGATTCGGTTAATCCCCATTTGGCGCAGTATTCGACGTGATGGGACATCTCGGTATCGAGCAGTGCTGTCAGGCTTGGCAGTGGCTCACGCATTTCGGCAAGGGTACGAGATTTGAAGATTGCCAGTGCGTAGGCGCGGGCATAGTGCTTCAGGAACAGGAAGTCTTGCTTAAGGTAGTGTAAATAGGCACTTTTGTTCAGCTCGCCTTTGGCCAGCTGAGTAACAAAACTGTGTTCTGTGTAGTCATGCCAGTCTTGCTGGCAGGCTTTGATTAAGTCTTTATGGTTCACAGGAGATCCTTGATAAATATAGTAAAGGTAGTGATCAGTATGTCAGTACGTAATCTTTAGCCTGAGGTAGTGTATTGATGATGTTGTGCTGCTTCATGAATTCTGCATATTCGTTGTAACGCTTCAGTTCAACTGCGCCCGGACGTAACGCGAAACGGGTAAGAGTGTCTTCCCAGGCTCTACGGTTAAGATCGTTATTCAGTGTGTCGGGTGAATAAGATACGAATTCCTGCCACGCTTTCTCAGGGTGGTTAATCAGATAGACAGTTGCCTTCTCGACAGCGCTGTTGAATTTATTAATAGTTTTCGGGTTGAATTTGTGTTTATTGGCAACAACGATCAGCTCATCGTAGGGGGGAACACCATGCTCTTCAGGATAGAATGCCGTTGCTTTGTAGCCTTCGAGTTCAAGCTGGTTTAGTTCAAAGTTTCTTAAACCTCCCCAGATTGCATCCACCTTCCCTGAGGCAAGTGATGACGAAAGTGCCCAACCAACGTTGATGATTTTCACGCTATCCATACTGACATTGGCGGAGTTAAGCATTGTACCTATGGTCGCGTCTTCGCTGCCGCCAATTGCAACACCAATTTGCTTGTCTTTTAGATCTGCCAGAGTTTTAATTCCGGACTTATCTAATACAATTAGAGAGTTGAGCGGGCCAGAAATTAGGGTGGCGGATCGTACTACCGGTAGGCCGGCAGCGGTACTTGAGATTAGGGTACTTTGATACGATACAGCCATATCAATTTTGCCTGCGGCGACCAGCTTATCCGGAATACTAGGATCGGCTGGTTCTTGGATTTCGACCTCAAGTCCTTGCTCGGCAAACCACCCTTTTTCCTGAGCTAAAATGATAGGGCCATGGTTTGGGTTTACGAACCAGTCCAGCATTAGGGTTATTTTCTCTGCTGCTGCACCAAATGAAGCCATAGAAAGTGAAAGTACCGCTAAGCCATGCAGTAAATACTTTTTCATTAATAATTCCTGTCGTTATTGTTTATTGAGCCTGATATTAAGGTGGTTGTGTTTTAGTTGCTCTGCCATGGAATTGCTTTCTTTAACAACACATCGGCAGTGAAATAGAGGCTGACTGAAAAGAATGCCAGAATGAAAAGGGCGGCGAACATTTCGTCAACAAACATGCGTGCGTTAGCCTGTAGCATCAAGTAGCCTAGTCCTTCGCTGGAACCGACCCATTCGCCAATCACGGCACCGATAGGAGCAACTACAACGGCAATTCTTATGCCGGAGGCTAAAGCCGGTAGGGCGGCAGGTAACCGAATTTTCCATAAGAGTTGCCAGCGCGTTGCTCCCATGGTTTTGGTGAGATCAAGGAATCCTGTCGGTGTATCGCGAAGACCGTCATAACAACACGTTGTTACAGGGAAGAAGATGATCAAAGCGGCCATCACAATTTTCGAGGCGATTCCATAGCCAAGCCATAGCATCAAAATTGGTGCTATCGCGAACACTGGTATTGCCTGGCTGGTGATGAGAATGGGTAAAAGCCAGCGACGTAACGGGGCGAACAGCAACATTTGCAATGCGAAAAATAATCCCATCATCAAACCAAGCAATAGCCCGAGCACAACTTCGGTGCTTGTGACAATTGTGTGGTGCCATAGAACATCGTAACGTTCGATGAGTTTGCTAAATACTGCAGCTGGTCCGGGCAGAATGAATGCTGGCATTTTAAATATCACTACAGCGGCTTGCCATATCCCAATCATCCCGCCAAAACTTATTAGAATGCGTAATGTATTCTTTGATAACTCTCGGTGTTGTTGCGGGATTAGTTGCTGGATCTGAAGCGATGTCTTCATATTGCTGGATGATTGTAGATCAGCCATAGTCCTGCTCCAGTTGCTCGAGAATAGATTGCTGGTGAACTGCCATTTGGGCATCAAACTGCCTTGGTGGTACTGTTCCAGGTACGCCTAGTTCAATGAGACTGGCAGGCCTGCCGGACATGATGTAGATATTGTGCCCCAGGCGTAGTGCCTCTTGTGGATCATGGGTGATCAGCAAAACGGTACGATTTTTGAGTAATTCTGCTGACAGGGTTTGCAATTTATGGCGTGTTACTGCATCCAGCGCTGAGAATGGTTCATCCATTAGTACCAACGGCTTGTCCTGCATCAGTGTCCTGGCAAGCGCAACACGTTGGCGCATTCCACCAGAGAGCTGATCAGGCATTGCAGACGTGTACTCTTTGAGTCCAACGGCTTGCAGAAGTTTAATGGCCTTATTATTGTCAAGTGGGCTGGGGGGCGATCCGAAATGATGGCTAAGGCAGACATTGTCCATGACTGATAACCATGGCAGCAGCAGATCTTGCTGTGCCATATAGGCGATACGTTCAGTTAGAGGCTTATTATCAGAAGTGACAAGCTTCCCGTGCCAGTCAACACTATCCTCATTTAACTCAGCAAGTTGGCGCAATAATGTTGTTTTCCCACAGCCACTTTTTCCGAGTAAACAAGTCCACTTCCCGGCAGGAAGGGTAAGATTTAGATCAACAAACAAAGCATCGCTGGCATCTTTATAAGTCAGCGAGGCGTGTTGCAACTGCACTTCAACAGCAGAAGAAGGATTGGTTTTAGCGGATGCTAGCATAGCCATTTCTCTTATTCTGGTTGGTAGTGACCGGCAAAGAAATGATGAACAGGCCCATGTCCTGATCCAATCTCAAGCTTGTCTGCATGACTGATTGCCATAGTGATGTAAGCTTTTGCGTTTTGGACTGCTGCTCTCAATTCAATCCCCTGTGCAAGAAATGAGGCAGTGGCTGAAGAAAGGGTACAACCGGTTCCATGGGTGTTACGAGTTGAGATTCGAGCTGTGCTCATGCGGATCACTTCGTTGTTCATTATAAGCAGATCAGTACTGTTGGTATCCTGCTCGAGGTGACCACCTTTAAGTAGTACGGATTTCGCTCCTATCTGGCGCAGTGCTTCAATCATGTTAGCCATTTCTTTCTCACTTTGAGGAATGGCGACATCAAGTAAAGCGGCAGCTTCCGGTAGGTTAGGGGTGATAACGTCTGCTAAGGGTAGCAGTTCCGTTTTTAGGCACGATATAGCATCCTGCTGTAACAGGAGATCACCGCTGGTTGCGACCATGACTGGATCAACAACGAGATATTTGGGTTTATATTGACGTAGCTTGGCTGCAACAACCTTGATTATATTGGTATCGCTCAACATACCAACTTTTACCGCCTTGATATCAAGATCGGTGAAAACGGCATCTAGCTGTTTTTCCACAAACTCCGGATCGACAGCAAGAATTCCTGAGACGCCTTGCGTATTTTGCGCGGTCAAGGCAGTGATCACGGAACAGCCATAACTGCCTGTTGCAGAAATAGCTTTAATATCGGCCTGAATACCGGCTCCGCCGCCACTGTCTGAGCCAGCAATTGTTAGTGTGATTGGTGTTTTTGATGGTACGGCCATAACTACCCCTAAATTACGCGCAGGGTAGCAGGTGTCTGAGAAAGGGCGCTTGGGAAAGGCCACATGAAGACACGTTTGCTAGTTCCCTACGCCATTACTAAATGGATCAGGTTCAACGGGTCCCACCGAAGTGGTCTCAGCCAAAGGCTCCCCGACTAACTCACAAAATATTGTATATTTGCTTGATTAAACAGCCGTTGATGCTGCTATCAATTATCCCGCTATTCTAACCATGTTTTTTACTGTAGGGCAAATAGGAATGTGAAAATTTGGGTGTTGGTAGTTTCTTATTAACAATGAAGAGGCTGTATAATCACCAATAAGGAATATATATGAGTGTATTTAAGTCGAATTATTGAACGTCATGAGGTGAAATATGGACAATTCACAGAAAGAAAAACATGAGAAAATTAATTACGTCGAGTTCCCTGCTATCAATCTTGCTGCAACAAAAGCATTTTTTATACAGGCTTTTGGCTGGGATTTTGTAGACTACGGGGATGGCTATTCGGCGTTCTCCAATCAAGGATTAGATGGTGGCTTTTTTCAGTCAACGTTAAGCTCAACGACAGCCAACGGTAGTGCGTTGGTTGTGCTTTACAGTCAGGATCTTGAATTATCGCTACTCAATGTAGAGAAAGCTGGGGGGATTATTGTTCGACCGATTTTTTCTTTCCCTGGAGGGAGACGTTTTCACTTTACAGAGCCGAGTGGTAATGAATTGGCTATATGGTCGGATAATTAACTAAAGGCAGGTTGAGCTTTAGGTGTTGAGGACAATTATTTAAATTGAACAAAGGCGCTATTAAGCGCCTTTGTTAGATCATTATGACTGAAAAAGAAATCACATCTTTTTGCAGTAAGCCGCAATGATTACCATGTTTGTGCCAGCTGCTTTGCCGGTAATATGCAGGGGGTTGTCCGTTAGACGAATACCGCGAACAGCTGTACCTTGTTTAACAACTAGGCTAGAACCTTTTACTGGAAGATCTTTGACAATAGTGACGTTGTCACCAGCTTGTAGCGCAGTACCGTTTACATCCAGTGTCTGAATAGAGTCAAGTGCCTCTAACGCGATGCCTTTTTCAGCCCATTCAATCATGTCTTCTTCTAGGTAAAGCATGTCTAGCAGATCTTGTGCCCAAGTTTCAGCAGAAAGGCGTTTCAGCATACGGTAAGCCATCACTTGAACAGCTGGAACCTGACTCCACATACTATCGTTCAGGCAGCGCCAGTGATTCTGCTCCATTGTATCGGCATCTTCAATTTGATCTCGGCACGTACCACAGACCATTACACAGCTGGCAGCAGTTGTGTCCGGAGAAGCAGGTACTTCATACACGCTCAGGTTATCTTCAGATGAGCAAAGTTCACATTTTGCGTCAGCGCGCTGCTTAACGATATTTTCAATAGTCATAGGGATTTGTCCGTAGATTTGTTGTGGCAATATTATGCCAGCATTTCGCAATAAGGGAAGAAATCCTGCTTTAGATCACACGGAATCACGATTATCAGCCGGTAAAAAGTATAGTAATTGAACATTATGGACGTTTATGGCTGAAATTCTGTTGAGTGTCTGATAGTTGGTTGAGTGGGATATAATCTCGTGATGGATATACTATGTTGCTCAAAAGCTGTACTGTTGTAAGGAAAAAGATAAAATCATAACTGTCTTAATTAATATTATAAATCTATATCAAGGACAAATAATGAAAAAGGTCGTTTATTTGCTATCAATACTTGCGTTAGCTGGCTGTGATGAAGATGACGTTAAAGATCTTGCGCAGGGAAATACTAAAGTTTTTACAGTGACCGGGGCACAAGTTGCCAGTAAGCTTGGTACATTGGATCCTGGTTACTATGATATCGCTGTTATCACTAGCGCAAGCCAGGGTAATACTTCACCTGATGGATTACCGGTTGCAACGAAGTCCACGCTTGAAAACCTAGGGATCAAAGTAGAGGGTGAAACTTGCGGCAGGATCGATATTACTAATCAGATCTGTTTTGAAAGCGGTAATGCAAACAGTTGTATTCCTAGCGAAATTAATATGCTTGGTCTAGCAGTTTATACCATTGACCTAGATAAGGTTAAGACAGCTTCGGCAAACGGTTTTTATCCGAAATTGGCTGCTGAAGTTGGTGGATTGTATGTTGATATCGCTTATAACGACGTAAGTTGTTCTTCATTACAGGCGTTGTAATCATTATTAGATTTTACTTTCGCCTACCAGCGCTAAATAATGATTGCTCGCAGGGCTTGTTATACAGGCCCTTCCTTTTCTTGGGCCTTGTAAAAAATGATTAAACTTGGATCTATTTAACTGATATATGATGTCTGTTCACTTTTCTTAATAAATTAACCAGAATACACTCGCATAACACTCTTTCCTTAATGTTTCATTCTAACATCCATTGGTAGATTGCTATTTTTCTTTTGCTAAGGATTATACCTAATGAGAGTGAGGCATCTATTTGCTGCGGTAGGCTTGTGTCTGATATTTTCAGTTCCGATTATGGCCAATGAGGTTTCGGGATATGTTGTTGGCGGGACACCAGTAAAGCCGAGTGATGATCATAGTTGGATGGCCTCTATTCGTTTAACCTCAAAGCAGTTGAGTCATAATTGTGGTGGAACAGTAGTCAATGAGCGCTGGGTACTTACCGCTGCTCATTGTGTTGTTCAACAGGCGAGCGCGGAGCAATACCAGGTAATACCTCCAAGCAAGCTGAACGTTATGGTTGGTACTACAAGCGGTACTGTAGAAGATGTGGCAACACTTTATGCGGTATCTCATGTAGTGGTTCACCCAGATTATTCTCCTCAAGCTAATGTTCAAGTAACGCCACAGCCAGATGGCTCGGTTATTACCGAGGTACTTCGCCCGGCTTTGGATAACGATATTGCATTATTACGGGTTGATCGTCCTTTTTCTGCCCAAATTACACCAATATTATTGGCAACAGATAAGGATGCAGATGAAATCGATCTTAGTCTTGGTTCGCAGTGGTCTGATACTAATCGTCCCAAAAACACTAAAGTGACAGGCTGGGGTTCGACGCAAACAAGTGGTACGGGGACATCTGAAAAGTTGATGGAAGCCGAGTTATCTTTCTTGCCGATGCCCGAATGTTTTAATCGCCTTGAGCTTGGAAATGAAGCGTACTATATCATTGATAGTCCCAGGAACCGCACAAAGGTCTGTGCATTGCCACCTGCCGTAATTTTTGATAGCGATGGAACATCGAAGGAGTATGGCCCCGACTCGTGTAAAGGGGATAGTGGTGGGCCGCTGAGGGTAAAAAATGCTCTGGGTGATTGGATTCAGTTCGGTATTGTGAGTGGTGGTCCGGTTGGCAAGCTTGTGTGTGGCTCGCTAGTACGACCGAGTTTTTATACTCGTATTGGTACATATTACTCTTGGATACTCTCCAATGTCGCGAAGGTACCGGAGAAACCGATCACTGGCCCCAATATTATTAGAGAAGAAGAGGCTAAGAATGACTGTATTGCTGGTTCTACCGGGATTTCCCAAAATAACTGTAATATGAAGTCGGCTAGTGGCGGAGCAATCTCTTGGTTTGGCATGTTGTTGGTATTTTTCATTGGTTGGTTACGTCGTAGCATGATTAAATAAGCGTCCAGTTATGTAGCAAAGCCACCTTGTCAGAACAGAGTGGCTTTGTTTCTTGGCTGGCAGTTGCTGATATGTTTAGCGACGGAAATTGATTTCTTCCTTGCCTTCACCTATGTAAATCTGTGTTGTTGTCGGTTGTGTCTGCGCAATAATATGGCCATGGCGAACAGAATAACGAACCGGAACCTGACGTCGAACGGCGTCAAACCCATTATCTGCAAGCATGATTAGTAGGCTTCCTGGCTTGCCTTCCTCAAGGCCGTAATTGTTTTGAATATTTAGCGTACGAGCTGAATTGGTGCTGATTAAGTCTAACGAGTTATTTATTTGCTCGTAGCCCATAACTTGGCATACATGCAAACCCATATGGAGTACTTGCATCATGTTCGCAGTCCCTAGTGGGTACCAGGGGTCGAAGACATCATCGTGACCGAAGCAGACATTGATATTTGTTGCCAACATCTCTTTCACGCGGGTAATCCCACGACGCTTTGGATAGTCATCGAATCGGCCTTGCAGATGAATATTGACTAAAGGGTTGGCAACAAAATTGATACCAGACATTTTCAGCAAGCGAAATAAACGTGATGCATAGGCTCCGTTGTAGGAATGCATGGCAGTGGTATGACTTGCAGTTACCTTATCCCCCATTTTGAATTTATGGGCTAAAGCGGCTAGTGTTTCGACAAAGCGAGATTGTTCGTCATCGATCTCATAACAATGAACATCAATGAGTCGGTTGTATTTACGAGCGAGATCAAATACATAATGTAAAGAATCGATACCGTATTCACGAGTAAATTCGAAGTGGGGTATAGCACCAATTACATCGGCTCCAAGCTTTACAGCTTCTTCGAGTAGTTCTTTGCCGTTTGGGTAGGAAAGAATTCCCTCTTGTGGGAAGGCAACAATTTGGATATCGATCCATTGCTTCATTTCTTCTTTTACTTCCAGCATTGCTTTTAGGGCAATGAGTGTAGGGTCTGATACATCGACATGTGTGCGCACATGCTGAACACCATTTGCAATTTGCCATTTTAGCGTTTGTTTCGCGCGGCTTTTTACATCCCCAATGGACAGTATGGATTTTCGTTCGGCCCAGCGCTCAATGCCTTCAAATAAGGTTCCTGATATATTCCAACTTGGCTCACCAGCTGTTTGTGTTGTATCTAGGTGAACATGCGGTTCACAAAATGGAGCGATAGCCATACCGCCTTCACCGTCGAGTAGATTATTGCCGGTATAGTTTAATTCATCATCCATTAGAGTGATTATTTTGAACTGACCATTTTCGATTAGGATTTGATGCAGGCCTTCCTTGCCTTGAAGAGTAATATTTTGAATGAGCATATCTGAGGTTTGCATCTAATTAATCCTTATACTTTGGCTGTCGAATGAGCAGTAGCGCGATTGAGTACTGTAGGTTGGTTTTGGTTGTTTATTGTACACCTAAATCAATAGCTGGAACCATTAACTGGATTGATATCTATTTTTGATGGTTAAATCGTGTACAGGTTATAAAGTGGCTAAAAGTCGGTGTTTTAAGGACGGTTTTGGATTGCGAATTCTCATCAATTGGCCTGGGGATAAATTGTTTATCCACAGAAGCTGTGAATAACTCTGTGGGAAATGCTGCAAGCCTAATAACCATGCTGACTTCGCCAAAGTCAATACTGAGCTGTATGAAAAAGTCATGTAATCTCAGATAGATTGATTTAGTTCAATATCAAAAAATGTCAATAATTGTTCGAGATAAAGTGCCTTCTGGGCGTGCTGGTTTCGTAAGTTGTGCGGTTCATATTGTTAAAGAAAGAGCTTCTTGTTCGTTTGTCGGATGTAAGACGGAATATGATAACTCGAAGATGTTGAAAGTAGATATTTCACAATAACTCACGCCTGTAGATGTATGTGGCGTTATTAATCCCTAGAGAAGTTTATATGTGTCTTTTTTAGTCATTTGGATATCTGAGTTGAGTATTTTGATTTCCGTTATTGAACTCAATACTATTATTGATGATAATGCGAATGGTTTTTATTTTGGTGTTTATTTGTGTCCCAGATCCTTGTTGTTGATGATGATGTTCAGCTGTGCGAATTGCTGGAAGAAGTGCTGACTGAAGAAGGTTACGATGTGCATAGTGAGCATTGTGGTGAAAGTGCTCTCACGTACATGCAAAATAATGCCGTCGATCTTGTCTTGCTCGATGTGATGTTACCCAATATTGATGGGGTGCAGGTTGCGCGTCGTGTATGCCAGCGTTTTGCAACGCCCATAATGATGTTGACGGCGTTAGGTGATGAACCATCTATGTTGGAAGGTCTACAGGCAGGTGCTGATCAGTATTTATCCAAACCATTCAGGGTTCCTGAGTTATTAGCTCGAATTACCGTAATATTAAGACGCGTAGGTCTTGAGCGTCAGAGGCAGAGTATTAATTATTGCCAAACGGATCTTACTCACCAAATTTCCCGGTTACCCTTAACTGGAACAGAGTCTGAGCTGCTTGAGTATTTAGTTAAGCACCATGGTGTTGTGGTAGCCAAAGCTGAGCTTCAAAGAGAAGTGCTTAAAAAAGAACTAAGCCCGTTTGACCGTAACCTAGACATGCACATTAGTAATATACGTCGTAAGATGGTTCAATCTGGGTTATCAAAGCAACATATTAAAACGGTCCGTGGAAGAGGGTATAGCTTTCTCGAATCAGTGGGAGTAGTTTGAAAGTATAACTCACAGCTAAAAAGAAGTGGCGCTAAATAAAAGCGCCACTCTTTGAGCTATTTGCTGTATGAACTAGCGATATTGTCGATTCGCTGGTTCGCACGCATTGCTTCTTGATACGCTGCATCAGAAGCTGCACGTGCATCGTTAACTGCACCTGCCATTTGGTCTTGCTGACTTTGCAGAGCACCTACCTGATCAGAGAGCATATCTACTTTATTAGTAAGCTGCTGCATTTGATCAACTTCATCTGAGCTTGAACAGCCAATTAGTGTTGCACTCAGAATTATACCGGTAAGGATAGATAATGAACGGTTCATTTTTCTTTCTTCTCCTTTGTTTGCCACTACAGACCGAATGTTAAATGTTACCAGTCGGCAGAATTAGTATGGCATATGCAGCTCAAATTTCTTCTTCTTCACCTATTTATCGCTAAAAAAGGTCTCTCATTATCGAGAAAACCCGCCGGAGCGGGTATAAAAGCCTAGCTTTCAAATTTTACGAAGACTTGGGTAATAGTCGATCAATAGTCTCGACGATAATTTTTGGATTCAACGTATGCTGAACTTTATCAACCAGCGTACCGTCTGGTTGGAGGAAATAAAAATATGAGCTGTGGTCTACCGCATACTCAAGAGCAGAGTCTTTTAACTCTGTTCGCATATAAAGAACACCATATTTTTCAGCAAGTGCTTTTGTTTGCTGCTCTGTTCCTGTCATTCCAATAATATTTTTGTGGAAATATTGTGCGTACTCAGCACTTTTCTCTGGTGTATCACGTTGTGGGTCTAAAGTGATGAAAATGGGCCAGATATTGTCTAGTCGTTTATTATCTAACTCCTGCAACGCTGCGGAAAGTACGGCAAGTGATGTCGGGCATACGTCTGGGCAATGTGTATAGCCAAAATAAATAACTCGAAGGCGGGGATCTTCCTCGTCATATAGGTCTATAGCTTGTTGTCCGCTCTCTAGAATATTCAGAGGGTGGCTGGTTTCAGTTAATGCCGGATTTTTAGAATCGATGACATAACGAGTTAGTAAGCCAGCTGAAAGAGCGAGAGCAAGTATTATCCATTGAAATTTCATTTTGTCATCCTTAATGAAATGCTAATAGGTGTAATTTGTTCAGGTTCAGACAGTGGCTTGATATCTCCTAGCCAAGTCATTTCGTTTGATGTGCAAAACGGAAGTAATAGATCACCGGAGAACTGTCCATTAGAGGCTCGAGATAATTTTAGCTGATAGATTCCCATCATCATTTCATGGCCTTCAAGAGTGAGCATCAAGCTATTAGTCTTTTCAGGTAACTCGGGCCATGAAACGTTGACTTGAGTGGCTTTCATAGGATGAATAACATCAGTACTGAGGGTTACAGATACGTTATTTTGTTCGCATGCCTGAGTGCTAAGCTGGCAGTAGTCGGTAAGCAATTGCCGTTTATCACTCTTATTTTTTCCGATTTCTAATACTTGAAAACCACCCCAGCCAACGGCAATAATGAGCAAAAGATTAGCGATTGGTTGCCATGTTTTTTTTTTCAACATTCACCGTAGACCCGTACTTGTAATGAGTTTGTAAATAATATCATTAATATCGAGTATTCAATCAGGTACAGAGAGATTTTGTGAAGGGAGTTGGAGATAAACGGTCGGTGAGGCAGATTTGTGCTAACCTTGCCCCGAGTAAACGGGGCTGGTTGAAGTAAGCTACTATTTTTCAGCGATTTTTTCTAATCCCCAGACAATACCAATACCCACTAACATTGCGGTAATAGCATAAGCTAACAGAGCTGGTTGCCCCGTTACTTGTTCAAAATTCAGAGGGGACAAGTTCTGCTCTAGCAGAGGAACCTGTTGGCCGCTTGAGTTAGTGCGCCAGGTTAGAGTCTCTTTCCAAGGCCAGATTTTACTTAAAGTACCGATCATAAGCCCTGTTAAGAAAGTCAGGGCGATATCTCTGTGATGGCGCAGTACCCATGATAATACGTGAGAGAAACTCAGTAGACCAATAATGCCACCTAATGCAAAGGTGGCAAGGGTAATGATATCCATTGACTTAGCAGCAGCGAGGATAGGGGCATACATCCCCAGTAGCAAGAGGATAAAGCTTCCCGAAATGCCTGGTAGGATCATGGCACAAATTGCAATGGAGCCGGCAATAAAGATATTCAGTGATGTCGGTTCTAGGCTGAGCGGGTGCAAAACCGTAATACCGTAGGCAAAAAAGGCACCTATCACGACGGAAAGAAAACGGTTAGCCTTCCATTGTTCAATCTGCTTGAACATATGGTTCACCGATACAATAATGAGTCCAAAGAAAAAGGACCAGAGCGGGATCGGGTGGGTATGGAGCATCCAGGTAATAAATCGAGCCAGAGTAAAAATGCTGGTCAGAATGCCTGATAGCAACAAGATCAGAAATGTACCGTTGATATGTTCGAAAGCTGCCTTGAAGCCATTCTTTCGCCAAATTCCGATAAGGCTTGGATTAACACGTCGAATACTTTCTAATAAAGTGTCATAGATGCCGGTAATAAAAGCGATTGTACCACCTGAAACGCCAGGCACCACGTCAGCAGCGCCCATCGCCATGCCTTTTAAAAAGGTTAAAACTTTGTTCATGGTTTTCCGTAATCTTAAAAATGAGTAGCAGAATTTTCAGCCATTATAACCTGTCGATGTGAAAAAGAAGTGATTTTTTATTGTTCACATAGCCATGATGTTGTCGCTTGCGATGATACCTGGCATTCGGCTGGGTATCATCGGCAATTTTATTCTTGTGACTCGTTGGGTGTATCGTACGTTTTTAGAATGATTTCAGCGGTGCAGCCCTCGATATCGTTATTGTAGTGATTGAGTCGCCAACCATATTTTCGGCAAATGTCATTGGCAATGAGTAAACCTAGGCCAAATCCTTCGTCTCCTCGGGGGGTACTTCCGAGTCCGATTCCGCTATCAACGACTTGAATTACATCAGGGGTGATTTTAAGCGCAACAGTTCCTGCTTCTGTACAGGCAAACGCATTTTTGATTAGATTACCGATCAGGATTTTTATTGTGGTTTCGGGCGCTTTGACGACCGTGCTGCCTCTCATATCCACACTCCAACTGACAGGCTTATCTGTTAATAGGTGCTCATGCTCTACAAGGATATTGTGCATTTCGTCTCTTGTTAGCACTCTTGGACTGAGGTTGTTAAGATTTTCTTCTCGAGTCAGGGAAAGCAATGTTGTCACGAAATCGTTCATTTCATTACTGGCGTGTAGCAAACGTATTCGCTGCTTCTCGATAAAGGCTGGGCTAGTTGATTGTCCGAGTAACGAGATAGCCCCTTTCATTACCATTAATGGAGTACGTAGCTCATGGCTTGCATAGCGGTTAAATGATCGCTCTCGTTCAAGTAGTTGATGAATCCGTTCTGAATAGAGATTGAAGCTAGTGACAAGCTGTAATAATTCTTTTGAAACAACACCCTGTGGAGGCTGGATCGGAGATAGGTCATTTGGCGAGCGACTTTCTAACTCGTTGGTAAGCTGCGTTAAGGGGGCTGTAAGTCTTTTTGATATACGCAAAATAACGAGCAGGCTGATTAAAATTAAGGAAAAAGTGATGAATAGTTGCTTCGCCTGGTTCCAGAAAATTTGATTCTCGCTTAACTCATAGATGTCATCGAAGTACAGGAAATACACTGTCTTTAGTTTGTCTCGGATTTTCAATTCACTTCGCATGATAAAGAACTCGGTATCGTCGGAGCTATTTCTTTTCAATTCGACGGCTGTGTCGGCAGGTAGACTGTCTGGGATGATAAGGTGTGCAGGTAGTTGCTCCCTCCCTATATAAGCATGGGTAAAAGGAGGGATTGCGATGCTCTGGATGCTATTTTCGTTGAGAACTTCTTTGGCAATTTCTTTTGCATGCAGAAGTCGATTATTGGCATTTAATTGTTCGAAGTCTTCGAGTGTTGTTTCGAGTAGTGCGAAGTGTATGCTGATGATCGCAAAAGCAACGATGGAAAAGTAGGTGAAAGTAAGTTGTTTTGCACTTTTAACATTTCTATCTGCAATCACTTGCTTTCCTCTGGGATTAATTGATAACCGACTTTAGGTACTGTTTTGATATAGCTATGCTTGAAAGGTTTGTCTATTTGGTTCCTGAGTTGATAGATATGGCTCCTCAGTACATTTCCTTCGGGCTCATCATCTCCCCATAAAGTTGAGATAATTTCTTCCTTAGTTACCAATTTAGGAGCACGTACCATAAGTAGCTTAAGAATGGTGAATAAAGTCGGGTTTAAAGAAAAACTGTAGCTGCTACGGTGAACAGTATGGTTGCCAAGGTCTAATTCTAATTGACTGAAGTTTAGGGTATTGGCTGCTGTTTCTCCTGTGCGGCGGCGAGTCAGTGCTTTAATACGAGCTTCAAGGATCTCAAGATCAAAAGGTTTGACCAAATAGTCATCAGCACCTTGAGAAAACCCTTCCAGCGTGTCTTCTCGTGTATCTCGTGCTGTTAGCATCAGGATTGGCGTATCGATTCCTTGCTCTCTCAGTTTTTGACAAACTGTGTAACCATCCATACGAGGAAGCATGACATCAAGAATAATCAGGTCGTAGTAGTTTTCACAGCCCAGATTATAGCCTTGTTGACCATTATTGGCGTAGTCCAGTGTGTATCCTTTGATTTCAAAAAAGTCAAAAATTATCCCAGCAATATCTTGATGGTCTTCAACTAATAGTAATTTCATGAAGGTTTCCGCTTGAAATAAACTGCGTCCCTATGATGGACAAATCAATGTGAAAAAAACGTCGATGACCTTTGTAACATAGTTGTCCATTTAGTTCATCATGGACTAGCTACGTTATTCTCTGCTGGAGAGCTCAACCATTGAAGTCAATTTTGTCTGAAAAGTGGCTTATGCCACTTTTTTTTTGTTTCTCCCCTAATGTGATCACTGCCGAAAATGTGCAGTGCTCAGCAAAGCTGAATTATCAACTTTGATTAATATATCTAATGGCTTGACGGTATGGGAAATTGCTGTGAAAGTATGGGGTATATTCAACCTTGTGAGTATTCAGGGTGAACGATAACGACATTGTCACAGGCTTGGACGTTGTTTCTGTATAGAAAAAATAATACTGATCTCGTGACAATAGAAGTAAATATAATCAAAGGATGATACGGCCATGATACCTAGAGATGCGACACTCCGTGTTGTCAGACCTACCGATAATCTAGAGCAAGTTACTGTGATGTACAGCAAAGCCCTTGGCTTTGAGGTGCTTAAGCAATTTAAAGACCACGAGGGCTTTGATGGTGTGGTGTTAGGTCATCCCAAACACGCATATCACTTAGAGTTTATTCATCAACAGGGAGTCACTGTTGGAAAGGCTCCGTCTCAAGATAACTCGTTGGTGTTTTATATTGACTGTAGCAGAGTATGGGAACGAGCTTGCCGTAATATGATTGATGCTGGATTCAGTGTGGTTGAGTCGAACAACCCATACTGGGAAAATGTGGGTAAAACATTTGAAGACGTTGACGGTTATCGAGTCGTGCTTCAGAACCGCGATTGGGACTGCTAACTTATATTCGAAAACTAAAAAGCTCAGGCTAGGTCTGAGCTTTTTTATGTTCTTTATCTGCTAGCCTTAGTGCTGCTTGGCTAGGTTTTCGTAAGCTGACTTAAACATGAGAGCAAAGCCATCCTGAGATAGTTCCTTGGCTGTCATCTCGGCTGCGTTGAGACGCCTATAACATTCACCTAAGGCTGCAATCGCAATATCAAGCTCTTTAGTACTGAGTTGTGGAGTGTGCATCTTGGTTCTCTTCCTGGAAAAAAGAAACGTTATTAGTATATGTCGAATTAACGGGACCGCAATTTTATATCACGACCTTATCTCAGCCCTTATGAATGTAAACTGAACGACGTGTAATTGTTTTTGTTGTTGTAAGAACACTTCCAGATTATTGATTTTAAAAGATGATTTTGTCAGAGGAGTGTAAAATCAGGAAAAAAAGTGTATCAGTTCAATATGTTGAGCAGGCAGATGCTGAGAACTACTTATAAATGTGCTCATAATCATGCCTGCGGTATATTATTGGGTGGCATATTAGAATATTAATATTTCTTATCTAACTCCATTAGCTTGTGAATGAACTCTTGAATTTGTACTTCGTTATTATTATGAAACTCAGTTGTTGTCTGATTAATGACAGTGTCAGGATCTTCATTTGCGGTATGAAAGTGATAGGTGTTGTGGAAGTTAATATCAAGACTGACATTATTATCTGATAGATTGACATAGTATCCATCTTGATGCTCTGTACAAGTTACATCCTCTAGCTTAATGCCAGTATCTGTTGCTGTTCCCTGAGTCTTGATCTTTTCGTACACGCTAAGCAAGGTACGTACGTCAACACTGTTTTTCATTGCTACCTCCACCCGTTTTCTGTTGCTCGTTAGGTAAAAACGAAAGATATACTTATAAATTTAGGCCTTGCTCAGGTGACTGCAAGTTAAGTTGGTTGAATGTTATTTAAGATCAACAATTGCGCCTGATATGGCTCACATTTTTGGTAGAAACAACATTGATATTTTTAATGATTTCATAGTGACCTTTCGTGAGGTAAGTGATAATTTGAAACTATAAACAGTCACTAAATGGAATTAATCCGATGTTTAAGCAGCTTACCGAAGCGCAACTTGACCCTATTTTGTCACTTTCAATTGCCTATCGGGAAGATGATCGTACAGATAAGATGGATTTAGGTATTGGGGTGTACCGGAACAGTCAAGGTGAAACGCCAATCATGAGGGCAGTCCAGCAGGCTCAGCAGCAGGTGTTGGCGACACAAACAACCAAGGCTTATGTTGGACTGGCGGGGAGTGAAGTATTCAATCAGTCAATGATGGATCTGCTGTTGACCGATACCTCGGCATATTCTCGTGCAGCTGCAGTCCAGACTCCAGGTGCCAGCGGAGCGCTGAGAATGCTGGCTGATTTAATGTGCATCGCTCAACCTGAAACTACCGTGTGGATATCAAACCCCAGTTACGTTAACCATAAGCCCATTATGGAAGCTGCTGGGCTGAAGGTGAGGTATTACCCATACTTTGATGCGGTAACGAAACAGGTTGACAGCCATGCTATGTTAAGTGAATTAGCAAAAGCGGGTCCGAAAGATGTTGTGCTGCTTCATGGCTGTTGTCATAACCCGACGGGAGCCGACATTACATTTTCGGATTGGAAGGCTATTACAGCCTTGGCAAATAAGAATGGCTTTATGCCTTTTGTTGATATTGCCTATCAGGGATTTGGCGATGGTCTGGAACAAGATGCAGCGGGCTTGAAGCATATGGCTGATAATACTGAAGAAATGATCATCGCGACATCCTGTTCTAAGAATTTTGGTTTATACCGAGAGCGTACCGGAGCTGCGATTGTGATCAGTGACAGCCTGAAGGAAGCTCAGAAGGCAAAAGGACGTATTCTGAACCTCGCTCGCTCAACTTATACCATGCCGCCCGATCATGGGGCTGCCTTAGTGGCGACAATTCTGAGCGACCCGTCTCTTACTCAAATTTGGAAGCAAGAACTGGATGAAATGCTGGGACGTTTATTGAGCTTGAGGGCGGGACTAACGAAGGCGGTTCGAGCACAGGGCTCAAATGATTTTGATTTTATCGAGCAGCACAAAGGGATGTTTTCGGTTACAGGTTTGACTCCTGCTCAGATCGGCCGGTTACGTGATGAGTTTGCTATTTATGCTGTAGCCGATGGCCGAATTAATATTGCAGGTCTGCAAGAACAGCAGCTGGATTATCTGGCTAATGCCCTCGTAACGGTATCGCGCTAATCTAAGCAGAGATAAGTTTTCTATGGGGAGCTAGTGAGCTCCCCACTTTTTCAGCATTTCTTTTAATTCCCTCGATTGGTACGGTTTGCAGAGAATGTCATCCATACCTGCATCAATACATTCCAGGCGCTCTGCTGTTGTAGTCCCTGCAGTTAGCGCTAATATCGGTTTCTGGTAGCCATGTTCTCTTAGTTTTTTGGTTGCGCAGTACCCGTCCATAACAGGCATTCTACAGTCCATCAAAATCACATCAAATGAGTGCTTGTTCAATATATCAAGAGCTTGCTGGCCATTATCAACAATAGTTGGATTCAATCCCATTTTGTTCAACATTAACTTGATTATCATCTGATTGGTTTTCAGATCTTCAACGACCAATACCTTAAGTTCATCGATGTATCGGTGTTCATCGTGGTGAGGACTGTCTTCGCTTACAGTTAATTCATGGATGGTTAATGGGAGGGATATTGTGAAGGTTGCTCCACTTCCAGCTTTGCTGTCAACGTTTATCTCTCCTTGCATTTGATTCGCCAGTTTTTTGCAGATAGCAAGGCCTAGCCCTGTCCCTTCATGAACTCGTTTGCTGGAAATATCAACCTGGCTGAAGGGTTTAAATAACTTATGTTGTTGCTCGGGTGAAATTCCGCAACCGGAGTCAGCCACCGTAAATATCAACTTGCTATCTTGCCAGTCAATAGACACATTAACATGACCCATAGATGTGAACTTAATTGCGTTTCCAATGAGATTGACATATATCTGCTTGATCCTATCCTCATCGCCAATAAGCAATTTTGGAACGGAGTTGCTGCAGCAAACTGATAGTTTTAGCCGTTTTTCTAGTGCACGATGCTGGAAAATATCGTCGATTTTTTTTGCCATGCTGTAGCAATCAAACGGCTTTTCGGAGAGTTCAAGCATACCTGCATTGATTTTACTGTAATCTAGAAGATCATTGATAATTGCCCTTAATAATTCTCCTGAATGGTTTAGTGTATTGAGAAGTTTATGTTGGTGCTGTGTAAGCTGGGTATCTTCTAGTAGTTCAGCCGAACCCAATACACCATTTAGCGGTGTTCTTAGCTCATGGTTAATCATGGCCAAAAAGTCCCGAGTTGTTTGCTCTGAGGCTTCAGCTTGCTTCCTGGCTGCGATGGCTTCTTCGAAGCTTAGCTGACGTCCGATTGATGAGCGGAGCATTTCACTAAATAGCGCCATGTGCTTCTTAATGGTTAGCAGCCATGTGCCTGTCGCTCTAATACGGATGGCAAAAAAGCCGCTGATAGCAGGAAGGGTACTAAGTGATATCCAGAGAATACCTTCTAAACTATCCCAGTATATTCCAGTATCACCTAATGATGATGGCGGAAACCATTCCTGTCGTCTTCCTGAGGAAAAACAAGTGCTAATTCCAATATCCGGTAGAGTGCTGATTTCAATACGGCAGGCTGTCACGGAAAGGCTATCGATCAAGCTTTCTGTTAGCTGCTGGATGATTTTTTCTGACGGAGGGTGGATGAGGAATAGGCGGCCATATTCTGACAGCATGTTTTCCATTTTTGCTTGGTATGCAAGAAGTTCTGAGTCAACCTCAGCCTGTGCCTTTAGCTTTTCAACCGATTGCTCAATAAGTTTTTTGGCCGAATAAAGCTCATGGCTTTTTATCTCTAGTAGTTTTTCGGCTTCTTTACGAGCGAGCTTTTCGCGCTGAAGTTTCTTATGCAGTAAAGCAATATGCTGATTTTGATCCATACTTATTCCACAATTAAATCGAGATTAAATCGTACGTGGCTTTTGCTCTTGTTCAGTGGAGCCATGGTAACGTGGACTGTTTGCCCAAAATGCTTGGCACAGCCTTTGATAAGGCCAAGACACACGTGCGACATACATCGTGCAGATTTGTAGTCCATTACCATGTGTGTTTTTGTTTCTGAGATGAAATCAAATTGTGGGGGGGTTGCGTCAGGGTAGAGTTTTTTAACTTCAGTATGGATATGATCTTCGACTTTTTTTATGAAATTGAACGTATCTTGCTGAATACCTGTCATTGCAGGCAACGTTTGCAGCAGGCGAGTGAAAACCGCTTCACCATAAACCTCCTGAAGGTCTTCTGCTGAAACACCTGTGATTTTACTTAATGTAACAATAAGAGTAACTAGTGCTCGGTGATCATAGCTACCGACAGCTGTATAGACCCCTATATCAGAGGCTTGATCAAGCATTTTTTGGCAGACTTCAAGGCCAAAAGCATCTTCGATAATGTCTAAAAACTCAGTAAAAATGATTCCTTTCATATCCTTACCCTTTTGCTATACCTCTAAACCATTATGGTAAGTGAAGTATGGTGCGTCAAAGCTAGTTGAAGGAAATTGAATCGTTGTTGGCTAGATGTTCCAATTAAAAAATGAGTTATGTTGGGCAATACCAGAAAGATAATGTACCTTTCTGGTTGTTCCTAGGACAAATAATTAGACTAGCAACGGCTGATGATAGCGAGTTCGTTTTTCTCGGAGAGCACTTTTGAGAGTAGGGTGTTTTCCATCTCTTCGATCAAAGCCTGCTGGTTGGCAAATGGTAGAGCGTGTACATCTGACACAAGTGCAATATTGTTTTCTGACTGAAAAATAATACCGCAGGCTGCAGGTTTCCCATTTAGAAAGCCAACGAATAACTGTGCTGGAGAATCATCATCAAGCATTATTTGGGTTAGAAATTCAATAACCGCTTCTTTTTCCGGCCCGTCTTGCCACTTGCTGGCGAATACTAATGAGTATCGAATCGTCAATGGGTGACAGTCAACTGGGTAGATTGTAAGAGCGTGTGTAGATGGGGTTGGAATAGATGATATTGTCTGACTAGACTGCTGGAGCTGTTGAGCTTGATAGAGCTCGAGGCCTCTTTTACTTAGCGGCGTTGGGAATTCGGCCTCGGTTACGTGAGTGGCCATCCAGACATTTTTTAAATTGAGGTGTTTTTCAATCTGTGACTGCATATCATCTGTTCTTGATTTGTGGTCCCCACACCTTACCGTAATTTTATTTGATAAGGTATGGTGAAGCTAGCTAAATGGTTAATTAGTGACTTATTATGACATCTTGACTATCAACACGATGTCTATCGCTATAAATTCCCTCTTCAATGCGTTTACCACAACTGACGATCATAGTGATTTCAGCCTTTTTAGGTAAGCCAAGTAGTTTCTTTGCCCGTTTTGAATCAAAGCCTTCCATTGGGCAGGTATCATACCCTTCAGCACGCATTCCCATCATGAAAGTCATTGCAGCAAGTGAGCTGCTTTTGTGAAGGCATACTCTTAAATCATTTTTGCTGACTTCCCGTACCATTGGTTTCCTAAAGCCTATGCAGTGACTAATAATTTTGCGTCCGAGGCCGAAAAGGCCAAACCGATCGTTGTTATAAACAAAGGGTATGAGCTTCTCATAATATTTTAAAGCCCGTTTTGCAGTGGCATCTTCACGGCCATTAAATGCTTGGCGGATTTGTGTCGCATTCATTTGAGCACGAGGCTTCCATTTATAGGGTGTGACTACAAAAGCGATAAGTTCATTGGCTGTTTTGGCCGCGTTTTGTCCCATACAGATATCGGCAAGCTTGTTGCGTTGTTCACTGCTGATGACCCGATGAAACTCCCATAATTGCATATTAGAACTGTTTGGCGACAGTATCGCCAATTCGAGTGAGCGAGCTACCGCAGCATGGTCAAACTCAGAGGCCTGATCATATTTTCTGACCGAGCGGCGAGAGTGAACAAGATCGTTAAAAAAGTCGTTTGATTCTGACATGGCTGAATTATCTGTAACTCAAAATGGGGAATAATAGCGATTATACCAACCAGCATAGCCTAACAAAACTGTATTTTAGCCATTGAAAGCAATCTGTTAAATAGTCTATGAGGTGGCACCTTTACGACATTATTTTTGATTTATTGTCTACCAGCTCGCAAATCTTTACGCACTTAAATATAAAACCCGACTCATATGCTATTTAATAGTCAATTATGTCAGAAAGTGTATAAACGTGTGTATGAGGTTTAACACCCCTATAAGCGATATCTATATCAGTATATTGCTGTGTATTGGTATTGCGTTTGTTACTTACCTTGCGAGAGGAGGTGAATTTAGCCGCCAACTCATTATTGTTTTTGGTTACGGTGGGTTTTGTAACTTAATCAGTTTGCTTCTTCGAAATTACTGGCCATCTTGGCGCTCCTATACCCATTTTATTATTGTAGTCAGCGGAACCGTCATCTTTGGGACTCTTCATGCTATGCTATGGTCTGCATGGGTCCCGGGTGAGAGCGGGCTGTGCCAACTCTTTAGCTTGCTAGGTTCAGCCTTATTCTTTTCAACATTGATGTATTACTTCTTCCACAACCGAGAAAAAGCGCTGAGGTATGAGTCCGAATTAAAACAGGTAAGATTACTTCAGGTCGAACATGAAAAGGCACTTGTGACTAGCCAGCTCCAGGTACTTCAGAGTCAAATTGAGCCTCACTTTCTTTTCAATACGTTAGCCAACTTACAAGTATTAATTGATGCCGATTCAATAAAAGCAAAATTGTTGTTAGAGCGTCTCACTGAGCTCTTACGGATCAGTTTAAAAAAGAGTCGCCGTGAATGGATAATGCTTGAAGATGAAATTGACTTGCTCGATGCGTATTTAGGTATTCAGTCTATGCGTTTAGGTGATAGGTTATCTTATCGATTTATCATTGATGAGAATGTAAATCTATCATGGAATATACCTCCTTATATGCTGCAACCATTGGTAGAAAATGCAGTATTCCATGGCATTGAGCCCCGCAAGGAAGGAGGAAAAATTACTGTTTGTATGAACTTTAAAGAAGAACGGTTACTTGTCGAAGTTAAAGATAACGGTGTTGGTTTCGAAGGAAAGTCACTTCATAAAGGGAGTGGGGTGAGCTTGGATAACATTCGTCAACGGTTGAAAGCTTTATATGGTGATAGATCATATATCTCGATTCTGGCACCGGAAAGCGGAGGAGTAATTACCAAGGTCGAATTTTTCCCAAGGGAGGGGTGTAATGATTAGCTCAAGTACTATTACGGCAGTAATTGCTGATGATGAACCTTTGTTACGTCACTATCTTAACCGGACTCTTTCAGAAGTATTTCCTCAAATAGATGTTGTTGCCAGTGATTCTGATGGTAAATCAGCCCTTGCGAGTATAAAAAAAGAGAAACCAGATGTTGTGTTCTTAGATATTCGTATGCCGGGTCTTGATGGAATATCTGTTGCAAGGGGATTAAAGGATCTTGATAAGATTCCGCTAATAATATTTATCACGGCTTATGATGAATATGCGATTCAAGCCTTCGAGGAACATGCTTTTGACTATTTGTTGAAGCCAGTTAATGAGAAGCGGTTGATAAAAACCTGTGAGCGTATTAAATCATATATTTATGCTGTTAATTCTGAGCAAGATCGTACTGATCCCACCTCTGTTAAAGCAATTGAACGATTAGTTGCGAGAATTCAGCATCCCACCAATAACTACCTCCGTTGGATTAAAGCCAGCAAAGGCGAAGATATTTGTCTAGTTCCTGTTGATGATGTTAACTATCTAAAAGCAGAGGATAAGTATGTAAGTGTGTACACTCGGTATGGTGAATATTTAATCCGTACTCCGCTGAAAGAGCTTATAAAACAGCTCGATCCTGATCTTTTCTGGCAGATTCATAGAGCAACGATTGTCAGAGTTGAAGCCATTGAGCGAGTGAAACGTGATTTTACAGGAAAATTGTACGTACATTTATCAACTGACAATGTGAAGTTGGCTGTAAGCCGAAATGCTCAGGGACTATTCAAACAGATGTGAGTTTATGTAAGAACATTGAAATACATGACGGTACAGTGTTCGTTTTTATTGAGGGAATCTATCAATATAGCCATTTATCGCGTTATTTCCCTTTTATCACACTCAATAACCTTTTATCGCATTGATGTTTACGAAAAGTTCATGATTGATAATCTATCAGCATATACAGAGGATTCAAATGAATAGCTCTGAAGCGTTACAGGAATAGCGCTTTTAGTGGTGAGTTATAACTCTGAAATAATTATAAATAATGTTGGTTGGTACTTAACTGAGCCCCCCTGACAGGGGGCAATGTTACGTTAATGTTCTTTACGTAATTAATTTTTAAGGTATGTTTGTGATTGAGTTTCAGAGGATACAGAAAAACTACCATTTGGTGGATAATTGTATTCATGATGTCCTTAAAGGAGTCGATGGCCTTATCAATCAAGGAGAAGTCGTTGCTCTATGTGGTCCTTCTGGTTCAGGGAAAAGCTCGTTACTGAATATTTGTAGTTTACTTGATAATAATTATAAAGGGCGAGTGATTATTGATGGTGAGGCAGTGACAAAAACCTCAGAATTCGCAATTGATATTCGTCGAAAAAAAATAGGGCTGATATATCCCAGCTTTAGTTTGGTTACAGCATATACGGTATTTGAAAACATTGAATTTCCATTGATTATAAATCATGTAGCTGAAGATAAACGCAGAAGTCGTGTGTTAGAAATGATGGCCAATCTAGGGTTGGAAAAATATGAAAATTATAGGCCAGATCAATTGTCAGACGAAGTAAGGCGTAGAGTCGTAGTAGCTAGAGCGTTTATTAATCGACCAGTGGCTGTAATCGCGGACGAGCCAGTTGCTGATTTAAACAGTTGTGAAGCACTTTGCCTTATAGATCTAATAACAAAGTTAGGGAAAGAGCTTAGAAGTGCGGTGCTAATTGCAACATGTAATGTGGAGTTAGCAGCAAGCTGTGACCGTATAATACACTTACAGGATGGCCATGTTGTAGAGCATGTGCCGCTTGCATCAATTCAACGTCGTAAGGTTGCTGAGGCTCTGCCATGGGGAATTTAGTAATACAGCTAAAGTTGATGAAGAATTGTTTGGTATATCAGTGGAAGTCTACGTTATTATCAGTTATTTCAGTAGGCATCTTTGGGTTCTTGCTGTTATTTTTTCGAAATAAAATATTAACTTCTAATTCGTTACAGGATAGTGAGTATAGGTTATGGTTTTTGATTGGACATTTTTTGGCTGTTTTACTGTTTGTATTATGTTCTTGGGTTATCGCAAGGAATAAGGTTGTTAATAATGCTTCGGAGTTTAAAGCTTTCATTGTGATTGGTTTGAATAACAGTGCAATATTACTTTGTCTAGTTATCAATTCGCTTATTATATCAACCGTTGGTTTATTACTAGCAGCGCTCTTTTTCTCATCGAATCCATTTGCCAGTTTTAATACAATAGGATACCCAATATGGGAGGCGGCTATTGTCATAGTTGGAGGAACTGGTGTCTCTGTATTGGCGGCTTCAACCGCAATAAAAAAGAGCATTGAATAAAATGTCTATAGTGTAAGTACTATCTATTATACGGATTCAGAATAGATAAAAATGAACTGTCTATTATTTAGTGATTGAGATTTGATTATTTGAAATTTTATTCATGATTTACATGCGAATTGTCAATTTATAGTCTATGAATTTTGAATGTTTCAAACAAATCTCAGGGAGAGAGAGAATGGAGTGCAACCAGCGTGGTTATCTTATTTATCCACTATTTTTAATTATGCCGCAAGAGGCTTTTTATCAATCAATACGTTTTTTTATGGCGTCAGGGAAAACATTGGAGACACTTGCCGTAACTCAAGCCCAGAAGTCAATTGAGATGGCTTATAATCAAACGGCTAGCTTACTAGAAGATATGGATGGCAGTATTATAAAGTCAAGAAATTCGGTAGGCGCTAATCTACTATTCCCTTTTGATGTTATGAATTATTTATCAACAACGATGTTAGATAATTGGCAAATGTTAATGGGAGGAAAATCAACGGGTGAGCTTAAGATGGCTGAGCAAGTTGAAAACCAGGAGAAATTATTCTCTCGGATTGAGCAGCAACTAAAAGTACAAAATGTTTCTCTGAAGCAGAAAGTATCAGAGAAAGAGGAGATGTTACTGTCATTGCGGTCTGAATCAGATAAAGTGAGAAAAGCTAAGTTAGCGGCACAACGTGCTCAGCGAAAAATAAAAGCAGAACTTGAATTAAGTAATGATCAAGTTCTAGCATTAAAAGCTGAATGCGAAAATTTTACAGAGAGATACGATCAACAGTTGTTGGATAATTCATTATTGCAGACAACAAATAAGCAATTAGAACGAGAGCTTGCAGAAGTGAGACAAGAATCGAAATTGCAAACAACTGACTCTGAGCAGGTGGCTTCAAAGATCGATGCCTTGGCGACAGAGCAGACGAAGCTGATTGCCGAGAAAGACGGCTTATACAAACGTATAGAAGAATTACAACGCCAGTTGGAGCACTCTTCAAACTATACTGAATAATTTTCTTTCACTTAATTTATTGCGCCTCGCTCACAGGGCGCTTTTTTTTGTCCTGTCTAGCCGAAAACACTTGCTCTGCAATGCATGCATTGATTAATGTTTGGAGGTTGTTAATAAGGTTAACATCTATAGGTGTGGTGACATCGAAGAGAGTGTTGACCGTCAAGAGTAGTCGGGAGATAGAGTATGGATGGTGGGCAACGTGATGTCACGTTAAGGTTTCTTGCTGAACCAGGTGATGTGAATTTTGGTGGAAAGGTTCACGGCGGAGCCGTGATGAAATGGATCGATCTCGCCGCATACGCTTGCTCGGCAGGGTGGAGCGGGAAATATTGCATTACGGTTTATGCGGGTGGCATACGGTTTGTAGCTCCCATTCATGTCGGTAATCTTGTTGAAGTTAGTGCCAAAGTTATTTATACCGGTACTTCTTCGATGCACATTGCCATTGATGTTCAGGCCAGTGATCCCAAGACCCTGGAAAGGCGACTAACCACGCATTGTATTGTGATAATGGTTGCTGTTGATGAAGGTGGTAAGCCGACATCTGTGCCTGAGTGGGTCCCCAAGACCGATGAAGATAAGATGCTTCGTGAGTCGGCGATAAAGTTGATGAATATGCGCAAAGAGATCGGTGAAGAGATGGAAGCTCATGTTAAATATCTAAAAAAGAATCATTGATGATCCACAAATTAGCCCCACAGCAATGTGGGGCTATGATAGCAGAATGTCGTTAGCGTTAGCGGCTGTGCGTAAATTTCGATACTTGCTCAACTGTTGTCTGTACACCTATCATCATTTGTTGCTTAATGCTTGAATGGTATTCAAGAATACTGTTAATGCAGGTTGAGTTTGTTCGGATAAATGCCCAGACGCTGACCGATCCTTAAATTGGAGAGAAAAGACATAAACAGATTCTCCATCCTATAAATAACAATCATATTTCAATGATGATACATGTGTTTAACGCTTTAAATGAATAAGTTAGTTTTGATAGTTTCTTTTTGCTGACTACATTCTTTTTTGGTATTTCGCTTTACTGTTTATATCCTTCATAGGGTAAGAAAAAGAGAAATCACGGTTGTTAAGGGTTAGGTTCAGGCAAGGTTCGGGTGAATGCGATAGAATCAGAACCGTTCAGAAATGAAAGGATTCAGTATGGAAAAGAAACTAATTCAAGAAACTATACAGTCAGCGCTAGTTGTTGAAGGTGGTGCTATGCGGGGGATATTCGCTGCAGGTGTGCTCGATAGTTTTATTGATAATAATTACCGTCCTTTTGATTTTTGTATCGGTGTATCTGCCGGTTCTACGAATTTAGCTGCATGGTTAGCTAATCAACGAGGAAGAAGTTACAAGGTGATTACTGACTATTCCTGTCGCCCTGAGTTTATTAATTTCCCCCGCTTTTTAAAAGGAGGTCATTGGCTAGACCTTGACTGGCTATGGGACATTACTATAGATGAAATCAGGATCGATGCGGAAACAATGGCAAGCCAACCAATTCCGCTTTATGTTGTTACCACCAGAGTGGATACCGGTAGGGCTGCATACATAAAAGCCACGCCTGATAACCTTAATGAATTGTTGAAGGCATCTTGTTCTGTACCTGTCGCCTACCGACATTTCCCTCGTATTAACAATGAACCGATGACGGATGGTGGTGTTGCAGATTCTATTCCGGTCATCAAAGCTTATGAACTGGGAGCAAGGAATATTACCGTTGTACTGTCCCGCCCGTTTGGTTACAGAAAAACACCGATACGGAACAAGTGGTTGGTGAGGAAACTATTGTCGGATTTTCCTGCGCTGTATAAAGCGATGATCAAGCGTGCTGAAAGTTATAATGATGCAATTGATTTCATTGAAAACCCACCGAAAGATTGCAAGATTACCGTTATTGCTCCCCCTGAAAGTTTTTCTGTCGGACGTATAACCACCGATCCGGGTAAGCTTAATGCCGGGTATCAACTGGGTATGGAAGCGAGTAATATCCAATAGGCTTAACCTTTAAGGACGTTACCGTGAGATGGGAGTGGTTGTGATAGAAAGTGCATCGGATAATGATATTGCTGAAATAACGGTATTGATTGAACAGACGATAAAAACTTGTATTGATGTTACCGATGATGAGGCTAATGATCTTGTTGCACACAGTGTTTATAACATGTTGTTGTGGAAGAGAAGCAAGCAAGGTTCTGTTCATTTGGTTTGCCGGCTAGAGGGGAGAATTGTAGGGGTGGTATTGGTGAAAGAATTTTGGAATCTCACTAGTCTATTTGTTGACCCTGACTTTCAGGCCAGAGGGATCGGTCAAAAGCTAGTGCAAGAGGCTCTATCACAATGTCGAGGGATGTCCCCAAAAAGGGCAGTGAAGCTATCATCTTCAACTTATGCGCAAGATTTTTATCGTGCTATGGGCTTTAAACAGGTTGGCGAACCGCAACCCTTACCGGGAGGGTGTATTCCTTTCGAATTTTCATTCAATAGTACGAGTTAAACTTAGTAACCGGCTTGAATGAAATAAGCGAGCAATTGTGCTCGCCTTGTGTCTTCGTGATATTAGCAAATCGCTACAATATCAAAAAGCTTACGCTCGCCACCTATGTGGACTTCAATTTCATCATCTATATGGCTGCCAGCTAAGGCTTGACCGAGCGGTGCCGAAGGCGTCACGATGATGATTTCTTTGTCTGAAAAAGAGATCTTTAGTCCGCCTGCTGCAGGGCCCAAAAAAACAAACTTATCTCCGTCACTATCATCAATGAGGTGGATCAGGCAGCCAAGGGATATAGCATCTTCACTTGTGAAGTGTTTAATATCCAGTTTGGCATATAGCGCCAAATCGTCTTCACACTCAGTAACTCGTAGTGCCTGTCCTTGGGCCAAGTATGAGGCTTCAAGGCTTAAAGTATCGTACTTATGCTCAGGCGCGTTTTCCTCGTCGGTTGCTGTTTCGTATGCACGAGTAGCCGCATCTATCGCTGACTGGTGGACGACCTTTAGCTTATCTACAATGTGTTTGAGTAACAGCGTTTTATCCATGTTTATGTGTATTCTTTATTTTTGTGTTGGTGATCATCGTACCCGAAAGCGAACGCGATTTCATATTTGTCTCTTATTGCGGCTATTAACGGCTAGCGGTGTACGCACAAATTGTACACTTGAGTATATGTCGAAGTGGAAGCTAAATAGGTGTTGAGCATGCCCAAAGTCGGATTAGGCGGTAGCTGTTACTGGTGCACTGAAGCTATTTTTCGTTCATTGATAGGGGTTGAGCAAGTAGAACAAGGTTGGCTGAGTGCTGTAGGGCAAGAAGAGCCTTCTGAAGGTGTTATCGTTGAATATGATGAACAAGGCATTGATCTATTGAATTTAATTAGAATTCATTTGCATACTCATAGTTGTACCTCGAATCATGTGCTGCGAGGGAGATACCGATCGGCCGTTTATGTTTACAACCCAGAGCAATATTGGGCTGCACGTTCTTGTCTTGAGTCTTTGCAAGCGGAGTTTGACCAGCCCGTTATTACTCAGGTACTCGATTTTAAAGCCTTCAAGTCATCACGTAGGCAGAATCAGGACTATTATTATTCCAATCCGAATAAGCCATTTTGTAGAAACCAAATCACCCCTAAATTACAGAAGCTATTAACTAAATTTGGTGACAGAGTTGAACAAAGCCAAAGAGCTGTGATTGAGGGAGAGGTGGCTCAAAGAGGTAGAGTAGAAATGACGACAACAAAAGATTACCCACTTGAGCACGATACGGTAAAACATGAATACCGTATCGTGCTCAAGGTATCTATGCATTGGTCTCTTATAGTAAGCAAGGTAACGTTCTCCACCTTAATTACTCCGAAGTACCGTCTTCATTAAGAGGGCAAGGGTTAGGAGAAATTCTGATGGATACAGTATTAACTCAAATCCAAACAGAAGGCTATCAGGTTTTGCCAGTCTGCGGCTTCATTAGTAACTACATAACCAAGCATGAAAAGTGGCATGCACTGGTTGCCGGTTAGCAATGGCTAATTGTCCAAATGGGAGTCCAAGTTTGGTGGTTATGGGAGGCGATGTTTTCTCATAAAGGTGCAGGGCCGCTGAACGGGGGGGACCACTATAGTTTATATAGTGAGAAGTTGTTCACCTTCCAGACGTTAGTTAAAGCGACTAAAGATTTTTTGCTCTACATTATTGAATAGGGTCTTGAAAAGGCTAATCGTTAATTAGCAGGGAGGCTAGTCAGTGACTAAGCGTGCAGTTAAATATTGGAATGTTCTGTCGGAATCGAGTCGAAATCGCTGGCAAGCGATTGATGGAACCGATGGCATGATAGAGCAGGTGACATTAAGCATGGATGATAAAAATGGCGACTACACACGCTTGACTCGGTTCAAAGCTGGTGCAGATACTACGTCGTTTGGCCGTAGTTGTCATGATTATCCTGAGGAGGTTTTCATTGTCTCTGGACGGCTATATGATCAGACAAACAGAACTTGGTTAGAGCAGGGGCACTACGCTAACCGTCTACCCGGTGAAATACATGGTCCTTTCTTGTGCGAGCAAGAATGTATTGTGTTAGAGATTTCGACTCCGAGCCAGGCCTGAATGCCGCTAGAATATAATAAGTTGAAAATACAGGAGCCCGATACGTATATACATCGGGCCTGATTATGTTATGGCTGATCTATTCTGGGGTATTTGTTGTCTGCTCCCATCGCGTTAGCAGTTCCATAATTTGACAGGAGTCTTTGGGCTGCGCCATATACACAATGTTGACACGGCTATCAAGACATTGACGGTAGCAGCGTTAAAAGGTTCCGGTGTTGTTTTGCAACCTAGATTAATACTATCAGAAGCGTTAATGAGTGGATCTTTGACTGAAGTACTTCAGGACGAACGGCCAAAAGTAATGCCTGTTAATTTGTTATATAAGAGCAAGCAATTACCATTAAAAAATCGGACGTTTGTAGATTACATCTTGGATGAAATTGTTAATAACCGAAGGCTAAAGGTTATGATTATGTTGGCTTTTAAGCTGTGGTACATTGAGTTGCCCTCAAGGCTCCTACATGTCACGTTAAGCCATCCATTGTTATTTTTAGCTCTGGCTGTGCAATGAGATTAAAATAACTGCCGTATGAGTCGCTCATGGGCGTTTAGAGGGTGTTTTTTCAGGGTTTAAAAAAGTAAAAAAACACAATTGTTTCTTCTGGATTTCTACCCTTTTATCTTAGTAAGCTATTACAAAATTTAGCGATTGAGTAATAATTATGAATGTTTCAGGTTCAACATTTACTGAAGAAGATTTTTCAAGAAAAGACCTTGCAGGCTCAGTGTTCAACCAATGCAATTTTTATCGGTGTAATTTTAATCGTACCGATCTTACTGATGCAAAATTCGAAAATTGCCGATTTATTGAAGCTGGTGACATTGAAGGTTGTAGCTTTGAATATGCACAGTTGAAAGATGCTAGTTTTAAAGACAGTGATTTGAGCATGACGCAATTTATTGGTGCTCATTGTTTAGGTATTGAGTTTAGGTCGTGCAATATGAAGGGCTGCAACTTCTCATGTGCAAATTTTTGCAACTATATTACTCAGAACTCATATTTTTCTTCTGCATATATTACCGGATGCAACCTGTCATATTCGAACTTTGAAAATCAACGTCTGGAGAAATGTGATTTGTTCGAAAATCGATGGAATGGCGCCAATTTAATGAGGGCATCCCTAAAAGGTTCTGATCTAAGTCGCTGTGAGTTTTCAGAGGAGCAGTGGGGGCAATTCATAGTAGAGGAGTGCAACTTGTGCCATGTAGACCTGACGGGATTAGATCTGAGAAGAGTGAAACTAAAAGGTGTCATGATCTGTGATTGGCAGCAAGAGCAACTGCTTGAGCCTTTTGGTCTCTGTGTCCTTCCATCTTGAGTTTGGACTCTACAGGCGGTCTCTGGCTGTTTTTTAGTTTCAGTACTATTTTTTATCTTATTGTTCCTCGTTCTCGAGCGTGTTTGAGTCGATGTCAAAGGCAACATTTATGACTAATTGGTTAGAGCACGAAATAATTTTTTGTTGCTATGGTTAATAATCATCTAAGTTATCTACAATGTCTGGTTGTTTATTGATCGTTTTTTAGTAATTTCCAATTAAACTTGACACTTCAACCAGATAAATGATTTGATCGAAAGGCTTCATTTTTATTTATAGGACTAAGTATTCTTGGTGAAAGCTGTGCCAAGTAGGATTTAATGATGAGTAAACATGATAAATACAGTATAGATAATACTGATTACACGGTTGGACAAGACAATATCCAAAAGTGGGGTTTTGACGTTCATAATCCAGTTTTTGGCACAAGCGCTGGTTTGATCGCCCTGTTTTTGGTTGCTGTTTTGATTAGTGATCCGGCCACGGCGAAGACAGCCCTGAATGGAGTTAAAAATAGCATCATTAATAATTTCGATGCTCTGTTCATCTGGTCAGGTAACATTTTTGTTGTCTTCTGTCTGGCTTTGATTTTTTCCCCATATGGGAAAATTCGTATAGGTGGAAAGGATGCTGAGACGGACTATTCTCGCGTCTCTTGGTTATCGATGTTGTTCGCTGCCGGTATGGGCATTGGTCTGATGTTCTGGAGCGTGGCTGAACCTGTTGCTTACTATACGGGTTGGTATGAGACGCCACTAGGGGTGACACCTAATACTCCAGAAGCTGCGAAGTTGGCGATGGGTGCGACGATGTACCACTGGGGTTTCCATCCTTGGGCTATTTATGGCGTGGTTGCGCTTTCTTTGGCATTCTTTGCTTATAATAAGGGCCTGCCGCTTTCTATTCGTTCGATTTTCTACCCGTTGCTGGGTGATCGCGTATGGGGCTGGGCTGGTCACGTTGTTGATATTTTTGCTGTTCTGGCGACCTTGTTTGGTCTGGCAACATCATTGGGCTTAGGAGCCCAACAGGCAGCAAGTGGTATAGAGCATGTCTTGGGTATCGAGAGTAATATCACGTTGCAGATTGGGGTGATAGCTGTCGTTACTTTGCTAGCCGTCTTCTCTGTTGCCCGTGGTATTGATGGCGGGGTTAAACTGCTAAGTAACATTAACATGCTAGTTGCCATTGCATTGTTGGTGTTCGTTGCGTTGGTGGGTTTTGCCGTTTCGATGGGGACAATTCCAACAACTATCTCTGGTTATGCCGAAAACTTCTTAGCGCTAAGTAATCCGCACGGTCGTGAGGATGAAGCCTGGATGCATGGCTGGACTGTCTTCTACTGGGCGTGGTGGATTTCTTGGTCACCATTTGTAGGTATGTTTATCGCTCGTGTTTCTAAGGGACGTACTGTTCGCGAGTTTCTGACCGCAGTATTGATTGTGCCGACAATGGTGACTGTCCTTTGGATGTCAGTGTTTGGCGGTCAAGCGATTGACCAGGTGATGAATGGCGTAGGTAGCTTAGGTGAGAACGGTTTAACTTCCGTGCCTTTGGCTATGTATGAAATGTTCGAGGCGCTACCGTTTAGCAACGTATTGTCTGTTATTGCTATTGTATTGGTGATGGTATTCTTTATTACGTCCTCTGATTCCGGTTCATTGGTGATCGATAATATTACCGCTGGTGGTAAGCTTGATTCACCAATGCCGCAGCGTATCTTCTGGGCAACAGTTGAAGGTGCGATTGCTGCTGTAATGCTTTATGTTGGTGGTACGCAAGCAATCGAAGCGCTTCAGGCTGGTGCTATCTCGACGGGCTTACCGTTTACCATTATTCTGCTGCTGATGTGCGTTAGCTTGATTATGGGCTTCCGTACCGAACGTTTTCGTTAGTAAAGGCTTTCGCCAATAGGCGAAGACAGTAATAGTAAAAACGCCGCTGAAATAGCGGCGTTTTTTTGTCTTATAGCCAAAGCTCTGATATCGGGGTGTCGGGGTCAAAGTGGTAGGCAATCTGAGCTTGTAGTAGCTCAGCTGTCGCTAAAGCATCGGTTAAAGCATGGTGAGGTTGATAGGTTGGCAGGCCATAACGTCGCCGGGCCTTACCGAGCCTTACCGAACCCGGTTTATTTCCCTGCAGTCGGTTCCAGAACCCACCGTATTGACGTTGTTGTATAGCGAGTTCAATTGCCATCGTGTCGACGACAGGAAAGTGGATACCTTCATTCAACCGCGCTTTTAACGCACTGTTCATGAACTCTCGTTCAATCTTTTGGTAGTGAACAACAACAACTTTTCCGGCGAGGGCATCCAGCACCTTTTCGAGAAAGCGTAGTAAATCTGGTGCATCACTAACATCTGAATCAGTAATTCCATGGATAACAACCGACTCTTCTTCTAAAGGCCTATGTGGATTAACTACCCAGTGGGCGGACTCTCTGCATCGAATACGCTGAAGGCTAAATGGGACCAGTCCTATGCTGATGATTTCGTCTTTCTGGGGATCAAGCCCCGTTGTTTCGAAATCCAGTGCTACGAAAGGAACATCCCGCAAAGGAGTGTCGCCTTGAACCATATCAGCGGAATAATATTGTTTTAGCCGTGAGTCTTTGGCCTGACTGGCTAGGGTGGTGAAAAACGTCGGCCAGTCAGGTGTGTTTGTGTTGGTTAGCAACGGCCTTTGTGCTCTTTTTTGTATCATTATCGTCTGTTGCCTTGATAGCGAAACTTGATGAAGTTCTGTGCATTGCTTAGGATTTGGAATGCAGCTTTGAGGTTTCTGCGCTCAAAGTCAGACATGTTCTCCGGTTCGATACTATTATCAGCCTCGGTTTCGGCTTCGATATCCAGTGCCTGGTGTCGAATTCGTACCATGTAGATAAACTCCATGGCATCACGGAGATCTTGTCCTCGACCTTTGGGTAAAATTCCGGACTCAATGATGTCATCCAATCGCTCGAAGGAATTCTGCGATCGAGAGCCTACAGCGAAGGCGTGAACTCGGATTAGATCAGCAAGCGGTGCCGTACCTCGGCGCTTGAGGTTAATTGAATTGTTATGGCGACCATCTTTTTCCATAACAAAATCTTTGAAAAAACCTAACGGTGGGGTTCGGCTGATTGCGTTACGGGCAAGGCAAGAGAGAAAGCGATTGTTCTTTCTGGCGCGCCTGATAATAAAGCTATTTAGTTGTTCTGCCCATTTAACTCGGCCCCAAACACCATCTAAGTCAAAAAAGATTGAGCTATTTAGTAGAGCTTGCGGCTTGGGGTTGTCGATCCAATCAGCAAAACATTCTTCCCATTCCTGTCGAGTTTTTCGCCATTCAGGATTGGTGGCCATGATCCCACCTTGGCAGTAGCTGTAGCCGCATGCCGCAAGTCCGTCGCAGACAAATTTGGCGAGTTTGGCAAAGTATGCGCCATGCAGATTCTCATTGTATCTATTGTCCAGGATCAGCGCATTGTCCTGATCGGTTACAATCAGCTGTTCGTCGCGGGCCATAGAGCCTAAAGCCAGAAAGCAATATGGAATTGGTGGCGGTCCTTGAATTTCCTCGGCGAGTTCAAGTAATCGCTGTTTGAAGCTGCGGCCAATTACAGCCATAGCGCTTCCAACCATATGAGAGTTGGCATCTTCGTTGACCATACGGACAAAGCAGTCTTTGACCTGTTCTGATAAGACCTGTAATTCTTCGACACTCTGCTGCTGGAAGATCGTACTAACCAGCAACAGACTATTTTGTGATTCGTAACGAACGATATCGGTAAGGCCAATAACGCCGATTGGGTGCTTATTGCGCAGTACGGGTAAATGGTGGACGTTATAGCGCAGCATGGTTAGCATCGCTTCAAACACGTAGGCATTGTGATCGAGGGAAATAACCTCGGTTGTCATAACCTCAGAAACGGGCGCCGACACATCAATACCGCAAGCAAGCACTCGGGTACATAAATCTCTGTCTGTAATAATGCCTACAAGGTGATCGCCATCTTCATCATCATTTATTGCCTCGGGATCGGTAACCAATAGTGAAGAGGTACTTTCTTCCGCCATTGTCTGAGCTGCGACTTGAATCGATTCGTCTTTTGCAATCAGAAATGGGTCTCGGGTTAAAAGTGTTCGTACTTTGGAGGTTGTGAGGTCATTGGCATCAGTGTGAGTAGAAACCACATTGCGAAGACGGGCGCTGTCTTCGACTTCGACAAAATCGGCAAAGCTATCAAACTCTTCATAGAGGCTGTTGAACATCTCTTCGGGAATACAGTAAAGCAGCGTATCCTCAATGGCTTTTGCGGGCATACGGATGCGGTTATTCATCAGTAGTCCCAATTGACCAAAGAGAGCTCCCTCATCAATACGGTTGTAGAGTTCCCCTTTACGTCGGTAAATCTCGACGGCACCACTACGGATCAGGTAAAGGTCGTGGATCTCGTCACCAAAGTTGAGGATCATACTGTCAGCGCGGTAATAGGATACCTCGATTTGTAGTGCTACTTGTTGTTGTTTTTCTTCTGGTAGATTATCAAAAGGAGGGAACTGGCTGATAAAACTAAGTATTTCGAGCTGCTCTGCTTCCATCACAAGATCCGATTTATGGCAAAATAAGTGAGTATAGTGATGTAAGTATACAAGGGTTGCAACTTACATGCTTTTACATTCAGCTTGTTAGCCCATTATTGGTGACAAAATGAATGCTGGGTGTTTATTCGAGTCCACAGTAAATCTGTTTTATTAGCTGATTTTGATGGCGGCAACCCGTTTTATGTAGAATGCTTTTAATTTGAGATTTTGTCGTTTCTTTCGATACACCACGCATCGCCGTTATTTCACTGCCGTCATAACCTTGAGCGAGCAAAGTTACAACATTGTGCTCAGCCTGCGTGAGGGTATCTGGTAGTTTCATTATACTTTTGGCTATTGGTTCTGGGCCATGAACTTTTTCGAGAGTATGACGGGCGATAAAATATTGCCCCCATGGGCAGAGTGCCTCAAGTAGTTGCTGCATGAGTTTTTGGCTCTTGGAGGGAAATGGCTGGCTATAACGATGAAAGCTAATTGATAGAACCTGTCCGTGAGCAACTGGATATAAACCGCTGATAGAGTAGCGAACAGCCATTCGTGGGATCATCTCATCGAGAAACCAGCTGTTACTGATACGTTTGACTGGCAACATGTCCTGAAGGGGGACCATATTACCTGTCAGCGAATGGCTGAGATAATGTTGTAAATAGATGTCATCTTTAGAGTGGCGTAAGTAAAAATCGAAATCGCTTTCATTAATTCCGTGGTGGAGAACCCATTGTTCACCTTTATGGGGGGGGGAACCGAGGAATAATAGGCTTATATCAGCCCCAAGGTATTGACCGATACAGCGAACAATACGATTAAGGTCGTCGGTTGATTGACCAGCTTCCAGTAACTCCCTTACCCAACACTGAACCCGTTCCATGGATTTCCCTCACGGGTAATAACTTTATTGATATAAGATTCAATGATGAATAGGAGCTTTGCAAATATTTGTCCAAATGGTGTGATCAAGGTTTGATGTGTTGACTAGATGGAATTTTGAGTGATAGTTTGCATGTACTGAGCGTATTCTTTACAAAGGGATTTTAGCCAAGGATATGAAGTTTATTACCTGCACTTTTGAGTCTCATGCTCCTGAGATTCTGACCATTCTTAATGATGCAATTTTACATTCAACGGCACTGTATGACTATAAGCCTAGGACTATGGACAACATGGTTTCATGGTTTGAAACCAAGAGAAAAGCCGAGTTTCCAGTGCTGGGGGTTGTCGATGATCATGGCCGGCTGATGGGATTTGCCAGTTATGGTCGATTTCGTGAGCAGCCTGCTTTTAAATACACGATTGAGCACTCTGTTTATCTACATCCAGACTTTCGAGGCAGAGGCGTTGCGAAAGAATTAATGTTTCGATTAATTCAGCTTGCTAAACAGCAAGACTACCATGTGATGGTTGGTGCAATTGATTTAGAAAATGAAGGTAGTATTTATTTGCATCAGCGGCTTGGATTTAGTCATTCCGGAACGATTAATCAAGCGGGATTTAAATTTGGACGTTGGCTTGATTTAGGCTTCTATCAGTTGATATTGAGCACACCGGCAAGTCCTGTTGATGGGTAATACCTGCCTCACAATTCATGCATACCGTTATATTAATAATGTGATCGTCTTACAATTAATTAATATCAGCCTGATCTCATATTTGGCGAGCTGAATTAGAGCTTCTACTCTTCATTGTTACATATGCAACGGAAGTGATAACAATGAAGACATTAACTAAGGGTATCTTAGCGACGTTGGCTACGCTCTCATTTTCAGCTCATGCGGCGATTGGCGAACACCCAATTATTTTGATCCACGGTTTTCAGGCTGATCAATTGCAAACAAAACCAGATCGTCAGGCTGTTGAACAGGAAGGGGCCGACTATTGGCGTGATTTTTGGCTAGCGAAAGCTGATGATCGTATTGATTGGCCTTCTCAGGAGAGGGTCGCCGGTAAAATTTCGTCAGACTATATTTGGCCAAAATTGCAAGAGCTATCGAAAAACCAGACATGCCTCAATGGCTGTATTTTTGTTACCCATTCAACAGGTGATCTTGTTGCCCGGTATATGCTGGATAATCAGGCGAACTGGCTAGAAAATGCAGGGCTCCAGCCATTGAATATTCTGGCTACCTTCGATTTTGCCGGTGCCGGCGGCGGCTCTGAGCTGGGAGATCTGGCTATCAATGTTGCCGAAGGAAGTGGGTGGGTAAATGGCGCCCTTCAAGCAGCAATCAAGCTTTGGCTTGGTGAAATCCCCAATAGCTCTAACACCGGAGTATTGAATGACCTAAAAGTGGCTAATGCGCGTCAGTTGGCACCAATTCCTGATGGAAGAATCCCACGGGTTCGCTTTACTGGTGATGGTTCAGACTACTTTAATTTAACCGGAGGTTTTTTGCCGGGGCATGATGATGGCGTTGTTGCCAGCCATTCCACTTGTGGGGCGAGTCAGGCCGGAGACTTCAATAGCTGTTCGGTTAGCGTTGCCTATGATGGCAAGCTGGCAGGTCAATCCCGAGGGGTGAGTGACTTCATGCCAGATCATTATCCATTGCTTATGGGTGACGATTATAGCCATGGCGGATTGATTAGTAATTCGCATAGTGGGCAAGTCACGGCAGCGAATCAACAAGTGACATTCACCAATGGCAAGACTTTGGCTGTCAGTACGACGGATGAAAAGTATTGGCTGACAGGTAACTATTATCGTTATGTTGATGGTTCTGATGAAGTGACAATGTCACAGCTGGTGGCTGACTTGCTCAATTAGAAAACTCCGGATGCAAGAGGGTTGATTAGCCCTCTTGCTGGCATAATTTGCAGACTATAGGTTGCGAAGACTTGTATGAATAATACCAAGTACATTGCTATTGCGTTGATATTCGTCGTTTCCGTCCTTTATTTGCTGGCCGCGCCGAAAACGGACAGGGCTCAATCGTTAGGACAGTTTGTCGAACCAGTAGCAGAAAGTATTGAAACAGAATTCGAGAATGCAATGAAAGTACCTGAGGAAAAAGTAGAAGTTCGTTCTACCGAGCCGATACCGCTATCTTCAGAACAAGATACAGTTTTAAAGGAAAACAAGGGGCCTGATTTAGAGCCAATCACTCAGCAACTGGCACTGATTTCAGCTGCTTATGCGGCTGAAATACAATATCCACCTTACTCTAAACCAGTCTCGTTATCGAATAAGAGCTACCTTGAGCCCAATCACTTTAGTGCTGTCGAGGTTCCGGTACTTGATGGAGTCCACACGGCTTCGCTATCACTTGTCAAGTTCCGTTTCTTTTACCCTGAACCGATTGTAGTCTCGTTAAATACTAAGCTGGCTATCAGTAATATAAAGTATGAGTTTTATGATCCGACGACAAAACAAGTTCTTGCTGTTGAACAAACAAGCAGTCAGTCTCTGGTTGTTAAAACCAATAAAGATTGGCCTCAGGAAATAAGAATAAAGGCAACTATCGATTTTGAACAAGGCAGCGATATTTTAACCGCAGACTTTAATTTCTACGTTCCAGCTGCTCATTTAACCGCCGTCGGGATACCGTCATCAAAAGAGGCCGATATGCTGATCCCTCTTGTATTGGATGTAAAACAAGCTGGTATATACCGCATACGGGCCAACCTCTATAGCCTCGATGGCAATATTATCGCGGCACTAAACGGAAAATCTAAGTTAGGCGAGGGGAGTGAAGAGCTGATATTAAAGGCACACCAGAGCGTATTGACCGGAACTGATGGCTCTTATCTATTGAAAGATTGGGTCATCGAAAGAATGTCTGGTTACCCAGGAGAAAAGGCAAGCTTTGGGATCAGCGAGCAAGAGACAATTCCTTTGGCTCCCTTTGATTTATCAACGCTAAGTAAAGCGTTTTACGTGCCTAGCCAAGAAGAGCAACAGAGGTTAGATTTTTTGCAACAGACGGCTAACCAATAAGTGTGAGAAGTCCAAGAGCCACAAAGGCCTTTCCGTTTAAAGCAAAATTTAACAACGCCTCGATTGTTATCGAGGCGTTTCAGCAAGAGGTAGTTTGGGTATAACTGTAGAACAAATACTGCTAGTGCTGAACATTATTGTTAGTTTGGTAGTCTATGTTTAAGTGGGAACATTTGTATCTTCGGTAAGTCGGAGGGCATGTCATTGAAACGATAGATTATCTAAAAGACAGGTATACAGAAGAGCTGGCTCGTTTTAAGTATCTGGAGAGTCAGTGTTCTATGTTACTGGCATTCTTAACAACGATTATCGCTGCGCTTGGCACTGTGACCGTTATTAAGAGTGATAGCTTTTTTCAGCCATCATTACCTATCGAATGGATAAAGCTGGTGGCGCTACTGCTTGCACTGTTCTCCGTTGTCTGCTCGTGGGGACACTCACTATTGGCTCTGAAAATCGAGGGGAGCCCTGAGCTTCCCAAGGGGAGCGAAATAACAGCTTATTTAGAGGAGCTTGACATTCAAAGCCGAGAACAATTCATTGTTGCTTCCTACCATGAAGCGATAGAAAACCTATCTGAAGTAATTGGTGAGAAAAAGAAGTATATTGCGATTGCCTATGAAGAGCTGACGATGAGTGCGTGGTTTTTTGGTATTGTTTCAGCTATCGCCATAGGAATAGAAATCTTAAGCTGAGAATATACCCAGCTACATTATGCATCATCATGGAAAGCAAATATGACTAGCCTAGAACTAAAAGTACCCCCGATCGCCTTAGTCTTTATTTTTATGTTCAGTATGTGGCTAGTATCTGCGCAATTACCAAAGCCGGATATATTGGGATCTGGAAGCACAATTGCAGCTGCTTTTATTGTTATCTTCGGTGCTGCGGTTTCTATTTCTGGTGTATTGGCTTTTCGTCAGGCCCAGACAACGGTTAACCCGCTAGCACCACAAGAAGCATCGACGCTGGTAAAGTCTGGTGTATATCGTATTACTCGTAATCCGATGTATGTGGGCTTTTTGTTATTTCTTCTTGGTTTTGGTATCTACTTACAAAGTGTCTATTCCTTAGTTCTATGTCTTGGATTTGTTGTATATATGAATCGGTTTCAAATTGAGCCAGAAGAACGTTTTTTAGAAGCTCACTTTAGGAGCGAATTTGTGTTGTACAAAGATAAAGTTCGTCGTTGGATTTAGGCGGAAGTTAGCACAGTGTCAATTGCGCTTAAAAAAACATCAGTTAGTCATGCAAATGTTTGAAGTTTCTGATTTTCATTGATGTCACAAAGAATTAATACATAATACTGGTTATTTATCCAGTTAAAGAGGCAATGGTTGTTGGAACACAGTATTAGACTGATAATGATTCAACGACCTTGTTCAGTGTGAATAATTGTGGCTAATTTCAATATGCATCTTGGATCAGCCGCGCTAACCAGTAGTTTGGCGGCTACCGCATTATTATCAGCAGGGCATGTAGTCCCGATTACTGCTTTGTGGCTGATGTTCCTTGGCACTATGGGTGGTTTGTTGCCAGATATTGATTCAGATAACTCCACCTCGATGAGCACCCTGTTTAGGTTTTTTGGCGGCTTGATCACCTTTAGTTTTGTCGGTCATATCTACCGTATGGTCTCTATGCTAGAGCTGATTGTATACGCTTTGTTCTGCTATTTAACTATCCGCCATAACCTGAAAGCATTGTTAGAAAAAGTGACGGTCCATAGAGGCAGTTGTCATTCTCTGGCGTTTATCTGTGTGTCTGGACTTGGCTGCGTATCGCTTATTTATATGCTTGGATATCGCGAGACAACAAGCTGGCTATCAGGACTCTTCTTGATGGGAGGTGGACTTGTACACTTGCTTCTGGATGAGGCTTATAGTGTTGATTTGGCAAATCGAAAAATAAAGATGTCATTTGGCTCTGCTTTCAAATTATGTTCAAACCGCAATCCAGTAATAAGTGCTATGCAGTTTTTGTTGATTGGAGCGCTTGTTCTTCATAGCCCGCCCTGGGATGACACCTGGCAGCAGCTTTCCAATTGGAGTGACTTTAGGCTTAAGCCGAGTTGGCTGAATAGAGACGATGTTACTGCATTTTTTGATGATGTTGTCGAATCAACGACCAATGCAATAAAACCCCGCTAGTTGTATTCGATAAATTTAACAATAGTCACTAGCTATGTTTTGCTACTTTGATTTGAATCATGTGTCTTTTCAACTGAAAGTGCTTAACTATCACAGCTTTAATGATAGTGCCTTGAACGGCTAAGAGGGAATCAGGTTAAAGGCCTGAGCTGTACCCGCAACTGTAAGCGATGAGTGTTACCTTAAACCACTGATTTTTCGGGAAGGAAGGTAATGCGTTGTTATTCGCAAGTCAGGAAACCTGCTATCAATACATGCTTCTAGATACTGGGCGGGAATACTCAGTGATGAAGGGGTTGATCTCACACCTGTGTTATCAGCCGTTTTTTCATACCTGTTATCTAGTGCAAAGTTTACTATAACGTATAGTGTGCATTTGATATGAAACGGACCTTTTTTTTAGTTCTTTCTAGCTGCCCCTCCTTTTTCCGTGTGGCTTCCCATGCTCCGTGTTTAACGCTATTTCTTGAGCATCGTGCTTCATTCAATACTGCAAGTATTAGGAGTGAAGAATGCATATTGTAGACGGCGTTCTTTCGACGCCAGTCCTTGCCGCTGGAATTATCACGACGGTATTGGGTACTACGTTGGGTTTGCGCAGTATATCTGACGAAAAGTTGCCGCAGGCAGCCGTGCTTGCCGCATGTTTCTTCGTAGCCTCATTAATTCACATTCCACTAGGGCCATCGAGTGTTCACCTGATTTTTAATGGTCTGCTTGGCTTGTTGCTAGGGTGGGCCGCATTTCCAGTCGTACTTATTGGGTTAATTTTGCAGGCCGTCTTTTTTGGATTTGGCGGCATTGTTGTGCTTGGCGTCAACTGCCTCAATATTGCGTTGCCGGCTATTATTACGGGTTTTGTTGCTAAGTCCTGGTTGCGCAGCATGTCACCAATGGTAGTTGGGTTTGTCGCTGGTTTCACTGCTGTTCTCCTGACGGCTCTATTTGTTGCCTCATCGCTTGCCTTGTCTGGCGATGGCTTTATAGCCAGTGCCAAGCTGGTGGTGTTCGGGCACTTGCCAGTCGCTGTCATCGAAGGTGTGGTATCGGCGTTTGCTTTCAAGTTGCTATGTAAGGTTCGCCCTGCAGTTGCAATCTCTTCTTCTCTGTAAGGTAACAGAACCCATCATGGTTAGTTTTTCTAAGATAATTCGCTCAGTAGTACATGCTGCTGGCTTGTCAGCTCTGAGTATTGGTTTGATTGCCGGTTTGATTGCTGTGTGCTCTGTCAATGCGTATGCCCACCGAATGAAAGCATTTTCTTGGGTGGAAGGGCAAGCTATTGAAGGTGAGGCTTATTTTTCTAACGGTAAAATGGCTGTGGGCTCAATTGTCGAGTTGCTGGTCGATCAGAATGTTGTTGCAACTACACAGTGTGATGACGAAGGCCAATTTCGTTTCGAGGCACTGGAAGTTGGGGATTACCAGATTCGGGCGGATGCCGGGCAAGGACATGTTGCGACCTACAGCATTTCCGCTGCGGAGTTCGCTACGGAATATAATGACACGGCTAGTGCGGCAACGTTGTCAGAGCCGGAACCAGCACTAATCCTGAAGCCTTCGGAGTCTGAACCACAGAAGCAATCTGCGGTGATTGCTATCACTCCGGCTCAAATGGAGCAGGCGGTGGCCAAAGCCATTCGTCCATTACGGGCGCAGCTTGACCAGTACGAAGCCAAAGTCAGAGTTCACGATATTCTTGGCGGAATAGGTTACATCTTTGGCCTGTTCGGGCTGTTTGTACTCTATCGGTCACGTCGCCAATGATAGAAGCATTGCTTGCGGCTACATCAACACCGACTCAATCGGTAAATATTGCACCGAGGCTTCGTGTGCTGCTGGCATTGATTATGGCCTGTGCCGTGGTATTGAACGGGCAATGGATTCCGTTATTCGGTTACGGCCTGCTGGCCCTTCACTTATGGCAACGCAGTGCTGTTGGTTGTGTTGTCGGCTTAAAACGCCTAGCGGCCGTTGATGGCTTTATTGTTCTTACCGTTATCTTGCTACCTTTTACCGAACCAGGCGAGGTCGCGTTTAGCTTTGGTGGTGTTGCCGTCACTCATGAAGGCATTGCTTTAGCCGCAATGATTCTAGTGAAGGCAAACATTATTGTCATTGCTTTAATGGCACAGTGTGCAGGACTGAATGCAGTGGCCTTGAGTCATGCGCTTGCTGAGCTGAAAATGCCGCATAAATTGGTATTGATGATGCAAATGAGTATCCGCTATATCAGTGTCATGCAGCAGGAATTTACGCGTTTGCGTTGTGCAATGAAAGCACGCGGCTTCCGTCCAGACAATTCTTTGCATACATGGCGTAGTTACGGGTATCTGTTTGGCATGATGCTAGTACGAGCTATGGAGCGAGCGGATCGGATCTGGCTGGCGATGAAGTGCCGTGGTTTCAATGGTCGTTTCCCTATGACGCAAACTGTCCCGTTGTCTGCTCACGATAAGCGGTATATCGGGGGCTATTTCATTATTGTCGCATTAGTTTTTAACTTGAATGTTATTGCCAATTGGTTGGTAAGCACAGTAGCTGTGCAGGAGTGGCTATGACTGAATTAATCGCTTTTGACCAGCTGAACTATTCACGCCCCAATGGAAAAAGCTGTGCCGAACAGCTTGATTTCACGCTCTCTGCTGGTGAACGTATTGCTATAACCGGGAGTAACGGTTGCGGGAAGAGCACGCTGTTGCAACTTATTATGGGGCTGTTGCCCGCAGATGGCGGTGATGTTCGTCTGTTTGGTGAGAGCTGTTATAAAGCTAATTGTCTAAACGAGAAGATGTTTAGACGACATCGAACCCGCATTGGCTTGGTTTTTCAGGACCCTGATGATCAGCTATTTTGCCCGACAGTGATTGACGACGTAAGTTTTGGTCCGTTGAACCAAGGCTTTAGTGCCTGTAAAGCGCACCAGAAAGCGATGGCAACATTGAACCTGCTCGGTATAAGTGAATTGGCTGAATGTGTTAGCTATCAGTTATCTGGCGGTCAGAAGCGTCTGGTGGCACTGGCGACTGTTTTGGCGATGGACCCTGAGGTGTTGATTCTTGATGAACCCTCCAATGATTTGGATCTAGAGAATCAACATCGTCTGGTAGAGATCCTCCAGCAGTGCCAGTTGCCGTTGATCTTAGTTAGCCATGACCCACAGCTACGTTCGAAACTTGTACAGCAAGAATATTGTCTGAAAAACGGCAAGTTGGTACAGCTTACTCCCCAGAAAATGAAATTGCCTGACGTTGATAAGTCGATGATTCGAGGTGGGGAATATACGTGATTACCCAAGTTAAGCGCTCTCAACACCGTAATGAATTACGGTCTGGCTATACAACTGGTGCATGTGCAGCAGCAGCAGCTCGTGCGGCGGTGCACTGTCTGCTAAATGAAGATCTTATCAGTCAGGTGACCATTACATTGCCTAACAAAGAGAAAGTCAGTTTTGAGCTATGCCGCCTTGAGCGAACGCCCCTAGGTGTATTGGCGAGTGTGCTGAAAGACGGAGGGGACGATCCCGATTGTACCCATGGCATTGAAATTCAATGCATGGCGTCGTGGCATTCCAAGCCGGGTATTCATCTCGATGGCGGAGTGGGTGTCGCTAAAGTGACCTTGCCGGGGTTAGAACTCCCGGTCGGGATGGCGGCAATCAATCCCGTCCCGCGTCAAAATATACACGACATGGCCATGGCAGAATGGTTGGCATCTCAGCCTGAACAATACCTTCAGCCAGGGTTAGCGCTGGAAATTCGTGTACCGGAAGGCGAGGAGTGTGCCAAACAAACAATAAGCGAACGCTTAGGGCTGATTGGTGGTATTTCGATACTCGGAACTCGGGGGACAGTAAAGCCCTATTCAACCTCTGCTTTTTCGTCTTCGGTTCGTCAGTCTGTAAAGGTTGCTAGTGCTAACCATCTTAATCATGTCGTATTGACTACTGGCAGCCGCTCAGAACGTTCGGCAATGGAAATGCTACCCCATATGAATTCTATGGCGTTTATACAGGCGGGCGATTTCGTCGGAGTCGGATTGCGCGCAGCCAAACGTTATAAGGTGGATAAAGTGACAGTCGTCGCGATGATCGGCAAGCTGGGGAAAATGGTGTCGGGGCATATGATGACACATGTATCAGGCCATGCTATTAATTTTGCCCAATTGGCAGATATCGCTGCGCAGAATCGTTTCGATGAGGCATTGTGTGAGCAGATAGCGAATGCTAATACCGGTCGCCATGTGCTCAATCTTGTTCGTTCCTCTGAGCTCGACTCTAGTTATTCCCCTCAACCTGTTAACTCATATTTGCAGGATCTGTGTTGTCATGCCGCTAGGCATGCGACTGATTATGTGGCAGATAAAGTCATGATTGAGTTTCGTTTAATCGACTTTGACGGCAGCCTGCTTGCTCGGTATCCAATTACAGATCCCACGGTGTGTGAAAGCTAACATATTTGTAAATAACAGCATGGCGATACAACGCAGCATAGATAAAAAACAATAAATAGACATTTTGCTCAACTAACAGAATACAAATAACAAGGACTGCCGCAATGACAGATATGCAGCAAATGACCCAGCAAGGCCGCCAGATAGAAGAAGGTTCCTTTGACATTATCGACCGTGAAATCGAGCAGATTCATGGTGGGCATGATTTTAGCCCCGCTCAGTGGACGGTAGTACGCCGAGCGATACATACCACGGGCGATTTCGAGTTTGCTGACTTATTTCGATTTAGTGACGGAGCGACAACTGCGGGGATTGAGGCGCTAAAAGCCGGTGCCCCGATTATTACAGATGTCACCATGATCAAAAGCGGTCTGAGCCAGCAGCGACTATCCGTTTATGGTAACCAGCCTCACTGCTTTATTAGCTATAGCAAAGTTATTGAGGTTGCTAAAAAAGTAGGCGAAACACGAGCAATTTGGGCCATGCGCCATGCCAGAGATCTTGGGCTGTTAGACGGTGCGATAGTGGGTGTAGGCAATGCGCCGACAGCACTATTCGAAGTGTTGAGAATGGTTGCTGCCAATGAAGCCAAGCCAGCGCTGATTGTAGGTATTCCGGTGGGGTTTGTTAAGGCAGAGGAGTCCAAGCAGGCATTGACTGAACAAAGTGCAGTGCCTTATATCGCCAGTCTTGGGCGAAAGGGAGGCAGTCCTCTGGTGGTCTCTACGATTCATGCCTTGCTGACGGAGTCTGTATGAAAGCAGCCATAACGATTGTTGGCGTACCGGAAGATGGCTGCACGAGTCTAACCAGCCGAGCGGTGAATGCCGTAGCTCAGGCTCGGGTACTTGCCGGACATCCCCGTTTACTACGTTGGTTTCCTCAGTTTAAGGGGACATTGCTGTCGATGAGTGAAGGGTTTAGACCTTGGTTAAACCAGCTTATTGATGAGAGCGAAGAAGGGGACGTTGTGGTACTGGCCTCCGGTGATCCGCTGTTTTATGGCATCGGCAGTACTTTGATTAAATATCTTGATCAGCGTGAGTTGTGTTTCATTCCATCGCCTTCTTCTATGCAATTGGCGTTTTCACGTTTGGCATTGCCTTGGCAGGACGCACGCTGTCTGTCATTGCATGGACGGGGAATGTCCGGGTTGGTTTGTCAGCTACAGCATGGTGACCTTTTCGCGTTACTGACAGACAGCACCAATACGCCACCGGCGATTGCACAGCATTTATTACATTATGGCGAAACATCTTGGCAGTTAAGTGTCTGCGAGCAACTTGGGGCACCAACGGAGCGCATTACTCACTATCGTATAAATGAGTTGGCCGAATTGACCTGCGAAGACTTTGATCCATTGAATGTGGTGATTGCCAAACGAACTACGCCTAATTTCTGGGGCGAGCATGGGCAGTTTGCCGATGACGATGCGTTTGAGAAGCGAATGCCGCAGCGGGGGTTAATTACCAAGCAACCGATCCGTCATCTAGCCCTGGCTGAAATGAAGCTTCGTCCTGCTGCAACAGTGTGGGATATCGGTACAGGATCCGGATCTATTGCAATCGAAGCTGCCAAGCAGAGTTGGCAGGGAAAAGTGTTCACGACGGAATGCAATGACGCTTGTTATCCCGCCATCGAGGCCAATATAGCCGCTCATGGTACTGACAACGTCACTCTTGTCAAAGGCAGAGCCCCCGAGGCATTGGCCGAATTGCCTGCACCTGATGCCGTATTTGTCGGTGGAACCCGGGGCTCAATGGCCGATATTCTGTCGTATTGCTGGCAGCAGCTGGTAGGTCAAGGTGTGCTTGTTGTTACAGCTGTCACTATTGATTCGGTTGTCGAAATCCATCAATGGAGCAAGCAAAATCTGCTCAACCCAAAGGTACAGCTTGCAGCCGTTTCACAAGGCGTGCCATTAGCACACTACACCCGATATCAAGCTGAAAATCCGATCCATCTTTTTATTTTTGACAAGTCAGCGACTCAACAAGGTAATAACAATGAATAACAATTCCGCAGGTGAACTTTTTGCTGTCGGTGTGGGTACCGGAGACAGTGAACTCCTTACCCTAAAAGCCGTTCGTTTGCTTCAACAGGCAGATGTGATTGCGATCCCGGAGAAAACCTTAGGAAAAGCCGACTCTTTTGCCTGGCAGATTGTAACCGGAGCGGTACCGGAAAAGGATCTAACCGCAGAGTGCTGTTTTTTACATTTTCCAATGACTCGAGATGCCTCGGTTAATGTTCCTGCATGGCGTAGAGCCGCGCAGAAAATTGCGAACTTTGTCGCTGCCGGTAAACGGGTGGTGTTTGTGACAGAGGGTGATCCGTCTGTTTTCAGCACTTGGGCTTATATACAAGAAGAACTCAGTGACATTATGCCGCATCTGGAGCCTGAAATTGTCCCGGGTATCACATCGATTACGGCCATTCCGTCTCAGACTAAAATCCCGTTGGCAGATGGTCAGGAGCGCTTCTGTGTGGTGCCGGCAACGTATGGCATGGAATGTCTTACGCGCCTTGTGGTTGAGTTCGACACCATTATGCTGATCAAGGCTGGGCGAGTAATCCCAGAACTGACTGCGATGCTTGAGGATATGGGGTTACTTGAATGTGCTACCTATGTCTCTCACGCCACGATGGATAAGCAAGAGATCTATCATGATTTGCGAGATGTACCTGCCGGGCATCGTTACTTTTCAATGGTCCAGCTGTCTATCCGTAGTCGCCGCGGTATTTTGAGGGGGAGCCTGCCCAATCGCGAAAGAGGATTGGTAAAGGTGAGTGCTGTATGAAAATAGCCATTCATGCCATTACTCTCAATGGTGCAAAGCAAGCGCAGCGCCTGCATCGAGAGTTGCCCTTTGCTGATGTATTCGTTACCGAAGTCGGGGCCGAGCAATGTCCGTCAGCGTCGTTGCTGACTTTGCCGCTGGCACAGTTCATTGCACCTGACTTTCATCATTATGATTGCCATATTTGTCTCTTCGCAACTGGTATTGTCAGCCGAATTATCGCGCCGTTGCTGCAAGATAAGCGTCATGACCCCGCGGTGATCTGTGTCGATGATCAAGGTCAGTTCGCAATACCGATGTTATCAGGTCATCGCGGCGGTGCGAATGCTATGGCTCAACGGGTCGCGCAAATACTAAAAGCCATGCCTGTGGTTACAACTGCATCTGATGTCGCGAATACATTGTCGGTCGATATGATGGGGGCTACATTTGGTTGGACGTTGGATCCACAGTGTGAAGCAGCAATTACCTCGGTGTCTGCCGCCGTTGTCAATGAACAACCAGTATTGGTGGTGCAGCAAGCTGGCGAGAAGAATTGGTGGCCGTATAAACGTACTATGCCAAAGCACATCTATTGCCATGGCGAACTTGTTGGCATTGATAGCGATCAGTGGCAGGGCTTGGTGCTGATTAGTGACTTGGATAAACCAGACTATTATCAGTCTTGGCAACATAAAGCTGTATTGTGGCGTCCTAAATCTTTGGTGCTTGGCATCGGGTGCGACCGTAATACGCCGTTATCGACGATACGAGCCGGAGTGGAGACTTTTCTGACGGAAAATAACCTTTCTTCTGACAGCGTAACGGCCATAGCCAGTATTGCTCTTAAAGCAGATGAAGAAGGTTTGTTGGCGTACTCTAAACAGCAACAATGGCCTTTTGTTACCTATTCTGCCGAGCAGTTAAGCACTGTAGAAGGTATTGAGAACCCTTCGGCTTATGTCGAGAAGATCACTGGTGTGGCTTCGGTTGCAGAAGCGGCTGCGTTGAAGAAAAGCCAGACCAATAAGTTGCTTGCTGCAAAATGGAAATTCAAGCAAGACGGTTACAACATGACGCTGGCATGTTGTCGCATCGAGAAAGAAGAAGCCCTTTCAAAACACAATTGGAAAAACTGGTTAGGGCAACAGGTAAAAATCAATGCCCATGGTAGTGAAGTAGTAAAAGGCTATCAATGTAAGCCCAAACATATCGACTTAAACCGGCCCATGCTTTATCACCGTCATCATTTATTGTTATGTGAAGGGGCGCGTTGTAGCAAGGAAGGCAGTAAAAACCTCACTCACGATCTGCGCGCCATGCTCAAGGAAATGAACCTTGCCAGCGGTGATAACCGGATCAAAATTAGCCGCACTCTATGTGCTGGTGCATGTCGAAATCGTGCCACGTTGGTGATTTATGAGCGGCTAGCTAGCCATGAAACACCGGTAAATAACGGCTGCTGGTTACGCAATATAGAGAACTTAACCATGACCCAATGGCGAGAACTGTTTACGGCATTGGCCGGACGAGTGTCACTGAATTCAGTCTTGGATCCAGAATTCTTTGCCGCGATTGACTATCCCGAGACGGGCTCTGAAGACAATATTATTTCTGGAACACAAGGATTAGCACAACAATGAAACGATTAAGACATCACAACAAAGGGACGGCAATTGTCTTAAGTTGCTTTGGCTCGGTAGTTGAGCAGCAACGTTATATTGCTTTACAGCAGCGTATTGCAGAACGCTATCCGAACTGTAACGTAGAGATTGCCTTCAGTTCAAAAATGGTGATAAAAAAACTGGCTCAACAGGGAGAGCAATTTCAAAGTTTGCCACAGGTTTTGGCTGATCTGGATATGGAAGGATTTCAGCGTATCTTAGTGGTTTCGTGCTATCTATTTCCGACTGATGAACATTTGCAGTTATCTAATATGGTACAAGGTTTCCGCCAGTTCTCGTTGGCCAGCATTGAATATACTCCGGCAATTATGCATCACACCTCGCACACCAGTGCAATATTGGCGGCGTTGAATGCGCGCTTTGCTAATGACAGTGATGTGAATCTTTTTATCCACCATGGCGCACCGTTACTGGACAACCCCGGGCATCAGGCAATCCATTATTGTGACAGTTTGCTGTCGAAGCTATCGGCGAAAAATTTTACCTGCTCATTAGAAGGGGCATGGCCTTACCGTCTGATTGCTGATTCATTAACTCAAGAAATGCTACAAGTAGCTAAAAATACACAGCTTTCTATGGATGAGCATAACGTTCGGCCACGATTGCGCTTAATCCCACTGTTGCTTGTCTCGGGCAACCATTTTGTTAATGACTTGGCTGAGATTAAGCAAAATCTGGAACCTAACTTTGATGTATCGGTAGCCGAGCCTATTAATGGTGATAAGTTTTGTTTGCTTGACTTCCCTGATCTGATAGCGGTAGTTGAACAGCAAATTACTGAGGGGCTTGTACGTTTGCGAACGCCTGAATCAGAGGTGTGCAGTGGCTAAATTAACACTGGTAGGACTCGGTCCCGGTAGCTTGGATTTGATGTCACTACGCGCTCGGCAGGCCATTATAGATGCTGATGTTGTTGCCGGATATCGGGCGTATGTCGATTTAATTCAAGAGCTAATCGATAAGCAAGATGTGATACAAAGCGGAATGACTCGAGAGTGGGACAGAGCCGCTGCGGCCGTTGAGCAGGCGAAGGCCGGACGTAACGTCGTATTAGTCTGCTCGGGCGATGCGGGTATGTACGCGATGGCTCCGTTGGTCTTGGAACTGCTGACTGAACAAGGGTGGAATGCTGAGCAGGGACCGGCCATTGATATCATTCCGGGTATTACTGCGGCCAATGCTTGCGCTTCTTTGGTTGGGGCGCCGCTTGGCCATGATAGCTGTACGATTTCACTATCAGATTTGCTTACGCCTTGGCCGGTGATTGAAAAACGGATCCATGCGGCGGCGGATGCAGATTTTGCAATCACGTTTTATAACCCCCGTTCGCGGAAACGCAAAAGTCATATCGAAAGTGCGCAGCGAATTTTACTGCAATACCGTGAGCCGGCGACGCCTGTCGCTGTGGTTAATGCCGCTTATCGTGATGATCAGCATGTAGCGCTGACAACGCTAGCGCAGTTTACCGATCTGGATTTTGGCATGAATGCTGCGGTCATTGTGGGTAATAGCAGCAGTTTCCAGTATCACGACTGGATTGTGACGCCTCGTGGTTATCGTAACAAGTATCAACTGGACGATGGTGTTACTTTGCCGGGACAAAAGCGCGGTCATGCGCTTGCAACCGAGACCTCAAATAGAGAAGAACGGGAATAAAAAATGACAGTGTATTTTATTGGTGCAGGCCCGGGTGATCCTGATTTGATCACGGTAAAAGGGGCGAAATTGGTCGAGTCTTGTCCCGTTGTGCTTTATACCGGCAGCCTAGTCCCCAAGGCAGTGATTGATAGGGCACGGCCTGATGCGTTAGTACTGAATTCTGCCGATATGGATCTCAATGAGATAACTCAGGTGTATGTGAATGCCTTTGAACAGGGGCAGGATGTTGCGCGTGTGCAAACTGGTGATCTGTCTATCTACTCTTCGCTTGCAGAGCAAACCCGCCGCTTGAAAGCTTTGGGAATTGATTGGAAGGTTATACCCGGTGTGTCTTCGTTTCAGGCGGCAGCGGCTGCACTCAGCCAGGAGCTGACGATTCCAGAGCAGTGCCAGACGATAATCCTAAGCCGTGCATCAGGCCGTACACCGGTACCTGAGAAGGAAAACTTAAAATCGCTGGCAGCTCACGAAGCAACTTTGTGTCTGTTCCTGAGTGCAACGCTTATACGCAAAGTTGTGCGAGAGCTCGAAGATGTTTACCCGGTAACTTGGCCTGTTGTAGTCGTTGAAAAAGCATCACATCCAGAGCAGCGAATTATTCGCGGAACTCTTGCCGATATCGCGGAGAAAATGCATCAGGCAGGTATCCGTTCAACAGCAATGATCATAATCAGCAAAGTGTTTGCCATCGAAGAGTTTGCTGATTCGAAACTCTATGATCCGACCTTTTCACATGCCTGCCGCAAAGCAACAGTAGTAAGTGATGAATGTGATAATGAAAGTAATAATGAAATAGTGTCAGCTGACCAACCAGCGATACCGGAGCACCCTAATGAGCAAGGGTAAGGTTTTTCTTGTCGGGGCGGGGCCGGGCGATCCTGATTTATTAACGCGGCGTGCATTTGGCTTAATGCATCACTGTGATGTGGTGTGTTACGACAAGCTAGTCAGTCCGGCGATTCTGTCGTGCATACCGGATCATGTCCAGCTGTTTGAGGTTGGTTACCGAGGCTATCGCCATTGCCATATTGATTACGGCATGCACCCCGATGTTATTCAGTTTGCCCTAGAAGGCAAGCAGGTGCTGCGTTTGAAAGCGGGTGATCCGTGTATTTTCGGGCGGATAACTGAAGAGTGCCGCACCTTGAAAGAACACGGTATTGATTATGAAATTGTTCCGGGCATAACCGCTGCTCTGGGAGCGGCGGCATATTCGGGCTTTCCCTTGACCAGCGCCGGTATCGCTTCCGATGTTACGTTTGCCAGTGGTCACCAAGGTTCAGCATCGCTGTCTTCCTGGGCAGCATTAGGGCAGTCAAGCGGGACGCTTGTGCTTTATATGGGGGCAAAGAAACTCGCGCAGCATGCCGAAAGATTGATAGAACAGGGGCGTTGCCCGACCACACCCGTTGCGCATATATCTTCGGCAACCTGTGCGAGTCATATCGTTACCAAGGGGAGTTTAGCGACCATTGGCGAGCAGGTGCTTGCACTTGATAATCATGAGCCTGCACTGGTCGTAATGGGCGATGTAGTGACACAGGCTGATGAACTGGAGTGGCGTCATTTATTACCGTTATCCGGTGGGCGTGTGTTGTTATGTGGCCATTATTCTAATGCTGACCTACTGAAATCTTCGGGAGCCGAAATTTTCAATGCGCCTTCGCCACAGTTGGACAGCTTTGTTGACCTGTCTTTGTTAAGCGAGCTGTGCCAGTTTTCCGCGCTGTTATTTGCCGATGCTGCTGCGGTGAAATTGTGGTGGCAGGGGCTGATTGACAACCAATGGGATGTACGCCGTTTCTCGATGCCAATTAGTGCCGAGAATACAGAAGCTGCACAGGCGTTAAAGCAAGTAGGAATTGTTGCCGACGTTACTCCGGAGGCGGGACTATATAACTGTGCCGTGTTATCTGTCCCTGCGGGTGCAGAACGTCAGTCCGCCTGTCATGGTGTATATCGCTATCTTGGGTCTCGGCGATATCCGCTTTTTCGCTTTCAGTTACCGGCAATTGACTGGCTGCTGGTGGATGATATTGCTCAGGCGAAATCTTTGCTTCTCCAACATTCAGGCTTGCAGCAGGCCACGATCGTTGCATTGAACGAGGAGGCACAAAATTGGGCTGATACTTTACCCAACGGCCAGTTGACTCTTGCAACCTTGGAAGCAAAGCTTCGTGGAAAACATGAGGTGATGGATGTGGTTTGACGGGTTGCTATTGCCAGCTGAAACCGGGTTCTTAATGGTAGCTGCATCGGTTGCTGCGGCACTCTTGATGGATTGCATCTTTGGTGAGCCTAGCCGCTTTCATCCACTGGTTGGTTTCGGTCATTGGGCAAGCCGGGTTGAGACGCTTTGTCGTAACTTGACACCTTCAGCTTCACTTCAACAATTTCGAAAGGCTGGACTTCAAAAGGCAGGAATAGTGGCATGGGTCTTGGCGGTACTGCCCATCGTCATATTGACCTGTCTGTTACTGCAATGGTTGTCTCATTATTCCCCGTGGCTTTGGTTGACGGCCAATGTGGTCGTGCTCTATTTGACCATCGGTGGAAATAGCTTGGTTTTTCATGCTAGCGAGATCTATCGCCCGTTAAAAGCAGGGGATATCGCTTTGGCGCGTGAAAAAATCAGTTTAATCGTCAGCCGTGAAACTGCCTCAATGGATTCGACTCAGATAACCTCGGCGACGGTTGAATCCGTACTGGAAAACGGCAACGATGCCGTATTCGGGGCGATATTTTGGTTTGTCGTGGCAGGTGCTCCGGGAGCACTACTTTTTCGGCTGGCAAATACCCTAGACGCGATGTGGGGCTATAAGAATGAGCGCTACCGTCATTTTGGTTTTGCAACGGCCAAGTTGGACGATTTTCTTGGTTACTTACCCGCCCGCCTAACTGCCGTGACTTATGGCATACAGGGAGATCTGCAATTAGCGATGAAATGCTGGAAAGACCAAGCGCCTCAGTGTGCTAGTCCCAATGGTGGGGTGGTGATGTGTGCTGGTGCCGGTGCGTTGAATACCTCTATTGGCGGCCCTGCTATTTACCATGGCAGGCGTTACGAGAAAATCTACATGGGGTGCGGTGAACTTGCCGATTATCAGGTGATCCCACAGGCCAACCGCCTGGTCAATCATGGCGCATGGATCTGGGTATTGGTGTTACTGCTTTTAGGATTGGGATAATCAGGCCGAAAATGATGTTAGAACATGGTGGTAACTTAATAAAATTTGCTCAACAGTACCAGATACCAGTATCACAGTGGCTAGATCTATCAACTGGAGTTAGTCCACATACTTATCTTTGTCCGTCAGTACCGACCGAGATATGGAACAGGCTACCTGAGCTCAATGACGGGCTCGAGCAGGCTGCCGCCGATTATTATGAATATAAGTCGTTGCTGGCGGTGGCAGGCTCGCAGGCTGCCATTATGGTGCTGCCTGCTGCTATTGCTGAACGGCGAGGTTGTCTCGGTGTAGTTGCCTTACCAAGGGTGGGCTACAAGGAGCACCAGCATGCCTGGCAAAGCCACCTTGGGGCTAACGGGGCGAAGTGGCAAATTGAATTTTACGATGATGCCCCGAGTTCATCACTGCTGTCCCGAGCAGATGTTGTGGTATTTATCAATCCGAATAACCCGACTGGTTACAGGGTGACGAAGGAGACGCTGTTGCAATGGCAAACCCAGCTAAAGCAACGGCAAGGGATATTGATTGTCGATGAGGCATTTATGGATTGCACACCTACGCAATCGCTATTGAACGATCCTCTTGATGACAATGTTTTCGTTTTGCGCTCAGTCGGTAAGTTCTTCGGACTTGCGGGCGCACGGGGCGGCTTCCTTTTTGGTGATCAGGGTTTACTTGACTCGATCGCAAATAAGCTGGGGCCGTGGACGATTCCTGGTCCTAGTCGATGGGTCATACGTGAGGCGTTGCTCAATAGGCATTGGCAGCAAAAGATGCGCCAACAACTAGCTGAGGACTCATCACGGTTACGAATGATGTTAGCGCATTACTTTGGTGTCAAAGTCAGCGGTACCGAGTTGTTTCAGACGGTTGCTTTGCCCGATTCACCCTTGATTCACAATCAACTATGTCAGCATGCAATTTTGCCCCGTTTGTGTGATGAGCGGGACGCATTGCGATTTGGTTTGCCGAAGCATGAATCCGAGTGGCAACGGCTTGAATTGGCGTTATCAGCCATCACACAAGGACCAAGGGCACAAATCAAATGATGCCACTGAAAGGACTCTCAGGTGAGGCAATATAATGAAAGCCAATGGTAGGCTCGGTGGTGGCTGTGGAGTGGATTAACTTTGTTATCTTTAATGCGGTAGCACCCATTCCCGAGTTGCACAAAGTCAGCGATGCCGGCGCTGGGAAAAATCTGATGCAATTAACACCGACACGGGATGCCGAGTTAATTGCGTGCGGGCGTGCCAACAGCACGTTGGGCGGGATGTTAACAGCGTCACCTATAGCTGGTTCGCAGTCTGTCAGTCCGGCAATTTTGGTACATGGAGTGCTTAAAGCGTTACAGAATCAAGGGCTAAAAGTTCGTCTTCATTGCTACCAGTTAGGGCTTGAACAACAGCCTGATTTCAGCGGCAACAGTCTTGATGACATCGTTTGTCATCACTGTCCGCTTGGCGAAGAAGCCCGCTTGATTAAACAGCGGCTATTGCCGGAGTTAGCGCGCCAGTTACATGCCGGAGAAGGACATGTTATCGCTGAGTGCGGCGTTGGAGGGACAACATTTGCCACCTTGTGGCTGAGGCATTGGCTGGAATGGAATATCTCTTTGGCCGGAAGTACAAAAGATCCGGATAAGCTGGCGATTAAAGAACAGGTTCTTGCGCTTCTGGCGGGAAAGTTTGCCCACTTTCCTTGCAAGGTACTCCCGTTCTTACAACACCAGCAAGCTTCTGATCCTGTTCAGCGAGCGCTTTGTGCTTTGTTGATGACACGATGCAGTGACAACACGGTACTTGAACTAAAGCTTGCAGGCGGAATGATGTTTGTTGCGCCTTTGCTGGTGCTTGGAGCTGATGCCGTACGACACCAGTTGAAAATTGCGACAACACGATGGGTGTTAGAGGGCAAAGATGCTCAAGCTGTTTTGTCGAGACTACCTTCAGCTTACGAGGTGGTGCCATCGACTACTGACTTTAATCGTTCCGTGTATCGGGCGTTGCATCTATATGAGCAGGGCTATGTCGTTGAAGGATGTGGGTTAGGAGGATGCTTGGTGTTGGCTGAACAATGGGGGTTATCTCAACAGCAGATCATCGATAGTTTGGATGCTGCTGTGAAGCCGTGGTTGGAATAAGTAACACACCTCTTCTTGCTTAAAAAGCATAGAAAGAGTTTGAGATTTTAGGTGGAAATAAGAATGGAAAACACATTAGTTCAATGTCCGGCATTAGTGGTTACAGCCCCTTCTTCAGGCAGTGGGAAAACCACGGTAGTCGCAGCATTGGCTCGTCACTTTCACTTACAGGGCAAGAGGGTTCGGGTGTTTAAGACCGGGCCGGATTTTATTGATCCGCGTTTTTTGGAGTTTGCATCTCAACAACCTGTCTATCAGCTCGACTTTTGGATGTGTGGTGAACAACATTGCAAAGCTTTAATTGCCCTGGCGGCGAAAGAGGCGGATCTGATCCTTATTGAGGGTGTCATGGGCATGTTCGATGGTCACTGTTCAAGTGCCGAAATAGCCGCTCGACTTGGAATTCCGGTTCTGGCCGTCATTGATGCGGGAGCGATGGCACAGACGTTTGGTGCTCTGGCATATGGTTTGGTGAACTATCGAGATGACGTTGAGATGTTTGGCGTGGTCGCCAATCGTGTTGGCTCGCTTCATCATGCCCAAATGTTACAAGAAAGCTTGCCTGAGAATTTGGCTTTTTGCGGCTGGTTGCCAAAAGATACCGATATCACTTTACCAGAACGTCATTTAGGGCTGGTGCAAGCTGATGAGCTGGATGATTTGGATCACCGGTTAGACAGAGCGGCAGATCTGATTGGAGAGTTTGGTACGGTCTCGCTCCCCCCTCCAGTGGCATTCGAGAATGTGTATGAAGATGCCATTTCGCCTTTATTAGCGGGTAAAACAATAGCAATCGCACGTGATAGGGCATTTAGCTTTATTTATCGTGCCAACATTGATCTCTTGAAATCACTAGGTGCAAAAGTGCACTTTTTTTCACCAGTGCTAGGAGATGGTCTGCCAGATTGTGATGCGCTTTACCTACCGGGTGGCTACCCTGAGTTATCAACTGATGCGTTGGTAGAAAATCAAATACTTATAGATCAAATACAGCAGCATGTCGAACAAGGAAAACCCTGCTTAGCTGAGTGCGGTGGGATGTTGTATCTAAACCGTTCCTTGACGACATTAGACGGTATTACGACAACCTTAAGTAACGTACTTGAAGCCGATTCTGTGATGCAGCCAAAACTGGCTGCACTAGGTATGGTTGAAACGGATTTCAATTTGAACCTCAGTCAAGAGATCACAAACGATGAAGGGATTATTCTTGATGAAGATAGTGTTGTTAAGAACAAAAGCGGCATATTACGCGGACATACGTTCCATTATTCAACGACTCAATCGCAAGAGCAGATTTTGACTCAGCCTATGACGCAACGTGGCCGTAAAACTGATCCGGTATGGGTGAAAAACAATCTGATAGCCTCGTATATCCATTGGTATTTTCCGTCAAACCCTACACTGGTTGTAAAAATCTTCCTAGGTGAAGCGACAGGGTAATGAAGCTTATTTTACTCCGTCATGGTCAGACACAATGGAATTTGGCCCGTAAACTTCAAGGTTGGCGAGATAGTCCGCTAACGCCTCAGGCCAAACGTCAGCTCTCGGCTTTGCCAAAAAATAAGCTTCAGAACACGGTGATATACAGTAGTGATCTGGGACGGGCACAGTCAACTGCCCGCATTGTGGCCAATATCTCCGGAACTCATATCGTGACAGATCCCCGGCTGCGAGAACGTTGTTTCGGAATATTAGAAGGTAAAACTGTGATAAACAGTGCGGATGGTGGGGAATATTGGCGGGCCTATCATCAGCGTTATCGAATCCCTTTGACAGACGTACCGGGAGTTGAATCAGAACTACAGTTCGAAATGCGGCTCAAGAGCTGGCTATATGAGGTTGGGAATAAACACCAAGGCGATACTGTGCTTGTGGTAAGCCATGGTGAATGGTTGCGGGCACTAATAAATATCATGGCTGGACAACCATCCTGGCATCAAGGAAAGGGGATTTTAAACAATGGTGAGCCTGTAGGTGTGATGAAATTTACCGTGCAAGTGTCTAGTCAGGATTTTTCATATGCAATTCAGCAAATAAAAAGGGGCTTGTAGGTTTAGAAAGGTATGTGACATGTCGTAATTCCCCCCGAGTAGTTACTCTCTAAAAGACTTATTCTATTTAGATAAAGTGCAATCGAAATCAAATTGCGTGCAGGCTAAAAGGTTTGATCATTTTATGAGTGATACTAATTTAACTAACAGTTGGTGGAAGAGGCTAGCAATTAAGTCAAAAGCGGTATGGCTGACTCTGTCAGGTGTTATAACGGCCTTAAGTGTCCCGGCATGGCAGTATTATGTTGTTGAGCAAGCTAACGTAAGTATTGAGATTGTAAAAATAGAGCGTAAGCAAAGGGACGGAGTTCAGTTCAGCCTTGACTCGGAGGAGCTGAAGTTGCTTGAGCCTTATATACCGGCGTTGTTTCTTTATGAAGCCAGTGATTTGGGAGGGCGTGGAGACAAACGTATCTCTCCCAGCTTTGAGCTGTCAATTTTAGAAAAGGCGTTTAAAAAAGCGACTCGTGAGCTTAAATTAATTTCAGTCAAGCAATTGCAGCTTGATAAATACATCTCAGAGTTAAGTCAGTTTATCGATCCGACAAACAAAATTAAAAAGCTCACTGAGTTTAGAGTCAGTGATTTTCGGCTGTGGAGCCTGGGCAGTTACATTGATGATATAGAGGCCAAATACTATGAAGATCAAGTTTTGGCATTAACACGGAATTATTCACAGCTTACATTTGATGAGCTCCATCAACCAAAGATTAACACAACGGCTCTGCGTTACCTGCTTCTCGACGTAAGAGAAGATTTGTCAGATGCTATCTCGGCGAGTGAGAAACAACAAAATAGATTAAGAAATAATATTCGAAGTATTGAGCGACAACTTTCTGCACTTCGACAACAGTTTGAACAGCAATATAGTTATTTTGTAGTAGAGGTAATTGCATCGAATAGGGGACGCTCTGATACAACCTTATACTCAATGGGACTATTGAGAATTGTTTTTAGTGACAATAATTATGTTGATATTAATTTGACGCTAAATGAATCCTATCAGCATGCAGATCTGCCAGCTTCTGGGACAGAAACTTACTATTATCGCTCTGAGAGCCTAATGGATTTAACCGCTCAGGAGAGGAAATTAGTGAATAGCTATTGGGGCAGCCGTGGGGAAGTTCAGATCTATCTTTTAGATACTCAACAGCAGGTCTACAGCTCGAAGCCTGCGCCCTTTGTCGGTAACATAAAGCAAAAGGCAATGTTGGATTTGCTGAAAGATACAGCACATGGATCAATGGTTAGCGTATCAGGGTATTAACCGCTCATATAAATTATAACCATGGTAAATGTATTGGTATTCTTAAATTGTTGATATTAATGAAAATAAATTGGCGTCAAAAATTAATTTTTGCTGACATTTAATTGGCGGTGCTGAACTCTATAACAGATTGATAAAAATCAATATTTTTGCACTCGAGCATGCTAAATTCGAACGCTTTTTGAAATAGAAACAAAGCTTAATAGGCTAGTTCATGCTGTTTAATATCAATAACATATCTGTGCGAAAACAGGTTTTGCTACCTGTATTACTGATCTGCTTGATCATGTTAGTTGCTTTTGCTGTAGTGACCAAGGAGTCACGTCAACAACGCGCATTAAGTAGTGAGGTGACGTTTAGTGCCTTGTCTGCAAAGAGTATCGCTCTGGACGTATTGAAAAACACCTACCAGGTGCGAGTTAGTGCTATTTATAGCCTCTATGATCAATCTGTTCTCGCTAACTTGGATAGTGCTGTTCAAACCGGATTCAAGGAAAATAACCGTTTACTCGATCAGTTAAGTCAGAATGATTATCTCGCCAATTCTACTCGTGTTATTAGAGATAAAATGAAGCGTTATCAGGTTTTCCTCGAACAAGATTTGAAACCTTTTGTTAATCGAAAAAATGCAGGGAATGTGACTACCGAAGATGAGGAAAGACTAGCTTCTCGTTTTCGTGCAGTTGGTAGTGAATTGATTGGAGCCATCGATCAGCTGTCAATAGCCATCGAAGGGGATGTAAAGATTGAACTGGAACTTGTTGAGTCAGATTATCGCCAGATGATGCAAGGTGTAATGGTTATTATGGCCGTTATTGTGGGCGTGGGTTTGATGATAGCGTGGTACTTATCAGGACTTATCGTTAATCCGATAATGTCTGTGCGTGATGCATTAAAGCGTGTAGCCCATGGCGATTTATCGGTACGGATAAATGAAGAGGGTGATAACGAGATCAGCCAGTTGAGCGGAGACCTTAACCTGACTCTTATGAAATTGAACGAAACAATCGGCTCACTTAACCGCATTAGCGAGGAGGTGGCTTCTGCATCCACCGAGTTAGCTGAAGTAATGGTATCTGCGCAAGATAACGCTCAGAGTGAATTGAGTGAAATTGAACAAGTTGCCTCGGCGGTCAATGAACTGTCGAGTACGGCAGAAAATGTAAGCGATAACGCATCGGAAGCCGATAATTGTGCTAAGCAAAGTCACAAAATGGTCAAAGAAGGTCTGAGTGTGTTTGCGCAAAGCGAAGAAGCAAACCGTGAAACCTCGGTCAAAATGGCTGAGGCGGCTCAGGTTGTGACCCATTTGCGTGAGAAATCCGAAGAAGTCAGTAAAGTTATTGAAGTTATCCAGTCAATCTCAGAGCAAACAAACTTACTGGCTTTAAATGCGGCGATTGAAGCTGCACGGGCTGGTGAATCTGGACGCGGTTTTGCCGTGGTCGCCGATGAGGTTAGGATGCTTGCGGCACGGACTCAAGATTCAACCCGTGAAATCCAAGCGATTATCGAAGATTTACAGCTTCAATCAACTAATGCCAATGAAGGTATGCAAGAGTCGTTGAAGATGCTGCAGACATCAGAAGAACTTACCGGTGTGGCAAATGAAGTTCTTAACGGTATTACTGATGCAATCGATATGATTGGTGACATGAATACGGAAGTAGCAACAGCTGCGGAGCAGCAATCTCAGGTTACCCAGAATATAAATCAGAACGTAGTGAATATGTCTGAACTGGTAAATATGAATGTTGTTGGAATTACTCAAAGTGCAAGCGCCAGTGAGGAGTTATCGCGATTGGCAGAACAACAGCACAAGCAGCTCGAGTTTTTTAGATGCTAAGATCTTCAAAGACTTGGGTAATGGCTAGTGCTATCGCACTCAACTAAATTTAATTCAATCAAGGGACCTAATCAGGTCCCTTTTTTTATCTGAGCTTTACTAATATGCGGACGTTTTAGCTTCTAAATATATTGAGCAAGATCATCATTTGGCTCTTCCTTCCAATTGCCCCGGCAACTTATCCCCCTAACGGGGGATGCTGCGATTCAACGTAAGTTCTATAACCATCAATAAGTAAGCTTTATCCAGTATCCACGAACAGAAAATTGGTGTTTGTAACTGGCTTTTCGTAGAAGAGATACAAGGAACTGTATGATGAAACGACATCCACTTGCTATCGCAGTAGGGCTGGGGACCTTACTGATGCTAGCTGGCTGCGACGATGATAACAGCAGCAATACTGCCGTTGATACGCCTCAGCCTACCCCACACCCCCAAACAACCATGAGTGTGACAGCGATTGATGGTTATCTTAACAAAGCAACTGTCTGGCTGGATCTTGATAAGGATTATCAGCTTGATGCTAATGAGCCGAATGTAAAAAGTGGTGAGAAAGGCTTTGCTGAGTTAGATGTCAGTGGTATTGAGAATCCAGAGCAATATCCCATTGTTGTAAAGGCGATTATTGGCGAAACGATTGATGAAGATAATCCAGGTGTGACTGTCAATAAGGACTTCATCATGTCGGCTCCGGCAGGTAGTGATGTCGTTAGCCCTTTGACGACGATGGTTGATATGAAGATACGCAGCGAGGGTATACCTGCCGAGCAAGCTGTGACGGAAGTGGCCAGTATGCTGGGAATTGATGCTGATCTGATATCGGGAGACTATGGTGATAATAACCCTCAGATAAATACCGTAGCAGTAAAATTAGTACAGCAATCTGCGAAGTCGATTGTATCGGCAGGAATTTTACCTAACAGTGAAAATGTACTAAGTGAAGATAATATCGCCAATACACTTGCTGATGTCTTGGCCAAAGGGGATGAGGTTGGAACGGTACTGAAGAGTGACCGTGGAGATGAAGTCAGTGATGACTATGATTTTGAGCGTATTGTCAGTGAATCTATTGTTGTAGATTCTGACTCTGATAAGGATGGTGTTGCTGATTCTGATGATAAATTCCCTAATGAAAGTACCGAGTGGGCCGATGCTGACGGTGATACCTATGGTGATAATCTAGCAGATAAGTTCCCCGAAGATGCGACGGAGTGGGCCGATACCGACGGTGATAATTATGGCGATAATATCGCGGATAAGTTCCCCGAAGATGCGACGGAGTGGGCCGATACCGACGGTGACAACTATGGTGATAATATCGCGGATAAGTTCCCCGAAGATGCGACCGAGTGGGCCGACACCGACGGTGATAATTATGGCGATAATATCGCGGATAAGTTCCCCGAAGATGCGACCGAGTGGGCCGATTCCGACGGTGACAACTATGGCGATAATTTCGCAGATAAATTCCCCGAAGACAGCACTGAGTGGTTTGACTCAGATAATGACAATGTCGGTGATAATAGTGATGATTATCCGGACAATGCTGAAAAATCGGTTGCCGACATAACAAATACCGCCCATAAGACTGGCCCTGTGATGATTCATTGGCTCAGTGATGTACGTGAAGTGAACACAAGCACTGTCACTGTGGTTGAGGCTTTCAATAATGGTGATATTCGAACTTCCGAGTCAATGACATACACCATGGCCGGTAGCAATCGCTATTTCGGAAAAGAAGCTGAAGTTGATGTACTGCATCCAAATGGAGATTTTTCTCGGTCATTGGTGTGGGAATATGATTTCAATCAAGATGGCCTTGTGAGCTTTAAGGGAAAAGCGTTGGATCGTGGTCGTCGGACACTGCAGGGTGAAACCTTTTGGCGTTATAGTGATGAGGCGAGTGCCCAACCAGGCGGCGATAATGGTGAGGCTCCTCGCTACTTTGATGACCTTGATCTTGCAGCCCAGATTGATGCTAGGGATCTAACGGGTGTTGATATCATTCAGAGCATAACTGTAACCAGTGAGATGGTCGATACCACAGAAACGATCACCAAAAGCGTCAAGCAATACCCGCTGAATGGTTTTGATTTTGAAGCCGAAGAATACTTACCCGATTATCAATATCAAACTGTAGCTACTTACAATAGCGGTTTGCTGGCTAGTTACGAAGAGTGGCGGGACTGGAGTGCTGACGGAACAGCGAACGCCAGTTTCCAGCTTACCGTTAATGAAGGGCTTGATTATACCTTTGCATATCAGCGCCCAATATGGGCAAACCCACATGGTACTGACTTTGAAGAGTACTCGCAGTATACCTATGTTCAGGGAAAAAACGGAGAGCTAGGTCCACAGTGGTATGAGCTTAATCGGCAGGTTAATTGGCAGGATGGATTAAAAACGGTTGTTCAGTCTGGCAAACGCTATTTGCTTGATGAAACTGAAGGTCGCCACCGGAAACGTACTAATGATGCGAACCCTGATGGGATGCTATTTAGTCGATACCAAACTGAAATCCGCGAAGTCAGTGCTGCCGAAACAGTTGAGACCTCCCGTTGGGCGATGTTTGCGATAGATGATAGTTACTTTGGTCAAGATCGCGAAAATTTTACAGTATTGGCTAACGATATGGGGCAGGACTATAAAATATTCCAGCGTTTGGACAATGGTATATGGCTTGGTCACCGGTTCGCTGAGTGGGGAAGTCAGAACATAGTTGATTTAGCCGGTCAGGTCGAGGATCTGCGAGCGCAAAACTATGAGCTAGCTCAGATAACATCGGCGGAATTGCCCAGCCTGAGTAATTATGACGGTAAAATATTAACATCATCATTCCGTATTGATGAAAATGGACAGCCAGTAACATGGCACTTCATTACTAACAACTCTGTAATAACGGGCAACGAAGATGGACGTTATCAGTTATTAGACATTACGTTGACGGATAATGGAATGAAGGAAGGTTGGCTGGTCAATGACAACGGGAGCGGATCTGTTGTTATTTCGGTACCGTTTACCGATAAGCCTTGGGATTGGTATAACGCTTATTGGCGGATGATGGTTGAAATAGATACTTTTAATACAATAGAAGGAAATACTTATAGCTGGACCAGTTGGTTAGGTGAGTTTTATCTGGATCAGGCACAGGCAAATGCCAGAGCGATAGAATTAGGCATCGGAGTCAAGGAGTACGCTGTGTGTACCGAAGGCGATACTGGCTGGGATGAGGTGAATGATGTGCCGGCAGGTAGCCCGAGTTATCAAGATTTTGTTGCCAGTGCCACGAATTGTCAGTATGAAACTGTCGCTATTTCTGACATTGGTGGGGCCGAGTTCTACCGTATGAATAGCCGTGGTGAACTACGTCACTGGGTCTTTAATACTGACGGGACAGGGAGGTATTTTAGAAACGGTTACCCGGATGACCTATTTACCTGGGAAATAAATTCAGATGGCATTGTCGCTATTGATTATGGAAATAACGCCTTAGATTATTTTGCCTATGTCAGTAAGGATAATACCCGAATTAGCTTCAAGCTATATAGTGAGTGGACAGAAGAAGGGCAAGATCTTAAAGACATTTGGTCATCCGGTTTTACATTTAATCGACCAGAAGATTTTACCGTTCGTAGCTGCAAGGTTAATCTATCTAGTGCAACAATGGATGACTTTACCAATGCAATTCAATCATGCGGTGGCCATTATGTAGTCACAGAGGAAGATGCAGCTGAAATCGTCAATACCAAGTTCGTACGTGTTCGTGGTGCCGGCGATACCCGTGCTTATCGGTTTAACAATGATAATTCAGTGGATTATTATCGGGCAGGCGAAAGTCGTGTCGATGATACGCGAAGCTGGGAGCGCACCGATGAGGGATATCTTAAAGTTATTTGGGATAGCTCAAATCCGGCGGAGTACATGCTATTGGCCAACCTGTTGTACTCAGACGACCAAAGTAGTTTCATTATCTATGATGTGTACCAAGAAGATGGGCAGTGGATAAAAGATGTATGGAGCATTGTTTTCCGTGAATACGAAGGCAAGGAGATCACCGAATGTAATGAAGGGAATAGTCCCTGGAACAGCGAGCTCGACCAACCTGCCGCCTACAATCGTATTGCTGACTATTATGAAGCCGTTGATAACTGTCGGGTAAGGACTGACGATCAAGTCTTGACGTTTACTGAAGATATGCTGGTCGGCAATAATGACAAGTCATCAACTTGGGCACTGCTCTACACTGAAGGTACGGATGAACAAGGCGCGCCCGTTTATGTGGAGGAAGAGCGGATACGCTTTGATCCTAATAACAAAGGAGCTTTCGTGGATGCCGAAGACGGGGAGTTTGGTTTTGACTGGCAGATTGATGATGGCCGCTTGCTTCTGTCGATCACCCATCAAGACTATGTGGGATCCACTGAAAATCTGTCAATTGTAGAATCAGATGGTGAGTACTTCTCCGTCAAAACATTCTGGATTGATACATCTGGTGAGTGGGCTAACCCTGCTCCCGCAGAAGGCGAGGGTGAGGTGTCGAGCCTTTTATTTAAACAAGTCAGTAAAGAATAATCACTTGAATGCTAGCTAGCCTATCCCTCTATGATCTTGTGATGATAGGGGGATAGCTATTTTATTGCACAATTCTTTATCACCCCCTTGAACGTCATTGTTTATACAAGATAACCAGCAATACGTGGCGTCAATCGACGGCATGCAGTAATCATTAGTACCTAAGATTATTTTTGATAATGAAAATCATATTATTGTTATTAAATGGAGAGTGTTTCGTGAGTTCTGTCGTGGTGGTAGCGGTAATAAAGGTGAAGCGACGGCTTCACCTTTTATGTGTTATGACGTGAGTATACGGAGATAGGGAAGTTAGCTGTGTTTTCCCCAGTCTCTTGTGATAAACCAGTTGGTTGGCCAAGATATAAAATCATCTGGTGTAAACTCATCGGCTAAAAATTCCATATCTACTACACGCTCAGGAAGCAAAGATAGAATATGGTGTCTTTGGTCGCTTTCGAAATCCCATAGATGGTAACGATCGGACTGATTATGTGCCAGTCGCCTCGGACCAAAGTCCATCGGTGCGCAGGTTTTGGTCAGTTTTTTACCGTCCTCTTTGGAAAGATAGGTTAGCCGGATCTTCTTCTTACTTTGAATAGCATCAACAAAATTATTCTGATACATAGTTAAATACTCCTAACCATATGTGCCACTTAGGGCATATCCTAGAAGAACTCTGTACAAAAAACTGAGAGAATACTCTAAAAAATGTTAAGGCTATTAAAATCGGGATTAATTGCTGAAGTTTTGCTGGTTTTGATCATTGGCGAATCGTCGCTTTAGCTGGCGACGATTCGGTACACTGTTAATGACGCATAATTTTAGAGTTGGTTCTCTCTGGGTGTTTCATAAGGTGTGTGTGACGGTTTGTTGCTGTTTGCGCCATATCATCGAGAATCCTGCCCAAATCAGAGGTGTGTAAGCACTCTACGACACTAGGCTCACACTTCAAATTGACGCCTAGCTCATAGTGGCAGTTTCTTTCTGGATAGAAATCAATATCGCTTTCTCTAAATTTTTTGGTGTCGGTGATTTCGTTGAACATAGACGCAACGGTGTAACAGAATGCGTTGTAAACATCATTGGTATTTCTAGCGGTACTGATTTTATGACGAAAATCAGGAGTATATGTTTTTTCCAACTTGGAATATGAAATGTGCGAGGACATCTTTCTTTCCTCCTTTGGTTCTTGCGTTAAGCTACTTTTTAACTATAGGTCGGTAGTACCTCGAGTCAATCTGAGCACCAGCGTGCTTTAATCACTTTTGCGATAGTTTTCCCCCAGAACTGATAAATTTCAGGACCAGGGTGAAAGCCGTCGACAGCCATCTGTTCCGGTTTTAAGCGGAAGTTGATGTCAATTAGTTCACAGTCGCTCTGTGTTGCTGTCCAGCGCGCAAGTTGGCGGTTGAATACTTTGGCTTTGCTGCCAAGGTACCAACGTAAAGGGTGGGGCAAGGCGGGAAATTTTTCCATCGGGGGAATTTTAGTCAGTATGATCTGCTGGGTAGAAAAATGATGGCGAATTTGGGCGACGAGTGCTTGCTGTTGTCGTATCCACCTTATCGAGCTCAGAGGCTTGGTAACATCATTGACACCTAGAGAAATGACAACAATATCATAATCTTGCTTTGGGTGATGAGCGAGGCTGAAACGAGTTTCTTTTGTGGTTGAGCCTGACTTGGCGTGCAGTTTCCATTCTAATTTAAAATGATTACATAACTCATTGACCAAGTGGCCAGATAAGGCTTGAGACTGATCCGCAGCCCCAACGCCAGCAGCTGCAGAATCGCCAATTAGTAAGATACGGAGCATTTTCCCATGACCAACACTACCGCAGCGAGGGCCGGAAGCTTCATCTAGTTTAGGCGTTATCCTGCGAACATAACGGCCCTGTGCGATGAATACGGGGGCCATGAGTAGTAGAACCAGGTTATGGATCATACTTTTCTCCTACGAAGAAACCCAAGACGATGGTGGTTGAGTTGCTTAAGCATAGGATTAATTATTAGCCGGAGTCTTCCTGTTTTGCTATTTCAATCTTGAAAAGAGGCCAAAAACCATGAAAATATCTAAAACGTTGCTAAATCCAACTAGATTGTTTTCACGACTTTTGGCCATAAGTTACAGGGTCGCTAAATGCTGAAGTTTAAATTATTTATTGGCTGCAGCTTGAGTCTCTCCGTGGATAACCCAAGGCTCGTCGGCAACCGTCAAGCTATCTTTATCCTGCCAAGTTGTACTGATTGTCGGAATGTTCGCTGCCGTTGGTAATGACAGTACTGACGCACCCGTCAAATTTAATCCTGAATTAGTACAGTCAGTTGCGCCCCCCGCTGCGGGTAAAAAGCGTTTATCGATGCCGGTTGCTTTAACCACATAGCGGTTGCCGTTCGTATCTGTATAGACTTCAGTACCATCAGCAATGCTGAATTGGGCATCCCATTGACCGTTAGTTTGTTCCCACGGTATACCATGCAGGTTGCCCGGACCATGATATTCCAGCATAACCTGGGTGTTATCGCTACTGGATTCACCGTTTCTGTCGTTAGCTGTCTGGTGGGTGTAAATGAAGTTTATGGCTTTATCTAACTCATAGAAGCTCTGATCCGCTTGGTTTTGTAGCATCGTTAGTTGGCTCCAGCTATCAACACCCATTTCCCAGCGGTAGGTCACAAGAGTTTGACCGTTAAGATCATCCCAGCTAGTTACCGAGCTAGCATCAGAGCTCAGTACGAACTCGCCGCTAGATGTTCCCCAAAAATTCTGATCATTACTTAAATCAGAACGGGCGAAGTTTAGTTTCACTGGTTGCCCTGATAATTTTAGGGTCATATCAGTTGGATCGATGGTATAGCTGATACCGGTTGAAGACGGATCTTCATAGGCTTGGGTAAAGGTCCAGTTAATAGCATCGTTTAAGCTGATGTTAGTTTGCGGGCAGCTTCCGTAACAAGTTAGACCAATCGAACCGCTGTTGAAGATGGAATCATTCGCGCGAACGGTTTCGCTGGTTGTATACGCAACTTTGTGACTACCGCTGTTGTTGCCCAAATAGTTAACGTTTTGGCGTAATAAAGGAGACCAGAAATATGTATTTTGTGTGATGCCTGCATCGACACCATCCGGACTGCCTGAACCATTATCTGCTTGGAACTGACCAGTACTTTCAATCCAGTAAATGGTTGTGGAGCTGCTTCCGGTCCAGTATTCGAAGGACTCGCCATCATTCAGATTGCGCTGACCTTTTGTCTGGCGAACCAGCTTGCCAGGTGCTGTGACGACTGTGTAGTTAACACCATTATCATCAGTGATTGTTGTCGGAGGCGTATAACCAGGTTGGTGTTCTTCCTCCGTCCATAGTCCCCATTCGCCGATAAAACCGTGTTGGGGTTGGCCGTTTAGTGCAGAAATATACTTGATATTAAACCCTGCCTTAATATCGAGTAATGCACCCGTCGCAAGGTTAAACAGCGAATAACTATGTACATTTTCCCGAGGGTTGTTACGGCTTAAACATACTTCAGGGCTGCTGCCGACTTGTTTGAAATAGAAGTTATCGTTGTATGCAAGTTTATATTCAAGTGGTACTGGTGGGTTTTGGCTCCAGTCTATCCCTTGTGTCTTACCACGGCCGCTATTACCCTGAGCATCATCTATCTGTACGATTGCAGCCTGCTCAATGGTGTTACCTCCTTCCTGGAAGGTATTGATTAGGCTGATTACATTTTGACCATTTTGGACGGTAATGTTTAAATCACCTTTGTCACCACCAGTCGCGTGCTTAAAAGTAAACTGAAGCTCACCGAAAGGGCTATTAGGGCCCGGTGCCGCAGACACAGTGGTATTAATTATGTACTGGCCATCTTGTTCTTCAGAGTCCTGGAACCAGACTGTTACATCTTGCGGGCTATTGTTGTCTGCACGCTTGGAGCTAACCACAACTTCTGAATAGGCGATCTTGCTTGCCGCTGCTTGTGAACTGGAGTCATCTTGTCGTTGTTCGCATTGAGCCGAATCGACCAGTGCTCGGTAATCAGCATTGGCAAAGTGTTCAGCTCCGGTCGCCTTCATGATGCATAACAGCATGTTCGCCATATTGAGCGGTTCAGCAGCCTGTTCACCGACATAGCTGTCAGCAACTACGTTTGTGTAATCTGTTCCAGGATCACTGAAGTTTGCTGTGCCAGAGGCGGAGAAAAGGGCGCAGGTGACGGCTGCTGCTATAGATAACTTATTCATATCAAGTCCTTTTTTATTATTCTTAGTTAACGACACTGACTGTTGAGGGGGTGCTAATTCCGCTAACATCTTGGTTTGCATCATTACTACTACCGCCGCCGCTATTACAAGCAGTTAGGGCGAAACTTAAAGTTGCTAAACATAACAGGTGTTTTAATAACTTCATTTATATATCCCTTATAATACACGTCATGTATTCGCTTGGTTTAATATAACCAAGCTAAAGTTTGTTTTAATAGTCTATTTTCTAATAGGAGAGTAATTGGCTTACTATTAAGCGATATGAACTCCATTGAGTTTATTTATTGTGGTTCCTCTTTATTATAATCACGATGAATAATAAAACCACAAAGAAGTGTTTCCTATATTTTTTATGTTGTACGGAGGTGCAATTGTTGCAATTTAATTGACGCTTTTTTGCTGTTTACCGAACTTATGCCGTCAGAGAAATGACGAATAAGCATGATTGATTATAATTGTGATATATTAGGTTAATAACTCTACAAATAGAATTTCGTTAGTTTATATATCCACGATTATTGTTTTTCTTATTATCTTTCTGATTTATTAAAGATTTAATACGTATTTGAGGCCTTGTGAGTGTTTCTAAATTCTTAAGTTTGTCTTATAATAATTAAATCAATGTGATCTTGGTTCAATAAGTTGGATTATTATTGTAATGTTTTGTTTTCGGTAAAGTAGTGTATTTATTCTATGTTTGGTGTTGGCGAACATATGACTTTATCTATAATTTCATTATAGACGGTTACATTAATTTATTATCCTTGTATTCCAATGATCTGGTGTTAATTGTGGTCATGTTTTAATCAATTGAACGTAAGATTATTAACGAAATATTCATCACTCTAATCTTTGGGATATTAGGTCCTCTTTGGTACGATATTTCCGTGCTTCGTTTAGTTAAGTAAAGCGATGATATTTTAATTGATGCTTCTGCTTGAAGTTATAAGAGATCATTGGTGTGAAGAAGATCTCTTGGTGTTGATTGTTCTTTGCGGTTCTGTAAGGGTTTCTGTGATATATGTTCGGTTAATCAATGAAATCATGTGCAATCATTAGACTGCATAATTATTTTTTGACGTATTAGAAGTAGTGGATGTAACGTGAACATATTATCAAGCTTTAAAGGCCGAATAATCTCGGTCGCTGTCTTACTGCTGATAGCTTCGTTAGCTATCTCAACCTTTCTTTCCTACCGCCAACTGTCAGGTTCTATCCTGAGGAATATTGATGAGTATTCAATGCTAAAAATTGATAGCTCGTCAGATAGGATCACAGATTGGTTCCAAACTATCAAAGAAGGTGTAATCGCAACCGCACCTGATTTTGCTACAGATAGAAGTGATTTGCAGATCATGTTAATGGTAAAGCAGATTGCGAATGTGTCCAAGGCCTCCGATTTTGTTGTGGGGTTTGAAGATGGTCGTTCCTACGGTGCCAAGAGTGGTATGCGTAGCTTGGCTTTATACGATCCTCGAGTTCGTAGCTGGTATAAGTCGGCTAAACAAAAACGTAGTACCGTCGTTACCGGGATCTATAAGGGAGCGTCTTCTGGAAAACTGATGGTCAGTATTGCAGAACCTTTTTTCTATGAAAATAAATTCCGCGGGGTTTTACTTGCTGATATTCAGCTGGGTTTGCTCGCCGATGTCGTTAATGAATCTCCATTTCCAGGAGCCATGACAGGATTGTATGATGATCAAGGAACAACCATCGCCTCTACTGGTGAAGTAGACGAACCCGGTAAAACTAAGCTGTCAGATTTTCCGGAGTTGGTTGAACTTGAGCGTCAGGTGTTGAGTAATGACGAGGGCATCTTTGATTACACCCTCGGTGGTGTTGAGAAAATCGCTTACTTTAAGAGTATTCCTCTTGATGAAAATAGTAGTTGGCATCTTCTTGTTGGTATTGATAAATCTGTTGCCCATGCTGAAGTGGATGAGGCGGTGAACACATCTTTGGTAACTGCAGGTGTACTTATTATCTTCGCGATTGTGATTATTCTGGTGGTCTTAAATCGCATCTACCGTCCAATCCTCGAGCTAAAGTCGACAATCGTCGAGCTTTCTCAAGGGAATGGCGATCTTACCCGACGTCTTGATGTGTATACCAATGATGACTTGGGGCAGATAGCGGAGGCAGTCAATACCTTTATTGGTAATCTGCAAGCGATGATGCTGGAGGTATCCCAGTCGACCGAACATATTTCTGATGGGATAGCTCAGCTTAAAATACAAACAGAACTCAATAATAATGTATTAACAGCTCACTATTCAGAAACCGAACAGGTAGTGACTGCGGTCAATGAGATGAGCTCAACGGCAGAGAGTGTCTCACAGAGCGCTTCTCAATCCGCTTCATATACTCAGAGAACCAGTGAGGAAGCCGAGCAGTCAAAGCGTGTCGTAGACGGTGCGGTAAGCAGTGTTGCGGCTCTGATTGATGAGGTTGACTCGATGGCATTGAACATCCAGGCCATGAACGACGACACTCAAAAAATAGGCTCTGTGCTTGGCGTGATTGGTGGAATCGCCGATCAGACAAACTTGCTGGCTCTAAATGCTGCTATCGAGGCTGCGCGTGCCGGTGAACATGGTCGTGGGTTTGCTGTAGTTGCTGACGAAGTGCGGGCGCTTGCAGCCAGAACCCAGCAGAGTACCTCTGAAATAAACGAGATGCTGACAAATTTACGTAATGGTGCCAGCTCAGTTGTTTCTGCTATGGATGTCACTAAAAACAGCTGTCAACAAACGGCGGATACCACGTCTAATGTAACGGAAAGTCTGGATTCAATGGCGACTTCCGTTGTCGAGATCAACGATCTCGGTATCCAAATTGCCACAGCTGCCGAGCAGCAAAGCACTGTTACAGAGGAAATTAGTCGTAATATGATGGCCATTCAGGAAATGGTTAGTCAGTTAACGGATAACGGGGCGCAAACCATGGACAGTACGCATAACCTTGCTAGCAGCAATGAACAGTTGGTTGCCATCGTTAAGCAATTTAAGCTCAAGTAATTGATTGTGTCATAAACTGGTAGTGATAAACCTTAGCCGTCACGCAAGTGGCGGCTCTTTGTATCAAGAGTTGCTAAACCACATCAGCTCGGTCTCCGCCATGTAGCGCCAGTACTAACGGTAAGCGAACTGTGGGTGAGTGTTGAGGTGGTTGATGTATAGTAGGTTTGCTGCAAACCGTTGAAAGCCATTGCTTGGAAGGTTAGGTTGTCATGAGATGTCTGCTTGGCGTTAGTGCATGGGAATATTTCAATAGAAATCACAGTTATAGCCAAAAGATGAATATAGTGAATATGGTAATAAATTCATCCTTTGGCTCCCCGTTGTCGATATGTAGGTATTTGTTTCTTATTTTAGCGGCAGGTAGATATCGGTGATCAATTCATGTTCAGCCACTTCGGGAAAGAAGTTTATGTAATGGAAAAAGCAGGGAAAATCTCGTAGTTCTTCACCGCTTTCTGGCAACCACTGACCATATAAATAATGGACCTTGGCTCCGAGATCGTCGTGAGAGCCGTAATGCCTGATAACGGCACAACGGCCTGCTGGGATGGTTTTGTTCACAATACCAAATGTAGTTCCGTTTACAGCTTGTTGGACTTCACCACAAATATCGAATCGAAAGTCCTCTGGAGCTGTGGCTTTTGGATCATCGTAAATAATCCCGAAGGTCTTGCTGGTAGTGATGGGTGAAAGCCCACTCGTTTTGCGCCATTCAATAAACTGGCTTGCTGACTCATTGACTAGCTCAGGTGCTGCACGGTGTTCTTTCACCGCGACTTTAGTTTCTTCGAAATGGTTGATATCTACCTTCATGTTCTTCTCCAATACTTTTTCTCTATGGTGATACTGTTGGTTCCAATGTAACCAATTCGGTTGGTTACGAAATTCAGAAGGTGACTGGGCGAACTCCTTTTTAAATGCACGGGCAAAAGATTCTGGATATTCAAATTTAGCATCAAGCGCAATATCGATAATGCGCGTATGCTGGTGGAAAAACAGCTGATAGGCTGCACGTTTAAGCCTTAACTGTTGGATAAATTTGAATACGCCAATTCCCATATAGTGGCTAAACTGCCGGTGAAAATGGTACTTAGAGAAGTTGGCCACTTTGCTTAGCTCTGCAACGGTTAAGTTGTCATCAAGGTGGGTGTATATGTAATTACACACCTTGTCCATTCTTTTTTGATAACTTTCAGTTACTTGCACGTTATACCCTTCTATTGCACACACCGAGTCTCTACCAATCCGCTTTCTGAATGTTTGCTAGTATCCCCATGTTGAAAGTGAACATCCTGACAGATATTGCTGACTTGGATAAGTGCCGAGCATTTGAGTTTGCTAACAACAGGCGGTAATTGAGTGTGTTATTATTCCTTTGAATAATAAATAAAAGCCGAAGGGCGCGCAAAAGCAATACAGTGGGGGCTGACCTCCATAGTTAAAGCATGGCTGTATACGAGAACCTATGAATTACCAAATTTTGATTGTTGAAGATGATCCTATTTTAAGGATGAAGATTAAGGGGCACTTTGCTCAAGCTGGCTATGCCATTTTTGAGGCTGATAACGGTGCGGTGATGAAAGAGATTCTGAGCAATGAAAAAATTGATCTGATTCTGTTGGATATCAACCTACCAGGGGAGGATGGAATCCAGCTTACCCGCGAGGTCAGAAATACATCTGATATCGCTATCATTATGGTTACTGGTCGCATTGATCCAATAGACCGAATTTTAGGGTTAGAAATGGGAGCCGATGATTATGTTACCAAGCCTGTCGAACCTCGAGAGTTACTGGTACGTGCGAAAAACTTGTTATGGAGAATTCAGCTTACCCGTGATGCTCTGCAACAGGCAGAGGCTGCATGGTCACAATTAGAAAAGGATGATAGTCGATTCTGCTTCAAGGATTTTGAATTCGATGTTGCTCAGCGGCAATTATCTAAAGGCAGTGAAGCAATAAAACTTACCAAGGCCGAATATGAATTACTGGTTGCTTTTATTACTCACCCAAGCCGAGTACTGAGCCGAGGCCGGTTGCTGAACTTGATCTCACACCGGGTTGATGCGCCCAGTGATCGTACGATTGACGTTTTGGTACGTAGGTTAAGAAATAAAATGGAAGACAATATTAAAAACCCAAAAATATTTATCACGGTACATGGTGAAGGTTACCTCTTTGCCCCTGAGGTTGTTTAATGTTATGAGCTTTACAATAAAAGCCAAGCTTTCATTTCTTATGTGTGCATCATTACTGACAATGAGTGGTTTTTTCATTACTAGTTTGATAAATACAGAAAAATCAGTTCTTGAGGCTGAGGAAAGAAATGTGAGTGTTAAGGTGGCTAAGTTGTTAAATGATAACTTGAAAGGCCAGGTTGATACCGTTACTCGCTCGCTTTCGTATTACTATGAAAACTCGAAACTAGAAAATATTAAGGCAGAATTAGCAACAGATATTTCGGCGTTTCGAGACACGATTGATAGTATTTATCGTAATAGTACCTCTGCTACCGAGGCTGAAACTAGCATTCAGGCGTTTATTAATCAATATCGGTGGGGGGATGGCCGATATATTTTTGCCTATGATGCTACGTCTATAGTGAATAAGGCTAATGGGATTAATGTTAGCATCATAGGCACCAGTGCCTATGATAAGAAAGATACTAATGGTAACTATTATGCGCGAAACGTTGTTAGTGCAGCGAAAGCCAATGCGATTGGGTTTACCAGTTATCATTTTCTAAACCCGGTAACGAGAAATGTTGAGGAGAAACTGACGGCCTCAGTTTATTTCGAACCTTTGGATTTGGTTGTTGCGACAGGTGAGTACATCAGCACGCTCAGGAAAGATGAAGTTGAGGCAGCTCTTAAAACCATTAGCTCGTCTAAATACGGCAAAAATGGCTATTTTTGGGTGCAGAATGAACACGGTAGAATCCTGGCTCATCCGGATCAGTCTATTGTTGGAACGATTATTTTAGCGACGACCAAAAAAGTAGCTGAAAGAATAAAAGGCAACTCCGAGGCTTTTGTTAAAACTTTTCATAAAAACCCAACGACTCAAAAAGCCGAAAATAAATTTGTGTATGCCCGAAATATTTTTCCGGAGTGGGGGTGGACAATTGCGACTGGAACCTATGATAGCGACCTTACAAGCATTCAAGATGGGTTGACTAGTGCAACGGAAGAGATCTTTAATGACAAGGTATATATGAGCATAGCTACTTCTGCAGCATTGCTTATTATAGCCTTGTTAATTGCGACTTGGTCTATCAATAAGATCGTTAAAGGCTTAGTCATGCTCAGAGAGCGTATTGATACGTTATCGACCGGCGAAGCTGATTTAACGTCGCGAATCGACATTACATCACATGATGAATTGGGTGATATTGGTAACTCGGTAAACAATTTCATCAGTTATTTGCAATCGATGACTCTGGAAATATCGCAAGCCTCTGCACATATCACTGACAGTATAATGCCTATCCCCGAGGTAGCTTCGGGTGATAAATCCGTAGCTCATCTGAAAGCGGATGATATATCAACTTTGACAAATCCAGATGTTCTGGAACCATCTGGAAGTATGACGGCGGCAATAAAAAAACTTGCGGCAGGTGATCTATCTGTCGATATTCCGAGGGGGGAAGGTGAAGATATTGGACATCTCGCCGACGCTATATCGGTATTTAAGAAAAATGCGCTTGCCTTACAAGAGCATCAAAATGAACTGCAAAAGTTAGTAGATGACCGTACTGCCCAGCTTACAGAGGCCAATAATGCTTTGAATAGTGAGGTTATTAAACATGCTAAAGCACGAGATCAAGCCGAGCAAGCCAGCAAGGCCAAGTCGACATTCCTTGCCCATATGAGCCATGAGATCCGTACCCCCATGAATGGGATAATGGGGACGCTGAACCTTCTTGATAGTACATGCTTGGATAGCGAACAAAAGCACTATACCAAAACCATTATATCGTCTGGCGAGATCCTGATGGGCGTGCTTAATAATGTTTTGGATTATTCAAAAATAGAAGCCGGGCACTTTGATGTTAATAATACAAACTTCCGTACCAGCACGATTGCAGCCAATGTTGTAAATATGTTCAAAGCGAGAGCAAGAGAAAAGAACATTGAACTGACTTATGTAATTGCAGATGATGTCCCTATTAATTTGTTTGGTGACTTCAATAAAATCATTCAAATCCTTATTAATTTAGTGGGCAACGCAATTAAATTTACTCACCAAGGCTTTGTAACAATCCAAGTGCTGCTTGAGGAGCAACAGGCAGAAGAACAATTGTTACTTAGGTTCGAGGTTTTAGACACCGGAAAAGGGATCCCGAAAGAAAAGCATGCCGCTATCTTTATGCCTTTTGAACAGGCCACTCAATCAGAGCGCGGTACTGGACTAGGTTTGTCTATCAGTAAGCGGTTTGCTGAGATGTTGGGTGGGGAATTAACGGTATACAGTGAGCCGGGCATTGGAAGCCGGTTTATTTTTACTTTACCATTAAGTACTGCCGAGGAGGGTGTACTTATATTGGCCAACGAATCCGTCCCCCTTGTTGTTCCGCCATTGAATATCTTGCTTGTTGAAGATAACGAAACTAACGTGCTGGTTGCTAAAGGTTTTCTGAACAGGCTTGGCCATAATGTTGTTGTCGCCATGTCGGGAGAGGCTGCCGAAGCTATTATTGAAAATCACGATATCGATATTATATTGATGGATATTAACCTACCGGATACTGATGGGGTTACGCTGACTCATAGACTTAGAGATAAAGTGAATTGGCGGATACCAACTATCGCGTTCTCAGCCCATGTGTTCAGGCAAGAAATTGAATCATATCTAGAGGCAGGCTTAGATGGGTTCCTGGGTAAACCTGTACAGTTTGATCAATTACAAACCATTATTACGAATGTTTATAATGGCCACTTCAACAAGGTTGAGATGAGTGAAAATGTTACCGCAGTGCCAACTGCGAGTATAGCAACACTTTTTGATCACTCGGTATTAGAACAAGATAGGCAAACTCTAGGGAATGAGCTTGTTTACGAAATGGTCGCTATGTTCTACGAGCGCTCAGCCAGCTTAGTCAAAGATATTCAAGTCTACGGCTCTGCAGAAACTCTTGAGCGGGCCGCTCATAGCCTTAAAAGCTCTGCGGGAGCCGTTGGATTAATTGCACTAAGCAAAGCCTGTGAGGAACTGGAAATAGCTTGTAAGACAGGGGCTGATGAACAAGAATTAAAGTTGTTCTCCAAGGCATTGTTGTCTATCTATGCACCTTCTATTGATAAGTTAAAAGTGGAGTTTCATAATACCCAGCAGAGTAGTCCCTAAGGGGCTGTGTCGGATAAATCGAAAAGGGATGCCATCTGGCATCCCTTTTTGCGATTACTGATCCGCGCTCTAACAATATTGACGTTCATACAACCCAACAGGTAATTCTGTTCATATTTTTACTCAATTCTTTATTACTTGTTCCCAAAAAATATGCATCATTGATATGGCAACTGATTGCTTTTGAGCTGTAACGGAAGCAGACGGTAACGATAGCTTCTGAAGAGCTTATATTATTATATTTTTCAAAAGGATGGAAAAGATGTCATTATCACACGTAATTTTAACGGTACTTAGCAGCCGTGATGTAACTGGTTACGATATCACGAAAGAGTTTTCCCATAGTATTGGCTATTTTTGGAAGGCAAGTCATCAACAGGTGTATCGCGAACTGAATAGAATGGCCGATAAGGGATGGGCTAGTTTTCGACACGAACAGCAAGTCAGCAAGCCTGACCGAAAGGTCTATTCCATCACAGATCTAGGACATAAGGCCCTGTTGGAATGGTTCCGGAAACCAACTCGTACTCCAACTGTTCGCGATGAGTTCTCAGCTAAATTATCTGTTTGTAATTTTCATCACTCAGCGCCTATGCAGCAACAACTCGAAGCACTGATTCAAGAATCTCATACTTTAATGAACAACTACGAGGAATTGGAAAAAATCTATTTTCCTGATCATAAAAAATTGGATCGTCAGTCACGTCTTAACCGTTTAACCCTACGCCGTGGCGTACATATTCGACAGGCTTGGGTTAATTGGGCAGAAGAGGTTCTTATTGAGTTAAAAGCGATGGATAGCGCAGTAAATACTCAGGTAGAAAAAGACAAAGAGATTGCATAGTAATACAGTTATTACATTATAAGAATATGTTTAAATTACAAATAAAACTATAAGTACAGAAATGGCACTTTTAGCACAAGAGTACAATTAGAGGTTCACCCAATGAGTTTAACGATAAAAAATAAACTGTATGCACTTTTGTGCGTACCGCTACTCATCATGAGTCTCTTCTTTATTACAAGTCTATTTAATACTGAAGAGTCTGTCCTTGAGACTGAAAGTAACAACGTACAAGAAAAAGTATCAAAGTTATTAAATGACAATCTGAAAAATCAGGTTGATACTGTTACTCGCTCAATATCTTATGATTATGAGAGAACTAAGCAGGAAAACATCGAAGCACAGTTAGTCGCGGAAATAACAACATTTAAAAATACAATCGAAAGGTTCTATCGCGAAAGTAGCTCTACAGCTGAGGCTGAAACCATAATTTATGCCTTTATCAACCAATACCGTTGGGATAATGGTCGATATATTTTTGCATATGATGCAACATCAATCATTAACAAGGCAAATGGCACTAACAAAAGTATTCTGGGTACCAGCTCCTTTGATAAACAGGACACCAATGGTAACTATTATGCCCGTAATATTGTTAGTTCGGCAAAGAGCAATCAAGTTGGCTTCACTAGCTATCATTTCTTGAACCCAAAAACCAATCAATCCGAGGAAAAGCTAACTGCATCGGTTTATTTTGAACCGTTAAACCTAGTTATAGCAACAGGTGAATATATCAGTGCTCTTAAAGAGGATGGATATCAAGCGGCTCTGAATACTATTAGCTCTTCAAAGTATGGTCAAAATGGTTACTTCTGGGTGCAAGATAGAAACGGAAAAATTCTAGCTCATCCAGATTCATCGATAATAGGCACTGTTATTCCGTCAACAACTAAGAAAGTGGCCGATATTATCGAAGGTAAGCCTGAAGTATTTACAAAAACAGTGCATACCAATCCCACGACGAAAGAACAAGAAACAAAATTTGTCTATGCTCGAAATATTTTTCCAGAATGGGGCTGGACTATTGCGACGGGAACATATGATAGTGACGTTACTAGTATTCAGGAAGGTTTGACAAGCGCTACAGCAGAAATTTTTAGTGATAAAGTTTATATGAGCATTTCGATTGCGACTGCCTTGCTCATTCTTGCTCTTCTCGTCGCGGCCTTTTCAATCAGTAAAATTGTCAAAGGTTTGGTGATCCTTAAAGAGCGTATTGATACGTTATCTACCGGAGAAGCTGACTTAACCTCTCGGATTGAGATAACTTCGCGAGATGAGCTTGGCGATATCGGTAATTCTGTTAATAATTTTATTGTTTATCTGCAATCGATGATTCTGGAGATATCTCAAGCCTCTTCGCATATCACTGAAGGTGTTAAGCAGCTAAATGTGCAGTCGGAGCAAAATAACCAGGCATTGATCCAGCATGCCTCTGAAACAGATCAAGTTGTAACTGCTATTACTGAAATGAGCTCAACGGCAGACACTGTGGCGCAGAGTGCTACTGAAACGGCGGCCAATACGCAAAAAGCCAATGACGAGGCGTTGATGGCAAAAAATGATGTTCTTGAGGCATCGAATAGCATGACACTTTTAGTGGATGAAGTAGATACGGCATCGTCGAGCATTAACACCATGAATGAAAATACCTTACAGGTTGTTAATGTACTCGGAGTCATTGGTGAAATCGCTGATCAGACAAACTTACTGGCGCTTAATGCGGCTATCGAAGCCGCACGAGCTGGGGAGCAAGGGCGTGGTTTTGCCGTGGTTGCCGATGAAGTTCGTTCGCTTGCAGCGCGCACCCAAACTAGCACTGCAGAGATTAATGAAATTCTGCTTAAATTGCGTCAAGATGCTTCCAATGCCGTTGCTGCAATGGAGATTACGAAAGAAAGCTGTGTACGTACCGCTGAAAATGCAGGGCGTGTATCAAACAGTTTGGATTCGATGACCGGCTCGATTGTGGAAATAAATGATCTTAGTACTCAGATTGCGACGGCTTCTGAGGAGCAAAGTTTGGTAACCGAAGAAGTTAGCCGAAGTATGAACAATATCCGTGAGATGGTTCATGACTTAACTCAAAACGGACAGTCTACAGTCGATAGTACACAAAGTTTGGCGGCTGCCAATACGCAATTGAGCGTCTTGGTCAGTAAGTTTAAACTACAGTAAGGTTTTTAGTTCAATACAAAAGTAGCTAGTAACCTTGCATTTTGTACCATGATGGTAAATCTATAGCAGCAGTGGTTTCCTCTGCTGCTATTTTATTTTTCTAAAGTAATCGACTAGGCAAGTGGTGCAACAATTCTTGTCATGTCTGCTAATGTTTTTATGAATTTCTTGATTATTGTATTTCACTGGGTGTATAAGAGTGAGTATTACTCGATAACGACAGTTTCCTTGTTCTAACGCAATGTGTAAGCAAAATCAGTTGGTTATAAAGCAAGGACAAGTCACAAATGCCAAGAAAAATGAAATCAGTTATAAACACAATTTATGAATCAAAACTTGCAGAGTTAAAAAGCAAAATTGATACTCTTCATGCACCAGTTAAGCTTACTATCGTAACCGTTGGTGATGATCCGGCAAGTAAAGTATATGTTCGCAATAAAATCCGCCTCTTTGATGAGCTAGGTCTTGAATGTAATCATGTCATTCTTGCTGAAGAATCAACGAAGCAAGCAGACCTCGATGTGCTTGCACAGAAAGCCAAGCATCCTATTTTATTTCAACTTCCGTTGCCAAACGGGCTAATTGCACCGGATCTTCCTGCTCATGTTGATGTTGATGGTTTCGGCTCAGAGGCTCTAGGCCAACTGGTATTAGGGCAGAACGCCGTTCTTCCTTGCACTGTACAAGCGACGATAGATATTATTTCTGCGCATTGTGGTGAGTACAACTTTTCAGGGTTGAAAGTGGCCGTGGTTGGCCGTAGCAATATCGTCGGTAAACCTCTGGCTATTGAGCTAATTAATCGTCAAAGTACGGTAGCAAGCTTTAACAGCTGTTCTGATCTCGCTGCAGTCGATTGGAATAGATATGATGTTATCGTGGTAGCAACGGGGGCTCACGGTATTTTGGACAACTCCCAGTTTATTGAAGGTCAGCTTATCATCGATGTGGGGATCAACCGCGTTGACGGCAAACTGGTGGGAGACATCAAGCATCATGACGGAATTTTCTCTGCGGCAGCAATCACACCAGTACCTGGAGGAGTAGGTCGGCTGACTTGTCTGCATGTTTTGGGTAATGCGATTAAACTTGCCGAGTGCCCATAGTACTGATCCATGTTGTATATCGGGCTCAACATAAGGTTGAGCCCGAGACCGTAAGCATGTTTATTCTAATAATAACTAGAGCATCATTACTTGAGCCGTCAATAAAATAGAACCAAAGACAAGTAGGAATATCACGATCGGCAGCACAAATTTAACCCACTTGTTAAATGGGATATCCAACATCTGTAGCGTGACCAATACTAATCCGGTTGGCGCTAGGAACAACATCGCATATTGCCCCCAGTTATAGGCTGATACAACAATATCCCGAGGTATGCCTACCGTATCTGCCAGTGGAGCCATAATTGGCATCGACAATACTGCCAGCCCAGATGATGAAGGAACGACTAATCCAAGTAGGAAGAATACAAACATTTGAGAAACAGCAAATACACTACCGTGCATACCTGAAACCAAATCAGAGGCATAAGCGAGGATAGTGTCAGAAATCATTCCTTGTTCAAGTACGATATTTACACCACGAGCCATACCAATAATCAGCGATACTGCGACTAATTCAGATGCTCCTTGGGTAAAGGCTTCTACCGCTTCTTTCTCTTTAAGCCCAGAAATGAAGATAATTATAATGGCAATTGTTAAGAACGATGCGGCCATTTGAGGGAACCACCATCCTCCCATTGAAACGCCCCAAACCATCATGGGAAATGCTATCGCAAATAGAAATAGAATGATCTTGCGACGCACGGTGAAAGGCACTTTTTCTTCTAGGCTTTTGCCCTTTAAAAAGCGTTCTTTGAAAGACTCTCTGTCAGAGTAGGTATATGAGAATGAAGGATCGGCTTTGATTTTTTTACAATACCAATACAAGTAGCCTATAACGGTAATTGTCCCGACGACTAAGCCAAAAGAGCGAATCCCTAAGCCTTCAGTGAATGAAATACCTGCTGCATTCGATGCAATAACAACTGAGAAGGGATTAATTGTTGAGAAAGCAGTGCCTATTGATGCGGCAAGAAATATAGCGCCGACACAAACAATAGAGTCGAAACCAAGAGCGAGAAAAATGGGAACAAGAATAGGATAGAAAGCAACGGCTTCTTCTTCTAAGCCGCATGTGGTGCCTCCAAGTGCCATTACAATACAAACCAGAGCAACAAAAAGAAATTCACGTCCTTTGGTTTTTTCCGATAGAGTGATTAACCCAGCGTTAAATGCGCCGGTTTTGTTTATAACGCCAATCATTCCTCCAAGAATTAAGATGAAAACAATAATATCGGCACCTTCAATGGTTCCCTCTACCATGCTAACCGCGATATCTCCTAAGCCTTTGGGAGATTGCTCAAGTTGCTGATAAGTATCTGGTATTGCGATAGGCTTCCGTATTGTGCCATTGATGAATTGGTCAATATCTATATTTATATCGAGCTTTTTTAGTTCACTCTGAGTTGCTGCCACTGTTGTTATATCACCGAATGGACTGGCAACTTGCAAGGTATTATCACCTGAACTGTAAGATAGCTTTGAATATGAACCCGCAGGAACAACCCATGTAAGGCCAATAGCAACTATCATTATAATAAATAAAATCGTAAAGGCGGTTGGAAATTGAATTGTTCGTTTTGATTCTTTTGCGATGAGCATAATACATCCCCTAGATAATTATTTGGCGCGGGAAATGCCTACCAAGTAAAAAATAAAATATTACTTAACAAGCGAAAAATATACCGATGATGTCGCAAATTAAGAATGTGAAATATTATTCATTGTTATTATGTTCTCATAATTTCAATTCATCAATGATGGATTAGAGCAAAGAATAGTAAATGTATTTACAGTGATCACCGTGTTGTTATATTAATTTCTAGTTAAGGTTTTTAGTAATCTGTGTTTTCATTAATGTAGCTAACGCTGTATTTTAATAAAAGTTGACTAAACTGAGATTGATATCACATACCTCTTCATCGAACAGAAGTAACCTTCTTCTTTGAACAATTACTGATATAGCTTTTATGAACAATGTTTCCTCACCGTCCTCTGAATTCAATTCAATCCTCTTTCGTCACCATCTTCATCAGCATCCTGAGCTCTCACGGCGCGAGGAAAATACTGCGAAGCTGATAGCCACGCAATTACAAGCTTTTGGGCTAACTCCAAGTACTGGGGTAGGGGGAAATGGCGTTATCTGTACTATCGATAGTCATCAGCCCGGAGAGACTACCCTGCTGAGGGCTGATTTCGATGCACTTCCAATCACGGAGAAGAATAGCTTCCCATACTGCTCTCAACATGACGGTGTTATGCATGCTTGCGGCCATGATGGACATACCGCAAGTTTAATGGTTGTCGCCCATGAGTTATCCATTAATCCACCAACAACCGGAAAAGTGGTATTACTGTTTCAACCCGCTGAAGAGACAGGGACCGGAGCTGCAAGTATGTTACGCGATAGCTGGTTAACGGCTCAGCATATCGATAATGTTTTTGCCTATCACAATCTTCCTGGCTACCCGCTACATACTGTTATCGTCAAACCTGATTCGTTTGCCTGCGCATCGACCGGTATAACTATTGAGCTGGAAGGTAAAACTTCGCATGCCGCCAGGCCTGAAAACGGCACTAGTCCCATCACGGCGATGCTCGATATTATTCAGTACCTACAGCGCATGCCGGACAAATATAGTGAAGCTTTTAGCTTGGTAACGATTGTTCATGCCTCTTTGGGCGAAGAGGCATTTGGTACATCTCCTGGGCTGGCCACAATCATGGCAACCTTGAGGAGCGATAATAGCGCTGTGCTTAATGCTATGAAGAAAGACTTGTTAGATACGATTTCGAGTATCTCTTCCGAAGAGGGCTTAATAAATCATGTCAAATGGCAGGAATCGTTTAATGCGGTTGTTAATTCACCGAAGCATTGTGAGATAGTTCGTCGGCAAGCACTGCAGGTAGGATTAACAGTGCAAGAACTTGAAGAACCTATGCGGTGGTCTGAAGATGTTTCTGAATTTCTAATTAAATGGCCCGGTGCGTTATTCTGTATTGGTAGCGGTACAGAACATCCCGAGTTGCATAATCCGGACTATGATTTCCCCGATGCTTTGATTGACAGTGCGAGTTCACTTTTTCTTAGTATCATTAATCACCTACATCGTGCTTAAAAATGCTGTGAGCGCTGCACTTGCAGTGCTCGCGTGCTGGATTTTCGCCCAAAGAGTTTACGAGCGACTATACTTCTGACAATTATCAATACAGGGCATTGTTAATGACTTAGCCCAGTTCTCAGCTCAATTCTGAAGATCAACTCTGACTATATAAGGTTTAAAGAATAAGCTGATTAGGAGTAGAGATGGAATTGTTAGAAGGTCTATTTGGTGTAATTGGCGATCTTACGTGGGGATGGGCACTGATACCGTTCCTTGTTGTTCTGGGGCTCTTCTTTACTCTCGTGACTGGATTTGTCCAATTTACTTTTTTTGGACGAATGTTTCATGTCTTATTAAACAAGAATCAAACAGCCGACAAAAACGCGATTTCTGGCCGGGAAGCATTACTACTATCTGTCGGCGGACGTGTTGGCGGCGGTAATATTGCAGGTGTAGCTGTGGCCATTACGCTTGGTGGCCCCGGTGCGGTGTTTTGGATGTGGGCAATTGCATTGGTGGGCATGGCAACAAGTCTTGTAGAATGTTCTCTCGCCCAGCTTTATAAGCGTAAAGAAGGGGATGAATTCCGGGGTGGACCGGCACGTACGATTATTCATGGCCTTGGTGAAGACTACCGTTGGCTTGCCTACCTCTATGCCGTATGTTTGATAGCTTCTTTTGCGATTGGTTTTAATGCGTTTCAAGGTAATACGGTGGCCGGAGCTGCCCAAGATAGTATGGGAATTAACCGTATGTGGACGGGCGCTCTGCTTGCGTTGGGAACGGGTTTTATTATCTACGGTGGTATCAAACGTATTGCCAAAGTTGCAGATGTGATTGTTCCTATCATGGCTATCGGTTATGTTGCGATGGCGCTTTTTATTATTTTAATGAACATTACATCGATACCTGCAGTTATAGGTACTATTGTATCAAACGCATTCGGTTGGGAGGAAGCTGTTGGTGGCGGTATGGGTGCTGCAATGGCACAAGGCTTGCGCCGAGGCCTATTCTCTAACGAAGCGGGCTTGGGCTCTGCTCCTAATGTTGCTGCTACGGCAGAAGTTTCTCATCCAGTTAGCCAGGGGATCACGCAGTCGTTGTCGGTGTTTATCGATACTATCCTTATTTGTAGCTGTACGGCATTTGTGATCTTGCTCGGCGATGTCTATGTTCCTGGTAAGGAAGATATTGATGGTGTTGTCCTGACTCAACAATCACTGGTTTCTCATGTGGGAACCTGGTCTCAATATTTTCTGACCATTGCTATTTTACTTTTCTCGATTAGCTCGATCATCTACAACTACTATCTGGGTGAAAACGCACTTACATTTATGTCTCAGAATAAGCTCTCTGTGCATATCCTTCGTATTTTTGTTATTGGGATTGTTTTTCTTGGGGCCGTTGCACCAGGAGCAACATCTGTCTTTTTCTTTTCGGATCCGATGATGGGGATACTGGCTATTGTTAATCTGCTGGCCCTTCTAATGTTGTTCCCGACGCTAATTCGTATTTTGAATGACTATAAGCAGCAACTTAAAGCAGGGGTTGAACACCCATTGTTTGATTCAACAAAATTCCCTGATCTAGACATTGACCATGAAGCGTGGAAAGAAAAAAAGGAAGATAATTGATAGCCTAATGGGAAAATGATGAACATTGATTGAGTGCTTTCCTCTATAAGCGAGTACTGCAACTGCAGTACTCGCCTTCGTTTTGGTGCCAAAGCCTATAATGTGTATTGCTCTAGCCTTACTTAGCTATCTTGTCTTTCCGTCATAAGTGCTCGATCCTGCTTATACTCAAATTTTGGGTAGTATATTTGAATGTATGGAAAATCAAGACAATGGCGAAGAGAGTAATACTGACTATTGTCGGGTTGATGATAGTAATCAGTGTACTTGCCGGTATAAAGGCGCTTCAGATCCGGCGGATGATTGATAACGAAACCGCATTTGTTGTCCCGCACGAGACGGTGACAACCGCCGTTGTGCGTGCTGAATCCTGGGAATCTCTGCTGACAGCCGTCGGTTCATTGGAGGCCGTGCAGGGGGTAACCGTTGCTGCGGAGCTTCCGGGTAAAGTGGTTCAGGTCGCTTTTGATTCTGGGACTAAGGCAGAAAAGGGGGAACTTTTGGTACGGCAAAATACGACTTCGGAGCGTGCTCAGCTCGCTGGAGCGGAGGCGAGCGTAGAACTTGCTAGGCTCACTTATAATCGAACGGCTGATCTCTATAAGAAAAAAACTGTTTCCAAATCAGAACTTGATACTGCTCGGGCTAACCTCCGCCAAGTTGTTGCAGAGGTTGACAGCATCAGAACCGTGATTGCCAAGAAAACGATTCGAGCCCCTTTTGCTGGTCGTCTTGGTATTCGTCAGGTTGATCTTGGCCAGATTTTGAGTGAGGGGGATGGGATTGTTTCCCTTCAGGCTCTTGGTCCTGTTTTGGTAAACTTTCTTCTTCCCCAAAGACAAGTCGCACAGATAACTACCGGTACGATAGTACGGGTAACCGCCGACACACATCCGAATACGGTGATCGAAGGAGTTATTACTGCAATCAATCCTGAGGTGGATGCTGCAACCCGAAATATTCGGGTTCAGGCCACAGTGCCAAATCCGGATGAGATGCTGAGGCCCGGGATGTATGTCAATGTTGTCGTCGTCCTTTCTGTTCGGGAGGATGTTCTTACTATTCCTGTTACTGCCGTTTTATATGCACCCTACAGTGATTCTGCTTTTGTGGTTGAGAGCAGCAAAAATGGTGAAAAGGGGGGTACAGGCAAAGTCCTACGCCAGCAGTTTGTCCGTCTCGGAGAGAAGCGGGGCGATTACATCACGGTACTTTCAGGCTTGGAGGAGAACGAGATTGTTGTGAGTCGCGGGGTATTTAAGCTGCGTAATGGCCAAGCTGTAGTGGTGGACAATACCTTATCACCTGATTTCAATTTAGAACCCAACCTAGAGAATAATTAATAGCTGAAGAATTGTTTTAGAAAAGTGTAAGCAGATTTTGAGCCTCTTCTTGACAGTAATGGTGACGGCTTTACGATGAAATTTACCGATATTTTCATACGCCGCCCGGTTCTTGCACTGGTGATCAGCTTTGTGATTATCATTGCCGGTCTTCAGGCAGTGCGCTCGCTTAATGTCCGTCAGTATCCTCGAAGCGAGAATGCGACGATTATTGTTAGTACCGTTTATATCGGTGCAAGTGCCCATTTGGTTCGTGGTTTTATCACTACACCTTTAGAGCGGGTGATTGCAGCTGCCGACGGTATTGACTACATCGAGTCTCAAAGTGCCTATAGCCTCTCGACCATCAAGGTTCGTCTAAAACTTAATTATGATGCGACTAAGGCACTGGCAGAAATCAGTTCGAAGGTCGATCAGGTGCGCAATGATCTTCCGCCCGAATCGGAAATTCCGACTCTTAATATTGAGTCGGCGGACAGTGAGTTTGCCTCGGCCTATCTAAGCTTTAGCTCCGATATTTTGCTTCAGAATGAAATAACCGACTACTTGGTACGTGTCGTGCAACCGCGCCTTAGTGCTATTGAAGGAGTACAGAGAGCAGATATTCTGGGAGCCCGCACTTTTGCTATGCGGATTTGGCTCGATCCTGAACGTATGGCCGCTTTCAATATTAGCCCGGTTCAGGTGCGTCAGGCACTGTCATCCAATAACTTTCTATCTGCTCTCGGACAAACAAAAGGCTCGCTGATCCAGGTTAACCTGACGGCGAATACCGATTTGAAATCCGTCGAGGAGTTCAAACGCCTTGTCATCCGCCAGCAAGATGGAGCTACTGTTCGTATCGAAGATATTGCAGAGGTGGTTCTGGGCGCAGAGGATTACGATACTGAGGTTCGCTTTTCAGGGCAAACCGCCGTGTTTATGGGAATTTGGTCACTACCAAACGCCAACTCTCTGGATGTTATCAAGCGAGTACGGATTGAGATGGCCGCCATTCAAAAGGGGCTTCCCAGTGGTATGGCGGCACGTATCGCTTACGATGCCACTGAGTATATCGATAGCGCTATCAATGAGGTTCTTGAGACATTGGGAGAAACACTGCTAATCGTAGTCGTGATTATCTTTCTTTTCCTAGGCTCTTTCCGTGCAGTACTTGTTCCTGTGATGGCAATTCCATTGTCGTTGATCGGTGCTGTCTTTCTGATGCAGGCGTTCGGCTTTACTATTAATTTACTCACTTTGCTGGCGATTGTCCTCTCGGTCGGTTTAGTGGTAGATGATGCTATTGTGGTGGTTGAAAATGTTGAGCGTCATCTTTGTGAAGGGCAGAGCCCATTAGACGCCGCCATTCTTGGTGCCCGCGAGCTGGTAGGGCCAATTATTGCTATGACTGTTACTTTGGCTGCAGTGTATGCGCCTATCGGATTGCAGGGAGGGCTTACAGGAGCACTTTTTCGTGAGTTTGCTTTTACTCTTGCAGGGGCAGTGACCATTTCCGGCATTGTAGCTCTGACGCTTTCGCCGATGATGTCGGCCAAGCTTCTTAAGCCAGGTCTTGAAGAGCATGGGTTTGCGGGTAAAGTCGCCAGTGGCTTTAAACGCCTTCGGCTGTTTTACAGTCGGATGCTTGATATTACGCTCAATACTCGCCCTGCTGTCTATATTGTATGGGGCAGTATCACCTTGCTTACTGTTCCAATGTTTAGAATGTCGCCGGAAGAGCTTGCCCCAAGTGAAGATCAGGGGGTTATCTTCGGTGTAATTGAAGCCTCAGCCAATGCAACGCTTGATCAGACCAGCCGTGATGCTGCAGCAGCCAACCAAGCCTTTCATAGTGTCCCAGAGACAGATTTTACGTTTCAAATCACTTTTCCGGCATCGGGGTTTGGGGGAATGGTAACTCGCCCCTGGGATGACCGTGAGCGTACTGTGTTTGAGATCCTCCCTGACATTCAGCAGAAGCTTCAGGCTATTCCAGGTATCCAGATGTTTCCCGTGACGCCGCCAGCACTGCCGGGGGGCGGGCAGTTTCCGGTAGAGTTTGTTCTTGCTTCAACAGCAGAGTCAGAACAAATCCTTGAGATTGCTGAGCAAATTCAGCTCAAGGCGATGCAAAGTGGTATCTTTGCCTTCCCGCCTATTATTGATGTCAAAATTGACCAACCGCAGTCAGAATTTGTTATTGATCGCGACAGAGCGGCTGATCTCGGGCTAAGTCTAGAGCAGGTTGGGGCTGATCTCGGAGTGATGGTAGCGGGCGATTTTGTAAACCGCTTCGATATTGCCGGGCGTAGCTACAAGGTCATTCCCCAAATCCAGCGGGTGAAACGGCTTAACCCTGAACAGCTGCAGGATATCTATATTACCGGACCAGATGATAGCCTGGTTCCATTGTCGACCATCGCGACGATTAAAGATACGACCGTGCCCAGATCCCTTAATCGATTTCAGCAGCTTAATGCCGTTAAAATAAGCGGGGTATCGATACGCCCGTTGAATGAGGCGCTAACTTATTTGGAAGGGGAGGCTGCTAGTATTGTCCCTGATGGGTATGTACTGGATTACACGGGCGAATCGCGTCAGCTACGTACAGAAGGGAAACGCTTCATCCCGGCGTTTATCCTCGCAATCACGTTGATATTTCTTGTTCTTGCAGCTCAGTTCAACAGTTTTCGCGATCCATTTGTTATTCTCGCAGGCTCGGTGCCATTGGCAATGTTTGGTGCACTGACCTTCACATTTCTGAAAATGCCGGATCCGAACGTCCCGTTCTGGACTCAGAGTTGGACGACTACCATGAACATCTATTCTCAGGTTGGTCTTGTTACTTTGGTCGGTCTGGTTTCTAAGAATGGTATTTTGGTGGTCGAATTCGCTAACAAGCTACAGGAGCGGGGGCTGTCAAAGCTTGATGCGGTACATGAGGCGGCATTAACCAGGCTACGGCCTATTTTGATGACCAGCGCGGCTACCATTGCGGGTCACTTTCCATTGATCTTAGTAACAGGTGCTGGTGCCGAAGCTCGTAATTCTATCGGACTAGTATTGGTAGGAGGCATGGCTATTGGGACTCTCTTTACTCTCTTCGTTATTCCGTCTGTTTACATGCTGGTTGCTCGGGATCATGCTAAAGGGACTATTGAATTAACGAACTAACAGCCCTTGTGTATACGTTTTTCGAAAGGCTGTAAGCTGACAAACGAGATGCGGTACGCCTAGGGTATTAATAGTTAATAACTAAATGATAACTGGGCTGCTGTTATTCTGTTAAAGATATTAGATTGCAATATCGAATATGATATTTGAGGAATGTAATGATTGTTTTGATGGTTGAAGATGACAAAGTATTGTCATCAGCGATTAGTGATTATCTGGCGTTAGACAACATAGATATTGATTACGCGTATAATGGAGAATCTGGCCTGAATCTAGCGACTCGAAACCAATATGACGTGATATTACTGGATATCATGCTTCCCAAACTGAATGGTTTTTCTGTTTGCCAAACGCTAAGAAAACGTGGGATCTCGACGCCAATTTTGATGATGACAGCACGTGATAGTTTAAACGATAAGTTGGAGGGTTTTTGTGCAGGCACTGATGACTATATAACCAAACCTTTTGCCATGGCTGAGTTATATGCACGGTTAAACGCGCTAATAAAAAGAAGTAAAGGGCAGGTAGCCAGTAAACTGCAAATTGACGATCTCACTTTGGATTTGGATAAGCATCAAGCTTTTCGTAACAATATCCTGTTAGAGCTATCTCCTCTAAGTTGGAAGCTTTTGCTTACACTGGCACAGCATAGTCCTTCCGTTGTGACCAAAGAGGAGCTAGAGCAAGAGGTCTGGGGAGAAGAAACGAATGCGAATAACTTGAAAGTTCAGATTCACAAGCTTAGACAGTCAGTTGATAAACCATTCGACAAACCTCTAATCCAAGCCGTACCCAGAGTCGGTTTTGTGCTTAAAGGGGAACGGTGATGCCGAGTATTAAACAGGAAGTTGTTAAATTATTAAGCGGCTTCGTCATATTACTGATATTTATGTTTGCATCATTAATGTATCTCAATGTGAAGCATGGCATAAGAATAGACACCAAAAATACACTCACTTATCAAGGAGCCTTACTTGATAAGTCTTATTCTAAAGCGGGTACTCTCCCTGTTCTAGTTAATAGTGAGATACTCAGTGTATATACTGAAATAGAGAATATTCCATTGTATATTAAAGGTGGCTTCCCGTGGTCGGATATGGAAAATGGTACCATGTCCGAAAAGCAGTTATACGATGCATTGGGTAATAGTCGCTATGTCTATGCGTTGAAATACATGATCAAGGAAATGAACAAATCTGTATATATAATTTCTAGCTATGATGATGAATTAGAGGAAAAGATACGCTATGAATCATCGATACAGAAAGGTAATATACGCCATGTTCTTGTTGGTGTAACATTGATTGTTATTACAATTTTATCATTTGTAAAAATATTATATTGGCGTTTATTGAATCCTGTTGAATAGCTTTTTGCTTGGGTGAACACGTTGGATGAAGATAAAACACCGTCAGCCAAAAGCCTTCGATATATTGAACTAGTCAATTTGGTTGAAGAGTTAAAAAGTAATATAAAAAAACAGAAAGAGTTTATTGATAGAGAAGAGTTTTTTTTGCGAACAGTTAGCCATGAACTACGCACTCCGATAGCGATTATTTCGACAAGTGGTGAATTGCTTGAACGACTGGCACTGACAGGTGCAGCACAGCGTGCAACCGATAGAATAATGTACGCTGTGAATAATATGAAAACTCTTGTTCAAACATTACTTTGGGTATCAAGAAAGAGTGATACCTCTCTGCCTGTTACAGAAATAGATGTACAGGCAATGATTTATAAAATAGTGGAGGATAATAAATATCTTTCTCAGGGTAAAGATATTGAGCTCAACTTCGACAAACTCAATAGCGGACCAGTAATAGTTGGCAATTACGGTACTATTCATTTGGTTTTAATAAATCTTATTCGTAATGCCATTCAGTACACCCATCAAGGGCGTATTATATTTGAAAACTCCTCCTATACTGTCACTATTAAAAATCCGACTAATGAAGCTGCTTCAGAGAATAAGGTAGAATCATCATATGGTATTGGACTGTATTTGGTTGAAAAAATCTGTAAGGCACAACAATACAAGTTTGAGATAGCTGCAGAAAATAATACTGTTGAAGCAAAAGTAACTTTCGACACAATGATAACCGATTGATAACTGTACTCGGGTTACGCTTAGGGTTGTTGAGGAGAACTATACCGTAAAGTGTTGATTGGTTTCCTTAATAGTAGTAATCAATCAAATATTCAGAGGAATCAATATGACTTTAACTAGAGCATTGAAATGTGTGCTTCCGGCAATGAGTATCGTAGCTCTTTCATTGTGTAACGTAGCCAAAGCAGAGCAAACAGAGTATGACTATGTTGTAGTAGGCGCAGGGGCTGCAGGCCTTTCTGCAGCGTATACACTTCATCAATCGAACGAAGACTATACGGTGCTTGAGAAAACCAATCGTACAGGTGGGATTGCTGAAAATGGTCGTAAAGGGAGCTTTCACTATGCATAAGGTACTGAGTACTTAGGAGAACCGCACGGTGCACTTCGAAATATTGTTAATGAACTGGATATACCTATGGTGGAAATACCAATGCCAATGGATGCCAGTTATTTTGACGGGAAAATGCATATTGGTGATGATAAAATTGCTCGGCTCACTGCCGAAAAAGCAGGTAAACAAAATTTCCAACACTTCTTATTAATGCTAAAACAAGCAATCAATGGTGCTCCTAAAGAAGATTGGAAAAAGCTGGACAATATTACTGCCAAACAATGGTTAAATGACAATGGGATTTCTCCGTTTATACAACGTAGATACAATGTTATGTCTCGGGGGCTCTTTGGTGCCAATTTTAGTGATATTTCTGCACTTAGTTTAATACCTGAAGCCGCATTCGATTATGTGGGAGTAACGTCGTATGACGATATTTTCCAACCTTCAAATAATTCAGATTCTTGGACAACGGTACAGGGTATCGCGTCAATTACTGATGCTATCGCCTTAGAGTTAGGTGATCATATTAAGTACAACTCAGCTGTGATTGAGATCACCAGGCTCGGTAGTAAATATAAGGTTATTTTTAATAGCAATGGTAAAAAGTCTTTCATTATTGCCAATAAAGTTATACTGGCAACTCCATCACCGGTAAGTGAATGGATAGCAAAACAGGTGCTTACCACTCGTCAAAAACAGTTATTAAGTCAGATCGAGTATGCACAGTACATCACTGTAGCTTTATTCTCCAATACGCCTATATTTAATAAAGCTTTTGATTTAGCTATCCTAGATGGAGATGTTGTTACAGATCTTTATGATGCTACTTGGGTAGAGCGCCATTATAAACCTACGCTAAAAAACGTTAAAGAGTATATTGCCAGTGCGTACCTGGCACCGAAAGGTGTCTCCGATAAGTCATTAATGACCTATAGTGATGACCAGATAATGAGCATCATCAAAACAGAGCTGTCCACGATTGTGCCTGGCATTGATACTAAAATAACAGGTTTTGACATTAAACGGTTTATGCATGCTTATCCAGTAATGAGTCCGGGTTCCTACGGCCGTCTTGAAGAGCTCAAAAATAGCTTTAAAGGCATATATTTGGCTGGTGATTATATGGAATACCCAACCTTTGAAGCGGCAATTAGCTCCGGTGCGGATGCAGCAAAAAAAGCGATGAAGCACACTGTTCCTAAGTAGCTCTGTCACAATTAATGGTTTTGCGCATATTTCAACAGTTAATAGTTAATAAAGTTTGCGATGAATAAATTGAAGTTTGAGAAATATAGTAATATACATTTTGATAGTTGTGTGGAGTTAATAAAGTCCACGTGGTGTTTTCATTTGGATTTTATTAACATTCCCAATGAAAGTGTTGTCTATGAATATTATCTGAAGACATGCTTGAATTGGAATCAACATCTTGATGTGATTCTGGATGAAAATAGTAACGTAAAAGGTGTTCTTTTTGGCAGTAAAGAGGATTCATCGATTATCAAAGAACTTCTATTTTTACGAAAAGAAAGACAAATTAATAAATGGAAGAATCAACATCTAAACATTGGTGCATTTGGCGAGCGAAGGAAAGCGGAAAAATTGCTTGCTAATTTTAAATATAATGATCAACAAGGTGAGAGAGATGCAGAGTTGTTTGATAGTGAGATTAATTTATTCATAGTAAGTCCCGAGTTGAAAGGTAGAGGACTAGGCCGCAAGCTAATGGACCGCTATATGGACTTTTGTCGAAGCAATGAAATTGCTACCGCGTTTCTTTGGACAGACGCAGATTGTAATTACTCCTTCTATCAAAAATATGGTTTTAAGCTGCATGATGTATTTCAATCCTCTAATTTAATGCATAATAATAAACACAAAGAAACAGCTGATGGGATGATTTTTTATATAGATGTGAAAGAACAACCTTTTGAATTGTAAAACCTGCAATTTTCGAGGAAGACTCTTTCTATTGAACCTTGTAAAACCACACTGTTCTTATGGTTAAATGGGGTTATAATTGGATTGGGGAATTGGCAAAGGAGAAAGCCATGAATCGTTATATTTTACCGATATTACTAGGTTGTCTTACTATTTCTCTGTCAGTTGATGCTATCGAAAGAGGAAATGGTAGAATGAGCATGTCTCAACCGCCTGTATTTTCAGATTTTGATGCAAACCAAGACGGATTGATATCTGAGGATGAGTTTGAGAACTTTCAGAAGGCAAGGCAGGAGCAGCGTATATCTGAAGGCCGCCTCTTAAGAAATTCAGTTTATAGTGATGGCATGTTTGATCGTATCGATGTGGATCATAATGAATTTATAGATGCGGATGAATTTCAGTCTCACCGTGGCACTATGAAGTCCTCAAAATCGTAGTTATCGCCTTAAGAGAGGAAACTAATGTTACCTCTCTTCATCAAAGCGAGTTTTTAGGCTGCAACATTTATTTTTAATTGTATTTGCTGGTTCTATCGGTGGGTTTATTCTTTTTTGAAACTTGGATAGATCACTTTCTGTAGACAGTATCAATGTGGTTTCTTTTGATAAAATAGCTCGGTACGACTGCATTGTGCGAGTAAATTCATACAAGCTTACTGCTTGCTGCCAAAGCGTTGTACGACGGCAACGGAGTCACTGGGTAAAGTGTCTTACTTTGTCTGAGCGTTTATTGAATATGAGGCCAAATTTAGAGGGTAGTTGCGCCCTTTTATTTGAAGGATCCTTGGATGAGTTGTTCTCATTAGACGATGTCATAATGCTTGTATTACGGTGTCTGCAAACAATATTACATAAGTAAGGTTGGTTGGAATTAAGTTACTTTTCAAGTTTATAGATGAGATAACGAGAACAGTTAAATTGGATATGAATTGTTCATTTTATTTAACAAAGGCTTAGGCGGTGAAGTTTACTCACGCTGGAGCGAATCCCTGATAGCTAAAAGTTGTGGAAATATTGGTGCTTCAGTTACAAGTTATAGATCGCAAACGAGACCCGGGTCACATTACGGGAGGCTATCTTTTTGCACACTTAAAGTGTTATGTGAAAATAAGTGATGGTTTTGTCAATATTAGAGTTTAACTTTCCATTGGCGCAGATAAAAAATATTTTTCCTACAAATCAGTAGTCGCTAGATTCCATTCATCATGCTGCTAGTTGTTCACATATCGGCATAACAATTAAAACTTTCTGAAGCTTCTTTCCGAGATTTATTACTCCAAGAGTAGGGTGTTGAATGAAGTTACATTATTGATTATATATTAGTGGAGTAGTAACAAGCATGGCATCAGAACCAGTGCAACGTCGTCTACAGTTTGTATTAGACGCATACAAAAAATATCCGAATGATAATGTCACGTTATGTTATTTCGGAATGGCAAATGAAGTATTCATTGTGCCAACGAAAGAAGGAAAATACGTCCTTAAGAACTGTTTTAAGAGTAATACTCGTGAGCTGGTCAGTAATGAGGTGGCATTGATAGAACACCTTAACCTGCATGGCTGTCCAACTCCGGCAATTGTAGCAGATAAAACAGGATCCCCTTTTCTCGAGTTTGACGGTAGCTATTACGTAATGACGGAATTTGTTCCGGATATGACGTATAACTGGGAAAGTGATATACCAGCGAAAGCTCATCGCGAAACCGTGCATGCGTTAGCCGATTTTCACAAGGCATCGAGAAATTTTAACGAGCCGTACCCGGGACTGCGCGTTCAGTTTTTGGATATGGCTGCGTGCCGGAGCTGGTTGCAAGATCTAAAAGAACAAATTGAAACCGCTGATAAATCGAGAGAATCGGTGGTGAAGATGGCTCGTTTACTTCCTAAGCTAATTGCTCTTGCTTGCAAACTTGAAGATGAGATATCAACGCTTGATCTAACTGTGCTGGAAAAGTGCTATATCCATGGTGACATGCACTGTTTCAATCTCTTTTATGATCAGGACGGAAACTACACCGGAGTGATTGATTTTGATTTCTCTCGTTACGATCATCGCCTAACAGATATCTACTGGAGTAGCCGGATATTTTTCTTCCGTGAGCTTCGGAAAAAATATAGCAGAGAAGAACTGAACTCAGAAGACTTCGATGTTCCGCAAGCTATCGTTGAACAGATTTTATATGACAACTGGCAGATGATAGTCAGCGAATACCGTAAAACATCCGGGTTAACTGCAGAGGAGCTGTTACTAATACATCTTTTTGTAGAGGCTGTACCTCTTTATATTGTTCGGTTCTTCAATCTGACTAACAGTGAAGAAGAATGCCTGAAACATTTAGACTGGTTTGAATGGGAGCTTTCTCGTTTGGAAAGGGATAGTCAAGTGTTGCAAGTAGTCATCAAGAGAGTGTTGGATGAACTTGATTCAAAATAGAATGCGATATGTAAGGCCTAATCTGGCGCGTCCGATCATAAAGTTAGCGATGCCTATTATGATACAAGGTGTTCTTTTTACCTTGATGGGTTTTGTTGACTCACTGATGATTGGTCAGCTGGGGGAAGGAGCGATCTCGGGTCTGGGTAATTCCAGTCAGCTTCTATCATTTAGCTTCCTGTTGTTTGCCGCGTTGTCGACAGGGGGAAGCATTATGATTTCTCAATATTCTGGTGCGAATCAACAACAAAAGCTGTTACATGTGGCGCAGAGTATGGTGACGACAGGCTGGCTTTGTGGTGTGTTGTTAGCCTCTATCTTCTTTTCTTATGCTGAAGAATTGATAGCAATATTAACGACAGATGTATTTCTACCTCGTGAGGAATGGTCTGAAGTACCTGTAATTGCCGGAACATATATTAAAATCGTTGCACTTGCCGTACCTAGTATGTTGCTCTCGCAGATGATCTCTGCCGTTTTTAATTCTACGGGGAATACTAAGACACCGGTAAAAATATCGATTTTTTTCAATGTCGTTAATTTTGCAGGTAACTATATCCTTATCTTTGGGTTGCCTATCCCGGGTATAGTGGAACCGTTATTTACACCATTAGGGCTACGAGGTGCGGCCTATGCGACGTTTATTGCAAGTGTCGGGCAAAGTCTGGTTTTACTTATTTGTTTCTTCCGAAAATTCCGAATTGTTAACTTATTAGTCCCTGAGTGGACTTCATTAAAACAAATTATAGAACTAGGTTACCCCAATACCATCGATGGTTTTTACTGGCAGGGGGCTCGCGTATTTTATACTGTGCTCATGAATTCGGTAGGGGCTATAGCCTATGCTGGTTATGCCATTATTCGAACGTTTAAGGGGCTATTCATGCTGCCTGTAGGAGGCTTGCAGCAAGCAACCGCGATCCATATTGGCAAGCTGTTGGGAGCTGGGAAGTTTCGTCAGGCTCAGGCAAGTGCCAGCAGTGCGATTTTTGCAGGATTGGCAATAATGACGATCCCTGTTGTATTACTTATTCTCTTTGCGCATCCGTTGCTGAGTTTGTATAAAATTCAGGCTGAAACATATGACTTGGCTTATATGTGTATTTGGATTCTTGCTTTTTCTCTCTATTTTACCTCTATAAACTCGGTGATTCCGGGGTTGTTGAGAGCAGGGGGAGATGCTAAGTCGGTAATGAACACCACGTTGATCAGTTTCGCCGTGGTGGGAGCGCCTGCGAGTTACATTCTTGGGGTTTGGTGTGATTGGGGGCTTATCGGCGCCTTTGTCGGAATATCACTGGAAGAAGTCTTTAAGGCGGGTTTATTTGTTCGCCGAATGCGATCTGGGCTTTGGGTGAATAACTTAGTTAGATCTAATCTTAGATAATAACTGGTGATAGTTTGCTTCACAGTAACAAAGCGACACATAGCCTTTGTGTCGTTTTGTTTTCTTTTCCTTTCATTGGTTCTTTGATGGGGTTTATCAGAGTTATAGGTATGGTTTTTATTAGTATGTTTAAAAGTTAATATCGCTATAGATTTAAGTGTGTTTATTTGTACTCATATATTACTTCAGCAAGGTTAGATATGTGGCAAAATGGATAGGTCTCTAATAATAGATTGATTTTTTATAACACCATGACTTTTTATTATGCGAGGTATTTCTTGCTTAAAAAGTTGTTGTAACAACTTTTCTCTTAGTTGCTTGAAGTGCATCGCAAAAGCTAATTGTTTGATTTATTGTTTAGATTTACGCCTGTATGCTCTTGTTTATGGTTGTTGATATGATGCGTGAAATTATTTTAACTATTCTTTTGTTAATATTTTTACGCCATGTTTCGACAGCCTCGCGGTATTACTATGCTGTTCTATAGACTGAACCGATACAGAATATATTTAGTTATTAACTATTAAGAGCCGTAGAGATATGGGGAAGCTTGATCAGCGCGAAACACCAATATTTAGCAATTTAAAGAATGAATATGCGGCAAGGAAGATTGCTCCTTTTCATGTACCTGGGCATAAGCAAGGGCGAGGGATAGACAAAGAGTTTTATGATTTTATTGGCCCTAATATCTTCAAGATAGATGTCACTATATTTGAGATGGTTGATGGACTTCATTATCCCAAAAGTCACATAAAAAAAGCCCTAGAACTTACCGCAGAAACTTTTGGCGCCAAAGAAAGCTTTTTCACCGTGAACGGCACTTCTGGTGGTATTCAGGCCATGATCTTATCAGCTATAAAGCCCGGTGAAAAAATCCTAGTTCCACGGAACATCCATATATCTGTCAGTGCTGGGATTATTTTAGGTGGTGCAACGCCTGTCTATATGCAGCCAGAAATTGATCCAGTTAACGGTATTGCGCATGGCGTTTCACCAGAAACGGTTAGACAGACCCTTTTGCAGCATCCGGATGCAAGTGCTGTTTTAGTTATTAACCCCACCTATTACGGAATAGCAACTGACCTCGTTTCTATTGTCAACATAGTGCATGGCTATGATATTCCTTTACTTGTCGACGAAGCACACGGTCCGCACTTGCAGTTTGCGGATGATCTCCCTATCTCTGCAATGGAAGCCGGTGCTGATGCCTGTACTCAAAGCACACATAAATTGACGGGTGCGTTAACACAGGGCTCCATACTGCACATTCAGGGGGATTTAATTCAGGGAAACCGGGTTAGACAAGTGCTCAACATCTTACAGAGCACCTCGCCATCTTATCCCTTGCTGGCGTCACTAGACGTCGCTAGAAAGCAGGTTGCCTTGGATGGAGAGAGCCTGATTGGACAGGCTATACGCAATGCTAAGTGGCTAAGAGGAGAGATTAACATCATATCTGGCATGCATTGTTTCGGTGAAGAAGTTCTTGATCGTCAAGGCGTGTTTGCGTTTGATCCTACAAAGATCTCCGTCAGTGCAAAAACGTTGGGGCTAACAGGTTTTCAGCTCGAAAAAATTCTCACGACCGAATACAACATTCAGGTTGAACTTTCAGATTTTTATAATGTGCTTTTTATCACCAGCTATGCCGACAGCAAGGACGACCTCAAGACGGTACAGCATGCACTCAGAGCTATCTCGGCACAATATACTCCTTTGGCACATAAAGGCGACGTACCAGCAGTGAATTACCTTAGCACTACGCCAAGGATGCTTGACAATCCCAGAGACGCTTTTTTTGCCGTTAAGACCAAGTGCCAATTAAATGAGGCCATCGGGAAGAAAAGTGGTGAATCCATTATGGTTTATCCCCCAGGTATTCCCATTTTGTATCCGGGGGAAGAGATTACAGAAGATATTATCCACTACATTGAGATGCTGAAATCAACCAATGTCTCCGTGCAAGGCCTGGAAGACTCAAGCCTTGAATACATTAATATAATTGAAGATTATGCTGTTTGTCCGGTAGCTTCTATGCCCCCTCCAGTACAGGATTGTTCAGATGTGATCGAACAGAGTCCATCTAATACAGAAGTGTTTGAGCCCGCCATAATGAATACTGGTTAAGAACTCAATCTCATTCTTAGTTCAGCAGGTACAGCTTCTTTAGACATCCACCAGACAACGAGTTAAATAATGATAATTACAGACCTTGCAATAGAGACTCTCGACCAACATGTTTATCTGGGAGAATACGAAAAAAGGATAAACAAGCTTAAACTGGATTTTATCGAACTCCAGGGATATATACAGGCAAATAAAGAAGACGTTATCTTTCTAAAAAAACAGTTCCAATCACAGCTTGAAGCGCTGAGAGGGTGGGTCTGTAAACATGGTGAAAAACTGGATATTACACGCTGCTCGTCGTTGTTAGCGGTACCGGCCCAGCAGTTGGGTGAGGACGAAAAACTTATTCACCGGATATGGATGGGAGGTGGCCTGCCAGAGACAACTAAAAATGCCATTGCGCAATGGGATCTTGCTATTCAGGCGGTAAAAGATAACGCCTATCAGAGTGTACTGTGGGTATGGAATGAGGAGCAGCTTAAAGACGACCCTCATTTTATTGCAACAGGGGGAGATGGTGAATATACCCTCGGTCAATATACATTCGGTGGCCATATTTCTCATGTTAACTCTCTACAGGCGTTAGCAATAGCGCAAGCCAGAGAATACTTTGGTGTAGTTAATAAGCTGCACGACAATGGCTATTATGCAACCCTGTCAGACTATTTCAGGTTTATGATTGTGATCGAGTTTGGTGGCGTTTATATGGACAGTGACACAATTCCCTATAAACCTGCCACCTTGTTTCTGGCTAAGCCTGAAATCCCTGATTATAGTCACTACGTGCAGGATGATGCCGGAGAGTGGCAATTGCACCGTCTCGACTGGATGAACCTGTTCCTCGATGAAACAGGGATGATTATCGCCAAGAAAAATAATCATTCACTGCGCGAACTCCTCAGTAAATTGAATAGTCACTACCTTCGCCTACCTGAAGATATACCGTTCAAAAACAAAGAGTTCGAGCTTTTTGTTTTTGAACAACTTTATGACGATTGGAAAACTCACATTGGTTGCAGTTTTATAAGCCACGATGAGTTGACTCAAACCTACTCCGCGCTGTTCAATCAGCAGAGCGAGCCGGTTCTTTGTGGTATCCGGGGCATGCGCTTATCACATGATATTATCACTGGTATTCACCTCCCTTTGAGTGATGACGAGAGTCAAAGCTATGATCGCTGTATCACTAATCTGACGAAAGCAAACTGGACACTGAACAACTCGCTTGAGCTGGCTCAAATTAGTGATGTATTCTCCTTAGATGAAGTGCCAAGAATGGCTTACCCACCACAGCTTCGCTCCGATATTGAGCATTATCACTACTACAACGTATTAAGCGCTGACGACAACCTGGATCGAGTCAACAACCTGTTTAGTGATTATATGATCGCATGTAATCAAGACTCCATTGCTCGTGGTCAATATTGGTATGGCAAAGAGTCTGAAGTAAAGGAGGACTCATATACTTGTAAAGCCAGCGGGCTGAGGGCAAGAAATGCCGTTAGGTTTGTGCCGGGGAAACAAACCAGTGATATCGATCAGCATGAAATGGCGAAGCTGATTTTTGAAACCAGCTATCTTGAATATTGCTCAGCTGGAAATGTGCTTGGACTGAATCTGATCGAATTGCAGAAAAAGCAAAATATTGAGCCTTATATCACTTTGCTACAAGGTGTTTATGACTCTGGCTCGATGAGTTCGTTTTTAGGCTTTTTCATCGCTGGGAGCAGCGGCCAGTTTTATGCCATCAAAGCTCCGTATTACTACCGAGATGAAATGAAAGCTGTTGATGATGCTTATGATGATTTCGTTATGAGCAATCTTAGAGAAGATGATTACTTTATTAGTACGGTAGCCATTAAACACAGCGCAAGAGGACAGGGGGCCTTCACTCAGATATTCAACAAATTGAAAAGTGATGCACTGGCACACAGCTGTAGCAGGATCTTACTCACGGTCTATGCCAGCAGCGACGCACTTGCGATTTACCTGAATAAAGGTTTCGAAATCATTGATACCTTCGACTATGTACAGGATATATTCTTCGACAAGGTACATTTGTTAGTTTACACGTTGAGTGACCAATAAGGTCTGTTGGAGCCCCCCTTCTTTGCCTATCACCACAGCTGTAAAACTTGGCCTTAACGGTTGATTTTACAGCTGCCCGACAACTAAAGAGAAGCCGTCAGCGATTGCTTAGCGACTTTCTCAGCATTATTAAAGAACCCTGAATCTAGTGAAAGATATACATAAGAAAATACTCCAGATAGCCGTCCCTATCACCCTGCAAGGGCTTATAACATCAACGATTAATCTCGTTGATGTTTTTATGATAGGTCAGATTGGGGAGGCTGCTATAGCAGCAGTAGGATTAGCTAACCAGATTATGATGTTACTGATCATTTCCCTATTTGGCGTAAGCAGCGCTGGTGTCATTTTTGTTTCTCAGTTCTACGGGATTAAAGATTTCTCGAGCATTCGTAAAGTTATTGCATTTTGCAGCCTACTGGCCTTGGTCGTCACCGCTGCTTTTTTCTGCGCTGCTTTTTTTATCTCCGATGTATTGATGCAATTGTTCACGACAGATGTCGACGTGTTATTGCTAGCTGAGAACTATCTTAGAATTGTCGCTATTTCTTACTTTTTTTCAGCTTCGACCATTACTTTGGCTCAAATGCTTAGCGGTATTGGTCATACCAAAGAAGCCATGTATGCGAGTGCATTAGCTCTGGTTATCAACGTTGCACTGAACTATGTGCTCATTTTTGGTCATTTTGGCTTCCCTCAACTCGGGGTTGCAGGGGCTGCTATTGCAACAACCTGTGCCAGGCTGGTCGAGTGCCTGTTGTTATTCTTTTTAGCGCATTCCCGAAATTACCCTGTGTTTGTTTCGCTGAGTGACTTTAAGAACATCGAGCAGAGCTTTATTTATCGCTATCTGAAAACTGCGTTGCCTGTGATAGGTTCTTATACTTGTTGGGCATTGGGCACTACGACACTGATGGCTATTTATGCCCGAATGGGGACGGATACCCTAGTGTCCGTTAATATATTTAATAGTCTTGAAAAAATCGCTATGACTGGGATCATTGCCTTGAGCTGTGCCACCGGGATAATCATCGGCCACGAGCTAGGCAGGAATAATATTGCCAAAGCTGTCAGCATAGCTAAAGAAATCAATATCATCGCCGTTATCTTTGCTGCTGTCATCGCCGTTATTTTGGCCAACTTTATCGATCCAATAATTGGCTTGTACGATCTGGAATCTGGCACTCGGGTAATGGCGAGAAAGCTCACCTTGTTTTTTTGTTTGTTGCTGCCGCTGATCACTGTGAACTCAATAAATATGATGGGTACGCTGAAGTCTGGAGGTGAAACCCGATATATCTTTCTCGTTGATACTGTTTGTATGTGGGGAACCTCAGTACCGCTTGCTATGGCATGTGTGCAGTTAAACTTTCCAGTAGTGTATGTTTACCTGATAGCGATAGGAGGAGGTGAGGCGGTAAAACTAACGTTAAGCGGCGTGCGCGTTGTCAGGTTAAAGTGGGCCAAGAGCCTGACCTGATTAAGTTGATTCTGCTAGGCTGAATCGATCAGTTATAAGGAGGTCAATGAATTTCACTCATAATCTTCGAAGAAATTCCAGACAGTCATTCCTACAGGTCCCAAAGCTTTGCTTTTTAGCTTGGCCACATAAACAGGTATTTCCATTGTCTTTTGGGTATTCAACTGGATGAGTTTCTTTTCTTTAATTTCTTGTTCAAGATCGTGCATGGGTAATCGTCCCCAGCCAAGTCCGCTGCGTATTAATGACTTCTTCGTATTATGATCAGATACATACCACTGAATACCGTCCTTCACGATGCCAGAATCAGGACTTGTCTTGTATGACGATTTTACGACGACTTGTGGGTAAGTGATCAGGTCTACTTGGCTGATCTTGTTCTTACTTGCTAAAGGGAAACGGTCTGAAATAAAGACTGGGAGTTTACAGTAGTCTATACAGCGGTACTGTACTCTGGCATCTTGTTCAAAGCCACCATAGATACCAATATCGACTAAGTCATCCAGCAACATTCGTTCCCCCGATGCAGTTTCAATGTCCAAATGAATGATCGTTTTCGGAAATTCTTGTTTTAGTTTCCCCAGCAATTGGGTGACTTTATCCATGGCAAATATAGCGCTAATACTGATCCGTAGCTCAGTCTCAACTTCACTGTTCATCTGGCGGGCAAATATATCAAAATCATTGGCTTCACTGAGCAAATGCTGAATTTTGTTGATAAGTACTTTTCCATTGCGTGTCAGCTTGGGCCGATAGGTATCCCGAGTAAAGATCTCAATCTGGTAATACTCTTCAACCTGTTTTACTGAATATGAGACGGCAGAGCGTGCTTTGAACAGCCGTTCACTGGCCTTGCGAAAGCTGCCTTCCTGGTGGATCACGTTGATAACGTGTAAATGTTCTAATGCAATCATGGTCAAATAATATGACCGTTTAAGTCTAAAAGCTATGCTTTTTTCGGTCATCATTATTGAATACAGTTAACACATCAACCGCACCCAAGTGCCTCTGTCCAATAATCAGTGGGGTACTTTCAAGGTGGTCGGAATAATAGAACAGTATGACAAAGCAGCCTAGTGAGGAAGTGGAGATGAACCAGCAGATCCTTCGAACACCGGATGATGCATTTGCAGCCCTAGTGGATTATCCGTTTGTAGCAAATTACTTGGAAGTCGATGGTATGCGAATGCACTACCTTGATGAAGGGAAAGATAATGAAAAAACGGTATTCCTGCTTCACGGTCAACCGTCGTGGAGCTATCTATACCGACATATGGTGCCTTTGCTTGTCGATGCTGGCTATCGCGTGATTGCCCCTGATTTAATCGGTTTTGGGAAGTCAGATAAGCCTGCAAGCAGTAACGTCCATTCATACGGAAATCATGTTCGCTGGATGACCAGTTTCGTGCGTCAACTAGGGATCACAAATGCTGCTGCTTTCATGCAGGACTGGGGAGGAATGATTGGGTTGAGAGTGCTGGCACAGGAGCCTGAGTGGTTAGATCGACTTGTGGTTTCTAATACGGCACTTGCAGAAATGAAAGGCCTAGAAAAGTTCATGGTGCCCAAAGTGCTTAAGTTGATGGCGGCAATGGCAGGTAAGCCAAGCATCAATAAATTTGCCAATAATATTAATTACGGCAACTGGGCTGGTTATTTCAGACATTCCGCCCATCTAGAAGTAGGCCAAATTATCCAAACGCTTACGACTAAGCAGCTCAGCACTGACGAAATGCAGGCTTACGACGCTCCGTTCCCGACGCCTGACTATTATGCCGCGCCAAGGAAGATGCCAGAGATTGTTGCATCTGAGTTGGATCAGGTAAACGCGGATTGGGAGAAGTTAAAGCAATGGCACAAGCCCGTTCTTACATTGTTCAGTGATAAAGATCCTTTCTTAGCCGAGCAAGGTTATGACAAAAAGTTTCAGGCTAATTTTAGCGGAGCGCAGGGACAATCGCATATAACGATTGAAAACGCCTCACATTTTTTACAAGAAGATCAATCTCAACAACTGGCTGCAAAAGTCATCAGTTGGTTAGAACAAACACAATACTAATTATCAGGAGAAGTGATGAAAATTCTAGCAATTGGTGCCAACGGTGTTATTGGCAAGGCGACTGTTAGCCATCTTCAGCAAGATCACGAAGTCATCGCAGTGGGGCACAGCCATGGCGACTATATCGTTGATATTGAAAGCAAGGAATCCATTAAGGCCCTGCTTGACAGTGTAGGAAAAGTTGATGCTATTATCAGCATGGCTGGTAGTGGGCAAATGGGCAGTCTGGATGAAATGCCTGATTCCGGTTATTACACCGTACTAAACAATAAAGTTATGGGCCAAGTAAACTTAGTTCGTCTCGGTCTTGATTACCTGAATGAGGGGGGCTCTATTACGCTTTCTTCGGGGCAGGCGGCCAATAACCCTATGCCGGGTACTGCAGCTATTGCGATGGGGGTTGCAGCCGTTAATGCGTTTGTGACAACTGCAGCTCTAGAGCTAAAAGACGGCAAGCGAATCAACGCAGTGAGCCCGGGGATGGTAAAAGAAACGATGGAGCTGTGGGGCATCGATAGCAGTACAGGCATATCTGCCAGGGATGTTGCCTCGTATTATCAAGCTAGCCTTGAAGGCCAGCAAAACGGCGAAATACTTAATGCAGTAGGGGGGCAATATGAGCCAGCCTAAACCTGTTTATCTGGTAGCTTCGGCCATGCTGCCATTGATTGAAAGATATTTCATTTGTTAGCACCTGGTATTGCTGTGGTAGTCTATCGCGAAAACAAATAGAAAGAGGTTGGTATGATACAGCAGTATTCTCTCAGCGGTGTTTTTCGCGGTAAGGTGGCTTCTCGTTATGGGATGGAAACAGCAATTGATAAGTTTGCTGTTCAAGAGGATATTTATCTTTCACCAGAAGGCTTAGAGGGTGATGAGTGTGCAGATCAAAAACACCATGGTGGTACTGAACGTGCGCTTCATCACTACCCTGTGGAGCATTACGTCTATTGGAATAATAAATACCAATCTGATTATCAGTGGCAAGCGCCGGGTATGGGTGAGAACCTTAGCTCTGAGAGTATGACGGAAGACAATGTTTGTCTTGGTGATCGCTACCAATGGGGCGAGGCCATCATAGAAGTTAGCCAGCCTCGTTCACCATGTTTTAAGCTTAGCAAGCGCTGGGGCGTGGAAAATTTTTCAGTGGATATGCAGGATATCAGCCGCTGTGGCTGGCTATACCGAGTAATTCAGCCGGGTAGGGTGAATGTGAATGAACCTTTGGTCCTGGTGGAACGATTGGATAATGCAATGACTGTGCGAGAAGTTTGCGAGTTCTATTTTGGTGACCCTTTGAATCAAGAGGGACTTCTCAAGCTCAAACAGCAAGATCGTTTATCACATAGCTGGATGGCTAAAGTCGAGCAGCGGTTAGAAACCGGTGATGTTGAAAACTGGAATTTTCGCTTGCTGGGGCATGCTTGAGTAAATCGATGAAGTAAAAGCGCGAACTATTCTAGTTCGCGATTTTTCAGTTTAGTGCAAGTTCTTTTTCGGGCCGTGACGAACAAGGTCTTTGCCATTTTCGTAAATATCTTTAGTTACCCAACGTCCTAGAAGCAATTGATGCTTATCATCTAAGACTGCAATAAAAGGGCGACCATCAGCATTGTTGGTTGCCAAAGCGACCCCAGCTACGTTCGTTAGGCCTAGCCCACCATTTTCAACAGACAGTAGAAACTTCTCGAGTTCGTCAAGGCTATCAATTATTTTTTCATCAAAGTTCATATGGCTTTCTCTTTTGCTACTTTGCAACCAACTCTTTCATTACAGCATAAGATGCTTCGGTTGCGTTGTATTATGGGTAGAAGCGGGCATTTTAAATTGTTTTAATCACAATGTTTCCTGACCATCAGCCTATAAAGCCGATTATCTTCGTACTGTACAGCTGATGTATGATGATTTGAACTATCAATGTATTGATTGTGGAAAAATAGAGCGACTTACAAATGCTTAGTACAAAAAAAAGACAAGTTATATTTGCACCATTTCATCATTTAGTAATATAGAAATTTCTGTAGGGCTGGCAGGTTTGCAGAATAGGTAACCTTGAGCCATATCGCATCCAAGTTTTTTTAGTTCATTCGCTTGTTCTGGTTTCTCGATTCCTTCGGCTACTACTTTACAACCTAAATTGTGTGCCATTTTGATCATTGAACTAACTAAGAGCTGTGTCTTAGTGTCGATAAGCAAGTCATCAATGAAGTATTTGTCTATTTTCAGGCAATCAACGGTAAGGTGTTTGAGTGACGCGAATGATGAATATCCGGTTCCAAAATCATCGATGGCCAGTAGCACTCCTAGTTTTTTCAGTTCTCGAAATACTGACAGGTTTTGGTGGTGCGTTTGCACCACAGTTTCTGTAACTTCTAATTCCAAATCAGATGCAGTTATACCAGTATCATTAATAACTCGCTTGATTAAAGGAATAAAATCAGGATCGAGAAAATGATTAGGAGAGATATTGATAGCAACGCGTATGTTTGCCAAACCGAGCTTTTTCCAGCTAACTAGTTGCGTACATGCTGTCTTGAGTACGTGTTCAGTAAGCTGCTTTATCATGCCTATTCGTTCTGCTATAGCGATAAACTGGACAGGAGAAACTTGTCCTAATTCAGGATGATGCCAACGAGATAACGCTTCAACGCCAACGATCTTTCCTGAATGTAAATCATGCTGGGTTTGATAAACAAGCGATAAGGTGTTGTGCTCGATTGCTTCCCTGAGGTATTGCTCTACTTTAAAACGATACTCAGCCTCTGTAGTAAGTACTTTGCTATAGAAAGCGTATTGGTTTTTACCGTGATCCTTTGCGGTGTAAAGAGCGGTATCTGCTGCTTTCAACAAGCTCTGAAGATCTTTACCGTCTTCAGGATAGAATGCGATTCCAATGCTACAGGTTTGTATGAACTTTCTGCCAGAAACATCGGATGGTTTTGATATGATGTCAAGATAACGTGCTGCAATGCTTGCAGCAATCTCTTTATTTGTTGCCTCTTTAACAATGATGCAAAACTCATCACCACCAAGTCGTGCTAAAAAATGAGCACCCAAGCCAACTGATGTTAGTCGATTTGCAATTTCCTGAAGATGCTTGTCACCAACATCATGCCCCAGACTATCATTGATATCTTTAAAATTATCGAGATCAAGGTAAAACAAGCTGAATTGGTTGTTATCTATTGAAGATCTTTCTATCAATGTTTCAAGATTGATAGAGAAGTGATTTCTACTGGAGAAGCCTGTAAGTTCATCAATATAGGCTAGTTCTCGTATACGTTTTTGATTGTGATCTCGCTCCATAACAATACCAGCAAGCATTGCTGCAGAAGTTAAGGCTTCTGACTCCTCTTCGGTAGGTAATGCTGGGTGGTTATAGTACATACCAAACGCACCTAATACTTTACCCGTAGAGCTTATAATTGGCTCAGACCAACAACAACGCATGCCATGGGGAAGGGCAACATGTTTAATAGCGGCCCATTTGGGATCTGTTTCTATATCCTTAACAAGAGCTCTTTTCCCCGTATAGGTGGATGTACCACAGGAGCCTATATTAGGGCCAATTTTAAGGCCATGTACCGCATCACAATATTCTTTGGGCAGACTCGGAGCGCCACCGTGAAGAAGTGTATCTCCTTCTAACTCAAGCATTGAGCAGCGCATTCCTACATAATGGTTTTCATACATTAATGCTATTTCTGTATAGATATCGGTTGTAGGAAACCCCTTGGCGATCATTTCTAGGATCTTCGTGTTTTTCTTACTAAAGATCTCTGCTCTTTTGTGCTTTGATATATCGACATGATATCCCACCAGGCGACGAGGCTTACAGTCGGAAGTCTCTGACAGTTTAAATGCACTAGACCGAATATAAACGTAGTAGCCATCTTTGTGATGTAATCGCATCTCTGTTTCAAATGAGTCTGACTTACCTAATAAGTAATTCTGTGCCCTTTCTAAAATTACGTTCTGATCATCAGGGTGAACTAATGATTTCCATGTACTTAAATGGTCTTCAAGTTCGTTGTCATCATAGCCCAGCATCGATTTCCATCGAGGGGAGTAATAGACTTCGTCAGTTTCAAGATCCCAATCCCACACTGCTTGGTTAGTCTCACGCATTGCAATGACAAATCGTTCGCTACTTTTATTTAGTTCGTTAGTAAGTAGTTCATTTGTCTCATGTATAGACGCTAATTCAGTACGCAATTCATTTACTTGTATTTGCAAGTGGGGATTTGTTTTCATTTGAATTAGATTCTTATTTATTGATATTGCACTATATTACTGAATGAACTGTCAAATTAACAGAGGGCAAGTCAAAACATTGACGTTGCTCATCATGGGTAAATGCTATTTAGATCAATAACTTAAAAATTATTTAGTTAGCGATTGTAGTAATAAGCTATTGATTGTTAAGTGTATTTTTAGATGCGTTAATTGTGAGTGGTGGTTATATTGATTTAACTTCAGCATAGGAAGGTAGCTTTAAATTAATTATAAAGTTGAAACTCTTGATATGAAACCATGCGTACTTGTTATAATTATTAGTGCACCGTTATGAGTATCAGGCTTAGTAGTTTATGGTAAGTTGAAATAGCATTAAAAAAATTTGTCAAATCAAAATTTACTACTATTACAGTAAGGCATTCCTTTAGATAGAGCTGAGCAATAGTAAATATATTAATATTTACTCAAGTTATTATTATGTGATGGTTGTAACTGTAATGTTCTAATGATCCTGAATTCAAGTATGATGCCGTATGCCGTATGCCGTATGCCGTATGCCGTATGCCGTATGCCGTATGCCTGATGTTAGAGTAGGGATTAAAGGGCGAAAACGAGAAGTGCTAACTATCTGTTAGCTTAGGTGCTTTACGATAGAATATACACAATGTTTGATTATTTGAAATTGGCTTTTTGGTACAAGACATTGAAATGCAATTCATTTGCATTACAGTTGGATATCTTTGCTATAGTTCAGCTTAAGCTGAGGAAGAACTTGCAGTCGGCCAAAAAAGAATTGATCCATCATCGTTGTGCCAAATATCGTCAGCTTGTAATGTAATAGACGAGAGTAGTTTTGTTGCTTTCGTTAAAGTATCGTACAGGTTTGATCGAGATCAGAAGATGACTATTTTCTATCTCATACACTTATACTACGTGTATGAGATAGGTATAAGAATATGAGAATTATTTTCAAGACACTAATTTTTATTATTTCCTTAATTCAACTTATAGGTTGTGTTAGTAAACAAAATTTTTTAGTTGAGAACGCAAATATACCTACCAGTGAGAAAATTGCTCATTTAGGCGGGGAGAATGCAAGTTTTTCCTATGCAGCCGATCATGATGCATATAATGACAAATGCCAAACGTTGGTTGAGTGTGCAATATATACAAATGATTACGAGTTGGCAGAATGGTTGATAGAAAAAGGTGCGACAAGAAAAAGTTATATATTGGAAGATGATTATCGATATAAATATCGGCATGTGATAAATGCTCCATTGCGTTTTAGTTCTAGTGATGAAGAAGCCAATAAATATTTAAAACTATTGTTAGATAATGGGTATGATTCTAACATATGTGGTTATGGTTACTATTCACCTATTAATCTTGCGTATAAATTAGGTTATACAAAATCCTTTACAACTTTATTAGGAAACTTAGAAAGAACAAAGGATGGATGGACAAATGTCAATAAATATATCTCTTGTGATGTGCCACATCAAGAAGACAACATAGATGTAAACCTAAAGTGGGTTAGTGAAAGTGCAATAATGGACTTTGCAATTGATATGTTTGATAAAGATAAACCTCAACAACTGGACATGATAGCATTGCTGCTTGAGGTCAGTGATAAACCAACGTCTGTGAACGCTGATAGTTCTTATCGGTGTGGGAAATATGCTTATGGTTCAGCTTTGTTTTATGCAAAGTGTAGAGGGAAATACGAAGTCTATGATCTTTTGGCAAAGTACTATTTAACTACTGAACGATTAACAAATAAACAAAAGAAGGCTGTGTTTGAGCGTGCTGAAAGGCTGGAACGTGAGGCTCCTAGCGCAGCTGACTTGGCGAAACATAATGCTGAAATAAGAAAGCGTAACCGTGAGTATGAACAAAATCTGAGATCTCAAATGGATGCGGCCTTTTCTGATGATACGTCACCTGTGTTTAATAATGAGTATCAAACAGTCGCTGAACAGCTTGGATTAAATAACTCTGTTACATCGTCAATTAGTATCCCAGTTCAAAGCTCCTCCTCAACAAGTGGTGGCTCAGGATTTCACTTGACGCGGGAAGAGATACCTGAGTACAAACCTTATAAAGAAGAGGACTTTTGTAAAGATTACCCTAAACATTCTGCTTGTAAAAAAGCTGAACCCATTAAATATGATCCTATAGTTATAACTCCTTGTAAGTCTTCATATGGAGCTTGTGTTCAAGTTGAATAATTAATGGTCATAGGGGGAAATAAAATGGGCAGACTGAAGTTTGTCCATTTTTCATTAGGTTTATCTAAATTTCAAATAGACCACCACAAACTTGTAATGGGATATCTAAATTTTGTACAAAGCTAATCAACTGATTTTTATTTGTGTATTTTTTATGATTAGAGGCATTCAGTCATACTGAATACGTGGGATTTGGGCTGAAGTCGAAAACGGAAAATATACTCAAATACTATGCCTAATCATACCTTTTAGTGAAATCATCCTTCTTAATGTCAAGGTTGAATCTGTTTTTTACGGATACCATGCAGATATCATTGGTGATATATCTGCTTATAATTTAAGACGTGAGCCTGACCACCATGTAGAAGAGAAAAATCAAATAGGTGGAAATAATCACGATTAGAGGTAAGTGTTTTTTCATGTGTTTTATCCAATTCATTGTTGCTGTCTTTGAGTGAATTATTATTGCTATTACGGCCATCTGCTATGAATTAGAGAAATTCTCTTTTGCTCTTAAATAGACCCAAAATGAATTTCTCTAATTCATGGTGATATTTTACGTAGGTTTTAATAATGGTCATCAAGCGCAAGGACGCATTGTTTGAATCCAAGTTGAGGCACCATTATGAAAATAAACTCTTTACGTCATATAATTCCAGCAATTTTAGTTGGACTTGCTTCTAGTACAGCTTTTGCTAAGACAACCCTAAGCGAACGTTCAATACCAACTCCTGTTGGTATATCCGCAGAATTCTCTCATGTGATTGAAAATAGAGAAATGCCACTCACCATTCCTGTGCCGGAATCCACAGAGGCTTGGATTGCGCTTCAAAATAATTTTGATCGGGCTGGGATTGAACTTGCACGAGGGGCACTGGAGCGTTTAGGCGTGACGTATGAAGCCAAAACATTTGCCGGTGTGGATACCTTCTTTGTTTCACCCAAAAATATCGCGGTTGAGTATGAAGATAAGTGGTTGATTCACCTCCATGGCGGTGCATTTGTCTTTGGTGGGGGAGAATCGGCACTGCGTGAGGCTGCTTGGTTGGCAAATGGTCTAGGTGCACAAGTCATTTCAATCGATTATCGTAAGCCGCCACTTCACCCTTTTCCAGCCGCGTTAGAGGATGCAGTAGCAGTGTGGAAAGAACTCATCAAAAAGCAAAAGCCCACGTCTACAGCCATATTTGGTACTTCCGCCGGTGGCAACCTGACGCTTGCGACAACGCTTAAGCTTCAAGAACTAGGATTGCCGTTACCTGGAGCGTTGTACGTAGGTACTCCGGCTGTCGACTTAAAAGAGACTTCTGATTCTTGGTATGTGCTGGAAGGATTAGATCCACTTGGTCAGCGTGATGGTCTAATTCAAAGTACATTAGAGTTATATGCAGGAGGGCAGGAGTTGAATAATCCTCTAATCTCTCCTGTTTATGCCGACATTGAAAGTTTCCCACCAACCATCTTTTTAACCGGTACTCGTGATTTATTATTGAGTGACACCGTGCGTATGCATCGCTTACTACGGGGTGCCGACGTGGAAACAGCATTGCACGTTTATGATGGCCAGTCGCATGGTGATTACATGCTGGGTTTGTTGGCTGATATTCCGGAGTCTGAGGATGCAATAAAAGAAATTGGTCAGTTCTTTGATATCCATCTTAATTGATGGTCGAAACAAGGGTGTGTTGCTTCTACTGCCAAAGCAAAATGAAAGGCTTGTGTATTGACTGCACAAGCCTTTAACGCAGCTATAGGCTTCTCGCATTTATCTTTCTGAATAATAGCGTGGTTACCCATGATCAAAATTCTGATTATGCTGTGCGTTTTTCTTACTACAAGTTTACCGGCAGTGGCATCAAGCGACTATGTGTTTGCTGATACTTCGAGTCCGAAGGCGACGGTAGAGAGTTTTGTGGCTTCATCAGATGTGTTGATCGAATACTGGCGTAATGAACAGTTAGAAGCCCCTCAAGCACAGCATGCCTATCTGCAGGTGATGAGAACGATGGACCTCTCTCAAATACCAAACCGAAACCGTACCGTGGTTGTAATGGAGCGTGTATTGTTGCTGAGAGAAGTGTTAGATCGGCTGGAAGGAGATGCTCTGTGGGAGGCACCAGCACTAGAAAGTGATAGCCTTGTGTCTGTTGAGCGTTGGCGTATTCCAAATACTGATCTTGCTATTGTTCGGCATGATTTAGATGACAAGCAAGGACAGTATCTTTTTTCTCCGGGGACAATGCAGCAACTGCCTAGGTGGTATCGAAGTATGCTGGTTCTACCTTATCGAGATCAAGGTAGAGTGGAATACTATCAAGAATTCTTGGTTAACCCGGGGCCGTTGTTTCCAAAACAGTTTATTCAATCATTACCATCTCAACTCATGCAACTCTATGGTCCGTTACCGTTGTGGCAATGGGGATCGCTAGTCGGGGTTTTCTTTGTTTGTAATTTTCTTATCCGCTTGAGTTTTTTCCTGGGAGAATATTGGAATGCACGTTGGGAAGTGAAGGGGATTAAGTGGAAAGTGGGTAAAATCCTTTCCTTGATTGGTGTAGTGGTGATCCTATTTCTGGCCCGAAAGGTTATCGATGATGGGATATGGATAACCGGTGGGGTTTATCAATTTCTATCGTCAACATTTTTACTTGGGCAGTTTTTCTTCGTGTCTTGGTTGATCATGGCGCTATTCAATTATTTCGCCACCATTTACGCCTTCAATAAGCATAATGGTCAGCATGTTGATTCGTCATTAATCACTGTACTTGCTCGTATTTTTGGTGGCCTGACAATAGTCATTTTCGGTGTTTATATTATTGAATTCATGGGGTTTTCGATTTCGCCTATTCTTGCGGGTATTGGTGTTGGCGGTTTAGCTGTAGCGTTGGCTATTCGTCCCGTATTGGAGAACGTGATTAATGGATTAACATTGTATGCTGATGGTGGTATCAAAATCGGTGAGTTATGCAAATATGGCGACAAACTTGGTACGATTGAGAGTATCGGATTGCGTTCCACGCGCATTCGTACGCTAGAGCGGTCGTTGATTACTATTCCAAACTCTGAATTTGCCAATATGGAAATAGATAATTTGGAACGACGTGATAAACGCCGTATGGAGCACGTATTCAGAGTTCGTGCTGAGCTGACACAAGATCAGTTAAAACTGTTGCTGGTTAATACCCGTCGTATTTTGCTGCAACACCCCAAACTGGAAGAAGAGCCAGTCAGAGTTCGTTTTATGGGAGTCGGCGAATTTGCCGTCTTAGTGAATGTGGTGGCCTACATTCGATGTCGGGATCATGAGGAGTTCATGGCGGTACAGGAAGATGTGTTGTTTTCAATTGTGCAGCAAACAGAAGCTGTCGGCGCTCAGCTTGCTTTTTCCAATCAATATCAGTTTGCTGGTAACCTGGCGGCTATCGACGAGGAGCTTAAAGAGAAGGCAGCCCAAACGGTTCAGCACTGGCATGATTCAAGTAATTATCCTTTCCCAGATTTTAGCTATGAGTATAAATATGAGATTAAGGATAGCATTGTGTACCCTGTCAAGACATCAGCCACGAGGCAAAGTGGTTAACTTATTATCAACCACCAGAACTATGATTGGTCACATTGCTATTGAGGCTGGATAATGCGATCGAAGAAACTTTGCATTGTTTGATGTAGCAATTGGTTAAGTGGAAAGCCTCGTTTGGTTTGCAGGTAACCACCATTGATTTGTACCTGCTGTATTTCTTTGGGAAACAATGGGAGCGGATAGGTCGACACCTCAGGCTCAAGAGTTGTCATAAAGCTACTGCCATAGAGTATGGCGTCGGAATCCTTAACTTTATTGAGCAATACGCGAACGCTATGGGTAACCAGTGAACAATTTGCCTGATAGCCCTTGGATAGGTATATTTCCTCAATAGGGGCTCTTTTGGAGTTGACCCCATCAATGACCAAGCGCGCTAGAGGCAGGTGATGAATGTCTTCCCAGTCGCTGGATTTCGATAAGACGGGATGATCTCTACGAGCGACTAAACAGAGCTTAATTTCTTGCAGTTTGTGCAGGTAAATCTCTTGTGGAAGGGGAAATGCAGCAAAGTGAATCATGTAGTCAATTTGGCCATTGAGCATATCTGACAGTGATTCTGCTTGCCAGTAGATTAGCTTAAAGCTCGCCTCAGGCAGCACTTCTTTAAGCGCATTAAAAATTCCATCGCCATACAGTTCTAAGAAATAAATATTCATCGCAATGGTGATTTCGCCACTGAACTTGTCGGGCTCGAAGCTTTGATATGATTCAACCACTTTTATGAGTGGATTAAGCATCTCCTCTGAAGCCTCCGCTAGTTTTTCTGCCAACTCTGACGGCTCGACGCCATGTGCTTTACGGATAAAGAGTTGTTCACCAAAGGTTTCTCTTAGCTTAGTAAGACCACGGCTTACGCTAGTTTGTGATATCCCGAGTTTTTCTGCGGCGGCATGGGTATTGCGCGTTTCGACAACAGCTTGCAGTAACCTCAGTAAGTTTAAGTCTAAATCGTGAATCTCTTTCATATTGAGCCCCTGCTTTCTCAGACCGCCTATCTTCTTCTTATTTAGAGTATGCCAAATGGCCTGATATTCCATCGATTTATGCTTGTCTGCTTGGTCAGTGTCACCACAAGACACAAACTCGGGATGGAGAGACAAAATAGTTTTAATCCAGAAGGGTCCATGAAAAGTTATTAAAGGGCTGAGAAGTGATAGATACCAATGATTAGGCATGGGGAGTGATGTAACGTTAGTTTCTGCCTTGGTTAGGCTGAATCAGGCTATTGCTCTGGATGTTTGACACAACCAGAGCAAGTGTACTTAAGGGCTTAATCAAACATCAAAATAATGTAAGCAATGAACAGAATGAGGTGTGTAGCACCATTGAGTGAGTTAGTTTTTCCGTTACTGAAGCTAACACTGGTCATCAACAGGGTCGCAGCGAGAAGTACCGTCTCAGCAGGCTCTAGTCCGAGGCGAATCGATTCGCTCATAACCCCGGAAATCAGCAGTACTGCTGGAACGGTGAGTGCGATGGTGGCTAGCACAGAACCAAAGAATAAGTTCATGGCGCGTTGAAGTTGATTAGTGATGGCTGCTTTTATAGCACCTACAGCCTCCGGAGCAAGGATGATAAGCGCCACAACGAGACCGCCTAATGCAGCAGGAGCACCCATTTCAGTAATACCGTTGTCGATTGGAATGGCTAAGCTCTTAGCCAGCAAAATAACCACGACTAAATAACTAACGAGCATAATGGTGTGAAACGCATTGCTCTGTAGCGGGCCATGATGTTCGTGATCGTCTTTATTGTCAGCATCAATAAAAAAATGCGTATGGCTTCGGGTTTGAACAAACAAGAAAACACCGTAAAGTGCAATAGAGATAAGAACCAGAGTCCATGTCAAACCCGCAGACATGTTGCCAAAGGCATCCATACTGGTGAAGTTAGGCAGAACTAAGCACAACATGGCCAGCGGGATGATGGCGACAAGGTAAGCCTTAATACCATCAAGATTATAAGTTTGGGTATGATATTTCATGCCACCAATCAGAAGAGTTATACCTACGAAGCCATTAAGAACGGCCATAACAACGGCAAACATGGTGTCCCTGGCTAGTACAGGATTAGAATCACCAGTGAGCATGACGGATGAAACCATGATGACTTCAAGTAAGACGACAGACAAAGTCAGAATAAGGGTACCGTAGGGATCGCCGAGTTTTATTGCCAGTGCATCTGAGTGACGAACGACGGCAAATATAGCGGTCATTACCACGTAGAACAATATGCCGGTAGTGACGATGTAAGGGATTAGGGACATTCCGCCAGTTAGTAAGTCATTACCGATGAGTTTAAAAAACGCAATAGCAATAATACCGATGGGTAGTGTGTATTCTTGTTTAAATACCTTGAACATGTTGAGCCTTTATTATTCTCCCTGTCATTGACACTTATCCTTTCGGCAATGACATATGGGGAGGTATCATTTTGCACCGATTCCTTACAGTGAATGATTAAATGGTTGTGCGAAAAGTCAGATGCATTTGCTTATGTCGCAATAGCAACCATTGATGCAATGCCACAGATATTAAAGTTATTCATAGTGATAAATCCCGTTGATTCAATACTGGATTTCGATCCTGAAGTGGTATTCCTTTCGATGTGGGCAGAATAGGTATTTATGCCGTTCAGAACGATGGATTAGAGAAATTCATTTTTGAAATCGGGGCATTCAACTTGAAGGTTAGAGATGCTGAAAATGGTTGGTCGCTCTGGATATGAAAGGCTTATTTGGATGGTGTATAGGAAAAGTGCCAGTGTGAATTCAATTATTAACACCGAATACAGAGAAGAAAAAACATATAAAATTAGCGGTTAGAGACTTAGATAAATCGAAGATGAATGTGTGCTTTGCTGAACCTACAAAGCGCACTAAGTTTTATACAAAATCCGCGATAAATACCGCTCCTTCTTGTTCGATAGCCGGGCGAAGTAGCTGGGCATCTAAGACAGTGTTTAGGAATCTATCAGACTTGTCATCTTCGTTAACGTTCGAAATATGACAAGATTCCTGAAGCCTAACTATCCCCTCAATATCATTTACAGTTATTACCTCTGCTAAATTCCAACTGTTTGCCTAACAGTGTATCCGGCCGCATGCTCGTATTTATGCTTATACCGTATGTTCTTGCCGTACACTATAGCCAACAAACTTTTTGTTTCAATCATTTAAATCATCCAGGAGTGGGGATTACTCATATTGAAAAAAATGGACAAACCGAAGTTTGTCCATTTCTTATTAGGTTTATCTAAATTTTAAATAGACCCCTGCAAGTGATCACAGATAACTAAGATGGAAACGTGCCAGCTTTTTAAATCAATGATCTGTAGCCCTCTTAAAAAATAACCAAGTTGGAAACACCAGAGCTTCATGGCTCATGAAGGCAGCAGGTTTGGTTAACTAAGTTGGAAACTACCACCACATACAGCCTCTTATTTAGAGTAATAACTCAGTTCGTAAAACCCGAACCGTACTTTGCGAACCGCACTTTACGAACTGGAGATTGCAATATTCCAATTGAGGGGAATGTCGCTTTAGTTAGCAAAAGCAAAGTAAGCGTACCTGCTATCAAGTGGTCATGGTTTACTGTTTTCCAGATCGTTATATGCGTACCCGACCAGTGTACAAGTCTTCTATTTGAGTTGCTCAACAGAAGCTTTCCATAAATGTGGTTACTTTATTGAATGTACTGGGAGCTGCTAAGTAGATGATCGTTGTGAATATAGCGATAGCAATTGTTACTCTTAAACTTAGCGGGAACTTGTCCTTCCATGTTAGATCAAGCTCTTCACAGAGCCACTTACTATTATGCTCAGAAAATAGCTTGTAGTGAGCAAACCATGTCGCGAGCAATACTGGGGCTGGTTGTTGTATTTCTTTATGTAACTCTTGTTTCTGTTCAAGTTTTTTTCTAGCATTTTCGATGGAAATATGGTCACTTTCATCTACCTCTGCATGGATAACCTCTAGATTTTTACTCAACTGAGTGAGCTCTACACCAGCACTGTAATACTGTTCTTTTAGAGCTTCTCTTGGTTTTAACATTAACCCAATAAGCCCCACAATTAAGAGTGATGCAGCTAGGGTTCGTGATTCGAACTCAGTAAAAGCTAGCCCAAGTATTCCAAGGGACAATGAGAAAAAACTAATAAGGCTTGGCACTTTTTCGCATAGATCAAATGAAGCAAAGTTAAGCTTCGCTCCGTATATGACATTATAATATTCTCTAGCTAACTGCTTTTTTATGCTTTGCTCATTCATTGGCTTTGATCGCTCTTTATCATTTATGAAGCTAGTTGTTTCGGTTTTTCAAAGGAGTTACTTACTTCTATCAATTGTAAGCTCTTACCCAATCCATTGTTGCTTTTTCTAGGACTGAAGATTCTTCTCCTACCAATGATTGCCATTGCTCGATTTCTGATTTTGGAAGAATTTCAACGGCTCTCAGTATCGCCCTTTTATCCCATCCTCCTACGCTATTATATTTGGTTTTCATTCCTCTGACCCAAGACACATCTTTGGCCGTTATTGCTGCTGAGGATTGAGCAATAATGCTACCGTTATCGATTAAAAACCTTTTTAAGGGCCTTACTTTTAAAGTTGCGAGGTTGTTTGCGATATACCACTCAAACCAGTACTTTACTACACCTGTGCCAATGAACTCTGATTCGACTAATGCAATTAATGCACTTTTGGACTCAGCAACAAATGCGTCGTCTGTGACTGAGTTTAGATATAGACAAACATCATTAATCGCTGGGGCAAAGAACTCAAAATTATCGAATAGAATGGGAGCTAAAACTTTTGTTCTAAATGTTCGTGCTTTTCGAAGAAGTGCTCTAGCCAAGCCAAGGTCGAGAGTCTTCCTTTCAATAATTGTCTGGGCTAGGGCTAACAATTGTTCTTCATCTGAGATCGCTATTTCGGCTTGATCTTCTACATGGATAGCGATTTCACCTACTTGCCCTGAATAGGGTTCAAGTCCTTCTAACGAATCAAGCATTTGAGTGCGCTGTAACTCATAGTAACTATTTAATTTTTCCACCACAAAATCTGAAGATTTGCCTATTGTTGTCTTTTCAGATGATAGTGTAAGGCGATGGGTTTCATACAAGTATAAAGTTAGGGATTCAAGAGTATTCAATAGTTCGGCTTTGGAGTCAGAAAAAACTCTAAAGTCGTCTACGTACCGAGTGTGTTCAATCCCCTTATTTTGTAGAAACAAATCAATATCGGATAAAACTGCTTCAGCCATTATGATGCTAGGTGCAGGCCCAACAGGAACGCCTTGAGATGTATTATTGTTCAGCCCAGAGAGGAAGCTATATACGCTTTTAGCTATTGAATCTAGTTTAGGGTCGGCGAATGTGATTGTATGAATCAGTTTTTGTAAATAAAGTTGGTTATAGCAATCTGTAATATCCGTTGAAAGTAAGTACTCATGTTCCTTTGCTAGCTTCTCTGTTTGTTCTATAAAAGTCTTGTAACCTCCTCCTTTGAAGAAGAAGCTCCCTTCATTTAGTGAGATTCGGTAGGCACAGGCAATATTTTCTTCAATAGGCACTCTTACGGACTCAACCTTCTCTGCAATCAAATGGGTTAGAGCTACGTATACCAGCGTATCTATAGGGTCTAACTGTTGAACTACCCTAAATCCTCCCTTGGGTTTATATGACACTGCCGTTCTTGGCGCTGTTGACTGGTAATCTGAGAGAGGCATTTGAATTAGCGTTGCCTTAATGTTATCCCATGAATGCCATATAGCGACAAATTCGTCAGCTTTTGGGAAAAAATCTGAGTCATAATAGGATTGAATATGCTTGCGAGCGAACTCCAAAGACTCATCATTTAGATATGTCATAATGATATTTCTTCTTATATTATTGGGTTATATCTGATGTTTGTTTCGTTGATTTTCTTAATGATTTTGGAAAAAGGTATCTATCTCATCACCACTAAAAGTTAACTCTTCGTTTTTCTATAGTGCTTTGGAAGCTTCCTTGTAAGTTTTTTCAACATTAGTGCTTGGAGATCCTTTGTATAGTTTATGTAAGTTTGTCTGCACACTTCTCATGCGTTTTATGTGTCCAAACTACATGACCATAACACTCGCGAATGTGATCAAATAGCATTGTGTTATGTTGAGTGGCCTGTCCCATAACAATGATTTTCTCGTTATCAATTTGTTGTTAGAGTCTAACGTTCGGCTACTTGTATAGCCTCAACATTCTAAATAATCGGAACTGCAATACGATCCCGAGCTACGATTGTATTATTCACTATTGCATAGCATTCAACGTAATGGTCACCTTCAAACGAAGTAGATTCACTACGACTCAGGCTACCGTCATCATCCAAAATATGCCCTCTAAGACAATTGTTCTTAATTGCTTGATCACCTTCATTTTTAACTTTCCACTTTAAATCAAAATCCACAGGAATATCATGATGATCTACACGGAACTTCAAATCATAACCTTTGTTTAGTGAAGAGGTAGAACCAAGCAATTGTGATAGCTTATGAGTGATAGTGTCTTTTTTAACTTCACACTCAATAGCTATTTCATATAAGAGGGTACTAGGGTACATATCTTCAATAAACTGCTCGCCGTTTGAAGACAATGAAGCTTTCTTGACTGTTGACTGGCTAGGAAATGGACGGCCATAAAGCTTTTTCCATTCTTTCCTTTCTCCTGATTCTGTTTTCGCCTCTATGGCAGATTCACAGATTTCACGAGCACGCCGAGCTGCTTTATGAAAAGATTCCTTTACTGGGATTTTAGATAGGCTGCCAAAAGCACGGTAGGAATCTGGATCACCTTCATTTTCAAGAAAAGTAAAGAAATCTAGGGAAAGTTGGTCAAATTTCCCAAAACTGCTCGTGTCATAATCAGAATTATGTTGCAGAAAACGATAGCATAAAGTGTCAATCAGGAAACCACTCATACATACATCGTTTCTGTTTTTCCAAGCTCGTACCATTTTGGATAGATGCCGAAGGTTCCCCTTTCTATCTTCATTGAGTTCTTTAAATGCACGTAATTCATCGTCAGGATTACATTTACGCCAAGAGCCGCCGTCATTGGAATCAGGGTATTTATAACGACCATCATTTTCTAGAAATACGGGGCAGACTTCAAACTCTACATGATCTTTAAACTTGACCACCACCACTTGGCCATCTCTACGAATATCTGTGTTCTTATACACTTTGCGAATGGCGTTGCGAACCACTTGTAGAAGGTAGGACTGTTTGTCTTTGAAACGTTCTCTGTCACTGTCAGGAATCACATATAACATATCCAAATCAGAAATACCGTTGATGCCGCTCTTTCGACCATACGATCCGACTTGTTTCGAATTGGTGGTTTTAGATTCACTGTTTCGAAATTCACGGTTTAAAGCGCGAGTAATACACCTATAGCGTTTTCCAATTTGCCCTTTATTTTTTATCTGAAGGTTATTTAGTAAAGAGTTAAAATTTGATGATGTGGTCATGCAATCCCTGCTTGTTTGATAGCTACCTATGGATTAGGTGAGTAATTTCATATTAATCGTATGGGGTACTTCAAGTCAAAGAGAGATTTGTGAGGATGTCGCTAGCATCAAATCCAAAGAGTCTTAGAACAAATATAATCATTTATCAGTAAAACTTTTGTTCAGATCCTCCTTGGAATACTTAATTACAAAGGAATTAGGTGTATGGGAAGGCTTGGTTGGTTTAGGTAGACTTTTTAAGTACTCTGAGCATCCTATCTTTAGGTTTTGCCCACAAAATCAACAGTGGCTAGAGAATGGAAAAATGTCCAATAAGCATGGAATTCTAAAAGAGCCAATCAAAGTTTGCGTTAATACTTACGACGTATATCTCATGCCTACAACTATCGAAAATGAGCACCGAATTTTGAAAAAAGTTGCCCAAAGGATTTTGAGGTAAGTGATTTTGACGCGGAAAACTAGATCCAACCTTTACGGTTAGTTGGTACAGACACTTTTTCTCTTAATCATTTAGCATGGTGATTTATTGGTGTGGCATGCAGTAAAAAGAAGGAAGGGTATCGCTATAACCCAGTCTCGAATGGGTATACGATTTTGTTATTGCAGTAGGCGCTACTGCAATAACGTTGCTCAGACTCTCTAAGGAGAAAGGAAAAACCTTGTAGAGAGCTGATATGATAGCTTTACATCATTGGCTCAGGGTATTGTCTTCTTGAACTTTGGTATGATGCTCTTGGGTGTAGAGATCTAAAACGAAATTCATTGGAACTGGTAGCCGATAGTGTCTACAGCCAGTTAGAATTATTGGCCAAAGAGACGCTTTGCATGCGCTCATCTCGTACACTTTATTGGACTCTTTACATTCAGTCACTAACTGCTCTAAAAGCGCTTTAGGTTCATCCATAATATCTATATTTGAGAGAGTGCCACCGTGCATGTCATCGAAACGATAGAAATGTTTCTCTGATGATTCGTCTAAGAAAAATACTTGAAAATTGCAGTGAGGCAAAAACTCCTTCTTTATCTTTTTGACCGTATTGTAAGCCTCTTCGACATCATAAATTGCAGAAAAAGCGGAAAGGTAGGGGTACATAATTGAGCCTTTTGTAACGCTATTTCTATATTCATCAGATTTTTCGATAGGGTGTTCAATAAGCTCTGCATAATTTGCTATTGTAGTAGGATATCTGCGATTTAAGTTGTGCGTACGATAAATTTCGATGGTTAATCCTAACAACCAGTTCCTAATGTCCTTCCTGTTATGATCACTAAGCGAGAGAAACCATAAAGCCATGACGATATCTATCGCTTGCTCATCTTTATAGGGAGTGAACAATATTGGGTTATTTGTAATCAAAGCTTTAATTGAGTCTTGATATTCATGAACGGACTTCGATAAAGCTTGATAGAGCTCTTGGCTATCATCTTGTACTTGAGATAAGTACCAGTAATTCCAGCACCCAGCGAGGGCGAGTCGACCGAGAACATCGAATAGCTTGAGGTTAACATCTACATCGCATGATGGTCTTACTGCATGTGAGAGCGCATACAGTCGATTTACGTGAGGGACGATCTTTTTCTCTAAGTAACTATTTGATATATCTACATTTAGTTTATGTATGGAATTTAGCGTTTCAAGAGTGGAAATCGCATCTTTATTTTTCTTATCAAATGCAAATTTTGAAGCTTCCCATGCATTCAGCAATGAGTATTCTGCTAATAGGTATGCACTTTCCAAGTTATCTTGGTCTCTGCACCAAGAGTACAAAATCCATACGCATAGATACAGTTGGCGAACCCCCGTTAAAATCTGGCGGGGCTTTTTTTCATTGGTATTAGTGAGTAAAAATGCTAGTTGGGAAAAGTGTTTAAATGCAATATCAGGTTCATCAAGCATGGCTAACGATTTTCTGAGTAGTCCGCGACAGTTCGCAGGCAACAACTCTTCTCGCAGCATATTTTGCTCAATCAGAGTTGATAGCCTATCTCCATTCCACTCAGAGAAAGACAGCTTGTCGGATTTTTCTCTGTCTAAAAAAGAGCTCACATTTGCTCGTACTTCTTCCTTAATTTCACCTCCGAAACACAAGCAGATCTCCACGGGAAGTCCTTTGTACTCTGATGGAATTCTAGTAGGAATAAAAACGTCAATGATTTCATTTATAGAAGGGCGAAGATCTTGAGGGTTCCCGCCATCCCAGTCTTTTCGTCCCAAGTCTCCTGACTTAACAGAAAACAGAAATACTTTATTTTCAGTGTCTTGTGACAGCTTCCCGACGGCTCCGACATCTACACCATATTGTCTACTGCCTACACCAGGCTTTAAGAACACTTCGAAGCCCATTTGACTTAATAAGTCTGGTAGTAGTGCATCTAGTTCACCACGTTCCTTCAAGGATGCTAAATATTGTCGAATGACTAATTTCATGAGTTACACCCCTCCACTCTGAAGTGCCAAAGCTTATCGTCTAAACCATATGGATCTATATTTTGCATTGATGCGAGTTCAAATGAATGTTTGATTTGCTGTAAAGGCATTTCTTGCCTAGTTTTTCCTTCTCTGCGGTAAACATAGTGAATCGACTTGTTACCATAGAGCAGCACAGATTCATTGTCTCCGAAAAGAGAGCTCAAAAAAGACTTTTGTCTTGCTTGCTTCATTGATTCGTCCATAACCTTTTGGTGATGAGTCCAATAGATATACTGGTCACTTTCACTAGGCCTTAACTCTTTCACTTGCAAAGCTGCATCAATAGACGAACGATAATCAGAGAACTCTGATAAAACAGAGGCAGCGAATACGGAGAGCTTTTGATCTGAAGATTACTTAAGTAGTCTTTGACGCTGCCTGGATAGCTGATCAGTAAAGGGTTGAATACAATACGTTGGATTTCGGCTAGTTCAGTTTCATTGGCTACGCTTATTAGAGACTCAATTAAGCTCATGACTGTTTTGGGGTGAACGAAGAACCATCCGCAAGCTTTTTTAGCAAGGAAAGAACATGCACCAACATTAGTAGGGACTAATTTTATATCGTAAGTCAGTGAGCAATCACCATGAACGCTTTGAATTAGATCAAAGCAAAACTGTCCCAACGCCAGTTTTTTAGCAAGCATCCATCGCGTAATTAGTGTGGCTAGATATGTATCTTTATGATTGTGCAACTCGCGGACAAAGCTACTGAATGCTTTAACCGAAAGTTTGAAATCATTATGTTCAAAGAACTTCTCTATGAAATTTACGCAAATTTGAAGGTTATCTTGCTTTAGAATTCGTCTGAGAGCATGGTCAATGTTGTTAATAGTTTGAGTGCTCTGTGGATTCGCGTAGCTACAGATGTCCAATAGTCTACTTTCGATTGATGGTGTGATCTGCTTGTGTTCTATAAACAGGGTTACAGATGCTTCATATATATACTGTTCACCATGGTGGTTGATATGACCATCGATAAAGTTAATTAGCGCATGTTCGAGTTTATCTGTTTGTGCACTAAGTCTAACTAGTGTTCTTAAAGAAGAAGCTAGGATGAAATCAGAATGGTGCTTTTCTAATAAGGTATCTACTGCATCTACCGCTAACTCGATTAGATTTTTGTCTTTATAGTTTATGTTACCTATGGCTTGGATTGCTCTTTGGCAGACTTCTTCTTGGTCATGCTGTAATAAACAAATTGCATGATTAAAAAACAATGACTCATTTCTAGTAGCCCCAGCTTCTAACGCAATAGAAAGCATATCAGATTCGAAGTGAGGATTTTCCAGAACAAAATCGAAAAGGGCTTGAGCTCTGGTAATTTCAATACTACAAAACTTTTTCAAAGGCAGAAGCAACGAGTGGGCTGTTCCATCTTGAACAGTCTCTTTCATCAGGTGATTTATACACTCAACTAACTCTAAAACCTCTACTTTTAGATGAGGTATGGCATCTTGAAAGGTTTGAATGATTGGGTAGTAGTTTTGCTCCTTCTCTTTCTGGGGGAGCTTAAGATAAGTATCTAGGAGATTAATGTGACCCTGATGATGGAGTTCTACCAAGGCTGCTGATAGTTGCCCTTCAGCATTTTGCTCGTCATAGAATAAGTCTTGGATGACTTCAAACAAAACACTGTCATTTTGGGCTTTGAGGAGTTTATCTTTCAAATCGTTAACCACTATTTAGAATACCTAATGCAACTAGTTGTTTTTCAGCTAGTGTCATAATTGTATATCGGAAGTAATACGTCAATTATTCACCTATTCAAAGTAACTCACATATTGATATGGATTAACATATGGGAGAAGTCCAGGGTCAATTATTGGGTTAACAGTTACTGTCGCTGATTTCTAAGTGCTCTTTACTGAAATAAACTGGTCGTTGCCTTCCAAATTTCAGACTCAAAGAATTTATACACCAATACTGGCGGAGCCTCTTCATTGCACCACCAGATCCAACTTTTCAGGTCACCCGCGCTCTTGGTGATGTCGATTGTAGAACACATCATTTTCTTCGTCGTAATCGTCTTTGATGATATTACAATCAGCGATAGCCGCTTTATGCTGCCTTTGCTTTTCTTTGTATTCTTCAGTCTGTTGATAAATGCGGGACACCTCTGCAAACCAAGCCGCCCACTCAGTAGTTGGTATCTCTCTGCTCTCAATGGAAACTTCGTTAAATGTGCACATGTAATCACAGAACATGTTGAATAGTTTGCCGTTGTCATTTTGTTTGAGCAGTGATTCAGGGCTAGCTGTTAGATAGTTATGGCTTTGTTCAAACAGCTCTAGTGCCTTTAGATGGTGGTTAAGTCGCTTATCAATAAGCTCCTTATACTCGGGGAGCACTTTATAGTTCCATACTTGGTAGGTTGTGGGGGTAAGAAACCACTTTACTGCGTTATGCCGCTTAATTACCTTTATGAGATTTAAGCGTGGCGCTAGATAGGGGTGAATGTCTCCATTCTTATTAAACTGCTCTCGTGGGTAGAGCTTTGCACCATTTAGAGTTACAAACATTGAAATATCACGTAAGTGAGGTTTAACTGCGTGAGTTTCATAAACTGGTCGGAATGTACCGAATAACGTCATTCTACGGTTCCTTATTTTTTGAATTAGTAACGATCTGTTCTGCCTGTCTAATTGATAGCGGCAGGCGTTTTCTGTTTTTAATTAACGAATGCTGTGAGTCCATTTGTCTCTCGACATGCGACACGGAGCTAGCGCTCTTTACCTGCTTCCTAATTTGTTTAGCGAGCTTTTTGTCTACCTGATCCCAGTCGATAGATGGGTGAAACGTGGGAGAGACTCGTTTTGGTAAGTGCTGGTTCAGCCAATCTTTGTCATATCGAAATAGCCACATGTAGCAACTGCTCGAATGCTTAATCTCTGTGCGAGTTATTGTTGGTTTTTGGGAAATGATTGACTTAAGGGTTTGGCGACATTGATTGCGTTTTTGGCAGAACCAGAGTTGTTTTCTCCATGCGGCTAATCCTGACATCGAGTTGATTTTCTGTTCTACGGTCGCAACGCTAACGCCACATAATCTCGCAATATCTCGTCGATGAATTCCTCGAAATGCGAGCCTTAATATTCTATCGACCAGCGAATCACTTAATTGTTTGAATCGATGCTTAACCGTTATTCCATTTCGTTGCGCTAGGGCTGCCAGAAAGCCCATAGAATGGCCTGTCGCCTTGGCGACAGAACGAAGCGATAGCTCCTTTTTCAATAGCGTAGCGACTTCATCAGCATCTTCAGTTGACGGTGCGTTGTTTTGAATCGGGGCTGGAGTAGTATCGAGTGCAGCAGGTTTTGAGTAATACTCCTTTGGGGAGTCTGTGAAGAGCATGCCGAGCAACGCATGCTTGATGTAATGCATGTTCCTGTCTGGCTTTACCAGATTCCGCACATAGGAAATTTCAGACAGTTGATTTGGTAATACGCCGAGCTTAAATAACGCTGACCAATAATGATTAAACTCGCGTGATAGTTTTTCAAGCCTAATGTGTTTTTCTGATGTCAGATAGCGCCCTTCGTCTAACCAGGTCATATGCGGATCTGATAGCGCTAACGTGCTATCGTCTTGCGCTAGAGAGTTCAGTTCTGAAAGGAAGAGAGATAGCTTTGTTGCTGTGATCGGTGGTGGTTCTGGGCTTGGCTTAAACCCCACAAACTGACTTGGTGGAGGCTCAATTCGTTTGTTTAGCCCATCAGCATTAAGAGATATATTCAATAACCATGTAGCGTGTTTGGGGCATACCGTAACACCTGCGAGCTGGTGGTTCGTATGCCAGATACCACATCCGTATTGGGATTCATCTTCAGTCAGACACTCAGGGCAGTACTTGAGGGTGTTGCCTAATTTCAGTCGACAGGATACAAGCCTACTTAGTGCCATTACAGACGTTCCACAATTGGAAAGCATTGCGTGGCTTAGCGCGTTTTTATCTTTCTCATGATGTATCGTGGCTGAGATTAGTGGATAGATGGTTCCATGATTCAAGAGGTAGTGAATGGGTATACTCATTTTCAGAGAGATCATGCTCAGGGAACAGGGCAGTTGCGGGTTAAGCTTAATGTCTGGGCGACCAAACAAGGCTCGGTTCTTTTCGCGAAGCGAGTTGTATGGGCTTACTACATGATGCCGTGCAGCTAAACTAAAGACGCTTTCTCCTTCGATTACCTTGAAGTACATAGCTATATCACTCTGGAAAAGTACCAGTAGCATGCATAGCTAGGATGTATACCAGTGGAGGGCTGTAGTTGAAGCTGGAGTCCTTTAGAAAATATCGGGGTGTTCTGAGTGTCGGTGACATGGTCACCCCTTTAAGCTCTTTGGTATTTTTGAAATAGCGTTGTAGCCTGCTTTTACCTAGAGAATTCCACAGTTCCTGATTCCATGCTGACACTCTGTATTTGAATGCCAATGTGTTTATATCCGCCTCTGAAGTACCGATATAATTTAGGTTTTTCCTTTGGATGTCGTTTAACGTAAATTTTGCTAATTGCTGATTGAGCAACAGGCAAAAAGATTCTATGTCTTGCATGAAATCGTCAAAGTACCCTTCATCTTTTTGCATCTTATGTTTACACGCTGGGCATACTGGTGGTGGAACAGGTGCTCTGTCTAAATCTGACAGTTGGTAACCACACTTCAGGCATGAGCTAATTAATTCACACCCATGTTTATAGCAATGGAAAACCCCCGCTATCTGATGAGGTTGGTGGTAGTAGGAGGTGCCATAGATATCGAGGTCATTATCTTTACAGACGGGACAGTATCGCCAGACTCTGTTATGAAGAGTTTGTGCATGAATGCTCATAAACTGGAGCTCTTCTCCCTGAAAGAAACGGCGAACCTTGTTTGTCTCTCCTGTTGTCATGAATGGCATCATATAGTTTCCACCACCATGGCTGAGCCATTGGTTAAAAGGACTATCAGAGGTGAGTGAGCACAGTTCATCATCAAATTTACGTAAATCGGTAATGGACGTTACTTTGAACCTTCTCAGCCCAAAACGTTGGGCTGTAGATGAAAATGTTCCAAATGGGGATTGATGATGGATTCGAAAAAGAACGCTCCGTATGTGCTCATTCGGAAGCTGCTTTAAAAGGTTATTCATTGTCTCGGGCCTTTTGCAGCAATGATTCAGGAGACATGTCATCTAGCATTTTCAACTGCTTTTCACTTAGGTGCGTAAGTTCAGAAGTGTTATTGCTGAGTACTTTACGTTGCTTAGTTGAAGCTAAACTTTTTGTTACCACATCAGAATTGAAATAGTCCTCACTCTCGTGGAGCAGGGTTAACGGTGCGCAGTCTTCAAATTGGTAATACTGTCCTTTTTTTAGTGCCCTGAGAGCACCGCTTATTACACTAAATTGCTCATTGAATACTCGATTTAATGCCGCAATGCTCAGATCTTGATTCTCAGGGCCAAGATAGGTCAGATAAGACATAGTCGAACGAATAAGGCTCGATGCTATAGCTGGAATACCAGCACTTAGGTGATGAATATGGCGTGTAAGGGTATCTAAGTCTGTTTGCTGGTTATGCAATAACTCCGTTGGTGTTTGTTGTTTGATGAATCGCTTCCAAAATGAGCTGTCAACGTCGCATTGCTCTAGGATTAGTGAGCCATTTTTCCCTATGCGGCGAGCCGAGGTCATTTCTTGTGAGAATAGATTCAGGGTGGAAAGAGTACCTACAAGCATTAGGGGAACGCCGATCTTGTTAAACAACTCTTCTATAAATCGCAAAGTCGCATTTTCATTGTTTCCAACTTTATCTGTTTTAGTAGGCTTGGATAGATTCTGAGCTTCATCCAAAACGATAAGGCCTACGCCATGAATAATTAGCGATTTTCGAACGGCTACCATTAGCGTGGTGACGTTACTTTTTAGGTGAGAATTGTAATAATGCTCTCCTGTTATGGAATCTAATGACTCAAGGATTCGCCACAGTAGTGCTCTCTGCCCCTTTGCAGTTGGTACGTCTACTTTGAGCCATACAATTTGCTCGTAACTGAAGTCCTGCCCGTGATAGCAAGTGTGTTTGATAGTTTGGGGAATAGTAGAAAGAATGCTATCGACCATGGCCGTTTTCCCTCTGCCTGAGAGACCTGCAAGTAGAAGGCTGCTCTGAGCGGCAGTTTGCTGTAGTGATAACTCTTGGGTTGGATTAACGTCGATGTCGCTTGCGGTCGTAAGTTTTTTAAAGTCCCCAAACGCTAGTGGATTACGATAGATATATCCGCGTTCAATCATGCGAAACAGAGTGTCATACAGACGAGGGGCTTCATCTTGGACAACATAACCGCTTGCTAAGTTGTCTATCGCCGAACGCAGGTAGTAATGGTGATGTTCAGCGGGAATACATGACAAATCAAAATCTATGATAGGTTTTTTGGTACATAGTTTGATGAATTCATGTGGTGCTAGCGGATAGCCCAGAGCTTCAACCAGAGGGTTTCCACGTAATTCAGGGTTTGGGTGCGGAATATAGTGTACTGTCATTTTATTCACCGTCGTCAAAAAGATCAGGTTCAGTGAGATCTTGCGAAGGGCGTTTTGGTTGTGGTGATGTGTTTTGATTGCTCATTACTTCTCTGATTTCCTCGGAACGTTGTTGTTTCTCTAGTGCGGCGACGAGATGGGTGCGTTGTTTCATTCCTGGCTGGATCGATTTCGCGTTAGATTTTTTGAGATGCTTAGTTTTAGCAATAGTATCTTTATCAATCTCATTGAAATCATTGAGTAAATCTAACTTGTTAGAGAAAGCACATTCTTCATGAAGGCTAATTTTTTGCTTGGTTAGTTCTACTTGATGTAGAGCATTGGCCCAGATTTGGTTTTTGTAGGCTTCTGAGCGATCAGTGAGATCAAGCTGATACATTTCACCGCTTTTTTCATTTTTGTACCATATGTGGTTAGTAGAGTTATCATCGTAGCGAACACGGATTTTGAATCGACCTGTGTTTTTGGCGAAATCCAACCACTGTGAACGAACGACCTCGTTTGAGCTGTAGTAGAGCCCTTTAAAAAAAACACCTTGTGCACGAACAGTCGCAGTTGCTTCAGGCAAAAGAGCAAACCTTAATTGTTCAATCGATACGGTAGTACGAGGAATTACCATTTCCTGTAGTCCATACACATAGAGATCTCTAGGCGTTAATCCCACGTCGTCACGAGTCATTTCGAAATTATGGTTACTGACACGCGCTCGATTGTTATTTGTGTATAAAATCAACTTGATAAGGCGTTTCATAAAGTCCTCGAAGCTCATGGCTGCATGCCGAGAAGCGTGCTGAGCCTCTTTTTGTGGAGTTTTAACTACTTGTCCAGGCACAAAATTAATCGCGGTTTGCTGATAAATGCGGAATCCTTGCTCTACCGTGCCTTTGCTGTCTCCTCTGTGATATGCAGTAAACCCTCCAAGTTGAATACCTACTTGTCCTGTGAGAATACCCTCGATATTTTTGTCTGTGTATTCTGAACCTCTATCCATTACTAACTGTGAGCACGGATGGTGACATGGCCAATCGTGTTCCGATATTTCGATACCGTATCGTTTACAGAATTCTACTTTGTCAGTTAGAGCATTAAACAGCGCTTGCGAAGCTCCATGCCAATTAGGCCCGTGAAAACAGACATGGAGGCCAACAAACATGCCACTCCAAGTGTCTGCTACGAGATAGATGACAGGGCGACCTGTCGCTAGTTGTTCGCTCTTGTCATATGGATACAGTATGTATTGGTCGACAATAGTCGCATCAATTTCGTACCTATCTGTTGGGCCACGTAGACCGTGTCTGGCTACGCCTGGCTTGCCGCTTTTGTCCTTTTGATAGCCGATTTCACCCACGGCTTTTCGGATGAAAACTAGTGGGCCAACGTATTTTTTGAGGTGGTATTTGAATACCTCTGGAGATATCAGTTCTTGTCTAGGTGCTGGAATTGTTAACTCGTGAGCATCAATGTTTTTGGGTTTTACCTTGGGGTACAGGTACGTTCGGCAAAACTCTTCATAGAGATAGCTCAAGCGTACCCTCGATCCTGAAGGTATTTTTCTACTGAACTTTTTAATGTTGTCCAGATCTTGCAGAGTCATGCCTCTAAAGGGATTACCATACTTAGTCTTGGGGCCTGATTTACCACTTAATGTAATATGGCCCTGTTTATTCATTTCAGGTTTGTCAGGGAGCGTTGGATTGCTCCCACAGTTTCGCCACAATGGTAGGAGTGCATTTTTATGAGAGCCATAAAACCAGTAGCGATTGAGGGCTCCCGCTACGTATTTACGGCTACGCTTTGATAAATGGATTAGCTCCTCTAAGAGCCCCGAGCTGTCCTCAAATAGATACTGATAACGTTTCTCTTTGTCTTCGACTAAAGGGGCGATAACGCCGTACGCTGCATTGCGTTTGTCGATCCATTTTGTTCTGGTTTGTGAATGGGCGAGAAGGTCATCGTCACTTGCATACAGCAAATCTGAGGCTGACCTCTCTTCCAATCGCCAAGTGCTACTCTGAACCTTAGATGAGGCAATGTTTAAATCCAGAGTGAACGGACGAAGTGGCACTGATGCTAGCAGATTCGTTACGGCTACCAGCATCTTGTCGTAGCACATATCGACGATCAAATAGTCGATTTTCTCAGGTTCAGAAACGATACGTTGATTAATGCGCATTGGTGGCCTCGTCTAGCATCGTCAATGGGCGGTAGAGTTCGATTCCCGTATTCAAATCCACAGAAATATCAAAGTTATAGCAGGCATACTGAAATAGGCGCATCATTTGCTCCAATGGAACAGTATGTGCCGTTGATACAAATTGAAGTTGATTTCTTAACGTGTCCTTGGGTTTGTTTATTAAGTTGTTAGTTAGGGTAAGCAACAAAGAGCTATATAGCATCTCAGGTACTTCTAGAAGATTGGGATACAGGTAGCACTCACGCAGCCATTTGAGGTTGTATGTACGAACTGGGTTTAGGTCTTGTTCTGTCATCTGCACTAGCGTATAGCCCTGCTTTTGCCAATATAGGCACTCGATCTCAAATTTCTTCTTGGTACGATTAACTTTATGCGTTGACTCGTATTTGTTGCTTAGTGACTCAGAGGGTTTGTAGTTGTATGGTTGCAATTTATACCCCTTAGAGCTGTCGTCTTTCATTACCGCAACGATGTCTGTTGTCATCGTCGTTGCTGGAACAAGCCTAGTAGCATGATCTTTTTCTTTGTAACGAGCTGGGTGCCATATATCTAGTTCCTCTGCACAGTTCAGGGTTTCATGAATGGGCAATGGGTATTGCTCGTATATTTCGACAACATTCTTATCGTGCTCTAGATGTAGAAAGAGTGACAATTCCCCTAGGCTCAATAAATGATGACCCCTTTGGGTTTTATGACTGAAGATGATATTACACATCCCCACACTGTTAGATGATTTAACAGTAATGTATGGCCTGTAACCATTAATTCTAATATCGGTTTGATAGCGTTCAATTCTATTTATCTCTCTGTTGGTGATAATAGGTTGTTTGAGTTTGTTCATAATGAAATCTCACTCTGAGTATTTTATTGATAGCAGTCCTGAGTGAGATTGTCTAGTGCTCCTTTTGTATTAACTATTGATTTTAAAGGAAATATTATAACTTAATTTAATCGGTAGAATTGTTTTTGGGTGAGGGGTTATTATTAAGATTTAAGCTAATATCAAACATTTATATCACCGAGTTATTATTGATAATAAATAAACTAAATTTCTTGATTATTATAATTTTATTTATTTCTTGTTTTTGTTTGATAAATAAAACAATAAGTTATGAATTAATTGGTTACAATGTGCGCAAACAAACAAAAACAGTGAAAAAAGTTACTTTTTATTTAGTAATGATCGGTATGTATATGCGTATGGGTGATCATTTCGGGTGCCTTGTGAGGTATGTTGAATGTTATCGATATAAGGCTGGTGGCATGCGTTTCGCTGGTTTTTCATTATTGCAATGACTAGAGAACCTTACTTTTAATATCGTTCATTTCCGAGAGCTGCATTCGGATAATATTTTTTAATGGTTATCTCGGTTGTTTGTTCTTATTACTACACTTTTTCCCGTGAATAAGTGTAGTACCTCTACACTTATTCGTGGGAATAAGTGTTGGATATACACACTTTTTGCCACGAAAGTTTGTAATAATGAAGTTGGTAATGATTCTATTTATCTGATTTATAGGGGGAATTTGACACTTCTTGTTGTTTAGATTCGTGAGTAAGTTAAAAAGGTCACCAAGCATTAAATAAAGTAATCTCAAATCTTATGCGTAGCTCATAACTAGGGATGTTCGAACTATTCGAAAGTCGCTTGTATTCGATTGCTTGAAGTGACATGCAGAGGGGTAGATGAGTTTGCGCTCCGAAGTCGTAATCCCACTAGACTGCTACCACTGATTGAGAATTCGTAGCTGCCTTTCAAGAGTAAAGACCCACTACTCTCGCCACTTGTCAGTCCTAACTTAATAAAACAGTGAAAGTGCTTAGTAGAGGTTAAATGTCACCGCATGTCTTTCCTTGAGTCGTTCAGTCATGTAGTCAGCGATAAATTATGAGAACAACCACACTGCACCTAGTGTTAATGCTACTAGTTTGTATTGTATCTGATACTATATACATCAATTATTTACCTTTGTTCCAAAGAGTTATTAAAGTTGCTTGGTATCTTCATTTATGTCGAATGTTAACTTAGTTCAAGTATTGACTGGTGCATCAGTGCTTCCAATCCATCGGATCAAATTGTTTTCACCTGAAGAGTGGGAAGAGTTTGTAGAAGAGTGGTTGACCTTTAAAGAGCTAGATTATATCGAAGTTGAACGGTTAGGTGGAGCTGGAGATAAAGGTCGAGATGTCATCGGTTATGTTACTTGCCCGAAGACGAACCCTGACTCGTATGTGTGGGACAATTTTCAGTGTAAACATTACGATCATGCACTTAGGCCAAGCGACGTTTGGACTGAGTTTGGCAAAGTGTGTTACTACACCTATTTGGGTGACTTTCCTGTTCCAAGGCATTACTACTTTATTGCTCCCTATGGAGTAGGTACGTCGCTTGCTGACCTGTTGCGTAAACCAGATATACTTCGACAAGAACTCAAAGATAACTGGGACAAATACTGCAAGTTTAAGATTACTAAAAAGATGCCTAATGGGATCGAATTAACTGGGGCGTTTTTGGACTATGTAGATCAGTTCGATTTTTCTATATTCCTCAAGGTAAAGCCTTTGACTCTAATTGAAGAGCACTCCAATACACGTTATCACATAAGCAGATTTGGGGGAGGGTTACCTGAACGAACTTACAGCGATGATATGCCTGAGGAAGTAACAAACCAAGAATTGGTTTATGTGACCAAATTATTTGCAGCGTATAGCGATGCTGATGGCAACACTTTGACAACTCTCGACTGTATAGCATCTAAGAAAAAGTATCTGAACCACTTTAAAAGAGCTAGGAAATGCTTTTATAAAACTGAGCAACTAAAGCACTTCTCCAGAGATAAGCTTCCAGCAGGTGTATATGAATCATACCAAAACGAGATAGCTTCGGGAGTAATCAATGTGGTTGAAGATGATCATGAGCATGGATTTCAAAAGGTTAAAGAGGTCGAGCAAGAAGCTCGAAAGTTAGCTATTACTTCAAATCCTCTAACTCTATGCAGTGATGGGGATGATAGAGCGGGAGTTTGTCACCACTTGGCAAACGATCCTTCCGATGCAAATGAATTTATATGGATCGAGTATGACTAGTGAAATGACTTTTTCTTTAGCCTACAACAATCAACTAGAGTTCGGGCTGCGTGCATTGGTGATTTTAAGCCATGTATACCCACACGAATGCGACTTGGAAAAGTTGTCTTACCTAGATTACATCATAGTTCACTCTGGTGACTTCAATGAATATCTAAAAAGTATACACGCCCCCATACCTTACAGAAGCACAGAAGTTTTGGTACGACGAGAACAAATGAAAAGAGGTATTAACCTTCTTTGTAACTATGGATTGGCAATGCCAGTGTTCCTAGAGAAAGGCTTTTACTATCGAATTTCTGAAGAAGGAGTTCCATTTCTTGATTCCTTAGCTGAGGCTTATGTGAAGTACGTGGATGAAAGGGCATCGTGGGCTGTAAGGGAATTCGGAAAGTATAGTAGTTCGGAGTTAAGTAATTTGATTTGTGAAGCGAACATAGATGGCGATGCAGAGATCGTTTTCCAGACAGGAGTATTGGTTTAAATATGGCTGGTATTTACATTACTGAACTTAGATTATCTGGGGCTGAAAAACCTAACGCGATAGTCAACTTCAAAAAGGGCGTAAATATTATTACAGGCCCTTCAAATACGGGTAAGACATTTGTTTTTGAATGCTTGGACTACATGTTAGGTAAGTCAAAGCTGGAGAGAAGAATATCTGAATCTAACGGTTATGAGCATGTGTTCCTTGAGCTGGAAGATTATGTAGGTAACGTTTATACCCTGAAATCCGACCTTCACGGTGGTGATTTTTTGTTAGGTGAGTGCTCGGTTGATGATTGGGAAACGACTCAAGAGCATGTCACACTGAAAAGGAAGCATACGGCAAATAAAACAAACACTCTCTCACACTTTATTTTGTCTAAATGCGGACTAGAAAACAAATGGATTCGAGTGAATCAAAAAGCAAAAAAGTCGGAGTTAAGTCTTTCATCAATGAGACCGCTTTCTTTGATTGGAGAGCTAAATATTCCAAAGGTAGAGTCACCATTCCTTTCAGGCCAACATATTGATAAAACGAAAGAAACTAATGTAATTAAATTTTTGGTTACTGGGATAGATGATTCAGCTTTACAAGAAACTCCTTCAGACAAAGTGATAGCAAACAAATCTGGCAGGCTAGAGATGCTAGAAGAACTGATTGATAAGCATGAGCATAGTCCAGATTCCGAAAGAACCATAGAAGAGTTAGAAGACCAGCAGACAAAGTTAGAGTTAGCTATCTATGAATCAAGAGAAATTGCAGATAATGTAACCGAGCGCATGTCTCATTATGAAGATCAGAGACACACCGTATTGGAACGAATGGATTCTTTAAGAACTAGCGTCAAAGAGCAAGAGTTCCTAAGCAAAAATGTATCGATCATAGAGAAGCAATATATATCTGATTTAAGCAGGCTTGGCTCAACGCTAGAAATGGGAGCGGCTTTGTCGAGCATAGAACGCCAGAACTGTCCTGTGTGTGAAGCTAGCTTTGTTCCAAAAGAACCGACGAACAAAGATATCTGTATTAGTGCCGATGCAGAGAGGAAGAAGATAGGTGCAATGCTTCATGAAGTTGGTTTAGCTAAAGCACAATTCCAATCTGAGATTGAAGAACATAGTTCTGAGATCCGTGCGCTTCAAAATGAACTTACCAATTTGAATGATCTTATTGCAAGGCATTTCAATCAGTCGTTTCAAGATCACTTAGAAGAAATTGATGAGTTGCAGTTGAAGCTTCGGGAGATTAATGAAGAATTAGTATCACGTTCTTTTGTAAGCTCATTGTGTAAGCAACGCGATGAGCTGCTGGAATTGGTTACTCTTTCAAAAACAGCCAGACAGTTTGAGAAGTTAACTATTGAGAATCTAGAATCAATAGCAAAAACAATGGAGCGATTGCTGATTCGTTGGGGGTATTTAGATATAAACTCAGAGCATAGAGTAGTGTTTAGTGAAAATGATAATGATTTTGTTATCAACGGGGAAGCAAGGAAGCTGGCGGGTAAAGGTTATCGGTCTATAACTCATGCTTCTTTCACGTTGTCATTGCTTATACAAAAATTAGGTTTAGGGTTCTGTGTTATGGATTCGCCACTAGTTACCTATAAAAAGCCAGATGTCCCGATTGGAGAGGGCATATCTAACGACATGGCGACTGAATTTTATTCTTCTCTGTTAGAAATTAAAGACGATTGCCAAGTAATAGTTATTGAAAATGAGGACGTACCTTTGGAAGTTAGTCGCAATGTTCATCATATACATTTCACCAAAAATCCAGAGTATGGAAGGTATGGCTTAATACCTATTGAGAATTAGAGGCTAACTAAAGGTTTAATATCTAATATCTATTAAATATCAGGGTCTTTCAGAGTGTGTCGCCTTTGATTTGTAAATCTGAGTCCTATGATATGAATAGAAGCAACCCTATAGCGCTCCCTTTTCGAATTGATAAATGTTGAAGGTAATTAAAAAGGCGAACCAAACGGTTCGCCTTTTGTTTTCAAGTTAGTTTCTAATTTAGTTATCGGTTTCCAACTCGGTTATCACAGTTTCCAACTTGGTTATCTGTGATCAGCAAGCTCTTAGTCTTCCATGTAGTTCTCAATACCCGGGCAAGAACATACTAGGTTACGGTCACCGAATACGTTATCAACCCGGTTAACCGTCGGCCAGTACTTGGCGTCCTTGGTCTGGTTTGATGGGAAGCAACCTAGCTCGCGGCTGTAGCTGCGGTTCCACTCGGTTTCCATTAAGTCTGCCTGAGTATGCGGTGCGTGGACTAGCGGGTTGTCTGCCAGATCCCACTCGCCATCTTGAACACGGGCAATCTCATGGCGGATAGCAATCATTGCGTCACAGAAGCGATCCAGTTCAGCCAGGTCTTCAGATTCTGTTGGCTCGATCATCAGTGTGCCGGCAACAGGGAATGACATGGTTGGTGCATGGAAGCCGTAGTCCATCAGACGTTTAGCAACGTCTTCCTCTGAGATGCCTGAAGCTTCTTTGATTGGACGGATGTCGATAATACATTCGTGAGCGATGCGGCCGTGTGTACCACGATACAGAACTGGGTAGTGCGGACGCAGACGCTCCATTACGTAGTTTGCACCCAAGATAGCCAGTTTAGTTGCTTCAGTCAGGCCTTCTTCGCCCATCATCGCAATATAAGCGTATGAGATAGGCAGGATAGAGGCTGAACCTAGCTCTGCTGCTGATACAGCGTACTGAGGCTTGTCGCTTTCAGAACTTTCTGTGTGACCCGGCAGGAACGGAGCCAGGTGCGATTTAACACCGATAGGACCCATACCCGGACCACCACCGCCGTGTGGGATACAGAAGGTTTTGTGCAGGTTCAGGTGCGAGACGTCAGAGCCGATGAAGCCAGGGCTTGTTAGGCCAACCTGCGCGTTCATGTTGGCACCGTCAAGGTAAACCTGACCGCCAGCTTCATGAACCAGCTCACACACTTCCTGAACGGCTTCTTCGTATACACCGTGGGTAGAAGGGTAGGTGATCATGATGCACGACAGGTTGTCGCGGTGTTTTTCGATTTTTGATTTCAGATCTTCAACGTCGATGTTACCAAGGTCGTCACAGCCAACTACCACAACTTTCATCGATACCATGGCAGCAGAAGCTGGGTTAGTACCGTGCGCAGAGCTTGGGATCAAGCATACGTTACGGTGTGACTCTCCGTTAGACTCGTGGTAGCGCTGAATCGCAATCAGGCCAGCGTACTCACCCTGTGCACCTGAGTTTGGCTGTAGCGAGAACGCATCGTAGCCTGTTACCGAGCACAGCATTTCAGAGAACTTCTCAGCAAGTTCAGCATAGCCTTGTGCCTGATCTGCTGGGGCAAATGGGTGCAGGGAACCGAATTCAGGCCAAGTTACAGGGATCATCTCTGCTGCGGCATTTAGCTTCATGGTACAGCTGCCTAGCGGGATCATACCGTGAGTTAGCGAGTAGTCTTTGTTTTCCAGCTTCTTCATGTAACGCATCATCTGCGTTTCACTGTGGTGCTCGCTAAATACTGGGTGAGTCAGGTACTTGCTGGTACGGCGGCAGCTTTCTGGAATGGCTGCGAATTCATCGGAAGCAATATCTGCTGTGAACATTGATGCTTTTAGCTCATCACCGCTGAACAGAGTCAGTAGCTCTTCGATATCTTCAATTTTGGTGGTTTCGTCAACGCTGATACCAAGCTGACCGCTCTTGTCATCAGTAGCCGGATATTTACGCAGGTTGATGCCCGCATCGAGCGCCTTTTTGTAGAGCTCGTTAGTTTTCTTGCCGGTATTTAGCGTAATGGTGTCGAAGAAGGCGTCGTGCGCTAGTTCGATACCAGAGTTGCGTAGGCCAGCAGCAAGAATTGCTGTTAGGTGGTGGACACGGCGGCCGATTTTACGCAGGCCTTCAGGACCGTGGTAAAGGGCATAGAATGCAGCCATGTTTGCTAGTAGTGCCTGAGCTGTACAGATGTTCGATGTCGCTTTTTCACGACGGATGTGCTGTTCACGCGTTTGCATCGCCATACGTAGCGCTTGGTTATCTTTGGAATCTTTCGATACACCGATAACACGGCCAGGCATTGTACGCTTGTGCTTGTCTTTGGTTGCCATGAAGCCCGCGTGCGGGCCGCCGAAGCCCATTGGGACACCGAAGCGCTGGGCACTACCGATAACTACGTCCGCGCCCATTTCGCCAGGTGATTTCAGTAGCGTTAGTGCCAGCAGATCAGAGGCAACAGCGACCAGTGTTTTCTTGGCGTGTGCTTTTTCGATAGTTTCAGTTAGGTCTACCACGTTGCCGCTGGTGCCAGGGTACTGAAGCAGAGCGCCGAATACATCGTGGTTGTCCAGCTCGTCGATAGAGCCTGTGATGATTTCAATGCCGATGTAGCCGGCACGAGTACGAACAACATCTACAGTCTGTGGGTGCAGATCGTTCGATACAAAGAATGTCTTGCTCTTGTTTTTGCCTGCACGCTGACACAGTGTCATGGCTTCGGCTGCTGCTGTCGCTTCATCAAGCAGCGATGCATTGGCCAGTTCCATGCCTGTCAGATCCATGATCATCTGCTGGTAGTTAAGCAGTGATTCTAGGCGACCTTGGGAGATTTCTGGCTGGTAAGGGGTATAAGCTGTGTACCAACCTGGATTTTCCAGGACGTTACGCAGAATAACATTAGGCGTTAAGGTGTTGTAGTAACCCTGACCGATAAAACTGCGGTTGATGATATTTTTGCTTGCGATTGCTTTAAGCGCAGCAAGCATATCTGATTCGCTTTGAGGCTGGTCTAACTTCATTGGTTCTGGCAGACGAATTGCTGCCGGGACGGTTTGTTCAATCAGCTGATCAACGCTTGCAACGCCGATAGTTTCCAGCATGATTTTTTGTTGTGCTGAATCCGGGCCATTATGACGACCTGCGAATTCCTTATCGTCACTTAATGCATTTAGAAGAGTCATGTCGGTCATGGTTCTTTCCTGAACAGTTACTACCTATTACACCTGAGCATGATGCAATAGTGGGAAGTCATCGAGAGTAGGTTGAAAACCGGCTTTTAAGCGGAAATTATCTTTTTCGGTACTTAAAAGCCGATATTCACTTAGTCTTCGTCGATAGACGCTAGGTATTTCTCGCCGTCGATAAGCTTGCTTAGCTCTTCAACATCTGCAACTTTGATCTTAGCAATCCAGCCGCCTTCGTATGGTTCTTCGTTAATCAGCTCAGGGCTGTCTTCCAGCTCTTCGTTGATTTCAACAATTTCACCGGTTACCGGCGCATAGATGTCAGAAGCTGCTTTTACAGATTCAACTAGAGAGAAAGTCTCACCAGCTTCTGTTGAGTCACCCACTTCTGGAAGATCAACGAATACAACGTCACCAAGTAGACCCTGAGCGTGGCTAGAGATACCCATAGTGATAGTGCCGTCACCGTTATCGCGTACCCACTCATGACTTTCAGCGAACTTCAATGTATTTTCCATTTTTACTCCTTGCGCAATGCTTCCGCAGATTTTGTTTATTTTTACAGGCCCGTATAAAAGTCATCGGGCCACAGATTTTCGGTTTGTATCAATCAATAATCGTAGAGGACTACTGGTATAGCGGGAAACGGCTGCAGAGTTTCTGTACTTGCTGTTTCACACGCTGCTCAACTTCACTGTTGTCTTCTGGGTTGGCAACCAGCCCGTCAAGTACGTCACCAATCCACTCACCAATTTGCTTGAATTCGTCAGAGCCAAACCCACGGCTTGTGCCTGCCGGTGTACCAAGACGGATGCCTGATGTAACCATAGGCTTTTCAGAATCGAATGGGATGCCATTCTTATTACAGGTAATACCTGCACGCTCCAGGGCTTCTTCTGTCTGATTGCCTTTTAGGCCCTTTGGACGAAGGTCAACCAGCATCAGGTGAGTGTCTGTACCATTGGTAACAATATCGCAACCGCGAGCTTGCAGGACTTCTGCTAACACTTTCGCGTTGTTGATCACATTTTTAATGTACAGTTTGAATTCTGGTTCTAGGGCTTCACCAAGAGCAACGGCTTTACCAGCAATAACATGCATTAGCGGACCACCCTGAAGGCCAGGGAAAACCGCCGAGTTGATCTTCTTGTTAATATCTTCGTGGTTAGTCAGGATCATACCGCCACGAGGGCCACGCAATGTTTTGTGCGTTGTTGTCGTAACAATGTGTGCGTGCGGAATCGGATTTGGGTGTTCGCCAGCTGCAATTAGTCCGGCAATGTGCGCCATATCAACCATCAGGTATGCGCCAACTTCATCGGCAATGGCTCGGAACTTGGCAAAATCAATTTTACGAGGAATAGCAGAACCACCAGCGATGATCATTTTTGGCTGGCTTTCGATAGCAAGCTCACGAACCTGGTCGTAGTCTATTTCGCAGTTGTCTTTGCTAACACCGTATTGAACCGCATTGAACCACTTGCCGGAAAGGGCAGGGCGAGCACCGTGAGTTAAGTGGCCACCAGCATCCAGAGACATACCTAGGATGGTGTCGCCTGGCTGAAGCAGTGCGAGCATCACTGCACCGTTGGCCTGGGCGCCAGAGTGTGGCTGAACGTTCACGTACTCGCACTGGAAAAGTTGTTTGGCACGAGCAATGGCGATTCTTTCTACTTCGTCGACATGTTCACAGCCACCGTAGTAGCGGCGACCTGCATAACCTTCGGCGTATTTGTTGGTTAAACAGCTACCTTGTGCTTGCATAACCGCTTTAGAAACGATGTTTTCAGAGGCGATCAGTTCGATTTGCTGGTTCTGACGGTTCAGCTCTGCCTCGATGCCTGCATTAACAGCTCCGTCCACCTGAGCAAGGTTGGTGGAGAAGAACATTTCTAAATCGTGGTTTTGGTATGAAGCTTTCATTTCACGTTATCCTCAAGTGCGCCCTAGTGGGTGTTCCATTGTCCAGAGCCATTGGCTGTATTGTAGTTATGGATAATGTCTGCAGCTGGTTGCCTTAATCAGACCAAAATATGACAGTTGAATGTCTAACTGGCCCTAACAACTGCGTAACATACCTTTCTATAGATAGCCGATCAAACGGAAATTTCCAATAGTGGATCATTGTCCACTTTAGTATCGATTATATTAGGCAAACGTTTGCGCCTTGTCATGCATATTTCTCTCTGAAGGCCAATTTCTTCGTTTATTTACCGGAGTGCAGTGTTGTTGCGAGTTGGTTAATAATGATAACAAGCCCAGTAGCTATAAGGGTTTTGTAAGAGTTTCCTATATCAGGTAGTGTGGGAGAAAGGAATGTGCCGCAGTGCAATTATTGTGCTTTTGAGCGGTGGAAAAGGCAGCAAAAAAATAAAAGTTTCCTTTTGGAAACTTTGTTTCAAATATGATGCGTCGGTCAAACTTTTTCATTGGTATGACTTTTAAGTTTCCGATCGGCTATGCCAAAATGAAGTAACAGTAGTACCAAGGAGGGAAGTAATGAGTGATAAACAACAGGTAGATATCTACCCATCGATGACGGTAGCCAAAGAACATGGTACGGATAGAGATGAGAAAATCGAGCCACTGAAACTCGGTAAGCGGTTAAAAGAAATCCGGATGGCCCATGGGCTAACTCTGGAAGAAGCCAGTAAGCGTACCGGGCTGGCCCGTTCGACGCTGTCTAAGATTGAGAACGAGCAAATTTCTCCTACGTTCCAGGCGATGCAAAAGCTGGCTGGTGGATTAGAAATCGATATTCCTCAGCTGTTTGCACCACCAAAGCAGATAAAAGCAACGGGCCGCAGAGATATCACCCGTCAGGATGAGGGAAAGCCGCATCCAACGACAACGTATGAGCATGAGCTGCTGGCAACGCAGCTAACCAAGAAAAAGATGATGCCGTTTAAGTCTCGGGTACGGGCTCGCCAGTTTGAGGACTATTCAGGCTGGATCCGCCATGACGGCGAAGAGTTCTTGCTGGTGTTATCTGGCGAGATCACTTTTTTCTCTGAGTTTTATGAGCCGGTGAAGCTGAGCGAGGGCGACTCGGTTTATTATGATGCCACCATGGGACATATGTTGGTATCAATTAGCGATGAAGATGCGCACATTCTTTGGGTAACGGCATCGTGACATCAGTGTAAGGACGATTATTTGTACTGATGTGAAATTATGTGAGGTGGCGCAGTTTGAACCGCAAGAAACTTTGTTTACTATAGTAAACCTAGTTTAACATAGTCGCAACAAGTGATATGGAAAATAGCCGCATACTCGCGGTTCACGGAGTATAAACGTATGTCCCAAGAATTACTGGTAACACCTCTGCACGCTCTTCATGTTGAGATGGGCGCGAAAATGGTTCCTTTTGCTGGCTATGACATGCCTGTTCAATACGCATTAGGTGTTCGCAAAGAGCATATCCACTGCCGTGAAGCAGCCGGTTTGTTTGATGTTTCACATATGGGTCAGCTTCGCCTTCATGGTGCCAATGCTGCGAAAGCCCTTGAAGCACTTGTTCCTGTCGATATTATTGACCTGCCAGCAGGCAAGCAGCGTTATGCATTCTTTACCAACGAGCAGGGCGGGATCTTAGACGATCTGATGGTGACTAATTTTGGTGATCACCTGTTTGTCGTGGTGAATGCGGCATGTAAAGACCAAGATATTGCCCATATCAAAGCGCATTTACCTGCCGATGTTGAGATGGAACTCATTGATGATCGTGCATTGCTTGCCCTGCAAGGACCAAAAGCCGCAGAAGTATTGGCTCGTTTGAATCCTGCTGTGAGCGACATGCTATTTATGGATGCTGTATCTATTGATCTGGGTGGCGCAGAGTGTCTGGTAAGCCGTTCTGGCTATACCGGTGAGGATGGTTATGAAATCTCTGTGCCGGCTGATAAAGCAGATGCACTAGCACGTGAACTACTGGCAAACACTGAAGTAGAGTGGATTGGCTTGGGGGCTCGTGACTCATTGCGTCTTGAGTGTGGCCTATGTTTATACGGTAACGATATCGATACAACAACGACGCCTGTTGAGGCCAGCCTGTTGTGGGGTATCAGTAAGCCTCGCCGTGCGGACGGTCAACGTCCGGGTGGTTTCCCGGGTGCTGAATTGATCCTTGAGCAAATCCAGACGAAGGATGTAGCCCGTAAGCGTATCGGTTTGCTTGGCCAGTCAAAGGCACCTGTTCGTGAAGGCAGCAAGCTGTTTGATGCCGACGACAATGAAGTGGGTATTGTTACAAGTGGTACATTTGGCCCAACCAAAGGTGCACCGGTTGCAATGGCGTACGTGAAGACTGATCTGGCTAAGATTGGCACTGAACTGTTTGCAGAAGTTCGTGGTAAGAAGTTACCTATGACTGTTGAGAAGATGCCGTTTGTGCCACAGAACTACTACCGTGGTTAGTCACAACAGTTAAACTGAATGATATTCAATGAAAAGGAGCCGGTGGCTCCTTTTTTATTGATGGTCTCATTAATAAGTTGGCGTTGTACTTGTTGATCATCTTCACTTAAAGGGGCAAAACTACCTTGGTGTGAATGATGATGAAACGATGTGCACTTGTGATTGTTGGTGTGGCAGTTCTAGTTATGGCGCCGGCACACTCAGAAACCTTGTTGATGACATACGATGAATACATAGATCGCTGTCTTCATACCTATGGCGAGGACAAGGTGACCAAAAGCGTTTGTGAATCTCAATATCAGGCTATTGAAAAGAAAGAGCAGGAGGTAATGGCTCAGGTTGATAGCCGTGAGGGAAGGGCATGGTTGTCAGAGTCACCGCAAAGTGAAAAAGACTATCGTCCTAAATAAGTACAGACATGAAACGGGCTCATAATGCCATCAGGTTGTTACAATCTCTTTATTGCATCTAGAATGTTGTTCAGGTTCGATTTAGCCTTCAAGGGTAGTATTAATTATGTAATCTAAACAGAGGAAGACATATTGGATACCATTGTTAGTTTGTTGTTTATTTTAGTTAGTGTGTATACGGCAGTTTGTGTACTTCGTACGTTCAGAACAACAAGTTCATCGACCTCGGGAATTGAAGGCGTTCTGGTTGAACCTGGTAGTTTATATTGTCATGCCTCGAATCAGGCCAAGCTAATTAATCAATAACGAAGCCATAACAGTAGGAGCTAATATGTATACCGCTCACTACCTCCGCTGTTGTTAGTGCGATCAAGACGCTCGTAATACCCTCTCTGTAGAGGTGTGTCTTGATGGTAGAATAACTCGGATAGATCAAAGTAGCTCGGTACTTGTGCTTGGTGGCTACTGGTTGGATGATTTATGCAAAATATGCTGTTTGAAATATTGCTAGCTATAGCTGCAATAACGATTGCTATCGGGTTGTTTTCAGCAGCTGTGATGGCATAAGAAAAAACGATAAATGTGGTGCTCTGATATACCCAAACTATTTAAATCTAATAAAGTAGTTTGGGTATATTAGTTTAACTTTCTATGATTTGTATGGGCAGGGTAACAACGACCTCAACACCCTGACTATCGATACGGTTTCTCAACGTAATATCTCCATGATGGTATTGAGTTATTAGCCTAGCAATAAATAACCCTAGGCCAAGGTGTGGCTTGGTTTGTTTATGTTGGCTGCGAACTGACACCATAGAGTTGAGTAGTTGGTCTGACATATTATCGGGCAGTAGCGGACCGTAGTTACTCACCGTTAGAATTGCCGATGACCCTTGCTGGCTCAATGAGACTTCAATAGCATCGTTATCGTTGCTGAAATCTTCCGCATTGGCGATTAGTTTGTCCAGTAGCTGGGCAAGGTAATCAGGGGCTCCGAAAATGAAAATGTCCGGCTTTTCAGTTTGTACATCAAAAGTCTGATGTGGATAAGCCATCTGGTATCCCTGCATGCATCCAGTTACAAGTTCGTTGAGGGGAAATCGTTCTTTTTCTGCTCCTTGTAGACTCTGCTCGATACGCGTTGCTTCCGTCATGCTTGATAGGATAGTACTCAGTCGATGTACCCCATCTTGTGCTCGGGCAATATAGCGCTGTGAGTCTTCATCCTGATTATGCATCGAGAGGTTTTCTATTGAAGAGCGAACGACGGCAACAGGTGTTCTCAATTCGTGAGAAAGACGGGATGAGAGGTTTTCCAAATAGTGATTATACTGTCCCAACCGGCCTACCATGGCTGCCATACTGCGGGATAGGTCGCCAATTTCATCGGTATCTTGTGTCGGGGAGATGAGCTGCTGAATGCGCCCTTGGCTGTCGATGGCCAGCTCAGCTTCATCACGCAGGCGGCGAATTCGAGAGGAAATTTTCGAAGCGAAAAGAAACAGGGTGATGGTACCTATCGTGATAATGGCCAAAATAGCATTGAAGAGTTGCTCCATTGCCCGATTTCTCAGCGTTTGAATACCAGCCGTTGACTCTTCGGCAATTACTGCACCCATGACATTGTCACCGAGCCAGATGGGATAGGCTGCCGCGAGGATCATGGCCTTTCCATCTTCAGACTGGCGCCAGTGGGAATAACCCCGACCATTTAGAGCCTGCGAAACATGAACGCCTTTGACCAGTGCGGCATCCTTGAGAGAATCAACAAATACGGTAGGTTCGGAAATGAGGTAGCGATAATAAAGTGGGTGGAGAATTTTTTTCTCGATGGCTGACCACCACGAGTCATCATTAGCCGCATACTTAACCGATGATGACCAAACTCCGTTTGACTTCTGGATATCGCCTGTCTGGGCGAGTACACGCTGGTGGCGGTCGATAACCCAGATACGGGTACTGGTATGCCCCATGCCTTTCAGGATCTTTTCTATTTCAGGTGAAGGGACCAGTACTGTTCCCAGTCGATTGAGGTGAGAGGTATTGGAGGTGCCGATGATAGTATCAATTTCTCGATTCTGGGCGTTATTGACATTGTAAAAAGCAAACCCTAGCTTATTGCCGAGGAATGATAGCGGTAGCCTGAGTTCAATGTTGTACCCTTTGTCTGTCGTGCGCCAATAGCCTTGAATTTGATTCTGTAGGATCAGGCCGCTAGAGTCGGTGATGTCATTGGTAATTTGCCACGCATTAACCCAGCCATCAGCATGGGCTGAAACAACGTATCGGAAAAACTCACCGTCAGGGGACGTCATGGCAATGATCAGGTGGTCATTGCGATCGACACGTACTGAATTCTTTCGACGTAGGATCGGGCTGCTATCGGTCACTTCAAAAGCGGCGTAAAGGTAACCTTCGTATTTACCGACAAGATGGCGGAAGCTAATGCTGTTTTGGTTATACGGACGGCGGCTGAATTGAACATATTCACGCCCGTAATGCACCATCTTGTCGTCATAATCTGTCCAGTCTGCAAGCTGGCCATTGAGGGTGATTGGATTTTGGAGTTCATAGGCGTATAAGTCATGCCCTTTCCTGACGGACTGCAAAAAGCTGGCTTGAGTACTAAACAACTTTGGGCGTTCGTTCAATGCCGTGGCTACAGCGCGAGTTGTGCCGACCAATGTTTGTTCTTGCCCCTGTCGCAATAGCTTTTCCATTTCAATAATATACTTATAGCCGACCCAAGGCAGGGTTAGCAGAAAGCTAGAAATCAGAATCACTTTTACTCTAAGGCCGATGCGAAATTTAGGCATAGTATTGTTCAACCTCAGTTATGAACCCCATCGATAGCCCATTCCATATACCGTGTTAATGCAGTCAAAGTTGTCATCATATTGCAGGAATTTTTTACGGATCCGTTTTACATGTGACGTGATAGTACTGTCGTCGACGACAACCTGAGCCTCATCCATTAAGTCATGGCGACTTTTGACATGTCCAGGTCGTTTTGCCAATGCGTAAACCATCCAGAATTCAGTAACTGTCAGCTCAACCAGTTCTTTGTTCCAGAAGATCTGCATTTTGTTCTTATCAATTGTCAGCGCTCCGCGTTCAATGAGGGTTTCCTGCTCGGTCGGTGTGGCAAGAAGAGCGCTGCGACGAAAAAGAGCTGCGATGCGAGCCATCAAGTGGGGCAGGCTTGTGTCCTTGGTCAGGTAATCATCAGCTCCCATTCTCAGGCCGCAGACAGTATCAAAATCACTATCTCGAGCCGTCAGGAAAATAATAGGTATTGTTGGTGATAAAGCTCGTAGTGATTGACACAGCGAAAAGCCACCGTCGATTTCGTTCTGTAGGCCGATATCAATAATGGCTAGATCCGGTAGATTGTGCTCGAACGCAGCTTGTGCATCTGGTCGGTTGTCATACCCCTGCACGTTGTAGCCATGTTTCTTTAATACATCGATATAGTTTTCACGAATAGCGTCTTCGTCTTCGACAATCACAATTTTCTTCATGTACGGCCTTAGCGGATGATTTCATGGGTATTGAGCTGTTGTTATGTGCTGACTATACAATAAAAAAAGGCCGAAAAAAGCCACAAGAAGCGATTGCCATTTTTTTGCCACAATTGATCAGCATATTGCCCTTTTTCCTCCTCAAGATTGCCAGAACAAGTTGGTTTAATTACCTCATCGAAACGACATCGAAGAAAAACAAACAATCAGCACACTTTTAACTGATGAGGAATAAAAAATGAAAAAGCAGCTAATCTCGACACTTATTGCAACCGCTCTTATGGCATCGGCTATTGCACCAGCGGTTCAAGCCTCAGACATGCAGCCTTCTGAAATGAATCCTGACCAGGATACCTACACAGTTGGCAAGGACGAGCAGTTAATCGGTTTAGGTTCCGGGGCAGCGTTCGGGGCGCTTGTCGGAGGACCTGCAGGGGCGGTGATAGGCGCAATTGTCGGTGGCATTGCGGGTACTGCGATGGGGCAAGAGCAGCATATCAAATCACAAGACGAAGAAATGGTAGAGCTAGCGGCACGGAATACCGAACTTGAGCGTATCAGTCAGCGATACAACCAGTCACAAATTGAGATTGCCCGTCTACAGCAGGAAATGATTGAGCAAAGCATTGAGCGCAATACCCTTGAGCAGCGCCAGATTGATTTGGCTCTAGAGATGAATGTGCACTTTCGCACCGGTTCGGCAAGGATTGAGCCGCATTTTGAGGAACAACTTGTGGAGCTGGCGGAGCTAATGAAGCAGGCACCCGAGGTGAAGTGGGAGCTGTCCGGCTATGCCGACCGTCGCGGTGATAGCCTGAAAAATTACAACCTGTCACAACAACGTGTTGAAGCCGTTCGTGCGTACTTAGTACAACGTGGTGTTGATGGTGACCAGATTTTTGCATCGGCCTATGGCGATCAGGAACCGCTGAAAGCAGAGCAGAACTTTGAAGGTGATTTTTTTGACCGCCGAGTGACACTCCGTAGCAATCAGAACCAGGTTCGTACTGCCAACACACACTAAAAGGGTCGATGTAGTATGAGCCAAATGAAACCCAAGGGAGCACCTAGCTGGGTGCTTCCACTTCTCATCGTTGTTCTGCTGACAATGCAGTTAACGGTAAAAGCAGAAGATATAAAATACCAGAAGATTGATATTTTGCACGGTGAAACGTTGGAGGCCTGGAACGAACTTGAGCCCGTGACTAATAAGGAGTGTGAGTAATGATTATGGATGAACAACTATGGTTTACTGTGCTGCTGAAACTGTCAGTACTCCACTTAAGCCTCGTTTATTGCTAGAACTCGGTTATTGTGAGGAGAGCGGCAAAATGTGGATAGAAAAAACTCGCCAGACGGCGAGTTCTCCACATCAGCTTGTTGTTACAGTACTGCACGTAATCTGTCCTGGACTACTTCAACCAGCAGATCTGGCTGAAACTTGGAAATAAAGCGGTCACAGCCAACTTTTTTCACCATCGCCTCATTGAAGCTGCCGCTGAGCGAGGTATTAAGGGCGATATACAAATTACTCATTCTTGGATCGTTACGGATTTCATGGGTTAGCTTATAGCCATCCATTTCAGGCATTTCAGCATCAGTGAACATCATCAGGATTTCATCGTTGATATTCTTACCTTCATCGCACCAACCTTTAAGTAGGTTCAGTGCCATTAGACCGTCGCTGGCTTCAATCAGCTGGAGTCCCAACTGTGAAAGCGTATCGCGGATCTGCGAGCGGGCCGTAGCTGAATCATCGACAATCAAAACCTTGCGGCCATGGAAATGGTTCACGATATTGTTATCGAGGACTTCTTCAGAAATCTGAATATCATAGTCAATGATTTCTGCCAGTACCTTTTCGACATCGATAATACTAACCAGCCTGTCAACACCATCACGTTGCAGTTTGGTAAGGGCCGTCAGATAGTTATTTTTCCCGACTTGGCTTGGTGGTGGCTGGATATCACGCCATGTCAGGTTCTCAATGTTCATAACCTGGCCGACAAGAAATGCCTGTACCGAGCGGTTGTATTCGGTGATGATCATATTGCTTTCACCGCTATTATCAACCGGGCGCATACCAATAGCTTGGCGCAGGTCGATTACCGGGATTGATTGTCCCCGGATATTGGCAACACCAGTAATATTAGGGTGTGAGCCAGGAAGAACGTTAAGCTTAGGTAGCTTAACGACCTCTTTGACTTTAAACACATTGATGGCAAATAGCTGTGATGAGTTCAGCTGGAAGATAAGTAATTCGAGTCGGTTTTCACCGACAAGCTGGGTACGCTGATCAACAGAATCTAGAATATTGGCCATAATTTGCCCGGAAGCTCACAAAATTATTAACATTATCATCAAATTATATGTTGTTCGCTAAGCAAAAGTCACGTGTTATATAGCGTTTCCTGATAGCTTGATAACAGGTTTAGTGGCAACTCTGTGATTATTATCGCTTTCTCACGACATTCTTTCGCACCTGCAGACCGGGGAGTTGTGGTAAGAACCACTCCCCGGTCGTCAAGTACAGCAAGCAGACGCATTTCTATTGGTCAAGTGAGTAAATGAGAATTTATCTATATTTATGTGTCTAATATAAATACAAATTGTGTTTTATTTTTTCAGTTATGGGGCCGTGAATCGACTCAGTTTCGAATATCATTCGAAGTTTTAACGATAATTTAATCGATAAAGCCTCGTAGATATATATTTGTGCCACCTTCGAGGTAGGGGAGTTGAAAGTGAATAATGAAAATATATTTCAGTTTCTGTCTGTTTGATTGTAAATGTAGATTATTGCTTACTTTATTTTGAATGGAAAATAATTCACTACAGTGTTTCAAATCAAGGAATTTTATTCTGATCCTGATACGTTGGAGGAATAACAAAAAATGATGATTTCTCTCGATCATCCTTGAGCGCTGTACCTGGCTTTCCCTATGAATAAGAAGTTAGTTACTACTTGTTATCTGAGTAATAATCAGGTTTAACCGTATAACTCATTGCCTTGATGCAGCGCCGAGCAACAGTAAAGAGGCAATATATGATAAATGTCACAATAGACGGACAAGCCGTAGCTGTTAATAAGCAGCAAACATTGCTTGAAGCCGCTACACACTGCCAAATTGATATCCCATCTCTATGTGGCTTAAATAAAAACGGTGAAAAAGTACCGTGTGAGTTATGCGTAGTTGAAGTCGAAGGACAAGGCACAAAGCGCGCATGTGAAATTCATCCTAGTGAGGGGATGAATGTTACAACTCAGAGCGAAGCATTATCGGCCGCTCGTAAAAAAGCATTGAACCGCATTTTATCTGATCACTATGCAGACTGTGAGGCACCGTGTCAGACGGCTTGTCCGGCAGGGGTTGATATTCAGTCTTATCTCTATCATATTTCTCAAAATGATCATCAAAAAGCGGTTGAAGTTATTAAACGTACATTGCCAATGCCGCTTTCCATTGGCCGTGTGTGTCCTGCATTCTGTGAAACTGAATGTCGACGCGGCATTGTCGATGAACCGCTGGCAATTCGACAGCTAAAACGTCACGCCGCCGATGTTGATTTGGTTGCGCAAGAGCAATATGTTCCCGAATTGAAGCCAGCCAAAGGTAAATCTATTGCCATTATTGGTAGTGGCCCTGGCGGTTTAACCTGTGGCTATTACTTAAGTAACGAAGGTTACAGTGTCACAGTGTTTGAATCGATGCCTCAGGCTGGTGGCTGGCTGCGCTACGGTATACCTGAATACCGATTGCCGAAAGCGATTTTAGATAAAGAAATTGAACTGATGTGCCGTAACGGTATGCAGGTCGAAACGGGCAAGGTACTAGGTAAAGACTTCCTCTTATCAGGTCTTGCCAAAGATTACGATGCAGTCTGCCTTGCGGTTGGTGCATCAAAAGCGGTAGAAATGAATTATCAGGGCAGTGAACTGGATGGCTGCTACTTGGGTGTCGACTACCTCAAAGACTATGTGACCGGACACCAGTATACGACCGGCAAAAAAGTAGCTGTTATCGGTGGTGGTAATACCGCCATTGACTGTGCCCGTACTGCTGTTCGCGATGGTGCCGATACTACGCTGATCTACCGTCGAACCCGTGATGAAATGCCTGCGGAAGACTATGAAATAGTAGAAGCAGAGCATGAAGGGGTGAAATTCCACTTTCTGACAAACCCTGTCGAGAATATTGCCGATGACAACGGGCGTGTTAGTGAAGTTAAGCTCGAAAAAATGGCACTGGGAGAACCTGATGCCTCCGGTCGTCGCCGTCCAGAAGCTACCGGTGAATACTTTACCGAGGCTTTTGATACTGTAATCGCAGCCGTGTCGCAGAAGCCTGATCTGGCTTTTCTCGAAAATGATGACATTGAGCTGCCAGTTACCCGTTGGCTGACACAGGAGTCTGATCCGGACACTATGTACTCCGGCTTAGAAAATATTTTCAGTATCGGTGATTTTCGTCGTGGGCCGGCAACGGCAATCGAAGCCGTTGCAGATGGTCGCATTGCTGCGCAATCCATTGACCGTTTCTTTAATGGCGATATGGAGAATATCCCGGTAAAACCGTTTAACTCCCAGAAAGCACCGAAGGTGAAGCAGGTTGACCCGCAGCAATTTGCCGGGATCAAAAAAGCAATGCGTTCTGTCATGCCAGAGTTGAGTACGGAAGAACGAGAGCTTAGTTTTGCTGAAGTCGAAACGGGTTTCATGAACGAAGAGGCTATTCGAGAAGCCGAGCGCTGCCTTGAATGTGGTTGTCAGGCGAATACGGATTGTAGCCTTCGTGATTATGCCACCGAATATAATGTTGAAAACAAAGATCTGGATTTGGGCAGCTGTCAGAAATTCAGTGTCGATGATAGCTCCGAATTTATTGTCTTTGACGCCAACCGTTGTATCAGCTGCGGTCAGTGTGTTGAAGCCTGTAATGAACAGGCGGTACATGGTGCGTTGAGCTTCATGAAAAATACTGACGGCAGCAGTGCCAAGCGACCAGAATGCCGCCCGGGTTTTGACAACGGTTATAACATGGGTGATTCAAACTGTGTCCAGTGTGGTGCCTGCGTTCAGGTTTGCCCGACCGGTGCACTGGTTGATAGTCGTGATAAGTCGCAAGGTCGAGTTGAAATGCTGAAGCCTGTAGATTCGATTTGTACCTATTGCGGGGTAGGCTGTAAGGTCACGATGTTTGTCGATGAAGTCACCAACAAAATCCGTTACGTTCAAGGTGCTAAAGACTCGCCGGTGAACCAGGGTATGTTGTGCGTGAAAGGACGCTTTGGTTTTGATTTCATTCAGAGTCAAGAACGTTTGGATGCGCCGTTGATCCGCAAAGATGGCCAGTTACAGCCAGCAACTTGGGATGAGGCACTGACTCTAGTTGCCGAGAAGCTTGGAAGTATCAAGGCGCAGCATAGTGGTAATGCCTTGGCGGGTTTCTCGTCTGCAAAGACGACTAACGAAGATAACTACGCGTTCCAGAAGTTTATTCGTCGTGAACTGGGTACCAATAATGTCGATCATTGTGCTCGATTGTGTCACGCGTCGACGGTTACTGGCCTGGAGGCCTCTCTGGGTAGTGGGGCGATGACTAATGATATTCCGAGTATCAAGCACTCGGATGTCGTATTTATAATTGGTTCTGATACTACCTCTGCCCATCCGATCATTGCCTCGCATATTAAACAGGCAATTCGTCAAGGCACGGCGCGTTTGATTGTTGCCGATCCGAAACGAATCGATATTGCTGAGCATGCCAAGCTGTATGTTGCCCATCGTCCGGGAACCGATGTGATGCTAATCAATGGCATCATGCAACAGATTATTAAGAATGGCTGGCATGACGAACAATATATTGCTGAGCGTGTTGAAGGGTTTGAGGCGCTTAAAGCCGAAGTCATGCGTGATGAATATGCGCCGGATAAGATTGAGCTGATCACGGGCGTTCGTGCCAACGATGTCATTAATATGGCTGAGATGATCGGCACCGCTGAGCGTACAGCAGTGTATTATTCGATGGGGATCACCCAGCATACGACAGGCCATGACAATGTCCGCTCGATTGCTAACCTTCAGTTGCTGTGCGGTAACATTGGTATTGAAGGTGGCGGCATCAATCCGCTGCGTGGTCAGTCAAATGTACAGGGCGCCTGCGATATGGGAGCGCTGCCGAATAATCTACCTGGCTATCAGAAGGTTTACAATCCCGAAGTTCATAGCAAGTTTGCTAAAGCCTGGAATAAGCCTGATTTACCATCCGAGTCTGGTTTGACCCTCACTGAAATTATTGATGCTGCTTGTCATCAAGAGGTGAGAGGGTTGTATGTTATGGGTGAGAATCCGGTACTCAGTGATCCGAATCAGGCGCATGTAATCGAGGCGCTGGAAAAACTCGACTTCTTGGTTGTTCAGGACATTTTCCTAACCGAGACAGCTCAGTATGCAGATGTTGTGTTGCCTTCATGTTCATTTGCAGAGAAGTCAGGTCATTTCACCAATACCGAACGTCGTGTACAGCGTATTTCGCCAGCAATTAACCCGCCGGGTGAGGCCAAGGAAGATTGGTGGATCATTCAAAGTATTGCCAACGCAATGGGTAGCGACTGGGCATATCAGTCAGTACAGGATATAACGGAAGAAATCTGTCAGATGACACCACAATATGCAGGCATTCATTGGGATCGTATCGGACGCGATGGTATTCAGTGGCCATGTAAAGACTCACAGCATCCGGGTACACGCGTCATGCACCAAGAGTCATTTGTTCGGGGTAAAGGAGAGATGGTGGCGATACCGTTCCGTTATGCGGCGGAACTGCCTGATGATGAGTATCCATTGATCCTGACTACCGGACGTTTGCTTGAGCAGTTCCATACCGGGACAATGACCCGTAAAACCAAAGGGCTGGATAATCTTGCCGGACCACGTGCCATGATTTCGGTTGTTGATGCAGAACGCCTAGGGGTTGGTAATGGTGAGATGCTGCGCGTGTCGACCCGAAGGGGGAGTATAGAGACACCGGCTTTCGTGACTAAACGTATGCAGCCTGGTGTTGTGTTTGTGCCGTTCCACTTTGCTGAGTCACCAGCAAACCGATTGACGATCACGGCGACTGATCCGCATGCGAAGATCCCAGAGTTCAAGGTTGCAGCTGTTAAGGTTGAAAAACTGGTGGAAGCAGCAATAGCATAACAGCACGTTTATTTGTTGTCAGATTAAGACACCCGGCCTTGGTCGGGTGTTTTTTTGCGTGACAGGTAACGGACGGTTAAATAATAATCCATCTAAAGCACAAATCCCGGCATAAAGCTTGCCATGTTTTTGGAAAATAAGCGCTCAAAAAATAAATTTTAAATTCCATATTTAATAATTCGATATGGCCCTTCAATAACAACTCATGCTGATTTTCTCCGGCCTGCTTTGGGTTTTCTAGAGGAAACATTTCAAATGTTACCGTTTGAAATTATTTCTTACAAATCGACTGTTATTTAACAGGTTGTTAACCATGATTCGTTTTCTTTAGTAATAGCAGGGGGTTGCCATGTTACGAAATGTAAAATGATGTTGGCTGTGCGCTTCTGAAACTTTGGTTTAGTTTGCCCCTAGTATGAATATCGAGCGAAAGGTGGGAAAATACCTCTGTAAGCAATGATTCGCATTGAAAGTTTGTTTTTTCGTATTCGCACTAGAGGAGTGTATTATGAAGTTCGGTCTGATTTTTCTAATGTCTACTTTAGGCGGTGTGCTTTCAGGAGAACATTTTCACTCGTTTATGGCCGGGTTTGGTATTGCATCAGTTGCCGTTGGTTCGGGTTATTGGTTGGCTTTTCGGTGTTCTACTCGATACCCGCAGTTGGCATTAATGCTACTGCTTATGGGCATGATGGCTAAGATGGCGGTTACTATAACTGGCGTGATGTGGGGCATAGAGGCGAACGTGATTAATTCTCCAATCATTTTTGCTCTGTCGTATCTGTTCTTTTCGATTGTTGTTACTTATCTCTACTCAAGATTACGTGAATTTCAGATGGCGCGGGCATCTGCGGCTGATAAAGCAAGCAAATTACAGCTAAAAGCGGCTTAATTATAGCTTGAGTCAAAAAGCGAGCTAAAGGCTCGCTTTTTTTGTGTCTTTTATGGGTCAAGACTTAATCATTGATTAGGCGTATTAAACTCGCTTCACACCCATTTGATAAACACTGTGAATCTCGTTGCTTTTAGTGAGTAGGGTGATATTAGCTTTATAACCTTCAGCTATCACGCCATATTGGTCATCGATCTTCAAGGCTTTTGCTGGATATAAGCTAGCCATTCGCAATGCCTCTTCGCGGCTAACACCAACATGGTGGATTAAGTTCTGCACTCCCTCAATCATCGTAATGGCAGAACCGGCAATAGTGCCATCTTTATAGTGGCATTTACCGTTGGTGACATAACCTTTGATGCCAGCCATATCGTATTCGGTCATGTCTGTTCCTGCCGGCGTAACAGCATCTGTCACCATGAATAGTTTTTCCCCCATGATCTGATGAGCTATACGGACAGATGCGTAATCAGAATGAATGCCGTCGACGATAATACCGGCATGCGGCTTTTTATCGAAAATGTATCCGACGACTCCTGGTTCACGAGAGCCCAGCGGGCTCATAGCGTTATAAAGATGGGTGGCCATGGTGATACCTTGTTTTTCTTCTAGTTCTTTATAAGTGGCATTAGTATGGCCGAGTGAAATCGTGATTCCTGCATGGGTCAGAATATCAATGACTGACTGAGCGGTGTTTTCAGGGGCGAGAGTAATCACTTTGATCTTATCGGCATGATCGGCTAAATAATAAGCGGTCATTTCATCGAGGTGGCGAATGTGGATTGGATCGTGCGCTCCTTTTTTTTCTTTACTAATAAAAGGGCCTTCAAGGTGCAGGCCAAGAATACCTTCTGCCGTTTTATCCTCAATGTCACCAACCATGTCTATAACCTGGCGCATTGAATCATTACCACTTGTTATGAAAGTGGGAAGGTATTGTGTCGTACCGTTTTTGAGGTTGGTCTGGTTCATGATATCCAGTGTATTTTTTCGGATATCGGTGTTTAGCAGTACACCGCCGCAGCCATTTAGTTGAATATCGATAAACCCGGCTGTGGCCGTTAACCCATTGCCGTCAAAGGTAACTTCGGGTAACGAAGCTTCATTCATCGGGGTGACGGCCACAATCGTATCATCTTCAATGAGTATGGCTTGGTTGTTGGCAATGCTATGGCCATCAAATACATCAACATGAGTTATTGCAAACATAGGCGTCTCTGTTCAATCTTTCCATTCAACTCCAGAAGTAAATGGACAGGTATCATTCCTGCATTTCTTCCAACCGTATTATCCAAATATATTCGCACTTATTTTTTCTCTAAAAATAAGATAGCGAATTGTCGGGCTTTTAGTCAACAACTAGGCGATATTTTTTGTCTATTTTGCTCTTTTCAATTCTGGCACATCGATTCGGGTTAAGGCACAATACGCACCTTTCATAATTACAGAAAATTCTCTGATGAGCTTGTGAAACAGGTGTCAGATAGAAGAGGTAGGTCATGGCTTGGTTTGATTGGCCATTTATTTTATCCAGTGTGTTTGCTCAACTTTCAATAGGGGCATTCCTAATTTTGGGCTCAGTGATTTTCAGCGGGAAGTTATGCTTTGGTCAAACTGACCGTTTGCATAAGACAATGCCAGTATTATGGATGTTGTTGTTTGCCTCGTTGGCTTTGCGCGAAATTAACTTGGTGCTGTCTCAGACCCATTCGGTATACAGCTTCAGCATTGAAGCGATGATAGTTACCATTTTCTTTGTACTCGCATTGCTATATTGGTTTGCTGAGAAGGCTCTGATTGGCAGTGATGCGACGAGAAAGGTGATGCTTTCAGTCGTATTAATGAGTGGTTTGGTTTACTTCGGTCACGGTTTGATGCAGCGAAGTGAGCAGTGGCTAGTTGCCGCTCATTTTATTGCAACAACCTTGTGTGGTGGAACGTTATTTGCCCATACCGCACTTGTTAGGGCTGAACATAAAGTTGAAGAAGTTAACCGTTATCTACCGCTATTAGGTGCTGTAATTGCCGTGATTTGTCTTCTAACCGGTATTCCTCAGCTAGCCGACCTTGCAAGTCGAGCAGAAACCTATAATGAAATATCACCATTCGTGGCGCATGTACTCAGCTTAGGGTTATTGCTGGCTGCGGTTGGCGTGTGGCTGATGCCGATAATAACGAAGAGTAAGCCAGTTCTTCATGTTATGACGTTTGCATTAGCTCTGATCTTTATCTCGTCTTATTGCGCCGGTGTCGGCTATTAGCGGTAAGTTGTGATAGCTAAATAGTTGATAGTTAACGATATGACTTGAAAGCCGATGGGAAACCATCGGCTTTTTTGATTTTGATATTTTACTTGATAATACTCAGGATTTGTTTGAAACGTTCGCCTTCAGCAATCTCCTGAAGCTCAAATAGCACCATTTCTGTACAAGAAAGCTCTGCGCCTGCCTGTTGGAGCTTGTTTAAGGCAACTTGTTTGTTCTGTGGGTTGCGCGATGAAACAGCATCACTGATTACTTCAACATGGTAGCCGGCATTGATCATCTCGCGGACTGTTTGATAGACACAGATATGCGCTTCTATTCCCACCAGGATGACATTTTTGCAACCCGTTTCGGCAAGTGCTTCGACAAACTCTGAAGACTTATAGCAGCTGAAGCTATTTTTGGCGATTGGTTGGTGATCGTGGAGCTGATCGGCAATTTGCGGTATCGTCGGGCCGAGTTTTTTTGGTATTTGCTCTACCCACACAATAGGTAAATCGAGGATTTTCGCACCTCTGACAATGGTCTCTAGATTACTGAAGAGTACATCCTTTTGATCCATGATCTGAGCGAGTTTACCTTGGACATCAACAATGACGAGGGCGGTATTAGTAGAATTAAGCATCTTAAAGTCCTTTTATTAGTGTGAGCCAAATAGAGCAGGGCTTGTTTGGTCTTTGCGAATCAGCTTATCAGAATATCAATCTCTTTGCTTAAAGCCGGAGTACTCAACGCCAGCAAGACGAGCCATCTCGTGCCAGTTGATGAATAAACGCCACCGCCGGCTCTTCCTTGGTTGCAGAGGCCACAGGCATAGCATTCTTGGTGGCTGTAAATCCGGGGCCCTCTTTTCCGACGTCTGGGCAGGTAAATTGCTTGTGTGTGCCATCGCAAAAAGGTTGGCTTGGTCATTGCTGACTCCTTGTTCGGTGTTCCTGCATGACAGTAATAAGGTAATTCATAGATTTGTTAATAGAGTGTGGGGGAGGTTATGCAAATTCGCAGGGTGTTGAACAGAAGAATATACGCATTAAGAATGATAATTTACGCTTTGTAACTGGAACACTCTTTACACCAGCCCCAAATCACGGAACAATGGCTAGGTATTAACTTTTAGGTAACGTTTGAAAGAGATTATGGCAGAGAAAAAAGCGAACCCATTTACTGATTTGATTTTTAACGTCATTGTCCCATCTGTTGTCCTCATGAAATTGAGTGGTGAGGAGCATTTAGGATCTGTCGGCGCGTTAGTTGTCGCTTTAGCATTCCCGGTTGTTTTCGGAGGCTATGAGTTAATCAAGTACAAGAAATTTAACTTTATTTCGTTGCTAGGCTTTGTCAGTGTATTGCTGACTGGCGGTATTGGCTTGCTGGAGCTAGACGCCAAGTGGCTGGCAGTAAAAGAAGCACTTATCCCAGGTCTGATCGGCTTGGGTGTGTTTATCTCAACATTTACTAAGTATCCGGTAGTAACCAAAATGTTGTTTAACGACACTGTTCTTAACCTACCATTGATCAAAGAAAAACTGGGTGAAAATGGTAAGCAGCCAGACTTTGAACGATGCTTGGTGAGATCTAATTACTTGTTTTCAGCCACGTTTGTCTTTTCGTCTGTAATGAATTACGTACTTGCAACGATGATTGTGACTAGTCCGTCTGGTTCCCAAGCTTTCAATGAAGAGTTGGGTAAGCTGACGCTGATGAGCTACCCGATGATTGCCATTCCCTCAATGGTAATGATGATGGGTATTTTCTACTTTGTATGGCGTCAAATTCGTCAGATGACCAATTTAGAAACCGCTCAGATTTTCAATACTCAGCAATAAGCCATCAAGCAAACAAACAAACTACAATGCCAGCCGATAAGTCGACTGGCATTTTTTGCACCTCAGTGTGGTCCGAGTGATATTAACACTTGCCACTTATAGTGATTTATCGCACACTTTCAGCGATTTATTATTGGTTATATTAGGTTTGCATCATGGCCACTACAGCAGCAGCACTTCACATTTTGGTGAAACATAAAGAACAAGCGGATGATATTCTGAAGCAATTGAAAAAAGGGGCTAAATTCCAGACCCTTGCCAAGAAATACTCAACGTGTCCGTCGGGAAAACGCGGCGGAGATCTCGGTGAGTTCCGTAAAGGTGCGATGGTCCCTGCATTCGACAAAGCAGTCTTTACGGGGAAGGTACTGGAACCTATCGGCCCGGTAAAAACCAAGTTTGGTTACCATGTCATCAAAGTATTATATCGTACTTAATTTTCACTATTAGATCAGAGCCCTATTTCGTGCTGAGTAATAAGGGTGGGGCTCATGATGTGACAACTCTTACTCGGTTATTGGTTATCCTTTTATTGTGCCTATTCCTAGCCTCAATGTAGGTGATTTATGAAATCCGATATGTGTTCGAAACACGCTGAACAAGACTTGGTGAAAGATGTATGGGATACGGTAGGTGTACCTGAAGACATTACCTTCTACCGTTAACTGAAATTATGATTACTTCTTGAAAAATCCGAAATTTATTTTTATAAAGTGCCAAAAGTTTTAAGATACAAACAACATACTCAAGCCATTTCAAAGTGTTGTGTTACTTGATCAGCCCATCATGATAGCTGTATATAAAACAGTGTTTTCTAGTGGCGCATAATTCTATAAATACTAAGCTGAAGTGTCTAGTTAATTCGGTGGCTAGTCATTGGTTGCTTCTGTGAAAAATTCCTCATGCCATATCTATTGAGCCATTAAATAGCGTAAATTTGTTATGTGGCTCACATTATTGTATCTCATATGCAACTGGTTTTACTTTGTCGCTAGTTTATTTGCATTCCTGAACTATCTTCTTTAACACATATCATCGATTAGACGTTCGTCGCTACTACACACGATATTCGATGGAGTGATGTCAATGACCATTCTTTCAATTCTTGCATGCAATGGTCGCTCTCGTGTATCCATATATCAATAAGAAAGGATTCATCATGTTTAACTTATTTCCACGTAAACATCCGTCACTTCCGCAAAATGACAGCAAACGACAGCAAGAAAAACGTCTTAAACAACTGGAAAACACACAGGGAAAATATGCTTGGGATCTTGAGCACCCTAATGTAGCGCCGGTTCCAATGGTAAAAGAAGTGCCTAAAGAAGCTGATCCTACTTTAATTTGGGGGATCACCGTATTGAAGGTTTTAGTGCCTATTGTAGATAATCTCGTTGCCAACGTAAAAGATGCTGCTGAGCTGGTAGATATCAAAGATGGTTTGAATGAGGTTTCAGAGGCGGTAGGGAATTTGAAGCCTGGGCAGCAGTGGGCTTTAATTACTAACACAACTGAAATGCTAAAATCATTAGTCGATTTGTATCTTAGGTTGGTTCGTTCGGAGGTAAAGGAATACCGTAAAGGTGCAGGTCTAGAAGCTTATAAAGATCTGTTCAAAAAAATTCCGTTACCGGCAGTTGCTGACGTTTTCCAACAAAATGATGTCTTCGCTCGCTACCGGGTTGCAGGGCAAAATCCAATGCTAATAAAAGGTATTTCTAGCCTACCGGATAATTTTCCGGTCAGCGAAGCAGGGTACCAAAAAGTGATGGGGGAAGATGACACGTTAGTCGAGGCTTTGGCTGAAAACCGGATATATCTTTTAGATTACTATGAATTAGAGATACTTGTAGATAATCCTCAAGGGCCAGAGAAACAAGTATTTGCACCTATTGCACTATTTGCAATTCCTAAAGGTGATAAATCGCTGACTCCCGTTGCGATTCAGAGTGGTCAAAACAAGGATGATTTTGCGATCACCTATGCCGTCGAGAATAATGATAATTCCCCAGAGTATTGGCAGTGGCAAGCCGCGATGTCTTTGGTTCAAGTGGCTGACGGTAATTATCATGAATTGTTTGTACATCTCGGCCGTACGCACTTGATTATTGAAGCTTTTACCATTGCAACAAATCGCTGTCTTGCTGAATCACACCCGGTTAATGTGCTATTGCTTCCTCACTTCGAGGGTACCTTATTTATTAACAATAGTGCTGCAGGTTCTTTGATTGCCCCCGGTGGCCCTATTGATGATATTTTTGGTGGTAAAATTAAATCGACACAGCTAGCTGCGGGCACAGACAGGCTTGAACTCAATTTCTATGACTATATGCTGCCAAATGATTTAGCTACACGCCACGTGGATAACAAAGATTTCTTGCCAGATTATCCGTACCGCGACGATGCTATTTTGGTTTGGGAAGCAATTCAGAGTTGGACTACGGACTATATTAATGTTTATTACGCCGATGATGCTGCAGTAACTGAAGATTATGAGTTAACAGCATGGACAGAATCGTTAATGGCGGAAGGAGCGATAAAAGGGTTTAAACCTATTACAACTCGAGAGCAGTTGTCAGAAGTGCTTACAATGGTCATTTTCTCTTCCAGCGCACAGCATGCTGCCGTCAATTTCCCTCAAAGTTCCTTGATGAGCTTTGCTCCTGCGGTAACCGGCGCTATTTGGGGAAAAGATCCAACAAACGTCCAAACAGAGGCTGCCTGGCTACAAAACTTCCCTCCTATGCGAGAATCTCTGGAGCAGCTTTCGTTGCTGCAAATTCTAGGAGGCGTTTACTACCGTCAATTAGGTGAATATCGTACAAATAACTTCCCTTATTTGGATTGGTTCGAGGATGATAGGATCACTGATGAAGGCGGGCCACTCAGTCAGTTCCAAGCTTCCTTAGTTGATATCGAAAAAACGATCAATATCCGGAATGAAACTCGTCAAGAATATAGCTTCTTATTGCCAAGCAAAATTCCACCAAGCATTAATATTTAAGTCGGTGTAAGTCGATAGAGATAAGGGCGAGCGGCAAACCTCACCCTTATCCCTCTCCCTGCATCCCCCTGTATGACTTTGAGCCTCGTATTGGTGCTGACTTACTCTGACATCAATTGCTCAATCTTTTATTGATACGCAATTTTAGTGAGAAGACTCTAATTGAAACTATTATCTTGTTACGAAGGAGTCATCTCATACCATGGATGGCAGTTGATATTGTATGAATGAGGACAGGATAATGAACATTACTAAAGCTGCATCTGATGAATCAAGGGAAGAAAAGAAACGTTATCACAGCATTTGGTTGGCAGGGTTGGGCGCATATGCCAAGAGTGTTGATGAAATTGATCAGCTATCCGGCAAAAGCAAAAACATGTTTAATGAATTAGTTGAAGATGGCCGCAGTGTTGAATCAGAATTTAAGGAACGAATTCACACTACTCGTATCCATACTTCTGTTTCAATTGAAGAACGTGCTCACCAATTAGTGCAGAGAGTTGTTGGAATTGATAATGACCGTTTAGACCGTATTGATGACAAAATTGATCAGCTAACGGTAAATATTGAAGCGCTATTGGCTCGCAGGCAGGCTAAGTAGTTGCTGAAACGTAATAAAACACCAACGCTGCTTGTAAAGTATTACTAGGTTAGGGCTAATAAGCGTGATTACGTTTTTGGGTGTGAACTATTTGTAGAATAAGTTAGTTTTATTGCGAATGTGAATTACCTGGCTCTTACGTGTATCAGCCCAAGCTAGAATCTGTGAATAGTGTTTTTTTACTAAAGCAAGGTAAACTCCAACCAGCGCAAAGCTCAGGCATATAAGTTGGCTGGAGTTCTCAACTTTCGAAGGGGTTAACATTAGGACGATGCCTAGTGTGGCACCGAGAATGCTTAAGCCAACCATTAGCGGATAGGCCAAGTGAAAGAAAGACTGTAAGCAGAGCAATGTGGTGAACAACACTCGTTTGAAACGCCTCATCGGCATTCTCCCCAATAAAAATACTGTTACATTAATTTAACAAGCGCCACTGAAATAGCAACACATATTATTGGAGTTTTCAGCGGGAATACTGATATTAACTAGTTGGAACGGGGACGTTATTTACTTGGTCGAGAGGGTTCGAGCATTTTTCATTGGAAATTCGCATCACTTCAGCTTGGAGGGATTCATCAGTGCAAAAGCTGCAATAGGGAAAAATACCGATTCATTTGATATTTGCATTTCGTTGTGGTCTGTTTAGATTACCTGATGTAATGGATAGTATAGCTGAATTACTCAATACCCAAGTAAACTCGTCTGTATCTTGAGGTTGCCTGGGTATAATACCGTATGCTTAGTTACACTCCGGGTCTCGATTAAGCTGAAGGTAGTCTTTGCATTTTGCGAACTGAAAAAACTCATTGAAGTTTGAGTCTTCATCACCTTGTTTACTAAACCAGTAAAACCCCACCTCGGAAGAGTACCAAAGAAAGAGCCCTCTTTGTCTGTAAAGCATGTAATTATCATACCCAACAGCTTTCGTGTACAAGCTGTTCTCATAGTTTTTAACTTCGCCAGGGAGTTTGATGCCCATTTTTGAGAGCTCTTCTTTAGAATTGATCCAATAGAAGTATTCAGGTGTTATTTTGCTTGTCGCAATAAATGGCTCTAACGATGTATCTATTAACGTGAATTGGCCTCCTTTGAAAGATATGGCGACAAACTCCGCTTTGTCTTTGTTCATTCGGTAGCTTATTCCTGTGAATTTCCACGTGTTTTGTTCTTTCTTCTGAATAAAGTATTGAGACAAATTCGGAGAGATATTGCCGTTCTCAAGATATAAATTATATGATTTAGCTGATGCTTTTATCTTTGTATCGCTTTCATAGACGGACATAGCACCTATTGCCATTGATTCTTCGGTTAGTAGTGGCCAAAAAGCACTAAGATCAAAATGCTTAAAAGTAACAGCACGAGCGGATTCGGGGTCACAGAAATTCTCTTTGGTCTTATTGCAGAAAGCAATTGAGTAATTCTCATCAGACTTCGCCATGAAGAAGATCTTATTCCGTATATCTTTTGGGGTTATGTATTGATTGCTGTAATCCCGAAGATAGGCAAGATTGTCTTCGTTCCTAGATAACAGTACAACGGTATTGTTATCATCATCAGTAATGATTTGGTGGTAGAACTGCTCTGCAGGGTAGTGGTTGTAAAGGCTGAACAGAGCTAAGACAACGAATACGGTTAAGGTAAAAAAAATAGAGCACTTAGTGCTGCGCTGTGGTTTTCCTTCTTTTTTATCAACACTTTTTTGGGGAGGAACGGACTCAACATAAGGCGTAACGATGATTTTATAGCCTAACTTGGGGACTAACTCGATAATTTGCCCTTTCTCTTCCTCTTTGAGTTTTATGCGGAGGTTTCGAATTGTCTGAAATAGAGATGTTGGTGCGACTTCTTTTCTCGCCCAGCCAGCTTTGAGTAATTCTGCTTTCGAAACCATACGAGGAGAGTTAATTACGAGACTATATAGCACTTCGCGTTCTGAACGATTGAGCTCAATGGTTTGCTGATTGTTGAACAGTTGCTTAGACGAGCAATCAAACTGAAGGACTTTGCCGAGTTGAACTGTATGTGTAGGGATGTAGCTATCAGGCATGCTTGTATTGCTCAAAAAGAATGTGGCTTAGCTGCTAAAGGAATCTACAGGAAACAACGTATTGATTTCCTGAAAAATCATATGACATGAATGTTAAATATTGCCACAGAATATATATAGAAGCTAGTTACAGCACTGGTAAAAACCGACAGTATTTCAATAAAATACGTAAGCTTATAATGACGATTAGCACTAATTATTGTAATTGGACAAATTTGTTTGAAAATTTACCGATATGGTCATTTTTGCGACACGACGAAACAGGCGCACTTCCTATACTGATTTATGACTCCATCACGATTTATAATTTTAAGAATCCGACTGTGGTGGAGGGCAATATTATTGGGGGATGTGGGTATGTCTACAAATCTGATAAGGCTTGTTACACCGGTCTTAGTAGCAGGTATATTGTTGAATCATCAAGAGGTCAGTGCTGCGAACACTGAGTCACAAGAATCGATGACAAGCCTGTTATCAGCGGAAGTCTATAAAGCTATTGCAGAGTTAATGACGCTGGCGAGTGATATCAGAGGAGATAAACCTGATTCAAGTGATATCGGCCAATATAGTCTCGGCCAAGGTTTGATGTATTCGCCTATTGCAACCAATAATAGCGAAATGGGGCTGCGGGCAAACAATTTGCGTACTGCCGCTAAACTTAATGCACAGCCCTCTACCTATAATGGTCAATATTCAGAGTTAACGCTTTATCAAACGGGTTATCTCGGTGAGCAAAATTACTCCCGATTAGGCGCATACTTCCGAGTAAACTCCCACATACTTAGCAATGAAAGCTCAATGCTAGTTAACTCAAGAAGTCAGGAACAGGAAGGTTACTCGCTAACATTAGGTGGTGATTATTTATTGAATGACCATTATTTGTTTGGTTTAGCTCTTGGATTACCGTTTGATGAAAATGAGAAACAAAATACTGAGAGTGATGTCGATGGTTTGGTCGCCTCAGGGTATTTTAGTTATTTCCGTGATGATTGGTATGTTGATTTTACCGCTAGTTATGCACTAATGGATACAGATATCGAGCGTCGTATTACTCATTACAGTGATAGTGTTATTAATGATACGACTGAAGCGGATTCTGATATTTGGGTTTTCTCTTTGGGAGGGGGGTATGTTGTTGATTACAATTATTTAAATATTGCTTTCGAAAGTAGTGTCCAATATACCCTTTCAGATACAGATCGTTACACAGAGCGCCTGTCAAAGGGAAACTCCAATTATCTTATCTCGAAAGTTGATAATATAAATAATCTTGAATCAACAATGCTAATCACTGGTGTGAGTATTTCTCATCCATTCCATTCTAGTTTAGGTATCTTTCAGCCGTATGTTAGGGGCTATGTGCATTATGATATTGATAGTGGATCCGAGCGAATTATTAGCCAGTTAAAAGCTGACCATTCGGGTAGTGTATTGCCTATTATTGTAAATTCTGATGATGCTGTTTATGGCCGCATGCACTTGGGGCTTTCTGGAGCATTTAATGAATACTGGCATGGTTATGCCGAAGCAAGTACGCTTGTTGGCCTTGATGAACTGTCGGCGTCTTCATTTACGATTGGCGTAAGTATCTCTTTGAATTAAATGGTAGTTTAGAGTTGCTGCCGTTTATTATCAAGCGATCGTTTCTAAGTCATCAGTTCTCGTGTATAAGTTTAGGGTGTTGGAATTGTTCTTTTTAATCTGTCTATACCACCGTCTGAGCTGAAAAAAAGCTCTAGCTCTACCATTATTCCTGGGTTGATTTTGTAGTTGAATTTATCTTGAAAATCGAGTTCTGGCGTGATGGTAAGATACAGCCACTGCTTATATAGCCGATGTTTCCAACCTACCGATACCCAGGAGTTGGTAATGGAGTAACTTGGCCTTGAATCTGCACTAATTCCTATTGAATACTGGACCAGGTTATAGTCATTAACCCGATCAATAATTTCTGCTTGTTGTACATATTCCCAGTTATTATCGGTATCAAGGTATTGTAAGTTTGAACTAAGCTTTAGTATTGTCGAAGGGTCATCTCTACGTGAATAATATAGGTCGAGTGATGACAAACTTCCGGGCCCCTTGGAGTGGTAATAAAAAATCTCTTGCTTAAATCGGCTAGTCCAGTTGAAGCTAATTTGATCAACACGCCGGAGATCTGCACGTGCAAATGGGTCCAAAGGCCATTTTAGTTTAACGCCAAGATCTATATTTGTTTTCCATTCGCCCAGCTTTCTGCCCTGAAGACGGACTCCCCCGATAGGGCTATTCAGGCCATTAGCACTGTTACTACTAATACTACGTTCTTTGTCTTCTAGCCGGTCAAAATCATCAGGATCTGTTTCAAATATTAACTTCCAGTTTTTCTTTGTGTGGGGGAGATCTAACTTTAAGTACACACTTGCATCGGGATCGAAATCTTCACGATGTGTATAACGGTTTTTTAACCGAATGCGTAGGTAGCTCCGATTGCTCATGGGGGCCTCATCTTCATTTTTCCCAACAAAGTGGTCAAATGAGGCTCCATATTCTTGAATACTATCGGAGATCGAAAGTTGTGTATCGTCGACCCACGACTGAAATGTGCTATCGGTTAATGGTTCAGTTGGGGGTTCTTTGAATGGTTTATATACAGGTTCTTGTGAGGTTACTTTTGTTGGCAATTCCTCGGCCAGAATGGGATTAGTGATCAAAATACCAAAGAAGAGGGATGAGTATTTAAATGAATTCGTTATTGAGCTTGTTGCCTGAAGACATTTCTCTCTTTGGTGATAATGAAACGGTTTTGTCACTTTCTCACCTCTTTGTATTACTGATAAGCTTTTGAAACAGAGATAATATAAGTGTAGTTCACTTGAAAGATGGTACATGGTGATGAAACGCACCTCTTGGGAAATGAGATGTTTTGCTAAAAAAATAACTTTTCTGCCCTGTATCACTCATCTGAAACTATCTCTGAATACTGTGAATTTATTTAAAAACATAGCCTTACACTTAATTGCAGTTTGATTGTTAAAGAATGGCAAAAAAGTCATAGGTCAAAAATATCAACTACACTTTAACTGATTTAAAAATCTGTACATTGGAGTACAGGATTATTTACGGAGTAAAAATACGATGGATAGTTCGGACTTTGATGGAATCAAGAGAGACATATCACTCACGGTTAATGATATTTTTGAAGATTTTGAGGAAGATAATAACTGTTTGCCTACAATCGAAGAGTTTAGAAAACTGTTTTCTGGGTATGCTGAACAATATATTGGCCCAATGGATGAGCTTAGTGTTGAAGGGATTACTAATAATTTTGAGAAGCATCAATCTAGAGAGCAAAAAATATGGCGTGCAGTGAATGAGCTTGAAGCCGAACAACGATTTTTAAGATCTGAGCAATAGTTTGGGTACATGGTACTTACTTACTATTGAATAGCGGCATCTCGTTAGTCTTTGACGATGGTTACTATGATCGAAGTAACTGTCGTTCTTTTATTGTTCTTTTAGTCGTTGTTGCCGGGCTTTGATGGCAAGTGAGACTTTTGACGAAGGCAACTTGCCTAGTCGTTGACATATGTCCCAGCCTGCTTCGGCGACTTGGTTTAAATCAATACCGGTTTCGATTCCAAGCCCTTGGCAAAGGTAGATGACATCTTCTGTTGCGACGTTTCCGCTTGCCCCATCGGCATAAGGACAGCCCCCAAGACCGGCTGTGCTACTGTCGATGACACTGACCCCCATGCTGAGTGCTTGGTAAATATTGGCAAGTGCCTGCCCCCAGGTGTCATGGAAGTGCACGGCGAGTTGGTTGATGGGTATGTTTTGGTTTACTGATTCGAGCATTGTAGCTATTCGGAGTGGGGTGCCGGTTCCTATGGTGTCTCCCAACGATACTTCATAACAGCCAAGATCAATCATTTCTCTGGCAACCGACGCCACCTTTTCTGGAGGGGTTGGACCTTCGAAAGGACAGTCAACGACACAAGACAGGTACCCCCTGACAGGAATATTGTATTGTTTGGCTAATAACATCACAGGCTCAAACCGTTTCAGGCTTTCACTTACAGAGCAGTTGATGTTGTGCTGGCTAAATCCTTCCGAGGCTGAGCCAAATATTGCAACGTGATCGATGCCAGACTGAATGGCGAGTTCTAAGCCTTGCTTGTTGGGTGTCAATGCTGAATAAATGATACCCGAAGTGCGTTCGATCTGGGTTATCACAGATTGTGAGTCGGCCATTTGCGGTACCCATTTGGGCGAGACGAATGCACCGGCTTCTATATGCTTGAGGCCTGTTTTTGAAAGTAGATTAATAAAGTTAACTTTGTCGGCTGTTGTCACTCGCTCCTCATTTTGCAGGCCATCTCTGGCACCAACTTCTACAATGGTGACATGTGCTGGTAAAACGGCCATCAGTGACCTCCATTGGTGGTTGATCCTGCCGCGTCGATGCGTAAAAGCATTTCGCCATGCTCGACTTGATCCCCTATGGCAAATAGCACATCTGCAATAGTACCTTCGTAAGGAGCTCTAACTGTGTACTCCATTTTCATGGCTTCAATAATGAGTAGTGGTTGCTCTTTGTCGACGTTATCACCCGGTTGACAAAGAAGAGCTGTGACGATGCCATTAAGTGGTGCTATCGCCTGATTGCCTTCATCTTGTTGCGTATGAAGGTGTTCTGTGTCGTTTCCGATAAGAAAACAATCATGCCAAGTCTGATAATAAACGTGCTTCATTCCCAGACACTCAATTTGAGTAAAGTTGTTCTTTTTACCATCAATTTCGATCTGATAGTCATGGCGGCCTTCAATAACTCGATCAGAAATCAAGTGAAGCACTAGTGGGGTTATGTCATAAGAGTGACCGTTAATTTCTACTCGGGTTAATATGATTTGCTTGGCATCATTCGGTTGATTCTCTAATGTCGGTGGTTGTGCAAAAGGAAACTGAAAAAGAAGTCGGTATCTTTCCCCGTGTGAGTGACTAACGGATACTTCCTGACATGAAGACTGGTTTAAACGCCAATGAATGAAGAAGCCTTCCAGGTGGATTGCCGAAATAGCCGCGAATAAAACAAGCTTTGGGACGGTCAGTGCTTGGGGAGCGTCTGCATTAGTAGCGACAGCATTGAAATCGAAAACCGGCGACAAGTTGTCGTTAAGATCGGCTTGGTACTGCTCTATAAAGTGGGTGTTGATGTTTGCGGTTTTAAACGCTGGATGACTGATAATCTGTTGTAAATAATCGATATTAGTTGCAGGGCCAATCAAGCGATAGTTGGATAGAGCTTGAGATAATGTCGTGATAGCAGAGCTTCTGGTCGTGGCCCATACAATGAGCTTAGACAGCATAGGATCATAAAAAGAGGTGATGGTGTCTCCTTGTAAAATGCCAGAATCAACCCTGACCTTTGTATGTTTGCTTTGTTTGGGTGGTTCTCTTAAGTAATGAATATGACCAGATGATGGAAGAAAATCTTGGCCCGGGTCTTCAGCGTAGATTCTAACTTCAATTGCGTGCCCGTGATGGGTAACTTGTTTTTGGCTAAGCGGTAGTGGTATGCCTTTGGCAACATTTATTTGCCATTCAACCAAATCTTGCCCGGTAATCAGTTCGGTAATTGGATGTTCGACTTGCAGCCGGGTGTTCATTTCCATGAAATAAAACTGACCAGATGCATCTAGCAGAAACTCGACGGTACCTGCGCCGATATAGCCAATTGCTTTTGCGGCCTCTACAGCGGCCTGTCCCATAGCATGCCGAAGGGTTTCCGAAAGCTTTGGAGCTGGCGCCTCTTCAACAATCTTTTGATGTCGACGTTGAATAGAGCAATCACGATCGGAAAGATAGATTGTATTGTTATGCTGATCGGCAAATACCTGAACTTCAATGTGCCTGGGGCCGACAAGGTATTTCTCAATTAGCAGCAGGTCATCCCCGAATGATGCTCGAGCTTCACGTTTGGCACTGGCTATAGCTTCGGGCATCTCAGTTGCTGATTCGACAATCCTCATCCCTTTTCCACCACCACCAAGCGCCGCTTTGAGCAGAACAGGGTAGCCAATTTGGTTGGCCGTGGCTGATAATATTTCTACTGTATTGTCTTCACCATGGTATCCGGGGATTAACGGGACGTGGGCTCGTTCCATAATCGTTTTGGCATCTGATTTAGAACTCATCGCTTTCATTGCAGTAGCTGGGGGACCGATAAATATCAAGTCATTGCTAAGGCAGGCCTCGGCAAATGACGTATTTTCTGACAGGAACCCATAGCCCGGGTGAATAGCATCGGCTGCCAGTGTTTTTGCTGCATCGATAATCCGTGGAATATTGAGGTAGGAGTTCGCCACTGGTGGTGTGCCAACCAGAACAGCGTAATCGGCCATTTTGACATGCTTTGCTTGTCTATCCGCTTCAGAGTATATGGCAATGGTTTCTATGCCCATCTTTTTGGCTGTCTCTATGATCCTACAAGCAATTTCCCCTCGGTTGGCGATAAGCAGGCGGGTGATGTCCACTGGTGCCGTGACCACTTTTGCTTCCGTAATCTTACTCATTCTTGATGCTCCATGCTGGTGGTCGTTTGGTAAAAAAAGCCTCAAGTCCTTCTTGCCCTTCGGGTGAGACACGTATGTCGGCTATCAGTGCACTGGTCTTCTTTTTTAGTTCTGAATCTATATTGTGGCTATCACACAATTGGCACAGTTTCTTGGCCTGTGCCAACGCTGCCGGACTATTGTTCAGTAGTTGGTTTGTGAGTTGGGAGAGAAGCTCTCTTGCTTCTTTGGGGGAGTTTGTCATTTTGTGAATAATGCCGAGTTGATGTGCGGTATCGGCATCAAAACATTCTGCAGTCAGCATGTAGCGCCGAGCTTGCCGCTGTCCGATAGTTCGGCACATATAAGGCCCTATGGTAGCAGGGATCAGGCCAAGCTTAACTTCACTGAGGCAGAACAGAGCTTCACTATCCGAAATCGCTATATCGCAACAGCAAATTAGTCCCAGGGCTCCTCCAAATGCACTTCCGTGAACGTGAGCAATAGTCGGAGCTGGAAAGTTATCAAGTTTAAATAACAACTCAGCCAGCTTAAGGGCATCAGATTTATTCTCATCAACAGTTTTACTTGCCATCGACTTCATCCATTGCAAATCGGCACCGGCAGAAAAGTGCTTGCCATTGGCGCTAAGGATAAGCCCTCTAATTATATGGCGTTGTTTTAGCTGGGAAAGGAAGCAAAGTAAGGTATTGATCATATCGGCATCAAATGCATTATGTTTGCTGGTTCGGTTCAATGTTATGTTGGCAATACCTGCTTTGCTAATTGTGCACAATACATTAGCGTCGGGCTTGATATGCAAGGTTTCAGTCTGTTGGCTATTCTGGCTAGTTCCATATTGATGCTGGCTCATGTTTATCTCCTTTGATGGCCTTAGTCAGACGAATGTCTCCTGACACATTTCAAAACTGTCCAGAAACTCTTCGGAAGATCTTTCAATAATCACATCCGGAAAATACCAAACTGACTTTCGGGTATTGGTGCTCTCAGTGACGCTGATAAAGCGATACCGACGATATCCCGTGTTTGCCGGGGATCAATAATGCCGTCATCCCATAGTCTGGCACTGGCATAGTAGGGCGAGCCTTGTTCTTCATATATTTCGCGGATAGGTTGTTTAAAAGCGGCTTCTTCGTCTTCTGTCCAGGCCAGGCCTTTGCGCGCTTTGATATCGCGGGTCACTTGTGCCATAACGCCAGCAGCCTGATCGCCACCCATAACGGAAATCCGGGCATTGGGCCACATCCACATCATTGTTGGGTTGTAGGCTCGCCCGCACATGCCATAATTTCCGGCTCCGTATGATCCACCGATAATCACCGTAAATTTGGGTACGTCGGCACAGGACACGGCCATCACCATTTTTGCGCCGTGTTTGGCAATTCCCTCAGATTCATATTTTTTCCCTACCATGAAGCCGGTAATGTTTTGCAGGAACAGCAAGGGGATTTTTCGTTTAGCGCAGAGTTCGATGAAATGCGCTCCTTTTTGGGCAGATTCTGAAAATAAAATACCGTTGTTGGCAACGATGCCGATGGGGTGTCCGTATAGTTTGGAAAAGCCACAGACAAGCGTATCGCCATATAAAGCCTTGAATTCATCAAATGCAGAATCATCCACAATGCGAGCGATAACTTCCTTGATATCTATGGGCTTTCGCAAATCGGTGCCGACAATGCCAAAGAGATCCTCGGAAGAGTAGCGGGGTGGCAGGACGTGACCTTGACCTTGCTCTCGACCATGACTCTCGGGTTGAATGTCAAGGTGACAGCTGGCAATTGCTTGCCGGGTAAGTTCGAGTGCATGATGCTCGTTTTGAGCGAGATAGTCTGCGACGCCGGAGGTTTTACAGTGAACATCCGCACCACCGAGTTCTTCGGCCGAGACAATTTCACCAGTTGCAGCTTTAACAAGGGGAGGCCCTGCGAGAAAAATTGTACCTTGTTGTTTGACGATAATCGAAATATCGGCCATCGCGGGGACATATGCGCCACCAGCCGTACATAATCCGAGAACGACGGCAATTTGTGGGATCCCTTTGGCTGACATTCGTGCCTGATTGAAAAAAATTCTACCAAAATGATCTCGGTCGGGAAAAACCTCGGCCTGATGAGGCAGGTTGGCACCTCCGGAATCGACGAGGTAAATGCAGGGCAAATGGCATCGCTCGGCGATTTCTTGTGCTCTGAGGTGCTTTTTAACAGTCAGGGGGTAATATGTACCGCCTTTAACCGTTGGGTCATTGGCAATCACCATGCACTCAATCCCTTCGACCCGACCAATCCCGGCAACGACACCAGCGCAAGGGATCTCCTCATCGTAAACCTGCCAAGCGGCGAACTGTCCGATTTCGAGAAATGGGCTTCCGGGATCCAATACCACGTCAATTCTTTGTCTGACGGGGAGTTTCCCTTTTTCTTTCTGTCGTGAAGTCGCGGGCTCTCCGCCACCTTGCAGAAGGTGGTGAACATGAGAATGAAGCTCGTCGACCAGCTCAGCCATGTTCTGCTGGTTTAGCTTGAATTGGGGTTCATTGGTATGAACATGGGTTTGAATAATTGCCATCAAGCATCGTCCTTACTTTGATTCTTGGAATAGTTCCCTTCCGATAAGCATCCGGCGAATTTCTGAAGTCCCAGCTCCAATTTCATACAGTTTGGCATCTCTGAGCAGTCGTCCGGCTGGAAATTCGTTGATATAGCCGTTACCACCAAGAAGCTGGATGGTATCTAATGCCAATTGTGTTGCCAGTTCAGCACTGTAAAGAATGACGCCTGCCGCATCTTTTCTTGTACTCTCGCCTCGGTCACAAGCTGCCGCAACAGCGTAAACATAGGCACGAGCTGCATTGGTCCGGGTATACATATCGGCAACCTTGGCCTGAACAAGCTGGAATTCGCCAATTGACTGACCGAACTGTTTTCGGTCATGGATGTAGGGAATGACGAGATCAAGGCAGGCCCGCATGATCCCCAAAGGCCCGGCAGCTAGGACGACACGCTCATAATCCAGTCCGCTCATCAGAACGTTGACGCCTTTGTTCAGTTCGCCAAGTAGATTTTTGGCTGGTACCTTGCAGTCTTGAAATACCAGTTCACAGGTGTTGGAGCCACGCATGCCGAGTTTGTCGAGTTTTTGCGCATGGCTGAAACCAACGAAATCTCGCTCAACGATGAAAGCTGAAATCCCGTGCGATCCTGATTCTGGCTCTGTTTTTGCGTATACAACAAACGTCTGGGCATCTGGTCCGTTTGTGATCCACATTTTGCTACCGTTGAGGATGAAGTTGTCACCTAGGCGTTCAGCTTTTAGCTGCATACTAACAACATCCGATCCGGCATTGGGTTCACTCATCGCGAGGGCGCCGACATGCTTGCCTGTAATTAATGGGGGTAGATATTTTGCTTTTTGCTCAGGCGACCCATTGCGATAGATTTGGTTGACGCACAGATTGGAATGCGCACCGTAGCTCAAACCGACAGAAGCCGATGCCCGGCTAATCTCTTCCATGGCTATAACATGAGCTAGGTACCCCATGTTGGCACCGCCATATTCCTCGCTAACCGTAACACCAAGCAGGCCCATTTCCCCCATGAGTGTCCAGAGCTGATTGGGAAACTGATTGTCTTGATCTGCTTGTGATGCAAGAGGAGCGATAGCTTCGCAGGCAAAGTTGTTCACTTGTTCGCGGAGCATGCCGAGTGTTTCATCAAGGCCAAAATTGAGGGGAGTAAACAGATCTTTCATAACATCTCCGGGTTAGACCAAGTTGCGATGAACTTCTGTAATGCCAGTAGGATATAGCCCGTAGTCAGTGGGCCTCTGAGCTGTTTAACGCTTGGTGACAACGTGCCTTGGCAACCTTTAACTCATTAAGTACAACGTTAATGTCATCTAGCTGGCGTTGCAGGGTGGCTTGTTTGTCATCAATTATCCTCAGCATTTCATTAAGCTGAGTATGACTTTGATTGGTGTCGTAGAGCTCAAACAGTTCACGAATTTCTGCCAATGCAAAGCCGAGTCGTTTGCCTCTTAAAATGAGTTTCAGCCTTATTTTGTCACGGTGTCTGTAAACTCGGGTGTTGCCGTTTCTTGATGGATGTAGCAGACCGACATCTTCATAAAACCGAATACTTCGGGTTGTGATATCGAACTCTTTTGCCAACTCACTGATTTTGAAAGTCTCCACCTTAAAATCTCCTCCAGGAGTGGACTCATTTGATGATGAAGCCATCAATTGTCGCGTCTGATATTTGGTATCAATCTGCGGCTACATCTGCCAATCATGTTGTAGGTATGCTTGCCGTTACAATTACGGGTGTGACTACTTTGTTTCTTAACGTTTACGTAAATGTTAGTGCTATGCTTACGTAAACGTCAAGAAATTGGGTCGGCTCTGATTATCTTTGAAGGGCTTCAGTTTTAACTGTTATTGCTGTCTTCAGAGAGGGCGAAGTAATGGATAAAAACGTTTGGATTGTAGCTGCGCGCCGTACCGCACTTGGGAGTTTTCAGGGGCAGTTTTCCACGTATTCAGCACCCGAATTAGGTCAGTGTGCTATTCGTGGGGTGCTGGAAGATATTGATCTTGCTCCGTCACTCATTGATGAGGTTTTTATGGGCTGCGTGTTGTCGGCAGGCTGTGGGCAGGCGCCGGCACGGCAAGCAGCTTTGGGGGCTGGGTTACCTTATTCAGTTGGCTGCACCACGGTGAACAAAGTGTGTGGTTCCGGAATGAAGTCTGTCATGCTCGCAAGTGATTTAATTCGTGCAGGTAGTGTCCAGGCAGTGATTGCGGGTGGAATGGAGAGCATGACCAATGCCCCATACTTACAAAAAGAAGCACGAAGCGGGATGCGATTAGGTCACCGTACTGTCTATGACCATATGTTTCTTGATGGCCTGCAGGACGCCTATGAAGGGCATTTAATGGGGGTTTATGCTCAGCAAGTGGCGGATAAACTAGGGTTTACACGCGAACAAATGGATCAGTGGGCAGCTATGTCCGTTGAACGCGCTGTCGATGCGCAGCGTAGACATGCCTTTGACAGTGAAATCACTCCTCTAAAGAAAGAATGCCAGCAAGGTGTTCTGCTTCTTTCCCAAGATGAGCATCCAGGCGAGATTAACGTTGATAAGATTCCCGCCCTCAAACCGGCCTTTGCCAAAAATGGCACTATTACGGCGGCCAATTCAAGCTCTATTTCTGACGGGGCGGCGGCCCTGTTAATAATGGATGGGGATCTTGCAAATCAACAGGGTTTTATGCCGCTTGCCATAATAAAAGGTCACGCAACCCATGCTCGGGATCCTGCTGAATTTACCATTGCACCAGTTTCGGCTATCCGCCAGCTTCTCTCTGATCTTGAATGGTCTGTTGAAGATGTTGAGTTGTGGGAAATCAACGAAGCCTTTGCGGTTGTAACTCAAATAGCCGTTCAGGAGCTGGGGCTGGATGCTACCAGGGTTAATGTCCATGGTGGAGCCTGTGCGCTAGGTCATCCGATTGGAGCTAGTGGGGCTAGAATTCTCGTAACACTGATTCATGCACTGAAGCAAAGGCAAAAAGACATTACCGAAGCTCATTCCTTGAAGGGAGTTGCCTCGTTATGTATCGGGGGAGGAGAAGCTACGGCGATTGCGATCGAAGTTCCTGGTTTTGGAAGTCCTGTTTAATGCTTTCCACTATAAATCCTCTATTTATATAGGGTGGTAGCGCCCTGAGGAGCAACTATGAACCAACATGTTCCTTTGTATATCGATGGTAAGTTTCGCCAGTCACAATCATTGCAATGGGTGGATGTAACCAACCCAGCAAAAAATACCGTGATTGCCAAGTTGCCTTGTGCAACAGAGGATGAAATTGAAGAGGCTGTTTCCAGTGCCTACGAGGCGTTCAAGTCCTGGAAAGAGGTGCCAGTACCCGAGCGAGCTCGGCTAATGCTGAATTATCAGCATTTACTAAAAACGCATCACGACGAGATAGCCACATTGCTTTCAAGCGAGACCGGTAAAATTTTTGCCGATGCAAAAGGAGATGTGTGGCGAGGCATTGAAGTGGTTGAACAGGCAGCCAATATTGCCAGCTTAATGATGGGTGAAACTGTTGAGAATGTAGCAACAGATATTGATACATACTCTATCTTGCAACCGTTGGGAGTATGCAGTGGGATCACCCCGTTTAATTTCCCGGCGATGATCCCGCTGTGGATGTTTCCATTGGCTATTGCTGCGGGTAACACCTTCGTGCTGAAACCGTCTGATCAAGTACCACTTACGTCAATTCGACTGGCAGAACTGTTTGAACAGGCCGGTGCACCAAAAGGTGTACTGCAGATAATCCATGGTCAAAGAGAGCAGGTAGACTACTTGCTTACCCATCCTAATATCAGAACCGTTTCTTTTGTCGGCTCTGTTCCTGTTGCACGCCATATCTACCAAACCGGGACTCACCACCTGAAACGTGTACAGGCATTCGCAGGCGCCAAAAATCATATGGTCGTGATGCCGGATGCTAACAAAGAGCAGGTGATTAATAACCTTGTGGGGTCATCTGTAGGTGCCGCCGGCCAGCGATGTATGGCGATTTCAGTTGCTGTGCTTGTCGACGGTGCGAAAGAGTGGATTCCCGAATTAAAACAGGCTATGGCAAAAATTCATCCAGGCGCCTGGGATGATGAGGCTGCTGGTTATGGTCCGTTGATTAGCCAGAAGGCCAAAGATCGGGTATTACGTCTGATTCGGGAAGGGAAAGAGCAAGGCGCAGTGTGTGGGTTAGACGGTAGCCATTGTGATGTTGAGGGTTATCCCGATGGGAATTGGGTTGGGCCTACACTGTTCAGTGGCGTGACGACGGATATGTCGATTTATCAGGAGGAAATATTCGGGCCAGTGCTGATCTGTATTGAGGTTGATACCCTTGAAGAGGCTATTTCCCTTGTTAATGCCAACCCTTATGGCAACGGTACCTCCATCTTTACTGCTAGTGGCGCTGCTGCGCGCAAGTATCAACATGATATTCAGGTCGGCCAGGTGGGTATTAATGTTCCTATTCCTGTGCCATTGCCTTTTTTCTCGTTCACCGGGTGGAGGGGGAGCTTTTACGGCGATCTCCATGCGTATGGTAAGCAGGCGGTGCGTTTCTATACCGAAACAAAGACTGTCACTTCTCGCTGGTTTGATGATGATATTCCAACCGGACCAAACTTAACGATCCACTTGCGTTAAGAGCAAAGTGTTAAGAGAGAGGTTAAGAAAGGGCTAAGGAAAAGTGAAGGGAGAAGCTAATGGACTTTGAGTTGAATGAAGAACAGCGGGCTTTTGCTGAAACTGCTCATCAGTTTGCCAGTGAGCGATTAGCGCCGTTGGCTGCTGAATGGGATGAGAAACAAATCTTTCCTAAAGACATGTTAAGAGAAGCGGGCGAGCTGGGCTTTTTGAGCTTATACGTCCCGCAAGAACAAGGAGGCCTTGGTCTCAGCCGGCTTGACGCATCAATTATATTTGAACAGCTTGCAATGGGGTGTACTTCGACGACAGCGTTTATGACTATTCATAATATGGTTTGCTGGATGATTGCCTCATTTGCGACGGAGCAGGCGAAAGTACATTACTGTCCTAAGCTACTGACCGGTGAATGGTTGGCTTCTTATTGTCTGACCGAAGCCAATGCTGGATCAGATGCTGCATCACTAACAACGAGTGCTGTAAAAAAGGGTGACCACTATATTCTTAACGGTGCCAAGGCGTTTATTTCCGGAGCCGGTGAGACTGACGTGCTGGTGGTAATGGCAAGGACTGGCGGTGAGGGAAATAAGGCTACCGGAGCAAGTGGTATTTCTGCCTTTATTGTTCCGGCAGAGGCTGGTGGAATTAGCTATGGACGGAAAGAGCTCAAAATGGGTTGGAACAGCCAGCCGACTCGTGCCGTGACGTTTGAAAATGTAGAAGTGCCTGCAACTAACCTGCTTGGTGATGAAGGGGAAGGGTTTAAGTTTGCCATGAAGGGGCTAGATGGCGGTCGGATTAATATTGCGACCTGTTCTATAGGTACTGCCCAGCAGGCACTTGATCAAGCAAAGCAATACGTTACTGAGCGTAAGCAGTTTGGTCGGGCTTTGTCTCAGTTCCAGTCTGTTCAGTTTAAACTTGCTGATATGGCAACGGAGCTGGTTGCAGCCAGACAGCTGGTTCGCTACGCCTCTAGCAAGCTTGACCGAAGAGATCCGGAAGCAACCGCATACTGCGCGATGGCGAAACGATTTGCAACAGATATTGGGTTCAAGGTCTGTGATGAGGCTCTTCAGTTATATGGCGGATACGGTTATATCAAAGAGTATCCGTTGGAACGACATTTTCGTGACGTACGTGTTCACCAGATATTGGAAGGAACCAATGAGATCATGAGGCTCATTATTTCACGCCGGGTACTGACAGAGGGAACAGAGTTGCTCTAATTCAATCTGATGCGGTTTTAATCCAATAATCACAAAGGAAGCCATTATGCCTGACGACAATGCGATTTTGGTCGACATCGACAGCCATGTTGCCGTGCTTACCATGAATAATGCGCCAGCCAATACCTGGACGGCAGAAAGCCTGATACAGCTTAGAAAGATAATCGAAATCTTGAACAAAGATAAAAATGTTTACGCCTTGGTAATCACAGGCCAGGGGGAAAAGTTTTTCTCTGCGGGTGCCGATCTAAAATTGTTCGCAAATGGTGATAAGGCCATTGCTGTCGAAATGGCTCAGTGTTTTGGTAGGGCATTTGAAACCTTGTCGGCCTTCCGTGGGGTATCTATCGCTGCGATTAATGGCTTCGCCATGGGAGGCGGGCTTGAAGTTGCATTGGCCTGTGATATTCGAATAGCAGAGGCGCATGTCGAAATGGCACTGCCAGAAGCCAAGGTCGGTTTGTTGCCTTGCGCTGGAGGGACACAGAACCTTACTTGGCTTGTGGGGGAAGGTTGGGCTAAGCGGATGATATTGTGCGGGGAAAGGGTGAACGCCTCTCAAGGGCTTGAAATTGGTTTGGTCGAAGAAGTTGTTGCATCCGGACAAGGGCTTGAGGTTGCAATGAAAGTCGCCGGTTCTGTTGCCAATCAGTCTCCCTCATCAGTGAGCGCGTGTAAGCAGCTGATCCAAAATTGCCGACAAGCCCCTCTCGAGCATGGTTTGATGAAAGAACGTGAATTGTTCGTTCAGTTATTTGACACGGAAGATCAAACGGAAGGTGTCAATGCGTTTTTGGAAAAGCGCCCTCCTCAGTGGAAGAACAAGTAACCTGATAATGAGATAACTTGAAAATAGATGCTTGGTAAAGCGAGGGGTGGCGAAGTGGAGATTGGCAAAGTAAATTTTAGTGAGTTGGATTGCACCTTCGGAGGGAAAATTGGTGTCGCTGAGTTAGATAATCCAGCCTCACTCAATGCACTGACATTGGATATGCTCAAACAGCTAAAGGCAAAGTTGGAGCAATGGGAAAGCAATGAGCATATTGTTTGCATTTTTTTGCATAGTGTTGGTGATAAGGCGTTTTGTGCCGGCGGTGACGTACGTACTATGTATCAAATGATGCACGCTGCGTCTGAACTAAAAGAACCAGCAGATGATGCAGCAAAGAATTTTCTCACTGACTATTTTACTGTTGAGTACGGCTGCGACTATCTGATTCATCGTTATAGCAAGCCTGTGATTGTCTGGGGAGAGGGGATAATCATGGGGGGCGGTATGGGGCTGTATATTGGTGCGAGCCATCGAGTAACAACGCCATCTTCTCGTCTGGCAATGCCCGAGATCAGTATCGGGTTATATCCTGATGTCGGCGGCACTTGGTTTCTCAACCATCTTCCTTCCGGTATCGGGCTTTTCCTCGGCCTGACAGGCGCTCAGATCAATGCCAGCGATGCGCTCGGCTTAGAGCTAACGGAGCATGTATTGATGCCTGCTGAAAAGCAGCTTGTGCTTGATAAGTTACAGGGTAGCACTTGGTTGGTAGGTGAAGACAATCATTCTCTAAACGATGCTAAGATCCATACTCAGAATCACACCCAGAACCACGCTATTATTACCGAGCTACTGAGAGGCCAAGAGCAAGCTGCTATCTCTCACTATCCTGCCAGTCAGATGAACCCTTATTACTCCCAAATCCTGGCGGCCTGTATTGGTTCTAGTTTAGCGGAAGTATATCGACAGATTGAAGCGATAAATGGTGTGGGCCGGTGGCTTGAACAAGCAAAAAAAACACTAAGAGAAGGAAGCTCGATCTCGGCTAGCATTTGCTTTAGGCAGATCACTCAGTATCAGCACTTGTCGCTGGAAGACTGCTTCCGGCTTGAACTGAGTCTTTCTGTCAGAAGCGGCTTGCTGGGGGAGTTTGAAGAAGGTGTCAGAGCAAGGTTGATTGATAAGTGCGGTCAACCTAACTGGATGTACAGAACACCTGAAGATGTTGAACAGAGTGTGATAGACGCGCTGTTTACGTCGTTGTGGACAGAGCAAGAACACCCATTAGCCAAATTAGGGACCTAGTATTTAGTGCCGAATACTTTTTGGTATCCAATATGTAGATTTCTAGCACCAATCATGATCTGAACCCACATTACAGCCATACAGGAGATTTGCCATGAACACCATTGCGTTTATCGGGTTGGGTAACATGGGTAGCCCAATGGCCAAAAATTTATTGCAAGCAGGTTGTAAGGTTAGAGTCTTTGATTTAAATGCAGATGCAGCGAAGCAGCTTGAAAGTGACGGTGCTTACGTTGCAGCATCGCCAGAAGAGGTTGTGAAAGGCGTAGATACTGTTATCACAATGCTTCCTGCTGGCGAGCATGTCCGTGCAGTGTATCTTGGTGATCATCATGGCGGTGTCGGTCTGCTCAATCTTGTTTCTGAACACACCTTTTTGATTGATTCCTCAACGATAGATCCTGCATCCGCTCGTCTGGTGGCAGCAGAGGCAACCAAAAAGGGCTTGGACTTTGTTGATGCGCCTGTTTCAGGTGGGGTTGCAGGAGCGAAAGCCGCAACTCTTACTTTTATTGTTGGCGGTACAGATGAAGGGTTTGAGGCAGCACGGAACATCCTAAAATATGTGGGAAAAAATATTTTCCATGCTGGCAAAGCCGGGGATGGGCAAATGGCTAAAATCTGCAACAATCTAATGTTGGGGATTTTGATGTCAGGTACGTGTGAGGCGCTGAGTCTGGGTATTGATAACGGTCTTGATCCAAAGGTTCTTTCAGACATTATGCTGCAAAGTTCTGGACGAAACTGGACATTGGAACTGTATAACCCTTGCCCGGGAGTGATGGAAAGTGTACCTGCCAATAACGCCTATCAACCCGGTTTTATGAGCAAGTTGATGCTAAAAGATCTTGGTTTAGGCGTTGATGCAGCATTGCATAGCCAGTCGGCTATCCCTATGGGGACATTGGCTCGTAATCTATACGCCTTTCACAATGCAAGAGGCAATGAGCTGCTGGATTTCTCCAGTATGTTCGAGTTTTATCGCGAAAAGAATAAGCGTTGATAAATTGGGGGGCATATGGATTTGAAGCAAAGTGTAATCGCTATTACGGGAGCCGGACAGGGACTGGGCCAAATGATGGCCGTAACGTTGGCACAAGCAGGAGCCGATCTTGCACTCATTGATGTGAATGACAGTAGTTTGAAGCAAACCCAGGTACAATGCCAAATGTTGAGTGCGAAGGCCCTGACCTACAAAGTTGATGTGACTAATGAAGCTGAGGTTGAGAGGGGTTTTGTAAAGATTGTTGATGATTTTGGCCAGTTAAACGGTCTTATCAATAATGCTGGAGTACTACGTGATGGTTTGCTGGTCAAACAAAAGGAAGGGGGTCTGAGTAAGATGTCGCTTGAGCAGTTCAATACTGTGATAGATGTAAATGTGACAGGGACATTCCTTTGTGGACGTGAGGCGGCTTTGCAGATGATCACATCCGATAGCCAGGGAGTGATCATCAATATTTCAAGTGTAGCCCGGGCGGGGAATATTGGGCAGACCAATTATTCAGCTTCAAAAGCAGCTGTGGCAACAATGGCGGTATGCTGGGCTAAAGAACTTGGGCGCTATGGTATTCGCTCGGCGGCTATTGCGCCGGGCATTGTACAGACTGCGATGGCGGATCAATTAAAACCAGAAGCGATTGACCGGCTGAAAAAAATGATCCCTGTTGGTCGGATGGGAGAAGCGAGTGAAATCGCAGATGCTGTTAAGTATATTCTGGAAAATGATTACTTCACCGGCAGGGTGCTGGAAGTCGACGGCGGCATGAGGATGTAGCTCTAGTTTCATCGAAAGGATTGTTATAGAACGTGTTGGTATAGAAAGCAAAACGCCTGATTCTATGTCAGGCGTTAGAGCGGCTCTAGTTAGCTGGTGGGCAAGGTGCCACAACCTAGGTTGAATATCGAGTATTTGTTTTCGGGAGTATCTGTGACTCACGACTAAAGGAACTTCAGCGTACGTGCTTTTAAAAATGCTGACAGCGTCTTTGAGTCCTGAATCTCCCCATTTGCTACTTTCGCTTCAAATTCTTGGATGGAAAGTGTGACAACCTCTATGATCTCGTCATCATCCAGTTCTCCGTCACATTCTGACAACTCTTTGGCAAGGAAAAGGTACTGAACTTCATCACAAAAACCCGGAACAGGGAGCAATTCACCAAGGTTTTGCCATTGCTCAGCTTGTAGCTGAACTTCTTCAGCCAGCTCTCGTTTTGCACAGGCCGGAATATCTTCCTGGCTTTCGAGTGTTCCTGCTGGGAACTCCAAGATCCACTTTTGAATGGCGGGACGGTATTGACGGACCATCACGAGTTCACCACCATCGGTCACAGGGACGATAACTACGGCACCTGGATGTTTGACTGTCGTAAACTCTATATGTCGGCCATCGGGCAAAGTTTGTGTCGTCTGCTCGACAGAAAAGCATTTCCATTGGCACAGCGTTTTCGTTTTCATAGGAAGTCATCATCACGGGTAAACAAGCGTTTGAGGATAGTAGCATATGTTTGTAACTTCGCTTTAATCCATGTTATCAATCGCTTGGTTTTCCTAGTTATTCACTGCTATTTGGTTTTGTCTCATATCCAAGCAATCTTAAGATAAGAATGACTTCAAGAGCCTGGTCACTAATTCAGGCTGTTCGTTGGTAACGCCATGTCCTGTTTCAGGGATAACAACAATTGATGAGTTAATATGTTCACTCAGTTCAATGCCGTTCTTAAGAGGAAAAATCTGATCATTGTCGCCCCAAATCAACATACTCGGCGGCAAGTTGGCTACAGGATACTGGTTTATTCGCTCTCTGTCGTTAACAAGGCTTTGAATCAAAGCTATTTTTTCATTCTGCCATGGGGCAAAATAACTTTGATAAATCTGATCGGCGATAAAGTCGGGCATGCGTTTCTTTTCATAAAAAACATGGTCAAATAAACGGCGCACTCCAAGGCTATTCTGTGGTACGAATAACTCTTCAGGTTTATCGACGTTTGCACGTATACAGAGTTGTGCCAAATCGTCATCGTTGAAGAGTGGACCTGGGCTGGCAATAATGACTGACTTATCAATCCGTTCTGGTGTCATCATCATGCTGTAAGTCACAAAGCCGCCATAGGAGATCCCGGCAACATTTACTTTGTCTATCTTCAGTGAGTCTAAAATTTGCCATATAGCGTTGGTCTGCGTAGTTAGATTTGGCGTACTGTGGCTGTATGAGTCACCAAACCAAGCAAGATCGGGAGCAATCACCATGTAGTCTTTATTTAGCTCCAGCATCTCCTTTTTCCAGGTTGATATTGCAGTACCGCCAAACCCGTGGATCAACAATAAGGGCTTTCCTGTGCCACCCACCCAATATTTCATTACACCGCCATCGGCGAGAGGAAAGTATTGCTCCGAGTAGCCGGCTTCCTCAAGGCTCTGTTTATCTTGTTCTGCTTTCCAACCAACAATCTCGCAGCCGGTAATAGCAAAGAGCAAAATGAAGAGTACTAACAGCTGGCGGTAAAGATTGAATTTCGGGAGTCTAGTCATCAGTCAGATTGATCTTATTAATATGGGAAGCTTATTGTACACCGTTCCATTGATGGTGTCTTCTTAACCTTACGTTGACTACTATAAGCTAACGTCTCGAAGTATTGAGTAGGATTGGGGTGATTTGTCTTCGGTATTTCAATAATAAAATGTAAATTAATCGTGTCGTATATATATGTATTGGTAGAAATATATACTATTAATTATGTTGATATAGCAAAGTTGGTTTGATGAGGATTTTCACAGGGAGACACACATGCGTGTTCTAGTTACTGGTGGAATGGGCTACATAGGTAGCCATACCTGTGTTCAGATGATCGAAGCTGGTATGACACCGATTATTGTTGATAACTTGTATAATAGTAAAGAAACTGTTTTAGCAAGAATAGAAAAACTGACGGGTGTTCGGCCAGCTTTTTTTGAAGGTGATATTCGTGATCGTGCCTTTTTGGATAACGTTCTTGCACAGGCTAATGTGGAATCAGTCCTCCATTTCGCTGGGCTAAAAGCGGTCGGTGAATCTGTTGAAAAACCTTTGGAATACTATGACAACAATGTTCATGGCACCTTGGTACTTGTCGAAGCGATGAGAGCAGCCGGTATTAACAGCTTAATATTTAGCTCTTCGGCGACGGTATATGGCGAGCCTGAGACCGTACCGATTACGGAAGACTTTCCGACCAGTGCAACGAATCCGTACGGGCGCAGTAAGTTGATGGTTGAAGAATGTCTTGCTGATATCCAAAAAGCCCTTCCAGAAATGAGCATTACATTACTGCGATATTTTAATCCGGTTGGTTCCCACCAGTCAGGAGAAATGGGAGAAGACCCGCAGGGTATTCCGAATAATTTGATGCCATTTATATCGCAAGTTGCGGTTGGTCGCCGTGAGTACTTGTCTGTTTTCGGCAATGATTACTCGACGGTTGATGGTACGGGTGTTCGAGATTACATTCACGTTGTTGACTTGGCTGATGGCCATTTGGCAGCGTTGAACAGCAAAGGTAAAGAGGCTGGGCTACATATCTATAATCTAGGTACAGGTAATGGCTTCAGTGTATTACAAATGGTCGCAGCATTTTCTAAAGCTGCGGGTGTAGAAGTGGCTTATCAACTGGCACCTCGGCGAGCAGGCGATATTGCCGAGTGCTGGGCTGATCCAAGTAAGGCGAGAGCAGAACTTCACTGGGAAGCTACCCGTACTATTGAAGATATGACCGCAGATACGTGGCGCTGGCAGTCTAATAATCCAAATGGTTATCCAGACGTTTAATTTGTATTAGCTAATAAATGTAGTTGTATGTATAGGCGTATGGCCGCTGAAGAAATTCAGCGGCCATACGTTCATTAGACAGAGTTACTTATGCGGTAAGGCTTATTGTAGAAGAAAAATACTAAGCTTGTTATTGCGCCAAGTGTATCAGCCAGCATATCTTGCTGGGCATCCCAAATGTCACCCTGCGAACCCAAGAATTCGATACCGGCCTCGCCGCCAGCGAGTACGGCATACCACCACTCAATAATCTCGTAGCCAGCAGCAATTGCCATAATGGCACAGAGACCGAATAGCCCGGCAAGAACAGGATTACAATAACCTTTGCGTGCAAGGTATTCTGCAATTGGATAGGCGTAAAAGCCGATTGAAAAATGGGCAAAGCGATCAAAGTGATTTCGTTCTGAACCAATTAACTCGCTAAACCAATCAAAGGGCACATTTGCAAACGTGTAGTGCGCCCCGATAGTGTGCAAAATGAGCCAACAAGACATAAAGAGGTATGCGCTATTTGAGAATTTGAACCATTTGAAAGTAACAAGTAGCGGAGCGAAAATCATAGCGATAGGAATGATTTCAGCTATCCAGACTTCAGGAAATGCAGGGTTAATTCCTGACCATATAATTGTCGAGCTGACGACAATGGCAAGTATTAATGGAAGTGTCATGTCCTTGTTCACAGTCATCGTGTATGAATCTCTTACTCAAATAGTGATTGATGAACATTATAATACAGTGTTTTATTGGTTTTGACATCGATTTTTACATCGTTTTTAATGGTGCTGATAACAAGCGATGTAATGCGCTGTCAACAGTGCATCACTGTGATACAACTGGCATATTTCAGATTACTTTAATCGAGTACTATGCTGGTGGGTGGGAAGGGGATAATATTTAATTCCTTACGGATGAGTTTCACAAGGAGAAGATATGCACACGTTAGCGTTAGATGAGGGTGTAACGGCATTACACCAACAGCGGTTGATTGCAGGCTTCACGATATACCTTGAACAATTCCCTGATTATCATGTTTATGGCGAAGAGAGTGTGGGTTACATACACATGCGCAACAATTCTCCGTTGTGTTTTTACAACTCATCGTCAGGGTATGCTGCCTTGATCGACTGCCCAATCGCACGCCTTCAGTTTGAAGAGTTCCTGAAACGTCCAGACATTGAAGAATATATTGCATTATCATTTGTCGGTACGCGCTATGAACAACAATATCCTAGGAAGTTAAATTAGCGACTGTTTATTCAGCTTAGTAGCGCAACGGAAACACTCGATAGCCACAGGCTTACAGGTTTGTTGCGCTCTCGTATCATCACCCAAGTTATGTTGGTGATTCTCAGGTACCTGACTTTCTATAGTATCTCATTCTGGGACAACAAATAATTCAGCCTTTTAAGTAGATGTCAGCATCAATAATTGTGATATAATCCTTCGCTAACATTTTCTACCTTAGTGTGAGTTGGCTCACATGGGGTAAAGCTGTAATTATTATCTGCTCAACACTGAGCATTTTACCGGAGCACCATTTTGCATTTTAAAGACCTTGGATTAGACCAGCGCCTGCTTAAGAAATTGAATCACCTGGCGTTCAATAAACCAACTGAAATTCAACAAACAGCTATTCCTGTTGGCATTCTAGGCAAGGATGTATTGGCCTCGTCAAAGACTGGCTCCGGTAAAACACTGGCATTTTTACTTCCGGCGATGCAGCGTATGTATCGCAGCAAGCCCTTTACTCGCCGTGATCCACGCGTATTGGTATTGACTCCCACTCGTGAACTTGCCAAGCAGGTGTTTGCCCAGCTACGTACCCTGAACGCTGGTACGCCTTATGATGGGACATTGATTGTTGGAGGTGAAAATTTCAACGATCAGGTAAAAGCACTTCGTAATGATCCGATGTTTGTGATTGCAACACCAGGACGATTAGCTGATCACCTCGAGCACCGTAGCACGCACCTAGATGGGCTTGAAATGCTTATTCTTGATGAAGCGGACCGTATGCTGGATCTTGGTTTTGAAGCGCAGTTGCGTCGCATTCATGAAGCGGCAAGTCACCGTCGTCGCCAGACGTTGATGTTCTCGGCAACATTGGATCATGAAGATGTAGTCGATATTGCCTCTGATATGCTCAATGCACCGAAACGCCTCTCTGTCGGTCATTCTGCCGAAGAGCATACTGATATTACCCAGCGCTTTATCTTGTGTGATCACTTAGATCATAAGCAAGCTTTGCTAGATAAGGTATTGGAAACCGAAGACTACAATCAGGTTATTATTTTTACGGCAACACGTGCTGATACCGATCGTCTGACAAAAGAGCTGAACGAGCGTAAGCTGAAAGCAGTCGCTCTGAGCGGTAACCTAAATCAGACTCAGCGAAATAGTATTATGAGCCAGTTCGAGCGTGACTGTCACAAGATCCTTGTGACGACTGATGTTGCGTCGCGTGGTCTGGATATCGACAAAGTTTCTCACGTAATTAACTTTGATATGCCAAAACATGCTGAAGAATACGTTCACCGTATCGGTCGTACCGGCCGTGCTGGTAATAAGGGTGATGCTATTTCTCTTGTTGGTCCGAAAGACTGGAAGAGCTTTAAAAATGTCGAAGCTTTCCTAAAGCAAAATATTAGTTTCAGTACCATTGAAGGTCTGGAGGGCAAATTCAAAGGCCTGAAACCAGCTCCGAAGAAAAAGTTTGTCAAGAAAAAGCCAACAGCTAACAAGCCGGTTGCGAAGAAAACAGATTCTGCTAAACCGAAGAAGAAGATGGATAAGCGCTATTACGATAATATGGCAGTGGGCGATAACGTATTCGTTCCTAAAAAGAAGAAGCCTGTAAATCCGGCAACTGAAGATTAATAGCATTCATTTTTGCAAGAACAATTAAATCAAAAGTGCCAGTCTTCGAACTGGCACTTTTACATTTGGTACATCGTAATAATTAATTGCTCGCTTGCTGTAACTGGTTTACCAGCGCCTTCATGAAACGTGCTGCTTCTCCGCCAGTACATGCACGGTGGTCGAAGGTCATTGATAGGGGCAATATTTTTACCGGTACAGCTTTGTTATCACGGAGCATGAGTTTCTCAATGATACGGCCGGCCCCGACGATAGCAACTTGAGGCGGGGTAACTACGGGGGTTGCAAAAATACCCGCGATGGCACCAAAATTGGTTAATGTGATGGTGGCATGCTGCAACTGCTCTCGGCCAATTTTTCTCTCCTTAATACCTGCGACGGTTTTATCGACCCATTGACGGATTCCTCGAGTACTGTATTCATCAGCATGGCGTAAGACAGGAACATAAAGGCCGTGACGGCTGTCGACAGCAAGACCTATATTGACAGTACTGTGAACACACCGAGTCATGGTTTCTGCATCGAACCATGCATTCAAAGCGGGTACTTGGTGGCAGGCTTCAACAATGGCTAATACCAAACGACTCGTGATATCTTCATCCGGGTTCCATCTTTCAAGCATGGCTTCTTCGGTGATGGTTACCGCTGCAACATTGAGGTGTGATTCTGCCATGGTGCTAACCATGGTTCGACGAGCTCCCTTAAGTACTTCTGTGCCAGGTAAGAGCTTATTGCAGGCATTGTATACATCCGTATCGAGAATAACGCCACTAGGACCACTTCCACTAACGTTATTCAAATCGACCCCGAGTTTTTGTGCTAGCAAACGGGCCGACGGCATGGCTGTTAAGGTATCTGTGGGCTTGACTTGCTGTGAATGACCGACCCAAAATTCATCAATATTGACGTCATGATCGTGGTGAGAGACTGTGCCGACGACGGTGGCAGTATCGGTTCTTAAGGTGTTGTTTTGCACATGATCTGTGGTGACTTTTTCCTCTATTTCTAACAGCAAGCTACCGATACTGATCACATCACCCGCGTTGCCAAAACGGCGAATAATTGTGCCGCGATAAGGTGAAGGAACCTCAACGGTTGCTTTGGCGGTTTCGACGGTTAGCACAACCTGATCTAGTTCAACTGTATCGCCAGCATCAACATGCCATTCGATGATTTCAGATTCAGCGAGGCCTTCTCCAAGATCAGGCAAGGTAAATGATTTCATTTCCACCCCTCCGTTAGCTCTTTTGCCGCCTTAACAATGTCCTCTTCCTGAATCAAAAAATAATCTTCATTGCGATAATAAGGCATGACTGTATCCATACCCGTTACACGTTTGGGGGGAGCTTTCAGTAAGCACATCGCATGTTCGGCTGTTCTTGCCAGGATCTCAGCACCAACGCCACAGGTTTGGCATGCTTCATGGACAACCAGTAAGCGGCCGGATTTTTCGAGAGAGGAATAGATAGTGGCCATATCGATGGGTTTAATTGTTGCCACATCGATAACCTCCACTTCAATCCCTTGCTGTGAAAGTTCTGTAGCAGCCTGCAAGGCCTCGACAACACAGGCACCCCAAGTAACAAGCGTAACATCTCGCCCCTTTCTTAGGGTGAAGCAGGTACTTAAAGGAAGTGCCTTACCATCGTCTATAACATCGGACTTTACCGTTCTGTATATACGTTTTGGCTCGAAGAACATTACAGGGTCATTGCTTCTAATTGATGCCAGTAATAATCCATAGGCCCGTTGTGGTGATGAAGGAATAACGACGCTGATTCCGGGGATATGGGCAAAAAGGGCTTCGACACTCTCTGAATGATGTTCGGGTGCATGGATACCACCGCCAAATGGTGCTCTGAAAACAGCGGGGCAGGTAAGTCGTCCTCGTGTTCGGTTACGCATTCGAGCGGCATGGCAGACCAGGTGTTCCATTGCAGGGAAGACGAACCCCTGAAACTGGAATTCAGCTACTGGACGTAAGCCCTGGCTTGCCATACCGACAGCCACACCGCCAATTAGCGCTTCGGCCAAAGGCGAGTCGATGACCCGTTTACAGCCGAACTTTTCTTTTAATCCAACCGTAGCACGAAAAACACCGCCGTTATCTCCGACGTCTTCACCGAGCACAATGACATCGGGATCATGGGTCATTTCATGGTGTAGGGCAAGATTGACAGATTCTAGTAGTGTTAGTTCAGCCACGGTGACCTCCCTGCATGCGCATTGCTTTGTTGATAATCAAATCACGTTGTTTATGAAGATCACTGTCAAGTGACTCATAAAGGAAATCAAAAGCAGATTCAGGAGGCTGTGGTGGTAAGGATTTGTATTTATCTACGGCTTTTTCAACAACCTCGCGGCAGTGTTCTAGCCATTGTTTTTCATCGGCTTCTGACCACCAGAGCTGGTTGATTAAAAACGTTTTCAAACGCGCAATGGGCTCAAACTCCCAGGCTTGTTGCAATTCATCTTCACTGCGATAGCGACTGGCATCATCAGCGGTTGTATGATCACTGAGTCGATAGCTAATCGCTTCAATAAGCGTCGTTCCTTTGCCTTTTCGGGCTTTATCAAGGCTGGTCAAAATAGCATCGTACATAGCAACAACATCGTTGCCATCAACAGTCAGCCCCTGGATGCCAGCCCCTTTGGCTTTATCGGACAGCAGTTCGGCTCCGCATTGAATAGATCGTGGTACTGAAATTGCCCACTGGTTGTTGTTGATGACAAACACCAGCGGTATGTTCCAGGCTCCGGCGCAGTTAAGTGATTCAAGGAAGTCACCTTTGGAGGTTGCGCCGTCTCCACATGTCACAAGCGCCGCCTGATGATTACCTTGGATTTTAAGTGCAGCGGCAACACCCACGGCATGCGTACATTGAGTTGCGATAGGGACACAAAATGGTAAATCATTGCAATGCTCGTTATTGGCTGAGAAATCACTGCCTCTCTCGTCACCGCCCCAGTATTGCAGATTCTTCTCCATAGCTGTACCACGTGCCCACATTGCAGGCATATCACGATAGTAAGGAATGAATACGTCATCTGTTTTAAGTGCTCGGCCAATTGCGATGCCGATGGCTTCGGATCCCAGGTGAGAAGGGTAGGTTCCTAGTTTACCTGTTCGTTGTAGCGCAATTGCTTTGTTATCGTAGATGCGGGTTAGTACCATGTCACAGTAAAACCCTTTCAACACTGATTGATCGGCCCATGCGGGGAGTTGATCGACGAGACTACCATGATGATCAATGAATCGATGCATAGGTAAGGCCTGAACATTCATCTCAAGCTCCTTCTGTTGCTGCCTCAGAAGAGGCGGACAGCAAATCAAGTGGCTATACCGATGCAGAGGTGGTCCGTTTTAACTAAATGGCTTATCTCAAGATAAGTCTAGGTATAACCAGACAATTATAAGTGTAAGCACAATGTTAAAATACCGCCTCCGCCAGTGAGCTTTTAGTCAGTAAAGAAAACAATACAGAGAAAAGTGTTGATATATTAAGTGTGGCTTTCTTTAGAATAGAAAATAATATCGACTTTTGACAATAAGCTAGTGTTTCGTATTTTCTTGGATTAACTAGCCTACTGTAAATTTAGTCTCATTTTCGAGACTGTGAGGGCATAAGCACTGTGTTTCGAGATAATTCGCTCATACTTAGGTTTGGACTTTGGTGCTGTTTTTGACTCTTTGTGGTGCGCTATGAAGTTATACAGTAGTTTATTCTTTACGTTCTTTGTCTCGGCTTGTACCTCGCAGGAAGCAGTAACAGATGTTGCCGGACAAAAAACGACTTTTATACAAGGGGAGTGTTATGATCCCTCGACCTACAGCCTAACTGAAACATTTGATCATTTTATTGATGAACGGCAGCAGGAACTTAAAATTCTGCGACCAGAGCTTACGGCTGAAAACTATGAGCAGTTGGACTATGCACTTAGGCATTTTACTACTTATTGGACTCAGTTAAGGCAAGAGCGTGATCAGGCATGTGAAGAACACGCAAGTTGTGAATTCATTAAGTTGAAAACCCATGATGTTCAGGTATACAACCGAGGTTATTGCGATGGCACTGACTTTGAATATAACGTAAGCCGCGCTAAAATGATAAACTTTTTCAACGATATAGAAAGGTTACAGTTACAACGCTCAGCGCAGCAGTAATTGACTTGAGCTGTGATAAATTGACTGATGGCTATAACGCATCTATGTGATTTGATGTTCTATACCTAAGCGATTTTCGTTGAAACAACAGCTTTAACTCACTTGGAAATAATAATGGCTAGTCTGGTATCCTCGGGCACATAAAGTGTTATTTGTTCTATCACTCGGGAAACCAATGAAGTTAATTTCTGTTTTATGTCCGCACTGTCAGAAGTCGGTATCTATTTCCACCCAATCTTTATCAAACACGGTTCAGTGTGAGTATTGTAATAAGCCAATACTAGACGGTAAGCCTGTTGAAGCCAATGTCAGTAATTTTGATAAACTGATTCAAAGCCCCAAACCTGTTGTAGTGACTTTTTGGGGAAATAATTGCTCGCCATGTAATAGTTTTAAGCCTATTTTCGAGAAGATGGCCTCTGAAAGGAAAAAACAACTTCGCTTTTTGCGAGTCAATGTTCAGCAAAATAAAGTACTGGCGGCTCGATATCGTATCCGGGGTGTGCCAACAATCATGGTGTTTAAGAAGGGCAAGCAGCAATCAGTTATCAATACTGCACTGCGGAAAAAAGAATTTGGTGATTGGCTCAATGATGTATTGTTTTCATAAGAGGTGTCGATGGCTGGGTGGTAAGTTATCAGTGCCACGGTGCAACTGTTTGCTGAAAATGTATTACTTTTCATTTGCTTATAATTAGTGCTATGGTGATTGTAGCTATATTTGTTTTAACTATGTAAATGAGGAGGATTATATGGCTATTAGCCGTAAAATTAGTAAAGAACGCTTAGCGCTGAAATTATCCCTGGTTGGAACCGTATTGTTGGCTAGCTTGGGGATTGGCTATGGATTGTATGTCGGATCCAATGCTATTTTACTTGACGGCATGTTCTCGTTTCTCAGTATGGGTATGACAGGCTTAAGCCTTTATACAGCCTACCTTGTTTCAAAGCCTGATGATCGGCAGTTCCAGTTCGGTTACGCACATATCGAACCTCTGATTAATGTCGTCAATGGCTTGCTCATCCTCATGACGTGTTTGTTTGCGTTTCTCAGTGGTGTGCAAACCATTGTCAATGGTGGACATGATATTGTATTGGAACATGCTATCGTTTACGCCGTTGTATCAACGGTGTGTTGTTTCGCGATCTACTTTACTGAGACTTATATTGCGCGCAGTGTGGAATCGGAGCTGGTTCGAGTGGATTCACAGGAATGGCTCGTTGACGGTATCTTGAGTGCCGCAATTTTGGTTGGATTTATCGTTGTGATTATTTTCGATCACTTGGGTTATTCGCAGTGGAATGCGTATGTGGATCCGATATTGGTTTCAACTCTAGCAATTGCCGCTTCTGTGCTTCCCATTAAGGTACTACGCCGTAACCTACGTGAAGTCCTGCTTGTCGCTCCACAGGATAGCGTTCAGCGCCATGTTGATCGGGTTATTGAAAGGCTATCTCGTCAATACCACTTTGATGATTATACGCACCACTTTGCCAAAACAGGTCGTCAATACGATCTCGAAGTAAATATTTTGGTAAAAAATGATGCTTACTGGACGACAAAACGACAGGATTATATTCGACAGATTTTGTGGGATGAGCTCGTTGACGATCTTGGTGATACCTGGCTATCTGTTACTTTTACCGGGCAGGAACGTTGGTTATAATTATCACAATTTCAAACTAGTACAAAAGAGCGGCGTTGGCCGCTTTTTGCTATTAGTTTTTCTAATTTTAAAAGGTAACAATTCTCAATAATAAAGAACTGGCGTTCCATGTTGAATGCGCGCAAAATATGCGGGCTACAAATAAATAATATAAATTTCATGATAGATGGCGACTTTAGTTTGCTACAATTAGTCACTAAGTGATTCGCCAAATCTTTTATGTGGTGACAGAGTTACACAATTTCTCATCACATTTTTGTAACTGGTTAGTGCATAAAACACGCAAATAGGGTATCTTATTTTAAGTCTAAAAATTGCTTTTGCTTAGAGGCAATCTTTAGACCATAGCTTAGCCCTTAATGTTGATGCTGCTCTGTTAGAGTTGTTATCATGGTTTAAAATCAAAGTTTTACAAAGGTTGCTTATGGAAACTCTGCTAGTCATTGCCTTCATTATCGGTGCTGCATTTGTTATCGTTAAAGAGAAAAAACGCACTAAGGATATAGACTATTCACGAGACTCACTATAAAGCTAAGGTGCCAAAGGGGGCTTTTGTTTTATTCATGTGTTCAATGTGAATACTAATTAATACTATTTGTGTATTTTTCTTTTAGTTGTCTTCTTCGCTCGACCCTCATGTCTGTTTCTACATTCCCTTTAGGTTATTGCTTAAGGTTGTGGTAATCACAAATATGTAGCACATTTTTTTAAATCCCATCAAGTCGTGATCTCAGTCGTAAGAGATGAAAATGTATTGCTTATGAATCCTCTCATTAATGAATGTTGTTGTATATTGTTGTTACTCAATATAATGTGAAACTTACAGTTGCCTACCATGGCCAGCTACTAGGGAAAGGTTCTTTTTCAGGTTATGTTATTCGATAATCGAGCTCGGAATACAGAGGCGGGTGTATTCAAGAGGAGTGTTTGCAAAAAGGACAGCTTATCATCTATTGCGTTTGTTCTTAGTCTATCGTTTCTATTTTCATTGCTAAGTGGTTTTTTTTCGCAGTTGCAGCTGTCTTATATTATCAGCTCTGATTCGGAAGAACTGCTGAATACTTATTCAATGAAGGTTGAGCGCTTTCCTGATGTCCTCACTTCGTTGAGTAAGAATTTCCAATTTGACTGCAGCCCTCTAGATCAGCACCAACTTGAGCATATTGCTTATAACGATTATGTTATTCGGCGCATCACAATAAAATCGAAGAACGGCAAACAATGCTCTAGCTTCAAAGGCGGTGATGTTGAAGCAAGGCTTGCTCCGCTAATTAACAATCTAGCCCCTAATGTTTCATTATGGGTAGCTTCAGAGTCGAGAAGTGAAGAAAACCTTTTAGTGGCAGAGTGGCAAGGTGGGCAGGGAACATTGCTTGTTCATCTGGAGCCTTTGGTTTCTGAGACACTTAGGAATAAATATTGCGAGAATTGCGTTCTTAGCTCCATTTCGTCTATAGACAGTCCAACGGTATCTTACTGGCGTGGTGATGCTTCATTACTTGCAAACGAACCTCTGTTTAGTTCCGATTTTTCAGAAGGGTTAAGGGTAAATACTTTCGTTAAAAACGAACTGTTAAGTCGATATAAAGAAGAGTTATGGTTACCATTATTTATGTTTGGCGGCGCACTGGGAATCATATGCATTTCACTTTATCGTATGATCATGCGCCGAAAAATGTCTCTTCATTCACTTGTTGAGCAGGGATTGGCCAAGCAAGAATTTGTTCCTTATTACCAACCGATTGTCGATGTATCAAGCAATTCATTATATGGTTGTGAAATGCTTGCACGTTGGCAGCGTCCCGGACAAGATGTCATTTCTCCAATGGAGTTTATTCCGTACGTCGAGAAAAGTGGTCAGATATTACCAATAACCGAACAGCTTATTGAAAAAGCGATATATGAAATCGGTAAGCTGAACTGGCAAATGACTAAGCAAATTATCAGCATCAACGTGGTACCAGATCAGCTTGAAAGCCTGGACGTGTTGGAGAAATCTTTGAACCTCTTACAACATTCTGAAATTACCCCGGATCAAATAGCTTTTGAGGTTACCGAGAGAAAACAGTTTACGGATCTAACCATGGCTTCTGATGTGATTGAGCAACTAAGGATACAGGGAATTGGTGTAAAGCTTGACGACGCTGGCACCGGGTACGGTGGTTTTAGTTACATCCAGCAGTTGAATATTAGAAGTCTAAAGATCGATAAGATGTTTGTGGAAAATATTGGTACAGCAGATATTAAACTTTCGTTGCTCGATTCGATTATTGCTTTTGGTAAAGAAGCGGGGATGGAAATGATTGCCGAGGGTGTTGAAACAGAGGAACAGTCTCAATATCTTGCCGAGCAAGGTGTCTATTTGCAACAGGGGTACTTTTTTGGCAAGCCTATGATATTTAAAGATTTCGCCTACTTTTGCAAAAGCATGGCGTCCCAGCCTCAAGAAGACAAATTGGCATGTGTTGCTTGATTGCCGTGATCACAGAAATGCGCCGATGTGTATTAACACCGGCGCTCTAATTATTTAAGACTGTTGCTCTCGCCATGATTGAGTGAGTCTGATAATAGCCTGTTGGTTGTCCTGCCACATTCGCGATTTAACCAAGTCTTTATACTCCCCTGTTGGTTGCTTGCAAAGTACTTCTAAGCAAGGAACTTGAGTTTGTGGAAGACCGTCTAGTGCCTGAATGGCGCCAGAGCGATTATTACATAGCATGACCATATCGCAACCGGCCTGTTGAGCTGCAATTGCACGATCGCTATAGCTTCCAAGCACATCTGCACCTTTCATATTCAGATCATCAGAAAAAACAACACCGTCGAACTTTAGATCATTACGGAGTACTTTTTTTAACCAATATTCGGAGCCGCTTGCAGGTTGATTGTCATAGGAATCATATACAACATGAGCTGGCATCATTGCGTCTAGCAAGCCATCGTTTATTAGTTGTTTAAAGACTGTCATATCGTGTTGTTTAATGTTGTCACGAGGATCTATTGGTGTTTCAAGGTGCGAGTCTGCGATCACGCCGCCATGACCTGGAAAATGCTTGCCAGTTGTTGCCATTCCGGCTTGCTTCATACCGCGGATAAATTGGCTGGCATATTTGATAACTTGCTGGGGATCATCAGAGAAAGCACGGTCGCCAATCGCTTTGCAGTCGAAGCCCAGATCAAGAACTGGAGCTAAACTCAAATCAATGTCCATGGCTAATAGCTCTGCGGCCATGAGCCAACCACCTTGTTTGGCTAGCTCTAGCCCGTCTTGTTGACCTGCGAAGGCTTTGGCTGGTGGCAACAAAGTAAAGTCATCACGGAAGCGTTGTACTCGTCCGCCTTCTTGGTCGACGGCAATCAGTAACGGGCGTTTGGCAGTTTCTCGGATCGCTTTTGTGAGAGCCCTAAGCTGTTTTCTATCATGATAATTACGTGCGAAAAAAATAATACCACCAACGGTAGGGTGTTGAATAATTTCACGTTCTTCGGCATCTAGCTCACAGCCAGATACATCAAGCATTAAAGGTCCCATGAAAACTCCGAAGTTACCCATGAACAGTCTGAAAGCAAGGAGCAATGATGACACTGTTCATAGAAAATATTGACGGTGATACGTTACCACAGTCGAATTAAGACAGACATTATTAATAGATTGAATTCATATTTTTGGAATTGCCCGGTTATGGGTATGCCTCACGATTGTTTATTGTGGGCAACAGTGAATTTACAGGATGTGCGTGTGCGATTTACTCGAAGAACAGTATGTGTTCTGTCTTGTTGATGAAATCGATATTAAGGTGATGTGGATCTTGTTTCTGAAAATCAGATAGCATCTATTGCATTGCACTTGTGATCTTTGTCACCAAAAAATCATATGGAGTCAACTAGACTGTTTCCTTAAGCGGATTTAAAGAGATTTCACATGTCAGTTTTGGTTGCCATCGCTATTACAACAGGTATTCTTTCAGGCATATGGGGATGGGTTGCTGTTTCGCTCGGCCTGTTAAGTTGGGCAGGGTTTTTAGGCTGTACTACGTATTTTGCCTCGCCCAAAGAAGGGGTGAAAGGCTTGGGCTTAAGTATTGCGACAAACTTAAGTGGTGTGTTCTGGGCTCTGGTCATTATTCATCTATCTACAATGGTTGGAATTGAGATCATTGGCTATGTTGTAACGGCAATCGTCGCTTTTCTGATGTGCGTACAAGCTAAGAAATCTTGGTTAAACTTCATTCCGGGAACGTTTATTGGTTCTTGCGCAACATTTGCTGCAAATGGTGACTGGCAGTTGGTGATCCCATCACTTATTCTTGGTGCAATATTTGGCTATAGCATGAAAGCATCGGGATTATGGTTGCAGAAGAAGTTGAGCCAGCCAAAAGAAGAGTATGCTGTTGCAGAGCTTGATTAACCTATTCTAAAGTTTCTAAAAATGCCGCGCAATTGCGCGGCATTTTTGTATCTATATTTCTGTGTCTGTATTTTATATCTATGAACGCACCTCAGCCTAAACAAGGAATAAGCGGACTGTTGTTTTCGACACATAGTTTCTCTAGATCACACGGTACCGTGTTTTTGGGGACCAGAAGACAAACACGTAAGTTTTGAGAAAGCAGCTCGGTTATTTGTTGGTTAACACCGGACTCTAAGTATGCTTCGCGCTCGGCATCTCGCCGGCAAAGATCAACAAATATATCATTACATCCCTTCGGATAAAGGACGTGCTCGGCTTGCTGCATTAACCGTAATGCTTTTAAGCTGAGTAATTCGGGATCAGCTCCAGTTTCAATAACATACAAGCTTCCAATAGTTGACTCTTCTGGTTGTGTTAACTGTGCACTGAATTCAGCCTCAAGTTGATCAGTCGAGGTGGCATTTTCGACATCCGGAAGGCGGAAAAAGCGCTCCCAGAACTTTCGACGTTCATCAACAGTACTGAAATATTGTTTAATTCGCTGGCGTTGTTCTCCTGAATAAGTTGCCAGCAAGCTAAGATTTTGCGGCAACTGCGTTTCTAATTTCTCTCTAATATAGCGAACTAAGACAGGTGATGCTCCACCGCTGGATATTGCGACTTGGATTGGGTTGCGGTCAATCATTGAAGGGGTAATAAAGTGGCAGTGCTGAGGATCATCAACGACATTAGTCCAAATTCCAAGGGCCTCGGCGTCGCTAAAAATCTGATGATTTAACGATTTAATATCTGTTGTTGCCCACACTTGGTGAAAGCCTTCAACATCGCTTGATTGATATTCTTTCTCTATCCATGTTAGCTGGTTGTTATTGGCTAACGTTGCAAGGTAAGGATGAAGCTGTGGAGATATTAACGTGATATCAGCATCGGCTCGTAGTAAAAGGTCGACTTTTCTACATGCAACATCACCTCCTCCGACAACTAGTACTTTTCTATTGTTTAACCTTAAAAAAACAGGGAAAAAGTCCATATAAATGTTAATCCTTACTCTCTTTTTGTTCAATAAATCTATGTATTAAAAAGTGAAATGCCAAGACAGTTATTGATAGTGGTGTCAAATAATGACTTGAAACATTTTGATACACATATCTAGCAAAATCCTGTCACTAGCCTCGATTGTTCAGCTTTCATTAAAGGCATGATGCTAAGTTTAACAGACAACTACTATATCTGAATTAATGATCCATTATTTGGTTATTGCATTCGCAATTTCTTGTTATATATACCTATTAAATATGGTCGGCAAAATGAATAAAAAACATATTATTGCAGCACTGATAAGCGCCAGCTTGCTTGTCGGTTGTGGCGATAAGTTATCTGGACAATCTGCACCTATGAGTCCGTTGGTTGCAGCGCAGCCTGTTTCAATCATTGACTATCAACAAGGCAAGCAGTTCGTTGGTCGAACAGAAGCGGTGGAAGATGTTGCAATTACCGCGCAGGTGTCTGGCTATCTTAAAGAACGTTTCTTTAATGAAGGTGAGGTAGTTGAGAAAGGGCAGCTATTATTTCAAGTTGACCCGGCAGCCTATGAAGCAAAAGTAGCCAGTGCGAAGGCTTCGATTTCTCAGGCGGAAGCGACCCTTAAAAGGGCCAACCTTGATTGGGAACGGGGTAAAAACCTACTACCAAAAGGCAGTATAAGTCAGTCTGATTTTGATAAAGCAACGGCTGAGAAGTTAAATGCTGAAGCACAGCTGAAATCGACAAAAGCTCAGTTAATGTCAGCTGAAATTGATTTGTCCTTTACCCGTATTACAGCTCCGTTTAGCGGGCGGATCAGTGATAGTAAAGTCAGTATCGGTGATCTTGTTACACCGAACTCTGGTGTATTAACAACCTTGGTTAGCCTTGACCCGATACAGACCTCTTTCAATATTAGTGAGCGTCAACGGCTTAATTTAGGCATTGATGGTCTTGATGGGAGTGGTGAAGGCCAGGGCGATGTTGAAGTCGTACTAACACTAAATAATGGTGAAAACTATGAACACCTGGGGCAGGTTGATTTTATTGGCAATCGTATCGATTTGAATACAGGCACTATTGCGATGCGCGCAAAGTTTGCAAATCCAGAACAAAGGTTGTTGCCTGGCCAGCATGTGCAAGTGTTCCTGCGCGAGAAAGCGCCGGTGAAAATGACAGTGATCCCTCGTCGAGCCGTACAAAGTGATCTTGAAGGTGACTTTGTAATGGTATTGAAAGATGACAATGTGGCTGAGCGTCGGAATGTTGTTCTAGGGGCTCAAACAGAGCAGGGCATCATTATCCGAAAAGGACTAGAAGCTAGTGATGTTGTGCTAACTAAAGGTCTTCAGCGTGTTCGTAATGGTATGACTGTTCGTCTTGAACAGTCGGATGCGTAAGGAATAACAATGCTAAGTCGCTTTTTTATCCAGCGTCCAAAATTTGCGCTGGTGATATCCATTATTCTGACTTTGGCTGGGGCTATTGCGTTAATGAACCTGCCGATCGCGGAATACCCCAAAATCAGTCCGCCATCAGTCAGTGTTACAGCCTACTATTCGGGTGCAAGTGCTGAAGTCGTCGAAGAAGCCATCGCAGATCCAATAGAGGCTTCGGTGAACGGTGTCGAGAACATGATTTACATGTCCTCTAAAAGCGCCAATGACGGTTCCTATAACCTCAACGTGACATTTGATGTTGGAACGGATCCTGATATGGCCCAGGTTAACGTCCAGAATCGCGTTTCTCAAATTGAGTCAAAACTGCCTGCGGAAGTGCGGATGGTTGGTGTGACGGTTAAGAAACGTTCACCGGATCTTTTGATGGTTCTGAACTTTTATTCGCCTGACGGTAAGTATGATGATCAGTTTTTGATTAACTACATTAACCTGAACGTTAAAGATCAGCTGGCCCGAGTACAGGGTATCAGTGAGGTGAACGTTATCGGTGGTGGCGAATATGCTATGCGTGTGTGGCTCAACCCCGAGAAGATGGCCAATCTTGGCTTGACCACTTCGGATGTTAATGCCGCTCTGGCTGAGCAGAATGTTCAGGTTGCGGCTGGTAAGATTGGCGCGCCACCATTTAATAATGCACAGGAAGTACAGTTTAATTTGGTGACCAAAGGTCGTCTAGAGTCAGTCAGTGAGTTTGAGAATGTTGTACTACGTGCTAATCCTGATGGATCGGTTGTCTATCTCAAAGACATTGCCCGTGTTGAGCTAGGGAAGAAGTTTTATGACGGTAACGGGATGTTCAGAGGGCAGCCGGCTTCCATTGTGACGCTGTCACTACAATCTGATGCGAATGCGCTAGAGAGTGGAAAGGCAGTTATGGAGCTGCTTGACAAGCTGAAAACCAATATGCCGGAAGATATGGTGTATGAAACCAGCTATGACACTACCTTGTTCGTTGCAGAGTCAATTAAAGGGGTTGTGAAAACCCTTATTGAAGCCATTATTTTGGTCATTGCCGTAACCTACATGTTCTTGGGTAGTATACGCTCGACTTTGATCCCCGTCGTTGCTATTCCAGTTTCATTGATCGGCACATTCGCCATCATGCTTACAACAGGCTTTACTATTAACACGGTAACCTTGTTTGGCTTGATACTGGCGATTGGTATTGTTGTGGATGATGCCATTTTGGTTATCGAAAACGTTGATACCAATATGAAGCGCGATCCAAATCTGACACCTCGTCAAGCAACCTTGATTGCAATGAAAGAGGTAACGGGGCCGATTATTACTTCGACACTGGTTCTGCTCGCGGTATTTCTGCCTGTCGCAATGCTGCCGGGTATAACTGGGATCATGTACCGCCAGTTCGCACTGACAATCTGTATATCTGTTGTTATCTCCTCGATTAATGCACTTACCTTGTCACCGGCATTGTGCTCACTCGTGCTTAAGCAAGGCGGTGGTAATACTTCTCGCTGGTTCCAGACATTTAACAAGGGACTCGATAAGGTTACTTTGAAGTACGGTGAAATTGCAGGCTTCTTGGTACGTAAAGTTGGCCTATTGGTGAGCTTCTTCATCGTAGCGGTGTTGGCGGTTAGCTTCTTATCAAAAACGACATCGACTGCATTTGTTCCTCAGGAAGATAAAGGGATTTTGCTGGTTAACGTACAGCTACCCGATGCGGCCTCTTTATCCCGAACAGAAGAAACGACCATTAAGCTTCAGGAGCTAGTCGAACAAGAACCGGGTATTGAAGGGATAACTGTTGCCAACGGTTATGCATTCCTGACAGGTGCTGCAGCATCAAATGGCGCATCAATGTTTATCAAACTGAAAGAGTGGGATGAGCGGAATGCGATGGAGGGAGATCATTCATCCTTCGCAATTACCAACCGTATAAATGCTCGTGCAGCTGCAGAACTGCCCGAAGCGATCGTTTTTGCTATGGGGCCGCCTGCAGTTCCGGGGATGGGTGCGGCGTCAGGCTTTGAGTTTGTATTGGAAGATACGCTAGGCCGAAACCGTACTGATTTGGCGAATGTAATGGGGGAACTGATTCAGAAAGCCAATGCGCAGCCTGAAATTCAATTTACCTTTAGTACATTCCGAGCCAACGTACCACACTACTATGTTGACGTTGACCGTGTTAAAGCTAAGCAATTGGGAATACCGTTGACTGAAGTTTTCCAGACGCTACAGGGTAACCTCGGTTCGATGTACATTAATGATTTTACGTTGTATGGCAAGAACTTCCGAGTGACAGTCCAGGCGGATAGCGAGTACCGAAGTGATCTTGACTCCCTTGAACGTTTTCATGTTCGCTCTTCAAGTGGTGAAATGATCCCGCTCAGTACACTGGCAACGATTGAGCAAGTGTTCGAGCCAGATGTTGCATGGCGATATAATATGTATCGTTCGGCCGTTATCCAGGGAAGTGCAGCTGCTGGTTATTCAAGTGGTGATGCTATTGCTGCGATGGAGCGTGTAGCCGCTGAAGTACTACCTCAAGGCTATCAATATGAATGGACTGGTATGGCCTATCAAGAGGTTAAAGCGGGCAACCAGGCTATTTATGCCTTTGCACTGGCACTGATCTTTATCTATTTGTTTATGGTTGCCCAGTATGAGAGCTGGAGTATTCCGTTAGCGATAATTTTGGTCGTTCCGGTTGCCACTTTGGGTTCATTTCTCGCCTTGGCGGTAACAGGCACACCGCTTAATTTGTATGCTCAGATAGGCCTTGTGCTCTTGATTGCGTTGGCCGCGAAGAATGCGATTCTTATTGTGGAGTTTGCAAAAATTGAACGGGAAGAGAAAGAGCTGGACATCGAACAGGCTTCAGTTCGTGGTGGTAAGCTACGTTTTCGTGCGGTGAACATGACATCATGGTCGTTTATTCTTGGGATTATGCCGCTCATTTTTGCCTCGGGGGCGGGCCATATAAGCCAGAACTCCCTGGGTATTTCATTGACGGGCGGGCTGCTATGCGTCTTGCTGGCGGGTACATTCCTGATACCAGGCTTTTTTGCCTTGGTTCAACGTCGGCGCGAAAAATTTCATGGAGGCTCAACGAAAATTGTTGTGCTTGAAGATGCATAATATCTCAAAGATTATATAAAGCAAAAGGGCTCCGAATGGAGCCCTTCTTATTTACCTATGGCGACGGAAAAAACCGACCAAAGATAGAAGACCTAGTCCCCAAAGCGGCAAGGAACCACCTGATGAGCCACCTGATGAACTGCTGGATGAGTTCTTAGGCTTCTCTTCAACCTCGGTAAAAGGGTCTTGGCTAAATACTGGTGTCGCTACTCCAGAGAGACTGAAGGATGAATTACCTTCCGCGGCATGAATCGTTGATTCAATCCAAGTACGATACGTTGATAGCTGCGAATACTGGCCATTGAGTTGATAGGCTGGATTGTCTGCATTGCTATTCTTTATGTTACAGTCAGCACCGTTGCTGGTGACACCAACAAGGCGTAACCCTTTGTCGGCATCACCGATCAAATTTTTATTCTGCCAGATGATCGGTCCGCCTGAGTCGCCGGCACACACATCTTTGACCAAATTTGCAATGTTTGAATCGGCACAAAGAAAACTGTTGTTATCTGTCATCGTGTTATTACATTGATCGTCAGGGATCCCGCCAAGTTTTACGACCTGAAGATCTGAAGGTGTAGTACCTTTCGTGACAGTGTCACCCCACCCGGAAGCGATTAGATTTGCTTTTGAATCTGCACCCGCAACCCAGGTGTTGGCAAATTCTTGGTCTACTGCCAGTTGTTCTGCGACGGTTGCTACTTTAATGGGTTGGGCGACAGCAAACAATGAGCGATCAACGCGGAAAAGCGCGATGTCATGATTAGCGTTCACACTGTCGAAATCTGGATGTGGAAGACGAGACGTAACGTTGAATTTATATTTGTCATCCAGCTTGGTTAAGTCGCCCTGAGGAATATATGATGTACCCGCAATAACGACGTTACCAATTAGTGCGACATCACAGTGAGCAGCGGTAACTACCCAGTTTTCGGCAATAACAACAGCACCACAACCTGTATAGTCACTAAGTGTCTGTTTTATGGCTGCTTGCCAAGGTAGCAGTAAACTCCCATACGCTGAGGCATTGTTGCCGTTGATTGCCTTGGTCACTGGGGTTGCTGCAATACTTGGTGTGGTAGCAAGTGCGAGTAGAACTGCGGAGGCCCTTAGGCTTGTCTTATACATCCTTTCACCTAGTGAACATTATCTTTAATTGGATCGAGCTATTTTATTGAGCCAACTATATATAGGCCTTGATAATATGTCTATATAGATACTATCGTTATGTGCTGTATGTTGTTGCATGGTAATGGTCAGACAACAGGATACTTAAAGTAAAAACTGTATTAATTCTAGGCAAGCGCCCAACCGATAATTGAGTTGGTACAAATTGTTAGCCAAAGTAGGGTGATAACAGTTAATGCACTCGCTATGATACGGGATAACTTTCTAACACGAATTGGACGATTATGGCGTTTAAAAATGTAATAGGCTTTGGCGTAGCTGGTAATTTTGCTGGCCATCTTGAACAAGCAGGTGAAGCCAATGACTTCTTGGCGGTTGAAGTGAAAGAAGCAGTACAGCCGAAAGCAATTTTTCCGTTCTATGTACCTTCAGAAAAAGCCGGTTTTTTATCTACCTATCCGTTATCGACGGACACTATCATGCCGCCAAACGAGGCAGATAACTTACAAATTGAGCCTGAAGTCGCTTTGCTTTGCGATATCGAATATGAGGCAAATAAGGTAGTTGCGCTCAAGCCGGTCAAATTTGCAGCTTATAATGACTGTTCAATTCGTAAGCCTGATGCCAATAAAATCAGTGAAAAAAAGAACTGGGGGGCAAATACGAAAGGTGTTTCCAGCCAGATGTTTGTCCTTGATGGTTTATCTGAAGGGGGAGAGCTCGATCATTATCGCATCGCAAGCTTTCACCAGCGAGCGAATCAAGTTGAACGCTATGGTGAGGATAGTCCGGTAATTGGCTACAGCTACTTTCACGAAAAGTTGTTGAATTGGATTGTTGAGCGAATGAACAATCAACAAGATGTAGGTCCTACCGAGAACATTGCTCACCACTTGGCGAATGCCAATTACCCCGAGCAGGCGCTGATCAGCATCGGTGCGACCCGCTATACAGAGTACGGTGAAACAACGTTTTTGCAATCAGGTGATAAGAGTATGGTCGTTGTCTACGATAGCCGGAAGTACTCATCACACGATATTGCAGCAATGGCAGAAAAAGCCGAGTTTCCTCAGGACGGTATTTCTGCGCTCATTCAGAAAGTTTCGTAATGACTATTGATACGAGGACGAGCCAGCTTCTGCTTGCCAACAAGATCTGATGTTTTTTAATAGCGTATTAGAGAAAAGAACTGGTTGATAAATTGGCCTGAACTTGAAGTCGTTGATTAATTGCAAGCGGCGGAATAGCCGCTTGGACTGGAAGAAAGCACGCTGATATCGACAAATTTCCCGGGGCCAAATTGTAAGGCAATGAGTCCTGTGTTTTTTTTTGTTAAAAGCGTAAATAGATGTATTAGGTATAAAGATAGAAGTACCCAGCGAAAGGAATGCATTATGTCGGAAAAAATATTCCCGTCCTCACTAGTGTCAGCTCAGTGGCTGGCAGAGCATATTGAAAGGCCTGACATCGTGGTACTTGATGCCAGTTGGTTTCTTCCCGGAGTTGAACGTGATCCTGCACAAGAATGGTCGGTCAAACGTATTCCGGGGGCACGATTTTTTGATTTTGATAACAAAGTTGCGGCCCCTGATACTGAGCTGCCTCATATGTTGCCCTCTGCTGATTTTTTCTCTCAGGCAAATTCTGAACTCGGGATTAAAACGAACGACAGCATTGTGGTTTATGACAGCCAGGGGGTGTTTTCAGCACCGAGAGTGTGGTGGATGTTCAGGGCTATGGGACATCAATCTGTTGCTGTACTTGACGGCGGCTTATCGGCCTGGGAAAACGCTGGTTTTTCAATAGAAACCAGTTCTCCCTATGTAGTTGAAAAGACAGAGTATAAAGCGACGTTTCAGCCTCAATGGGTAATAGACGCAGATGCACTAAGTACGAAGCTGGATACGTTAGATACGGTTGTCCTTGATGCTCGTCCGGCAGCGCGTTTTTATGGTACTCAGCCAGAGCCTAGAGAAGGTGTACGCAGTGGTCATATGCCGAGTGCCAAAAGTCTGCCTTTTTCTCAGTTGGTAAAAGATGGCCATTTCATCAGTGTTGAGCAACTGACTCAGCGTTTTGATGCTGTGAGTGAGCCCGAACAACATTTGATTTTCAGCTGTGGCTCGGGTGTGACAGCGTGTGTTCTTGCCCTTGCGGCAGAGCTGGCAGGGAGAGAGAAACTAACCGTCTATGACGGCTCGTGGACGGAATGGGGGCGAGTGCTCAAGTATCCAGTCATTAAGCAATGAATTGTTGTATTCGGTAAAAAATGGCCAGAAATTGCTGGCCATTTTTGAGGGCGTTGCTGAGGTTTTTATAGTGCTTATTACTGAGGATGAACCGCAAGGTAGCCACGTTGTTCAATAATGTTCTGGCCGTTTTTGGAAATGACAAAATCGATAAACTCTTTGGCGTTATCCGCTATGTTCTTTTCTTTGTAGAGCATCAGGAAGGGACGTGAAATTTTATACTCACCAGATTCCAAATTGGTCAGGGTGGGCTGGACACCTTCAAATGATAACGGCTTAACGGAGTCATCTACTGAGCCAAGAGAGATATAGCCAATTGCTTGTGTATTGCGTGATACTAAACTTTTAACCGTTCCGTTGGTATTCACGATCAACACCTGAGGGTTGATGTCTGATACAGTCTGCCCAGAAATTTGTTGAGTCAGCCCCATGAAGTCTTCGAAAGAAAAGCGTGAACCTGACGCGTTTTCACGGCTGACTACAGCCATTGTTAGATCCGGGCCTCCGACTTGTTTCCAGTTAGTGATTTCACCATGATAAATCTTCGAGACTTGTTCTTTTGTCAGGTTTGAAACAGGGTTGTTTTTGTTAACAACCAGAGCAATACCATCATGGGCTATTGTCACTGTCTGGACATCGGGATTGATTTCTGCGGTCTTCAAATATCGAGAACTCATACCTATATCGGCTGCATCTTGTTTGATTGCGATAATACCGGCAGATGAGCCAACACCTTGTACAGCAATAAAGTATTCTTTATTTGCTAAAGAGTAGGTTTCGGCAAGTACTTCAACAACATGGCTAACAGACGTTGAGCCTGTAACTGTTACGGTTTCTTTTGCTTGTACACCGAATGCAAGGCTGGCGAATATGGCGCATAAGGTAGTAGCCCTGGTCAACATTATATTTCTCCAAAATATACCAGATTGATATCGGCGAATAGCTTATTACGAACATATGACAGTTATGTGAAAACCAGTTGCTAAGAAGTTCTTGGATAGGATTGCTTTGCCCGTTCCTTGCTAACTTTATTTTTGTACATGGCTTTGTCTGCTTTTGCCAATATGGCATCAGGTTCACTGAGGTTGCCGGGGTAGTAGGGGGCCAAACCAATACTGATGTCGATGCTATAGTGTTCCCGGGTTTCTTTTGTTAGCTCATAGAGTGTATCAATCCATTGGTAACATTTTGCCTGATCTTCATCGGGCAGTAGTACTACGAATTCATCACCGCCAATTCGGTATATTTGGCTGCCAGTAGGTGCCGTTTTGAGCAAAAATGAAGCAACGTTAACCAGCAGTTGGTCACCGTAATGGTGGCCAAGGCGGTCATTAACCTGCTTGAAGTTGTCGAGGTCTATATATGCAAGGATTCCTCTTTCAAGGTGAATTGCCATATTATCGAAGCGACGAAATAATGCACGGCGGTTATTCAATCTGGTGAGATCGTCCTGCAAGGCTAAACGACTTAGCTGGCTTTCTAACGTTCGGGCTTTAGCGATCTGAATATTGAGCTTACTAATAAGATTAAAACGCTGGCGAAGCATTTTATTGAAGCAGAAACAGATCAAGAACACACCTATATGCATGAAAATGTCATCTGTACTGTCAAGTAGCCAATGCTTTCTCAATTCAGGAATTTCATCAAGCAAATCGGCAAGGACACCAAGTCCATAGGTGCCGAGAGCGAGGAACAACCAACCTCGCATTTCTTGGCCAAAGTCTGCTCGTAACAAAATAATAATAAGTACAAGAGAAAAAATAGAGAGTATTACGTCAAGCGCTCCTCCAGAAGGAACAAGTACAGATAAAAAGACACCAGCGGTAACAACAATAGCTAGCCGCTTAGGGAGTTGAGATAGACTGTTCATTTGCTACCGTTGATAGATGAAGTAATTGTATGATTTCTAGGGCAAATATAGTGTCAAAGTATGAGAAATCAGACAAGTTATTTGCGGTATGAAGATATGAAACATTACGCTGGTCTTTTAAGTTACGAGTGGATTGCTTTTTTTGAGTTATTTGTGACCCAAGATTGATTTTTGAGATATAAACATAAAAACCTTGCTTCAAAAATAAAATGAGAGAGAAGAAGAGGATTCAACCGTTTTGATGTGACAACCTAGAGCTAAGTGTGAAATATGTCAGTTTCTATTGAAGAGGTTACAAATATCACGAAATGCATCGCGTCATTTAACTATATGAATAATATGGATTTATATTGCATGCGACTCGTTTTTATATCTGATTCGCCTTCTCGAAGCAAGACTTCAATAATGCAATCATAGTTTCACTTCTGGCTGTAGAACGAACTCTTTGATATACAAGGAATGTAACAAAGTATTTCAGTTTACAATATTGTAACATAATGTGTTTTATGTCTATCCTATAGAAGTCTAGGAATTGTTGTGCTACAGACACACGGACATAGCAATCAGAGAGGTCGGAACTATGCTGACAATGGCAAGACAAGCGCAACCGAACAAAGCTTTGGTATCGGAAAGGATCCAAAAACTCATCAAGGCTTTGTCAAATGGTGTATATGAACGAGAAGAAACAATTAAGTTGTGCTTGCTTGCGGCGTTAGCTGGTGAAAGTGTCTTTCTGTTGGGGCCTCCAGGTATAGCGAAAAGCCTGATTGCAAAGCGATTGATTCAGGCTTTTGATAACAGTAAGTTTTTTGATTACTTGATGACGCGTTTTTCTACCCCTGAAGAAGTCTTTGGCCCGCTATCTATCCAAGAGCTAAAGGATAACGGAAAGTATGTACGGCTCGTGGACGGATATTTGCCAACGGCCCAAGTGGTCTTTCTTGATGAAATCTGGAAAGCAGGTCCTGCTATTCTGAATACTTTGCTTACTGTTGTTAATGAACGCACGTTTAAAAATGGTCAAGATATTCTTCCGGTTCCAATGCGTCTTCTGGTAACGGCATCCAATGAATTACCTGAAGAAGACAGCGGCCTGGAAGCTCTGTTTGACCGGATGCTAGTTCGAGTGTTTGTGAACCGTATTCAGGAGAAGCAGAATTTCAAGGCAATGTTGATGGGGGATGGCCCATCAATAAAAGAACTTGAGCCTGGCTTGGCGATAACGGATGAGGAATACGAAAGTTGGCAACTGTACATTGATCAGATTCGACTGAGTGAAGACATTTTTGAAAAAATTTATGAACTGAAGTCGATGATCGAACAGAGAGCCGAAGCGGGTGAAGATTTTTCCTCAGAAGACAGCGAACTCTATATTTCAGATCGTCGCTGGAAAAAGTCGGTACGACTGTTGAAAGCCAGTGCTTTTTATAATGGACGTGACGCCATCAATCCTCTCGACTTGCTATTGTTGCAAGACTGCTTATGGCACAGTCCGGAGTCGCGCAATGTGGTGCGTTCAATTATTCATGAATTTGCAACCCAAAAAGCCTTCAACCAAGGTACAGCCCAAGAAAGTGCCAACGATGCGCAGGTCATTATTGATGATGTCCACAATGAAATAGCTTCTGAGTTGTCTGTTTCCTTCTCTCGCGAAACCATGATGCGAAAAGAATGGTTTAAATACGATTTCACCACAGCTCGACGTTATAACGTGAATCATAATCCACGTATGATCAAGCTGGTCATGTTACAGCACAATCCGTCTGTCTCTGAGCAAGAAAGCGGAGACAGCCGTTGGGTTTATGTTGATGGTGATGAGTTTGAAAAGAAAATCAGAACTGGCCAGTGTGATATTTATGGCTTTGTAAACAAGAATACCCACCTTTGCCGTTTGCAGTTTGAAGTTGATGCTCAGCAGCGTTTGATCATCAAAGATATCGCAAACCGCTCTGTACTAGTTGGGGTAGCGGGCGGCAACGGTATGTCTGATGCCCAACAACAGCGGTGGAAAATTGAAGCTGAAAAAGCATCCGGAAAAATATCAGATGCTGAGCATAACCTGAAGTTATCGCGTAGTAGTTTCCATGGTGCACTTCCACATAACTTTATCGATGCCGAACTTCCGACGGTGATTGAGCAGAGTATCTCAGCGGCTTCAGACTCCGTCACTGAGCTAAAAATCGTGATAGAGAAAAGTGTGTTTCGAATTTCTCACATGTCTGAATACTTTGCTTAAGACGGAGAGCGATTATGCCAGTTACTGAAAGTGTAAACATAGCAATGATGCTTGCTGAATCTGGCATTATCGACAATGCAGTCCATGAGTTAATGATGCGACCGCAGTTGATCGTCGCGGCTGAGTCAAACCCCGGTATTAAATCGGCAATGAAAAACCAGATCATGAAGTGGCGTGGTCAGGTTCAGCAGCGTGTCACCAAAGTCAGTGTCGAGACACGGTTTCAACGTGAAATTGAGCTCTACCAGGAAGCGAGTCAATGGGATCCGGAATATTTTGCTGAACATGTAGAAGCCATTGTCAAAAAGATGGAAGGTCATTCATCGTTTTACTTCAAGGCCAAGAGCCTGCTCGATGGAGATCATCAAAAGCATAACCCAATGTTTCAGAACTATTTCTGTAACCAGTGGTACCAAGCTTTGTCAAAGTCATTGACGGAGGCGCAGCAAACGGAACTTGAACAGCATAAAGAGAAGCTTTTGGCTGATCTGTATCAGCGTATTGAAACCATGCAGCAGATGCAGGAAGTGACCGAGGCTGGTGATGAAAAAAAGGCGGGTCGACTGTGGGATATGGCTAAGGCCAAGCTGACGCGTGGTGATGTCGACAGTATGAAGTCGATTGCCAGCTTTTTGAAGAAAAATAATGGATTGCAGGAAATCGCTGAAAAGCTTGGGCGAATGGCTAATGAAGTTGACGATCCGAACAAAGAGCGTGTTCGTGCTGAAGATCTCAAAATGGTCGAAGAGCGCAGTGACAGTGTCACAGATGATATTGTTGGCGTCCATGAGAGTGATGATTTGTCCAGGCTCTTGCCCAACGAGGCGATGTTTTTGGCCTATCCTGAGCTTGAGGTCGTGTTTTACAAGCACTTGGTCGATAAACGCCTGATGAACTACCGTGTACAAGGCGCACAACGTAAGCTAAGAAGAGTAAAAGCATACAAACGCCAGACTAAACAGGTAGAACAAGATAAAGGGCCGTTTATCGTCTGTATAGATGCTTCAGGTTCAATGAATGGCTTCCCAGAGCAATGTGCCAAGGCTCTGGCTTATGGTCTGATGCAAATTGCTCTGGCAGAAGAGCGCGATTGCTACGTCATCATGTTCTCTACACAGCAGATTACTTACGAGCTGACAAAGCAAGATGGCTTGAGCGAAGTGCTGAATTTTCTGTCTTATTCTTTTCATGGCGGTACAGACTTAGGTCAAGTACTTGATCAGTCGATTGAGCTAATGAGTGGCGAAAAGTACAAGAATGCAGATCTGGTTGTGTTGTCTGACTTTATCGCGCCATCCCAGTCGGATGCAATGATGAAGAGGATCAATAAGCTGAAAGAGCATAAAAACCGTTTTCATGCCGTGAACCTGTCAAAGTATGGCAATCCTGAACTGATGAGTATCTTCGATCATTGTTGGTCATACCATCCTTCGCAACTGGGCCGATTGCTTAAGTGGCGATAGTTCGCTTTAGAACAGATTAATGTAGGCGACCTTGTGGTCGTCTTTTTATTTTTCAGCGAAATATTCGTGTAACGCCTGCCGCCATTCCGGGCTTTTTCGTACTTTGAGCAGGGCTCGATTTAGTTGTTCCGCATATTGGCTTTTGTCTTCAATAGCAAAGCCGTAGTTCTGCTTCTCGAATTGATAAGGCAGTACAATGAGATCTTCATACTCGCCTTTTTCCTTTGATTTTTTTATCAGGTACTTTAATACGGCATCATCGGCAACAATCGCCTCTACGTCATTAGCCTCCAGCGCTTGAAGCAACTGGTTAGTATCGCGGTATGTTCGGTGAACGATGCTATGGTTGGTTAGAAATTCAGATGAGGTCGATGTTTCTTTTGCTCCCACCGGGATATTGGCGAGATCATTGGGGCCTTTGATATCGGAACTTAATAGTCCGAGGGTGAATGTACTTGCCAGCACCGCAGTTACGCTGGCAATAAATAATGTTGTAGCAATGGCCAGGATTACAGTGATAACTCTGCCGGTTAGGGTTTTAAACTCAAAATAATTAAAAGGACCTTTAGTAATAAAAAGCAAACCAAGGATAAAACCTTCTATAAGCCGTACTCTGCGTGAAGACTTCGAATACAACTTTTCGTTTACTTTGTGCTCAAGCAGATAATAGACAGCACCTACAATAGCGGCAGCAGCAAAGACAAACCCAAGCACCGTTAATAAATGCTTGTTGGTAGCAATATTTTTCACCGATGCCAGATAGCCTTGCTTTTTTACTGCAATGGCGAGATGAGTCTCATAGAAGGAATGGGAAAAGTCCAAGATGAGTTCACGCTCAGAAGTAATGGATAAGCAGGATATCCCGATATTGATTTCTTGTGTTGAGACGGCTTGTAGTAGTTCTTTTAGGCCCAAATCCTTGATCGAGTATTGAAACCCTAGTTGTTCGGCAATTCTCTCCCAGAGCAGAATGCTTAATCCTGAATAGGTACCGTCGTCGTGTTTTATGACAAAGGGAGGGCAATGATAGCTGCCTACCTGAATTGTTGGCTTCACTGGCGTAGCGGCAAAGGCACTTTGACAGAGAAAAAGTACAGGTAGCAACAGAAAGAATAGGCGTTTTGATGTTTTTATTTTTATCATCATAGTGGCTCAGCTGCCCTTACTAGCCTAAGTATAAGTGTCATTTTTCCTTCATGGGGGTGTCTTATTTTTGAATGTTAGAAGTCATAGAAACAGTGTGCTTAATGCGTTGGACTATGCTTATAGCAGTTAATGGCATCTCGAAAAGTAGTAGGCGCATTGAGTAAGTCGCTATTTTTCTTGGGGGGAGGAAGTTAGATGAGGCTTGTCTCTTATTTTGCGTTGATGTTTGCGATGCTGATGGCAGCGTTTTCAGTTTCAGCTGACAATGTTTGGGTGATAGAGATTAGAGGTGGAATTGGCCCGGCGACGAGCGATTATGTGGCCCGGGAAATTGAAGATGCCAGAGAGGCGCAGGCATCGTTTATTGTGTTGAAGATGGATACCCCCGGCGGGTTGGACACATCAATGCGAGATATTATCCGCGCGGTAACGACATCTTCTATTCCTGTGGCCACCTGGGTGGGGCCATCAGGGGCGAGAGCTGCTAGTGCCGGTACCTATATTTTGCTAGCCAGCCATGTTGCTGCAATGGCCCCTGGTACGAATTTGGGGGCTGCGACACCGGTATCTTTAACCGCCCCTGGCGGGAAAGATCAGGATGAAGGCAGTAACCCTTTTGCCGCTAAGAAGGAAAAGAAGGACCAAGACGAAGAAAATGCAGGTGAGGCAAATGAGAGAACAGATGAGGCCAAACCTGAAGATGAGCGTGTGAGGGCAAAAACAGCCATGGAGAAAAAAGTCATCAATGATGCAACAGCCTATATTCAAGGGTTGGCCAAGCTTCATGGTCGAAACGAAAAGTGGGCAGCGAAAGCGGTAACAGAAGCAGCCAGTTTGGATGCCGAAAGTGCTCTGAAAGAGAATGTTATAGATTTTATTGCCGCAGATTTAGATAGTCTGATGACTCAGTCGAATGGGCGTACCATCACCATAAACGGGCTTGAGAAAGAAATAGAGTTGGCAAATGTCGCTTTCGTCGAGCGGGAGCAAGACTGGCGCTTCAAGCTTCTCTCCGTTATTACCAACCCGAATGTCGCCTATATTTTGATGCTAATCGGCATTTACGGCCTTTTGCTTGAGTTTTACAACCCGGGTGTTGGTTTACCGGGGGTACTTGGCGGTATTTGTTTATTGTTGGCAATGTATTCACTGCAAATGCTGCCTGTTAGTTATGCCGGACTGGGGTTATTACTGCTGGGTGTTGCTCTTATGGTCGCAGAAGCATTCAGCCCGAGCTTCGGCATACTAGGGCTGGGCGGTATCGTCTCTTTTGTGCTGGGGTCTATTATGTTGATGGACACAGAGACTCCCGGTTATCAAATTGCTATCCCGCTGATTGTTGGTCTCACGGTTGTATCCGCACTCTTTACCTTTGTGATCCTGGCCTTGCTTCTTAAGACTCGGCGCAAGCCTGTGACAACGGGCATCGAAATATTGCTGGGTCAGAGCGCGACGGTTGTCAGCGGCTTCCCCGGTGATGGGCGAGTGTTGGTCGATGGGGAAATTTGGCAGGCAAAATGTGATCAAGCATTGGAAAAAGGGCAGAGTGTGACTGTGAGAAGAATCTCGGGTTTATACCTTGATGTAGAAGACGGCTATTGTGATCCTACAAGTAATAAGGAATAACATATGATTACTTATACGTTTGCGACGATAATCGTGTTGGTGGTGGTATTGATCATCAGCATGTTTAAAATTTTACGTGAGTACGAACGTGCCGTTGTTTTTTTATTGGGTCGGTTTTATGAAGTAAAAGGTCCAGGCCTTATCATTATCGTACCGATCATCCAACAAATGGTCCGGGTTGATTTGCGTACCATTGTATTGGATGTACCTACACAGGATTTGATTACTCGAGACAATGTGTCCGTGAAAGTAAATGCCGTCGTCTACTTCCGGGTTGTCGAACCCAAGATGGCAATCAATAATGTTGAAAACTACCTTGAAGCGACGAGTCAGCTGTCACAAACAACTCTTCGATCTGTATTAGGTCAGCATGAACTTGATGAGCTACTGTCAGCTCGAGACGAGCTAAACAAAGACCTCCAAGTGATCCTTGATCAACATACAGACAATTGGGGGATTAAAATTGCCAATGTCGAAATTAAGCATGTTGATTTAGATGAAAGTATGGTCAGGGCATTAGCACGACAAGCCGAGGCCGAGCGGTCTCGGCGGGCCAAAGTCATTCATGCGATCGGTGAGCTTGAAGCTTCTAAAAAGCTGAAAGAAGCCGCGACGGTGTTAAATGAAGCGCCTAACGCCGTTCAGTTACGTTATATGCAGACGTTGACAGAAATCTCTAACGATCGTACTACAACGATAGTATTCCCGATGCCGATCGATTTGGTCGATAAGATGGGGGGCTTCATGAAAGCTTCAGCTACTGATCATAAGATTGATTATCCTTGAGGCAAGATTGAGGTGAAGCCTGATCTTATTGAAATCGAGTAGAGCCATCAGTTGAGAATTACAGTTTGGCTCCCTATTAGGGAGCCAAACTGTATCTGAAAAGAAATTCTGGCCGTTTTTAATGGGGGAATGAGAGCTCAATTAAGAACGCTGTAGCATGAAGGTCTGATACTCCAAATCATCAAATTGTCTGTCGATCATAATTAGGCCAATAATGGTTGTCACGAGCATGGTAATAGCAAAGCCGTAACCGTAATAAACGGGCCCTAAATCGATGCTTAAGTGGGCAAGAACAAAGTTACCAGCAGCCATCAATGCGGTTAGTATCAATGCTGAGTAGCGCTTATCGAGATAGAACATCACATTGAGTATCGACATTACCAGCACCTGAAGGCTGACACCGATGAGGTCGACATACAGAAGGTGCAAGTAGGCAAGGTCAATATTTAATGCAACTAGTATATCTTCGGCCCATAGTAGCAGTAGTGCGAGCGTCATCCCCTGAACCTTGAATATTTCATAGATGCTTTGTTGGCAGGCAAGGATCATTTTATCCTTGAGCAGGTAGATTGACTTCAGCGTAGCCCCTTCTCGTACGGCATCATAGAACTTGAGGCACGCATCTGCAAAGTCGGTTTCCATGCGAAGCATGAACACCGCCATGCCGGGAATAATCGCTAGATAAGCAACAAAGATGGGCAAGTCGTAGATATAGGATGCCCGGAAAAGAGCGACTACTTGGTGTGATGTTTCTTCCCTGAACCAAAATACGAATTTATCCAACCATACGCCGAGATTGTATAAAAAACCACAAACGAGTAATGAATAGAATGCTTTCTTCGGGTTCAGGAATTCAAAAGCGATGAGCTGCTTAGCCGGAAAGTCACGTATAACGTGATAGAGAAAAGCAAACGTCAATAGAGCCTGACAGCCACAAAAAATCAGTACCAATCCCAACAAGCCAAATGGCGGCAATGTGATACTTAAAACGATCATTAGGCCATAGCTAAGCATCATCGTGAAAAAAATACGATAGTATTCTTTCATTCCACTCAGAAAAATGATGATTAACCACTGGTTACAGAGCAAGACAAGGCAAGTGAAAATCGTCAATTTTACTGCCGGTTCTATTTCTGTTGAGAAGGCCATGATCGGACCACCAACACCAGCGGCTATCAGGCTGGTAACCAACATTGAACCGAGCAGGTTCGGTACAATTCGGTGCTCCTCGCCGCCAAAGAGGAGATCAGAGATAAACCGGGTGAGCAATAACTGAAACAGGCCGCTAATGATGAGAGATCCGGCCATTAAATAGGTCACTATGACCAGAAACTGAACAATAACATAGGTCGGAAAAACAATTCCGATGCTGATCATACCGATGGCCAGTAAAGCAAGAATGGATATGACCCAGGGACCAGAGCTGATCAGCCCTGCCAGCCCATAGGCTTCCAGCATTGATAGTAATGAGTTCTTTTTTAGTATTTTTCTTAATTCAAAGCCAATGCCTGCCACCTATGGCCTCCTCATATAAACTTCGGTACGCGTCGTACATACGTTTCTCATCGTAGTAACGGGTGACGCGTGATTTACCAATGTCACCGGCTTTTAGCCAAGCCTCAGTATCACTCAGTACCTGGAGAATTGCCTGAGCCCCATCAATTGGGCTAGCTATCGGAATAATCACGCCAGCAGAGCCAAGTTCGGCATCTTCTCCTGCCGCCCCGTCAATAATTTCTCGACATGCACCGACTTCAGTAGCAATGCAGGGAATACCTGATGCCATTGCTTCAAGTAATACAAGTGGTTGAGCCTCACTGATTGATGTCAGCATCATCACACCTAGCTTGGGCATGATCTCAGCAACATTCTGGCTGCCAAGCATTTTGACATTGTTGGTGAGCCCGAGGCTTTCTATCAGTAGTTCACATTCATGTACATAGCTGGGGTCTTCTTCTTTAGGGCCGATGATCCACCCCTCTAGCTCAGGCATTTCTTCAACAGCTCCGCGTATGGTACGGATGAATGTTTTGATGTCTTTGATTGGGACTACTCGGCCGACGAGACCGACGACAAGAGGTGGACTCGTCGGCCTCAATTCATAGGCAGCATGAAAGCGTTGAGTATTGATGCCGTTTACAATTACCTGGGTTTTATGTTCGGGAGCACCGTCGGTGTGTTGCCGCTGCCTGTTGCCTTCGAAGAGGGCAACAATATGATCAGCCTGGTGGTATGCCGTTAACCCAAGTTGTTCGAAGAACCGTATCCATGTTTTTCGGGTTAAATCCATGTCTTTGTGCATACTGATATCGATCAGGCTGTGGCGGTCTTTAATCCAATTGGCCTGGGCTAAATCGATTTTACGTTCTTTGGTATAAATGCCGTGCTCTGAAATCAGGAACGGGCAGTTTGTTTGTTGTCTGCATAGAGCGCCCAAGAAGCCAGCATAACCCGTAGAGACACTATGAAAAGCTTTGGCCTTAGGAAGGTTTTGCGAGATTTGCGACAGAATAAATAATGGCTGGTAAATACCTCTGTAGGTCCAGAAGTAGTCAACAAAAGATTGATTCTCAGCAGAATCGAGATAGCGCTCGGTCAGAATATCCCAAGATGCACGGCTATATAGGAAGTCTGTCAGGCTAAGTTTATTCTTTTGGCCGAGAAATTCTGATATCTCACCCAGCAAATCGTTCGGAATTGGCGTTTTATCTTTTTCGAAATATGACAAAAAACGCCCCCAAGCGCGAAAAAGCTTGGTTTTCCCCATGCGTGAAGATGGTTTGATGTTCCCAGGTGGCGATAGCAAATAATGGACTTCAAACCCCACGACATTTTCAGGGAAGTCATAGGCGGGTTCACCATAAAAATCCGGATGTCCGCCCAAAAATATCAGGTGAAATGTATATTCCGGCAGTCCACTTATGATTTGGTGTACCCAGCTTGAAACGCCTCCCCGAACATAGGGGTAGGTGCCTTCCAGCAGTAGACAGATATCGACGTCGACGTCTTTGCTCACGACCAGTACTCCTTGATTTGGCTAAGGCGCTCACCTTTTTGATCGGGAAAGTAGGCAATGTACTGCTTGGCTTTTTGATAATCGCCGGTGATGTACGCAGCTTCGGCCAAATACGGGGCGACTTGTTTTACTCGCAAACCGCCGTGTAGAGCAGTAGTCAGGTAGATGATTGCTTGCTCCGGTCGTTGCTGTTCAAGCAGCACGCGACCTAGCAACAAGTTGTTCGATGCACGTTGCTCTTTTTCATTAGACAGTTTGAGATAGTGTTCGGCCTGCTCGAGATAGTGTTTTTTCAGTACGCCTTCTGCAATACCGAGATAACACAGTTCCCAGTATTGCTGTGCTATATCGAAGGCCTTGTCTGGTTGAGCGGTATTTTCGTATTGTTTTTTGAACAGTGAGATAAGTTCATTGATCTGACTCTCAATTCCTTCTAAGGCTGCATAAGCAAGCAGACGTACATCATCGGATAAATCTTTTAGTGCCAACTGCAGAAGCGGTACAGCCTGTTGGCGGGGGAGATGGCATACCGCATTTACGGCAAGGGCGCGGCGATCAGGATCATCGCTATGAATAAGAATTTCTCGTAGAGCACCGGCTCCGTATTGATTGCCCAATACGTCTCCCGGGTTTTGCGGCAGGGGTAGTTCTTCGCACTCCTGCCAGGTAATCTGGCTTTGCTTTCTTGGAAGATAGAGGGCAATTAACAATGAGCAAGCTGTACCTATCATTCCGAAAAGCGGAAGCAAGAAATTGAATAAAAACAAAAAGGCTGCCGAGCTAACCAAAGGGAATTTATATTTATGGGGCAACAATAGCCAACTGAGCACGGCAAAGCTTGCACAAGCGATAGCATGCGATACAAAAAATGATGACCAGGCAACAGGTGTCATTTCATGGTTAAAGACGATATAGAAGCTTAGGCTTTCAAATGAGATCGTCTGAATAAACAGCCAAGTTTTCATCATAAGCTCCAAGTTCGTTCATGAGAGATTTAATCTGCTTAATATCTTGCTCTAAAGAGAGTGGGCCAAGGATATCTATGTCATTACTGTCACTGGTAATTGTCAGAGAAAGCAGTTCTTTGAGACGTTTAATGTACTGTTGGGCATCGTATATCGTCGTAAGAGGTAGCAATACAACAAGGGCATTCTGCCGATGCTTCGTGCGGCACGACCAGTAAACATCGGCTCCTCGGCGGTAGTTGACGATTGAATCAAGGCTTTTCTTATGAGCGCCATTAGTGTCAATACATACAACAAGGGTGCTGTCGGCACCATAGTGGCGCTTGTTGTATTCTGCACGATCAAGGTAGCTAAGAAACAGAGCGCTCTGATGGGCTTGTAGAATAGGAGTGACTATAGCGTCGCTGAGTAAATCGGCGGCATGGTTAGAAACAAGGGATAACAACGCCACATTGGCGGGGGTAAGCATAAAAAATTTGGCGCTTTCAGCTATGACGACACCCTGTAACGTTTTATGGGTATCGAGAAGCGGGATACATAGTTGGTAGCGTGATTTGTGGGTCGCATTTTCATCGAGTTTGGCTGGCGAAAGGAGTTTTCGGGTTGCCAACATATCCAGCAACATAGGATCACTTAACACCAGGCGATGGTGATCCCCCAGCGTCGCATGCACCTGTTGGTCGATCTCCCCATCATGAACTCGGTAAATACCGGCAACCTCGAGCCCGCCAATTTCCGCAAGAAGATTGAGAAAAGGGTGACCAAGATGTTCTAGGCGGTGCGAGCTGTGTTTTGATGCAATTTTGTGAAGGGCGCTTATGCTTGCTCTGAGGCTGACTGTCTGGCCTGCTGTACGCTGCTCTAACTGATCATGGGAGACTTTCAGTAAGTGGTAGTTTTGAGTAAAACTGTCCAGCTTTTGGGTCATGTAGGTATGATCCAAAATATGTTTTTGGTTTATCGTGTGCCAATAATCATGAAACTCGCCTGCAATCATCGCCACCAAAATCAAGCCAATTGCCAGCGAGATGGGATAGTACTCCAGCAGGCCGGTAGCATTCATGATACTGGCCAATCCAGCTGTGGTTAGCAATGCGCAGATGAAGCCTTTGGCGAACCCGTACCTTAATGCGATAAGCAGCGGACCAAATAGAGGCCAGAAAAAATTATGTTCAGTCGATGTTGCGGCCAGAGAGTCTGACTGGGTCCAGACATATATCGAAAGCACTGAAACCACAATGGTTTCAAGCCAGGCAAAACCATCCTGTCTGAATCCGATAATAAAGCGATTCCATAGTGTATTCATTGGCAGTCTTTGCTCATTCACGATTCGTCCGTTACTGTTGTTCTATATTGAGGCCATCGAGGAGCGTTTCGATCACGATATGACCTGTGCCGCTGACACTCTCTCTTCCCCAGCCGCCACGTGTACCCGTTGCGCGCCAGTAGGTGTTCTTGCTTTTGGCTGACTGTACTTCTAGGGTTATTCCCACCGCTGGCTCGCCGTCAAGACCGCTCTTATAGTGCCATTCTTCAATCGAGCCGGTAATAACGTAATCGACGTTCTGAGAGGCTAGCCATGCCTTGGCATTCTTTCTTTTTGCCGAGCTATCTAAAATGCTGGAAAGATCGTTCACGTCGCTTGCCGGATACATAACTGCATTGATGCCTTTTGCGTACAATTGCGCGTTGAGGATCTGTTCGGCCTTTTCTGCTGCCAGTGGCGTATTGGAGTTGTTAACCATAGGCATAACAGCCCAACGGCTATCAGCTGCAAATGCCGGACTATCCGGTACCTGATAACTTGTGCAGGCACTTAAGATCAAGGTTGTTGCAAGTAACAGTGTTTTTTTCATGGTTATTATCCTTTAGAAGCTGTAGAAATACCCCAGAGACAGTTTCATCGACTCATCCCCGTTTCTGTCCTGGCTTTGCCAGTCAACCGATAAGTAAAGCTCGTCATTTCCTACGACACGCCAGCCAAGCCCCGAGCTTAAAGTCATATCAAATCGACTATTGGTGACGTTGTAACCCTGTGAACTGTCAAACCAGTATCGAGGGGAAGGGACCATAGCGCCAGGTACACCTGGATTTCCGTGCCAGACGCGTTGACCAATGGCTACACGCTGGTATTCATCTTCGACAAAGTCACCGTTGGTTAAAGGAAATGCTCCGTTTCGCCATGCATTGATACCGTCGAGTGGCTTGTCACTTAGGTTAACGCGCTGCATGCTAACATCGCCGTATAGTTGCCATGCCGGATCGGCGAAGAACAATTGTTCCGACACTCGAAGGTTTAGATCCCAGCCTTGGCCAATTTCATCATCGAATCGGGTTGAGAGATCATGCAGGTTGAATTGAATAGCGACTGATTCGCGAGATGTCGGTTGATAGTTCAGGGTGAGACCTGCAATATTATCCTGGCCAGCAAGCGTCAGTAGCTGGCTGGCTTCGACTGCGTTGTTAAGGCCCAGTTTCAGTGATGCAGTCCAATATGAATCGATGGGAGCCTGATAACTGATGCTGGCGCCTAAACGTTGATCGCCAAGCCCGTCGGCAATATCGACGTTAACTTTCCATGAGGTGTCGAGCTGACGAAGCAGGTATTGCCCTCTTAGTCGGCTCTCGCTGTCAATATCGTTTCCCTGCAACTGAAGTGGAGCATCAGCAATCTGGTAGTCACTTCCCAGGCGCCAATGGCCATCGCGGTGAGGAGCATAGTAGTCCAGGCTGAATTTAGTGATATCCCACTGGCTGTTTTGGGCCACTTGAGATCGAAGGCTGTGTGTCTTGTCTGGGTGCTGATTGACATGAACCCGCCTAAGTTGTTTTTCTGCTTGCAGATCAACCATGCGGCCAACATTTTCTTGGCCTTGCTGCCACGCTTTCTGGTATTGCCCTGTGAGCTGAAGTGCCGTGTTCCTGTCAGCAACAGGCAAGTTAACAGATTCGGCCAGCAGTCTTTCCATTTCTTTATGGTCTTTTCGCTGAATCGCGATAGACAGTTGCTGCCAGTCAGGTAGCAGATAGTGTTTGAGTGCGGTTCTTTGGTGCCAGAACAAGAGATTATCAGCTTGGTTCTGCGTAAGGAAATACTGAAAAAGTTCTTCAGTTTTACGATTGTTAGGATGTAACAGGGCTGCTTCAGCTACCTGGGCGTGTGCAAATTTTTCCCCCATAAACAGAGCGATTAACGAACGGTAAGTAATATCTCCGTCTTCCAGTCGGAGTAACTCTTCGCTAAGTTGGCTCGCAACAAAGTGTCGAAGTTTAAAAGCCGTGTCATAACGACCTTGCAATTCCAGCATGGCAGCAAAGTTGATTAAAACGGCAACATCGGGCTTTTCGGTGTTCAATAGCAGCTGTTGATACCAGAGCTCTGATTCTTTAATGTGCCCTAAAATCTGTGCCGAGGTGGCAAAACTGAGCCAAAGCTCTTCTTCTCCTTTGAATGCTAATTTGTAGCGGTTATAGAGGGTGGCTAAAACATCTTGATCTTGGGAGTTGATAGCAAGCCATATTAATCCGCTGATCGCGCTTGTATTACTCGGTTCTTTATCGAGTATTTTGTTATACAGCGTTCTCGCTTTCTCCGGGTCCTGATTGTCGATTGCTAGCTGAGCCTGAAAAAGCTGAATACTCGTATTGTTGGTAAGTGATGGGCTGCTAGTCGCAAGTTTTAGTAAGCGGTTAAATTGCTTTTGGTCATTGGCATCCTTTGCCGCCTTAATTGCAGCAAGCAACGGCTGTTCATTGTTGGTATTTCGGTACAGTATTACCAATTCGTCAATTTTCTCATTGAGAATTGGCGAGCTAGTTTTCAAGTAGCGGTAAACATCAACACTGTCACTTGATAGTGCGATAAGCCGGTCCTGAGATAGTTGTGCAACCTTGCGGTTACTGGTTTCCCAAGCTAGTGATACGACGGCTTCTAAATAATCTTCTCCGGCATCAAGCCAATCCTTAGGGGTGGTTAACGCAGCCAGAGCATACTTTGGCTGGTGGGTCATGATATAGGCATTCGAAAAACAAAGAGCCTCTGTCGTTGTTGGGGAACGTAAACGCCGTAAGTGATTCCACTGTTCAATCACTCGGAGATAATCGCTCTGATAGTCATAGAGTCGAACTTTATGACTTACAAGAGTGGAATCATGAGGTCTCTTTATCGCAAGTCGTTTTATGCTTGCTAGGGCGGCTGAGGTGCCTTCGGCTTTTTCGAGTGCATTAAGCCAGCTTGAATACTCGCTCGGTTTTATCTGATTGCTCGCAGCAAGGCGTTGGTAAAAAATGCTCTCATGGTAGATGTCTCCAAGTGCGCGGGATTCTTCAATCCCGGCACGAAGCTGAGTTTCCGATGGTGATTGTTCAAGCAACGTTTTACTAAGAGTGAAAGCCTTCGGGATATTGCCTTGCCAGCGATATAGGTCATGCAATTTGGCGATATGCTCCGGCGCATTGGTGTTGTTCACTAGTTGCAACAGGAGTGAGATTGCCAAAGGCTGGTTGTTGGTCGCAATGGCAAGCTCAGCGGTACTGGCAGTCAATTCGTCACTTGGCTCAATAGCCAGCAGTTTTTTTGACTGGGTCAACGCAGTATCGGTGTTACCCATGAGTATTGAGTGGTTAACTGTCAGTTGCAAGAAGTCAGGTTGCTGGCTGAGCTTTCCCGTATAACTGTCGATGAATTGTTTGCTCAACAGTGGGCTATTAGATGATACAAACAACGCCAGCAATGACTGTGCTTGTTCTTGGTTCTCAAATTCTTGAAATGCATCTAGTTGTATTTTTAGTGAGTTATCATAATCCGAGTTCTGTAGTGCCAGTCCGACGAGCTCTTGGTGGTTGGTTTCGCCACTTTGCAAGTGTGGAAGTAAGATCGCGTAGCCTTTTTCAGGCATTGAAAGCTCAATAGCGGCATCGGCTAGTTTTCGTGCTAACTCTGCCTCGGGAACATAATCAGTTGTATTGATAATCCGACGGAGTTTGGCGTCTACATCGCTTCTGGACTCAGCTCGGCGGGAGATATCCATCAAAAGCTGCAGGTAAACCCCGAATGCATCCCAGTCTCTGGACGTATCTTCCTTAGACAAAATCATCTCTGATAATGCTAGTGCCTCGTCTAGGTGACCAAGTTGAATATTGGTGTCGATAATCAGTTTGATGACTTCTCGGTTATCGGGTTCTCTTACATTAATTTCACGTAGGAAAGCCAGCGAGACATCAGGTGATGAAGATCGGGCTATGAGCTTGATCAGCATGTTCTGGCTTGGTGAGACAAGCCATAACGCCCATAGGGAGGTAAGCGTCAGTATTACCAAGGAACGCTTGTTGACCAAACGGATCCTCGGCTTTTTGTGCTTCCCTGATGAAGAGCGTTTTAAAAATACTGCCATGTATTATTAGCCGTCTGTTGTTCTCTTCTTAGTTTTGTTTTTTTGACTGCTGCAGCGAAGCGAACCAGAAAAAGTACCTGCCTTAGATGCGGTGTAGCGGACTCCGCCATTAGTAATAACTGTTCTCTTTAGTACTGAGTCGCTGGTTAGTTTGCATTTTGAACCATTAGCTATTTCAAACACAAGTGGGACATGGCTTTCAATAACCCAGTTAGTGACGGCACCGACTGTTTCCCATTTTACTAGCTGACCATTGGCATTTTTTAGGTAGGCGCTTTGCTTCTTCGGAACGGCGCTTAGCATAACAATGCTTCGTGGTGAAGACAGGGTGAGATACTTGCCGTCTGGCCCGTCATTCCAGCCTGCAATGTTACTTTGTTTTATAACCGGATAACCGAACGAATTTGGCAAACGAATACTTTTTATTCCCGAACTGGTGATTTGCCACTTGCCATCGAGTGTTTTCGCAATGCCTGTTTCATACAGGGTTCGTGCGCGTTTTGCATATTCGCTTAAATAGAGTGGGGTTGTGTTTTGTTCTAATGCCCAGTCGTAAACGTTTATCACTGCTTTTAGCGAGGCAGGATAAGCGCCAGTGTACATATGGTAATAGATAGCGATACTTTTTAGTCTGCGGGGGCTGCCAAGTAATTCAAATGTTTCTACTGCGCGGCCGTATCCATCGTGGTGTTCACTCCATAGATTGGTATATAGATTTTCATTAAGTACTGGTGTGTAGACATGAACCGCTGATGGATACCAGGCAATGGTTGGTGAGATTTGGGTATAGTTGTTGTTACCGTTTACAACATAGGTATTGCCGCCGTTGACATTTAACAGCTTTGCTTCTTCTGCGATGGCAAGAACATCTTCCTTGGGATCGGCTTTTCCCGACCATAATATCAATTTTACCTTCTTGCCTTCGGGGGCTAGCGTGTTGTTGATGTAGTCGACACTGCCGATGATTTCATTGCGATAATCTAGGGTGTACCCAGGAATAGGAAGATGATCGCCGTATTGTTTTTTCTTGGCAGCCTTGCTTAAGTCCCAGAAAAACGGGTGGCTGAATGTGTGCGATGCAATTTCGACATTTGGCAGGGCAAAAATCTTTCGTGCTACCGCTTCCATTTCATCGCTTTGTTCCGGGTACAGACCGCGCTTGCCAACTTCGCCTTCAATTACCGAGACGGTTTGCGGAAGCGGATATTTTTTAAATACGTGCTTTAACAGTACCTCGGCAGTATAGGGTTTGCCTAGAAACCAGGCTTTAGACGGAAACCCGTCGCCATCAATATGGCTGGTGAGTATACGTCTGCCCGATTCCGTGGTGGCATCGGCGGCCGGGATTTTCGGTAGGTCAAGGGTTTCCTCGATCAAACGAAAAGGGTCAATAGTCCATGCCTCGGTGTTATTGGCCAAGTTACTTACTGGTAAGGGGGACAGAATTGCGCCACCCCACGGCGCTTTAAACAGTAGTCCTGAAGTATTACCGCTCTGATCAATTACCTTAATAAGGGCGTGAATGCGGGAGTTACTCGCAACCCAACGCTGGTAAGATTCAAATTGGCTGAAAGTGGGAGGGTAGCGATTAGCCAACCAATCAGCTCCACTTGAGACGTTTATCTCTCCTTCAAGTTCACCAACGTCAGATATACCGAGTTTTTTCCGTAATGTTTCATCGGTAGGCAATGATTTAATGAAGAGGATGGGGCGTTCGTCAATAGCGCGTGACAGCCATTGTAGCAACTGAGCGTTACCTTGGTATGACACTTCGTCTAGCCAGAGAACAATTGCTGCATACCTGCTCAGATCTACGTTTGCGAAGTTTGTTGTTCGGATATTTCTGCATTCGGGGACATAGCCCTTATATTCGATAGGCATCGAGATCATTCGGTGGCATTCTGAGCTCGAAAAATCGGTGTATCGACCATCAAAAAATCCGAGAACGCGTTTCGCGATAGGTTCAATTGTACTCACCCCGAACTCATAGAGTAACCCGTCGCTGACATATGGCGTATACCCTTCATTGAGCAAACGCCGAGCTGCTGCTCTTTGCGCTTCACGGTCACGAGAGGGAATATAGTCGATAACAATGGTTTCGATGCCTCGTTCTTTTACTTGGTCAAGTTTGTTGGCAAGCCACTCTGAATCTGATGGTTTTACCTTGTGGTAGCTATTATCAACAGGGTGATAGCTGTTATAGAGTGACTCGGCCAGTACGGCAGAAATAGGCTGTTCTAGTTGTCCGATGATTTCAAAGCCACGGTTTAGAATCAGCTTGGGTTCACCGGCTAACTGATTCAGGCTCGCAATAATGCCAACAAGTGCTTGTTGCTGCTTTTGTTGCTCTGTTTCATTATCAGCAAAGAGGTAATAGCTGTCTAAGGTATCGAGGAAGAGTCCATCAAAGCCTTTAGCCAAATAAGATTTTGACTGTGTTGTTAAATACAGCTGCCAATCCGGGGAAGTTAAATCCATGGCATAACTCTGCCAGTTTTCGTTTTTTGCTGGTGACGAAGTGCGTAAGTTATTGGGCAAGGAAGGACCATCAAACTCACCGACACTAAGATAGGCAAAAACATCTGTATTGGCTTGCTTAAGTGTATCAATCTGTTTTGGGGTTATTAAATTGGGAGAGACTACGACGCGCTCATAGTTCATCAGCTCCCGAACGGAATCAATCGAATTGTAATAGAACGCGATTGAAGACGGTGCCTGTGCAGACACAAAAAAAGGCAAGATGATAAGCACAAAAATGAATATACGCATAGTGCAACTCCTTTTGCTTGTAATGCTTAAATTAAGCACCGCACAAACATCCTATTTAACCCTACCTTAAGGTTTGAGCAATGTTTTTCATACATATTTATTTCCTTGTGGGTGGATTTTGTCTCGGCTTGGTTGTTAATTGACCGTAATGGTGTTTGGAGAGGAAAATATAACGTGTATGTGTAGTGAAATTATTCTCTGGAGGGCTTGTACTAGGCTTATTGCGACACAGTTTATGCTGTAATATGTATTGTATCTAATAGCGGTATTGTATAGCTGCTTATTAAGTTGAACAAAGTGATAATTAAATGACACAAAAGAAGAAAACTCAGGTGGCCAATAAAGGGTTACACCCTCGTAATCCCCATCGTCAGCGTTATGATTTTAAAGCACTGACAGCGAGTTGTCCGCAGTTGACTCCCTTTGTCAGCGAGAACAAGTTTGGTGATCTGTCTGTTGACTTTACAAACTCTGAAGCAGTGAAGGTGTTAAACAAGGCGTTGTTAAGTCACTTCTACAAAGTCCAGCATTGGGATATTCCTCTTGGTTATCTATGTCCGCCCATTCCGGGTCGAGCAGACTACCTTCACTATATTGCCGATCTGTTAGCCGAATCCAATGACGGCGAAATCCCTAAAGGTAAGCGGATAAGTGGCCTTGACGTGGGAGTAGGGGCGAACTGTGCTTATCCAATTATTGGACACCGTGTGTATGGGTGGCGATTTGTCGGTGCTGATATTGACCCACTTTCAATAAAATCTGCGAAGTTTATTGTTGAGTCGAACCCGACACTGGCTGGAGCAATAAAATGTCGTTTGCAGAAGGTGCCTGATTATATCTTTACGGGAATGATCAACGCTGATGACATTTTTGATTTCACAATGTGCAACCCGCCATTTCATTCCTCCTTGGCGGAAGCGGCTGCAGGAAGCGAGCGCAAAGTGCGTAACCTCAGTGCAAATGCTAAGAAAAAAGGAACGGAAGGTTTTGATAAGGCAGTAAGAGGTCAGAAACCTGCACTCAACTTTGGTGGTCAAAAAGCGGAGTTGTGGTGCCCGGGCGGTGAGGTAGCTTTCATTAAGCGTATGATTCAACAAAGCGTAGAGAAGCAGTCTCAATGTCTGTGGTTTACCACTTTAGTGTCGAAGAAAGAAAATCTGCCTGAAATCTATCGAGCCTTAAATAAGGTGAAAGTAGCAGATACTCGCACCATCGACATGGCGCAAGGTCAGAAAATCACACGAGTTGTGGCATGGACCTTTTTAGGTACAGAGCAGCAGCAAGAGTGGCGCGAACAGCGTTGGATGAAATAGTCGTTAATACTTTCATTTTTGGCTGCATTTAACTAGCGACCTTAGGGTCGCTTTTTTGTTGCGGTTAATCCATTGATCTCAGATAACTAACTAAACGAGTGTGCATGTACAAAAAATAAATATTGTACAACTGTGAGTCTTGAGCTAACTTTAGTTGTACAAGTTTATTGAATTGTACAAGGTCGGTGAGTATGACAATTTCTGTTGGTATCAGTGCATGTGTCCTCGGGCAAAACGTACGTTTCGATGGCGGTCACAAACAGAATCGGTTTGTGGTCGATGAGCTCTCACGGTATTTCAACTTTAAGCCTGTTTGCCCTGAAGTCGGTATTGGAATGACAATCCCAAGGCGGGCAATTCGTTTACTTCAGCTTCCCAGCGGTGATGAACGCTTAGTTGACAGTAAAGAGAATGAAATAGATTTTACCGTTCAGATGAAAGAGTTTGCCGACCAGCAAATAGCGCATTTTGATGACCTACGGGGCTATGTTGTTTGCGCCAAATCACCGACCTGCGGTATGGAGCGAGTAAAGCTGCATATTGATAATGGAAACACGGTACCCGGCGGTAGCGTAGGTGTGTATACGCGAGAGTTAATGGCGAAGATGCCATGGTTACCAGTGGAGGAAGATGGGCGTCTTCAAGATCCGGTACTGCGTGAGAATTTTGTTTTCCGGGTCTTTTCTCTCAATGACTTTTACCAATCGCTAGGCGAAGCTAGAAGCTACGATGCTTTTGTTAAGTTTCACTCCCGATATAAACTCGTGCTGATGGCCCACTGTCCGACAGCCTATAAAGAAATGGGGCGAATGGTTGCCTCTATTAAAGATTGGGATGTGGATTCTTTCTATTACGAATACCGACAGCAGTTTATGGATGCTATAAAAAATAGAGCGAGCCGAAAAAACAAAACAAATGTACTAATGCATTTACAAGGGTACTTTAAGCGATCACTAACGAAAGATCAGAAGCAGGAGTTAGCCGCATTAATAATGAGTTATCGCGAGGGTAACCAACCTATTCTTGCTCCTTTGGCATTAATTAACCATTACCTTAAAGAGTATCCTGATCCGTACTTGCAGTTACAGACCTTTTTAAATCCATATCCCGAGGAGTTGAAGTTACGTTATGGATTGTGAACACAAGTATTACGCAATTAAAGATGTATCAGAGATAACAGGTGTTAACTCGGTAACGTTACGGGCTTGGCAACGTAGATATGGTTTGCTTAATCCCATGAGAACTGAAAAAGGTCATCGGCTTTATTCAGACGACGATATCGAGCGGATAAGAAAAATACTCACATGGCTTGGAAAAGGTGTTGCGATAGGGAAGGTTCGACCGTTACTTGATGGTGAGCTTAATGTTGAGGATGCAACCAATGATCAGACTGACAAATTAAAAGCCGTCGAATCAATATTAACTGCTCTGGTTGACTGTAATGGTGCAAAGTTGGATAAGCTGTTAATCCAACTAATGAAAGAATACCCATTAGATGTGTTCGTTAAGCATGTTGTTAACCATGTTGAGAAAGAGATAAAAAAGCCAGAAAATCCATTGGTCAACATTCAATTATCATTATGGCAATCGGTGATAATGCAAAGGTGTATTGCTCTTATTACTCAAGCTAAGAAGCGATCGTCCAAATTATGCTATTTATTGAGTTTCGACCAACCTGATAACTATCGACTTTGGCTCCAGGCGTGGATACTGACTGATATGGGTTACAACGTCACAGTGCTGCCATCCATTGACGGAAAGTTAGCGGCTCTAGGGGCTACATTGACATCACTAAAAGTCAGTAGGGTTGTTGTTTTCGGAGAGAGGCGAATATCAGCCGCGAATCTGGTTCAGCTGAAATTGTTGATAGCGAATACGCATTGTGATTATGAGTTAGTTGGTAGTGCAAGCACGATCCATCATGACTTGCTAGCTGAGAGTTAGTAGCCAGATCTACAGCTTTCAAAACGACCATATTCAAATCATTTTTCAGAATGACTCTTTATAGATATATAAATTGGAGGTATGGACAATGGGTGGCGTCTGTAAAGAAACAGCGAACGATTCTGTTGAAGCCAAAGGTGTACCTAAGAATGTAGGTTTAATGTGGTTTCGTTCAGATTTAAGAGTGGTTGATAATACCGCTTTAATAGCATCTAGCCGTCACTGTAACAGTGTGCTTGCCGTCTTTGTTTCAACCCCCATGCAGTGGCATGAGCATCATGTCGCACCGATTAAGATTGATTTGATTCACCGTCGCCTCGTGGTGCTCCGGCAGCAACTGGCTAAGCTAAATATTCCACTGACGGTTGTTGAAGTTGCGGACTATGAACAAACGCCTCAGGCTATTCTCGAACTGGTAAGGTTACATAATATCAAACATGTATTTTGTAATAAGCAATATGAGTGGAATGAGCGTCAGCGTGATAGTTTAACAGCGCAGCTTCTTAAAAAGCATAAAATTGAATTCAGTGCATTCGACGATGAGTGCATTCTTGCACCGGGTAAGGTGCTCACTAGGAAGGAAGAACCTTTCAAGGTGTTCACTCCATTTCGGCGTGAGTGGTTAAACATCTATCGTATGGAAATGCCAAAGGTAATGGCGATTCCTGCCAAATTGAACCGAAGCGAGTCACTGGATACTGTATTTTCAAAATCTTGCAATCAGTTTACTTATCCGGCTTGTGATAGTGTTCGCTGGCCTGTCGATGAGGAAGCTATCACGCAGCGGCTCCGTACATTTTGTGAAGAAAAAGTCGCGGTTTATCACCAGAAAAGGGATATACCAGCTGTCGATGGTACCAGTTGTTTGTCGCCGTATTTGAGTATCGGTGCGTTGTCACCGCGACAGTGTATGGCGGCTCTTCTGGCAGAGTTCCCTCTGTGTTTTGATGAGCCTGAAAACGGTGCCTTTTGTTGGTTAAACGAGATAATTTGGCGAGAGTTTTACCGTCATTTGATTATGGCCTGGCCCAAACTCTCCCGTGAACAGCCTTTTCAAAACTGGACTCGTCATGTGGTATGGCAGCAGTCAGATTCTATGCTAAAAGCTTGGCAGCAAGGAATGACTGGTTACCCGATTGTCGATGCGGCTATGCGGCAGTTAAAAGAAACGGGTTGGATGCACAATAGATTGAGGATGATAACCGCTAGCTTTCTAACTAAAGACCTGCTTATTCATTGGCAGTTTGGGGAGCAGTGGTTTATGTCACAGTTAATTGATGGTGATTTGGCTTCTAATAATGGAGGTTGGCAATGGGCGGCATCGACAGGAACTGATGCGCAACCCTATTTCAGGGTGTTTAATCCGACGATCCAGGGAGAGCGTTTTGATCCAGATGGTAGCTTTATTCGTACTTGGGTACATGAATTAAAAGATGTGCCTGATAAATATATTCATCAGCCTTTTTTATGGAATCAGGCCGAAAGTCTTAATTATCCCAGACCGATTGTTGAGCATAAGAGTGCACGTCTCAGGGCCATAGACGTATTCAAGCAGGCTAAATCTTTTATGAATAATAATCTGTAACCAAAACCGGTTAGACATAAAATTTATTATCTTGAGGAGTGCTATATGGCTGAGCAGTCAGGGGGTTTGACAACTAAATTTGTCGAAACATATACTCAACTTACCAAGCATAATCTGTCTGAACTTGAGAACCTATATCATGCTGATGTGATATTTGAAGATCCCGCACACAAGGTGATTGGGTGGCGTAATTTGCATAACTATTTTATTCGGTTATTCAGAACGGTTAATGAGTGTACTTTTGAAGTGCACGACACATTAACAGATAAAGATAAAGCCTATATCCAGTGGACCATGACATTTAGTCATCCTCGTATTGCAAGCGGTGAACCTCGTTCAGTGAAAGGGTGTTCGCGCCTTGAATACAAAGAAAACTGCGTGATATCTCATCGGGATTACTTCGACATGGGTGAGATGATATATGAAGGTGTGCCTGTTCTTGGTTCTGTTATCCGTCGGATCAAAGTGAGTTTGTAGTTATGAGGCATGTATTAATAACTGGTGCGAGTTCCGGAATTGGTGAGCAACTTGCCATCGATTATGCTGAAGATGGCTGGTATGTATTTGCTTGTGGTCAGTCCGAAGAGCGGTTAAATAAACTGTGTGACCGTAGTAATAATATTCATTCTGTTAAATTTAGTGTGACTAATTTAGATGACGTAACACAAGCCATATCGTCTTTGCCACAAATTCCGGATCTTATTATCTTGAACGCTGGCACCTGTGAATATATTGAAGATGGCCTGATTGATGTTGCGTTATTTAAACGCGTCTTTGATGTTAATGTGTATGGATTACTTAACTGTATTCAAGCTTTGCAGCACCATTTTTGTGCCGCAACCCATTTGGTGATTGTTGGCTCAACAGCATCATATATTCCATTGCCTCGGGCTGAGGCCTATGGCGCCTCAAAGGCCGCTGTTGCTTATATTGCCAATACACTCGCGATTGATCTTGCTCATCAAGGTGTCAAGGTGACCCTGGTCAGCCCCGGCTTTGTCAAAACACCACTGACGGATAAAAATGATTTCGCTATGCCTATGTTGGTAACGCCTCAATTTGCATCGTCGGCTATCAGAACGGGGGTTGCTGCCGGAAAGACAGAAATTCATTTTCCACATAAGTTCAGTCTATTACTTAAAACGCTTGCGCTATTGCCGCTTCGAATACAGCTGGCAGTGATCAAACGAATGACAGGAAAGCAATGATGAAAATAGCCATTATCGGTACTGGAATTTCAGGGTTAACGTGCGCATGGTATCTGCATCGAGAGCATGATATCTCTGTTTACGAAGCTAATGATTATATTGGCGGGCATACTGCGACAGTTGATGTTTCTGTGGCAAGTGGCAACTATGCCATCGACACAGGGTTTATTGTTTTTAATGATCGCACCTACCCAAGGTTTGAGCGCCTGTTATCTGAAGTGGGTATAGCCGGTGAACCAACTGAGATGAGTTTTAGTATTCACAATGAAACAAATGGTCTTGAGTATAATGGACATAGCTTGTCGTCAATGTTTGCCCAGAAGCGAAATGCGCTTAATCCAAAGTTTTTGTATTTCATATATGAAATCCTTCGGTTTAATAAATTGGCAACCACTCTCGATTTAACTGAGGAAACAAGCAGGACACTAGGCGAATTTCTTCATAGTCATAATTTTAGTCGTTACTTTTCGGAGAACTACATATTGCCGATGGGAGCTGCGATTTGGTCTTCGACATTGTCAGACATGCGCTCGTTCCCGTTGCCGTTCTTTATCCGATTTTTCCGTAACCATGGCCTCCTCGAGGTGGTTAATCGACCGCAGTGGTATGTCATTCCGGGAGGATCGAGAGAGTATGTAAAGAAATTGATTGTCCCGTTTAAGAACAAAATACGATTGAACCAACCAGTTGGCAAGGTTGTTCGTCAAGGCGGGAAGATTCGGATCGAGACGGCTAATAGCAGTGAAACTTACGATCATGTAATTTTTGCCAGCCATAGTGATCAGGCTCTGTCGATGTTAGCTGATGCCTCGGTAGATGAGCAACGGATCCTAAGTGCGATGGAGTATCAAAATAATGAAGTTGTGCTGCATACCGATACCAAGATGCTTCCTCAATCGCGAGCTGCGTGGGCGGCCTGGAATTATCATCTAGGCCCAAATGTCGAGGATGGTAAACACCGTGACAATAAGCTAGCCAGCCTGACCTATAACATGAATATTTTGCAGGGTATTTCTGCCCCCGAAACATTTTGCGTGACTCTTAATCAAACAGAACAGATCGAAGAAAAAAGAATTATTCAGCGTTTTAATTATTCACACCCAGTATTTACGACTTCGAGCATGTTGGCACAACAGGCGAGAGGCGATATTAATGGCGTTCAAAATACCTGGTACTGCGGCGCTTATTGGTATAACGGCTTTCACGAAGACGGTGTTCATAGCGCGCTTGATGTTGTAGATGGAATTTCTCGGTTAACGATTGGCGGCGCGAAAGATAGAGCCAAGGTAAGTGTTGCCTATCAGGGTGAGGAGTAAGGCTATGAATAGTGGCATTTTCGTTGGTACCGTCAGACACCGTCGCTTTTCACCGGTAAAACATAGCTTTAGTTATCCAATGTTTATGCCGTTGATTGATCTTGATGAATTTGATTACTTGCAAGATTCCGTCAGAGGGTTTGGTAAACAGGTTATGAATTTTGCCCGCTTCTGCTGTGCTGATTTTCTGAGAGAGGGGCGTTTGGATCGGCAAGGTAGTGAAGATGACATTCAGTCATTAAAGACGGCAGTGATTGATAAGGTTGAAAGCCTGACGGGTGAGAGAGTTCAAGGAAGAGTGATGCTGCTATGCCAGCTTCGTTATGCTGGGCTCTATTTCAGTCCTCTCAATATTTACTACCTCTACGACGAGCATGACAATTGGCGTTGGGTACTCGCTGAAGTTAGCAATACGCCTTGGAATGAGAGGCACTATTATGTTGTTCCTGCTCATTCAAGTAGCAAGCTACAGAAGGCTTTTCATGTGTCGCCCTTTAATCCGATGAGCCAGCAGTATCAGTGGCGGCTCAGGCCTCCAGAAAGCCAGCTAGTTGTTCATTTGGATATCCGTTCGTCAGAGGGCAACCTGAACGTCATGGATGCCACGATGATAATGAAGCGAAAACCGTTTACAACAAAAGTACTTTGGCAACTCATCGCAAGCACACCGATCCAATCCGTAAAAATAGTTATTGGAATATATTGGCAGGCACTGCGTCTGTGGCTAAAGGGGGCTCCTTTTTACGGCCATTCGACGACAAAACCACAATTACCGTCAAAACAATAAATGGAATAACGAGCGAGGGTTACATGATGTTTAAGAGTGAAGTTAGTCGTTCTGAGCTAGTGATGACGGGAACAGAGAATATTGCGAGGAAAGTGGTGTTCAAAGCTCTCGGGCAACTAGAAGGAGCCGGTCTCACGTTAGTTGAGCACCGTGGCGAAACCTACTTGTTTGGGGATCGGCATGCAAGTTGTCAGGCGCAGCTTATTGTTAATAACCCTGCATTTTATAAGCGGTTATTGACGGGGGGAAGCATCGCAGCAGGTGAGGCCTATATTGATGGTTGGTGGGATTCTCCGGATATGACTCAAGTTGTGAGGGTAATTGCCAAAAACCTTGCTGTACTTGAGCGTCTTGAAGCGAAAATGAGTTGGTTAAGTGTTCTGAAAGATAAGTGGCTGCACCGCGCCCGACGAAACAGTAAGGACTCCGCCAAGCAAAATATTCTGGCTCATTATGATCTGGGAAATGATTTCTACCGTACCTTTTTAGACCAAAACATGCTTTATTCGGCTGCCATTTATGACTCGGAGCATCAAGAGCTCTTTCAGGCACAAATCAACAAAATGGATAGATTATGTCGCAAGTTGAATCTGTCAGAGTCAGACCATTTGTTAGAAATCGGTACAGGCTGGGGAGCGCTAGCGATTCATGCGGCCAAGTACTATGGCTGTAAAGTCACGACAACAACGATATCGGATGCTCAGCACCAGTGGGCCAAAGAACGAATTGAACAAGAAGGATTGTCTGACCGTGTGACATTGCTATTAAGTGATTACCGTGAACTCACGGGACAGTATGACAAGATTGTCTCGGTGGAAATGATAGAAGCGGTGGGTAAAGAGTTTCTGACAACTTATATCAAAAAGTGCCAGTCGTTGCTTAAACCTGAAGGTTTGTTTGCAATACAGGCGATAACAATGAATGACCAAAGGTATGACAGCTACAGTAAGGGGGTCGATTTTATTCAAAAATATATTTTTCCGGGAGGCTTTCTGCCGTCGATAACCACAGTTGCCAATCAAATGACCGAGAACAGTGATTTTGTTATCCGCGATATTAAAGACATTGGAATGGACTACGCCAAAACGCTGTCAGATTGGCATCAAAATTTCAATGACAGTGTAGAGAAACTAACCGAACAGGGATTTGATGGCAGGTTTGTCCGTATGTGGCGTTTTTACCTTTGCTACTGCGAAGGGGGATTTTTAGAGAGAAGTATTAGCACGGTGCAACTTGTAGCCAGTCGTTCGGGTTGGCGAGAATAGCAACAGCAAGTGTTGGAGATATTTATGCCTATTCGCCAGTTACTCATTGTCGGTTTAATTTTTAATGTTTATTGGGCCCTTGCCGTGATAGGCCAAAGCCAGTTCGTGTGGTTGCTTGTGCTCTTACTTCTTTGTAGCTGGTGGGTATACAGAGGAGCTTGGCGATTTGGTTTGATGCTTGGAGTCTCTGGGGTATTGATGGATGCCATGCTTAGTTGGCTGGGTATATATGAATTCAACGCTCTGTTTTTCCCACTTTGGTTAGCATTGCTGTGGGTAGGGTTCGGATCGTTTATCTGGATTATGCGGCAAACTATAATGGCTAATTCACCGTATCTTATTATATTGCTTGGTGGCGTCGGCGGAATGATGAGTTACTTTGCCGGTTACCGACTCGGTGCCGTGATGTGGCCGTTAGGCATTGAAATAACTGCAGCCTGTATCTTGGTTTGTTGGCTATGTTTCTCAGCTTTGGCGTTAGTACTGCTCAACAAATGCAGCAGACAGAATCTGGAGGGTGTATGAAGACTGTAATGCTGTTGTTAATCTCAATACTCTTGCTTGCTGTTAACGTTAATGCGGCGACTCCGTGGCAGAGTTGGCCGGCTGTTGGCGATGCTCGGCTGACGTGGGGGCCTTGGGTTATTTATGATTCTGAGTTAAGAACGCCATCAGGTGATTATCGACCTGATAGCGAAGACCTCGCATTGGTCATTAAGTATCAACGTAATATCGATAAAGAGGATCTCTTGGAGGCGACAGATGAACAATGGAAGCACCTTGGTATCCCTAAGGTAAAGCGCCAGCAGTGGCTGAACCGTTTGGCTGGTATTTGGCCGGATGTGCAAAAAGGCGATCGATTGATCTTTGTAGTAAACCGTGACGGCGGTATTTTTTACTGGGGTAACCAGCAAATCGGGGTACTGCCAGATAAGGAGATGTCGATGTCATTCCTATATATTTGGCTTTCACCTGATACCTCTTATCCGGATATACGACGACAGCTTATTGGCAAAGTATAAGCATGGCTCTTTAATGCTGTGCGGTAGGTACAGTGATCGAGACTCAACGAGTAGGTAATGTCTATGTTGTTAATGTTGAAACGGTTGGCTTCGCTGATAGTTGTACTACTGTTGCCCGGATGTTCTACTTCGATTGATGAATATAAGGGATCGTCGCCGAATTTTGATTTGTTCGGTTATTTTGATGGCACCGTAAAGGCGTGGGGGATGCTGCAAGACAGGAGCGGTAAGCAGACCCGGCGGTTTGAAGTGATTATTAAAGGACGTGTTCAAGACAATATGCTAACGCTTGACGAAGATTTTATTTTCGACGATGGTGAAAAGCAGCAGCGCACCTGGGTGATTACTCGTGATAATGATGGGAATTTCTCGGGGCGGGCAGATGATGTTATAGGATTGGCGACCGGTAAGGCTGTTGGTAAGGCGCTTAATTGGCAATATGTATTGCGTGTCCCGGTCGATGGCAGCACATACGATATTAGCCTCGATGATTGGATGTACAGGCAAGATGCTCTCCGGGTATTCAATATCGCAAAAATGACAAAGTGGGGTTTTACTGTCGGTACATTGACCTTGTTTTTTGAAAAGCAGGATGAGAAGTAGTCCCCCCCATTAGCGGATTATACTCAAGCGACCTCAAGAAGCAGGCTTCAGAGTGAGGCTGCTTGGGTATATTATTAACACGTCAGTTTGTGTTTAAACTTTTGCTTAACTTTGTACATTTCAGAATCTGCATGACTGAGAAGTGATTGAATATCATGCTCATCAGCTTCACATCGTTTCACTAAGGTATATCCAATAGATGCTGAACAGACGACATTCTCAATGAAACGCTCGTTTCCGATACCGTTGAGTAGTAGCTGGTATAGCTGACTAAACTCTTCTTCGTTGTTGAACGTTGAGAGAAGAACGAACTCATCACCTCCCATGCGACCAACAATATCGTTTTTCTGGCTTAGTTGATTTAACCGCTTCGCTGTTTCAATTAATACAAGATCACCAATAGCATGGCCATATTGGTCGTTAATCACTTTAAAATCATTGATATCGATATAGAACAAAGCAATAAAGCCATCATGCTTGTTATAGTCATCAAGTTCTTGTTGTGTCTTTTGACAAAAAGCGCGGCGGTTGTAGGCATTAGTCAGAAAATCATAGGTGGCAGATTGCATTAACTCTTCTTCGATCTCGTACTTCTCAAGAGTAACTGCACAGACAGAAGCGGCCATTTCTAAAATTTCCAGCTCGAAGGGGGTTGGTCTTGCTGGCTCTCGGCTATAAGTGGCAAAAGTACCTAACACTTTATTCTTCGAGGATAGGATAGGAACAGACCAACAGGATGCAAGGTTTGCCCTCAAGGTTAAAGGTTTAAATGATGCCCAGTTGTGGTGGTCATTGATATTTTCCGTGATGACTTTTTGTTTATGGTATGCAGCGGCACCGCATGACCCAGTAGTGGGACCAATAGGCACTCCTTCAAGGGCCTTATTATAAAATTCAGGCAAACTTGGCGCACAAGCACAGTGCAATGTGTTTGTTTGGGGGTTGAGTAGCAAAATTGATGTTAGGCGATCATTATAAATGTTCTCGGTAACGTCAATTAGCTGTTCCAGCATTTCCTCTTTCTTTTGTCCCAAGGCGAGCATCCTCAGGATCTTGTTGAAAGCTCTGTGAGCATGAAGAAGTTCGTTTATCAAAATACTTCCTTTCAGGCTTGTTAGATTATAAGCGTTGCTTTTAATAGTTATTTTATAATTTTATCTAATTACCTGTAGGCGACAAAGCTAAGGTGCCAGAATTTTGACATTTATTGTGAAAATGTGACCTTCATAATATATTTATTAATTGTGGTCGTGGAGTCGCTTGGTTATTTCAACTGACCCCTCGTGACATCGCAACAATGCGCTTCAGAATCCAGCGAAGCAGCAATGGTATTTCTTCAATATTTTCTTCATCGGTATATTCGACCATTGCCAGCGCAACATCAGGTTTTGCATGATGTTTAAGTGCCCTCACAATAATTTTTTTTGGCGGCACTGGGGTATCATGTGGAATATTGGCTAGGTGGCGGAATAAAGGCTCATAACCATTGTGATATAGAAAGTGCTCGATATCCCGATTAGGGAGCACGGTTAAGCGGTGGCGCTCGGCATCTGCACCCAATAAATGACGCACGGTATCGGCATATTTTTTACCCGCCATATCGCCATCAGCGACAAGATGCCACTCAATTCCTAAACTTCTGGCTACTTTAATAAGCGGTTTTAAGCCGCTTTGAGCAAATTCAATGATCTGTACGCCTTCTGCTGCGAGGTTATAACCGCAGATACGGGCAAACTCATTAAACAACCACACCTCGGTTTCACCTTCGACTAATAACCATGCGCGGGCAAAAAGTGCATTAGGGCGATGCACTCTAACATGGAAAGTTACGCGCCTTTCTTCATCTCGACTTAATCTATTAGGTAAAACTGAATATACATGAGTTCGGTCTGGCTCACGAATTAACTTTTTGATCGTATGCAATGGCACGACAGAGGTCAGATCCGGGCTGTTGGTCGTTAAGATTTTTTGCATGGGCATGTTCATCATAAACGACCATGCTTGCTGCAATATGGTTGGGTGAAGACGACCTTCAGGGTCTTCTAGGATCATGATAGGACGAGAGATGCGCCTTAATTCCACAGGGCCACGTGCTCGGATAAAAGCATTGAGCAAGCCCATCAGTACGAGTCGACCTTGTTTGGTCATTTGGGGCTGAGTGAGTTGCTCCAAAGGGTTGACGGCATACTGTGCTTTTGCAGGGAAGTGAGCACGGTTAAAGTGCTCTGAACGGCTATGCGGTGTGAAGGCAAAATAGTGATCGACCAAGACTCTTAAGGCATTAATACTGCTTTTGATTTCTTCAGAGCTAACATGACCTGGTCGGGTCATTAGGCGTTCGCAAGTGTTTTCTAGCCTGCGCTGAATGCGTGCATTTTCGCTGTTGTCTTTATCTTTATCTTTGTCGCTATGACCATTCCCGTTGCCATTACTGTTAAGTGGTTCATTATGTAATCGGCGTGCATCGCGAATTCTTACGATAGGGTGCAAGACCATCAATTGACGGGCAAGCTTATCGCTGTCAGGGCAATCAATCAGGTGGCCATCATTGTTCAAAAAAGCACGGTGACTGATGATTTTGTCTTCTTTTACGATACTGTCGAGCTGGTAATATAGGTGTTTGAGACCATCATTACCCTCAATCCATAGCGGAGCAAAGCCTTTGTATTTACGTGACTTATATTCGCCTGCGTAATCCTCTTTCCAGTGAAGTACGATTTGCAACTGCGTCATCTTTTTATGACCGGCGGTGTAGTCGACATGAAAATCAGAAAACTTAAAATTATAGAACTTGGTATCGGGAGAAAGCGCAATACTTAACGCATCAAGCAAGGAGGACTTACCCCATGCGTTTTCACCAATGAGGACGGTTAACTCATCAAAGGTTAGCGATAGGCGCTTAATTCCCCTGAATCCAGAAACTTCAATTCGCTTTAGCTGCATAGTTCACCTCTAGTAATTAGAGTACAGCACCTTTCTTGAGTATGTGCGTGTCAAGGTCACAGATTAATAAGAACTCATTGATTTTAAACACACAATAGCCAATTGCTATAGAAAGCTTGTTGTTGTTCAAAGTGGTTGATATAGTCCGGAAAACTAAGCTCAACCGACCTTTGATGTTTTCTTCAATTGTTTTGGTCTGAGCGATAAAGATTTTTATATGACTGGAGATGTCAGATGGCTAAGATAATCCATTCAATGATTCGGGTGCAGGACCTAGATAAGTCATTGGAATTTTACAAACAGGCGCTCGATCTTGATATAGCAGAGCGATTAGATTTTGAAGGCTTCAGCCTTGTTTATCTTCGCAATGAAGAAAATGACATGGAGTTAGAGCTGACTTGGAATGAAGGTACTGAAGAGTCATATAGCCACGGTTCTGGCTATGGTCATATTGCGGTCGCTGTCGATAACTTGGAAGCTGAGCATGAGAAACTGACAGGCCTGGGGTTTGAACCTGCCGATGTTAAAGAGTTTTTCCGTGAAGGGCAGTTACTTGCAAAATTCTTTTTTGTACAAGATCCGGATGGCTACAAAATTGAATTCCTACAGCGTCATGGTCGCTACCAATAATTGCCTTTTTGAAACGCTGAATTCATATTGAGTGTAGTTATTGGATACATGAATTCTTGTCACTAGCCTTAAACCGCTGGTGGCAATTTATACCGATTAACATAAGTCTTTGGTTTTTCCTGCGCAATTACCTGAACAATTACTCATCCAAATTGACATTACTGGCCAATGCTAGTGGTTTTGTCAGTAAAATGATGAATAACTTTTCTAAGTAGAATCCCACCGATGATCCCCAATATCATGCACAGTATTGCAATTGCACCTGCCGGTGAAAAAGAAGGTAGGGCGATCAATAACTGTGAATCATTACCGCCTAGTGCTAAAGAAGCACCAATGCCCATGATCATTCCGGCACTTAAGTGGGTAATAATCTGAACTGGTCTAAGCTGAAACTCGTTGGCTGAAATTCGCTTTTTGGCACTGATGCCCATACCAAAAACAAGGCCCAATAGAATTAAGTAGCGTTGAAAGGATGGCCACTTTTCTGTCTCTCCGTGGATGCTGGCGGCCGAAATATCTTTTAGGAGTTGGCTTGGCGACCATTCCGGTATCTGGTAAGTCAAAATACTCGCAATGACACCGAATAAAATAATGCCCAATAAAATAGGCCTTCTTTGTTGCGGGATACGAAACATAATTAATGCAATAAGAACAAATAATACTACTGTGACGGTAATCGATGGGCTTACGATGGGGGCAAGCGCTACATAGTTAAAATTAACGGGTAATGAGGCAAGAAAGCACCAGCCGAGAAGCCAACCTACAACTGTTGCCAACATATGATAGTGGCCTTTTGATAGTTTCGTGATTGTAGAGATAGAGCAGCCTTTGTTGATAGCAGCACCGAACCCGAACAGTAGGCCGCCGAATACAAACGGAGCACTGACAGAATGGCGATTCATGGTGAGGTTAAGATTGCCATCAACAGTTCCAGGTGTGACGAGCCAAAACCAAAAACCGCAACATAGGATTGTAACTAGAAACCCAGGCCGCTTGGCGAGTAGCTCCTGAACGCCTCTTACCATACAAAGTCCTGTTTTCTGTGCGAGAATGCCGACTAGCCAAGCAAGGAATATAGGTAGGAGGTAGCTAAACATGATACGACCCTGTCATTAATCTGTCGTGATTATCTACTAACTATAATACGTCTGAACTGGACTGATCCGCACTGCGATAGTCTTGTGGGGAAAAGTTCAGCAAGTAAAAACTTCTGTTTGAAGCAATTTTCATTTTGCTATATGTCACAGCCTGAGTTTGCACTAGATAATGTATCAGGAAATTATGTGATTTGAGTCATATGTATTATGATATGCCTCATTCTGAACGATGGAGAGCAATAAGCCTGTATGATAATGCACCGCTCGGCGAAAATAACTATCGCCCATATCAATGACACACACTCACACTTTGAGCCTTCATCAATATCATTAAATTTGCCTGAAGCAGTACTAGAGACGAAAACATCGGTCTACGCTAGTTGTGGGGGTTTTTCTCGCGTGTCGTCAGCGGTTAAGGATGTCAGAATGCAGGCGCATCTGAAGGGGCGCGAGTTTATGTTTGTACATGCTGGCGATTGCTTTCAGGGGACATTGTTTTTCTCGTTATATAAAGGTTTAGCGAATGCTAAGTTACTCAATGCTATTGGTGTCGAAGCCATGGCCTTGGGTAACCATGAGCTTGATATGGGTAATGGTATTGTCGCAGATTTCATGGATCAGGTGAGTTTCCCTTTATTGGTTGCAAACTGGGATCTAGAAAATGAAAATCAGAACAAGCCTAATCCACTTCGTGTTAAGAGTAATGTTCATGCATTCGATAACAGTAACGACCATGGTCGTTATATTGTTAAAGACATCAAGGGTGAACCCGTCGCTGTATTTGGTTTAGCCATTGAAAATATGGCCGGTATTGCCAACCCAGATCCAGACACACACTTTTTGAATGTTGTCAGTGTGGCCAAGAAAACCATTGCTGCAATTAAGCGGCAAGGAATTAACAAAATTGTATTGCTTAGCCATCTGGGCTATGAGCGAGATCTAGAGTTGGCATCTCAGGTTGATGGAGTTGGGGCCATTATCGGTGGTCATACACATACCATGCAGGGTGATTTTTCCAACGTGGGTTACGGTGTCACTGATTCTTATGCCAAAATGGTTAATGGAACCTGTGTGGTTCAAGCTGGTTGTAATGCATTGGCGCTGGGGCAGCTTGAACTTGATTTCAACCCTGATGGCAGTGTGGCCAGCGCATCAGGAGTGAACCAGTTATTGCTCGGACGACAATTTACGGTTGATGCGACTCGAAGTAAACACCTGGATGATAATAGCCATGATGCGGTTAAGCAGTATTTAAAGGCACAAACAAATGTACGTTTGTGCCCCAAAGATCCGATTATCGAAAATATCCTCAATACCGAGTACCGTCCCGAAGTGCGCCAGCTACAGACTCAGCATATCGCTGAAGCGGTTGAGCCTTTGCGTCATGTGCGGATCCCTGATCATCAAGGTGGCAGCCAGATTGCGCCGCTGGTGGTTGATAGCTTTGTCTGGAAAGGCCGCCAGTTAGGTCATGACGTTGATTTTGGCATTCATAACGCAGGTGGCGTAAGGGCCTCTCTTAATCCGGGACCTGTCACCTCTGCAGATATTGCCGGCAAATTGTTACCGTTTGCGATTGAGCTCATGGTCTATCAGGTAAAAGGTAAACGTGTCAGGGAAGCATTGGAAGGGGCGATCAACAATGCCATTGACAATGGTGTTGAAGGGACTGGAAGCGGCAGCTTTCCCTATACATCTAATTTGAGATTTACCTATCGCTGCAGCTCGTCACCCGGCTTCCGGATCGAGAACCTACAGACATTAAAATCCGGGAGTTGGATCGATGTAGAAGACGAGGCGGTGTATACATCGGTTTCTTCTGGCTATACCGCAACAGGTAAAGAGGGTTACTGTGCACTGCTGGATTGTGTTTCAGAACCGCAAGCGCTGAATGTTACAATGGCTGATGCATTTTCAGTTTACGCAAAAGAAATGGGGGTGCTAGCGGCACCGAAAGAAACATTGATTTCGTATATTCCATGTGAGTGCTCTCAAGTCGTCGCTTAATAATGTGAATTAACGTGGCTCTGAACAAGAGTGATAAAATCGTTAGTGCTATTTCAGTGATGAGAATACATATTTATCTACGGAAATGCCGTCAAAACATTGTACTCACGCCCTGTTGAGCGTCATATAAATGGCGGTCTGTTTCTTTATTTATTCCGCAGAGGTATGTATTTGGGAGCAAGTTAAAAATAATTCGGCTTACTAATAGAAAATTGTGAAAAAGAGCTAAAGACTATTTAATCTATGACGATAAATTGGTTGTCAGTTAAATAATCGTGGAGAGCAGATATGAGTCGAGACTGGATGGATGTAGCCATGGTAACGGGTTGGATTTCAGCTTGGTCAGTATTGATTTATTTCATACCCGCTGCAGGGGTTTAGTTTGTGTTTGGATATACCTCAACTGAATATGCTCACTGTATTGATCAGTAAAAAGCCGCGTACAATCGCGGCTTTTAGATATTATGCCTAACACACTAAGCTGTAATTGCTTCAGGCTTCCCAGAGTTAGCAACTTCCTTTGCCAAACGATAGGCCGCTAAATCTTCTATTGTAAGTACTGGCATATTGAACTTCTTACCAAACTTAATTACTTCTGGCAGACGGGCCATTGTGCCATCAGGGTTTGTAAGCTCACAAAGTACACCATAAGGTTTTAACCCGGAAAGACGCATAAGGTCAACGGTGGCTTCTGTATGGCCACGACGAGCTAAAACGCCCTCAGGGTTTGCTTTTAGCGGGAAGACATGACCAGGATGGCTTAAATCTTCGGGCTTAGCATTGTCTGCGATAGCTGCTTTGATTGTCGTAACGCGATCAGCGGCAGATACCCCTGTTGTTACCCCTTTTGCTGCTTCGATGGTAACAGTGAAACCTGTTTGGTTTGCGCTAGTATTATTTTCGACCATCATTGGTAGTTCAAGCTGTTCAACACGATCTTCAGTCAGGCAAAGACAAACAATACCTGAGCATTCACGGATCATAATGGCCATTTGTTCTGGCGTTAGTGTTTCAGCTGAAAAAATGATATCGCCTTCATTTTCACGATCTTCATCATCAACAACAAGGACGCCGCGACCATGGCGGATTGCATCAAGACCTGCTTCAACGCGCTCGAAAGGCGTACCAAAAGGGGATAGTAGAGACTGATTCATGGTAAGAGATACTCCAAATAAAAAGATACCAGAATCAGGGCATGGAAAGTCAGCGTTTCAGCACTGCTGAAATAGCTTTACAGAAATATATAACAAAGCTAATGCTCAATATGCACTAACCGTTGCATTGTAAAAGCTATGGCAAAATGCCATCACCGATTCTCTTTCATCCGGACTATAACCGTCGGCTCTGGATTTATGTTTACAGGTAAACATTGGACCAGATCTGCTGACCTTAGCTGACATTCATTTAAGAATGTCAGCTAAGCGCTCGCGGGCTTTTCAAATCACAAATATGCTGATTGAACTACCGCCGGTGGGGAATTTCACCCCGCCCTGAGAATTCGGAAAAATCTTAGGCAAATCAATTGGCACATGCAAGAGAAAGTGTCGATTTTGGGTCATAACTTTGAACCAGCCAGTTAAATGGGTGATTAGTAACCAGCTAAAGGTCTGCTTTCTAATATATTTAGATGTTAATATCGCTTAGTTTTTGGCTGGTTTGTGTATGGCAACTTGGCTGAGATAACGGTTAATCCACTTTACCAACATCGGCAGGCAGTAGGTGGGTAGTTGTATTGCCCCCATCAATACTATGAAGTCAGGCCCGAGATAACTGCCCGCAACTGTAAATGTCAGCAGCACATTGCGATTAGCTGAAGTAATCGCAGCCAGTAAACCCTCATCGATACCGTGGCGATAATAAACGACATAACCGACAATAAAGTAAAAGGCACAAATTGCTAGCCCGATAGTGAGGAAAAAAATGCCGGTTGAAAATGATTGATTAAATACCTCTCTAAACGGGCCAATGAGGCCGAAGGGGAAGGCGAGTACTAATAGGATTGTTACTTGGGATAATTTGCCATGAACACGGTGAAGCAGGTTGTGAGGGATGACGTGGTAACAAACCGCAGAAAAGATCATTGGTCCGAAAATGAATATCACCAGGCGTTGAACGTAGCTGTGTATATCTAGCGAAACACTATCGTTCTGAAATAGCATCAGGGTTGCGTAGAGTACTATAGGCATTAATAGTGTTGAAGCAATCGTCATCGCCATAGCCTTTAATGGCTCAAGGCCAACGGAGCGTGCTATCGCAGGTGTCGCAAATAGCGAGCCAGTTGCAGCGACAGCAGATATAGCAAGTGTTAGAGACGTGCTAGCTCCTGCAAGAGTCGCGACAGAGCTACTAATTAGCAATAGAAAGATAGAATGGAATCCTGCATACAGCCAGATCGAACGTTGTGCGAGTAGCTTGATCAGTAAACGTTGTTGTATTCCAAGTAGAGTGAAAAGCATTAGGAAAAATAAAATGTATGGCAGGTACGGAAAAACAGCCGCTGAGGCTGCCGGAAAAATGAATCCAAATATTGCAGCAAATATAAGGAGTAGGGATGAGTTATGTGATAAAAAGCTTAGCATAAATTTTATTTTCTTATGGTTTGTTGCATTATTGTTATATAAAAACTACAGTAAATGCAAGCTTATGCCAAACAAGCAATGGAAGGGCTTTTTTGCGGGTATTTATGCATGAATGTTGCAGCTTTAGATAAGGATAAGCTTGTGTTCTTAACTGAAAGTTAACACATGAGAAAAACTAATGTTGACATGGAAATATTGTCATTTTTGGAAGGGAAAATAAGCAGTTAAGATTGCCTCAGTTCAAAAATAAATCGAAAGAGAGGCAATCATGGCACAGGCAATGAATTTTGATACCATCGCAACCCCTACCGCAATGGACAGAAAAGCCTATGCGGTTAACATCAAAGGATTGATTGCACACGCATTGGACATTATGTTTGGCGGTTCTAAAACCCCTAAGCAATACAATGTTTCGGATCTACCTGCGCACCTTCAAAAGGATATCGGTCTTTATCGATAGCAGATAGTCTGAACAAAAGGACATTAAAAAACGCCGGCTTATGCCGGCGTTTTTTTATTCTTTAATTTATCTTATCTGACTTGTTGCGTGGATGTTGTAAAATTCGTTGTTTCTATTGAACTTTTTTGCCATATTTTAATCTTGGTTTAATTTTTGTTTATGAGAATATGGCATTATGGTCCTAGATGTGTATGAGCCACGGAGATAATTTAAGTGGGTTTTTTCTCAAGATTGTTTGGATTAGATAAAGAAAGCATCGTCGTTGAAACTGAGCCGGTAGAGTACGAAGGTTATTTGATTTATCCAGAACCTATCGCTGAAGGCGGACAATTTCGTATTGCCGGCCGAATTTGCAAGCAAATTGATGGAGAGATGAAGACTCATACATTTATTCGCTCAGATTTACTTGCCTCAAAGCAAGATGCTGAAACGTTCATGTTAAACAAAGCCAAGATGTTCATTGAGCAAACTGGCGATAGTATGTTTCAGCAAAAGTAGGATCAATAAATACCAGTACCTGCCGCTGGTATTTTTTGCTTTTATCTGGCAGGTATATCTACTGAAAAGTAGTTGATTTTGCGCAAGGTTCATCAGGGATAGATAGGTCTCAGATATGCCAATTTTGGCGTTGCGACATGTCTGCTCCTGGTGTGTTATAACAGGTATTCTCAATATTCAGAGTGCTATTTTGGATGATTAATTGGTTTAGCTTGAATGAGTTGGCGATTTATGCAGCTTTTAGTGCGTATTTTGTTAATTTTATTCGTGGTTTGACCTCTGTCCAGGTGTTATAAACGTTCTTTTATTTCTGTTAGAAGGTAACATTCGTTGTAAATAGCAACGTATATGTTGAAAAGTTTTGTATTATTCCTACAAAGTGCTTGATCTTACTTTGTGGGTTGGATACAAAGCCGTAACTTCTTTGCCAATGTTCAGGGAATAATAATGCAGATTGGTGTGCCAAAAGAGATACTCGCTAACGAAACGCGAGTGGCTGCGACACCTAAAACGGTTGAGCAGCTTTTAAAAATGGGGTTCAGCGTTGCGATTGAGCAAAACGCTGGTATTCACGCAAGTTTCGACAATGCGGTTTATGAAGCTGCGGGTGCGACTATCGTTTCAGTTGAGGAAGTATGGCAGTCAGATCTTATTCTGAAAGTTAATGCGCCACAGGTAAACGATGAAACGGGTGTTGATGAATTTGACTTGATTAAAGAAGGCGCAAGCCTTGTCAGTTTCATTTGGCCAGCTCAGAATCCTGAGTTGCTTGAGAAACTATCAGGTAAGAACATTAACGTAATGGCGATGGACTCAGTGCCACGTATTTCACGAGCACAGGCACTTGATGCGCTAAGCTCAATGGCCAACATCGCTGGTTATCGCGCAGTTGTGGAATCGGCACATCAGTTTGGTCGTTTCTTTACCGGGCAGATTACTGCGGCAGGTAAAGTGCCACCGGCTAAAGTTCTGGTTGCAGGTGCTGGCGTTGCTGGACTAGCGGCTATCGGAGCTGCCGGTAGCTTGGGTGCGATTGTACGTTCTTTCGATGTTCGTCCTGAAGTAAAAGAGCAGGTCGAGTCAATGGGTGCAGAATTCCTTGAAGTTGATTTCAAAGAAGATACCAGCACTGGTGATGGTTACGCGAAAGAAATGTCTGATGAGTTCAACAAAGCCGCTGAGCGTTTATACGCTGAACAAGCTAAAGATGTTGATATTATCATTACTACCGCACTGATCCCTGGACGTCCGGCACCGAAATTGATCACCAAAGAAATGGTTGATTCAATGAAGTCGGGTAGCGTGATCGTTGACCTTGCTGCGGCGAATGGTGGTAACTGTGCCTATACCGAAGCTGATAAGGTTATTACTACCGAAAACGGTGTGAAGATCATTGGCTACACCGACATGGTTGGTCGTCTGCCTACGCAATCTTCGCAATTGTATGGTACAAACCTGGTTAACTTGCTTAAGCTTCTTTGCAAAGAAAAAGACGGCAATATCGACATCAATTTTGACGACGAAGTACTGCGCGGTCTAACTGTTATCAAAGAAGGTGAAGTTACCTGGCCTGCGCCACCGATCAAGGTATCAGCTCAGCCCCAGCAGCCAGCTCCAGAAGTTGCAACACCTGCAGAGGTGAAAGAAGAGCCATCTTCTCCAGCCAAGAAATACGGCCTGATGGCAGCAGGTATTGCAGCGTTCGGTTGGATCGCAAACTACGCACCAGCAGAGTTCCTTTCTCACTTTACGGTATTCGTATTGGCATGTGTTGTTGGTTACTACGTTGTATGGAACGTAACTCACGCACTGCATACACCACTAATGTCTGTTACGAATGCAATCTCCGGCATCATCATTGTGGGGGCATTATTGCAGATCGGACAGGGTATCGGCATCGTTACCTTTTTGGCATTTATTGCCGTACTCATTGCAAGTATTAACATCTTCGGTGGCTTCTTTGTTACCAAGCGGATGCTTGAAATGTTCCGTAAAGACAAATAAGGAGTAACACATGTCTGCAGGAATCGTACAAGCAGCATACATTGTTGCTGCAGTACTATTTATTATGTCTCTTGCGGGGCTATCCAAGCAAGAAACCGCACGTGCCGGCAACTATTACGGTATCGCGGGTATGGGAATCGCGCTCATTGCAACGATTTTCGGGCCTGAAGCACAAGGAACTGGCTGGATTATTCTAGCTATGGTAATTGGTGGTGCTATTGGTATCCGTCTGGCACAGAAAGTTGAAATGACTGAAATGCCAGAGCTAGTTGCTATTCTTCACAGCTTTGTTGGTTTAGCCGCTGTTCTTGTTGGTTTTAACACCTACATCGACCATGGTGATTTAACTGGTGCACTATTGAACATTCACCTTGTTGAAGTGTTCCTTGGTGTATTCATCGGTGCCGTTACCTTTACAGGCTCGATTGTTGCCTTTGGTAAACTGCGTGGCATTATTGACTCTAAGTCACTAATGCTTCCTCATCGTCATAAGCTAAACTTGGCGGCGCTAGTCGTTTCGATTCTACTGATGTTCTACTTCGTCAGTGTCGAAGGTTCAACATTCGCACTTATCCTTGTAACGTTGATTGCATTTGCATTTGGTTACCATCTGGTTGCCTCTATCGGCGGTGCTGATATGCCAGTTGTTGTTTCAATGCTGAACTCATATTCTGGTTGGGCAGCAGCAGCAGCAGGTTTCATGCTGGCAAATGACTTGCTTATCGTAACTGGTGCGTTGGTTGGTTCTTCTGGTGCAATTCTTTCTTACATCATGTGTAAGGCAATGAACCGCTCATTTATCAGCGTTATTGCCGGTGGTTTTGGTACTGAAGTCGTTGAGTCTGCTGATCAAGACTACGGTGAGCACCGTGAAGCTTCTGCTGAAGAAGTCGCTGAAATGCTAAGTGATGCAAAATCTGTAATCATCACTCCAGGGTACGGTATGGCAGTTGCCCAGGCTCAGTATCCAGTTCACGAGATCACCGACAAGCTACGTAAGAAAGGTATCAACGTTCGTTTTGGTATTCACCCAGTTGCTGGTCGTCTACCTGGACATATGAACGTACTGCTTGCAGAAGCAAAAGTACCTTACGATATTGTGCTTGAAATGGATGAGATCAACGATGACTTGTCTGAAACTGACGTAGTACTGGTTATTGGTGCAAATGACACCGTGAACCCTGCTGCGATGGAAGATCCAAACAGCCCAATCGCAGGTATGCCTGTATTGGAAGTTTGGAATGCAAAACATGTTATCGTCTTTAAACGTTCAATGAACCCAGGTTATGCCGGTGTTCAAAATCCATTGTTCTTTAAAGAAAATACTCAGATGCTATTTGGTGATGCGAAAGATTCTTGTAATAAGATCATTGAACATATCTAATGATTGCGTACTGATATAGATATTAATGGGAGCCTAAATAGGCTCCCATTTTTTTATATCTTGCCAGGGTAAACAGTTATTCTAAAAACAGAAAGAGTGCCAATTCTCTCCACTTTAAACTAATGACAATTATCTGACATTAGGTGGGAATTGAGTGATACACTTTGCTTATGAAAAAGTATGTCTTATTAGTATTGCTATTGATTTCAGAGCCAAGCTTCGCTTCTGCTGAAAATTTACCCGATCGCCTTAGCGCGGTGCGCTCAGAGTTGCTCAACAGTGAGCCTTTAGCGACATACGACTTCCGGCAGCTACAAAGCCGTTTTCCCAATCCATTGCTTTTACCATCTAGCTTATTGCCGCAGTCCGCAGCTTATCCGCTTAAATCATTGAAAAGATTGTATAGTAATGCCATTAGCTGCAAAGGCCCGTGGCCTGTTAGTCCATTGGTTACCCACCCAGTCGTCTTTACCAGAGCGCTGTGTAACAATACCGTTTTGCCGAAAGGTTGGTTTGTGCGATCAGGTTATATTCATCCCGGTGGTGGCAGTTATGCGGCTCGTTATTTGGAAAAACATCCAGATTCGGCAAAACTTCTTGATGGTTATCTGCATATTCAGGAGCGAGATCTAGCTCCAACCAATACAATTCTTGGCCGACTGCAGCGAATGAGTAGTGGCGAGATTCAGGTGTATATTGCAGGTGCTGAGGGATTTATATCCAATGGTGAACTCTGGATAAGAAATGGCAATGAATATCATGTTTACGATCAGCCTACATGGTCTTTTGCGCTCAATAAGTATGATATTAACTTTAGCCGATTGAATACAACTGACTTCTGTTTGGTAAAAAGCGGTAACATTTGCTGGCAAGAAGTGGATAAATCACATCTGACATTTTACCTGTTGGTTGGGTTACTCGTCGCCAACGTGGCTTTACTGATTGGATGGGGTGTCTATCGTCTCCGCATTCGTCGGCGTGCGATGCAAGAACGGATGTTGGTTTTACAAATTCTAACCCATGAACTTCGTACGCCAATTGCTAGTTTGGCGTTAACTGTTGAAGGATTTAGGCGTCACTTTGATGCTTTACCTGAAAATCTATATGATGAGTTCAGACGACTGACGGAAGATTCTCGGCGATTGCGTCAGCTTGCAGAAGCCAGCAAGGACTATCTGCAAGCGAATCAGCAGGAGCTGAGCGTTCAGCAAGTTGATTCATTTAATGAATGGGTCGAGTATTTAAGTGAGCCCTATGAGGGTGTGTCCTTGCAGTTAAGCGAAGATAGATCCGTAAACATTAATATTTATTGGCTGGGTACATGTATCGATAATTTGTTATCTAATGCTCAGAAATATGGTGCCGCGCCAGTTACATTAACTTCATCGTTCCGTGACGGAAAACTGATTGTAAGGGTTAAAGACAATGGACCGCTTGGTTCTAAGGACTGGGCAAGATTAAGGAAGCCCTTCGTAAGTGAAAAAGGCTTGGGGCTTGGTCTTACAATAGTTGAATCGATGATTCGTAGAATGGGAGGGCGGATGAAACTTGAAGGCCCTCCTACAACATTTATTTTGGAGATACCGTGTGAATCAAACTCTGCTTCTGGTTGAAGATGACCACAACCTTGCCGATGGTTTGCTCGAGAGCTTGAAAGACGCAGGCTATGAATGTCTGTATGCAGACTGTGCGTCAAAGGTTGCAGATTTATGGCCAAATGTTGATTTGGTTGTTCTAGATCGCCAACTACCGGAAGGTGACTCGTTAGATTACCTAAATGACTGGCTCTTGATTAAGCATGTTCCCGTTATTTTGCTTACGGCGATGGTGTCTGTTTCAGACAAAGTTGTCGGGCTGGACTCGGGGGCTAAAGATTATCTGACAAAACCTTTTGCTGAAGAGGAGCTACTAGCAAGAATTAGATTGCATTTACGTAGTACTAGTACTGAAGGAGTACCCGTTGTAAATGTGATATCTGTTGGTGGTATTGATATTGACCTCGATAGCCGAGAGGTTAGACAGGGGAGTAATGTCATTATACTTACTCGTACCGAGTTTGAGCTTCTTGTGTTTCTTGCTAAGAACTCAGGACGTGTATTTACTCGTGACGAGCTTCTTGATCAGGTATGGGGATATAATCATTACCCAACAACTCGAACCGTTGATACTCATATCCTGCAGCTTCGGCAGAAGCTGGCTGGTATTGAAATTGAGACGCTGCGCGGTGTTGGTTACCGGATGAAATCGTCATAGTGATGAGCAAGCTATCGTTTACCTGTTCATTGTTTTTGCTTCACTCGGTGTTAGCGACACCGGGTGCAGTGGCCAAGTGGTTTACAGGCCAAGATTCATACACAGTTGCACATCAGAGGCTACTCGAGGGTAAAACCTCTGACAGCTTTGACAGCATGGTTCAGGCTTGGCAGCAAGATCCTAACCGTGATCAGCAAGATAATTTAAACGCGTTATTCAAGTTGGCGATCACTGAAGATTGCGGGCGCAGCTTGGCACAAAAGGCATTGCCCACATGGATACCTAATTTATCGATTGAGCGCGAGGTAATTCAGAACCTCAACCAGACGATGCTCAAGTTATCGATAACTGGGCTAACTCGCATTAAGATTGCAGAAGTAAAGCTAACTAAATGGCCAAATCAGACTATCGTTGCCAGTACGCCGAGTATTGGTGATGGCGGTTATTTTTTTGTTGAAACACGCAGTCTCGAAAAGCCTATTGGTGCTGGCTTATATCAATTGACGATCGATACTGAGGGTGAGGAAACCTTTAATCATTGGGTTTTGCTGACGGAACCAACGGCTAAACAGCGGATTGGCTGGAAAGACAGTAAAAATTGGCGAATCGAGCAGGGGCGTCTGCCAGATCCCGCATGCCCATCAGCAGTACTCTCAATGAGTCTTTACGATTTAAATGATACAACTTGGACTCCATTATGGACTGAAGATGTAGATGGTAGGTTGCCAACGACTCTGCCCAAGATAGACGTAGCTGATGGTCGCTACTGGTTAAGTGTCGGGCTGATCGAAAGTCGATGGCAAGGAGATATTTCTGTATTAGATATTCAGACTATCACTAGGCCTGTTGATTACCCTGGTTTGTGATTCATTATTAGTGAAACTAATGGAATTTACTGATTTTCGCAGAACAACTCCCACATAAATAAGGTCTATTTTAAAAGATGTATTTTAATCACACCTTTTAAGGTGTATTATTAATGCATGTTTAGATGTGGGTGTAGGTTTACCTATGATGCAAATTCTCGATAATGAAAAAGAACAACAGATCATTCCAGTTTTTCGGTTAGCTTTTCGTCCTTTTTTTCTTGCGGCTAGCGGTTTTTCGGTTATCGCGATGCTGTTATGGGCTTTATTTTGGAGTGGGAACGTTAATCTCAGTGGCCTGATGTATGGCAATCCATTGTGGTGGCATAGCCACGAGATGTTATTTGGTTTTGCAGGCGCAGTTATTGTCGGCTTTTTGTTGACAGCGGTACAGAACTGGACGGGTAATCCAGGGGTTAGAGGGGGGAAACTGGCTTCGATATTTTTATTTTGGTTGCTAGCTCGAGTAGGATTACTAGTTGGTAGCCCAAGTGTTATCTTCATGATTATTGATTTGGTTTGGATGCCATTGGCGGCCTATTTCCTGGCTAAACCGATTTTTATTCGTAAGCAATGGAACAACTTATTCTTTGCACCTCTTATCCTGCTACTTACGTATCTCAATGTACGATTCCACCTGATTGCGCTTGGTATTGGTGAGGGTGATCTACGTTCAGTATCCTTTATGTCCTTGATGGTGATCTCTGTAATTGTCCTTGTTGTCGGAGGTAGGGTAATCCCGTTCTTTACATGGCGCGGAACGAATACAGAGCAGATCTCACGGGTTAAGTGGATTGAACTAGGGGCCTTGGTTCCAAGCTGGCTGTTATTGGCTAATGTTCTATTACCAGTACCTGAGTCGTTAAGCCAGTTCACATTACCTGTGCTGTTAGCCGCAACCGGCTTGTTCAATTTGATCCGATTCGTACGCTGGCGAACGTTCTCGACATTGAAGACTCCCTTGTTATGGTTATTGCACTTTGCTTATTTGTTCATGATTATTGGTATGCTTCTGCTTGCAATACATTTTCAGGCTAATGCGATAGGTTACAGTGTAGCACTTCACTTTATTACTGTTGGTGGTATTGGTTGTATGATCATGGCAATGATTGCTCGTGTGTCATTAGGCCATACAGGGAGAAGCTTACAGATCAACCGTATGATGGTAGCGGCATTTTTAGCTTTAATGGCTTCGGCACTTATTCGTACCGTAGTTGTTCTGCTATTCCCGACAATGATGCTTAGTGGCTATGTTATTTCGGCGCTATTGTGGGCAGTTGCATTTCTGATTTTCACCGTAATATATTATCCGATCCTAACAAAACCACGTTTGGATGGTCGCCCGGGATAAATAGGTGACAACAAAGCCGATTATCCCTAGAATAACGCTCCCTTTAGAAGATTAGAATTAACCGTTATGTTTAATAATGTGCCGACATTAACTCACGAACAGCAGCAAAAGGCCGCTGATAAAATCCACGAACTGATGGCTCAAGGTATCAGCAGTGGAGAAGCAATCATGATCGTTGCTAACGAAATTCGTGAAGCTGAAGCAAAAAAGCAAGCGGCACAGAGTGAAGCAGAACAGTAACTCATCGCTGTTGGTTATAAGTCTTTAAGAAAACAGGCACCGAGAGGTGCCTGTTTTTTCATCAAACTGTGCGATAAATCTCAACTGTCATATCTATCCTTAGCAAACACTCAGATGCTGAAATAGAATAATTAAGTTAGTTTTCGTAAGGACTTTGCACAGGGGGCAGGATGAATAACCGTTACCAGAAAGCACGTACACTTGCTCGCGCTAAACACAAAGATCAAATGTATGGTGCTGTTCCTTATTATGTCCATCTCGAAGCGGTCTCACGGTTAGCCAGTCCATTTGGTACGGATGCGATGATAGTCGCCCAATTGCATGATGTTGTTGAAGATACTGAAACCAGTATTGATGAACTGGCGGCTGATTTTGGTTATTTGGTCGCTGATGCAGTTGGTTATATGAGTGATGGTAAGCTTGAAGACAGGAAGTCTAGGAAAGATGAAATTAATTTTCGTTTGGCTTCTCTTGATATTGATGAAGAAGCGGCCAGAATTGCCTTAATCGTAAAAGCATGCGATCGCCTTGCTAATGTCAGATCAAGTTTACGAAGTACCGAGAAATACTTTTGTTTGTATCAGCAAGAACACCCGAACTTCAAAAAAGCGGTGTACCGAAAAGGGCTTTGCGAAGCAATTTGGTGGGAGCTGAACAACCTATTAAAGTACTCGGAAGCATCGTAGTCGTTCAAGGGACAATTGTGCTGATATAAAAAAGGGGTTGCGGCCCCTTTTTTGTCGTGTGCTTTTAGTATTGGCTCTTATTCTACGTCGTAAATCGTTGGAATTGGCTGACGCTTGTGTTGTGTTGCTTGGTAAATTTCTACCAGACGTTCAGCAACCTCAGTCTCGACAGGTTTCCCTTCTAAGAAGTCATCAATTTGATCGTAAGTAACCAGTAGTGCATGTTCATCGGGTTTCTGTGGTGCTAGCTCTTCCAGATCGGCTGTAGGCACCTTTTTCACCAGTAATTCAGGAGCTCCCAGAGTTGCTGCAAGTTGACGAACCTGTCGCTTGTTCAGGCCAAATAAAGGGGCTAGGTCACAAGCTCCGTCACCAAATTTGGTATAAAAACCCGTGATGTTTTCAGCTGAGTGATCGGTGCCTAGCACCATACCACCAATAAGACCGGCCACTTCATATTGGGCAATCATACGGGTACGTGCTTTTACATTACCTTTAACAAAATCAATCTTGCCGTTACATTCAGGAAGCAGATTCGTTCCTTTAAGCGCTTGCAGAGTATTGGCATGAGTTCCGTCAACACCATCCTTAATATTTACACTTATGGAGTGGGTCGGCTGAATAAAAGAAAGGGCAAGTTGGGCTTCGTCTTCATCGTGCTGTTCACCGTAAGGAAGGCGTACTGCAATAAATTGATAATCTTGAGAATTTGTTTCGTCATTCAATCTATTGATCGCTAGCTGAGCCAAGCGGCCGCAAAGTGTAGAATCGACACCACCGCTGATCCCAAGAACGAGAGATTTGCAGTTGGCCTGCTTCAGTTTATGCTGAATAAAGCCGACACGGCGCTGAATTTCAAAATCGACATCAATTGCCGGCAATACACGCATTTCAGTGCGAATAAGCTGTTCCATAGTGAATGAATCCTCAGGGCATTGCCCAGTTTCTAATCATTTAGCTTAACCGAATGCAAAAAACAAAAGGTTTGCATTAAATCTTTGCCAAAATCATGCGATAACTCTAGGGTAGGATCAATCCTGAATTAACAATAAATCCAAATTAATGATAAATCGGTATAAAAAAGGGGCATTCTAGTCATGACAACATCAATTGCCGTGTTTGGTAGCGCATTTAACCCGCCCAGTTTGGGGCATAAATCTGTGCTAGAAAGGCTACAGCGCTTTGATCGTGTATTATTGCTACCGAGTTATGCTCATGCATGGGGCAAGGTGATGATTGATTATGATGCACGCTGTGAGCTAGTAGAAGCCTTTATTGATGATCTTAACCTGCCTAATTTAGAGTTATCGCGTTTAGAGCAAGAAATGGCTGTCGGCAGTGAGCCGATTACGACCTATGCCGTACTCAGCAAGCTGGAAGAGCAAATTCCAGATGCAGACATTACATTTGTGGTAGGGCCAGATAACTTTCTTAGTTTTGCGAAGTTTTACAATTGTCAGGATATTGTAAAAAAATGGCAAATCCTGGCCTGTCCGGAGACCGTTAACATACGAAGTACAAATTTACGTGATAGTATTGTCAATAAGCGTTCCATCTCACACTTAACAACGGCAACTGTGGCTAGAATGCTTGATGACCGTGCGCGTTATTGCTTTCACGAATCCAATGATGAGTAATAACGATATAGGGTAACCTCGTTATTGCATCATGGGTTTCGGAAGGCTTGATTTTGAGTAGTTGTAAGATAAAACTTTGTATCTTTACTTTCATAGCCAGTTCATTTAAAGCCTGGGCTATGCCTTGTGAACAATTTACTCCGAGTCAGCTCGCTGGCTTGACGGTTGAGGAGCAGAAGACCTTTGCTACGTCATGTGCTGTTGTTAGCGATGAGACGCCAATAGAGCCTCGGCAATCAATAGACGTGCGCCACTCTTGGGATCAGGGGAAAAGCTCAGGGAATGATTTTTGGGATGATTGGTCAGGAGATAATCATTCTCCAGTTCTAACGTCTAAATCAAAATCGAAGTTTTACGGTTTAGGTTTTTGGATACCGTCGAAATATGATGACCCAGACTTTCAGTCCACCAATGATGCAGAGGAGTGGATTAAAAAACATGGTTTGCAAATGAGCTTTGGTGTTGGTGGTGAAGATGGCCGCTCAACACGGCTTAGAGTGGATTATCGTTGGCATGATGAAAGTCTTGATGATATATCCCTTCAAATCGAGATTCCATTTCAATAACGATTCAGTTGCTGTCTTAACGAACAATATCTAATAAAGCGACGTGACAACGTCGCTTTTCTGTCTCTACTCTCTAGGAGATTTCTTGCCCTAATATAGGCCTTGCAAGGGCGACGATGGTCTCTTTTGATGTGTTCAATGTGTCTGCAATTTGTTCGAGCTTACGACCGGAGCGTGATAACTTCAGTGCTTCGCGCATAATGATACAAGCCTCAAACTCATTAGTCGAAAACCCAATGATATTTGAGATGGCCGCCAATGCAGCTTTGTCAGTGACCCTGTCACCTTTCAATAGCAGGCTAAGATGTGTACAGTAGTCATTACGCAAACTAGGGCAGAGTGAATTCGTCTTCACCTTTAGTTTTGCGACTTGATCACCAATAACGCGCATGAGGTTTCCTGCGGGGCCGTCTAAGCTAAGTGGGGAGTTCTTTTTAGCCTCGTGCCGTAACTCGGTCAACAGTGCATTCATCAGAGCGTTAACCGAAAAAAAACCGGCGTCTTTACACACAGGGGATGTTAAACGTGCGGAAAACTCAACTTTATCATATTGAGTGCCTGGTAGGACGGTCAGCGCGTGGAGGCAGTCAAAAGGGAGCCAGAAGCCAGTGCCTTTTGTAACCAAAAACTCTTGCTTACCAAGTCGGACAAGCGCAGAACCATCCGTAACAACAATCATATATGAGGTATGACTTTTACGGCGAGAGCCGACGTGCAGGAAGTTCTGAATGTTGTGTGAAAATTCTATAGCCTGTTTCATAGTAAGTCTCTAGCAAAAAAGCACGCACATATTGTTCTGTTTTAAGCAAACCGTCAATAATTGAGAACCCTTATACTGCAATTTGGTGCTTTTTAGTAAGAATTGCTACGCTAACAACAGACATGTTCACTGGATTTACTGTAATGTGTTTGAAATTCATCCATATCTACGTGGTATGACCTCCAACCACACGGGTTGTTGCGTCATGTCATTGGGCAAATTGATAAATCTGCGTAAAATGTCGCGGTTTTAATTTTATATGAAGCATGATTGTGCAAACAGATAACGATATATATAAAGAGATACGTCCGTATAACGATGACGAAGTAAGTGGCGCAATTGAACGCCTTGTAAACGATAAGGAATTTATCACAGCAATTCTTAATTATCGTTTTCCTCAATTGTCAGGTGTGCTGGGCTGGTTGTTGATCCCGCTGATTAAACGCTTCTTGATAAAAAAATGGTCTAGCGTAAAGACTGTAGAAGATGTTCAGTTTCAAGTCGCAAAGTACATGAATGCGACCATTGACCATTCATGTGACGGTGTCACCAATAGTGGGTTGGATAAACTTGATCCAAGCCAATCTTACCTATTTATTTCAAATCATCGTGATATAGCAATGGATCCGGCGATGGTTAACTGGTGTTTGTTTGAGCGTAAATTTAAAACTGTTCGCATTGCCATTGGCGATAATCTGCTTAAGAAACCTTGTGCAACTGAATTAATGCGTTTGAATAAAAGCTTTATCGTTAAACGTTCGTCGAAGGGGCCGCGTGAGATGATGAAAACGCTTGGCCAGCTTTCAAGCTACATTTCCCACTCCCTTGAAACGGGTAATTCGATTTGGATTGCGCAAAAAGAAGGGCGGGCCAAAGATGGAAATGATAGAACTGACCCGGCAATTTTAAAGATGTTCTTTATGGAAGGGCGAAAGCGCAAACAGTCTTTCAGTACATTCATTGCGGGGTTAAATATCGTACCTGTTGCCATTTCTTATGAAAACGATCCTTGTGATGTAGCTAAAGCCAAAGAGCTGTACGAAAAAGAAACTTCAGGTAGCTATGAGAAAGGCGAGCTTGAAGATATTGAGAGCATCATCCAAGGGATCGTCGGTGAAAAGCGTCGCATACATGTGAGCTTTGGTGAGGTGATTAAATCATCGTTTGAAACACCTGAAGAACTAGCTGAAGAGATTGATCGACAGATTACTCAGAATTATCACTTGTTCCCAGCAAATTACATTGCGGCCAATCAAACGCATGAATCTGCAACAGAAGTTGAAAAAGCCAGGTTTGCAGAAAAACTGGTTGATCTACCGGAAGGCGTTGTAGACATTTTAAAGAAAATGTATGCGTTCCCGGCGATTAAAAAGCAATAAAAGATGATTAGGCAGCAGGCATAGTACCTGCTGTCTCAATTAATACTTAGGATCAGGGCTGGCACTTAAGGTTCTAACTATCGCTTTCGGAGACAACACTTCAACTCGCCGATTTTTTTGTTTTTCTGCTTCTGTTTTACCTTTTGCGATTCTCTCGCTATATCCTGCCGCTACAATTTGAATTCTTTCTTCTTCAACACCAAAAACAGATGAAATATAGATTGCGACGCTAAATGCTCGCTCGTAAGAAAGAACCACATTTTCTTCTTCGTTACCACTGTCATCACTGTGACCGACAACAACGATAAAGCTATCGGGGTGCTGTCTAAGCCTTACTGCAATGGAGTCAAGCTCGAGTTGATTGATTGCGTCTAGTTCATAGCTGTCTTTTTCAAAATAGATGGTCTGCCTCATTTCGGGCAGCTCCGTTAGCAAAATTTTGGCGCTTGGGACTGGGGAGGTAGGTTGCTGCCCTGCACTGTTCGTGACGCTGTCACTTCCATTGCCACAACCAGCTAAGACAACGCTGGTCAGCAGAAATGAAATTAATGTATGGCATTGAGTTTTTTTACACGCCATTACTAAACCTAAAGCTATAAATCACTACTTTAGGTTTAGAACATCTGACTGGAATCACAACTGCATAATTGAGATGCGAGTGGCTCGTCTATCGGTTAGTGGCAGGGTTGGGATTACGATATGGTGGTATGGCCATTCGCTCGGACATGAAGTCGATAAAGGAGCGTACTTTAGGTGCAAGGTACTTGCGTCGTGGATAAACTGCGTAGATAGGTAACTCGACATCAGCCTTCCATTCCGGTAACAACTGTACAAGTTTGCCAGTATCTAGTTCATCAGTAATTAGGTACGTTGCCAAATAGGCGATCCCTAAGCCAGAGAGAGCAGCATCAAGAACAGCAGGTGCGTTATCTATACGATAGTTTCCTCGTGCACGGATAGATTGCCTTACACCGTCTCGGGTAAATTCCCAATTAACATACTTTCTTTCTCTACTCTGGTAAGTAATACAGTTATGTTTACGTAATTCACTCGGCGCCGTTGGCGTACCATTTAGCTCTAGGTAGTCAGGTGATGCGACAACCACAAATTTGCAGTCAGCCAGTTTGCGCGCAACCATGCCTTCTGGAGGATGTTCATGAATGGCAACCCAGCAATCAAAACCTTCCTCTAGTAGGTTAGGGCGGTGGTCAAACAGGCTGACTTCCAGTTCTAAGTCCGGGTGAGCTTTTTGAAATTCAGCCAATGCGGAAGTAATGTGCGGATTACCAAATGATTGTGCGATTCCGACCCGAAGCACACCTTTAATCTCGTTTCGGTAACCAGCGACCATGGCTTCAGCCTCGCTTACTGTATCCAGCAGTTGCTGACCATACTCTGAATACTGCAAACCGATATCTGTTAAGGCAACGGCACGCGTACTGCGTTGCACTAGCTGACAGCCTAGACGTTCTTCAAGAAAACGTATCTGTTTACTGACTTGTGATTTTGAGATCCCAAGACGCTCTGCAGCGCGAGTAAAGTTTTGTTCGTGGCCAACAGTAGCGAGTATCACCATTTGTTGAAGATTTTCTAGCATAGGGGAGAACCATAAAGAGACAACATAGAAAGTATACCATTGATTACAAACCGGTAAATAATCAAGGTTGCACATTGTGACAATGTCACAGTTAAATTCATATCCATTTTTTACTACTTGCCCCATAACTCTGACAAGAAGAACTCGATCTCGACATCTACCGATAGAGTGGTGACGGATCTGTAAAATCTCATTCATTAGCATATTCGTTGGTATACCTAATAAATAGCATCTAAAGGTATCTGATGTTAGTAGTTGTTTACCTCTTTAAATTCAAGGTGTTGCGATCTTGTCCACACCTGTAAACAATGATTCGACGACTGCTGTAATAAACTTTCATCAATATTGCTAGCGCAGTCGATTATCCTGATCTTGAAGGATCTTTATCTGCGCACTTATGACTATTAACGCTATCGATGTGAGATATTAAATTGAACGATTTTATCGATTATATAAGGTGGAATATGATGAGAGCCTCATTCGGAGGTTGTATGTTTACAGTGTTATGGCGATTCTTTGTTTTAGGTTTATATAGTTTTGGCGGACCAGCCGCGCATATTGGTTATTTTCAACGGGAATTTGTCGACAATAGAAAATGGTTAACTGATCAGGATTTCACCCATGCAGTGGCCCTCTGCCAGTTTTTGCCTGGCCCTGCGAGCAGTCAGCTGGGTATGTATATAGGCTATAAAAAGGCAAGTTACCTTGGTGCTGCTGCAGCATTTGTCGGTTTTACTTTTCCATCGTTTCTAATTCTGACTTTGTTGGCTATTGGTAATCAGCAATACAGCGATCTTGCACTTATAGACACCATCATTCAGGCAGCAAAACTGCTGGCAGTAGTCGTGGTTGCAGATGCGTTATGGGGAATGGCAAAGAAGAATTTAACAAGTAAATTAACGTTTAGTGTTGCATGTCTGACTGCCGTCAGCGTTTATTTCAGCACAGGATTAACCGGACAGATTTTCCCTATAATTTGTTCTGCACTTATTGGTTTCTTGCTTTCTCTGATAAATGAACAAGTCCAGAGGCGCCCTAACGAGAATGCTTTGATAAGGCCAAATATCATGGTACTAGGCTTTTTTGCTGTGTTGCTTTTGGTCATGCCAATGCTTGCTGGTCAATCAGAACTCTTCGGCTTGTTTAACATTTTCTATCAGGCTGGCAGTTTTGTATTCGGCGGTGGCCACGTAGTACTTCCTTTGTTGGAACCTATGCTTGACGGTATGCTAGATCAAGATTCTTTCCTGAGTGCTTATTCGTCAGCTCAACTTGTTCCTGGCCCAATGTTTACTATGGCAAGTTATCTCGGCGCATCATCTTTGACTGATTCTCCTGTATTAGGAAGCTTAATTGCTACCATTGCTGTTTTTTTGCCAGGAAGCCTACTGTTGTTTGCCTTTCTTCCTGCTTGGAATGCCTTGGTTAGTCACAGCCGATTGAAGGCATCGATTATATTAGTAAATGCAAGTGTAGTAGGGCTGCTGGCAAGTGCGTTTGTTAAGCCTGTATTGTTGACATCGGTTGGGTCGGTCTTTGATGTTGTTGCAGTTGTAGCTGGTTATTTACTACTGAAATATCGAAATTGTCCAGTTTGGTTACTGATAGTACTCTTCTGTGGATATAAGCTTTTTATTTAGTAATCTCATTTGTACTAGCAGCCAGTAGGCTGTTAGTATCATATCACCTAATGCACTATAACTTCTTTGTTGTCATTAAATAAAATACATTTCACAACCATATAATGAATAGCCTATTCACATATTTATCCCTTTTTACGTAATAAGGCTCTGCTTCTCATATCGATTAAGTTAATGTTAAGCCTATCCTGCTAATGTCCTGTCATTACATACATATATAGATATGACTAATGACAGCAAAAAGAAAGGTTCGCCCGAACCTTACCAACTATGATGTACTTGAATTAATTCAGGAAGAATTACACCAGTCAGAAAAGCGTATTGTCAAAAAAGTGATCTTCATCGTCTCTTCTGGTGTCTTAATGGTATTGTTGTTCATTGTTTTAGTGATTAGTACACAGGGCAAAACTGTACGTAACTATGCAGCTGAAGCAATGAAAAAAGCATTTGAGGCTGAACGGGCTGTGCACATTATAGATGAAGCTGCAGGCACTAATTTTCTAGAACAATCAAAGCTGGAACCCTAGTCGAACGCCAAATACTTATGTAGATCGGTATAAGAACTCAAGGATTGAGTCTAACCTCTACATTTGTACTACTAATGAATGATTTTTGATCAATAGTTCCGGTCTAGCTGTTTTTAGCAATGACTGTTTAGCATCGTGTTCATCTAAACGGTATACAGGCTGGGTTAAAATAAACTGGCCAACCATTTCAACAATTGATGAAAGAAGTTGTTTGCCTGCAAAATTAGTTAGCTCGTCCGGTGTTAAATCTAACGATTCAACTTCAAGATCGTTCAGAAAAATAGCACCTTCTTCTTTGTTGTAATAAGGCACAGCACTGAAACTAACATCTATCGCAATATCTTGCGGTCGTTGGCCCGAAATCATGAGCTTTGCTTGAGATTTTGCGTCAAGGCTAACACGGTCATCAGCTACTCTTCCTATACCTACCTTTATATTGCTAAACTTAACATTGGCATAGGCTAAGCCTTTAATTCCAACAGTACGCTCAAAAGTTGCGCGGTTATCCAGGTAATCCTGAATTTCACCTTCAGTTACGCTGTAACTCGCACAGGAGGACAAGATGAAGGTGGTAAGTAAGACGGCTAGTTTCTTCACTGTTAACCTTCTGATGTCGGTCTGAACATCATTTAAGTATCAGCAATCTAACGCTAGAACGCCACTTTAGTAACGAGAATGACTAAAAACAGTATTTAAATTCGTCTTTGTATAGCTTATCCAGTTGTTTTCGGTACTTCACGCCTTGCTTGTTGGTGTATTTATGCCGCATCTTGCTATGAATTTTGTCAATTTTGGTGCGTATTTTTACGCATTGCTCATTCTTAGTGCTGTTAGCGGCAACCATAGGTGAAGCACTCAGTAGGAATATGACAAGTATTGAACTTAGTATTTTTTGGAACATTAGAATGCCAGAGGTTTGAAAGTGGTATCAACAGTATAAGAAAAGTAGGAAAATTCAGTTTGTTAGAAGACGATGATTTAGAGAAGAGGCTCAGTTTGAGCTAGCAACTAACAACATAATTACTTGAAGCTTAGAAGAATGAACATAATAGTGGGTGTCCAGCCTTGCTGAACACCCATTATTGATGTGATCGTTAAGCAATTTCTGAGAATAGTAATTCAAGGTCATAATTGTTACGTTTTAATGTGTTCTTAAGCTTGCTCAGGGAACTGACTTGTAATTGACGGATACGCTCCCTGGTTAAACCCACTTCATCTGCGACCTGCTGTAATGTCTGTATCTCATGGCCTAATAGGCCAAAACGACGGCATATTATTTCTCGATCCCGCTCGTTGAGACTGTCTAGCATAGAAATAGCAAGTTTATTGATATCTTGTTTATTAATCACTGTATCTGGTTGTGTTGAAGAATCATCAGCAATAAATGCTGAAATTGTCTGTGAGTTTGTATCTTCGTTTATTGCTTGATCTATAGACATGACAGGAGCGTCTAGCGCTAACACTCCTGAAATATCATCTACGGTTCGTTCAAGTTTCGCGGCAATTTCTTCGTGACTTGGCTCTTGGTTTGAGATCTTCATCAATTGCTTGTGTGTTCGTAGGATTGTATTAATCTCTTTCGACACATGAACAGGAAGTCGAATCGTTCTAGCTTGGTTGTGAATAGAGCGCTCGATAGTTTGCTTTATCCACCATGTGGCATAGGTTGAAAAACGGAAACCTCGTTCAGGGTCGAATTTCTCAACAGCTGTAATCAAACCAATATTTCCTTCATCGATTAGATCACTTAATAGCATGCCGCTACCACGATATTTTTTTGCAATACTCACAACAAGTCGAAGATTGCTTTCAATCATCGTTGCCTTAGCAAATTTATCGCCTAATAAGCTCTTACGGCTATATTGAATTTCTTCAACTTTAGACAACAGTGGTTTTTGTGCTATATCTTGTAAATATAGGTGTATAACATCTGTTTCAAATCCATGTACATCTTGTGGTCTGATATCCATACCATTTCCCTCAATTAATTGTACAACAATATCTTTATACTTATTTTCTTATACACAATCACACTAACATACACATGTTGCATATTCTATTCGATATGGTCTCAAATATTGCAAATAGGTATAACTATTTGTTATTTAGAGATAGAGTAGTGGTGATTCCTTAACAACATTTATATAAGTAATTAAGTGTTACAGGTGTCATCAACAAAAGCATAATGATTAAATAATTCAATTACTTACAAACAGGCCAAAAAGGGGGAGTTGCCGCTAGATATTCAACAAGAGTAATGAATATAATTAATACAATATATGTGACGGTGTCACTTAAATTAACTTTTCCTTATTATGAATCAACTCAGTATTGATAAATCACAATAACATGACATATGTATGATCATTGAAAGCAACTGCTTGTCTACGTAGTAGATATTACAATCTTGCTCTGTATTGGATACATTTTCATAGATTTCAATTAATAGTTTGTGTGTTCTAATAATAGGTATAAATGTATTGAAAAATACGCTGAACAAATTAATTTAGATTTAGTTTAACTTTTCTACCTACATATAATGCTGATAAATTGATAGAATAACGATAATAAATGAGAAATGTTGTCTTTGCTTGTTACGCCGTCACTCACTCTGTGGCAACAGCTGATAGTCAACTATGATTGATGAAGGAATTATGCTCTACAACGACAATATAACACTAAGAGTTGCTACCTCTGAGGATAAAGAACCATTGTACTCGTTGATCACGTCTGATGAAGAGTGGACAAAATTCAATGGCCCGTATTTTCCTTATATCACGCCTACTATTAAGGAATTTGAAGCCAATTTGTTCAAGCGGCTCTGTGATGGCGTTGACGCGCTTGTAATCGACTATAAGGGCGAAGCTATTGGAAGTGTTTCTTATTACTGGGAAGATAAAAGGACAAGGTGGCTAGAAGTTGGCGTTATCATTTACGATAGTCGCTATTGGAGCAAAGGGGTTGGTCGCAAAGCCCTAATTCCATGGATAACACATCTGTTCGATACTTTAGAAATAGAGCGCGTTGGTTTAACTACATGGTCTGGTAATCCTAGAATGGTGGCCTGCGCTCAATCAATTGGTATGACGCTTGAAGCGAGGCTGAGAAAGGTGCGTTATTTTCAAGGGCAATACTACGACTCTATAAAGCTAGGAGTGATCCGTGAGGAATGGATGTAGCACCATCAGGCAAAGCGGCGGTTGAAATCAGTGCCCAGACAATCACGCCGGTGGTGCGGCAGGTAGACACGAGAATTACATTTGGCATGACCCACAAGCCGTCAGCGATCATCCATTGGCGCAGAGTTTCAACTGAAACGTGAAGGCCATGAAGCTCAGTGAGTTTTTCATGAGCCAGTGTTGGGCCGAAGTCCTGATAGTGCTCATGAATTAATTTAAGGCTCTTAAGTCGAGTATCGTCATTAATTTTGTTGGGTGATGGCTTGCCTCGGCGCTGGTGACTTATTCCTGCAGCACCAAGTTGACGAAAGCGTGTCGCTAATCGTTGGATCTGCCGAACACTTAGTGAAAGTATTCGGGCTGCATCCATTCGTCGAATACGTTTTTCACAAACATCCCGGATAGCACTTAGGCGTAAAATCTCTTTGTCATTCATGGTTACCAACATCGTTTGTTAATCTCACACAGATCAGATAGGTACTGATCACCGTAGGAAAAACAGGACATTTCACTTTGCAGAAAAGAGACATTTCAACTTTGTGGCTACATATCCCAGTGCGTATTATGTATAGTAGGGTCAAATACTTAGCGGGAATTCAGGCCGGGCGACCTTCCGTTAACGCATTGATAAGTCTTTGGTTTTCGTATTTATCTTCGAGCAGTCCGTAGACGACTTTCTGATCGTCCATTTCCAGAATATCGGCGACCTTGAACGCCATATTCCAGTCCATTGAGTTTAGCTCTTTTCGCCATTTATACAAACGAGCTTCACTAACTTCTAATTTCTTCGCGAGCTTATACTCTGAGGTCAGACGGAACTTGGTTTTTACCATGTTCAATAATTCATTTGTATAAGTCATAAAGAGCCCGCCGAAATCCATTAGTTGTTAAATAATAGGCGATCAAAATGCTATTTCCCATACCTTACGATAGGTTGTGCATAACTAAAAGTTGAGTAATCTTATATATGCACATGCAAATACTTGCTTATTGGGAGATAAGATTATGGAAAATCAGAGACATATTGTCACCAGCCCGATACATCGCCCCTGTCCGGATATGGCAGGCTGTTCCAACCCCGACCCGAAGCTGACCGCCAAATCCCTCGCAGCGATTGAACGGCTACGGGAGAAGTTCAGCCTCAAGACCAGCGAAGAGCGTCAGGCCGAAGAGGCCGAATATAAGCATTCTATCGCAGGATTTGGGATTGGGGGTGCTTTATGAATGCTCACAAAAAACTTTATAAGTTGTTTTATCAGGCCGAGCGAGCCGTCGGTTCAACTCGTAGAACTTCTGGCTGGAAAGTGCTTGATTTTGCATTGGATGCCATCCGAGTTGCCTATCGATATGAGCATAGTCAGAAGGTAAGCTTAAGTGATTTATTTGAAGCCCAAGCGGCTGCAAATAATGTAATTATGAACAAAAGAAAACCTGACTTTTCTCAGTCAGAAAAGCTTGCAGCAGCCCTTGCTAAGTTTCGCGGGGTGGCGCTATGAAGACGCATGTTCTAAAAATCCAGCCCGAATACCTCGAAGCAATCATCAAAGGAGTGAAAACATTCGAGATTCGTAAGAATGACCGCGACTTCAAAGTCGGCGAATATGCCCACCTTTATGACGCTGAACGCTATGTCTCTGTACGCATCAAGTACATCACTGATTTTGCTCAACAGGAAGGTTACGTCGTTTTCGCCTTCGATTTGATTGAAGGGGGACAACTATGATATTTGCAGACTTCAACACTAAATATCTCCTGCTGACAGACGGAGAAAACCTTCAGGTCATCTTCGCGGTTCCAAAGGACGAAAGTCCATTGCCGCCTGATATAGAAAAAGAAGCCTTGGAACTAACACCAAATTCCGCAAGGGCGTTTATTGCAGACGGTATCCCGGTTCAATTCTGGAGCAAGTGCCTTGTTCCCGTTCAACAGATTAATGATTCAATTCAGAGAATCCCAAAGCAAGTGACCAAAGCCCCTTCGGGGGCGGCGGTTTCCTCTATGCCGTTGCATGAAGTCGCCATTCCATTAGACAAAGCCATTACAGCCGAGCACTTGGCCTTGCTAGCCCAAGTTGAATGCATCAATTCTGTCCAGCTAGCCAAGAAAAGCCGCCTGAATGGTCACCGTGAAAATGCTGCCTTTCTGCTCAATGATGCTGCTGAATACCGTCGAGTTTTTCAGGCATTCCGCCGAGCTGTTGATGTCATGGGTGGCCTGTGATGAACAATAACCTGTACCACCTCCTGAAAAGAGAAATCCGCGCCAGCCTGATACTGGCGCGAAACTTCCGCCTTAACGGCGAGCGCCGTTTGGCAATCCAGTTTCTCAATGATGCAGGCCGGACACGTGCTGAGCTGGCTGCATTAAGGGGGCTTTAATGGAAGACTTCGGTTTTGGCTGGTTCGCCTTCGGTTGGTTTATTGCCGTTTTAATCGGTTGGTCAGGAGGGCGAGCAGAAAAAGTGACGGCACCTAAGCCGTCAGAGTTCAGCAGTGCCATTGTCTATGCGTGGGCAATTGTCGGCGTGATGTGTTGGATTATGGGGGCTATTCATGCTCCGAACTAACGATTTGCTGTATGTGGCTGGCGCTGTCCAGCCCCATGACCAGACCCAAAACAACCAAGCCGCTTATGATAGCGGTTTTTTAGGATTCCATTTTTGTGGCCCGCAACCCGAAGGGGCAGTTTCGTCACAGAAAACGACTGCCGCTTGGGAGCTGGAACGCGTCAACAGACAGAACGTCTTTCTTGCCGATATGCAAAAAGAGCACGAACGCTCTTTGCCGAAAGTTAGCGCCGAACACCTCCGCGAAGCGGCGGCACGGAGTGCCGGGAACAATAGGCTTGTCCAAGGGCGCAAAAGTCCGACACACCCGCAACAGGCCCAATTAGACAAGATTCTGCGACAGGAGCGCAAGCTACAGCGCGGTGATACCGTACTGGCAAGTACCGAGTCCGTCTACAGCCACGATACGCTCTACGCGCTCTCGGGTGACGAATTCAGCGCCCGTATCTTGTCGCCGAAAGGCAAAACCAAGGTGGTCGAGCCCAAAGTCACCCCGAACATGGTCAGGCTAATGCAGCGTGATTGGTCGGGGCAGTGCAAAGTCCAGTTCTACACCCAGACCCCGAGCAGCGGCGCACCGGATGCACAGGAAGGCGACCGTTTCACCGAGAGCCTGACCAAACGGGCCGTCAGCAAGATTTTTGAGTCCGGTGCCTATGTCGCCACCTGTCATGGCGGTTTCTGTACCTTCCTGACCCTGACGTTCACCCAAGAGCAGCGCTTTCGGATTATGGGCGGCATGGTCGAGGGGGATGCCGCCCCGTATTGCACCTTGCCCAAGCCGCCGTTGCCAGCGAGCAAAACCCGCGGCCCGCGTTCGATGCTGTCGGGCCGTCCGCAGCTCAGGTGTACCGACGGCACCAACACCCCGGTAAGCATCAGGCGCAACATGGCAACGTATGTCGAGGACATTGCCGGGCCATATTGCTATATCGACACCTTGGCCGATGACCCGGCGGCCACCGTCGACATTTTTGATGACGGCACGGTCAAGGTCATGAACGAAGACGGCGAGATTGCCGGGCCGTATACCCCGACATTCCTCAAGCCGGAACAAGAATTCACCATCACCAAGGAAGCCGAAACCACCATTGGCCGGGAAGTATCCCGTTTCCTCGACGGGGCGAAAAAAATGTACCAGCGCGGCTGGACAGCCAGCCATACCGTCGAGAAAGATGCCGAAACAGGCGAGAAAACACGCATACAGGCCGAAAAGCGTATTCCCGGTCACAGCAAACCCAGCGAGTTCGGCCCCACGGAAGAAACGGCAGATTTTCATTATATCTGGGTGGCAGAATGCCCGGCCAACGATGACGGCGAGCCCAACCCTCATGTACACGTACTGCTTAACTGGGCAGTCCCTGAATCGCTGTTCTCGGCATGGTCGCAGCGGCTCGAAAAGCTATGGGGCAACGGCTTCGCCCACCTAGAGCGAATCCGGCAACCTAAAGCCGCAGGCTCTTACATCATCAAGGCAGTCGGTTATGCCGCCAAGGGCGAGAACGCCGACCAAGGCTTGATAAAAGGCAACCGCTACAACATTGCCCAGTGCAGCCGTGCTCCGGCATGGGACTGTATTGCCAGTTTCGAGGCCGACAACATCACCGCCATCATCAAGGAATGCGGTTACAAGCTGGAGCAATGGCGCAGGCCGCTAAACCGCCACCTCAAGCGGCTTGAAAAGCAGCTAGACCAAACCATCAAGGCGAAAGCGATAGCGAAAAAGGCCAAAAAGCCCGAGCAGGACGTCAACAAGCTGACCGCCCGTATTATCCGGCTTGAACACCAAATGAAGACGGTTCGCGACCAGACCAGAAGCCGGGAGGTCTACGCCCACACCAAGAACATTTTCTGCCTGTCATTCGATGGCGAGCAGGCCGAAACCAAAGCCTATGACTTTTTGCTCTGGGCCGCCGGAGCCCGCGGCTGGTCGATGACTCCCGTCACCGTGGAGGACGACACCGAATACATCGAGTCAGTCAGCGAGGCCAAAGCCGTAGCCCGGAAAGAGTACGCCAGCCAGTACCGCCGCTTTGAAGACAGGCGGGCCTACTGGCATAGCGTATTGAGTGACCCGCTGACACCGCCGGAAGGCGATATCGAGGCGGAACGCGCCAAGCATATGCGCGTCCGTCATGAATACGAACAATGGATAGCAATATAAGGGAACGATGCGAAATGGATAGATTGGAACAAATAACGTCAGAGCTAGGCAAGGAAGTCGACAAGGCCAAGGGCAGCATGGTGGCAGGCAAAATCATGACCCCGCTGCGCTTGGTGCTGGCATGGATGAACGGCGTTAACGCCAAACTGATGGAACTGGAGCAAAGAGGGAAACATGGCTAAGGACTCAAACGGCTGGCCCGTTCGCAAAACCATCAACCCGACACTGGGCGGAAAGCGGTGTAATTGCAGCGACATACTGACAATTCACCAAGCCAGAGGGAAGCGTAAAAAATTCCTGTACTCAATGTGTGACAACTGCGGTACCGACCAGCGCACGGGCCCCCGTATTCAGGAAAGATTTAAGCAGTACTTCGCCACCATGGCCGAGCTGACGGCCAGCGAGGAGGCAAACCAAACCGATGACAAGCCGACGTTAGCCGAACCCGAAGTGGTCCCCGCTGACAACAAGCCGACGGTTGAACCGGAACAAACCGAAACACCCACGGAGCCGGAACCGGACAAAAAGCCGAGTGCTTGGCGCGTAATCCTGACCGGAGTCATTCTGGGCGGCCTGACAGGCGGCGCTATTACCCGTTTATCGTAACTAAACCAAAGGAAACGTATGGAAACTGAAAACTTAGCCGTAAACGATGCCGAACTGGGCGACACTCCGGCCATCGAAACCCATTCAGAGCAAGACGAAAAAGCATTTTTGTCGACACTGGATGATGACAGCCAGGACTTTGACCCAACATCGGTTAAAGCCAAAGAAGACGACAAGAAAGCCGAAACCGAAGCGGCAGCCGGAGTCGTATTCATCGGCCTGATGACCGTAGAGCAAACCATGAAAACCTTGGTTCACCCTGAATTCGGCTTCGACCCTGACCAGTCCGAGGCAGTGGCCTACAAAGTTGCGCCGCTCATTGTGAAATATGGCGGCAATCCGCCGCCTTGGCTCGCTGCCTACATGGATGAAATCATGGCCGTCGCCGCCATCGGCATGTTGGCTATCTCCAGTTGGATGCAGGTCAAACAGCTGAAAGCTGCCGATATCGCCGCGGCCAAAGAGAAAGCCAAGCAAGCCGCCAACGATGACCATCAACAGGAGGCCGCTTGAAACTCCAACCTATCAACCAGAACAATGCGCTAGATAATCACCATGCGTATGCGGTTGGTATGTCTGGCTGCGGGAAGACTTCCGCAGCCAAAAAGCTGTTTATCAAGGCAGCCGACCAAGTCGCAATATTCGACCCGCTCAATGATTACGAAGGAAAACTCGCCGGACGGGTAGTTCGCGGCTACGACAAGCTCAAAGACTTTGCGGTAGCGCTTATCGCCGGACGCAAAACCAATCAGGGTTTCAAGATAGCCTACACGCCAAAGCACGAAACCACCGAGGCCGATTTCGATAAGTTCTGCTCTGTGGTCTGGGGCGTGGGAAATGGCAAGCACAAAAAACCGCTCAAGGTGATTTGTGAAGAAGTGGCCGAGCACAGCAATACCACTGCGAAGGCAACTGGGTACCACGGCAAGATTTTGAGGCTAGGGCGCAAGTACGGCCTGCATTCTATTAACATGTTCCAGCGTGGTCAGGAGGTATCAAAAACCATCATAGATAACTGCCAGTATGCCTGTGTGATGATGCAAAAAGCCGATGACAGTGCCCGCTACCTTCAGCAAAAAACGGGGATTCCGGCGGTAAAGATAATGCCACTAAGGAAGCTTGAGTATATCTTACAAGATGGGAAAGAATGGAGTAAGGGGGTGATTAGCTGGTAAAATAACAGCTAACACTAATGTGGTTAGCTGTTATTTACTTCATCACTTGGGCTCTACTTGCTTTCTCTTGATTTCTTTCAACAATTCAAACTGAGCTTTTCCTAGAGCTAAGTCCATATGTTTTTTGTTAGCCTTTTCTTTTATTTTTCTTTCGCAACCCATTGCTTTTTTATGATTTAATTCCAAAAGGGTTTGGTCTATTTTGTCTAATCTTTCATAGTATTCTTCCTCTTCCCCTAGATGTAGGAAGTCATCATCAAAATAATCAAGAGAAGCCAGCTCACCTTCTAGGTTAAGTTCCCCTCTAGTAAAATTCAACAATTCAATGAAATTTCTAATGCGACTTATTACACTATTTGACCGTTCTTCTTTACCCAGTGATGGAAGGTTTGTAACTTCGCGAATTTCCGCAATTACACCATCAGAAACATTTGTATTAAGATAGTCACGAGCGTAATTAATGAAAGGTTCTATGTTGTAAGCATAAAAGTAATCAAGTTCGGTCTTGTTATATATTTCGTCAACAAGCTCAGGCCTGAAGCCCGTTGTCTTACCTTTTACCTTGTGCCACCAGTCCTCTTTCTTGTCACCTGTAATAAAAATGAGGGATTTTAGGTTTTCATCCTTTGCTCGAGATATAATCTGCTGCCAAACAATTAAGTCGCCATATTGCTTATGGTATAAAACTCCGCCATGCGTAAATGAGTCATCATCATTTTTTGATTTTTTTGCATCTTTATATCCCGGAGGGATAAGATTTTCATATCGAACTTTCCCTTCTTCTTCAATAATATTTATACATTCTTGACTCGGTTGCTCCCCAACCTTTCCATCGAGAAGGGTTTCGAGACGTTGTAATATAAAATCCTCGGAGTTTACGTTCATACTTCTAGATTCTAAATCATCAAGCTCAGTATAGAAGTCGTCAGCTAATGATGATATATCACTAATTAACTTATCAGGATTGATATGGCTATTCCGATTTTTCAAATTCAGATTGCTTAGTTCTTTTTGAAGTCCACTTATGTTTTTTTTAACCGTTTCTTTTGTCTTATCGAATAATTGATGTTGTTCTTCAATAGTAGTAAGTCGATTACGTTGATACTCTAAACCAACATGATGGGGAACCCATATCCTAGCTTGCAATTGCTCCATTATTTTAAAAAATGCTTCTCGTGCGTCAGATTGATAACGATATAAATTTGTAAACACATTGGTATCAAATACAAATATGGCATTATCCCAAAGTAGTGTTAGTTCTTCTTTATTGGGTTTACTAAACCCTCTAAACGAATCTTTCATTCTATCCTCTGTGCTTATATCGTATTTGCGCTTAAAGTATCATAGTTCAACGCTCAGTTTCCCGATGTAAGCTACTAAAAATATTAGAAAAGTAAGATGCAAATCAAATCTAAGCGATTTTTATTTCTATAGCCTTAGCATTTTGTTTTTTTCTTGCCTTAAAACCAAATCACCTGCTTTTCTGTTGGGGAATTCATCACGTTCAACAACAGAGAGCAAATAACATGAGTGCAAAAACAAAAGGCTATGTGATTACGGCTGTAATTGCATTGGTAGTCGCCGGGGGCGTTGTCTGGGCGTCAAACAATGTCGATGCTGTCGATGATGTAATCGGGTAAGGGGTAGGTCATGGAATTACTGAGTACTCCTTTCGCACCACGCCCCAAAGAGCTTGACCCGGTAGAGGGTGTCGGCTGGGGCAACCGTGCATCATTGCGTCTGGTCGCTGGCCCGACGTATCACAGTATCGAGCTGGTCACCGATATTACCGACCCGGCAGATATCGAGCGCGTCGAAGTGGCGCTCAACGGTACGCCAAAATACAGCATCAGCGGCGAAACGCTGGTCGAGTTGCAGGCCCACCGCAAGAACTACGCCGAGCCGGGGCGTTATATCGTGTCGTTTGGCGACCCGACGCTACGTACAAAAATCGGCGTCCGTCAGACCGACCTTGTCACCTTGGGCGGTGAAATCTGGTTTGTCTATATCACCCTGAAAAGCAAGCCCGCAGCCGATGCCGACGGCAAGGCCATCCATGCGCCGAGCATCCGAGCCCGTGCCCATGTACTGCCATCACAGAGCGTGCGCTATTACATGCCGCGCCTGTATGAAATCACATGGCATGCTGCCGCTACTGGCCGCACCCCGTTTGATTTCTCCGAGCGCAGCCCGGCACTGAACCTCAAGCGCATCCACTTCAAGGACGGTTCTATCGAGCGTGTTCGCGTCGTGCGTGACGACCTCGAAGAGCTGAACGTCACCAAGGAAGACAACGCGTTTGACTTGGCCCAGTCGAAGAAAGAGCAGTGTGTTGGCTGGTTCAGCCTTGATTTCATCCGCTACGGCTTCGGTGCCGACGGCATGCTCAATACCGCCGCCCGCAAACAGCTGGCCTTCGAGCTGGACAAAAACAAGGTCGGCAGTGTGCCGGTGATTATCGAAGCGGTTGAGCAGGTGAACGCATTGCCGGAAGCGGCATAAGGGGGCGGCATGGATTTGCTTGATAGCCTTGGGGAAACCTTGGGCGGCCTGACCGATTCGGTACTGAGCGGCGGCGAAAAGCTGGTCGACTCTTGGTTTGACCACGAGGCCGACAAGGTCGCGTCTGCCGCGCCGGAAGAAAACCGCACCGTCACGCATAAGGAGCCCGCCCAGCAACCGACCGGGCAGCCCATTTATCCCGCGAACACCATGCCGACCAGCATGATGATGTTCGGCGGCATGATGGTGCTGATGCTGTTCATGCTCCTGATGCTAAGGGGGAAATGATGCCGTTACTATTCTGGCCGTTGCTCGCTGGCACCGTGGGCTTTGTCAGCGGGCTATTTACGGGGGAGGCGCTAGGCCGAACCCTCAAGCTATTGGTCGCGGTGGTTATGGGGCTGTGGCTCTACAACATCGTATGGGGGAAGAAAGCATGATGGGCATTCCGGGTATCACCAACTCCGGCACGATGCCGATTGATGCGGGCGGCGGCTCGGCTGGACCGTCGAGCGCCAAGGCCAACAACAAGTCGGGCTTTCGTGTCGGGGCCATCAATATGGGCGGTGGCGGCGGTTCAAACCTGCTGCTGTTCGTTGTTGTCCTCGCAGGAATGTGGTTTCTGATGGGCAAGGGGGTCTGATGTATTTTCGATTAGTCAGGCCAACAGCCGCCGACTTTGCCGCGCATTTGAACTTGCTCAAGCCCGCCTTCGTCGGCTCGGATGACCCCAAGGGGGAATTTGAGTTCGTCCGTACGCTGCTCGAAGAAGGGCGCGGTAGCTTTTATCTGCTGGCAGGCAAGGGCATCAAGCTGTGGTTCGTCAGCCGGGTGATTGACAGCCGTTACCACATCATCGCCATGACTGGCCGCGGTTTGGTACAGGCTGCCAGCCACATTATCGAGCGGGTAAGCCAATGCGGCTATCACGCCATCAGCTACCACACCTACCGCAAGGGCATGCGCCGGATTCTGAGCCGCTTCGGCTTTGATCAAACCGAGCAGCTGAGGGAGTTTGACGGCAAGGCCGAAACCGTTCATCAACTGGAATTAATCAGGGGGGCGCATGGGTAAGGGAGGCAGCAGTTCAAGCAAGAACACCACCACAACCACCAATACCAGCGGCCAGAACGCCATTCAGGGCGACAACCTCGGCGTGGCAATTTCGGGCGTCAACGGCTCTAACATCAATGTCAGCATGACTGACCACGGAGCAATGGCCCGCGCCTCCGAGCTGGGCGAGCTGGCATTGACCAGCAACACCCAAGTCTCGACCGCCGCGCTGAAAATGGGCAAGGATACCGTCGATTCGGCGATGGACTTTGGCCGCGATGCCATCAGGGCCAACGCCGAGGTGTCGAACAATGCGATGGAACACGTCAGCACCGCCCACGGCGAAAATCTACAGATGCTGGCCGGATTGGCAGGCAACCAAGCGACACAGAACGCCGAGAACCTCGCGACGATTAAAGACCTCGCCGCGATGAAGGCCGACGGCGGGCAGGTCGCCACCTCCAAGCAGATGACCGTCATGGTCGGGCTGGTTTTCTTCTTCTTGGCCATGATGGCTATTTTCGGAGGCAAGAAATGACGTTTAAACGTGTGATGCAACCGCGCCAGCGGGAGCAGTTTCAGGCTATCGGCGAGTTTCTGTATATCGAAAGCTGTCCCGGCACCGTGCTCATCCAGACCGAGCGCGGCGAATACCGCCTCCAGCCCGGCGCACAGGTGATTGACAGTCGCCTGACGGGCCGGATTACCGTCGAGAACTTGGACGAGGCGGGCACCGTGTCGATTATCTGCGGTTTCGGGCGCTACATCCCGCCAACGGACGGGCAGGAGGTCACGGTTACCGATATGCCTCCGATGGTGTTCGCGCCGGGGCAGCAGGTTGGTATCTCTCAGCTGCCGAAAATCCAGCTTGCCGACGGCCAGCAGGTGACCGTGTCACAACTGCCCGCTATCCAGCTGGCGGCCAATCAGCAACTGGCCGTGACGCATCTGCCAGACGTAGCACTGGCAACGGGCCAGCAGGTCGGCATTACCGAACTGCCCAAGGTCAAACTGGAGACCGGGCAGGCGGTTCGCGTCTACGGCACCAAGCCGCTGCTGACCAAGCCCGTCGGCGGGGAGGCCGTATCCAGCCACGTTTTGACCCTGACTGCCGGGGCCGCGGCACTAGCACAAAATACGTCACGCTGTCACGTTCTGGTCAAGGCACCGAGCACCAATCTACACGCCGTGACCCTCGGCAGTGACTGGGAGCTGGCACCGGGCGAGCCGCTGAAACTGGAAACCACCGCCGAGCTGACCTTTGCCGGGACGGATGGCGACACCATTCAAATTATCGAGGTGAGCCGATGAGCACACTAAAAGACAGGCTGCCAGCAGGCAGCGCACGCAACAAGATTGAGTTTCTGGCCGAACTGATGGAACTGACCGTTGCCGAGCTGTACGAGAAAATCGCCGGGCTGGGCGGGGCCGAAAACCTGCTGGTCAACCCGCGGTTCAATGAGTGCTGGACGTCACAGTCCGGGGCGCTGGCGCACATGGTTCGCAGCCTGCACATGACCGCAGGCGTGAAGCCGGATTTGTCCCTGACGGTGGGCAACGGTCGCGGCTCGATGCTGGTCACAAACGGCTGGGCCATGGAGGTACCTTTCGACAAAACCCAGAGCTATCCGTCACTGGTTGCCAACGGTCGCCCTTCGAGCTGGAAGCAGACCGTAGACAGAGAAAGCGGTGCGCTCCAAGTGCTGTGCCGGGACTTTACCCTTTATCAGGTGGTCACGGTGCCGATGAACGGCATGGACCACAAGGCACTGAAAGGACGCTTTACCCTGACCGGGGTCAAAGGTGCAACGGTCACGGTGGGGATTGCCAAGCTGAGCCCCTACAACAACAGCATGGACCTGAGCTGGCGATATGGCGAAAACACCTATGTCATGGATAAAACGCATCATATCGACGAGCCCATCACCGTAGAGACCCAAAGCGTTGATTTATACCAGTATGCCCGCTCTGGCCCCGGCGTGTACGCGCTGTTCCTCAAGGTGGAAAACGGCGGCAGTGCGTACATTTATGACGCGGCGCTCTGGCACAGCGAGGTCGACGGTGAGAGCCCGACCCGGTTTATCAATCACCGTCAGCCCGACAGCTACGGGCACTTTATTGACAGCGACCCTTTGTCAGGTGCCGCCAAGTTTGAAACGGTGGCCCCCAATACCGTCAAGTACAGCTTCAACCGCCATTTCCCGTACATGTACGACCCGAGGCAGCATTTGATTATCAACTGCCGGGACTACAAGAGCGCCAAGGTGACGGACATCAAGCCGGATTCGCTCACCATCGAGTTCAGCCAGGCGGATTACACCAAGCTGAACGGGATGAACGACTTCGGCTATAACTTCTGGCTGCAATACAGTTCGATGCCTGTCGGGCTCGGATTCTACCGATGAAATGGCTACTGGCGTTGGCCCTCGTTTTACTTTGGCTCAACAGCCGCAAACAGGCCGCCCGCTCGGGTGGCCTTTCATGGAACCAGCTAACAGGGATGACAGACACTATGGCATCAGGCAAAAAGCGCGGGATTCGCAACAACAACCCGCTCAACATCGAATACAGCAAGCGCAACAAGTGGCGCGGGCAGGTCGGCAGCGACGGCCGCTTTTGCATCTTCGACGATGACAAATGGGGCTTCCGGGCAGCAGCCCGCGTCCTGCGCAGCTACCAGCGCCGCGGCATCAACACCATTCAGAGCATCGTGCATACCTTTGCGCCGAGCAACGAAAACGAAAGCGACCATTACGCCGACTTGGTCGCCCAGTGGACGGGCTACGGCAAGCATGACTTGCTCGACGTTCGCAACGACGACACCGCCGCGGCACTGATTAAGGCCATGGCCCGGATGGAAGTCGGCTATCGCTACACCACAAATGAAGTCATGGAGGGGGTAACACTGGCATGAGCCCCGCAACCAAAAAAGTTGCCACCAAGATTGCAATCAGCGTCGCCGGGATGGTTCTCGGCGCGTATGCCATCAAAGGTCTTCGCTCCGTGGGGTGGCTATGATTGGACTGATTTCGACATTGATATCCGGCGGCGTCACGCTCTACAGACAACGGCAGGACAATAAAGCCAAGGTGCAGGAACGCAAGGACCGAATCAGCGAGGCCAAAACCGTCTCGACCATCAGGCGTATCGAGCAAGGCGACACCAATGCCGCCAAACTCGACGAGATGAGCATTGCCCAGCGCGGCTGGAAAGACGAATACCTGCTCATCATTACCACGGCACCGCTGATCTTGTCGTTTGTCCCGGACTACGCAAAGTATATCGCGCTCGGGTTCGATGCACTCAATACCATCCCGGATTATTACTGGTATGGCTTGGGAATGGTCTACGTTGATACGTTCGGCTTCCGGCGCATGGCACGCGTAGCGGTTGAGCGCTGGCTAGAAAAACGGTTCGGGAGTGGATAACAATGACAGAATTGCTAAAAGAGCTGGCGAGCATGGGGATATCGCCCGATAGTGTCGCCATGCTGCTGTTTCTCTACCGGATGGACAAGCGTTTGACCATATTAGAAACCGTATGGAAACAGATAAATACAAAGGCCGCCTAAACAGGCGGCTTTTGTTTTGTCGGCCACTGGTTTATATTCGAGTTATAAACCACGAGGATGTAGTTATGAGCAAAACAATTAACCAACAAATAAAAGATGCTATTCATCAACGTGAGGCCGAAGGCGTCAAATTTAGCCACGCACCAAAAAGTAAAATTAATGCATCTCTTAAAAATGTGTTGAAGAAACACCGTTCTACAATTAAAGAGCTAGCTGACCGATGAGTGAACTGCTGTTTCTAGATGCTCTGGATATTCAAGAAATACATGATGCAATTCTTGAATCAGAACCCGGTCTAAAGGGTATGAATTCAGACAAGCTTGAAGCTGTGGCGGGACGGGTAAAAAACATTTACTCGTATAGCGATGAGATAGATACCGCTTTCAGCTTAGCCGCACATTACGCGGTAGCTATTGCGAAAGGCCATGCTTTTGCTGACGGTAACAAAAGAACCGCATTCGTTAGCTTGGTTACAGTTTTGGATATCAACGGATTCCCAGTTCCGGAAAAAATCAGCGAAACTATCATGAATAGTGATTCATGGGCTGACATTATGGTGAAAGTGGCTGAGGGCACTATAAATGCCAAGCTATTGACCAGTACGGTGGCTTTAACATACATGGTCGGTGCCTTTGGTGTTGGCATCGCCGGAATAGCGCAGATAATGAGCAACAAATAAGCCCGCAACCGCGGGCTTTTTTATGCCCGGAGGCTAGGGAAGCCGCTTTGCCTTCTTGGCGGCTGCCTTGGCCTGTGCCTTGCGGTAGGCCTTCTTCTTTTCCTTTGTCACGGTGTCACGTTTTGGCTCCTTGATGCGCCGACCGCCGCGGAACGGCAGCGGCGTGACCACGTTGGAGCGCCGCGGGATATAGTCCAGCTCGTACATCCGTTTCAGGGTATGGTACTCGTCGAAGCGCAGCGCCCATGACATCAGTTCGCGGGGACTGAACCGACGGCCGTCCGGGGTGACAATCACGCAGTGGTGCTCGTCGATTTTGAACCCGGTCCAGCGGGTATCGTCCGGCAGATAGCCGCGGGCCCGGATAAGCAGCAGCTTCTCGGCCATCGGGTTGACGTCCATCCAGCCGGACAGCCAGCGCTTGACGGTGACGGGCTGGACATGAAACCACGCCGCGGCCTCGGGAACGGACGTGAAGTTCTGCCAAAACAGTTTTACAAACGATTCGTGGAGCATGAGGTACCTCGCAAAAATCCTAGCCAATAAAAGTTTTTTCCGATTAATGAAGGGCTTGTTGATTGGCGGTAGCAATCAATTGCGGCAACTTAGCCACAGCCGACGTGAACAAGCTTTTCATCAAGGACAAAAACTAACGGTTGGCACGCGGTTTAAAAACACCAACGTTCGAAGATAACTAACTGTTTCCAGAGACTTTTTGCAGGATTAAACAGGAGGTTTCCGGGCTGACCCAAATGATGTTAAATAAGTACCCCTCAGTGCGCATTATGTATATTATGTTAAATTCCTAGGGTGTCCGATATCTGTGTGGGTGCATCTATTGTGTGTGTACCATGCTCCCTTTCATCTTTGCATCATTACCTTCTTTTCTGAGTACTGTACAATTTAACAGTATTGACTATTTACCATAAAATAGGTAATTAGCACCTATTTTTAAGCACTGCTGCAAATGGTTAGTTTGCCTGGTGTTTCAAAGTTAGCTGGAATTACAAGAGATCCGGTTCTGTGATTGTTATGCACGTAACCATAACGCTTTACAGATAAAAACGAGCCCGAGCATTCTCGGGCTTCTGTTAATAAGTTTCTGCGGTTAACCGCCGGCTAATTTGACTGTGTGGCCTTTTTTCTCGAGCGCAGCTTTGATGACATCACGCTTGTCGCCCTGAATTTCGATACTGCCATCTTTCACTGAACCGCCACAGCCACAAACTTTCTTCAACTCTGCAGCGAGTAGCTTTAACTGAGCATCTTCAAGATCAAGACCAGTCACGATGCAAACGCCTTTGCCTTTTCTTCCTTTGGTTTGACGTTGAATACGAACAACACCATCACCCTTGGGGCGCTGTGGTGGTGTTTTCTCTTCTTTGATTCGGCCTGTTTCTGTGGAGAATACTAAGCGGCTGTTATCATTCATTGGGAAAAAATCTCGTCTACTTTCTGGGATTTGTGAGCCTGGTAATAAGTTCACTGTTCAATCTTGCAGATTACCAGTTACCGAATATTATCAATAAATGGTAGTAAAACGGAAACTGTTATGATTCGTAACGTAATCTTTGATTTTGGTGCTGTCTTATTTCACTGGGACCCACACCAAATTGTGGCATCATTTACAGATTCTATCGATGAGCAAAATCTCCTGCTGGAGGATGTTTTTCACCATCCAGACTGGCTATCACTTGATCGCGGCACCATGCTGATGGCTGAAGTCATTCCAAAGTTTGCAGCTAGAACGGGTTTGACTGTTTCTCGAATGGAAGATTTTTTTGAACATGTTCTAAACAGTTTGGTGAAAATTGATGAGACAGAGGAGCTTCTGTACCGGTTGTTAGACCATCACTATTCTATTTACTACCTTACTAATATGAGCAGTGCCTTTTTCGAAACGCTTAATGAACGCAACAACTTCATATCTTTGTTTAAAGGAGGTGTTGTATCGGGTAAAGAATTAATGATGAAGCCAGATCCTGAGATCTTTAAATTAATCATCGAGCGATATGATTTAGTGCCAAGTGATACTCTCTTCATCGATGTTCACGAGCAGAATGTCAACGCGGCTCAAGCATTAGGATTTCATACTGTGCAATTTGAGCTTTCTGCGTCATGCTTTCATTTAATTAACAAGATCTTAGACATAAATTAGTATTCTTTAGAAAGATTGAGTGAGTTCAGCAAGTAGTTTTAGTAAGCTGGAACGTACTTATCAATCTATTGTCTATATTGAGAACTTACTATAAATCTTAGGAGCCTGTGTGAAAAAACTTCTGCTACCCGCCTTGATACTGTTTTCAGTCACTGGTGCAAATTTAGCGATGGCTGACGGTAAAGAGAGCAAAGATAGGTCGATTGTCGGCCAAGTGGAGACAATCAAAGTTCACGAGCTAGATCTCGACTACAAAGCTCGGATTGATACTGGTGCTAAGACGACATCAATACACGCAACCAATATAAAAGTGACTGGCGAAGATAGCGACAGTGATGATATGCGAGATCACCTCGGAGAGACTGTTGAGTTTACTTCTATAAACGAAAGCGGTGATAAAGCAACTTATAAAGGCAAAATTATCAAAGTTAGCAAGATTCGAAATGCCCAAGGGGTTGAGCGTCGTTATGCGGTGAAAATGGATTTAGGTTGGAACGGCGAGCATAAACGCGTCGCTGTTAATTTACGCGATAGAAGCAAACTTGACTATAAACTACTTATCGGCCGTAACTGGCTAAGTGGTGATTATTTGGTCGACGTTGACAAGCTTGACGAAGATGATTAAGTACCAACTAAACGCCTTATATGGCGTTTAGTTGGCCTAAAAAACGTTACCACCCTACGCTACTTTTGCTGTTTAAGCTTTTCTATAACAGCATCTAAGTGCTTTTTAATTGCAATGGGCGATCCTTTCAATAATCGTCCACGTAACATCACGTACCATTCATTAGGCTTTCCACTGTCATTCATCAGCTTAAAGCCTTTATAGTCTTCGATTTTTTGATCTGCATGCTGGGGTTGAGAATCAACACCAGCAAATTTTTCAGGTGGCATAAATGCTTTCATATCACACCACCAGTCAATGCTTTTCTTAACCAGTGTCAGTTTACTTGCAACTGGACGCCCATTAATAATGGTTTTCCAGCCATCTGGGTCACCAGTAGCATTTTCAATATTGTGTCCACGATGGAATATTCTTTTCTTCATCCACACTCCTCAACTAAGTTGAGTCAAATCTCTGTACAAAAAACAAACATCAAATAAGAGTCTTATTAGGTAATAAGTATTGTTACAAAAACTCATAATATCCACTGTTATTGAAGCATTTCGTTGCTCATTTGTCTTCTTGATAAGCGTATAAATTTGTTGTTTGTGTGATTTTCTTCAGTATTTACTATGTAAAAAATTAAGATTGATATACTCTTGAAGTTATAGTGCACTAGAGCATCATTACTAATGGCTAAAACAATTCCACCTATCGATAACAAAGAACAACAACATCTCAGTATCGAAGTATTCGAAAAGTTTATCGACTCAATCGAACCATGGAAAGAACTCACGCACCAACAATACGCAAAAAACACGCTAGTCGCATTCAAGAATGATTGGAACAACTTTGTCGCTTTCTGCTTGGATAATAAAGTCTCGTGCTTACCCGCAACATCAGATACTGTTCACCGCTATATTGATTACATGTCCCGCTCTAGAAAGCTATCAAGCCTGAAACGTTACATAGTCACTATCAGCTTGGTTCATCGTTGTCATCGGCTAACCGACCCTTGTGCCCATACAGAAATACGGCTTGAGATGAAGAAACAACAACTAGAAAAGCATGACGATTACCAAAATGCATCAGCCTTTCGTGATGAGCACTTGCAACGGCTTCTCGATAGCTTTGAGCTATCAACCAAAGTTAAAGACATCCGTGATATGGCTATATGGGCGGTAGCCTTTGAAGCAATGCTTAAACGCAGTGAACTCGCAGCTTTAAGTATTGAATCAATAGAGGTACATGCCAATGGCTTGGTTGATCTATTGGTGTCCGATAGAACAATTGCCCTAAGCTCAGTATCGTCAAAGGCTTTACAACGTTGGCTTGTTGTTAGCATGATTTGTGATGGCTTTATATTCCGCCGTATTGACCGCCACAGTAACATTGGAGATCAACCTCTTGACCACTCGTCTATCTACCGAGTATTTCGGCGCGCTAGCGATGAATTAAATTTACCTGCATCAACCCTCTTTTCCGGCCAATCTCCACGTGTTGGTGCAGCCAAGGATTTAGCCGACTCAGGACTCTCTATTAGTGAAATTCAAGACCAAGGACGGTGGAAAAGCCCTGCAATGCCCGCTCAATATATTGGTAATACAGATCGTCATGACAAGGAAATTGCCAAATATGTAAAGCCTAAACCATGGGAAAAATAAGAATGGTGTATTAATTAGTTACAGATGCAAAGTTATAGGGCGTTAGAATGAGTAAAAGCATACGGTTCAACGCCTCTACTCTGTTGGACTATCAGCCCAGTGCTCTCGCGGGCCTCGTTGTAGATCGATAGGAAAAGTAATTCGCTCGAACAAATTCTGTAGCGGCTTAAGCTCGCCAAAATAGCCCATCTGATTGGCTTCGACCCACTCTTTTAAGTTGATACCTTCCCAGCAGACTTCATAACCGGCATTGATAGCCAAGATTTCAAAGAAGATACGTTGTACTCTGCCATTACCCTCACGGAACGGGTGGACAATATTGAGTTCACAGTAATAATGCGCCATGCGTTTAATAAAGCAATCAAACGCTAACCCAGAGAGGTGCTCTTCTTGCTCCAATTCGTTGAATAATCTCTCGGCTTCGCGCTGGATATTAGCCATATGGCAAAAACGTGTTTGTCCTTTGGTAATATCAACTTGGCGAATTTGCCCAGCCCAGGCATACAAATCTTGGAATAGGTGCTGGTGAATTTTTTGCAGGTACGCGAGGTTGAACTGATCAAACTCAGGTTCAAAGTGCTCAGCTCGGACTCGGGTAAAATCTCTTTCAGCGAGTTCAAGCTCGTCTTCATCCTTAATCGACAAACGATTCTTAAGGATCGATGTACCGGGATAACAATCCGGGTCCTGATTTACACCATATTTATCTCGCATATCGCTGTTTCAATCTGGCAATTTTAACGGATTCAGTTGATCGGTCTATGTCACTATCCATTTTTGCTGGCTCAACATCGAAACCTTCCAGTTGTAGGCTCGCCCTGTAATTTCGGGCTCGTAGAGCTTTAAAACGCTCACACTTTTGTTTCGTTGTCAGCATAGTTTTCCTTTCTCACTTCTATACCCAGTATTACATCTCCAGACAGAATCGCCAATGCAGCAGTTAGGGGAACCGAGCCCCCTAACCATCACTTACCTATTAAATGGCTGCGGCTTTAATCGCTTGCTCTAGGTATGCCCCGAATTTATGGCCGTTGTGTTCTAACATCTTAGGGAACATAGATATTGGCGTCATACCGGGGAATGTGTTGATTTCGTTTAGCAAAATCTCGTCATTTTCACTTAGAAAGAAATCAATCCGAGACAAATCTTTCAGTTTCATCTGCACAAAAGCCTTACGTGCATAGGTACGGATCTGCTCAACTTGTACATCAGTCAAACCAGGTGCTTCAACAGTTGTCGTTGAGTGGCTATCTGAACTGTACTTTTCTTCGTAAGTGTAAAACTTATCATCCGGACAAGATACTTCACCGGGTTTTGTAATCACCAACTCATCACCATACTGATACGCTGCTATTTCTAGCTCACGCGGCTTAATCGCTTTTTCGATCAACACTTGTTCGGAATACGAGAATGCCTTGTTCACCGCATCGGCCAGCTCTGCCTTGCTTGCAACATGATAACAACCCACGGATGACCCCTGACAAGCGGCCTTGATAAAAACCTTACCCCACTTCTCTAGTGCGACCTCGGCCTGAGCATGGGTATCTTCGTTATTTTCGCTGAGGAATACGTAAGGCGTATTCGGGATATTGAGTGCATCAAACCAGAGTTTCGTCGTGATTTTATTGAAGCAGTTTGTACTGGCCTCTGCACCGCAACCAAAGTACGGCAGTTTCGCCATATCTAAAAATGATTGGAGATCACCGGTTTCACCCGGATAGCCGTGAACACACGGGATCACATAGTTGATTTGAGTTTTTTGGTCGCCGACTTGTAGTGAACGGTCAAGGTTTAGCTGACAATGCGAACCTTCGCTATCAAACCAACCGTTCTCTTTCATCTCGACGCGGGTGTAAGTAATGTCATCAATCTGCTGGAGCTGCTGTTCGATAAAGTTAGCAGAAACGAGAGAAACTTCATGCTCGGCACTTCCGCCGCCGCACAGTAATAAAACATGGATTGAGCTCATTATCATCCCTTGTAGTACAAACTGACAGACATTGTCTTGTCAGCCATCATTTGTCGCAGCTTAACGTCGATGCACACAACCGGCATCTAACGCGCAAGCTATAATTCTGTCTCAATAGTAATAAAAAAAAAGGAAATAGTGCACCTTACATAGCAACTATCAGTCAAATATTTCAATAATCTGACAAAGATTAACCACAAAATCCACCGGAGCACCCCCTATCCGCAGTTATCCGCCAAAAAGGTCATTCTGAATAGTGAAGATAGCTGCAGCCAATACCTGAGCGATATAAAAAAGAGAGCCAAAATGCTCTCTTTTTAGTGGACTAGTTTAGCTTGGTCAGCTTTGGTGTTGATGATGATTTAATCTCATTAAGACTTCGGATAAATGGACCATAGTCTTTTACATCGTTTGGTAGTGCTGCTAATGCCTGTTTCGCTTGCTCGCGAGTGTCATAGTGACCATATAACAAGGTATACCAAGGCAAGCCTTGAAGCTCTTTCTTATTCATCCAAACTGGCTGGTTCGAAGGCAGTTTATTCATATAAGGCCTGAAGCCTCTGTTATGACTTAATGCGAGCACCTGAATAGTATAGCCATCAGACGCGACCTTTGAATATTTGTAAGCTGGCTTCTGTTTTTTAGGCGCTTGCTTTTTAACCATTTTTTCTTGCGGATGTTGAGGCGTTATTTTCACAACCTGTCTTACCGGTTTAGGCTTAACGGCTTCCTCTGCCACAGCGATTACTGTTTTTTCAGTTTTCACTTTTTGCATATGCTCTAGTGAGCGAATCTGTTCTGCCGTGTAACTTTCTTCGGATGAAGAGGTTACAATCTGCATGTTTTCATTGTCTGACGCACACCCGGCTAGTACCGTTACTACGGCGAACACGGCGATTTTCTTCATTATAACTCTGCCAAATAAAATCTCTTCTCTCATTTTGCCGTTGCTTTTTACCCCAATCAACCCTTACTTTACGATAGATCAATAACTATCAGTCATTGGTCACATGATTCCGATGTAAAATACCCCATTCTTCCTGCTTCTGGAGCTATAAATGGCCGATCCGCATATTCAAAGTCAACTGGACAGCCTGGATAAATTAACAGTTATTCTTTATCGCGGTGCACTTACTGCCTCGGCAGCTATCATGTTGTTAATGGTCTGGGGGTCAAGTTTTGCAATTTCTGCAATGGTTGTGGCCGCTCTTATTGCTGCATGTACTGTACATATTTACGATAAACGTTTTCGGTGGTTAATCGTTGGCAGCGGGATGTTTGCCTCTATTTGGCTGACACTTGATATCTGGCCACCTCTTGCTCTTGGTGCCGCTTTATTTACTTTTAGTGCTTTGGCAATCAAAGAGTATTTCTGCTTTAGACTCAAAATATTAACGCTAACGCCACTAACACTTGCCGCTTTTTGGTTCTGTTTTGCCTTTGGACAGGAACAAATCAGTATTGCTTTTGGCATTATCGGTGCAATTTTATTAGCGACAGCTGCGATCGCAAAATGGCGAATGCCAATTCATTACGATATCGGTGATAAGAGCCGCTACCAAGTCTAACAAACTCCAGGCGCTGTGGTGGCCATTGGCAAACGCAGCGTCCAACATTTCTTTGTTAAAAAGTCCGCTGAATCAAACAACTCGCCATTGATCACAGCTCACAAACTTTAATCAGAAACTCCAATCATCATCCGTTAGACTCTGGTATAACTCTCATTAATGTCGGGTGAAGTTATGGATGGACTGGACAAACTACTCAAGCCAAAATCAATCACGGTGATTGGTGCATCAGACAGCCCTAATCGGGCGGGAAACGTTGTCATAAGAAATTTGCTTTCAGGTAGTTTCCACGGGCCTATCATGCCTGTCACTCCAAAATATGATGCCGTAGCAGGCGTCCTAGCCTACCCGACTATTGCCAGCCTGCCTCGCATCCCTGATTTAGCGATTGTCTGTACCAATGCACATCGCAATGTCGACATAGTCCGTCAACTGGGTGATAAAGGCGTAAAAGTTGCTATCGTACTTGCCGCTGGCATGAACAGCGATTTTGACGGTAACGGAGAAACTGAAGAAGCCCGCATGTATGCGGTTGCAAAACAGTATGGTATGCGCCTTGTTGGTCCAAACAGTATGGGGTTAATTCTACCCTGGCTCAATCTAAATGCATCATTTTCACCGGTAGCGGCCAACAGGGGCAACATCGCCTTTGTTTCACAATCAGCAGCCGTCTGCACCACGATCCTTGACTGGGCCAAAGATAAGAGCCTCGGTTTTTCCACTTTTCTCTCTCTGGGTGATGCGTGCGATATTAACTTTGCCGAACTACTCGACTCACTTTGCCGCGACAGTAAAACCGAGGCCATTCTTTTATATGTAGATTCTATCAAAGATGCGCGTCGTTTTATGTCTGCCGCACGTGCAGCAGCCCGCAACCGACGGATCCTCGTTCTAAAAAGCGGGCGGACCCGAGCAGGAGCAGCTGCTGCGCACCTGCATACAGGCGGAGATATCGGTCTCGATGCAGTCTACGATGCGGCAATTCGCCGTTCAGGTATGTTACGGGTACACAATACCCATGAACTGTTCGCGGCCGTTGAAACGCTGGCCCATTCAGTCCCTCTGCGCGGAGAGCGGCTTGCTATCATCACCAATGGCGGAGGCCCGGCCATTATGGCTGTCGACGCCCTCTCTGATCGCGGAGGAAAGCTCGCAGCACTTAGTGAAGAGACAACTGAAAAACTCTCTGAAGTGCTTCCTGCCTGTTGGTCTCACTCCAATCCTGTCGATATCATTGGTGATGCAGACATTAATCGCTATGAGAAAGCGATTCGAATTTTGTTAGACAGCGATGATTTCGATGCGCTGCTTATTATGCACTCTCCTTCCGCTATCGCCCCCGGTCATGAAACGGCCAAGCGCTTGGCACATGTTCTTCAGTCCCATCCCCGTACCAAACGCTTCAATATCTTAAGTAACTGGGCTGGCGAAAATGAAGCGGCCGTTTCTCGGCAAATTTTTACTGAGGCAGGCTTTCCTGCCTATCGAACCCCAGAAAGCGCCGTCTCAGCCTTCATGCATTTGGTCGAGTACCGCCGAAACCAGAAGCAACTGATGGAAACGCCCCTTTCTTTCGGTGAAATTCAAGCCAATCCTCGGCATGTCCATGACGTTTTAAATCACTTGCTGGCGCAAGGGGTCTCTGAGCTAGAAACCCATGAAGTCCGTCCTGTACTTGAAAGCTACGGTTTCAACACGTTACCAACCTGGATAGCAACCGATCCTGCCGAAGCCGCACATATTGCCGAGCAGATTGGCTATCCGGTTGCGGTAAAACTACGCTCCCCCGATATCCGCCATAAATCTGAAGTACATGGTGTAATGCTACATTTGCGGACTGCGGCAGAAGTCGCCAATAGTGCCCAGGCTATTTTAGATCGGGTCTCGCTGAACTATCCGATCGCCCAAATTGACGGCCTTTTAGTCCAGCGGATGGCAAAACGTTCAGGTGCACAAGAACTTCGCATCTCTGTTCATAATGATTCGGTCTTTGGTCCGGTGATCATGATGGGTGAAGATGCGGCCGAATGGGATATCCACAAAGATGCAGCAGTCGCGATCCCACCGCTTAATATGGCACTGGCGCGCTATATGGTGATTAATGCCATAAAGACAGGCAAGATCAAGCAACGCAGCCTGCCAGAACGAATTGACATACCGGCGCTGTGCAAGCTGCTGGTTAAGATTTCCCAGCTAATCATTGACTGCCCTGAGATTGTTAGCTTCGACATTCACCCTCTGCTGGCCTCTGGTGATGAAATGACCGTCATTGACGCCTCGATGAGCATTAAACAGTTTGATGGTGATAAGCAGATACGCTTGGCCATTCGTCCTTACCCCAAAGAGTATGAAGAACAAGTCACGCTAAAAAACGGCTCGTCTATCCTGCTTCGCCCAATCTTGCCGGAAGATGAACCAAAGCATAAGTCCTTTATTTCTAAGGTGTCAGTCGATGATTTGTACCGTCGCTTTTTCTCCGATGTCGGTGAATTAAATCATGAAGCACTGGCTAACCTGACACAGATTGATTACGACCGGGAAATGGCCTTTGTCGCGACACGTCAGATCACTCTGGAAAATGGCGAGGAAGAAGAAGTGATTATTGGGGTAACTCGAGCCTTGTCAGACCCCGAAAACGAGGAGGCAGAGTTTGCGATTCTAGTTCGTTCTGACTTAAAAGGTGTCGGACTTGGCCGTATATTGATGAACAAGATCATTAGTTATTGCAAACAGCGTGGGCTCCAGCGGATATCGGGAATGACGATGCCATCGAACCGCGGCATGATCATGCTGGCCCAAAAAGTCGGCTTTGAAATTGATATTCAGATGGAAGACGGAGTCGTGGAAATGCTCTTGCCGCTCAAGTAGCCTCATTAATAAATAGCTGACCTCGAAGAGAATAATGGCGATAGCATGGCGCCATTATTCTTTCTGATCTCTTTACCTATAACCCGTTTAACTCTTATTTAAACTGCTTTTTCCACAGACTCTCAATGTGCTGGATACACCATGTTTTGGCTTTGCCCATCCTGCTACGGTTCCAGGCTAGTACCATATCCAACTCATAGACAGGATCATCACCAATCACTACCAACTCACCATTCTTGATGGCTTCTTCGGCGTAACAAGTCGACATTGTCGCGATACCCATTCCGACTTTGAGTGCAACAAACTTATCGTACATCGAACTCACAGTCAGTAACGGCTGCTCATCAAGTATATTATGAGTAAGAGGCGGCAAACTTCTTGCGGTATCAGCAACGGCAATACCACGGTATTGCTGCCTGACCAAAGGATCTAGAGGGTTTTCATGCTGATGAATAGGATGATCCGGATGAGCAACCCAAATAGTATCAAGCTTGCCTATTGGCTGAATTTTAACTTCTGGGGGAGCAACACTAGGTGCAGGTGCGATTAACAGGTCAGCTCTGTCTTGCGCAAGGGCTTCCCAGCATCCGGCAAGAATTTCTTCCTGAAAACGGATACGAGTCTTGCTCTGCTTTGCAAGCCCATCCACCAGCGGCAACATATGATCTAATTTAACCAGGCCATCATACGCAATGGTTATGTCCAGCTCCCAGCCATGAGCCAATGCACTGGCATCAGAAATCATTTCATCAGCTGCAGTAAGCAGTAATCGCCCTCTTTCTAATAGCAAGCGGCCCGCTTTGGTAAAAGCAGCCTTATGGCCTGAACGGTCAAAAATCACCAGATCCAGATCCTGCTCTAACTTCTGTACCTGATAACTCAAAGAGGAAGGCGCACGCCCTAACTCTTCAGAAGCAGCGGCAAAACTCCCCCGACGCTCTATCGCATCCAGCACTAATAGTGCTTCAAAAGACAATAATTTATTCACTTCTTCTCCCAACGGTGAAGCTGACATCTTTTTTTAAGGTTGTATCACAGTTCCGCATTCTATTCCCATGAAAAAGAGAATATCTACTTTGCTATACAGCTTAGGGATATATATCTATAACTTCACTGCTGGTTAACGAAGAAAGTAATCATTCGAATTATTGAATATTTAATCAATACTTAAAGTATATTCCCCGAGGATTTTTTACCTCGATGACAATTTAGTCATTATCATGAATAAATTGCATTTGTTAGCTTTCATGCTAGATCTAGATCTCGCTCACAAGGTGTTGACTAAGATTCACGTCGCCGACACCGATTTCAATGTCAATTTGATGATCTCCTGCTCCGGTAAAAGTCAGCTGATCAGATACGATTACTCGCTCTTTAAGCAGGTCACCTTGTTCAAATCCATGGACTTGAATTTCACCAACACCGACGGCCGCACTCACATGATCATAGTCCATACTATTCACGCCTACCCAGGCTGAACCGACGCCAATATCTGCTTTTAGCGACTGACTGAAACCATCCACTTCAACATTGCCGACACCGACTTGAATTTGCAGAGCCAGCTCTTTGGGTATACTCACCGTCCATTGCTGGGTAATATCGTCTTCATCAATTTTCAGTTGGAGTACCTGATCAGTGATCTGTTGTGTTAAGACTAAGGCATCAAGATCTGTAGCAACGAAAAACCAACTTGATGAGTTATCCTCAACATCCACTCGATAGGTGACAACATCGCTCTCGACCACCTGAACAGTAAGCATCCCTACCGGAACTTCCAATGCCAGCTTGGTCAACCCCTGCTCACTAACGTCAACACTACCTGAAAAAGTCCGCTTATCTTTTGCGACCACAATATTGCTTAAAGAGAAAAGCGCGATAAATACAATAAGTAAGCCAAATCCTTTCTTCATGTCGATTCCTTTAACCTACGATATGATTCTTGTGTAAAGGTAATAGCAGGTAGTGTGCCAAGTATTATATCCAATAACTTCAATGAGTTAACTTAATCAAACGGATGATCACCACCCTTTAGTGGCTAATTTGACCGCTGCATGGCAAAAATAACCACACACCAATGAAGTTTCGAACTATGAGTTCAATCTTCAAACATAAAAGAATAAGCATTTAATTGATCTGCATTAATATTGACAGAAATGTTTTGTTCTAAAGTGACAACCAAGTGACCGGGAAGACTAAAATTGATTTAAAATCAAAGATTAAGGATTAACCATTATGGATAAACCCTCACAATCGCTTTCACAGACTATTTCATATCTCAAACATTGCTCTTCGCAGCTGATGACCAACCAAGCTCTCTCTCCTGCCAGTCTCTCGGCGCAGCGCGTTCATGAAATTGCTTCCATTGAATATCTCGAACTAGAACACGCAGCCAAACAAGTAACCAGCATTCAAAAAGAGCTCTTCCGTGCCATTCTTGCACTAGAAAATGACGACAAAACTGTTGTCAAAGAAGCGCTATCAACTGCTATTCATCAAATAAACAGTGAACTTACTGTACCTGCCTCCAAAGCTGATAATAAGATTGACAAAGTCGCCTGTGATCCTGCACTTGCAGGCTAAATCGACTTATGAACAGCACACAAAAAAAGCCCTCTGTGCGAGGGCTTTTTTGCTAGTGTTAGATCAATTTTTAGATGGAAATTCTTAGGTAATCAGCAGCCTACATCAGCCACTTCCACCAAATAAACACAGCCAGAAAACCAAACAGATAAGTTAACCCTGCCCACGACAGCATTTTCATTGTACGGCTCCATTGCAGCGCCTTCGGCAAGGCCGTTTTAGCCACCAACCGATAGTTCAACAACGCAAATACCGGTGTCGTCATAAAAGCCAGCACCATGGCAAAATTAAGCAGCGGCATCAATGCAGAGCTAAAGAATACAATAATACCCATCGCAGCAGCACTCACAATCACCATCCAGGTATTATGGTAACTACGCTGGTCTAGTGGCTTGTTCTGAAGCAATAACTGGGATTCAGCCAAGGCTCGGGAATAACCATCTATAACGGTAATAGTGCTACCGAAAATACAGAAGAAGGCGATAGCCGCAATTAAATAGCGAGCCCACTCGCCAATCGTCGAAGCATACAACCCAACTAACTGATGTGAAAATCCAATGCCTGAGCTTTTTAATTCGGTGCCTGTTCCATGTAAGACCAGCGCCCCTAGTGCCAAGAAGATAATTGCCAGAATAGCCGTGCCGATATAGCCAACATTAAAGTCAAACAGTGCCGATTGTGCCGTCACCTTTTGCTCTTTCTGCTGACTCTTGAGCCAAAGTGATGTCAGACAAGAGATCTCTATCGGTGCGGGCATCCACCCCATCATAATCACAATAAAGCCAATAGAAGCGATAGACCATGCTGAAGGAGCCTCAAAGCCAGCCTGCGCCGCACTTCCGTTACCAGCCGCAATAATCACTGCAGATAAGGTCGCAATAACCAATACCGCCATAATGACTTTCGATAAGCCATCAAGCGCCTTGTAATGGCCTGCAAATAAGATCACCAGACAGGCAATCGCAATGACGGCAGATAATATCGGCAGAGATAACGTTACCGGCAAAAAATAACCAAGCAAACTGGCGCTAAATAGTAGCAGTGCCGAGGTGTTAACAATACCAGAGATCAGGCTTAGTCCGGTAAAAACCCAAAGATAACTACGTCCCATTGTGTCGTAGCCTTGGATCAAGCTGTTTCCGGTTCCCATCGTATATTGAACGCCGGCTCTGAAAAACGGGTATTTAAATAGGTTAACTAATAGGATTAACGCGGCCAGTTGCCAACCATAAATGGCTCCCGCCTTCGTTGAAGCGACAAGGTGTGAACCACCTACGGCTGCCGTCGCCATCATAATCCCAGGGCCTAAAGATTGAATTAGTTGCTTAATGCTACTACCATTTCCGGCAGAAGTTTGAATTGATGCTGTGTCCGACATAATCACATCCTGATGATTTTATAGTTCTAATACTGGGTGTTGCCCTCCAATTTCTCGCAGTTTTAACGTCAATGATCAAGCCTGCCTCTACGTGCTATCAGCAACTATCACTACTAGCCATGCTCATAACAGTGGATCATATCTACCGGCAATTGTAATACTTATTGGTTGTCGGGTGTTTACAGCAAAAAAAACAATAAAAAAAACATTTCATTTCAGTGTGATTTTATCAATCCGTGGGTAATTATTTATCCACTCTTTTCTGTTTTCCGGATTATGCTTAATAAAAAGGTTTTATATACCAAAGCTAGTTATCGAACGAAGGCGGTTTTGATGATTCATGAATGAAACAGAGAATACACAGCCCACGATAGCCATACCCAAAAGACAAATAAAAAGCCGAAGGAAGCGACTTTTTCTTTATGGCCTATTGGTTATGCTGTGTGCTCTTATTATTCCGGCGATTGTTATCCCGCCATGGCTAGCATCCAAAGGGATTGAGATTAATGCGATCTCCGGAATAGGTTTCAACCGAGGTCTCGTGATCGATGAAATGTCCGTCACAATCAACAAAAACGCGCTAACTTTTCAAAAACTTTCCTTGGAACATTTTGTTGACAAGGACAGCGCCATCTCCAATTCATCGTGGCGACTGTTTTCCCAACACACCGAAGTCCGACTCTCTTCAGATATCTTGAATACCCTGAAGCAACAAAACTTCAGGTTAGGCAATCTGATACTGACTGATACGGCTTTCAACTTCACTGATCTTTCAGAGCCTTATGTATTTAGTGCCCATGCCAGCACTGTCGAAACCTCTCTGTTTGATAAACGTGACATTGCAGTCAAACAACAAATTAAGAATATCGACCTTGTTTTGACAACACAGCCTGCCGTGGTCATTAGCGGCTTTATTAAATACGGCACCCTCAACCTACTGATCCCGGGAGACAAAGCGGCAAACCGTTATCCATTTGACTTTGAAAACGCAAACTTTTCTATCAGCTGGCAAGCTGATAAAACACCTCTTTCCGTTCATATAGCCACACTCACCCCCAAATGGACCACCGTCACACAGAGTTACATCCAGTCGGGACAAAACATTGCTCTTGAGCTTGATCTCAAACAAGCTGAAAACAGTATTAAGCTAACAGCGGATAAACTCTGGCTTGATCAACCGAGTCAGTTACCAGAATTTATCAAAAAACCTAACGATACTAATCAGGGCCTTCATCTAGGACGAGCTATTGCCAAGCTCTCCTTGCTTCCTTTACGTAAGCTTAAAATTCATGACTTCAGCTACGGCGAGCTGATCATTCAGTCGCTTCTGGTACTCGAAACACCCAAAAAACGAAGTAACAAGCCCGATAAAAAAGCTCGGTTGAAACTGATCGGAAAGGCACTTGGCCCCGATCCCTATGACATTGATGTGTTGGTTGAACATATCAATGATCAAGATGCTCACTTTTCAGGAACAATCGCGGGTCCGAAGGGTAACAGCCTGCAATGCATGGCCAAACTCCACTTTTCCAGCCCATTACCGACATCACTTAACTGCAGCGCTAATTTCCGCCAAACCAAAGAGCTAACTGACAGGCTCAAGTTTTATGACATGCCTAATGCGTCCCTTAGCGAGCCGCTGGTTATAAGCGCGACTCAAACAGCCTTCAGCCAAGATACAATCACCTCCAAAGCTATGCATCAGGATCCTGTAACAGATGCTTCTACCGCAGAGGCTATTTCAAGAAACCTAGACAACATCACGAAAGCCCGCTACCAAATAAACGTTACGTTACCCCGTCACATCAAAGTAGCTCTAAATCAATTTTCGTTTCGGCACCCAATGTATGCTACCACTTCTGATAGACCAAATAAGAAAGCAGCCGTCTCTACACTATCTTTCAGCACAGATGGAACGCTAACCTTTGATGCCCTATACCAATATGGCAGGCTGGCATTTGATCTCAGTGAACCCACTGAAAAAATCACGATGGAAAGCCCCCAGCACGACAGTTTTTTTTCTTTATTATTTAATAGATTACGCTGCACCATCAACTTAGATCAACGCCATCCGCCAAGTTCGTTACAATGTAACAGCAATATGCATTTTCAAACCCGGATTGATAGGCTTTCTCCCTCCGCAGATACGGAACTGAATCAGATTGCTGCCAGCAGTGATATTGACCTTAAATGGTCATCCCAAGAATTGATCATGCAAATTCAAAATACCCAGCTCAATGTTGCTCAAGCAGCATTGCCTGTGGCTGCGAAGCTTGATCCCACTCTAGTTCAGTCTCAGGCTACAGGTTTATTGCTGCAAGTAGGAAATATCAAGCTATCACAAGTATCAAATCATGATTCATCACCACAACTGACACTCCAACTGGCACCTGATACCGAAATCCTCATTACCAGTGATTTCTATAGTGAGAAAGTGATTTCAGAGGAGATCATTTCCGGACAAGCTTCCGAGCAGTCACGAAAACGATCCCTACGTAACAAGAAGCAACTTCCTGTGCAGAAATACGATGCAAAACTAACAATTGCTTTAAAAGGCACAACCATTATTCAATCGAACGGGCAGTTGAAGATAAATACTCAATACCAAACAAACCTCAATCTAAAACAGAACAACCAGCGATTACCTTCTTTTAGCAGCCAAGGCGATATTGTACTAAAGCCTGAAGCCTTCAAAATCACCGGCACCTTAAACAGCGCTGCAAAAGCTCGACTGATGCAGTTTTCGGTGGATTCTGATTTGGAGCAAGATCAAACTCGAATAACATTACACCGTAATGAGGTTTACTTTGGTCCGAAACGTAGTTTAAAAAAACACTATTTACCGAACCTACCGATCAAGTACGATCTCAACAACGGAAAGGTTAGCTTTGATGCTGATCTGCTACTTAACAAAGGAAAGCTAACTGGTGAATTTGCTGTCTTTGCCGACAGTTTAGGCGGATATATACACGGATTTCATTTTGCAGATCTCAATGTCTCTTTTACGGCAGCCATCACCCCAGGGGGGATCCGCTCAAAATATCCAATCAGTCTACATGCCGGCCTGCTACATGCCGGAGTGTTACTCGAGAACATTTTTGCTCTGGTTGAATTTGATACCAAGAACAACCGCTATGCGCTTCACCGCGCCAGTGCTTATCTGTTAGGCGGCTCTATCAGTACCCATGGGATAACCAGCTCATCACTGACTAACATCCCCCACATTCCTATCCTTGTCCATCGCCTGGATCTGGAAAAACTCATGCAAGCCGTTGAGCCTAATGATGTTGAACTTACAGGTACGCTAGATGGCAGCTTCCCTATGTCGATACAAGACGGCCTGCCTGCGATTCAGAGCGGTAAGCTCCACTCTCGCTATCCGGGAGGTGTACTCCGCTACCGGGAAGGTTCTGCCATTGACAAGAATGTCGAAGCCGCCGGTGAAAATAGCCTGTTAGTGATTAGCAAGATTCTCAAAAATTATAAATACGACTCGCTGGCCGTTGATATAGACTATTCTAAAGAAGGACAATTAAACGCTAGTTCGCGGTTTAAAGGCTACAATCCTGATTTTCAAAATGGACGGCCGGTATATATAAACTTGAACATTGAAGACGATATTCCAGCACTAATAAAGACGTTGAATACGATAAATTCATCAAAGCTGGAAGGTCAATTTTTAAAGCAGCTTGGTTTAGATGAGTAGCATTATTGCGCTTTTGTTTAACATGACAGCTAAGAATGGTCGTAGCTCATGGATATTCAGCTAAAACTTTTCAGCATACTCACAATCCTTGCACTCGTTGCAATGTTTGGGATGATCGGTATTTCCGGCTGTACGCCCACCGTACAGGTCACGGCATCTGACAAACCCATAGAAGTAAACCTCAATGTAAAGATTGAACACGAGATCCGAATAAAAGTTGATAAGGAAATTGATGACTTGTTCAGCGATGACGATGTATTCTGATACGGCAGGGAGATTGCCATGAAGAATGTTCTAATCCTTTTTTTTGCTGTTTTCATATCAGCCAATGCCTATGCCCTTGACCTACAACAGGCCAAAGACCAAGGCTTGGTTGGTGAAGCAAACTCAGGCTATGTTGCCGTTGTTACCTCAACAGCGTCCAATGAAGTCCGTCAGCTCGTGTCTTCCGTTAACAATCATCGTAAAGAACGCTACAAAAAGATTGCCGTTTCTCATGGACTAACCAGCTCGGAAGTTGGTCATCTGGCTTACCAGAAAGCAGTCGATAAAACCAAACCCGGTAACTACTACCAAAATGCAGCAGGACGATGGATCAAAAAATAGCATCGGCAATTATCTTGAATTCATTATGTTCAGTATTTCTTAACCCTAGCTTCAATATATTTAAATCTAACTAACTAAATTTTCGCGTATACTCGCAGCATTCTAATCTTGACTCTTTTGACTACTCACTAATGATGTCGCTTTCTAACTCCATCAAAAACGCCCGGACGTCTGATTACTTTTTCTTTGCTGTCGCTCTGATTTGCCTTCTTCCTTTTATTAGCTCACCCGTCGCGCTGATCTTGGGCTTCACTCTTGCCAGCCTTGGCTTGGTACCGACACATTTTAACTTAGCATCCCTTACCAAAAAACTGCTGTCATACTCCATTATCGGGCTGGGCTTCGGCATCCATCTCGATCAGGCTATCGAAGCAAGCAAACAAGGGCTGGGCCTTATCGTCGCTTCCATTTTCTTTACGCTGTTCATTGGTAACCTACTGACCAAGCTACTGAAAATTGAGCAGAAAACCGGACACCTGATTGCATCAGGTACTGCTATTTGCGGCGGAAGTGCTATCGCAGCCGTCGCGCCGGCTATCAATGCCAGAGATGATCAAACTTCCCTTGCACTGGCCACTGTGTTCGTTCTGAATTCGGTCGCATTATTTGTGTTTCCGGCTCTTGGTCATCTACTCGAGATGAGCCAGCATGCCTTTGGTACCTGGGCTGCAATCGCTATTCATGATACTTCGTCTGTTGTGGGAGCAGCCGGCGCCTATGGCGATGAGGCACTGAAAACGGCCACGACGTTAAAGCTGGCCCGCGCGCTATGGATCATTCCTATTGCTTTTGTCAGTGCGCTGATGTTTAAAGGCGATAGCAAAAAGGTTGGGGTTCCCTACTTCATCATTTTTTACTGTGTCGCTATTTTGTTCGCGCATTTTGTGCCAGATCTACAGTCGGTCTACGATCAGGTATTTTCGATTTCCAAGCGAGTTCTGGTTGTCTGTCTGTTCTTGATTGGTTCAGGGATCACGGTCCAGAAACTTCGCGCTTCCGGGTTCCAGCCTCTATTGCTGGGGATCTTACTCTGGTTGAGTATCGGTATGGGTTCGTTGGCATATATTCAGCTGGTCTAAATCAAAAGAAGAGCGAGTGTTTGGCACTCGCTCTTTTTTTACGCAACTTATCGCACTATTTATGGTGCAATATCAATTCGATCTTTGCTTCTAGATTCATTATCTGACGCCTCAGCCGAAAATTTTGCCTCTCCAGGGCTGGCCTTCCTTCTAATTGCTTTTCTTGCAACAACGAACAACAAAAGCAAAAATGCCGCCAAGTCCATCAAGGCACTCACCAGCCCCGATGTCATCACCGACAATCCCACTAGCGCCAAGACTAACCCTGTCCATTTAACCATCCGCTTACCTTTCCCACTCAGGCACTATTATCTTGCTATATTATCGGAAAGATTCGGGGGGAAAGAAAAATACCCTTTATCTCTATGAAATTCAAAACGGTTATAAACAAACAAGAATGCGAGCATTTTTATTATAAGAGTGTTATTCGTAATACCTGTATTTAGCATTTAGCTATTTGCAGTTCATTCAATCGGGTGGTCCAGCGGTTTGACCGGAAAGCCTGCCGCATATGCCAATTGGTGGAACCTATCACCGAGGCAGGTTTGATGCCATTCTTGAATCGGGCATTCACTTTATCCGTAAGTGCCATCAGATCTCGTCGCTTCATTTCTTCCAGCGCACTGGTATCAAACATATCGAGCTGAAAGTTATCATTTTGAGCATCAGTCAGCTCATCGAGGATCACGCCTATTTTCTGGTATTCAAATCCCGGCTTGTACACGCAATCTAGCTGTTCCAGCGCAGACGCTAAAAACTTATAAGAATCCTGGCTTGGACATACTAGCGTTCGGACACAGCTCTTATTATGCTGAGGAAGGTTTTTATAGCGATTCGTCCGCAAGAAAATACTGACAAGACCGGCTTGACTGCCTTGCTTTCGTAGCTTCTCTCCTGCTCGCTGACAGTGGAAGGCCAAGGCGGCTTTCAGTTCATCGAGATTATTAATCCCGACACCGAAGCTTCGGCTGGACAATATTTGCTTTCTCTTTTCATCGATATCGCCCGGTGAAATACAGGCTGTTCCCTGCAATTCCAATACCGTACGAGCCAGCCCAACGTTCCATAACCTGCGCATATCTACCGAGCTCTTCTCTGCCAGCTGCAAAGCATTATCAATCCCCGTGGTGCGTAACCGTGTGGCTGTTTTGGCGCCAATTCCCCAGATAGACTGAATGTCGGTTCGCTCTAGCAACCAACGGCGCTTATGGTCAGTATCTATCTCAATCACGCCATCGACACGACTTTCATACTGTTTGGCAGCCTCATTCCCCAACTTGGCCAACGTTGGCGTTGCTCCGATACCGACTCGAACCGGTAAGCCAATGTTTCGCTCAATCGCGTCACGCAGCTGTTGGCCGTAGCCAGTTAACCCATGATGCTGAAGCCCGTCCAGACGGACAAAGGCCTCATCAATTGAATACTGCTCGACATGGGGAGAGAACAGATAGAGTTCCTCGATAAAGCGTCGGCTCATATCTGCATACAAGGTATAGTTCGAACTTCTGACTTCCACACCCAGCTTTCGAGCCTCTCGCTCAATCTTGAACCAAGGCGCCCCCCGCTTGATACCCAGCGCCTTCGCCTGCTCTGACAAGGCGACACAGCAGCCGTCATTGTTCGATAGCACGACAACAGGTTTATTGGCGAGCGAAGGGTCAAACAGCTGCTCACAGCTGCAGTAGAAACTTTTTGCGTCAACCAGTGCCCATATCTGATGCTGGTAACCGTCAAAGCCTTTAGCCATTACTTTTAACCCAGCAAATTATGAATATTGCGGGTAACGACACCAAAGATCTCCGAATCTTCTGGCATTGGAAATGGCTTGTAACTGGCATTTTCCGCCTTCAACCACCACGCATTATCATGGCGCACTACACGCTTACAGGTAAATTCGTCATAAATACGTGCAATAACAACCCGCCCGGGAACCACTGCCTCGGCCCGATCGACAACAAGCAGGTCACCATCATAAATACCGGCACCAATCATTGAATCACCAGAAGCACGGAGAAAAAAAGTCGCGTTCGGGTTACGGATCAAGTAATCATCCAGATCCAAATCTTCCTGATGCCCGTCTGCCGGGGATGGAAATCCGCATTTTACCGACTCTAAAAAAACAGGTAAGACCGCCATATTTCACTCGCCAAAAATACTGTATTTATATACAGTCTAATCGAGACTGGATAGAATAGTCACTATTCCGGTGTGTATTTTATGTATGGATGCACAGTATTTAGGCAAGTGCCGAGAATTGATGAAGTTTCATACTCTATATGACGCAAAAAACAGCGAACAGACTTCAGCGTTTAGTTTTATGCATCAATTATTTACCTTATTGGTAAACTTGCCGCCTAAAAAAGATATCTAATAAATATGAAAGCTATAGGAGACATTGGATGCATAAGATTTTTGCGTTAGTGGCGCTACTCTTTATTGCAGGCTGCTCAACGACACAGACGACCCACACAGAAAGCCAGTGTATCGGAGCTATGACTACACAAGAGGCTTATGGGCACCTGGATCCTAATCGTTTTACCATTCAGGTGCTGGCCCTCAGTGAAGAACGTGATATTCGAAACTATATTCGAGAAATCAAAGGACAGGATCCAATTTGGGTTAACTGGAAACACAGCCTGGGTAACCGCTGGTATGCCGTTATATACGGTGACTTTGCCACTAAGAAGGAGGCTAAACGAATTATAGACAGCCTGCCTCCTCAGATTCGCCAGCAAGGACCTTTTGTCCGCAGCTTTGCTGAGGTATTGAACGACAAGCAAACGGATGTATTTCGGATGCGTTAATAGTGAAAAGAGAAAATGAAAACAACAAAAAGCCGGAATCACATTTCCGGCTTTTTGTTTGTCACTACTGATGGCATTAAGTCAACAACGCTGAACTCTCCTGAGCAACAAGTTCACTGCTCTCTTCCCTGACCAAGTCTTGCCTGACCAGACGTTCGAAATGAGTTAAATGTCTGAACAATAAAATCACCAGCATAATCCCTGTTGCAGCCAATCCGACGCCCAAACCGGCCCAGACACCTTCCAGCCCCATTTGCTTCATCAACAACCAGGCAGCAGGCAAACCAATCAACCAATAACCAATCACTGTCGAAATCGTCGGACCAATAACCACTTTCATTCCGCGTAAAATACTGATCGCAGCTAACTGCCAGGCATCTACCACAAAACACAGCGCAACCATGATCATGACACTCGGCAGTGCCAATACCAGCTCTGTTGCAAGCTCATCACCCTCTACACTGAACACCTGGGTCAGAAACTCCGGCCACACACTCACCAACACTCCAATAACGGCGCTGGTCGCCGTAACCATGAACAGGCCTTGTATAGCATAACGGCGAACCAGCGCCGGCTCCTTGCTACCAACATGCTGGCTAACCAAAATAGAAGCCGCCTGGGAAAAACCAAAGGCAATGTTCCATGACAGGTTAAGACACTGAAGCGCAATCTGATGGATGGCCAACGAAACCGCCCCCAACGTACCGGCAAGCAAAGCGGCACCAGAAAACAAAGCATGCTCCAGCAGTGTGGCTATCATGATTGGCACACCAATCCCCAGCAACGGCACCATGGTACCAAGACGGTATTCATGCAGTTTGTGCAGCGGATTATATTGACTGTACTTTGAATGGCTAAATACCCAGTAGCCGTAACCCAACATGATAATAAATGCGGCCAACGAGGTGCCGTAGCCCAAACCTGCCAGCCCCATTTCCCAATGGAAAGCAAACAAATAGCTTAGCGGTACATTAAGTACAACAGTTGCCGCAGACATAATCATGACCGAGCGGGTATCGCCAAAGGCGCTAACCAAGCTACGTAAAACCAACAAAATCAACGTAGGCAACATTGCCCATTTCAACGCATCAAGGTAATCCATAGCCAATACGACGGCCTGAGGATCTTGCTTCGCCACCACCAAAAGATCATGCATCATGAAGAAAACAGGCTGAAGAGCAACGGTCAGGATCAAGGCCAGCAACACGCCGCCTTTAAGAGAAGAACTCACTTCCGCATCACCGGCTTCCGGTTGCTTAACTCGCTTGCCGTATGCAATCGCAATCAAGTTGGCGACACAGCCCACCGTACTACCGGCAATAATAAACACAATCGAATAAACAGTAGCGCCCAGACCGCCACCTGCTATCGCCATAATACTGAGCTGTGCCATCATCCAAACGTCGGTAAAAACCAATAATTGAGCAACAAGCTGCGAAATGATGAGCGGTACAGCCAGCCCAACCAGTTTTTTCATAAATTCCCCTTCTTTGATACCCAAACTGCAGCTTGGGTATATTGTGGTAATTTATGAATATTACTGTTGAATTTCAAGCGACTTTTATGGCACTTTAGCATGCATAAAACTCATGCAAAGACTTGCCTACTGATGAAGAAAAGACATACCCTGCTTCCCCCTTCTTTAAATGGACTAAGGGTATTTGAAGCAGCAGCCAGACACCTTAGTTTTACACTCGCCGCCTCTGAGTTAAATGTGACTCAGAGTGCTGTCAGCCGTCAAATACGACAATTAGAAGAACACTTTGGTTTTTCACTATTTATTCGTCGTCATCGTGCACTCTCCCTGACAGACGAAGGAAAGGAAATTGCGCTGCTGCTTACCCGGCAATACAGTGAGCTGAACAGTTCAATTCAGCAACTTAAAGGAAAAGAAAACGAGCCCCTTCGAGTCAAGGTGGCAATGAGTTTTGCGGTACGCTGGTTGATCCCTCGTTTACATTCCTTTAAGGAACACTACCCAACACTGGATATCGTTCTGTCATCAACCATGGGACATACCAGCGAGGAGCTCAGGCTGAGTGACGATGACTATGATGTGGCGATTTACGGTATGCAGAAAGAGTCAAAGAACCCATATCAGAAGAACTTTCTCAGAAAGGAATACTTGGCACCGGTCTATTCAGAATTGCTGACCAAAACCGACCAACCGGTAGATATTGATACACTGCTAACCTATCAACGCCTTCATCCGACACCTGACCGGACTGACTGGCGGGTATGGCTGAAACGAAATAAAAAGTCCCACCTGATGAACAACTCCGGCCTGACGTTTGATACATTGGACATGGCGTTAACGTCCTGCTTTGCTGGACAAGGCGTAACAATCACCGATCTCATGCTGGTGGTTCATGAGCTTAAACAGGGATATCTGCAGTTACCCAAGTCGGCAACCATCATTGATGGTCCGTGGCAATACTATTACCACAGCCAAATACAAAGTGACGCGGTCACTCACTTTATTACCTGGCTAAAAAACCAACAGGCTGCAGAGAAAACTCAACTATTTGAAATGGCAAAAAACCACGGTTGGCAAATTATCGAAAATGATGGTTAACGCAGTATCCCGATAAACCATGCCTATAAGCCGGGCCCACAAACAGCAATTACAGCGAATCGATAAGCTCGGGGAGCAGTTCAAACAGGTCGCCGACTAAACCATAATCGGCAATTTGGAAAATCGGCGCATCCGGATCACTGTTGATCGCCACGATCACTTTCGAGTCTTTCATTCCCGCAAGGTGCTGTATGGCACCGGAAATACCCACCGCAATATACAGCTCTGGAGCGACAATCTTTCCCGTCTGACCGACTTGCAAGTCATTAGACACAAAACCGGCATCTACTGCTGCACGTGATGCCCCGATAGCACCTCCCAGCTTGTCAGCCAGCTTTTCAACCAGAGCAAAGCTTTCACTGTTTCCAAGCCCCCGCCCGCCCGATACTACAACCCGTGCTACTGCCAGCTCCGGACGCTCACTTTCCACAGCCTGCTTGCTAACAAACTGAGTCATATCATTAGCAACAACGATATCCAGCTCAGACACTGAAGCTACTTGAGTATCTTGTTCCTGTGCCGGCTCAAATGCAGCACAGCGGATGGTGATCACCTTGATGGGATCATTCGACTTTACCGCTGCCAATGCATTACCGGCGTATATTGGACGTATCACCGTATCTGCATTTTTAATCTGAATAACATCTGATAGCTGACCGACATCAAGCAATGCTGCCACGCGAGGCAGCAGATTTTTACCGAAGGTTGTTGCCGGTGCCAAAATATGGGTATATCGCTGAGCGACTTCGGCAATCAAGGCAGACAGACTCTCGGCGAGTTGATGCTCATAGACAGCATTATCAGCCAGCAATACTTCAGCAACGCCTGTAACCTTGCCTACCTCATCGGCAACGGCACGGCACCGGGCGCCGGCAACCAGTACCGACACCGAAGGTGATAGTGCCATAGCTGCATTAACCACTTTCAGGGTATCTGGCGAGAGAGACACGTTGTTATGTTCTGCAATGATTAACGTAGCCATTAGATCACCTTCGCTTCGTTTTTCAGCTTGTCCACCAGCTCCGATACCGAAGCGACTCGTACTCCGCCCTGCCTCTCTGGCGGTGGCATAACCTCTATTACTTCCTGATGCCGGACAATATCAACACCGAGCTCTGCGACAGTCAGTTGCTCCATTGGCTTTTTCTTGGCTTTCATAATATTTGGCAATGAAGCATAGCGAGGTTCATTCAAGCGCAAATCTGTACTGATAATTGCCGGTAAGGTCAAACTTAGCGTCTCTAAACCGCCATCTATCTCGCGGGTAACCGTGACAGCGTCACCTTTGATAATTACTTCGGACGCAAATGTTCCTTGCGGAAGCTGTGTAAGCGCGGATAACATCTGGGCGACCTGGTTATTGTCCGTGTCGATGGATTGCTTTCCCATCAAAACCAGTCTCGGTTGTTCTCTCTCCATCACTGATTGGAGTGCTTTGGCAACAGTTATTGGTTCAAGCCCTGTTTCTGCTTCAATGTGGATAGCACGATCAGCGCCCAGTGCCAGTGCCGTTCTGAGTTGCTCCTGACAATTTATTTCTCCGGCTGAAACTACGATAACTTCATCAGCTACTCCGGCTTCTTTAAGCCTGACAGCCTCTTCCACGGCAATCTCGCAAAAAGGGTTCATAGACATCTTGACGTTATTGGTTTCAACGCCGGAGCCATCACTTTTCACCCTGATTTTTACGTAAGGATCAATCACTCGCTTTATTGCTACCAGTACCTTCACAATGCTTTCCTTTTCAAACAGTCAGCAAAAATTATGCACTTGGCCAAGTACACTTTGAGCCTAGTTGAATTTACGTTTACGTCAACTGGACTATATTTACCTGTAATGAATGCGATTAAGCTGGCAGTTTGGAAGGTACGCATGGAAAAAGAATGCATGGAATTCGATGTTGTCATCGTTGGTGCTGGCCCTGCTGGCCTATCTGCCGCCTGTCGGATTATGCAGTTGGCGCAGGAGCAAGATCAGCCTTTGTCTGTCTGTGTGGTCGAGAAAGGGGCCGAAGTCGGTGCGCATATATTATCTGGCGCCATCTTCGAGCACAAAGCCCTTGATGAGCTTTTCCCTGACTGGGAGCGGCTCAATGCACCGCTTCATACCGCGGTATCTGAAGATCATTTCTGCCTGTTAACAAACCCAAACAACTATTTGACTGTACCCGAGAACTTCACTCCCCAACCGATGCTGAATGAAGGGAACTTCGTTATTAGCCTCGCCAACTTCTGTCGCTGGCTAGCACAACAAGCCGAAAATGCTGGTGTCGAGATTTTCCCGGGATTCGCTGCGGCCGACATTCTCTACGACAAACAAGGAGCCGTTGCCGGTATTGTCACCTCTGACATGGGGCTAGATAAAAGCGGAGAACAGAAAAGTACTTTCGAACCCGGCATTGCGCTAAAAGCAAAATATACAATTTTTGCCGAAGGTGCTCGCGGCCATTTGGGCAAGCAGCTTATCGCCAACTTCCAGCTGGACTATAACAAACAGCCCCAGCACTATGCATTGGGGATCAAAGAGCTCTGGGAGGTGCCGTCGGAGCTTCACCAACCAGGATTGGTTATCCATGGCGTTGGCTGGCCATTGAATCAATCAGATACCACCGGAGGCAGCTTCCTATATCACCTTGAAGACAATCAAGTCGCTGTTGGGTTGATTGTTGACCTGAACTATCACAACCCTTATCTCAGCCCGTTTGATGAATTTCAGCAAATGAAGCATCACCCGCTATTCAGCCGCTATTTAACAGGTGGTAGCCGAATTGCCTACGGTGCACGGGCTATCACTAAGGGAGGGCTATCCTCTCTGCCTAGACAGCAATTTCCCGGCGGGGTGTTAGTCGGGTGTGATGCCGGTACACTGAACTTTGCCAAAATCAAGGGCAGCCATACCGCAATGAAGTCTGGAATGCTGGCAGCTGAAGCTGTCTTTAGCGAAATCAACCAAGGCTTCCACCAAACCATACCGGGCTATGAACGCTTGTTTGGCGAATCATGGCTCTATAAAGAACTGTATGAATCCCGCAACTTCGGCGCGCAAATCCATAAGTTTGGTACTCTGATAGGCGGTGCTCTAGCCACTATTGAACATAACTGGTTAAAACATCGAGTTTCCTGGACAGTCGCCGATCAGAAAGCTGATCACGAATGCCTACGGCCGATAGAACAATGCCCACCAATTAGCTACCCCAAACCAGACGGCATACTCAGTTTCGATAAACCGTCTTCGGTCTATTTGTCGGCAACACAACATGAAGAAAACCAACCATGCCACCTCAAGCTCAGGGATCCGGTGCTCCCAATCACCGTCCACCAATCCCTCTATGGCGAGCCAAGTCAACGTTATTGCCCTGCGGGAGTTTATGAGATTGTCACCAATGGCGATACGCCCAAATTCCAAATCAATGCAGCCAACTGTGTTCACTGCAAAACCTGCGACATTAAAGATCCCTCGCAAAATATTACCTGGGTGGCTCCGGAAGGTGGTGGCGGGCCGAATTATCCGAACATGTAACGCCTAGCTCTTACATTCAGATCGAATCCAGTTCAAATAGTCCGGCAATCCAGCCGTAATAGGAAGCTGGACTATTTCAGGCGTCTCATAGTCATGGTTAGCCAATATCTCAGCCTCTACCTCCGGGTAAAGCGTTGAGGTTGTCTTGATCATAACAAGCTTTTCCTGATCTTGATTAACTTCCCCCTTCCAGTGGTAGTAACTGTCAATCACCTGTACCTGCACACAAGCCGCCAAACGTTTCTCTATTAGCGAGTGAATCATTTTCTTTCCGATAGCCTCATCAGAAAACGTAGTCATCACCATGCAGTATCCATGTCCGTTTTCATGCTCTTTTGCCATGATTGTCTCTATTTATCTCAATGATATTTAGCCAATATACTAATAATACTATCAAAAAAGGGAGCCATCAGGCTCCCTTGGGTAAATATCATGAATCAGCTTATACCAATCAGGATAAACGGGGTGATGTTATGGACACTTAGAGACCATGATTTGCTGAGGCTGACCGTCTGAACTGAATTCTAAGCTCCATACATAACGCCCGGCTTCTGGAATGGTAACGGCGGTATCCTTGCCGTAACCGCCACGCGCAAGAACGCCTTTCTCGCCAGCCTTCAGGCTTAAACCGTCAGCAGTAAACTGCGGAGTCCAGTCTCGACTTGCATACTGCATACGAAATGCGCCAGCTTGCTCTTCCTTAACAACCTGATAGACATTGCTCCCCTTGTACTGGAAAGCGCGTTTCGGCTTGTGTTTCCACCCTGAATCAGAAAAATCGCCAACAACATACAGTGTTTCACCAATCGGTCCTGCTTCTTCAACCGTCGGGTTCTCACACTGCGCCATGAATCCTTCCCCAGCAAGGGATACTGCGGCAGCAGTCTTCACTTTCACACCGGCAGCAGATGGTTTCTCGATAGATAGGAAACGAGCTTCAAAAGCAGTTAGGGGGATATAGTATTTGCCATCTTGCATCTTGATACGATCGCCAGACATCAAATCCACCAAAACGCCTTCGGAACCGACATCAGCACTTTCCAAAGGGATTATATCCGCTCTGGATGATGTGCTTACCATATAGAGCAACGCTTCATTTTCTGCCTGCTTATGATCAACATAAACAGCATCAGTTGCCATCACATTCGTTCTCTTACCGCTGGACAATGCCGGATGGTTAGCTCGCATAGCCATCAGCTTAGACACATAGTCACGCAGCTCAGCCTGACGCCCACTAAGTGACACTGTCACGCCGTCAATTTTCGCACTGGTACGGGCAACATGGTCATCGCACAGCCCACGGACAGCACAATCGTCCCCACCATTCTTGTCCGCATAGCCGTCAAGCTGATCGCCAATTTCTTCACCGTAATACATGGTTATTGGGCCAGTATAAGCCGCCTGAAATGATAGCGCAGCTTTATGGCGCAACCAGTATTCGGCATCTTCCGGAGAAGCGATATTGCCGCGTTGCAGCAAGTCTCCTAACCTGACCAAATCATGGTTGCCTAACATCAAGTTCGGCTTGGCATGATCCGGATACAGTTTGTGTAAATCCATACCTTCAGCTAACCACTCTCCGCCTTTGCCACCGACACTGTTTTCATTGACTGCGAAAGTTTCAACCACACGATAGCGAACCGGGAAGTCAAATGCCGAGCATAGCGCTGGATCTTCCTGCTTACCGTAGCCGGTTTCATTGATATAGTTTTGGTTGTTCCAAATTTCAGCCACCATGTAGCCCAGAGGATTAACGGTTTCACCCTGGTCATTGGTGTAGGTCACCGACTTCGAAGCATTATCTACACTTTTACGGATTTCTTTCCATGCATCAGTAGGAACCTGATAGGCCTGATCCAAACGCCAGCCATCAATCTTCAACTCTTTGATCCAATATGTGGCCACTTCTTGATAGAAGGCCAAGCTTTCCGGGTAGCTCACCGGGTTGTTTTCACCCTGAGGCAATCGGCCTTCAGGTGACGGAACAACATTACCTTTATGATGGCCAAAGACACCGTCGAAGAATACATACAGGCCTTTTTCGTGCGCTTTATTGACGAGCTCACGGGCTTTTTCCATCGTACCAAAACGGGGATCAATGGCGAAATAATTACTGGTGAAATAGCCCGTTGCATCCAAGCGATCGGCCCAATGATCTTGACCTTCCATCGGAACGGATTCAAAAATCGGTGTCAGCCAAATAGCATTCACACCCAGAGAGTCAATGTAGTCCAACGAGTCAATAATACCTTGCAGATCACCTTTGTGATGGCTGGTACCGTAACCTGTGCCGTGGCCAATGGTGTCATCACCATTAACAAAACTCTCGACCATCACCTGATAAATGCGCAAATCATCAGCCTTAGCTGTTGTTGTCGCATCACAAGCATAAATGGATGTCTCAGACGCAGGTAAAGAGCTGGAACTACCGCACGCAGAAAGTGTCGCAGCAACAGCCAGCGCAAGGCAAGATTTCATGTTCCTTGTTATCACAATGGTCTCCTTGATTATATTTATAAGGTACATTGCGATTATCAGTTAATCGCAATTTCCTGAGACCATCCCTAAAGGGCTTTTAAGCGGCGTAGATAAGGGGGAGTAGATACAAATAATGATACCGGGTGCCGAATAGGCACAAATACAATTAAGGAAGCAAAAAAAATGAGAACCAGAACATACTTTCACTATCCTCACTAGCATTTAACCAATGAACAATATGTTAACTAGATCAGATATATACTATCAAAAAAACGCGAAACGGCTATCCGTGATAGCCGCCACATTTAGATAATATAATTATCAAGAACTAACTTAATGTAAACTTTGAAGCTAAATACTGAAGTTTTTTTCATTACGCACGACTGTTGCTAAATGCAATTTTGGCTGCTAGTCCGATTAATAACAGCCCTGACACGCCTTCAATAATACGGCTGAAACGTGATGCTTTGGCACTATTCACAATCCAGGTACCGAGCATTGCATAAGAGGCATTGCACAAGGTCGCCAAACCACAAAATAGCAAACCGAGTACTAACAGCTGGTAGGTTGCTGACGAAGCTAGTGACGTATCAATAAACTGGGGTAAAAATGATAAAAAGAACATTGCCACTTTCGGGTTCAATACACTTACAATAACTCCCTGCTTAAACACATTCGCAGGTTCGTTCCCCTGCTCTGTCAGTGTCAGCTTCGACTCCCCTTTCACGAAGTTTCTAAGCGATGAAAACCCAAGATACAGCAAGTAAGCCGCGCCGAGGAATTTCACCACAAGAAATGCATACGCCGAGCTCAAAATCAGGGCCGATAAGCCAAACACGGCAGCAAAGGTATGGAACATATAGCCAACACCCAACCCTAAAGCCGCTTGAGTACCGGCAGAAGCCTTACCCTTCATTGTATTTGATACGATATATATAACATCAGGACCGGGGATTAGATTCAGTGTTAATGACGCGATGGCAAAAAGTAGAATCGTATGCATATCCATTTAACTGCTTTTCCTTATATGAAACTCTTTCAGGGCCGCAACGGCGAGCTCTGCTTTATCCGACTGTACAAAAACATGGTCATGATAATACGCTGCAATCACATTTGCACTGATCCCCTTATCGGCTAACTTGTTCGCCACAGCCGCAGTCAGGCCAACGGCATCAAGGCTCGAATGAACAGTCAGTGTTATTGCTTTAAATATGGAATCGTAAGAGTATCCATGCTGTTTGGCAATTTGCTCATCCAACACCAATGTCATGCCTTCGTCTTCCAAGAAACTGGCAATAGGTTTCAGCCTGGCGACAAGCTCATAGTCTTTTGATTCAACCGTGCAAAAGACAAACTCGCCCTCACGAATTTGAGGCTCCATATTTTGCAATAGAACATCGAGATCGGTAATCCCAGACATAGCGCGCTCCTTAGGTAAACTCATACCAAAGTCAAAATATATACCATTGAAAAGTCGGCACTGTCACCTTGCTCAGTCAGTGTGTGACGTATCACATCATAATCTCCACCTCCGTAGTTGACTAAAACAGTCAGGAATAATAACATGCATTAGAAATACAACTTAATAGCCAAAGATTAATAGTCGGAGACGGTAGCATGACCATTTCATTCAAGAAGTTTTTCAAAAAATCAGATGACGAGCAAACTAAAGTGGGCAAAGAACAAACCGCAGAACAGGCTCAGCCAGAGAACCAGGATAAAGAAAAGAAAGGCAAACACGGTGAACCCGGCTTCTGCTGTGGGTCGTGCTCGCAATAAACAAAAGAAGCAGAGAAACTTACTGGCTTACCAGATTCCATAAGAACTACCGGCACTGCAGTTTCGGTAGTTCTTAATATATTTAATCGCCATAGTGCTGAAATTCCATATAACCGAGTCTCGGTACAAAACTCAATGTCACTGAAATCGCATTCAATAACAAATACATCAAAAAGCTGTTTTAACTAACATGCCACACACTGCTACAATAACTCAGTTAAAATTATTGGCAGAGAAAAATGCAACAAGATCAATTTGAAACCTTAGTAAAAGCACTGTGCGAAAAAGACAACCTACCTCAGGTACTCGACGCATTAAAAACTCATGAAGAGCAAGAAATTGCCGAGGTTGCAGCATCCCTAGCTGGTCAGTTCAAGCTTGCTGAGATCGAGGGTGAAAAACGTATCTACCATGTCTCGATGCAAGAAAACGATGACGGCGAAGAGCAAGAGTACGCCGAATGGATCATGAATGAAGGCGATGATGTGATTAAATTTGTCGCTTGGTTCTTCTATGATATGTTCGATATCAAACAGAAAGACGTTTATCAGGCAGCCGGTCGTACCTATCAGCAGCCGAAGAGAAAATAACGCCCTCTTCTCTACTTTTGTAAAAAGTCGGTTTATCACTGGCTTTTTATTTAAGTTTTTCAACCATTACTCTCGATTAAAAATGAATCCAAAATCTCAAAACGTGCAAACTATAGGGTTTGGACTTCATACGAGGTTCCCGCGGTTCATAAAAGCGCATATTTTATAAGCATAAAACTACACCATAACGACCTCTTCTTGGTTTAGCCAACTTAATCTGTGATAATTCAACCTCATCAATCTTTCAAATGGCTCCCCATGAAACTACTAGTAAGAAACCTTGCTCGCACAACAACTGAAGATGAACTTAAAGCGTTATTTGAAGCACACGGCGTAGTAGAGTCTTGCAACTTAGTGTTAGATCAGGAAACAGGTAAGTCCAAAGGTTTTGCTTTTGTTGAAATGCCAGATGCTGACGAAGCTACTGCTGCAATTACCGCACTAAATGGCACAAAAATCGCCAAAAGCAAAGTTCGAGTGAAAGCTGCAGAGTAATACTCACTGATAACATACTGAAGGTCAGATCAACACATCTGGCCTTTATACCCAAGTTTCCCGTCTAGCTCTCCGATACCCTCTTGCGATATTCCCTTGGTGAACAACCATGATATTGACGAAATCGGTGGGTAAAATTGTAGGGATCTGGATAGCCTAAACGCTGTGCAATCATCCCTATCGACCATGTTTCGTAATGAAGTAAATCCTTCGCCTTTTCCATTCGAAAAGCAATAAGCTTTTGCTGCGTCGAACATCCGTAGAGCTGCTTACAAATCCGATTCAACTGCTCGACACTGATATAACTCTGCTTGGCAATCCCCTTAACCGTCCACGGGTGATGAAGCTGGGATTCAACCTCGTTGAAAACACTTTGCACTCTCAGTACTGAGTTTGAAGGCGCATTGGAGACCGAACCCAATAGCAATCTAGATAATTCACTGGCAAATAACTTCCGATAACTGGAACGGCCGCCAATCTCACTATGATACAAATTCAATACTGACCATATCTGTTCGCAAAGATACGACGGCTCAACTCTCTGCCCACTTTTTACCAAAGGTTGCCACTTCCCTGAGCTTTGCAATAACACCCATGCCATTTTCCAGTTTTGGCTGGGATCAGCCAACTCAAAACGAAATGGTAAATGCGCAGGCAAAATAGTCAGGGTATTCGCTTCTATCTCTACGACCGAGGTTTCAGTGGTCAATCGTCCGCGGCCTTCAAGAGTAAACAGCAGAGTATGTATCGACGCCCCTACTCGTTCCACATGATAGCCTTCGGATAATTCAGCCATACCCGCCATGAAGAATTCATTCTCGCTCAGCTCGGGAAGATCAGACTGGGTTAAAAAACGCTCTTTGCAAGCGTCGGCCAAATACACCTCATCCAGCCAAGTAGATTTAGGTCGTGGTAAAGGAATGACAGATTCGCACAGGTTTTCTGGTTTTTCTAACATGTCGCTCACTGCAATGCTCTTATATATTTGCCTCGTATTTTGAGGACAAGCTTATGACTACACATTTATCAACTCAATCATCACTACCTAAAACCCTGCTTTCCCGCGTGGCAAAACTGGCTTTTCCGGTAGCGGTCCAAAGCGCTCTTGTAGCGATTTTGGCACTTGCTGACGTATTGATGGTCAGCGGTTTCGGTCAGGAAGCCACAGCCGCTGTCGGCATCGCATCGAAATGGCATTTTGTTGCCATTATGATTATGGCTGGACTTGCCACCGCAAATGGCGTGCTCGTATCACAATACTGGGGCCGCAACGACAGGGTCCATGCCAAAACGGTCACACTCCAATCGTTGAAATTCGGTGCCGCAATTATGGTACCTGTTACACTCGTGATTACGATATTTGCACAACAAATCATGCGATTGCAAACTAATGACATGCTGGTTATTAGCCAAGGAGTGGAATACCTCTGGTATAGCTTCCCTGTGCTGCTCCTGACACATGTTGTTATCACCGCAGAATCTAGCCTGCGATCGAGTGGCGATGCCATGTTACCGCTGATCCTTGGTGCTATCACAATTACACTCAACATTGCACTCAACATGATCTTGATTAAAGGCGGGCTGGGCGTGCCTGCAATGGGTGTCGCCGGCGCTGCACTGGCAACGACTATTGCACGTTTTGCCCAGGTACTGATGATATGGGCCGTTTTGAGATACCGTCAGCATTGGCTATTCACCAGCCGTGCGATTCCCAAACACCAAACGCTTTGGATGACTTACAAAAAGCTGGCTATCCCCAATTCAGTAAATACGCTGCTTTGGGCTATGGGAACCCTGAGCTATCAGATGATCTTTGGCCACATGGGTACCACCGAGCTAGCGGTATTCAGTATGCTAGCTCCCTTTGAGTCCCTCTGTTATTCAATGTTCTTTGGTATATCGGTTGCCTGCTCAGTACTGCTGGGACAGTCACTCGGACGCAACGAATTTGAAACGGCACATACCATGACTAAATTCTTTCTGAAATTTGTCATTGCTCTTGGTGCCATACTTGGCCTTATGCTGTTTCTGCAACGGGATATTATCCTGGATTGGCTTAGCCTGGATACGGAGAACTTACGACCATACGCACTACCGGCCATCTCTGTGATGAGCTTTGCCATATGGGTAAAAATGCTCAATATGATCATCATTAATGGCATTTTGCGATCCGGTGGTGAGAACTTGTTCTGTCTGAGGATGGATTTTATTGCCATGTGGATGATAGGTATTCCAATCACTACCTATGGTGCATTTATCGGTGAATGGGGGTTTGGCTGGGTTTATCTGACAATGCTCAGCGAAGAGTTCATTAAGTTGGCACTTTGCTTTCACCGCTACCTGCAACGCCGTTGGATGAACAACTTAACCTTACAAACAGCGTAAACATTCGGATTGAAAACACAGCTAAACTATTTCTAACTATTATTTAAGGTGTCAATCGTTTGATTCTTGTCATGAACATCGGCTTGAGATCCTAACCAGCAACGCTGTCATCTCAAATTCAGCTTGCTTATTGATTTCACGTCTGACCTGCCGGAGGAAAAGTATGAAGTACAAAATAGTCTGCGATAAGCACGAGTTTGAGTTTGAAAATAAAATAAACTTTCTTCTCGAACAGGGCTGGAGACTCCATGGCGAAATTGTCGTGAACCTTGTAAACACAGATAAGGACTTAACATGCTGGTACACCCAGTCAATGATTAAAGACGATTGAAATCTGTGGCTGCAACTCCCGACCTTTAAGGGCTTGCAGCCCATAATCCAAGGGCTCTCTATGTCTGTCTACACACTGATTCTGGAATACGATGGTGCGACTTACATGTCGCAGGTAGAAGCCAGTAACGAAAAAGCAGTACTAAACTCATGGTCTGAAGAACTGGATGTGTGCTCTATAGACGGTTTTCCGTTAATTGATGCGGAGAAGGTATTGATAGGGCTTGAAGATCAAGCCCCGACACCTGTCCAAAAGTTGACTAATGTCTGGAACTTAACCTTCGCAGTAGGACATGATTTAGCCGTACTGCATCTAATCAAAACCGAGCTTCAGATTGATAATTAGATGGCGAACAACTATCAGGGGACATGCCAATACGCTGCATCAGGTACTCATGGGCATGGCTGGAAATATCACTACCACAAGGCACACGGTTCAAATTACTGGCCGCTACCATCGTCGACCCAGAACCAAAAAATGGATCAACGACAATATCGCCCTCGGAACTACTTTGCTCAATCAAAGTTTCAATCAAAGCGACAGGCTTCTCAGTCGGATAGCCTCGGTATACGCGTTTTTCTTCCAAAACATCAGGAATACCAAGGTTATTGAGCTTCCTCTTTCCCTTCTCAAAGAACAAAATAAACTCATATCTCGCCCTGTAATGGTAACCCATCCCTATTGCGACTTTATCCCAGACAATTGGCTTCCAAAACTTAAAGCCCACCTGCTCCGCTATTGGTTTGATGTAAAACATGGTTTCCTGATCACAGAACAGATAGAAATGACTATTTTTCTTTAGGACTCTATATACCTGCTCAAAAAAGGCTTCAAACCTTTGATTGGGGAAAATTGAAAACCATTGGTTGCTTGACCCTTTGCTCTTTTTTAAACGCGTCGTTGTTCCTACGGCACGGTGTTTCTCCAACGACTCATACGGTGGATCGGTAATCAATAAGTCAACGCTTCCGTCTGGCAGCGTGGATAACCATTCCACAGCATCTTGTTTAAATAATTGCATCAATAACCTAAATTGCTTAGTTTTACACGAGCAGGTGTTGTATCAAATCTTTCGGGTTATAGATAGAAAAACAAAGACTATATGCCAGCAACACCAAATACCTCACGTAGCAGATACCCGGTAAAGAAAGCCAAAGCTGCGGCTGTTCCCCCATTCAATAACGTACGTATGCCAGAAAAAATATAGGGTTGATCAAACAGCAGGCTTTTAAGCATACCGATAAGAAAGAACATAATCGCCGCCAGAACCGTACTGATGGCAAACTGCTGGTTCATCGGCAATGACGTTGCTAAAAATGGTAATAGAGGCATCGTACCAATAAGAATAAATGCAACAAACGTTGCCCATGCGGCCCCGAAAGGATTCGGATCGGCCTGATGATGAATACCATGCTCCTCAATCAGCATTGTGTCGACCCAAAGCTTACGATCCTCACAAATGATGCTGACAATTTTTTCGAGAACATCGTCTTTGAAACCTTTGTTCGCAAAGATCTGACGTATCTCTTCTCGTTCTCCTTCAGGGATAATATCAATGTGCTCTTCTTCCATGTCACGGAGACTTTGGGCATATTCCTGCTTGGCTTTATTTGACTCATACGTACTGACAGCCATGCTAAAACCATCGGCAATAAGATTCGCGAACCCCAATATCAACGCTACCGACGGAGGAAAACCGGCACCAACCGCAGCTGAAACGACAGCAAATGTCGTAACGCAGCCATCAATGCCCCCGAGTACCGCATCGGATATATTTTGAGGCTTTGGCGCCTGCTGCAAGCGTTTCCTAATAACAGCAGGGTCATGCGCCCGAGTTAAATCTTCAAAACTGGCTTTCTTCATAACAAGAACTCCATGACCGCATATCGCTCAACGTCATACCGACCGTTGTTGCTAATCGTAGTTGTTAATTTGCTATAAAGCCTTGTTTATCTCTCCTTGTACTCGATATGTTAGATCAAATGAGCCTTTCGATGACAAAAGACTGTATAAATATCGAGCCTCATAGACGCTGACGCTATTTCTCTCCAACAGAAATCCTTACTCAACGGGAAAATCTGTAATATTATTGATCTACCTACCAAAAATTTTGTCCATTTTGTTTAAAGTAGTCTTTCTTCGTTCCGATAGGAAAGACTCTGATGACAACAATCAACCAAGATAGATTGATCCAACACTTCATTGATCTTGTGAAGATCAACAGTGAATCACGAAATGAAAAAGCCATTTCCGAGACCCTTGCAGAACAGCTAGGTCAAATCGGTTTCCAGGTTAGCAAACTTCCTGTGCCCGCTGATATTTCTAATGGCTTCAACATCTACGCAAAACTTCCGGGAAAACTCGATGGAAGCATATTGCTAAGCTGCCACATGGATACCGTTACACCGGGTAATGATATCGAGCCGGTAATTGTTGACGGTGTGATCAGCTCGAAAGGTGACACTATTCTTGGTGGTGATGACAAGTCTGGTATTGCTGCCATCATGGAAGCCGTTCGCTGCATTCAGGCTCAAGACGTTCCACACAAAACTATCGAACTTGCCTTTACGGTATACGAAGAAGGTGGTTTGCACGGTTCGAAAAACTTCGACATGTCTTTCGTCGAATCAGAGCAGGCTATTGTACTTGATTCAGGCGGCGCTATTGGCACCATTATTACAGTAGCGCCTGGCCAGCAAAACCTTAAGATCAACATCACAGGCAAGCCTGCACATGCTGGCTTGGCACCGGAAGAAGGCATCAATGCACTTACCGTTGCCGCCGACGCTATCTGTCAGATGAAACTGTCCCGTATCGACAGCGAAACCACAGCTAACATTGGCGTAGTCAAAGGCGGTCAGGCGACGAACATTGTCATGCCTGAACTATACCTGGAAGCTGAAGCCCGCTCTCTGGATGATGACAAACTTGCAGCCCAAGTTGAACATATGGTGAGCACGTTTAACGCATCAGCCGAAAAGCACGGTGCCGAAATTAGCATCGAATCTACACGTGCATACAACGCCTACCGTATTGACGACAATGACCCGCATATTGCCGCTATCAAAGCAGCATTCACAGCAAATGGGGTTGAGCCGAAAACACAGTCAACCGGTGGCGGTAGTGATGCCAATATCTTCAATGGTAAAGGCCTTAAGACGGTTAACCTTTCAACAGGTATGGCGAAAGTTCACACCACAGAAGAATACATCAAGATCACCGACATGGTCGGTATTACTGAGTTTATCTATACCTACTTAACTAAGTAAGCAATTACGCGAGATCTATATAGAAGCCGGGGTTATGTCTCCGGCTTCTTTTTTACTGACAAAGCTATATTATCAATAACGTTTAAACCTGCGATTGCTAATATCATTGGCAACGATGCTGTTATTGCTATCTAGTAATCAGGGATTATCTCAATAGTTGCATTAGATGCTCATCGTTAAAGTCACTAAGGCTTTTAAGCTTCAAGTCAGCAACAGTAAATTTCTCATTATGATACTCATCAGGGTGAGGCACAGCGACAGCTTGAATGTTTGCACGCTTTGCCGCAATTAAACCCGAATGAGAAACACAGCGCCTTGCCTCTGCATCTTCAACCTCATCCAAGCTCTTCCCTACCCATGGATTTCGCGAAAACCAAAACTCAGTCACCGCACGAGTCGTCATAGCCGCTGTCTGCTCGGCTAAACTATCTGTAACTTGCACCCCCACGGATGAAAAAACCTGCCTTTCAGCTTCCTTCCATAAAGGCTCTGATTCGATCAGTAACCCATCCATGTCAAAGATAACCGCATATGTCATGATTCGCTCTCTTTACGATAGTTTCATCCGTTGAATGAGAGTTTCTTCATCCAACTGGTACAAGGCATCCAAAAGGTTAAGCTGTAAACTACCGGGACCTTTCGACTGCTCTGCTGCGATTTCACCAGCCACACCTAAAATCGCCGTAGCCGCTAACCCTGTCTCTTCGCCTACAGCGGCAAAAGCCCCTGTGATGGCTGACAAAGTACATCCCATCCCCGTTACATATGGCATCATTGAGTGTCCATTACGCAACTGGGTTTGTCCTTTTGAAGTCACAACAAAGTCTGTAGCTCCAGAAATGACCACACTGCACTGATAAGCTTCAACTAAATATAGCGCTGCACTAACTGCAGCTTCACTATCATCAAGCGCATCAACGCCTTTGTTCTGTCCTTTTTTTCCGGCTAAAGCAATAATTTCAGAAGCATTACCTCGGATGATTAATTTATTGGCTGCTTGGGCAATTTGACGTGAAATTTCCGTTCGCAACGTACTTGCGCCGCATCCAACCGGATCAAGCACAACAAACTTGTTATTGATATTCGCCTGTTCTACGGCAAACACCATACGAGGTGCCCACACGCTATCCAAAGTGCCAATATTAATCACCAAAGCACCAGAAAAAGACATCATTTCCATCATTTCTTCACGCGAATGCGCCATGATTGGAGACGCGCCAATAGCCAGCAAAGCGTTGGCCGTATTATTCATCACGACATAGTTTGTGATATTCACCACCAGTGGCTTTTGCTGCCGTACTGCATCTAGGGCTGTAACAATAGGTTGGATACGTGTGTTAATACATTCTGTATTTTCAATTGCGGTAAGATTTGGCATTAAAGCTCCTAGTGCTGACGCACAGAAACTATATCGAGCCAAAGATTTAAGAAGAGTGAAAGTCAAATCACCAATAGCAAGACTGATAGTTCCCTACGCCAGTGTTAGCTGAATCAGGTTCAACGGGTCTCGCAAAATGCGATCTCAGCCTTATGGCCCCCCGACTATATGCAGGATAATAACAAGTTTTATTGTAAGAGCAACATATCATTAGGCTATCTTCACAAAGCTCCACAACCTGTTCCCCGACAACACGAGCAGCGTGTAAAAGGATTTAAATATTCTCTAGCTGCAAGCGGCGGAACACTTCGTACCCAATAACCATGCGTGACGATAGTATATTTAAAGATGCCTTATCATTCACAATTATCATCAATTACACAACAACCAGCTCCAACAAATACGAACAAGTGCGTACTCTTGATTTGCTCTTTGAATGGATAGTTAACTAAAGGAGGAATGGCAACAGAGAAAGCTCACGCTTTCTCTGCTGTTCTGTATTGCTAATTATACTTTAATCGGCTCGCAGAAGCTGACATCAGCAACACCAGTGTTTAGATCATAACTGTGGTACAGTTCAAAGCATGCCCTGTCATCCACTTCCAGACCAGACGCAACAATCTCTTCCATAAGACTTTCCCAAAACGTACCATACTGACTCTTTTCATTCACCGTTTCGCGAATTGATGCATAGCTACCTGCCGGCAGTTTCTTCACTTCAATACCTTGTCCGCCTTCTGTCCCTTCCGGCACAGTCAAGCAAATATCTGTACGGCATTTATCCGCAGGCGTCGCTTCCGGATTATCATGGTAAATAAGCAGACACAGACCGTCTTGCACCCCTTTGGCTCCAGCCCATTGATACAACTTCCCTAAAGCTGGCTCATAATTCTCGCCATAAGGTCCGGTGACACGGACATACGCTAACCAACGCTCTTCTAGTAATTCAGTTTTCATGTTCTCACTCCTTTGTGGTTGATATCCAACACTATAATCTTCCGAGTGAGATGTTTCGTGTCTAATCTTGCGAAGAGTGTGTCCAATCTTGCTATTTCTCAGCAACTGCGAGTATTCCTCAAGCGTACTGCAGTTTCGGATCTCGGTAGGTGTCACACCAAAATAAAGCCGAAACGCTTTTGCCAGACTTTGTGAGCTAGAAAATCCATGGTCAAGAGCGACTTCTGTAACGCTGCTTTTCTTAAAAAACAAATGCTGGGCCGCATTCTGCAATTTCAGTCGTTTGATATGGTTTGCCAGAGTCTCCCCTGTTACAGCCTTAAAGATTCGATGAAAATGATGAGGAGAAAGGTTTGCTATCGCGGCAACCTGCTGCAGATTCACAGATTCTGCGTAATGCTGTTCCAAATAGCGAATCACTGGGGTTAACCGTTGTAAGTAGTCCATTTCACTCAGCTCTTAATCTTGTTATGCCAAACTAAATCCTTGTCACCGCATCATAGAGCAGCTCGCCTTAAAATCAACCAGTCATCGTCGTTGCACAATACACGGTAAGAAAATAGTAAACGACTAAGCTTATAGGGTGTTAAACACTGCACAAACAACACTAAGGTTGGACTATGCTCGATTGGCTAAAAAACATCTTTTCTCAGAAGCCAGACACAACAGATGACAATCTGGTAGAGAAACAAACAGATGACCAAGAACTACGTGACAAAAACAAGCAGGAGAATATTGCCCGAGGTTCCTCTTCAGACAATGACACAGAGCAATAACGTGACATCGTCACTCAATAAGCACGGGAGTCGACCAGATACAATCGAACCAGTTCGACTCCCCTGTCCAACGTCTCATTTTAACTTCTGGCTTCAGTTTCTAATGGCCACTTCAGACATATCATCAAGCATCTTCGTCAGAAAAAGACACCTGCCACTCCTTAGGGGACAACCCCGTTTTCTTTCGAAACGCCCGAGCAAAGCCGGACGTATTGCTATAGCCAACCTCGTCGGCAACATGGCTAATTGGCAACCCTTTTTTTAGCAAGCTTTGTGCAACGCTAATCTTCCATCCAAGAATATAGTCTCCGGGCGGAACCCCCAATACCCTGCGAAAAGTTTCAATGAAGGTCGTACGGGACATTGCCCCCTGCTGAGCCAGTTCAGTAATAGAATCTGACAATCCGGGATTACGGTGAATTGATAACAACACTGGCGCAAGTTTAGGGTGGCTCATTCCTGCCAACATCCCTTGCTTAACGACCCCTTGTGAGACCAACTCGCGCACCAGCATCACTACCAATACTTCGGTTAATCTATCCATCACCAATGTTCTCCCGTTCTTACAGCTATGTACCTCTTCAAACAAGCTACTCACAACCTCGATTAACCCCGGACAACGGGCTAATGGAAGCAGCACCATTTCTGGCAGCGTGTTGGCTATCGGGTTATGTCTCCCTGCCCCATAGCTAATTTCTGCGCAAACCACTTCAGCCCGATCGTCTTGATCAGCTAACAAACGGTGAGGAATAGGTTGCGGGAACAGTAGCAAGCTAGGTTCAGTTAACTGAATTTTCTCACTACCGTTTTTAACGACAGTGAGCCTTCCAGCCTTAAGCAGGTGTAAATGGCCTACAGCATCTTGAGCTTGCTCAAACTGCGACACCCCACATAGCTGTCCCGAATAAAACACACCGGCTGATACTGAAAACCTGTTCAGTACCTCTGATAGCGGATCCATGCTCATCTCCGTACGATTGGTATAAAAAACTGAACCATAGTATCTCAAAAGTTCGGAACTTAGGTATAGATTATAGTTATTGCCAACCAATAATTCGAAAACGGAGATTCACCATGAACATGTTCATCAAATTCCTGCGCCTCGTCGCGGTTACGGCTGTTATGAGCCTTTCCACAGCTGCATTCAGTGCCGACATCGACATAAGTACCGATAGCAACGATGTCGCGATTAAAGGGTATGATCCTGTCGCCTATTTCACCGATAGCAAAGCGGTCAAAGGCGACCAAGCATTCTCCGCTGCCCACAAAAATGCAATCTACCACTTCAGTACTGCAGGCAACCGTGATGCTTTCAAAGCTGATCCCGAAAAATATGCACCGCAATACGGTGGCTACTGTGCTTTTGGTGTTGCGATGGGCAAGAAGTTTGAAACAGACCCGAATGCATGGAAAGTTGTCAACAACAAGCTATACCTGAACTTGGACAAGAGTGTACAAAAGCGTTGGCTAGAGGATATTCCTGGTTATATCAATACTGCCAATACCAACTGGAGCACCATTAAGACAGTTGAAGCGGACAAGCTATAACTACGAGAGCCATGTGAGTGCAGTTACTGCAAAAGCAACCAATCAAGCTCCGGCAATCTGCCGGAGCTTAATAACCTACTGTTCAAACTTCATTTTTAAAACTCGATGGCTGAACAGGTGATTTATTTGTGAATTATCGAAAACTGACACGCCAAAATAATAAGTTTTTGACGGATCAGAAAACTGGACATCTTGTTCGTTGGCCTTCTCACCAGTAGTTACACGCTTACGTTTAAACTCCAGCATCCATTTGCCCTCTTCCCATACGGCTTTTGCACTGATATCACCGCGAGATCCAGTAAATGGACTAACTAAAATCGATGCCAAACGATGACCGGGCTTAAAGGTATCAAAAAATAGCACTTGGTCATCAGGGCCTATTGCATAACTGTCGGTATCATTCCACATCTTCGTTCCCATCGCAGGTGCAAGCTGATCATCCGTTATATTGTCCTTGTATCCACCACCTGTTTTATGATCGCTTTTTCTTCCCCAGTTTTTATTGACCACAGGATCAATAGTCGCATCAACGAACTGATCATCGAACTGTCCGGTCAAGCCGGTACGAACCGCTTTCCAGTGCCACATATCAATCGTTTCTCCTTGCCTAGGGGTAAACTTCCTACCCGGAGACGTCTGTTGGACATCAGCAACGACACCTCCTGCATCTGCCATGTGACAGGCGATAGCACACCCTTTTTTCTCAAACCCTCTGGCGTTTATGTTCCAATAAATACTGGCTTTATCCTCATAGTAAGTATTCTCATGCCCCGTCTTATCTTTGTTCATTAACCGCTTCCATGTATTATCTTGCTGCTTCTCCCATGGGAACCGATCAAGGCTTTTAGTAGGATCATCCCACTGAACAAAGAAATAGACGAACTCATCATCATAAAGCGATTGAATCGAATAATTCGTTTCACGAATTCCTTCATATTGGGCCGGCTCATAAGGCGTGTTGTCTAGAACCAGAGTCAAGGGAGCCGCCTTCAGCCAGACACTTTCTTCCACACCATCTAACTCAACGGGTTGGTCAGTTTTAGAGCTAATTAATGTATTAGCAGCGAAGGATGAAATAGTTGTCAACAGACCGATAGCAACAACTATAGGCTTCACTGTACCACTGAGATGCGCACTCATTATTCTTCTCCATCTGCGTATGCACCAACTACCCAATAACTGTAGTGCAACGCAACGCTTTCAGTCGAAAAACAACTCATCTCACTGATTCGCAATATTTTGCATAAGACAAGGTTTGACTTATATCAATCCGGCCAGGACTTTCACCGGAAGAACCTGCAGAGTTGACTACACTAAATATGACTAACAGGAGGCAATTATGAGCTTAGTTCCACGCGATTCATGGTTCGATTTCAATCAAATGTTTGATCACGCTTTACCTACCCTAAGACATAAATTTGATGTGGAATCATTCTCTCCAAGAATTGACATAGTTGAGAAAGATGAAAGCTTTGAGATCACAGCCGATTTACCCGGAGTCCGAAAGGAAGACATCTCCGTTCAAATAAATAGTGGCAACCTCACAATCGAGGCGACAACATCGCGAGACGAAGAGCAAAAGGAAGGCGATAAGGTGATAAGAAAGGAAAGATACGAAGGCAAATTGATGCGAAGCTTCTATCTTGGCCATAACCTAAAACAAGAAACCATTAGTGCTTCATTCACTGACGGCGTGCTGAGGGTGGAGGTACCTAAAGTCGAACCATCCCAGCCAAGCAGTACAAAGATTGAAGTTAAATAAGTTATCGTCACCTCAAAATTGTTACACTGTTACTTTGGCCGGTTATATAATCGGCCTTCTTTTTAAGTGTTTAACGTTAAAATAAATTCCAGTCTACGGTATCATGCCGTATACATCGAACGAACCCATTGAAACCACTCCTATGGCTAAAACAAAACCTGTTGTCAGTATTGAAACCTATGGTATTCACACGACTTGGGATGCAGAATCAAAACATCTTCCGAAAATCAAAAGTTTTACTACTGATATTCCCGTAGAAATTGATATTGAGTTTGGCTTTACCGTCAATATCAAGAAAGCTCGTGGCGAGAAGATCCGCTACTGTATCTACCATCCGAATATTACCGACGACTCCGGAGAAGTCATGGATCCATTTGATGGTGAACTGCATGTTCGTACCAACGACTGGGATTTTTATCTTGGCGATACTATTTGGGAGCCAATCTCAAATAAGATTGGAAATTGGCGAATGACAATCGAAATTCGCGGTAAGGTGATCGCCGAGAAAACCTTCAATGTTTATGCCCGTGACGAAGCCGAATTCTGGAAGCGCAGAGGGTTTTAAGCTGTTCGAGCTATAAAGCTCTCTAATAATAATTTCTTTTATCAAAAACGAGCATGGTGATACCTACCACGCGTACTCGCAATCATCCAAAACTGTTTATCAAATTCTTTGAAAAACATGGTGTTATGATTCTTGGATTCATAGAACCTGATTAAGTAATTCCACGAGTTCATTTTCCGTTATTGGCATTTTTGCTAATTCTATGCTGCAAGAAGCACCGCCTCTTAGCATATAGGCTGTGGTTGTACAGTGATCGTGATGAAACCACTTACCGTTAATACATACATCTGTATAACATTTGGGGTCTTGCTTTAATTTCATTTTACAATCCATTATTTCACTTAACGTAGTAACAACATATTATGTAACGCGTATTCAAAATATGATTTAGGTCAATTTCTACATTCAATTACCTCGATAGTACTAGTGGTAATTTTCACTTTAGTGATGAAAGCAACAAAAAATAAAGCCCCGATTAACTCGGGGCTTTGTAAATATTCAATTGCATACGGTTAGGCTTATGAACTCCCCTCTCTTGGGGTTAGCATCGCTTCCATCTGTTGAGTATCCTTGCCGATCAAGCGTACCGACAACGCGTTAACCTCATCCAGTGTCAATTTCGACATAATCTTCTCAGGATGAATTGCCGCTTGAGGATCTGCGCCAAACAACAGGTAACTGCTGAGCATTAACGCTTGTTCCTGCGGGTTAGTCAGCCTCGATTTCATATCTGCAGCCAACTGTGACTTAGCCGCAGCAAACTCATCCGCAGTAAAGCCCATCCTTGCCTTTTCCAGTACCCGTTGAGTGCTTATTCGCACAGCGTTTAGCTTATCGGGTGCGGCATTAACAACAAAAGCCACCAGCGCCTCACCACTTCCATCAAACCAGGTAAGCTGGACATAGGGGTCATAACTTAGTCCCTGTGCGTTGCGCAGCTCATCGCGATATCTCTTATCCAATAAGCGATAGAATAAATCAGACGTAAATCGATCTCGGGTTGTTTTCGGCTCCCCCTGAGAAAACAGGTTAACTTCATAATTAACAGTATTATCTACCGCTTCCATTACTTTTTTCGATGCAGTGGATACCTTGGGACCCGTTCGGTAATCTGTTATTACTGGCGTAATCTCAGCCCCAGTGTCAGACTCGGCTTCAAAAGAAATACCAGCCACATAGCGCCTAAGCATCCTGTTGAATTCTCCTACCTCGATATCAGCACTGACCACTAAAGTAAAATTGCGTTTTTTCCGCATCAGGGTATCAATAACAGCCTGTACCTGCTTCGGTGTTGCTTGTTCAAAATCATCCCCAGTTACGGTCTGCATCGGGCTTTCGGAAGGATAAAGCGTCCCAACAACCTGACTGACAAAGCTACCGAATGGAGATGACAGCCAGTTATCCTGCTCGATAGCTAATTCATGTTGTACTGCGGTGAATTGCTGTTCGTTCACTGTTGCTGAAGTCATTGCCTGGTTCAACACCGAGAGGGCAAACGGTAGCTCCTGCTTGCCCGTTACACTATATAAGCCATGAGAGGTTTCCCAAATAACCGGTTCAAGATACGTGTTATGGCGAAGCAGCAACTTGTCAAATTCCGACGCGGTAAATCCTGCCAATCCGCTACGAGCAAAGACCGGCCCGACCATTTTAGCCGCATGGTATAACTCTGGCGGCAATGCCGCCATACCACCGGATGACATCAGATACAGATGAACATCACCCCCAGCTTTAGGCATCTGCCTTAACCAGACATCGATGCCATTTTCCAATGTCCAGCGATGTGTCGTTGGCTCAATCGCCTCATAAGAAGTGATCTCTCCACCTTTTTCTGGCAACGGGAAAGTTGCTGAAGATGAAGCCATCAGCAACTCCTTCCCCTCAGCAGATAGCTGCTTTTGGAACAGAGCAAGCGTCGCTTTGGCTTTCTCGGCATTCTCTTCCCTTGTGAGCAGTAAAACCAACTTATTGTTTGCTGCACCAAGGTACTTTTTGATCGCTTTATTCAGGCTTTCTTGATCCAATTGAGCCACAAACTGCTTCAACTGGCTGCGAACCGCTTCCTTCGGCTGTTGTGTTTTTCCTACCATAAGGGCATTAAGGCGATCTTCAGAAAAATCTACTGCTTTTTTATGTAACCACTGTGTATCTAAGCTTTTGATATCATTTCGCCACGTTTCTTTAATCGTAGCTAATTCAGCATCACCAATACCATAGTCACGTAAACTGGCTAATTCTTCTGCAAAGAATTGCTGAGCCGCCAGCCGTTCAGATTCTGAAAATTCAACGACTATCTCACCGATATAACGATTAATGATAAGGCTTGTGCCACTAAATGAGTTAAGCAGTGGCGACTGAGCTTCTATATGCCGATCTTTCAACCGCTGTCCGATAGCCTGTAATACCGCATTCTCAAGAAGCACAGCCTGATATTCAGTATCAGTTGTCACCTGACTGTCACTAAACTCCAACAACAAACCAATTCCAGCCTGTTGTCCTGCTGCGCCAGAAATAAACAAAGGCTCGGAAGTTAACCCTGCAATCCCTTCTCTTTCGGATTCTGTTGTAACGGGCTGATCAACCAAGGCTTCTGTCACACCCAAATCTGCCTCGCCAAAATAGCGGGAAATCATTAGCTCTAACTGCTTGCTGTTAATATCTCCGGTAATAATCAGTTCTGTTTGTTGAGGTAAATAATGGGCACGATAAAATGCCATCAAACCATCACGGTTCAGGCGATGGATGCTCTCTTGAGTTCCGAGCACATCTCTACCTTCATAGCGACTGTTTTCCAGTAATGCCTCGAAGACTTTAAGCTCTGCAGGTTTGTCACCACGTTGGGCAGCCCGAAACTCTCCGAATACCGCACCTTTTTCGTTCTCAATAAGGCTAGGGTCCAAAGTCAGCTTTCCGGTGGCAATATCACTAAACCAGGTAATCGCACTATCCAATCGTTTATTATTCGGAAGATCGATTTGATAACTCGTTATATCATGCGTCGTAAATGCATTCAGATCATGCCCAAACGAAACGCCCGCGTCGGCAAACAAGGACTCAACTTTCTTGGCATCGAAACCGGAACTACCAAGAAAAGCCATATGCTCGAGGAAGTGCGCATACCCCGCCTGCTCAGCGGTTTCATCTACTGCGCCAGCATGGACTAGCAGACGGAGTGAAACAGGCTCCCCGCTAACAGGCCGCAAATGATACTGCATTCCATTATCCAGTTGCCCTTGCAGCCATTGGCTATCGGCCTTTAAGGGATGTGGTTCTGGCAAACGCTGGCAAGCCACCAACAACAATATGGTTAATATTGTTCCCCAGAGCCTAACCAATCTTTTTATTCCCATACACTAATACTCAAATCTGCATATTCAATCAATTTATTATCATACAATTATCAACCACCTGAAACATATGATTATTTTTAATAAAACAACAGATAAGACTAAACTTACAATTTATATAGAAACCAATTAAACCTGTATATGCAAACAATTGACTGAGACCATTGACCTCACACTGAGCACTATAATTCATCCGCACGCAGGATGTTTGGCAGCCATGTTGGCATCCTTACGCCGCGCAGTTACAATAAACACCACTATTTCCGCCCTAATTACAGGTTTATTTCGTGATTACTTCTCACGCAGCCAACACCGTTATCGTCCTCGACTTCGAAACAACCGGACTTTCACCGAATATGGGCGATCGTGCCATTGAAATAGGTGCCGTGAAAATTGACAACGGCATTGTTGTCGATCGTTTCCAGCAACTCATGAACCCAGGATTCAGGGTGAGCAGTTTTATCGCAGGCTATACCGGTATTACCAACCAAATGCTGCAAAATGCCCCAGCCTGTGACGAGGTTATGGATCAGTTTGCCGATTTTATTGCCGGGTATAACCTTGTTGCTCATAACGCTTCGTTTGATCAGCGTTTTCTCGATGCCGAACTGGAAAATATCGGCCGTGATTACCAAGGACAGTTCGCCTGTTCAATGCTGATTGCCCGTCGTTTATACCAACAAGCCCCCAATCACAAACTTGGCTCCTTGGTTAAGTACAAAGATATCGATAATGACGGTGTATTCCACCGTGCCTTGGCTGATTCCGAAATGACTGCCAATCTGTGGCTATTAATGCTGGACGATTTAAGAGCAGATTATCAGCTCACGATGCCAAACTTTTCGGTGATGCAGAAACTCTCACGTACCGCCAAGGCATCGGTACCTACTTATTTAAAGAAGCAAGCCAGCTAATAGATACATTCATGTGATAAAAATTAATAAGGAAAAACAATGGGACTATTCGACGCACTATTAGGTAATGCCGGCGAAATGAGTAACGAGGAAGCCACTGAAGAGCTCGCCACAATACTCGGTGTCGATGAACAAATTGAACTGGCCTACAAGCTAATTCGAGACATGATTGTTCTGACCGACCGCCGCTTAATCTTGATTGATAAACAAGGTATGACCGGTAAAAAAGTAGAATACCGCTCTGTACCTTATAAATCTATCACTATGTATACCGTTGAAACGACAGGTCATTTCGATTTGGATGCAGAGCTTAAACTGTGGATTTCTGGCCAGTCTGAGCCTATCGCGTTGGAATTTAATGGAAAAACAAATGTCTACGCTATGCAAGGACTACTAGCGGCCAAAATTGCGGGTAAGTAGATTATAAATATGCTGCTGGTAATTAGCTAAATCATCATTGCTAGAAACACCTCAGCCCAATTTTAAAGCCACGATATACGTGGCTTTTCTCTTAATGCATATACTGATTATTTGTAGCTTACAGTTTCAAAATATCTTTTAACCAAGCTGAAATATCCCGTATCTGTGGCATACAGACCTGATGCTCCATCGGATAAGTCCGCCAGTTTGGTTTACAGCCAGCAGCCAACAAATCACTGACGGCATCTTCACCCATTGTTGGCAATACAACCGGATCATAAGTGCCATGCATAACTTCTAGTGGTATTGACCTGTTAATTTCACTAACCGTAACAATGTCTGATGTTGGAAAGTACGTAGAAAGAGCAAGCAACCCTGCCAGCCTGTGCTGATAGCTAAGCGCGGCATGATAAGCGACTGCACCACCCTGCGAAAAACCGGCAACAATGATACGTTGGCTATCAATACCACGCTCAATTTCACGTTCAATTAAATCGGTAACTTGCTTGGCCGAATCAAGAAGCTGATCGGTATTGAGTTTGCGCTCTGCCCCCATTTCCAGAATGTCATACCATGCAGGCATCACTACACCACCATTGATGGTAACGGCAATCGAAGGTGAATGAGGGAAAATAAAGCGAACTGGCGCATCCTGCGATAAATTCAGTTCAGGCAGAATAGCCTCAAAATCATGACCATTAGAGCCTAGGCCATGGAGCCAAATCACAGTAGCCGTCGGTTCAACACTTGGCTCTACTTCAACACACGGTAAATAAATCATGTTTAATCTGTCTGATAGTTAGGATCTTTCACCATACACCGAATACAAACATATTTACCACCCTCATCGGATGTCTGCGTTTCAATATGACACAAACAGAAAGCCACTGACCGAACTACAGTGGCTTTTCTATGCCTCGCCATTTTGAAACGCAGACATTGCAAACTATTCCGGCACTACCCGAGCGGTTTGACCGTCGATGTTCACCCTAACTCTTTGTCCAACCTGAAAAATCGTGCTTGGATTCACTTCCTGTACTATCGCTATAGTTTCTCCGCTATCCATTTTGATTGTCAGGTTCACACCGTCTCGTCTTGTGACACCTTCAGCCGCCTTGCTACCTGCCACACCACCAAGTACACCACCACCGATTGCCGCGATATCAGATCCCGAACCTCCGCCGATTTTCGAACCGAGAATACCACCAACAGCGGCCCCCGCTATAGCACCGACGACTTGCCCTTCACCTTCAATACTAACCGGCTCAGTTTTCATAATGGTTCCATAGCGTACCTGCTGAATTGTCCGTGTATCAGCAACACCGTATGAGTCTCCGTAAGGATTATTAGAGCATCCTGTAAAACCAAATATAGAAAACATCAGTACAATAGAGTAGAAAATCTTCACATCATCACCTACCAGACATAATCACCATTTCAATGCCATAAGTATAGGATCTATGAGCCTTTCTATTCACACAATCGATTGATTGGTTGTTTTGCAGGCATCAGTGAGCCGGGAGGCTATCTTTCAATTGATTATTATCTAAAAACCGCTACTTTATGCACCTTCTTGATGAGTCCACATAGCAGACGTCACACAGCCATCTTTGATTTTCTTCACTTTTCAAATGACTTAAAGCAGATGCCTCGCCTTGTGCAATTTCAATAGTATTCAGACTATGCTTAACTTTCGACCTCGTATTGATCTACCGTTACTTCTTGCTATTTCTTTGCTAATTCTACTTGGCTCTCTCACCGTATGGAGCGCCAGTGGCTTCAGTGAACCCATGCTAGAGCGGCACCTTACCAGAGCCTTAATATCCCTTACGGCTTTAGTTATTATGTCGACTATTCCACCAATAAAATACCAGCATGCCGCCCCCTACCTATATGGCCTGGCCATTATGTTGCTGTTCGGCGTCATAGTAATGGGCGACAGTACTAATGGCTCACAGCGCTGGCTTGCACTGGGCCCTGTTCGCTTCCAGCCTTCAGAACTGGTGAAAGTCGCCATCCCCATGATGATTGCATGGATGCTGGTTGTCGATCCCGGCCGGCCAGATCTCAAAAAGATCATCCTTTGCTTGATAGTCACCGCAATCCCTGCCGGTTTGATTTTCATTCAACCCGATCTTGATGGTGCTATTTTCACAGTGATCTATGCATTGTTTGTACTTTATTTTGCCGGTATGAGCTGGAAAATCATTTCCTCTTTTCTTGCCATCATTGCCACTACAATCCCGGTACTCTGGTTTTTTGTAATGGCGGCCTATCAGAAAAAGCGAGTTACCCAGTTCTTAAATCCCGAGTCTGATCCTCTCGGCGCAGGATACCAAATTATTCAGTCACTCATTGCCATTGGCTCTGGTGGGATCAAGGGGAAAGGCTGGACAAACGCCACTCAAGGCCACTTGGGCTTCATTCCTGAAAGTCACACTGACTTTATCTTTTCGACCTACGCCGAAGAATGGGGATTTTTAGGCAGCCTATTGCTAATCGGGCTCTACTTGTTTATTACAGGCAGAGTGATCTGGTTAGCCAGCCAATGTGAATCACCATTTTCACGCCTGGTAAGCGGTGCACTCGCATTAAGCTTCTTCCTCTACGCGTTTATCAATGTAGGAATGGTCAGTGGCGGATTACCCGTTATGGGCAGCCCGCTACCTTTCTTTAGCTACGGCGGAACAGCAATGATCACTCAAGGGGTGTGCTTCGGAATTATTATGTCCCTTTGTCTGCACAAACCTTATGAAAAAAGAAGGTAAAATTGGCACTAAAACACCAGTATTTCGACCAACCTAAAAATGATGTGCTAACTAAAATAGTTTAATACGCATATTACGTTGAACAGCCTCATGCTGAATCATCGCTATAGTTTTTAATAACTTCCTTTGACATACTGGTTAGTGATAATAATACCGACGGGTATTTCCTCCAGTTTCAATCAAGGAAGAAGAATGAAAGACGAAACACTATCGATACACTACGGATACGAAACAGATCCGACTACCAAATCTGTGGCTACCCCGATTTATCAAACCGTGGCCTATGAATTTGATAATGCCCAGCATGGAGCGGATCTGTTTAACCTAGAAGTGCCGGGTAATATCTATACCCGTATTATGAATCCGACCAACGATGTACTTGAGCAACGCATGGCGGCCCTAGAAGGCGGGATTGCTGGCCTTGTGGTGAGCGCGGGAAGTGCCGCTATCAATTATGCGATCCTGACCTTGGCAGAGGCTGGCGATAACATTATTTCAACTCCACAGTTATATGGCGGCAGTTACACCCTGTTCGCCCATATGCTCCCGAAACAAGGTATTGAAGTACGTTTTGCCAAAGACGACAGTCCCGAGAGCCTGGCAGAACTTATCGATGAAAAGACGAAAGCGGTCTACTGCGAAAGTATCGGTAACCCGGCCGGCAACATCGTCGATATTGAGCGCATTGCCGATCTCGCCCACGCTCAGGGTGTTCCAGTTATTGTCGACAACACTGTAGCCACTCCTGTTTTATGCAAACCTATCCAGTTCGGTGCCGACATTGTTGTTCACTCTCTCACCAAGTATGTCGGGGGGCACGGAACAACTCTCGGCGGTGTTATTGTCGATTCAGGTAAATTCCCATGGGCACAGCATAAAGACCGTTTCCCTGTGTTTAACCAACCAGAGCCGTCATATCATGGTGTGGTCTACACCGAAGCGTTTGGTGACGCCGCCTTTATCGGTCGAGCACGTACCGTTCCACTGCGCAATACCGGTTCGGCCCTATCACCCATGAACGCATTTATGCTCATACAGGGCCTTGAAACTCTGCCATTACGCATGGAGCGTCATACTGAGAATGCGCTTAAAGTCGCCGAGTACCTGAAAAAACACGACCAAGTGAGTTGGGTTAGCTATGCAGGCCTGCCAGACTCCCCTTATTACCCACTCGCAGAAAAATACATGGCTGGTAAGCCATCGGCCATTTTATCTTTCGGCCTGAAAGATGGTTACGAGGCAGGTGTTCGCTTCTATGACAGCCTCAAAATCTTCAAGCGTTTGGTCAATATCGGTGATGCCAAATCACTCGCGTGCCACCCGGCATCAACAACACACCGTCAGCTAAGCGAAGAAGAACAGCATCAGGCCGGAGTTAGCCCGGAAATGATCCGGCTTTCAGTGGGTATCGAGCATATCGATGATATCTTGGCCGATCTTGAGCAGGCGTTGAGTGCTTAGTCCTTTTATCTCAAAGTCGATAGCTCTAGCGCCTTAATTTCTACAATGTGGCAGCTATGGTTCTGTAGCTGCCACATAATTGTATCTATAGTCAGCGTTAAACGTATACAAGCCTGTTATATTCACTCTGTTATAATACCCCCAGTTAACACCAAGCAGAGATGTTATATTTTGTCGCAAGAGAACTGCACGACTGTCAAACAACCTGACACCATCAAAGTGGCCACCTTCAATTTATGTAATTATCTTGAGCCGCCTTACGCTTTCTATGACTTTGAAAATATCTACAGTGCAGAGCAATGGCAGAAAAAACAGAACTGGATAATCAACTACCTGAGTGAGCATCAGCCGGATGTGATCGGCTTTCAGGAAGTCTTTAGCCCCGAATCACTTCAACAGTTAGTGAAGAGTCAAGGATTCCCCTATTTTGCAGTGATTGACGAAGCGAAACTAGTCGACGATTACATTTATCAAAGCCCGGTGGTAGCCATTGCTTCCCGTTACCCCATTAAAGCTACTTCACCAGTGCAAGCGAATGCTGAACTGGCAACAGCAATGGGGCTATACGATAACTTTCAATTTAGTCGGCAACCGCTTCGCGCAACAATTGATGTTCCTCATTTCGGGCTGTGTGATTGCTATGTTGTACATTTCAAATCCAAACGCCCAACAGATCCAACCGTTAATGAAACAAAGACGGCTGACAAGGACAACACAGATACTGATGAGAGTGTCATCAAAGCCTTTACTGCAGAGATCTCGGGGGGCTGGGCATCATCAATACAGCGAGGTTCCGAAGCTGCTCTGTTGCTGACTGCCATCATCGAGCGAAGAGCACAATCAGGCAACCCGATATTGCTAATGGGTGATTTCAACGACAACTTACACGATGGTGTATTGCAGCACCTTTTGATCCAAACAGTGCGTAACCGCTCGCAAGGAGGCATTAACCAGCTGTTAGCTCCTTACCGTCTTAAGGACAGCTGGGCATTATATCAAGCGGCTACTCAAAACCAGGATAATGACGGAATACCTCCCAAACAGCGCGCTTACAGCCACTATTTCGGCAGCAAGGGCTCAGTACTTGATTACATTCTGCTGTCTTGCGAATTTGATACTGAGTATCAAGAAAGTCTGGCAGAGGTTAGTTGCTACCATACCTATGATCGGCACCTGATAAATCCCATTTACGAGCAGGACAGCCAAAGCACCGATCATGCAGTTGTCATGATAAGCCTTACATTGCTCTCATAGTGGCTCGCTTTTTTCCTAAACGAATACCGTCACGGATGTTTAGCCCCACAAATACTTCATTGGAAAACCCAGCAATAAGCTCGACAATCTGTACTAGCCAGTAAATCAGATCAAACTGACCGTTTGCCGACCATGACGCGAGAAAATAGGCTGCAGGGATCAAGATGATAGGAACATACGCATTGAAAAAGCGTATGTACTTCCCTTATAGTACTCAAAACGATTGAATTAATTGAAAGATCACCATGAGTACAACCTTTGATCGAAAAGAAAGCTTTGGCTGGCTGGTAAATGTTGTTGCCAATAACGCAGGAAAAAGCTTTGATAACGAGTTAAAAAAGCACGGACTGTCTATTGCGCTCTGGCCGACCCTAATGTGCTTATGGGAAGAGGAAGGGATAACCCAGCGTGATATTGCACTAAAATCCAAAGTAGAGAGTTCAACAACAACACGCACGTTGGACAAGCTAGTAAAGCTTGAGCTCGTTGAGCGACACGAAGACCCAAATAGCCGCCGCTCTTTCCGGATCTATCTCACTGACAAGGGAAGAGCACTAAAAGAGGTCTTGCTACCAATCCCCATTGCAGTCAATGAAGCAGTGTTGTCTTCACTTGATGAAGACGAGCAGAAAATGTTAATCAAACTGCTTCAGAAAATGGTCAAAGCTATCTAGTTGAATTTCACCATAACCGGCAAACCTTCTATTTTCAGTTTGTCGGGAATGGTCTCTTCAAGGATCAACTTTACCTTCAGCATGCTTTTATGGCCTTCAAAAGGCCCTGCTAGCTGAGGTGGGATTTTGTCGGCGAGTTCAACTTCACGCCCGACTCTGGCTTTGATCTCTTCCCCACTCGAAAACTGAATCACCGCCTTCTCACCCTGCTGTACTTCTTCAATGTACTTAGGTAGCACGTAAGCATTTACCTGATACTGATAGGCACTAGCCAGCAAAAGCAAAGGCGTCTCTTCAAACACCCAGTCACCGGGTTTTACCAGTACATCAACCACTCGCCCGCCACTGAATGCGACAGGCTGTAACTGGGTTAACCGGCTTTCCATCTCCGCCAAATCCCGCCTCAGTTCATTCATTGCCATTGATTGTGAACCAGCAGAGACCAACTCCTGTATCTTTCTCATTTCATCCACTTTTCGTTGCAGTGCCTGCTGGTAGATAAGCTGAGACTGGGTGCGAATTTGCAATACTGCAGCAAAATCTGCACTCGATACCAAGTTTTGCTTCTTGTACTTGGCGTACTCCTGAAACACCGATTCCTGATTTTTTGCCCCTTCCTTGGCAATGCGAATTTCTTCATCTAGCGCGGCCATTTTTGCCTGGTTGTAACGCCGCCAATCAAACTTAAGTTGCAAGAGCTGATACCGGCGCTCGGCAATACCAGCTCGTAGCAATGGTGATGTCACCCTCATCAAAGGTGTACCCGGCTCGACCTCTTCCCCAATAACGGCAAATACCTCATCAACTTGCCCTTCACCACTGGCAACAACAAGCTGAGGCTCAGTTGTTACAATACCTGGGGCGGTCGTGATCACCCAGTCTCGTCCCACATACCAAAGCAAAAAAGCGACAGGGCTGAATGTTAGGACCAAGATAAAATACCAACGGAGATTAAACGCCACCCGCTTAGCGGGTGCATAGGGAACCCTTATCCCTTCTTCTTTCGATGCATCCTGCTGTTTGGGGGAATTAAACGTGACCTTCATTGAGACCTCTTGTCCTTACCACTCTGCCACCAGCGAAAACGATGCCCCCGTTTCAACACCCACCATGGAGCCATGCCACTTTCTTCATGTGAGCTTCGAAAAATCTCATTTAGCAGAGCAACAGCGGCCCACATTCTGACAACGAAAGTATAAATAGGAAACAGGACAAGCCAGGGGGCTATTTTCAAGTCTTTCAGCGGCCGTTCGGAAACCGCGACAACAAAGACCAGAAAATTAATCACAGAAAACAACCAATAGATCAGGTACAGACCAATGAGTATCGCGGCTACAAACTGAGAGGGATAGGCAAATACTAACCACCACATATAAATTGTGACCAGCAAAGGTAAGACAATATTCTGTCCGATCCCGAAAACCAGCGTATAGATAAATGTTTTCCAGCCAAGAATCCTTGGTGTTAACGAATAAATGTGTTTGCGCAGATACAGAAACAGTAAATCACCATCCCAGCGAAGGCGCTGTTGACCAAGCGTCCGAACTGTATTGGGAGCATCAGTATGGCCAATCGCTTTAGGAGCGAAGGCAATCTTCATTCCGGGGTGACGCTGAAGGTAGTGCTTAATTCTAACAGTAAGGTCCAAATCCTCTGCCGTATGGGTATCCCAACCACCGATATTACGCAGGAAGTCTTTACGGAAGGCACCAAAAGCTCCGGAGATATTATTGATTAGGTTCCATTCACTTAACCCAGTTTTCCCCCCATGCATCGATATCATATATTCAATCGACTGCATCCTGGTCACCAGGCTATCGTAAGTATTGCGAACCCGAAGTGCGCCACCGACTGCAGGCACATCCGGGTCATCAAAACAGTGAACAATTTCATCAACCATATTGTTATCAAATGACGTATCACCATCGACATTAATAATGATCTCCCCTGTCGCAACCGCCAACCCAGAATTAAGAGTCGATACCCGTCCACCACGCTGCCACTTGGGCAACAGTACCAATTGCCGACTTTTGAATCCGATAAAATCATACTTGCAAGCACGAGCTACCTGATAAGTATGGGCATTTTGCTGAGCCCCATCGATAACGGCGATAATTTCGAGCTGCCCTGGGTAAAGTTGCTCGCGCAACGTATCAACCGTCACTCGAATCGCCTCACCTTCCGAATAACAGGTAATAATGCATGACACTTTGGGCAACTGCCCCGTACGCTGTATTCCCTCCGCCTTATACTGCCTTGAAAACCACTTCAAAACGCCGCTTAGCGTCAGGATCATCAAAGGGATCTCAAACGCAAGTAACATCGGCAGCAACATCGCCATCACCAACGGTGTATTCGCAATATTGCCGGCAAAATCAGTCAAGATATATCGAACAGTAAACCACCACTCACTCATAATGTGTCACCGACGATAACCACTCCTTGATCCAGTCTTCTGCTTTCTGATCCTCAGGTACAGGCAGTGCCTTAACCTGTATTACAAGCTCCAATTTATCCAGCCCTTCAACTTCACTTAAAACCGAGATCCTGTCTCTTATCGCCTCCCAGACATGTTCGCTGGTATGCGGCAACAAAAGAATGAGAATATCGTCTGAATACTGACAAACTACATCTGTCTCCCTGAAAATCCCCTGCATCCGTTTAACCAGCTCCTTGAGCCTCTCCTGGACCTTGAGTAGCCCGAGGTCAATTTTTACTTCAGACAGGTTCGACAGCCAAATCACCATAATTGTGTTGTCACCGCCGTAGCGGATTTGGTTAGAACTGATCCACTGTAACAGCCATGGTAGGTGGTCCACCGTTATGGCAGATCCCCAGGTCAGAGGAAGATGGAGCAGATGCGAGCCTTCAAGGGCAATTTGACGGGCCAGTTTACCCACCTGAAATTCAGTTATTGGGGCCACGATCAGATCATCAGGGGTCTGTACCTCACCGCAATCATGACAGCGCACTTTTACTATGGCTTCGATAAAGCGGATATAACAGGAATAGCAGCTGTAACGTTCCAAGGGCCTATCATAATCGACACCGATATGGCGAAGTTTGGTCGAACATTTAGGGCACTGCATAACACCGGACTGTATAAAGACATCTTGATCATCAACGTAACCGCAAACAAAACAATGGACCCCAGGCTTAAGATGAATATCGATACTATTGCATTCAGGGCATACATCGACATAGTTAAGCCTGCCACTCTGACAATTACGGCATAACCGAATTCTGTCGACAAGCTTACCGGGCACCAGCAAATGATGTTCGACAGCCCGCATCAAAGCCAAATTTGACTCGACACCGACCAAACAATCCAATAACGGATAGCGATAACCTTTTTGGTAAATTCCCGACCAAACAGGCGTCAGGTGAAAATGAGAACGAGGCCAACAGTACCATGCCAATAAATCGAGGGGTTCGGGATGGGGGGTAATATGTAACAGCGCAAGTCTTTCAAGGATTGGCGGTATTCTTTGCCTCATTTCTTTGAGGTAGCCATCCGATAACACATCTGACATTTTACTTCGATCGACACAAAAAACAGGTTGTAGGTGACGTAACTCATCACTTCGAATCTTGAGTAACATCTCATCTTGGCGTGCAGGTTCGACATTAATTAATACGGAGGGGTATGCATCCACATTCCATTCTTCGATCCGGTCAACGCAGGTAGGCAAGTCCGCCACCGGGTCTCCAATTACTTGAATGTTTACATGCTTACCTATCGATTCAGTCATCTGTATACTCGCCATATCGTCATAGGAACTTCAAGCAACCGGCAACACCTACAAGGCCGGCCGCCTCCAAATGGTATGACTAAAATAAAATCCTTCTATAGCAAGATGTTGAGTTATTAGTTTAGGTCGAAACTTGTTTCTTTTTTCTGTTCGGTTCTGAGAAGAAAGTGATATTGCTCTACTTTATCTATCCAAAACATACTCAACATTATGATTATTAGCATGTTATAGAAAATTTGTATTAGCTAAGTACTTGCTTGTTTTGGCATAATCAGATATCTCAATACGGAAAGAGTTCGACACTGATCCATGAAAGCCTTATTCCCTACCAAACTGCTATGTAGCGCAGTATTATTTGCTGCATCTAGCCTGAGTACCACAGTGAGTGCCGCCAACTTTCCCTATGATTATTTTGAGGTTCGGGTGCCATTAAGCCCAGGGGGATTAGGTATTGCCGGGAGCCAGCAGATTCATCCAAACGCTCATATTATGGCCGAGGCCGAAAGCCATTTTGAAAATGACTGGATTATTGGCGCAGGGATCGGATTCAATTCATCCGTCAACCAATTCACCGACATAACCGGACAGATCAAGTTATTGTCTTTCAAGAATGAAGAAAATAATAGTTCGATGGGGCGAATAGCCTCTGAACTAAACTTCGGCCTATCTGCGTGGATACTTCCTCAGCTTGAAACTGGCGGACAAGTCGGTGTCATTTCCGCAGAGGAAGATATTACAAAATTCAGTCTCTATGCACGCCTCCATACAGGGGACGCATTTTCCATGGGAGCTGAATGGCGAATCAAAGGCATTAATGATCAGACGCTTGCTTTCTCAGTACGTTACCCATTTTAAGTCTATTATTGCCTAAGCACCATTTTCTATAAAGTGATAAGGAAATCAACGATGTCAAAAAAAGTCTATTGCATAGCGCAATTTCAACCAAAGGCTGGACGAGAGCAAGAACTCTTCAGTGCATTACAAGCACTGGAACCCAATACTCTTCGTGAAGATGGTTGTGTTCAGTATATTGTCACACGTCAAATTCCAAGTTCTTTCGCACCCGGCGAATCATTCCCGATAGCGTTCAATGAAATTTGGGCCGATATGGCAGCCTTTGAGGTACATTGTCAGCGTGCAGAGATTCAGGGCTTTTTTGCTCAGCACTGCGAAGCCAAGACCGGCGCGGCTGAAAAATGGAATGTCTGCATTTATTCCGACGAGCCAAGCAACTACGATACACCCAAACTAGCCTAACCGAACAAGATCTGGACAACTCATTTACTAGTGAAACGAGTTGTCTTTTTAGCAATCCGTCCCTTTCTATCTATTCACACCTTTCATGAATATTTTCCATACATCAATGACCACTATCTTCAGATTCAGCGCTTAATGACAAATCAATCACTATTCAATCAGGTGATGTGCGAGAGTGCTCACAACTTTATAAAATAGCGACATTTATTGCATAACTTTAGAGATCTCTATCATTCACGCACCTCAACATTAGATTTAGAATCGTCGCTCTAAATTTTGATTAATACAACAAGTTGATTATGAGAAAACATATTTTAGCGTCAGCGATTTGCCTTACACTTGCTGGCCAAGCCGTTGCAGCAGATGGTGATATGATTGATGTCACTATTCTTGGTACTTCAGACATTCATGGGCATTTCATGCCATGGGATTATGCCAGTGACAAGCTCAATATGCGCGGAAGCCTGAGCCAGATTGCCACCAAAGTAAAAACAATTCGTGACGACCAACAAAATGTCATCTTGGTTGATGCCGGCGATACCATTCAAGGCAACTTTGTCGAAACATTCAAGGAAGAGCCTGTTTCTCCTATGATGTTAGGCTTCAACGAAATGGACTATGACATTTGGGTATTAGGTAACCATGAGTTCGACTTCGGTCTTAATGTTCTAAACCGTTCACTAACCCAGTTCAAAGGGACTTCTCTTGGTGGCAACATCAAGCGGGCCGACGGTAACCCGTTCCTACCTTCCTACAAAATTATTGAGAAGCAAGGTGTAAAAATCGGCGTAATTGGTATGGATACGCCAATGACACAGGTGTTTGCCGAAGGCACAAACCGCCTTCAAGGAATGACATTTACTAACCCGTCACTTGAAGTCAAAAAAGTCATTAAGAAAATCGATGACAAAGTAGATGCCATTGTACTTGTAGCGCACATGGGTATCGACAACGAAAATAATATTGAAGCAACGGGTGTACGTGACATTGCCAATGACAACCCTGAGCTTGATGCTATCGTTGCCGGTCATATGCATACCTTAGTAAACAAAGCGACAATTAACGGCGTTATCATCACTGAACCCGATAAGTATGGTCGCGCCCTATCTCGTGTCGATCTACAATTCGAGGAGAAAAACGGTCAATTCACCCTGGTGAACAAAGATAGCTATACCTACAAAATAAAAGGCACGGCGTCTGATTCAAAAATGGAAGAGCTTTATGCCCCTTACCATAAGCGCCTACGCGAAAATGCCAACCGTGTTATTGCCGATCTTTCCGGTATCGATCTGGTGCCTGAAAACGAGATCAAAGGCATCCCTCAAGTTCACATTCAAGACACAGGCATCAGCACGCTATTCCAAGAAGCCAGCATGCACTATGCACCAATGGCAAATGTGATTGCGCTTCAAATCGACAATGATAAAGCCGAGCTGGATGTGGGTAAAATCAAAGCAAAAGATATTGCCTACAACTATCAGTATGCCGGTGGCGAAATTACCGTGTATGAAATGACAGGCAAAGAACTTAGAACCTACATGGAATGGGCTGCCGGTTATTTCAACAGCGTTAGAGAAGGTGATGTTACCTATAGCTTTAATCCTGAACGTCGTTCATCGAAATATTCTACCAATGACTTCTTTGCCGGTGTTACCTATACCATTGACCTGACAGAACCTGCTGGTCAGCGCATTAAGTCATTGCAATTTGCCGATGGCAACATGATCACCGATACTACCCCAATCCGTATTGGTATGAACAGCTACCGTATGGGCCACCTCACCAAAGCTGGCGGTGTTCTTGAAGGACGCGAATTCCCAGTACTCTTCGATACCGAAGCCGAATACGGCGAGGATCCAGGCACAATACGAAACCTGACTATCCGCTACCTTACCGAAGTTAAAAACGGCAAGTACGAAGGCAAAGAGATGCGCCGCTGGGGGCTAAGTGGACTAGAAGGCTACGAAAACGAGCGTAGCATTGTGAAAGCACTTATCAATGAAGGTAAAATTACCGTTCCAAGCAGTAAGGACGGTCGTTATACCAACGTTGCGTCCATTAACGTAAAAGATAAAATTTTTGCAACCAAGGATGAATTAAAACAATTCGTTGCAAAGATGGAACAAAAACTAACTAATGCCACTGATGATGCAGTCAAAACGCAAATTGAACGTGAGATCATTATTGCCAAGGCACTGAATAAAGCTTAAGTAAACTAAACAGATATATTAAAGCCTCCGTTAAATCCGGAGGCTTTTTTCGTTCTGCTCACACTCGGAAATAAGCTATCGACTACCATCATTACTTCTAACAAACCAACATCTTACCTAGTGTTTAAAATTTGCTCGCAGTCTCAAATTTGCAGCTCTTCGCACGCCAAATAATCCAATTGTGATATTCAGCCGTTTTTAAGCATCTGATTACAATAAAATCCCGCACATAGACCAATAAAGCAGTTTAACTATCCAGAATTTATCCATTAATCCACACAAGAAACTAGGTTGAAGATTCAAATATCCTAGTCTGATTAACAAAGGGGTTGTTATGAGTACCGATGGAACTACAGTCGACACACCAACAAAAAAGAAGCTCAGCTTTCCTTCCGCATACACGGTTCTATTTTGTGTTGCCGCTCTGGTAGCAATGCTAACTTGGTTTGTGGATGCAGGGGTTTACAATAAGCTGTCCTATGAAGGTGAAAGTTTCATGATCACCTTTGCTGACGGCAGTACAGAAACACTTCCCGCAACACAAGAAACATTAGACAAGGTAGGCATAAAGGCCGACTTAGAAAAGTTCGTCAATGGCGATATCTATAAGCCAGTTGGTATTCCAAATTCCTATACTACGGTTGATCCCAATCCGCAGGGGATAATGGATCTCTTCCAGGCCCCTATTCAAGGTATGTATCAATCAATTGATGTGGTGTTTTTCGTACTTGTGATTGGTGGCTTTATTGGCATCGTCAATCATTCCGGTGCGTTTGGCTCAGGCATCAATCGATTATCACAGGTGATGACAGGTCGGGAAAAGTGGCTCATCGTTATTGTCACAGCCTTGATAGCCCTTGGCGGTACAAGCTTTGGTATGGCTGAAGAGACTATTGCTTTCTATCCTATTCTGGTTCCCATTTTCATTGCTGCCGGCTATGACGCTATTGTCGCCCTCGCCGCGATTTATCTAGGCTCCTCAATTGGGACAATGTGTTCGACGGTTAACCCATTCAGTACCATTATTGCCTCGAATGCTGCGGGTATTAACTGGACGCTTGGTCTAGGCTCTCGGATGGCAATGCTGATTGCCGGTACGGTTGTATGCATGCTGTATATCATTCGTTATGCGCAGCGAGTTAAAAATGATCCAACACAATCACTCATTTATAGTCAGAAAAAAGAGATTGAAGCACGCTTCCTAAAGAACATCGATCCTAACGCCTCATCAACCAAGCTTGAAAAGAGACATTCGATTATTCTTACTCTGTTCGCCAGTACCTTCTTTATTATGGTGTACGGCGTATCAAGCCTTGGCTGGTGGTTTGAAGAGATGACCACGCTGTTCTTCGTTTCTGCAATCGTCATTGCGTTGGTTGACCGGATCCCCGAAAAAGAATTTGTTAGAGAATTTATCCAAGGAGCCAATGATCTTCTTGGCGTTGCGCTCATTATTGCTATTGCACGTGGTGTGACAGTATTGATGGATGGCGGGATGATCAGTGATTCTATTCTTCATGCCAGCGCAACAATGGTCGAGGGAATGGATAAAGGGCTATTTATTGTTGTAATGATGTTCTTATTTGCAGGCGTATCATTCTTTGTTCCGTCTTCATCTGGTTTGGCTGTTCTGTCTATGCCTATCATGGCACCATTAGCTGATGTGATAGGTATTCCACGAGACAACATTGTAAGTTCTTATCAATTCGGTATGGGATTGATGGCATTTATTACACCTACCGGCCTGGTGCTTGCCTCTCTTGCCATGGTCAATGTTACCTTCGACAAATGGCTTAGGTTTGTTATGCCGTTACTTGGTATTCTCGTCGCCATGGCGGCCGCTACCTTGTTGATAAACGTTTATATCTAACCTCACCTCGCGTTAACTAATCACTCCCAACCCAATTGACTTGAGTTGGGAGTGAGTCGTAATAATTCGAATGATATTCATCTTCCTCTATGCTTTATTAACTACCAAAACTTAAATTATCAATGGATAACTATGCCAGAAAGCCAATCTGCACCAACAATACAGCAATTTACAGTAACCGCATTGCTCTTTGATCAATTCGACTTACTGGAGGTATCAGGTCCTTTAGAGATGTTTGGAATACTGCCCGAACACTTCAACATCCAATTCGTATCTCAGCTTGGACGACCCGTAGCCAGCATGCAAGGCCCTAAACTGGTTGCCGATTTCAGTATTTATAACTCCCATAAGAGCGACATTTTGCTGGTTCCTGGCGGTGCCGGTGTTGAACAGGCTATTACCAACACCTTGTTAATTGATTGGTTACAGCAGCAAAGCAATAGCGCCAATTACATCTGCTCTGTCGGTACAGGTGCCGCACTGCTGGCACAGGCCGGTGTATTAAAAGATAAAGCCGCTACAACAAACAAAAAACGTTATCGCTGGGTAACAGGTATTGGCACCGATATTAACTGGTATCCCGTTGCCCGCTGGGTAAAAGACGGCAGGATTTTCACGTCATCAGGAGTTTCGGCTGGTATCGACTTATCTCTGGCAGTGATCGCCCAACTGCTCGATGAGGAAACCGCCCGTAAAACAGCCATTGAGGCAGAGTATATCTGGGTTAATGACCCCAGTGATGACCCTTTTGCGCCGTTGCATGTTGTCTCATAACTCAACAGTCCAGTCGCTCACGCAATGCTGGAGAGAAGTAAGATCATTCCCACATGATGTAACACTGCTCTTTTTCTGCCGCTTTCAGCATCTCGATTAAAGGCAGTGCTCGGGTATTAAGGCTAACTACAGGCTCGACATCCTGTTCATCGCTATCATCGATATCTGCGCCTTGAGTTTGCCCTTGCTCTCTCGCATCCACTTCTAACTGATGAATACTCGTGGTTGCCTTCTTCAAGTTGGAAAGCGCCATAGGGATATTCTCCGCATCAATAGCACCAGGAATATTTTCACAATACCCCATCATTTTTAGCATTTGCTTTGCCACATCACCAAACATGACAATGTTGCCGCTCACCTTGCAACTAAAAGTAACTAACATTTCAACTCCACCATCTATTACACCGGATATCTACCAAAAAAGCCTATCAGCTAATCAACATATATAGCCTATGTTACTGGTTCTCGTTGCTTATCTCGTCGAGAAAAGAAATAACCCGCCAACACACCGGCCAAGGCACCAAAGAAATGACTTTCATAACTAACCCAGCTATGCGCCGGAATAAATCCCCACACCATAGAGCCGTATAAGAACATCACAATAACCGCAATAGCAATTGACTTGAGGCTACGATACATAATCGCGTAGACCAGTAAATAGGCCCATAAGCCGTAAATAATACCACTTAACCCAACATGGTAATGCATCCGACCAAATACCCAAACGCCAATGCCGCTCCCTACCCAGCTAATCATAAACACGGCGATAAAGCGAGATAAGCCAGAGCTAGAGACTAAATAGCCTAAGACCGAGAACGAAACTAAATTGCTGAGGAGATGAGCCCATGACCCATGTAAAAAAGGATAAGCGACAATACCTGTGAAATGGCTAAAATGCCGGGGTAATAGTCCATAATCATTAAGCTGGCCTCTGAAAAACACATTGGCAATATGTATCACTAAGGTAAACAAACAAATAAAGCCAATAACTTTCAATGCGTCTTTATCGCTCTGTCTCAATTGCTCGCCCTCAGTTATTTCATTTATTTTAGTATAAGGCGTTTTTATATCTGATTCAGTGAATTATCAGACACTACAGTGATCAAGAGCTACAACCGAATGGCTTCAAGATAGGTGTAAAGGTGCCTAGCCGGCACCTTTACAGTATACCAAAACTACTTTACGACTTACCAGAATGACTGGCGATGCTGATAGTCAATATCTGTTTTTGAACGCTGGCGCTTACCGGCAATAAAAAAATTACGGCCAAGTAGCAAGCGTATTTGACTAAACGTCTCTCGGGCTAACAAGTTTCGCTCACTGCCCGTCCAGCATCGGTTGGTTGTATGTTTGATTGCAGCCAAAGCATCCGGTGAAGCTTGCGAAATCTGGCGGCAGAACGCTTTAGCCGCAGCCATCGGGTCGTCACTTACATCTGTCACCAGTGATATTTTTCGCGCTTCTTCCCCCGACAAAATCTCACCGGTCATGGTTAGCTTCATCGCCACATCTTTAGTCACAACTTCTCTTAATGACAATAACCCAGCCATATCTGGAACAAGCCCCCAGCGAACTTCCATAATAGAAAGCTCACTATCTGGCGTCACGAACCTAAAATCTGCCCCCATCACTATCTGCAACCCGCCTCCGTAACAACGTCCTTGAATAACGGCAATCACAGGTACAGGGATCAATCGCCAATTACGAGATACTCGTTGCGCTAAGTTGGCATTGCCTGGCAGAACTTTTGCCAGCAAACGCAGGGCTTTATTTTTTGATGTCGCTACACTTTTTATGTCTAACCCGCTGCTAAATGTCCCTCCATTCCCGGTTAGGATTACCGCACGAATGTCTTTTCGTTTTCTTAGCTGTTTACTGACCGCATCCAATTCACGAAACATTTCCATATCCAGAGCATTCAGTTTATCAGGCCGATTAAGAGCAACCGTCACTATTCCCCGCTCTTCTGTCACTTCCAGTTTATTCCAAGTCATGAATAATATCCTTATCTGGTCTGTCCAGTTAAACTTAACACATAAACAACAAAAGGCTAATTTTCAATCAAGGCATTAGCGGGAATTATCAGACTTTACTCAAGTATCACCGAGATTGAACCATAGTACTGCTTTGTTACACATCCATTTAAAACAACAGTATAAACAAGTTGCATATTGGTGTTTTCACGGTACACTCGTCCAATAAGAAATGAAGCTTGGCTAGGTTACAACAGATATGAATGTTATCAGTAAGTTGTGTTTATTATCTACCATATGTGGTTTGGTCGCGTGCAAAACAGAAAGTCAGCTTGATCTCGATTCATTGAGTATCAATCATCACAATCAAAATTTAGAGATTTCCGGCTTTGTCATAACAGAGCAAAGCAGTCCACTTTCTGTTCCTGAAGAGTACGTTCAAATTCATACACTTTCATCTCAGCTTCTTGGGCAACACTGGCTGCAGCATCCTAATTTTCTTGGCGATCTTGCTGAACTAAAGGCATTGTTCAAAAACACCCGCCTCCCTGAGGCCGGCTCTTTTATTGCAGCCTTAGAACAAACCAAGAATCACTATATCAACTCTCTCAATAATATTGATTTGAAAGCGAAGGGACTGCAACGAGAGATCGATAAAGATCTTGATGATTACAAAACATCAATAGCAGAGCTAGAGACGAAAATTCTTTTTCTTCAAACGTCTGAAAATGTTTATCATGAAAGAGTTCGAACGCTTGAGCTAAATATTAAACTCCAGTCCCGTCAATATCATCAAATCAACGATGTACTTCGCCAGTCTTTACAACAACTCCTCAATAAACACGCCCCTAATATCCAGCTTATTAATGAACTCACATTCAGTTACGATGATCAGCCTCACGCTATATGTCGGCAATACAATGGTATGTCAGAGCTATTAACAACTATCTCCCAAAACTGTGTATACATTAATCGTGATCAACTATTGTCTCCTTTTCCCTCCTTTCTAAAGGGACGTGCATCGGATCTTATTGATAGTTATGCACCTGCAATATGGCGCTCGATGACAAGACTCAATGGCTATTTCGACACAACAAAGAACAAACAATACTTTCCAGATAACCTCAAATACCAACTCGCGCAGACACGTCAGGCTCTAAGAGAAAAGAAATACATCAATGAAAATAAATCAGCACTTCTGCTTCATCGGTATCAGCAAGAATTAGCTTATACCCGGCAGCAACAAGACGACACTCTGAGTAAACGCTTTCTCGATCAGAACTTGCGTATTGATACAAGATCAGATGCATTCATTAACCTGCTGAACCAAACAGAATCACCAGTACACCCTTATGCCGATCTCTACAATTCAACCGGTATAAAAAATCGCTTTACCCATGCATATGCCGAGAAAGTCTTGAGCCAGTATCCGTACGAGCTCTCCTTTACGGTATCGCCATCAGGGTATTTCTCTATTCCAAATCAAACTAAAGCCAAAAGTGTGATCTTCAATTTCACCGATGGCAGTCAGTTCCTTAACTTCAAAATAACTAAACGCAGTCCACTCCCTCATATCATTAGCTCGGAGAGTACAAACCTATCACTAAACACTCATTCACTAATCGATGCGCTTAGTGAAAAGCTAGAACAACGTTGGGCTATTTAGCTTCGAGGTTACTTATCGGCATTTTGCTGAAGCCGAACGCTTCTGCGGTAATTAACCATTCGCTGACGGTAGGAGAAGATATCGGTTCCATGCTATGAATAATGGTAGTTAGATCGCCGCCAGTGCATGTTGTGCCATTTTGCTCAATTGTCACGCTAAATAAAGGTAAATGATGATTTAGAGAGACGCACCACTCCCCCTTGAACGCCCCGTCTTTTAACTTACAGACTTCTGCCATTAGCGCGAGATATTCTTCTGGCGAACCTCTTTTTTCATCGATACACCAAAAGCGCTCATAACTGATATAACCGTCACGCGGGTGATACACCTTCCCGGGAATGACTGCTGTGACATCCAACACTCCCCCCCGAGTGGCTTTGACATACCGTTCAGATAACGTCGATATATCATCAGATGCATTGGGTATTGGTTTTGAATAAAGATCGCTGATACACGATGCTATTAATGCACATACAAAAACTAAAAAGAGCCTGGGTCTCTTCATATCTGGCTATGCCCCTACCTGTTAGCCGCGGTAACCCATCAATATGACGTTTACTCTGGCATGCTAGTAAGCATATACCCAAACGACTGCTAGATGCCGAATTCGGAATAATCTCGCATATAACGATTCAGATAATCGAGAAAGACTCGTATCTTGGGAGAAACAAGCTCTCGTTTTAAATAAATAGCATAAGTCGAGCTCATCACTTCATAAGGGCTAAAAGTACGCTGAGGCATAACATGAATCAACTCACCACTTTGCAATTCTTTTTGAACCGCCCATAGAGGCATTAAGGCAAGACCGGCATGATTAAGCAACAATTGCTTCTGTCCGTTCACGGTATTGACAGTAATACCACTTGCAATATCAAGCCGTTTTACCGCGTCATCCATCAAATACCACTCACGCCAACCCGCATAGCCATAACGAATACACAGATGGTTGCTGAGTACCTGAGGCGATTCAGGCATACCTTTACTAGCCAGATATTCAGGGCTAGCACAGAGCAAAAAATTATTGGCTAGCAGTTTTTTTGCAATCATGGTTGAATCTGGCAAACGTCCGCTACGAATCGCAACATCAATATTTTCTTCAACTAAATCAACAACTCGCTCAGTTAATTCCAGTTCAACATCAATATCAGGGTACTGTTCAAAGAAACCGGGGATCAGGGGTAATATTACTGACTCACCAAACCCTACCGTCATGCTAACCCTCAGCTTTCCTTTAGGACGCTGCTGTAGATCATTGACCGCACGCTTGGCCTCATCAACCTCAGAAACTATCCGTTGCGAATAAGCATAGTAACGCTGACCCGCTTCAGTGAGCCCTAGGTTACGAGTCGTACGGTTTAGCAACCTCACCCCGAGATCTTTTTCGAGCGCCGCAATTTGCCGTGATATCGAGGATGGCTGCACATCAAAAACTCGACTGGCCTCAGAAATACTGCCTGTTTCCACTACACAGTTAAAATATTGCAATCGCGTAATCATCACATTCCTTAAGTCTCAAGCTTTAGCACAACACTAATTCAGTATTGTCTAAAAAGCAAAAGTATCTTGCCATTCGCTATCTTGATGCTAGTAGAGCAATAATTATAATGGCGGCATATTCACACAAGCATTACAGAGAAACCTACAATGAAAGCAATGATCATTAATTCACTCGGAAACAGCGACGTATTTCAACTTGTTGAGCGAGAAAAGCCACAAGTCAGGACTGGACACATGATTGTTGCGGTTAAGGCAACTAGCGTGAACCCACTCGACACAATGCTTCGATCGGCCGAAACGCCGTGGTCGGCAAATTTACCGGAAATCCTTCATGGAGATGTGGCTGGTATCGTCACCAGTGTTGGTGACGGCGTAACAAAATTCAACGTAGGAGATGAGGTCTATGGCTGTGCGGGCGGAATTGCGGGGACAGACGGTGCCCTTGCGGAGTTCATGCTGGTCGATGCAGACTTGATGGCATTAAAACCCAAATCCCTCAGCATGCGTGAAGCCGCAGCACTTCCACTGGTGTCGATTACTGCCTGGGAAGCGTTAGTCGATAAATTAAAAGTACAGCCTAATCATAATGTATTGATCCATGGCGCAACTGGCGGTGTCGGTCATATTGCCGTTCAGCTTGCCAAGCACCTTGGCGCAAGTGTCACGGCCACAACACTTCCCCACAACCTAGAAACGGCATTAACACTCGGTGCCGACAACTTGGTAAATGCCGCCGAACAAGACGTTCAGAGCTATGTCAATCAGTACACTGAGGGCTATGGATTTGATGCTATTTTCGACACGATTGCTGGTGATAATATTCAACGTAGCTTTGAAGCAGCACGCTTTAATGGCTCAGTTGCAACCACCTTACCAATCAATGATGTATTGCAGGTCGCTCTCAAAAGCCTGAGTTTTCACAGCGTGCTGATGCTAATTCCGCTGGTACACGGACTAAATCGCTGTAAACACGGAGAGATCCTGACTCAAATTGCCATTCTAGTCGACAGTGGAAAGATCACGCCTCTAATCGATGAATCCTGCTTTTCTATTTGGGAAGTATCGCAAGCACATCAACACCTCGAGTCAGGCCAGGCTGTAGGTAAGGTAGTATTAAGCGCATAATTGTTAACTATATAACAAGGTGGCATGACATCCTGCCACCTTGTTGAGAGAAACTATCCACCGCTAATATTCGCAAACAATTATTCCTTCCATATAACACTAAGTGTCTCAAAGGTAATACAGCTCTTTTTACTTCGGCTCCCCTAAACTAAGTCTAAATAACACAACTGAGCTGAGTAAATGGAAGACAAGTTACTGATCGCGGATACTAAAGATATTTTGGATGCCTTCGTTGATAACGGATTACATAAAGAGTTCGCGATTTATTGCCAATTTCCACATAGCCATAAAGTAATTTACGATATCCGGATCAGAGAAGTACGATCCATTGAGTTTAACGATGGTTTCAGGTTACAGAGAAAATAGATCAGCTCACTTCTTTAGGTCGTTCCCCTTCAGACACAAACTGGCTTTTCGTTCTGTTTGCATAAGCAACCAGCGATAACATAACTGGCACTTCAACAAGCACCCCGACAACTGTCGCCAACGCCGCTCCTGAGTGAATTCCAAACAAACTAATAGCAACCGCAACCGCCAGTTCGAAAAAGTTAGATGCACCTATCATGCTTCCCGGCGCAGCAACACAATGTGGCTGTTTCCACTTTTTCATCCAAACATACGTAACAGCGAAGATAAGGTAGGTTTGGATCAGCAGCGGAATCGCAATCAGAACAATATCGACAGGATTATCTAGAATAGTCTGCGCCTGAAAACCAAACAAAAGGATCACCGTGCCAACAAGGCCCATAATCGAAAGCGGCTTCATAGTTGCTGACAGCTTATCAATTTTCACTTTGTTGCGTACTAACTGGCGAGTAAGCGCACCAGCTATTAGAGGGATCACAACAAACAAGCTCACGGATAACAACAATGTATCCCAAGGCACAGTGACATCAGTTACACCCAGCAAGAAAGCTGCAATAGGAGCAAAAGCAACCACCATGATCAGATCATTAATTGCTACTTGCGCAACAGTATAGTTCGCATCCCCTTTCGTTAGCTGGCTCCAGACAAAAACCATGGCGGTACAAGGAGCAACCCCCAACAAGATCATACCGGCAATATACTCTTCACCCAGTGAAGGCGAGATCCAGTCGCCAAAGACATAGCGCATAAACACCATCGCCAGCAGCGCCATTGTGAACGGCTTAATCAACCAGTTAACGGCAATCGTGATGATCAGCCCCTTGGGTCTACGATGAATATCGCGAACGGCTTTGAAGTCGACCTGCATCATCATCGGATAGATCATTAACCAGATAAGAACAGCTATCACCATATTGATCTGGGCGTACTGCAAGCCTCCCAGATAAGTAAATACCTCAGGAAACAAAGAACCACAAACCAAGCCTGTCACCATGCCCAGCCCGACCCATATACTTAGAAAACGTTCAAAAATTCCCATGGTTTTGCCTTGATAATAGTCAATCGTCGATTAACGATTGGTGTTTTTTGAAAAAAGGCCATCAAAAATGGCCTCAACTTTTATTTATATACCCAACAAGATCACTACAAATATGATAATAACCCTCGATACTCTTCCAGCTTTTCTTGGTTCACCGTAAAACAGGTTCTGGGTGGTTTTGGCTCCGCTATCACCAAACCAGCAGTCTTCAAAATACGCAGATGCTCAGAAACTGTTGACTGGGCCAAACCTAGCTCGCCAACCAGATCACTATTAAGACAGCCCTGCTGTCTCGTCAGGATCCGTAGAATTCGAATTCTGGCGGGATGCGATAACGCTTTAGCTAAACTTGCCAAAGCTAGCTCTTTCGCTTCATCGATTTCAATATCATCTAATACAGTGATACAGGCCATTTACCACACCTTCGTTCATCGTCGAATAACGATAATAGGTAATACCTTGAGTTTCTGTCAACAAATTTCTACGAGAATCATACAAACAATTGGTAAAATCGGCTCTGCTATAGTTGATTATACTCAAGGTATCGTAGTGTTAACTAAGAGTGCTTCTGATGTTTTGTTTATCTCGTACTATCCTGATAGGCGCCGCTCTGGCTGGTTGTAGCGCTGATGTCGCCACCGATTATGATGCCCAAGTTAACTACTACCAATTCAAAACCTACCAATTTGCGTCTTCTCCAGATAACAACATTATAAGTTTAGATTCCACCCGCGTAGAAAGTGCAATAACAACCCAACTAGATAACAAGGGGCTTACTTCTGAAGTCAATACGGCCGATCTCACCGTCAGGCACTACATCCAACAACAATCTGACTTTCAGTCTTACGGGACCAGCATCGGGTTTGGTTACGGTTACCGTAATGTCGGCGTGGCCTACAGCAGTCCGTCTCGTTATCGCGAATATAAGTATGGCAAGCTTGTTGTCGAGCTGATCGATAATGACAACAACAAAATCGTCTGGCGTTCAATATCACAGCGCAAACTAACCGAAACGATGACACCTAAATCAAGAGAAGAATTTATTGATGAGCAAGTATTTGAGATGTTTAAAAACTACCCGCCTCAATAGACATTTATCCCTTTCATTTATCCTTAAAACAAAAGGCCTGATTGTCTATCAGGCCTTTAGAGTCATTGTCTATGCGTCCGCTAATTACTTCTGACGACGCTTGCTCACATCACTTGCCAGCTGACGAAGCACTTTCTCGGTATCCGACCAGCCGATGCACGCATCAGTGATACTCTGACCGTACGTGGCAACTTTACCATCAACGATATCCTGTCGCCCTTCAACCAGATGGCTTTCAATCATCACCCCGAAAATCGCATCGTTTCCTTCAGCAATCTGATTGCCGACATCTTCAGAAACCACAACCTGACGCTGGAACTGTTTCAGGCTATTCGCGTGACTGAAATCAATCATTACTTTCTGACGCAGGCCTGCTTTTTCAAGCTGAGCGGTAATACCGTTAACATGCTCTGCACTGTAATTCGGCTCTTTGCCACCACGAAGAATAATATGACAATCTTCGTTGCCTGCCGTTGACACAATCGCAGAGTGACCATATTTGGTCACCGACAAGAAGTGGTGAGGCGCGCTTGATGAACCAATCGCGTCGGTTGCAATTTTAATGTTACCGTCAGTACCGTTTTTGAATCCAACCGGACATGACAAGCCAGATGCTAGTTCACGGTGAACCTGAGATTCGGTTGTACGCGCACCGATGGCTCCCCAGCTGATCAGATCGCCCATATACTGTGGAGTGATCATATCAAGGAATTCACCGGCTGTTGGAACCCCCATATCAGTCAGATCAAGCAGTAATTTACGTCCGATCCGCAGGCCATCGTTTAATTGAAAACTCCCGTCCATATACGGGTCATTAATCAGGCCTTTCCAGCCGACAGTTGTACGCGGTTTTTCAAAATACACACGCATTACAACTTCCAGCTCACCCTTAAGCTCCTCACGAAGAGACTTAAGCTTCTTACCATATTCAAGGGCGGCTTCAGTATCATGGATCGAACAAGGACCGACGATGACAAGCAAACGGTCATCTTCATCATTTAAGATGTTGTGAATTGACTGACGTGACTGAAACACAGTTTCAGAGGCATTTTCAGTTGCTGGAAAACGTTCTAATACTGCAACTGGTGGTAAAAGTTCTTTGATCTCGCGAATGCGTACGTCATCTGTTTTATGCATGCTCATTACTTCCCGTATTACTATCACCTGTCAACATGTAAACCAAAATGTACAGAGATCGTTGACAGTAAATCTCACATTCCATTGACTTTAACTTATCGCCTTAAACGCTCATGTGCAAACGCTATTTGAAATTAAATTACACATTTTTTGCTCGACAGCGGTTAGTTAGCACAAATATGCCGCGAAATCTTCGTCATCCAACTTTTCATCAGCGAGCAGATCTCCTATTTATTTGGAAAAAAGCATGGCAGCAAAACTATCTATTTCACCTTTTGAACGCTACCCCTTTGAAAAAAGCACTTAAAAGCAATAACATAAGAACAACAAATTAATGATTTTCGAGGTCGCTCCGGTGCCTGACAATACAGTCGTTTCATTTCGAAACGTCGATAAATGGTATGGTGAATTCCATGCCCTCAAGAATATTAACCTGACGATTCAACGTGGTGAGCGCCTGGTGATCTGCGGTCCCTCTGGTTCAGGTAAATCCACATTAATCCGCTGTATCAACGGGCTCGAAAAGTACAATTCAGGCCAGCTGCATGTTGCAGGGCAACCTCTTAATAATAAGCATTTAAAAACCATTCGCGGCCAAGTAGGCATGGTTTTCCAGCATTTCAACCTTTTCCCGCATATGACCGTGCTTGACAACCTGACGCTCGCTCCCCGACGAACACTGAAAATGTCCAAAGCAGAAGCGGACAAACTGGCTCGTGAATACCTCGCTCGTGTCCATATCGGCCATCAGGCAGACAAATACCCGGCACAGCTTTCAGGCGGACAGCAGCAACGTGTAGCCATTGCTCGTTCGCTGTGTATGAAGCCCGATATTTTACTGTTTGATGAACCGACTTCAGCCCTTGACCCTGAAATGATCAGAGAAGTACTTGATGTTATGAAAGAGCTTGCCAATGAGGGAATGACGATGGTGTGTGTCACTCATGAAATGGGCTTTGCAAGACAAGTGGCGGATCGGGTTGTGTTTATGGATGAGGGGGAGATTGTTGAAGTTGCTCCGCCCGCCCAGCTATTTGATACCCCTAGTCATGCGCGCACACAACAATTCCTTGAACAAATACTGAGTTACTAATCCTTGATGTTGAAACGAAATCCCCCGACGGCACCATTAATCAACAGGTATAAGATCCTGAAGCCGGTTATTTCCGGCCTTCTTCAGGTAGCTCTTGTTAGCTTTGGTCTGTATTGGCTGCTTAACAGCGGCGCCGAGGCAATGAACTATCAATGGCAGTGGTACCGCATTCCCCAGTATTTATGGTTTGTTGAGGATGGAGAGTGGTTTCCTGCGGAGCTGCTTGAAGGCTTGCTCGTGACACTACAAATCTCAGCCGTCGGCCTCATATGCACACTGGTCATCGGATTGACAACGGCTCTGCTGAGGATGTCTGATTCAATCATCGGCCGGGGGCTGGCGAGAAGCTATATTGAGCTAATACGTAATACCCCGCTCCTTGTGCAAATCTATCTGCTGTATTTTGTGTTTGGTCCGGTACTCGGGCTTGAACGTTTTACGACGGCAGTACTGGCACTCTCACTCTTTCAGGGAGCCTATACCGCTGAGATTTTTCGCGCGGGCCTTAACAGTATTGCCAAAGGTCAGTTTGAGGCAGGTCAGAGTCTTGGACTGTCTCGTACCGATAGCTATCGATTTGTCATTCTCCCGCAGGTAATCCGAAGGATCCTGCCGCCACTGACCAACGAGGCCGTATCGCTGGTAAAGAATTCGTCTATTGTCAGTGTGATGGCGATCTTCGATCTGACAACGGAAGGACGAAATATCGTTGCCGATACAGCCATGCCATTTGAAGTCTGGTTTTCCGTTGCGGGAATATATTTATGCGTCACCCTAGTACTATCCGGGTTTGCTGCCTGGCTTGAACACAGGCTCAATGTGCCGGTGCACTAATACTGCACAGCTATCGACTGCTACAACATTTATAACAACAATTGGAGAAAGGAAGCATGAAACGTCTGTTCACAGCATGTCTTGCTGTATTTTTATTACTGATGGGATCATCCGCACTCGCTGCAGATAAAAGTACCCTCACTGAAATCAAAGAGCGCGGTACGCTGCGAGTCGGTTTATCTACATTTGTTCCCTGGGCAATGCGGGATAAGCAAGGAGAGTTGATTGGATTCGAAGTCGATGTTGCCCGCCGGCTGGCTGAAGATGCCGGATTGAAAGTTGAATTCATTCCGACTGCGTGGGACGGTATAATCCCGGCACTGCTTGCCGGTAAATTCGACGTTATTATCGGTGGAATGTCTATTACACCAGCCCGTAACATGAGTGTACTATTCACCTCACCCTATGCCCATTCTGGTGTACAGCTTGCTGCGCACAAAGAAAAAGCGGCAGGCAAAACAGCAATCAACGACTACAACAAACGCAGCGTTACCCTCGCTGTACGTCGCGGGGCCTTCACGGTTCAAACGGCTAAGAAGTACTTTCCTAAAGCAAAACTACGCCAATTTGACGATGACGCACAGGCATTCCAAGAAGTACTAAACGGTAATGCTCATGCCGTACTGGCGTCTTCTCCAAAACCTGAGCAAATGTCCATTCAATACAATGAAAAGCTGTATATTCCACTCACGGATCGCCTGAGCAGAGGTTCCGAGGCATTTGCAATTCGCCACGGTGAATTTGATTTGCTAAATTTCTTCAACAACTGGATCTTGCTTCGTACCGAAGATGGTTGGCTTAAAGAGCGTCATGACTACTGGTTTACAACGCTTGATTGGCAGAACCAAATTGTAGAAGGGCAATAACGCTTGTCTCAGAGTAAAGCAAACAAATTGTCGGGAGGATCACTTCCGACATTTTCTCGTTTTAATACGCTTGATCTACTGCTAATAGTTATCGTCGGCGGTTTTATCAGCTGGCTATGGTATCGGTCCTCGGCTGGTATTCACTATCAGTGGAATTGGGAGAAGGCCTTCAGGCTCATTTCCTCCAGCGGAAAAAGCGGCGATCTCCCCTACTTTTTCCAAGGCTTCATTGCCACGATACGACTAAGCCTTTGGGGAATGCTTTTTGCTGGCATTCTCGGCCTTATGCTTGGTTTGGCCCGTCGTTCACCCTTGATGGTCTTACGCTTACCAGCCCAGGCTTATATTCAACTGGTGCGCAACATTCCGCCTCTCGTCTTTGTGTTTATCTTTTACTTCTTCGTTTCCAGCCAACTGGTACCGGCTCTTGGCCTTGAAGAGGTACTGCGTCATCAAAGTAGCGATATAAACGGTTTGCAACAGTTTCTCTTGGGCCCTGCCAAGTTATGGGAAAACCTGTTCTCCGGGGTGCTCTGTGTCGGGTTGATCTCAGCAGCCTATATCGCAGAGATTGTCCGCTCCGGTATCGATGCCATCGCCAAAGGACAGTGGGAAGCCGCCGACTCACTCGGGCTTTCTCGTTGGTATCGCTTTCGTGATATCATTTTTCCGCAAGCGCTATCAGGTATCGTTCCGCCGCTGGCCGGGCAGTTTATCTCTCTGGTCAAAGACTCATCCATTATCTCTCTGATCTCAATTCAGGAGCTCACCTTTGTCGGTAGCGAAATGGCTAACTCATCTGGCCTTATTTTTGAAATTTGGCTTTTGGTCGGTGTAGGTTATCTATTCCTTTGCCTAGGCTTATCATTACTGTTTAGTAAACTGGAATCGTATACGCTAAAACACAAACAGCGCTAGTCGGCTTCCATATTAAAAAAGCCCTTGCCGACCAGTCTCAGTAAGGGCTTTTCCTATATTTTTTAAAGGCTTATACGTTATTCGGACTTTGCAAACTTCTCGGCCCATTCAGGCCACAACTTCGCAAGATCCATATACTCTTCAAGCGTATCTGCAACGCGGTCTATCCCTTGTTCACGGATCTGATCAAAATCGGGGGTCTGGGTTGCCTCAAGTCCGGCCCAACGAAGAATCGCATCACAGGCTCCTTTCTGCTCAAAAATACCATGCAGATAGGTACCAAACACCTGATTGTCGATACCTAGCTGGCCATCTGGCCCATCAACAAGCTGTAACGGGGCATCAGCCCTGACACCCTGCGTAACACCGGCATGGATCTCATACCCTCGAACAGCAACCGCTTCTTGCTCAGGAAGCTGTAACTGGCCAGTTGTTTGCTTAAGCTGCTTCTCTGGTGCCAGTACTGTTGTGGTTTGTAGGTACCCCAGAGCTTGGCTTTCGCCAGCTTTTCCTTCAATACCATCAGGGTCGGCAATATGTTCACCAAGCATCTGATAACCGCCACAGATACCCATCAGTTTCCCGCCAAAGCGGACATGACGGGCAATTTTCTTATCCCAGCCCTGTTCGCGCAGAAACGCCAGATCACTACGGACACTCTTGGTACCAGGAAGAATAACAAGATCAGCAGGAGGCATTGGCTCACCTTTCCTGACAAACTGCAGATTAACCTGAGGATGCATGCGAAGTGGGTCGAAGTCTGTATGGTTGCTCACCCGGGTCAGAACAGGAACGACAACGTTCAGCTGCTGCTCTGCCGCTTCAACTTGCTGCACATTAATCGCATCCTCAGCTTCAAGCATCAATCCATGCAGATAAGGTAAGACGCCGAAAACCGGTTTGCCCGTTTTCTCTTCCAGCCAGTCCAGTCCTGATTCCAATAGTTTGATATCACCACGGAAACGGTTGATCACAAACCCTTTCACGCGCGCCTGCTCCGATTCAGAAAGCAACGCCAACGTACCATACAAATGAGCAAATACCCCACCACGGTCAATATCGGCAACGATTATCACTGGGATATCTGCCTTTTCGGCAAACCCCATATTTGCAACATCATTTTCACGCAGGTTGATCTCTGCAGGGCTTCCGGCACCTTCGACAATCACGGTTTCAAACTCAGACTGCAGCAGGCAAAATGACTCCATCACCGGCCCCATCACCACTTTCTTATAACCGTGGTAACCGACCGCATCCATATCGGCTAGTGCTTTTCCCTGAACAATGACTTGCGCGCCGATATCCGTATTCGGCTTTAACAGCACCGGGTTCATATGTACGCTGGGCTCAATGCCGCAGGCCTGAGCCTGAACAGCCTGCGCCCGGCCGATTTCACCACCATCTTTGGTAACTGCACTATTAAGCGCCATATTCTGTGACTTAAAGGGAGCCACCTTGATACCTTTTCTCGCTAATACTCGGCAAAGTCCAGCAGCCACCACGCTTTTGCCTGCATCTGATGTCGTTCCCTGCACCATAAGTGCCTGAGTGGTTAATTGCATTCTTTTCTCACTAAAATTGCTGTTGTACTGGCCATTGAACTTGCGGCCAATATTCACCATGTTCATCGCGATATACGGTGACACGGTAACGCGCCGCATATGGTAGGTCGATTCGTTGTAGATAGTTGGCCGTTTCAGGCATATCAAGCAAAATACGTAACAGTTGCTTCATTACGCCACCATGCGTTACGAGTAGTATACGTTTACCCTGATAACGGACCAGCATCTCTTGCCAGGCACGATGAACACGACGGTCAAATTCGTGTAATGACTCGCCGCCATGCGGGGGGGATTGCCACGGTTTTTTCCAATAGCTGCTTAGTAGCTCGCGTTCTGTCTGCCAAAGGCTATCACGACTTTGGCCATCCCAGCGGCCAAAGTTCATCTCTTTCCAATCCGGACATTGTTCAATAGGCAATGAGCACTGGCTGGCAAACTGTTTGGCAAAATCATGACATCGCTGTAAAGGGGAAGAGATAACCTGCTCAACATCAAGCAGCCCATTAACCGCGGCATGCATCTGCTGCAAGCCTTCCGCTGTAATTGGAAAATCAGTGTGTCCCCGTAAACAGCCATCGCCTTCAGGTAAACCGTGACGCAGAATATCTATACGAGTCGTGGAAGTCTCTGTCATTAAAATACCTGTCATTGATTTAGGAGCTCTTGAAGTTTAATTCAATTGAAGCTCGCTCCATTACGCTTACTTATAATGCGGGTCCTTTTAAGACCTGAGGAATGCCTGCAGTCACAAAAACGACCCGCTCTGCCTGTTTGGCGATGGCCTGATGCAGCCAGCCACTTTCATCGACAAACTGTCGAGTGATCTCTCCCATCGGTACGACACCCTGCCCGACTTCGTTACTAACCAAGATGATTCGCCCTTTCGCTTCCGACAATGCCTGAAGGAGATCCTGTTTCTGCTCAAGCCAAGATTGTGATGTGGCACTTGGACCAAATAGGCAATTAGTTAACCACAATGTTAGACAATCAATAAGCAGGCAATGATTGGGTTCATTGTGTGACCGAATCACGGCAGCCAGCTCAAGTGGTTCTTCGACCAGTTGCCAGTGCTGTGGTCGCTGCATTTTATGGCGGGCAATGCGGGCTGCCATTTCAGCATCACCTGCCGTTGCCGTCGCAACATAAACCACATCCATACCGGATTCAATCGCCAAGGTCTCTGCTAAGTTACTTTTGCCCGATCTGGCGCCACCAAGTATAAGTTCTGTTCCGATAAATCCTGCTACCACTGCCACTTACAAACCACTTAACAATCAACAATTGTAACCATTCTATTGGAGTCACTCCTCTTAACCAACCAAGAACTTACCGATAACTTAAACAATAACTAGTTGGTTGGCTGTTCTATAAACAAGTTAGGCTTATTTTATTTGCTTCAGTAAACGTTAGATGAAAACAACACGCTAAATCGTTACTATTTCAGTACATTACAACTTTCAGTACTTTTATAACGACTGTACTTTTACAACCGGCTGTTACTTATGTTCGATGTTTCATTGTTAATTCCCGATGGGATCATCTGGTTGCTGCTAGCATGCAGTGTTATCAGCATATTCATCAATCCCAAATATTGGCCTTACGCCCTATCTATAACTCTAACGTCTGCCTTCCTGCTAGAGAGATTAACCCTGATTGGCGTGCTAGCCATTGTTATTGGCCTCGGGGTAGCAGCCTTTTCAAACAAGCTAACCGGGAAATGGTTGGTAACAGCCCATTGTGCAGTATTGGTATGGGTTACAGCCCTTGTACTTCACCTTATACCTGGGTTCGACAATCTACAGATACTCGATAATGTTATTACCGGCCCTGATAGTATTCCGTTTACGATGTATCTGAATCTTGATAAGCCGATGGTTATCTTTGGCTTGCTATTGCTTGTACCAACCATGCTCACACCAAAAGAGCTTGAACAACCACGAAAAATCACTCTGTTCAAACTGATTGTCTTAGTTAGCTTGTTCGTTTTGCTACCTGCTTTGGCAACTATGCTGACGCTTGTCAGACCTGAGCTTTCACTGCCTGAATGGCTTTGGGTATTCGCACTTAATAATTTGCTATTTACCTGCGTGGCAGAAGAGGCGTTATTTCGAGGCTATATTCAAAAATTACTGACTCAGCGATTCAATCATTGGATAGGAATAATGATTGCCAGCATCCTTTTTGGTCTTGCTCATTTTGCTGGTGGCCCACTGTTCATTTTGATTGCTGGGTGTGCCGGTGCTCTCTATGGCCTGACCTATTATTGGACCGGACGATTGAGTATGGCGATAAGTGTACATTTTGGGTTTAATCTTATTCACCTGATCTTCTTTACCTACCCGCTTGCAGCTTCTGTCAGTTAATCCCACTAGCCATACTTTGTTGAAAATGAACGGAAACTGAATATTCAACTCATCACTAATTCAGATCACTTGTTGTTTAATAGAACCATCAACGACGAGGAGACAGAATCATGATTAAGAAGACCATTATCGCTATCGCTACAATCGCTGTTATGACACCAACAATGGCTCTAGCTGGAGACCACAACAAAGGTGCCGCAATTTCATACTCAGGGCCGGTAGACACAGTAACCGTTGCTGAGCTGCTAGAAGATACCGGAATGCTGACGGAACGAAACGCCGTCGTAGAAGGTAAGCTAATCAAGCAGATCAATGCCGAAACCTTCATTTTCAGTGACGGCACCAAAGAAATTCAAGTTGAGCTCGATGATGATATTCGTCTACCACAGACTATCGATGCGACAACACAAGTAAGGCTGTTCGGTGAGTACGAAGGTGGTAACACCCCTGAAATTGAAGTCGACCGTCTGCAAATTCTATAACTAATCCCAAACGACCTTTTCTTTTGCCCCCTACCTGCTGGGGGCTTTTTTCCTTCTGTATACCCAAACTACCTGACATATCTGTTCACAGTTTCGGTCTTATTCATTGAAAAGACGTGATAAACTCCGTTTCTGCTGCAATTTGTGATAATTTTGCAGTGTAGATATAGAGGTCATAATGTCAGATACACTGCTATTTCATAAAACGTTTATTCACCCTACCAGCAAAGACTGGGTCGTGTTTGTCCATGGTGCCGGAGGCAGCTCGTCTATCTGGTTCAAACAAATAAAAGCCTACAAGCAACATTTCAACTTGCTACTGCTTGATCTGCGCGGCCATGGCAAGTCAAACTCCATGTTTAAGAACATGATAAAAAACCCTTATACTTTCAAAGCAGTAACCACCGATATTCTCCAGGTACTCAACCATCTAAAGATCCAATCTGCTCATTTCGTCGGGATCTCACTCGGCACAATCATCATTCGTAATTTAGCAGAGCTGGCACCAGACAGAGTTAAAACCATGGTACTCGGCGGTGCTGTCACTCGATTGGACGCCCGTTCGCAGGCATTGGTTAAAGCCGGGAACCTGTGCAAGAACATTATTCCTTACATGTGGCTGTATGGTTTATTTGCCTACATAGTGATGCCGCAAAAGACTCAGAAAGAATCCCGCCTGCTGTTTGTCAATGAGGCAAAAAAACTTTGCCAGCAAGAATTTAAACGCTGGTTCAAATTGGCGGCCGATGTAAATCCGATAATGAAGTACTTCAAAGAGAAAGAGCTGTCGATCCCTACGCTGTATCTAATGGGAGAAAAAGACTATATGTTCATCAAACCGGTGAAAGAGATGGTTAATAGACATAAATATAGTTACCTGACTGAATTCGATAACTGTGGCCATGTCTGCAATGTTGAACGACCGGATGAATTTAACCATCATTCCATTGCATTTATACAGAAACATCGAACTCCCTAACCGAGGATGAGCAGCGGTTCTTTCTTTAGAACCAATATTTCCATTAAAAAAGGACAAACCTCGGCATCAATTTGATAGCCGAGGTTTGTTCTACTCGTCTGTCAGAAGCCGCTATGCTTCTATAACATCCTGGCTTCTATAACATCTTGGCTACGCGATAACTTCAGCCAAGAATTCAACCAACTGCTTGGTAACAAACTCAGGCTGCTCAAGGTTACTGATATGACCTGCAGCCGGAATGATAACGTATTTGCTGCCATCAATTGCATCATGCATTAACTGCGCTTCAAGCGGTGGGCGTGGCGAGTCTTCAGCACCAACCATAACCAACGTCGGCAACGTCAGCTTTTCCACATCTTCAAAGGTGTCACGACGGCCAAATATCATCCGACCGATACGAGTAATCTCCAGAGCTTGTGGCCCCTGCATGCTGGCAAGGTGGCTACGGAATTGTGCGACAAGTTCCGGGTTATTTTCTTCAGCATTTCGGGCAAAGAACATTGGTGCGATCACATCGACCATAGGAGCCGGCACAACCTGCAGCTCTGCAATAGTATCTAACATGGCAAAGTATTTAGCATGCGAGACTTCAGGCTCATAACCGATAAACGTATCCATTAACACCAGTGACTGCATTCGTGCAGGTGCTTTCAGTGCCAACTCAGCGCCCCACATTCCCCCGACAGATAGGCCAATAACAGAAAATTTGTCAATGTTTAAATGGTCAAGCAATGCCAGAACATCATCAGCGTAATCACGTAATGAGCGTGTTTTTTCTGGTGCAGAGTCTGATTGACCATGGCTCCATAAATCCGGAACAATACAACGATAATGCTGGCTCAATGCATCCACTTGAGGTGCCCACATTGCGCTATCCCACAAATAACTGTGGCCTAAAACGAGTACCGGACCTTCGCCCTTATCAAGAAAGTGCATGGTCTTGTTATCTATAGTAAACGTACTCATTAATTCCGGTTCCTTTTCCCAAATAGTGTTCGCGCAAGATAATACCAAGTTAATGAAATAACTACACGATCTGCAGATACAAATACGCCCAGCATCAACCGGGCGCATAAATAAAAAATCACGAAGTGTTTAACTATTAGCCATATTTGGCAATAACTAGCTTCATTCCTTGCTGATAGAATACCCAGGCAACAATCCCCGCAGCAATGTTGCCCAACATTGCGCCAATAAATAACCCTTCCAATCCGGCAATCTTCGTTCCAAGCCAAATAGCGGGCAGAAAGCAAATAAACAAACGTAGGCCAGAAATCAGTAACGCTCGCATCGGCAGCGCAAGTGCATTGCAAATAGAAACCATCAGCATACACACACCAAGAGGCCCCAAACTCAACGGCACCCAGACTAAATGCAGAGATAGTATCTCACTCACCGTCGACTCACTGGTCAGTAAACTACTCAATACAGATGAGCCAAGGAACAACGCAGCGGCAATCACAAACTGCCATATCAAGACGAACTTAACAGCAAGTTTAATCAAAGCTTTTATCTTGTTGATCTCACCCGCACCAAGCATCCTGCCGACCATCGGCGGCATCGACATGGTTAGCGCCAAAACCACTACAATTGAAAAAAATTCCAAACGTGATCCCAAGGCCCAGGCAGCGACAGTGGCCGCACCAAAACCTGCAACTAACTTGGTTGCCAGCATCGAAGACATTGGCGGTAACAACTGGCTTAACATCGCTGGTGCCATAGTATTCACCAGCTCCTTAATAGATGCGAACACATCCAGCCCTTGCCAATTAAGACTCATCCAATGACGTTTTAACACAAGCGGATAAACAACGACTAAACCAATACCAAAGGCCGCAATGGTTGCCCAGGCAGCACCAACCAAGCCCATATCAAGTGAGAAGATAAACAACGGATCCAGTACCATATTCAGTATGCTGGTTACCATCATCATGATCCCCGGTAACATGGTATTGCCATTTGCGCGACATAAACTATACGCAAAATATAACATCGCCCCCGTCCAAGAGCTTGCTAACCAGACTGGCCAATAGGCATCAATAACGGGATAAACATCAACGGGAGCGCTCAGCAAAGATAGAATAGGGCTACGCAGAAACCAAATTAAGACACAAATACAAAAAACACTTAGAGCACCTGTAAGTACCACCAGACCACCGAGCTGTTTGGCCCGAAGCGTCTCATCGGCACCCAATACCCTTGAAATCAGCGAGGTTGTCGCAATACCCAAACCAACCTGCAAACCGATAATGACCATTTGCATAGGTAGAGTGAAGCCCTGTGCAGCCAGAGGCAATACTCCTAGCTGGCCAATAAATGCACTATCGACAAGTTGAAAGCTCATCAGCGACAAGACACCAAATAACATCGGCCATGTCATGCTAAATAGTTGGCGACCTAAATCGGGATAATCAGATTGGGATTGAGTCGAAATATGAGAGCTCATGAAACACTACGATAATGGTAATCAAGCCGTCTAGTGTACCACTAGCACGGCTATTTCCAAAAAGTAGCTATTACAACGTAACGATCTTCACCAAATCAGCCGGACGATAGTACACTGACTTAAGTACTTTACCTTGGCGGATAATTTTACCTTCTAGATCAACATCTTTTGCACATTTGGCAATAATGTACTCACCTTTCTGGCTACCAACGATTTCCACGCCTTGGTTTGCGTAATGGGATTCAGTATCTGTAAATTCCTGCTCATTACGGCAGACTTTGCTCATATTGCTTGAATGGACTTCATTCCAGCATGATACAAAATCAATATTCAAACGCTCAGCAACCTGTAGTAACAAGTCAATGATATAACTAATACCAATATTAGCATCAACTTGCTTATCACCAAGATGGACAAGACGTCCCATAAGTACATATACAGAGTCAACGATCGCATCAGCCTGCTCAACCAAGGAATCAGCTTCTGCCAGCTCTGTTAACTCCTCGACAGCCAATGAAGTATGAAGGGTGTCCATTTTTTCATTTAATGTCGACGGGGTTTCAATATCCAGGTCAAACGTTGTACGGAATTCATGGATATCATGGTAGAGATGGTCAAATAATGTTTGATCCAGAACGGCAAGCTTCATTCAACAGTACCTTTTACTAAAACGAATAGAGGGAATACGATAATAAAAAATCAGTGCCGATAGCAAAACTACGGGCACTGATCTTAATAGCTAATGGGGTGCTTAAAACGCTTTTGGAGCAAAGCCTGTCACTTCCTTAACACCCATTTCACGGCCAAGTGCCGTCATCGGATGAACAACAACCAGACCTTTCACAGATTTCTTCAGCTTGCCCATGTCGGCCTGTTCCGCTTTGGTCAGCACACGATTGAATGGCAGAGACTTAACGTCGGAGCCTTGTTGGCTCATCTGACGCTTCTGCTGTGATTTTACTTTATTAATTTTTTTGGTGATCGTGTCGATCTCTTGTGTTGCCTGGCCAGCAATTGCCTTATCACCACGCTCTTTTGCTCCAGCAAGTTTACGACGTAACTTGTCTAAACGGTTATTCATTTGCTGAAGCTCTTGCTTTAAATTCATGCTGTTACCTTAAAATACACTATCACAACTTCACATTTGCCCAATGCTGTCCATCGGCAGATAAGTTGTCCAACGAATAGTATATAACAGTATGTACCCTCTTTTCATCGCCTGTTGAGAAGAAGTTCAATATTCGTAGTAAGATAACGGCAACAACTATACCCAAACGGCCCGCTTTCAAACCCAGTACGCGAAAAAACACATACAAACCCAATGAAACTCCAATCATAATCAACTGGTTGAATGCAATATTTTGTACTCAACACGGCCAATAGGTGATCTATGTCACAGACATTTGTAGCACAGAGTCTGTACACTCGCTGCACTCAATTGGCTGAGGTTTTTATATGTGCGAATGCTGTAAAGTTGGCACAAACGTTTATCGTATAAAGAGAAATTTTCTGGAAAAAACAGTCACTCATAGACAGTACCAGAAATATAAATGTGCTGAATGTAATAATTCTTTCTTTGTTAAAATTGGTTCTCGAGCAATCGCTCAATAACACAAGCAACACTAAGATAAAGGCCGCTGTTGTGGCCTTTATCTTTTTACAGTTTACTGTAACGGCCCGCCAGATAATGAAAAGCACTCTCATTATCAATCGACACTCAATGCCTCAGCACTTCATAAAATAATTCATATTCTTGAGCAAATTTATTACAAATACAGGAAAACCCCTCACATCTCGACTAACTTTATAGTGTTATCAATATGAATTAAGCCGTATATATACGTTATTCATAGAAAGGTGCACAGGTGAACACTTTCCAAAAACTTCTCTTTCCCATTGTTGTTATTTTTCTGATGATCCTTGGCTTTCTTTATTCATATATCCCCCAGATCATTGCTGCTAACACAATTCGCCAGGCTATCGCCTCCTCAGAGAACACCGTCACCCAATTTAAGATACTTCGTGATGTCTATTCGAAGGCCGTGTTGTCAGAAGTTATTGCGCACAGTGACCTAATAGTCAGTTCTGATTTTCAAAACAACAACGGTATTGTTCCTTTACCAGCCTCTTTAGTTCAGGAAATAAGTCGAAAACTCCAAGACAAGGGAACACAAATACGACTCTATAGCCCCTACCCGTTTCCAAACCGCAAGGATCGAGAGCTGGATGAATTCAGCCACGCTGCCTGGCTGGCGCTTTCCTCTGATCCAACAAGTACCTATTTCAAAGAGTTTCATTCCGATGGCAAGTCATATCTTCGAGTTGCTGTTAGCGATGTTCTCAGCAACCAAACCTGTGTCGATTGCCATAATAAGAATTCAGATCCGAGTGGTTCCCAATGGAAAGTTGGTGACTTGCGTGGCATTTTAGAAGTTGAGACCGATATTACCCAGCCGATAACAAATGGCATCTTGATCAGCCGCCATATCATCTTAGCGCTGCTTATTGGCCTACTCTCTATTACATTTACTCTTCTAATAACCTATCGAATAATTGTACAAAATCGGCTCACTGCCTGCATCGCGGCAATGGATACCGTTGCGGACAGTGAGGATACCTGCTTCGACAAGTTACCGGAACACGGGAGCGACGACATCAGTCACTTAAGTAAAACGTTCAATAAGATGTCATCCAAACTGAACGCATCGTTACAGTCGCTTAAAAAAGAGCAAAACCGGTTAGACAACAAGGTAAAAGCTCGCACAAGAGAACTTGAAATCGCGACCCAACAAGCTACCTCTGCAAATAAAGCCAAATCTCAATTCCTTGCAGTCATGAGCCACGAATTACGCACACCGCTCAATGGTATGCTTGGAATGGCCCAAATAATGGCATCGTCGGAGCAACAGCCAGAACAACATAAACAGCTCGGCATTTTGCTGGAATCAGGCCAACACTTACTCTCTTTGCTAAATGACATTCTCGACTTTTCAAAAATCGAACAAAGCAAGCTGGAACTAGAGGTACAGACTTTCCCACTTTCTGAACTCATCGAACCGATAGAGGCAACTTACGGACCTATTTGTAAGAAGAAGAACTTAGATCTTCACCTTGATACAAGGCTACCGCTAAATACGGTACTAAGAAGCGACAAGTCCAGAATTCGCCAAGTGATTTACAATATTTTGAGTAATGCGGTCAAGTTTACTGAAACTGGTGAGATCACGTTAACCATAAGCACAGAGCATTGTGATACATGCGCAGAATCTTTACTGATCGTTACTATATCAGACTCTGGTATAGGCATCAGAAAAGAGCGGTTAAAGCATATTTTTGAACCATTCACGCAGGCTGAATCAAGCACAACTCGCTGTTATGGTGGAACCGGACTGGGGCTCGCAATTGTCAAACAGTTAACAGGACTGATGAGCGGTAGCGCAAAAGTTGAAAGTACCATCGGAAAAGGAACAACGTTTACACTAACCATGCAAGTTGACATCATTGATATTGCAAGCAAAGAGCAAGCAACAGCAACAGCAACAGCAACAGCAACAGCAACAGCAACACGGGATATACCAACATCAGCTCCACTTCCACAAAAGCTTAAAGTATTAGTTGTCGAAGATAATAATATCAATGCACTGGTCGCACAGTCTTTTTGTCAGCGAATGGGATACAACGTTACTCTAGCTAAAGACGGATACCAAGCAATCAGCATCCTCCGACAAGAAAGCTTCGATTTAATATTAATGGATAACCATATGCCGAATATGGATGGATTATCTGCAACCAGAATCATTCGTCAGCAATTGGGGCTAAGTACCGTTATCTTTGCCTGTACGGCCGATGTACTTGAAGATAATCGTAACGAATTTATCAAAGCTGGCGCCGATGCAATTCTCTCCAAACCGATACTTGAAGCCAGCTTCCGAGATAACCTTAGCCAATTTAACCATAGATTAGGCAAACAACCTGCCTCTCAATTATCCCCGCGAGAACTCATCAGCTATAAAGATTTACTTCACCAGTGCAACGGCAATGAGCGAAAAGCAATGCAACTAATTCAGCACTTCATTACTTCAATGCGAACAGAACATGAATCGCTGCCTGTACTCTATCAATCAAATAGCTACCAACAACTCGCCATGAGCGCAGGTAACATTAGGCAAATCGCCATTGACTATAAGTTGTCATCTATCAAGGCTCTGGCTACCTACATTGCTGCCGTCGCCAACACTGGTAACCCACCCAAATGGGATGTAGTTCGTCATCTTAGCCAACTGCTAAAGCAAAATATTGAACAAGCCAACTATTATTTACACAAAGCGGAAGGAAGATCTGGCGTTTCAATTGGCTATAAAAACGTCCAGCCAAGCAAATGAACCGTTCAAATGTTAAAATACGAGCAAATATCAATCAATCACGTTAAATTAGTCGCCACAGACAAGCATAATTCATCTATAATCGGCGACCGTATTTTGGTCAGGCTCAGCCGTCTGCTTTAGGAACAAAGAATGTCATTTTCATCACAAAGCTTTTCTCCGGAAATTGTGCGCGCACTTACCGAGTGTGGATACGAGAAATTAACGCCAATACAGCAACAGGCGATTCCACATGCTCGTCGCGGGCAGGATATTCTTGCTAACGCACAAACGGGGACCGGTAAAACAGCTGCCTTCTCTTTGCCAATCATTCAGCAGATCTGTGACAACCCAAAACAGCGCAACCGCTTTAATGTTCGAGCTTTGATTCTTGCACCTACCCGTGAACTCGCGGCACAGATCGCCAAAAATATCGAGGATTACACCAAATATGTATCGCTAAATGTGGCTGCTATTTATGGCGGTACCAAAATGTCCTCTCAAGAGAAAAAGCTTGAGCAGGGGCTTGATATTCTTGTAGCGACTCCGGGCCGCCTGCTTGAGCATATGGAGCTCAATAACGTATCGTTAGCTAACCTTGAGTTCTTAGTTTTCGACGAAGCTGACCGTATGTTGGATATGGGCTTTATTTCCGATATCCGCATGATCATGAGTGATATCCGTACCCAGCCTCAAACAATGCTGTTTTCGGCAACCTTCTCTAGCCAGATGAACAAGCTGTCAAATGAGCTCCTGCGCAAACCAAAACGTATTTCTGTTAGTCCGGAAAATGCGACAGCCGAGACAGTGGCTCACGTTGTTTACCCTGTCGATGAAGATCGCAAGCGCGAGCTTCTTTCTGAGCTTATCGGCAAGAAAAACTGGAAGCAGGTTTTGGTTTTTGTTAACTATAAAGAAACCGCTAACGAGCTCGTCAAAGAACTCAAGCTTGACGGCATTAAAGCTGTTCTTTGCCATGGCGACAAAGCACAGAGTGCACGCCGTCGTGCTCTAGACGAGTTCAAGGAAGGTAAAGCACGTGTGATGGTAGCTACTGAAGTCGCTGCCCGTGGCCTGGATATTCAGGGACTACCGCATGTGGTGAACTACGATATGCCATTTTTGGCCGAAGACTACGTTCACCGTATTGGCCGTACAGGCCGTGCCGGACAAGAAGGCCATGCAGTCTCATTTGTTAGCCGTGAAGAAGAACTGACGTTGCTCCAGGTTGAAAAGCTGATCAAGCAACGTATCCGCCGAATTCAACTTGCTGGCTACGAGCCTGCGAACCGTGATGCCCTACTACAAAAAATGCACACTAAATCTGCATTCAAAGATCGCAGTGGACGCACCAACAATCCAACGGATCAATCTGATGCAGAACGCCGAGCTCGTCTTCGTCGCGCAGTGCTTAACAAGTCAAAGATCACTAAGCTGAAAAAATAACGACGATCGTCTAGATTCTAGATAATAAAAACGCTGACAGGTATCAACCTATCAGCGTTTTTAACTAGCAATAGTAATCAAATACTTATGTAGATTGGGATAAATACTGTTTCAACTCTTCACCGGGAATGGAACTTTGGGTTTCAACAGCAAATGATGCCCACTTTGCCCCTTCTGCCATCGCATCAATAATTGAATTCTGGTTAACAAGCCCATTGATCAAGCCAGAAGCAAAAGCATCTCCCGCCCCAGTAGTATCAACCACCTGTGAAGCTAAAGCTGGCACATAAAAGGTTTCCTCTGCTGTATAGGCCCTTGCTCCATTTTCACCATCGGTGATAACGAAATAACGCAGAAATTCGCCAGCAATGCTCTGGCCATATTGCCATACTGGCAGATTTGTCCGTCCTTCCAGATCCGATTCCGAGGTAATTAATACGTGGCATGGCCGTAAACGCTCATCTTTCGCGAGCTGCGCGATAACCAGTGAATGCTCTAATGCCGCTTGGGCCCAAACCTCAGCACCTTCAGCCGAAGAGTTAATATATAGCGCATCCCAACGAGAGAAAGCCGGTGGCGTACCCAATATAAATCGAGGCCGCTGCGGGCGAATAATAGTTCGCTCACCATCAGGTGTCATAATTAGCAGTAACTCTGACGTCATTACATCGTTACGATGTAACAATGCACAGTTCAAGCCACTCAAACTGGCTTCTGCCAATAGCCAGTCTGCAGTTTCATCCTTGCCTACCTGACTAACTAACGCAACATTGTGACCGGCCCACACCAAACCCAATCCGGTATTCGCCCCGCCACCGCCCAGGCGTCGACCGCCATCTAAATAGTGATGGCGTCCCCCCGTCGTCAGCGGCCTATCTAGCTGCATCACACGATCGCAGTTAAGGTTTGCGATCAGCATTATATTGGCCAATTAAATTCTCCCAAACCAACTCAAACACGAGCTGAATAATCATTATTATATTATTTATAGTTGCTTAATTAACGGATTAGTAAGAATTTCCTTCGCCCAATAAAAAAGCGTGAAGCCGATAATAACTATCGACTTCACGCTTTTAATAATACTTCAGCTAACTGTAATCAGCATATGGATTTAATTGAGGCAACACAATTTCCTGATCGAACTCCGATAGCTTCATGCTCTCTTGCGTCATTGACACTGATGTTTCATCCATTACACGTTCACCAAAGTGGTAACGTATTGTTTCAGTGCCAGTGCAAGCCGCCTTGTCATTTTCGTCAGCGATACGCTTCACCGGTATATTTTTCTCGTGATAAGCCAGCAGAGCCTTATCACCGTACTTATTGCCAAGCATTGCCAGTGTTTGTGCCGGTGACAGTACCAACCCCGTCGCATTGTTGCCACCAAAACCTTTGGCATTAAGGAGCACCGCTTTGTAATCTTCGCCATGTTCACCAGCAAAGGCATGTTCGGTAAGTATATCGAGGTTCGATGTATGCACATCGTCTGCAATATGGTCGATAGTCGAGATACCCGGGATCCAGCCGTACCGCCAAACACCCAATGAGGCAATGAGCTGATCGCCTGCCGCGACACTCATTGAATGACCAACATAAGACTTAATCGCGGTAACAGGCCAACTGTCAATCGCAAATGTCTTCGCAACTTCATTTAGGATATGGCTTTCTGTCACGCGATTTTGCGGGGTACCTGTCCCGTGAGCCTGGACAAAAGTTTGCTTGACGCCCTCTTCACCCAAAATAGCTTTTGCCAGTGCCGTCGCTTTTGCCACTGTGACATAATTGCCAACCCCTGGCGCGGAAATGGATTTTTTGTTGGCGTCTGCATTAATAAACACATCGGCAACGGAGCCATAAATGGTAGCCCCCAGCTCTAATGCCAATTCGTCATCCATCAGAACAACAAACTGCGCTGATTCTGCCATCGTAAAACCAGCATTCGATGAAAACGGACGACATGCACGACAGTTATCAACGCTGTCACTGTCATCAAGAGTTTTTAATTGCTCATCTTCAGCCAGAGCTCCCATCACACGGAAGCCTTCCATGATCTCGGCAACAACCGGTGCTTCCGCATTACCGACAATCACAACTTTAGACTTACCGTGTTGAATGTCATACATACCCTGACGCAGGTTATACAGGAACGTAGCACAAGCCCCCATATTCGTACCGGTAGTACCAACACTGTTAATCACATAGCTATTAATAAAATCTGCCGGCATTTCGGCAAACGATAATGCCATCATTTTAGTACTCACCCGACCACCCGTTAGTGGCGCAGCCAGCATGCCAGCCAAAGAGTGATCGTCAATTTGTGACAAACCACTTCCAGCATAAACGGAAACTTCATCAGGTTTAACGTGAGTCAGTACCTCTTCCCAATCCACGCCCATGGAATTCAATGCATCAGATGCACCGTAAACCGTCAGTTTTAAGCCTCGAGGATGAAAGCGTGAATTGTAGAGTTTGCCCGGGTCAAAGCCGGCCGGAATATTACCGCCGCTGCTAACCGGAAAAGAAACACGATCCTCAAGCAAAGCACCCAGATCTCCGTTCACAGTGATCTTTACTTTATTACCCAGGTCTTCCAGCACCCAGTTGTCAGGGATTTTATTGGGTAATTTTGATTTACGCAGGGTAAATGAAATCTGCTCACTTTCACTGCTTAGAGAGGCTTTATATTGGTAAAGCAGGTTATCAGGGTCGAATGAATCGATACGACGCACTAACGTCCCAGCCTTAATAGCATCAACAAGCTCAGAATCAAGCACTTCACTGTCTGCAAGCCCCATTCGGAAAGCAAGATCCTTCCAGGTGGTCTGCATCTCGTCATCGGATAATACATCAGCGATCATGCGCTTGTAACTGTGGAAGCCGGAGCTACGCCCCGCAGCATTTATTCCGCCAAACCCGACAATTAGAGGTAACTTTGTCATCCTAAGCCTATATCTTTTTATTCAGTTGGCCATAGATTACCAATTTACACTGTTCATTCATCCCACATATGTGCCAAAATCACCAACGATCAAGCCAATGTATACAACAGAGGTATGCAAAAATGAATGTTGGATTTGTCTTATACCCACGAGCACTAATCACTGGCGTCTCACTAGCGGCAGAAATGTTAAGCAGCGCCGCCAGTTTACGTTCTCGCCACCAGCAACGCGAAAAGCCATTTGAAATCAAAATCGTCGCACCTTCACTCACACCGCCTAATGTATCGGCAGGGCTCAAACTACAGCCTGACACTACCTTTGATGATAAGAACACTTTCGACATTATCATTTTACCGCCAATGTGGGGAAACCCACTCTCCTCGGTTCGTCAGACTCCAGAGATCATTCCTTGGCTTAAACACCAATATCAACAAGGTGCCCAACTCGTTGCAACAGGTACTGGTGTCACCTGGCTGGCAGAGACCGGCTTACTGAATAATCAAGTAGCAACAACTCACTGGTACTATTACGAAAAATTTGCTGCCCGTTACCCTAAAATCACCCTAAATCGACAGGCTTCCATTACAGGGGCCAGTGGTTTGTTTTGTACTGGCAGCATTAACTCCCAGTCAGAAATGATCCTTTATCTGATTGCCGAAAACTTCGGTCAGAAGATAGCAGGCATTATCGAGACGCATTTTGGCCACGAAATATCAAAGTCAACCCAGCAACCTTTTTACCAAATTGGCGGCCAATTGCAGTTTGATGAATCTATAGCCCTTGCTCAAGATTGGATGAAACGACATTTGTCCAAAACCATTACGGCGCAAAATGTTGCTGACCATTGTGGTTTACCGCTTCGAAGTTTTAACCGCAAGTTTAAAGACCAGGTAGGAGAATCACCGCACCAGTATCTACAAAAAATAAGAATGGAGGCTGCGCAACAGCTCTTACGAGATTTTGGCATGTCGGTTCAAGATGTTGCCGAGCAAGTAGGCTATAAAGACTCCTACCACTTCTCAACCCGTTTTCAGCAACAATTTAGTATTACACCTAGCCAATACCGTCGAATGGTCAAAGCTAAAATCTATAACCCCTAAACACTCGCATTTTTGCAATTTGTTTTCAAAATGAGACATATGCAAACGGGAGCTATTACTAAGCTTTATCTTAATATTCGGCTGGGGTTAAGTTATATGAGTTGTTGTATTTTCACACGTTGGTCCACTAAATCTTTTCTCTTTCTGTGCCTTCTCTCTTTACAAGTACAAGCAGAATTACTCCCGACCAGCACTACCCAACTTAATGAAAAAAGCTGCCGCATGGATTTGTATCACCTGAAAAAGAATGAACAAAAGCAGTTTGAAAGCAATCTTCAATTAGCGATGATCACTGACAACATCCACAGGCAACGTTATATTGCGATAAAAGCCGACATTAACCATCCTCAAGGGTTTGAAAATATCGGCTATTATCGCTCAGGTCACCCCGTTGAGGTTTTCACTGCTAATTGGCGTAAAAACAGTAACAAGTACAGTATTACGCGACTAGTCATGCTCGGAGGGACCAGTGATAGACAAGCCTTTGATGTATTTACACAACTAATAAAACAAGACAACGGACACCTTGAACTTCGAGCTTCGAACAAGCGCTACCACTTCACGGCAAAGAACAAAGACCTTAATGATTTTCTCAGGTGCCTCAAGCAACACCAAAGAAGCGCCAACAAGTAATTAACACCATTTTTTTGACACTGCCTGATTCATTAAGTTGAAACCAATACTCATCCAGTAGCATCACCAACGCCACTTACACCGCGTATTTTTCACTACATACTTTTTACTGCGCCATTACAAAACAAGCGACCGAATCAAGCATCCGGCCACATCACATCCGAACAGGCTAAAAACAACACCCAACCTCAATATCACTCTCACAACTTAAATAACATATAAATAAACTTTTAAAGTTAAATATTCTTAATAGAGTAAAAATTCCACATTTAAAAAGCCCAATAACAGTCAAAAATGTGACAAAATATCAGGAACAATGGCTTTACGAAAACATTTGACAACAAACATCATTGCAACATATTAAAAACAACTGAAAGCCATTTATTGATGAATGGATAACACTTTAATGCAGTACATAAGTACCTAAAACCGAGAGGAACGGTAGTTTGAACCTTTCTATAAAAAACAAGCTTTCCCTAACATTTGCTGGAATTATCCTGCTTATCGCTGCTGTGCAAACATGGCTCACCAGCGAACGACTTACAGACGAGGCAAATCGTTCAACCCAACAATTAGCAAGCTCACTCACACAGTCAAACATCAGTACTATTAGCCAATGGCTTGAAAGTAAAACGAAAATCGTCCAAGCATCTATTGACGGATTTAACCAGCAAGCTGAACCAACAGCCTCTCTGGCACAAGCAATCTCTTCCGGTGATTTTGATTTGGTTTACGCAGGTACCCAGCAAGGTGAAATGCTCACCGGCAAAGCAGTTACTTTCCCGGCTGGTTATGATCCGCGTCAACGCCCATGGTATAAAGATGCAACCGCGGCAAATGGGCTTGTCGTTACCACTCCGTATACTGACGCAGCTTCTGGCAAGCTCGTAATTACTATAGCGAAACCGTTTAACGCTAAAATGAATAGTGGTGTAATTGCCGGCGACGTCTCTATTGATGCACTCGTCGAGGACATCTTGGCAATCAACCAAGAAGGTGTATTCGCAACCCTCTTCAGTGGTGACGGTACGATTATCGCTCACCCCAACCAATCTCTGACACTAAAACCAACCTCAGAGATGAATCCTGCATTTAATACTAGCTTAATCAGAAAGGTGGCTTCCCAAAGTGACCTTGTCACACTTAATGTTTCAGGTACTGAAAGTTTAGTTAGTATCCGACAAATTCCGGGAACTGACTGGTACTTCTCTTTAATTCTCGACAAATCTGTTGCTTATGCCCACGTCAGTGAAGCATTAGTCGATGCCATAATCAGTGTCATCGTCCAACTTATTTTGGTGCTAGGCGTAGCAACGTTCCTTATTTCGCGCGCGTTAAAGCCACTCGATACGCTATCAGAGGCAATGGAAGACCTCTCGCAAGGTAACGGTGATCTAACTCGTCGTATTAGCTTTGATCAAGATGACGAAATCGGTCGCCTTGGCAAACACGTTAATGCATTCATCGAAAAACTGCATGTTTCTATAACGGGTATTTCAGGCTCTTCTGAACACCTTTCTCAGCAAGCTAAAGACAGCCATGATCTGGCATTACAGACCAGTGAAGCCTTGAGCGTGCAATTAAATGAAATTTCACAGATTGCGACAGCAATTCATGAAATGTCTGCAACAGCTCAAGAGGTTGCCAGTCATGCTGAACAAACAGCGGGGGCCGCTGTCGCTTCTCAGGATAGCTGCAACGAAGGCAAACAGGTGATCAGCCGTAATCAGGAATCAATCACCCACCTTGCTAACCATGTAGAAGATGCAGCAAGCATTATCAAAGAGCTAGAGAACAACGCTCAAGGTATCAATGCCATTTTGTCGACTATTCAAGATATTGCCGAACAAACAAACTTACTTGCTCTAAATGCCGCAATTGAAGCCGCGCGTGCTGGTGATCAAGGACGTGGCTTTGCCGTTGTTGCTGATGAAGTCCGCGTATTGTCACAGCGTACGCATAGTTCGACTGAAGAAATTCGTGGCATGATTGAGACGCTGCAGCGTAATACTCACAATGCCGTTGATACCATGCAGCAGAGCCAGTCACTAGCAACAAGCAGTGTCGATGATGCCAATAATGCAACCAATGCGCTCGAACGTATTACTGAGTCTATTCAGCATATTTCAGACATGGCGACTCAGATTTCTAGCGCCGCCGAAGAGCAACGTGCCGTTACTGATGAAATAAGCAGAAATACCCAGGCCGTCAACGATGTATCTGATCAGCTTTCAACAGAAGCACAAGATGCACAGAAGCTGTCTGAGGAGCTCAATGACATCGCTCAACACCTGAATACGGAAGTTAGCAAATTTAGGATCTGATAACACGCCACAAGTCTGTTACAACAGCCTATAAAAACAAAAACGCCAGCGAGAAGTTTCGCTGGCGTTTTTTTCGTGTCGGGGCACAGCCCCGGCACTCTGTGTTTTTGTGTTATGACGACTGAGGCAATTGATTAAATTGACCAGCACTTGTTTGAGCTTGGCTGCGGTTTGAGCCTTGAGGCTTGTCAGTAATATCATCAAACTCGCCATCAATCACTGTCGAGTTATTCTCGTGAGCACCGCTCTGGCTTTGCTGTTTTACCGCTTCTGCATACGCAGCAGCCACTTTCTTCTTGATAAATGGACGGGCAATCAGTGCAGCAATACCTATGAACAACCCCATGATCGCTGCCAGTGTCACAGTAAAGAAACCAACAATAAGCGCGATTACTCCAGCAACAAAATTCTTCATATTCTGCCTCTTTCTCTCTAGTCATCTTCATTTCTATGCTGTGTAGTCTAGCTGAATGAAAATGAATCAAGCATGAACAAAAATGTTATCTACATCCAGAAAGGATATTGCTCTCCTATTATTATTGCTGCTAATATCACCGGCACTGTTTATTTATACAGATCACGTAATGATCACTACACTATCTATCAGTAACTATCGTTCTATACTCCAGCTGACTATGCCACTTGGCCCGCTTAATGTTATTACAGGCACCAATGGAAGCGGTAAATCAAACTTGTATCGTGCTCTTAGGCTGTTGGCAGAAACAGCACAAGGTGGCGTAGTGAATTCGTTGGCATCTGAAGGTGGGCTTGATTCTACTTTCTGGGCCGGACCGGAAAACATTTCAGCTTCAATGCGACGCGGTGATGTGCCGATTCAAAGTGTCGTGCGACAAGAAGTAAGACGACTTCGACTCGGTTTTTCTACAGAAGAGTTCGGTTATTCTATTTCTCTCGGCCTACCCGAGCCCTCCCAATCTGCTTTTGGACTTGACCCTGAAATAAAACAGGAAAGCATCTGGAGCGGGCCATTCTTTCGCCCGGCAAGCCAATTGGTGGCTCGTCAAGGCCCGCTGATCAGAATTAGAGAGAAAAGAAGCTGGCAGATTGCTTCTCAGCATATCAGCCATTTCAATAGTATGTTTGATCAGATCGCAGATCCTGCTGCCGCGCCTGAAGTCTTCCATATGCGAGAACGAATTCGCAGCTGGCGATTTTATGACCACTTCCGTACTGATAAAGAAGCGCCTGCCCGACAGCCACAACTGGGAACACGCACTCCTGTTCTCCATCATGACGGTAGAGATTTAGCCGCCGCTCTGCAGACCATCCGCGAAATTGGTGATAAAACTGCACTCGACAAAGCCATTAACGATGCTTTTCCCGGTGCACGTATTAATATCGTCCAACACGAAGATGGACGATTCTCATTAGGATTCTATCAAGAAGGTTTATTACGTCCTCTCACTGGCGGCGAGCTCTCCGACGGAACACTCCGTTACCTGTTATTGATCGCCGCATTGCTTACACCTCGCCCTCCAAGCCTGATGGTACTAAATGAGCCTGAAACTAGCTTACATCCAGATCTATTGCCAGCTTTAGCCAAGTTAATCATTCACGCATCGGAAAACTCTCAGGTATGGGTTGTTTCCCACGCGAGTCGGCTTATAGCCGCTTTAAACGAACACCCAGACTGTCATGCTGTCGAACTGGATAAAGAGCTGGGACAAACCACTATTCGCGGTCAGGGCATGCTCGACGAACCACCATGGTACTGGCCGGATAAATAGTCATGGTCGCTTTAAGGTCGGGGCTGAAATGCCAATATGAGAGAATGTACGAGGATAAGGCATCGACATAAATTGATTCCTCTTGCCTTCATCACTGCTCTCTCAACTGTGCTTAGCATCAAGTTTTTCCTTGAAAAATATATACTATCAAATATTCTTATTTTAATAATTTTTTGTTATCAACTGTAATCATGATAAACACCCAATGGCTCCAAACCTTCATCATGTTGGTCGAAGTGGGACATTTCACCCAAACGGCTGAAAAATTGTTCATGACTCAACCCGGCGTCAGCCAGCATATTAAGAAATTGGAACAGCAAACCGGTACGCCTTTACTGCAGCGATTCGGCAAGCGGTTTGAACTCACCCCAGCCGGCGAAACCCTCTATCGCTATGGCTGCCGCCGTCGTGACGAAGAGTCAGCGTTATACCAAGAGTTACAAAACGATGACCCTTTCGCTGGAGAATGCCGACTAGCCTGTTCCGGAGCATTGGCCACATACCTATATCCACATTTTTTACAACATCAACTGGCACACCCCGATCTTACTATCCAACTTGAAGCCGCACCGAATAAACGTATTATTGAGAGCCTCAATACCAACCAAATAGAACTTGGCATAATTACGCAAAAGGTATCGTCAGCAGAATTAGAGCAAGAAGCCGTTGGTATCGATCTTTTATGCCTAGTCGTTCCTGCTGGAATGAAAACTAGTGAAATGAATATGGATCAGCTTAACCATCTTGGATTTATCAACCATCCTGATGGCGAGCATTATGTCAGCCAGGTAATTCAGGCTAATTTTGATAGTAAGTTTAATAGTATTGAAACATTGAATGTTGCTGGTTATATAAACCAGCTTAGCCAAATACTCTTACCAGTATCTCTAGGATTAGGTTATACCGTATTACCGGAAAAAGCAGTGAATAGCTTTCCCGAACAATCAGACATACATATTGTTTCGCTAAATAAGTCTGTCTATGAGAAGCTATATCTGATCAGGAAAAAGCATCGTCCACTTCCAAAACGGTATGAATACTTCATCCACCAAATACATCAGCTTCTTAAATAAATGTTATAAAATACAAAGCCTTGCTATAGGCAAGGCTTTGACCAATAAAACTAGAAATACAATTAAAACAGAACAGTTTGTTACAGATCACGCATCAAGGCTTCAAATTCTTCTTCTGCAGATTCAATCAACATTGCCAACTCTCTCGCATCATCGTTAGCTAAATGCAAATGCCAGCGAACTGATTCTGTACCTAATTGGTCACGACAGACCAATTCAGTTTCCTTTCCTGCTGAATGAAAATATAGCTCATCAAACTCAGCTTTTAGGCTATTATTTTTCTCCTTGATATTAACCTTTAACTCTCCAGTCGGAATAATTATTATTTCAGCATGTAATCCTCTCTGCCTTGGCAGAACAAACTGCCGATATTCAGCTAACATTTTCTCGGCCTCCATTGTGACCCCAACCTGATTATATTTTAGCCAAGATATCGAGACCTCGATAAAGATTCACAAAAACAACACAATCATTCACCATTAAGGTTGATTTCGATCACACTATCTCAGCTAACAGTCACAATAAGACGAATCATTCGTCAAAATACGGTATTGATATACATATACGATAATAAGCAAAGTCCCGAGGAAGCAGTAATGATAGATTTTCGCTCTGATACCGTCACACAGCCATCTTTAGCTATGCGCAAAGCCATCTCGGAAGCAATGGTTGGTGATGATGTTTACGGAGATGATCCAACAGTTAATGAGTTGGAGCTATGGGCAGCAGAGCGACACGGCTTTGAAGCCGCGATGTTTTGTAGTTCTGGAACGCAGGCGAACCTGCTTGCACTGATGTCACATTGTGAGCGTGGAGATGAATATCTTTGTGGTCAACAAGCCCATAATTACCAATTCGAAGGAGGCGGTGCGGCGGTGCTTGGATCTATACAGCCCCAGCCGATTGAAAATGAAAAAGATGGCACTTTATGTTTTAAAAAACTAGCCGCAGCCATCAAACCAGACGATCCGCATTTTGCCCGTACCAAGCTGTTGAGCATTGAAAATACAATTAATGGCAAGGTATTACCGCTCGCCTATTTACAAAAAGCACGAGGATTTGTGGATCAGCATGATCTCAAACTCCACCTTGACGGTGCTCGAGTCTATAACGCATCCGTCGCATTAGACGTTGATATTACTGAGATTACCCAGCATTTTGATTCAATGACTATCTGTCTGTCAAAAGGTCTTGGGGCGCCGATTGGCTCACTCGTACTCGGTGACAGCACATTGATTCGAAAAGCACGTCGTTGGCGTAAGGTATTAGGGGGCGGTATGCGCCAGGCAGGCATTTTAGCCGCGGCAGGTAAAATTGCACTGACCGAAAATGTCGATCGCCTTCGTCACGATCATGCAAATGCAAAGTACCTCGCTCAGAAGCTAACAAATATCGAGGGCTTTAATGTCAACATCGAGCATGTCACAACCAACATGCTCTTTGCCAACGTTGACTCTGCTATTGATCAGCTCCAGATTGTAAAGGAACTAAAAGGGGAAGAAATATTGATAAGCGCAGGTAACCCGATGCGCTTAGTGACACATTTAGATATCAGCCGCGATGATATCGATGTATTTATTGCGGCATTAAAGAAAGCCGTTGAGTAACTAAGCTTAAAGCTTAGATAAAAAGGCGCTCTAAAGCGCCTTTTTATCTAAACCGATAGCCAAAACTCAACGTTGACAATGCATGCCTGACTTTCACATTGTCATCATAATCGGACTTAAAATAGCTGATGGTTCAGCAGCAGATGACACAAAATACTTGCCGCATACCCTAACGCAATAACTGGCATCCATTTTAGATGACCGAAAAATGTATACTTACCATGTGCTGCGCCCATCAATGCAACTCCGGCAGCTGAGCCTATCGACAATAGACTACCACCGACCCCTGCTGTAAGAGTAACAAGTAACCAGTTTCCCAAGGTCAAATCCGGTTGCATCGTTAGAACTGCAAACATCACTGGAATATTGTCGACAATAGCAGAAAGTACCCCCACCATGATATTCGCCCAGACAGGGTTCCATTGGCTGTACAGAACATCAGAAACCAATCCTAAGTAGCCCAACAAACTAAGTCCGCCTACACACATTACAACGCCATAAAAAAACAGCAAGGTGTCCCACTCAGCGTGTGATACACGCTTGAAAACATCAAACGGAACCACAGAACCAAGACGCTTCAATGCCGCCTCATCATTATTGGCCAGCGCTGTTGCTTTTTTCTTAGCCAACGAACGAGGAAGTGTTTTTCTGAGATAAAAGCCAAAAAACTGCAGATAGCCTAATCCCATCATCATGCCGATCACCGGCGGGAAATGGACCAAGCCATGGAAAGCAACAGCAGTAGCGATAGTCAGGATAAATAAGGCGACAATTCGACGGGCCCCACGTTTCAGCTCAACATATTCACCTGTAGTATTTGGCTGAGCCTTCGGCACAAACAGCGACATAATCAACGCAGGAACCAAGTAATTCACCAAAGACGGAATAAACAGATCGGTAAATTCCATGAACGATACCAAACCCGCCTGCCATACCATTAACGTCGTAATATCGCCAAATGGGCTGAACGCGCCCCCAGCATTGGCTGCAACAACAATATTAATACAGGCTAGATTGATGAAGCGAATATTACTGCCGCCTACTTTCATCACCACGGCGCACATCAACAATGCTGTTGTCAGGTTGTCGGCAATCGGTGATATGAAAAATGACAAAATACCAGTTAGCCAGAACAAGGTTCTAAAATTAAAACCTTTGCTCACCATCCAAGATTGCAACGCATCAAATAAGCGGCGCTCTTCCATCGCGCTGATGTAAGTCATGGCTACCAACAGAAACAGTAACAACTCTGCATATTCTAGTAAGTTATGTTCCAGCGCACTCTTTGCGACTTCGATTTGGCCTTGCTCTTTAAAGACTACCCCGATCATCAACCAGATAATACCTGCGGCAAGCAAAACGGGCTTAGACTTACGAAGCTGTAAATACTCCTCCCCCATCACCAGACAATACGCCAAACCAAAAACCAACAAGGCCACATATCCAACGGTAGATTGAGTTAAATCAACGCCAGAGCTCGCGGCCATTGCCGGTGTCGCTGCCAGTAATCCAGCTAAAGTAAATACAAGCGATTGAACTTTCATCCTGTATCTCTGCTCCTTGAGAAAAAAGACCTACCTGTAAGTTTACACATAGCCATCAACGATTAACGTGAAGCATCCCGATAAGCCAACCAAAACAAGCAACATCCCCTTAACAAATGCCAGTTATAGAGCAAAGTGAGTAATCAAGTACGCAACTAATGAAACAATTAGTAAATTTATGTCGCCTTCATCACTTTCTCTATTTATTCATTTTACATCAAACGCAAACGACAATGATTGGCAGATGCAGTGAAGTACTACCAGCTATAGCAATGAGCAAGCCATTCTATTACATCATCTGACCACTAAAAACATAACCAGCCTTACTGCGGAGGGCTGGTGTAAAATTTATCCTGCTCTTGGCAAGTTTTTACTAAGCTAAATATAGCGCTGTTAGCAAGCTATTGAAGGTCTTAGAGCTATGACATTAAAGAAAATTAGCAAACACCTCTTTTTAGTATCTGTTCTCTGTACCACCAGCTTTGCCTTTTCAATTCGAGCAGAGCCTATGCCCAGCCCCCCAGATATCGCAGCCAAGGCTTGGGTGCTTATGAGCTATCAATCCGGACAAATCATTGCCAGCGAGAATGAGCAAACGCACTTAGCTCCTGCAAGCCTGACTAAAATTATGACTACCTATGTCGTCGGAAAAGAGCTGAAGGCAGGTCATATCACCGCTGATGACAGAGTAACTATCAGTGAGAATGCATGGGGAAAAAAATTCCCCGGCTCCTCCAAGATGTTTCTTAATGTCGGTGATGAGGTCTCGGTCAACGATCTTAATCGAGGGGTAATTATATCGTCTGGAAATGATGCCACTGTCGCACTGGCAGAGCATGTTGCCGGTCATCAACCCGCCTTTATCGATATGATGAACAATACAGCCGAAAAATTAGGCATGATGAACAGCTATTTTGCCAACCCTCACGGCCTTGATTCTGAAGATCAATATACAACAGCGTATGATATCGCGTTACTAACCCGTGCCCTGATCAACGAACTCCCTGAGATTTATCCTTTTTTTAAAGAAAAATCATTCACTTTCCAAAAGATAAAACAAGGAAATCGCAATGCCCTATTATGGGATACTTCCTTGAATGTCGATGGAGTGAAGACAGGTTACACCAAACAAGCCGGATACAGCTTAGTTTCATCAGCAGAGCAAAATGGCCAGCGGCTTATTGCCGTCGTGATGGGGACTGAGAATGTAAATACACGCAGGACTGAAAGCAAAAAACTACTCACCTGGGGCTTCCGATTCTTTCAGGATATTACCCCGCAGTTCAGTGACAAAGAATTACCCCCTCTCAAAATCTGGTACGGCTCACCTTCTACAATTGCGCTTGAAGTCGCCGATGGCGGTACAATCACTGTACCTAGGCGCCAACGGAAAAATATTGAACACAAGATTTTCTACAACAATGAGCTTGAAGCACCTGTAGAGAAAGGCGCACAAGTCGGTAAAATAGAATGGTACCTCAATGACGAACTGCTAACCGAACAACCTATTCTGGCGGCAGAAAGTGCTAACAAAGCCCCTTGGTACAAATCCATGATAGATGTGGTATGGCGCCCAATCGGCCAGTGGTTTACCAGCCAAGATTGGGAGCCGGAAAGTCCTTAAACCATATAAACGTCTTTGGTCCAATATAAAAAAGAACAGGCCAAAAGACCTGTTCTTTTTTATCCATTCAGCCCCAATGAAGACGAGAATCTTTCTGAGTATCAGTGATCCGGCTTCATCCACACTGATTTAAAGTCAAACCACCCCATCGAGTTAGATTGCATACCTTGAATCGAGCCAGTGTTATCAACTCCTAGCCAATTATGAAATAACGGTAAGATCTGCCCGCTTTGAACAAGCTTCGCCCCGATGTTCTGGCAAGGTGATTCTACTGCTTGATCCGCACGCCACTGTGCAACGTCATACTCAAGTTCATCAAACTCATTCTTAGGCATTGCTCTGGCAATATGGTCAAAATTATAGAACCAGGACAAAATTGCATCATCTCGATAATTACTTAGACTCATCCCCCCCAACCAAATATCTATTTTTTCAGCATGCTTGCCTGATAAAATTTCCATCGTTGACAGCTCCAATACTTTCAGCTTTAGGCCATCATCTGCCAATAGTTTCCGCATCGCTGCTGCAACATGGGGATAGACAGGATGTTGATGCGGAAATGCCAGGGTAACATTTCGTTTAGCGGGCACTGACGTGTTTTCGGCACTAAGCGGAACGTGAGCCCAACCAGGGAGAATGCCATAAGCATTAGTAAGGCGGAAATCACCGATCTCGTCTTTGTCGAGCAAGGGTAATATATTCAGAGGAGTTAACTTGCTTCGTAAATAGCTCAGCCATTCATCATTGTTCGCTAACCCTGTCGTGCGATTAAATAGGAGGTAATTACACCCTTCATCTAATTTCAAACGAGTAGAAACACTCACCCCACTCAACTGGCTGCCGTCAGCTGCTGGCTGTAGGTAACAAGAAGCCACCTCTGACAACATCCAAATATCAACAACATCGATTAGTGCTCTCAGCCCAAAATACTGGTCAAAAGCTTCTAGCTTAAAGCGCTGCTTGTCATTCTGAATTACACGGTAAGGACCCGTCCCGACAGGAAATAATTCATTGTCCTTATCATGTTCAGCATCTGCTTTCTGAATGACAGCAAGGACATTGCTCATTAACTCAGGCAATCGGCAGTCATCACTTTTGAGGTAGATATCTACGGTATTGGGGTAAGGTGAATCGACTCTTTGTATATGCTTGAACAAACGTTGTTTTTTAACCTGCTCAAGAGTCACAACAATATCTTCACTGTCGAGTAGCTTACCATCATGAAACCTGACTGCTGGACGGATATAAAAACGCCAGTGTCGGGGGGATAGTGCTTCCCAATGGTGGGCCAAATCGCCTTCGACTTCCTCTTTTTCCTCATTTATTCGGGTTAGTCCATTAAAAATTTGCCTGACTAAATGTTGTTCCGAGCGGCGTAAAGGACACAACGGATTCAAGTTGCTGAAGGCTCGATAATACGGCAAACGTACAATCTGCTTACCTTGTGCAGTTGTATGACCAAGCTGTTCCTGGATAAGCTGTACGAGCTTATCAGCATTATTTTCCAAGACTTCAAGTGCCGGTTCCAACTTTCCTTCTGCCACCAGCTTTCTGGCGTGCATATACTGTAATTCACTGTCAGAACTATGAAAAACAAGTGTCGACTGCTTCCCCCGGCCTACGGCAGGCTGCCAGTCTATCCAGCCCTTATCAACCATTTTGTTGATTACCATACGCACATTACGTCGGGTGCAGAACAGCACTTCAGCAATATCCTGTAGATTGGTTTCGCAGTCCTCACCTGAAAAATGACTATAGAGACGTTGAAACTGGATTTTTAGCCTTTGACTGCTCATAAAAGAGGAACCTTTGTGATTTATTTGTTCTGTTTTTCACTTCCTATTTTAACGTAAAATTCAACGTATACAAAAATTCAATCTGATTATGATGGTAGCCAGTACAAGAGCAGCACTATTTTACCCCCATTCAATTGTGAATCTCCTGAGTGAATGCTGGCTACCATCTCTTTCTTGCAAACTGAGAACACTGCCGATCTTTGTGACTATAACATCCTATTAATCAAGACTTTTCTTAAATCGCATTGACGCAACTAGCAGTCCGAGAAGAGTAAACCCTACCAACCAAATAGCATCTCGCCACAAATCGAGCAGATCCGCACCTCGTAATACAATTCCCCGTATCAACCGCATAAAATGCGTCGCTGGCAGTATCTCGGATATCCACTGGGCAGCTACAGGCATCGCTTCGTAAGGAAAGATAAAACCCGACAGCAAAATAGACGGAAGTAATATAAACACGGTCATCTGCATTGCCTGAAGCTGAGTCTGCGCAATGGTCGATATCACTAACCCCAGCGTCAAGCTGGCCGAGATAAATAACAACGTGCCGAACAACAGCTGTGACAAATCGCCATTAATCGGCACGGAAAATATGAAATGCCCAAGGCCAAGAATGATGCCTACCTGAATCAGCCCGACAAAAATGTAGGGAATGATTTTTGCGATCATCAGCTCAAGAGATCGAACCGGCGTTGTAATCAAGAGTTCCAAATTGCCCCGTTCACGTTCGCGCACAATAGCTGCCGAAGTGAACAATATCATTGTCATCGTCAAAATAACGCCAAGTAAACCCGGCACAATATTCACTGCTGAACGCCTTGAGGGATTAAAATACAAAGCGACGTCGAAAGTTGTTTCACCGGGCGGTTGATAATTCACCAGCTCCTTTAATGGCATCGTTTGTAACTGTAGCAACGCCGAGCTAATCATCGTATCCGACCCATCCACCAGCCACTGACCGACGGTACGCCGCTGTACAATCCGTTGAGCCAGATCCGAAGGTAACACCAAAGCAGCCCTTACCGTGCCGTTGGTTATTGCCTGCTCTGCTTCTGCTGCCGTTGAATAAGCTTCAGTTACCACAACAACCTGCGTTGCTTTCACCGATTCGGTAATAAGTCGCCCGACGGCCGAATGGCTTTGATCAACAACAGCAACAGGAATATTTCTGACATCCGTGTTGATCGCATAACCAAAGAGCAGCAACTGTATAAGCGGTATCATTACAACCATGCCGAAGGTAATACGGTCACGTGAAAGCTGACGAAACTCTTTCACCATTATCGCCCTCATGCGAAAGAGACTGTTCATTGCCTTCCCTCCCCGGTACAAGTCACGAACACATCTTCAAGGCTTGGGCGCGCCACGGTCATTTCTGCCTTCACTAAATATGGAAATTGCTCTCTAAGCCATGTAATAGGTTCAGCGACGTGCTGATCGACCAACACTCTCAGACGGATCCCCAATTGAGCTGCAGACCGTATCTCTTTTCGTTTCAATAACTCTGTTTTCAACTGGCGAAGGTTTGCGGCTTGTACCTCGACAACGGTCACACCCATATTTTGCATTAGATCTTCAGGGGAGCCATCAGCTCTGACAACACCCGACTCCATGATAGCTAGCCCATGACAGCGCTCTGCTTCATCCATATAGTGACTGGTAACCAATATCGTCGTACCCTGATCACTGAGATCAAATAACTGCTCCCAAAAATCTCGTCGATTTTCCGGATCAACTGCCGAAGTCGGTTCATCTAAAAATAACAAACTGGGTCGATGCATTGTTGCCGCCGCAAGCCCTAAACGCTGCTTCTGGCCTCCACTCATACTTCCGGCACGCTGACTAACAAGCCGATCTAAGCCATAGGTAGATAACTGCTCACTGATGCGCAACTTTAATGACTTCGTCGACATACCAAAAATCTGGCCAATAAACTGTAGATTTTCTCTGACGGTTAAATCTTCGTACAACGAGAACTTTTGTGTCATGTATCCGATACGCAAACGTAACTGTTCAGCCTGCTTTGGAATAGCCAAACCTAGAGCTTCCACAGTTCCCGTAGTTGGGCTTAACAACCCCGTCAGCATCCGTATGGTTGTCGATTTTCCGCACCCATTCGGACCCAGAAACCCATAAATACTGCCAGCAGGAACAACAAGATCAAGCCCGTCAACTGCGGTAAAACGACCAAAGCGCCGAGTAAGCTGCCTTGCCACAATCGCATTATCACTCATGGGGCATCTCCACCTGGGCGGGAATGCCTGCCGGAAGCTCCATGGCTTCCTCCGGCATATCAACTTCAGCGAGATAAACCAAACGAGCGCGATCCTGTTCATTCAAGCCGTAGTAAGGTGTAAACGATGGTTCTGTCGCAATCCACCGTAAAGTACCGATATAGCTTTCTACTAGACCGTCGACATGTACAGTGAGCTTGTCGCCTACTTTAAGCTTTACTCGGTATGGCTCCGGAACATAGACTCGCGCATAGGGTACGGTATCAGCCTGAATAGCTGCAACAATGCTGCTCATTGATACACGCTCACCAACATTGTATGGCAGGCTATCTAGCACCCCATCCCTGGTCGCAATGATTGTCAGGTCATCAAGAATTTGTTGCTGGAGTGCAACTTCAGCGCTTGCAGCTTCGAGAGAAGCCTGAGCTTGGGTAATATTTTCGGGACGTTCACCGCTGGTAAGCTTGGAGAGGTTTTCTGTTGCAGAATGGTAATCCGCCTGAGCAGCATCGCGTTCGGCTCTTGCTTTGTCCCGTTCCGAATAACTCGCGAGTTTTTGCGCGACCAACTTTGAGACTCGGCGATGGGTATTATCTGCCTCTCTCAGGGTTGCTTCCGCACGCTCAACACTGGCCTGCGCGGCCGCAATATCTTCAGGGCGCTCACCATTGGTCAATTTTAAGAGGTAAGCAGCAGCTTTCGCTTCTTCGGCTTTAACGCGTGTAAAGATAGCAACCTGTTGTTTGGTATCTAGCTGCACCAAAACATCACCTTTTTTTACCAACTCGCCTTCTTTGATCGGCTGTTGGCGAACTATCTCACTTGATGTTGCTGTCAATATGACCCTGTCACGCTCCAGTATTCCTAACGCTTCTTTAGCTACTTGTTCTGAACACGCCGTCACGACAAACACTAGCAATAAAACCTGAAAAATTCTTCTCATAGCAGTGACCACCCAATGATTGCAATTATAATTAAAAGTGTACGCCGACAGCTGAAACAGACAATTGATTTAATTAACTAAAAAGGCAGAAGTGATGAGTAGGAAGGTAGCCGTTTTAGCGACACTCCAATGTCGCCTATCATTGCTTCAGCTTCATTGCTTTGCTACATTCACATACCTAAATAAATGGTGGTCTAAACGCTTCATTTACAGCATGTTACTTCTCGCCAAATGGTCTTTTTTAAAAAATAGGTATTACTTTTGAAAACAGCCGAAGAATTCATCCAACATCTAGATCTGGAACAGCATATCGAAGGTGGATACTATCGTTCCTCATATAATTCCGAGAGCAATTTTGACCAAACTCGCTCGCTATGGAGCAGTATTTATTTTCTGCTGCGTACTGGCGAAGTTTCACACTTTCATCGCTTAACTGCCGATGAGATGTGGTACTTCCACGCGGGAGAGTCACTCACTATCTATATGATCTCAGAACAAGGTGAATTGACGACAGCCCAGCTAGGCCTTGATCTTGCGGCAGGAGAACGGCCTCAATTTCTCGTGCCCAAAGGGTGCATATTTGGTTCAGCGATGAATAAACCGGGATTCTCTTTAGTTGGATGTATGGTATCGCCAGGTTTTACTTTTGAAGATTTTGAGCTATTTAGTCAAGAAACCCTTCTGGAGGTATATCCTCAGCATGATGAGATTATTCGACGCCTAAGCCGCAGCGAAAACTAGACGGCATGTTTGCTCTGTATGCAGAGGCTCTTTACCTCTACCTCTATAAACGCATACGGCAATTAAAAATCGGTGTGTTCTGCGACACTTGCAAAGCACACCTGAGACGACTGCAAATAAGAAGAAATCATCTGCCAATTGGCGCTAAGTGAAACTGTTACATATTTTCGTTACGTTCATTGATACACTCATACGAAGCCATTTCAAATTCTCGACAAATCCATGGCCGATTTTCGTAGATTGTACACATCAAGGTATCGCGGTCTAAGGCTGAACACCAACCATCATCTAAACGTGCCATGACTTCCCCACCCCACGCATCAGTTGCAATATGTTCCTCTGGTACACCTGTATCAGAAATAATCATAACTTCTAAACGGCAACAGCAAGCTTGGCAGTTGGCACATGTAACTTCAGGCTCTAGCAGATTTTTAACTTCAATGGTCATAGATAACTACAGTATACTCAATTGCCGACATAGTACTCTAAATCGACCAGTATCACGATACTCATTTGGAGCACTACACCTTATAGTCACAAGGCGTTACCTTGTATGCGCATCGAAGCTAAATAACTACGCTACGCCCTGTTGGAAAGTATTCAAGACGATCACCAAGCACACCTTTAAGTAACCCATATGCCTTCATACCTGTACAATGCCCAGTGTATAACTTATCGATTGGATAACTTAGTAGCGCTTGCCCGATAGCCTCAATATCTTCCTTGGTGCCACCAATACTGTTAAACAGTGGTACCCCTACTAAATGAAACCCACCAACAACTGCCTTAATTCTGGTATTTGGAAAAAGCTCAACAGCAGTCTCTACCATATTGAGAACACCACTATGAGCACAGCCAGTAAAGATTATAAGCCCATCGCTTTCTTTGATTACCATTAGTAACTCATGATCAAATGTATCAGGCTTGCAACCTTGTCCAGAGTTTGTAAAAAGGTATTTGTTACCTTTCGGCTGTTCATACTTGCCGCTTAAATTTGTAATAACAAAAATATTAGGAAATATCTCTGTCGTCTGGCGGACAAAACTAGACCGATCTTTAACCTTGTCTAATAGAGCTTTATCAATGCCTACGTTACTTTTAAAGCCAAAAGCCTTAAAACAATAATCTGTTTTCTCACATTCTCGAAAATATATCTGAGCTTTTGAGTTACTGTCGAGAAAATGACTGACACCGTTACAATGATCATGGTGACGATGAGAAATAACCACAGCATCTACATCTTGGATTCTAATGTTTAGCAAGATGGCATTATCGCAAAAAGCTTTACTACTGCCGGCATCAAATAATATCTGCCGCCCCATTGAACTTACATGCAGAGACAATCCTCTTTCAACCACAAGGTCCGTCCTATTGTCTAACCGCTTATTATCAACTAAAGCTGTAAGTTTCATAATCACCTATTGATATTAACAATTTACCCTATTCAGCTAGTGTCCCCGAAATGATAGAAAACTTCGCATATAATGTTTTATTATCACGACTAAAACATACAACTTTTATGCAGTATTTAATCATTTAGGTGACACAGACATCCGGATATTTTTCTCTGTAATCTCGTCCACATTGCTTAATAACGCCATCAAATCTTCACCTTCCTGTAGAGATTGGTCATATAATTCAATTACTTCACTATTGAATGCATTATGTTCATCTGCTTTCATTCTGAAGAATTGCATTTGATTCAATAGATTGTTAACAATATGCTGCGAGGAACAAACCGTTGCCTTAAATATTAACCGCTTTTCTTCTTCCTTTTCCAACAGTATTTTCGTTTGAAAGTCAGCATAAAGACCAAAACAAATTACCAATATGACGATTACGACTCTCATCCAAAGCTCATTTGCTTCAACAGGAATAATTTCAAAATTGTCTAAAAAAAACAACTTATGAATTAAAGATTCCATTATCCAAAACAAAACAGATAAAAGTGACGCCTTAAGCGTAAAATTAACTTTTGCCATAATAATCACTCACGTACTAAACCACGGATGCTTCCGAGTTTAACATACCTCCTTCATTTCTATTGGTAAATACCAGACTAGACCGGAGCATTCCTTCTTTCCAAAAGAGCCTAATCATTTCATCTAAAAATGTTACGCTTGTAGCAACTTAACAGCATCGGATAAATCGCTACGGCATCAATCATTAGCAATCTTCCCGAACTCGGCTAAATCACGAACAATTAAGCCGAGACCTTTGTCACACACAATTGCAAAAAAGATTAATTGAGAAATGACTGTACTTCATCTGCAGTTAAATAGCGCCATTGCCCAACCCCAACATCTAGAGATATTTTACCGATATTCTCTCGATGTAACGAAACAACACGATTACCAACAGCAGTAAACATGCGCTTAACTTGATGAAACTTGCCCTCAGTTATAGTTAAGAGTACCTCTTTTGGACTAATAACGTCTAATACTGCTGGCATAGTCAATTTCTGTTCACCCTGTAATTTAACGCCATTTTCAAATTTGAAAGCAACATCATCTGCAAGGGGGCGATATAAACCAACACGATAAACTTTTTCACATTGCCTAGTAGGCGTAGTTATATTGAACGACCAACGTCCATCATCAGTTATCAGAACCAAACCAGTTGTGTCTGCATCCAAACGCCCTGCTATATGAAGCTCAGAGGCTTTCTCAACGTCTATATAGTTGAATAAAGATGGATAAACCTCATCAATGTTTGAGCAAATGGTACCAGCTGGTTTATGCATCAGAATGTAGCGAAAGCTGCGAGGTTTCAGCCTTTCACCATTGATAGTTATTTTGTTGTTTTCATGGACCTGAGTTGCTTCATTTACAATAACGTCACCATTAACTCTCAATTCCCCAGCATTTATCAACTGGATTGCTTCATTTTTCGTCAGATCGGTACTTTTACAAACAAATTTATCAAGGCGCATTGCAGACAACATTATAAGTATGGCAAAGAAGGTCATTATCCCTAGTCACCAATAATAAGCAACAAGCCACTGAATAATGAGAAAACAGAGAGCTTTTTGTAATACATACCCCCTGCAATAAGAAGCCTCAAGCAAATTCAAAACGATAACCACGAAAATTACTACGCGTTTACCGTAAAACCAGTGCCCAAGATGTTAGTTAGCAAGTAGATTTACGAAACTGCCAATATCATATGCAAGGTGTGAGTTATTGTTTTTAAAGCAGAATGTCAGATTAACATATGTATCAACAAGATTTATACCTGTATCTCTTGATGCGTTAGGCCCTTATTGACTACAATAGCGCACTTTTTATTTATAGTAAGCCACAAACATGAACGACACTAAATCGCAACCAGCTTTACCAGATCACCTTTCAGGTAATCCTCGTAGCCCACATCATGTGGCTGAATGTTTCGAGCACAACATCGGTATTAGACTTAACGGCAAAGAGCGTTTTGATGTCGAAGAATATTGTATCAGTGAAGGTTGGGTAAAGATCCCATCACCTAAAGCGTTGGACCGTCGCGGACAACCTCTTCTGATAACACTAAAAGGAACTGTTGAAGCCTTTTATTGCTAAGTAGTTTTTAATACTAACTAGCATCTCTAATCAGGGCCTAACGACGTTTAGGTCCTATGTATTGCTGAAATCCGGCACCGCTGTTTTAATAAACAAAAAGCCTTCCCTCATAACACCAGCCATAAGATGCGCCCCACCGAACTCACCAAGCCAACTTAACGTCAAACCAAAACTGCCGAGTGTAAGGTGTCACACTTGTTGGCCTTGTTAGCAAAAATATGCGCTCCAACAAAGTCGACATGTACATGCCGAATCTCTCTGTTATTTATACAGCAATGCTTAAACTTTTTTCCACTAGAACAATAACACTTTTCATTTCGAGGTAACTTCTGCCACCTTTCATCAGGTCGCATAAATTCCACCTTCTTAACATTAGAGAAACCCAACGGGCTGTAATTATTTTTATCAAAGTGTTCGGTCAACTCACGAAACAGACCGAATTGTGGGTTATCATCGCTTCCAATCGCTAGCCGCTTATTTTTAGGGTTAGTGACAAAGGCAAAATGATCTATGTCTTTTAGGTCTTTCGCTATGGCTATTGCCATTTCACCAGAATAGAGCTCCCCCTTTAAGTGCAAACAGTCATCACCATCCATGTCATTTCCGCAAATACTGCATTCAAACCTTTCAACAATGAACCCAGGGCTAGAATAAAGTGTATACGGGTATAGCGACTCTATAGCTAAAAGTTGTTCTTCAAAGAATTTTATTACCGTATTTTCTAATTCATGGAACTTTTTCAAAGTTCTAATTGCATCGAGAGCGTCTTGTAGCTTCCACCATGAGTCGTAATAATTACCCTTCTCTAACTTACTCCAGAACAACGGGACATGACCAAGAAGATTATAAAAAGCAGTTAATATGTACGCTTCATTTTTTTTGTCACTGTCACTTAAACTATCTTTTAAACTTTCAATTTGTAGTTTGTAGCTCTTTGATATACGAAAGGCTTCGTCATAACGTCTACTATCTATCAGCGTTAATATTTCGATGGTTTTATCATCATTTTCGGCTACGTAACCATTTAGCAATTCCAACCCAAACATTAAGCGTTTTCCATAAACTTATTAACATCAAACTTTTTTATGCTTTCTTTAAGGGCCGTCTCGCTGCCTTTAAAGTTAAACTCTTTTTTCTCACCTGTATTTTCATTTTCGTATCTGACATTGATCGACACTTCATTACTGTCAGATTTTAAGCTTCCTTTGAAACAGTAGTTTGTATACACCAATACCAACGTAAGATAATTGACTAGACTCATGTCTGTTGCAAGGTTAACTAGCGGCATCACTAGCGTATAGTCATGAAGGTCAAACTTAGATTTGTTTTCAGGTACGACTAATTCTACTTCTGGGTGCTTAACTTTAAGCCACTTTTTAAATGGCCCAGTTTCATGTGATATAGACCCTTCATAATAAGGATCTTCCAATACTTCAATTTTCATTCTAACTATCCTTTTTGCCTAACGCCTGCCATAAGGTGTGCCCCACTGAACCAGCAAAACACACTGAACTCCGTACCAAAACCGCCGATGTAACGCATCACCTTGATGGCTTTGTATGGATAATAAAACCAACTTCAGGGTAAAGTGAGACCCAGGCTTTAGCTGCAACTAAAGCTTTCTATATAGCAGTTCGATTGATTGCTGGCTCCTCTATCGAGAGACCGATAACAAACGTGAACGCTGTATAGGACTCCAAGCA
>NZ_RJLM01000041.1 GCF_004104355.1 Photobacterium chitinilyticum
GGCATTGTTCTCTAAGGGAGTCGTGTAGTATTTGAATATCACGCATCTTGTTTTCTTCTTTTGTTTTTGTGGTGAATTCATTAGATCAGAAGGCAAGGTGCGTGTCTACTTATTGAACAGTAAAGGGATTTTGTGGGGATTCCTGAGTTGCAGGCGTTATGCACCAGTGAGAGAAACAATCTCGAAGATAATGGAGGTTAACAATTTTAACGTAATTACCAGCAAAGCGCTTTGACTTGTGAAGTCATTATTCCTTAAGAGATTATTAATAGCGATTAAGGTTTTATAAAATACTTAATGTGAGTTTATATATGAAAGCAACGAAGTCATCAGAGTTTCTCAGAAACTCATATATTCAATTGAATGATTTATACCGAAGAGTAAAATGCAAACAACCAAGCTTATTCTATGTGGATAAAAAATTCAATGCTCCCATACCGAGAACCTATTGGATTGAGGTTAGTGCTAGATGCAATCTGAAATGTCCATTTTGTCCAACAGCAAATGGTAGTTACTATAATAAAGTAAATGTTATGGAATTGGAAACGTATAAATTAATTTTTGAAAAAATAAAAGACCATGCACGTTTTATTTACTTCCATAAGCATGGTGAGCCAACTTTAAATAAAGATCTATTTAAGATAGTCAAGCACACGAGTAGTTACAGTAATATTTATACTTTATTTAGTACGAATCTAAACACTCGAAGATATAACTTGAGAAAAGCAGATGAGTTGGTAGATTCAGGAATATCTGAGATTATTGCCTCTATTGATGGAGCAAGTGAAAATTCATACAGTAGGTATAGGCGTGGGGGAAGTTTTTCAACAGCATTAGCTAATTTAAATGAAATAGCTAATGCTAAAGCAAGGCTTTCATCGGTAACACCAAAACTAAATTGGCAGTTTCTAATAAATAGCTATAATGAACATGAAATTGAAGATGCTAAAATGGTTGCTAAGGAAATAGGATCGGAGATTTATTTTCTGTTGATGGACGTTTGGGGGAATGAAGATTGGATGTCCTCGTACCATAAGGATCCATTGAAGTTTGCTGCGTTAACAGAACAGTCTCAGATACAATCAAATTGTTCTAAAGATATAACTTCAATCAGCAATGTGAAAACAAAACTTCCTAATCATGCAGTTGCTCATGTAGATGATGTGGCTATTCATAATCATTTTCCTTGGTGGTGTGCTCAGCTTTTTCATACGATGGCCATCAATACTGATGGAAGTGTATCTCCTTGTACAGAAATTGCAGATAGTCGAACAAATTTAGGAAACATCCTCACGGAAGACATAAACTCTCTATGGAATAGTGAAAGTTTCAAAAAATCGCGACGTTACGTATTCAATAAAGAAGTTAGTGGTTCTATTTGTGAATCTTGTGTAAGAGGCGAAGGGGCCATTTCTTACAGTATGAAGTAATTGTGGTGTCTCTCAGAGTTAAATGACCTCCGGCAAAGCCGGAGGCTTATTTGAATACGCTCTCAAAGGGCTCAAGTAAGCCCCCAAGGCGATATAAACCAAATTGTAGTTAGTCTCTATGCTCATCTTCTTGTTCTTGATTTCTGATGTATTCAAGAACAACTTCTTCATCAAGGCCCACTGTCGAGACAAAGTATCCCCTTACCCAAAAATTTTCACCATTGAAATTTCGCTATCTGTCTCGAAACTTCTTAGCTATCGATATTGCGCTTTTACCCTTCAGGTAACCAACGATATTTGAAATTGAATACTTGGTGGAACACTGATGCACATATGAACATGATTTTTCATCAAATGCCCTTCCTCAATCGTAACGCCCTTGCGTTGTGCTAACTCATGAAAATAACACCCAAGTGCTTTCTGATTGCTCCGTATATCCGCTTTTGTCTTTTCTTCGGTAAACATCATATGGTATTTAGAATCCCAATGGGTATGAGACAGTTACTTTTGGTCGAGCAAAGAAGTACATACACCGTTGCCACGGTCAACCCCATGCGAGTCACCCCAGCATAGCAGGGGGTTTATCAATGTTTAATTAATTTTGATGAGTAACTAAATCGGTGAACATATCACTGATATATAATAACTATCTTGGAAACCAATTTTTTATTAAGTATGGGGGGGAGCAGGTGAATTTAATCGACATAACAAACGACTATGGCGTCAACAGATAATTTTAAGCTGTTTTTGCATCCCATAGGGCGCCATCTCGCAGCATCGAATTTAAGATGTTAATCATCTTCCTGACGTAGGCGATGATGGCCACCTTTTTCGGTTTTCCTTCAGCTAGAAGTCGTTGATAGGTGCTTTTAAAAACAGGATTACATTGCATGGCAGACATCATTGCCATGTATAAAACGGTTCTGACCTGGGCCCGACCGCCTTGTATTTTTCTGAGTCCTTTATAGCGGCCACTTTCCCTGTTCATGGGAGCGA
>NZ_RJLM01000042.1 GCF_004104355.1 Photobacterium chitinilyticum
GTCTATTTTCTTTGAAAGCATCCAGCACCATAACAAAGCAGGAAAACTTCAATATGCTAGCGACTAAGAACGACCCGAGTAGCAAGAAAACGATCGCCACGTTGCCTGTACGCCCCTGCGCCATAACGCCTGCAATAAGGTGCCCCACACTGAGCTACCAAAACACACCGAACTTCATACCAAAACCGCCGAGTCAAACGGGTCACCTTGATTGCCTTGTTAGTTTTCTCGCATTCAAATCACCTTAAACCGAGAAAGCAAAATGATTGAAAGTAAAGCAACCAGAAATGCACTTGCAAACTCTAGGGCAGTAATTGATGTTAATGGACTTAGCTCTACAATTAAATATGATGTTATTGAATAAGAAAGCCCAGATATGACACTTAGAATATATTTCTCTTTTGATAACCCTCTCTCAACACCAGATATTCTACTCGCAACAAATGCGCTAACAACTAACACCAGTAGATTATTTGCATATAATGGCTTGAGCGAAAATAAGTCATTTATATAAATTCCAGCAACAATTAGTATGCAGTAAAACAGCAAATAGGAGAAGCTCAACTTCATGAATTACTTCCTTCGTTCCAATTCGCCTGCATATTTTTGTGTTTCTTTATAAGAAAACTCATGAATACCTATTAAAGCAATTGATACGATAAGAACGACTACGTTTCCAGTACTTGCACCTTGCTTAATAATACTCCAAGCTGATCCACCGACTCCATATGCTCCTGGATTAGCACCTAGAAGACTTGACCATCGATTAAAATCATTGTGGAGCTGTAATACTTCCTTTAGTTCACTAGTAGTTAAAGACCACTCACCCCATTGCGGATTAACTAACACATCAGTACATTTTGTTATTAGTCTACTTTTTAAATGACCAGATGAAAGCCTCGAAATCAATCGCATAACCTGCTGTTTTGATTGATTATCTAAGCTTCGATAAAGTATTGTTCCAGCCATTGACTGTGCAATCAACAGAGGATCACCTTGGATATGATGCTTTGGAATATTTAACACAGATGCAAGCTTATAAAGTGCTTCCGTATTAGACTTTGGTAGTTCATATTTTAATTGTTTTACAAAATTAGTCATTTATTATCCTCCATTGTTGTCATTGAATCAGACGATAATATATGACTATTCTATTGACATATTTGAACTTAGCAAAAATGCGACTAATTTCACAAGAGAACTAACGCCTGCAATAAGGTGTGCCCCACCGAACCAGCAAAGCACACAAAACTCCGAACCAAAACTGCCGAGTGTAACGCATCACCTTGATTGCCTTGTTATATTTCACGTTACACCGTGAATCAGGTCGACCTAAGTAGCCACTTCAAAGTCCTGTCCTAAGAGGCATTAATGAAAACCCCATACAGAATTAATGATTGCATGGGGTTTATGGTTAGATATTGTATTTATGCCTTATTCTCATCTTGGATTAATTTAAACCAAAATATTGCCTTGCATCTAAATACTGACGTGCAGCACCGATAACATCATTGACTTCAGCCGACTCATATAACGTGTTTCTGGCAGACCTTTTTGAATGCATAGTGTAATAATCATTGTTCTCTGAACTTTTTATCGGTTTTACAAACCCACATTTTTTATAAAAGCTTATTAAACTTTTCTCACATGACAATGTAATACCAGAGCTCTCATTGAACTTATTGCAAATATGGGTCATTAGGTATGTACCTACCTTTTTTCCACGATAATTTTCTACTACTACAAAAAACTCCAGCCTCGCAGCTCCCCGGTCTTTTGCAGCATCTTTTATGTAACCTAACGAAATTATCTGTCCGTTTTCCGAGCCAACGACAAAACAACCTCTATTGGTTTGAAACGTCGACAAAATAGATAAGTAATATTTCGGCTTATCATGTTCATTGATATTTATCTTTTCTAATGACATTAATGTTAACCTAGCAAACGTATCAAACATGTCCTTGTTAACATCATTAATGCGACAATAGAACAACTTAACATCAATATTACAATTACTCATACTTTCAACACTTTCACACTCAGGAATCGTAATTATATCTAATTTAGTAAAATAGATCCCTTGAGAAAGCCATTTACTTAACTGTAAATATCAAAGCCTCTCATTTGAAATACGATTAAAGCCAGTGATATGAAGATATATACGACAAGGATGTGCATTTATTGATACGTAATTCTATAGATGAAAGTTCAGCTAGTTATCAAAACGCTCCTCTAATCTAAATATGAAATATAACGCCTGGGATAAGGTGCGCCACGATGAACTCACCAAATCCACGAAACTCCAAACCAAAAATGCCGAGTCAAACGAGTCACCTTGATACCTTTGTTATGCAACTCCATCCATTAATACGATCATACTTGGCCGAAAGTCTTTCCA
>NZ_RJLM01000043.1 GCF_004104355.1 Photobacterium chitinilyticum
CACCATAACAGGATTGGAAAACTACGGCTTGCTAGCTGCTAAGCCTCGACCCAACGAAAATGAAGGGAATCAACACAAGTGCAGGAGCCAATTGGACAAATGAAAGAAGCCACCTCAAAACGCCAATCGGGCGGTTGCGTACAGAAACCACAATTATCTATTTTCCTTGAGAACTACCATCACCATAACAGAGCTGGAAAACTGAGATTCACTAGCAACTAAGCACGACCCGCCGGCAATAAAACGACAGCCACGTTGCCTGTACGCCCCTGCGCCATAACGCCTGCAATAAGGTGTGCCCCACTAAACCAACAAAGCACACTGAACTCCATACCAAAACCGCCGAGTGTAACGCATCACCTTGATTGCTTTGTTATACAAATTTAACTAGACATCATCATAATTTATTGTTGATTCAGAATTTTTCTGAACCCTTGCTGACTGTGCACGCAATTTATTTCTAGCTGCAAGTAAACCGCTCAGATCTGATGGTGGTTGTGGAGAAGGTGTTTGTGATGTTTGATTATTTATCATTTTCACTTCCGTATCTAACGTCCTAAGCTGTGACGTTACATTCTCAAAACCTTGCAAAATAGTATCAAGCTTAAGTGAAACTAATTTTTCTTCACGTTCTTGCCCAGACAAATCATTATTAGGAACCTGTGCAGGCGAAGATATTTCTAACAACCTTATTAACGAGTTAATTTCAGATTTATTATCTCTGTTATTATACGTTTCAATTAGTGAGTCTGTTAATGACTTCACAGCTTCGAGTACTTGACGATGACGCATTTCTTTACTATAAGAACAATATCTAAGAACACTTATATCGAACGGAGCATCGGTAATATCATCTTTTAGTAATACAGTCGGCAAATCAAATGCTTGCCTCATGCCTAATTCATAAAAAACATTAGGGTTCTTTGAACTTATATCACATATTGTAATTGGTGAATCAATAACCCGCTTCAATATATCAAGCTGTATAAGATTCGTCCCTTTTGATTCATCAGCTCGTATAGGAACCATACCAGCTGCTTTTATTGCTGGACAAATAATATCTTCATAAACAAGATGAAAATGACCACTATCGTAACCAGCTTGATCTGATATTGGCATTATTACAAAGCAATTTATATCTTTATTTTTATTAGTTGTACTCAATGTAAACTCCTATATTAAGTGTTTGTATAACGCCTGCAATAAGGTGCCCCACGATCAACTTACCAAGCACACCGAACTCCGTACCAAAACCGCCGAGTGTAACGGGTCACCCTTGATTGCCTTGTTATGCGATTTTGAATTTAGTAGTCTTTAATTTCAATTACATAGCTGTTTTTCTTTAGTTTAGCTCTGCGTACTATGATGTCCGGGTTAGCCATTTTTGCAGTGTGTATTACCAGTCTTTGTTGATCGAGTGGCATTTTGTCACCGATGACTATTTCCAACAAAGCCGACGATGTATATGAATGCATATTACTTTCACTCATTGAGAGGATACGCATCTCATTCTCGTATTTCCAAGATTTGGATTTTGTTGCGACTGTTTGAATAACATGCTCAATGTAGTCAATTTCAGAATCACCCAATACAGTTTCTGAACTTAAAAAATCTGATAATCTAAGTGCATTAGGTTCATTTTGATACATTACCTTTATTGGTCGCATTACTCGATCTGACGATTCGTTAATATCGCACTGCAACTGCTCACTCGAAAACACCAAGCAAAAGCCCCTTAAACCATCGGCATAATGTGACCACATTAAGTTTTCTGTTATTGGGTCATTTTCTCGATCCGAAAGGGACATAGAAACAATTTTCGACATACGCACTAGGCTAACAATGATATCTAATTCATCCATTGCTAAGGCTCTAACAAAGTCCTCTTTTGTATAGTCATGCTTATTGAGTCCAAGCTGCCTAAGTTTTGCATCCCTATCAGCTACATTGATCTCTGAATCCGGTTTCCAAGATGCAGAACTTTTCCATAGCTTCAAAACTTCTTCTGAAAGTGAATCATCTAGAATAAACATTCCTTCAAAAGGGTCATTGAAAGCCTGAATTTCAGAAAACCAAAGCTGAGAATTAGCCAATGCACTCAAGCTATAGGTATCAACTGTTCTAAATTTATATAGATTAGTAATTATTCAATCCTCTTTCTCGCATAACGCCTGCAATAAGGTGTGCCCCACTGAACCAGCAAAGCGCACCGGACTCCATACCAAAACCGCCGAGTGTAACGCATCACCTTGATTGCCTTGTATGGATAATAAAACCAACTTCAGGGTAAAGTGAGACCCAGGCTTTAGCTGCAACTAAAGCTTTCTATATAGCAGTTCGATTGATTGCTGGCTCCTCTAT
>NZ_RJLM01000044.1 GCF_004104355.1 Photobacterium chitinilyticum
TTGTATGGATAATAAAACCAACTTCAGGGTAAAGTGAGACCCAGGCTTTAGCTGCAACTAAAGCTTTCTATATAGCAGTTCGATTGATTGCTGGCTCCTCTATCGAGAGACCGATAACAAACGTGAACGCTGTATAGGACTCCAAGCACCATACTCGAATAGTCGACTGGGTCTCGAACCCGCATTACGCAAGCAAGAGTTAGCTTATTATGAATACTGTAACGAATCAAAATATTAACGTTGGGGTTGATACCGGAAAATCTCAACTCGATATATACATTCGACCGCTCGATATCTTTTTCTCGGTTTCTAACGACGGCAAAGGTATTAAACAAGCCATCAAAACCATTAAACAACATTCGCCACAACGTGTCGTTATTGAAGCCACTGGCCGATTAGAAATGCCTTTCATTATAGCCTGTGCCGACGCCAATCTTCCTTACGTGATTGCCAACCCCATTCATGTAAAACGCTTTGCCGGGGCCATCGGGCAACGGGCTAAAACCGATAAGCTCGATGCCAGGCTTATCGCCCACTATGCAGACGCAATACAACCAGCATTAACCAGACTGAAGCCAGAATCCATGCGCCTTATGGCAGATCTGGTTATTCGAAGAAATCAGCTTCTATCAATGCAAACCATGGAAAAGAACCGGCTCCAGATAATGCCCAAACAACTGGCTATGACCATTAAACCAATCCTGACAGCATTCAAAAATCAGATCGAAAAAACCGAAAAGAAAATCGTCGCACTGATTGAAAGCTGCCCTGAATATCAGGCCAAAAATGAAATACTACAAAGCATGCCCGGTATCGGAAAAATCGCAGCCGCGTCTATCATTAGCAACCTTCCAGAACTTGGGTATATCACCAACAAGCAAGCCGCAGCCCTCGTCGGTGTCGCTCCCATGAACAGGGAAAGTGGACGCTATAAAGGACTCAGAAAAATACAAGGTGGTCGGGCCCAGGTCAGAACCGTTTTATACATGGCAATGATGTCTGCCATGCAATGTAATCCTGTTTCTAAGAGCTCCTATCAACGACTTCTGGCTGAAGGAAAACCGAAAAAAGTGGCCATTATCGCCTGCGTCAGGAAGATGATTATCATCTTAAACTCGATGCTGAGAGATGGCGTCTTATGGGATACAAAAACAGCTTAAAATTATCTGTTGACGCCATAGTCGTTTGTTAAATGGCTTTCTCTCGACGCATTGCAATGATTTGATAGCCTCGATTTTCATAGCCTTGATATCTTTGAGCGAGAAAATCAGGAAAACCATCTGGATTAATTGATTTAAAGCCAACTTGTCCGTAAAACTCACTAAGATGGGAAAAAGGCATACAATATGAAACAGTTTCATTAAGTATTGGCTCAATATACTTTATGAAAGATGTACCTAACCCTTTACCTTGATATTCTTTCGTAATGTACATACCACGTAAAATTGAAACTCCATCGCGTACTTCAACTTTCACAGAACCTATAATTTCACTGTTAGTTGTAGCGATAAAAGCTCGTTCAACATGACTCCAACCACTATGATAGCCTTGCTCACGATAGAACTGATTTAAAGCATCTCGATTGGATTCATCGACTTCGAATATTTCCATGTAATCTCCTGCCATTTAACGCCGGGCATAAGGTGCGCCGCGACTAACCTACCAAGCGCGCCAGACTCCTTACCAAAACCGCCGAGTGTAACAAGTCACCTTGATGCCTTTGTTACAATCCCGATGCAACTTGCCTCATCTGTGGCACATTGCTACAATCTAACTATACAGAAAGGAGATATTCTATGAGCACCTCAAGCGTTCGTTTAGATCAAGATCTTGTTGATAAAGCCTCCATCATGGCTAAAGCACTTAACCGAACTACCCCAAAACAAATTGAACATTGGGCTAAGATCGGTGAAATGATGGAAGATAATCCTGATTTACCGTATGAATTCGTTAAGCAAGCAATTATCGCTAAGGCTGAGAAAGATGCTGGTAAATTAGAGAGTTACGACTTTGGCTAAGATTACACAAGTTCTTCAAACACCAACATTCAAAAAGGCAGTTAAAAAGCTGCATGCTAATCAAAAGAAGGATCTAGATAATGCAATTAAAGCATTGATGGAAGATCCTCTTCTCGGTGAACAGAAAAAAGGTGACTTGTCATTTCTTCGTGTTCATAAATTCAAAATGGTAAAGCAGCTTACCCTACTTGGATACAGCTATGAGGACGGAACAGTTATTCTCGAACTCATGGCTTTAGGCTCACACGAAAATTTTTACCGAGACGTAAAACGATTTTACTAATTTTATAACCACTGAGCAGAAGAATGCCTAGTGGTTGTAACG
>NZ_RJLM01000045.1 GCF_004104355.1 Photobacterium chitinilyticum
GGCATTGTTCTCTAAGGGAGTCGTGTAGTATTTGAATATCACGCATCTTGTTTTCTTCTTTTGTTTTTGTGGTGAATTCATTAGATCAGAAGGCAAGGTGCGTGTCTACTTATTGAACAGTAAAGGGATTTTGTGGGGATTCCTGAGTCCCAGGCGTTAGCAGTACTACGGCAGGTGTATCAGATACTGCTCATGGTCTATAGTGTTTCATGAGCAGTTAAATAGATTTATTACTTAATTTTTATCTTTTCTGTCTTTAAATGCATGCCAAATATTCTGCCCGATAGTTATAATTAGTAATAGATAAAATATCAGGTTTTTTAATTCATCGTCGGCCGTTTCCCAACGCCAAATCATAACAGACAAAAGTGCGATAAAGGCGATAATTCCAATTATTTGATTTTTCATAATTAGAAAAACCTTGATGAGTTTAGTGTTGAGCGATGATCTTTCTCATTACTTGCTTTTTCAAGTTCTTTAGCATTGAAGTATATACATCCCCAAATTACAAAAGTAATCCAGTTTTTACTGCTGATTTTCTTTTGTTCAGTTATTTTCTTCAGTATATCTTTAGTGCTGGCAGCTGAAGCTCCAACTCCTATCATACTTGCCATAGTATTTAACTGGTTATGAAGCTTTATATCAGATTTTAGTTCATCATTTGTTAATGACCATATACCCCACTGTGGGTTAACAAAAGTTGTGTCGAGGGTTCGATTAATTAACTCTCCCACTAAGGCTCGTTTATTTACAGAACGAATAGCTTTCATGCCTTCTCCGCGCTGATGTTGACTAAGATGACGGTATAGAATCATGTAGCAAATAGCTTCAACTTCTTTTTCGCCAGCTCCAACCAATAAGTTTTTTGGAATGGATGTTATCTGAGCTAGTTTTGTTAGTTGTTCTTGTGTTGTTGTTGGTAGCCTATAAGATAAATCTTTAGTGGTTACGTTAGTCATGTTGATTCCTAGCCATATTAGTCTTTGCTTTAATGCTTATGTCTAACCGTTTTAAGGTCAACAGACTTGATGTCTAATTTGTAACAATTTCGAGTGATATAACATTGACTTATATTACAGTTACATTGTACTGCTAACAAAGGCATCAAGGGTGACGCGTTACACTCGGCGGCTTTGGTCTGGAGTTCAGTGGGTTTGGTGAGTTGGTCGTGGCGCACCTTATGCCCAGCGTTATATACTCTTTCTTTGTATCCTTTAAGATACGGTGCTATAGTTTGCTAATGGTGAAGCTATAGAGGTTCATATGCCCGAAATTGATGTATTGCTGGGTCTTTCATTCTGCATGTATTTCTTTGATAACAAGCAGCATAAACTCCCTCATGTCCATGTGAAGTATGGCGGCTATGAACTTATCGTAGCGATAGAAAATGCTGAAAGTTTAGAAGGTTACCTTCCGAATAAGCAGCGAAAACGAGCAGAAGCGCACATTGCTGAGAACCGTGAAAAACTAATGCAAATGTGGGCAAAAGCTGTCAACGGTGAAAATCCAGGTAAGCTATAGGTGACGTATGCTAAAAGTAATTGATGTTGATTGGTTGGAAGGCTTCAAGCTTGAGCTAACGTTTAGTGATGGCTTTTGTGGTGAAGTTGACCTCGAAGAAATTTTTCAGAAACCTGCTTTCAAATCAGTAAGTGACTTCAAACGATTTGCCTTACGTAGTGACGGTTCATTGGATTGGGAGGGGGTAGATTTACCAGCGAGTGTACTTCGTGAGTTAGCTGTAGGTAGTTATGTTGATTCCCCTCTGAATCTCATAAATGTTCAAGAAATGGAACAAATCATCAAACAGGCTGCTTGGGATTCAATGAAAGAAGGACGGGTTGATATCCTTCAAGCTGCTATTCGTTCATATGTTGAGTTTTTCGGCCATAGTCAGGTAGTTGAACGAGCCGGAATAAAGAGTCGTACAAGTGCGTATAAATCATTAAAACCAGAGACATCTCCGAATTTTGGTACTTTGGTACAGCTTGGGCATGCTGTGATTGAGATAGCTCAAGATCAGGCTAAATCTGCAAACGCTGATCGTATATAACAAAGGCATCAAGGGTGACGCATTACACTCGGCGGTTTTGGTATTGAGTTCGGTGCGCTTGGAAGGTTCTTCGTGGCGCACCTTATGCCCGGCGCTGGAGGATCCCCACAAAACTTACGCATGATAATTGCTCCTCGCCATCATAATTAACTCTTGTTGTGCCCAACGTAATGTTGAATCTGTAATGTGATATTCCAGCCGTCGAAAGACTTCTTTTCCGAGCCTGACGAACGATAATACACGTCGTTTTTTTATCGTATTA
>NZ_RJLM01000046.1 GCF_004104355.1 Photobacterium chitinilyticum
CTCTGGCTCAAATCGTTGAAAGTGAATCGGAATTATCAGAGTCCGGATTTGTTGCCTGTATGCCGCAGATTTATCACGCGTGGAAAGATTTTCGGCCAAGTATGATCGTATTAATGGATGGAGTTGCATAACAAAGGTATCAAGGTGAATTGTTTGACTCGGCGGTTTTGGTTCGGAGTTCAGTGGGTTTGGTGAGTTGGTCGTGGCGCACCTTATCCCAGGCGTTATATTTATAGGAGAGTTAGGTGTTCAGAAAACGAACGTGGGAATCTTTAATTAATTTTCACAATGTAAAATTGTACCCAAAGCTTCCATGTCCTTATTGTGGTAGCAACACATTGCACCTTGACCTTGATAGCGCACAATTTAAGCCGTTATCAAATGCAGCATATAAAAGTTACCTGGACAAAGTCGGATTGTTCGATGATATCAAGAAAGAACTTGAAGAAAATGTATTTTTTGGACTGTTAAGTTCAATTGAAAAAATAAGCGAGCAAAAAAATTACTCTGGCGCACAATTTACAGCTTTTTTTTCTTGCGAGTTATGCTCTGAAAGTGTTTCTTCTGTAGGTATGGCTCAATTATCCATAGATGGCATTGTCGAAAAAAACAATATTAAGGTTGAGTTTTTTAATCCGCCTATTCCGATGTTTAAACTTGAATCGAGTACGCCAGTTACTATTAATGAAGAATTACTCAAGGCATTCAATTACTTCCATTCAGATATATCTTCATCAGGTTCCAAATTAAGGCGAGCGATGGAGAAATTGTGTAATGAAAGTGGATGTACTGAGAGGAATTTAAATCGAAATATTCAAGAGTTCGCTAAATTGTACCCTCAGGAAGGGAGATGGTTAAAATCATTAAAACTAGTCGGTAATGAGGCTACGCACTCTGATGGTGTATCTGAGCAGGATATCCTTGATTCATTTGAAATTTTTGAAGTCGTATTAGACATTTTTCGTCGTAAACAGATTGAGGATAAAATCAATAAAACAGTGCTCTTATTAGAGTCGAGGTATCAATAAATATAACAAGGCAATCAAGGTGACCCGTTACACTCGGCGGTTTTGGYATGAAGTTCGGTGTGCTTTGYTGGTTTRGTGTGGGGCACCTTATCGCAGGCGTTATATTTCAGAGGAAGTTATGGACAACGATAATAAAATAGATTCACTAGCTGAGAGTACTGAAGAAAAAGTATATCGTATGTTTAAGGCAATATGGCCGGTAGGTGCTGGAGTTGCTGCTATATATAATCCAGTGGTTTCAGCTGCTCTAACCGTTGGAAGTGTTGCTTTCGAATCACTTTATGATGATCCTCGAATGGAAAAATTATGTCGACATGTTAGTAAGCTTGCGTCTAACAAGCCTGAATATAGTGTATTGTCGATGAAGGATTTCACTACTAATCAAGAATTCATCAGCTGTTTAAATCGAGCTCAAGAAGTTATCAAGAAGAATCATCAAGACGAAAAAATTGAAATGCTTGCGCATGCATTAGTCAATTCAATTAACTCAAATGTTCCTTTCTCAAAGAAAGCAATATTTCTTTCTCTAATTGATGAGTTGACAGTTGAGCATATTCAGGTTCTTAATTTGGTTAGCGATGAGCTTCTGTGGGTTCCAAAAAGTTGGCCTGATTATAATGTAAATGTGGAGTTGTCTCGCGAGCTATGCCAACAACTGGGGTTTGAGAATAATGAGCTTATTTATATCCATTCGATAGTTAATGATTTAATCTCAAAAAGGTTAATATTGAACACAGAATTAAAAGTTAATCATAATCAAAGTATTGCATCAAAGAATGAATATGGCATGGTTTTGACAAAACTTACATCAGAACAATTGGATACAGAGTTTACAAACTATTGTACTAACTTATCTAAGCTCGGTTTAGAGTTTGTTTCTTTCGTTTCTGAAAAAGAAATATAACAAGGCAATCAAGGTGATGCGTTACACTCGGCGGTTTTGGTACTGAGTTCAGTGTGCTTTGTTGGTTCGGTGGGGCACACCTTATTGCAGGCGTTA
>NZ_RJLM01000047.1 GCF_004104355.1 Photobacterium chitinilyticum
AGCCTGTGTTTGTTGCTTGTATGTCGCAGATTCATCATGCATGGAAGGATTTTCGGCCAAGTATGATCGTATTAATGGATGGAGTTGCATAACAAAGGTATCAAGGTGACTTGTTTGACTCGGCATTTTTGGTTTGGAGTTTAGTGGGTTTGGTGAGTTGGTCGTGGCGCACCTTATACCAGGCGTTAAGCGCTTTAATTTGAATTTTGGAGGTGTAATGGTAACTATTTTATTTGGAGCTGGTGCAAGTTTTGGGTCTGGTGGTTGCTCGCCATATGCACCCCCATTAGGGAATGATTTGTTTTTCAAATTAAACGAGCAAGGTGGTAACTTTTCAAAACTGAATGCTGATATTAAAGCCAAATTTATTGAGCATGGTTTTGAAGCTGGTATGGCGAGTATCGAGGATGATAGTAGGAATATAACCCCGATGCAAAAAGAGATGGCTTGTTATCTCTCTAAGTTTTTAATTAAAAATGATAATGCTTATGCTCGCTTGTTTAATAAGCTAAGGACGGAGCTTTCTGAAATTACAATCGCTACTTTGAATTATGACTTATTAATTGAACAGGCAATCACAATTAATGGACATAACGTAGATTACAATGCTGATGGCAAAGGTGTTTCGCTGCTAAAACCTCATGGTTCATCAAATTTTTTACCTCAACTTCCTCCGGGATGGAATATTTCTGGCAATGTAATTATAGGCGGTGGTACGTATTTTGAAGGTTTGGATACAAAAGCTGTAGGTAGTCACGACGAGGTTAAAAAATGGTGTAAAAACTCAAGGAATAGTGACTTGAGTCCAGTGTTAGCTCTCTATCAAAAAGGTAAGCGGATAGTTATTAACAATGAATTAATTAATAATATACAAAGAAAATATGTTGATGCTATAAGCCAATCAAACCTAATTTTTGTTGTTGGTGTTAAATATGTTGAACATGACAACCATATTTGGGACTCATTATCATCTAGTAATGCAAAAATTGTGATTGTTGACCCTTACCCAGACGATACTGTCCGTTGGGCTGACACTCATTCATTACAAAATGTTGAAGTAATGAAGAGTGGTTTTGAAAGTGTTGTATTACAGATGGCAAGGATGATTAAGAAACACATTAGAAATCTTTAATATCAAGCGCTTAACAAAGGCATCAAGGTGACGCATAACACTCGGCGGTTTTGGTTTAAAGTGTATTTGGTTTTATAAGTAATGCGTTGGCGCACCTTATRCCAGGCGTTAACAGTTTTAGTTATGAAAATTAGAAATCTCAATTTACCCCAAGAAATGATTACAGCTATACAAACAGGATTGTTGCAACGAGATGTTGGTTCGTGGCGACTCAAATCTGATTGTGATAGTTACGGGCAATTACTCGAAACTGAGTTAGGTGAATTTTTTGATTCAGATAATTCCATCATTAATGCAACGAATCAGCTATCATCAGATTTCGTCATTGATGGCGTTTATGGGGATGGTACTCTTCCAGATTATCCTTGTGCAATTAAGGATATAACTGATTTTACTCATATTATTTGCTTTGGCTTAGCTGGTGATGGTTCACCATTCTGTTTAGATTATCGCTCTTCATTCGATGAGCCTTCTGTAATTTGGTGGGACGATATTTATTGGCGTAAGGTTGCTCCTAACTTTAAGGAGTTTTTAGCACTGTTTGACACAAACTGTTAACAAGGCAATCAAGGTGACCCGTTACACTCGGCGGTTTTGGTATGGAGTTCGGTGCGCTTTGTTGGTTTAGTGTGGGGCACCTTATCGCAGGCGTTATGCACCTTAGAGCCAAGTTCATCGATGGTAGAATGTTCATCGTACATTTCCACGATTTCTCAGGCTATTCGTTTAGCGAAAGGCTGCCTGAAAGTTCAGAGAACAGCAGGTTGTCGTTTTCTTTGTCGCCTTTTACCCT
>NZ_RJLM01000049.1 GCF_004104355.1 Photobacterium chitinilyticum
GTCTATTTTCTTTGAAAGCATCCAGCACCATAACAAAGCAGGAAAACTTCAATATGCTAGCGACTAAGAACGACCCGAGTAGCAAGAAAACGATCGCCACGTTGCCTGTACGCCCCTGCGCCATAACGCCTGCAATAAGGTGCCCCACGTTGAACTAACAAAGCGCACCGAACTCCGAACCAAAAATGCCGAGTGTAACGGGTCACTTTGATTGCTTTGTTATGCCGCCAGGCTCATAAGTTTATCCAGTATCTTGCTATAGGATTTGGAAAAACATTACCCATTATAATTTGCTCAAATAAACCACCATTTGACTCAATGATTTTCCGAGAGCCAGCATTATCATCGTCTGCTGTTATTAGGACTTTTTTAAGCCCAAGCAATGAAGCTTTTACTAATCCCAATTTGAGAATCTTTGTACCATAGCCCTTTCGACGAAAGCTTGGAGCTATATCGTAACCAATATGGCCACCTTCAAGGGATAGAAATGGATTATCAATGTTATGGCGAATTCTTATAATACCTGAGATGTCACCGGTTTCGTTTAGCAACCAGTAATGGTTACAAGGTACATAGCCTTCAGGCAGGTTGATTCCTTGAGCCTCATCATTAAGTGATTTAACGTAGTTTGAGAAGCTCTTTTTCGCAGCTAAATAGTACTCTGCATTATCAGGGTCAGATATCTCAAAATCGCCGACAAGTCTTAAAAACTCTTTCTCTTTTTCCAAAGTTGGAGAGATTAACTCCATTTACATTTCTCCTTTAGGCATAACGCCTGCAATAAGGTGTGCCCCACTGAACCAGCAAAGCACACTGAACTCCGTACCAAAACCGCCGAGTGTAACGCATCACCTTGATTGCCTTGTTATGTTCATGATACGCCTGAACTTTCGGCTTTTGAGTATGAAGTTAATGTTTTCAACTCCTCTTCACTATAAGAGAACTCCGTCAGTTTGTTGATATAGTCTAAATAGAACTCGTAGGGGTTAGAGGTTGCCCCTCTGCTCTCATAAATGTAACTGACTGACTCATCTGGACCGTCAAGTAGATAGGATGTAACAATCATTGTCCCACCACTTCGCAATATAAAGTATCTTGGCACCGACTTTGACACGTGTATGCTGACATTCTTGTTTACGCTTTCACCAATACCAAACCTTGATACAAAGTCAGATATATTTTCTTGAGCGTCCCGTACTAACCGCTTTCCTTTTCCTTCAACTTTACTTTGGATTAAAACTTGGTCTGAATTTGGGTCAGCAAAAATAACTCTCACTCGAAAGCCTTCCTTTGACTTATCCTCAATTCTTTGAATAATTCTATTTTGGTCGATAAACCCATTCATAGCGATTCCAACAATATCGAGTTCTTTGCTTCTACCACATGATCTAAAGAAACTCTCAAGACTTTCACCATCGCTAATAAAAGAATGGTAACCAGGTGCGAAGTCCTTAATCCCCAAATCTTCAAAGTTTTTGGCTTTAATTGCTTTTTCAAAATCTTGATGTGATATATACAACGCAATGCTAGCTGATAACAAAGCAATCCCTAAATTATGGGCCACTGTCGAAAAAGTCACATTGCCTGCGAATTCAGACAAAACAATCAAAATCAACCCAAAAAAACCAACATTAAGGGCTCTTGATACAAAAAACTTCTTAATCCAATCCATCACTTCTCCTTGTGAACATAACGCCTAGTATAAGGTGCGCCACGACCAACTCACCAAGCCCACTAAACTCCAAACCAAAAATGCCGAGTCAAACAAGTCACCTTGATACCTTTGTTATGCAACTCCATCCATTAATACGATCATACTTGGCCGAAAATCCTTC
>NZ_RJLM01000050.1 GCF_004104355.1 Photobacterium chitinilyticum
TGGAAAGACTTTCGGCCAAGTATGATCGTATTAATGGATGGAGTTGCATAACAAAGGTATCAAGGTGACTCGTTTGACTCGGCATTTTTGGTTTGGAGTTTCGTGGATTTGGTGAGTTCATCGTGGCGCACCTTATCCCAGGCGTTATGGCGTAAGTGAGTACAGTTAACGTGGCTGCCGAGTTACTGGGCGGTGGGTCGTTCTTAGTCGCTAGTATATTGCAGTTTTCCAGCTCTGTTATGGTGCTGGGTGTTTGCAAGGAAAATCGGCATTTGTAGGTACTGTATGCAACACGCCCGATTGTCGTCCTGAGGTGGCTTCTTTCCACTTGTCCAATTGGCTCCTGCACTTGTGTTGATTCCCTTCATTTACATCGGGTCGAGGCTTAGCAGCTAGCAAGCAGTAGTTTTCCAATCCTGTTATGGTGTTGGGTGTTTGCAATGAAAATAGGCATCATTGGTTCCAGTCCGCAGCACACTCGATTGTCGTTTTACAGTCGCTGTTTTCTCCATGAAGCACAGGTTCAAAATGTTTAGTAAAGAGCCATCCTTTATCAAGTAACTCCTAATTTTGTTATATAAATCATAAAGAAATGACACGAATCATGTATATGTTTAGGTTGTTGCTTATGATGTTCTTCTCTAAAGCAGGAAACCCTGTAGCGGTAGCGTGCATGGAAGTTGAGTAGGTTACTTTGATCTCGCCATAACAAAGGTATCAAGGTGACGCGTTTGACTCGGCGGTTTTGGTTTGGAGTTCGGTGGRTTTGGTGAGTTKRYCGTGGCGCACCTTATMCCMGGCGTTAGCCGCGAAAGGCGATATTTTAATCGCCAATACTCGCTCTTACATCTGCAATCGTGATAAACAGTTTATTTTCAGCATCTTGAAATGCAGTGAATCCATATTTTTCGTAGAAGTATTCAGCACCATCTTTAGCGTCAACGATAACAACAGGGAATGCTACTGTTTCACTGGCCATCAGTAATTTTCGAAGTGCATCAATAAGCAACCATTCACCATAGCCATTACCTTTGTATCGTTGATCGACTGCAAGCCTTGCGATTAAGCCGCCAGAGCTGGCATTATGATGCTTCTTTTGTAGTTTCGYTGGTAGTGATGTTAAATCAATTGGTGTCATAGTAAGCGTGTAATAGCCTACAACATGCTCGGTACAGTCTACATCTTCAAGTACAAATGTACGGGTGTTATCTTTCTTGGCTTGTTGACTAGCCATGATTTTCAAATAATTGTTTAGAGCATCAATACCACAATCAAAACGATGACGGTCATGCTTAGTTTTGTCTAATTGGACCGTCTTCATTATTGCGTTTTTTCCTTGTAACGAGCTGCCGCCTGTTGCAGTCGCGCATTAGGTTTAGCTGGTTCGTCAAGAGCATCCATGAGCAWCATGGCATCACGTTGACTTAGTTTAAGAGCTCGTTCACGTTCCATAATCTGTTTCGCTTTTTCAACAGCGGCACTAAGAACAAATGAGTTAATACTAGACATGCCAGCGATGGCWGCGGCTTGTGATAGTAATTCTTGGGTATCAATGTCTACACGGGCAGTGATACGTGGTAGTGCAGTAGCCATACAAACCTCCATTGAGTGTCAAAGTGGCACATTTAAAGTATGGCATGGTTGTTACTGATTGGCAATTGCTGTGTCACTTTGGCACGCGGCTAACAAGGCAATCAAGGTGATGCGTTACACTCGGCGGTTTTGGTATGAAGTTCGGTGTGCTTTGCTGGTTCAGTGGGGCACACCTTATTGCAGACGTTATGTAGAGCCAAGAATTTCAATGGTAGATTGTTCAGTGCTTATTTCCACAATTTCTCTAGCCATTCGTTCAGCGAAAGGCTGCCTGAAAGTCCGAAGATCAGCTTGCTGTTGTCTTCTCTACTGCCTTTAATTCTGGCAATTCAACATCATAATTTTAACGTTACTTTGCTGTGAAAGTGTTGGTGCATTTCTTTGCCCATAGGTTTGGTGAAGCAGCCAAGCTTCTCCGCATCAGGTTGTCATGCAAGTTGGTTTGGCTCAAATAGTTGAAAGTAAATCGCAATTAGCAGAGCCTGTGTTTGTTGCTTGTATGTCGCAGATTCATCATGCATGGAAGGATTTTCGGCCAAGTATGATCGTATTAATGGATGGAGTTGC
>NZ_RJLM01000006.1 GCF_004104355.1 Photobacterium chitinilyticum
TTTCCATAGTTGATTTGCCAACATTCATGGCAGCAGCTGCCTCAGGAACCGAGTAATTTTGATCAAGGACAAGTTGAGCGGCTTCAAGCTTAAACTCAGGGCTATATGTTCTTCTGGTACGTTTGGTCATTGTGTCACCTGTTCAGTTCTGAGGTGATGATATCACCTCTAATCAGGTGGCCAAATTAACTATGCCACTTCAATTGCCCTATTAGTGATCTGCTCCAGCAATACTGGATACTCACCTAAGCAGATTTTACCATACTTTAGTTAATTCATGCTTTGCTAAATTAGCTACTTCACTAAAACACTTTTTTCCATCGACGTGATTAACGCTGGCTTGTTTGTGCATCCGTTATGCATATGGAATCCACGGATTTACAAACTGTAGTGCTTGGCTGAGATTTACTGTAGTTAGCTGTACTCGCTCATATTAAACCTGCTTTTTTAGGCTCTAAAGGAACGTACTTAATCAACCTTGAAGTAACTGACTTCTTCTTTGAGTTTAGTGGCTAGCTGGTTCAAAGAGTTGACCGCTTTCTCATTACTCTGCGGTTGCTTTGGTGGTTTGCTGTTTACCGTTTCCGATTGAACTTCGGCAATCATAGATTCAATTTGCGAGGTTGCTTCGTTTGTCCTCTGGGCCAGTTGGCGCACTTCATCGGCAACTACGGCAAAGCCTTCGATAAACTGACAGGGAGTGACTCGAATATTGTCAAAGAGCTGGACAAGCGGGCGGGTGATATACCTAACGGTCAAAACCTGAAGGAAACGCTGTTAGAGAAAGCCGGACAATGGAAGGCTGACGCCCAAATACAACGACTAGCTATCGATGCTGACTTCCTCTCAAAAGCGATAAAAGACGCCTTATCTAATTCGTATTAAGCATATTGGATCTATCAACTTAATGATTTTTATCAATATGTTGTCATCTTTGTCTGATATTGTACGTTTTGCCATGCAGATAATGGCTCTTAAACTCAGATAGCTAGACATTAATCATTACAAATAGATAAATAATAAAGAGGGGAATATGGCAGACGAAAGAGTAAGGTTTTCAGATCACGACAGCCTAATATCAACCACGACCCCTGACAGTCATATCACTTATTGTAATGAAGACTTTTGCCAAGTTGCAGGCTACAGAGAAGAAGAGCTACGAGGTGAGCCGCATAATGTCATTCGTCATGGTGACATGCCAAAGGCGGCCTTTGGTCAGCTATGGGAATATATCCAATCTGGTAAAAGCTGGATGGGGCTGGTAAAGAATAAGTGTAAAAATTCTGGCCATTATTGGGTGTCTGCTTTTGTGACACCTATCATGGATAAAGATGGAAAGGTTTTTGAATACCAGTCAGTCAGGACGCAACCAACAGATGAGCAGATCTCCCGCGCTTATTCACTTTATGCTCGACTGAGAAAAGGAGCGGTATCTGTAAGGCGTATAGAATGGATGAACCTATCCTTTGGACTAACGTTTGTACAGTTAGCCGCCCTCATTGCTTTCGCGCTAGGTGCATTTTCGGCATCAGTTATGTTGGGAGTAGTCATTCCATTGATGATTGCTCAGATCACGTGCTCGTCTTTACTCAAAAAACGAATAGCCTCTCTCAATAAAGTGGCCAAGAGCCACTACGACAACCCCTTAATGGAACAGCCCTATACCGGTCATTGTGATGATGTCTCACGTATAGAGCTGGCTATGGTGATGAAGCGTGCCGAGTTAAGGGCGGTTACTGCACGGGCAAATGAAACGTCAACCCATCTGCTCCAAGCCGCAAATGAAGAGGTCATCAATAGCCAGTCGATTGATAACGAGTTGGGCGAACAGGATGTGGCGACTGATGCAATGGCAGTATCAGCTGAAGAAATGCTTGCCTCTATCGATGAGGTTTCAAAACAAGCAAAGCAAAGCTCTGAGTTTGCTAATGATGCGCAGAGCAAAGCACAAGAAGGCACCCAAACAATAGATGAAGCGGTAGAAACTGTTCGTGTGTTGAGCCAGCATCTCGATAGCTCTAAAACAGCGCTTGAGCAACTGTACGCCGATGTGGATGGTATCGAGACAATTCTGGAAATGATTCAGGGAATTGCCGAGCAAACAAACCTATTGGCACTCAACGCCGCTATTGAAGCTGCGAGAGCTGGTGAACATGGCCGCGGCTTTGCTGTGGTGGCAGATGAAGTTCGAGCGTTATCAGGTAAAACGAGTGCTTCGGTTGATGATATCCGCTCAAAAATAGAGCTTCTTCAGGCTACGGTAAATAAGACAGGTCGCTTAATGGAGGATGGTATCAAGTCCTCTGAACAAAGCGTATCCAAATCACAAAAGAGCAAGGAATCATTCGAAGCGATCGTAAATGATTTAGTCTCTATTGGGGAACAAAGCGCCTACACTGCCCAGGCTATTACAGAACAGGTGCAGGTGACCCAAGGGATGAATGATCACGTTATTCGGATGAATGGCGCTATTCAATCAACCAAGGTGTTGTCATCATCCTCTGTTGAACGAACCAATGCTCTTGTAGTCAGTTTGGAGAGCCTACAACGTTTGGTGCGACAGTTTAGCGAGTCATAACAGCATATAAAGTTATGTATTTAAAAATAAACCTCCCAGCTAGGCACTCTTGGCTGGGAGGTTTGTTTTTATGCCAATTTTCTTCCGAAGCTCTCAATCTATTTTCAACGACTTGTTTCATTGTTTCCGTTATTGACGATGACTAACCACATTAACAGCTCAAATGCTTTACTGAACAGAACATGAAATCCAGCCGGCACGACAAAGAAGGTCAGAAAACATAAAACTTCACTTTGTTTTGATAGAGGCTCTGTGATTGGTGTTAGCACTTTGATGGAAAGAAAACCGGTAAGGCCAAATATGAAAACGTTTCGTAAAAAGGATCTGTACATTTAGATATTTTCCCATTTTGTTAACTTACATCGCTTAGATTTCCAGCTGTAATACAAAGCTGTTATCAACCCGTACAGCAGGCCTCCCACCAGAGCTGTAATAGCGGATTCCGTTATTGATTTTCCGCTTGCTTGCCAACCCAAAAAGTACATCAGTATCCCCCATACCGGGGTGAAAAATACAAATGAGGTGAGAAAATTTGATTGGAAGCTTCGATAGTAAGGAGGGGGAGATTTAACTCCTAGCTTTCTTAATAACCGGAACAACGGAGGATTAAAGTTTGATTTCCAGATGCCCGCTTGTTCCAATTCTTCATGTGCTGCTATCAGTTTACTGCGATAAGACATTGAACTACCTGATGTAAATTGAAATTGATAATGACTGGGTTGATACATGTGGCAAAACATATCTCATCTCATCCTCAACAGTTTATGAGCTTAGTCACAAGTTTTCTATGCGGCATATGCCTGTGTGGTGTATATGGTGGATTTAGTTACCTTTATTCAAGGCTCATGTTTAAAGTTCTGGCTCAAGATTTAAGCTTCAAGGCTTTTCATCCAGCGGATCACTTCAGCGACAGGTTCAAATAAGTGGGAGGGGATCGATTCGTAAAGCTCGGCCTCAGCATGAAGGGTGCGGGCGAGGGGAATGTTTTCCAATACAGGGATGCCTTGTTGTTCCGCCAGTTTTCTCAGCTTCTTTGCTTGAACGCCGCGGTACTTTAACGATACGGCTGGAATTTTGCAGTCTTCATCGTCATACCACAGGCCGACGACTAAGTGGGTCGGGTTGGCTACCACGACCGATGTTTTCTTTAATTGCTTGGGCATTGTATTGGCCTGTAGCTCGCGATGAAATTCTTTGCGTTTGCCTTTAATCTCCGGGTTTCCCTCGCTGTCTTTGTATTCCCGTTTAACCTCGTCCTTGCTCATTTTTAGTTCTTTCTCGTGGTTGTAGCGCTGGTAGAGCAGATCCAGCATAGCGATCAAAATTAATGGTGATATCACAAACAGGCACAGCAACAAAAATAGCTGCCCAGCAACAGGAAGCAGTGCCTGAATGGGATTGTAGGGCAGCAGCAAAATATCCCGGAGGTGAAAGCGCAGCACCAATGTTACCATTAGCCCGAGGATCAAGATTTTCAGCAGAGAGATGACAAATTCCACGACATTCTTGACCGAGAAAATCCGCTTTGCCCCAGATGCCGGATTGAGCTTGTTCAGGTCGATCTTCAGGGCTTCCGGCGCAAATAACGGGCCGAACTGGCCAATATTGGCAATGACCCCTACAACAGCAATTGCCATCAGAAAGGGAGCTAGTATTTCGAAGATCAAAGTAAAAGTTTGTTCAAGGGCAACCTCGGCGGCTTTGTTGAATGGCAGATTCAGTAGGCGGGTTGGCAGGGTAAACAAAGCCTCGAGCTTGCCCATGATCCTGCTATGGTCAATGAGCAGCCACATCATTGTTGCCAGCATTGTTGCCAGCGATGGAATTTCCTTGCTCTTGGCAACCTGTCCCTTTTTTCGGGCGTCGCGAACTTTTTTGGGAGTCGGCTTTTCTGTTTTTTCACTCATGGTAGCCAGGCCTCTAGTTGTTCGGTGAGCAGGAAGAAGTCGGCCAGTTCGAGTAGAAAGGCATCAAAAAATAGGCTGATGTATAGCAGCAGAACCAGCAGGGCAATTCCGCTTTTGATAGGCATTGCAAGAAAGAAGACATTCATTTGTGGTGTGAACCGGTTCATTAGCCCAAGGCCGAACTCACTCAGGAACATGGTAATGATTGCCGGTGCAGCCAATCGCCAGGTGATATTCATTAGCTCGGAAAAACACTCGAAAACCAGTGTTACAGAATTAAAAACCAGTTGCGGCGGGAAGTCGGTCATGGGCCACAGCAGAAAGGTTTTGTAAAAGGCGCTGAGCCACAACAAGACACTGCCAGAGATAAAAAACAAGCTGGTACCGGCATGATTGAAAAGGATCCCCAGCGGTGAGGTTTGGTCTCCTGAAAGCGGGTTAAGGGTGCTGGCCATCGAGGCGCCTCGTTGGTTATCGATGACGAAGCCTGCACTTTCAATGGCCCAGAAAGGTATTGCACTGATGAATCCGATAAAGAGGCCAATAACCGCTTCCTTGGCAATAAGTCCGATCAACATCGTGCCAGACTGAACTTCGCCGAGGTGGGGAATAACGCTGGGCAGCAGGGGCAGGGCCAGTGCTGCGGCAATACTGTTACGTATAACAGCCCCTCCGAGTAGTTGTTTGGCAAATCCGGGTATTAGGATCAGGGCAACAAAGAAACGAGGCAGACAGAGACTGAAAGCCAGGATCAGATCGGAGAGTCCATTCATAGCCGAATATCCCTAGAGCACATCGGGAAGGGAATCAAAGATATGGAGGCTGTATTGATAGAGCTGTCCGCCGAGCCAATGTGCCGTGAAGAACAGTACCATGATCACCGCGATCAACTTGATTACAAACGACAGGGTTTGCTCCTGTACCTGAGTCAGAGCCTGAAGGAGGGCGACTAAGGTGCCCACTAGAGCGGCTGCCACTATGGGAGGCAGCGATAGCAGCAATACCAGCTGAATAGCCTGCGCAGTCATTGCAATTAATTCAGCTTGTCCCATGTTTTTCTCCTCGTGTGATTAACATCAACTTAACTGGTAGCTCAGAACAATGCCGTGAGTCAGGCGGGGCCAGCCGTCGAGCAACACAAACAGCAGTAGCTTGAATGGCAGCGAGATGGTCATTGGGGAGACCATCATCATACCCATTGCCAATAGAATGTTTGAGACGATTAAATCAATGGCAATGAAAGGCAAATAAAGCAGAAATCCGGCCTTGAACGCGGCGGTTAGCTCGCCGACGGTATAGGCCGGGATCAGCACCAGAAAGTTTTGTTCGGTGATCACATCTTGTTGGTTGGCGGGCCACAGCTGCTTGGCGGTATCGGCAAAGAAACTGACTTCCGACGGGCTGACTTTATTGAGGAGAAACTGACGGTAGGGTTCGAGTACGGTTCCGATGGCACCTAAGGCCTGTTCGGTATTCTCCCAGTCGACAGTGAGATCCAAAGCTTCGTAATAACACTGGTAGCCGACCGGAGCCATGATGAAGATAGTCAGGATCAGGGCCAGACCGTGCAGGGCCATGTTAGGCGGGACCTGCTGAACCCCCAGTGCATTGCGGATCAACGAAAAGATGACCACCAGTTTGACAAAGGAGGTGGCCATCATGGCAATGAACGGAACCAGCCCTAGCATTGCCAGTCCGGCAATCAGGGTAAAGGGATCAGGTATATTGAGCATCTGTCGGTTCCTTGTTGTTCTGGACAGGGTCTTTTTGAATACAATTTGGAAATGCAGTTGGTGGATGCCATTGGATGAGTTGCAGGGCCAACTGATCGTCATACTCGACAATTTCGGCTTGTCCGCAGCATTGTTTATTCGCGCCTGAAATCAGATATAAATCCACGATGGCATTTGGGCACGAGTTATTGCCAGTGAGGGGAGATATTCCTCCAGTCTCTGACGTTAGGCACTCTGCTTGTTTAGCCGTTAACAACAGCGATGCTGATTCCATGAGTAGCCAGTAGCTATCTAGCTCAGGGGGGCTGGTCGCGAGATGAGAGAGATCGAGTACTTGTACGTTTGAGTTGCTGGGCAGTTCTGAAACTAAGTATGCCTTGCTGTAATCCGTATTCTTGCTCTTATTATTGCCATCGATGCAGATCAGAGGCTGCGGGTAGTAATAACGACCTTGGCGTAATATGGCACCGGCGTGCAGCTGTTCGCACTCATGACATGTTAGCGGTTGATATCCGGCCAGCAAGTTGGCCCGAACCGGAGGTTGAGGATGATTTACGATTGGGCGGGGCGGCCAGCTTGAGAACAGCGTCGATAACAGCGGGTTTGTATTTACCTCGTCAGGTAAAAAGAAAAACTGCGCGGTGCTTGCTTGGTTAGCTTGGTTATTAAGCGAAGTGTCCGTATTCTGCAGGGTTGCAGACAGGCAAAGAAGTGAATCTGTATCCGAATCAGTTTCAGTATGGTCTTCAAAAAGACCTGTTGTGTTGTCGCTTAGTGGCAGGCATGTTTCGACGATAACAGAGCTTGGATCAGTTTGGGCTGAGGTCGTGGCTGTGGCACTAAACCAGATCTCGCAGGCTTGCTGAACCAGTAACATCTGAAATGCTGTCGGCAAGGCTGTGAATACATCAGGAGTAACGGCTGGCTTGATAAAGCTGAGCAAAGCCTGTTGATCGCAATGAATTTCAAAGACTGCGTTATTGGCTGTACCGCTGACCAACCAGCATGGTGACCGTTGTGCTATCGAGAGCTGCAAATGCCACTGGGTGCCATCCGTTGTGATTTCGCTGTGATGTTTTTGGGCATATTGCCGGATCCACTGTTTGAGCCATTTCATACCGGTAACTCCTCAACAGAAGAACCTGACAACAACGATGATTCAAGTGCCGGTTGTTCTTGGTGTTCGGTTTGATATAGAGCTTGGTATTTGATACTGGTCTTGACATGTTGGAGGCCGGGTTTGCGATCCAGATAGCGTTTTTCTGCCCGCATCTTGTCGGTGAATGCCGGATCTGCACAGTAAATTGTAATATTGACGAGGCCTTGTTCTAGCGCTGACTTGACAGTGACCGGTGCCGAGCCAATCGATGTTGTCAGTATCAAATTATCCCGTTGGGCATTTAACCATAGGCGATCAGCCCATTGCCTGATCTGTTGAATTCCCTGATTTTCTCTTTCCGCTTGATTAGCGGTAATCGCTGGTTCTGCTTCACTCGTAGCGTTAACTACGGGTGTGATAGGTTGTGGCTTTGTCATAGCTTCCGATCCATTGAGCAGTTGGGAGAAGAGGCTGATATTGGCATGGTGATCTTCCGTTATCTCCGTCTTTCCATCGCCCTGGCTTTTATCTAACTGTTTTCTATCACACAGCTTTCCCGGTGGCCTGAAGGTTGTTTTCTGGCTAGAGGTCGAAGCCTGCCGAGCGTCGGCGAAAGGGGAGTTCGTCGAGGGCGTTGTCTTCCTGCTGGCGTTGTTGGGCAATATCGGCATTTTCATATAGCTGCTTGATCTCTTTTGATTTCTCTAGCTTAAATTGTGCTTGCTGGTAATCAGTCCGGCGCTGGTCTAATTGTGTTTGTAGTTGGGAAATCTGCTGATGTTGTTCACTTATCTGTTGTGTGACCGCATTAATATGCTGTTGCTCAATCGCTAACTGTTGTCGCCAGTTATCGAGGGCATGTTGCGACATCAAGGCCTGTTCGTTAAACGGGGCAATGGCCAACACCTGATAGCTTTGCTGTATTTGTTTTTTTTGCAGCTCAAGTGCTGAGAGCTTTGCCTGGGCATCCGCAAGTTGCGAGGTTGCTTGGCTAACCAGTAATTTTGCAGCTTGCTTCCGTCGGTCTTTGATATCTACAAGGGTTTGCCACATGGTTAGCGGCTCACGCTGAGCAGTTGTTGTAGGCTATCTGTGAATGGGCTGTGATCTTGGGTGGCTTGGCACAACAAGTCACGAATGGCCGGTTGTTTGCTTATCGCCATATCGGTAGCTGGATCGGTGCCGCGTTGATATTCCCCCAGTCGAATCAGTAGCTCGCTCTTCTCATAAGTCGCCATCCAGTTTCGAATCTTCTCGGTTGCCCGGCGGTGCTCAGGCGTGGTGATTTGGTTGATCACTCGGCTGGCACTTCGTAGTACATCGATTGCCGGATAATGGGCTGCTGCTGCGAGTTCGCGAGACAGGATAATATGCCCGTCGAGAATGGAACGAGTTTCATCGGCAACGGGTTCAGTCATGTCGTCACCTTCGACCAGCACCGTATAAAGTGCGCTGATTGAGCCTTGCTCTGTACTGCCGGGACGCTCCAGGAGCAGTGGTAATTGCTCAAAGACAGAAGGCGGAAAACCACGTCGTGTAGGGGGCTCGCCTGCCGCCAACCCCATTTCACGCATTGCTCGGGCAAATCGAGTGAGTGAATCCATCATCAACAGGACTTTTCGTCCTTGCTCGCGGTAGTGCTCGGCAATTGTTGTAGCAACGAGCGCAGCCCGCGCTCGTTCCATGGAGGGACGATCAGAGGTTGCGATCACCAATACCGCTTTTTTTCTTACCTCTTCGCTCATGTGTAACTCGACGAACTCTCGGACCTCACGGCCGCGTTCGCCAATCAGGGCCAGTACGATTATGTCGGCCTCGGTGTTGGCCAGAATCATCGATAGCAACGTACTTTTACCCCCACCGGCAGCGGCAAAAAGCCCCATTCGCTGCCCTTCGCCCATGGTGAGCATAGTATCAATAGCCCTGACACCTAATGCTAACGGTGCTTTGATAGGGGGTCTTGTCATGGGATTGGGAGCGGCATTAAAGACCGGACGCCACTGGCCGTTGGCATTCAGGTGTGACGGTGCATTATGAAGTGAACTGCCATCCATCGGCATGCCAAGTCCATTGAGCATTTTTCCCAATACGGCATCACTGACCCAAATTTCATGCTGGCGTTTTTCATTGATGACAAGAGTTTGATTCGATATTCCTCTTGATTCACCCAATGGCGTCAGCAGGGCATAGGGAGACTGGATCCCGACAACCTCGGCATACAAAACGGGTTGGTGCGGTGTCTCAAGCCGACACATATGACCGATAGCAGCACCGGGCAGCACTGAGCGGATAATATTACCGGTGACCCCTGTCACCTTACCTGCGCTTTGACATGAGTAGGGACGCGTAACAATTTGGCGAAGAGAGACGAGTTGTTCAGCAAGAGTCCTGGGGAGTTTGTCTGCATTTGGCAGAGCACTCGGTAACGCATTTGGTAATGAGTCTGTGGGGTTTTGGCGGTTTGGCAATCGGTGATCCCATCAACAAAACTTGGTTCTTGATCGCGATTGTGTCCTAGTTAAAGAGCAGAGTCTTAATAAAACTGTGAATCACATCTGAAGCGGAATAACAGTGATTTTTGAGGTTTTTTTTAGGCTTTTTATCTGCTGATCTCATACAACAGTGGGAAGTGTGTATAGCTAGCAAGAGGTTGGTGTGGCAGATATTTCAGGACACATGCCGGGTAATTTTTCCGCGACGGGTAGCGTACAGGCCGGGCAGCCGAGATCCGTGTCCGCTAGTCAGGCACCTGCAGGCAATACCGCGGTGTTGGCTAACACTAGCTTGGCAGACTCGGCTGAAGAGTTGAGTTTTGCTCTGGCGGAAAAACGTCCCAAGTCGATGGCGGAACGGAAGTCGGACAAAAGCGATCAGGCACGCTTGGCTTGGATACAGAAAATTCAGCAGTATCTTGAACAAGCCCCCGACTTGCAGAAACAACACAAGTTGGTGGATTTTGTTTCTGCCAATCTGGGCCGTTCGCAAACGACAGAATCTTTTATTCAAAGCCTTAAGTCATTCAGCCAAGATGAATCGCTACAGTATTTGGCCGGTCAGGTGCTGGTCGAGGCAAGTGATCCTCAGGATAAAGAGCATTATGAAAATGCCCTAAGTGCTTTCAAGGCCAGAAATGCCAAAACAATATTGGCTGGTCTGAATACGTCCCATGTTTTTTCTGATGCCCTACCGGTGAATCAGCTGTCATCAGCGAGACAATCGTATCGGGATCTTACTGATTATCAAAGTCACGGCAAGGTGTGGCGTCAGCTCATGGGCATGGTGAAGCAGTACGACACGTTTGACAATGCTGTTGATATTCAACAACGCGCCCTGTCGGCTGACTACCATGCGCTGGAACCCAGCCAGGAGCGAGGGGTGCTGGCAATGGTGATGAAGAATCTTAATCAACTCAAGCAGCTGAAAGGTATTTTTGAGCAGGTGAGTGATTTGGCTCGCCAGGTACAAAGCCAGTTTTTTTCCCCTATAGACGCCGAGTCGCTGATGGAGCAGGTGCTTTCTATTCCTGATAGCCAATTTGTGACAACGCGACAGATGGATCAGACGATGCAGCGCCTGAATGTAACCACTTTGCCTGCGCAGGTCGTGATGCAACAAGGTATCAAAACCCTTGCTGCTGATTTACCGGATGCTCTGTACCCTTCGCAAGAACAGCGGAGTAGGGTTATGGACAGTTTGCAGCAGTGCATTGATGAAACCATAGACAAAGAAGAGATGTGGTTGGATGGACAGTAACGCTCAGCTTGCAGTAAAGGAGTTTTTGGCAGTATTGGAAAATGTCATTCCAGATCACCAGTCTTCAATATTCGATCAGCCGTCTGGCGTTCTTAGTATCACACTCCCCGATACCTACTCGACTTGCTTTGTGGCGAATCACCACATTGAACTGCGTTGGGAGCAGTTTTGGTTGTCGTTGGTCGTTCCCGTTAGTGACAACGGGCTGACAAGAAAAGCGGCAGATTTATTGGCCTTGCTTTCAGTTTCACCATTACCTGCTCAGGTTGTGATGGATAGACAGGACCGACTTTGGCTGGTAAGCCAACTTCCCTTGGAAAGTTTGCGCACCAGCTCCCTTTGTCGGCATTTTCAGTGGCTGACAGAGAAGGCCGCTATTTTACAGAACAGGTCACACACGGCTCATGGTTAGTTTGCCTCTCCGATTCCGTTTTTTTCGCTCAGAAGCGCCTGGACAAGCCGTGCAAGGTGGATCTGGCGGACACGATCGAATAAAGCCGATACCTGTTCCCCGAACGCCGCCTGCAGAACATGGAGTAAGACGAGCTGAGTTGACATCGGGCAGAGCTGCCAGTGTAAACGCCAAAGCTCAAAACCAAGCCCTCTCTCCGTTGTCCAGTATCGCTTTGGGTCAATGGTATCGGGCAGAGCAAGACGCAACCCCAGCCATGATCAGTGCCCTGCATTGTCAGCAGCTCGGCCAGTATCTGATTGCACAGACCATGCCAGAGGCCAAGCCTGCGTTAGAGGTTGTTCAAGCATTATGGCTTGTGCAACGAGAAATCCACTTGATCAAATCAGGCTTGATGAGCCCTTAGCGAATGGGAGTTAACGTGGTAACAAGTCAAATGGACTCTGAGCAAGCGAGATCTGTTATGCAAACCCTGCTGGCAAATTTGCTCGAACAACAGCAGTGGGCTTTGGCGATGCCTGTAGCACATTGGTTAGCAGCCAATGGTGATGATTTGGCTTGTGCCTTGTGTCCGCAGCTCCATAACTATCTTGATGAGTATGAATTGTCGCTGGAGGCTTTGTCTGCTGTACCCATTGCCTTGCGGCGCCGCCTCGTGGTTCGCAGGGCTGAAGCTTCTGCGTTATATGCACTGGGGTATCACCAATTGGCCAGAGATGTATTGCTCAGTAGTGCCACTGAGGAGTTATTGTGAAAGCCCTGCTTAGCCGTCTCTCCGGACGAAATGATCTGTTATTGGCACTGTTGTTGATCGCAGTGGTCTTTATGATGATCCTGCCAATGCCAACCGAGCTGGTGGACATACTCATTGCTATCAACCTTGGGATTGCAGTGATCTTGATGATGATGGCGATCTACATTCATACTCCGTTGGAATTTACCGTCTTTCCCTCACTGCTATTGCTGACCACCTTGTTTCGCCTGTCGCTTTCAATTACGACGACACGTTTGATCCTATTACAGGCGGATGCCGGGCAGATTGTTTATACCTTTGGTAATTTTGTGGTTGGCGGCAACTTGGTTGTGGGGGCGGTGATCTTTTTAATCATCACGATTGTGCAGTTTCTGGTGATCACCAAAGGGGCGGAACGAGTCGCCGAGGTATCGGCGCGTTTTAGTCTGGATGCCATGCCGGGTAAACAGATGAGTATCGATGGTGATATGCGTGCAGGGGTCATCGATATGGAAGAGGCCCAGCTCCGGCGCAATCGAGTGGAGAAAGAATCGCAGCTATATGGTGCCATGGACGGTGCCATGAAATTTGTTAAAGGGGATGCGATCGCCGGCTTGATTATTATTGTGGTGAACTTGTTGGGCGGGATCACTATTGGTGTCGTACAGCGCGGTTTGCCTGCAGGTGAAGCCCTGTCCATCTATGCAATCTTGACTATTGGCGATGGGCTAATTTCACAGATACCGGCTCTGTTTATTGCGATTACCTCCGGCATGATTGTTACCCGGGTATCGGCGGAGGTATCGGCTGATCTGGGTAAAGACATTGGTAACCAGATCACCAATCAACCTAATGCCTTGATGATTGCCAGTGTCATACTGCTGTTGTTTGCGTTGGTGCCCGGTTTTCCGACAGTGACATTTCTGGTGTTGGCTGTCGGCTTGGGAGTGGCCTCGCAATGGCTAAAAAAACAAACAAAAAACACTCAAAAGGGCGCAAACAGCCGGTCGTCTTCAGCACCTGATTCACCAGATAATGAGAATGGCCAAGAAGGCTTCTCCCTGACCGTGCCACTTTCGCTATCTATCGTTGAACTTGCGAGCCACGGGTTTGAGGCTGACGCTTTGTCTGCCTCTTTAGCTGAGCTACGTCAAAATCTAACCCGGGAACTCGGCGTCCCTTATCCGACCATTCACTTGTATTGTCAGCCCGGCATTGCTGCTGATAATGCCCCTGGTGAAAGGGTGAGGCCAAAAGGCGAATTTCAACTGCAGGTACATGAGATCCCCGTTCTCTCTGGAGAATTATTGGGTGATGCGGTGTTGGTACATGCCGAAGAGCAGCAGTTGCAGATACTCGGCTTGAAGTATGAGCAGGCGCTGTTCAACCGTCGAAAGTTATTCTGGATAAAAGGCAAAACAGACCAAGAAGTAGCTGGTATGGGTTTGGTCAGTGTGTCTGTTTTTGATGCTGTGCTAGCCGATATTCACCAAATTCTGATCAAGCATGCGCAGGACTTTATTGGTGTGCAGGAAACGCGCCTGTTGCTTGAACACATGGAAGGTGAATTTGAGGAGTTGGTCCGAGAGGTACAACGACAGTTACCGATATTCAAGCTGACCGAGATCCTGCAGCGGCTGGTGTCAGAGCAAATTTCGATCCGTAACCTGCGGGCCATACTGGAAGCTGTGGTCGAATGGAGCCAAAAAGAAAAGTCGGTGATTCAGCTTACCGAGTACGTGCGTATTTCGCTTAAACGCTATATCAGCCATAAATACAGCAATGAACAAAATATGTTACCCGCCTTTATGCTGACCCCAGAAGCTGAGGAAACAATTCGTGCGGCGATCCGCCAAACATCAGCTGGGAGTTATCTTGCGATGGATCCTGCGCAGTCAGAAACTCTTACCAATAACCTCGTTACAATTGTTGGCGATCTGCAATCTCGTCCTCATATGCCTGTGATGATCACTGCGATGGATATTCGCCGCTATGTGAAAAAGCTGATTGAACCGAAGGCCTATGAGCTGCCTGTTCTGTCATTTCAGGAGCTAAGCGATAGTGTCAACGTACAGGCATTGAACCGAATAGGATTGTGAGCTGATTAATTCCTCAAATTTGCTTTTTTTCATGTTTTTCATTTCTCAAAGTTGCACTGTTCTCATGACTAAACACCTTTTGCTTAATTGATAAGCGAATTCAATCGATTCTAGGGAGGCCGAGAATGCCAATTGATGGGGCTAATTTTGAACCCGAACCGCTGGCTTCCACGTTAACCAGTAACGAAAACTTGCTTGCAGAGGCTGTCCAACAGCTGAAACAAGGAGAGCGGGTTATGGCGGGTTGTCCGGTGACGACTTCGCTTGCCACCCAACTAATAAATACTCACTCCGCGTCGAATGACTTGCAGCAGGCGACAGCACAGGTTGATGCGATGACTGGCACTGAACCTGTCGGTTCAATGCAGCCGACAGCTCTGCAAAAAACAGGTCAGCAAAAGCTAACTCAACAAAAGCCGGCTCGTCAACGCTGCGGGCGAGTGTTTATCTAATTTTTCCATCTATAAAAAGGAGCACGAAATGGCAACTGTAAATGCCCTTGCTGGGGCGCAGTCCGTCAGCATGTATGCGAATGATCAAAAACCGGAACTGAATGATTTGATGATGGCGGTGATGATTGACCGGACCAATATTTTGGACGGTCAAATCCGTGACGGGATCAGCAATATCAATGATCAGAACCAGAAAATGCGTGATCTACAGCTACATATGTCTGAAGCACGTCAGGCTCAACAAGGTACCAATATTGTTGAAAACCCGACATGGTCGGTCGACGATAAAACCATCAAGCTGGATAACGGCTATGAGATTTCCCTCAGCGGATCCAGCCAGGAATGGACGATAAAAGATTCTGCGGGTAACTCTACTCGGATATGGGGTGACCCGCATGTGGCTGAAAAAGATGGCGGTAACTGGGACTTTAAGGATGGTGTGACGTTTGCTCTGGGTGATGGCACCAAAATTACCGTTGGGACCACGGGTGACAATAACGGTATGACCTATTCGGATTCGCTGACAATCACCAAGGGCAACCAACATATCCAGGTGACAGGAATTGCGGATAATGCCCCCAAAATATCTGGCCCTAGTTTGGATGGACTGACTGTCGATAAAAATACCAATGACGGAACCGTCTTCTATGAGTCGGGTAACGCCAGTGACTGGAAGACCAAAGCCGGAACGGAAATTACGTCGGACCAAGCCATGGCCGGGCGCACTGTTACGAATGAGGACAATGCACTTGGGGCATCGCCAAAAATGAGTGAAGAAATGAAAAGCTTCCTTGAGGCGAACAACATTGAGATCCCGACCAATGAAGATGGTTACCTGAGCAAAGACGACTGGAAAAATGTCCTGAGTTCGATGCAGTCTTTCGGTGACAGCCTGACTTCTGTATCACAGCTGGATATGGCCAAGCTGCAATCCTCCATGAATAAGTATAACCAGTCCTACGACATGCTCTCTAACTTCACCAGCAAGTATGCCTCAAGCATTGATTCACTGGTTGGTAATCTTCGTTAAGGTCACAGCATGATGGAAGAAACACGTTCAATCGACGCTTTTCTCGCCGAACAAGATACCCAATTAGCCGAGATAGCAGATACCTTGCAACAACACCAGGCTCTGGTCGAACGGCACAAGCTGGATCGCCTGCAGGTCATTCTTGACGGGCAGTTGACGGCTAAGCAGAAAAAGCAGCGAGAGACAGAGCAACGTCAGTTCTTACAGCAGCTTGAAACGACAACGGTCATTTCGAGTTCTCAATCTAATAACCACCTACCGCGTCGTTTGCGTGGTATTTCAATCTAAAGAAGGAAACATTATGTCTGCGATTACACCTGCGTCGGGCGTTACCGGCAATACATTCAACCCGTCTGAAGCTTCATTGGATTCCTTGATGATGATGGTAATGATGGATCGCTCGAACCTGCTCGATGCACAGGTACGTGAAAAAATCGAGAATATTAACTCGAAAAACAAAGATCTCCAGGGTCTAAACGGCATCATGACCAAACTGCGTAACGATATGAGTAAGGTTGGCACCAAGGACGATGACACTGGGTCAATGAGCCCTGAGGTTGAGTCATATCTGGAAAATAACTTCGCCAAATTTGAAAAAAAGGATAGTTATACCCGTAAGGACATGGAGCTGCAGCTTTCGAATCTGAAAGATAAGGCCGAGAGTCTGACATCATCGTCTCAACTTGATATGGCTCAGCTGCAATCGACGATGGGCAAATACAACAATAGCTTCGAGATGCTATCAAACTTCGTGTCTAAGTATGGTTCTTCTATCGATTCTATTGTCGGTAACTTGCGTTAATTCGAGGTGAGTGTGATGACGACAGCAGCTGAAACAAATCAGGCTTTGTTAGGCGAGATCGAAAAGTACCTGAGTGGTGGCGGAACCTTCGGAGAGATATACGACTTGAGCTCTGAAACCATCGAAACCTTTTACCAGGTGGGCTATGGCTTGTATCAAGGAGGAAGCTATGCTGATGCTGAAAAAGTCTTTCGTTTCCTGTGTCTATTTGACCATTACGGATTGCGCCACTTTATAGCACTGGGGTCGTGTCTTCAGATGCAGAAAGAATACCAGTTGGCTATTGAATCTTACAGTTATGCCGGGTTGTTGGATGGTAAAGATCCAAGATCACCGTATCACGCTGCCGAATGCTATTTGGCTCTTGGACAGCGTGAGAAAGCAAGCAGTGGTTTCTATGCGGCTAGTCAGTTATCAGAAAAACACTCGAAATTTGATGAATTGTGTAATAAGGCTGCCACGATATATCAGCAGCTGAATGCATCACTTCAGGAGACAAAGAATGAATCCTATGAATCCGCTGAGTGACAAGTTTGCGGCTCCGGGTTTGCAAACCAATCAACAAGCATTGGTTGAAAACCTTAAGCAAGCGGTGACTCAAGCATCTGTACCCCAGGCCGTTGAGGTGAGTAGGGGGACGGACAAGGCGCAGGCACCATCTGCGACCCGGCCGCCCATACTTGATATGCCGCTCGCCGATCAGGAAGACGTCAGCCGTGCGCTGATGGAAGTGCAGATGAAACTGCAAGATCAACAACTCAAACTTAGTACCAACGACATCAAAGGTATGCAGGCCAAGAATAAGGCCATGCACGAGCAACGTATTGAAAAGCTTCAAGAGTCCATTGATAAAATGGCTGAAGCGAAGAAAGGCGGTCTTTTCGCCAAGATTTTCGGCTGGATTGCAACAATTGCAACAGTCATTGCTTCGGTTGCCCTGATAGCAACGGGAGTGGGTGCCCCTGCAGCAGCGATGATGCTGGCAGGCGCGGCACTGATGCTGACCCAGCAAATTTCCTCAGAGACAGGAAATTGGATGAACGATGCTGTGGCAGAGGTATTTCAGGCATTTGGTATGGATGAGAAGTCGGCACAAATTGCGGCCAATGTTGCGATTATGGTTGCAGGTATTGCCTTGAGTCTTGGTGCGGGGGCCACGACAGCGGCTGCTGCAGCCACAACGACTGCGATGAAAGTCGCCAAAATCGTTAGTCAGGGGGCCAAGATAGCTGCCGGGGTGTCGGCTATCGGACAAGGCACGGCACAGGCTGTTGCGACAGAAACAAAATACCAAGCCAACATGAGCAGTGCCGATGCCAAAGAGATCAGTGCTTTCCTCAAGCGTTTGCAGCTTATGATGCAAGAGGAGATGGACCGGGTGCAGGAACTCCTTCAGAAAATGCAAGATAACGTTTCTGACGTGATGTCTATTCTATCCAGTGGTCAGGATTCACGTTCACAGATGGCGCGTTATATTAACGCTTAAGGGGGAAAGAATGATAACACCAGTAAATACGCAGAGCCCAAGTCTCAATAAGCAAGATCTTATGCTTGACGAGACAGCCTCCTTAACTGGCAGTAACGCGGCTAAAAAGGCTAATACACCACCAGTCCTATTGCAGCATACGAGCGCAGCAGCGGCGAACCGCCCTGCAGGATTTCAGATGCTAGAGTCGCCACTACCGAGAACCGGTGCAGACTATTCAATGGCCTTCAAGGACATAAGCAAACTGGATCATGAAGATACGATGGTCCAAATTAGCGATATTTTGACTATGATGCATCAGCTTGCGACGACGCAGCGCCAACAAGCACGTGAAAGCAGGATGACTGAACGAGAGGCGGCAGTCGGTAGTATTTTGGGGCAGGCTGATAAAATGCGCGAACAGGCCGAGCTAGAACGTCTATCTGGCTGGATCTCAGCCGGTATTTCGATTGCTTCTGGTGCGATGCAGGTGAGCGGTGGCGTGAAGGCGCTGAAGATGAACATCTCTGATGCCAAGCTGCAGACTGTGAATAGCATTCAGCAGGCTAAAACCCAAATCCTGACCGGAGTCGGCCAGTTACTGACCACGCAGATTGACTATCATGCCAAGCAGAAGCAGGCTGACGGCAAGGTGCTGGAGGCCGATCAGAAGGTGCATGAGACGGCAATGGAAGATGAAGGCCAGCAAATGCAGTTTTATCTTGATGTGATTCGGGACGCCCGCCAAAAGCTGGAAGAAGTTATGCGAAGCCAACAGGAGTCGATGAAGAGTATTGTCAGAGCTTAAACCTGCTTAATCTTCAATGTCGTGCGGAATGGTAATTTGTGACGTTGTCACGCGGCCAAGACACCTCTAACGAGGTGTCTTGCTTTTTAGGCATGGTATTCGACTAATCGAGTTGTATTCACTTAATTGACCTGATACCGATTCAGTGCCATCAAATAGCCGTCACCTTGGTTGGTCGCAATCACAATGTAGTTTTCTGTTGACTCCACTACCTTCCACTTACTGTGGCCTGGAAGCTTCCTTGCTGCGCTGAGTAAATCATTGTACATGCGGATGTCGCTAGCAGAGACAATCAACCCTTTATTGTAGTTTTCATCGGTAATGCTCATCGAGTATTGGCCATTGTTGTCCTTATTGATGGTTCCCTTAGTATGTACTTCTACGACATTTTTGAGGCCTGACTCTGAGAATATAGTCGTAATATCGATATTTTGGTCTTCAATGAAAACTTCGATATTTCTCTTCCCGTGATACGAGCTACCTGTAGAATTTAAATGATAGGCGCCACTGTAGGCCATTGCTGGTTTCTTGTTCATAAAATCCCAACTACTGATACTAAACACAGCCATTGAGCTTGCAAGGAAAAAACTTTTAAGATACAAAACGACCGACCTCTTTAATTGTGAGTTCTTCTATTTCAGATGCGGATTCATTGTTCTCAAGAAGAATGACTCTATTATGTGGTGATTCATTCTTATCAATAATCACAATAGACAAGTAGTGTTTTTTCAGCATTAAATAAATTGACTTTGGTGTTTTTTCATTTGGTATTGATATAAGTGATTTATTAATTGAATCGGAAACAATGCTAGTGAACTCATCGTTATCTGAATAAACTTTTAATATGCTGTCCGAATATACCTGTTGTGGTGTTATAGATTTACTTGTTTTTATTTCATTTATATATGGTAAGTAAGGAGCATCTCCTAATAGGTAAAATGAAAGCATAAAAATCAGAGAACCAGAAAAATAAGGCCACTTTTTTTTCGCGATATGTAGTGGTTCAATATTTATCTGTGATGAGGATGTTTTTATAGGAGAAGCAATGGCTGCTATATTGTTATTTGTTTCTTCGCTATTTTCCTCTTTTGAGATGTTTTTGACTATTTCGCTCTCGAGTTTATATCCAACTTTGGCGATGGTTTTCAGCCACTTTTGTTCTTTGCCGTTATCACCAATTAAAGTACGTATGTTACTGATAGCTTGAGTGATAGAGCTGTCAGAGACTATCTTTCCTGGCCATGCCTTTTCGAGGATTGTCTCTTTAGAAACAACCATCCCAGCGTCAGAACAGAGAGCCAGTAAGACTAGAAAGTCATGGCTGCCGATACGTTTTTCTTCATTGGTCTCGAAATGGCGCAAAAGTGATGCATCTTTGATGAGAATCCAATCTTTTATTTTATACATTAAAGCTCTCACTTCTTGTTCAAGTCGCAACGTAAGAGTTACTTTTTGTTGCTTTATTAATCGTATGCCAACTGACTTGTTCGATAACAAGAGTGTCCAACATTAGCATTATTAAATTAGTTTGATTGCTCCTTGAATCATAATTGTTAATTTTATCATGTTTTTTTGATGTAAATAGGAGTAGAGTAAAGACTCTATCGCGCAGAGTGTCATTGTTATTTGAGGTTTTATTTCCGCAGACTTGACTCGGTTCAAATGTTTAAGTTTGAATTCGTGCTAACTATGATGCATATAAAATTGGTTCGGCCATGTTACTTTTTATAACAAAACGCTGTTTTGGGGATAGTTCTCTTGTGTTGGCAAGTACCAAAAATAGCGTTCTTAATTATATTGGATGAATATCAAATTTTCTTCAAAGAGAGAGCAGAATAGCACTATCGTTCTTTTCTGTAGATATTGAATGTATTTATAAAAAGTGAATTTATTAATTGTAATGAATAATATTATATTTAATTTGATGTCAACGTGATTTTTAAATTGATAATATTTTTAACTCTTCAGATAAAAATGTTATTTAATGGTGTTTATCAATGCATGCTCAACCTCAAATATATTGATGAAAAATGTGTTCTGCCTAGATGGTTTTTGTGATTTAAATCCGATTGAATATCCTGAGTTGATATTTCCATATATGCGTATTGTGAATGAATGTTGTGCGCCCTTAGAGGGGGAGAATTATAAAATCCCGTATGCGCGAGCGGAATATATTTTATACTCAGCTTGCACCGCTCTATGTTGCTTCATGACGGTGAACCAATCAGTGTGTATGTATTTTAACTTTTCGATATATTGGAACTATGGATGATTACATATCCCCCCACTCTCGGAATTAATTTGGTGTTTGAATTAATTATAACGTGCATATCACTTGAATGTTAATGTCTGAAAATTCATGCTAGTTCATCCTTGATTAAGCTCTCGTAGTTAATAATTGTTTACTGAATTTCTGTTTAATTGATTTTCATTGGCTAATGTTAGTGATGGAAATTGTAACCAAAGCAAAAAGCTACATGCTAACTGTTATCAACTAAGTGCGAATTAGGGTGGATGAGTAATGGAAATGGACTGGGTTAACGGGATCTTAAAACTAAGTTCTTTTTTTGCTGTGACGATAGGTATTCTTGTCCTTTTTGTCGGTCGTCGTCTTAACAAAATGTTTGCGCCATTGCGTGAATTTAGTATCCCTGAGCCTGTAACGGGCGGGATTCTCTTTTCAGTTTTGATCGCGACGGTTTATGTCGTTACTGATATTGAAATTGAGTTTGATCTGATGGCGAGGGATGTATTGTTGGTGTACTTTTTTACCACTATCGGTATCAATGCCAGCCTTAAGGATCTCCTTAAAGGAGGGATTCCCCTGGTGGTGCTTCTCGCAATCACAATTGGTTACATGCTCGTCCAGAATTTTACCGGGATCAGCGTTGCCGCTATGTTTGGCCTTGACTCTGCCGTTGGTATGCTGGGAGGCAGTGTGTCTTTAATTGGTGGTCACGGGACGGCGATAGCATGGGCTCCCCGTATTTCTGAAGGGTTCGGTATCAGCAATGCGATGGAGATTGGTATTGCCTGTGCGACATTTGGCCTGATACTGGCAAGTTTGATGGGGGGACCAATAGCAAAATTCCTGATCACTCGCTACGACCTCAAGCCCGATCATAAAGAGCAGCTGGATGTCGGTGTCGCTGATGAATCGCAAAATGGTAATGGGGCAATCTCCGGCTTCGACTTCTTGGATGCGATTTTTGCTATCCATATCTGCGCTATTTTAGGTTTTATTCTAAATGAAGTGATTGCAGAGTTAGGGCTGCAGTTGCCACTGTTTGTAACCTGTCTGTTTGCGGGGATTGTGATAACAAATCTAATTCCAGATGCCTACCCTCGGATTTCCGGTACCAAATGGCCGTCTCGCAAGCCTGCGATTGCATTAATTGCTGATGTATCGCTGGGGACTTTCTTAGCGATGTCGTTAATGAGTATGCAGTTGTGGACATTGGTGGATTTGGCAGGGCCTATATTTGCTATTCTCGGTGCTCAGTTTATTGTGGCGATTGTGGTTAATATCTTCATCGTATTCCCTGTTATGGGCAAAAGCTACGATGCAGCAGTCGTTTGTTCGGGGTTTGGCGGGATTTCGCTTGGCTCGACCCCAACCGCAATGGCCAATATGTCTGCGGTCTCTCAGCGCTATGGTAACTCGCATCAGGCGTTTATTATCGTACCGTTGGTGTGTGCCTTCTTTATCGATTTGGCCAATGCGCTGATAATTCCGTACTTCCTGGCTAACTTTTAACGGTGGGCTGTGATGTCAAACAGGGTCGAAGTGTAATAATTACTTATAATACTGTCATTTAATGGACTGACGTTGGCTCGGATCTTATGGATTACAGCTTATCAATAGAGATGGCTATCAGTGAGTTGGTGGGGCAGGCGTGCCCGTTTGATCAGGTGTTGTTTGGCGGTAATCAGCCAGTGCCGCCGGAGCTAGCCTATCAGGTCGACTTTCCGCGGATTGAGTTGGTACTGGAGGGACGTCTGCCGATGCAGATAGCTACCCAGGATGGCGTGTGTACCGATATTGAACTGATGCCGGGTAAAGTTTTGTATCTTCCTGACTTTTGCTGGAACAAACCGACTTTTACCGGGCCGGTGACAACGTTGAGCCTGCTATTCGGCCGTGAGAGTCTGGGGTTTAGCCTGTTACACTGGAATGGCGAGGCTTTTGAAGCGCCGCTTAAACGACATATACCTCGAAGGGGGCCACGCACAGGAACGTTTATCTTACGTGCACTGGAAGAGCTGTGCTGGCATCAGGAAGAACAACAAACCGCGCAGTTGTTAATCCATTCATTACTTAGCAATTCACAGGAACTCCTTACTCACCCGCCCGAGACGCCGTCAAAGGGGCATGCGATATTTGAGGCTATTCGGGACTATATTGACCATCACTATCAAGAATCGATCACCAGGGAATCTGTCGCCAAGGAGTTCTATATCTGCCCTAACTACCTGTCGCAGCTGTTCTACAGCAAGGGGGGAGTGAAGTTTCAGGATTACCTTATTAAGGCACGGCTGGAGAAGGCAAAGTACCTGTTGAAAAAATACGATATGAAGGTGAAAGAGGTCGCCCATAATTGTGGGTTTAAAGACAGTAACTACTTCTGTCGGGCATTTCGGAAAAATACCAACCGCTCACCATCCGAGTATCGTGTTCACTACCGCAGTAAGCTGTCATAGCTGTTGGTGGTAAATAGCCAAGGCAACTTGTTATGAACCGCTGAGCTTCTTCTATCTAACGTGAAACTCAGCGATATTATTAGCTTTCACAACCTTGCAGACTAGTCCACATCAAGTAGCCATTTTTGTGCCGGGGTCGGCTACCTGCATGATTGATAGTTCCGCCATGCCATCGTCTTATATGCTGGTTAATAAATACCAGCTTTATGCAGCTGAGTAAGGTTGACCACTCCTATAAAGTGTTGTTCGTCATCCAGTACCGGCAGCGCCGTGATACTGTTGTCTAGCATTATTGTAAGGGCTTGACTGCAGAGCTCACCTTGGCGGGATGCAATAAAGTTGCGGGTCATGGTTTCACCGACACTCTGGTTTAGGGCTGATTCTTTTTCCAGCGCACGTCGCAGATCACCATCGGTGAAGACGCCGACAACCTTCCCGTTCTCGACAACGGCGAGCAGTCCCAAGCCAGAAGCACATAGTAGCGAGATGGCTTCCACCAATGTGTTATGTGGCGAGCACTGCGGCGATGCCAGGGCTGTGTCTATCACATTATCGACTTTCAGCAGGAGCTTGGCGCCTAGGCTGCCTGCCGGATGAGATCGTGCAAAATCATGGTGGTCGAAGTTACGCATCCTCATGGCGGAAATCGCAAGCGCATCGCCCATCATCAATGTATTAACAGCGCTGGATGTTGGGGCTAGGCCGAGCGGGCAGGCTTCTTGGGTCGCACTGATATCCATGAAGAGATCACAGCTGCTGGCCAGAAATGATGATGAGTTGCCAGTCATCGCGATGGTTTTTAGTCCAAGCTCCTGTAGCCTCGGTAGCATAAATTTGAATTCGCTGGCTTCGCCGGAGTAGGAAATAAGGATGATGAGATCGCCCTTGGTTGCCATACCCAGATCGCCATGCAATGCCTCGGCCGGATGAACAAAGAAGGCGGGGGAGCCTGTCGAGGCCAGAGAGGCGGCAATTTTCTTTCCGATATGACCTGATTTGCCGATACCGGTGATGATAACTTTGCCCTGGCATTGCGCGATGAGTCTGCAGGCTTCGGCAAAGTCTTTCTTCAGGCGTTGTAACAGCTGTTGGGCTTCGTTGAGCTCGGTTTGAATTACGTCCCGACCAAACTCGATAATGGTGTCATCATGAATGTCGGCGATAATACGTGGATCTTGCATAGGGCTCCTTAAAGTAACGAGCCCTCGATGAAGAGGGCTTGGTCGTATAGTGGAAAGTGTCAGTCTCGGATGGCAAGTTTGAGAGCTTTAAATTTCATTGTGATAAACCTCAATTATTGGTCAGAGACTATAGTCGAAGACGATAAGATTTTTGATGATCGGACGAAAAATGACTTTTAGCGCATCATGTTTTGGATGAGGAAGGTAGGCCTGTCTGGCGGCCTCGTTTTTAAAGGTCATCAAGACGCAATGGGTGAAAGCCTGGTTTTTGCCTTCGGGACTGTCATTGACTCCCCATTCAACATGCGTAACGCCTTCAATCTGCCCGGGGATCTGTTCAAAAGCAAGCCTGACGGCATCTACCTGCTCGGGGCCGGTTTCGGGATTGAGTTCTATCAATAGAATATGGCGTATCATGCACGATTTTCCTCTGTTTCATGTGGATCGAGAAAGCGCTCCAGGACATTGACAATAAGTCGGTGATCTTCTTTTTGCGGCAACCCCGAGACGGAGATTGTTCCAATGACACCGGTATTGCGGATCGTCAGCGGAAAACTTCCGCCATAGGGCGCAAATTCTCGCGGATCAACCAGAGCGCTTTTCTCGATAGTACTTTCTTTCGCTTTGTAATAATTCCCCATATACCACGAACTGTGCTGATAGCGATGAACGACATTGCGTTTTCGACGTATCCACTCCAAGTTGTCAATGGTGGTATTGGCCATGGCATAGCTGAACAGGCACTGGTTGTTTATCGTAATATCAATAGCCACACTGGCGTGAAGTTGCTCGGCTGCTGCCTTAAGCGCGCAACCGAGATCCCAGGCGCGCTGGTGGTTGAAATAGGCAAACTGCAGTCGGCTCTCTTCTGCCAGCAGTTCGGTGAGTAGATCATTCATTCTGGAGTTAGCTCTTTTGCCGGCGTAGTCTGCCTTCCGCGTCAGCCGCTTTCAGCGCGGCAAATACCATTTCCTTGGTGACCGGCATTGACTCGTTATGAATAGTTTCTCCCTCGGCACAGCTGGCTTCGGCTACGGCCATGAGCCCCTCGTCGGTAACCTCTTTCAGGCCAATTTGCTCTAGAGTGACTGGCAGCCCGACAGCTTCGCAGAAGTTAAAGACTTCGTTGATTTTCGCTGCTGGCTTGTCGGTCAGGAACAGAGATGAAAGCACGCCGAAGGCAACTTTTTCACCATGCAGGTAAGCATGAGTAGGCTCGAGTATCGTCAGGCCGTTGTGGATCGCATGCGAGGCGGCAAGACCACCACTTTCGAAACCCAGCCCGCTGAGCAGGGTGTTGGCCTCGATAATATGCTCAAGGGCAGGAGTGACTACGCCGGCATCATTGGCGGATTTTGCCTTGGCACCATATTCCAGCAAGGTGGTGTAACAAAGGTGAGCCAGCGCATAGGCAGACATTGAACCAAGTCGACCTGACATGTTGGTTGCAAAGCTTTGCTTGCATGATTCGGCTTCGAACCAGGTTGCCAGGGCATCTCCCATTCCGGCAACCAGCAGGCGGGTCGGGGCGTTGGCAATGATTTGGCTATCGACCAATACCAGGTTGGGGTTGGTCGGCAATACCAGATAACGCTTGAATTCACCTGTCTGGGTATAAATTACAGACAGTGCACTACATGGAGCATCGCTGGCTGCAAGGGTTGGGGTTATGGCAACGGGCACCTCGGCCTCGTAGGCAGTGGCTTTTGCTGTATCCAGTGTCTTTCCGCCGCCGAGGCCGACAACAAACTGGCCGCCGAAGGCTTTCAGCTGCTCGACCAGTCTGGCGATTTCCTCGGTACAGCATTCGCCTTCAAAGCGAACGACATCGATCTCTACCCGGCTGCTGATATAGGGTTCGAACTCATGGCGAAGGTTGTCATAAACAAATGGATCACAGATGAGAAGGCCCTTGCTGCCAAAACGGGCAAGCTCTTCGCCAAGCAACTGACGAGAGTCTTTGCCCTGGACATATCGACCGGGAAAAATTGTGGTTGAAATCATGACAAAATCCTTATTAATGGTTAGTTGAAGTCATCGTAATATTCGGGTGAGGGGCCATGAGAAACCTCGTTGGCCTCCGAAGTAAGTACTATCTATTCGGCAATGGCACCTTGCAGTAGCTGTTCGATTTCCTCGGCGCTGGTCGCTTTCTGGAGGCTGTCTCTAAAATCGACATGCATTATCTTTCTCGCTAGCTTAGAAAAGATCTTCATGTGCTGATCACCGGCAGCATGCTTGTTGAGGGTCAGCATAATCACAAACTGTGCCTCGTCGTCACCCCAGAGGATCGGCTGGGCGAGTTTGGCGACACTGATGGTTGATTGCTCGATATGTTCCGACTTGGTATGTGGGATAGCAAAGCCGAATCCGAGTCCGGTTGAGAAGACATCTTCACGTGCCCATAGATCATCGGCAAGCTTGTCGGGATAGCGACAGCGTCCGGCTAGGTACAGGTTGTCAGACAGTGTCTTGATCACTTCTTCTTTGCTGCCAAGATCCGCATCAAGCACAATGCACTCGGTGGTGATGAGCGGTGCATCGCTCTGTGCCATTCTGAATTGTGCCAAAAGGTGCTCGACTTCCATCGCAGTTCGGCATGCCATGGCTTTGTTGAGCAGTTGGCGGCACTTGCGGCTGTCGAGCTTGGAGAGGCGCTCTTTGGTTGCAGGAATTGACGGTGCACTCATTGATATTTCGTCGAGACCAAGGCCAACCAGCAATGGCAGTACAGAACCCTTGGCCCCCAGCTCACCACACAATCCAATCCACTTGCCGTGGCGGTGCACTTCCCTTACGACATGATCTAAGGTGCGCAGGAAGGCGGGATTTAGGCTGTTGTAGGTTTTGGTCACCTTGGCGTTGTCGCGGTCAACGGCCATGAGGTACTGGGTTAGGTCATTCGAGCCAATTGAGAAGAAGTCGATTTCTTCGCTGCACTGGTCAATGATGAAGGCGACAGAAGGCACTTCCAGCATGATTCCGAGCGGGATCTTTTCGTCAAATGGGACTTTTTCCTTTCGCAGTTCCTGGCGAACTTCGGCCAGTACGTCTTTTACCCACAGAATTTCTTCAACAGAGGAAATCATCGGGATCATTATCTTCAGTGAACCGTGTGCCGATGCCCGCAGAATACCCCGTAACTGGGTTTTGAAGAGCTCGATATATTCCTCGTAGATCCGAATGGCGCGATAGCCAAGGAAAGGATTATTTTCTGCCGGGATATTTAGGTAGTCGACTGGCTTGTCGCCACCGATATCCATGGTCCGGATGATGATCGACTTATCACTGGCAGCCTCCAGGGCCTGACAGAAAATATTGTACAGTTCGTCTTCGTCCGGGGCAGTAGTACGGTCCATATAGAGCATTTCGGTCCGGAACAGGCCGATACTCTCAGCGCCGTTGTTAAAGGCCGGCTCTGCCTCGATGGCATGGGCAATGTTTGCAGCGACTTCCAGCTTGATTGTATCAGCGGTACAGCCCGGTAGGTTGCGGTATTTGGCATGGCGGGCCTCCAAAACATTGTTGACCCGCAGCTCTTCCTGGTAATAACGCTCCAGTTCAGGGGTAATCGCGGTGATCACCACACCTTGTTTGCAGTCGATGAGCACTTCTTGATTAACAAAAGGACTCAGAGCGCTTTCTTCAATACCAATCAGGGTTGGGATATTGAAAGAGCGAGCCAGAATTACAGTATGGGATGTACTGCCGCCGTGGGTTAATAGCAGACCTTTGAGCAGTGACTTGTCTAGCTCTAGAAATTGGCTTGGCGTGAGATCATCGGCAAGACAGATGCTTGGCTCTGTCAGGGCGTTGTCACAGCGGAACTGGTCCGTACCATAAATCATCTGGAGCAGTTGAAAGCAGATATCGCGAATATCCAGCTCGCGCTCACGCAGATAGGCGCTGGATGATTGTTGTAGCTGCTTACCGTAGTGTTTTGCTGTTGCGATAATGGCTTCAGCTGCGCAGCTTCCTTCGGATATTCCGCTCAGTAGTTTAGCGCTGAACTCCTCGTCGCGCAGGATGGAAAGGTGGGCATCAATTACTGCTACGGCAGTACTATTGTCAGCTTTTTGCTGAAGTACTAACGCATTGCGTAACTGTTCCAGTCCAGTACTCAAAGCGCTTTGTTCTTCGTCGAGCCCTTTTGAAGACGGCAGAGTGATAAAGTTATCGAAGTTGATGCCGCCAGCTTGGATCAGCTTGCCGCGTCCTTGTCCTGAGCTGACCGAGTGACCGCGTACAACCGCCGGGCTGAGGTTGCTGAGGTTGCGGGGAAGAGGGGCAAAATCCCCGGTTTCTTCTGTTGTTTCCAATGCTTCGTCGCAGTGGGGAAATTCGGTCTTGATGAAGTGGGTAATTTTCTCTATTGCCTGCATTTCATCCTCGCCAGAGATCGTGATAATGCATTCGTCACCTTGTAGGGTATCGGTGCCGATTAACGAGAGAACGCTTTTGGCATTGGCGATATTGCCTGTTCGGGTATTTTCCCATTTGATATCGGCAGCAAAAGTATTGCACAACTGCTCGACATGGCTGGCTGGGCGGGCATGAACACCGTTTGGCAGTTCACAGGTAAAAGTGAGTGTTTGTGTCATCGTCAGTACCTTTCATTGAGTTGTTGCTCATTCGAGGAACAACCCGTTTTTGATTTATGTAATGACAATATGCCGAGTTGCCAGTGTCGACTATGGGAAAATAATCACATCTACTGGATTATTGTAATATCCACTCGATTCTATGAACTTGAACAAGTCCTAATTTTTGAAGTGGAAATGCATAATTAAGAGTAAATTTTTTAATTTTCAATGCTTTGTTTTTATTTTTGGTTAAGTAAAGTGCTAACTGGGTGCGCTGGATCACAGCTTGGTTGCGATCTAACAATAATCCAGTTTAGTGCTTTTTTTTCTACTCCCAGCCCTCCTGACTCTGCTCCATAGTTAATAGCGAAATGAAAGCTCTCAACGGAGAAGAGGCAATGAAAGATTTAATAACAATATTAAAAAATACCCGGCAGCACTTAATGACAGGTGTTTCCCATATGATCCCGTTTGTTGTTGCTGGCGGTATTTTGTTGGCGGCATCGGTCATGATTTACGGTGAAGGTGCAGTACCTGAAGAAGGCACCTGGCTGCACGATTTGTTCTTTATTGGTGTCGCCGGTTTTCAGTTAATGGTGCCTATCCTTGCTGCCTACATCGGTTTCTCGATTGCCGACCGTTCGGCGCTGGCACCATCGGCCATCGCCGCGTTTATCGGGGCGAACATGTATAACACCGGCTTCTTCGGGGCCATTTTTGCCGGTTTGCTCGGCGGTATTGTCGTCTTTTACCTGAAGAAGATAAAGGTGCCTGCGTTTGCCCGTTCGGTGATGCCTATTTTCGTGATCCCTATTATCGGTACCTTCATTACAGCAGGGGCGATTGTATGGGGGATCGGTGAACCGATTGGTGCATTAACGGCTTCGTTGACCGATTTTCTAAAAGGGATGCAGGGTTCAAGCATTGTCGTACTTGCCACCATCATGGGGATGATGATTGCCTTCGATATGGGCGGTCCGGTAAACAAGGTTGCTTATGCATTCGTGATCCTTTGTGTCGGTGAAGGGCTGTATGACGTGGCCGGTATCAGTTCAGTTGCTGTTGCGGTTCCGTCTATCGGTATGGGTCTAGCAACGTTCATCGGCAAAAAACTGTATGACGCCAATGAACAAGAGGCGGGCCGTGCATCCATCTTAATGGGCACCATGGGGATCACCGAAGGTGCTATACCTTTTGCAGCCGCCGATCCACTCCGTGTTATTCCTTCCATCATGATTGGTACTGCTGCCGGTGCCGTGACAGCCGCGATTCTGGGTGTCAAAAGCTACGCAGCCTGGGGCGGTCTGATTGTACTGCCGGTTGTCGAGGGACGTTTTAGCTTCGTTATCGCACTTGCAGTGGGGTCAATTGTAACGGCATTGCTGGTCAATTTTCTTAAAGCACGCCGCTCTTCGAAAGTAGATGAGAAAGAAGACGATATCGACATTGATTTCGAAATTAACTAACTGATGAGCCAAGACAGTATTGGAATAGAAGTGATGCGCCTTGGATGAATAAACAATTGAATAAGTTTTTGTATTAAAGAATTGGTGAACAAAATGAAAAAGATTATTGCAGTAACCGCTTGTCCATCTGGTGTTGCTCATACCTATATGGCCGCTGAATCTATTTCCCAGTCGGCAAAAGGCAAAGGGTGGGAGTGCAAGGTTGAAACTCAGGGCTCTATCGGTATCGAAAACGAGCTAACGGCTGCTGATATTCAGGCTGCTGATCTGGTTATCTTGACCAAGGATATCGGTATTAAAAACGAAGACCGCTTTGAAGGCAAAACAGTGGTCCGAATTGGTGTTAGCGATGCAGTTAAACGAGCTGATGCGGTAATGGCGAAAGTCGAAGCGTTCTTTAATAAACAATAAGCGACCGCAAACTACCCACAAATGCATCAAAGCAGAGAAGAATGAATTAAGCAGGGAGGGTTTCCCTGCTTTTATTTCCTCCACGAGCAGTGGCTCAACCTGCAGGAGAGTTAACAACCATGACGACAGAACGTATTAACCGTCTGAAAAGCAATCTATTTGCCGCCCCACGCGAGATATCTCTGGAAAGGGCGTTGCTATACACTGAAAGTTATCAGCAGACAGAAGGCCAGCCCACGATTATTCGCCGTGCCAAGGCAACGGCCTATGTCATGGATAATGTTGAGATTGCCATTCGGGATGATGAACTGATTGCCGGTAACCGCACCGTCAAACCCCGTGCAGGTATCGTATCTCCTGAGATGGATCCGTACTGGATTGACAAAGAGCTCGATAGTTTTTATTCGCGGCCGCAGGATAAGTTTGTCATCTCTGAGCACGACAAGCAGATTTACCGTGAGACGTTGCTGCCGTACTGGTCGCAGCGTTCGATGAAGGATTTCATCAATAGCCAATTCCCGGATGAAATCAGGGAGGCAACCAGTCAGAAAGTCTTTTCGGTCAACCAGACTGACAAAGGTCAGGGGCATATCATTGTTGACTATGATCGTTTGCTGAAAAACGGCCTCGGCTCTCTGGCCGGTGAAATGACCTCTCTGGCAGAAAAGCATCCCGATAACCATTTCTATAAGGCCGTTCAGATACTGCTTGAGGCCAGCAGCCGGCATATTTGTCGTTATGAGCAACTGGCACTTGAAATGGCCGAGCGCTGTGCGCGCGAAGGCAAGTCTCAGCGCGCTGCCGAGCTGAACAAGATAGCCAGGATCTCGCATAAAATAGCCATAGTCCCACCGGATAATTTCTACGAAGCGTGCCAGCTGTTTTGGTACATGAACATTATTTTGCAGTATGAATCCAACGCTAGTTCGCTGTCGCTGGGTCGCTTCGACCAATATATGCTTCCGTATTACCACGCATCTCTGGAGGCAGGGGAAACACAGGCATCGTTGCAGGAATTGCTAGAGAGTCTGTGGGTTAAGACCAATGATATTGTGTTATTGCGATCGACCAACAGTGCCAAGTTTTTTGCCGGATTCCCGACTGGCTACACCGTTTTGTTGGGAGGGCTGAATGAAACAGGGCACAGCGCCGTCAATGAGTTGTCGACTCTGTGTCTTGACGCATACCAGAGCATTCAGTTGCCGCAACCGAACCTCGGGGTGCGGATCAATGAGCTGATTGACAGGAAGTTTCTGCAAAAAACGGCGGAGACTATCCGATTGGGTACCGGGATCCCGCAGATCTTCAATGATGAGGTGGTTGTTCCGGCTTTCCTTAATCGTGGCGTATCACTTGAAGATGCCCGGGATTACTCTGTTGTCGGATGTGTCGAGCTGTCGATACCGGGCAAGACATATGGTCTGCATGATATCGCCATGTTCAACTTGCTGAAAGTGATGGAGCTGGTTCTTAAGCGAAATCAGCATAACACTGATGTCTGCTATGACAGCCTGATTGCAGAGATCCGCGAAGATATTTGTCATTACGTCAAACTGATGGTCGACGGCTCGAATATCTGTGATATCGGCCATCGTGACTGGGCACCGGTCCCGCTTCTATCGTCGTTCATCAACGACTGTATCGATAATGGCAAAGATATTACCGAAGGCGGCAGTCGTTATAACTTCTCGGGCGTGCAGGGAATTGGTATTGCCAACCTGTCGGACTCGCTTCACGCATTGAACAAGTTCGTCTTCGAAGAACAACGTATGGGCTATGCGGATTTTATCGAGATGCTCAACAGTAACTTCGAGAATGAAGGAGGCAGTAAGGTACGCGCCCGTTTGATCAACCGCTACGAAAAGTATGGCAACGACATTGATGATGTTGACATGATCAGTGCCGATCTGTTGCGCTTTTTTTGTAAAGAGGTGGAACAATACGACAATCCGCGTGGCGGCAAGTTTACCCCGGGTTCATATACCGTGTCGGCTCATGTTCCATTAGGAGAGGTAGTAGGCGCGACGCCGGATGGACGTCTGGCCAAAGAGCAGCTGGCCGATGGTGGATTGTCACCGATGCTGGGGCAGGATCAGGTTGGCCCGACGGCAGTGCTGAAAACGGTTAGCAAGTTGGATAACTACTTACTTTCCAACGGTAGTTTGCTTAATGCCAAGTTTACACCGAGCACGCTTGAAGGCGAACAGGGGATCAGCAAGCTGTGTGATTTCTTGCATGCGTTTATGAAGCTGAAGCTGCAGCATATCCAGTTTAACGTGCTTAATGCCGAGACGCTCAAAAAAGCCCAGGAAAAGCCTGAAGACTTTGCCGGCTTGGTCGTGAGGGTCGCTGGCTACAGTGCTTTCTTTGTTGAGTTGTCCCGGGAAATACAGGATGACATTATCCGCCGTACTGCCCATGAATTGTAGTACGCAGGTTATTTTGCCTGATCAGGCCAGTGAGCGAACGGGTAGGGTGTTCAATATTCAACGCTATTCGCTCAATGATGGTTTGGGGATCCGGACGGTTGTGTTTTTCAAAGGGTGTCCGCTGACCTGTCCGTGGTGTGCCAACCCTGAATCACGTTCGCCGAAGCAACAAGTGATAAAGCGAGAGGCGAAATGCATTCAATGCGAAGAGTGCGTGCTTGATACGGGGGAGAGCATTGATGAATGCCCCAGCGGTGCGCTTGAGCAGGTCGGCAAAAATATGTCGTATGACGAAATCGTTGCCGAAATCGAGAAAGATAGTGTGTTCTACCGTACTTCGGGTGGTGGGGTGACGCTATCCGGTGGCGAAGTGATGGCCCAGGCCCCGTTTGCCATTGAACTGGCAAAGCGGCTTAAGGGGCTGAACTATCCGGTAGCGGTTGAAACAACCGGGCAGGGTAATGCCAGGCAGTTGCTGGCGCTCGGCAGGCTGTGTGATGAAGTGTTGTTTGACTTCAAGATCATGGATCCTGAGCGCGCGATGTCTGTAACCGGGATGGATCTGCCCGCGGTGCTTGAAAATTTCACATTGCTGGTTGAAGCCGGGATCTCGGTGATCCCTCGCCTTCCTCTGATCCCGGGGTATACCCTGGATCTGATCAATGTCGATAAAGTGCTGCGCTTTTTGCGGCCGTTTGATATCGAGGAGATCCATCTGCTGCCTTTTCATCAGTACGGGGCAAATAAATATACAAGTCTAAAAATGAATTACTTATTGAAAGATGTGCAGGTGCCGACATCGAGTGATATTGGTGCGATTCGCCGCCATGTTGAAGCCGCAGGTTATCGAGTCATTATTGGAGGATGAATCTAATGAAAAAGAAAGTTCTATTAACCGGGGCCAATGGCTTTTTTGGTACTCGTTTTATTAAGGCATACCAGCATCAGTTTGATATTTATGCCACGGATGTTGAGCAGCTCGACATTACGGATAAAGAGCAAGTTATGGCGACCTTTGCGGAAGTACAGCCGGATTACGTCATTCATGCCGCCGCAATTGCGGTAACGGACTTTTGTAACAAGCATCCGGATATCGCTCGCAAGGTTAACATTGACGGAGCTGTAAATGTTGCCGAGGCATGCCGCCAATACGGAAGCAAACTTGTTTTCATTAGTACCGAACAGGTCTTCAATGGCAATAAAGAGCCGGGTCCCTATAGCGAGACTGATATCCCGGTGCCGGATACTGTCTACGGACAAAACAAGCTGGAGGCTGAAGGCAAATTGAGGACGATACTGGACGAGCTTTGGATCATTCGATTTACCTGGTTGTTTGGCCTGCCGGAGCGCCAGACCTCGATTAATCCGAATGTGGTCTGGAATACGCTGCAGAACCTGGTTTCCGGAACGGCGCTGGTGGAGCGGACGAACGAGTTTCGCGGGTTAACTTATGTGCATGAGCTGATTGACCAATTCGACAGAATTTTCGATATCCCCTATGACACCTATCATGTAGGTGCCAAAAACGACCTGAGTCGATATGACATTACCCGCCATATTCTGGTTGAGCTGGGGCAGGAAGCGCGTATCGAGCAGTTACTTGAAGGAGTTGCGGCACCGGCAACGCGGGATGTTCGCCTTGATACCTCAAAGCTTGCCATGCAAGGGATCACCTTTACCGACAGCCCAGAAGCCATTAGTCACTGTCTGAGTGAGTTTGGATTTAAGATTTAATAGTAAGTAGTGGAGTTTACTGATGATTTATATGTTAGATACGGCCAATATCGAGGCTATCGCAAAGGCGGTTGATTTGTATCCCCTTGCCGGTGTGACGACCAACCCATCGATCGTTGCCAAGGAAAATAGACCACTGCGGGAGATACTGCTGGATATCCGCGAAGTGATTGGTAGTGAACGGATGCTACACGCCCAGGTCATGGGCAAGAACGCCGAAGTTATGCTGGAAGAAGCCAAGGCTTTACGTGAAATTGACCACGATATTATCGTCAAGGTACCGGTGACCCCGCAGGGATTGAAAGCGATGAAACTGATTGCCATCGAGGGGATTCGGATTACGGCAACGGCTATTTTGACACCTCAGCAGGCATTGATGGCGGCTGTAGCTGGTGCCGAGTTCCTAGCTCCTTATGTCAACCGCCTTGATAATATTTGTTCGAACGGTGCGCAGGTTGCCAGTGAAATGGTTCACCTGATCAATACGTATCAGCTTGATGCCAAAGTGCTGGCGGCATCATTTAAGAATGTTCAGCAAGTTCATGAGGTTGCTATGGCAGGAGCTCATTCGGTGACGATTGCACCTGATGTCTTTGACCAGCTGTTGGTGCATCCCTTGACCGATTCGGGCGTTGCTGGCTTTGTAAGTGATTGGGATGAGGTTTACGGTCATAATAAAACTGTATTGGATGTGATTTAATAGGCAGTTTGTATTATTAGGCTGCTAAACCAATAGGGTATAATGACGTCGTTATACCCTATTTAATAAGGATTGTTATGTCGAAGCTTAGCCTTGTTGCTGTTACAGCCTGCGTCAGTGGCGTCGCCCACACTTATATGGCAGCGGAACAACTGGAAAAGCTAGCACAAAAGCATGGTTTTCGAATCAAGATCGAGACCCAGGGGGCGTTAGGCATGGAAAATGTTCTGTCTGAGGAGGATATAGCATCGGCAGATCTGGCTATTATCATCTGTGACATCAGCATTGAAGGTATGGAGCGATTCAGCCGCTGTCGACAAGTGAAAATGAACATTCAGAAGGCGCTGCTTTCTCCTGACACTCTGATTGCAGCAATTGAGCGAGCCAGGGTGCTTCCGTTAGGTAGCGTGGTTGAACCGAAATAAAGGATTGATAACCTTTTTATATATAAACAAGACAAGTTTAACTCTCCGGATGTCTTGACTATCCGCACCGGATCGAGACAATCACCTAAACAATAGTTATTAATAGAGAATGTATGAGAATTGTTGCGGTTACTGCCTGTCCGACTGGAATTGCCCATACTTATATGGCGGCGGCAGAGCTAAAAAAAGCGGCGCAGCCGTTGGGAATTCAGATCATGGTTGAAACCCAAGGTGCGATGGGGATAGAAAACCAGCTAAGCTTTCAGGATATTGGCCGGGCGGATGTTGTATTGATTGCCTCGGATATTGAAATAGAGCACCGTGCTCGTTTTTCCGGTAGCAAGATCCACTGCGTCACCATTGAAGAAGTGCTGACCGATCCTGCTAGTGTTTTGCGCCGTTGCCAAGAGCTTTGATTCGAGGCTGATGATTCAAGAACTATGATCGAACGCCGTATTACCTTCATTATTGGTGATGAAGGTATTCCTTCCTGGAAACTCAATCAGCTGAAAATCCTGGCAGGGTATTTTCGTGCCGTAGTGGTGATGCAAAATGTCACTCGTTTGTGCCAGGCGAATGCCGAACAGCCGGTTCGTATCATGAGCCTAGGCTGTATGCCGGGTGATTTGTGTCAGTTGCTTATCGAAGGTTCCGATGCTGAGTTGGCCTGTATGGTGCTGACCGACTTTGTCGCTGAGCAATTCTTGTTGGTGAAAACTAGCGGCAAGAAAAAGAACCGTAATGCATGCAGTGTTGTACGTAGTGATAAGGCAAATAGCGCCTTTTATCTGCCTTTTGAAATGGTTATTTTAACTCAGGCTGTGTCAGCAGAGCAGATAAACCTAATTCAGGCAAGTGATGTAAAGGAAATGTTGTTGCCCCGACTATGTGAGATGCTCAATCCTGACAATCCAGCGCTGTTACTCGAAATGATGCAAGAGCGCGAGCAAATTTCGTCGACATGTATGGGAAATGAAATTGCGCTGCCTCATATTATGTCAGTAGAGATCAAGCAGCCTGCAATGGCAGTGATTCAGCTATCGCAACCGGTTGAGTGGGGATCAAATCGAGGTCCTGTGACTCGATTGATTGCGATGGTATTACCCGCGCCAGCCCGGCGGCCCCATATCGAAGCTTTTGCTCATTTTTCACAAGCACTGCTAGAGCCTGATTATTGCCGTTTACTGACAGAAAATACTGAGCCGGAAGCGATCAAAGCGGTAATTCTTCATACATTATCTCGTCCGTTTACAGTGAGCTGCGATACTCCGAAGGAGTAAGTCCTGTTTTGTTCTTGAATACCCGGAAAAAATAATTCACATCCTGAAAGCCACATCGGGTGGCTACCTCGTGCAATCGGAAGGTGTACTTTTTGAGCATGAACTTGGCACGCTCTATCCTGACCCAGGTGATGTAATCGGCTAACCGCATATGGCCCTGTTGGCGAAACAGGCGCGAGAGGTGATTGGGGCTGATATTGAAGCGCGTGGCAATACTATCTCGACTGATTGCCCGGTGAAAGTTTTCCTGGATGTAAATACAGATCCCCTGATAGAGATCTTCGCTGCGTTTTTTGGCAGAACTTGCAGGTACAGATAGCATGCTCTGGCAATAGCTCATCAGAGCCAGTAGCAGGTGTTCGTCCATCGGTTGCTGAAGCGGCTCTTTGGACAGAGCATTGAGTGCTGACAGTATATGGTCGATGGCGTGCCCTGTACGTGTCTGGATACTGTGTTTTTGTATATCGTGAAAATTAGTCTGATCTTTTGTTTTGCTGACGAGACTAAAGCCAAGTTGGCGACGGCCAAACAGCAGGCTTAGTACTGAACAATCTGTATCCCAGTTGGGTTTGTTCCAGCTGTTAGGCGGAATATATATTGCGTCTCCTGCCATGATTTTTACTTCGGTGATCCCAAGTTCCGGATCTTCGAGCTCGTTAATGTACTCTCCGCTGATCACCAGCTCCAGACGGGGAAAGTTAACCTGATAGCTAAACGGGGGCGGCGTTACCTGATCACCGGCGAACCAAATACGGTTGAAGTGCTCTCGCTCTGAAAGCAGGGTATCGATAAGATCATGGAAAACCTTGCCCATGGTGTTAACACCTCTTTTTATATCAGCCAAGTTATTTCGGCTTAGTTATTGACCTAGTTATTGGTTCAGTAAATAGCGCCATCATTATTCATTGCCCCGGGCCGAGTTACTACCGAGAAAGAAGATTTGAATATTATCCGTGAACTGGGTCACGAAAAATCGCCTATTCCCCTCGTGTGTTTAGTTACTCCTGTCTAGCATTTGAGTTTTTTTGATACGAGTAGATAGAGATTACCAATAACGAAAAACACATGAATTCTTAGTTTAAGGCTATGATTTATATTGATTAATGTGTTTTTGGCGTTATTTGCAAGCTATGGGTGGCTTGATGAGGCTTGGATCACAAAATGGTTTGTGTGTTACAAATATCCAGTAAATGCCTCTCTGGTACACTATAAGAGTGGGGCCGGATCGCTGAAAATATCCCCAACGGCAACACTAATGCTGAACTTAAAAGTATAAATACAGGGGGAACACTCATGATCACCAATTTGATTAATGAGCAGTTGATTTGCCTGAACCTTCAGGCGACAAGCAAAGAAGAGGTTTTTGTCGAAATGATCGACTTGCTGCACAGGCAAGGTCGAGTTCACGACAAAGCACAGTTTTTAGCTGACATCCATGCGCGTGAGGAACTGGGTAATACCGGTTTTGAAGAGGGTGTTGCACTGCCACATGCGAAAAGTGGTGCAGTTGTTGAACCCGCAGTGGCTATTGGTATAAGTCGCAGCGGTATTGAATACGGCGCTGATGACGGCCTGCCATCCAAACTTTTTTTCATGATTGCCTCACCTGACGGCGGCGCAAACCACCATATTGAAGTGTTGGCCGAGCTGTCATCCAAGCTGATTGAAGACGGCTTTATTGATGCCTTTATGTCGGCCAAGAGCGAGCAAGAGGCTCTCAGCCTGTTGTTGGAAAAAAACGAGTCGAATGAAGCAATGCCGGCGGCTGACAAAGGATTGCTGATTGGCGTTACTGGTTGTCCTGCGGGTGTTGCTCATACCTACCTTGCTGCCGAGGCGCTGGAAAAAGCGGCTGCCGAGCTTGGTTACGAAATGAAAGTAGAAACCAACGGTTCTATCGGGGTGAAGAACACCCCGACAGCCGAAGAAATCGAACGTGCAGAAGCCATTATTGTTAGTTGTGATAAACAAGTGGATATGACTCGATTCGCAGGTAAAAAATTGGTTAAAACGGGTGTGAAAGCACCGATCAAAGATGGCAAGGGGCTTATTAATCAAGCACTACAGGCTGCACCTTATCAAAGTTCAGGTGATGATGCCCCTGTGCAAACCGAGAGCAAAGTTTCTCAGGCACGATCGGATTTGTACCGTTACCTGATGAATGGCGTATCACATATGATCCCGTTCGTGGTAACCGGTGGTCTGTTAATTGCTTTGGCCTTGGCCTTGGGTGGTCAGCCGTCAGAGGCTGGAATGGCTATTCCTGAAGGTAGCATGTGGCAGAAAGTGCTCGATGTCGGTGTCGTTGCCTTTACTCTGATGATCCCGATCCTTGCAGGCTATATTGCCTACGCGATTGCTGATCGTCCTGCATTGGCTCCGGGTCTGATTGGTGGCTGGATCGCTAATAACGGCTCATTCTATGGCGCTGAGGCGGGTACCGGATTTATCGGTGCAATTGTTGCCGGTCTTTTAGTCGGCTACTTCGTTAAATGGTTGGTGAGCATTGACTATCACAAGTTTATCCAGCCTTTGGTGCCAATCATGATTGCACCGATTGCGGGTAGTTTGTTTATCTCCAGCCTGTTTATCTTTGTTATCGGCGCGCCAATTGCGAGCCTGATGGATGGCCTGAATGCAATGCTAACCAGCATGAGCACAGGTAACGTGGTTCTGCTGGGTATCGTACTGGGAGGTATGGCAGGCTTTGATATGGGCGGTCCATTTAACAAGGTTGCCTTCCTGTTCTCAGTCGGCATGATAGCCAGTGGGCAGACACAGTTTATGGGCGCTATGGCGTGTGCCATTCCGGTTGCACCATTAGGCATGGGCTTGGCAACTATTATTGGCCGCAAGCTTAATTTGTTTGAAGAGTCCGAACTTGAAGCGGGTAAAGCCGCAAGTGCAATGGGGCTGGTGGGTATCTCTGAAGGTGCGATTCCGTTCGCCGCACAAGATCCGATGTCAGTGATCCCTGCCAACGTACTTGGCTCGATGGTTGCTGCTGTGATGGCATTCTCCTTTGGTATTACCAACAGCGTGGCACACGGTGGTCCGGTGGTAGCGTTACTGGGTGCGATGAACAAACCACTAATGGCTATCGTATGTATGATTGCAGGTTCGGTGGTAACGGCACTGGTTGCTATTTCTCTGAAGAAAATGCGTCAGGCAAAAGCACAGGCTGCCTTAGCATAATCCCTGATAGAATAAGCAAACATAGAAACGTGTAATAGGGCATGCCAGCACCCTGAGTAGTTTGTACTTAACCCCCACGCTGGCATGCATGCTCCCTTCTTTCTTCTCATTAGAGAGTAAAGGAGGGGGCTTTTTCTTTAGCAATAGAGTTAACTATTTGACATACAAATGCCATTTCAAAATTGTCAGATTCTGCTAAAATTCTGCGTTGCTTTAGAGCATTGCAAGCTAGCTAACGATACTGATTCCATGAGTAATTTGTATTGATGAAATCAGTATTTAAACGAAAGGTAAAACAATGACCGTTTCCACTTCTCCTTGTTTCTTCCGCATGCATAATGTTATTCAAGATTATGCATGGGGCAGTACGACATCGATTGAATCTCTGTTTGGCATCGCCAACCCAGAAGGTAAACCACAGGCAGAAATCTGGATGGGTGTCCATCCTAACGGTTGTTCGAAGATTGATGTTGCCGGAAAGGCTACCCGCCTTGCAGAGTTCATCGATACAGATAAAGCAGCCATTATCGGCGCGGATACTGAACAGCAGTTTGGTGAGCTTCCTTACCTGTTTAAGGTATTGGCAGCTGACAAGGCATTATCGATTCAGGTGCATCCGAGCAAGTCACAGGCCGAAGTGGGTTTTGCCAAAGAGCAAGACGCAGGCATCCCTCATAGTGCCGGTCACCGTAACTACAAAGATCCTAACCACAAGCCAGAGCTTGTCTATGCACTAACCCCTTACCAGGCCATGAATGGTTTTCGCGAAATAGCCCAAATCGTGACCCTCTTCCGCTGTCTGGAAATTGCTGATTTGCAGGCATTAGTGGTTGCGCTTGAAGAAAATCAAAATGAAGGTGGTTTGCGTCAGTTTTTTGAAGCGATGCTCTCGCTCCGGGGAGAAACGAAAGAAACAGCCGTTAGCGGGTTATTGACTTATGCCGAGCAGCATAAAGACGATGCATTGTTTGCCTTGATTTTGGAGCTTGCCGAGCAGTACCCGGGTGATATCGGCCTGTTCTCGCCGCTGATGCTAAATGTGCTAATACTACAGCCGGGTGAGGCAATGTTCTTGGATGCCTGTACTCCGCATGCTTATATCAAGGGCACTGGCCTTGAGATAATGGCGAATTCTGACAATGTACTGCGCGCTGGGCTGACACCAAAACATATGGACATCAGCGAACTGGTAACAAGTACGCGTTTCGTTCCTATGCCAGCAGATACCTTGTTACTCGCACCGGAGCAATCGGAAGGCGGCTTGCATTACCCAATTCCGGTACCTGATTTTAAATTCAGTGTTTATCATAGCCAGCAGGAAATAGTCTTGACGATGTCCAGTGCTGAAATTTTGTTGGCGATTGATGAGCCAGTAACTGTTATTCACTCTAATGGTGAGACATTGACAATCGAGAAAGGGGAATCAATGTTTATTCCCAACTATGCCGGAAGCTATACAGCGACCTCAACGGGACGGTTTGCCCGAGCATATAATTGATCGGTAAGCATTATTCAAAGCCAGTCACATTGACTGGCTTTTTTATTACTTAATTTCAACCGCTTATTATTGGCTTATCCATACAGATACGGAACCGCCGTTGACCGGGAAATACGCCCAGCCATCGCTGTTGGTCCAGACACTTTCCGTTCTGTTGGATAGGTGATCTTTGAACTCGGTGCTCGGTTTACCAGCGTACATCCATTTGCCGCCACCTGTTGCATCCGTCATGATAACAGCCATCGATTTAGGATGTTCGGCATCACCTTCACGGGTCCAGCCGATGATGTTCGGATCGTCCATATAGCTGTTTTGTTTGCCATACGCATAATTTTTTCTGGCTGTGATGAGTTCCTTTAAGTGTCGTACCGGGACCATATTAATATCGTGTCCCTTATCGGTGTATTGTGCACCGTAGTAATCGGCATAGAATACATTCGGGTAGCCTTCCTCTCTTAGCAGGATGAAGGCGTAGGCCAATGGTTTGAACCACCAGTCAACCGTTGACTCAAGTGCTTGTAGGGGTTGGGTATCATGGTTTTCTACAATCGTGACAGCCTTGACTGGGTTGTCTTTCATCAGGGTGCCATCCATCAGACGTCTCATATCATAGTTACCACCGGCGCGTGATGCCTGATAAAAGTTCATGTGTAACGGTGCATCAAACAGCGATATCGTTCCCTGGGTCTTGGTGATGAAGTTGTGTAGATTGTTGACATCATAGTTCCAGTATTCACCTACGGTGAACAACTCTTTACCCGTTTTTCCTCTGAGATGTTGGATCCATTCCTGTAGATACTGATATTTAATATGCTTAACGGCATCTAGCCTAAAGCCGTCGACACCGGTTGTATTGAGGTACCATTCTCCCCAGTCTTTTAGTTCCTGCTTAACTTCTGGATGGTCCATGTCTAAATCGGCATACATCAGGTAGTCATAATTACCTTTTTCGGAGCTGACGTCCCAATCCCATGCCTTGCCGTCGCCCTTAAATTTGAAAATGGCTTTTTCTTTACCGGCATCATCCCAGTCAACGCCGTCAAAGTGATACCACGTCCAATGGAAGCTGGAGTATTTGTCGTTTCTTCCCGGGAAGGTAAAATCTACCCAGGCCTCGATCCATTTATCGCCTAACTCTCTGTTTCTGTCATTCCAGTCGACCTTGACGGTGTCGACCCAAACTTTTTTGTCAGCCCCGCCACGGTGATTAAATACAACATCACCATATATTTGGATATTGTTGTTGTGAGCTTCGTTAATTGCAGCAAGGTATTGTGCTTTGGTTCCGTACTTGGTTCGGACTGTTTTTTTCTGGTCAAACTCTCCAAGATCATACATATCGTAAACCCCATAGCCTACGTCGGCACTACCGCCTGCGCCCTTGTATGCCGGGGGAAGCCAAAGTGAGGTAACACCATTATCAGCGAGTGCGGGGGCATTGTTTTTGACCTCGTCCCACAAAGTACCGTCATTATTGTTGTACCAATGGAAGTACTGCATCATAGTTCCGTTTTGTGATGCATAGGTGTCATGAATATTAAGCGATAGCAGTAGAGTGATGGATAGGGTGAGGCCGTGTTTTAATTTAAAGCATGTCATGTTCTATACCTTCGTTTTTTATTATTAACGCGCTTTATAAATGATTGTTTTTTTCTTTTATATATAGCTATGGAAAATACATGACAAAGCAAACATTCTGCGAGGGAATTAAAGGCAAGTTTTTGATCTTAGTACAAATTACAAGTAAATGATGTAGGGCTACAGATTGTGATGCCGGTATAAAATGTAGTCGTTTTTCACCTACAGTGAGCAAGCAGGGATTTGACATCCTGGGATGTTCAAAAAATCAAACAAATAGATCTTGATCACACTTTCAAGCTCGTATATAGTGATTGTGTAATTTAATTACGGAATTGAGTTACATGCTTGGAGTGTCGAGTAAGACCCCTAGGCAGGATTAAATATATTTACAGATAGATCTTGGAGCTTAAAATGAAAAAATTACGTAACTTTATGTCGCTATTCTCAACTCAGCTTAACTACGATCGCAGCCAGTTTGTTGTTAGTGCTAACCGTACGTTACAGCAGTAGTTCCGCTGTAATAATTAATAGCAGTAGATTAATAGCACAAGCTTTATAGCACAAAATTTGTACATTTTTACCACTCTATCATCTCTGGCTGTTTCCAGATGATGGTAAGACGTTAAGTCAGTGAAAACTTGATTCAGTAGATGCCCAGTATTGAAGTAGGGTATTTATGATCAAGGTTTTCATCGGCTCGACGAAAAAACAGTTTTTCCTTCCCCTTTTTATTGATATGTCTCTTTATTCTTTCATCATTGCCTTTATCAGGTTTGAAAAATTATCCCCAACTTCTGTTGATAACGCCCGTGGAGCCATGTGTTTCGGGTCGGTATAACTTTCAAAACTTAACCTGTGTGTGAATAACAGCTATTCCTTTAATGGGCTATGTTTGACCAAAGGAAAGAGGTTAATTGCTTATGGTTTATCGGATACTGGCTGATCTAGTCGTTATATTTCATCTCATTTTTATTATCTTTGCTGTCCTCGGTGGCTTGCTGGTTCTATGGCGAGGTTTCTTGGTATTTATTCATGTGCCTTCCGCAATATGGGTTGCAGTGATCAGCTTCAAGGGATGGATCTGTCCGCTGACGCCATTGGAAAATCAATTGAGGCAAGCGGCGGGTGGCGAGGGTTATTCGGGGGGCTTTGTCGAATACTATCTCATCCCAGTTATCTACCCGATAGGGTTACGTATCGATGTTCAGGTTGTACTGGGTATTGTGGCGGTAGCGATCAATATTGGTATCTATATGCTCGTCTATTATTGGTATAGGATCCGGCGAGGCAGGTGGCGGGAATGAAAAGTATACTGATAACCGTCGTGGTGCTCTATGCACTTTTTTCTCTTACTTTTTGCTCCCTGCAACGAAAATTCTTGTACTTTCCCCAGTCTGCTAGTGACGTATACGGCGAGATGAATATCAGTTTTGTTGTTGATGACATGAGATTAAATGGCTGGATGCTAAATAAGGGGCAACCCAAAGCACTCATCTATTACGGCGGCAATGCCGAAAGTGTTGAAGCTAATATTCCTTTGTTCGAGGCTGTGCTCTCTCGATACACTGTTTATCTCATCCCTTATCGTGGCTATGGTAATAACGCAGGTACGCCTGCCGAGCAGGTTTTATATAGCGATGCAGTTCAAATCTATACGATGATAAAAGACCAGCATGATTCAGTATCGTTGATGGGAAGAAGCCTCGGCTCTGGTATCGCCACTTATGTAGCGGCTAACCGGCAAGTGGACAAGCTGATCTTGGTAACACCATTCGATAGCATAGAAAATGTGGCAAAGGATATTTACTGGATGTTTCCGGTCTCCTTGTTAATAAAAGACAAGTTCCGTTCATCAGAGCGGGTGAAAGATATCACGGCCCAAACCTATATATTTATTGCTGAAAAGGATCGTGTGATCCCGCGAGCTAGAACCGACCAGCTAATCGCTCAGTTTACCGATCAGCTGGTGGAGGTGATTGTTGTTACCGGTGCCGGTCACAATACGATATCTCAGTCTTCTGATTATGTATCAGGACTAAAACGAGCACTGGATTAGCTTTCCACACATTTCGGCGTGACAGGTTCCGGTGTAGCCTCTTTCTGAGTAGCAATAAGAAACTGTTCTAGCAATCTCTCGCACTGGCGCTGGCTCAAGTAACCAGGAACTGGGTAGGTACCATGAGCTTCAGCCAGGGCTCGTTTGGCAATCAATGGAATATCTTCAGCCTTTAATTCAGGGAAGCTGTCTGGCATGTTTAGCTTATTATTGAGGCTAACTACTTCATCGATAAATTCATTTCCGTTGCTGAGGCCGATAAGGGTGGCAAGCTCTTTCATGCGTTGCTTACAGTATGGATGCAAGAAACGCAGCACCTCAGGTAGTAGTATCGCGTTCGCTTGTCCGTGCGGTATATGGTACATCCCACCGAGTTGATGGGCGATCGCATGGACATAGCCAACGAATGCGCGGGTAAAAGCGCATCCGGCCTCATACGATGCCATGGCCATCTGTTCCCGAGCCTCAATGTCTTGACCGTTTTCATAGGCCTTTGGCAAGAAGGTGAAAATTTTCTCTATCGCCTGCTTGGCATAACTGTCGCTTAGCGGGGTATTGTATGTGCCGATAAATGCTTCGACGGCATGGGTAAGCGCATCCATGCCGGTGGCTGCAGTCATGCCTGGTGGCAGACCTGTCATTAAGTTGGGGTCGATGATGGCAAAATCAGGCAGTAGTACGGGATCTACGATTGCAAATTTTTGCCTTGCCGCCGGATCGGAAATAACGGCGGCAACCGTGGCTTCAGAGCCCGTACCTGCAGTAGTTGGGATAGCAAGAAATGGCGGCAATTTTTTTCTGATCTTCAGCTTACCGGCCATGGTTCGCACTGGTCGGTCTTTGACGACCTTTGCCCCGATAACCTTGGCGCAGTCGATCGGTGATCCTCCGCCAAGGGCGATAATTGAATCGCAGTTATATTGTTTATAAAAATCGGCACCGGTTGCGACAGTAGCAATCGTCGGATCGGGCATTACTTGATTAAAAATGGCGTAGTCTATTTCGTGCGCGTTGAGCGAATCACACAGGGAGGGAAGCATCGCTGCTGAACTGCTCCTGCCAGTCACAATCATGGCTTTCCTTGCCCCAACTAATGACATCAGTTCGCCTGCTCTAGATATGCTGTCTATCCCGGCTTCTACATGAGGGAAGGGGATGGTGACTAATTTATTGAGTTGTTTGTTGACGCCTACCACTGCTTTGTATAAAAACATATCAAAATCCTTTTAAGCATAGGTTTGAATTATAGGGATTAAGCATATGTATGTATTAGACTTGGTTCATATTTATAAGTATTAGCAATCAGTATTGTTGTAAAGCCGTCCCAACGAGGCAGCGGCTTTATAAACGCGTTATCTTGGATAAGGATGTTAGATTGCTAACTCACTCTCCAACATCGCAATGATTTCAGTGTCGTCTTTACTCGCCCTGAGCTGATCGCGGAAGCTTTGGTGGATCAGCTTTCGTGCAAGCGTTGAGAAGATACGCATATGTTGATCGGCGTGAGCCTTGTTCAAGGTCAGCATGATGATAAAGTCGACATCACCTGAGTCAGACTGCCAGTCAATCGGCTGGCTTAGATGGGCAATACTGATGCTGGAACAACGAATGTTCTCCGACTTGGTATGGGGAATGGCAAAGCCATGGCCAAGACCGGTAGAGAATACCTCCTCGCGAGCCCACACATCTTCCTCTAGTTCATAGGCATTATCGGTTCGACCGACCAAACCGAGGTTGCCTACCATAGCTTGAATGGCTTCCTCCTTATTGGCGAAATCGGCGGGCTTTATGATGCATTCAGTAGCCAGCAGGGGCTTGCTTTCCTGATTGGCCGCAGCGTTTTCGAGTAATGTCTGAACGTCGGCAATCGTTGGGCATTGGCAGGCTTGCTCAAACAGTGTTTTGCAATCTTCGCTGTTGAGTTTGCATAGTGTTGCTTTTGTCTCGGTAATTTTTGGTGCACTCATACTAATTTCGTCTAAACCTGCACCAATGAGCAGCGGCAGAACTTTGGCATCGGCACCGAGTTCACCGCATAGGCCGACCCATCGGCCATGCTGGTGGGCCGTTTGAACAACCTGACTTAGCATTCGTAGGAATGCCGGTGCGAGGCTGTTGTATAACTTGGCTACACTAGCATTGTCGCGATCTACTGCGAGCAGGTATTGGGTCATGTCGTTAGAACCGATACTGAAGAAATCAACCTCCTTGCAGAACTGATCGACGATAAAGGCCACGGACGGGATTTCAACCATGATCCCCAGCGGAACCTCGGCGCTAAATGCCAGACTTTCCTGAGCCAGCTGCTCTTTCACGATTTCGAGTTGTTGTTTCACCCAGCGGATCTCTTCAATACTCTGGATCATCGGGATCATAATCTTGGCATTGCCGTGCACAGCAGCCCGTAAAATTGCCCGCAGCTGAGTGTGGAACAGAGCGAGAAACTCGGGATAGATGCGTACCGCACGGTAGCCGAGGAAGGGGTTGTTTTCCTGTGGCAGGTTCAGATAATCAATCGGCTTGTCACCACCAATGTCTATGGTTCTGATGATCACCGGCTTATCGGCTGCTACTTCTAATGCTTCACGGTAATAGCCAAATTGTTCGTCTTCATCCGGTGCTTTGCTGCGCTCCATAAACAGCATCTCGGTACGAAACAAGCCGATACCTTCAGCCCCTTTTTCAAAAGCTGCTGGCGCCTCGAACGAGCAGGCAATATTAGCAGCAATTTCTATCATTTTGCCATCGGCTGTTCGCGCCGGTTGGCTGGCAAAAGTGTGCAGTTCATCGTTAAGTTGCTTGCTTAGAGTGATCGCGCGGTTGAAATACCGACAAACGCCTTCGTTGGGCTGGGTCGCGATAACACCAAGATTGCTATCAAGATAAATCAGGCTATTGATGGCACCGGTACATTGGTTGGCCTCGATACCTGATAATGCGGGGATATTGAACGAACGAGCAAGAATGACGGTGTGCGAGGTGCTACCGGCATGAGTTAAAACTAGGCCTTGGAGCAGATCTTTATCAAGGCCGAGAAATTGACTTGGCGTTAGATCGTTAGCAATGACGATACTTGGCTCGGCTAGGGTGAAGTCAGTATTAACATTCACACTTGGGTATGCTGCTGTGAGTAATTGAGTCGCTACATCACGAATATCCAATACACGCTCGCGCAGGTAGGCGCTTGTCGACTGGTTAAGCTGTTTTGTGATTTTTTCTACCACAGCCAAGATGGCGTTGGCGGTTGAATTGCCCGCTAAATTAGATTTGATACCATCGACAAAAGTGCGGTCGTTAATGATCGATAGATGCGCAGAGATAATCTCTTTTTCATGTCCGCTAGCACTATTCGCCTTTTGTTCTAGCGATGTGCGCACTTGGAAATGAGCTTGTTCAAAGCGGGTGACTTCATCATGCCGGATATCGGTGATAAAAGTGGTGAGGTCGATATCGCGATAGCCAACTAATAGGCCTTTGCCAATTCCTGGTGCTAGCCGTTTACCATGCAGTAGGGTTGGCCGATGACGAAGCAAAGACTGCGGTAAGGTGACAGATTCATCGTCAGCCAGAGTATCTAGGGCTTCGTCGCAACGGGGAAATTCATTATTGATGTAGTCGCTCAGTATCGTGATAGCCTGTTGGCTGTCTTCGCCGTCAAAAGATAGGATAAAGTCATCGTTCATTAAGGTATCAGTCCCGACAAGTGCCAGTACACTTTTGGCGTCTGCTGTGTTGCCGTTACGCAGGTTGGTCAGGTTGATCTGGCTCTGGAATTGGCCGCATACTTTTTCTAGGTGGCTGGCTGGGCGAGCATGGATACCGTTTGGAAGTACACAGCGGAATTGGATCTCGTTTTTCATGGTGACTGCCTTTTTTACTTACGCGCTAACAGCTGCTGACATTGGGATAAAATACGTTTAGGGTGCTGAATAGCATCCTGGACTGATACTTTGAGGCACTTTTGGTTGTCGAACCGTTGGCTGTGTTCGATATTGATATCGGCAGCCATTACCACCACATCGGCACGCTGGACATCTTGCTCGGTCAGACGGTTCTCGATGCCCATGGCACCTTGTGTTTCAACCTTGATGTTAATGCTCAGCCTCTTGGCCGTTTCGGTGAGTTTGTCTGCTGCCATATAGGTATGGGCAATTCCGGTTGGACAGGCGGTAATTGCGACGACTCTCATCGGTGTCTCCTTACATGCAGTATTTATTGTTGATAGTGCCAATATACGAAGTAGCCTTGCTATGCGGTAGAAGAGAAAACAACCCTTTACTAGACATTTGTAACCACGATGAATATGCGTGATGGTGATCACTCTTGAGTTTTTAAGTCATCGCGGCTTGGATCGGCTGGCGACATAGCACAAAACGCGCAATAAATAATGCAAAGAGTTCTAATAGCTCCGGTATTCCGTTGGTGTCTTGCCTGTTTTGCGCTTGAATACTCGACAAAAATAGTTGGCGTCATGGTAGCCACAGCGCTGTGCAACGTCTTCAAGCCTGAAGTTATAACGCTTGAGCATAAACTTAGCGCGTTCAAGCCTAACCCACGAGATGTAATCGGCAAAGCGCATGTGGCCTTCTTGGCGGAACAGGCGTGATAAGTGATTGGGAGAAATGCTAAACCGTTCTGCTACCGTATTACGGTTAATATTGCGATGGAAGTTCTCCTGCACGTAGATACAGATCCCTTTGAACAGGTCTTCGCTTCGCCTACTACTATCATTGGCGGGTTTTTCGATCATTTCTTTGCAATAGCTAAGCAGGGCTAGCAATAAGAATTTATCAACAGGCTGTTTTTGTTCTTCATGCGCCAAGGTGGTCAATGCAGACAGGATATGATCGATGGCGTATCCGGTGCGTTGCGGTACACTATATTTCACTACGTCGTAGAACCCTTCTTCGTTCTCATGTTTGCTGACCAGACTTAAGCCAAGCTGACTTTTACCAAACAATAAGCTAAGTACTGAACACTCATGACTCCAGCTGGGTTTGTTCCATGCATTGGCTGGAATGAATAAAGCGTCGCCGTTTTTTAGGAAAATATTGTCGAGTTTCTGTTGGTGGTTTTCGAGCTGGTTTTCATAGCGCCCGTTGAATACAAGTTCCAGACGGGGGAAGTTAACTTGGTAGCTAGCCTCTGGTGGCGGAGTTGTGTCACCAGCAAACCAAATCTGGCTAAAGGAGTCGCTGTCAGAGATAGCATTGTCGAGTAAGTCGGAGAAGATATTCTTCATTATCGTCTTTTTCTTTTATGAGGTCATTAGGACAGCATCTACATGTTAGTTCATGTTAATTGCGAAGCCGATAGTTCAGCCCCGCAATGTTCACAATAGCGATATTTTATTTAGACTTACGCAAGGTGCGCGGCTATTTTATCCATGATTTGAGGGGCTTTCTTAACGGCATCTGCCACGCCGACACGAACGATTTTCTTACCTTTAAAGCGCTCTTCGTTTTTGATCGCAATATCTTTTGTCAGAATAACGATGTCTGCGTTAGCGACTTCGCTTGCTGTAATTTCGTTTTCAATACCGATAGAGCCCTGAGTTTCAATTTTCACTTCCCAACCTTTGTGTTTTGCTGCGGTTTCCAGTGCTTCTGCTGCCATGTAGGTGTGTGCAACGCCTGATGGGCAAGATGTTACGCCGAGTACTTTCATGTGATGTCTCCCAACAAATTTAATTATTCAAAATCCAACTCAAGGCTGTCTTCTTCAGCATCTTGGTTCTTTTCTTCGCGTTCAGTAATGGGTTTTTTAAGTGCATTTACAATGAGGGCTGTGGTTACGGAGCCTGCAATTGTTGCTAATAGATAAAACAGGCGACCATCGACCACGGGTAGAACAATCAGGCCACCCCAAGGGGCATGGTTAAGAACACCCAGCATAAAGGCGGTAACGTTACCGACAATACCACCAAGTACAATAGCTGGAATGACACGTAGAGGATCGGCAGCTGCGAAAGGAATCGCCCCTTCTGTTATACCGATGCAGCCCATGATGCCTGCAGCCTTACCAGCTTCACGCTCTTCAGGTGTATAGCGTTTAGGTGAAAGTAGGGTTGCCAGGAACATGCCAAGAGGTGGTACGCAAATAGCGACACCGACACCACCCATCAGCCATGGCTGGGTACCAACCTGTGTTTGCGCAAAGAGTGTCGCGACTTTGTTGACTGGACCGCCCATATCGAAGGCTGTCATACCACCGAGAATGGCACCTAGGAAGGCTTTGGATGCGCCAGCCATACCTTGTAGCCAGAGGTTCAGGCTTTCCATCGCCATGGCGATAGGTGATCCAATGACCCAGATAACCAGGCCTGAAACAATAAAGGTACCGCCAATAGGGAGAATGAAATAAGTCGAGATCGCTTTTAGCTTGTTGGACAGCGGAATACGCTTCAGCTGTAGAACAACATAACCTGCAATAAAGCCGACAATGATGGCGCCAAGGAAACCGGCATTGACCTGGTTTGCCAGATAAGCACCAATCATACCCGGTGCCAGTGCTGGGCGATCTGCAATGGAGTAAGCAATATAGCCGCCTAGTACGGGTACAAAAAGAGTAAAGCCAGCGATGCCCATGTCCCAGATACCGGTTAGAAAGGCCCCTTCAGGTTGGGCCCCTTTACCGTTTAGCATGACAGATAAAGCAAGTAATACACCGCCGGCGACAATAAACGGCAACATATGACTGGTCCCCGTCAAGAGGTGTCGCTTTAACTCCAAGATTTTGGTTTTCATTAGAATTCTCCATTTCCATTTATGGTTTTTTTACTTGGTACGAGTACAAACACATTAGGTTGAGATAAGCATTGCGAGTGTTTGCTGTTTTGTTGGCAGTAATTATGTGGCCGAATTTTGTGGGAATATATTGGAGAAATAAGGCATTAGCTGGACATTTGTATCTACCAATAGCAGATGTGATGTATCTCTCATGCTGAGTTTGAGGGGGATCACAGTCTTTGAGATCTCGATATCAATGTAGGCATTTATTTGGCTTCAAAAACTCAGTAGGCAAGGAAATATCTAGTGATGAATTTTGAGGCTAGTAAAAAATGTTGTATTGAGAATGTAATGTTGAATGCAGTGCCGTTTCCACAACACGCTAATGAAAGCGTGATAAAGCGCGCTGAAATATTTGTCAATTTGCTATATAACAGTTTGAAAATATAATGTTTTTATTGTTTTCTTAGGTTAGGGTGTTACTAATAATGAAGTGTACAAGCTGCAAAGTCGGTGTTTTATCTCCAAGTTTTATTGATGATTTATTCCGTGCTCATACTTGCACGCATTGCGGTGGCAACTGGGTTTTAGTTGAAGACTATGTGTCATGGAAAGAAAGTAATCCTGAATTTCAATTCACTGACAATGTTTCTTGTGAAGCAGTTGATACGGAATCGGCATTGCTTTGCCCTCAGTCGGGAAAAATCATGCGCAAATTCCGTATTACATCGGAAAGTGCTCACCGCCTAGACTATAGTGCCAGCGTTGGCGGGGTATGGCTAGACAAGGGTGAATGGGATTTAATGAAGAAGAGCGGCTTAGCTGGCTCATTGAATGCCGTTCTTACTGCTCAATGGCAAAAAAATATTCGAATGAATACTGCCAAGGATAATTTTTCTGATATGTATACTGAAAAATTTGGTCAGGAATCTTATATAAAAGCCAAAGAAATCAGACAGTGGCTGAATGATCATCCGAACAGGGCTGATCTGAGAGCTTACATACTTGCGGATGACCCGTATTCAGCTGAGCGATGAATTGATTTATGTAGTTAGTTGTCAGTAATAATTTAATACTAACCGCATATGTCAGCTTCCGCGTTGTAGTACGCGATTTAGAATATGTATTATCATGGTTTGTCTCTTTTTATTTAAGGTATGACATGATTTTAATTACAGGTGCGAGTAGCGGTTTGGGAGCCGCATTAGCTGAGCTGTATAGCGCTGATGGAACCCCGCTGGTTTTAACTGGGCGTAGTGAGCAGCGTCTTTCCTCTATTGCCGGAAATCTGTCGGGGCAAGTACAGTTCAATCAAGCTGATCTTTGTGATTCCAATAAGGTAGCCGAGTTATTGGAATCGTTGGAGCAGGTGCCTGATACCGTAATCCACTGTGCTGGAAGTGGTTATTTTGGTCCAATTGAAGAGCAAGATCCCTCTGAAATTGATAAGCTGATTCAGAACAATGTAACGTCTACGATTCTCTTGCTTCGCGAGTTGGTTAAGCGTTATCGCAATCATAAAGTTAACGTGGTTGTGGTTATGTCGACGGCGGCACAGCTTGCCAAGGCGGGGGAGTCTACCTATTGCGCGGCGAAATGGGCTGTACGCGGGCTTGTCGAATCTGTCCGTCTTGAACTGAAGGGAAGCCCGATGAAACTTATTGCGGTTTACCCCGGCGGAATGGCGACGGATTTTTGGAAGACCAGTGGCAAAGACCTTGATACGTCGACATTTATGACGGCAGAAGAAACCGCCAGTATGCTAAAGCAAGCCCTGGTTGGTACAGAGTACGGCTTTGTTTCTGATATTACGATTAATCGAAACTAGCTAGCCTATATACACAGTATTGAACTAAAATAAAACTCATCGTTGTGATAATTAGAGTTGTTGTAACGTTTTTGTTTTAAGCTTTTTGCATTAACGTGTTGTTCTCAAAGCGTATTGTTGGTTTTGTGTCTTATTTCAATTGTAAATTATGGGAGTAAGATCAAAATAGCGCTGTACAAAAAGTGAACAGTTGGTATTATCTCGGCCAGTTCCAAAGAGAGTTATTGAATGCAACATCAAGTACAAGTTAAACCTTTAGATACTGATACGCTATCGTATAGTGCCTATGTGTTTCCTTATATTTTTCGTAACATTAGATAATTCAATAGATTAGCACATCGCTTTTTGCGATTTATTCATGAATTTTATAAGGGGCATCATATGTCTAATTCAACTACTGGCATCGTAAAATGGTTCAACGAAGAGAAAGGTTTTGGTTTCATCACGCAAGATAATGGTGGTGCCGATGTTTTTGTTCATTTCCGAGCAATCGCTTCAGAAGGTTTTAAAACGCTAGCTGAAGGCCAAAAAGTTTCTTTTGACGTTGAGCAAGGCCAAAAAGGCCCTCAAGCTGCAAACGTTGTAGCACTATAAGTCTGAAAGTAAAGACAATAAAAGGTCGCCATTGGCGGCCTTTTCTGTTTATTCCCGTTTATCCCTCAGCCCTCAAGTCAATTTCATTCCTGATAATTTCCAGTCCTGTTTTTAGCTGATTCCGGCTGGATGGCCCGGTAAGCGAAATTCGTATCGCAGCTGGAGGCGGATATCGACCAACCGCGAACATCTCGGCCTCACGAACGTGCACACCTTTATCTTGCAGCCGTTGGCTGAAATGGTAGCCGGTTAATGGTTCCGGCAGGGTAATCCAGCAATTGAAGCCAGGGACCACGTTATCATTTTGCTGGGGAAAGTACTGATTTAGTAACCGGTGTCGTGCACTAAGCTCGAAAGCGATTTCATTGTCGACGGCTTCCATTGCGCCGTTGGTTAGCCATCGGCATACCAAGTCAATCATCAACGGGCTGATATGCATGCAGCTTGCCCGCAAGGCTTTCTGCATCCCGCCTCTTAAAGAGAGTGGTACTATGAGGTATCCAACTCGTAGGCCGCCAGCAAAGTATTTGGAGAAGCTCCCGACATAGAGAGTGATATCAGGGGCAATAGCGACAAGCGGGGTCTTTCGATGACTTGGTGGACAATACAGCACATCGTCTTCGATTATCAGTACATGGTTGCGTCGACAAATTTCGATGATTTTTAAACGGCGACTGTCACTGATCTGAGTTCCTGTCGGATTTTGGATTGCTGGCGTCAGATATAACAATCGAGGCTTATGTCGCTTGCAATGAAGCTCTAAATCTTCAGGTATGATCCCCATTTCATCAAACTGCACTGGAACGAGCTTGCGCTCAGTTTGCTGACAGGTATAGATAAATTCCGCGTAACATAACCCTTCAACCAAGATAGTTTCCTTCGGCCGGGTTAAAGATTGAACAATAATAGACAAGCTGTGTTGACCACCATATGTCCAAATAAGACGGCGATTATCGATCTCGCAGTTTAAGCGCTGTGCAAGCCAGCTCTGTAAGGTTTGGTTGTGTCCTTGCAATCCTTCGGCACTGTAATAATCAAGAACGGCTTTTTGCGCTGTCGGTTCATGGGATAAGTCTTGCAGAATAGTTGAGAGATGTTGCTGCTGACTTAATAGCAGCGGTCGGCAAATAGCGAAATCTATCCCTTCTTTGGTGGTGATAGGATGGTAGAAAGTGTCTTGTTCAGCCTGCCGATCTTTGACATAGGTACCGCTGCCCACTTTAGGCTCAATCAATCCGCGACGCTCCAGTTCCTGGTAGGCCCGAGTTATCGTTCCCACGGTTACACCTAATCGATACGATAGAATACGCTGCGGAGGAAGCTTGGTGTTTGCCTCTATTTCGTTGCTTTCGATAGCCTCGGCGAAGGAATCAGCCAGTGCGATGAATTTGGGTCCGAGGCGGCCTGACAGATCGGGAATAAACATTGTCACCTCCACTTGGGGTACATTTAATTATTGATTACAGGATAGATAAGGGCTAATGAGAAAGGAATAAAAGAATTGTCATGGTGACGCATTAACAATACCCACTCGCCAGACTCTATCGTTATCCTGAACATATTCATACTTATGTAGATTGGTATAAGTCTTCAGCGTTAAGGAAAGAGAGATGGATACTGTATGGGAATTGTTGCCTGCTATGAGCTTATTTGCCTTTGTCACCGCAATGACACCGGGGCCGAATAATTTTCTTTTGGCCAGTTCAGGGGCGCAGTTTGGGATTCGCCAGTCGATAAAGCATCTTATCGGGATTCGGATGGGTATCGTTTTCTTGTTGTTATTGTGCGCAGGTGGTGTCGCGATTGCGTTAGAGCAACATCCTACAATGTATCGAGCATTACGCTATCTGGGATTGGGTTATATGCTGTGGTTGGTGGCTAAGCTGATAGTGCTTAATAGCATGGCTAATAATCAAGAGGGAGTGCGTCCTCTGTCTTTCCTGCAGGCAATGATATTTCAGCTTGGCAATATCAAAGCGTGGATGGCATGTTTGGCACTGGTAACAAGCTATAGTTTGCCTGGAAATTACTGGCTGTCCGTGTTTACTATTATCGTTGTCTTTACTGTTTTTGGTTTTTTTGCCAATAGCTGCTGGACTCTACTTGGACGGTGGATAAAGCACTACCTAAACACTCCTGAGAAGCAGCGTGCTTTCAACCTTGGCCTCGGTTTATTGACACTGGTTTCGCTGGTACCTGCATTTACTGCCGGCATATAGATTGATTAATGGTTATTTGAATTAGCGGAAGGTAATTGATCGTTGAGTGGTTGAAAGCAACGGCCCGAAGGGCGCTGTAACCTCTACCTCTCCGCGAAATTCAAAAAAGCCAGCAACTGCTGGTTTTTTTATATCTGTTACTAGTAGAAATAAAGTGCTTAAGATTGTTGTTAATTGAATAATTCAACATCATCAATTTTGTAACTAGTTAGATAACGATTACGAGTGTAGGTTCCATTTGAAAATTCATGCTTTATTTCCAAACCATGATCTACTGTCACCCAATATTTTTCAGTATAGTAAGCTTTGTACAATGGTTGAGAGTTATGGTATGTGGTTTTTTCAATTTCTTTCTTGAATTTACAGGTATTAAAGATTCCTTTGGATGTTTCAATAGGCTCGAAACCAACAAATGTCAAAGTTCCATTTATATCGTTAATTGGTTTATAACTTGGAAATGATTGCTCACTAGATTCCTTTTTAACATGAGAGTTAATGGTTATACTCTCACCGCTTACTAAATTATAAGATCTTTCTAATAGCTCTGGAGTGAAAATAATATCAAAGTAACTATCGTTAGCGGTATTATTATATTTATCACGGACTAAACTGATAGTCCCCGATTGTTGGTTTACTTCAACATGATTTTCAAAAATCAAAGTACCATCTTCGGCGGTGTTACGCTTGACTAGAATAGGTTTTCCTTTATAAAAACCGTCAGTTAAGCTATAGCTTCCACTTGATGTGTAACTGGTGTTAGTATCTTCAATATTGTTCTCGAACTCATGAACCGTATTAACAGTCCATAGGTTAGGGTTGAAGCATTTAAATGAACTTTCTTTTTTGTTAGTTTCCGTCTCCGCTATGTCTTTTCCACCCGCGGGTTCTGTTGATGACCCACCGACACAACCCAAAATTGTCAAACTAAAGATAACAACGGTTAATATTTTCCTGTTAAACATTTCATGACTCTCTATTGTTGGATTAAGGTTCTGAATGAAATTATAAATATAAAAAATCACATCACTAAATAGTTGTTCCTTTATTTGCGTGTTAACTTCCAATTTAAAATTATTGTTTTGTTTGTCATCAATATTTTTAATCATTGAAAGTGTGCGATTGTTAAGTGAGTTAATAAATATTGAATGTGTTTATTTTAGGTTGCCCAAACCATTGCTTTTTTACTTTCGGAGCAATCGCAGTGGGTGACTGGTGCTATCTGGGATGTTGATGGAGGCGTGATGGCGGGGAGGAACTAGTAAAACTCGAACCTCAGCCATGTGGTGTTACTGATATACAACAGGGAGGGTTAGCATTCTCCCTGTTGTTTTGCCTTGGTTACTGCTTCTGCTTGAGAATGTCAGCGAGTTATTCACCCATCATTTACCCCCAGCCCTTTATAAAACCCTTAACGTAATCTCCAGGGATCACAATGAAAGGGTCAACTCACAAAAAAACAGGCGTACTCCTGTCTCTGCTGGTGTTGCTGTCCGGCTGTAGTGCTATTAATTCTCATCAAGTATTTTCTGAACGAAAAAGTGAAGTACCAATTCCGACCTACTGGCAGTCAGCTGATACCTATGTAAACTCGGAATTCTCCAATCAATTACTGGCGTTAGTAGAGCAGGAGTCTGCCGCTCAACTTGTCGAGCAAACATTGGCTGCGAATTATGATTTGCGACGAACGGCTATCCGCCTCGAAGAGGCTAGGTTGCTTCAATATCAGGCGGGTATTAATGACCGTCCAACGGTGAATGCAAAGTTCGAAGGCCAGCGCTCAAAGCAGGGACAAATCACCTCGCAACAAACGCTCTCTCTGGATATGAGCTGGGAGCTTGATGTGTGGGGAAGGTTAGCGGACGCTAACAGCGCAGCCGTAGCTAATAAGCAAGCCAGCGAGCTTGATTACCAATCTGCGAGAAACTCACTGGCTGCAAGAGTCATCCAAGCTTGGCTCGATATTAGCTATCGTGCCAAGATCATTGAGGTTGAAAAGCAGTGGATTGCTAACTTGATCAGCACCGAGGAAATAATCAAAGAACAGGTTATTGACGGAACCAAAGAGCAGGCTGATCTTGATGCGGCCCGGGCAGCAACAGCAAAAGTCCGAGCCACGCTAGAGTCAAGGGTTCACAGTCAGAGCCGGGCATTGAGAAGTCTGAATGTATTGCGAGGTCAAACTGGCACCGACATAGATGGCGTTACGGCAGACTTGCCACAGATATCAGCTCCGCCAATACAACTTTCAGGAGACATGATTGGCTCACGTCCCGACTTGATCGCCGCCTATCAAAGAATTGTTGCGGCAGATAAGAATACGGCGGTGGCCTATAAAGAACTGTTACCGAAATTCATGCTGACAGCATCGATCAGCCGCTCCGGTACGAGTATGAATCAGTTACTGGAAAACTCATCGGTCTGGAACTTGGTTGGCGGGATCACCGCGCCGTTGTTCGACAGGGGAAGGCTGAAAAGTAATGCCGCGATTGCCGAGTTAAAAGCAGAAAGTAGTTACCTTGCCTACCAAAATAGTCTGCTTACTGCGATAACCGAAGTCGAAAATGCCATGGACAATGAAGCCTCTTTGCTCAGACAGCAAGAATATCTGCAGCAAGCGCTTGATTTCTCTCAATCGAGCATGCGCAACTACCAGGTTCGCTATCAGGACGGCGTCAGCGGGATCCTTTCTTTACTCGCAGCCAAGCAGGCTGCCTTTCAGGCACATATTCAATTGCTAGAAACAGAACAAGCACGGTTCTCCAACCGAATTACTTTGGGCCTTGCGGTGGGAATGGGGGTTTAATATAAATGAAAAAAACAAATCTAAACGTGGTACTCGTGAGTTTGCTTGCGGTTGTATCCATTCCACTAACAATGCTTTATACCGACTACGCGATTAGCAACCAGCCGGCGGTTGTGACGCTCAAGGAGCAGCTTCCGCTACCCAGAGTTACCGTTCAGCAAGTTAGTGCTGGTGATCATTCAGGATTGATAGAAGCTTTCGGTGAAGTGAAAGCCACGGAAAACCTGACCCTGCTAAGTCAGGCATCAGGTCAGGTGATATGGAAGTCCGAACAGTTTACGGTAGGCAATAAGGTTAAAAAAGGCGAACTGCTTCTTCGTATCGAAGATTCAAATTACCGGGTAGCGCTGGCAAATGCGAAGAAAGAGCTGGCTAATGCCAACCTCGCTTTGCTGCAGGAGCAAAGAAAGCATAAACGTGCCAAACAAGACTGGAAGCGCTCCGAAATAGGCGAAAAACCAAGCGATCTTGCTTTGAGGAAACCGCAGCTAGAAATTGCATAAACCCAATATAAAGCAGCCAAAGAGCAAGTTGCCTACGCACAGAACAACCTGTCCCATACCCAGATATATGCGCCGTTTGATGCTGTTATCACATCTCGAACAGCGACTCTCGGAACCTATTTGTCTCAAGGAAGTAGCGTAGCCAAGATGCAGTCAATCGACTCGGCAGAAATCAAGGTTGCCCTGTCTGAAAGAGAGTGGCAGCAATTGCCGGAGAGCTTGCATGGGGTGACTGTCACCGTTTGGTCGACTTACAACTCCCAGCAGCACTGGAATGGAAAGGTTGAAAGCCTTGCTCTGGTCGTGGACGAACACAACCGGACGCGCAACTTGACGATTAAGGTTGCCAGGCCACTTGAGCAAGAGGACTCTTTGTTGTTTGGTAGCTTTGTAAAGGTTCAACTGCAAGGCAAGGAACAACAAAACACGTTTAATATTCCTTCTTCATCGGTAACCGCTGATGGTTATATTTGGCTCGAGCAAGATCAAAAGCTGGTAAAGCACAAAGTTTCAACTTTGTTCAACAACGACAAGTATGTGGGTGTGGCACGGGAGAATTTGCCAGAACAGCTGAATTTGGTACGCAAGCCGCTTTCTAACTATGTCGAAGGTATGCAGGTTGCTGCCGTGATGATGGAGAGTTTGTATGCACGGTAATACATCACAGGGTGTTATTGCTTGGTTTGCCCGTAATTCCGTGGCCGCGAACCTGCTGATGATCCTTATTTTGGTAGCAGGGATTAGTTCTCTGCTCAATATTCGAATTGAGGGATTTCCGCAAATACCACCTAACAATGTCACCATCAAGGTCGATTATTCCAGTGGTTCTGCTAAGTCTGCCGAGGAAGGGATTGCCGTTAAAATTGAAGAGTCTCTTCAAGGCGTTGAAGGGATAAAAACAATACAAAGTACTTCAAATGGTGAAGGCGTCACTGTTACCGTCACCAAATCCAGTGGATACGATCTGGATATTCTCTACCGGGATATCAAGACCAAGGTTGACTCGATCAGTACATTACCTAAACGTGCAGAGCGGCCCGTCATCAGCAGGGAGATTGAGCTAGAAGGCGTGATGACGATTAACCTGTTTGGTGATGTAGCTGACAGGGTTTTGCAGGAATATGCTGAAGATTTAAGAGGGAAGCTGTTAAAGAATGCTGAAATACAACGGGTCGATTATATAGGGCGGAAATCGCCGGAGATCTCGATTGAAGTGGACGAGGCTCAACTTCAGGCTCTCGGCCTGTCAATGGAAGAAATTGCAAGCAAGGTGAATGCCGCTTCTGTGACAGATACCGGCGGAGAGTTATTGGGGCCGGATGGAAAGCTAACTATCAAGACGGATCAACAGAGATATGACGCAAAAGAGTTCTCTACTATTGCGATTAAACAGACCGTAGACGGGCAACGAATACGGCTGGCTGATATTGCCACTGTCAAAGATGATTTTGCCAATAAGAACAACCTGACCCGATATAACGGACAAAGCTCTGTTGGCCTTAAGGTCAAGATGTACGGCAAGTCCAACATTACGCGGGTTGCCGAAGCCGTAAAGCGCATTGTTGGCGCTTATCAAGAGACATTGCCTGCTGGTGTACGCGTTGAGCTGTGGAATGACAGAAGTAAGCCAATCAAGGATCGGCTGTCGCTGCTTCTTGATAATAGCGTTCAAGGCATCGCGATGGTCATTGCCTTACTGGCCCTGTTTCTGAATGTACGCGTTGCTTTTTGGGTCGGCGTTGGTCTCCCCGTTATTTTTGCCGGAGCGGTGACATTGATGGGAGACTCGCTGTTTGGTTTGACATTGAATGAGCTGACAACCTTCGGCTTTATCATTGCTTTGGGTATTGTCGTTGATGATGCCGTAGTCATAGGCGAGAGCATTTATGACGAACGGGAAAAATACGGAGCGACCCTGCAAGCGACTATCTCGGGAGCGAATAAGGTTGCTACTCCCACAACGTTTGGGGTGCTGACGACGATGGTGGCATTTCTTGCGATGACGTTAATTGAAGGTGATCTGGGTAAAATATTTGCTCAGTTCGCCTATGCGGCGGCATTTTGCCTGCTGTTTTCATTGATCGAATCAAAACTGATCCTGCCATCGCATCTGGCGCATTTAAAAATGTCGTCCGGTTCGGAAAATCATGGTTTTTTTTCGTTTTGGAATCGGTTGCAGAGCCGCGTCACTACCGGCCTGAAGCGTTTCACATACGATATGTACAAGCCCTTTCTCGGTGTTGTGCTTAGGTACCGATATGCCGCATTGGCAATATTTGTTTCGGTGCTTATTTTTGTGGTCGGCCTGCTATTTTCAGGGAATATTAAATCGGTCTTTTTTCCTGAAATTTCAGCTGATTTTGTTACCGTTGAGCTTGTGTTTGAAGATGATGCCGGTTACGGCTTGGTACAGCGGGAGGCGTTAACCATTGAAAAGCTTTCTGACGAACTGAATCAGCAGCTTGTCGATGAATTCGCGTTATCAAAGGCACCGATTCAACATTTATTGGTCGTTACGTCTGATAACGCTGTTACTATTACGGCTGGGCTGTCAGCTAATAACCAGAGACCTTTTACCGCCAGTGAGCTAGCCGAGCGATGGCAGTTTATGGTACCGCCGCTTGAAGGGGTTGCTCGAGTTAGCTTTCTCGCAGACATGATCACTGACAAAGCGATAAGCATCGAATTAAGAAGCAAAGACAATCAGACTATTGATAGCGCAGGCAAGGCGTTGATAAAAAAGCTTGAGTTATTTAATGGAGTCTCTGGAATAAAGAGTGGGCTAAAGGCGGCTCAGGTGCAGGTTGATTTAGCATTGAAGCCGGAAGGGATGGCTATGGGGCTGACAACTTCAGGGTTGCTTAAACAGGTTAGGCTGGCTTATCAGGGGTATGAAATCCAGCGTCTTCAAAAAGGCGAGAATGAAGTAAAAGTTAAGCTTCAATACCCAGTCAAGAAGCGTCAGAGCTTGGATGATCTTCAATACGCAAGAATTCGTCTCGCTAATGGCAAGGTGGTTCCGCTTAGCACGGTTGCTGACATATCAACCAAGTATGTGGCGACAAGCATAGAGCGCATCAATCAAAGTCGCGTCAATGTGATCACTGCAGATGTGAATAAAGCCCTGATCTCGCCATCAGAGATTATTAATAGCTTAGATGAGGGGCTGTTCAAACAGCTAAAGGCAAACCATCAGGATCTAGAGATAGTGATTTCCGGACAACAACAACAAGAAGCGGAAGTTACCCAATCGTTTAAAGGGGCGTTTATTGTTGCGGCGATAGTGATTTATGCGCTGTTGGCGATTCCGCTCAAATCCTACTTGCAGCCGTTTGTTATTATGTGTGCAATTCCATTTGGTATTGTTGGTGCCTTGTTGGGTCATTGGCTTCATGGCGTACCGATCAGCCTGCTTTCTCTGTTTGGCATACTGGCCTTGTCGGGGGTTGTGGTGAATGACAGCTTGCTACTTATTTCTCAATATAACCGAGAACGAACGATAGGGTTGTCAGTGACCGATGCGTTATTGGCATCGGGAGCCGGCAGAATGCGGGCAATATTACTGACTTCAACCACAACCTATGCCGGCCTGGCTCCTTTGTTGGCTGAAACGTCACCGCAGGCACAGTTTCTGATCCCGGCGGCAATATCGATGGGATATGGGATTCTGTTTGCCACCATCATTACATTAGTTTTGATCCCTGCTATTGTGATGCTGAGTGAAGACTTGGTCAGCCTGACAGGTAGCAAAAAGTCGAATGCAGAGACAAGAAATAGAGTGGATTTAGCGTTATGAAAGAGCAATTAATTAATCATGGGTAAATCCCCGGCTATGCCGGGGAGACTCGCATAGGTTTTACCTTTACCGCGGTAAAGGTACTTTCTGATCTCGACCAAGAGTAAGAAGGAATAACCTATGCGAGATTATAAAAGTTTGTCTCATACGCGATGGGATTGTAAATACCATATTGTATTTATTCCCAAGAAAAGACAGAAAGTGATATTTGGTGCGATTAGAAAGCACCTTGGTGATGTCTTTCATGAGTTAGCACGACGGCAAGGGATAGTTATCGAAGAGGGGCATTTGATGAAAGATCATGTACATATGTGCCTCAGTATCCCACCAAAGTTGGCAGTGTCACATGTGGTTGGCTACATGAAAGGAAAAAGTGCTATATCGATAGCCAGAAATTTTAAAGGGAAACAAAGAAATTTCACTGGTGAATCGTTTTGGGCGAGAGGCTATTTTGTCTCAACTATTGGTCTTGATGAGGAAATGGTACGAGCGTATATCCAAAATCAAGAAGAGCAGGATTGCCACCGTGATCAATTGAAGTTTGGGGTTTGATGCGCCTTGGGCGCTTACTTTAGCCCTTTGAGGGCGTCACTCAATAAGCCTCCGGCTTTGCCGGAGGTCATTTAACTGAAGTTCTATTGATAGAAGATGACAGGGATCTGGCTCTTTCTATCGCTGAGTATTTGCGTTACGAGGGAATCCGTTGTGATCATGCCTTTAATGGTCATACCGGGTTTAATCTGGCGGAGAAAAATAACTACGACGTCATTTTACTTGATCTCATGTTACCAAGAATCGATGGCGTAACGGTATGCCAAAGGCTGCGGACGAATGGTAATGACACGTCCATTTTGATGCTGACGGCCAAAGATACGCTCGATGATAAAGAGGTGGGCTTTGAGGCTGGAACCGATGATTACTTGGTAAAACCGTTCGCGATGAAAGAGCTTGCGATGAGAGTCAAAGCGCTGGCAAAAAGAAAAAGTGGCCAGGTGAAAAAGCTATGTGTCGGTGAGCTTGTTCTGGAGCTGCATACTCGAATGGTAAGGCGCGAGGGGAAAGAGATTAAGCTGACTCCAATCTGTTTGTTGCTGTTGGAAATGTTGATGAGAAAAAGCCCTGCAATAGTCAGTAAAAGAGAGCTCGAAGAAACGTTATGGTCGGAAGATGCACCAGACAGCGATAACTTAAAAGTGCAGATATACCAGTTGAGGCAGAAGATCGATAAGCCTTTTGCAACCAAGCTGATAGAAACTGTCTCTGGCCATGGGTTTAGAATAATAGGTACAAAATGACGCTGGCAAAAAAATTCTCTGTTAGTAATAATCTGACATCCTATTTTTTCGGTATCGCCTTAATCACGGTGATCGTATATACCGAGCTTTTAGTGCAGTATTTTGAAAATGGTATCGAGAGTTCAGCGGAGTTACGCTTATTGACTGAGACCCGCTCGTTTGCCAATGCCTATGAGCAAGATAAAACCGCCCCTCTTCCTTCATCTTATGTGATGACGTTTTATTTTGACGAACTGCCCAAGCTGGTTATGCAGCAATCAGACATACTGAAAGGTGTGGATCTAAACGTTGGTGATTTCTTATTTATTATGGGGGATGAGGTGGTTCCTAAGCTGCTAGAAGATGAGTTTGTTTTGGTGCTTCACCATGGCAAACTGCATGATGGCCGCTCTTTGTATGCTATTGCAAAATATGACTTTAACCTCTTGGCTGATCATGAAACTGAGCGGTGGGATGAGGACTTCCTTTTCATACTGTATATCGGCGTTGGGTATCTTGTGCTGATATTGATGGCACTTTGGTTTTATAGCTACCGGGTAGGGAAAAAGTCCGGTGCGCTTGTTGACTGGGCTGAACAGGTATCGACAGACAACCTGGGCTCAGAGCGACCTGATTTTCAATTTAATGAATACAATCGTGTTGCTACTTGCTTAGAACAATCTTTGAAGCGAAATGCTGCGCTGATGGAGCGAGAGAAAAAGTTCTTATCACATGCCAGCCATGAACTTAGAACACCTATTGCGATTATCCGGGCCAACATGGAAATTTTGGAGAGAATGGACATACCGGAGTTGGCGCTTAGCCCGCTTAGCCGAGTTGAGCGAGCCAATACCAATATGCAGTTAATAACGGAAACACTGCTGTGGTTAGGAAGGAAAAATGATATAGCGCCTGCAGAGTATCAGGTAAATATCACTTACTTACTCAAGCAGCTAATAGATGATCATACCTACCTTATTCAAGGAGAAAGTGTTGAGGTTATTCATGACTATGATGTTGCACCCGTTGAGGTTTTACCGGCAACACCGTTGATGATCATACTCAATAACTTGATTCGGAATGCCTTTCAGTACACACATAAAGGCTGGATCAGAGTGACTTATCAGTGCGGTAGAATAATTGTTGAGAATTATGATACGGACATAGTGAATGACCGAGAGGTCGTTAGTTTTGGCTTGGGCTTAGAGCTAACCCAAAAAGTGTGTAGCAGGCTTCATTGGGAATTAGACATAATTTACAGTGACGGCGGGGTAAAAGCGGCGCTGCAGTTGCCCGTGAGTGGATAAGTACTCGGTTCTGTTAGGTTGGGTTGGCCTGGGTATAAAGCCAACCCATTTAATTTAGAATTTATATGATAAGCCTACGCCTGTGAAGTAGTCGTTAGTATCATAAAAGTTGATGTTTGAAGCCGTGTTTGAATATCCCAGCAGAGCGTTGAAACCCCAGTTGTCCCACCCCATGAATTCGCTGTACTCATAGGAAAGATTAACTCCGTAACTGTTATTCTTTTGGGTGTTGTTGAATATCGGGTTCTTCGCGTCGTATTGGGTATTGGAGTAGTCACCATTAACCGAAAAAGCATGGTCGCCTATCATATGCATGTAAGTCAATGATATGCCGTATCGTTTAAAGGACATAGCTTTACCATCAGCAGAATGATCTTGGTAAGAAATAGAGGGTTCCAAAAATGATGTTGCGCTGATAGGAAAGCCCATAGAAATGCCCGCGTAATACCCGCTGGCATCACGATTGAGCAACTCTTGGTTACTTGTCAGTTGGCTTCCGGATTTTTCGTTATCAATATCTTGGTCGTAGAATGCGAAATCGCCTGATAGACCAGTATCTAGAATGTTTTCATACTGAATTCGATAAGTGTTACCTGAAATATCGGTCTTTTTTCTCGCGGTATTCGTGATATATGGGTCCTCCCAAACTTCACCATTGGCAATCGTGGGTAAGTAGGCAAATGACAGGACAGATTCATTACCAAACTCCATGGCATATCCTAGTTCTACGGCAAACACACCTTCGATAATATCTCCTCGTGCGGAACCGAAATACAACTGGTGGTTATTAGTATCCCCAAAGGTATAACGAAGCTGCCCTAGAGGAGCAAACATAGCCCCGGATTCTGATTCTCCCGCGCTATTCAGTTCTCCATTTTTGGTTTCTTTGTCCATATTGAAGTTGCTTTTTCCGCCGCTAAATCCAGCCAAAAGACTGACTTCACCGCCAAGCCCCGGTTCGCCCAGCTCGGCGAAAGCCGTACCACTTAACGCAATACCCAGTGGCAATAAATATAGGTGTTTCATATTGTTCCTCTTCCATACGTTTAAACACCTATACCTTCAACTAAAACGGGTAAATGAGAAGTGAATTTCGATTAATATTACAGTGTTTTTTTGTCACGTGAATAAGGCTGGCTTATATTTCATTAGCGCAGTTCAAATGCCAACTTCTGGCTTTCTCGGCCATTGATAATGATAGAAAGCTGGTGTTCACCGGGGTAGAACTTCCTGGTTGTTATCGGTTTGAAGCTTTGATTTCGCGTTCACTTATTTTGAAGACTTTGCGTGAAAGCTCACCGTTACTCTTTTTATAATAAAGCCCATATTCAAGCCTCAGCATTTTGGGAGCTGGGTTATTGTTCGTCACAGAAAAGGAGAATGCCAGCGCATCGCCGATGCCAACAGTCGGTGTTGTTATCTTGAAATCAGACAGTGCAATATTTTTACTGTCAAAACCAAACAGTGCGAGGGCTTCCGGTTTTCCCTGCTTCAACAGCGTTCTGCAGCCGTGCTTGATGAGTGCATCTGTTTCTTTACTTTTTCCTTGCCAGTTTTTCGCAAGCTCTATGACAAAATCAGGGTTGTCTTTAGAGATATCATTGAGATTGTTGGCAGCACTTCTCCGGACGATCTCACAGCTGTCACTTTTAAGGTTGTTCAAAATAGGCAAGATAGGCATTGGATCCTTTTTCAGGTTCGGCAATGCCATTGCCCATGGCAGTCTAGGTCTGGAGCCTTCACTGGCAAGTCGCCTGACCATGTTGTTGCTGTGGGTTGACCAGTTCAGCATCTGCGCGAGCATCTTATCCTCATACCTCAATATGAAAGCTCTGACAGCAAATTCGCAGCTGGTAAACTGGGTGATATATTCAAATGCCGGAATGGAATTTTCATAGTCATGAATTCCGTACATGGAGACGTACTCAGGGAAAAACATGTATTCAATGCTTTTTTCTTTAATTCCAGCAATACGCAAATTTGCTATCAGTTGTTTTATTGTTTCCGCGGCTTCGCCAAAATCATCTGACAGGAAGTGATGAAGAACTTTGGCTGTGTGAATCATTCTTTCTTTTAGCTCGTAGCCGGCAAATTCATTGTTGAAAATCAGGCTGTCAAACACCTCTTTGTTAAATGAAGGGATGGTAAGGGCCATGGTTTCAGAAAATGTCGCGTAAAAGGATTTTGAATAGATGTCTTTGAATAAATTGCTCATAACGTCCTGTTTGTAATGAAAACTAACTTTATCCCGGTATGGTACCAACGCTGACTGACTTAGAGTGCTGATTCAGAAGCCTGACTAATGCTAAGAGCTTACTTAGGCTAAGCCCTGAGCCTATTTTTCATAGCTTGATATGATTGTTGTACTTTTTACCGAGCTTTCAAAGTACCGCGCTTTGACGTTCAGGTATTCTGTATCTGAAAAGAAGGCTTCCATGTCCGTTTGATTGGGGAAGTTGATTGTAAAGACGCGGTTAATGTCGTTGTTCTCGACTTCAGATTGCAGGACTTCTGAAACCTTAAAGTCATAGCCGAAGCGACCGCCAAATTGTGACAGGATCGGTTTCATTGCTGTTCTGTATTCTTGATATCGGCGGTCATCAATAACGTTAAGGCCGACTAACACTTCATAAGACATAGTAGTTTCCCTAAAGAAAGTGAATCTTTTTTGAATGTTCATTCAAGATGCCTTTTCTTTCGTGATTATTCAAGTGATATTTAGATGGGGTAGCTGTCAATTATTTCTTTGGTATTTGTCTGATGAATGTGTAGACTGTTTTTTTCTCATTTTTGTACCGAGCCTCATGGATCCTTCTGTCTTATTAGTATTTATCCCCACTTTCTTTTTCGTATCAGCGACCCCGGGACTCTGTATGACCCTGGCGATGACATTGGGTATGACCATTGGTGTTCGTCGAAGCCTGTGGATGATGGTTGGCGAGCTTGCTGGTGTGGGGCTAGTTTCTCTGTCTGCTTTGGTGGGGGTCGCAACAGTGTTGCTGGCTCGGCCTAACCTTTTTCTGGCACTGAAATATCTGGGCGGCGCATACCTATTTTATCTGGGGATCCAGATGTGGCGCTCTCGAGGGAAAATGGCTATACCGTCCGATTTGGACACTCAGGTAAGCGTCAAGCCGCTTGCTCTGGCCACTCAGGGTTTCGTCACGGCCATTGCCAACCCGAAAGCCTGGGCATTCATGATCTCCCTGTTGCCTCCGTTTATTGATGCGAGTTTGCCGCTGCAACCGCAGGCTGCTGTGCTGATTAGTGTGATCCTGTGTTTTGAACTGATTTGTATGTTGCTATATGCCGCGGGAGGCCGGACTTTGCGGGGCCTGTTACAACAGCGTGGCAATGTTATGCTGATGAATCGGATCGCGGGAAGTATGATGGTAGGCGTCAGTGTCTGGCTGGTGATGGGGTAGGCATTTTTGCTAAGAAGCCCTTGCTGATACCTGATGGTGTCGGCAAGGGCTAATTATATTTTAACTTTTATTTATGCGATATTATTGTGCTAGAGAGTACCACTCATCGTAAAGGCTAACAGCCAAGTCTTTATTTTCGGTAAAGAAGTACGGGATGCTCTCATTATATGTACCTTCATAGAATACGGTGAAATCATCGTTGCCGAGTGTCGTTGGTTGGATCACCCAATCTTTACCTTCCATTACTTCAGTAATGATCATTTGGCCAGTATTCGAAATTGACCATTCTTGCTGCTTGGCTTTACCATCTTCGATGACATCAACGACATTCTTCGTTGGATCAAACTTCAGGGTAACAAATGTTGGTCTGGCTTTGCTGCCCGTTGAGTCATCCCAAAGGTGATAGAGTGTTTTACCCTTGAACATGGCTTCGGTAGCAGCTTGAGCGGTATAGCCGTTATCGATATTGGTCTCTGTGTAGAAAATCATGTCGTTATCAGCTGTGACTACCAAGGTGAAGGCATCACTCATATAGATAACCTCATCGAGCCCGTCGCTGCTTTTAAAGCCGTTACTGGTATAGGTGATTGGCCATTCTCCAATAACTTTGCCGCTGTCATCTAAGCCGTGAACTTCGGTGTCAGTAAACGTAGCGGTAATTAGTCCCTCTTTTTTAAAGTAGGCTTCGTTGGTGCTGATAGAGCTGAAGGTGTTACCAGTAAAGTGTTCTTTGACTGTTGGCGGCATTTCGGCTTTGTTTGCTGCGCCACTGTCGTCGAAGGTAATTAGAACATCATCCAGTTCATCACCGTTATTAACAGCAGTATCAACCACCGTAATGATTTCACTAGACTTCGTTAGTAGCTTACTAGAGTCGCCCTGAGACTCAGAAATGGTATTGCCTAGCTCTAAGGACAGAGAGCGGGCAACAGCATGGGCTTTTTTAGCTTCTTGCGCAACATCGGCGTTGGCTTTGCTCGCTACGTAGTCTCCGGCAATGACTGCTTCAGGTAAGTTCAGTTTTGCTGCAAGTTCTGGGAGAGACAGGTTTTCGATTGCCGCCAGTGTTGTGAATGGGGTGACAACATTTGAACCCGCTGCTGCTGTCATTTCGACAGTCTGGGTAAGGCGACCGCCCTTGTCGGTATCGTATGTCTTACCGGCGATGGCTCTTACAATCACAGGGAATTGGGTGTCTGCAGCGCTGATGGTGACTTCACCCTTGGCGTTGGTGAGTGAAGAAAGCTTTTCACCAGAGTCAGCAACACCATCTTTGTTGCGGTCGATGTATACTTCAGCGTCAACGAGGTAGCCGTCGATTGCTTTGATCACAGCCTGAGTGCTTTCGGTTGGGGCTGTATTACCGTTACCTGAATTACTGTCGCTGCCGCCGCCGCAACCAGTGAGAGCCAAAGCCACAGACGCTGCAAGTAAGCCAATTCTTTTCATTTTGTTATTCCCTTATGGATCCGCTTCGGGTAGCGGATAGATACTGGTGTATTGTTATGCGAAAAAAGTACAGCTGTTCCGAGCGGCTATCAAGGGACGGAAAAGAGGCAAAAAACCACAATTTTTTGCCAAAAAAATTTAAGAAAATTGTTGGTAGGGGCGTTAAATCATTTTAGCCTGCAGCCAGCAGCGAGAGAATTTGAGGTCTTTTTCAATCAAACTGCTGCTGCATTGGAGAAGTTCGCTGATTTCCTGGTTTCTCAATCCCAGTAAATACTTTAGCTTCAGTGCCTCCGACTGGCGAGGATAGTGCAGGCTGAAGTTATCCAGCATTTTGTTCATGCTTAGCATTTGTTCGAATCGATTATCGTCATCGTGCTGAACGGCGGTGACTTGCTGTCTTTTTTTTGCGCTGAGGCTACGGGCGTGATCGACGAGGATTTGTCTCATGACTTTAGTTGCCATCAGGTAAAACTGACGACGGTTCTCTATATGTGACATATCGGAACCTGCCAACTTGAGGTAAGCGTCGTGGATTAATGCAGTGGTATTGTTGATACAGTCACTGAGAACCTGATTGCTGTCACCGTACTTCTTGGCACTTCGTGCCCGTTCTTTTTGGGCAATGGATCGTAGTTGCAGGTAGGCAAACTGATACAGATCGGTTTCCGCTTGTTTATCGCCTGCATGCCATTGTTGAATTATGTCGGTGATATTATTGCTCATGGTTACGATTCCTGGCGTTGGTACTTTCTTAGCTCTGATATTTGATGGGTTTGCGCCTGCTGATTACCGTTCTCATCAGTAACAATGCTTTGTTGTAAGCGGTAGAGTACACCTTGACCCCAGTTTGTTCCGCTCGGTAAATACTCCCAGCTGGTGTAACGCGTATTTGATGCTTCGTCGTACCATTTGACAGGGGCATTGAGCTGGGCGAGGCTAGCCTGCGCGTTGTTAGGGCTTAGCCACCACATGTCTCCATGTTGTTTTGTCACATTATTCTTGTATGCGCTCTGATTTGTCGGGCACTCAGTGCTGTTGGTTTTAGCGGAGAGTACCTCGCCTGCTTTTATCCATAAGCACTGATTAGAAATATCGGTATTATTGGCATAAAGCGTTTCAAGCCAGATCCCGTCAAAATTGATATGTTGGTTACTATCATCATTAGAAGTGAACCAGATGTGTTCGGCACGGTTGGTGTGACGAACGGTCTCTTTTGGCCCCAGTCCTTGCGTTTTTTGCATTAACAGCTTGGTATGGGGATCATAGTTAATTGCGACGGTACGGTATTTCCAGTCGCCTTCATCATCGTAGTCATCCACCGAAAAGCCGTTGAGATCACTTCTTGTACAGCCATTGGCTGCGCAACCTATGAGCCCGTCCCATCCATCAAACACCGAGATAGGCTCGAACATCATTTCTTTGTAGCGACGGCTATAGTTGAGCTCGCAGCTTGGCACTGAGTTATCAGTACTGCCGAAATAATCCCCCACATCCGGGTATTCATAAATGCCTTTGCGGGTGATCATGTAAGTCATGCTACCGATAGGACCGAAATAGTTGGGAGAAGACTTTTTTGCAACGTCATAGAAGCAGAGTTTTCCCTGCCAATCGCGTCTTTTAATGATTATATTCTTATATTTTACGTTTAATGGGTGCAGGATTACTTCATTCGATGTGAAGTTTTTTTCGATATAAGATTGGCTTTCATCCAGATGCTGCGCGGCCTCTTTGACGGAAACCAGATCAAACCCAAGCACTTCTTGAGAGGTATCCAAAGCCAGTAAATTCACCTGTTTGAGTTTTTTCTGAAACTCAGGATCTGAGAGCGCTTTGCTGATCAGCAGAATTTCTTCGCGGTTTTCGGGCGTACTATCTAGAGATAGCAATAACCGCGTCATGTTTACGCTTCGACTTGGTGTTGTCGAGGCAAGTGTTGGTGTAATCACTTCTTGGCCTGAGAGCGTCGCGAGCGGGAAGGATGAATCGTCAGAGCCTAGAAAGAAAGTGATCACATCGCCCGTGTTGTATTGAAAGGCACCTTTATCAGTGAAGCCTTCCAGGCTGGAGCTGGTCTTATAGTAGAGCCCGGTTACCGGTGCGTCGATAAAATAGCCTGTCTGGATTTCAGAGCTTGCGAAAACGTTGCTGCAGGCGAGTGTTATACCTGCAACGATAAAAGTCCGTTCAATCACTGTGTAACCTTTTCTAAAGAATGTTGTTTGCAGTTGGGCTGACAATCTTGCTTGACCTGGCGTTTAGCGGGAACCGGGGTCATCATAGCCAGCAGCATTTTCTGTTTAATGTGTTGCGGTAAATCGGGGTTGGACAATATTCTTCGTCGAGTGAGCTCTAACATGGTTTGTACTGACATGAACTTGTTGACATCTCCTTTGCTATGAAACAGCAAGCTAGTGACTTCAAACATCATGTTTTCTGCGATTGTCTTTTCTTGTTCAAGCTGGTGGTTTTTCTGAACCAAAGCTACAGAAAACAGAACTGCGCTGAGAACGAGACTTGCACTGAGCGCGAGAGATACTGGACGTCGCTGTATCAGCTTTCTAGCAACATAGAATGGGAGGTGTGATTTCAGGCTAATTGGCCGCTTGGCTAGGATGTGCTCGATATCTGTCATGAACTCGATGACAGAGGCATAGCGTTTGTCGGGCTGATGCTGAGTTGCTTTGTGAATCACACAGTGTAAATCTGATTTCAAGAGAGAATGGGTATGCTGGTCTCCGATCATAAATAACAGCAGTTTGCCGAGAGAGAAGATATCGCTTTGGTTGGTTAGATAGGTACCGTTTTTCTGCTCCGGGCTGGCGAAGTATTTGCTGAATGCCAAGATAGCTGTCGTGTCTGACGGTGATAGCTGTTGCTTTTGGGTAATATTGAAATCGAGCACTTTGGGAGCAAAAGTATCATCAATTAGTACATTTTCCGGTTTGATATCAGCATGAAGGATCTGGTTTTGATGGGCATGTGAAATAGCCTGACAGATCTTGATGAACAGCTGTAATTTCTGACGCAATCTCAGAGATTTTGAGCCAATAACTTGGCGTAATGTCTGCCCCTCGACTTTCTCCATCACGATATAGACATAGCCCTGATGCTCTCCGCCATCGAACACTTTAGCTACATAAGGGTGATTTAATCGGGCGAGTAGCTGCGCTTCTTGAAACAGAAAGGCTTTGCCGAGAACTTGTGTTAGAGATGGCTGAATAAATTTGATTGCCAGATGTTGTTCAAAAGTGTCATCGCAGCGTTCAGCTGCATAGACGATGCCCATTCCACCGCGGCCAATTTCATCCTGGATTTTGTACTTATCAATAAGGAGCTGGGAAAAACAGACGTCGTCAGTTACAGCTTGCTGGGCATGATAGCCAAATAGCTCGGTTAGGTTCCCGTTGTCCATTGTATTCGCTGAGAGCAGAGGCTGAATTTTACGGTACAGATCAGGTTGTAGGCGTTTGAGCTCATCGATATAGCACTGCTGTTCTATCTCACTGAGATCCAGCAAATGATAGAAAATTTGAGTTGAACTGACGTTAGATTTCAAGATATTGATAGTTATATTTATTAATGATCATCTAGTTTATATAAAAATGCGATGGTATAAGCAACATTTATTTAGTTACTTCATGTGTTTACGCTTCGCCTTGGCTTCATTGGCAGAATCAGCATGATAAGTGATTAGTTTCATTTGTTGCGCTATTTAGCTTGAACTTATTGTGACCAAGTTAGCATTTCTGAATAAAAATAGTGAGTGGAGTATTTTTATTTGTTGAGAGAATATTCACTATTGACGAATCATTCGCTGAAAAATCATCATTCCGGGCAGGTTGCTGGATAGAGTACGGATAATTACTCGTATAATGAATAATTGCTTCGCGGAGTAACCATGCCTAGTGAAATAGTATTTTGATACTTATCACATTACCGATAAAAGATTTCACCTACTATAACGCCACTTTCATTAATTCTTCTTGAAAGATAATAATAGGCTAATAATAGGCCTTGATATCTTTGTTAAATATCATCTTGTTATAATAAAGATAATCATATAATTAAAACAATAACTCCAAATATAATATAGGAGATACGATCATATGCGTATAGTATTAGCATTAGGTGGAAACGCACTTCTCGCTAGAGGTCAGGCATTAACAGCTGAAAACCAACGTGAGAATATTAAAAATTCAGCAGCAAGTATTGCCGCTATTGCAAAAGAGCATGAAATTGTTGTTGTTCACGGCAATGGACCGCAAGTTGGTTTATTAATGGAACAAAATTCGGCTTATCAAGAATATTCTCCAGAGACCACACCTTATCCAATGGATGTATTAGGTTCGCAAACTTGCGGAATGGTGGGGTATATGCTGCAGCAGGAACTACGTAATACTGATCCGTCGCTTGATATCGCTACTTTAGTAACTCAGACAGAGGTGAGTAAAGAAGATCCTGCATTTGCTAATCCGACCAAATTTGTCGGGCCAGTGTATACAGCAGAACGAGCAAAGGAAATCATGGCCGATTCATCAATGGTCTTTAAAGCCGATGGTGAGTACTATCGCCGTGTAGTGCCGTCTCCGATGCCGAAAGACATTGTCGAGCTGAAGCAAATCGAGACCTTGCTTAATGCTGGTAATCTCGTTGTTGCCTGTGGTGGTGGTGGCGTGCCAGTTTGTTTTGATGATGACCAGAGTACTGGAGTTGAGTGTGTCATAGATAAAGATCTTACCGCAGAGCTTCTGGCTGAGAAAATTGATGCGGACTTATTTATTATTCTGACTGATGGTTCTATTTATCGAAACTATGGTAAAGAAGATCAAGCAGAGATGAAGAAGGCGACACCATCAGGTTTGGCTGAGTTTAATTTCCCTGCCGGTTCTATGGGACCAAAAATAGAAGCGGTATGTAAGTTCGTAGAAACAGGGCGTGGCAATTCAGCAATTGGTTCTCTCTTTGATTTAGAGAAAATTCTTATTAATGAAGCTGGTACCTTGGTAACGCAAGGCGAAGGTATAGTTTACTATTAATATACATCTGTATTAATTTATTTAATATTTGAATGACTATATATAGCCTCTGAAGTTTATTTGCTTTCGGAGGCTTTCTCTAAATAGCAGTATATTCAGCAATAGCCTATTCTAACCGCAAACAAACCATGAGTTTGCCGCAGCAGTAATATATGCCATCCTGTGCCAGTCTAGCTGTTCCAGAATTGGTGCGGTTCTGATATCTCCCCTTAATTTTGCCGTGGCGGCAACCTTTACTAAACCACTATCAACACTGTGCACTGTGCCTAGATAAGTATAACCGATAGCAGAATTTTCGGGACGGTTATAAAGACAGACGACAGATCCGATATTGGTATAGATATATTGACTCTCTTCGTTCCAAAGTTCAGTGGCGATGGGTTCTTTTTGAGGTTGAGGCAGTTGCCCTAGTTCCGATGGGGTAACTAGCTTTCGATATGGCGAATATGGCTGATAACCCAATATTTTTGCAGCTTCATACCATTCTTCCTGACTCGCTTCGGTATTCTCGATTACCTTCAAGGTGACAAACGGTCCATCGAGACACAGGTCGGCCCATAGTTCGGTACTGGATATTTTGGTATAGAAAATAGGCCTTTCATCGACAGTGTTGGGGTTATAAACGCACCAGGTACCGGTATCTTGGTGGATAAGCTGGCCGACATTAGCATCGCAGACCCGTTTAGCCAATTGGTGGAATTCCTGAATGTCATTGCTGGCACTTTGTGGGGTATCGGCACAATATCGATAAGTGAAGGAGAAAGCACTTTTAGGATAGAACAGGCCTTTGTCTACAACCGCCCCATTGTTGCGCGTTTTGTTGAGAGAGATAAAGCTTTGGGCCGAATCATGAAAACGATACTCGCTTGAACTAAAAAATGATTCTGAGGTTGAGCTGCAGCCAACAAGTACTAATGCTGTTATTAGGCTGAGAACGGAAGACTGGAATTGGCGGACATGCATATACAACGATACCTGTAACCACTGTGCCGAATACGTTTAAGTATATAGGGAGAAGCAAAATTAGGAGCGTTAATCCACTACGAGTGGCTCTCAGTTTTAAGTATCAAGACGATACGGATAACCACTAAACTGGGTAAGGCCACCTTGGATGGGTGGATGGAGTACTTCTGAATGAACGTGATTCTCTTGATGCTTAGGAGCCAACATGGGTGATATCTATGGTTTTGATGCTTTTTCCCCAAAGCAGATAGCTGAAAAAGTAGACAGTATAGGTGTCGTTAAAGCGCGTTTGCCACTGTTGTCGATGGTTATGCTGGGGATTCTCGCAGGTGCCTTTATAGGTCTTGGCGCACTGTATTTTGTTTTGGTTAAGTCCGATGCCAGCTTTAGTTTTGCAACAGGGCAGGTGCTGGGCGGATTGTCATTTTCATTGGGTCTGCTGTTAGTTGTTGTCGCGGGAGCAGAGTTGTTCACTGGTAACAATTTATTGGCGATGGCGTGGGCAGATAAAAAAATTACCACATCGGAGTTATTCAATAACTGGGTGGTTGTCTGCGGGGCGAATTTTATTGGTGCAACAGGCTTGGCTGTTCTCGTTTTCCTTTCTGGCCATACGGAACTAAATCAAGGGGCTATTGCCGAGCAGTATCTTAAGATAGCGGAAGCGAAATGCTCTTTACCGTTTTGGACTGCGTTTTTCCGCGGGGTATTGTGTAATGTGCTGGTTTGTATGGCGGTCTGGATGGCATTGGCCGGACGAAGTGTAATAGACAAAAGCGTCGCAATTATTTTTCCAATTTCAGCTTTTGTGGCTGCTGGTTTTGAGCACAGTATTGCGAATATGTATTTCATCCCTTTGGCAATGCTGATCAATGTATTTGGTGAAACAGGGGGAAGTACTGTGGCCGAGTCGGTTACCTTATTGGGCTTTATTGGAAATTTAATCCCAGTGATCTTGGGTAACCTTGTCGGGGGCAGTGTGTTGGTTGGCTTCGTTTATCATGTTATCTACCAGCGGGGCCAGACGCCGTCTAAGCCAGAAGATAAGTAACAAACTGTCAGTAAAGCTTCAGGTTGGTAAGAGGTTGCTATACTCAGACCATTACTGGATATGTGCTGTGTAATGATTATGACTTCCTCGATTGTAAAAACCATCTGTCCGTTTTGCGGAGTGGGCTGTGGTATATGCCTCAAAGTCGATGGACAGCAGAAACTGACTGGCGTTGAGCCTCAGGCCAGTCATCCTATTAGCCGCGGAAAACTGTGCGAAAAGGGCTGGAGTACGGCATATGCCGTTCATCCCGATAACCGGATCACTCAGCCATTAAAACGGATCACAAACAAATTCCAACCGATTAGCTGGGATGAAGCACTGTCTTTGATCTGTGATTCTCTAAAAGTCATTTTTGAAGAGGCTGGGCCTGAAGCTGTCGGGGTCATCTCCAGTGCCCGCGCAACCAATGAAGATAACTATGCGGCGCAAAAGTTTGCCCGTGCGGTGCTGAAAACCAACAATATCGATCACTGTGCTCGGATCTGTCATAGCCCGACAGTAGCCGGGTTGAAGCAGACTTTGGGCTCAGGAGCGATGACCAACAGCGCCAAAGATATTTACGACACTGATTTGATCGTGGTGATCGGTGCCGATCCGACAGAAAATCACAGTATCTTGGGCGGCCATATTGTTGATGCTCACCTTAAGGGAACTCCGTTAATTGTCATTGATCCGCGGGAAACGCGATTGGCGAAAATGGCGGATATGCATGTGCAGCTCAAGCCCGGTAGTAATATTGCTCTTATCAACGCCATGTTGCATACCATCATCGCGCAGCAATGGCACAATCAATCCTTTATTGAACAACGCTGCGAAGGATTTGAGGCTTTGGCTAGTAATGTTGAGAAGCTGACCCCGGAGTCTGTTGAGCCGATTACTGGAGTCAGTGCCGAGTTAGTCCGCAAGGTTGCCAAGGCATACAGCCAGACGAAAAGTGCGATGATCTTCTATGGTATGGGGATCACCCAGTTCGTCAGCGGAACCCAGAGTGTTATTGCTCTTGCAGATCTGGCATTGGTTTGCGGGCAGATTGGCCGTCCCGGGACAGGAATAAACCCGTTACGAGGTCAGAATAATGTGCAGGGGGCCTGTGATATGGGCTGTTTGCCAAATGTATATCCCGGTTATCAGGCTGCGGATGCGGCCGATGTTCAGCATAAATTCTCTCAGTGCTGGGGAGGGGAAGTTGCCGAGGGGCCGGGGTTAACGTCGTTGGGGATGACCAAGGCTACTCTGTCAGGTGATTTTCGTGGATTGATTTTATTTGGTGAAGATCCGGTGGTCACTGATCCGGATCAGAATCATGTTAAGGCGGCGCTTAAAGCGCTGGACTTGCTGGTCGTGGCTGAACTGACCATGACAGAAACCGCCAAACTGGCAGATATTGTGCTACCTGCCGCTTCTTTTGCTGAAAAAGACGGTACCTTTACGAATTGTGAGCGACGCGTTCAGCGGATATCACAAGTATTGGCTCCGCCCGGCATGGCAAAGGGAGATTGGCAGTGGCTTAGAGTCTTGGCTGAAAAGCTGGGAAGCCAGCAGTTAAGCTGGGAGACCAGTGAACAAGTATTTGATGAGATGGCGGCGTTGACGCCGTCTTATCAGGGAATGAGTTACGAAGGGCTGACACAACACCACGGGCTGCAATGGCCTTGTAACCGGGATGCGCCACAGGGCACGGAGGTTTTGCACCGTGATACCTTTCCAATTGGGAAGGCGAAACTAATGCCGGTTCATTTTACCGCCATTGATGAACCCGCCGATGAGCAGTTTCCATTATTGCTGACCACCAATCGCCTGCATTTTCATTATGGTTGCGGCTCCATGACCCGTAAGTCACCGCTGCTGGAAAGGGAAACGCCAGCAGGCGTATTGTTTATCAATCCTGTCGATGCGAAAGCCCTTCAGCTACAGCGATTTGCGCCAATAGGTGTTCGGTCTCGTCGTGGGTATCTGGAGACTCGAGCGATGATAACGGATGATGTTCCGCCGGGCTTGGTCAGTATGCCTTATCATTTCAAGGAGGCGCCCTCGAACCAGCTAACCAATACGGCGCAGGATCCTCTCACCAAAATGCCCGAGCTGAAAGCCTGTGCCGTGTCGGTATTTCCGCTACCACCTAATCAAGCGCCGAAAACTGCGCAACAACTGTGGGAGGAACAATAACATGCAGCAGTACTTGCTTGAGTCACTTTATGAGCTGCAATCACATTTGTCCCATTCACGCCTGTTCTATCAGGTGGTTGACAATGACGGTGATCCCCACTGGCAGCAGATTGAACTAGACGAAGTTGAGCAGGAAGGCTTTCAGCCATTAACCCACAAAATGCCACAGAGCTCCGCCAAGGGCTTCTTTTTTGCCGAGCAGGAACCGCTGTATGTTTTCGACGGCCAATTCTTTCGTGAAACACTACCCAAGCCCGATCCCTTTGTGCTTTTTGGTGTGCTGAGCTGTGACTTGATGGCTATTCACTATCAGGATATTTTTTTTGAACAAGATCCTTACTATCAGGCGCGTCGCCAGCAGGGATTGTTAGTGGGTATTGATTGTGTACAACCTTGCAAAGAAGGCTTCTGTTACTTGGTCAATGCCGGACCGGGTGTCCGGGATGAAACGGCTGATCTGATTTTGCATCCGCTCACAGATGGCCGCTGGTTGCTGGTGGCTATTACGGCATTGGGTAAAGAGTCAATTCATGGCTTAACGCTCACACCTGCCTCTGCGCACGAGATCAGTTTACGCTGGGATAATTTGAGCCATTGCGAGCAGCAGTTTGAGGATCATTCGTATATTAGTGAGGGGATCAATAAGCTCAATGCGGATCTCATACCGCCTTCCTTTTGGCAACAAGTCGGTGTCCAATGCCTAGGATGTTCCGGTTGTACGACACTGTGTCCGACGTGTTCTTGTTATGGTACTCACAGTCAGCCGATCGGGGCGTCAGAAAGTAAAGCTATTCAAAATAACAAAGCCGGTCAAGATAACCAAGCGAGCCAGCATGTGCGTTTTTGGGACTCATGCTTATATGAAGGGTTCCAGCGTGAAGCCAGTTTTCATAATCCGGCCGAACAGGCCGGTGAGCGGGTTAAGCGTTTCTGGTACCACAAGTTCAGTGACGATTTTCTTCCTGAATTTGGCCGATATGGCTGTGTGGGTTGTGGCCGTTGCGAACGAGCCTGCCCAGGCGTTATTGGTGTTCATTCGATTATGAGGAGGATCGTCGACGATGCATAACCTCACGCCTTCAGCTGTACAGCTCGTTGATTTTTATGACGATGGCGAGCACACGCGGCATTTTCATTTCCGGTTACTGGAAGAGCCTGAAATCACCACTCACGAACATCATGCCAAGTGGCGACACACCCAGACCGGGCAGTTTTTCATGCTCAGCGTCCCAACTTTTGGTGAAGCGCCTTTTAGCTTCACCGAAGTACCTGATGAAAATGGTTATTTTCGTGCTTTGATCCGCCGTATGGGAGCGGTGACATCTGAATTGTTTGAGTTAGAGGCGGGTCAGATATTGGGTGCTCGAGGCCCGTTTGGTGCTGGTTGGCCTATGGATGAGATTGCTAATAAGCGGATACTGGCCATCGGTGGCGGTTGTGGTCTGGCACCCTTGGTGAGTGTGGTTAATCAACTTATTGAACACCAAAACTATACTCAGTTATCGCTTATCTATGGTGCCCGTTCACGGCAAACGCAGATGTTAAATCCGGAGCGAGAACGCTGGCAACACATTATTCCGGTATACAACACCATTGAAGAGGGGGGAGTCAATGGCGGTGACAATGAATACATGGGAACGCCAAGTGATATTCTCCCAACGGTGTTGGACAGCTTCGGCGAGCTACCGGAGATTGTGCTGTTGGCTGGCCCCGAGGCGATGATGTACTCGCTGGCGGAGTATTTGGTTGCCTATGGTATTTCCGACCACACTATTTATTTGTCCATTGAACGGCGGATGCATTGCGCAGTAGGAACCTGTGGTCACTGCTATATGGAGAGCAAATACGCTTGTACAGACGGCCCGACATTTCGCTGGGATCAATTGCCGAAAAACTAAAAAAGGGCTACAAGCGTAGCCCTAAGTCGTTATTGTGTATCCGTCGTATTTTATTGTGCAGGCGTCGGTTCGACAGGCTGCTCAGGAGTAACGGGTTCTTCGGGTACTACAGGCTCTTCAGGAACAACAGGTTCTTCAGGTGTTACTGGCTCTTCAGGTTGCTCTACAACCTTAGGTTCGCGCATCTGAAGTTGCCAGTATTGTGTCTTAGTTGAATTACCTTCTTGGCTTATTACAATGGTATCACCAAGGTTGTACAGCTTGTTGGAGTTATCTGTATATGCTGGCAGCGCATACATATACTTATCGCTTGACCATTGGCCATGCTCATCACGTACGGCGGTACCTTTGTTAAAGATGGTAATCGACTCATTGGGTACATCAGCGTTGTTGACGGTGTATTGTGCGCCATCTTGTAAGCTAACAAGGCGAGCGTAATAGCCCTCTAGTGTCTTGCCACGTTGAGTTAGGCGTTTATGGCTTACTTGTTGTTCTATAATACCCTCAACCTCCACATCAATGATTTCAGCGACGTCATACACATAATCACCCGCTTTATTTGTAACGCCGGCAGCACTAAATGCGATGTGTCCATCTGGTTTACGGTAAGCGACGGCATAAACATCAGAGGTTCCTCGAACATAACCTTCTGAAAAAAGGTGTAACTTCGGCAGTTCGGCAATAGAATCCCACAGCCAATAACCGATGCCATCCCACTCGCCAACTTTCGCAACCATACAGCCTGCACCAGAGTTTTTTATGTCGTTTGCAATAGCAAAGCTCATGGTTTCGACACTACGACAGAAGTATTCGGCATCGCCAGGTATCACCAACTCTTGAGTGGTGATTTGTTGCGTTACCAAATCGAAGGTCCTTAACACTGGGCTGTCTTTGGTATCTAAAACGGCTATTTGACTCTTGTTCGACGGCGTTTGAATTCGTTCGCCAGGCATTGGGGCTTTTTCTTCCCATGTTCCCGTTTCGAAGTGGTAAATATGAGGTATTTCTCCTTTTGTGTAATGCTGGTTAGTAACAACAAAGTCCCCGTTTGGCGTGAAGGCAAAGCTATCCGCAGTCATATTAACAGTTGAATTCGGGTAATTTGCCAATGGTATTTCTGTCAGGCTGCCGTCACTCAACTTATAGCGGTAAGCGAGTTGGCTATCAGCGGCTGCTCTGTTTGTGCTGTCTATTAGCAGGAAAATATAGCCATAGTAATCGTGAATAATTCCATTTCTTATTAACTCATGCTGGCTATCATATTCATCCTTGGAAGCGGCTAGTACAAGAGCAGGGGTCGATTCGCCTTTTGATGTTACCTTGGTTAAATAGATACCATCTTGTTCAGCGCCTTCGACCTGCCAGAAACGATATAGCGTATTGCCGCTCTGTATCGCCTGAACAACCGTTACGGTTTGGCCTGCTGGTGGGTTTCCATCCAAGTAGTGCCATTGGTATACGTCAGCGTTGTCAAGTACGTTGACCTTTAAGTTAATCATTGTAGGGGAATCGTCAATATCTGTGATTGCACCTAACTCGGCAAAGATTTGCTGTAGTTCTACTGGTACATTTAGAATTTCTAATTTGTCTTTACCAGAACGTACAGCATGGATACGATCGCTGTCTTTGTCTATTTCTGCTATCTGAATACCAGACGGATCCCATCGATCCCCAAATCCATAAGATTCAAAATTCAAGCCATGCTCGGTAGCGGTAAATACATGCTCAACGCCATTTGAGCGGGTAAATGTAAACCCATATTCAAGAATGTCCCCTTCTGTAAGTGTCAGCACGCCATCAACAAAACTCGGTGTTGAACTAACTATTTTCGGATAAGTTACTGTTACGGTTTCTTCAAGTGTAAAACCTTGATAGGTCGCGGTAACCACTGACTGACCTTCCGCGATGCCGGTAGCCACCCCATTTTCATCGATAGTTAGGAACTCTGGGTTGCTGCTGGTCCAAATAACCTCGTCGGTAATGACACTGACGCTACCGTCATTAAACTCACCGTTGAGTGACAATTGTATGGTTTCTTCACGTGAAATAATGCCGTTAGGTAAGTTCAAACTTACGCTAATTATTTTCGCAATTACATCAAATTGTTGTTTTGCAGTGAGATCACCCAAAGTGGCAGTAACCGTTGCAGTACCTACACCTTTGCTGAGGAAGCGACCGTTGCCTAAGGATTCAATAGTTTCAGGGTTGCTTGACGTCCATTCGGCTTCATTGCTGAAGTCGACTAAATAATCATTTTGATGTACGCCTTGGGCAGTAACTTTCCATTCGTCATGTAGCAGTTGTTGACGATGAATAGAATCAAAGCGTAATGATGCCAGTACCGCCGCTTCAGAATCAAAAGTAACCTCATCGAAAGAGCCTTTATATTCAGCTTTAAGTGTTATAGTTCCTGCACTGTTAACTTGTAGCTGCCCACCATTAACTCTTGTCAGTGCTTTTTCAGGACTTATTGAATATGTTGCAAGGCCACTAACATCGGATGAAGTGTCGTCAGACCAAAATGCTTTAATTGATGGGCTGAGTAAATCGCCAACACTTACTTTCTGAGAGATTCCACTCATAGTGAGGCGCTTGACAAAAGCGGCATCAGGATCGAGAGGTCCTTCAGCTACAACGTAATTATGTTTTGTTTTCCACGCGTTAATGTCTTCAAAACGGTGTGATTCTTGCTCTACAAACCATGTGTCGGAAAATAAGGTATCCCATGCAAGCTTGTAAGGTTTAGTATTTGCTTTATACCAATCTTGCCATGTTGGATCACTAAGTACTGCTCGCAACCAAGCTGTACTGTTTTTAAAACCTGCTAATTTTGCAGAATGATCAATAACAGACTTTAAGCCAACACCATAACGAACAACCACCAGTTCTGTGAAATTGCTATCAAGTTGTTGATAAGAATTCTATTCAGCTGCTGTGACGAAATTATTTTTATCTTCGTCAGCAACGACGTATTCGACCGTTGAAAAGTTTGTAATCAGTGCTTGATTAGTTTTTTTTAAAAGCTTCCGCCAAACTCGTTCCGGAGAATTGATAAAGGATAATGTCACTGCGCTGAGCATGATATGTGATTGGCTGGGATTTGATTTTGTCAAACTCTGCAACAGAAATTGAAGCATTTACAGAGTACTTACCATTTACATCTGTTTTTCCTGATGCGAGAAGGTTGTGTCCGGCATATACAGAAACCGTGGTATCAGCCATTGGACCATCGTATACCGTTCCGCTAAACGTTATTGTATTTTGTGGTGCTTGTTTTCCGACTTCAGTTTTAGTTTCTGAATCAGAACCCCCACAAGCAGTCAACATCACAATGAGTGGGACACTCATCAAAATAGGCTTATGCATTCGTTATCCTTAATGATTTACACGCTATATTTTTTGAATGTTATTAACTTCAAAAAATACTACTTTCTTACACGGGTTTTTAGTTTTACTTTTAACTAAAAACAAAGTTAACTGTTGTTTTTTTATTAATATTGACCTCGTGGTCCATATCAAAATCAACAATGCGGCAGGAGGTTAAGTTTAGCGTGGAGATAATTCAAGCTCTTATTTTTTTGCGAATTTCAATGATCGCAACATCAATGGATGTAATGTGGTTATTGATGTTTTGATATTTAGTGTTAATTGTCAGTCAGTTTGGGTTTTACTTTAAACTCTTTAATATCAATTGCTTGTGTTCTTATCTGTATGTGTTTGATAATGATAAAATATAAGTGTCAAGGTGGTTTTTAAAACTGATGATTATATAATTCATTAATGGTTATGTCTTATTGAGATTTATTTATCGGTTTTTGGGATGATGTTTTTATTTTAAAGTATAGGAGTCTATACATGTTATTTATGGAAAATATAAATAACAATTGCGTTCTCAGTGAGAACTCAGTCTAAATTATTTTTATGCATTTATTGTACAAAATTCTCACCAGAAGTATTTAATGCTTTATGGTTGCAATTAAAATGTTTATATATTGTTATCTGTATGTTGGGTGTTTTTAAAAAGATTATCTACTTTATCTCGAACCCACTTATGTAATTGATCATTATGATGCCTTTCATGCCAAACACTTTTTATTGTTAAAGAGGGTAAAGGAAAAGGGCATTTTTTCATTTTGAGCCCGAAGCATCGCTGCCCTTGCTTGGCGATTGATTCAGGTAGAATCGCTATCAACCTAGAGTGCGGCAGTAATGTGAGTTGTAGATTAAGGCTTTCTACATAGAGGCCTATCTGGCGGGGGGGGAGCCCTTCTTTTTCACCATATAAGGTAACGGGATCGTCTTTGTCATCGATCAGGCTGGATTTGATATGCGGATAGCTAAAAAGGGCGTCGCTGCTCCAATTTTCGAGAATAGGGTGTTGGTTATCAACTAGGCTGACGAGTTCTTCATTTATGAGGCGTTTCTGTATAAATCGTGGGTTGGCCTTTATACCAGAACCAATGATCATATCTAACTCGCCATTGTCTAACTTTGAGTAACTGTTGCTGTCCAGCATTTTCAAGTCAAAAACAATGTGCGGGGCTTCGGTATTAATAGCCTCGATGGCTCTGGATAAATAGCTTGCAACGAGAAAGTCATGAGTGTGAATTCTGAAACGGCGTTGAGTTGTAGAAAGATCCAAAGACTTAGGCGTAAACAAAGTCTCTATTTCATCAAGTATGAAACGAAGTTTGTCTGACTGGTCGAGCGCATAATTGGTAGGTTCAAGCCCCTTGGCGTTGCGAATAAAAAGTGGATCGTCAAAAGCAGCCCTTAGCCGGGTAAGGGTATGACTCATGGCTGATTGGCTGACATTCATTTTTGCTGCTGCCCGCCCTACGTGCCGTTCATCTAACAAGGCGCGCAGTGACTTCAGTAAGTTGAGGTCAATTTTAGAAATATTATTATCATTCATAATGGTTATCGATAGTAATCACTACCATTTATAATGTTCGGATCTTAAGCTCTTTTCAACCCCCCGATTAAAAACGAAGAGCACGATGAATACCTTTCTTACAGTAGTAATTGCATTGCTTTCGGCATTTTTCTTATTTGCTAGCTCAATCAAGTTATTTGGTTGGCAGAAAATGATATTCGATAAGCAGCTAGTGTTTTTTCACTCTTACGGATTGAATCGCCAGGTCATGGTGGTTGTCGGGCTCGCTGAGCTATTTGGTGGCCTTGCTATTTGGTTTCAAAGTAGCCTTTTCGGCACACTTGGAGCTCTGGCTTTGCTGGGAACCTCTCTGGGGGCCATCATCTGCCATCTTCGGTTTGATACCTGGAAGGATGGTATTCCTGCGATGATCACATTGTCTCTCTCAAGCATGATTGTATATTTTTCTCTGCAGGGAGCGTCGTGGTTGTAAATCTGTTTTTGCTTTTAATGCAAAACATCATTGCGTGTAGGCGCATTGTTAGCCAGCCTCATTATTAATAGTATCAATGGTGACAGCGTAAGAGCTTCATATATAGGAATAATAATGACGACCAATGTAATAAGAACAGCAACAGTTGCAGCGTGTTTTTCAGTTACTGCTCAGGAGATAATTCGACAGCTAGTTGAATCAGGTACTCAGGTTGTTGGCTATGGCCGCAAGGGAGATGAGCAGCGCGCAATAGAACTAGAGAGCCAATATGATGGAAAATTAACGGTTTTACTAGGTGACTTAGCTGCAGAAGAAGACAGCCAACAACTTGTGGCTCAAGCTTTGGATATTTTGGGTGGAGCAATAGATGTTCACTACCACTGTTCTGGGGTCTATTCTTGGAACCGTTGGGAGGACGTTCCGGCAGTTGAAGTTGAACGTTTGTTCAATGCTAACTTTACAACGGCGTGGACACTTGGGCGTGAAATATTTGCGGCAATGAAGCCAAGAGGAAAAGGTGCGATCATGTTTGTATCAGCTCGAGATACAATCCGTAATGTACCGTGTGGCTTCGGGCCATACATGGCTTCTAAGCTTGCTCTTAACGGGCTGGTAGAAAGCCTTGCAGCTGAAGGCGTTCAGCATGGAATTAAGGTTAATGCGGTGTTGCCGACGATTATGGATACTGATGTCAATCGTCAAGCGATGCCTGATATTGATCACACCAGCTGGATTGATCCTGCTCAGTTAGCGGAGATCATGATTGATTTGACTCAGCCTTCAAAGACGAACCTATCGGGAGCACTGATACCCGTACAGGGGAAAATGCTGTAAACACCTAAAGGTGTCCTAAGTACAAAACCAATGTATTGACAGTAGATGGATACTTGCTGTGTAGTATCCACCTATTCAAAATGCGAACGAAGGGTATTAAGCAGAGGTCAATGCTTGGTTCAGCCACTGGTTAAACTGGCCCTTTGGAAGCGCACCATTGATGCTGTCGACAACTTGGCCGTTTTTGAACACCATAACAGTTGGAATAGAACGAATACGATACTGAGCGGCGAGTGCCTGCTGGGCTTCGGTATCAATTTTTACGAAGCGGATATCACCCTCTCTTTCTGCGGCAACATCTTCGAAAATTGGCGCGAAGCCAACACAGGGGTTACACCAGGGAGCCCAGAAATCAACAACAACGGCCTTGTCGCCTTGGATCAGCGACAGAAAGTTATCTGTTGTGCCTTCAACGGGCTTTCCGTCCAATAGTTTGTCTTTGCACGCGCCACAAGAGGCGATGTCATTAACTCGTTCGGTTGGGATACGGTTAAGTGCCTTGCAGTGCGGGCAACGGGTAGTCATAGTGGTCATCATTGCGTTCCATTGAAAGTCTTTGGCAATAATGTAACGACTACCCCTAGAATAGAAAAGCCGGAATAATAGATTGATGCGATAGATTGTTTCTATCAAGCTACAGCACCAGCTATCGTTGTACCTTAACTGACCTCTTTAAAGTGCTTACGTGTTAGTGAATTAACCCCAACTCCTTTGCTTCGGCGATGGTAAGGCCACTGTCGCGAATGTCGCGAAGCATCTCAATACGGCGTCTTGCCTCTGCTTTTTGGCGTTTGCACTGTGCTATGTTTGAAGCGGTTTCATCTTTGTAATCCCACTTCGAAGCAACATCTGCAATCTCTGTGTGGTCGATAGAGTTGATAGACACAATTACCTCCTAAAGAAACCCTGCGTCAAATTCAACTTATCTTTACCAAATGAATTCGGAAGAGTTAAGACGATAAAATCCACTTTGTGACACATCGCATAATAGTGCAAATTGTATGAAAACATGCTTTGAATCAGCCGCGTTTGGGAGTACCTTTGACTGTTCCAGCTCAGAAGAAATGACGGTGGCAGATCAAAGTTTTTGCTTACACGTGTTTCGTTTTATTCATCTCTTTTTTGTGCCATTTTTGCCTCATTTCTCTTTGTTGTATTAAAGAGATAAAAACTATATATATTAAACATTTATCAGTTTTTTCGTTCGTTTTTGGAAAGAGTCATTTTTTTGTGGCTCCTCGTTGCATATCTGAAATGTCTTTCCTTAATATTCATTGTGCTTATGGCTGTCCCCCTTCGCAGTTACAGAGCTTCCCCCCTCCAAAAACAAGATGAAGAGTATTGTGAAAATCGGCATATGTCCGACAAGCTCCTCCAAACCAGAAAGCAAAAAAGTTGTCGTGAATATAGCCAGCAATAGTGCGTAAATAATTCGGTTGGCAAGATTGGCAATCAGAAGTAGCCCGATAATCGTTTCACTGATCCCGACAAACAATACGAAATGAAGGTTGCTGATCTGGGGCAGGTTCAGTAGCGGGAAGAAATTGTAGTAGTCGTTCTGGTCGATGAATGCCAAAGCCATACCAGGAAGCATGAGCTTGTTGTGAATCCCCAGCTCCAATAGCTGAAGCCCAAGGCCTATCCGAATCAGATGAACGGCGATTCTGCGCCATTGGTCTTTATTCTTCCCCCATGATTTACAGAGGCTATAGTCATTTCGGTTAAGGCTGGGGCCAATAAAGATCAGCGAGAGGCCGACAAACAAGAACTCGAACACATAATCCAGCGCGATAAAAAAAGGGAAAAAAAGTAGTAGTGCTATGGAGGTGAGTACAATCGCAACGCCCGTGAAGCTAACCGAGATAGCCATAATCACAATAGCTGTTGCTTGGATGATGACGCCATACAAAGCAAACTGAGGTGAAAGGTAGAGGTTTGGAGCAAGGAATTCACCCTGCAATAAATTGACCGCGAGATAGCAATTAAGAATTAGTACCAGGAAGTACCATAACCAGGGATGGGGCGTTACGACAGGGTGGGTTAAACCGACCTTCAATGGGTGGGGGAGAATTGGAACACGGGTGAATAGAGCGGCAAGTGCAAAAAGACTGAGTGTGGTGAGTGTAATGCCCAGAGCAATGGTATCGAAGGGAAGGCTGACGTCCGGGTTTGTGCCGTCGGCGATAAACCACCTTACGTGGGCATAACTAGGTTGGCTAAAACAAAGGAGAGCCAAGCAGGCCGTGACCTGTGGGCATGCTTTAACCAGTCCTAATTTCATGTTTATCATTTTATGTATCCTCCCAAAGGATAACGTTGGATTATTTTGTTGGTTCATTGCTGACATCTGAAGTTAGCGTCAAGAGAAATGCTTCGAGTTGGTTGAGTTGGTAGGGCAATAATTTCAATGGTGTTAAGTCTGAATGTGCCCCGAAAGGTGCTGCGGCACGGTTGTAGTAGTGGAGAACGTCTTTAATAGTGCTAAATTGTCCTGCATGCATATAAGGGGCTGTCGCTGAAATATTTCTCAAACTAGGTACTTTTGTTGCTCCTATGAGTTCTGCAGTGGCTCTCTTGCTATAGATCAACTCTCTACATTGCGCTGAATGGCTATCGCTATACCGGCCAAGGCAATTGAAGGGATCGGCCAAAGCGACCTCAATGCCTTGCCAGCGCCCTAGTTGTGCATTAGGGAGTGGTGTCGGGACTGTTGTCGCGTGAAAGTCTCCATTAGAGAGTAATGGTCCGTTATGGCAACGGAGACATTGTCCTTGCTCGCTGATGAAAATTCTTAGTCCTGCAATTTCGTTCGCGTTTAGAAGGGGAACTTGAATATTCGCAGACTTTTTTGTTGAGGCACTGAGTTGATCGATATAGCGATCAAACCGGGTATCCTGGGGCCACAAGGTTGCCTGATAAGCGGCAAGAGATTTTCCTATATTCGCGAAAACACGGTTAATAGCGTTTTGTGTGTACGTATCTAGCTGTTGCCATTGCTCTTGTTCAGCAAGGTGTTGACTGTTCGGAGATGCTTGTTCAGGCAGTAATGTATTGACTAGCTGCGTGGGGATGAGACCAAATGTATCTTGGTAAAGAAGCGGATACTGCTTGATAATGTGCTGAGCATATTGAGTACGTGTGCCACCGTGTTCAATATGATTTTCGAGAGGTTTTAAGGCTTGGGCCCATAGGCTATCAGCACTACCATCAAGCATGAACCAATTGAAACTGGCGACACCGAGTAATGATGGAACCTGCTTGCTTATAGATATGTCGCTGTTATGCGTTAAGGTAAAATAGTGCTCTGGCTGGTGGCAGCTAGCGCAAGCAATTTGCTTCGATCGGCTTAATTGAGTATCAATAAAGAGCTGTTGACCAAGCATAGCGGCCTGTGCGTTGTGGAAGTATTTGTTCGAGGGGTCACTTACCTCCCATTTACTTGGAAGCCGTAAACTACGGAGAATTGCTAATTCTTCCTGAGTCCAGTTCATTTCTGTAGACACTGGTTTATTTATTGTTAGGAAGAAAAACAATATTGCCGTAGTAGATATTATGGCTAATGATATTTTAGTTTGAGTTGACATGATCTATATCAATTTTTATTATTTGATGAAATTGATCGCTTTCATTAATACCTGTGAGTTCTATTTGCCATTTCCCATACATATTAAATTTGACACCATCAATGATGTATTTTCCTGGTTCTGTTTCTTCTGTTAATCGAGGCTGTGTTGGTAAGCCATGCTTGTGAGCCGGCATACCTCCGTCGACTGAAAATTGTAAGCCTTGGACTGGTTGTCCTGACGGATCATTAATCGCAATAATCCAAGATTGTATTTGATTCAATCGGATAGGAGGGTCGGTAGGTGATGTGCTGATATTATACTGAGACGTTTGTACGGTAACAGGCAGTAAAGTGCCAGCTAACAAAGGATTATTTACTAACAATAGTAAAGTTATTACTACATATTTAATTAACACAGTGACCTAGCTCTTAGATTGGTGATGTTTAGATTTTGAGTATTGTTTTTAAAATATTCCTTATCAAGCTCAGCATTAAGAAAACCATGATAAATATGTGGTAAAGGAGTTGGAAGTTAATGTCTGATTATATAAATTAATACGATTATCATTTTAAATTAGGTATTCACTATGTTTCTTTGTGCTTACTTATATAACTGTGATCGATGACTGTGACGGTTGATCGGGTAGGGTAGTTTGGGGATACCTAAGTACTTAGATAAGGTTGCTTTTGAAAGTGTTCTTTAAGGTTTCAATGACTTTTTCTGCATCCTCGCCAAGAACCGAGAAGACTAGCGTATCGTTGTGTTGGATGTTTAGCGACATTAGTTTGTTGATACTTTTGGCATCGACGGACTTGCCTGCTTTTGCGAGCCATATCTGAGCGTTGAAAGAACGAAGTGTGGCGGCAAGTACGGCGGCAGGACGAACATGGAGCCCGTGGGGTTGATCTGCCGTACATGAAAAGATGTGTAGTTCTTGATGGTTGGTATTTGTTGCTGTCGTTTCGCGTTGTGGTTCTTCCTGTCGTAGTGGCTGACCAAGCGCTTGGCTTTTGGCGGATAGGGCGTTCATGGCCTCGGTGGCGACTGCATCCAGTGACAAGCCTGATGCTGCCGAGGCACTGGCAACAATACAACCTTCGACAAGCGGCGCAGCACAGATTTTAATTGTTTGGCCTTGTATGGGATCCATGAGATCAAGTGCCGTTTCCGCGCTAAGGATTGCGCTGCCCAGATCCACCATGACTAGTACGCCGTCGTCTGAATACACTTCCTCTATAGCATTCATTACGGCAATAGCATCGGTTCCTATAGGGTTTACAGGATCATCAATACCTGCGGCAATGGCTATGTTGACTTTGCCTTGGGTTACCTGTGAAGCAAGATCTAACAGCCCTTGTGCAAGCTTCAGGCTATGGGAAACAATGACAATACTGACCATGGTTTAAAAGTTACCAGCCTCTGCATAGGGTGCTATCAATGCGTTTGATAAAGTAGCTGATCATTGTCTTCATTGCGGGCTTCCTATCAGAGTATCTGTCTGTTTATGTTAGTAGACAGCGGTTAGATTTGTTCGAATATCATGATGAATAGAGGCTCCATTGAGGAGCCTCTATTAGATGTTATAACTGAGAATATTTGGTTGAGCGTTAGTGCTGCTTTCTAGGTTGGAGCTAGTCGATTTTAATACTGAGGCCTTTTGCTAGGGCAATGCCTAACGCTTTGTCTGCTTTCAAAAAGTGTTCCACTTGCTGTTTTTTGATTTGCTTATTATCTACCTCGCTCATTGACGCAACGATGTTGCCAATAAGCCGTTGTTGTTGAGCGGGATCCATCAAGCGGAATAGGTTGCCCGGCTGGCTGTAGTAATCATCATCATAGTCTCTGAAATTGAAGTGCAGGGCTTCTCGCTCCAGTCTCAATGCCGGTTCTGCATCGTGACTCGGGACATAGCTATTGTGATGATTTGGGGCATAGTTCAGATTTTCACCACCATTGTCGTCGGTGCGCATACTCCCGTCACGGTGGGTAGTATTGACCGAAGGTTTGGGTTTATTTACCGGCAACTGGCCATGGTTTACCCCGAGGCGGTAGCGCTGGGTGTCACCATAGGAAAATAGGCGGCCTTGCAGCATACGATCTGACGAGTAACCAATGCCCGGCACGATATTGGCAGGGGTAAAGGCAGCTTGCTCTACCTCGGCAAAGTAGTTCTCGGGGTTACGGTTGAGTTCCAGTGTGCCCACATCGATTAACGGGAAGTCGCCATGGGGCCAGACTTTGGTGAGATCGAATGGGTGTATGGTGTACTCGCTGGCTTGCTTTTCGGTCATGACCTGGACTTTGACATCCCAGCGAGGAAATTGTCCGTCCTCGATACTCATAAACAGATCGGCCTGAGAAGACTCCCGGCTTTTGCCCACTACGCTGGCCGCTTCTTCATCGGTATAGTAGCGATGGCCCTGTTGCGTCTTGAAGTGGAACTTAACGTAACAACGCTCATTGCTTTTACTGATGAAACTGAAGGTGTGGCTACCGTAGCCATTGATATGACGATAATCAGTAGGAATGCCTCGGTCGCTGAATAGGATCATGATTTGGTGGAGCGACTCGGGATGGCGAGACCAAAAATCCCAGGCGGCAGTTGCACTCCGAAGGTTCGTTTTTGGATCACGTTTTTGAGTATGGATAAAGTCAGGAAACTTCAGCGGATCACGAATGAAGAAAACCGGCGTGTTGTTACCGACGAGATCCCAGTTACCGTCATCGGTATAGAACTTGAGGGCGAAACCACGCACATCTCGTTCTGCATCAGCCGCACCTTTCTCTCCGGCTACTGTCGAGAATCGCAATAAGACATCGGTTTGTTTGCCGATGTCAGAAAAAATATCGGCTTTGGTGTATTGGGTTATGTCATGGGTCACCGTGAACGTACCGAATGCCGCAGAGCCTTTGGCGTGTACGACTCGCTCTGGGATACGCTCCCGGTCAAAATGAGCTAGCTTTTCTATAAGCCAGGTATCTTGCAGCAAAATTGGGCCTCTGGCGCCTGCTGTTAGGCTGTTATCGTTATCTATAACAGGAGAACCATTTGCTTGAGTTAATGTTTTCTTTGTCATGGGACAGCTCCTTTTGGGGTCTAAGATAAGGTTAAGCCTGTCCCATTAATTGGTAAAATCAGTAGTTTCTATCTTATCAATAAGCAAAACCACTCAATAGCAAGATAACTGAAACACAAAAGGTTTCCTCTCATTCTCAGTGATGGTTCTCATCAGTAATATTATCGGTGTTTTTTTTATCGTGACTGTAGCCTTCAGGTTTCTGTTGTCTAAGCTTTTTTGTATGTATCCTCAAACAACTCTTAGGGCAGTGTTCCTTTTTCGATGGACGTTATTGGTATTCGTTTTCTGGCTAGTCAGTATGCAGGAGGCGACTCATGCTGAAGAGGCCGGGAGCGGGCACTATGCCCCAGGCTTTCTGGCATCGGCAGTTGATATGACTCCGATAAATGAGGCCTTTGTAGTTCGTGTGAAAACTCTTAACTATGAAGGCTCTTTGGGAAATACAAAGCTGCCAATAGCAGGCCTTGTCGTGACAGAGGCTGATATTGAAACGAGCGAGGTTGCGTTGGAGTTGGTTTGGAACCCAAAAGGCGAGTTCATTGATGGTTGGTCGTACAGTATGGGAGCAACATTTCCTTATGTTTCAATGAAAGTTTCTGCCGAAATTGTTGATGAGTTGGACAATATAGCTTCTGTTTCTCGAAGGGTCACATCAGAGGAAAGTGGTTTTGGTGATCTCATTTTTCAGCCACTGATGTTGTCTCACACTATTGAGCGATATTGGTGGGGAGATTACCGTTTAGCGATTTATGCCCCTACGGGGGAATATGAGATAGGGCGTCTGGCTAATACAGGCAAAAACTACTGGACCCTTAGCCCCACATTGGCATTGATTCATATCGAGCCGGCAATTGGACGAGAATTTTCCGTATTTGGTGGCATTGATTTCAATAGCAACAACAGTGATATCGATTATCAGACAGGTATACAAGCTCATGTTGAGTCGACGTTTGTCCAGAACCTGATCTTATTTGGAGGGTTTACAGGCATCGGAGCCAGCGGCTACTGGTATCGACAGCTTACTGGCGACAGTGGTCGGGGAGCCGTGTTGGGCAAGTTGAAAAGTGAGGCCTTTGGAATAGGTCCTGTTCTAAGCTATCGAACGCAATGGAACAATGCAGAGATATTTTGTGAGCTTAAATGGCTTCATGATATAGAGGCAAGTCAACGCTATGAGGGTGATACCATTTCATTAAAAGTAAGTGCTGAGTATTAGGTTGCAGGCAGATTCTTCTAAGTAAAAAGCAATGGCACTGCTGCCTGCAATCTTCCTTTTTGTTATTTTAATCTATGCCCTCGTTTTTTTATTGATTAATGGCATGCCAAACTTGTCCTAATGATATTCCACCATCATTAATCGGTACCAAGCCTGGCCATAGTATTTGATGCCCTGCAGTTTTTAGCTTTGACAGACAAACTTCATGGAAGTATCGATTTTGGAAAACGCCACCACACAAGATAACAGGGAGTGATCTGTGTTCATTCGCAACTAGGCAGACACTGTCTGCGAGTGCATCCATAAATGCTGCAGATATTTGACCAGTACGTTCTGGGGTCAATGGCTGATCGACTATGGCTGCAACAATATCGTACATAAAGTGAGCAGTGTGCCATTGATTATTATGCTTGGTTAATGTGAATTTTATCGCTTGCTTGTTGGTGTTGTTTGCTGCCGCTTCAAGCAGCATTCCTGCTTGCCCCTCAAACTGATTTTTTTCGATTAGTCCTAAGGCACATGCCACAGCATCAAATAGGCGTCCAGCGGAGCTGGTACTGATACAGTTACGGTCGCTTTCCCAGATCTTATGTAGGTCACCGATAGCCTGTGGAGAATACTGCTTGATTACTGGAAGATTTAGTTTGCGAATTTCATCGAGAGAGTAGCGCTGAAATAATAGTGCAAGCAGTACGCGGCGTGGATCTTTTATAGCTTCTTTACCACCGATAAGTTTAAAGGGTTGTAATTGGCATAGCGTGCTAAATCCCTTTGTATCTGCAACCATGGCCTCGCTCCCCCAAAGATTACCGTCATCCCCAAGTCCAGTTCCATCGAAGCTAAAACCCACCGCAGGATTGGTGTATTGATTGGCGGCCATCACGCTGAGTACATGGGCATAGTGGTGTTGTACCGCGAGAAGTTGACATGTATTTGTTGATTGATTTTTCGCCCATCGAGTTGACGTATAATCGGGGTGCTTGTCATGAATTAGTACACTCGGTTTTAGTTGATAAAGACGTTTAAAGGTCTCAAGTGTAGTCTCGAAATAATCTTCGGTTTCGATGCTAGAAAGATCGCCAATATGTGGGCTAATAAACACGTTATGGTCGAATCCAAACGCGATGGTATTTTTCTGTTGTGCTCCAACAGCGATGGTGGTGCTAATTTGTTTTTCCTTCATCGCTAGGCTGAGTGGTGCATAGCCTCTTGCTAGACGCATGACTTGGATTTCATTACCGATGACCTGTACAACGCTGTCATCACAAGCATTTAAGATTTCTCTGTCATGATCTAAAATAGCGTCGACTACCTTACCTAGTTTCTTTTGGATCTTGCGACTGTCAGTAATAATTGGTTCACCGCTAAGGTTTGCGCTGGTGGCGACAATAGGCCTATTTAACTCTTTTAACAGAAGCTGATGTAGCGGAGTGTAGGGGAGGAAAAGTCCTAATTTATCGATGTCTGGTGCGACGTTTTCACTAATCAGTAAGGGGGATGTGGGGTGTTTTTTCATCAAAGTGATGGGGCGTGCTTGTGAGCTAAGTAGTTCCCATTCTTTATCGTTTCCTAATACTAGTTGTTTTGCTATATCGAGGTTAGCAACCATGACGGCGAACGGCTTAGCAGGCCTGTGTTTACGCTCTCTTAGGGCGGCGACAGCACTACTGTTGGTGGCGTCACAGACAAGATGAAACCCGCCTAATCCCTTTATAGCAAGCACCTGCCCGAGTTTCAGTCGAAGTATGCACTCATCCAAAGCACTTTGTTTTTTAGCTATAAACCGCCCTTGGTTGGTGGTTAGTGTTAGGCTAGGTCCGCACTTGGGGCAGCTTACTGGTTGAGCATGATACCGTCGATTTAATGGGTTTTGATATGACTCCGCACACTGTTCACACATGAGAAACTTAGCCATGGATGTGTTTTCTCTGTCGTAGGGCAGGGCTTGGATCAAGGTATATCTAGGGCCGCAATTGGTGCAATTAGTAAAAGGGTATTGGTAGTGACGGTTGGCGGGATCCATGATTTCCTGGTTGCATTCTTCGCAGCTACTTTTATCTGTTGAAACTGCCACCACCGCCTGATTTCGTTGTTGACTCTGTATGATTCTAAATGTGAGTTCCTCGGAAATTATAGGAATTACAAGCACTTCAAATTTATCGATTCTTGCCAGTGGTGGTGGCATTTCTTTTAAACGGTTTATAAAAAAATGAATTTGACGTTTGTCACCTTGCAACTCAATTGTTACTCCCTGACTATCATTTAACACTGTACCGGCAAGATGAAATTTGAGTGCGTAACGATAGACGAGAGGTCTAAATCCTACACCTTGAACTATACCGTTAATACAAACTCTAACTCGTTGTTGTTCAATCGGATTCATCATATTCATCATATTCATCATATTCATCACGATGCTTTGCGGGTCAGATAGACTCTCAGTGTTGACGGTACAACGAGTAGGAGCCAGCTAAAGGTGATCAGTTGTTGGAATGAAATAAGGTTTATAACAAGCAGTTAGTTGTCTTTGATTTCCAATAAGGATTTCAAATCGGCTAACCGGCTTATAACGAAGGTATTCCTTCCTTCTCTTATTAAATATCCGTTGCGAATCAGGTTGTTAAATAATGAAGACGCTGTTTGACGGGTGGTTCCAATCATTAAAGCAATGTCTTCCATGCTTAAATCACAGTCAAACTTTAATCCTTCTGGGCACATTTTTCCTGTTTCCTGCCCCCAGGAAAGAATGAATCCAATTAATCGGTGTTTTGCATCATGGAATATCAAGCCATCGATGATATCAAAGGTACTGCCTAGTACATCGCCTAGAATTCTTGTCATGATCATACTAAATTCAGGGTATTCGTTGATCTTAGTACGAAACTCTTTAGCGCTAACTAACATTAGAGCTGATTCTTTTGACGCTTCTACAAATGCCCTTGTATGCGTGCTAAAGATGTCACCAGGTTCAAGGTAACATAGGGTAAATTCACGTCCTTCATAAGATAAATAGACTCGTGTACGTCCAGACACCACGATGAATACATCATTATTGTCTGAGCCAGGTACACTGATTAGTTGGCCTTTAGCAAATTGTTTACACCGAAACTCATCCAGAAAACCCTCGTATTTAGGATCTTTTAACAGTTCCATCATGTTCAGTTGAGATATTCTCATTTTTGACTGCATAATAACGTCTTCTCACAAAGCGTAATCGGTTGTGTTGTTGTGAAGTGTTGATCACCTTGAACACTTACCGCTTACTAAAGTCTATCATCAGTGCAGCAGAGCGATGTTGTACGGGCGTTGCTCTGCTGTGTGGACTATTTAATTATTTTTATATTCATTTAAGTGGCTTGGTATGCCAGTGGCTAGCGTTCAGTACAAGATATACAAGGGTCGATACTATTTACGATCAACGGAACATCTGAAATCTTACCACCTTGCATCATTATATGAAGCGCATCCCAGTTAGGGTAGCTCGGGACTCGCCATTTCAAACGTTCAGGCTTATCACTTCCATCAGTTTTTAGGTAGTATAATAATTCCCCTCTTGGAGCTTCTGTTTTTGCAATAGCTTGACCCGCAGGGATGATGGGCAAACTTGTCATGCAAACTTGCCCTTCCGGCAATGCGTGAAGACATTGTTCTATCAAAGATAGCGCAACCAGCACTTCATCTAACCGTACCATAGCCCGAGACCACACATCACCACCTTGCCGGCTTTGGATTTCAAAATCTAGTTTGTCATATACGGCATAAGGCGCGTCTTTTCTTACATCGTTGACAATGCCAGAGGCTCTGGCCACTGGCCCGACCAAGCCGAAGTCTAAGGCCGACGTTTTGGAGATAACTCCGACCCCCTTTGTTCTCATACCAATGAATTTATCCGTATTGTAGATGGACTTAATTTCTTCAATCGGTGTCTTTATTCGCGCAATCTGAGCCAGTAAATACTTAACTTTGGCTGCATCTAAGTTATATTTCACTCCTCCGATACAGTTTGCCCCCAAATCCATTCTGTTGCCGTAAACGGTCTCTTTCACATCTTGTATGATCTCACGTGTTTCAAGTACGTGCATAAACAGAGAGTCGAAACCTATGATATGAGCCATTATCCCGACGTTAAACAGGTTCGATGCAACCCGTTTGACCTCATCGGCAATAACCCTCAGGTATTGCCCGCGTTCTGGGACTTTAATACCTGCAATCTCTTCAAGCGCCATGCAATACGTGGTTGGATGGCTGTTAGAGCAAAGTGAGCATAACCTTTCCGTTAACGTAATATTCTGGAAGAAATTGCGTTTCATCGCTAAATATTCTAAGCCACGATGAACGTGTCCTGCTGTAATTTCTAGACCTGTGATGGTTTCTCCTTCAACCTCAACCTTGAAATACATGGGCTCTTCTAATGCAACATGCAGCGGACCGACTGGCACTTTAAAACTGGTCATTAATCTTCTCCTCGATTGCGCATAATGTTTTCCCACAATGTTTTGGTACTGGCGGCATTCACCATCGCAGAATATGGGATATAACGTTGTAACACGGCTGAATCGATAGATTCATCGATGAATAACCGCCGAGGATTAGGATGCCCAACGACTTTGATGTCGTATAGCTCCATGAATTCTCTTTCATTCCAATCGGCATTACGAAATATAGGTGTCAACGACATGATTTTATTATCATCACCGATTAACTGCACCGTTGCGGTAAGGGTTGCACCATAAATGTCGAAGTGGTACGCAATTTCATGATTCACTGAGGGCTGCGGGCTCTTTAATTGATAAGCCGTGATAGTACTTAGTCGTCCCCCAAGTTTTTTTACCGTGCTGGCTGTCGCCTGGATGTCACATGCATCCTCTAACTTGCACCATATACTATGAACACCTTGATCATTGACGTGAACATCCAACGAATATATTCCCTGCAAGCTACAAGCGAGCATTTCTTTTAATAGATTAACTTTGTCGATCATAGAGATGTTCCTTTTGATAGCAATTTCGCAGAGTGTTTTCGACGGCAATCTGGACATATCTTTCCAAGTTTTTCGATTATTTTGTTTGTACCTTGATATGCGACTGCTGTAATTTTTGGGCCGCTTGGGATCATTTTTTTGCTACAGTATTCACAAGAAACTAATGCGACAATTCCTTGTTCTATCATCTTATATTTGTCTTCTTGCTTGTGTGCCAAGTGCCAATCTTCGGTAAGAGTAATGGCTTTGGGCATGCAGTAATGTTCACAGAGTCCGCAAAAAGTGCAGCTGTTATGCCACACTGTAAATTTCATACCTTTTTCGCTGTCTTCACATCGAATTGCTCCGCCGGCACAAACGTGTTCACACATGCGGCAGCCTGTACAAGCCGTTTCATCGAAATGGATTCTTGCCCTCAGGCCTTCAGGGGTGAAGGTTTCACCGAAGGGAAAGGGGTCTGTCGATGGTCCCTGAATCAAATTATTCAGTAATACTTTTATCATCTTCATATCACTCTCCTACAGGCGTTCTTTCCAAATCTCAATTGCCATTGCAATGCCTTCAATAATGGCTTGAGGACGTGGCGGACAACCTGGAATATTGACATCAACATTGATGTATTTATCGATTGGACCTTCGATGGCGTAGCTGTCCCTGAATACCCCGCCAGAGATCGGGCAAATTCCCACTGCAACAGTTACTTTTGGAGCCGGGATCTCTTTGTAGACCTGCAATACTTTTTCTTTTACCCGTGCGGTCAATGGCCCCGTGATCAAGACGATATCGGCATGTTTAGGCGTACCACAATATTGGCATCCAAGACGTTCAACGTCATAGCGTGGGATCAGCGCAGTTGTGGCCAGTTCCACATCACAGCCATTGCAAGAACCGGCATTGATTCGATACAGCCATGGAGACTGCTTGGATACATTTGTTATAAAACTCATTAGCAATCCCTCTTAGCCTTGTAAAACAATGAGCAATAGTCCAACTACGCCAAGTAGTTCGGGCCATTTGAAGTAAAATAGAAATGCTTGGTCTATCCGCATCCGCCCAACGGAAGCGCGTAACAAGGATTTGGTCAGTAAGAAGAAAAGTGAGCATTTGAATACAAAAATTACTGCAGCCCACATTCCTGTATTTGTTCCGGGACAAAAGAGTGCGATGCCCAGAGCCAGTACAACGATAGTTTTCATGGTTGACATGATTTTAAATAATGCCAGTGCTGGCCCTGAGTATTCGCACAAAGGTCCTTCCAGCACTTCTGATTCGGCTTCCGGTATATCAAAAGGAGGGATCCCCAAGTTTGCTGGAATGAAGCTTAGATATGCCAGTACTGCTGGCCACATCCAAGGGTCGAAGAGGAATGATCCATTCAGTTGTTGGTACTGCACGATATCCATCAAAGAAAAGGTGATGAATTGCCCCTGGGATAAGCCGGTTTTAATTGCCACACTCACTATGACCAACAATAAGGGGCCTTCGTAAGCCAGCATAATAGACATCTCCCGAGAGAAACCTATCGCACCAAATGTTGAGCCCGAAGCTGAGCCAGCCAGCATTAGGACAATTGCAGGTATAGCTAATAAATAGAGCAATACCAGCAAATCACCAAATTGGGCGCTGGGTTCGTACACTCCTGGTATGGGTACGAGCCCTATGGCAAGGAACATACTGCATGCTCCAAGCAATGGCAGGGCTAGAAATAGTTTTCGTGGCGCACCAATAGGAACCATCGATTGTTTCTGCATTAATTTAATAATATCGAAGAAAGGCTGTAGCAGTGGCGGACCAATTCTACGCTGTAATCTAGCAACCAAGATCCTGTCAACTCCCTTAAGCAGTAAGCCAAAGATCAAGGCGCCAAAGGTTGCAGGAAGTAATATTAGTGGGGCTAATATTGCCTTCAGTTCTAGCGTATTCATCATTTCAAACATAGCTATTTCCTACGGCCGTTTTTATCAAGCAGTAAAGTGCGAATTAATTTTTCAGGGGCTTCATATAAACTTGAAGCATTCACATGGCTCTCAGCTGGCGTTATATCCGTTACCCCGCAGCCGTGGATATGAATATCAACATGTTGCTGATTGCTCTTGCGGTAAAAAAGCCAGCCCAGCGCACTGAATAAAAGCAGTATCAGGGTCAATGACAGCGGATGCCACGAACCAGTACTTGGTAAGGCACCAAACCAAGTGACAGACAGGTTTCCTAACTCCATCGCCGACATGATCTCACTGATTGGTACAAGTAATAGTCCGGGGAAAACCCCGACAGCCAAGCTCATACCGGCCAGAATAAACATGGGTAGTAACATGCTTAGCGGCGCTTCTTTAACCGTTTTGCATGCCTCTGATGGCTGCCCCATGAAGGCGACATGGGCAAATTTAAGCACAGCGGCCAAAGTAAACAGACTAGACATCAGCGCGCTTAAGCCCAGCAGATAGTGACCAGATTGAAAAGTCGCTTGATAGATAAGCCATTTAGATGCAAATCCATTAAGTGGTGGAAGACCAGATAATGACAACCCTGCAAACAGGAATAGGCCAAATGTGTATGGCATCTTACGCCCCAGACCACCGAGCTTATTTAAGCTCTCAACATGGACTTGGGCCAAGATACAACCCGCAGCGAGAAAGAGAATATTTTTCAGCATCATGTGATTAACAAAATGCATAAGACCCCCAGCAACTCCAAGCGGTGAAGTCAGTGCTATGCCAAGTAAAACATACCCCAATTGACTCACTGTGCTATAAATCAGTAGGCGCTTAATGCCCGTTTGGATCATCGCCATCGCACCCGCATATAAGAGGGTGACAGCGGCAATGACAGCAACGGCATACATTAAGCCTGAAAGCTCATCACTGGTTCCCAATTTTCCAAAAACAGTCATCCCACCTAGCACGGCAAATATCTTGAGTACGCCATAGGGACCACTTTTAAGTAGAACTGCAGAAATATAGCCACTAACAGGGGTCGGAGCCGTTGGTGGATGCATCTGGAAATCGATTCGAAATGGAAGCTGTGCGGCTTTCATGATCAAGCCTGCAATGATTAAAATGAGTGCTGTGGCTAACCATGGCAGAGGCATAGTCAGTGCGGCTTGGCTGATTTGGTCAAAATCGAATGAGCCCGTTTTCGCGGTCAACATTACGATTCCGAGAAACATGCAACTGGCCCCGATGAAGTTAAAGATGAAGTATTTAAACCCTTCAGCCAGTGAGTCCTGGGTTTCTTCATGAATAATGACAAAATATAGTGTCCAACTACTCATGATTTCCCAGAAAGCAAAGAAATTGAACATATCTTTGCTTGCCGTAACCCCTAGCAAACCACCAATCATGAAGACAAAGAAAAAGAAGAATCGGTTTTGCGCATGGCCATGCTTCATATAGCCGATAGAGTACAGTAGATTTAGTACGCCAACTGCCGCAACAAGAATGGCAAACCAGAATGACAGCAGATCATAGCGATTCGCTTCAAACAAAACGGCCGATAAAGCTATTGCCATCACTATGACTGAAGTAATACCGGCTCTAGTAGGGCATCGCTTACCCACAAAGTATACCAATACGGCACCACTACAGGCGACAAATGCACTGATCGACCAGTCCAGAGTTAAGTTGGGAATAGCGATAATCGCTAGTTCGCCTCGACTCGCGATAAGGTCAGCAACTGGGCGCGAAAGTGATAGGCTCAGCTCAGGCACTAATCCACCTAGCAACACGAGAAATGCTAACACGGCCAAAGGCAGGCGCATTGACCAAGGTGCTTCTGATATTTCAGCGCCCTGGTATTGCTCAAAAAATAGAACCCGAATGATTCGAATGTAATATATAGCGCCAATAACACTGCCTAGTAATATCAATATAGGCAACAGCAATTTGCCCGCTTCTACAGCGGCGTATACCATGAGAAATTTACTAAAAAAGCCACTGAAAGGGGGTAATCCCATGATCGCCAGAATACCGATAGCAAAACAGCCACAAGTAAATGGCATCTTGCGGCCAACACCTTTAAGATCTTCTAAGCGCTTACTTCTCATGCGGAAAATAACGGCACCTGCGGCGAGAAATAGCAAGCTTTTGAAAACAGCATGGTTCATGACATGCATCATGGCACCCGCGGTACTGAGGTAACTGCCAATACCTAATACAGCAACGATTTCACCAACTTGAGCTAAGGTGGAAAATGCCAGTAAGCGTTTTAGGTTGGACTCTCTTAGTGCTTTGACTTCGCCATATATGAAGGTTAATCCACCGAGAACGCTCAAAGTAAAACCGGCTAATGAGAAGTCCCCAACCTTGCCATAGCTCATTAGTGTGCCCGTACCGAAGATGACGAACAGCACCTTGGTCAAACCATAGATCCCTGCTTTAGTCAAAATCGCCGACATAGGTGCCGAAATTGACGATGGCGCCACGGGGTGGGCGTCAGGTAGCCAACTGTGAAGTGGAAATAAACCAGCCTTTACCCCTAGGCCGATAATAAATGCAGCTAACGCAGTTAACGCAATGGGTTCCGAAAGCTGGTTAACTCCAGCCGCAATCACTGTCATATCGAAGCTGCCGATATTCTCATGCAATAGCAAAATACCAAAATGCATGATGTAGGCGCCTGATACACACATTAAGAAATACTTCTTACCAGCCTTTAATGCGTCAGTTGTTTGTTCATGTATAACGAGGAAGTACGAACTCCAGGTCATCAACTCCCAAAATAGATAAAAATTGCCAAAATCGGATGCCGTGCTAACGCCAAGCAAAGAGCCCGTCATTAAGAAAAGAAAGAAGTAGTAACGGTTTGTATGTGTGTTACCTTTCATATAACACACGGAATAGATAATAACCAATAAGGATATGAGTGCAAAAATAAGGGTAAATAAATATGAAAGGCTGTCTAGGTCATTTATATTCCACGCAAGGCCAAAGGTAATGGTTGCTACAATCACTGCTAACAAATCTCGGGATTTGGGAGAAAAGTAGCCGATCAGACATAAAACAAAAGCACTTAGGTAAGGGACGAGAACTATCGGTGCCCAAGGTGTTTCAAATTCTGGTAACGTTACTATGGAAGATTGTGTTGCAAAAGACTGGGCAATATGAACAAACGGCTCTGGCTCTATACTAAGAAGTATGGTTAGCAATGTGAGAAAAAGTATGAGAAATGTGGTTGGTGACCAGCTGAAAGAACCAACATTGGTTTTTAAGTTGTTATTGCAGTTAGTTGACTTTTCGAGACAAACTCGCTGAATCACATGTAAGTAATAAACCGCGGCAATGATGCTGGCCAGTGTACAAACTAGTGCCAGTAACCATTGCTCTTGTTCAACGGCACCATAAATAATAAGAAACTTACTGAATGACCCTTTAAATGGGGATAGTCCCATTACAGAGAACAATCCAAAACCAAATATCGTTGCGATAAATGGCATTCTTTGGCCACTTCCCGACAGTTTATTCAGGCTTGATGAACCTGCATTCTTAATCAGAACATAAGCGGAAATAAAGACCAATAGCCGCATTACTGATTGAAGTCCGATATGTAAAAAGGCTCCAGTTTCAGCGGCAAAGCTTCCAAGTCCGATACCAAGTCCGATATAGCCTATTTCAGCTATGGTTGAGAACAAGAGTACTCTTTTGAGATTATTGACATTACGCAATGCCAATATTTCACCTATGAGTAGAAGTCCTGCCCCTCCCCAAGCCAGAATGGAATTTTCAAGCATATTATTCCTCTTTCATATGTCTTTGAGAGTCAATATAACAATGTGTATTTAATCTAATTTAAATTGGAAGTGGGGACTGTCGGCTTGCTGACAGTAAGTTGTAATTAAATAGGGTAGATTCGGACTAATGAGTCAATCCTTGCTCATGTCTATTTGTTAGTAGTTGGAGAATCTAATATATGGAATTGGTTAAGTATTGCTGTTTCTATTTTACCCGTATTTATGAATGAGTATTTAAGATGAAAAAAACACATTTAGGCTGTATTTCAGCAGCGTTATTGATCGCGTCGCCATTGGCATCGGCACACGTTGGTGTTCATGGTTTGCATAATTCATTTATGGAAGGTTTTGTTCACCCTTTCTTTGGCCTTGATCACTTAGTGATGTTACTGGCTATGGGTTTTGTTGCTCGCCAAGCAAACAGTGTGAAAAAAGGATTTATGTTGTTGGCGTCCGTACTTAGTTTTATGTTCGCGGGTGTGCTGTTAGGTGAGTTAAGAGGTGCTATCACTGGGATGGAAACCTTGATTCTAGGCTCGTTGTTTGTGGTTGCAGCCACCATGTGGAAAATGCGTAATAAAGAAACTAACGTCGCAAACACCGTTCTACTTAGCCTTTCTGTAACCTTGGTATTGTTCCATGGTTGGGCGCACGGTGTTGAACTTGGCGGTGCGGTACTAATGGAGTTTGCGCCGGGTATGCTATTAGCATCGAGCATCATTGTTTCTTTGGGTTACCAACTTGCGCGCTTTATTCCAACTCGCTTTATGGCACCGGTGGTTGCTGCAAGCGGCGCGTGTATTGCTTTGCTTGGCTAAAGCCAGTTCAAGCAAAAGATCAATCAGAATATACACCAAGATATAAACATAAGCCCTCGATATTTGAGGGTTTTTATATATTTATTAGACGCTATCCACTTTTTTCGATTCGGTGTAGGCGTGAGCGACACAGCGCTATAATGATGCCAAAGGTGATCCCTTGGGTGATCTGGTAAACTTCGATAGAAGACGTTGTAACGTTATTAAATGCATCTGTATCTTTTTTCCCAAAAGCATGGGCAATGATACGTTTATATATAGGCTCCCAAGCATACCAAAGCCAGCGCTAGTTTTTCTTATTGCTAACAAACGACCATTGTTCGTCAACTTCACATATCAATTCAATATTAGCGATATCAAAAGGTATTGTGATTACCTGCCTTGGCGAGTGTTTTTTTAAGTACGCAAAACCGTGTTGTAAGCGACTTTCAAGACTCGTCCCGTGTCTCTTACGCCAGAGCTATTCATTGCCATTTCAACAATTTTATCTTTAACACCTGGCTTACTTGCTTCGTAAGTATAATTGAGCTGAAAAGTACGTTTACAATCGAGGCACCGAAAACGTTGTGTTCTTATTAAATCTGACCTAGTTGATGTTTGAGTGTCAGCTAGCCGACAGACACCCCGTATCGAGTAGTATTAAATATAAAATCAGAATTTAAACTTATCAACTTTATTTGGACTTGATATGCATGAAGCTTCAATTACCGATGGGTTAGTCAAAATCTTGCTATCAGAAGCAAATCGACATGAGGTTTGTGCAGTAAAAAAAGTAACGATTAAAGTTGGAAAGCTCCAAGCGGTAGAACCACAAGCTCTACGGTTTTGTTTTGAAATGTTTGTAGAAAATACAATTGCGGAAGGCGCTGAACTGGTAATAGATCATCTGGCTGCAGTTGCTCGTTGTAAGTCATGCTTACATGAGTTTGAGGTTTTTAATTTCCAGTTCAAATGTACATGTTGTGCCTGTAAAGATCTTGAGTTGTTACAGGGAGAAGAGCTGTTTATCGATAGCTTTGAAGTATGAAGTTATAAAAACTAATAAGGCCGGTGTTATGAAAGAACTGGAGAACAATATTATCTATGCGGACGCACAGAAATGCTTGGGCTGTCATAGCTGTGAGCTTGCCTGTGCCGTCGCTCATGGTGGGAAAGGCGGCATAATAGATTCTGTTATTAATAAACTACCTCTGTTTTCACGAACAAAAGTTGTTGTTTCGGACGGAGTAATGATGCCGATGCAATGCCGGCAATGTGAGGATGCGCCGTGTGCAAAGGTTTGCCCTACAGGAGCCTGCCGTCAAGAAAATGATCAAGTTCAGATCGTTGAAGAGAATTGTGTGGGTTGTAAATTGTGCGTCATGGTGTGCCCGTTTGGTGTGATCACCGTTAAACGAGATGCATTTAAAGATGATGGGTGCTCTACAAATCAAGGAGTAGCGTTGAAATGCGATCTTTGTACTACTTGGCGCATGGAAAGTGGCAAACAAGAACCAGCATGTGTTGAAGCTTGTCCTACAAAAGCAATAAAACTAATCAACCTGCACGAATATCGAATGGCGCTGGTTCAAGCAAGAGCTAAAGAACTAGCTCAGTCACAGAAACATCTGAATTTGACATTGAGGAAACTGTAATGAGCCTGAGAATAAAAACAAGCGATCCAGCGGTTAAAGCTTTGTGTAAGGTTGCTGATAGAGAGGATATAGCAACGGTTTTTGATCGGTACCAAATGCAACTTCCGCAGTGTGGTTTTGGGTCCTTAGGTCTTTGCTGCCGAATTTGTTACAAAGGCCCTTGTCGAGTCGACCCCTTTGGTGAGGGACCACAGTTAGGGATTTGCGGGGCAGATAGACATACCATTGTTGCTCGTAATGTAACCAGGATGATGGCAGCTGGCGCAGCGGCTCACTCAGAGCATGGGCGTCATATTGCCTTGGCTATGCAGAAAGTTGGTAAGGGGCTACTACCGGCTTATCGGATACGTGATGAGGATAAACTCTATCGTATTGCAGAGTTGCTCGATATCGATACGTTGGGTAAAGAAATGCTTGAAGTTGCCCATGATGTGGCAACAAAAACACTTGAAGACTTTCAGAACCAGGATCACCACAAAGGTTGTCATTGGATAAGCGCGACACTGCCGGATAAGCGGGTGGATCTCCTTAGTCGCCTAGGAGCGTTACCCCACAATATCGATGCCACGGTGTCACAGATCATGGCCAGAACACACATTGGTTGTGATGCTGAACCAAAAAATGTGTTCCTTGGTGGTATTCGCGGAGCATTAGCTGACTTTAATGGTATGTCATTGGCGACGGAACTGTCTGACGTTATGTTCGGGACCCCGAGCCCGGTTGTCACTGAAGCTAATATCGGCGTGATAGATAAAGATGCTGTCAATATAGCTGTCAATGGCCACAATCCGTTGCTTAGTGAAGTCATTTGTGACATTGCAAGGGATATGAATGATATTGCCAAAGGAGCCGGTGCCGAAAAGGGAATCAATATTGTCGGTATTTGCTGTACCGGTAATGAGGTTATGATGCGCCACGGTGTCCCTTTGGCAACTAATTATCTGTCACAGGAAATGGCAATCCTGACCGGAGCATTAGATGCCATGGTGGTCGATGTGCAGTGCATAATGCCATCTTTGCCGCAGATTGGTAATTGCTTTCATACAGAAGTCATTACGACGATGGATGAAAATAAAATGCAGGGTGCGCGTCATATTAGTTTCCACGAGGAAAATGCGGTGGAAACGGCGAGAGAGGTGATTCAGTGTGCAATCAATGCTTATACTCGCCGAGATCCGAATAAGGTTAATATTCCCAATATCAAACAGACAGCGGTGGTGGGCTTCAGTAGTGAAGCTATCATTACTGCTCTATCTAAGCTCGATGCCGTCGACCCGCTTAAGCCTCTGGTTGATAATATAGTGAATGGTAATATCCAGGGTGTTGCCTTATTTGCTGGCTGTAATAGCACGCAGACGGTGCAGGATGAAAGTTACCAGATTATTGCTAGGACATTGGCAGCAAATAATGTGTTGCTGCTAGCTACGGGCTGTGGAGCTGGGGCGTTTGCCAAGCATGGTCTGATGAACCAGCAGGCAACGGAGCAGTACGCGGGTGACTCTCTCAAGGCGGTTCTAACACAGATCGGTGAGGCTGCTGGTCTCAATGGCCCTTTACCGCTGGTATTGCATATGGGTTCCTGTGTTGATAACAGTCGTGCTGTTACTCTGGCCACGGCGCTGGCCAACAGGCTTGGCGTTGATTTATGTGACTTACCTGTAGTGGCCTCTGCCCCTGAAGCTATGTCGGAAAAGGCCATTGCTATTGCCTCATGGGGGGTAGCGATCGGTTTGCCAACGCACTTAGGTACAATACCGCAGGTTACCGGTTCTGATGTGGTCACTGAATTAATGCAGGAAGGTGCTAAAGACTTATTTGGTGGTTACTTTCTTGTTGAAACCGATCCTAAAATTGCGGGCAATAAACTCGTGGAAGTGATTAAAGGTAAGCGACAAGGGTTGGGTATCTAAACAAATGACAAATGGGTGACAAAGTTTGTCACCCGTAACCCAACTGACGAGGTGACTATGAAAATAGCAATTACGGGTAAAGGTGGAGTAGGCAAAACGACCATCGCTGGATTACTAGCCAGAACCTTTGCTGCTGATGGAAGCCGGGTATTGGCGATAGACGCTGATCCCGATGCTAATCTTGCTTCAGCTGTTGGTATTTCTGAAAAAGAGCGCAGTAATTTGCAACCATTTTCCAGAATGAAAAACTTAGCGAAAGAACGTACCGGAGCGGATCAAAATAACGTTGGACTGTTTGTACTCAATCCTAAAGTTGATGATTTACCTGATAGTCACTGCATTGAACATGCTGGTGTACGGTTGCTCTTGATGGGCACTGTCGAGCATGGTGGCTCTGGGTGTGTTTGCCCTGAACATACACTGTTGCGAAGTTTAATGAAGCACCTTTTGCTGGATCGTGATGATGTTGTGATCATGGATATGGAGGCTGGTATCGAACACCTTGGACGTTCAACTGCAGAGGCGGTAGATGTACTAGTCGTGGTAGTTGAACCGGGTCAACGTAGTTTGCAGACATCAACACAGATAGAAACGCTTGCAGGCGAAATTGGCATAAAGAAAATTGTTTATGTTGCCAGTAAAGTAGTAAGTAATGATGATCTTATATTTTTGAAAAATGCATTGAAAGGTAAACACTTCCTAGGCTCTCTCTCTAGCAGTGAATCAATTAGAAATGCAGATAAATGTGGTTTATGTGCATTTGATATAGGTGGATGCTTTATTTCAGAGATTCAGGATATTAAAACTTCGCTTATTAAACTTTATAATGGTCAATAAATTCATTAATCCAGTGTAAGGTCGGAGATTATATATGTGTAATGTTAAAGTAACGCTTGTATCTAATGGCACCAAAGAAATTATTGAAAATGTCACCCAAATTGATTTCGATTTAATGGAAATCGTTGTGACTACATTTTTTGAGCCCGCACGAGTCTTACATGGTTTTAAACCGGTAGTGGTTGACTTTTTAGAGGGGACTGTTGTTCTTGAGGAGCAGCTTATAGAAGAGTAATAGGAGTGGTTATGAAACAAAGAGAAATCAAGCAAGGTGAGAATAAGGACGACTTACTACTAATGGTTAAACGGCTTAGTCTTTGGTTATCCTATTGGGGTAGTAATAATGATGAGCATATTGTCCAAATGGAAGCCTGGAAAGAAATGCTTATTGAGCAAGAATTAGTAGAGCTTTCGGCTTCTATTGAACAGATGATTTTTCATATGAAGAGTACGAAGCTTCATTTATTACTGGCAGAAGAGAATTTAAATAATAGTGTTTGATTTCCATTACTAATAACTTAATTAAAACACCTCTAATATATGGCAGGTTAATTTATGTGTAACACATGTAGCTGTAATATTACTGACGGTAATAGACATTTAATACAAGAAGGAGGGAAACACTCTCGAACTGAAAGTGGACAAAAGTCATTCACAGTAATAAAAAATCTTTTGCACGAGAATAATAACCAAGCTGAGCATAACCGAGCCTTTTTTAATCGCCACAAGATATTGGTGATCAATCTGATGTCATCCCCGGGAAGCGGAAAGACTCGCTTGTTGGAATCAAGTATTAGTGCGCTGAAATCTCGAGGTATTGGTGTAGCAGTGATTGAGGGTGATCTTGAAACAGAAAATGATGCAGATAGGATCAGAAAACACAATGTTCCAGTCATTCAAGTCACTACAGGAATGGCATGTCACTTAGATGCTCATATGATTACGAATGCGCAAAAGCAACTTGAGTTAGAGAATGTCGCTATTTTGTTTATTGAAAATGTTGGCAATTTAGTCTGTCCTGCCAGTTTCGATCTTGGCCAACATCTAGATGTAGTTCTGCTATCGGTAACGGAAGGTGATGATAAACCATCGAAATATCCAGTCATGTTTAGAACGGCTGATAATGTTCTGCTAACAAAAACAGATCTTATATCTTTTTTTGATGATTTTTCATCAGTTAGGGCGAGGAAAGCGATTACTGATCTCTCCAAGAAAACGCATATAATAGAGCTGTCTGCAAAAAGTGGTCATGGTATGTCGACTTGGCTAGATTGGTTAGAAAGGTCATTGATAGAGTTCCGTTCAAATAATGCTATTCCATTGTGAAAAATAACTAGAACGATTTTTTATTAATCATTTAGTATTGGGTGACAGTATGTTCAGCATTTAATTAGATAGCTCTAGAAGAAAAACTGTTTATATTTTTGTCTATATAATGTTGATTTTCATGAAATCAAATCAATTCAAAGCGATTACTAATTACTGAAACTGGTAATAAACTATAAATGCGAACTCCTGTTTTTTCGAGTTAACTGTCCGCTCATACCGGAGAAACTAACATAATGTGCTTATCTATTCCTTCACAAGTTGTCGAAGTGGATGAAGAGTCCCATAGTGTCACTGTCGATACAATGGGAGTGAAACGTGAAGTCAGTACCCATTTAATGACAGAGTCATTGAGTATTGATGATTATGTGCTGATCCATATCGGTTTTGTAATGGAGAAAATTAATAAGAGTGACGCCGAACTGAGTCTGGCACAGTATCAAGAGCTGGTTGTAAAGTTGAACATTGAGGAATCGCAGCCATGCTGAATTTAAATCAGTTATATCAAGGGTTTCGTGACCCAGAAACCATAAAAACCTTGGCGCATAAGATTCGAAAAGAGGCCCTGAATGTTAAGGATAATATCAATATTATGGAAGTATGTGGTGGGCACACTCATACCATAATGAAGTACGGGCTGAATCAATTATTACCTGAGCATATTGATTTCATTCATGGTCCGGGCTGTCCTGTTTGCATTATGCCCAAGGAGCGTATAGATCATGCTGCTGCACTGGCTAGTTTACCAGGTGTTATTCTTGTGACTCTTGGTGATATGATCCGAATCCCAGGTTCTGAAGGAAGTTTGGCAGAGTTTCGCTCCCGAGGCTGCGATATTCGTCCTATCTATGATCCACTTGATACTCTGAGGATAGCCAAAGAGAACTCAGATAAAACGGTGATCTTTTTTGCCATAGGGTTTGAAACTTCAACGCCGATGACTGCGGTACTAATTGAACTGGCTGAAATTCAGCGAATTGATAACCTTCTGTTTCATATTAATCATGTGTTGGTACCTCCTGCCATCGATGCTGTAATGGCTGACTCTAACGTTAGAGTAAATGCCTTTATTGGTCCGGCGCATGTGAGCGTGATCAGTGGGGCTAAGGTGTATCGTTCTGCAGTTGAAAATTATGCCATACCTGTGGTGGTTTCGGGTTTCGAGCCTGTCGATGTTATGGAGTCTATTTTACGTATCACTCAGCAGATGGCATCAAGAGTTGCCAAGCTTGATATTCAGTACAGTCGCTCTGTCACTGAGCACGGTAATCTTATGGCTCAGGCCAAGATAGATAAATACTTCAAGGTACGCCCTTCGTTTCGCTGGCGTGGTTTAGGTCCAATTCCAGACTCAGCATTAATGTTAAAGGAAGTCTATCGTCATAGGGATGCCGAATATAAATATGCCGATAGATTACCGGTTAGAGAGATTGACGACCATAAAGCATGCCAATGTGGTGATATTTTACGAGGCTTATCAAAACCTAAGCACTGCAAGGTTTTTGGTCGAGGGTGCACTCCACAAACACCATTGGGTAGTTGCATGGTTAGTTCTGAAGGTGCCTGCAATGCGTATTATCGCTACAATGGAGTCTAAGTATGTCAAATATCAATAAAAAGCCTGAAGTGATTCAGCTTAGTCACGGTGGTGGCGGTCAGGAAACGAACACGCTGATAAAATCGCTATTTTTTAGCGCATTTGATAACCCTATTTTAAATAATGATGAAGATGCAGCCCGACTACAGTTAAGCGGTGATACTGCCTTTACTACAGATTCCTTTACGGTGTCGCCATTATTTTTTGCTGGAGGTGATATAGGCAAACTAGCCATAGCAGGTACAGTAAATGATTTAGCGGTCATGGGTGCCAAGCCTGAGTATCTTAGCTGTAGTTTTATTATCGAAGAAGGCTTTGAGCTGGGCAAGCTTAAGAAAATTGTTCGTAGTATGGCTAATGAAATGGACAAGAGTGGCGCTAAAATTGTTTGTGGTGACACTAAGGTAGTACCAAAGGGATGTGCTGACGGGTTATTAATTAATACTTCAGGTATAGGGCATATTCAGGTTGACGGGGTCTCGGTTAATAACCTTAAGTTAGGTGATGTGATAATTGTTTCCCGAGATATAGGTCGGCATGGTGCTGCTATACTCATGGCCCGTGAAGGCTTAACGCTAGAAACAACGCTCATTAGTGACTGTGCGACGTTATGGCCAGCTATTAAATGTCTCATTGAGGCAGGCCTTGAACTTCATGCCATGCGAGATGCTACTCGTGGCGGTTTGTCGGCTGTGTTAAATGAGTGGGCGATAGCCTCTAATGTAGGTATAACTGTTGAAGAGTGCGCTATTCCTGTCTGCGATGAAGTCAAGGGGTTATGTGAGCTGTATGGTTTTGAACCTTTCGATTTAGCCAATGAAGGCACGTTTCTCATAGCGATGCCAGAAGCCGAGGCAATTAAGGCACTTAGGATCATGCATACATTTGATAGTGAGGCCCCGGCAGCTATCATCGGTAGGGTATCGGAAGAACGCACGGGGAAGGTGGTTCTGAAAACCCCTTGGGGTAGCAGTCGTTATTTAGACTTGCCGCAAGGTGAACTACTGCCAAGAATATGCTGACGAAGGCACACTTTTTTTACTAAAAGACCACTGAGATACACATACTGCAGATAGTCAGATATTTGAAGTTTAAGGGGATAAATGATAGTGAACCGCGGTTAATCAGTGCTTGGTTAAAACTCTGATAATTGTTTGTACGGTATGAATTTTTCCCATTGAAGCGACCCGTAAGAGATGACTATTCGATCAGATCATCAATAATGGAAAAGCTCATACCGATTTGGTTAACAAAGCCACAAATAAGCTATTTCAAGCTACGGTTGTTTTTTGCAATGTATGTGTATTTTACACGGCTACTATCTTCAAAGTTACGATCTCATTAAGATAAACTCTTCAATGACCTTGGCAACACCATCGTTGTCGTTGGTATCGGTAATATGGTTAGCCAGTGCTTTGGTATCCTCGGTGGCGTTGCCCATTGCAACACCAAGGCCGGCATATTCGATCATATGGTGATCATTACCGGCATCACCCATACAAATTACTTCACTCGGATTGATATTAAGGTGTTCAGCCAGCATCGCGACACCAGCACCCTTGTTGCTTTTCGGGTTAAGTAGTTCGAGGAAGAAAGGTGCACTTTGAACAATGGTGTACTGTTCATATAGTGATTCGGGTAACTGGGCAATAGCCGCAGATAAGATCTCAGAATCGGCCACCATCATAACTTTGATGATTTCTTCATCGTTGTCGAGTTCGGAAAAATCAATCTCAGTCACTTCTACGCCATTGATAGTGGACTCATGCTGGGTGAAGGTATTGTTTTGAGGTGTGATCAGGCCGCGAGTCGGTGAGAAAGCATGGACGAACACACCAAGATCGTGGCTAAGGCTGGCAATGTTCTTGGCATCGCTACCTTTCATGATTTGCTTTCTGATAACTTCTTTGTTTCCAACTCGCTGTACCAGCGAAGCGTTGTAGCTAAGAACATAGTCATCGTTACTGGTCATGCCTAGCTGAGCGAGGTAATCAGCCATACCTTCCAAAGGTCGGCCCGAAGCCAATACCACATGGGCGCCTTGTTCTCTAGCGTCATTGATTGCCTGCTTGGTACGCACAGAAATCTCTTTCTGGGAGTTAAGCAGGGTGCCATCCATATCGAGTGCAACCAGTTTGTACATGTTGTGTATCCACATTCAAAATTTTTAGAACGAGTATGATAATCAATTTTTGTGATCAACTCGACATAAAAGGATGACAGAGAGAACATCACTATTTTTGAGTGCCCGGATACGCTGTTGGTTCGATTGTTAAAATCATGAGTGAAAACGGTAGAAGGTTTCTATAGATTTACAGTCATGCGAGCGGTATAGTGCGTGACGTTATTATTAAGAGGCGATCAACTCGCCTTTTATTTTGGGTTCATACCGTACGATGTTCTTTTTTGTGCGGTGTTTATATTAATACCAAGAAACAAAGAAGGTCATGAGAGTAGCAATGAACGTTTATGAAGTAGCTTCAATAGTAAGGAATAGAATAGCTAGCGGCGTGAGAACTAGTGGTATGAGAAATAATAGTTTGGTGAACCACAGCAATGCGCTACGTATAGTGCTCGGTACTATGTTGGCCGTTTTGGGGAATTCAGCTGTTGCTGGGCAGGTCTCACTAGGTGCAATGACTTCGTATTCTCCTGAAGTTTATAGAGATACAGACGCTAACGTCGTAGCAATTCCTGTTATTGGTTATGAAAGCGAGCATGTGTTTCTTCGCGGTTTTTCTGCAGGTGTTAGGTTGTTTCCAATCGGTACACCGACAAACGTGATCTTTAGGTTGGCCTATGATCCTAGAACGCTGAAACCTTCAGATTCCGAAGATGTACAAATTCAGCAACTGGATGAGCGAGAAGCGTCGGTTCTTGGTGGTGTCAGCTATCAGATGTTATCACAAGTAGGGGTGTTTGAAGTTGGTGCAGGGACAGATCTCGGAAACAAGCATAACGGCTTATATGCGGAAGCTTCGTGGAGATTACCCATTAGAATGAATCGCTTCGGTATTACACCACAAATTGGTTATTCGTATAATAGTGATAAGATTAACAATCACTTATATGGTGTTTCAAAAGCAGAATCTCTTCGCTCTGGCCTTGACGAATTCGAAGCTGGTTGGGATGGGCAATATTTTGTGGGTTTAAGTGGCTATGTCTTTCTCACTGAGAGTTTGCGGTTAAATGCGAGTGTTCGATACACTAACTTGCAAGGTGATATTGAGAACAGTCCAATTATTGCAGCATCTGTTTCAAGCATGGGAGCGCTTGGCATCTCGTATGTATTCTAACTTGTGTTAGTGAATTGGGTTAGGTCAGTAAATCAAAATGATTGACTGACCATGACCTTATGCTAGTTTCTAAGCTTGGCTAGAGGGTGAAGAACCATTGGTTTAAGCTTTATTAGCTCACAGGCAGAAAGGGCACCCAATACTATCAACCCCATTGCCAATGAAGTAATAAGTGTTAGTGATTCGTCAAAAACAACAACGGCAATTAAGGCTGCGATAACAGGAGTGAAAGATCCTAAAGCAGCACTCACCTCAGCCCCAAGTCTCGAAATCGCATACCCATAACTGAAGTTGGCAACGATCCCCGCAGCGATGCCCTGAATCAGAAAATGAAAGATGACATTACTGGCAGGGACTGCTGTCAAATTGAACTCAACCCGCTTACTCGCATTCCTATGGTATACCAAGCCCAACAGAAACTTGCTGTTAACAACAGATCATGTCCCTGTGCGATATGCTGCTGGCCGCTAAACAGAGAATGGGTTACAAACAGGCCAATACCGACAAGAATAAAACTAATATCTACCTTCCGGGCATTGGATATTTTTTCGCAATAGCAAAAAGCGGCAATGGATGACACGAAAAGGGGGGAGGACCCCAGGGATCAACGAGGCACCATCGGCAACAGGTGCCAAACGTAACCCGTTGGCGGCCAGTAGGAAGAAAGGCAGTCCGGCACCGAAGGCAATGGCAAAGAGGTAACGCTTAGGTGTTGCTGTGATCTGTTGTTTCTTCGGTAAGCGCAACTGAGTGGTGACTGACCCGATGCCCTTAACGAGATAAAGAAGCTGGCCCATATCAGCAAGGGTGCCAGGTTAAGTTAAATCGCCAAAAAATGGGCCTGATGATGACGTTCTTTGTCAATGTAAGTCTAAGTAATCACCGTGATCAGGCTATCAGTGAATTTGAGAATGCTGTTGATTGCATGACCGAGGTGATCAGCTGCCACGTGATCTCTGGATCTTATGATTACTTGTTAGAGGTTGTCAGTAAAGATCTACAACACTACGAGGCTTTTATGCGCAAACTGCAAACTCTGAGTATGGTTAAAGATATCAACACTAATCTTGCGATCCGTTCTGTAAAGCAAGGAACACCGTTACCTGTTGTCGAGTAGAAAGTGTCACTTCGGTCTCAATTGTTTCAGCTTTATCTTCTCCGTTTTGTTTTTTTCAGGCTTTATATTCTTACAAATCAACCTAGTAAAACTAATCATTTTTTGAGGATAAACATTCGTTATGTGTGAGAAGTGTAATGCCGTAATGACTCGTGTTCGCCGTAATTGGTGGCAGAAGTTTTTTTACGTATCAGTTTGGAAATGTACAAAGTGTGAGCACACGATAAAGTTATGAGTGATAAGAAGAAAATACGTAGGCTTATTAGCTAGAAATAGCCCACCAAGAAAACGTGATGGGCTTTTCGTTTGTCATTAGGGTATTAGCCTTGGATCTATAGGCTTAGTGCTCTATTGACCGTTCTTTCATAAAGCGGTTTCCAGGATTGCACGGCTGTCAGCAATAGCAATATTTCCATGCTCACCCAATGCTTTCATACCATGTTTTTCTAGGCCTGCGATTAGAGTATCAATTGCAGTTGCATCTAGTTCAACATCAGACAGACGGGTCGGAACTTGCATTTGTTTGAAAAAGGCGATTGTATGGGCAATAGCCGCATCGATACGCTCATCAACAGAACCTTCTGTAATACCAAAAATACGCTCGCCGTACTGAAGCAGTTTGGCTTCTTTGTCGGCACGACGCTCTTGCATGACAGCGGGTAGAACGATACTCAATGTGCGGGCATGGTCGATACCATAATTGCCGGTCAGTTCATGGCCAATCATGTGGGTTGTCCAGTCTTGCGGAACACCAACACCGATCAATCCGTTTAGGGCCTGAGTTGCCGACCACATGATGTTGGAACGTACATCCATGTCATCTGGTGTTGCTAGTGCTTTTGGGCCTTCTTCTATCAGAGTCAGTAATAGCCCTTCAGCGAAGCGATCTTGCACTTTGGCATTAGCCGGGAAGGTTAGATATTGCTCCATTACATGAACGAAGGCATCAACGACACCGTTAACAACCTGACGAGGGGACAAGCTTAGGGTTGTTTGTGGATCCAGTACTGCAAAGATTGGCTGAACCAATGGAGACATGAATGCCAACTTGTCTTTACCGCGAGAAACGACCGCCCCCATGTTATTTTCTGAGCCGGTTGCCGGTAACGTTAGTACACATGCCAGTGGTACGGCCGCTTTTACGCCTTCATTGGCAGCCAGAATGTTCCAAGGGTCTTCGCCTTCATAACTCGCAGCAGCAGCTATGAATTTCGTACCGTCAATAACAGAACCGCCACCAACAGCCAGTAGGTAGTCAAACCCTTCGCTCTTGATCATATCGACCGCTTTCATCAGGGTATCGTACTGTGGGTTGGGTTCGATACCTGCAAATTCTCCCCATTGATGGTCTGCCAGTGCAGCTTCTACCTGTGTGTAAACGCCATTGCTTTTGATTGAGCCACCACCATAGGTAACCAGAACTTTCTTATCTTTCGGAATATCATTGGTGATGGCGGCAATCTGGCCTTCACCAAAATGAATACGGGTAGGGTTTTGATAAGTAAACTTGTTCATCATTGTTCTCCGGTGAGGTCTTTATCAGCCAGTAGCAGGCTAAGAAACGATACGGAATAGTCTAGGGGAGTTTTGGTTAGTGTTTAATACACGATCCTGTTTAAAACTTGCCTAATTCTACTTAATTAACGTAAGGGCTTGCATTCATGATCTGAACAGCGATGATGAGAATAACGGAGGAAGGCATGAAAAATACAGTCAGCTTAGCGACATCCTTATGTGAACAATACGGCTTGGATAAGCAGATAGGGCGGGTAGATACCTGTTTGCCGGGAGTTCGGCTGTTTAGAATTAATAGATATCATAAAGTTACACCGCAGATGTATCAGCAAGGAGTGGTTGTTATCTTCCAGGGGAATAAAATTGGCCACTTGAACGACTATCGTTTCGAGTATGATACGGAACATTGTCTTATCGTTGCAACGCCTTACCCTATTGCCTGTGAGACTTTTGCCTCAGAAGATTCGCCGCTGATAGGCATTGATATTGAATTTGACCTTACTGTTATCCAACAGCTTGTTGATCTCTTAGAGCAGTATGGTGGTGCCAGTATATTGAAAGCTGAGCCGAATGGCCGTGGTGTTGCAGCCTCACTTATAACACCTGACATAACAAGCTGTATGTACCGCCTGCTACAAGCGCTACATAATCCACTTGATGCGATGGTGTTGGGGCCACAGATATTGCGTGAGTTCTTTTATCTGCTTTTGCAGGGTGAGCAAGGCTATTTACTTGCCCAATACTGTAAGCAAGATAGTGCCTTGTCACGAGTGTCAAAAGTTATTAATCATGTGCAAGCCCACTATCAGCAAAAGCTGGCTATCGAGGAGCTTGCCGATATGGCTGGGATGAGCGTGTCTGCATTTCATCGTGCTTTTAAGCAGGTTGTCACCGATCCTCCGCTGCAGTACGTAAAGAAAATCCGTCTGAATAAAGCAAGAACGATGATGGTACAAGACGGAACGCCTGCAAATGTGGCAGCAATTAACGTGGGATATGAAAGTGCAACCCAGTTTAGCCGCGAGTTTAAGCGATACTTTGGCCTACCACCAAGTAAGGCAGCCGATATTGGTCTTGTGCAATAAGCATTCATAATAACAAGCAAATGTCTGAGACTTTTTATTCTGGTTTATGTAGTGCGTCGGAATGCCCTTTGCCGTAAAGACTTGGCCTTGTTCGAGTACTCTAGTATTCTACTGCGCCGCAATCGCGGCCGAAGCGCTTCATGCTCATCAGATAAAGGAAAAGGTAATGGCACAGAAATTTTATGTTGTATGGGTAGGCCGCGAAACGGGCGTATTTACTAGCTGGGATCACACCAAAAAGCTCGTCGATAAATATCCGAAGGCAAGATATAAGTCATTTAAAACGCGAGAAGAAGCTGAAAGTGCATACAGCTCTGGCGTTAAGTCTGCGAAATCACGTAATTCTGGCAAAGCGGTATTTGCGAAGAAATCGGAGACCTCTGCAGTTATAAAACCGGAATTGTCAGATTTTGATGTGAATATTTATTGCGATGGAGCCTGTGATCCTAACCCCGGCAGAGCGGGATCTGGCGTTGCAGTCTACAGTGGTAATTACCTTACCGAGCTTTGGTACGGTCTATATAACCCCCAAGGGACAAACAATAGCGCGGAGTTAAATGCCCTTTATCAGGCATTGCTTATAGCCAAGGAGAATGTAGGCAAAGGCAAAACGGTTCAGGTACTGAGCGATTCGAAATACTCCATTAACTGCATTTCTGTGTGGGCATTTAATTGGAAGAAGAAAGGGTGGATGCGTAAAGAAAAGGGAGATATTAAGAACCTGGAAGTTATCCAGGCATCGCATGAGTTATATCTTTCCATCAAAGACACAATGACCCTGTCTCATGTTAAGGGCCATGCCGGTATCGAAGGAAATGAGCTTGCCGATAGGATGTCTGTATTGGCTGTCGATCGGGAAGATACGGATTTTTGTCGTTATAGTGAGGCCTTAGATATAGGTGCGATACTTGCTTTAAGGGCGGGTTAACGAACCATCTTCGTACGAAAAGAAAGATAGTGCACAATAAAATTGAACGCTGTTTTATTGTGGTGTACTATTTGAGCACTGTTTTTTATTAGAGACTAAATGTGAAACGTTACCTGTTATTGATTATCTCGCTGCTTACCATGCTGGCTGGTTGTGTCGCCTATCCGGTAACGAGAACTTACTATGAGCCGAACCCAAATGATGGTGATCCAGCAGCAATAAGTGGTTGCGGTTATCATACAACGAAGAATGATTCGTTGGAGCGCGTTATTGACGGTGCAACCATTCATGTTATGCCTGAGTATGTCGACGGTGAGGATCTGAAGGTAACAATCTCAATAAAAAATGAATTTGAATATGTCGATGTTTATCCCGGAAAGATCTTTGTTAAAGATGTCGCCAGTGGAAACAAACTGTATCCGAGCGATACCTCTGTGACGATGCAGATGCCAAGTAAGCACATGCCTTTTTATCGTCAGTGGGTTACTTTTAGCTTCCCTGTTTCAGTGAATGAACTTGACGAGCTATATATAACGATTCCTACTGGTAGTCTTGTTATTCCTAATTTATCGACGAAAAATGAGGCTAGTGCAGTCCATTTTCGATTTAATAAAACGAAGAAAGCTGATTTTTATTATAATTCGATAAATTGCTAATCATGATTGCTCACTTGGCTATCCATGGAGGAAGCTATGTCAGATAAAAACTATCGCATACAGGTGATGATGCCAAAGCAGCTTGAGCTTTCAATTAAGTGGGCCGTTCAGGCTATAAGGTTGGGCCACTGTTTGCTGATAGTGCTGAATTGGCAGAATTGCTATTTCGAGCCCTTAAAGCAGAGATAAAGCCGACTGATCTTATTTACCTCAATGTACCTGAAGTCAACGGTTGTGCTGTTGCTCTTGCAGAAAAATACAATATGAATACAGTGTTTAAAACCGCACGTATGTATACGGGACAGTTTCCTGATCTTCCCTTGGATCGTACTTTTGGTGCTACCACGTTTGAACTTGGCTGATGGTATCAGCAGAATAGTGGTTAACTGGGTATCGTTACATATCATTTCAAATAAGCAATTCACAACAGATTCGTCATCATCCATTATGAGCTTAGTGGCTTATGTGCTGTTTCAGTAAAAAAACAGTTCACTTTCTCAATAGAAAACCGCGACGGAGCTCATATCATGGTAATACAGGCAATCAAGAAACAGTTACAACACCTGCATGCTTCAGATATTAAAGGTGTTGGTCAATTAGTAACTCAAGCTACGATGAATGTGACCCGTATTGCCGAAGGCGTGCACCAGTCGGTGTGGAGCTCATTGGGTATGCCTGGCGGTAATGAGCCAGGTCGAACAAGAGGCCTTACCGGACTGGTTTACAGGAGTATCTATACTGTTACGCAGGTGGTGGGTAACGGCATTGATCTCGTACTGGAAAAACAGCAGCCTTTGCTGGAGTCTTTAGATAAAGGTAAACCTGAAACACCCGAGCGTGTTGCTGTGCTGTCGGCCCTGAATGGTGTGATGGGCGATCGTCTAGTGGCGAACAATAACCAATTTGCGATTCCGATGACATTTTATTATCAGCGGAAAGCATTGGACTGGGAGGCTTTGCCTTCTATGCCTGAAGCAACGAACAAAGTGCTGTTGATGATCCACGGCTTGTGCATGAATGATATTCAATGGTGCACCGAACATGATGATGGTGAGGTTGATCATGGTCGGTTACTGTCTTCTGCTCTTGGTTATACGCCCGTCTATTTGCGGTATAACTCCGGATTGCATATATCGGATAATGGACGGCAGTTAGCAGATCAATTAGAGCGGTTAGTCGAAAGTTGGCCGATACCGATTGAAGAAATGACAATTGTTGCCCATAGCATGGGAGGTTTACTAACACGTAGTGCAGCGTACTATGGCAAGCAACAGGCTTTGCGATGGCCGGCATTAATGAAAAGTATTGTTTTTCTGGGTACACCGCATCATGGGGCTCCATTGGAGCGCGCTGGTAATAAACTCGATGTTGTATTGGGTTGTACCCCGTACACATCTCCTTTCTCGAGACTCAGCAAGCTTCGAAGTTCAGGAATCACGGATTTGCGCTATGGTCATATAGTTGATGAAGACTGGCAAGGTGCTGACCGTTTTGAGGATAAAGCTGATGGGCGGCAAGTGGTTCCTTTGCCAGAAGGCATTGCCTGTTATACCGTGGCGGCGACGACAGCCACTAAACGCAGCCTTTTAGCCGAACGTCTAATCGGTGATGGTCTGGTTCCTTTACGTAGTGCTCTTGGGTTACATGACTGGGATGAACGAAATTTAGCATTTTCAGATACATCGCAGCAGATTTTCTATCAAATGAATCATATGGAGCTGCTTAGTCGTCCAGAGGTTACACACCAGATGATGGAGTGGCTGGCAATCAGGTGTAGGAGGTAATGATATGAATACGAGTTGTTGGCCGGATTGGAAGGTTTGCCTGAAATTTCTGATAGCTGTCACGTTGCTATGGGGAAGTATACCGCAGGCTTTCGCCGACACAACTGACGCGCGTTGTGATATTTACCTGCCAGGTTCAGATAAACCTTTGGCACAGTATCTTTGTGTCTTTTCTCAGCGTCAGGGATATATCACTATCGAACGTGATGATGGCGTCTATTATGATTTTACGCCTGTTGGGGAGAGTCCCGGTAATTATAAAGACAGTCGGGGATATCCGGTATACAGGCAGTCAGGGTTAGGCAAAAAAGGACTTATTTTTAAGCTACAGGAAGAGTCTGTGCATGTTTATTGGGACACCTCGGAGCTAGAATAAAGCCGTCGCTCGATACAGCCAGCGACGGCTTTTTTCTATACAGGTTTATTGGTCTATTCTATTTGCCCTCGTATTTCGCCTGGGGGATTGGCGGGGGTATGAACGTTAATATAGTGTCCGCCGTTAAGCAGTTTCTCAGCAGTCTCGTCATCAAGTTCAGTGTCCTCTGGTGTTGACCAAACGGTGACATCGTCACCATCTTGCTCTAGGCCAACGACCACATCACCGTTTTCGCCTGTTGCCCCTTCGTGAACATGGGCAGCTACGGCATCATCGATCCCGGAAGTGATGATGTTAACTTGAAGAATGTTGGTCTCGGCATTGAAGGTTGCATAACCGTTTCCGAAAGCTTCTGTCTCTACCGGCGGTACTTCTTGTGAACCGTCCAAGGGGAATATGAACAAGGTAAAGTCTGACGTCAGAATTTGACCGCGAATTTCGCCCGGAGGGTTGGTTGGGGTGTGCACATTGACATAGTGCCCGCCACTAAGGAGCAATTCTATGATGTCGCCGCCCAACGTTGTTCCATCAGGACTTGTCCATTTGGCCGGGTCTTCAGGGTCTTGCTCAAGAGCAACCACGACGTCGCCGTTTTGTCCGGCGAAACCTTCGTGGAGGTGGGCAGCAACGGCGTCATCGGCCCCAGTAGTAATAACCCTAAGATCGACTTCTTCGCTTGAGCTGTTATAGGTCAAATAACCCGTACCGCTAGCTTGGCTATCGACTGGTGGAACCTCTTGCTCGCCATCTAACGAGAAGGTTATTAATGTAAAGTCACTACTCAGGATCTGGCCGCGAATTTCACCTGATGGGTTTGCGGGAGTATGGACGTTAACGTAATGTCCGCCGCTAATTAGCTGTAGGACAATTGTTTCATCAAGAACCGTTTCGTCAGGCGTTGTCCATACAGAAGGCGAGTCTCCTTGAACCAGAGCAACAACCACATCACCATTTTCACCAACAAACCCTTCATGGATATGTGCAGCTGTAGCATCATCGGCATTTTCTGTAACGACAGTCAGTTCAACGGCGTTGGTTTCAGTGTTGACAGCCGCATAGCCAGTGCCCGATGCATCGGAATCAACAGGAGGAACTTCTTGTGAGCCGTCGAGGCTGAAGGTGACAATAACCACGGTATTGTTATCGACTATCTGGCCCCTGACTTCACCTGAAGGGTTATCAAGAGTATGAACATTGATATACCATTGGCCAGCTAATAGCTCGTCAGATTGCTCTTGTGTGATTTCAGTCGCTTCGACTGACATCGTACCATCACCATTATCGACAAACTCAAAAGCAACAGGGCCGTTTTCGCCAATACCACCTTGGTGAATATGTGCTGCCTGCACATCCTCGACCATGCTGATATCTAATTCTGCACTGAGTGTAAATGTCTGTTCGGGATCGGGTTCAGGTGGGTTACCTTCATCCTTATCTTTATCACTGTATTCGTTATTATCACCGTATTGTTCATCGTTCGTATCATCTTCTTTATTTTTGTCGCCATCTAGGTCGAAATCTAAATCCAGATCTAAATCCAGGTCGAGATCCAAATCCAAGTCGAGGCCATCGTCTTTATCACCATTACCATTACCGCTGCTTATCAATAGTGTCACCGTCGCCGTCGCCTGGGATTCAGTTATAACGGGTGGGACTTCCTGATTACCAGAAAGGCTTACATCGAAAGTAAGCTCTTCTTCTTGGCAACCAAGTAGAGAGAACAAAGCCAACATGCCAACAAGGCTGAGTCTTTTACGCATGGGTTACTCCTCAAGGGTATTAATACCAAGAGGAGTGTAGCCAGAGAGAGGATTCTCAGTATTGATTCTTAGTCTTAGTGGTGAGGCGATTATCTTGGTTGCGAGGTATTTTCTAAAAGTTGAGTGAAAAGACAGTCGGTTACTACGTAGGCAGCAGGTTATATTTTTTCGTATAGCTGCTGTCGTAGAGTAGTCAGTAACGCTGCCGTTTGTGATGTTTCTAGGTGTGTTAGGGTTTATTTGTGGTGATTTCTAGGTTTAAGTAACAAGAAGCTATAAAAGTCCCATCATTAGTTGTTCGGTTGATTTTGAACAACCACCTCATAACAGAGTTGGATAAGCAGCAGTTGAAACAGCAATGCTATTAACAGGATTTTGACTAAGGCTCTGCTGTGATATGAGCTTATTTGAAATAGGTTTGTGTAATAAAAGCCTCCGGTTGGAGGCTCTTCAATAGTTACTTTTTAGATTTTGCATTGTCCAAAATTTCTTTGATACGTTTGTTCGATACACGCTTAGCCATAAATAAACTCCTTTTCAAAGATTACAAACCTTGTAACTAAGAACCTTAGATTGGGATTGCTTGTGACAATGTCACGTCCTGAATCCAGCATGGGGCGATGTGCTCCCTAGATCCGAATGATCCCAAAGGCTTAGTTCCAATATACCGAACTAACTGAGTATAGGAATCTTTCGCAAGAGATTTTCGTTTATATGAAGTTTGTCAAGCCGGTTATAAAGTATGCACTTATATGCATCTAAGGGTTATAAGTCGTGTTCTCTGTCGCATTGTTATTCATATGAGACTTAAGATCTTGAGCAATGGTTTTTTTGTGGCATTTTGTCTTAATTCGTAAAGTGTGATCTCACCTGCAATTTTAGTACTTGCACTCAAGCTGACACTTATATTTGGTGAGAGGGTGAGATCCATCGCATGGCAAGAAAAAAAGAGCAATAATAATTAGGCATGATATATGAGTTGCATTGCATAATTTTAGTTGTGGCTATATCTTGAACTCACTTTATAAATCAGTGGTATAGCTAGGTGGTAAGACAGTGGATATGGATATCCAACATGTGAAAGCGACATGTCAAAAGGAGGTTGTTTTTTGTCCATTGTCAGAATTGATGTGCTCTTCCAGAAAGGACAAACTTAAGGTTGCCTATCAAACTCGTTCTTTGGTTTTCTGGGCTCAGTTTAAAGCTGACGTTGAGGCATTGGTTCAAATGTTACAGGCAAGCTCATATGTGAAGTGGGCACTTTGCTTTGATGATAGTTACCATTTTGCCGTTGCTTTTATGGCTGCTGCACATGCAGGTAAGCACATTATTTTACCGGGAAATCACCAGGCCGATGCGTTGGGCGATCTAGCCTCTCACTTTGATGTCTTGCTTCATGACCGATATGAACTTCGTGAGTTTAGTCACCATCAACAAATGATGCCCTTGGTACTTGAAACTGACTTCGAACCAAAAGCTACTTCTGCTCTTACTGAATTACAGCTAGAGGCGGTGACGATCACTCTGTTTACATCCGGTTCGAGTGGGCAGCCGAAAGCGGTAGTTAAAACCCTCGGTTGCATCAATGCCGAGATCGCTGAACTGGAGAAAGTATGGGGTGAACAACTTCGTAATGCGAATGTGGTCAGCACCGTTTCTCACCAGCATATTTATGGGCTGCTTTTCCGCGTACTTTGGCCTCTTTGTGCCGGGCGCATGTTTGGGCGGGAGGATCTTAGCTATCCCGAACAGGTTATGGCACAGGCTAATCCAGATACGGTGTTGGTAACTAGCCCGGCTCTGCTTAAGCGTCTTAATGGTGAATCGGTCACCCAGCCTTATCGCGCCGTATTTTCCTCTGGTGGCCCATTGAGTGAAGCCGCTGCTCTACAAAGTAATACATTATTTGGCCACTTACCGTTTGAAGTATTTGGCAGTACGGAAACGGGTGGTATCGGTTTTCGTCAACAGCATCAGGCTAATACCCCTTGGCAATTATTTGATGTCATTGATATGGCGCTCAATGCAGAAGGGTGTCTTCGTATTTGTTCACCCTTTATTGCCCTCGACAGTTGGTACCAGACAAGTGATCAATGCCAGATCATGGGTGAACGCCATTTTTCGCTTCAGGGAAGGACTGATCGGGTGGTGAAAGTGGAAGAAAAACGAATTTCACTGACTGAGGTTGAACGTCGGCTGTGTCAGTTGTGCTGGATCGACGAAGCCGCTGTTTTGACCTTGGATGAGCCCAACCGATTGGTTATAGCCGCCGTGATCACTCTGACGGATGAAGGGCGGCGGAATATGCAAACCCTAGGTAAGGGGAGGTTCTGGCTGGACTTACGCCAGCAGTTGCGACGTTGGTTGGAACCTGTTGGCATTCCCCGCCGTTTTCGAGATGTTGGTGAAATTCCCCTGAATAGCCAAGGCAAGCGTCTGGTCAGGGATCTGGAACAGTTTTTTAAATAGCGCGAGAGCATAGCCATAGTGAATAAACGCAAGCCGACAGTTATCGAAACCCAACTTACGGGCAACAGCGCCGTACTGACGCTGAAAGTGGATGGTAATATTGTTGATTTTCAAGGGCATTTCTCATCCTACCCGTTATTGCCCGGGGTGACTCAGATTGATTGGGCTGTTTACTACGGAAGAACCCTGTTCGACATCCCTTCTGAATTTGGCGGTATGGACGTTATTAAATTTCAGGAACCTATTCAGCCAGACAGTATTGTCGAACTGGCCCTGAACTGGATTGCCGAAAAAGAGAAGCTGCAGTTTAGCTTTTATTCTGTAGCTGAGGGCACCTCAAAGCGTGTTACTCACTCTTCGGGGCGAATAAAGTTAGATGCGGCAAAATAGTCGCATCCTGATGTATTTGGATGAAAGAGAAATGATGAATACCACAGCGGCGCTGAGTGCAGAGGCAACCCTGACGACGTCTTTTCAAGATGCCGATCCCATGGGGATTGTATATCACGGTAACTATTTTCGTTACTTTGAAGAAGCCCGTCGGGTGCTGATGGGCAAGCTGAATTATAGCTACCGTGAAATGCAGGACTCGGGCTATCAATGGCCAGTGATTGATGCGCAGGTGAAGTATGTTAAAGCGATTCCTTTCAATCATGAAATACGTGTGATAGCGACACTGGTTGAGTGGGAAAACCGCCTGCGGGTCAACTATGTGATCGTCGATGCTGCAAGTGGTGAGCAGATGACCAAGGCACATACCGTGCAAGTGGCTGTCGGTATTGATGATGAAATGCGTCTGGCTTCGCCCCGAGTGTTTACCGAAAAAGTTGAGGCTTTGATCGCCCACGCCCAATGATTATACAACTGCCGTCAAAATAACAATGCGAAGGATAGCGATGACTATTAAAATATCGAAATATACATCTACACCGGTTTATATTCACGGCTGTGGTTTTAATTCAGCGTTAGGCTCTAGCCGAGAAGAGATTCATCAACGGCTACGAGATGGAAGTTTTCCTCAAGTGCAGCCAGTATCTGGCTGGTTAAATAATGGTACCGATACAGTCGTTGGCAAAGTGGCCGGTGAACTTCCCGCTATTCCAGAAAGCCTCAAACCTTATAATACCTATAATAACCGTCTGGCACTTTCGGCCTTGGCTCAAGTAGCCGAACCGATCCGACAGGCTATCGCCAAATATGGTCGGGACCGCGTGGCCGTTATCGTCGGAACCAGCACTTCGGGAACTTCCGACACCGAAGCTGCGTTGCTGGAGAAGGCAGAATCTGGCGAGTTACCAGGGCATTATCATTACAGCGTGCATGAAGCGAACGATCTCGGGGAGTTTGTTGCTGCGTATTTTGAGCTACAAGGGCCGGTATATACCATTTCGACGGCATGTTCATCGAGTGGCCGGGTATTCATGTCAGCCAGGAGATTGCTCAAGGCCGGAATAGTTGATGCCGTTGTTGTTGGCGGTTGCGATTCATTTTGTCAGCTTACGCTTAATGGCTTCAGTGGTTTGGAGGCAATGTCCGATACATTCTGTAATCCATTCAGCGAGAACCGCAAGGGGATAAATCTTGGTGAAGCAGCGGCGTTTATGCTGTTGTCATTGACTGTTGAAGATTCGGCGTGGACCGGAGATGTTCCGGCTGTTGCTTTGCTTGGTGTCGGTGATAGCTCCGATGCCCACCATATTTCCGCACCTCACCCAGAAGGAAAAGGCGCAGAGGAGGCGATGCGCAGAGCGCTTGATGATGCTGGCCTGAAGCCAGAGAGCATTGGTTATATCAATGCCCACGGTACATCAACTCCGCTGAATGATGCCATGGAATCCAAGGCGATCAACCGCGTTTTTGGTGAGCACACGCCAGTCAGTTCGACAAAGCCACTCACCGGACATACGTTAGGTGCGGCAAGTGCGGTAGAAGCCGCAATTTGCTGGCATGTGCTGCGTTATCAGCTTGCATTGCCTGCACAGGTGAACGACGGCCAGATAGATCAATCCTTGGCTCCGGTGGCGCTGGTTCAACCGGGAACCCAACTTGTCGAGACGGCGATTTTAAGTAATTCGTTTGCCTTTGGTGGAAACAACATTAGTTTGATCTTTGGATATGCGCATGGCTAATCTGCCACATTTGCATCAGTTATTGCCGCATGAACAGCCGATGGCGTTGGTTGACGAACTGGTTGATGTTGGTGATAAGCATATTCATTGCCGAGTGATCCCAGACGAGCGGAATCTGTTTTTCGATACCGAAAGCAGGACGATCCCCGGCTATGTTGGCGTAGAGCTGATGGCGCAATCTGTCGCTGGCTGGTCGGGTTACCATGCCTGGGTGCGGGGTAAATCCTCCCCCGTTGGTTTCTTGTTGGGCTGCCGTTGTTACAAGACAGAGTGCAGCGCATTTAAAGAACATCAAGTGCTTGATATTTATGCCGAACAAGTTTTGGAAAATAACGGCATGGCAGTTTTCTCATGTCGTATTGAACATCAGGGTACAGTGCTTGCCAACAGTCAGCTTAATCTGTTCATACCGTCACAGGAAAAATTGGAACAAACGCTTAAAAAGGACTTTTTATGATTCGTCAGGTGCTCGTTACAGGGGCAAGTAAAGGTATTGGGCGTGCTATTGCCATCCAGCTTGCAAAAGATGCTTTTACCATTGTTGTTCATTATATGGGTGATCATGCCGGTGCCGAACTAACGCTGGCAGAGATAAAGCACCTTGGTGGAGAAGGACGGCTTATCCAGTTTGATATTCGTGACCGTCAGCAATGCCGTGAAGTGCTCGAAGCCGATATAGCCCAGCATGGCGCTTACTATGGTGTGGTGAGTAATGCCGGCATCTCTCGCGATACGGCGTTTCCGGCGATGAGCGAAGAGGAGTGGGATGGTGTTGTCCATACCAACTTGGATGGTTTTTACAATGTACTTCACCCGTGCGTGATGCCTATGGTGAGGCTTCGCAAAGGCGGACGAATTGTGACCTTGGCATCGGTATCCGGCATCATGGGTACGCGTGGCCAGACGAATTACAGTGCGGCTAAAGCCGGAGTGATCGGGGCAACTAAATCACTGGCTTTAGAGCTGGCGAAGAGAAAGATCACAGCAAACTGCGTAGCGCCGGGGCTGATAGACACTGGCATGGTTGACGAGCATGTCAAAGAGCAGTCATTACCCATTATTCCGCTGCGCCGTATGGGTGAGCCACAGGAGGTGGCAGGGCTGGTAAGTTATTTGATGTCAGATATTGCTGCTTACGTGACCCGCCAGGTGATCTCGGTAAACGGCGGGTTGATATAGTAGCGAGCCAGTATTTGTGAAGAACAAGCTGTTAACCACTTTTATTAGCATGATTTTTTCGATCTAAAGGTTTATCCCGCCTGCCATATTCCTTAAACTTGTATTTAATCTGATTGAATTGCTGGTCGGCGTATTTTGTCGGCCTGAACTGATCAACATGACAAGCAAGGCCTTGGCCTGAGGGATAACAAATGACAAAAGCTAGAATTGGTATTGTAACGGTTAGCGACCGTGCGAGTGCAGGTGTATACGACGATATTTCAGGCAAAGCAATCATCGAGACATTGAATGACTATCTTGTTTCTGAGTGGGAGCCTGTTTACGAAGTGATCCCTGACGAACAAGACGTTATCGAAGCGACGCTGATTAAAATGGCCGATGAACTAGATTGTAGCCTTATCGTGACGACGGGCGGTACAGGTCCGGCAAAGCGTGATGTAACCCCTGAGGCAACAGAAGCTGTTTGTGACCGAATGATGCCCGGTTTTGGTGAGCTGATGCGTGCAGAGTCGTTGAAGTTTGTCCCTACGGCAATTTTGTCGCGTCAGACTGCGGGGCTACGTGCCGATAGCCTTATTGTGAATCTACCAGGTAAGCCAAAGTCGATTCGAGAATGTCTGGATGCTGTTTTCCCTGCTATACCTTATTGTATTGATTTGATGGAAGGCCCTTATCTTGAGTGTAATGAAGAGGTGATGAAGCCCTTCCGTCCTAAAAAGAAGTAACAGTGAGAAAAATGCTGGTAACCAGCAAGGTTGCCAGCGTTTAATAGGAGAGCTGTTGTGAAGGTAAAAGCACTTGTTGTCTTATTGAGTATGCTGGCTATGCCTGTTCATGCTAGTTGGGAAGAGCTAAAAGAGACGGCATCAGATATTGGTAGTAAAGTTAGCGAAAGTTCAAAAAAGGCTTGGGATAGTGTTTCAGAATTTTCGAAAGAGACATGGGATTCTGTGTCGGACTGGGGAGAAGAGGCATTCAATACTGCTGGTGAATGGACTGATTCCTCTATAGAAAAAGGGAAAGAGTGGCTGGATGCTGGCGAGGCCAAGCTTGATGAAATGCTGGAACCCGAAACCCCAGAACAGGCCCGTTTGGCATTAAATACTATGTCTGATACAGCGCTGGTACGTTTGTTCAATGAGCAACCTTCAGCCAAGCTGTTATTTGATGATGCGTATGGTTATGCAGTATTTGACTCGCGTAAATTTTCCCTGATGCTTCACACAAGCCAAGGGGCAGGTGTTGCAGTAAATCGCAACACAGACAAGCGTACCTACATGAAAATGTTTGGAGCAGGATTAGCAGCTGGTCTTGGTGGTAAGTTCTATCAGCAAGTCATTATGTTCGAGAACCAGCAAAGCTTTGATAGCTTTGTCGATGATGGCTGGGAGGCGACATCAGAAATGGGTGCAGTTGCCGGCACCGAAAGTGCAGAACTGACAGCTAAGTATAATGGTGGGATGGCGATATATCAGATTGATGAGAAAGGTTTGTTGCTTGATGCCAATATCTCAGGATCTAAATATTGGATCGATACCGATTTAACCCAATAGAATGGTTAATCCCTTTCGGTTTTTGTTCTTAATTATTACTAATAATTGCTATGGCTTGTAGGTTGGGAAGTTGCAGAACAGGCCATTGTTGAGCCAAGAATAAAAATGTAGTTATTATCTCTACCGGGGGCATGTATGGAAGGGTTTATTCGAGCGCTGCCAAAAGTTGAGTTGCACCTCCATATTGAAGGCACGTTAGCGCCTGAAATGATGTATGAAATGGCGAAGCGCAACCAGGTGACGTTACCTTACCAGACTGTTGCAGATGTTCGTGCTGCTTATGAATTTAGCGATCTACCGTCTTTCTTCTCTCTTTATAATTTGGGTATATCGGTACTGAGAACCGAGCAAGATTTTTATGATCTAACGTGGGCTTACCTTGAATGCTGCAAAAACGATCATGTACTGCATACCGAGATTTCTTTTGATCCCCAGCTTCACACTCGCAGAGGTGTAGCGTTTGCAACCGTTGTTAACGGGATCCTCCGGGCTCTGCAGGCCGGGTACTCAACTTTGGGGATCAGTAACCGTTTGATCATGTGTTTTCAGCGGGATTTATCGGAACAAGACGCGTTGGAAACATTGCAGCAAGCGATGCCATATAAAGATAAGATCATTGCTGTTGGGTTGGATTCATCTGAGCAGGAAAACCCACTCGAGAAATTTACCCAGGTTTTCGAGATGGCCAGGCAAGCTGGTTTTCTCACTGTCGCACATGCGGGTGAATACGGGCCTGTTGCCAATATCTGGAGTGCTATTGAGCAATTGCAAGTATCTAGAGTTGACCATGGTATACGTTGTACCGATGACGATGAACTTGTAGAGCACCTAGTTAGTTCTCGTACCCCTTTGACTGTCTGTCCGTTGTCGAATGTTAAGCTTGGCGTATTTTCAAAGATGTCCGAGCATAATATAGCAGCGCTGCTTGAAAGGGGCGTGTGTGTGACCATCAATTCGGACGACCCGGCCTATTGCGGTGGCTACATGACTGATAACTTTATGGCAGTGGCTAACGCATTCAAGCTATCAAAACCTGAGATGGCCAAATTTAGCTGGAACGCTATTGAAGCGAGTTTTTTGATCCCAGATGAAAAAACGGCATTACAAGCACGGTTACAACATTATTTGGATTTGAATTTTAGGCCGATTATTTAAAAAGCCTATCAAGTGTAGATAGGCTATTACTTGGCTATTTGTTGCCAAATAGTCGTTTAAGATGTTTTTTGAGTGTTACGTAGAAAGGGCTTGAATCAGCTTGTTGGCGAGCCTGTTTCTTCGCAACTTCTATCCCGGTGTAATAGGCTTGCATGAAGCGCGTCCGGTAGCGTTCAGCTTCTTCCGTTTGCTGCTCATCATCAAGTAGCCCTGCAGTTTCCAGCGCATGATCGTTGGCATAGCTGTAATCGATACCAGTAAATCCTTGGGTCAAAAACCACAGCATCGATATTACGATTAATTCGTCGTGACTTAGCTCAGTGAACTTTTCGGCATGTTCGGCACCGACTTGGTCACTGAACATAGCCTTTAGTTCTGCAGCTTTGGGTTCAGTGATTTGATAGTTATCGAGTGCTTCGTGATGTGATTTGGTCAATAGTCCGAGTATTAAATCTTGGCTGAGTTTGTCAGGACGGTGCTGGCTGATCTTGTCAAAGAAAGGTGCACTGACTGTGATGAACTGGTCAAGAAATGTTTGTTCGTGTTCACTGAAGTCCAGTGTGGAAAGCCCCATATGCTGGAGTTCTTTAAGTAGGTGAGTCATGATTCCCAAGAAAAATGATAAATCTTGTCTGTATTATACATTTGATATAAAGGAAGGTGAGAGAATTTAATATGCAATCCTGCTCATTTTCAAAACTAGAATAATAATTCTAATCTGATCTGATAAGTTACTACGTATAAGTGCTAGCATCAAAACGATGGGCAAAGCAGTCAATGGAGATAGAAATGACAACATTTTACGACCTTTCTGCAAATACGATCCGTGGTGAGCAGATTTCGATGAATGACTATGCGGGGAAAGTGGTGCTAGTCGTTAATACTGCCAGTAAGTGTGGTTTCACTCCTCAATATCAGGGCCTGCAAGATTTATATGCAAAATATAAAGATCAGGGGCTGGTTATTTTGGGGTTTCCGTGTAACCAGTTCGGAGGCCAAGAGCCTGGCGCAAATGAAGAAATAGTAGAAGCATGCCAGATCAACTACGGGGTTGACTTCCAGATGTTCGAAAAGGTGGATGTGAACGGCTCCGATGCACATGAAGTGTTTCAATATCTAAAAAAAGCATTACCAGGCCTCGTAGGACAAAAAATAAAGTGGAATTTCACAAAATTCTTGATTGGAAAAAGTGGCAGGCCAATCAAGCGTTATGCGCCGACAAAGCGCCCAGAGTCCATGGAGGATGATATCTTGAAGGCGTTAAACGCGTAATCGTAGCTAAAGCGGGGATAGAGAGGCCTGATACTGTCAGGCTTCATGACTTTTCTATTTACAATAAATTTATTGATGAAAAAGCACCGGTTGCAACTTGATGATTTAGATCACCTGGCGATTAATTTGTCAGGGGCATCTTTAGGTGACAATGACTTGCTACATCATATAATGCATCAGATTGAAAATAATCGCCTGCCCCCTAACAAAATTAAATTTGAAATAACGGAAACTGCTGCCATCAGCAATCTGCATGATGCAAGTCTATTTATAAATACATTGCGAGAGTTTGGCTGTCAGTTTGCGTTGGATGATTTTGGCAGTGGTTTGTCATCGTTTGCATATCTCAAAAATTTAGCTGTTAGTACACTTAAAATAGATGGTCTTTTTGTTAAAGATATTTTGAATAACCGGATTGATGGTGCAATGGTTAAATCAATCAATGAAATTGGCCATGTTATGGGGATGAAAACTATCGCAGAGTTTGTTGAGAGTGATGCGATAAAAGAGCGCTTAACAAATATTGGGGTTGATTATGCTCAGGGATACGGCATTGGTAAGCCGGAGCCTATCGACAGTATTCTTGTTGAACTATCAATGCTTCAAGCCGAAGCGTGTGATGAAAATTAGTTTGATTATTGATATTGCAATGATAAGCATCTTGTTTAGCCTTGCGTAAGTTTATCTATCTTATAAACTGATTGAAATGTAATAACTTTTTCTTGTGTGGAAAATAATTCGACCTGCTTTATTACCTGAAGTTTGGACTCGCCATGCCGTTGTTGAGTAATACTTTTGAGTTGTGATGCCGCTTTATAGCGGCGGGTAGTTGTCTTTTTATCTTTTAGGTAATAGCTTAAAAATTGAAGCTGGATTGATAAGTCGTTAAAGTCACCAAGTTCATCTTGCAGTTGCTTCATACATTTAATTTGTTCTTTACTGCTTTGTGGCGGCAAGATTGGAGAAAAGTACTCCAATAGATATCGAAGCTTTTTGCAGCGGATCCGTAGCCGGTGAATGACATTGTCTGTACTTTGATTATCGAGTCGGTGGCAAAGCGTTAGTGTGCCTTGGAAATGTTGCTGGATAATCTCATAGCCAAATACCTTGCTGGCACTATGTCCTTCTTCAGTTTGGTTGGCTTCCATTTCTGCCAGCAATCCTTGAACTAACAGGCACTGTTGTTCATAGTTGTCTGTTTTCAGCCACTTCTTTGTGTCTTTATAGGCTTTTCTTCGTGCATCCTGCAATTCATCAATGAAGCAGGTAAGTCCCTGATGATGGGAATGTTCTAAACAAGAGAAGTAATCATCCATTTTATAGAGAAAAACATCGAGATCCCTGAGTCGATTGGTTTTTTGCATCATGGTTTTGAACTCATTGTTGAGCATTGCTTTTTGCTGGGGGAAAAACAGACTTTTGAGAAGGCTAATCAGTGCCCGGCATCGACGTAGCGCTACTCTATACTGGTGAAGAAACTCGCTATTATCATCGCGGATAATGCCTCTTTCATGCCGCTTTGCATGTTGAAACTCAGCATTGAGAGTGTGGAAAGTTGGTAGAAAAATCTCAGCCGAGGCAGATAATACTATTTCAGGCTTTTTTCTCTTGGGTAGCTTTAGTTGGTCGCGCTTGTTTACATTCATCCCTTCACCTCTTTAAACAAGCTTAGTTGTTGCAAGAAAGGAATGGCGTAAAGCTTTTGAAATTGCTAGTCATGTTGCAAAGATAATAATCATGTAGTCAATGTGGTGAGTGATCTGCGTTAATAAAGTTACCTTCACATTCTTACTCATTTTTGTTGTCAATCTGAGTTTACGCCTGGTGTTTACATGTTCGTAACATAACTTTATTTGGAAATGTCTCATCATTTGGTAGAAATGCTAATCCTATTAGTAAGCGCCGGATCGTCTGGAACACGGTTGCTGCTGACAGAAAGTGAGGATTATACGGATGGGCAAGAGTATTGATAATCCAATGGGTACGGACGGCTTTGAGTTTGTGGAATATACCGCGCCAACTCCTGAGGGTATCGAAAATTTGAAGAGACTGTTTCACCTGATGGGATTTGCAGAAGTCGCGAGACATAAGCATAAGTCGGTGTGGCTATACCGGCAGGGCGGTATTAACTTTATCGTCAATGGGGAGTCTCACTCTCAGGCCGCAGGATTTGCTGGCGAACATGGTGCCAGTGTAAATGCGATGGCATTTCGGGTTGCCGATTCCAGCCAGGCACTTGCTTATGCGGTTGAGAAAGGGGCAACGGCATGTGCGCCTCAGGCCGGTCCAATGGAGCTGAATATCCCTGCTCTTTACGGTATTGGTGAGTCTTTGATTTATCTGGTTGACCGTTATGGTGAGCACGATATTTATGAAATAGATTTCGATTATTATCCTGATTACAAAGAGCGGATGGTGGCGCTGGATGCCGGGCTGGAAGTTATCGATCACCTAACCCATAACGTTAAGCGCGGTAATATGGATTTATGGGCAAATTTTTACAAGAAAATTGCCAATTTCCGAGAAATACGCCATTTCGATATCAAAGGTAAAGTGACCGGCCTACTTTCGCGGGCAATGACTGCCCCGTGTGGGAAAATTCGTATACCAATCAATGAGTCCAGAGATGACAAGTCCCAGATTGCAGAATATCTGGATCAGTACAACGGAGAAGGCATCCAGCATATTGCCCTGAGTACAGAAAATATCTTGGCGACAGTACAAAAGCTAAAAGATGGCGGGCTGGGGTTCATGGACACGCCAGATACCTATTATGAAGGTATTAATAAGCGGGTACCGGGACATCATGAAGATATTGGTAAATTGAATGAATTGAAGATTCTGATCGACGGTGACGAGAGCGGTATCTTACTGCAAATCTTTACCGATACCGTTATTGGGCCGGTCTTTTTTGAAATAATTCAACGTAAAGGGAATCAAGGCTTTGGTGAAGGTAATTTCCAGGCATTATTTGAGTCTATAGAGCTAGATCAAATCCGCCGTGGGGTATTGGATATCGAAGATAAGTGATAGCGAAGCCATAATTGGTTAATGGGCATGAATTGGACAGGTGAGTATTTTCTGACTTGCCCAGTTCATTATCACCTTATTGGCAGTAGCCAAGCCGTGTGTTTGCTTTGGCAAGCAGTAGCTCATACAGATCATGTGCAGCAGGCCCTGTTTTAGCCCCCTTAGGTAAGGCTATATGCAGAGGTACGTGATAACGTTGCGCTCCTTCTACCGATAGCTGAACGATATCGTCGCAATTCATTTCATCCACCATATGTTCCGGTAGACGGCAAAAACCTAAGCCGTTAGCAACTGCGCGCCAAGCGTGGTCAAAGTTATCGACAGTGATGCGTTGTTGCGATTTTAGCCATCCCACATTTTGTTTATTTTGTGTCTGATGTGCACCAAGATCTCGAATAACAATTTGTGTCTCGGTTGTCATATCGCCTAGGCACAGATTGGACTTGAGGGCCAACGGATGGCTCTTGGCAACTACAGGCACCATAGTTACGACGCCAAAGGCGTCTGCTGGATGGTTAGTAACAGGCAGAGTAACGATTGCAACATCGGACTGTTCAGACAAGACAGCATCTGTTGTACTCGAGAGTGATGTTTCAACGACTTGTACCGAGGTGTTTTTATTCTCCGCCAAGAATGCAGCTAATGGTTCATATAGCCACTCGCGGCAGCATAAATGATCGATGGAGACGGTGATCTCAGACTCTATCCCCATTGATAACTGGGTACTGATAAGTTCAAGTTCACGAGCTTGTTCTAGCATTGAAGTAGCCCTGCGGAGCAAAGACTGACCATCGTCAGTAAGTACCGCTCTGCGGCCTTTAACATGTACTAATGATATTCCCAGTTGTTCTTCTAGTTTTTTTATTGCGTAGATCAACGTGGTATGGCTCTTGTTTAGCTGTGTTGCCGCGGCTTGAATACTCCCCGCGCGGTTGATTTCATGCAAGGTGAGCCATTGATCGAGCGTGGTTTTTAGTCTCATTGGTCGATTTTTTCCACATTAACTACAGGTATTTTGAACTTTAGTGTTCATTTTTTATTGAATATGATTATTGCACATACCGACGAGACTGGAGTAAATAATCATGAATAAGTTGCTACAAGTAGACTTTGATTTCCAAGGGCCCTTTGGCGAAGAAATGTCCGCGTTATTAAAAGAGTTGGCCGAGTCCATCAATCAAGAGCCGGGGATGATCTGGAAAATTTGGACTGAGAACGCACAGACTCAACAAGGTGGGGGGATCTATTTGTTCGAAGACGAGCAAACAGCCTTGGCGTATCTAGATATGCATACTGCTCGCTTGCAGAAAATGGGCATTACTGATGTTAGAGGCATCGTCTTTGATATTAATGAGTCTTTGTCTGTCATTAACAAAGGGCCAATAGGCAAATAACGTACTAGGTAATAAATATGAACAATAAAGCTTTTCTGTCGATGCATGCCGCAATCTATGGTGTTTTTGCACTAGCCCTATTTTTTGCACCTGCATTAATGTGGCCGATGTATGGTGTAGAAGTGAACGATCAATACGCTTACTTTTTGTCACAACACAACAGTATTTTCCTGGGTGGGATAGCGGCAATCAGTTTTCTGTTTCGTGAAATTGAAGCAAGTGAGCTATCGCAAAAGCTATTTCTAGGGCTTATGGTGACCAATCTGCTTGGTTTGCTCATTACTTTGTATGCTTGTTTTACTGGTGTATTTGTTGGCTTTGGCTGGAGCGATCCTGCATTTTTTGCACTACTTTCAATCCTTAGTTTTGTTCAGTACAAGAAACAGGTGCTTAAGTAGCAATTAAAAGCCCGCAGCATTAATGCTGTGGGCTTTTTGACTATAGGGAGGGGATTAGCTTTGTGCTACACCATGCCACTGATAATGGTTATTGGGTTTTTTACTGACAATCCCTTCTTCGAGCAGTTGTTTGAAGATGTCATCAACTTCTTCGCTACTGATCTTGAGAAAGCGAGTGACAGCGCGCTTGGTGCAGTTGACCTGGTTACTGCTTAAGGCCTCAATCGCTTTTTCATAAGGATTTTTAGGCTCTTCGGGTTCAGTTTCCAGTATCTCTCTTTGCTCGACTTCACTACTTGTATCTAGTGTCTTGGTAAGTAGTTCGGGCTCTTTAGGCTCGGCGGTGTTAAACGCATCGATAGTGATCGGGTTGACTCTGCGGAACTGGTTTCTAAATCGGAGCTCTTCACCGATTAATCCGACAAAGAAAGCCGCGAAAAAATCCAATAATACGGAGAGGAAAACGACCAACCCCAACTGTGCGGTTTGTGTTTGCACATTGAGTGACTTAGCTAAGCTGTCGATTAGACCAAGCACTGAGCCTTGGTTAACCACCGGGAGGCTATCTCGCTCTGCGGCTAGCGTCTGCTGTTGCTGGCGAAGTTGGTTATTGGCTTTCTGGATCCTCGCAACCCCCGTGGCAATACGTTCCATCTGAATATATTTTTCAGCAGCAATATTATTGAGCTCGATTTGTTTCTCGATAGCATTAATTTGCATGTTGTAGGTGTTGATTTTGCTCTGCTGCACATTAACGTGGCTCTGTGCTTGGTTGGTTGCGCTGTTGATCCCGCCCACCGAGCCGCCAATAGATATAGCAGCAAGTACGGCATAGAAGGCAAAAGCCGAGAACGCGCCTGTGTAATTGCGACGGGCACGTCGTTCGCCGAATTCATACCAGGCAAAGAACTTCCCCAGTTCAAAAATAACCGCCAAGCCACCAAACAACAACTGCATCATTGGATCTTCGTCGATGGAGAGGAAGAGCAGTAGTGAGAAGATAATAGAAGCAAGAATGGATGCGCCGGTGAAACTGTATACCGTCCACATTGCGAAAGTCCCTTTAGGGAATCGTACCGGTAGATTGTCGTTATAAAGCATAAAAAACAGAGTCTGCATCTATGAGCGCAATTGCTCATATTTCGCCTGTCGATATAAAACCGTCAGGCAATAAAAAAAGGTGGGTAAGGATACATCAAAATAGCTCATGAGCCCTTATAAAATAAGGCTTCTGGCACTTTTGCGACGGAATTTTACACGGTGCTTTCATAACTGAAGAAAAGATCGCCAACAGTCGGGTGTGGTAAAGGAGTGGCGCATCAATTTTGTGCTACTAAGGTGGTTTGTACTGTTTCTTCTCTTGTTCGTTTTTCTGTTGCTATATTGTTAACTCAGGGTTAGATTAAAAGCTCTATGACCGGATCGGCAACAATCCTATATAGCAAGGAGCATGTATGAAAGATCTACTGAAAGGATACCCTGTTATCACTGAAATTCCGGTGGCATGGGGAGAGATGGACGCGCTTAATCATGTGAATAATGTTGTTTACTTCCGCTATTTAGAAACAGCTCGAATTGAATACTTTCGAGAGATCGCTTTGATGGATGAGATACAAAATACAGGTATTGGTCCGGTTCTGGGTGAAACAAGTTGTCGCTATAAACTACCTGTGACTTACCCGGATACTCTTTACGTAGGTAGCCGAGTGTCTGAGCTCAAGGACGATCGTTTTACCATGGAGTATGAGATTGTCAGTAAAAAGCTCGGTGCTGTAACAAGCTCAGGAACAGCGAAGGTGGTGATGTTCAACTTTAAAACCAACAAAAAAGCCAATTTGTTGCCATCGCTTGTCGACGCAATTAAAGCGATTGAATCAGGCGTGTCTGCCGAGCAGGAAACGGTATAGTCATTTCCAGATATTAGCGGCAGCCAAACTGCCGCTTGGTGTTGTTTTGTTGCTAGAAAGTCCTTTCAATAAGCTACTTTCCCTTCTTTTTTTCCCTAACAGTTAGCGTGGCAGTTCAGTCGCGTTTTGCTTCGGTTCGCTCTCAGATTCTGCAATTTGTCGCATCGATAAACGCAGTTCATTCCTCGCGCTTACTATTGAGGCAAATATCAAGTCAATTGGAGAGGAATATGATTCAGATGATAGTGCGTGGTCTACGAGTGGTGCTGGTTAGTACCTTGCTATTGGTACCGGCTTTTGCACAGGCCAATGCGATCGAGGATATCATTGGCCTATACAACCAGGCAGCGGCAGGGGACGAGGCAAAAGTTGAAACGGTTTACCAGCAACTGGAGAACCTGATAGAGCTAGAAGGCCAAAAGCCGCTGACAATGGTTTACTTAGGCGGTACCGAAACGCTAAAAGGCCGCGATGCCTGGATGCCGTGGAATAAAATGAAATATGTAGAGCAAGGGCTTGCCAAAATTGATAAAGGCCTCGATCTGCTTAATGCCAATCCAGTCCCGTTCGAAGAGCAGCCGATTGTTTCGGGCATTCATGAATCTTACCTAACGCAGGCTATCTCTGCGTCAACATTTACCCTGCTACCTGACATGTTTAACTATTTTGAACGTGGCTACGATATCTACCTTTCATTGCTGGCGCAGCCGGAATTTACCAAGGAGCCTTTTGCTGCAACGGCTTGGGTGTATGCGCTTGCCATTCAGGCGGCTATTCGTGCGGAAGATTTATCACAGGCAAAAAGTTGGCTTGCGGTGATGGAGCGGCATGATGCCAATCACCCGCAAACGTTAAAAGCGATTGCATTGTTCAATAAAGGTTGAGGGGGAGACATGATTCAGTTTGCAGGGGTTCAGAAACGGTATGTGTTAGGTAATCAAGACGTTCGAGCTCTCAATGGCGTATCGGGTTCTATTGATACTGGTGAAATGGTGGCGCTATGCGGGCCGTCGGGTTCGGGGAAAAGTACTTTGCTTAATATTTTTGGCCTGCTGGACATGGACTACCAGGGCGAAGTGCTATTCGGTTCCAGTTCGTCAACATTGCAATCTGCACCCCAGGCACCGATGGAAGCGGCAAAGTTTCGTCGCAGTCAGCTGGGGTTTATTTTTCAACGGTTCAATCTTGTGCCTGTGATGACGGCATTAGAAAACGTGGCTTATCCATTGCACCTCAATGGTTTTTCCAAGCAAGAGCAGCAGCGAATGGCGCAGCAAATGCTGGAAAATGTCGGCCTCGGAGCTTGGCTTCATCATCGACCGGATCATTTATCAGGAGGCCAGCAGCAGCGTGTGGCCATTGCTCGTGCGCTGGTGCACCAGCCAAGTTTGGTTATTGCTGATGAGCCTACAGCGAGCCTGGATAGTCAGGCCGCGAATGCGGTGATTGAGATCATGAAAAAACTTGGTCATGAGATAGGAACAACGTTTATTGTCGCGACCCATGATCCCCGTACGGCTGAACGTTGTGACCGAAGAATAGAACTATTGGACGGACACATCCAGCAGGAGGAAATGCGATGGGTGAGTTAAATATCGACAAGGTTGCTGAAAAAGTGATGCCTTACTATTTCAGGCTGGCGTGGCTGAATCTGAGACGAAACGGTCGGCGCAGTATGTTGTCGGTAATGATCATTGCGATTGCAGTCTTTGCCCTGACCTCAGCGGGTGGTTTTGGCTTGTATACCTATCAATCGCTTCAAGAGTCTACCGCGCGTGATATTGGGCATATCACCTTAAGTGTGCCGGGCTATTTTGAGAAAGACGAGGAGATGCCGCTGAGCAATGGGCTGAACAATACTCAAACCATGATAAGCGAAATCATGAATAACGAAGCAGTACGCGCCGTTCAGTCCCGGGTATATTTTACGGGTTTAGTGTCCAACGGCAATAAGTCCGCCATTTTTACGGGAACAGGTGTCAACGATCGCGAGTTTAGCCTCAAAGGCCCGTTCCTGGATATGCGTGAAGGGAAAACGCTCTCGGATATTACGTCAAGCCGCTATAACCCGATAGAGCCGGAAGTGATGTTGGGTGTCGATTTGGCAAAGAATATGAATGTCGGGGTGGGGGACTGGATAACACTGTTGTCTACAACCAGTGAAGGCGCGTTAAATGCCTTTGACTTCAAGGTTCACGGGTTGTATTCGACAGGTGTGCCTGAATTGGATAAACGCCAGTTATATATCCATATCCAGTCAGCGCAAGAGCTGCTGCTATCAGACAAAGTCAGTACCTTGTCAGTCTTCCTCAATGACACGGCCCGGACCGAAGCGATGATGGACGTGGTTGACAATCAGATCAACGCGATGGCATTGGAGCAAGCTATCGAGCTGACGTCATGGCAAGACCGTGCGTTTTTCTACAACAATGTCAAGAGCTTGTATAACCTCATCTTTGGCATGATGGGGCTGGTGATGGGGCTGGTTGTGTTCGTTTCCCTGTTTAATACCATGACTATGTCGGTGACTGAGCGTACCCGTGAGATAGGCACCCTGTCAGCGCTTGGGAGTTACCGGAAAGAGATTGTCGGCGGCTTTTTACGCGAAGCTGGGTTGCTGGCAGTAATTGGTTCCATGACCGGTGCCCTGTTGAGTGCAGCATTGAGTCTTTTTTTGATGCTGGTCGAGGTCAATATGCCGCCACCTCCCGGTTATAGCGAAGGCTATCCGCTTCATATTTATTTTTCACCTGAACTGGTGCTATCTGCCACAGGCTGTGTACTTGCTATTTGCCTGTTTGCCGCTTACTTCTCAGCCCGAAAAGGGGTCAACAAGCCTATTACGGAGGCCTTGTCTTATGTTTAGTCGCCTTATGTCTAACCGCCTTATATTCAAAAGAAAGCGGATTCAACAGCTCGTGTTTGGCATTTTGGCTAGTATCTTGGCCTGTAATGTTAACGCTCAGCCTGAAAAGACGGTAGAGGAAATCTTGCAGCGTGCTGATCAGTATCGGCTTGATAGCGATGCGGCCAAAGTAGTGTCTCAGGTGTTGCTGTATGAAAATGGTGAGCTGGAAAAAACTCGTCAATATACCGTTTATACCCGTCCTGAGCGTGAATCGCTGGTGGTCTCCAAGTCAAAAGTAGAAGCCGGACAGAAAATGTTGATGCTGGGTGATAACTACTGGCTATTGATGCCGAAAAGTCGTCGACCGATCCGGATCACACCAATGCAGAAATTGCTGGGTGAGGCATCGGTGGGCGATATTTCGACCTTGACCTGGAGTGAAGACTATCAGGGGCAATGGGTTCAGGCGGTAGAATTGAACTTGCCGGAGACCGAGAATGTACTGGTCAATCAGCTGGAGCTGACAGCCAAAACATCGGGTGCCAGTTATCAGCGTATTGAACTGTGGCTAGAAAAGGACAGTGACTTTCCTATCAAGGCACGTATGTACCTCCGTTCGGGTAAATTGGCAAAAGAAGCCTGGTTTACCAAAGGAGTGCGAGATGCCCGAACCAGTGTTATTGAAATGACATTACTTGACCGCATTCAGCCGAGTAAAAAAACGGTTATCAAGTATCAGGAGGTCTTACCAATAGAGCTGGATGCGAAGTACTATAACCCTGCCTATTTGTCTCGAAATAATGTGTCGGGGCTTTAGCATGCATCGAGCTATTTTTTCGTTGCCAGCTTCGTCGTTACTTCTGTTGCGTAGTTTGTTGTTAGTTAGCCTGTTAGTACCGAGGCTAGTACTTGCCAGCATACTGGAAACCAGTTGGGACTGGATGGTGAGTTTCGAACATCATGAATCAAGAAACAGCTTATATCTTCCCGAGGATCAGGATGAACAATGGCAATCGGTGAATGCATTGCTGGATGTCGAGCTACGCTACGGCCAGTGGCTCGGTGTTTTAGCACTCAAAGGCAACGATCTCTATTCTTCACAATCCGGTGTTGAGAGTGATAGCGAGGGGATCGTCAGGGAACTCTTTTGGCAGGGAACGACATCGTTGTCGGGGGCTGATTTCGATCTTACTCTTGGCAAGGCACGCGTTGACTGGGGCGTTGGGTATGGCTATCGACCGCTGGATATTATAAAACCGTATCGAAGAAATCCGGTAGGGATCCAGGTCGAGGAAGGTGCGGGGGTGGCTGCCGTTTCATATTTTGACGGTAATGGAGAGTGGACGTTAATTTATGCTGACTCTTCTTGGGCTTCACAATTAGGAAACGATCTGGATCAACAGAATGAACAGCAGGGAATAGGTATCAGGCGTTATGGGCTTGTGGGTAACAGTGAGTGGCAGGGGGTTGCTTACTATGATGATGTGAGACGCGGCTTGCTTGGCGGTAGTTGGGTCAGCGTACTTGATGACGCCTGGGAACTACATGCCTCGGCTGTGTATCAAAGCGAGTATTATAGCTATTCATTGCCTGAATCTTTGTTCGAGTCTGTTCGCTCTGAAAAAAAGAATCATGGGTTACAAACCTTGCTAGGCCTGACATGGACGAATGAAATTGGGCAGAGTGTGATACTGGAGTATTGGTATGACAGCCGCAGTTGGAACAACGGACAGTGGAAGCAAGCCTATCAGCAGGCAGAACAGATCAATGGCAATGGGATGCCTGTAGGGTTGAGGTATGCTTACGCTCAGCCTCTTCAGCATGTCAATCTGGTTAGCCATAACGTGATGCTTCACTGGACGCAGGATCCGATAGCGTGGCAGTACTGGAACTGGTCACAAAATGTATCTTGGTTGCAAGATTTTACACCAACGTTTGATGTGTTGTTTTCTCCAGAAGACAATGGCGTAATTGCTACCCAGTGGCTAAGGTATGCGGCAGTTGATACAGGGAGTATGCAATTTGATATCGAAATTGCGGCCCGGATCTTGACCGGAGACAAGCAATCTGTCTATCGAAATTTATCTGATAAGCGTATGATTTTACTAAATCTTAAAGGACGATTTTGATGAGTCACATTGAGTATAAAGGTAATGCTTTTCCTTGGATGAAATCGGTGGGTATCACCAGTGCGTTTTGTTTGGCTATTGCCGTTGTCACTTATATTGTGTGGCCGGATAATTTTTATGAAGACCTCGCAATCAGCTTTGGTTACGGAGCGAGTGCGATCGTTTCGGCTCGCTTAACTAGCTATTTTTTGCCCAACCTGAGTTTTCGGCAGGTGAACATCTTAACCGTATCATCTGCCATGGTGTTCGGAACGGCTAATGCTTTCTACTGGTTAAGAGGTCCTGATACGTTTCAGTCTTTTTCTGAAATGAAACCGGTAATTATGCTAGCGCTGGTCTTTACTCTTATCTGCTTTTATTACTTTTATTCGTATGAGCAAAGGCTAATTGCTCAGCAGGAGATGGAACAGGTACGAAGACAACAGTCTGAGCAGGAAAAAGCATTGGCATTAAGCCAGTTGCGACAACTGCAGAGTCAGATTGAGCCGCATTTCTTATTTAATACACTGGCCAACGCAATAGCCTTAATTGATCAAGATACAGCGAAAGCCAAACTAATGCTCGTGCGTTTGACCGACTTGCTTCATACCAATCTCCATAAGAACCGCGGGAGTGTCACCACGTTGGAAGAAGAGGTCAAATTAATTTCGGCTTACCTGGATATACAGCAGATTCGGTTGGGAGACCGGTTAAGTTATCAAGTCATCAGTAATGATGTGAGTATGTCGCTTCATATCCCCCCGTTTCTGCTTCAGCCATTGGTTGAGAATGCGGTCTATTACGGAATAGAGCCCAAAGGTGAGGGAGGGCACATCGAGCTGTGTATCGAAGAGAATGAATGTGATCTTTTGCTGCAGGTAAAAGACAATGGAAATGGCATACAGGCTGCAATGCTTTCGGGGGGGAACGGTTTAGGCCTGGAGAATATCCGTGCTCGGTTGGCTTCACTGTTTGACAACAAGGCCAGCCTGACGATAAAAGAGCCTGTGGAGGGCGGCGTGACAGCAACTATCCAATTACCGAAAGCACAGCTTAATACATTGTTAGTACAAGGAGAAAAGCATGGGTGAGTTCGCCAAGGCTGTGATTGCTGATGATGAGCCGATCCTGCGTCGTCATTTAAGCCGTGCATTGGCGGAAGTGTGGCCAGAGCTTGAAATAGCGGCCGCAGCTGGCAATGGAATTGAAGCACTCGAGGCCATTAACACCCACCAGCCAGATGTTGTTTTCCTTGATATCAGAATGCCTGAGTTAGATGGGATGGGGGTTGCGAAGGCGCTATCAAAGCTGGAAAAGACGCCGCACATAGTGTTTACCACAGCCTACCGTGAGTATGCTATCAATGCCTTCGAGCAGAATGCACTCGACTACCTGTTAAAGCCGCTTTCCGAGCAACGGTTGGAACAAGCATGCGACAAGGTAAAGTCCCGTCTGGCTGAAATATCAAACAGGAATGCGGTGCAGGGCCAGTATGATCCTGAACATCTTGGCAGTTTGATAGAGCAAATCAACCTGTTGTCACAGCCAAAACCTGTCGAGTACCTGAATTGGGTAAAGGCCAGCAAGGGAGATGATATCTATATTATTTCGGTAGCCGATATTTTGTACTTCAAAGCCGAAGACAAATATATCTCGGTATTCAAGAAAAGTGATGATGCGCCAAGTGGCACCGACGAATATATTATTCGAAGTGCGTTAAAAGGATTGATTCACCAACTTAACCCTGAACAGTTTTGGCAAATCCATCGCTCTACTATTGTGAATGTATCTACGATTGATAAAGTGCATAAAGACTTTACTGGCAGGCTATCAGTATTGATTGGAAAACATAAGCTGCCTGTCAGCCGCAGCGCGCAGGCCCTATTCAAGGGCGTATAAAGAAAACCTACCTTTGGGCGAAGAAGGATCTTGCCATAGCGAATTAAGTAAAATCAGATGATTAACCTGATGAAGACAACGGTTCTTCCGTTTCTCGCTATACTTTGCATAGAACTAAGGGAGCGGGATATGTTTATAGCGATTCAACATGAAATCACTGATCCTGAGTTATTCTGGCAAAAAGCCAGCGGTGCATTAACCCACCCGCCTACGGGTATGCGGCTTCATTCGACGATGGTCAGCGAGCAGCTACACGTGTGTCAATGTATGTGGGAGGCTGAGTCGATTGATAGTGTTAGGGATTTTCTGGAGCCAGAATTGGCAAGCTCAAGTGTGAACACTTACTATCAGATCGACCCTGATAAAGCGATAGGGTAGTTTTCTGGAAGTGAGAGGCTTGATTGAATGTTATACCGTTTCAATTGGAACAATGGCGAGCATGAGCTCGCCATTTTTACTCTCGCATCTACTAGTTTCTCGTTTCCGAGTTCCTAGAATTTACTTCCCCGCGATACTCAGCTTATTGAAGCGGATCTGAGGAGCAAAGAAATCGCGCTCGTAGTCGTGGTTCAGGGTGTTGCCGACCGCATCGATTTCTTTCAGAAGCTGATAGAAGTTTCCGGCTACGGTGATACCACGGACAGGCTGAATACGCTTGCCATCACGGCAGAGGAAGCCGCTGGCACCAAACGAGAAGTCACCGCTGACTGCATCGGCACCTGAATGGACACCCTGTAAATTAACAAGCTCCAGATATTCACCTGCGGTGATTTCGGCATCAGAACTGGTGCCGGTCGCAATCACCGTATGGCGGGATGAAACACCTAGCCCACCTTTTGCTGAGCGTGAGGCGTTGGCTGTATTGTCGATACCGAAGAAGCTTGCCGTATGACTGTTGTGCAGCAGGCTCTGCAATTGCCCCTCACCGATCAAGATGGTATCTCGGGTTGCATAGCCTTCGCTGTCGAATGCTTTAATGGCCGAACCACCTTCTATGAACGCTACGTCAGATACGGTCAGTAGTGGACTGGCAACCTGATCGTGCAGCGCGTCACGCCATGGATTGATTCCTTTCATTGCCGATTGACCAGACAGGCACATACCGAATGCACCAAACAGGCTGCTCAGGCAGCTTAGATCAAAGATAACCGAGTAGCTACCGGTGGTAATCGGAGAGCCGTCCAGAAGCGCTTTGGCAATATCGTAACCGTGGTTGATACAGTAGTTAGGATCGAGCTCATCGAAACGTCGACCGGATGACATTCCGCCGTGCATCGATTGCTTGTCGTCTTGCTCGTAAAGGGTATAGGCATAGCAATAAGTCGACCGCTCCTGATGCTGGCACAGCGTCCCTTGGGTATTGGCAAGAATGACTTGGCTGTCGGATTCACCAAAACCATTGTAAGGCGCGGCCTTGGCATGAGGCTTGGCAACAACGCCGCTTTCCAGCGCCAGCGCCAGCTCAATTTTGTCATCGACGGTTGCATTATCCTGCTGGTAGATTTCTGCCACATCGGTTTTCAGCTGGCTGTTCATGCAGCTGATCGTTTGATGTTCGTCCTGTTTGGTGTACAGGGCGTTTTGCAGTGCCTGCTCAACCATAGTGTCAAGATTGGCTGGTTCTAGGGATTCCGAATAACAGGTTGCGATGTGCTGATCTTTAATGACACGAACGCCGATAACCTGTCCGGAGGTTACCTTGTACTCGTCAAGCTCTCCGGCATTGGCTTTCAATGAAAAGTTATTGCTGCAGTTGGCAATAATATCGGCATCGGCACCGGCAGCGTGAGCACGCTCCAGCACCTGATCAATTGCTTGTTGAAGTTTGTTTTGATCGGCCATTAGTTACCACCTCCCACGAGAATATTGTCGACTTTCAGTGCTGGTTGTCCAACCGTTGTCGGAACCGAACCGCTGACAGAACCGCACATACCGGCAGCCAATTCAAAGTCCTTGCCAACCATGCTGATTTCTTTCAGAACCTTTGGTCCGGTGCTGATCAGAGTGGCTGATTTTAGCGGCTTGGTGATTTGGCCATTTTCGATCAGGTAGGCTTCCTGCACGGCAAAGTTGAATTCACCCGTCCCCGGCTGTACGGAGCCGCCGCCCATTTTCTTGGCGAAGATACCGTGCTCGACACTGCCGATCATCTCATCCAGAGAGCTGTCACCGGGCTCGATAAAGGTATTGCGCATCCGTGATGTTGGTGCGTACTTGTAGGACTCTCGACGGCCGGAGCCAGTCGGTGCAAAGCCTGTTTTGAGCGAGCCCATATGATCAACCATAAAGCTTGTTAGCTTGCCGTCTTTGATAAGCTGAGTGCGCTGGGTTTCCATGCCCTCGTCATCAATATTGATAGAGCCCCATTCGTTGGTCATGGTGCCGTCATCAACGGCATTGACGACAGGATTGGCGATCATCTCGCCCATCTTGTCATGGAAGACCGAGGCTTTTTTGGCAACAGAAGTAGTTTCTAACAGGTGGCCACAGGCTTCGTGGAAAATCACGCCGCCAAAGCCATTGCCGATAATGACAGGCATTTCTCCTGATGGGCAGTTCTCTGCAAACAGCTTCACCATTGCCTGTTTGGCAACATGCTGTCCTAGCTCGCGGGCATCAAGACGTATATTGAATTCCCAGCCAGTCAGTGCTCCTGGTGCTTCAAAACCGGTAGACTGTTCGCTGCCGTTTTGGGCAATCGCTGTTGCCGCAACACGAGTATAGTGGCGGGTATCGCCGATATGCAGGCCGGTGGAGTTGAAAATTTCTATTTGCTGTTCACGTTGCAGAATACGACCGATGAACTGAGATATTTTCTCGTCTTCGCTGCGGGCCGCCTTATCGGTTTCTCGTAGAAATGCGATCTTGGCTTCAAGGTTGGCGCCTTGAGCCAGTGGTTGTTTGCATAGGTGCTTGCTGCTGTAGCGACTGAAGTTCAGGGCTGCCGCATTGGCAATCTGATCACGCTTGTCCTTGGCTGCCAGCAGGCCTGTGACACGCTTGAGTTCTTCTTCATCGGTACTGTTGGTATAGCCGTACAGTACTTTATGGCCGAAGAACAAACGAATACCGATCCCGAAGTCGATACCTGAGTTTACTTTGTCAATGTCGCCGGAGGTAAGTTCAACAGAGCTGGACTGGTGATGCTCAACAAAGAGTTCAGCAAAATCAGCACCGAGGAATAGCGCATGATCAATGACTGCTTTTGCAGTAGCAGGGTTTAGCATAGTTGCTCCTTGCTTGTGATTAAGTCCATAGCCAAATAGGGACTCTCATACCAACCTATTGTTCAGATTGGTAGTAATGGACAAATTAGAACTGTTCGACTGTCTCTTCAACTGCCTTCAATACTCATTATTAGCATGAAATTCAGAAGATTGAGTCGTTAAATTATGATTGAACTGAGGTTAACGAGCACAAAATCTGCTCTAGCTCATCCCAAGGCAGCGGCTCTTTATCGATAAACTCAATCCGCGATTCGAAGCCTTCCAGTGACAGCTCGTTGACAGAAACGACCTGGTTGACCACGTTGAAGGCATAGCAGCCACGCTCTGTATTCACAACGGCCTTGACGCGTTGGGCATTCACATTGGAAAGCAGGGTAAATAGTTTTGAAAAGTTGAAGATCTGATCTGCGGCAAAGAACCAGCCGCAACTTCGGTAACCCTGTCCGCTGTTTTCTCGGCGAGCAAAGATTTCTCCCGGTGCCAATTCAAATTCCTCGAGCGGAGCTGTTGCATCGTGACCGTGGTGGTGGTGACTATGTTCCGCTTGACGCTCAGTACGTTCGATAGCTAGCCAATCGAGATTAAGCTGTCCTTGCTCGACTTTGCCAATGGCCGCTTTTGCCGGCTCGAATTTGGCGGCAAATACATCAAAGGCGTCAAGGTCTTCGGCGGTACATTGGTCAATCTTATTGGCGACAACCACATCGGCCAGTGCCAGTTGATCCTGGAAATTTTGGTTATCGGTATATTGGGTATCGGAAAAATGACGAGGGTCGGCTACTGTGATAGTTGCCTTCAGGTCGATATAGTTACGATAGCTGTCTGATGTCAGCTTGGCTATGACCTCTTTCGGGTGACCAAGGCCGGTAGGTTCAAGCAGCAACCGGTCAGGTTTTTGTGCAAGCAATGCATTGATGCCAACGGACATCGGTAGGCCCGCTACACAGCACATGCAGCCCCCAGGGACTTCCTTCACGATAGCACCCTGCTGATCCAAAATTGCACCATCAACGCCGACATTGCCGAATTCGTTGATCAGAATCGCCCATTTTTCATTTTCCGGCTTGCGTGCCAGCAGGGAAAGAATGGAGGTCGTTTTTCCGGCCCCTAAAAAGCCGGTGATGATGTTGGTCGGAATGCGCTTCATGTGGGTAACAGTTCTCCTTGTAGCCTGATGAAGCCATCATATCATTCAATAAACCTGTCCGAGCCCGAACAGCCAACTTATTTTGTTACATCTTGTAGTTCCGGATGATTTTTATACTGTTCAAGTGCTTGCGGGTTTGCCAGAGCGCCGACATTCTTGACTGGCTGGTGATGGATGATGTTCCGGACGGCCAATTCAACCAATTTTCCCGACTTGGTACGGGGAATATCGGTAACTTCCAATATGACTGCTGGTACATGGCGAGGTGAGCAATGGTGCTTGATACGCTGGCAAATGGTGACCTTCAGCTCATCATCCAGTTCATATCCCTCGGTGAGCTGGACAAAGAGCACCACCCGGACATCATTATGCCAGTGTTGACCGATGACGACCGAGTCGACAATTTCGCTGAGCGGATTCACCTGGTGATAGATTTCGGCTGTGCCTATTCGGATGCCGCCCGGGTTGAGTACGGCATCGGAGCGGCCGTAAAATGTTATCCCACCAGTTTCGCTGAGCTCGACAAGGTCGCCATGGTGCCAGATATTGGGAAAGGTACTCCAATATGCATGGTGATAGCGGTTGCCGTCAGGGTCGTTCCAAAAGCCAACCGGCTGATTGGGGAAGCTATTGCAGCAAACCAGCTCGCCCTGCTGCTGCTGAAACAGTGATCGGCCGTTATCATCGAACACCTGCACATCCATACCGAGTGCTCTTCCTTGGCATTCTCCCCGATAGACTGGGTTGAGAGGATTGCCGATGGCAAAACAACCGCAAATGTCTGTCCCGCCGGATATAGAAGCAAGCTGTAAATCGGGTTTTATTGCGCGATAGACATAGTCAAACTGTTCGGGAGCCAGCACCGAACCTGTAGAGCACAAGGTCTTGAGCGCCGATAAGTTATGGTGAGATGCCGGTTGATAACCTTGCTTTTCCAGTGCCTCCAAGTATTTCGCCGAAGTACCAAACAGGTTGATTGATTCCAGCTCGGCCATATCCCAGAGTACATTGCCATCGGGAAAGAAGGGCGAGCCATCATAAATCACCAGACTGGCCCCCGAGGCCAGGCCGCTGATCATCCAGTTCCACATCATCCAGCCACAGGTAGTGAAATAAAACAAACGGTCTCCCGGTTTGATATTGCTGTGCAATTGATGCTCTTTCAGGTGGTTGAGCAAGGTTCCGCCAGTACTGTGGACGATGCATTTGGGTTGCCCCGTAGTGCCTGATGAATAGAGAATATAGAGCGGATGATTAAACGGAACCTGGGTGAAAGAAAGAGGGCGGACAGGGTATCGCTCAAGAATATCAGGCCAATATGATGTCGTTAACTGCTGCTGGCTGAGCTGCTGGACAAAGTGATCATCTACGTTGCTTTCTGTATAGGGGATGATCAGTAACTGTTCAATACTGGGAAGGTGGGTCAGAATTTCATTGACTTTCCCGAGGCTGTGATGGGTTTTCCCATTGTAAAAGTAGCCGTCGGCGCAGATCAAAATCTTGGGTGCTGTTTGGCCAAATCGCTCGACGACACTATCAACGCCAAAATCTGGCGAGGTAGAGGTCCATATTGCACCCAGCGAAGTAGTAGCAAGCATCGCAACTATTGCCTGTGGGATATTGGGGATATAGGCGGCAACGACATCGCCTTGTTCTATCCCTTTATCAGCCAGAAAGGCGGCCATTTGAGAGGTTTGGCGGTATAGCTGTTGCCAGCTAAGGTGCTGGCGTCGCTCGAGATCCCCTTCGCAGTGGAAGATAATGGCATCGGCAGCCGCGTGGCGATCCCAGTTTTTAAGCAGGTTTTCGGCAAAGTTGAGCGTGGCGTGAGGAAACCATTGGGTTTCTTTGGCTGGATATTTGCTGTGGGGAGGACAAAAGGATACAGGTTTGCGTTTGTCTCCCTGAACATCGCAGAAATCCCATACCAGCTCCCAGAATTCTTCGCTGTGTTCGATGGTCCAGTGATGGAGCTGATTGTAATCATGAAACAGGGTGTTCTTCTTCTCACTGAGCTCGACCATGAATTGATACAGCTGGCTGTTATGAATACGCTCTTTTTCTGGCATCCACATCATTTGTGACTGAGGAACAGCACTTGCCTGAAAAGCCGGATCGTCACTGTTATCTGTCATCATCTCTTCCTTGTTAAGTCTGGGCGTCCGGGTGGGCACGAACAAAAGCCTCGAGGTGCAGGCAGTGCTGTTCTATGCGGAGCAGGGTTGGGTACGGACCGACATCGAAACCAAAACGGCGGGCGTTATAGATTTGCGGTAACAGGCAAATATCGGCCATTGTTGGTGTATCACCACAGCAAAAATGATGGGTATCGGAGCTCAATAGTGCTTCAAGCGTCTGAAATCCACGGCTTAGCCAATGGTGATACCAAATCATTTTTTCATTTTGGTTTACACCGAACTCACTGTGGAGGTAGTTCAGTACCCGTAGGTTGTTCAATGGGTGAATATCGCAGGCGATAGAAAGTGAGATCTCCCTGCACTTGGCTTTTTCCCAACGTGAACTTGGAAAAATAGAAGGTTCAGGATAACAATCTTCCAGATATTCCATGATGGCAATTGACTGTCCTAGCATGCCCCTGTCCGTATCCAAACCTGGAACCAGCGCACTGGGATTCAGCGTGGTGTAACTGGCACTGCATTGCTCATTATCCAGCAGTGAAACGGGGCATTGCTCGTAGTTTAGCCCTTTAAGGTTTAACGCAATGCGTACCCGGTATGAGGCGGAGGAGCGGTAATAGTCGTAGAGCTTCATGATTTCCCCACTCAGGTTGGTTTGTGGTGGTTTAGGTCTTCATCATGGTAGCGATGTTCATAACGTGCCACTTTTTGCTCTATTGCGCCGAATATGGATTGGCCGTTGTCGTCGAACATTTCAATTCTGACTGTGTCACCAAAGCGCATGAACGGAGTCTGGGCGACACCATTGTCAATGATTTCCAGCATCCGACGCTCAGCAAGGCAACATGAACCACTGGATTTGTCCTTGTTCGAGACTGTCCCTGAGCCAATAATTGCCCCGGCACTCAGTGGACGGCTTTTGGCAGCATGCTGCACCAGTTCGGCAAAGTTGAATGTCATGTCGGTGCCGGCATGAGGCTGACCAAACAAGGTGTTATTGTGATGAACTGTCAGGCGGTGGTGCACTTTGTAGTCATGCCAGCTTTTGCCTAGTTCATCGGGTGTTACTGCCACCGGAGAAAAAGCCGAAGTCGGCTTAGACTGGAAGAAACCAAAGCCCTTGGCCAGTTCCGCCGGGATCAGGTTGCGCAGCGAGATATCATTAACCAGCATCAGCAGCTTGATGTGACCATGTACCTCCTCGGTGCGGATACCCATATCGACGTCATTGGTGATAATGGCGATCTCGGCTTCGAAATCGATGCCCCAGTTCTCATCAGCCATTTCGATATCCTGGGTCGGGGCGAGAAAAGCATCGGACATCCCCTGGTAGATCAGCGGGTCGGTCCAGAAGCTCTCCGGCATGTCGGCACCGCGGGCTTTGCGCACTAGCTCGACATGATTGACATAGGCACTACCGTCGGCCCATTGGTACGCCCGGGGTAGGGGAGAAGAGCAGAGAGCTGGATTGAACGGGAAGACATCACGGGCAACACCGTCATTGAGGTTACGGTATAGGTGCTGTAGATCTCCTTCAACCTGATCCCAGTTGTCGAGAGCAAATTGTAGGGTAGGAGCAATGTCGTGTGCATGCACGGCTTGGGCTAAATTGCGAGAGACAACCACCAGTTGTCCGTCACGACCATGATTTAAAGAAGCTAGTTTCACTCTCGACTCCTTATTTACAATGTAAATTTTTTCATCGAATTAATCGTAGCCATCATTACAGTGAACGGCCTACTTTCTACTTAACCATGAATAAACATAGTCTTTATTTTCAACACCTTCAGGTAAATCCGCCATTTCCAGCGGCCAGCGGGTATCGATCATTACCGCGACTTCATCTGTTTCCTTCTTTGGGTTTTCCATACTGCTGGCCAGTGCCTTGGGGTGCGGGCCATGCGAAAATCCGCATGGATGATGGGTGATCATGCCGGCTTCAATATTATCCCGACTGAAGAAGTTACCTCTGTGGTAGAACAGCACTTCGTCATAGTCATCGTTGTTGTGATAAAACGGCACTTTCAGGGCGTTGGGATCGCTTTCAATTGGCCGAGGCACGAACGTGCAGATCACGAAACCATTTGCCACAAAGGTGGAATGTGCCGAAGGGGGGAGGTGGTAACGATGGCTCATTAATGGCCGGATATCACGCCAGTTAAGTTTGAAAACAGTCAGGTTACCCTTCCAGCCCTGTGCATCCAGCGGATTGAATGGATAGGTAATGGTATTGAGCTGATTGCGGGCTTTGAGCCGTACCTGCCATTGTTGATCTGCATTTTGCTGGGCTAAAAAAGCCTTATCAATTCGGGCATACTCCAATATGGCGGGATCATATATCGCATGCTGGCCAACCAAGCCGCGTTCTGCCATCTGGTAACCGTTGTTCGTTGCCTCTATTAGCAGCATGGAAACCGGCTCTTCAATGTCGATTCGCCAGTTTGTTGCACGAGGGATTACAATATAGTCACCGTCACGAAACGAGAGGTGGCCATAGTCACAGAATAGCTGACCACAGCCTTGATGAATGAACAGTACTTCATCACCGTCACCGTTGCGGACCAGATGATCCATACTCTGCTGGCTGTTCCACACTCGTATCTTCAGGTTGCTGTTGTGTAGCAGTAACGACGCATCCCAGGGAGTAACACCTTGCTGTTCTAGCTTAGTGGTATCTATAGCGCGGGGGCGAAGCGGGCCTTCCCATTGTGTCCATCCCGTTGGCGGGTTGGCATGATACATGTGGCTGGCCGGGCCAAAGAAACCTTCCTTGCCACATTCACGTTCAAATGTCCCTTCAGGTAAATCACAGTGAGCTTGACGGGAGGCCTTTCCTTCAATGATAGGAAACTGAAACCAGTGCCGCATTGCATTATCCTTAGGTTAATATTTGGTTAACTCAATATAATAACTCTGGCTGAGCTCGAACAAACAAGCAACTCTGTTTGGATTATTTTATTCGCTTCAGTGTGCGGATTGTTTTACATAACTATCTATTTAATAACGCTATATTTCTTATGTATAAGAACGCTTCCAAGGACGGGGGCTGGACCGTGGCTTAAATCCAGATGTAAAATATTTGTTACGCCGTTGCGTTTTTGTGTTTCCCCCGAGGTGGTTTCATAGTGGCCAGTTAAACACCTAACCTTAATGAAGATAGAGGGATTTCAGAATTGGATATGGGAGTAATTGAAGATTGCCAGGGTGAGGCGAACAGACAATAAGTGGGTTATTTTATGGGTGTTGCGAATAAATATGTATCAAAGAAGCCAGATAAAAACGGCTTTATTGACTGGAGTAAAGAAGAAGACCAAATTTGGCATGACTTGGTGATACGACAGCTCAATAGTATTGATGGTCGGGCCTGCGATGAATATATCGAAGGGTTGGATTTACTTAATTTGCCCCTGGATCGCGTGCCGCAGATCGAAGAAATTAATAGGGTACTGCGGGAAACAACGGGTTGGGAGTGTGTCGAAGTACCTGCATTGATCAACTTCGATCGCTTCTTTAGCCTGCTTTCCAACAAGCAGTTTCCTGTTGCTACCTTTTTACGATGCCGCGAAGAATTTGATTACTTGCAGGAACCAGACTTTTTCCATGAGATTTTTGGTCATTGCGCGATGCTAACCAATCCGGCTTTTGCAGAGTTCACCCATACTTACGGACGACTGGGGTATGAAGCCAGCAATGAAGATCGCGTGTATCTGGCCCGCTTGTATTGGTTTACGGTTGAGTTTGGCCTTTTACGGCGGGATAACCATTTGAGAATTTATGGGGGGGGTATTCTGTCATCGCCTGGTGAAACAGAGTATGCAGTCAGCGGCGATAAACCCATTTATCGTCCGTTTGAACCGGTAGATATAATGCGCACGCCTTACCGCATCGATATTATGCAGCCAATATATTTTGTGCTAGATAATATTGACCAGCTTTACGAACTGGCTCAGAAAGACATCATGAGTATGGTGCTAGAGGCCAAATCATTGGGCTTGCATGAGCCTATGTTTTCACCAAAGAATAAGGAGATTGTGGGAGACTATGTCTGAATTATATCAATTGAAGTGTGAAGCTTGCCAGCCCGGGGCGCCGATGGTTACGGAACGTGAAATGATTGAGCTGTCCCAGAATATCCCTGGATGGGATGTATTTGACAGGGAGGGAATAAAGCAGCTTGAACGGGCCTATAGTTTTAAGAACTTTAAGCATGCATGGGCATTTGCTGACAAAGTGGCAGAGCTTGCCGAAGAAGAATTCCACCATCCGGCAATTACCTTGGAGTGGGGGAAAGTGACTGTTTGCTGGTGGAGTCACTCAGTAAAAGGTTTACATAAAAATGATTTCATCTGTGCAGCCAAAACTGATTTTATCTTTCAATCGCTGGGTATGTAGGTGTAAGACGGCATTTACCAAGGATAGCTCCATATAACCATATATTTTATATGGTCATAAAATGTTTAACTATACTAAGGGATAGTAGTGTTATTGCTTTATCGAATGACTTGATCCATCCATAAGTAGACTTGCTCATATGAGCATCTTAGTAACTAGACGTTCACTTTATCTTGCTTTACTTAACCTCCTTCCGGGAGGTTTTTTATTTTCCGCGGTCAAGATAGCTATATATCAAGGCTTTATCTCAATTTTGTACGAGCTTTTTTCTGAGGCTTTCTATACTTAAACCAAACTGAGTTCCGAGATAAAGGCAGACAATGAGTGAGCAACTGATACCAAAAGTGCTGGTAGGTTGTGAAGAATGCGGCTTGGTGACGGAGCTGCCTGTGCTAACTGGCGGGCAGAAAGCATCTTGTCCCCGGTGCGGGCATACATTGGCAAAGCATATTAGCCAGCCTCTCCAGCGGCCGCTGTCTTATGGTGCCGCCTGTTTAATCATGCTAGTGCTCAGTATTAGTTTTCCGTTTATGTCCTTCAGTGTGCAGGGGATAAGTCAGGAAATAACGCTGCTTCATGCTGCCGAAATGCTCAGTAGCTTTAAAAATAGCTTGTTAGCGGCACTGCTATTGTTGACCGTCGTGATTTTGCCAGCAATTTATATATCAATCGTACTGTATCTCTATTGGACGGCGAGGCAACTGTCTTTATCAGGGCAACAAGCAGTCAGCCAGTTTAAGAAGCGTCTTTGTCGCGGAATGTTTGCGATTGAACCTTGGTTGATGGTGGATGTGTTTCTGATTGGGGTATTAGTAAGCCTTATAAAGATTGCATCTCTGGCTGATGTCGGGCTGGGAATGTCATTTTGGGCGTTCTGTCTGTACACCATGCTGGTTGTTAAATGTGTTTCTATGGTGGATAGAACATGGTTATGGTTACAATTTGTACCTATGCTTTCTTTGCCGGGAATTAAACCGGGCGATAATCATCATTCAGCCAATCATGTGAGTTGCCATACCTGCGCGCAGCTCAACCCAATACCGACAGATTCTCGTACTCGTTGTCTTCGTTGTCATGGCACTTTGCATCCCTACCATCCGCAGCAGAGCCTGCAGCGATCTTGGGCGTTATTAATTGCGGCATTGGTCTTTTTTGTTCCGGCCAACCTGTACCCGATGATGTTTACCGTAAGTCTGGGTAATTCAGAAGGTTCTACGATTCTGGAAGGGGTCGTTTTACTGTGGCAGTTGGGGTCTTATCCTATTGCTGCCGTTATTTTTCTGGCCAGTATTGTGATCCCGTTAGCCAAGATTTTTGCACTGTTTTGGTTGTATATAAACGCACAGCGTGTCGGGGCGATGGATGAACGCCAGGCTATTCAGCGATTGCGGTTATATAGAATGACAGAACTGATTGGCCGCTGGTCAATGATCGATATTTTTGTTGTGGCAATATTGGTGGCATTGGTACAGCTACAAAATTTAATGGCAATTTTTCCGGGACCTGCAGCGCTGTCGTTTGCCTGCGTTGTTATTTTGACCATGTTGTCGGCGATGATGTTTGATCCAAGAATTTTTTGGACAGAGTCAGAGCCGAGTGACTCTTCGATGATAGAGAGCATACAACATGAGAAATAGTGAGTGGTAATTAATAACAAAGAGAAGCCAAATTATGGGTGATAGCAAGCAGGAAAAAGCAGAAGTGCAAGATCTCAAACAGATCTCATCTATCTGGCTTGTTCCGGTAATAGCTTTGGCAATAGGGATCTGGATGCTGGTTCAGTACATTGGAAGTAAGGGGCCAGAAGTGACTTTAATGTTGAGTACCGCGGAGGGGATCGAAGTGGGAAAAACAGAAATTAAAGCGCTTAATGTGAGAGTGGGAGTTATCACGGATGTTCACTTAAATGATGATTACAGCGCAATCATCGCAACAGCGCAGATAGAGAAAGATGCCGCTAGAATGCTGAAAGAGGATACCTTGTTTTGGGTGGTTAAGCCGAGGATTGGCAAAGAAGGGGTCTCTGGCCTCGAGACGTTACTTTCTGGCGCGTATGTTCAGCTTCAGCCGGGAGTTAAAGACGAGGAAAAACTAGAGTTTACCGTCCTGGAAGTACCACCGGTCGCGCCTCCTGATGCGAAAGGGATCCGATTGGTTTTATATCATAATGAGGCAGGAAAATTGGGTGTAGGTGATCCGGTGCTGTATGAAGGCTTTACGGTTGGACGGGTAGAGAAAATGACCTTTGATCCCGAAGCTAAGAAAGCCAATTATCAGCTGTTCATTTTTGAGCCCTACGACAGCCTTATCCGAAAACGTACTCGGTTCTGGCTAACATCCGGTGTCGATTTGCAGATGTCTGCAGAAGGCTTCAACCTGAAGATTGGTTCGATTGAGTCTCTGATCACCGGAGGGGTCAGTTTCAGGGTGCCAAAAGGTAATGAGCCTGGCGAGCTGATAACTAAAGATATGAGTCGGTTCAGGTTGTATAACAATCTCAAGCGGGTCAAAGAGCGTTTCTTTGACGAGTATCTGGAATACGTGATGTTGTTTGACGAGTCGGTTCGAGGGTTAAATACCGGAGCCCCGGTGGAATACCGTGGCATACGAATTGGTACGGTGAGAAAAGTACCGCTGGAGCTTCCAAGGGCCGCAAGTGGCTTCTCGAGTAAGCAGATCCCTGTGCTGGTGCGTATTGAGCTGGGGAGAATTTATGATCATGTTGATTTTGATACCTTGCCACAGCTCAAGACAAATCTGGAACAGGAGTTTAAAGCTGGGCTTCGGGCTTCACTAAAGACAGGTAGCCTGCTAACGGGAGCACTGTTGGTCGATACCGAAGTTTATCCAGAGGAAGAACCTCCGGTGCAATCGCGTTATAGTGGCTATGATGTTTTCCCTACCAAAGCGGGTGGTTTTGCTGAAATTCAGAAACAAATCAGTGCCATATTAAGTAAAATAAATAACCTGCCGGTTGAAGATACGTTGGTGAGCTTAAATAAAAGCCTCAATGCGTCGCAAAAAACCTTACTGGCTACCGAGAAAATGGCTAATGAATTGGCCGTGATTCTGGCGAAGAAAGACACCCAGGCAATACCTGGAGAGGTTCGTGACAGCTTGCAGCAGATCCAAAATACGCTAAATGGCTTTGGGCCGGATGCTGAGCCGTACCGGAACTTGGAACAGGCTTTATCACGCTTTGAGCGAGTGATGACAGAACTTCAGCCGGTACTCCGTCAGATGAATGACAAGCCTAATTCGCTGATATTTTCGGGAGAGAAGGCAAAAGATCCAATTCCTGTCGGGGGGATTAAATAATGAAAAAATGGCGAATTGTATTGGGTGGTATCGTCGGAATTCTTGCAGGATGTAGTAGCCAGCCAGAGCAGGTCAGCAATATTTACCTGTTACCTTCTGGCGGACAGATGACAGTACCGGCGATATCAACGAACCAGCCCTTGCTGGTGGTTCGCCCGGTCGAGATGGCCAATCATTTATCAGGCAATGGGTTGGTTTACCAGCTGAGTGAAACGGAAGTGGTGCAGGCCCAGCAAAACTTGTGGGCCGAAAGTATCAGTGAGCAGCTTACACGCCGGATTAACCATGATCTTCGCCAGAAACAAACCAAGTATTGGCCGACTGAATTGACGCCTGCGTTGGCAACGTCGGGAGTGCCTCGCCTGCAAGTTAAAGTGAGCCAGTTTAATGGGCACTATTCTGGGGTCGCCAAAGTGAGCGGTGAGTGGTTGTTGTTAGACGGTAACGGAGCACTTCAAGGCGTCTATCCTTTCTCCTATCAGGTACCGTTGGAACAAGATGGCTATGATGCTCAGGTCAAGGCACTGTCGGAAGCGATTAACCGGTTAACGTCTCAGATGGCTCAGCGTTTGTCGGTGGGGTAGCTAGCGTTAAATCGCTTTCAGTGCATTTACGCAGGACGTATAGAGCAAGTTATCTCGCCATCGTGCCAAACTAAGCTTGACCTGATGGCGAGTTAGGCCGTTATTTATGCTGGAAGCGGTAGTAACCATTTATCCAGCATTCAGGAAGCTCCTCCCCTGAGGGGAAAGCGAGTGCTTGCTTATCGATTGCAACAGGATCGGCAAGATCTTCCCCTGATTGGAACTGAACTGTGACATTCTGAGAGAAAGGATTGATCAGTGATGACATATCAACCACATCGACCAAATCTCCAGTCCGCGCCTCTTTCAAAAACATACCGAGAGCCTCCGCCGTTACGTAATGATTTATCGCTTAACGGTTTAAGTATGGTCGATTTTGCCGTAATTGGAGGTCGAAGGCCAATACATCAACAGATACGCTTCACTTGCCATTGATCACATATTTTGTAGTAAGGCTAACACAATGATTTTTAATCAGGGTTTACTATGACACTTATGATAACTAAATTTAATCGCTTGATATAAGTCAGTGGAGTTGAAATGGACCGTTTTTATTGGGGCGTCGATTTGGGCGGAACAAAGATTGAATGTGCAGTGATGTCTTATCTGGATGATCAGTGTGTTTTGCGTAAACGAATTGCAACAGAGGGCAACAAAGGCTATGAGCATGTTCTTCATCGGATTAGACTGCTGATTGAGCAGTGTGCCGAGGAAGTCGGTGTTTATCCGGACTGCGTTGGATTCGGAACTCCGGGCACGCTAGATCCACAAACAGGCTTGATGAAAAACTGCAATTCAACGTCATTGAACGGTAAGCCACTTGATAAAGATCTTGAGAGTATATTGCAAACCAAAGTTAAGCTCGCGAACGATGCGAACTGCTTCGCATTGGCAGAAGCTCGTTTGGGTATTGTGCCGCAGGTGAAGCCGGATGCGGAAGTTGTGTTTGGAATTATCATGGGAACCGGGGTCGGCTCAGGGCTTGTAGTAAATGGTCAGTTGATCAATGGCCGTCATGGTATCGCCGGTGAATGGGGGCACAATGTACTCGAAATCAATGGTGCTCCGTGTTATTGCGGAAAATCGGGCTGCTTGGAAACGGTTATTTCGGGAAAAGGTTTAGAAGCCTATTACCAAAGTCTTGCCAATCATGCTGCAACATTGCCTGAAATTGTAGAGCTGGCAGAATCGGGAGAGAGCTACGCCCAACATACTTTAACTCGACTCATTGAGAAATTTGGCCTTGCTGTCGCACAGATAATCAATGTCATTGACCCTGACGTAATTGTCGTGGGTGGTGGAGTTGGCAATATTGATGCGCTCTATGAATACGGACCGAAGGCGATTCAGCGTCATTTGTTTAATCCGGTTCTTGATACTCAGATCGTAAAACCCGCATTGGGTGATAGTGCAGGCGTTTTTGGTGCAGCGATGCTGGTTAAGTAAAAGAGGAGGCGATATGCCTCTTCTTTTCACTTTGTTGAATTATGTTGGTAACTAGGTGATCTCTACATTAACAAGCGAAGAAGCTAGAATACAAAATTAAGCATCAGCGTGTAGAGCTGGGCGTCTTTGTCTTCCCCGGTAAGTTTAGGTGGTGTAATGAATGCACCTGTCGAGAATTTATCGTAGCTACTGCTATCCATATAGATACCCTGCCATTCGGCATTGAGTGAGATGGAGTAGGTGATGTCGTAGCGCAGGCCAGCGGTCAGACTGTTAGTTTGTCTTCGGTGATGGCTTTCACCATATACAAGGTAAGGTGTAAACATTTCATAGTTGTAGGCACCACTGACATACCAATTCGACTGTATTTTATCAGTTTGAATTTCAGCCATAAATTGCCATTTATCGAAAGAGTATTCACCTCCTAGGGTGTATACATTCAATATTTCCGCTGCAGGTGTTGCGGCAGGCAGTTGAGTGAATTTTACATGCGCATACCCAAGGTGAACTCGGTAGTTGAAGCCGCTTAGATCAGCCGAGATTCCCGCGATCCTATCGGTATCAAAAGTTAGTTCATCTTTGCCTAGCTCCGTTTTGTATTCGTGATCAAATGCGTAGTAAAGTGACGCTGTCACTGCGGCTTCATCAGATATGTCTTTCTGCCAAGCGACTGAAAGGCCATCATAAAAGGTGAAACCCATCAGGCTGTCATAAACTTCTTGAGGTGGACGGGCCCAAGTATATGCCTGGCCAACGTAGTAATATTCCGAAACGAGAAACAGCGGAATTCGCAGTCGCCCTCCTTTGAATGAAAAATCATCATACTGATAGGCAAGATATGCCCACTCTATTTCGGGATCTGACCATTCATCCTGAGGCCGTTTAACAACCTGCAAGGAAGCCTTGAGCTCATCGGTAATATTCAAATCAGCTTGAAGACCAACAATGGTATCGCAGTCATAGCAGGTGCTATCGTTGATTTCTCGGTGAACAAATAGAGGTGTACTGTTATCAGACTTGGCGATTGATGTTGACCCGAAACCACTAATTGAAAAGTTATCAGATACTTTAATTGCGGCATTCAAGGAAAATGAAATGCTTATGACCGGTAAAAAAATGAAAGTTGAAATCTTCATAATCTTACTCTCCTTGTAAGATCGTGATAAGAATATTGGCATTTTCTGGGACGGCACTGACTGGTGCGTAAGCAATCCCGTTGGGGTTTTGGTTCAGCCATTCTAGAATATCTTTGATATCATCACTGTCGAGTTCCTCTGGAGGTATTCCTTTGCCAGAAAAAGACAGGCTTGCCCAGTAACCATTCATCTGAGAAATAGATTTCCCGAGTAACATATTATAAAAGTCTTCCCGGTGAATTGAGGTTTCAGGCAAATCAACCAAGACAATTTTAATACTGCCATTTAATTTTTTGGTTCTGCCCTTGTAAAGCATTCTTGTTTTACTTTTACTAAGTGACGGGATCTCATTATTAAGAGAAAAAACAGCAAATTCGACATCTTTTTCATTGCTATTGCTAGCAAGTGTAGAAAAAGACAGCATCAACAGTACTGTTCCAGCAGCAAGAGAAATAAAACTTTTAATGTTCAGTCCTTTGCGCATCGAATAATTCCATTTATCCTAAAATAATTCTAGTATAAAGAATAGTATACATTGATGTGACTACAAATGGACAGAAGCAAAGGTTCACGTTCAAGGAGATGGTATGGGCCTGTTAAATAGAATATCGATAAAAACAAGGCTACTTTTTCTAGTGGTATTGCCGTTAACTTTTTCCTCTATTTTCACAGGGATAGAGCTAAGTGAGCTTTACAGTAAAGTTCACTCTTTGAATAGTTTGAGTGCAAGAGTTCAGTTGCTGGAGAAAACATCGACTTTTGGGATGTTGGTTCATAAGCTAAGAACAAGCAGGTTGCAACAGAAAGAAATCAACCAGGAAAAAGAACAAGCATTTGAATCTGTGTCACAATATTTAAGTTTGCTTTCCGTTGCTTTCAATCCTGCGGAACAGGCTGAAATATCAATTGTTGGCTCGGATATGGTTGAGGTTCTCAATGACTTTGAGGGTGTGGCCAAAGAAGATGTTAGTGATTGGTCTGACTGGGCAACTGATTTGGTTGAGCAATCTCTGGAATTGCTGGAGAAAAGTGTTCTTACAGTTGATAACGCAGAGATAGAGCAAAATCTCTCTATTCTTTATCAGCTTCAGTGGTTGCAATATTGGGCACAGCAAGAAAATTGGTATGTACATTTACTGAATGACCAAGCAACAAGAGATGAATATTATCAGAGTTTATTGGTTACACTTATAGAAAGGCAGCAGCTTTTCATCGAACGTTATTTATCTATTAATGCGACGCCAGGGCAAATTGAGCTATTAAGCAAAACATTTACCAACTCAGCATTTGCCGATAGTTATCAATTACGAAGCACTATTATGACAGGTGTTCAATCTGGTCAGGATATCTCCTATGGGCTGAAGGCCTTCGATGAACGGTTTCGTTTGATTCAGTATGTGGTTAATGAGGTAAGCCAACAGTTAGTGATTGAAGTCAATCACTCGATCGCTCAAGCCAAACAATTGATGACTGTCTATTTAGTCGCTATTGTGCTTTCTTTGCTTGTTATTTGTTATTTAGGTTCAAATTTGACAAGGAGGGTTATTTCGTATCTTGGCCACATACTTAGAACCATGGCTAGAATTGAAGAACAAAGTAATAGCGACTTGCGGATCAAGGAAGATGGCAATGACGAGTTTACCGTTTTTACTCGGCAGCTTAACGTGTTGATTGAAGAACGTAGCCAAAACCAAGCTAATTTGCTTAAAGCAAAGGAAGCGGCAGAAAAAGCCAATATGGCGAAAAGCACATTTCTAGCCAACATGTCCCATGAAATTCGCACGCCTCTTAATGGCATTGTTGGAATGTCCGGAATCCTTGGTGATACTGAGCTTACCCCTTCCCAAGCTGAGTATCTTCAAACGATTGAAACCTCATCCCAGACTTTGTTGCTGCTCATCAACGATATTTTAGATTTGTCAAAAATAGAGTCCGGAAATTTAGTACTAGCCCCCAATGAGTGCGATATCAGTGAAGTAGCCTATGACACGATGAGTATTGTTTTAGCTCGAGGGATGAAATCAAAGTTAGACCTACAGGTTAAGATTGATCCTACTATCCCTCGTTCAGTGATTGTTGATGAGCACCGACTTCGTCAGGTACTTCTGAATTTGATGTCCAATGCCGTCAAGTTTACCACAAGCGGAAGCGTTACTTTGGCGATAGATTGTCAGTTAAAGTCATCTAATAAAGCTGATTTGCTTTTTTCTGTTATCGATACGGGAATTGGGATCGCAAAGGACAAGCAATCTCAGGTCTTTGCACCTTTTGTTCAGGAAGATGGCTCTATTACACGCGAGTTTGGTGGAACCGGACTCGGCCTTGCTATTTGTCGGCAGCTCGTTGAGTTGATGGGAGGAGATATTCAACTGAAGTCAGAGAAGAGAGCCGGTAGTAGCTTTTACTTTAGCTTAGAGGTTGATATTGATACGGCTGTTCCTACATCTTTACAAGAGTTCAGTGATTTACGCTGCCTATTGGTAGGTGATGATCAGGATGCTGTTGCTCTTATCCAGGCTGAATGTGAAAAGTGGGGGATCAACGCAGAGATTGGCACGGATCTGTTGGAGATGAGTTTGGCCTCTGATGGTTATAGCCTCGTTTTATATTGTCAGCAGTCACTTGATTTAACCTTAAGGAATATTCCGATGATAAGGCAGTATTTTCCGGCTGCCGGGCTGGTAATCTGCTGTCGTTATGATGATGCACTCCATGATTTTGGCTCTGATATAGATGGTGTTGTTACTTTACCTATTCTTGGTCAACGATTTACTAAAACGATACATGCAGCAATGAATTCAGTGAACCAGCATCGTGTAGCCAAGAGTGATGCCGTAACGGGAGCTCCGGATAATAAAAGTGTAGTGTTGATTGTAGAAGATAATCTGGTTAACCAGAAAGTAGCCTCATTGTTTTTGGAGAAAGCGGGATACCAGTATGAATTGGCGAACAATGGTCAAGAGGCTGTTGAAGCGATTAAACAAGGAAAGCGTTATACCGCCGTTTTGATGGACTGCATGATGCCCGTAATGGATGGGTTTACGGCAACGGAAGAAATTAGGCGTTGGGAAAGTGACAGTAAGATTGTTAGTCGCTTACCTATTATCGCTTTAACTGCAAGTGTATTGGATGAGGATATCAGCAAGTGCTATGAGGCAGGCATGGATGATTATGTCGCCAAGCCGTTTAAGAAAGAGATTCTGCTAGAGAAATTGGAGTATCAGACTCAATACGCATAAATTGGTTTCCTATTAGCAGGGGAATTATCGCATTGCCTTGTAAGAGATCTCTTACAAAGACGTGGGAAATATGAATAACTTTTGTTGAGAAGTATTCCGTTAGTCATTAAAAATACCATATTTTCAATTGCTTAGCCTTTTGCTTCTTGGTTTTCTAGAAATAGAAATGAAAAATGTGACCTTTGTATGTTGCTTAGATTTTAAATTAACGTAATCTTTACCTCGTCGGAAGGAACTGACGGAACGGAACAGGAAAGCTGCCAGGGACATTGGCAACCTCAGGATGAGGACGGTAGATCAGGAAGATTTATCGAACATGGACTGTGAAGGGACAATCGGATGGAGCCGATATAGCAAATAGGATATTTGCTAGTCAGGACGACAAAATGGACCGCTTCAGGATGAAGTCAGGGACACCTCCAGGAAGGAGATGAGAGTCGAAACAGGAAGTATCGACGGGTCAGGGTTTGACCGAAAGGACATCTCTAGGAAAGAGACTAAAGGACTAAGCTGAAGGAATCAGCTAAATCATGGAATGATGCAGGGAGCACCATAGTAGCCGGATTGCTGCAAGTAAGACCTAAGGGCGCGACGAATGTCGCGCCCGCTCTTTTTTATAGTCCTATCTAATTTGCCAATACCGTTGTTCTCCTATGCATACTTGCGATCAACATATAGAGACTTGTTGCTAGCATTACGAGAAAGATGAAATGCATCACCCCGTGTTGTTTTGCCATAAACGAACTTGCTCCAATCGGGCCAAGCGCAGAACCCAAACTGTAGCTAAATAGCATCACTTGCGTTGCAGAGACGATAAACATCGCATCTATCTCTTCGCAGGCAAGAGTGATAGCGATGGGGTAGAGAGCAAAGGCTGACATCCCCAGCAGTGTCAGTGCGCATACCAAGAGCTGATAGCTACTCGAAAGATAAGTCAAACCAACCCCAAACACCCCCAGTAGTGACATGAGTGCCAGCAGGAGTGTTTTATTCACTCTGACTGAGAGTTTGCTGATAATCGGCTGGATGATCATTCCTCCCATAACTATTGCTGCCATAAGCACACTAATCTGGCTGCTATTGAGCTCACTGTTTTTCAGAGAAAGTGGCATCAACCCATATATTGTGCCCATCACAACGCCTGAAATAATGCAGCCGATGATTGCTGGCTTTTTCAGACGAGTGATATCTCTCGTTGACATCATCAGGTGTTCTTGTTTGCTTGGTTGTCCCTGACGTAGTAATACGGCAGGCAAGGTTGCGGCCAGCAGTAAGCCAAGGATCACAATGAACGGACTAAAGCCTTGGATTCCAATAACGCCAACACCAAGTTGACCGACAGTTGTCCCACCGTAAAGGGATGTCATGTAGATACCAAGACGTTTTGCGCGTTGCTTGGGACAATCACTGATCAGAAGCCAAGATTCAACCACAACAAAGATCCCAGCTACGGCCATTCCGGCAATTAGCCGTGCTAGGAGCCAGGCATCTCTATGAGCAAATATTGGTAGAGCAATAACTGTTGAAGCAAGCAAAACGAGAAAGCCAATAAAGGCAATCCGATGACCGATTTTGTTGATAATTGGTTCTATCATCATAGAGCCAATTAATAAGCCGAGGTAATACGAACTTGCCATCCAGCTTGCGTAATCGGAACTGATCTTAAAGCCAGCAAGAGTTAGAGGGATCAAGCTCATCAAATAACCAGAAGCGACGGCAAACAAAGTAAGCCCAGCAACAGGTACAAAAATACCTTCGCTCCCGCGACAATTAGAGGTCTGTGACACGACCGTTGTCTCCACATCATCAAAGTGAATAAATCTATCTTCTAGTAATTGGCAGACTGGAACTCGTGCCACTCCCAAAGGCGATTGCCTTTGAATACAGGGTGAGAAGATAGTGTACTTGTTGGTTTTCGACCGAAAACAAGTGGAATATGAATATAAACATTGCGTACGTAAAGTGAGAAAAACTAATGCGATATAACGGTTTGGTTTAGATTGAGGTGCAGACAGGAAAAATGGTTTGAGCTGTATTTATCCGAAATTCAGCCACATAAACAAAGTTGATTTAATTGCCTTTAATTACGGCTGTTTAACTTAGTAATGACGGAATAATTAGTGTTTGGTGGGAAATAATCGTTAGAGCTATAACTGAACAATTCAGCCAATATATAATTAAGATTCTGATAACTTTTTATCGCTAATTCTAAATTCTGCTCTTTGAAGTAACTCGATGGATGTTACCAAGGTGAAGTTATTAGGGGGGTATAGCTGACTCCGCTGCATCTCGACAGTGCGTGACTTCCTCTTTAAGGTGCATGATGAGTAATGTACAAACGTAACGTATTGATTTTCAGCTACGAAAAGTTGGCGCTAGTTTTGCTGGATTAAAGTTGTGGTATTACAGAATTTAGGGTAGTTGATCGGTTGGCATTATCTAAATCTGAAAGCCGCAGATATGGTACATAATCTTTTGTCGTTAGACATATTGGTGCTGTTTTCAGTAGCGGGGAAGCAGTACCATTTTTTCTTTGAATGCGGTGTAAACTGGATAACGTTATTTAACTTATTTGAGATATAAAAAATGCTGCCAACTGGCAGCATTTTGGGTATTCAAGAGGTGCATCTAGATTAACGCTTATTGCGCAGGTAACGCTTGCGGCGCTCTTCTTTCTTCTTAATCTGCTGTTCTTTCTTAATTTCAGCTTCAATCGCTACATTGACCAGCTCTTCGGTGATCATCTCAGGGCGTTCCATAGTGATCTGGCCCAGAGTGCCGTTACGTAGCTCGTTGATCAGGATTTCAGATGCCTTATGCAGATCGACTCGACCACCGCCTCTTAGGCATCCTCGTTTGCGGCCGATCTCTTCCATCAACTCGATTTCTGTTTCTGGTAGCTCATCATCAAGGTTGTAGCGTGCTTTGATCAGCTCCGGATAAGCCTCTTTAAGGTATTCGACTGTAAAGAAAGCCACATCAATATAGTCCATTGCTGTGTCTTTGACTGCGCCTGTTGCAGCTAGGCGGAAACCACTGTGCGGGTTTTCAACCTTCGGCCACAAAATTCCCGGCGTGTCAGAAAGTACGATACCGTTCTGCAGGTTGATACGCTGCTGTTGGCGTGTAACCGCAGGCTGGTTGCCCGTTACTGCCACGGAGCGACCTGCAAGGGTATTGATGATAGTTGATTTACCGACATTCGGGATCCCCATGATCATGGTGCGAATGTTCTTGCCCATTTCTTCACGGTGGGGGGCAAGCTTGCGGCAAAGCTCGGTGATCTTGTTTACTTCGTTGATATTTTCCGTCGTGATTGCAATTGCTTTAACACCTTGTTCTTTCTCAAGGTGCTCAATCCACATCTGGGTCATTTCAGGATCGGCCAAGTCACGTTTGTTAAGAACTTTAACGACAGGCTTATCATTATCACCATGTTGACCACGGAAAGATTTGATCAGCGGGTTTTCGCTACTGAAAGGGATGCGAGCATCAAGTACTTCAATAATGACATCGACTTTTGGAATGGCTTCTTCAATTTCTTTGCGAGCCTTGTGCATGTGGCCCGGGAACCATTGGATAGTCTGACTACTCATTTGAAAAATAACCTTTTAATAATTCTGATTGTCGCGTTGGGGGACATGATGGGGTACAAAAAACAAATATGAAAACGCTGGGGTACATATCCCTTAGTTTTAGCTTATTGATTTGGTTGTCCACGGCGTTCATGACATAGGCCCGCAAAGCGTAACGATTTTTGTGATCTTAACACTTAATTGGCAGTAACGGAAAAGTATGAAGTCTTGATAGCAAGGTGTGATGAAAAACCCGGCAAGATGCCGCGGGCTCCATGTTTCAAGTTAAGTTTTGTTTTTAGCGATTTAGAGTAATTTTTCCAATCGCATAAGGTCCTTGCGCATCGGGGTCTTGCTCATTGTGTAGGTTCAGCCAGTATCCCTTAGCCGGGCCAGAGCGAGGCATATGAAGTACTGCCGTTCCTATCCACATTTCTGAACGTGCGTCATCGGTTATTTCATAAACGATGGCCACCGTATCACCAACGTGTTTTCCTGATGCCACAAATAGTGCTTGTTGATGCTTTTCACCCTCATCTTTGATGTGAGACCAGAATATATCTCCAGTCATTGTAATATCTTCGCCGATAGTTTGAGTTTTAAGGTTTTCAAGCTCATAGATATAGAGTTTGGAATGCAGGTTTAATGCCTGTCCTATCTCATTGGCGTTTAGGTCAATCGCCTTACCTTGATATAGCGCAGAAAAGGAGGGAGATGAATTGACACTTGATGGCGCATAGTTTGATGAGTACAGCCCGAAACTAATAACCATAGCTAATAGCATTAGAAGCATTGCTATAATTCTACTGCGTTTGTTATATGTTGATGATGCTGTTTCCTTTGTTACTTCAGTCGACTTTTCTTCCGATAAAGCTCTATCTTCTCTCGTAGAGGAGTATTCAACGTCGGTGAGGGTGGGGACTTGGTCAGGTTCGAATTCTTGTGCCAGTTGCTCAGCCTTGTTGATATCGAGTTGTAGTAAGTTGGCAATTTTAGCTATTTCATCTGATTGAAAAGTCTCTGGTTTTTTCCACCTAAGATAGAGCGTAGACTCACCGATACCTACCATTCCGGCTAATTCCTTGATGGATATTTTACGGTTTTTGCCGTTTATGTCCCCATCATGACGAAATTGATTTATTTCGAGTTCAAGCTTCGACCTAAGCCTGCCCATATTAGTCATACCCTTATAATTCATGCATTTAGAGCCTCTAAGAGCTACATCTTATGCCTTAGTCGGGGCAAATTGCAAATCATAATTGGCTCACTAAGATAACTCCATATTATCAATTGGTTGTCGGTGCCGGATTGGGCTTATGCATCGATATGGGTCGCTTGGACCAGGTTATTACAAATTTTGTTCAGATTAATTTTCAGACAGGAATCAGTAGCAATGGCTTGTTATAAAACTTCTCTCTCTTTATTGGCTGCAATGTGTGTGCTGACGGCATGTGGAGGCGGTGGTGATTCAGCCCCGAAACAAACTGCGGAGACTATTACTTCACCTTCACCTTCATCATATCAATTAGAGAAAACTTACCAACTGCCGTATAAATATCAAATGGGTAACAGTGTGTTTGTTGATGGAAATAAGCTGTTATTCGCGGGAGGTGAATCCGGGGAGCCAAATGGAACTCGGCATGACGGCCACCCTGCATATGCAACCAGCGCTTATATTCTTGACCTGGATACCAATACACTCAGTGAGTACCAGACTAAAGGATATTCAGGGCATGCTATGAGTAGTGGCACGCCTGCCAGCGGTATTGATCAGCCGAAAGTGATACAGCTGGCACCCAATAAATATGCTATTACTGGTGGTTTTCAGTACACCACAACTGCCTTTGTGCTTGACCATAATATTAAGTCGATTCAAAGCTACGATACCGATATTCAGGTGACAGACAATAGTGGTTTAAATACCACCTCATTCTTTGCCGATTCGGCAGGTGCTGCTGCATTGGATAATGGTGATTTTGCTCTGTTCGGGTTTAACAATGGCCTTTATGGTATGGATACTATCGCTCGCTTTGATGCTAATAACTCGCTTAGTTTTAGTCAGGCCAATGCAGTGCTAACCAAAGCGCGTGCAAAAGTAGATGCATACACGTTGGTAGACGGTCGTATATTACTGGTTGGCGGTTGGGATGGCTCGGCTGATCTCAGTGAAGGCAGTGCGACTCGTCGAGCTGAAATCTATGATCCGGCCGCAGATACTATCCAAAGGGTTGCTGATTATCCTGTTCCTAAATATCAAGGCCAGCACTCCGGTTCCACTCTTACCAGTGATGGGAAGGTGTGTGTCGGTGAATACACCTTCCGGATCGGTGAGAATCGCTGGGAAGAAGGATGTGAAGCTGCCAGAATACTTCAAACGGATTTTCATCCTGATGGATATAAGGCCATGTTGATAGCCGAAACAACAGATGGGCGACTGGTTTATCAGGAGATCAGTTCAGAAACAGAATCATATGATGACGCATGCAAATGCAAACCGTATAAGACGGGTACGAAAGTGTATGTATTCGCCAAGAATGAGAGTTGATTAACAGACTTGAGGGTGTATACCTGTTGTAGGTCCGAATTAAATAAAGTGTCATTATCGTTGTAATCTGGGATCCCCGAGTAAATGTAATTTTCTCGGGTTTCTCTTGTAAGTCATTATCTTGTATATATTAAATCACCCACCATTTTTCCCTACCGACACCTTTTTTTAATTATCACTAAGTACTTGATTAAATTTAATATCCTTACCTTTTGTATGACTACTGGCTTAAATACGGTCTCTTCGAAATATTGCTTGAACAACCGGTGATAATAGTTATCATTACCGTTAATTTTGTCCTACAAAAAGGTGTTGTGAGGCAGGTTATGGAACAAGAAAATAGATCTGTACAGGCATTTGATATCGACAGTGAACCTTGGCAAGGGGTGCAATTGACCTCGGCTGCGGCAAAGCAAATCGTAACTTTAATGCGTGCTAATCATGCTCTCGGACTACGTTTGTCGATTCGGCCGTCGGGGTGTGTGGGCTTTTCGTATCAGCTCGATTTAGTAGTGTCGGTGGTTGACTCTGATCTGCAGTATCGTCATGGCGACAGCTGTCTGTTTGTCGATAAAGAAGCGATGCCCTTCGTTGATGGCACAGAAGTCGATTATGTGCGTGAAGGTATCAATCACACATTTAAATACAATAATCCCAGAGTCAAAATGGCCTGTGGTTGTGGCGAAAGCTTTTCTGTCTAAAGGCCGGGATCATGAGTGTAGATATACAAGCCGACGTTAAAGAGTGGGTGGAAAAGGCCAGTTACAAGGAAGGTTTTTATACCCAGCTCAATGTCGACAAGATTGCCAAAGGGCTCAATGAGCAAGTCGTTCGGCTTATCTCTGCCAAGCGTAACGAACCGGAGTGGATGCTGGCGTTTCGATTGAAGGCGTTCGAGATCTGGCAGCAGATGCCAGAGCCTCATTGGTTGAAGGCTGATTATACCCCGCTCGACTATCAGCAATATAGTTATTACTCGGCTCCTCAGTGCGGTTCATGTAATACAAACGATGAAGAGGATTCTGCGGCTGGCAAAGATGCCTCGTTTCTTACTGATGATGTGGAAGCGGCGTTTGATTTGCTGGGCGTCCCGACGCGAGAAAATAAAAACGGAATTGCAGTCGATGCCATTTTCGATTCGGTCTCCGTTGCCACCACTTACCGGGACGAGCTGCAAGATCTCGGTATTATCTTTTGTTCTTTCAGCGAGGCCATCCACCAATTCCCTGAGCTTGTTCAGCAGTATCTGGGCTCCGTCGTACCGCCGGAAGATAACTTCTTTGCTGCGTTAAATGCAGCCGTCGCCTCTGATGGCACCTTTGTTTATATTCCGCCCGGTGTGCATTGTCCGCGTGAGCTATCGACCTATTTTCGTATAAACGAAGCCAAAACGGGTCAATTTGAACGGACGATATTAATTGCGGATAAAGGTGCCTACGTTAGCTATATCGAAGGGTGCTCTGCGCCGGTGCGAGATAGTTACCAGCTTCATGCCGCCGTGGTGGAGGTGATTGTACTCGATGATGCCGAGGTGAAATATTCCACGTTGCAAAATTGGTTCTCTGGTGAAGAAGATAGCGAAGGAGGCATCCTTAATTTCGTCACTAAGCGCGCAGTGTGCGAGGGACGCAATGCCAAGATGTCATGGACCCAGTCTGAAACCGGTTCTGCGATTACCTGGAAATACCCCAGTGTGATCCTCAAGGGGGATAACTCGATTGGGGAATTTTTCTCGGTGGCATTAACTAACGGCATTCAGCAGGCGGATACCGGCACCAAGATGATCCACATTGGCAACAATACCCGATCGACCATTATCTCCAAGGGAATTTCGGCAGGGCGAAGCCAGAATACCTACCGAGGGCTGGTGCATGCTACGCCGGAAGCCAAGAATGCCCGTAATTTCACCCAGTGTGACTCCATGCTGATTGGCGATCTCTGTGGGGCGCATACTTTTCCCTATGTCGAAGCTAGGAATAATAGTGCGCATATAGAGCATGAGGCGACAACCTCCAAGATTGGTGATGACCAGCTATTTTACTGCTTGCAACGTGGGATCAGTGAAGACGATGCGATCTCAATGATTGTGAATGGCTTTTGTAAGAATGTTTTTGTTGAGCTGCCGTTGGAGTTTGCGGTTGAAGCTCAAAAATTGTTATCGATCAGCCTCGAACACAGTGTCGGCTGACGGAGAAATACTATGTTAAAGATTAATAATCTCCATGTGTCGGTTGAAGGCACAGACATTCTCAAAGGGATAAACCTAACGGTTAATTCCGGCGAGGTGCATGCCATTATGGGCCCTAACGGATCCGGTAAAAGTACGTTATCCAGTACACTGGCTGGCCGTGAAGAATACGAAGTGACGGCTGGTAATATCCTGTTCAAGAATAAAGATATTAACGACTTTGAGTCGCATGAACGTGCGGGGGAGGGCATTTTTCTAGCCTTCCAGTATCCGGTTGAAATTCCTGGGGTGAGTAATAAGTTTTTTTTGCAAACGGCGCTTAATGCTGTGCGTAAATATTGCGAACTTCCTGCATTAGATCAGTTTGATTTTAATCATTATGTAAAGGGTAAGATTGCGTTGCTACAGATGCCGCAAGATTTGCTCAACCGCTCAGTAAATGTTGGTTTCTCCGGTGGTGAAAAAAAACGTAATGATATTTTGCAGATGGCAGTACTAGAGCCGGATCTCTGTATTTTGGATGAGACTGATTCTGGTCTGGATGTCGACGCACTTAAGACGGTGACGAATGGCGTAAATAGCTTAAGAGATGGTAAGCGTGCATTTATTATTGTTACCCATTACCAGCGTATTTTAGATTATATCGAGCCCGATTATGTTCACGTGTTATATCAGGGCAAGATCATTAAGTCAGGTGACCACTCATTAGCTTGTGAGATTGAGGAAAAAGGTTATGGATGGCTCATTGATGCAGAATAAACAAATGTATAAGGGAAAGCTGCCCAAATATAATCACATCGATGACTCTGGTCTTAAATCTCTTTATTTGGCGTTAGGGGAAAGGTCGCAATTTCAGCAATCACAATGGAAGCAGTTGGCAGAGAAAGGCATTCCGACAAATAAGCATGAAGATTGGAAATATACGCCTTTAAACTTAATGATTCAGCCATCAAGGTGCTGGGCTAATCGAGTAATGGGCATTGATGATTACTTGGATGCCAAGATCTTGCAGTTATCTATTCCGCTTAATGCCAACCTCTTGGTGTTTGTCGATGGTGCCTATCGTACTGAACACTCTAAGATCGTGAGTTCGGAATCATTATCTGTGATGCCAATGGATAGTTGGAACACCGATCAGAGAAGAGATATAGACCAGGGAATTGCAACAGATTTTGTTAGCCAAATGAGTGAGGCGCTAGCACAGGATGGTGTATACATTCGGGTTCGTAAAGGCGCACAGCTAGTGCAGCCAATCTATTTGCTGCATTTACATACCTGCAAGCCCCATGCAGCCGCTCATTACCGTCATCACTTTCATCTTGCTATGCATGCACAGGCCGAATTGATTGAGCATTATGTTTCCCTTTCTGATACTGAGGTTTTTTCGAATTCCTCGGACGTTTCTGAATCCGCAAAAATAAGTGCATCGACAGGATCCCGCCTAACGGTGAATGTTGCGTCCAATGCCAAGCTTCAGCACATTAAAATAGTTGAAGAGAATAGCCACCATGTTCACTTTGCCCATAACGATATACATATGGGACATGATGCAAGTGCGGTGAGCCATGTGTATTTCCTTCAGGGGCAGTGTTGCCGTCACCAAACGAGCGCGCGCTTTAAAGGTGACAATGCGTATTTGGCGATGAACAGTTTGGTGTTGCCCAAACAGCAGGATGTGTTTGATTCGCGTACATATACCGAGCATTGCCTCCCATACTGTCGAAGTGAGCAACTGCATAAAGTGATTGCTAGCGATCAAGGTAAAGGGATTTTTGACGGCATGATTTTAGTGTCCAAGGGAGCAATAAAAACAGATGGTCAAATGGACAACCGTAATTTATTGCTTGGCGAACAGTCGCAAGTATTCAGCAAACCCAAGCTTGAGATATACGCCGACGATGTGAAATGTAGCCATGGTGCAACGACGGGGTCTATTGACCCAGAGCAATTGGGCTATATGCAGGCGAGGGGAATGAGTAAGGCAGCGGCCAAGCATGTGCTAACCCAAGCTTTTGCTTTTGACGTCGTCGATCAGCACAAGGTGCTTACCCATAGTGATGATCATGACACCCTGGCCGTCTGGCTTAAAGATCGTATAGCAGAGAGGTTGGCGCTATGAGTCGTCACGGTATTTCTATTGCTCAGGTTAAGAGTGATTTTCCTTTATTAAAGCAGCATGTGAACGAGAAACCATTGGTGTATCTCGACAGTGCAGCCAGTGCTCAGAAACCGTTGGAGGTGATTGAGCGGATCAATGATTTCTATCAAAACGAGTATGCGTCGGTTCATCGTGGGGTTCATCACTTAAGCGCTGAAGCTACCTCAAACATGGAGACCGTTCGCCAGCAGGTATGCCAATTTATAGGCGCAAGTCAGCGAGAAGAGATTGTCTTTACCTCGGGGACGACCGAGGCCATTAATTTGGTCGCCAATAGCTATGGCCGTATCAATTTTAAATCCGGTGATGAAATTATTGTCAGCGAGATGGATCATCACGCCAATATCGTGCCGTGGCAAATGTTGGCGGAAGCGATGCAACTGAACATCAAAGTTTGGCCAGTCAGTGATAACGGTGAACTCAGTCTTGATAGCTTGGTTTGCTTGTTATCGGAACGAACAGTGTTGGTAGCCGTGTGTCATGTGTCGAACGTACTGGGTACCGTTAATCCGATCCGGGCTATTGCCGATATTATTGATCGTCATAATACCGCTTTAGAGCGGGGGGCAAGCTCTGGCGATAGTGGTGTTTCAAACCGGGCGAGAGTGCGCTTTCTGGTTGATGGTGCCCAAGCCGTGATGCATCAAAAAGTCGATGTGAAACAACTCGGATGTGACTTTTATGCATTCTCGGGCCATAAGGTTTATGGCCCGACAGGCACAGGGGTGTTGTATGCTAAGCATGATTTATTGCAGAACATGCAACCTTGGCAAGGTGGTGGCTCAATGATCCAGTCTGTCGACTTGTATAAAGGGACTGAATTCAATGCCGCGCCGTGGCTGTTCGAAGCGGGAACACCAAATATTACCGGCATTATGGGATTAGGTGCGGCCTTACGTTATCTCAAGCGGGTAGGTTTTGAACAGATCTCAGTACATGAGAATAAGCTAACTCAGATGGTGCTGGAAGCATTACGCAATATTCCTGAGGTGTGCATTTATGGTCATGCTGAAAGCCGGGTAGGGGTGATTGCTTTTAATTTAGGGAAGCATCATGCATTTGATGTGGGTGCTTTTCTTGATCGTTATGGAATCGCGATTCGAACGGGTCATCATTGCGCAATGCCATTGATGCAACGTTATGGGGTTAAAGCGATGTGTCGGGTATCCCTTGCTATGTACAACACGTCAGATGATATAGCGAAGCTGGTACATGCCCTACGTCATATTCAGAAGTTATTGCAAAATGCATAGGAATAAAAGAAATGCCGAGTAATTTAGCTCGTATTAATTTGATTGCGGTCGATATGAACAGTGAAAAGATCAAGCGTAACCTATTAAGCTGCGATGACTGGGAAGAACGTTATCTCTATATTATCCATTTGGGCAATCAACAACCCACTATGATTGACGAAGATAAAACTTCTGATACCGTGATCCATGGCTGCCAGAGTCAAGTGTGGGTTAAAATTACTATTAACTCTCGTGGTGAGTTCGGCTTCACGGGTGACAGTGATGCCAGCTTGGTGAAAGGGTTAATGGCAATGGTGTTTATGGTTTACGAAGGTAAAACAGCGGAGGCCATTTTAGAATTTGATATCCATGGTTTCTTTGATGATATGCAGTTACACCATTATTTGACTCCGACCCGGAGTCAGGGATTGGTGGCAATGGTTGAAGCAGTAAGAGCCAAAGCACTAAATACCCTTGTTGTGGAATATTAATCCACAGTACATCCTTATTTTTTAAAAAGCCCCGGCCAGTTTATCTATGCCGGGGGGTTATCGTTAAAAGTTGTTAGCGTTGGGCCGACCGTCGATGGCGAATTGCGGGTAGCTTTTTGCCTCAAAGCTATATCTGAACCAGTGGCTCACAGTTAAATGCCGGTAACCCGAATCCCCTCAGCGCATCGATATAGCAATTTCGCCTGATTTGGCCTGTCGGAACACTGCAGTTCGATAATCCATCTTTTACGGCAAGATGATTGAATTTGATAGGGTGAAAATCGATATCTCTTTGTAGGGTTTCAAACAAAATATGTGAGCGGTGGACATGGATCGAGGCACTGATGAGTGTTGCAGATTGAATTTTATGCTGTTTGAGTAGCGCCAGACTTAGTTTGGCGTTGTCGATGGTATTGGTTGCCTGATCTTCTTCAATAATCCTTTCCGGCTTAACACCACGCTCTATTAGCCAGCCCTTCATTTGCTGTGACTCTGTTTTTCCCTGCTTGGCGAGCCCTCCTGTGACAATAATTAGGCTATCGGTATGACGGTAAGCAAGCTGAAGTGTTAGTTCAAGTCGCTGGATAAGGAGAGGAGCCATCGAGCCGTCGTCATTGAGCATATAGCCGAGAGCAATGATAGCGTGGCGTGCTGAAGGTTCTAGGTATGGTACAACGCTATTTGGTGGCAATACGGCAGCTTTCTCTTCAGGCAATTTAGGTGCTGACAATATTGTAACGATAATTTTTAGCAGTGCTCTAACATTGGTCTCGTCTTTATAACTGATATGTCGGAGCTCCTTGAGGTAGTGCTCGACTCGCAGGTGCTTACCCTCATAGTGATACCAAACCGTCAAATAGGTAAGAGCCTTGCTTCGTTCAGTATCAGAACGGGCGGTAGCTAGGCAGTCATGGTAACTATGCAGTGCTTTGGTGATCTCGCCTCGGAAACTCTGCATGTTGGCAATGGTCAGAGCTAAGCCCAAATGGTTCGGAAGGTAGGGTATCGCTTTGGAGAGGTAATACTCAACGGCTTCAAGGTTAGATACGTGATGGCCCTTAAGCGGATAGTGCATTCGATTCGTGCTGTTATAGGCATTTAATGCCTGTCGTAAGCTTGCTTCCACCATCGATTTTCTCATTATAGCGCTTTATTTGTTTATAAATCAGAATGCTACAGCTTAATTATGAATTCAAGTGAGAGTGAAGATAAAGAAAAAACGACTGAAGAGTATGCTTGATAAGACAGAGGCGTTGATGTTTTCGACTATTGTTATACCAATCTACGTAAGTAGTTGTAGCAAGAAGAAGGAGCAGAGAATGAGTAATCTATTTAAACAGCACGGAGCATTTAGCTGGTCAGAGCTAGTGACGGATGATCCCGAGAAAGCCATTGCTTTTTACACCGATGTTATTGGGTGGGAAGTGGAAGCGATGCAGATGCAAGAAGGGGTCTATTATGTTTTGAAAACGGGGGGAGAACCTGTTGGTGGGATTATGGCAAAGCCGCAAGAGTTCAGTAAAATGCCAAATTATTGGGGAACGTATATTACTGTTGATGATGTTGATGCAATATTAGCGCAGGCTGAGCTGTCTGGTGGGAAAGCGGTATACCCACCAATGGATGTTCCCGGTGTTGGCCGAATGTGTGCCATTTCAGATCCTGGCGGAGCGATTGTTTCGGTTATTACTTATGAAGAAAACGACTGTGAATAAAATAACCGCCTGTTAATTCAGGCGGTTATGGTGTGTCTTAATGGTTTCAGGTTGATTAGGAGAACTTACTCTTCCCACTGAACCAGTTTGTCTTTCGGCCAATGAGCACCTACATCATGGTATTTTTTCTCAAGCAGGTGACGTTTGATTTTTAATGTTGGTGTCAGAATACCGTTTTCAATGCTCCACGGTTCTTTCACCATAAGCACACCCTTAATTTTGGCATGAGACTCCAACTCTTTGTTGATTGTCTCAATAACCTGATGGGCTTTACGCTCATAGCGTGCATGGTCAAAATTAGGAAACTCATGTGGAATCGCTAATAAAATTGGCCCTGGCATCCCCGAGCCGACGACGCACATCATCTCGATATTACTCAGTTCAAACAGGCGTTTTTCAATTGGTACCGGTGCAACAAACTTACCTTTGGCTGTTTTGAAAGTATCGTTTTTACGCCCCTGAATCGACAGATAGCCTTCGTCATCGATAAAGCCGATATCACCGGTATGAAGCCAGCCATCTTTGTCAAAGGATGCTTTGCTGGCCTTTTCATTTTTGTAGTAACCGGAGAACATGCCGTCACCGCGAACTAAGATCTCTTCGTCAGCTGCGATCTTTATTTCGATGCCGGGGCCGGCATTGCCGACAGTACCGATTTTGTCGCTACGGAATGGGTGGTTGATTGTGCTGTAGGCGAAAGACTCTGTCATACCCCACGCCTCAGTGATATTGAGGCCGATGTTTTCATACCAGCGTAATAATCCGGCTGAAACCGGTGCAGAGCCACAACCGAGAACCCGTGCTTTGTCCAAGCCGAGACCATCGGCCAGCTTGCGCTTGATAACCCCAGAGATAAATGGGATTTTGAGTAATATGTTTAGCTTGGTTTGCGGCAGCTTTTCAAGAATGCGCTGCTGGAACAGTGTCCATAGGCGAGGGACTGAAATGAACAGCGTCGGGCGGTGCATTTTCATATCCTCGACAAAGGTGTCAAGAGATTCTGGGAAAGCAACTGGCATTCCGGCCATGACGGAAGAACCGAAGATATACACGCGCTCAGTGATGTGAGCTAGCGGTAAGTAAGAAAATAGCCTCTCGTCATCTTGCATACCGATATGGTCAATGATCCTCTGGGAAGACCAGGCAAAAGCGCCATAGGTTAGCATGGCACCTTTAGGCAATCCTGAAGTACCTGATGTGTAAACAATTGACATCAGATCGTCGGGCTTGTGCTCCGGACGCTCTTCGGAAGGCTTACTGTCAGCAACTAAAGTGTCAAACTCGAACTTGCATGGGGGAGCGCTTGGGTATGAGAAAGAAATCGTAGGTAAATCCGGATGATCTTTCAGCACGGCGTTAATCGCTTTGCTGTCATCTAGCTTGCCGATGAGAAGCGCTTTGGATTCGCTATGAGAGATACAGTGGTCGACAGTTTCCGGTCCTGCTGTCGGGAAAATAGGAACACTGATATAGCTCCCCAGCATTAATGCCAAGTCGGTAATAAACCATTCAGCACAGTTTTTAGACATTAACGCAACGCGATCTCCCGGCTGAATCCCCATGCTTCGCAGCGCAGTAACCAGACTTAGCGCCTTGTCTGCAACTTGAGCATAGGTATAGTCGACAAACTGACGGTCGATAATTTGGCGAAGGTAAACCTCGTCCGGGCGCTCTTCTGCCCACTTCAAAATCATTTCATTAGGTAGAGGCTGCTTCATGAGAGTTTCCCTTAAGCGATCCTTGGGCAGAGGTAAAGTCATAGTCTCGTCCTTGTTGATGTTATCGTCTTGTTAAACTAAATGTTTTCCTACTGGTCCGTCAAGTGTCTATTATCCATTAAACTCCTGTAATTAAGTATGAAAATAGACGGGAACTTGTCAAATAAAACATCTATCCAGAAAAAATTTAAGCACAAAATTTAAACATGTGTATGATTTTTTTCCGTCAGAAAAGCAAATTACGAATGAGTTGTGGCGTAACTTATTGTTTTTTAATATTATTGGCAGCCATCGTGATATTTTGAATATAGAGTACAATTAGTTATTACTTATGCACTTTGATGAGTGTGGGGGTGGTGGCTTATGCGAAATTAATCTGATGCGTGACTTGGTTGGATTTTTGAGTCTGAGCTTTATATTAAGGCTTGAAATATAAAAAAAACCAGTAAGAATACTAGTTAACAGGATAGCATTTTGTAATACTGCTAGCATATTAACAATCAGAACTGTTACAACATGCCATCGGCGTAATCCGATGGAATTTTTGTTGATGTAATAAATATAGAGTCAACTCATTATGCCAAAGCGTAGTAAAGAAGATACAGAGATTACCATCCAGACGATTATGGATGCTGTGGTTGATCAAATTTTGACCTTGGGATATGACAAAATGTCATATACCACCCTGAGCAAGCAGACTGGTATTTCCCGTACGGGTATTAGTCATCACTTTCCAAAGAAGCAGGATTTCGCCAAAGCTCTTGATGGCCGTATTTTTCGCCTTTTTGTAGAGAAGCTTGATTTGGATAATGGCCTGGATGGCTTCGTAACTAGCTGGTTAGCTGCGCTTGATGATGAAAAGTTCCGAGCGACACTGCGTTTGCTTTTCCATCATATTGCTTCTTCGGAATTGACTAATGAGTTTGCCAAACATGGTATAGAACGATTATACGGGCTATGTCAGGAGCGCTTTGGCGGCGAAAGTGGCAAAGAACTTGAGTGGTTGCTTGGAAAATCATTGATCAGCCTTGCAAAATAGTCACTGAATTTTTGGAAAAGCGGCCTCGTTAGAGGCTGTTTTTTTTATGTGTCGTATTAATGTGTCTAAGTCATAAATATATGAATTATCATCACTCCACTTAAGATTTATGATAGCGAACGAGCTAACTCGTAACGTATAATTGTGTGACTTGGTATATATCAAATAAATGAGAAAAATAGATGTTGAAATATATTATGGTAGCGTTGATTGGTATCGGTATTTATATTGGTGTGAGCTACAAAGATCAAATTGAAGATGCCGTTAATTCGCGTCCGATGGAAGAAGTTCAGGACATGCTTGAAACAGCAACCGATCAGGTTTCTGAAAAGGCCAGTGAATTAACTGAGCAGTTTGAAGATTTGAGTAAGTAAGTGTGGAAAGGCTGGTAACTGTTATTACCAGCACTTTTGGGCTTTCAATATCGAATCGAAATTCAAAAAAGAGGCAGCCAGATGGCTGCCTCTTTTTGTTGTGCTGTTAATGATAGCTTAAGACTGCGCTGTCTCAGTCGAAGCCATCTTTGCTTCTTCAGCCTTACATGCTGCAGCAGTAAAGAGAACGTCAGTCGAGCTGTTCAGTGCTGTTTCTGCTGAATCCTGGATAACACCGATGATGAAGCCAACAGCAACAACCTGCATTGCTACATCATTTGGAATACCAAACAGGCTACAAGCCAGCGGGATCAATAGTAGGGAACCACCAGCAACGCCTGATGCACCACATGCAGATACCGCTGCAACCACACTTAGCAGTACCGCTGTTGCCACATCAACCTGAACACCCATAGTGTGCACGGCTGCAAGCGTTAGAACGGTGATAGTGATTGCTGCACCGGCCATGTTGATTGTTGCACCCAGAGGAATTGATACTGAGTAAGTATCTTCATGCAGATCCAGGTTCTTACATAGTTGCATGTTCACAGGAATGTTAGCTGCTGAGCTGCGCGTGAAGAATGCAGTAATGCCACTTTCGCGAATACAACGAAATACGAGTGGATATGGATTCTCTTTAGTCTTGTAGAAGACGATAAGCGGGTTAACTACCAATGCAATGATTAGCATAGAACCTAGCAGCACACCCAGCAGGTGGCCGTAGCTTGCAAGTGCTGCGAAGCCTGTTTCTGCAAACGTATTAGCAACCAGACCAAAGATGCCGATTGGTGCCAGACGGATCACAAAGCGAACAATGAGCGTGATGCCGTTAGAAACATCATGGAAAACTTGCTTGGTCGCATCACTTGCCTGGTGCAGAGCAAAACCTAGAGCGATAGCCCACGCAAGAATACCGATGAAGTTACCTGTCATCAGTGCATTTACTGGGTTATCGACAACCTTAAACAGCAGCGTGTTCAATACTTCAGTAATGCCTTCAGGTGGAGTTGCGCCTGTTGCACTTGCTACCAGAGTTAAAGTGGTCGGGAAAAGAAAACTCATAGTAACAGCAGTAAGTGCAGCCATTAGTGTACCGAAAAGGTACAGAATAATGATTGGTCTCATGTTGGTGTGGGCGCCTTTCTTCTGGTTGGCAATAGAAGATGCGACCAGAATGAAGACAAGGATCGGTGCGACTGCTTTCAGGGCACTGACGAACAGTCCTCCAAGGAAGCCAACTTTAACAGCAGACTCAGGAGAAACGGATGCGATAAGGATACCGGCGACGATACCGATGAGGATCTGGATCACCAGGCTCCCACTCGCGACTCGGGCTAAAAAGGGTTGTGTCTGATTCATATTACGTCCTGCATAATTTTATTATATGTGTGGAAGGATTATATAATGCTCTCGAAACATTTTTTAACAGGAAATACGATATTTTTCCACCTTTCTTTCGATAAACTTTCGGTTAACTCACCATTAACATTCTTTTAGCCTGGTACGGTATGTTACTTTGGGGGCAGGATTTGGCAGAATAGAAACGTTAACAAATGGCAGGGGCGACATTCGAAAATGTTAAAAAAGAAGCTCACGTTACGGGTGAGCTTCTTTTGTTGTATCGGTTATGTAAAGATAACTCGATTATTTACTAGGTACTAAGGGGGTTAGAGCGGAGACTTTCGCACTAGCTTTTCCCGTTATCTTTCCCGCTTGGCCTGTACCCTGAACCAGGCTCATTAGCGCGGTGCTATCCCATTTTTCAGGCTGTTTGCTGAAATACGCCGTCATCATTACATGCACTGCCTGGCGTAGCTGTTCCTGTTGAGGGTGATCCGGATTCTTCTGTGACCATTGCTGATAGTAGGCCTGTACTTTGATTGGATGATTATCTTTGATAGCTTGTTTCATCCCCTCAAGCGGTGCAATGTCTGTGGTTGATTGACTGCTACTGCTTACCAGAGGCGCTTTCTGTGATGCTCGGGCTTTTAACCATAATGCGGTTGTTATTATCCACAGTCCAGCAAAGAAGGCGGTTAGCCAAGGCCAGTAGCCTGAGTCAGTGACAACTTGCACCTCTGTTGTGCCAGTCATTTCGCTATTGTTTGTTGCAGGGGTCGGTTCGGAGAGCAACGGTAGATTTATATTGTTATTGATGCTGTCGCCAGGCAGTACAGTTACCTTCAGTCCATCGATATGACTTGTCTCCTGTTTACTGGTTTCTGTGTTCCACCAGTTGATTGACAGCGCCGGTAGGCTAAGCTCGCCTTGTTCACGTGGCAGGATCACCTGTTTGAGTGTCATCACGGTATAGCCGTTGACAGTGCTGTACACCGGCTTTTCATCATAGACCTTTACTTTGTCAGGGTATTGCAATGTCAGATTTGGCAGGCTGCTTTGCTCGGCATTTTTTATTTGCAAAGTAATGGTTCTGGTTAGAGGATCCCCGACTCGGATTTCTTTGCTATCTGGCTGCCACTGTTGTTCCAGCTGCAAGTCCTGGGTCGGAAGCCACAGGCCTTGATAGCTTGCAGGTTTATCTCTGACACTAAGTTTAAGGTCTCCAGTTTGTTTTTCGACTGGGATCCGTAGGGTCGATCCAAAGCCTCGACCGCTTTTGACAACGTTGCCCCTGAACTCGGCACCACGCAATAGGATTGATCCAGCTTTGCCGGCTGTGATTTGATAGTCACGGGTAATAACTAGATAGCGACGTCCATTTAAAACGGGTTCGGTTTGACGATCATCGCCAACCTGCTTTACTTCCAGGCCATCACCTGATGGTGCGATCAATGTTGCTTGGCTCATTTGCTCGCCAATTCGGATCCGGACTGTATAGCGGATACTTTCACCCACATATAGCTGGTCTTTGTCGATGTCGAAATCGACTCTGATATCTGGTTGGCTAGTGTTTTGGCTTTTGGTTGCGTTGCTGTTTTTTAGTGAGGAGATCTCGATTGGTTCGGTTGTTGTCGCGCCGATACGAAAGCTAGGAATCGTAAATTCCCCGATCTCTTTTGTCGCCAGGGCGACTTTCCATTCGGTACTGCGAGTGATGGCACCATTGATCATCGTCGTGCCGCTGCTGACGTTTGGTCGACCTAAGCTGAAATTTTCTTCAAGCGGTGATAAATCCAACGCATTGGTACTAACGTTGTCATCAATCGAAATGGTTAGCTGGAAGACTTCATTTACTGCAACAATGTTTTTGGAGACTGTTGCAACGGCCTGTGCAGCATAGACAAATGACGATTGCATGAGTGCCAGCAGGGCAATCAGGCTCCAGATATACCGCTTTAAACGGCGATGCAAGCCTGTACGGGCTGTGAGGTTATTCTTCATCATATCCATCTTAAGTCTTACCATGAATTCTCAGTTACCTGAGGAGCTTGTTTCTGACGTGCCTGCAGCATCAACTGGGCACGGATCAATGCACTGGTATCATCAGGTACCTGCTCCAGTTTTTTTAGTACCGGATCACTGGCTGAGAGGGCGTCATGAGGTTGTTGACGGCTCACTGACTGCTTGGCCTGCTGTTTTTTCTCGTTGTCCTGAACATCTTCCTGCGCTTGGCCTGCTTTTATTTGCTGGGCTTCATCCTGCTGCTTGTCATCTTTCTGGTCATCTTTCTGGCTCTTGCTTTGTGGTTGAGAGGCGGGCTGCTGCTCTGACTGTTTTTGGGCGTTTTGATCCGTTTGTGATTGTTGCTCGTTAGCCTGCTCACTTTCGTCAGCCTCTTGCGACTCCTGAGCTTCATTGTCATCCTCGTTTTGCTCGTTTTGCTCGTTTTGCTCGTTTTGCTCGTTTTGCTCGTTTTGTGGTTGTTGGCTCTTTTGTTGATCGTCTGAGGAGGGATCCTGGCTGTCGCTTTTGTTTTCTTCAGACTGCTGTTGCTCTAGAGCCAGTTTCACTAACTCGATATTTTTCTTGGCGTCTGCATGTTGGCTGTCTTCATCGAGAACAGATTGATAGCTATCGATCGCTTTTTCGAACTCACCGGATCTGGCGTAGGCATTGCCAAGGTTATATCGGGACGTGAGATCGCCAAGGGGCTTAAGTGTTTCAATCGCTTGCTGGTAGTTTCCTGCCTTATACTGTGCAACGCCTTTCCACTGGGGGGAGGAAAACTGCTCGGCAGCCGATTCGTAATTCTCCTGGTGGAAAGCATCGTAGCCCAGCTGATCTTGATTTTTCCATGGCGAGGCGAATGCATGATCGACAGGCATAAACACCAGCATTGCCGCGATAACTATGCCACGGCGAAAGCCAAACAAGGATAAGACGATCAAAGGAATGAGCAGCCAGAAACCGTTGTTCACTCGTTCTACCAGCTCCTTTTCCTTCTCTTTGTTAGCATTTTCTTTTGGTTTGGCCGTTGCTGCTACTAGGCTATCAACATCGCGGTTGGTTACTTGAGAGAGTTGCAGCTGACCGCCAGTTTGCTTAACCAAAGGCAGCAGAGTATCAAGTTCAACTTTGGCGACAACGGTCTCTCCCTGACTGTTGGTCAGCAACCTGCCATCGGGCATTCTAACTGGCGCACCCTGACGGGTACCGACTGCCAGAATAGAGAGTCGGTAACGGGTATCAGCCAATAAGGCGCTGGTGCTTGATGACTCTTTGTCACTTAAGCCGTCGGTGACCAGAATAATGTCTCCCTGTCGGTGGCCGGCTTGTTTGAGCAAGTTGATGGCTTCTTCAATACCGGCTGCGGCATTACTGCCTTGGAGCGGCATTATTTCCGGTGATAGGTGTGGGATCAGGCTCGATAGCGTATTGCTGTCTTGTGTAAGCGGGCTGACAACATAGCCGTCAGCGGCATAGGTAACCAGACCAGTACTGCCTTCCTTCCAGCCGGGTAATATATCCAGAGCCTTGTATCGGGCTTGGGTCAGGCGGTTTGGTGTTATGTCTGTCGCATACATAGAGCGGGACATATCCATTACCAGAACACGGGCCCCCGAGATACTGTAGGCTGGCAAGCTGGTTTTTTCCCAGCTGGGACCGGCCAGGGCAATAACGGTGAGCAGCCAGCAGAAGCCTAGCATAGGGACAAAGCCTGTTGAGGCTTGTTGTTGGCCAAGACCCAGCTTTTCGGCAAGGTGAGGGGCTATCAGGCCGTGATTGTGTTGTTTACCCTTTAACCAGGGTAGTAACAAGCTTAGTGGGAGTATGGCGATCAACCACAGCGGATGAAGAAAGGTAAAATCAGCCATGATGTCTCCTCAATAATGCAATGACAAGAGAGAGAAGCAGGGCGATTGCCAATGGATAGCGGAATAGTTCCTGTCGCGGACGCCAGGTTTGCTGCGCAGTGTTGATAGGTTCCATTTGATCAATTAACTGATAGATATTTTCAAGCTCTTGTGGATTTCGGGCCCGAAAGTACTGGCCACCGGTCATATTGGCTATGTCAGCCAGCATTTTTTCGTCCAAATCCTGAGAGGGGTTAACGGTACGGGTCGAGAAGAAAGAGCGTTGCTGCATCTCTTCGGCCCCGACACCGACGGTATAGATGGTGACGTTACTCCGGGAGGCCAGCTCTGCCGCCTCTGCCGGATCGATTACGCCGGCCGTATTGGCCCCGTCACTGAGCAAAATGATCACCCGCTGAGGAGCTTCGCTGTTAATAAAGGTTTTGGTAGCAATGCCGAGTCCTTCACCAATAGCCGTGCTTTGGCCAATCAGACCCAGTACGGTGCGGCCGAGCTGCTCCTGTACGGTGTTGCGGTCGAATGTCAGTGGTGTTTGCAGGTAGGCATGGTTGGCAAACAAAACCAGACCGAGGCGGTCGCCTTTGCGCTTGTCGATAAAGTCATTCAGTACTTGCTTGACCGCAGTCAGGCGATCAATGTTATTGCCTCCTGATGTCACCATGTCTTCGATTGACATCGATCCAGATAGATCGACGGCTAATAGCATATCCCGGTGTTCCGGGTTGATTTCGATAGGATCGCCATACCAAACAGGACGCGCAAGGGCGCCTAGCAGGCAGCACCATGCCAGCGCCATAGTTACTTTTCGCCATCGAGTATCAGGTTGCTGCTGCCCAATCCCTTCGGGAAGTTTGGGCAGGCGGATTGCTACCGGTTGCACGGCAGGTTTGGAAAAGCGATAGACAAAGAACGGAAGAGGCAGTAGCAACCATGCCCAAAGCCAGGAAAACTCAAACATCATCGGCCTCCGTAACCACAGGCAGGTGCTGACCATTGGCAGGCAACCTAGCTTTTGCTAACCATAGTTTTGCTTGCTGGTAGCATGTGTTAAATGCATGTTGCTCTACTACACGCGAAGAGAACAGTCCTTGCTGCCAATCACCCGAGAGGGCAACAAAGCCGCGATGCTTTTCTGCCAGTTGATGGTCAAGAAACGACAGCCACTGCTCACCGGTCAGGCTTGCAACATGTTGGCGGGAGAAATAGGTCATTGCCGTTTGGCGCAGCAGCAGGTTTATTTCGTTAAGCTGTTCTGGCTTATTAAGGCTCTTTAGTCGCCGTAAGGCTTCCTTGCGTGCCTTTTGCTGTATCAGGTGCTGCCTGGTTTTGACAATGAGAACGAGCAGGGTCATAACAGTGGCTGCAATACAAAGCCACCATCCCCAGGATAACGGCCAGAAACCGGGCACGGTTGATAGGTGGACATCTGCCAGAGGCAGTGATGCCGCGATATTATTAGGCGTCATTTGATCAGCCATGGTATTTCTCTATACCTCCGAGTTGCTGCATCAGGGGCAGCGCTGCCGATACTTGATGAAGTGGAATGGCTAGGCTCAAGGCCATGTCGTGAATGAACTGTTGGTGCCCTAGGTATTGTTCGCTCAGTTTTTCGCGGGTTTTCTTGGCTGAAAAATCTAGCCAGACCGATTGTTTGCTGTCTGCAACATGTTCGGTGCCTTTGAAGGCGGTCTGTCCTTGTTCAAGCGGATCGTGGATCTGGACAAACTGAATGCGATTATGCTGTCGAAGTTGACTTAAACGACGTTTGTCTGTTTCAGCTAGCTGATAGAAATCACTGAGTACAACAATCTCGCTGCCTTTGGGGCATAAGTGGTGAAGGTGCTTCAGGGCGGCAGAAAAAGACAGCGGCTCTTGCTCATCTTCGGTGCTTTGGTGGGCATCAATCAATGCATTAATAATTCGCAGCGGCCCTTGTTGACGGGCTGTCGGTTTGCATTCGATCAATTTGGTGCCGGTATAGATAATGGCACCAATCCGGTCTTGCTCGCTGACAGCCAGCCAGCTGAGCAGGCTGGCAAAATGCGCCGCCTGAACTGATTTCAGTAACAGCTGAGAGCCAAACTTCATGCTGGTGCCAAGATCAACCAGCAACATCACTGGCTGTTCGCGCTCTTCGGTAAACAGTTTGGTATGGGTTTTTCCTGTTCTGGCCGTCACACGCCAGTCGATGGCCCGAATATCGTCGCCGGCTTGGTAGGGGCGAACTTCCGAAAAGTTCATTCCCCGGCCTTTCTTACGGCTCATATGCTGGCCATTTAGCTGCGACCACACGCTTTGTGCCGGCGGTAACCAGCGTACAGACTGGTTTTTGTAATGCAGCAGTTCAGCCAGGTACAGGTCAACCCCATCACTGTGTGGCGGCAGAGACGGTGTCATCGGTGGTGTCATAGATGATGTTACGGGTGTTTCGGTCATGCGCAGGCTACCTGTGCGATAAGCTGGCTGATGATGGTATCGGCAGCAATGCCCTCGGCCTGTGCTTCATAGCTTAGCAACAGGCGATGGCGCAATACTGGATAGGCCATTTGCTGGACATCCTCGGGGGTGACAAAGTCACGGCCGCACAGCCAGGCATGGGCGCGGGCACAGCGGTCCAGGGCCAGTGTTGCACGAGGGCTTACCCCGAGCTGTAACCAGCTGGCGAGTTGGTCGCTGTAGCGTTCTGGTTGGCGGGTCGCCATCGTCAGGCGGATGATATAGTGTTCGACTTCCTCGGCCATGTGGATCTTCAGCACCTCTTGGCGTGCCGAGAAAATCTCGCGCTGGCTGACTTGTACTGACTCTGGCTTGTCGATGCCCATTGCTTCCCCGCGATTTAGGCGCAGGATTGCCAGCTCACTGTCTGCATCTGGATAGTCAACGTTAAGCTGCAGCAGAAAACGGTCTAACTGGGCTTCGGGAAGTGGGTAGGTTCCTTCCTGCTCGATCGGGTTTTGCGTCGCCATCACCAGAAATAGTTCGGGAAGGGCGTAGGTTTCTCTGCCCGCCGTAATTTGTTTTTCTGCCATTGCTTCGAGCATGGCGGCCTGAACTTTGGCCGGAGCTCGGTTGATTTCGTCTGCCAGTACCAAGGCGTTAAAGATAGGCCCCGGCTGGAAGGTAAACTCGCCGGTTTCTGGACGGAAGACATCGGTACCAGTCAGATCGGATGGCAGCAAATCGGGTGTGAACTGAATACGGTGAAAACTACCTTCGATACAGTCAGACAACACCTTTACTGCACGGGTTTTGGCAAGCCCCGGCGGTCCTTCGACTAATATATGACCATCGGCAAGCAGGGCGATTAATAGCTGTTTAACGAGATCGGGCTGACCAATAACCTGGCTGTCCAGGAAAGTATTAAGGCGTTGGAAAGTCGACGTTAGCATAGATTGGCAATGTCCTTGTAAAACAAACAGTCAAACAATAAATAATGCATTGTCTGACTTAAGAAAAGTGTTTTAGTTCATATTGCGAATTTGTTCGCTCATTCATTGTACAGCCAGCAGTGTCTGGAGTCTTCCTAGTGTACTGATGTGAATTATAGCGTATTCAGAGAGTTACAATTAAGCCTCTAATATAGAGCGGGCAAACAATGCACGATAGTGTCTTACCATGTGTGCGAAAGTTCCAGCATGGTGCATGGAGAAGAATCGTTGCACCATATTAACCTATTTTTACTGCACCAAATTGTAACTGTAATAGTTGCAGTTCAATATAATTCATTGATTTGCCAGTATTATCTTCTCTAATTCGAAATGATTGTTATTTTGGCCTGATGTTTGCTCCTGTTGGAATGGTTATTCACAAGGAGCTATTTAATATGTCATCCAAGATGTTTAAGAGTACATTTGCCGGCGTAGCTGTATCACTGGCCTTGTCATTCAATGCCATGGCGGCGCAAGACACGATTAAGGTTGGGGTACTGCATTCCCTTTCGGGCACCATGGCAATCAGTGAAACCACCTTGAAAGATACCATTTTGATGCTGGTTGAGGAGCAGAACAAAAAAGGTGGTGTTCTGGGCAAAAAGCTGGAAGCTGTTGTGGTCGATCCGGCATCAAATTGGCCATTATTTGCTGAAAAGGCCCGGGAACTGATTGAAAAGGAAAAAGTAGATGTAGTCTTCGGCGGTTGGACATCGGTGTCGCGCAAGTCGATGTTGCCGGTATTTGAGGAACTCAACAGCCTGCTATTTTACCCGGTGCAATACGAAGGGGAAGAGTCTTCCAAGAATGTCTTCTATACCGGTGCTGCACCCAACCAGCAGGCGATCCCGGCTGTTGACTACCTGATGAACGAGCTGGAAGTCGAGCGCTGGGTATTGGCCGGTACTGACTATGTTTATCCCCGAACCACCAATAAAATCCTTGAGGCCTACCTGGAATCTAAAGGTGTAGCCAAGAGCGATATCATGATCAATTACACCCCTTTTGGCCACTCTGACTGGCAGTCTATTGTCTCTGATATCAAGAAATTCGGTGCGAAAGGTAAGAAAACTGCGGTGGTTTCAACCATTAATGGTGATGCCAATGTACCATTTTATAAAGAACTAGGGGCACAGGGGGTATCTGCCGAAGATATTCCTGTGGTGGCGTTTTCTGTCGGTGAGGAAGAACTGTCAGGGATGGATACCTCTCCTTTGGTTGGACATCTGGCTGCATGGAATTATTTCATGAGTGTCGATACCGACGAAAATGCAGAGTTTGTCGAAAAGTGGCAGAAATTCATCAAAGATGAAGATCGAGTGTCGAACGATCCGATGGAAGCAAGTTATATCGGTTTCAATATGTGGGTAGAAGCGGCTAAAAAAGCCGGTACGACCGACTCCGAGGCTATTCAGCAAGCCATTATTGGTGTGACTGTCCCCAACCTGTCTGGCGGCTACGCAACCATGATGCCAAACCACCATATTACCAAACCAGTACTGCTGGGGGAGATCCAGAACGATGGCCAGTTTGAAGTGGTATGGGAAACCACCGGCGTTGTCGCAGGAGATGCCTGGTCAAATTTCCTTCCTGGCTCAAAAGATCTTTTTGCAAGTTGGCTCAAACCGCTTGAGTGCGGCAGCTTCAATGTCGCCACAGGTAAGTGTGCTGGCGCTAAGTAATAAACCAGTTTGATGCAGTAGAACTGTACGGACTCTGCATTTGAGGTTAGGCAGGTGCGGAGACGTATTCAACTGGTTTTCTGGATGAGTACCGATATGACAAAAAACACATGGTGTTTACCGACGATGGTAGCGCACTTATATAAACTCGTACCAGCGACTTTGCTGGGTTTGGTTTTATTTATTTTTTCCTCCGCTTCGATAGCAGCAGACAGCAACGGTGTTTCGTCTTTTTCTGATGTCGAGACACGGTTGTCACAACGTAACTTCACTAAAAAACAGCAAGCTGTTGAATGGTTGGTTAAATCTCATCATCCTGCGGTGAAGTTGATTTTGGCGGGCTTGCTTGATGGCCAAATTTATTATCAACGCAAGAGCAAGCAGCTGTTTTTGATCACTGAACTGGCCATAAATAAGTCAGCGTACGCCATAACTGGCAGTATTGCCCGGGATCAATCTGTTGAACATGTGATTAGTAACAAGCGCGACTATAAGAAAGTAGCCTTGAATAATCGGCTGCGCACTGCGATCCGTCTTGGCATTGCCCAGTTAGATTTGAACGCTGAGAGTGAGACTTTAAGGTTACAGGCTGCCAAGAGCTTGCTGGGCAATACAAGTGAGACCGTCCAATCCCTTGTTTTGAGTACTTATCAGGACGAATCGTCAGAGGCGGTGAAAGAGGTGCTGGCGCTGGGACTGGCGATTGCCAATATCAAGTCTGATGCTGCCGAGGAACGTCAGGCCGCGCTAAATGTTCTGAGTAACTCATTAGAACTAGTTGCCTTTCGTTCCCTGAGTCAAGCGCTTGATTTGGAACTGGCTAAAAGCAATGGCGATGCCCTATTTATTGCCAATATTGAACGTGCGATTGCTGCGTACCAGCAAAGTCAGCGGATCTATAACACGGCAGAGACGCTCTATTTTGGTTTGAGTCTGGGCTCTGTGCTGGCACTGGCCGGAATAGGTCTGGCGATCACCTTTGGCGTAATGGGAGTGATCAACATGGCCCACGGCGAGCTGATCATGCTAGGGGCCTACACGACCTATGTGATGCAGCAACTGATGCCGAATCATATCGGATTGTCTCTGATTCTCTCGATCCCTGCAGCATTTGTTGTCGCCGGATTGGTCGGTGTCGCCATTGAACGTGGCGTGATCCGGTTTTTGTATGGCAGACCGCTGGAAACTCTGCTGGCAACATTTGGTATCAGCCTGATTTTGCAGCAGGCGGTACGAAGCATCTTCTCCCCGCTAAATCGTTCAGTAGTAACACCAGATTGGATGAGCGGGATGCTGGAAATTAACCCAATGCTCTCTCTCACCTATAACCGCCTTTATATCATCATCTTTTGCTTGCTGGTGTTTGCAGCCTTGGTATTTGTTCTCAAGAAAACCTCGCTCGGACTTCAGGTTCGTGCTGTTTCCCAAAATCGCGCGATGGCGCGGGCAATGGGGGTGCGTTCTGAATGGGTTGATGCGATGACGTTCGGTTTGGGCTCGGGGGTTGCCGGTGTAGCTGGTGTAGCGCTGTCCCAGTTGACCAATGTCGGGCCGAATATGGGGCAAAGCTACATCATCGACTCGTTCATGGTCGTGGTGTTTGGTGGCGTTGGTAATTTATGGGGCACCTTGGTTGCTGGATTGAGTCTCGGTATTTTCAACAAGGTACTGGAGCCTTGGGCGGGGGCGGTACTGGCAAAAATACTGGTATTGGTCTTCATCATTTTGTTTATCCAGAAACGACCACGGGGCTTGTTTCCTCAGCGTGGACGAGCAGTGGAGGGATAATACATGCTTAAAACAATCTTAAAGGACGACCATGGCGGCCAGCTATTATTGAGCTTGCTGCTGGTGGTTGGGTTCACCATTCCGGCTCTTAATCTACTTGTGCCGCAGGGACACTTTCTTCATGTCGAGACATACACCATTACGCTGCTCGGCAAATATCTGACCTATGCCTTGCTGGCATTGGCTGTGGATCTGGTTTGGGGATATCTCGGTATCTTGAGCCTTGGGCATGGTGCTTTCTTTGCATTGGGTGGTTATGCCATGGGGATGTATCTCATGCGTCAGATTGGCGACCGCGGCGTGTATGGCGATCCGGTGTTGCCTGACTTCATGGTGTTTCTGAACTGGAAGGAGCTGCCTTGGTTCTGGCATGGCTTCGATATGTTCTGGTTTGCTTGCCTGATGGTGGTACTGGTACCGGGTGTTCTGGCATGGGGCTTTGGTTCTCTGGCTTTTCGCTCCCGGGTGTCAGGGGTGTATCTGTCTATTATGACTCAGGCAATGACGTTCGCGTTGATGTTGGCATTTTTTCGTAATGAAATGGGATTTGGCGGTAACAACGGCCTGACAGATTTTAAAGATCTTCTCGGTTTTAGCTTACAGTCGGACAGTACCCGGATTGCTTTGTTTGTTGCCTCGGTCGTGGCGCTTATTGCGGGTTACCTGATCTGCCGTGCGGTTATTTCCAGCCGTTTGGGCAAGATAGCCGTCGCGACTCGGGATGCTGAGTCTCGGGTACGTTTTATCGGCTACAACGTAGACCAATTCAAACTGTGGATTTTTGTGTTGTCTGCAGTGTTGGCAGGCATTGCCGGTGCTTTGTATGTCCCGCAAGTCGGCATCATTAACCCTGGGGAATTCGCGCCGCTCAATTCGATCGAAATTGTCGTATGGGTGGCTCTGGGCGGCCGGGCAACCTTATTTGGGGCTATTGTCGGTGCCTTGCTCATTAACTATGCCAAGAGCTGGTTCACCATCGAGTTTCCGGAAGTCTGGTTATTCGCATTGGGTAGCCTGTTTGTACTGGCAACCCTATTTCTGCCTAAAGGGATAACCGGCTTGTTTTCTGATTCACTCTTTGTCAAGTCTTCTCGTAAGGAGGCAGCATTATGACGACTATTCCTCAGCAGTTATCACCCGAGAAACTGGATCAAAGCCAACTAGCTCCTGAAGCCAAGCTAACCCAGTGGCTACCTGCGCAGTTTCGTAAGTCGGTAGGACACTTTGTTCGCCGGGATCAGGTGTTTGACTTCCTAAAGCCACAGCACCATCCCTTGCTCGATACGCGTCACAACATCTTGCTGTATCTCGAAGGCGTAACAAAGTCATTTGATGGGTTTAAGGCGATCGACGATTTGAACTTGTATATCAAGGAAGGCGAGCTGCGTTGCATTATCGGCCCTAACGGGGCTGGAAAGACAACCATGATGGATATCATTACCGGCAAAACTCGTCCCGATGAAGGCCAGGTCTGGCTTGGTTCCAATATCAATTTGCAAAAAATGGACGAAGCCGAGATAGCCAATGCGGGTGTTGGCCGGAAATTCCAGAAGCCAACGGTTTTTGAGTGCTTGTCGGTGTGGCACAACTTGGAACTGGCAATGGCTGGTGAGCGTAGTGTATGGCGCGTGTTTCGGGCCAGCCTTAATGGGGAGCAACGCGATGAGCTCGACAGGGTGCTCAGCTTGATTGGCCTTCAGAACCACGCTGCTTTATTGGCAGGCAACTTGTCTCATGGTCAAAAGCAATGGTTGGAAATTGGCATGCTGCTGATGCAAAAAACAAAGTTGTTGCTGGTGGACGAACCGGTAGCCGGCATGACCCATCAGGAAATGGACCGAACGGCTGATCTGCTTACATCGTTGGCCGGTGATCATTCGGTGGTCGTAGTTGAGCATGATATGGATTTCGTGCGCTCGATTGCCAGCACTGTGTCCGTGTTGCATCAGGGCCATATGCTGGCAGAAGGCTCGATGAGCGAGATTCAATCTGATCCTCGGGTCAAAGACGTCTATCTGGGAGAATCATGATGTTAGAAATAAAAGGACTGAATCAGTTTTATGGCGAAAGCCATACCCTGTGGGACTTGGATATCAGCATTCCCGAAGGAAAGTGCACGGTGTTGATGGGGCGTAACGGAGTGGGTAAAACAACTTTGTTGCAATGTGTCATGGGGTTATTACCGGTCAAAAGCGGTGAGATTGTGCTGCAAGGTAAAGAGATTAGAGGGCTCTCGACTGAAAGTCGTCCCCGACACGGCGTCGGGTATGTGCCGCAGGGGCGACAGATCTTTCCGTTGTTGAGTGTCGAGGAAAATCTTCAGGTTGGATTGCCCATTCGAGCTAAGGGCGATCGAAAGATCCCCGAATTTATCTACGAGCTTTTTCCTGTATTGAAGGAGATGTTGCATCGCCGCGGAGGAGATTTGAGTGGAGGCCAGCAGCAACAACTGGCGATAGCTCGGGCACTGGTTGTTAACCCTAGCCTGCTTATATTGGATGAGCCGACAGAGGGGATCCAGCCCAATATTGTTCAGGAAATAGGTGACATTATTCGTAAGCTGAATCACGAGCTGGGGCTCACGGTGTTGCTGGTTGAGCAGAAGTTACCTTTTGCCCGAAAAGTTGGTGATAGCTTCTGTCTGCTTGATCGGGGGCGAGCTGTGGCGAAGGGGGAAATGGCAAATCTCAATGAGAAACTAATTAAGGAGTACCTGACAGTATGACGGCGATCCATAAGAACACCTTGGCAAATACCTGCAAAACCAAGACGATAAATATTGCGGCAATCATACCCAAACCACTGCCGTCTGAGCTGGAATTGCAACAGGGATGGCGGGCGCAGCTGGAACTTGGCTTTTCATTTAATACTACCAGAACGGTACTTAAGCATCGTAAGCAACTTGGCCCGCTTGCAGTCCAGCGTCCGCTCTACCCAGAGGGTGACATTTGTCATACGTACCTCCTTCACCCTCCCGGGGGGGTTGTTGGTGGCGACAAGCTTTCAATCGCAGTGTGTTCTGAAAATCGAGCCAAGGCACTGGTCACAACACCTGGAGCAACCAAGTTCTATCGCTCTGCGGAGAAGTACGCCTATCAACGTCAGCACTTTACGGTAAAAACAGGAGCAATGCTTGAGTGGTTACCGCAGGAAAATATTTATTTTCCCGAAGCGAGAGTCAGGTTGGATACCGAAATCGATGTTGAACCCGGTGGTCGTTTTATTGGTTGGGAAATGCACTGTTTTGGTCGGCCTGCACTAAAAGAGGGCTTCACTGGCGGGAGCGTGGTCGGTTGCACCCAGCTTCGGATTGGAAATGAGCTCGTTATTGCTGAACAACTCAATGTACATGGAGGTGATCAGCACCAGCAGAGTGCGGGCCTGCGGGGGAATCAGATGCTGGGCACCATGATAGTGACTGAGTCTGACGAGCCATTGCTCAATATGGTACAGACCTTGCTAAATGACTATCAGGAATATTTATTGGAAAACAAGGTCGTAGCCGGTGTCACTGAAGTAACAGATAGTAGTGATGCTCACAGGATCATGGTGGTAAGGGTGATGGGGAACGGTACGGAGCCAATGATGGCGCTGTTTACCCAAGTCTGGCTGTCGGTCAGACAATCCTGGTCGGGTAGGACACCAAATACCCCGAGAATTTGGGCGACCTGAACCTGAGCGATACGGATGATTACCTGAATGATTGTCGTGATGACAACATGGCTTGCTGGAGGAACAGATGGAGTTAACACCCAGAGAAAAGGACAAATTGCTGATTTTTACTGCTGCATTGTTGGCCGAACGACGTCGCGATAAAGGGCTAAAGCTGAATTATCCGGAGTCGGTAGCATTGATCAGTGCAGCGATCATGGAAGGGGCTAGAGAAGGGCGAACCGTAGCCGAATTAATGGACTTTGGCCGGACGATTTTGTCAGCAGAGGAGGTTATGGAAGGCGTCGCAACGATGATCCATGACGTTCAGGTTGAAGCAACATTTCCTGATGGTACCAAGCTGGTGACTGTCCACGATCCGATTGTATGAGGTGCGTGATGTCAGATAATCAACAAGTAGTGCCCAACGCTTTTATTCCCGGAGAACTTCAATGTGCCGAAGGGGAGATTGAACTTAATGTTGGCAAACCGATCCTCTCGGTTTCTGTCGCCAACCTCGGAGACAGGCCAATACAAATAGGCTCTCACTACCATTTTTTTGAAGCCAACGACGCATTGGAATTTGAACGTGAAGCGACGCTGGGTTACCGGCTCAATATTGCGGCAGGCACAGCAACCCGGTTTGAACCCGGGCAAGCTCGTACGGTGGAGTTAGTGAGTTTCGGCGGTACCCAGACTATCTATGGGTTTCAGGGCAAGGTCATGGGATCCGTCGGGCAGGCCATTCTTGTAACCGAAACCGACAGCAGGGAGGCTGGGAAATAAATGGCGACGATATCAAGGCAAGCCTATGGCGAAATGTTTGGCCCGACGGTCGGTGACCGGCTGCGTCTGGCTGATACAGAACTGTGGCTGGAAGTTGAGAAAGATTATACCCGCTACGGTGATGAGGTGAAGTTTGGTGGCGGTAAGGTGATCAGGGATGGAATGGGGCAAAGCCAGTTGCCGTCGGCATTTACACCGGATCTGGTGATCACCAATGCTGTTATTCTTGATTACTGGGGAATCGTCAAGGCCGATGTGGCCGTTAAAAATGGTCGTATCAGTGCCATTGGCAAGGCGGGTAATCCGGACGTGCAATCTGGCGTGGATATCGTTATTGGGCCGGGGACGGAGATTTTGGCCGGTGAGGGATCCATTTTGACCGCTGGGGGCATTGATTCCCATATTCATTTCATTTGTCCGCAGCAAATCGAAGAAGCCCTGTGCTCTGGGATCACCACCATGCTTGGGGGAGGGACCGGTCCGGCGACAGGTACCAACGCGACAACCTGTACACCGGGACCGTGGAACATCCACCGGATGCTCGAAGCGCTGGATACCTTTCCGATGAACTTCGGCTTGCTCGGAAAAGGGAATGCCAGCCTGCCGGAAGCACTGCACGAGCAGGTCGAAGCTGGGGCAGTTGGCCTGAAGCTACATGAGGACTGGGGAACCACACCGGCATCGATTGATAACTGCATGACAGTGGCCGATGATACCGATGTTCAGGTTGCCATTCATACCGATACGCTTAACGAGTCAGGTTTTGTCGAGTCAACACTGGCAGCGATCGGTGAGCGGGTGATTCATACCTACCATACCGAAGGTGCGGGCGGAGGCCATGCGCCGGATATCATTCGGGCCTGCGGTGAATCGAATGTACTGCCTTCATCCACCAACCCGACACGGCCATATACGGTTAATACTGTTGATGAGCATCTGGATATGCTGATGGTTTGCCATCATCTTTCTCCCTCAATTGCCGAGGATGTTGCCTTTGCCGAGTCGCGGATCCGCCGGGAAACTATTGCTGCCGAAGATATTCTTCATGATCTGGGGGCATTCTCAATGATTGCATCCGATTCACAGGCCATGGGACGAGTAGGAGAGGTGATCACTCGAACCTGGCAGACTGCGCATAAGATGAAAGTGCAGCGTGGCAGCCTGTCGCAGGATTCGAATGACAGCGATAACTATCGCCTAAAACGGTATATCGCCAAATACACAATTAATCCGGCGATTACCCATGGGATCAGCCATGAGGTGGGCTCCATCGAGGTCGGTAAACTCGCTGATCTGGTGCTTTGGAAGCCGGCTTTCTTTGGGGTCAAGCCAAGTACAATCATTAAAGGGGGCATGATTGCCGCAGCTCCGATGGGAGATCCTAATGCGTCAATTCCAACACCACAGCCTGTTCATTATCGGTCGATGTTCGGCAGTTATGGCAAAGCCAGCCAGAATACCTCGATGCTGTTTGTCTCGGGATTGGCGAAGTCGGCGGGCATTAGTGAACAATTGGGATTGCAAAGCCTGATTGGGGTTGCCAAAGACTGCCGTAGTATCAGCAAGGCCGATATGGTGCTGAATGACTGGCAACCCAATATTGAAGTTGATTCACAGACCTACCAGGTACGTGCCGATGGTGAACTGCTTGTTTGCGAACCCGCAGACGTATTGCCGATGGCGCAGCGTTATTTCTTATTTTGAGGATCATTGATGATTGTACTTACTCAGATTTTAACTGCACAGGAATCAGCATCATTGACCAGTGGTGCAACACTTAGCTTGCCGATTGATTCACGAATAAAAAGCCGCCTGAAAGTCAACTTGGATGATGGGCGGGAGGCTGGGTTGTTCTTGCCGCGAGGCAAGATCCTGCGTAATGGCGACATACTGCGAAGCGAGCAGGGAATATTGGTCAGGATTTTGGCTGCAGATGAAGCGGTATCGACTGTCTACAGTTCGGATCCGCATCTTATGGCACGGGTGTGCTACCACCTCGGTAACCGTCATGTCCCGTTGCAGATTGAATCCAACTGGGTGCGCTATCAGCACGATCATGTGCTTGATGAAATGGTCGCAGGGCTTGGGACTGTGGTGACGCCGGAAACAGCTTCCTTTGAACCTGAAGCGGGTGCATATGGAGGAAGCAATAGTGGACACTTACATACTGACAGGCATGCGCATGACCAGCAGCATTCAGATGAGCAAGAGCATGAAGCTCGATAACAATCATTCAAGGAAACGATATGGCTAACTTAAACATTACCCGCTCTACATTTATTATTTGCTCTACATTGGCCACATTGCTGGCCTCCGGCACGACGATGGCACACAGTGGTCATGACCTTATTGATAGTGGATTGTTCTCATCTTTTATGTCTGGTGTCACCCACCCGCTGACTGGATTGGATCACTTGGTCATGCTGATCGGCGTTGGATTGATTGCCTCGCAATATAAACAACGATATCAGCAATTGCGGGTCGTGCTGGCCGCTATGCTCAGTATGGTGTTTGGACTGGGCTTCGGTGCGCTGTCTGGGTTTGCTGCAGGCATTGAAGCCATGATTGTGACATCGTTGTATGTTGCGGCCTTAGCTGTTTACTGTCGACATCGATCTGGTGGCAGCAAATGGTCTGTGGCGCTGTCTGCTCTCGCTGTCATTACGGTAATGTTCCATGGTTGGGTACACGGCTTGGAGGCTTCCGCATCCAACTTAATGGCTTTCGCCCCGGGTATGTTGGTGAGTGCCGGATTGCTCGCAATGACTGGTTATCAGTTGGGTCAGTACATTACCCCCAAATGGCAAAGTGTACTGTTGGTGACGAGCAGTACTTTGCTTGCGTTTACAAGTTAATCAGCGCGGCAGGTGATTATGTCCAATACCAGCAATATATTATCGGATTTTCGCCTCTATCAGCTAATGAGTCCCTCCTTGCCTATTGGTGCTTTTACTTATTCACAAGGGCTTGAATGGGCGATTGAGAAAGGGTGGGTTACCGACCAGGAAAGCCTGCAAAGCTGGTTAACTGATGTGCTCCATCATAGTCTGGTGACGCTCGAATTACCGATATTGTCCCGTTTGTATCATGCATTTGAACGGCAAGATATACCAGTGGTAACTCACTGGAATCAGCGGCTATATGCCAACCGAGAAACCAAAGAACTACGGTTGGAAGAGCAGCAACGGGGAAAGGCAACCACAAGATTGCTCAGGCAGTTGAATGAGCAATTCACGCTTTCAGATCTAACCAATGCAGAAGCTAACCAGCTTGCTGGGTTTGCATTGGCAGCCAATCATTGGGGGATTGACTCACAAGCACTGAGCGCCGGTTATCTTTGGAGCTGGCTTGAAAACGCAACAATGGCAGGGGTGAAGCTGATCCCGTTGGGACAGACTGCCGGGCAGCAAATATTACTTTCGCTGTCGCAGCAGTTGCCTGCGGCCCTGAGTGCCTCGAGAGTGGTTCAAGACCATGAAATTGGCAGTTTTACACCGGCACAGGCCATTGCCAGCAGTCGGCATGAAACCCAATACACCAGACTTTACCGATCTTAAGGAATATAACCATGACAGAATATAAATCACCGTTGCGAATTGGTGTCGGCGGTCCAGTCGGCTCGGGGAAGACGGCGTTGTTGGAAGTACTGTGTAAAACAATTCGAGATCGGTACAACATTGCTGTTGTTACCAACGATATTTACACCCAGGAAGATGCCAAGATCCTGACTCGTGCCGAAGCGCTGGAAGCAGACCGAATTATCGGCGTCGAGACAGGAGGGTGTCCACATACCGCGATTCGTGAAGATGCCTCCATGAATTTGGCGGCAGTCGAAGAGCTTGCGGTACGGCATAAAAATCTCGATGTAGTATTTATCGAAAGCGGTGGTGATAATCTGAGCGCTACGTTCAGTCCTGAGCTGGCTGATTTGACGATTTATGTCATCGATGTTGCCGAGGGCGAAAAGATCCCGAGAAAAGGAGGGCCAGGGATCACTCGGTCAGACTTGCTTGTGATAAATAAAATAGACTTGGCGCCTTATGTCGGAGCGTCGCTGAAAGTGATGGAGCAAGACACTAAACGAATGCGCTCTAGTAAGCCTTATGTGTTTACTAATTTAAAAGAAGGAAAAGGGTTACCAGAAATTATCGATTTTGTAGTGACTCTGGGAATGCTTGATAATTAGTCTGAATAATTAACAAATACAGAATAAAAAGCTGGGGAATTCTCCCTAGGCTTTTTCTGTCATAGACCTAAAAAATAAATAATGAATTTGAAATAGCCTTTCCAAATGTAATCAACAATAAGATTGGTTATTAATATTATTTAATTGCTCATCAATATTACTCGGTTCTTTGACTCTATTCTTGTGGAATTCTGAATGTTAATAGTGAAACAAATGCATAAATTACATTTTCTTTGATACATATTCCCATTATTTAAATTGTTTAAACTGAAATTGCAGTGGATGGCATTGTTAATGCATCGCATGTGTAACATGTCAGTAGCATTTATCGTTGAAATGGTTACACCAAGTAAGTGTGATTCTATGCAGGAATATTGGTATGACCATTGATGCAGTGTGTTGATATTGCTATGCGTGTGTGTTCTTATAATATTCACGCAACATAAAGGCCACGGAAATGTCTTTTTCGACAGCTACGATGCAATAAAAGAATTGGGAATAAAACTGAGAATCAGTTTTGATTTGTTAGTGCCTGTGTATTTGTAAGGCATTTAAACGCTTTTGTTTCAATGTAATGTAACATCATCAATGATGGAATGGAGTCTTCTGTAATGAGTAAAATAGCATTAATAACTGGTGCAAATGGTGGTATTGGTTCTTCAATTACAAACGCTTTGGTTGAAGCCGGTTATCGAGTAATTGCAACATACTATCCGAATGGAGAAGCCGAAGCTAAAGAATGGCTGGAAGGGCATGACTATTCAGAAGAGCAAGTTAGGTTGTACCCTTTAGATGTTACGGATACGGCACACTGCGAAGAATCCCTGGCAACATTGTTGCAAGAAGAGGGTAACATTGATGTGTTGGTTAATAATGCTGGAATCACTCGTGATACTACATTCAAACGAATGACTGCAGAACAATGGAATGATGTAATTACTACAAACTTAAATAGCTTGTTTAATGTGACACATCCTTTATTTGCTTCAATGTGTGATCACGGTAATTCTCGAATTATTAATATTTCATCGGTGAATGGTTTAAAAGGCCAGTTCGGCCAGACAAATTATTCTGCAGCAAAAGCCGGAATGCTTGGCTTTACTAAGGCGCTTGCGGCTGAAGGTGCTCGTTCAGGTGTTACGGTTAATGCTATTGCCCCAGGTTATACAGGGACGCCGATGGTTGAAGCCATTAAGCCGGAAGTACTGGACTCTATTAAAGCTGAAATTCCTATGAGGCGTCTTGCTGCACCTAGCGAAATAGCTGCCGCGGTAATTTTTCTTGCTAGTGATGCTGCCGCATATATTACAGGCGAAACGTTGTCTGTAAATGGCGGTTTGTATATGCATTAAGGAAGAGTTTATATTTTAGCGAAAGGACGCAATTTAATGACTAAAGTATTTGTTGTTGCAGCAAAACGTACTCCTCTTGGTAGCTTTAACGGCTCACTTAAATCTGTTCCGGCAGCTCAGTTGGCAGCGGTTGCAATCAAGGCTGCTATCAAGGAAGCAAAGATTGATCCGGTAAACCTTGATGAAGTTATTCTCGGTAATGTTGTTGGAGCGGGCCAGGGAATGGGCCCCGGTCGTCAAGCTGCAATTTATGCCGATATTCCTCAGGAAGTGCCAGCCTATAGCCTAAACATGGTGTGTGGTAGTGGTATGAAAGCAGTGATGGATGCTGCATCTCATATCAAAGCAGGCGATGCTGAATTAGTAGTGGCAGCTGGTGCCGAAAATATGTCGCAAATCCCATTTTGTGTGTCATCGAAAGTACGTGATGGCCAGAAAATGGGCAACCTTGAAATGACCGACTTGCTGATTACTGATGGTTTGACCGATGTCTTTAACAACTACCACATGGGCGTGACTGCTGAAAATGTGGTGGCGAAGGTCGGCCTTAATCGCGAACAACAGGATAACTTTGCTCTAGCAAGCCAACAGAAAGCTGTTGCTGCTATTGAGCAGGGCAAATTTGTCGATGAAATTGTGCCTGTGGAAGTGACGGTGCGTCGCAAGACAAATGTCGTTGATACAGATGAATACCCTAAAGCCGATGCAACAATTGAAGGGTTAGCCAAACTTCGTGCGGCTTTCAAGAAAGAGGGCGGTTCTGTTACGGCTGGTAATGCATCCGGTATTAACGATGGTGCTAGCGCAATCATTGTTGCTTCTGAAGCCGCGGTTGAAAAATACGGTCTGACGCCTCTGGCGGAAATAGAAAGCTATGCTCAGGTGGGTGTTGCGCCGGAAATTATGGGACTTGGTCCTGTTACTGCGGTTGTAAAAGCGCTGGACAAAGCAGATCTAAAAATCAGCGATATCGGTCTATTTGAATTCAATGAAGCGTTTGCAGGCCAGGCTCTGGGTGTGCTGCATGAGCTTGCAGACGAACTGGATACTCAGGTTGAGGATTTAGCTGAGCGTTCAAACGTAAATGGTGGTGCGATTGCACTGGGTCACCCTCTGGGTGCATCGGGTAACCGTATTATCGTAAGCCTTCTTCATGAAATGCGCCGTCGTGGTACAGAGCTTGGCCTTGCCACGCTGTGTGTCGGTGGCGGTATGGGTACGGCAATCGTACTGAAGAGCGTTTAACTGTAAGTGTTTCGGATTGTACCCGGATAACGTCATGGCCCGGGTACATCACTCGTTAGTTTTTTAATCGAAGGAAATAGCTATGTATACGGAAATGTTTAAATCTTTCTCTGAGCAGACTGAAAAATCACTCGCACCATACGTAAAGTTCAATAAATTGTTCAGCAAGAACGTTGAAGAGCTAACTGAGCTTCAGTTGGCAGCGGTTCGTGCTTATAGTGACCTAGGCCTTACTCAGTTGAAAGCGGTTAGTGAAGTTAAAGACGTACAGTCTTTCGCAGCATTCAATAGCCAGCAACTTGAAACGCTAACAAAGCTTTCTCAACAGCTAATCGACGACAGCAACAAGTTCAATGCTGTTGCTCAGTCATTCAAGACTGAAGTTGAAGAGCTTGTTGCAGAAAATGTTAAGCAAGTTACGCCAGTATAAGAGAAATGACCACTCAGCCGCCTCCTTATGTGGGCGGCTTTTTAGTCTAAATACTGAGGTCATTGCAATGAACTATAACTTCTTTACGGACTACTTTGCCAAGCTCCAGGATATGAACCAGGAGTGGTGGAAAGAGATAGATTCCGGTAAGGCAGCCATAAATAGTCCCCTTAATAAAGCGCTTAATGAAATAAACTTGGAAGATACTGCCCAGTTAATCGAAAAAGCATCAGCGCAGCCAGCCGTGTTAGCGAAAGTACAGCTAGACTGGTGGGAAAATCAACTGAAGATCTGGCAAAACGTCGCCATGAAATCTGGTGATGAATCCGATCTTGTTAAGCCCGAAAAAGACGACAAACGCTTCAGTGATCCAGCTTGGGACAATGAAGCCTTTTACAATTATATCAAGCAGTCCTATTTGCTCTTTAGCAACACAATGAAAGAAAGCATCGACTCGATAGAGGGGCTGGATGAAAAAGCCAAAGAACGCCTGAGCTTTTTTTCTCGTCAGGCCATTAATGCTATGTCACCTACAAACTTCATTACCACCAACCCGGAACTTGCCAAGCTAACGGTTGAAACTAACGGGGAAAACCTCGTTAAAGGTATGGAGCTGCTTCAGGAAGACATGCAGGCCAGTGCTGACGTGCTGAAAATCCGAATGACAAACGACAATGCTTTCCAGTTGGGTGAAAATGTAGCCAACACTGCGGGTGATGTGGTTTTCAAGAACGATTTGTTTGAACTGATTCAGTACAAGCCATTGACTGAAAAGGTGAGTGCCACACCGCTATTGGTCGTTCCGCCGTTTATCAACAAGTACTATATATTGGATCTTCGCGAGAAGAACTCGATGGTACGATGGCTGGTCGAGCAGGGACATACCGTGTTCATGATGTCTTGGCGTAACCCAGATGCCAGCATGGTCGATGTCGATTTTGAAAACTATGTGCTGGACGGTGTGGTGAAGGCGGTTGAAGCTGTCGAAGATATCACCGGCGAGAAGCAAATTAACGCAGCAGGATACTGTATTGGTGGTACCTTGTTAGCCGTTGCTTTGGCCTATTATTCAGCCAAGCGGATGCGAAATCGGATTAAGTCAGCCTCTTTCTTTACGACCTTGCTAGACTTCTCTCAGCCGGGTGAAATAGGAGCGTATGTCAACGATCCTATTATCTCTGCAATTGAAGCGCAGAATGAAGCAAATGGTTATATGGATGGGCGATCGTTGAGCGTAACTTTCAGCCTACTGCGTGAAAACAGCCTGTACTGGAACTATTACATCAATAATTACCTCAAAGGTAATAGCCCAATAGACTTTGATTTACTCTACTGGAATGGGGACAGTACTAATGTATCTGTGGCTTGCCACAGTACTTTGCTGCGCCAGTTCTATCTTGAGAATAAGCTAAAGGATCCAAAGGGATATAAAGTCGGTGGCGTGTACATTGATCTGGCGAAGATCAAGGTGCCGACCTACTTTATCTCGACGCAGGAAGATCATATCGCGCTTTGGCAGGGTACCTTCCGTGGATCGCAGCTACTGAGCGGTCAATCGACGTTTGTTCTTGGTGAGTCCGGTCATATTGCCGGAATCGTTAACCATCCGACCAAGAATAAATACGGTTTCTGGACCAACAACAAGAAGACTGCAGACGCAGAGGTATGGCTTGAGTCTGCCAAGCGTCAGGATGGCTCTTGGTGGGGGCACTGGAATGCATGGTTGGCTGACTTTGAGTCTGCTGAGCCTGTCGGTGCCCGTCAGGCGGGTAATACTAATTATCCTGCTCTTGCTCCTGCGCCAGGTAGTTACGTATTGCAGACGTTACCGATTGAGGTATCGAATGTTGTCGAACAACCCCAACAGGAAAATAGTCAAGAAGCTTAGTGTTAAGCAAGGCTAAAATACCGAAAAGCCAGTGGACTATCTGCTGGCTTTTTGCTTTCTGTTTATGCTCTTTTATCCCCAACTCCCCCTTTTTTATGTGGCGGCTCAATATTCAGTTTGGTATTAATCACTTTGACGATAGAATACCCAGTCTTTGCATTTTTGCCTTTATTTGATACATGTCAGGAATATTATGACCTTGGATCGTCGTGCAGATCTTATACTTGTCGCTACCACTATGCTTGCGGCAGCCGGATGGATTTTTTCAAAAGAGGCTATTCAAGGTCTGCCGCCGTTTGGCTTTATCGGTACGCGCTTTGTGTTGGCGTCGATATTTCTGCTGCCTTTTTGCCATTCAGCATTAAGAAAGGTTAGTCGAGGTGATCTGATACGAGCACTGGGCGTTGGCTGTCTGCTCGGTAGTGCGTTGCTGCTGTGGATCTATGCGATATCAGTTAGTGACACTCTAGCGGAAGGGGCCTTTATCATGAGTCTTTCCATGTTATTCGTACCGCTGGTGGCATGGCCGCTGTTCCGGCAGCGACCGCCGCGTATGTTCTGGTTTTCCCTGCCGCTGGCATTCGGTGGCCTGATGATGCTATCGCTCGGTGGTGGCTGGCAACAGTCTGCTAGTCAGGTTTGGTTTGGATTGGCTGCTTTAATGCTTGCCTTGCATTTCAATTTCAATAGCCGCTGTGCTCAGCGTATTCCCGCTTTGCTGCTGACCTGTATTCAGTTGTTTGTTACCGGTTCGATGGGGTTAGTGGCATCGCTGAGCTTTGAAACCTGGCCGCAGGAAATAGGCATTAATATCTGGGGCTGGTTTGCCATGAGCGTGGTAATAGCAACAAGCCTGCGTTATGTGATGCAAACAACCGGGCAGAAACACAGTACAGCCGCTAATGCCGCCATTATCATGGTACTGGAGCCGGTATGGACGGTGGTACTGAGTATTCTGTGGTATGGCGAGCAGATGCCGATGAATAAGGTTTTGGGCTGTACGCTGATTTTGATGGCGCTACTGTTTTATCGTGGTGGTGCAACAATCATGGCAAAGTTGAAGGCGGCCTAGGTCTATTTCTTTTAATATTAAGTGCGCTTAGATAACGTAACGTCCCCATTTGTTTCTGAATAAGTTAAGTTATAAGGAGCAGAAATAAACTTAAACGTACACATATTACCATTCAAACCATCACCTGTTGGGACAGGTTTTTCGTAGTCATCTCGAGTCAAGCTAGAACCCGGTAACAAATTCTCAAGAATATCTTCGCAGCTTTGCACTGTATTGATTATGCGCGGGTAACCACTTTCATTAAAATGAAGGTCATAAATCGTATAGCCCCAATCACCTTCTCGGCCTTCAGAAATATTGGGATCGGGTTCACCATCAACGAGCCATTTACTGTGAAAAAGCTCAACAGCTGAATGAAATGATCCTTTTAGGCTTAGGTACGTTGAATCCTTAGCATCATCCTGTACATTTAGAAACCTTGGAGCCGCTGTAACTGCAAGAATTCCTAAAAGAACAATAACAACAACTAACTCAATTAAAGTAAAACCACGTTGAAATCTCACCAACAAGCCCTCCTCGCTCTAATGCTGGGAATTATGCAACAAGTAGTTACATGATGTCCACTTTCATAACAGATCAACAATGTTCTTCTGGAGCTTAACGCCATCAAGAACTCCAAAGAATGGATTAGTTGTTCTTAATTTATAAATATCATCAATTAAGTCATAACATTTATATTTTCGATTAAGGGGACGGCAATGCTGTTGTTATCGAAGAGCATTAGTTCTATTGCTGTAGTCGCGATACCAAAGAAGGTTCTTCCCCTTGTGTGATGAAGTTTTTGGAACGATGAAATTAATAGAAGGGGAAGTTAGATGGGGTTGGTTATACTGTTGTGAGTTATAATGACCTGTTTTGATTTCGAGCCTGTAACCCCCTCCAGCTCCCCCTTTGGTTGACAGTTGTTGCCAATTTAGTTTTCCTTTCAGGGGGAGGGCTGTTCATTGCATACTGCTAAACTAATATTATGCTTCGTTTAAACATACTAATGGTACGGTAAAAGTTTGACTCTGTTCGGCGATTGATGATGGAGATATGTTATTTTGAGATTTCGTCACATGATGCGGTATGTTTTGTTCATTCAAAAAAATGCTTAGTATAGATGCTTTGAGCGTTTTTTTTCTATTATTCGTGACAATTCCAATAACATCCCCATTTTCTGCGAAAACTGGACCACCGACATTACCATTAATAACATCATTCGTGATTGTCATGAAACGAATATCATTGTAACTTCCAGATGCAAGGCTAATAATTCCATCGGTTATGATTCCTTGAAAAGACGGTATCTTTGAGTTATTTGTATTCGATGAGTGATAGCCATAGGAGTAGGTTCTTTCTCCTTGATAAGTCTTCTTCTTCGAACTTATTGTTGCATAGGTTTCGTTTGGGGTGGCAGACTTTAATAGTGAAATGTTATTCATTTTGTCTGTTCGTATAACGGTTAAATCGATTAATTTCCCGTTCCGTTCATAACTTAGCTTTGAACATTTTCCAACAATGTTTTCTACGGATAATAGGTATTGATTGTTAACAAAGAATGCTGTCGCTTTTTCTTCTGGATCTGGCTTGTAATTTACGCCATTAGAAACAATATTGTAATTATTAACTGTTCTGTAATTCTTTACTTGCAGGTCACTGCTAGTTAGCGGACGTCCATTAACTTCAGTTATGTTACAGTTAACTCCTCCTGAGTCGTTGCAAGTCTGTTGGGCGAGATCCATTGCTTCTTCTTTTGTGCTTGCTCCCCATGCAGCTCCGGCGGAACCATTTGTACCGATAGAAAAAGCTTTATTATTAGGCTTATCTTGATACTGTCTGTATAAGTCATCAGTAGATACATTTGCTGCATGGCTAGTTGAAGAAAAACAAACTGCAGCTAAAAGACCAACATTGAAAAAATTTATTTTCATTTAAAATTCGACCATTCATGAAAAAATTTCTACAAGTTCAGCTTTACCTCACTAGTTTAACCTCTGCTATGTTGTGAGCAGTAGGTGGTAGGCAAACTATAACTTATCGTTATGTAAATAATGCCTAATATTCTACACTCTGAACTATATAAAACTAGGCAAAACGCTCTAGGAGTATGGTTTAGATCACACTGCTTAAGTAGAGGTAATCAGTGTGATCGAGTATTGGAACACTCTAAAAATGGAAGGACAGGTTTGCCAACTCCCATCAGCCCTTGAACTCATCCGAGTTCGAAAGGGCATACTTTTTTTGCACCATTCGGCATGGAACGCGATGTACAGGCAGTAAGTGGTTGTCATAACAAGCCAAGATACGGCTATATTCGTAAAGAATGAGTTGTACTGAAAAGGTCGGATGTAGAAACCTAGGCGGCGAATACCTCGGAGAAGTGGTAGGTTGCGTCAAATTGTATATTGCCGAGTTAAGTTTCCATTTTTAGCCATATTATTTTCCAACACCTTCTACAATCGCTTTGAACAGAGTGAACTCTTCGGTTTTTCTTCCTCGGGCAATTGGAACCCAATGATCGCCGCTTTCATCTGTTCCTCTGAACTCAGCGCGAAGTTCGTATTTTTTGGCCGTTAATATTGCGAACAGTGCACCAACTAACATGAGTACAGGCGCTACAATTGGAAGAAAAGCCCATCCCACTACAGATGCTGCGGCTGAAATGCATAGTATCCGGAGTAATTGATCTTTTAGGCGCAGTTCTTTGGCCTCAATAGTGAGTATTTTTGAAAGAGGGTATACGTCCTTTTTAACAGTCAGCGTATTGTCTCTTAAATAAATATCTTTTGCGTTATACATCGATCTTCCTTAGTGGGGTTGTGAAAGAAGTTAGTTTAGGTGTGTACAACCCCTTCAATATCAATTTGTTCGTGAGTCATATTTACATGATAAATACATTGCATCAAGTTGAGTATATGTAACTTTTTGTGACTAAAGCGTATAACCCATCAACACCATCCAATACAGCGACTTTCCCATGGATTAGACCAATAATTATCAGCGTTGCCTGAATTAAACTGAACGAAAATAAACCAGCGGCGGGTTAGGAGTCAGTCACGTGATCAATTTAGAAGAGTTTGTTCAGTCCATTCATATTGCTACTGCGGCAGCAGGTGAAGCATTAATCCAGAAGAACTTAGATTTAATTGATCGCTTTTTCGATGAAGTTGACGAAGAAGAAGCGGGTCACGCGATTGCCCATATGGCATCAGCAGGGCGTTCTGATGCGCAGGTCGAAAGTGATGCTTATTCGCCGCGCAGCCGAAAGCGGTCTTCATCACAGTCAAAAAAATCGCCCCAGAGGCGCAGGTCTGATGATAACTCTGGAGATTATGATGACCATGATGGCAATGATATTTACGACGATATTAAGTTGCTGAAGCCGAAGATGGTTGCGATGCAATATCCGATAGTGACCAAGGATGGTCCGGGGATACAAACAGTCAATGTACCATTGATTTCACTGGTTCCGTTGTCGCAGGTACAGCTCAAAGAAATGAATTTTTCGACCGAGTTGGAGCTTAGTGTCAACGGCGATGCCCTGCAAGTTTCCTTCCCTAAGCGCACCCTCAAATCGCAGGAGATGGCAGAAGAAGGGGCCAACATGGGCAATGGCGGTAAGGCCAAATTGGAAGTGAAAATATGTGCCACGGAAACACCTGATGGCCTCAAATATATTGTCGACGGCTATGAGCGGGCGTTACGGGCACAAGTGCCGGGTTAATACTTTTCGGTATGACCCGCTAATTATTCAACACACAAACACCCTTATGTAAAAGGAGAAATATATGGCTGTGAGTTCGGGCCCTGCTCTAGTTTCAATGGCGCAGCAGTTCAGTGGATTACCGATGGGAGATTTGATTGGTGGTCCATTAATGGCGGCTGCAAAGGCAAATAACCAGATGGCGATCACCCAGGTCAAGTTTATGCTGGACTCCTGTTTTTCCAAGACAACGACAGGAGAGGGAGACAAAGTAACAGATAGTTATCAGCCAATCATGATAGATATGAAAATGACGCGGCCGATAATTAAAGAAACAAATGCGGAAGGCAAAGAGGATATTAAAATAGAAGTCGCAGAGTCGACGATTACTCTGCCGCTGTTGACCATTCTGCCGTTGAATGCGTTGGCCGTAGATGACGTAAATATTAATTTTAATATGGAAGTGAAATCCAGCTTTGCCAATGAGCAATCTCAGGAGCAGAAGGAATCCTTTGAAGCGGGGGGATCATTTTCGGCAAAGGCGGGATACGGTCCATTTTCAGTCGAGGTGTCGGGGAATGTCTCGTCGTCTTCTGAAAGTTCAAGCAGCAATAAGGAAACGTACGAAAAAAGTAATAAAGCCACTTATGACGTTAAGGTACATGCCGGTCAACTACCGTTACCGGAAGGTGTTGGGGTTATTATCAAGGCCTATACCAACAATATTGCCCCTATCGAACTTAAAGCGGGTAGTGGTGATAAATCGTAATACTTCTCTTACTAATACAGCCTCTGTATGAGGCTTTTTTATCTCTACTTTTATCCTACCATTCACTATAAATGGGAAATACTTATGTCAATTGCTATTCCGTGTCCGAACTGCCAGCAGATGGGAAATTCAGCAGCAACTATTATTATCGAGCCCGTATTGTTACTGCAGGGAGGCAAGTTTTGTTGTTCAATTTGCCAGGCCAGTATCGAGTTGGCTGAGAGTAGTATTCCTACGGTATCTAAAGGTCTTAAGGCTTATGGTGGTTATCAGCAAGATACTCACTCACTTAAGCATCAGGGGAACGCGCCGGTTCATACAACGCCACCGGTGTAACAAGGGGGAAGCATGATGAAACCTAACAATTCGCTTGAAAGCGTAGTCGGAGGGATCGCCAAGGCGATGAATGGTGCTACCGAAGGAGTGGAAAAGAAAAATCGGCAAATGCTTCGAGATTACTTCTATGCAGACGAACAGGGTAATCTGAGTGCCAAAACTGTTACTGTGATGATCCCGTCCGCCAAGGATGGAAATACAATGCATGCTGTTGAGATGCCGATTTTTGGCTTAGTTCCGATCACGCCCCTTAGTGTCGGGCAGGTTGAGTTCGAAGTTGATGCTCACGCTTCGCAGCCAAAATTGGATAATGTGAATGATACCCAGCTGAGATTAGATATAGGCAAGAAGGCACTATTGTGGAACCCCAAGAATAATTGTACGGTGAAAATAACCCTAGCGAATGACGAACCATTAACGGGTGATGTATATATTTATGACATCACAAACAGGTAGGGTGGGCGGTCCATAACCTATTATTATTCCCAAATACCAAAACTACTTTTCTGCTTCGACCATGCTGATTATTTTCTTGGCTTTTTCAAAGTGGTCCAGTTCGTGAGTTTTAATCCACCAAGTGGCCGCTTCCATCAATAGTTCAGGGGCATCATTTTTGTTGGCGAAAAAAGCATAAAATGAAACACCGACACCTTCGCCTTTTTGATTGATTTTCTTGTTGCAAACATCGATTACTTTCTTTCTTAATGACTCACGCATAGGCTTTAAACATCTCTTGGGTGTAATAATTGAGAGAATAGACACTACTCGATATTTAGTGTGAGCTCAATAGTGTACTGTCTTTATATACAGTTGCGTGTGAGTGAGAAGATGAGTGTTAACTTCCTTCTATTCAAATTTAGTGAAAGCCAATTCAGAGTTTAGGCATATGAGGCTAGATGCCTGTGAAAAAACCGATTGAATACAACCAATGGAGAGGCGCTGCGACCACAACATAAGATACCCAGAAACATGGAATGGTGATGAAAAAAACGCGAAAGCTAGAATGAGAAGAATATTCCTCTGAGTTTGTAATCTCTGATTTATTTAGGTGGAATTTTCGAGAGAGAATGTATGCTGTTATCACATACATGGCCGAAAATGCCAGTGCTGGAACCTCTTTGGGTACATAAGGCGCTGCAAAAATGAGAGTGATGATAAATACAGCCCCAAGAATTAATGTTGCCTTTGTTAGGCTTTCTTTTTTTAGTATGGAAAAATTAGCCCAGAGAAAATAAATTAATCCAACAGGTCCGCCAAGCGCCCCGAATGCAACTTGATTCGGTGAGTAAATTTTAGTCGTAACAGTATCTTGAGTATTGCTCATATCAGAATAAAACCTTTATATACGTAATTTAGGCATCAGTTAAAGGTTAGCTTCAACTGATGACTCTAATATCAGCACGTGAACAACAAGAGTAAAGAAAGGTATTGTAAGCTTTCGGGTCAAATCCCAATATTTTTACCTATCCACTATCGTTTTATCTCGATTTTCACCAAAAAATATATCTCGGTGGTTAAACGCCACTAAGTTTAGCTCGTCAAAGGTTTTGAGGTGCGTGGCAGTTTGTGTCCGTTCAGCTTTGTAGGCATCAACTTGTGCTTGATGAATGTGTTCATGGTGTTCTCCATCTGCGGTTATAACTAAGCTCTTGTTTATAGAATTCGGTTGAGTACGTCATTTTCCTTGTCAAATAACCTGTGCTTGATAGCACCAGCTATATGGGCAGCAAGTACTGCAATAAAGGCATAGGATGCCCACTTATGGAGGGTGTTAGTGATCTCAAATACACTTTGGTTGTCTGGAATAAGCTCCGGAAGATCGATACCGAAGAAATGCACGCCACTGCTGAACTCATAGGCACTGGACTGCAAGTAGCCCAGAATCGGAACAAGTACCATCAACACGTACAGGGCCGTGTGGGCAAATTTTGCGGCTAGCTTTTCATGTTGTGGCATGCCTTTAGGTAAACCAGGTAGTGTATGGCGGCGTCTGTTTATGATTCGAATGGTCACAAAAAGGAATGCCAGAATTCCGAATGACTTATGCCAAAAATACAATGACTCGGAATGTTCGATGTTGTCCATATCAAAGGGTGTCATGTAAATTCCCAATGTTAGGAGGCCGATTATCAATACGGCACTTAGCCAATGAATGGATCGGATTGAAATTGAATACTTCATTTGCAAATCCTGTTGATGGTGAAAGAAGTGAGAGCTATTGACCGGATACTGGTAGTCCCCCCCAGACACGAAAGACTTTTCCTGTTGAGTTACCTTCTATTGCCTCAACATAGTCATTGGCAACCTGCTCGGCACTGACCAAACCTCTGCCGACACGTTCTGGCTCAACAACTGGGGCTGGGCTGACCACGTTTAAACGTAGGCCGCGCTTGAGCAAGGGGGCTGTGTGCTGGACAAAAGCATCAATTGCGGCATTGAATGGGCCTGTGGCAATACTGTAGCCATTGGGATAATGGCTAAGGAAACCACTTGTCAGGGTGATGGAGCCGTTTGGCTTAAGATACTTTCCGGCAATACGGGTGATTCGGAACTGGGCAACTAGTTTGCGTTCTGCCCCATAGCGGAAATCCTCGTCTGATAGCTCGTGGTATGGCTTGAACATGCTATCACCGCCAACCACAACGACGACGGCATCGAGTTCGCCAAGTTGTTCAAATACAGCATGGACGGCTTGGGCATCGGTATAGTCAGTGACAAAGTCACCGGATCTAGAGCCAATTTTTATAATTTCATGGTTTAGCGTTAGCTGTTCAATGACTTTGCTACCAATTTTTCCGGATGCTCCGAATACTGCAATTTTCATGATCTTTCCCTTGTCGCTGTTTTCGATATGAGGAGTGTAGGTGGTTTACTTGTTTTCCAGAATGCGATTAAATGCGAAATAATTTTTTCTAAAATGCAAAATTATGGATAAGCTCAAAGCAATGGCGATCTTTGTCGAGATAGCCGAGCAGGGATCAATGTCAGCGGCAGCACGAAAGCTAGGTGTCGTGAATTCGGTAGTCAGCAAGAACCTGACTGAGTTGGAAGCTTGGCTGGGTCGTAAGCTGGTGTATCGGTCAACACGGAATATGCGTTTAACGCAAGATGGCCATAAGCAGCTTGAACAATTTCGAGAGATATTGGATCGTGTAGATGAACTAGAAGTTTACACGGATGAACAAGTGATCCAGGGGATCGTTAAAATAACGGCTCCTATTTATCTCGGCCAGCAGTTGCTGGTGCCCCATATCCCCGAGTTCCATCGCCAGTTCCCCTTGGTTAAATTGCACCTGGTGCTTAGCGATGATTTTGAGAATATGATCGATGAAGGGTTTGATGTTGCGCTCAGGGCCTCGCAAATGCTTGATTCCAATTTTATTTCTCGACGATTATCTGATGCGTCACTGGCTGTTGTTGCAAGCCCTGATTATGTGTCGCAATACGGAGCACCGTCTTCTCCTAAGGCGTTGACTAAATATCATTGTTTAGTTGAGGGGGCATTGGATAGCCCAAGGCGTTGGCGATTTAAAAATCCTCAGAACGAACAAGTATCGGTAGCAGTCGATGGTTCTATTTTTACCAATTCGGGTACGAGTATTAAGCAGTTATGTGAAGCCGGACTTGGGTTGGCACAGCTACCTAGCTTTCTTGTTGAGGAGAGCATTTCAAGCGGAAAGCTGATTGAGTTGTTAGCTGAGTATGCACTAAGTAATTTCTATCTGCATTTACTCTACCACCAAAAGGGGACCAGCAATTTGGCCATTAAAGCTGTTGTTGAATATTTTGTTTCTCAGCTTTCAGGTAAGAAATATTAATTGATTGGCTATATAAAAGCGTATATAAGAAAAGCGCCAAATGCACCAGCGAGAATGCCGCCAATACGACCGTAATGTTTGGCCATTGATACAGCCCATGTCATTAACCGATGGAAACTTTGCCGCCCTATAGCGGCTAGGGTGAAAGCGGCGATGAGAGACAGCCAGCCAATAACCTCAATGATAAACGGAAATCTTGATACATCGGATTGAGTTATCAGCAAAAAACCAATAACAATCCTGATTACAACTGCAAAGATGTGAAGTTGCAGGTTACCGAGGCGCTTTCTTACAAAGCCGACTATCACTTTTGGTTGAATAGTAATAATGATCCCGATGAAAAGAATCAGAGTCCCGAACAGTATAATTAATATGGTCATGATAAATTACCTATATTAATACAATGCAGCAGGCATAGGCTCGTGGCATGTATTCCCTTTAGTTAATTGTCAGGTTGATTCTGGCTTTTCTTCCCCAAGTGTAGATATAGTGACCGCCACTGATTACCACTAATGAGAGTAGTAACCACAGACCGATATGGAAACTGAGTGAAGGAAATATTGGGTATACCTGATGAGTTAACAGCATCAGGGCATAGGTGATTTGTATGAAGGTATTGGCCTTGCCCCAAAAACTCGGTGCTATTTCATAGCGGCCGAACCACCAGTGGTAGGCTGTGGCTCCGATGATGATAATCACATCTCTTACGATAATGATTGCGGCGACCCAGACTGGAACTAATCCTACGATGGCAAAAGCAACATAAGCACTTATAAGTAGTGCTTTGTCCGAAAGAGGATCGGCAATTGCCCCGAAACGAGTCAAGGCATTCAGCTTGCGGGCAAGCCATCCATCGGCGGCATCACTGAGCCCTGCAATGAAGGCTATCCAAAGAACGGTGGGGTAGTTTCTATCAAGGATCAGCAGGCAAATAGGCACCGCCAAAAGAAGGCGTAATGTCGTCAAGATATTAGGAATTTGCTTGATCACACTATAGGCCATGATCGGTACTACTCCCTGCTGATGTCTCTAACACCAGTGTATACCATTCTTTGTGTTATTTTCCTTGAACTGAGCTCGTCGGTCTCGATTAGAAAGCTGTACTTTGAGGTAGATCCGGCACCTATTTGGTTTTTTATTTTTCTATAGTTCGCATCGAATCTCAGATATTGGTACTTGTTGTTTGCCAAAGCAGACAAATCCTTCATGCTTGTAGCGCTTCCCAAAAGAGATTCTGTCACTTTGATTCTCTTTCATTTTGAGGCTTTGTGCAGTAATTTCTTCGCCGTCGAATAATACGGCTGTGAATGATTCACGGATGGTGGATATAAGACGGCTTCCACTCCCTGATATTGTGAATTGTACACTGGCACAGCGTTGGGGAGGACTTTCTATAAAACTTTGTACTTCGTTCTCTTTATTGCGGATAACTGAATGTTTTTCGGCTTTGATATCAATAGTATTGATACTGTTCAAATTACATTGTGCTGAAAAAGCACTGCTTGAAATAAAGAGTAGAAGATAGAGTGTTCGGTATAACATGTAAAACCCATAATCCATGAATGGCCAGCAATTCTAATACACATGCAAGCAAATTTGCGTGCTTATTTGTACGTGTTTGTCTGGTGTGAATATATGGGTAAATACTGTGAATGGATAGTATGGCTTTGTACAAAAAGTCCTCTACCAGTGGCAGAGGACTTTTGATAGTAGCAATAGTGTTACGTTTGCTTTCTAACTTTCGTTAGTTGATGGCGACAGATAATCAGGAGTTTCGATATCATCGCTACTTTCAGCTTTGGTTACAGCTTGATTAGTCACGACTTCCGCTTCACCACCAAAATCTTCTTTGAGCCACTTGTTGAACCCGTAGAGCATGATGAAAATGACGACCATCAAGGGTAGTGAGGTCACAATTGCCAATGTTTGTACGGTATTTAGCGGTGCATCGATGAACATCATCGTCAGTGGCACCGCTGCTAAGATCAAACACCAGAACAAGCGAAGTGCTGTCGGCGGGTTGGCGTTTTCATCAAGCTGGTTGGCAGCTGTTGCAGCCAGGGTGAAGGACGCCGAATCAAGCGTGGTTGCCAGGAATAACGTAGACATCACCGCGAAGATAATAATAAACAACGCGCTTCCCGGTAGCGTATTTAGCACTGCTATGACAGTGGCTGAGCCGCCGTTCTCGGTGATAGAGCGGGTAACATCAATGATTTCAGTCAGGTGTACGTTCATGCTGAAACTGCCAAGTACACCGAAGAAGATGAAGCAACCCGCACTGCCGCCAACCACCATGCTGCCGATAACTTCTTTGAGTTTGCGGCCTTTTGATACTTTGGTAACAAACAGTGCCATGAACGGTACATAGGTCATCCAGTATGCCCAGTAGAATACTGTCCATGATGTAGGGAACGAGCCGCCTTCAACCGGATCCGTCCATAGGCTCATGCGGATGAAGTTTTGGAGCATCAGGCCGTAACCATTGGTCATCTGATTGATGATGAAAGAGGTTGGACCCACAAAGAGAATAAGCAGAACGAAAATCACAGCGAGCTTGGTGTTCATATCGCTGAGTTTTGCCATCCCTTTTTCAATGCCGACATAAGAACTGACAGAGAAGAGCGCCGTGATGAATAGCATCAGGCCGACGTTCATGGCAAAGCTGTTTTCAACACCGAGCAGGTAGGCAATACCTTCTGTAACCATCGGCACACTCAGACCCAGTGTGATCCCCATGGCACCAACACAGCTGAAGATGAAAATCGTATCGATGATTTTGCCGATTACCGGATTGTAGAAGCGCCCCATGATGCTTTCGCAAACCGCACTGAGTTTAAGCTGCGGGTTTTTCTTTACGTGGAAAGAGTAGGCGACTGGTAGAGAGGCAATACAGTATAGTGACCAGGCCGAGATCCCCCAGTGGAACATGTTGTAGCTAGTTGCCCATTCTGCGGCCATTGGTGAATAAGGTTCTATGTCAAATGGTGGTGTCATGTAGTAATACCCCCACTCGACAAATGCCCAATATACGGTTGCCGAGCCCAAACCGGCACAGACCATCATCGCCAGATAGGTAAACTGGGAGTATTCCGGCTTGTCGCTGCCGAGCTTGATCTCTCCGTATTTTCCGAAAGCAATTTTGGCGAGGAAAATGACACTAAAAAAGCCAAAGAAAAGGAAAATCTCACCAAACTGGTTTGTCAGGGTACTGAATAACTGGCTGGCTATCGCGTTTCCCTGCTCAGGAAAAAGCGTCAGGCCAACAACAACAAAGAGGATAACCGACAGGCTTATTGCCATTAATGGTTTGTCTATTTTACGTTCACTGTTCATAACTAAAAATCCTTCTACACGATTTCTTATATTCGATATTTATTGATCACGTCGTTACTGAGCTCGATACCGAGCCCTGGTGTATCTGGTACAGGCACATAGCCTTGCGAAAAGGGCAGTCTGTTGCTGACAAGATCAGTAAATAAAGGACTGCAGCTTTGGGAGTACTCCATAAGCGTGCCGTGCTCGCAGGCAGCTAAAAAGTGGACTGATGCCGCGAGCAAGATGCCGGTACTGAAGCCATGGGGGATGAGCTGGGTACCGTGTAACTGGGCAAGATCGTAAATCTTCTTCATTTCAGTGATACCACCGCAGCGGGTGATATCAGGCTGGACGATGTCGACTTCGGACTGTTCTAGGAAGGACTTAAATTCATAGCGGGTCGTGAGTGATTCACCGCCTGCTAGGTTGGGTTGGATCTGGCGTGACAGCTTGGAGTAGCCGATCATGTCATCTGCCAGTACGGGCTCTTCGACCCAGTTCAGGTTAAATGGCTCCAGGCGCTTGCACATTTGGGCGGCGTGGCCGGTGGTACGCCACTTGGAGGCCAGATCGATCTGAACTTCTATTTCGTCGCCAACGGCCTCGCGCACGTGGCGGACAATTTGGTAGTCAGTATCAGGATCATCGCCGAATACGCCGCCACCGAACTTGATACTGGTGAAACCCTGCCGAACAAGATTCTTGGCAATATCGCGGTTCTTCTCCGGCTGACTGTCAGGAATAAAGGTGCCGTAGGCGCGGATTTGATCGCGGTATTTCCCGCCCAGCAGCGTATGAACCGGCACGCCATAAAACTGGCCTGCAATGTCCCATAGGGCAATATCGATAGCACTGATGGCATGGATCCCAGCACCGCGGCGTCCCATATAGTTGGACGCCCAGTACATCTTGTTCCACAGCCGCTCGATCTCTAACGGGTTCTCGCCAATGAGTAGCTCACGTAACCCGTAGCAATATAGGTTGGAGTGTGGTGTCTCGATGCAGGCCTTGACCACGGCAGGAGAGCTGTCTGCTTCTCCAATCCCGATAACACCTGCATCGGTATGGACTTTGACTATTACTGCATCTTCGCCCCATTCGCAGGGCTGATCAGGCTCAGGTACTCTTAAGCAAATAACTTCTATATCTGTAATACGCACTGCCCAGTCCTTAATTATTGTGGTTCGATACAAATGAGTTTTTCTAAACGCTGATCTTTTTGGTACAGCGTGCAATAGGCAAAACCGATATCTTCGATGGCGGTTGCTTCACCCTGAACGACTTTTTCCAGTGTGCAGAGGATCCGATCGGCGCTGGAATGGATGCTGTCGGTACCGTTCATGATCCCGCTGACATCAACATCAATGTCTTCGGTAATTTGGGCCGCGTTACCGCTGACTCTGATCACCGGCACGATAGGGTTGTTGAACCCGGCACCGCCAGTGGTCCATAGGATCACCTGAGCACCCAGCGAGGCGAAGTGCATACCTGAGCCGCCGCAAAGATGCGTCGTTTCGGACAGGTACATGCCCGGCTCTTTTGGGCGTTCGGTCATTTTTGCGTTGATCCTGAGTACATCCTGGATCGGACGGGTACCGGTTTTATGCAGCGCCCCAAGTGCTTTCTCTTCCAGCGTGGTAAGGCCGCCGACACTGTTGCCGATACTCATGGTCTCGACATTGGTGCCTTCGATGTGCCAGCGTTTTTCCTCTTCGTTGATGAGGCGATCAATCTTGTCTGCAATTTTTGGGGTGACAGCGCGTTTGCGCAGGATATCTTCGCAGCCCACAAGCTCGATAAGTTCACCGGCAATACAGGTGGCACCGGTATCTACCAGCAAATCAGCAACACGTCCTACCGAAGGGTTTGAGGCGATACCGGAGCTGGTATCGGATCCGCCACATTTTATGCCCACTACCAGTTCGTTAAGCGGGATTGGCTCTGGCTGAATTTGGTTTGCATATGTCGTTAGTTCTTTTGCCAGCTCAGTGCCCATTTTGATGGTGCTGCGCGTTCCGCGTGACTTGATAATCGACAGTGTCTGTACCGGTTTACCCGCGCTGCGGATAGGCTCGGCCAAAATAGCCGGATCGATACTTCCGCATCCCATGTTCAACAGCAAAGCGCCGGCAACATTGGGATTCAGAGCTGCGCCTACCATAGTGCCAACAAGTTCTTCATTTCCGCCGTACATGCAGGTGTTGTAATTGGTAACAACGACAGTACCGGGTACTTTTTGGCTAATGGCTCGGGCTATGCCCTCCGCACACTCATCAATCGCCAGGATGAGAACATGATTTCGGATCCCCGCGCGGCCGTCGGGACGACGAAAGCCTGAGAAAAACTGCATTCGCTACTCCTCGATCTGCATTTGTTCAATGATTTGCTTGATGATGGGTTCAGGGATATCAACCCGGGTACTGCGTACGTTTTGTACGTGTACCAGCTCACCGACTGGAATTGCTTTGATGGCGATGCCAATGGCATAGCCAGCCTTGTGAATCGCTTCTTGCGCCGAAATCACGTCTATCGCGACTTTATTGCCGAATGTGATGGCTTGTTTGCAGATGACGGTGCCTTGCGCCCGGTTAGCATCATCAATGATTTCAACTTGCTGCCCCTTTTCAATGTCAGCGAGCAAGGTCGCCACGTTGTCTGTTGGAGAAAGCAATATTGCCTTGTTCAAAGGTGCGTCCATAAATCCTCATAGATTGTTGATTGTCGGACAATCGACAGTTGGCAATGTTAATGAGTAATTCCGAAATAAATGCGACGCAAATCACTTTTTGTTTTATTTATTCATTTTTTGTATGATTGTCGGACAATCGTCACGTTTTATTGATTATGCGAATTGTTGAGTAATCCGGTAGAATTAAGGCAACTGCGGTATTCCGCTATCTGTAGATGTATGGAAAGATAATGAAAATCGTAAAACAGAGCTTAGAGGAACAAGCCGCAGGCTATTTGCGTGAATTGATCCTCAGTGGAAAATACGGAATGGGTGAAAAGCTGGTGGAGAGTTCGCTGGCGAAAGATTTGGAGCTATCACGCAGTACGGTGCGGATGGCACTTAATACTTTGGCTCATGAAGGCTTGGTGATCCAGAAGCCCTATGTCGGCTGGCAGGTAATTAATATTACTGAAAATGACCTGTGGGAGCTGTACCATTTGCGTGTTGCTCTGGAAACACGTTCTGCCTGGTTAGCTGCTGAGCATATAACCGAAGAGGGTAAAATCCGGCTGCGAGATTTGATGGATTATTATCTGCAAGTTGGCCGCAGTGAGGGTGTGACTTGCATACAAATCAGTAAGCTTGAACTGGAGTTGCACACGTTAATTATCGAGTTAAGTGGCAACATGCGTCTGCATCAGATCTACCGTAATGTCGCTAACCAAATGCTTATTTACTTTAACATCGATCACGCAAGTTATGATCCTGAGGAAAGTGCTTTGAGTCATGTGCCTCTGGTGGATGCTATCTGCGCTGGTGAAAGTGTTAAAGCATTAAAACTGGCTGAAGAGAATATTACCGTTTATTCAGTGATCGGCCATAAATACAGAGAACAGCATTTGAAGAGTTATTCCGAGCAGCAAGACGAGTCTTGAATCTACGACCTTTAAAAATCAGGCTGCCGAAGGCGAAGGTGATAGCAATCAACCTTCGCTTTTTCATTTCAGAGGCTTAGCTTATGGTTCATGGCGATGAACTTGTAAGCAAAGCATATTCGCGAAATTAGTTTTCAATAATATCGTAGCCCCCGAAATTCCTACGTCTAGTCCCAATAATCTAAAAAAACACCCTTCAAAACAAGCGCATTATTACTTATACTCCTGCCTCATGAACGGTGTTCGAAATGATGCCGATATAAAACTATGTGGTAAGGTTTATTTAAATGCTGAAGCTGAATATGTCAGTTCTATTTCTTTTTGCAGGCTCGGTGCATGCAATGCCAGTGCAAGAAACAGACGCAATGGCATTTCCCAAGGATATAAGCTGCAACATTGGTTCTTCAATTGGCGAAACAGAAGGGCGTAGTTTGTTGCCGGATGTATTGGCCCGCGTCGGTAGCATTTGGCAACCGGGAGACTTCCAATTTATTGCTCAGGTTGATGGGGTGGGCAGCCACCATTTAGTTTTCAATTTGCATCACAATAACATTCCGGTGGAAAAGCAGGAGCTGATCTTATCAATCGATAACAACTGTCAGCTATTTCGGTATCAGTATCGAGTCGTGGATTACAAGCCTAAAGAAGATGCCGGTAATAACAGCAAAATAAAGAGTATCGATGAAGCCATTACTTCGCTTAAAACGATTGTGGCTAACCCCGATGAACCATTAACACGTTCTATCCAAGCTCAAGCCAACAGGCTACGGTTGCTCAACAAAGCGGATCACAGTCAGTTACCTGCAAGCTATGTTGCCGATGAAATAACGGGTTCTCCGTTATACCGTATTTCTTCAAACAAGGTGTTGATACTTGGTTATCAGCTTAATTTGCCTTCTCGAAACCCTGATGGATTGTTAGAACTCTGGTGGAATAGCCAGCGCTCTAGCCCGTCTGCTTTACCACGCTTTCCTTATGCAAAGCGCAGCGATAAACAAAGTATCCCGGCATTATCTCCTTGGCAGTGGCAAGGTTACGGTCAGCATCCTCAACGAACGCTTGGTACTGATTATGTGGTGAATTTCTGGGAGGTGTGGCCGCCTATCTCTCAGAGTTTATCGATTAATACCGCTGACAAACTGCAGACGGCAAATCTTGTTTTTCTCGATAGTTTGGATTTTTCGTGGGACTTTGAAGATCGTACCTTCGCTGAACTGTGGAATAATTCCGACAGTGATGCGGATTCTGCTGCAGAGAAAAAGCGAAAACTGACGAGTATTCTTACCAATGTCGCCTATGCGGACAAAGGGATTGGCTACGCTGCCAATACATTAGGTTATGGGCATTTGCTGCCAAGCAAACCGAACTTGGTGTTGTCAACGACTGCGAGTGGTGGAAGCAGTATTTACAAACCGGCATTCGATATTATTCAGATTGTTGATAATAGTTGCAATGCTTCTCTTTATGATCCCGGCGCCACCCTTCATGAACAGGGGCATTCTGTTTTTGTTCGATTACTGGGTTTGTCGCGTTCCAATCCGGTTAACACGGCCATGAATGAAGGGTTTGCCGACTACTGGGCCGCTGGGTTCTTGCGCCAGGATCCTAAATGGAATGGCAGCCTTAGTGACTTTAGAAGCGGGGCATGCGGCAAAACGAGTGCTGATCGACAGCTTCGCACTCAGCTCTATGATTATTTCGACGGTATGGAGGCGAAAATTTCCTCTTCCCATGGTGGTATAACGGGGCCGGAAGGGAAGGTCTTCTTTGAACCTATGCTAGCCCAGCCTTTATTGGCTGCCATGGAAGATTTGATTAAATTACACGGTGAGGAAAAAGGCAGAAAACTGGCTGATCACATTGTGCTGGAAACCTTTGCCGGTCTTTCTGTCGATGCATCGTACCGAGAACTTTCGCTGGCACTGTTAGTAAATGCACGTCGGTTTGATCCTAGTTTGAAAGCTGAAGCTATTTATCGTTTGCGCCTTACTAACTCCAATTTATTGCCACGTCAGGTTGAGCCGGAATCACGGGTCGCTATCGCCACTATAATGCCTGCGGAAACATCGGTTACGCTGGTTAACCATGATAGTGCCAATAAGGCAGAACGTGTCACGGTGGCTTTGCCGAATCAGGTCGAACAAAATATTGAACTGGCCGCAAGCGAAAAGCGCGCCCTGACACTGCCATCACCGCAACTAACCTGTGGTGAAGTAAGCTCTCACCGCTTACGGTTCGTCATTGGCAAGACAATAAGCTGGTACAAGATAAGGCTTATCCCTTCACATTAGTTGGTGGTCAGCAATCTGGTATACAGTCTTTTGAAAAAGAGAATAATGTCTGGTCACTAACTCTCAGCAAGCCGCTGGCCTGGAAGAGCGATAATGTTCGTCATGTGCTGCGCCTGAAAGGTGACAGCCAATCCAATCTGATCCCGAAACTGATCAATAGTGACACGACCATCGATTTGGCTTCAATGGCTCGTACCGGCGGAAGTTTGTGGTTGAGCGCAGATAGCAATACAGTGCTGGCCAGCGGTAAATGGCAATTGACAGCCAAGTCGGATTATACCAGTGCAGAGTTGGTCACACTTGAATGTGTTCCTGCCTTCACTATTGATGGCCCGGCATCGGCGTCTGAAAAGTCGACGCTGACATTCAAGGCGATGCTGAATGGTTCGCCTATTACTGTGCAATGGCAGGTTATCGGTGAGGATAGCGCATCTAATAGTGAGACGTTCAGTTTAGCGGTACCGGATCTTGCGCAATCTAAGCGCTATGAGATTGAAGCGGTGTATACGCTGAATGGCGAGAAGCGCACTGTACGTCATGCGGTAGATGTCGATGCTGTTAATCACCCAGCAACATTTGAGATAAGTGCACCGACTGAAGTATCAGAGGGGCAGAGTGTCGCCTTTGCTATGGACAAGTTATCGGATCCGGACAGCGCAGGTTTTGTGCAGGCAGATTGGTATATTGGTGACGATTGGATCGGGCAAGGCCAGTCTATCCAATGGCAGGCTCCGACATCAGACACAGACCGTACATTAGTGCTGTCGTTAAAAGTCCGGGACAGTCGTCAGCCAGTTGAGACTGCTGTTAGTAAGTCGATGTCTATCGCACTTAAACATGTCAATGTTGCACCGACTATTTCCTTGAATGCTCCGGTTGAAGTTCAGGCTGGCAAACTGCTAGAGGTTTCCGCTCTGGTGAGCGACAAGGAAACAGCAGCGGATAAGTTGACTGTGAGCTGGAAGATTTCTGGAATTGCTTCGCTGACTTTGCCTGCGGGTAAGCAATTATCATGGACTGTACCTGCATCGGTCACGGTAAGTGCGTTGACTGTTACTGCTGAAGTCAGTGATGGTGAGGCGACAGCGACTGTGAGTCGGGTGATTAACCTAAAACCGGCAAATAAAGCGCCGGTATTAAGCCTGACCGGTCCGATAAATACCCAAGCCGGTCAATCGGTAGAGGTTAGTGCAAACTGGACTGACGAGACGCCTGAAAAGGTTAAACTCAGCTGGCAGGTTAATAGGGTGAAGGTTCCTTTCGAACAGCTCAGTAACGAGAAAATTCGGTTGAACATTCCCAAGAATCAGGGGGCGGGCTCGGTACAAGTTCAGGTGACAGCAGATGATAGTGAGGCTTCAGCCGTTGAAACACATCGTGTTTCTTGGGGGGCTTATGTCAACCAAGTACCAACTGTTGCTATTGCAGGTCCGGCAAAGGCGAATATCGGCGATAGTATTACCCTGACAGCCGATGCGCAGGATCCTGACCGTTGGCCTGCGGCGCTTCAGTTCACCTGGCAGCAGGTTTCTGGCGAGCGTGTTGTGTTGAAAGCGAATGGTTCAAGCCTGCAATTTTCTGTGCCTGCAAGTGCATCTGAGAGTGTTTTGGTGTTTGAACTTGATACGTTCGATGGTGAGACCCATACCAAGAAACAGTGGCGAATCGATGTTGCCAAGTATGTTATTCCAAATCCGGTTATTACATTGAAAAATGATGTAGCTGGTACATACAAGCTCAATGAGCTCAGCGAGTTAGTGTTGGATGCCTCTACATCAAGAGGGGCAGGATCTGAAGATCTCATCTTCAAGTGGAAGCAAGTGAGTGGCCCAGTGTTGTCTGATCTTCCGCTACAGGGGGAACAGATTAAGGTTATGTTACCTGAAGTGGGCTCATTGGCGGATATAGAGCTTGAACTAACAGTCAGCCAAGGAAGCCGAGTCAGTCGTAAGATTATTCGTGTGGCTGTAAGCGATCTCGGTCCAGCTCCAAGAGAAGCCAAGATTGAGCCGAAGGCTGCTGGCTCGAATTTGGTACTAGATGCTGAAAGTGTAGTAGAGCTGGCAGACGGTATCGATTACCAATTTAACTGGGAACAGGTTAAAGGTACGAAAGTGGCTATCGCCAACCCTAATGTAAGAGTCTTGAATGTTGAGCTTCCATCGTCTGCCAACGAGGAAGAACTTGGCTTTTCATTGGCGATCACCACTCCGGGCAAAGGTGTACGGCATTATCCTGTCAGCCTGAAAGTGGCAGCTGCACCTGAATCTAAACCTGAATCAACGACGGCAACAAAACCGCAGACTCCGTCATCAACATCACCATCAGATGGTGGCAGCGGTGGTTCGTTTGGTCTTTGGGGGCTGTTGGCATTGCTTGGAACGATGTTGCTAAGAGGTCGGGGAAGTAACCACAGACGCTAAATTGACGCTTTCTTTGAAAGAACAGAAACAGCATAGGTGAAGGCCTATGCTGTTTATACGTCAGACTCGACTATTCTAGAAAACTTTCTACTTCTTTTTAACGCAGGAAATAGGATGGTGAAACAGCACAGTGCCAAAATAACTTCAGTTGAAATGGAAAACATAAATGGCCCTTTACTGCCTTGCATTTGCCAAAATAAACCACCAACCAAAGGCCCGGAGATCGCCCCAAAGTTACTAATAAAACCTTGGAGTCCAAAAGCACTACCTTTGCTCTCACCCGCAACTTCGCTTATTAATTTAGCCAGTACAAGCCCTGATGACATAATGATGCTTGCATCTATGATGAATAGTACGCTGATGTGCCATAGCGATGTCGACTGCAACATTAGCCATGTCGTAAAGGCTCCAGTTAAACCAGCAACAGTGAGATATATAGCGGCATTCATTTTGTCAGCATAGTAGCCAAGTTTTGGAGCAAGTAGCATCGAAATAATCCCTCCAGGAATGTAGGCCATAGAGAGTTCGACTATGCTTGTTATCTTTAGGTGCTCTAGCAAATAGACTTCAAGAAAAGGTGCTACCAGTGACCCGGATAGTTGGCCAACAAAAATCATCGTAAACAGGAAAACAGTAATAGTAGAGAGAATGATTTTGTCAGGCTGTATGTTGCGAGGCATAGCTTCTTGATTGGCAAGAACGGAAATAGCTTTAAAACTTATCATTCCTGCCACAGCTGATGCGACGGCAAACACAATAAGGGATAGGTATGTAATGATGGATGGCAACGAGAAGTATTCTGCTACGGCTATTAAAGAGAATGCAAAGCAAGAGCCCCACATAATTCCAATGCCAGCTTGTTTAGACGCAACGCCTAAAGCTTCGGCTCTATTTTTGTAAGCACTAAGCTGGGCAAAACAGGTTCTCCATACCAACCAGAATAGGCCAGATCCAAATCCCAATGTAAATGTCGCGACAACCATTAAAACATAACTCGATGAAAGAATGGCTGAATACAAGAGAACGTATGCAAGCATCTTGATGGTGCATCCAAGACGAATTAGCTTAGCTCTGGTGCTCCAGCTATTGACCTTACGAGAAAAAATCAATGCGCTGCAGCCAGTTCCAACCGCTTGAAGTGAAAATAATATTCCCATTTGCCAGCCGTTGGCTTCGAAGTTCTGGTGAGCGATAATCGGAATTAGAAAATTGATAAAAAAAACACCTAATGAATCCAGCCTGATTGGTACTAATAGTGGTGTGAGTTTTATGGGGAAAGATGATTTCACATAATGTCCTTATTATAAAATTGCTAACGTTATCAAATCAGTAATGACGCTAAGATTCATTGGAACGTAGGAATACCTCACTAATTTGAAGATGATACGCAATTTATAATATAAAACTACGTTCGCGATAATTGATAATTTGTGGTCACTCGCAAAGGTCAAAATAATATTATTACAAAGCCAAATGATTAAGTCTCCGAAATAATAGCGAGCAAATTGTAGGTGCAGAGTTAGTGGGCTGTTTTATAGATATTGAAGTGGTGTAGTACCTGTTTGTTGTTTGAAAAAGCTGATAAATGCGCTATCGCTAGAAAACGCTAATCGATAAGCGACGTCGTTGACCTGTAATCCTTCAGATAATAACTCAATTGATTTCAACAGCCGCCATTGCTGCCGCCACGCTTGATAGGTCATCCCTGTTTCTTTGCTAAATATACGGCTAATGGTTTTGCTACTTGCTCCAATAGACAAGCTTAATTGGTTTAGGGGCGGGGCAATGTAGTCTGGAGCATTAAGTTGTATCAGCCAGTGTTGTAAGCGCCGATCAGCGGGTAGGGGGAGTTGCAGTAATTCTTCTTTGGCAACGTTCAGTTCTTCGAGAAACAAAGCTGTGGTGTTCATTTGTTCGGCTGTTGGTTTATCCCACTCCCAGAAAGCCATTCTCTCGACCAGTGCTTTTAACAGTGAATTCACCTCTATGATTTTTAACTCTGAAGGTAGTGATGCATTCAGTGATTGGTCAAAGTAGAGAGAGCGATATTCGATGACATTCGTCATGCGGGCGTAGTGTGGTGTATTGGCTGGGATCCATGCGGCGCGTGTTGGAGGCAAGACACATCTTATACCGTTGAGCGAAATGCTCATACAACCTTTGGGTGCATAAAGCAGTTGTCCTTTTTGGTGTTGATGCATACCCGAATCATGATTGCCAACGCGCGTAGCGATGCCAATGACCGAGTTTTTCAGTTCATCGACATTGAATACGGTATGTTCATTGAATGCGGCCATTGTCCTGATCTTGATGTTTTATGTTTTAATTGTGTTATTTGACCATAAGATGATTTCGTAAACTAGCCATCTTTTCCAAGATAAGAGATTTGCTCGAAAGATAAGAGCTTCTCTTGAAAATAAGAGGTTTATGAAATGAAAGCAAAACCATCGTTAGGTTTAATGGTCGTGCTGATAATGTTTCCGCAAATTGTCGAGACCATTTACAGTCCTGTGTTGCCGCATATTGCGGCTCAATTCGTTGTCAGCATTAAAGCCGCAAGCCAAACTTTGTCGATTTACTTTCTAGCCTTTGCTCTGGGAGTTATTGTTTGGGGTGTAGTTGCGGACAGGATAGGGCGGCGAAAGACGATGTTGCTCGGGCTGTCTATTTATGCAGCCAGTGCAGCGGGTGCCGTATTGGCCCCAAACTTTGAAGCGCTTATGTTTGCGCGAGGAGTGAGTGCTTTTGGGATCGCGGTTGGATCCGTTGTCACGCAAACCATGTTGCGCGACAGCTATGACGGTACAGCGCTAAGCAAAGTATTCTCGTACATGGGGATGGGGATTTCCATCAGCCCGGTGGTAGGCATGATGTCGGGTGGTTTCTTGGCTGATTGGGGCGGGCACTCTTATGTTTTTTTTACTCTGAGTGGTTTGGCTTTGGTGTTGTTGATCGTCAGCATTTTAAAGCTACCGGAGACAATGCCAGCGAATACCCAGGCGTCGGCATTATCTGATTTGTTTCAGCAAATGATTCGAGACCGCGGGATTTGGCGTAATGCGTTATTGGTTGCCGCCTTTAATATCTTACTGTTCTCCTACTATCTGCAAGGTCCTTTTTTGTTCGAGCAGCTGGGCTACAGTTCAATACAGTTTGGTCGAAGTGGTGTTGTTCTTGCGATTGGTACATTTGCGGGCAGCCTGTTAAACAAACGACTGGTACAGCATGGTTTCACCCATCCAAAGCTCCTGGCTCTTGCAAGTATTCTTGGCCTGTTCGGTGCGGTTGGTGTTCTGCTATTACAGGGTTCACTTTGGTTCTTGATCCCGATGGTACTTGTTGTGATGGGCTTTGGTATTGGTATTCCTAATGTTCTTAGTCAGGCGCTGGTTAATTATCGCTCTCAGGCTGGAAGCGCGGGTGCTGTTCTTGGATTGCTGTACTACCTGATGATTGGTGGTGGCCTTGCAATTGCCGGAGCAGTGCAAAACTTAGGAGTAGTATTGGTGGTTTGTGCAGTTGTTGCCCTGGTGACTGTGGCAGTGAGTGTGAGAGCCGGGGCAAAGCCATAATAGCTGAACAGCCTGTTGAAATTGATTTCAACAGGCTGAATGTATGGCAAATCGACGTTATTCGTTGTAATGATATCGTGAGATTTGAAGAATCACTTATTAGAAAGCTGAGAGCAGGAAAAATATGCTCATACTAATAACGGCTGTGAGTAAGACATTCTTTAGCTTCCAGGCCAATAATACTGCTACAAGGGCTGCAACCAAATAGGGATTGTGCCAAGAGAGTGCAAGTTCACCTTTTGGTAAAAATACAATAGGCGCCCAAATGGCAGTGAGTACCGCGGGGCTAGAGTAGCTAAGTAGTTTTTGCGCCTGCGCATTGAGTCGCAACGGAAGTTTTGGCTCCAGAAACAAATAGCGACTGGAGAATACGAGTAAGGTCATTGCCAGAATGGTAAGCCAGATCATGCGTCTTCTCCCTTGTTTATTGGGGCTGTAGCTTTATTAGGATCGGCATTGCCAAAGTATTTGTCATAGCTGTAACCGGCGACCATTGCAGCAAGGCTTGCCAGCATTAGGCCGCCTTCTACGTTATAGGCCTGCATGACAACAGAAAGAATCATGGCGACAACCACCGAGACTAGCACCGATGCATTTTTGACTGTTGGCACGACAAGGGCAATGAACGTGGCCGCAATGGCAAAATCTAATCCAAGAGTGTCCAGATTGGGAATGAACTTGCCTGCTACAATGCCTGCAAGCGTAGCTAGGTTCCAGCAAATATAGAACCACAGGCCAGCTCCCAGAGCATACCAACGGTTAAATTTTTTGGGAGATTGATGACCACAAAGTGCGAATAGCTCGTCGGTGAGCAAAAAGCCCAAGCCAATCCGCCATTTCAGCGGTAGTGTGCTGATCTTGTCGCGCATAGTGATGCTGTATAGCAAGTGACGTGAGGTAATGAACAGGGTGGTCATCAAAATTGTCGCCAAGCCTGCACCTACTTTTAATAGGCCTGTTGCAACGAGCTGAGCCGATCCTGCAAATACAATTGCCGACAGTGCCTGACTTTGGAATGGGTCAAGACCGATATCAATCGCGAAAGATCCTGCCAACAAGCCCCATGGGATCACTGCAACACAGAGCGGACTGACTGCTAGCGCTCCTTGCTTGAACAGAGAACGCTTTTCCTGTGATGTCTGTTGCTGGTTACTGGTATCTGTTATGTCGGTTGTAATGGATGTTTGCATCGTGTGTTTCTTCATTATTATCAGTGATACTTTTCACTTTAAGAATTAACCACGATACAAACTTGTACGTTATTGCTCAATAGCGGAAGATATTCCGGCACGAAGCCCAGTATCAACGTGCAACTTGCTTGGCAAACTGGCCGGGGGTGATTCCCATTGCTTTTTTGAAATGACGATGAAGGTGGCTTTGATCGTGAAATCCTGCCTCTTGAGCCGCGTCCGAAACGGTGTGCCCTTGTCTGATTAACTTCTTTGCTAGCCGTAAGCGAGTCTGAATTTGGTAGGCGTGCGGCGGAAATCCGTATTCTTTCTGAAATGCCCTTACTAGATGGTAAGGGCTGAATGAGGCAAGGCTAGCCAGTTCCTGCAACGAGATATCGGCGCTTGGAAAGTCATCAAGAAACTCTTTGACCAGCTTAAGCTGTCGTTGCGCTTTTGATATGTCTTGGGGAGTGGCTGGTCTCTTGCCATGCTTACACATAAGCCTGGTGAGCACACCGTAGAGCAGCGTCTCCCTGAGCAGGCGGTTGGTTGATTTCTCTAGCGTTTCAAATACTAGCCTCAACTGGTTGGCGAGTTCGGGATCGTACACAACCGGCGAAGGGAAGTATGGTGCACCATTGCTTGATAGGCCGGAAGCTAATTCATGGCTAATGGTTTCAAATTGATCGGGAAGGGGATACATTGCCTTATAGGACCAGCCGCCCTCGGTGGCTGAGTGGCCGCTGTGTACCTCATCGGCATTAACCAGAATGATACTGCCTTGCGGAGCTACATGGTTGCCGCCCGTGCGGTAAAATTGCTGCGCTCCATTTTCGATAACTCCGATCGTGTAGCCTTCGTGGCTGTGGCGCGAAAAATTCTGGTGGTGGTAGTCGGCATCAAGCAGATCAATACCGCCCAGTTCACCGGCAATGCTAAAGGTAGCTCGCTCTTTCGTAGGCGACTGCTTCTTCTTTGAATCCATTTTGTTTGCTTTCTCCATCGCCTGATACTCTTTGTCTTCATTTGTGAGTATAACGAAGTGATGCCCGAAGCGTTTGTACAAAATTGCCTTTTGACAAGCGACAAGAATATGGATGACTAAATGCTTATTTGTGATCGCGAACCCTAATTTATTGCGTTTAAGCATAGTTAGCAGAGTTTTAACTCGGTGGCTTTAGGGCTAGAATGTGCCTTCTTTTCGCCCATAACGTGGGCTGTCTTCCTTAGAATGAAAAAGGCGATAGTATGATCGAACGTCTGGAAACCAAGCAACGCATGAGCCGTATTGTTAAGCACAACGGTACTATTTATCTTTGTGGTCAAGTGTGTGCTGATGCGACGCAAGGCATCAAAGAGCAAACAGCAACCATGTTGGATAAAGTAGAAGCCTTGCTTGAACAGGCAGGTAGTGACAAAAAGCATATGCTCTCAGCTACCATCTACATTAAAGATATGAAAGACTTCGCTGAAATGAATGATGTGTGGGACAACTGGGTACCTGAAGGCCACGCACCTGCTCGCGCATGTGTTGAAGCGAGTATGGCTCGTGAAGCTTTGTTGGTTGAAATCTCTGTGGTTGCTGCAGAGAAATAAGCACCTACGTTATTGGTGCTTGTAAAGGTGAGCAGGTCTGATTCTCAGGCCTGTTTTATTCATTGTATTAGCAGGCAAATTCTCTCACCTGGTGATCCCTCACTGAAATTGCTTACCTTCCTTTATTCTTACACTTTTCAACCCGCTACTCTCTGGTGCTAAGCAATTTTGTCAGCAGTTCATTGAGTTGATGCTGTTCTTGTTCCGTAAGCACTGAAATAGCTTCTTGCTCATGGTTATGTAGCTTTTGAATGATTTCATCAATCAGTACTTTGCCGCGCTCTGTCAGTTTGACTAATTTACTGCGCTTGTCTTCTGGATTGTCAATGCGCTCAATGAGCCCCAATGTAGTGATACGACTCAGAACTTTTGTTAAGCCACCTGAGCTAAACAGCATTGAACGGTAGAGCTCGGTAGGGGTCAAGCAACAAGCCTTACCTTGGCGGCGAAGTGCTGCCAGCACGCCGAAATCTGCGCGTTGAAGATCATATTTGTCGAGAATAGTGATTAAATCCTGTTGATGATAATCGTGGATACGATGTATCCGAAGGACCGCGGGAGAACATTTTTCGGCAGACAGCGGCCAGTTTTCTTCAATTTTATTCAAGATGTTAGCGACAGTTTCTTGTTTGATCATCATCTTTTCCTCCTGATCACCATTTAAATATATCTTGCTAGAAAGATAATTGCTAGCTAGTATCTTTCTAGAAAGATAAATAAGAGGTTTTCATGAATAAAAAAATGTCGACATCGTTGATAATGTTGCTTGCTGCCGTTTTTGCAATGTCTCCCTTTGCAATCGACAGCTACTTGCCTGCTATTCCTGCAATGGCGGCCGACTTGAATATCGAAACGTCAATGGTGTCAGTGACAGTCAGTATTTATGTGCTTGGTATGGCTATTGGCCAGTTATTTGGCGGGCCGCTTTCAGATCGGTTTGGTCGTAGACCGATAATGGTTGCAGGGCTGCTGATATTTTCGGTCGGTAGCTTATTGATTGCCAGTGCCGAGTCTATGGAAATGTTATGGAGCTGGCGTGTTATACAGTCTATTGGCGGTGGGGTTGCGGTAGTCGGTGTGCCTGCGACAATTCGTGATAATGCCGAAGGCAAAGAAGCAGCCCGGTTATTTTCACTGGTTGCGCTGATCATGATGTTGGCGCCTTCTATAGCCCCAACCGTCGGAACGATTGTGTTAAAAACACTGGGCTGGCCTTCGATCTTTATCATATTAAGTGTTGTTGCTGTTGTTGTCGCCGTTGGAGCTGCAGTCGTTATGCCTAAAGCCGAAAAGGTGACTAAGCAGAAAAAATCTGGCGGCTATATCTCGGTTATCAAAGAGCGCCGTGCACTTGGTTACCTGCTCGCACAAGCATTTGGCTATGCTGTACTGATGACCTTTATTACCAACGCACCATTTGCCTATATCGAACACTTCGAAGTAACGGTTGAGCTTTTCTCCGGATTATTCATAGTCAATGTTGTCGGTATTGTTATTGTTAACCGTGCCAATAGTTTGCTGCTGCGTGTCTATGAGCCGGCAATCCTGCTGAAAGCGTTTCTTGGTATGCAATTGATTGGCGGAGTTACGCTCGTTGGTTCGATGATTATTGCTCCTGAAAACCTTTGGTTTGCAGTTGTTGGTTTTGTGATTTCCATTGCAGCCAATGGCGGTATTATGTCCAACTCCAGCGCCTGTTTTATGCGATTTTTTGCCAACAGCGCTGGTGTGGCATCAGCATTACTCGGTGCCGTTCAGTATGGTGTTGGGGCGGCAGTCAGTGCGCTAGCGGCGATGCTTAGTGTTGATACGCTTTGGCCAATGATTTTAGCAATGTTAGTTTCGACCTTGATTGCGCTGACTGGGGCATTTGTGAGTTCCCGATCTGAGTTGGAGAGTCAACAAGACGCCCGTTCGACTGAAATAGAGCACCAGGCAAAGTAAATAGCAGGGTAATGTGCAGAGCAAGGTGCGAGGTGATAGTGACGTGGTAACAAAAAAACATTCTCTTTGTTAAAGCATTCTTAATTGCTGACATGACTATTCTTAATAGCGTACGAATCTAATCTCAGTACAAGTTTATGACCGAGCTAAGACTGTCAGCGGAGACAGAGTATGTCAGAAGAGAACATGCCGAATGTTCAGGCTGAACCCGGTGAGCGAATAGCCCCCAAAGCAGGAAAGCCTAAACGGGTTAAAAAAGAACGAGTAGATAAAGCAAAGAAGGATAGGCCCCCGGCAGATAAGGTTAAGAAGTTGACCGTTATGGTATTGCTGGCTTGTATTGGCCTATTCGTGTTTTATGTATTGGCCGATCGCTATATTCCATCAACTGACATGGCAAGAGTTAGAGGATATGTGATTCCTGTTACGCCTTTGGTTTCCGGCCGTGTTGTTGATGTGATGGTTGAACCAAACGATGTTGTACAGCCCGGCGATCCCTTGATTCGAATTGACCCGGCAGATTACCAGTTGGCGGTTCAGGAAGCAGAGCAAGGATTGGTGAAGGCTGGGCAGGGTGTCGGAGTGCAAACTGCATCAGTCGCCTCAGCTCAAGCCAAGTTATCTGATGCGTTGGCAAATCAGGCACATGTTCGCACTCAGGCGTCGCGAATACTGGCAATGACAAAAAAAGGCATAGTGCCAAAGGCCGAAGCTGATAAAACACGGGCGGCATTAGCGAGCGCCAAAGCTCAAGTAGCAACGGCGCAGGCCAATCTTGAGCAGGCTAAAACGCAGCTTGGTTCGACGGGTAAGGAAAATAGCGCCGTAAAATCGGCATTGCTTCAGTTACAAAAAGCGCAGATAGATCTTGAGCGAACAGTATTAAGGGCTCCGGCCATCGGTGGGGTATCCAATTTTAGGCTGAATGAAGGTTTCTATGCCCAGTCCGGCCAGCCGTTACTGACCTTTGTTTCTGGCGAAGATGTCTGGATCGATGCCTATTTTCGTGAAAATAGTATAGGCAATATGATTGTCGGAGATGAAGTCGAAATTGTTCTCGATTTTGCACCTGGCCGAGTATTTAAAGGTAAAGTTGCCAGTATCGACTGGGGAATTAGCTGGGGGCAGAGTGAACAGGCTGGTCAGTTGGCATCGGTGACGCCGCAAACAGGGTGGCTGCGGCAAACACAGCGTTTTCCTGTAGCAATACGCTTTGATGATGATACCGCCCGAGGTTTTCGTCGGGTTGGAGGCCAGGCTGATGTGATTGTATATACCCAAGACAGTTCTATCTTGAATATGTTTGGCCGGGTATGGATCCGAGTTATGAGCTGGCTATCGTATGTCAGGTGATACGTATGTCAGATGAAACCAAGGTTATTAGCCCGATCGAGCTGCGGCGTTACCACCGTCGGGTGCTCCGGTATACATTGGGTATTGTGATTGCGTGCGGGTTGGCATTTGGTATTGGTTGGGGACTTTCCTTTATCTTTCCCGTATTTCTAGCTAAATTCTTGGTCGACTATCCGGTTTCGAGCCGTGAAAGGTTTCAACAATTACTGCTTGCGATGGTGCTGACTGTGCTCATAGGGTTAAGTGTCAGTATGGGCGTAACTCATTATCCCGTGATTTTGTTGTTGCTTGTTGGCCTCTTAATGCTATATGCCTATTATTTGTTTCTTGATCCTCGTTGGAACTTCTTTGCCACGATACTGATAATTGCCGTGATGTTATTGCCGTATCTGGGGATCATCCATTCTGGATTGGCAATATATGTTGGTTCTGGCCTGATTTTCTCTGGTGCCTTGGCTGTGATTGGCTTCGTTTTCCTTCATTGGCTGCTTCCGGAAGATAAACAAAAGGATGAATTTTGTACTGAGGTGACACCAATGTCGTTGACTCGCCAACAACGGATAGAAGACGCGTTAAAAGCACTCATTGTTGTCTATGAAGTGGTCAAGTAAAACTGGCCACGGTTTTATGGGTGAGCCAGAAGCGGCGCTCTGACTCGTTCGGTGTTAGCCCACCATTGTATTGATGTGGCCTGACTTGGCTGTAGTATCCGGTAATGTAATTGATTATCGAGGCCTTGCC
>NZ_RJLM01000051.1 GCF_004104355.1 Photobacterium chitinilyticum
GATGAACTCCTGTAATCGCCCATGTTTGTTGTTTCCTCTTACTTGTGGTGAATAAGAGGCTTACTTCTAACATGGGCACTCCTTCGGGCAATAGCCCACAGGAACAATCACCACCGCTCAAAGCGGTGGTTTAGAGGTGACAACAAAATCAGTATCCACTGTACAAAGAACCACTTTTTATCAATTGATGAAAACCGGTGTCTAAGAGAATAATGCGAAGGCATAAACATTGACCACTTCATAGCTTATTCATTAAAATGCTTGCAACTAACACATAAAAAATCTTTAGATAAGCGAAGATTCCTACTCCCACATTTAGTGCAATACCTTGTCGAAACGGCTGACAATGAAGAGAAAATAATTATTAACACATATATACCAAAGGATATATCCTCGTTTTGAACGTGAATCATCACTATAAAGTTAATAGTGTTTATTAGTGTGACGACAGGCCAAATCTTGTTCTTTTTCTTAGGGCTTTTTACTAGAAGTAGAGGCGAACTTGAAATTATGCCAATAATGTAAAACCAAATAGGGATTTGAGTAAAATAATCAAACATTGAACTCTCAACTAACATATTTAAGCGATAAAACTAGCGTAATTACATAACGCCTGCAATAAAGTGTGCCCCACTGAACCAGCAAAGCGCACCGAACTTCATACCAAAACCGCCGAGTGTAACGCATCACCTTGATTGCATTGTTAGAAATTTAATGCTGAAGGTAAGTTACTTTTAAATCAATTTCATAATAATTAATTCTGAATCGAAAATGCTCAACATAAGTATTTATTGAAACCAAAAACCTGCTAGCTTCTGTCAAAAGAGGAGTTACTTATGGGCATATGTAAGACAAATTTGAATCTAAACCTTCTTCAAAAAGATGTAGATGAAAACCTCAAACTACTTAGTATTCCAACAACGAAAGATGTATATGGCACAGCAGCTTTAGCATGGGCTATGGTTACAAGAGTTGATGCAGCATTAAATATGGTAAATGCACCAACTACTATAAAAATGTCAAAAATCAACCGAGCTTCAGTTGCATTAGCAGGTCTGGGGGCTGCTTATTGGGCAGGAGCAGTCATAGGTTCAGTTGCTCGCTCAACATATAGACATACTACTTGTTCAAAAGAGCAAGTCATTGCCTTTGCACGAAAAAATGGAATTAGTTCTTCTTGGTTAAATACAACATATGCCAAATACCCAGAATTATTGAATGGAAGTATGACCAATGACGCACTTAAATAGAAGTATGTTAAAAGACCGATTTCTATTAATTACTGCAGCCATTGTGTTTGTCATTGTGTTTTTTTTCTTTTCAAAATTCATAGGGGCAGAAAATGTACTGCTGATATTTATCGGGCTTTCAATCTTTGAACATTTGAGGAATATTATCAAAACCATAAATAAGAACAAATAGCTATTCATGCATATCACCCTTTGGGTTAGCATTAGTTAGCCCAAATTTCTAACGCCTGGGATAAGGTGCGCCACGGTGAACTAACCAAATCCACTAAACTCCAAACCAAAAATGCCGAGTCAAACAAGTCACCTTGATACCTTTGTTATGCAACTCCATCCATTAATACGATCATACTTGGCCGAAAATCTTTCCACGCGTGATAAATCTGCGGCATACAGGCAACAAATCCGGACTCTGATAATTCCGATTCACTTTCAA
>NZ_RJLM01000052.1 GCF_004104355.1 Photobacterium chitinilyticum
CATATAACAAGGCAATCAAGGTGATGCGTTACACTCGGCGGTTTTGGTATGAAGTTCGCTGTGCTTTGTTGGTTCCGTGGGGCACACCTTATTGCAGGCGTTATGCACCTAGAGCCAAGATTTTCAATGGTAGATAATCCATCGCTTGTTTCCACGATTTCTTTGGCCATTCGTTTGCCTAAAGGCTGCCTGAAAATCCTAAGGTAAGCTTGTTGTTGCCTTCTCTGCTGCCTTTGATTCTGGCAATTGAACATCATAATTTCAACGTTGCTCAGCTGTGAAAGTGTTGGTGCATTTCTTTGCCTATTGGTTTGGTGCAGCAGCCAAGCAAGTCCGTAGCAGGTTGTCATGCAGGTTTCTCTGGCTCAAATCGTTGAAAGTGAATCGGAATTATCAGAGTCCGTATTTGTTGCCTGTATGCCGCAGATTTATCACGCGTGGAAAGGCTTTCGGTCAAGTATGATCGTATTAATGGATGGAGTTGCATAACAAAGGTATCAAGGTGACTCGTTTGACTCGGCATTTTTGGTTTGGAGTTTAGTGGATTTGGTGAGTTCATCGTGGCGCACCTTATCCCAGGCGTTATGCACCTTAGAGCCAAGTTCATCGATGGTAGATTGTTCATCGCATATTTCCACGATTTCTCAGGCTATTCGTTCAGCGAAAGGCTGCCTGAAAGTCCGAAGATAAGCTTGTTGTTGCCTTCGCTGCTGCCTTTGATTCTGGCAATGCACATCATAATTTCAACGTTACTTTGCTGTGAAAGTGCCGGCGYATTTCTTTGCCTATTGGTTTGGTGCAGCAGCCAAGGCCGTTCGCATTAGGTTGTCATGCAAGTTGGTTTGGCTCAAATCGTTGAAAGTGAATCGGAATTATCAGAGTCTGGATTTGTTGCCTGTATGCCGCAGATTTATCACGCGTGGAAAGGCTTTCGGTCAAGTATGATCGTATTAATGGATGGAGTGCATAACAAAGGTATCAAGGTGACTCGTTTGACTCGGCGGTTTTGGTTTGGAGTTCAGCGGGTTTGGTGAGTTGGTCGTGGCGCACCTTATCCCAGGCGTTATGCACCTAGAGCCAAGAATTTCAATGGTAGATAGTGCATCGCTTATTTCCACTAACTCTTTGGCCATTCGTTCATCGAAAGGCTGCCTGTAAGTCGGAAGATAAGCAGGTTGTTGTTATATTTGCCGCCTTGAAATCTGGCAATTCAACATCATAATTTCAACGTTACTTTGCTGTGAAAGTGTTGGCGCATTTCTTTGCCTATTGGCTTGGTGCAGCAGCCAAGCCAGTCCGTATCAGGTTGTCATGCAGGTTTCTCTGACTCAAATCGTTGAAAGTGAACAGGAATTATCAGAGTATGAATTTGTTGCCTGTATGACGCAGATTAATCATGCGTGGAAGAATTTTCGGCCAAGCAAGGTCGCATTAATGGATGGAGTTGCATAACAAAGGTATCAAGGTGACTTGTTTGACTCGGCATTTTTGGTTTGGAGTTTAGTGGGTTTGGTGAGTTYATCGTGGCGCACCTTATCCCAGGCGTTATGCACCTAGAGCCAAGAWTTTCAATGGTAGATAGTTCAKCGYTTATTTCCACGATTTCTCTGGCCATTYGTTTGCCGAAAGGCTGCCTGWAAGTCCGAAGATAAGCAGGTTGTCTTCTCTGCTGCCTTTAATTCTGGCAATGCACCATCGAATTACAACGTTGCTCAGCTGTGAAAGTGCTGGCACATTTCGTTGACTATTGGTCTGGTGCAGCAGCCAAGCCCGTTCATATCAGGTTGTCATGCAGGTTTCTCTGGCTCAAATCGTTGAAAGTAAATCGGAATTATCAGAGTCCGGATTTGTTGCCTGTATGCCGCAGATTTATCACGCGTGGAAAGGCTTTCGGCCAGGTATGATCGTATTAACGGATGGAGTTGCATAACAAAGGTATCAAGGTGACTTGTTTGATTCGGCGGTTTTGGTTTGGAGTTCAGTGGGTTTGGTGAGTTGGTCGTGGCGCACCTTATCCCAGGCGTTATGC
>NZ_RJLM01000053.1 GCF_004104355.1 Photobacterium chitinilyticum
GCGGAGGTGCAGGCACTGACCGAGGCCAGCGATCCTCTTAATCGCGAGTTCACCGTCACCACTGCCGACGGCACCGAGCATACCGTCACTGTCACCATCAACGGCAGCGACGACGGCGCGGTTGTTACCCCGTCRACACCGGATGCAGATACCGGCACCGTGAAGGAAGACACGGTGTTGACCACCGGCGGCAAGCTGGACGTGTCAGACCCGGATGCGGGCGAGGCGGTGTTTGATGCCGAGACCGTGACCGACGGCAATTTCGGTACGTTCAAAATCGGTACTGACGGCACCTGGAGCTACGAGCTGAACAACGGTTCGGCGGAGGTGCAGGCGCTGACCGAGGCAAGCGAACCGCTGAGCCGCGAGTTCACCGTGACGACTGCCGACGGCACCGAGCATACGGTGACTGTCACCATCAACGGCAGCGACGACGGCGCCGTTGTTACCCCATCAACACCGGATGCCGATGCAGGTACCGTCAAGGAAGATGCCGTGTTGACCACCGGCGGCAAGCTGGACGTGGTCGACCCGGATGCGGGCGAGGCGGTGTTTGATGCGAAGACCGTCACCGACGGCAACTACGGGACGTTCACTATCGGTACTGACGGTACCTGGAGCTACGAGCTGAACAACGGTTCGGCGGAGGTGCAGGCGCTGACCGAGGCAAGCGAACCGCTGAGCCGCGAGTTTACCGTCACCACTGCCGACGGCACCGAGCATACCGTCACTGTCACCATCAACGGCAGCGACGACGGTGCGGTTGTTACCCCGACCACACCGGATGCGGATACCGGCACCGTCAAAGAAGACACAACCCTGACTACCGGCGGCAAGCTGGACGTGGTCGACCCGGATGCGGGCGAGGCGGTGTTTGATGCGAAGACCGTCACCGACGGCAATTTCGGTACGTTCAAGATCGGTACTGACGGTACCTGGAGCTATGAGCTGAACAACGGTTCGGCCGAGGTCCAGGCGCTGACCGAGGACTCCGAGCCACTGAGCCGCGAGTTTACCGTGACGACTGCCGACGGCACCGAGCATACCGTCACTGTTACCATCAACGGCAGCGACGACGGCGCCGTGATCACACCTTCTGTGCCGGATGCGGATACCGGCACGGTGAAGGAAGACACAACCCTGACCACCGGCGGCAAGCTGGACGTGGTCGACCCGGATGCGGGCGAGGCGGTGTTTGATGCCGAGACCGTGACCGACGGCAATTTCGGGACGTTCACTATCGGTACAGACGGTACCTGGAGCTATGAGCTGAACAACGGTTCGGCCGAAGTACAGGCGCTGACCGAGGCAAGCGATCCTCTTAATCGCGAGTTTACCGTGACGACTGCCGACGGCACCGAGCATACGGTGACTGTCACCATCAACGGCAGCGACGACGGCGCCGTGATCACACCTTCTGTGCCGGATGCCGATGCCGGCACGGTGAAGGAAGATACGGTGTTGACCACCGGCGGCAAGCTGGACGTGGTCGACCCGGATGCGGGCGAGGCGGTGTTTGATGCCGAGACTGTCACCGACGGCAATTTCGGGACGTTCAAGATCGGAACAGACGGTACCTGGAG
>NZ_RJLM01000054.1 GCF_004104355.1 Photobacterium chitinilyticum
ATAGAGGAGCCAGCAATCAATCGAACTGCTATATAGAAAGCTTTAGTTGCAGCTAAAGCCTGGGTCTCACTTTACCCTGAAGTTGGTTTTATTATCCATACAAGGCAATCAAGGTGATGCGTTACACTCGGCGGTTTTGGTATGGAGTTCGGTGCGTTTTGTTGGTTCAGTGGGGCACACCTTATTGCAGGCGTTATGCACCTAGAGCCAAGATTTTCAATGGTAGAAAATTCATCGCTTGTTTCCACGATTTCTCTGGCCATTCGTTCAGTGAAAGGCTGCCTGAAAGTCCGAAGATAAGCTTGTTTTTGTCTTCTGTGCCGCCTTTGATTCTGGCAATGCAATATTGAATTACAACGTTGCTCAGCTGTGAAAGTGTTGGCGCATTTCTTTGTCTATTGGTCTGGTGCAGCAGCCAAGCCCGTTCATATCAGGTTGTCATGCAGGTTTCACTGGCCCAAATCGTTGAAAGTAATTCGGAATTATTAAAGTATGAACTTGTTGCCTGTATGACGCAGATTTATCATGCGTGGAAGGACTTTCGGCCAAACGAGTTCGTATTAATGGATGGAGTTGCATAACAAAGGTATCAAGGTGACTTGTTTGACTCGGCATTTTTGGTTTGGAGTTTAGTGGGTTTGGTGAGTTCACCGTGGCGCACCTTATCCCAGGCGTTATACCGCTTTATTAGCATTATCATGCCTTGAAATCCATACATTGAGCCCAATATATAAGGTATATTTATTGTACAGGGCTAAAATTTGAAAACTATTAATGTAAAACCTGGAGATGTTGTTGTATCGGACTTTGGCGTATATCAACACTGGTCGATTGTTACTGATCGAGTCTGCTCTGACGGCTCACCAATGCTGATATCTGCCACGAAACGTAATGGTACTGTTCAAGAAGAACCTTGGAGTGAGGTTACACAAGGTAATAAAACCTACGTAGCAAACACACAATTTTCTAAATCTATTCTGGATGTGTTAACTGACGCTCGATCTCAGATTGGTTCATGGTCTTATTCTGTAACTTCTAATAATTGCGAGCACTTTGTTAAATGGGCTACGGGATTAAAAGTATCATCTACTCAGGTTAAAGCTGGTGTCGCGGGAGCTGGTGCAGGAATTGCCTTAGTTGGTCTATGTTCTGAAAATCCTAAGTTTGTAAAATTTCTTGGTTGGTCTGTAGTGCTTGGTGGACTGGCTGTTCTAGGTGCAAAAGCCTTAGAAAAACCTGATCAAACAACGGTATAACAAAGGCATCAAGGTGACGCGTTACACTCGGCATTTTTGGTATGGAGTTCAGTGGGCTTGGTGAGCTGGTCGTGGCGCACCTTATGCCCGGCGTTATGCACCTAGAGCCAAGATTTTCAATGGTAGAAAATTCATCGCTTTTTTCCACGATTTCTCTGGCCATTCGTTTGCCGAAAGGCTGCCTGTAAGTCCGAAGATAAGTAGGTTGTTGTTATATTTGCTGCCTTGAAGTCTGGC
>NZ_RJLM01000055.1 GCF_004104355.1 Photobacterium chitinilyticum
CTGGCAGAAGGAAAACCGAAAAAAGTGGCCATTATCGCCTGCGTCAGGAAGATGATTAACATCTTAAATTCTATGCTGCGAGATGGCGCCCTATGGGATGCAAAAACAGCTTAAAATTATCTATTGACGCCATAGTCGTTTGTTATGTTCAACTTCAGTACTGTAAACTCTCCTGATATTACCTTATTGTAAAGCCAGTTGTATCAACTGAATTAATAGTCTCGGTAAGTGTCTCTTCATAAAAGTTCTCTCGACCATTTATGACTGAAATTGAACTATACAAAGCAAATCCTCGCCTATCATAAATTCTTGACAAGATGAACCTATGATTGCCACCATCACCGAACATTCCAGCAGCGTTGTAATACCATACCCCATTTTTAAATAAAATATTTGCCGAAATTGTTTTCCCATCCAATTTATAAGTACATTTGCCCAAAGCGAATTTACAATTATCAATAGGAGTATAAAGTTCATATTTATTTTCACGCAAGGGGTTACTGAAATATTCAACACCTTGAGACCACATTATATAGTCATTTTGAAAATATTTTTTTGTGACATTTATATAATCAAATAGGACTATATCACCTTCAATCCGACTTAACTTTGAAATGAAAATTTCATCTTTCTTAGGCGATGAGTAGGAGTATTCATAGTCCTTGTTTGTATCAATTGACTGTAACTCGCTAACATTATCAGGAGTTAACACATTTCCGATATTATCCCTAAGAATTTTTGATGCTAATTTTGAAAGTTGAATATCTGGAATTTCTAAATCAACAAACTTAAATGCATCGCATTTGGCCAACTTGTCTTCATTTTCATTCATAACTTTAGAAAGGGCTAAAGCTTTGCTTTTAACATCAGATGAGCCCACTTCCTTTAAATCTTGAGGGGTAATTTCATCCAAAACTACGCTTCGACACTCACAATACTTATCACTATTATCATTTCTGACATTACAAGCCATCTTTGCTAAATCTTTAAAGGTTAATTTTCTATGGCCTTCTTGGCTTTCTTTTATCTCGCTATTAGCTGTACATCCAGACACAGCACATAAAGCAAGAAAATAAGCCATTACTTTGCATGACATAAACCACCTACTAATCATATTTATAACAACTTATCTGAATCATAAATCACATTTACTCACTGACACTAATACTTGGTCATGAAAATTATGAACATAACGCCTGCAATAAGGTGTGCCCCACTGAACCTGCAAAGCACACTGTACTTCAAACCAAAACTGCCGAGTGTAAGGCATCACCTTGATTGCCTTGTTATAAGCCAGTTACTTGGCAGATTCAGCTTTATTTTGCGATAGTATAAACATCAGCATTCCTGCCATTATTACCATGTCCGCAATATTAAAAACACCAGTGCGAATTGAGCCAAAACCTACATTTAAGAA
>NZ_RJLM01000056.1 GCF_004104355.1 Photobacterium chitinilyticum
TCTGCTAATTGCGATTTACTTTCAACTATTTGAGCCAAACCAACTTGCATGACAACCTGATACGGAGAAGCTTGGCTGCTGCACCAGACCAATAGTCAAAGAAATTCGCCAGCACTTTCACAGCTGAGCAACGTTGTAATTCGGTGTTTCATTGCCAGAATCAAAGGCAGCAAAGAAAGCAACAACCTGCTTATCTCCGGACTTTCAGGCAGCCTTTCGCTGAACGAATGGCCAGAGAAATCATGGAAATGAGCGATGAACTATCTACCATTGAAAATCTTGGCTCTAGGTGCATAACGCCTGGGATAAGGTGCGCCACGAYSAACTCACCAAAYCCACTAAACTCCAAACCAAAAATGCCGAGTCAAACGAGTCACCTTGATACCTTTGTTATGCAACTCCATCAATTAATACGATCATACTTGGCCGAAAATCCTTCCACGCATGATGAATCTGCGACATACAAGAAACAAGCTCACACTCTGCTAATTGCGGTTTATTTTCAACAATTTGAGCCAAACCAACTTGCATGACAACCTAATGCGGAGAAGCTTGGCTGATTCACCAAACCTATGGGCAAAGAAATGCACCAACACTTTCACAGCAAAGTAACGTTGAAATTATGAAGTTGAATTGCCAGAATTAAAGGCAGTAGAGAAGGCAACAGCAAGCTTATCTTCGGACTTTCAGGCAGCCTTTCGCTGAACGAATGGCTAGAGAAATCGTGGAAATAAGCGCTGAACAATCTACCATTGAAATTCTTGGCTCTAGGTGCATAACGCCTGCAATAAGGTGCGCCACGATGAACTCACCAAGCACACCGCACTCCATACCAAAACCGCTGAGTGTAACGCGTCACCCTTGATTGCCTTGTTATGGCGAACTTGAGGGATCCAATACAAGCATCAGGCACGCTACCGCCGAACAGGATTATTTGCCTGCCATATGATTCAGGGATCATACATCACTGAGTAAACAGGAAATTGAGGGATCGCAGTTTTTGTGATTAATTTCAGGTAGCTATAACTGAAACCTAAGCCCTTTGATGGGAATTTGAGCAGGATTTATTCAGAAAAAGAACGGCAGCTCTCTTCTATCAGTATAAATCGGTGCTTAAGGAAAAAAAGCAGCGAGTACTAAACGACAATCGAGCGTGCAGCGGACTGGAACCAACAATGATTATTTTCATTGTAAACACCCAGCACCATAACAGGATTGGAAAACTACGGCTTGCTAGCTGCTAAGCCTCGACCCAACGAAAATGAAGGGAATCAACACAAGTGCAGGAGCCAATTGGACAAATGAAAGAAGCCACCTCAAAACGCCAATCGGGCGGTTGCGTACAGAAAC
>NZ_RJLM01000007.1 GCF_004104355.1 Photobacterium chitinilyticum
CCAAATTCTTTCATAATATAGGTATGAATATCGGCGCCTGTGAGTCGGCCTCCCTCATTGCTTTTAGCGCGTAATTCAATGAAGTCAGTCAGTTGTTTTTGCTGTGCAGGGCTTAAGAAAGCCGGTCTTCCTGTTTGTGGCTTCTCTTGTAATCCTCTTAGGCCTTCTTCGAGAAAAATTCGTACCCATTTATTAACACTGGTTCGACTGACTTTAAGAAATTTAGCAATTTCAGTACGCGAATAACCATCTTGAAAGTGCGATAGTGCCAGTAATCGCATTTTCATTTGAATGGATTTTTGTTGGCTTGCGAGTGCTTTGAAGTCGATATTTTTTAAGCTTCTGAGAAGCTTACCTATCTGTTTCCAGGCTTTTATTTAGATGGTGTGGAAAAAGCTCAAGTAAAGCAGCAAGCAAAGGTTCTTGTTCTCGGCTGCGCTTACAGCAGAGACCTAATTGCATCGGAGCGATGTTTTCTTGGTGATGCCGACAGACTTTATCTCCTACCGGGCTATTGTTAATAACTACATCAGGTGCAATACCGACCCCACAGCCTAATGCCACCATACTGACAATCGCTTCATGCCCACCAACCTGCGCATAAATGCTTGGTTTCACTTTTTTTGATTTTAGCCACTTATCGGCAAGCTCCCTCGCTGTTCCTGACTCAGGAAGAATAAAAGGGAGTTGGCTCCAGTCAGGTGTATCCGTGAGGTGCCTCTGTAGCCCCGGAGGCGGGATTAACGGGGTTATGACTGACATTGATACCTTATCAAGCTCAAGGTAGGTCAGTTTCGCCGAGAGAGCCTCCGGTTTTGCTGCAATGGCGATATCTGCCTCACCCTGTAATACTTTATCAACTGCCTGAGCAGGATCACCGGTAATGAGCTGGATTTCAACTTGTGGATAGAGTTGGCGGAATTCACTAAGAATGGCAGGAAGGTGGCTATAGCTTGCTGTTACAGAGCAGAAAAGCTTGAGCTTACCTTGCAGTAGCTGTTTTTGATCATTGAGCTGGTTCTTGAGCTCAAGCCAACTGGAAACGATTTGTGCTGCGACAGGCAGAAGTTTTTTCCCCGCAGAGGTCAGCTCAACACTACGATTGTCACGAATAAATAATATTTGCCCAGTATCGTCTTCGAGACGCTGAATGATACGGCTGAGAGCGGATGGGCTAATATGCATCGCTTGTGCCGTTTGACTAAAGCTTTTGGAATCACACAGATGCAGAAATAGTTGCAGGTTCTTGATGTTCATCGTTCATGTTGCACTTTTTGCAATGAGTTGTTGTGAATATATCACTTTGCGCAACAAAGTACCTGTTCTACTATCAGGTTATTCGACAGGAAGATGTCGACCCAAGGAACAGAATTCACGGAGTTTGTAGTTATGGCTAATTATTTCAATACCCTAAATCTACGCCAGCAGTTAGATCAGCTAGGTCGTTGTCGTTTTATGGATCGTGCTGAGTTCGCAACTGAAGCTGATTACCTGAAAGGCAAAAAAGTGGTTATCGTTGGTTGTGGTGCACAGGGCCTGAACCAAGGCCTGAATATGCGTGATTCAGGTCTGGATGTTGCCTATGCACTTCGTCAGGCGGCGATTGACGAACAGCGTCAGTCCTATAAAAATGCCAAAGAGAATGGTTTTGAAGTCGATAGCTACGAAAAACTGATCCCACAAGCCGATCTTGTGGTTAACCTAACACCAGACAAGCAGCATTCCAATGTAGTTGAAACTGTTATGCCGCTAATGAAGCAAGGTGCAGCTCTGGGCTATTCGCATGGTTTTAATATCGTTGAAGAAGGTATGCAGGTTCGTGATGATTTGACCGTTGTAATGGTTGCTCCTAAGTGTCCAGGTACTGAAGTCCGTGAAGAGTACAAGCGTGGCTTTGGTGTTCCTACACTTATTGCCGTTCATCCAGAAAATGACCCGAAAGGTGACGGTCTGGATATTGCTAAAGCTTGGGCTGCTGCCACTGGTGGGCATCGTGCTGGTGTACTTGAGTCTTCGTTTGTGGCTGAAGTTAAATCGGATCTTATGGGTGAGCAAACCATCCTCTGTGGCATGCTACAGGCCGGTTCAATTGTTTGTTATGAAAAGATGATCGCAGAAGGTATCGAACCTGCCTATGCCGGCAAGCTACTTCAATTTGGTTGGGAAACAATCACCGAAGCGCTGAAGTTTGGTGGCATCTCCCACATGATGGATCGCCTATCTAATCCAGCGAAAGTGAAAGCGTTTGAATTGTCTGAAGAGCTTAAAGAGCTGATGCGCCCGCTGTACAACAAACATATGGATGACATCATCACTGGCCACTTCTCTAGCACGATGATGGCTGACTGGGCTAATGACGATGTAAACCTATTGGGTTGGCGTGCCGAAACCGCTGAAACAGCCTTTGAAAATTACCCCGACTCGGAACTTCAGATTGAAGAGCAGGAGTATTTTGATAACGGTATTCTGATGGTGGCGATGGTACGCGCTGGTGTTGAGCTTGCCTTTGAGGCGATGACTGCCTCAGGCATTATTGAAGAGTCAGCTTATTACGAATCTCTGCATGAGCTACCGCTTATTGCGAATACTATCGCACGTAAGCGCCTGTATGAAATGAACGTTGTTATCTCCGATACGGCTGAATATGGTAACTACCTCTTTGCCAATATAGCGACGCCTTTACTGCGTGAGAAGTTCATGCCATCCGTGAGTACAGACGTGATTGGTAAAGGCCTGAATGAAACAAGCAATCAGGTTGATAACCAGCAGTTGATTGATGTTAACGAAGCTGTTCGCAACCATCCGGTAGAGTGGGTTGGTCAGGAGCTACGCGGCTACATGACAGACATGAAGCGCATCGCTGTAGGCGGTTAATCCCACCACAACAAACAAAAAGCCCGGTAAAAATTTGCCGGGCTTTTTTATTGCTTGTTCAATACTAATAATTGATTAAGCTTCGTTATCTTGCTTGTTGTCAGTTAGCTTGGTTTCCAGCTCGCTCATTTTCTGTTCCAGCTCAGTTAGCTTTTGCCGTGTACGCAGCAGCACCTGAGTTTGGACGTCAAATTCTTCACGGCTAACGACATCTAGTTTACCAAGCTGCGCCTGAATGACCTGACGAACTTTCTGTTCTACATCGTTACCTAGCTCTTTTACTGGCTGAGGCATTGACTCGTGGATCTGCTTGGCGACCTGCTCAAGCTTTTTTGGATCAAACATAGCTGAGTTAACTCCGTAACGGCTTTTAATCTGTTGCCGTTATCTTATTCAAATATGAACGAGTTGTCGTCGGTGAATCGGAAAATAAAAAAAGGCCGCGCGAGGCGGCCTTGATATTTATCTGATTTGCTTAGCAGTCACGAGCCTTCAAAGCGTTGCGCGCTTCGTCAGCCCGCTTCAGCTTTTCCAGATCTTTGTCCTCGACAAAGATTGGCAGTGGTTTGTGAATGCTTGCCAGATAAGTGTAGATCACAGGTAGTACGAACAGGGTAAAGAGCGTACCGATGGCCAGGCCCGATACGATAACAATACCGATACTAAAGCGCTGGGCTGCACCTGCTCCTGTTGCATAGAGCAATGGGATCAGACCGGCAATCATTGCAGCCGTTGTCATTAGGATAGGACGTAGACGAACCTTCGCCGCTTCCATAACCGCAGCCATACGATCTTTCTGATTATGAAGCTGTTCTTCTTTGGCAACCTCACAAATCAAAATACCGTGCTTGGTGATCAAACCAATCAGGGTGATCAGACCGACTTGCGAATATATGTTCATCGAAGCTGCGCCCCAGGCCAGAGCAACAAGAGCACCACAGATAGCCAACGGTACTGATACCAAGATAACCAGCGGATCACGCAATGATTCGAACTGGATTGCCAGAACCAGGAAGATAATGGCCAGTGCCAAGGCAAAGGTCGTATATAGAGCATTACCTTCGGTAACGAACTGACGCGCTTCACCCATGAAATCGTACTGGTAACCGGAAGGTAGCTTTCCAGCCGCATCGTTCTGGAACCAGTTGATAGCATCTCCCATTGCAGTACCCGGCGCAGGAACCGCACCAATGGTTGCAGAGTTTAGCTGATTGAAGTGAGGCAGGGCACGTGGCTCAGCAACAACATCAATGGTGATCAAGCTACCCAAAGGAATCGCTTTACCATCGGCAGCTCGCACGTAGTAACCTTTAATCGATTCTGGATTCAGGCGGTACTTACGTTCTACCTGCGGGATCACCTCGTAAGAGCGACCGTTGAGGTCGATACGGTTGACATAGCCGTCGGCCATCATGGTGCTCAAGGTGATACCGATATCCTGCATGGTCACGCCGTAGGCACCAGCCTTATCTTTGTCTATGCGGATTTTCATGGTTGCCGAGTCATAGTTCAGATCAAGATCGGAATAGACGAACATCGGGTTTGTTTTCACATCGGTCAGAATATCTGTCGCGACCTGGAACAGGCTTTCGAACTGGTTTGGTGTTGTGATAACAAACTGAATTGGCAAACCAGATCCCGCACCTGGAAGCTCCGGCATCTGGAATGCCGTTACCGCCATTTCAGGCACTTCTTTCACTTGTTCTGTTACACGCTTAACCACTTCAGCCTGGCTCGCTTCACGCTCACTCCATGGCACCATAGAGGCGATACCAAATGCCTGGTTGGAGTTAGGAACCCCAGAGAATACCTGGGCGAAAGCAACCTCAGGCTGATCAGTCAGCATTTGGTTCACCTTGGTCATGGTGTTTTCAATGTAATCCAGGTTGGCATTTGATGGTGCTGTACCCATCATCATCAATACGCCCTTATCCTCTGCGGGTGCCAGTTCACTTGGGATGAACTTGAACAGCATCGGAAGACTGGTAAATACGATGATTGCAAACACAATAACGACCGGACGCATCTTCATGATACCGCCAAGCATCTTCTCGTAGCGGTTAGTCATGCGATCCAGAAAGTTATGGACTGATGTTTCAAATCGGCTTGGCTTTTCATTAGCCTTGAGCATCTTTGAACACATCATCGGCGACAGGGTCAATGCTACGATACCAGAGACAAAAACCGCACCAGCCAGTGTCAGGGCAAATTCTTTAAACAGTGAACCGGTGATCCCGCCCATCATCGCGATTGGCGCATATACCGCACCCAGCGTCAGGGTCATCGCAATTACCGGTACCGCAATTTCGCGCGTACCGATAATGGCAGCACGGAAGGGCGACTCGCCAAGTTTGAGGTGACGATCGACGTTTTCCAGTACCACGATGGCATCATCAACCACCAAACCGATGGCCAGTACCATTGCCAGCAGAGTCATCAGATTCCATGAAAAGCCAAAGGCCTGCATCACCATCGCTACACCAATCAATGACAGCGGGATAGTGATGATTGGAATGATAACAGCACGGAATGAGCCCAAGAACAAGGTGATCACCACCAATACGATCAGTGCCGCTTCAGCGATAGTCTTGATAACTTCGTTGATCGATTCATTGATTGCAATGGTTGAGTCATACATCACGTTCATCTTGATGTTGTCTGGCATGTTGCGTTCTAGCTCAGGCAACAGTTCAAGTATATCTGCAGCGATGTTAATGGGGTTGGCACTTGGGGCTGCGTTGATGGCTGCAACAACGGCTTCTTCGCCGTTTGCCGAAGCGCGGTAGATATCATGACTTTTTTCCAAGGTGACTCTGGCTATGTCACCCAGGCGGATCACCTGGCCTTCCTTGGTTGAAACAACCAGTTTTTCCAGCTCATCAGTATTGGATACCTGGGTGTCGGCAGTTCCGTTATACAGGACAAACTCACCGACAGCCTGACCTGTTGCTGACTGATAGTTGTTGGCGTTCAGAACGCCCATAACGTCGGTTGCCGTCAGGTTGTAGGCTGCCATTTTGGCAGGATCAAGCCATACGCGAAGTGCGTATTTCATACCGCCATAGAGATCGACCTTGGATACACCGTTAACCGTGAAGAACTGCGGGTTGATCACTCGCTCAAGGTAGTCAGTGATCTGGCTGGATGCCAGCTCGTCACTGGTAAAGCCAATGTACATCACAGCCGTTGTCGAACCTGTCGACATGGTTACGGTCGGATCTTCAGATTCTTTAGGCAACTGGGAGCGAACCGAGTTGGTCTTCGCCAGAATATCGGCCAGTGCAGCATTCGGATCAGTATTGAGCTTCATTGTTACCGTAATGGTGGACTTACCCAGTACGGAAGACGAGGTCATGAAGTCGATATTATCAGCCTGGGCAATGGCCTGTTCCAGTGGCTGAGTTATAAAGCCCTGGATCAGGTCGGCACTTGCCCCGTAGTAGCTGGTTGATACCGTTACTACGGTGTTGGTCATGTCGGGGTATTCCCGCACCTGCATCTTGAAGATAGCTTGCAGGCCGAGCAGGGCAATCAGGAAACTGATTGATACCGCCAGGACAGGACGTTTAATAAAAACATCAGTAAAACGCATTAATCCTCCGGATTACAGCATTGGTGTTTCTGCTGGCGCTTCGAGTGCATCGCTTTCAACAATATGCACTTTTGCGTCATTACTCAGGCGAACCTGACCAGATGTGACAACTGTGTCACCGGCTTTTACGCCGTCAAGGACGTGGACAATATCGCCTTTACGTTCGCCAGTTTTAACGACAGATTGGCGAACTCGCAGATCACCCTTGTCATCTTTGTTGATCAGGTAGACGTTGTCACCGTATAAGGTGAAGGTGATGGCTGTCTGCGGCAGAGTGATTTGGTTTTCCAGTGTCGGCAGGATAATGTGTGCTCGGGCAAACATACCGCTACGAAGCTGACCTTCGTTATTTGGGATATCAGCCTGAACCTGAACTAAGCCACTTTGAAAGTTAACGGCTGGTTCAATCGCACTGATCTTACCGCTGAATGGCGTTTCAGGGTAAGCATCAACAAATATTTCGACATCCTGGCCAAGATGGATATCCGAGATATCAGTCTGCGGTACGGTAAAGCGCAACTTCATCAGGGTTGTATCTTCAAGGCGAACAATGTCATCACTTGGTTGGATGTACTGGCCCAGGAATACGTTACGCAGGCCGACCACCCCATCAAAAGGTGCTTTGATAGTACGGCGGTCAATGGTTGCCTTCAGGCTTTCAATGTCTGCAGAAAGCGAAAAGTAAGAAGCCTCTGCATCATCATAAGCTTCTTTGGAGATTGAGCCTTTTTTGTATAGTCCCTGATAGCGGGCATACTTGGCTTTGGCTGCCGGCAGACGGGCCTCAGCACTTTTCAGATTGGCAATTTCAACATCTGAGTCAAGATTCACCAATGGCTGATCTTTTTTGATGGTAGAGCCTGATTCAAAATCAATCTTATTGATCACGCCTGATACTTCAGTCGTTATGGTGACCCCTTGGTTAGGCTCGATGAAGCCGATTGCCTCAATGGCCGGTACCCAGTTGGTTGACTGGGTTTCCAAGACGGTAACAGGGAACTCAGGTTCAGGCATGTTGGCAAATTTTTCCATTTTGTCCTGAATATCGAAGTATTTGTCCACAAATAAAGTGCCAAATAATAGCCCTACGATTATTAGCATGCCTAGCCATGCTACCCATCTTTTCATTATATAATGCTCCGGAATTACTAATGTTAATGCTGTGTTATGGCGTCCCAACACGCTTCGATTGCTGCATCTCGTGCATCGTCGCTGACGTTGAAGACTCCGTTGACATGTTTTCGAGCCAAGCAAGCGCTCGGCTCAAGGCTTAAAACACTTAAAATTTCATTGTCGAGTTGTTTGAACTGGCCGCTGGCTTTTCCTTCATCAAACAGCTGGTTGACCTTGGCAAATAGCTTCTGTTCAAGCTGGTACTGTTCTTGCCCCTGACGCCTTGGTAGGTTTTCAAACTGACCACGGTTAATCAATGGAGCGTCTTCTTGATTTGCCATCTTCCAGATATTCAACCACATGGTACGGAAGCGTTTTTTCAGAGGCATCTCATCAGACACGTCCTGAGTAATTTTGTTCGCCACATGGCTTAAAATATGATCATGAAGCTGATGAAGTAAGTCATCCTTATCCTCAAAATAGCGATAAATTGTTCCCGCCGCGACGCCTGCTTCCTTGGCGACCATCTGCATGGATATACCGTGAAAGCCATACATTGCCAGCAATTTTTCTGTTGCCTGCAATATGCGTGTTTTCTTATCACTCATAAAAGTCACAAATGTAAAAAAAGGTAATGAATGAATGTTCATTCATTATTTTAGGGAGCAAAGTTTATTGTGCAAGTGTTTTCTTAACAGAAGACGGTAGCCACCATGAATATTCGAGGTCGAATAGACATGTGACAGGAACTCGCTACAATGCGCCTGCTGACCTTTAGATGATCAAAAACGACATAGGATACGCTGATGAAACTGAACCCAAGGCAAACCGAAGCGGTAAATTACGTGGCTGGTCCGTGTTTAGTGCTGGCTGGAGCCGGTTCTGGCAAAACCCGGGTGATTACCAACAAAATAGCGTATCTAGTCCAGCATTGTGATTATAAGGCCCGTAATATTGCAGCCCTGACGTTTACTAACAAGGCCGCTCGCGAGATGAAAGAGCGGGTAGGACAGACATTGGGGCGTCAGGAGTCCAAAGGGTTGATGGTATCGACTTTCCACACCTTGGGTCTGAATATTATCCGTCGGGAATACAAAGTACTGGGTCTGAAAGCCAGTTTTTCTTTGTTTGACGATCAGGACCAGATGGCGTTGCTCAAAGAACTGACCGAGGCCGAAATTGACGGTGACAAAGACTTGCTCAAACAGTTGATGTCGACGATTTCTAACTGGAAGAATGACATGCTGTCGCCGGGTGAAGCCATGGCATATGCGAAATCAGAAAAAGATCAGCTATTTGCTCATTGTTATGACATGTATCAGAAGCAGATGAAGGCCTACAACGCCCTCGATTTCGATGATCTGATCCTGATGCCGGTACTATTGCTGAGGGATGACCAGGACGTTCGTCAGCGTTGGCAGAACCGCATTCGCTACCTGCTGGTGGATGAGTACCAAGATACCAATACCAGCCAATACCTGTTTGTGAAACTGCTGGTGGGTGAGCGCTCACGCTTTACTGTCGTTGGTGATGATGATCAGTCGATATATTCCTGGCGCGGAGCCCAGCCGGAAAACCTCGGTTTATTGAATAAAGATTTTCCGTCACTTCGGGTGATCAAGCTGGAGCAGAACTACCGCTCGACCAGCCGTATCTTGCGCACGGCCAATATTTTGATTGCCAATAATCCCCACTTATTTGAGAAGGCGCTGTTTTCAGAGATCCCCGATGGGGAAATGCTCAAGGTGATCACGGCCAAGAACGAAGATCATGAGGCTGAGAAGGTGGTGGGTGAGCTGATTGCCCATCGCTTTTTGAATAATACCGGCTATAAAGACTATGCGATCTTGTACCGCGGCAACCATCAGTCGCGGTTGTTTGAGAAGGCCCTGATGCAAAACAGGATCCCCTATAAAATTTCAGGTGGAACGTCTTTCTTCTCGCGGGCGGAAATCAAAGACATCATGGCGTACCTGCGGCTATTGACCAATCTGGATGATGACAATGCCTTCCTGAGGATTGTGAACACCCCGCGTCGTGAAATTGGTCCGGTAACGCTGGAAAAGCTGGGTACCTATGCCAACATGCGAGGGAAAAGCCTGTTTTCAGCCAGTTTTGAACTCGGGTTGGAACAGCATCTGAGCGGTCGTGGGCTGGAATCGTTACAGCGTTTTACCCGCTGGATTGTAGAATTATCCGACAATGCTGAACGTGGTGATACGGTAGCGGCAGTCCGCCAGTTGGTGCGCGATATTAACTATGAAGATTGGCTGTACGAAAGTTCGCCGAGCCCGAAAGCGGCAGAGATGCGAATGAAGAATGTCTCCGATCTATATAGTTGGATAACGGCGGACCTGGAAGGAGACAACTATGATCAGGAAGAAAAAACACTAAAAGAAGTGGTCCAACGGCTGACACTGCGCGACATGATGGAGCGCGGTGAAGATGACGAGGATGCCGATCAGGTTCAGTTAATGACGCTGCATGCATCAAAAGGTCTCGAGTTCCCTTATGTTTATCTGATTGGTACCGAGGAGGGTATTTTGCCTCATCAGGTCAGTATCGATGAAGACAATGTCGAGGAAGAGCGTCGTTTGGCGTATGTCGGTATCACCCGAGCCCAGAAAGAGCTGACCTTTACCTTATGTAAAGAACGCCGTCAGTATGGTGAGTTGCTAAAACCGGAACCGAGCCGTTTCTTATATGAACTGCCCCAGGATGACTTGGAGTGGGAGGCCGATAAGAAACCGGTGACTCAGCAAGAGCGGATGCAGAAAGGACAGGCGCATATTGCCAATATCCGGTCAATGTTCAAGAAATAGTTAATTAATAGATGCCTAAAAAAGGGTTGATGCAGCAATAGCACCAACCCTTTTTGCTCTTTAGCTTCTAGCTTATAGGCCTTCAATCATATGGTTAATAGCAGCAATGATTTCGTCATCGCTACAATCCATACATGACCCTTTCGCAGGCATCGCATTGAAGCCGTTGATTGCGTGATCGGTTAATACATCGTTACCTTTGGCAAGACGCGGTCCCCAGTCGCCAGCATCTCCTTTTTTTGGTGCGCCCATGATCCCAGCACCGTGACAGGCAACACAGAAAGTGCCATATACGCTATCACCGCTGCGTGGACCGGCAGCAACCGCAGGTCCTGCGGGGGCATCACCTTCAAGATATACTGAGCCAACCGGCTGAATTCGTTCTGCAATAGCTTCGTCTGACATATCAGCAGCTACGGCAGTGCCGGCAAACGTTATTGCTGCTACAGCGGCTACCATTAGTTGTCGAAGAGATAATTCCATTGAGCTCACCTTACACTTCCAGATTTTTATGTGCGATTGCCACAGTCGTATGAATGAGTTGTTGTTAGTCGTACTGTTGAGACAAGGCTGTGATTATTTAAAAATTGTTTAAATTGTAACAACCAAGTGATTATATCTCCTAAATTTACAGTGATAAACTAGGTGGCAGTGTTTGTATGATACGAATCAACAGTTATTTGTTTATATTTAAAGCGAACGGAAAAAAAATCTCAAAAAAGACTAGACGAGGGACGGCGTGATCCGTAATATTCACCTCCGCCGATAGGGCAAGGCGCCCGTAGCTCAGCTGGATAGAGCGTTGGCCTCCGGAGCCAAAGGTCGAAGGTTCGAATCCTTTCGGGCGCGCCATTCCGGATTGAAATATTGGCAAAAATAGTGGTGGCTATAGCTCAGTTGGTAGAGCCCTGGATTGTGATTCCGGTGGTCGCGAGTTCGAATCTCGTTAGCCACCCCATTATTTGGTAACTTCGGTTTCCAGTTTTGATTTATTTCGAAACGAAACGTTCTTGCTTATAGAACATTGTCGGTGAATAGCGCAGCTTGGTAGCGCATCTGGTTTGGGACCAGAGGGTCGGGGGTTCGAATCCCTCTTCACCGACCACTATTTCAATAATTGCCTTGGCGATTATATAAAAAGTTAGTGGTGGCTATAGCTCAGTTGGTAGAGCCCTGGATTGTGATTCCGGTGGTCGCGAGTTCGAATCTCGTTAGCCACCCCATTAACTCGGTAACCCAGTTTACTTCGTAGACAAGGTTTCCCATTTTGATTATTCAAAATAAAATGCTCGTCGGTGAATAGCGCAGCTTGGTAGCGCATCTGGTTTGGGACCAGAGGGTCGGGGGTTCGAATCCCTCTTCACCGACCACTTTAAGAAAGCCTGCTCAATGAGCAGGCTTTTTTTCGTCTGTAGAAAGTTGATACCGTGAGACCTCAAATTGGCTCTTTAGCGACTATCTTTATAAAGCCTGCTCAATGAGCAGGTTTTTTCGTTTCAGTTTCTTGGTAAAGCCAGCGTAACGTTTGTACAAAAAGAGATATTGCTTTGGCTGATATTTCACGTGGTAGTAATAGTGTGATCTACTGCTTACTTGGTAAGAAAGCAGCTATCTGTTTTGGTCTTTGTCTCACAAGCCGCAAATACCACTAAAAAAGTGGCGCTTTACAGAGTGTTGTTTATTTATTGTTAATTTAAGGCTTTTGGGAGGTGATATTTTATTCAGTGTGCTTTTTGGCGATGTAATAGCTTATAACCATAACTTCAGCGTGATATGCTGATAAACAAAGCACGTTTTAGCCGCTATCCTCTCAATCAAATCTTGTTGAGTTTGCTCTCTGAATCCGCTTTAATGATTATTTATTCGATAATTATTCATTTCTGTAGTTTTTCAGCTTGTTTTGTTGATTTTCTGTGAAATTTTTGCCAAATTGACTGCTGAGCATCTATTCAGCAATTTGTGCTGAAAGTGAAGGGATTCAATTTTTCAGACAGGGCAGAACGCTGCCGAGCAGTTGGGGTCTGGTAATGGCATTATTAGAAGTTAAAAATCTCCGAATTGAATATCCATCTCGCCATGGAGTTCATGCCGCGGTGAAATCTCTGTCGTTCTCGATTGAACGCGGTGAAATTGTCGGTGTGGTCGGAGAATCAGGAGCAGGTAAATCGACAGTGGGTAACGCTGTTATTGATCTGCTGAGCCCGCCGGGACAAATCGCCAGTGGTGATGTGTATCTCGACGGTGAGAAAATTTCAGGGCTCTCCCCTGATCAGATGCGAAGGGTCCGCGGGTCAAAAATCGGTTTTATTTTTCAGGATCCGATGACTTCGCTGAACCCTCTGTTTACTGTTGAGCAGCAGCTGACAGAAACTATTGTGACGAACCTGAAGGTGAGTCAGGCAGAAGCGTACTCCCGTGCTTTGGGTTTAATGGAGCAGGTGGGAATACCTCAGCCTGAATTACGGATCAAGCAGTATCCTCATCAGTTTTCTGGTGGTATGCGCCAGCGTGTGGTTATAGCAATCGCGTTGGCGGGTGAGCCTGATCTGATTATTGCCGATGAGCCGACGACGGCACTGGATGTCTCTATTCAGGATCAAATTCTCAATCTTATCCGTGAGCTCTGTGTTAAGAAGAACGTGGGTTGTATGTTGGTTACCCATGACATGGGAGTCGTTTCCAACGTCACGGATCGTGTTGCGGTGATGTATCGCGGTGATTTGGTCGAAATTGGCACCACAGAGCAGGTGCTGGGCCGCCCGACCCACCCGTATACCCAGAGCCTGATTTCTGCTGTTCCGCGTTCTGATGTGAAGCTGAAGCGATTCCCGCTGGTGAGCTACATTGAAGAAGCGCAGGAAATGACGCAGCTAGATGTCAAGAATCACTGGCTGGGCCAGAGTGAAGATCAGCGTAGTTATAATGGTGCCTTGTTGCAGGTTGAGAATGTCAATTTGCGCTTTATCACTAAAAACTCTTTCTTTGAAAGTCGCCGAGAATACGTCCAGGCATCGAATAATGTCAGTTTTGAGATCTTTGAAGGCGAGACATTTGGCCTGGTTGGTGAGTCCGGTTCCGGTAAATCAACTATTGCTCGGGTAATTGCCGGCCTCTATCCGCCGAATTCTGGCAAGGTGGTGTTTGAAGGTATTGATTTAACGGCATTAAAAAGTGAAAAAGAACGTCGTCCGCTGCGCCGCCAAATGCAGATGGTATTCCAGAACCCATATTCATCCATGAACCCGCGAATGAAAATCTCGGACATTATTGCCGAGCCTATCCGCTTCCACAAACTTACTGAAAATGAAGCCCAGACCCGCCAGATCGTAAATGATTTGCTGGACCATGTCGGCCTGGGCCGAGCTGCCGGTGTGAAGTACCCGCATGAATTCTCCGGGGGGCAGCGCCAGCGTATTTCTATCGCTCGTGCTCTTGCAACCCGTCCGCGCTTGTTGATTTGTGATGAACCGACCTCGGCCCTGGATGTATCTGTACAGGCTCAAATCCTCAATCTGCTGAAAGATCTGCAGGATGAGCTGAATCTCACGATGCTGTTTATCAGTCACGATTTGCCTGTGATCCGCCAGATGTGTGACCGTATTGGCGTAATGCAAATGGGGACATTGCTGGAAGTCTCGCCCACCGAACAGCTGTTTACTTCGCCACAGCACGAGTACAGCAAACAACTTATTTCGCTGATGCCAGAATTTAAGGGCATGAGTCTGGAAGGATTGAAGTTAGCTTAACCTCTGACACTATCGGCAGACAGGCCGGGTCAGGGCAGGTATGAGAACAACCTATAACAAGCAAACACAACGGCAAGGGAGTTATCTCCCCCGCATAAAGGAGCTATGCAATGAAAACCATCAAGACCAAGCTGGCAGTCGCTTTAATGGCCGCAGGCCTGAGTTTGAGTGCAGCAGCAGCAGACATCAAAGTTGGCTACAGTGCTGACCCTGTTTCACTGGACCCACATGAGCAACTTTCTGGTGGCACGCTGCAATTGTCCCATATGGTATTTGATCCACTGGTGCGCTTTACCCAGGATATGGATTTTGAGCCTCGTTTGGCCGAAAGCTGGGAACGTATCGATGATACGACTTTTCGCTTTAAACTTCGTGAAGGTGTGAAATTCCATTCCGGCAACCTCATGACCGCTGATGATGTGGTATGGACGTTTAATCGTCTGAAGAGTTCTCCTGATTTTAAAGCGATCTTTGAACCGTATACCGAGCTGAAAAAAGTTGACGATTACACCGTTGATTTGATCTCTTCGGGGCCTTATCCGCTGGTACTTCAGACTGCAACGTACATTTTCCCGATGGATAGCAAATTCTATAGCGGCAAAACAAAAGATGGTAAAGACAAAGGAGAGCTGGTCAAACACGGTAACTCTTATGCTTCGACCCATCTTTCGGGTACCGGTCCGTTTATCGTCACTGCGCGCGAGCAGGGTGTGAAGGTGGAATTTGAGCGTTTTGCGGATTACTGGGACAAGGCGTCAAAAGGTAATGTAGACAAGCTGACGTTGGTACCTATCAAAGAAGATGCAACCCGTGTTGCCGCGTTGCTGTCTGGTGGGGTTGATATGATTCACCCTGTTGCTCCCAACGATCACAAGCGTGTTAAGAGCGCCGATGGTATCGACTTGGTGACCCTGCCTGGTACTCGTATTATCACTTTCCAGATGAACCAGAACAGTAACGAAGCATTGAAAGATGTGCGAGTTCGTCAGGCAATTGTGCATGCGATTAATAACGAAGGCATCGTGAAGAAAATCATGAAAGGCTTCGCGACAGCGGCAGGCCAGCAGGGGCCTTCGGGCTATGCGGGTTATGATGCAGAGCTAGTTCCACGTTATGACGTGAAAAAAGCCAAGCAGCTGATGAAAGAAGCCGGCTATGAGAAAGGTTTCAAGCTCACCATGATGGCACCGAACAACCGTTATGTTAACGATGCAAAAGTGGCTCAGGCGGCTGCGGCTATGTTGTCAAAGATTGGTATCAAGGTCGATTTGAAAACCCTGCCAAAAGCGCAGTACTGGCCTGAGTTTGACCTCTGTTCTGCCGATATGATGATGATTGGCTGGCACTCGGATACCGAAGATTCAGCGAACTTCTCTGAATTCCTGACGATGACACGTAACGAAGAGACCGGTAAAGGCCAGTACAACTGTGGTCATTATTCAAACGCAGATGTTGATAAACTGGTCGGTGCATCGAACGTTGAAACTGATCCGGCAAAGCGTGCCCAGATGCTACAGAAAATAGAAGCGACGCTATATAACGAGGCTGCGTTTGTACCACTACACTGGCAGAGTGAAGCGTGGGGTGCTAAATCCAATGTCCATGCCGCAGACATTGTTAACCCAATGGTTATGCCATACTTTGGTGATCTTGTTGTCGACTAACAGCTTGAGATAAAGCGTAAAGTCACCAATAAATCTAGCCATAGAAAGTAAGCAGAGTGCCGGAAAGGGTTTTCCGGCACTCATATTAAGGATGAGAGAAGGGGCAAGGAATGTTTACGTTTCTGGTCAAGCGCCTGTTTCAGGCACTGATAGTGATGTTTGTGATCAGTTTGGTGGCATTTGCCATTCAGGATAATCTTGGCGACCCATTGCGCGAGCTGGTGGGCCAGTCGGTATCAGAAGCTGAACGTCAACAATTACGCGATGATTTAGGTCTTAATGACCCGTTTATTACCAAATACAGCCGTTTCCTCGGCAATGCCGTGCAGGGAGACTTAGGAACATCATATTCCTTTAAACGTCCGGCAGCAGAAGTGATCCTCGATAAGCTACCTGCGACCCTTGAGTTGGTTTTCGGGGCAACGCTTATTATTATTGCGGTTGCCATTCCTTTGGGCGTTTATACCGCGATTCACCCTAATAGTACGTTTACTAAAACAGTGATGGCCTTAAGTAGTATTGGGATCTCAATTCCGGTATTCCTGACCGCTATCATGTTGATGTATGTTTTTTCAATTGAACTCGGTTGGCTGCCTTCTTACGGGCGGGGGGAGACCTACAACCTTCTCGGTTGGGAATCGGGTTTCTTTTCGCTAGACGGGCTTAGACACCTCGTGCTGCCTTGTATTGCATTGTCCTCTATTATGATGCCGCTTTTCATTCGCCTCGTTCGTTCTGAAATGCTTGAGGCGCTGAGTTCTGAATACATTAAATTTGCTAAAGCCAAGGGCTTGGCAATGAATAAAATTTACTATCAACACGCCCTTAAAAATACCATGCTGCCTGTACTGACTGTGGGTGGGGTGCAAATTGGTACCATGGTGGCCTATACCATCCTGACTGAAACTGTATTTCAGTGGCCAGGAACCGGATTATTGTTTCTTGATGCTATTAACCGTGTTGATACGCCGCTGATTACTGCTTACGTGATTTTTGTTGGCTTAATCTTTGTGGTAACAAATACTATCGTTGACCTACTGTATGGTTTGGTTAACCCAACTGTTAATCTGACTGGCAAGGGAGAGTAAGTCATGAATACTACGACAGCAGCCACCCCAAGCCGTTGGGCGCGTTTTAAAAATTCTGACATTGTGTACTACTTCCTGAAAGATAAAGTAGCGATGTTCAGTTTTGCTCTTTTCCTTACTTTTGTGACCGCCTCGGTGTTGGCACCGTTTATTGCCCCAACCGACCCATATGATTTGTCTCTGATCGATATTATGGATTCAGAGCTGCCGCCATCATGGATGGAAGATGGTGATAGCCGTTTCTTATTGGGTACCGATGATCAGGGCCGGGATATATTCTCGACCATTCTTTATGGCTCGCGCTTGTCACTGACGATCGGCTTGTTAGCTGTGGCTCTGCAACTGGCTCTCGGGGTAACCATCGGTTTGAGTGCTGGTTACTTCGGCGGCCGTATCGACAGTTTCTTGATGCGTTTTGCCGATGTACAGTTATCTTTCTCGACGATGATGGTTGCTATTATTGTCTCGGCGATATTCCGTACTGCATTGGGGGCAGAGTTATTTGCCCAGTATGCGGTGGTGATGCTGGTGGTTATTATCGGTGTCGCCGAATGGCCGCAGTATGCGCGTACCGTCCGTGCGTCGGTACTGGCCGAGAAGAAGAAAGAGTATGTCGAAGCCGCGCGGGTGATGGGCTTCAAGGCACCCCGAATCATGTTTCGCCATATTTTGCCGAACTGCCTGTCACCGATATTGGTTATCTCTACAGTACAGGTCGCGAATGCCATCATGTCTGAGGCCGCACTTTCTTTCCTCGGACTCGGATTACCGGTAGATCAGCCTTCGCTGGGCTCTCTGATCAGTATCGGCTTTAACTATATCTTCTCGGGTTCGTGGTGGATCACTGCTTTCCCTGGCTTAGTGCTGATTACTTTAGTGCTGGTGATTAACCTGCTGGGTGACTGGCTGCGGGATGTCTTCAATCCGAAGATTTATAAAGGATAAAAGACAGCATTATCGAGAAAGCGGCCAACTGGCCGCTTTTTTTATGTGTTTGAGTGAATAGGCCTTCACCGTTATTATTTTGTTTCTACGAGTTGCTGGTCAAAGAAGATCAGTCCTTATATCAATCGCTATCCGTCCGGATAATTGCCCAGGAATAAATCACCTAAGGCGAGGATGACCACAAAGTTACTAACGGCTCCTAAAGCCAGATCTCTGATTGAAGGTTTGTCGCGTTGAGTGATGCAAAGGCAATAAAAAACCAGCTGGCAGTCAGCTGGTTTTTTATTGGGTGCGATGAATTGCTATCGGTTAAAAGAACAGGTGTCCCATCAACGCAATTACCGGCAGTGTAACGACGGTACGCAGGATAAAGATCATAAACAGCTCCCAAGGCTTGACTGGGATTTTGCTGCCGATCAGCAGGGCACCGATTTCCGACATGTAAATCAGCTGGGTGACAGACATGGCTGCAATTACGAAGCGAGTCAGGTCACTTTCAATTCCCGAGGCCAGAATTGATGGCAGGAACATATCAGCAAAACCCACCACAATGGTTTCTGATGCCGCTGTCGCTTCTGGAATTTGTAACAGTTCAAGGAATGGGATAAATGGTAGACCGAGAATACTGAAGACCGGTGTATTTTCAGCGATAACCAGCGCCACAGTACCGATAGCCATCACAACAGGTAGAACACCGAAAATCATATCGACGGCGTTCTTAATGCCTTCTATAACCACGTGGCGAAGGCTTTTTACTTCACTTGCTTTGTTTAGTGCTTGTTCCAGGCCAAAGCTGATCACTGTTTTACCAGCAGGAACGGCTTCGTAGTCTTCGGTTACTGTCGTGCCATCAATGTAGTTGTCTTTTTTCCAGGACAGAGGTGGTAGACGTGGAACAATTACCGCGGCAGCCAAACCAGCCAGGCACACTGTCAGGTAGAACGGGGCAAACATATGTTCTAGGTTTACCTGAGCGATAACCACTAGGCTAAAAGTAATTGATACTGCGGTAAATGTTGTACCGATCACTGCAGCTTCACGCTCGGTATAGATCTTGCCTTCGTATTGCTTGCTAGTCATCAGAACGCCGACACTACCGTCACCCAGCCATGAGGCAATACAGTTAACGGCTGAGCGGCCAGGCAGGTTGAACAGCGGACGCATGATCCGGGTAAACAGAGCGCCAACAAATTCAAGCAGACCGAAGTTCAACAGGAGTGGCAGTAGCAGCCCGGCAAACAGAAATACAGAAAAGAGAACAGGCAGCAAATCATTGAGCACCAGACCACCTGTTGCGCCGTCATGGATCATTTCAGGGCCGATACCAAAGAACGTCATAACGACAAAGACGGCACCCAGCTGCTGCACAATGAACCATGGTAGTGTTGGGTTTAACAAGCCACTCAAAAAGCTGTTATCAGTGATCGCTCGGGGTTTTAGGAGCTTGGTAATAATGGTAGCTACGGCGGTTAGAGCGATCACGAATGTGACAATAGCTGTCAGCATGCCTTCAAATAGGCCTTGAACGGACTTGGCCAGAACCGCGATAGGAATGGTAATTGTGTCCTGGTACTCGATAGGTGCCATGAACAGAAATACACCTAACAGTGAAGGGAGAAGAAACATAAGCCAGTTGGCTTTGCTGCTCGAAGATGTTGCTATTGCCTGATCCTGCATACTCGACCTTTAACTAACTGTTTTGACTGTGAGTAACAAACTGCTCTTATTCTGTAGGAATAAATATTCACTGATCATCCATAATCAGGTGGTGAAAGATTACCGTTTTTATCTTTGTAATGGAATAGTTTGCGGTGTTGTACGTGTATTTATTCACTTTTGTTCTGTCATTTGGCTTGTTTGCAGTGACTTGCAGTAATGCTGTGATAAGCCGGTATGCATGTAGTTAAATAAAAAAAGTGGAAAGACAGACAACAGTATGTAGGACAAATGAATAGGGAAGCCGAGGGATAAGAGGGTGAAAATGGAGGCTGCGAGTGAGTGGTGAGGCTCGTATTGCTTCTAACCCGATTATATAGTCGCTTAACAAAAAAGCTGGTTATATGCGCCAGAACATTGGGCGTACAACCAGCTTAGTACTGTGTTTCTGTCGAATGAATGTATTCGTTACATATCGGTGCTAGCGCATAGTAACGAACTCTTCTGAGCCCGTCGGGTGGATGGCAACCACGCTGTCGAAATCTGCCTTGGTTGCGCCCATCTTCATCGCAACACCAAAGCCCTGGATCATTTCGTCGACGGTATAGCCGATGCCATGCAGGCCGATCACTTTCTCGTCAGGGCCCGCGCAAATCAATTTCATTTTGCATGGCTGGCGGTGTGAGGTGACAGCGGTGTACATGGCAGTGAAGCCTGATTGATAGACTTTTACATTATCTTCGCCGTATTCGGCAATGGCTTCTGGTTCTGTCAGGCCGATAGTACCGATTGGCGGGTGGCTGAAGACCACGGTCGGTACTAGCTTGTAGTCCATTTTGGCTTCGGTCTTGCCGTTGAACAGACGCTCAGATAATTGGCGACCCGCTTTAACGGCCACTGGCGTCAGCTCGATACCGCCTTCCATGATATCGCCAACACAGTAGATGCCTTCGACATTGGTTTGCTGATATTCATCAACCTTGATGTAGCCGCGACTGTTGGTTTCAACACCAGTTGCTGCCAGGTTGATTTTGTCCGTGGTCGGGTTACGGCCGATAGCCCAGATCAGCACATCGGTATTGTGGGATTCCCCGTTTTCGAAGTGAAGGGTGACCGAGCCGTCTGATTCTTTTACCACTTGTTTCGGGATCGAGTGCGTATGCAGGGTCGGGCCTTCTGCATCCATCACTTCGACCAGCGTGTTGATGATTACCGGGTCAAAACTGCGCAGCGGGGATTCCTTGCGGACGAACAGGTGAGTATCGGTACCCAGGGCACTTAGCACGCCGGCGATCTCGACAGCTATGTAGCCGGCACCAATTACCGCACTGCGCTTTGGCTGCTCGTTGAGCTCGAAGAAGCCGTTAGAATCGATGCCGTGCTCGGCGCCCGGGACGTTGGGAATTGTTGGCTCGCCGCCGACGGCAATCAGAATATGATCGGCCGTATAGTGTTCGCCGTTTACCTCGACCGTTTTTTTGTCAGCGCCATCTTGTGTATCAACAAAACGGGCAAAGCCATTGATCACTTCAATCTTGTTGTTGCCCAGTACATTGTCATACGCGGCATGAATACGGCTGATATACGCTTCGCGGTTTTCTACCAGTTTGCTCCAGTCGAATTTTTTGACATCGACATCGAAGCCGTAATCTTTGGCATACAAGTGCATGGCTTCGGCAATTTGCGCGCCATGCCACATGACTTTCTTTGGTACACAGCCGACGTTTACACAGGTACCACCCAACGCTTTGGCCTCGATCAGGGCGACCTTGGCACCATACATTGCTGCACGGTTTGCTGATGCAATACCACCGCTGCCGCCACCGATACAAATGTAATCAAAATGCTTTGCCATGACTTTCTCCGCTTAATTCTAAGATTTATTAGCTGAACCTAGTGTAATCAAGAACGCTGGGAGTTACGAGGGGCGAGGATCGAGAAAGTCGAGCCCGATAGTAATAACTGATGGCAGGAAAGTATAAGGCGGGAGGGCTCCCGCCTTTGCAAGTATTGTCTGGGTGGGTTACTCCGGTACTACCCATTCCACTTTATGGTGGCCGTGGGTCGGTGCAATCGCCTGTTGTAGCCACGGCAGAATCGCTTGCATCTGGCTTTCCAGCTTCCATGGCGGATTGATGACAATCATCCCGGAGGCAGTCATGCCACGCTCTGTCGTATCGGGCTCGACGCCGAGCTCGATTTGCAGGATCTTACGGATTCCCAGCTTTTCAAGCCCTTTCAGCATCTTGTCGATATTCTCGCGATACACAACCGGGTACCAGATAGCATAAGTGCCGGTTGCCCAGCGCTTGTGGCTTTCTGCGATAGCGTTGACGACATCCATGTACTCATGCTTGAGCTCATAGGGAGGGTCGATCAGTACCACGCCGCGGCGCTCTTTCGGCGGCAGGCTGCCCTTTAGTCGCAGAAAGGCATCTTCCTTGTAGATTTTCACCTGGCGGTCGCTACGGAATTCCTGCAGCAGCAACGGAAAATCAGCCGGATGCAGCTCGGTCAGTACCATGCGATCCTGTTCGCGGAGCTGGGCGCGGGCAACACGCGGTGACCCCGGGTAATAGCGCAGGTCATCATTGTCGTTGAGTACCTTAATCGCATCAATATACGATTTGATTTCTGCGGGGATATCCTCACGAGACCACAGGCGGGCAATGCCCTGCTTGAATTCGCCGGTTTTCTCGCTACGCTCATCCTGCAGATCGTAGCGGCCGACGCCCGAGTGGGTATCGTGATAGACAAATGGCTTATCCTTTTGCTTCAGGGCATCAAGGATCAGGCTTTGTACGATGTGTTTGACCACATCGGCATGGTTGCCGGCATGGAAGCTGTGGCGATAACTCAGCATGTATGAGATCTCTACAGGTAGTCAGTCTTGGGATAGGGGGCATATTATGGCGAATTGTCGGCGAATATCCACAAAGCCGTCAGAACTTTAGTCATACAGGTGGTTAATTACACGTTAAAATGAAAGGGTAAGGTGATCAGAAACTGCGACTAAGGGATTGAATTTATAAGCCCGAAGACACATCTAATAAGGGACAGAAGAATTAAGGATTAGCGCATGACGAACCCACTATTAACCATGACGGATCTGCCTCCGTTCTCCCAGATCAAGCCTGAACATATAAAACCTGCTGTTGAGCAGGCAATCGCTGACTGCCGTGCCAATGTCGAGGCTGTAATAGCCAACGAAGCTGCGCCAAGCTGGGAGACAATCTGTGCTCCGCTGGCCGAGACCGATGATCGCTTGAGCCGGATCTGGTCGCCGGTTGGTCATTTGAATGCGGTAAAGAACAGTAACGAGCTGCGTGAGGCGTATGAAAGCTGCCTGCCTATTCTATCTGATTACGGCACCTGGGTTGGTCAGCACAAAGGGCTTTACGAGGCGTACAAAGCCATTAAAGCCGCTGATAGCTTTGGCCAGCTGACGCAGGCACAGCAAAAATCTATCACTGATGCACTGAAAGAGTTTGAACTGTCGGGCATTGGCTTGCCGGCAGCTGATCAACACCGTTATGGCGAGATCAGCAAGCGCCTGTCGGAGCTGGCGTCGACTTTCAGCAATAATGTGCTTGATGCCACGATGGGCTGGAGCAAGCTGGTAGGTGATGAAGCCGATCTCGGAGGTTTACCAGAATCTGCCCTGCAAGCGGCACAGGCGGCCGCCGAAGCGAAAGCGCAGAAGGGGTATTTGTTTACCCTGGAAATTCCATCTTACCTGCCGGTAATGACCTACTGTGAGAACCGCGAACTACGTCAGGAAATGTATGAGGCTTTCGTCACCCGAGCTTCTGATCGCGGCCCTAATGCAGGAAAGTGGGATAACACCGATATCATTTCTGAGAAGCTGAAGCTGAGTCATGAACTGGCTCGCCTGTTGGGCTTTGGTTCCTACAGCGAAAAATCCCTGGCGACCAAGATGGCAGAAACGCCGGATCAGGTACTGGGCTTTTTGAATGATTTGGCCTCCCGTACCAAGCCACAGGGAGAGCGTGAAGTTGCCGAGCTACGTGATTATGCTGCTTCTGAATTCGGTGCAGCGGATCTGGAGCCTTGGGACTTTGCTTTCTATTCCGAGAAGCTCAAGCAGCATCGCTACAGTATTTCTGACGAACAACTGCGTCCGTACTTTCCTGAACACAAAGTCGTTGCTGGCCTGTTTGAGGTTCTCAAGCGAGTCTTCGGAATGGACGTGAAGCCGCGTGACGGAGTTGATGTCTGGGATAGCAGCGTGAGCTTCTACGATATTTTTGATGCATCGGGTGAGCTACGAGGCAGCTTCTATCTTGATCTCTACGCGCGTGAGCACAAGCGTGGCGGATCCTGGATGGATGAGTGCATGGTGCGTCGTACCTGCACCGACGGTAGCCTGCAAAAGCCTGTGGCCTACCTGACCTGTAACTTCAACAAGCCAATCGGTGACAAGCCTGCTCTGTTTACCCATGATGAAGTCGTGACCCTATTCCATGAAACGGGTCACGGTATCCACCATATGCTGACCCAGGTTGATGCTCCAGCCGTCTCCGGGATCAACGGTGTTCCATGGGATGCGGTCGAGCTGCCAAGTCAGTTTCTGGAAAACTGGTGCTGGGAAGAAGAAGCCCTGGCATTTATCTCCGGCCACCATGAGAGCGGTGAAGCCTTGCCGAAAGAAATGCTGGATAAAATGCTGGATGCAAAGAACTTTCATTCGGCGATGGGTATCCTGCGCCAGTTGGAGTTCGGCTTGTTCGATTTTACCCTATATAGCAATTACGACCCGGAAATCGGCGCTCAGGTGCTTGATACGTTATTCGATATCAAGTCCCGGGTATCGGTAGTACCAAGCCCGGAATGGGGCCGTTTCCCTAATAGCTTCAGTCATATTTTTGCCGGTGGCTACAGTGCGGGCTACTACAGTTATCTATGGGCCGAGGTACTATCGTCTGATGCCTACTCGCGGTTTGAGGAAGAGGGTATTTTCAACACTAGGACCGGTGCCGACTTCCTCGACTGTATTCTCGAGCGTGGTGGTAGCGAGGAGCCGATGGCATTGTTCAAACGCTTCCGTGGCCGTGAGCCGAAAATAGATGCTTTACTCCGTCATTCCGGCATCACAGGGTAAATTGCGATCTCTGGCTGGTTATTTTGTTCCATAGCGTTATCGGGCGTGCTCATTGATAGGCATCAACTCCGCGCGCCTTCTTAGCTCTGGAACGAAATTCCTGCGCCATAGAAGGCAATTAGAGTTATTGTGTTGCTGAATCAGTCACGTGATTATCATAGATAATAAAAAGGCTCCCGAGGGAGCCTTTTTTGATCGAGCGGTGTTGCAAAAAGCAGTGTTATTCGTTTTGGTCAATGACCAAAGGCCAGCCCATATCCGTCTGGCGGACAGCTTCTTGCTGCAACTCCGCCTTGGTGAGCGGATTGGCATTGAGCCAAAGCGCGGGCAGGGCTAGGGTCAGCTTGCTGTCATCTATTGTCAGCGTGAACGGCGGCTGGTGGTTGTGGTCACGACGGTGGCACAGGATCACGGCCAGGCGCAGCAGGCGTAGAATGCGTGCTGCACTTTGGGCCGAGAGAGCATGCTGTTCCGGCAAGCTGGTCAGCTGTTCGCGGAAGCGACGAAGCAACTCGGCAATCAGGTGCTTTTGGGCACGGGTAAAGCCTGGTAGATCAATGTTATTGATTAGGTAGGCGGCGTGCTCACCACTTTTCTTGAACTCGATACTGGTGCCGATTTCATGCAAGGTAGCACTCGCATTGAGCAGGTATTTTGCCTGTGGCTCTAATTGCCACACTTGCTCACAGCTATTTAAGAGTGACATTGCAGTTTGAGTAACGGCATCGGCATGCTTGGTATCCAGCTGGAAGCGGGCCTGCAGGCTTATTAGGGTACGTTCACGTACATCGTGATGGCGCATTTGGCTCATCATCTCGTAAACCATACCCTCGCGGAGGGCACCGCCGGCCAGAGTCATCGATTGGATGTTCAGCGATTCGAAAATAGCAATCAGGATCGATAGGCCGCTCGGGAAAACCAAGGCTCTCTCCAGAGTCAGCCCTTCGATATCAAGATCTTCCAGGCGCTCATATTGCATTGCCTGTCGCTGCATGCGCTTGAGCTTTTGCAAGGTGATGATTTCATCCATCCCCTGGGCCAGCATAATTTCCTGTAGTGCCTGAACCGTACCACTGGCACCTACGCAGGTTTCCCAGCCAAGTTTGTGGTAGGGCTCGACAATTGGCTCAATCGCACTTTTTGCTGCATTGATTGCCGCGTCAAAGTTTTCTGCCGTCAGGTAACGATCTTTGAAATAACGCTCCAGCCAGGTGACACAGCCGATCTTCAGGCTTGTCAGGGCGCTGGCATCAAAGCCTTCGCCGATAATCACTTCGGTACTGGCACCGCCGATATCGACGACCAAGCGTTTGCCGCATCCGCCGGAGGTGTGGGCTACCCCCTGGTAGATGATCCTGGCTTCTTCTTCACCGGGGATGATCTCGACGCGATGGCCAAGAATATCCTTGGCCTTAGAAAGAAAAGTATCTGCATTCACGGCTGTACGCAGCGCTGCGGTTCCGACAATACGGATTTTGTCGGTGGGGATATCCTGCAGCCTTTCTGCAAACAGGCTTAGGCAGTCCCACCCACGCTGCATGGCTTCTTCACTCAGCTCGTTCTGGCTGTTGAGGCCTGCGGCAAGGCGGACTTTGCGCTTAATTTTGGCCAGTGTCTGCACACTGCCGGCGACTTCCCGCACAATCCACATATGAAAGCTGTTCGAACCCAAATCAATCGCGGCGTACAGAGGTGATACTGTTCTTTCCATCGGCATATCTTACTGTTGTTTTTGGTGCTGCGGGCGGCGGCGGTTATTGCGCTGACGCGACTGGCCCTGACCCTGGCGTGATGAACTATTGCGACGGTTTCCGCCCTGGCGTGGTGAGCGAGGAACGCTTACCGGAGCGGGTAGATCGTCTAGCAGAGCTTCACCATCGTACTTGGATAGTGGAATAGGATGCTCAATATAGGTCTCGATGGCCGGAAGATTGATTGCATATTGTTCACAGGCAAAGCTGATAGAGTGACCACTCTCACCGGCACGGCCAGTACGGCCAATACGGTGGACATAGTCTTCTGCATCGTCAGGGAGATCGTAGTTGAATACGTGCGTCACCTGAGGAATATGAAGGCCTCGGGCGGCAACATCCGTTGCAACCAGAACATCAATTTCGCCCTGGGTAAACTGTTCCAGAATACGAACACGCTTCTTCTGCGGTACATCACCGGTTAGCAGGCCTACGCGGTGCTTGTCGGCCGCCAAATGGGCCCAGATACTTTCACAGCGGTGCTTGGTATTGGCAAAAATAATGGCGCGATCTGGCCATTCTTCTTCAATCAGGGTCTGCAGCAGACGCATCTTGTCCTGATTTGACGGGTAGAACAGTTCTTCCTGAATACGGTGGCCAGTTTTCTGCTCCGGTTCGACAACGACACTTTCAGGGTTATTCATATGCTCGAAAGCCAGCTCTTTTACCCGGTATGACAATGTCGCCGAGAACAGCATGTTCAGTCGAGCTTTAGGCATCGGCATGCGACGGAACAAAAAGCGGATATCTTTAATAAAACCCAGATCGAACATTCGATCGGCTTCGTCGAGTACAACAACCTGAATAGAAGCCAGATCGATAACACGTTGCTTATAGAAATCGATAATACGGCCGCAGGTGCCGATCAGGATATCAACACCAGCTTCCAGTGTTTTTTGTTGTTTCTCATACGCTTCACCGCCGTATGCCAGGCCAGCTTTAAGCCCAGTGCTTTCGAGCAGCGGTTTGGCATCGTTGTAAATCTGGATCGCCAATTCGCGTGTAGGTGCCATAATAATGGCACGAGGATGGTTGGTTTTGCGTTCCTCCGAAGCCGGATTGAGTAACAAATAGTTAAAAGTCGCTGTCAGGAAGGCCAGGGTTTTTCCCGTACCTGTTTGAGCCTGACCTGCAATGTCTCGGCCGGTGAGCACTACCGGCAATGCCTGCGCCTGGATAGGTGTACAATTATGGAAACCTTTTGTTTCCAATCCTTGTAAAACCCTAGGGTCTAAACCCAGGTCGGCAAATTTCTGCTCTGTGATGTGAGTCGTCTTCATTCGTATAGAATATCAGCTTAGGGTTGCAATACGAAACGGATTCCATTCAAATAGGGCAACGATTTGCTGGTTAAAATAAAATCAGCCAAGAAAATCAACCATTGGAGTGGAAGATGAGCGACAAGATTGTGCAGCTGACAGACGCAAGTTTTGATGACGACGTGATTAGCGCAGCGGGCCCTGTATTAGTCGATTTTTGGGCTGAATGGTGTGGCCCATGTAAAATGATTGCCCCAATTCTTGACGAAATCGCGGATGAATACGAAGGTAAGCTGACGATCGGCAAACTAAATATCGATCAGAATTCAGCAACGCCGCCTAAGTTCGGCATCCGTGGTATTCCAACACTGCTGCTGTTTAAAGACGGCGGTGTGGCAGCTACTAAAGTAGGCGCACTGTCTAAGAGCCAGCTTAAAGAGTTCCTGGACGCGAACCTATAAGCCACCTCTTATCCAAACCATACGCAATTTCTCAGTTGTGTATGGTTTGACTTCCGACTATGCTAGACGGATGGCGTGTTTAGTGCTAACTTATTGCACGTTAAATATACATTTGTTCATTCCTTGACCTGCCCCTTTGGTCAACTCTATCTCAACTAACGTAGAACCCCGATTTTGACTGACAAGAAACCCACCACTATGAATCTTACTGAACTGAAAAGCCAACCTATTCCAAAGTTGGTTGCGCTGAGCGAAAGCTTAGGGTTAGAAAACCTAGCGCGTTTGAGAAAACAAGACATCATCTTCTCGATTCTCAAACAGCACGCAAAAAGTGGTGAGGACATTTTTGGCGATGGTGTTCTAGAGATACTTCAAGATGGCTTCGGCTTCCTCCGCTCTGCAGACAGCTCTTACCTTGCCGGCCCCGACGACATCTACGTTTCTCCTAGCCAAATCCGCCGTTTCAATCTTCGCACTGGTGATACTATCGCCGGGAAGATCCGTCCTCCCAAAGATGGCGAACGTTATTTTGCCCTGCTGAAAGTTAACGAAGTCAACTATGACAAGCCGGACAATGCGCGTAACAAGATTCTGTTTGAAAACCTGACGCCACTGCACGCGAACGATCGCATGCGTATGGAACGTGGTAACGGTTCAACCGAAGATATTACGGCACGTGTACTTGATTTGGCATCGCCAATCGGTAAAGGCCAGCGTGGTCTTATCGTGGCTCCGCCGAAAGCCGGTAAAACGATGTTGCTGCAGAATATTGCCCAGAGCATTGCCTACAATCACCCTGAATGTGAGCTGATGGTATTGCTGATCGACGAACGTCCGGAAGAAGTAACCGAGATGCAGCGTTTGGTCAAAGGCGAAGTGATTGCATCAACGTTCGATGAGCCAGCTTCTCGTCACGTACAAGTTGCAGAGATGGTTATCGAGAAAGCGAAGCGTCTTGTTGAGCACAAGAAAGATGTGGTTATCCTGCTTGACTCTATCACCCGTCTGGCGCGTGCCTACAACACCGTGGTTCCTTCATCTGGCAAGGTACTGACTGGTGGTGTGGACGCCAATGCCCTGCACCGTCCGAAGCGTTTCTTCGGTGCAGCACGTAACGTTGAAGAGGGCGGTAGCCTGACAATCATTGCAACGGCACTGGTTGATACTGGTTCGAAGATGGACGAAGTTATCTACGAAGAGTTCAAGGGTACAGGTAACATGGAACTGCACCTGTCGCGTAAGATTGCCGAGAAGCGTGTATTCCCTGCAATTGACTTCAACCGTTCGGGTACCCGTCGTGAAGAGCTGCTGGCGAAAGCTGACGAGCTGCAGAAGATGTGGATCCTGCGTAAGATTGTTCACCCAATGAGTGAAACGGACAGTATGGAATTCTTGATCGACAAACTGTCGATGACCAAGACCAATGATGAGTTCTTTGACGCGATGCGCCGTCAGAAGTAATAATTTAGCTGCCTAACTCACAGTTTTCTGAAACGCCACCTTGTGTGGCGTTTTTTATTGGGCAGAGATCCTGCATAATCCTATCAAACAGTATTCGATTACATTTCATTGTAGATGCTGATCACTGTATTGAGGTACTGTAGGCGCAGGATTAGCAGCTGATTGTGCACCAGGAGGGTGAGCAAGCTGTAGCGCTCAATTGAAAGCGTTCTTCACCGTAAGGAGGTGACATGCGACAAGGATGGTGCATGATGTTGTTACTTCTGGCTGGCAGCTTAGAGTCTGCTATGGCCGCTGAAGTATCCGTGCAAGAAGTGAAGCTGGCTGCAAGTTCTCCCCAGGTGCAAAACCGGGTGGCGGCACTGACAACACTGTATGATCGAAGTGATTTTCGAGCGCTGGAGTTTAACCTTTCCCAGTTGGCTCTATTGCACCAGGAGGCCGTACGCGCCCAGTTGGTTCAGCATGCAGTCGATAGCGGCGAGCTGGATCAGGCCAAGGCCACCTGGCTCCAGGCGCAGGCCGAGAGAAAGCCTGCTTTTACCGTGGTTGAGCAGGGTGATGGCTATCTCGTTACCCAGTCTGCATTTCATTACGGTGCCCAGGCCCGTGGGCTGGTGATGCAGTGGCAGCAGATGTTGCTGGCACAGGATATGGTGCGTCAGGCCGAGGCCGGTGACTTAGTGTTGTCTACCTGGCTGACAGGCGATCTGCGCACTCAAAAGACCCGTCGAGATATTTTCCTTAAACACCTACCGCAGCTCTCAGAGCAGGCTGTCGCGAAACTGATACTGCAGTTTACCTCTGACACCAAATTGATGTGGTTGCCGGATAATGGTGTTATCGCTCGCTTGGCGGCAACATCCGGTGACGAGCAGATGTATCACCTGTTGTGGCGGCGTCGTACTGATCAATACAGCTTGGCTGAATTGAATCGCTTGGCAGCCCAGGCTCCGGTACCTAATGTTGTTGAGCAGTTAATAGCAGCCACAGTTAACCCGTCTTTGAAACCCTTGGCTTACAAAGCTTTAATTACCCTCAAGCCTTTACCGCTGACTGCAAGAGAGTTTTTGAGAGAAAAGCTTGATGAAGTGGATGATGGCCAGATGGTGGCCTATGAGCTGGCACAGCACGGCTATGTCCAATGGCTGGAGCAGCTGGCCTCCGATAGCCGCAACCAGGTGGTCCGGAACAACTTTAAAGCAGCGATGGCTAAATTACCCTGATATTCCGGCTTGGCTGATTTTCCAGTGTGTTCAAGTTAACAACTCGTTATAATGTTGCCACTTTAATTGCAGATCCCGACAAGTAACATTACCTCGTCGGGATTTGGCGCGTTTAGGATAGTGGATAACAGCGAGCCTATGAAATTCAAGGATCTGCGAGACTTTATTGAGTATCTGGAACAAAAAGGCCAGCTAAAGCGAATTAAGCAGCCGGTTGATCCTGATCAGGAAATCACAGAAATTTGTGACCGTACGCTACGTGCCGGCGGACCGGCTTTGCTGTTTGAAAACCCGGTTGGTTACGATATGCCGATACTGGCAAACCTGTACGGTACCCCTGAACGGGTGGCGATGGGCATGGGCCGCCAGGATGTCAAAGAGCTGCGTGAAGTCGGCGAGTTATTGGCCTACCTGAAAGAGCCCGAGCCGCCGCGCGGATTTCGTGATGCTATCGATAAATTACCCGTGTTCAAGCAGGTTTTGAATATGCCGGCCAAGCGGCTGCGCAAAGCGCCTTGCCAGCACGTTGTGTGGGAAGGTGACGAGGTCGATCTGGATAAAATTCCGGTAATGAGCTGCTGGCCGGGCGATGTCGCGCCGCTGCTTACCTGGGGGCTGACCGTCACCAAGGGGCCGAATAAAAAACGCCAGAACCTGGGGATTTATCGCCAGCAAAAGCTGGGCAAGAACAAGATCATCATGCGCTGGCTTGCCCATCGTGGCGGGGCATTGGATTTGCGGGACTGGATGGAAGCCCATCCGGGCAAACCGTTTCCGGTTTCCGTGGCGTTCGGTGCCGATCCTGCCACGATTCTGGGAGCGGTGACGCCGGTTCCTGATACTTTGTCTGAATATGCTTTTGCCGGTTTGCTGCGTGGCAGCAAAACGGAAGTCGTGAAAAGCATCAGTAATGAGCTGGAAGTTCCGGCCAGTGCCGAAATTGTTCTCGAAGGATATATCGATCCCGAAGAGTTTGCCGACGAAGGTCCTTATGGCGACCACACCGGTTACTACAATGAGGTCGAGCGCCACCATGTATTCACTATTACGCATATTACGATGCGTAAAGATCCTATCTACCACAGTACCTACACTGGCCGTCCGCCCGATGAGCCTGCGGTACTGGGTGTTGCACTGAACGAAGTGTTTGTGCCTATTTTGCAGAAGCAGTTCCCAGAAATTGTTGATTTCTATCTGCCACCGGAAGGGTGTTCGTACCGGATGGCGGTCGTCACCATGAAGAAGCAGTATCCGGGCCATGCCAAGCGGGTGATGATGGGCGTGTGGTCATTCCTGCGCCAGTTTATGTATACCAAGTTTGTGATTGTCTGTGACGACGACGTCAACGCGCGAGACTGGAACAGTGTCGTACATGCGATGACAACACGAATGGAGCCTTCGCGTGATACGGTGATGATCGACAATACCCCGATTGACTCGCTGGACTTTGCCTCGCCGGTGGTGGGCCTTGGTTCAAAGATGGGGCTGGACGCAACCGTTAAATGGGAGGCCGAAACCGCGAATACGCCGGTATCATCCCGTCCGTCAACGGAATCGATTGATAGTGACGCGCTTACCCGTACCGTCTTGCAACAGTTTCCGGAGGTGGTTGATTGCTACTTGCCGTCGGAAGCGGATGGCTGTGGGATGGCAATTGTGGCTATCACCAAAACGGCTGCAGGCCATGCTCAGCGTGTCATGAACGGTATCTGGTCGGTGCTGGACCAGCATGTGAATACTAAATTCATCATCGTCTGTGACGATGACGTCAATGTCCGTGACTGGAATGATGTGATCTGGGCTATCACCACCCGGATGGATCCAAGCCGGGATACCCTGTTGATCGACAATCCTCCAATTGACTCGACGGACCTTGTTTCTCCGGTTGTTGGTTCCGGCTCGAAAATGGGCCTGGATGCGACAAACAAATGGCCGGGTGAGTCAGAGCGTGAATGGGGCACCCCTATTAGCAAAGATCCGGATATTGTTGCCAGAGTCGACGCCATCTGGGATGCGCTGGGTATTTTTGATTAATTAAATGTAGCAGGGGGCCAGCCAATGTTAGCCACCCTGAGAGTAACCAACCATATGCACCAAGTACGCCTGTTGCCTCATAATATTACGTTTGCTGCCGATGAGCAGGAAACCGTATTGCAGGCCGCGCTCAACGCAGGTGTCGCTTTTCCTAACCGGTGTCAGGTCGGGGCATGCGCCATGTGTCTGTGTCGCAAGCTATCTGGCGAGATAAGTTACCAGCTTGAGCCTATGCTTACTGAGAAAGAGCAAGCCGAAGGTTGGATCTTTACCTGTCAGGCCACAGCCAAAAGTGACTTGGTATTAGAGTTAGACTAGAGGAAAACAATGTCTATTAAATGTGAAGTAAAGTCAGTTGAATCGCTCGCATGCAATACCTACCGTATTCTGCTTCAGCCAGAGCAACAATTAGAATTTAAAGCCGGTCAGTACCTGCTGGCAGTGATGGGCGAAAAAGACAAGCGTCCGTTTTCGATTGCCAGCAGCCCGTGTCGTGAAGGCGAACTGGAGCTGCATATCGGTGCCGCCGAACATAACCCGTATGCCATTGAAGTGGTTAATGCGATGAAATCGGCGCTTGAAAGCGGCCAGCCTTTTGAGATTGAAGCGCCTCATGGTGATGCCTGGGTACGCGAAGATAGCGACAAGCCGTTACTGATGATTGCGGGGGGGACAGGATTCTCTTACGTACGTAGTATTCTAGATAACTGCCTGAGCCGTGGTGTGAGCCAGCCGATTTTCGTTTACTGGGGCGGCCGAGATGCTTGCCAGCTGTACGCCCATGATGAGCTGCAGGCACTGGCAGAGCAGTACAGCAACCTGACCTATGTACCGGTAGTGGAAACCGCACCGGCAGACTGGCAGGGCAAGGTCGGCAATGTACTGGAAGCGGTAAACAACGATTTCATCAGCCTGTCGTCCTATGATATCTACCTGTGCGGTCGTTTTGAAATGGCCGGCGCGGCACGCGAGCAGTTTACTGCAGAGAAAGGTGCCGAACGCGATCGCATGTTCGCTGATGCCTTTGCGTTTATCTAGCGGCTAGACGAAAAAGACGAAAGGCGAGACATCAGTCTCGCCTTTTTTTATTTCTTGTTACTCGAATCTAGATTCTCAATTCTGGCGTTATGCTCTCGCCAGCTCAACTTTCCGCTTCACCCATGTCTCATTGAACCACAGCGAGGCCATGATGATCGCTCCGCCAATGATCAGGCGCGGGTAGTCGACGTCGCGGTTCCAAATGACAATATTGACTATCAGCCCAGCCGGAACCAGTGCATTATTCATGATCGCCAAAGCCCCGGTGTTAACCATCGTCGCCCCCTTGTTCCAGATGAAATAACCCAGGCCGGAAGCAATCGTACCAAGGTAGATCAGGATGCCCCACTGGCTGTTGGTGCTTGGTAATTTGTCTAGGTTACCAAACAGCAGGAACATTGGCAGGGCAACGCAAATGGCTCCGAGGTAGAACAGACCAAACACCGTGTGTTGCGGTAATTCGGCGTTTTCCTGCTCCATGATCCGCTTGTAGCCGACCTGGCCGATGGCAAAACACAGATTGGCACCCTGGACGATGAAAAAGCCAATGATGAAATTCTCGTTGATCCCCTCAAACTTGATAACGGCCGCACCCAATACGGCAATGGCGGCCGTTATCAGATACCAGGCAGAAAATTGTTTGTGCAGAAGATCGTAGATCAGCGTGACATAAATCGGCGTGAAAATCGTAAATAGCAGAACTTCCGGCACACTAAGGTAGAGGAATGACTGATAGTAAAAGCAGTACATCAGCCCGAGCTGGAAAGCGCCGACTACCATTAATTTGACGGCAAGTTTTGGATGGAGGTGCTGTTTACGCAAAAACGGCAGGAAAACCAACGCTGCGAGCGCCACTCGGGTCAGGACTGAAAACCAGGCATCTACCTGACCTGCCAGATAAACACCGATCAGGCTGAAGGAGAAGGCCCATAGCAGGGTAATAGCAGACAAATATCCCATATGAATAAATAATTAAGTTCCATTGAATAATAGGGATAGTGTAACTGATAGCGGCGGGATGAAATATCGTCAATTTGTGTGGGTATAGCACCGGAGTGCTCACGGCAGGTGAGCGCTCCCTTGATCGGATCGGCAGTGCATCAAAAAAGACTTATTTCAACGGGACCATAAGAAGGTCGACCGGGGTGTGGTTGATAAGCTGCTTGGCTGAAGAGAGGATCTTGCTCCAGAAGTCCTGGTGATGGCCGCATACCACCAGCTCAACATCGATATCATTGATGGCATGGCAGATTTCGTCGCTGAGATCGCCACTGCCTACCAAGGTGTGCGACACCGGATAATTGGCCTTGGCTGCCAGTGACTGCAGCTGTTTTTGTGCATCATCGGCCATGCGGTGCTGCGCCTCGGAAAGATTGATGTCGATTAGCCCGGTATAGAGCTCGGCATAGTTCACATCAATATGGATAAGGGATAATTTTGCATCGAGTGATTTGGCTAACTGGGCTGCCTTAGTTATCAGCGTGTAGCTATCATCAGAGAGATCTATTGCGACCAGAATGTGTTTATAAGCCATACATTGCACTCCTTATCATATGTTTTTAGCCATGCTAGCACTGAGTATAACGGAAAAATATCGGCCAGATCCCATCCTGATAGGCTTGGGAGTGCGGTGATAGTGATAAATGAATTTCTTTGAGTTGCATTCTCAATTATGCATTGTGACAATGGGTTATTGGCGATTTCATACCGATCGGTGAGATTGGTATACACTAGAATAGATAGGAGTAGTGCGATGTTAGCTCATGCAATGGTTGAAAAACTTAACGAGCAAATCAACTTGGAGTTCTTTTCCTCTAACCTTTACCTACAGATGAGTGCTTGGTGTGAGGACAAGGGATTTGAAGGAGCGGCTGAGTTTCTGCGTGCCCATGCTGTAGAAGAAATGGAACACATGCAGCGTCTATTCACTTACGTGAGTGAAACGGGGGCGATGCCAATCCTGGGTGTGATTGAAGCGCCTAAGCACGAGTTCTTGTCGCTGGGGGATGTTTTCCGCGAAACGTATGAGCACGAGCAGCTAATCACCGACAAAATTAACAAACTGGCTCATGTCGCGTTTACAACTCAGGACTACTCCACCTTTAACTTCTTACAGTGGTATGTTGCTGAGCAACACGAAGAAGAAAAGTTGTTTAAAGGTATTTTGGATAAGATTGAGCTGGTTGGTGAGGATGGCAAAGCATTGTTCTTCATCGACAAAGATCTTGCCGCGATGGCAAAAGCTGAGTCTACATCGGTAATGGATACTCAGGCTGGCTAACAATGGCCTAGGGCGTGCCTGCACGCCCTTGAATCGCCCGGCCAGCATCTGAGTACAGTTGTTCGGGGGTTATTATGAACATCAGTGGTGATGCACTTTTATTCGCTCTCTTTTTGGTTGCAGTCGTCAATGTATCCCGCTATATCAGTACGCTACGTACTCTGCTGGCGGTGATGCGCGAGTGCGATCCTCTTCTCTATCAACAGGTTGACGGACGGGGCTTTTTCTCTTCCCAAGGCAATGTCACCAAGCAAATTCGCCTGTTTCACTATATTCGCAGCCAGCAATACCAGAATCACCATGATCCGGTGTTCATGGACAAGTGCGTCAAAGTCCGCAAGCTGTTTATTCTGGCAAGTACCTATCTGATGGTTTTCTTTATTGCAATCTTTGTCGTGGCCTACCTGGGCGTGTAGCGCGGAGGGGCCTGTGGTGACATGACGAATAGGGATTGAATTTGGTATTCAGCTCCGGGGTAGGTAGAATAGCCTCGGTTTTGAGGGATGCAGGCCGCTTGGCTCTGGCATCCCTTTTTCATTGCTCTGCATAAATAGCAAAGTGGAATAACAGGTTAGCGAAAACGGTACTGAAATGGCAGACAAGTTTGATGTGGTGGTGATAGGTGCAGGCGCTGCAGGGTTGATGTGCGCGGCAGAGGCCGGCAAGCGCGGTCGTTCGGTGCTGGTGGTTGATCATGGCAAAAAGCCGGGACGAAAAATTCTGATCTCCGGTGGTGGCCGCTGTAACTTTACCAATTATGATGTTGCAGCCAATAATTATGTCTGCCGAAACCCCCACTTTGTTAAGTCTGCACTGTCCCAGTATACCCAGTGGGATTTTATTGCCATGGTCGCCAAGCATGAAATTGCCTATGAAGAGCGTGAGCACGGCCAGCTATTTTGTGAAGATTCTGCCAAGGATATCGTAAGTATGCTGTTGGCAGAGTGTGATCAGCCGACGATTGAGCAGCGTTACCGTTGCGATGTTCATGATATCAGTAAGACCGAAACTGGTTTCACCCTCAAGCTAAACACCACGATAGTGGAATGCCAATCACTGGTTATTGCTACCGGCGGCCTGTCGATGCCGAAGCTGGGTGCAACTCCGTTTGGTTATCAGGTTGCCGAGCAGTTTGGCCTAAAGGTGGTACCGACGACTGCTGGATTGGTTCCTTTTACTTTGCACAAGGAAGAAAAAGAGGCCTACGCGGAACTGTCGGGGATTGCGATCCCGGCGGCTGTCGAGGCTGAAGACGGTACGAATTTCAAGGAAAACCTGTTGTTTACCCATCGTGGTTTGTCCGGTCCGGTGATCCTGCAAATTTCTTCATACTGGACGCCGGGTCAGAAGGTGACGGTTGATTTGTTGCCGGATTTGGATCTTGTCGAAACGCTTGTAGCCATGCGCGAAAACCACCCGAACCAGAGCCTGAAGAACTCATTGTCGCGCTTGTTGCCAAAGCGTCTAATTGAAGTGTTGATTGACCGTGGTGATATCCAGGACAAGCCGCTGAAACAGTTCAACCCGAAAGATATCGCGGCGATAGCCGCCTACTTCCACCTGTGGCAAATTGGCCCGAACGGCACTGAAGGCTACCGTACTGCCGAAGTGACGCTGGGCGGGGTCGATACCAACGAGCTGTCATCGAAGACGATGGCCGCCAAGCAGGTTCCAGGGCTGTATTTTGTCGGCGAGGTAATGGATGTCAGCGGCTGGCTCGGTGGTTATAACTTCCAGTGGGCCTGGAGCTCGGGTTTTGTTGCCGGGCAGCATGCCTGATTAAAAAACACGGAAATAAATAACGGGAGCATAGCTCCCGTTTTTTGTTTCTGTATCGCTCGCCGCCTCTGCTACGGCAATGATTTACTGTCGCCAATGGGCGATAGGGCCTGCCATAAAATCTGAAATGCCCCCTCCTGATATTCGGGCTGGCCAGCTAAGTCCGGGCGCTCGGCAAACAGATTGGCAGTTGCCAGAAAATGGCTGTGGCAGAAATTGAGCACCAGCTCGAGTGGCAGCGGTGCAAGCCGGTGCTGTTGCTGTGCCTGTTTGAACTGCTCAATCAAGAAGGCCATTGATGCTGCCATTAACTCCTGATGCTGGCTGAACCCAAATGTCGGATCGTGGGCGACTTGCTGCATGAACTGCAGTTTATCGGGGTTTTGCTGCGCCCACTGCAGGGCTTGCTGCCAGAAATGGCGTATTTGATGCTGAATATCCTCGTGCTCTTGCTGAAGCTGCATGGCCAGACCTAGCTCGGTTTTGACTTCGCTATACAGGGTAATGATTAAGATCTGTTTGCTGGCAAAATGGTGAAACAGGGTGCCGGTTGCGACATTCGCCAGCTGGGCAATACTGGCCGTCGAGGTAGCCTGAATGCCGTGCCGGACAAATAAGCTCAGGGCGGCGTCGAGAATGTTCTGTTTTTTGGTCTTTGGCATATTGGTTTCTAGACTCGGTGCTTACGCGCTTGCTGTTTGCAATTATATCAAGGATAGTCCCGGCGCTCCTGTGTGGGTTGCCGGGAAGGTGGCATTAGCGCAAGAAGAAGGCCAGCATTAGCTTTTGTATCCAGCCGCCATAGGGTGGGGTTGCCAGCTTGGTTGTGGTGAATTTACCACGGCTCAGTACTGTCTTGGCCTTGGAGAACGTCTGGAATCCTTCCTTGCCATGATAGTGCCCCATTCCCGAAGGACCGATCCCACCGAATGGCGCATCATCGGCGCCGACATGCAGTACGGAGTCATTGATACACATCCCGCCGGCGTGGGTAGTCGTTTTTACCTGCTGTTGCAGTTCGGGATTTAGGCTCATCAGGTACAGTGCCAGCGGGCGCGGGCGCTGGCGGATGTAGTCCAGTGCCTGGTCGATTTGCTGGTAGGGGATCACCGGGAGCAAGGGGCCGAAGATTTCTTCCTGCATCAGGGCCATGTTATCTGTCGTGTTGAGGATTAAATGGGTGATCATCCGGTGTTGCAGATCATCACGGGCTTGGGGGTGGCAGGGGATCACCTTGGCTCCCAGTTCCTTGGCCTCATTCAGCCACTGGTTCAGACGATCATATTGTCGAGCATTCACCACCGAGCTGAAATCATTGCTGGCAATGCCCTGCGGGTACATTTTGCAAAACTGCTTCTGGTATTCGGCGACAAACTCATCCACTTTTTCCTCGGGTACCAGCACATAGTCTGGTGCAACGCAGATCTGCCCGGCATTCAGGCTTTTGCCATAGATCATCCGTTCAACGGCCATATTCAGCGGTATATCAGGGGCGATCAGAGCCGGCGTCTTGCCGCCCAGCTCCAGGGTGACAGGAGTCAGGTTGTCGGCTGCGGCACGCATGACGTGGCGTCCGACAGTGGTCGACCCGGTAAACAGCAGGTGGTCAAACGGCAGGGCAGTAAAGGCGGCGGCTGTATCAGCCTCACCTTCGAAGACGGCGACTTCATCGTGGCTGTAAATTTCGGAAAGCAGGCTACGTAATACCTTGTTGGTGGCGGGGGTGAACTCGCTCAGCTTGATCATCGCCCGGTTTCCGGCTGCCAGTGCGGTGATCAGCGGGCCAATGCTCAGCATCACCGGAAAATTCCAGGGTACCACTATTCCAACCACTCCCAGCGGTTGGTAAATGACTTCGACTTTGGCGGGTGCCAGCATTAGCCCGGCATGACGCCGGGATGGCTTCATCCATTTTTTTAGGTGTTTTATTGTGTAGTTAATGTTCATGACACACGGCAGGATATCGGCCATCAGGGTGTCGTGGGTGCTGCGTTGGCCATAGTCCTGGCTGAGGGCTTCGCAAAGCGGGACTTTAGCGTTGAGAAGGGCGTTTTTCAGTGCCTTTAGCGTATCGAGACGCTGCTGAAGAGAGGGCATTGGTTCGGCTGTGAACTTGTCTCGTTGAGACTGTAAGGTTTTTTCCATTACGACACTATCAATGTGATGCGTGCTTACCTCTTCGATTGCTGTCATTGCCTCTCTCCCTCAAGTTTTTCGGACGATAATAAATTTTCGCATTAAAACCGACTAGTCAGTCGGTTTTAGTATAGCCGATAAATCTGAACGGGGAGTGACTGGGCATTTTGACTGTACGGCTTGGACCAAGAACTTGGTTTAGAGTTGTCTGGCATGGCCGCTTTTGTCAGCATGAAAAGTATCAATAAATGCTTGGAAGTAGAGGCTTAGCTGAGTGGCTTGCGCTGACTCGCCCAGTAAATTCAGCAGAGTTATGCCGGCTTCGCAAGTACAAAGGTTACCTGCCTGCTGGTTGCGGCGAAGCTGGTAGGCGGACATCGAGGTTGGAGTGAGGCTCAGGTGTGGCAGCTGTGACAGCCATGGGCTTTTCCGCACCATTTTTCTGGCTTCCTGCCAGGTGGCATCAAGCAGGATGAACAGGGGAAGCTTGCCTTCGGCAGGCTGGTATGCCGCTGCAGGGTGCTGATCATCACTGGGAAAAAGTAGCCATGGCTGGTTATTGGCTGCGCGGAGTTCCTCCAGCAGCGCTGAAGGCGGGTTGACCCGGTCCCAGGTATAACGCTGGCAGTTGGGCAGCGTACGCAGCATAAGATCGCCGGTATTGGTGTCCTTGTTGAGCTCTTTCGGGTGGGTCAGAAGAATAAATCGGACCTTGCAGCTCAATTGAGGTTCGGCATCACAGATACAGTTGTACAGAAAGCCGCAGCGGGGACAGGACATAATGAAGGCTCGTGGTTGTTTTCGGCTGGCTGGGAGTGTGACATATCCCAGCCAGCGAGAGCAACTCACGAGAGCAATCCAGGGCTTGCCGGTGTGGTTATTGTTTTTTTAGGCTCAGGCCGTCGCCACCCAGGTTAAAGGTCTGACCGTTCACCGTCTCTTCCTTGACCGTGATCTGGTTGCCTTCGAGGGTAAATACCCGTTCGCTGATCAGGCGTCGTCCCTGATGTTTGGTCATGACCACCTGCACGGTATTGTCGCTGCCTTGCTGCCAGAATCCGGTTTCGTTCAGGCTGGGTTCGCCGGAAGGATAGTCGTAGCGGGTGGTGGCCGAGTGATCCGGGTTAAGGGTGACGGTCGTTGTCAGTACCGGGGTGTCGTTAATCAATGAGGTCCCCTGATAGCGGCCTGACCAGCTAAGGGTGATATCGGTCGCCCCCAGTGTTGCGCAGCCTTGGTAGTTATTGCCTTGCCAGTTTAGCTTTGCCTGCCAGCCGAACAGGGAGTCGCTCATGGTGTCGTTGCACTGGCCTTTGGTCAGGGTCAGTGAGAAGTCTTGGCCTTGGTAATGCTGCTTGCCAGCAATAATATTTTTACTGGTGATGGTTTGTTGCTGGCGCTGCTGACCGGGGCGAAGCAGGTTGGCCTTATCGCCATCCAACTCGACAACCCAGCCCGGCTCGTTGCCAAATGCCCTTGTAGCGTGCGGGGGCCGCTGACAACCACTGAGCATTTCGGATGAGATTAAATTAATCTGTTTGACGTTAAAGCGGCCGTCATAGGCGGCAGCAAACCCTTCTTCGGGAGCAGGCTCAAGAAAGCCGATGAACTCACCATACATAGGCTCGTAGCCCGGACGGGTGACTTGGGCTAGCGCCTTGCGGTCGGCTATTGGGGTATTGAGCCAGTATTGCTGGGTGCTGCCGCAGGGCTGAATACTGTTGGACTCATGGCCAAGGACCACGTTACCTCTCAACATAAATGCCTGAACTTTGCCATGATCGGTGCTAACAGCCGAAGCACCGTCGTCGTGAGTGGGCTCGATAGGGGTAGAGGCTGGCGAGGTCGACGATGTGGAGCAGCCAGCCAGAAGTGTCAGTAGTACTGCTGCAGGTAAAGCCCGTCTCAACTGTGTCATTCGGTTCCCTCGGTATGTTAGGCTGATAAGTCGTAAAGTCATTATAACGGCGCTCCTGCTATGATGTGCCAGTGTTATAGCGCAGCTCGATAACGAGAACGATTATGGCCAATTGGTTATTCAAAACTGAGCCAGATACATTTTCGATAGACACCCTGAAACAGCAAAAAGTTTCCTGTTGGGAAGGCGTTCGTAATTATCAGGCCCGCAATATGATGCGAGACGAGATAAAAATCGGCGATCAGATCTTTATCTATCACTCTTCTTGCAAGGATGTTGGGGTAGTCGGTATTGCGACGGTGGTGAAAGAGGCGTACCCGGATCATTTTCAGTTTGATCAGCAAGGGCCGTATTTCGACCCGAAGTCCGACCCTGACAATCCACGCTGGGTGATGGTCGATATTGAGTACCAGCGCCACCTGCGCCTGGTGTCGCTCAAGCGGATGAAGGCGAATCCGGCGTTGTCAGAGATGCCGCTGGTGAAGCGCGGCAACCGTCTGAGCATTATGCCGGTCACCGATTTACAATGGCAGGAAACCCTGCAGATGACCGGTCAATTTTAGCAGTGCTGGGTAAAATAACAGGATTAGAGTAGGTTATCCGCCAGGTAGTGGGCGACAGCCTCATCACAGCATGAACCAATTATGTCGTTGTTGGGTAATGCTTTTTTGACTTTATCGTGAGCCGTGTCCATGATTAGTCCTTTACCGGCCATATTCAGCATTTCGACATCGTTCATGCCGTCACCAAAGGCTAGGCAGTCTTTCAGTTCGTAGCCCTTCTCTTTCGCTACGGCTTCAAGGGCGTGCCCTTTCGATACGTTCGCATCCATCACCTCCAGACACCATGGGGTCGAAAAGGCAATATTTGCTTGTTCGCCGAAGGTGTCATTGAAGCGCTTTTCCCATTCCACCAGTTTGTCGTGATCGTGGTCGTCGCGGATGAAAAATACCTTGGCGATGCCTTTTAGTGGCGGATTGTCGACATCAAATAGTTGATAGTTAAACGTTTCATGAAAATCCTTTAGAGATTCGTCTTCGGCACTCAATAGCCAGTCATCGTTGCGGTAGATATGAATTTTCAGTTCGGGATCCTGCTTTGCCATCGCAATAAGGCCACCGACGACCTCTGGCTGTACATCTTGCTGGAAAACGACGTCGCCCTTGCAGTTATGAACTCGGGCACCATTGGAGGTGATCATGTAAGCCGGGATCCCTAGTTGTTCGCGCATGCCTGCGACATCGATATGGTGACGGCCCGTTGCAAAAATGAAATCTTTGTCCTGCTGGTGAAGCTGGTTGAGGACTTCTTTGGTGTAAGGCGCGATTTTGTGGTCGGGGGTGAGCAGGGTTCCGTCTAAATCTGAAGCAACTATCTTATACATGGAAATTCTCGGCAGTAGGAACAATGGCCCCACTAACCCTAAAGGATAGGGGGGTGATAAGATTGATTTTAAACCAGATCGCCACTGAGAAAAGAGGTTAATTTACCTTTCAACCTTTTCCGCCTTCCAAAAATGATTGATTGTTGCAGCAAGTACGGGATGGCGGTATTTGTCGACCTCGAACAAGAGTTCATGGCGCGCACCTTCAATCACTGTTAGCTGGCAGGAACGGCTTGCTTGCTGCATCGCCTGGCAAAATAGGTTCTGTGCCCGGTTATCGACAATAATATCATCACTTCCCTGTAGCAGGAGGATAGGTGTTGTGATATTAGGAGCCAGCTCGATGCATTGTTTGGCTGCCGCGATCCCTTGCCATACCCAGCGCGCACTAGGGCCGCCGATTTTTAGCTCTGGCTTGTGCTCGTACAGGTCGCGAAACCATTGATAGCGGATCTGGCTTTGGCTCAGGGGGTTGTCAATGAACGGTTTGGGATAGTAGGGAATCTGTCCGGGAGCATAGTCGGGCTGGCGTTGCAGCTGCTCGACGACACGGGCCAGCGGAGAGGCAATCGGCTTCATCCAGTTGTTGATATTGATCCCGTGCATCGGGGCACTGAGCACCGCGCTGTCTATCAACGAAGGGTATTTGGCCATGAACAGGCTGCCGATGGTACCTCCCATCGAGTGGGCCAGCATAAAATGTTGCTGATATCCTTTGGGCGCAATCACCGTATCAAAGAAGGTTTTGAGATCACTGACATAGTCGTCGAACTTTTCGATGTGGCCCAGCTCGCTGTCTTCGGCTATTCGGTCCGATACTCCCTGGCCACGGTGATCCAGGGCAAAAATATCGTAGCCCTGCTGAACTAAATCATAAAACAGTTCCTGGTACTTCCAGTAACTTTCGATCCGGCCGTTAACCACGATGATTGCTTTGTCATGGTTAAATCCGGTTAGGCTGACCCAGCCGACATTGAGCTGATCGACCCCCTGAAACATACCCTCCAAACGGTGCTGCCATAATTCGGCGACAGGGCCTGCCATGGTATCGCAGAACTGAGATTCCTGGGAAAAGTGAAAGTAGTGCGGTGGTTGGGCTGTCATGGTATTTCTCAGCGTTATGAAAGTGATTTAAGGCGCTTGTGTGCGGTCAGTCGCAAAGGCTGATGGCAAAAACTATGTTCAGTATAACGTAAAGTGGTCGCTTTCTATAAGCGGGCGTGAGTTGCTTTAGGGATTGAACTACTGTTAACTTGTATCCGCCTTATACGTACAAGCAGATTAATGTACCTGTTGAACAGGCGATTAATTTGAGCTCGATAGTGGTTTTACTGGATAGGAAGAGTTGGAGCGAGTGTCGAAGTATGGCTGGCCTGGCATTCCATCTGTTGTTGGTGGGAGTTGGCCTTGTTTCCTCAATTCCTAAATCCGGCAGAGCCGCAGTTACTGCAACTGATGGTGCTGGGGATCACGACTTTGGCTATTGATACAATTGTGATGTTGTTTTATGTCACCTTGGCATCAAAGCTAACCATGTATATTCGTTCTGCCAAGGTGATGGGCGGGTTAAACCGTATGTTTGGTTCAATGTTTATTGGCTGCGGTGCGTTGCTCGTGACTGCCAGGACTTGACTAGTCAGCCTACTGATCTTGGGCTGTTATATTTAGGTTAGATATTTTTATTATATTTCAAACCATTAAGGAACCACGCAGGCATCATGTATTCTTATGTCGCTCGCCAGCCTATTTTTAACCGTCAGCAACGGACCGTCGGGTACGAGCTGTTGTTTCGTGACGGGGAAAGCAATGCCTTTCCCGTGATTGAGGCGAATAAAGCGACTTGCAGGTTATTGGTAGAAAATTACATGGCGGTTGGCGATAATCTGGCAACTGCCGGTCAGCGCACCTTTATCAATTTTCCCTATGAAAGCTTGATTCGCTTACTTCCGATGTTGTTGCCGAAAAGAAAGGTGATCATTGAAGTACTCGAAACCTGTGCTCCGGATGAAGAGCTGTTTGTCGCCATAAAATATCTCTATCGCCAAGGTTACGTGATTGCGCTGGATGATTTCGAGATGGAGCCGCAGTGGAAGCGTTTTTTGCCTTATGTGCACATCATCAAGCTGGACTTGATGAAAGTCGGAATCGAGCAGGCATGTGAATATGTGAACCAGAACCGTTCACTAAAGCTAAAGTTTCTGGCTGAAAAAGTGGAAACCCATCAAGATTTTATCGCAGCCTATGAGGCCGGTTTCCAATTTTTCCAAGGTTACTACTTTAGTAAACCGGAGATGCTTAAAAATCGCCAGGTTGAACCAGAAAAACTGACAACAATTCGCTTGTTGCAGGAAGTCTGTCGTGATCAGGTGGACTTCGACCGGGTTGAGAAGATCATTGTCAGCGATGTGTCGCTATCCTATCTGTTGTTGCGGTATGTCAATGCTGCCACCCATCGCACGATTGAACCGATCAGTTCATTTAAGCAGGCGTTGGTCTATCTTGGCGAAGATAAAATAAAGATATTCGTCAGTGCTGTAGCAACGGCACATGCGGCTATCGACAAGCCCAGAGAACTCTATTCCCTGTCGCTGCAACGGGCCTGCATGTGTGAGATGCTGGCTGCCAGCAGTCGCTTGTCTATCGGGAAGGAGAAGGCATTTCTAACCGGGATGTTTTCCCTGCTTGATGCACTGCTGGATAATTCGTTGGAACAGTTGCTAACCTTGCTGCCGCTCGAGTCTGATGTACGCGATGCCTTGCTTAACCATCACGGTGAACTGGGCCAGATACTTGCCCTGCTTGATGCCTACGATCAGGCTGACTGGGAGAAGATCGCCATCTATTGCCAAACGTTGGGGATCAAGGAAGAAATGGTAGCGAAAAGCTACCATCATGCGCTGAAATGGTCTTCCCTGTATCTTGATTCCTCATCGAGTCCCGGCCCCGCACCGGCCTGATTATTGCCTAAAGATGAATCTTTTTTGAAAAGGCGGTGGCATAGCTTATTTGTCACCGCCTGCGTTTTTTGGCCTCGCCAGTCTCGGGGGTGGGGTGTATTGGCTGAGCACCTTCACGGCGGCGGTCAATGCCGGATTCAGGCTTTTGTTCGATGGGTAACATAGCCCCAGCCGACGGAACATCCGTGGCCCGTCCAAGGGAACGGTGACCAGCTGATTTGCAGTTTCCAGTACCCCAGTCGGTAGAAAAGATATTCCCAACCCCGCCTGTACCAGATGCATCACCTGGGTTTTGTGCTCGGCCTTGGCAACCAGGTTAACGGCAAGGCCGTCGCAGGCCAGCAGACCGATAGTCTGCTGGTGGGCTTCGCAGGGCGGGCATTCGATGAAGTCATGCTGGTGGAGTTGCTCCGGAGGCACTTTTTCCAGTGCCGCCAGCGGGTGGTCAGGCTGCATGCACAAGACATAATCCTCATCCCACAGCGGCAGGAAAATTTCATCCTCGGCCTTGAACATATCCAGCGTCAGACGAGCATCGGCAGGTGCATCATGATCGACCAGCTCTAATAACAGGTTCGGGATCTGCTGCTTGAGCTGGGCGAATACCTTGGCAAGCTGTGACTGGCTCAAATCCGGGAAGTTGGCCAGTTTTAGCGGCAGGCACTCGGTTCGCTGCTGAAACAGCTGAGGCAGGCGATTGATCTCGCCCAGCAGCCGGATGGCATGCGGGTAGAGGTAATGGGCCTCATCGGTCAGATCAACCCCCTTCTTATGACGAACAAACAGCGGAGTGCTGAGCTCGGCCTCCAGTTGCTTGACGGCATTGGAGATGGAAGGCTGCGAGACAAAACAGCGTTCGGCCGCAAGAGTAATGTTTCTCTCTTCGTAGACCGCAACAAAAAAGCGCAGCAGACGTAAATCCATAAGGGGAAACTCGTTTGGGATCAGGCCATCATAATAGCCTATCCATAGCTAATTCTTATGATAAGCAGAAAAAAAGGATATTTTTCCTCGTTCTGCCAGCCCGATATAGTAGCGCCATCAACTTAGTGCCGGCCGTTGATGATCTCTCTTATATCTACTAGCAAAGGGTTTCATTATGTCTAAGTCTCTTATCGTGATCACTGGTGCAAGTTCAGGCATCGGCGAAGCAACAGCGCGCAAACTGTCCGCAGAAGGACATCCGCTATTATTGTTGGCCCGTCGTGTCGATCGCCTGGAAGCATTGCAGTTGCCGAATACACTGTGCCGCCAGGTGGACGTGACAGATGCCGATGCATTTTCCGCAGCTATCAAGGACGCTGAAGCGCAATTCGGTCCGGTAGATTGCCTGATCAACAATGCCGGCGTGATGTTGCTTGGTCTGGCTCATGAGCAAGATCCGACTGAGTGGAAAACCATGTTTGACGTCAACGTGATGGGGCTGCTTAACGGTATCCATGTGGTACTGGCGGATATGAAAGCTCGCCAGCACGGCACTGTGATTAACATCAGCTCGGTAGCCGGTCGCAAGACCTTCCCGAGCCATGCAGCCTACTGCGGTACCAAGTTTGCGGTACATGCGATTACCGAAAACATCCGCGAAGAGGTCGCCGATGATAATGTTCGCTTTATTACGATTGCCCCGGGTGCGGTAGAAACAGAGCTGCTGAGCCATACGACCAGTGACGATATCAAAGCTGGCTACGAAGAGTGGAAAGATGGCATGGGCGGGGCGATTGTCCCGGACGATATTGCCAATGCCATCCGTTTTGCTTATCAGCAGCCGCAGAACCTGTGTATTCGCGAGATTGTCCTGGCTGCAACCCGCCAGCAGCCATAATGTCAACATTCTGTTAGTAATAGACTAAAGCCAGAGTAAGCTCAGGTACTTACTCTAGCTTGCTGCTATATTAAAAACTGGATTGCTGAGCTGTTGCTAATGGGAGACAAACGGGTGAGGCAAAAGGTTGTCTTTTTTGATTTACTTCGCTGTATGGCGGCTATTGCCGTTGTTGTGATCCATGTTCTTGGCCCTTATCGCGAGCAGCTTGGAGTGATTTCTGATAGTGCCTGGCTCACAGCCACTAGTTTTAATAGCTTTAGCCGGTGGGCCGTGCCGGTCTTTATTATGATCACCGGCGCACTGATGCTGACCGATAACCGTGATTTTGATTTAAACTATTATGTAAGGCGGCGCCTTGGCAAGGTGTTAGTTCCCTTTCTGGTTTGGTCTGTTTTTTATGCCGTACTATCAGGCCTGACGGCATCTGGATTCAATAGTACGACTGTGCTTGAGACGCTGGTAGCGCTGCCCGAGCATGAAACCTATTATCACCTCGGTTTCTTTTACTATTTCATTCCGCTGTATTTTGTGGTGCCTTTCCTTCGCTATTATGTTCAGCATACCGACCGCACAGGGGCGATAGCGCTCACTATTGCCTGGCTGGTACTGACAACGATGTTCCTGTTTAGAATCGATGGATTATGGAGTCATAAGCTGATTTTATATAGCGGGTACTTACTTCTAGGCTATTGCTTATTTCAGTATCGATGGCCGGCACTGAAATGGCTTGTTGTGCTGGGAGGGGCTGGATTGCTGCTGACTGATTATATGGTTGTCAGTAACAGCTTTTCTGCCGGGGAATATACCGTTGGGCGCTGGATGTCCTACAAAACTGTCAATACGGCGTTGATCGCTGCCATGATTTTTGCTCTGTGCCAGCAGTATAGTGGACGTCTGAGTCAGATCTGGCTGGTGCGGATTGCTTTTATGAGCCGCTACAGCCTCGGTATTTATCTGCTGCACCCAATATTTCTATGGCCGGTACGAGAGTATGATCTGTATTTTGCCCATCCGCTTATTATGATCCCGTTTTGGACCCTGATTTGTACCGGGTTGGCGCTGACTGCCAGCTGGCTATTGGCGAAGGGGACGAAAACAGCATGGCTGGTTCCTTAGGTGACCAGCCATTTTGTTGGTCGGATGGCTAGTCTCGCTCTAGGGCGAAGTGAATAAATGATAACCCTTTATAGGTCATGGTGCCGCGATCGCCTGGATTGAGTGCATGGTAATAATGTATGCCGGCCATGAATTCGCGTTTGGGACCACCCTTGGCGGGTTGAACATAAATCCAGTATTCTTCGTTATCTTCACCTGGCTGAGCACCAATGATAGCCACGCTTTGTTTATCCAGAACTTCGACATCAATTTTTTGCTCGGGGGCATTTTCTCCCTGCACATGGCGTCGATAAAAGCGGATAAAATAAAAAATGGAGATAACAAACAAGATGGCAACGGCCAGCACAATCCATAGTGGCATCAATGTACTCCTTGATCAGTCGGGCAACACAGTGGGCATTATTATTATTGATTGTCGTGCCGAGCTGTACATCCAAAATAGTAAACCGTGACCGCTACAGGGTTTTGCCGATCGGGCAATAACCGAATATACCCAGAGGCAATATTACTGCAGAAGCCCCTGTTAGGTGAAAAGGGTTGTAAATCATTGTCAGCAGGCTTTGCATGTACATCAAGTCACGATAAGGTAAGTAGGTAGAGAGCAGAAAGGAGATCGGCGTATGGCCAATATTGAGTTAGTCGTGACGCGTTCAAGGCGGATTGAGCACTTACTTCGCCAACACTATCATGCCGAAGGAAAAGGCTTACATCAGCTTATTACTAGCTGTGAAGAGCGGCTACCCCACGAGATCATTCCCAAGCTTCGTTTCGTTGCGTCGGTACGGAATAAAACTGTTCATGAAGAGGGTTACAAGCTGGATGACAAGCCGGGCTTTCTGGCCGCCTGTCGAGATTGCGAAGATGAGCTGACACCTCGTAGTGGGCGCTTTGTCTGGACTGTCGCCGCATTTGTCGTATTGGGTTTTACCGCTTTGGCCATCTGGTTTTATTCTGAGCATTGGCACCGTATTAATTTAACGCCTTAGAGATCAGTGAGTTCCAAATTTATAACACTACTTTCAACCTTCTCTATTGTTTGTCCGGATATAGGGACTTAACCTTCAAGCTATAATCTGTTAAGACGAAAAAAGGTGCCGAAAGGCACCTTTTTTTTGAATTTTTTATATTGCTTAGTAGATAACAGGCAGCGTCATTAAACCGACAACCACTGCGATCATCATAAGCCCTTGTTTTTGAGATGTTGTGAACATAGGTAAGATCCTTGTGTTGCTGCTGATTATGTCTTGGTAATTAGAATAGCACTGTTTTTGGTCTTTAGGCAAGTCTGAATGCTGAAAAGTCAGTAAAGGTTAGGTTATGTTGGCTTTATATGGGTGTTTTACGCTAAAGAAATTGTGTTTTTTGGTCAGGTTAAATAGTGTTCTTATTATTACTTCTAGTTATTGTGTTGTGTAACTCGTTGTTTTTTATGGTTTAAATTGTGTGATCTGGCTCTTTTTTTATCTTTGCTTATATTTTTGTGGGTTTTACTGATCATATCTTGCTGTGTGGTTCGTGTGGCTGTTTTTGTTTGGTTGGCTCTTTTGAGGGGGGAGCGGTGAGAAGAGGGTTGAGATCTGTGTTAGATAATTATGCTATTTTTTTGGTTGGTTAAAGTGTTTGTGTTTGGTTTTGGGTCAAATAAACTGTCGCTTCTTTCAATGCGGGGTATTCTCTATTTTGCTTGTCTTTTTGCTTTTAAGTCATTGATAATAATATCCATATGTTCGTTGTTTGTTACTTGAAGTGTGGGTGGTTAGGGGGGCATTTTACCCGATATCTTTATCAAAGCTTATTATTCACTACCTTGATATAAGGCAATCGTTTGCCAGGGTGGTTTTGTTATCCTGTGGCCTGTCTCATAAGGCTTAAGGAACGGAGCTGCAAGTTTTTACCGAGTTACAAAGCTTGCCGTTCTGGGTGATGATGTCTTAGCGTTTTTACAAGCGGGGTCTAGTTCTGGTGGATCCCTGCTAGACAATCCTGGTTGGGTTTCTAAACTGTCCCTGCTTATAACTATAATTATACTGGTGATGCTATGTGGGTTTGGTTAGCCATATCTTTATCTGCTTTATTACATATTACAGCTGCGTACCACGGCCCTAGATGGCAGTACTATTTTTTTAAGCCGTTTACCATGGTGCTACTGCTGCTACTGGCCTGGCAGTCGGGACTCGAGAGTATTTATCACCAAGCCATTTTTATCGGCTTGGTGTTGTCTGTCATTGGCGATATTTTCCTGATGCTGCCTAAAGACAGGTTTATCGTTGGCCTGGGCAGCTTTCTTCTCGCCCATATTGCCTATTCGCTGGCATTCTGGAGTCAACTGGACGGCAACATGGTGTGGTGGCTGCCTGCGATGCTTGTCGGTGGCGGGATCATTGTATTTTTGTTGTTGTTGCCTTCGCTTGGCGCGTTGATTACCCCGGTTGCCATCTATATTGCGATTATTGTGCAGATGACTTGGGCGGCGGGTGAGTTCTGGCTGACCGTGGGTTCAACAGCCGGACTGCTGGCTTTCGTTGGTGCCTTGGTATTTATTGTTTCTGACACGGTACTGGCGGTCGATCGCTTCCGGGGGCCATTTAAACCCTCTACTACGGTTATTATGTCTAGTTACTACCTGGCGCAATCATTGTTTGTTGCTACGCTATTGGTCTAAGTTGGCCGGATTGCTCATAGCGGTTTGAAATAAAACGTTGATGATATGGTCTTTGTAGCTAAGTTGCCGGGAGTGGGTAACCAAATTAGAAGGAGCATATGATGAGCGGGCCGTGGATCAAGGTATACGACGCAGCCAATAACTTGGAGGCGCATAGTATCAAGGGGATGCTGGAGAGCGAGCGTATTGAGGTGCAGCTCAGTGGCGAAAATCTGTCAGCGGCAACAGGTGAGTTGCCTACGGATGTGCTGCAAGTGGGGCTCTGGGTTCAGGAAGAGCAGGTTTCATCGGCTAGGCAACAACTTGAGCGCTATGAAAACACGACATACAACGGTTGGAAGTGCCACCATTGTGCCGAGTACAATGAGGGCCAGTTTGAAATTTGCTGGCAGTGCGGCCACGACAAGCCTTAAAGGTGCATCTTAAATGCTCTTAATTGTTCTGGGTCAACCCTGGGTGAGGGGCTTGTGGTTTAATACGGACAGATGTTCTATTGACTGCGAGTAATACTATGAATCAGATCCATGCTCACAATGTTCTAAACATGCTGCTTGCTGCCGAGACGCCTTATTCTGTTGAATCACTAAAACAAGCAGTTATTGCTGAATATGGTGAAGAGGCGCGTTTTCATACCTGTAGTCTGCAAGATTTAACCTTTGATGCGCTATTAACTTTCTTGCTAGATCGCCGGAAGGTTATTCAAGATGGTGATACCATTACGGTTAATCGTGAACGTATGTGTAGTCACTAAGCTGTAACCGGTAAAAAGATAGCTTTAATGGTGGCAAAATTATCGCCACCTTTTTGTTCGTTTGTTATACTTTCCCGCTTCTAGTCAGCTTTCTGGCTGACACTGTTGTTTTTCTTAATCTTCTTACGATTAATCTCTTTCTGAGGTCTGCTCTGTGGAAATAATCTCTGCGGCGGTCATGTTATTTTTGATCATGGATCCGCTCGGCAATCTGCCGGTAATGATATCGATCTTGCGGCATATTGAGCCGAAAAGGCGACGAATTATTATGGTTCGTGAACTCTTGATCGCCTTGGTTATTTTGCTGGCGTTCCTGTTAGGTGGCCAGAACCTGCTTAATTTCCTGCATGTTTCGGCGGAAACGGTCAGTATCTCTGGCGGTATTATTCTGTTTTTGATCGCGATCAGAATGATTTTCCCTCAGCCGGGAGGCGTCACTGGACTGGCGGCTGGCGAGGAGCCTTTTATTGTGCCGATGGCAATTCCGATGATTGCAGGACCGTCGGTGCTGGCTTCTTTGCTGCTGCTGTCGAATCAGGAGCCGGGCCGGACCTGGGACTGGGTTCTGGCTGTTTTGTTGGCATGGGGCGCGTCGTTTGTGATTCTGATGTTCTATGAAGTATTTAATCGCCTGTTAGGTGAGAAAGGTCTGAAGGCCGTTGAACGTCTGATGGGTTTGTTGCTGATTATGATGTCGACCCAGATGCTGCTGGACGGGGTGCGTAAGTTCTTCCAGATAGGCGCTTAACAGTTTGGGCATAACAAAAAGCGAGAGTTTTCACTCTCGCTTTTTACTTTTAAGCCCTGTCCCGCCTTACATCATGTGTTTGCGGCGGATGTCGAGTAGGGAAAAGATACCGAAAATCAGTATTGACCATTTTTCCCAACGGCTCATCTTGATCTTGTCACCGAAAGCCCCGATGAAAATCAACATCTGCAGGCCGTGCATCATCAGCAGGAAGCCCGTCATAATATAAAGCGCCATAGCTGCAACGCCCGGGAAGGGATGGAAAATATTAACCAGCAGTACCAGCCAGACGAATCCGATGGCGGCTTTTGCCAATAAAATTAACGCTTTCATGCTTCCTCTCTTTCAAATAACCGGTAACAAACCTGTCCGGCTGTTTTTTCTTTGTGCAAATGCCAATGAATGGGTGTTTCGGGATCACCCAGTTCTTTTTCAGCTTCAATATAGATGATGGCATGGGGAGCTAACCAGCCGTTGGTTTCCAGCAGGTTGATAACATCCTGTAGCAAATTCTTACGAAATGGTGGGTCGATAAAGACGATATCGTATGGCGTTCCTTGCTTGTTGAGGAATGTTAGACTGTCCGTATTATGTATATGCGCATTGTCGGCACCGACAGTTAGTCGATTTTTTTCCAACTGTTCGGCAGCTTTTTTGTCCAGTTCGAGCATGGTCACATTTTGCGCCCCGCGCGATAATGCTTCGAAGCTCAGGCTGCCACTGCCGGTAAACAGATCCAGGCAGTTAGCCTCATGGATATCTTGAGCTAACCAGTTGAAAACTGTCTCTTTTACTCGGTCAGTTGTGGGTCTGAGGCCTTCAACATCATGGACCGGAAGTTTACGTCCGCGCCAGCGCCCACTGATGATTCTTACGAACCCTTCCCGGCGGTTATTTGGCATATTTCGCCCTGATTGTTGCCTGCGTCTCGTCATAGATTTCTTCGACCGTTTAGAAAATGATAGTATACACCTGTTTTTAGGCTGCAAATTGTACCAATCAAGCTCTAGGATTTGCCAATGGCAGAAAAAAAGAAACGCGGATTATTTTCGTGGCTGGGTTTTGGTTCTGAAGAACAGACCGAGCAAGCTGAACTAAATAAAGACCACCAAGAGGTGGAAGCACAGGCTGATGCGTCCCAAACTGAGTCCACTTACGATGACGTTGCGGACACAAAAGCGACAGAAGAAGCCGATGCCTTGGCGGCTGCCAAAGCAGCAGAAGAGGTCGAAGCCTTGGCGGCTGCCAAAGCGGCAGAAGAGGCCGAAGCCTTGGCGGCTGCCAAAGCAGCAGAAGAGGCCGAAGCCTTGGCGGCTGCCAAAGCAGCAGAAGAGGCCGAAGCCTTGGCGGCTGCCACAGCGGCAGAAGAGGCCGATGCCTTAGCGGCTGCCCAAGCAGAAACCACTGTTCATGAGCAGGAGAAACCGAAGAGTGAAGGCTTCTTTGCCCGCTTGATGCGTGGTCTTAAGAAAACGAAAACTAACTTCGGTACCGGCTTCTTTGGGCTGTTTTCTGGTAAAAAAATCGATGAAGATCTATTCGAGGAGCTGGAAGAACAGCTACTGATAGCTGATGTAGGTATGGATACCACGCTGAAGATCATTGAAAGCCTGACAGAAAAGGCCGATCGCAAGGATCTTAAAGATGGCGAGGCCCTCTACGGGCTGCTCAAAGATGAGCTGGGCGAAATGCTGGAGAAGGTTGAACAACCTCTGGTGGTGGATACCAACAAGAAGCCGTTCGTCATTCTGATGGTCGGCGTCAACGGTGTGGGCAAAACCACCACGATTGGCAAGCTGGCCAAGCAGTTCCAGCAAGAAGGCAAGTCTGTGATGCTGGCGGCCGGTGATACTTTCCGTGCAGCAGCCGTAGAACAGCTGCAGGTATGGGGCGAGCGAAATAATGTTCCTGTTGTTGCCCAGCATACTGGCGCCGATAGCGCATCGGTTATTTTTGATGCGATTGAATCGGCTAAGGCTCGCAATGTTGACGTAGTGATTGCCGATACGGCGGGTCGTCTGCAGAACAAAGGCAACCTGATGGAAGAGCTGCGCAAGATTGTGCGTGTGATGAAGAAGGTTGACCCGCAGGCACCCCATGAAATTATGCTTACAGTCGATGCCGGTACGGGACAGAACGCGATCAGCCAGGCTAAATTGTTCAGTGAAGTAGCACCGGTTTCGGGTATAACAATTACCAAGCTGGACGGTACGGCTAAAGGTGGGGTGATCTTCGCCGTGGCCGATCAGTTCAATATTCCAATCCGATATATTGGTATTGGCGAAGGAATTGATGATTTACGTCCGTTTGCGGCCAGTGAGTTTATTGAAGCGCTGTTTAGTGACGAGGAATAAGTCGTGATTCGGTTTCAGCAGGTAAGCAAGGCTTACCGCGGCGGGCGTCAAGCCCTGCAAAAAGTAGATTTTCATCTGCAACAGGCAGATATGGCTTTTTTGACCGGCCATTCCGGTGCGGGTAAGAGTACCCTGCTGAAACTGATCTGTGCGATTGAGCGGCCGAGTGACGGCCATATTTTCTTTAACGATCATGAGATTACCCGAATTGATAATAAGCAGATCCCCTTTCTGCGCCGCAATATCGGGATTATTTTTCAGGATCATAAGCTGCTGATGGATCGCAGTGTCTATGACAATGTTGCGATGCCATTGCGGGTCGAGCTGGCTTCGGAAAACGAGGTCAAACGGCGTGTGTCCGCCGCATTGGACAAAGTCGGCCTGCTTGATAAGGCCCGCTGTTTGCCGATGCAGCTCTCCGGCGGTGAGCAGCAGCGGGTAGGAATTGCCCGTGCGGTGGTTAACAAGCCTCGGTTGCTGCTGGCTGATGAGCCAACGGGTAACCTAGATGCCGCTTTGTCACACCAGGTGATGCAGCTGTTTGAAGAGTTTAACCGGGTGGGGGTAAGTGTTCTGATGGCAACCCATGATACGTCCTTGTTAACCACTCATAACTATCGGCGTTTCGATCTCCAGCAGGGGCATTTAAGGGAGGTAGCACGACGTGGCGCGTAAGCAAACAGGCTTCTTTGCGGTGCATAAGCAACAATGCAAGGGGGCATTGGTCGAGCTGATGCGACGTCCGCTTGGCAACTTTCTAACCCTGGCGGTACTGGCTTTTGCTCTGACACTGCCAGCCAGTTTTTACCTGTTGGCAAAAAATGTCACCTTGGTGGCCCTGGCTTGGCAAAACCCGACTCAGCTGACACTGTATCTGGAGCAAGGTACACCGACTTCGGCTGCGAGTCAGTTTAGTGAGCAGCTGCAATCTTGGTCTGAGATAGAGTCGGTTGACTATATTTCTCCCCAACAGGGGCTGGCGGATTTTCGCGAGCATGCCGGGTTTGATCAGGCGCTCACGTTGCTGGATGAGAACCCGCTGCCGGCAGTCATTGTGGTTCGCCCGGTTTCCGCCTGGCAAAGCAACGATCAGGCGGTGCAGCTCGCTGCCAAGATGCGTACCGAGCCGAGTGTGGATGAGGTCCGGCTTGATAGTGATTGGCTACAGCGTTTGGCGGCAATCAAAGATCTGGCTGTTACCCTGGCATTGCTAATGTCTGGTCTGATGTTGTTTGCTGTTTTTCTAATAGTCGGCAATACCTTACGGCTTCAGGTACAGAATCAGAAAGATGAAATTCAGGTGATGAAGTTGGTTGGTGCGACTGACAGTTTCATTCTCCGGCCTTACCTTTATACCGGAGCATGGTATGGCTTGATTGGCGGGATAGTCGCTTGGTTATTGACGGCCATTGTCACTATACTGCTTGATGGAGCGGTCGCTAAGTTGGCGTCTTTGTATGACAGCAGTTTTCGCATGGTCGGACTTCGCTGGGATGAAACACTGATTTTGCTGATGATTGCATCGTTTTTGGGCCTGCTTGCAGCACGTTTGTCTGCCGGTCGCCATTTGAAAGAAATTGAACCTATCTGACGTTTTTGAATCTATAAATGATGTAAATTATGCGGCCCGCTTGCAAAGGTGGCTGTTTTCTGGGCATCATTACAGGTTCAAGTAATTTCCCATTGGTTTAAAAAACACACGAGGTTTGCTGAATGGCACAAGAGATGACTTCAATGGCTTTAGTTTCTGCAGATAGTCTGGACAGTTATATCCAGAGCGTTAACGGCTATCCAATGCTGTCGGCCGAGCAGGAACGCGAGTTAGCTGAGCGTCTGCACTATGATGGTGACATTAATTCGGCGAAAGGTCTGGTTATGTCCCATTTGCGCTTCGTCGTACATGTTGCACGTGGCTATTCAGGTTACGGCCTACCAATGGCGGACTTGGTTCAAGAAGGTAATATTGGCTTGATGAAGGCGGTAAAGCGCTTTAATCCTGAAGTCGGGGTACGTCTGGTTTCATTTGCTGTGCACTGGATCAAGGCTGAAATTCATGAGTATGTACTTCGTAACTGGCGTATCGTGAAAGTGGCAACCACCAAGGCTCAGCGTAAGCTGTTTTTTAACCTGCGTAAGTCTAAAAAACGTCTTGGTTGGTTCAACAATGCCGAAGTCGAGATGGTTGCAGAACAGTTAGGCGTTGATGCCAGCGAAGTCCGCGAGATGGAATCTCGACTCGCTGCGCAGGATCCGACCTTTGAAATGCCTTCTGAGGACGATGATCGGGATAGCGGCTACACTGCACCGGTGTACTTCCTTGAAGATAAGTCATCCGATGTCGCGCTAAGCTATGAAGAGAATAATTGGGAGGCACACGCGAACAACCGCTTGTCTCTTGCTCTGGGTGGGCTGGATGAGCGTAGTCAGCATATTGTCCGTTCCCGCTGGTTAGATGAGCAGAAGGTAACGTTGCAGGAGCTTGCTGATCATTATGGTGTATCAGCTGAAAGGATCCGTCAGTTGGAGAAAAATGCGATGAAGAAACTGAAAGAAGCGGTCGGAGAGAGCATCTAAAGATCCTCGCAAATTATCCACAATAATAGAATTTTTAAAACCGGCCATGGGCCGGTTTTTTTGTGCTTGTTTTCTGAGATATACCTCACATTTGTGAGTATAGCTGTGCACTACATCTTGAGTTATCCACAGTTTTTGATCGGATCCAATCTACATATAGTGGATCAAAGTTTGGCAAAACACATTATCAACGCTATTCACAGGTTTTTCCACAGCTGGTGGTATTTTGATCAGCGGTAAGGGGGGAGGTCGGGCGAGCTTCTTGCTGTGCCTTGTTGTACCTGATGTTGGTCAGTCTCTCCTCAGGGATGTAAAGCCCTACTTTCTGTGCGAGGTTGTGAGTAACTTTGTGCGGTACAATGTGTGGCAGCGATAATCAGGCCGATATCTTGCGCCAGGATCCTAAAACGGACGATCATCACGTTTTTGCTCATCGGTAAGATCAAGCCATTATCGTAACTTGAATAATATAGCAGGCCATCGGTGGGTAGCCTGATCTGACAGAGAACGAGGCAGTCAATGGAACAGTTTGAGCATATTTCGATAGAGCGGGCATACACATTATTACAACAACCTGAACTAGAAGCTGTGCTGGTAGATATCCGCGATCCGCAGTCTTTTGCTCTGTCACATCCGGAGCCTGCTTTTCACTTGACCAATGATACAATGGTTGAGCTGATGAATAAGGTCGATTTCGAGCAGCCTATCGTTGTGATGTGTTATCACGGCATTAGCAGCCAGGGGGCGGCGCAATACTTGATTAATCAAGGCTATGAAACAGTGTATAGTCTTGACGGTGGTTTTGAGGCTTGGCGTCGCCAGGCATATCCTTGTATCCAACAGGCATAGGTCCTATTACGGAGTAGCAGATGCATCGGTTAGCCGGATTAAATAATCCCCGTCAGGCACAGGCATTCATTGATTATATGGCTTCACGCGGGATTGCCCTGACATTGGCCCCCGAGCCGGAAGGGATGTTTGCTATCTGGCTGAAGGAATCCCAGCATCTGATAGAAGCGCAGGCCGAACTCAATTTGTTTTTGGCTAACCCGCAAGATAGGAAGTATCAGGCTGCTTCGTGGGATGTCGCCGAATCGCGGACGGCAAAATTCTATTATAACCATCCAGACTTGCTGGCAATTATCAAGTCGAAGGCGGGTCCGTTTAGCCTGTCAGTCATGGTTATCTCTATTGCTGTCTATGGGCTTTGGTTGTTCGGATTGCAGCAGTCAGTATTCAATCTGTTTCATTTTCCGGTAATGGATGGCGATCAATGGCAAGTGTGGCGTTTCTTTTCCCATGCGCTGATCCACTTTTCTACACTGCATATTCTCTTCAACTGTCTGTGGTGGTGGCTCTTGGGCGGGCAGCTCGAGCGGCATAGCGGAAGTTCTAAACTGGTTCAGCTTTTCCTCATTTCGGCCCTGATCTCCGGTTTTGCCCAGTTCTGGCTTCATGGTCCTAATTTCGGCGGTCTGTCAGGTGTCGTCTATGCCTTGCTGGGTTACATCTGGTGGATGGGCTGGCTGGCACCACAGCGTGGTTTGTCTATTCCCAAGCCCTATGTGGTTTTCATGTTGGCCTGGCTGGTGCTCGGTTTTGCCCAGCCTTTGGGTATGTCGGTTGCCAATATGGCGCACCTGTTTGGTTTGCTCAGTGGTTGTGGTTTGGCTTTGCTGGATGCAAAAATCCGTCGCTAGGCAATAACATAGCCAATATAGTGGATAAAATTTCAACAGCAGAAGTTAACTGAATCTGTTGATCAGCGTCTTTAGCTCTGATTTTTATGAAAAAATTAGAGTAAATGCACCATTACTGAAAATTAAATCTTCGTTTTTGATTCTTTTCACATTTATTTGTTCTCATTCGAGCAATAATTTGCATACCTTGAGCGATATTGCTTATTTCGCTCGCCCTATATTGCGTTTACGCAAACCATCGCTAAAACAACAACAACATTTTAAGGAACACTTTATGTTTGGCATTTTTAAACCCGCCTTGCATACGGAGCGACTGGCTGATGGCCACGTCGATCCCGTCTACAAGCGACTCCGTTGGCAACTTTTCGCAGGTATTTTCTTTGGCTATGCCGGTTATTACCTAGTACGTAAGAACTTTAGTTTGGCGATGCCTTTCCTTATTGAAGAGTATGGTTACAGCCGTGGTGATTTGGGGGTCGCTCTTGCGGCTGTTTCCATTGCATACGGTTTATCTAAGTTCTTGATGGGTAGTGTCTCGGATCGCTCGAATCCACGATACTTCCTGGCTGCCGGTCTGACGATGTCGGCTCTGGTGATGCTGTGCTTTGGCTTTATGCCGTGGGCAACCAGCAGTATTGCCGCGATGTTCATTCTGTTGTTCCTTAATGGTTGGTTCCAGGGCATGGGCTGGCCTGCCTGCGGACGGACGATGGTGCACTGGTGGTCACGCAAAGAGCGTGGTGAAATCGTATCGGTATGGAACGTAGCCCACAACGTGGGTGGCGGTCTGATTGGTCCGATGTTCCTGCTTGGTCTGTGGGCATTCAATGACGATTGGCGTACGGCTTTCTACGTACCTGCTTTCTTTGCCTTGTTGGTCGCTGCCTTCACCCTGCTGGTGATGCGCGATACACCACAGTCTTGCGGCTTGCCTGCGATTGAAGAGCATAAGAACGATTATCCTGATAATTACGATGAATCTCACGAGAAAGAGATGACCGCGAAGGAAATCTTCTTCAAGTATGTTTTCAACAACAAACTATTGTGGTTCATCGCGATTGCGAATGCCTTTGTTTACCTGATCCGCTACGGCGTATTGGACTGGGCTCCGGTTTACCTGAGTGAAGTGAAAGACTTTACTGTGGATAAATCATCATGGGCTTACTTCCTGTATGAGTGGGCTGGTATTCCGGGTACGCTGCTGTGTGGCTGGATGTCGGATAAATTCTTCAAAGGACGTCGTGCTCCAGCGGGGATCCTGTTCATGGCGCTGGTTACCGTGGCTGTCTTGGTGTACTGGTTTAACCCTCCGGGTAACCCAATGATCGATATGATGGCTCTGGTTGCTATCGGCTTCCTGATTTACGGTCCGGTTATGTTGATCGGCCTGTATGCATTGGAGCTGGCTCCGAAGAAAGCGGCAGGTACTGCTGCGGGTCTTACTGGCTTGTTCGGATATCTTGGTGGTGCCGTTGCGGCAAACGCCGTTCTGGGCTATACCGTTGACCACTTCGGCTGGGACGGCGGCTTCATGGTACTGACTTCAGCCTGTGGCTTCTCGATCTTCTTCCTGACCTTGGCGCTGATCGGTGAAAGCAAGCTGCACAAAGAAGTTGTTACTGGTAGTGCAGAGCAAAATGCGTGATTGAGATCGCCATCATTGGCATCTTGGTAACGCTCTAGGTAATATGGCAAGGCTTCGCATTCGCGGAGCCTTGTTGCAACTAGGAGCAGCGTTAGTCGTGAAGCAAAGCAAACGTCACCAGGAAATCATCGATCTCGTTAAAAACCAGGGCTACGTCGGCACTGACGATCTGGTTGAGCGTTTTAATGTCAGCCCGCAAACTATTCGCCGCGATCTCAATGAGTTGGCTGCCGATAATAAAATTCGCCGCCATCATGGAGGCGCCACAATTCCATCAAGCTCGGTCAACACTTCATATAGCACCCGTAAAGTGATGCAGCTGGCCGAAAAGGACTGTATTGCCCAGGCCATGGTGCAGCATATTCCGGATGGCGCCACGCTATTTATCGATATTGGTACGACTCCCGAAGCTGTTGCCCGTGCATTGCTTGAGCATAACGACTTGCGTGTTGTAACTAACAACCTGAATGTTGCCAGTATCCTGACCGGCAAAGACGACTTCCGCGTCATTTTGGCTGGGGGGGAAGTACGTAACCGGGATGGCGGTATTGTTGGCGAGGCGACGCTCGACTTTATCTCTCAGTTTCGGTTGGATTTCGGCATTATGGGGATCAGCGGGATTGATCTCGATGGTTCGTTGCTGGATTTCGATTATCACGAAGTGCGAGTGAAGCAAGCGATTATCGAAAACAGCCGCTGCGTAATGCTGGGTGTCGATCATACCAAATTCGGCCGTAATGCGATGGTCAACCTGGGGGATATCAGCCAGATTGATATGTTGTTTACGGATCAGAACCCGCCAGAAGAGCTGGCAAAGCGTTTGGCTGAACACGAAATTCATACCGAAATTATTCGTTAGGTCTGTATTGGCTGAGTTAGCGGCTGAGCCACTGACAATATCACCACACATACTACATAGTTGCGGGCTGCCAGAAATGGCAGCCCGTTTTTTGTATCAATCCTGTTAACGCCCCCGGAATCATGTAACAAGTCGAAAATATAAAAGATGATCTTAATTAAAAACTCGTCTATTATGCTCGATAACGAACATTTTGAGCGTTTGTGAACTTTATTGGTTTCGATTGAGGTGGTGGTATGAGGGTAGCAACAACTGATGTATTGGATCTGATTGTCGTCGGTGGCGGGATTAACGGCGCAGGTATTGCCGCTGATGCTGCAGGACGTGGCTTGCGGGTCGGGCTGTTTGAGGCCAGTGATTTTGCCTCCGCAACCTCATCGGCAAGCTCTAAGCTGATCCATGGCGGATTGCGTTATCTCGAGCATTATGAATTTCGCCTGGTCGGTGAGGCATTGGCCGAGCGTGAAGTGCTGTTGCGAAAAATTCCCCATATTGCCCGTCCGATGCGTTTTCGTTTGCCGCACCGCCCTCATCTTCGTCCTGCCTGGATGATCCGTGCAGGCCTTTTTCTTTATGACCATTTGGGTAAGCGGACGACTTTGCCTGCTAGCCAGGGGCTGAAGTTCGGCCGGGAATCAGTACTGATTCCAGAAATTACCAAGGGATTCGAATATTCTGACTGCTGGGTTGATGATGCTCGCCTCGTGGTGCTAAACGCAATGGAAGTGGCCGCCCGTGGCGGTGAAGTCCGCAATCGTTGCAAAGTGGAAAAAGCTGAGCAGCAGGGTGATCTCTGGGTAGTTACTATTCGGGATATGGTGAGCGGCGATACGTTCGAGCGTAGGTCCCATGCCCTGGTTAATGCGGCAGGCCCCTGGGTCAAGGCATTTTACGATCAGAGCCTGGAGGCACCATCTCCGCGTAATATTAGGCTTATCAAAGGATCACACATAGTTGTTCCCCGTGTGCATGATCAGCCTCAGGCGTATATTTTGCAAAACGAAGACAACCGAATTGTATTTGTTATCCCGTACCTGGATCGTTTCTCGATTATTGGTACTACAGATGTCGAGTATCAGGGAGATCCGCGCGAGGTTGCCATCGACGAGAATGAAATTAACTATTTGCTGAATGTCTACAACAACCATTTTGTCGAGAAGTTGCAACGTGGGGATGTAGTCTGGACCTATAGCGGTGTCAGGCCGCTATGTGATGATGAGTCTGATTCGCCGCAGGCGATCACCCGTGACTATACGCTGGAGCTGGAACAGGAAGGTAATCACCCGCCGCTATTGTCAATTTTCGGTGGCAAGCTGACAACTTACCGTAAGCTGGCAGAAGCTGCGATGACCAAGCTGGCTCCTTTCTTCCCGCGTATGGGGCAGAGCTGGACGGCGGAATCCTACCTGCCGGGTGGGGAAGCTGATTTTGATGGCCCGCAATTGGCCACTTGCCTGCAACAGCAGTGTCCGTGGCTGTCGCGTTTCACCGTCGAGCGACTGGCCACCAACTACGGTAGTTATGCTCTCAAGGTACTTGAAGGTGTGAGTGCGGAAGCTGATATGGGTCAGCTCTTCGGTGAAGGACTCTATGCCCGCGAGCTGGATTATCTGATGGAGCATGAATTCGTGCAGGTTGCCGAAGATGCCCTATGGCGTCGAAGCAAGCTCGGCTTGTACCTGAGCGCTGAACAGCAGCAGGCAGTTGCAGACTATATTTTGGCAAAACGTCGATCGCACGCGGTTGCAGCAGCATAAGAAATAACTAGTAACTTGGAAAAAGGCGCTCATTGGGCGCCTTTTTTAGTTGGGCTTGTTGTTATTAGCGAACGGCGGTATCCGCTTCTGCGATCACTGATATAGGTATTTGGTAAATAGCAGCTCGGTGAGAATTCTTTGTTTCGTTTCCATGATCAGCAGCTCATTGACCTTGTTCAGGCAGGCCAGTCGGATCTCTTCCCGTCCGGCAAGAGACTTGATCCTTGCTTCCGGTTGCTGGCCGATGATGTAGATAATCGCATCGCGGATCAGCGGCGCATGGTGTTCTAGCTGCTTGATTAAATCTGGGTCGGATACCATCAAATCAACTTGCAGTCGCAGATAACCGATTTTTTTCCCTTGGGTGACATAGTTGGTGGTGATGTCAGGCTCAAGGGTGAAGTAAGTGTATTGTGGTGTAGCCGTAGCTGCCTCGTCTGCCGAGGCATAAAATGGTGTCAGCAGGGCTGCAAAAAATAGGGTGAAGCCTAAGATTGTCGGTTTCATTATTACACTCATGGATTTACAGCCTTTTCAGGCAATGAATTGCGTTCTTTCGATCGTAACGATATTCGTACCCGTTACAGCTTGCTACAATAGTGTTTCCTTATGGTAATAAATTAACCGGATTCTACCAAGCATTAGATGACCGCTTGGTGGGGTTTATATTGGAAAAATGTCGAAATTCAAGCAGTTGTACAAGCCCTTGCTGGATCGTGCCCAGTGGCAGGCACCGGAAGAGACAGCCGTAGAAGGGACCGGATTTGGGCATTGGTTGCTTGAACCGGATTCATTGTCGCGGCGCTTTCAGCGCCATTGTGACCATTTCACGGTGTCTCTGATTGAACAGTCAAAACTTGGAAAGTCACAGCTATCGGATGATGAACGGGCATTAATTGGTGATGTTGATTGTCTGTTGCGAAAAGTCGTCCTGATGGGAGACGGGATCCCTTGGGTATTTGCCCGTACGCTTATCCCGTTATCGACGCTTACCGGTCAGGAAAGTGATCTGGAGCAACTCGGCGAGATGCCGTTGGGGCTTCGGGTGTTCACCGATCGCAGTGCCCGGCGCGATGCATTGGTTGTCGCTAACGTCGGTACCTACCCTGAGCCGTTGTGGGCCCGGCGCTCAAGGTTATGGATTAATGAAAAACCGCTACTGGTTGCTGAGCTGTTTCTAGAAGATGCTCCGGTATATGCGAAGGAGAGTCAGAGTTGGAATTGAGCAAAGCAAAGGCATACTGGCAGCTAGCACGATTTGATCGCCCAATCGGTAGCCTGTTACTGCTTTGGCCTACGCTATGGGCATTGTTTCTTGCTGCCGACGGGTTTCCCAACCCGCAGGTATTGGTTGTCTTCGTACTCGGGGTGATCTTTATGCGTGCAGCGGGCTGTGTGATTAATGATTTTGCGGACCGCAATTTTGATGGTCACGTTAAGCGCACGGCCCAGCGTCCGATGCCGTCCGGAAAAATATCGGAGCGAGAGGCGCTAGGCTTGTTTGGACTGTTGGTTCTGATCTCGTTTTTGCTTGTGCTGACGATGAACCGGTTGACTATCATGTTGTCGGTGGTTGGCTTGTTGCTCGCTGCTGCCTATCCGTTTATGAAGCGCTTTACCCATTTGCCTCAGCTGATATTGGGCATGGCATTTGGCTGGTCAATTCCGATGGCTTATGCCGCGCAGGCCGGAGAGCTGCCCGCAGCCGCATGGTTGCTGTTTACTGCCAATATTTTGTGGACCATTGCCTACGATACCCAGTATGCAATGGTTGATCGTGACGACGATCTGAAGGTTGGGATCAAGTCGACGGCTATTTTGTTTGGCCGATCGGATAAGATAGCTGTCGGGTTACTGCAGCTTGGTACGCTGGTTGTACTCATTGCTATTGGTGCCATGCTGGCGTTGCATCAGCTGTATTTTTGGTTTTTGCTATTAGCCGCCGCCTTGTTTGTCTATCAACAGATGCTGATCCGTGAGCGAGAGCGAGAGCCGTGCTTCAAAGCGTTTCTCAATAATAATTATGTCGGCATGCTGGTGTGTATCGGTATTGCTGCCGGCGTTGGTCTCGGCTGATACAATTATTCGATGAAAAGCGCCGTCAGGCGCTTTTTTTATACCTGAATTTCGGCTCCGAATAAGGATTTATCAAGGTCTTGGACTGTTGAGGGAGTTTTTGACCTCAAGCGACCCAAAAGCTGTACAAGCTGTTGAAGCTGTCATGATAATTTTGTTGGTTGGCTTTTTTTGTATTAATTAACAGGTGGTTATGATTAATACTCGAGAGTGTGCAGCTTTGGGAGCTATTGATCTACCACAGCCCAAAAGCTGTACCGGTTGCACGATAGGGAACAGATATAAAAAAGCTGGCCAATGAGGCCAGCTTTGAGTTTATTGCGCTGTATCTGAAGGGCGTATTACCTGAAAGGCTAGGCGCTTGGGTCAACCTCCTCGACCTTGTCCTCTCGGTTCATTACGGCCTGAATGGTCAGCTTCACTTCTGGGGAGACCAGTGCCGCAAGCAGATCAGCCAGAGTCTCAACCGGCCGGGATACCGCATGGCACTCGTCGTTAAGGTAGCCCTCGCTGCGCAGGGTTTTGACCAGTGTCGCAAATACCCCCTTGTCAAAGAACTCCGGCGCATTGATGCCGTGCAGACGACTCAGGCGCTGGGCCATCATCTGGCTTTGCTGCTCAAGATCACTCTTCATCAGTTGTGGCTCGGAACGAAGTAGCGTCAGGGTGATAGCGTAGCGCTGAAGCGTTTCCGAAATAGTACGCGCCAGTAGCTGTAGCGGGCCAATGCGAGCATTGTTCAGTGCAATATACTTACCATCACTGAGTACCAGGCGTTGGCGAACCAGTTCCGCTATCTGGCTGTCGATAACTTCGCCTAGCGATTCTTTCTCGTGGCGCAGGAATAGCTCAGCTTTGAGGAACGGGTACAACAGCTCGACCTGCTGGTGGATAGCCTCCACACTCAGACGCTGGTGCTGGACCACGATGTGGGCGATCAGCGACGGCAGCGCAAACAGATGAATAATATTGTTACGATAGTAAGTCATCAAAATTGACTGCTGGCGGTCAAGGGAAATGATGTCGCCAAGGCTATCGCGCTCGACAATAAACTTATCCATTTCCATTGCATGCCCAACCAGGGTCGCCGCATCAGAATCAGGCATGGTGCACTGGTCGGAATACGGTACATTGCGCAGTAACTGCAGGTAGCAGTCGATTTGCTGCTCGAGCTCTTCGCGGCTCAGTGCACGTTGGCGGGCAGCCAACAGCGCTAGCGCGCAGAGGGTCAGGGCATTGGTCGCCGCGGCATCGTTGATGTGGGTCATCATCTTATTCGCCAAATCATTGACTGCCGGGTTTAGCCACTGCGGACGCTGCGGCTCAATTGGATCAATGTCCTGGTGCCACTCAGGGACATTGTCATTGAGGTAATGGTTCAGTGAAATCGGCTCGCCAAAGTTGACATAGCCCTGGCCGAGGTTGCGAAGCTTGCGCAGGGTACGGAGTACCTGTCCGACATTCTCCTTTTCCTTGCGCTTGCCGCGTAGCTCCTTGGCATAGGTTGCCACTTCCATTACGTGCTCGTAGCCGATATAGACCGGTACCAGGGTGACCGGGCGGTTCAGACCACGCAGCATCGCCTGAATGGTCATCGATAGCATACCGGTTTTGGCCTGAAGCAAACGGCCGGTACGAGATCGGCCGCCTTCGCTGAAGTACTCAACGGAGTAGCCCTTGGCAAACAGCTCTGCCAGGTACTCGCGGAAAACGGTTGAGTACAGGCGGTTGCCCTTGAAGCTGCGGCGAATAAAGAAGGCGCCTCCCCTACGGAAAATAGGACCGGCCGGGAAGAAGTTCAGGTTGATACCGGCGGCAATATGCGGAGGTACCAGGCCTTCTCGATATAGTACGTAGGACAGTAGCAGGTAGTCCATGTGGCTACGGTGGCAGGGGACATAGACAATCTCGTGACCGTCCTGAGCCAGCTTCCTTACCCGCTGAGCATTGTGAATGTTCAGCCCCTGGTATAGCTTGTTCCAGAGCCAGCCGAGGAAGCGTTCGCCGCGTTTGATCAGCGAGTATGAAAAATCAGCCGCGATCTCTTCCATCATATCAATAGCTTCTTTGCGGACCTTCTCGACAGGTACATCTCGGCTCTGGGCTTCTTCGGCCACGACTTTTTCAATGGCTTTGGAGGCTAACAGGCGTTTGAATAGTGCCTGGCGATCCGGCAGCTTCGGCCCGGAAGCGGCAAGTTGCTGGCGTGAGAAGTGGATTTTGGCCACGCGTGCCAGCTTGTGGGCGATAGAGTCATCGGTACCGTGATTGTCTGCCATATAGCGCAGGGATACCGGGGTACTCAGGCGTACCATACAGTCTCGTCCGCGGCCTAAAATGGTGCAGAATTTTTCCGGACCATTGAGGGGACGCAGTACCGGTTTGTGGTTCTCTTCCTTGCCCGGTTTTCTACCCCAGAGAATCGCCGCGGGAACGACCTGAAGATCGAGCTCGGCATCCTGCTTATGTTGCTCGAGCAGTGCGGTGAACAGATCAATGGACTCTTGCGGGAGCTCGCCATCTGAACCGAACACACTCGGACCGTCGGAGATATAGACATAGCGTATGTACGGCTTGCCATCAATTTCCAGGGGTGACAGCGGATCAGGCAGCCCCAGCTCTTGGGTACTGCTGCGCAATGTCATCAAATCGGTGTTAGAGCGAAACGGTAGAATATAGATAATCGGTCGTTCTAGATCGAGTTCCAGATCAGCGACCGGATCAGAAGGTATTGAATGGGTTTTAACCAGCAGAGAAAGCGGCAAATTCAATAATTTTCGATAGATTTTCTGCCAACTTGACATATCTTTTTACTAGCCTCGAATTCTTAATGCGAGGCAAGGATAGCAGAAAACGCGTGTCGTTTTGCAGCGATATACCACATACTTTCGGTTAAATCTTATTGTAAATGATATTTAGTGCTAACCAGTTGGTCTTGTTGTGCATATTCACGACGTATTGATTTTTGACTGAAAACGATGCTGATGATCAGTACGTCTGGTATCCGGATCCCACCAAGCGCAATGATTCGCTGCTGGCTGGATGAGAAACGGATTAGAGGAAAATTGCTCTTTTCGTAAACAATTGTCTTTTCAACCTTGTTAACACTGGATATACTCACAGTGAACTGTATAAAAAGACAGGGTGAGTCATGAAGCCGTTAACGCCGCGCCAACAAGAAGTCTTTGATTTGATCAAAGCAAAAATTGAAGATTCTGGAATGCCGCCAACACGTGCTGAAATAGCCCGTGAACTCGGTTTCCGCTCTGCCAATGCTGCCGAAGAGCACCTTAAAGCATTGGCACGCAAAGAAGTGATTGAGATCATTCCGGGTGCATCCCGTGGGATCCGTCTGCTTGTCAATAATGATGATGCCCGAGAGCAAGGCCTGCCGCTGATTGGCCAGGTGGCTGCCGGTGAGCCGATACTGGCTCAGGAGCATGTCGAGACGCATTATGAAGTCGACCCGGCGCTGTTTAAGCCCCGTGCTGATTTCCTGTTGCGGGTCAATGGCATGAGCATGAAAGATATCGGTATTATGGATGGCGATTTATTGGCTGTGCATAAGACTCAGGACGTTCACAATGGTCAGGTGGTCGTTGCCCGTGTTGAGGATGATGTCACTGTAAAACGTCTCGAGAAGAAAGGTTCCCAGGTGCTGCTGCACGCGGAAAACGAAGAGTTTGCGCCGATTGTGGTTGATTTGAACCATCAGCAGTTGTCGATTGAAGGTATTGCCGTCGGTGTGATCCGCAACGCTGACTGGATGTAGCTTTTTATTCGGCAGCCGACTTGGTCGGCAGCATAATACAGACTTTTGCAGCTCAAGATGAAGAACTGTCCATTATTTGTGTAGAATGTTTTGCAAAAGTTAATGATAGTCATTATCATCCTCTCATGATCAGATGGAGGTGATAATGACCAACTCTTCCCGTTACCACATACCTACCGCCTTGCTTCAACCTTTATGGCTGCGTAGTCGCGAGAGCCTAGAGGATGACGGCCTGATCTATGATCCTGTCGCTGCAGCTGCGTGCAGCCAGTGCTATCTCAAGCCGGATTGCTTATCGGGCAATGTGACTGAACGTCAGCTGCTCCATGCGACTTTGACCCTGCAATGTGACCGCCAGGTTCAGCAGTTTTTGCGTCGTCATCCCAACGGCTGGATTATCAATGTCGGTGCCGGCCTTGATACCCGCTTCTATCGTCTCGATAACGGGCGTTGTCGTTGGTTTGAGCTCGATACCGACGAAAACTTATTGTGGCGCGAGCGTCTTTTCCACCGTAGCGAGCGCTATACGATGCGGCCTGGTTCAGTCACCGATCTCTCTTGGCTCAAGTCGCTACCGGTGATGAATAATGCGCCGGTTATGCTGCTGTGTGATCAGACCTTGCTGCAATGCAATAGTAGTGAGCTGGTTCATTTCATCCAGCGTATGGGCTGCCATTTTAGCCAGATTGAGGTGTGTCTGGCGATTGCCGGTGATCGCTGTAGCTCGGCAATGGCAACCAAAATGGGCGCGGGCGACTACCGTCATGGTTACAAAGATCCCGTGCAGCAGGTGTTGAACTGGCTGCCCTGGGCTGAGCTGATCAGTAGCCATAGCCCATTGGATCACCACTGTACCCGCTGGCGTTCATGGCAGCGCTGGATTGCAAAAATCCCTAGCTTAAAATATCGCCTGACACCCGTCTTAGTGCATTTCCGCTTGTAGTTTGTCCTGCTGCCCTGCGATTAGCCCCTCCTCAACCTGTTACTCTGTTGTGATATCCCCTTTGTACGTTTCATTTTTTCTGTCCAATTTATTGCTCATTTTTTCAATCCTGTCCTAAGTTAAATGTAAATAAAATGTTATTTGCATTGCACTAATTTGCCCTTGAGAAGAGTGACAAGTGCATTTTACTGACCTGCTCTTGAAGTAAATCAGGACGACGGAAAGGAGGGATCCGGGTGAAGAATCGCCAATTGATCTGGGGATCACTGGTTGCGGCTATGACGCTGCCTGTGACCGCCGAAACGGAAACAATGCGCTTGAACATGACCGAGGGTGTTACTGAAGTCAGCCAGCGTGTATTTGATCTCCATATGACCATTCTCTATATCTGCGTTGTGATTGGTATTGTGGTATTTGGTGTCATGTTCTGGTCGATCATTCATCACCGCAAATCCAAAGGGTCTGTCGCGGCCTCCTTCCATGAAAGTACCAAGGTCGAGATTCTGTGGACCATCATCCCCTTCGTTATTCTTATTGTGATGGCGGTACCGGCCACCAATACGTTGCTGGCAATGGAAGATACCTCGGAATCTGACATCACCATTCAGGTTACCGGCTCGCAGTGGAAATGGCATTACAGCTATTTTGACGAAGATGTTGAATTTTACTCACTGCTGGCGACAACCTCTGCCCAAATAGCGAATGAGCGCGACAAGCGGGAAAACTATTTGCTAGAGGTTGATAGGCCTCTGGTATTGCCTGTCGGGCAGAAAGTGCGATTTTTGATCACCTCGCAGGATGTGATCCACTCCTGGTGGGTACCGGATTTTGCCGTTAAGAAAGATGCCAATCCAGGTTTTATCAATGAGGCCTGGACCCGGATAGACAAGCCCGGCATCTATCGTGGCCAGTGCGCCGAGCTATGCGGCAAAGACCACGGTTTTATGCCGATTGTCGTGATTGCCAAGCCTCAGGCTGAGTATGACCAGTGGCTCCAAACCACCAAGGTTGCCCAGCAGCAAGCCTATGAAGAAGAACAACGGCTGCTGGCCATGGAGATGTCATTGGATGAGCTGATGGAGCTGGGCGAGCAGGTCTATAACACGCGCTGTGCAATGTGCCACCAAGTGAACGGCAAAGGGTTGCCCGGTGCATTTCCCGCTTTGGCTGGGCAGGGATTATCAATTGATTCGGCGAAGAAGCTCGAACATATCAGCATCGTCGTTCATGGACGCAGCGGGACCGCCATGCAGGCGTTTGGCCCCCAGCTTAGCCTGAAACAGCTGGCGGCAGTGATTACCTATGAGCGCAACGCCTGGGGAAACAGTACGGGTGAAACGGTTCAGGCGGCAGAAGTGCAGGCTGTCCTCAATGGTGAAGAGCTTTAAGGGAGGTTGAAATAATGACGGATATGCTGCGTGAACAAACTGAGGTCGAAGACACTGATACTAAGGCCCATCACGAACATCACCAGAGTGGACTTAAGCGCTGGCTGTTTACCACCAACCACAAAGATATCGGCTCGCTGTACCTGATGTTTAGCTTCGCGATGTTTTTGGTGGGTGGTGCAATGGCCATGGTGATCCGGGCCGAGCTGTTTCAACCGGGCCTGCAGTTGGTGGAACCGAATTTTTTTAACCAGATGACCACCGTTCATGGCCTGATCATGGTCTTTGGTGCAGTTATGCCTGCCTTTACCGGGCTGGCAAACTGGATGGTCCCGATGATGATCGGGGCACCGGACATGGCGCTGCCGCGGATGAACAACTGGAGCTTCTGGATTTTGCCATTTGCCTTTTCCCTCCTGCTGGCCTCGCTGTTCATGGAAGGGGGGGGACCAAACTTCGGTTGGACCTTCTATGCGCCGCTGTCGACGACCTTCAGCCCACAAAGCACCGGCTTGTTTGTGTTTGCGATCCATATTATGGGGATCAGCTCTATCATGGGGGCGATCAATGTGATCGTGACCATCATTAACCTCCGCGCTCCGGGCATGACCTACATGAAGATGCCGCTGTTTGTCTGGACCTGGCTGATCACTGCATTTTTGCTGATTGCCGTCATGCCGGTGCTGGCTGGGGCGGTGACTATGGTGCTGACCGACAAATACTTCGGTACCAGCTTCTTTGATGCTGCCGGCGGCGGGGATCCGGTGATGTTCCAGCATATCTTCTGGTTCTTCGGTCATCCGGAAGTCTATATCATGATTTTGCCGAGTTTCGGTATTATCTCTGCGATTATTCCTGCGTTTTCCCGTAAGAAGCTGTTTGGCTACAGCTCGATGGTCTACGCGACTGCCTCGATTGCGGGTCTGAGCTTCTTGGTGTGGGCGCACCATATGTTTACCACCGGCATGCCGGTGGCGGCCGAGCTGTTCTTCATGTACTGCACCATGCTGATCTCGGTGCCGACCGGGGTCAAGGTCTTCAACTGGGTCGCCACCATGTGGCGCGGCTCGCTGACGTTCGAGGTACCGATGCTGTTTGCCATAGCCTTTATCGTGCTGTTTACCATCGGCGGTTTTTCCGGCCTGATGCTGGCGATTACCCCGGCTGACTTCCAGTACCACGATACGTATTTCGTCGTCGCACACTTCCACTATGTACTGGTCTCGGGGGCTATCTTTTCCATCATGGCGGCCGCCTATTACTGGCTGCCCAAATGGACCGGCTACATGTTCGACGAAAGGCTGGCGAAGTGGCACTTCTGGTGCTCGATTGTCTCGGTCAATATTCTGTTCTTCCCGATGCACTTTCTCGGTCTGGCCGGGATGCCGCGCCGGATCCCGGACTATGCGTTGCAGTTTGCCGATATCAATGCCGTGGTCAGCGTGGGTGGGTTCCTGTTCGGCCTGTCGCAGCTGATCTTCCTTGCTGTGGTTATCAAGTGTGTCCGCGGCGGCGAGAAGGCGTCGGCCAAACCGTGGGACGGTGCCGAAGGGCTTGAGTGGACCGTAGCGTCACCGGCCCCGCACCATACCTTTTCTACGCCACCGAAGATTGACTAGGGGGCACCATGAGCAAGCCGTCTGCCCCGGGGCAGGAAAAAAGGAACAATCAACGCTCTGTCTGGTCGCTGGTGGGGCTGGCTATTGCCATGTTCGGTTTTGCCTTTGCTCTCGTGCCACTGTATGACGTGTTTTGCGATATTACCGGCATTAACGGCAAGACCGCGGATGCACCGGCTGCAAGCAGTATGACGATTGATACCCAGCGTCAGGTGACGGTGGAGTTCGTTGCCTATATCAATCCGGGAATGGAATGGACCTTCGAGCCTGAGGTGCGGCGGATCGTCGTGAATCCCGGCCAGACCCAGACTATCAACTACGCCGCCCGCAATCTGACCCGGCATGCGAGCATCGGTCAGGCGGTACCCTCGGTGACTCCGGGACTCGGCGCCCAGTACTTTAACAAGATTGAATGTTTCTGCTTCAACCGTCAGCCGCTCGAGGCGGGGGAGTCGGCGCAGCTGCCTCTCGTGTTCTATGTTGATCCGGAGCTGCCGGAGGATATTCACACCCTGACGTTGGCATACACCTTATACAACGCCCAGCCGACTGCCACGGCACAAACGCAATGAGGTTGAAAGATGGCGAATCCATACACTGAACATGATCAATCGATGAAAACGCCGCATGAGCACTACTATGTGCCGGAAGCCAGTATTTGGCCCATTGTCGGTGCCGCCGCCCTGTTTCTTATTGCTCTTGGCGCTGGTGCGACGGTAGGTGATTTGTTTAACGGTCAGGGACCGTGGATATTGCTGTCCGGTGTCGGCCTGCTGCTGCTGATGCTGGTTGGCTGGTTCCGGGATGTTATCCGTGAATCGATGGGTGGGTTGTACAGTAGCCAGATGGATCGCTCTTTCAAGCAGGGCATGAGCTGGTTTATTTTCTCGGAAGTGATGTTCTTTGCCGCCTTTTTCGGCGCCTTGTTCTATGCCCGGATGATTGCGGTTCCCTGGCTTGGCGGGGCGGGAAATAATGCCATGACCCATGCGGTGCTGTGGCCGGAGTTTATCGCCCAGTGGCCGTTGGAGCTGACGCCGGGCGGAACCGAAACTCAGGGTATGGGGCCATTGGGGCTGCCGCTGTATAACACCATGATCCTGCTGACGTCGTCGGTGACGGTTCATATTGCCCATACCGCACTGGAACGGGGTGACAGGCCTCGGCTGACGTTGTTCTTGCTGCTGACAGTATTGCTGGGCTCGCTGTTTGTCTACCTCCAGGGGGTTGAGTACATCCATGCCTACCAGGATATGGGGCTGACACTGGACTCGGGTGTGTACGGCAATACCTTCTTTTTGCTTACTGGTTTTCACGGCCTCCATGTGACCCTGGGGACTGTGATCCTGTTTATTGTATGGCTGCGGATATTAAGAGGGCACTTTTCGCCCGAGAAGCATTTTGCCTTCCAGGCCGGTGCCTGGTACTGGCATTTTGTCGATGTCGTCTGGCTCGGGTTGTTTGTCTTCGTCTATATACTCTGAGGTGCGCAGTACTTCGCTGACAAGGTTGGCCTTGGGTTTCTAGTACGGCCTTGGATTCGGGGTGATATAACCGCTGGCTAGCGCGAGCAGCAGCAAGGCAAAGACGATGGCTGAAATCATGACTCGCCGGCCAAGGTAACGGCTCATGGGCTGGTTGTTCTGGCCTCTGAGCATTGCCGGCAGGGCACGAAACAGGTTGAGAACAATAAACACGAGCAGGCAGACGATAATCGCTTTTAGCAGCATAGGTACTCCAACAGATCACAGGTGAGCATGCGAAGGATTGGTTTCATACTTTTTACTGTGGCGGTACTGGTGACATTGGTCAAGCTTGGTTTATGGCAAATGTCGCGGGCGCAGGAAAAAGAGACGTTGAGCTCGGCTCTCAAGTATCGCAGTGAGCAGATGTATTACAGCTTGGCCAGTCTGCCCAGTGATCCGCGCTGGTACAGCCTGACCTTGCGCGGTGAGTTTGAACATAGCAAGGCTGTACTGCTTGATAACCAGCTTTACCGTGGAAGGCCGGGATACCATGTGCTGTATCCGTTTGTTGCAGATAACGGTTGGGTGCTGGTCAATCTTGGTTGGATAGCGGCGCCTGATTACCGTGAGCAGATACCGGTATTGCCTGAACACCATGGCGAGCTAAGAATATCCGGGGTGATCGCTCCCCCTTCATCGTTGCTGGAATTGAGTTCCGTTCCCCTGGGCTCTGATTGGCCGCTGCGAGTACAGAACCTGCACATTGACAAGCTGAGCGAGAAAATGGCATTGCCGCTTAGGCCATGGGTTTTACAGATCGATCCTGACAACCCGGTAGCCCAGCAACAGACATGGACACCGGTAGTGGTCGGGCCCCAGAAGCACTATGCCTATGCCGTGCAGTGGTTTTTGATGGCGCTCGCAATAACCGGGCTTGCCGGCTGGTGGTTGAAACGGAGCAAGATATGAAGAAACACGGAACGTTGTTGTTGTTACTCAGTGCATTTTTGCTACCGGTTGTACTGGCCAAGTTGGTACTGGATTTGAACTGGTATCAGGGAGGCGTGACAAACCGCGGCGAGTTGCTGTCTGCTCCTTTGGCGTCTGACTGGCTTGGTCAAAAGGGTAGGTGGCAGCTGGTCTACCTGATGCCGGATGAATGTGACGAGCTATGTGTTGGCGCACTGTTCAACCTTCGGCAGATCCCGCAAGCCGTCGGGGCCGAGCAGGATAGGGTGAGCAGTGTACTGCTGGTTGCTGAGGCAGCCTTGCCCCATTTGTCGGCAGATCCCGACAGTCAGATACAGGGGGTGGAGCAAATAATGGTTTCCGATCATGTTGTTGAGCAGCTTCGGACGTTGGAGTACGGTGCCAGGGCAATCTACATTGCCGATCCTCTCGGTAATGTCATGATGGCCTATCCTTTAGTCAAAGGGCAAACAGCTATTCTTGCTCAGGGCAAGGATTTGCTGCGCGATCTGAAGCGGCTGCTGAAAGTGTCTAAAATTGGCTAAGGAGGGCCTATGCGGTTGTTTCGTTTTAAATATCTTGTCTATGTGACCTTTCTGCTATCCCTTTGTGTCATTGCTCTGGGGGCCTATACGCGATTGACAGAAGCCGGACTTGGCTGCCCGGACTGGCCTGGATGTTACGGGTTTGCCACCGTACCGCAGACCAGCGAGCAACATACTCAGGCATTGATTGCATTTCCTGACAGCCCAGTCGACGTTGAGAAAGCCTGGAACGAAATGTTTCACCGTTATCTGGCCGGTACGCTGGGTGTGTTTATTGCTGCCATTAATCTGATTGCCTGGCGTCGCAGGAATACCCCGCGTGGTCTGCCTGTCTTGCTGCTTGGTACGGTGATCTTCCAGGCCGTACTCGGTATGTGGACTGTCACGATGTCTTTGATGCCAGTGGTTGTGATGGGCCACTTGCTGGGAGGATTTACGACCGCAGCTTTGCTGCTTCTGTTGGCGCTGCGGGTACGCCGCAGAGAGGCTCGTATTGTCAGTCAGATCTATCGGCCATCTTCAGCCCATTCTTTGACGGGAGCTTCATTATTGGCTGCCGCAGCCTTGGTGGTGACTGTCGGTCAGGTAGCGCTCGGCGGCTGGACGGCGGCGAATTATGCCGCTGTAGTGTGTACCCAGCTGCCTATTTGTGAAGTCGACTGGCAGCAGAGTTTCGAGTTGTCGGCATTCAATCCGCTCCAGCCAGAGAGCGAGAGTTATCAGTATGGCGTGCTTAATTTTCCGCAGCGGGTATCGATCCACGTTGCCCATCGGCTAGGGGCGGCGATGACCACCTTGGTGCTGATGGTGCTGATCTGGCACTTGTGGCAGATCGCCGCCCTACGGCGATTTGCACTGGCGGTCAGCAGTGTACTGCTGCTTCAGTTGTCGTTGGGGATCACTAATATTGTTGCCAGCCTGCCTCTGATGGTAGCGGTTGGACACAATGTGGTTGGTGCTGTGTTGCTGCTAACACTGGTTGCAACTAACTACCAGATATATAGCTACCGGACACCACTTCGCAGCCATTGGAATCATGCTAGGGAGGGTTGAAATTATGGCTAAATTACAGATGGCAGGTAATGCCAGTCTCAAAATAGTCCGTCATCGTCAGCGGGTTTGGCAGGATTACCTGACCATGACCAAACCCAAGGTGGTGGCGATGTTGTTGCTGACCGCACTGGTAGGTATGTGTCTGGCCGTTTCCGGTATTCCGCCGCTGAAGGCGGTGGTGCTCGGACTGGCCGGTATCGGGTTGCAGTCGGCTGCAGCGGCTGCCTTTAATCATGTGCTGGATCGTCGGTTTGATGCTCAGATGGCCCGCACTCATCATCGTCCGCTGGCCAAGGGCCGGGTCGAAACCTACAAAGCGGTGATATTTGCCTCTGTCCTGATGGTGGCTGGGTTTGTCTTGTTATGGCAGCTAAATGCCCTGACGGCATGGCTGACCTTCGCCAGCCTGATTGGCTATGCCGTGGTCTATACCGTATGGCTGAAACATGCGACCCCGCAGAATATCGTGATCGGGGGCTTGGCCGGAGCGGCTCCGCCGCTACTGGGGTGGACCGCGGTTACCGGTCAGTTTGACCCGCACGCCTTGCTGCTGGTTATGCTGGTTTTTACCTGGACTCCACCGCATTTCTGGGCGCTGGCTATCCACCGCCGGGATGATTATGCCAAAGCCGGCATCCCGATGCTGCCGGTGACCCACGGGATAGAGTTTACCAAGACCATGGTGCTGCTCTATACCGTTTTGCTGGCGCTGGTCGGCCTGTTGCCGTGGCTTACCGGAATGAGCGGCGAACTGTATCTGGCAGGGAGCGGTTTGCTGAATCTCGGCTTTATTGCCTATGCTGCCAAACTGAAGTTTGCCGATACCACCGGCCATGCGTGGGCAACATTCAAGTACTCAATTTGGCATTTGCTGGCGCTGTTTGTGGTCTTGCTGGCTGATCACTGGCTGCTGGCCTGGTGGTCAGCCTGATATGGGGGCAGCTATATCGGGTTTGACTATCTTGACGTGTTATTTATCAATAAGAGATAAAAATATTTTCCAGGGCGCTTCTGAAACCTGTTAGCACAAACAACTAGTTAGGTTTTTTCAACTCGAATTGGTTATTTTTGCAACAAAAAAAGGCTACACATGACGTAAGCTATTTGTTTAAAATGCGCTCAATTATTGAACAGGTAGTGTAAATGAAACAAGCAATAGTTGGCTTCATATTGGCTGTTATGACGCTGGGCTGGGGAACCTCCGCACTGGCAAGCATGCAGGGAAAAACGTTAAAAGTAACAGCAACGGCTTATAACTCGGTCCGGGCCCAAACCAATAGCAATCCCTCTATTGCGGCCTGGGGCGATCGCCTAAAGCCGGGTATGAAGGTGATTGCGGTATCTCGTGATCTGCTGAGAATGGGGATCACCCACGGTACCAAGGTCAAGATCTCTGGTTTGCCTGGTGAATACGTCGTGCTGGATAAGATGAACAAGCGCTGGAGCCGCAAGATTGATATCTATATGGGCAAAGATATTCAGGCTGCCAGAAACTGGGGACGTCGCTCAGTGACCATTACGGTAATCGACTCGTAACTACCGACCAGACAAAATACAAAAAGCGAGAGCCTTGGCTCTCGCTTTTTTATTTGTACGTTGAGGCTGGTTTCGCGCTTAGTAGTAAGAGTGCTCGCCACGGGCGTGTTCAGTGATATCGCGAACGCCGGTCAATTCACCGGTGAACTGAGCCAGCAGCTCTTTTTCGATCCCTTCTTTCAGGGTGACATCAACCATTGAACAGCCATTGCAGCCCCCCCCGAACTGAAGGATCGCAACACCGTCTTCGGTGATTTCCGCCAGAGAGACATTACCGCCGTGGCCTGCTAGTTGCGGGTTAACCTGAGTCTGGATGACGTAGTCGACACGCTCCATCAGCGAGGCATCGTCAGACACCTTGCGAACTTTGGCATTCGGTGCCTTCAGGGTAAGCTGGGAGCCCATTTTGTCAGTGACAAAATCGATCTCTGCATCGTCAAGGAACGGTAGGCTAAGCTCATCGACAAAAGCAGAAAATAGCTCGAGTTTAATTTCAGTATCGCTTGCTTCAACCGCTTCCGGCGGGCAGTAGGACACGCCGCACTCTGCGTTTTGAGTACCAGGGTTAACCACGAATACTCGAATGTTGGTGCCTTCCGGCTGCTGCGCAAGAAGTTTGCCAAAATGCTGTTGGGCATTTTCAGAAATAGTAATCATAGACACGACGTAATACCTGACTTATTTAGTAAGATTAATTCTATTCTACTCTTAGACGCACTTTGTATCACCCCCTAATCGTTGTGGCTATGCTTTCATCACATTTCTGGGGATTTTCTGCGGCTATTGCCGCGGCGGCGTGAAGCAGATGCAGTAGATATCTACCTGTTTGACTCCACTTCGCAGCAATAAGTGCGTTAGCTCTGCCACGGTACTGCCCGTCGTGACGACATCATCGACGATGGCGACATGCTCAGGCAGCCGCTTTGCTTTAAGTATAAAGGCTTGATTGAGGTTTTTTTTGCGATCGCGTTTGCTCAGATGACGTTGTGTCTGGGTGTGGCGCGTGCGTCGAAGTGCATTGGGCAGACACCGGCTTTCCGTTTCTCGGGCAATGGCCCGGGCCAATAAGGTACTTTGGTTGAAACTACGGCTGAACCGGCGCAGCGGATGCAGCGGGACCGGAATGACGGCAGGTGCCGGATGGACGATTTGCCGGGCGAGAAGGCGTCCGAGGGGCTCGGCAAGCCAGAATTTACCGCTGAACTTGAGCTGGTGAACCAACTGGCGCAGGGGGAAGTCATACTCCCCGAGCCGGTAGAACTGCTGCCAGGGAGGCGGTTTTGACAGGCAGTTGCCGCATTCTCCGGATGGCTTAACGGTTGTCATGCCGCACCGTGAGCAATAGGGCGGCTGGGGGAAATGGTCGGTACAGTGCCGGCACCACACCTGTTCCTGAGGATACAGCGGCAGGTGACATAGCTGACATTGCTGGTTGGTCCATTGAAATATTGATCTTGGCGATAATAGGAATAACATCTTTGCCATCCTGTTGGGCTGGTAATAGCCTGTTCTTGTGGTTATTGGAAGGAATTGTAAATGACAGCGAAGCTACATTGGCAAACTGAAGGCCAAGGTTCGGATCTGGTTCTCATTCATGGCTGGGGAATGAATGGGGCGGTCTGGCAGCAGCTCCTGCCATTGTTAACGCCGTATTTCCGTGTACATCTGGTTGATTTACCAGGCTATGGTCACAGTCATGAGCTTCTTGCAGCCAATATTGAAGAAATGGCATACCAATTGCTTGAATATTCGCCAGAGTCTGCAATTTGGTTGGGCTGGTCCCTTGGGGGACTCGTGGCGACTCAGGCTGCCCTCCAGGCACCTGAGCGGGTGACTTCTCTGGTAACGGTAGCCAGCTCCCCGCGTTTTGCAGCAGAAAACACATGGCGAGGTATTCAGCCCCAGGTTCTGGAAGATTTTCAGCACCAGCTGAGCGACAATTTTCAGCTGACCATTGAGCGTTTTATGGCGCTGCAGGCGATGGGCAGCCCGACGGCACGTCAGGATATCAAACTGCTGAAGCAGGCGGTACTTTCACGTCCTCAGCCGAACCCAGAAGCACTGGCGACTGGACTGAAACTGCTGGCTGATGTCGACTTGCGGGATCAGCTAGGTCAGATCTCCCAGCCTTGGTTGCGCCTGTACGGACGTCTTGACGGGTTGGTTCCGGTGAAAATTGCAGCCGTGCTGGATGAACTGGCTCCTCAGTCTCAGCGGCAAGTATTTGCCGCGGCATCGCATGCCCCGTTCATCTCGCATCCTGAGGAGTTTGTGAAGGCATTGCGTGCCTTCATCGGGCAGGCTTAACGGAATACTGGTCATGTGTGGCGAATTGGTAACATTTTCTTAAACTTTTCGAAAGTGGTGCCGATATCTTAGAAATGGAGTTGCTCTGTAAAGGAGAGAGGCCATAATGACAGTAGGAAGTGTTGCGAATACAACTGCTTATTCGCCAGCGACGTTGAAAGCGTCGGCTTCAGCCAAGGCTGATGAAGGGAATCAGACGGCTGAGCTAACCCGTTCCGTGAAAACCGGTGAAAGCACCGTATCGATCTCAGAGGAGGCGAAACGTATGCAGGCGGCAGACACGGGCAAACAGAAAACTGAGGCTGATGGTAATGAGCAAACGGCTAAACTCGCCGAGTCGTTTGCCTATGGCGCATTGGGGATGGATCACCCCGATGAAGTGAAGCAAAATACCGATGACTTCTATACTGCAGGGCAAGTGCTGTCAGCTCTGGGTACGGTAGCAACGGTGTTGCTTGCAATTGCCTGATTAATCCATCGGCTGATGCTCGGAGAAGTGCGTCAGCATGATTGTTTCCCCAGTACAGGTAGGAGCGCCAACGGTTGCTCCTTCAGTGAACCCGCCTACCGAACAGGTCGCGCGGGATAACCGTGTACGTGAAAAAATTGTCCCTCCGACCCAAACTGCCGAATCTGCGCGGGAAAAACCACTCAGTAGTGATGAAAAACAGCTCAAGAAGCCCTCGTGGGATCCTAGCGAGCACCCTGACTATCATGATATGCCTGTGGCTGAAAAACAGTATGGCTATCAGGAAGATTTCGAGCAGTTGGTCAAGGCGTTGTCGGCAGATAGCTATATGGCCGATATCAGTGAGCTTGGCTATTCCATGCATATTCAGCTGCCGAGAGAGTTGCTTGAGGATCTGGAGAAAATCAGCGAAGTTGAGCGTACCAAAGGGGTTGTTGCCCATCGTTATGCGCAGGCAACGATCCCGAACCCGCCGACAGAATATTTGGTGGTGCTTTAAAAGCAGGCTCCAGAATTAACAAAAAAGAGCCAGCATTCTCATGCTGGCTCTTCTGCTTTAACTTGAGACTCGTTTCTAGCCTTTCGTTACCTTTTATTTCTTTTTCGCGTTGGCAAATGCCGCAGCAAAGGCGCCGCCCATTGCCCCGTTATTTCCCTGGCTGCTGTTGCCACGGTTGCTATTGCCGCGAGGCTGGCGCTGCTCTTGGGGTTGCTGGCGCTGGGCCTGAGGCTTGCGGGCTGGTTTTTCTTGTCCCGGCTCATCGTTTAGGCGCATAGACATGCCTATCCGCTTGCGCTGCAGATCGACCTCCATCACCTTTACCTTGACTATATCACCGGCTTTTACCACCTCGCGGGGATCCGACACGAACTTGTCGGAAAGGGCCGATATATGCACTAAACCGTCCTGATGGACACCGACATCGACAAATGCCCCGAAGTTGGTGACATTGGTGATCACCCCTTCAAGCACCATACCCGGGATCAGATCTTTGACCTCGTTGACGCCTTCGGCAAAAGTTGCCGTCTTGAATTCCGGACGCGGATCGCGGCCAGGCTTGTCCAGCTCGCTGATGATGTCGGTGACCGTCGGCAGGCCGAACTTCTCGTCGGTATAGTCAGCGGCTTTTAGGCTGCGCAGGAAGTCGGTATTACCAATAACGGCATCCATCGGCTTGCTATTGCTGGCTGCAATTGCCTTAACGACGGCATACGATTCAGGGTGGACCGCCGAGCTGTCGAGCGGGTTCTTGCCGTTCATAATACGCAGGAAACCAGCACATTGTTCGAATGCTTTCGGCCCGAGGCGAGCGACTTTTTTCAAGGTGGTACGGCTTTCGAAGCGGCCATTCTCGTCGCGGTAATCGACGACATTTTGGGCGATAGTCTTGGTCAGGCCGGCAACGCGGGTCAACAGGGCCGCAGATGCGGTGTTTACATCGACACCGACGCCGTTTACACAGTCTTCCACCACCGCATCAAGGCGCTTGGCCAGCATGCTTTGGCTAACATCATGCTGATACTGGCCGACGCCGATAGCCTTCGGATCGATTTTCACCAGCTCTGCCAGCGGATCCTGCAGGCGACGCCCGATGGATACTGCACCACGAATGGATACATCCAAGTCAGGAAATTCGTTGGCTGCAAGTTCTGATGCCGAATAAACGGATGCACCCGCTTCGCTCACCATGACGCTTTGAATTTTTAGGTTGTTGTCTTTGAGTAGCTTGGCAACAAAGGCATCTGTTTCACGTGAAGCAGTGCCGTTACCAATTGCAATCAGATCCACCTGATGTTTTTTCAGCAGAGCCAGGATGGTGGATTCCGACTGGGCGACTTGCCGTTGCGGTTGGTGCGGGTAGATGGTGGCGATATCGACCAGCTTGCCAGTCGTGTCGATGACGGCAACTTTACAGCCGGTCCGTAAACCGGGATCAAGCGCCAGTGTCGTACGCGGGCCAGCCGGTGCAGCCATTAGCAGATCGCTAAGGTTGTCGGCAAACACTTGCATGGCACCTTCTTCGGCTTTTTCACGCAGCGCACTCATTAGCTCGGTTTCCATGTGCATCAGAATTTTGATGCGCCATGCCCAGCTGATCACCTGTTTGCGCCAGGTATCGGCTGGTTGGCTGCCGAGTGTCACGCCGTAGTGATCGGCAATCATGACCTCGCAGTAAGAGCCTCTAACACCTTCGTCCTGCTGGGGATCGGCATTGAGCGACAACTGCAGGAAGCCTTCGTTACGGCCGCGGAACAGTGCGAGGGCACGGTGGGACGGAATGTTTTTCAGCGGTTCGTTATATTCAAAGTAGTCTTTGAATTTTGCGCCTTCCTGCTCTTTGCCATCGACCAGACGAGATGTCAGTTCGGCGTTGTTCTGCAGCTGGCGACGGATTTTATCGAGCAGCGCAGCATCTTCGGCAAAGCGCTCCATCAAAATGGCACGGGCACCGTCCAGTGCTGCCTTGGTATCGGCGATCCCTTTATCCGCATTAATGTAGCTGGCTGCGGCTGCTTCAGGAGCATTTGCTGGCTGTTGCCACAATGTATCGGCCAGAGGCTCTAGGCCGGCTTCAATCGCGATCTGGCCTTTGGTGCGACGCTTTTGCTTGTATGGCAGGTACAGATCTTCAAGGCGGGTCTTGCTGTCAGCCCCGAAGATTTCAGCCTGTAGTTCCGGGGTCAGCTTGCCTTGCTCGGTAATTGACTTGAGGATGACCTGACGGCGATCATCCAGTTCGCGCAGGTAACCGAGGCGGGATTCCAGGTTACGTAATTGGGTATCGTCCAGTCCCCCTGTGACTTCCTTACGGTAGCGGGCAATAAATGGCACCGTGTTACCGTCATCTAACAGAGTGACTGCGGCTGTGATTTGCTCATTGCGAACATTCAGTTCGCTGGCAATCATCTGATTAATAGCGTTGCTCATCCGTTGGTATCTCTTGGTTGTCGTTAACCCGCTCATTCTACGGAGGAATGGGGTAGTAGCAAGGTGCGATGTGTTAAGAGTGTGTCAGTGCTCGTTAATTGTAGACACTTAACGGGAAGAGCAACTTTGGTCACGAGCCAGCGGGAATGGGGGCTAACTCGTGAAAAGCGGGGGGAATGGATTACAGGGACGGTTCTGACTCTCCGGCACCACGGCGGGAGGTGTCACTCGACTCGACCAAGATCGCTCCGGCGGCCTGCTTGATCTGTTGCCAATGCGTTTCATCGACAGTGATGCCATGCTGCCAGGCTTGCACTTGAGCGTTGGCTAGTGTCTGTGACGAAATATGGTGCTCGAACTCGGAGGCTTCGGGCTGCGGGATAGGTTGGGTGCTGATCTCGATTTTTAAGCTATGCAGGCATGCTGGTTGCGTTGCGGACTGGGCAGAGACAAACAGTTCGGGGTTGATGCAGCCTTTGTTGAGGACATACATGATGTGCTTGGGGTCATGGCCGTTGTGCCAGGTAGCTTTAACCGATAACCCTTTGGCTGCCAGTTTCACCAGCTCGCCGAAGGCCAGCCAGCGGTTATGACAGTGCTGGATATTGAGAGTGATGCTGCTTCTGCCTATGAGCTTTTCAAGGGTGAAATCAAGTACTGTCGGCAGGTGGCATAGAATACTGCAGCCATGCAGGTTGGCAGTGAGCAAGCCTGGCGAGGTGGCCTCGACATCAACCGGACAGTCACGTTCTTGCTGCAGAAATGCCAGAGCTTTGACGAAGTGCTCGACGCCATTGAGGCCGACCATCTCCAGATCGGCGACCATATTGGCAATCATGTCGGCTTCACCACAGCTGCGACGCAGACCTGTAAAGGCTTTTCCTATCAGTACTACCAGTTCGTTGTGTGAGACTTGCATCATGCGTTGTCCTCCGGCTGTGATGTCGTGTCGACGCAGTTGTTGGCGTGGGTATCGGTGTGGTCTGCAGGCAAAAGCGGGAACAACCATTCGCCGTCATGGATTTCATCAGTCAGGGGAGCGCCCTGGAAAAAGGTCACCCGTACCCAGCGATCCGAGCGTGGGTCAAATTTGGTGGCACCAAACATTGCCAGTTTGCAGCGCAGCAGGTGCATCGGCAGCGCACTTTGGCTGAGCACGTTCATTTGAATATCACCCATAGGACAATGGCCCAAGGTCCAGGCCCTACGGGCAACCGAACGGAACTGCGGTTGTTTCAGCAGAAATTCTGCCAGCGTGCTGTGGGACGGCTCTTTGGCCAGTGCCAAATTTAGTTGATAGACCTGATAGGCGATATCCAGCCCAAGTTCACGATCCTCACCCGGCTCCTGTCCCCGGACCCCCATTCGCGGTTCTTCCTTGTCTTCCGAACGGTACCAGAACCAGTAGGTGTTTTCCGGCTGGCTAAAATCGATGTCCAGCGCCCAACGATAACGCGTGGCGAGGACATCCTGCAGATCACAGACGGTAATGCCGGGGCTCAGTGTTAAGTTTTCGTCGGCATTCATGGTGTTTTCGAAACTGTCGACATCGTCTGGGTAGAGCTCCAGCAAGCAGGAAAGTGCGATTTCCTGGGTTTCGTAGCTATAGCTTTGATTCTGCTCCAGCCACTGCAGCCATGATTGGTGCAGTTTCGCGGCGTCATGCAGGGTGCTGATGACAGTTTCGATTTCACTGACTGCCCGGTGGTTCAATGCCCGCTGGTGAGCGTCAATGGTAACGACTTGCTGTAGGTGCAGGCAGGCACGCTGGAGTAGCGGAGTAATCGTGTCACAACCGGATGGGGTGATGGTTTTATTGCTGATGGCCGCAATCGCCTTCTCTCGCTCGGACAGCCACTGGTCGACTATACGGGGGTGGTTGATCAGGTAGGGGGCCATACCCAGCCCTGTTGCATTGCCGACGCCCAGGTAACGCTGTAATGGGCGTGCCAGCTGGATGGCCTGCTCGCCGCCTTGCTGCTGGGCCAGAAAGTGGATCCAGTCGAGGCTGAACTGGCGCAGCATATAGACTGCACACATTTGCGCGCTGAAGGAGAGGTTGAAATCATGATTGTCTTGTAAGATTTCAAAGTCGGCAATACCAAACTTGCCATTACCGTAAACGGCGGTGGTACGCAGGATATAACCGACGCTGGCAAGTACCTGACTGTCAGGCTGCTGTCCTTGAGAGAGGGCTTCGACCAGATGGTCAAAGACCCGGACACTTTTATTGGCACGTGCAAGTACCAGTACTTTGCTGGTGTTCCTGCCTGCTTCCTGGAGCGGCACATTGCTCTGTAACTGGGCTAAAAGTGCGTCATCAACATCACCATGTACCAAGGCAAAGGTGATGTCCCATTTTTCAGCGATCACTCGGTCATTACGTTCGTCATCGGCGATTTCATCGGAGAACACGACAAGATGATAGTGGTGCTCTGGTGTTGTCAGACGATAAATGGCTGTACCAAATCCGTGTTCGGACAAGTCCCAGCGATACTGGGAGGTTTGCCAGTTTTGGTTGGCCATCCGGCGGATTAAGCTTCTGACAAAGCTGATCCGTGTTTGGTGCATGGCGCCGAGACGATCCGGAGACATAACCGTATCCGGGTGACGTAGTTGAGGTAGAGTTCCAGTACAACGATGTGCATCCATTTTGCTCACCATATTCAAGTTGTCTGAGCCGGTGACGGCTCATTATTATTATGGAAGGCAGCTCGACAGGCTGCCTGACTTTGGCTGTAAAGCGCGGTGTAGGGTAAAGCGTGATTTATAAGCCTTGTTCCTTTGCCATCTTCATTGCCATTTGTGGTGCATTCCACAGCGATGGCAGCAAGATAAGAGAGACGGGGACTGCTGTGATGACGATAAAGGATTGGAGCGCCGAAACGCCGCCTGAGCCTAAGGAGATTAGGATTAGTGCTGTCAGTCCCATCATCACCCCCCAAAATATACGAATGGCAGCATTCGGTTCGGTGTCGCCACTGATCACCACACTGATGGTGTAGGTCATCGAGTCTCCGGTAGTGACGATGAAGATTGTCGTCAGTATCAGAAACAGAATGGAGATGATTAACGGGAGCGGCAGTTGCTGGGTAATGGCCAGCAGGGCACCCGGCAGGTTGAAGCCTTCGAAGGCTTTGCTCACGGAGCCCGGATCGGCGATTTCAAATGCGACGCCGGATCCGCCGACGACCGTAAACCAGAAGCAAGTAATAATCGGTGCCGCGATGCTAACCGCCATCACCAATTGACGAATAGTGCGGCCGCGTGAAATACGCGCAATAAAGATTGCCATCATTGGGCCGTAACCGAGGAACCAGCCCCAGAAGAATACGGTCCACCAGCTTAGCCAGCCTTCATCACCACGGTAGGTTGCCATTGGAATAAAGTTGTCGATCATGCTACCGACACCTTGAATGTAACCATTTACGATGAAGCCAGTTGGGCCCACGAGCAGAATGTAGGCCATTAAGCCAACAGCCAGAATGACGTTATAACGGCTAAGGATTTGAATACCGCGATTCAAGCCGCTTAAGGCCGACAGGGTGTAGATCGCAATTGCACAAAGGATAACGATAAATTGGGTGGTAAAACCGTCTGGGATATCAAATAGCGCATTTAATGCAAAGCTGATTTGTAGCCCAAGGAAACCGATTGGGCCGATTGTTCCCGCGGCGACGGCAATGATGCAGCAGGCATCAATCAGTGCGCCAGTTAGGCCGGTTAATGCGCGTTGGCCAAGAATGGGGTAGAGCAGAGTACGCGGCTGTAGTGGCAGCCCCTTATCGTAGTGCAGGTGCATTAATACAATCGAGGTTAAGCTGCCAAGAATCGCCCATGCGAGGAATCCCCAGTGCATGAAGGATTGCGATAAGGCATTAATCGCACCTTGCTGGGGGTTTTCTTGCGAGCCGTACAAAGGCGGAGGGCTAACATAATGAGCAATAGGCTCGGCGGCAGCCCAAAATACCCCACCACCAGCAAGAAGCGTACATAGGATGATTGCCATCCAGCGGAAACCGTCTATTTCAGGCTTATCCAGTGCGCCTAGGCGAACGTGCCCGGTACGACCTGCGGCTAAAACCAGACTTATCAAGAAAGTAAGCAGTAACAGCACCTGCCAATAAGGACCAAAAATTTTTACCGCCCACGAGAAGCCGGCATTGACCAAGTCAGAGAGCAAGGCACTGTCGTATACCGCCAGTACGACAAAGAGGGCAATAAAACCGCCGCTCATCCATAATGCGGGGTTATCGAGCCCGAGTTTTTCGGCTGTCGATTGTGATCTTGGAATATGTTCTGCTTTTACAGTGTTGGTAAAGTCGGACATGTGATGTCTCCAAACGTTATCGGATTTGCCTTTGCATAAAAGTAATCGTTTCACTACCTGTTTTGATTCTTGTTCTCTTTTTAATTAGCCACTTCAGTATGGTTGATTTAAGGCGTCCCGGGCTTAAGACCGTCCTGCAGGAAGCTGAACCAATTTCCGCCTATGATCCGGTTTGTCTCTGATTCGCTGAACCCTTGTTTTAACAAGCCGTTATAGATATTTTCCATTCCCTTGGTGCCACAGAACCAAGGCAGTGCATCAGGCCAGCCAGCATTGCTGGACGAGCCTTCGCCATAGTCCATGGCTTTCGACCAGCGGCCGTTGCGCATCCACTCCAGTACCGCCTGCGGTTGGTTTAGGCATAGATCGCTACCAATTCCGAGGTGCTCGACGCCGATCAATTCAGCGGTATCAGCTGCCATCTGGCAGAAATGCTCTAGGCTACAGTGACTGCTATTGGGTAAATGGAACGGGTACAAACTAAATCCAATCAAACCGCCTCGGCTGGCCAGTGATTTGATGACCTCGTTGGACTTATTGCGAAGGGCATCATGGGCAAAGGTCGGGTTGGCGTGGCTGATGCAGATCGGACGCGAAGACAGATCGATAGCCTCCAGGGTGGAGCGTTCGGCACTGTGCGACATGTCGATGATCATGCCAACCCGGTTCATCTCGGCAATCGCCTGCCTGCCAAAGCGGGTGACACCGCTGTCTTCCTGCTCATAGCAACCTGTCGCCAGTAGGCTCTGGTTGTTGTAGGTGAGCTGCATGATCAGCAGCCCCTGCTTGCGCATTACCTCGATCAGGCCGATTTCATCATCAATCGGCGAGCAGTTCTGGGCACCGAAGAAGATACCGACCTTCCCTGTTGCCTTGGCGGTTTCGATATCGGCCATGGTCATGACAGGCATAATGAGGTCGCCGTGCTGCTCGAAGTGGCGGTTCCATTCGGCAAAGCGGGTGAGGGTTTCGCGGGCGGTTTCGTGGTACACCAGAGTGGCGTGTACCGCAGTGATCCCGCTGGCCTTTAGTGTTTCAAAGTAGGCACGATCCCAGTTGCAGTACTGCAGCCCGTCGATGATGATACGATCCTGATACATAAAAGCTCCTTAGTAAGGACGCTGGTAGGCGGTTTTCACTACGGTGTAGAACTCTTTGGCGTATTGGCCCTGCTCTCGGGGACCAAAGCTTGATTGCTTGCGGCCACCGAACGGGACGTGATAGTCCGTGCCTGCCGTCGGCAGATTAACCATGACACAGCCTGTTTGTGCCTGCTGCTTGAACAAGGCACTGGAACGCAGGCTCTGGGTGATGATGCCGCCGGTTAGACCGAAGCGGGTATCGTTGACCGTGGCAATGGCCTCATCCAGATCGGCAACGCGAATGACGCTTGCCATCGGGGCAAAGACTTCTTCCTGGTTCACATCCCAGTGGTTCTGGGTATCGAGGAATAGGGTCGGTGTCATGTAGTAGCCGTCATGTTCCATGTTGAGCTTCTCGCCGCCAAAGGCCAGTTCGGCACCGTGCCGGCGGGCTTTCTCAATCCAGTCCAGATTCGACTGCAGCTGGTTGCCATCGACCACCGGCCCCATGAACACCCCGTCTTCGAGTGCATGGCCGATCTTGAGCGTACTCATTCGTTTGATGAGTGCATCGACATAGGCATCGTGAATGCTGTCAACAACGACTAAACGCGACGAGGCGGTACATTTCTGGCCTGCTCCGGAGAAGGAGCCCATGATGGTTGCCTCAACAGCGGTTTGAATATCGGCATCGTCGGCAATAACCAGGGCATTTTTGCTGCCCATTTCAAGCTGGCAGCGAACGAAGTTGGGAGCTGTTGCTGCGGCTACCTTGCGGCCGGTGTCGACCGAGCCGGTGAAGCTGACGGCATTGATTTGCTCTGAGTTGATTAAGGCGTTGCCGACTTCTGAACCACTGCCAAGCACCAGGTTGAAAGTGCCGGCGGGCAGGCCCTGGCGGTGAATGATTTCAGTCAGGGCAACGGCACTGGCCGGAGTCAGGTTGGCTGGCTTCCAGATCACGCTGTTGCCGAAGGCCAGTGCCGGGGCGATTTTCCAGGCTGCCGTGGCAGTCGGAAAGTTCCAGGGTGAAATGATTGCTACCACACCGACGGCTTCACGGCTTACCTCAACCGATACTCCGGGACGTGTTGATTGGGCAATATCGCCCATCTGACGCAGCACTTCAGCGGCATAGTATTGGAAGAACTGGCCGGCCCGGTAGATCTCGCCGCGACCCTCGGCAAAGGGCTTGCCTTCTTCACTGGACAGCAGCGTACCTAATTCATCACAACGCGCGATCAGTTCGTCACCGATGGCCTGCAATACTTTCTGCTTATGTTCTAGCGGTGTTTTTTCCCACTCGGGCTGTGCAGTCCTGGCAGCATCGATAGCGTGCTGAACCTGCTGTTGGCTGGCCTGGGCAAACTCCCCGAGGTTTTGGCTAATATCTGACGGATTGATATTGTTGATAGTCGTTGTACCGGACTGCCATTCACCGGCGATGTAGAGGGCTTTTTCTGCGTCAAATGTCATGGGGCTATCCTTGAAATAATGCGTTATTGGTTATCAGTCATTGGTCAAAGCTCATTGACGGCGGCGTAAACGACCAGCTCGACAAGCATTTCTTCCCGTGCCAGCCCGGCAACAACAACGGCGGCACGGTTGGGGTAAGGGGCGTTGAAATAGTCGGCATATACCTTGTTGACAGTCGCCAGGTAACTACGATCAGTTACATAAATCAGTACCTGCAGGACGGCATCGGTTGAGACGCCGGCGCACTCCAGCGTATGGACCAGATTATCCATGGTCTGGCGAGTCTGGGTTTCGATCCCGCCCTCAACGACACTGCCGGACTGGTCGATCGGGATTTGCGCGGTATACAGGGTTCCGTTGTTGACGACAGCCCATTCCAAGGGGGCTTTCGAGGCAAACAGTGATGTAGGAACGGCTTTCTTTGATGGTGTGGCTGACATATTTTACCTGCAATGTAACAAGAATGTTTCAATGTGGTTAAATATTGCACATAATCAGGCGATAAATCGAATGGTTTATTTCTGACAATTGATAAGTTTTTTTTATCAAAAAGGAGGGTGAATTGATCGCGCTACGGATATCAGTAAGGGAAATGACATGGACATGAAGCTACAGCAGCTGAAGCACTTTTCTTTGGTTGTGCAAGAAGGCGGCTTTCGGGCGGCTTCAGCCAAGGCGAACCGTTCCCAGGCGGCGCTGTCAACGTCGGTAAAAGAGCTGGAGAAAACCCTCGGCCAGCCGCTGTTTGAATCTGGTCATAAAGCCAAGCTGACCCCCTATGGCGAGGTTTGCCTGCCGAAAGTCGATCAGTTTCTTCGCCTATATCAGGCGTTGGATAGCGATTTGCGGGCAGCGGCCATCGGCCAGCAGGGACAGGTCAGAATTGCCTGTGTTCCATCGGTGGCCGCGAAATTGATCCCCAAGGTATTGGCATTGTTCAGCGTTAGTTATCCGCAGGTGGAGGTATCGTTGGTTGATGACAACGCTGCCGGGGTGGAGGCGCGATTGCTGGCGGGCGAGGTTGATCTTGCTTTGGGCAACTGCCTGCATGTTAACGACGAGCGGATTGATTTTACGCCATTACTGTCTGATCAGCTGGGGGTTGTATGCCTGCGTGATCATCCGATAGCGGCAATGGTCGACGGGGTGACGTGGTGCCAGGTCACGGCGTATCCGTTTATTAAAAACGGTACCTGTAGGCTGCTGGATCCGACGCCGGCCCGGGTGCTGACAGAAAGTGCGCTGTACACGGTGGAAAATATCACCTCTTTGTTCTCGGTATTGTCATTGGGAATTGGGGTCACGACGCTGCCTAAGTTGGCTTTCCCCGAGGCAGAAACACCGCTGGTCTGGCGGCCTCTGATCGATCCTAAAGTGGAGCGGAAGATTGGTATTTTCCGCTTGCATGAACGTCATATCTCGCCGTCGGCCAATGCGTTCTTTTCCCTGTGCTGTGAGCAGTTGCAAGGCCGGGACAGCGTGTCGTGACGGGAGCGGTGATCAATCAGGTATAGCGGATACTATTGATGAACCATTCCTTCCTGCCTGCCGGGGTATTGACCTCGAACTCATCGTCGACTTCTTTTTTCAGCAGCGCCCGTGCCATCGGGGAGTCGATAGAGATATAGTCATTGCGGCCATAGATCTCATCTGGGCCGACAATGCGGAAAGTCTTGGTTTCGCCGTCATCGTTTTCAATCTCGACCCAGGCACCGAAGAAGACTTTACCGTCCTGCTGCGGGGAATAGTCAACGACCTGGACGATTTCCAGACGCTTACGTAGAAAGCGCACCCGGCGATCGATTTCGCGCAGACGCTTTTTGTTATATTGGTATTAGTTCTACTCACATAAGCATACTAATTCCTACTCTTTTGACTAGATTTAAGTCACTTCTCTTTCTTAGTAAGAAACTGGAAAAAGTTATATCTATGTACTAAATACTATTTAGTACACTTAGGAATACTAAGTTATAGGGGCGTTAAATGTCGAGAATAAATGAAAGATACATGGTTAAGGATTGGCAAGGCTGGTCTGAGTTTTTAGAGTTCCAAAGTAGCTTTAAAGACAAAAGTAGTGACAAAGAAAAAAAGAGAGCTCAGAGAAGACAGATAACAATAACTGGAAAGGATGGCATGACTTTCTTACAAGTGTTCGTTTAAAAAAATGAGCTATGTAATCAAGCGGCAAGTTAACTACAAAGCTCATAAGTCGGCCGTGACTTTTCAATTTCCTGCCCTTTTCACTGAAAAGGGTGTGCTTATTTCTCATTTGAGGTTTCTTTACACCAAGCGAAACAAGTCACAGTCTTGGCTGGAGAGAAACTGTTTTGCCATAGAGCTACTGCTGAAGTTTATCAACAACCAGACTTTGTCTTATCAATCTGCAACGGAACTGCTTAGAGCATTTGTTGACGCCTTGTGTTTTGGGACAGTCGAGAATGAGCAAGATCCTACGGGACTCTATTGGCGGCCTAGAAAGAGCGAGGATGTAAATGTTCTTTTGGGGCATATTACATCATATTGTGACTATCTAGATGAGGTTCATGGTGAAGGCTTACCTAAGCTAAATCCGATGAGAAAGGCAACGCATGCTGAAGAGCGTTTGCGTTGGTGCGCATACTATCGTCGTCATAGTCGCTGTTTTCTGAATCACTTGAATAAGCCTTCAGCTAAAGAGCTTTCATACGTGCGTGGTGTGAATGGACCTGAGCGACATCTGTTATCTGTAGAGTCTGTTTATCGATTTCCAGAAGAGTACTTTAACAGGCTGTTCAATGATGGGTTTAAGTCTTCTTGTGGACATCAAGACTATGCAAGCCAATTGATTGTTATGTTAATGCACTATGGTGGATTAAGGCTATCTGAATGTTTCCAAATATATGTTAACGATATCTCTATAGATCCTAAGACAGGAGCTGCATTGGTTTCGGTATTTCATCCAAGCGATGGTAAAGCACCCGAAACCGGTTTTAATAACCGAAGAGATTATCTCGCTACAAAATTTCGTCTAAGCCCTCGAAATGAGTATCCTCGAAATCATCGACTTCATGCTGGTTGGAAGCAACCTCTATTGACCAATAGAAATTTGTCATTCGAAGTAATGTTCTTTCCTGCCCACAAAGCAATTGAATTTACTCTACTACTACAGAAGTATCTAAGTTTAAGAGTTAATGGTCATCATCCTTTTCTTTTTTCTAACTCACGTGGTGATGCTGAGACTAAGAAAAATTTCATTCAAAAGCATAGTAATGCAGTGACACGAATTGGGTTAATAACAGCTAAAAGTCAGGGAACTACATGTCATGGCCATAGGCATTCATATGGGTATCGGTTGAGGGAGTATGGGTTTAATCAATTAGAAATTCAAAAAGCTATGCATCACAAAAGCCCTGATAGTTGCCTCGCATACATTAGACCCACCGATGAAGAAGTGCGACAAAGGATGAGGTGTATATGAGAAGAAAACTCTATTTGACATATGAAGAGGCGAGCCTTGCCGCCCAGCATTTAAAGATAGAAATAAGCACGGAATACAGAAAGAGGTATCGTGAAGACCCTCATTTGCCAGCCCGCCCAGAGCAAGTTTACTCAGAGCAATGGGAAGGGTTTGAAGTTTTTTTGGGGAAAAATAAACGTATATTTTATACAACACTTAAAGAAGCAAGTATTGCAGCAATAGCTTTGGGAATAAAAACAGGAGCAGAGTATAAGGAACGCTATTGTGAAGATCCGAAACTACCAGCCGATCCTCGTAGTTTATATAAGAAACAATGGCCTGGATTTGATGAGTTTTTACATAAAGAAAAATCTTTTTATTCGACTTATGAAGAAGCACGTCTTGCTGTTCAATCCTTAGTGATAAAGACCCAATCTGAATACAAAAAACGTTATCATGAAGATCCCCATTTACCATCTACTCCAAGTAAAATTTATACGCAGGAATGGCAAGGTTTTAAAGAGTTTTTAGGGAATATAAGCCAGTTTTATCTAACTTATCAAGAGGCTAGTGAAGCTGCGCGAGCGCTAAAAATTAAAACATATAAAGAATATACAAGACGATACTCTGAAGACCCGAGATTACCAGCTACTCCTAATAAAATTTATGCCATTCAGTGGCATAATTTTGAAAATTTTTTGCGTACAGAAGAAAAGTTTTATCCAACCTATCAAGATGCTAGTAAAGCAGCCCGAACCATGGGCATAAAAAACCAGAAAGAGTATCGGTTACGCTATAAAGAAGAACCCAAGTTACCCTTTGCTCCAGAAAAGGTTTATAAGGAGGAGTGGCATACCTTTTCTCATTTTTTAAATACAAATAAAAAATTTTATGAAAATTACAATGGTGCTAGAGAAGCAGTTCTAACGCTTGGTATCAAAACAGCTAAAGAATATGTTATTCGCTACAAAGAGGACTCTCGATTACCTTTTTCACCTAAAATAAAGTATTCACAAGATTGGCAAGGGTTCAGAAAGTTTTTAGGTTCAAGAGGTGGGTTTTATTTAACTTATCAGGAAGCGAGTAACGCAGCTCAGAGTTTGGGTATCAAGACAACAAAAGAATATACCATTCGTTATAAAGAGGACTCTCGACTACCATCATGTCCAAATAAAGAATACAAAAGTCAGTGGACGGGGTATGCAGAATTCTTAGGTAAGAAGAAAAAAGTATTCTATTCAACCTACCAAAAAGCAAGTACGGCTGCACAATCTCTAGGGATAAAAACTTACAACGAGTATTTAAAACGTTACCATGAAGACCCTAAATTACCATGTTCCCCCAAGAGTCATTACCCAAACGAGTGGCAAGGGTTTAGTAAGTTTTTAGCAAAAAACATGATATTTTATCAAAGTTATATTGAAGCGAGTAACGCAGCGCAATCGCTTGATATAAGGACAAAGGAGGAATATCTTAAGTTGTATAAAAAAGATCCAAAGCTACCTGCAACTCCAAATAAATTTTATTTAAGCCAATGGAAAGGTTATAGAATATTCTTGGGGTTAAATTATGATTTTTATCAATCTTACGAGGAAGCTAGTGAAGCGGCTATAAAATTATGCATTATTAGTGTTAAGGATTATAAACAAAACTATATCAAAGATTTAAGACTTCATTCTGACCCAGCTGCATATTATTCAAAAGATTGGTCCAATTGGTGTGATTTTCTACTTCCTAAGCATGTTAATAACTTGGTGTCTTTTAAACAGGCTTGCCAGGTATTAGGAGTCAAAAATTCGCAACAATATAAAAAAGCTAGAAATGTAATTAGAAAATTACCATCAAAGCCAGAAAAGACAATAGAAGGTTGGATAAGTTGGTACGATGCTTTAGATATACCAAAACCTTATCAATACGATATCTTGCGTCAAATCGTAATCAAACACAATTGTGTCAATATGGCTGACTACAAAGAGATGCGTGTGCAATTAGTCGATCCTCGAATACCTTCATCGCCAGAAGAGTATTATAAAGGAAAAGGCTGGACGAACACTTTCGATTTTTTTGGAAAACCAAGACCCTACCAAATAAAGTATTTTACTGATGAGTGGAGACTTTGGGCTGAAAAAATAGAGGAATTCCTCAAGTCTGCCCGAGGTGGAGATACTAAAGCGAAAGACCTTTGTGAATTTGTGCGCGAGTATATTGAGCCTAATGGATTTGAAAAAAGCCCCCTTGAGTACCTAACTAGAGGGAAAACAAATATTCAACCTATGTTGGACTTGTTTGATAAAGTGCCAATAACCCGAAAGAAAAAATGGCTTTACTCAATTAACGAATTTCTTGATTGGGTAGTTTATAACTACTTGCTTCTAGAGGATGTGGATACTGGTGAGATAACACCAATTAAGGGAGCTAACAACCCATTCTCACATATTAGTTTCAATGGTGAACGGGTAATACAAGTTGCCAATGAAACAAACAAACTAGCTTTACCATATCAGTTTGTAAAATCTGGTAGGGATTGGATATATCCGGATGATTCGATTACTAATAAGCAAAGTTATTCTGATTTAACTCATCTACATGTGTTCCCTGCTGATTGGGTGGCAATTGAGGACATTTCGCTAATTGATGAAAGCGATCCAGACTGTGTTGTGAAAGTTGATGGAGACAAAACTTATCTTTGGTTTCCTGTGTATTGGACTTACACATATGCGTTAATGCAACTGCCAGCCAGAGGTATGCAAATCGTATACTGTGACTCAGGAGAGGCCGATTCTGATATTGCAGATTTCAAGAATAACAAAGTTATCTGGAAGAAAAACAAAAGTAAGCTTGCTGGACTCACCAAGCATCAAGGGATGGTGAGCAAAACCGGAAAAGACGATTTTGGGGTACATTATACATCCAATAAAACTCACTTTGATGGAAAAGGTTATTTCGTTCCATTCATGCCAATAGAGCTAGCTTACTGGCTGATAAAGCTGATAAAGCTGAGAAAGTGGCAACAAAAATATAACCCGATAGAAGCTTCAACTCATTGGCTTGACTGTAAGCGTACTAACCTTAATGAGCTTCAGCGTAAACAAAAAGGTATCAATAGCTTCCTGTTTAGGGACTTCCAAGAAGACGAGCCTGGAAACTTTGGAGGGCGCTTAACCCAACGCCTCGCGGCTGCATTGTTTTTTTCAGCTAAAGATGAAGTGACTACCGCTATTTTTAAGGGGCAAACCTATGCGGATTGTATTGCATCACTGAAACTTGATAAGACGATCCCCCTTTACCACTTTAAATCTCTGTATACACCGCATTCTATGCGTGTAAGTTTGATAAACGCATATGCCTATGAGTTCGGAATTCCTCTAGAAGTAATCATGAAGCTAGTCGGTCATTCGAGCATCATGATGCAAATCTACTACATAAAGAGCGATAAGACTGGAGCCAATATTAGGGAGCGAATCGAGAAAGGAGAAAAAGAAGCTTTAAGCAACGCGGTGAAAACGTTCAAATCGTATGTGGAACAGCAGCGTATTGAAGAATGCAAATCTCAGTTGGTTGCTTCATCACCTGAATTTTTGAATTCCCTAGACAACAGCCGACCTGCATCCAACTATCTTTTCAAGGACTTTGGTATCTGTCCTGTGGGGGGCGCATTCTGTAGCGAAGGCGGGAAACCAGTTGCCACCAAAGCGAATATTTTTTATCCCGTCCCTGCAGGGTATCTTGGAGAACAAAACTGTATTCAGTGCCGTTTTTTCATAACGGGACCAGCATTTATGGTTGGCCTTGCTGCACTCTTCAATGAAGTAAGTCTTGCCGTGAATACTCAGTCTTTTCGGTATTCGAAGCTTGAGGCTGAACTTAACCAAACGGCACAGGAAATCGAAGTAATTTCTCACAAACTCTATGAGAGAAAGACTGCTGACAACAGATTAGAAAGAGATCGAAAAGATCTTATATCTCAACGTCAAAAGCTCAACTCTGAAATCGAAACGCGTGCCAAGAAGTTGGATCTGTACATGTCTGATATGAATGCTGTACATAGGCATATTCATAATTGTCAGCAGGTATTAGATCAGCAATTAGATTCAAATGAATCGAGCAAGCTACAGTTAATAGTTCCCAGACAATTCGAAATTGATGTTGAGTTGGATGAAGTTAGCAGCTTCCATCAACTTTCTGAAGTCTGTGAGAATGCAGAACTGTATCATAGTTGTAGTGATGAGCTTTCTGTAACAAGACGCTCTCAAGCGTTAGACCAAATGATGGTTAGAAATAGCATGCCGCCACGAATGTTTCTTTTGAGTGAAGAAGAACAATTAGCAGTGGGCAATCAGTTAACCCAACTGATGTTGAGTCGCTTAGAAAGTTGGGAAAGTGTCGATAGATTAATGGATGGTCGATTATCTATGATGGACTTAAGTGAGGATACCAAGTTTACAGCGAATACGATCCAAGAATTGTTTGAACGTTCTCAGCCACTGAAAAGGATAAAGTGATATGACAGGAATCCCTCCAGAGAAGGTGCTAGAGCAATTAAAACAGCAAGTTTCGACACGGATGCAGAACTCTTTAGAGGCTGTCTTTACTGTTTGTGAAGAGCAACGTGAACGAGGTCTTACCGATTTTAGCTACGCGACAATAGCTAGGTTGGGTAAAGGGCGAGGAGTGCCTGCCGCGCAGAGCATTCGCAATAAAACTGGCGAAGCATACCGAACCCTGATTGATAGTTTTGCATCTGCGAATTCCAAATCGGAAAAATATCCAAGTCACTCTCAAAAGGGGCAAACGTACGCATGGATAGATGAGTTAGAAGACCCAGTAGTGAGGTTACAAGCCAACATTATCTACTCTCAGAAAAAAGATGCTGAAAGACTTCTCAAAGAAGTTGTTCCTATTAATCAAGTGATTGAAGTATTCGATGGCGGAGCAACAGCTGCTTCATCAATAAAGTTAAATGAACTAGAACGCAGTGCTTTGGAGCATCTACTATCTAGGGAGTTTTTACGGCGACATCAATTGGAGCCTGGTGCGAATGGAAGTATAGTTAAGAGCGGTAGCAAAGAATCTTTTTTCCCTGTTGCGACCATAGATGCGATAAAGAAAGCATTACAGAATCTATAACAGAATCAGGAAGTATTTAAGCGTGAAAACCAAACTGATTACTCGAGAAGGCTACAACAAACTCAAAAAAGAACATGACTACTTGTGGAACGAAAAGCGCCCTGAAATTACAAAGATAGTCACTTGGGCTGCAAGTCTTGGCGATCGTTCTGAAAATGCTGATTACACCTTCAATAAACGTATCCTGCGACAAATAGATCGAAGAGTTCGTTTCTTACGAAAGTTTCTGCCTGATGTAACGGTTGTCGATTACTCACCTCAGCAAGAAGGGAGAGTATTTTTTGGTGCTTGGGTCGAAATTGAAAATGAAGCCGGAGATATAAAGAAGTTTCGAATTGTTGGCCCAGAAGAAATCTATGGTGATGTGAAAGATTACATCTCTATAGACTCTCCAATGGCCAGAGCTTTACTCAAAAAAGAAGTTGATGATGACATTGTAGTGAAAACGCCTGAGGGTGATAAAGAGTGGTTCATTAACTCTATTGAGTATGAGAAAGATTAATCTTTCGATAAGTCGCTTATATGTTCGATTAGTTTTTTCTTATCGGCTTCACTCATTCTTGCAATTAGGCACGCAAGTTCAGCCGACACTTCATCCTCACAATAGAAATAATTCAAAGGTACACCGAGCTCATCAGCCATTCTTTGTAGTGTGCTGATGTCTGGTGTATGTCTTCCCTTCTCGTAGTGGTTCATGCGGCCACTTGCCGAGCTTGGTTCCATGCCGATACGAACACCCAGATCCTTTTGAGTGATACCTGCTTTTTTACGCGCCTCTTTGAGGCGTGTTGGGATCGGGTTTTCTCTGGCCACTGAGGTTTCATTTGGTTGGTCCTGAATAGCTTAGATTGTCTAAGTTTTACCGATTTCTGTATACTTAGCAATCCTAAGTTTTATTGTATCAGGAGTCTAAAGTGTCTAAAGCTGTGGCATTGAATGAACATATTTACAACCTGCTGATCGTAAAGGATTTGGATCAATTTACAGTTATTGAGCTCAGGGACGCTTTGGTGAAATCAACAGAACAGTTTGATGATGAAAATGAAGCAAGAAAGTTTATCTATCGTCAGTTATCGCGCATGGTTGATAAAGGTTTGTTGGAAAAACAAGCTGCCATCAGCCGAAAAGACACTATCTACCTTAAATCTGAGGTGTTCAAACAAAGCCAATTTATTGCAAAAATTCGCAGGCTGAAAAAGCATCAGCATAGGGAGTGCATTAGGCTGCCAGAAGTACATGTACCGGCCAGTAGTGGTTTCCTAGATACAATTCGGAAAGAGAAATCTGAATTAGAGGCATTACAAGAAATTTCACTTCGTGAAATGGTTAAGTATCAAGAGGTTCTGAACCGTTTTCCTGATGAAGCCAGTTATGTTCAAACTTTTTTTTTACAAGCAAGGGTGCGTGTCAAAAACATTCAGGGAGATCTAGAAGCTCTTACTAAGCTCTTTTTGCATTACCCTCAATCGTCGAAGAAAGCCTCATGTTGAGGTTTTAATCAAGTAACAAAAACAACTGCAGTGGTTGAGGGAGTGTCCCTCAGCCATCAACTAAGCTCTCTCGCTGTTTTAGCGATTGCCCCTTGTTATCAATCCAATAATCCAGTCCATTGCATGGGTAGCCTAACAAGACGGCTGCGGCCTGAGAGCTGCTAGTGAAAAGGATGTCGTCTGTGGCTACGAGCTTACTGTTTTCTTCTATCAGCAGACCTTTGTCAATCAGGTTATCCCTGATCTTGGTATAGCCTTTCGACAAGCTTTGATTGGCGGATATGCTGCCTTCAGAGCCTTTGAGAACGACAATGCCTTCACTGGTCAATTGAGCAGTAGCTTTGTATTTTCGCCCCTTTAGTGTCACGAGATCTTGGTTAGGTTCAGAACTGGATGTTTGCTCTGAAGCTGTTGTTTTTACAACGGGCTCAAGCAGTTTATGACCTAAAGTGCCAAGCAAAGTACGAATGTTCTCAAGGAATTCTTCCATTGCATCCCGCTCACCTCTTGGCAGGGAGGACTGAGGCGGCTGGTTCCCATTATCTAGCTGATAGCGGTTAGCATGAAGTGATAGTTCAATGAGGCGGGATTCCAAATACTTAATATGGGCCTTGGTCAGATTTTCATCTTTGTTGGTAAAGCAAATAGCTTCATTCCAGAAGTCTTTTGAAGATAAGTGTTGTTGGAGTCTTTTGGTAATGTTTTCTGCTTCACCGATATAGGCAGCCAATCGGCTCACTTCATCGTCATATCCAAATAAGAAGTACACACCTGGGCGATGGACTTCTTCCCATCCATCTAAGTCTTTTATCTTCACTCGAGGAATTGCAAGAGCTTGACCTGTCCAGTTCACGATTTCTGCATGACGAATGCCGGAAACTGTTCCATCAGCAAGGTAAATTTTGAGTTGTCGTCCTTTAGTCATCGTTCATGAATTCTTAAGAATAGATACCACATATTAACAGGTTGCACTGCTGAAGAGGTCATAATTGCAACTGTTTTGACTCGGTACTCAGTTTTGTTGGTATTCCAATGTATAATCGGCGGAGTTTTAGAACCTATCGTTGGCCTATTGTCTGAGTCAATGCAACAAAGAGCCCCTTTTTCATGGTCGAACAACACCAACAAGAGCTAAAAAAACAGCTTTGGAACATCGCAAATACTCTTCGTGGCAACATGTCAGCCGATGACTTCCGTGATTACATTCTTGGCCTAATTTTCTACAAATACCTGTCAGATAAACTTAATCGCTATGCCGATGAACTGCTTTCTGTAGATGGTATCCAGTTCGCTCAAATTAATGAAAAGAGCGAAAAGGGTCAAGAGTACTTAGAAGCAGTGCAAGAAGAAGCATTAGATAAACTAGGTTACTTCTTTAAACCATCCGAGCTTTTCCATGTCATTGCAGAAGCAGGGGCGAATGGTGAGTTCATTCTTGATGACGTGCGTGATGTGCTCAATGACATCGAACAAAGTACTATGGGGGCAGACAGTGCCGATGACTTTAATGGTTTATTTGATGAGCTAGATCTGACTTCAAACAAGCTAGGTAAAACTCCTGATGCTCGTAACAAACTGATTGCTAAAGTGCTTGAGCACTTAGACAACATCGATTTTCACCTAGAAAGCAGTGAAATCGATATTCTGGGTGATGCTTACGAATATTTGATTGGTATGTTTGCCAGTGGTGCGGGCAAAAAAGCTGGTGAGTTCTATACACCACAAATGGTTTCTAAGTTGCTAGCTAAGCTTGTGATACTTGATAACCCGAACCTAAAGTCTGTGTATGACCCAACGTGTGGTTCTGGTTCATTGTTACTACGTGTTGCCAAAGAAGCGAATAACCCTGATTTGAAGTTTTACGGTCAAGAGCAGAACCCAAGCACCTATAACCTTGCTCGTATGAACATGATCATGCACGATGTTCACTATAATCGGTTCGATATTCAGAATGACGATACACTAGAAGTGCCAGCACATATTGAGCAACGTTTCAGTGCGGTTGTGGCTAATCCTCCGTTTTCTGCATCATGGTCAGCAAATCCTTTGCATCTAAACAATGAGCGTTTTTCTGATTACGGTAAGCTCGCACCTAAATCAAAAGCGGATTTTGCTTTTGTTCAGCATATGGTTCATCAGCTTGATGATGACGGCACAATGGCAGTGGTACTTCCTCATGGCGTGCTATTCCGCGGTGCTGCTGAGGGGCATATTCGTCAGCATCTAATTACAGAGAAAAACTATCTTGATATGGTGATTGGCTTACCAGCCAATATCTTCTTTGGCACGCCTATTCCAACTTGTGTGCTGGTGTTGAAGAAAAACCGTAAAGCCGATGATGACGTGTTGTTCATTGATGCGAGTAGCCATTTTGATAAAGGTACTAATAACAACATAATGCGTGAGGAGGACTTGCAGCGCATTCTTGATGCGGTAGCTAAGCGCCAAACGATTGATAAATTCTCCTTTACAGCTACACCTGCTGATTTAAATGAGAATGACTACAACCTCAATATTCCACGTTATGTGGATACTTTTGAAGAAGAAGTTGCAGTCGACTTAGAGGAAGTATCGAAGTTACTAATAAGCAACGATAAAGCGATGTTAGAGAGTGATAAATCGATTGCCGAATTCTGCTTAGAGTTAGAGATTGACGTACCGTTTGAGGACAAGAACAATGCCTAAGCAGGTAGTGCAGCCTAGTATTAGATTTTCTGAATTTGAAGGTAAGGACTGGATAGAGTATCCCCTTTCAAAAGTAGCAAAGATTGAGAGGGGGCGATTTTCTCCGCGCCCTAGAAATGACCCTCAGTTCTATGGGGGGGATATTCCTTTTGCTCAAACTAATGACGTTAGTTCATCAAGAGGATACATAAGTACTTATTCTCAAACCCTTAATGAGAAAGGACTAAAGGTAAGTAAACTATTTCCAGAGGGGACCATTCTAATGACGATAGCTGCCAATATTGGCTACTGTGGTCTGTTAAAAAGAGCAATGGCTTGCCCTGATAGTCTTGTTGGTATTAGCTGTAAAAAAGGAACACATAATCGGTTTCTTAGTATCTATTTGAATAGAGAGCAGCCTAGAATTGACTACCTTGCCCCTCAGGCAGCTCAAAAAAACATAAATATAGAATTCTTATCACCTTATAAAGTTAAACTGCCAAGCGATGAAGGGGAACAACAAAAAATCGCTGATTTTCTAACCTCAGTAGATACTAAGATTAACCAACTAACCGAAAAGCATCGCCTACTCAAAGAATACAAAAAAGGTGTGATGCAACAGGTTTTTAGTCAACAGATCCGCTTTAAAGATGAAGATGGTAATGCGTTCTCTGATTGGGAAATTAAAGCTCTAAATGAAATCTCACTCCCAGTAAAAAGAAAGGCTTCTTCGGTAATTGAAAATGTAATGACAATATCTGCAGGGAAAGGATTTTTACATCAAAAAGATAGGTTTAGCCAGGTAATTGCCGGTACTAGTTTAGATAAGTACACTCACCTAATGAAAGGGGAGTTTTCTTATAATCGTGGCAACTCAAAATCTTTTAAGTATGGTTGTGTTTATCTTTTGTTAGATGACGAAGCCTTAGTTCCCTTTGTATATAGGAGCTTTAAGTTGGCACATGGTGTTTCTGACTTTTACGCACAGTTGTTTGAGCATAAATATTTAGATAGGCAACTTAGGCGCTTAATATCATCTTCTGCGCGTATGGACGGGTTGTTGAATATTGGGGAGAAGGATTTCTATCAAGTAACTCTTCCTGTACCTAGTGAACCGGAACAACAAAAAATCGCTCAATTCCTTCAATCTATCGATAGAAAAATCGAAGGTGTTGCAAAGCAAATCGAACAAACCAAACAGTTCAAAAAAGGCTTACTACAGCAGATGTTTGTATAGCATATTCACACAGAGTCCTTGTACTAGGGGCTCTGTGCAAAAGTAGTCTAGGAAAATAATTCGTCATATGGCTTATCAATCTGAACAACAACTAGAAGATAATTTAATTACCCAACTTTCGGTTCAAGGTTTTGAGGTTATCCAACTAAAGGATAACGCGGCACTTGAAGCGAACCTGAAAACTCAACTTGAGAAGGTCAATGAGTGCGTACTTTCTGACACCGAGTTTCGTCAGGTATTGGGTAAGCTAGAGAAAGGTAATATCTTCACGAAAGCGAAGATATTACGTGATCAGCTTGATGTTACGCTAGATGATGGAGATAGCCGCCATATCACGTTGTTGTTTGATGATGTCAGTAAAAACCACTTTCAGGTAGCCCAGCAAATTACAGTAAAGGGCGTGTATACCAACCGCTACGATGTGACTATTTTGGTCAATGGTTTGCCACTGGTGCAAATCGAGCTGAAGCGTCGCGGTATTGAGCTAAAAGAGGCATTTAATCAGGTTAAACGCTATCAAAAGCACTCTTATCACGCCAATCATGGTTTGTTTAACTACATCCAACTGTTTGTTATCTCCAACGGTGTGAATACTCAGTATTTCTCCAACAATAGTGAGATGTCATCCAAGCAGACTTTTGACTGGACTGACTTTGATAACAAGAAAATCAGTCAGCTCTCAAACTTTGCCAGTGCTTTCCTAACCACTTCACACTTAACGGCCATGCTTACCAAATACATTGTCTTGAATGAGACGGGTAAGCTCTTAATGGTTCTGCGTCCATATCAGTTCTACGCAGTAGAAGCGATTATTAACCGAGTCAAAACAACGGACTTGAATGGCTACATATGGCATACCACGGGTTCAGGTAAAACGCTGACCTCATTTAAAGCGGCGCAGATTATGACTTCACTCAATGAGGTGGACAAAGTCGTGTTTGTGGTAGACCGTAAAGATCTCGATTACCAAACAGCATTGGAGTTTAATGCCTTTGCTAAAGGCTGTGTGGATAGTACGGACAACACAAGTATGCTCTTTCATCAGCTATTGGATAAGCCGATAAAAGGCAAAAAAGTTAACGAAAGCCGCAATACCAAACTAGTCGTCACTACGTTGCAAAAGCTCAATAACGTTGTGACTAAAAAGCGCTATCTGAATGAAATGGAAGCCTTGCAAAATAAGCGCATTGTCTTCATTTTTGATGAGTGTCATCGTAGCCAGTTTGGAGATACACACCAAAATATCACCCAGTTCTTTAAGGGGGCTCAGTTATTTGGTTTCACTGGTACGCCTATCTTTGCTGAAAACGCAGTGGCTAAGAATTCAATCAAGAAAACCACCAAAGACCTTTTTGGTGAGTGCCTACACCCGTATGTGATAGTTGATGCTATCCGAGATAATAACGTACTTAAATTTGCTATCGAGTACGTTGGTCGTTACCAGTACAAAGATGGTTCTAACAATAATCTTGATATTGAAGTCGAAGATATCGATACCAAAGAGCTTCTAAGCTCTCCTGCCCGCCTAGATAAGATATCCGATTACATCATTGCCCATCACCGTCGAAAGACGCATAGCGGTGACTACAATGCAATGTTCTGCGTATCTGGTGTGCCAGAGTTAGTTCAATACTACGAATTGCTTGCTAAAAAGAAGGCAGAAGGAAAGCATAACCTTAAGATTGCGACCATCTTCAGTTATGAAGCGAACGAAGAAGAAGAGTATGAGTTAGGTAATGGCGAAGCGAGTGACGTAAAAGAAGCCGCTGCAAAGTATCTTAATGATGCTCAAACAGTAAAGCTGCACAGCCGAGACAAGTTAGAGTCTTTCATAGGCGACTACAACCAAATGTTTGGCACTAGCTACACGACGAATGATAGTGAGTCTTTCTATAACTACTACAAGAATATATCCAAACGAGTTAAAGCCAAGGAGATTGATATTCTTCTAGTGGTGAATATGTTCTTAACAGGGTTTGATGCACCGAAGCTCAATACCTTATACGTAGATAAAAACCTGAAGAACCACGGGCTAATCCAAGCGTTCTCAAGAACTAACCGTTTGTTAGATGAAACGAAATCTCACGGTAATGTGGTGTGTTTTCGTAACTTAAAGAAAGCGGCTGATGATGCTTTCACGCTGTTCTCAAACAAGCAGCCAAATGAGTCGATTGTAGTTCCACCGTTTGAGGTTCTGTTAGCTGACTTCGATAAAGCTTACGATGCATTAATGGCAATTACACCAACAGTAGATTCTGTAGATGACCTCCCTGATGAAGAAGCTCAAGCTTTGTTTGTAAGGCAATTCCGTGAGTTGATGCGCCTTAAAAACATGCTAGGCAATTTTGCCGATTTCGATATGGACTCTACCGCGATGAGTGCTCAAGAGTTTCAGGACTTTACTAGCAAATATGCTGATCTAAATCGTCAGTTACGCGAGAACTCAACCAAAGAGAAGGTATCAATACTAGATGATGTCGATTTCGAGCTTGAGTTAATGCATCGTGATGAAGTTAATGTTGGATACATTCTTCATTTACTCCGTGAGCTGCACGAAGAAGAGAGTGCGGACGAAAAAGAGCGTAAACGCCAGGTTATCGCAAACCTAATCAGTTCTGACCCAACATTGCTGAGTAAGAAAGCACTGATTGAAAAGTTCATGAATGAACATCTTGAAGGAATCCCCGCCCACTCTGATGTTGAGGAAGAGTTTGAGTATTTCTGGGAAAAAGAAAAGCGTGAAGCCTTAGATCAGATGGCATCAGAGGAAAACCTGGATACCGATAAACTCAAAATTTTGGTCAATCGTTACGAGTTAAGTGAAGAGATGCCACTACGTGATGATTTTGCTGGAACACTGCAAATCAAGCCGACAATACTGCAGCGCAAGAAGATTGTAGGACGGCTTACTGAGAAATTTAAAGGGTTTGTCGATACGTTTATTGGTGGGTTTTAACAGTTAATTTCCATAAAGTGTATTAGAAGCTTAAACTTATCATCAGGTCGGTTGAGAATGGTCAATAAAGGAGTCATATTTTCGGACTCCTTTATGAGTTTGCATTACTCCTTGTTATATGAGTTTATGCTGGTCTTTGATATGAAATCAGCACAAATGCGGTCTTCGTATTCTCTATATCCTTCAATAAGCTGGACATCTATTTGATATTTACCGGCGGCAGAGTTCATAAGCGCATTTCCAGTATTTTTATCTTTCCTGTCATACGGAGCAAAGAAAAACTTTTGATAACGCCTAGGGGAAATCCCTTCAAATGTTTGAAATACAACTTTATTTCTTTCAGAATGTTCAGTGATTGCATCATCATGAAGATCTAAAGCTAGACTTTTATCATATGGCTCGATATAAAAAACATTGTTAATACCAGCAGCAACAATATGCCTAGCACAGTTATGGCAAGGATATGTAGTACTGTATAGAGTTTTGTTTAGTGTTGAAGAACCATCACGGCGAGCAAGTGAAGTTATTGCGTCCATTTCTGCATGTATTGCTCTTGAGTATTCAATCAATGAACCGATTGGTGTATCTGAGTGGATCTTATCAGCTATTTTGTCGATAGCATCTTTATTAAACATATCGGAAGCAGACGTTCCGGTATCAAGACTTTTTCCTTTGCTAATAGCCTTAAGCTCTTTCGTTAGGATGCTTGCTACTTTTTTACGAATATTCTTTTTGTGAAAATCGTTGTAGCACTTACCTCCTTTATGGACACAGCGATAGTCTTTATCTTCATCTTCAAATAAATACAGTCCCCCCCCAAATTTAGGGACATCATTTCTACCTGTGACTAAAACATCGCCTTTCTCATCAACAATAGATGCACCTACTTGCCTTGATAGGCAAGCTGACTGCAATGAAGCACTAAAGGCAGCATACATCCCTTTTTCATTAACTGTTGGGCTAATACCATTTGTACCATGAATTAATTTTATAAATCTAAGTAACTTTTTCTTAAGTTCAGTTTTGTGACTTTGATTATTTTTTATAAAAAAGTCTGCATCCAAGATAGTCTTTTCAGTATGCTGCCCTGATTTTCCATCTCCTTTTCTATCTCGATGTATCAAGTCATCAATTTTACTTTTATCTATTCCCTCATCTCGAAGGTTTCTTTTTCTTTCTTGTTCAGAGCGGATTGTCCCTATAAGGTAAAAATTATGTTGGTAAACAAGTCGAAGCAACTCAATTTCAGCAGGATTTTTTAATTGGTCTATAAGATATGCAACTCTTACATTAGATCTGGGTTTTTCGTCAATATCTGCTTCAGTGTCCTCTGAGGTATCACTTTTGGGAGAGCCTACAATCAGGCTTTCTTCTCTATGCTTTGTGATGTGAGCTATAGCTGCTTCAGCAAGGATCGCATTGTTATATTTTTCTCGAAGCGAATTACCAAGATTCTGATGTTCTATGTAGCGGTTATATGCGTCTGGATCTGATGACAAAACTGAAGATGCTTCTTTAAAGTTTTTCATAATTGAACTGATATGAACATGTTCAATTTCATAATTTGATTCAGTCAAAACTTCTTCAAGAGAGGTGCGTAGGCTATTGACACCGGATCCAACTGGACCACAAAAGCCTATAACAATGTCTTTAGCTTGACGTTTAGCTATTAAGCTAGTTGCGTTTTTCGTTGTTGAAGATGAAGATGATTTGGAAACAGGAGGTTGGAGGTCTGCTTTCTTTTGTTCTGCTGCTGCCATTGTAATAGAGTCTCATAAGAATAATCACTTTTCTACGGACTCTACTACACTAACAGTTTATTTTTAAGGGGATTTTACAGTAATCTTACCAAGTTTGTTTTGCAACTCGGCGCAAAATATTTTGCTCTGCTTTTTTTGTGACACGCTTATCAGAGTATGCCTTCAATGAGTAAACTTTTGAGCTATCTTGAGAGCTAGATTGTTCTCTAGTTGATGCACTTTTTGAGTTAGTTTGAAAATTGACAACCATTACGTATCCTCTTGTAGAGCGCACATTTTACTTACAAAGTTATCCAGGTCAATAAGCTTTGTGTCAGAAAAAGGTGAACACATTAATCCTTTAAATATGTAGTATTTAGTTGCTATTTATGCTGTCTTTTTGATTCAGCCGGTTAACTGTTCTATCAAAAAACGCCAGTACATATAATTTTAGAAGTGACATACTATCAGTTCAAGCTTTATACACCTCATGGTTTGATTATATCCATAGGACGTCACAAATCTACGTCATATATGAGAAATTTGAAGTAGCTAGACAACTTTCATCGTCAGCTATTGTTTTAAAACACTGGTTTGCTGGTTTGCTGGTTTGCTGGTTTGCTGGTTTGCTGGTTTGCTGGTTTGCTGGTTTGCTGCGTAGTGGTATTAAGATGATTACTAATTAAATGTCATAGCCTCTTGTATTAGCTTTGGCAGTATGAATAGAGGAGGTGGCACTTCTTAGTTGATCGTTTTGAATAGTATGCGTTAATAGTATACATACCATGTAAAAAACAATAAAAATCAATATTTTAATCTCTTTAGTATCTATTGTAAGGTTCTAAGTGAAAGTCGGCATTCTCGCTGCGATCGCCGAGGCTGGCTGCCCAGGTTACCTTCTTGGTCACTTCGGGCCGTTCTTCCTTCCAGAGGTAATCGAGCTCGTTTCTGAGCTTGGTATACCCCTCGCGCGTGATTAGATTGGTTTTCATCGTTGAGTCCGAATTTGGTTTTGGGCTGGATAAATCTTCTTATGCTTTTCCGGTGGCGTCAATATTTGCCATTGTAATTGCTACCGTTTCGTCAATATTCGACTGCTGCCGAGGAAGCGGTGGCAGAAAAAACGAGGTAGGAATAGCTAGGTCGAAAGGAATTAAGAAGGAAGGGATAGATAGAAAAAGATGGACAGAAAGAGGTGAACAATGCGGAAGATAATAATTGAAGGCAAGAGGGGCTTTCTGCCCGTCTTGCCTTCAATATGTATTTCAAATATGCGCTAGTATTTGAACTTGTTTAGTTTGTCTTCTACATCACCGGTCTGGGTCAGCATGCCTTGTGCTTCCTGGCTGGAGGTTTTCGCACTCTCGGCGGCCTTGACGGTAATATCGGTGATCGCACTGATGTTGCGGTTAATATCTTCCGTCACCTGGTGCTGCTCCTCGGCAGCTGTCGCTATCTGGCACACCATTTCCTGCATGGTCGAGGTGGTTGCCATCAGCGCCTCAAGCTCCATGACCGCCGTTTTGCTGCTTTCGATGCTGTTACGGCTATAAGTCTGGCCATTGGAGATGGCCTCGACGGTTAGCTGTATCTGGCTTTGGAAACGGTCAATCATCTGCTGAATTTCTTCGGTAGAGTTCTGGGTCTTGGAGGCCAGCTGACGCACCTCGTCAGCAACAACGGCAAATCCACGGCCATGTTCGCCAGCGCGCGCGGCTTCAATTGCTGCGTTCAGGGCCAGTAAATTGGTTTGGTCGGAAATGCTGCGGATCACCTCAAGGATACTGCTGATCTGATGGCTTTGGGTTTCCAGTTCAACAATGGTTTCCGTAGAACGTTCCATCTCCTGGCCAAGCTGGTTGATCATGCCCGCGCTTTCATTCACCACATCGCCGCAGCGGGTAATGGCCTGATTCGCTTCTTCTACCGAGCTAGCCGTGCTGGCCACATTATTGGCGACTTCACTCGCGGTACAGGCCATTTCATTAATAGCCGTCGCGACCTGCTCCAGCTCCTGACGCTGCTGCTGCACACCTAGGTGTGATGTCTCTGCGATCCCGGCAGAGCGATGTGCCGACATCTTCAGGTTATCAACTGAGCCTGCAATATCCCGGATCATTCCCTGTAGCGAGGCCATCAGCGTGTTCAGGCCGTTCATCAGAGCCCCGGTTTCATCAGCTCTTGTTACATCGAGCCGATAGGTGAGATCGCCACCAGCCTGACCAAGCTGCTGAACGATGTTAACCACCTGCTGGATCGGGGTGGAAATTCGTTTGGCCAGAAAATAAAGCAAGGCGAGTGCAAGGAAAGAAATCAAGACGCCGGCAAGCAGTTGGCTGTTCAGGAAATCTTTGAATGATGATTCCAGCTCGTTCTGCAGGGCATTGATGTCTTGTAATAGCTCCGCTTTCGGGACTGATATCCATAACATCCAAGGCATATCGGTATTGCCGACCTTAATCGGTGTTACCAGGCTGGAGAATTCCTCCGTTGAGTTCCAGGTTTGATTTCCGGCCTGAAACTGGGTCTTGCGCTGGCTCCAGTCAGACAGTACTTCGCCTAGCGGGGAAACCGGATCGGTGTCACCCGCAACAACCCCACGGTAAGTAATAATGCTGACATGGGAGTTCGGACCGAACTTGTCGCGTTGAAGCTTCAGTGCCAGTTCGTTGATAAAGTTAACCGACAAATCGATACCGAGCATGCCGATAGTGCGGCCGTTAGTTTTGATCGGGGTGACCAGGTTGGCCATGAGTACCTGCTTGCCCTGCACATCGTATGCCCAGGGGTCGATCAGGCAGCTGCGTCCTGTTTCAAGCGGACAGAGATACCATTCACTGACGCGGGTGCCTGTTTTGGTTTTATCCCGCAGGTAAAAGCGATCGGAGTCGACCGAGGAAGGCTTGAGCTGGTTGTCGCTGCCACGTGTCCAGTAGACGTTGAACTGGCCTTTGCCGTCAATGGCTTCATAGACCGCATCTTTGCCATCCCAGGCATCGGGTTCAAAAGCAATATAGGCGCCGAGGAACTTCTGGTTGCCAGCCAGTAGATCGCGGACCATTAATGACAGGTTCTCCCGGCTCGGCTTGTTCTGCCCATCGGGACCGCTTGCCATTCCGGATATGACACTGGCCATGGCCTCCGCGGAGTTCATCGCGACAGATAGCTGGGTTTGGATCTGTTCTGAATGGTACTTACTCGTCTCCTCCAGCAGTTCGGTCAGTGTACTGTCGGCAAAGTTATAGGTTTTGCTGTGGACCATCTCCTTTAGCTGGTTGGAGTATTTCAGCCCGACCACAAGTACCGCGGCGAGCGAGATAAACAGGCAGCTTGCCGCACCGATAATGATTTGATGGCGTATCGATTTGAGTGAAATCATAATGGGGTTCCGTTCTTGACGAGATCGGCGGCACCCTTGGCAATGACTTTATGCATTGCTGTTGTCGGGTGAAGGCCGTCCCAGAACAGGTTGTTGTTTGGCTGGTCGATAACCTTGCCGGTGGCATAGCTATAGGCTTCACCGCTGACATCGTTAATGGTGATAGCCAGCTTGTCATCATGGTATTGACCGTTTTGTTTTACTTCGTTGATCACTTTGCTGAACAGGGCATAGGTATCAAAGTAGAAAATGTCGGTATCAGGATGGGCTGCTGCCAGCAGCTTTAGCCCAGTTTTTAATGCCTGGTTGTGCGACTGAATGAATTGCGTCGTCTTGTCCTGCTGGCCGGTAAACCACGGTGCATCGACAAAGTTTGGAATATTTGCAGCTAGGACCTGTTTGGCCCCTGCATCGATCAAGGCTTCCACATCTGCAAGGGCATAGGCTGCCGCCTTGTCGCCGGTCTGGTTGAGATCACCGAACAGGGTGAACCACAAATTATTGGTACCGCTCATATAGCTGACCAGTTCGCTGCCGTTGAAGCGGCCTTTGTTGATGACACGCTGCTGAATTTGCTGACCGCTGTTGGCCAGCACGTCAAGACCGGATTCGGCGGTGAAACCGTTGGTGGCATCAATGTCGATGAAGTGGCCCTTGCCGGACATGGCTCCGCCGACCGCCCAGTTGGTGCCCGGCAGTGCCTGATCCTGATAATGATAGGTCACCTGCTTGCCGTCTTGGTTTTTCAGGATGACAGTACTTTCAATGTTGCCATGAGCACGGGTTGGTGCCGGCATGGCGAGAAAGCTGGCGAGATATTCCGTCCAGACCGGCCCGTTGCTGAAGTGCCCGTTGAAATTAGGCTCCAAGGCACGAATGCCGATATTTCCTGACGTTGCCTGGTTCAGGTCGACGGTGATGAGGTGCTTGTTACCCATATCGGACAGGCTGTCCCCGAAGTTCGATATCGCATTAAAATCCGCGGCGTGAAGGCTAAGAGGAAAAAGTGCAAGAAGAGTAGGTAATGTAATTTTATTCATATTTTACTTATTCGTATGTTTGACTTAATGGGGGGAATGAATTTGCATTATGTTTGAGAGGTATGATTATTACCCGAACGCTGGTTAAAACAGTTGTACTGCATTCTTTGTCTGTTCATATTGGCGCAATGCAAATAGTTGAATCGATCGGATTATATGGCAAGTATTTTTATTATCAAATATATCAATGAGTGATGATTGATATTTTTGACTTATGAGTCAGGTTTGACTCGTTATCGTCTTGAATACGCTTGTGGCGGTGGAAATAAGATCGAATTCGCACCTTTTAGCTGAGTTAGTAAACATGCGACATACTCTGTAACAATTTGGGGTATGATTTAGCAGCACTGTTCAGCGTCTAGCTGCTGTTGTCGAGTAAGATGAGAATAGATTTCGATGATATTGTCGATGCAGGTAAGGTGAGATATGCAGGAAAATTACAAGATTCTGGTTGTTGATGATGACATGCGCCTGCGCGCATTGCTGGAGCGCTACTTGTCGGAACAGGGTTTCCAGGTACGTAGTGTGGCTAATGGTGAGCAGATGGACCGCTTGTTATCCCGTGAGACTTTTCATCTGATGGTGCTTGATTTGATGCTGCCGGGTGAAGACGGCCTGTCGATTTGTCGTCGGTTACGCAATGCCAATAATATGCTGCCAATCCTGATGTTGACTGCCAAAGGTGATGAAGTTGACCGTATTGTCGGCCTTGAGGTGGGGGCTGATGATTATCTGCCGAAACCTTTTAATCCGCGTGAGTTGCTGGCCCGGATCCGTGCCGTGCTGCGTCGCCAGACCATAGAAGCGCCTGGCGCACCGAGTATCGATAGCAAAATTATCGAGTTCGGCGATTTCCGATTAAATCTGGGCACCCGTGAGATGTTCCGTGGCGAAGAAGCAATGCCGCTGACCTCCGGGGAGTTTGCGGTGCTCAAAGCCTTGGTGACCAATGCGCGCGAACCGATGTCCCGTGATAAGCTGATGAACATGGCACGTGGTCGTGAATATTCGGCCATGGAGCGTTCGATTGATGTGCAGATTTCCCGTTTGCGCAGGATGGTAGAAGAAGATCCGAGCCGCCCTCGTTATATCCAGACGGTGTGGGGGTTAGGTTACGTCTTCGTGCCCGATGGCAGTGATGCCTAAGTGAGATAACGATGATGCGGATGTCACCGCGCAGCACATTTACCCGTACACTTATTCTTCTGGCTGGCTTGCTAATTGCCAGCCAGATTTTTTCGTATTTGGCGGTACTCAATTACGCTCTGTTGCCCAGTCTGCAGCAGTTCAATCGTATTCTGGCCTATGAAGTTCGGCTAATGCTCGAAGATGATGTCGAGCTGGCTGACGGCAATACCTTTCACATCGATCCCCCGGTGCGTCGCCAGTTGCTGGAGCAGCTGGGCGTCACGCTGCACTTCGAAGACAGCCCTGAGCTCAAGGAATATCAGCAAGCTACCAAGATAGAGTATCTCAGCGAGGAGATGAGCCGTGAGCTCGGCGCACCGACCGAAGTGCGGTTGGTACTCGGTGCTGAGAGTTATGTTTTGTGGATGCAGTGTGATGCGATGCCGGGTTACTTTATGCGGATCCCGTTGTCGGAACTGCAGGAAGAGGATTTCTCGCCTCTGTTTCATTACAGCCTGATCATTGCCTTTATGGTGATTGCCGGAGGCTGGCTCTTTATTCGGATCCAGAATCGGCCGCTGGTGGCGCTGGAGCAGGCGGCACTGCAGGTGGCCCGTGGTGAAACCCCGCCGCACTTGCCGGAAAAAGGAGCATCGGAAATTCGGGCCGTGACCAAGTCGTTTAACCGGATGTCCGAAGGAATTAAACAGCTGGAAGATGACCGTGCGTTGCTGCTGGCCGGAGTGAGCCATGACTTGCGCACTCCGCTGACCCGGATCCGTCTGGCAACTGAAATGATGTCGCCGGAAGACGGTTATCTGGCCGAGAGCATGATTAAGGATACCGAGGAATGTAACGAGATCATCAGCCAGTTTATGGACTATCTGAAGTCGACCAAGCAGCTGGAAGAAGAAGATCTTGATTTGAATATCTTGTTGCAGGAAGTGGCTGAAGCCGAAGGGGGCTACGAGCGTGAGATTGAACTCGAGCTTGGTGATATTCCCGGTATCGTCCGTGCCAATGCGGTTGCGATCAAGCGTTCGGTAGCCAACCTGGTCGTGAACGCGATCCGCTATGGCAATGGCTGGGTGAAGATATCCAGTGGCGTGACTGCTGATCGCAAAACCGTGTGGTTCTGTGTCGAGGATGATGGCCCCGGAATTGAACCGGATCAGGTGGCCAAGATGTTTCAGCCGCTGACCCGGGGTGACTCGGCACGTGGCAGTGAGGCTGAAGGGACCGGCCTCGGTCTGGCGATCGTGAAGCGGATCATTGACCAGCACGATGGCGCGATTCAGGTGACCAACCGTAGTGCCGGCGGTCTGAAGGTGCAGGTTAGCTTGTCGCTGGTAGCGAACAAGAAGTAGTACATCGTAGCTGCGAGTTTCTATAACCTCGGTTTTTAGAGGAAAAGCAAAACAAAAGCGAGAGCCTTGGCTCTCGCTTTTTTGATTTTGCCTGTCGTCATGCTGTTAACGGCATTGCCCGCGTTATTTGTTCTCTTCGGGTAACACCAGATTCAGTATAATCGCAGTGATACCGCCTGCCGCCATACCCGAAGACAAGATGCTTTTAATCCATTCCGGCATGAACTGGAGGATTTCCGGTTTCTGGGCAATCCCCAATCCCATTGAGAATGACAGCGCCATGATCAGAATGGCACGGCGGTCGAGCTCGCAGCGGGAAATAATACGCACACCCGATGCGGCAATGGTGCCGAACATCACGATGGTTGCGCCGCCCAAAACCGGTTCCGGGATCAGTTGGACCAGATTCGCGACGCCCGGGAACAGGCCGAGCAGGACCAGCATTCCGGCAACGAAGTAGCCGATATAGCGGCTGGCAACACCGGTGAGCTGGATGATGCCGTTATTCTGGCTGAAGGTTGAGTTGGGAAAACTGTTCAATACCGAGGCCAGTGCCGAGTTGATACCGTCAGCCAGGACTCCGCCTTTAATGCGCTTCATGTAAACCGGACCGGCAACAGGTTGCTCTGAGGTCTCCGAGGTCGCGGTAATATCACCGATAGCTTCCAGCGAGGTAATGGCAAAGACAATCACCAGCGGGATCAGCAGCGACCAGTCAAAGCCGAGGCCGTATTGCATTGGCAGCGGGATGGCAATCAGCTCCGTCTCAGCAGCCCGTGATGTATCGAGCATACCGTTCAGCCAGGCCAGCAAAGTTCCTGCCGCCATTGCGATAACAATAGATGAGACGCGCAGGTACGGATTCTTCACCCGGTTTAGCAGTACGATTAGGCCAAGTACGGTACCGGCCAGCATCAGGTTGTCCAGGCTGCCGAAGCTACCGTTTTCAATCGCGGCATAGCCGCCGCCCATTGATGTCAGGCCAATCTGGATCAGAGTCAGGCCTATCAGGGTAACCACAATACCGGAGACCAGCGGAGTGATAACACGCTGGGCATGCTGGAGGACGCGGGAGATAAAGACCTCGGTCAGCGAGGCGACTAAGATTGTACCGAAAATGGCAGCCATCATGGTGGGGAGATCTGCACCGCCCGCTTTTAGCGACAGGCCGGCACCAATGATCGGACCGAGAAAGTTAAAGCTGGTTCCTTGAATTGAGAGCAATCCAGAGCCGACAGGACCAAAGGTACGGATCTGGATAAACGAGGCCAGCCCCGAGGCAAACAGAGACATGCTGACGATGGTATTGGTATCGCTGGCTGGAACGCCAAGTGCCTGGCAGATGATCAGCGAGGGGGTGATCACTGCAACAAACATCGCCAATAAATGCTGGGTAGCAGCAAACAGGGTTTGCGGCAGTGGCGGTCTATCTTCCAAACGATAGATCAGATCAGAATTTCGCGGTGTTTCGATATCGCTATGCGGGCGGGTCATGGCCGTCTTATTCCTTGGGCTTACTTCTGTTTCCCTTTCTGGTGCGCTGAATGGGCACCGTCGCGTGAAAGCTGGATAGTTCTGTGATTGCTGTTACTCAGATCCAAGCCGACACCGGGAGAAGTGAAAGTGGGTGAAATTTGTGCGCTATTTTAATTATCTTTCTGTAAATAGCAAACGATTGCGCTATTTGGTTAAGATTATTTTTGCTTGAGTAGGGAATAGAGGTTAGATGGGTGAAAACGAAAGGAATGTGCCAGAAGCACTATTATTCCTTGGCTGCCTAGATCACAGTAAAAAATTATGTTGTCAGCGAAGCGATTGCGTTCAGTCAGAAAGGTAGGCATTTACCTTTCCTGACTGAATTGTCGAAGTGGTTATGCGTTTGAGTAGTTCTCGCGCTGTCCCAGCCAGCGGTCAATGATCGCCTTGGCGTTGTCCGGGTAACGGTCGTGGACATAGCGGGCCATTTTTTGCACCTGAGGGATCAGGTGCTGGTCACGAACCAGATCGGCGACTTTGAATTCGGCAATACCGGTCTGCTTGGTTCCCAGCAGTTCTCCCGGCCCGCGAATTTCCAGATCGCGTTGGGCAATCACAAATCCGTCGCTGCTCTCACGCAGTACGCCGAGGCGTTTTTGGGCAGTCTTAGAGAGCGGCGCATGGTAGAGCAGGACACAATGGCTGGCAATATTTCCCCGGCCAACCCGCCCGCGCAGCTGGTGTAGCTGTGCCAGGCCAAGACGCTCGGGATTTTCAATGATCATCAGGCTGGCATTGGGAACATCAACCCCGACTTCAATTACGGTGGTGGCAACCAGCAGGTGCAGCTCGCCGTCTTTGAAGCGTTTCATTACCGCTTGTTTTTCGGCCGGTTTCATTCGGCCGTGCACGAGTCCGATATTGAGCTCGGGAAGCTGCGCGGTTAGCTCGTCGGCAGTATCGGAAGCGGCTTGGGCCTCAAGGACCTCGGATTCGTCTATCAGGGTGCAGACCCAATATGCCTGTCTGCCTTCGCTGAGGCAGGCGCGGCGGATCCGTTCGATAATTTCGGCTCGGCGGGAGTCGGGCAGTGCCACGGTCTGGATCGGGGTTCTACCCGGTGGTAGTTCATCGATAACTGAGGTTTCGAGATCGGCATAAGCCGTCATTGCCAGCGTACGCGGGATCGGGGTGGCCGTCATGATAAGCTGGTGTGGGTAGCGGCCCTCATTGGCCCCTTTTTCGCGCAGTTCCAGACGTTGGTGGACGCCAAACCGATGTTGCTCATCAATGATGACCAGCGCCAGATTATCAAACACCACTTGCTCCTGAAAAAGAGCATGGGTGCCGACCACCATTTTTGCTTCACCGCTTTCAATGCGCGCCAACTCCGTGTTCCGGGCCTTGCCCTTGAGTTTGCCGGCCAGCCAACCGACCTGGATATCCATCGGGTTGAGCCAGTTGGCAAAGTTAATGGCGTGTTGTTCGGCCAGCAGTTCGGTCGGTGCCATCAATGCAACCTGGTAGCCGTGCTCAATCGCCCGCAGGGCCGCAAGAGCTGCAACCAGGGTCTTGCCCGAGCCGACATCCCCCTGCACCAGTCTCATCATCGGATGTGATTTGGCAAGATCGGTTTCGATATCGGTTACCACCCGCTGCTGGGCCCCGGTCGGGCTAAATGGCAGGCTATCGAGAAGCTTTTTTTTCAACGTATCGCAGGCAGGCAGCGACCAGGCATCATGCTGCTGGCTCTTGCTGCGCACTGCCAGCATCGACAGGTTCTGTGCCAGCAGCTCTTCGAGGATCAGCCGGTGCTGGGCCGGATGTTTGCCTTCTTCAAGCTGGTCGAGGGAGACATCCGGTGTCGGGCGGTGCATGATATGCAGTGCCTGTGCTAGCGTCATCTGGCGATCGTACAGTCCGTCAGGCAACAGCTCACTGACTGCTGCCTTGTCGAGCAGGTTTAGGGCCTGATCGGTCAGGTTACGCAAGGTTAGCTGGCGGAGGCCGTCGGTCGTGGGGTAGACCGGCGTGAGTGTTTCCTCGACGCTGAGTTCGGTGGGTTCGGAAAAGACTTTGTAATCCGGATGAATAATTTCCAGCCCGAACTTGCCGCGTTTTAGCTCGCCATAGGCTTTTACCTGCTTGCCTTCACTGAGACTATTTTTCATCGCCGCATTGAAGTTGAAAAAACGCAGGGTGGCCGAGCCGCTGTTATCGCTGATCTTTACCGTCAGCATCCGCCGTTTGCCAAAGCTGATACTGCTATTTAGCACTTCCCCCTGAATGGTCAGGTGCTGGCCGGGCATGGCATTGGCTATCGGCCAGATCCGGGTACGGTCTTCATAGCGGAGCGGAAGATGAAAAAGCAGATCCTGAACAGTGCTCAGGCCTATTTTCTCCAGCTTTTCTGCCATTTTTGCACCAACCCCGGCTAGTTCGGTCAGGGCTATGGTATCAAGTAGTTTTCCGCTCATCGCTATTCCTGATTGTGCTATTTCTTAGGTTTCTTTTTCGGTTCTGTCGCCTGCATGATGCTCCACCACTCATTATCTGCGGCGATTTGCCCCTGCTCGTCCAGCGGTGGGTACGGTAGTCCTTTGCGGCGGGCGACTTTAGCCAGTACCGGGTGGCCGCGTTCAAACAAGATACGGTGAACAACCTCGTCAGACAGCTGGGTTTTTTCCAGGTCGTACATCCCCGCAATCTGGCGCTGACGCTGGGCCTCGTACAAAATAAGGGCGCTGGCAACCGAGACATTCAACGACTGTACCATACCTACCATCGGAATGATGATGTCCTGATCGGCCAGGGCAAGGGCTTCAGGTGTGATCCCATTTTTTTCCCCGCCAAGGATAATGGCAGTGGGCTTGGTGTAATCCACATCACGAAAATCAATCGCGCTGTCTGATAGGTTGGTTGCCAGTACCTGCATGCCTTGCTCTTTCAGGGCATTGACGGCATTGACCATGTTGTCATGGGTTTCGAGCTCGACCCAGTTACGGGCGCCCGCTGAGGTATGGCTCAGTACGCGCATGCCGTCTTTTGGCCAGACGGCATGGACTTTGTGTACGCCGACCGCATCGGCAGTACGGATAATCGCGGAGACATTATTGGGTTTATGCACTTCTTCCATGCATACCGTCAGATCTGGCTGGCGAGTGGCCAGGACAGATTGAATACGTTGAAAACGATCGGGAGTCATAGTGTTCTTTGTCTTTCTTTAATAAAGAAAACGCCCGAAAACGGGCGTTTATGTTCAGTATAGGAAATGCTGGATTGACCAGTCAGCCCTGTTAGCAATTAGTTCTTCTGGCGGGATACGCGGACGACATTCGGCATAACCCGGATGCGGCGCATGATATTGGCCAGATGAATTCGCCCTTTGGTCGTCAGGCGCACCGTGATGGTATATAGCCTGCCATCTTTTTCTTCGGTGGCCAGCCCCTGGATATTGGAGCCAGTTGCGGCAATGGTATTGGTCAGATCGGCCAATGCGCCCTGATGGTTCTGCATGTCGACTTTCAGGTTGGTCACGAACTCCTGTTCGAAGTCTTCGCTCCATTCCACCGGCATGTATTTGTCCGGTTCTCTCTGATAGCCGCGAATGTTGGCGCATTCTTCACGGTGGATCACCAGTCCCTTGCCCGGGCTGACATGGGCCATGATCGGATCACCATTGATTGGGTGGCAGCAGTTGGCAAAGGTCAGCAAGATACCGTCAGCCCCTTGGATTGGCAGGCGCTGGTCGGTTTTTCTGGCTGTCAGTTCGTCGGCATTGCCCAGAAGGCGCCGTGCAATCACCACGCTCATCAATTCACCCAGACCAATATCGGTCAGCAGGTCGTCCATGGTTTCCAGGCGCAAGTCGGCAAGAACCTGATTCAGGTTGTCCGGAATAATTTGATCAATACTCAGATCGCCCAGTGCATGGTTGAGCAGGCGGCGGCCAAGAGTGATCGACTCTTCCCTGCGCATGGTTTTCAGCACCTGACGGATTTTGGTCCGTGCCCGTGATGTCACCACATAGTTGAGCCAGGCAGCATTCGGACGTGCCCCCGGTGCGCTGATGATATCAATGGTTTGGCCGTTTTTCAGCGGTTTGCTCAGCGGGTAAGGCTGGCGCTCGACCCGTGCCCCGACGCAGGCATTACCGACATCGGTATGTACCGCGTAGGCAAAGTCGACGGCTGTTGCCCCGACAGGGAGCTCGACAATCCGGCCCTTTGGCGTGAAGACGTAGATCTCGTCCGGGAACAGATCTGATTTTACGTTTTCGATGAATTCAAATGAGCTGCCGGCGCTTTGCTGCAGTTCCAGCAGGCTCTGCATCCAGCGCTGGGCTTTGACCTGAGCGGTCGTGCCGCTGCTTTCACCGTCTTTGTATGTCCAGTGTGCCGCCACCCCTTTGTCTGCCATCTGATCCATATCTTCGGTACGGATCTGCACTTCGACCGGCACTCCATGGGGGCCGACCAGCGAGGTGTGCAGCGACTGATAGCCATTGGCTTTGGGGATGGCGATATAGTCTTTCATCCGGCTCGGGCGGGGTTTGTACAGGTTGTGTACCTGCCCCAGTACGCGATAGCAGGTATCCAGATCCTTGATCAGTACGCGGAAGGCGTAGATGTCCATGATCGAATGAAAACGCTGCTCCTTGTTCTTCATCTTGTTGTAGATGGAGTACAGGTTTTTCTCGCGGCCCAATACTTTGCCTTCAATCCCCGCATCCTCGAGACGTCCCTCGATTTCGGCGTGGATCTTATTAATCATTTCTTTTCGGTTGCCGCGTGCAGAAGCCACCACTTCTTTCAGTACCCGATAGCGGTTAGGGTACAGCGCTTCAAAGCCCAGCTCTTCAAGCTCGGTTTTGATGTTGTGGATACCTAGGCGGTGGGCTAACGGAGAGAAAATCTCCAATGTCTCGCGGGCAATACGGCGGCGTTTGTCCGGACGCAGGGCGCCCAAGGTACGCATATTGTGCGTACGGTCAGCCAGCTTGATCAGAATGACACGGATATCATGGGCCATGGCCATGATCATCTTGCGGAAGTTCTCGGCTTGCGCTTCTTTGCGATCGCGGAACTTCAGTTTATCCAGCTTCGATACCCCGTCGACCAGCTCGGCTACCGTAGAGCCGAAACGGCTGGCGAGATCGTCTTTGGTGACCTCGGTATCTTCGATAACGTCGTGGAGCAGAGCTGCCATTAGCGTCTCGTAGTCGAGGCGCATTTCCGCAAGGATGCGGGCTACGGCAATCGGGTGGATAATGTATGGTTCGCCGCTTGAGCGGGTTTGCCCCTCGTGGGCATCTCGCGCAACGAGATACGCCTGCCTGAGCGCCTCAATTTGAGACTCAGGCAGGTATTCGATTGCGACTTCTTTCAGGCTATCAAAAAGATACAATTCGCCCGGTTCCCTGAATTAACGGTGGTCGCCTGCAATAGCGCTAACAGCTGCTAGCTCTGCTGCTTCTTGCTCTTGAAGTTCCTGACGCTCGCGAGCATCCAGGATATCTTTAGTGATCAGGCCTTCTTCGATTTCACGAAGTGCGATCACTGTATACTTATCGTTTTCTTCCGGAACCAGTGGATCCTTACCGCCAGTTTGCATCTGACGAGCGCGGCGTGAAGCAATTTGGATCAGATCGAAACGGTTGCCAATTTTATCAACAGCGTCTTGAACGGTTACGCGTGCCATGGAGGACTCCAGTGGTTATATATAAAAGAAGGAAAATTGTACAAAAATACTTACTGTTCCGCCAGTAGGGCTTTGAGCATGCTGTTATATTTAGCAGCTTGTTTGTCTTGCTTCAATCGCTCTGCACGAATAATGGCCTTAAAATCCATCAGTGCAACGTCGAAATCATCATTGACGATAACATAATCGTACTCGTCATAATGGGAGATTTCCGAACGTGCTTCCTGCATGCGACGGGCAATAATGGTTTCGCTGTCCTGGCCGCGGGCGTTTAGACGACGCTCCAGCTCCTCTTTTGACGGAGGCAGAATGAACAGGCTTTTGGCTTGTGGCATTTGTTTGCGGATTTGACGCGCGCCCTGCCAGTCGATATCCAAAAAGACATCGATGCCTTTATTAAGCTGTTCCTCAATCCAAGGACGAGAGGTCCCGTAATAGTTACCAAAGACTTCGGCATGTTCAAGGAATGCACCTTGTTCTGCCAGATCAGTAAATTCTTCGACACTAATGAAGTTGTAATGAACACCGTGTTCTTCACCCGGGCGCATGCCGCGTGTGGTGTGGGATACGGATACTTTCATGTCATAGGTCGGATTTGTTTCAAGAAGGGCGTTAATCAAGCTTGATTTACCAGCGCCACTTGGAGCCGACACGATGTATAGAGTACCTTTGCTCATTGCCTATTTCACTCAGTGATAGAAGGGCGCGCAGATTATCATGATCTGGGCACAATTGAAATTATCTGATTGCCTGAAAAATCATCTTTTTCAAACGCTATGGCCGTAATCTTAAGCCTAGATGGATTTTGGCGTTGTGCCTGTGCGACGAAGGCTATCAAAAAAGGCAGTGTTCGCACTGCCTTTTTTATCTCGCGAGTTGTGACTATTCGATGTTCTGGATCTGCTCGCGCATCTGTTCAATCAAGACTTTCAGTTCAACGGCCGAAGCGGTGATATCGGTGCTGATGGACTTTGAGGCCAGGGTATTCGACTCGCGGTTGAACTCCTGCATCATGAAATCAAGACGACGGCCGCAGGCGCCGCCTTTTTTCATGATCTTCTGGGTTTCTTTTACATGGGAGTCAAGGCGGTCCAGCTCTTCAGCGACATCGCTTTTTTGTGCCATCAGGATCAGCTCCTGCTCGATACGACCTGGGTCGACCTCAACTTTGGCCTCTTCAAAGCGGGTTGTCAGGCGTTCACGCTGCCAGCTGATGATTTCAGGCATTTGTTGGCGGACTTTCGCTGCTTCAATGGCGATGGCTTTCAGGCGCTGGTCAATCAGATCCTTCATGTTCTTGCCTTCGCTGGCACGTGCCGCGATGAAGTCATTGATGGCCTCGTCAAAACCGGCCAGCAGATCTTTGTTGATAGCATCCAGATCTTGCTCCGGAGCTTCCATTACACCAGGCCAGTTCAGAACTTGGAATGGTCCGATATTGCCTTCGCCGGATGTTTCTTTTACCCACTTGGCAGCTTTGATAACCTGCTTGGCCAAATCTTCGTTGATGCTCAGTTCGCTGTTGGCGGCGGTATTGGCTTCAAAACGCAGGTTGCATTCCACTTTTCCGCGGGCCAGGCGCTTGCGGAAGCGCTCGCGCAGTACAGGTTCCAAGCCTCGGAATTGTTCTGGCATACGCAGGTACGTTTCCAGATAACGCTGATTGACAGAACGAATTTCCCAAACGGCAGTGCCCCAGTCGCCTTTTACTTCACGACGGGCATAGGCGGTCATGCTATGGATCATTGGCTGATGGCCCTTTTTATATGATGGAATGTAACTACTTATTAGGCTTACGGCTATAAAGCAGGAAGCAAAATAGAAAGGATAGGTGCGTAGTTACCGGATAGTGCTGATTATACTCACCATTCCGAACAAAAGAAATGAAGTGCTACGTTAGGCTTTTATTTCGCAACCCGCAGTATAGGGATTAACGTGCACTGCGTCTGAGAACTGGCTATAATCGCCGGTTAATGTAGCCCAGCTAAAGGTAAAGTCCCGATGCGTCCAAGCGGAAGAAGCACCAGTCAAGTACGTCCTATTACGATCACTCGTAATTTCACAGCACATGCTGAAGGTTCAGTATTAGTCGAGTTCGGCGATACGAAAGTGATCTGTACAGCAAGTGTAGAAGAAAATGTACCCCGCTGGTTAAAAGGCAAAGGACAGGGTTGGGTAACGGCTGAATACGGTATGCTGCCGCGCGCAACGCATTCGCGTAACCGCCGTGAGGCTGCCAGCGGCAAGCAAGGCGGCCGTACCATGGAAATCCAGCGCCTGATCGCTCGTAGTCTTCGCGCTGCGGTTGATTTGGAAGCGCTGGGCGAGCAGATGATCACGGTTGACTGTGATGTTATCCAGGCGGATGGCGGTACCCGTACCGCATCGATTACCGGTGCGATGGTTGCTCTGGTTGATGCCATCAACTATATGATCGAGAAAGGTCTGCTTAAGGAAAGCCCGCTGAAGGGAATGGTTGCTGCCGTGTCGGTGGGCATCTATAACGGCGAGCCAATCTGTGATCTGGAATATGTCGAAGATTCTGCTGCCGAGACCGACATGAACGTGGTGATGACCGAAGAAGGCAAGATGATCGAAATTCAGGGCACCGCGGAGGGCGAGGCCTTTAGCCACGAAGAATTACTGGCAATGCTGGCCCTGGCAAAGGACGGCATTGACGACATTATCGGCGTTCAGAAGCGAGCGTTGGAAAATTAATTATTGAGCGACTCTATTGAGTCGCTTTTTTTTGTCTAAATTTTGGTGATGCAGTCAATCAGCAAGGTTTGGAATCTGTGTAGCAGCACAACTATAGAAAAAAAAGGAGAAACCATGAAAGCATATCAGCGTCAGTTCATCGAATTCGCCCTGGAAAAAGGTGTTCTTAAGTTTGGTGAGTTTACTCTGAAATCTGGCCGCAAGAGCCCGTACTTTTTTAATGCGGGATTGTTCAATACAGGTCGTGACTTAGCGCGCCTTGGCCGTTTTTACGCTGAAGCTTTAGTGGATGCCGGTATCGACTACGATGTACTGTTTGGTCCTGCGTACAAGGGGATCCCGATTGCGACAACGACAGCGGTGGCACTGGCGGATCATCATGATGTCGATACGCCTTATTGTTTCAACCGCAAAGAAGCCAAAGCACACGGCGAGGGCGGTAACTTGGTCGGCAGCGAACTGGAAGGTCGTATTATGCTGGTTGATGATGTGATCACGGCCGGTACGGCAATCCGTGAGTCGATGGAAATCATCAAGGCCAACGGTGCGGATTTGGCCGGTGTACTGGTTGCGATTGACCGTCAGGAGAAAGGCAAGGGCGAGCTGTCGGCGATTCAGGAAGTCGAGCGTGACTTCGGCTGTGCGGTGATCTCCATTGTTTCGCTGGGTGATGTAGTCAGCTACCTGGAAGAGCAGGACGGCATGGAGACACACCTTGGTGCGGTGAAGGCGTACCGTGCGGAATACGGGGTGTAAGAGAAGTTCTAGGAAGGGGTAAAGCTTAACCCCCTCCCGGCCTCTCCCTTGAAAAATGGGAGGAGCAAAAATTGCGTACTATTGAGTTTGCAGTGGTCGTATAAACTAAAAAAGCGAGAGGTATCTGCCTCTCGCTTTTTTATTTCGACACTTGCGCCTCGAAACTCGGCTCTGGACTTAACCTAATTCCGCACTCAGCAGTCGCCAGTAGTCGTCAAAGCTTTCGGTCGGTTTGTACTTGAAGTTTGAACGTACGAAGCGGTTCAGGCTGCCTTCTACCTGACCAAGTAACTGTGCAGCCAGGATACTTTCATCCACAGGGAAGCCTTTGCCTTCTCGCAGCTTGCGCTCGCGTAGGATTTGGCGTAGCTGGGTTTCGATGCGCTCAAACAGTTGGTTGATACGCGCCTGGAGGCGGTCTTGCTCGAACATCAGAGCATGACCGGTCATAATACGCGTCAGGCCGGGGTTGCGTTCTGCAAAGCCCAGGATCAGCTGCAATACCATCCGCAGGCGGTTGAGGGTGTCTTTCTCGTCATCGAGGATACGATTGATACGTGTGGTGATTGAGTCTTCGATGAATTCAATCAACCCTTCGAACATCCGTGCCTTGCTCGGGAAATGGCGGTACAGGGCGGCTTCGGAAACACCAACCTGTGCTGCCAGCTTGGCGGTAGTAATACGTTGGCTGCCCTGGGCAGACTCCAGCATTTGCGCCAGCGCTTGCAAAATTTCTTCGCGGCGATTGTTTTTTTTGTTGCCAGCCATGAATAACCGTTCCTTTTCGAAATGAGTCTGTCATCAGGCAGTTTGTAGCCTGCCGATCAAACCCGCTTATCTTAGCGATGCAGCCGCGCTGTGAAAAGCACTGGCTGCAGATACTGATCTCTTTATCGACAAAAAAAGCTCAACCTGAAGAGGCGAGCTTTATATTTGATCTCATTCGACTAATTCGTCATCAGCTGATAGCGAATGTCTGCCTGCCAATAGGACGCTTAGCGGCGGCCGGAGTGGCCGAACCCACCTTCGCCGCGATCACTGGTATCAAAGTCAGAGACGATATTGAAGTCGGCCTGTACCACAGGGACAAAGACTAGTTGGGCGATACGGTCGCCCGGTTCAATGGTAAAGGTGCTGTGGCCCCGGTTCCAAACCGATACCATTAGCTGGCCCTGATAGTCTGAGTCGATAAGGCCGACCAGATTCCCCAGGACGATACCGTGCTTATGGCCAAGTCCCGAGCGAGGCAGAATAGTTGCTGCCAGACTTGGATCGGCAATATGGATAGCAAGGCCTGTGGGTATCAGGTGCGTTTGGCCGGGCTCAACGGTGAGCGCCTCATCCAGGCAAGCACGTAGGTCGAGGCCAGCAGACCCTTCCGTCGCATAGGCAGGAAGCGGAAATTCATTCCCGACGCGCGGGTCGAGGATTTTCAGGTCAATCTTATTCATGCTTGTTTCTCTTTATCTAGTTTCTCTTTATACAGTGCAATGATTTCACTGATCAGCTGCTGTCCGAGATCGTGTTTTGGCGCGAGGGGCAGGGCTTTGTCACCATCAGCCCAGAATAAGTGCAGGGCATTGCTGTCGCTGTTAAATCCCTGGCCTTGCTGGGACACATCATTGGCACAGATTAAATCCAGGTTTTTGCGGCTGAGCTTGCCGCGGGCATATTGTTCGATATCCTGAGTCTCTGCCGCAAAGCCGACAGTGAACGGACGTTGCCTGGTCAGCCCTGCCACGCTAGCTACGATATCCGGATTTTTGATCAGCCGAAGGATCATTTCATCCTCGCCGGACTTTTTTTTCATTTTCTGAGAGGCGATCTCTGCCGGACGAAAATCGGCAACAGCGGCACAGGAGATGAAGATATCGTGGTTGGTTGCGGCCTCAAGGGCTGCCTGGTGCATCTGCTCGGCGCTTTCAGTATTGATACGAGCGACGTTCGCAGGGGCGGGCAGATTGACCGGGCCGCTGATCAGGGTGATTTGTGCACCGCGTTTGGCTGCGGCTTCGGCAATGGCGTAACCCATTTTGCCTGAACTGTGGTTGGTCAGGTAGCGAACCGGGTCGATGGCTTCTCGGGTCGGGCCGGCAGTGATAGCTATTTTGACATTACACAAGTCGGCTGGCTGAAAGAAAGCCTCGGCATGATGAACCAGCTGCATCGGCTCAAGCATCCGTCCCGGACCGACATCGCCACAGGCCTGCTCGCCGCTGCCCGGTCCCCAGATAGGGAAACCTCGGCGTTTTAGGGTCGCAAGGTTTTCCTGTGTTGCGACGTTAAGGTACATCTGCTGGTTCATTGCAGGAGCCACGGCGACAGGTGAGTCGCTGGCAAGGCATAGGGTGGATAACAAATCATTGCCCATTCCGGCGCTGATGCGGGCAATCAGGTCGGCAGTCGCCGGTGCCAGCAGTATCAGGTCGGCCCATTTACCCAGCTCGATATGGCCCATCGATGCCTCGGCTGCGGGATCGAAAAGGCTATCAGAGACAGGATATCCCGAGACCGCCTGCATGGTCAGCGGAGTAATAAACTCCTGGGCGGCCTTGGTCATCACGATACGCACCTCGGCACCGCGCTCTATTAAACGGCGTGTCAGCTCTGCACACTTATAAGCTGCAATTCCGCCGCTGATCCCCAGAAGTATTTTTTTTCCTGCCAGTGTTTGCATTGTTCTGCCTGTCTGTCTCTGTGAGCCTATTCAATCTGGTCAACAAGATAGCACAAAGGACATGAGATTCACCGTTCGAGATCAAGCGACAATCAGGATGGAGTGCAAGTTTTTGTTGTTAATCAAGCTCTTTATTACTAAGTATGCTGCCTCTGTCATGGAATAATTTTTCGCTGTTCATAGGATAAATATGAATAACATTCAAATTTAAACAGGACGAACCTCAAATGGAATTACGTTGTCGAAGTAAATTATTGTTGCTGGTTTTGTTACCTGTACTGCTTGTTGCCACCCTAGTTAACCTTGTGTATCTAAGTGAACAAAAAGCAAACCTCGACGAGCAAGTTGTGACTTACCGGGATCAGATTTTGACCTTGAAAAAGGAGGAATTAAAAGGCGCCATTCAGCTGGCCCGAACGGCGGTGGAAGATCTTTACGAGGGGGATCGCGATGGTGAGAACATTGCGGCGGCCAAAAAAATCCTTAAGGCAATGCGCTTTGGCGGTGACGGCTATTTTTTTGCCTATGACTCTAAAGGCATCAATACCATGCACGCAGCCCTGCCGAAACTGGAAGGTAAGAACCTGATTGATGTGGTGGATGAGAATGGTGTCAGGGTGATTGCTGGACTGATTGATACCGCCAAGCAAGGTGATGGATATTTAAATTTCAGTTGGCACAAACCGTCGATAAATGGCACGGCACCGAAGCTTGGGTATGCAGAATACCTTCCGAACTGGGACTGGGTGCTGGCAACGGGTGTTTATATTGATGAAATTGATGTCGATGTTGCACATTTTGAGATACAGACTCAGGCGAAGTTCGAGAAGCAGCTATGGCTGTCTCTGGGGATTACTGCGGCTGTCATTCTCCTGACCAGCATCGTTGTTATCTGGGTGACTGGTCGTGCGATCAAGCCGTTAAACCATATGGTGCAGGCATTGGAGCTAATTGCGGCTGGTGGTGGTGATCTCACGGCACGGCTGGCGGTCACCAGCGGTGATGAAATCGGTGAGCTGGCGACGGCTTTTAATGGCTTTATGGCTAAGCTTCAGCAGCTGATTGGCGAAATTCAGCAAGTGACAGAACATGTTGACCTGGCATCGCACACCTTGCAGCAGCAATTTACAGTTGCAGGGAACCAGATGGAGCAGCACAGCCGAGAAACCGAGCAGGTTGTTGCAGCGGTATCTGAAATGAGTGCATCAGCCCGTGAAGTGGCTGCCAACACCGTCCATACTGCGACTGCAACCCAGGAAGCGGCGGATCAAACCGTGTCGGCCCAGAACGAGGTGGACACGGTGGTTCACGGTATCGAGCAACTGGCCGAAAACGTAGATAATGCCGGGCAGGCTATGGCCGTACTCAATGAGCAGGCCGGTCGAATCAACTCTGTGCTAACGGTGATTGGCGACATAGCCGATCAGACAAACCTGCTGGCGTTGAATGCGGCGATAGAGGCTGCCAGAGCGGGAGAGCAGGGCCGTGGTTTTGCCGTGGTTGCCGATGAGGTTCGCTCGTTGGCTGGACGGACACAGCAGAGTACGGAAGAAATAAATCAGATGCTTAGTGAATTACAGACAGGGACTCGGAAAGCCGTTGATGCGATGCAGATCAGCCAGAACCGTAGCCAAGAAACCTTGGTAGAGTCTCAAAATATTACTACAAGTTTGCGTTTGGTAAATGAGGCGGTTGTCAATATAAATGCTATGGGGACCCAGACGGCGACAGCGGCAGAGGAGCAGAGTAATGTTTCAGAGGAAATTAATACCAACTTAATGTCGATCCAGCAGATTTTAACTGATTTGGTCGATGCTCTTTCTGGCACTCAGACCACCACCACGCAGCTCGCCGCTTCTGGGGAGCGGATGCGTGAGCTCGTAGGGCGGTTTAGGCTGTAATGCAACCCAGGTGCTTTTTTGCGAAGGTTTTCTCACAAGCAGCGGCAAGTTCTTGTCTTGTAGTCGATAAAGTCCTCTTCTGTAGCTAATTACAGGAGAGACTCTATGTCTTTGAAGCAGTTACCACCGGCTTCCCGCCCGCGGGAAAAGCTATTGTCCCATGGGCCAGAAGCATTAACCGATGCCGAGTTGCTGGCGATATTCCTGCGTACCGGTATCGCTGGCATGAATGCCGTCGAGCTGGCGACCTACCTTCTGGAGCAGTTTGGCTCGTTACGTGCTTTGCTGGCGGCAAGCAAGGACGATTTTTGTCAGCATAAAGGGTTGGGGCCTGCCAAATATGCCTTGCTTCAGGCAGTTTTGGCGATGAGCCACCGGCATTTTGAAGAAACATTGAAAAAAGAAGATGCTCTTACCAGCCCTGCACATACCCGCCGCTATCTTAGTCAAAAGTTACGAGATAGGCACCGCGAAGCGTTTTACGTATTGTTTTTGGATAACCAGCATCGGGTGCTGACTGGAGAGGTACTTTTTGAAGGAACAATTGACTCCGCAAGCGTTTATCCGCGAGAAGTTGTAAAAAGATCACTGGAACTTAATGCAGCCGCGCTCATTTTAGCGCATAATCACCCGTCAGGCGTAGCAGAGCCGAGTCAGGCAGATCGTCGAATTACACGAAGAATCAGCGATGCGCTGGCCTTGGTCGATATTCGCATCCTAGATCATTTTGTTGTAGGTGATGGAGAGATTGTTTCTTTCGCCGAGCGGAATTGGCTATAAAATAGCCAAAATTCGATCAAAAAGTTGAGAAAGGACTGCTCGGGACTTGAGCAACTGGTTTTGACTTAGTATAATGCGCGACCTTTGATAGCTGTGGTTATATGTAAAAAGTTTTTTTTGCATTGAATTAACCACGGTAGATATCGAGCTGAAACGATTTGGAGAAGACAGTAATGTCCCGAGTATGCCAAGTAACTGGTAAGCGTCCTGTAACGGGTAACAACCGTTCACACGCACGTAATGCCACCAAGCGTCGTTTTCTGCCGAACCTGCAAACTCATCGTTTCTGGGTAGAAAGCGAAAAACGCTTCGTTAAACTACGCCTTTCTGCGAAAGGTATGCGTATCATTGACAAGAAAGGTATCGATACCGTTCTTGCAGATATGCGTACTCGCGGCGAGAACGTTTAAGAGGATTTGAACAATGGCTAAAGGCATTCGTGAGAAGATCCGTCTAGTATCATCTGCTGGTACAGGCCACTTCTACACTACCGACAAAAACAAGCGTAACATGCCAGGTAAATTCGAGATCAAGAAATTTGATCCTGTAGTTCGCAAGCACGTTATGTACAAAGAAGCTAAAATCAAGTAATTGATTTTTTCTATTCTTTGATAAAAACCCGGCTTTATGCTGGGTTTTTTTATGTCTGCAGTTTGCTGCTGGCTGTGCTTCCTCTATATCATGCGAACGCTGCTTTGGTGTTATATTCATAGAGTAGTCAAACTGAGAAATAAAGGAATAACTATGGGGATCAAGCTGTCACGGCGGGGCTGGAACAATGTCATAATTATTGCTGTCGTGCTCTTTATTGCTGTTATTCAGTTTCCTGATTTAATCAGGGAGCGGTTTGCCACCGATGACATACATTCGTCTTCGAATGTACAATTTCTGTTGCCCGAGCAGGCCGTTGTATCGCGGCTGGTCCTGCCGCAGCATGTCTTTACTCCTCAAGACCTTCAAGGTGGCAGCTGGACCGCAGAGCCTCAGATTGAAGGGGCTCCCCAGACATTCGTTGAGCATTGGCAGTCTCTCGCTGGTACTATCGTCGATGATGGTATGATATCTCAGCTAAAGCCGCAGCTGAGCTCTCCAAGAACCGTCGAGGTATGGTTACAATCGGCTGATGAGCCTGTACGGGTAACTGTGTACCAATTACCGCAGTTTTGGTTGTTGAGAAGCTGGCAGGGCACTTGGTTGGCGATTTCGGTCGACGAGTCGTATCTATTTCCTAATTGATCTGATTGTGGAGCTGAACCATGCCTGAGCTACCTGAAGTCGAAGTCAGCAGAATGGGGATTTCTCCTCATGTCATTGGCCGTCGCGTGGCCGAAATCATCGTTCGCAATCCTAAGTTACGTTGGCCGGTGCCCGAGGAGATCCGTCAGATTGAAGGACAGGTGATCCGCCAGGTTAGCCGACGGGCAAAATACCTGTTACTTGAAACCGATATTGGCTATGCCATTGTCCATCTGGGGATGTCGGGCAGCCTGCGTGTGTTGCCAGCTTCGGTGCCGCCTGAAAAGCATGACCATGTTGATTTGGTCCTTTCGAGCGGTGAAATGCTGCGGTATAACGATCCGCGGCGGTTTGGAGCCTGGCTGTGGCAGCAGCCGCTGGATGAAGAGCATACGGTATTGAGCAAGCTCGGTCCCGAGCCTTTAAGTGATAGCTTTACAGCTGATTATCTGTTTGAAAAGGCTCAGGGAAAGCGAACTGCCATCAAGCAATTTATTATGGACAACCAGGTTGTTGTCGGTGTCGGAAATATTTATGCCAACGAGTCTTTGTTCAGTGCCGGAATTCATCCTAAACGAGCGGCTGGAGACGTCTCCCGTCACTGTATGACGGCATTGGTGGCCGAAGTGAAAGCCGTCCTGGCCTTCGCTATCGAGCAGGGCGGGACAACCCTGAAAGACTTCAAGAATGCAGACGGCAAGCCCGGCTATTTTGCTCAGGAGCTGCAGGTATACGGAAAGGGCGGTGAGCCTTGCCCGCGCTGTGACAAGACGCTGAGCGAGATGAAAATCGGACAGCGGGCAACGGTCTATTGTGGCGATTGCCAGAAATAACCCGACGTTGTTATCCCCCCATTCGCAGTACTCACACCGTTAGGCCATAGCGAAATAGAAAGTCTATAACTATGATTCTATGGTGATTGTATGAATTTGTGATATATCGCCTAGATAGATCAGTTGGGGAAAAGCTATTTATGAAATATCTTGTCACCGGAGCCGCCGGATTTATTGGTAGTGCGGTTTCAGAACGCCTGTGCGCACAGGGCCATGAGGTCATCGGTATTGATAATATCAATGACTATTACGATATCAACCTGAAGCTGGCGCGTCTGGATAGAATAAGCCATCCGGCATTTACCTTCATTAAAATGGATCTTGCCGACCGGGAAGGTATTGCTGACTTGTTTGCGGACCAGTGTTTTGAGCGTGTTATTCACTTGGCCGCACAGGCTGGTGTGCGCTATTCCATTGATAATCCGCTTGCGTATGCTGACAGCAACCTTGTCGGCCACCTGACGATACTGGAAGGCTGCCGGCAGCACCATGTTCAACATCTCGTGTATGCCTCCTCAAGCTCGGTATATGGCCTGAATCAAAAGATGCCGTTTGATACCGCGGATAGTGTCGATCACCCTATTTCCCTGTATGCGGCAACCAAGAAATCCAATGAGTTGATGGCCCACACCTATTCCCATCTGTACGGCCTTCCGACAACCGGTTTGCGCTTTTTTACGGTTTACGGTCCCTGGGGACGGCCAGATATGGCGCTGTTTAAGTTCACCAAAAAGATTGTTGGAGGTGAGCCAATTGATATCTACAACAATGGTGATATGCACCGTGACTTTACCTATATCGACGATATCGTCGAAGGGATTATCCGCATACAGGACGTGCTCCCAAGAACAAACCCAGAATGGAGTGTTGAAGCCGGTACGCCGGCAACCAGCTCGGCACCCTACCGCGTTTATAATATTGGCCACGGTAGTCCGGTAAAGCTGATGGATTACATCAATGCGCTGGAAGAGGCGTTGGGTATCGAAGCGAAGAAAAACTTTATGCCAATGCAGCCAGGTGACGTATACGCGACTTACGCGGATACGGAAGACTTATTTGAAATGACAGGTTATAAGCCTGAAGTATCTGTCAGGCAGGGGGTTAAAGCCTTTGTTGACTGGTACCGAGAGTTTTATCAATGCTAGCCAAAGAAGTGTTCAGCTGGGTACAAAAAGGAGGCGTGGCCTCCTTTTTTACCTATATCATGATTGGCAATCTGTTATCCGTGCAGTTTTTTTAGCAAGGCGTCCGTGACATACGGGTCGACAAACTGGCTAACGTCTCCGTGGTGCAATGCGACTTCTTTTACAATCGTAGAAGAGATGAAAGAGTTCTCTTCTGCCGGGGTCAGAAATACTGTCTCGAGTTCAGGCATCAGGCGGCGGTTCATGTTGGCCAGTTGGAATTCGAATTCAAAGTCAGATACGGCTCGTAGTCCGCGGACCAAAATATTGGCCTGGTATTCTTTCGCAAAATCAACCAGCAGTCCGGAAAAGCCAACAATCTCGACATTGGTGAGGTGCTGGGTAATACGCTTGGCAAGTTGAACTCGCTCCTCGAGATCAAACAGGGGCTTTTTGCTAGGGCTGAAGGCAATACCGACCACAACGTGGTCAAACATCGCGGCTGCGCGTTCGATGAGATCAAGGTGCCCGTTGGTGATGGGATCAAAGGTGCCGGGATAGATGACACGGGTATTCTTATTGTGCTTCACAAGGAGATCCTCAATACAAAGATGACGTTATGCTATCAAAAAAGCAGCAAGCTTCTCCATCTTTCAGGTGAATTGCTATGGTTAATTTTTCCTTATCTTGTATTATCCGGACGGATTGGTTTTAGTTGGAACAAGGTGCTATGAAAAAAGTTCTCGTTGTGCGAAATGATAAAATTGGTGATTTTATGCTGGCATGGCCCAGCTTTGCGATGCTCAAGCAGTCACTGCCAGAGTGCCAGATCACTGCCCTTGTTCCTAATTATACCGCCTCGATTGCCCAGTTATGTCCATGGATTGATGATGTGATTATTGATCCGACCTCAAAAGCGGACAAAGCGCAGCAGGCCGGTTTAGTGTCGCAGATCAAGCAACGTGATTTTGATGCTGCTATCTGCCTGTTCTCGAACGGTTACAATGCCAAGCTGCTCTGGCGCGCAGGTATTCCATACCGTCTTGCCCCTGCTACCAAACTGGCTCAATTACTGTTTACCCGTAGACTCAAGCAGCGTCGTTCACGCTCGGAAAAGCCGGAATTTGAATACAACCTGGATTTGATCCGTTATTTTCTTGATGACAACCAGATTGCCTGCCAAGAGCCGCAGGGCCCCTATCTTGCGTTTGCTGAAGAGGTACTGGCGACGCAAAAAACGCAGCTGGTGGCTCAATTGGCTCTGGATGCCAGCAAACCGTGGTGTTTTATCCATGTCGGAAGTGGCGGTTCGGCCAATAATCTGTCGTTGGAGCAGTATGCGGCTCTGATAAAGGGCGTGGCAGCAAAACATAACTGTGAGTTCGTATTGACTGCCGGGCCGGGAGAAGAGGCCATGGCCGCATCGCTTCATTCGTTGATCAAGGCTGATGTTGCCGCCTATATTTATGACAAAAACGACGGCCTGCAAGATTTTACCCGCTCTTTGGCTTGTGCCGATCTGTTTATTGCCGGTTCGACAGGCCCGCTGCATATCGCCGCCGCACTTGATATTCCGACCATTGGTTTTTTCCCAAGCAAGCGTTCAGCGACGCCGTTACGCTGGAAGACGCTGAACACTGCTGGTCGTCATTTGGCATTTTGTCCGCCTGCTGGCAAAGGGCAGGATACGGACATGGAATTGATTGATATTGACGCCGTACTTGAAAAGGCTACGCCTTGGGCGGCTCAGTACTGCTCCTGATCCATAAGTCGGCATATTTCACGAAGGTGGAGTGTGCCGATAGAATTGACAGCAGAAACCCTTGCTTGCCATCAAGAAAGCCGGTTCTAAGGACATACATTTTCAAGAAACAGCCAATTGCATGAAGCAGTCCCTGGCCGATGCTGCTGCGTTTGCCGCGTTTTTCTCGCTGCTCAGCCCAGGCTTTTGCATATCCTGCCGATTTCACCAAATAATGGTGCAGATCGTTGTAGGTAAAGTGCAGCAGATCGCCTTCTAAAGGCAGTACCTTCATGTCCGGTGACAGCTCGACCTTCTCATGCACTAAGTCTTGGTTGTATTGTGTCAGCTTGGTTGGGTATAGGCGGTTGACCCTGTCCGGATACCAGCCGCAGTGGCGGATATAGCGGCCAAATACCCAGCTCAGGCGCGGAACACTGTATACCGTGTTGTCTTGCGGCGACGATAGCACCTGTAGGATGCTCTGCTTGAGATCCGGGGTGACACGCTCATCGGCATCTAGCCATAGTATGTAATCCGATTCGACATGGCTCTGGGCCAGCCGGCGCTGGGGACCAAATCCTGGCCAGTCGGCATTGACGAAAAACTTATCGGTATACTGGCGTGCGATAGACTCTGTGTTGTCGGTACTTCCGGCATCGAGCACAACAATTTCATCTGCCCATCCTTTGACTGACTCCAGGCAGGCCTGCAAGTTATCGGCTTCATTTTTAACGATCAGCGCAACAGCAAGGGTCGGCTTAGTGGCACTCATTTTTTCTCCTTAAGGATATGAAAGTCAGAAAGGGCTTTGTCGAGCATTGCAATAACAGCGTCGACGCGGATACGCTTCATCGCATCAGGATCTTTGACTCGACTACGCCAGGACTGCTGGTTCAGTGGTTTTCCTGTTTCAGCCTCAATGGCTTCCGGGTAGGCACTGACAACATAATCTTGATAACAGTAGGGGCCTGTCCGCTCCGGGTTGTGGTGGGCATAAAGGCCAATCACCGGGGTGTTGACCGCAACGGCCATGTGGGCCGGGCCAGTATCGGGTGCTGCGACCAGATCAGCCTGTGCCAATAAAGCGAGCATTTGTTTTAGGGTGCTTTTTCCGACCAGATCAGTCACTGGAACATTACACAGTTTGCTGACGCGCTCGGCCAGTTCTATTTCGACCTTGGCAGGACTGCCGGCCAATATCACTTTCATCCCTTTTGATACCGCATGTTCGGCTACTCTGGCATAGCCGTCGGCTGTCCAGTTCTTGAATGCCTTGCTGGCTGCAGGGACGATAACAAGCAACGGAGCCGGATCTGAATGTTGTTGCCGGGCCCAGTCTTTGTCGGCCTGGGATAGCTCTAGCTCCCAATGTGGTGTGATATTTTCAATACCGAGCGCCTGGGAAAATGCCATGAAGCCATCAAGTACATGAGGGGAGGCTGGCGAAGGAACGGGGTAGTTAATGAACCAGTTCTGCAAGTCGCTACTGCGGACACGGTCAAAACCAAGCCGGTATTTCGCCCTGATCCCAAGACTGGCGATGCTGGCTCTCAGCGCGGTTTGCAAATGTAGCAGCGCGTCGAATCTTTCGCCACGCAGTTGCCGCCACAGTTGGGTGTAGCCTTTAAACCCCAGTTTTTTATCAAAGGGAATGACACGTACGCCCGGTAAATCACCCAGTAGCTGTGCTTCTGCCTTGCCCATTACCCACGTTATTTTCGTCGTGGGCCATTGGCGCTGAATGGCCTGTACCATAGCACTGGCATTGCATGCGTCGCCGATGGCTGAAAGGCGGAGGATACATAATGAAGCCGGAGGAGACGAAAATAGGGCCATACTTAATTGCTCTAGAACTCATTAACCTGCATTATGCAGCTGGGATATAAAATTGTAAAACGACTCATTTTAACGCATATGCAAGTAATATCATCAAAAATAAGCCGGATCTGGTATGACGATTCGTTACTCGGCAAAGAGCCTGCAAGCTGGTTTGATCCGGCATACTGGCAGCAGCAAGAGGCCATTACAGGTCAGGCAAACGGTCGTGGTACAACGTATTTTATTTCCACCCCCAAGCTACCGATGGCCCTTCGTCATTATTGGCGTGGGGGATTACTGGGGCGGCTGATAAAAGATCAGTATGTGTTTACCGGTTGGGAAAAGACGCGTTGCGCTGAAGAGATCAAATTGTTGCAACTCTTGGCCGAAGGCGGTGTCAGAGTGCCAAGACCAGTGGCAGCCAGGGCGGTGCGATGCGGCCTGACATACCGTGCCGACATTCTTACCGAGCAGGTTGCCGATGCCAGCGATTTGGTTGCGGTGCTGCAACAGCGACGGTTGTCTGAGGCGGAGTGGCGAGATATCGGGCAGTTAATTAAAAAAATGCATAATCTGCAGGTATGTCACACCGACTTGAACATCCATAACATACTATTAGACGATAAGGGGCAGTTCTGGCTTATCGACTTTGACAAGTGCTACCAGAGCAAAGGTGACAAGTGGAAGCAAAGTAACCTCGAGCGGCTGCAACGCTCCCTGAGGAAAGAGGTACAGCGATTTTCTATATTATGGAATGAAAACGAATGGAATTGGCTATATAGCGGCTATATTGGACGCTAAACATAATTGAATGATAAACATTTTTTGACGTGAATCGATGGTAGAAAGTAAGACTATGAACACAGTAATTATATTATGTAACCGGTTGAGTAAAGTTATTGGCAACATATGCAAGTTGCTCGCATACCCTTTTCATTTTATGTTTCCTAAAAAAAGGTTTGCTATACCCTCGTATTCAAAGGCCAGGATACAACCGAGTAGTGAGTCTGATATTCCTCGCGTTATCTGGCAAACAAACTACTCGAACAAGTCCACACTACCTGTCTATCTAAACTATTTGTTCAACCGTTTGCTGTCTCTTGATCATGATTATCGCTATGTGAGTACCGAAGAAAGACTGGAGTTCATTCGGGACAACACACCCGAAGAGGTATATGAGTGCTATAAGAGGATTAATGACGGTGCGGCGCAGGCAGATCTGTGGCGACTGATTGTCCTTAACCTGAAAGGCGGCGTATATCTTGATATTGATGCCAACTTAGTCTGGCCGTTGTCAAGAATTACTCAGGGAAAACGCCATGTGTTTATTAAAAATAAGCAAGATACCCAAATAACCAACTTTTTCCTGGCAACGGCACCAGACAACCCTATCTATCAAAAGACGATCGATCTTATTATTAATAACATAAAAAACAGAGACGAGACCCAGGGCGTGTACTCAACAACCGGTCCGGAAGTGTTAAGCAATGCGTTACAAGGTGAAGATGTAGACTTTAGAAGCTATCGCTACACGTGTATTCAAGGCAGTTTTACCAATGAATACTTCCAATATCTCGACAAACCAAGAGGAAAGTGGATTCATACCTCGGCTAAAGATCTGATCAAGGATGAGGATTCGGATTCAAAAGAATAACGACGGATTAAACGACCTGTGAATATTGTCAGGCATGTAGGCTCAGCCCTTAATAAAAGGCTGAGCCCAGTTTTATTACTGTATTAATACAGGGTTTAATTTGCTTATCGTTTTATTGATAGCACCCTGATTCAGTTTGACCACCTGCAGTGCCTGCTGGCCGGTTTTCTCACGTGATGCCCTGTCTTTGAACCATGACGAGAGCTGCTCGGCAATTGCTACGCTGTCCTGACAGACAACGCAGCCATTGTGGTCAAGTAGCTGCTGGGTAATATCTGCAAAGTTAAAATAGCTGGGGCCGGTGATAATGGGCTTGGCCAGTGCCGCAGGTTCAAGCAGGTTATGCCCGCCAACCTTGTTCCCCAGTAAACTTCCGCCGATAAAGGCAATATCTGCGGCAGCTAGCATGACTAACATTTCTCCCATCGTGTTACCGAGATAGACATCACAGCTATCGGGTACAGGCTTGTTTGAAGCTTCGGTTCGGCGAATGACATTCAGCCCGGCTGAGCGGCACAGTTCAGCGACATCGGCGAAGCGCTCGGGGTGGCGGGGAACCAGGAGCAGCAATGAATCTGGAATGTCGGCTTTGATTCTGCTGAAAGCATCCAGGAGCTGTTCGTCCTCTCCCTGGTGGGTGCTGGCGGCAATCCAGACGGGACGCTGCTGTCCAAGCAGCAATCGGAGTTGCTTGCCTTTGTCCCTAATGTCCTGATGAATTGCAATATCAAACTTCATCGACCCGGTGACAGCGACCTGTTCCTCTCTTAACCCTAATTGTAAAAAGCGCTGCGCATCATCGTCGTGCTGGCAGAGAAGATGATCAATGTTGTCCTTGACGATGTTGAAGAGCGGTTGCACCTTCTTATATCGTCGGCAGGAGCGCTCAGAGAGCCGGGCATTGAGCACATAGACGGGAAGTTTGGCTAACCGGGCTTGAGCAAGCGTATTCGGCCACAGTTCCGTTTCCATGATCAGCAGGGCTTTAGGTTGCGTGACACGTAAAAACCGACGAATTGCCCAGCCAAAATCAAGTGGCATGTAGCGATGCTCAACCCGTCCCGAGAGCTTTTCTGCCTGTGCGGCACCGGTACTGGTGGTGGTGGTGATTAGAATCGCCTGTTCGGGATAGTCCTGCTGTATAGCTTTGACCAGTTGTGTGGCAGCGATGACTTCCCCAACAGAAACCGCATGTATCCAAATAGGATGGCGGTGCTGTAAAGGCGGACAGATACCAAAGTGCTCCCGCCATCGTGAGCCGTAAGGTGGCTTGTCGTCCTGCGACTTATATAGCTTTCTCAAAAAGAAAGGTGTCGCAAGGCACAATATAATTGAGTAAAGGCTGCGTATCATGGGCTTGGATAACTATGATGAAAGTTTTTCGACGGCTTCAATGACGCGCGACGGAGGCAGATCATTGAGGCACTTCAAATGGCCGTAAGGGCATTCTCGCTTGAAGCAAGGGCGGCAGCTAATATCGGTATGCACAATTTCTACCTGCTGTGACAGCGGCGGCGTGTAATCCGGTGATGTTGAGCCGTAAACGGCGATAATTTTGGTGCCAACCGCGGCTGCGATATGCATCAGGCCAGAGTCATTGCTTATCACGATTTCGCAACTTGCCAAGAGGTCAACTGCTTCAACAAGCTGGGTTTGTCCGGCCAGGTTGAAGCAATGCTGACGTAGTTCAGGTGTAATTTGCTGCTGAATATCTTCCGTGACAGCCTGATCTTTGTTGGAACCAAACAGCCAAACTTGATAGCCCTTTTGGATTGCCTCGGTTGCAACCTGCGCAAAGTATTTATCTGGCCAGCGTTTGGCCGGGCCAAACTCGGCGCCTGGGCACATACCAATGATAGGGCGCTGTTGGTTAAGGCCAAGTGTTTTAATACTGTGCAGCTGTGATTCACTCTTGACCGTCAGTTTGGGGTGGGGAATGGCGGAAAGGCTGCTGCTGTCATGCATGGCGTGTTTTTCATATGCAAGGGCGCAATAGCGTTCAACCATTAGGCCAAAGCTTTTTTTGTTTGTACGAATATCATTCAGAAGGCCATAACGTGATTCGCCTTTCCATCCGGTACGGGATGGAATTCTTGCGAATAATGGGATCAACGCTGACTTGGCTGAGTTGGGCAGTACAAACGCATGGGTATATTGTTCTTCCCGTAATGCTTTACCGATCTTATAGCGTCCCTTGAGATTAAACTCACCGTGACCAATTGGCATCTCGATCGCGTTATCGACTTCGGGCATACGCTCAAGAATAGGCCGACACCATGCCGGTGCCATAACGTCTATCGTTGCATCAGGGTGCTGTTGCTTCAGGCTTATATATAGCGACTGAGACATCACCATATCGCCCACCCATGATGGACCTATAATCAGTATTTTCATAGCATGCCAAGAATTATATTTTATCTGTACGGATTTCCAATCTTAGCATATGTTGTGTATGATTTTCTAATATTCTGAAAGACAGATATCAGCTTAATATTTCTGTCAGTTGAAAATAATAGATATTATTTACATTTGGGTTGATTGGATGAGTATTCGTAAAATAATAGATAAAATACGATTAAGTCGAGATTTAATAAGAAGACGAATTGGTATTGTTTTATTTGATAATAAAAATAGCGGAGAAGTTGATTTTAATCAGCTCAAACGAATAGTCATTTTTCGTCTAGACGCTAAAATTGGAGACTCTATTGTTTCTTCTTTTGTTTATAGAGGTTTTAAGCGGCGTTTTCCAAATGTGATTATTGATGTTATTACGACGACTGAAATGAGTGACATGTACAAAAGTTATTTTGACGTTGATAATGTTTATTTGTCAAAAAAAAGACCCGGGTATTCTGAAATTGCCAAAATCGCCGATAAGGTTGCAGGGGCCGATCTTGTTGTTCACTTTTCAAAGTCTCTGAAGATGAAGGATCTTTTTTTTCTGAAGCGCTTAAATGGAAAGGCGGTTGCTGGCTTGGATGATGAGGTCAACCTGGTCAATATTAAACTCGGTAATAAAACGAAAGATCAGCATTTTTCTTATAAGTATAAAGCACTACTTGAATATTATAATATTACAGATTTTGATGAATCTTATGTGATACCAAACAGTAAGAAGTGCTACGCTGAAGTTGCCAGTGAGCTGAATCTTGCTGAAGATTACCTTATTGTTATAAACCCTTTTGGCAGCGGAACACCAAGAAAGCTATCTAAGCAAAAGCTGCAGGAACTAATTAGCAGGATCAGAAGTCTTGAGCTAGGGGTGAAAATTGCCTTTACTGTTTCACCGGCGGAAAAAAGCATTATTGAAGAATTAGTGGAAGGAAATTCTGATGTGTGTTTGCTGCTAGATTCTTGTCATTCAATTTACCATGCGATTGCACTTATCAGCATGGCCGATCTGGTAATAAGTGTCGATACTTCGATGGTGCACATTGCAAGTGGCCTGAATAAGAAATTAATCGCTTTGTATAATCCAGATATGAATAACTACAATGAGTGGGCTCCGAAATCAGACCAGTTTGAAGTGATTTTCTCAAAAGAAAACCATATTAACGGTGTTGAAATCGATAAAGTCGTCGCAGGGGTAGAGTTGTTGATGGCTGCCAAATAGTAACCTGGTTGTAAGCGGTATCTGTTCCATCTTTTATATTGAAGATGGAACAGGTGTTCGTTTATTGGCTTCAACTAGTCTTTCTGAATGCCATATTGGGTATAGGCAATTTTTTCTTGTCTTACTTGATCAAACAGGGCCTCATTGACCGAAGAACGAGGAAGTTCGATGTGATAGAGGTGTATCTGATTGGCCATAAAAAAGACATTCTTGACGTTTACCCCTGAAAGCCTCAGGCGGTAATCTATATCACTGTCTTCACCGATACCTGGTGCCTCATACCTTTCGTCAAACCCGTTGATATTCAATAGATCTGATTTGTGGGCAGAGAAGTTGCAGCCGACCAACCCTTTATTTTTCCGGTTGAGAAAGTTCGAAATTGCCGGTTTGGTGATGCGAAAGCCTTTCTCTATATTCTTTCCCTTACCCATCAGATAGTCACATAAAATTGCACTTCGATATGACTTAAATAGCCGGTTTGGCTCCGTGTGTACACTTTCTCTTATCTTGTCACTAACACCCGGGGAAAGATCGGCTCTTCTTCCGTTGAGGCAGGTATTGGGCTCAGCTTGATTAAGGTGATCGCTGACAAAGTTATCTTGAGGGATACAGTCACCATCAATGAAAATCAGATAGTCATTGGTTGACATCAATATAGCCTGATTGAGGATCTTGTTCTTGCGAAAGCCCTTGTCTTCATGCCAGACATGATAAATATTAAATTTATAGCTTTCAGCAAGAGCTCTTACCTTATTCACATTTTCATTAGTCGAGCCATCATCAGCAATAATAACTTCAAAGTTGTTCTCATATTGGTTATTCAAGGCTGTTAGGATCATCTCCAGGCTTTTTACATTGTTGTAGAAAGCAATGATTACGCTAGCTTTAAGCATGAGTATTCTCCTGCATGCGAGGTAGTGCGATAGAAATAAAGTAGAACATGCAGATGGTCTGGTACTCTAGCTGGTTGGTATAAAATACCCCAATAATGAAAAAGGCGAGAATGACACTTAAACCCGAGTATTTAATGTTCGGGTTAGCCTTGAGTATTTTAGCGGCTATTAAGGCAACGAGCAGCAAAAAAAACAACTCATAGACAACACCAAGTTTGTTGGCTGCATCTAAAACGCCATTATGGTTATCCTTAAAAGAAAAATAGATATAGCTATTTGTTATATTTTTGTTGGTTGAGTTGATGAATGATGTGTATTCTTTTTCGAAGTTAATCGGACCATTACCAAAAAAGAAAGCCCTTGGGTTATTGTCGTATTTGTCTAGCGCAAATAAATAGCCCGCTTCCCACATTTTAATCCGTGCGGTATTGGATTCGTTGCTTGTAGTATCTGTGATGCTGACAATTCTGTCCTGTATAACACCTACCTTGGAAGGGAACATAAACATCAATAATGGCAATATCACCAGCATGGCCGCCGATAGCTTTAATAATATATTTCGTTTGTAAGAGAGCAGATATAGTACGGAAACGGTGAATGAGGCGACCATTCCGCCTCTTGAACCGCTAAGTACCAGGCAGATAAAGCCGATAAGGATCAGACAAAAAAAGATGATTCTACGATTCTTTTGCTCTTTGCCATCTAAGGCCAATGGAAATAGGAAAACGATGAAATAGGTCAGCACTTCAGACCAGCGGCCAACATCGAGAAAGCTCGCAATTCTCTCCCCCTCCCACCCCCCAAGGGTTATCGCCTGATATCCGACATACAAAGCGGCAACAATAAAGCCAGTACATAGTGATCGTATGGCTAACTCCTTGTTCTCTTTTTTCATATTGAGCATAAAGAGGCAGGGAATAGCCAATAAAAACGCCGCTTTACGGGCAAAGTAGATGGTATCTGCAGCGCTAGACGGGTAGATGATTGTTGATAAAAGGCCGATGACATACAGTAATGCTGATAAAATAAATATTTTATTACTCGCTACCTGTGCTCGGTAGCTTTTATTGCTGATGCATGAATAGGCAAACAGGATCAATAGTAGGGCAACAGAGATGTTCAATCCTGCTTTGGATGTAAAGACAGAAAAACCAAAGAAGACAATGATGGATTTTTCAATAAAGTTGATATTTACGATGCTTCTCATTGTTTGTCTAACTACCTTTATAAATTTTTTCTAGACTGTCATTATGTATTTCAGTGCTGAAGTGGAATATTGCCCTTGCTTTCAAGTCTTGTGCTAGTTGCTTGAATTTATTGGGCTTTACTGTCATCTTATTAAGTTGGTGTTGTATATCACTGACCTCTAAAGGGTTGGCAGTGAACGGATAGTTCTCACCAAGGATTTCCGGGACAGCTCCACAGCTAGCGCCCAAGATAAGTTTTTCTGCCGCCATCGCTTCAATCACTGTCAGGCCAAAGGCCTCATTATGTGACAAGATGGCAACAATATTCATGACGGCCAGCATGTTATCGGTATCTTTTCGGAAACCGGTAAGGTGGATTTGGTGAGGCAGGCCACTTTGCTCGATTGTTGCCTGAAGTTTTGCTACCAATTCGATATCAGAGCCCTGATCGGCTTGTAAACCGCCCACAATCAATAGATGTAACGGCTGTTGGGGGCGCAGTTTAGCCAGGGCGATAAAGGCATCAAGCAATTCTTTCTGGCCTTTAGCGTGATTAATACGTCCCACAGTCCCAATAACAATCGCATCAGTAGGTATACCCAGCTCTTTTTTTATTTGAGCCACAAGTTCTATATCTTCTATTGCCGGGCGGATCTCGGTTCCTAGCCACAGGCGCTGAATTTTTTCTGCCGGAACCGGCAGTGCTTTCAGGTTGCGCTTCTTGGTTGCCTCACTGATTGACAGTACCTTATCGACATGGCGATAGACCCAGCGATGGTAAACGTCTTTTTTGGGTCGGGTTACTCCCATGTGCTCGGTAAAGATGATCCGGTACGAAGACAGAGTATCGAGCAGGGCTGCAACAACTAGATCGCCCGACTTATGGCAATGGATTAGGCTGATACTATTTTGTTGGAGCCATCGATGAATTCGATAAAGCTGCGTTATCGCTGCTAACTTTGATTCGACTTCATAGGTTTCTATGCCTTGCTCACGCATACCTTGTGCAACACGCGACCCCTTGAGGCACAGGCCAAACACTTTCCAGCCCTTTTCTTTGAACTGGCCGCCGGTACGGATTGGATACATTTCCAACCCTCCCCAGCCTTTGGAGAGACAAATATGAAGTACAGCTTGGTTAGACATTGATTAACACCTTTGGGTGCCGTTAGGCATCTAGCATCGTAGGTTGAATATTCATCACTTATATATCAGATATAATAAAGCAAGCTGAGAAAACCCAGCTCGCCTTTGTAGAGTGATTTACATCAGCTTATTGATTAATCAATAACATATACTCAGCGACCCCTTCGGCGACTGACTTAAAGGGTTTGTCGTACCCTGCCGCGCGTACTTTGGTCAGATCGGCCTGGGTAAACGCCTGATAGCGACCTTTCAGATGCTCGGGGAACGGAATTTCTTCCACTTCTCCTTTGTTATGGTGCTTGATGACGGCCTTGGCAACCTCACGGAAAGATTCGGCATTGCCGGTACCGCAGTTGAAGATACCCGAGACATTGTTTTGCCAGAACCACAGGTTCATCTGGCAGACGTCACCGACATAGACGAAGTCACGCTTGAAGATATCGGAGCCCTCGAACAATTTCGGATTGTCGCCATTATTGATTTGGGTGTTGAGGTGGAAAGCCACCGAGGCCATGCTGCCTTTATGCTGCTCGCGTGGTCCGTAGACGTTGAAATAGCGAAAGCCGGTGATCTGAGACAGGGTCTCGCCGTGCTCCTCGGCATCTTGCCACAGGCGACGGACATAGTTGTCGAACTGCTGCTTCGAGTAACCGTATATGTTCAGCGCACCTTCATACTGCTTTTCTTCGATGAAGTCATGATCGCGGCCGCCGTAAGTTGCCGCCGAAGAAGCATAGAGGAACGGGATTTGGCGTTCCAAGCAATAATGCAGTAACTCTTTTGAGTACTCATAATTGTTTAGCATCATGTATTTGCCGTCCCACTCTGTGGTTGCAGAGCATGCGCCTTCATGGAAAATGGCGTCAATTGGGCCAAAATCATCACCTGCCATGATTTGGGTAATGAAGTCTTCCTTATCCATGTAATCAGCGATATCAAGATCAACCAGGTTGGCAAATTTGGTTCCGTCTTTCAGGTTATCCACGACCAAAATGTCGTTGCGTCCTTGCTCATTCAGAGCCTTTACGATATTGCTGCCGATCATGCCGGCGCCACCAGTTACAATAATCATGGCTATTCCAGTCTTTAATACATTGGGACAACGGCCGCATAACAGCCACCGCTATAAATATTCTTTGTGATAACATTACACTATTGCCATCGGGCGACGGAAGTGAGAAGCAAATGAAGACCCGCGACAGAATTATTCAGGCAGCACTGGAGCTTTTCAACGAAAGCGGTGAGCCAAATATAACCACGAACCATATTGCCGCTCATTTGGGGATCAGCCCCGGCAATCTATATTATCATTTTCGCAATAAAGAAGAGATTATACACAGTATTTTTGATGAATACGCCCGTGATCTAAGTATTCGTTTTCAGCCGCAGGATGAACCGAACGTAACTGCCGATAATTTATTGGGTTATCTCGATGCGGTGTTCATGTTGATGTGGCGATATCGCTTTTTTTACGCCAACCTACCCGATATCTTGCGCAGAGATTCAGAACTGCAGCAAAAGTACCTGGCAGCTCAGGGAGAGCTTCATCGGAACATTATGGGGATGATGAACAGCTTCCGTGCCAGCGAGCTGCTTGATCTAGATGATGACGAGTTGCTCAGCCTGGCGAATACGCTGAAGCTAGTTGCCTCCAGCTGGATTTGCTACCAGACCACTCAGGCGGTTGGGGCTAAGATAACCAAGGCGGTTATTTACCAAGGCGTTCTGCAGATGCTGAGTATTGTTCGTCCGCTGACGACTGCAAAAGGGAAAGAGCAGGTAATCCAGCTTGAATCTCATTACTGCGAGCAGGTAAAACGAGAGGCATAGCCTCGTAACTGACTGCCAGTGAATGATGAATGACAGCATAGATGCTTACCGTATAAGTTTGTCAGCCAGTGGGTTATAGCTTCGCTCGAGCTCTTAGGTTTAAGGGTAAAAGTTAAGGGTATAGGGACGAAATTCGTACCAGTTGTACATTTTGTTCTGCAAGTCCCGGCAGTTGCTCCTCAAGTGTTGCCAAGGTCACGGGGTAGGGGTGTCCAATCGCGATGGCATAACCGTCGCGCTTGGCGCGCCGAACAGCCTGCTTTAGTTGCTGGCGGACAAACTGTGGGGTACGGAAATGGTCAAGAAATATATGCCGTCGTAGGGCTGGCACGCCTTGGGCACGTGCCTGCTTTAACGCAACTGATTTCGCCGTTGTTCGGCTGTCGAGAAAGTTCACCCCTTGTTCATTCAGTATATCCATAACCCAATTCATCGCCTTGGTATTCTGGGTCAGGGCGCTACCCATGTGATTATTCATCGCGACGGCATTTGGCACCCGGCTCAAAGCACGGCGAAGCGTTTGCTGGAGTTCGGCCTGTGACATTTTTCCTGTGAGGGTGGTTAGTTCTAATGGTGCCTGGCGCAGGGGCTCCATTGGCATATGGAGTAGTGTATCCCGTTGTTCCTGTCCGGCCTGACGGGCTGTTGCGAGATCAAAAGGGGTATCGGGAAGAATGGAGATACTCACTTCAGCAGGCAGGGTGGAGAGTGCAGGCGGCATTGCCCGGTAGCCCAGATCATCAATGACGATTGCCAGCTTAGCGGCATGGACATAAGTTGGCAGGACCAAACTGAAGAGCAGAGAAAACCAGATTGCAATCCGTCGCATGCAGGTGTCCTTATCTGGCTGAACTTACCTTGTCAGCCAGCTCTTAGGGTTAATAGGGTTACCTTTACGGCGTATTTCAAAGTACAGTCCCGAACGTTCCTGACCCCCGCTGTCCCCGACTAGGGCAATGGCATCGTTGGCCTGTACCACATCGCCGACTTTCTTCAGTAAGGTCTGGTTGTAGCCATAGAAGCTCATATCCCCTTTCCCGTGATCGATAACAAGCATCAGGCCGTAGCCTCGTAGCCAGTCGGCAAATACTACCTTACCGGAATATACCGCTTTGACCTGGCTTCCGGATGGCTTGCCAATCACCATACCTTTCCAGCGCAGCTCTCCTTGCTGGACGGTACCGTATTGATGAAGAATTGACCCCTTCACCGGCCATGGCAGCTTGCCTTTGTGCCTGACCAGCCCGTCCATCGGGGCTCGTCGTGCCGCCTCGGCGGCTGCCTTGGCTTTAGCTATCTCTTTGACTAGACGCTTCTCGTTGGTCTTCAGTTCAGACAGATACTGGGAATCAGTTTTTAGCTGGCCTTTGATGGTACGAACCGTTTTTTTGCGCTGCCGCTGCTCGGTTTCCAGCTTGCTTTTTTCCGTTTTAAGTTGAGTCAATAAGGCCTGCTGCTGCTGGCGTTGCTGGCTCAGCTGGTGTTTTTTTAGCTGCAGCTCCGTGGTCGTTGCTGCCAGTTCATTAAGCGTATTGGCTCGTGCTTCACTCAGGTGCTCTGCATATACCGATATACGATCAAGTTCGGTACTGTCTTCGCCACTGAGCAGGGTGGCCAGTTGGCTGTTTTTCCCCTGGCGGTACTGGGTGTTCAGAAGCTCTTTCAGCATTTCCTGTTGGCCGAACTGCTGCTGCTGCAGAACTTGCTGCTCTTGCTGAAGCTTGCTGATGGAACGATCGAGCTGGTTGAGCTGATTATCGGCCTGGTGGATCTTATTGGCTGTTGCTGCGATGGCAAGCTCTTGCTGCTTGAGTGATTTTTGCAGGGTATTGATTTTCTTTTGCTTGTTGCCGAGCTGATCCTGCTGGCGTGTGATTTCCTGCTTTACCCCATCGAGCTGGTTTTGGTTAGCTGCATTGACTGATAGTGAAAATGCCAGACATAACAAAGCGCCAGTGCATAATGCACTGGCGCGGAGGATGTTGCTTAGGTCTTTGATCTTATCCCGCATGGGGGGATTATTTCAGATCAAACAGCACCTGACCAGTCATCTCTGAAGGGATTTCCATATCTGTTAGCGCCAGCATAGTTGGTGCAAGATCAGACAGTTTGCCGCCTTCTTTCAGGGTCAGTGACTTGTCACCCACGTAAACTAGCGGTACCGGCAGGTTGGTGTGTGCTGTGTGAATGCCGCCAGTTTCAGGGTTAACCATCATTTCGGCATTACCGTGATCGGCAGTGATCAGCAGCTGGCCGTCAACTTCTTTGATGGCTGCAATTACTTTACCAATACAGCTATCGAGTGCTTCACAAGCTTTTACGGCTGCATCGTAAACACCGGTATGGCCAACCATGTCGCCATTCGGGTAGTTACAAATAATCGTGTCGAACTCGCCGCCCTTAATGGCTGCAACTAGCTTTTCAGTCAGCTCCGGAGCACTCATTTCAGGCTGGAGATCGTACGTTGCCACCTTCGGAGACGCGACTAGCGAGCGAGATTCGCCGTCAAATTCACTTTCTACGCCGCCGTTGAAGAAGAAAGTAACGTGAGCATATTTTTCTGTTTCAGAGATACGCAGCTGCTTCTTGCCTTTCTTCGATAGCCACTCACCCAGGGTGTTTTCCAGGCTTGCAGATGGATAAGCAATCGCAAGGTTAATATCTGCAGCGTATTGAGTCAGCATCACAAAATCAGCCAGTGCAGGCACTTGAGCACGCTCGAAACCGGCGAAATCCGTTTCGAATGCACGGGTGATTTGGCGGGCACGGTCAGCACGGTAGTTCATGAAGATAACGGCATCGCCATCTTCCATAGCGGCAACGTCCTGGCCTTCGGCACGGATTTCGGTTGCTTTAACGAACTCATCGTTTTCATCACGCGCATAGGCAGCGTCAAGGCCTTCAACGGCAGATGCCGCCAAAAACTCGGCGTTGGCTGCTGTCAGTAGGTTGTAAGCAACCTCAACACGATCCCAGTTGTTGTCACGGTCCATCGCGTAGTAACGGCCAACCAGAGAAGCCACGCGGCCTTTGCCTAGCTCGGCAAATAGCGCATCGAAACGCTCCAGTGATGCCTGCGCGCTACGAGGCGGCGTATCACGACCGTCGAGGAAGCAGTGCAGGTAGATTTTTTCTGCGCCGCGCTTGGCTGCCATTTCAACCGCTGCCGCGATGTGGTCTTCATGGCTGTGCACGCCGCCTGGAGACATCAGGCCCATAATGTGAACCGCTTTGCCTGCATTGATGGCTTTATCCATTGCCGATACCAGGGCTTCGTTTTCGAAGAAGTCACCGTCAGTGATAGACTTGGTGATACGGGTCAGATCTTGATAGACAATGCGACCGGCACCAATGTTGGTATGACCAACTTCAGAGTTCCCCATTTGACCGTCAGGCAGGCCCACATCCATGCCAGAGGCAGAAATCAGGGTGTTGGCTTCACTTGCCATCAAGCCGTCAATGACTGGTGTGTTTGCGTTTGCAATTGCGTTGTCGGAATTGTCTTCGCGGTAACCCCAGCCATCCAGGATAACTAAAGCCAGTGGCTTCTTAGCAGACATATGCTGTCCTCTCATAAAGTTAGAAATCTGAGTTTAATTTAGACCAATTACATTAAATATCTGATGAAAGATGAAATATCTAAGGTGATGAGTCTGGTTTGTGTGTAATTTTACTACAAGTTATGGCGAAAACTGTAGGGCAAGATCAAACAATGCTGTAAATAGATTGTTATCTTCCTACGTGGAATATATTCATTTCTGTGCTTGAGTGTAAGCCCCGATTGAGAGTTTTTTTCTATTTCATTGAAAGGTGGAAGCTGAAAACGATTGTTCAGGGCGTATACTATTAACGCCGGAATCGAGTGAGCCACGGCGCGGAATTGTTGACTCCTGCTGTACAACAAAGTTGCCGCGGGTATACTCGGGTTCCTTTTTAGGTGGAGTTTGGCCCTGATTTTCAGGTGTCTGGTATTAGGAAAATAGAGCGAAAGTCATGCAGCAATACATCGATTTTTTTACAAGTAATCCATTGTTATCTCTAGCATGGGTGGGTATAGCCGTAGCGCTTGTGGCGTCTTATGTGAAACAGAAGGCCGCGGGCTATAAGGTTATTACGCCCAATGAAGCAACGGGCATGGTGAACCGTGAAGACGGCGTATTCATCGATATCCGCAGCCGTGATGAGTACCGTCAGGGTCATATTGCGGGCGCGCTTCACATTTTGCCGAGTCAAATTAAAGAACAGAACTTTTCAGAACTTGAAAAGCACAAAACAGCCCCAATCATTGTGGTATGCAAGACAGGCCAGACAGCACAAGAGAGTGCCAATCTGTTACATAAAGCCGGTTTTGAAAATGTCAATTTGCTGAAGGATGGCCTGATTTCTTGGAATGAAGCCAATATGCCGCTAATCCGCAGCAAATCGATCAAAGGCAAGAAGTAATACCTTGCCGCTCGGATAACGCGATCCTTGACGGCGTTTCCGATGCAGATCGAGTTTGTGCAGCGTGTGATGATTATCATGGTTGCGAATATTTATGATCTCATGTGATGAGATTGAGAGATAAAAAGGACACGAAAATGGCTGAAGCAGCAAACAACGAAGAACAACAGAACTTCCAAATCCAGCGTATCTTCCTGAAAGATGTTTCTTTCGAAGCGCCAAATTCACCAGATATGTTCCAGAAAGAGTGGAATCCTGATGTGAAACTGGACTTGGATACGCAAAGCCGTGAGCTGGGTGAAGGTGTTTTCGAAGTTATTCTTCGTCTTACAGTGACAGTGAAGAATGCTGACGATACTGCGTTCTTGTGTGAAGTTCAGCAAGGCGGTATTTTCTCTGTTTCTGGCATGGAAGCTCCTCAGCTAGCGCATTGCCTAGGCGCATTCTGCCCGAACATTCTGTTCCCATATGCACGTGAAACTATCTCAAGCCTAGTGGTTAAAGGTACGTTCCCACAGCTGAACCTGGCGCCAGTTAACTTTGATGCTTTGTTCATGAATTATCTTCAGAACCAAGCGCAAGCTAACCCTGAAAGCACTGAAGCTTAATTGCTAAAGGGCCGTTATGAATCAGAACGTAGATAAAGCAATCACGATGACAGTGCTGGGTGCCGGCTCTTACGGCACCTCATTGGCCATATCTCTGGCCCGTAATGGCGCTAACGTCATATTGTGGGGTCATGAACCTGAGCATATGGCACAGCTCGAAATCGATCGGGCGAATGAGGCATTTCTGCCGGGTGTTCCGTTTCCTGACTCGCTGATTGTCTCGGCGGATCTGGAGGCAGCCGTTCAGGCTTGTCAGGATTTGCTGGTTGTGGTACCGAGCCATGTGTTTGGTGACGTGCTGTCTAATGTGAAGCCTTTCCTGCGTGAAGATTCACGTATTTGCTGGGCAACCAAGGGACTTGAGCCTGAAACCGGCCGCCTGCTGAAAGAGGTTGCCATTGATGCTCTGGGCGAAGATGTGCCATTGGCCGTATTATCTGGCCCGACCTTTGCTAAAGAGCTGGCAGCGGGAATGCCGACGGCAATTGCCGTTTCCTCTCCCGATGAGACATTTGTCCGCGAGCTGCAGGAGAAAATTCACTGCAGTAAAACTTTCCGCGTTTACAGCAATACCGATTTCATCGGTATGCAGTTGGGCGGGGCTGTGAAGAACGTGATTGCGATTGGTGCCGGTATGTCCGATGGTATTGGCTTTGGAGCCAATGCCCGTACAGCCCTGATCACGCGTGGGCTGGCTGAAATGTGTCGGCTTGGTGCGGCTCTGGGCGCACAGCCGGAAACCTTTATGGGGATGGCTGGATTGGGTGATCTGGTACTAACATGTACCGATAACCAATCGCGAAATCGTCGTTTTGGCTTGGCCTTAGGTCAGGGGAAAACGGTTGATTCGGCCCAGATTGAAATTGGTCAGGTGGTGGAAGGCTATCGCAATACCAAGGAAGTCTGGGTGCTTGCCCAACGCTACGAGGTTGAGATGCCTATCACCGAGCAGATCTACCAAGTACTTTATCAAAATAAAGATGCTCGTGAAGCAGCCAAAGATCTGCTAGCTCGTGAGAAAAAAGACGAATAACGGCAATATAGCCCAATGGCGACACATAGCTCCGGTTGCTGGTAAGCAGCAAGAGAGTGACGTTGCGCCAAAGAGTAATTAAACAACGCGAGCTGTTAAGCTCGCGTTGTTTTTTTTTCTGAGCGCGTTAAAGTTAAATAGATACCGAATTGATGACAAAATAAACAGAGGGTGATGTGAGGGAATGTCAACAACATGAGGTCTGGCAGGCGATCAAGCGGGAAGCGCGAGAGCAGTCAGAACAAGAGCCGATGTTAGCCAGCTTTTATCATGCAACGATTATCAAGCACGATAATTTAGCTGCTGCGCTAAGTTATATTTTGGCCAACAAGCTGGCGACACCGTCCATGCCGGCCATGGCGGTGCGCGAAGTCGTTGAGGAGGCTTTTGCTGCAGATTGTATGATCACCGAGTCTGCTGCCTGTGATATCCGTGCCGTTGTTGAACGTGACCCCGCGGTAGAGATGTACTCTATTCCTCTGTTATACCTGAAAGGCTACCATGCTCTGCAGGGTTACCGTGTGTCCAACTGGCTGTGGAAGCAGAAGCGGGTTGCGCTGGCTGTGTATCTGCAAAATCAAATTTCGGTGGCCTGTCAGGTGGATGTTCATCCGGCTGCCACGATTGGCCAGGGGATCATGTTTGACCATGCGACCGGTATTGTTATCGGTGAAACGGCAGTGATCGATAATGATGTTTCTATTCTCCAGGACGTCACTCTGGGCGGTACGGGTAAAGAAGGCGGTGATCGCCATCCGAAGATCCGGGAAGGGGTGATGATCGGTGCCGGTGCCAAGGTATTGGGGAATATTGAAGTCGGGGAAGGCGCAAAAATCGGCTCGTGCTCCGTGGTACTTAATCCGGTGCCCCCGCATACCACGGTGGCAGGCGTTCCGGCAAAAGTTGTCGGCAGGCCCAGTAGTGAAAAGCCTTCGATGGATATGGATCAGCAGTTCAACGGCACTGCCCAGACGTTCATGGCTGGCGACGGGATTTAAAAGCAGAAACGAGAGGCGCTGCGCTTCTCGTTCCTAACATCTCGCTTCTCGCTATGCTTTAGATTGATCCCTCGAACCCCAGTTGACGCCAGGCTTCATAGCCGATGATCGCGGCAGCATTGGACAGGTTCAGACTGCGGCTGTCTGGATGCATGGGAATTCGCAGGCGCTGTTCTAGCGGTAGGCTGTCAATGAGGTCTGCAGGCAGGCCACGGGTTTCCGGGCCGAATAGCAGGACATCGCCTTCCTGGAACTTTGCGTTGGTATGGAAGTTGGTTGTTTTGGTCGTGCAGGCAAAGATCCGGCGATCACCAATTGCTGCCATGAAAGCATCAAAATTTTTGTGGCGGTGTACATGCGCCAAATCGTGGTAGTCCAGTCCGGCTCGGCGCAATTTTTTCTCTTCCAAATCAAAACCAAGAGGCTCGATAAGGTGCAGGTTGGCACCGCAGTTGGCGCATAGGCGAATTATATTGCCAGTGTTGGGGGCAATTTCTGGTTCGTACAGGGCGATATCAAACATTGTCTGCATGTCAGTTTGGAAATTTGACCATATTGTAGCGAAAAAGAGGGCCGATCAGACAGTGGATTGTCTGATCGGCTTACTGAACAGTCGGTAATTAATGGGTCAGGGGCAAGGCAATCGTGATCCGTAGCCCGCCCAGAGGGCTACGGCTGGCTTCGATGGTGCCGCTGTGTTGGCGGATAGCGCTTTCAGTAATAGCTAGCCCCAGTCCGGTTCCGCCACTGCTTCGATCCCGTGCTGTGGATACGCGGTAAAACGGACGGAAAATATCATCCAACTCATCATCCGGCACTCCCTCACCGTTATCGTCAATCATGATGTAGAGCGTGTTTTCGCTGACGTTAAAGTTGACCTGAATGATATCGTTACCGTATTTGATAGCATTGCGGACGACATTCTCCAGGGCGCTGATCAGTAAGTTGGGATTGCCGCTGACAGGCCATTCATTCAAATCGCTGACGCTGAACTCTTTGCTGTTTTGCTCGGCTTCAAAACGGGCATCTTCCAGCATTTCATACCACAGGCTGCGTGCATCGGAGTGCTCTCGCAGTTCATGACTATTGACCTGCATCCGTGATAGTTCCAGTAGCTCGCTTATCATTTTTTCCAGCCGCTCTGCTTCGGTATCGATACGGCTTAGTTCTTTGCTTTCTCCCTGTTTGCGTTGGGCCAGTGCTGTGGCCATTCGCAGACGGGTAAGCGGCGAGCGCAGTTCGTGGGAGATATCCGACAATAACCGCTGTTGGCCGCCGATCATCTGGTTGATGGCCTGGACCATTTGGTTAAAGCTGGCACCGGCTTGCTTGAATTCCTTCGGCCCAGACTCCAGTTTCGGATCGGCTTCGAATTGGCCTGTCGCAACACGCTCTGCAGCCTGCTGGAGACGACGTGCAGGGATGCTGATCGCCCATGCCAGCCATAACAATAGTGGTGTGCTGACGAGCATAGTGACGAGTAGCAGCTGTAAAGGCTTATCAAGAATTTGAATGAAAAAAGGCGGCGGTTTTCGCCAAACCCGGCCGACATACATCAGTATGGTTTGCTGCTCATAGGTGAGGGCGAACGGCCCTGCCATCATCCAACGGCCATACAGCTTTTGCTTTGGTGCATCAGGGCTGTCAGCCATGGTAATAAAGTTACGCAGGGCCTTGTTGCGACCCCTAGGGGCAATGATTTCGCCTTCATCGGTGGTGAAATAGAGCTGAAACCCCTTATGGCGATCATGGTTGGTGAAGCGCTGTAATCGGTTCCTTAGCTGTCCTTGGTCGTGGGAGATCTTGTTGGCAATGCTCTGGGCGGAGTCCTGAAATCGCTTTTGTTGTTGTTCCGGTATCGTATGCTGGGCGCGGGGATCGAGATTGGGCAGCAACACGATGGTGACGACGACAATAAGCAGTGTCAGCCAGAATACAGCGAATATCCGGCCATACAGACTGGAAAAACGTGGCAGCTTCATTGATCGCCTCCTTTTTTGACTGGATGGCATGTCGTCGGTGCTCTTGAGGGCATTATATTTCCTCGACCAGCAGGTAGCCCTTGCCGCGAAGGGTTTTTATGCGAGGTTTTCCATCGATGCGATCCGGCAGCTTTTTGCGCAAGTTAGATACATGCATATCTATCGCGCGGTCAAATTGCGCCAGACGCTTGCCCAGTACTTCGAGGCTGAGTTCATTTTTGGCAATGATCTTGCCTGGGTGCTGAATAAAGTAGCTTAACAAAGCCAGCTCGGTGCCGGTCATCTCAATGGACTGTCCTTTGCAGAACACTTCCTGTCGGCCCGGATAGATATCGATGTCCTGATAGGTCAGGCACTCCGGCGTGTTGCGCGATTCACTGCTGGTTGTCTGCGTTCGGCGCAAAATTGCCCGCATGCGTGCTAGCAGCTCGCGATCACTGAACGGCTTGGGCAGGTAGTCGTCGGCACCGAGCTCCAGTCCCAGGACGCGGTCTATTTCCTCACCTTTCGCGGTCAGCATGAGTACGGGGGTAGAGTAGTTTTCCCGCAGCTTGCGCAGCATTTCGGTGCCGTTCATTTTCGGCATCATGACATCGAGCAGGATCAGGTCGATATTGTCATCGACTTTGCTAAGCCCTTGCTCGCCATTGTTTGCCTCTACGATTTCGAAGCCTTCCATTTCGAGAATATCGCTGAGCAGCGAAGTCAGCTCTGTATCGTCATCGACCAGCAGAATCTTTGCCATGAGAGTTACCTTATTGTTCCAGTCCCGCGATATTCAGGTAAATACGCGACAAGATGAATGAGATAGCTTCAGTATCGCTAATCTCGCACCCGGAACCAAGTTAATGCTAGCTGGCTTTACGCAGTTTTACGTTCTTTAGACAGCAGTTTACCTTGTGGTCGTTATTCTTAATCTATACCCGCTGAGGGACATTTGGAGAAGAACATCATGACTACATTCAAGAAGACACTCGTAATGGCAATTGCATTTCCACTGGCTCTAGGTTCTGCCTCTGCACTGGCCTTCGGCGGTGGTGGCAACGGCGGTCACCATGGCGGATATTTCGGTGGTAAAGGAGGCTGTGGTATGAAAGACGGACGCAAGGTTTTCCGTGAGTTGGATTTGACGGATACTCAGCAGCAGCAAATGAAAGAGATGCGCGATGCCAACCGCGAGGAAATGAAAGGCCGCTATGGTGAGCAGCGCGCGGTAATGCAAGCCAACCACCAGAAAATGCAATCATTGTTGCTGGCTGCTGATTTTGACGAAAATGCGGTACGTGAACTGGCCCAGCAGATGTCAGAGCAGCAAGTTGAGCGTCGGGTAACAATGATGAAGAAACGCCATGAAATGCTAAATATTCTGACTGCCGATCAAAAAGCTAAATTCCAGCAGCTACAGGCTGACCGAGCTGATCAATGCCAGGCGCGCTGGGCAGAAAAGAACCAATAATCCTGCTATCGCCAATGAAGCCGCAACGCTGGTTGCGGCTTTCTTTTGGTTGTACAAAATCGGAAATCCCTCAGGAATTTACTGTTCCCTACTATTTTTGTTATTAATTTTCATCGTAAAAAAGCTATACTGCGTGACATTGCCCAGTGAGTGCTTATGAATAGGTGTGATTATCATGGATGAAAAATGCACAGTCGCCCACGGTTGTCACTCTTCCTAGATGCACGACTGGTGGCTCTGATGACAGGATATATACTTAAGGCATGATGCAGCTTTACGTGCGGTATCTGCCTGGTCGTCAACCAGAATGCTAACAGTTTCGTTTCATATCCGCTGGCCAATCAGGCAAAGATCATGCTGCTGACTGAAGTCAGGGATGATCGTGATGTGAATCAACAAAATTTTTTATCAAAATTGTAATACTTCCACATTAGTAGGAAAGTTACAGTTTACACGAGCATAAGCCCGGCATTGCGGCTTATGGTACCGAGAGGGGGAACCTCGGTAACTCGTGCCGGATTTGATTTTTCAATTCCCAAAGTCAGAGGGTAACCATGATTAAAAAGATTGGTGTATTGACCAGTGGTGGTGACGCACCTGGTATGAATGCGGCGGTTCGCGGTGTTGTTCGCGCGGCATTGTCAGAAGGCCTGGAAGTTTATGGTGTATATGACGGCTATCAGGGCCTGCACCAGAACCGTATTGAAAAGCTGACTCGCTCAAGCGTGTCAGATGTGATCAATAAAGGCGGTACATTCCTGGGTTCAGCACGTTTTCCTGAGTTTAAAGACGAGAAAGTTCGTGCGCAGGCTATTGAGAACCTGAAAATTCACGGTATCGACGCACTGGTTGTGATCGGTGGTGATGGTTCATACATGGGTGCGAAAAAGCTGACTGAGATGGGTTACCCATGTATCGGTCTGCCAGGCACGATTGATAATGACGTTGCAGGTACTGACTACACAATCGGTTACCTAACGGCATTGAATACCGTGATCGATGCGATTGACCGCTTACGTGATACGTCTTCTTCTCACCAGCGTATTTCTATTGTTGAAGTGATGGGGCGTCATTGTGGTGATCTTACCCTGATGTCTGCGATTGCCGGTGGTTGTGAGTACATTATCACACCAGAAACCGGTCTGAACAAAGAAGAGCTGCTGGCGAAGATCAAAGAAGGGATCTACAAAGGCAAAAAGCATGCGATTATTGCGCTTACCGAGCTGATGACCGATGCTAACGAGCTGGCGAAGTACATCGAAGATGAAACTGGTCGTGAAACTCGTGCGACGGTTCTTGGTCATATCCAGCGTGGTGGGCAGCCAACGGCATTTGACCGTATTCTTGCCTCTCGCATGGGAGCTTACGCCGTTGACCTTCTTATGGAAGGTCTGGGCGGTCGTTGTGTCGGTGTTCAGAATGAAAAAATGGTGAACCACGACATCATCGATGCAATTGAGAACATGAAGCGTCCGGTTCGCAAAGATCTGTACGACTTGGCTGACAAACTGTTCTAGGACGGTTGTTGCTGATTAGTAAAAAACCGACTTTCGAGTCGGTTTTTTTGTCTCTGTTTTCTTCTTTTTTCAGAAACCAGAAACTAAAAAGGCCACCCGAAGGTGGCCTCTGATATTCTTATCAATCTACCCTAAAACTTAGGATGACTTATTTTTTCGCTTCAGCGGCTGCTTTTGCGATAGCTGCGAAGCTTGCTGCGTCTAGTGCTGCACCGCCAACTAGCGCACCGTCGATATCTGGCTGTGCGAAGTATGCTGCTGCGTTTTCAGGCTTAACAGAACCGCCGTACTGGATCACAACATTCTTAGCAACTTCTTCATTCTGCTCTGCGATGTGGCCACGGATAGCCGCGTGGATACGCTGTGCGTCATCAGCTGTTGCTGCTTTACCTGTACCGATTGCCCAGATTGGCTCGTACGCGATAATTGCGCCGTTTAGTGCTTCAGCACCCTGAGTTTTGATCACAGCATCAATTTGACGAGCACAAACGGCAACTGTTTCGCCAGCTTCGTTTTGTGCGTCAGATTCACCGATACAAAGAACAGGTGTTAGGCCTTGCTCTTTAAGGAAAGCAAATTTCTTAGCTACGAACTCGTCTGATTCGTTGTGGTATTCACGACGCTCAGAGTGACCGATGATGATATGGCTTGCACCGAAGTCTTTCAGCATTTCAGGAGAGATATCGCCTGTGAATGCACCGCTTGCGTTTACGTCAACATTCTGGGCACCAAGAATGATTTTGCTCTCACCTTTACCGATTAGCTGTTCAGCCAGATCAAGGTACATAGCTGGTGGAGCTACTGCTACGTCAACACCTTCAACACCTTTTAGTTCAGCATCAAGTCCCTTAAGTAGGTTAGATACCATTTCCTTGCTACCGTTTAGCTTCCAGTTACCCATAACTACAGGATGGCGCATAGCTTTTCTCCAAATCAATTTGATGTAAAAAATAATACCAAAAAGCGTAATTTTCTGATCTATTTCAGACAATTATGCTCTTGGGTATCCAGCCATTTTGTAAAAATATAACAGCTTGGGTTGATACTTTTACTGTCCAAAATCATATCTGTGCTTGGTTGTACCTTTTTCAACATCAAAAGTGAACAATTGGGCCGGAAATATTTTTAATTATTTCATTTCGACCAAAGAATAGGATGAAAAAAGACAGTGATCGGTGGTTGAAATATAGCCTATTTGCTTGGCTTGTCAGCAAGGAATCAGGTAAGTTGGAGATGTTTCGGTACAGTACCCTGTATTTTTATCTGTTAGTAGCATTTTTAACGTCATGGAGGAAGTTGTGCCTAATCTTGTTATGGAATATGCCGATCCGGTTGCCGAACGTGTCAATGTTCCGGGTTTGTTGGAAGATTTACATCAAGCCTTACTATCATGCAGATTGTTCGAGGCCGGTTCGGTTAAGTCCCGCTGTTACCCTTGCCATACTTGGTTGGTTGGCGCAGAAGGGGATCTCAATACCTTTATCCATATTGAGCTGAGCATGCTGTCAGGGCGGAGCCCGGAGCAAAAGCGAGAGCTTTCCAGAAGCTTGATTACGGTGTTGGAGCAGCATGCGAGTACAATCAATAGCCTGACAGTCGATGTCCGCGATATGGATCGTGATAGCTTCATCAAGGTGAGCTGCTAACTCAGCATCTGCAGATTCATTCCTTCAGCCTTTTGGTAGGGGCGTCATGCTGTGCTGTGGGTCGAGAGAAAGGCATGATCTCGGCTTGATGCTCGGTCAGCGTTTCTGGGGCGTTTAACGCCTGGGCAAAGCGTTTCAGTTGTATTTGTAGCTCCGCCATCAATAGAATATTGGTGTGGTTGGGGTTCTTCCCTTTGGCAATCACCTGGTTGATGTGACTCATTTGAGCCCGAAGCCGTGGTTGCATCTCGGTACTGGCATTGTTGATAATATCTTCGCTCATCGACAGCCGTAGCGATTCCAGTTCTTCTGGTGCCTGTTCAGCCATCACTTTTAATTCATCAAAAGAAGGTAAGGTTTGCATAACGGATTCCCCTATCAAGCCACCGGCTTCGATGCTCATTGATATTCACGCATGACTATCAATGAGTTGGTATGAGTTATGCTTTAAAGGTAGTCAGCTCGCTAGGAACAAGCTGACTCATTTATGAGATGTTGCACGAGATTGCAGTGAGACAAGGTGAGTTTTAGCGACCCATTTCTGTCTACCAGTAGTGCTCCATCGTGATTTGACCGGCTTTGCGTCGCAGGTTCTTGCTAAAGCCCTTGGATTCGAGTGCCGCCTTCGTCTCCCTGACCATTTCCGGGTTACCACAGAGCATTATTTGGCTTCGCTCGGGGGTGAGCGGCAGGCCAACGTGGCGTTCCAACATGCCATCGGCAATCGCAAGCGGGATCCGGCCGGGTAGCGATAATACGGCGGGCTCGCGGCTGACAAAGGGTTGGACAATCAGCTGTTCCGGGTATTGTGCTTTGAGTTCATTAATTTCAGCCTGATAGCTTAGATCGGCGGCGTAGCGAACGGCGTGGATCAGAACAACTTTTCGAAATCTGCGCCAGACTTCGGCTTCGCGCAAAATAGACAAATAGGGACCGATAGCGGTTCCGGTGGCCAGTAGCCACAAATGCTCGCTGTCAGGTACTTCGTTGAGGGTGAAATACCCATTGGCGCGGGCTGAAATGAAAACGGTGTCGCCGCTGTCAAGCGCATGGAGGCGAGGGGAAAGCAGCCCGTCAGCGACCCGGGTAGCATAGATTTCTATGTTGTTATCACTGGGCGGATTCACAAAGGAGTAGGCTCGCTGGACCATTTTACCGTCAATTTCCAATCCTAGCTTGGTAAACTGCCCGGCTTTGAAGGGCTCAATGTTTGCACGCAAGACAAGGCTAAACAGGTCACTGTTCCAGTGACGGTTGGTGATAACCTCAGCAGGGATCCAGTCGGCCATAATAATCTCCTAATTATGATTTTTGTATTCGATAAGCGCAGCGCCTCTCTCCGGCAATAATGTGTTCGTTTCGCTCTATATGGTACTCGTTGCCCAACAGGCGTCGGAAGACAGAGAGTTCAGATTTACATAGTGAAGGACAACGCTTGGCTGCATGGCAAATTGGGCAATGATTTTCCACCAAAATGAAGTCTTCACCGTCCTGGTGAAGTTGGGCCATGTAACCTTCCTGTTCCCTCAGTGTAGTCAGTATTTCCAGTTTTTCTTTTAAATTATAGCTGTTTGCCAATGCGTGCTGATATAGTTCAAAGGTTTGATTCTCTCTTCGTTCGACTACTTGATGAAGCCCATCAGTACCAAATATCTCTTCGACAGAATCAAGCATTTGAATAATAAGATCACCATGGCGATCGACAAAGCGGCGGTGGCCCTTGCTGGTCAGGTTCCAGTGCCGGGTCGGGCGGCCGACTTTGGCTTTGATGTCCTGAAAGTCAACCAACCCGTCTTCTTCCAGCCCCTGCAGGTGCTGCCGAACGCCCATGGTTGTCAGTTTGAATTCTTCGGCCAGCACCTTGGCTGTCACCGGGCCATCCCGTTTCATCCGATAGAGTATTTTTTCAATCGTTTTCATATCAGCTGCATTTTCCTTAATTGGTTTATTATGTAGCCAGCCAAGTAAATAAAGCAACAGCTTTACAAAGTTAAGTATACGCGAGTAATCACTATTGTGAGAGAACTAGCGTTGTTTTATTGAGATTGCAGGCAAGAAAAAGGCGTGCTTCATGGCACGCCTATTCGGTTAGACCGGATGTTCTGTCCTGAGATACATTACAGGATGTGATCCTTGATAGCATCGTCCTTGCGATCGAGGTAATGGGTCGATTTAATGCGGCGGATAGTGCGGCACTTGCCACGGATCAGCAGGGTTTCTGTGGTCGCGATATTGCCTTGACTGCTGATCCCCTCAAGTAAATCACCCTTGGTGATACCGGTTCCGGCAAAGATCACATTGTCACTTTGCGCCATATCTTCCATACGTAGCACGATATTCGGTTCGATACCCATTTCGTGGCAACGGTCGATTTCTACCTGGCCTAGCTGACGGTTTTCCTCATTGTCCCCTTTGACTTCATGGCGAGGAAGGAGACGGCCGTGCATGTCGCCACCCAGGGCACGGATAGCCGCTGCCGAGACGACACCTTCAGGTGCGCCGCCAATGCAATACATTACGTCGACTTCGCTGTCTGGCATACAGGTCAGGATCGAGGCGGCGACATCGCCGTCAGGGAAGGCAAAGACGCGTACGCCCATTTCCTGCATTTGTGCAATCACCCCGTCATGGCGAGGTTTGGCCAATGTAGTAACAACCAAGGTATCAAGTGTTTTGCCTAGGGCTGCTGCAATGTTCGCCAGGTTTTCTGTCAGTGGTAAGCCGAGATCGATACACCCTTTTGCTGCCGGGCCGACAACAAGTTTTTCCATATACATATCTGGTGCTTTCAGGAACGACCCTTTTTCGCCGGCGGCTAATACTGCCAGAGCATTGTTTTGGCCCATTGCCGTCATGCGGGTGCCTTCGATAGGGTCTACTGCAATATCGACCGCATCGCCGCCGGAGCCTACTTTCTCTCCGATATATAGCATCGGCGCTTCATCAATCTCACCTTCCCCGATCACAATTTCACCCTCGATCTCAGTCTGGTTCAGAAGGGTGCGCATTACTTCTACGGCGGCGCCGTCAGCGGCGTTTTTATCGCCGCGGCCAAGCCATTTGTAGCCAGCCAGTGCTGCACCTTCGGTGACTCGAGAAAATGCCATTGCTAAATCGCGTTTCATGGTTACTCCAGAAATAGAAATCAGTGGGCTAAAAAACTGGCGCGATTCTATCACAGCTGCTAGTGAAACGTTTGCGTAAATTTATTGTCGATGAAATAGCGAATCATTGCCGGAGTTAAAGAGAGTTCTGCTTGGAGGAATGGTGAACCGATGGACTAGCTACTGCGGATAAAAAAGGCCTGCATGGCAGGCCTTCTTGAGGGGGCTCAGAGGGACGAGTGATTACACGTCGTCTTCGACAGCCCAGCCTTTGGCGCACTCAACAGCACGCTTCCAGCCTTTATAACGATGATCTCGTTTTTGTTCGTCACCGTCAGGGACGAAGTTGCGATCCAGCACGGCTTTGTCTTTCAGCTCATCAATGCTGCCCCAGAAACCAACTGCTAGGCCCGCAAGGTAACCCGCACCCAGTGCTGTCACTTCGGTAACAACAGGGCGGTGGACTTCCGTTGCCAAAATATCGGACTGGAACTGCATTAGGAAGTTGTTGGCAACCGCGCCGCCATCAACACGCAGTGATGCGAGGTTGATACCGGAGTCAGCCTGCATTGCATCCAGTACGTCACGGGTCTGGTAAGCGACACTTTCCAGGGTTGCACGGATAATGTGGTTGGAGTTAACGCCGCGGGTCAGGCCGACGATAGCACCACGTGCATACGGATCCCAGTACGGAGCGCCCAGACCGGTAAAGGCCGGTACGACATAGACGCCGTTAGCGCTGCCCACTTTCTCGGCAAAGTATTCTGAATCTTTGGCATCATCAAGCAGCTTCACCTCATCGCGCAGCCATTGGATGGATGCACCGCCCATGAAGACTGCACCTTCGAGGGCGTAGGCCACATCGCCGGTCGGGCCACAGGCCAGGGTTGTCAGCAAACCATTGTGCGAGGTGACTTTTTCCTTGCCTGTATTCATCAGAAGGAAGCAACCGGTGCCGTAGGTATTTTTTGCCTGGCCTGGTTTGACACACATCTGACCGAATAGTGCCGCCTGCTGGTCGCCAGCAATACCGGCGATAGGAATACGGGTACCGCCCTTACCTCCGATGTTGGTCTGGCCGTACACTTCAGACGATGCTTTCACTTCAGGCATCATTGACAGTGGGATATCCAGCGCTTTAAGTAGCTTTTCGTCCCATTGCATGGTGTTGATGTTAAATACCATGGTACGAGATGCATTGGTGAAATCAGTAACGTGGACACGTCCCTGAGTCATCTTCCAGATCAGCCAGGTATCGACAGTACCGAACAGAAGGTTTCCGGCTTCGGCTTCTTCGCGTGCACCCTCGACGTTGTCCAGAATCCATTTGATTTTGGTGCCCGAGAAATAAGGGTCAACGACTAGGCCCGTATTTTCTCGAATGTACTCTTCCAGTCCCTGATCTTTCAATGTTTCACAGGTATCGGCGGTACGGCGGCACTGCCAGACAATGGCATTGTATACTGGCTTGCCGGTATTTTTGTTCCACACAATGGTCGTTTCGCGCTGGTTGGTGATACCGATACCGGCTACCTGATCGGAGCGGATCCCGGCTTTGGCGAGAACTTCAACCAGCGTCGAGCTTTGTGTGGCATAGATTTCGAGAGGATCATGCTCAACCCATCCGGCTTTTGGATAGATCTGAGTAAATTCACGCTGTGACGAGCACACAATGTTGGCGTTGTGATCCAGCACAACGGCACGGGAGCTGGTTGTACCTTGATCAAGTGCAACAATGTACTTTTGCTCTGTTGTCATGATGGTTTCCTCTAGTTGTAATTATATAAAGGGTAGTAGAGAGATTTTTCTGCTTATTATGCTTTTGCTGCTTCGCTGGCGCTTTCACGCTCTTCTGCAACGGCTTCGCTATTATCTGGCAGGTAAGCACTGATAGCTTTCGGGTATAGCCAACCACCGAAGCAGGCCCCGAAGATAGGCGCAAGGATAGGCACAATCATATAGGGGATGTCTTTTCCGCCAGTTAGCGCGACATCGCCCCAGCCTGCCAGGAAGGCAAAGAACTTCGGACCGAAATCACGAGCAGGGTTCATGGCAAAACCGGTTAGTGGACCAAGAGAGCCACCGATTACCGCGATCAGGATACCAATCATCAGCGGGGCCATAGGGCCGCGAGGAGCACCGTTCTTATCATCGGTAAGTGCAAGAATGGCAAACATCAGTACCGCAGTAATGACGAACTCAACCGCAAAGGCACCGCTGAAAGACAGAGCTGCATGCGGATAGGTCGAGAAGATCCCGGCTGTTGCCAGGCTAGCTTCGCTGCCACGTACAATTTGGTTCGCTGCTTCAAATTCGGTAAAGAGGTTGCTGTAAAGGGCGTAAATCAGTGCTGCGGTACAGAATGCCCCCAATAACTGGGCGGCGATATAAGGAGCTACTTTGCGTTTGTCAAAGCCATGGAACATAGCCAGGGCAATGGTTACCGCAGGGTTGATATGGGCACCGGAAACTCCGGCGGTGCAGTAGATGGCGATAGCGACACCTAAGCCCCACATGATGCTGATTTCCCACTGGCCGAAGTTAGCACCGGTTAGTACCAGTGCTGCGACACAGCCAACACCGAAGAAAATCAATAGTCCTGTCCCTATGAACTCGGCGATACACTCGCCAAGTAGCGTATGTTGTTTCGGGGTAGTCATTGTTCAGTCCTTTTGTCGAATGTTGTAGGGGTATTTCTTTTCTCTTTCTTATTCGCTCTTAATGTACTCGATCTAAACGTGATTAAAATGTTACAGAATTAAATTTGTGCGTTCGAGCATAAAATAAGTTCACTTTTGCGCGTTCGCGCAAACGGTTGCGGCTTTTTTGAACTGGATCTTGTTTGAAATTGCGCACTGCAATTAAGTGATTATTGATTCGATCAAATGCTTTTAAAGTATTGAATTGAAATAAAAAATCCGGCCAGGAAAAGGCCGGATGTGCCATAGGGGCAAGATCTTGGATTGCTCCAAGAGAGATACGATCAAGATAAAAATTAGCATGGCAACCCTGCATTAAAATAGAGTTAGATCGCAATTTTAAGCATTACGTTGTGTTCTGTTTGTGTGTCTCCGAGCATTTGTTCACTTCCTCGGCATTATGACGAAAAAGCGTAGCCCAGACTTAGGTCGTCGGTGAGTATGTCGTACATTGGCCACATCTAGCTGGTGGTAAGCAAAATAACTATCAGAATTGTGCAAATTTCACTCATTTGTTGCAAAGCAGAGGATTTGTAGATGCTAGAAGGCGGCAGCCTCGTTAGAATAGGCCCAACAGTAATGTAAACAGGCCTGTGGGATATTACCTTAACGGTTTAAGGTAAAAAGCTAGGCTGAGATCAGGTGAACAATATGTCATTAGAAATGTTGGAAAAGCTAGAAGCCAAAGTACAGATGGCTGTTGATACAATTTCCCTGCTGCAGATGGAAATTGAAGAACTAAAAGAACAAAACGATAGCCTATCGACTGAAGCCCAGGAACTGCGTTCAGGCCGAGAAGCGTTGGAACAAGACAACGAGAAGCTACGTAACGACCATCAGGCTTGGCAGGATCGCGTACGCAACCTGCTTGGTAAGATGGATCACGTAGAATAAAAAAACAGAGCCTGAAGGCTCTGTTTTTTTATCTAGGCAAGTACTGCTGTTATTAGTGGCTGGAACCCATTTTCGGTTAGCGCTTAGGCTAGCGGCTGATGGTTCCAGGCTCACTCTATATCGAGCGGTTCAGGCGAAAGGATGACACCTGTCGTGTCGGCATAGATATGGTCTTCCGGCAGGAAGGTGACACCGCCAAAATTCACGGCAACATCCACTTCCCCAATTTCTTGCTGATCTGCACCGACCGGTATTGAAGCCATCGCCTGAATGCCGACTTCCACCTCGTCCAATTCATCGACGTTGCGTACACAACCGTAGACAATTAACCCTTCCCATTCATTGCTGGCAGCAAGTTGTGCGATTTCGGCATCAACCAGCGCGCGCCTCAATGAGCCTCCGCCGTCGATAAGCAAAACACGCCCCACACCGGATTGTTGCAGAACATCTCGGATCAGGCCGTTGTCTTCAAAGCACTTAATGGTGGTAACCTGGCCGCCAAATGAGCTTCGGCCGCCATAAGAGCTGAACATTGGCTCAACAACATCGACCTGGTCGAGGTAGATATCGCATAGTTCGGACGTATTATATTCCATAAGTTCGCTTCTTCTTGTGGCAATAGAAAAGGGTGGTGCACAGCCTGCTGATAATGATGATCTGGTGTTGGCTGTTATATAACCTGTTGAAAGTATAACTAGCCGCTAAGACATTGCAATAACGCCCCTCACAAAGCAGGGGCAAACTAGTGAGGTCGATCTAGGTAGCAGCAAGCACTACGCCGGCGGCAAACAACAGATTTGTGAGCAGGGCACATTTCACCATCGTCGCCATCATGGGACGAAGAGCGGCTCCGTCGGCTGATTGGAGAACCTGTTTGCCGTGCTTGAACAATAGCGGTGCACTGAGGACAAACAGCCAGCCAAAGGGGGAATGCAGTTCCAGGGCCGCAAACAATGCCAGGCAGACGACACTGCCTGCCAGCAGGAACAGGTGGTATTTGCGTCCCCAGTCTGGCCCCATGCGCACAGCCAGGGTGAGCTTGCCGCACGCCCGGTCATTATCGATGTCACGCAGGTTATTGATGTTCAAAACGCCAACAGACAGCAGGCCGCAGGCTGTTGCGGGCAGCATGATAATAGAGTCTATCTGTCCGGCTTGCAGGTAATAGGTACCGGCAACGCCTAGCCAGCCAAAGAACATGAGTACGGATAGATCTCCCAAGCCACGGTAGCCGTAGGGTTTGTTACCGACGGTATAGGCGATAGAGGCTGCAATGGCCATCAGTCCAAGTAGCATAAATCCGAACATGTCCTGGAGGTTATTACAGGCGATAAAGATCAGGCTCAGGCCGCTTGTTATGGTAAGAATAGTATTTAATATCATGGCGTTGCGCATTGCTGACGGCGTCACCATTCCTGACTGGATAGCACGTTGCGGGCCGAGACGGTGTTTGTTGTCCGTACCTTTGACGGCGTCACCATAGTCATTGGCCAGATTTGACAGGATCTGGAGTAAGAGTGCAGTCAGCAGGGCCAAGCCCGCGATTAAAGCAGAAAAACTTCCTTGCCATCCTGCGACTGCACTTCCGCATACAATCGATGCGACGGCCAGAGGCAAGGTTTTTGGTCTTGCGGCATCCAGCCAGATTGCGAGTGAAGATGAATTCATAGTGTGCTTATTTCGGAATCAGTCGAGGAGCTATTATGGCGCAAACACAGCAATGGGCAACTTTATCGGCATATTGTTTGTTCAAGAACAAAAAAAACGGTGCTCAGCCGCACCGTTTCGATAATTGGTATAGATCACATAGATCGTTGGGCCTATAGGATAAAGCGGCTCAAGTCTTCGTCTTCTACCAGCTCGCCAAGGCGCTCGTTGACATAAGCTTCATCGATGATCAGTTTGTCGCCCGATTTCTCGGTCGCATCAAAAGAGAGCTCTTCCATTAGGCGCTCCATGACCGTGTGCAAGCGGCGAGCACCGATATTTTCAGTACGCTCGTTAACCTGCCATGCGGCATCTGCCAGCTTGTTGATCCCGTTTTCGGTAAACTCGATATTGACTGACTCGGTTGCCATCAACGCTTTGTACTGCTCGGTCAGGGATGCGTTCGGCTCGGTCAGGATACGCTTGAAGTCGTTGCTGGTGAGGGCTTCGAGTTCAACACGGATTGGCAGGCGTCCCTGTAGCTCAGGGATCAGATCCGATGGTTTCGCAACCTGGAATGCACCCGATGCAACAAACAGAATATGGTCAGTTTTAACCATACCGTGCTTGGTCGATACCGTGCTGCCTTCTACCAGTGGCAGCAAGTCACGCTGGACACCCTCGCGAGAGACATCAGGACCCGACGACTCACCGCGCTTACAGATTTTATCGACTTCATCAAGGAACACGATACCGTTATTTTCAACGGCAAAGATGGCCTGTTCTTTCAGCTCTTCCTGATTGACCAGTTTTGCCGCCTCTTCTTCGGTTGCCGCCTTCATCGCATCTTTGATTTTCATCTTGCGTTTTTTGGTGGTGTTACCGGCAAGATTCTGGAACATGCCCTGTAGCTGGTTAGTCATGTCTTCCATGCCGGGAGGCGCCATGATTTCGACCCCCATCTGAGGGGCTGCAACTTCGATTTCGATTTCTTTGTCGTCCAGCCGGCCCTCGCGCAGTTTCTTGCGGAAAGACTGTCGAGCGGTTGAGCTGCTATCTGCTTCTTCGTTTTGTCCCCAGGCATCACGTGCCGGCGGCAGCAGAATATCGAGAATGCGATCTTCGGCGAGCTCTTCAGCGCGGAAACGGACTTTTTCCATTGCCTGCTGGTGAGTCATCTTCACCGCTACATCCGTTAGATCACGAATGATAGTTTCTACTTCTTTGCCTACGTAGCCCACTTCGGTGAACTTGGTGGCTTCAACCTTGATGAATGGTGCGTTAGCAAGCTTGGCCAGGCGGCGGGCTATTTCGGTTTTACCGACACCCGTTGGGCCGATCATCAGGATATTTTTCGGGGTTACTTCAACACGCAGTTCTTCGGGAAGCTGCATACGGCGCCAGCGGTTGCGAAGGGCTATAGCCACGGCGCGCTTGGCTTTGTCTTGACCGATGATATGGCGATCAAGCTCATGGACGATTTCGCGTGGAGTCATCTCGGACATTACGGCTTCCTTATTTGGTATCAAGCTCTTCGATAGTGTGGTGGTGGTTGGTGAAAACGCAGATGTCACCGGCAATGTTCAGTGATTTTTCTGCAATTTCACTGGCACTTAGCTCAGTATTTTCTAGCAGGGCAGTGGCTGCGGCCTGCGCAAAGTTACCACCAGAGCCGATAGCGATAAGATCATTTTCTGGCTGAACCACGTCACCGTTGCCGGTGATGATTAAGGAGCCGGTTTCATCGGCAACAGCCAGCAGGGCCTCGAGCTTGCGAAGCATACGGTCGGTGCGCCAGTCTTTGGCCAGCTCCACCGCCGCCTTGAGAAGGTGGCCCTGATGCATTTCAAGCTTACGCTCAAAACGTTCGAATAGGGTGAAGGCATCAGCCGTGCCGCCGGCAAAGCCTGCAAGAACTTTGTTGTTGTATAAACGGCGCACTTTGCGAGCGTTACCTTTCATCACGGTATTGCCCAGGGAAACCTGGCCATCACCGGCGATAACGACTTTACCGTTTCGACGTACAGATACGATAGTTGTCACGGTTTTACCTCTTTGATTTTCTCCGGCCTGTGCCGGTATCGGTATTACTGCTTATCTGGGGGTGGGGGGGGATTTTTTCAAGGTATCAATATTGGAAAAAGGAAAGGATGCCATCGCATCCTTTTTCTTTTCCGGTTGTTAGCCGCTGGTCGCGAGCAAGCTGTTTACTCCCAGAACCAGATCGCACAAGGCTCGATACCGGCTCGTCGCAGCATGTTGCGATCACTCTCGGCTTTGCGCTTTTGCGGGTAAGGACCAAGGATCACCCGGTACCAGTTGCCCTTTTCTCCCTGGCTTACCTTGACCTGGCTGGTCAGCCCCTGGAAAGCAATCATGGCTTTTCGCTGTTCGGCCTGGTCTTGGCTGCGGTAGGCACCACACTGCATAAGATACGGACGGCTAGGTTTCTGTTCTTTCTTGGCCTCAACCGGTACTTCTTTGTTTTTGAGCTCTTCGATATAGCGCCACTTTTCCTCGGGCTTCGGTGGCAGTTTCTTTTCCTGCGGCTTGGCTTTTGGTTTCGGTTGCGGCTTAGGGGCGGATTTCGGCTGAACGATCTCTGGCTGAGGAGCCGGGGCTGTCGACAGGAAATACAGGCCATAAGCGAGTGCACTGACAAGGCACAGTGCAATAAATGCCCATTTTAACGGGAAGCTCCCGGACGGCGGGGCTTTACGAGTGTTACGGGCTGGCTTTTTCGGCGAGCGTCCGCGCTTTACATAATCTTTTGTGGCCACAGTAAGAATAAACACAACGGGAGAAACAATTCTCGCTATGTTACAAAGTTGCGCTGGAGCTGACTAGTGTCGTGATCAGATCTGGAAGGAATACTTGCACTCAATTGAGTGAATTTTGTGAGCTTATACCCAAATCATAAGCTCACAGAGGGAGTCGTTAGCGGGCTAAGGTGCCGGAGGTGCTGCACTTTCTCGGATCACCAACTTGGCATCAAGCAGGCGAGATCCCGATGAGACATCTTTGCCCTTGAGGATTTCAAGCAGCATCAGCATCGATTGACGACCGATTTCGTAGCGCGGCTGCGAAACCGTTGTTAGCGGTGGATCGCAGTATTCGGCGAACTGAATGTCATCGAAACCGACAATGGACAAATCTTGCGGTACCCGGAAACCGAGACGCTTGGCTTGTTGCATGGCACCGATAGCCATGACATCACTGTGGCACAGCAAGGCTGTTGGCGGCTCGGGTAACGATAGCAATGCCGTTACGGCACGGGCACCGGCTGCAAATGTGAAATCGCCCTTGACGGTATAGGCCGGGTTGAGCTCGATGCCTGCGCGGCGCAGGGCCTGCTGATAGCCTTGCGAACGGAATTGGCACAACGCCGCCGAATCCGGGCCTGATATTTGTGCAATACGTTTGTGGCCCATTTGGGTCAGGTAGTTGACCGCCTCAAAGGCCGCTGTGAGGTTGTCGATATGAACCGTGGGAAGTTCGAGTTCAGGGGCAAATTCACAGGCCATTACCATTGGGGGTAAATTTTTCTGCTCTGGTTTGCTGACATCAAACGGTAGATCCGTACCGAGTAGCAGCATACCGTCAGCCTGTTTGGTAAAGACGAGATTGACGAACGAGTTCTCACGGGTTTTTTGCTGCCCGCTGTCACCGAGCAATACCAGGTAGCCATGCTCCATCGCGGCTTCCTCGATACCCCGGATTATTTCTGTAAAGTAAGGATCACAGATATCCGGCACGATAGTGACAATGGTTTTAGATTCGTTACGACGAAGATTTCTAGCCAGCGAGTTGGGTGAGTAGCCAGCATCCATGACGGCCTGCTCAACCTTTTTTCGGGTTGAAGCCGACACTTTTTCCGGGTTCATCAAGGCACGGGAAACCGTGGCTGTTGAGACACCGGCGAGCTGGGCAACATCCTTCATTGTCGCCATAATTACAGTTCCTCTCTATTATATTTCTCTCATAATTGCCGGAGGATCGTAGCCAAATTGGGCAGATACCTATGCCAGCGAGCCTGTTATTGTAGGCTCTCCGCGGGGGATTAAACATGCTCGCAATAGCATAAATTACATTCAAGGTGTGACATGGGTCGCATTGTTCATTTTAAGTTAAATCCTGCGGTTCTACATCAATCGACCACCTGACTTTTCTTGCAAGAGGCAATAACTGGATAGCCGGTTTGGCGATAGCCAGCATTCGCTGCAGGGTCTTACGATCCGGTGCCTGAACTAACAACTGCCAGCGATAGCGCCCGGCGCGGCGTGACAACGGAGCGGGATTGGGGCCCATAATCTGGGTATCCTGGCCATATAGCGGACTTGATTCGAAAATACCGCGAACTTGCAGTAATAATTGTTCAACCTGCTCACTGTTGTTTGCTTCTGCACGAAACAGGGTCAGGTAGGTATATGGCGGCAGGAGCGCCTGCTTGCGTTCGCAAAGTGCACTGACGCCAAACTGATCATAGCCTTTATGCAGTAAAGCCTGAAGCAGGGCATGTTCCGGATGATGGGTTTGCAGGATAACCTCTCCGGGCTTGCTGGCTCTGCCTGCTCGTCCGGCAACCTGGACGAACAGCTGGGCCAGCCGTTCGGATGCCCGGAAGTCATTGCTGAACAGCGCACTGTCGACATCTATCAGGCTGACCAGTGTTACATCAGGAAAATGGTGTCCTTTGGCCAGCATCTGGGTACCGATCAGGATTTGATACTCATTGTCTTTGATCGCCTCGAGGTAGTTTTCCAGGCTGCCTTTACGGCGAGTACTGTCACGGTCTATCCGTACGGTTTTGTATTCTGGGAACAGAGTGGCCAGCTGTTGTTCCAGCTGCTCGGTTCCGACCCCAACAGCATTGAGCTGGGTCGAGCCGCAGTTGCCGCATTGCGGCATTACCGGACGCTGGGTGGCGCAGTGGTGGCAGCGCAGCTCGCCAGATTGCTGGTGGAAGGTGTAGTAGGCATCACAGCGCTTGCACTCGGCAAGCCAGCCGCATTCGTGGCAGATAATCGCCGGGGAAAAACCTCGCCGATTAAGGAACAGCATAACCTGGTTTCCGGCCTCGAGATGTTTGCGCATTCGCGCAATAAGCGGCGCGGAAAGCCCAGCATCAAGATAGAGGCCTTTGACATCCAGTACCCCGTGGCGTGCCTGTTGGGCATTGCCTGCCCGGCGGGTAAGCGTCAGGTGGTGGTATTTGCCGGTTCTGGCATTGTGAAGGCTTTCCAGGGCAGGGGTAGCCGAGCCGAGGATCACCGGAATGTTTTCTCGGTTGGCCCGCATCACGGCCAGATCCCGGGCGTGATAGCGCAGGCTGTCCTGCTGCTTGTACGAGGCATCATGCTCTTCGTCAACAATAACAATGCCGAGGTTGCTAAAGGGGGTGAACAGTGCCGAACGTGTGCCGATAATGATCCCTGCCTGGTTATCCCGCCCAGCCAGCCAGGATGACAACCGCTCGGTATCATTCAGTCCTGAATGGACGGTTTCAAGTGGCACATTGAAGCGGCGGCGGAAACGGTTGATGGTCTGCGGGGTCAGGCCTATTTCAGGCACCAGGATCAGGGCCTGCCTGCCGGCTGCCAGTACAGGCTCCAGCAGGTTGAGGTAGACCTCAGTTTTACCCGAGCCGGTAATTCCCTCGAGCAGATAGCAGCCAAACTCTGGGTTGGCGTTGACGGTAGCAACCGCCAGTGCCTGCTCGTCATTGAGCTTGGGCTTTTCTTCGGTGACGGCAAAGCTGCGCTGCCAGTCAACACTGCGAGGCTGCTCCTCGAGGGCTTTAATCCAACCCTTGTCACTTAGCGTCTTCAATGTTGCTGAACTGACTTCATCGGCCAGCAGACTTTCGTGGCTGCATTTGCCATGACGCAGGGTATTGAGTACCTGGGCCTGGCGAGGAGCCCGGCTCAACGAAGCCAACGGTTGGTCGCGTCCGGTTTCGGTAATTTGCCACATTTTCAGGCTGGCAGGTGAGGCGTCACGGCCTTTGCGCAGCAATGTCGGCATCGCGTTGGCCAAAGTATCGCCGAGCGGGTACTGGTAATAGCTACTGGCCCAGCTTAGTAGGCCGAATAATGGCGGCTGCCAGAGTGGCTTGCTATCCAGCACGGCGTTAATGGCTTTTAGTTGGGCCAGAGGGAAGTCGGATTGATCGGTGATAGCCATGACGATGCCGACTAGCTGCTGGCGGCCAAAAGGAACCCGTACCCGACCGCCGACGACGGGAGAATGATCTGGCTTAATCAGATAATCAAAGTATTTATCTAATGGTACAGGAAGTGCCACTCGGGCAATGTTGGGCGTCATAACTAACCGATTAATCCACATATACTAAGATAAGGAAGTGTACATTGCTCGGCTGCGGGCGCAAAGCGGTGAAAAAAGGAGCGCATTAGTTGATTTGGACGGCGTGATTGATTACTATACGCCGCCTAATTTATTGTATTGGCTTCAGCTTGCTGATGGCCAGACTTTATACTGTTTATTAACGCGTGTGGTGCCCGGCTTTGGATCGGGAGAGCGACACGGCCTTAGCTTTGAGGTAATCCCATGAAACAAGGTATTCACCCAGAATACACAGCAGTGAACGCTAAATGTTCTTGCGGCAACACTTTCGTATTTAACTCTACAATGAGCAAAGACATCAACCTTGATGTATGCGATAAGTGTCACCCTTTCTACACAGGTAAGCAGCGTCAGGTTAACACTGGCGGCCGTATCGACAAGTTCAACAAGCGTTTCGGTGCGCTTTCTAGCAAGTAATTGCCAGATGAATTCCGAAAAAGGGATGCGCAAGCATCCCTTTTTTTATCTGCTGAAAATAGCCAGTGTATTTTATTCAGTCTTTTCTTCTTTATATTCTTCTATTTTTGAATACTTTGCTTACTAAGTAGCACGTTTTCTACCCATTCTTGCGGTACCTGATCAAAATTTCGCTATACCTGAGTATTCCGGTAGGGATTTATTGGCTCGACCAGCGTTGCTGCGCTAGGATTTTGTATCGCTATAGAATATGATCTATATCCCAATACCGTACTGAACATCATTTTCATTCAGGATCAAGACCACTATGTCTGAAGATTTTCGCCAACAAGCACTGCACTATCACGCTTACCCTGTACCAGGTAAAACCGCAATTTCACTCACCAAGCCGGCAAATACGGTTGAAGATCTTGCTTTGGCCTACAGCCCAGGTGTAGCAGAGCCTGTTCGAGAGATCGCGCAAAACGCAGAAAACGTATACAAGTACACCGGTAAGGGCAACATGGTTGCAGTCATTACCAACGGTACCGCCATCCTGGGTTTAGGTAACCTTGGTCCTCTTGCATCTAAACCTGTTATGGAAGGTAAATCTTTACTTTTTAAGCGTTTTGCTGGTTTAGATTCTATCGATATCGAAGTGAAGCACCGCACTATCGATGAGTTCGTTGAGACGGTAGCGAATATCGCTGATACCTTTGGCGGCATTAACCTGGAAGATATCAAGGCTCCCGATTGTTTTGAAATTGAAAAGCGCCTGATTGAACGTTGTGCGATTCCTGTTTTCCACGATGATCAGCATGGTACGGCAATCGTAACGGCTGCGGGCATGCTGAATGCACTTGATATCCAGGGCAAAGACATCAGTGAATCTGTGATTGTCTGTCTGGGAGCTGGCGCAGCGGCAGTTGCCTGTATGGAGCTGCTGATCAAGTGTGGTGCCCAGCGTGAGAAAATCTATATGCTGGATCGCAAGGGCGTGATCCACACCCGTCGCGACGACATTAATGAATACAAGCAGCTGTTTGCCAACAATACCGACAAGCGCACTCTGGAAGATGTGATCGAGGGTGCTGATATCTTTGTTGGTGTTTCTGGCCCCAACCTGTTGACACCGGAAGCTCTCGGACTCATGGCTGATAAGCCAGTCGTCTTTGCGTGTTCTAACCCGGATCCTGAAATTAAGCCTGAGCTTGCCCACGCCGTGCGTGATGATCTGATCATGGGGACTGGCCGTTCAGACTACCCGAATCAGGTAAACAATGTGATTTGTTTCCCGTTCATTTTCCGTGGTGCATTGGATGTTCGTGCCAGCGTAATTAATGATGAAATGAAATTGGCGGCAGTTCATGCCATCCGCGAACTGGCTAAAGAGCCAGTGCCTGCTGAAGTCGTAACAGCGGCGGGGGCTGACAAGCTGGAATTTGGTACTGACTATATTATTCCAAAACCGATGGATCCCCGTTTGCTTCCTCGAGTTGCCAAGGCTGTTGCCCAGGCGGCCATTGATTCAGGCGTGGCGCAGATTGAGATGCCTGTCGGCTATATGGATAACAAATAAGTTATTGCTTCGTCGAAATATAAAAAAACCAGCCATCGGGCTGGTTTTTTTATGTCTGAAAACGGCAGTCTATACTGAAACGTGCCAATGTGGTGCTTACTCGTTGATGTCTTCGTATTTTATGCCCATTTCATCCATCAGCTCCTTGGCTTCAGCGGGCAGATCGTCAGGGCGGTCCTTTCGAATGTCATCGTCGGTCGGTAGCGGCTGGCCAGTGTAGGCATGCAGGAAGGCCTCGCACAGTAACTCGCTGTTGGTTGCGTGCCGCAGGTTGTTGATCTGACGGCGGGTACGCTCGTCAGTCAGTATTTTGAGTACCTTCAATGGAATCGAAACGGTGATTTTTTTTACTTGTTCGTTTTTCTTACCGTGTTCCGCATACGGGCTGATGTATTCGCCATTCCACTCTGCCATTTTTTACCTTCTCAGCGATGTTGGATTCAATAAATTTAATATGGGTGAATTTTAGCGGGATTTACTGCCATAAGCAAAGACATATAGACGTCTAGAAGTATTGACGTCCCAATTGAATGTGGTTAATGTTGTTGATTAAAAGTTATTCGAAAGCAGGGCTTGCCCGAGACAAGGAAAGTAATTATGAGTGACAAGAAGCTTGCCACCGTTGCCGTTCGTACCGGTATTGAATCAGACACGCAGCATAATGCTGTTGTTCCGCCTATTTATCTGACCTCTACCTATAGCTTCCCACAACTGGGCGAGGTTCCTCAATATGATTATTCACGTTCTGGTAACCCGACCCGAAATATGCTCGCTGATGCCTTGTCTGAGCTTGAAGGGGGATCCGGTGGTGTAGTGACTAGCTGTGGTACGGCAGCGATTAACCTGTTGGCCTCGGCACTTGTGGGGCCCGGTGATCTGGTGATTGCTCCCCATGATTGCTATGGCGGGACCTATCGTTTATTCAACACCCGCGCAGGAAAGGGGGATTTTAAGGTCGAGTTTATTGATCAGTCAGATCCGACGGCACTGGCGGCTGCGTTGGCGAAAAAGCCTAAGCTGGTATGGGTCGAAACCCCGTCAAATCCTCTGCTTCGGGTTATTGATATCGCGGAGCTGTGCGAACAGAGCAAGCAGGCAGGAGCCTTGGTGGCGGTTGATAACACGTTCCTGTCCCCGATTTTGCAGCAGCCGATCGCGCTGGGGGCGGATTTTGTTGTTCATTCGACCACCAAATATATCAACGGTCATTCCGATGTGGTGGGTGGGGTACTTATTTCCCAAGATGCCGAACAGGCCGAGAATATTGCCTGGTGGGCAAACTGTATCGGGGCGACCGGGGCACCGTTTGATGCTTATCTTACCTTGCGTGGTCTACGCACGCTTGCCCCTCGAATGAAAATGCACGAGGAAAATAGTGCACAGATACTGACATACCTGCAGGGACAGCCGTTGGTTGGCCAGATCTACCATCCGAGCCAGCCCGATCACCCGGGTCATGCCATTGCGGTCAAGCAGCAGAAAGGATTTGGTTCTATGCTCAGTTTTGAGTTGGCAGGTAGCTATCGCCAGTTAGAGGTGTTTGTTGCCGGGCTAAAGTGCTTCTCTCTGGCTGAATCGTTGGGGGGGACGGAAAGCCTGATCGCCCACCCAGCGAGTATGACCCACCGCGCGATGTCTGACGAAGCGCAGGCTGAAGCCGGAATTAAGCCATCGTTGCTTCGTCTTTCTGTGGGCTTGGAAGACCCAAGCGATCTGATTGCCGATTTGGATCAGGCCTTTAAACTCGCTGCGGAGGTAACCGAATGAGTCAGCCACTTCAGAGTCAGTCAACTCAGAGACAGGTCGCCCAAAGACAGCTGCACAAATTTGGAGGCAGCAGCCTTGCCGACCCGGACTGTTACCGCCGGGTAGCGACGATATTACAAGAACATTCCAGCAGTGATGATTTGATTGTGGTTTCAGCGGCCGGCAAGACCACCAACCGTCTGATTGACTGGGTCGAGCTGCTGGGCAAAGATGGCCGTCAGGCGCATGAAGTTCTGCAGGAGCTACGTTATTACCAGCAGCAGCTCATTACCGAGCTATTAACTGGTACCGAGGCTGACGAGTTGCAGACCCAGCTCCACCTTGAGTTGAGCGAATTGGCCAAGCTGGGTGAGACGAAACTGGATGAAGCCGCGGTTGCAACAATCCTGGGACATGGTGAATTGTGGTCGGCACGTTTATTGGCTGCTTTGCTGGGACAAAAAGGCATGCCGGCGGGTTATCTCGACTCGAGAGAGTTTCTTCGGGCCGAGCGAGCAGCCCAGCCGGAGGTTGATCGTGCCCAGTCCTGGCCGCTGTTAAAGGCACAATTGGCTCAGCATAGCCTGCACCGTATCGTTATTACTGGCTTTATGGCCCGCAATCAGGTGGGTGAAACTGTTTTGCTGGGACGCAACGGTTCGGATTATTCTGCAACGATTATTGGTGCATTGGCTGAAGTGTCGAGAGTCACCATCTGGAGCGATGTGGCCGGTGTATACAGCGCTGATCCGCGTAAAGTCGAAGATGCCTGCCTATTGCCGTTATTACGCCTGGACGAGGCCAGTGAGCTTGCTCGACTGGCAGCCCCGGTGCTGCATAGCCGGACATTGCAGCCGGTCGCCCAGAGTGCTATTGACTTAACATTACGCTGCAGTCACCAGCCCGAGTCGGGATCGACCCGGGTAGAGCGGGTGCTGGCCTCAGGCCGTGGAGCCAAGATCATTACTTCTCTTGATGATGTTTGCCTGATTGAGCTGGATGTTGCGCGCTCGCATGATTTTGAGCCAATCCTGGGAGAGCTGGAACGGACGCTGCAGCGTGCACAGCTACAGCCATTGGCGCAGAGTATTGAAGCGGATAAGGGACGCATTCAGCTGGCCTATACCGGCGAGGTGGTTAACTGCGTGTTGGCACTGCTGCAAGATAGCGGTATCACCGCCGAGCTTCGTCTTCGTGATGGTTTTGTTGTAGTTGCTGCGGTCGGCGCCGGGGTGGTGAACAATCCTGTGCACTGCTATGGATTTTATCACCAGCTTAAGAACCAGCCGGTCGAGTTTACGACCGAGATAGAGTCGGGGCTGAGCCTGGTCGCTGTTTTACGCAAAGTCGATACCGCTCCTCTGGTTGAGAATATCCACCAGAGCCTGTTCCAGGCCCAGAAGCGTATTGGTCTGGTGCTTTGTGGCAAGGGCAATATTGGCAGCCGCTGGCTGGAGCTGTTTGACAGCGAAAAAGAGCAGCTGGAAAAGCGCCACGGAATGAGCTTTACCCTGGTGGGGGTTGCAGATAGCAACCGCCACTGGATTGATTTTCAGGGGCTGGAGCCTACCCGGGCATTGACGGCTTTTGATGACGAGGCCATTGAATATGCCGAGGGGGAGCTGATGAATGTGCTGGCTGCGCATCCCTATGATGATGTCGTGGTACTGGACGTTACAGCCAGTGCCGAGCTGGCGGCAAAATATCCGCAGATTGCAGAAAGCGGCCTGCATTTGATTTCGGCCAACAAGGTGGCCGGTTCGGCATCGGGCGAGGATTATCATGCAGTACGGGATGCCTTTGCCAAAAGCAGTCGCCACTGGCTGTATAACGCGACGGTAGGTGCCGGATTGCCGGTTAACCATACTGTGCGGGACTTGCGCGAGAGTGGCGATGACATTATTGCCTTGTCTGGGATCTTTTCAGGCACGCTGTCGTGGTTATTCCAGCAGTTTGACGGTTCGCTACCGTTTTCCCATCTGATAGAGCAAGCCTGGCAGCAGGGGCTGACAGAACCAGATCCCCGCCATGATCTCGATGGCAGTGATGTCATGCGCAAGCTGGTGATCCTGGCCCGCGAGTCCGGTCTGGAGCTCGAGCCTGAGCAGGTCAAGGTTGAGTCACTGGTTCCTGATGAGCTGGCACCGCTGACTTTGGATGGTTTTTTTGAGCAGGCTGAAGTGCTGGATGAACTGCTCAACAAGCGTCTGGCCAAAGCGCAGCAGGAAGGAAAGGTGCTGCGCTATGTTGCCCGCCTGGATAAAAACGGCAAGGCGGCAGTCAGTGTGGAAGCATTGGCACAGGAGCATGCATTGGCAAACCTCTTGCCTTGCGACAATATTTTTGCCATCGAAAGCCGCTGGTACCGTGACAACCCGTTAGTGATCCGGGGACCGGGGGCGGGTCGGGATGTCACTGCAGGTGCGCTGTTGTCAGATATTAACCGATTGGCAGCAATGCTGTAGCCTGTTTTGAAGGTGAAAATAGTGCCCATCTAGGGTTGGTGCGGTGAAAACCATTATCAAACGAAGGTAGTGCAGTTTGAATTGCTGCTTTACAGAGAAAAGCCCGCATCTCGCGGGCTTTTGCTTATTTGGGCGATGTTGGTTATGTTGAAGATCATGCAACATGAACTTGAGAAATATTCATGTTCACTTTGTTGACATTAAATTGGTTACAAGACATTCTGTAGACATATAGACGTCTAAACGGTTATTTGACGGCGTCACCATTTAGGGAGTAGGCCCGGGGCCGGAACAGAAAGGGATAGACTATGGGGTATTCACACGCAAGTCATTTAGATTCGCTTAACCAGAACATTGCCGATATCAACGGTGACATTAATGTTTCGTTTGAGTTCTTTCCGCCAAGCAGCGAGCAAATGGAACAGACCCTGTGGAATTCTATTCACCGCCTGAAAACCCTGAAGCCGAAGTTTGTCTCTGTTACCTATGGTGCCAACTCTGGCGAGCGGGACCGGACCCACTCCATCATCAAAGACATTAAAGAGCAAACCGGCCTGGTGGCCGCACCGCACTTGACCTGTATTGATGCAAGCCGTGACGAACTACGTACGATTGCCCGGGATTACTGGAACAATGGTATCCGCGATATCGTTGCGTTGCGTGGCGATTTGCCGGAGAAAGGGGTAAAACCTGATATGTATGCCGCCGATTTGGTGGAGCTGCTGCGAAAAGAAGCCGATTTTGATATCTCGGTTGCAGCCTATCCGGAAGTTCACCCTGAGGCGAAAAGTGCCCAGGCTGATCTGATTAACCTCAAGCGCAAAGTCGATGCCGGAGCCAGCCGGGCTATTACCCAGTTCTTCTTTGATGTTGAAAGCTATCTACGATTCCGTGACCGTTGCGTTGCGGCCGGGATTGATGTCGAAATCGTGCCGGGCATTCTGCCAGTTTCCAACATGAACCAGGCTAAGCGGTTTGCGTTGGCGAATAATGTGAAGATCCCAGGTTGGCTGGAGAAGCAATACCAGGGGCTTGACGATGATTTGTTGAGCCGCCAGATGGTCGGTGCCAGTAATGCGATAGACATGGTGCGGGTACTGAGCCGTGAAGGCGTCAAGGATTTCCACTTCTATACCCTGAACCGTGCCGAACTAACCTATGCTATTTGCCATACTCTGGGGGTTCGAGCCGAGGCTGCAGTGTAAGGATAGGTGAGAAGATTCCGTTACTGTTTATGAAATTCTCCCATTAAAAAAGCCGCTTAACAGCGGCTTTTTTCGTTAGGGCGCTTGGTTAGCTGTTTAGAGCTACCTTGCTGTCAGTACTGTCCATATCTTTTAGCTCGACCAGTACTTCTTCTGCCCAGTCGATCCATGCCTGACGGTTGTGGATGCCGCGGCGAAGGGTTAGGCGATCAAGACGGGACTGGCGATCCATGTTTTTGTAATCGCCAAAATGAACTTTTTCCAGCTCGTGGTAGTGATTCATCAGAGTGTGAGACTCTTCAATCAGTCCTTCAAGCTGCTGTTGCATCGGCACGGAATTGTGCACACCGCAAACCAGTAGCTTGGCAGAGAACTCATCACGAATGGTCGGGTTGCGAGCAGGTTCCTGGAACCACTCAAACAGTGCCTGACGGCCTAGGTCGGTAATGGAATACACTTTACGATCCGGTTTGCCTTCCTGCGGTTCTAGCTTGCAGGTTACCTGATCGTTGGTCGCCATCTTGTTAAGCTCTCGGTAAACTTGCTGGTGGCTTGCCTTCCAGAAGTAGCCGATGCTGTGGGAAAATTCTTTTGTTATATCATAACCGGTTGCGTCGCGGCTGCTCAGCACGGTCAAAATTACGTGTGGTAGTGACATCTCTTCTATCCGTTAAAATACTACAAATAAAAAACAATCAGACTGACGTTACCCTTCCGCTCTTTGGCGTTTGTTATAATCGTCTTGTTGCAGTGCCTGATCGAGATCACGTAGCATACACATCAATGTGATCTTTATCGACACTTGAAAGTGATAATAACCACTTTGGGGAACGACCAATTGTTCATCTTGTGATGTTTGTCTATATCTTAAGGTTTACGGTGCACTGCAATATATTGTGATTCATTCATGTTCACAGTGCATGTGATTACTTTAGACTATGCGACTAGTTACATTACGTCTCATTATTGAGTCACTGTAATAAAAAAAATGTCAAATAACACCGGAACAGAATTGGAGTGCCGGTTTGATAAAGAAAAAGGCCTCCGCGAGGAAGGCCTTTGAATAGGGTAAGAACTAGGATGCTGGCGGGTTAGCCGGTGTTTCGCATGCCTGTCGCAATACCGGCGATTGTAACCATCAATGCCTCTTCTAGCATCGGCGACGGTTCTTTTTGCTGGCGGGTACGGTAGAGCAACTCGGCCTGCAGCATGTTGAGTGGCTCAACATAGATATTGCGCAGACGAATAGCTTCAGCGCCCCACGGGTCTTGCTCCATCAGGTGCGCACTGTTCTCGACATTCAGGACAGCCTTGATATCTTTCTGGAGCTGATCACGTAGTCGCTGTCCCATTGGCCATAGTGATGGCTCGGTCAGGCGCTGATCATAGTACTCGGCAATACCGACATTGGTTTTGGTATAAACCATTTCCAGCATACCAAGGCGGGTTGAGAAGAATGGCCACTCACGACACATATCTTCCAGTTGCTGGGCATGGCCTTTATCAATCGAGTACTGGATTGCCTCGCCGGCACCCAGCCAGGCTGGCAATAGCAGACGGTTCTGGCTCCAGGCAAAAATCCATGGAATTGCACGCAGGCTTTCAACGCCACCTTTAGGGTTACGCTTGGCCGGACGTGAGCCCAGAGGCAGTTTGCCTAGCTCCAGCTCTGGTGTTGCCGCACGGAAATACGGTACGAACTCTTCGTTGCCTTGTACTACGTCACGGTAGGCTTCACAGGAAACTTCAGACAGAACATCCATCAACTCACGCCAGTCTTGCTTCGGTGCCGGTGGTGGCAGCAGGTTGGCCTCCAGAATGGCACTGGCATACAGACTCAGGCTATTGACGGCCACTTCCGGTAGGCCAAGCTTGAAGCGGATCATCTCGCCCTGCTCGGTAACCCGCAAGCCGCCTTTTAGGCTACGCGGTGGCTGGGAGAGTAGCGCGGCATGAGCCGGTGCGCCCCCGCGGCCGATAGAACCGCCGCGGCCATGGAACAGGGTCAGCTCCACTCCGGCGTCTTCACAGACATCGACCAATGCTTCCATTGCCCGGTACTGGGCCCAGCCAGCAGCCATGACACCGGCATCTTTGGCTGAGTCGGAGTAGCCAATCATCACCATCTGGTAGTTCTGGATAAAGCCACGGTACCAGTCGATACTCATTAGTTGCTTGATCACCGACTCGGAGTTGTTGAGATCCTCCAAGGTTTCAAACAGCGGGCAGACATCCATTCTGAACGGGCAGCCGGCTTCTTTGAGTAATAGATGGACGGCGAGAACATCAGAGGCGGTACGTGCCATGGAAATGACATAGGCACCTAATGCTTCTCGTGGCTGTTCGGCAATGGCCTTGCAGGTTTCAATGACTTCCTGAACATCTGCAGACGGTTGCCAGTCGCGAGGCAGGAGCGGGCGTTTCGAGGCAAGCTCGCGAACCAAGAAAGCCACTTTGTCCTGCTCACTCCACTGTTCATAATCGCCGATCCCCAGGTGGCGGGTCAGTTCGGAAATGACATCCGAATGGCGGGTACTTTCCTGGCGAATATCCAGGCGTACCAGGTGGACGCCGAAACATTTGATGCGACGGAGGACATCCAGCAGCAGGCCGTCGGCAATGATCCCCATATCGCACTCATGCAGCGACTGGTAGCAGGCGTATAGTGGGTCCCAAAGCTGGTCGATATGGTCGATGATGCCGAAGTTCGGGACACTCAGTCCTTTGATCTTGGCATCCAGTACATCACGGGTATTGGTCAGCTTGGCGCGCAGATCCTTGAGGATAGCGCGATACGGTTCGTGTTCGTCCCCGGCCAGTTCGCGTACCTGATCATTGCATTTGACCATCGACAGTTCGCTAACCAGCTCCTGGATATCGGTCAGATACAGATCTGCTGCTTTCCAGCGTGACAGTAGCAAGACTTCCCGGGTGATGTTCGAGGTAACGAACGGGTTTCCATCGCGGTCGCCGCCCATCCAGGAAGAGAACTTAACCGGAGAGGCATCGATTGGCAGGCCTTCCCCAAGGTGGGTTGTCAGCTTTTCGTCGAATTGACGCAGGAATTCCGGTACCGCCTGCCACAGGGAATTCTCGACAACGGCATAGCCCCACTTGGCTTCGTCCAGCGGCGTTGGGCGCTGCTGGCGGATCACATCAGAGTGCCATGCCTGGGCGATGAGCTGCTCAAGGCGCTGCTCGACGCGCTGGCGTTCGCTGGGTGACAGCTCGCTCAGCTCAAGCTTTGACAGGCACTTGTTGATTTGCACCAGCTTGTGGATCATGGTCCGGCGGGCAATTTCCGTCGGGTGCGCCGTCAGTACCAGCTCAATGTTCAAATCGCGTACGGCCTGAATTGAATCAAACTGACTGATATCACTGTTGTTTAATTTGCCAAACAGGGTATCGATAGAGTCCGGGCTGCAGATATGCTCTTCGCAGTGGCGGGACACTGTGTGGTACTGCTCGGCAATATTGGTCAAGTTAAGGAACTGGCTAAAGGCACGAGCTACAGGAAGTAGCTGATCATCTGGCAGGTTTTGCAACTCATCGATCAGCTTCTCACGATCATCCTGATTTCCTGCACGGGCAGATTTAGATAACTTACGTACGGTCTCCACTTTGTCTAGCAGGGGCTCGCCATGCGCATCTTTAATGGTATTACCCAGCAGGTGGCCGAGCATACTGACGTTGCTTCTTAACGCGCTGTACTTTTCGTTCATATCGTATCCATCTCGTAATTTTGTTACATCCAATTCGCTATTGCGTTAGTGACAATCTATCCGTGATCCCACTTTCAGGTCAACTTTGATTACATTTAGCCGCAATAAATTGAAGCTACATTGATATTTGTCATGATATGAAATCCAGCTTGTAACAAATTTTCGTAAAAATGAGTCATAAGACACGCATTTAGTGTGCTCTTTGTGCATAGCGCTATAACTTTCATCAAAAATGGCGTGGTAGATCAAGTTTATTATGCGTTGTATTGCTTTTTGTGGGAGAGCAGTACGTTTCTTTTCCTTTTATCGTAAGTCGCAAAAAAACCACCTCGGGTTAGCATTTTTTTTGGTTCCTGCTGTTGACAGGCCAATGATTAATCGGTAAACATATAAATGCAAACAAGGTGAATAAAAATTTAATCGTTCTTCGGCGTTAGTATTGAAGACGAACGTCAGCGAAAAGAATAGTTAAAGAAGTTGAATGTAGGAAATAATTAACATGAACCAGGCAAATATTCACAATCTGAATTCCCTCCGACGACGCTAAGTCTCATCTGCCTGGTGCGCTCGTGCACCCCTTCATCCGCTGTTTCTGCAGCATATTTTCAAATACCAAGTATTAACTACTTAACGCATTAAAACGGAATCACTTATGTTGAACACCTATATTATCGGTGCCAGCGGTTATACCGGCGCAGAGCTGGCGAAAATGGTGTACACCCATCCTCATCTTAATCTGGCGGGATTGTATGTTTCGGCAAACAGTCTCGATGCCAACAAGCCGCTGAGCGAGTTGCACGGGCAGCTAAAAGGCATTGTGGACTTGCCCCTTACACCGTTGGTGGATCCCGCGGCGGTTGCAGCTCAGGCAGATATTGTCCTGTTGGCTACCGCCCATGAAGTTAGCCATGATCTGGCCACGATGTTCCTCTCAAAAGGTTGTCAGGTGTTTGATTTATCTGGCGCATTTCGGGTGAAGGGGGATGATTTCTATTCTCAGTACTATGGTTTTGAACACCAGCACCAACAGTGGCTAGAGAAAGCGGTCTACGGCTTGGCTGAATGGAATAGCCAAGCGATTGAGCAGGCTCAGTTGATTGCGGTTCCGGGGTGTTATCCAACGGCTTCGCAGCTGGCGCTTAAGCCGCTGTTGAAATCAGGCCTTATTGACAAAAATCAGTGGCCAGTGATTAACGCGGTCAGCGGTGTTTCCGGGGCCGGGCGCAAAGCATCTATGGTCAATAGCTTTTGTGAAGTGAGCCTTCAGGCCTACGGCGTCTTCGGACATCGCCACCAGCCTGAGATTGCGACTCACCTTGATTGTGACGTGATTTTCACTCCGCACCTTGGCAACTTTAAGCGTGGAATTCTGGCGACAATTACTGCGAAGCTAGCCCCCGGAGCTGATGCCGAAAAAGTGGCCGCCGCCATGCAGAAAGCCTATCAGAGCCAAGCTGGGCAGCATGCTGTCAGGCTGCTGGGCGAGCAAACGGCAAGTATCCAGAATGTTGTTAATACTTGCTTCTGTGATATTGGCTGGAAGGTTCAGGGGCAACACATTATTTTAACATCGGCAATTGATAATTTATTGAAAGGTGCCTCGTCCCAAGCGATGCAGTGCATAAATATTCGGAATAACTATCCGCAGTTAACGGCGTTGGTTTAGGAGGTATCACCATGAGTCAGGTTCCTTTGGTTATTAAGTTAGGTGGTGCTGTGCTGTCGTGCACTGACACGCTGGAAAAATTGTTCAATGCGATCAGTCATTATCAGGAAAAGGCACAACGTCCACTGCTGCTGGTACACGGTGGCGGTTATCTGGTTGATGAGCTGATGGAAAAACTACAGCACGAAACGGTTAAAAAAGAAGGCCTGCGAGTCACGCCGAAAGAACATATCCCATTTATTGCCGGGGCACTGGCTGGTACCGCAAACAAAGTGTTGCAAGGGCAGGCGATCAAATCAGGGGTTGCCGCTGTGGGCCTGAGCTTGGCCGACGGTGGTTTGTGTCAGATCACCGAGCTGGATCCGGAGCTGGGCTCAGTGGGTAAAGCCGCGCCGGGGAATAGCGACCTGGTGAAGCTGATTATGGCATCAGGCTATTTACCGATTGTGAGTTCGATTGGCCTTGATGCCGATGGCGAATTGATGAATGTCAATGCGGATCAGGCCGCGGTTGCCGTCGCGGCGGCACTGAATGCCGAGCTGGTTCTGCTGTCGGATGTCAGTGGCGTTCTGGATGGTAAAGGGCATCTGATTGCCAGCTTAACCGAGAGCGAAGCGGAAGCATTGATCACCCAGGCGGTGATCACCGATGGCATGGTCGTCAAGGTGCGTGCAGCCTTCGAGGCTGCGAAAGCCTTGGGACGGCCGATTGAGATTGCGACCTGGCGCTACCCGGACAAGCTGGAAGCTCTGTTCGATGGCCAGAGTATCGGTACCAAGTTCTCGGCATAAACCGGGCGAAAACAGAATTTATTAAACTAGAACACCTATTATTTTAAAACGCCTGAGCGGTATGACCGTCGAGCAGGCAATCAGGAGAGCATTATGAGTAAGGTAACTAAAGTTGTATTGGCCTATTCCGGCGGTCTGGATACATCAGCGATCATTCCATGGCTGAAAGAAAACTATGACTGTGAGGTTGTAGCATTTGTTGCCGATGTTGGCCAGGGCGAGGCGGAGCTGGAAGGAATAGAAGAGAAAGCACTGGCTTCCGGTGCTTCATCTTGCTACATCGCCGATCTCAAAGACGAAATGGTCGCCGACTATATCTACCCTAGCTTGAAGACGGGTGCTGTCTACGAAGGCAAATACCTGCTGGGTACTTCGATGGCGCGTCCGATTATTGCCAAGGCGCAGGTTGAGTGCGCGCTGGAAGTTGGCGCCGATGCGGTCTGTCACGGTTGTACCGGTAAAGGCAATGACCAGGTACGTTTCGAGAGTGCCTATGCAGCATTGGCTCCTCAGCTGACAGTGATTGCACCTTGGCGTGAATGGGATCTGCGTAGCCGGGAAGCGCTACTGGATTACCTTGCCGATCGTGATATTCCATGTACGGCATCGTTGGAAAAAATCTACTCGCGTGATGCCAATGCCTGGCATATTTCTACCGAGGGCGGGGTATTGGAAGATACCTGGAACCAGCCAAACGACCTGTGCTGGGTATGGACCAAGGATCCTGAAGATGCACCAGAAAAATCCGAAACGGTCTCTATTCTGATTGAAAAAGGCGAAATCATCGCCGTTGATGGTGAAACAATGTCACCGCTTAAGGTGCTGACTTACCTGAATGATAAGGGTGCCGAGCACGGTGTCGGCCGGATTGATATTGTCGAGAACCGTCTGGTTGGGATGAAGTCCCGTGGCTGTTACGAAACTCCGGGCGGCACAATCATGAACGAGGCCCTGCGTGCCGTCGAGCAGCTGGTTCTTGATAAGGAATCGTTTGAGTTCCGTGAGTCAGTTGGCCTGAAAGCCTCGCACCTAATCTATGACGGCCGTTGGTTCACCCCTCTTTGTAAGTCATTGCTGGCTGCAGCCGATGAACTTGCCCAGGATGTGAGCGGTGAAGTTGTGGTGAAGCTGTATAAAGGTCAAGCTACTGTGGTTCAGAAGCGTTCGCTAAACAGCCTGTACTCGGAAGAATTTGCAACCTTTGGTGAAGATGAGGTTTACGACCACAGCCATGCCGAAGGCTTTATCCGCCTGTACTCGCTAGCAAGCCGTATTCGTGCGTTAAACGAACAAAAGAAAAATAAATAATCCAAAGCAATGAGCAAGTCGAGTAGCGAAGCATAGGAGAAGTACCATGGCACTATGGGGCGGACGTTTTAGTCAGGCAGCTGACACACGGTTTAAGCAGTTCAACGATTCACTACGTTTTGATTACCGTTTGGCGGAGCAAGACATCGTTGGTTCTATTGCATGGTCAAAGGCACTGCGTCAGGTTAATGTCCTGACGGATGAAGAGCAGCAGAGGCTCGAACTGGCACTGAACGAGCTCAAACTGGCGGTGATGGAAGATCCGGAGCAGATTTTACGTTCTGATGCCGAGGACATTCACAGCTGGGTTGAACAGCAGTTGATCAGCAAAGTGGGTGATCTGGGCAAGAAGCTGCATACCGGCCGTTCTCGTAACGACCAGGTGGCTACGGATCTGAAGCTGTGGTGTCGCCAGCAGGGCCAGCAGTTATTGCTGATGCTGGATAAGCTGCAGAACCAGCTGGTTTCGGTCGCTCGTGATCATCAGGGAACGGTATTGCCTGGTTATACCCACCTGCAGCGTGCCCAGCCGGTGACTTTTGCCCACTGGTGCCTGGCCTATGTGGAAATGTTCGAACGTGACCATTCACGTTTGCATGATGCGCTTAATCGTCTTGATACCTGTCCTTTGGGGTCGGGCGCACTGGCCGGTACAGCCTATCCGATTGATCGCGAGGAGCTGGCCCATAGCCTGGGCTTTCACCGGGCAACCCGGAACAGCCTCGACTCGGTGTCGGATCGCGACCACGTGATGGAACTGTTGTCGACGGCCTCGATTTCGATGCTGCACCTGTCACGGATGGCGGAAGATTTAATCTTCTATAACTCCGGTGAATCGAACTTTATCGAATTGGCCGATACCGTGACATCGGGCTCGTCCCTGATGCCACAGAAGAAAAATCCGGATGCCCTGGAGTTGATCCGGGGCAAGTGTGGCCGGGTATACGGAGCCATGGCCGGTATGATGATGACGGTGAAGGCGTTGCCGCTGGCCTACAACAAAGACATGCAGGAAGACAAGGAAGGCTTGTTTGATGCTCTTGATAGCTGGCATGACTGTATGGAAATGGCTGCACTTTGTTTTGACGGCATCAAGGTCAACAAAGAGCGTACCCTTGAGGCGGCGATGCAGGGTTATTCGAATGCGACCGAGCTGGCCGATTATCTGGTTGCCAAAGGTATCCCGTTCCGTGAAGCGCACCATATCGTTGGGGTTGCCGTGGTTGCCGCCATTGCCAAGGGGTGTGCACTGGAAGAGCTGTCATTGGCCGAAATGAAAGCGTTCTCCGAGGTCATTGAGGAGGATGTGTATCCGATCCTGACTATCGACTCATGCCTTGATAAGCGTTGCGCCCTCGGCGGTGTCGCGCCGAATCAAGTGGATTATGCCATTGGTCAGGTTGAGAAGCGCCTTGAGAAACGTTACTCGCCGGGTGTGAAGGTACGGGGAGCTCGTCTGACTGATCTTGATGCAATCGAAGGTATGGTTGTCTACTGGGCTGGGCTGGGCGAGAATCTGCCGCGGATGCGCAATGAACTGGTGCGTGATATTGGCTCGTTTGCCGTGGCTGAGCACCATGGCACAGTGACGGGATGTGCGTCGTTGTATGTCTACGACTCCGGACTGGCAGAAATTCGCTCGCTGGGTGTCGAGGCCGGCTGGCAACAACAGGGTCAGGGGAAAGCGATTGTCGATCACTTGATTGAGAAAGCCGGCCAGATGGCGATCAAGACGGTCTTTGTGCTGACACGTGTACCTGAATTCTTTATGAAGCAAGGCTTTATCCCGACATCAAAGTCGCTGTTACCGGAAAAGGTAATGAAAGACTGTGACCGTTGCCCCCGCCAGCATGCCTGTGACGAAGTTGCTCTGGAAGTTCGTCTGGATCAGGAGCAGGCAATTCCGACAGTGAATGTGGCATAGCAACCAGTACGCTATTTAGTACTTTATTCAAATGACAAAAATCCGGCCCTAGGTATCAATCCTAGCGGCCGGATTTTTTTAGCCATAACACCAAGGCGACAACCCAGTGGGCGAGCAGCAACAGGCTGAATGCGGTGGCGGCAAAAAGAAGGGTGATGGACTCCACCACGGTGGGCGTGGGCAAGTAGAAGTAATACCAGGCTCCCCAGCAGATCACGCTCAGTAATGATAGCTGAGCCATACACTGGCGACACCGACCGAGTTTTTGCTTGAATGCTTGTGCCGTGCGGCAGTTTCGACAACCCATGACGTCATCCGAATCGCTTGAGGTGGGTAAGATTGTACACGAAAAAAGCCCTCCGGATGGAGGGCGAATCGGTAGTGCAGGAGAGTTGTTGCGTTGATTAACAGCCCGGGCCGCAGTCTAGGCAGTGTTTGACCATCTCTGGACCCAGATGCAGTTTGGCATTGAGGTCACGCAGCGCGGTACGGACACCTTCTTCGATAACCGGATGGTAGAACGGCATATCCAGCATTTCCGCTACTGTCATCTTGTTTTGGTGCGCCCATGCCAGCAGGTGCGCCAGGTGTTCGGCATTCGGGCCCATCATTTCGGCACCCAGGAAACGGCCGGTACCGTGTTCGCCGTAGATATGCAGTACTCCTTTGTTCCGCAGCATGACTCGTGAACGGCCTTGATTTTCAAACGACACCTCACCGGTCTCGAAGCAACCACAGTTACCAAGGCGTGTGGTAATTTCCTTGTAAGTTTCACCAACCATCGCAATTTGCGGATCCGAGAAGACTGCTGATATTTTCGAGCGGCGTAGTCCGGCTCGGATACCCGGGAAGCGGCCTGCATTGTCACCCGCAATACGGCCTTGATCGGCAGCTTCATGCAGTAACGGAAGCTGGTTGCTGGCATCACCGGCGACAAAAATACTTGCGACAGATGTCTGCAGGGTGAAATGGTCTGCAACCGGCACACCACGTTCGTCTAGCTCCAGTGCTGTATTTTCAATGGCGAGCTTATCGATATTAGGCCGGCGGCCAGTGGCTGCCAATACATAGTCGACAGTGATCACTTTGAACTCACCGTCTTTATCCTGGTACTGGATCTCGACGGCGTTACCGATGCGCTTCATGCTCTCGAGCCTGACATCGGCATCCAGATAGAACTCTTCGTTAAAGGTTTTGTCTGCATAGGCCATGACAGCAGGGTCGGTTAGCGGGCCAACCTGACCGCCAAGGCCGAACATGACGACTTCAACGCCGAGACGTTTTAGGGCCTGGCCTAGCTCAAGGCCGATAACACCGGGACCGAATACTGCAACCGAACCCGGCAGATCGTCCCAGTCAAAGACATCATCATTGATGATCAGGCGATCACCCAGCTCGTTCCATACGCCCGGATAGGCAGGACGGGAGCCCGTAGCAATAACAATGCGTTTTGCTGTGATTTGGGTGTGATCGTCTACGATCAGCGTGTTGTCATCGATGAATTTGGCGTAGCCTGAAATTTTGTCGTGTGCCGGAATTTCGTCGACCCCTTCCAGAACGAAACCAACGAAGCGGTCACGCTCGCGTTTGACACGGTCCATCACTTCTCGGCCGTTAATCACGATATCGCCTTGCGGGTGAACCCCAAACGCCGGTGCTTTTTCGATCTGGTGAACGCTTTCAGCTGCAGCAATCAGTAGTTTTGATGGCATGCAACCAACACGGGCACAGGTTGTGCCGTATGGGCCTCCTTCAATCATCACCACGCTATCGGTATGGGCTTTGGCTGCACGGTATGCGCCCAGGCCTGCTGTACCACCGCCAATGACTGCAACATCAACATTCAGGGTATTCATCTCGGTTCTCTCCACTCGCGTCTTGCCTGTATCCGGCCTTTATTTGAAGTGCGGGGCACTCTTGCCCCGCTTTATTACTGCTTTGGTCGATTTAGGCCAGGAATGCTTCTAGTTCTTCGCTGCCGCCGATGTGTTTGCCGCCGATGAATACCTGAGGCACGGTGCTGCGACCAGATACCGCACGCAGACTGACTGTCGTTGCATCTTGGCCTAGGATAACTTCTTCATATTGAAGACCTTTGTCGATAAGATTCTGCTTTGCTTTGGCACAGAACGGACAGCCAGGCTTGGTAAATACCGTGATTGACTCTTGTAGCTTGTGCTCTGGTGCAACGTACTTCAGCATCGTGTCGGCATCAGAAACTTTGAACGGGTCGCCCGGCTCTTCGTTTTCGATGAACATTTTCTCAACCACGCCGTTTTTCACCAGCATGCTGTAGCGCCATGAGCGAGGACCGAAACCAAGCTCCTCCTTGTCGACCAGCATGCCCATTCCTTTTGAGAACTCGCCGTTGCCATCCGGGATGAAGGTGATGTTTTCTGCTTCCTGATCTGCCTTCCAAGCGTTCATAACAAAGGTATCGTTGACTGATACACACAGGATGTCGTCGACACCGTGCTCGGCAAGTACAGATGCCAGCTCGTTGTAGCGAGGCAGGTGGCTTGAAGAACAGGTCGGGGTGAAGGCGCCCGGCAGGCTGAAGACCACAACTGTCTTGTTGGCAAACAGTTCGTTGGTTGTCAGGTCAACCCACTGATCGCCCTGGCGAGTGTGGAAAGTAACCTGCGGAACTGACTGGCCTTCTTTTGATGCGAACATAATAATTTCCTTAATAATTTATTTGTGTATAGCTGGTTATTTGTGTCTCAACCGGAGCTTACTCTTCACTGCTCCGTTTTGATGTGATGATTATGTCGCTTTTGACTTGATAGCTCTAATCGTTTGCTGCTATGGTTTTGATAGTTATATCCTATTAAAGGACATATTCGCCATGAACATCCGAGATCTTGAATATCTGGTCGCATTGTCTGAGCACAGGCATTTCCGAAAAGCCGCCGAAGCGTGTTTTGTCAGTCAGCCCACCTTGAGTGGACAAATTCGCAAACTGGAAGATGAACTGGGTGTATCGTTACTGGAACGAACCAGTCGGCGGGTTCTTTTTACCGATGCCGGTTTGAGTTTGGTTTCTCAGGCGCAAAAAATATTGCTAGAAGTTAAGGTGCTGACGGAGCTGGCAAGCCAACAGGGGGAGAGTATGGCCGGGCCGCTCCATATCGGTTTTATTCCGACGGTGGGCCCCTACCTATTGCCGCATATTATTCCACAGCTCAAGGCTGCTTTTCCGCAACTCGAGTTGTTTCTCCATGAGGCGCAGACTCATCAGTTAGTGCGACAACTGGAAGAGGGCAAGCTTGATTGTATTATCCTGGCTGCCGTCAAAGAGACTGAACATTTTATAGAGTTACCACTTTATAACGAACCAATGATACTTGCGGTTCCGGAGGAGCACCGCTGGGCTAAAATGGAAACATTGGACATGGATCAGCTGAATGGAGAAACCCTGCTGATGTTGGGCGACGGCCATTGCCTGCGGGATCAGGCTATGGGCTTTTGTTTTGCTTCCGGAGCGCATGAAGACGGAAGTTTCAAGGCCACCAGTCTCGAAACATTGCGTAATATGGTCGCAGCGGGGAGTGGGATCACTCTGTTGCCCCAGCTGGCAACGCCAAAGGAGCAGAGCCGGGACGGCGTGAGCTATATCAAGGCCTGTGATCCGGTACCAACACGGCTGATCACTCTGGCTTACCGACCCGGTTCACCATTACGGGCACGTTATGAAAAAATCGCCGAGCTGATCAACCAACATATTGATGTTCGTTTTAGTGCAGAATGGCTTTAGTGCTGATATCGGCAGATATAGAAAGAGCGCCGTTAGGGCGCTCTTTTTATTTTAGACACAGGTGTTTAGGCTAAGCCTCTAGGAGAAATGTCCGGGAGAGGGATCAGAATAGTTCGTCGGAACTGTCCGATTCGAAAATACCGTCAGATGCTCCTTCGCCAACTTGTTCGGTCGGTTCCGTTCCTTTCTCAAAGTACTCGAACATCGAGGTGTAATCGTTGCGGTTGCTGAGCTTGCCGGTATCGCGGTCAATACGGACTTTTACGATATCAGACGGAAGCTGCTTGCGTTGGACAGGTACATCTTCCAGGGCTTTGTCCATAAACGAAACCCAGGCTGGTTGCGCTGTTTTTGCACCGGCTTCGCCGCCTGAAATCTGCTTTTTACCCAAATTATTGTTCCAGGCCGATTTACCCAGTGCACGGCTGTGATTGTCAAAGCCGACCCAGGATGTTGCTACAATATTGGGGCCGAAACCTGAGTACCAAGCATCTTTCGAGCCGTTGGTGGTACCTGTTTTTCCGCCGATATCTCGTCGCTTTAGTACCTGGCCACGCCAGCCTGTGCCGTTCCAGCCACTGCCGTGACGCCAGTCACCGCCGCCCCAGATATTGCTTTCTAGCATCTCGCGGACAAGGAAGGCATTTTGCTCGGAAATAACCTGTGGCGCATACCTTGTTTGCTGCTGATCGCTTTCAATGGCGCTACCGGTATCACCCAGCTCCTGCTCGCTGATAGCGATATCGTTTAGGACTGCCCGGCTGGCTGCAATGTTATTACCGGCTTGTTGCTGCTCCCGCTGGCATTCGGTATTACAGACAACATTCGGGTTGGCCTGATAGATCAGATTGCCGTAAGGGTCTTCAACACGCTCAATAAAGTAGGGCTCGACATAATAGCCGCCGTTGGCAAAGACTGAGAAGCCTTGTGCCATTTCCAGTGGTGTCAGGCTGCCCGCACCGAGGGCAATCGCTTCTGCCCGTGGTAGATCTTCGCGTTTGAAGCCGAAGCGGGTCAGGTAGCTGATGGTTTCATCGAGTCCGACATTTTGGAGTACGCGTACGGCCATTACGTTTTTAGATTGTGCCAAGCCTAAGCGTAGACGTGTTGGTCCATTATAGGTCGGTGGTGAGTTTTTAGGGCGCCACGCTGTGCCCATGCTCTTGTCCCAACGATTGACCGGTGCGTCATTGACTAAGGTGGCCAGTGTCATGCCCTTTTCCAGTGCCGCCGAGTAAATAAACGGCTTGATACTGGAGCCAACCTGGCGGATGGACTGGGTCGCACGGTTAAATTTGCTGTGGATGAAGTTAAAACCGCCGACCATGGCCTTGACGGCACCGTTTTGTGGCGATACCGCAACAAATGCCGTATTGGCATCGGGTACCTGGCTCAGTACCCACTGTTGCTCCCTTTGCTGTATCCAAATTTGCTGGCCGGCAGCCAAAATATCTGCTGCTGCCTTAGGGGCTGGGCCTTGGCGGATGTCGGTAACAAACTTCCGAGCCCACTTCATTCCGCTCCATTCGATAGTGTGCTGCTCGCCTTCTTTGGTTATCACCTGGGCGGTTTGGCCGCTGACGGTCGTTACCACGGCGGCTTGCAGCTCACCGTAACTTGGCTGCTTTTTCAGGTGTTCGATGATTTTGTTAGAACCCCAGGCGGTTTGCTCGGATTTCCATAGCGTTGCTACCGCGCCCCTGAAACCATGGCGCTGATCGTAGTTAAGCAGGTTATTGACCGCAGCAGTCTGTGCCGCGTTCTGTAGCTTTGGATCAACGGTGGTGTAGATACGCATCCCGGAGGTATAGGCATCTTCACCATAACGTTCAACCATCCAGGCACGGGCGCGTTCTGCGAAATACGGAGCGTTGAGCTCGATTTCCGCACCGTGGTAACGCGCAACAATGGGTTCTGATCGAGCCTGATTCAGTTCTGCCTGAGTAACATAGCCTTCAGTAAACATTCGGCCCAACACTACGTTACGACGGGTTGTGGCGCGATCCAACGAATAAAGCGGATTCATCGTGGATGGTGCTTTCGGCAGGCCGGCAATTATGGCAATTTCGCTCAGGGTCAGTTGGCTGACTTCTTTGCCAAAATAGACTTGTGCAGCAGCACCGACGCCGTATGAACGATAACCCAGGTAAATTTTATTAAGGTAAAGCTCAAGGATTTCTTCTTTGCTCAGCAGTTGCTCGATATGAATAGCGATAAAAATTTCTTTGATTTTTCGCATCAGCTTCTTCTCGTTGGAGAGAAAGAAGTTTCGGGCAAGCTGCTGGGTAATCGTACTTGCACCCTGCTTGGCAGAGCCTGAGGTGGCGACGACAAAGGCGGCACGGGCTATGCCGATCGGGTCAATACCGGGGTGGTCGTAGTAACGGCTGTCTTCGGTCGCGATGATAGCATTAATCATTTGCGGTGGAATATCGTCGAGTGCCAGTGGGATACGTCGTTTCTCACCGAATTGTGATATCAGTTTTCCGTTGGTACTGAACACCTGCATAGGTGTTTGTAATTCAACGTTTTTTAGTGTTGCGACATCCGGGAGCTCTGGCTTTACATAAAGGTAAAAACCAAAGATTGTACCGACTCCAAGAATTATGCAAATCAATGCAAGGATAAGTAATCGCTTTATGAACTTCACTTGAGAATTCCTGTTACACCATCATTCGACCGTTCAATCTATTTCAACCAAGAGTATAAAGATAACTTAAATAAAATTAACGTTATAGGTTGGTGTTCGTTTGAAAAATAAATTGCTTTTCCGTTATCAGGGAGCATAGCACGGTATGTTTCGGAACCCACCAATAATTGGGATTGATATAGGCCATCATAGTGTCAAAGCGGTCGTGCTTAATCCAAAAAAAGGACAATTGGAATTATCTGCCTTTGCAGAAATTGTGTTGCCTTCTTCTGTTATAAACGATCAGCATAGCGTGAATACGCCTGCGTTGTTGTCAGCAGTACGTAAATTAAAAAAGAGTCTGCCGTTTAATGCAAAGACAGTGGCCCTTGCTTTGCCAGATAGTGCGGTTATTAGCAAAGTGATCCAGCTTGATACCAACCTCAGTGATGAAGAAGCTGAATTTGCCGTTAGCCAGGCACTCAGTGCTACCTCGCCGTTTCCTGTTGAAGAGCTACGCTTGGATTTTTTCCCTTTATCGTCGGATAACTTCATGGAAACGGCGACGACGGTGCCGTTTCAAGTCTTTGCTGCCCGGAGAGAGACGATTGATAGCCGGGTTAAAGCGTTGAAAAAAGCGGGCTTAAACCCGAGTGTAGTAGAACTACAGACTCACGCTTTATTGTGGCTAGCTGAGTACACGGCTGAGCGGGCCCAGGAGCATGAATTGTGGGGGCTCGTGGATATTGGCAAGCGATGTACCGAGTTCAGTGTCAAGCCGTCAGGTGGTGCGGCCTACCATCGAGAAATGGCTTTCGGAACTGAATTGATTAGTCGGCCAAGTGCTGGCGATGGCGTAATCCAGAAGATCTTTACCCCTGAACCTGAGCAGGCCGAGCTCTTTACCAAGCAGCTGGCCGATCATCTCAAACGTCAATTCCAGCTATATAACTCTACACACCCGCGCTCGCCGCTCAAAGGGGTTTGGTTGTGTGGCGGTGGTCAGTACGTGGTGTTCGAGGAGTTACTTGGTCGGTTACTGGGCCTTGAAGCGCGCTGGATCAATCCTTTTCGCTATTTTACCTGTAGCAAAAAGCTGGGCCAGATAGCCAGCGATAGTTATTACGGTCAATATGCTGTTGCGGCAGGACTGGCTATTCGGGGGGCCGCACAATGATAGCATCACTTAATTTGCTGCCTTGGCGAGAGGAAAAACGAAAACAGCATAAACAGCGTTTTTTTTCCATTCTGGGCGCTGTGGTGATCGTTGTCGCCGCAGTGCAATGGTTGCTGGTCAGTTATCTCGAGCAGCATCAGGTGTACCAACAGACTCGTAATCAGCAGTTGCAGCAAGAAATATCAACCCTTGAGCGCCAGCTCTCTTTCTTGCCCAAGCTGGATAGGCAGCGTGAAGCGCTCAACAAACGGCTTGGGGTGATTAGTGATATTCAGCAAGAACGAAACCAGCTAACTCTATTGCTGAGTCTGTTGCCTGGTATTGTGCCGCAGGGGGTCTACCTAGACAGTATCTCGATGAAATCCAATCGGATCTCCGTTAATGGTATTGGCGACTCGAATGGTCGCCTGGCGATTTTGCTGTCCAATGCCGAACAGTCTCCCTGGCTGAAAGATGTGGCCATGCATTCTATCGTCGCCACCAAAGGTGATAAAGCCCAGGACCAGACGAAATTTAAAGCCTCGTTTACTCTGGCAAAACGTCCTGAGCTGACATCTGAGGCTGGACATAACCGGCGAGGGGGCGCTAGTGAGTGACTGGCAAGATTTAGATCTGGATGAAATTACTGAATGGCCGCTGATGCCGCAATGTGCTGTTGCGTTTGTACTGGCGCTGGTGTTGGGGGGGCTTGGGTATTGGTACTGGCTGACTCCATTGCAGGAGGAGCTTGTAGCGTTAAAGCAAAAAGAGTCGGAACTTCGTAGCCTTGTCGGGGTACGGGCCAGTCAGGTCGCGGCTCTGCCGACTGTCAGGCTGCAGGTTAAAGAGCTGGAAAAGCGTTACCAATACGTGGTTGAACAATTGCCCGAGGAGAAAGAGCTGGCCAGCCTGCTGTCTGGCGTTAATGACATCGGGCTTAGGAATGGGCTTGAATTTCAACGAATAGAATGGGGGCCGACAATTAACAAGTCGCTGTACTATGAACTTCCTATCAATATCGCCCTAACCGGCCGCTATGAAAATATTGGCAAGTTTGCGGAATCGGTCGCCAGGCTATCACGAATTGTCACCCTTACCGATTTTGACTTGGTACTTGTAAGGCAGCAGCAGAATCAGGAAACCCTGTCGTTGAAAGTCTCTGCCAGTACCTATCGCTTTAAAGCGCCGCAGTAAGAGGTGGATAGTTTGAAAAGGATTTGTTTTGTTGTTTTCTTTACCTTGCTCGTAACGGGTTGTCAGGCAAATGAAGATTCGATTCAACAGTTTATTGAGTTAGCCCATAACCAGGCCCAGGCGGAGGTTGAACCCTTGCAGCAACAATATGTATTTGTTGCCGATGAATTTGCCATGACAAGTACCCGGGTTCCATTTGTACGCCCGCGGACGGAATTAATGGCTACTGGGCAAGAAACGGATAAGGCATGCTGGCAGCCGGACATGCAGCGGGTGCGGACGGCACTGGAAAGTATTCCTTTGGGACAGATAAGAATGAAGGGAGTGATCGGTGATAAGAATATGCTTTGGGCGATAATTTCTACCCCTGAAGGGAAGTTGGAAAAAATTCGAGATGGATATTACCTCGGTCCTAACCATGGAAAGGTTCGGCATGTTAGCCCGAGAAGTGTCGAGGTCGAAGAAGTTCTACCTGACGGTATGGGATGCTGGGTGAAAAGGCAGATCACATTACCATTAGCCTCCGTGGGTTCTGCAGTATAAAAAGGATGAAGTAAAAGATGAGAAGGAACTTCCCGTTACCCGCTATGGTGCAGGCTGTGTGTCTACTGGTTTTCTGGCTGGGTATGGCAGTGGTGGTTTTTCCGGCCGCAGCGGTTACGGTGGTAGATAACCAGATCACCCACATTGATTTCAGGCGGGATAAACAAGACCGGGGGATACTGAGTGTCGATCTGGCCAAAGCTCAGTCTTTGGTGGATATACGCAAGTCGGGCAGGCAGCTGTATATCGACATGGTTGGTACCGCGATCAGCAATGAGAGGGTGTATTTGCTGGATGTGACTGACTTTGCGACGGTGGTAGATTCCATCGAAACACTTCGCATCGAGAATGGAACTCGGCTGGTGCTCAATATGACGGGACGGTTTGCCTATGATTACGATCTGAAAGGTGTCCGCTTGAATGTTATGGTTGCAGATCGCCCTGATGAAGCCAAGGCAGGCCAGACTGGCGAGGTGAACTATAGCAGCAAACCGATTTCGATTAATTTCCAGGATATTCCTGTTCGCAACGTACTTCAGCTGATAGCTGAATATAATGACTTCAATCTCGTTGTTTCTGATAGTGTTCAGGGAAACGTGACATTGCGTCTGGATGATGTGCCGTGGCCCCAGGTGTTGGATATCATTTTGCAAGCGAAAGGGCTGGATAAACGGGTGCTGGGCTCAGTCGTACTGATTGCACCGAAACAAGAGCTGGTCCAGAGCGAGCAGCAGCTCCTTGAGGCTAAGCGGAAAGAGCAGGACCTGGCGTCCTTACGCTCGGAGATCATCCCGGTCAGTTATGCCAAAGCAACGGATCTTGCCGATTTGCTACAGGGCGCGGATAGTGGCAGCAGTATGCTTTCAAAACGTGGCTCCTTGCATGTTGATGATCGAACCAACTCATTGATTATTAATGATCTTGGTGGGCGTATCGACAGTATTAAGCATATTGTCTCCGCGCTGGATATTCCGGTCAAGCAGGTCCATATCGAAGCCAGAATTGTATCGGTGAATGAAGGTGATATCGATGAAATCGGGGTTCGGTGGGGCCTGCTGAGTAGCAGCGGAAGTCGTACAGTTGGCGGCTCGATTGAGAGCAACCTTGGCTCTGTAGGGCTGTTGGATAGCGAGGCGTCAGTGGATAATTTCCTTAATGTCAATTTGGCAGCAACTCAGACGGGAGCTTCCAGCATTGCCTTTCAGGTCGCCAAAATGGGCGATATATTGTTGGATCTCGAGCTTTCCGCCCTGCAATCAGAGGATAAACTGGAAATTATCTCCAGTCCTCGACTCGTCACTACCAACAAGCAAATGGCGTATATTGAGCAGGGAACTGAAATTCCCTACCTGGAATCGTCATCGAGCGGGGCTGTGTCTGTTGGGTTCAAGAAGGCTGTACTTAGCCTGATGGTGACGCCACAAATCACGCCGGACGATAAATTGGTGCTGGATTTGGTGGTAACCCAGGATAAACCCGGTAAGACAGTGTCGACAGGAACCGGAGAGGCCGTTGCGATTGATACCCAGCGAATTGGTACCCAGGTATTGGTTGAAAATGGTGAGACGGTGGTGCTGGGCGGGATCTATCAGCACGAAACAGATCATGCGGTAAGAAAAGTCCCTGTGCTGGGTGATTTGCCGATACTGGGCGCACTGTTTCGCCACAAATTGGAAAAGATGGCCAAGCGGGAATTACTGATTTTTGTCACACCGAAGATAGTAATGCAGTAATTAAGCGGCTTTCAGTGATTGTAGCTGCTCGGTATTGAGTTAGTTGCAATGAGGCTGCGTATAAACACTGTTAAGTTATAACTAACTGTGTTTATTGGTATATTTTGCTTGTTGAGTGCCGTTTTTCAGGAGGGAGCTTGCGTCGCTGACTGTCTCAAGGTTAATTAAATTGGTAATGAGGCACTCTAGCTATTGCCAAATGATATCGAGTCCTGAGATAATTTTCGGTCTTATCACGCATTAAATGTGAGGAAGTTGGCGCCTCGGGCTTATTTATAGATAGCCTGCGGGCGGTGTCGTTTTATTAACCGCGCGTAAAATTGCTAAAAATGGCTGAAAAACGAAATATTTTCCTGGTCGGCCCAATGGGTGCCGGCAAAAGTACTATTGGTAGACATCTTGCACAGCAGCTGCATATGGAATTCTTTGACTCTGATTCTGTCATTGAAGACCGTACTGGAGCCGATATCAGCTGGGTATTTGATGTTGAAGGTGAAGACGGTTTCCGTGTTCGCGAAGAGAACGTGATTGATGACCTGACCCAAGAGCAAGGGATCGTACTTGCGACAGGTGGTGGTTCCGTTCAAAGTAAAGAGAACCGCAACCGCCTGTCTGCTCGCGGCATTGTGGTTTATCTTGAAACTACCATAGAAAAACAACTAGCACGTACTCAGCGTGACAAGAAGCGTCCTCTGTTACAAACAGATGCGCCACGTGAAGTACTAGAGGCTCTGGCAGAGGAGCGTAACCCTATGTATGAAGAGGTTGCAGACTACGTAATTCGCACTGATGATCAGAGCGCTAAAGTAGTTGCCAATCAAATCATCAAGATGCTTGAAGAGCGTTAATTATAAAGAGAAGCTGACCATGGAACGGATCAACGTCAACCTAGGTGACAGAAGCTATCCAATATCAATCGGCGCCGAGTTATTTAATGACCCGGCGTTGTTTTCCTCTGCCATCAGTGCCGGTCGACGTGTTGTTGTGGTCAGCAATGAAACGGTGGCACCGCTATATGCCGAAACGGTAATGGCGACCATCCGTAAGCTGCAATGTGATGTTGCCTTGCTTTCACTGCCTGACGGTGAGCAATACAAAACCCTTGAGACATTTAACCAGATCATGACGTTTTTGCTGGAAGGCAATTACGGTCGTGATGTGGTTATTGTTGCGCTCGGTGGTGGCGTTATTGGTGATGTCGTGGGGTTTGCTGCTGCGAGCTATCAACGAGGTGTTGATTTTATCCAGGTACCAACAACTTTGTTGTCCCAGGTGGACTCTTCTGTTGGTGGCAAAACAGCTGTAAACCATCCGCTTGGCAAGAATATGGTTGGGGCATTCTACCAACCTAAAGCGGTTGTGGTGGATAACCAATGCTTGAAAACACTGCCAGACCGTGAGTTTGCAGCCGGTATGGCTGAAGTGATCAAGTACGGTATTATTGCCGACAATGATTTCTTTGTTTGGTTAGAACAAAATCTCGAAAAGTTACAGGCATTGGATAATGATGCCCTGTGCTATGCAATCGGGCGTTGCTGCCAGCTCAAAGCGGACGTAGTCGCTGCGGATGAGAAAGAATCTGGTGTGCGGGCGTTGCTGAATCTAGGCCATACCTTTGGCCACGCAATTGAAGCTGAGATGGGATATGGAAACTGGCTGCACGGTGAGGCTGTGTCGGCGGGGACTGTACAAGCGGCGCAAACTGCCTATCTGCATGGTTTGTTATCATTAGATGATGTTCAGCGTGTTACCCGTTTGCTTGAGCGGGCTAACTTACCTGTCAAAGCTCCAGCATCGATGGATTTTGATTGTTATATGAAGCACATGATGCGGGATAAAAAAGTATTGTCAGGTCAGCTAAGGCTGGTATTACCGACGTCTATCGGTAGTGCTGCAGTCGTGGCTGATGTGCCTCACGATATTCTGCGTCGTGTGATCAACCCTTAAAGTTGTGAACTACCATGACTCGTGACACCTCAGTCGCAACGTTGGATCTGGATAGTCAGGTCCAACTCCTTTCCCGTATTCAGTTTTTAACCCGTTTTAGTTCTAACCTGATCCAGGTAACCGGCCGTGAAGGGGCTGGAAAAACCTGGTTGGCGCAGCGCTACCTGGAGCAATGGGCGGATAATAGCAACCAAACGCTATTGCTTTGTCATCGGGCACAGACCGACAGCCAGCACCGCTCGATCATACTCAAGCAGCTTGTTGCCCAGCCGGTGTTTAATGAGCAGGATCCTCTGCAACAGAGCGTTGAACATATGTTGGGGGGAGGCTCTGCCAACCTGCTGCTGGTTATTGATGACGCGCACTTGCTCAGTGCCACGCTGATTGCCGAACTATGGGCTCTGGTACAAAAGGCACAGACAGTGCATGGCTGGCAAATTAACGTGTTGCTCTTTAGCCAGTCGGGGCGGCTTGATAAGTACCTGAGCCAGGTTTCCCATGGTCAGGGGGCGGCGCCGCTTGAGCTGGAAATTACAGATTTTGGTGAACAAGAAGTACAAACGTTTGTCGAAGTGATATTCGGCAGTGATCAGCTGGATGCTAACGGAAGGCGCTCTCTGCGAGAGAAAGCCGGGGCGGCCCCACCGACACCGGGGGCGCTGATGCAATTAGAACATACGGAGCAGACAAATATGGCCAGTTCGCGGTCTCGTAAATTATCACCGATGGCATTGCTTGCTGTCTTACTTGTTGCTGCCGCCGCCGGATTGGTCTTTTTGTTTTTTCCTGCCAGCGAACCAGAAACGGTTACCGTTCAGGATGATAGTTTGCAGCAGGTTAGCGATGATCGCCAGGAGCTAACCCTGTCGACCGGACGTGTTGACGAAAATATGGAAGAGCTTTTGCCTCCGCCAGAAATAGAACAAGCGACGCCATCGCTCGGGGTGACGGTGACAGATACGGCTGATGATGACTCTCACCGCCTGCCGCCGGAAATATCTCTGGAGGGGCTGACAGTCGGTCGTAGTGACGATAGTCAGCGGGTCGTCGTGCCATCAGATGTGGTGGACGCGATGATATCGGAACAGGAGCTGGGAGGCAGTGGAGAGCTGGCTGTCGCTGAAACTATTCAGCCAGTGGCAACTGTCGCACAGAGCAACTCTGAACGATCGCCTGTTGCTGGTGATCCTACCCCAGAGACGACGACATCAGTGCCCGAGGGGCAAGCGGAAGCTTCACGGAAAAATGAAAATCTTGGGGCGGCGTTGAAAGCAGTTGATAAGCGTCATTATGCGTTGCAGCTAGCCGCGCTTAAATCCCTGTCGGCCGCCAACAACTTCATAGCTGAATACCAGATCGACCAGATAGCGACTATTTACGAAACCCGTCGTAATGGTGAGCCGTGGTTTATTGTCATTAGTGGTGATTATCCTAATATCGTCGCGGCTCGCAGAGCTGAAACTAAGCTGCCGGAAAGACTGCAGGTTGTTCAGCCATGGGTGAAATCCTATGCACAAATTCATCGTGAAATTGAGCGGGTGAAATAATCACAACAGTTAGTAGATATTTACGTGAATTGGTATCAGACTCGGTGTGAAATAAGGTACAATCCGCCACCTTTCGTGACAATATCGGTTTTTGTGGTGGTTAGCTGAATGAAAAAGCATCGTGCATTCCTTAAGTGGGCTGGAGGCAAGTATTCTCTGGTCGAGGAAATCGAGCGCCATCTGCCACCCGCGCGTAAATTGGTCGAGCCTTTTGTCGGGGCTGGATCTGTTTTTCTCAATACCGACTTTGAGCAATACCTGCTGGCTGATATCAATCCGGACTTGATCAATCTTTATAACCTGCTTAAAGAGAATCCTGAGCAGTATATTAAAGATGTTAGAGCCCTGTTCACGCCTGAGTACAACCAGAAAGGGGCGTACTTGGAAATCCGTGAGGCCTTTAACAAGACCAACGATCCATACCTTCGTTCTCTGTATTTCTTGTACATGAATAGACATGGTTTTAATGGACTTTGCCGCTATAACAAAAAAGGTGGCTTCAATGTTCCGTTTGGCTCTTATAAGAAACCTTATTTCCCAGAAGACGAAATGTATTTCTTTGCCGAAAAAGCCAAACGTGCCACCTTTGTTTGTGAGGGCTATCACCAGACGTTTTCCCGAGCCCGTAAAGGGTGTGTGATTTACTGTGATCCGCCTTATGCGCCATTGTCGACCACGGCGAACTTTACCTCTTATGCGGGAAATGGATTTAGCCTTGATGATCAGGCTGCCCTGGCTGATGTGGCAGAAAAGGCTGCAACAGAGCGTGAGATCCCGGTGCTGATATCTAATCACGATACGACCTTGACCCGACGTCTTTACCACGGTGCTGATTTATCCGTGGTGAAAGTGAAGCGTACGATCAGCCGCAATGGCAGCGGACGCAACAAAGTCGATGAGCTGTTGGCGCTGTTTAAGTCACCGTCAGCTTAGCGTCCATGGGTTGCTGTGACTATCAAAGTGATGGCAACAAGCAAACCGATAAATAAAAGTATCCCGACAATACCAGCGACAATGAAGGGCCACGGCGTTCGCTGGTTGAAATCATGCTGGCGATTGCGTTCTGACTGTACTCCGAACAATGCTGCGGCGATGCTCAGAGCAAGGCTGCCTTGCCTGTCTCTAGAACGTTTTTTGGCACCAACGTTTTGTTTTTCCATTCCTACCTCCATCATGTTCTACAAGCATAGTTACTAAACCGGCGGTTGCTGGCAGAAATCCGTTAAGACATCATTCTTTGGATCGGGTAGAATTGCGCCGATTTCCGATAACGTTTTCGTATGTACCGTATAGAGGCTGAACATGAAGGACTTTTTGATCGCTCCATCTATCCTGTCTGCAGATTTCGCACGTCTTGGTGAAGATGTCGAGAAAGTATTGGCTGCAGGTGCAGATGTGGTTCACTTTGATGTGATGGACAATCACTATGTGCCGAATCTGACATTTGGTGCGCCAGTGTGTAAGGCACTGCGTGACTACGGCATTACTGCGCCGATTGATGTTCACCTAATGGTGAAGCCGGTAGATCGCATTATCCCGGATTTTGCCAAAGCTGGCGCGACGATGATCACCTTCCACGCTGAAGCAACTGAGCATCTAGACCGTACCTTGCAGCTGATAAAAGAACACGGATGCCAGGCGGGTGTGGTATTTAACCCGGCAACGCCACTTCATCACCTAGATTATGTCATGGATAAAATTGACCTAATCTTGCTGATGTCAGTTAACCCGGGCTTTGGTGGTCAGTCGTTTATTCCAAATACGCTTGATAAGCTGCGTGAAGTGCGTAAGCGTATCGAGGCTTCTGGTCGAGATATCCGTGTGGAAATTGATGGCGGCGTTAAAGTTGAGAATATCCGTGAAATTGCCCAGGCGGGTGCGGATATGTTCGTAGCAGGCTCAGCTATTTTCAGTCAGCCAGATTACAAGACCGTCATTGATGAAATGCGTGCCGAGCTGGCCAAGGTTGAGCGTTAATGGAACACTTCAAAGGCATTAAGTTTATTGCTTTTGATCTGGACGGGACGCTGCTCGACAGCGTTCCCGATCTGGCTGAAGCAGCAGACAAGGCCATGCGTACTCTTGGCCGTCCTGGTGTGACGGTTGAGCAGGTGACGACTTGGATTGGCAATGGTGCCGATGTGCTGATTGGCCGCGCTCTGAGTCGAAGCCTTGAAGTGGACCCTCAGCTCGATCCCGAACTGCATAAAGAAGCCCGCCAGCTGTTTGACCGCTTTTACGATGCTGGTGGACACAAGCAAAGTGCGCTTTACTCTGGGGTAAAAGATACCCTTGCTTCTTTTCATCAGGCAGGGGTTCCGATGGCTATCGTAACCAACAAGCCTGCGCAGTTCGTTCCGCACTTGCTGGAACAGCATGGTATCAGTGACTATTTTGTCGATGTTATTGGCGGTGATACCTTCCCGCTGAAAAAACCGGATCCCTTTGCCTTGCATTGGCTGATGGAAAAACATCAGCTGGCAGCAACAGAAATGCTGATGGTCGGTGATTCCCGCAACGATATCTTGGCGGCAAAAGCAGCGACATGTTATGTTGTCGGACTGACCTACGGATACAATTACGGTCAGCCGATCAGTGACAGTGACCCCGATATTGTACTGGATCACTTTAGCCTGTTGGCAGAAGTGGTTAAACTAGACAGCTAGTACTATCAGGCCTGCGTTTGCCTGACGACAAGTTTTGAATATTAGTCAGCGGCACTTGTGCCGCTGCTTATCTTTAGTGACATAGGAAATCCCATCATGAGTAAACCCATTGTATTGAGTGGCGTCCAGCCTTCTGGTGAATTGAGTATTGGTAACTATTTGGGTGCGCTGCGTCAGTGGGAACAGATGCAGGATGATTATGATTGTCAGTACTGTGTTGTTGACCTCCATGCAATCACTGTCCGTCAGGATCCGAAAGCGCTTTATGAAGCGACGTTAGATGCGCTGGCTATCTGCCTTGCCGTTGGCGTGGATCCGAAGAAAAGCACGCTATTCGTCCAGTCACATGTTCCTGAGCATGCCCAGCTTGGTTGGCTGCTAAATTGTTATACTCAGATGGGCGAGCTGAGCCGCATGACGCAGTTCAAGGACAAGTCGCAGCGCCATGCGAATGACGTCAATGTCGGCCTGTTTGGCTACCCGGTATTGATGGCTGCAGATATTCTGCTTTATGGCGCTCACCAGGTACCAGTAGGCAGTGATCAGAAGCAGCACCTTGAGCTTGCTCGCGATATCGCGACTCGCTTTAATAACATTTACGGTGGCGACGATACTATTTTCCAGGTGCCGGAGCCGTATATTCCGACAATTGGCGCGCGTGTTATGAGCCTGCAAGATGCGACCAAGAAGATGTCGAAGTCTGACGATAACCGTAAGAACGTGATCACTTTGCTGGAAGAGCCTAAGTCGATCATCAAGAAGATCAACAAAGCACAAACGGATACCGACACGCCGCCGCGTATTGCCCATGGCGTCGACAAAGCCGGTATTACCAACCTAATGGGTCTGTACTCGGCGGCGACGGGCAAGTCGTTTGAGGAAATCGAAGCACAATACCAGGGTGTGGAGATGTACGGTCCGTTCAAGAAAGACGTTGGTGAAGCTATTGTTGCGATGCTTGAGCCGGTTCAGGCCGAATACAAGCGTATTCGTGAAGACCGCGCCTACATGGACTCAGTCATGAAAGCCGGTGCTGAAAAAGCCTCTCAACGTGCTGCCGTGACATTGAAGAAAGCCTTCGAAGCGGTTGGTTTTGTGCCCCGCCCATAAGCGATATAGTGTAGGAATATTCTTTGAAACCGGCCTTTTGGCCGGTTTTTCTTTAATGTTTTTCTTTAATCTTGGCTTGCCTTTATTATTCCCTATAGCAAAATAGACCGCCAAATCACCTTGGGATCTGATGTATCAATGCTGCTGATTATCGACAACTATGACTCTTTCACCTACAACCTGTACCAATACTTCTGCGAGCTGGGCGCCGAGGTGAAAGTCGTACGTAATGACGAAATAGATCTTGCAGGCATAGAGGCATTGTCACCTTCCCATCTGGTGATCTCACCGGGGCCCTGTACTCCGGATGATGCCGGTATTTCGCTACAGGCCATCGAGCATTTTTCCGGTAAGCTGCCTATTTTGGGGGTTTGTCTCGGCCATCAGGCGATTGCCCAGGTGTTTGGCGCTAAAGTGGTGCGGGCCCGTCAGGTGATGCACGGCAAGACCTCGCCTGTGGTCCATACCGATAGCAGTGTCTTTGCGACGCTGAATAATCCGCTGACCGTTACCCGCTACCATTCGCTGGTGGTGCATACCGATACATTGCCAGATTGTTTTAATGTAACAGCCTGGACTGAGCGCAACGACGAGTTTGACGAAATCATGGGGATTGCCCATAAAACGCTACCCATTGAAGGCGTACAATTTCACCCCGAAAGCATTTTGACCGAGCAGGGCCACCAGTTACTGGCCAACTTTCTTCGACGCTGACAGAGCAGAAAAGCATTGCAGCAGGATTTTCTGCTGAATGAGCAACAGACGCAGTTAATAATCTACTCACTAGGTTGCGGGATTTTCTCTCTCGACAGAGGGGAGCCGTCCTACAAACTGTCTTGTTTCCGCGATCCTTATCACCTTTCTTAACATTTCGTTAGCGCTTTTCAGAAAATGACGCTGGCAACCTTATGCACTTATCGTACTGCCGCCTGCCGTTATTTCCTAAGCGGAAAAACACTTTTTTCCGATGTGCGGTTAATAAACTTCCCTTAAACCCGCATAAATATGTATTCAACAGAGAGTTACCCAACTCAAATAAAGGATAAAAAAAATATTCTGCTATTGGAATTGGTTAATAAAATGTAAATACTATGCTTAAGACGCAATATACAGAAGGAAAGGATGATGGCAATGGAGCACAAAGTAGGACGTCAGTTGTTTGATGAGGTCATGGTACCGTGTTATTCCCCGATGCAGATCGTACCGGTGAAAGGTCTGGGTGCGCGAGTATGGGATCAGGACGACCGTGAATACATTGATTTTGCCGGCGGTATCGCAGTGAGCTGTCTGGGTCATTGCCATCCTGTTATGGTCAATGCGCTCAAGGATCAGGCCGATAAGTTATGGCACTTAAGCAATGTCATGACCAATGAGCCGGCGCTGCGCCTGGCGAAAAAGCTGACCGAGCACAGTTTTGCCGAAAAGGTGTTCTTTGCAAACTCCGGTGCCGAGGCCAACGAAGCGGCACTGAAACTGGCCCGTCGTTATGCGGCGGATAAGTTTGGTCCGGAAAAATCGGAAATCATTTCCTTCCAGCAAGGGTTCCACGGTCGCACCTTCTTTACCGTAACCGTAGGTGGCCAGGCGGCCTATTCTGATGGCTTCGGCCCGAAACCCGGTGATGTGACCCATCTTGTATACAACGACCTGTCGACACTGGCTGAGCATATGTCAGAACGTACTTGTGCGGTCATGATGGAGCCGTTGCAGGGCGAAGGCGGAATTATTTCTCCGACTCAGGAGTTTATCCAGGGCGTTCGTGAATTATGTGACAGGCACAATGCCCTGTTGATCTTTGATGAGGTACAAACTGGCAATGGCCGTACCGGTGATTTTTATGCCTATCAAGGGCTGGGTGTTACCCCGGATATCCTCAGTACTGCGAAATCACTGGGCGGTGGTTTCCCGATTGGCGCTATGCTGACAACCTCTGAGCTGGCCGTTCACCTCAAGGTCGGAACACATGGCTCAACCTATGGCGGCAACCCGCTGGCTTGCGCGGTAGCAGAAGCAGTAGTGAATGAAGTCACCAAACCGGAAGTGCTGGCTGGCGTTAAGCAGCGTGAGCAATGGTTCCGTGACGCGCTGGCAGATATTAACGCTAAATATCCAATTTTTGATGAAGTCCGTGGTAAAGGCTTGCTGCTGGGCGCCGCCCTGAACGAAGAATGGCAGGGGCGTGCCCGTGACATTCTGCTGGCGGCTGGCGAGGAGGGGCTGATGGTGTTGGTTGCCGGTGCGAACGTAGTGCGCTTTACGCCGTCACTGGTGATCGACAAGGCCGATATCGATGAAGGTATGGCACGCCTTGAGTGTGCAATTGCCAAGCTTCATCAGTAAGCCTGTATATACCTTGTAGTGGCTGGCAGGAGCCTGGCCGCTGCAGTTGCCTGTTTCCTAACATGAGAAGGCAATATACCTACTATTTGAAAACAAAAAGTTAGCGGTGCTTGCCGCTACCTGCATCTGGAGGGAGTTCGATGCTGGTTATACGTCCTATTACTGAATCCGATTTACCGGCGCTTATGCAGTGCGCCGAAGAGTCCGGTCATGGTTTTACCTCACTACCGGTGAACGAAGAGATCCTGAGCAACAGGATTGGGCATTCGGTCGAGAGCTTTGCCAAAGCGGTTACCAAGCCGGGGCCGGAAGGCTATCTGATGGTGGCAGAAGATACCAAGACTGGAGAGATTGCGGGTACCACAGCAATAGAAGCCGCTATCGGGCTGGACAATCCCTTTTATACCTATCACCTGAGCACTGTTGTTCATTCATCTCGCCGACTCAATGTCCACAACGTGGTGAAAATACTGACATTTGGTAATGACTACACCGGTGTGAGCGAACTATGCACCCTGTTCTTGCGTCCGGAGTGGCGTCAGGGGTTGAATGGCCGCCTGTTGTCGAAGTGTCGTTTCATGATGATGGCCGAGCATCCGGAGCGTTTTGATACCACGGTGATTGCAGAAATGCGCGGTGTCTCCGATGAGGAAGGTCACTCGCCGTTCTGGGAGTGGCTGAAAGAGCATTTCTTCTCGATTGATTTCACGCTGGCAGATTACCTGACCGGGATCGGGAAGAAGGGCTTCATTGCCGATCTGATGCCGAAGCTGCCGATTTACGTCAACCTGCTGAGCCCGGAAGCCCAGGCGGTGATTGGTGAAGTGCACGAGAAGACGCGTCCAGCCCTTCGTTTGTTGGAAAAAGAAGGATTTAGCTGTCGCGGTTATGTGGATATTTTTGATGCCGGCCCGACGGTCGAGTGTGATGCACGCAATATCGAATCAGTACGCCATTCCCAACGCTGTACGGTCACGGTTGGTGAAGCGGACAACGGTAGAGACTGCATTATTAGCAACAGTTCGTTTGAGCACTTCCGTGCTGTTGTCGGTAAGGTCGTGCTTGATGAAAAGAATGCTACGGCTTTGATAGATGCAGAAATGGCAGAAGCCCTGCAGGTTAACAATGGTGATCAGGTACGCCTGATTGCGCAATAACAGGACGGGAGAACATCATGACACAATGGATTGCAGGAAACTGGCAGGCAGGTAATGGCGAAGCGATGCAGTCACTGAACCCGTTTAGCGGTGAGGTGATCTGGCAGGGCGAAGGGGCGACTGCCGAGCAGGTAGAGCTAGCTGTTGCCAGTGCCCGGCAGGCTCTCCTGAGCTGGCGAAAAACCGCGCTTAGCGAACGTCAGGCCATCGTTGAACGTTTTGCCGAATTAGTAAAAGAAAACAGTGAGCATATTGCGCGTACTATCGCCGAGGAGACTGGCAAGCCGTTGTGGGAAACCCGGACGGAAGCCGGAGCGATGGTCGGCAAGATCGCTATTTCGCTACGCGCCTATCAAGAGCGTACCGGGAATAAACAGAAAGAGGTGGCGGGAAGCCAGGCGGTACTGCGTCATCGCCCGTTGGGAGTTATGGCAGTCTTCGGGCCTTATAACTTTCCGGGCCATCTACCTAACGGTCATATTGTTCCTGCGTTATTGGCAGGGAATACCGTCGTATTCAAGCCATCAGAGCTGACGCCGAAGATTGCTGAAGAAACCATGAAGCTGTGGCAACAGGCAGGTTTGCCTGATGGTGTTATTAACATGGTGCAGGGTGCCCGCGCCACTGGTGAGGCATTGGCTGGCTCTTCCGGTATCGATGGCCTGTTGTTTACCGGTAGTGCCAATACCGGTCATATTCTGCATCGTCAGTTTGCCGGCCAGCCGGGCAAGATGCTGGCGCTGGAGATGGGGGGGAACAACCCGATGGTTATCTCCAGTGACTATGGCGAGCTGGAAGCGACTGTCTACACTATTATTCAGTCAGCGTTTATCAGTGCCGGCCAACGTTGCACCTGTGCCCGACGTCTGTATTTGCCGGATGGCGACAAGGGTGATGTATTGCTTAAGCGTTTGGTCGAGGCCACGTCACAGCTCATCATCGACGGCCCATTTGCCGAGCCTCAACCGTTTATGGGGCCGCAAATATCGGAAACGGCTGCTGACGGTATCGTGCGTGCGCAGGCCAATTTAGTCAGCCTGGGGGGGAAGGTATTGCTGGAAGCCAAACGAGGTCAGGGCGCGATAGTGACACCGGCAATCATTGAGGTGAGCAATGTCGCTGAGCTACCGGATGAAGAATATTTCGGTCCGCTGCTGCAGGTGGTGCGCTACCAGAGTTTGGAACAGGCTGTGACGTTGGCGAATGATACACGGTACGGTCTGTCTGCCGGCTTGGTCTCCACCAGTGATGATGAATGGCAATACTTCATTGATCACATCCGTGCCGGAATTGTGAACCGTAACCGGCAGTTAACTGGTGCCAGCGGTGATGCCCCGTTTGGTGGGCCAGGTGCATCCGGAAACCTTAGACCTAGCGCGTACTATGCGGCGGACTATTGTGCCTATCCAATGGCATCGATGGAAGGTGAGCAAACCGAGTTGCCGGCACAGCTGTCGCCGGGCATATCGCTGTAAGCGTTAGTGGCTGGAATTTATCGATAAAGGGGGTAGCATCATCATGGAAAGGGTCGAACAATTGTTTAACGCGCTGTGGCAAGATTATATCCAGCGGCTGTGTCCGTCAGCCGCTCAGGTACATGACTTGTTGGAGGAAGGTGAGCCCCTGCTCAATGATCATATCGCCCTGCGGACCTTTAACTTACCGCAGGTCGGGCTCGATCGCTTGGCTGCACCGTTTATAGCCATTGGTTATAAACCTTGCGGTAAGTACCATTTTGAGGCGAAGAAGCTCTATGCCGAACACTTCGAGCACCCAAACCCGCTGGCACCGAAGGTCTTTATTAGCGAGTTGATGGTGGGGCAGTTTTCATCATTGCTTCAGCAGACAGTACGAGATTTAGTGAATCAAGTTCCGGAATCGGCGATGCATGATCCTGCTTTTTTGTACGGCGGGCGGTTATGGGATTTAGATTATGCCACCTATGAGCTACTGTCGGCAGAAAGTGAATATGCCGGCTGGCTGGCGGCTCATGGTTTTGGTGCTAATCACTTTACCGTCAGCATTAATCAGCTTGAGCAGTTTACCGAGATCCAGGAGGTGAACCACCTGCTGCGCCACAACGGCTTTTTGATCAATGAGTCCGGCGGGGAAGTTAAAGGTAGCCCTGAAGTCATGCTAGAGCAATCTTCAACAATGGCAGACCGGGTGCCGGTAAGCTTCCTTGATGGCAAGAAAGAAATTCCAGGTGGTTTTTATGAGTTTGCCAAGCGCTACCCAATGGAAGATGGAGAGCTTTACAGCGGCTTTGTTGAAGCCTCCGCCGATAAAATATTCGAGAGTACCAATCAGTAATTAAGTCGAGCGTCAGCCGTCATGAAATGCTGAGCCGTAACTTTACAGCGACGTAAAGCTTATCCACGGTTACCTATGGTGACCGTGGATTTTTTGTTAGTGCTGGCTATCAAGCGGTGGTACCCAATAGGTGTCATTACTCTGATGACGGCTAGAAGGATCAAAGGTTGTCTGTTGCTCAAGATAGTGGCGTTGGCCGCTGAATCCGGTGAGCTCGACAGTGGCTGGGAGTGTTTGTATTGCGGCTGGTGGTGTGGAGCCGGCATTAGGTGCAAAGCGTTCGATATCCATATAGTTGCTTTCCGTATTATCCCGTCCCGTATCTGACACCATTTCCTCAATCATTGGATCAGACCACAAGGAGATTACAATATATATGCATAATGTGGCATTGGTGGGTGTAGTGCAAGGGGGTTAAGAGTGAGCGCTGTGGCAAATTATGTCTAAAGCTATTGCATTCATGCTGCCTGGGCATAACGGCGGGCACAAAAAAAGCCGCAAGTGCGGCTTTTTATCATTTTAGCTCACTGAGCGGAAGGCTTAGCGAGTTCCGTATACTACGATCGTTTTACCGTGAGCCGAGATTAGGTTCTGCTCTTCCAGCATCTTCAGGATACGACCAACAGTTTCACGCGAACAACCGACAATCTGACCGATTTCCTGACGCGTGATTTTGATCTGCATACCGTCTGGGTGAGTCATCGCATCTGGCTGCTTCGCAAGGTTCAGCAGTGTCTGAGCGATACGGCCCGTAACATCCAAGAATGCAAGGTCACCGACTTTCTGGCTGGTCACTTGTAGTCGACTTGCCATCTGAGCGGAAAGGCGCATCAGGATATCTGGATTTACCTGAATCAGCTGACGGAATTTCTTGAATGAAATCTCAGCAACTTCACAAGGCGTCTTCGCGCGAACCCAAGCTGTACGCTCCTGACCTTCTTCGAAAAGGCCTAGTTCACCGATGAAGTCACCCTGGTTTAGGTAAGACAGGATCATTTCCTTGCCTTCTTCATCCTTGATCAATACGGCAACAGAACCTTTGACGATGTAGTAGAGGGTTTCTGCTTTCTCACCCGCATGAATCAAAGTGCTCTTAGAAGGGTATTTATGAATGTGGCAATGGGAAAGAAACCACTCTAGAGTTGGATCTGTTTGAGGTTTACCTGGAACCATATTACTAACTTCCTCTGCGTTTGTTGCCCAACAACGATATCCTTATAACTTGAAGCTGGGCCTAACAATAGAATTGTTCGCCGTCTAGGATATGCAGTCAACCGCTGGGCTGCAAGCTCACGTGAATAATTAGTTCAGAGTTTATCTGTTTTCGGCGCGTATTTCTTGATATTGATCTATCTGAAATGGGCATTTTGTAGTCATAAGTGTGCACATGATCACACCGTTGTGAGTTAGTGCCAAATCCCCCTGTTTAGAGTAAGGAAAAAGCAATGCAATCACGAGTGAAATGGGTCGAAGATATGACCTTTCTGGGCCAGTCAAACTCTGGCCACAGCGTCGTAATGGACGGTAATGGGGGCGAAAAAGCACCAAGTCCGATGGAAATGGTACTCATGGCTGCGGGTGGTTGTAGCTCGGTGGATGTTGTCGACGGGCTGAAATCTGCCGGACAGCAAATTGTGGCCTGTGAAGCTCAGATTTCTTCCGAGCGCCGCGAGCAGGCACCACGGATTTTCACTTCTGCCAATATTCATTTTGTGGTTACGGGCCATGATCTTGATGAAGCCCTCGTAGCAAAGGTCGTGGCTGATTCGTTGCAGAAGTACTGTTCGGTATGTCTGATGCTAGGCGAGGGTGTAGAGATGACGCACTCATATGAGGCAGTCAAAGCATAAGTTGTGCGTTACGAGAGACGAGTATCGAGAAGAGCGGAAAGCACACCTTTCGCAACTCGTTACTCGACTCTTGTTATTGATCTTAGGTACTAGCCTATCTTACCTGTCTCTATCAGCTGCTGGATCAGCGGACGCATGATCAGCTCCATGGCAAAGCTCATCTTGCCGCCCGGTACGACCAGGGTATTGTGACGTGACATAAAGGATCCCTGGATCATCGACAGGAGGTACGGGAAGTCGACATTTTTGATCCCGCGAAAACGGATCACCACGAAACTTTCATCCAGGCTGGGAATGGCCTTGGCACTGAGAGGGTTTGAGGTATCTACCGTCGGGACCCGCTGGAAGTTGATATGGGTACGCGAGAACTGCGGGGTGATGTAATTAAGATAGTCGTCCATTGAGCGGACGATTGACTCCATCACGGCTTCACGGGAGTGGCCGCGATCTCGGGTATCCCGGACGATCTTCTGGATCCACTCCAGGTTTACAATTGGTACCATGCCTATCAGCAAGTCGACATGTTGGGCGACATTGGTTTCGCCATCCACGACACCACCGTGTAGGCCTTCGTAAAATAACACATCGGTGTTTTCCGGCAGTTCCTGCCACGGAGTAAAAGAGCCGGGCATTTGGTTGTAGGGCACGGCCTCGTCAAATGTATGAAGGTAGCGGCGGAACTTGCCGCTGCCATCATCACCATATTGACGAAAGAATGTTTCCAGTAACGGAAAGTCATTGGCCTGAGGGCCAAAATAGCTGATGTGACGGCCTTGCTCTTTGGCCTTGCGGATTTCGACATCCATTTCCGGGCGGGTAAAGCGATGGAAGCTATCGCCTTCCAGCCAGGCGGCATTGATGTTCATCATATTGAACATTTTACGGAAAGCTTCAGAGGTGGTGGAGGTGCCAGCACCTGAGGACCCTGTTACTGCAATTATCGGATGTTTTGCAGACATGACATACCCTGTCGTTAACATTAACGGAGAGAGTTATTAACAGGCTGTTGACGAAAGGTCAAGCATAACCCGGATTCAATGACGAAAAATGATACCGTCGGCATGTGTTGTCGGCCGGGCTAGCATTGGTGGTTTCTGGAGGTTAGTTGGCTTCTAGGTCACGGCGTAGTTTGATGTCGACCGATTCGTGCAGCTCGGAAAAGACGATCACGGCTTCACCGGATGATAGCTGCTGGTGCACGTGTTGAACTTTTTGCGCCATAGTCAGTTCACTTTCGCCGTAGTCGGTGCCTTCTCTCAGGACAAACTGTTCAATTAGGTTAGTCAGGGTCTCTGGGACAATGTCTTGCCAAGGAATAATCATAGCGGTATCTGCATGTGGGGTGGATAGCTGATTATATTGTTAATTTCATTAATTGTAGAGCGGTACTATTTTTCTGAGGCTTCGTGGAAAACTAGGCACGAGTTTCTCGTGCCTTCCTCCTCGCTGCTTGAGTCTAGCCCCTATGAGCTAGCAACTTTTTCAAACCACTCGGGTACCGTTTTTTCCAGCCAGAAATCCGGATTGCGCAATGAACCGGAGACAAAGCCGACATGACCGCCGTAAGGACTTAGGTGATAGTCGATGTTATCAGGCAGAGGTTGAGAGGGGATCACCGAGGAGGTCATAAACGGATCGTCGGCGGCATGGATGATCCGCAGCCGGGTTTTGATCTGTTGCAGTTTTCCAATGCCGCTGCAGCGCCGATAATAGTCATCGGCATCCTTGAACCCGTGCAGCGGGGCCGTTACCTGCTCGTCAAATTGCCACAGGGAACGGATCTGCTCGACCTGGTCGGCGGCGACTGGCATTTTGTTCGGCAGGGCCTCGATCTTAAGGCTAAGGTTTTTTTTCATCGAGCCTAACAGGTACTGCTGATAGATCCGGGAAAAACCTTGCTGAATCCGTTCAGAGCAGGAAGCGAGGTTTAGCGGCGGGGAAATAACCTGTGCAGCCACAAGCTCTGATTGGTTTTGAGTTTCTGCCAGATAGTTGACCAGCATATTACCGCCGAGCGACACGCCGACGGCAAAGAACGGGGCATCAGGAAATTGCTGTCGTAACCACTTGATAAAAAAAGTCGCATCACTGGTTTCACCAGAGTGGTAGCCACGAGCCTGACGGTTGATTTCACCGCTACAGCCGCGAAAGTGCATCATGACCCCAAGCCAGCCTTGCTGACTGGCGGCATGCAGCAGTCCGTTGGCATAAGGGCTGTGAAAACTGCCTTCAAGACCATGAAACAGGATCATGATCGGCTTGTTAGTTGGATGCTCCGTGGCTTGTGCCGTCCAGGCCAAGTCGAGAAAGTCACCGTCCGGTGTCTCAATTCGTTGTTCTATCGGCGTAAACAGTGGGCTGCGACGGAGAAAGCGTGGCAGCAGGGTCTGTAAGTGGGCGTTACGCAGGCCGCTTGCGGGTTTAAAAGTCATCATCTGCAGCTACTCCTTCCTGCTACAAGGCAAAATCATTCATGGGGTCTTTTTGTAACAGTTCAGCCAATATAAGCAAGCCCTGTTCCAGTTTTTTATGGGTGAAGGGTGCGCTGATTGCCAACCGTACCGCTGGTGGGATTGTCGCTCCCGGCGGGGTAAACATCTCGGCCGATTTAATGATCACGCCTTGTTGCTCGGCAGCAGAAACAAAATCACTGAGACGCCAATACTCAGGTAGTGTCAACCAGACATGAAAGCTGTCAGGGGTATGCTGAATAGCGAACTTACCGAGATGTTTAGACACCAATTGCTGACGCAGACTTATATCGTGGTGAATTTGCTGCAATACACGGTCTGCATCCCCTTTTTGGATGAGTTCACAGGCCAGCCCAGTCAGTAACGGACTGATCATCAGACTGTGATTGTGGAGTGCGGTATTGAGCCGTTGCTGGAGGTTCTGCGGGACCTGGATATAGCCCAGTCTCAGGCCCGGAGCCAGGCATTTTGACAGGCCGCCAATATGGATCACCAACTCCGGATCGAGATTAAGCATAGGGGCCGGTCGTTGTTGTGGCAGTAGGCCGTTCACATCATCCTCAACCAGCAGTACTTGATAGCGGCGGCAGATGGCCAGGATCTCATTGCGTCGCTGCTCACCCATTGTTGCAGTTGTCGGGTTTTGCAGTGTAGGCGTGCAATAGAGCATCCGTGGCTGATATTGACGGCAGGCGGCTTCAAGGCTAGCTGGGATTATCCCTTCATGATCAAGCTCAACAGGCTTGACGCTGACCTGTTGCTGTCTGGCGAGGCTAAGAAATCCAGGGTAGGTGACTTGTTCTACAAGCAGAGTGTCTCCCTGCCGGCAGAATGCAGACAGGATCAGCTGAACGGCATGTTGGCCCCCAGAGCTGAAATGCATACGCTCGGGATCAATATCAAGGCCCTTGGTCTGCAGCCAGTGGGCTATTACACGACGGTGCGGTTCCAGTCCTTGCGGATCGTGGTACAGCATCATCTGGTTGAGCTGGTCTGGATGGCGGGACAAATTATCCATCGCCTCTTTGAGCATTTCGGCGCGATCAATGCAGGGTGGAATATTGTGGCCGAGGTTGCAGGCCTCTTCTTCCTGAGCGGAGTAGTTGTATACCCAGCTCGGAGAATCTTTCTGGCAGACAAAAGTACCGGCGCCTACTCGCGCCTCCACTAGCTCACGTCGTTCTGCCTCTGCATAGGCCCGGGTGACTGTTCCCACTGTTACCTTGAGTTGCTCGGCCAAGGCTCGGTGAGTTGGCAGTTTGTGTCCGGCAGATAGTTCGCCAGATGTGATCTGTTGCTCGATGGCATCGGCGATCTGACGGTAGAGCGGATCAGACTTGTGACTCTCAGTTGATGGAGTCAGTACAATATTCATAATTGTCATGGTGACAATAAACCTTTTGATCTCGATAAATCCTGCTGATAGGGTTCATTTTGTGCGATTAGACAAATTTAATCAACATTAGTCGCAAATTGTATCGGTACAATTGGTTGGGGTATTTGAATTTTATGTGGGAATGGCAATTTATTATTTCTCTGGCTGCATTTGCGGCCACGATGACAGGCACTCCGGGGCCGAATAACTTAATGGTCACAGCCTCCGGAGCTAATTTTGGATACTGGCGGACATTGCCCCATATGATGGGTATAGGCACGGGACTGGTGTCGATGATTGTCTTGGTGGCGGCTGGGCTCGGGGTTATGTTCACCCGTTTTCCTGTGTTGCATGAGCTTCTGAGGGGGGCCGGCAGTGCCTACCTGTTGTATTTGGCCTGGAGGATTGCTTCGGCCAGCTCAGCTATCCATACCGATCAGAAGAGCAGTCAGCCGATGACGTTTTGGGCAGCAGCTATGTTTCAGTACGTGAATCCAAAAGCGTGGATGATGTCCGTGACTGCTATTAGCACCTTTACGGTTGCGGGAGAGTTGTACTGGCAATCGGCGGCGCTTGTGGCCGGGATTTTTTTCCTGATCTGTTTCCCGAGCGTTTCTATTTGGGCAAGTTTTGGTACTTTGATTGGCCGCTGGCTGCATAGCTGTAAAGTACGGCGGGTATTTAACACCGTGATGGGGGCGTTGACGGCGGGCTGCGTGGTGATGATTTGGTAACGTTTGCTATTGCTATTGCTATTGCTATTGCTATTGCTATTGATGGGCTTGAAGCCGAAGCAGTAGTGTGGATGCACCGAGCAGTTGGCAGTAACGGGCGAGGTTATTTTCTGAGGTTGCTCCTGTGACAGCCTCTTTGACAACTTCTGCGGTCGGATTAGAGCCAACACATGCAAATTGATTGATTTGCCCGAGCAGCTCATGCTGCTGGCTTTTTTCCAGCTCCAGTTCAAAAGCCAATAATTGCTGATAGCCTGCTTGATCGAGCTGTGGTTTTAACTGCTGGCGCATAGCTCGATACTGCTCCAGCCGAGTATCGCTGAGCGTAAGCACGGTAATCAGTGCATTGATTTCTAGGTCAGTCAGGCCGATACGTTGGGTGTCTAGCCAATGCAATAACAGGGCAAGGTTCACGTTGCCCTGGTACTCATTTTGCAATGTCAGGCTAGCGGTTTTGACGCCAGCCCGAGCATAGTGGCTCAGGCTGAACTGCCAAAAGTCCTGCGTGCTAAGTGACAAAGAGCGAGGTGTCGGCATTAGCTCTCGCTACTGAACTGGGCTTCCATTGCTTCCAGCTCTTCCTGTAGTTCCATCCATTCCATCTCTACTTCTTCAAGCGTGGACTTGGCATCTCCCTGTCGCTTTAGTTGCTCGTTGAGACGAGCTTTGTTGTCGGCTTCGTAGATTGCGGGATCCGATAATTGTATTTCTGCACTCGAGACCTCGGCGGCAAGCTTTTCCATTTGCTTGTCCAGCTTGTCGATTTTCTTGCGCAGTGGTGCGGTTTGTTTGCGGAATTCGGCCTCAAGCCGTTTTTGCTCTTTGCGGGATGCCGCACTGTTGTCTTTGCTGACTTCAGGCTTAGTTGCCTGTAGTTCACGACGTTCGTGGCGCTGTTGCTCGGTGAGCCATTTGTGGTAGTCATTCAAATCGCCATCAAACGGCATCACCTGACAGTCATGAACCAGATAGAGGTCGTCGGTTGTAGCTCGCAGTAAATAACGATCGTGACTGACAATCACCATCGCACCCTCATAAGACTGTAATGCGAAAGTCAGTGCCTGGCGCATGTCTAAATCAAGGTGGTTGGTCGGTTCATCGAGTAGCAAGAGATTAGGGCGTTGCCAAACAATTAAGGCCAACACCAAACGTGCTTTCTCACCACCCGAGAACGGGCCGACTTTATCGAGCGCCTTGTCTCCGAGGAAGCCGAAGCTACCAAGATAGTCACGAAGTTGCTGCTCGGTAGCCTGTGGGGCAATGCGTGCCAGGTGTTGTACCGGCGTATCATCAAGACGGAGAGTCTCTAACTGGTGCTGGGCAAAATAACCAATCTTGACTCCTTGTGAATAGGTCAAGTCACCGGCCTGTGCCGGCAGTTCACCAGATAAGAGTTTGATCAAGGTTGACTTACCTGCGCCGTTACGGCCCAGCAGGCCGATGCGGCTGCCCGGAACGAGGTTTAGGCGGATCTTCTCCAGGATCAGATTGTCACCGTAACCTGCCGCAACCTGATCCATCATCATGATAGGGTTGGGCAAGGCTGACGGTTCACGAAACTCAAAGCTGAACGGGTTATCGAACTGGGCCGGCAGTACCTTTTCCATGCGCTCCAGGGCCTTGATTCGACTCTGTGCCTGGCGTGCCTTGCTGGCTTTGTAACGGAAACGGTCGATATACGACTGCATATGCGACATTTGTTTTTGCTGTTTCTGGTACATGGCCTGTTGCAGCACCAGCTTTTCCGCTCGCTGGTTTTCAAACGACGAATAGTTGCCGGTATAGCTGTTCATCGTTTGGTTTTCAATGTGAATGATACGGCCGACGACGGGATCAAGAAAGTCGCGGTCATGGGAGATCAGTACCAGTGTCCCGCGGTAGTTTTGCAGCCATTTTTCCAGCCACATGACGGCATCCAGATCCAGGTGGTTGGTCGGTTCATCGAGCAGCAACAGATCGGAACGGCACAGCAGTGCCTGTGCAAGGTTCAAACGCATCCGCCAGCCGCCCGAGAACTGGGTAAGGTTCCATTGCATCTGCTCCTGGGTGAACCCCAGCCCATCAAGCAGTTCTGCGGCGCGGGCATTAATACTGTATCCACCGATAGTATCCAGCTTGCCGTGAAGTTCGGCAACCTTGTTGCCGTTATTTGCTTCTTCGGCTGCGGCCAAGTCCTGTTCTAGCTTGCGGTATTCGCGATCACCATCGATAACATATTCAATTGCACGGCGCTCCAGTGCCGGGGTTTCCTGGGCTACCCAGGCGAGTTCCCAGTTGGCCGGGAACTGGCAGGAACCGGCGTCTACGCTCAATTCATCTTTTAGTAATGCAAATAAAGTAGACTTGCCGCAACCGTTCTTGCCCACAAGGCCGACTTTGTCGCCGGGGTGAATAGTTGCCGTGGCGTTCTCGAGAAGGGCTTTACCGCCTCGTAAAAGCTGAATGTCCGAAAAGGTAATCATCGACAGTGTCGGGGTAGCCCCGCTCCGCAAAATAAAGTGCACGAAATGAGCGGCAGTCTATACCAAACGGCCTTTGACTGCTAACTCGATGATAGTTGTCGGGGCTATATTAGAAGGATGCACTTATGAATTTAGATTCAGGCGATCCGCTTGAGGAACAATTATGTATGATGTGTACAGAGACAATGACAGACGTTGCGTCTGAAGGAATAATCCGCAGGATGTTGTAAGGGAAATTATGACCACACCAGGACGGCCAAGAATTTTGGTCATTTATGCCCACCCTGATCCTCAGGAATCGGTGGCAAATCGTGAAATGCTCAAGGGTATTGATGATCTTGAGCATGTGACGGTGCATGACTTATATGCGGCCTATCCGGATTTTTTCATTGATATTAACCATGAGCGGAAGCTGATCCGCCAGCATGACATTATTGTTTTCCAGCATCCCCTCTATATGTATTCCTGCCCTGCGTTGCTCAAGGAATGGATGGACGTGATATTGAGCAAGGGCTTTGCCCATGGTGACGGCCTCGAGACCAAGGGGAAGTATTGGCGATCGGTGATCACAACAGGAGGTGCGGCGGAAGCCTATACGCCGGATGGTTATAACCGCTGTAGTATCGCCGATATATTGAAGCCGTTCGAACTGTCAGCCGATTTATGCCAGATGGAGTGGCTTGAGCCGCTGGTATTGCATTGGGCGAGGCGGATCCCGACGAGGGAACTAGAGCAGCATGTTCAGCACTACCGCCGTTGGTTACTCTCTCCGTTTGCCAGTGGCAAGGAGGTTGAGTATGGCCAATGACGTTCTGTCTGTCAGTGTCGTTTTCCTTGCCGCGGCAGTGGTGGCCGTACCGATAGCCCAACGGCTGGGGCTTGGTTCCGTGCTGGGATATCTGCTGGCCGGGATTGCGATTGGTCCGTGGGGGTTGAGGCTGATCTCTGATGTCGATGCTATTTTGCATTTCTCCGAGTTCGGGGTGGTCCTGTTACTGTTCTTGATTGGCCTTGAGCTGAACCCCAAGAAGCTATGGCAGATGCGCAAGCCGATCCTCGGACTGGGCGGTAGTCAGGTGGTGGTGACCAGCGCGGTTATTGCAGCAATCGTCATGGCCTGCCGTTCGTTTTTACCCGAGATCAGCTGGCGGGACGCCGTTGTGGTCGGTATGGGCTTGGCGTTGTCTTCTACGGCTATTGCGCTGCGGGTGATTGAAGAGCAGAGTCTTGATGGCAGCGAGACCGGGCAGTCGGGCTTTGCCGTGTTGTTGTTCCAGGATATTGCAGTGATCCCGATGCTGGCGGTATTGCCCGTTCTGGCAGGGGGCGGAGGCGGTAGCTGGCTCGATTTCGCCTGGATGATTGGAGGCATATTGGCGTTGTTGGTTGGTGGGCACTTCCTGTTGCGTCCACTGTTTCGCTGGGTGGTATTGAGTGGTGTGCGGGAGCTGTTTAACGTCGCAGCCTTGCTATTGGTCATTGGTATTGCGCTCGGGATGCAGTCTCTGGGGCTGTCGATGGCACTGGGTACTTTCCTGGCCGGCGTACTGCTGGCCGAAAGTGAATACCGTCATGAGCTGGAAATAGCTATCGAGCCGTTTAAGGGGCTGTTGCTCGGGCTGTTTTTTATCTCGGTCGGTATGGCCGTCAATCTTGGATTGTTGCTGGAATACCCGCTGCAAATTCTTTTGGCCGTGATCGCCCTGATCAGCGTTAAGGGACTGTTGCTATACGGCTTGGCCCGTCTGTTTGGGATCCGGCCAAAATCACGAAGCCAGATGGCTGCGATTCTCAGCCAGGGCGGTGAGTTTGCCTTTGTCCTGTTTACGGCGGCACTGGGCGAGGGGTTACTTGGCAACGAGCTGTCCGCTTTGCTGCTGGTGGTCGTGAGTATATCGATGATGACGACTCCGCTTATTTTGCTATTGCAAGATCGGTGGTTTGCCCGGACGTTCAAGGCGGAAGAGGAAGCGTTGGAAAGTGATGTTATTGACCGTGAGCCGCGGGTGATCATTACCGGTTTCGGACGCTTTGGTCAGGTGGTCGGGCGGCTGTTGTTTGCTAATAAAATTCGGGTTACGGTGCTTGAACGGGATCCAGGCCAGATCCAGTTTCTGCGTAAGTTTGGCTATAAAGTGTATTACGGTGATGCTACCCAACTTGACTTGCTTCGGGCGGCAGGGGCAGATAAGGCCGAGGCCATTATTATCTGTACCGATGAGCCTGGTGAGGTGATGGAAGTCGTCAACCTGTGCCAGCAGTATTTTCCTAAGCTTAAAGTATTGGCACGGGCAAGGAGCCGGGTTGAGGCCCATCAGCTGCTTAGCCATGGTGTTGAGAACTTTTCTCGGGAAACTTTTGCCGGCGCCCTTGATTTAGGCCGTCAGGCCCTCATATCTCTGGGTATGCACCCGTACAAAGCCAAGCGGGCTGAAGCACATTTCCGTAAACTTGATACAACAGCCCTGCAGGATTTGCTGCCGCAGCATTCCGAAGATGTTCATCTGGCTTCGCGGTCCAAGGAGGCCCGAAAAGAGCTGGAAGACATTTTTGACCGGGAAATGCGTGGTGAACGTGAACGCCATAATGGCTGGGACTAGTGCTGGTGTTGTGAATGTTTGTCACAACAACCAGTTGTAAGGGAATGGGTAGAATGGCAAAGAAACGATTTATAGCTGGTGCTGTGTGTCCTGAATGCAAAAAGCAAGACACACTACGCTGGTGGCAAGAGAATGATGTCGAGATGGTTGAGTGTGTGGAATGTCATCATACTGACCGCCGGGCTCCGCAATCTGTAGCGGAAAGTGAACAGCTGTCTCAACAAACCAAACAGCAAGTGATAGGGATCTTTAAACCCGAATAGTGAGCAGACATTGGCATCGAGGTGCCTTTATCCGTTATCATGCGGGGGCAGATTTATATTGAGTACCGTTTCATCGTGATTGTGAGTAAGGTTATCTGTCACGATGAAACGGTACTATCTACATATCGGAGTAAACATGAAAGTCGCTAAAGACATCGTAGTAAGCCTAGCTTATCAAGTGAAAACTGAAGAAGGCGTGGTTGTTGATCAATCAACTGCCGAAGCACCACTAGATTACCTTCACGGCCACAACAACCTGATTGTTGGCCTGGAGAAAGCACTAGACGGTCGCGAAGCGGGTGAAAAATTTGAAGTGACTGTTGCTCCTGAAGACGCATACGGTGAGCACGCTGAAGAAATGGTTCAGCGTGTACCTGCAGATGTATTCCAGGGTGTTGATGAAATCACAGTGGGTATGCGCTTCCTGGCAGATACTGACCAAGGCCCAATCCCGGTTGAAGTAACAGAAGTAGACGGCGACCACGTTGTTGTTGACGGCAACCACATGCTAGCTGGTCAGACTCTGACTTTTAATGCCGAAGTTGTAGCTGTTCGTGCAGCAACTGAAGAAGAAATTGCTCACGGCCATATCCACCAGGGTGGCGGTTGTTGTGGTGGCGGTAGCTGCGGTGATGACCATGGTCACGACCACAAAGAAGAAGGTGGTTGCTGTGGTGGCGAAGAGAAGGGCGGCTGTGGCTGTTCTCACTAAGAAGTACTCTTCTTAAGAACGAATAAAAAACGGGAAGCTCAGGCTTCCCGTTTTTTTTTAACTATTAATAATGCGGCGGTGGCGTCTCTTCGGATTCATCAGCCATATTGGAGGTCTGCATTCCCTTGACTTTACCGACCATAAATTTCAGTTGTACCTGCATCTCGTCGATTAAAAACTGTTGTTTGGTCAGAGCCTGATTGAGCTCATCGATGGTCTGCTCCTGAAAAGCCTGCTTCATTTCCAGCTCGTCAATTTGAGCCTGTAGTTTCTTGGTGTCAGTCATAGGGCGAATTCGTCCGGTGTTAATCTGTGGTCCAAGCCTGGGCAATGCCGGCGGATGTGCCGGATATAACCTGTCCGTCAGGGGTAATGGCGACATCATACACCACTGCTGCAGGTGGTCGAGTATCTTGTTGCGGTGCAGCCTCCCAGCGACCGAGGTTGTTACCGGTTGCCGAGTCCCATAATTCAATACGTCTTGCCGGAGTCCCCGTTGCCAACCGAGTACCGTCATCGGAAAAACGGGCGCTGGATAAATTCTGCTGGCGCAGGCGAACAGCTAGCTCAGCCTGTTTCTTGCCGTTACTAAGATCCCAGATAAAAATATCGTTGCCGCCATCGGCGGTTAAAGCTAGCCTGCCGTCTCGTTGTAGGGCCACGCGGCTGATCCGCGAAGTGTGCTCGAACTGATAGATGATCTGTCCGCTGCGGGTGTCCCACAGGTAGGCAAAATAGTCATTACCGCCGGAAAGGGCAAACTGACCGTTGGCTGAAAGCGCCACGGAATTGACTTTTTCTCGGTGGGCGAGGAACTCTAGCCGTCGTCCGCTGCCCAAGTCGATGTACAGGGCCTTGCCGTTCGATAGTCCCAATAGGATATGCTGCCCGTTGCTGGCGATATCGACATCGCGGATGATTCCGTCCGAGATAGACCAGAGACCGTTCGATTGGCCCCAGGCGAGATCCCAGACTGCAAAATTTTGAGCTGTCGCGGTGATGGCGAAGCGGTTGTTGTCAGAAATTTTACTGGTGAGAACGGTATTGTGATGTGGATCTTGAGAACCAAAATCTGCTAACTTTTTGTTTTGCTGTAAGTCCCATAGCACGATACCTTGTTGCGTCGAGTGCAAAATAGCAAAACGACCGTCTCGGCTAAGACTAAAACTGGTTGCGCCTTCAGGGGCAATGGCCCAGCGTTTGAGCTCGGAGCCTGAAAAAAAACAGCCAGTCAGGGTAATCAGTGCCAAAATAATGCTAAAGGCTTGTATTTTTTTATGCATTAAGGTCTGGTTCCGGTTTGTTTTGCTAAGAGATAGAATGTGGCCAATCGTATTAAGTCACTGATTAAAAATAATGGTTAGGCAGTGACTTAATATGATTGGTATTAGTATATTGATATAGCGCGCTTTTCACAGCAATGGTGAAAAGCCGATTATAAAAATGAGGCATTCCCTCATCGATTGATGGAGAAATACATGAAACCTGTTCTAAAGATGTCTGTTTTGGCTGCAACAATCCTACTTGCGGTAGGCTGCCAAGATGAAAAAGCGGCTGAAGCAAAAACTGCAGAACCTGCAAAGGTAGAGCAGGTTGCATCTGATGCAGCGGCGCCAGCAGCATTTGCTTCTGAAGATGAAAAAGCGGCATACGCAATTGGTGCGTCACTGGCACAATATCTGTCGGCTAACCTAGACCAGCAGAAAGAGCTAGGTTTGGATTTGGATCGTGAGCAGGTTCTGGCTGGTGTTAGCGATGTGTTTGCAGGCAAGAGTCGTCTGACACCGGAAGAGACCCAACAGACCCTTCAGGATTTGGATAAGCGCGTGTCTGATATCGTGACGGAAAAAGCGAAAGCAGAAGCTGAGAAGAACATCAAAGCAGGCGAAGAGTACCGTGCTGAGTTCGAAAAACTAAACGGTGTGGTGAAGACAGATTCTGGTCTACTGTATCAAGTTGAAAATCAGGGCGAGGGTGAAAAACCAGCAGCAACGGATACGGTGAAGGTTCACTACAAAGGTATGTTAACTGACGGAACTGAGTTTGATAGCTCTTACAAGCGCAACCAACCGGCAACTTTCCCATTGAATCAGGTTATCCCTGGTTGGACAGAAGGTGTTCAGCTAATGCCTGTTGGCTCTAAGTTCAAGTTCGTTATCCCGCCTGAGTTGGCATACGGCTCTCAGGCTAATCCAAGCATCCCGGCAAACTCGACCTTGGTGTTTGAAGTTGAACTGCTTGATATCGTTAAAGCTGAACAGTCAGCTGAAGCAGTGACTCAATAAAGAACTGACTGTTAATACTTCTGGTCTAAGAAGATAGCCTTGAGTAGAGAAAACCCGGCAATTGCCGGGTTTTTTTCTTTATATTGCCAGTTGAACAATCAGATAAAAGTTCAGGCAGCTGTCAATATTCTGATAAACTTGCAAGGAAGATTTGATTTTTTGTCCGTTCTATTTATTTTCACGATCTTTGATGACGGTGAAACTAAATAAAATGGTTTTAGCAAGGAAGATATGACAGTGGTATCTACAGATAACTTTGGCTCCGAAGTCATGATCGAGAGTGACTTAATCGAGGCGCGTGCATTTAGTGAGCATGATTATATCATTTTAAGCTCCTATGAGGCAGTGGTTGACGGACTGGCTGCGCTGATAGGTCCGTTTTGCGAAATCGTGTTGCATTCATTGGCTGATCTGAATACATCAGCGATCAAAATAGCCAATGGAGAAAATACCGGGCGTAAGGTTGGTTCGCCGATCACTGATCTGGCTCTGCGCATGCTGCGCGATATTGAAGGCTCGGAGCGCAACTTTTCCCGAGCTTACTTCACTCGTGCTAAGGGTGGCGATCTGATGAAGTCAATCACGATTGCGATTCGCAATGGTGAGGGGCGCATTATTGGTTTGTTGTGCATTAATATCAATCTGGATGCCCCGTTCTCGCAAATTCTCCAGTCATTCATGCCGACTGATGAAGCAAAGCAGGCTGCATCGAGTGTTAACTTCGCCAGTGATGTCGACGAGCTTGTTGACCAGACGGTTGAACGTACCATTGAGGAAATCAATGCCGACAAGAATGTGTCGAACAATGCTAAGAATCGCCAGATTGTCATGGAGCTCTATGACAAAGGCATCTTCGATATCAAAGATGCGATCAACCGGGTAGCGGAACGGCTTAATATTTCCAAGCACACGGTATACCTCTATATTCGCCAGCGTAAGACAGAGGACGGCGAGAAATGAGCTTGAATTATGTGCTGGTAGTTGATGGTCCGGCATATGGTACTCAGGCTGCCCGTTCGGCATTTCAGTTTGCCGAGGCACTGATTCAACAGGGGCACCAACTATCACGGGTGTTCTTTTATCAGGATGGCGTCCATAACGGTTCTGCGTTATCGGCACCGGCATCCGATGAATTTGATCTGGTGGCTGGTTGGCAGCAGCTGGCACAGGCGAACAACGTGGAGCTGCAGACTTGTGTTGCAGCAGCACTGCGTCGCGGAATCATCAGCGAGCAAGAAGCACAGCAAAACCAGCTGCCGGGCAACAACCTGGCAACTGGTTTCGAGCAGGCGGGTCTCGGTGGCCTTGCCGAAGCCATGCTAACGGCTGATCGTATTATTCAGTTTTAAGTCCTTATTACTCAAGAGAACCCAATGAAATCGCTAGGCTTTGTATTTCACAGTGCTCCTCATGGCAACAGCAGCGGCCGCGAAGGGCTGGATGCCGTCTTGGCGACATCTGCGTACAGTGAAGATCTCAATGTGTTTTTCATCGGAGATGGTGTTTTTCAGCTGTTAAACAACCAACAGCCAGGGGCGGTGTTGTGCCGTGACTATATTGCTACCTTTAAAATGCTAGCGCTTTACGATATCGAAAATATCTATGTCTGTGAGCAGTCCTTACTCGAGCGATGCATTGATAGTAATGAGCTTGTGATTGAGGCTGAATTGCTCAATCAAGCCGATATCACCGCCAAACTTCATCAGTGTCAGCGAATTCTAAGTTTCTGAGGCCGTTATGCTCCATACTATCGCCACATCTCCTTTCCAGACCCAAGCTCTACAACGTTGTCTACGCTATATAAGCCCAGACGATGAAATTTTATTAATTCAGGATGCTGTTTTTGCCGGAATTGAAAAAAATACTTGGTGCGGGGCAATAAAAATGTCGGGTGTAAAAATTTATTTACTGGAAGCGGATCTTGCGGCGAGAGGCTTGTTGAGTAAAGTTGACAGCGAGCTTAATGTTGTTGATTTAAAAGGGTTTATCTTGCTTACTGAACAGCATGAAACCCAGGTGAAATGGGCATAGAGTTGGCATCTTGGCTATATGATATTCCGCTTTTTCCGACTGTTTAAGAAATGATCATCTGATTGATCGCTGTATATATCTTGACACGTATTAGTGCGATGCCTAAAATTTCGCGTCCTCCTGTTGTTGGGAGGCGGATTTTTCACATTTACGAAAGTAATTTTCAGGAGCTATTTAATGGCAACTATTAACCAGTTGGTACGCAAGCCACGTGAAAAGCAAGTTGTTAAAAGCAACGTGCCTGCACTAGAAGCGTGTCCACAGAAGCGTGGTGTATGTACTCGCGTATATACTACTACTCCTAAAAAACCGAACTCCGCACTACGTAAAGTATGTCGTGTTCGTCTAACTAACGGCTTTGAAGTTACTTCATACATCGGCGGTGAAGGTCACAACCTTCAGGAGCACTCAGTTGTTCTTATCCGCGGTGGTCGTGTTAAAGATTTACCAGGTGTGCGTTACCACACCGTTCGTGGTGCACTTGACTGTGCAGGCGTTAACGACCGTAAGAAAGGTCGTTCTAAGTACGGTGTTAAGCGTCCTAAGTCTTAATGGATTCCGTTAAGTAAGGCCAAACATTTAAATTATTTAATTTTGAAGAAACTGAAAAGTTTTGGATAACCTGAAGAAGACAACGGAGATACATCCATGCCACGTCGTCGCGTAATCGGTCAGCGTAAGATCCTTCCAGATCCAAAGTTCAAATCAGAACTGCTGGCAAAATTCGTTAACATCCTAATGGTTGACGGTAAAAAATCTACTGCTGAAAAAATCGTTTACACTGCACTTGATGCAATGGCTGAGCGTTCTGGTGAAGAATGCCTGTCAGTATTCGAAAAAGCTCTTGAAAATGTACGCCCTGCGGTAGAGGTTAAATCTCGCCGTGTTGGTGGTTCAACTTACCAGGTGCCTGTAGAAGTACGTCCAGTACGTCGTAATGCACTAGCTATGCGTTGGTTAGTTGATGCTGCGCGTAAGCGTGGTGAAAAATCTATGGCTCAGCGTCTAGCAGGCGAAATGCTTGATGCGGCTGACAACAAAGGTTCTGCTGTTAAGAAACGTGAAGACGTTCACCGTATGGCAGACGCGAACAAAGCGTTCGCACATTACCGCTGGTAATAACGACTGGATGCAGCAAGCTTTGCTTGCTGCATCTAAACCATACTCTAAGGTTAACCTTAGTAAGAGGATACAGCCGTGGCTCGTAAAACGCCTATCGAGCGCTACCGTAACATCGGTATTTGCGCTCACGTTGACGCCGGTAAAACAACAACTACCGAGCGTATTCTGTTTTATACAGGCCTATCTCACAAAATTGGTGAGGTTCACGACGGCGCTGCAACCATGGACTGGATGGAGCAGGAGCAGGAGCGTGGTATTACTATCACATCTGCTGCTACTACGACATTTTGGCGTGGTATGGAAGCTCAGTTTCCAGAGCACCGTATTAACATCATTGACACCCCGGGACACGTTGACTTCACTATCGAAGTAGAACGTTCTCTGCGTGTACTTGATGGTGCTGTTGTAGTTTTCTGTGGTTCTTCGGGTGTTGAGCCTCAGTCTGAGACTGTATGGCGTCAGGCCGATAAATACGAAGTGCCGCGTATGGTTTTCGTCAACAAGATGGACCGAGCTGGTGCTGACTTCCTACGGGTAGTTGCTCAGATCAAGGACCGTCTTGGCGCGAATCCAGTGCCAATCCAGCTTAATATTGGTGCTGAAGAAGAATTTAAAGGTGTCGTTGACCTGATTAAGATGAAGACCATCAACTGGTCGGAAGAAGATCAAGGTACAACGTTCACTTATGAAAACATTCCAGCAGACATGCAAGACCTTGCTGATGAATGGCGCATGAACTTAGTTGAATCAGCTGCTGAGGCATCTGAAGAACTAATGGATAAATACCTTGAAGAAGGTGAACTGTCTGAAGAAGATATCAAGGCAGGTCTCCGTCAGCGTACATTAAACAACGAAATCGTACTTGCGACTTGTGGTTCTGCATTCAAGAACAAAGGTGTTCAGGCAGTACTCGATGCCGTTATCGATTACTTGCCATCTCCGACGGAAGTGAAAGCTATTCGTGGTGAAGATGAGCTAGGTAATAGTGTTGAGCGTCACTCATGCGATGAAGAACCATTTTCAGCGCTAGCGTTCAAGATTGCAACCGACCCATTCGTTGGTAACCTGACATTCATGCGCGTTTACTCAGGTATTGTGAACTCTGGTGATTCAGTCTACAACTCTGTTAAAGAGAAGCGCGAACGTTTCGGTCGCATCGTACAGATGCACGCGAACAAACGTGAAGAGGTCAAAGAAATTCGCGCCGGCGATATCGCCGCTGCGATTGGCCTCAAGAACGTAACGACTGGTGACACGCTATGCAACCAAGATCACAAAGTGATTCTTGAGCGCATGGAATTTCCGGAACCAGTAATTCAGATCGCGGTAGAGCCACGTTCTCAAGCTGACCAGGAAAAAATGGGTATCGCACTAGGTAAACTAGCAGCTGAAGACCCATCTTTCCGTGTAGAAACCGATAATGAGTCTGGCCAGACACTAATCTCTGGCATGGGTGAGCTTCACCTAGACATCATCGTTGACCGTATGAAACGTGAATTCAGCGTGGAATGTAACGTGGGTAAACCTCAGGTTGCGTACCGCGAAACGATCCGTGGTGCCACGGAAGTTGAAGGAAAATTTGTACGTCAATCGGGTGGACGCGGTCAGTATGGTCACGTATGGCTTAAGATCGAGCCGTCGGAGCCTGGTGAAGGCTTCGTCTTCGTTGATGATATTGTGGGCGGTGTCGTACCAAAAGAATATATTGGTGCGGTATCTAAGGGTGTCGAAGAGCAGATGAACAATGGCGTACTTGCTGGTTATCCAGTAATGGATGTCAAGGCGACTCTGTATGATGGCTCTTACCATGATGTTGACTCCAACGAAATGGCGTTTAAGATCGCAGGTTCAATGGCATTCAGGAAAGGTGCGCTAGATGCGAACCCAGTTATTCTTGAGCCAATGATGAAAGTTGAAGTAACCACGCCAGAAGATTGGATGGGTGATGTTGTTGGCGACCTTAACCGTCGCCGTGGCATGATCGAAGGTATGGATGACGGACCAGCAGGTCTGAAAATTGTCCGTGCTCAAATACCGCTTTCTGAAATGTTCGGTTACGCAACGGATCTTCGTTCTGCTACTCAAGGTCGAGCTTCATATTCTATGGAATTCAGCGATTACGCTGAAGTACCTAAGAATGTAGCTGAGCGAATTATTGCAGCACGCTCTTAATTTGAATATTGCGTCGGCTGTCGTTGACGCATAAAATACAAACTTCGGACGCGTCCCCTAACCTAGTAGGGGGCGCATCTTAACTAGGAAGGAACACGATTGTGTCTAAAGAAAAATTTGAACGCGTAAAACCGCACGTTAACGTTGGTACTATCGGCCACGTCGATCACGGTAAAACTACTCTAACTGCAGCTATCTGTACTACTCTTGCTAAAGTTTACGGCGGTGACGCTAAAGACTTCGCATCTATCGATAACGCTCCAGAAGAGCGCGAGCGTGGTATCACAATCTCTACTTCTCACGTAGAGTACGATACTCCAACTCGTCACTACGCACACGTTGACTGCCCAGGACACGCCGATTACGTTAAAAACATGATCACTGGTGCTGCTCAAATGGATGGTGGTATCCTAGTAGTTGCTGCAACTGATGGTCCTATGCCTCAGACACGTGAGCACATCCTTCTTGGTCGTCAGGTTGGTATCCCTTACATCATCGTATTCATGAACAAGTGTGATATGGTTGATGATGAAGAGCTACTAGAACTAGTAGAAATGGAAGTTCGTGAACTTCTTTCTGAGTACGAATTCCCAGGTGATGACTGCCCAGTAATCATGGGTTCTGCTCTTGGCGCTCTAAACGGCGAGAAAGAGTGGGAAGACAAGATTGTTGAACTAGCTGAAGCTCTAGATAACTACATCCCAGAGCCAGAGCGTGCAATCGACCTACCATTCATCCTTCCTATCGAAGATGTATTCTCAATCCAGGGCCGTGGTACTGTTGTAACTGGTCGTGTTGAGCAAGGTATCATCACTGTAGGTGACGAAGTTGCAATCGTAGGTATCAAAGACACTACTACTACTACTTGTACTGGTGTTGAGATGTTCCGTAAGCTTCTTGACGAAGGCCGTGCTGGTGAGAACGTTGGTGTTCTTCTACGTGGTACTAAGCGTGACGAAGTTGAGCGTGGTCAGGTTCTTGCTAAGCCAGGTTCAATCACTCCAC
>NZ_RJLM01000058.1 GCF_004104355.1 Photobacterium chitinilyticum
GATTGTGAACAGCTATGATGTGGGTGCGACTCGTATGGTGAGTCAACATCCTACTTAAAAATAACACCAGGCACTYATTCAATAACGTTGTCCGGCAGCAACCACTTTGTCTAACTAAATTTCCTGCTCTCACTTGTAATTCTCTTTCCAACAACACAAAGCAAAACAACTTTCTAAGCGTGCAAACCATAGTTCACACKTTACAGCATTAAATACAGCTAAAGCTACAGAGATGRCACCCATGGAATACACTTACATAAAAGGTTCAGTCAATTATCAAATAACATGATACCAAGAAATAATAACAACACCAATAACAATAAGCTCAGCATTGAAATATACAATATGACGAATTAACAAATAACAACAATAAATACATACATGAGACTCACCGAATAATAAAACTGTCACTTTGGCTTTAAATATGCAGACTTTGTAGACAAAAATGGTGCATGTTCCAAATGTCACTGCGGCTGCTGCTGATGCTGCTGCTGCTGCTGCTCATCAACCAACTTTGTTCAAGCTAATTTCCTTTATATCTGATTCCAATGAATAATAATTATAMGAATAATAWTATCATCCCGTTAACTGAGTATTTAAAGCAGGCTTAATCTTCCAGTAGAATTATCAGCTACATYATGCAGTTTCCAGTGTAGCATCARGTAATCGCCGATAACATTCGGTGACCTGGAATGCTTTAACTAGAGAAGACGGTTGATAAATGAGCGTGAGCASGGTCAGTGGAAAAAATAACAGTGTAAATAGATGTAGGATGAAGATGGATATGAGTGGGRTAAATRGAGGTTAAAGTAAAAAAAAGTGCATTYCCTATCATTTTTCTTGTGGTCGAGTGGTYTAAGGCGTTGGATCTGTCCTGCAGTGTTAATGGGCGCCGGATCGAGTCCCAACCACATCAKAGYTSTTCACAATCAYTCGASKCACAAMATRACCAACAGGTGACACTCTGCACATTCTCACAGCGTTYCGTGTCACTTSAACACTTGGTGCAATGCACAACACCRACCAGTGKCACTGCCTTACCTAGTCCCACCCACATCATAGCTCTTCACAATCACTCSASTCACAMCATAACCAACAGGTGACACTCTGCACATTCTCACAGCGTTTCGTGTCACTTSAACACTTGGTGCAATGCACAACACCGASCAGTGGCACTGCCTTACCTAGTCACATTCACAGACAACATGGTCTCACAGTATGCTACTACTCTGATGTTTGCTGATCAGTGTATTCCTATCAGCCATCGGTGGAGAGGCTGAATAGAAGACTGACGCTTGTTGTGGAGCATATGCTA
>NZ_RJLM01000059.1 GCF_004104355.1 Photobacterium chitinilyticum
TCTACCAACTGAACTAAGGGGGAATTATATTTTCGTTGCTTGCACCATTTTTTCAAAAGAGAAGAAATGGTGCCTCGAGGCGGAATCGAACCACCGACACGAGGATTTTCAATCCTCTGCTCTACCGACTGAGCTATCGAGGCAACGGGGCGCATTAAAAAGGTTTTCAGCCTCTTCGTCAACGATTTTTTGATAAAAAAAGTGCAACCTTTGTTTTTTTATGCTGATTGTTCGTATTTTGAACTTTATAGCAAGGGGAAGGTGCCAGATATCACGGCTGATTGTTAGCCAGTGCCTGTTGTTCTTGGGTTAGGGCTCGCAATAAAGTTGGTCGTCCGCTCATGTGCTGACGGTATTTTTCAAGCTTCGGGGGGAGCTTTTGATCAAATTTGACGGCCCAGTTTAGAGTGTGGGTAAGCAGGATGTCGGCAACGGTAGGAAAATTACCAATGAGAAATTCGCTGGCGGGCAGCCACGTTTCCGCTGTTTGTATCGCTTTTTTAAATTCCCAGCTTGCCACTGAGAGCATTTCTGGCAGGCGAATTGGTTTGGGCAGGGCAAACTTGTGCTTTCCCATTGACCATAGCGGTTGTTCTAGTTCGGTAATAATAAAGCTGATCCACTCTAACTGTTTTGCAGCTTCAGCGGTGGCCGGTTTGGGTAGCCAGTGCTTGCCGTATTTTTCCGCCAGATAGAGGCAAATTGCGGCTGATTCGGTCAAGACTATGTTTTTATCATGAAGGGTCGGGACTTTTCCCTGAGGGCAAAGTGCTAGGTATTCTGCGGATTTGTGTTCGCCTTTGGCAAAGTTAACCAAATGATACTGCCACTCAAGTCCAAGCTCTTCCAATAGCCAGGATACGCGCAAAGACCGTGTTCGAGGGTAACCATATAACGTGATCACTCTGTCTTCCTTGATAATTCATGAGGATGCTTGGATATAAACTTAGACTAAAACAAGGAGGCAGCACAAAGTATTCAGGTATTTTTGCCGTTTTGGAAGGGAGGCTTATGGGGAAGGGCAGCCTTCCGTTTGTGAGATATAAAAAAAGCCTTGTCCGAAGACAAGGCTTTCTTATTTGGCTCCCCTTGCAAGACTTGAACTTGCGACATACGGATTAACAGTCCGCCGTTCTACCAACTGAACTAAAGGGGAATTGTATGGTGCCTCGAGGCGGAATCGAACCACCGACACGAGGATTTTCAATCCTCTGCTCTACCGACTGAGCTATCGAGGCAAAAGCAAAAGCGGTTAGGCTTTAACTTTTGCATTGTTGCTTTCACAACCTTGCTAAGAAATGGTGCCGAC
>NZ_RJLM01000060.1 GCF_004104355.1 Photobacterium chitinilyticum
ACTCAGGAATCCCCACAAAATCCCTTTACTGTTCAATAAGTAGACACGCACCTTGCCTTCTGATCTAATGAATTCACCACAAAAACAAAAGAAGAAAACAAGATGCGTGATATTCAAATACTACACGACTCCCTTAGAGAACAATGCCCTAGCATTCACAAAAAGCGACTCAACTCACTCATGGATTCGGTGAAAGCTCTGCTAAATAACGATGCGCTGACCCTAACCTTGCTTGGCAGAGCCCTTCCTTCTAAAGCAAAAGCCAAACACTGTATAAAGCGGGTTGATCGTTTATTAGGTAATTGTCATCTACACCGAGACAGGCTAGATATTTACCGCTGGCACTGCCACCAAATATGCTCGGTTAACCCTCAGCCGATCGTCCTCGTCGACTGGGCCGATATCCGGGAATATAAGCGACTCATGGTACTCAGGGCATCCATCGCTGTAGACGGTCGTTCCGTTACCCTTTTCGAGCAATCCTTTACCTTCAAACAGTACAACTCTCCCCGCAGTCACCAAACATTTCTTGATAACTTTAAAGCCGTTTTACCCTCGCATGTCATACCTATTATTGTCACTGATGCTGGTTTCCGGAACACCTGGTTTCGGCAGGTAGAGGCGATGGGTTGGTGCTATCTAGGACGCGTTCGCGGAGATGTAAATGCCTTTTATAACAAACAGTCGCATCACATTAAGCAACTGTTTAAAAAGGCAAATAATAAACCCAAGTATATTGGATTGACCCAACGGGCAAAACGAAAACCATTAYTCTGCCACCTGCACCTCTTCAAGAAACAAACGGTTAAAAAACGAAAAGACAGACCCAGAGGCCGAGAGCACTTCACTGCACAAGCTGTTCATAGAAAATCAGCAAAAGAACCTTGGCTACTCGCCACCAACATCCCAACCGACATCTTCTCCTCCCGCTGTATCGTCCGCCTCTATAAAAAGCGCATGCAAATTGAAGAGACTTTCCGGGATCTAAAAAGCCCGCAATACGGCTTCGGTCTGCGTCAAAGTCGAACCAACGACCCAAAGCGTCTCGATATCCTATTACTGATCGGCCTTCTCTCTTTCATGGTCTATTGGTGGTTCGGCATTGCTGCCGAACATGCCGGTTGGCACCGCCACTTCCAGGCTAATACGATAAAAAAACGACGTGTATTATCGTTCGTCAGGCTCGGAAAAGAAGTCTTTCGACGGCTGGAATATCACATTACAGATTCAACATTACGTTGGGCACAACAAGAGTTAATTATGATGGCGAGGAGCAATTATCATGCGTAA
>NZ_RJLM01000061.1 GCF_004104355.1 Photobacterium chitinilyticum
GTGGAAGGACTTTCGGCCAAACTAGTTCGTATTAATGGATGGAGTTGCATAACAAAGGTATCAAGGTGACTTGTTTGACTCGGCATTTTTGGTTYGGAGTTYAGTGGRTTTGGWKAGTTGGTCGTGGCGCACCTTATCCCAGGCGTTAGGCACTTAAGAAAATTTGTAACTCTTTCTGAAATCTTTCGTAGTTTCTCACAAAAGATGGCGCGCATGATTTTTATGTGCTTTCGATTGCGTATCATTGTTGCCACATGATTACTTCAAGTAGGTGATAACTATGGGAGATTCAACGTGGAAAGTGGTTTTTGGCGAGACTGGAACCACGAGTGATTCTGTTTATACACAGAAAGTCACAATTATCAGTATCAGTGGTGAAGTACTCGGTACCTTTAAAGGCAGTTCAACGCCCAATCCTTTCAAGCCAAGTGATCCATCAATAAAAGGAAAAGAGGCATATCCCTTCATAAGTAAAGGTTCATATGGGCTAACCCATGGCACTCATAAAGGTAGGCCTGCTCTTGTTGTCAGTAACAATCAGTTTGTTCCTACACGCAACAAGAATCCTAATTTTCCAGATTACGGAAAGAGAGCAAATTATATTCATGTTCATTGGGGGTATAAGACTACATGGAAAGGTTCAGCTGGTTGTCCAACAATTCATCCTGGTCAATGGAAAGACTTCTTGGCAAAAGTACCAAGTGGTTCAGGAATCTTAGTAGTGCCATAATTTGTTTTATATCTTTTACGGTTGTTGCGTCAGACAGGGCAGATGTTGCAACAGAATATCAGTTACTTTCAAAACAATATGAACAATATTATGTAAATAGTCGGTTTGATGACGCTATGGAAGTGGCACTTAAGCAGTTGAATATGGATCCTAGTGATTCAGTTGCTTTTTTAAGGCTGGCTTTATCAATCCGTGGTTCATGTGATCAAGTAAAACCGTATTACAGTCAATATGGTTCAATGGATCAGTTTAAAGATGTGACAGTTTTAGCGAGGATGATTATCCGGAAAGAATGCGGTGTAGACCTGTGAGTTGTGCCTAACAAAGGCATCAAGGGTGACGCGTTACACTCGGCGGTTTTGGTATGGAGTTTGGTGCGCTTGGTGAGTTCATCGTGGCGCACCTTATGCCCGGCGTTATGCACCTAGAGCCAAGATTTTCAATGGTAGATAATCCATCGCTTGTTTCCACGATTTCTTTGGCCATTTGTTTGCCGAAAGGCTGCCTGAAAGTCCGAAGGTAAGCTTGTTGTTGCCTTCTTTGCTGCCTTTGATTCTGGC
>NZ_RJLM01000062.1 GCF_004104355.1 Photobacterium chitinilyticum
GTGCTTGCTGCATGAAACTTTGAACGGTATGCGCCATGACTGGAGCATAGACAAAATTTTAGGCTATATTAGAAGCAGATACGCAATCTTCGACGCAGCGCACTCCCCGAGCTTGCTCGGCAGATTTAACGCCTGGGATAAGGTGCGCCACGACCAACTCACCAAATCAGCTGAACTCCAAACCAAAACCGCCGAGTCAAACGCGTCACCTTGATACCTTTGTTATGCAACTCCATCCATTAATACGATCATACTTGGCCGAAAATCTTTCCATGCATGATGAATCTGCGACATACAGGCAGCAAACTCACGCTCTGCTAATTGCGATTTACTTTCAACAATTTGAGCCAAACCAACTTGCATGACAACCTGATACAGACTGACTTGGCTGCTGCACCAAACCTATGGGCAGAGAAAAGCGCTAACACTTTCACAGCGGAGCAACGTTGTAATTCGGTATTGCATTGCCAGAACCAAAGGCAGCAGAGAAAACAGCAGCCTGCTTATCTCCGGACTTTCTGGCAGCCTGTCGCTGAACGAATGACCAAAGATATCGTGGAAATGAGCGATGAATTATCTACCATTGAAATTCTTGGCTCTAGGTGCATAACGCCTGGGATAAGGTGCGCCACGGTGAACTCACCAAACCCACTAAACTCCAAACCAAAAATGCCGAGTCAAACAAGTCACCTTGATACCTTTGTTATGCAACTCCATCCATTTATACGATCATACTTGGCCGAAAATCTTTCCACGCGTGATAAATCTACGACATACAGGCAACAAATCCATACTCTGATAATTCCGATTCACTTTCAACGAGTTGAGCCAAACCAATTTGCATGACAACCTGATACGGAGAAGCTTGGCTGCCGCACCAGACCAATAGGCAAAGAAATGCGCCAACACTTTCACAGCTGAGAAACGTTGAAATTATGATGTTACATTGCCAGAATTAAAGGCAGCAGAGAAGACAACAACAAGCTTATCTTCGGACTTTCAGGCAGCCTTTCGGCAAACGAATAGCCAGAGAAATCGTGGAAATGAGCGATGAACTATCTACCATTGAAATTCTTGGCTCTAGGTGCATAACGCCTAAAATAAGCGGCGAAAAACAACGCGCAGATATTGATATGAAGTGYGTAAACGCATAACTTCATTTTGCACCTGAAATGCCGAGTGTTTTTTGTCCGCTTGATTTTCTTGTTAAATTTGCCCCGCCCGATGAGGTCGAGGCCTGCTGTTAAATTTGCCGAGCAAGCGCCTTTGGTCTTTCTATTGCTCCTGCCT
>NZ_RJLM01000063.1 GCF_004104355.1 Photobacterium chitinilyticum
AAACCTGCATGACACCTGATACGGACTGGCTTGGCTGTTGCACCAAAACAATAGGCAAAGAGATGCRCCAACACTTTCACAGCAAAGTAACGTTGAAATTATGATATTGAATTGCCAGACTTCAAGGCAGCAAATATAACAACAACCTRCTTATCTTCGGACTTACAGGCAGCCTTTCGGCAAACGAATGGCCAGAGAAATCGTGAAAAAAAGCGATGAATTTTCTACCATTGAAAATCTTGGCTCTAGGTGCATAACGCCTGCAATAAGGTGTGCCCCACCGAACAAGCAAAGCACACCGAACTCCATACCAAAACCGCCGAGTGTAACGCATCACCTTGATTGCTTTGTTAAATGTATATATCACTCGCAATCTGTTTTAGCTCATCAAGAGAGTATACTGGCACTCTCGTGTGAGCAATCCTGTGACAAGTAGGACAAAGTGAAATTAAGTCTTCAAGATGAGTTGTCCGAGCCCCTAAATGCACGGGTTCCAAGTGGTGGCAATCAATAATATATTTATTACCAACCTTTATCTGCTTCAAACAAGCCTGACAAGTATAATTATCATGGCGCTTTCTCTTTTCAGTTAATTTACGGTCTCTTTTAGAAACCATAACTTTGGTATCCTTTTTATACCCTTCGATTGCTTCCTCAGAATCAGGTTCTAAACTTTTTGGCTCACCTAATCCAGTATTTTCAAGGTATATTCTTTCGTATCCTTCACTTTTACCTAGAGTAAAAGAAGTCCAATTTTTTTCTGTTTTACCCTTAAAGGTTAGATTACCAATGAATATTCTGTAACGAGGATACTCTTTACCTTGCCTAGTAGTCGTACCTTCAGGCCTATTACCTCTATTTTCACCAATGTATATATCGTTACCAAATTCTGTTTCATGAAACACAATCACGTAATCATAAAACCGATCTTTGCTTACAACCCAACAACCAGTTGATGAAATACCATCAAAATTAATGTCAAAATTGCGACCTTCTGTTTTCACTGCTACCGCTGTAGCCTCAGAAGGCAATATATCTAAATAACTATCCACAAAACTAACCTTATACATTTAACGCCTGGGATAAGGTGCGCCACGGTGAACTCACCAAATCCACTAAACTCCAAACCAAAAATGCCGAGTCAAACAAGTCACCTTGATACCTTTGTTATGGCGCGCTCAAAGTAACCGACTCAACATCCATGCACGCTACCGCTACAGGGCTTCCAGCTTGATAGCAGAACATCATAAGCAACAACCTAAACATATACATG
>NZ_RJLM01000064.1 GCF_004104355.1 Photobacterium chitinilyticum
CGGTCTCTCAATAGAGGAGCCAGCAATCAATCGAACTGCTATATAGAAAGCTTTAGTTGCAGCTAAAGCCTGGGTCTCACTTTACCCTGAAGTTGGTTTTATTATCCATACAAGGCAATCAAGGTGACCCGTTACACTCGGCGGTTTTTGTATGAAGTTCGGTGCGCTTTGCAGGTTTAGCGTGGGGCACCTTATTGCAGGCGTTATGCACCTAGAGCCAAGATTTTCAATGGTAGAGAATTCATCGCTCATTTCCACGATTTCTTTGGCCATTCGTTTACCGAAAGGCTGCCTGAAAGTCATATGATAAAGCAGGTTTTTTCTTTCTTTGCTGCCTTTATTTCTGGCAATTCAACATCATAATTTCAACGTTATTTTGCTGTGAAAGTGTTGGTGCATTTCCTTCCCTATTGGTTTGGTGCAACAGCCAAGCCAGTCCGTATCAGGTTGTCATGCAAGTTGGTTTGGCTCAAATTGTTGAAAGTAAATCGCAATTAGCAGAGCGTGAGTTTGCTGCTTGTATGTCGCAGATTCATCATGCATTGCAAGATTTTCGGCCAAGTATGATCGTATTAATGGATGGAGTTGCATAACAAAGGTATCAAGGTGACTCGTTTGACTCGGCATTTTTGGTTTGGAGTTTAGTGGATTTTGTGAGTTCATCGTGGCGCACCTTATCCCAGGCGTTATGCACCTAGAGCCAAGATTTTCAATGGTAGATAATCCATCGCTTGTTTCCACGATTTCTTTGGYCATTCGTTTGCCGAAAGGCTGCCTGAAARTCCGAAGGTAAGCTTGTTGTTGCCTTCTCTGCTGCCTTTGATTCTGGCAATTCAACATTATAATTTCAACGTTGCTCAGCTGTGAAAGTGTTGGCGCATTTCTTTGCCTATTGGTTTGGTGCAGCAGCCAAGCCAGTCCGTATCAGGTTGTCATGCAGGTTGGTTTGGCCCAAATCGTTGAAAGTGAATCGGAATTATCAGAGTATGAATTTGTTGCCTGTATGACGCAGATTCATCATGCATGGAAAGATTTTCGGCCAAGTATGATCGTATTAATGGATGGAGTTGCATAACAAAGGTATCAAGGTGACTTGTTTGACTCGGCATTTTTGGTTTGGAGTTTAGTGGGTTTGGTGAGTTGGTCGTGGCGCACCTTATMCCAGGCGTTATGCACCTTAGAGCCAAGTTCATCGATGGTAGAATGTTCATCGTACATTTCCACGATTTCTCAGGCTATTCGTTTAGCGAAA
>NZ_RJLM01000008.1 GCF_004104355.1 Photobacterium chitinilyticum
GCTAGTAACGAGAACTCGAATTGACTGTGCCAAATAATAAGTAAACTTAAAATTTGTATTGGTCACTCAGTTCATTGATAAATCTTTCGACTTAACTCTTTCACGAGTGCCCACACAGATTGCATGGTCAAATTGTTAAAGAACGTTGTTGCCTCAGCTATCTACTAAGTAGTTTGTCGTGACAACGGAAGCGAATTATAGGGAGATATTTGGTAGAGGCAATAGTTTTTTTAAGAAAAAACACCGAACGCACAAACTTTATACGATTATGGTTATTATTGAATAAATCAAAAACGAAAACAGCACTAATTAAACTTCGAGCGCATTGTCGATAATGCAAGACTCTGCTTCTCTCCCTGCCTATCCGACCAAGTAACCGTCACTTGAGTTTGCTTCGCGCTACCTGACATTACAGCCTTATATGTACGAACCCAGTCATAAGTTCCATCAGAACGACTAATACTACCTGTTGCACCAGAGATTGAAGCAAACGCCAAGCTCTGGACATACTGCATATCATTTTCGGCTATCTGTAGGGCAGCAAGCCCCATTCGGGCATATTCACTTTTCTGCTCAAGGAAGATTTGCATTTTTACCAAACCCAAAATCGCTATGGCAACAACTAACATAGCCACGACAACTTCTACCAGTGAAAAACCACAGATTTGTTGCTGCTGTTTATTGATCACGCCAAGTTCCTTCTTTCCATTTAACAGAACTGCCACCAGACCCAGCCCCTCCCCCTGGCGAAATAATTCCTTGCCACTTGCTGATATCGTATTCCGCCCAAAGCGAGCCAAAGACTTCAAAGACTAAATCAGGCATATCCACTGCCAGTCCACCAAACGCATAAAGAGCACCATGGGTATAGAACGCTTTATTTTTATAGGGTGCACTATGAGCAGAACTTGAGCAAAATCCCGCCTTCTCACAAGACGTAACCATATCAGCCGTCATCGCGCTATCCGCTCGATCTCCCGTTTTAAACTGATAGACCAGCCCTGAAATACCAACCTGCCCTGCCGAATAAATAATGCCGTCGCGTACAACGATCATCACTTCCATACCAGTCTTATTATCCGCAGGCGTATTCAAATCTATCGGCATCCCGTCTGTTGCAGGTGTATCAGTACTCCCTAAATTACAGCTGCCATCAATCCAGATACGTTTAGCACCATTTTTATAAGCCTTGTTAATTTTATCAGCACAGTTTTCAACCATCACCCCGGTGTTATCTTTGTTAATGATGGCTGCATGACTCCCAGTAAATTGTGAATCCCGCACTTCTTTCCATTTATCCTTGCTTACCCCAAACAAGTCTTTGAACATATCCATTGTCGGGTCTTCATCAATATCGTTCGCCAGGTATTCACCCTCCCTTGTACCTACCTGGTTAAAACTTTGATATCCAGGAGCACAAGAAAAATCACCAAGCTTTGCGCTGTTATTTAGTACGGTTAAATCGACGCCGGGGGGAACCTGACCCTCGCTATATCCATCATTATCGCGAATAATCAACTTAGAGTTTGCGGTACTGTCGCTATGCACAAAATTCTTCTTGTCCTTTACCACCATGGTAATGCATTCGTTCTTCCCATCCTTGTTGGTGTTTTTATTAGGGAGCAAGGCAAAGTCGCCCGTAAGGCGAAGCATGGAGGAAGTCTTGAATATTCCGGGCATCACGGATTTCGTCGTCACTTCTATATTCTTTGAAACATTGCGATCCCCTCGGCCATTACTTTCTGATGCTTGACTCATCAAATCATAAAGTGAACCGCTCACGGTTTTTGCCGTCACCAATAAATCAAGCCTCCCCCGCTCGCCAACTGGCAATACTTCTTTTTCACAGTCGGTATAGCTTTGCAAAGTGGGAAGTACCCCGGTATTTTGCTTATTCACGACAAAGGCACATTCAAGTCCTCCCTGCGCAGCCCAGTGCAGTTTCTTAGCTACCAAGGTATTTTGGAAACGCTTAATAAGAAAAAGACTGATATCGGCAGATTCAAAAAAGGCATAACTACCGACAAGCAGCAACATAACGGCGATCATTAGCGTTAGAAATCCTGCCGACTTCTGGTTTTGCTTCATCATCCCATCCTTTAATTCATCAGGAAAACCTGAAATGCCATAACATCATCTTGGCCAGTTAGCTTAGAGTGCACTTGAATATCGACTTCATATAACGGAGCGTTAGTCCCATCAAAGGTTAACGCCTTAACCTGCATACTTTTGTTATCAGTAATCGCTTCTCCCCAGCGATCTCCCTTACCACAAGCCTCGGTTACATTAGGGATAAGTGTTGTCGTATCCTTAATTTCTTTCTCAAGTGTATACAGGCGTATAACCTTGTCAGCAGCAAAGTAAAACACAGTGGAATAGCGGATCATCTCCGTACCCGAGTCGTCAAACTCATAGGCATAAGCGATACACTGGTTGCTGGATAATATGGACAGTTCTGAAGTGGCCCCTGCCCACCTTACTGATCCTGTGCGTGCACCTTCAATCGCATAACCGGCTCTGCGCATATCATCGAGAATAAAACGAGAAACATCGTAAAACTCGCTGGAAAAATACGAACTATCAGTGATGCGCACCGCCGTTTTGGTTCCGGTCAAAAAGGTCGAGACCATTACAGATAAAGCCAGAATACCGATAGTCGTTGCCACCAGTAACTCAATCAATGTCAGCCCACGACATTTAGCAAGATTCGAAACCAACGATACCTCCCAAGCCACAGCGCCGTATACGGGACTTGTTACTCACCTTAACAATGAGAGCCTGACTAGAGGTCATGCTGTTTGTTGTAATTGTATAAGTCATACCTTGGTTAATGATGCTGCGGGATGCATCAAAATAGCCGTTACTTTTATTATTGCTAATTGAAAGAGAGGGAAACTCACTACCATCAATCACAGTCAACGCCTGCGTCAGATCCGATGCAGAACATCCACCCGGCGTTGTTGGTGTGGCTGTCATCACCACGCACCAACCAGTGCTGGTCGGCGATCCCATATTCACATTGTGAACATAAATGGTTTGGTTGATACGGATAGCTTCAGTACGAGCCAAGTGCAAATTCGTCGTCAATTGATTGGCCAGGCGCCTGAGCTTGTAATGTTCAAGTGTCGATGTAAAAGATGGTGCAGCCGCTGTAAGCAAGATAGTGGTTACAGAGATAACCACAAGCAGCTCAAATAAGGTAAAGCCTTGATCTGATACCCAATTTCGCATGCAACCCACCAAGCAACAATAAAACAAGTTGCGTAAACAGTATCACTCTTCAAAGATAGTCCTACCGTTCATCAATGGGTTAGCGATACACCTCGGGAGATAGCAGTGAACAAATTTAACAATTACCAAAAAGGTATGACGCTGATCGAATTATTAGTCACTATCGCCATTATCGGAATTATCACCACGTTTGCCTATCCGGCCTATACCGGACATATTGCCAAGAGTTATCGTGAAGATGCAAAAGCGGGACTGGTCAAGTTACAGCTATGGATGGAGGAAGAATACAGCAAGAGCGGCAGCTATCCGTCGACTGTTGATAACGCCAGCTGCCCGGGATGTAACCTGAACCTTGAACGGTATGACTACGGCGCGACATCTGGTACCGGAGCCAATATTTATAAGTTATCGGCAACACCCAATATTGATGACACATGCGGTACACTTTCTTTAAATGCCGCCGGAGTTGGCACTGCATCAGGAAGCGGTGATTGCTGGTAAGAACAAGCGGCTAAAAACAGGCACAAAAAAGCCGACTTTCGTCGGCTTTCAATAATAACATTAGACTAGCGATTAACCTGTCAGATCATCAAAAAACTTCTTCACACCATCGAAGAAGCCTTCCGATTTTGGCTTATGTTTTTTTGCCGCAGTGCCGCCTAGAGTATCTTCCAGCTCTTGCAGAAGCTCCTTCTGGCGCGAACTCAGTTTAACTGGCGTTTCAACCACTAGCTTACAAATCAAGTCGCCAACAGTACCACCGCGAACAGATTTCACCCCTTTACCGCGCATACGGAACATGCGGCCAGTTTGGGTTTCTGACGGTACTTTCAAGTTTACACGGCCATCCAACGTTGGGACTTCAACTTCGCCGCCGAGGGCTGCCATTGTAAAGCTCACCGGTACTTCGCAGTAAAGGTTGCTGCCATCACGCTCGAAGATATGGTGCTGGGCAACATGAACCTGTACATACAGATCGCCAGCTGGTGCACCGAACTCACCGGCTTCACCTTCACCAGACAGACGAATACGGTCACCCGTATCAACGCCCGCCGGGATCTTGACAGACAAGGTCTTGGTTTCTTCTTTACGACCCTGACCATGACAGGTGCCACAAGGCTCCTTGATGATCTTGCCGCGACCATGACAGTGCGGACAAGTCTGCTGTACGGCAAAGAAGCCCTGGCGCATCTGCACTTGGCCTTGACCATGACAGGTGCCACATGTTGTCGCTGACGTACCTTTCTTGGCACCAGAACCGTCACACGTATCACAACCCACCAAGGTTGGAACACGGATTTCTTTAGAACAACCACGAACGGCTTCTTCTAAAGTCAGCTCCATGTTGTAGCGTAAATCAGCACCACGCTGCGCACGCTGCTGGCCTCCACGACGGCCACCGCCGCCACCGAAGATATCGCCGAACACATCACCAAAAATATCGCCAAAGTCTGCGCCGCCACCGAAGCCGCCGCCGCCGCCCATTCCACCCTGTTCAAAAGCAGCATGACCGTACTGATCGTATGCAGCTTTCTTTTGAGGATCAGTCAAGATCTCATAAGCGGTTTTAACTTCTTTGAATTTGTCTGCAGCCTGCTCGTCACCCTGATTACGGTCGGGGTGAAACTTCATCGCAAGGCGCTTATAGGCCTTTTTAATATCACGTTCTGACGCGTCACGGCCAACGCCAAGAACTTCGTAAAAGTCACGTTTTGACATACTTAACTGTCACCTGCCTGAATACAGCTACGGGCGCAAGAGTATTCCTCCAACGCCCGCGCGAAAATAAGATTATGAAATAACTATCTTATTTTTTATCGTCTTTAACTTCTTCGAACTCAGCATCAACAACATTTTCATCTTGCTGTGCTTGCTGCTCGCCTTCGCCTGCTTGTGCCTGCTGAGCTTGAGCTTGCTGCTGAGCGATTTCCATTAGCTTCTGAGAAGCCGCAATTAGCGCTTGAACTTTCGCGTCGATCGCTTCTTTATCTTCACCTTTACGAGCTTCTTCTAGCTCAGAAATAGCGGTTTCGATTTTTTCTTTCTCATCAGCAGGAAGTGCTTCACCCGCTTCTTCAACTTGCTTACGTGTACCGTGAACTAGTTGGTCAGCTTGGTTACGCGCAGTTACTAACTCTTCAAACTTCTTATCAGCTTCTTTGTTAGCTTCTGCTTCTTGTACCATTTTCTCGATGTCTTCGTCGCTCAGGCCGCCAGAAGCTTGGATAGTGATCTTCTGCTCTTTGCCTGTGCTCTTATCTTTTGCAGATACGTGAAGGATACCATCCGCATCAAGATCGAAAGTTACTTCGATTTGAGGCATACCGCGAGGTGCAGCCTGGATACCTTCAAGGTTGAACTGGCCAAGAGACTTGTTGTAGCCCGCTTGCTTACGCTCACCCTGTAGAACGTGGATAGTTACCGCGTTCTGGTTGTCTTCTGCCGTTGAGAATACCTGGTTTGCTTTCGTTGGGATCGTGGTGTTCTTCTCGATAAGCTTAGTCATCACGCCACCCATGGTTTCAATACCAAGAGATAGTGGAGTAACGTCTAGTAGAAGAACGTCTTTCACGTCGCCCGCAAGAACACCGCCCTGAACAGCCGCGCCAACAGCAACAGCTTCATCTGGGTTCACGTCTTTACGTGGTTCTTTGCCGAAGAATTCAGTTACTTTCGCCTGAACCATTGGCATACGAGTCTGACCACCAACTAGGATAACGTCAGTGATATCGCCAACAGAAAGATCGGCATCTGCCAGAGCAACTTTAAGTGGCTCAAGAGAACGCTGTACCAGATCTTCAACAAGAGACTCAAGCTTCGCACGAGTCACTTTGATGTTCATGTGCTTAGGACCTGTTGCATCAGCAGTTACGTAAGGTAGGTTTACGTCAGTTTGCTGTGCAGAAGACAGTTCAATCTTCGCTTTTTCAGCCGCTTCTTTAACACGCTGCATTGCAAGAGGATCATTCTTAAGGTTGATACCTTGCTCTTTGTTGAACTCATCTACCAAGTAGTTGATCATGCGGTTATCGAAATCTTCACCACCAAGGTGTGTATCACCATTAGTTGCTAGAACTTCAAATGTTTTCTCGCCTTCAACTTCATCGATTTCGATGATTGAGATATCGAACGTACCACCACCAAGGTCGTAAACTGCGATAGTGCGGTCGCCGCCTTTCTTATCAAGACCGTAAGCCAGCGCAGCTGCTGTTGGTTCGTTGATAATACGCTTAACTTCAAGACCTGCGATACGCCCAGCATCTTTTGTTGCCTGACGTTGTGCATCGTTGAAATATGCAGGAACGGTTACAACTGCACCAGTTACTTCCTCACCAAGGAAGTCTTCTGCAGTTTTTTTCATTTTCTTAAGGACTTCAGCTGATACCTGAGGAGCAGCCATTTTCTGGCCTTTCGCTTCTACCCATGCATCACCGTTGTCTGCCTTAACAATCTTGAAAGGCATGATTTCGATATCACGCTGTACTTCTTCGTCTTCAAAACGACGACCGATAAGACGCTTGATAGCAAATAGCGTGTTTTCAGGGTTTGTTACCGCCTGACGCTTAGCTGGCTGACCAACTAATGTTTCACCATCTTGGGTGTAAGCGATAACAGATGCCGTTGTACGCTCACCCTCTGCATTTTCAATTACACGTGGTTTTTCACCATCAAGTACTGCTACACAAGAGTTAGTTGTACCCAAGTCAATACCAATGATTTTACCCATCAGGCTTTCTCCGAAATTCGTTTAGTTCTACTGACCTGCCCTAAATGTTGGGACAAGCGATGCGGACTCAACCGCAGAAATTAATTTACGATGTCGTATGACTACTAAATAAGGGCAGCCATCTTGTTTTCAAGGGCAACACCGAAAAAAAAACATAAAAAAATAAAAACCCGCCTCATCACGGGTTTTACGATCCTAGTGGCTCAGCTTACGCCTGGGTATCAACGTTACCCGCAGCCGCTTTAGAAACCATAACCATTGCTGGACGTACAACACGGCCATTTAGCTCATAGCCTTTTTGCATTACCAGAATCACAGTATTTGGTTCATGGTCTGCACTTTCCTGGATCGACATTGCCTGATGGAACTCAGGATTAAATGCTTCGCCCACAGGGTTAATTTGCTTAAGGCCGAACTTCTCGACAGTATCTGTCATCGTTTTCAATGTCAGTTCAACACCTTCAAGCATTGGCTTAATTGCTTCATCAGTCTTGTCAGACATTTCGATAGCACGTTCCATGTTATCGATAACTGGCAATAGCTCTTCGGCAAATTTGTTCAGAGCAAACTTACGAGCCTTGTCAACTTCCTGCTCGGTACGGCGACGCATATTGTCGATATCAGCGCGAGCACGCAATACACTGTCTTGCTGCTCTCTCACTTTAGCTTCGCTGGTTAGTAGAGCGGCTTCAAGTTCTGCAATACGTGCAACCTGAAGCTCCTCTGCCGTCATTTCTACTACTTCTTCCTCAGCAGATTCCGTTTCAGCTGCATCCACAGTGTCTTGCTGCAGCTGTTCGTCCTGTACTTTTTTCTCTTCGTTGCTCATGCTTTCGCTTCTCCGCCAAGATAATATTGTTCGTCGAATAAGTGGAAAAAACACTCAGATCCCACTCTTAAAAAACGTTCATGCGCATATTATGGGGATGAAGTTCAATGATTCAAGCCGAGATCGATCACAAAGCGCGACAAGTGTCTAAACCTAGCGCTATACTGGCCCCACTATCATCTGTCGGATCAAGGACATGAAGCGCATTTTTCAGACAATCGCGTTAATTGGTAAACCGAGAAACCCTGACGCCCTGCAAACACACAAAAGTCTCTATGACTGGCTGAACACCAAAGGCTATGACGTATTGGTGGATCACCGGTTGGCCAACGATCTGGACGTTCCTCAAGCAGCATTGTGCGATCTACTCACTATTGGTGACAAAGCCAGCCTGGCTATTGTTGTCGGCGGTGACGGAAATATGCTAGGTGCGGCCCGGGTACTTTCACGTTTTGATGTCGCAGTGATCGGTGTGAACCGTGGCAACCTCGGTTTTCTGACCGACCTTGATCCCGATGCCTTTGATTCAGAACTCGAACGGGTGCTGGAAGGCGATTTTATCACCGAGGAACGTTTCCTCCTTGAAGCCGAAGTACATCGCCACGGCCTGATCAAAAGCCGTAACGCGGCATTAAACGAAGCTGTGCTACATCCCGATAAAATTGCCCATATGATTGAATTCGAGGTATATATCGACGATAGCTTCGCCTTCTCCCAGCGCTCAGACGGCCTGATTGTCTCGACCCCGACAGGCTCAACCGCGTACTCGCTATCAGGCGGTGGCCCTATTCTGTCACCGAGCCTGAATGCCATCTCCCTGGTGCCGATGTTCCCGCATACGCTGTCATGCCGACCGCTAGTCGTCGACGGCAACAGCCGGATCAAGCTTCTGGTGTCGCCAACCAACGGCAGCACCCTTGAGGTCAGCTGCGATGGCCAGGTTTCTCTGCCTGTCAGCCCCGGTGACGAGATCCATATTTACCAAAGCCCCGATCAGCTCAAGCTGATCCACCCAAAGAACTACAGCTACTACAACGTACTGCGAGGAAAACTAGGCTGGTCAAGCAAGCTCTTCTGACAGCCCCTCCTCTGCCGTTTTGCAAAGCCAGCTCCCTGCTGGCTTTTTTATTTTGGCAATTCATCAGCTTAACCCACACCAAATTTTCTAAAGAAAACTTCACCCCACATCTTTACTGTATGTAGATACAGTATATACTGTATGAAAAAACAGGTGTTGATTTAGACAGGTGAACACATGCTTGCACATATGACGATCTCTAACTTTGCTATTGTCAAAAACCTCGAATTTGAACTGAAACCAGGAATGACAACCATTACTGGTGAAACGGGTGCCGGTAAATCTATTGCCATCGATGCGCTTGGTTTATGCTTGGGAGATCGAGCTGATGCCGGCATGGTTCGCCCGAATGAGGATAAAGCTGAAATATCGGCCGCCTTTTCACTGCAAAACAATCAGGCAGCCCGCCGCTGGCTGGAAGACAATGAGCTGATCGACGGCGAAGAATGCATTTTGCGTCGGGTGATCACCAAAGAAGGCCGCTCCCGCGGCTTTATCAACGGCAGCCCTGTTCCTGCCTCACAACAAAAAGCCCTCGGACAGCTATTGATCAACATTCATGGTCAACATGCGCACCAGCAGCTAATGCGGGCTGAATATCAGCAGCAGATGCTGGACCAATATGCCGGGCATCATCTGTTGATGGAAAAAACCCGAAAGGCCTATCAAATCTGGCGTCAGGCCAACAACGAGCTGAAACGCCTAACCCAAAACAGGGAAGAAAACGAAGCTCAGAAGCAGCTAACTCAGTATCAAGTCAAAGAACTCAATGAGCTTGCACTTGGCGAAGACGAATTTACCGAGATCGAAGAAGAACACAAACGGCTGTCAAACAGCGGCGAGCTTGCCGTATCAAGCCAGACGGCCCTGTCCGTCCTGTATGACAATGACGACGGCAACGCCCTGCAACTACTGCAAATGGCCAGCCAGCAAGTCATTAACCTTGGCGAGATAGACAGTAACCTAAGTACTATTCCGGCCATGCTCGATGAAGCCATTATTCAGGTTCAGGAAGCAAGCCAGGAGTTGCGCTGCTATCTGGACAACCTCGATATGGATCCCCAGCGCCTGATTTATCTTGAAGAGCGCCTGGCCAAAATCATGTCCCTGGCCCGTAAACACTATGTCATGCCAAACGAGCTCTACCAGAAGCATCAGGATTTATTAAAGGAACTCGATGAGCTGGATTGCAGCGACGAACGTCTCGAAGAGATTGCCGAGCAGGTAGAGGCCCAGCGTCAGAAATTCCTTGCCACAGCAGAAAAGCTCAGCAAGAGCCGTCAGCGATACGCCAAAGAGCTGGACAAGAAGATTTCCAACAGCATGCACGAACTGAGCATGGAGAACGGTATTTTCAAGATTGATATCCAAAGCGATGCCGAAGGCATGCTTAGCCCACTGGGCTTTGACAACATCACCTTCCTGGTATCCACCAACCCCGGCCAGCCGCTTCAGCCATTAGGCAAAGTTGCCTCCGGTGGTGAACTGTCACGTATTTCTCTGGCTATCCAGGTGATCACCGCACAGAAAGTCGAAACGCCAAGTCTGATCTTTGATGAAGTGGATGTGGGTATCAGCGGACCGACTGCGGCTATCGTCGGCAAGATGCTGCGCACCTTGGGAGAATCGACTCAGGTCATGTGTGTCACTCACCTGCCGCAGGTTGCCGGATGTGGCCACCAGCAAATGTTTGTCGCCAAAAAGTCGACCAAAGGCCAAACCGAGACCAACATGTTCCCGCTGGATGACAAGGCCCGGGTTTCCGAGCTGGCGCGCCTGCTCGGCGGCAGTGAAATTACCGAAAGGACACTAGCCAACGCAAAAGAACTGCTGTTTGCGGCATAAATGGAATAAACTTAATCCGTGATGCAACTATTTAGCTAGCTCACAGTCTCAATTACAGTTTTTTTCTTAACCGCTTTTTTTACTTCTGCCAAGAGCTTGTTTATCATCGCAGCAGTAAAAGCGAATTTGCCGGGATGCTATGAGTTGGAAAAACATTGCTGCACTAACATTAGCGGTAAGCCTGTTAGGTGGCTGTTCAGTCGTTGAAAGACTGGTCTATCGAATCGATATCAATCAGGGCAACTACCTTGATCAAAATGATATCAATACCCTTCGTCACGGTATGAACAAAGAACAGGTAAGCTATGTTCTGGGATCGCCAATGCTGGTTGAACCTGAATATCCAAATACCTGGTACTACGTTTATTACCACAAGCCGGGGCACGATGAGCCTGTTCAGAAGAGCTTGGTGATAACCTTTGATACTCAGAACAAACTTTCTGGGCTATCGGGTGATTACCAGTCTGGTCCAAACTTTATGGATCCTATTAACTGATACACACAAAAAAGCTCGCCTATGCGAGCTTTTTTATTCAATCCTGTAAACCACCCGACAATACGGTTAAGCTTTTTGTGCCGCTTTTGCGTCCAAGGCTTCCTGCTTGGCTTGTTCGGCACGCTTGCGGCGGATCTCTTTCGGATCGGCCAGCAGAGGGCGATAGATTTCAAGCCTGTCACCATCATGGACAGTCGCATTGAGCTTCACATTACGACTGTAGACACCTACTTTGTTTTTCTTCAGGTCTATCTCCGGGTACATTTCCAGCACACCAGACTGCTCAATAATTTCCTGTACCTGGGTATCTGGCGTAATCGCCAGCTTGATCACTCGCTGGGCTTCAGGTAGTGCATACACCACCTCAACATGGATCAACTTTTCTTCAGAAGTCATAGATCTCTCTGGCTCTTTGGGTAAACGCACTCACCATATTGCTGGTTAAATCGCGGAACACCTTGCCAAAAGCGGCTTCCACCAGCCCATTGGTAAATTCAAAATCCAGCTTCAGCTCAACCTTACATGCCTCAGCATCCAGTTCAGTAAAGTGCCATCCACCGACCAGGCGCTGGAAAGGGCCTTCCACCAGCTGCATGTCAATTTTATTCACCCCAATAAGCTGATTGCGGGTAACAAAGGTTTTCTTAATTCCGGCCTTGGATACATCGACAGATGCCATCATATGCTCATCAGAACTTTCTAATATTTTGGTCCCGGAACAACCCGGCAGAAATGCAGGGTAAGACTCAACATCATTAACAAGTTCAAACATTTTCTTCGCACTAAAAGGGACCAGTGCAGAGCGGCTAATCTGAGGCATAGTTTCTCCTTTACCCATCACAAGTGCCTCATCCCACAAGTATTTACATAGATAAACACCAATACCTATGAGAAGAGGTAGGCCAATGATACCATTACTCAGCGTACAGCCAAAATCCGTGCAAACTTGTATGGTGGTAGCCTAATAAAATACCGCAACAAGTATTGCACTTCGACCAAGAGATCAACGCATTATCTTGGGACCGCAACAGAGCGAAACGAGTAATTATGGCCAAGAAAAAACCAAACAAACCGGGTAGCAATACCATTGCAAAAAACCGCTCAGCGCGACATGAGTTCGCGATTGATGACGAATACGAAGCAGGCCTGTCTCTTCAAGGGTGGGAAGTAAAAGCGATTCGTGACGGTAAAATCAACATTTCTGAAAGTTATGTGTTCCTGCGTAACGGTGAAGCCTTTATCTCAGGCGTTACCATTACACCGCTAAATGCCGCATCCACCCACGTGGTTGCTGATCCAACACGTGTTCGTAAGTTACTGCTTAACCGCCGTGAAATCGAAAAGTTAGAGCACGCTGTACACCGTGACGGTGAAACAATTGTGGCATTAACCATGTATTGGAAGGCATCCTGGGTTAAAATAAAGATAGGTACCGCGCGAGGTAAAAAATTGCACGATAAGCGTAGTGATAGTAAAGATCGTGATTGGCAGCGTGATAAAGCGCGCATCATGAAACACAGCACAAGATAGTAAGCTCGTGGCTAAGTGTTCGCTTTTTATCCATAAACACTTTGCTACAAGGTAATTATGTTGACGCATATGTTTATTATGCTACTATCCAACGCGTAACAACTCTGGGGCTGATTTAGGATTCGACAGGATCACGAAGGCTTTGGGAGCATGCCGTGGGGCGGTTGGCCACGTTAAAAGCCGCAAAAAAATAGTCGCAAACGACGAAAACTTCGCACTAGCAGCTTAATACCCTGCTTAGAGCGCTCCTGCCCTAGCTTCCGCTTGTAAGACGGGGAATAACAGGGGTTCAAACCCAAACGAGATAGCGAGGGAACCTTTGACTAGAGAGGTGAACCGCGAAATAGAATTCTGGTATGTACTTGCATAGCGTGTCTGTTCGCAGTGTCGGGTACGAGAATAAAGACAGACTAAGCATGTAGCGCCTCTGGTTAGACTGATTTTGGACGCGGGTTCAAATCCCGCCAGCTCCACCAAACATACGTATGATAACGTCCTAGGACGTTCGGAAGGCCCGGTAAGCTGTTGCGCTGCCGGGCTTTCTTGTATCTATAGCATCCTAATACATCTTTTAACATCCTACCTTTTTAGCTATCCTTATAGCCATCCCACTTAGTTATCCCGCCACTGGGATAACTAAACACAACACCAGTGAAGGATAGCTATGGCAAGGATCACCAGACCCCTCACCAATACTGAGGTTAAGCAGGCGAAACCCAAAGACAAGCAATACACCCTCAGTGATGGTGGTGGCTTATTCTTACGGGTACGACCCAATGGTGCCAAGAACTGGATGTTTGACTATTATCAGCCATTCACCAAAAAACGTAGTGTTTTAAGCTTCGGTGCCTACCCCAGTGTTTCAATCGCTGATGCACGTAATAAACGTTCTGATGCCAAGACACTGCTCGCACAGGATATCGATCCCAAGCAACATCGCGACTCGAATATTCAGCTCCAGCAAGAAGCCAACGGTAATACACTTCAAGTGATCGCTGAAAAGTGGTTTGCAGTAAAAAAAAGCCAGGTTACCCCCGACTATGCCGAAGATATCTGGCGTTCATTGAACCTTCACATCTTTCCCTCTCTGGGCAAAGTTCCCATTGAGCAAATCAAAGCAACGGTTGTTATTGAGACAATCAAGCCAATTGCCGCCAAAGGCAACCTCGAGACAGTTAAACGCTTATGCCAGCGATTAAATGAAGTAGCAACCTTTGCCGTTAACACGGGCGTGATCCACTCGAATCCACTGTCCGGCATTAAAGCGGCATTCGCGGCTCCGAAGAAGAATCACATGCCTACCCTAAAACCTGCAGAGTTGCCCAAATTAATGCGTGCTTTATCCACCGCAAGTATCACAACAACAACTCGCTGCCTTATCCACTGGCAACTGCATTCCATGGCACGTCCAAGTGAGACCGCAGGTGCTCGCTGGGATGAGATCGATTTCGATAATAAGCTGTGGAACATCCCAGCAAGCCGGATGAAAAAGAATAAGCCACACTCTGTCCCTCTCACGCCAGCGACACTGGAACTGCTTGAAATCATGCGTCCGATTAGTGCCCGACATGAATTTATCTTTCCCTCGGACCGCATCCCAAACAAACATATCAATGAGCAAACGGCAAACGCAGCTTTAAAGCGAATGGGTTTCAGCGGCATTCTGGTTGCTCACGGCCTAAGGGCACTTGCTAGTACCACCTTGAACGAACAAGGCTTTGATCCTGATGTTATTGAAGCAGCACTTGCCCACGTGGACAAAAATGAAGTCCGTCGCGCATACAACCGCGCAGAATACCTGGAAAAACGCCGCGAACTAATGACATGGTGGAGTAACCACATTGTGGCTGCATCCCAACATGTCCTGATTTAATCCCCTCCCTATAATCAATTAGGAAGAACAATGAAGAACTGGTTAGACTACACCCAAGATATTGGCCCCATTATGCGCTTCAGTGTGGTAGTAAACGGATTTGCATTCGATGGCCTTGAGCCTGGTGACTACCCCTCTTGTGATATGCTTGATGACAGCCAAGACTTTATCTATCGGGCAATTCTTGCTGGTGAATTACGACACTTTAAGGACGGTAAAGCAATTGTTGGCGGTGAAATTCCTGCCCCATGCGAGCTTATCCTTCGCCGCACTGACTTAAGGGAGTGGTTACTTCACCACTATCCTGATATGAAGCCAAAATTCTTGTTTTGTGATTCAGAAAGGGCCGAAGTTGACGCTTTCACTCAACTAGCAGCTCTTAAAGAACAACTGGCTGAACGCAACAAACAATTAAAGATAGCAAACGATTACTGGAGTGATACTTACCCCTTGCTCGAACAGCTGAAAAAAGAAAATGAGCAATTGAAGCAAGAGGTTGAGTCAATAAGTAAGTTAAACAGCTCACAAAATGGCCGCGTAATCAGGACTAAAAATAACATAATTGCAGCCTTAACAAAGCTACTTCTCGAGCCATCCTCACTTAGCTCGACACCGTTGTGTAGCAGCCTACGTGAAGTTATTGATGCTATCTCGAATGACTATTCAGACACTAACCCTTATGGTTTATCTGAACGCAATTTGTTCAAACACTTACCGGAATCCTTAAAACAGCTAGAAAACGAAACCCTTACCTAGACTCCCCCCCCTCAACTTCGGGTACTGCAATTGCAGTGATTCAAAGATAGCTACCCCGTAAATTTACCCCATCAGTTAACAACATCCTAAGTGGGGTAAAAATGAACAACACCATCCAACTGAAGATTATTGACAAAAAGTCCGTACTAGAGCGCTTTAGCTTTTCAAATTCAACGCTATACCTACGCATTAATGCAGGGCTTATGACCCCCCCAGTGAACCTAGGTGGCCGCCGCGTTGGCTGGCCGGAACATGAGGTAGCCAATATTTTGGATGCAATGGTTGCAGGAAAGAACGCGAACTACATCAAGAAACTCGTTGCCTTCCTTATTAAAAAACGTTCGGCAGCATGGAGCGACCAGTAATGAACGAAAAGCCCCTTACTGTTGCAATGCATGAAGCTGGATGCTTCCCTGCCTCTCAGGCAGATACATCTTCTTCAACCTCGACTCTTCTTCACGAACTGTTTAACGTAACTGAAGAGGAATTTACCCTCATCACCGATAACTTATCGGTACAAGATCAAACGGCTGTGATTAATTCTCGCAACCAAGTGAGTACAATTGCTGAAATGACCCGCGGTAAATGGGGATATGTTCTCAATGCATTGGGGATCATCGTGGATGAAAAGGGCGGGCATACCGCCTGCCCTATCTGCGGCGGCAAAGATCGATTCCGGTTCGATGACCTAGAAGGGCGAGGTACATCATTCTGCAATCAGTGTCCCGAGCAGAGTCGAGATGGTCTGGCTCTTGTCCGTGATTATTACGGCTGTGACATTAAAGAAGCAGCTAACAAAGTGGCTGACACTTTGAACGTAACGAATGACGACCACATACCCAACACTCCTTCTCTGGGCTGCCAGAAAGAGAAGCTGGTTAATAATTTTGCACCTGAGTTCGATCTTCTGCCCGATGCTGATAGCAATCACCCTTATCTGCTAGCCAAGAAGCTGACTAGCGATGGCTTAAAGCAACAAGGTGGGGCGTTAGTCGTCCCTGCCTATAACGCTGAGGGAGTCATGACGGGCTTGCAGCGTCTATTTCCCAACGGAGATAAGCCATGGTTTAAAGGGTCAACAAAACGTGGTTCTTTTCTGGCACTAGGTGAAGGTGGTGACTACGGGGTCATCACCGAAGGCTGGGGCACGGGTCGTACTATTTACGAACAAACCGACATAACAACATATGTAGCGTTTGATGCTGGCAACATTAAGAACATTGTTCCAGTAGTTGCGGAAAAGCACGATTATGTGTTTATTGCCTCCGACTTTGACATGCCCGGCTTTAAGGCACTGGAAGAAGCTCAGGCGACTGCTCCACAAGCACCTGTTCTGAGCCTTATTCCGCCCGAGGATGGCGAGATACCAGAAAGCGGCGGTACAGACTGGTCTGATTTATACCTTTCTGGCCAGCCGATCAAAGCAATCATCGAAGCCAACATTGAAGCAGAGATTGGCGAGTATCATCAGGCAAGTAATCCAGTTGATGCCGAGAACGCCAGCCAAGATGATGAGCAGGAATATCCAGACTTTGGTGCCGCCATTCAAGCTTTAGAAGAAGACAAGTACAACGAACGTGCCTTTGACGCCGTGATTGGTTTTATCCATAAAGCAAACTTTATTGATGTAGGCCGAATGCGTCACCAACTTAAAGATATAACAGGCGTAGACATAGCTGATATCAAAGCCGCAGTAAAGGAACGCAAAGCCGCAGAAGAACCGATTCCACTGACTCATGGTGAGATGGCTGACAAGTATATTGAGAAACTCGGCGACGTCCGCCCAATTGGCGAATATGGTCGTCTATGGTTGTACAATGAAAATAATGGTATTTGGGTAGACACCGCACTATCACGAGTTGGTGTTGCTATTGCCAAGCTATTTAAAACCGAGGATCGCTGTAAGCGAGAAACGGACTATAAAGCGATTGCGTCACACAGCTACAACACAGTCGAGCAGAAAGGCTTCTTTGCCAATGCACCGAAAGGCATTTACGCCCCATCCGGTTTCATCTGCGTTCAGAATAGAAAACTAATGAACCTGCCACCATCGCCAGAACACCATGCTCGTTTCCGGTTAGAGATTGAACCTGTATTTGGTCGCGAGCCGGAACTTCTGCTTGGTGTCCTTCGGGAAGCTTTTGATTCGACTGACGTGGACGGGCAGATTCGTCAACTGCGGATGCTAACGGGCTTGTCCCTCCTGGGCTTACAAGCTCAAACACAACGAGCAATATTCTTATTCGGAGCTGGCGGCTCAGGTAAATCACTATACTTGAAGATCTTGGAGGCATTGGTCCCCAGCGAGTACAGGGCAAGCGTCAGCCCACATGAGATGGACAACGACTACAAAGTCGCATCGTTGGCCGGAAAGCTATTGAACCTTGTTCCTGAAATCGACAAAGACAAACCTGTGCCGAGTGCGGCATTTAAAGCGATTACTGGAGGTGATACAAAATCAGCCCGCGAGCCATACGGCAAAGTCTTTACTTTTATTCCCGATGCCGGGTGCTGGTTCAACGGTAACTTTTTCCTGACCACCAAAGATCATAGTGAAGGTTTCTGGCGACGCTGGGCTATCATTCACTTCGCAAACAGCAAGCCAGAGAGTGAGCGAGATCCAACATTAGTTGACCGCATTATTGATGATGAGTTACCAGCAATATTAGGCTGGGCAATCATGGGGGTGAAAGATTATCTCGATAACGGTCTATATTTGTCAGCGACACATTATAAATGTCTCAATGAATGGCAGCGAGAGGGGGATAGCGTAGCTTGCTGGCTTAATGATGACGACAGCGACATTGGGAACCGCAAAACGCTTAAGGCACGCCCCCCGTTAAAAGTTAGTCACGCTTATACGATTTACCATGATTGGTGCCGCCATAACAACAGGAAGCCGTACAGCAAGCAGCAATTCAAAGCATATATGGCGAACCATGGACACGTAGCTAGCCTTAACAGTGGGTATAGCTGCTATCCGTCACTCTATGACGATCGATCTTTACCGAGGTTCTAACGAAATATAATCGGGGAATAGGGGGCACTTCGCAGCCCCTTTCCCCTAGCCTTCTCACCCTATAAGATGTTGCGGCATTGCATCATTAAAGAACTACCCGGCAATCTAACCTGTCTAGGTGGAAAAAGTGGACTTTTTTCTTATTAATAACTTCCTATAATCACACACTTATTCAGCTTTTAACCAAGAACAACGAACGTGCGTTTGTACTATAGGAAAGGTGCCAGCTGAAAACCCACTTTTTCCACCTAACATGACCGTTCTATCTCTGGCTAGCCTAAAGTGAATACCGCAACACGGCCAAACCATCACCACCACGCTTACAAGCTAACAAATGTACAGCCGTGAAGTGTTGAAAGTTCAAAATGCAGCCAGCTTCCCCAATGAGGGTCCAGCATTAAGCTTCACTTACCGAACGGCCTCAAGCTAGCTGTATCCCATAACTCATAGGAAGGGGGGGATGGACCACAGCAAAATACCCCCTCCCCCCTTCACATATACCTATCCAAGATGTAACCGATTTTTCGAAGCCGGAAACTTTGATAATCTCTGCTAATATCTGGACTAGTTATATAGGAGGTATCAGCATGAAGCTATCTGATTGGAATGCAATGTGGCACAAAGCAGTTTTTGAAAATAATAATGGTGAGTCTGAGGGGCTCCCTCATGCCATTGAAAAAAGATTAAGAACAGAATTAACAAAAAGCAGGTTAACGGAAAAGACGTTTGATGATGAATGGATTTGTGTTGACGAAATGGAAGAGCGTGGCTGGTCAAGCGTAATGCGTAGAGAGCTCCTTCCTGGTAAGGAAGAAGTAAGGCTCTTGGGAGAAGAGTTGGTACATGGTTGCTATCCAAGAAAAGAGGTATTCAAAGTAGAGTCACAATCGAAATTCAACATAATGCAAGAGGAAATCACGGCGCGTCGGGATAGAGGTAATGCTCGCAGAAAAAGCCGTATTGTAGCTAAGCCTGAGAACACCGTAGTCAAAGACCTTCCTTGGGAAGATTGCATTACACAAAGTAAACTCCTTTCAAAAGGCGAGTGGACCTCAGCTATGACAAAAAGACACCTTCCAGCTCCAACAAAAAAAGTGTCCACTAATGGTAAGTTAGTAAAAGCCTATGCAATGGCAGACGTGCTAAAAGCCTTGGAAGATCAAGAATTACAACAATGGATGGCAGATCGTCAGGCCGATGATGACGAATATCACTGTCACTAAAAAATAATTGCAAAAGTTAGGACGTGTGAACCTATTTGAGCGCCCCCTCCCCCCTACAAAACCGAGAAACTCATTAGTCATGTCAGTTTGTAGGGTTTATAGGGTTCGTAGTAGGCTGGGGGTACTCTTGACGGAATAACTTGCCCGAAGCTCTGGCTTGCTTATGCCCCAAAGCGAGTTAATGCGACCTAAAACTAGTTCCTGAATATCAATATTTGCGATACTTAAACTAATCGAGACAAAAAGAAAGGCCTGACCCTCGTCATTCTGTAATATGCATCTCATTTAATGAGCTGTATCATTGTTTACCAATCCTCTTTACTGTATTTTGGCTTAGATTATTTTTCTTGTAACTTATTGATAGAAAGGTAAATTAAACGCTACTGTAGGATTGAAGATGCTTCCATCAGAAATAAAATACCTATCTCCTCAATGTGAACTTCATGTTATTGACATACCTACAATAGACGGAAATCTTGAAAAACTTCTCGATAAGTTTTTGGTATCCATATGTGAAGGCGATTCAGATAGTGAGTTGAGTTTAGTTAAGCTTAGACTTAGAAACTTTTTTGAAGATAAAAGAAAAAATACGAAAATGGGAGCTATTGCGGAATTCTTTGTTCACTTGTATCTGCAAGAGAGTGGGTATAAGCAGGAGTTTTTGTTTTTTAATTTAGAGGAAGGGTCTATAAAAAAAGGTTTTGATGGTTTTTTCTCCAAAAACTCAGATACCTTTTTATTAGAAAGTAAATCAGGTTCAATTAAAAGTAAAAAAATATCACATAAAGATAAATTAAAATCGGCTTATTCAGATCTAGAAAACTATGTATCAGGTAAAAGTGAGAAAGGTAAAAATAATCCTTGGAAAAATGCATATAACCATGCGTCTCATATAGATGTAGGCACAGAAAAGTCAATAAGAAAGAAAATCAAAAAATTGCAGGATAATTTTGACTTAGGTGATTATTCCAATATCGATGATTTTAATATCATCCCATGCTCTACAATATTTCTAGATGGCGCGTGGGATAATGGAATGACAAGTGAAATATTAATTGATTATGAATTTATATCAAAGTTCTCAGGTAATACAGTAAAGGCTATATGTGTTACTAAGGAAAGTATAGAAATATTTTTTAATTATTTGGATAAATAGAATGGCATCAAGTTTTAGCTGGTTGAAGGATGTTGGAATATTTTCAGAAGCAATGAAGAAAATGTCTTTAAACGTAGCTCTAAGTAATGAGGAGCTTGAGTTTGTCTTGTCGTGCGCTATTTTGTTTTTTAAGGAGTATGCAGGGGATAAAAGAAAATCTCCTTATTTTCAATTGGCATACTACATCACGCTAAAATGTGCCATCAATAATAATAATTATGAACCGCTATTAGATGCTAGTGCAAACTTTGGTTTATATCCTATATCAAAGTATATATTGAATAATATTTTGTCTGAAGATGATAATTTCAACAAGTTCTCTCTAGATTATCAATTGGAAAAATTTAAGCATGGTAATATATTTGAAACGTATGAACAAAGGCAATCTAGAGAAGAAATAGTTACTAGCTATAGCCAAGAAAATTGCTATGTGGCACCTACATCTTTTGGTAAAAGCTCACTAATTGTTGAGATTATCAATAAAGAGGAAATTGATAAGGTTGCTATAATAGTTCCTACTAAGTCTTTGCTTATACAAACTTACAAGTTAATGAAGTCAAACTTTCCTTTCGAGAATATAATATTTCATGATGAAATGTATGATGGATCTGATAGTTTTATTTCTATTTTCACTCAAGAGAGAGCTCTTCGTCTCTTAAAAAATAAAAAAATGTCATTCGATGTTTTAATTATTGATGAAGCCCATAATATATTTGAAATGGATGGAAGAAGCTTACTATTGACTAGGTTAATTAGGCGTAATAGGCAAAGGAACCCTAAATCTAGAAACTATTACTTGTCTCCCTTGATCTCTGAAATAGGAAATTTGAAAGTTTCAAATGGACAAGATATATTTGAGCGAAGAATTATAAATAACATTAAAGAAGCTGATATTAGTGAGTATAAAAACAATGGGGAAGTACATAAGTATAATCGTTTCTTAAATCAATTTTACCGCTCTGGAAGTAATAATAGTTTTATTGAATATATAATTGAAAATAAAAAAGAAAAGAACTTTATTTATCTTAGAGCTCCAAAGAGGGTAGAGCAGTTAGCGGTATACCTTGAGAGTGAGCTGGAGTTTATTAACTCTGAAGAACTCCTAGATCTATCAGATGTCATCTCTAAAAATGTGCATAATGATTTCTATTGTGTTGATTATGTAAAGAAAGGCTTAGTTTACTTACATGGTAAATTACCTGATCTCATAAAGGAATATTTAGAATATAAATTCACTCATACAAAAGAGATAAGTTACATAGTTGCTAACTCGGTTATACTCGAAGGGGTTAACCTTCCAGTAGATAACTTGTTTATATTAAATACATATAATTTGGATGCTAAGTCATTAACGAATTTAATAGGTAGAGTTAATAGGCTTAATGAAGTATTTGATGAGAATAATAAATCTTTAAGCAAATTATTACCTTCTGTGCATTTTGTTAACTCAATTGAGTTTAATGGAAAGAAAGGCAATATGGCTAATAAAATACAACTTCTTAAAAGTGGTTTTTTTAAAGATGTAGTAAAGAATCCATTATTGCTTAATTTTAGTTTTGATAATATAAGGAATGAGTTACAGCGAGCTAAAAATAAATCGGATTTTTATGATGTTAGTAAGATCGAGTCAAAAATAAAAACTATGGAAGAGATAATAGAAAGAGAAGATTTCCTAGTTTTCAATGAAGATGATGAAAATACTAGAGTTAAAAGAATATTAATGGAATCTGCACTTTCATCTGCATATTATGATTCGGACTTGATTTTTGATAAATTAGAAAATAGGATAAGTGAAATAGTCAGTGATACAAGTTGGTCTGATGCTTCGGTGATAGATAAGATATATCTATTTTTTATTTACGGCTTTGAGAATTATATTTCTAATGCGGAATTTTCTCGATTAAGACACCCCAAAGCTAGATCTTTTTATAAGATGTTCACTGAGAATCTCCACAGACTGACATTGAAAGAGCATATATCTGATACTGTTAAGTTTTTTTATTCAATTCGACGTTCTAATACAGGGAAAGAGTTTTTTATAGGCAGCTCTTATGGTGAGATACCTAAAAGCAGTGAATATGATTCTTATAGTAATAACGTATATATAGATCTTTCACAGAAAAGCCATAAAGAGTTGGTAAATATTGCGCTGGTTAAAATAAAAATTGAAAGTGACTTTGTTTCATATACTCTAAATGAGTACGTTAATATTCTATTTGAATTAGACCTAATAAGTGAAGAAGAATACGAGTTGCACATTTATGGGACTACAAATAAATCTAACTCTGAATTTGTGAAAATTGGATTGAGTGGTTCATTGATTAACAAGTTGGATAGAGATAATCAAATTGAAAATATAAAAATCAATGAGTATGGTGTTATAGAACACAATCAAAAATTTAGAGATTATCTTGAAAAACAAGACGATCTCATTCAATTTGAGGTCAGTAAATATATCGACATCTAATTAACTAGTTATTTATTTTTTGGATGGTATACCTTTTAAAGAGGTATACCAATAGCCCTGTGTTAACTCCAATGACCTTTCTTTTTTTCTCTTCGTATTTGTTCGTGTATGTACTCTTCATAAACGAGTGAAATCAGTGGGATATTCTCATTCTGTTGACGTACAGTGAACTCATTATAAGATTTATAGTAAGTAGATCAATCACCAGCAATAGCATTCTTCATTAAAGTTCTAAACTTATAGTCATTTTTATATGCACTAACAAATCCATCTGAGTAGTCATTGAGCTCGATGGATAACTTTAGAAGAATGGGGTCGCTTCTTGATTTTTGTCCTTTAAGGTTTCCCTTACTTTCTCTAATCCGCTTTTAGCTAATTTAGCAAAGCCGCTGACACATTTCTGTCCATAAGTGAGGTAATCTTGAGTCGAAGTTCGGGCTAGTATTTTATTAGAATCGCTCTCATACATACGCCCCCCTTCCAGAAAGCCTACAACCCCTACAAATCGGCTATTTCTGTCTTCATACCCTAAGACTTCAGGTCACGCGCGCGCGATATACATTAGTAAATTCTAATTTAACTTACCCAATGATATAATTTAGCCATCGCTAATATAAAGAGCTCAACCATGGTCGCACCAAAGGGAAATACTTATAACAACAAGTACAAACCTGAATACGTAGAGCAGGTGTATAAGCTGTGTCTGCTCAATGCCATCGACTGCGAGTTAGCTGACTTCTTTGAAGTAAGCGTTGACACCATCCGCAATTGGTCTATCCGGCATCCAGAATTTGATGCGGCGAAACGTGCGGGCAAGATGAAAGCGGACGCGGAAGTAGCGTCTAAGTTATTTAGCCGAGCTGTTGGTTGTTCGGTGAAAAAACAACGAGTGTTAAACAACGGCTCCGTCGTTGACTACTACGAAGAACTTCCGCCGGATACGCGTGCCATTGAGTATTGGCTGCAATGTCGAAACCACGATAAATGGAACTCAAAGCAGCAGGTAGAGCTTTCTGGTAATCAAGAGAACCCATTAGCCTTTCTTCTTGCCGAGGTTGCGACAGAGGCAGAGAACGCGAGTCCGTTTCCGTGTAACTTATCAACCAGACTCACAATCAAAGACTGCGATTTTCCTATCAAATAGCTATATCGTTATCCCGGTTAGACGAAATTGGTATAGCGACTGAGTGCTATAATTTTAATTTTGGCATAGACACAATCAACTTTAGCTATCCCACTAGCCATCCCAGCAAAAATCAAATTAAAATAAATAACTACAAAACAAATAATTAGCGATTAAGTTCAAATCCCGCCAGCACCAAACGTTTGGAAAAGGCCACCTTCGGGTGGCCTTTTTTGTTTCTGCCATTCCCATCCATATCAACTCATATAGATGCCAAAACTTTTCCCCACCAACTTCTAGCGACATATCATGTTACTCGAGTAAATACATGAGCCACTAAGTTAGAGGGAAGCAAGTTGTAAATAACTGCTAAGGTTTAAGTGAATGCTTTACTTCGTCACACTAATTATAAATTGATATGGATGCATAGGCATATTCAATATAGCTTACTCTCATTATCATTGAATAAGAGTAGGTTATGACTATTAACTTCAACCAAAAAGTACGAGGAACAAGAGTCTATCACAACGGGAAATCTACTAGACCTCGCCCACTCAAAGAACTCGACAAAGTTGCTCAGCAAGAGAGTTTTGAAAGTGACCGAGGGCGGATTCTCAATTCAGCAGCCATTCGAAGGCTCCAACAAAAAACTCAAGTATTTCCGCTAGAACGCAATGCAGCAGTTCGCAGTCGATTAACGCACTCTTTGGAAGTTCAACAAGTCGGTCGTTACATCACACAGCTAATTTTCAAGTCACTACCTAAAGACGCTCTTGAGCAATACAAACTAACGGAGTTAGAACGCCAAATAGAATCAATCGTCGAAATGTCATGTTTGATGCATGACGTTGGTAACCCACCATTTGGCCACTTCGGTGAACAAGCAATAAATGACTGGTTTTCTAGAAACTTAGCCTCTATGGCGAAAGATAAGGAAGGCAAACCAAGATTTGATTTACCAGATCCTATCCACCAAGATCTTATTAATTTCGAAGGTAATGCACAAGCAATCCGCTTAGTTCACACTCTTCTAGGACTCAATCTCACCTATTCCCAAGTTTCAGGGGTATTTAAATATACTCGCCGAGGAGATCAAGCATCTCCGAAAGAACAGCCAGATAATGCGCAACTCCAGGAGTATAACTACTTAATGAAAAAAGTGGGTTACTACTTAAGTGAGTACCGTTATGTTGAATCTCTAAAATCCGTTTTGGCCATGGGTTCCCATTGTCGCTCCCCATTTTCATACATAATGGAAGCAGCTGATGATATTTCTTACGGTATAGCTGATATCGAGGATGCTGTAGAAAAGGGCATACTGACTATTGAACAACTAAAAAGTGCCCTTGATACTGAGTTCCAATCCCTCGCTAAGCAGTATGAGTTAGCTGAGCAGAAAACTATGCAAGAAATAGTCAATATTGCTTACGAGAGTGCTTTGAGGGCTGATAACTGTGCCAATAGCCATTTTTTTGTGACTTTACGCGTAGAAATAAATAAGCGCTTACCGCAACATGCTTGCAAACAATTCATTGAAAATATTGAAAAGGTATTTCACGGCACATTTAATCGAGCGCTAATTGAAGATAAAAGTGTCAATCACGCCCTTGTTAAAACACTAAAAAACGTTGCAATGAACTATGCCTTCTGTGATCCAGAAGTCGAAAGGAGTGAATTACAAGGGTATCGGATTATCACCGGATTATTAGAAGCCTATAAGCCTTTACTGCTGCTAGATAAGAAAACTTTTTCTAATATTCAAGACGCGCCGTTATATGAAAGAAGACTCCATAAGAAGCTGCCAAACAAGCATTTAAAGGCTTATGACATCGCAATAAGAACATTAGATGAAGAAAAAGATAAAGAGCTGGATATTCCGTATCTACCCTACAGTTTTGATGATGAGGTTTGGGAGTTTTACTTCCGTGTTCGTCTGATTCAGGATTATATCAGCGGTATGACCGATCAATATGCCTTCGATGAGTATCGTGCACTTAATGTGCTTAACTAAACGATTAACCTACGAAATGAGAGGCTTTAACTAAATTGAATAAGTTGAATAAGTCTCGACTTGATCTGAGGAAATTTATCTATATTTACAGATTTATTCACCGCTCTTTCTTTCCGCCAACTCCACCAAACATACGTATGTTGGTGCTTTCTTACATTTGCATGGCTGATAACCTCAATTACCAGCCACTTCATGTCACTCCTATAAACGAAAACCGCAATTAGATATGGAAACGTTCCGTATAATGGCTCAGTTGCTCGCCAACGTCCGACAGGTGATCGGCCAGTTCTTGGTTATTGGTCGCGTTGTCGCGGGTTTTATGCGATGTATCTGCGACATGGACAATACGCTGGTTCATGTCATCGGCAACATCACTTTCTTCCCGTGTGGCCGTTGCAATATGGGCATTCATTTCGTTGATGGCCTCCACAGCCTCGACGATCCGCTCAAGCGCCTCGTCGGCCTGCTTCATATGTTCGACCCCGGAAGCTGCCTGCTCCTGGCCAGTACTGATCACTTCCACGGCTTGATGCGCCTGCGTCTGTAGCTTCACAACCATCTGCTGGATTTCGCTGGTCGAGTTGGCTGTTCTTGCTGCAAGTCCGCGAACTTCATCGGCAACAACGGCAAAACCACGTCCGGCCTCACCAGCTCGGGCTGCTTCTATCGCAGCATTCAGTGCCAATAGGTTTGTCTGTTCAGCAATATCATTGATAACATCCAGTACCTTGTTAATCCCCATGCTGTCGGCGTTGAGGGTATTAATCACAGTTCCGACCGACTGCACCTGCTGGTTGAGCTCATCAATTGTGGTAGCCGCCTCTCGCATAACGCCACGCCCGCGGTTGGCTTCCTGCTCGGCACGGTTGGTATATTCCGAGGCATTGGCACTGCTTGAGGCAACTTCTTGGATGGTGGCAGAGATTTCATTCATTGCCGTCGAGATCAGCTCGATCTCCTGATATTGCTGCTGCATACCGCTGGCATTTTCGGTCGCCGCTTTTTTAAGTTGGAGGCTGGACACACTTAGTTGTTCGCTCGACTTAACAACACTGCCCAGCATACTGGCAAATTCCCAGCGGGCCTCGTTGTAGTCAGTGTAAAGAGCGCCAATTTCATCACCGCTATCATCAGAAGGTAGCGGTTTTGTCAGATCACCTTTGGCAAACATCTGCAGCGCTTCGCGCAGTGGCAACAGCGGCTTCATCAGGTATTGATTGACGTAAAGATAAAGAATGCCGGAAAGCAACATCAATGTAAGGATCAAGCCCAGTGAGATCTTCATATTGACCGTTACGTTTGCATTGCTGGCAGTCTCCATCATTTTGACTGCCGTGTTCATTTCTTTGAGAATAATTGGAGAGCGTTGATAAAGCTCTCTTATTTGCCCAACGTTTTCTTCACTGCGGAGGTTGGTGTCTGCGGTGAGTAGTTTTTGGATACCAGCACGATATTCGCCCCACAGCTCGTTCACTTTACTTAACTGAGCCTCAATTTCAGAGGTCATCGGCGGCGCAATGCCATGTTCCGGATCGCCATTTCGCAACATCTGCATCGAGGATTCAAACAGTTCGACTGTCTTATTGACGCCCGCTTCCTGCTCCATTCCAGCCTGTACCAGCAGGGCTTCTTTAGCAACTCGTTGTGACAACATCCGCTGACGCCCTGCTACGTTAATTGTTGCAGCGTCAGCTTCCATCCCATAATAGATTATCCCCATGGCACTGAACCCGGATAAAACCAAGATGACACTTAGTAGCAGTAACTGCGCTTGGATACTCTTAAGGCCGATAGTTTGAAGTAGCTTTCTTATTATTTTCATTCTTTTGATTACTCTTAACGTGAAATAAAGGCAATGAATTTCAGTTAACACCACGTCAAATTGGAATTCCGTTGTCCAGTTAGACCCCAACTTGCTGAGCAGTAGCAATTGGTGCAATAACCTAGTTTTGACAATAAGCAGGCTAAGCCGATAATCGACGCCACCCGTCAAGTAAATGACACAACCATCAAAACTCAGACATAGTACAATAGTGGTATAAGCGAGGAATATAGCTTTGAATCAAAAAGTAGTATTAAATATGAATTATTTGATACGTATTCGATCAAGCATCAGATTTTCATCTGTAAACAAGTGCGACGTCAACAAGTTGACACAAGACGCTTTCTTGATTCATGCGGGAAAAAGCAGCATCCTGAAGAAATAAATAAGCCCCTAGAGAACTAGAGGCTTTGCAGTCATCGCCATAAACATGCATCAATCCAGAGTTTGGTTGAGAACCAAGACGACAGAAACTCTAGCGATGAACATGTTCAGGGGCATTCATTACATCTGCGAGAACACATTCATGATCACGCCACCTGAGATAATCAATCCCATCGCTATCATGGCCGGGAAATCAGGCTTCTGCTTGTAGAGGATCATCGAGAAGATTGTTACCCCGATAATACCGAAACCACACCATAGCGAGTACGCAATACCGACAGGGATATAACCCATGGCTTTGGTCAGTGCGAAATAGCACAGGCTGTATGCACCGATCACCAATGCCGACATGGCAGGATTACGGAAATTGTTGGTTTTCTTAATATATGAAGTGCCTGTGATCTCAGAGCAAATTGACAGTGCCAGCCACAAAAATCCTACGTTGAACATGGTATATCTCCTTACCCTTTAACTTCTTCAGCGTTAACTGCAATTTCAGTTTCTGTTTCTTCTTCACCCATCTTCGAAAACAGGTTCATAATGATAATCCCACTGGCAATCACCAGCATTCCGATCATGGCTGCCATATCCGGATGCTGACCGTAGAACACCATACCTAATGTCGATACCAGCAGGATCCCGGTACCAGACCACGTCGCATAGGCAAGACCAACGGGTAGATATTTAACCGCTTGAGACAGAGAGTAGTAACACACTACATAAAGCAGCACGATCACTGCCAACAAAGCCGTTTTAGTGAAACCTTCACTGGTATCGAACATTTTCAACGTAGAGGTTGCAGAGGTTTCTGAGGCGATAACAAGCGCCATCCAGAGCCATTTTTTTAATGATTCAGACATAGATACTCCTAAGTTTTCTTTCAATTTTATTTAGCGAATTGGATAAACATCATTTGCCGTGCTGAGCCTTCACATACTCTTGAGCCAGGTCGGTTAGCCGCCCCTGATCCGAAAGTACTGCCGCCCCTTTCTCCATGACCTCGGAAAGAGTGATGAAGCGTGGCAGTGTTGGCTCAATCTGGTGAACTGAGTTTGTTGTTATTGATTGGTTTTCCTCCGGCGTCGGCACACCGTCGAACAGGCCTATCGAACCAATGTTCAGTCCCATTACCTGCACCGTTTGACGCTGCACAGCCAGCCTGTCGATCATCGCCGGGTTACTGGAAAGCCCTTTTAGCTGATTGAGCTCGCTGTCTAGTCGGCACTGATAATCCAGCGCTATTGTGGATAGCCCTTTCATCAATGCCGTTTGCACCAGCACCGAACTTGGCGATCCAAACAGGCCGTTGGCGATCTCTGCCAGAGTGGCGATATCCAGAAACGGCAGCCATACCGCATCAAAACCGGCCAGAAACTGTGCTGCGTTGTTTCCGTCCCAGGCCAGAATTTCCCCTACGCCTTGCCATTGTTCAGCGGAATGAACTGCCGTCGCCGACGGCGGAATATAGATGGCAAAGTGACGTTGCTGGCACTGTTGTAACCGCGCAATGATCTGGGAGCGGTAGTCTGCTTCGTCACCTAACACAATCAGGGTTCGAGGCTGCATACCCGCAAGCACCCGCTTCACCATTGCTTCTATCTGTTGCTCGTTCATATCGACCTTCCTTTGCGCACTCATTTGGCCAACTGGGTCGGCCAAATTGCTCAGCCAAACTACTCTGTCAAAAAGACGTCTTGCCCAGAGCGAAGACCTGCTGCGTTGGCTTCATCGGTATCGATATGAAACTCCAGTGCGTACGCCGGACTCACCCGCACGACCACCTGCTCGAACACCAGACCGCAGCCGCCACCGGCACGGACTTTCACCCGCTGACCGTTCTGAACCTGAAAGCGCATCGCATCTTCCTGGCTCATGTGAATATGGCGCTGGGCGCAAATCACTTTCGAGTCCAGATGACAGAAACCGGCCGCGCCTACCAGCAGGGCATCTGCCGAGCTGGTCAAATCGCCAGATTCACGTACCGGCGCCTGAACACCGAGGGTGTAACAATCGGCTTTCGAGACCTCCAGCTGTGTCTCTGCCCGAGCCGGTCCCAGCACGCGTACGCGCTGAATTGATCCCTTGGGGCCGACAATCGTGACGCACTCCTTGGCCGCGAACTGACCCGGCTGCTTGAGCTCCTTGATTGGCGTGAGCTGGTAGCCCGCCCCAAACAACGCTTCAATGTCGGCCTGGCAAAGATGCACATGACGGTTCGATACCCCGGTCGGAATACCCAAGTCCGCCACGACGCTTGTCACAGACGAGAGCAGTGCACTCCCTTCCTGACGGCAACTTGGTGGCAGTTTTTGCTCAATCTGCGCCATTAACGTTGCACTGATCATTTTCGAGGTCCTTGTTTGCGGGTGCGCGCAGAGCGCTTCGCGGCCGGTTTATCATCTGACGGTGCTTTCGCACTTTCAGCAGGCTCCGGTTTCACCTTGCTGTCGGCCGGCTCGCTGAGTTTGGCTTCCGGTTTTACTTCCGGCTTTAACTCAACTTCTGGCTCGGCTGAAGGCTCTGGCTCAGCTTTTGATTCAGCTTTTGATTCAGCTTTTGCAGCAGGCTCCGAGCTATGTTCGGAACAGCCCTCTTCAGGCGGTTTCGGCGTCGAAGACGGCTCGTTTTCCAGCATCGCCAAGACACTGGTATCAGGGCGGGCAATCACCAATGAAGCCTCGACCTGCTGTGCTGCATCTACACCGTTTTCAACGGCTGCTGATACGGCACTGATCTCGCCGTGAAACATCACCGACACCAACCCCGAACCAATTTTCTTGCAACCCACCAGCGTGACAGCTGCCGACTTACAGGCTGCATCGGCAGCATGAATGGCAGAAATTAAACCGCGGGTCTCTATTACGCCTAAACTGGTCGTCATCGTTTCCTCCTTAATGTCGAACCAAGCGGATATCGAAATCGAACTGAGTAAAGAAGGCGCTTAGCTGGTCTAGCTCGTCATCGCTATAACCCAGGTCTTGCGTGATGGGATAAATCATGTCGAGCTTGTCGTATTTCGTTTTGCCAAACTGGTGGTATGGCAAGACATCAATACGCTGGATGTTGCCGCGCTTGGCGAGCTCCATGACATAATTGAAAGCCCCGGTGATCGAGTCGTAAGAATCGTTGTGACCACGGATCAAAGGCATTCGAATCACGATATTGGCGCCAAGATCCACCAACCGTTCAAGGTTGCGCTTCACCCCTTCATTACCGATACCGAATAACTGACGGTGTTGGTCGGTATTTATCTGTTTGATATCAAATAAGAAAAGATCTGTGCACGTTGCCAATTTCTCGTAATTTTCAAGGCTGGTTGTGCCCTGGGTTTCAATCGCAGTGTTGATCATCTGCTTTTTGCATTCGGTCAGCAGTGCCGTTGCGAAATCGGCCTGCAAGCTCAGCTCACCGCCGCCCAGAGTCACACCGCCGCCGGAAGACATATAGAAGTCATAATCCTGCATGATGATTTCCATCAGCTCCGGCACCGTGACGTCTTTACCCATCACATCCAGCGCATCACCCATGCAGACTTCTTCGCACTTCCGGCAACCAATACAGTCAACAGCCCTGTTGATCTTGTGTACGGCATTGCCGTCAGCGTCAGTGCTCATCAGATGCACACCGGCAGGACACACTTGGGCACACTTACCGCACGCCACACATTTGTCGTGGCTGAACATTACTTGAAACTGACTGCTTAGCCCTTCGGGGTTGGCGCACCAATCACACCGAAGGTTGCACCCTTTGAAAAAAATCAACGTGCGGATCCCATCACCGTCATAGATGGAATATTTTTGGATATTAAAAATCCGCCCTTTTAGTTCTGTTTCTTTGCTCACTTCTGCTATCCCAGTCATTGTTATCTCCTCACTTCGCTCATGCTCAGTGGCTTTATCAAGGGGCCTCTCGACCCCTTATTTCTGGGTTAGAATTTTTCTAGAACAGTACGGCTAATGATTTCGTCTTGAACTTCCTTACAAAGCTCGACGAAGTAGGCGCTGTAGCCCGCAACACGCACGATCAGATCGCGATATTTCTCAGGCTCTTGCTGTGCCTTCTTCAGCACTTCGTTATCCACGTAGCTGAATTGCATCTGGCCGTTGCCGAGAATAGAAGCGGTACGCAGCAAGGTGATCAGGCCGTTCTTGCCTTCAGGGGTATCTAGCAAGCCTTTAAGGAACTTGAAGTTATGCACCATGCCGATGTTCATGGTTTCAACGTTCATCTTGCTCACTGACTTGATGATCGCCGTTGGGCCCTGCTTGTCCGCACCCTGCGTCGGGCTGATACCATCAGACAGCGGCATCCACGCCAGACGGCCATTCGGCGTTGCGTTGGTCAGTTCACCAATCGGGGTATTGTTCGAGATAGACAAGGTGCCGTGGCTCAATCGCGAGTAAAGCATCTGGTACTTGCCGCACTCACGCTCTGTCCACTCAGTGATATCCAAGGCAAACTCATCGACATAGTTGTCGTCGTTACCGAACTTAGGCGCGTTGAGGCAGTCGCGACGTAGCTCTTCGAAGCCTTCGAAGTTGGCCAGCATCGCATCACGCATCTGCTCCAGGGTGTACTTCCTGTCTTCAAAGACCAGCTTGCGGATCGCGGCCATGGAATCGATGTACGTCGCCAGGCCAGAGAAGATCAGGCCCGGTCCGTAGTTCACCACGGCACCGCCGGCACTGACGTCCTTGCCTTGTTCCATACAGCCTTCGACCAGCAGTGACATCAGCGGTTTAGGGGCTACATCACGGTGGACTCGCTGGCTGATCACCGTACCGACGGCAGACAGTTTCACGATATGGGCGATTTGTTCTTTTACCGCCGCATCGAACGCATCGAATGTGGTCAGGCTGTTCAGGTCGCCGGTATCAAGGCCCTGATGGCTATCAAACAGCACCATGCGACCGCGGTTCAGTACGAATTCAATCGCGATAGGCCACTGGGTATAGCCTGTGGAAGTCCACTGGTAGATACGGCCTGATTTCTGTGGTTCTACACAGCCCATCAGACAGTAGTCGCGGGCATCTTCGAAGTCGTAGCCTTTGCGCAGCATCATCTTGATGTGGGAATCATCAAAGTGACAGGCAGGGAAACCCATACCCGCTTTCACTACTTCGACAATTTTTTCCATGTAGTGCTGCGGCGACTGGTTGTGAATACGACATGCCAGCGAAGGCTGGTACACTTTCACAAAGCGCACGGCATCCATGATCAGCAAGGTCAGATCATTGGTCGCGTCACCGCCCATGCGTTTCTGACCACCAACAGTCAAGTTGATGAACGGCTGGTAACCGGCAAAGTACTTCGCCCCCAGCTCGCTTGACATCCACATCAGTTCGGCACATTTGATGATGAATGCCTGCATCATCTCCAGCGCCTGTTCCTGAGTCAGACGACCAGATTCGATATCCGCCTGGTACATCGGGTAGCAGTATTGGTCAAGACGTCCAAGAGACAAACCGGTCTGATTCTCTTCCACCTCGAACAGTGACTCCACGGTCCAGATACTTTGCAAGGCTTCCTGCAACGTCTTCGGTGGGTTGGCCGGTACGTTTTCATTGGTCTCTGCTATGGTGAACAGCTCGGCACGGCGCGCCGGATCGGTTTCGGTCAACGCAAGCTCTCGCGCATGGTTAGCCAGGCGCTTCGCATAGGCCATTACGCCTTCACAGCTTTCGATAGACGCCTTGTAGAAGTAGATCTTGTCGATGTCTTCCGGGTTTTCCATGCTCAGCTGAGCCAGTTTTTCTTCTGCATCGGCCTTGATACCGTTCATGCCTTTGGTGAACAGCAAAACGTCATAACCCGGACAGGTATCACCACCACCGTTGATTTGGTGATAGGAAAGATCACTGACGTAGGTCTCGCCGCTGAATTCCCACAAACCGGCTTCGCGGTATTGCGCTTCGCAGATCTCATCCAGCGAACGGCCTTCCCAGAACGGAACGATCTCTTCGCGGATCACTTTCTTGTCCTCTTCAGAGATCTCGAACGGATCCTGCGGACGGGTACTCATGGTATCCAGCTCGTCACGCACCCAGCGCCACGCGATATCCGGCGAGAAGGCACCGGCACGGGGCTTGCCACATGGATGGCCAACAATCAGCTCATCATCCTGGATCAGTAGCGGTGCAGTTTCGCATGCAACCCGGAATGCTTTGGCACGCAGCAAGATTGGCGGTAGGCCCTGATGCTGCTTGGTAACTTCGGTGAACGCCAGCGCACGGTAGATAGAAACACTCGGGCGGGCTTTCAAATAGTTTTGGCGCAAACGCTGCATACGCGTCGTCAGGCCTTCCATCTCTTTGATTTCAGGTTCACTCGCGGCAGCAGCTTGTGGGGATACGGAAGCTACCGCAGCGCCGCCTGCCTGATAGAGACGCACAGTCAGTTTGCTATTGATGCTCGCCAGGTTGTTACGGGCAGCAAGCAGCATCTTGGACAGTTCGTTGACCACTAGCTGGCTGTCTTCGAAACGGCCGCCTTGTACCATCCAGTCAAACATCGGATAACCGTCGACGGCTTTTTCTGCACGGACTTCAGACAGTTCGCTCAGTTTTAGCCATAGGGACTCGACGACTTCGTAGGCTTGGGCTTCAGTAATAGCACCCGCCTGTAGATCTCGCTGGTAGTAGCTGTACAGAGCCTTATCAAAACCAGTCGAGCCAACCGCGTAGCTGCCGTTATCCAGGTGTATCATTAGCTGGAACAGATAGAAGGCCTGACAGGCTTCCTTGAATGACTGTGCCGGTTGGGCCGGAATGTTGCGAAGGATCGCAGCGTTTTCTTTCAGTTCGGCCTGGCGGTACGGGTGCGTTTCTGTCGCCGCCATACGCTCCATTTCTGCCGCCAGTTTGTCAGCCAGTGCGACGGCACCATTGCAGGCAAAGATCATGGCCTTGCCCTGATTCACTTCATCCATACCGCTGCGGCTGATCGCGCTGCCGATATTTTTCAGGCGTAGCTGAATATGCTGCTCAAGTACCTGGAAGCCTGAACTGATGACAGTCATGTAGTCAGGACTGTTGGTTTTATCGCAGTTTAGGAAACCAAACACAGACTCGTTATTTAGCTCGGCTTCCGTGTGGAAGATAGCACCGCGAGCCTGCGAGGACTGACTGCCGACAATCAGCTCGTCCTGGCCGATATGAACAGGCAGATCCGTCATAAGCTGGCAGAAACGCTGGGCGTTTTTAACCATCGGCGGCATACCGGCGATATCGTCGCCAATAGAGGCAAGAATTGTTGCGCGTTCGGCGCTGATAGTACTGTTTTGTGCAAGCAGTCTTTCCGCCAGCATTTTTACACGCGGCGTAAGGGAATAGTTGGCCATAATTCAGCCTCTCCTAATAATGTGTTTCACTCCGGCGGGGCCTGGCTGGCCCGCCGTTTGGGATATTGGATTGTTGTGCGCTATGCGGGATGTCTAGGTATGTGCAATACCTGCAAACGCTTGTCGGTATAGGGTTTCCATATGGTGGGTATTCACCTCTCGCGGGTTGGTTGGCGTGCAACCGTCTCGCAGGGCTTGCCCGACCAGCTCTGCCAGTGAGGCAAAGAATGCCGATTCGGCCACGTTGCAGTCTCGAATACCTGCCGGCATATTCATCTGCTCCTTGAGCACATCAATAGCCACGACCAGGCTGAGCACCCCTTCGCGGGTCGTCCGGCTTGGCAGCCCGAGCTGTTTGGCCAAATGGGCATATTTCTCGGCCGCAGGCGTCTGGCAACCACCATGCAAATTGGCGTTAAAAGCCACGACATGGCTCATTAACAGCGCATTCGCCCGCCCGTGAGGGATGCCAAAAACACCACCAAGGGCATGGGCCAGACTGTGGGTGATACCCAGCGAGGCATTGGTAAATGCCATACCGGCAATACACGAGGCGTTATGCATTTTTTCACGCGCCACAAGGTTGCTGCCGTTCTGGTAACACTCGAGCAAATGAGCAAAAACCAGGTGAACCGCCTTTTCCGCCAATGCATCGCTAAAATCCGATGCCTGAGTCGATACATACGCTTCGAGGGCATGACAAAGTACGTCCATTCCGGTATCGGCAGTGATGCCCGCAGGCACCGACTTCACCAGCTCAGGATCCAGGATGGCGTGGTCGGGCAACATAAACTCATCCACCACTACCCACTTTTCGCCGCGAGACTTGATGACCGAGAACGACGTCACTTCCGAGCCCGTTCCGCTGGTTGTCGGGATGGCAACAAAGCACGGTTTTTCTGCCAGCTTGCCGCTTTCCCACAGGGTGTAGATCACCCCTTTGGCCGCATCAATCACCGAGCCGCCACCCAGCGCAACAACCACGTCCGGGGTATCGGCATCCATCTGCTTCATGCCATTCACAATGACCGAAATATCCGGATCCGAGGTCACGTCAGCAAAAAGGCTGACAACCATCTGGTTGTCGAGCAGGCGCTGGCGAACTTTGTCGGCCATACCAAACTTGACCATCGCTTGATCCGTCACGATCAATGCGCGCTGTCCGGCCAGTGTTCCCAGCTTATCCAGGGCACCGTTGCCAAAATGGATCGTCGGCTTAATCAGAAATTCATTCATGCTCTCTGTTTTTCCTTATTTGTCCTGGTGGACTTTCTCCACGATGGCTACGATTGACATGGCCTTGTATTGCTCTTTGTGCAGCGCAAAATATTCCTCAACCAGGACCAGGTCACGAACGCCGGCACCCACACTGTCGACGGCAACATAGGTTCGGTTTTTGATCGGCTCTAGGTCATCCCCCAGCGCCGTTACCAGCAAGAGGTTGCTGCCTCGTAGTTCGTCATTCTTCTGGGGGGCGACGACATGCCCAGTTACCTTTGCGAGAATCATCGTTTTGCCACCTTCCGTTGCATTACTGCCAATTAGGACGCCAAGCGACCCATCACCTTTTTAATGATGCGTTCGACATTCTCTTCGTTAATGTCGTCACAGGCAGGAGCCGGAACACCGCAACCAAAGCGATCGTCTGCCGCAGAGACAGATGCTGCTACAGGTACAGGTGACGGGGCTGTGCTACCGGTAAAACGCGTATCTTCAAAGATGCTGGCGGGCGCATTTGATGCTGTAACCGCCACTGCAGGTGCAGAAGTAATTGGTGCTGACATAACTGATGCTGGTTTCACCGCTTCCGCTACACTTGACTCTGGCTGACGCAGATCATTGATATTGCGAACCCCGTAACCGACCTTGCGTACATTCAGCAAGTTCATCGGACCGACGTTGTCGGAGCTGGAGCCACCACCAAGCGCACCGCAACCTAGGGTCAGTGCAGGGATCAGGTTGGTTGTAGCACCAATGCCGCCCAGTGCTGCCGGCGTGTTGACCAGCATACGGAATACCGGTTTTTCCAGCGCAAACTGACGAACAATGTCTTGGTTCTGGGTGTGGATAACCAGGGTATGACCCATACCTTCGTTCGTTAGCAGTGATACGACGCGATCACAGGCCGAACGCCAGTCTTCCTCGATGTACAGTCCCAGAACAGGACACAGTTTTTCACGCGAGTATGGATTCTGGTGAGACACGCTATCTTGAAGGGAGATCAGTACCTTGATGTGGCCAGGGACAGTAAATCCGGCGAGTTCGGCCAGTGAAATCGCACACTTGCCAACGATAGCAGGGTTGATCATGCCGTTTGGACGAAGCAGGATATTCGCCAACTGTTGTGACTCTTGCTCATTCATGAAGTAAGCGCCCTGAGCCAGCAGCTCCTGGTGCACCTGATCATAAATGCAACGTTCTGCGATGATCGATTGCTCGGACGCACAGATCACGCCGTTATCAAAGGTTTTACTGGTAATAATGTCGCTTACCGCCTGCTTGATATCAGCACTGCGTTCGATGAATGCAGGGCCGTTACCCGGGCCGCCGCTGATGGTCGGAGTGCCAGATGCATAAGCTGCGCGTACCATGCCTTCGCCGCCGGTCGCCAGGATCAGCGACACATCTTTGCTGTGCATGAGCTCTTTGGTTGCTTCCATCGTCAACAGCGTCACCCCGTCAACGATACCGACAGGGGCACCCGCCTCCAGCGCTGCACGTTTCACCAGCTCAATCGCTTTTTGGCTACATGCTTTCGCGTTCGGATGAGGCGAGAAGATAATTGCATTACCGGCTTTTAGCGCGATCAAGGTTTTGTAGAAGATCGTTGACGTCGGGTTAGTTGACGGAACGAGTGCTGCGATCACCCCGAGAGGCACGCCCACTTCCATCACCTTGTTCACAGGATCATCTGAAATAATGCCGATCGTTTTGATTGACTGGATATGCTCGTGCACTTTGGTCGACGCAAAGGTGTTTTTCAGTACCTTGTCCTGCCAACGGCCAAAGCCGGTTTCTTCATGTGCCATTTTCGCTAGTTCTTCAGAATGACGAGCCGCTTCTGTAGCAATATGTGCCACAATGCTGTCGACCTTCTCTTGCGAGAACAACGCAAACTGCGCTTGCGCTTGCTTGGCCTGTTTCAGCAGCTCTCGGGCTGCCTGAATGGATTGTAAATCCTTGTCTAAAGTCATGATCTATAGTCCTTCACTTAACACGTGAAATGAGGAGGAGGATTGCCCTACAGCTAATGGGTAAGGCAAACTCAATCCGACATCTCGCACGGTGGCGACACTAGGCTTTGTGCTGAGACGCAATTTTCTCAATGTCGTTATGTGGGCGTGCAATGATGCGCGATGACACCACTTCGCCAATTTTTTGTGCCGCTTCAATGCCTGATTCAACAGCCGCATTTACCGCACCGACATCACCTTTCACCATGACAGTGACCAGACCGGAGCCAACATTTTCATAACCAATCAGCTCAATATTGGCGGCTTTGCACATGGCATCAGCAGCTTCAATACTTGGAACCAAACCCTTTGTTTCGATAAGACCAAGTGCATCTTTCATAGAACTTTCCTTTTATTCAGTCACTGTGTACTGAGAGACAATTTTCTCAATGTCGCTATGTGGGCGAGCAATCACTAACGAGGTAACCACTTCACCGACGCGTTGCGCCGAATCCACACCTGAATCCACCGCCGCTTTCACCGCACCAACATCGCCTTTCACCATTGCCGTAACCAGGCCAGAACCTACGTTCTCGTAACCGATAAGCTCGACATTGGCGGCTTTACACATGGCGTCTGCCGCTTCGATACACGCAACCAGTCCCTTAGTCTCGATAAGCCCTAAAGCATCACTCATTGTCAGGTCCTCCGTTAAAGACGCTTATGCCTTGTGTTTAATAACGATTTTATTAATATCGTTGTGCGGACGTGCAATGACCAATGACGTCACAACTTCACCGACGCGTTGTGCTGATTCCACACCTGAATCCACGGCAGCTTTTACCGCACCAACATCGCCTTTCACCATTGCCGTAACCAGACCAGAACCTACGTTCTCGTAACCAATAAGCTCGACATTGGCGGCCTTACACATCGCATCAGCAGCTTCCACACATGCGACAAGCCCTTTTGTTTCAATCAAACCTAATGCATCACCCATAACTCTTTCCTCCGTATATAGGTCTCGAATATTCGTTATTGAAAGAAAGGCCTCCAGGCCTTTATGTGGTTTTCTTTTGCGTTTTATTGGCCTGTTCCAACCACGAAAAACACTATATTCCCCAAAACAAACAAATGGCATTAAACTCCAAGAATGTAGGTAACTTAGTTTTTTACTCTGAAATGAGTAGCTATTCATCTAACTGTTTATGTATCAATGCTGTTTTTTATCTTTTAACAACATTGATAATTAGTCTAAATAGACGATCGAACTGAGGCTGAACCACATTAGTGACACTCCTCACAGTAACTCGGTTGATGAGTGCGGATTCAGCCCCATAAAATCAACAAAATGCCTATCGCTATTCAATAAAACACTTGTGATGATTCAAGAAAGTGCATGTTGGAAGATCGGTTTTAGTGTGATTAAGAAATGAAGCAGACTGTGGGGATAAATATCGAGTAGATAGAGAGAGCTGGCAGAATAAAGTCACAACGAAGTTAGATAATAATAAGGAGAGGGAGTTAACGGGTAATAATGAAGCAAATAGGAAGAGGAAGAGGAAGAGGAAGAGGAAGAGGAAGAGGAAGAGGAAGAGGAAGAAAAAAAAGCAGGTGAGTGAATATGTCAAAGCAGCCTTAATTGGCTGCCATGATCCTGTAAATAGCTCAGCGGAAACAACAATACCGCCTCCAGCTCCAAACATCTGGCTGAAATAAGGGGCATCAAGATATGGCTAGCGACAATTATTTATCACTCAGTGCGCAGACAAATAAAGGCGAGTTGATAGAGCTAAGTAATACAGTGTCATAACTTAGCTTCTCCACTTTAATCAGCAATTCATCATGACTATCTGACATTTCACGAATAAAATAATCAAAAAGCACATCAGGAGATTCGTCGATCGACGATTTGGTAGAAGTCCACTTATTCACTTGGTAGTGACGTTCATAGCCAGAAACCCGCTGACTCGTGTAGTCAAACTGCACATAACGCTGCATGTATAGCCAGCCAGCTTTTGAATCTGAATACCCTTCCACGACCAATGAACCTTTACCACGATCCCCAAATCGAAAGTGAACATTTACATTGACGGTTTCTGTTACTGTATCTTCAAAGTGCATAATAGCCCGTGCCGAACAACTCAGTTCACCAGTTTGCGATGGGATCACTTTTGATACGAAGGGTAGCGCGCACAGGAAAAATAAAATCAGCGCGTAGAAAAAAAAAATCTTACCGCTTTTGCGAGTTTGCATTATTACTTCCAAGAATAATAAAAATAGTTATCACAATAGGCGTAGGGGTTATTTTCATTTTCTGCACATCGTGCAATATAGGTTCGCCCTAACCCATTGCTTTGCAATTTGTCCCCATAGTAAAAAATAAATCGCTCGTCTTTCGCACATGACAAGCCAAGCTTGTCTCGCACGGCCTTGAAGTTAGTTTTATATTTTTCTCCCATCGCGTTATTGATCATCAGCTCGGGTGAAAACAGCTCGCACAAGCCACTTTCGACCTCTGTCAAAATCACAATATGAAGAGAACGCTCGGTAACAATGGCTGTCCACAACAAGGCCAGCGCCGCAATAAAGACTGTCGCACTGGCAATCATCCAACGACGCTCCTGCTGCTCAGTTTGCGGAGGCAATTCTTGCACTTTGGTATCTGTTACTACCGGAGGCTCAGATGGCAAGACATCCTTATCACTCGCTTGCTGAAATAATGGATGCAAAGGGTTGCCGTCTATAACTTCAATGGCCAACTCGGAATTAATTTCCAGCCGTCCACGAGGAATTGTTACAATCACATTATCAATACCATAACTGCGAAATGACTTTCTCAGCAGGCTCAAATACTGGTTCAAGTTGCTGTTCGAGGAAACCAGGCCATTATCATCCCATACCTTTTTCATCACTTCATCACGTGTCAACACGCCAGGATGCTGGATCAAAAAGTACAGTAATGCATTGGCAGTAATCGAAAGCTGGGTGTCACTTGTGGCTTGTTCATCAAGCTTTAGCGTGCCATCTATTGCATCGTAATATAGAAACCCATTAATTTTATACTTCATTGGTATAGGCTTATTCCGCTCAAAATGGCCATCATTCCCCCAGACTTGGACTCCCTTTAATGCCAGCTAAATATACAACCGCCAACTATCCTGTATTTACCAGTACATAATAATGCTGTGGATAGTAACAATCGCAGTTTCTAATTGGAGTGGGGAATTAATTGAGGATGAATCATACCGCTGGGTTGAGAAATGGATTTTTGATACAGATCAAAACAATCCGGTCAGACAAGATTGCAGATTCTTATTATGTCTACCAAGTCACATGAAACAAATCCTACAGACTGAAAAACATACCACATTGCCATTTTTCCTATAATGAAATTTATCAAAACCGTTCTTGCAAAGAAGCAGCCCAGAAAGTCTGCTATCGCTTTACCTGATTTTACTTTTTATAATTATTATTATTCCACGCCTACACTTTCATTATTACAACCAGACCGTTACTTTTGTTGTTATTATTGTCAACATAATAAGAACGGTATTATCGTTAGATCATCTATCTAGCGAATAGCCGTGAAGCATCAATCTGTGATGAGCACATCAGCTTCCTCCTGAATAATGAATATACCCAAACAGAATTATTACCGTTCACCCCGGCTATATTTACTACTATCACTAAACCCACAAAGTGCTGATTAAAACACCGCTATCGTAGCTGATAAAAAGGCTGTAAATACCGACGCGCTAATACCCGCCAAAGATCCATTGCAATGACCAATTTTAACCCCGCGCTGTATTAAACTCATCAATAACAATAAAAACAAATTAAATACAATAAGTTACAATTAAAAAACTACGTTCATTTGAATTGTACTGCCTTATATTTTACATAAAGGCCGAACAATCCGCGATCCTGCTTCCAGTTTGATTATTATTCGAAATCTTATTTCGCCATCAGAAATTTGTTCCAATTTTTACCCATCACTACAAATAGGTATATTCCTTTAACGAAATCAATCGCACTTTTTATGCTTCATAGCTTCCTTCTAACTCGTTATCGGTAAAATAGTTTATAACTTTTAAGAATGCCATTTGCATTTAAATTCTGTGAGCAGGAAGCTAGAGATTATGGAATATTTAGAGAGAATTAAGCGATTAGCCAAAATCCAGGGGATCAGCCAAAAGCAACTTGGCGAAGCTTTGGAGCTTCAACAGGGTACAATGAGCCGCAAGCTATCCGGAAAATACGGTATTGAAGTGCGCGAACTTGAAAAAATTGCGCAAACACTAAGTACTTCAATTAGCTACCTGCTTACCGGACAGATAGATACGGGTACTCAGGCGACAACGGCTATCTCCAACGAGTCGGCTCGGGGGTCAACCAGCACCTATATCCCTATCATTCACCGTAAGGATTTCATTTCCTATAGCCAGGGCGGCTCTGTCGATGTTGTTAGCAAACGAGCCATTCCGCAGCATCTGGACCGTGAAGAGTGTCTGGGATTACTGGTCGACAACGAAAACATTGCACAGTGCGCGCCTGTCGGTAGCTACGCCCTAGCAACTCGCAAGGCCTCGTACCGTCCGAAGCAGCCAGTCTTCGCCTCCGTGCGCGGCAGCGAGCCAGACTTCTATCACATGACACAACTGGCTGACGGCGTTGTCTTCTCAACCTCACAGCCTGATTTTCCGAACTTGTTTGTAAATAATGACGAATTCCAAATTCACGGATACATCATTCAGTCTGACTGGGCATACGACCGTTAAAACTAACTCAACAGTTTACGTGACTTCATTCCGACAAGCCGTAAAATAGCCCGAATGGAGGTAACCGTATGTCATCAGTAATCATCGCCTCAGCGAACCCTGCCAAAATATCGGCTGTCGCTGAGGCTTTTTCAACTGCTTTTCCGGAACAAACATTCTCTTTTCAGGGGATAAGTGTCGCCAGTGACGTTCGCGATCAGCCAATGTGTGCTGACGAAACCTTAGCCGGTGCCCGCAATCGAATCACCAATGCCCGTCTCCATACGCCAGATGCCGACTACTATGTCAGCATTGAGGCAGGTATTGATGGTCAGTTCACCTTTGCCTGGATGGTAATAGAAAACGCCAACCAGCGTGGTGAGGCTCGCTCAGCCTCTTTCCCGCTACCGCCAGAGGCCCTGGAGAAAGTCCACCAGGGGGTTGAGCTGGGAGATGTCATGGACGAAATGTTCAACCAGCACAACATTAAGCAACAAGGCGGGGCAATTGCCATGTTAACCAGCCACAAACTCAGCCGCAGTTCGGTATACCAGCAGGCACTCGTTTTGGCCCTGATCCCCTTCATGAACCAGGAGCTCTTCCCGGTTTAATGTCATAGCTCCGAGCACAAATAAAAAACCCTGCCGGTAGTGGCAGGGTTGTTTTCAACGAGTCAGCACGTACAAGCCATGCACTTCGATTAAAGCGCCTTCTTGGCAATCTGCTGTTGCAGTAATTCCGACAACCAGACCTTCGTTGATTCATCATGATGCTTCAACTCATTTGACCCGCGGGTAATGGTCGCAACACCAACCCCTAGCAATTCACTGATCTTACGCTGGCTTCGCTCTCCGTTTAATAGCTCATGAAAAATATTGATCCGGGAAAGCAGTACCGTCCGCTCATCCGGCGTCAGGAGCAACTTCAGCAAGGTATCATCTTTTTGCTCAGTCGCGGCCTGATGCAAAATATCGATCACCTGCTGCCAGTCAGTGAATTCTGGTGTTTCTGGAGTGGAAGACATTTAAACCTCATTGATGAGTACAGTTCTCAGTCTGGATTCTACCGTGTTCTTGGTACGCAACCAAGCTGCTAGCACCAACCACTGACACTAGTCGCTAATACTTGGCTTTCAACTCACTAGGTTTCAGCAGTGCGTTTTTTTTGCCAGTCAGGTCTCCATAGTAGACCTCGAACATCAAAATGTTCTGCACATAGCCCCGGGTTTCGGTAAACGGAATCGCTTCAATAAACTCATAGACATCCAGCTGACCATCCGTTTCCTGTCGCCAGCGGTTTACCCGGCTAGGGCCTGCATTATAAGCAGCAAAAGCAAAAATACGGTTATTGTCGTAGCGCTCCAGCATCATCTTCAGGTATCCGCTCCCCAGGCGAATATTCACACCGGGATCAAACAAGCTTTTCTTGCCCTGGTAGTTACGTCCCAACTTTTTCGCCGTCTCTTTGGCCGTCGTTGGCATCAGCTGCATCAGGCCTCGGGCCCCAACAGGCGATACCGCCTCAGCATTGAGCGCACTTTCCTGACGGGCCAGCGCCATCATAGTCGTTACCGACAAGCCACGCTTTTTACTGAAAAAGTCAAACCACCATTTATGGGCTATGGGGAAGCGCAGTTCGACATAATCCCACAATTGGCCTGAAATCGTTGCCTGCACGGCGAGGTGGTGCCATTTGTTTGCCGCGGCATAGGTGGCGAGCATAACCACTTGGTCATTATCCATTCCATCAAGCAGATAGTGCCATTCTCGGTTTGCAGCAAACAGCTTGTCCAGCGCGATCAACTCCTTGATACGCCGCAGTGCTTGGCCATACTCATAAGTCAGAGTCGTTGACTGCTTAGGCCCCTTGACCGGATAAACGATGTTTTTTTTCAGTACCGTCGCAGCTGCGGCACTGTAGAAGTCTCGCTGACCGAGAATCGAACGGTAAAGCTCCTCGGCAGCTTTCTTCTGCCCCTTCTTGGCCAGCAATTTAGCCTGCCAAAACGTCCAGCGAGTTGTTTTTAGTGCCGCCTTCGGCAGACGCTTAAGCCAGCGCTCTGTTTCTTCCCAGTCAGCCTCTCGGATTGCGACCCGGATACGGCGCTCAAGCAAACGAATACTGCGACTGGTCGACAGTTTCTGGTCTCGCCAGCTAAGTAAATTCTCGTCATCGGTAGAAAATAGCCGACCGGCGGTATAATCAGCCAGACGCTGCCGTTTATCCTTGGAAAAATGCTGACCATCCATAGTCCGCTGGTATTGCTTGACGGCTTCTCTGACATCATCCCTCACCAGGCGCTTGTAGGCCAATACCGTGAGGCTCTGATGAAATGGCGTAACCTTGCTCCGCTTGGCAAAACCCGCTACCCGCTCCGGGCTGTCGTACAGTTCGAGGACCGCCTTCCCTTTCGCTTTGCCGCTACCGCCCAGTTGCTTGTTCAGATATTTGAGGCGGGTACGGTTACCTTCTTCGTAAACCAGCAACATACGATCAAGGATCAGGGTATTGCTTCTCTGTCCCGCTTTCTGCCACTTGCTTAGTAGGGGATCACAGGCGTCACTCAGTGACTTGCCAGTCAACCATAAAGACTCCGCCCCCTGCCAGGCAACCTCTGTATTCCCTAGCTTGCTCTGGGCATAGTAATAGTGGCATTTCAGCACCTCACCACGAGGGGGCATCGGTTGTACCTCGACAAAATTTTGCCAACGCTCAGTATCGGCCAGGTACTCAAGATAGCGGGATTTGATAGTAGTACTAAACGGTAGACTTTTGTACTCGTTGATAAAATCTTCCACCTGCCTGGGTGTTTTCATAAACAACAAGCGAGAAAACTCACGATAGTCCAGATAAGGCGTAAGTACATAATCATCCAGCAGCTCACGCAGCTGAAGATACTCGTCGGTATTGTCCTCTTCCAGAGCGACACCTGCCTGCTCGTACCATTCGCGTTGCTGTTCAAGCGTGGCAGCAAAAGGCGCAGATCCGGCCAAAATACCAGCCGAGATGATAACAACCAAGAATGCCTTACGGATAAAATAGCCAATCACAACACAATCCTATGCTGATCCCCCCAACAGGGTCAGTCGAAACGTCCATCCAATAGATATGCCTAGCACTGCTTTCAGCAGGCTGGTATTTATTCATCTTAAACGCTAATTATGAACAATGCTGTTAAACTTATGTCCAGAACAGGTAAAATACCCTCCCCTTTAAATTAGAGATTGCAAACGGATATGGCTGAATACGTCTATACCATGTCGCGCGTGGGCAAAATTGTTCCGCCTAAGCGTCAAATTCTGAAAGATATTTCCCTAAGTTTTTTCCCTGGTGCCAAGATTGGTGTTCTGGGCTTGAATGGTTCAGGTAAATCGAGTCTGCTCCGCATCATGGCTGGTATCGATACCGATATCGAAGGTGAAGCTCGTCCCCAGAAAGGCTTAAAAGTCGGTTACCTACCGCAGGAACCGGTACTGGATGAAGAAAAAACGGTTCGTGAAATTGTTGAAGAAGCCGTCGCCGATGTTAAAAATGCACTAACCCGACTTGATGCAGTGTATGCGGCCTACGCAGAACCTGACGCTGATTTCGATGTGCTGGCAAAAGAGCAAGGCGAACTAGAAGCCTTAATCGAAACCAAAGACGGCCATAATCTCGAAATGCAACTAGAGCGTGCCGCGGATGCACTGCGCCTTCCTGAATGGGATGCACCAATCAAGTTATTGTCTGGTGGTGAACGTCGCCGTGTTGCTATCTGTCGCCTGCTTCTCGACAAGCCAGACATGCTACTGCTTGATGAGCCAACGAACCACCTGGATGCAGAATCTGTCGCCTGGCTTGAGCACTTCCTGGTTGACTACAGTGGTACTGTGGTCGCGATCACGCACGACCGTTACTTCCTTGATAACGCGGCGGGTTGGATCCTGGAGCTTGACCGCGGTGAAGGTATTCCATGGGAAGGTAACTACACCTCGTGGCTAGAACAGAAAGATGCCCGCCTGAAACAGGAAGCATCTCAGGAACAGGCTCGCCAGAAGACTATCGAGAAAGAGCTGGAGTGGGTGCGTCAGAACCCTAAAGGCCGTCAGGCTAAGTCCAAAGCGCGTATGGCTCGCTTCGAGGAGCTTAACACCAGCGATCACCAGAAACGTAATGAAACCAATGAGCTGTTCATCCCACCAGGTGAGCGCTTGGGTGACAAGGTTGTTGAAGTAAAGAACCTGACTAAATCGTTCGGTGATCGTGTTTTGATTGATGATCTGTCATTCAGCATGCCTAAAGGTGCAATTGTCGGGATCATCGGTCCAAACGGTGCGGGTAAATCCACCCTATTCAAAATGCTGAGCGGTGCCGAGCAGCCAGACTCAGGAACGGTTGAGCTGGGTGAAACGGTCAGCCTTGCTTCTGTGGATCAGTTCCGCGACAGCATGAATGACAACAATACGGTGTACCAGGAGATTTCTGAAGGGGCGGATATTATCCGTATCAACAACTTCGAAATTCAGGCCCGTGCTTACGTCTCTCGCTTTAACTTCAAGGGTAGCGATCAGCAGAAGCGCATTGGTGATCTGTCGGGTGGTGAGCGTAACCGTGTCCACCTCGCCAAGCTGCTTAAAGCCGGCGGCAACGTACTGCTGCTCGATGAACCGACCAATGACCTGGATGTAGAAACCCTGCGTGCACTTGAAGAAGCACTGCTAGAATTCCCAGGTTGTGCAATGGTGATCTCGCACGACCGTTGGTTCCTTGACCGTGTAGCGACCCATATCCTGGACTACCGCGACGAAGGTCAGGTTAGCTTCTTCGAAGGTAACTATACCGAGTACACCGACTGGCTGAAAAAGACCCTTGGTGCCCAGGCCGCTGAGCCTCATCGTATCAAGTACAAGCGTATCGCCAAGTAAAGGCCCTCACGCTCAAAGGCTGCATAATGCAGCCTTTTTTCTTGTCACATTTATTGCAATGTCATTTTTTAACCGATATCACTGCTGATCTAGCACATTTTTGTGATCCTATTCCTGGAGAAATGTCGCATTTCTGATTACACTTAAGTCTCTAATAATCAAAAAAGTATTGTTATGGCTGAACGACGTCACTTTATCCGCATCCTCTACCGGACTCCGGCGAAGCTACAGCAGGCGCAGGAACACTGGTCAGCTGAAGTGTGTGATCTTTCGCTACAAGGAATTCTGCTGACCTGCCCACCGAACTGGACACCCAGCCCGGACAAGTGCTATTCCGTCAGTTTTTGCCTGCATGACTGCGACATCGAACTGAATATGGAAACTCAGTTAGTCCATCACGACAGCGACTACCTGCGAATGCAGATCCTCCATATCGATATCGAAAGCGCCAGCCACCTAAAACGCCTAGTCGAACTCAATATCGGCACGGATGAACTATTACATCGGGAGCTAGAACAACTGGCTGATTTAAAAAAGCACCTTAACGAGTAGTAACCATTCACCATGTCGGAAAATATCTGTATATCGGTCTCTGATCACCGAGGCACCTCCCATTATTTGATAAACCGCTTTAAGAAGCGCTACCTTGCCTTGTCTGTGAGCCTACTGCTGGCCATCATCACTGCCGGTAGCTACAGTGTCTATAACCTATACCAACAAAACTTATTTTCGAACCAAAAGCTTAACCTGCTTAATATTCAGACCGAGCAGCTCACCGCCTCACTATCTGAAGAGAATGCCGCCAATCAGGCGCTGACCCAGGAGCTCGCGGTAAAAAAGGCAGCACTCAATATGCTGACCCAGCGCATCGACGATGTCGAAACCATCCTCGGCCTGCAAACAGGCGACGGTGATGAACTACCGCTGGAACAGCGAGTCGATAGTGCCGCAATCAGCTCTGCGGTCAGAGGGACGCTGTTTCGCTTGCTCCCCAATGGCAGTCCGACACCGGGTATTCGCATGTCTTCAGGTTTTGGTACCCGCGTCCATCCTGTCACCGGCAAGCGCAAGCGCCATCGCGGGCTCGACTTTGCCGCCAATACCGGCACGCCTATCTACGCGCCTGCCGACGGGGTAATTGAAGTCATCCGTCCGAGCAACAAAGGCTCTGGGAACTTTTTAAAGCTCAATCACTCGCTAGGCTTTGCTACCACCTATTCCCATATGAGCAAGTTTAATGTCAAACGCGGCAAGTTTGTTCGCAAGGGTGATCTCCTCGGCTGGTCGGGCAATACGGGCCTATCCACGGGACCACATTTGCATTACGAAATTCGCTTCCTTGGGCGCGCACTTAACCCGCGATCGTTTGTGGAGTGGACTCCGGATAACTTTGAGTCTTTGTTTAAAAAAGAAAAAACCGTGCAATGGGCCTCTCTGCTGGAGATGATCAATAACGTTGTCTCGATGCAGGTACAGCTAACCCATGTACCGCAGCCGCTAAAGCCTATTGAAACGGCAAGCAACCAAGCTCTGACCACAGAACATCGCAAGCTGTGATGCCCATCAGTATTTCTCTGATATAAAAAACGAGAGCCTAGCTCTCGTTTTTTGTCTCATTCATTAATGGGTATCCACCAGAATTCCTTCCCCTACAAAGCAACCCGCTCAAACGCCGTTAGCGCTTCCTGCAAGTCTTCCACCGCGATAATTTCAATACCATTGACCTTTCGGCTGGCATTGGCCTTTGGCACAATAGCGCGAGTAAAACCCTGCTTGGCCGCCTCACGAATACGCTCAATACCATTGGCAGCCGGACGAATGTCGGCATTCAGACCGATTTCGCCGAACACCAGGACATCCTGTGGAATAGGCGCATTTTTGAAACTTGAAAAAATAGCCAGCAACACAGCCAAATCGGCAGAGGTTTCCTCAATCTTGATCCCACCGACACAGTTGACGAAGATATCCATATCAGAGAGCATCACCCCTCCATGACGAGCCAAGACGGCAATCGACATCGCCAGACGATTAGAGTCATAACCCACGGTCAAACGACGGGGATTTTCCGTCACCGAGTTGTTGCACAGCGCCTGCACTTCCACCAGCAATGGGCGCGTCCCCTCCCATAATGTGGTGCATGCCGAACCAGCATGGTTCTTGTTGGAGCGGCTCAAAAAAATAGCCGAAGGGTTTTTCACCTGCTTCATACCCGTTTCCGTCATCGCAAAGAAGCACGACTCGGAATCGGCACCAAAACGGTTTTTCGAGGTCCGTAGCACCCGGAATTTTTCATCCGATGTTGATGACAGGGCAAAAAGGCCATCAACAATATGGATCAGCTGCATTGGGCCGGCGACGTTGGAGTCTTTGTTGATATGACCAACGATAACGAACGTCACACCTTCCGTTTTGGCAAAACGGGTTAGCGCTGCCGCCGACTCTTTCACTTGACTTGGACTACCTGCCGCCGACTCATTATGGGCGACGGTCATCGTCTGGATCGAATCAACAATCACGAACTCCGCTTTCTGCTGGGTCACATGATTAAGTACTTGCTCTACCGATGTTTCTGCCACAACACTGATTTTATCGATATTCGGGGTATTCAGGCGAATAGCCCGCTGCGAAATCTGGTGAATAGACTCTTCGCCCGACACATACAAGGCTGACTTGTCTACTGCCACCGCTCCAATACTCTGCAGCAGCAAGGTCGATTTACCCGCTCCAGGATCACCGCAGAGCAATAAAACAGAGCCCGGTACAATACCACTGCCCAGTACCCGGTCCAGCTCGGAAATTCCAGAGCTAAAACGCGGCAAGTCTTTGCTTTCCACTTCTGACAGCTTCTGAATTTTGGTTACGGCCCCGGCATAGCTACTTACCGCGCCCAGTCCCCCAGAACCAATCGCGGAACGGGTTTTGGGTACGGTAAATTCAGTGATCGTGTTCCAGGCCGCACAGGCACTACACTGCCCCTGCCAGCGAGGAAAATCCGCACCACAGTCACTACACACATAGGCACGTTTTATTTTGGCCATGTTTCACCTTGACTTATTGATCGTTAGCACACTATTTGCTGTTGGAATACTGCAACTGGTACATCCAGCAAGAAATAGTAACAACATACTAAACTTTTGCTGCAAAATGCAGATATTAAACTAAGGACTAATGTATCAGAAAGAGCTATGTTGCTGGACGACTATAAAGGATTGATAGAACAACTCATCCCTGTTTATGACAGTGATGATTTTGACGACGTCTTTCAAATGATAACGCAGGAAACTAATGGCCCGGCTCGACTCCAGATAAAAATGGAGCTAAACCGGATCATGGCGCCCTGCCATCAACTTGTCGATCTTCGCGGTCGGGTCAAGGGAGAATGTCGCCCGTATGAATTACACGGCCAGAGGCACTGGCTGGACGATGTGGCAATCAATACCTACCATAAGCGAATCAAGGCTTATGGCGGTAAGTATCGGGTCGGGCTCTACGAGGCCCTTATGAGTACCCGCAACAATTTCCGAGTCCTTCACCAACAGGAAAGACAGGAAACGAACACCGAAGAGACACCTCAGCGAGATACCCAGTTCGATGCCAATCTTATTCGTTTTGGCCATTATCTAACCCGGGATGAGAACCGTCTTCAAATCACCACCCAGGTTAACCTTGCTTTGCCTTTCAACCAGTCCGTCCATGGCGTTACCTCTGATTTGTCCTATTCTGGCGCCAAATTTAAAGTCCCCTCGGCATTTAAATACAACCTAGGCCAGACAGTCGTCGCCACATTTCCCAAAATGGCCGAGAAATTCAATGACCCACGGCTACTAAACCAAGGGACAAAATATAGAATTCTAGGCATTGATGACAACAAGGAAAACGACAGCTTCAAGTGGTTACGACTTAAAATAACCAGTGACAATAGCGTAATCAAACAGACGATTGATCGTAGCCAACAAGTTTTACAACACCGAACCCGCAAGAATCATGAAGACAAGGTGATCCAGGTTCGAACCAAAGGCTACGAACACTGCTTCCTCAAGCACACCACCAGCATGCCGCTGTTCTTTGCTGGCAATGAACTGAAATATAGCCTGCTAACCGACCATAACCGTCATATCTGGGATAGCTGGCATGATGAGAGAAACCAGCCTGTCATCAACCATCTGCTTTCCAAAGACCGCATGGCCATCCTTGGCAAGGCCGGACTCAAACAATGCAGTACACTGATTTATAGCTTCGTTCACGAACATGACCGCAAGAGCTTTTTCTACTCTGCCGCCCTGCCGGAAATGACCATGGAGCAACGTCACCTGTTCTGGCATGTCGGGGCCTCAAGAAAGAGCTGGCAAGTCACCCGCCTGACGGTACATCCCATCAGTGAAAAAGACTTGGAACGGTTGCAGGACATTGCACCTGAAATGCTTGATCAGTTGAGTAAGCTTACCCATATCGGTATTTTGCAGGATCTCACCAACGAACAAGCCCAGCAAGATTACCGTCTGCCGGTTAAACCCCAATTACCGGGTAAAGCACTCCAGACCTTCCGCCACCCTCGAAATCCGGTCTCTACGGCCAAGGCGATTTACTTTGACCCTAAGCCGCAGCGTAGTGAGTCGCGGTTTAAATTCCAGACTGCAATCGAGCTGCATCACCCTGACTTTCCGCCAATAACCGGTACCACGATTGATTTTTCTATCCGCGGTTTGAATTTGGATATCATCCAGCCTCTCCCGATCAAGCGAGGTGATGAGGTCACTATTAAATTTGTGGATTTACAAAAACTGGATAAAAACGCACCACTCAGTCACGTGCCGTACAAAATCGTGAGGGTCAGTCCGGACTTCAGCAATATCCAGCTCACTACCGGCAGCGGTGATTACGCATTTAGGGGGGAACAGTTCTTGCGCCGCCTGATTAAGCACAACGAGAGCAAGTTTAAAGTCTTGGAAGAAGTTCTCCCGAGTGGCGAGCTGTTATTGGCCATGCACCAGATGCTGCTAACACGCCTTAACTGCATTCCTTACTTTACCGAAAAAGTCGACCACAAGATAAAGATCAAAGCAATTGGCTGTAATTTCCCAATGCCGGCATTGCCGAAACTATTCAATCAGGTCGCCGGAGGAAAGGACTTCTCGCTTGAACCTATTTTCAAAAACCGGCTCAAGAAAATGCTGGCTGAAACCATGCGACCAGTCGAGATCCGCAAGCCCTATATTCATGAACTGTATCTGTCGATCCAACGAAAAGGTAACACAATAAAGCACCTAGATAGCAAACTCATTGATGAGTTCGGCACAGTGGATGAACGGATAAAATTCATCAAAGGGGCCAAAGCGAAAGGGGAATTCATGGCGATTAGGGTAACAGCAGTACCAGTATTGAACCCGATGACCGTCCTGACAGGCATCGAACTCGGTGAACTGGCCCGAATGGCACTGCACCGTGCACGGGCACTGGAAGTAGAGTTTAACTCGCTGATCGGCTGCGGTGAAATATACGATATTACCGATGAAGTGCAGATAAGGCTGGAAATAGGCTAGCTAGACTCCACCCTAGCCCTCCCCTTCGCAAGGGGAGGGAACAAGAGCCAGTAAAACCTACCAGCTAATTCCCTGCGGCATAAGGGAAGCAGAAAGAATACACATCACCCCGCCCAGATCCGCATGGCGGATAACGACCGGCGCTTCGGCCTCGACTTTCGGTTTGGCATGGTAGGCAACTCCCAGACCAGCGACTTTAAGCATTAATAGATCATTGGCTCCATCACCGACGGCAACGGTATTATGCAATGCAATCTCGTGTTGATCGGCCAGTTCACGCAAAATGTCAGCTTTGGCTTGGGCATCAACCACATCACCAAGCACCTTGCCGGTCAGCTTGCCGTTTACTATCTCTAACGTATTCGACTGAGCATGAACAAGGTTCAACTCTTCTTTTAGGTAATCCGAAAAATAGGTGAAGCCACCCGAGGCTATCGCCACTTTCCAATCGTAGTGATGAAGTGTCGCGACCAGCTCACGCAATTCAGGCATCATCGGCAATGTTGAGCGTACAGATTCCAATATCGACTCATCGGCACCGGCCAGTGTCGCAACCCGCTGACGCAGGCTCTGTTCAAAATCAAGCTCCCCCAGCATTGCTCGCTCGGTCACCTCGGCAACTTGCTCTCCCACTCCGGCTAGCACTGCAATTTCATCAATACACTCAATCTCAATAGCAGTAGAGTCCATGTCCATCACTACCAGACCAGGCTCGGACAAATCAGGCAGCTCACTGGTAGAAACAAAATCGATCTGATAGCGGATCAATGCCTGCTCCAGCAGGCCAGAGAGATCATTGCTGATCAGTACCGCATCATAGGAGCCAACCTTCCATGCAGCGACCACCTCGAGAGCATTACCGGCATAAGCGGCAATATCAGCCATGAGCTCAGGTGTAATCTGCCGCCCGTAAATCAACCCACTGGCTTGTTTTCTTACCAGATTAGAAGCGGATGTCGCATCGGGGAAACGCTGCTGAAGCGACGTATGTTTTTTAACTTTTAGCACGTTTTTTACATCCATGTTTAAGTTCAGTTATTTTAACCACGGCTACCAAAGTACCCTATTGCAATTTATCAGGGCAAGCCCCAATATGGCATTCGTGCATTTCGGCTTTGATTCCACTATACGTTAATATGATGATACTGAAAAAAACACGGCTAAAGCGAACATGGCAATTTCTGGTATTGGTGATCTGCTTAGGCGGATTAATTGCCATGCTGGAATACGGTTCGGATTTAAATATCCGCAGCTACCGGGCACTCAGCGAGCAGACCCAATCTCTGTCACGCATTATCGTTCGGCAAGCCGCAACAACGGCAGCCAAAGATGTCCTCGATAAAAACCAGGACAAACTTCAGGCGCTCATTCAGCAGCTCTCCGAAGAGCCTCTGATCCTTGATGCCAGCATTTATGATCTGGAGGGCATTGCGATTGCCAAAACAGAAGAAGCGATGCCATTAGAGCAGGTAACAGGGATCTCCACCCCGCTATCCGTCGCCAGCTTCGGCCGACAGCAAATTGTTGAACCGATCGTTATTGATAAACAGGTCGTTGGTTTTGTCCGGATTACCCTAGAGCACGGCAAGCTATTAGAAAGTGCCGCCAGCCAGGTCGAATATATGACCAATACTATTCGTGGTCTGATATTGGCAGCCTTGTTTATTGGCTTCTTGCTGGCCTTCACCTTCGGTCGCCGCAAAGATATCTGGCACTTCCCGTTCTTGTTAACCTCGAATGCAAAAGATTAACTTTATGCTACTCGTCACTGATATTCACGTATAAAAAAAGACGGCCGTGGCCGTCTTTTTTTACATATTCCTACCAACGCATGCTTATTCAGCATCACCTAGCAGAACAGATTCCAGTGCGATTTCCATCATGTCGTTGAATGTCAGCTGACGTTCTTCAGATGTAGTCGCTTCACCACGGAGAATGTGATCTGAAACAGTACAGATAGTCAGTGCCTTAGCACCAAACTCAGCTGCTAGGCCGTAGATACCTGCCGCTTCCATCTCAACACCAACGATGCCGTATTTCTTCATTGTCTGGAAGAAATCAAAATCAGGGTTGTAGAATAAATCTGCAGAGAAGATGTTACCCACTTTAACGTCGATACCTTTTGCTTTTGCTGCTTCTACGGCATTTTGTACCATGCCGTAATCAGCCAGCGCTGCAAAATCGTGATCGCCGAAACGAATACGGTTCACTTTAGAGTCTGTTGATGCACCCATACCGATCACAACATCGCGTAGGTTTACATCGTCACGCACCGCACCACAGCTACCAACTCGGATGATTTTCTTCACGCCGAAATCTTTAACCAGTTCAGTCGCGTAGATTGAGCATGAAGGGATACCCATACCGTGACCCATTACAGAGATCTTACGGCCTTTGTATGTGCCTGTGTAACCGTACATGTTACGAACATTACACACTTCTTTTGCATCATCCAGGAATGTTTCAGCAATATACTTGGCACGTAGCGGATCACCAGGCATCAGAACTACGTCTGCAAAATCACCCATTTCTGCATTAATATGTGGAGTAGCCATCGTAATTTCCTTCCATTTATCCGTCAGCCTGATTCAAACCAACGGCAATTCATTAGTGTTAGGTTGCTGTTTCGAACTACATCAAATATAGAACGAAACAGCGGCAGGGATATGTTATTAGCCTTACAGGAATGACTTACCGTATTCCATGTCAGACGTACCAAAGTATTCAGCCAGGGTTTGACCGATATCGGCAAATGTCTCACGACGACCAAGAGAGCCAGCTTTCACTTTAGGGCCTGTTACAAGAACGGGAATGTGCTCACGAGTATGGTCAGTACCTTCCCATGTTGGATCACAGCCATGGTCCGCAGTCAGGATCAATACATCATCTTCCTGAAGCAGCTCAAGAACTTCCGGTAGACGCTTATCGAAATATTCCAACGCAGCTGCATAACCGGCAACATCACGGCGGTGGCCATAAGCCGAGTCAAAATCAACGAAGTTAGTGAATACGATGGTGTTGTCACCCGCTTTCTTGATCTGCTCAAGTGTTGCCTCAAACAGTGCAGGGATACCGGTCGCTTTCACTTTCTGAGTAATACCACAGCCAGCATAGATATCGGAGATCTTACCGATAGACACAACATCACCGCCTTTCTCGTCAACCAGTTTCTGCAGCACGGTTGTTGCAGGTGGCTCGACAGACAGATCACGACGGTTACCCGTACGCTCGAACTGGCCTTTGCCGGCACCGGTGAACGGACGCGCGATAACACGGCCAATGTTGTAATCTTCTAGCTCTTCGCGAACAATTCGGCAAAGCTCCATCAGATTGTCCAAACCATAGCTTTCTTCATGACAGGCGATCTGGAAAACAGAATCCGCTGAGGTATAGAAAATTGGCTTGCCGGTTTGCATGTGCTCTTCACCCAGATCATCAAGAACCTGAGTACCGGATGCATGGCAGTTGCCCAGGTAACCCGGAAGGTTGGCACGCTTAACAATGCTATCTAGCAGCTCCTGAGGGAAGCTGTTTGAGTGATCAGTGAAGTATCCCCAATCAAACAATACCGGTACGCCTGCAATTTCCCAGTGACCTGACGGAGTATCCTTGCCTGATGACAGTTCTTTGGCATGGCCATATGCACCAGTAATTTCTGCCGCAGGATCCAGTCCTTCAGGGAAAGTACCTGAAGACTCTTCACAGGCCTTACCCAAGCCTAGCTTGTTTAGGTTAGGTAGATTAAGAGGACCGCTACGATCACCGTTGTCAGCTTCGCCACGGGCACACTGCGCTGCAATATGACCTAGCGTATTCGAGCCTACATCGCCGAAATCAACAGCATCTTCTGTTGCGCCGACACCAAAAGAATCGAGTACAAGAATAATTGAACGTTTCATTTTGACTCCATTAAACATCTTCAGGGCGAACGCGACGGTAAACCTCTGGGGTCGGTTCTGGTTTCTGGTCAGCAACAGTAATGTTGTTACGAACAGCCTGAGCCGCTTCTTCCCATTGTGCTTCGGTACGAGCGTGGATAACGGCTAGCGGGGTCTCTGCATTCACTTCAGTACCCAGAGCAATCATGTCGCTAAGACCAACTGCGTAATCGATAGTGTCGGATGCTACGCGGCGACCGCCCCCCATACCAACAACAGCCATACCCAGACCGCGGGTATCCATCGCGAATGCATAACCTGTGCTTTCTGCGAAAACAGGCTTCACGATTTCAGCTTTATCTAGGTAATTGTCGTAGTTTTCCATGAAGTCAACCGGACCGCCAAGGCCTGAAACCATCTTGCCGAAACACTCTGCTGCTTTACCGTTGTCCAGTACTTCCTGCAGTTTCGCGTTCGCTTGTTCCAAATCAGCAGCCAAGCCACTGTTTACAAGCATTTCGGCACACAATGCCATGGTAACGGTAAATAAGCGAGGGTTGCGATATTCACCGGTTAGGAACTGAACGGCTTCACGTACTTCCAGGGCATTACCTGCAGTTGAAGCCAAAACTTGGTTCATGTCAGTTAGCAAAGCGGTTGTTTTGGTACCAGCGCCATTCGCTACCGCAACAATAGACTTAGCCAGCTCTTCCGATGCTTCGTAAGTCGGCATGAATGCGCCAGAACCTACTTTAACATCCATCACAAGCGAACCTAGGCCGGCAGCCAGTTTCTTCGACAAGATAGATGCCGTGATCAACGAGATGTTATCAACCGTTGCTGTTACATCACGGGTAGCATAAACACGCTTGTCAGCCGGAGCCAAATCACCAGTCTGACCGATAATTGCTACGCCTGCATCTTTAGTCACCTGACCAAACACTTCGTTAGTCGGTGTGATGTTATAACCAGGAATAGACTCTAGCTTGTCCAGCGTACCGCCAGTGTGGCCCAGGCCACGGCCTGAAATCATTGGTACGTAACCACCGCATGCTGCCACCATAGGGCCAAGCATTAGCGATGTTACATCACCGACACCACCAGTAGAGTGTTTGTCGACAATTGGACCATCGAAGTTCATGTGATCCCAGTTGATCACCATGCCAGAGTCACGCATTGCACAAGTCAGGGCTACACGCTCGTTCATGGTCATGTCATTGAAGTAGATTGCCATTGCAAAAGCTGCAATCTGGCCTTCAGATACGGTGTCTTTAGCAACACCCTGGATAAAGAAGCTAATTTCGTCTGCAGATAGTTCGATGTTGTCGCGTTTTTTTCTAATGATTTCTTGTGGTAAATACATGGTATTCCCCGCTCAGATAATAATGTAGGGCAGATGACAATTTACCTTGCGTAACCCATTCTTGGAAAAGGCCTCACAGTATGATTCTCAGCCGCACAGGTGCCGCTCGCGCCGCAGCCGGGCAAGAACCAAACAGTAAATAGTCACAGGCAAAAAAAGTAAGGTGGCAATAAATGCCACCTTACGGGATTAGATTAGTAGCCGCCTTCAGCTGCTTTTTCACCTTCACCTAGAGTGTGAAGTAAATTAGCTAGCAGGCTTGATGCACCAAAACGGTAGTGCATGTTGTCAGCCCACTCAGCACCGTGAATGCTGTCAGCCATAGCAAGATATTGCTGTGCATCTTCAGCGGTACGGACACCACCTGCAGGCTTGAAGCCAACAGTTTTCGCTACGCCCATCTCTTTGATCACGTTCAGCATGATCTCAGCGTATTCTGGTGTTGCGTTTACTGGCACTTTACCAGTCGATGTTTTGATAAAGTCAGCACCGGCTTTAATTGAAAGCTCAGACGCTTTTTTGATCAGCTCTTCTGTTTTAAGCTCACCCGTTTCGATGATAACTTTCAGCAGAATATCACCACACGCTGCTTTACACTGCTTAACCAGCTCAAAGCCAACTTCTTCGTTACCGGCCATTAGCGCGCGGTAAGGGAATACTACGTCTACTTCGTCAGCGCCGTAGGCTACTGCAGCTTTAGTTTCAGCTACCGCAATCTCGATATCGTCGTTACCGTGTGGAAAGTTAGTAACAGTTGCAATACGGACTTCTGGTGTACCCTGCTCACGCAGTTGCTTCTTAGCAACAGGAATAAAACGTGGGTAGATACATACTGCTGCTGTGTTACCTACAGCTGTTTTAGCGTTCTTACACAACTCGATCACTTTCGCATCAGTGTCGTCGTCGTTCAGAGTGGTAAGATCCATTAGTTTAAGTGCACGTAGTGCAGCAGCTTTTAAATCGCTCATGACTATCTCCAGTCCAGTTATTTTCTACCAAGCTTATAGAAACTGTTCCATACGCTTGACGGCAATCTGTTGCTATACCGTCAAACGGCCCGCCGACAGCGAACAGTTAGATGAGCGGACTTGGTTCCTTGAAGACTCAGGGAAACAATGCGAGATTGTCGTCCTGATTGATATCCATTTCACCGCGCAAGATGCTCAGGCAACCCTGAGCACTTGCAAGTTGTGCCGTCCAGCAAACCGTGACAGTACTTCCATCACGACGGGGAAACGCTGAAACAGCAATCGTCAGTTAATGATGGTGCTCACGTATAATACCAAGCTCCGATACGCCTCACCATCAAAGTCGTGTTTCCAGTGGTGGATAATGTGTTTACCGCAAGAAAATACTGTAAACAATTGTTATTACTCAAATAACTCTATTCAAGTAAAGAAACGTTCCACGATCCACTGATAAGCAATACCTCCTGCATATACGCCGAAAATTCCCATCACTCCGGAAAGGACTGGCGGCGCAGGTATCGGCAGTTTTATCGCTGAAAATAAGACTCCAACGATGAACCCTGCCATCAGCGCCAGTATGACTTCACTCATAACGTTTCTCTCTGTCTTTACAGAACAAAGAAAGTGTAGCCTGCCGGTACTGAGGTGTCGCTGTAACGTGAGATGATGGTAGCAAAGGAAGATTGCAGAAACCGGAGCGCAATCGATTTTATGATACAAAAAGCGAGCGCGTTGCACGTTTTTACCAAATCTGTTGATCGGGATTTACGGGCAGGATCCTAGCTTTTAGATCCTAGATTTTGAATCCTAGGGGAAGTGTCGAGGGGCTAGTGACGCGAACCGAGAGTTATACCTGTCTGAATGAGTAATTATTCAGATCGTTGCGAAGGAATTGCGCCGGAGAAATCGCTTAGAACAAAACAGGGAGAGAGCTAGCTCTCGAAACCTACAAACACAAAAACGCCACAGCTTAGCTGTGGCGTTTATTATTCTTAGCTGAACGAATCAGTAATTACATTGCGCTTAGAGAGAAGAACAAACCAGCGATTGTTGCAGACATTAGGTTAGATAATGTACCTGCAGCTACAGCTTTCATACCAAAGCGTGCAATGTCGTGGCGACGGTTTGGAGCAATGCTACCAAGGCCACCAAGCAGGATTGCTACTGAAGACAGGTTAGCAAAACCACATAGAGCAAAAGAAATGATTACTTTTGTCTTTTCAGAGATAACTGCAGGAGCAGCATCGCCTAGGTAAGGAACATAGCCTAGGTAAGCAACAAATTCATTCAGGATCAGTTTCTGACCGATGAAAGAACCTGCAATGTTCGCATCAGCCCATGGCACACCAATTAGGAATGCTAATGGCTGGAATACATAACCAAGGATCAGTTCTAGTGTTAGTTCAGGCATACCGAACCAACCACCGATACCACCTAGCATACCGTTGATTAGGGCAATCAGACCAACGAATGCCAATAGCATTGCGCCGATGTTAAGAGCCAGTTGCATACCAGCAGATGCACCGCCAGCTGCAGCATCGATTACGTTAGCAGGCTTATCGTCGCCCTGCGCTTCGTCACCAGCTAGTTGCTCAACAGGCTCATCTGTTTCAGGCTTGATGATTTTAGCGAACAACAGACCACCAGGTGCAGCCATGAATGATGCTGCAATCAGGTACTCTAGAGGTACACCCATTGCCGCATAACCAGCAAGAACACCACCAGCAACCGAAGCCAGACCACCACACATTACGGCAAACAGCTCAGACTGCGTCATTTTTGGTACAAACGGACGCACAACAAGCGGTGCTTCAGTCTGACCAACAAAAATGTTAGCTGTTGCAGACATTGATTCTGCGTTAGAGGTTCCAAGTACCTTCTTAAGACCACCACCAAGAACATTGATTACTACTTGCATAACACCCAAGTAATAAAGAACGCTGATCAGTGCAGAGAAGAAGATAACTGTTGGCAGAACTTTAAATGCGAAGATAAAACCAATACCTTCAACAGAGAAGTTCACTAGGCTACCGAATAGGAATCCGATACCGACGTTACCAAAATCAATGACGCTCTGAACACCGCTACTCGCAGCACCAAGAACATCTTTACCCCAAGGTACATATAGAACAAATGCACCTAACAAAAATTGGATGGCAAATGCGCCACCAACAGTACGTAGATTAATAGCTTTACGGTTATCAGATAGTAGAACAGCTAGACCTAGCAGTACTAACATCCCAACCAGGCTCATAAACAGGCTCATAGTTTATGGCATCCCTTTAGTTAAGTTTGGCGTCTCGACAATTTGGCTCATTAAGAGTCCGGCGCATTATACTAACGCGGCGGCCGATAAAGTAATGCCGCCATCACACTTTCCAAGGAAAGAGAGTGAAAGTTTAGTCACAAACGTGACATAAATCACAAAGGAAAATGCAGCTCACGCAACCGTTTCGCGCAATCGTTTTCTTTTAGATCTAGATCACATCAAAAGTTGAAAAAGTTCAGCTGCGGTTAAACTCGTGGCTTCTTCAATTTCAGCCTCAGACTCTTCCCTGATATCAACAAGCGATTGCATAACGTTGCGTAACCTATCGGGGCGATTAGGCTGCCCCTGGAAGCCGGCAACAGGCATATCTGGCGCATCGGTCTCTAGCATCAGTGCTGCCAATGGCAGTGCTGCTATTGTAATGCGAGTTTTATTGGCCCGGCGATATGTAATCGTTCCACCAACACCAATTTTGATACCTAGATCGATTAATTGCTCGGCCTGCGAGAGACTGCCACTGAAACCGTGATAGACACCACCAGCAACCGGCGGGTTTCGTTTCAATATGCCAAGCAGCTCAGAGAAGGCCTTCCGGCAGTGAAGGATAACCGGCAAACCATAGTCACTTGCCAGCTTCAGCTGTGCTTCCAATAGTTCGACCTGCCGATCCCGGTTTACATCCGCAATGGCAAAGTCTAGACCACATTCACCCACCGCAACGCAATTAACATCCTTATTGCCTTCTCCTCCGATGACTTCTTCTAACTGCGCCTTCAGCAAGGCCAAGGCATCAGGGCTATGCTCCTGGCTAAAAAACGGATGCAACCCGAGTGCATAGTATAAATTGTCAAACTGCTGGCTAAGAGTCCTCACCGCCTGCCAATTACGTTCACCGACAGAAGGAATGATGATCTTGCCGACCCCGGCCTTGCGTGCTAGCTCAAGGTAATAAGCAGGATCCGAGGAAAAAGGCTCAAAATCGAAATGACAATGACTATCGATAAGCATGGCTAGCTCTCGCTATATATTGTTTGCTCACACCACTGCTCGTATTTGGCAGCCACTTGCTTTAGCCATTTAAGCATCTCTTTCTCCTTAGCCACTATTAACCCCGTGGTTTTGCCACCATCACGATCATACTACGCCCTGTCACCAAAATGGTATCGTGCAGATACTTTGGTGACTGCTCGATAGTATAGATGTCTCGAGGGCTTTGCTCTGCCGTATTGACCAACAAATGCCAGTCCCGACCCTCTCGGTTCGGCAAGGTAAACACCAACGGATCCCAATAGGCATTACAGATTATATAGAGCTCGTCCTCGCTGATCGGATGGATCACTGTCGATGCCAGCGAATGGGAATGCTCTGACCAATCAGGTTGATTTGGCTGAAGGCCATGCCAGCTGATCCCGACATTCTCAACTACCGAGCTCAGCGACATATGCATGTTCCAGTCGATTGTCGGTTCGGTCCGCCGAATTTGGTTCATCAGTGTCACAAACCGCAGCATATCAGCATGCTTATCGGTGAGGCGCCAATCAAACCAGCTAATCTCATTATCTTGGCAGTAGGCATTATTATTGCCCCGCTGGGTACGCCGAACCTCATCCCCCATTGAAATCATTGGGGTGCCCAGTGACAACAACAGTGTCGCCAGCATATTTTTACACTGGCGGTTACGCAAGGCTTCGACCTCTGCAATGTCCGTCGGTCCTTCCACACCATAGTTATTCGACAGATTATGACTGTCGCCGTCACGGTTGGCCTCGCCATTATCCCAGTTATGTTTCTCGCTGTAACTCACCAGATCATTGAGGGTAAAACCATCATGGGCACAGATAAAATTCACTGAACGGTGCGGCGAATGGCGATCGCTGCAGTAGATATCCGGAGATCCCAAAGTACGAGAAGCAAAACGGCTGACGCTGTCACTGTCTCCGCGCCAAAAAGCCCGCACATCATCACGAAACTTCCCGTTCCACTCATTCCAGCGATCACCAATAAATGATCCTACCTGATAAAGACCTGCGGCATCCCAGGCCTCGGCGAAGATTTTGGTACTACTCAGGATCGGATCGGAATCTATCGACCATAACAGAGGCGGCTCTTTCATTGGTTGCCCCAGACTATCTCTGGCCAGCACCGATGCAAGATCAAAACGGAAGCCGTCGACCCGCATTTCGGTCACCCAAAAATGCAGGGCATCAATAATCATCCGCCTCAGTACACTGTGGTTGGCATTGCAGGTATTGCCGCACCCGCTGTAATTCGCATATTGGCCACTTTTCTTGTCTACGATGTAATACGCCCCGTTCTGCAATCCCTTAAAGCAAAACGTCGGACCGCTCTCGTCACCTTCAGCCGTATGATTGAAAACGACATCCAGGATCACTTCAATATCTGCTTTATGTAGCTCCCTCACCAGGGTCTTGAATTCAGTGATAGCAGCCAGCGGATCTTTCTCGACACTGTAGCCGGCATGAACGGCAAAGAAGTTAATCGGACTATAGCCCCAGTAGTTTTTCCTTCCCTCGGGTGCATCATCGACATCAAACTGCTGGATAGGCATCAGCTCAACGGCTGTCACTCCTAGCGACTTCAGGTAAGGGATTTTCTCAATGACACCAGCAAACGTTCCCCGTTTAGACTCTTCGATACCCGACGAAGGATGTTTGGTAAAACCGCCGACATGCATTTCATAGATCACGGTATCTGTTAATGAATGGCGCGGAGCCTGGGAGCCCTGCCAGTCAAAGGCTCGCTGATCAACCACAACACTTTTCATTCCGCTATCTATATTCGGATCGGAACCAATCGCCTTGTCACGGCAATAATGGCGTCCAAAGCAAATCGCCTGACTGTAGGGATCTATCAGTATTTTTTCCTTGTTGAAGCGCAGTCCGACCTCCGGTTTCCAGGGGCCAGCAACCTGAAAGGCATACACCTGCCCATGACCAATATTGGCAACAAACAAAAACCAGTAATGTCCCCGCTTGTGAACCACAGGATCAAGTTCGAACGAGAGAGATGGTGTAGTGGTATCCTGACTGTCAAACAGGTGCAGTATTACTTTCGTTGCGTCTTTGGAGTAAAGGCTAAAGTTCACGCCCTGCTCTTTTATAGTGGCACCTAACGGGGATGGCTCCCCTGGCCAGGAGTAAACATCTTTTCCTACAGAAAATTCCATCATTCCTATCCCCGCCAATACGCAACACAGAGAATATTAGACCGAGAAAAAGAGAATGAAAGAGAGGCGTAACCGATTCGTAAAAAAGGATAAAAAAAACCGCCACAACTGTGACGGCTTTTGACTTTCGGGTTGAAATTCAACCTTTAAATGATTTGATTAGTGTTCGCGGGTCGCACGGAAATCAACGTCCGGGAAGCGCTCTTTGGCCAAGTTCAGGTTTACCATCGTCGGAGCGATATAACTTAGATTATCACCGCCATCCAATGCTAAGTTAGCCTGGCTCTTGCGCTTGAACTCTTCCAGCTTCTTGGTATCACCACACTCAACCCAGCGCGCAGTTGCAACGTTAACGCCTTCGTAGATAGCTTCTACGTTGTACTCAGCTTTCAAACGCGCTACAACCACATCAAACTGAAGTACACCTACAGCACCAACGATCAAGTCGTTGTTTTGCAGCGGACGGAATACCTGTACTGCACCTTCTTCAGATAGCTGAACCAGACCTTTAAGCAGCTGTTTCTGCTTCAGTGGATCTTTCAGACGAATACGACGAAACAGTTCTGGTGCAAAGTTAGGGATACCGGCAAATTTCAGGCTTTCACCTTGGGTAAAAGTGTCACCGATCTGGATCGTACCGTGGTTATGCAAGCCGATAATGTCACCCGCATAAGCCATTTCTGCACGAGTACGGTCACCGGCCATAAAGGTTACCGCATCAGAGATGCTAACATTCTTGCCGGTACGGACATGGTTCATTTTCATGCCCTGATTATACGTACCCGATACGATGCGCATAAAGGCAATACGGTCGCGGTGCTTCGGATCCATATTAGCCTGGATCTTAAATACGAAACCAGAGAACTTCTCTTCCGTTGCTTCAACATCACGCTCGTTTGCCTTGCGCGGCATAGGCGCAGGCGCCCACTTGGTCAGGCCGTCAAGCATATGGTCGACACCGAAGTTACCCAGTGCCGTACCAAAGAAGACCGGTGTGAGTTCACCATTCAGGAAAAGTTCCTGGTCAAACTCGTGCGATGCACCAATAACCAGTTCAAGCTCTTCACGAAGCTGCTCTGCCAATACACCACCAATTGCTTCATCAAGCTCAGAGTTTTCCAGACCTTTAATGATGCGCTGTTCTTGAATCGTGTGCCCCTGGCCCGTGCTGTACAAAATAGACTCGTCACGGTGGATATGATAAACACCCTTAAACTCTTTACCACAACCAATCGGCCATGATACTGGCGCGCATGCCATGTTCAGTTCGGTTTCAACTTCATCCAACAATTCCATCGGATCACGAATATCACGGTCCAATTTGTTCATGAAGGTCACGATAGGTGTATCACGCAGGCGGGTAACTTCCATCAGCTTACGGGTACGATCTTCGACACCTTTCGCGGCGTCGATCACCATCAGGCATGAATCAACCGCGGTTAGCGTACGGTAGGTATCTTCCGAAAAATCTTCGTGTCCCGGGGTATCTAGCAGGTTAACCAGACAATCATTGTACGGGAACTGCATCACCGAGGTGGTTACCGAGATACCACGCTCTTTTTCCATCTCCATCCAGTCTGACTTGGCATGCTGGTTTGAGCCACGGCCTTTAACCGTACCGGCTTTCTGGATCGCGTTTCCGAATAACAATACTTTTTCGGTGATGGTTGTTTTACCCGCATCCGGGTGAGAAATGATCGCAAACGTACGACGTTTGTTCACTTCAGGTAAAAAAGACATAAGCGTTGATAATCCTGTGAGAGATTTCAATAATCGAGCAGCAACTCACTAGCTGTGAGTTGCCCAGCTCCTAATATAAAGACCTAACTAAGTATTTGAATAGAGACCTAACTAGGTTTCATCATCTGCGCTGGCAGAAAACAAAGGGTGATTTCATTTTAGTGAATTACATGTTTGTCTCTATCCTACGCAGCGTTGTCGATGACTATTGGGAGCCTGAAAGATGGCGGAATTATACGCAAACTCCGCAGAAAGAAACAGCAGTAACACTGTGCTGTTTCTGGCACCGGCCTCTGGCTGGGCAGCTACATCACCAGATACGTCATAATCAATGCATCTTCACGGCCGTTTTCCGAGGGGTAATAGCCGACCCGACGATTAATTTCATTAAAGCCGATAGCTTCATATAGCTGAGCTGCACGGGTATTGCTGGCCCTGACTTCTAACCAGATCTCTTCGGCATTCAACGCCGACAGCTGGTCAATAAAGCCTTCAAGTAATAGTTTGCCGTATCCCTTGCCCTGAAAATCAGGATCAATAGCGATATTCAGCAATGTTGCCTCTCCTGCCACATTCTGGCCAAAACAATAGCCGACGATCTTATCATCAACTTGTAAGGCAAAATTAGCGGCAATCTTATTCGGCGCTTTGCGGATCAACGACTCAGCCCATGGAAACGCATGAGCAGCCTGCTCGATACGCCAGACATCATCAAGATGGTGCGGTGCTAGGGAAACAATTTTATGAGTCATAGGAACAAATCTGCTGCCATAAGGCTTTTTTACTGGCTGGGTTAGTATGCATTTGTTTCAGTGATACCGATGTCAGCAATTGGCACCCTGCGGGGTGAGCCACCTGGCAACCAGCCAGCCAGCACCACGTCAAATGATGCTCCCTGATCTGATCCAATGCCTGAGGCGGCAGTAGTAACGCCTGTTCGGGGCTAAGCTTCATGCTCTTCAGGATCCGGCCAAATAACCAACTGTCATGCTCATCCAGCTCATCTGAACAGACAAACAACAGCTGACAACTCTCCGGAAGGTCAATCACAGGTACCTGCATATCAGGAAAAAATGACGGCTTTCTTACCTGCCAGTAAGTCAGGCCCATCTCCTGCAATACCTGTATATCTCTCTGATTCATCGTATTACCATTTTCAACCTGGTGGCATCACTTCGACTGACGATCCTATCAGATCATCATACGAAATAGAGCCACCACAGTCCGAATAATTATCTGGCCCAATAAAAAATACCACCCACAGGTGGTATTTCTTCAATTCAGGCTCAAGCTGCCATCATCACATGTCCGAAAACTCGGAACAATATTCCACCAGCCCTACCGTCTCGGCCAGAGAGCCGGGGATCAGCTCTAACACCATAAACGCTTCATCCGGCACTGGCCAGCTGCAGCGCAGTCCGTGTTCCGATGCTTTGACAAACCCCACTTTGGGATAATAGTCACTATGGCCCAGCACCACTGTAACCGGGTAACCCAGTTCAGCCAAAATGCTCTTAGCCTCTTCCATCAGCGCCAAACCAACACCTTGCCGTTGGTATTCGGGTTTCACTGCCAGCGGTGCCAGCCCCTGCCAGTTAGCATCTTGCCCATCGACCGTCACCGGGCTGAATAGCAAATGGCCAACCACCTCACCTTCGTCGCTGCATGCCACTAAAGATAATGTCCGGTTACCATTTTCACGCAGCTTCATCACCAGCTTCGCTTCCGCCTCGGTGTCAAATACCGCTTTCAGCAAACTGTCGATAGGAAGAATATCCGCCGGTGCTTCGGTTCTAATGAGCATTAATAACCTCTTTATCCGCAACCATATCCTGCATCCCTTTCTGGATGAAGTCTGCTGATTGCTGCAATACAAATTTAACAGGGGCCGGAAGCAGTTCCAGATCGATACTGTCCATCAAGTTTTTCACTTCCAACCCTAACTCGGTATCACCCTCTATGCGAAGGCGACGCTGGAAAAAGAGTGTATCAGGATCTTCCTTACGTGCGGCAATTAATACCAAATCATTGCACTCCCCGCTAAAGCTCACATCTTCCTGTTCAGCATGCTCCGAGACGACCAGCTGCTCATCTTGATAACTGATGTACCACTGCAAGCCAAGATCCCTCACCTCGACCTTTAGCCAGCGATCCTCCAAAAATTCAAAATCGCCATCCTCCAGCGCTTCTTTGAAGACCATCGCCAAACCATCAAGCATCACTTTTTTCTGAATGGCAAACGGGGTCATCTTGGCTGGTACTCGGATCAGAGCCGGACCATACTGCACCATGTGCTTTCGTAGTTGAGCAATCACTGTATTATTATTCCTGTCTCTGTCGTCGCAATTATTGACTGATTGTATGGCAATTGCGGGGGGGCTTTTCATGCCTTGAGTCAAAAAAAACGCTTCTCTGGGCGCAAAGTTTGGAATTACAACATTATCACAGGTTATAGTACGAAACACTTATTTGAACGGCCCCTCTTGCCGGAGCCTAACACATACGGATATATGCACCTTCAATGCCGACTGAGCAACTCAACTACTGGTTCCCGCTGCTAACCGATAACAGTCCTTTTCTGTTTGCAGTACTAGATCCGGACCATAACTATCTGGTCGTCAACAATCGCTATTGTGAAGTTAGCGGGTTGGAGCGCGAAGAATTGGTGGGGCGAAATGATAAGGATATTCTTGGACAGGCATTCTATGACTCACTGAGCCCTTATTACGAGCGAGCATTCAATGGTGAGTCTGTCGAAGGCGAAGTGGTGTTGGACGACAACCGCCACGATACCAGCATACATTTTAGCTTGGCTCCGCTTCGAGATATCGCGGGCAATATCCCCTACATAGTCTTGCACTCCGCCGATACGTCAGAACGCCAGGTACTGGTTAACTCACTGGCCGAACTGGAGCACCAGCTCAATCAGCTCAACGAGCTTATCACCGACGGCAGCTGTCTTATCGAAGGCGAGATCATTATCTCTGCCAACCAAACCGCGGCAGATATGCTGGGCTTTGAGTCTCCGCAGAAACTCATCGGCGAGGAATTAGGGCGGCTATTAATCGATAACAGCAGCCAGCGTATCCTCGGTGACCAAATCAGCCAGCTGGACAGTCGTGAACAGCGACAATGTCAAACCAGCCCACGCTGCAGCACCGACAAGACACTACAGGTCTCATCCTCGGATATCACCCTGCTGGGATCACCGGCAAAACTCATTCTGCTGCAAGACACTTCCGAGCGAATGGTCCAGCAGGGCCAGGTAGAACAGCTTGTCCACACCGATCCGCTGACAGGGCTATATAACCGTCATGGTTTCAGCCGCCGGCTGGAACAGCTGATCAACAACGAAACACCTTTGGTAATGATGTATTTGGATCTTGATAACTTTAAAAATATCAACGATTCCCTTGGGCACCACATTGGTGACAGAGTACTACAGGAAATCTCCCTGCGTCTGCGACGCCTGCTACCGGAAACGGCAATTATCAGCCACCTGAGCGGCGACGAATTTGCCATTATCCTTCAGGAGCCCGAGCACGACCGCAGTGGTGAATTGATATCCCAGCAGCTCATCGCCCTAATCAATCAGCCTTTTGATCTGCACCACTTCAGCAAACACCTGGCCTGCTCGATAGGCATGGTCAACTATCCCGGTGATGGCAACGATGCCCGAATCCTGCTTCAGAATGCCGATACCGCAATGTATGAAGCAAAAAAACGTGGCCGCAACCGGCTAGTCAAGTTCAGCGAAGAAATGAACAAAGAAGCGCGGATGCAGCTATGGCTGGAAATTGAATTGCAAAAAGCACTGCAACATAATGGGCTTGAGGTTTGGTACCAGCCCAAAGTCAGTGCCCGTGACTATGCCATTGACGGCGCAGAAGCCCTGGTACGCTGGAAACATCCGGTAGAAGGCTACATTAGCCCAGCCCAATTTATTCCGGTGGCAGAGCGCTCCGGCATGATAGAACAGCTGGGACAGGTGGTGATGAAAGAGGTTTTCACCACGGTACACAAATGGAAGCAACAAGGTCTGTTAGCCGGGCGGGTTGCCATCAACCTTTCACCGCAGCAGTTTGGCAATCCGAACCTGATCAATTTTGTCGACAAGCTAAAAAAGGCAACCGGGGTAAACCCCAATGACATCACGTTTGAGCTGACAGAAAGTGCGGTGATGAGTGACGGCGAGCATACAATTCAGATGCTTAATGCCATTAAGAAGCAAGGCTTTGCCCTCTCGATTGATGACTTCGGTACAGGGTATTCATCATTGTCATACCTTGCCCGCTTCCCGCTGGACGAACTAAAAATCGACCGGGCGTTTATCAAAGATATTGAAACGATTCCCAAGCAGGTAACACTGATCGAGAATATCATCAACCTCGGTAAAGCTCTGAGTATGAGTATCGTTGCCGAAGGCGTCGAAACCCGCCAGCAGGCTACCTTGCTATCGAACCTCAATTGCGACTATATCCAGGGGTTCCATTTCTACAAACCGCTGCCGAAGAACGAGCTAGATGCCATTTTACTCAAACACCGTCGTCACAAAGATTAAATCAACTACCACTTTGTAGCTATAAAAGATAGTGAAAAAAGTTGTTCTAAATCAACAAAACCTGCCTGATATCAAAACAAGGGGGCACTAAGCCCCCTACTATTTGCCCCATTACTTTTATTCCCACACTGGTAGATATAATAATATGGAGCTACTTTGCCCCGCCGGTAACCTTCCGGCGCTGAAAACTGCCATTGATAACGGTGCGGATGCCGTGTACATCGGTTTTAAAGATGACACCAATGCCCGCCATTTTGCAGGTTTAAACTTTACAGGCAGAAAACTCGAAAGAGCAGTACAGTATGTGAAAGATCACAACCGCAAGCTGCATGTTGCCCTAAACACCTTTGCCCATCCGGACGGTTTTGACCGTTGGAAAAATGCCGTCGACAATGCAGCAGCAATGGGAGTTGACGCCCTGATCGTTGCCGATATTGCGGTACTGGATTACGCGGCAACTCATTACCCGGATCTTGAGCTGCACCTCTCGGTACAGGCTTCGGCAACCAACACGGCAGCGATTGATTTCTATCAGCAGAACTTCAACGTCAAACGTGTGGTACTTCCCCGTGTATTGTCGATCCATCAGGTGAAGCAACTTGCCCGCAATACCGACATGCAGCTGGAAGTTTTTGCATTCGGTAGCCTGTGTATCATGTCAGAAGGCCGCTGCTACCTATCCTCCTATATGACAGGCGAATCACCCAATACCGTGGGCGCCTGCTCACCGGCAAAATATGTTCGCTGGCAGGAAACCCCACAGGGATTGGAGTCTCGCCTCAACGACGTATTGATTGACCGCTATGAAGCAGGTGAGAACGCTGGCTACCCTACCCTGTGCAAAGGCCGTTTTGAAATCGATCTTGAGGGTGAAAGCAAGCGCTACCATGCCTTGGAAGAGCCAACCAGCCTAAACACCTTGGAAATTTTGCCGGAATTATTCAAAGCCAATATTGCCTCGGTGAAAATTGAAGGCCGCCAGCGCAGTCCTGCCTACGTCGAGCAGGTCACCCGTACCTGGCGTGCAGCCATCGATCGCTACCTAGCCAACCCTGAAGGCTACAGTGTCGATCCGGCGTGGAATGCCTGTCTGGGCAATGTTTCCGAAGGCAAGCAAACCACCCTTGGTGCCTACCACCGAAAATGGCAATAAAGGAGAATACTATGAAATACTCACTAGGCCCGCTCCTTTACTTCTGGTCGAAGCCTGATGTCGAAGCCTTCTATCAGCAGGCTAAAGACTCCGATACCGATATTATCTATCTCGGTGAAACAGTATGTTCGAAGCGTCGTGAAATGCGCCCTGCCCATTGGTTTGATATTGCCAAAGACATCTCAGCGACAGGTAAGCAGGTAGTTCTGTCGACGATGGCGCTGCTGGAAGCACCAAGCGAAGTCAATGTAATGAAAAAGTACATTGATAACGGTGATTTCATCATCGAGGCCAATGATGTTTCGGGCATTCAGATGGCACATGAGAAAGGTATTCCGTTTGTCGTGGGCCCGGCAGTCAACTGCTACAACGCCCAGACTCTGAACCTGTTTCTGAAAAAAGGCATGATGCGCTGGTGTATGCCGGTCGAGCTGTCACGGGACTGGCTCCAGAACGTGGTGAACGAATGCGAAAAAATGGGGATTCGTGATCAGTTCGAGACCGAAGTCTTCAGCTATGGTTATCTACCGCTGGCCTACTCGGCGCGTTGCTTTACTGCCCGCGCCGAAGACCGTGCCAAGGACGACTGCGAAACCTGCTGTATTAAGTACCCAAACGGGATCACCGTCAACAGCCAGGAAGAACAGAAAGTCTTTACCCTAAACGGCATCCAGACCCAGTCAGGCTACTGTTACAACCTAATCAACGATCTCAAGAGCATGGCAAACTTAGTCGATGTTGTGCGCCTAAGTCCGCTAGACAGCGATACCCTGTCGCTGGTTGACACGTTCCGCAGCAATGAGCTTGGCGGTACGCTGCACCAACTGGAGGGAGGCCGCCAGTGCAACGGTTATTGGCATAACGTTGCCGGATTGGACATCGTATAACCCGATGGCTTATAAGAACCTAACTGACAATAAAAAGCCGCGTTAATCGCGGCTATTTTATCAGCTATCTTGTTATCGCTAGCTTCTTATCAACTATCGCCGGCAGTGGCTGTCGGTTGCTCAATATTCGCCTCGGCCATCAAACGACTCAGCTCCAGCAGCGAGAAGCGGTGTTCGACAAACTCATAGACATTGCCTGCCAACGCTAATTTGTACAGCATCAGTGCTGATTGGAAATCTTTGTTGTAGTGATACAATTTGCCCATATAGAAATACGCTTCGGTCAGGCGCTGGGCAAGCATGTCATTATCTTCGCTTTCGGTTGTGATCTGGCCGAGGAACTCACTTTCGGTGATCTCTCCCAGATACAGCCGAACAACCTGCCATCCCCAGTCCTGCTTGTCGCTTACGTCATAGCGTCGCTGCAGTTTGTCTTTGGCTGTTTCAGGTTCTTTTTCCAAATCAACTAGGTACAACCAGATTACTCGGTAAGGATCATTAACATTTTGCTGGTAATGGGCAATGAGATCTTCAAGAGCCAGTTCATAGCGCCCGCCATAGTACAAGGCAATTCCCCGATTACGCTGGGCGAAAGGGTGGCGGAGGTTTAACTCGAGAGTTGAGTCAAATGCTTCATAGGCCGCATCAAAGTGAGCGCTCTGGGTAAAATAAACCCCCAGAATATTGAAGACATCAGGTTGATCTGGCTTCAGCGACAGCGACTGGTTGAAATCAAGGCGAGCAAGGTCACGTAATCCGATACTGTCGTGTAACAATCCGCGCTCATAGTAGACCTGAGCCAGGGTATCATCATTAAGATCATTGCGTTTAAGTAACTGATCAATACGTGCCAGCTGGATCTGCTGTTGGATAGTTGGCTGGAAGGGCACCGCCATTGGAGGATGAGTCCAGTTTGACTGAGGGGCTGCCGTACAGCCAGCCAACATTATAATCATCGCAACGCATGCGATTGTTAACCTGTTTGCAATCAATGCAATTCTCCCTGAGGTGATACAGTCTTCTTACTAGCTTATACCATCATTATCAATATGGCGGAGCCCGAGTCTCGCTCGATACTTGCCTAAGTAATTCATGGATATAAAAAAGGGGCTTAAGAGCCCCTTTATAACATGCTTTTTAAAGAAAGACTTAAGCTTCTGGCTTTGCGTCTGCTGCTGGTGCTGGGCTTTGCTCAGCAACGGCTTCTTTCATGCTTAGACGGATACGGCCCTGACGGTCGATCTCAAGTACTTTAACCTGAACTTCCTGACCCATCTGTAGGTGATCGGCAACCTTCTCGATACGCTCCTGAGCGATTTGAGAAATGTGTACCAGACCTTCCTTCGTACCGATAACAGATACAAACGCACCGAAGTCAACGATACGCATAACTTTACCAGTATAGATACGACCTACTTCAACGTCTGCTGTGATTTCTTCGATACGACGGATTGCTTCTTTCGCAGCAGTTCCTTCAGTCGCAGCAATCTTCACAGTACCGTCATCTTCGATTTCAATCGTTGTGCCAGTCTCTTCGGTCAGCGCACGGATAACCGCACCACCTTTACCGATCACATCTTTGATCTTCTCAGGGTTGATCTTCAGAGTGTGGATACGAGGAGCAAACTCAGAGATATCGTCACGGTGAGTACCGATTGCATCGTCCATCACGCTAAGAATGTGCTTACGTGCACCTTTAGCTTGGTTCAGAGCGATCTGCATGATCTCTTTGGTGATACCTTCGATTTTGATATCCATCTGCAGTGCAGTAATACCGTCATCAGTACCGGCTACTTTAAAGTCCATGTCACCTAGGTGATCTTCGTCACCAAGAATGTCTGAAAGAACAACGAAGTCGTCGCCTTCTTTAACAAGACCCATAGCGATACCGGCAACAGATGCTTTGATTGGCACACCCGCATCCATAAGCGCTAGAGAAGTACCACATACTGAAGCCATTGAAGATGAACCGTTAGATTCAGTGATTTCCGATACAACACGTACTGTGTATGGGAATTCGTCAACAGATGGCATTACTGCGGCAATACCACGCTTAGCCAGTTTACCGTGGCCGATTTCACGACGCTTAGGAGAACCAACAAAACCAGTCTCACCTACACAGTATGGAGGGAAGTTGTAGTGTAGAAGGAAGTGATCTTTCTTCTCACCCATGATGCTATCGATGATCTGTGCATCACGCTGTGTACCAAGCGTTGCAGTTACAAGCGCCTGAGTTTCACCACGAGTGAACAAAGAAGAACCGTGTGTACGAGGAAGCACACCAGTACGTACGTCTAGCGCACGAACCATGTCTTTTTCACGGCCGTCGATACGAGGGTTACCCGCAATGATGCGGCTACGTACAACGTTCTTCTCTAGTGAACTTAGCATGCCGCGGATTTCGCGCTCGTCAAGTTCTTCGTTTTCGCCGATAAGCGCTTCAACGACATCGTTCTTAATCGCGCCTACTTGGTCGTAACGCGCCATCTTTTCAGTGATCTGGTACGCGTCAGCTAGACGTGCTTCCGCTTTTTCAGCAACTTGAGCTTTAAGCTCAGTGTTTACTACAGGCGCAGTCCAGTCCCATGCAGGAGTCGCAACTTCAGCTGCAAACTCGTTGATTGCGTTAATAACAACTTGCTGCTGGTCGTGACCGTAAACTACCGCTTGTAGCATTTGCTCTTCAGATAGGCGGTCAGCTTCTGACTCAACCATAAGAACAGCGTCTTGAGTACCAGAAACAACTAGGTCTAGACGGCTTTCCGTAAGCTCAGTATTGCTTGGGTTTAGTACGAATTGATCGTTAATGTAACCAACACGTGCAGCACCGATAGGACCGTTGAACGGTAGGCCTGAAATTGCAAGTGCCGCAGACGTCGCGATCATCGTGATCATGTCTGGGTTTACATCTGGGTTGATAGAAACCACAGTTGCGATAACTTGCACTTCGTTTTTGAATGCATCAGGGAATAGCGGACGGATTGGACGGTCAATCAGACGTGCAGTCAGTGTTTCGCCTTCAGAAGGACGACCTTCACGCTTGAAGAAACCACCAGGGATTTTACCTGCCGCGTATGTACGCTCTTGGTAGTTTACTGTTAGTGGGAAGAAGTCTTGGCCTTCAACAGCCGCTTTCTTACCAACAACAGATACGAATACAGATGTATCGTCCATGCTAGCCATAACAGCAGCAGTTGCTTGACGAGCCATAACACCAGTTTCTAGAGTAACCGTGTGGTTACCGTACTGGAAAGTCTTTACGATAGGATTCACGTGAATTTCCTTAAATTTATTCCGCTTTCTATTTGCGCCGTTAAGTATATCTGACACAAGGAAAAGCGTCATGCAATGAAAGACACTTTACGGTAATTTCACGTATCGCGACTAATGAAAATTCTCACTGGAAGGAAGAACTGTCATTAGCCGCGACCTGAAGGTCGACGAAAACGACTCGTGATATCACGATGTAAAAATGTCGGTGATAGTTCATCAATTTGCTCACTACAGGATCATTCAATCAGCAATGACGGTGCAGGTACGGATGAAACTGTAAGAGAGGGGTATAAATGAACATAAAAAGAAAGGAGCCATAAGGCTCCTTTCTCGAAAGCAATCTTAGCGACGTAGGCCTTGACGCTTGATAAGATCTTGGTAACGATCAAGATTCTTACCTTTAAGGTAATCTAGAAGCTTACGACGGCGAGAAACCATACGTAGCAGACCGCGACGGCTGTGGTGGTCGTGTTTGTGAGCAGCAAAGTGACCTTGAAGGTGGTTGATTTGTGCTGTTAGAAGCGCAACCTGAACTTCAGGTGAACCAGTGTCGTTTTCACATTGTGCGTATTCAGCAACGATTGCTGCTTTAGTTTCTGCATTCAGAGACATAACTCTTCCTAATACTAGATGTTTTAATTTGTGCCGCCAATCTCTGATTCAGCCGGCACCCAAGCCGCGGATTATACTTGGAGCCCATCCTAACAGCAAGGGAAGATTTGCAATAAGCGCAGAGATTAATAAGGACGAGATGCGAGGGAAGAGCCGGGGCTATAGTCCAGCAGGCAGGTAACAAAAAGCGGAATGCTCAAATCAAGCACTCCGCTCTTTTCACAGGACCTTTTTTACAGAACCATAGTGACACTCTTCTCCGCGTCACGGATGCGAAGCGTCACTCGCCTCACGATTCTTTAGTCTTGCTTATTCGCCATCACACGTTTCGGCGCTAGCATACCGTCTTCGTCGATAACACCAACGCCGATAAACTCACGCTGATCGCCCACGGAAATGCGAACCAAAGTACCCGTTTCAGGTACACGGCCGGCTTGAACCGGATTACCGTTAAGGATGTACACCGCCAATGCAGGCAGAATATTCACTTCCGGCAAATCTTGAACCGCACTGTCTGTCGGCAGCAGTAGCGGATCTAGTAATTCGCTTGGTGAGATTTCCTGCTCGTTGGCTTGATCGAGCAACCCCTGCAACTGTTCCAGCGTCACGACACGTTCCATCGGAAAGTTAGAAACCCCAGTACGGCGCAAGTAAGTAACGTGCGCGCCACAACCAAGCATTTCGCCTAGATCATCAACAATGGTACGGATATAAGTACCTTTCGATACATGCAGTTCCATTTCGACTTCATTGTTGTCAAAGCGGATAAGGTCGACAGAGAACACCGTAATTTTACGAGACTCGCGCGGAACCTCAATCCCTTCACGGGCATATTCATACAGCTTGCGGCCCTGGTACTTCAACGCTGAGTACATCGACGGAATTTGATCCGTTGTACCGCGGAACTTGGCAATACAACGCTCAAGTTGACCACTATCCACTTTCACTTCGCGCGTTTCGACGACTTCTCCGTCGGAGTCCGACGTATCGGTACGTTCACCCAATTTGGCGATGACACGGTAGCGCTTGTCTGAATCAAGCAGAAACTGAGAAAACTTCGTCGCTTCACCAAAGCAGATAGGCAACATGCCGGTCGCCAATGGATCTAACGCACCAGTATGACCCGCCTTTTGTGCAAAGAAGATACGCTTTACTTTCTGCAGTGCATCGTTTGAGGAAATACTCGTTGGCTTGTCGAGTAAAATCACTCCATCAATTGGACGCCCCTTACGACGACGTGCCATGACTTATTCCTCGCCTTTGTCTGAAGAAGTATCATCTTCGTCGACACGACGCTCTTCGTCATCACGAACTGCGTTAGAAACAAGGTTAGAAATACGCATACCTTCAGTTAGAGACTTATCAAAGATAAACGTAAGTTCAGGTGTTACACGCAAGCGGATTTGCTTACCCAGCAGTGAGCGAATGTACGGTGCCATCTCACGCAATACTTCAAGGCTGCCTTCAGGCGTTTGCTCACCAATCGTTAAAAAAGTAACGTAGACTTTTGCGTATCCCATATCACGAGAGACTTCAACACTTGAGATGGTTGTCATGCCCACTCGCGGGTCTTTTAGTTCACGTTGCAAGATAACAGCCAGTTCTTTTTGTAGCTGCTGTGCAACGCGTTGAGTTCGACTGAATTCTTTTGCCATTTTATTTATCTCTCTTAAAGAAGAGAGCTCTTAAAGAGTAAGGCTCTCTTGACAGAATGGGGAGCCGAAGCTCCCCATTGGATTATTTATTTTATCTAGAAAAGCAACAACCTAGGCAATTAGTCCAGAGTACGTTGAATCTCAACGATTTCATAAACTTCAATCTGGTCACCAACGCGAACATCATTGTAGTTCTTAACGCCGATACCACATTCGTAGCCGTTCTTAACTTCAGGCACGTCATCTTTGAAGCGACGTAGTGATTCTAGCTCACCTTCGTAGATAACAACATTATCACGTAGAACACGGATAGGGTTGCTACGCTTAATGGTACCTTCGGTAACCATACAACCAGCGATAGCGCCAATCTTAGGTGACTTGAACACATCACGTACTTCAGCAAGGCCGATGATTTCCTGACGGAATTCAGGTGCAAGCATGCCGCCCATTGCCGCTTTTACTTCATCAATCAGCTGATAGATGATTGAGTAGTAGCGTAGATCTAGGTTTTCATTCTCAACCATACGACGAGCCGGAACATCAGCACGAACGTTGAAACCAAGAATAATAGCGTTAGATGCCGCAGCAAGTACTGCATCAGTTTCGGTAATACCACCAACACCAGAACCAACAACGTTCACTTTAACTTCATCTGTAGACAGTTTCAGTAGTGAATCAGCAATCGCTTCGATAGAACCCTGTACGTCAGCTTTCAGTACTACGTTCAACTCTGCAACGTCACCTGCGGTCATGTTAGAGAACATGTTTTCAAGTTTCGCTTTCTGCTGGCGTGCTAGTTTAACATCACGGAATTTACCCTGACGGTAAAGTGCAACTTCACGTGCCTTACGCTCATCACGTACAACTGTTGCTTCGTCACCTGATGCAGGAACGCCTGAAAGGCCTAGGATCTCTACCGGAATAGAAGGACCCGCAGACTCGATGTCTTGACCTAGCTCATCGCGCATTGCACGAACACGACCATGCTCTAGACCACAAAGAACGATATCGCCCTTGCGTAACGTACCAGACTGAACGAGAACAGTTGCAACCGGACCACGACCTTTATCAAGGCGAGATTCAACAACAACACCGCTTGCCATACCTTCTTTAACTGCAGTCAGTTCAAGAATTTCAGACTGAAGCAAAATAGCTTCTAGCAGACCGTCAATGTTAGTTCCTTGTTTCGCAGAGATGTGAACGAACATGTTCTCACCGCCCCACTCTTCAGGAATAACATCGTACTGAGCCAGCTCGTTCTTAACGTTGTCTGGGTTAGCGTCTTCTTTATCGATCTTGTTCACAGCAACAATTAGAGGTACACCGGCCGCTTTCGCGTGCTGAATAGCTTCAATTGTTTGTGGCATCACGCCATCATCTGCTGCGACAACCAGTACAACGATATCTGTCGCTTGAGCACCACGAGCACGCATTGCGGTAAACGCGGCGTGTCCAGGAGTATCAAGGAAAGTGATCATACCGTTGCCAGTTTCCACATGGTATGCACCAATATGCTGGGTGATACCACCGGCTTCGCCTGAAGCTACGTGCGCTTTACGGATGTAATCAAGCGTTGATGTTTTACCATGGTCAACGTGGCCCATGATAGTTACAACAGGTGCACGAGATTCAGTAATTGCATTCTCGTCACGATCAGACATGAGCGCTTCTTCAAGTTCATTCTCTTTACGAAGAATAACTTTGTGGCCCATTTCTTCAGCAACTAGCTGTGCGGTTTCTTGGTCGATAACCTGGTTAATGGTAACCATTGCGCCCATTTTCATCATCGCTTTGATGATTTCGGTCGCTTTCACTGACATTTTGTTTGCCAGTTCAGAAACAACAATGGTTTCACCAATAACAACATCAGATTTAGCAACTGTTGCGGTCTTATCAAAGCCATGCTGCATTGATGATGGTGCGTTAACCTGTGGCTTTCTCTTACCGCCACGGCCACGCTGGTTACGTCCGCCACGACCTTTATTGCGGTCATCAGCCTTCGCTGCAGGTTTTTTCTTCTTACGACGACCACCTTCTTCTTTGCGGTCCTGCTCATCTTCCGCAGCGCGGGCATGAGTTGACGTCGTAACGTGGTAATCTGTTTTTTCCATACTGGCTGTAGCCTGTTCAGGTTTTGACCAGTTCTTTTCGTTTTGTTCTGCCATTTTGCGTGCCTCTTCTAGCTGGCGCTGACTCTCTTCTTCGGCTTTACGCTTGGCTTCCTCTTCCCGGCGACGTTGTAGCGCCTCAGCATCATTTTTAGCCTGTTGGTCAGCGACGGCGCGTTTAGCTTTTTCTTCAACTAAGCGCTTGTCCTTAGCATCACGATCCGGCTTATCCTCAGCGTCACGTTTAGCCTTGTGTTCTTGTTTAGCTTTTTCTTCAGCTAAACGCTCATCTTCAGCTAAACGTTTTGCTGCTTCTTCAGCTTCACGTTTTGCCTGCTGTTCCGCTTGACTCTTAGCAACATCATCTGCTGCACGTTTAGCGGCTTCTTCAGTTTCACGCTGAGCAATATCTTCTGCTTGGCGCTTTGCTTCTTCTGCTAAGCGCTGCTCTTCTTCAAGCGCAGAACGTTTAACGTAGGTGCGCTTTTTGCGCACCTCTACCTGAACACTTTTATTCTTGCCGCCAGAACCCGATACACTCAGTGTGCTACGAGTCTTGCGCTGCAGAGTAAGGCGTGTAGGAGCCTCGCCAGTACTGCTGTCGCCACCATGTTCTTTCTTTAGGTGGGATAGCAAAGACTGTTTTTCCTGTTGGCTTACGCTTTCTCCAGCTTTCTTGCTGATACCAGCATCGGCAAACTGTTGAAGCAAACGATCAATCGGAGTACCAATTTCCTCGGCTAATGCTTTAACTGTAACCTCTGACATGCTGCTCCTCCCTTGCTTTTAAAATTTACGCTTCGTCGCTGAACCAGCAAATATTACGCGCAGCCATAATCAGCTCGCCCGCTTTAGCTTCGTCCATGCCTTCGATGTCGGTCAGGTCATCTGTACCCTGATCCGCCAGATCTTCAAGCGTGCTAATACCTTTCGCAGCCAGTTTGAACGCCATTTCGCGCTCAAGACCGTCAAGGCCAAGCAGGTCATCAGCAGGTTCTACACCTTCAAAAGACTCTTCTTGAGCAAGAGCAAGCGTTGTCAACGCTTCTTTAGCACGGTTACGAAGTTCGTCGACCATGTCTTCATCAAGACCGTCAACGCTCATTAGCTCGTTAACTGGTACGTAAGCGATTTCTTCAAGTGTGGTGAAACCTTCTTCAACCAGTACAGTTGCGAAGTCTTCATCAAGATCAAGATGCTTAGTGAACACCTCAATAGATTCCTGTGCTTCTTCCTGATGTTTTTTCTGTAGATCCTCTACAGTCATTACATTCAGTTCCCAGCCTGTTAGCTGAGAGGCCAGACGCACGTTCTGACCACTACGGCCGATTGCCTGAGCAAGGTTATCCTTCTCGACAGCAATGTCCATAGTATGGTTGTCTTCATCAACGATGATTGAGCTAACTTCAGCTGGTGCCATCGCATTGATTACATATTGTGCTGAGTTCTCGTCCCAAAGCACAATATCGATGCGCTCGCCGCCAAGCTCGCCAGAAACAGCCTGAACACGTGCGCCACGCATACCAACACACGCACCAACTGGGTCGATACGCTTATCGTTAGTTTTCACTGCAATTTTTGCACGAGAGCCCGGATCGCGAGCCGCACCCATCAGTTCAATCAGCTCTTCGCCAATTTCAGGCACTTCGATACGGAACAGCTCAGTTAGCATCTCAGCCTTAGAGCGTGTCATGAACAACTGGAAACCACGCGCTTCAGGGCGTACTGCGTAAAGCAGGCCTCGAACACGGTCTCCCGGACGGAAGTTTTCGCGCGGTAGCTGATCATCACGCTGGATAACCGCTTCAGCATTATTGCCCAGGTCAATGATAACAGCGTCACGGTTTACTTTTTTGACAACACCAGTGATTAACTCACCCTCGTTGTCAATAAACTGCTCTACAATTTGAGCGCGCTCAGCTTCACGGACTTTCTGTACGATAACCTGCTTCGCAGTCTGGGTCGTGATACGGTCGAACGTTACAGACTCGATATCATCTTCCACGTAATCGTCAAGCTCGATAGTTTCATCTTCGAACTTAGCCGCTTCCAAGGTAATTTCAAGGGTCGGCTGAGTCACTTCCTCTACTGCTTTCCAGCGACGGAACGTTTCGAACTCACCGGTTTTGCGGTCGATAGCAACACGAACCTCAATCTCTGCTTCGTGTTTTTTCTTCGTCGCCGTTGCTAGTGCGATCTCAAGAGCTTCGAAGATACGCTCACGAGGAACAGCTTTTTCGTTGGATACCGCTTCAACGACAGCCAAAATTTCTTTGTTCATTTCTAATGCCCCAATTTTAGCGGTTAGAATTTTGGAACCAGGTTGGCCTTGGAAATATTGCTCAGCGCAAAACTTTCTTCATTGCCATCAACTTTTACAGTGACTAGCTCGCCTTCGACAGCAATGATGTCACCTTTCCACTTACGGCGATTATCCATCGCCATTTTCAATACCAAGCTGACCTCGTGGCCAATAAATTGCTGGTAATGTGCAGCTTTGAATAGCGGCCTTTCAAGACCAGGGGAAGATACCTCCAGGTTGTAAGCCACAGTAATTGGATCTTCTACATCCATTACCGCACTAATTTGGCGGCTAGCCTCGGCACAATCATCCACAAAAATACCGTTTTCATGGTCTATGAAAACACGCAGTGTTGAATGCGCACCTGCACGGATAAATTCCAAACCGACTAATTCATACCCTAAAGCCGTTACTGGCGCTTCAAGCAATTCGGTTAGTTGCATCTCTAAAGCTGTCAAAACAACCCCCTGGAAACAAAAAAAGGGCACAAAAGCCCAGTAGATACCTGAATGGTCATTTTTCAGATAATAAAAAACCCCGAATTACGGGGTTTTTTATCACTGGACCCTGATTGCCACGACACTTGGTCATGGCAGAAAAACAAACGTCCTTAATAGGATAGTCGCTTTTCCGGAAAGTGGTTGCGGGGGCCGGATTTGAACCGACGACCTTCGGGTTATGAGCCCGACGAGCTACCAAGCTGCTCCACCCCGCGTCCGTAATCTGAGCCGATTATATCGCCCAGAAGTTACTCATTCAAGTAACAAATAATGGTGCCGAGAAGGGGACTTGAACCCCTACACCTTGCGGCACTAGCACCTCATGCTAGCGTGTCTACCAATTTCACCATCTCGGCTAAATCTTTAATTACTGAGGAATGTCACTATTTACTGGTGCATTCTCAGTTTTTTCTACAACTTGCTCAGTCGCTGGAGCACTTAGCTCATCCCAGCCACTGGTTTCCTTTGCTTGCTTAGCACTGATATTGCCAAGAACAAGACTGATTACAAAGAAAACTGTTGCACAAACTGCAGTCATTCGGGTCAGAAAATTTCCAGAGCCGCTCGCGCCGAACAGGGTTCCTGATGCGCCAGCCCCAAATGAAGCTCCCATATCTGCGCCTTTACCTTGCTGAACCAAAACCAGGCCAATAACACCAAGCGCAGCCAACAGATAAATCACAAGTAGAATTTCGTACATGGGTTCCACCTATGGTTAAATTGTTGTGCCGGCTTTGCTCAAGCAGTGCCAGCGCACCCCCTTCAATCAAGGAGCGAGTGAATACTAGCGAAAGCCTAAACCTGTGACAAGTAAAATTTCACCAAAAAGCTATAACAGTGAATTACTTGACCAAGTTTTAAACAAAGCCGACAATAAAGTCACCGTTCCCGGTGCACCCAGTTAGCAGTTATCTTTAACCGCCTGAGCAATAGCCAGTGCAGATTCTTGTACTAAATCAGCATCTTCACCTTCAACCATCACGCGAATCAAAGGTTCTGTACCTGATTTGCGCAATAATACACGGCCACTATCACCCAGTTTAGCTTCAACAGCTGCCTGTGCAGACAATACCGCATCCGATTCCAGCGGATTGGATTCACCGGCAAAACGAACATTCTCCAGAACCTGCGGGAACATGGTCATCCCGTCAGACAGTTCCTTCAGTGACATCTTGCTACCAACAATCGACGCCATGACTTGCAGGCCAGCAACAATACCGTCACCCGTGGTCACTTTATCAAGCATGATCACATGGCCGGAGTTCTCGGCACCTATCAGCCAATTGTGCTTTTTCAACTCTTCCATAACATAACGGTCACCGACTTTGGCACGAACGAACGGGATGCCTAGGTTCTTTAGGGCAACTTCCATACCTAGGTTCGTCATCAGTGTACCGACCACACCACCTTTCAATTCTCCGCGTCGAAGAGCATCGCGGGCGATGATATAAGCAATCTGATCACCGTCAACTTTGTTGCCTTCCTCGTCAACCATGATCACGCGGTCACCATCACCGTCAAGGGCGATACCAAAGTGGGCTTTTTCTTCTAATACCTTAGCCTGAAGTAGAGCAACATCTGTCGCTCCGACTTTGTCATTGATATTAATACCATTTGGCTCGCAACCAATCGTAATCACATCTGCACCAAGCTCTTTGAAGACATTAGGGGCAATGTGGTACGTTGCACCGTGTGCGCAGTCAACCACAATCTTATAACCCGCAAGGCTAAGCTCTGACGGGAATGTTCCTTTACAGAACTCAATGTAACGACCTGCAGCATCCGCAATACGGTGCGCCTTACCCAGCATCGCCGATTCCACGCAGGTCAACGGTTTTTCCATCTCGGCTTCAATCGCGAACTCAATGTCATCCGGCAGTTTCGTACCTTCAGATGAGAAGAATTTGATGCCATTGTCGTAATACGGGTTATGCGAAGCTGAGATCACGATTCCAGCTTCAGCACGAAAAGTTCGTGTCAGGTATGCTACTGCTGGTGTTGGCATTGGTCCAGTAAATGCGGCCTGCAGACCAGCAGCAGCCAAGCCAGCTTCCAGTGCCGATTCCAGCATATAACCAGAAATACGGGTATCTTTACCAATGATAACTTTTTTGGTGCCCTGCTTAGACAGTACACGACCAGCCGCCCAGCCCAGTTTCAATACAAAGTCCGGGGTGATTGGAGCCTGTCCAACCAACCCACGAATACCATCGGTACCAAAGAACTTACGTTCAGCCATTTTCAGCTCCTAGCAATTATTAATTTTTTTCCTGCCGTATCACAAAAGAAGCAATCACCTAAAGGTTTTGGTTATTACTTCGTTTGGGATAACGTCATTTGACACACTTTCAAGACATCAACGGTTTCTTGTGCATCATGAACGCGAATAATCTGAGCGCCTTTCATCGCGGCAATCGCTGCACACGCCAGGCTTCCAGCCATACATTCAGCAGGCTTTTTATCAAGTAACTTAAATATCATTGATTTACGCGACATACCAACCAGCAAGGGTAAACCAAATTGGTGAAACTTATCCAAATGGGCGAGCAACTGATAGTTATGCTCCAAGGTTTTACCAAACCCATAGCCGGGATCCAGCACAAGCTGTTCGCGACGGATACCAGCCTGTTCACAGGCTGAAATACGCTCCGCAAGAAAATCGCTGATATCAGTGATCAAATCTTCATATGTCGGCTGGGACTGCATTGTACGCGGTTGGCCTTGCATATGCATTAAACAAATAGGCACCCCCGCTTGTGCTGCCGCCATCAGCGCACCGGGCTCTTGCAAGGCTCGGACATCATTGATCAAATCAGCGCCAGCTGCGACAGCCTCGGTCATCACCAGTGCTTTGCTGGTATCAATAGAAATCCAGCAATCGAATCGTTGACGAATAGCCTCTATCACCGGCACCACGCGGTCAATTTCATCACCAGAATCCACATCCGCGGCCCCTGGGCGAGTTGACTCGCCACCGATATCAATAATGCTTGTTCCGGCAGCAAGCATCGACTCGACATGGTATAACGCATTGTCAAGACGGTTGAACTTTCCCCCGTCGGAAAATGAATCAGGGGTAACGTTGAGGATCCCCATCACATGGGAACGAGAGAGATCGAGTGTTTTATCTTTGCTGGTCAGAATCATTGCTATATCCATTTATTACAAACCACGAGATAAAAAAAACCCCGAGCCAGCTCGGGGTTTCATTTTCAAGAACAACAATTACGCTTGTGGCTTGTCGTCTTCTTTATCTTCTGTCTTCGGCGCTTCTGCACTATCCGACTCAGCTTTTTCTTCAGCAGGCGCTTCAGCCTTCTCTGCATCAGAAGCCTTCATTGTATCGCCTTCGTCTGTCCAGCCTTTCGGTGCACGAATTTCAGCTTTACGGTCCATCAGATCATCTATCTGGCCAGCATCGATTGTCTCATACTTCATCAATGCTTCTTTCATAGCATGCATGATATCCATATTCTGACTCAGAATTTCACGCGCTCGCTCGTAGTTACGATCAACCAGCGCACGAACTTCAGTATCGATGGCACGAGCTGTTTCGTCAGACATATGTTTCGTCTGTGTCACAGAGCGGCCAAGGAACACTTCACCTTCGTCTTCTGCGTACAGCAGCGGACCTAGCTTGTCGGAGAAGCCCCACTGGGTCACCATCTTACGTGCAATGTCAGTTGCCCGTTCGATATCATTCGACGCCCCTGTCGACACTTTATCTACACCGTAGATAAGCTCTTCAGCCAAACGACCGCCATAAAGGCTAGAAATCATTGATTCCAGGAATTCACGCGAGTGGCTGACACGGTCTTGCTCTGGCAAGTACATTGTCACACCCAACGCACGACCTCGAGGAATGATCGATACCTTGTAGACAGGGTCATGATCCGGAACCAAACGACCGATGATCGCGTGACCCGCTTCATGATATGCCGTCGACTCTTTCTGCTCATCCGTCATCACCATGGATTTGCGCTCGGCACCCATCATGATTTTATCTTTAGCCAGCTCGAATTCCACCATGGTAACCGTACGCTTGTTACCGCGTGCAGCAAACAAGGCGGCTTCGTTTACCAAGTTAGCCAAGTCGGCCCCCGAGAAGCCAGGAGTACCACGTGCGATCAATGACGGTTTCACGTCACCATCTAGCGGGACTTTTCGCATATGAACTTTCAGGATCTGTTCACGTCCGCGAACATCCGGTAGGCCAACTACGACCTGACGGTCAAAGCGACCAGGACGGAGCAACGCTGGGTCCAGTACGTCTGGGCGGTTCGTTGCAGCAATAACGATAATGCCTTCATTACCTTCGAAACCGTCCATTTCAACCAACATCTGGTTAAGTGTCTGCTCACGTTCATCGTGACCACCACCAACACCAGCACCACGCTGACGGCCGACGGCATCAATTTCATCAATGAAGATAATACAAGGTGCCGCTTTCTTTGCCTGCTCAAACATGTCACGGACACGGGATGCACCCACACCGACAAACATTTCTACGAAGTCAGAACCAGAAATCGTGAAGAACGGCACTTTCGCTTCACCTGCGATGGCTTTTGCCAGCAAGGTTTTACCCGTACCAGGAGGACCCACCAGCAAGATACCCGTTGGGATCTTACCACCCAACTTCTGAAAGCGGCTCGGATCACGCAGGTAATCCACCAGCTCCTTCACGTCTTCTTTCGCTTCGTCACAACCTGCAACGTCGCTAAAAGTCGTTTTGATCTGATCTTCACTCATCATACGCGCTTTAGATTTACCGAACGACATGGCACCTTTGCCACCGCCGCCCTGCATCTGGCGCATAAAGAATATCCAAACACCAATCAGAAGGAGCATAGGGAACCATGAAATGAAGATTGAAGCCAGCAGGCTTGGTTCTTCAGGTGGTGTACCCATCACCTTTACATTAGCGTTAATGAGGTCGTCTAATAGCTTTTGGTCGTTGTAGACAGGCAGATAAGTGACGTATCGCGTGTTATCACGTTTATATACCGTGATTTCACGATCATTGAATCGCGCTTCCCTTATCTGATCCTGACCGATTTCACGGACAAAGGTTGTATAGTCGACTTGACGGCCAGCACTATCACCGGGACCGAAGCTCTGAAATACAGACATCAGAACCACAGCGATGACCAACCACAAAATCAAGTTTTTTGCCATGTCACTCAAGGTGTTAACCTCGCGATAACTTAAAGATGAATTTAGGGTACTACAGTTTATAACCTGTAGCTACAATATAGACCTCACGAGAGCGATCTCGTGATGAATCTGGTTTACGAATTTTAACCACTTTGAACATGCTACGTACGTCAGCCAGATACTGGTCAAAGCCTTCACCTTGGAAAACTTTTACCGCAAAGCTGCCGTTCGGCGCAAGTACTTGTCTACACATATCTAATGCTAGTTCAACAAGATACATTGCTCTAGGTTGATCTGCCGCCAAGTTGCCACTCATGTTAGGGGCCATATCTGAAAGAACCACATCAACCATATCTGGCTGAATGCGTTCGAGCAGTGCATCTAACACAGCCTCTTCACGGAAATCGCCCTGCAAGAAGCTTACCCCCGGCAAAGAGTCCATCGACAAAATGTCACAGGCAATAACCTGTCCATCGTCACCTACCCTTTCAGCGGCGTACTGCGACCAGCCTCCCGGTGCCGCCCCCAGATCGACAACTGTCATACCCGGTTTTAGCAACTTATCCTTATTTTGAATCTCTTCAATTTTAAAGATAGCGCGAGAACGGTAGCCTTTCTTCTGAGCTTCCTGAACATATTTATCATCAAAATGTTCTTTCAGCCAACGTCCGGAGCTACCCGATTGTTTTTTTCGACTCATGATTTACCTAATGAGTTAGCGTACTTATAAAGTATACTCGGCCACTTTACAGTGACGTATACTAAACAAATTAGTCTTCTAGACTAGATGGCGTTAGAATACCCCGTTTTCAACCCTTATCATCAAAAAATAGAGTCACCATGAATCTAAGCACCAAACAGAAGCAATACCTTAAAGGCCTTGCTCACAACCTAAAGCCTGTTGTCCTTATGGGTGCAAACGGTCTGACTGAAGCTGTTTTAGCCGAAATCGAACTCGCGCTTGACCACCATGAACTTATCAAGGTTAAGGTTGCAGCCGAGGAACGTGAAACTAAAGTTTTGATCGTGGATGCTATTGTTCGCGAAACTAAAGCTGAAAAAGTACAGGTTATCGGTAAAACACTTGTGCTTTACCGTCCGAGCGAAGAACGTAAAATCGAGCTTCCTCGTAAATAGAAAAGGCCGCCGACGCGGCCTTTTTTACACCGGAATAATGGCACGGAACGCCACTTTTTACTGCCAGCTTTTACATTCACTAACAATAAACCATGTCTACTGCCAGTTAAACGTATACAACTTCGGCAATTTCGAATTCTTTCTGACCGCCTGGAGTGGTAATAACCACTTCGTCATCCTGCATTTTACCAATGAGACCACGCGCAATCGGTGAATTGACTGAAATTCGGCCAGCCTTGATATCAGCCTCGTCATCACCAACGATCTGGTACTGGACTTCATCTTCGGTATCGACGTCAATCAAAGTCACCGTCACACCAAAAATCACCTTTCCGGTATTTTCCATTTTGGTCACATCAATAACCTGTGCAACAGAGAGCTTGTATTCAATATCGCGGATCTGCGCTTCACAGATCCCCTGCTCTTCACGTGCGGCATGGTACTCAGCGTTTTCCTTTAGATCACCCAACTCACGCGCTTCACCAATCGCCTGAGAGATAATAGGGCGGCGCTTCATTAATATTTCCAGTTCATCACGCAGCAACTTCTCGCCACGTACCGTCATTGGAACCTTATCCATAACTTTATTTACCTCAAAGCCCGTTAAGTACTTAGCACTATTTTGAGCAAAAAAAAGCTAGTCCAGCCTACGCTGAACCAACATCGTTAATAGGGAACAGAATTCATTTTAAACAAAGATGAGCAAGAGATCACCCTGGATGCTATCTCAAACTTGTTAAGACTTTATCCGCTACAGGAAACCGATAGGCATTAATGTGTAATCGCTCACAAATATAAACAAGATTACAAAATAAGTACCACACAAAAATCTCAACCAACTTCTAAAGACAACTAAAAGTTCACTTATGCAGAGAACTTTCCCTTCCACACGTAAACACCTGAATAATCTACACAATAAAAATCAAAAAGCACCAAATCACATTTCGAATAAGTATTTTTCAGTTTTTTTTACTAACTATCAACGTCCAATAACCAGTAAAAAGAACACCATGCATTTAGCACTCTCATGCATACATCAAAATAATTCCAAAAAGGATTCGACAATGAACAAGAAACTGATTGCTTTGGCAGTAGCAGCAGCATCTATCTCATCTGCAGCAACAGCTGCAGAAGTATACTCTGACGAGGTTTCTAGCCTAGCAGTAGGCGGCCGTTTTGAAGCCCGTATGGTTATGGCTGATAACGACGCTGGTGATAGCAAAGTTACTGACGCAACTCGTGTACGTGTAAACATCGCAGGTAAAACAGATATCACTGAAGACATCTACGGTATCGGTTTCTGGGAAGGCGAATACACAGATGGCAACGACCTTGACAACCGTCACCTTAACGCTGGTATCGGCGGTGAGTTCGGCCAGGTTCGCTACGGTAAGACTGACGGCTCACTAGGCATGCTAACAGACTTCACTGATATCATGGCTTACCACGGTAACGAAGCGGGTAACAAGCTAGCTGCTGCAGACCGTACAAGCAACAACCTTGCTTACGTTGGCTCTTTTGACCTGGCAGGCGACAACCTGACAGTTAAAGCAAACTACGTGTTCACTGGCGAAAACGAAAGCGCCGGCAAAACTTACGATGTTGACGGTTACTCTCTTGCGGGCATGTACGCAATGGACATGGGCCTAGCATTCGGTGCGGGTTACGGCGAGCAAGACGGCCAAGCAGCACTAAACACTGAAACAGGTAAGCAGGCATTCGGTGCTATCTCTTACACCTTCGGTGACTTCTATGTAGCTGGCCTGTACCAGGATGCAGAAAACACTGAAGTACACGGTGCAAATGTAGAAGAGTCTAAGGGCTATGAATTCGCAGCATCTTACACAATGGGTAAGACTGTATTCATCGCGACTTACAACTACCTAGAAGACTCGAAAAACGACGCTGACCTACGCGACTCTATCGCAGTTGACGCGACTCACTACTTCAACAAGAACTTCCGTACTTACGCTTCTTACAAGTTCAACAACCTTGATTCTAAAGATGTTGGCAATAAGCTAGCATCTGACGAGCTTGTACTGGGTGCACGCTACGACTTCTAATCCAATCAGGATTACAAGCGCTACATGCTAATAAGGGCGCCAACCTTCGGGTCGGCGCTTTTTTGCTATATGATAGTTGAACTACTCTCATATGGTTATTAACTTGATGCTCCGTGCTATCCCCTTACTGCTTGGTCTGCTACTTAGCATGCCCGTTTTTGCCAGCTTCTCTCCCCTACCAGCAATGAGCCACCTACCGAGCGGTCATGATATCGCTCTGATTATTACAGACCCAACAACAGATCATAATATTTATAGCCAAAGGGATGAGCAGCTTCAGGCTCCGGCCAGCACTCAAAAACTCATTACGGCACTGGCCGCCAAGCTCTACCTTGGTGATAGCTTCCGCTTTACAACCGATATAGAACGCAATGGGGACAATATCATTGTTCGCTTTGGCGGTGATCCCAGCCTATCTCGCCAGCAGCTTGCCTCGCTGCTCGCACAGTTGAAGCATCACAGGCTTTCGACGATAAAAGGCAACATCATCCTTAATGGTGCTGTATTTGGCGGCTACGAGCGAGCACCGGGCTGGCCATGGGATATTCTCGGGGTCTGCTATAGTGCGCCATCAAGTAGCATCTCATTGGAACACAATTGCGTACAAGGCGCGCTATACAGCAATAAGGCTCCGGGCCAGCTTACGCGGGTAAATATACCCGCCCACCAGCCGATCAGCGTCACTAGCGACGCGGTTATTGTCAGTAAAGAGCAACAAAAAGCACAATACTGTGATTTGACACTGACCGCCGACAACAGCAACAGCTACCAGCTAAGCGGGTGCTTACCCAAACGCAGCCAGCCCCTGCCGCTTAACTTTGCAGTCCAAAATACGGTTGACTATACCGCAGCCGTGATCCGCAGAGAACTCCAACGCGCCGGGATCCGCTTCAACGGCGAAATCGTACGAGACGACAAGGCCAGCGGCAAGCGTATTGCCCGTCATGCTTCAGAGCCACTGAATAAACTGCTTGAAACCATGCTCAAGGAATCAGACAACCTGATTGCCGATAATCTGACCAAGACCCTCGGGCGTAAATATTTCGAGCAACCGGGCACCTTCGGCAACGGTGTGGCAGCCATAAAGACTATCTTAAGTGAGAAAGCTGGTATCGATTTAAATCAGGCTGTGCTGGTGGATGGCTCTGGCCTATCACGCAATAACCGCCTTACAGCAAGCCAGATGATGGAAGTGGTCACTTACCTCTATCAACATAATAAAGGGTTAGGCTTGCTTGATACCCTGCCAGTCAGTGGCCAGAGCGGTACCCTTCGCTATAGGCAGAGTATTCGTCACCGCCCTCTTCAAGGCAATATTACCGCCAAAAGCGGTTCGCTGTTTGGTACTTACAACCTTGCTGGCATCATCACAACCAAGTCAGGCAAAGAGCTGTTATTTGTACAGTTTGTGACGAACTACCATCCTAAAGAGCCAACGGAAGAGGCGCCGAAAGTCGCACCGCCGATTGAGCGTTTTGAGCGGGAACTGTATCGGGCGATGTATGATAGTTTCTAGAGGCGGGAAACGAGTGGCGTGAGGGTTCCGAATCTTTGGTTTTTGCACATAACTCAATGTGACAAAGAATGCCCCTCCACCTTTTCAAGGGGAGGGGGTTAGCAATAATCTCAGGCAACGGCAGATGCTGATTGTTTCGCTAAACCCCCACCTACATAAGAGGAAGGAATAAAACAAATCCCTACGCCAACCCCAGCATCCAGTTTACCGTAGTGAAGTAAATCATCATGCCGGTGATATCTACCACCGATGCCAGTACCGGGCTCACCAGTACTGCCGGATCAAGCTGGCATGCCCGTGCGACCATCGGCAAAACACCACCGATAGTGGTAGAAAGGACCACCTGCAGTGAAATTGCCATCCCGATAGCCAGCGCAATATCATGCAGGTCCATGCCAATAGGCAACACCGTACTGTCACTGAACATCATCACCCGGCCGACAATGACCACAGCCAACACCGCTGCAATCACAATCGCAACGCGGAACTCTTTCCACATTACCGCCACCCAGTCTCGACACCGTATTTCCTCCATGGCCAGCGCTCTGACTACCAGCGTAGCCGCCTGAGAGCCAGTGTTACCACCCGCAGCCGCGATCACCGGCATATAGATAGCCAAGAGCACCAGCTGACTCAGCGTGTCTTCATAGTGAGAAATGATCAAACCCGACACGATGCCCAGCAACGCCAGACCGACAATCCAGCCAATACGTTCGCGGACATGACTAAATACACTATTTTTCAGGTAGTGTCCGGCAGGTTCGGCCTCCGAGCAAATCAACCCGAGCCCACTGGCCAAGTGACGCATACGGACGTGTTCATTCATCTCGTCCAACAGGTCGAGCAAAGTCTGAACATGGCGCAGCGGACATTCATGCAATACCGCAATGGCTTCTGAAATGGGCATTTTAGCCAACAGCTTTGCCTGCTCATCGATATTGTATTTCAGAAAAGCATTACGTACGGCCAAAACATCGTTCTGAGCCAAATTTTCAGTTGTAGTTACAGCCTGAGCTGCAAAGTTCATTACCGCCATGGCGAATCTCCCGATTGGCTAACAGTAACGACCACCAGAATAGAGCTACACGCCAGAGAGAACATGCATAAAACTATCGGAACTGAACTGCAAAACAGTACGTATAAACCGACAGCTAGAAGCCTGTCATTCACTGCAAAATCAGCGACATTCTATAATGAGAAATAGGCAAGAAAACCGAGGAATGGTTTGTCAGGATAAGGTATCAAAGAAGAGAAGATACAGCAGACATACTATTCCGAACCCGGGCAGGTTCGGAACTACAGGAGACCGACACCGCTAACGGGTTTGATTTTCCACCTTCATACTCGGGGGATGGTCGGTATCGTTCATTTAAGTCTCCAAAGAATTTGCCGCTTATGCGACGCCGCCAATTGTACGCAATTCAGTAATCAGTTCAAGTGCTATAAGCACTGAATTTGACACAAAGTATTAATAACGGCTTTTGCAGATAAAAACAAAACAGCCCGCACAAAGCGGGCTGCTGTCTTCTGTCGGTTACGAGCGGTTAAGCGTTGTTTAAACGCGCATGTAGCTCTTGAACTGACGTCACCTTGTTACGGTCATCTGCCGTCCAGGCCATACATGTCGCAAAGGCCGCATTCAGGGTCGTGGTATAGTTCACTTTCTCAGCCAAAGCGCCGCGCCGAAGAACTTTCGAGTCTTCAATCGCCTGGCGGCCTTCGGCCGTGTTCACGATGTAGGAGTACTCATTGTTCTTGATACGGTCAAGAATATGAGGACGACCTTCGTGTACCTTGTTCACCAAACGAGGGTTAATACCCGCCTCACCCAGCACGACTGCCGTACCGTGAGTCGCATCCAGCTCATAGCCTTGTTTCACCAGTTTAGACGCCAGGTCAACAACACGCTGTTTGTCGTTACCGCGAACAGACAATAATGCACGGCCCTTCGCCTGCTTTTCTTTGCCACAGCCAAGTTCTGCTTTGGCAAAAGCCTCTGCGAAGGTATCACCAACTCCCATCACCTCACCGGTAGAGCGCATCTCTGGACCTAACAGCGGGTCAACACCCGGGAATTTGTTGAATGGCAATACCACTTCCTTGACTGAGTAGTAAGGAGGTATGATCTCTTTGGTAAAGCCCTGAGACTCGAGAGACTGGCCCGCCATTACACGCGCGGCGATTTTCGCCAGCGGAGCACCCGTTGCTTTCGATACGAACGGTACCGTACGCGCTGCACGTGGGTTCACCTCAATCAGGTAGACTTCGTTGTCTTTTACTGCAAACTGGGTATTCATCAAACCGCGAACACCGAGCTCAAATGCCAGTTTCTCGACCTGCTGACGCATCACATCCTGGATTTCCTTGCTTAGCGTATAAGCAGGAAGAGAACATGCCGAATCCCCCGAGTGAACACCCGCCTGCTCAATGTGCTCCATAATGCCGCCGATAACGACACGTTCACCATCACAAATCGCATCCACATCCACTTCAACGGCATCATCAAGGAAGCGATCAAGCAGTACTGGTGATTCATTCGAAACACTTACTGCTTCGTTGAAGTAACGGCGCAGGTCACTTTCATCGTAGACGATTTCCATTGCTCGGCCACCCAGTACATACGAAGGACGCACAACTAGCGGGAACCCAATTTCTTTCGACTTTTCAACAGCTTGCTCCATCGCTGTTACTGTCGCATTTTCAGGCTGAAGTAAACCTAAACGCTCAACGGCAGCTTGGAAACGCTCGCGGTCTTCGGCGCGGTCGATAGCATCTGGGCTGGTACCAATGATTGGTACACCGGCAGCCTCTAGTGCACGCGCCAGTTTCAGCGGCGTTTGGCCACCGTACTGCACGATAACACCTTTCGGCTTTTCAACGCGGGCAATAGCCAAAACATCTTCTAGCGTAACTGGCTCAAAGTACAGACGGTCTGACGTATCATAATCAGTTGATACGGTTTCAGGATTACAGTTCACCATGATGGTTTCGTAACCATCTTCACGCAGCGCAAGCGACGCGTGTACACAGCAGTAATCGAACTCGATACCCTGACCGATCCGGTTAGGACCGCCACCCAAAATCATGATCTTGTCTTTGTCTGTCGGGTTGGCTTCGCACTCTTCGTCATACGAGGAGTACATATAAGCCGTATCTGACGAGAATTCAGCGGCACACGTATCTACACGCTTATAGACAGGGTGAATGTCATGCTGGTCGCGAAGTTTGCGAATTTCGCTTTGTGCGATACCCAGTAATTTAGCCAGACGCTCATCTGAGAAGCCCTTGCGCTTCAGTTGGCGTAGTTCTTTAGCATGAAGACCTGCAAAGCCGTTATCTTTAACTTGCTGCTCGGTCTTAACGATGTCTTCAATCTGGACAAGGAACCAACGGTCAACATTCGTTAGGTTGAATACGCCGTCGACAGACATACCGGCACGGAATGCATCGGCAATGTACCAGATACGCTCGGCACCCGGCTCTTTCAACTCGTGGCGAATTTGTGTCAGGGCATCTGGCGCATCCAGATCAACCATCTCATCAAAACCTGTCGCGCCAACTTCTAGGCCACGCAGTGCTTTATGCAATGATTCTTGCTGGTTACGACCAATTGCCATCACTTCACCGACAGATTTCATCTGTGTTGTCAGACGATCATTGGCACCGGCAAATTTTTCGAAGTTGAAACGAGGAATTTTAGTCACAACGTAGTCGATGGTAGGCTCGAATGATGCTGGTGTTGCGCCGCCCGTGATGTCATTCATCAATTCATCAAGAGTAAAGCCAATCGCCAGTTTCGCGGCGATTTTCGCAATCGGGAAACCTGTTGCTTTTGATGCCAGTGCCGAAGAGCGCGATACACGCGGGTTCATCTCGATGATAACCATGCGGCCATCTTTCGGGTTGATACCAAACTGAACGTTTGAACCACCAGTCTCTACGCCGATTTCACGTAGTACTGCTAGCGATGCATTACGCATCAGTTGGTATTCTTTATCTGTCAGTGTTTGGGCTGGTGCAACCGTGATTGAGTCACCGGTATGGACACCCATTGCATCGAAATTCTCAATTGCACATACGATGATACAGTTGTCGTTTTTATCACGAACTACTTCCATCTCGTATTCTTTCCAGCCAATAAGCGACTCATCGATAAGCAGCTCGTTAGTTGGAGAGAGGTCTAAACCGCGAGAGCAGATCTCTTCAAATTCTTCCTTGTTGTATGCAATACCACCACCGGTCCCCCCCATCGTAAACGAAGGACGGATAATACAAGGGAAGCCGACCATCTCGAGGACTTTGTAAGCTTCTTCCATGCTTTTTGCGGTATCGGCAGTAGGGCATTCAAGACCTATCGATTTCATTGCCTTGTCAAAACGAGAGCGATCTTCGGCTTTATCAATGGCATCAGCCGTTGCACCAATCATTTCGACATTGAATTCTTCCAGCACACCGTGCTTTTCAAGATCCAATGCACAGTTAAGTGCTGTCTGGCCGCCCATTGTCGGCAATACAGCATCTGGACGTTCTTTTTCGATAATTTTACGTACAACTTCCCAGTGAATTGGCTCAATGTATGTCGCATCGGCCATATCAGGATCAGTCATGATTGTTGCCGGGTTAGAGTTAACCAGAATAACTCGGTAACCTTCTTCGCGCAGTGCTTTACATGCCTGCGCGCCGGAATAGTCAAACTCACACGCCTGACCGATAACAATCGGGCCAGCACCTAGAATCAGAACACTTTTAATGTCAGTACGTTTTGGCATTTCTTACTACTCCCGGCTTAGGCGCTGTGCTTCTTAATTAATTCGATAAAGTGATCAAATAGTGGTGCTGCATCATGTGGACCAGGACTGGCTTCTGGGTGTCCCTGGAAACTAAATGCAGGCTTGTCGGTACGATGGATACCTTGAAGAGAGCCATCAAACAGGGACTTATGCGTTGCTCGCAGATTGTCAGGTAGCGTGGCTTCATCAGCGGCAAAACCATGGTTCTGGCTGGTGATCATCACGACGTCACGATCAATATCTTTAACCGGGTGGTTCGCACCGTGATGACCAAACTTCATTTTTACTGTTTGGGCGCCACTTGCTAGTGCAAGAATTTGGTGGCCAAGACAAATACCAAAAATTGGCAGACCTTTTTCTAGAAATGTTTTTGTAGCTTCAATGGCATAGGTACAAGGTTCTGGGTCACCCGGGCCATTCGATAAGAACACACCATCAGGATTCATCGCCAGTACATCCTCAGCAGACGTTTGTGCCGGAACCACCGTAAGACGGCAGCCGCGGTCAACTAGCATACGCAGGATGTTGCGCTTTGCACCGAAATCATAGGCGACTACATGGTATGGCAGTTCGCTATCATCTTTTGCTTCAGGTAAACCATTTAGCAACGTCCATGACCCCTGCTTCCACTGATATGTTTCTGCGGTGGTCACTTCTTTTGCCAGATCCATGCCTTTCAGGCCAGGAAACTCCTTCGCTTTTGCTAGTGCCAGCGCTTCATCAAGGTTGTCGCCAGCCATAATGCAGCCGTTCTGTGCACCTTTTTCACGCAAGATGCGCGTTAGCTTACGCGTATCAATGTCGGCAATGCCCACAATGCTTTGCGATTTAAGGTAGTCAGAAAGGGAAAGTTCGTTACGGAAGTTTGAAGCTAGTAGAGGAAGATCGCGAATTACCAGGCCTTGCGCGTGGATTGAGGTGGATTCTTCATCTTCGGAATTGGTACCGGTGTTGCCAATATGGGGATAGGTAAGAGTCACAATCTGTTGTGAATAAGAGGGGTCAGTAAGAATTTCCTGATACCCCGTCATCGAGGTGTTAAAAACAACTTCACCAACGGCCGAACCATCTGCCCCTATGGACACGCCGCGGAACACTGTCCCATCTTCAAGGACTAACAGCGCAGATTTGCTCAAGACAACCTCCAAAAAAAATAATAATGCACTTAAAACAGATAAACTTGCAACTACCCATTCCATACAAAGTCAAAAAGCGAGTCAAGCTGATTTTTGACAAATTCCGCGCAGTCTAGAGATCACGGTGAATACTGTCAAGAAATCGGTAAAAATAAATCTAACTTTTATCAATCTTACACCACAAATTAAGCAAAGACGTAAAAAGAATAAACTTTCTATGCTTCCGCCAAGCCATAACTAACATCCGATCTCATTTTATCGTTTGCTAAATTTACCAAATCAAAGAAAACAATAAAAACACGAATACAGTCAAAAAAAGTAGGAGAAATTAAGCAATTTAAGAGCCCAAGGAAGGATTTTGGCAATTGACAGCCAAAATAACAACAAAACACAGACATTAAAGAAGAAAGGGAAAGTGATGACGAACAAGGAAAAGAACAGCGAACGAAATCACTGTTTATGCAGAAAGCACAAAAGGGCTAATAATCAACTTCCTCAACAAAGATCGTTAAGACGACCCCTGAAGAGAAAGTTAAACGAAAAATACAGCTGTATATGGGGCGAAAAGGTTAAAGCTCGTCCAACCCCAGTACGTCCTGCATAGTATAGAAACCAGGAGCCTTGTCGCTCAGCCATACCGCGGCACGAACAGCACCATTGGCAAAGGTCATACGATCTGTCGCTTTATGGGTGATTTCCACTCGCTCGCCAATATCCGCAAACATCGCAGTATGCTCACCAACAATATCGCCGGCACGAATAGTAGCAAAACCGATTTCATCACGGCTTCGCTCTCCGGTGATCCCTTCCCGGGCATACACCGCAACATCACCCAGATTGTTACCCATTGCACCAGCTATCGCTTCACCCATTCCAATCGCCGTTCCCGACGGTGCATCAACCTTATGACGGTGATGGGCTTCAATCACCTCAATATCACAGTAGTCCCCCATCACTTTGGCCGCTTTCTCAAGGAGCTTGAATACCAAATTAACCCCGACACTATAGTTAGGTGCCATAACTATCGATATTTGCTCAGAGGCTTTGTCAATCAACAAACGTTCTTCATCACTGAACCCCGTTGTCCCGATGACAATTTTCTTACCGTGCTGCTGGCAAAACTCAATATTCGCCAGTGTCGCCACCGGCGCAGTAAAATCAATCAGTACATCAAAGTCATCTTTTGCTGCTGCCAAATCATCCACAATCGAGACAGATACGGCTCCGACCCCAGCCAGCTCACCGGCATCCGCTCCCACCAATGTCGAACCGCTCCTTTCTGTGGCGGCACCAAGCTGAGCGTGTTCTGAAATATGTGTCGCTTTAAGCAGCTGGCGGCCCATGCGTCCTGCCGCACCAGCAATCGCAATTCTTACCATTGCGTTATTTCTCCCTGTTTCTAGATCTTGTTTGATTGGTATTGCTTCAATGTAGCCTTTTGGTGAATATAAAAAAAGCCCCAGCAGTTGCTGAGGCTTCAATTGAGCTCGATTGGTGCAGTCTAACTAGACATTTTTAACTTGTAGCTCGCGGGGTACTTCGAAGAACATATTTTCTTCTCGGCCACTCAGCTCTTCCACCTCTGCGCCACTCAACTGTTGAATACGTTCAATGATCTGATTGACCAACTCTTCCGGAGCCGATGCCCCAGCGGTAACCCCAACCTTGGTTTTTCCCTCAAACCAAACCGATTCAACATCTTCGGGACAATCAGTCAAAAAGCCCGGTGTACCGAGTTTTTCAGCCAGCTCGCGGAGGCGGTTAGAATTTGAAGAGTTTTTCGAACCAACCACTATCATGACATCCACAGTCTTTGCCATTTCGCGTACTGCATCCTGGCGGTTCTGCGTGGCATAACAGATATCATCTTTGCGCGGTCCCTGAATGTCCGGGAAAACGTCTCGCAACTTGTCGATCACATCAGCCGTTTCATCAACCGATAAGGTCGTCTGGCTGACATAATGCAGGTTAGTCGGATCTTTGACTTCCAGCTTGTCGACGTCTTCCGGTTTCTCAACCAAGTACATGCCGCCAGCTTCACTGGCATATTGCCCCATTGTCCCTTCAACTTCAGGGTGACCGGCGTGGCCGATCAATACTACTTCCATGTTGCGACGGCTAGCACGCGCCACTTCCATATGTACCTTGGTTACCAATGGGCAGGTTGCATCAAATACGCTGAGCTGACGAACCTTGGCTTCGTTGCGTACCGCCTGCGAGACGCCATGAGCAGAGAAAATCACAATATTATCATCAGGTACTTCGTGCAACTCTTCGACAAAAATAGCACCACGCTGCTTGAGCCCTTCAACCACAAAACGGTTATGCACGACTTCATGACGGACATAAATAGGCGGCTGGTACATTTCGAGTGCGCGCTCGACAATACTGATGGCGCGGTCAACACCGGCACAAAAACCGCGTGGGTTGGCTAATAAGATTTTCATTGCTAACAGCTCTTAGTTTTCTATGGTCACAACTTCAACATCAAAGGTGACGCGTTGCCCCGCAAGAGGGTGATTGAAGTCAACAGTCACCGAATCACCGACAACTTCAGTAATAATTCCGGGGATATCATTACCATCAGGCCCGGCAAAGGCAATAATGGTTCCCACTTCAGCTGGCGCATCAGCACCAAACTTGGTCAAATCGACATGGTGAATATTATCAGGGTTGGAAAGGCCAAATGCATCTTCCGGCTCGAGAGTAAAACTACTCGCCTCGCCTGCCGTCAACCCCATGAGGCATTTTTCAAAATTGTCCGTCAGGCTGCCATCGCCCATTCGGAATTTTGCCGGTTTACCCATCGCCTGGGTCGACTCGGCAACGGAGCCATCTTCCAGTTTAATGGCAAAGTGCATCAGTACTTCGCTGCTTTCCATAATTGCCGACATGTAGGGTCCTTTTGTATGGTGTCGTTATGTTTTATCCGCCCATTTAACAACAAAGCGCCGCCCGTATCAACGGACAGCGCTCAGGGTTATAACTTGTTACGCCTTTTAGCGGTTAACTGGTTGTTTCTTCTTGTCGGCCAGAAAGCCTTCCAAAATGATCAAACCGGCACCAGTGCAAATAGCAACATCTGCGATATTGAATGCAGGCCAATGATGGGTTCCGACATAAAAATCAAGAAAATCGACCACAAAGCCATGATACAAACGATCAAACAAGTTGCCGAGGGCACCACCAATGATCAGAGCGTAGGCACTATTTGCCAGTCGATTTGATACTGGAGAACGACGCATCCAGAATACCAACAGGCTGCAAACAGCCAATGCAATCGCCGTAAACAACCAGCGCTGCCAGCCTCCCGCATCACTCAAAAAGCTAAATGCCGCACCGTAGTTATGGACATAAAGCAGATTGAAGAACGGCAGCAGTTCAATACGGTTAGGCCAACCGTATTCCATGGTGCTCATCACCAGCAGCTTGCTACCAATATCGAGTATAAACACCAGAGCGGCCAGCCAAAGCCAGCGAACTCCAGATTGTTTAAGCGATAGTGCTTGTTTAGACGATAACATGGTCATTAGGCAAACTTACGCTCTTCACCTTCACCGTTAATGTTGCTCACACAACGGCCGCAAACTTCTTCGTGCCCTTCGATAGTGCCAACATCAGCCACATGGTGCCAGCAACGGTCACACTTCGCCGCTTCAGACGCGTTAACTGTGACAAACAGACCTTCAACCTCAGTTTCCTGAGCACCTTCTGGTTTGCTGTCCGCAACAACAACTTCGGCTTTCGACGTCAGCAGAACAAAACGCAATTCGTCTTCCAGCTTATTAAGCTTCGCGGCAAGCGCCTCGTTCGCGTGAAGAGTTATCTCTGCCTGCAGAGCACCACCAATCACTTTATCTTTACGTGCACCTTCAAGCAGTTTGTTCACTGCGCCACGTACCTGCTGAATGTCAGTCCAGAACTCGTTGCTTAGCGCTTCGCCTTCAGCCAGACCAAACAAGCCGTCGAACCACTCACCAGTGAACACGAACTTATCGCGTTGGCCTGGCATCTCGTTCCAGATCTCATCGGCAGTGAACGACATAATCGGTGCCATCCAGCGAACCAGGGCTTCAACGATATAATACAGTGCTGTCTGACAGCTACGCTGCGCGTGTCCACCGCTCTTCGCCGTGTACTGACGGTCCTTGATCACATCAAGGTAGAAAGAACCCATTTCAATAGAGCAGAACTGCATCAGACGTTGAGTTACCGTATGTAGGTTGTACTCGTCGTACGCCTGAATGATTTCATCCTGCGCTGCCTTCGCTCGACCTACAGCCCAACGGTCAAGCGCCACCATTTCTTCCGGCGCAACAAGATCCGTTTCTGGGTTGAAACCACTCAGGTTGGCCAGGAAGAATCGTGCCGTGTTACGGATACGACGGTAAGCATCAGCGGAACGCTTCAGAATTTCATCAGAAACCGCAACTTCACCGGTGTAGTCAGTTGAAGCGACCCATAGACGCAGGATATCGGCACCTAGCTTGTTAGTGACATCTTTCGGTGCAACAACGTTACCAACCGATTTAGACATCTTGCGGCCTTGGCCATCAACTACGAAACCGTGAGTCAGAACTTGGTTATATGGCGCTTTGCCTTTCATCGCAACCGATGAAATCAGTGAAGACTGGAACCAGCCACGGTGCTGATCCGAACCTTCTAGGTATAGGTCAGCAGAGTTGCCGTTGTACTCTTCACGGCTATCAACCACAGAGAAGTGCGTTACGCCGGAATCAAACCATACGTCCAGGGTATCTAGTACCTTCTCGTAGTTTGCAGCATCGTCTTCACCCATCAGTTCAGCATGATCAAGATCCCACCATGCCTGAATACCTTTCTCTTCGACCAGCTTAGCGACTTTTTCAATCAGCTCCGGTGAATTCGGGTGCAGATCCTGTGTTTCTTTGTGAACGAACAGTGCAATTGGCACGCCCCAGGTACGCTGACGCGAGATACACCATTCAGGACGACCTTCAACCATACCTTCGATTCGGCTCTGGCCCCACTCAGGCATCCACTGAACGTTTTTGATTTCTTCTAGTGCCTTGGCACGCAGACCGGCCTGCTCCATTGAGATGAACCACTGCGGTGTCGCGCGGAAGATGATCGGCGTTTTGTGGCGCCAGCAGTGCGGGTAGCTGTGCTCATAAGCATGGTGATGTAGCAATGCACCGTGCTCTTTCAGTGTTTCAACTACAGCATTGTTTGCTTTGAATACATGTTGGCCCGCAAACAGCTCGGTGTCTGGCAAATAAACGCCGTTGCTGCCCACAGGGTTTGCCACTTCAAGACCGTATTTCTGACCAACAACGAAATCTTCCTGACCGTGGCCCGGTGCCGTATGAACACAACCAGTACCTGATTCTGTCGTAACGTGATCGCCAAGAATTACCGGCACATCAAAGCTGTAGAACGGGTGATTGAAGCGCATTAGCTCCAGATCCGCGCCTTTACAGAAACCAAGGTTGTGGAAATGCTCAATACCCGCACGATCCATGACATCTTTTGCCAGCTCAGCGGCAACAATCAGACGTTGAGGAGCCAGCTCATTTTCAGAGTCACCCTCAATCTGGATCAGGACATATTCAAGATCATCACGGATGGCTACCGCGCGGTTTGCCGGTAGAGTCCAAGGTGTTGTTGTCCAAATAACAATAGATACATCACCCTGACCTTCGTGACCTTCTGCACAGCCGAATTTAGCAATGACAGCAGCTTCATCGACAGCTTTGAATTTCACATCGATAGATGGTGATACTTTATCTTTATATTCTACTTCTGCTTCTGCCAGTGCAGAACCACAGTCAGTACACCAGTGAACAGGCTTGAAGCCCTTCAATAGGTGACCTTGATCAGCAATTTTGCCCAGAGAGCGAATGATGTTCGCTTCTGTTGCAAAATCCATTGTGCGATAAGGCTTATCCCACTCACCCAGTACACCAAGGCGAATGAAACTTTCTTTCTGACCTTCTACCTGGCCAGCGGCATAGGCGCGACATTTCTCGCGGAACTCAGCAGCCGTAACTTTATGACCGGGTTTACCGACTTTCTTCTCTACCATCAATTCGATTGGCAGACCGTGGCAGTCCCAGCCTGGGATATACGGTGCATCAAAGCCAGAAAGAGTCTTTGACTTAATAATAATGTCTTTAAGAATCTTATTCAGCGCGTGACCAATGTGAATATCACCGTTGGCATAGGGAGGGCCATCGTGTAATACGAAGGATTTTTTACCCTTCTTGGCTTTACGGATCTCACCGTAAAGGTCTTCATCATACCAACGCTTAAGCATCGCAGGCTCACGGTTAGCTAGATTGCCTCGCATCGGAAACCCTGTTTCAGGCAGGTTCAGGGTATCTTTATAGTCGCTCATTGATTCTCGATTCCGTTACTTGGGCGAAGTTGGACATTATTACGCTCAGACAGCCACACCCGTGCTGTTTGAGCATCACGCTCTATTTGTGCTTTTAGCGCATCAAATGATTCGAATTTAATTTCGTCACGCAGCTTATAGTGCAGCACAACTTCAATCTGACGTCCGTAGAGATCAGACTGAAAATCAAACAGGTGTACTTCAAGTTGTTGTCGTACCCCGTTTACTGTCGGCCGGTGGCCGACATTGGCAACTCCGGAAATAGGAGCACCATTGACACCGTTCACCTCTACCGCATAGACACCGGATACCGGTGAAACACGACGTTTAAGAGGGACATTGGCGGTCGGAAAACCGATGGTGCGGCCGAGTTTTCGTCCATGTGATACCCGCCCGCTAATACTGTACGGACGTCCCAACATGGATTCAGCCAGTTGCAAGTTATCACTTGCCAAGGCTTGGCGAATTGCCGTACTGCTGACCCTTTGCTCTAACACGCAAAAGCTCTGAGTACTGACAACAGTAAAACCAAACTTTTTTCCGGCTGCTACCAGCATAGTAAAATCACCGCTGCGACCTTTGCCGAAGCGAAAATCATCACCGACAACCAGAAACTTAACACCCAATTGCTCGACCAACAAGCGGCGAACAAAATCTTCCGCCGACATATTAGCAAAATGGGCATTAAAATTGACACAAAGCAAACGTTCTACGCCAACTTGCTTCAACTGCAAGTATTTATCACGAAAACGCGTCAACCTTGCCGGAGCCTTGTCACCCGCGAACAATTCCATCGGCTGAGGCTCAAAACTCATCACCGTAGCCGGACAACCCAGTGCCCGTGCTTTCGCCAGCACCTGACGCAACACAGCCTGATGACCTAAGTGAACACCATCAAAATTACCAATCGTCACCACACTACCGTGATGCTCTGGCTTGATATTATGTATACCTCGGATTAATTCCATGCGCCGCTTTCATTTTTGCAGAGTGAAAAACTGACGGATTATATACTACTCTGAGCCCATCATACCAATCTGAATCAGATTCTGACTAGTTCACCACATTAATCGTAGCGAAGAACCGTCTAGCCCTCGACCTTAAGATGATGCAGGCGAATACCCAGCACGAGCACCGTCACCAAATAAGCTATCGCACCGAAAACGATCAGACCTGCCAGCCAGAGTACCCGGTAGCTCAGTGACCACGCCAGCCACTGACTCATAACCGGAAGTACCCATAGCAGGGCAGCGGCCATCACCGCCCCAGCGAGCGCCAAACGCAACACAAACAGCAGCGTTGTTCTCGATATCCGATATACATTCGCACGGTGCAGGCCCCGATAGAGCAACGCGGCATTAACCAGTGCCGACAGCGCCGTCGCCATCGCCAAGCCAACATAACCGTAGAGGTAAGCAAAGATGGCGTTAAATACCATATTGGTTAGCATTGCTATGATACCGTAGCGCACCGGGGTTTTAGTATCTTGCCGTGCATAGTAGCCCGGAGCCAATACCTTGATTAACATAAAGTTGAGCAAACCGGATGCATAGGCCAGCAATGACAACGAAGCCTGTTCTACATCTATCGGCGAAAACTCACCACGCATAAACAGCACCATCAGCATCGGCTTGGCTAGTACCATCAGACCCAGCATGGCTGGAATCCCCAGCAGCAGCACCATACGAACTCCCCAGTCCATGGTATGGGAAAAATGCTCGCTGCTTTTTTCGACATGCTTACGAGACAGAGCTGGCAAGATCACTGTGGCTATCGCAATTCCGAACAGCCCGAGCGGAAATTCCAACAAGCGATCCGAGTAGTACAGCCAGCTGATCGAGCCTGTCATCAGAAAACTGGCAATAAAGGTATCAAACAGCAAATTGATCTGGCTGACTGACACTCCAAACAGAGCTGGGATCATTAGGGTTCGGATTTTGGTCACACCGGGATCGTTCCATCCCCACTGCGGTTTAACCAACATTCCTTCTTTATATAAAAACGGTATCTGAAACAAAAACTGAATCAGACCACCTAAGAAGACCCCGACAGCCAGGCCAATCTCCGGCTGGTCAAGATTTGGGGCCAAAAACCAGGCACAGCCAATAATCGCGACATTGAGAAAAACAGGCGTAAAGGAGGAGACAGCAAATTTACCCAAGGTATTGAGAATCGCTCCCGACAGTGCAACAAAGGTAATAAACCACAAATAAGGAAACGTAATTTTCAGCAGCAGGCTTGCCAATTCAAATTTCGGTGCCGATGGTCCGTCATTTAACCAATCGAGAAACCAACCCGCTCCGAACAACGCAGTGACGACTCCAGAGCCTAACACCCCCAGCAAGGTCACTACGGTAACAATAACACCCAGCGTACCGGATGCACGCGCAATCAACAGACGGGTCTTGTCGATATCTTCAGAGGCGTGGCATTCAGTCAGTACAGGGACAAATGCCTGTGAGAAAGCCCCCTCGGCAAAAAGCCGGCGCAAAAAGTTCGGAATTTTGTTGGCAAAGAAGAAAACATCAGCCGCAGCCCCTGCTCCCATCAGGTTCGCCACCACCACATCTCGCACCAAACCCAGCACCCGAGAGACCAAAGTCATGGTGCTGACTATCAGTCCGGAGCGTAAAAGACGCTTACTCACAAAAAAAACCTCATAAAGATAGCCCAGAAAGGTGACTTACGGGGCGAAAAGCTGGTAAAATCTGCCGCCATATTAACCGTGTTAATCCGCAAGTGCCAACTCTGTTGGTTAGGCGGTTATTTGCACAAATCATTTGACAATCTCTGGTATTGCAGGCATAGTCCTCGGCCTTAAATTGTCACCGTACCAAGAATTTGGGAGTTACACCCTTGGCAAATATCAAATCTGCTAAGAAACGTGCTATCACTTCTGAGAAACGTCGCCAGCATAACGCTAGCCGTCGTTCAATGATGCGCACTTTCTTCAAAAAAGTAATCACTGCTATCGAAGCTGGCAACAAAGAAGCAGCTTCTCAGGCGTTTGCTGAAATGCAACCTGTTATGGATCGCATGGCTACTAAAGGCCTGATCCACAAAAACAAGGCTGCACGTCATAAAGCACGTCTAGCTGCAAAAATCAAAGCTCTGTAATTTTAAGAGTCGAGATTTAGCATTAAAAAAACCGGCTTTGCCGGTTTTTTTATGTCTAAAATATGAAATTTACACGGTATTTTCGCCTTCCGCACCACAATACATTTTGTGAAGCAGCTGAATCATAGCCCGGACTTCCTCGCTCTTTAAGCGATAATAAACCGTTTGTGCGACTTTTCTGGTCTCCACCAACCCGTCACGTCTAAGCCATGCCAAATGCTGTGATAATGCAGACTGACTCAAACCCAGCTTGTCACTCATCATCCCAACCGACATTTCCCCTTCCAGCAAATAGCACAGAATAAACAAACGTCGCTCGTTCGCCATGGCTTTCAGTAGTGCTACGGCCTTGGGAGCATTCTGCTCCATTTGCTGCAGTTCCATACTTCCACCATTATTTAAATTAAGTTAATGCTAATGTACTTAATTTGAGCAGGGTTTTCTAGCCATCAATGTTGAATTTTCGTACTAACAACCAGAAATACGCAACACTATTTAAACAATTTGCCAAAATCCGCCTCGCAGATCTTCTTTACTGCCGGGTGCATAATCATACGTTCCGCAAAAATGACGTAGTACTCTTCCTTGATTTCTTTTACTCGCTTCACTTCGCATATAGTATTGGATTCTACAATTTCTACCGCATATATAGAGGGAGCGACAAACATTGACTGATGATAAGAGCCAAACGCCTTCATCAGAGCGGCATCGTCAAACTCACCAAGAATGTTCGGGGTAATCCCCTGCTGATCGAACCAATGATGTAATTTTCGCCCCATAGCGGTACGGCGCCCCGGAACCAGCAGTTTGTAATCTTCGATACAAGCAGGAAAGTTTAGCGCTTTGGCTGGCTGAGAGCAGAAAAAGCTCATGGTAGACTCACCAAGCTTTTTGCTATACAAGCCAGGGCTTTGTGTTGAGTCGACCGGGCAGTCCGACAAAATCATATCCAGCTTATGCTGAGAAAGCTGCTCTAGCAGCATCTCATGGGTAGACTCATAGCAACGCAGGTGGATCCGTTCATCTTCAGGGATCCCTTCCAGCAGTACCTTACTGACGAGCCGTTTAGAGAGGGCATCCGCCACACCGACCTCAAGCAACTGGTTTTCCCGCTGGGTATAATTGACGATATCCAGCATCTCGTAACTTAGGTCGAACATTTTATCGGCATATTTAAAGACTAATTGCCCTAATTCAGTTGGCTCGATATTCCGTCCGACGCGCTTGGTCAACTTGCCTTTCAACCTTTCTTCCAGTGCTCGGATCTGGCCTGTCACCGTTTGAGGGGCAAGAAACAGCGCATCCGCCGCTTTGGTAACAGAGCCCTGCTTGCAAACCATCCAGAAATAATAGAGGTGGTTGTAATTTAGATGAGACATCCTGCTTTGCTAACTTCCCAGATATAAAAAAACCCCAGACGCGCAGCTTACGCTGAGCCTCCGGGGTCTTCAACCGTTATCACCATGGCTAATGATTTGCCATGGAAATATCTCGTCAGTTTGTTGACTGAATCGACTTTTTCTCAGGCTGGACAGTTTTACGGTAACGCTCTCCTACACGCTGCTCCAGTGCGCGAGAGCGGAAAGTCTCTTCCTGCCCCATCATCGCAGTGTCTTCAACGCTAGCCTTACCATGGCTAAGACCGGCCAGATAGGCCTGACAAACTTCCGTATTACTATTATTAATGCAACTATCATAATCAGGCGCCGCGATGGCAGCTGAAGATGCCAGAAATGCAACGGTTAGAAGATAACGCTTCATATTATGCCTCCGTTTTTGGCAGGGCACGGCTCAGTAAGAAATAACCCAATACAGCTGATACCGTTGACCCCAATAAGATCCCTAGACGTGAATAGGTACTGAAATCATCTGGTGCACCGACAAAGGCCAGCGACGAGATAAAGATAGACATGGTAAAGCCGATACCACACAGCACTGAGACTGCAAAGATATGGGTAAAACCAATGCCGTCAGGCAACCTGGCAATACCACTCTTCACCGCTAGGTAGCTAGCTGTAAAGATCCCAAGCGGCTTACCAACTAACAGGCCAAGAGCAATGCCCAGTGGCAACATCGATGTCAGGCTAGACACCGATACCCCTTCGAGCGATATACCAGCATTGGCAAAAGCAAACAATGGCAGAATCAAGAAAGCGACATATGGATGCAAAGCATGCTCTAGATGTTTCAGCGGAGAACGCTTCGCAGAGCTTCCATCCTCGCCCGAAAGCGGTATCGCAAAGCCAAGTACAACACCGGCTAGCGTGGCATGTACGCCAGACTTCAGCACACTGAACCATAAGATAAAGCCAACAACCAAATACCAGGACAGCTTAGTTACGTTCTTGGCATTCATCACAAACAATGCCGTCGTTGCCGCAAAGGCCACAGCCAGTGCCACTGTGGACAAATCGCTACTGTAGAACAGTGCAATGATCACAATAACGCCAAGGTCATCAATAATCGCCAATGCGAGTAAAAAGGCTTTCAGGGAAACCGGTACACGTGGACCTAGTAACGCCATAACACCCAATGCGAATGCAATATCCGTTGCGGCAGGAATTGCCCAGCCTTTGACAGCCATTGGATCGGCAAAGTTAAAGGCGACATATACTAAGGCCGGTGCCAGCATGCCCCCGACAGCAGCTATCGCCGGGAAGATTGCTTTCTCTTTGGTATTAAGGGCACCTTCAATCAGCTCACGCTTTACTTCCAAACCTATCAGCAGGAAGAAGACGGCCATCAGACCATCATTGATCCAATGCGACACTGAGAGGCCTGCCACATAAGAATGCAGCGTCCCGTTGTAAAGAGGCTCCAATGGCGAGTTCGCAACCATCATTGCGATCGCTGCAGCGACAATCAAAATAATGCCGCCAGCGGACTCTAACTTGAGAAAATTACGAATTGCATCGGTCATCGACCGTAACTCCTTTACATGAAACAAATATCACACCGAATATGTAAATTTAGTTTAGTCGTCACACTACTCATGTGAGAAATCGTTTGTTTAGAGATAAACACTCGGAAAAACCGAGCTATTGGACCACTTAGTAAGTAATATCCGCACAATAAGTTTTAGACTGTCATACAGCGTCATATTTCGTACTACCGATTGACTCAATAACGGGGAAAAGTAGCTGTTTTTGTTCAGTGGCAAAGCAAAAGATCTCGCTTCTTCCCCCTGTATGAAAGTAAATATTATACTCTTTAAAAACAAAAGTTTAACTTTAAAGGTAAAGTAATTATTACACTGAGGCAGACTCTATTCGCTCACAAAACATACACAAATTTACTTTATGACAGTGAGTGTCATATTTCTGAAATATTCGATCTCTACCATCGCCCCCAGATTTCAAAAAAATGAAACCCAAACGACATATCCTTGTCATGGAGAAATGATTATGACTACCCAAGCCACTACTGCTGAGCCAATGAACAGCTCTATGCGCTGGGTCCGCTGGGCAAATCTGGCGTTCATGCTTTACGTTCTACTTGTTGCTGTCTCGATGGTCAGCAGCGGCTTTAAATGGTCGGTAGGTGAACAAGCTAAAACGCTGTTTGAATTTGCATCCCACCCAGTTGCCGGTCTGATGATTGGCTTGGTGGCAACTTCGCTAATTCAATCGTCCAGTACTGTTACTTCGATTATTGTCGGCCTCGTGGCTGGTGGGTTACCTGTCGAAACGGCGATCCCGATGGTGATGGGCGCTAATATCGGCACAACAGTGACCAATACGCTTGTCAGTCTGGGCCACGCTCGCTGCAAAGACGAGTTCCGCCGTGCATTTGCAAGTGCAACCGTACATGATTTCTTCAACCTTCTAGCAGTTGCGATCTTCCTGCCGCTGGAAATGATGTTTGGCTTGCTTGAGAAAGTGTCTTCATGGCTCGTTTCGCCAATGATGGGTGCCGGCGATATGAGCATGAAGGGTCTTAACTTCATGAAACCACTAACCAAACCTGCTGTAGAAGTAGTGAAGGGCCCGCTGGAAGTAATGGGCAACATGGGTGGTATCGTACTTATCTTCATCGGTATCGCACTTATCTTCGTTGCCATCACGGCAATGGGTAAGCTAATGCGAAGCCTAATGGTTGGCCGTGCTCGTGAAATACTGAAAAGTGCGATTGGCCGCGGGCCGCTGCACGGTATTGCATCTGGTACTGTGGTTACTGTTTTGGTTCAGTCATCGTCAACAACAACTAGCCTAATGGTTCCGCTAGTAGGTACAGGTGTTCTAAAGGTACGTGATGTCTACCCATTCACACTGGGAGCAAACATCGGTACCTGTATCACGGCGCTACTGGCAGCAACCGCAATCTCCGGTGACTACGCTGTATTTGCCCTGCAAATTGCACTAGTACACCTGTCATTCAACGTAATGGCGACACTGTTTATCTTCGGTATCCCGACCTTGCGTGAACTACCGCTTAAAGCTGCCTTCTTCCTAGGCGAGCTCGCAACAAAGAGTAAAATGGCGGTAGCCGGCTACCTTGGCCTCGTGTTTATCGCGATTCCGAGTACGATCCTGGCCTTTACCGCCTAAGTACTCGCGACCAGACATTAACAAATATAAAAAAAGCCCCGTAATTCGGGGCTTTTTGTTGTCCTTAATTTCTATTTCGGGAAACCAAAGTATTTCAATGCTGAATTTTTGTAACCCGTAGAAACAATTTTATACAGAAAAAGGGTATTTGATCGGCTCGTGATGCTGGTAGCCCACCACTTCAAAATCATCCATCGTGACCCAGGTTTCCAAATCTTCGAGGCTTTTGATCTCAGGGTTGATAATCAGCTGCGGTGAGCCAAACGGCTCGCGCTTGAGCTGTACATCTCGCATCAGCTCCAGTTGATCTTCATAGATATGAGCATTGATGATCTTATGGTAGGCCTGACCGGGCTTCTTACCGGTTATCTGTGCCATCAATGCCAGCAAGGTATACACCTGGATTTGGTTAAAATTCAGGCCAAGCGGCACATCACAAGAACGCTGATAACTGGTGAGGTACAGAGTATCTCCCAGCAACGAAAAGGTATGGGTATGCATACAAGGACGCAGGCAGCCCATGTCGAACTCACCCGGATTATAAAACGTCAGTATTTCACCTCGGTCATCAATCCCCCGGCTCAGATCATCAACAATCTTCCGCAACTGGTCAATTGTCGAGCCATCCGACTTCTGCCAGCTGCGTCCCTGAACCCCATAGACCCGGCCCATATCATCATGGCCCTTCCGGTGTGGGTTATTCAGCCAAGCCTGATTGTCATTGGCATTCATGTCCCAGGTTTTAGTACCCAAAGCACGGAAATCTGCAGCATTATCATAGCCACGAATATAGCCGAGCAACTCTGCAATCGCGGCTTTCCAGAAGCTCTTACGCGTGGTGATTAGTGGGAATTGATTGTTTTCCACATCATAGGTCAAGTCGGCATTCACGACAGTCAGGCATCGCTTGCCAGTTCGTTCATTCTCAATCCAAACACCATCATCTACGATCCGCTGACACAGATCTAAATATTGTTTCATCTTCCCGCCCGTTCATCTCTAAGCTGCACCGGTAAGGTACAATTGCGCCCAATATTATCAGAATACAAAAAAGGCAGCACCCTGAAGTGCTGCCTTGATCCAATACGCTTTCTATTAGGCGGGTTTGTTTCTCGTCTGGGTTTTATACGCCCACAGCATCATCAACAGGCCGCCGATAACCATAGGTAGCGACAAGATCTGCCCCATGCTGATCCAACCGCCAAACAGCCCTAGGTGGGCATCTGGTTCACGGAAGTACTCGACAATAAAGCGGAAACTGCCGTAACCGAACAGGAACAGACCAGACACAGCTCCCGCAGGGCGCGGCTTGCGGATAAAGATATTCAGGATGATCAACAATACCAAGCCTTCGAGGAAAAACTCATACAGCTGCGACGGATGCCGCGGTAGCGGCCCACCTGTAGGAAAGATCATCGCCCACGGTACATCCGAGGTACGTCCCCACAGCTCACCGTTGATAAAGTTACCCAAGCGTCCGACACCTAGCCCGAACGGTACCAGCGGTGCAACAAAATCAGCCACATTGAAAAACGTCCGCCCTTGTTTGTGGGCATACCAGAACATCGCCGTGATCACACCCAGCAATCCGCCATGAAATGACATGCCTCCCGTCCATACCTTGAACAGATAGAGTGGGTTATCCAAAAACAAATCGAAATTATAAAAGAGCACATAGCCGATACGCCCACCAAGAACAACACCGAGGAAACCGGCAAACAACAAGTCGCTGACCTGCTCCCGGGTCCAGCCGCTGCCCGGCTTGTCGGCCCGATGGTTTGCCAACCACATAGCAAAAACAAAACCCAACAAATACATCAGTCCGTACCAGCGTATGGCTAATGGACCAATTTCAATCAAAATGGGGTCAATGTTTGGAAACGTCAAATAACCTTGGCTCATTCAATCAATCTCAAAAATAGGGGCAAGGAACTGGTTATTAACCATCAACTCTTACCGCTGTAAGCAATTATCCCAAAAACATCTCCGCGCTGATAAACAGCAAGAAGACGGCAAAAATCTTTTTCAATGTCATGGTCGGCAAACGGCTGACCAATGCAGCACCATAACGGGTTGTGATCATTGAAGTCATCACAATCCCCATTAATGCCGGAAAATAAACATAACCAATACTCATGGCAGGCAGAGTCTCATCACCGATACCGGCGGCAATAAACCCCATCATTCCCGCGACTGCAATCAATGCACCGGATAATGAAGCACACCCGATGGCACGACGCATTTCAACACCATGCCAGCTGAGATACGGAACCGTCAGTGATCCTCCTCCGATCCCAGCTAAGCTCGACACTACACCGATCACCCCGCCACTGCATACCGTTGCCATTGGTCCCGGCAATTGACGCAGACTGGAGATCCGCATTGAGACCAGCATTTGCAATGCCAATAGTAGTACAATAACCGCAAATATTTTCGGCAGCAGCGCCGTCGGTACCAACTCAGCGATAGCACTGCCGCCAAGCCCACCAACAATCACCCCCGGGGCCAAAGATTTCACAATCGTGAAATCCACATTACCCAGCTTGATGTGGTTACGGGCGGACGAGCCAGAGGTCAATACAATACTGGCGAGTGATGTGGCCAACGCAATATGCATTACCAGCTCACTTTCAATACCTGCCTGCGGTAACAACCAAACCAGCGCCGGCACAACCAGCAGTCCACCACCAATTCCCAGCAAACCGGCCAGCAAGCCGACACAGCTCCCTAAGCCCAGACACATGGCAAATAGCCATAATACGTTATCTATCATTTTAACCTACTGCTTACCGGCCCGGATAAACCCACCCAAGCCACGCTCGTCGACAAACTCAGTTGTTCTGGTACGCACATCATCAGCGAATGTCGCCTTCAAAGCAAATCGACTTAGCTGCTCCATCTCGCTGACCGAAATATGACGCAGAATATACTTAATTCTGGCGACATTGCGGGTATTCATACTCAACGAGCGATACCCCATTCCAACCAACAACAGCGCCCCAACCGGATCACCTGCGAGTTCACCACAGACACTCACCGGTATATTCAAGGCATTACTGGTGTCGATAATGTGCTTCATAGCATGGAGTACCGCCGGGTGCAGTGCATCATAGACACTTGCCACCCGTGAATTGTTCCGATCAACGGCCAATAAATATTGAGTCAGATCGTTGCTGCCGACAGAAATAAAATCCACTTTTCCTTTTAGCGCCGGCAGCTGGTATAAGATCGACGGTACCTCAATCATGATCCCGAGCCTTGGCCGCTTCAACACCTTTCCCTGCTCTTTGGCATAACACGCGACTTCTCTATAGGCACGGTCAATCAATGCGTTAGATTCATCAAGTTCAGCAATTCCGGATATCATCGGCAGTAAAATATCCATATTTTCTAGTCCGATACTTGCTTTCAGCATCGCTCTGACCTGAATCAGGAAAATCTCAGGATGATCAAGCGTAAAACGAATACCCCGCCAGCCCAGAAAAGGGTTATCTTCTTCGATGGTCAGGTACGGCAGAGGCTTGTCACCACCGACATCCAAGGTCCGCATTACCACCTGTTTATCATGGTAGGTCGATAAAATAGCCCGGTACTGCACCGTTTGTTCTTCTTCAGATGGGAAGCTGCGCTGCAATAAAAAGGGAACTTCCGTTCGATAGAGCCCAACCCCATCCACACCTTGGTTCACAGCAATACTGGTATCGGCGCTCAGCCCGGCATTGAGGTGAATATGAATACGCTGGTTATCCCGCGTATAAGAGGCCTTGCCGAGCTCCTCTTCTACAGTTTGGGTCAGCTCGTTTTCTTCTTTGAGCAGGCGATTGTATTCTGCGAGTACGTGCCGATTCGGATTGACCAGGAAATCCCCCCGATATCCGTCAACGATCACCTGACAATTGTGAACTTTCTCAGGAATAAAATCGACGCCCATAATCGCCGGCAAACCAAGAGCCCTCGAGAGAATCGCGGCATGAGAGTTCGCCGCCCCTTCCTGCGCGACAACCGCCGCCAGCTTATCTCGGGGAATACTGGCCAGCATGGCCGCTGTCAGCTCACGTGTCAGTAAGACAACCGGTTCATCCCACTGGTGTTCGGTCACATCATCATTATGGAGGAAAAACAGCAGGCGCTGGCCAAGTTCTCGGATATCTTGCGCCCGCTCTTTGAGGTAGTCATCTTTCATGTTGGCAAAGCGATCAGAGTAAGCCTCGACAACTTGGCGGATAGCCCATTCAGCCAAATCACCACCGACAACCTTGGCAAACAGATCTTTACGCAACATTGGATCATTGAGCAAGTGGCTGAACAAATCAAAAATCGCCAGCGTTTCTTTATGCAGCTCGCTGTCGAAACGCTTTCGCAACCGACGGAATTCGGCACTGGCAAGTTCAATCGCAATGCTCAGTCTTTCCTGTTCAGCTTCTATATCCAGACAAGACGCCGGCAGCACCTGCTCTAGCCGTGGCTGGTTATCATCCCACCAGGCGCGTGCAACCGCTACTCCAGTAGAAGCAGCGGAACCAATCAGGTGCAGCCCATCACGTTGGTCCGGCCACATTCCCTGCGCCTTGGCATGAGCAAATATCACCGCCAACTGGGCTGCCAGCGTCACCATGAAAGACTCTTCGCTTTCATCAAACTCACGTCGCTGTTGCTGCTGAATAACCAGTACGCCTAAGACCTGGCGCTGATGAATAATAGGCGTACCGAAGAAGGAACCGAAAGACTCTTCACCAATACCGGGAAAATGTTTGAAATGAGGATGATGCCTGGCATCTGCGACATTAATAGGTTCGGCCCGGCTACCAACCAGCCCAACCAGGCCTTCACCAAAAGCTAGCTCTATCTGGTAGTGGGGCTTTGTCAGCCCCTGTGTTGCCATCAGGGTAAATTGCTGTCGCTCGTGATCAGCAATATAGACAGAACAGCACTCTGTCTTCATTGCCCGGCAGGTACTGACAACAAGTTGATCAAGCGCTTCAATTAAACTTGGGGCGCTTGCGACCTTCTCAACAATTTCTCTAAGCTGCGTCAGCATAATAAACCCTATTCGGTAATCCTGAGTTATCCCCGCTTGCCTCTGCGCTTTATCTTGCGCTCTTTTCTCTCCTTAAACGGCATAGCCATCGCCGCAAACTCTTTTAGCGCCCGCCGATAGACATCACGCTTAAAAGAGACGACTTGTCGAACCGGGTACCAGTAACTCACCCAACGCCAACCATCAAACTCAGGTGTGCTGCCACGCTGCATATTCACCTTTGACTCATCACATTCCAAGCTGAGCAAAAACCATTTTTGCTTTTGCCCGATACAAACAGGTTTAGAGTCCCACCTTACAAGACGTTTAGGTAATTTATAACGTAGCCAGTGTCGACTTGACGCTAAAATTCGGACATCTTTTTTAGTAAGCCCTACTTCCTCGTACAATTCCCGGAACATGGCCTGCTCAGGGGTTTCCCCTTCATCAATACCACCTTGCGGAAACTGCCAGGAATGTTGTCCATATCGTCGAGCCCAGAATACTTGGCCATGGCTATTACAGATCACAATCCCTACATTAGGGCGGTATCCATCGCCATCAATCACTGGACGACCTCAAGTATAAATATCTATTAACAGTGATTTTTTCACAGACGATGCAACGGGTAAACAAACATTCTAATTAATAACCATTTTTTCCTACCTAGCACTCAATTTCTGGATAACTTCGAACACCTGGCGAGTTTATAAACAAACAAATGAGACCTATGCCACATTTATACACGCTTTCTGTGGATAGATTTGTGCAGAAACCCTATATCAGTCGTATTCACTCATGTCTCCAGCAAATAAAACCTTTGTACCAGCATAAAACAAAAAAAATAAACATTCTAAAAAACAATGAAATAAGTCATCACACAAGACCTGATATTACTATTTTTCAAAGATCTTCCGTTTAGGTAAAACAGATCGGTTAAAGATCAACCAACAGCTGCTTTATCCACATCACACACCACGAACAGCTGTTTTTTTACTCGCCACACTGTGCAAAATCTCCCCACACACCTGGATAAATAACCAGATAGCGATAATTTAAAATAATTGCTCAAGCATCCTGTGGATATCTTTGTAAAAGATCCTTACATTCCTCTTTTATAAGCTTGTCTTTCGCAAACCAGAGCGCCTTCAGCTCTTTTTCCAACCCTAACAAATCAATTTAATTCAACATGTTATAACTACAACCAGTACACTGCATCAGTGATCTTCCAACTGCAACCATGAAGATCGTACGATATTCAACCACTTTGAACGTCGTCACTTCCTGTTCTTCTTTCGTACTATTATCAGCATAGAAGTGCTGTGGTAGTATGCCCGGTTCCAACGACTATTAGCACGAGAGTGCCTTTATATTAATATGCGCCCAACTCCACAAACTGAGCTAGAGCTCCTTGGCCGCGCTCGTGATTTGGCTGGCCTGTCGCTAGGCGAGCTTGCCCTGCAGGCCGATATCGTTACACCTCCGGATCTAAAACGAGACAAAGGCTGGGTCGGTCAGTTGCTGGAGTGGCACCTCGGCGCTACCGCAGGAAGTAGACCTATCCCTGATTTTGTTGAGCTTGGTATCGAGTTGAAAACGATCCCGATTGGCTACAACGGCAAACCACTAGAGACAACTTTTGTCTGTGTTGCACCGCTCATTGGCCTCCAGGGCCTCAGTTGGGAAAATAGCCATATCCGTCACAAACTGGCAAAGGTATTATGGATCCCCGTTGAAGGAGAGCGTGACATCCCCCTGGCAGACCGGCATGTTGGCTCACCTTTATTATGGAGCCCGTCAGCCGATGAAGAGCAACGGTTACGCAGGGACTGGGAAGAATTGATGGATATGATTGTGCTTGGGCATGTCGAACAAATTACAGCACGCCACGGCGAGATCTTGCAGCTACGACCAAAAGCAGCAAACAGCAAGGCACTGACAGAAGCCTATGGTGCCAATGGCCAGCCGATCAAAACCCTGCCACGTGGCTTTTACCTAAAAACCCACTTTACCGCAGAGCTACTTGAGCGCTACTTCATTTTATAGTGAAATTGTCATATCTTCCCGACAGTCAGATACTTTGCCATCGGCAGAAAACTCGTCATAGGGGTCCGTCACTCGTAATATCACTGAAGTGATCCCCAACGGACGAAGTAAATCTTTCACCTGCTCGATAGACTGAAAACGAACCATCTCGTCATTATCATCCTTCAAGGGCTCAAGCTGATGCTTGAACTCAACTTCCATTAAGTAATCCGAGCACCCCGCATAGCTAGTCACAATGCATTTCGGAACTTTTCCATCATCGACTTTAAGCCAGTGCTTCAACTGCGATAGTTTCATTACATCTCCCCGGAGCCTGTCAGACCATCAGATATTTTACTGTTCCAGTGTATAACTATGTGTCACGGTAACCATATCGGCAAGATATAGCTGACATATTAAGTCCCTGCCTTGTTCAGTATTTCGTCTTCTCAGTCTCCAATAGACAGGTTATATTCAATAGATAGCAACCAGTCCAAGGAGGGCTTATGGAATACCACCGACTCCCCCATTCCTCGCTCGAAGTCAGTAAGATCTGCCTCGGAACCATGACATTTGGCGAGCAGAACAGCGAAGCGGAAGCGCACAGCCAATTAGACTTGGCAATTGAGCGCGGGGTAAACTTCATCGACACTGCTGAGATGTACCCAGTCCCACCAACACCGGGCACGCAAGGACTCACCGAAAGCTATATTGGCAACTGGCTAAAAAAATCAGGAAAGCGAGATAAAGTAGTGCTGGCAACCAAGGTCACCGGCCCTAGAGGCCTGCCTTATATCCGTGAAAAAATGGCACTGGATCGGCGCAATATCCATGATGCGATTGAAACCAGCCTCAACCGCCTGCAAACCGATTATATCGATCTCTACCAAATCCACTGGCCACAACGGGAAACCAACTGCTTTGGCAGCCTGAACTATCAATACACAGAGGACCATTCTGGCACTACGATTACTGATAGTCTGGAAGCTCTGGCCGAACTGGTACGTTCCGGTAAAATTCGCTATATCGGCCTGTCCAATGAAACACCGTGGGGCGTTATGTCATTTCTTCGCTTGGCCGAGAAACACAATCTTCCTCGCGTGATCACTATCCAGAATCCTTATAACCTCCTTAACCGCAGTTTTGAGATCGGGTTATCGGAAATTAGCCACCATGAAGGGGTTGAGTTACTCGCATATTCACCGTTGGCATTCGGTATACTGAGCGGCAAATATCTCAATGGCGCTCGACCAGAAGGTGCCCGCTGCACTCTGTTCGAAAGATTCTCACGCTATTTTAACCCGCAAGGTATTGCTGCGACCCAAGCCTATATCGACATAGCCAACAGGCACGGCCTGGATCCTGCCAAGATGGCTCTCGCCTTCGTTAATCAGCGTCCTTTCGTTGCCTCCAATATAATCGGGGCGACAAGCCTTGAACAGCTTGAGGCCAATATCGACAGTGTCAACCTCGCGCTTGGCAGTGAGGTGCTGGCCGATCTGGAAGAGGTGGGGATCACCTACTCCAATCCTTGCCCGTAGATACCGCTGTACCCTTCAAAAAAAGCCCCCGTCAAACAACGGGGGCCCAGCTAAATTAAATCGAGTCATCGCGCCTTACTCATACCGCTGAGAATAAGGCGCGACTATTACGTCACGAGTCGCGACTTATAATCCCGTCTCAGATGACGAACCATACGACCGGCCTTATCTGAAACAAGATAATTTTCCACACGATGATCTTTACCTACCCCGATATCCTGTAGCAGGTGTTCAGACAAGTGGGGAATATCAATACGGATCCGACGGTGCGCGCGACGCCAGGCGGCATCTTCACGATGAACGTCAAGACGAATTAATAAAACGGCGATACGCAAATAGATTGATTGGCGCATAGTAGTGCTCTCCATTAGATAGATTATCGGAGGGACACAGATACTGCCGAAATAAGCTGACAACTTAGCTAGCCGCGACAGATATCCGCGGCCCATTTACACAGCAGATTGCTGTTATTGGCTGGTGTGTTTCAAGACATCACCAGCAGGACGCAGACAATTCAAGATACTGATAGTCTTCATATTTTCCTCCTGGTAATAAATAAGAATGGGATAAAGTTGGGTTATTTTAACCAGCCAAACGAATAAAACAAGTATATATTATCACCTAAATGCATAAACATACTTTATGCTAGCATTGCTGTTTCAAGCGCTTACATTTCATAACAATGGTCTGGCTCTGGTCAAAAATACAGCATTAATTCATCATCATCGTTCCGCATGAAACGTCGGATTATCTTTCTATCTCAGTGTATTACAGCCTCGGCATAAGCAATAAAAGCGCTCTGTGGCGCTTTTATTGTGATCATCAGCTCTGCCGGAAATGCCGGGGAGGCGGGACCAAATCATGCTTGTTCAGCAGACGGTACATCGTCGCACGTGACACGCCAAGCTCACGAGCGGCTGCAGAAATTTGTCCCTTGTTATTCTCCAATACCGTCAGCAGCGCACTACGCTCAGACTCCTCACGGATGGTCTTCAGGCTCTGCTTGTCATCACTCATACGGGGCAGATCGAGATGATCAGCTTCAATCACCTTGGTTTCTGTCAGTAAGATAGCCCGTTTAAGCTGGCTGATCAGCTCACGGACATTACCCGGCCACGGATAACTCAGCAGCAGCTTTTTGGCATCTTCCGACAAGGACTTGGCCATGCTGTTGTACTGGCGGGAGAACTTCAGCAGCAAGTACTCCGCCAACAACACAATATCATCCCCCCTTTCACGCAGTGCCGGGACGGCGAGGCCAAGCACATTCAGGCGGTAGTAAAGATCCTCACGAATTTTGCCCTCTGCCAACAACTCTTCGAGCGAATAGCGGGTTGAGACAATCAAACGAAGATCCGACTGCACCTGACGCCCGCAAACCGTCATAAAACAGCCGTCTTGCAATAAGCACAATAGCTCTTGTTGCCGTTCATCATTAAGCATGGATATTTCATCAAGAAATAACACGCCCTTGTCGGCGGATGCAAAACAGCATCGGCCTGGATCGGCCGAATTACCCTCATCGATGAGCCACGAGGCATTGAGTGATTCGCAGCTGACACCGACAAACGCAGCCTTGGCTCTCGTTGATGCCTGATGGATCGCCTGTGCAACCAGTTCTTTGCCTGTGCCGATTTCGCCCTGCACAAATACCGGCATATCTGCAGCGGCCATACGTTTTACCTGATGACGCAGCTTTTTCATTGCGGCGGTATTGCCCTGCAACCCGTGCTGGCCAAACTGACCGAGCTCTGGCCATACCTTGCGCTCCAGCCTCAGCATTCCCAGCTGATGACCTATGGTTTTTAATAACTGGGATTCGGGTACTGGCGAGGTAAAATAATCAATACAAAAGTTGACAATAAACTGGCAGGTAGCTTCAGTATCAAGTTGCTCCTCACGCACCAACGCCAACCAGCGCGCTTGTTTGTTTCGGTTAACCACCCCGGCAATACCATTTAGGCTGAAGTTATCCTGGGTAAGGTCAACCACACCAATGCAGGGGCCCACTTCCAATAACAATGATTCGGCAGTACGAAGATCACAGCAACGATGGCAGCGCCAACCTGCCTGTTCTAATGTCGTTATCCAGGGTATGTTATTGCCCCCTAGAACGATTAATGTTCCCAGGGCTGAAGCTCGCTTCAATTCTGTCTTCATTCCTTTTCCGCCTTTCCATCTGCCTGTTATCAAAAACCAAAACCAGTTTCTAACTGGCTTTGGCTTATTGCTGCAATAAAACCATCACTTACTTGATGATAAGTCGCTCTCTCAAAATAATGCAACTCGTTTACTATTATAATTAATATCTTGGTAATGGTTTCACATTATTTATCGTACCAAAACGCAAAAAGCGCCCGAAGGCGCTTTTAAATCATCATCTTACTGTGAGTTAACTCACTGTTACTGTCTCGGCCGGAGCATCGGACGTTTCAATACCAATTTCATTCTCACTTTTCGCTACGATGGTATTAACAGCAGTATCACCGACCACGTTTGAACTAGTACAGAACATATCGTTGATACGGTCAACAGCAGCGACAATCGCTAGACCTTCTGGCGGTAGACCTAGTTGGTGAAGCAACACACCAACCATAACCACACCACCACCAGGAACACCACCAGCACCGATAGACAGCAGCAAAATAGTCAGCCCCAGAGTAAACAGGTCAGCACTGTTGATAGGTTGGCCAAAAGCGTTAGCAACGAAGATAGTCGCCAATGCGATATAGATAGATACGCCCGACATGTTCATAGTCGCACCGAGCGGTACACCAAAACCAGCAACTGACTTCGACACACCAATCTTATCTGTCAGAGTGCGCATCGTAACCGGAATGGTTGCATTCGAGCTTGCTGTTGATAGAGAGAACAGGATCTGCTCACGGGTATGACGCAGGAACTGAGACGGTTTGATCCCCGTAGTCAGACCAACCATCATCGGATAGAAGAAGAAAATCCAGAACACCAACATGGCTACAACTAGTGCGACATAACCAGCGACCGACATCAAGGTGTTGCCATCCAGTGTAGCACCAAGCTGAATCATCAGGGCAAATACACCAAACGGTGCCAGGCTCATCACCAGGCCAACCAGCTTCATCATAATTTCATTAGCCATCTTGAATGTCTTGATGGCTGGGCCACCGCGACTATCAAGAGCCTGAATAGCAAGACCTGTCAGAATAGCCATGAAGATAATTTGCAACATATCTCCACTGGCAAAAGCTTGTACTGGGTTGCTAGGGACGATGTTAACAATCAGTGAAAAAATGTCCGGGGTTTCAGTCGTTGTCAGCTCAACGGCTTCTGAGACCGTACCTGCCAAGTTCGCATCTGCACCTGGCTGGAAAATCATCCCAACCGTCAGGGCAGCAGTAATCGCGATGATGGTATTAATAATGTAGAGACCAAAGGTTTTACCACCCAAGCGACCAAATGCCGTGATGTCTTTCAGATCAACGATACCGCATACAATCGAGACATAAACCAATGGCACGACCAATAGCTTAATGAGTGATACGAACATCCCGCCAGCACCTTCGGCCAAGCCAAGTGCGTAGGTATCCATCAATGTCACGCCGTTAAACAGGTACTGAATTGCGGTACCGATAATCAGACCAGCAAATAGGCCTGCAAATATTTTTCCTGATAGCGATTTCTTCATCGTCCATCTCCAGTAGGTTGTGCTTGTTTAAGTTTTACTTACTTCCTGTTCCCACTGTTCTTCGTGGGTTGGGCGACATTTTACACAGATCAATTCGACTGGAAAGAATAATCTTTACAAATAAATCACAAACCAAACACAAAATTAAACACTATTAGATCAAACAAATTACAGCATAACAGGCTAAATCATTTAGATATCTGAAACTTATCAGTAAGAGAAATAGAACAATATTCGCAGAATATCATTCTGTTTATGAAGGCGGAAAATACTGGTAATGTGAATTAAATCACACACATTAATCCACTATAGGAATAAAAAGTGAACATTTTCCACTATTGGAAATCGGGGAAGGCGTAAGAAAAGCACCTCTCCTTGCCGCTTTCTCAGTCGCGGCAACTGAAGAGGTGGTAAAATTTAGCAATAATTAGCTATCTTTAGACTGTTCGATCTGGGCACAAATTTCTGTTGTAACAACATCCGTGGTGAAACCGGCATTGCCGACGTACCAATAGCGTACACCCAATCCATGGTCTATTACGCCACCAAACTGCTCGCAAACGTATGGAAAGACATCTTTTTCCGCTTCTGATTTACGTATATTCCAATACCAGCGCGGATTGGGTAAGCGGTAAACAACCGTCAACAAAGACGCAGCTTCGTCAAACTGGAAAGTCTGGACACCACCTCGGAACGGCGTGGAGGGCTGATCATTCAGCGTATTGAGTTTTGCTTTGTATTCGTCAGGCAGGTTGCCGACAAAATCCGACGGTGGCGGAACTAGCTTGGTTGTCATACAACCAGATAACAAAGTAGTAGCAATGGCCAATGACGCAATGCGGAATTTCATGGTAATCCCTTATTGTTGATTATTCGGGGCAAGAATTGATTTGCCGGCAATAATACACTAACCAGATGCAATAAGGGGTATATCTTTCTGATAAAGCTCTGATTTTTTATATAAAAAAGCCACCCTCGGGGGGTGGCTTATGATATCGAGACATACCTTATCAGGTATTAAGCATTGCTCTGAGGGCGCATTGCCGGGAACAAAATCACGTCACGAATCGTGTGCGTGTTGGTAAACAGCATCACCAGACGGTCGATACCAATACCCTGGCCAGCTGTCGGTGGCAGGCCGTGCTCCAGTGCCGTAATGTAGTCGGCATCGTAGTACATTGCTTCATCATCACCGGCGTCTTTAGCATTAACCTGTGCCTTGAAACGCTCGTCTTGGTCTTGTGCATCGTTAAGCTCAGAGAAGCCATTCGCGACTTCGCGGCCACCGATAAAGAACTCAAAACGGTCAGTAATGAAGTCGTTATCATCATTACGACGCGCCAGCGGAGAAATATCTGCTGGGTACTCAGTGATGAACGTTGGCTGCATTAGCTGAGGCTCAGCCGTTTCACCAAAGATCTCTTCCAGTAGCTGACCACAGGTCCAGAACTTCTCAACGTAGATATCTAAACCACGAGCGATGTCTGCCATGTGCTCACGATCAGCAACTTGCTCATAAGTCAGCGCCTGGATCACAGCATGGTCGGGATTGTACAGTTTGATTGCATCTAGCATGCTCATACGAGTGTATGGACCACCAAAGTCAATCTCATGTTCACCGTATGGTAGTTTTGGCGAACCACAAAGATCCGTCGCGATGCTGCTTAGCATTTCTTCGGTCAGATCCATCAGATCGTTGTAGTCTGCATACGCCATATAGAATTCCATCATAGTGAATTCAGGGTTATGGCGAGGAGACAAACCTTCGTTACGGAAGTTACGGTTAATTTCGAACACACGCTCGAAGCCACCAACAACCAATCGCTTCAGGTAAAGCTCTGGTGCAACACGCAGGTACATATCGATATCTAGCGCATTATGGTGCGTAATGAACGGACGTGCTGTCGCGCCACCCGGGATCACGTGCATCATTGGCGTTTCAACTTCCATGAAACCTTTCGTGGTCATGAAGTTACGGATCGCGCTGACAACACTAGAACGCATCATCATAGCTTTGCGAGAGTCTTCGTTAACAATCAGGTCAACGTAACGCTGGCGATAGCGCATTTCCTGATCCGTTAGGCCGTGGAATTTTTCCGGAAGCGGACGCAATGCTTTAGTCAGCAAAACGTACTCATCCATGTTCACGTAAAGATCGCCTTTACCTGACTTATGCAGTGCACCTTTAATACCGATGATGTCACCGATATCCAAGCCAGAGTATTTTTCTTTAAGCTCTTTCTGAACCGTTTTGTCAGCGTATGCCTGGATACGACCAGACACATCCTGGATCGCCAGGAATGGACCACGCTTGGCCATAATACGGCCTGCGATAGCAACTACGTTGCCCGCTTCTTCCAGCTCTTCTTTCGATAGTTCGCCAAATTTAGCCTGCAGGTCTGCCGCTAAGCTATCGCGACGGAAATCATTCGGGTGGCCAGAAGCCTTACAGTTCTCGCGAATCATATCCAGTTTCGCGCGACGCTCGGCAATCAGCTTATTCTCATCTTGTAATTGATCAGTCATGGGTTAACCTTAAATTTTTAACCGAATTCGGTTACAGACCTGATTTCAGGCTAGCTTCAATAAAACGGTCTAAGTCACCGTCCAGTACCGCTTGGGTGTTACGATTTTCCACCCCGGTACGCAAATCTTTAATACGGGAGTCATCCAGTACGTATGAACGGATCTGGCTGCCCCAGCCAATGTCAGACTTCGAATCTTCGTTGGCCTGCTTCTCAGCATTTTGTTTTTGCATCTCAAGCTCGAACAGTTTTGCTTTCAGCTGTTTCATCGCCTGATCTTTGTTCTTGTGCTGAGAACGGTCATTCTGGCACTGCACCACAGTATTGGTCGGTAGGTGAGTAATACGCACCGCAGACTCGGTGGTGTTGACGTGCTGACCACCCGCACCGGATGCACGGTATACGTCGATACGCAAATCTGATGGATTAATATCGATGGCAATGTTGTCATCAACTTCAGGGTAAATAAACGCTGAGGCAAATGAGGTATGACGACGTCCGCCTGAATCGAACGGTGATTTACGTACCAGACGGTGGACACCGGTTTCGGTACGCAGCCAACCGTAAGCATACTCGCCACTAATACGGACGGTTGCTGACTTCAGGCCTGCGACTTCACCTTCGGACACTTCGATAACTTCAGTCTTGAAGCCCTTCGCATCTGCCCAACGCAAATACATGCGCAGCAGCATCGAGGTCCAGTCCTGAGCCTCAGTGCCACCAGAGCCCGCCTGAAGGTCGATATAACAATCTGATTCGTCGTGGTCGCCAGCAAACATTCGGCGGAATTCCAGCTTAGCAAGCTTGGCTTCCAGTTCAGCCAGTTCCGGCTCGATCTCGTCAAATGTTTCCTGATCGGCTTCTTCAACGGCCAGCTCAAGCAGACCTTCAACGTCTTCAACGCCTTGATCCAGCTGATCGATAGTATCAACCACAGCCTCTAGTGCTGCGCGTTCTTTACCCAGAGCCTGAGCACGCTCTGGCTCATTCCATACATCTGGTTGCTCTAGCTCTGCATTGACCTCTTCTAGATGCTCTTTCTTGGCATCATAGTCAAAGGTACCCCCTAAGGATATCAGTACGTACTGACACATCCTCAAGTCGGTTTTTAATAGGATTAATCTCGAACATTGCCACTCTTCATAGCCGAAACGGACATAACCGATGAATTCTATCGAATTGTAGATAGAATATACAGAGGAGAAGAAAGGTTATCGATGAATTTATTTTTCAACCTTAGTCACAGAAACAGTGTTGTCACCATCTTGAAATAATCTGTTTACCCTCTTTGCGGCAAGAGTCTTATGATCTTGCTCACAGTTACGGCGCCGGAAAGCGCCGCTATCGGCTTCGATTATACGGCTTCGATATGCTCAATCATCAGCTGGGCACTGCTATTACCCCGAAATTCGTTTACATCCAGGCGGTACACTAACTGAACTTGCTGCACCGAGGCATCCGGCCAGCAGCGAATATCAATATTGAAGGCAATACCATCGATAACACTGCCCCCCGTCATAGGCTCAAGCATCATTTTCAGATGCTTGCCACCCACCAGCTTCTGGTGTAGCAGGCGAAACTTGCCATCAAACATTGGCTCAGGGAATTGCTGCCCCCAAGGACCGCCCGATCGCAGCAATTCAGCCGTTTGCAAATTCAACTCATGGCTATCTAGCTCACCATCGGACAACAAAACACCCTTGAGCGCGTCTTCATCCAGCTCCTTGCGCACCGCCAGATCAAACGCCTTGCTAAAAGCGGCCAGTTTGTCTTCGGGGATTGTCAGCCCTGCCGCCATGGCATGACCACCAAACTTAGCTATCATTCCCGGGTTCTGGGTATCGATAAGATCAAGTACATCACGCATATGCAGGCCAGGAATAGAACGACACGAGCCTTTGATTTCGCCATTGCCGGTATCGGCAAAGGCTATCACCGGACGGTGATACAGCTCCTTGATCCGTGAAGCCAGAATACCAATTACCCCCTGATGCCAGTCACGCTGGAACAGCGCCAAACCATAGGGCATATCTTTCTGATTGAATTGAAGACGCTCGCAGATAGCCAAGGCCTCTTCCTTCATGCCGTGCTCGATTTCTTTTCGAGTCTGGTTCAATGCATCAAGTTCCGATGCCATTCGCCGGGCAGCCTGAATATTGTCACTAAGCAGCAGCTCAACGCCGAACGACATGTCATCCAGACGTCCTGCGGCATTTATTCGAGGGCCAAGAGCAAACCCCAGGTCGCTCGACACCAGTCGTGCCGGATCGCGCTTGGCTACCTCAATCAGCGCCTGAATCCCCGGACGACATTTACCGGCACGAATTCGCTGCAGCCCCTGATGGACCAATATGCGATTATTGCCATCCAGAGCGACAACATCAGCAACAGTACCCAATGCCACCAAATCCAGCAATTCGGCCAAATTAGGCTCCGCAATCCCCTGCTGGCCAAACCATCCGTTTTGGCGCAACTCTGCCCGCAATGCCAGCATAAGATAAAACGCCACACCGACACCACAGAGCGACTTGGAAGGGAAACCGCATTCATGCAGATTAGGGTTCACAATTGCATCAGCAAGCGGTAATTCTCCCCCCGGCAAATGATGATCAGTCACCAATACCTGGATACCCTTGGCTTTCGCAGCCGCCACGCCCGCAATAGACGAAACGCCATTATCCACCGTCATGATCAGCTCGGCGCCTCGTTCTTCTACCTGAGCAACCACCTCCGGACTCAAACCATAACCATCATCAAAACGGTTGGGAACCAGGTAATCAACATTACGGCAGCCCAACATTTTAAGCGCCAACACAGACAGCGCTGCGCTCGTTGCTCCGTCAGCATCAAAATCACCGACGATGATGATCCGCAGGTTATCCGCCAGTGCCGACACCAGCAGCTGCACGGCAGGTTCAATGCCGTATAGCTGGTTAAATCCCAGCAGACCGCGGGCTCCGCGCTCAAGATCAGCATCACCGACCAAACCTCGGCTGGCATAAATCCGCTTTAACAGCGGGTGGATTGCATCAGAAAAGCCGGCGGTATCGGCCGGTGGGCGACGTTTAATTTCAATCATAACAAGGCTAAGTCTATGCTGGGTAAGTACCCGGTGCTGTGCACGAGGGGTAAGGGTTCTAGGTTCTAGGTTCTAGGTTCTAGGCATTATAGGTGCTATACCCAATATAAAAAACCCGAATTCGATCTCTCGAATTCGGGTTGGTATAAACGCTTGCCAATACTGTTAGCTTCGGCTATCTAACATCTTGCGCAGCATACCGGCAGGCTGGTAGCCCGGCAGCATGGTACCGTCTTCCAAAATCATCGCCGGGGTACCGCTGACTCCCATTGCTACACCAAGCTGATAGTGTTTGCGAACAAGATCTTCGCGCTGGGCAGTACTACTGATATCAAACTGGCCGTTCTTGGCATCATTCATCGCCTTGGCTGTATCTTTCGCTCCCCAGATAGCGCTCATCTCGGCAAAGTTGCGCGAACGTTCGCCACCACGCGGGAAAGCCAAGTAACGAATAGTGATACCGGCATCATTATAGGACTGCATTTCACTATGAAGCTTGCGGCAGTAACCACAGCTGGTATCGGTGAATACGGTAACGACATATTTCTCATCTTTGGCAGGGTACACGATCATCTCGTCTTCCATGCCTTTCAACTTGACCTTGTTCAGCTTGGCCATTTTCTGCTCCGTCAGGTTGACGGGCTGAGCACCATCATTTTTGTATAGCTGGCCAGCAAGGAAATAGTTACCGTCATCAGAAACATAAATGATCCCACGGTCTGTCACCACTTCATTCAGACCAGAAAACGGAGATGGTGTAATAGAGACCGGAGCAAGTCCCAATCCACTCAGTTTCGTCTTGATTGCAGCATCATCAGGTTTAGCCGCTGCTGTAAAAGCAGTGAGTGCCACAGCAGTTGCAAGTATCGTACGGCCAAAAAAGTGCATTCGACTATTTCCTTTCAGCAAAATTATGGATAACCAATAAGACCCTTAAGAGTCCGAAAATCTTTCATAGTTCAATTAATAAATCGGCTCTTTCAGTATAACCATCCCATTTATAAGCAACCAGTATATCGCATTTAACGCTTTAGCCCTACGGCAGCTCATCAAGCCCTTGGATGATGTGTTTCGTGCAGTTGCTTGAGTCGCTCTGTTGCCACATGGGTATAGATTTGCGTGGTAGACAAATCGCTATGACCAAGCAGCATCTGGACAACCCGTAGATCAGCACCGTAATTAAGTAAATGCGTAGCAAAAGCATGGCGCATTACATGGGGAGAGAGTTTATCCGAGTCAATACCTGCCAACACGGCGTAGTGCTTTATCCGGTGCCAGAAGGTCTGTCGTGTCATCTGCTTGGCACGCTTGCTAGGAAACACAACATCAGAGCTTTTCTCGCCCAGCAACTGCGGACGACCGGTCTCAAGAAATTGCTCAATCCAGTCAACGGCATTTTCTCCCATCGGGACCAGCCGTTCTTTGTTGCCTTTACCGATGACCCGTACCACCCCCTGGCGCAGGCTGACATTTTCCATCGTCAGACTGACCAACTCAGTTACACGCAACCCTGTCGCATAGAGCAGCTCCAGCATCGCCTTGTCCCGAAGCTCAATCGGATCATTGGGATCGGGCGCATCTAGCAGGGCATCAACCTGCTCTTCGCTGATATCTTTCGGCAGTCGCTTAGGCAGCCTCGGACTGACCAGCATCACACTGGGGTCATCCTCCCGAACTTTCTCCCGGTGCAAATACTGGTAGAGCCGCCGGATCGCCGAGACCATCCGGGCACGGGAGGTCTGCTTATAGCCAGCGTCAAACAACCATTGCTGGTAACGCTGTAAATCGTCCACCGAGGCGCTCTCAAAGCTGAGCTCTTCCTGCTCGATCCAACGGCGCAGTTTGCTTAAGTCGTTGCGGTACGAAGTGAGGGTATTTTCAGACAACCCCCTCTCCATCCACATTGCATCGAGAAACCGCTCAATGACCACTTCGTCGTTTTCCACCACAACCTCTAACCAATCGACCAATCCATAATGCATGGATAAATACACAGTAGTTTTGTCATGGTAGTCTATTTAAAGGCAAAAGTAACTTGTCATTTCACGGTCAAACCTATCAACAGCTTGATAACTAAATTGACTTAACTTAGCGCCAATGCCAAGCAGCAGCACACAGAATTAGTCAATAGCCTTCAACCTAGGTAAAATCTCCGGCTATTGTTCTAATGCACAAACCAACTGGACTAGCAGCATGAAAATTGGCTTATTCTACGGCTCAACCACCTGTTACACCGAAATGGCAGCAGAGAAAATCCGTGACTGTATCGGCGCAGAGCTGGTCGAGCTGCACAACATCAAAGATGCAGATATCAGCACGATGAATAATTTCGACATGCTGATCCTAGGGATCTCGACATGGGACTTTGGTGAGTTGCAGGAAGACTGGGAAGCCGTATGGGAGCAACTGGACGGAGTAACGCTAGAAGGAAAAACCGTCGCCCTGTTCGGCCTTGGTGATCAGGAAGGCTATACCGAGTGGTTCCTCGATGCGATGGGCATGCTGCATAACAAACTGCTTCCTACTGGCGCAAACTTTGTCGGCTACTGGCCTAACGAAGGCTATCAGTTTGAAGCCTCAAAAGCCTTGACCGCCGATAAGGCGTTTTTTGTCGGCTTGGCGCTGGATGAAGACAGCCAGTATGAGTTCAGTGATGATCGTATCACCCAATGGTGCGAGCAAATCCTAACAGAATACAGCGAAACGCTGTAATCCGCCTCGCCTCCAAAAAAAACGGGATGCCATTGGCATCCCGTAGTGTTTTTCAACAGACTAATTAAGCCGTCTGTTGTTCTGCCTGGATAGAAGAACCACCCACAAAGCGTGTAATTACCAAAGCAATTGTGGTTGGAAGCAACCATGCCATACCGTAGTCAAATAACGGAATAATTTTAAATGCCGTAACATCAAAGCCTGACACCTTAGCAGCATCAATCATGCTGAATGACAACGCTACCAACATAACCACTCGGTATGACAATGCTGGATTCGGCAACCACCGACGGATAAACGTTAAAATAACCAAAGCCATCGCAATCGGATACAAAGCAAACAGTGCTGGTAAGGAAATTTTGATTAACTGGTTCAAACCTACATTGGCTACCACACAGCAAATCACAGCAAGTACTGTTACCCATTTCTCGTATGACCAACTAGTTAGTGTCGAGAAGTACTCGGAACAAGCGCTTATCAGACCAACAACTGTCGTCAAACAAGCCAATAAAACGATCAGTGACAAAATCATCTGTCCGGCAGGACCAAACAGTGCTGCAACATAAATCGCTAGAATATCACCACCGTTCGCGGCATTCGCGGCTATTTCAACACTTGTAGCACCAAGATAGAACAGTGATACGTAAACAAAAGCCAGGCCTGCAGCAGCAATCAAACCTGCACAAATAAGATACTTACGTGTCGCCGTCTCATCCGTCACGCCTTTACTACGAACCGCATCAACAATTACCATACCAAACAGCAAGGCAGCAACAGCATCTAGCGTGTTGTAACCTTCAACGAAACCTTTAATGAATGGCATTTCGATGTAATCGCCTTTCGCCGCTTCAATAGCATCTTGTGGATTAACCACAACAGCGATAGCCAGAGCAACAAGGGCAACAAACAAAATCGGGGTCAGGAACTTACCAACCATATCGACCAAGTTGCCGCGCGAGCGAGAGAGAAACAGAGCGATAGCAAAAAAGACAATAGAGAAAATAGTTAGGCTAAGCTGACCGGCATCTGCAATAAACGGTTTCACACCCATCTCGTAAGCTACGAGACCAGCACGCGGTGCTGCGAATGCAGGACCTATAACGATAAAAATCAATACCGCAAGCAGCGTTGCTGCCTTGGACGGCAAATCACGGGTCAGGCCTTTCCAACCACCAGCCAATGCTACGGCAATAATAGCAATAAGCGGTAAGCTTACCCCCGTCGAAAGGAAGCCAAGCATAGCAGGAACTAAATGTTCACCGGCTTGTTGACCCGCCTGAGGTGGGAAAATGATATTACCAGCCCCTAAAAAGAACGCGAAGGTCATAAAACCTAACGCTAGTATGTCTGTTGTTTTGAGTGTTTTTTTCAAACTGCACCTTCCACTCTGTCTGTATATGTTGTGTCTGCGTATTTAGAATTATTTGTCACAATTTACTTATTGCTAAATGTGACATGTATCGCAGCATAATGAAGAAAAAGAGAACAATAAGCAACCACCCAGTCAAAAACACCACAATCTTTGGCTCGCAACCTCAAAAACCAGCATAACAAACCAATCTGAAAGCCAAATCAAAAACATACCACCAAGAAATAACGGTTATTAAAAAGATAAAAAATAGCATTAATATCCAAACAACAACAAATTAACAAAATTAAAATACTCTTCAGCCCAAAGCTAACTGGTTATAATGCTGATCCAATGGTGCTGGCAGCCAGTTTGAACGGAAAAAGGCTGCCAATATTGAATTTTCCGGAGATTCAGATGGCAAAAGGTTTTACTTTCAAACAGTTCCACGTTGATGATTTTGGCTGTGGGATGCCGGTCAGTACCGACGGAGTACTCCTGGGGGCTTGGGCGGAACTATCTCTGCATGGCCCGCTCCTCGATATTGGTACCGGCAGCGGACTATTGGCATTGATTGCGGCTCAGCGCACAGCCGCGACAGCCCCTCCAATTGTAGCTGTCGAAATTGATCACGCAGCCGCCAACGCGGCTAACCAAAACTTCGTGCAATCACCGTGGTCTGAGCGCCTTCACTGCATTGAACAAAATATCGAGCTCTGGGCAACCCAGCAGCCAGCCGGCTGCTTCAGCACAATCATCTGCAATCCCCCGTATTTTAATTCAGGTATATTGGCTGAGTGCCAGTCTCGGGCGACCGCTCGCCATACCGGCAGCCTGACCCACTCAAAGCTGCTGGTTACTATCCGGCACTTGCTCAGTGAAACAGGATCCGCCAGCCTTATCCTCCCCGTGAATGAAGGTAGGCAACTCATCGAATTAGCACCGTCTTATCAACTTTTCTGCCGCCGGCTATGTGAAGTCCGCAGCACTGAGAAAAAGCCCGTCAGCCGCCTGCTGATAACGCTGTCAGCACAACCTGGTGATATGCGCACCGAGCAGCTATCTATCCATCACCAGGGGGAATATTCCGCTTCATTCACAGCCCTGGCCCGTGATTTTTACCTTAAGCTTTGACTACATACCTGAGCCAAGCAGGTGCAAGATGACTTTATCACGAAGTTTTTATACTTTAATCGGTGATACTTGCGGCAATTATCTCTATAATGCCGCCCCTTATATCAATGCCTCTCGCCGTTACTCCGAGCATCTTTTGGGTAATGGCTGGCGTTAGTCTTATTCCCGAGGAGAAACGACTGGTGAGAGACTTTTCCGAATTAGAGTTAGATAGCGAGCTACTACAAGCGATTGAAGAAGTCGGCTATGACCGGCCGACCGTTGTTCAGGCCCAGGCTATCCCTCATGCCCTGGACGGTAGAGATATTTTGGCTTCCGCTCCAACCGGTACCGGAAAAACTGCCGCATTTCTTCTGCCAATGCTTCAGCATCTACAGGACTTCCCGCGTAAAAAACCGGGGCCGGCTCGCGTACTGGTGTTAACCCCAACCCGTGAGCTGGCAATCCAGGTTGCCGAGCAGGCACGCGCGCTGGCAAAATTCACCAACCAGAAAATCTTCACGATCACTGGTGGTATCTCCTACGACGATCATGCCGAGCTACTGGGAAAAACCCAGGATATCGTGGTGGCAACACCGGGCCGTTTGATGGAGTACATCGAAACAGAACGTTTTGACTGCCGCGCCATTGAATGTCTGATCCTTGATGAAGCCGACCGAATGCTGGATATGGGCTTTACCAAAATCGTCGAGCGCATCAACAAAGAGTGCCGCTGGCGCCGCCAAAGCCTGCTGTTTTCGGCAACACTGGAAGGTAAAGGGGTTCGTGAATTCTCGCAAACGATTCTGACTGAGCCGGTTGAAGTCAATGCAGAGCCTTCACGTCGCGAGCGCAAAAAAATCCACCAGCTATACCTGCGTTGTGATGATATGAATCACAAGCTGGCACTGCTGGAAAATATCCTAAACCATCAGGCCGAACGCAGTATCGTGTTTATCAAAACACGTGAACGTCTTGGTGAGCTACGTGATCAGCTAACCGCAATGAACATCAAATGCAGCTGGATCCAAGGCGAAATGGCGCAGATATCGCGCAACAATGCCATCGCCCGCTTTCGCGATGGCGAAGTCAACGTCCTGCTTGCAACCGACGTTGCTGCCCGTGGTATCGACCTACCGGATGTTAGTCATGTGATTAACTTTGATATGCCTCGCACTGCCGATGTCTATCTGCACCGCATCGGACGTACAGCTCGTGCAGGTAAAAAAGGAACGGCTATCTCGCTAATCGAAGCCCATGATCAGTCAATGATCGAACGTGTAGGCCGCTACATGAAGGAAGAGGTGCCGGAGCGCTTTATCAACGGATTACGTCCCGCGAGCAAAAAGTCGAAGACAGTTAAGAAGAAAAAAGTAAAAGTCGACAAAAAGCTCAAGGCGGCAAAAGTAAAGAAAGCCGCAAAGAAGAAAAAAAAAGCAGCACAGTCAAAGCCAGAGAGTAAATAAAGGCCTTGCCAAAGACCGCTCCTTAACAACATAAGGCAGGGAATCCCCCTGCCTTTGTTTTATCTTCCAAGAATTTAATGTAGCCGCAATTACTGCTCATCCCGCTTGAAGACCAAGTCCTTGTCCGTCGACTCTGCCGGAACAAAATAGTACCCCGCGACATCAAACTGCTTCAGGCCTTCTACAGAATCAATTTTATTATCAAGAATATAGCGAACCATCATGCCTCGTGCTTTTTTGGCATAAAAGCTAATAACCTTGTAATTGCCGTTCTTGCAGTCCTTGAACACCGGGGTGATCAGCTGCGCATCCAGTTTTTTCGGTTTAACCGACTTAAAATACTCGTTCGAGGCCAGATTAACCAATAGCTTGTCGCCTTGCTCTGCCAGGGCAGCATTCAATTTATCGGTAATGATATCCCCCCAGAATTGGTACAGATTGGTACCGCGAGAATTGGCAAGCCTAGTCCCCATCTCAAGACGATATGGCTGCATCAGGTCAAGCGGCCGTAACAAACCATAGAGACCAGATAACATGCGAAGATGCTGTTGCGCATAGGCAAAGCCCTCATCAGACAGTGTCTCTGCAGCCAACCCCGTGTAGACATCCCCCTTGAAGGCCAGAATGGCCTGGCGGGCATTATCTGAGGTAAATTCCGGCTGCCATTCAGCAAAACGGGCAGCATTCAAGCCAGCAATTTTATCACTGACCTTCATCAAGCTGGCAATATCCACTGGCGTTAGCTTTCTACACACCTCAATAAGCTCAGCCGAATGCTCGGTCAGCTCTGGCTGAGTATAGTTCTGTGTTGCCAGAGGCGATTCATAATCAAGTGTTTTTGCTGGAGAAACCACAATTAACATAAGGCTTTATTCTCAGTAAGGCTAACTGCACGAAAGATTAACACCGATGCAAAAAAAAACCACGCGATAGTCGCGTGGCTTTAATTATTTTTCTGATAGGCAGGGCCAATCAATTCTTGTCTGACTGATCCCAGATCCCTTCTTCCAACTGAGCATGGAGCTCAGGGTAATCATTGCTGTCGAACGTAGGCACCTTACCCAGCGACAGCTGCTTGTTGTAATCCTGAGCCAACTTCACCACGGTGCCCGATAACAGCACAATGGCAATCAGGTTGATGATCGCCATCATCCCCATCGAGACATCCGCCATTGCCCACACAGTAGGAAGATCAGCGATTGCACCGAACATCACCATGCCCAATACAACGACCCTAAATACTGTCAAGCCTGCTTTATGATTGTGCTCAAGGAAGATCAGGTTGGTTTCGGCGTATGAATAATTAGCCACCAGCGAGGTGAAAGCAAAGAAGAAAATGGCTACCGCGATAAAGATCGCCCCCCACCCCCCAACTTGCGAGCTCAGTGCGCGCTGAGTCAGCTCAATGCCGGTGATTTCGCCATGCGGTACGTATTCACCAGACATCAAGATGATGGCAACCGTTGCCGAGCAGATCACAATCGTATCCATGAATACCCCGAGCATCTGCACATACCCCTGGGAAGCAGGGTGAGGCGGATACGGCGTCGCGGATGCCGCGGCATTGGGTGCCGACCCCATGCCCGCTTCATTCGAGAACAAGCCCCGCTTCAGGCCATTTATCATGCCCTGGGCAATGGAATAACCCAGCGCACCCGATGCCGCTTCCTCAAGGCCAAAAGCACTTCGGAATATCATCAACAGCACGTCAGGCAGCTTGCCAAGATTGGTAAACATAATAAACAATGCCAATACCAGGTAACACAGCGCCATTGCCGGAACCAGGATCTCAGCGGTACGTGCGATTGCCCGCAGGCCACCAAAGATAATCACCCCCGTCATCAGCACCAGGACCACACCGACATAAGTCGGATTCCAGCCAAACGCTACATTCATCGCCAGAGTAATAGAATTGGCCTGCACTGAGTTGAAAACAAGCCCAAAAGCAATGATCAGGAAAATGGAAAACACCACTCCCATCCAGCGCATTCCCAGACCTTTCTCCATATAATAGGCAGGCCCGCCTCGGTAGTTACCGTCGTCATCTCGAGTTTTGTACAACTGCGCCAAAGCGCTTTCGGCAAATGCCGTCGCCATTCCCAGCATGGCTATCAGCCACATCCAGAAAATGGCACCGGGTCCACCGAGGGTCAAAGCCACCGCTACCCCAGCCATATTGCCAGTTCCCACCCGGGCCGCCAAACTGGTACACAATGCCTGAAAGGAAGAGATACCAGCCTTATCTGATTTTCGGCTGTTCTTCATTACGCTGAACATGTGGCCGAAATGTCGGAACTGAATAAACCCCAAGCGATAGGTGAAAAACACCCCCACCCCGATAAGCAAATAAATGAGCACGGAGCCCCATAACAGATCGTTTAAAAAATTAATCTGGCTTGACACGTATACCCCTCGAAAATGATAAAAAGGACTATTCCCAGCACCTATTTCCAATAGTACTGAATATAATCAAAATATTAGGGTTGCCTACTAACAACCTTAGTCGTTCTTTTTTATGTGGCAAATGACAGGTGCAATATTCGCTCAACCTCGCGAGTATGTGCTACCCGAATGCAGCTTATCTATGTTTTATGACTGCAGATGGCATATGATCATGCAAAGATATTCATCAAAAATCAATATGCCCAGCCGGAGTATGGGGAGTTGCAATCGAGGAATTAAACGTAAAAACCAAGCGTTCAAATAATTCTTATTAACAATTTCAATCAATCGCGACAACACTGATTTCAGTACGTTACCACGATTTTCTTATCGCAATACAACAAGCTGATAGCCTCGTTTTCCTGTCCTAATATCTCCCTGCCACACGATGAATATTGATGGTAGTAGCAATAAACCGCCACCAGAATCACCGGTGGATAACTCTTTAAAATTCATCCTTCTACCAACAATTACCCGAGCAACAATCGATTACTTATTGACCAGGTGAGTTCTAGTTGCGAGAGAGCGCTCATAAAAAGTTCATAAACAGGTAACAAATGCGAAACAGGTCAATTTTATTTTAATTGCCAATATGATATTTAACTAGAGACCAATCTGGTAAGGAAAGAGGTGCTCTATGGATAGCTTTGCATTCGATGACATTCTTGCAACAGATACACCACGCCGTGCTGCTCGCAGCAAGCCCGTTAAGCGTAAGTGGCGTGAAATCGAAGCTCTAAAGGACAAGCAGAGACTTCGTAAAGAATTAGAAGATATTGATATGTTCAGAGATTATTCCGACGACATCAATATCAGTTAATTCAACATATCACGAATCAAAGCACCGGCATTAACCGGTGCTTTTCTTTCTGATCGCTCTTTGATGAATTGGAACACACCTGAACTTGGTGCTAGGCCTTTAGCCGTTCAGCCAGATTCCGGTAGCGTTCAGAGACTGTGTCACCGAATAACGGATCACAACCACATTCTTCGTATTCAGCCGAGACGGCAATCCAGTCTTCGGCGGTAAATGTACGCCGGATCAAAGGTAAAACATGCTTTTCCTCAAACTCGAGGTGAGCCTTTTGTCTCGCGACGAAGGTATTGAGTTTTTCGGCAAAAACATCAAGAGGGATCACTGCATCCATCAAGATCATATCTACGGCGTCGGCAAAGTCATGGGTTAACTCAGCCAGCTCGACATGCTCGGCTTCCAAGCTTTGCATTTCGCCACAACTTGCATAATGCGACTGATAATAGCGATACAGAAGATCTTCTTTCGGATGATGACAGCACTCTGCGTACTTTTGCAAATACTCAACAATGTCTTTGATCAGGCAATAGTTCACCGGCTTACCATTTTGGATCGCAACCAGCTTTTGCGTCAGGATGTTCAACAGCCGATTAATATAGCCATGTTCGGTGTGAATACTTTCCAGCATCATAGCTCCCTCCCAAATATTCTTCCTTAAACATTATTTTGAGTGTAAGCCTTGCTGGGCAAAGTCGCTTTGATCCTGATTGTTTATCGCTCAATTGAGTTACAAAAATGTCACATCACAGTAAATCAGAAACAATCCTCTAACTTCCAATCAATTTCCGGCTTATTCATCTGCCCCAGTAGCGTATTGGCCTGAGAGAAATGTTTGCAACCAAAGAATCCACGATAGGCAGATAATGGAGAAGGGTGGGCAGACTTCAGAATATGGTGCTTGTCGCTATTTATCTTCTTTCCTTTTTTTTGCGCATGCGCTCCCCAAAGCAGGAAAACTACCCCTTCGAGATGCAGATCCAACGTTTCAATCACCCGATCAGTGAACGTCTCCCAGCCCACTTTGGCATGAGAGTGCGCTTTGCCCTGTTCAACAGTTAGAACCGTATTGAGTAACAGGACTCCCTGCTTAGCCCAGCTCTGAAGGTAACCGTGCTGTGGAATATTGAAATCAGGGATATCAGTGGCCAGCTCTTTATACATATTGGCCAAGGACGGTGGGGCTTTAACGCCGGGGCGAACTGAAAAGCTCAGGCCATGTGCCTGATCGGGACCATGATACGGATCCTGGCCCAAAATGACGACCTTAACATCTTTAAATGGTGTGGTATCAAAAGCACTGAACACATCTTTCTCTGGTGGGTAGATCACTTTCCCGGCAGCTCGCTCGGCAGCAACAAACTGTTCAATGTTCTGGAAATAAGGTTGCTCTCGCTGCTGAAGAATAAACTCCTGCCAGGTCACCTCTTGACTCATGACTTGCTCCTGATACTAAACTTGACCGTCCATTTTAGTCCCCTTTTTCTCAATAAGAAAATACGGTCTGCCGATCAGGAGCAATCATCTTCTCTTCATGTTCTATTTCTGTTCAGGATGAGAATGATGCTGAGTGGGTGTCCGCCAGTGTCCTCGCCCCTGGATTGGGCGATTAGCCTGAGGAAATCGCACTGCAAAACCTATATATACAATCATCATGTCAGTGTTCATTGGAGCCTCCGAAATCTATCGATAATGAAAAAAGTATTTATATCTATCGTCACATATAGAGCTATGAAAAATTAATGCCAGAAAAACAACATCACGAATAATACCTTACAATCAAAGCCTTATATCTTTACTGCAAACTAACTCACTGATAAAAAAGCACTCAACCTGGGCAACTGCCCATGTTGAGTGCAATCAATAAAAAATACGAGTCGCTGTATGCGCCGTTGTATATGCCACTTATTCATTAATGAAGGAGCGAAGCGTCTTGATCTCCTGCTGCCAGATATCCGGGTTGATAGTTTCCAACACCAATGGGATATCATCAAAGCGTTTATCCTGCATCAGATAGCGGAAACAGTCCCAGCCTATCTCCCCTTCCCCCAGGCTATTGTGCCGGTCGAGCCGGCTGCCCAGTGCCCCTTTGGAATCATTCAGATGCATTCCGCGCAAGTACGTCATACCCACCACCCGGTCAAACTCGGCAAAAGTTGCCTCGGTTGCCGTCTCTGTCCGCAAATCATAGCCTGCTGCAAAGGTATGGCAGGTATCAATGCAGATCCCAATCCGTGTTTTGTCTTCAACCAGATCGATAATTTCCGCCAGGTGTTCAAACCGCCAGCCTAGGTTACTGCCTTGGCCTGCGGTATTCTCAATCACAGCGACAACATCTGACACCTCCTGGTGGGCTAGGTTGATAGATTCGGCTATCAATACCAGACACTCCCGTTCCGAAATTTTCTTTAGATGACTCCCCGGGTGGAAATTGAGCAATTTCAGCCCCAGCTGCTGACAACGCTGCATTTCATCAATAAATGCATTACGTGACTTTTCAAGCTTCTCTGTTTCGGGCGCACCCAGATTAATCAGGTACGAGTCATGTGGCAAAATAGCATCCGGTGAAAAGCCGTATTGCAGACAACGCGCCTTGAACGCCTGGATCACATCTGCCTCTAGCGGCTTGGCGACCCACTGGCGTTGATTCTTAGTAAAGAGCGCAAACGCATTCGCCCCAATCTTGGCAGCATTCTCCGGCGCATTGAATACTCCGCCTGCGGCTGATACATGTGCTCCAATTAACTTCATCTTTCTACCTTCTGCGATTGCATTGCTCTCAACGGCCCCTGTTATTTTCAAACGTCTGTCACTACAAAATGATCAGATACCGGCCACATTATTACGATAAATTGATGTTGTACACCTAATATAATGTTGTAATTTTACTACATTCAATGCATTCAACTATTTTTTAATATATAAACAACTGATAAGAAGCCAATAAATATAACGGTTAGTTGACCTAGCTCAATAAAACAGCCATGACAAATTTAAGGTTTTTTGTTGTTTTTTGATCTAAATCAATACCAGTTTCAGCCTAGCGAGATATATAATACCCAACTCAACATAAAATCGAAAAAATTAACAACATCCCTCGGAGGAGTAAGTCATGATCACAGGTATTCAAATCACCAAAGCTGCAAACGACAATCTACTGAATTCTATTTGGCTGCTAGACGGCGAAAAAAATGAAGCGCGTTGCGTAAGTGCCAAAGCAGGTTTCGACGCTGATCAAGTCGTTGCTACTTCTGAGCTGGGCGACATCGAGTACCGCGAACTGCCGATCGAAGCGCCAGCAAAAGTCGAAGGTGGTCAGCACCTGAACGTTAATGTTCTTAAGCGTGAAACACTGGAAGATGCAGCCAAGCACCCAGAAAAATACCCACAGCTAACTATCCGTGTATCTGGCTATGCGGTACGTTTCAACTCTCTGACAGTAGAGCAGCAGCGCGATGTTATCGCGCGCACGTTCACTAACAGCCTATAAGCCTCGCTGTTAAGGTAACGTCATAGCAAAAACGGCACTTCAGGTGCCGTTTTTTTGTATCTACCCATCACGATATCCCTGTTCATGAAGGCCTTAGCCCCTCTTTTGTTTAGTTTATATTCAACTTCATAAATACAACAAGTTTGATACATACCTCTCATTTCAGCCTAATATTTAGACATTAACACCTAAAAGTGCGTACATTGCCAGCATTGCCTATTGTTACCATTTATGGGAGCAACAGACAATTTCAATTGATGGAGTCATTCAAAACACACATCTCAGGAGCCAGCTTAATGAAGTTAATACTAAAACTAATTACAGGTATTTTGGTCGGTATCCTACTCGGATTTTTTGCCCCCGATGCAATCATTCGCGTCCTACTCACGGTAAAACTACTCGGTGGACAGTTAATTGGGTTCACCATTCCTCTAATCATTCTGTTTTACATCACCAGCGGTATTGCCAGCCTTCCTAAAAATTCCGGTTCGCTATTGGGAAAAACCGTTGCGCTATCATACGGTTCAACGATCATCGCCGGCAGCCTGGCTTTTCTTGTCGCCAGCATGGTTATTGCAGGCCTACCGGAGCCAGCCGCCGCTGCCACAGATGCATCTGAAAAGCTAACTAGCTTTATCAGCCTCGAAATTCCACCTCTCTTTGGTGTTATGACAGCCTTGGCGACAGCCTTTTTGTTTGGTCTTGGGATCAGTATTACCAATAGCTCACAGCTAAAAGCGGTTGCCGAGGAAGGGCGCAGCGTCATTGATCTTCTGTTGGCCAAAGTCATCATTCCGTTGCTGCCGTTCTACATTGCCGGTGTATTTGCCGAGATGTCAGCCGAAGGTACTGTTTTCACAACATTGAAAACTTTTGGTGTCGTACTTGCTCTGGCAATCTTTATGCACTGGGTTTGGATCATGATCCAGTACACCATTACCGGCTTGGCTATCGGTCAGTCTCCGGTGAAGCTGATAAAAAACATGCTGCCGGCCTATTTCACTGCGATTGGTACCATGTCTTCTGCCGCAACGATCCCTGTTACTCTGCGCCAGACGAAAGAAAATGGCGTCGATGACTCTATAGCCAACTTCACCATTCCACTATGTGCGACCATCCACCTGTCGGGCTCGACCATTACCCTGGTTACCTGCTCAACAGCCGTCATGGCTTTGAGCCAGCATATCGCGATCCCGTCATTGATGGATATGCTACCGTTTATAATGATGCTGGGGATTACGATGATTGCCGCACCGGGTGCGCCGGGCGGTGCCGTAATGGCAGCACTGGGACTGATGTCGACTATGCTAGGTTTTGGTGAGGCGGAGCTGGCTCTGATGATCGCGCTGTATATGGCACAGGATAGCTTCGGCACTGCCTGTAACATCACCGGTGACGGTGCGATTTCCCTATGGGTGAACAAGTTTGCCAAGCATGAGCCAGAACCGGAAGCTCAACCCCAGCAGGAAAGCTAAATAGAACGACACACGCTCGTAGCAATATAGACTAGCTGCACAAACTAGCAGCAATAAAAAAGGTAGCCGGAAAGCAAACTCTTTCCCTCGGCTACCTTTTCTCTTTATTTATTTCTATAAAGAGGCGTTAATCCTGAACGCTTTTCAGCACCGCCTTCAGTTGTTCAAAATCATTGTCGCGCTCGAGTGACAACAGATCCATTGCATTGTGTTTCGCCAATGGAGCAGGAAGATCAATGTCCTTTTCCAGGATCTCGTCAACCACTTCCTTGAACTTCGCAGGGTGAGCCGTGCACAGGAACATACCAGTTTCCCCGTCTTCAAGCTGTTCGGTCAGAATGCGGTAGGCAATGGCACCATGCGGTTCGCACAAATACCCTTCGGCGTCCATCTGGCGCAGGGTTTCAGCCGTCTGCTCATCAGTTACAGCGCCATAGCCCAACTCACCAAGCCCCCAGCCTTTTAGCTTGCAAAGCTCTTCGATACGCGGCCAGTTATTCGGCTGGCTCACATCCATTGCATTGGAAATAGTCGGGACCGTCGGCTCCGGTGCCCACTGACCATTTTGCAGATAACGCGGTACCGTATCGTTGACATTGGTTGCCGCAATAAAACGCTTCACCGGCAAGCCCAGTGATTTTGCCAGCAGGCCCGCTGTCAGGTTACCGAAGTTACCACTTGGCACAGCAATCACCAGGCTGTCGCGCTCGGCTTTTGGCAGTTGGGAGACTGCTTCAAAGTAATAGCAGATTTGAGCCATCAAGCGACTAATATTGATGGAGTTTGCCGAGTTCAGGCCAACATCCTGACGTAACGCCTCGTCATCAAACGCTTGCTTCACCAACGCCTGGCAGTCATCAAAGGTGCCGTTAACCGCAACGGTACTAATATTGCCACCCAAGGTACAAAACAACTTTTCCTGCAATGGGCTAATCTTGCCTTTCGGATATAGGATCACCACCTTGATGTTGTCCATACCGTAGAAAGCATGGGCAACAGCGGCCCCCGTATCCCCCGATGTCGCAGTAAGGATCGTTATTTTACCGTCATGGTCTGTAACAGCGGCAAGTGACTGGGCCATAAAGCGACCGCCAAAATCCTTGAAGGCCAGAGTCGGGCCATGAAAAAGCTCAAGGGCATACACGCCATCTTTTACCTTGGCGACAGGAGCCGGAAACTGAAAGGCACTGGATACCATCTGGGTTACGGTGTCGGCAGCAAGCTCTTCACCAATGAACGCCGAGAGGATCTTGCTGCTGCGGCTTACGAAGTCCATATCGAGCAATGCATCGACATCACCCAGTTCCGGTAGCTCCGATGGGAAGAATAATCCCTGGTTGCGTCCAAGGCCCTGGCGAACTGCCTGACCAAACGAAACCTGTTCCTGGTGTTCTTTAAGGTTATACAACTTCATTGTTATAGCTCACTTCCTGTTACTTTTGATCCCTGCTCGTCAAGACGACAAACGTGGACGAATCCTTCTTCATTCTGAACATAATGCTCTTCGAGCCAACGTGCAATACGTTTGGCTACTTCAATGTCGTTGCAGACACTGAACATCGTCGGGCCCGAACCTGAGATACCGCTCGCCAGCGCACCGGCTTCCAATGCATACTGACGCGCCTCGGCAAAGCCCGGAAGCAGTCTTTCGCGATAAGGTTCTGCCACTACATCCTTGATCATAGAAGCAGCCAGCTCAGGCTGTTGCGAATGGCAGGCATGAATAAAGCCTCCCAAATAACGACCGTGGGCAATCACATCCTGACGACGGTATTGCGATGGCAGTATTGCCCGCGCCTCTGCGGTAGGTACCTTGATACCGGGATACGCCATCACCCAGTACCACTCGTCAAAACAAGGTACCGACTGGCTGATGATCCCCAGCTCTTCCACCATAAACTGCAGGCCGCCCAAATAGCACGGTGCCACATTATCATAGTGCAGGCTGCCGGAAATCTCCGCCTCCATCTCCCCCATCAGTGCCAACAGCTCGGTCTCGTCCAACGCCATGTCATGGAAACGATTGAGGGCATCCAACGCCGCAACAATCGAGCAGGCACTGGAGCCCAGCCCCGAGCCAATCGGCATATTCTTCTCAAGAGTCATGGCAACAGGCTTTGACTGCTGCCCTTTTTTATCCAGCTCGCGGCTATATACCTGCCAGCAGCGATAAACAATGTTCTCCTCGGCGACTTGTGGCAGCTTGGCGACAAACCTTCCTACACAGTCTAATGAAAATGGCTGCTCACCCGCAGCAACCCGTACCCGATCACCGAGCAAGGTGCCGTCGACCGGAGACACTGCGGCCCCCAGTACATCAAAGCCAACACTCACATTGCCAATCGACGCTGGCGCATAAACTACAACACTCATTGTTAGACTCCTAGCTTCCAGCCTAATGTACGCATCAAATCGGCAAACACACCGGCGGCAGTCACTTCGGTACCGGCACCATAGCCACGCAGCACCAAAGGAATTGGTTGATAGTAGCGGCTATAAAATGCCAGGGCATTTTCGCCGTCTTTGATCTTAAACATCGGATCGTCAGGATTCACAGCCGCAATTTTCACCGAACAGCGGCCGTTATCGATCTCTCCGACATAGCGCAGTACCTTGCCTTCCTTGGCCGCTTCCGCGGACAGCTGGCTAAAGTAGGTATCCGCCTCGGGCAGGCGGGCCATGAAATCATCCACCGACCCCTCGGCACTGAATCCCGGCGGCAGTGCCTGCTCGACCACAACATCATCAAGCTCCAGCGACAGCCCGGACTCACGAGCCAGGATCAAGAGTTTACGAGCGACATCCATACCAGACAGATCATCACGAGGATCTGGCTCGGTAAAACCGTTATTGCGTGCCACTGTTGTCGCTTCACTAAAGCTCATGCCTTCGTCCAGTTTACCGAAGATATACGACAGCGAGCCAGACAAAATGCCCGAGAAGCGCTCCAGCTCATCACCGGCCGCCATCAGGTTCTGCAAGTTTTCGATAACAGGCAGACCTGCACCTACCGTGGTGTCATACATAAACTTACGACGTGTCGAACGTGCCGCCTGGCGCAACTGCTGGTAGTAGGCCATGCTTGCGGTATTGGCCTTCTTGTTCGGTGTAATCACATGGAAACCGGCAGCCAAATAATCGGCGTATTGCTCGGCAATGCCCTGATCGGAGGTACAGTCAATGATCACCGGGTTGATGATATGGTTACGCCGCACCAGCTGGATCATCCGGGCCAGGCTAAGCGGCTCACTGGCCTGCCCCATCAGATCACGCCAGTTGTCCAGCGGCAGGCCGTTGCTGTCCAACAACAGGCCACTGCTATTGGCCAAACCACACACCCTGATCACGATACCATTATCAGCCAGCTTCTCCTGTTGACGGCGAACCTGATCCACCAGCTCACCACCGACACCACCGACACCGATAACAAACACATCAAGAAAGTGCTTGCTGTTAAATAGGTTCTCGTGACAAGCCTTCACCGCCTCGGACACTTTTGCTACTGGGACCACGGCTGAAATCGCGCGCTCCGACGAGCCCTGCGCAATCGCAATGATGTTCACATCAACTTCTGCCAATGAGGTAAAGAAACGGGAGGCGACACCGCGGGAGGTACGCATACCGTCACCAACCAAAGTCACAATGGCCAAATCATCAAGAAACTCTACCGGCTCCAGCAGGCCTTCTTTAAGCTCCAGCTCGAAATTATTCCGCAATGCCTTCTGCGCAATAACCTTATCTTCACTCTCGATACAGAAACTAATACTGTATTCCGAGGATGACTGAGTGATCAATACAATCGATACCCCAGCCGCTGACATCGCGCCAAACACACGTGCCGCCATGCCAACCATGCCTTTCATTCCCGGGCCGGAAACATTGACCATAGTCAGATCTTTCAGCGTTGTGATCCCTTTGATATCCAGCTTATCTTCACCGGTATCGAGACCAATCAGGGTGCCTGCACCCTGCGGGTTAAAACTGTTTTTGATTAGACAGGGGATATGGAACTGAGCAATCGGGGCGATGGTTTTCGGATGCAGTACCGAAGCACCAAAATAGGACAGCTCCATGGCTTCCTGGTAGCTGAGAGACTTGAGCAGCCGTGCATCCGGAACCAGGCGGGGATCGCAGTTATAGACGCCGTCAACATCAGTCCAGATCTCACAGCACTCGGCACGCAGACATGCAGCCAGAACTGCCGCCGAGTAATCAGAGCCATTACGACCCAGGGTTACCAGTTCCCCTTTCTCATTACCGGCGGTAAAGCCCGGCATAATATTCACATGTCCTTCGGGTAGCGGGTCTTGCTTGAAGTTGTTGGTCGAGACTTCGATATCGACATGGGCTTCGAGGTAGTCACCATACGCCAGCAGACGCTCAACAGGATCAATCAGACTGGCCGGCTGGCCCTTGGCTTCGAGCATCGCTTTCATCGCGACAATGGATAAGCGCTCACCCTTGCTGATCACTTTGGCATAGACGTTATCCGGACACAGCCCCAACAGCTTCATACCATGGACGTATTGCCTCAGCTGTCCCAGAGAGCTTGCCAGCTTGGCATCTAACAGTGCTTTGTCAAATTTAGGCTCCAGTTTCTGAAGACCAGAAAACAAGTCCTTAAAAACCGCCTCCAAATCGGCAAGCTGCAGATCTGCCTCCCCTGTCTTGACGGTACTATCAATGACCGAGACCAGCTTATTCGTCACCTTGCCCGGAGCCGAAAGCACCACAGATACCTCGCCCTGCTGGGCGTTGTTGGCAATGATATCTGCTGCCCGCGAAAAACGGTCCGCATCTGCCAGTGATGAACCACCAAACTTTAATACTCGCATTCCCTACTCCAACTTCCTGATTCACTGACTACCGAACTGCATAATTCGCACTGGTGTAAGCAAAAATATTCCAATAAAAAAGGTAAAAAAAAAGCCCGCACTTTCTGAGTGCGGGCTTTTTTCAAATCTTATGCGTATCAGCCCGCCCCAACACGCATGGTGCCGGTAATAATAATGGTGGTGGTGATGCTGATCGCTGTAAACATAGTAGCCTTTGGTCTAGCCAATATTCTGTATTACTTAACGTTTACCGGAATGTGCTTATCGAGTCAACAAAGTTTTTCACTTTTCTCGAACAAGCTGCTAGCAATTAGGCGGTAAAACACCCAGCCTTACAATGACTAAAAGGAATAAAAAACAAGCGATAGATTGAAGTTAAGCGTGCAGCGTTGCATAGTAGTGTTTATGATTGAATAATAATTAGCCAGCTTTGAGACAGTAGCGCTAAGAAAACTGTCTACTCTATAGTTCGGAGGGATCCCGAATGGCAGCAGTAATGGAACAGCTCGTAGCCCACACAATTTTACAAGGTTTTGATGCCATGTACGGCCGATTCCTGGATGTCACCGCTGGTGCCCAGGAACGTTTTGAAGGACGAAACTGGCCAGCCGTCCATCAGGCTCTCAAGAAACGGATCAGTTTTTACGATCACCATGTCGGACTGGTCACCAGCCAGATCCAAATCATGCTTGGCGAGCGTTACGCCAACCGTACCTTTCTCATGGCGGTAAAATCTGCCTATGTCGATTTATTGCTAGACTACCCCCGCTACGACATCGCGGAAAGCTTCTTTAACTCCGTCTACTGCCGGATCTTCGAGCATCGAAATATCAACCGAGACAAGCTGTTTGTCCATAGCTCACAGGAAGGACGAATACCAACCTACCCGACTTCGCTGACCCGTACCTACAATACCGGCAACGGATTGACAAGCGTGCTGGAAAGAATGCTTGATGACATGCCATTTACGCTGAACTGGGAAGACAAACACCGTGACATCGACCTTATCGTCCAGCGATTGCAAAACGATCTGGGTAACGCAGCACTAGGTAGCACTCCGGTTATCGAAATGATCCGCGAGCCCTTTTTCCGCAACAAGGCAGCCTACCTGATTGGGAGAATTATCCTCAAAGATAACCGTACAGTGCCTTTGGTCTTGCCCGTACTCAACAACAGCAGCAAACAGTTATATATTGATGCCTGCCTTTGCCATGTCGACAATGTCAGCATCATCTTTGGCTTTGCCCGGTCTTACTTCATGGTTTACGCCCCGGCTCCGGCTGCACTGGTTCGTTTTCTGGCCGAAATCCTCCCCAACAAGACCAAAGCCGAACTCTATACCGCAATAGGCTGTCAGAAACACGGGAAAACCGAACTCTTCAGAGAATTCCTGCACCATATGGAAAATTCAGATGATCAGTTTATTTCGGCACCGGGGATCAAGGGAATGGTCATGTCCGTATTCACCCTTCCATCCTATGATTTTGTGTTCAAAATCATCAAAGACAAGTTTGCGCCGCAAAAAGATATCAGCCACGCTACCGTCAGGGAAAAGTACAAGCTGGTTAAGGAACATGACCGTGTTGGCCGCATGGCCGACACCCAGGAATACCGCAACTTCTCCTTCGAGCGACACAGGTTCAGTGATGAGCTGCTTGAAGAGTTGCTGGATGTTGCCCCGTCGATCATCAAGGTCACCGACGATCAAATTATTATCAAACACCTGTACACCGAACGGCGAATGATCCCGTTCAACATATATATCGAACAGGCCGATGAGCAGGATCTTCGCCATGCCGTTGATGAATATGGCAAGGCAATCAAACAACTGGCAGCAGCCAACATTTTCCCCGGTGATATGCTATTCAAGAACTTCGGGGTCACCCGACATAAACGCGTTGTGTTCTATGACTACGATGAAATTAGTTATATGACTGAAATGAACTTTCGCAAAATCCCGCCTCCCCGCTATCCGGAAGACGAGATGGCAGCAGAGCCGTGGTACAGCGTCGGAATCAACGATGTTTTCCCGGAAGAGTTTCGGACATTTTTGTTGATCAACCCTACCGTCAGGGCACTGTTCAATGAACTGCACAGTGATTTATTTGAAGCCGGTTACTGGCAGCAGCTACAACAAAATATCACTCATGGCCAATATGAGGATGTATTCCCATATAACAACAAGCATCGACTACGAAAATAGAACCGGATCTTCGCGTAGTTTCAGACGGAATTTTTATGCCGAGCATCTCATTAGGTAATATATGGTGTGCCAATCATGAGAATTCTGTTCTAATATTGATAAGACTGACTATGATCAGGTAGTAATAATAAGTACGTTATAAACAACAATAATAATGCACAGGGAAGGTGGCGCAATGAAGCAATTGCTGATCACGATTGCCCTGCTGGTAGTGGCGTTTCCAACAACAGCAGCAGAAAAAGGACTCTTTAATCTGATCGGACAGAATAACGCTTCGTCCGGCTGGTTTATGTCGTCTCAATCAAAAAGTGCGGAACAATTCGATGTCTGGCAGATAGACAGCGGTTATGCCTATGCGCTGAGCGATAACACCGAACTCTACCTCAGCACCCGACTCAAAACAGGCAACCAATCCCAGGCAGCTACCCGCGGGCTACTCTCCGGTGTAAAGTACAGCTTTTCCTCAAAAATCAGCCTACAAAGTGCATTAACATCTGAAACTGTTCAGGAAGAAACGGTAATGGGTGTGGAGGTTTCAAGCCAGTATGAAGTCACTGACCGGGTAAATTTTCACGCCACCGTCGACTACGAGGCACTGGAACAAATCTACCAGCTGGGCATAGGCTTCCGCTTCTAGTTTTCTTCTTTGCTATGCCCGGCCTTTAACTCTTTAGCTAGAGTCCTTTTCGAGAAAAGACAGATCCAACCGCTTCTGACTCAGCAATATTCCGTTCAGATCGGCGTATAACATATCGCCCGGGTACACCATGGTATGGGCAACGGTTAATGTTACGTTACGATCCCCTGTTTGCCGCTTTTCTGTTTTTAGCGGACACGCCGCAAGGGCCTTCACTCCGATATCAATAGTTGCCAGAGTTCCAACATCACGCGCAGCACCATTAATCACAACCCCCTCCCAATGATTCTTCTGTGCCAAAAACGCCAGTTGATCGCCAAGCAACGCGAGACGACAAGAACCATGCCCGTCAATGAACAAGACCTTACCGGTTCCGTCTTCAGAAACGATATCCCGCACCAAGCTGTTATCCTCAAAACAACGCAGGGTAACCACTTCGCCGTAAAATACCTTTCTTCCGCCGTAATCCAGCATTGTCAAAGGAAGCCAGCGAACATCCTGTCCATACTGATCACACAAATCGGGTAGTAAATCTAGCATCACAATCTCCTTTGTCTTCAAGGTAAGTGCAGCCCTCTACTCAGTGTAGAAAAAGTCTTTGATTTCACCCAGATTTATTGCCCTAACCTCATCCATCAAAGCTGGTACCAAGTAGAGTTCCCCCCTCTCAACCCAGTAAAATGCATTTTGCTGCCAACGACATGCCAGACGGTTAGCTTGCTCCTGGGCAACGGCTGCGACAAAGCTAACCTCTTGCCAGCTGCCGTCCGGGGCACGGGTTATTACCGTTTGTACCCCATTTGTCATACTTTGAAGCTCAATTTTCAGTAATTCGTTCCGTTTTACGTTGTCAGGGTTATTAAGAACAATGCTTCTGGGGTTAAATGCTGTTAGAATTGCAAAACAAGGGTAAACAGGGTGTTGCTCGGCTTTGAATAAAATAGTCTGGTAGCTACACCACAACGAGATGTTTTCACACATTTTCAGTTTTACCTTAAGTGCGACGTAGTATTTTGTAGCTAATGTTAAACAAACTGAAGATTCATAGAAGCATTCATTCTGTTTGATATAAATCAAGAAAGCGCCAAAAATCAGTCACGAAACAAAGCCGCAATATTGTTAGCGAGCTGTTAAGTGCATACAATCGTCGCCATCCCACGGAGATTGTAGCCAATGCCCCTTGTTTTCGGGCTCTTTCAGCAATGTAATGAGATATCATCATGCTGAATAAAGGATGGCGTACCAAACAGGCTGCTTTTCAGCTTAATAAAATGTATTTTTCCTAATACTTTGCCTGTATGTGAATTTTTTTTATAGAATTTAACTATTCTGTTTTTGACCAGATTCCGTTTTTAGAAATTTAGGTACTGCCAATGCAAACCCCTCACATTCTAATTGTAGAAGACGAGCACGTAACACGTAATACCCTGAAAAGCATCTTTGAGGCAGAGGGTTATACTGTATTTGAAGCCAATGACGGTGCAGAGATGCACCAGATGCTATCCGAGCATCCGGTTCACCTTGTGATCATGGATATCAACCTGCCGGGCAAAAACGGCCTGCTGCTTGCACGCGAACTACGCGAGCAAGGCGACATGGCGTTAATGTTCCTAACCGGCCGTGACAACGAAGTTGATAAGATCTTGGGTCTTGAAATTGGTGCAGATGATTACATCACTAAGCCATTCAACCCACGTGAACTGACTATCCGTGCTCGTAACCTGCTAACCCGTGCTATGAACCAAGGCCTGCCAACCGAAGACAAACGTCTGGTTGAACGCTACGAGTTTAATGGCTGGTCGCTTGAGATTAACAGCCGCTCTTTGGTTAGTCCAAGTGGCGACCAGTTCAAGCTACCACGTTCTGAGTTCCGTGCCCTGCTTCACTTCTGTGAAAACCCAGGCAAGATCCAGACCCGTGCCGAGCTACTGAAGAAAATGACAGGCCGTGAGCTGAAACCACACGACCGTACTGTTGACGTTACGATCCGTCGTATTCGTAAGCACTTCGAGTCAGTTGCCGATACGCCTGAAATCATTGCGACCATTCACGGTGAAGGCTACCGCTTCTGCGGTGATCTGGACGAAGAATAATTCTTTGACCATGCTAATAAAAAAGGCTCCCAAAGGAGCCTTTTTTAGTTTCAGCAAAAAAGACAAACCGTCCTAGAATACCTGAGCCAGCTCCACATCATGCTGGACAATAATGTACTCTACGCCACCGAACATAAAAATCACCGCAATATCGACACGACTGCCCGGCACCCATTCCGGACCTTCGCGCAATACAACTTCCAGTGTCAATTCACCTTCGGCACGTACCTCCAGGTTATCTTTGACCAGCCACTGCTTATCCTCATGCTCCAGCAGCACCTGGAATATATCGATGCCCTGCGGCAAGGTTTTCATGTCGGTTGTCTGTAGCTTCACGGAAGCATGCAGCCGGTTGGACGGCTTGGTACCATCGTCACCAATGACCGGCATGCTATTTAGCCACAGCTCGCTACTGAGGTTGACCGTTGTCTCCTCAAGTATCAGCTCAGTCGGCGACTGCCAGATATCCGCTGCCAGCGGGACCTGGCTCGGTTCGGATGCAGGTTCCGGCTCGGTCGACAACGCCTCTACATCGCCTTCAGCAGCTGGAGATTGAGCTTCCGCATCAACAGGGGATTCGGCACCTGTCACCTCAGTTTTTTCCGGCTCAGAGCAAGCAGTCAGCAACAAACTGCCGACAGCCAACAAGATGTATCTCAGCTTCATGATGATCTCTCCTGAGTAGCCAGCCAGCCTTTAAGCACATTAAGGTCATTCTGGTAACCGTCTTTGATCTCATCGACCCAGTCATTGATGTTTTCCCACCAGGCGGGCAGCTCGGGCGACTGTGCTTTCTGGGCAACCTGCTGGATATGTTTCAATCCGATAGCCCCTGCCGCTCCTTTAATTTTGTGCGCCTCAAACTTAATGCCGTCCTTATCCTTGGCTGTCATATTGGAATCTAGGATCTCAATATACTCCGGCATTTTTTCCTCAAACATAGTAATACTGTCGTAGACAGGTTTGGTACCAACTATTTCAACATAGGAAATCAACATCTCGAGATCCAATAGCTGGTTCACCATATCCTCACTCAAACCATTAACTTCCTGCTCCGGGAGCTGGTCATCCATTTCCTCATCCTCATCAATTGGGCAAGTCAGCACCAAGCGCTGGATCACTTCAGTAATCGCTTTCACACTGAGTGGTTTGCTGAGCGCATCATCCATGCCTTTTTCTAGATATTCTGCCTTATCTTTAATCACATTGGCCGTCAGCGCCACCAAGGCAGGCAAATAGTCATACTTCTCTCGCAATATACGGGCAATATCAAAGCCGGACATATCAGGCAGCTGAATATCAAGCAATACCAAATCATAGGCTTCAGGATCAAACTTCTCCAGCGCTTCATCACCACGCATCGCAATGGTCACCTCATGACCCAAGCTCTCCAGCAGTGCCTTGGCAACCGTGATATTCAACTCAATATCTTCAACCATGAAGATATTCAGGCTGACTTGAGGGAGCACTGGCATCACCTCTTCTTCCGCTTTTTCAATCAGCGGAGTCCGGATGGTAACGGTAAAAGTACTGCCTTCACCGACTTCAGATGAAACGGTAATATCACCGCCCATCATCTGGACCAGCTGCCGAGAAACAGCCAAACCGATCCCCGTGCCCACCGCGTGTAGATTGTCACTGCCTTCCTTGACCTGATAATACATCGCGAAGATTTTATCCAGTTCAGTGTCAGGAATACCTATTCCGCTGTCCTCAACCTCGAAAGTGATCTCTGCTTGTTGTTCCAAAATCTCACTGCTGACCGACAGCACCACACCGCCCTCTTTGGTAAACTTGGTCGCGTTGCTCACCAGGTTCCATAACACCTGGCGCAGCCGGGTGCTGTCGACCTCGATGCAACGCGGCAAGTCCGTGAGGCGCTCTAGATCGAAACGCAGCCCTTTCTGCTCGGCCATCAAGCCGGAGATGTTTTCCATCTCTACCACAAACTCTTCGAAATCAAGGGGTTTAGGCAATAATTCCAGACGGCGGCGATCAGATTTATCCATATCGATAATGTCATTGAAAATGTTACCCAGCGTGATCGCACTGACATGAATGGTACGCATATAGCCGCGCTGTTCTTTGTTCAGGCGGGTTTCCAGCAACATTCGGCTTAGTCCTACGATACCGTTAAGCGGCGTTCGCAGCTCATGGCTGATAGTGGAAATGAAGGCCGTCTTATCCCGGCTGGCCTTCTCTTGCGCATCCTGGTATTGCTTGCGCTCGGTAATATCACGGCCAAAGCCCATCAGCCCCAAACGGCGACCATCTCGGCTGTAAAACGGAACCTTTCGCAGCTCGAAGATAGCCTTGCGGCCGTCCGGGTATTCCAGCCACTGCTCATAGGTAAGCGATACGCTCTGGTTAAAGACCTGCTGATCCGTCTCAGCAATCTTGCTCGCCACCTCCTCGCTGTAGACATCCCAGGGAGTCAGCCCCACCAGTTGCTTCTCCGTTCTGTCCGTGAGCTCTTCCATTGCCCGGTTGCAACCTGAAAACTGGCCTTTTTCATTACGGTAGTAGATAAGATCTGGCGATGCATCGAGAAACGATTTCAATAATGCGCTCTGCTCCGCCAGCTCGAGCTGGGCATTTTCCCGTTGATAGACTTCATTTTCCAAATCTTGCATCGCTACCTGGCGGGCTTCCTCAGCTTTTTCACGCTCTTCAATTTCCAGGTTAAGCTGGGTAATATTATCCTGCAGCTGTTTGTTAAGCTGCATATCTCGCGAGCGCATTTCTTCCAGCTTGGTCACTAACTTAGACAAACGCTGACGAGAGTCTTCCAGCTGGTCAACAACTACCGATAGAAAATACACCGCCCACGGCGTGATCAGCAGGCCGAAAAATACCGAACGAACGATATCAATATCATGTACTTCCCCCTGCAGTACCAGGGTGATCCCAACCTGTACGACGACGGCCAGAGCCACTAGGGCCAACGCCAGTAACAAACTGAACCTTACGATGCCAAGCTTAACCAGCAAGTCGACATAGAACTGGGCCAGTACTTTGATTTGTTTCATTATTCATTCCTACCAATGAAAGGCTACAACCATGATAATCGCCCCGGGGGCAGAACCAAAGGATTCGCCCCACAGATATCTCATTTGCCCCGATATAACAAAGCCTGCTAATGCAGGCTTTCATGCTAAGTGTTCGGTCTCGCTAAAACCCGTCGCTATCAGACATCGACATTGTACAGTTGCGTCCTACCGCCTTGGCTTTATACAGTGCAATATCTGCCATTTCTATCAACTCACCATAATCCTGAACCGGTAGCGGGGTAATGGTGGCGATCCCCAGACTGACCGTCAGCTTGGTATCGATACCAGAATACATATGGGAGATCCCCTTTTCGGCCAACTGCCGGTGCACTTTCGCTGCGATAACCTCACCGCCTTTCATATCAGTATTGGGCAGCAGAAAAGCAAACTCCTCCCCCCCGTAGCGAGCCACTTCATCGGTTTCGCGTTTTACCACCGAACGGAACACCTTAGCCACTTCCCGTAGGGCATAATCCCCTTGCTGGTGACCATAGTTATCATTAAACGCTTTGAAGTTATCGATATCACACAGGATCAAGGTCAGCGGCTTTTGCTCCCGAATATGACTATGCCAGAGCTTGCGTAACTGCTCATCAAAACTGCGCCGGTTGGCGACCTTGGTCAGACTGTCAATAAAGCTCAGTTCCTGCAACTCCATAATGGCATCAGCCAGTTGCTGCTCTGCCATTTTGCGCTCAGTCACGTCACGGGCCATTACCAACACCCCGGCTGTACCATCTGTCGGATCGCGATAAGGTGACTTTACCACCTCGTACCAAATCGGCGTACCATCTTCCAAAATGACATAGTCATCCATTTTCAGGGCAACGCCTTCTCGGATAACCTGCTGATCCGCTTCCTGGGACAGTTCCCACTTATCAGGCTCAAGCACCTCAGAGACGACCTTGCCCAGCAACTCTCCCTGTCCGAAGCCCAAGGAACGTGCAAACGGCTCATTACAGCCCACATAGATACCGTGCTCATTATAGAGGCCGATAGGATCCGTGCTGGCACTCATGATGGTATCAAGCAACGTATTGCGCTGTGCCAGTGCCTGCTCAGTGATTTCCCGCTTCTCTATTTCTTGTTTTAGGCTTTCCTGCATTTCATGCCAGTCTGTCACATCGTGGCTAATACTGAGGGTACCAATAGCTTCACCGTTATCCCCAATCAGCAACGTTTTATTCGTCTCCAATAATCGACTGGAACCATCAGGAGCGGTGGTCCAGGTATGACTCGAGTTGTTCGCCCCGGAAACACAGTCATCATCCCCCATGACACCTTCACTGACTCTCCCGCGCCAGAAACGATCAAACGCTTTGTTGGTGCCGATAGTTTGGCCTGATTTATCCTGAAAATAGACCAGCTCGGAAAGAGAGTTCAATACCTGCTGAAACACCCGCTGTTCTTGCTTCAGCTTTGCAGGAGATGTCGGCCGCTGCGGCGGCTTGACGATAAACAGTAACCAGGCAGGCTGCCATTTATACCTTACCGGCTGGCCAGATACCGTTAACTTCAACATTCGCCCCTGTGCAAAATGCAGCTCTTCGCTCACGTTGCGAAAACCACGACGAAAAGAAAAGGGTCGCAAAAAATCAAACATCATCTGTGGGCTGATTTCGTCCGGATACAGATAGCGACCATCAAGCTTACGGATCCCAAGTAGCTCGCGGCAACTTTTATTACCATAAAGTAAAGAACCATCTTTTCTTTTAATAATGGCGACCGCCAGCGGCATATGGGTCAGGGAGGCATGCAGTTTACGAAAAGATGATGAGCCAAGATGGTGAAGGAGTAATACCACCAGCCCGCCTCCGACAATGATAACCATGATCATCAAAGTGAAGAGCAGAATTGAGCTATTGAGGCTGTCTACAGCTTCCTGGGCAAACCCCGGCAACGGGCAGAGTAGGCTGGCGACAATGAATAAAAAACGAGTAGGTACTCGAGCACTTCTCCGAATGATTAACCGACAGAAGCTTCCTGTTTTTTTCCAGCAGTATTTCATCGAGGTACCTCGAATGCCGGAAGCCCATAACCGGCGGTTAGGGCTACTGACTGAATCTAGAGCAATGGCTGACAGCATGCTTTTTATTGAAAAGTTACTTATTGACTCCTGCTAATCTACCATATTTCTTCTTTCTACCAAGATCCTACTTAACAGGCTGATAAATAAAAGGCTGGTCCAATGCGCTACCCTGGGCACCGGATTGATCAAGACGGCGGCCTATTTCTGTCATCGCCAACCAGCGGTTTTCACACCAGGTCGGAGCGAGCAGAGTTGGGCGACGGGCACTGGCTGATACCCGGTGGTAAACGACTTCGGGCGGCGTTAAGCGAATCATCTCTGAAGCAATTTCTGCATAGTCGTCCAAGCCCAGAGCGTCCAAGCGATTGGCCTTCCATGCCTGACCCATTTTGCTCCCTTCAACAATATGCAGGGGGTGAAGTTTTATACCATCGACACCGGCGTCTACAGTGCGACGGATCGTCTCTAAATTATCGTCTTTAGTATCGCCCGGCAGTCCGACAATTAAATGGGTACACACTTTAATGCCCAGCGCACGAGCACGCTTGGTGATCTGCTCGTAGCAAGCAAAATCATGGCCACGGTTAATACGCTTCAACGTTTTATCATTGGCGGTTTGCAACCCCAGCTCAAGCCAAATTTCATAACCTTGCCGGCAGTAACTGGCAAGTAGCTCCAGTACAGCATCAGGCACACAATCAGGACGGGTACCAACACACAACCCGACAATATCAGCCGCCTGCAATGCTTCTTCATACATATTTTTCAGCAACTGTACTTCGGCGTACGTATTTGTGTAAGCCTGGAAGTAAGCCAAGTAGCGCTTCGCTCTGTCGGTCTGCGCTGCTCGCTCTGCCAGTTGCTGGCTAATCGGTAAATATTGCGCCTGCTCATCGGCAAACGAGGCCACATTGCAAAAGGTACAGCCGCCACGACCTATCGTGCCATCACGGTTTGGACAGCTAAACCCACCATGCAGGGTAAGCTTGTGTACCTTCTCTCCATAGCGGCGTTGTAAATCCTGTCCAAATGTATTGACTAATTCGTGCAACTGCATCGTGTCACCTGAGTGGTAAAGTAAAAAAGCAGCGCAGACTAACACCAATCAGACCGCCGGAGTTTGTGCCAAAACAATAAATATCGCTTAATCTCCTTGCTGTAGCACTCCTACACCGTAGTGACAGAAAACTACAAAACCAATTCTAGGTAACCCGCCATTAACCTTAATAAATAAGCGGTTAATAACCATAAGCTGGCAGGTCATATTCATAACGAGAACCGTTATCGAATAAAAAATCAATAACGTGAGCTATAAATTCATATAGCTAGCAATTTTATGCTAAGCGACTACTATTTTTTGTTGGTAATTGATAAATCAAAATTGTAGGATAGTTACAGCTGTGTGCAATTTATGAACAATAAATGTGGCGATTTCACCCCTAAAAATAGTGATTTATGTCACCACCTCTAGGTAGTCGTAGAACTTTTGCAAACCAGAGCAAGAGTGCTACAGAATTAAGTTTGCTAATGATTCGAAACATCATCCCACAGCAAACATGCGTTTCACCGGCTGGACAGGAGTCCATTTGATACCGGTCGCGATGCACAAAAATAAATTAGGGATAACTCAGGCCTCTGGACTGACGCCTGTTGAAACTGGAAGGAAGTATCTATGACAGATCAAGAGCTTAATGCTCAGGGACTTTACGTGCCTGAATTGGAGCACGATGCCTGCGGTATCGGCTTTGTGGCCCATCTGAAGAACCGCAAATCCCATGAAATTGTAACCCAAGCCCTTGATATGCTTGCTCGGATGGAACACCGTGGCGGTCAGGGTTGCGATCCATGTAGCGGTGACGGTGCCGGTATTCTGCTGCAAAAACCTCACGAGTTTTTACTGGAAGAGACCGTCAAACAGGGCATTAAACTACCGTCGTTTGATCAGTACGGTGTCGGTGTGGTGCTTTTCCCCAAAGACGAGTACAAGCGCCAGCAATGCCGTGATATTTTAGAACGAAATGCAAAACGACTGGATCTTGAGATCATCGGCTACCGTATATTGCCCGTCGACAACTCAATGATCGGGGACGATCCGCTCAGCACCGAACCACAGTTTGAGCATGTCTTTATTACCGGCGGTGCAAACCTGGATCCTGCCGTTCTCGAACGCAAACTGTATGTACTGCGTAACTACACCGTTCGGGTCTGCCTCGAAAGCATCTCCAACATTGGTGATGATTTCTATATTAACTCCCTGTCGTATAAAACCTTGGTATACAAAGGCCAGCTAACCACGGAGCAAGTACCTCAGTACTTCCTGGATCTGCAAAACCCGACCATGGTAACGGCACTGGCGCTGGTTCACTCACGCTTTTCAACCAATACCTTTCCGAAATGGCGTTTGGCCCAGCCTTTCCGTTATATTGCCCATAACGGCGAAATCAATACCGTGCGCGGTAACCTGAACTGGATGAAGGCACGCGAAGCGATCCTTGAGTCGAAACTGTTCAGCCAGCAAGAAATCGATATGCTGCTTCCTATCTGCCAGGAAGGCAGCTCGGATTCATCGAACTTTGATATGGCACTAGAGCTGCTGGTTCTTTCTGGCCGTAGCCTGCCACACGCCCTGATGATGCTGATCCCGGAAGCCTGGCAAGAAAACAAAAACATGGATCCGAAACGCCGTGCATTCTACCAGTACCATGCCAACGTCATGGAACCATGGGATGGTCCGGCTTCGGTATGTTTCACCGATGGTGTACAGGTCGGTGCAACCCTTGACCGAAACGGCCTGCGCCCTTCACGCTATACCGTCACCAAAGATGACTTCCTGGTAATGGCATCGGAATCTGGTGTTGTCGAAATCGAACCGGAAAATGTCCAGTTCCGAGGCCGCCTGCAACCTGGCCGTATCTTTGTTGCCGATCTGGAACAAGGCCGCATTATCTCTGACGAGGAAGTCAAAGATAGTATTGCTACCGCGCAGCCATATGAGCAGTGGGTAAAAGACAACCTGTTAACGCTAAAGGCCCTGCCCGAAGCCGACAACATGCACCACCAGCCAACGCCTGAGCGCCTGCTTCATCACCAGCAAGCCTTTGGCATGAGCTCGGAAGAAGTGAACGACATTATCGTTCCGCTGGCAAAAACCGGTTACGAGCCGCTCAGTGCGATGGGGGCTGACTGGCCACTTGCGATCCTTTCGCACCAGTCACAGCACCTGTCCAACTATTTCAAGCAGCTGTTCGCCCAGGTCACCAACCCACCGATCGACCCGATCCGTGAGCGTATGGTCATGTCTCTGAACACCTATCTGGGTAAAGATCAGAACCTGCTGACCGAAACCCCCGAGCACTGTCAGAAAGTCGAGCTGGAATCACCTGTACTGTCCAATGCCGAACTGGAAAAACTCCGCGCGATTGATAAGGAGCACCTACAGGCCAAGACACTGGATATCGTATTCCGGGCCAACGGCGAGCAGGGCAAACTTGAGCGTGCCCTTAAGCGTATTTGCCAGTACTCGGAAGATGCCGTCCTAGATGGCTATTCCATCATTATTCTGACTGACCGTGCGGTTAACTCGAACCATGCCGCTATCCCGGCAATGCTGGCCGTCGGTGCCGTTCATCACCATTTGATCCGCAAGGGCCTGCGTGCCAAGTGTGACATCATAGTCGAGACCGGCGATGCGCGAGAAACCCACCACTTTGCCACGCTGGTCGGTTATGGTGCCAATGCGGTTAACCCGTACCTGGTCACTGAAACCCTGGTTGATCTGCAGAACAAGCGCAAGCTTGACCCAGAGCTGCCAACCGAAGAGCTGTTCAATAACTACCGCAAAGGCGTCAACGGCGGCCTGCTCAAGATCTTCTCCAAAATGGGGATCTCGACCCTGCAGTCCTACCATGGTGCCCAGATCTTCGAGGCGCTCGGGATCAGCAAAGCCGTGGTTGACAAATACTTCACCGGGACAGTTTCACGTATCCAGGGCCTGACTATCGATGATATCGCCCAGGAAGTTCTGATCCGCCATCGCGTCGGTTACCCGACCCGTGAAATCCCAATCCAGATGCTCGATGTCGGTGGTGTCTACCAGTGGAAGCAGCGTGGCGAAAAGCACCTGTTTAACCCTGAGACCATTTCGCTGTTGCAACAGTCGACCCGCAACAAAGACTTTGCCCAGTTCAAGCAATACGCCCATGAAGTTGACGCGCAAGGTGACAATGCGGCAACGCTGCGTAGCCAGCTTGAATTTATCAACAACCCGGCTGGCTCCATTCCGCTCGCCGAAGTTGAACCTATTGAGAATATTCTCAAGCGCTTTGCGACCGGTGCAATGAGCTTTGGTTCTATCTCCTACGAGGCACACTCGACCCTGGCTGTTGCGATGAACCGCATCGGCGCGAAGTCGAACTCAGGCGAGGGCGGTGAAGATCCGGCTCGTTTCGAGAAAAAAGACAACGGAGACTGGGAACGCTCGGCGATCAAGCAGGTTGCCTCAGGCCGCTTCGGTGTGACTTCTTACTACCTGACCAACTCTGACGAAATTCAGATCAAGATGGCACAGGGTGCCAAGCCGGGTGAAGGTGGTCAGCTACCGGGTGACAAAGTCGATGACTGGATCGGAGCGACCCGTCACTCCACACCGGGAGTCGGCCTGATTTCACCACCGCCGCATCATGATATTTACTCAATCGAAGATTTGGCCCAGCTGATCTACGATTTGAAAAATGCCAACCGTACCGGTCGCGTCAACGTGAAACTGGTATCCGAAGCAGGCGTCGGTACGATAGCCTCCGGTGTTGCCAAAGCGAAAGCGGACGTAGTACTGATTGCCGGATTCGATGGCGGTACAGGTGCATCACCGATGTCATCAATTCGCCACACCGGTCTGCCTTGGGAGCTTGGCTTGGCCGAGACCCACCAGACACTGCTGAAGAACGGTTTGCGTAACCGTATCGTTGTCCAGTCTGATGGCCAGATGAAAACACCGCGCGACCTTGCTGTCGCTACCCTGCTAGGTGCCGAAGAGTGGGGGGTTGCCACCGCTGCGCTCGTCGTTGAAGGCTGTATCATGATGCGTAAGTGTCATAAAAATACCTGCCCTGTCGGTATCGCTACACAGAACAAAACGCTACGTGAGCGCTTTGATGGCCGTGTAGACGACGTGGTGACCTTCTTCCAGTACATGGCAGAAGGCCTGCGTGAAATTATGGCCGAGCTTGGCTTCCGGACTATCGAAGAAATGGTCGGCCAGTCACAGAAACTGAAGATCCGTGAAGATATCGCTCACTGGAAATACCAGAACCTCGATCTGACCCCGGTATTGTTCACCGAGCAAGCTCGTGATGAAGACGGTATCTACAACCAGCGCAAGCAAGACCATAACCTGGAAAATGTCCTTGACCGCAAGCTGATTGAAGCGGCAGCCCCTGCGCTTTATGAAGGCAAACAGGTAGATGCCGAGTTTGACATCATCAATACCGACCGTAGTGCCGGTACCATGCTGTCGAATGAGATCTCCAAGATCTACAAAGACAAAGGGCTCCCTCAGCCAATGAGCGTCAAGTTCAAAGGTTCGGCTGGCCAGAGCTTCGGCGCATTCCTGACCAAGGGCGTGCAGTTCGAGGTCGAAGGCGATGCCAACGACTACTGGGGCAAGGGCCTGTCTGGCGGTACGCTGGTACTGTACCCGGATGCAAAGTCTGACATTGTGCCGGAAGACAATATCGTCGTCGGTAACGTATGTTTCTACGGCGCGACCTCGGGCGAGTCTTTCATTCGCGGTTTGGCTGGCGAACGGTTCTGTGTGCGTAACTCCGGTGCCAAAGTGATTGTCGAAGGTGTCGGTGACCACGGTTGTGAATACATGACTGGCGGTGTGGCCGTTATCCTTGGCCAGACCGGACGCAACTTCGCAGCCGGTATGAGTGGCGGTGTTGCCTATGTCTGGGATCAGTTCGACGATTTCGAAACCAGGCTAAATCCTGAACTTGTCGATATCGATCCGATTGAGCAAGAAGACAGAGACTTGCTCCAGGAAATGCTAACCAAACATGTAGAGCTAACTGGTAGTACAGTGGCACAGACTTTCCTTTCCAACTTCGACGCGAACCTGCAGAAGATGGCGAAAGTGATGCCAAGGGATTACAAAGCTGTACTGCAAAAGCGTAAAGCGGAAGCAGAAAACAAGGAAGAGTTGGAGGCCGTAAATGGGTAAGCCTACTGGATTTTTAGAATTTGGCCGTGAACTGCCACAAAAGCTGGAACCAAGTGTTCGTATCCAGGACAACAAAGAGTTTGTCCTCAACGAAGAGTTTGGCAATAAGATCAATACACAGGCGTCACGCTGCATGGATTGCGGTGTGCCCTTCTGTCACAACTCATGCCCGATCGGCAACATCATTCCTGAATTCAATGATGCGGTTTATCGTGATAGCTGGGAAGAAGCGTGGAACATCCTGAGTTCGACCAATAACTTTCCGGAGTTTACCGGTCGTGTCTGCCCGGCTCCTTGTGAAAGTGGCTGTGTACTGGGTATCAACCAAGACCCAATCACGATTTGTAATATAGAGAAAACCATTGTCGAAACGGCCTACCGTGAAGGGTATGCCAAGCCGAAAACACCACGTTCTCGTACCGGCAAAACCATTGCCATCATCGGCTCGGGTCCTGCCGGGCTTGCAGCAGCCGAGCAGTTAAACAGTGCCGGTCACTGTGTAACGGTATTCGAGCGTGACGAGAAAGTCGGTGGCCTGCTGCGCTTTGGGATCCCAGATTTCAAATTAGGCATGGATATCATCGACCGTAAGATCAACTTAATGGCAGACGCTGGGGTGAAGTTCGAAGTTAACGCCCATATCGGTGTCAACATCAACGCCCAGCAATTACGCCAGGACTTTGATGTCGTACTGCTGACGGGTGGCTCAACGGTGCCTCGCAATCTACCTATCCCGGGGCGCGAGCTGAAAGGCGTTCACTTTGCCATGGAGTTTTTGGCACAGAATAACCGCCGTGCCAACGACATGGACCTCAAAACTGAAGAAATCCATGCCAAGGGCAAGCACGTGGTCGTGATCGGGGGCGGTGATACCGGCTCTGACTGTGTCGGTACCTCAAACCGCCATGGTGCGGCCAGCATTACTCAAGTGGAAATCATGCCGATCCCACCGGAAAAGCGCCCGGCCAACCAGCCATGGCCGTCTTATCCGATGATCATGAAAACCTCGACATCTCATGAAGAGGGCTGTGAACGCCACTGGAATATTCTGACCAAAGAGTTCATCGGTGATGAGGCAGGTAACGTGAAAGCGCTGCGCATTGCTGATATTCAATGGCAAGAAGCCAAACCAGGCGAACGCCCGGGCTTTGAAGAAGTCGCAGGTTCTGAGCGTGTCATTCCGTGTGATCTGGCCTTCTTGGCAATGGGCTTCCTTCATCCGGAACCTACCGGTGTTCTCGCTCAGCTGGATATCAAACTTGATGAGCGCGGCAACGTGGCAACCGAAGGGTTTGCGACGAGCCAGAAAGGTGTATTCGCCGCTGGTGATATGCGTACCGGTCAGTCACTGGTTGTACGCTGTATCAATGAAGGCCGTGAATGTGCACGTGAAATTGATGATTACCTGATGGGTAATTCCAACCTGGAAGCAAAAGCCAATTCACTTATGCTATCTAGAGCCTGATTTCATTCAACATAATCCTAAATTTAAAGCCAGCTCCTAGAGCTGGTTTTTTTATATCTATTCTCCCGACTCAATCCGCCGATCGCAGCCCCATTCCTCCCTTATCTGACCTAACTTTATTCACCAGCTAATTCCTTTTTCAATACGCTGGCAGAATGTGCTTGTCGATATAGAAAATTCTAATTTTTCAGATGGTTCCAAGATATTCTTACTCGCCCCAAAATGTAAGCAATATGTTTCACCAAACCAATAAAAGTCAAAATACCAATAGTTTATGCAGAAGAATATCCACATTCACTGGATTTAAACCGTCAAGTGATGGAAATTTGACCTTTTTGTAAATTATCGTTAACTTCAAATATTGCGGGAAGCAGAAATGGCGATCAGGGAGATTGCCATAAATATGCAGTAATACTGCTCGAATGAGTGGAAGCAAGGGAGAGTTGCAATGACACTGTATGACCCAACGCTGGAAAAAGATAACTGTGGTTTTGGCCTTATTGCCCATATCGAAGGGGAAACCAGTCACAAACTTGTCCGTACAGCTATATCCGCATTGGATCGTATGACCCACCGTGGTGGTATTGCCGCGGACGGCAAAACCGGTGATGGCTGTGGCCTGCTGATGAAAAAGCCTGAAAGCTACTACCGCATTGTTGCCGAAGAAGCCGGCTGGAAGCTCGCCCGAGAATACGCCGTGGGCATGATTTTCCTCAGCCAGGATCCCGTCAGGGCCGAGCAGGCCCGTACTATCATCAATGAAGAACTGGCGAAAGAAACGCTCTCCATGGTTGGCTGGCGTGAAGTACCGATCAACCCAAATGTCCTTGGCCCTATTGCCACCGAGTCCCTGCCCCAGATAGAGCAGGTATTTGTCAATGCCCCGGCAGGCTGGAAGCCCCGCGATGTTGACCGCCGGCTTTATATTGCCCGCCGCCGAATAGAAAAACGTATCAACAACGATCCTGATTTTTATATCTGCAGCCTGTCGACACAGGTCACGGTCTATAAAGGGCTGTGCATGCCGGCTGATTTACCGAAGTTTTATCTCGATCTGGGCGATCTGCGCCTGGAGTCATCAATCTGCCTGTTCCACCAGCGCTTCTCGACCAACACCCAGCCGCGCTGGCCGCTGGCACAGCCGTTCCGTTATCTTGCCCACAACGGCGAAATCAACACCATTGCCGGCAACCGCCAGTGGGCGCGGGCCAGAGCCTATAAGTTCTCCTCTCCGCTACTGCCGGATTTACAGACTGTCGCCCCGTTTGTCAATGAGACAGGTTCAGATTCATCCAGCCTTGATAACATGCTCGAGCTCTTCCTGTCTGGCGGTATGGACCTATTTCGGGCCATGCGTATGCTGGTTCCGCCTGCGTGGCAAAACCACCCGGACATGGATCCGGAGCTGCGTGCCTTCTATGACTTCAATACCATGCACATGGAACCATGGGATGGGCCAGCCGGTATTGTGATGTCCGATGGCCGTTACGCAGCCTGTAACCTTGACCGAAATGGTCTGCGGCCGGCTCGCTATGTGATCACCAAAGACAAGCTGATCACCTTGGCTTCCGAAGTCGGGATCTGGGATTACGCACCAGACGAGGTAGCAGAAAAAGGCCGGGTCGGCCCCGGCGAACTGCTGGTGATCGATACCAAGTTCAGCAAGATCTGGCACTCGGCCGATATCGACAGCGAGCTGATGAGCCGCCATCCGTATAAAGAATGGATGGATAGCCATGTAAAACGCCTGGTGCCGTTCGAAGAGCTAAACGAAGAGCAGGTCGGCAGCCGATCGCTTGATGATGGCGAGCTGCAAACCTACCAAAAACTCTTTGGGGTCAATAACGAAGAGCTGGATCAGGTTCTGCGGGTCGTTGGCGAAAACGGACAGGAGGCCACCGGTTCAATGGGCGATGATGCCCCGATGGCTGTGCTGTCATCGAAAGAACGCGCGGTAACCGACTACTTTCGCCAGATGTTTGCCCAGGTTACCAACCCGCCCATTGACCCCTTGCGGGAAAAGCATGTGATGTCGCTGGCCACCTGCATCGGGCGCGAAATGAACGTATTCTGCGAGACAGACGGCCACGCCCACCGAGTTGCCTTTAGCTCGCCGATATTGCTGTACTCAGATCTGGTCCAGCTGCTGGAGCTCGATAACCAGTACTACCGCAACAGCATGATTGATATTAACTACGATCCGAACGAGAAAGATCTCAAGCAAGCCATTATCGATATCTGTGATCAGGCAGAGCGCCTTGTTCGCAACGGAACGGTTCTGGTGGTGCTCTCCGATCGCGGGATCAACAAAGATAAACTTCCGATCCCCGCCGCCATGGCTGTTGGCGCGGTACAAACCCGCCTGGTCGCCACCAACCTGCGCTGCGATGCAAATATCGTCGCTGAAACGGCTACCGCCCGCGACCCACACCAGTTTGCCGTCCTACTTGGCTTCGGTGCGACGGCGGTATACCCGTATCTGGCCTATGAATCGCTCGGCAAGCTGATCGACAGCGGTGCGATCAGCAAACCATACTGCGACGTCATGATTAACTTCCGCAACGGTATGAACAAAGGTCTGTACAAGATCATGTCGAAGATGGGGATCTCGACAGTTGCCTCATACCGCTGTTCGAAATTGTTTGAAGCGGTCGGGCTGAGTGACGAAATTATCGAACTGTGTTTCCAGGGCGTTTCCAGCCGGATTGCCGGGGCAGACTTTGACGATTTCCAGCAGGATTTATTTAACCTGTCCCGCCGAGCCTGGCTCAAACGCAAGCCGGTTGAACCCGGCGGACTGCTGAAATATGTCCACGGCGGCGAGTTCCACGCCTACAACCCAGATGTTGTCAGCACCTTGCAACAAGCGGTAAAAACCGGTGATTATCAAGACTATCTGACCTTTGCCAAACAAGTGAACGAGCGTCCGGTCGCAGCCCTTCGTGACTTGCTGAAACTGAAAAACACCGGCAGCCCTATCGATATAAATAGCGTCGAGGCAGCCACCGAGCTGTACAAGCGCTTTGACTCGGCAGCCATGTCTATCGGCGCCCTGAGTCCGGAGGCACACGAGGCATTGGCTATTGCCATGAACCGGCTGGGCGGCTGCTCCAACTCAGGGGAAGGCGGGGAAGATCCGCGCAGATTTGGCAACGAGCGAAACTCGCGCATCAAACAAGTGGCCTCCGGCCGCTTCGGGGTAACCCCCCACTACCTTGCCAATGCCGACGTCATTCAAATCAAAGTTGCCCAAGGTGCAAAACCGGGAGAAGGCGGCCAATTACCGGGCCATAAAGTGACGACCGAAATTGCCAAGCTGCGTTTTGCCGTACCGGGCGTAACGCTGATATCACCGCCGCCACATCATGATATCTATTCAATTGAAGATTTGGCGCAGCTGATCTTTGATTTAAAGGAAGTTAATCCCAAAGCAATGGTATCGGTCAAGTTGGTATCGGAACCCGGCGTCGGCACCATCGCAACCGGTGTAGCCAAAGCCTATGCCGATCTGATCACGATTTCCGGCTACGACGGCGGTACCGGTGCCAGCCCGTTAACCTCGGTAAAATACGCCGGCAGCCCCTGGGAACTTGGCCTGGCCGAAACCCAGCAGGCACTGGTAGCGAATGGCCTGCGCCATAAGATTCGCCTGCAGGTCGACGGCGGTCTAAAAACCGGCCTTGATGTCGTGAAGGCAGCAATACTGGGCGCTGAAAGTTTCGGCTTCGGGACGGCACCGATGGTGGCCATGGGGTGCAAGTACCTCCGTATCTGTCACCTCAACAACTGTGCGACAGGTGTAGCAACCCAAGACGAGAAACTGCGCCGAGACTTCTTCAAGGGCCTGCCCGAGCAAGTCATGAATTACTTCGTCGGTTTGGGCCAGGAAGTCCGCGAGCTACTGGCACAGCTTGGGATCGAAAAGCTGACCGATCTCATCGGCCGTACTGACTTGCTCGTGGTGCTGGAAGGCTATACCTCCAAGCAAAGCAAGCTAGAACTCGACGGCCTGCTGCATGCGCCAACACCGGTGGCAGGGAAGACGCTCTATTGCAGCGAGCCCAATACCCCGTTTGATACCGCGGAGCTGAGCAACACCTTGCTCCAGGAGGCATTGCCGGCGATAGAAAGTCGCAGCGGTGCAGATCTATACCATGACATCCGAAACACCGACCGCTCTATTGGTGCCCGTCTCTCCGGAGAGATTGCCCTCCGCTACGGCAATCAGGGCATGGCAGCCCAACCGATTAACCTGCACCTGTCCGGCACGGCCGGACAGTCATTCGGGGTGTGGAACGCAGGAGGCCTGAACCTGAACCTCACCGGTGATGCCAACGACTACGTCGGCAAAGGGATGACCGGCGGCAAGATAGCCATTCGCCCCCCAATGGGGTCGGCTTTCAAGTCAAACGAGGCCACCATTGTCGGCAACACCTGCTTGTACGGCGCAACGGGCGGCAAACTCTTTGCGGCCGGAACCGCCGGCGAACGTTTCGCGGTGCGCAACTCGGGCACCATTGCCGTGGTTGAAGGCGCTGGTGATAACGCCTGCGAATACATGACGGGAGGGATTGTCGCTATTCTCGGCAAGACCGGGGTTAACTTTGGTGCCGGCATGACAGGGGGTTTTGCCTACATCCTTGATGAAGACGGAGACTTTGCAGGTCGCGTCAACCCCGAGCTTATCGAAGCGCTGCCGCTGGGCGGCCTGAAGATCCACCAGGAGCACCTGCGCGGCCTGATTGACCGCCATCTCGAGGAGACCGGCTCAAGTCGAGCTCAGGAGATCCTCGCTGATTTTGATCGATGGATCCCGATGTTCTACCTTGCGAAGCCAAAGTCTGCCGACGTGAATACCCTCTTGGGTCACCAAAGCCGTTCAGCCGCTGAACTGCGCGTTCATGCACAATAAGGGAGGGAAACCGTATGAGCCAGAACATATACCAATTCATCGATGTAGCACGAGTCGATCCGGCGAAGAAGCCACTCAATATTCGTAAAATCGAATTCGTGGAAATTTACAAGCCCTTTACCCAGCAACAGGCCGGTGCCCAGGCCGATCGCTGCCTTGGTTGTGGTAACCCTTATTGCGAATGGAAATGCCCGGTCCACAACTATATTCCGCAGTGGCTCAAGCTGGCGAACGAAGGCCGGATCATCGAGGCTGTCGAGCTGTCGCACCAAACCAATACCCTGCCGGAGGTTTGCGGCCGAGTGTGCCCTCAGGATCGCTTGTGCGAGGGGGCCTGTACCCTCAATGATGACTTCGGGGCCGTCACGATTGGCAATGTAGAGAAATACATTACCGACAAAGCCTTTAAAATGGGCTGGAAGCCAGACATGTCCGATGTCGAGTGGACAGATAAAAAAGTCGCCATCATTGGCGCCGGGCCTGCCGGCCTGTCATGTGCCGACATCCTAGTCCGGAATGGGGTCAAGCCCGTGGTGTTTGACCGCTATCCGGAAATAGGCGGCCTGTTAACCTTCGGCATCCCGTCTTTCAAACTGGAAAAAAAAGTGATGGTCAACCGCCGAAAGATTTTTACCGGTATGGGCGTAGAATTCCGTCTCAATACCGAAATCGGCAAAGATATCCAAATGGAACAGCTGCTGAGTGAATATGATGCCGTCTTCCTTGGTGTCGGCACCTATAAAAATATGCGGGCAGGGCTGGAAAACGAAGAGGCTCAGGGCGTTTATGATGCACTGCCATTTTTGGTCTCCAATGCCTACCGGGTCATGGGGCTGGAGAGCCACACAGATCCCCTCGACATGAAAGGAAAACGCGTGGTCGTCCTCGGTGGCGGTGATACCGCGATGGACTGTGTTCGTACGTCGATACGCCAAAGTGCCAAAGAAGTGATCTGCGCCTACCGTCGCGATGCCGCCAATATGCCAGGATCCAAGCGTGAGTTTAAAAATGCCCGCGAGGAAGGCGTTAACTTTATGTTTAACCTGCAACCTCTGAGCATCAACATCAACGATCAGGGTCAGGTCACTGGCGTCAACGTCGTCAAAACCGAATTGGGGGCCCCCGATAAAGCCGGTCGCCGCCACCCAGAGCTGGTTGAAGGCAGTGAACATGTGCTGGATGCCGATGCGGTTATCATGGCCTTCGGCTTCCAACCACACGCCATGCCGTGGCTGGAGGACTATAATGTCGAGCTGGATCAGCGCGGCCGAATTAAAGCACCATCAGCAGGGGCTTTTCAGTTCCAAACCAGCAATGCCAAAATCTTTGCCGGCGGTGATGCAGTGCGAGGCTCTGATCTGGTCGTAACGGCCATTGACGAAGGGCGAAAGGCAGCAGAAGGGATCCTTGACTATCTCGAGGTGTAGAGACGTAGAGGTGTAGCCTCTTCATCAAACACCACTAAAACGGGAATGGCTTTCAACGCCATTCCCGCTTTATATTCGTTCATGTTACAATTCTTGCCATACACACTCCCGGTAGGGAGTCTCCGTTTACCTACAAGAGAACACATTGATGAAAATCGGCATTATTGGTGCGATGGAACAAGAAGTTGCCATCCTAAAAGCGCAACTGACTAACAGCGAAACTCACAACAAAGCAGGCTGTACGTTCTATACCGGTACTCTTAATGGTGCAGATGTTGTCTTGTTGCAATCAGGTATCGGTAAAGTCGCTGCCGCCGTCGGTACAGCTGTCCTGCTTGAAGTCTTCCAGCCGGATGTTGTACTTAACACCGGCTCTGCAGGTGGTTTCGATTCAACCCTGAACCTGGGTGATGTGGTTATCTCGACTGAAGTTAGGTACCACGACGCCGACGTTACTGCATTCGGTTACGAAATCGGTCAGATGGCCCAGCAGCCAGCGGCTTTCGTTGCTGATGCAAAACTCATGGATACGGCTGAACAGGCACTGGCGACAATGGGTGACATGCACGCTGTTCGCGGTCTGATCTGTACCGGCGATGCTTTCGTATGCTCTGCTGAAAAACAAACATTCATTCGTGACAACTTCCCTTCCGTCGTTGCTGTTGAAATGGAAGCTGCCGCGATTGCTCAGGCATGTCACCAGTTCGAGATCCCGTTCGTCGTGGTTCGTGCTATTTCTGATGTCGCCGACAAAGAGTCACCAATGAGCTTCGAAGAGTTCCTGCCTCTGGCTGCGAAGAGCTCATCTGTCATGGTGGCGAAAATGGTTGAACTTCTTAACCAATAATGACAGAGATCCTGGCGGTTCTGCTGGATAACAGCTCCCTGCTCGTCTTGTGGGGAGCATTAGCTATGCATTGGCTACTCCCTATTCCAACCCTGCTCCATCCGCTGCGCATCTGGCAGCAACTGGCAGTGCTGATTGCCGACAAAGTCAATAAACCCGACGAGTCCCGTAAACAGCAGCTGCTATCGGGCAGCCTGGCCTGGTCATTGATGTGGCTGACCGTGCTGATCCTGCTCGTTGCTCTCTACCAGCTAGTATGGATTGAGAGTATGTTCCATCTCATCCTCTTGTGGCTGGCACTGGACTGGAGAAATACAGCCAAGTTCAGCAAGCGTTTTATTCACGCTTATAGCCAAGAAGACAAGGCTGGTTGTCGCCAGTTACTGGAAGCCCCGCTGAACAGGGAAACCCGCAACCTGTCACTGCTTGGCCTTGGCAAAGCGGGAGCCGAAACCCAGCTGCTTGCCTATGGACGACTGGTAGCCGGAGTCTTGTTTTGGTATGCCCTTGCGGGTGGAATAGGCGCTCTGATGTACCGCCTCGCGGTCAGTCTGGCCCGAGTCTGGTCCCCCAGCCGCCAGCATTATCATAACTTTGGCATCCCGGCTGTCCGTATCCTCGCTACACTCGATATTATCCCATTACGCATTTTTGCCCTGCTGTTCTGTATCGGCCATAACGGCAAAGCGGCCCTTCAAGGAATTATCCACCAAGGCGAGAACTGGCTGCTGCCCGGCCCCGGCTGGTTACTGGCAGCAACCGGTCATAAACTATCCCTGTCTCTAGGTGGTCCGGCAATCTACGGCAACCGTAAAATGGAACGCCCCCGATTAGGCGGAAAAATTGCACCGGCAGCCTTTCATCTCGCGCAAATAAATAAAATCGCCAACAACCGCCTAATGGCCTGGGTGGCCATACAAAGCGTGCTTATCTTTATTTTTCAAGGAGTGCTCTAAGTGCGTCTGGCTTGCCTTTGCTTATTGCTTATCTCGTCAATTTCCTTTGCCGCTCCCGCTCAACGAGTGATCAGCCTGTCTCCACATACCACTGAACTGGCCTATGCCGCCGGATTGGGCAAGCAGCTCATCGCTGCCAGTGACTACAGCGACTACCCGGAGGCCGCCAAATCACTCGAACGAGTGGCCAATTACCGCGGAATAAAGCTAGAGCGTATTGTCGCCCTGAAACCCGATCTTATTCTGGCCTGGAAAGGCGGCAATCCGCCACGCGGAATGGAAAAACTGACACAGCTTGGCTTTACGATTTATTACTCGAATCCGCTTGAACTGGAAGATATCCCGCAATCGATCGAAGCGCTGGGGCAATACTCCGCCAATCCACAACAGGCTAAGCGGATCGCCGATGGATTTCGTCACACATTGGACAAGCTAAAAACTCAATATAACAACCAGCGCCCAGTTCGCTATTTCTATCAACTCAGCAATACACCAATCATTACCGTCGCCGATAAAAGCTGGCCCAGTCAGGTTTTTGCCCTTTGCGGCGGGTTGAACATCTTTGCGGACAGCCCGGCCGCCTATCCGCAAGTCTCAGAAGAGCAGGTGGTGGTTCGCCAACCAGAAGTCATTTTTACTACACCCCATGCAGGTACGAAAACTAGCATCTGGAAAAAATGGCAAGGCAAGCTGCCAGCAATCGATAATCAGCACTTTTTTACCCTACAGGCAGATTGGCTGAACCGGCCAACGCCTCGCACAATAAAAGCCGTAGAGCAGGTGTGTGACCGCCTCAACCAGGTAAGAACAGACAGCCTGTAACAGGCTTTCAACAATCATTGTGAATAAGCTCACAAAGCCACTGCAGCAAGTTGTACCGCTTACATATCGTCGTACAATCTCAGCCGAGTTCACTTCACTTCAGAGCTAACAGGTACAGATATGCTTATCTATGTTCTCGATATGTTCGGCACCGCCGTGTTTGCCGCATCGGGTGTATTACTGGCGGGGCGTCTTCGTATGGACCCATTTGGCATCGTCGTTCTTGCCAGTGTCACAGCAATAGGCGGCGGTACAATTCGCGATATGGCTCTCGGAGCAACGCCTGTTTTCTGGATCACCGATACCGCCTATCTGTGGGTGATTTTTATCACCTGTCTAATTGCCATGCTGGCTATTCGCAAACCCAAGCAGATGCCATGGTACTTTTTGCCTGTTGCCGATGCCATCGGTCTGGCTGTCTTTGTCGCTATCGGTGTCGAGAAAGCACTGCGTTTTGGCGCCTCTCCGATGGTGGCTGTCATTATGGGTGTAATGACAGGCTGTGGCGGCGGGGTGATCCGCGATATATTAGCGCGTGAAATCCCGATGGTGTTAAGAACAGAAGTCTATGCAACCGCCTGTATTTTAGGGGGTATTGTCCATACTACATCACTGATGCTTCATGTGGACGCCTCCATAGCAACGATAGCCGGTGTCGCCACCACCCTGACTATCCGCCTGGCTGCTATTCGATGGCACCTTTCATTACCGATCTTTGCCCCTCGGCAATGACCTAAAACTAACCGAACCAGTTGGTTCCGTTTTACCCGATAGCTATTTACACCGGCAATAAAAAAGGCGCTCAAGGCGCCTTTTTTTACTGTGCTGTTTAACAAGGTTACTTCAGGGTAACACGGGCAAACTTACGCTTGCCAACCTGATATACCGCAGTACCCGCAGCAGGTACAAGCTTGGTATCTTCAATCTTGTCGCCATCAATCTTCGCAGCGCCCTGACGGATCATACGCATCGCATCAGATGTCGAGTTAACCAGACCAGCATCTTTCAGCAAGTTGCCAATGGCAATACCGGCTTCAAATTCAAACTCCGGCATTTCTTCCGGCATCGCGCCTTTCTGGAATCGGTTAATGAACTCTTGCTCGGCCGCCTCGGCATCCGCGTCAGAATGGAAACGAGCAATGATTTCTTTTGCCAGCAGGATTTTGATATCACGCGGGTTCTTGCCGTTCGCAATATCTTGCTTGAACTGATCAATCTCTTCAATCGGACGGAAAGACAGTAGTTCGTAATAGTTCCACATCAGATCATCAGAGATCGACATGATTTTACCGAACATCTCGTTTGGTACATCTGCTATACCGATGTAGTTGTGGGCAGACTTGGACATCTTCTTCACACCGTCCAGGCCAACGAGTAGCGGCAGAGTGAGAACAACCTGAGGCTTCTGGCCATTGGCTTTCTGCAGCTCGCGTCCCATCAACAGGTTGAACTTCTGGTCGGTACCGCCCAGCTCAACATCCGTTTCCATTGCAACCGAATCATAACCTTGTAGCAGCGGGTACATGAATTCATGAATCGCAATCGGACGACCTTCGTTGTAACGTTTCTTGAAATCGTCACGTTCAAGCATACGCGCAACAGTCTGATTTGCTGCCAGACGGATCAGGCCCTCGGCACCCAGCTCAGACAACCACGAAGAGTTGAACTCAATCTTGGTTTTCGCAGGATCAAGGATCTTAAATACCTGCTCTTTGTAGGTTTCAGCGTTAGCCAGTACATCTTCACGAGTCAGCGGCGGACGCGTGGTGTTCTTACCTGTCGGATCACCCACCATACCGGTAAAGTCACCAATCAAAAACGTTACTTCGTGTCCCAATTCCTGGAAAGTACGTAACTTGTTAAGAATGACGGTGTGGCCCAGGTGAATATCCGGCGCTGTTGGATCAGCACCCAGCTTAATTCGCAAAGGACGGTTTTCTTTTAACTTAGCAATCAGCTCTTCTTCCGGTATCAGTTCGTCGACACCACGCTTAATTTCAGCTAAAGCTTGTTCAATGCTGGCCATTCTTGTTCGCTCCCACAGAATTGGCAAAAAAGTTATAGTTGACCATCTTACTTGAATAGCGATGTTTTTTGAAACCAGTTAGACTAAGCGTTGTCTTATTTTTCCCTTATTGCGCAAAAAAAACCTATCAATGCTAGTATCGAAACTTCTCCGGTTGCCGAGGATGCACCAAATACTGATTACACTGCTCAGTGCCATTGTGGTATTGCTGATCCTATTACCGGGCTCAGAAAGCAGTGGCCACCCGGATCGCAAGTTTGAAATAGGTAAAGCCTATCCGCTTGATATCGATTTCGAGGCCAATCAGCTCAGGCCGCTGGCAAAGGACGAAAAACTGATCGTCCCGCAGCTCAAATGGAAAGAACATACGGTAAAGTCAGGCGAAAGTCTGGCAGTGGTGTTCGACAAAGTCGGCCTGTCTCCGGGAGCATTATACCGGCTGGTCAATGCCGACGAAGGCACCAAAAGCCTTACCAACCTACGACCGGGCGATATCCTGAAGTTTGGCTTCGACGAGAACAGCGAGCTGATTCAGTTGATCCAGCCAAAAAATGCCACCGAGACACTGGTGATCACCCGTACCGGCGGCACCTACCACTCCAACCAAGAAACCAAATCTGTTGATACCCAGCTTAATTTTGCCCAGGCGATAATTACCTCCAGCTTCTGGAACGCCGCAGACAAGGCAGGACTAACCGCCAACCAGATTATGGAAATCGCCGGGATCTTCGGCTGGGATATCGATTTTGCCCTTGATATCCGCCAAGGTGATAGCTTCTCTGTGCTGTTTGAAGAGCGCTTTGTCGAAGGAGAGCCTATCGGCCGCGGCAATATTCTGGCCGCGACATTTACCAACCTAGGGGAAACCTTCACTGCCGTACGCAGCAAAAGCGGGCAATATTTTGATCAGGAAGGCCGGGCCATGCGCAAGGCATTCCTCCGCTCACCGATTAACTTCCGTTATGTCAGCTCTAACTTCAATCCTCGTCGCTTGCACCCGGTGACCGGTCGCGTCAAGGCACACCGCGGAACAGACTATGTCGCCCCCGTCGGTACCCCGATTTGGGCGGCTGGCGACGGCGTAGTAATGAAATCAGGCTATAACAAATTTAACGGCAACTACGTTTTCATTCGCCATAGTTCCACCTATGTTACCAAGTACCTGCATATGACCAAGCGTAAGGTAAAAACCGGACAACGGGTGAAACAGGGACAAACCGTCGGCACGCTAGGCGGTACAGGCCGAGTAACAGGGCCTCACCTGCATTATGAATTCCTAGTCAACGGTGTTCATAAAAATCCGCGTACAGTGAAACTGCCTCAGGCTCAGTCACTGAAAGGGGCGGCGAAGGCACAGTTCAAGAAACACGCCAGCGAACGCCTGAGCCAGCTGTCCCAGTTCAGTCACTTCATCGCGGATAATAGCCCGCTAGTCTACAACCGAAGTTAACTGCATCGCCTACAAAAAAGCCGTCACAGATGTGACGGCTTTTTTGTTATCTGTCTCGCCTGGCTGCAAAAGCACAATGGCAAATACCTGAACTCTGCGTTTATACGCTAAATGATGCACCACAACCACAGGTTGTCGTCGCATTTGGATTGTTCACAAAGAAACGCGAACCTTCCAGGCCTTCGGTATAATCAACCGTGCCGCCAATCAGGTATTGCAGGCTCATCGGGTCAACCACCAGCGTCACACCGCTGTTTTCAATGGTAGTGTCGCCATCATTCACTTTCTCGTCAAAGGTAAAACCATACTGGAAACCGCTACATCCACCACCGGTGATATAAACACGCAGCTTCAACTCTGGGTTTTCTTCCTCGGCGATAAGCGCTTTCACTTTATTCGCTGCAACATCAGAAAAATTCAGCGGTAAATTGGCATCGCTCATTAAAAACCTCTCAAACACATACGGTAATTGATCCGATTATCTAATACCTGACTATCTCGTTCAAGTATTGACCACTTCAGACTGCTCTCTTTGGGCAATTTTTTCCTTGTCCATCTTCCGGCGCAAGAGCTGAGAGTAAATTGGCTGTCCTCCCAGGACCTGAGCCAGCATGGTCGCTCCCAGTGTGGTAATAATCAACGGCAAAATCAAATGGTAGTTATTGGTCATCTCAATCACGAGCAGAACCCCGGTAATTGGGGCCCTAACGGTAGCGGCAAACAGCGCCCCCATTCCGGCAATCGCAAACATTCCCGGCTCGATACCAAGATCCGGAAAGATCAATTGAGCAATCGAGCCGAAAAAAGTCCCGAAGAGTGTACCAAGTGCCAGCATCGGGGCAAAAATGCCTCCCGGCGCACCGGAGCCAAAGCACAGCAAGGTCGTTGCAACTCGGGCCAGGAACAAAATCAATAGCAGACTAATGCTGTACTCGCCATGAGTCGCACTAGGGATCAATGTGATCCCGCCTCCGGTCAGCTCAGGCAAATACAGCAACAGCAAACCGAAACAGCCCCCGAGCAACGTGCCAGTCAAGATATACCGCCGGCGTTCATTGCGGTGAATACGATCAAAGACATCTTGCGCCAGGGTCACCAGACGATTGAAGATCACCCCGAAGACCCCGAAAAACATCCCCAGCAACAAAAATAGCCACAAAGACTTCAATACTGGCGCATCGTACTGCGGCATAGTAATCACCGCATGCTGTCCCTGAATACTGCGAAACACAATATTGGCGACAATCGCCGAGATAACGACGCACTTGATGGAAATTAAACTGTAACGAAACTGCGGTCGCATTTCCTCGACCACAAACATGATCCCCGCCAATGGCGCATTGAACGCCGCCGCCAGCCCGCCAGCAGCACCGGAAGCCAACAGGGCATGGCGTCCTTCCTTATCCTTGAGACGGAAAGTATCCGATACCATCCGGCCAATATTACCGCCCATCTGCACCGAGGGACCTTCCCGGCCGAGTACCATTCCGGAGCCTAATGCACCCAGACCGCCAATAAACTTCACCGGCAGCACCCGCCACCAGCGCACAGGGCGAATATCATCCATCGCCCCCTCTATTTCAGGGATCCCGGACCCCGCCGCTTCCGGCGCAAAGCGATGCACCAGGTAATAACCGACAGATGCCAGCAATGCACTGATCAGAAACGCGGCCAGCCATAGCGGCAACACACTGCTGATCACATCTCTCAACCACTCGGTTCGTTGCTCGGACACCCAGTGAACCGCAATTTCAAACAGGGTGGCAATCAGACCGGCAGCAAGGCCAACCAGTGCAGCAAGAAACAATACCGAGACCGGTGTTTTATCACGAGAAAGAAAACGCCGAACCAATCCGCTAGGTTGCAGGCGTTCAGGCGCAGGAGTGCCTTGGGTGTTATCAGTCATTAGTCAGCCGTATCATTGATGATGATTGCCCCGGCAGGGGCAGACAGGAAGGACAAAATTCGTCCGCGGTAAGAGTAGCTGACAACGCGCTATTTTTACACCGCCAATGTTGAAAACTAGCTTTCCATCAGTGTCAAAACAAAATCAGGCTCTGGCCGGACGCACATTCCTTCAATTCTCTCGCCAAGTTCCTGGATTTTTAGGTACAATGCCGACACTTTAAATCAGGTAATATTTGAAAAATAGGACATCACAATGAGCAAGTCAGCTGATTTATTTGCTAAAGCACAAGAGACGATCCCAGGCGGTGTTAACTCACCAGTTCGCGCATTTGCCGGTGTCGGCGGCAGCCCGCTTTTTATCGAGCGAGCAGACGGCGCATACATCTTTGACGCTGATGGCAAAGCCTATATCGACTATGTTGGCTCGTGGGGTCCTATGATTCTGGGTCATAACCACGTCGCGATTCGTGATGCCGTTATCAACGCCGCCCAGCAAGGGCTAAGCTTCGGTGCGCCGACCGAAATGGAAGTGACCATGGCGGAACTGGTATCCAAGCTTGTACCGTCAATGGAAATGGTGCGCATGGTTAGCTCCGGTACCGAAGCAACCATGAGTGCTATCCGCCTTGCCCGTGGCTTTACCAACCGTGACAAAATCATCAAATTCGAAGGCTGCTACCACGGCCATGCCGACTGCCTGTTGGTAAAAGCCGGTTCTGGCGCCCTGACTCTGGGCCAGCCTAGCTCTCCGGGTGTTCCGGCAGATTTTGCCAAGCATACGCTGACATGCACCTATAACGACCTTGACTCTGTCCGCGAGGCATTTGCTGAGCACCCGGAAGAAGTCGCATGTATTATCGTTGAACCAGTTGCCGGCAACATGAACTGTATTCCGCCGGTACCGGGATTCCTGGAAGGCCTGCGTGAGATCTGCGACGAGTTCGGCGCACTGCTGATCCTTGATGAGGTAATGACAGGGTTCCGTGTATCAGAGGGTGGCGCTCAGGGTTATTACAATATCAAACCGGACCTGACCACACTGGGTAAGGTTATCGGCGGCGGTATGCCTGTCGGTGCATTCGGTGGTCGTCGCGATGTAATGCAGTATATTGCGCCAACCGGCCCTGTTTATCAGGCAGGTACGCTATCAGGAAACCCGGTTGCGATGGCTGCCGGCCATGCCTGCCTAAGCGTTCTGACCGAAGAAGGCAACGAGAAGTGCCTGGCAAACACCACCAAACGCCTGGCTGAAGGCTTCAAGGCACTGGCTGAAAAACACGGTATTGCTCTGCAAACCAACCAGGTTGGTGCGATGTTCGGTTTCTTCTTTACCGATCAGCCAAGCGTGACTTGCTTCGACAATGTCACTAAATGCGATGTCGAGCGCTTTAAGCGCTTCTTCAACCTGATGCTGAAAAAAGGTGTTTACCTGGCCCCTTCGGCCTATGAAGCCTGCTTTACATCTCTGGCGCACGGCGACAAAGAAATCGAAGCAACATTGGATGCCGCAGACTTTGCCTTCGCGACTCTGGCTGAAGAAGCCAACGCCTGAGCATCTATCTGCCTAGGTAACCATGAGCCTAAATATCTTTTAGCCTAAGGCCCTGTTGAAACGCCACTTTTCAAGTGGCGTTTTTATACCAAGCGAAAAATTACTGCCAGAAAAAGACCGCCAGCACAGCCAACACCACTAACACCCATACCGCCAGCGGAATTCTACGCTTTTTTTTTGTTTCACAGCCGCAGTCGCAACATCCCATAGCCCTGAGCCTCTCAATAGTTAAAATATTTGATTTATAAACCAAGCAGATGCAATTATAAACAACGCTCGATTCAGTGTTAACAAACAGAAAGGATAATTACAGTGCCCAAACCCTTTAAAGCCGAATCTCGTCACTGGTTGCTGATGGCCGCGCTGGCGCTTTCCGCCTATGCAAGCTATCGGCTGATAGAACCTTATTTGGGATCTATCGTAATGGCCTTTATCATTTCTCTGCTTTATTACCCCCTGCACGCCCGAATTGAAGCAAAGATCCCACGCCAGCCTAATTCGGCAGCAATGGTTTCTTGTACCTTGCTGACCTTTATCATCGTGATCCCGGTACTGATTGTATTCAGCTCCATCATCCACCAGGGGTCGACCTTTTCCAAGGAAAGCTATGGCTGGCTAACTTCCGGCGGTGCCAAGGAAGTCCTGTCACACCCCCTTACCGTAAAAGTACTATCACTCATCGATCAGTACTCTCCTTTCGAGCCACTTGATGCCCAGGCCGTAGTACAAAAGGTGGCGGCGGCGGCTTCTCAGTTCGGCGCCCAACTGCTCAATATCAGTGCCAAGCTCCTCGGTGATGCCACCAACTTTGTGATCAGTTTTATGCTGATGCTGTTTGTCCTGTTTTTTCTGCTTCGGGATCATAAGAAGATGGTGTCGGCCATTCGTCATGTACTGCCATTGTCCCGTAGCCAAGAAGATGCCGTGCTGACAGAAGTAGAGCAGGTTGCCAAGTCGGCAGTACTGGGATCATTTCTCACCGCCCTGGCCCAAGGGTTTGCAGGTGGTTTTGCCATGTGGCTCGCAGGCTTCCCCGGGCTATTCTGGGGCTCGATGATGGCTTTTGCCTCTTTTATTCCGGTATTCGGCACCGCACTTATCTGGCTGCCAGCCGCTATCTATCTGCTGCTGATCAACCAGTGGGAGTGGGCGCTGTTTTTGGCTGGCTGGGGGATCATTGTGGTGGGATCCATCGACAATATCCTCCGCCCGCTGCTGATGCAGGGCAATTCCAGCATGAATACTCTGCTGATCTTCTTCTCCATTCTGGGCGGCTTGCACCTGTTCGGCCTAATAGGCCTGATTTACGGACCAATTATTTTTGCCGTCACCCTGGTGCTGTTCAAGCTCTACGAAGTCGAATTCAAAGACTTTTTGGACAATCAGGATAAAAATTAAGGCCGCTTCACCAGCAAGCGACAACAAAGCCGCCCGCCAAGCGGCTTTGTTGCCTTTTCATGCACAGTAATTTATGGAACAATTCGCGCCCTTAACTTAACTCCATGTAAAGCTAAACTGAGGCCATTATGTCTTACACTGCTGCAAGCCAGGTTGTTGCCCGCCAGCTTGAGTTTTTTGAAAATCGCAAGGTCCTAGTCGTCGGTGAGCTCTCTGACTCATTCCCGCTTGAGCTGACACAGACGGCCAAGTCAGTGGCAGTATTTACCACCAATTATGGCTATCACCGCAGCATGAGCCGTCACAGCCAGATCCAGTCCTATTTTGGGGCCGAGCTGGTCGATGATGCCGATATCGACATGATCCTGCTGTACTGGCCAAAAGCCAAGGCCGAGGCGGAATATCTACTGGCCATGGTACTGGCTAAATTCGGTCTTCAGACTGAAATTTGCATCGTCGGTGAAAACCGCAGCGGTGTGCGCAGTGCCGAAAAGCTCTTCAACCCCTACGGCCCACTGACCAAGTATGATTCGGCCCGCCGCTGTAGCTTCTACTGGGGACGCTGTGATAACGCCGCTCCTGCCTTCGAACTCAGCAGCTGGTTCCGTAGCTACCCCATCAAGGTAGCCGGAACGGAACTGACGATCCGCTCCCTGCCGGGCGTGTTCAGCCATGGCGAATTCGACAAAGGGTCGGAGCTACTGCTTGATACCCTGCCAAAACTGCACGGCAAAGTACTCGATTTTGGTTGCGGGGCCGGTGTCATTGGCGCGGTAATGAAAACCAACAACCCGGATATCGATCTGGAGCTGTCTGATATCAGCGCCCTGGCGATTGAATCAGCCAGAGATACCTTTAAGGTCAACAACTTAGAAGCTAGGTTTACCGCAACAGATGTCTACGTTGCTCTGGAAGGACCTTATGACTACCTTATCAGCAATCCGCCCTTCCATGCCGGCCTAAAAACCTTCTACGCAGCAACAGAAGATTTTATTGCCCAGGCACCACAGTATCTAAAACCGGAAGGTCAGTTGATCATTGTCGCCAACCGCTTTCTCCGCTACCCGCCTTTGATTGAAGCCAGCCTAGGCAGCTGCGAAACGGTTGCCAGTACTAACAAATTCAATATTTACGCCGCGAAAAAATAGTGCTAGCGGGCTGGGAAATTACTCAGCCCTATCACTTCGACCTTCGAAATTAACGTCAATTAGCCTAATTTAGTGCCAATATCACCCCATAACCACGTTAAGATTGTCAATAATGTGTTTCGGCACACGCTTCCCTACTCACTTACTTGATCGCAAAAAAAAACTCAGTATAACTGGGAACATTGGTGTTTTTGCCGACTCGCTAAAAACGTCAAAAGTCACCCTCTTTATTTCAGTCAAACTGAGTTGCAATTAATCATTCGTTGAATTTTATCATCCATTTCCAATAGGTTAAGTTCAGGCACAGGAATGCAGAATACTACCCGTTTCAAGCGCCTCCAGCATACCCTTATGTTGGCTTTTCTGGTGCTCAGTATTACGCCGCTGACACTATCGGCTCTCTTTTTTCTCAATTCTCACACCAACGATCTCACCTCGCAGAGTACTAATCATCTGGCATCGCTACTGGAAAACAAACAAAAGCAGCTCAATAGCTACTTTGCCGCCAGAGAATCTGAAGTACAGAGCTTTGCCCGCTCGGAGCTGGCCAATGCCAGTGGTGGACGTTTTTATGGATTGGTTGGCGCCTTCCACCAATTAGGCGATATTCCGTCGCTCACCAAGGGGATGGCTCCAAGCCGTTACTTCACCGAAACCCTAATCGCCAAGCCTCATAACAGTACCCATAGCGAAAATTATGTCGGTCATGAACGATATCGTCTGATGCATAAGCGCTATAACTGGGCATATGATGAGTATCTGAAACGATCTGATTTTAGTGACATCCTGCTTGTCGATATCAAGGGCAATGTGGTGTATTCCGCCCATAGTCCCGATAAATTCAGCGCTAACCTGCTCGCCGACGACACCCCTTTTATGGCCTTGAAGAAGACGTTTGTCACTATCAAGGAAAACACCCAACAACAGCAGGGCGAGCCGGAGCAAGTTCCTGTCGCCTTTACCGATTTCACGGCCACTTCGTCAGGCAATGAAAATGCTGCCTGGTTTGCCGCCCCGATCATTCAGCAGGGCTACCTACATAGTTATGTTTTCTTCAAGCTGGGCAACCAGTCGATTAGCGACTTTATCGCCGATACCAGCAGCAACTCAAACCATGTACAGACTTTGCTTGTCGGCAGTGACCACCAATCCCGCCTGCCAAACGGCGACACGCTGCCGCAAAATCTCTCGAGCCCGAGTATTGAGGAAGCACTGAACGGCCAAAGCGGTGTCGGCAGCTTCCTTAACTTTAACCAGATCCCGGTACTGAGTGCCTTTGCCCAAATCGATGTACTGGGTAACCTCTGGGCGCTGGTGGTCGAATTACCCGAAGAGGAAGCCTTTGCCCGGATCCGCCAGCTGGAGAAAATATTTGCGGTCGCGATGATCACCGCCATTATCCTGGTGATCATTGCCTCTCACTGGCTCTCTAATTCCATCACGGCACCTTTGCTACGGCTTACCTGGGCGGCCGAACGCGTCTCCGCCGGAGACATGGAGCAAGAGATCACCAGCACCGAGCGCAGCGACGAAATAGGCCGCCTCGCCACCAGCTTTGCCCGGATGCAACGCTCGATCCGCGAGAAAATCAGCCTGATCCGTAAGCAAAATACTGAGCTGGAGCAAAATTTGCTGGTGATCCAGCAACAAAATGATGATTTGCAAACAGCCGATAAGCTGAAGGATGAGTTCCTTGCAACCACATCGCATGAGCTACGTACCCCGCTGCATGGCATGGTTGGTATTGCCGAGTCACTGCTGGCAGGGGCGAGCGGCCCGGTTCAGCATACCCAGCGCCGACAGCTTGAAATGATGATAAACAGTGGCCAGCGCCTGACCAACCTGGTGGACGATCTGCTGGATTATCACAAGATGCGCTATGGCGACATGGATATAAACAAACAGGCTGTGGATGTCGCTTCCGCGGTGCACCTGGTATTAGAACTATCCGGCCACCTGCTCGGCAGCAAGCCAGTCAGGATCATCAACCAGATCCCTGACGGTCTCCCGCCGGTGCTTGGTGACGAACAGCGTCTTGAGCAGGTGCTGTATAATCTCGTCGGCAATGCCATCAAATACACCTCGGAAGGTAAAATCATCCTCTCGGCGACCATTTTGGAGAATCAGCTACGTATACAGGTCGTTGATACCGGACAAGGGATCCCCCCCGAACAGCTTGAGCATATTTTTGAGCCTCTGATCCAGGCCAATACTAATTCGGCCCGCTACCGGCAGGGATCGGGATTGGGGCTGTCAATCAGCCGCCAGCTCATAGAGCTGATGGGAGGCCGACTATATGTCAGCAGCCAACCAATGGTAGGGGCAACATTTAGCTTTACCCTTAACTTGGCATCGAAAGAAGATATTGCCGATAGCCAGCTGGTCAATCGTCGTTCTCATTTCCAGGCACCCTCTCTGGATGCGGCTTTCTGCGAAACAGAAAACATACCGGATAATCCGGATGGCGAGCTGCTCCTGATTGTCGATGACGAACCCGTCAACCTGCAGGTATTGAACAATTTCCTTCGCCTCGAGGGCTACCGGGTCATAACTGCAGACAGTGGGCCTCAGGCATTGAAGCTGCTCGAGACCCAGCAACCGGCACTGATCCTGCTCGACATCATGATGCCTGAAATGTCCGGTTATGAGGTCTGCCAGCACCTTCGGCGAAAACATTCCCGTCTTGAGCTGCCGATCATAATGCTGTCTGCCCTGGGGCAGATTCAGGATCGAATCAAGGGATTCGATAGCGGCGCCAACGACTACCTGACAAAGCCGTTTAACAAAGAAGAGCTGACGGCTCGAATCGGCGCGCATATAAAAGCAGGTCAGACAGAGATTCAACAGCAGAAAAATCAGGCACTACAACAAGAAATTGAACGCAGGGAGCAAGTCGAGGCGGGTCTGCTAGAAGCTCAAACTCGCCTGCTTGGATTGCTGGAGTCGACCAGCGAAGCGATTCTCTGTGTCCAGGGCGGAGGCCGTATCCGCTATGCCAACAGTGCAGCGGGAAAGCTCTTCCACCGCGCACCGGAGCAGCTGGAACGACACAACATTGTCGATATCCTCGCGACTCACCTACCCGAAGATATCAGTAACAGCCATCACTACAACGGCAAACTGCTCTATCGCATCAGCGACGAGCTCATCACCTTGGATACCGATGTCATCAACCTTCCTGAAGAGTCCGGCCTCCAGCGCATGTTTGTGTTTGATAATAACGGCCCGGCCACCCTGCACCGAGTTGAAGTATTGGAGAGTGCCATGGAAGTGCTCTCTGGCTTTGCTTTTGACGGTGACAAGGGATGCTTGCAGCAATTGCGGGAACTGGGGGGAGAGTTTACCCGACTGGCGGACAAGCTGGATGATAATGGCCAAAATAAAGCAGATTCGGTACGCGAGCTGCTGGTTGAGGTAATGAAAGCCACCTTGAAGTTCTGGGAAGAATCATCCAATAAGACCAAGTTTGAATTGGCAGAGGAAAGTGGCTTATGGCGAGTCTACTTGGACCGCAGCACGCTGCAGACCCGTACGCTGGACAAGTATCTGCACCTTGAGACGCTGCCTAAAACTCCGCGCTGGCGTACCGTGCTCAATACCATCGATTTTGTACTTGAGCGCTGCAGCTATCCGAGTCCGGAACGCCATGAGATAGCCACGATGAAGAACAAGCTCCAGCATTTAATTGGCCAGTAGCCTCACTACTTACCCCCACCAATGAGCCCGCCGCACGCGGGCTTTTTTCCGGCCGTGAACTATCCCTTTTTCTGTTCGAAAAAATACTATTCCAGCACAGAAAAACTGCTCAAATTTAGCGCGTCTCGCCTCCAAAAAGCCTTACTGGAACCTCAGAAAAAAATATATTTTGGTTTATGAGAAGCCAATCACAACAAATCAGGCTTTAAAATTTTCCGCAGGGAATTAACCCCAACAGCTACTATGCGTTACATCACAAAGAAAAAACACACTAATCAAGACTGCGTTAATAAAAGAATTAAGAAATAGTAAGTGCACACAAACATCATGAAACAGAGTCTATGAACTGTGAGAATACGCACATGGGACAATATCTACTGAGTGACTCAACAGTGAGGAATTAACGTTTTTTACAGCAACCACTGTCGTTTTGACGTTTTTAACGGGCTTTCAGATTGACGATCATGTCAATCAGGGTTTTCCTTAAGGCACTTAGAGCCTACAAGGCCATTCGATCAGGGCGTATTTGTCACTCTGTCGGAGTGGGCTCAAAAGAAGCCCTTCGGGGCATTCATTTTCCATAAGTGAAACAATAAGCAATAGAGTAAGGAACAGCTATGCTTGCCAATATAAAGAAAACCAAGTTAGCGCTAGCAGTCGTTGCTGCAGCCACTACAATGCTGACAGCACCGGTTGCATCTGCCGCCGACCGCACAGAGCTAACTATGGTACCTAAGTTCTACCCTACTTTTGTACGTAACTTTAACCCGTTCCTACAGACTCAGCTAGATACCGTTCAGGACTTTATCTATGAGCCTCTAGTCGTATTCAACGAACTGCAAGGCAACAAGCCTGTAATGCGCCTGGCGACAGACTACTACATGTCTGACGACCTGCTAAAAGTAACTTTTGAAATCCGTGACGGCGTGAAATGGTCTGACGGTAAAGCGTTCACTGCTGAAGATGTTGCCTTTACATTTAACATGCTGAAGCAATACCCTGAGCTTGACCGTACTGGTATTAACCAGCGTCTGAAGTCAGTAAAAGCCTCTGGCGATAAAGTCACTTTCAATCTGACTGAAGCGAACTCAAACGTACCGTACTTGATTAACGAAGTATCAGTTGTTGCTAAGCATATTTGGAGCAAAATAGAAAATCCAACTCGCTACACCAACGAGAACCCTGTCGGAACAGGTCCGTTCACCGAAATCGAGAAGTTCACACCACAGCTATACACCCAGTGCCGTAACCCAGAATACTGGGACAACAGCAACTTGGATGTAGACTGTTTGCGTCTGCCTCAGGTTGCTGGTAACGACCAGTTCCTGGGTCAGGTATTGAGTGGTCAATTCGACTGGACATACTCGTTCATTCCGGATGTTGACAGCACTTATGCAGCAGCTACTCCTAACAATAAATATTGGTACCCAGCAGGTGGTAGCCAGGCCTTCATGTTCAACTATGAGTCGCCAAAGGCGGGCAACAACGAAGCGATCAACAACATCGACTTCCGCCGTGCTTTCTCTATGGCTATCGACCGTGAAACCATCATCGACATCGCATTCTACGGTGGCGGTGTAGTCAATGACTACGCTTCAGGCCTTGGTCAGGCATTTGCTTCTTGGTCTGACAATACTGTCTACAACAAGTACAAGCCATTTATGACTTACAACGTAGACAACGCCAAAGCCTTGCTGAAAAAAGCCGGCTTCAAAGATTTGAACAACGACGGCTTCGTTGAAACACCTAAAGGTAAAAAGCTTGAGCTGGCCATTCAGTCTCCAAGTGGCTGGACTGACTTCAACAACACAGTACAGCTAGCTGTCGAAATGCTTGAAGAAGTGGGAATCAAAGCGAAAGCAAGCACGCCTGACTTCTCCGTCTACAACCAGGCGATGCTTGATGCCAAGTATGATGTTGCCTACACCAACTACTTCCACGGAGCAGATCCTTACACCTACTGGGATAGCGGTTACCACTCGCGCTTCCAGGCCAACCAGGGGATGCCTCGCTTTGCACTTCACTACTGGAAAAATGCTGAGCTAGACAAACTGCTTGAAGGTTTCTACAAGACGGCAGACCGTGACAAGCAGATGAATATGGCTCACAAGATCCAGAAAATCATTGCCGAAAATCAGGTAACAGTGCCGGTCATGTCTGGTGCCTACACGTCTCAGTACAACACCGCGCGCTTTACTGGCTGGTGGAACGAGAAGAATCCGAAAGGCCGTCCAATGCCTATCACCAATACACAAGAACGTCTGTTACAAGTACTTGATCTAAAGCCTAAAGCTTAATTTAGGTATTAACTTGCGGTGTGCACATTGCACACCGCCTCTTCCCCCCTCTCTATTTGACAGTTATGGCGCTTTGCGTCAGGGGGATTTCTGTCCTGAATCTAGCACAGTACACAAATGCTGGATGATTAAGGTGTGAGTTATGGGATTCTTTATACGACGGCTGTCTTTTTACTTGATAGCGCTTTTATTTGCGGTAACGCTGAACTTTATTTTACCACGCGCGATGCCAGGCGATCCGGTAACGATGATGTTCGCCAATGCCGCGGTACAGGTAACACCTGAGCGCATCGCTGCAATGAAACAGCTACTGGGCTTTGTCGATGGTCCAATCTACGAACAATATTTTGTCTACCTCCAGGGCATTTTGTCTTGGGATCTGGGTATCTCAATTCAGACTTTTCCGCAGACTGTAAATGATGTGATGGCCGGTGCCGTCGGTTGGTCAGTCTTCCTGGCAGGTACCGCTGTTATTCTGGCCTTCTGTATAGGCTCGACCCTCGGTATTTTTGCGGCCTGGAAACGCGGCAGCAAATACGATGCGTTCATTTCACCGGGCATGATGGTGGTACAGGCCGTCCCCCCTGTCGTTGTCGCGATGCTCGTGCTTTACACCTTCGCCATCGGCCTTCGCTGGTTTCCGTCAACCTATGCCTATACCGCAGGAACGATGCCGGACTGGAGCAGCTGGGAGTTCATCAAAGATGTTCTCTACCACGCCGTGCTACCGCTGTTTTGTGCCACCATCATCCAAATTGGCGGCTTCCTGATCAACATGCGTAACAACATGATCAACTTGCTAAACGAAGACTATATCACGATGGCAAAAGGCAAGGGGCTAAGTGAAAACCGGGTGGTTTTCAAATACGCCGCACGTAACGCCATGCTCCCCAGCGTCACCGCCCTGTCGATGGCACTGGGTATGGCAATCGGTGGCCAGCTGATTATCGAGATGATCTTCAACTATCCGGGCCTGGGCACCGTTCTTCTAAACGCAATCAATGCGCGTGATTATCAGGTTCTTCAAGGTCAGCTGCTTATCATGACCCTGTTTATGCTGTTATTTAACTTCATGGCTGACATCCTCATCGTGGCACTTGACCCTCGCCTACGTAAGGGAGGCAAATAATTATGAAAGGTCTAATCAAGTTACTTTCCAGTAACCATAAAGCCCTGGCCGGCTTAATCATTATCACGTTATTTATTTTGGCCGCTATATTTGCCCCGCTAATTACCAAGCATGTCCCTAACAAGAAGACAGGGAACCCACATGAATACCCGGCGTTTATTGTTAAGGCGGCGCAGAATAATCCTGATGGCTGGGTTGCCGAAAACCTAGCCGACAGCCCCCGCACCTTGCGGATGTCAAAGAAAGCCGATCACGTACTGGGCACAACCCGTATGGGGCGCGATGTGTGGTCACAAGTTGTGTATGGCGGACGTACCTCGCTGGCTGTTGGTTTCGGCGCAGGCTTGATGGTTTGTTTTCTGGCTACGTTAGTGGGCGTTTCAGCCGGTTATTTCGGTGGCCGGGTCGATGACATCCTTTCTGCCGCGATGAACATCATGCTGGTGATACCGCAACTGCCGTTGCTGTTTGTTATCGCCGCCTTCATTGGAGAGGCAGGGCCCGTCACGATAACCCTGGTTATCGGGATCACCGCCTGGGCATGGGGCGCAAGGGTTGTTCGGGCACAGACTTTGTCAATCAGAGAGAAAGAGTTCATTAAGGCTGCCGAGGTACTCGGTGAGTCATCAATACGCATTATCTTCGTTGAGATCCTACCCAACCTGATCTCCATTGTGGGTGCAAGCTTCATCGGATCGGTCATGCTGGCCATCATGACCGAAGCAACACTGTCATACCTTGGTCTTGGAGACCCAAGCACCATCAGCTGGGGCAACATGCTTTACAACGTCCAGACATCCTCGTCGATGCTTGTCGGTGCCTGGTGGGAGCTGCTCGTACCGTGTATTGCGCTAACCCTGATTGCTATCGGCCTTGCACTGCTTAACTTTGCAGTCGATGAGATTGCCAACCCGCAGCTACGTTCTCACAAAGGCATGCGCCGTTGGAAAAATATGGCAAACCAAAATAAAGAAAACCAGAAAGAGACTCTAGAAACAGCTCAGCCGGCTCTTCAGGGAGGAGAAAAGTAATGACCAGTCCACAGATCTCCATTCGCAATCTTTGTGTCGACTACATCACCGATGCCGGCGATGTACGTGCGGTAAACAATGTCAGCTTTGATATCGGCAAAGGTGAGGTCTTTGGCCTTGCCGGTGAGTCAGGTTGTGGTAAGTCGACTGTCGCCTTCTCGCTGATGCGTCTCCACAAGCCGCCGGCATTCATTACCGGTGGTGAAGTTATCTTTGACGGCCACGGCGATATTCTCAAGTACAGCGAAGCCGACATCACCGCCTTTCGCTGGAGCCAGATGTCGATGGTGTTCCAGAGCGCAATGAACGCACTCAACCCGGTACTGACGCTGGAAGAGCAATTCTGTGATGTGATCATGCGCCATACCAATATGAGTCGCAAACAGGCAATCCGCCGTGCCGAGGGCCTGCTAGAGATCGTTGATATTCACCCAAGCCGCTTGCAGGACTACCCTCACCAGTTTTCCGGCGGAATGCGCCAGCGCCTGGTTATCGCAATAGCCCTGGCACTGAATCCGAAAATGATCATCATGGACGAGCCGACCACAGCTCTGGATGTCGTGGTCCAGCGTGAAATCCTGCAAAAGATCTATGCACTGAAAGAAGAGTTCGGCTTTTCGATCCTATTCATTACCCATGATATCTCGCTGATGGTCGAGTTCTCCGATCGTATCGGCATCATGTATTCCGGCGAGCTCATCGAGGTCGCCCCGTCAAGACAGATTCTGGAACAACCGTTCCACCCCTATACCGAAGGATTGGGAAATTCATTTCCACCACTGACAGGACCGAAAACACGCCTGACCGGCATCCCGGGGAATCCGTTGAATCTACTAGAAGTACCTCAAGGCTGTCGTTTTCAGGCGCGTTGTAGCAAAGCCCACGATGCCTGCTTCAGCACCGCCACCCAGTTACGTCAACTTGAACCCGGTCGTTTTTCAAACTGCCACCTATTCAATAAATGCAGTTAATAAAAAATAGGAAGCAATGAGGAGGCATTATGAACAAACCTGTCGGACAACCCATTATTGAAGGCAAAAACCTGATTAAGGATTTTGAGGTCAATAGTAATTCGTTAGCAAAATCCAAGATGCGTGCAATCAATGACGTGTCATTCAAGATGTACAAGAGCCGCGGTTTAGCCGTTGTCGGTGAATCAGGATCGGGGAAGTCAACCACGGCAAAAATGATCGCCAAAATGTATCCGCCAACGGGCGGGCACATCGAGCATTACGGCCGGGACATTGCCGATATTACAAAACACAGCGATTTAATGCAGTACCGCCAGGGCGTACAGATGGTATGGCAGGACCCGTTTGGTTCACTGAACCCGACCCATACTATTTTTCACCATATCGCCCGACCGTTGCTGATCCATAAAAAGGTCACTTCGGGCAACAAAAAGGAACTCGAAGAAACAGTTTACAGCCTGCTTGAACAGGTCGGCCTGATCCCGCCGAAAGAAACGGCGGCCAAGTTCCCCCACCAGCTATCCGGAGGCCAGCGCCAGCGTGTCAATCTGGCCCGCAACATTGCCGTCGGTGCCGAGGTCGTTCTGGCTGACGAGCCGACCTCAATGCTCGATGTCTCTATTCGTGCCGGTGTTCTCAACCTGATGGAAGAGATGAAGTTTGAACGAGAGATGGCGCTGCTGTATATCACCCATGATATCGCTACCGCTCGCTATATTGCCGAGGATCTGGCCGTGATGTATGTCGGGCACATGGTGGAATGGGGAGATACCGAGGAGATCATCCATGATCCCCAGCACCCATATACCCAGCTGCTGGTATCGGCGGTTCCTGATACAAAAAAATCCATCCACGAAAAGCTTAAGGGCAACAAGGGCGAGATCCCGCTTTGGACCCCGGAAAGTGTCGGCTGCCCGTTTGCCGGTCGCTGCACCCACGCAGCCAACAGATGCCGAGAACAGCTTCCGGCGGTAACCCAACTATCAGATAACCATTTCGTTCGCTGTTATCTATACGAGAACTAATTGGAGAATTCATGCAGCTGTTAACGAACCACCTTGGCTACGAGCGTTTGGGCGCCAAACAGGCCATTCTGCTGGCAGAACCGGATTTACCGGACACCAGTGTAGAGATCATTCGCGGTCAAGATGATCAGGCTATCATGCAGCTGACTCTCCAGGCCTGTGGCCCCATCGCGCAATGGCACACGGGTTACGCCTATTCGGTTGATTTCACGGCACTCACAGAGTGCGGTGAATTCCGCATTCGGGTTGGCGACATCTTGTCTGAACCATTTTCCGTGGCCGAGGGGCTATTAATGCAGCGCACCTTCAGTGATGTACTGCACTACTTCAAATCCCAGCGCTGCAGCGGGATTTTTGACCATGCCGATCAGCATGCGCCACTGCTAGGCTCCGTTGAAACCGCTGATGTCCGGGGAGGCTGGTACGATGCCTCCGGCGATGTCAGCAAATACCTCAGCCACCTATCTTACAGCAACTACCTAAACCCCCAGCAGACGCCGATGGTGGTGTGGAATATGTTCAAAGCCTTTGAGCTGCTGGAGAACGAAGAAGGTATTGCCGATATTACCCGCACACGCCTGATGGAAGAGGCATTTCACGGTGCGGACTTTTTGCTGCGAATGCAACATTCGCAGGGCTATTTCTATATGACGGTGTTCGACAAGTGGAGTAAGTCCGCAGGACAACGGGAGATTTGTTCATATTCGACCCAGGACGGCATCAAAGCCGATGACTACCAGGCTGCATTTCGTCAGGGCGGCGGCGTATCAATTGCGGCACTGGCGGCGGCCTCCCGCTGGCTAACGGCTGAAATAGCCCTCCAGCTCGGATGGGGGGATGAAACTCAAAGCGAAGCCTACCTGCAAGCCGCCGAAAAAGGCTACTGGCACCTGGTAGAGATGAACACCCAGTACCTCAACAACGGTACTGAAAATATTATTGATGAATACTGTGCGTTACTGGCAGCCGTTGAGTTGTTCAGGACAACAGGCAACAGACGCTATCTTGACGAAGCCAGAAGCTGGGCCAAAAAACTGGCTTCTCGGCAACACTCTGATCATGAGCAAACGCATTACTGGTCGGCAAACAGTGACGGCAGCCGTCCTTACTATCATGCCTCCGAGGCAGGACTGCCCGCTATCAGCCTAATGCAATATCTGGCGATAGAAACAGATGAAAAATGGCAACAGAGCCTAAACGCCATACTCGCCAACACGCTACGCTTCGAGCTCAATATCACCCAAGAAGTCAATAATCCGTTTGGCTATCCGCGCCAATATGTCAAACCCGTTGATGGCGAGAAGTTCAGTACCTTCTTCATCCCTCACCACAACGAAAGCGGTTACTGGTGGCAAGGTGAAAATGCCCGGTTGGCATCGCTTGCAGCCATGGCCTACCTGGCGCAGGCACACCCGCTTGACCGCTCGCTCAAATCAGAGCTAAAGGCCTATGCGCATAAGCTTACAGACTGGCTGCTGGGGCTTAACCCCTTCGACATGTCAATGCTGGACGGACATGGCCGAAACAACCCGGACTACCTCCCCGAGCTTGGCTTTAGCAATGCCAAGGGCGGGGTATGTAACGGGATCACTTCCGGCTTTGACAATGAGCAGGATATCGCCTTCAAGCCGATTCCCTACAAAGATGACATGTTGCAAAACTGGCGCTGGGGAGAGCAGTGGATCCCGCATGGAGGCTGGTATTTGCTCGCAATAACAACACAATATAAGGAAAGACACTTTGGCTAGAATAATCAAATACTTCGTCGGTGTAGACGGGGGCGGAACATCCTGCCGGGCCCGGATCTGCGATCTAGATGGCAATTGCCTTGGCGAGGCCCAAACCGGCAGTGCCAATATCATGCTGGGCGGCAGCGTTGCCATGGCATCTATCCAGGACGCCATTGCCACTGCCGCCTCTTTGGCACAACTGACGAAAGCGGATTACGGCAACATGTCCGTCGGCCTGGCCCTGGCCGGTGCCGAACAAAAAGAATCCTGGTATGAGTTTATGGCACTTCCCCATCCTTATGCCGCCGTCACATTAAATACCGATGCCTACGGAGCATGTCTGGGTGCATGGCGGGGCGAGGAAGGTGCGATCCTTATCGCCGGTACAGGCTCGTGCGGGATCTTGCTGAAAGACAACCAACAGCAGGTTATCGGCGGACGTGAATTCCCGATCTCGGATCAGGGCGGCGGTGCCGTTATGGGGCTACGCCTGATCCAGCAGGTACTGCTCAGCATCGATGACATCGTCCCTCACACACCACTGGCCCAGCATGTCATGAGCCATTTCGATCATGATGTCGATACCATTGTCAGCTGGTCCAAAACAGCCCGGCCTTGTGACTACGGTCAGTTCTCGCCGGCCATTTTTGCCCATGCCGCCGAAGGAGACAGCCTGGCCATCACTTTGCTGAATCAAACCGCAGCCGATGTTGAAATGTTGCTGTCGGCATTGATTAAACGTGGCGCCGAGCAAATCTGCCTCATGGGCAGTATCGGTGAACATATCCAGCCATGGCTGGTACCGCCGCTAAAAGCCCGACTTGCTCTTCCTCAGGGGGATGCCATGGATGGGGCAATTGCGATGGCAAAAGGTTGTCATAACCTTTACCCACTTTAAGGGGCCGCCATGAGTTACCGTCTCGATTTGACCGTGATAAGCAAAAGTGAGCAACAGTCTCACTTTGCCCTGACCCTGCATAACCTCAGCGATCAGGCACAGGAAAACTGGTCGTTGCATTTCACGTTCTGCCGCTGGATCCAGGCAGAGACGCTTTCCAATGGTCAACTCAAGCAACTGGGTAGCTACTGTACTTTGACGCCGGGAAATTCGGCGCCATTGAGCCCAAACTCCCATTTCTACACTGAGTTCACCGTAGGCACCAAGCCCTTCACTCTATACGATGAAGGAATAGTGGAAGCATTCTTAAACACATCGCCAGAAGGCAGCTTTATCAAGCCGATTCCGGTTAAGGTCACCACGATTAACCTCGATCAGCCTGCTACCGAACCGCTTTCTATACCACTGCCCAAGGCAAAATCAATCAACCTGATCCCTGCACCCGAATCACTGATCAGACTACCGGGAGAATTCAGGCTAAACTCGGGCACAGCCATAACGCCTCCGACGGATAAAGCCAGTGGCAGCACTCGCTGGCTCCAGGCCGAGTTGGGTCACTTGCTGCATGAAGATATTCCGATTCACCAGGCAGGCAATATCAGCTATCAGCTTCATGGCGATCTTGCCGATGGTGCTTATTGCCTGTTGGTCGAACCCGATCATATCTGGCTTCAGGCGGGCTCGGAATCGGGTTTTGTTCATGCAACGGCCTCGCTGCTACAGCTGATCCCGGCGAGCCCTGCCCATCAGGTTCAGGCGGCATATATGATCCCGATGGTTGAGATCCAGGATCAACCTAATTATCAATATCGGGGAATGATGCTTGACTGTGCCCGGCACTTTCATCCGATCAGGCGGCTCAAGCATCTGATCGATCATCTGGCACGCTATAAATTCAACACCTTCCATTGGCACCTGACTGACGACGAAGCCTGGCGTATCGAGATTGATGCCTACCCGGATCTCACCCGGATCGGTGCCTGGCGGGGACCGAACGAAGTCATACAACCTCAGTTTACAACCATCAGCCAACGGTATGGAGGCTACTACAGCAAACAAGAAGTACGTGACCTGATCGCCTATGCCAATGATCGCGGCGTTACCATCATTCCGGAGATCGATATTCCCGGCCACTGCCGCGCCGCAATAAAGTCATTGCCCGATCTGCTGGTCGACCCAAACGATGAGTCGGAGTACCGCAGCACGCAGTGGTATTCAGACAATATTCTGTCTCCGGCACTCAAAGGCACCTATACCTTCATCGCCAATGTGCTGGAAGAAATATGCGAGCTCTTTCCCGCTCCCTACATCCATATCGGCTGCGACGAAGTCCCCAAAGGTGCCTGGACCAAAAGTCCGGCCTGCCAGCAGCTGATGGAGCAACACGGCTATCAGGATCCGCGAGAGTTGCAAGGTCATATCCTGCGCTTTGCCGAGGAGATACTGCAAGCCAGGGGCAAGCGGATGATGGGTTGGGAAGAGGCTGCGAATGGAAACAAAATCAGCAAAGATACCCTGATTTATTCATGGCAGAACGAAGAGGCCGGGCTGATATGTGCGCGCGAAGGCTATGACGTCATCATGCAACCGGCTCAATATACCTACCTTGATATGACACAGGGATACTCTGCCGATGAGCCCGGTTCCGACTGGGCCTGCAAGCTTCCTCTCGATGTTGTCTATAGCTACAAGCCCTTGTCATCACTCGATGTTAATGACCCGGTACACAAGAAGATCCTCGGTATTCAGGCAGCGCTGTGGTGTGAATTGGTCAATAGCCAGAGTCGTTTCGAATACATGATTTACCCGCGCCTACTGGCCATTGCCGAACTGTGCTGGACCAAGCCAGAAAAAAGAAACTGGAAAGATTTCAAGGCCCGCCTGAATGGTCAGCTCGCATATCTAGACAAAGCTGGCATTAATTACCGTCGTTGTGAATAGCTACTCACAACCAGTGAAAACATTTAAAAGGATTGAAAAATGAAATACGGTTATTTTGATAACGACAACAGAGAGTATGTCATCACTCGCCCTGATGTCCCGGCTCCTTGGACCAACTACCTCGGAACGGAAAAGTTTTGTACGGTTATTTCGCACAATGCCGGGGGATATTCATTCTACAACTCTCCGGAGTACAATCGCGTAACGAAATTTCGCCCGAACGGAACCTTTGATCGCCCGGGCCACTATGTATACCTTCGCGATGACGATACAGGCGATTACTGGTCGATTTCTTGGCAGCCCGTAGCCAAAAGCCTCGACGAAGCCAGCTATGAGGTCCGTCACGGCCTCTCATATTCAACATTCAAATGTGAATACAACGGCATTAAAGCATCGAAAACCTTGTTCGTACCGAAAGGCGAGGATGCGGAAATCTGGGATGTTGTAATCAAAAATGATAGCGACAAGCCGCGTACGATCAGTGCTTTCTCGTTTGTTGAGTTCTCTTTCAGCCACATTCAGTCTGACAACCAGAACCACCAGATGAGCCTTTACTCTGCCGGCACCTCTTATAACGAAGGGGTAATTGAGTATGACTTGTACTACAACACCAACGATTTTGAAGGATTCTACTATCTAGCCTCGACCTTTGATCCCGATAGCTATGACGGCCAACGCGACTCATTCCTTGGCCTCTATCGTGATGAATCCAACCCGCTTGCGGTTGAGCAGGGCCAGTGCACGAACACCGTGAAAACCTGCTACAACCATTGTGGTTCACTGCATAAGCAATTTGTTATCCAGCCTGGAGAAGAAGTGCGTTTTGTCTATATCCTCGGTTTGGGCAAAGGCAACGGCGAAAGGCTAAGGGCCAAGTACCAGAACCTGGACAATGTCGATACGGCGTTTGCAGCGATAAAATCTCACTGGGATGAGCGCTGTGCCAAGTTCCAGGTGAAATCGCCGAATGAAGGCCTGGATACCATGCTCAATATCTGGACGCTATACCAGGCCGAGACCTGTGTTGTCTGGTCTCGTTTTGCCTCCTTCATCGAGGTCGGTGGCCGTACCGGACTGGGCTACCGTGATACCGCGCAGGATGCCATGGCCGTGCCTCACGCCAACCCGGAAATGACCCGCAAACGCCTTGTTGATCTGCTTCGCGGCCAGGTCAAGGCAGGATACGGTCTCCACCTCTTTGATCCTGATTGGTTCGATCCGGAAAAAGCCGATGTTGAGCCGTCAAAATCACCAACTGTCGTTCCGACACCAAGTGATGAAGACAAGATCCACGGTATCAACGATACCTGTTCTGACGACCACTTATGGCTCATCCCGACCATCTGCCGATACGTCATGGAAACCGGCGAAACCAGTTTCTTTGACGAGGTGATCCCGTATGCCGATGGCGGTGAAGCGACGGTCTACGAGCACATGAAGGCGGCGCTTAATTTCACCGCCGAGCATGTTGGCCGCACTGGCATCGCCAAAGGGCTTCGCGCTGACTGGAACGACTGCCTGAACCTCGGCGGCGGCGAATCATCCATGGTGGCTTTCCTTCACTACTGGGCAATTCAAGAATTTGTTGACCTAGCCAAGTTCCTCGGCAAAGACGAAGACGTCGCCCGTTATGAAGATATGGCCGGAGGGGTGCAAAGCGCTTGTGAAAAGCACCTTTGGGATGAAGACGGCGGCTGGTATATCCGTGGTATTACCAAAAATGGTGAGAAAGTGGGTACCAACGAACAGGTCGAGGGCAAGGTTCACCTAGAGTCCAATACCTGGGCGGTGGTATCTGGTGCCGTTACTCAGGATCGCGGTGAAAAAGCGATGAATGCCGTCGATGAATACCTGTTCTCCGATTACGGGCTTCACCTCAATGCTCCGTCTTTTGCGACCCCGAATGATGACATTGGCTTCGTGACCCGTGTTTATCAAGGGGTTAAAGAAAACGGCGCCATTTTCTCCCACCCGAATCCGTGGGCCTGGGTCGCAGAAGCCAAGCTGGGTCGCGGTGATCAGGCGATGAAGTTCTATGATGCACTAAACCCGTACAACCAGAACGACATGATTGAGCAACGTGTGGCCGAACCGTATTCCTATGTCCAGTTCGTCATGGGCCGTGATCACCAAGATCACGGCCGAGCCAATCATCCGTGGCTAACCGGATCTTCTGGCTGGGCATATATTGCAGCCACGAACTTTATTCTCGGGGTACGTGTCAGCTTCGAAGGGCTGGTGGTTGATCCATGTATTCCGACAGACTGGCCGGGCTTTGAGGTAACACGCCAGTGGCGTGGGGCAACCTACAATATCAAGGTTGAAAACCCGGATCATGTCAGCAAGGGCGTGAAATCAATCATCCTTAATGGCGAGCTTCTCGAGGGAGCAATTCCGGCACAGGCCGAAGGTTCGGTGAATACTGTCACCGTTGTAATGGGTTAAGTACTTTTTTGGGGGTGGTTTTCGCCCCCTACTTTTCGTTTTCCACAGAGAGAAATAGGAGTTCCACATGATTCAATTTGGAACTGGTGGCTGGCGCGCCCTGATCGGTGAGGAATTCACCAAAGCCAACGTACAGCTGGTGGCGCAAGCAGTAGCCAATATCATGATTGCAGAAAAGGTAACCGACAACGGCTTTGTGATCGGTTATGACCGTCGATTCCTGTCCGACAAGGCCGCGGCCTGGTTTTCGGAAGTACTGGCTGGCAATGGTATTCAGGTTAGCTTTATCAACAAATACGTACCGACCCCGATAGTCATGTTTAAGTCCAAGCAGATCGGGGCCACGTACTCGGCATGCATTACCGCATCACACAACCCTGCAGACTACAACGGCATTAAAGTCTTCATCGAAGGAGGACGTGATGCCGATGAAGTGATCACCCAGAAGATCGAAACACAGACTGCCAGCCTGTCTGGATCTGATATCAAATCTGTCGAGTTTGATCATGCACTGAACGACAAGCTGATACAGATTATTAATCCGATGAACGAGTTTGTGGATTCAATCATCGACTTTATTGACGTGGAAGCCATCAAGCAAGCCAATTTGCGTGTACTGATCGATCCCATGTTCGGAGTGGCTAAGAACGCACTGCAAACCGTACTGATCACCGGCCGCTGCGATGTCGACGTTATCAATGATAGCCAGAACCCGGCCTTTGGCGGCCTGATGCCATCTCCCAATGCCGCCACACTCTATCGCTTAAAGCATATGGTGGCTCATGAGGGGTATGATATTGGCATCGGCACTGACGGCGATGCCGACCGCCTGGGGATCATCGACGAGAAAGGCAACTTCATCCATCCCAACGAGGTGTTGCTGCTGCTCTATTACTACCTGCTTGAGTACAAAGGGTGGACGGGTTCGGTGGTCCGCAACATCGCGACGACCCACCTGCTGAACAAAGTCGCCGAGGCACATGGCGAGAAATGCTTTGAGGTGCCTGTTGGTTTCAAGCATGTCAGCTCGCAAATGGAAGCTGACGATTCGCTGATCGGCGGTGAAAGCTCTGGCGGCCTGACAATTCGCGGTCATATCAAAGGCAAGGATAGCGTATTCGCCTCCAGCCTGCTGGTAGAGATGATCAGTACGACCGGCAAAAAACTGTCTGAAATGCTCGATGAAATCTACGGTAAATATGGATATGCCTATACGGCAGAGGGGGACTGCACCTTCAAGCCAGCCGAACGCCAGCGTCTATTCGACAAAATTTATGTCGAGAAGGAGCTGCCTGAATTTGCCTACGACATTGAGAAGGTCAGCTACGCCGATGGGGCCAAGGTCTATTTCAAGAATGGCGGCTGGGCATTGGCTCGTTTCTCGGGCACCGAGCCTTTGCTACGTCTGTTTGCAGAAATGGAGGATAAAGAGCAGGCCGAGGCCATCATCCAGCAACTGAAAGACTTTTTACAGCTTTAGCAACGCAGTTCAGCCTTCCGGATCAGCAATACTCACTGCCGAACTGCTGATGCTATACCAATCGGGATAAGGAAGTGTTGAGTCCATTAGTAACAAGCGGCATAGCTGTTACATTTCGCAGGCCTATGGTTTCGGCTTTCGCGGTAAGGGTAGCCTAGCTACCCTTTTTTCTTGCCGTTACCGCAATCTCTATACCTTACATTCTCGCGCGTATTGTAAAGAGCTCCAACCAAATGCATTCCCATGTAACAGGAACACATCAGGGCCAAAACTATTAACGGATGTTGCCAACAAGGTCATTTAGCACATTTCCGATTTGGGCAAAACTCGCCTGACAGCCGTGAAGATTATTAAGACTGGATGTAATTGTTAATACATCCTCCCCGGAGAAAACAAAGACCAAGTCAAAAAGCGAGTTTCTTTTTACTGCCTTATTGTCATCACCTGAAATATAAACACTACAGCGCCCGTCTTCCTTCTGTGGCAACAAATTGCAAAACTTAATGGTGGTATAGTCAGAAACAGACATAACGACCCGCTCAAAAAAAGCCGGTAGGCTACCCACTCCGGTTAAGTCAATTGCAATATGACGACACTGGGCATCACCATCACCCAAATACAAATCTAGACAGTTTTGCTCCGTAGCGGCAGCCAGAGCATAAACAATCAGACCGGTCAGCAACGTATCTCGAGAGACGTCAAGCTGCAACCTGATCTCCTCTAGCTGCCGATGCTGTTCGGCTCCATAACGGTATTCCCATTCAGGCGCTGGTGTGTTGCTGCCGATTACCGCCGAGGAAAACGGAATGCCCAGACAGGTGACTGTTTCAGCTTGTGTTTGCTGGCGATCGTACCAATCAGCCAATCCAGATATCGTGGCATATTCAAGGATATCAATGGCCATGACTTTAATGCCCTGCTCGGCCAGTGCCTTCTGCACCAGCACCACATGGAACGAATTCCCTCCCACGTCAAAAAAGTTATCATGAATGCCAATATGCTGAGTCGGCAATACTTCAGTCCACGTCTGGTAGATAACCTGCTGGGTACGCGTCTGTACTTCTGCCTTCGGCAGATCGGGCAGGCTTGTTTCTATGGCAGGAAACGCCCTGCGGTTGATCTTTCCGTTTGCGGTTAACGGAAAATCCGCCAACTGGGCCCATGCGTCAGGCACCATGTAGTCCGGAAGGTGTGATTTCAGATGCTGGCGAAGCCGATCTGCTTCAATGTGACTGTCAGCCTGGTAAAATGCACACAGGTAGCTTTCGGAGAAGCCCTGCACCTGACGCTCCCTCACCAGACAGACGGCATCATGGATAGCTGGGTGCCAAGTTAATACTTCTTCAATTTCGTGTAGCTCTATCCGATAGCCTTTGACTTTGACCTGACTGTCTTGTCGACCGCAGACACAGAGCTCTCCCGAAGGAAGCCAGTAGGCCAAATCACCAGTGCGATACATTCGCTGGCCTGGCTGGAAGGGGTTATCGACAAATGCAGCTGCCGTTTTCTCCGGCAGCTGATGGTACCCTCTGGCCAGCCCCTGCCCTGCAATACACAACTCGCCCAAGCTGCCCATAGGGCAAAGCTGCTGTGCCTGATCCAGTACATAGAGCTGGGTATTGTCAATAGGACGACCGACCTTGCTCTGGCTTGCATAAGTCAGCTCGCATACCGCCGACCACACGGTCGTCTCGGTCGGGCCGTACATATTGAAAACCCGAGCTGAACAGCTACGCCTGATACTCTCCACCAGCTCAAAACCGACATACTCCCCGCCCATCAGTACCTCTTCAATCCCCGCAAAGCACTGCAAGGCCGGCTCAAAAGCCAGAAACATCTTCATCCTCGACGGGGTAAACTGCAGCGTGGTGATAGACTCAGTCCGGATCAGCGCACTCAGCGCCGCCATATCCTGCTGCTGCTGACGGTTGGCAATAACCAACTGCGCACCGGTCAATAGCGGGAGGAAGAACTCCAACACGAAAATATCAAAGGAAAAGGTCGTGAGGGCCAGTACGGTTTTGTCAGCAGTGAACTCCAACGAACGTTCCATTCCATTGATAAAATTGACCGCGGAGCCGTTTTCGATCATTACGCCTTTTGGCTGTCCCGTCGAACCCGAGGTATAAATCACATAGGCCAGCTGTTGTGGTTCATAAGTGATCCCTGCCGGTACCGAGCTCGGATACTGTTCTATCTCCTTGTCTCGGCAGCCAAGGATCGTGCCGCTGAACAGCCTGGACGCCTGATCTTGAAGATCGGTGATCAATAGTTCGATCCCGGCATTATCCATCATGTACTGTAACCGCTCGTCCGGAAAACCAGGATCCAGCGGGACATAAGTCATACCGGCCTTCAGTACTGCCAGTATTGCCACGGCCAAATCGACAGACGGTGTCACCATGATCGCAATGCGGGCGGGCCGCTTGCCTAGCCGTTCAAGCAGGGCATATGCCAACTGGTTGGCGCGCTGATCGAGGCCGTGATAAGTCAGGGACTGCTCCTGGCTGCGACAGGCTTGCTGTTCGGGAACCCGCGCAACCTGCTGATGAAAACGCTCAATCAAAGTTTGTACGCCGACAGCCGGGTGTGACGTTTGATTAAACTGTTCCACTAGCTGCTCGCGCTCATCTGACGGCAGCATATCGACCAGCCCAAGAGGCTGCTGCTGCGACAGTTGAGGGATTCGTTGCAGTAGAACCTGCATATGTTGCACCAGCTGGCTGATCCGGCTGCTATCAACCATGTTAACGGCATAGGAGAAAGCCATCGTCAGCGCCTCCCCGTCACGGTAGGCATCAACCACAAGATCCGCCTTGACCTGCCGCTGGGGTATATGGACCTCTCCGGCTGTTACGCCTGTCTTATCAGAACGCCACATCATGGCATCATGCAAAGCAAACATGGTATCGAACAACGGCTGTCGACTGGCACTACGGGGAGCCTGTACGGCCTCGACAAGAAGCTCGAAGGCAAAATCCTGATGGGCCACCGCTCCGGCGAACTGCTGCTGAATCAAAATAAGATAATCCCCGAGGGTCATCTCACTTTGATACGGGGCACGCAGTGGTAGCACCCGCATAAACACCCCGGGCACCTCTGCAACTTCCGGCAAGTCTCGACCTGCGACTGGAACGCCAATCACAACATCATCTTGCCCGCTCATCTTATGGAGAGCTAAGGCATAGGCGGCATACAACAGCACGAATAACGTGCATCCTTGCCTGCTGGCAAACTGCTGTAGTTGCTGCAACAGTTCTTGCTCAACATGCAGGTTCAGCGTTTCCCCTTCGCCGTTAAACTGCAATGGCCGGTCTCGACCCGGCGAGAGCTGCAAAGGTTCGGGCAGGCTTGTCAGTACCTGCTGCCAGTAGGCCAAATTGTCAGGTTCACGTCTGGCCAGTTGCTGCAGGTTATATCCGATATAGTCGTGGTATTGCCAGGGCTGGGGAGCCGGTGACTTGTCTTGATAGCAATCCAGCAGCATCGTAAGCAGCAGTGTTGCACTCATCCCGTCAGCAATACTGTGGTGAATATCCAAGGCCAGATAGGAGCAGTCTTCCGATACTGACCATAGTCCGATCCTTATCAAGGGAGCCTGTTCGAGGAGGAAAGGACGGACAAATACTGCCAGCTCCGAATTTAGCTGCTGTTTGTCAGCCAGCTTAGCAAACTCAACCGGTATCGATACCTCAGGCATCACCCGAGTGATCACTTCACCATTCTCGATGGCAAACACCGAGCGTAATATCATTAATTGCTCGGCACAGCTGTCTATCGCCTGCTGCAGTCGTGACACATCAAGCTGACTGTTAACCTCGACAACTCGAGTTAGGTTATAGCTGGTATCTTGCTGGCGAAACTGGTGAGCCAGAATAATATTGCGCTGCAGGACAGACACCGGCCCTATCTGATCTGAGGACACCCGCTGCAATTTGCAGACAGGGCGCTGACGCCCAGTCGATTGCAGGTACACCAACTGTGCTGCCGGTGTAAGATGCTCGAATAGCGCCGCCACTTCAACGGTAACGAAAAAAGCCTGTTCCAGTTGTACCTTCAGTGCCATCAACAACAGGGAGTGACCACCACGACGAAAGAAGTGATCGTCCATTCCAACCCTTTCTTGCTGTAGCACCTGTTGCCAAATCAACAGGATTTTTTGTTCTTGTGGATTCTCCGGGGCACGGTAGACATCAGCACGCAATTCAGCGCCGGTCAGTTCCGGCAGCGCCTTGCGGTTGATCTTGCCATTAGGCAGCATGGGCAGCGCATCAACCAGTATCCACTCGGCCGGCACCAGCGTCTGATTCAGGCGCTGATCGACATAATCAAAAATTAGCCCGCCATCGACCTTGCCCGAGACTATAAATGCCCGCAACCGTGCCGAGGGCAGGCCGCTGTCAAGCACCTGCACGACACACTGAGATACGGTCGGAGCCTGCTGGACAATACGCTCGATACCCAGCAAATCAGCCCGCACGCCGCGGATCTTGATCTGATTGTCTTTGCGCCCCAGACATACCAGCTGACCGTCAGCCAGCCGCTTACCGATGTCCCCTGTAAAATAGTAAGGGGGAGACTGACGAAAACAACGCCGATTTTCCTCATCCAGGCCAAGATAACCATAAGAGCGCATGGCCGTTTCAATCACCACCTCCCCGGGCTCGTTCTCGGTACAAGGTTTCCCCTGCGGATCCAAGATATGTACCTGCACCTGCTCATCAAGAGGACGGCCGATCGGGATCACATCCAACTCCCTATCATCGGGAGTGATCCGCCGGAAGACTTTCGCCAACGTAGTCTCGGTCGGGCCATAGAGGTTAACCAGCTGACAGCGGTTTTCACCATAACAGGCATAGAACTGGGTCAGATCCTGACCGCGGAGCTGCTCCCCGGCCAAAAACAAGAATTCCAGACTAAGTGGCTGCGGTGTAGCAGCCTGTAACAAACGCTGCCTAAACAGGGTCGGTACCATATGGAGTACGCTGATTTCCTGCAGGTTAAGCCAAGATAAAAGTTGATCCGTCAGAACGAGATCCCGCTCGACAGGCATCACCAGCACGGCCCCTGCGACCAGCGGCAATAGAACTTCGCGTAAGTACGGGTCGAAGGCCGGTATCGTCACCTGCCCGACTCTGTGGTGGGCTGATATGCCAAATTCGCGCTGTTGCCACATGACAAAGTGGCTCAGCCCCCGGTAACTACCAAGGATAGCCTTCGGCTCTCCCGTCGAGCCTGAGGTAAAATAGATGTAGCATGGATCCTGCGAGCGCGGAGGATCCAGCACCGACAGCGAGACAGCTTCCAGATACGGAGATACCTCATCCCAAACAACAATGCTGGGTGATTCAGGCAGCGAGGCTGCAATCTTCTCTAGCTTCTCGGCATGACGCGGTGAGGTCACAATACACGACGGCGCGATGCGTTGTATCATTTTGGCGGCCAGCTGCTCCGGCAAACCAACATTAACGGGTGCAAAGACATGCCCGGTATGCAGGCACGCAAGCAGGGTACTCACAAGGGTCGGGCAGGAATCGAGGTAAAAAGCAATATTTCCCGGATTTTGCTGTTGTAAATGATAAGCAATCGAGGCCGTCTGCTGCCTCAAGGCAAGGTAGCTTATCTGCTCGTATCCCCACTCGATGGCTGTCGCCGTCTTCCGCTGGGCGCATTGCTGTGTGAACATCTCGAGTAAATCGTGTTGCCTCATGCTGCCGTCACCTCTTCCTGATTGGATTGCATCACTAAGTCAAAGTAGGCACCTTGTTTGTGCATCAAGGTATGGTGGTTACCATGCTCTACCAGCTGTCCGTCCACCAGCACAAAAATCTGGTCAACATTGCGGATTGTCTTGAGCCGGTGTGCGATAACAATGGCTGTCTTTTGCTGCAATAAGTCATCCAGCTCAGCCTGTATCTCAGCCTCGGTCCGGGCATCCAGCGAGGCTGTGGGCTCGTCCATAATCAATATTTCTGCCTCTTTCACCAAGGCACGGGCAATCGCCAATCGCTGTTTCTGCCCGCCGGAAACATTGCCTCCTCCTTCGGTTATCTGGCTCTCATAGCCATTAGGCAAATGGGAGATGAAATGCGAGCATCCTGCTCGTTCGGCCGCTTGCTCAATCTCGGCCATGGTGCACTCCGGCCGGCCATAGGCAAGGTTGGCCTGGACCGTATTGGAGTACAGGAAGGAGTCCTGGGGAATAAACGAGAAGTTCTGGCGCCAGCTTTCTACATCCAGCTGCTCGGCTTCTCGTCCATATACGGAAATAGTACCTTCAGACGATGTGTATAGCCCCATCAGCAATTTCATCAGGGTCGATTTGCCCGAACCACTGGGACCGACAATAGCAACCGTCTCACCACGACGAACAGAAAAGCTAACACCGCGGAGCACCGCATCGCCAGAAGGATAGGCAAAAGACAAATCCTGCACATCAATAACGGGGAAGCTTAAGTCTGGTTCTTTCTGCTGATGCCTGTCGGTTCGCTCACGAGGAAGGGCAAAAAGCTCAAAGATCCGTTTTGCGCCAGCCAGTGATTTTTGCAAATACGCTACGAGGCCACCGAGCTCGCGAAACATCATGTTGAGCGCCGTAAGTAACTGGATCATTGCCACAATTTCACCAAGAGGCGTTACTCCCATCGCCATTAGCATGGCCCCGAGTACCAGCATACCGGAGAAATTCAAAATTTTGAGGTTGAAGTTAGCCAGTTCCAGCTTGGCTCTTATTCCACTGTTTTCCTTAATATTGTCCAGCCATTTTCCATTGACCTGTCCATAGTTATCCTGCTGGGAAGACTGCATTTGGTAAATCCGCACCTCTTTGGATCCGTAGACCGCATCCATCGCCGCCGCCGACATCCGACCGAGCGTTGCCTGGATACGATCACTGACAACCCGCATCTTTCCGGCATAGTAGTGATTGACGACCGCCGTCAGCACCGCCACAACCACTAAGATAATCCCGACCTTCCAGTCAATGACCATCATGGCAATAACGGCACATATCCCTGTCAAGACAGTAAAGACTAGCTGCCTGAACTGATAACCAAAGACTTCGGAGACCGCATCAACATCGCTGTTAACACGTGAGATCAGTTCTCCCGGGTGATACTGCTCGATATCACCGACCCGCCCGGCAGACAGGTGGGCAAATAACTGCAGGCGCAAGTCGGCCAATGTTTTAAAGAGGCTATGGAAAAACAACTTCCCGAAAATAATGAAGGTCAGGCCGGTAAATAGCCCCATCCCAATCACAGCTAAACTGGATCGCTGAAGCTGTACCATATCCTGTTCAACTATGGCATTGATCATATCTCGCATGATAAAGGCCAGCGAAATCATGATAATCGTCTCGGTTAGCGCATGGCCCAAAACACCGGCCAGATATCCCAGCCGCCGCTTTTTCATCAGCGTAAACAGCTGCAACAACTCGTCCCATTCTGCTTTCTTAAGCATGGCTCGGCTCCTTATGGGTTGCATGGTCGTAGTAGGCTCGATGAAGGCGGTAGAAATGCCCCTGCTTGCTCATTAGCTCGCTGTAACTGCCGTTTTCAACGACTCTGCCCTGATCAAGTACCACGACCCGATCCATCATTGATGTAATCGCCAACTTGTGGGTGATCACTATCACGGTCCGCTCATCCGCCTCACGCAGGATCGCCTGCTCCACCAGGTTTTCGCTGCTTTGATCCAGCGAAGCTGTCGGCTCATCCATCATCAGCACAGGTGCTGGCTTCAGGAATGCCCGGGCCAGCGAAATTCGCTGTTTCTGACCGTAGGAAAGCGACACACCATTTTCGCCCAATACGGTATGGTATCCCTGCGGCTGTTCGCGGATAAAACTATCGGCATAGGCTTTTTGAGCCGCAATGATGACCTCGCTATCGGTTGCTCCCGGCTTGGCCAGACGAATGTTTTCCATAATCGAGACAGGAAATAGGAAAGTCTCCTGGTTTACCACCGACAGCTGTTGACGGTAATAGTCTCCATCCGGCTTGCTGTTCCCGATCGTCTCAGCCGCTAGGCAGATCTCACCAGAGGACTGATAAAACCCGGCTAGCACCTTGAGCAAACTGCTCTTCCCGCTGCCGCTCTCGCCAACGATAGCGACCTTTTCTCCGGGTTCGATAACCAGATCGATATCTTGCAGCGCCTGGACGGCCTGATCTTTCTCCGACCGGTAGACCAACCCAACCTTACCCAGCTTTAACTGCGGCCGTTCAATATCAGACAGCCTGAGGTGATCCAACTTTTCATCAGCCTCGTCCATCAGCTGGAAAATACGCTTGCTCGCCCCTAGGGCATCTTTGCAACCTGCAATGTGTGTCGGTAGCTGGGCAACAGGATCGATGACGAAGTTAAGCAGGTAGAAGAAAGCTATAAGTTCACCGAGGCTAAACTCTCCGGTGAGGGCGCGACCACCACCAACAATCAAACAGACAATACTGGGCACCAGCCTGATCATTACCTGCACCGGCCCCATCCAGGCATATCGATCTACCAGCTTAAGCTGGCTCGTCAGCCCGGTATCCATCTGCTTCTTGAAATCTTGGTACAGGTAGCCACGTAAATGGAACACTTTCATCGTAGAAAAGCCTGCCAGCATCTCGGCCAGCACGGCAAACCCTCGACCAAAATAGGTCTGGGTATTCATTGACAGCTGGGACATCGAACGAGTCATCAACATAATCAGGAGAAAGCCAACGGGTATGGGAATAATACTTAGCAGCAATAGCTGTCCGTCCAAGACCGCAAGGTAAACGGCTCCCATGACAAACATAATCGGGTGCAGAATCAATAACGGCAGGCTAACTTCGGCGAAGGTATTAATCTTGCGTATATCGCTGCTGAAACGTGCAACGACATCACCCGCATCATAGTGCTCGAGAGCCGCTATCGACATACGAGTCACCTTCTGAAACAAGCGCTGGTTCAGCCGGTAAACAAAGCTGCCGCTGAAATAGCCCGACAGCTTGAAGCGAAAATACGTCGCCGTCGCCCCGACGGTCAGTACCGCCAGCAACAGCATAATATTGCCAACCTGGCTGCCAAATTGCCTGTCCACGGCCTCATCGATAATCGTTTTAAGCAAATACGTCTCTGCCACTCCGGCAGCCACCGTACCGAAGGCTGCAACGATGACCCCCAGCAGCAGCCCCCGAAAAACAAAGGCATCCTGTAATAGCCGGATCAATAACTTCAGATCCGAGCGGGAAATATCCATTTTCTCTTTACCCCACAAAAAATAACATTGGCCCTAGTCCAAAAAATGGCCCCCTGCCTAAACAGAGGGCCAGCGCTAACAACTAGTGGCTCTCACCGACTGTCTCGGCCAGGTGATACAAAAAATCACCAAAGTGCTCAGAGAGCTTCCTGATCGTCGGTTCATGGTGGATCTTCCGGTTATACCCCCATATCATCGTCAGCTCGCCATTTTGGATGCTTCCCCGCAGATCCAAAATATCGGCATGGACCAAATGATCATCATCCACATCGATGGAGATACCGTCGACGACACGAACAGGGCTGCTCTCGTCCACTTCGAACATGTCCCCCAGGTAGTTGATAGATACCTGTTTACGAAGGTATTCATAACGGCTGCCCGGCTGGCGTGACTCGATGTTTTGGGTAATGAAATTCCCACATCCCTTGGCAGGAAGTGACAGCAACTGCGACTGGATATCCAGCAAGTAAGCCAGCGGTGTCTCGCTCTGCCGGTGCTGCAATACCAAGTCGCAACCAACTGCAAATAGTCCCAATGTCTGGGTGAAGTCGTGGCTGCGATCATGAATGACATCGCGTCCGGTTATCACATTGTGGATCTCGACCCACTCCCCTTTGGTCCAACCGGCGATAGTATGGGCCAGTGCAGCAACCAAGAGATCAAGCACCGTCACCTGATGCTGTTTCACCAGCTGGCGGCAGAGCTTGTCAGTAGTCGCCCTATCGAAAGCCTGCTTATGCTCTTCTTTGGAATAGCGATAGTTGATCCCGTCGGCAATGTCCTGAGGCAGCAGCGGGAAGTCCTCAAGTGGCGTCTCTGCCATAAACTGCGCCTGCTCGTCACTGATTTCGCGAGCGTAACGCTGGCTTTCGCCGATGAACTGGTAATAAGACAGCGGCTTGCTGCCGAGGCTAAGAGGACCACCTTGCGCAACCTGGTTGTACAAAGACATCAGGCTCCCGATATAGAGGTTGAGGGAGAATGCATCCATCAGCACGTGGTGGAAATAAGCAGCAAGATAAACCGGTTCTCCTTCGCCCTGGGTGAACAAGGTAACGGTATACAAAGGCCCGGACGCCAAATCCAAGGTATAGAGCTTGCTGTTAACCGTCTGCTCGATGAACCCTTTCCGTTCCGGTTCCGGTAGGTGAGCAATATCGACATGCTGGAAGTTGACCGCCTCCCCGACAGGCATGATGGCCTGATGCCAGTCACCTCCAGCCTTGGTAAAGCGCGCCCGCAGGATATCGTAGTAACTATCGAGATACTGCACAGTGTCGTGCATTACTTTAGGTTCCAGCGAGTACTGTACGGCCAGCACAACTCCCACCGTTAGGTGGCCCGGGTTCTTCAGACTATCGCTGATCCCCAGCATAAAGGCCTGCGTCGAGCTGATGGGCTGGTCGCCGGTGATCATATCCTGTATCGGTGCCAGTGCCTGGATATCGGCTTCAGGCTTATCTTCCAGCACCGCGGCAAGGGCTTCAATGGTTTGGTGCTGATACAACAACTCGGCTTTTACCTGTTTGTGCAAGTTATGGCTCAGGCTTTGTACCAGCACGGCGGCACTCAGGGAGTTACCGCCATAATCCACAAAGCTCTGATCGACGGCGATAGTATCCAAGCCAAACAGCTCTCCCCATATCGCTCCAATCGCCAGCTCGGTGTCGCTATAACCTTCCTTCCCTCGACCGGTGAGACGTACTTGGTACGCCGGCTGTTCCGTATGCTCGACAGCCAAAGACCTATCAGGCTGTCGGAAGGGATGCAGCACTGATTGCGGAGGCCAACAGCGCACTGTATTTCTTGGATAGCCGGGCAAACTGATCCGCCGGAAGGTATGTCCGTCATACAACGACGTCCAGTCAATTTGCTTGCCAGTCCGATAGGCCGCCTCAATCTGCTCCAACAGGAGAAGCTCACCCCCGACCGCCCTTGGCAGTATCGCCAGCACCTGCTTAGCCGTCGACAATGTTGTCAGCACCTGATAAACCACACCGTCTTGTAACTGGCAGAACCCATCATCACCGAGTTCCCGGCAGACGAGCTCCAACCTACGCAGGCACTCAGCCCGGGAGGTAAATGCAACGGTAACCACATGGCTGCGGACCTGACGACCGGTATTGGCCGTATAACACATATTCCCCAGTTCAATTTGCTCATCACGGCGAATACAATTTTGCATCGCATTCAGCTGTGCTTTCAGCTGAACGCGATCATCCGCCGAAACGGTCATCAGGTAAGGTACCGCCGGAATATCCGCGGCAGGCGCCTGATACTCCTCAATCACCACATGACAGTTGGTCTTGGTCATACTAAAGGCACTGACGCCGACCAGCTTTTTCTTGTCCGGCTGCGGCCACTCGGTCAGGCTATCCTGAATATAGACTGGTGACTGCTCCAGTTGCAGGTGATGGTTGGGAACATGAAAGTTAGGTGATGACGGCAACTTATTATATTTCATCGCCAGCAATACCTTGACGACCCTTGCCAAGCCAGAGACTCCTGCAGTATGGCCAATATTGGCCATCAGAGAGCCCATACCACAAAACTGCTTCTTCTTGGTATACGGCTTGAAGGCACTGATAATCGAAGAGAGTTCGATAGAATCGCCCAGGTGGGTTCCGGTGCCATGGGCTTCGATATAGTCCAGCTCTTCCGGATTAATCTTTCCATCCTGCCAGGCCTTCTGCAAGACCTTACCCTGCCTGACGGCCTGTCCGTCATGGTTAACCGCCATCCCCCGGATCACACCGTAAATGTGATCGCCGGCCTCAACCGCTTTTTGCAGCGGTTTGACAATCACACTACAGGCACCTTCTCCCCATAACATGCCATTGGCATTATCATCAAAAGCGGCACTTCTATCCGTCGTTGCATTCATGCCTTCCATACCGTCAGCAACATCGCTTTGGTAAAGGTTCAGCAGGTTAACACTGGCAACAATCGCCTGTTCGCAGCTATTGTCACGAATGGCATTGACAGCAGCATCCAATGCCACCAGCCCCGAGGAACACCCGGTGTCAATAGCCAGGCAAGGACCTTCGGCATTTAGCGCCGCAGCAATCCGGCCAGGGAACCATCCCGTCATCGAGCCCATACTGCTGTACAAACTCTGATCCTGAACATAACGGTCAAGATTAAACTTGCCATTATTGTCGATCCCGACAAATACCCCGGTATTGGTGTTCATCCACTGCTGCGGGCTATATCCGGCGTCATCTATCGCCTGCCAGGCGGTCAGCAGAAGCTCCCGCTGGCCCGGATCCATCAGCTGGGCTTCCTTCGCCAGTAAGGAAAACTCACTGGCATCAAACTTATCGATATCGGCCAATAAGTTATTCATGCAAATACCGGCATCTTTCGGAACTGCCGGCTCGCCGAACAAATAGCGCATATCTGCGTGCCGGTCAGACGAGTATGCCCCGCCCCCGGTCTTCTCCCGTATCAGCTTCTGCCAAAACGCCTCTGGTGTATCGGCGGCAGAGAAGCGACAGGAGATACCGACGATGGCCACTTCGGTCCGAGAACGATTCGCACCAAGAGCCTTGATCAAGGCCAGCGCGTGACCTTTGTCAAATCCCCCTTCCTGAACCTGTTCAAGCAAATACCTAGCTAGTGCTTTATTTTCACTCATTTCGGTGTCTCCGTCCCAAAGTTACTCAACAGCCTGCAAAATGTCATCGATAGAGGAATCACCGCTATCCAGACCATCAAGCATTGCCATCAATTCATCATCATCAGGCTGCACCTTTTCTGTCGAAATCTCTTCTGATGATCCGTTGAGGTAATCGGCCATCATGGCGACGGACGGATAGGAGTAGATATCCGTGATATCAAACGATCCAGGGAAACGTCGCTCAAGGGATCTTTGCAACTCAATTGCCAAAATAGAGTCTCCCCCCAGGCTGGTGAAGGTATCGTAGATATCTATTTCTTTGAGACCGAGTGTCGTCGCCCAGATCACGGCCAGTTGCTGAGTATTCTCGTTAGCCGCGCCCTGTTCGAACCCAGTCAGGGTCACATCCTTGGCATCGGCAGCTTCATGGGAGCCTGAGCTGCTCTTCGCCGGAGTATCCTTGCCGACCTGCTTACGCACCTGCTGGCGGATCCCCTCTGACAGAGGAACAATAGACCCCCGCTCATCGAAGATTGCCAGGTTTAGACGGCCACCACACAACACCGGCAGATTGCTTTCAAGCATGGTATCTAGCATGTCCAGCGCCTCGGTATCACCGAGCCCGTAAACATAGGTTCCCTCACCGGATCCGACACCATAGTCCACCGCCATGCCGGTCTCCATCCAAGGAGCCCAGTTAATTGCCAGAGCACGACGTCCCTGAAGCATGAGGTTCTCTGCATACCCGTCCATAAAACTGTTCGCCGCGGTATAGTCACCCTGCCCCTGACCGGCAAACAGTGACGATATCGATGAGTAGAACACCATAAAGTCGGTTTCATCTTGTTGGGTCAGACGATCAAGCAGCACAGTACCTCGGATTTTTGGCAGCAGAACCTTGTCAAAGACCGGCTGTTCTTTGTCCATCAAAAGACCACGGCCAGCCGCACCGGCACAATGGAATACACCGTTAACCCTGCCATATAGCATACGCGCCTTGTCCAACGCAGAAGCCAAGGATGCCTCATCGGTCACATCAGCACTGAAGTACTGCACATGGCTGCCCGCCACCTCGATGGTGCTCAAGGCCTCACTCACCTTTTCCATTCTCGGATCGTCAGGATTCATTGCCGATCGGCTAAGCAATACAATATTCACAGGCTGCTTGCCGGCCAGATGAACGGCCGTTTCCAACGCCAAACCTCCCGAACCACCAGTGATCACATAGCAACCGTCAGATTTCAACGAAACAGGCTCTGAGCCGATCTCGGCTGGGTTTACCGCAGCAAACTGCGGCATAAACCGTTCTTCGCTTCGGAAAGCAACGCTGAACGGACCTTCAGCATTGGCGAGCTCTGCCACCAAACATTCAGCGCTTGTATGCTGATCAATATCGATAACACGCGTCGCAATCTTTCCGTACTCCACACTGATCGCCTTACACAATCCTTCGACAGCCCTACCATAGGCATTGATCTGCTGTTCCGACGAGGTCTGCTGGGCCTGATTGGTGAGTACCGTGAATGAGACCTGACTGCTGACCTTGTTTGCCAGCATGGCCTTGATGGTATAGATGACGCTGTAAATTCCCTTATCCAGCAGGGTGTCGTCATCCGGTATCGAATCGACAAGGTAACCGTGTACAACATGGGCTATCGGCTCGGCGGCCAGCATCTCAAACAGGGCTAGATGATCTGCTTCACCGCTTCCGACGGTGTAAGTGACGGGATCAATCTTGGCCAGTTGATCTCCCAGTGTCACATTAATCACTGTGGCACCACGGTGCTCCAGCTCCGACTTGAGTTGCTGGCTCCGCTCATCACCGTTATTGAGAAATACCAACCGGCCAGAGATTTCTGATGCCTGGCTATCGGCGGCAGCCACCTGCCAGCCTACTCGGTAAAATGCCGAGTCTTTATCGTTCTGGGCTTGGAAGCGCTTGCGGTCAACCCGCTTGATGTTGTAATCCGTCATCTCGGCCAGGATATTTCCGTCGGGATCACACAAGATCAAATCAAACGTCAGCGTTTCATTTTGTCCGCTCTTGGAGCTCTTGAGTCGGGTTACGGTATAGAATTCAGCTGGCAGCGGCGCATAAATCTTCATCGACGTATAGATATACGGCAGGTACATTGTGCCGGGGACGATAGTCTGGCTAAAGCCGTTGGCACTTTGATCCAACATACTAGGGTGCAGATAGTAAACATCTAAATCAGGCCAGAACTCCGGCGACAGCTTATTGTTATGGATAAATTCATTGTCACCCACCCACTGCCGCTCGGAACAACGCCAGCGAGGTCCGAAGGAGAAGTCGGTATTATTGCTGTACATGCTGTCCTGGGCAGCCTTGCCAGCTTTGAGCTCCTCGAGATCCACGCGCTGTTCCGGCACTGAAGAAAGCTGACGCAGCGAGCCGCTGATATGTCGTACCCAGCCGGTACCGTCATCGCTGATGACCTCGATATCCAGCATCCCATCGCGATGAGTCACGACATATTGAACTTCATAGCCGTCGGTTTCAGCTGTCACCACCAGCGGCGCCAAGAATGCCATGTTGGCAATCTCTACCGGCACCTCTCCCCAGTAGTAGATCGCAATCTGCTTGAAGGCCTCGACATAGGCCGTGCCCGGAAGAATATTGATCCCAAGGATCAGGTGTTCGGTCAGCGGCCAGTGCTCTTCCAACGAAAGCTCGGTCGTAAAGATGTCCTTGTCCCGGCTCGATACTGCCAGCTTGTGCAACAACGGATGGATATGTTCCTGAATCTTCCCGGCCCCGCGGAAAGCGTCAATCATTGCAGGCTCAGGCCAGAACGCCTTGCGATCATAAGGGTAGACCGGCAGCCTTACGCGGCAACACGCTGATGTATAAAGTTTATCAAAGCCAATATCAGCCCCTTTGACATAATAGCTCGCAAGGAATGTTTGCTTGATCACCGAAACGGCCGGCTTCGCAACCAAGTCCGCGGTAAGCTGTGCCGCCGCCCGGCTATGCTCTTTCTTTTCGTGTTCAGTGAGTTCACCCTGCTCACGATGTCGCTTGCTGTCACTAACAACCTTGTGCTCGGCAAACAAGAACCAGTCTTCGGTACACTGCTCATAACCAGACTCAATCACCGACCGAATCTTCATGCGTAGATCCGAGACAGAGCTGGCAATGATCATCGCCCTCAGGTTGTAGTGCCCACGGCCGGTTGAAGCGGTATAACAGACATCCTGAATGGCCAGCCCTTCACCGTCGCCCTCAAAGTAAGACAGGTAGCTTTCTAGCAAGGCCTCAAAAGAGACAACAGACTTGGCTGAAATCGGGAACAGGAATGAGGAATCCAAGGATTTCATCCGAGCCGGCTGGGAAGGAGCCTCCTGAACAACAACGTGGCAGTTGGTTCCACTAAACCCGAATGAATTGACCCCGGCGATTCGAGGAGCATCAGCGGTCGGTTGCCAAGGCAACATTTCGCTCGACACATAGACCGGGGAGTTAGGGAAATTAATGAACTGGTTTGGCTTTTCAAAGTTAATCGTCGATGGCAGTTTCTTTGCCTGCAAAGCCATAACGACCTTGATAAGCCCGGCAATTCCCGACGCCCCGACCAGGTGCCCCATGTTAGATTTGGCCGTCCCGATCGCACAGAACTGCTTCTTATCGGTAAACCGCTTGAAGGCATTGGTTAGCGCTTTGATTTCAATTGGATCGCCCAATGCAGTCCCGGTACCATGAGCCTCTATATAGCTGACCTGCTCGGGGTTTACCTCAGCATCTTTCCATGCCTTTACCAGCATCTCTTCCTGCGCCAGCGCATTGGGTGCCGTATAGCCGTTCGAACGACCATCATTATTAGCGGCACTTCCCCTGATCACGGCATAAACCCGATCGCCATCCTTAATGGCTTGCTCAAGGGATTTGAGCATTACCACTCCAGCCCCTTCACTCCACACTGTACCGTTGGCCCGGTCATCGAACGTCTTAACGATACCGTCAGCCGACTCGTAGGTGGCCAGTGAGGTATCGGCCCCAATGACTGGATTGTACTGGACTCCGCTGACACCACCGGCTAGAGCCATCTCGCACTCCCCGCTACGGATTGCCATACACGCCTGGTGGACAGAAACCAGTCCGGCCGAGCAGGCGGTATCCGTCACGATACTCGGCCCTTTTAGGTCAAACAGATATGAAATCCGGCTCGACAGAATACCGGTCCATGTGCCGGTAACGCCTAGCGGCTCGTCTTCAACCATAAGGTCAAAGCTCAAACTTTTGGTATGGTTACGCCCGATAAATACACCGGTATTAGAACCGAGGATCCTGTCGCCTCCATACCCGGCATCCTCCATGGCATGGTATACCTCCTCAAGGAAAATCCGCTGGATCGGATCAATTACAGCCGCTTCACGGGGAGAGATGCCAAATACGTTGGCATCGAACTGATGCACTTGCTCAAAATAGCCCTGCTTCTGATAGCTAATTTTATCTTCGCGAAAATCTGTAATCGCCCGGTCGGGATACTGCTTATTAAAAATATTTTCAATGTAGTACTGAATCGCCTGTTTGCGGGGTTCAGGTAAATCGCGTATTAAGTTGATGCCGCGAACAATGTTGCCCCAGTATGCCTCTTTATCCGGCCCGCCGGGGAAACGTCCGGCCATTCCGATAATGGCTACATCTTTACTTTTTTTCTCGCCGCTTTGCAGTTCATTAAGCAGCTTCTTGGCATCTTCCTTGGATAAGGTATTGTTTGCCACCTGGCTGAATATGTATTTCTTTAAGTCAGACATAACGCTTCCTTGACCCTTAATATCTAATTCTTTATCGATAACTAGTTAAATGACTTCGCATTCGCTTCTTCGACCGAAATATCCCCGGATTCCAACTGGCTCAGTAAGGTATCTATATCGGTATCATCGCTTTCCGACTCGGACTCTTGTGGTTCCGGAGGTTCGACCAAGGGACGAATATATTCAGCAAGCTGCGAAACAGTGGGATAAGTAAAAATATCAGTGACATCAATGATTTTGCCGAACTCTTTCTCGAGCATCTGAATCACCTTGACAGCCAGGATGGAATCTCCACCCAGATTAAAAAAGCTATCGAAGAGATCGACCTCACCGAGACCAAGTACCGAGGCCCAGACGGCAGCAACAGACTGATGGATATTGTCCGTCGCCAAATTACCGTTCCCCTTCAGCACAACAGGTTCGTCGTTCGGTTTACTTTGTTGCGGTCTGGCTTTCTGAAGCGAGAAGCCCAATGTCACAGGGAGCTCCTCTTCCGGCTGGTCATAGGATGGATTAGCTACCCCCGGCATAACAACGCCCTGACTCCGAGTTGCCAACAAACGGTCTAAAACAGTCATCCCCTGCTTGGTCGTCAATGGGGCGATCAGGCCATCGAACTTGGCATTTTTCTCGACAGCCATCCCGATTTCCGACCAGGCTGGCCACTGAATAGACAAGGCAGGAAGCCCCTGCAGACGGCGACGTTCGACTAATCCGTCAAGCCAAGCATTGGCATAGGTATAATCCGACTGTCCCATGCCGGCAAAAACAGCCGTGACCGAAGAATACAAGACAAAAAAGTCCAGCGTATCCTCTCGTGTCAGTCGATCCAGCAGACTTGCCCCAGCGATCTTCGCCTGCGTGACCTGACGGAATTCAGCCTCGTCCTTACGGAAAATGAACCCATCCCCCGCAAGTCCTGCGGTGTGGATCACTCCTCCTATCGCACCATAGTCTCGACGGTTTTGTGCCAGTACAGGGGCAACCTCAACCTCGTTAGCAATGTCCACTTGATGATGCTCGACCGTGGCACCTGTCGCCTGAAGCTGTACGATAAGCTCACGGAGCTTACGGGCTTTATCATTCGTACCCAGCGGATCAGTTCGGCTTAGCAAACACAGATGGCAGGATGCCTGAGAGGCAATAAACAAGGCGGCCTGCTGTGCAAGCGCCCCTGTCGCCCCCGTAATCACATAACTTTTTCCAGTACTTATCGCCGGAATTGGCTGGGATTCAGGTAAACGACGTGGTTGCAGAACAGGCTGGTAACAATGCTGATCCCGCCATACCAACATCTGATATTTTTCAGGCTGGTTGAGCAAAGGAACGATTTCATTCGCAGGAGTATCTTGCGGCACATCCAGGCAACTTACCGTGGTATAGCGGAGCTCCTGACTCACGACCTTCGCCATTGCGTATATAGCGTGTACTGCCGGATTGACCGTCCCTCCAGCCCCCAAGGAAAAACCATTCCCAGAAACAATGTTGAGCTGTAATGGCTGCTTGCGCAGACTCAATACCAAGCGCTTGGCAAAACGGAATAAATCAATTGCCGTTTGCTCAAAAGCGGCCGTCATATCTTCGTCCGGCAAGCCACCAAGACAAAAAATAATCCGGTCGGCGCTAAGCAAAGAAGCGAGATTGTCCTCCAGTACCGCAAGGCTGCCACAAACAACAACCCGATTGTTTTGTGCCAATACTTTCAGTAACGGCTGTAATGTCTCACTCTGCTCGGCACCTAGCAGTACGATGTCCTCCCCTTCGGGAGCACTTGATCGGGAAAGCTCCTGCGGGACCAGTACCGTTTCGAAGCCATCAGCCAATTCAGTACGGAAATCTTGCCTGTACTGCTTGATGACGTAATCACGGACAGCCATGACAGGTTCATTGTCCGGACCGACAATATCGATATCATACTTCACGGTTTCCGGTGCCGGATCTTCCCCTTTCTTCATCGTCAGCAATGCCGAAAACTGGGCTGGTAGTGATTTGTAGATCTGAATAGAACGATAAGAGAACGGAAGATAGGTATCAGTACCGGCCAGCCCGTTGGCAATATTGACACAGTGATCCATTAGTGCCGGATGGATATGATAATCAGCGACTTCTTCGGTAAAACGTCGTTCAAGAAAGAACTCGCCAATCACCTGATGTTGATAACGACGGGCCCGAACAAGACTATCCCAACGCGGACCGACGTCACTGACTTCCTGTTGGTTGATCTGGGCCTCGGCTACAGGCTCAAACTTAGCCAGGCCTGCACCTTCAGGCATAGTCAAAACAGGCGCTACCGGCTGGCAACGGTGGATCTCCCCCTGGGCATAGGTGATCCAGTATTCTCCCTGCTGAGCGGTCACTATAAATCGTTCGAATGTCCCCTCATGGATCATAACCAGCTGGATATCGCGAGGGCTTTGCGGCTCCACAATCACAGGTTGAAGGAAGATAACCTTCTGCAACTCGACTGCATCATACCCCAGGTAGCTAGTCGCCAGAGCCGAGGCCATCTCAACATAGGTCGTACCGGGGATAATGTAATTGCCATCAATGATGTGTTCGTTCAACACCCAATGCTTGTCGACATCAAACCGCGTCATGAAAATAGTGCGGTCATAAGAGTCAGCGAGGACACAATCAACCAGAGGATGATTGACTTTTCGCTCACCACGCTGTGTTGCCGCCTCTGACAGGGACACCCAGCAGCGCTTCGCCTCGAAAGGGTAAGTGGGTAACGATACGCGATGGTGTGCGCAGGCTTGATAAAAGGACGGCCAGTTGAGCGTTGCCCCTTGTAGATACAGCTTCGCAATCTGGTGATCTAACTGGCTGGTTACCATTTCAGCCAGTCGGTCCCGGGCTGTGTCGGTCAACCGCCGAAGTTCAGCATCACTGAGCTCTCCTTGCGCCTTTTCCTGCTTTCCTGGCGGGACAACCTTGTGATAGCCGTATTTAGGACTATCTGTCAGCGCGCCTTCTTGTAGCTGAAGCAGTTGTTGGCGTAAGTCACCCAGCCCACTTGTACACAAAATAAGCCTGTGGGCGTGGTGGGTACGACCACATGCCAGAGTAAAGGCGATATCCCCTAGCGACATTGAGAGTGACGGTGCCGACAAGAAAGTAACATAATCGGCGATCACTCGTTTCAACGCAGGCAGGCTAGTAGCAGAGAGCGGGATCCAATGAACATCATCCGATAAAGTAGTAACGGGATCGGGTACATCATACTCTTCGAAAACAGCATGGGCATTGGTACCACTGAGGCCAAACGCACTTAACGCTGCACGTCGAGGATAATCCGCCTTCGGCCAGTTTCTGCAAGTATCATTGACATATAACGGGCTATCGATGAAATCAATTTCAGCATTAGGTGATAGAAAATGCAGAGTCGGCGGTAGCTTCTTATACTTCAACGCCATGATCAGCTTGATCATACCGCTCATTGCCGCGGCATGATCCAAATGACCAACATTGCTTTTTACCGAACCAATCGCGCAGTACTGCCTTTTGTCGCTAAATAGCCGGTAAGCCTTGTCAATTGCAGACAGCTCAATCGGGTCCCCGAGCTTGGTGCCTGTGCCATGCGCCTCGAACAAGGCGATAGTTTCCGGGTCTATATCCCCTTTTCTCAGTACATCCAGGATCAGTTGGTGCTGGGCCTCTGAACTCGGGGCCGTGATCCCAACCGATCGGCCATCCTGGCTGATCCCTGTCGACTTCACAACCGCATAGATATGATCAGCATCACGCTCGGCATCACTCACCGGTTTTAAGATCAGCGAGACAACACCCTCCCCCGAACCGATCCCGTCCGAGCGATCATCAAATGTCTTGCACCGCCCGGAGGCCGAACGTAGTCCGAGTTCATTTTCAGTGGCAAGCGGCAGCAGACGAACTTTGACACCGCCGAGAAGCGCCATTGTACATTCTTTCTTTTGTAAAGATTGGCAAGCCAAATGCAGTGCCGTCAAACAGGATGAACAGGCCGTATCAACAACGAGGCTAGGCCCTTTCAAATCGAGGACATAAGCCAATCTGCTCGCGATAACAGATTGAATATTGCCGGCAGCCGATAACAGTTCGACACTATCAGGCGCTAATTGCTCTGCATACTGCCGGTAGGTCGGGTCGAAATCACTATTAAATCCGACAAAAATCCCGACCTTTCTTCCTAACAGCGTCGCCTTTCCGTAACCGGCATCTTCAAGGGCTCGCCACGCACTTTGCAGCAGCAGACGCTGATTGGGATCCATTCCGCAAGCTTCGTTATAAGACAAGTGGAAAAAGTCATGATCAAACTGATCGACATGCTCGAGAAAGGCAGCAGGGTAATAACTCGGGGCATGTTGTTTGTTATCTCCGGCATCGAGAGCACGCGAAGCAGGAAACGGACGAATAAAGTCTCTCTCTTGCTGAAGCTTGCACCAGAAATCATCCAGCTTATCGGTATCACCAATTCGGCAATCAATGCCGACAATCGCAATATCATGACAAGTTGAGCGAGGCGAAGAGCTTCTCTGGGTGAGTAACGAATCAGGCTCGGGGGGCTTTTTTTCCCCTTGGTTCACTTTAAGAAAGTCATTGAACATCCTACTAACCCACTAACTCTGTAACAGAAAAATCTGAGATAAGAGTCTTTAGCTGCACTTCGTCAGCGACCTGATTAAAGCGCTGAAGCTGCTCTTGATGCGATACCCCCTTGGTATCTAGAATTATTTTGAGAAGATCCAAGGCCTGTCTTGCCGTATCAATCGAGACATCTCCAGCCTCATTTAATGCCTTCAATGTGTTATACGGTTGGACAGCCCCTTTTTCATAAGCTTGTAAGTCATCATTGGTGTTTCGGGTACTGACAGCTACCGCCATGCACTTATTAAAGACATTGATGTGTTGTTCTTGATTGAACTGAGATCGCTCCGTTCGATTCATCATAAGAGTTCCCAGAAGCTCGCGATCTACCTTTAGGTCATAGGAAAGGGTTTCGACCGCATAATGATGTTTCGCCAGTTTTTTCAGAACAGCTCCCGGCCCCAGTTCCAGTGCCAAAGAGATACACGCATCCTGGATATAGTCCATGGTCTGCTTCCAGCAAACAGGGCTTACCAGCTGATCAACAAGCAACTGTTTTATTTCAGCAGCCTCTTTATATGGTAAGCCAGTCACATTTGAAATTACCGGGCAGACAGGCTCTCCAAACGGATACTTCTCTATTTCCCGGGCAAACTGATCAGCTGCAGCTTTCATCAGTGGTGAATGAAAAGCACCACTCACTCTCAGTCGCTGATTCTTGATATTGAGCTCGTTAAACCGGGCCTGAATAGCCTCGATACCATCTACAGAGCCAGATACAATGATCTGATCACCAGCATTGAAATTTGCCGGTGTGACAATGACATCTCCTGATGAGATCTGTTCACAGCTTTGCGTAACAAGACCTTTGTCCGCACCAATTACAGCCAGCATGGTACCTTGGCTGTTTGCGGCAGCCTCTGCCATCAAACGCGCTCGTTGCTCAACCAATTTCAGAGCATCGGGAAATGACAACACACGACTTGCTACCAATGCGGCATATTCGCCCAAACTATGCCCGGCAACGGCAGATGGCATAATTCCATAGTCAGATTCAAACTGGCGAAACAGCGCAACATTCATCGTTAATATTGCAATCTGGGCATTTTCGGTTTGTGTTAATTCTTCAGGGGAAGACTCAAAGCACAAAGCTGCGATATTCCTGCCTAATACTTCGGAAGCTTCATCAAATGTATTATTAACTACGGGATATAAATTAACTAACTCTCTTCCCATACCGATATATTGCGCCCCTTGACCAGGAAACAACAATGCTAGCTTTCTCATGTCTCACCCTCTGAATAAATGTAAAACCCGATAGATATTTAAATATATTTAACACACAAATAGATATAACCATCAGCAAGCGTTGTTACATCTGGAAATACTTCAAATAATTATCAAAGAAGCACATTTATCAACAAGCGATTTGCGATTCATATCTAAATTCATAAATATAAGCGACATCAACAGTACAGATTTAACTAAGCGCGGTATTATTAATTACTTTCACTTATAGAAAAGGTCAACAATGTCAAAATGGTACTCTCGATTTAATACAGATAATGCAAAGGTTAGAATTTTATTCCTGCCTTACGCAGGAGGAAGTGCATCTGTATATCAAAGCTGGATAAGTCAATTATCACCAGGAGTTGAAGCTATTCTTATTCAATTGCCAGGAAGAGCTAATAGATATGGTGAGAAGTTAATACCTAACATGCCGACTTTAGTATCTCAACTTGGCGAAAGTATTGCAGAAGTCACCGATCTACCTTACATTATTTTCGGACACAGTATGGGAAGCCGAATCGGCTATCAGTTGATAGATTTTTTGAAGAAAAAAGGACACCCATTACCTGCACACTTTATCGCCTCTGGAAGCAAAGCACCACACCAGAAAAGACATAAAGCGGGAAGCTACTTATTACCAGAAAAAGAGTTCATTCAAGAAATAAAACGCCTCAATGCCACTCTTCAGGAAATATTGGATAACAAAGAGTTATTAAAGATATGTATAAATATCCTGCGGGCTGATTTTGAAGTGGCAGACTATCAGTCAAATATTCCCAATGTAAAACTCAATATTCCATTCACCCTGCTATTTGGCTTACTTGATGAAGAAGTTAGCCTTGATGATATAGTGGAATGGGAATTACACTTCGAAAACAACAATGTGATTCTATTCAATGGTGGGCACTTCTTTATTGATTCTCACCAGAGCAAAGTAATTAGTGAAATAAATAAAATATGCAATAGTTTAGAGAGGGAGTAACCCTCTCTAATTCATCGAAAATATTATAATAGTGATAATTCCTCTATCTTCTCCACTAATTTCTCGGCCATGACTTGATGTTCTGAAACAATTGGGTGTCCCATACAGCCTAGATGTTCAGTCATATAATAGTGAGTATGAACATCTTCGATATTTCTGGCGGCTAGCTGACCTTCCACAGCACTCATTGGTTCACGAAACCAGTCTTTTGAAATCATCAGGATTGGGACATCCCCGTAGCGAGAGCGTTGCTCCAGAATGAAATCAACATAGGTGTTAACCCACTCATTAAAAAATGCTCCCATATCAGGCCATGGTTCACCTGGCTGTAATGGCGTACTAAAGTCATTGCTCCCCAAATTAATAACGACTAAATCCGGATGACGATCTTGATATTCTTCTCCGCCAGTAAATATTGAACCAACTTTGTTCTTATAATGCGGCAAGTTATGATACGGCTCACCACCATTCCAATTTCGAACCATCCCCAGGCCGGAATATGCGACCATTGTACGGCTAGCATCCAGCATATCAGCAGTAACAGAGGCATAGGATAAACGAGCATTTGTCGTATCGATCACCTCGGCAGTCGTACATTCCCGCTTATTTGACTCATTACCATACCCCACAGTTATCGAGTCTCCGTAAAATAAGATATGAGGCTGCTGATCCCATATTCCCTTGATCTCACCATCGGTCTCAAAACTCTCGATACGGATCATGGCATCATAGTTCTCATTGCGCTTAATGATCTCGACATCCACTTCTTCCTCATCGGAAAAACTCAGAATTTCATAGTTGGCCAAGCCCGCCGACGTCTTCAAAATATGGCTAAACTCACCATCAACCATGACATCAAACTGTGTACCGCGACCATCCAAATTAACGGCTAACCGAGTACCAGAAAATTCAAATTGAATACTCGAACCAGGCCAGCTCAGCTCAACATGTCCTTGACTCCAATTCTTAGCATGCCTTCCTTCATAGTTAACCCGATAATCTGTTGCTGAAACCGTTGTAGCAAGTGCATTACTACTCAATACCATTGAAGCCATCAAAACTGCAGCTCTTGCCAATGACATAGCTGTACCCTCCGTGCGCTGAGTTCCATAAAAAGTGGCAACAAGCTATCAAGATTCCTTTTGACTAACAATTCAGTAGTTAACGGATATTTACAATATTGAATGTGTTAATTCAAGCATTCGGGCCATCATACAATTATCATGAAACGCTCTTCCTCACACTCATGATTACTGGAAGTTAATTCAATACCCAGATGGTAACCCGGTTGAATCTGTGTCATTAAAAATAACATTATCAATGTAGAGTAAGCTAATAATGAATACAGCGGCCAATTTCACTTTATTCTCTAGCGGTACATCCTTCCAACCGAATTTCATCCCACTCCAGCATCGCTTCATCTCCCTTGGTATATAAATAAGTATTACCCTCAATATCACGATACTGTGCTCCCGAAGCAGATCTTCTCCTCTCAAGATTTCTTATATTATTCAAATAATGCACTGTTGCAGACTCAGCTGTCGGGTAGGTAAGCGTGAAATATTGACCAGCCTGACAATCATATGTGATCTCTGCTGGGAAATAGCTCTTATCTGTTGTACACGCAGTAAGCAGTAACATACTGACTGTCAAATATACCTTCTGCATATTATGTCCCTCATCAGGTTTTCTCTTTGATAAGTCTAGCAATAGGTACAGAGGTATGAGCTTAACGGTGTACTAGAAGCGAGAAGTGTATGTTCACGACTACTCATAACATCAAACGACACCTACCCTGAACGACTTTTCGGTGGGACACATTCGATCGCAGAGCGAACAAAACATTCAGACGTAAAAAAGCCCGAGTCTTTCGACTCGGGCTTAGTATAAATGGCGGAACGGCCGGGCTTGCATTCAAGCGGGACTCATTCGACCGAAGGGCGAACCCTTCAAATAAAGTGGCGGAGCGGACGGGACTCGAACCCGCGACCCCCGGCGTGACAGGCCGGTATTCTAACCAACTGAACTACCGCTCCACACGGTGATAAACAGCTTACTGTT
>NZ_RJLM01000066.1 GCF_004104355.1 Photobacterium chitinilyticum
CTCCAGTGCGTCTTACCGCACCTTCAACCTGCTCATGGGTAGGTCACATGGTTTCGGGTCTACGTCATGATACTAAGGCGCCCTATTCAGACTCGGTTTCCCCTCCAGTGCGTCTTACCGCACCTTCAACCTGCTCATGGGTAGGTCACATGGTTTCGGGTCTACGTCATGATACTAAGGCGCCCTATTCAGACTCGGTTTCCCTACGGCTCCGTCTCTTCAACTTAACCTCGCATCATAACGTAACTCGCCGGTTCATTCTACAAAAGGCACGCTCTCACCCATTAACGGGCTCGAACTTGTTGTAGGCACACGGTTTCAGGTTCTATTTCACTCCCCTCCCGGGGTGCTTTTCACCTTTCCCTCACGGTACTGGTTCACTATCGGTCACTAGGGAGTATTTAGGGTTGGGAGATGGTCCTCCCAGATTCCGACGGGATTTCACGTGTCCCGCCGTACTCAGGATACTGCTAGGTACAAAGACTATTTTAAATACGAGGCTATTACTCTCTTTGGCTGATCTTCCCAAATCATTCTTCTATAATCTTTGAGTCCACATTGCAGTCCTACAACCCCGAAGAGTAAACTCTTCGGTTTGCCCTTCTGCCGTTTCGCTCGCCGCTACTAAGGCAATCGCTTTTGCTTTCTCTTCCTGCAGCTACTTAGATGTTTCAGTTCACTGCGTCTTCCTCCTCACATCCTTAACAGATGTGGGTAACAGGTATTACCTGTTGGGTTCCCCCATTCGGAAATCCATGGATCATCGCTTACTTACAGCTACCCAAGGCATATCGTCGTTTGTCACGTCCTTCGTCGGCTCCTAGTGCCAAGGCATCCACCGTGCGCCCTTATTAACTTAACCTTATTTTCTGACCTTTCAGTCATAAACTCTTATTAATACTACAGCGTTTTCGGTTTATTTTCTTGTTACTATTTGATATAGATATTCAATTTTCAATGTGCATTACTTGGTGATCTMTCACCAATGKAGCCTAGCGGGATCGAACCGCTGACCTCCTGCGTGCAAAGCAGGCGCTCTCCCAGCTGAGCTAAGGCCCCACAAGACCTCTCAMGACTAAACAMGACCAATGCGCAGTTCCTTATCCTTAGAAAGGAGGTGATCCAGCCGCACCTTCCGATACGGCTACCTTGTTACGACTTCACCCCAATC
>NZ_RJLM01000067.1 GCF_004104355.1 Photobacterium chitinilyticum
CAATGTGGTGTTTAGGTTGGCTTCAGACATTACTGCTCTGCCCCAAGTCCAGCAATGAGTACGGCTTCCCATTCTGGCCCAAAGAGGGTGAAAGGCCCGTGGGGGTAGAGATCAAGTGTGACAGTTCTGTTCTGAGCTACCCTTGGAGTCGGGTTGTTTGTGAATGCAGCCCAAAGTGGGTGGTAGACTCCATCCACAATGTGGTGTTTAGGTTGGCTTCAGACATTACTGCTCTGCCCCAAGTCCAGCAATGAGTACGGCTTCCCATTCTGGMCCAAAGAGGGTGAAAGGCMCGTGGGGGTAGAGATCAAGTGTGAMAGTTCTGTTCTGAGCTACCCTTGGAGTCGGGTTGTTTGTGAATGCAGCCCAAAGTGGGTGGTAGACTCCATCCAAGGCTAAATACTTACACGAGTCCGATAGCAAACAAGTACCGTGAGGGAAAGTTGAAAAGTACTTTGAAGAGAGAGTAAACAGTGCGTGAAACCGTTCAAAGGTAAACAGGTGGAGTTGAACTGCAAGCTCTGGGAATTCAGCTGATGAGTGTGATTTGTGCTTGGGCATACTGGCCGCCTTTAGTGTCTGCTTAACCGCAGGTGCCTGCCTTTTTGGTGGGTATGTGTGAATCGTTTACATACGACGCACGCACTGTTGGTGTGAGGGTCTGCTTGTCAGTGCACTTTCTCAGGGTGTTCACCACGACCGGCACTGCTGCCTGTCTGCTATGGCCAAACTGATCAGGTCTGATTTCCGTCAGTCTTGGTTGGGTCGGCAGGTGACTCTTTGGCTCATCTATGGGCTGTGAGTGTTACTAGCCGGCTGTAGCGGAGCTGTGCGGTGTGTCGGAGATGGCGGCTTCGCATGCGTGCCTAGACCTTCGGGCGTTGTTGAGTCTGGTCGGCTCGTTACTAGCTTCGGCTGGTCGGCTGATGGCTTGATTTTGTCACGTTGGCGGTTGCGTGTGTGGTTTGCGTTGGGCCAATAGTCTGTGGTGTAGTGGTAGACGATCCACCTGACCCGTCTTGAAACACGGACCAAGGAGTTTAACATGTGCGCGAGTCATTGGGGGTTACGAAACCCAAAGGCGAAGTGAAGGTAAAGGTTCGGCTTGTCCGGACTGAGGTGAGATCCTGTTGTCTTGCTCATACTTTCCAA
>NZ_RJLM01000068.1 GCF_004104355.1 Photobacterium chitinilyticum
AGGTTGTTGTTATATTTGCTGCCTTGAAGTCTGGCAATTCAATATCATAATTTCAACGTTACTTTGCTGTGAAAGTGTTGGTGCATCTCTTTGCCTATTGTTTTGGTGCAACAGCCAAGCCAGTCCGTATCAGGTGTCATGCAGGTTTCTCTGGCCCAAATCGTTGAAAGTGAATCGGAAATATCAGAGTCCTGATTTGTTGCCTGTATGCCGCAGATTTATCACGCGTGGAAAGATTTTCGACCAAGTATTATCGTATTAATGGATGGAGTTGCATAACAAAGAAGCAATCAAGGTGACCCGTTACACTCGGCGGTTTTGGTATGAAGTTCGGTGCGCTTTGCTGGTCTTGCGTGGGGCACCTTATTGCAGGCGTTACATGCCCGTTTTTTTAAGGTTTTAGGCTTCATCGCTGTTGATAGCTTAGTGGTTTCAGCGGTGTTCACATTGCAGATAGAATCATTCATCGAAAGTGCGGTTAATGTTCCTTATGCCCAATGTTCTTTGGTCAAAAATGTATTACCTTTCCAAATTCATGAGGCCGCACTATTGAATTCAGTGTTGGCGCGTTATTATTTCGGTGGTTACTAAGTCGCTGTTTTTATAATGCCAATTCAGTTATGTGGTTGGCGGTAGCGTGTCGTTTGGATTACATCAAGCTCCGCGATTGTTGTTGGTTTTCCTGCTGTCTCGGTGGGGCGGCCAAGCCGCATTGAATTCAGAGTTTGCATGTAACAATGCAATCAAGGTGATGCGTTACACTCGGCGGTTTTGGTTCGGAGTTCAGTGCGCTTTGCTGGTTCAGTGGGGCACACCTTATTGCGGGCGTTATGGCTATTAATTTACATACTTCTCTTACATAAAAGAGATATCAACCGCGAATGTTGAAACTGATATTTCTGTTTCTGAATCACTTAATCTTAGGATATACACTCATTCTTAAAGTTATAGGGTTGAATTATGAGTGCTAGTGATAAAGAGATTAAATTAACTATTGCAAAGTTGATCGAGATTGCATATTCAAGCAATAAAGGATTAACGGCTTCGATTATGCTAGATGTTGGAACTGCAAAGTTAACTGTTGATAGTCGCGGTAATTCTATTTTATCTGGTAAAGTCGGGGTGGTGACATTTAGTGGTAATGAAGTGGCATAGTTAATTTGGCCACCTGATTAGAGGTGATATCATCACCTCACAACTGAACAGGTGACACAATGACCAAACGTACCAGAAGAACATATAGCCCTGAGTTTAAGCTTGAAGCTGCTCAACTTGTCCTTGACCAAAATT
>NZ_RJLM01000070.1 GCF_004104355.1 Photobacterium chitinilyticum
GGGTTCATACTTACTTACTTTACTTACACCTGTTACTCCTCGTGAAGGAGCATAGGTCGCTCACCAGCATTCTCCATCCAACCCTGTCCTGGGCAATCCTTTCCAGCTCCTTCCAGTTGTAATTCATCCTTTTCATATCTGCTTCTATTATCCGACGTAATGTGTTCTTTGGCCTTCCTCTTTTCCGCTTCCCTTCAGGATTCCAAGTTAGAGCTTGCCTCGTGATGCAGTTTGACGATTTGCGTAATGTATGTCCTATCCATTTCCATCGTCTTTTCCTAATTTCCTCTTCAGCTGGAAGCTGGTTTGTTCTCTCCCACAGAAGGCTATTGCTGATGGTATCCGGCCAATGGATGTTGAGTATCTTGCGTAGACAGCTATTTATAAATACTTGTACTTTCTTGATTGTGGTTGTTGTAGTTCTCCAAGTTTCAGCTCCATACAGTAGAATTGCCTTGACGTTCGTATTGAAGATTCTCACTTTGATATTGGTTGAAAGTTGTTTTGAGTTCCATATGTTCTTCAATTGTAGGAATGCGACCCTTGCTTTGCCGATCCTCGCCTTTACGTCTGCATCGGATCCTCCTTGTTCATCGATGATGCTTCCCAGGTATGTGAAGGACTCTACATCTTCCAGAGTTTCGCCATCAAGTGTGATTGGATTGCTGTTCTCCGCTTTGAATTTGAGGACCTTGGTTTTCCCTTTGTGTATGCTGAGGCCTACTGATGCAGAGACTGCTGCTACACTGGCTGTCTTCATCTGCATCTGTTCGTGTGTACGTGATAGGAGGGCTAGGTCATCTGCGAAGTCCAAATCGTCTAATTGGTTCTGAGCTGTCCATTGTATTCCGTGTTTTCCCTCAGATGTTGAGGTCTTCATAATCCAGTCGACCACCAGAAGAAAGAGGAAGGGAGAGAGTAAACAGCCTTGTCTGACTCCGGTCCTTACTTGGAATGCATCTGTCAGCTGTCCTCCATGCACTACTTTGCACTGTAGTCCGTCGTATGAGTTCCGGATAATATTGACAATCTTCTCAGGAACTCCGTAGTGTCGAAGAAGTTTCCATAATGTCCTCCTATCTACACTGTCGAATGCCTTTTCATAATCAATGAAGTTGATGTATAGTGAC
>NZ_RJLM01000071.1 GCF_004104355.1 Photobacterium chitinilyticum
GTGGAAAGATTTTCGACCAAGTATTATCGTATTAATGGATGGAGTTGCATAACAAAGGTATCAAGGTGACTTGTTTGACTCGGCATTTTTGGTTTGGAGTTTAGTGGGTTTGGTGAGTTTACCGTGGCGCACCTTATCCCAGGCGTTATGGCGTAGATGAGTACAGATAACGTGGCTGCCGTATTACTTGCCGGTGGGTCGTTCTTAGTCGCTAGTATATTGCAGTTTTCCAGCTCTGTTATGGTGCTGGATGTCTTCAAAGAAAATAAATATTTATTGGCACTGTACGCAACACGTCCGATTGTCGTCCTGAGGTACTTTTTTCATTTGTCCAATTGCCTCCTGCACTTGTGTTGATTCCCTTCATTTTCGTTGGGTCGAGGCTTAGCAGCTAGCAAGCCGTAGTTTTCCAATCCTGTTATGGCGCTGGGTGTTTGCAATGAAAATAGACATTGTTGGTTCCAGTCCGCAGCACGCTCGATTGTTGTTTTGTACTCGCTGCTTTTTTCCTTAAGCACCGATTCACATTGAAAGAAGAGAGCAGTCCGTTCTTCTTCCGAATAAATCCTGCTCAAATTCCCATCAAAAAATTCAGGTTTTAGTTATAGCTACCTGAAATAAATCACAAAACTGCGATCTCTCAACTTCCTGTTTATTAAGTGATGTATGATGCATGAATCATATGGCAGGTAAATAATTCTGTTCGGCGGTAGCGTGCCTGATGCTTGTATTGGATCCCTCAAGCGCGCCATAACAAAGGTATCAAGGTGACTCGTTTGACTCGGCATTTTTGGTTTGGAGTTTAGTGGATTTGGTGAGTTCATCGTGGCGCACCTTATCCCAGGCGTTAAATCTGCCGAGCAAGCTCGGGGAGTGCGCTGCGTCGAAGATTGCGTATCTGCTTCTAATATAGTCTAAAAATTTGTCTATGCTCCAGTCATGGCGCATACCGTTCAAAGTTTCATGCAGCAGGCACTGGAACCCTATCTCAAGTCTCACCGGCTTCCACGGTACCAACTCAAGGGAGCGAGTCGGCTCAGGGCCTGCCGGACGGCAGCGATGGGCGGGCATGCGCTGTATTGCGGCAATGGTCATTTCAACGGGTACTGGTATAACAGCTGCGG
>NZ_RJLM01000072.1 GCF_004104355.1 Photobacterium chitinilyticum
GTGGAAGGACTTTCGGCCAAACTAGTTCGTATTAATGGATGGAGTTGCATAACAAAGGTATCAAGGTGACTTGTTTGACTCGGCATTTTTGGTTTGGAGTTTAGTGGATTTGGTGAGTTGGTCGTGGCGCACCTTATCCCAGGCGTTACATGCTTTATTTTTATACGGTTTTTATTTCGTCGGGCTTCAGTGGTTCCCATCCGTTGTTACATGCAGAAAGAATCGTTCATCGTCTATGCGGTTTAAAATCTGGTTTTCTCAAATTTCTTTGGTCTAAATGGCATTGTTTTGCCCAAATTCTTGAAGCCGCATTATTAAGTCCGAGTCGGCGTGTTGTAATTTCCGTGGTTACTAAATCGCTGTACTCACTTTCTCAATTAGGTTAATTATCTGCTGATATTCTTGTGTCACAGTTACATCCGGCTCTGCTATTGTTGCTTGATTCTCGGTTGTCTCGGTTGTCTCGGTGGGGCGGCCAAGCCGCATTGAATTCAGCACTAGCATGTAACAATGCAATCAAGGTGATGCATTACACTCGGCGGTTTTAGTATGGAGTTCGGTGTGCTTGGCTAGTTCAGCGTGGCACACCTTATTGCGGGCGTTATGGCGCAGGGGCGTACAGGCAACGTGGTGATCGTTTTCTTGCTACTCGGGTCGTTCTTAGTCGCTAGCATATTGAAGTTTTCCTGCTCTGTTATGGTGCTGGATGTTTTCAAAGAAAATAGACATCTGTAGGCATTGTACGCAACACGCCCGATTGTCGTTATGAGATGGCCGTTTTCACTGAACCAATTGGCTTCTCATTCATCTGACCCTTCCTTCACTAACGTTGGGTCGAGGCTTAGCAGCTAGCAAGCCGTAGTTTTCCAATCCTGTTATGGTGTTGGATGTTTACAATGAAAATAACCCTTGTTGGCTCCAGTCCGCAGCACGCTCGATTGTCGTTTAGTACTCGCTGTTTTTTTTCCTTAAGCACCGATTCACACAGATAGAAGAGAGCAGTCCGTTCCTCTTCTGAATAAATCCTGTTTAAATTCCCATCAAAAAAGTCAGGTTTCAGTTATAGCTACCTGAAATTAATCACAAAAACTGCGATCCCTCAACTTC
>NZ_RJLM01000073.1 GCF_004104355.1 Photobacterium chitinilyticum
TTTTTGTCGATAACCTCAGACCAATCAATCGAATATTGATTAATACGTAATCGATCGAACACTACTTGAAAACGGCTCTTCTGCTCAGAAACGAAATGTTGCAAATGTTCCTGGAAATTATTGCTGCCAKTGGACCATTYGTMTYTATATGCATYAGGMTCCCGATTYWTGGATCTCTCGGTTYGAGAAARAAAAATAAGAGGATCRAACCATYTCTTCTGACTCTTTTTCAAATTCGAKAAATGTTGGTTGATCSTATMTTTCATTAKAGTTCTATGATTCAGAGTATCATTTCCTATTWGATCCCTTTGAATTCCATATTCGAAGTTGYGATCRGRTCTMTTCATTAAAAAGAATCGATTCRATACATTTCTTATGTACCCATAATATTGGATTTGAATCAGATTTTGGATCAATCTATATTGATTGACTRCCTYCATTATGTTGTTGCTAGCAAATACCACTCTTTTTTGATCTTCCAAATMATTCCCGCAGGAGATCCGGACCCAAATTTTTCTGAGCCTTCGATAAAAAGATTCATTYTCTTCATAAAAAATAGGAGGTAGAACCAATAAAGATTTCTTTTTYGATTCATCCCTGRAGTTGAAWACCTCCTTCAAGAATTGTCTTTGATCCAATCCGTAGGAATCAATAGAAAAGGCAAATCCCTTATGATACACYAGATCCGGCTCGGTTATTGATAGAGTGAATAGATCTGCCATTTCTTGAAATCTCTCTTCTGACTCGTGGCGTAACGTGTATCCCCCCCTSTTCCGTTCATGGAATAGATGAAATAAATCAAWAAATGGATTTTTGTTCAAGAATGAAATCTTATTGGAACTGTCCATATCCAGTTCATCCTTCGGAACCATATCACATCCCRGATCTGATGAAATAGGATGAATTGAGACGGTATTTTGTAAATACGTAATTATCTTGAATATATTAACYATTTCTTTATTTTCCGATCGCCTGGAAGGGACAAAAGAAAGATATTGTTCTTTCTTCAACAATTTCTGATCTCTAGTGGACCCCTCAGTAGGATTCGAACCCAGATGAAGTTCTGACCATCTGTCAGCGAAAAAAGAACGAAT
>NZ_RJLM01000009.1 GCF_004104355.1 Photobacterium chitinilyticum
CTTTCACGAGTGCCCACACAGATTGCATGGTCAAATTGTTAAAGAACAAACTGACAAATCGTTGCTGGCTTAGCGCCGCGCTCCGTGTCAGTGAGGTCGCATTATAGAGAGTTCGATCACATTGGCAAGGGGCTTTTTGAAATAAATCACCAAAAATCAGCCAACCGAACAACAAACGCACAACTTATGACAATTAGCCTGATTTTAATGCTGACTGTCGCCTATTTGTCTTTTGCGACATCCATTATTACGTAAAGCTAATCTTGATGTTCAGCGGTTATTGCAAAACGTATAGCCAACGCCCCAATTGCAAACAGCACAAAAGGAATGGCTGCTACGGTATATTCAACCCAAGCTTGCTCAGCCAAACTCTTAGCCAAAAGTAAGTGTCCTAACACCAATAAAGCCGCACATAATATAGATACAGCAAGCAACTTTATTTCCTTATTGGCGTTGGCGGTTCGATTTTGCATATTCTCCGACTCCTTGTTCAACAGAGTAGCTATAGAAGCACAGTGAGAATAGATGGATGTAGAACAGTTAAGGTAATAAACAATTAGAACAGACAGTTTTTCAGCGCTGATCACACTGCTGTGTTAGGTACTGTGCCAATTGATATAAAGCAGATCGAGTTTGTTCATTCCATGGATAAGCGCAATTTATTCTCATACAGTGTTTATATCGAACATCCCCTGAAAATAACGTCCCCGGAGCAATGCTAATTCGATACTTATCCAATAATTCAGTCAGTAGCGCAGAAGTGTCAATTTTCTCTGGTAACACAACCCACAAAAAATACCCTCCCTCAGGCCTTGTTACTTTTGTACCTGTCGGGAAACTCTCTTCAATGGCCCCCAGCATTTGTTGCTGTCGTTGCTCAAGGGTACGCCGAAGTCGGCGTAAATGATTATCGTACCCGCCATGTTGAAGATATTGAGTCAAGGCAAACTGGTTAGGGGCACCTACGGACAAAGTCGACATAAACTGCAATTCTTCAATTTGCCTGGCATAACACCCGGCCGCAACCCAACCGACACGAAACCCGGGGGCCAAGCATTTCGAGAATGATGAACAATGCAATACCAACCCCTTGTCATCAAGAGCTTTGATTGGTAATGGTTTAGTCGTACCAAAATACAGTTCAGCATAAACATCATCTTCAATAAGTGGAATATTATGCTGAGTCAATAAATCATAAACTGCTTGTTTTTGCTCAGCAGCCATCGTCGCCCCAAGCGGGTTTTGGAACTTACTCATCAGCCAACATGCTTTTACATCATTTGTTTCAATTGCGGCCTCAAGGGCTTCAACCGACATCCCTCTTCGGGGGTGGGTAGGGATTTCAACCGCTTTAAGCCTTAACCTTTCTATCGCCTGAAGCGCACCGTAAAAAGCAGGAGATTCAATAGCTACTGTATCTCCCTGCTGGGTCACAGCAGCTAAGCTAAGCCCCAGAGATTCCATTGCGCCAGATGTTATAACTATGTCATCAAGAGAAACCTGAATTCCATCTCTTAAATAGCGCTGTGCAATAACACGCCGAAGTTCCAAACTACCAGGAGGTAAATCAAGAATGCTGCTATTGGTAGGCATTGTCTTAATAGTTTGGCCCAGTGTTCGCCCAAGCTGCTGTAGTGGAAATAACTCCGGATCAGGAAAAGCCGACCCGAAAGGGATCACATCAGGTTGTTTACAAGCCCTGAGCACATCAAATACATGTCTATTAATCTGTATAGAACGATTGACTACCTGAGGAGTTGTCTGCTCAGGCTCAGACAACCGATTGAAATGGGCAGCAACGTAATAACCCGCCTTGGCTTTTGCATATATCCAGCCTTCAGCCTCCAAATGCTCATACGCCTTCAATACCGTCATCACACTAACAGATTGTGCTTTACTCATAACCCTGACGGAGGGTATACGCTCTCCAGGCAACCAGATCCTCTGTCGAATCTGTTCCTTAACATTTTCAATAATGCTGCCGTATCGGCTATTAGCTGATCGCGATGACAAAATCCCTATTCTCTCTTGTGCTACCAGGAACCTGAAATACTAACGGCTTACCAACAAGCTGTCAGAGCATTATCAGATACTTTGTCTGTTAAGTGTGATTGAAGGTTGAAAATCGAAATGGAGGAGGGGAAAAGTATTGTATCCAAAAACAACAAAGCCCCAGCGTTAGCTGAGGCTTTGTTGTTTTATCTGGTGCCCGAGGACGGACTTGAACCGTCACGCTCGAAAGCAACGGATTTTGAATCCGTCGTGTATACCAATTTCACCACTCGGGCAAGTGCGGACTATTATACGTACACATAATTGATACACAAATATTTTCCTTCAATCACATCGCATCACTCGATTGACTGGTCATTCTTTCATCAACTTGACCTTGTTGATGTCTATCAGCCGCTAACAAGCTTCAGTTTTTTCACACTATTACGGATACGCAGTTCTGGTTCAAAATGACGCTGTATATGAATGTCTTGATGACGGATTTGGCTTATCAGTAACCCAACAGCGACCCGTGCCATATCACTAATAGGAAAATGTACTGCAGAAACAAAAGGGTACATTGTTGCGCACAGATCGATACTATCAAAGCTCATCAACGAAACCTGCTGCGGTATTTCAACATGATGCTCGTGGAAAAACTGTAGTGCCCCCTGCATCATTTCTTCACTACAAGAGAACAAAGCCGTCATTTCAGAAGGGGAACGATATAACTGTTGTGCTGCCAGATAGCCACTTTCACGGCCGTAATTACCCTCAATACTTAATGTAGGCGCAATCGAAATACCTGCATTTTGGAGGGCTTCTATATACCCCTGATAACGTTGATAGCTACTCGCACGATTCCGCGGACCAGAAATACAGGCTATTTGACTATGCCCTTGCCCAATCAAGTGGTTAACCGCCATTGTTGCTGCCAAGCGATGATCGAAGGTGATGCACCTTGATTCCAGCCCCTCAACGACACGATCAAGGAGCACAAACGGAGTTGGCTCCTGCGCCAGCTCTCGAAGTTCATCATCACTCAAGTAACGACTATTAAGGATATATCCTTCGCATCGGAGATCATGAAAGCGGCGAATAGCTTCACGCTCACCATCTGCGCAGCGGTGTCCCTGTGCCGTAATAAGAAATTTATCATGCAGATCAAGCTCGGATTGTACCTGCTCCATCATTTCACCGAAAAAACCACCGGTATAATAAGTTACCAGCAAACCAGTCATATTTGATGACGCAGTAGCAAGAGAACGGGCAATCGCACTCGGGCGGTAATTAAGTTCGGCCATTGCCTGCTCAACTTTCCGTTTGGTATCTGACCTAAACTTACCCTCACCGTTGATGATCCTCGAAACCGTCGAACGGTGGACACCAGCCAAGGATGCCACATCTTTAATACTTGCCATGGTTATATACGACCTCTGAAACCTTTTGAGTCACATGATGTTCGAGAACTAACTTCACCTCCATCATCATCCCCCTCGACTATAGTGCCAAGCCTAATTCACATAAAGATGCTAGCAATAAATTCGATCACAAGATCTCAATTTATAGCACACTGCCAGTAGCCCGCATCGGTGAAAAAGGGGGGGTAATGCGATACTGGCAGCTGCTATTTTCTTATTAAAGATGGAATCGAGCCCTAGAGGTAAAGGCTGTGATACTTGTACGTGTTTATGAACGTTAAGATCTCAACATCATGGCAATAAAATTGAATAATCGCTGATTGTTACATCAAGATCGTCGAGTGCTTCAGAAAGTTTTTTATCGGTTAGGATATCAAGCTCTTTAGCCCTTAAGATATTATAAGAACTGACATCCATAAGGGCCTGATCAACATAGGCCGGATGAACCATTATCTCTAAGACATCACAGCTACCATTATGTCTATTAATGATCTGTAGCAACTTATCCAGACAAATGCCTCCACCGTAAAAACTTTCCTCGAAGGTATAGCGGCAATCACTTTGCGCCTTGCCGTGATATCCAGTTGCTCTCAATGGAACCTGATAGCTACGCGCTACCTCTTGTACAACTGGCAATATTTGTGGATGCGTATGAGCATGGTGATGACTGTCAATATGACTAAGGCTAAGCCCTGTTGCAAGGAAATGTTCAACCTGAGCGGTCACTTCATCAGCAATCTGTTGCTCCGGAAAATCACGTCTCTGCCAAAAACCTTCCTTCACCCCAAACAGGCCATTATCACCAACAAGACAAGATATGTCGGTTAACGGAGCACCAGCAGTGAACCGTAAATGTAACCCAACCTTCAACAAGGATGCCGACAAGGCCAAGTCAACTGCATGCCTTTCTGCTGCCATATCTACCATTAGCGTTGTCGAACGTACAACACCAGACTGGCACGCATCAACTATTCCTAGGTTTACCCCTGGCGTCAAACCAAAATCATCGGCATTAAAAATTACATGCATAACATCACCTGAGAAATGAGAGCTGCTATCATTCTTCTTAGGCTAACAGCTGCTCTCCTATTTGGACTTTACTGATTAAACTGCGGCAAGTAATCGTGATTTGTCTTCAAAATATCATCAAATATTGATTTAGCCTTGCTGATATCAGGTACCAAAGGATTATTAGCCAACGCCATCAATCCCTTGTCATACTCACCGTGAACAGCAGCCTCTACAGTCAACTGCTCATAAGCCTTTACCTGGCCAATCAAGCCAATTACTGCCGGACTTAGTTCTCCAATCATTAGCGGCCTCGCGCCCCAACTTCCGACAACGGCGCTACACTCAATTACAGCATCATCAGGTAACGTTGCGATTGTTCCGTTATTACGTACATTCACCACATGGATCGTCTTGAGATCGTTATAGATCGCATCAACCAGATTCAGCGATGCATCTGAATAGTAAGCACCACCTCGTTTTTCCAACTGCTCTGGCTTTTCCGCAAGACTTTCATTCTGATACAGTTCAAAAAGCTCTTGCTCCGTTTTCATTACCTGCTCAGCACGAGTGCCCTCATTAAGTGAAGACTCCTTTTCCTCCGCAAGCATCGCATCGGTCTGATAAAAATAACGATGGTAAGGACAAGGGATCGCTCCTAAGGCCTTAAGAAATGCCGGATCCCAAGGCTCTTCAAAAATATTCTTCATGCTGAAATTGGCACCGTCACCAACTTTTTTCAGCACTTCTGCAGTAATATCCTTGCCACCAAGCCATGCCCGGTGAGCCCATACCAAATGGTTCAACCCTGCACACTCAAGCGATAACTCTTCCGGCAAGCAATCCATCATTTCGGCAATCATCATCTTCATCGAGACAGGTACATTACACAATCCGATAGTTTTCACTTTGCTATATTTCTGAACCGCTTCAGTCACCAGACCGGCCGGATTCGTGAAATTGAGCATCCAGGAATTAGGAGCCAACTCTTCGATATCCTTACAAATATCCAAGATAACGGGAATAGTCCGAAGCGCTTTGGCAAATCCGCCGGGGCCGGTCGTTTCCTGGCCTATCACGTCATATTTTAATGGGATACGCTCATCATTCGCTCGGGCCTGTAACCCTCCTACACGAAACTGAGTCATGACAAAATCAGCATCAGCTATTGCTGCCCGACGATCGAGCGAGGCCTTGATTATGATATCTGCCCCAGCCTTTTCAACCATCCTCCGTGTCAGCGCCTCAATTATCTCCAGCTTTTCCTGTCCAGCTTCCACATCGACAAAATGCATTTCTTTGACAGGAACACGATCAAGCCTTTTCAAAACACCTTCAACCAACTCAGGGGTATAGCTGCTGCCTCCTCCGATAATGGCCAATTTTAGAGGTGATTTAGTCATAATCCATCCCTACTATTTAGACATGTTTTCGTACATTGCTACCATTTCATTGGTTAGTTCATGAGCCAATATGGTCGTCATCAAATGATCTTGAGCATGAACCATTACCAGCGTCATTTTCACCTTACCTTCACCCTGATCAGCTTCGATCAACTGAGTTTGAGTTAAGTGAGCGCGGTTTAGGCACTCCTTGGCTTGCTTAAGCAGATCTCTTGCCTGCTCCAGCTCCTGCTTTTTAGCCATAGCCAACGCTTCAAAGCACAAGCTGCGTGCTTCGCCCGCATTGACAATAATTTCCATAACAACCGCTTCTTGATCCATTTTTCTCTCCTTAACTAAAAAACTGGGTTACGGGTTAAACCGTAACCCAGGTAAAAAACTATGCGGTAACTGGAGCGCCTTCAGAGGCTTCCTCTTTAGCATTCTCGGCTGCGACTTTACTTTCATCTTCAAGCAGTTGTTTTTCGAACATCTTGAAGAATGGCAAGTAAATAAGCAGGTCAATAACCAGAAGGCCAACAACGAGGAACACTGGTGCTAATGTCCATCCCGTACCCCAAGAGGCACCGATAATGGCAGGCGTTGTCCATGGTGTCGTTGCAACGCCCATTCCGACAAAGCCCATCTTCACTGCAGTAAACGCAATGATTGCATTCACGATAGGTGCGAGTAGGAAAGGTACAAATAGCATTGGGTTCATTACGATTGGAGCACCAAAGATGATTGGCTCGTTAATCTGGAAGAAACCGGGCACTGCACTCATTCTTCCCAGGCTACGTAGGTGAACAGAGCGACTGAATACCATCAAGATAGCCAGGGCCAAGGTTGCACCCGAACCACCGATGAAGATATAGAAGTCCCAGAATGGCTGAGTCAGTAGGTTGGGAATAGGCTCGCCTGCAACAAACGCCGCAGTGTTAGCACCAATGTTAGTCAAGAAGATTGGTGACAGCAGACCAACAACAATCGCAGCACCGTGAATACCAGCAAACCATAATAGTTGTGAAAGCAGTAACGCACCGATAATGGCAGGTAGAGTATTAGATGCACTAACTAGCGGTCTGAACAGGTCCATGACCACATCAGGGATCAGCATGCCAGACTGAGACTGAACAAAAAGGCTAAGCGGGTACAGTGTCATGAAGACAATCAAGACAGGGATAAGCATTTCGAAACAACGGGCAATTGCAGGTGGAACCTGCTCTGGCATTTTGATCGTGATATTATGTTTTTTCAGGAAGCGAACAAGCTCGACGGCAAAGAAAGCTGTCAATACAGCAGTAAAGATCCCGGTTCCACCCATATGGTTTGCGGGTAGGGCACCACCGGTAACAGGCGCACAAATCAGCAAGAAGCTCATTAGCGACAAACAAGCACAGGTGATACCGTCCATCATATAGGCTCGCGCCAAACTATAGGCAACCCCCAGAGAGACAAATATCGTCATAATGCCCATAGACATATTGTAAGGCATCATTATTGCGTCAAAGTTATTGGTTGCAAAGTCTAGCCAAGCGCGACCAAATCCATTCGTTGTATCTTCAGCAAATGGGGGAAAAGCAAATATTAGAATAAAACTACCCACAATAATAAATGGCATTGCGGTGATAAATCCATCACGCATTGCCCGCACATGTATTTGCGAGCCAACTTTCGCCGCCAATGGGGCGATTGTATTTTCTACGACACTCATTAACTTATCGTAAAGCTTCATAAAACAATCCTTTTTTAAAAGATAAAAAACTCCACCCCATACTAATAATGCAGAGGAATAAAACTTTCCTTATTGAATTTGAAAAGAGTCAACCAATAAATACTGACTGACTCAAATCAATTTATTTGGCTATTAATGAAAGAGCCTGATCCAGTACTTCGTCTCCTTTCATCATGCCATAAGCCATAGGAGAGATAGCATCAATTTTCTTTCCATACTGGCTGGCTATTTTTCTCAGGTCTTCTAACTGGAAACGTACTTGCGGCCCTAACAAACAGACATCAAACTCTTGTATTGCCTGGTCAAATGAACTAACGGACTGCGCTTCAATCTTACACGTTATGCCACGATCCGCGGCTGACTTTACCATTTTCTGAACCAACATGCTGGTTGACATACCAGCGCTACAACACAACAAAATCTTTTTCATCCCACTCTCCATTTTTTATTTTTACGCTGTTTAAGCGATATAAAAATTGTAAACAAATAAAAAAAAAGTAAAAGCGCAACCGGTTGCATTAACGTGAAGAGCATCTCATTTTAAAAAGTAATTAATCAATGCGAAATTTCAGAGGGCAGTATTCGAAAACTAATACAATTCAACTAATCCAACAGAATTATTTAAAACAGCCCCAAAAATGAGATATGAATCGAAGCTTGAGTGTGAATTAAGTGTAGCGAATGTAATTCAATGCAATATCACACGCAGATAAGGAATATCACTATGGATTATATCAATAAAAATCAGTGCTAATAATGTCTGACGAATAAAGATGATTAATATACTGATACCGATCACCTTAATTTACCAACAACCCAATGTGGAATAACGAAATGAAGAAAACATTATTGTCCGTATTATGCTCTGGCGCAATCCTAGCAAGTTCAATGGCCGTTCAGGCTACTCCGAAAGGAACGATTTACCTAACCTTTGACGATGGGTCAATCGATGCGACGATCCCCATTGTTAAGATCATGAATGAGGCAGGTGTCAAAGGGACGTTCTACGTGAATGCCTGGCACCTAGATGGCATTGGTGATGAAAACGAAAGTAAATCACTTGAAGCACTGCAATTACTGTTAGATTCAGGGCATGTTGTCGGCAACCATAGTTACAATCACATGGTACACAACTGTGTCGAAGAATTTGGCCCGAATAGCGCTGCCGAGTGTAATGCAACCGGCAACCACCAGATTAATTCTTACCAAGACCCTGTTTTCGATGCATCGATGTTCGACAAGAACGTTACAGTGATTGAGTCATATATTCCGAGTGTAAACAGCTATCCAAATTACAAAGGTGAAAGCCTCGCTCGCCTGCCTTACACCAATACCTGGCGTGTAGCCAAAGATTTCAAGAGTAATGGCTTATGCGCGACATCAGATGGTCTCAAACCTTGGGAACCAGGTTACGTCTGCGATCCGAAAAATCCATCAAACAGTGTGAAGGCTTCCCTTCAAGTTGCCGAAATCCTTGCTAATAAAAACTATCAGTTCCATGGCTGGGATGTTGACTGGGCACCGGAGAACTGGGGAATTTCGATGCCGGCAAACAGCCTAACAGAAGCCGATGCATTCTTGGGCTATGTTGAAGCAACATTCAATACATGCGCACCAACAACGATCGAGCCGGTCAACTCAAAGTCGCAGACTTTCCCATGTGGTACTTCTTTGCATGCTGACAAATCGATTGTCCTGACTCATGCATTCCTATTTGAAGATGGTAAGCGTGGCATGGGGGCAACCAAAAACCTACCGAAATTTGCCAAGTTCATCAAGATTGCGAAAGAGGCAGGATACGTCTTTGATACATTAGATAACTATGCTCCAGCATGGTCTGTCAATAAGACTTATGCCGAGGGTGACTACGTAATTCACGACAATATCATTTATAAGGCTGTTGTTGCCCACGCTTCGCAGGCAGACTGGGCTCCATCATCGACATCGAGCCTTTGGGTGAACAGCATGCCTCGAACAGTATGGACTGTTAATGTCAGCTATAATCAAGGCGATGTTGTGAGCTACAAGGGAGCGCGTTATGTTGTCAATGCGAATCATACCTCTCAGTCTGACTGGACTCCTGATTCAGAGCCAACACTATTCTCTAAGCTATAGTCGCTTCTAGCTAAATAGAAACGACTTCAGTTCACAGCGTGTATGTCTATGGCATACACGCTGTCATGGCTTGGTTGTTTAATCTTGGAGCCCGAGGACGAACTTGCCCCGTCACGCCCGAAAACAACGGGTCATTTCTGCTCAGACTGACGTTTTTCAACTTCCAGCTTTCGCATTCGAAATTTTTGCAGTTTTCCCGTCACGGTCATCGGAAACGTATCAATAAAGCGGATATATTTCGGGATCTTAAAATGGGTTATTTGACCATGGCAATATTCTCGAATATCTTTTTCCGTCATCTCTTCTCCAGGGTGCAATTGAACCCAGGCTACGACTTCCTCGCCATAATACTCATCCGGAATACCAAACACCGCCACTTGCTGAATTTTAGGATGAGCAAATAAAACGTCTTCAATCTCTCTTGGATAGATATTTTCCCCACCGCGAATGATCATTTCTTTGATCCGCCCGGTAATTTTCACATACCCTTCGGCATCCATCGTTCCCAAATCGCCAGAGTGCAGCCAGCCGTATTCATCTATCGCTTCCTGCGTCCCTTGGGGGTTACCGTAATAGCCTTTCATTAAGTGGTAGCCACGGAAGCATATTTCGCCAATTGCTCCCAGAGGTACGGTGGCTCCGGTTTCAAGCTCAATGAGCTTAACTTCCTGATGAGCTAAATTCTTACCGACCGTTTCGGTTCTACGCTCCAAGCTATCATCGCGAGAGGTAAGGTGAGTTAGCGGTGACGCTTCCGTTTCCCCATAGCCAATTAATATTTCACTACAGTGCATGTCTTTCATTACCCGTACCATTAATGACGGCGGGCAGGGCGCACCGGCCATAATTCCAGTACGTAAACTACTCATGTCATAACGTTCAAAATTCGCCTGATCCAGCTCAGCAATGAACATAGTCGGCACACCATGGATCCCAGTACATTTTTCACGGTCAATGGATCGCAATACCGCTTCGGCATCAAAATGCTCTGACGGAATCACGATACAGGCACCAACCGACAGACAAAGTAAATTTGCCAGTACCATACCAAAACAGTGATAAAAGGGGACGGGGACACATAATCGGTCTTGCTCTGAAAAATGCATGGCTTTTGCTGAAAAAAAGGCATTGTTTAAAATATTATGATGGCTTAAGACCACCGCCTTCGGAAAGCCCGTGGTACCTGAGGTATATTGGATATTAATAGCATCATCGCAGTCCAAGCTTGTGATGGCGCTGTCTATATCCTGATCCCTAACAGTCTCCCCCTTTCTCAGAATATCTGACCACACAGTAAAGCCAGCCGCCGGGCGTACTGTCTTATCCGGGCCGGCCGGATCAAACACGACCACCGAGCGCAAAAGCGGGAATACCTCACTCTTAAATGGTACGCCTCCCTTTTTTAGCTCCGGCATTAATTCCGTCAGCATTAAAAGGTAGTCACTGTCGCGGAACGATGGAATGACAAACAGGCCCTGAACTTCAGAGCACTGTAGCGCGTATGCCAGCTCCCGTTGACGGTAGGCCGGGTTAATATTCACTAACACGATCCCGACACTTGCAGTCGCCATTTGCAACAATAACCATTCCAGATTATCGGTAGACCAAATGCCGACTCGGTCCCCTTTCTGAAACCCCGAACCAAGCAACCCTTTCGCGAGCCTATAGATTTCAACGGATAATTCACGATAGGTTAACCGCCGGTTCTGGGCTATGGAGACAACCGCTTCTTGCTGCGGGTATTGCTCGGCAATATCAATAAAGTGCTCGGGGATCGTTTTACCAAGCAGCGCCTCATCCCCACCACGATGAAAATAACTTTTTGGTGTCATTTCCATGATGCTTTCCTCGCATTAGCAAACCTTCATTAAAGAAAATGAGGCGCTGTCGAAAACAGGGAATAACGTCGATAAGACATCGCTTTATTTAGCCGTTTTTTGGCTAATGCCACAGCGGCCTCACGAGGCAGCATGGATTGCTCATTAACCCGCTTGAGCACCTGCTCGGTGTTGCGCCGTATTTTATCTTCGATAGCCTGAAAGGCTGCCGCCTGGGCCGCCCCATGGTATTCCATCGCCGCACAGATCACCCCGCCCGCATTGGCGATAAAATCAGGAATGCAAAGCACACCGTGCTGATGGAGATACTCCTCGGCCTCTAGTGTGCAAGGGATATTGGCTCCCTGCACCATCACCTTGGTGTTCAAGCTCTGGACATTCCCCTCATGGATCACATCCGGCCTGGCAGCGGGGATCCAAACATCACACTCAAGGCTAACAAGACCGTCACTTGAAATTTGGGTTGCATCGGCATACTCAGTGACAGATTTACCTTCGGCTTTCAGGGCTAACAGTTGATCGACATCCAAACCACTTTTATTGCAAATTGCGCCGCAAGAATCTGAGACTCCCACCAATAGCGCCCCTTTCTCAACAAGAAACCGGCTCACATGTTTACCTACCGCGCCAAAACCCTGCACCACAAATCGCGCCCCTTTCACCTTAAAACCACGATCTTTCGCAACAACATCAACGACCTGTGTTAACCCCCAGCCTGTAGCCCCAAGCTTGTCGAGGGGGATCCCACCGAAAACATAGGGCAAGCCGACTACCCGCCCCACTTCATCTCGGATCCAGGCCATGCACTCTTCGTCGACCCCCATATCAGGTGCAAATATATAGGTTTCTTCATTACGCAGGCCTTGGGCAAACGCTCGAATCAATGCCTCTTTATCTGGCTTATTCATTTTTGGATCTGCGCAAATCACCGCTTTGCCGCCCCCGTGGGGAAGCCCTGCCGCCGCATTCTTGAATGTCATGGCACGGGCAAGACGGACGCATTCTTCAGTTGTGACGTCTACAGCCATCCGGATCCCGCCAATTGACGGTCCCATCGCAACGTTATCCACCACCAAAACAGCTTTCAACGCCAGGGAGGGTTCATAGAGATGAATTATTTTTAGTGGTCCGAATTCATCTGAATATTGAAAAGCATCATCCATAGTATTTTTTAGATCATGGCTATTTGTTGTCTATAGACCATAGACATAATTGATCCAGAACGAAGGTGCAATACTGGGAAACTGACAAGAAGACATCTGAGGTGGGGAATATTTGTAGGCTACAGAAACAACAAAGCCCCAGCGTTAGCTGAGGCTTTATTGTTTTATCTGGTGCCCGAGGACGGACTTGAACCGTCACGCTCGAAAGCAACGGATTTTGAATCCGTCGTGTATACCAATTTCACCACTCGGGCAGATGCAGGTTATTATACGTATCGCGACTTGAGGCGCAAGCATTTATTCAACGCTTGCTGCGTATTATTGCCCACCTGCTTTATATTTAACCAACAATGACTTAGCAAGGTTAGACATTGAGCAGCAAGACTCCTATCTAAAGTAACAGCGCAGAAAACTGAAGCCATCACGAAGCCAGAGCTTTTTATTAACGAAAGCAAACTTATGATGCCATATTGATGAAATAACCCCTTCACGGCGCTGTATTTGCAAGATGGTCTCCTCTCCGACAGTGATTACGATAGAAGGACAAATAGCAGTAAGTTGAGACAATGAGGCTCTGGTATTTAGAGTCCGAGGTAAACGCGAGAGCACTCGTGCAACAACAGCAAGTGTTGCCAATCGATTCAAAGCCAGTGAAATGCAATCATCCTGAGCCACGAGGTGGATAGGCTCGCCATCCACCTCGATGTTCATCTCACCCTGAATAGACAAACGCATCGACTAATCCAGATTTCGTCCGCGAATACTAATACTGCCATTGAATTTCCAGACTGAGTGCTCAGGTTTATCACCCGCCCCGCTGGGCACACTAACTTCGACATTATTAAAATCATACGTTAGCTCGGCATGGCGCTCAGTCAATTTATCATAGAGAGCACCCGCCAGATCCGGCCAGTTGGTCGTATTTTTACTATCTTCAGCCATCGAATTTCTCCTCATAAACTCACAGGGGCCTGAAAATTAAGGATAGCTGCTAAAACTGAATCCAGCGGTCTTTCCCTTATCATTTCAGATAGAGCGAAGATTCACGTCACCAGCGTTAGTTGTTACACTCCGTTCAGAAGTCAGTTCTGCCTACTCAATAGAACAGACAAGCAACTTAGACGTGGTGAATTGATGAAACAGAAAAAACAACAGGACGTTAAGCTGACCAAACAATACCCAGGACTTTTTCGCCGTCTAGGGGCATGGCTTTACGACTCATTGGCCGTAGCTGCCGTACTGATGTTGGCTGGCGGGGTGGCAATGGGATGCATCGCCACTTTGCTTCAAATAGGTATTCTCAGCCTTGGGGAGTATCAGGACGCCAGTGCCTATACGACCGAACATCCGGTTGTTAGCCTGATATACACCGCTTATCTGGCTCTTGTTATTGTCGGCTTCTTTGCCTACTTCTGGTGCAAGGGCGGGCAAACAATAGGAATGCGGGCCTGGAAGCTGCGCCTGCAAAATAAAGATGGAACCAACATCCGTCTTACTCAAGCATTGATCAGAATGGGCACCTCGGCATTTGGCCTCGGTAATCTGCTGGCCCCCTTTAGCAAAGAGAAACAATCTTTTCAGGATACAATGGCAGAATGCGAAATGATTGTGCTTCCGAAGCCCAATTAATATCCACCATGAACAACATCAAAAAAGGAGCCAACCGGCTCCTTTTTTATTACCTATAGCTTTCGCCTTAGCAGATATATGGTAATAAATAGGAACACCAAACTTGGCCCCAGAGCCCCGATCACAGGATGCAGCCGGTAAACAATACTCATCGGCCCAAATACTTCATTGGATATATAGAAGGCAAAACCAAAAATGACCCCAGATAATATCCTTGCCCCCATCGTCACGGAACGTAACGGTCCGAATACAAACGACAGTGCCAGCAACATCATTACCGCAATCGATACTGGCTGCAGTGCCTTGCGCCAGAATGCCAATTCATAACGGGCTGCATCCTGTTTAGACTCTTTCAGATACGATACATAATCGTACACCCCGGACAGTGCCAACTCTTCCGGCTTCACGGTCACCACGGCCAACTTGTCAGGCGTGAGTGTCGTTTTCCAGGGCAGCGAAGCATAGTCAGTATTTGTTTGCTGAACATCGGTAATGTCAGTAATGGTAACCCCTTCCAGCAACCACCCTTCTTGCTCATGAAAAGAGGCACTTCTGGCAAACACAGTCTGTGTAAGCTGATTTTGGTCGTCAAACTGCCAGACATTAACCGCATCCAAGTTACTCTTTTCATGAACCCGGCCTATATAGATAAAGTCGTTACCGTCTTTAGCCCACACCCCGCTCTGAACCGAGAGCATACTGCCCCCCGATGTCCAGAGAGCACGCAGTTCGCGAGCCGCTTTCTGCGCTTCGGGTGCCCCCCACTGGCCCAGCAAAGTAACAATTAGCATCAACGGCACTGCCGTTTTTAGTACCGACAATCCGATATCCAACTTAGAAAAACCGGCAGCCTGCATAACGACCAGCTCGGAGCTGGACGCCAGTGCACCAAGACCTATCAGAGCACCGAGCAGCACCGCCATCGGGAAGAACATCTCAATATCACGGGGAGCACTTAGCAACACATAGCCCAGCGCCTTCACGAGATCGTAAGTGCCTTCGCCAACCTTTCGTAACTGCTCGACATATTTAATGATCGCCGACAGTCCTACCAGGGTGGATAAGGTCAGAGCCGTTGTCGCGATGATCGTTCGGCCAATGTACAAATCCAAAATCTTAAACATTAGCCACGTCTCCGTAATTTCTCTCTCATCAGCCTGAGCGGCAAGGTATCCCAGACATTTAACGCTACAGCAATTAGGAATATTGCAAAATTAATCCCCCACAGGCCAATAGTGGCAGGTAGAGCACCGTCTTCCACCGCGGATTTACCCGCACTGATTGCCAAAAAGTAAGTCAGGTAAATCAACACTGCCGGAAACAGCTTGGCAAAGCGCCCCTGACGCGGGTTCACCGCCGATAAGGGCACCACAACCATGGTAAGTAGAGGAATACACAGAAATAGTGAAACTCGCCACTGGAACTCCGCCTTTGCCGCCAGCTCGGGACGCTGCATCAGCTTTAGCGTTGGTAATGCATCCCAGTCGCGGCTCTTTTCACGTACGGCACGCTGACCAATCAAGGCCTGATAGCCATCGAACTCTGTTACGGAATAATCAAGCCGGGTAGGAAAACCTTCATAGCGCGTGCCTGCTTCCAAATCCAGCACCTGGCGGCCATCCTTTAGCTGGCTGACATAGCCACGCTCAGACACCATGACACTCGGGCGCATCGTGTCGCGGGCGACCACCTGGGCCACAAAGACATTATGTAGCCGAGAGCCACTCTCGGTGATGTCATCGACAAACACCACGCCTTTGCCGTCAGGTGCGGCCTGAAACTGGCCCTTCACCAACAGCTCCAGCCCTGAGTCAGCTTCGACCTGTTCCATAACCCGAGTTTCTTGTTCCACAGCCCACGGCGAAAGCCACAATGAATTAAAGGCAGCAAAAGAGCCTGTGATCACCGCCAGCCATAAAGCGGCCTGGATCAGAAACTTATTGCCAATACCCGTCGCATTCATCACGGTGATTTCGCTCTCGGCATACAAACGGCCAAAAGTAAGCAAAATCCCGATGTAGAGACTCAGTGGTAACATCAACAGTGCCATTGACGGCATGTACAGTCCCATCAAGGTTAAGATCAGATCTGTGGGGATCGAACCTTCTGTGGCTGAAGCCAGAATGCGAATAAATTTCTGGCTGATAAAGACAAGAAAAAGCACAAAAAGAACCGCGAATTGGCTCTTTAATGTCTCACGTGTCAAATACCGAACAATAATCACGCTTTATATACCCATAGAAAACTTGTTTTTTTGCTGGAATCACTATAGTTTTTCGGTTAAGTAGTTATTTTTTAATCTTTCGGCTAAATGTTAACCTGTACCTTAATCCTATACCGAAACGGCGGTCCAGCAAGTAAGTGCGGTATTATCTAACATTTAGCTTTAATTGTCTTTATAGGATGTAGGAGTACGCATGGAGTTCAGTGTAAAAAGTGGTAGCCCCGAGAAACAGCGAAGTGCCTGTATTGTCGTCGGCGTCTTCGAACCACGTCGCCTCTCTCCAATTGCCGAACAACTCGATAAAATCAGCGACGGCTATATCAGCTCCCTGTTGCGTCGTGGTGATTTAGAGGGTAAGCCCGGTCAGATGCTGCTTCTTCACCATGTGCCAAACGTATTATCTGAACGTGTATTACTGGTTGGTTGTGGTAAAGAGCGCGAGCTTGATGAACGTCAGTACAAGCAAATCATCAAGAAAACCATCAGCACCCTAAACGAAACCGGCTCGATGGAAGCCGTTTGCTTCCTGACTGAATTACACGTCAAAGGCCGCGATACCTACTGGAAAGTACGCCAGGCAGTCGAAACAACCAAAGACAGCCTATATACTTTTAACCAGTTCAAGAGCAACAAGCCGGAAACCCGCCGCCCACTTCGCAAACTGGTATTCAATGTCCCGACCCGTCGTGAGCTATCGTTGGGCGAGCGTGCGATTGCACATGGCTTGGCTGTGGCTTCTGGTGTAAAAGCCGGTAAAGACTTAGGTAACATGCCGCCAAACGTGGCTAACCCTGCGTACCTGGCCTCTCAGGCCCGTCGCCTTGCTGATGATTTCGAAACAGTCAGTTCCAAAATCATCGGAGAGCAAGAAATGAAAGAGCTGGGTATGACATCCTACCTGGCTGTGGGTCAGGGCTCGAAGAACGAAGCCATGATGTCGGTGATCGAATACAAAGGCAGCTCAGATCCTGCAGCCAAGCCTATTGTACTGGTCGGCAAAGGCCTGACATTTGATTCAGGCGGTATTTCTATCAAGCCATCGGCCCAGATGGATGAGATGAAATATGATATGTGCGGTGCTGCAACCGTCTTTGGTGCAATGAAATCACTGGCCAAATTGAACCTGCCGATTAACGTTGTCGGTATTTTGGCTGGCTGTGAAAACATGCCCGGTGGCAGTGCATACCGTCCGGGAGATATTCTGACAACCATGTCGGGCCAGACGGTTGAAGTATTGAATACCGATGCTGAAGGCCGACTGGTACTGTGCGATGCACTAACGTACGTCGAGCGTTTCGAGCCAGAATGTGTCGTGGACGTCGCCACCCTGACCGGTGCCTGTGTTGTTGCCCTCGGCAACCATATCAGCGGTTTGATTGCCAACCACAACCCGCTGGCCCATGAGCTGATCAATGCATCAGAGCAGGCTGGTGACCGTGCATGGCGTCTGCCGATGTCGGACGAATACCAGGAGCAACTGGCAAGTCCGTTTGCTGATATGGCAAACTTGGGCTCTCCGGGCGCGGGCACTATTACCGCAGGCTGTTTCCTTTCTCGCTTCACCAAGAAGTACAACTGGGCTCACCTCGATATCGCAGGTACAGCGTGGGTCGGCGGCAAGAACAAAGGTTCTACCGGACGACCGGTCCCATTACTGGTCCAGTTCCTACTCAACCGTGCCGGCCAAGAAAACGTCGAATAAATCAGACAACAAAGGGGCCGCAAGGCCCCTTTCTTTTTGAGAACAATCACTATGACTCATGCTACTTTTTATATTATTGATGACAAACAGATTGAAGCCGATAGCGACTATCAGTTTCACTTCGCCTGCCATCAAGCAGCATTGAGTTATAAGCAAGGCCACAAGGTCTACCTCCTCGCCGGCAGTAAAGAGCAGGCAGAGCAAATAGATGAGTATCTTTGGCAGCAAGAGCCGGACAATTTCGTGCCGCACAATCTCATTGGTGAAGGCCCTCGTGGCGGTTCACCAGTCGAGATCGGCTGGCCGGGGTTACGTCATAGCGGACGCCGGGGCATCCTGATTAATTTGAGTCAGGATGCACCAAATTTTGCGGTTACCTTCTCACAAGTGGTAGACTTCGTTCCTTGCGATGAAAAGCTCAAGCAGCTGGCCCGTGAACGCTACAAGGCATATCGCCTTGTAGGCATTCAATTACAGACCACCGCTGCCCCTGAGACGCCCTAATTCCCATGTAGATCCTTCTAAGAGCGCTATGGAAAAGACATACAACCCACAATCAATCGAACAGGCGCTGTACCAGCGCTGGGAAGAGGCTGGCTACTTCAAGCCTCATGGTGACACATCTAAAGATGCATACAGCATCATGATCCCACCACCAAACGTCACTGGCAGCCTTCACATGGGCCACGCGTTCCAGGATACCATCATGGATACCCTGATCCGCTGTGAACGCATGAAGGGAAAAAACACCCTTTGGCAAGTCGGTACCGACCACGCAGGTATCGCAACCCAAATGGTTGTGGAGCGTAAGATTGCAGCCGAAGAAGGCAAGACTAAGCACGACTACGGCCGTGACGCTTTCATCGACAAAATCTGGGAATGGAAAGCGGAGTCTGGCGGTAACATTACCCAACAGCTTCGTCGCCTTGGCGCATCGGTAGACTGGGATCGTGAACGCTTCACGATGGATGACGGCCTATCAAATGCAGTACAAGAAGTATTCGTACGTCTTTACGAAGACGACCTTATCTACCGTGGTAAGCGTCTGGTTAACTGGGATCCTAAGCTACACACAGCGATCTCAGATCTAGAAGTTGAAAACAAAGATAAAAAAGGCCACATGTGGCACTTCCGCTACCCGCTAGCGGACGGCGTGAAAACAGCCGACGGCAAAGACTACATCGTAGTAGCAACCACGCGTCCAGAAACCATGCTGGGCGATACCGGTGTTGCTGTTAACCCTGAAGATCCGCGCTACCAAGATCTGATCGGTAAAGAAATTCTACTGCCTATCGTAGGCCGTCGTATTCCAATCGTTGGCGATGAACACGCTGACATGGAAAAAGGCACAGGTTGTGTGAAGATCACCCCTGCGCACGACTTCAATGACTACGAAGTTGGTAAGCGTCATAGCCTGCCTATGATCAACATCCTAACTTTCAATGCAGACATCCGTGATACCGCTGAAGTCTTCACCACTAACGGTGAGCCAAGCACAGCATACAACACAGATCTGCCAGCGAAATACCACGGTATGGAGCGCTTTGCAGCACGTAAAGCTATCGTCGCTGAATTTGAAGAACTAGGCCTACTCGAAGAAATTAAAGATCACGACCTGACCGTACCTTACGGCGACCGTGGTGGCGTCGTTATCGAGCCGATGCTAACTGACCAATGGTATGTACGCGCTGCACCTCTTGCAGAAACGGCAACCAAAGCAGTTGAAGACGGCGAGATCCAATTCGTACCTAAACAATACGAAAACATGTACTTCTCTTGGATGCGTGACATTCAAGACTGGTGTATCTCTCGTCAACTTTGGTGGGGTCATCGCATCCCGGCCTGGTACGACAACGAAGGCAATGTATACGTTGGCCGTACTGAAGAAGAAGTACGTACAAACAATAACCTGGCACCTGTAGTTGTACTTCGCCAAGACGACGATGTACTGGATACTTGGTTCTCATCGGCATTGTGGACATTTGGTACACAAGGCTGGCCTGAGCAAACACCTGATCTTAAAACCTTCCACCCGTCTGACGTGTTGGTAACAGGTTTTGACATCATTTTCTTCTGGGTTGCCCGCATGATCATGATGACCATGCACTTCTGTAAAGATGAAAACGGCAAACCACAAGTTCCGTTCAAAACCGTTTACGTTACAGGTCTTATCCGTGATGAAAACGGCGACAAGATGTCGAAGTCGAAAGGTAACGTTATCGACCCAATCGACATGATTGACGGCATCGGCCTTGAAGAGCTAGTAGAGAAGCGTTGTGGCAACATGATGCAACCAAAACTGGCAGCTAAGATCGAAAAACAAACGCGTAAAACGTTTGAAAACGGTATTGAAGCATACGGTACTGATGCATTGCGCTTTACCCTGGCGGCAATGGCGTCAACCGGTCGTGATATCAACTGGGACATGAAGCGCCTGGAAGGTTACCGCAACTTCTGTAACAAGCTATGGAACGCAAGTCGTTACGTGCTAATGAACACAGAAGATCAAGATTGTGGCATGACCGCTGATCTGACTAACGCTGCTGAGATGGAATTCTCACTGGCTGACAAGTGGATCGAGTCTCAGTTTGAGCTAGCAGCAAAAGATTTCAACGTACACATCGAGAACTACCGTCTTGATATGGCTGCGGGCACAATCTACGAGTTCATCTGGAACCAATTCTGTGACTGGTACCTAGAGCTAACGAAACCTGTTCTATGGAAAGGCACTGAAGCACAACAGCGTGCGACACGCTACACATTGATCACTGTGTTAGAGAAGACACTGCGTCTTGCTCACCCTGTACTGCCGTACATCACAGAATCAATCTGGCAGAGCGTGAAGCCGTTAATCAAAGGTGTTGATGGCGAAACCATCATGACGCAGGCACTGCCTCAGTTTGATGAAGCAAACTTCAACGCTGACGCTGTTGCAGATATCGAGTGGGTGAAAGCCTTCATTACTAGCATTCGTAACCTACGTGCTGAGTACGATATCGCACCGAGCAAAGGCTTGGACGTAATGCTGAAAGTTGCAGGCGAGAAAGACGCTGCACGTCTTCAAGCGAACACAGTGGTTCTACAATCACTGGCGAAGCTAGACAGTATTAAAGTGTTGGCTGACGGTGAAGAGACACCGGCATGTGCAACGTCACTTGTAGGTAAATCTGAGCTGATGATCCCTATGGCTGGCCTTATCGACAAGGATGCAGAACTAGCCCGCCTTGATAAGGAAGTGGCTAAGATTCAAGGTGAAGTTAAGCGTATCGAAGGTAAACTAAGCAATGAGGGTTTTGTTGCCAAGGCCCCTGAAGCAGTTATCGCGAAAGAGCGCGAAAAGCTAACGGGTTACCAAGAGAAGCTTGTGAAGCTTGAAGCACAAAAAGAAACTATTGCGGCGCTATAAGTAGCGCTAGCAACAAGCTTCTAGTTTATAGAATCGTTTAAAATCAAAAAGCTGACGAGAAATCGTCAGCTTTTTTGTTTTTAGGTCCTTGACTTTGTTGCGTCACGCAATTAAATATAGTTGTATATCGCAACAATATAGGTTCAATCAAATGGATGCCAAGTCACTACGCCAACTATCTCGCCAACTTGTACGCCAGCTCGGTATGCTAGACAACCAGTGTGGCACCATGGCCCTCACTCCTGTTCAGGCTCATTCCCTTATCGAACTTGAGCAAAGCGCTACCACTGTCAATGAGATGGCCCACCGCCTCAATGTCGATAAATCCAATGCCAGCCGCACCTTGGCCGTCTTGCTTAATCAGGGGCTAGTAAAGTCAGTACCTAACCCTCTTGATAAACGTAGCCAGATCTTTCAGCTCACCACTACGGGTAAGGAAAAGCTCGCAGCACTCCACCAGCAACTGAATACACAAGTTGATAGCTGGCTGGCCCAGATGGATCTCGATGAAATCAATCAGCTGGACCAAAGCCTAAAGAGGTACACCAAGTCCATGCTTGCAGCCTCGCGACAGAGTGAATACGAGATCCGGCGTATGACACCGCTTGATAACGCCTCTATCGCGGCGGTAATCCGGCGGGTCTCGGCAGAGTATGGTCTGACCGCCGACAAAGGCTATGGGGTTGCCGATCCAACACTGGATACAATGAGCGAGGTCTATCAGCATGAAGGGAGCAACTATTGGGTTATTGAGCATAACAACCGCATACTGGGTGGCGGTGGTATTGCTCCCTTAGCGGGGGAAGATAAGGTTTGTGAGCTACAGAAAATGTACTTCCTGCCAGAGTTGAGAGGCCGAGGACTAGCGAGGAAACTGGCGGTAACAGCACTCGATTTTGCCCGCAAACAAGGTTACGCCGGCTGCTACCTCGAAACGACAGCCAATCTAACCGAGGCAATTGCCCTTTATCAATCACTCGGCTTTGTCAAAATCCACCATGCAATGGGCAGTACCGGCCATGATGCCTGCGAGGTACGAATGCTAAAAACATTCTAGAAAACGTAATAAAAAAGCTGGCCTGAGCCAGCTTTCTTTTTATCAATAGCAAGGCTTATTCTTCGCCTTCACCCTCGATCTCTTCTTCGTCATCTTCACCCGACTCGAAGTATGTCCCCCAGCCGTCGTAATCGATATTGTGCTTTTCAGCCAGCTTGATGAGCTTTTCAGCCTGCTCATCAATCAACTCAGCCTTCAGGGCAGACTCCATAACCGCGTCAAAGCATACCACCTTGCCGCCACCATCTTCCGGTGCCAGTTCCAGTTCTTCTGCCTCTAATACTTCAAAGCCCATTTTGAAGGCTTCTACCGCAGCACCTTCCAGCTCTTCAAATGTATCCGCAGAGAAGTGGTGCTCAATGGTATAAAGGGCTTCAGGTTCGCTGCCATCTTCCAGCAATGCCGCAATAATGTCGCGGGTTTCTTCCTTCTGCTCTTCAATCAGTTCTGCATAAGACATGGGGTAACTCCACCTATGGAATAAAATTTCAGGCAAATATCGCATGGATTGAACGTAATTACCATGCTGCTGATAAAAATTGATATTTATCAAACTAAGCTTCGATTCTGTTCACTGGATAACCATCCCACAAACTGCATAATATTCCCTTTTATGCGCTCCCATTGAATGAAACCAGTGCGACTTTATATAGGAAAAAGCGCATAACAAAACAGCCATCAGGAACCATGCCCGCCCTTAAAGGCCATTATTTATAGGCTTGCTTTCTTGGGGGGCGCTTCTTTATGAATAAATCTTTTTCGTTGTTTTAATACCTAAAAGCATATTCACCCATTTATTGGTGAAAAATACCCTCACCATCAAATTTTATGATTCTCTTGCTGCATAATCACCCCCAAAAAATGTGAACGAAACCAAAGTTAAACCCTGCGGGGAAGCATAAAATCATCCCGCAAAACAAAAAAACAGACTCGCAGCAAAGACTGTAGAGCTACTAAAATATGAGAGATACGATCATGAGTAAGTTCTATCCCGGCTCCGAGCCTGGGCGCCGACGGCGCACCTTGCAACGCCGCCTCAGAGGAGCGCTCACTTATCAGACCTTGGCAAACGGTAATGCCAGCCCAAGCGAAATGCTAACGGCCCATCACCGCCATAGGTCAGGTAATGAGCGTGACAACCTGACGCCAAATCCACACCACTCTTTAGCGACGATTGCCTGCCTGCAAACACTGTAGCGCATGGATGATCAATATGCATTCAGCAGCTGTTAACGCTAATTAGCCGCACGCACCGCTGATACCACTTTTCACTGAACAATTTGTTCAGGGAGCACCGTCATGCCAAGCAAAGCGTTTGGCACACAGAATGACCCTTTGTGCTGGCGACAGCCATAAAGGCAAGGAGACAACAATGACGACGCAAACCGTAAACAAAGAAGAAAAAGGTGGCTTCTTCGCCAACTTTAAATTCCCTTCGGCTTATACCATTCTTTTTGGCTTGATCGCCCTAGTAGCACTGATGACCTGGATCGTTCCAGCCGGTCAATATGACCGTGTAATGAACGAAGATCTAGGCAAAGAAGTACCAGTTACAGGAACATATCAAGCGGTAGAAAATAACCCTCAAGGTGTAGTGGATGTTCTACTGGCACCGATTGATGGTTTCTACGACCACAACTCGTACGAAGCAGCAGCGATTGATGTTTCATTATTCATTCTTGTCATTGGTGGTTTCCTTGGTCTTGTGACCAAAACCGGCGCTATCGATGCAGGTATCGAACGTGTGACTGCTCGACTGAAAGGCCGTGAAGAAATGATGATACCGATCCTGATGGCTCTTTTTGCCGCAGGCGGTACTATTTACGGGATGGCAGAAGAGTCACTACCTTTCTACACCTTACTTGTTCCTGTAATGATGGCAGCACGCTTCGACCCAGTTGTTGCAGCAGCAACCGTTCTTCTTGGTGCTGGTATCGGTACGCTAGGTTCTACCATTAACCCGTTCGCAACAGTAATCGCAGCAAACGCAGCAGGCATCCCTTTCACTGACGGCATCATGCTTCGCGTAGCAATGTTAGTTATTGGCTGGCTGATCTGTGTTGCCTACGTCATGCGTTACGCAAAAATGGTACGAGCAGACAAAACAAAATCACTTGTTTATGACAAATACGAAGAGAACAAAGCGCACTTCCTAGGCAACCAGTCTGGCGAAATGTTGGAGTTCACGACTACACGTAAAATCATTCTGGCTATCTTCGCTGCATCTTTCGGCATCATGATCTACGGTGTTGCGGTTGCGGGTTGGTGGATGGCTGAAATATCAGGTATGTTCCTGGCATCAACAATCATCATCGGCCTGATTGCCCGCATGAGCGAAGAAGAGCTAACGTCCAGCTTTATCGACGGTGCTCGTGACCTACTGGGTGTCGCACTTATCATCGGTATCGCTCGTGGTATCGTGGTAATCATGGACCGCGGTATGATCACAGATACAATCCTGAACACGGCAGAGCATGCGGTAACAGGTTTGTCTTCTATCGTATTCATCAACGTAATGTACTGGTTAGAAATCTTACTGTCTTTCCTAGTACCTTCATCTTCAGGCCTTGCGGTACTGACTATGCCTATCATGGCTCCGCTTGCTGACTTCGCTGGTGTAAGCCGTGACCTCGTTGTAACAGCCTACCAATCAGCATCAGGTATTGTGAACCTAATGACACCAACATCAGCTGTTGTTATGGGTGGTCTGGCTATCGCTCGTGTTCCTTACGTTCGCTGGGTGAAATGGGTTGCGCCACTACTAGGTATTTTGACAGTACTTATCATGGCAATGCTCAGTGTCGGTGCAATGATGTAATTCACGACTCGACCTTCTTCTGTTACCCCAAAAAAACCGCCTTCGGGCGGTTTTTTATTTAGACCTTATCGTCACGGCACTCATAATTACCTCTCGGCTATTCCCCAAATACATCAAAAGCATTCCCCTCCTAAATACTCCAAAACCTCTCCAGAACTACTCCAGAACTACTCCAGAACCACTCCAACAACCTCACCTAATGGCGCACCAACAGTACTCAACCGCTGCCTACCCCCAAACAACGACTCTTTCATCACAATTATTCCCAAGAGCGAATCTGACTAAGTCATTCATGCGGAAACGAGTTTATTGAGATAGCTTGAATATATACCTTCTTCAATGGCTGTTTATTATCATTAATTAAAACCGCTTCATCTCTTTTCTATAAAGCACCCTTTCAATTAAGAGAAAGTCACCAATGAATATAACAACCACAGATAAAACCAACATCAAAAGCAGAAAAGCGCCATCAAAAAAATGACTATATGAATTAATTGCCTCCTGTATTAAAACTACAAAACGGGCTTAATTCAAAATAAAAGGAAAAATATTTGTTACTGATTAAGTAACAAATGGCATTAATTTAGATAGACAACCATATAAACTGCATAAGATTAGTATTATCACAATCTACCACCATAAAAACAAAGTGCATAAACTTCCCATCTCACACACAAAACCATTAAAAAACAACGAATCAGGCAACAACAAAGCGTGCATAACCCATAAAAAACACATAAAAACCCAGCATTGAAAAGAAGCTACAAATGCATGAATTATGTTAATAAAATCGATAGATCACGTTGCCTTATTAATAATTAAAGTGTGACAAATGTCTAAGACTCTAATTAACGAAAGAGTAGAATCAATTACAGAAACGAAGCGGAGGATTAAATAATTCATTTAATCACTTTGCAAAAAAACAAATATAGCTAACAACATTATGTTGGCATAAAAATAGAGAGATACGATCATGAGTAAGTTCTATGTAGGTTCTGAAGTAGGTCAACTACGCCGCGTTCTTATCCACCGTCCAGAGCGTGCGCTAACTCACCTAACGCCATCAAACTGTCACGAACTATTATTTGATGATGTATTAGCGGTTGAACGCGCAGGTGAAGAGCATGACGTATTCGCCAATACTCTTCGCGAGCAAGGCGTGGAAGTTATGCTTCTTGGTGACCTACTTGCAGATACGTTAGCTGTTCCTGAAGCAAAAGAGTGGCTTCTTAACACTCAAGTTTCTGACTACCGTTTCGGTCCAGCATTTGCAAATGACGTTCGCTGCTTCCTAGCAGACCTTCCAAATAAAGAACTTTCTTCTATTCTTCTGGGCGGCCTTAGCTACGCTGAGCTACCAGTTACATCTTCTTCAATGATGCAAGGTATGCACGAGCCTACAGATTTCATCATTGAACCATTGCCAAACCACCTATTTACCCGCGATACATCTTGCTGGGTATACGGCGGCGTATCAATCAACCCAATGGCTAAAGCTGCTCGTCAACGTGAAACCAACCATGTTCGCGCTATTTACCGCTGGCACCCAACCTTCGCAGGCCAAGACTTCATCAAGTACTTCGGCGACGAAGAGAAAATCTATGACAACTCTACTATCGAAGGCGGCGACGTACTAGTAATTGGTAAAGGCGCAGTACTTATCGGAATGTCTGAGCGCACAACCCCACAGGGTGTTGAGCAGCTAGCATCTAGCCTATTCAAGCACGGCGAAGCGAAGCAAATTATTGCAATGCAACTTCCTAAGCACCGCTCTTGCATGCACCTGGATACAGTAATGACTCACATGCGTGAAGATACATTCTCTGTTTACCCAGAAGTTGTACGTAAAGACGTTCAGTGCTGGAGCCTAACCGGTGACGAATCTGGCGCAGTAAACGTGAAAGAAGAAGGTTACTTCGTTACTGCAATCGAAAAAGCGCTTGGTGTTGATCAGCTAAACCTAATCACAACTGGCGGTGACAGCTTCGAAGCTGAACGTGAGCAGTGGAACGACGCAAACAACGTATTGACTGTGAAACCTGGCGTAGTTATTGGTTACGAGCGTAACACTTACACCAACGAGAAGTACGACAAAGCTGGCATCACCGTTCTACCAATCCCAGGTGATGAGCTAGGCCGTGGCCGTGGTGGCGCACGCTGCATGAGCTGCCCAATCGAACGTGACGGCATCTAAGCCTGAGCTTGAATAACCCTGAGCAACAAAAGCTCAGGGGCTAAGCAAAAACGCTAAGCACAATAATATGGCCGGTAACAATGAATACCGGCCAACAAAGAACAAAACCAAGAGAGACGATCCCATGACCAAGCAAACTGTTGTTGTTGCACTTGGTGGTAACGCCCTACTACGTCGCGGCGAGCCACTAGAAGCAGATATCCAGCGTCAGAACATTGCTACGGCAGCAAAAACCATCGCAGAAATCGCGAAAGAATATAACGTAGTGTTGGTACACGGTAATGGCCCACAAGTTGGCTTGCTGGCACTGCAGGGGCTGGAATACAAAAAAGTAAGTCCATACCCACTTGATGTACTGGGTTCAGAAACCCAAGGCATGATCGGCTACATCCTAATGCAAGAACTGAAGAACCTGCTTCCTGAGCAGCACGTTTCCTGCATGCTTACGCAAATGAGTGTTGATCCAAATGATCCAGCATTTGCCGACCCAACAAAACCTATCGGTCCTGTTTACAATGAAGCAGAAGCCCGTGAACTGGCAGAGAAATACCACTGGACAGTGAAGCCTGACGGCCAGTACTTCCGTCGCGTAGTTCCTAGCCCACAGCCTACCGGCATTATCGAAGATGATGCAATTTCAGCACTGATCAACCAGCAACACCTGGTAATTTGTACTGGCGGCGGCGGCATCCCAGTGAAGAAAGAAAACGGTAAGTTGGTTGGGGTAGAGGCAGTAATCGACAAAGACATGTCTGCAGCGTTCCTAGCCAAACAGCTTGACGCTGACGCACTGTTAATCCTAACCGATGCAGACGCAGTATTCCTGGATTGGGGCAAACCAACACAGAAAGCACTACGAAGCACAACACCAAGTGAACTAGCGCAATACGCATTTGACGCTGGCTCTATGGGACCAAAAATTGATGCTTCTTGCGAGTTCATCAATCAAGGCGGCAAATTGGTTGGTATCGGCTCACTGGAAGCGGGGCTACGCATCCTGAAAGGTGAAGCTGGCACAAATATTATTGCAGAATAACGGAATAGTTATTCACAAAAGCATCATAATACGATAAACAATACATAATACAGGCCGGCGCACTGCCCAACATAACCAGAGGCAGCGACAGTCGGCCGAGAGATACCGATTCTTAAGAGGAAAACATCATGGCTTTTAATCTTCGCAACCGTAACTTCCTAAAACTTCTAGACTTCACTCCTCGTGAAATTCAGCACATGCTAGAGCTATCTGCCGAGCTGAAAAAAGCGAAGTACAACGGTTACGAGCAGCCACGCCTAACCGGTAAGAACATCGCACTGATCTTTGAAAAAAGCTCAACTCGTACTCGCTGTGCTTTCGAAGTAGCAGCATTCGACCAAGGTGCTAAAGTGACTTACTTGGGCCCATCAGGCTCTCAAATCGGCCACAAAGAATCAATGAAAGACACCGCTCGCGTACTGGGTCGCATGTATGACGGCATCGAGTACCGTGGCTTTGGTCAGGAAATCGTTGAAGAGCTAGGCGCTCACGCTGGTGTTCCAGTATGGAACGGCCTAACAGACGAATTCCACCCAACTCAAATCCTTGCCGATTTCCTAACTATGCAAGAGCATGGCCGTGGCAAGCAGCTACACGAAATGACATTCGCTTACCTAGGCGATGCTCGCAACAACATGGGTAACTCACTAATGGTTGGTGCAGCGAAAATGGGCATGGATATCCGCCTAGTTGCTCCTAAAGCATTCTGGCCAGAAGAAGAGCTAGTTGCTCAGTGCCGCGAAATTGCAGAAGAAACTGGTGCGAAAATCACCATGACTGAAGATGTACAGGAAGGCGTTCAGGGCTGTGATTTCCTATACACTGACGTTTGGGTTTCTATGGGTGAGTCTAAAGATGCTTGGGACGAGCGCGTGAAGATGATGACTCCATACCAGATCAACATGGACATGATCAAAGCAACTGGCAACCCACATGTGAAATTCATGCACTGCCTACCAGCATTCCACAACGACGAAACAACTGTTGGCGCTGAAGTTGCTGAGAAGTACAACATGAAAGGCCTAGAAGTTACGGAAGACGTATTCGAATCAAAGCACTCAATCGTATTCGATGAAGCTGAAAACCGTATGCACACTATCAAAGCAATCATGGTTGCTACATTAGGTCAGTAATCGACTCTCTTGAGTTTTAAAGATTCGACGTAGAAACCCTTTAAGCTCTCATAATTAATGCCGTCCTTCGGGGCGGCATTTGCATGTTTCTTCACCCTCCCACCATCAGCCAACCCCCATAAACCATCATTTTTTCAGCCAGTTATTTCACATTTTCACGCTCAAACCAAAGTGATAACATGTGCATAAAATCCCATAGAATGAATAGTTTACGCAAACGCTTGCGCTCACAAGAAATGGGCGTATAATCCTTCGCAATTTGTCAGAACAGAGTCGAACAATGAACCAGCCAGTTGAGTACAACTTGACGCACTACCGCCGAAAATCGGCGTTGGTATCATTTTTCTGTTTTTTCAATTTTTTAAAAAAAGCCTCCTTTATTTGGGGGCTTTTTTTTGTCTGTTTTTTGCGTGAGAGCAGACAACTTTCGTAACTGTATCTATATAGGGAAGAGAAGCCATGGCGAACTCGTTGTTTCAAAAACACATCATCTCCATTCCGGAGCTAAACCGAAGTGAACTTGAGCTTATTGTTGAAACTGCTGGAAAACTAAAAGCAGAGCCAAATCCGGAGCTACTTAAAAACAAGGTTGTGGCAAGCTGCTTTTTTGAGCCTTCGACACGTACCCGCCTGTCTTTCGAGACCGCTGTACAACGCCTTGGTGGCACCGTTATCGGCTTTGATAACGGCGGCAACACATCGCTGGCCAAAAAAGGGGAGACCTTGGCTGACTCGGTGCAGGTTATTTCTTCTTACGTCGACGCCTTCGTCATGCGCCACCCTCAGGAAGGGGCTGCTCGCCTGGCTTCTGAATTTTCAAACGGCGTGCCGGTGGTAAACGGCGGTGATGGTGCGAACCAGCACCCGACTCAAACCCTGCTGGATCTCTTTAGTATCTTCGAAACACAAGGTCATCTGGACAACCTGAATGTTGCTTTTGTCGGTGACTTGAAATACGGCCGAACTGTTCACTCACTAACGCAGGCGCTGTCGAAGTTCAACAACGTTAACTTCTTCTTTGTCGCCCCAGAAGTACTGGCGATGCCAGATTACATCTGCGAAGAGCTAGACGAGGCAGGTATCAGCTACAGCCTCCACACCAACATGGAAGAGGTTATTCCTCAGCTTGACGTCCTGTACATGACCCGAGTCCAGAAAGAGCGTTTTGACGAGTCTGAATATGCCCACATGAAAGCGGCGTATATCCTAACGGCTGAGATGCTGGCGGAAGCCCGTGACAACCTGAAAGTGCTGCACCCTCTACCTCGAGTCGATGAAATCACTGTCGATGTAGACAAGACCAAACACGCTTACTACTTCCAGCAGGCAGAAAATGGCGTGTATGCACGTGAAGCCCTACTGGCCCTTGTACTAAACGAAGAACTTTAAGCAGGAGATAACAGCTATGACTAAGGAAACTCAACTACAGGTTGAAGCAATCAAAAACGGTTCCGTTATCGACCATATCCCAGCGAATGTAGGGATCAAGGTACTGAAGCTGTTTAAAATGCACAAAACCAACCAGCGTGTGACCGTGGGGTTGAACCTGCCTTCCTCAGCCTTGGGTGCCAAAGATCTGATCAAAATTGAAAATGTTTTCATCAGCGAAGACCAAGCCAATCAGCTGGCACTTTATGCACCAAAGGCAACCGTCAACCAGATTGAAAACTACGAAGTAGTGAAAAAACTGACTCTGTCGCTGCCCGAGCAAATCAACGCTATTTTCAAATGCCCAAATACCAACTGCATCACCCACGGTGAGCCGGTTGATAGCAGCTTTAACGTTCGTACCCAGAGTGACGATGTTCAGCTTAAGTGCAAATATTGCGAGAAAGTCTTCTCCCGTGAGATCGTTACCGAGCATAACTAAACTGCCTCAAATACCGATTTTCCTGCATCAAGGCTAAGAATACCGGCTCAACCCTGAGCCGGTTTTTTTATTCTCATTTCTAGAGCGTCCCGCTCTGAGCAATACCTCTACCTTTGAAAAATCGCAACTAAAAACCGACAGGGTTCCTTCTTTGGCCGCCACTGCCGGACTCATCGACTTTCAAAGGACAGCGGCATGAAGTGTGTTGTACGTTTTGGTTTTCACTCCGCCCCTATTTTTTCAAGGCTCTGTAGCTGGGCGTTAGCACTTGCTCTGCTCTCAGGCTGCATCATGAGCAATGGCCCGGTCAGCCAAACGCCGAGCAACCAAGCCAACCAAATGGTCATGGTTGGAATTCCGCTCCTGCTTGGCGGCTTCGGCTCTGCCGTCCCTATCAATGAGCAGTACATGATCACTGCCAAGCATGTTGCCAAGCTGTCCTGGGATTTCAATGTCATTCACCATCCCTACTGTGATCTTGCTCTTATTCGTCGCTCATCCAACAGTATCCCAACCTGGGGGCTGATCTACCCAGACCAACAGGTTTCCCATCACGGCCACTCGCTACTCGGCAATAGCATTAAAGGGGATGGTAAGTACCTGCAAGATGTCATCGACACCAATACCGATTGTCTCTACTCGCTCAGTGATGCACCAGTCATGTCCGGAATGAGTGGCGGTCCGGTATTCAACACGAATGGTGAAATTGCCGGGATCACGGTCGCCATCGTCCATAACCCCGAAGATCTGCGTAACCTGCGTCCCGCTATACGCTACAGCCAGTTTGTGCCAGCCACCCTTATTTTTGACTGGCTTGACGCGCTCGGGATCGCTTCGTCCTCGGCCAGCCCGCAACTGGCCTCTATTCAGGTATCCCAATATGTTAGCGATCTTAATCGTCCCAATCGGCCCGTAATCGACATTGCCAGCACCAGTACCCCTGCAGCCCCTGACAGGATCCAGGAAACCGATATCAATCAGCTAGCGCCCGTTAATAACGAAATCAATATGGCAGCGGCGACCTCTTCTGCTCTACAAAAATACCGAACACCAATTTCTCCTTCATTCCAGTCACCGGTAAAAAGAACGACACCGGATAATAGTGCCGAGGCGCTTTCCGGACTCAGAGGCGAACCGGAGACCGAACCGCAGCTAACGTCGAAGCAACAGAAAGAAATCCCTCTAAAACCATAATTGCAGCATAATCAATCGGAATAAAATGCCTCATATTGCAGAAAAAATCGGCTTATTATTTTGGTGATTAGGGTCAATAAAACATAATTGCATTATTGTTATGATGGTTATGCAAGATTATGCAATGGCTTTACTTTGTCTTGCGACTACTGTCGGCACCGACAGCAATCAAAAAGATACGATCTTAATACCCTATAAAATAACAAAGGAGTTGCCCGTGAATGTATCCAATGTACACGGAGCGATTGATGCATTTTCAAATGATGAGAACATCACGACAGCCTGCAAACGTCTGCTCCAGCAGCAAAGCTTTTCGACCCAAGATGACATCCGCCAACGTTTAATCGACATGGGGTTTGATGATGTCAGCCAGTCGACCGTCTCCCGGCTGCTTTCTCGGTTAGGAGTAGCTAAGGTTCCCAATGCCTATGGCAAAAAAGTGTATTGCCTAACGGTCGAGAATGAACCGGTACAAGTTGGCTCTTCAATTTCCTCACAAATCGAATTCATCACCCACAACCAATTAGTGGTGGTTGTCAAAACCCACCCTGGCGGTGCACAACTGGTTGCTCGTCTGATTGATATTCAGCCTCATGCTGAAATTCTAGGAACGGTGGGAGGGAACGATACGGTCATGGTCGCACCAAAGGACATTAACCGTATTGAACAGTGTGAACGGGTGGTTAAAGCGCGGCTAGGGATCCCAGTTTAACGCCGCAACCCAGTCACAAGTAACAGGAAATGCTTTGACCTAAACGATTTTGGGTAGCAAACTAATGCCCTAAATATAGGTTGTGAATGACTTAGTAAGGACAATCAATGACTCAAGTACTACACACAGATCAGGCTCCAGCAGCTATCGGCCCTTATGTACAAGGTGTCGATCTAGGCAATATGATTCTGACTTCAGGTCAAATCCCAGTGAACCCGATAACAGGTGAAGTTTCTGACGATATCGCTGAACAGGCACGCCAGTCACTGGAAAATGTTAAAGCCGTTGTTGAATCTTCCGGCCTGAAAGTAGCAGACATTGTAAAAATGACTGTTTTTGTGAAAGATCTAAACGACTTCGCAACCGTCAATGAAGTATACGGAAAGTTCTTCGACGAGCACAACGCCCCTTACCCTGCACGTTCTTGCGTTGAAGTGGCACGTTTGCCAAAAGATGTGAAGATTGAAATCGAAGCAATTGCAGTACGCAAATAAGCGCTTTGGTAACGGTAAGACATTGATACTAAAAAAGCTGTCCGGTGACAGCTTTTTTTATATCCTGTCCGCAGTATTCAATACTGAACAACATAATCCAATACCTGCGAAAACCAAGCCGTAAACTGCTCAGGTTCAGATACCACTGCCTGCTCGAGCTCAGCTTGTGGCCACCAGCGGTAACTCATCACCTCACTGATATTCGGCTCAATCGTCAGATCCGATACACAGGCTACAAGCACATGATCCAGTTCGTGTTCAACCAGCTGGTTATCCAACTCGGCGCGATACAAGAAAGTCGCAATATCTTCCAGCTGACTAATGCCGGAAACCCCCATTTCCTCACCAAGCCGGCGTATACCAGCCTGCTCCATCGACTCTCCCTGGCGCGGATGAGAGCAACATGTATTGGTCCACAAGCCACCGCTATGGTATTTGCCCATTGCGCGCTGCTGCATAAGAAACTCCCGGCCGCCACCTGTTTCACGGTACAACAATACGGAAAAGGCCAAATGTAATGCCCCTTCTCGGTGCGCATGCATTTTTTCCTGCAACCCCAGCTCCCTGCCCTGAGGGTCCACTAAAACCACCTGTTCTTCAATCATGATATCTATCTACGCAAACAAAAAGGACACGCTAGGCATGTCCTTAATTTAATTCAGTCCTGCCCTACAAGGACAGAATTATACTACCCACTGTTAGGCCGAACGCTGAACGGCCTCGGCATTAAGCTCTGCCAATCTATTTTCCATGATAGTCCGGCACTGGTTCGATAACTTGCGAACATCTTCTTTAGTGTAGCCTTCGGTCGATACCGGCGGCATGACTTCAACAATCACCACGCCGTTATCCCAACGATTCATTTTTACATGATCGGTAGCGCTGCATATGATAGGAACAACAGGAACACCTGCACCAATCGCTGCATGGAATGCGCCAGTCTTGAACGGCAATAGGCCGCGGCCGCGAGAGCGGGTTCCTTCTGGGAACATCCACACCGACACCTGAAGTTGTTTGATTTTCTCTACAATCTGGCCGATTGTGCCAGCCGCTCGGCTCCGGTTCGCACGATCTATCAAAATATTACCTGTCAACCAGTACAGCTGGCCAAACAGCGGCATCCAAGCGAGGCTTTTCTTACCAACCGTTACGGTGCGAGGCATGATGGCACCAGATACCGTAAACAAATCATAGTTGTTCTGGTGATTGGCAACATAAATGCTGGCCCCGACATCGTCGGATCCTTCAGCATAGCGGAGTTCCAGTTTGATCCCGAAGATTCGGGCCATTTTGCAAAAATGGCGACCAACGATATGAACATTCTTCGGGTTGCGCGGGCTCAACAAACAGTAGCCACAGCCAAATACAAACATGACAACTGCAAAAATTGCGACAGCGACCATGCGCAATAAAAATATCATGGAAATCTCCTCAGCGTACAAGCGTTCGCTAGTATACTTAGGCAACGGGAAATTACACCCTCTAAGTGCACAATTTATTGACTATGGCTTCAATATAATGAAAAAGCCCTCATTTAGAGGGCTTTTGTTGTCATTCATCACAACTGTAGAGTTTAATCGTCAGTCGCCGATCCGGGTTGCTCAATATCCATCCGCGTGACGCGTTGCAGGCCTCGTGGCAACAGCGTACCCCGACGGCCACGTTCACCGCGGAAGTTATCTAGGTCCGAAGACTTAAGCCCAAGCTTACGCTTTCCTGCATAGATAGTGACATGCCCATTCGCCGGAAGAACAACTAACTGAGAAAGAAACTCTTCACGGGCCTTAGAGCGGGCGGCAGGAATATTGATAATCTTATTCCCTTTACCTTTGCCCAGCTGCGGCAAGTCTTTAATTGGGAACAACAGCATTCGGCCTTCATTGGTAATCGCCAGAATCTCATCCTGATCAAGGTTATTGATCGGCTGAGGTGGCATCACCTCTGAACTCTCGGGAACCGTCAGCAGGGCCTTGCCGCTTTTATTCTTCGAGACCATATCGGTCGTCTTGCAAATAAAGCCATAACCGGCATCCGACCCCATCAACCACAGTTGCTCGTCATCAGCCATCATCACCTGGCGCATATTCGATCCCGGAGTCAGGTTAAGACGCCCGGTGATCGGTTCACCCTGGCTACGCGCCGAGGGCAAAGAATGGGATTCCAGAGCATAACTTCGGCCATCCGAGCCAAGGAATATGGCTGGTAGATTACTCTTACCGCGGGCATGGGTCAGGTAGCCATCCCCCGATTTATAACTGAGAGACGTAGGATCCACCTCGTGGCCTTTGGCATGGCGGATCCACCCTTTTTCGGATAGCACCACCGTAATAGCCTCGCTCGGGATCAAATCACGCTCTGTCAGCGCTTTCGCTTCAGCCCGCTCAACAATCGGAGAGCGGCGATCATCACCATACTTCTCTGCGTCTGCCTGGATCTCTTTTTTAATCAATGTATTAAGTCGACGTTCTGAGCCCAGCAGTTTTTCTAGCTTTTCACGCTCTTTTGATAGCTCATCTTGCTCGCCGCGGATCTTGATTTCTTCCAGCTTCGCCAACTGGCGTAGCTTGATTTCAAGAATAGCATCCGCCTGAATAGCGCTGAGTTCAAAGCGGGACATCAGTTCGGCTTTCGGATCATCTTCAGTACGGATGATCTCAATCACTTCGTCAATATTGAGGTAGGCGGCCAGCAAACCATCAAGGATATGCAGACGTGCTATCACCTTGTCCAGACGATACTGCAAGCGACGACGTACCGTTGAACGGCGGAACTCTATCCATTCAGCAAGAATTGTCGCCAGGCCTTTCACACGCGGGCGACCATCAAGGCCCAGCATATTCAAGTTAACCCGGAAGCTTTTTTCTAAATCGGTAGAGGCAAACAGGTGATTCATCAACGGTTCGCAATCAATACGATTCGAACGTGGCACAATCACAATACGAGTCGGGTTTTCATGGTCAGACTCATCACGGAGGTCATCAACCATTGGCAACTTTTTCGCCCGCATCTGCGCGGCAATCTGCTCTAATAGCTTGGAACCGGATACCTGGTGCGGCAACGAGGTAATGACAATATCCCCGTTTTCTTTATGCCATACCGCACGCATTTTGACGCTGCCTTTACCGGTACGGTATATCTTCTTCAGATCCGACGCAGGGGAAATGATCTCAGCTTCTGTTGGATAATCCGGTCCTTTGACAAAGCCCATAATGTCATCGAGATCCGCCTTCGGATTATCAATTAGATGCACCACGGCATCAGCCACCTCACGGGCGTTATGCGGCGGAATATCCGTCGCCATACCGACCGCGATACCGGTAATGCCATTTAGCAGAATATGAGGGAGGCGAGCTGGCAACATCTTCGGCTCTTTCATCGTGCCGTCGAAGTTTGGTAGCCAGTCAGCCGTACCTTGACCAAGCTCACTCAACAAGACTTCAGAGAAACGAGACAGGCGAGATTCAGTATAACGCATCGCTGCAAAGGACTTAGGATCATCCGGTGCACCCCAGTTACCCTGACCGTCAACCAGAGGGTAGCGGTACGAGAACGGCTGTGCCATCAGTACCATGGCTTCATAACATGCCGAATCACCGTGAGGATGATACTTACCCAGCACATCACCGACAGTACGGGCCGACTTTTTGTATTTTGCCGTCGCTGACAGGCCCAGTTCTGACATCGCGTAAATAATACGGCGCTGCACGGGCTTTAAGCCATCGCCGATAAACGGCAAGGCACGATCCATGATTACGTACATGGAATAGTTCAGATAAGCGTCTTCGGTAAACTTCCTTAGTGGAAGCTGTTCAACGCCATCCATTGAGACATCAGTCATCGTGGGGTATTCCGTTCAGTATTTCTTCGCCGCTGGCAACGCTTGGGTGGCCGCCAGCATGCATGTTCTATTGAGATAATGACGCAACGTAAGGGGCACTTAACCAGTACCGATACTCTTACACTTCAGCCATATCACCTTTGTCTTGTAACCAGTGACGGCGATCTTCTGCGCGCTTCTTGCCCAATAGCATATCCATCATGTCGGTGGTCTGCTGATCATCATCAATGGTTAGCTGAACGAGGCGGCGAGTATTCGGATCCATCGTTGTTTCGCGCAGCTGGAGCGGGTTCATCTCACCCAATCCCTTGAATCGCTGTACATTGACTTTACCGCGCTTACTGCTCAAACGCTCAAGAATGCCATCTTTCTCGGCTTCATCAAGTGCGTAAAACACTTCTTTAGCCTGGTCAATTCGGTACAGTGGCGGCATGGCAATATAAACATGGCCAGCACGAACCAGCGACTCGAAATGGCGCATAAACAGTGCGCAAAGCAAGGTAGCAATGTGAAGACCATCGGAGTCCGCATCCGCCAAGACACAAATCTTCCCGTAACGTAAGCCACTTAAGTCATCACTATCAGGATCAATGCCCAGCGCCACAGAAATGTCGTGCACCTCTTGTGAAGCGAGCACCTGATCTGCCGACACTTCCCAAGTATTCAAAATTTTACCACGCAGCGGCATAATAGCCTGGAACATCCGGTCACGAGCCTGCTTGGCAGAACCGCCAGCCGAGTCCCCTTCCACCAGAAACAGTTCGGTACGGTTGAGATCCTGCTGCGAACAATCCGCAAGCTTACCTGGTAAGGCTGGGCCAGAAGCGATTTTCTTACGCACCACTTTCTTGCTAGCACGCATACGGCGATGGGCATTGGCAATACACACTTCGGCAAGCTGTTCGGCCAGCTGAGGACGCTCGTTCAGCCACAGGCTGAAGGCATCTTTCACCACCCCAGCAACAAACGCAGCACATTGACGGGAAGAGAGGCGCTCTTTAGTCTGCCCGGCAAACTGCGGATCCTGCATTTTCACCGACAATACATAAGCACAGCGATCCCAGATATCATCTGCTGTCAGCTTTACACCGCGTGGCAGCATATTGCGGAACTCACAAAATTCACGCATCGCATCAAGCAGTCCCTGACGCAGGCCGTTGACATGGGTCCCGCCTTGCGCCGTCGGGATCAGGTTAACGTAACTTTCAGTGATCAGCTCACCGCCTTCTGGCAACCACAACAAGGCCCAGTCAGCAGCTTCGGTCTGACCGCGGAAGACACCGGTGAACGGCTCTTCCGGTAACAGGGTATATCCCTTCACACCTTCGGCCAGATAGTCTTTCAGACCATCTTCATAACACCAACGAAGGGTTTCATCAGTATTTTTATCCGTAAAGACAATCTCAAGTCCCGGGCATAAAACCGCCTTGGCCTTTAAATTGCTCTTTAAGCGGGATACCGAGAATTTCGCACTGTCGAAGTACTTGGCATCAGGCCAGAAATGTACGCGGGTACCTTTCGCACGGCGCCCGCAAGTACCGACTACTTCCAGTTCTGACACTTTATCGCCATGCTCAAAAGCAATCAGATAAATCTGTCCGTCACGCTTTACCGAGACTTCAACCCGTTTAGATAACGCATTAACGACGGAGATACCGACCCCGTGTAAGCCCCCAGAAAACTTGTAATTGTCGTTCGAGAATTTACCACCGGCATGGAGCTTGCAGAGGATCAGCTCAACACCGGAAACCCCTTCTTCGGGGTGGATGTCCACCGGCATGCCTCGGCCATCATCAATGACTTCAAGTGACTGGTCTGCATGGAGGATAACTTCAACTTTGCGGGCATGGCCGGCCAATGCTTCATCGACACTGTTGTCGATAACCTCTTGCCCAAGGTGGTTGGGCCTTACCGTATCGGTGTACATACCGGGACGGCGGCGTACTGGCTCAAGGCCATTGAGAACCTCAATGGCTCCAGCGTTATAGCTTTGATCTGTCATATTTACGGAAGTTTACGAGAATATTTTTGCAACAATAGTCAGTAACCCCAGCCCGGTTGTCAAGCTGAGGTCGAGGATAATGCCCACAATTGTGAGTCGGACTCCATCAGCCGTCAATCAGCGATTGCCCGCCAATTAACGATTTATAGCCCTAGAAACTTAATGATCTCGGCAGGAAAACGATCAAAACCAATAAAGCTGTGGTCGCCTTCCGGTTCCACTGTTTGTTTGCAGGCTGCGTATTTTGCCACCGCCTGACGATAGTCGAGGACTTCATCCCCTTCCTGCTGCATCAGCCAAAACAGCTTTGGCGCCTCTATCTCAGGCACATCTATCTGCTTCAGCTCATCCATATGTTTAGCCTCAAGCCGGTAGCGTTCACCGGTATAAGGATTTTCCTGCTCACCGAGGTAGTCCACCAGCAACTCATAAGGCTTGACGGCAGGATTTACCAGCACTGCCGGAAGCTGGTAGCGGTGGTTGAGCCATGTTGAAATATAGCCCCCCAATGAACTTCCCACCAATCCAATTTGATAATCCTGCCGCAGTGAGCTGACAAGGTTATCTATAAACGTTGCCGCTTCAGCCGGGTAACACGGCATTTGGGGGATCTCAACTCGGATATCCGGACGGTGCTGACGGCAATACTCCGCCATTTCCATCGCTTTCAGTGACTTCGGAGAACTATTAAAGCCATGAATATAAAGTAATAAAGACTTCATTTAATACCCTCCCGCGTCAAACTGGGGAGTAAAACAACGCCCCTGTAACCGGGAAATCGAGGTCAAGACCCGGCCATCGCCCATCAATTCAAGGTAGCGCCAGCCCGGGTTGAGTTTATCGAGCGCAAAGTCATTAGAATCCGGTTGAAACTGAATACAAGTCGACGGCGTCGCCAATACCCGCACCCCATGGTGAATACGGTCCAGTTCCTGATGAATATGGCCGCACAGTATCGCCTTAACCTGCGGATACTTATCAACAACCTGCCAAAAGGCATCAGCATTCTGAAGTTTATGCTGGTCAAGCCAGGCACTGCCCGCTTCCAGTGGGTGATGGTGCAACAATACCAATGCATAACGCTGAGGATGAGACGCTAACGCCTGATCCAGCATCTTAAGCTGTGCTTCACTAAGCTCCCCGTGGGGAACACCCTGTACCTGGCTATCGAGTAGGATCACCTGCCAGTGATCGCCCGCCAGTACCTGCTGGCAGGGCTTAATTTGCGGTGACGGCAATACCGAGCTCATACTTGGCTGGTAATCATGGTTGCCCGGCAACCAGAAACACGGCTGCGGCCAACGAGAAATACCGTCGCAGAAACGCTGATAAGACAGTTCGCTATGATCCTGTGAGATATCACCCGTCGCCACCACGGCGTCAAACGGACGCGCAGCAGTGTCTACAGCATCCAATACTGCATGAAAGCTGTCTTTGGTCGCGACGCCCAACAGGCTACCTGCCTCATTGGCAAATAGATGGGTATCGGTGATTTGAAGGAGAACCACACTATCTGGGTTCGTCTGAGGCAGAGAATACATCTGCAAAACGTCAAAAACCTTGTTTATCTAATACTGTTAACAAACCGATTGTTTGCTGATCCCATTTTTCAGGCAATAGGCCAGCCAGTCACCTAAAAAGCGGTTCACTTGATGTTTTTCATCTTTTTGGTGCATCCGCAAATTGGGGTAATCATACCTCGGCTTAAGCCGAGAAATCTGCTGAGCGGTACACACTTCTGCCACTCTGGCATCGTGGTATAACCGCACAGTCAATCGGGGGATCAGGTAATCCGGGAGCTCCCCGACAGCGCGCTGCCACAGTTCGATCACTGTTGTGTAGCGGGTCGACTCCGTGATTCTCAACTGGTACTCATGCTCAAAAACTTTATACACACATTCATCCCCCACCCTGTCAGTTTTTGGCAGTAATGGAAGCAGATTCGCATAGTTCGTTTCATATAAACGCATGATTCCAGCAAAATCAACGGTATATCTTTTATTCAATCGGTGTCCTTAAACCAATGGACTGGTTATTGAGCTTTAGCCTGTAAACCTAAATAGTTTAGCTGCAACCATTGTAGCGCAATGATTGAGGCTGCATTCTCAATTTTACCAGATTCAATCCACTGGTATGCTTCCTGTCGTGATACCACATGCACACGAATATCTTCGCCCTCATGGGCCAAGCCATGAATTCCCTGTGCCTTGCTGCTATCAACCCGGCCGACAAACACATCAAGCATTTCGGAACAACCGCCGGAACTCGACAGGTAACGGGTGATTTTCTCCAGTTGAGTGACCGTCACACCGGCTTCTTCTACTGCCTCGCGACTGACCACATTTTCAGCAGTCTCATTGGGCTCGATAATACCGGCCACAATTTCAAGCTGCCAGGGGGAGCAATCTGCGGCCATGGCACCGACTCTGAACTGCTCGACCAAAACAACTTTATCCTCAACCGGATCATAAGGTAACAAAGCCGCGGCATGACCACGCTCGAACAGTTCCCGCTCTAGCGGCTCACTCCAGCCTCCGGCAAAAAGCTTATGGCGAAAACGATATTTCACCATGCTGAAAAATCCCTGATACAGCGTCTCTGTCGACAAAATTTCAACATCATCTTTGCTATAAACACCCAGCGCCGAGTCTTCAGGCAACTTGTTACTCATTATGTCATCTCCCTTTGCCGTATATCTTTTCATTCAAAATGGCTGGCATCAATGATTTAATTCAACATTTATGACAAATATTATGATTTTATTTAAGTCCTTTTTTGTAGTTGGATAGATTACAATCACATATGATTAAGTAAACAGCGTAAAATTAAGTACAAATGAACAACGATCAGTTTCAGGCAAGGTTTCTTCAGATAGACTGATTGCTTTGATCTCTTTTTTTTGTCAGGACCAGGAAAGGCATCCATGAAAAAATTGCTTCCGCTTATTATTAGCGTTGCGCTTGGCGGTTTCAGCCAGGCAGCACTGGCTGATGATTTAGCCGATATCTACCAGCAAGCCAAACAAAACGACCCTCAGCTGCTTCGTGCTGCTGCCGATAAAGATGCAGCTTTTGAAGCCATTAACTCATCCCGCAGTCAGCTGCTTCCTCAAATCAATCTAGCTGCCGGCTATAATGTGTCACGTATGGACGGTGATACAGAGGGATTTAATGGCGGCCTGACACTAAGCCAGTCTCTCTATAATCGCTCCAGCTGGATAAACCTCGACATTAGCGAGAAACAAGCGCGCCAGAGCGACGCCACGTATGCAACATCTCAGCAAGGGCTGATCTTGCGTGTTGCCGATGCTTACTTTGCGGTATTGCGGGCGATGGATGATCTCGAGTTTGTCCGTGCCGAAAAAGCAGCGGTTGGCCGCCAACTTGAGCAGACCAAACAACGCTTTGAAGTAGGACTGTCGGCAATTACCGATGTTCATGATGCCCAGGCGCAATATGATACTGTTCTGGCAGATGAAATCCTGAACGACAACGCCCTGACCAACAGCTATGAGGGGCTGCGTGAGATTACCGGCCAGGAGCATACCGATCTGAACATCCTGGATACCGGTCGCTTCTCGGCAAGCCGCCCACAGGGCAAGGTGCTAGAGCTGATCAAAGATGCAGAGACCGAAAACCTCAGCCTGCTGACAGCACGCATTACGCAAGATGTCGCCCGAGATCAGATTTCTCTGGCGGAATCTGGCCATCTGCCGACCCTGTCGTTTGATGCCGGTTACAACTACGATGACAAGAAGCCGACAACTGATGATGGTACGCTGACAGCAGGTATCAACCTGGAATTACCGGTATACACCGGTGGCCGTACAACCTCTGAAGTCAAACAGGCACAGTTTAGCTATATCTCTGCCAGTGAAGATTTAGAAGGCTCATACCGTAGTGTTGTTAAAGATGTTCGTGCTTTCTATAACAACATCAATGCATCAATCGGTGCCCTTCGTGCTTATCAGCAGTCAGTCATCTCTGCTCAGTCGGCACTTGAAGCCACCGAAGCCGGTTTTGATGTCGGTACCCGTACGATTGTTGACGTACTGGATGCAACCCGTCGCCTATACGATGCAAACCGCCAACTGGCCAATGCGCGTTATGACTACATCATCAACCAGCTAAGACTGAAACAGGCTGTCGGCTCACTGAATGAGCAAGACATCCTGGATGTAAACACCGGTCTGATTGACGCCAAATAAGCTGAAAAAAGACAAATATACGAAAAAGCGCCATCTAAGATGGCGCTTTTTTCTTGTGCGGCTTACGGCTTAACCAAAAGTCGAGACGTTAGCCTCGCCCGCCACGGATAGCCTCAATGATTTCAGTCGTTGAACAACCATCTTCAAAATTCAGCACTCGAACTTCGCCACCAGCAGCAACCACTTCCTGGCCTCCAGCGATCTGTTCCGGCTTATAGTCGCCACCTTTGACCAGTAGGCTCGGTAGAATTTCACTGATCAGGCGCTGCGGGGTTTCTTCGCTGAACGGAACCACCCAGTCAACGGCACCCAATCCGGCCAATACCGCCATACGGCGATCTTCCTGATTGACCGGTCGACCCGGACCTTTCAATGTCTGAACAGAACTGTCTGAATTGACAGCTACAATCAGGCGATCCCCCAATTTTGCCGCTTCATTCAGATAAGCAACATGACCGGCATGAAGAATATCAAAACAACCATTGGTCATCACAACCTTCTCGCCGCGCGCTCTGGCCACTCTAACGGCCTGCTTGAGCTGGGCTTCGGCAATTACACCAAAGCCGCTGTCCTGGCTGCCATGAATCGCATCGGTCAGCTCAATCGTTGATAGCGTCGATGTTCCCAGTTTGGCAACAACCACACCGGCAGCAGCATTGGCCAGCTTGCAGGCATCAGACAGTGACTTGCCTGCCGACAGCGACGCCGCCAGCACAGAAATCACAGTATCACCGGCGCCGGTTACGTCATACACTTCCTGCGCCAATGTCGGCATATGCAGAGGTTCCTGACCTTTTTGCAGTAGCGTCATGCCGTGCTCGCTACGAGTAACCAGCAGCGCCTCAAGCTCAAACTGCTCAATCAAGCCAAGGCCTTTTTCAACCAGCTCTTCATCTGTCTTGACCTTACCGACCACAGCTTCAAACTCAGAAAGGTTAGGCGTCAGCAGCGTAGCACCACGGTAACGTTCAAAATCAGCCCCTTTAGGATCAACCATCACCGGAACACCGGCCTTGCGTGCCATCAGGATCATCGCCTGGACATGCTCCAGTGCGCCCTTGGCATAATCCGACAGGATCATCGCTTTGACATTCGGTAGTGCCTGCTCTAGACGCGGCAGGATCATGTCGGCGGCGACGTCATGAAAGCCTTCTTCGAAATCCAGGCGGATCAACTGCTGGCCACGGCTCATCACCCGTAACTTGGTAATCGTCGGATAATCAGGCAACGAGACGAAATCACAGCGCACATCCAGCGATGATAATTTTTCAGTCAGCGCTTTCGCCGGCTCATCGATCCCCGTCAGGCCAACCAATCGGGCATGGCCTCCCAGGGCTGCAATATTCATTGCCACATTGGCCGCGCCGCCCGGACGCTCTTCGATCTGATCTACCTTAACAACAGGCACAGGCGCTTCAGGCGAGATACGCCCGGTTGGTCCATACCAATAACGGTCAAGCATGACATCACCAACAACCAAAACACCTGCTTGATCATAATCAGGAAGAGTCAGTTTCATTATTATCTCCGGGGTAGAAAAACTGAGAAGAAAAAACTGAGAAATACTAACACAAAGCCTCGGGGCTGTTTACCTTTCATCGCCTTTCCTGCTGAAGATAATGTTGCCAAATCTGCTGTACGACCTCACGCTCGGCAACAAATTGATCTTCAGTCACATAGGCCGATAGCCCCAACAAGTTAAGCCGATGAATTTCATCACGCATATGGCAATAAGCCTGCTTTAACGCCTGTGCCTCTTGAGTACTGAGGATCCCACATTCTGCCATGGTATCGAAAATGCGGACATTATCAGACCAACGCGTCAACGCCCGCTCGCCGCAGGCATGCTGCAATACCAGATACTGGGCAATAAACTCAATATCGGTGATCCCACCTTCATCTTGCTTGAGACCAAACATCCCGCTTTTTTTGCTACCGAGGTGCTCACGCATCTTATGACGCATCTCAACCACTTTCTGCTGCAGTACAGCCGTTTCGCGAGGCTGCATCAAAATAGTCTGCCGCACCTTGGCAAAACCCTGCTGCAGTGGTGTATCACCATATACCAACCGCGCCCTAACCAACGCCTGATGCTCCCAGGTCCAGGCTTCCTGCTGCTGATACTCGGCAAAGGCCTCCATGGTACTGACGAGCAAGCCGGATGCACCGGACGGACGAAGGCGCACATCCACTTCATATAACACGCCGGACGAGGTTCGGGTCGAGAACAGGTGCACAATCCGCTGCGCCAGTCTTAGATAAAACTGGCGGCCATCAATTTCTTTCTTTCCGGTGGTATAGACATCGGCCGGGCAGTCATGAAGAAAAACCAGATCGAGATCAGAACCATACCCGAGCTCCCAGCCACCGACCTTGCCGTAGCCCAATACCCCAAATCCTTTGCCGTCACGGTCTTGTAAGTGGGAAGGCTCGCCATATTTTTCGGCCATCTGAAGCCAGGCCTGGTTGACCACAGCCCCAATAATGGCTTCAGCAAGGAAGGTTAAGTGATCGCTGACTTTCATCAGCGGCAGCGCACCGGCAATATCGGCTGCGGCAATACGCAGCAACTGCGCCTGCTTGAACTGTCGGATAGCCTCCATCTGCTGCTCCATATCTTCTTCCGGGATCCGGGCAAGATACTCGCGCAGTTCATCCTGGTATTGGTCCAGTGGTGTCGGATTATAGAGATGCTGGGGATCCAACAGTTCATCAAGCAAAATAGGGTACTGGGTTAGCTGCTCGGCCACCATCGGGCTCGCTGCGCACAGGCGCACCAGCTGATCCAGTGCTGCCGGATGCTCGCTCAGTAGCTCAAGGTAGGTCGTCCGGGTCGCGACCCGAACAATCAGTTTCGTAACCCGACCCAATACCTGCGCGGCATCCGGACGACAAACTATCCGTGACAGTACCTCCGGCATCAGCTTTGCCAGCACCTCTCTGCCACGAGGACCTAATGTACGCTTGGATAATTCCGCCTTCATGCCCAATAAGGTGCTGGCCTGACTTGCGCCTTCCGGTGCCGCCAATTCGTCAAGAATACTGAGCAGTACCTCCTCATTCTTCACCATTGCCCACATCTCATGATATTGGGTGCCAGCGGCTGACTGCACCTCTTCATCTTCGGTGCCGATAATGTTTTCAAACACCTGGTGAATAGCATCCATATGCCCGTTGGTTGCGGCCTGCAGGGCCGGCCAGTCGGCATACCCCATCGCATAGGCCAGGCGGTGCTGATCCAGCGGTTTGTCCGGCAGAGTCTGGGTCTGCTTGTCATCGATAGCCTGCAGCAAATTTTCCAGCTTGCGCAAAAAGCAGTACCCCTGCTCCAGATCGGTTACCTGTGCTTTCGGCAGCAGAGCCAGCTGCTTCATCGCCGTCAACGTTTTGAGCAACCCGCGATGACGTAGGCTAGGTTCCCGGCCACCACGGATCAGCTGGAATGACTGGGCAATAAACTCTACTTCGCGGATCCCGCCGGCTCCAAGCTTGATGTTGTTGTTCAGCCCTCGGCGGCGGACCTCACTGCTGATCATCGACTTCATTCGCCGTAACGACTGGATCGCACTGAAATCAATATAGCGACGGAACACAAAAGGTCGCAGCATCTGACGCAGCTCCTGATACTGGCTGAAGCTTTCACGCCCCATCACCCGCGCTTTGATCATCGCGTAGCGTTCCCAGTCTCGTCCTTGCTCCTGGTAATAGTCTTCCAGTGCCGCATAACTCATCACCAAAGGACCACTGTCGCCAAACGGCCGCAAACGCATATCAACCCGATAGCAGAAGCCATCGTAAGTCTGCTGATCCAGCGCCTTGATCAATCGCTGCCCCAGCCGGGTAAAGAACTGGGCATTAGCCAAACTGCGTCGTCCCCCCTGGGTTTCTCCGTTCTCCGGATAGGTAAAGATCAGATCAATATCCGAGGAAAAATTCAGTTCACCGCCACCGAGCTTGCCCATCCCGAGGATCAGCATTGGCTGCGCCTCTCCCTGCGCGTTCATAGGAGTCCCCCATTCCTTGCAGCATTGGGCATACAGCCAATTGTAGGCTTCCATCATCAAGGCTTCGGCCAGCAGGGACAGGTGTTGCAGGCTCTGGGGCAGAGATGCCTTGCCGGTAAAATCTCGCCAGGCAATCCAAACCATCTCCTGACGGCGAAAAGCCCGAAGCTGGCGCATCAGGCTGTTTTCATCCGTTGCGGCAGATAGCTTGTCGGCCAACTGCTGACGGTACTGACTCACATGTTCTTTATCATCAACATGCTCTGCAAGCCAAGGTAGTAACTGGCTATCCCGTATGATTGAGGCGGAAACAAAGTCACTACAGCCAAGCACCTGCCGCAATTCCTGCAGGCGTTCTGCCGGCCACTGGGCCAATTGTTCAGGATGGGCATGCTGAATTTTTTCGACGGCCTTGTCGGCAGCGGCAATCAGTGGGGCTGGCTGGGTCATTGCGATTCCTTTATTCAATTCCCCGGCAAAGCGGGTTGGCTCTCGGGAGTAAAGCTGTATTAGCAGTAACATAGCACAACGCCCACTAGTTAGCGGGCGTTGTCGGCTATCCAAGTCACGTTCCGAGAACGTTGCTGTCGTTATATTCGGTAGTTAGACATGGAATGCCTGGATCTTGCCTTCCAGCTCTGTTGCATGATTCTGCATTGTGTCCGACGTTTCCGACAGCTCCGTTACCACCACAACCGAAGCTTCGACAAGTTCGCGCACGTTGGTCAGGTTCTGGTTCATTTCATCGGCCACGGAACTCTGCTGCTCGGCTGCAGATGCTATCTGGAAGTTCATATCATTAAGCCGCTGAACCTGATCGACAATCTTATCCAGCTCACCGCCGGCGTTGGTAACAAGTTCAACCCCTTCGGCCGCTTCCACCACGCTCTGCTCCATCAGGCCGACAGCCTGCTGGGCACTATTTTGCAGCAACGAGATCATCTCCTGGATCTCAACCGTCGCCTGCTGGGTACGCTGGGCCAGATTTCGCACTTCATCGGCAACAACAGCAAAACCACGGCCTGCATCACCGGCGCGGGCAGCCTCGATGGCTGCGTTAAGTGCCAATAGGTTCGTCTGCTCGGAAATACTCTGAATGGTAACAATCACACTGCCAATTTGATCAACGCGCTCCTCAACCTGGCTAACGGCGTTTGCCGACTGGCTGATATCCTGAGACAGCTGATTGATTGTACCAATCGTCCGAGAGACAAACTGCTGCCCCTGGCTCGCCTGCTCTGAGGTTCCCTCGGTGGCATTCGATGCTTCGCGTGCATGATCCGCGACAGTCTGGACCGTCGACGTCATCTCGCTCATCGCCGAGGCCAGCTGGTCAATTTCATTGAATTCTTCCTGCGCTGACTCCTTGGTCTCCATCATGCTAATCGACATCACTTCGGCCAACCCTGAGAGCTCTGAGGCAGCATCTCGCTGACTGCGGATCACATCATGCAATTGAGTCCGGGTCTTCTCCAGCTCGCGAGCCAGGTCGCCGTACTCGTCACGACACTCCATCTCAATAGGCTGTGACAAATTACGAGCAGCAAGCAGCTGGATATTGTCGGCAAGGTAGTGGGTCTGGCGCAGCATGACGCTAGAGCCACTCAGCAGGATCACCACAAAGGCGACAATCATCAACGCCGTCTGCCAGACGACCTGTAGCAGATAGTCACTGTAATACGCTTCGGCCTCAGAAGCTGACTGCGAGGCAACAACTAGCCAGTTCCACTGTGGCAGCTCGACAGCATATTCAAAACGTTCCTGGTTATCGAATGCCAAGCGACCCGCACCTGAAAATTGATTCAGAAAGCCGGATAGACTATTGCCGTTTTCCATCACAGCAGTCAGCTCGTTGACTGCTCGCGCTTGCGGGTGCCCCAATAACCTGCCGCTATCACGCTCGACAAGATACAGGTACGCCCCTGGATTCCAACTGCTGGCCTGGGCATCGATTGCTTGTTCCGCCAGTGCTTTCCCTGCCTCGCCCTGAGACAAAAATGTTGTCAGCATTGCCGCATTGGCTTCAGCAAGCTCCTGAGAATGATCCTGCTGAATACCAACAACCGACTGATAAAAGGCACTTGCATCCCACAACTGCTTTCCGATCAGCAAAACGGTACTGAATACCATCAACAGCACCAGCTTCGGCACCAGCCGAATATTGGTCAGGCCCTTTTCCCAGGGTTTAAAAACCATCTTTGCCATTTGGAATCTCCATATTAATAAGTACGCTAGCCCCAAAAATGATGATTACTTACCGTAGGGAAATAATCGTTCTGGGTGCCATCGCTTTGAGTAATGGCTCACGTCCAAACTACCCACCCCGCAGTTGGCTATGATTTATTTTTAAGCTCAAAACAATAACTGATATTCTATAGGTCGGCAGGTAATTGCGAAAATTTAATGATGAAAAAGATCGACGCGGTCAAACATGAACTGAATCCTATGAGCCTGATGGCCCTAATCTTATCCTTCATGTCGCTTGCCGTTGTGACAAGCTTAATATTTATTCCGCAAACAGACCGGGTTTACACTCTGTTTGTGGGAATTGATACCTTCATCTGTTTGCTCTTCTGGTGCCAGTTACTAACCGATTTGGCCCGCAGCAACAGCAAAATAAATTATCTCAAACACCACTGGCCCGACTTCATTGCCAGCATTCCTGTTATTGAAGCACTTCGCTTTGCCCGTATTGTCCAAATTTTCCGTGTGATCCGCCTACTCCGGTCCAGTCATCACATTATCAACAACATTCGCAACAACCGCCGCGAGGCCACCGTTGCCACAATTTTCCTGTTGTTGACCGTGCTGGTTACCGTCGGCTCGGCAATGATACTGATGCTGGAGAGCAATGACCCTGAATCCAACATTCATTCTGCAGGCGATGCGCTATGGTGGGTTTTCGTTACTATCTCGACGGTGGGCTATGGTGATCATTATCCGGTAACAACGCTCGGGAAAATGCTGGCGGCAGTGATTATTCTTTGCGGTGTCGGTTTATTTGGAATGGTAGCGGGTTTGGTCAGCGCCATTATTTCGGATCCGACCAAGAAAAAAGAACTGGATGCCCGCCGGCACGAGAAAGAGTGGCAACAGATGCTAGACAACCAGCAACGACTTCTCGAACGTCTCGCTCAGCTCGAACAACGGCTACCCAGAGAGGAAAATGAAAACGCCGAGAGAACAAAATGCTCCGAGAAAACGACAAACGCCCCGCAATAGCAGGGCGTTTACAGACATTTATCCTATATACCAAACTGCATATCAACGTACTATGGCCAGTATGGCGCTAGCTCAATCCCTATCTGGCGGGTCTGATCCATAGCATGAAGCAGTGACTCTTCCTTGCGATTCAGCCACTTTTCAATTTGGCGTCGGTCTTCGTCTTCAGGCTGATCCAGTAGTAGCCTGATTGGCTCTAGTTGTCTAAGATCTTCCATACCGCGCAATAAATCCAGCCACGGCATTCTAAAGCCCGCACGCTTCTCTTCATCGTACAACTCGGCGAAACAGAGACCACTCATCAGGTTACGAATCAGGCGAGGCTGCTGATCAAGGTAATCAACCCGACTCAGCTGACGTTCAGCCGGAAACACATCGGCCAATTCTTCCCAAGACCGAGTCAGTAAATTATCGGAGAATGACTTGATATCACCAGCCAAACGTTCGCGAGATTTGTCATCAAGGAATGGCTGCCAACCCCGGCTCAAAATCCAGCGACTGAGATCAAGCAGCAGGCCACAATAACGGGAAGACTCCAACAGCTGCATCAGTTCGTCAACGTCAGGCAATGCTTGCTGTCGCGCCTGTAGCTGCTTCATCAGATCCTTGCGCGCATTCAGCTTCTTCAGAATATGGCCTTTGTCTGCCAGCAACTGTTCAATGCTGGCAAATTCTTCCAGCCAATCCAACTCGCCTTCCAACCATTGTAATTCCTGGCGCACCAATGCGCTGGCACGACGCGGGATCATCCCACCAAACATCACCAATGCCTGGCGAATAAGGCCCAGCGCCTGATGGATCTGGTAGAGGGCAGGTAGCTCCTGGCGTTCCGCAAAAATTTGCTCGTGGTAATGCCAATGTTCGAGCGCATGCTCTAGGGTTTTGACAAACACCGTCTCGACACTTTCAGCAGGCTGAACCGGAACAAACGATAGCGGTTTGACTTGGTCGCCCTGATAGTTCGCAGCCAGACGATAACCACGGGCCGCCTTGCTCAGATTGCCTAGGCGCATACCGCCTTCGGCGCACAATTCGCGGGCGAGCGTAAACAACGCATCCGTCTGACCAGATTTGAGTTCCAGCTCCACTTCGCAAATCGGGCTGGTTTGCCCGTTGGCACTCACTTCGCCCTGATCAAAAGCCAATTCAATCTGACTACCGTCAGGCATTGCGACAAGCCATTGCTGGCGTTGAAAATCAGTAGAGAATAGCGGGGCAAGCTGCTGCTGTACGCCAGCAACATTCATACTCTCCGGCCAGGCATCAGCAGGATGCAGGGAGAGATCAGGATCAGTTCCATTGATTTCAGCATTGTATTCCGGACGCTGGTGCAATCCTGCTACCACTCGCCCTGCTGTTTTCAAGGTTTGAACAAACACGTCATCAAAACGACGGACCCGTAGGCCGATATCGTGCAGGCGAAGAATTTGGCCTGGGGTGTCGAAGTAGACATTGCCTAACATCCGACTACTTTGCTGCAGAATTTTCGCGTCAGATATTTTGTGTAATAGTTGACTCGAAAATTCTGGTGAGACGAAAAACTTCAGTTCTATCTCGGTTTCCATAGTTATACCTATAAACAGTGGCAAACCAAGGATATTTGCAATTGCGCTCCGGGGCAAGCATGAAATATCGACAAAACCTTGATCAAAAATAGTTCCCCTATACTAACTTATACGTTAACATGCGCGCCTCTGTGACCATCGCTCAAGAATTAGCCTCTTTAGGCGCTCTTTAGGTTGTTCAGCTATGCCAGTAAATACAATTATGGGGCTCTTTGCTAAATCCCCAATCAAACCTCTGCAACGTCATGTTACTCGTGTAAATGAATGTTGCGAACTGCTTGTTCCTTTTTTCGAGGCATGTCATGCCGGAGATTGGGATAAAGCATCGAACTTACGTGAACAGATCTCGCAGCTTGAGAAAGATGCGGATGTGTTGAAGCGTGAGATCCGCCTTAAACTTCCTCGTGGTCTTTTCATGCCTGTCGATCGTACTGACATGCTAGGCCTTCTAACCCAACAGGATAAGCTTGCTAACCTGTCCAAAGATATCGCTGGTCGAGTCTTGGGGCGTCAGCTGCAAATTCCTACCACAATGTACCCGGATTTCGTTGCCTATGTTCAACGTTGCCTTGATGCAGCCAGTCAGGCCAGTCGTGTTATCAACGAGCTGGATGAGTTGCTGGAAACAGGCTTCAAGGGCAGAGAAGTGACCCTGGTTGCTGAAATGATTAATCAGCTTGATGTCATCGAAGATGATACCGACACCCTGCAGATTCAATTACGTCAACAGCTAATGTCCATCGAAGACCAATACAGTCCGGTGGATGTCATGTTCCTGTACAAAATTCTCGAGTGGATTGGCGGTATCGCTGATCAGGCACAACGTGTCGGCTCGCGATTAGAAATCATGCTATCGCGTTCTTAAATAAAGAGAATGTAACAAAAACAAGGTTTTACAATGGAAATCCTGGCTAACTACGGCACCATTCTTATTTTGGTGGCGGCTATCTTTGGTCTTTTGATGGCGATTGGTATTGGTGCAAATGATGTTGCCAATGCTATGGGTACTTCAGTAGGTTCGAAAGCGCTAACGGTAAAACAAGCAATCATCATTGCGATGATTTTTGAATTTGCCGGGGCATACCTTGCAGGTGGTGAAGTAACAGATACCATCCGTAAAGGTGTTATCGACATGTCATTCTATGCCGAACAACCAGAAGTTTTAGTTTACGGTATGATGTCTGCACTTCTTGCTGCAGGAACATGGCTCTTGCTCGCCTCTTATATGGGTTGGCCTGTATCAACAACACATTCAATCATCGGTGCAATCATCGGGTTTGCCTGTGTCTCTGTGGGTACAGAAGCGGTGTCTTGGTCTTCAGTACAAGGTATTGTCGGTAGCTGGCTTATCACCCCGCTGATTTCCGGCTTCTTTGCCTACCTGATCTTTATCAGCGCCCAACGTTTAATCTTTGATACTGATAACCCCTTGGTGAATGCCAAACGTTTCGTACCTATTTATATGTTTATCACAGCGATGGTCATTGCCTTGGTAACTATCAAGAAAGGTCTGAAGCACGTCGGTTTTCACCTAACTAGTGGTGAAGCATGGATGGCATCACTGATTGTATCTACTGTTGTTATGATTTTTGGTTATATCTATATCAGCAAGAAATATACCGATGATGGCAGCTCTGTTGATAGCAACGGTTATGCGGGTGTTGAACGCGTATTTAGCCTGCTAATGGTTGTAACAGCCTGTGCAATGGCATTTGCCCACGGCTCTAATGACGTTGCTAACGCCATTGGGCCTCTTTCAGCCGTTGTTTCTACGGTTGAGCATATGGGCCAGCTTACGGCGAAAAGTAGTATCGCATGGTGGATCCTTCCACTCGGCGGCATCGGTATCGTCATTGGCCTGGCTACAATGGGTCATAAAGTTATGGCGACAGTCGGTACGGGGATTACGGAACTCACTCCAAGTCGAGGCTTTGCTGCTCAGCTAGCAACAGCATCAACAGTGGTACTGGCTTCTGGTACCGGCTTACCTATTTCAACTACCCAAACATTGGTGGGTGGTGTGATCGGTGTTGCTTTTGCACGTGGTATTGCGGCTCTAAACTTAGGCGTGGTTCGTAACATTGTTGCCTCATGGGTCGTAACCCTTCCAGCCGGGGCATTACTTGCTGTCATTTTCTTCTACATGATGCAAGCAGTCTTTGGTTAAAAGTGGTACAGGTTCAAAAGAGGGAGGCTTTGCCTCCCTCTTTTCTTGCACCCGAGGCACAAAGTTTTTAATATTTGTGCTCTTAAAGAATACAGGCTCCTCAAGGATCTTATTGTGAAGCATCTAATCAGCATCTTATTACTCGCTTGCGCCGTGGTTACTATCCCTGCGAAAGCCGAGCAGGTTCGTTATATTTCTGACGATCTGTTCACCTACATGCACCGTGGTCCAAGTACACAGTTCCGTATTATGGGCAGTATCAACGCCGGCACCAAAGTCACCTTGCTTGAAACCAATAAAGAAAATGGCTTTAGCAAAGTTACCGACAGTCGCGGACGTACCGGTTGGATTAACTCTGATTTTATTTCTCGTCAGGTCGGTCTGAAAGAGCGCGTACCTGCGCTTGAAAAAGAGCTCACAGAAGTGAAAGCTGCACTGGCTGATGCGCAGCTATCCGGCGATGAAAAGACCAAAAACCTGCAAAGCTCACTGCAAATGCGAACCGAGCAAATTACTGATCTGGAGTTGCAAAATAGCCAGCTCAACGAGCAGCTGATGACGTCTCAGACAGAAATCCGTGAACTGCGCGCCAAGATTGATACCCAGAAAGATGACTTGCTGATGAAGTGGTTCACTTACGGCGGTATGGTTGCTGGCGCAGGCTTGTTGTTTGGCTTGATCCTGCCGCATCTGATCCCCCGCCGTCGCAAGCGCAATAACGGCTGGGCGTAAAGCTTAAGAATTGGTATCGATAATTCAGATAATATGATGGCAGCCGATGGCTGCCATTTTTCTATCGTTCTGTTCAGTAATATCTCGATTAGCTAGCTCACCACTCAGATAGTGCGGGCATCTCGACAAGATAAGACTCAAAATCGAAAACAACCTGCCTCGGCTCAATTCTGCGCAGAACTACGCCCGGCGCAATCTCGTCCCCTTCATAAGCCTCGCGACCATTCACTTTCACCCAGCGGCTATTAGCGGTCGATGAATAAATATGAGTTTCGAAATTGAGTGGTGGGATCCGGTTTTGTACCGAAGCGGGCAACTCGCCGAGTGCCACAGCCTCAATGATCGGCTCAAGTCGTTTCTCGGGCTCAGGCGGTATATCAACCGGTAGGGTGTCAGTGGCTGCTATCGCTGATTTCAGCTGCTCTGCGAGCAATGGTGGTAGTTCCGAATAATCGAGCCCATCCAGCCCCCATTCCGTCTCTGTCGGCTGAGAAGAGATAACTCTGGTGTCACCCTCGAGTTCTGCCGGGAGCCTTGCTGTCGACGGAGAGGCTACGGTTCGACCAGCATGGCTGGCAAACTGGTGGTTCAGCGACGGTAGCGGCTCGGTCCGCAACTCAGGATAAGACAAGAAACGTATCTGCGACATCCCCTCGCCCAGAACCTGCGGAGCGCTTTGGGGCATGTCTGCTACAGGTACCGTTGTTACCGAAATGCTAGTTACCGGCTCAACCTTTTCGATAGCCTCAACCGCAGCCGTATCAGTCACGGTAGTGACCTTGCCTGACGCAACGCTAGATGTCGAGTGCTGCTGGGTCTGACTGTACTGGCTATATACCAGAGTACAAACCACCGGGGTCATCACCAGCACGGCGGGCAGCAGCCAAGACGGCAAACGGCGAGGCGCCGCAACTTGACGAGTCGGTCGGCCCATCAACGACGGCTGAAACTGGTTTTGCTGATCTGACTGCGCAATAGCATTGAGCAAATTGGACATTAACTTCTCTCCGGTTGCAGCGTCGGTCCCGGCAAGTTCAGCGCCGAATCAATGACCATAAGGGTTCTAGGTCCGGCAATACCGTCCGCGGTCAGATCCTGTGCCCGCTGGAAGCGACGGAGCTTATCCAGCAGCACCTGATCAAAATGATCGTCCTGAGTGATGTTTTCTCCCAGCAATAAACTCAGCTGCTGATTCAACCACATCACTCTTGGCCCTTGCTGGCCGTAGCGAATCGTTGTTTTATCACCCAGCGGCGGCCGCCATAGCAGGGTATATGCCTGCTGCCAGCGATGCTCTAGCCAGTCATAACTTACCGCTATACGCTCCTCACCCAGCAACAGCTCAACACTGTCCTTGTCCAAGGCATACACCACGGCATAGAAAAGCGGCTTTCCCTCTTCCTGCAGCGGTACGATAACCGGCCGGTTGATAATACTGAGCTGCTCCAAATTGACTTTTCCCTGGTGACAGCTCAATTCAACCCGCTGGCTCGTCTCACAGTTAGCCTGATTCAAGCGGGTCTCATATCCCCATAACCGGTAGAGGGTTTGCATAGCCTGTCGTTCAGAGCGGCTCTGTTCCATCAATAACTGCCACTTTGCCGCCAAGTCGACCACTTCCGGTTTGGCTTCAACTACTGGCGCGGAAGCGACAGCAACCACAACTGGTGGTTCTGCCTTCGTGGCAGAAGATTGAACTTCCGGTACAGAAGGGGCCACCACTACCGACGCCGGGCGTAACCCCTGCCAATACCAGAGACCAACAGATAACACGCCTCCTAGCATCAGGGCACTTCCCCATAGCGCTGCCCGACTGCCATAACCACTGGCAGCTCGCGTATTTACCCTATCAGACGTTGGCAACTGCCAGCTAAGCACGTCATCACATGCCAGGCTGACAATCGTCTTGTTAACCTGGTGCGTTGCCTGCTGGCACGCCAGCAGCATGGCTTTGTCACATACCAAATTGATCAGGCGCGGGATCCCACTCGTCGCCTTGGCAATTTGGCGTGTCAGCGCAGGATCGAAGACGCTATACAGGCAATTAACCGCTCTCAACCGGTAGTTAATATATTCATCGACTTCTTCAGCAGTTAGTGGCAACAAATGGTAGCGAGAGGTGATCCGCTGCGCCAACTGCCGTAACCGCTCCTGTTGCAACAGCTGCTGTAGCTCTGGCTGGCCAACCAGCACCACTTTCAGCAGCTTGAGGCTATCGGTTTCCAGGTTGGTCAATAACCGGAGTTGCTCCAGCACATCCGGCATCAGATGCTGGGCCTCATCGACCAGCAATAGCGTCTGCTTGCCTTCGCTATGGTTGGCAAGCAGATGGTGATAAATCCGGTCAGTCAGGATCTTGTAGCTGGCATCATGCGGGTAATCGACTCCCAGCTCGTCACAGATGGTGGCTAACAAATCATGGGCCGACAACGCCGGATTTAAGATGATTGCCACCTGGGTTTCCTGAGGAAGGCGGGATACCAGAGCCCGCAACACGGTGGTTTTCCCTGTCCCCACTTCCCCCGTCAGCAGCCCGAACCCTCCTCCCCCGGATAAGCTAGCCAGCATATGGGTTAATGCTTCCCTGTGGCGCTCGCTGAGATAGAGGAAGCGAGCGCTGGGTACAATTGAAAATGGGGATTCATCAATCCCGAAGAAATCCTTGTACATGCCTTATACTCTTGTTCCAGTTTAGAATGATGCTAGTTATTGATGATTAAATTACCTTTGCTACCCAAGATTGTATACCCTGATACGGTATTGAAGCGATCTATGATGCAAAGGATATCAGTACGATATCTCAAATTTGCTGTTGTTATACAAAAGGAGTGAAGCTTGCAGACCTATCTTGTGGGTGGCGCCGTTCGCGATGCGCTGCTGGGATTAACGGTAAAAGACAAAGACTGGGTCGTGGTGGGTGCTACTCCGCAGCAGATGATAGACCAGGGCTACAGCCAGGTAGGTAGTGATTTCCCGGTATTCCTTCACCCGAAGACCAAACAGGAGTTTGCTCTTGCCAGAACAGAACGAAAATCAGGCAAAGGGTATACCGGTTTCATCTGCCACTCCGCACCGGATGTCACCCTCGAGCAGGATTTAATGCGCCGGGATCTCACCATCAATGCTATTGCCCAGGCCGATGACGGTACGCTCATTGACCCCTATAACGGTCAGCAAGATTTGCTAGACAAGCAACTGCGTCATGTCTCATCCGCCTTTGTCGAAGACCCGTTACGGGTGCTTCGGGTCGCTCGCTTTGCTGCCCGCTTCGCCCATTTGGGCTTTACCGTTGCACCGGAAACTCTCGCACTGATGCAGGATATGGTCGTGGCCGGCGAGCTTACGGCCCTTACCCCTGAGCGGGTCTGGAAAGAGTGGGAAAAATCCCTGTCGTCCGAAAACCCGGAGATCTTTCTCAAGGTTTTACGCCAGTGCGGTGCGCTTGGCATTATCATGCCAGAAATAGACGCGCTCTTTGGAGTGCCGCAACCCGAGAAATGGCACCCGGAAATCGATACCGGACTTCACACGCTTCTGGTTACCGAGCAGGCCGCCAAGCTCAGTACAGATACCGCAGTTCGGTTTGCCGCCCAAGTGCATGACTTAGGTAAGGCTCTCACCCCGCCTGAAGAATGGCCTAGCCATAAGCTGCATTGCCAAACCGGCCTTAGAGCAATCAAAATTCTCTGCCAGCGGCTCCGAATACCCAATGAATATCGTGACGCTGCCTTGATGGTCTGCGCCCAGCATACCAAGATCCATCATGCCGAAGAGCTGCGACCTAGCACCTTCATCAAAATTTTTGACCAGATTGATGCCTGGCGCAAACCCGATCGCATCGAGCAACTGGCACTCTGCTGCCGGGCCGATGTCCGCGGACGGACGGGTCACGAAAACGATCCCTACCGCCAGGCCGACATTCTACAAGCCGCCTTTACGGCCGCCCGGACCGTCGCCGTCAAACCGATTGTCGATGCAGGGTTCACCGGCAAGGCAATCAAGGAACAACTGGCGCTACACCGTGCCGACGCGGTAAAGGAAAGCCTGGCGACACTCAGCTAGAACGCGATCAAAAAGCCCGGCATCACGCCGGGCTTTATTCAATTTCACTGATTCAACGACAAGGCCGTGATCTGTATTACTGGCTCAGCAGAAATGCAATCAGACCGGCTCCCAGCAACAAGCGATAAATCACAAACGGCAACATACCCAGGCGGGTGACCAGCTTCAGGAATACGTGAATACACGCATAGGCGCTGACAAACGACACGGCGAGCCCGATACCCAATGCACCAAACTCAATGGCTTCACCGCTGGTTACCAGTTTCGTCCCCAGATAACCACCAGCCAATACAATGATCGGAATCGACATCAGAAACGAAAAACGCGCAGCCGCCTCACGGGTAAAACCAAGATGAAGTGCCGCGGTCATGGTGGCACCCGAGCGAGAGGTGCCTGGGATCATTGCTGCCGCCTGAGCCAGGCCGATAAACAGCGAACGCTTCCAGTCAGCTTGATATTCATTGTTCTGCTGAGTGGCCCGGATATCGACCCACCATAGCAGCAGACCAAAAAAGATGGTTGTTGCCGCAATCACCCACGCCGAACGCAGATACAGCTCGATAATATCTTTCATGAACAGGCCAAAAATACAGGCAGGAATAGTGGCAAGCACAATCATCCAGGCCAGCTTGGCTTCGGCACAGCGTCGGCCCTGAAAGATAGAGCCAACCCAAGCGCCGAGCAGCGTAACGACTTCCTTGCGGAAATACAAAATCACCGCAGCCAGCGTACCGACATGTACTGCCACATCAAATGCCAGTCCCTGATCATCCCAGCCGAATACTTCAGAAGGCAAAATCAGGTGTGCCGAACTCGAAATCGGCAAAAACTCGGTCAACCCCTGGATAAGTGCCAACACAAAGGCTTCAAAATGACTCATTATTTGTCCTTTAACATGCAATGCGCTCTACAGGCCATAATGCCTGAGAGTGTTCAAAAGAGTGCCATAACTGAGCTATGGTTCGTCCGTCACCCGGAACAGCCTGTTCCGGACACAGCTCCATCATCGGCAGTAATACAAAGGCGAACTTATACAAATCAGGCCGAGGCAGTACCGGAGTTGCATCCTGTACAACGTCACCAAACAACAAGATATCGAGATCGAGAGTCCGGCTCTGATTTTTTTGGGCATCAGGTGCCCGACCATACTGCAGCTCAAGCTGCTTTAGGGTCTGCTGCAGCCTATCAAGTGGCAATGACGTATCGATAGCAGCAACGCAGTTATAAAAGTTTGGCCCGCAGAACCCGACAGGCTCAGCTTCAAATATTTGTGAAACCCGAAAACCGGCTCCCAGCTTTTTCAGCTCAGTGATCGCGGCCTGAATGTGGTATTCACGCTCAATATTGGAACCAAGACTGATATAAGCAATGGTCACTTGCTGCCCCGTTCAATCAACACCCCAACACCACTGGCATTCGCCACTGCACCCGGCTTGGTTACCCTAACCCTGATCCACGGCACGGAAAACGTCGTCATGATCAGGCTTGCCACTTCCTCGGCAACACGCTCGACCAACAAGAAACGGCCGTTCTGGATATGTCCGGTCACGGCATCACTCACCGCAGCATAGTCCAGGGCATAGGCCACATCATCACTATTCGCGGCAGGGCGGTTATCATGCGCCATTTCCAAATCGAGCACGAGCTTCTGCTTAATAGTTTGTTCCCAGTCATACACCCCAATAGTGGCGATAACCTCAAGATGTTCGATAAATACTGAATCCATGTTCAATCGCTAATTTTGTTAGAGGTCGGATACCTAATTTGAGCAAAAACGCGTATTATCAGGTCGTAATCGTCAAAATTTATGACATTCATCCCTTGCTCGGCATTATGCCTTTGAGCAGGTCGCAAGCACTATACCACAGTCATTGTGCCAAAACGGAATGAAAGTCAGGGGTCAAACCTGAAGAAAGACGACGCCTTTTTCATAAGCAACTCTTTGTCACCAGCAACTGGAACTTTGCATGACACCACTCGCGCTTCTGATCATTATTGCCGCCTATCTGCTTGGCTCCATTTCAAGCGCCGTACTGATCTGCAGGCTGTACGGCCTGGAGGATCCTCGAGACAGCGGCTCTGGCAACCCGGGGGCAACCAACGTTCTGCGCCTTGGCGGACGCGGGGCGGCAGCCATGGTATTGGTATGCGATGTTCTCAAGGGGATGCTGCCAGTCTGGCTAAGTTATTTGATTGGGATAAATCCCTTTCTGCTCGGCATTATTGGCATCGCTGCCTGTCTCGGCCATATCTATCCGATTTTCTTCCATTTCCGTGGCGGGAAAGGGGTTGCTACGGCACTGGGGGCACTGGCGCCGATTGGCTGGGATCTCAGTGGTATGTTGATTGGAACCTGGCTGCTGACCGTCTTGATATCAGGCTACTCTTCACTCGGCGCGTTGATCACGGCGCTGGCAGCTCCGATGCTGACCTGGCTGGTCAAGCCTGAATACACAATGCCGGTATCCATGCTTTCTTGTCTGATTGTCCTTCGCCACCACGACAATGTTCGTCGTCTGCTGGACGGAAAGGAAAGCAAAATATGGACTAAATTCAGCCGCAATACCAAACACTCCGGCAACAACTCATAGAGCTATTCTCCGTCCTGCCTTGTTATTGCAGCTGATACACAGGCTTATTCGCTGATCGGTTTTAGCTGATCAATGGGCCAGCGTGGATGAGCCTTGACACTCAAGTCCATCGTTTCTTGGTTTTTCAGGCGCTGCATCCCCGCGTACGCAATCATCGCCCCGTTATCGGTGCAGAACTCAGTGCGAGGATAAAACACTTCACCCTTCATCCCGACCATCAATTTTTCCAATTCCTGGCGCAGGTACTTGTTCGCGCTAACACCACCGGCAATCACTAACCGCTTGAAGCCAGTTTGCTTCAGGGCACGCTTACATTTAATTGCCAGCGTGTCGACCACAGCTTCCTGGAAGGCAAAAGCAATATCCGCCCGCGTCTGATCGTCATCATCATTGGCTCTGATCGTATTGGCCGCGAAGGTTTTCAGTCCCGAGAAGCTGAAATCCAAGCCCGGGCGATCCGTCATTGGACGCGGAAACTTAAATCGTCCCGGCGTGCCATTTTCCGCCAGCCTCGACAGCAATGGGCCACCAGGATAATCCAGCCCCATCAGCTTGGCGGTTTTATCAAACGCCTCACCAGCGGCATCATCAACGGACTCACCGAGGATCTCGTACTCACCGATGCCTTTAACTTCAACCATCATGGTGTGGCCACCAGAAACCAGTAAAGCCACAAACGGGAATTCAGGAGGATTGTCTTCCAGCATCGGCGCCAGTAGGTGACCTTCCATATGATGAACCGCTACCGCGGGCAAATCCCATGCGTACGCCAAGCTACGGCCGATTGTCGCACCAACCAACAGGGCGCCGACCAAGCCCGGGCCTGCAGTGTACGCAACCCCGTCCAGATCGTCCGGCGTCAGCCCAGCATCAGCCAGTGCTTCCTTGATCAGTGGAATGGTCTTCTTTACATGATCACGAGAAGCCAGCTCAGGCACTACACCGCCGTAGTCCGCGTGCAGTTTTACCTGGCTGTAAAGTTCATGTGCCAAAAGGCCTTTTTCATCATCGAAAATTGCAACGCCTGTTTCGTCACAGGAGGTTTCGATGCCCAGTATACGCATAACAACCTCTATACTTATGGTAATTGGAGGCAATGTTACCGCCCTTGACAGAAATTAACCAGTTCAGGGTTGCAGAATGCTTTACAAATGCCCCCAGATCAGATTAGAATTTCGCACCATTTTTAATCAGCTGACACTTTTGAACGTCAGCGTTAACCGAATCACTCTGAGGTGAGTATTACATGCCAGTAATCAAAGTACGTGAAAACGAACCGTTCGACGTAGCACTACGTCGTTTCAAGCGCTCTTGCGAAAAAGCAGGTATCCTTTCTGAAGTACGTCGTCGTGAACACTTCGAAAAGCCTACTACTGTACGTAAGCGTGCGAAAGCAGCGGCAGTTAAGCGTCACCTGAAGAAATTGGCTCGCGAAAACGCGCGTCGCGTTCGTCTGTACTAATCTAGCGATTAACAGAAGGAACGCGTTATGACCCTGACAGAACGTCTTAAAGACGAACAAAAAACGGCGATGAAGGCAAGAAATAAGCCTCGTCTAGGTACTATCCGTTTAGTAATGGCTGCGATTAAGCAACGTGAAGTTGACGAAAAGATCACTCTTTCCGACGACGACGTGCTGGCAGTACTGACTAAAATGGTTAAGCAACGCCGTGATTCTGTCGCTCAATATGAAGCGGCAGGTCGCCAGGATCTTGCCGATGTTGAACTAGCTGAAATTTCAGTTCTGGAAGAGTTCTTGCCTCAACCGCTAAGCGACGACGAAGTTGCCGCGCTGCTGGATGATGCAATTGCTGCAACCGGTGCAACCAGCATGCAGGACATGGGCAAGCTGATGAGCGTACTGAAACCGCAAGTTCAGGGTCGTGCCGATATGGGTAAAGTTAGCCAGTTAGTGAAAGCGAAGCTTAGCTAAAACTAACCCAATTCTGCAACAAGCCGTGCTATCCATCTAGGAATGCGCGGCTTGTTTGTATTTTAGCGTCAATAAATTACACTTTTACTCCCGTTTAAATCAGGTAACGCTCACTTTATGGCAGGAAAAATCCCTCGTACTTTTATCGATGATCTCATTGCACGACATGACATCGTGGATATTGTTGATGCCCGAGTGAAACTAAAAAAGCAAGGCAAGAACTTTGGTGCCTGCTGCCCTTTCCATAATGAGAAAACCCCTTCTTTTTCCGTCAGCCAGGAAAAACAGTTCTATCACTGCTTTGGCTGTGGCGCTCACGGTAACGTCCTTGATTTTGTCATGGAGTTTGATCGTCTTGAGTTTGTCGAGGCAATAGAAGAACTATCCTCCCAGCTCGGTCTGGAAATCCCCCGCGAACAAGGCAGCGGCGGAGGCTCATCTGCGCCAAGGAGCAAAGAAAAACTGGGCCTGTATGAGATGATGGGACAGATTTCCCAGTTCTATCAATCCCAGCTCCGTACGAAAGAAGGCCAAGTCGCCGTTGATTACCTGAAAGACAGAGGCTTATCAGGCGAGGTCGTACAAAAATTCGGTATTGGTTTTGTTCCCGATCAGTGGGATATGGTCCGTACCCGATTTGGTCGAGATGCTGAATCGCAAAAATCACTTGTCACAGCAGGCATGCTGATCGAAAACGACAATGGTCGTCGCTATGACCGTTTCCGTGGCCGAGTGATGTTTCCGATTCATGATCGTCGTGGCCGGGTGATCGGCTTTGGTGGACGAGTCCTGGGTGATGGTACCCCAAAATACCTCAACTCGCCGGAAACCCCGATTTTCCATAAGGGGCGAGAGCTTTATGGCCTATACGAAGTTCTGCAGGCCTACCGCGAACCGGAAAAGCTGCTGGTCGTAGAGGGGTATATGGACGTGGTGGCTCTGGCCCAGTTCGGAGTCGATTATGCCGTCGCCTCGCTGGGAACCGCCACTACCGGTGACCATATCCAAACCATGTTCCGCCAAACAGGTACCATTGTTTGTTGCTACGACGGTGACCGAGCCGGGCGTGATGCTGCATGGCGTGCCATGGAGCAGGCTCTGCCCTATCTCACCGACGGCCGCCAGCTTAAGTTTATGTTCCTGCCTGACGGCGAGGATCCTGACACCTATATCCGCCAGTTTGGCAAAGAGGGCTTTGAGCATAAGATCAACGAGGCCATGTCGCTCTCGGAATTTATGTTTAACTCGCTCGTCGCCCAGGTTGACATGAGCAGCAAGGAAGGCAAGGCAAAACTAAAGACACTTGCCAAGCCATTGTTAGAGAAAGTGGCCGGTGAAACTCTACGTGAATACCTGCTAAATGCACTAGGCTATAATTTAGGATTACCACCAGATCAAATCAGGCTTGAACTCAAACGGGATGAAACCCAGAGACCGCGACTGCCTCAGCAGAACATCAAGCGTACGCCAATGCGCGACGTGATCGCTCTACTGATCCAAAATCCCCGTTTTGTCAGCAGCCTTGGGTTTGATATGGCCGCATTTGAAGAGATTACGGTCCCTGGACTAAATTTATTGATATCAGTAGTTGATAAATGCCGTTCGAACCCCAATATCACTACAGGCCAGTTGCTAGAGTACTGGCGTGGTAACAAGCAAGAAGCCATGATGGCCCGATTGGCCACATGGGAGCTACCCCTCGCTAAAGACGAGGATAACACTCTAGATGTATTTTTAGACGCGATGGACAAAGTCATAGACCAGTGCGTCAAACAACAAATCGAAAAGTTGCAGGCTAAATCGAACACCGTCGGCTTATCAGTCGAAGAGAAGCGGGAGTTGCAGTCATTGATACTCAACCGTCCCGGCTAGTCAGTGGTCAACAATTAAGAAGTTTGTTATAATTATTGGTTTGCATTTCTGCATACTACATTTTCACTCAGACCCGAAGTTGGATATCGTCTATGGAGCAAAATCCGCAGTCTCAGCTAAAGTTACTTGTCGCTAAAGGCAAAGAACAAGGCTATCTGACCTACGCCGAAGTAAATGACCACCTACCGGAAGACATTGTCGATTCCGATCAAGTGGAAGACATTATTCAGATGATCAATGACATGGGTATCAAGGTGGTTGAAACAGCCCCTGATGCCGATGAACTGATGATGACTGAAGATAATGCGGACGAAGACGCGATTGAAGCCGCTGCCCAAGCTCTGTCTAGCGTGGAAAGCGAGATCGGTCGCACTACCGATCCAGTACGCATGTACATGCGTGAAATGGGTACCGTAGAACTACTTACCCGTGAAGGCGAGATTGATATAGCCAAGCGTATTGAAGATGGTATTAACCAGGTTCAGTGCTCAGTGGCCGAGTATCCAAGCGCAATCGCTCACCTGCTTGAGCAGTTCGACAAAGTTGAAGCCGATGAGCTTCGTCTAACCGACATTATTTCTGGTTTTGTTGATCCGAACGAAGAGGGAACAACAGCACCAACGGCAACACATATCGGCTCCGAGCTAAGCGAATCCGATCTTGAAGATGAAGATAAAGATCTTGAAGATGACGACGACGACGAAGAAGAAGAAGAAGATACAGGTATTGACCCCGAGCTAGCCCGTGAGAAGTTCATGGAGCTTCGTGATTCTTACGAGAAAATGGCAACGGCAATCAATACGCATGGCCGCCACAATGCAAAAACAGAAGTGGCTGTCGAAGAACTTTCTGACATCTTCAAACAGTTCCGCCTGATCCCGAAACAATTTGATCGCCTAGTTAGCTCACTACGCCAATCGATGGACCGTGTTCGTACCAACGAACGTCTTATCATGCGTATGTGTGTCGACAACAGCAAGATGCCGAAGAAAACCTTCGTTAGCTTATTTGCAGGCAATGAGTCTTCTTCTGAGTGGATCGATGAAGCACTGAATTCCGGCAAGCCATATGCCGAGCGCCTGAAAAACTACGAAGAAGATCTTCGTCGCTCTACGCTAAAACTGCGAATTCTGGAACAAGAAACCGGGCTGTCGATCGAGCGTATCAAAGATATCAGCCGTCGCATGTCTATCGGTGAGGCAAAAGCTCGCCGCGCCAAGAAAGAAATGGTTGAGGCAAACTTGCGTCTGGTTATTTCTATAGCCAAGAAATATACCAACCGTGGTCTGCAGTTCCTGGATCTAATCCAGGAAGGTAACATCGGTCTGATGAAAGCCGTTGATAAGTTTGAATACCGTCGTGGTTACAAGTTCTCGACTTACGCAACATGGTGGATCCGTCAGGCTATCACCCGCTCTATCGCTGACCAGGCACGTACTATTCGTATCCCTGTTCACATGATCGAGACCATCAACAAACTGAACCGTATCTCTCGTCAGATGCTTCAGGAGATGGGCCGGGAGCCACTGCCGGAAGAACTGGCAGAGCGCATGATGATGCCGGAAGACAAAATCCGTAAAGTACTGAAGATAGCTAAAGAGCCTATCTCGATGGAAACCCCTATTGGTGATGACGAAGATTCGCACCTAGGTGACTTCATCGAAGATACCACGCTTCAGCTACCGATGGACGCTGCCACTGCAACCAACCTGCGTGGCGCAACCAACGATGTTCTGGCAGGCCTGACACCACGTGAAGCAAAAGTTCTGCGTATGCGTTTTGGTATCGATATGAACACTGATCACACCCTCGAAGAGGTCGGCAAGCAGTTCGACGTTACCCGAGAGCGTATTCGTCAGATCGAAGCCAAAGCACTGCGTAAGCTGCGTCACCCAAGTCGCTCAGACGTTCTGCGCAGCTTCCTTGACGAGTAATCGCTAGGCGTTAGTCTATTCAATACCAAAAAGCGAGCCTATCGGCTCGCTTTTTTTGTTTCTCCGATATAGGTTGAAGATCAACACTTTATGTTAACCTCCCAATTTTAGTTTTTTTACTTTAACTGCTTAAAAAGCAAACAAAACAATCCCTTTATTCGCTAGACAAGCGCCAGACCATCCCATATAATTTCCCGCACACTGGCCCCTTAGCTCAGTGGTTAGAGCAGGCGACTCATAATCGCTTGGTCCACAGTTCAAGTCTGTGAGGGGCCACCAAATATAGAAAGGCCGAAGCGGTTAATAACCACTTCGGCCTTTTCTGTCTCTGGTCTGCCTATAATCTATAACCGACTCGGCAGCTTCACTTCGTGTATCAGCGGGTCATCATCAGCCTCAACATTACTAACGCCCTAAACAGGTGTCTCCAATACGTGCCGGCGCAATCGTATCCAGAACTTGATTCAATTCTTTCCAGTCATTGGCCATTTTGTTCGCTTGAACCTGAGTTAGCACCGATCCATACTTTTCTGTTCGGTCATCTTCTACCTTAGTGTAGTGGTAGATAGTCATATCAACGGAGTCATCATCCTTGTAGGCTTTTTCCATGTTAACCACATTTTTCTGGCTATCGTCGATAAAGACAATCTCACTGAATGTCTGATCTGTCTTATCAAGTACATACTTCAGCATGGTGCCTTTATTCATGCCTGTAGTCATCATAATACCGTTGATGTAGCTTAGTGCGCGTTTGGGGTTGTCAATGTACACAGGAATAGTATCAGATCCCTTTTCCTTTAGTGGAGATATGGTCATATCAAACTGATTTCGATACATCTCACGCTCTGTCGCATATCGATAGTTCGGTGAGCGTGAAGTCAGCGCTAATACCGTCACACCTTTATCTTGCCAGTCTCGAACCATTGCCGGCACATTATCTTCGATAGTCTTCATCGGGATCAGTTCATAGAGAAGGCCGATAGAATCCTGAAACAGGCAATCAACTTTGGCGGCTTCCGTCGGCTTAACATCCAGCTTTCCTCGCTGCCACTGATACCAGATATCTCCCCCAAGATCAGAGCTCGATGTCAACAGGGTATTATCAATATCAACAACCACCAGCGGATTTTTAGCCTTGCTGGTTAACGTGCTAACTTTGTCGGCAATATCTTGAAACTTATCGGTATCTTTTACAACAACGTCAGCAAACGTGTTTGTAGCGAAGAGGAGAGTACATACTGATGCTAATGTTCTTAATTTCATGGCGTTTCCTTAACTTCTACCCATGCAGCCGTGGTGAACTATTAAGCATGCTGGTGACATAAACAACACACAAGCCGTTATGTTATAACATACAATTGAGAAGGCAGTATTTATGATAAGAAGAGGAATAAATCAGATACTGATCACATTCGAATAAGAAGTTAGCGCAATACACCCCGATAAATATCAATTAAATTGCACGCAAACGTTAAATCAACAAATTCTTTTAATATCAAATAAGTACATAGATATACTGCCGGATTAGCCTACTGTGCAAGCCTACACCCACAAACTCTCTTTTTTATCCCGCAATAAACTCCCCTTGAACTCTAAGCAACACCAAAGAGATATTTTACTGGCCAGTAATGGTGTGATGATACTTTCCTCCGTTGTGTGGCGAAGTAGCCAAAGAAGAAATAGAGAAAGGAACTTTCACTGAGAGAATCAAGGTTGTGAGTCAGAAGGTTAACAACAATACAGCCGCTTATTAGTGAGAATATAGCTCCCAACCAATTAGTATGCGCAAACAGCATCATCGACACCCTTCGCAAAAACACAATAGGAAACATTGCGTTCACACCAGGAAACAATCGAGCAACCTGTATTTATTTCATAGCTAGAAATAAATCAACTATTGATACATAACAAAAAAAATCTGTGAAATAAGTAGATAATCTCACCCTCTATAAAAACAGTAGTGAAAAGTTTGCGCATCATCACAAGGTGATAAAAGAATCAAGCTGTGCTATATTACTGAGCTTGTTTGTTAGCCAATTTTGTGGCTGCTCGACACACTTTCGTCATGATAACGTGAGAACATCCTTCAAGGACGGGACGGTAAGAACAAAACATGTACATAAGATCTGCCTTATGAAAGCAACCCGATGCTTTCATAAGGCAATATTTTTGTAAAAAATTTGTATTATCACTTAGAACTGACCACTAGAAGTTACAATTATTTGAACTGGCCCGCAGTTTGTAGGCGTATTTCAACATAAATGCACTTCTGTTTTCATGTATAACTCTGTGATTCAAATTTCCCTTGGGTAAAAGTTCGTCCGGAGACAATCCTCAATGAAAAAGACTAAGATCGTATGTACGATTGGACCTAAAACAGAATCAAAAGAGATGCTAACTAAACTAGCTAACGCTGGTATGAACGTTATGCGTCTTAACTTCTCGCACGGTGACTTTGCAGAGCACGGTCAGCGTATCGACAACCTGCGTGAAGTAATGGCAGCAACTGGCAAGCAACTTGCTATCCTGCTTGACACTAAAGGTCCTGAGATCCGTACAATCAAGCTAGAAAACGGTCAAGACTTTTCTCTGGTTGCTGGCCAGGAGTTCACTTTCACTACAGACACTTCTGTTGTCGGTAACCAAGACCGCGTAGCGGTTACTTATCCTGGTTTCGCTAAAGATCTGACTGCAGGCAACACTATCCTGGTTGACGACGGTCTGATCGAGATGGAAGTTCTTGAAACAACTGAAACTGAAGTTAAGTGTAAAGTTCTTAACAACGGTGACCTGGGTGAAAACAAAGGTGTAAACCTACCAGGCGTTTCTGTGAAGCTTCCAGCTCTTGCTGAAAAAGACAAAGCTGACCTTAAATTCGGCTGTGAGCAAGGCGTTGACTTCGTTGCTGCTTCTTTCATCCGTAAAGCGGAAGACGTAAAAGAAATCCGTGAACTGCTAAATGCGAACGGCGGCGAGAAGATTCAGATCATCTCTAAAATCGAAAACCAGGAAGGTGTTGATAACTTCGACGCTATCCTAGATGCATCTGACGGCATCATGGTTGCTCGTGGTGACCTAGGTGTTGAGATCCCTGTTGAAGAAGTTATCTTCGCGCAGAAGATGATGATCGAGAAGTGTAACCGCGCACGTAAAGTTGTTATTACAGCAACTCAGATGCTTGATTCTATGATCAAGAACCCACGTCCAACTCGTGCTGAAGCGGGTGACGTTGCGAACGCAATCATGGACGGTACAGATGCTGTAATGCTTTCTGGTGAGTCTGCGAAGGGTAAATACCCAATCGAAGCAGTAACTATCATGGCTCAGATCTGTGAGCGTACAGATGCAGCCCTTAAAGCCGAGCTAGGTTCTCGTCTAGATAGCTCTCGTCTACGTATCACCGAAGCAGTATGTAAAGGTGCAGTAGACACATCTGAGAAGCTAAACGCACCTCTAATCGTTGTTGCTACCGAAGCGGGTAAGTCTGCACGTTCTGTACGTAAATACTTCCCAACAGCAAACATCCTTGCTGTAACAACTAACGCTAAGACAGCTGCTCAGCTGGCTCTGACTAAGGGTGTTACACCTGTTGTTGTTGAGTCATTCGACAGCACTGATGCTTTCTACGGCCGTGGTAAAGATCTAGCTCTGGAAACAGGCCTAGGCGCTAAAGGCGATATCGTAGTAATGGTATCTGGCGCACTAGTACCTTCAGGTACAACTAACACAGCTTCAGTACACGTACTATAAGACGCATACTGAACCAAAAACGGGAGCCACTGGCTCCCGTTTTTTTATTCTGGTCAACAAACATCTCCTCCTTCCTTCTAATACCGACCCTAATATCAACGGAGATAAGCGGAAACGACTCACAGAACCAAGGGTTTCCTATCGCCCCTCCCGTTTTTCCATCGTATACTTCCCCTGAGCATGATTCCCGCAAGGTATACATTCTTGCTTATAAAACAATACTCTGGCTATGATTGGGTTGGCTGGTACCTTTTTATCAATTAACTTCAATCTGCTACTAATCCCCCCTAGGCAAACATGCCTGGCATTAAAAACAATAAAAAATGAGGAACGCAGTGTCTAGTCCTACTTTGACCAACAAAGTCATGGAAATGATCCGGCAAGACATCTTGCTCGGTGAGCTCGCTCCGGGACAAAAGCTTGTTGTTGCTGACTTAAAAGCCCGCTATGACGTCGGAGCCTCCCCTATTAGGGAAGCTCTGGTACAGCTGTCATGGAAAAAATACGTGAACTTTGCCCCCCAGAAGGGCTGTTGGGTAGCCCCTGTATCAATTGCCGAGCTCGAAGAGCTATTTGAAACCGGCCAGCTCCTTTCTCAAGCCCTACTTGAGCGCGCGATGAAAAACGGCGATGAAGCCTGGGAGCTCAATATCCTGACCAGCTTTCATAAACTTAGTCGAGTAAACCCCGCAGCAACAGATGTCGATTTCAACGAATGGGAAAAGCGCCACAGTGATTTCCACCTTGCTCTATTGGAAGGTAGCCAGTCCACTGTCATGCTAGGGCTATACCGTGAGGTCTACGAGCAAATTGAGCGATACCGTCATATCTGGGTCAGCCGTACACGTCACTATGAGGAGCGATACCATGATAACGGCGAACATGAAGCAATGATGAAAGCCGTGCTCAGCAGAAACCACGAAGCCGCACAGACGCTACTGAGCACTCACTCACAGCGTGCGATAGAAATGATCAAAATCTATCTATAAGCATCGACAATAAGTGCTTCTCTTAGCCTGCTAAACACCTTCCCATAACACCTGATCACCAGAAGATCTCTTTATGGTGGGTGTTCAGCAGCAATACCGCTAGCAAGAAATACAGCGCACTGACATTAAACCCCAATAAAAATAGTCCAAGGGTAGTCAGCCGAACCAGTAGTTTATTCATCATCGCCCATACTCCTTCTACCTAGGCAAGATCTTCCCTTTCAGCCCCGTCTTCTGCTCTATCATCTATTAGACTTTAGTCTAAGATACGTTGTCTTTCCGGACAAAGGTTGTATCCGCCCAAACGACGCAAGCCCGGCTCAGGGTTCCCAGAGCCGGGCTTGAAACAAGATAACAGTATGACGGCAGTAAACAGGCCGTTAGTTAGTCGATAGGTCGTTACGCCTTTAGCGCGCGCTCCCCTCTAGCAATCCCAACCACTCCGCTACGCGCAACCTCAACAATCTCTGTCGCTTCTGCCACCGCAGAGATAAAGGCATCCAGCTTGTCGCTGGTTCCCGCTAGCTGAATCGTGTAAATCTGGGTAGTAACATCAACAATTTGTCCACGAAAGATGTCTGCTGTTCGCTTGACCTCTGCTCTGGCAAAACCGCTCGCCTTTACCTTCACCAACATCAGCTCCCGCTCGACATGCTCGGTCTCGGTTACATTGCTGACTTTGAGAATATCAATGAGCTTGTGTAATTGCTTCTCGATTTGCTCCAACGCCGCATCATCTTCCACATTGGTGGTGATGTTAAGGCGTGACAGCGTCGGATCATCGGTCGGGGCGACCGTCAACGACTCAATATTATAACCTCGCTGGGAAAACAGGCCGACAACCCGTGATAATGCGCCCGATTCATTTTCAAGTAATACCGATACAATCCTGCGCATTATGTTCTCTCCGTTTTGCTTAGCCACATTTCACTCATTGAACCACCACGAATAAGCATCGGGTAGACGTGCTCGGTCTCATCCACACTGATATCGATAAAGACCAACTTATCCTTCAGCGCCAATGCTTCTTCCAGCTCGCTTTCCAGTTTGCCTGGGTCCGAAATTCGGACACCAACATGGCCATAAGCCTCAGCAATTGCCGCGAAATCTGGCACTGAATCCATGTAGGAATGTGAGTGGCGTCCCTGATAGATCATATCCTGCCATTGTTTCACCATTCCCAGGAAACGGTTATTGAGGTTGATGATCTTAACCGGGATATCATACTGCAGGGCAGTGGAAAGCTCCTGAATATTCATCTGAATACTACCGTCACCAGTCACACAGACCACTTCTGCATCCGGCAACGCAAACTTCACTCCCATAGCGGCTGGCAGACCAAAGCCCATGGTTCCCAGGCCTCCGGAGTTTATCCAGCGACGCGGCTTGTCAAACGGGTAATAAAGCGCGGCAAACATCTGGTGCTGGCCGACATCGGAAGCAACGTAAGCGTCACCGTCAGTCAGCTTATACAGCACCTCAATCACTTCCTGCGGTTTAATACGCTCACTATTTTTGTTGTAGCTTAGGCATTTACGGGAGCGCCATGACTCGATTTCGCTCCACCAGCTATCAATCGCCTGCTCGTCACTCCCCCCACTCTGCTCATCAAGCAGCTTAAGCATACTATTCAGCACTGTATCGGCCGAACCGACAATCGGGATATCGACCGCGATGGTTTTTGAAATTGAAGACGGGTCGATATCAATATGCATGATAGTGGCATCAGGGCAATATTTTTCGACGTTATTGGTGGTACGGTCATCGAAACGCACGCCGATACCAAAGATCAGATCCGAGTTATGCATCGCCATGTTGGCTTCATAAGTACCGTGCATTCCCAGCATACCCAGACAGCTTTTATGCGAACCGGGGAAAGCCCCCAGCCCCATCAAGGTGTTAACTACGGGGATATTCAGTGATTCTGCCAGCTTTACGATCTGTTCACCACAGTCAGACATAATGGCACCGCCACCGACATACAGCACCGGCTTCTTCGCCGCCAGCAAGGCCTTAACCCCACGTTTGATCTGCCCTTTGTGGCCCTGGGTCGTCGGATTATAGGAGCGCATCGCGATCGACTCGGGGTACTTATAGGGATAGGTTTCTGCCGGGTTTAGCATGTCTTTCGGGATATCAATGACAACAGGACCAGGTCGGCCGCTGGAAGCGATATAAAATGCTTTTTTGACAATATCGGGGATATCTTCAGGCTTCTTGACCAAGAAACTGTGCTTTACGACAGGACGGGAGATCCCCACCATATCGCACTCCTGGAAGGCATCGTTACCAATCAGGTTGCTCATTACCTGGCCAGAGAAAACGACCATTGGAATAGAGTCCATATAGGCAGTCGCAATACCCGTTATCGCATTGGTTGCACCGGGCCCCGATGTCACCAGCACCACGCCGACATCACCCGTGGCACGGGCATAGCCATCAGCCATATGTACGGCTGCCTGCTCATGGCGGACGAGAACATGTTCGATATCGCTTTTCTCATGCAGCGCATCGTAAATATCAAGCACTGAGCCGCCAGGGTATCCGAAGATATGCTTTACGCCTTGATCAATCATCGAACGGACGATCATGTCAGCGCCGGACAACATTTCCATATTTCTTGCCTCCAGGTCGTGTATATCATCCCATATAGCTAATTCTCAGGACATATCGAGCGGTTGTTAGCTGTCCAATACCGTAAACCGGAGGTGTGAATATCGTGTTTACGAACATTGCACAGTATGGGTAGCACAACCGCTTTCACGTGGCCGGAATTAAGATGTTCCACCACACCAATTAGCTATAACGGGCTGATATAACATAGTTAGGGCTTATTTTTAGCCTAAGTTGAAATCATGTTTACTTCTTCATGCTATGTGAGCCGCCGCCTGTCATAACAAACAACGGTAACCCGCAACAACTGTAACGCTTTTATATCAACCAAGTCTATTGGCTAAAGACACTTCACGTTATTCCTCTGCAACACCATGAAATAAGCCACCTTCCTCCGGCTTAACAGGTATGCAATAGAGATCATGCGCTAGATACAGCAGAGCAGTGAGAATATTCATCTGACGGAGTAAGAAGATATCAGGAGGTAATAGGGAGATTTAACCAGGTAGAAAGCTTCACCGTTGCACGAAAGGAAATCACAGGGAGCAACAAATCGAAAAAAGGAGCCAAAGGCTCCTTTATCTATGACGTTTAATAACTCAAGTTAATGGTTGCTGACCGACTTCTTGTGGCTTTCTTCATACATCCGCTCAATCTCCTGATTGTAGCGGTCTTGGATCACCTTGCGGCGCAATTTCTGCGTCGGGGTCAGCTCACCTTTATCCATCGAGAAGGCCATCGGTAACAAGGTGAACTTCTTCACCTGTTCGAACCGGGCAAGATCTTTTTGCAGCTCAACCACGCGTTTTTCAATCAGCTCAACGATCTGACTATGCTTGACCAGCTCAAGACGATCTTGATATTTAATGTTCAGCTCGCGAGCATGCTCTTCAAGTGTTTCGAAGCAAGGAACAATCAAAGCAGAAACAAACTTTCGGGTATCGGCAATAACGGCAATCTGCTCAATAAAATGATCTTTGCCGATAGCGCCCTCAATCACCTGCGGCGCAATATACTTGCCGCCCGATGTCTTCATTAGCTCTTTGATGCGATCGGTAATAAACAGGTTGCCCTCTTCATCGAATTCCCCGGCATCTCCTGTTTTCAGGAAACCATCTTCGGTGAAGTTATTGGCCGTTTCTTCCGGCATCTTGTAATAGCCACGCATTACCATCGGGCCACGGACCAAAATTTCATTATTGTCGCCAATTTTCACTTCTGCGCCCGGCATCGGCAGGCCGATCGAATCTGGATTGAAGCACTTGTCATCCCAGCATGAAACTGTCGCTGTGGTTTCGGTCATCCCGTAACCCAGCTTGACGTTAACGCCAATCGCATGAAAGAAACGACCGATACTCTCGTCAAGTTTGGCACCGCCACAAGGCATGAACTTAATCTGGCCACCAAGAATTTCACGCAACTTCGACAGTACAAGTTTGTCTGCCAGTTTGTAGCTCTGCTTAAGCATCAGCGATGGCTTACGCTGCTGCTGATGGCACAACGCCATCCGTGCGCCCATATTGACCGCCCAGGTGAAGATCACCTTGCGATGAAAAGGGGCTCTCGCGACTTTGTCGTGAACGGCTGAGTATATTTTCTCATACACACGCGGTACAGCAGACATGACATTCGGCTTCACTTCCGCCAAGGTTTCTTTCAGCTTGTTGGTATCTGCCAGATAGCAGTTCACACCGCCACGATGCAGCACATAGAACGTCCAGGCACGTTCGAAAACATGGGACAACGGCAGGAAGCAAAGAGAGCAGTCTCCCTCGTCCAGCGCAAGGTTGGTGTCATGGCCTTCAAGCTGCGAGGCAATGTTGGCATAGTCCAGCATTACCCCTTTCGGTGTCCCTGTCGTCCCCGAGGTATAGATCAGAGTCAACAGATCATCCATAGATGTCTGTTCGAGTCGCTGTGCCAGCTCGATCTCGGCTTCGGCGGAGGCTTGGCCAACAAAGTCATTGTAACGGCAAACTAACGAATGATCGGCCAGTTCGACATCGTCAGACATCACGACGATATGCTCAAGTTGCGGGCACTCTGCGGCGACTTCTACCGCAGCATCATGCTGAGCCTGTTCACCAACAAATAGAATCCGGACATCGGCATTATTAATAATATAAGCAGCCTGCTGCGGGGTGCTGGTAGGGTAGATAGGCACTGTCACGCAACGACTATAAAGGGCAGCAAAGTCAGCAATGGTCCAACGCGGCATGTTGCTTGAGAAAATGCCGACCTTATCTTGGACATTCAGCCCCTGGCTAAGCACAGCCAAGGCAAGTTGGTGGATCTGCTCACCAAACTCATTCCAACTAATATCCTGCCACTGGTCCTTGACCTGATGACGCAATGCAACCCGATCACCCAAACGGGCAATCTGGGTACGAATTCGATTTACGATATGAAAATCACGTTCAGCCATAACTACTCTGCCACTTTGGCTTACACCTGTAAGCCTATTCGAGACAGCGAAGTCTACAGTCGGTGCCAGAAAAGGCAACTGTAAAGCGTCACATTTTATTTTTTATGTCGTCACGATCCCAGTCCCTCCCCTTACCGGTACAGGCCTGATACGAGTTATTAATAGAAATAATACAAAGTGTAAGAAATTACTGATGCCGGGCGGGAGGCGATACCCGGCGATCAACAAAGTCAGCAAGCGCTAACTTTGGGCTGGACTTAGTATGAGCTGTCACCACAAACGTTCAGTAACTGATCACGCATCCAGATATGGCCTTTGTCTTTCTGAGATGACTCATGCCAACTTAGGTAACCGCTGATCTTGGCCGATTCAAACGGTAGCGGCAGAATTTTCAGCTGCTGACCCTGTGCAGCCGATTCAGCCAACCAACGCGGCATAACGGCAATCAAATCGGACTGACCGGCCACATACATAATGTTGCTCAGACTGGCCCCCTGGTAGGCTTCCTGATAGGAAGTGTGCTGGTTATAGATATGGTCCGCGAACATTTTCACACCGGGAATGGACTTCAGCACGGCGTGTTGTTCAGCAGCAAACTCCGCCTCGGAGATCGTTTCACCAATACGCGGGTGGTTACCGGCAGCAACCACGACCAGCTCATCGCTGAACAGTTCGGTACTGCAAAAACCCGGCTCATCAAAACGTACGTAATCAATAACAAAATCGACTTCCTGGTACCGCATCTTCTGAGTTAGCTCAGCATCAAGCTCGGCTTCAAGCTGCATGCGAAGATTCGGCGCCTGCTCGGCTACGCTGCGCAAGATACGAGGGGCAAAGCGCATATCCGACGGGCTGCAAATCGCCAGCTTAAAAGTACGGTTTGACGTCTCCGGAGAAAAGATTGAAGACGGCAATTCGTTTTTCACCAACTGCAGCGCCTGCCGCATCGGCCCGAATAGCTGCTTTGCTCGTTGGGTGGGCTGGATCCCACGACCATGACGAATAAACAACTCATCGTTGAACATCACTTTCAAGCGTGCCACAGCGTTACTTACCGCAGGCTGAGACATACCTAGATTATGTGCCGCACGGGTAATATTTTGCTCTTGCATAACCGCATCGAATACAGTCAACAAATTAAGGTCAACACTTCTTAGGTTTGACTCCATTCTGTAGCTATCCGCCGGATGGATAGATGAAGTTTTTTGCGTCATATTTTGCCTCTACTTGAATAAATTCGGGGCAAAATCCGTTATGCCACCGCTGGATGAAAAGAGCATTTCCTCTGCTCCAACCACTGAGCCCCTGTTCGGGATGCGGCCAGTATTATTCAAATAGATTGATGAAACCAATAGGCGAAACTCAGCAAATGTAAAGAGATATAACAAAAGAGTAAAATTCAGAATACAAACCAATACAAAACAAAGAGTTAACAGCAATATAAAAAGTTATAAAATCTCTATAAATAAAATAAAGGCGTAATTATAAGCAAGAATTGGCGTCAACTTGAGCAATAAATACCCATCATCCAAACCAAAAAAAACAATTTATCAATCCATCAATAAGTTCCAGTGATTGAACAAATGCACTTTTCAGCTTGATCGGATGAGTCAAATTCAGCCATTAAGTATTGCACCAAGTCGGGACATCGTACTTACTGACATATATTCAAACTATGTGTCCAGCTATGTCTCCAAGTTATGCCTCCAAACTATAAAAGATGAGTATAAAAAACGGGGCCAATTGGCCCCGTTGAACAATGCGAGAATAGTACGCTATTAAACGGGCACCAACTCCTCATGCTTTCGCACCAAGTTAAAGTCGGCGAGGATGGCATAGGCAGCCGGGATCATGAATAGCACCAGCAAAGTCGAAGTGAAGATCCCGAACACTATCGAAATCACCAGCGGTTGGATAACCTGAGCCTGCAGGCTGGTTTCCAGCAATAACGGTAGCAGACCTGCAGCGGTGGTAAGTGATGTCAGAAATACCGCACGGAAGCGCTCCCGACTCGCTTTCACTACCGCATCATGAACACTCTCGCCCTCATCGACATGATGACGAATGTACTGCACCAGCAATATTGAATCATTGACAACGACACCGGCAAGAGACACAAAACCCATAATACTCGGCATACTCAGCGCATAACCCAACAGCCAATGCCCCCAGAATACCCCTATCAATGCCAGCGGAATTGCCAGCAGCACCACAAACGGCTCCAAATAACTGCGGAACTGGTAGCTGAGGATCACAAACACCCCAAAAATTCCCAGCATAAAACCGATACCCATCGACTGGCCGGTTTGCGCCGTATCTTTGGCCTCACCTTCAAAGTCGAAACGCAAGCCCGGATAACCCTGCTGCAGCTCAGGCATTAGCCGGTCACGGAACTGACGGGTAATTTCCGTCGAGCTAATCTTGCTGCTATCGAGATCAGCAAAGACGATCAGGGTCCTGACCCCATTGATCCGTTGAATGCGGACAAAATTACGCTGGTACTCCAGCATCGCAATCGAGGCCAGCGGGATCTGGCTACCATCACCCAGGATCACCGGGAAGCTGGCCAGCGTCTGGAGGTTGGCTGCCTCCTGCTTGTCAAAGCGGACTTCGACCTCAATATTTTCCGGGCCGATCTGAATTTCATCGGCAGTCTGGCCAAAATAGGCTGCGCGCAGCTGGGAGGCTATCATCTGGCCGTCAATGCCGAAGCTCTCGGCTCCCGGACGTAGCTTAACCAAGACTTCCTGCTTGCCCATCCGCATATCATCCAGCACACCGGAAACGCCGTCGAACTCGTTGAGGAACTGCTGCAGCTCAATCGATGCCCCTTTGAGCTGCTCGAGATCATCATGCTGCATCCTAATTTCAACCGCCCGGCCACCCGGCCCGACCATCGGCTGCTTGAACACCATCGACACTGGCGCGGCAATCACCCCGACTTCCTCACGCCAGGCTGCAATGAACTCGTCTATCAAGCTGTTGCGCGATTCTGCTCCCAGCATATCCAGCCGCACAGTTGCCACATGGGGGCCGCTTTCGTCGGCATCGGCATTGAAGTTATATTGCGCAGTAATGTGCTCGACCAACGTCCGACCATCTTCCTGCTCGTCACTCCATTTGCGGTTAAGCGTCTCCGCTGCGGTTATAATTTTCCCGACAACCAACTCTGTCTGTGCCAGCGACGCCCCCGGAGGCAGGATCACCCGGGCTTCGGCAATATCACCGTCCAGCTCGGGGAAACCGACAAACTTCAGTGCACCTCCGGCAAGCAAGGAAAAAGAAATCAGCAGCATCGCAATCACACTACCCAGAAACAGATAACGCCAGCGCACCACGGCATCCACCGCGGTCACCAATTGGTTATTGCGAAACGTCTCAAAACGCTTGAGAAAGCGCGCCTTAAAGGCCAACGGTGGCCGCTCGTGCTTGCCTCTCGCCCGTTGTTTTTGCAGCGAATGACTCAGATGATTCGGTAAGATCAAAAAGGCTTCAACCAAACTGATTGTCAGTACCAGGATAAGTACCATCGGTACGACCTTCAGGACGGCCCCCATTTCGCCTTCGAGAAACAACAAGCTGCCAAAAATACACACCGTGGTGAGATAGGAAGAAAGCACACCGGGGAAGACTTTCTTCACCCCTTCGGAGACGGCATCCGGTACCGACAGTCCCCGTTCAAGGTGGGCCGCTATCGACTCGGCAATCACGATGGCATCGTCCATCATGATACCAATTGCCATCAGCAGGGCGACCAGAGACATAATGTTGATCGACAGGCCCAGTCCGGCCATCAGGAACAGGCTACCGAGGAAGGCCACCGGCAAACCGGCTGCGACCCAGAACGAATAACGGAAGGTGAAAAACAACCACATGGTGGCAAATACCAACACGACACCCTGCCAACCATTTTTCACCATCATGGTCAGGCGATCCCACAATACCGAGGAGATATCGTTCGTCAGATTAAGCGTCACGCCGGTGGGGGCGACCTTGTTTTCGTCCTCGACAAACTGAACCACCCGCTCTTTGATCCGCAAGGCATCATCGGCCTTGTTCTTGCTAATTTTCAGCAGCGCCGATGGCTGACCATCAAACAGTACCTTCTGCTCATCCAGTTCGAAGCGGTCGGTAATCGTTGCAATATCTCCCAACCTGAGCAGGGCACCATCGCTGTCAGCACCTATTACGGTATCGGCCAGTGAATCCGGGGTGATCTTCTGCTCATCAAACCGGATCAGCAAGTTTTTCTCCGCCAGCTCAATATTGCCGCTGGGTAGCTTCAAGTTCTGGCGAGCCAGGCGATCTGCAATATCACCGACACTGAGGCCAAGCTGGCGCAATGATGCCTCTTTCAGTTCAACCCGGAGCTGATGATCGGAGAATCCGGCAACATCGACCAAGGACACGCCATAATCTAGCTTCAGCTTACGTTTCAGCTGCTCGGCATAGGCTTTCAGGTGCGGCCAGCTGGTATCGGCACTGATCGCGACATCAACCACCGGCTCGTTCCAGTCAAGTTCGCGGACAATCGGCGACTCGATTTGAGTCGGAAAATCATTGATGGCATTGATTTGGGTCTGGACATCTACCAGCATCCGCGATACCACATCGCTGCTGGTCAACTTGAGAACCAGCGAGGCCGAACCCTCGACCGCCTCACAGCGGGTCTCCTCGATATTGGCCAGCCCATCAACGGCATCCTCCATCCGCATGCAGATACTTTCTTCTACTTCCTGCGGCGAAGCGCCTGGGTAAACAACAGAAGCGATGATGTAAGGCGGTGAAAATTCAGGAAAGGTTTCCCGCTTGATCTGCGGCAGTGATACAAAACCAAAGATCAGCAAGGCCAGCATCAATAGGTTGGCCGCAGTTGGATGACGGGAGAAGTAGCGGATCATAACGCCGGCTCCTCATCTATTTTGCTGTTCACGGCCGTGCCATTTCGAGTCACAACCTGAAGTGCCATGCCGGAAACGGCTGGCAGCAGATCATTGACAACAAGCTGCTGTTGAGATGATAGCTCGCCACCAATGGCTACTTTGCCGGCTCGACGGAACAATACGTTCACCTGCTGGATCTGCAACGCATTATTCTCGTCAAGCAGATAAATCTTATCACCATGAAGCGCCCGCTCGGGGATCACCCAATGGGCATTGTCCTGACCGGACAAGCGGGCCTCGACAAACATCCCGTTAACCAATGGCGGCGCATCTTCCGGGGAAAGCTGGCTGTAATCCTGATCAACCTCGAGGATCACCCCGACCGTTGCCTGATTGGCACTGACCGTATCGCTGATCCGGGTCACCCTTGCTGGCCATTGTTGCTGGAAGCTGCCGCTGGAAAGCCGGATACTCGCGGTTAAATCAAGCTGATCAGCCCGCGGACGACCATCGGCATGGGCTGTATACTGGGTCAGGCTCGACGCCAGTACCTGCATATCATGCAACGCCACCTGCGCATCAATTTCCACGGTATCAATTCCATGGGCAATCACCATACTCTGCTGGGCGTTGACCACCTGATCCTGCTCGATATCGACACTGGAAATCCGGGCATCAATCGGCAGGGTGATTATCGTTTTTTCCAGTGAACGCTTGGCCTCAGATACCCGAGATTGATTGACATCCAGCTGCGCAATCGTCACCTTGCGCTCATTCGGCAATACAATCAGCTGATTCTGGATATCCTGAACTACTTTCTTGCTAGCAAGGGTATTTTGCAGTTCTAAGTCGACGGCAGACTGCGAGGTTAACCCTTTGCCTCGTAGCTCTTTCTTACGGGTTAGCTCTTTTTGACTGATTGCCAGACGATTTTTTTCAATCTTCAGCGTCGTTTTCAGGTTCTGCTCTTCCTGGGTCAGCTTGGCTAGCTGAGCCTGACTTGAGCTGACATCGGCTTCGGCCTGGGCCAGACGGAGTTCGTAATCCAACGGATCAATTTTCAGCAATGTCGTTCCGGCATCCAGCACCCTGCCTTTCTCCAGCCCGGGATGACGATACACCACCTTGCCGGACACCTCAGCAATAGCCTGCCACTCTACCTTGGGTTTAACCCGGCCAAACCCTGTTACCATAGGTGCCAGCGGTAGCTGTTGTAAGCTAATCACATCGACAGGCCGCGCCTTATTCAGCACCGGTTTTATCGCCGGGGTCGAGCGCAGGTTAATCGCCAGTACCAGCACAGCCACACCCACCAATACCGCAGGCAGGATCAAGATTTTTCTATTGAGCTTCGTCATTGGTACGGCCTCCCTGCGCTAAAATACCGTGGAGCAACACATTGACATTGTGATCAGCCAGCTCCATTAACCATTCTTCATTTAATTCAATTCCCTGGATCCCAAGCAAGGCGGGTGGAGCCAGAAAAGGGAACACCATCATACTGATAAATGTCATCCTCGCCATCTTCGGAGACACGTCATCGCGTAATACCCCGGCCCGGACCATCTTGCTAAACATCAGATCTTCAGCAGGAAAAGCGATCTCGCTAAAAATTCTTTCCATCGCTCGCCGCTGTAAGTCACCGGGCTCCATCATCATCGTACGTACAATCAGCTTCGGCAGATCAGGGCTTGGTGCCATAATGCGATAATAGGTCCGCATCAGATCGCCCACACTAGCCACATCACCGACACTGATCACGCGTTTCAATTGAGCACGAATAGGCTCCAGTGTTTCACGCAGCATGGTCTCGAACAGGCCAGCCTTGTTACCGAAGTAGTAGCGGATCAGTGCCACATTGACATCCGCCCGGGATGCAATCATCCGGGTCGATACTTTGCTGTAAGGAAGGGCAACAAAGAGCTTTCTTGCCTCTGTGATCAATCTTTCCCTGGCGTCGGAATCCCCGCTGGGGCGGCCTGCTTTTCCTGTCATAGTCACTCTGCTGCTAAATTAATTAATCACCTGATTAATAATTTACTTCAGTACTTTATCCGGCTGTACCGAATTTATTCACACCAAATTAATCATTTGATTAATTTTATATCAGGATAAAGATTCTGCCGTGTGCGTCCTCTCACCGTTGTTCTGTTATCAAATATTGAAAGGAAAATACCTCGACACAATAATATTTCACCATTCATTCATTGCCGCCATACCAACCGCCATCGACATACTGATTAAGCAAAAGAATAAATTCATTTAAAATCATGCAAATAAACATATTGGCAAAATATATATTCAATTAGTGGTTGACGATTAACCTGTCTATTTGGTATTCATTTGTTAATCAAATTTGTGGATATCATTTAAAAAATGAAAAAACGTTTCTTTCTACTCCTTAGCCTCCTCATTATCGTGAATAATTCGCGCGGGTAGCTGATGGGTGAGAAACACCACCAAGAATTCAAAAACCCGCGCAGAAAGCGCGGGTTTTTTTATATAGAGAGCCAGCGCAAGCGGATGCAGACAACGCCTGGATAGGCGGGCCAACATAAGGAAGTAGCAATGAAAGATCAGGTCATTATTTTCGATACCACGTTGCGCGACGGTGAGCAGGCTCTTTCCGCCAGCTTAACGGTAAAGGAAAAGCTGCAAATTGCTTACGCCTTGGAGCGAATGGGCGTGGATGTCATCGAGGCAGGGTTTCCGATCTCTTCCCCGGGAGACTTTGAATCGGTGCAGACCATTGCCAAGCACATCAAAAACAGCCGGGTCTGCGCCTTGTCCCGTGCCGTCGCCAAAGACATTGATGTCGCTGCCGAATCCCTTAAAGTTGCCGAAGCCTTCCGAATCCATACTTTCATCTCGACCTCCACCATCCACGTTCAGGACAAGCTGCGCCGCAGCTATGACGATGTGATCGAAATGGGGGTTGCCGCTGTCAAACGGGCCCGCAACTATACCGACGATGTCGAGTTCTCCTGCGAAGATGCCGGCCGCACCCCAATTGATAACCTGTGCCGAATGGTAGAAGCCGCGATCACTGCCGGTGCCAATACAATTAATATTCCGGATACCGTGGGCTACACCCTGCCAAACGAGTTTGGCGGCATCGTCTCACAACTGTTCGATCGTGTACCAAATATCGACAAAGCCATTATCTCTGTCCACTGTCATGACGATCTTGGCATGTCGGTCGCCAACTCGATGGCCGCCGTCCAGGCCGGTGCCCGCCAGGTCGAAGGCACCATCAATGGTATCGGTGAGCGCGCCGGTAACTGCTCGCTGGAAGAAATCGCGATGATCATAAAAACCCGCGCCGACTTCCTGGGGGTCCATACCAACCTCAAACACGACGAGATCCACCGCACCAGCAAGATGGTCAGCCAGCTTTGCAATATGCCGATTCAGGCCAACAAGGCGATTGTCGGTGCCAATGCCTTCAGCCACTCCTCGGGGATCCACCAGGACGGTATGCTGAAGAACAAAAATACCTACGAGATCATGACACCAGAGTCAATTGGTCTTAAGAACCAAGCACTAAACCTGACCAGCCGCTCCGGCCGAGCTGCCGTCAAGAGCCACATGGATACGCTGGGCTACACCGAAAACGAGTACAACCTGGACGAACTGTATGCCGACTTCCTGAAGCTTGCCGACCGCAAGGGGCAGGTATTCGACTACGACCTTGAAGCGTTAATGCACTTTGCCAACCTGCGCGAGGAAGATGACTTCTTCAAGCTTAACTACCTAAGTGTTCAGTCTGGCAGCGTAATGGCGACCACCAGTATCAAATTACAGTGCGGCGAGGAAGAAAAATGCGAGGCGGCTGTCGGTAACGGGCCGGTCGACGCGCTATACCAGTGTATCTATCGCCTGACCGGTTACGAAATCGTGCTGGACAAATTCGACCTGACCGCCAAAGGCGAGGGTGAAGACGGGCTAGGCCAGGCCGACATTATCGCCAACTACAAAGGCCGGAAATATCACGGAACCGGCCTGGCAACCGATATTGTCGAGGCTTCCGGCCAGGCATTGCTTCACGTTATCAACAGTATTTATCGTGCTGATCAAATTGCAGAAATTAAACAAAAATCCCATATGGAGACAGTATAACCATGGCAGGTACATATAAAATTGCCGTTCTACCGGGTGACGGTATTGGCCCAGAAGTTATGCAGCAGGCACACAAGGTGCTGGACGCTGCCCAGGAAAAGTTTGGCTTTACCCTGGAGAGCAACGAATTTGATGTCGGTGGTATTGCTATCGACAATCATGGTTGCCCACTACCGGAATCAACCATGAGGGGCTGTGAAGAGGCTGATGCCATTCTGTTCGGTTCCGTTGGCGGTCCGAAATGGGAGCATCTGCCACCCAATGATCAGCCTGAGCGTGGTGCCCTACTGCCGTTACGCAAGCATTTCCAGCTGTTCTGTAACCTGCGTCCGGCGCAGATCCACAGTGGTCTGGAGAACTTCTCGCCACTGCGCGCCGATATCTCTGAACGCGGCTTCGATATTGTGGTTGTCCGCGAGCTAACCGGCGGGATCTATTTTGGCCAACCGAAAGGCCGTGAGGGCGAGGGTCCGCAGGAAAAAGCATTTGATACCGAGGTTTACCACCGCTACGAAATTGAGCGTATTGCCCGTATCGCCTTTGAGTCAGCGCAGCTGCGTGGCAAGAACGTCTACTCGATTGACAAGGCCAATGTCCTACAGAGCTCGATCCTGTGGCGGGAAGTGGTAGAGGAAGTCGCCAAGGACTACCCTGATGTTACCCTAAACCACATGTATATCGACAATGCGACCATGCAGCTAATCAAAGATCCGTCTCAGTTCGACGTGATGCTGTGCTCGAATATCTTCGGTGACATTATCTCCGACGAGTGCGCCATGATCACCGGCTCCATGGGCATGCTGCCGTCAGCGAGCCTGAACCAGGACAAGTTCGGTATGTACGAGCCTGCCGGAGGCTCGGCACCTGATATCGCAGGCAAGAACATTGCCAACCCGGTAGCACAAATTCTATCTGCAGCTCTGATGCTACGCTATAGCCTAGGCGAGGAAGCAGCCGCCCGAGCTATTGAGCAAGCTGTTTCACAGGCGTTGGAAGCGGGCGAGCTAACCGCCGATCTAGCCGGCGATGCCCCGGCACTCAGCACCAGCGAAATGGGCGACAGGATTGCCGCCTACATCCGCCAAGCCTAAAAAGTACGAGGAGCAATCGAGCAATGTCAAACACCCAGACAAAAGCGCCAAAGACGCTTTATGAAAAAGTATACGATGCCCACGTTGCCGTTGCGGCGGAAGGCGAAACCCCTATTTTGTATATCGACCGCCATCTGGTGCACGAAGTCACCTCGCCGCAGGCGTTCGACGGCCTGCGCGAGAAAGGCCGCCAAGTACGTCAGGTCGGCAAGACCTTCGCCACCATGGATCACAACGTCTCGACCCAGACCAAAGACATCAAGGCCTCGGGAAAAATGGCGCAGATCCAGATGGAGACGTTGGCCAAGAACTGCGAAGAGTTCGGCGTCACCCTGTATGACCTGAACCACAAATACCAGGGCATTGTCCATGTCATGGGTCCTGAGCTGGGGATTACCCTGCCGGGTATGACCATTGTATGCGGTGATTCACATACCGCGACCCACGGAGCTTTCGGCTCGCTGGCATTCGGTATCGGTACCTCGGAAGTCGAACATGTGCTGGCGACCCAGACGCTGAAGCAGGCCCGGGCCAAGACAATGAAAATTGAAGTCAAAGGCAAAGTGGCAGAAGGCATTACCGCCAAAGATATCGTGCTGGCCATTATTGGTAAAACCACCGCTGCCGGCGGTACCGGCTATGTAGTCGAGTTCTGTGGCGAGGCCATCACAGACCTGTCGATGGAAGGACGGATGACAGTATGCAACATGGCAATTGAGCTGGGTGCCAAAGCCGGCCTGATAGCTCCGGATCAAACCACCTTCGACTACATCAAAGATCGCAAATTCTCGCCGGCTGATGCCAACTTCGATGCTGCCGTTGCCTACTGGCAAACATTGAAAACCGATGATGATGCGGAGTTTGATGCCGTCGTAACGCTGGATGCCAAAGACATCAAACCCCAGGTGACATGGGGAACAAACCCGGGCCAAGTCATTGCTGTTGACGCGCTAATCCCGTCACCGGAGGACTTCAGTGATCCGGTAGAAAAAGCATCAGCCGAAAAAGCGCTGGCCTATATGGGGCTGGAAGCCGGCAAAAAGCTTGCTGACTTTAGTATTGATAAAGTCTTCATCGGCTCCTGCACCAACTCTCGTATCGAGGACATGCGCGCCGCAGCGGCTATTGCGAAAGGCCGTCAGGTCGCGGCAAATATCCAGGCATTGGTTGTGCCGGGCTCGGAACAGGTCAAGGCCCAAGCCGAGCTGGAGGGACTGGATAAAATCTTTATCGAAGCTGGTTTTGAATGGCGCCTGCCGGGCTGTTCCATGTGTCTGGCAATGAATAACGACCGCCTGGGGCCTAAAGAGCGTTGTGCATCAACCAGTAACCGTAATTTCGAGGGCCGCCAGGGGCGCGATGGACGTACCCATCTGGTGAGTCCGGCCATGGCCGCCGCCGCAGCATGTGCCGGCCATTTCGTCGATATTCGTGAACTGGATTTTGAAACCGCAACCGCTTAATAGAAGGAACAGACAATGGCAGGTTTTAAGCAACATACAGGTTTGGTAGTTCCTTTGGATGCGGCGAATGTCGATACAGATGCCATAATTCCAAAGCAGTTTCTCCAAAAAGTGACCCGGACAGGCTTCGGTCAGCATTTGTTTCATGACTGGCGCTTTCTTGATGATGCCGGCGAGAAACCAAACCCGGACTTTATAATGAACGCACCGTGTTATCAGGGTGCCAGTATTTTACTGGCCCGTGAAAACTTTGGCTGCGGTTCATCGCGAGAACACGCCCCCTGGGCATTGGCCGACTACGGTATTCAGGTGATGATTGCCCCGAGTTTTGCCGATATTTTCTATGGTAACGCCATCAACAACCAGATGGTGCCGGTACGCCTGAGCGATCAGGAAGTCGACGAGCTGTTCCAGTTTGTCGAAAACAGCGAAGGGGCCGAAATTACTGTCGATCTTGAGACGATGCAAGTGAGTGCCAACGGCAAGCAGTACAGCTTCGAGATTGATGAATTTCGCCGTCACTGCCTGCTCAACGGCTTGGATAACATCGGCCTGACCCTGCAACACGAGGACAAGATTGCCGAGTATGAAAGTAAAATTCCGGCTTTTCTTGCCTAACAAGTAAATACTTACTCGCGCCCCGGCATCTATAGCTGGGGCACTTTACTATGCTGTTAGTTAATAATGAATTATTTCGCACCGGATACCCTGAAAGTCTGAACGATGATTGCTGCAAGAAAGCTGGCTGATACGAGGTCATATCATCTAGTTACTTTCCCCCAAGGCCGCAAGGACTTAGAATGCGTATTATATTCACCCTTTTATTACTGCTGGTTTCCGCCACTGGCAGCGCTGCACCCAAAGCCGAGCTGTGGCCCTACTGGCAACAAAGCAACGAAGCCAATACCGCGACCATCGACCACTCACTTTGGCAGCACACACTAAATAAGTATCTGGTACTGCACCCCCAACAAACACTGTTTCGCTACCACGCAGTTTCAAGCAACGGCAAATATGATCTTGACCGCTATATCCGCAAACTGGCCGCTACTGACCCTCGCAGCTATAGCAAAGACGAGCAGTTTGCCTATTGGGTGAACCTTTATAATGCCCTGACTGTTCAGCTGATCCTCGATAACTATCCGCTGAAATCCATTACCAAGCTAGGCGGCTTTTTCAGCTTTGGTCCCTGGGACGAAAAGCTGCTCACCATTAATAACAACGCATTGTCGCTCAATGATATCGAACACCGGATTCTGCGTCCGATCTGGCAGGACGCTCGTATTCATTATGTCGTCAACTGCGCCAGTCTGGGGTGCCCGGATCTCCAGCCCGAGGCATTCACCGCCGACAACAGCGAAAAGCTGCTTGAACAGAGTGCCAGCCGGTTTATCAACAGCACCAAAGGCGTCAAGGTAACAGGTAGCAAAGTGCTCCTTTCCTCTATCTATAACTGGTATAGCATCGACTTCGGTAACAAGAGCATGCTGCAAAACCACCTTAACCAATACCGAAAAGGCAAGCATGTTGAACTAAATAGCATTAGCTACGACTATGACTGGACACTCAACGAAGCTCGCTAGGGCGAAACACCGCCAACCCGACACAAAGTGGTATTGCGCTGGCAACAGACTGCGTAGCGCATTACAATAGCTATCGTTCTCATTGGGGAGTCTGAGCACAAAGCCAGACTGAGATTGCAACAGCAGAACCCACAGAACCTGAACCAGGTCATGCTGGCGTAGGAATTGAGATAATCTGACCACCATAACTGTCAACGTTGCAGCACGACGCTGAACACCTTTCTCAACCCTGTGCCGCTCATACGATTTATTTCCCTCTTGCAGGATGCAAGGGTATCAGGAGCGCATAGTGAAAAAATTACTTCCGATTCTAACTCTGTCGATGGCAGCAAGCTCAACATGGGCAACTACAGAAACCAACGATTCAACAACCACAGACACGCTAACCGTTTATACCTACAGCTCTTTTGCTTCTGACTGGGGACCGGGCCCGGCAATTGAAAAAGCCTTTGAAGCACAGTGCAACTGTAACCTTGAATTCGTCGCTCTGGACGACGGGGTATCGATCCTCAATCGCCTGCGCCTTGAAGGCAGCAACACCCAAGCCGATGTTCTGCTGGGTCTAGACAACAACCTGCTCAGCGAGGCAAAGAAAACCGGCCTGCTAACGACGCATAAAGTCGATACCAGCCATGTCACCCTGCCAAACGGCTGGAGCGATGATACTTTTGTGCCGTATGACTACGGTTACTTCGCATTTGTTTACGATTCCGAGAAGCTGGCAACGCCGCCCAAAAGTCTGGCGGAGCTGGTTGAGCGCGATGATCTGAGCATTATCTATCAAGACCCACGCACCTCGACACCGGGCCAGGGCCTGATGCTGTGGATAAAGTCGGTCTATGGGAACAAGGCGACTGATGCATGGCAGCAGCTGGCGAAAAAAACAGTTACTGTCACCAAGGGCTGGTCGGAAGCCTACAACATGTTTCTAAAAGGCGAGTCAGATCTGGTACTGTCATATACGACGTCACCGGCTTATCACATCATTGCCGACAGCGAGAGTAAGTACAAAGCAGCCAACTTCAGCGAAGGCCACTACATGCAGGTTGAAGTCGCCGCCAAGCTGAAAAACAGTCAGAACCAGAAACTGGCCGATCAGTTTATGTCCTTTATCCTGACGCCGGACTTCCAGTCTGTGATCCCGACGGGTAACTGGATGTATCCAGTTACCAAGCAGGATTTACCTAAAGGATTTGAGCAGCTAACACAACCTGCCAAGTCATTGGAGTTCGGTGCCGAGGAAGTGGCCGCCAAGCGTCGTGGATGGATCCGTGAATGGCAACATGCCCTGACCCAATAATGGCCACAATCCTTTGAATACACGCGTTACCCAAACCCTGCCCGGCATCATCTTTGCCGGGCTTATTATCGCTCTGGTACTGAGCGCGATCATCGCTCTGATCAGCCAGGCCAACGAGATCAATCCGTTGCAGATCTGGCAAGACCCTTACCTGCGTCATGTCTCCGGCTTCAGCTTCTATCAGGCACTGCTTTCAACCCTGCTGAGTATTATCCCGGCCATCCCGACCGCCTATGCCCTGTCACGCCGTCAGTTCCCCGGCCGGGGTCTGTTACTGCGTCTGTTTGCGATGACCTTGGTACTCCCGGTATTGGTTGCAGTCTTCGGCCTGCTGGCTATCTATGGCAGAAGCGGCCTGCTGGCCGAGTGGCTCAATGCCAACGGTCAATCTCTGCCTTTTTCTATCTACGGCCTGAACGGCATCTTGCTTGCCCATGTGTTTTTCAACTACCCCCTCGCAACCCGCCTGCTCCTGCAAAGCCTGGAGGGGATCCCGTTCGAGCAGCATCAGCTTGCAACGCATTTGGGGATCAAGGGCTGGAGCAAATTTCGCTTTATCGCCTGGCCGCGGCTTCGCCAGCAGCTGCCTCATGTTATTGGCCTGATCTTCATGCTGTGCTTTACCAGCTTTGCAGTGATCATGTCGCTGGGGGGCGGTCCGAAAGCCACAACAATTGAACTGGCCATCTATCAGGCACTGCGCTACGACTTTGACTTGGCAGGCGGAGCAATTCTGGCTCTGTGGCAAATGCTGATTTGCAGCAGCCTGGTGCTATTTACCCAGCGATTTGCCAAACCGCTGTCAACCCTCAGTGGATCAACCTCCCGTCAGCCGCCGAGCCAGTTTGACAGCTGGCAGACCAAAGCATGGGACGGGATATGGATTGGCTTTGCATTGCTGTTGGTTCTCCCACCGCTGCTGGCCGTAGTCGGTGCCGGGATCAACCGCCAGCTCCCCAGTTTGCTGGCCGAGCCAGCTCTATGGCAAGCTATCCTGAATTCATTAAAGATAGCCTCGCTGTCTTGTCTTACGGCCCTCGTTAGCGGCGTAGCCATTTTGGTTACCAGTCGCCAGTGGCGGCTACAGAAAAAAAACTTACCAGCGGACGGGATTGAACTGCTCGGCACCATTATCCTGATCACACCGGGACTGGTACTGAGTACCGGCATATTTCTGCTCCTGCGCCAATACATCGATGCCTTTGCAGCAGCCTTCTGGGTCATTGTCGGCGTTAATGCTCTGATGGCACTGCCCTATGTGATCAAAACCCTGAGCCAGCCAATGCTGCATGTTGCCCAGCAATATAATCCGCTGTGCCAGAGCCTTGGCATGGACGGACTCTCCCGCTTCCGTCTGGTTGAGTGGCGAGCACTGCGTAACCCCATCGCCCAGGCATTGGCTATGGGGTTTGTTCTGTCGCTGGGGGATCTCGGTGCTATTGCTTTGTTTGGCAGCCAAGGATTTCAGACCTTGCCGCTGTATCTGTTCCAGCTGCTAGGCAGCTACCAGATGGATGCCGCCGCCGTTGCTGCACTACTTTTGTTACTCCTCAGCCTGGGGATCTTTACTCTGGTTGAAAAATTACTGATTCGGACGCCATAATGCTGACCCTGAACCAATTAACCCACAGCTACGCTCAACCGACTCAATCCCGGCAGGCAGAGCATACCCGGCTGACCTTTGATCTCGATGTCGAAGCTGGTGACATTGTTGCCCTGATAGGCCCGAGCGGGGCTGGCAAGAGTACCCTGCTTGCTATGGTGGCTGGATTTCTCCCCCCCGATAGCGGCACGCTCACCATTGCCGACCAGACAATCAATCGCCAGCTTCCGTCCGAAAGACCGCTCTCGCTCCTGTTTCAGGATCACAACCTATTTCCCCACCTGAGCGTATTCGAGAATATCGGCCTGGGTCTTCACCCCGGGCTCAGGCTCAGCAGGGAAGACAAGGAAAATATTGTGGTGGCGGCTTCCCGTGTCGGGATCCAGAAATACCTCGACCGCCTGCCTGAGCAATTATCCGGCGGCCAAAAACAACGAGTTGCACTAGCGCGTTGCCTGATCCGAAAACGGCCGCTACTGCTGCTGGACGAGCCTTTTTCCGCCTTGGATCCGGCTTTGCGAAAAGAAATGCTGGAACTGGTAAAAAGTCTAGCCAAGGAGCACCAAACCACCGTACTGATGGTTACCCATAGTCCGGAAGATGCCCTGAAAATCGCCGGTAACTGTGCTTTTATCTGTGATGGCAAGATAAGAGTATTCGGAGAAACCAAGCAAATGCTTACTCAGCCAGAAGACGAGGCGCTGAAGAAATATTTAGGGGTTTAGATGGAAGTGACGAGAAACGAGTGTCTATATCCTAGAGACTCGTTTCCCGGTATTAGTTATAAATTCTCTTCCGCAAACTCAGCCAACCGGCTGCGGACGACGCCATTGAGATAAATGTTGGCACTTCCCTCGAAATTCTTAAAACGCTCAACGATATACGTCAAGCCCGAGGTGACTGGAGATAAGTAGCTGGAGTCAATCTGCGCCAGGTTACCGGAACAGACAATCTTCGTGCCCTCCCCGCATCGGGTAATAATAGTCTTGATCTGGGAGGCGGTTAGGTTCTGGCACTCATCCAGCAATACGAAGGCATTCTGGATTGAGCGGCCGCGCATAAAGTTAATCGATTTGAATTGAATGTTCGCTTTGTCGTAGATGTACTTCATTGAGCCATCAGTACAGACATCATTTTTGTGTAGCGCTTCCATGGTATCGGTAACGGCCGCTAGCCATGGCATCATTTTTTCTTCTTCGGTACCCGGTAAATAACCAATCGACTCGGCAATTTCCGGCGTATTACGGGTTACAAGGATCTTGTCATACATGCCTTTTTCGATCACCTGCTCCAATGCCGCGGCCATCGCCAAAATGGTTTTGCCACACCCGGCGGGGCCGGTCAGGATCACCAGATCAATTGCCGGATCCATCATCGCATCCAGCGCCATGCCCTGATAGACATTTTTAGGGTGGATCCCCCAGGCCTGCCGGTGCATTAAACGCTCCTGGCCGATATCCTTCAACGTTACAGTCTCGCCGTCAATGGCCTGTACCCGAGCGGCAAAATCCGATCCCTCATCAAGCAGGTATTGGTTGATAAAGGGGGTTTCAAATAGCTCCGAGGGGAGTGTATGCAAAGTCGAGCGACCATGGCTCTCTGACTGGCATTCGCCAACCCGTCCCCAAAAATCCCCCGAAAATGTATGAAACCCCTTGGTAAGTAGTTTCACGTCATCAATTAACTGATCAGAGCGGTAATCATCAACAAAATAAACACCGGCGCCTTTCGCCCGTAACCGCATATTAATGTCTTTGGTGATCAGCACCACTTCCCGTGGTGCATACTCTGCCTGTAAAAAAAGCACCCCATTGAGGATCCGGTTATCGCCCGCCTTGTCGGCAAAAGCATGCACGGTCTCGGTGACTTCATAGTCGGCAAATATAGCAACCGTTCCTTGGTTGTCTCCTTGGTTAGAAAATGGGATCCCGGCAGAAATCTGCTCGGGTGTCGCATCATGGAAGATATCTTCCAGTGCACGGATCGCGATTCGGGCATCACGCGATACATCACGCTTGCTGTCCTTGATGCGATCCAGTTCTTCTAGCACCGTCATCGGAATAACGACGTCGTGCTCTTTAAAGGAATAAATGGCGAGGGGTTCGTGAAGTAAAATATTCGTATCCAGTACAAACACTTTCCGTTCAACGTCGTCCATAGGTACCTCCTTGGTAACAATCAGACAGCAATAAAATTGCCATCATTCTTTAAGCGTATGCCAAATTAGTGTGGTTACTATTAAAGACCGGAGATAATTAAAGAATTGTGACAATCATGCCTAAAAATACTTTGGCGGATTCTGGGCACTTTCGCCGTGACCTTACTCACAGCATGCAGTAACATTAGTCCCCTTTTTTACCGGTGCAGATTCTGGCTTACACTTAATCTCAGTGTAGTTCAAAAATGTTAGAGCATCGGATTAGCATTCTCCTTAATATCAAATAATTAGAAGGTTTTAACCACTATGCCATTTGCTTTGGGTCAACGTTGGATCAGCGATACTGAAAGTGATCTGGGTTTGGGAACAGTCGTTGCGGCTGATGCCCGTACTGTCACCTTGATGTTCTCGGCCTGTGAAGAGAACCGCCTGTATGCACGCAGTGATGCTCCCGTTACCCGCGTAATGTTTAATGTCGGCGATGTGGTTGAAAGCCATGAAGGCTGGTCACTGAAGGTCGAGCAGGTCGAGGAGGCCGGCGGCGTATTCACCTATATTGGCACACGTACAGATACCGAAGAAGAAAATGTTCAGCTCCGTGAAATTTTCCTCTGCAATCAAATCCGCTTCAATAAGCCGCAGGACAAGCTGTTTGCCGGCCAAATCGACCGTATGGATCGTTTTGCCCTACGTTACCGCGCATTGAAAAACCAGTACGAGCAGCACAAGAGTCCGTTGCGTGGCCTGTGCGGTATGCGTGCCGGCCTGATCCAGCACCAGCTATACATCGCCCACGAAGTCGGTCGTCGTTATGCACCGCGCGTATTGCTTGCCGACGAAGTCGGTTTGGGTAAGACCATCGAAGCCGGTATGATCATCCACCAGCAGGTTCTCTCTGGCCGCGCAGAGCGTATTCTGATCCTGGTTCCGGAAACGCTCCAGCACCAGTGGCTGGTAGAAATGATGCGTCGCTTCAACCTGCACTTCTCTATCTTTGACGAAGAGCGCTGTGTAGAAGCCTTCGCGGATTCTGCCAATCCGTTCGATACCGCGCAGTTTGTCCTGTGTTCACTGGACTTCCTGCGCAAGAGCCGCCGCCGTTTCGAGCAGGCCCTCGATGCCGACTGGGACCTACTGGTTGTCGACGAAGCACACCACCTGGAATGGAGCGAGGACAAACCAAGCCGCCAGTACCAGGTAGTCGAGGCACTGGCAGAAAAAAGTCCGGGCGTCCTGCTGCTAACGGCAACGCCAGAACAGCTAGGCCACGAAAGTCACTTTGCCCGCCTGCGCTTGCTCGACTCTGACCGCTTCTATGACTATGAAGCCTTCGTAGAAGAAGAGCGCCAATATGCCCCCGTTGCGGATGCCGTCTCTCGCCTGCTGTCGGGCGAGAAGCTAGATGATACCGCTCTGAACCGCCTGACCGAGCTGCTGCCAGAACAAGATATCGAGCCTATGCTTAGGATCATCGAGTCTCAGCAGATCGATGAAGAACAACAGAATACGGCCCGTCAGGAGTTAATTGACAATCTGATGGATCGCCATGGTACCGGCCGAGTCCTATTCCGTAACACCCGCGCGGCAATTAAGGGCTTTCCGCAGCGCCACCTGAACATGTATCCGCTGGCTCTGCCGACTCAGTATCAAACAGCCATGCGTGTGGCCGGAATGATGAATGGCAAGATGTCTGAAGAACAGAAAGCCATCAAGCTGCTATACCCGGAAGATATCTACCAGGAATTTGAAGGTGATTCCGCCACCTGGTGGAACTTTGATCCGCGAGTAAACTGGCTGCTGGATATGCTCATGGCAAACCGCAATGAGAAAGTGCTGGTTATTTGCTCCCGCGCACAAACCGCTCTGACACTGGAGCAGGCCCTACGCGAGCGTGAAGGGATCCGGGCAACAGTCTTCCACGAAGGTATGTCAATCATTGAACGTGATAAGGCAGCCGCTTACTTTGCCCAGGAAGAAGCCGGGGCTCAGGTATTACTCTGTTCGGAAATTGGCTCGGAAGGCCGTAACTTCCAGTTCGCCAACCAGCTGGTCATGTTTGACCTGCCCAACAACCCCGATCTGTTGGAACAGCGTATCGGTCGTCTGGATCGCATTGGTCAGATGCGCGATATCGAAATCCATGTTCCGCACCTGCAGGGCACCTCCCAGGCACTGCTGGCACACTGGTACAACGAAGGCCTGAACGCCTTTGAAGAAACCTGCCCGACCGGCCGTGCCATATATGACGCCTTCAGCAGTGAGCTCATTGCGCTGCTGGCCAATGACACCCATGATGGCGATGCTCTGGAACAGCTGATTGAACGCAGCGCCGCTATGCACCGTGAACTAAAGGCCAAGCTGGAGCAAGGACGTGACCGTCTGTTGGAAATTCACTCCAACGGAGGCGACAAGGCATGTGAACTGGTTAATCAGATCGCAGCCAAAGACGGTGACACCAACCTGGTGACATTTGCCCTCGGCCTGTTCGATACCATTGGCCTGAATCAGGATGACAAGGGTGAAAACGCCATTGTGGTGACACCATCAGAGCACATGATGGTTGCCAGCTATCCGGGCCTGCCTTATGACGGCTGCACCATCACATTTGAACGTGAAACGGCACTATCGCGAGAAGATCTGCACTTTATCAGCTGGGAGCACCCAATGATCCAGGGCGGTATCGACCTGCTGCTATCTGAAGGAGTGGGCACAACAGCCGTTTCTTTGCTAAAAAACAAAGCCCTTCCTGCCGGTACCCTGCTGCTTGAGTTGGTATATGTCGTCGATGCGCAGGCACCGAAACAGTCCGGTATCGGTCGTTTCTTGCCACAGACACCAATCCGTATTTTGCTTGATGCCAAGGGCAACAACTTGTCGGCCAATGTCGAGTTTGAAGGCTTCAACCGCCAGCTTAGCCCGGTGAACCGTCATCTGGCCAGCAAGCTGGTCAACTCGGTACAGAAGGATATCCACGTTCTGATTGAACATGCCGAGCAGGCTGTTGCCAAAGAGCTGGTGACTGTTCGCGAAGCCGCTCAGGCCGAAATGGAAAACAACCTGCGTGCCGAGCTGAATCGCCTTCAGGCCCTCAAGGCCGTCAACCCGAACATCCGTGATGACGAATTGGAATTGATTGAGACCCAAATTCAGGATCTAACAGGCTATATTGCCAAAGCCCAGGTTCAGCTGGACTCGTTGCGTCTGATTGTCGTCAGCCATGGCTAACCCTTAACTATCTCTGAACTAACGTTTCCAGAGCACGACTAAGTACTTCCGAGCCGTCGAACAGCCCTATGCTGCCGGCGGCTTTTCAATTTCAAGCACCACTGCGATCGCCATTTGTAATATGGTACTATCGCCCGCCTCGATCCCTGTCAGCCTGAACGAAACATGAAACCATTGCCTTTGCTGGACTATAACCCGCCCACAGATCCGTGGCTGGATATTCTGCACCTCGACAACGATCTAATTGCGATCAACAAACCATCCGGTTTGCTCTCAAACCCAGGCCGGGATCCTATCCACCATGACAGCGTATACAGCCGGGTACTCCAGGCGCATCCCGAAGCCCACCTCGTTCACCGGCTGGATATGGCAACCTCAGGATTGATCTTGCTTGCCACCAACAAAGACTCAGAGCGTCACCTACAAAAGCAATTCAGGGAACGCCTGACCGAAAAAGTCTACTACGCAAGGGTGTGGGGGGGGCTGGAACAAGATAGCGGTACGGTTGATCTGCCACTGATCTGCGACTGGCCAAACCGTCCGAAGCAGAAAGTCTGTTTCGAAGACGGCAAACCCTCAGTCACCCACTATCAGGTCATTGCCCGAGAAGACAATACCACCCTGGTGCGGCTGCGCCCCGTGACAGGCCGCTCTCATCAGCTCAGGGTTCACATGCTGGCACTTGGCCACCCTATCCTTGGCGACCGCTTCTACGCCCATGACGAAGCCCGGGAGAGTGCACCAAGACTTCAACTCCATGCCGCCGAGCTGACCTTTCTTCAGCCCACGACCGAGCTACCGATGCACCTGTTCGCCCCCTGCGATTTCTACTCCGATGCGCCAAGCAAAACACTACCAGATCAAGAAAGTTAACCCTCTTGGTTGAGGTCTCCCCCAAAGTTGGTGTTTACTGGTTGATACTCAAGTTCCCTCAAGGTGCCTGGGAATAACATCAACTTTGGAGCCTATTGCCAAGCCTATGGAAAAAATAGTATTCCTGGATCGGGGTACCATTCCCGACCATATCCAGCTACCTCAGCCCAATTTTACTCATCAATGGCACGAATATCCGGCAACGTCACCAAAACAGGTACTCAAACGCCTGCAACACGCGACGATTGCCATCACCAACAAAGTGACTCTGGATGCAGAGATACTCAGCCAGCTCCCCGAATTGAAGATGATCGCCATTGCCGCAACCGGCACCAATAATGTCGATCTTGACTACTGCCGCCAACACGGAATAACCGTCAGCAATATCCGAGGCTATGCAACCGATTCGGTTCCTGAACATGTTGTCGCGATGATGTTTGCCTTGCGACGGAACCTGATGGGTTACCACCAAGATATCGAAGCCGGGGTATGGCAGCAGACAAAACAGTTTTGCTTCTTTACTCATCCGATAGGGGATATCAAAAGCACAACGCTGGGGATCATCGGCGGCGGCAGCCTGGGGCAAGCGGTCGCGAAATTAGGGCAAGCATTAGGAATGGCGGTGTTGTTTGCCGAGCACAAAGGTCAGCAGAGTTGCCGAGAAGGCTATACCCTGTTTTCTGATGTGCTGAAGCAGGCCGATGTCCTTACTTTACATTGTCCTTTAACCGCGCAGACAGTCCACCTGATAGGTCAGCAAGAGCTGACAAGCATGAAACCGTCCAGTTTGTTGATCAACACCGGCCGAGGAGGCCTCGTTGACGAGCAGGCACTGGTTGATGCACTAAAACAGGGAGAGATAGGCGGTGCCGGCGTTGATGTATTTACCGAAGAGCCTGCCGATAACAGCAACCCTCTGGTTGCCTATGCCGACCTGCCAAACCTACTACTGACTCCCCATGTCGCCTGGGGTTCCGATTCAGCCATTCAGACCCTCGCCAACCAGCTTATCGACAATATAAACCAGTTCGTGGAAGGCAAGCCACAGAACGTGGTTTAGTGGTAAATGGTAAAGTTCGAGTCGCGAGTGTTGAGGTTCTAGTCACTCGACACTCGCCTCTCGCCACTTTGACTTACTTCAACCCTTTTTCCTTGCGGATCAGATCATAGGCCGCCTGCAGCTGCTGGGTTTTCTGCTTGGCCAGCTCCATCATCTCAGGCGGTAGTCCTTTGGCTGCCAGCTTGTCAGGGTGGTGTTCGTTCATTTGCTTACGGTACGCCCGTTTCAGCTCCTGGGCTGACGCTGACTCAGCAACACCCAACAGTTCATAGGCATCGGCAAGTTGATCCTTGGTTGGCGCCTGTCTAAACGCCCCCTGCTGCTGGTACTGCTGATTGAATCCACCTTGCTGAAAACGAAAAGCCGCTTCCTGCATATGCAGGCGCTGCTCCAGCTGGCGATCTGAGTAACCAAGGCTGCGGGCAATGACAAACAACAGCTGGCGCTCGCTCGGGTGCAGGCTGCCGTCAGCAAATGCCGCCTGAATCTGTAGTTCGATAAAAAACTGCAGCAGGTCAGCCCTGCCTGCGCAACTCATCCGCACTTTTGCCAACGTCTCATCCAGCGGGAAATCGTCTTCTTTTCCCTCTCGAAAAGCATTTTGTGCCTGTCGGCGAGATTCACCATGCAGGCTCATACGATCCATAATTGCACTGGCAACCCGGATTTCTTCTTCCGTTACCCGCCCTTTAGCCTTGGCCATATGGCCCATAACAGCAAAGCCAGCATAGAAAAACTCCGCCTGCCGCTCGGCGCTTCTGGCGCGATCAGCGCCAAAATTGCCAAACCCGCCACGGGAATAAATATTTGTTCTGGCTCGGTCGAACTTATGCCCTAAAAAAAGGCCTAACAACAAACCGAACGGCCCACCAAGAAGGAACCCAAAAAATGCGCCTAAAATCTTACCCCAAACCTGCATTCTCTACTCTCTGGTAATTTGCTAAATTTAGAAATATTTTTCTGATATTAACCCGACACAATAACGCGAAAAGATGCCGTCGGATAGAATTTGCATTATGATAGCTGTCATTGATCGGGAAAGCTTGTAAAAAGCGCCACCAATTCGTTTCTGAAATGCGCTGAAACTTGAATACAGGAAAGTTGAATTAGATGTCATTAACCTCCCGCAGCTTATTAGCCACCATGATTAGCCTTGCGCTTTATGGTCCAGCAATGGCTTACGAAAACCCCGCACCAAGCGAAGATGTCAATGATGAGTCTGCGGCTGTCAATGGCACTAAGAGCGACCTTGAACTGGTTCGAGGAGTATGCATTGCACCTCAGGATATGCCTGAAGATACTAATAACGAGCCGATTAAGGTCTCTGCCGACAAGGCAGAAGCCAAGCCGAACCAAAAACTCACCTACTCGGGCGATGTCATACTGCAGCAAGGAAACCGTACGGTTGCTGCAGACACTGCAACCTTGCACCAGCCCGAGAATATCGTAACGGCTGAAGGCGACGTCTACTTTCATGACGGAACTGTTGAGGTCTACTCCGACCGCATTCAAAGTAATTTAGACACCGAAGACTCCGAGATGGATAACGCGGTATATAACATGACTTGTGAAGCGGGTCGCGGCGAAGCTGAGCGGATCACCAAAAATGGCATCGCCTACTACCGCTTGAAAAATGGCACCTATACCACCTGCCCTCCTGGTGACAAGAGTTGGCAGTTTTCGGCCACCAGTATCGAACGTGAAACCGATTCTCCTTTTGCCGATTTGTATAATGCCCGTTTTGAAATTGCAGATGTCCCTGTTTTTTACATGCCGTATCTACGAGTTCCTGTCGGCAAAGAGCGCCTAACCGGTTTCCTCTACCCCTCTTTAAGCTATGGCTCTCGTGATGGCTTCGAGCTGGAAACACCGTTTTACTGGAACATCGCGCCCAACTACGACATGACCATCACCCCTAAGTACATGAGCAACAGGGGCCTACAGCTTAATTCCGAGTTTCGCTATCTGACCGAGGCGGGTAATGGTAGCTTGAGTGGCGAATACCTTGGCGATGATAAAAGTGCTCCGGATCAGGGAGCTCGCTGGGGCTTCAACTGGTCACATGGCGGCACATACAAGAGCCACTGGTTATTTGATGTGGACTACAGCAAGGTCAGTGATGTGACCTACTTCTCGGACATCGATTCCAGCATTGGCGAACGTGAAGACAACAACCTACTGCAAAAGGGAGAGGTCTCCTACCGTGAACGTTTCTGGGACTCAACGCTACGGGTAAGGGACTTCCAGCCTCTGACGCTCGGGGTCTCTTCCAACTACCGCCTGATGCCACAGTTGGAATTCAACTATTATCGACCGGATATGGCTTATGGGCTGGACTTCACTCTGAACAGTCACATCAGCCGCTTTGAAAATGATGCCGTCGATAAACCCTCGGCAGATCGTGTCCATCTCGAACCGACACTGACGCTGCCGTACTCAACGCCTTGGTGGTCTATCACCTCCGAGGCCAAGCTGATGTATACCTACTACAATCAGGAATTTGACAGCAGTATCGACGGACTGGAAACCCTGGAAGAGACAGCCTCTCGTTCGGTCCCGAGCATTCGGATACACAGTGGCCTGTATCTGGAGCGCGATGCATTGCTGTGGGGTGAAGACTACGTCCAGAGCCTTGAGCCTCAGGTACAATATCTGTTTGTCAGAGATGTCGAGCAGCAGGACATCTTCGGCAGCTACGATACGACACTACTGCAAACCGACTACTACGGCCTGTTCCGTGGCAAGCGCTATTCTAGCGTCGACCGAATTTCCGCCGCCAACCAGTTCACCGTCGGGGCAAGTACCCGTTTCTTTGACAACGATTTCGTCGAGCGCTTCAACCTGTCGTTCGGTCAGATATTCTACCTCAATGACGCTGGCCGTAACCTAACCGAAGATAGCGAATCGACACCTAACTACTCGGCATCTGCATTTGAATCCGACTTCAACTATGACGACTGGTTATTCTTCCATGGCGGACTTCAGTACGACGCCAGCAAGAAAGAAATGCAGCTTGCCAACGCGACAATGGAGTATCGCGAAGATGCCCTGTTTAGCCAGCTAAACTACCGGTACGTTTCAAAAGACTATATCAAGCAGAGCCTGCCTGATAATGACCAGATTGATAACTATACCGAAGACGGGATCTCCCAGCTTGGCTTCTCGACAGGTTTCCCTGTCTACGGCGGCCTGAGCCTGCGTGGTGACTACTACCATGATTTGACTGAAAACCAGATGCTGGAAGGTCAGATCACCCTAAACTACCGTTCCGCCTGCTGGATGATCAGCCTTGGCTATAATGAATATCTGAAATCCCGCAGCGACGTAAACAGCCAGCCAGCTGAGTACGAACAAAACTTCAGTGTCTCATTCAGCCTATTAGGGCTGGCCGGAGCGCCTTCGGCCGGAGCAGCAACCGCCAGTGGCAATGCTATCGCCTATGGCCGTCCGTTCTACCTCAACAACTAACCAGATGTCGCGGTATTCGACCGCGGCATCATCCGATTTAACGCGCCACGGCGCATGATGGAAAGATGTATGAAAAAGTGGAAGTCTTCACTGCTTGGCCTGACACTATGGAGCCTGGCTGCCGGCAGCATTGCTGCCCCGCAAGAACTGGACAAGGTCGTAACTATCGTCAACGACAGTGTGATCCTGCAAAGTGACGTCGACGCAATGCTGAAAACCGTGCAGATGAACGCTGCCCGCCAGAATCAGCCACTACCGTCAAACGACATTCTGTCAGAACAGGTGATGGAAAAACTGATCATCGAAACGCTCCAGCTCCAGCAGGCTGAGCAGTTCGGGATCCGTATTGATGATACCCGTCTGGATCAGGCGATTAATCAAATTGCTGCCGAGCGCGAGATGTCAGTCGCCCAGTTGCAACAGCTCCTGGCTGACAATGGCATCAGTTTTGCCGTGTTCCGCGAACAGATGCGACGTGATATCACCGCCAGCGAAGCGAGAACCATTCAGGTCCGTCGACGTATTAATATCCTACCTCAGGAAGTCGACACCCTCGCCGAACAGCTAGATAAGAAAAACCAGCAAGGTGTCAGCTTTAACATTAGCCATATCCAGCTACGCATCAGCGAAGATGCCAGCGCCACTCAACGAAGCGAGACCTTGGCACAGGCTAACCAACTGGTTAAAGAACTGAAAAATGGAGCCGACTTTGCCAACCTGGCCTATAGCTATTCCAAAGGCCCAAAAGCCTTGCAGGGTGGCAAATGGGGCTGGATGCGCCAGGAAGAAATGCCAACGATCTTTGCCGATCAGATTAAATCCAGTGGTAAAGGCGCCATTATCGGCCCATTCCGCAGCGGTGTTGGCTACCACATCTTGAAAGTCAACGATGTTCAGGGGCTGGAAACCATTTCCGTCACTGAAATAAATGCTCGCCATATCTTGGTTAAAACCTCGGTGATCATGAGCGACGAAGGTGCCCAGCGCCAACTTGAAAAAACGCGTAAAGCGATTCTAGCCGGAGAACAAAGCTTTGCTGATGCGGCGCAGGCACTAAGTGCTGATCCGGGTTCCGCAGCAAACGGAGGAGAGCTGGGCTGGCAGACTCCTGATATTTACGTGCCAGAGTTTAAAGACAAAGTAGAAACACTACCAACCGGTATGATCAGCCAGCCATTCAAAACTGTTCACGGCTGGCACATTGTTGAAGTTACAGAGCGCCGTGATGTCGATCGTACCGATGCCGCGGTCAAGAATCGTGCCTACCGAATTCTATTCAGCCGCAAGTTTAACGAAGAGGCCCAGGCCTGGCTGCAAGAGCTACGGGCTGGTGCCTATATCGAACAGCCGGAAGACGCCAATGACCAAGGTTAAACGTATCGCAATTACCCCGGGGGAGCCGGCAGGGATCGGCCCCGATTTAGTACTTGCCCTAACCCAACAAGACTGGCCTCACGAACTGGTAGTTTGTGCTAGCTCCCAGCTTATGGTAGAACGTGCAGCCCTGCTAGGGTTGCCGCTCACAGTCATTGACTATGATCCGGCCCAGCCTGCTCAGCCTCATAAGGCCGGTACGCTGGTTATCGCCAATCATGAACTGAAAGCGCCGTCCAAAGCAGGCGAACTGAATGAGCTTAACGGTCATTATGTCCTCGAGACATTAGGCCAGGCTGCAGATGGCTGCATGAATGGTGAGTTTTCTGCGGTGGTCACCGGCCCTGTACATAAAGGGGTCATTAACCGTGCCGGCGTTTCATTCAGTGGCCATACTGAATTTTTTGCCCAGAGATCTGATACTGCCCAAGTAGTGATGATGCTGGCAACTGAGGGACTGCGAGTGGCACTAGTGACTACTCACATTCCGCTGGCCTATGTTTCCAAGGCTGTGACAGAGGAACGGCTACAGCAGGTTATACGTATTCTGCACGCCGATCTGGTCAGCAAGTTTGGTATAAAACAACCCAAAATTTATGTCTGCGGGCTTAACCCGCATGCCGGTGAAGATGGCTGTCTGGGAATGGAGGAGATTGAAGTGATCTCGCCAGCTCTCGAGCAGCTTCGCCAGCAAGAAGGAATGGATCTGGTCGGCCCTTTGCCGGCAGATACCATCTTTCAGGAAAAATACCTGGCCGATGCAGATACTGTATTAGCCATGTATCACGATCAGGGGCTGCCAGTGCTTAAATTCAAAGGCTTTGGCAAATCAGTCAACATAACGTTAGGCCTGCCCTTTATCAGAACCTCAGTAGATCATGGTACCGCACTGGAACTTGCTGGTACCGGACAGGCGGACACCGGTAGCCTTTGGACAGCGCTATCGCACGCCCTTGAATTGGTAGAAAAACAAACATGAGCAGTGATCAGGTCCATCTAGGCCACCGCGCACGAAAGCGCTTTGGCCAGAACTTTTTGAAAGACCCTTACATTATTGACGGCATTGTATCGGCAATTAACCCGAGACCAGGCCAGAACCTGGTTGAAATCGGCCCGGGTCTAGGGGCTATCACTGAACCAGTCGGCAAGCAGGTTGATAAGTTTTCGGTGATTGAACTCGACCGTGACTTGGCTGAACGTCTGCGCAACCACCCTGACTTGGGTAGCAAACTGACTATCCATGAAGGCGATGCCATGCGCTTCGACTTCACACAGCTAATTAAAGAAAACAATAAGCTACGTATTTTCGGTAACTTGCCATATAACATATCGACACCGCTAATGTTCCATCTTTTCTCGTTCCATGAGCATATCCAGGATATGCACTTCATGTTACAGAAAGAGGTAGTCAATCGCCTGGCAGCAGGCCCGGGCAGTAAAGCCTATGGTCGATTAACCGTAATGGCTCAGTACTATTCACGTGTAATGCCGGTATTGGAAGTCCCGCCGGAGTCATTCGTGCCTGCGCCAAAAGTTGATTCAGCCGTTGTTCGTATTACACCATATGAAACATTGCCGCATCCATGTACTAATCTTAAATGGCTGGACCGTGTTTGCCGTGAAGGTTTCAACCAGCGGCGTAAAACGATCCGTAACTGCTACAAGGCACTTTTGACCACAGAGCAGCTGGAAGAACTGGGGATCAACCCGGGGTTGCGCCCTGAGAATCTGACTTTAGAGCAGTTTGTTGCTATGGCTAACTGGCTGGATGCCAACCACAATGCATCAAAATAAATGATAAGTTTATCAGGGCTCGGCAGCTAGCCGGGCCCTGCCAAACTGCCGACGAAAGGAAGCAATACATTGACGACAAATGCTATCCCCACAATCAAGTGCAGAGTGGTTACCCACTATATCGAAGATCAATCGGAACCTGAAAACCAGCGCTATGTGTTCTCGTATACGATTACGATCCGCAATCTGGGTAGCGGTGAGGCACAACTACTGAACCGCCACTGGTTGATCACTGATGCCAACGGTAAAAAACTGGTTATTGACGGAGAAGGAGTCGTTGGTGAGCAACCCAAAATTGCAGCCAATGATGAATACACCTATACCAGCGGTACCATTATCGAAACCCCGCTAGGGGTGATGCAAGGTCACTATGTCATGATCAATGAACAGGGAGACGAGTTCGAGGCCGAAGTTTCCCCATTCCGGCTGTCTATCCCCAATATCCTTCACTGAGGCTCCTTATGTCGACTTACCTTGTCGGTGATATTCAAGGCTGCTTTGACGATCTCTGTGATCTGCTTGAACAAGCCCATTTCAACCCACAGCAAGATGAACTGTGGCTATCGGGCGACCTCGTTGCCCGTGGTCCCCAATCGCTAGAAACTCTGCGCTTTGTCAAAGGCCTAGGTGATAAGGCAACCACCGTTCTCGGCAACCATGACCTTCACCTGCTGACGGTGGCCAATGGGCTTGCCAAAGTTAAAAGCCGAGATAAAATTCAACCGATCCTTGATGCTCCCGACCGCGACGAACTACTTGAATGGCTCCGCCAGCAACCCATGCTGGCAGAACACCCACAATACCTTTTTGTCATGGCTCATGCCGGTATTCCCCCTCAATGGGATCTCCCTATAGCCCGTCAGCAAGCCCGAGAAGTCGAGGCCTGCCTGCGAAGTGATGACTACCTGTGGCTCCTCAAGAATATGTACGGCAACGGACCCGATATATGGACCCCGGATCTGAGCGGAATAGAGCAATATCGCTACACAATCAATGCCTTTACCCGAATGCGCTTCTGTTACCCGAATGGCCGACTTGATATGGATTGCAAGCTCTCGCCAGAGCAGGCCGAAACCGGACAGCTCAAGCCGTGGTTTGATCTACCCAGACAGCCACTCGGTAAGAAAGTGATCTTTGGCCACTGGGCCGCGTTAATGGGCTATGAAGATCAACACGTCATAGGGTTGGATACTGGATGTGTCTGGGGGAACAGCATGACACTGCTTCGCTGGGAGGACGGTGCTCGGTTTGAAAAGGCATGCCCGGTTTATGCTTGATCAACTGAGCTAAAACTAGCTTAGCCAATAGAACTATTCGCCAAGCTAGTTTTTCTTACTGACGTTCCAAAATAACAAAACGCATGCTATGGGCGTTTTTTTCATCGGCCTCATAGCTTTCAGCAAAGACCTCATTCCATCCCGCTTCCCAATCAGGGAAACACGTATCTCCCTCGACAATGAGGTCAATAAATGTCAGGTATAAGCGTTCAGCTTCCGGCAGGCAGGCAGCATAAATACTACCACCACCGATAATCATCAACTCCTCGACGTCACCGGCCGCCTTTTTGGCCGCAGCAATATCAGGCACCACTGTCACGCCTTCAGCATGAAAATTCGGATTGCGGCTGATCACGATATTTTGGCGGCCCGGTAACGGTCGGCCAATCGACTCAAACGTCTTGCGCCCCATCACGATTGGCTTTCCCAGTGTTGACTGCTTAAACCACGCAAAATCGGCTGGCAAGTGCCAAGGCATCGCATTGTCCTTGCCAATCACCCGATCATTGGCCATCGCCGCAATCATACTGATCTTCATATTATTCCCTTCGCAAAACTAAACCACAGGACGGCGACGATAAAACAATAGACCCGGCATTGCTAGCCCTATAGCCAGCGCAGCCACAATAAATACGGCCTTGATACCATTCTCCAGCATCAGCGCCCACAACTCGGGGCTAAAGCCTCGGTGGTTGATTTCTACCAAAGCGATCATCGCCTTAAACGCAAAGACACCGGGAACCATCGGGATCAAAGCAGCAACCGTGAAAACTTTCGGATGGGCAAGAAAACGATGCGACCAATGAACACCGATCATTCCAACAAGAGTTGCAGCCCCCAACGTAGCCCACTCGATCGGCACTCCCCAGTGCATCAAGACAAACCGGCTACCATGGCCCAAAGCGCCGCCAATCGCGCAATACTTAAGGGCCTTCTGCGGTACATTAAACACCAAAGCAAAACCTATGGCCGGGATCATGGCGAAGAACATATCATTGAGCAAAGCCAACAGAAAATCGAGATTTATCATGATAACCAGCCCCAAACACCCAGCACATTCATAGCTGCCACAATCCCCATACTCGTCGATAACGTCAGCAACGTTGCCATTGTCCAGCGCGCTATTCCCATGTTCACATAGCCTTTCACCATATCAGATATGGCGTTGATCAACGGAAAACCAGGTACCAACATCAAGACAGAAGATGCCATTGCCAAGAAAGGGGCCTCACCAATCTGATATACCTGGCCAAAGCCCGAAATAAGTGTGGTAACAAATGCAGTCACCCCAAAGTTAACCAACGGGTTGAAATGGCAATGTGCAATCTCCTGTCGTACAAACATTCCGACAGAAGAAGCAAAAAAGGTGAGGAAAAATACTGGCCAGTCGGCACCAGCCAAGCGGCTAAACGCGGCACATGACAACCCGATCATCACTATGACCAGGAAACGGTTGTAGCGTAACGGTTTGATCTTTTCCAAGCGCTGATGAACCGCCTCTACCCCCAGCAGCCCACGCTCGGCCATAATACATACCCGCTGGATCTCGGTAACTACCTGCATGTTGATCCCGCGATCCTGGCATCGTCGTGTCGTCGTGATACACCGTCCGTGGCTCAAGGTCGTAATCACCATCGAACTGGCTGACAGTGATACTTCAACACTCTCCACACCCAGTGCCTGCCCTAGTCGACAGGTAACATCTGCCACCAGCGTACTTTCAGCCCCATGTTGCAGCAAACGCTGGCCAGCCAATACGGCTAGCCTCGAAATTTCTCGTTGCTGTGGCTCTGTCAACGTTTCCGTTAACGGTTCCGCCCCACTTACCATTTCCTTCCCTCTGAATGAGTCTTCTATTAACAAATAGTGCAATTATCAGACAATTATCGTTCCACTACGTTGACCAGACACAAAAAAGCCGCTCTTCAGAGCGGCTTTTCATTAGAACTGGACAATAACATCGGTATCAACGCAGACTATGGCTTGTAGATGATCTCTACATCATAGTCGTCTTCGTTCCAATCATCCCAATCATCATCATCGTCGTCATCGCTGCTTTCGGCTTTCTTCAGCTGCTCTTCGTGGTAGTCATCCCACTTAAACTCAACTTTTTCAGCCTTCTCTTCTTCTTCGACAATTTGTTCTTTTGGAAGCTGCTCGATGAATTCCATCAAGTCATAAGTCAGCTCTTTGGTACCCATACGAGTTAGAGCAGAAATACAGTAGTAATCTCCCTCCCACGCCAGCGCTTCTAAAATCTCATCGATCTTCGCTTGTGCGTCTTCCTCTGAAAGAAGATCAACCTTATTGAAAATGATCCAACGAGGTTTGTTTGCTAGCTTGTCGCTGTATTTATCCAGCTCATTTAAGATAGTGAAAGCATTCTCAATCGGATCTGAACCATCAACAGGTAGTAGATCGATCATGTGCAACAATACACGACAACGCTCTAGGTGTTTCAAGAAGCGAATACCCAAACCAGCACCATCAGCAGCGCCTTCAATCAATCCGGGGATATCAGCAACAACAAAGCTACGATCAGAATCGACGCGAACAACACCCAGGCTCGGAATCAATGTTGTAAACGGATAATCCGCTACTTTTGGCTTTGCTGCCGAAACAGAGCGAATGAAGGTCGATTTACCCGCATTAGGCAGGCCTAGCATCCCCACATCAGCAAGCAGCAACAGCTCAAGACGAAGGTGACGGATCTCACCTTTACTGCCCATCGTTTTCTGACGAGGAGCTCGGTTTACTGACGACTTAAAACGGGTGTTACCCAGGCCATGGAAACCGCCCTTGGCTACCATGATCTTCATACCATGCTGGGTCAGGTCGGCAATAACTTCGCCGGTCTCTTCATCAATAGCGCGGGTACCGACAGGAACCGTTAGCACCTTGTCTTCACCACGTTTTCCGGTACAGTTACCACCACGGCCATTTTCACCGCGTACCGCAGCATGGAATCGTTCAAAGCGGTAATCAATCAGAGTATTGACGTTTTCATCGGCAAGCAGATAGACATCACCACCGTCACCACCGTCACCACCGTCAGGGCCACCTTTAGGTATATACTTTTCAGTACGGAAACTAACAGTACCGTTACCACCGTCACCAGCATCAGCTCGAATTACCGCTTCATCTACAAACTTCATCTCTTTCTCCGCGCTATGGCGTTAAAACGTCTCGACCAGGTCACGTCAGCAATTACCCGGAAGCTATTAACTAATTGTAATGGACCTTGACTATTTATGCTGCCTGATAAACTTATGGCCAATGGCGCAAAACATCGCGCCACTTACCACAACCATAGCGCCGACATAGCCAAGAACATTCAGGGCTGCGGCAGCAAAAAACTGTGGCCAGATCAAGCTGGCAAGGTCGACAAATAATATTGTGAACAAGGGAGCCAGGGTGATCACCGCACTCACTTGCGAGGCCTGCCAGCGCGCCATTGCTTCTGCAAAGGCACCATAGCCGACCAGGGTATTTATACAGCAGAACATCAACATGCCCAGCTGTCTCGAATCCATCAACAGGATCTGCTCTGGTGATGCCAAAGGTGTCAGCATCAAAGCACAGATCATATAGATCATCAGTAAGATCTGAGGTGAGCTAAAATGTCTTAGCATCACTTTCTGGGCCAAGCCATAAATGACCCAGACCAGCGCAGCCAATACAGCGAGCATAACGCCCTGAGTATAACCACTAAAACTGGTAAACAGTTCAACCAAGCGTTCATTAAAAAACAACAGCAGGCCTAACATCAGGCATGCCACACCAATGACTTGGTGTACCCCCAGCTTTTCTCTAAACAGCCAAACGCTGGACAGCAATAAAATGACCGGCGCCAACTGAATGATCACCTGCACCACTGGCGGACTGAGGTATTCAAGCGCGCTGTTAAACAGCACAAAGTTACCAGCCAAGCCAAGACTCGCCAACATAAGGATGCCACATTCGGCTAACCTTAACGTTCTGGCCCGAGGTAACTGCTTACGCCAATACAGCCATAACCCTAAACCTATCGAAGCCGTTACAAAGCGATACCAAACTATGGTAAATGGCTCCATTACTTCGACAGCTTGCTTCATTGCTATGGGCAGAGCGCCCCAGAATAATGCCGTCGTTAGCGCCAGCAAGATTCCTGCAGTCGGGTTTTGATTCGGCATAAACCCTTCCATAACAAAAAGCCCCGCCAATAGGCAGGGCTTTAAAATTCATTACGAGGCTAAATTATTCAGCTTCGATAGAAATGAATTTACGGTTCTTAGGACCTTTAACTTCGAACTTCACTTTACCGTCAGATAGAGCGAATAGAGTGTGGTCTTTACCGCAACCTACGTTGTTACCAGCGTGGAATTTAGTACCACGTTGACGAACGATGATGTTACCTGCAAGTACAGATTCGCCACCGAAACGTTTAACACCTAGGCGTTTGCTTTCTGAGTCGCGACCGTTACGAGTAGAACCGCCAGCTTTTTTGTGTGCCATCTTTAAATTCTCCTGTTATTAAGCGCTGATGCCAGTGATTTTGACTTCAGTGAACCACTGACGGTGGCCCGCTTGCTTACGAGAGTGCTTACGACGACGGAACTTAACGATTTTAACTTTATCGCCACGACCGTGAGTAATAACTTCAGCAGTAACTTTACCGCCAGCTACGAAAGGTGCGCCTACAGTCACTTCTTCGCCGTTAGCTACAAGAAGAACTGAATCAAATTCAACGCTAGCACCAGTTTCAGTGTCTAGTTTTTCTAAGCGTAGGGTCTGGCCTTCGCTTACACGGTGTTGTTTACCACCACTTTGGAAAACAGCGTACATGTCTTACTCCGCTTGTCCGCATAGGCCATTAGCCACTTATAATTTGGGCTATGGGTATGCGCTTAATCTTGTCATCAATAGGGCGCGAATGTTACGCGAAAACGGGGCTTCTGACAACCCATTAAGCGAAGAAAAATGGTGAAAAGCTAGCCAGTAATAAAAGTCCCTGATTTAAACGTAAACGAGGTTATGAAGATAGCGGGATTTTAGTATAATATTCGATAATTATTTTTTGATACCAATTCACAAAAATAACCGAGTAATTTAGAACTTGGCGGGCTATTTAATACGCAATGCATGCTACAGCTCATCGTAGCAGTTTTCGGATAAGCATCACGTATAATAAAGCCGACGACCTTTGCATATGCCTATTGCCAAGGCTTGGCGTCAGTTATTTATTGTAAATTGGTATACTTAACTTTTCCGCCTGGTGCGGCAAACAATTTTGCTGGATGTTCAATGGATTTCAAAGCTATCCAAGCGCTTACCGCCAACGACATGGCGGAGGTTGACGCGAAGATACTGGCACAACTGAATTCAGATGTTGCCCTAATCAATCAACTCGGTTTTTACATTGTCAGCGGTGGCGGGAAACGCCTGCGTCCTATGCTGGCAGTCCTGGCTGCCCGCGCTCTTGGATATGAAGGTAACAAGCACACGACTGCCGCTGCATTTATCGAATTTACTCATACTGCAACATTGCTTCACGATGATGTTGTCGATGAATCGGATATGCGCCGGGGCAAGGAAACGGCCAATGCCATGTTTGGCAATGCCGCCAGCGTCTTGGTCGGGGATTATATCTATACCCGCTCCTTCCAGATGATGACAAGCCTACGATCTTTGCGGATCCTTGACATTATGAGCGAAGCGGTAAATGTGATCGCCGAAGGCGAAGTGCAGCAGTTGATGAACTGTAATGATCCAGACACCACTGAAGATAACTATATGCAGGTTATCTACTCAAAAACCGCCCGCTTGTTCGAAGCCGCGACACAGGTAGCGGCGATTATTGCTGATGCCCCTGAAAATGTCGAAGCCGCTTTACAGGACTACGGGCGTTTCTTGGGTACCGCCTTCCAGCTTATCGACGATGTATTGGATTACAATGCCGACGGCGAGGAGATGGGGAAAAATGTCGGCGATGATCTTGCCGAAGGTAAACCGACCCTTCCTCTGCTGCATGCGATGCACCATGGCAATGCCGAGCAGGCAGCCATGATCAGAGAAGCCATAGAGCAAGGTAATGGCCTTGACAAACTAGAACCGATCCTGGCCTGCATGCACGAAGTCGGCTCGCTGGAATATACCCAACAGCGTGCCGAACAAGAATCAGAGAAAGCCATTGCCTGCTTGTCTGTGGTTCCAGATTCTGATTATAAAGACGCTTTAGTTGCACTGGCGCATATTGCCGTTAAGCGCACCAAATAAAACAGCGAATTTATAGATCTCGACAAGAAAGCCTGCCTCGTGCAGGTTTTTTTGATCTTCGGGGAGCAACAGAAGGATCGTATTCTTGTTCTATAGTTAAAAAAGATCCTGGCGATCTTAATGGAGGTCGATTATGCAAGCCAAAGATCTTAAAGCTGGAATGTGGGTGGAATGCCAGCAAGGCATTGCTGAAGTGATTGATGTTGATCTGGAACATAATACCGCCATCATCGAAAGTATGAATGATCACAAACGTATCAACATTAACTGCGATGATATTACAGAACAGCCTCAACTCCATACCGGGTGTGATAGCTACTATTAGCTTCAATTTCATCAACCGGGGTGCTCTAGACATAAAAAAGCGGCCATCGGCCGCTTTTTTTATCTCAGATCAGATTACTGCGCTGCGAATTCTTCACCTTTGGTGATATCGCCTTGTAGTGTATCCAGCATACTTTCCAGCGCATCTTGCTCAAATGCACTTAGCTTGCCGTAATCCATCACTTTTTCTACACCGTCTTTGCCAAGAAGAACCGGTTGAGCAAAGAAGCGTGCGTGTTTACCGTCACCCTCAACGTATGCACATTCAACCACACTTTCTTCACCTTGCAGCGCGCGAACCAAAGCAAGGCCGAAACGACATGCAGCCTGACCCATAGACAATGTCGCAGAGCCGCCACCCGCTTTCGCTTCAACAACCTCAGTACCAGCATTCTGAATACGTGGCGTCAACGCTTTGATTTCATCTTCAGTAAACTCAACGCCTTCAACCTGTGAAAGCAGAGGAAGAATAGTAACGCCAGAGTGACCACCAATAACTGGCACACGTACTTGACCCGGATCGATATCTTTTAGCTCAGCAACAAACGTTTCAGAGCGGATCACATCCAGAGTCGTTACACCGAACAGCTTGCGCTTGTCATATACGCCAGCTTTCTTCAGTACGTCTGCGGCGATAGCTACCGTGGTATTTACAGGGTTAGTAATGATACCCACACAAGCGTTTGGACATACCACCGCAATTTTTTCTGCCAGCGACTTAACGATGCCCGCATTAACATTAAACAGATCCGCACGATCCATTCCCGGCTTACGTGCAACACCGGCTGAAATCAAAACAACATCAGCACCTTCCAGCGCAGGAGTCGGATCTTCACCACCATAACCTTTAATCGAAACCGGAGTAGGGATATGGCTAAGATCGGCAGCAACGCCCGGCGTTACCGGAGCAATGTCATATAACGCCAGATCAGAACCCGCAGGCAGACGGTTTTTCAGAAGCAGAGCCAGAGCCTGGCCGATACCGCCAGCAGCACCAATTACAGCAACTTTCATTTTCGTTCTCCTTTACGATAGAAGTATATTTTTTTCAGACCTAATACCAATCAAATGAAGACACTATTCAGCTAAGGTAATGATTTCATTTGATTGGCTTTGATGAAGTTATAGCAACAAATAATGAAATACAATCAAACCCAACCAGCTTTGCGATGTCACGCATAAGCCAGAATAAAATGTGCTACATATGTATAACATTTCTCAAATTAGATTGCAGCCGTCAATATGTCAGAGAGGTATATCCACATAAATAATTATTCATTCAAACCCACTATAATGGTGACTAATACACCAATTTCCGTGAACATGGTTTGCTACCAACCAGAGGGTTATGCCAGAATACTGCACCTCGTCCCTGTATATGAAATTTACTTATGCGAAATTCAGATAAACAAGAACGCTTAGTCAAAGCATTCAAAGCTATTCTAAAAGAAGAAAAATTCAGCTCCCAAGGCGAAATTGTAGACGCCTTGAAAGCTCAGGGGTTCGACAACATCAACCAGTCAAAAGTCTCTCGCATGCTGACGAAGTTTGGCGCTGTTCGCACCCGCAACGCAAAGATGGAGATGGTCTATTGCCTTCCCGTAGAGCTAGGTGTACCAACCACCAGCAGCCCGCTCAAAGAGCTGGTAATGGAAGTCGACTATAACAGTGCGCTGGTTGTTATTCACACCGGGCCTGGTGCCGCTCAAGTCATTGCACGCCTATTAGATTCGCTAGGTAAGGCCGAGGGGATTTTGGGCGTAGTCGCAGGTGACGATACAATTTTCATTACCCCGACAAATACCATAACTACCGAAGAGTTGTTCAATTCGGTGTGCGATCTTTTTGACTACAGTAACTAAAAATCTCTCCGATCCTCTCTCTCCGCAAATGAGAGAGAGCTCACAATCAGAAAAACTTTCATGAATTGCATGTTACTGATACAAGTGCATGATTGATATAAATAATTATTCCCTTTCCCGCATTTTCAACTAGAGCTTCCCTCAGTAAACCAGCAAACAATCATTAACATAATTTTAATTTTCTTGTTCTCTTTTGCTATTATCGTTCTGATTTGCTTAAGCAAATATGCCTTTTCCACCGATGGAAAACATTTCCATACTGGAGATAACAACAATTAGGAAGGGACAAACATGGCATTAAAACAAATTGTTAAAATCAGTGCTCTAGCCGCTGCAGTTATGACTAGCGGCATGGCAAGTGCCCAGGAATTCATTACCATTGGTACCGGTTCTGTCACCGGGGTTTACTACCCAACGGGTGGTGCGATCTGTAAGCTGGTCAATAAAGATCGCAAACAGCATAATGTCCGCTGCTCAGTAGAGTCCACTGGCGGCTCTATCTATAACGTGAATACCATGCGTGCCGGTGAACTGGACTTTGGTATTGTTCAATCAGATTGGCAATACCACGGCTATAACGGTACCAGCAAGTTTAAAGAGCAAGGTTCTTATAAAAAACTGCGGGCTGTATTCTCGCTTCATACCGAACCCTTCAACATCATTGCCCGTACAGATGCCGGCATCAACGGTGTGGCTGATCTAAAAGGCAAACGAGTAAATATTGGTAATCCAGGTTCTGGCGACCGTGCGACAATGGGTGTCGTGATGGATGCGATGGGCTGGACCAAGGCGGATTTCAAACTGGCATCCGAGCTAAAAGGATCTGAGCGCTCTCAGGCACTATGCGATAACAAAATTGATGCCTTCGTCTATGTCGTTGGCCATCCAAACGGATCTATCAAAGAAGCGACGACTTCATGTGATGCCAAGCTAGTTCCAGCAACTGGTGCCGCTATCGATAAAGTCGTTGCCGATAACCCATATTACGCCAAGAGCACCGTTCCGGGCGGTATGTACAAAGGCACCAACGACGACGTAAACAGCTTTGGTGTTGCTGCGACGCTGGTTTCTTCAACGGATGTTTCCGATGATGTTGTCTACGCGCTTGTAAAATCAGTATTTGAAAACTTCAACACGTTCAAACGACTTCATCCGGCTTTTGCAAACCTGAAACCTGAGGACATGGTAAAAGACGGCCTGTCAATTCCTCTGCACCCAGGTGCGGTACGCTACTACAAGGAAGTGGGTTACCTAAAGTAACCGTTATTGGCTACCTTTATAAGGTATTAATTGCCTCTCATGCGCCGCACAAGCGGCGCATGCTATTTCACCTACCTATAAAAATAATAAAACTCGTATTTTTCCTAGTCCATCGAAGAAGGATTATGCATGACTAAGACAACCGAAGCGTCGACAGATGTGCAGGATATGGTGGCTCAGGCAGACACAGGTGCAAGAAATCCAGCAGGAATGGCTGGACGCATCTTATGGTTCGTTCCGCTATGTTGGTCACTTTTCCAGCTATGGTATGCCTCACCACTGCCATTTGTTTTTAATTTTGGTGTATTAAATGATACCGAAGCCCGCTCTATCCATCTGGCGTTTGCTATTTTCTTGGCATTTACAGCCTACCCGGCATTGCAGCGATCTCCTCGAGATCATATCCCGGTCGTTGATTGGATCCTCGCGCTGGCAGGCAGCTTCTCAGCCGCCTATATCTATCTTTTTTATACCGATCTTGCTGGCCGTTCGGGAGCACCAACACAACTTGATATTGTAATTGCCGTTATCGGCATGGTGCTATTGCTAGAAGCGACCCGCCGTGCACTCGGTCCACCATTGATGATTGTGGCAGCGGTATTTTTGCTGTACACCTTTGGTGGCCCGCATATGCCTGACGTTATTGCCCACAAAGGCGCAAGCCTGAACAAGGCAATGTCGCATCTATGGCTAACCACAGAAGGGGTCTTTGGTATCGCCCTTGGCGTATCGACCTCTTTCGTCTTCCTGTTTGTACTGTTTGGCGCAATGCTGGAGCGAGCAGGAGCAGGAGCCTACTTTATTAAAGTCGCCTTTTCTCTGCTTGGCCACATGCGTGGCGGACCAGCGAAAGCCGCCGTTGTGGCTTCAGGATTATCCGGTCTAGTTTCGGGGTCGTCGATTGCCAACGTGGTAACAACAGGCACTTTCACCATTCCGCTAATGAAAAAGGTCGGCTTCCCCGGCACCAAAGCCGGTGCAGTCGAAGTTGCCGCATCGACCAACGGGCAACTGACACCGCCGATCATGGGGGCAGCTGCTTTCCTGATGGTAGAATATGTCGGTATTTCCTATGTTGAAGTAATTAAAGCGGCACTTCTGCCCGCTCTGATCTCGTATATTGCCCTGCTGTATATTGTTCACCTCGAGGCCTGCAAAGCAGGCATGACAGGATTGAGACGACGCTACAAGCCGACTCTGGCACAAAGCCTGCTGTCATTTAGCGGTACTATCTTAGGCTTGGTCGTACTTAGCGCTGCTGTATATTACGGTATCGGCTGGACTAAAGATGTCTTTGGTGCGGCTGCTACGCCGATGATTGGTGTGATAATCCTCATTGCGTACGTCGCTCTCATTAGAGTTTCAGCCGACTATCAAGACCACTTGCTGGAAGATCCAGATGCGGAACTCACAGAAGTGCCGGATCCTGGTCCAACCATCAAATCAGGGCTCTACTTCCTGCTCCCCATTGTCGTCTTGGTGTGGTGTCTAACCGTAGAGCGCTTCTCCCCGGGATTATCAGCCTTCTGGGCCACCATCTTTATGATCTTTATTTTGCTCACGCAGCGCCCGCTGCTAGCAATGTTCAATAAAGAAAAAACAGTCAGCGAAGCCTCAGTTGAAGGTGCCGTCGATTTAGTAGAGAGCCTTGTTTCCGGAGCCCGCAACATGATCGGGATCGGGGTGGCAACAGCAGCAGCTGGTATTGTAGTCGGGGTAGTCACCCTAACCGGGATCGGACTGGTGATGACCGAGTTTGTCGAGTTTATCTCTGGCGGTAACATCATGTTGATGTTGTTGTTTACCGCGGTGATCAGCTTAATTCTCGGCATGGGCCTACCGACAACGGCCAACTATATTGTCGTATCGACTTTGATGGCCCCTGTTATTGTCACCCTCGGCGCACAGAGTGGCTTAATCATTCCACTGATCGCCGTTCACCTGTTTGTGTTCTATTTTGGTATTCTGGCCGATGATACACCTCCCGTAGGCCTGGCAGCTTTTGCTGCAGCTGCGATAGCCAAAAGCGATCCAATCCGCACGGGTATCCAAGGCTTTACCTACGATATCCGCACCGCGATCTTGCCATTTATGTTCATCTTCAATACCCAGCTGTTGATGATGAATATCGATTCCTGGTGGCACCTGCTCCTGACGGTCAGCTCGGCCATTATTGCAATGCTGACATTTTCGGCAGCAACCCAGGGATGGTGGTTCACCAAAACCAAATGGTGGGAAGTCATTGCCCTGCTTCTCATTACCTTCACACTGTTCCGTCCGGGTTTCTGGTGGGACATGGTTTACCCGGCAAAACATGAAATGCCCGGAGTCCTTATCGTTGATGCTGCCGATAAACTGGCGATAGGCCAGCCTATCGAGCTTCAGGTAAGCGGTGAAAACCTAGAAGGTAAACTGGTTAGCAAGCATGTGCTGCTACCATTTGATGAAGACGCCATCAGTGCCGACGATCGTATTGCATCAACGGGCCTGATGCTACGTCAGGAAGGTGAAAAAATGCTGGTTGATCTGGTTGAGTTTGGTAGCCCGGCAGAAGCTGCCGGCATTGATTTTGACTGGGAGATCACTCAAGTCAGCTTACCGGCTGTGAGACCGATGAAGGAATGGGTATTTATCCCGACGATCCTTTTACTAGGTGCTTTGGGGTGGAACCAGCGCCGGCGAGCCAAGCAGCTGGCACACGCATAAACTCGCCACTGACTTAAACAATACAGGTCTAAACTATAGGGAGAGTTCACTCTCCCTATTAAAAAATAAAGAGAATAATATGTATAAGCAAATTTTAGTGCCCGTTGATTTGAACGAACAGGGTTTTGCTGACAAAGCCGTCGAGCAGGCCGTCTGGCTGGCCAAGCAGTCCAACGCGACAATTCATTTACTGAATGTGCTACCCGGAATTCACATGTCGATGGTATCGAGCTACTTCCCGAAAGATGCCGCCCGTAAAATGATGCAGGATGCCCAGCACCAGCTGAAAGAATTCGCCAGCCAACACATTCCAGATGAAATTATTCATCATCAGCATATTTCTGAAGGAAAGACTTGGACCACAATTCTAGAGCATGCCAGCCGGATTGGTGCCGATCTGATCATTTTGCCGAGCCATAAGCGATCCAGACTCGACAAGGTTATGCTGGGCTCCGTCGCTTCCAAAGTCGTCGAGAACTCACCAATTAATGTACTGGTCATCAAACCTCAGGCGCACCTTCAAGATATCTAGCCAAATACCGGCTGCGCACTCCGATAATAGAAAAAGCCCGCTGAGCGGGCTTTTTTTACACCAAATATCTCAGCAGATCATTGGCGATGATCGTAGCCCCATCGCGGAACCAGTCCCTGTTCAACGCCGAGGTGATCGAGGATCCGGGCCGCCATAAAATCAACCAGATCATCAATACTTTCAGGCTGATGATAGAAGCCCGGAGCCGCTGGCATGATAGTCACGCCCATCTTTGACAGCTTAAGCATATTTTCCAGATGCAGTGTCGAAAACGGTGTTTCGCGTACGACCAGCAGTAGCTGGCCCCGTTCTTTCAGGACAACATCTGCCGCACGCTCCAGCAAATTATCAGACATCCCGTGTGCAACAGACGCTAACGTGCCTGCCGAGCACGGACAAACCACCATTTGCTTCGGCGCAGCAGAGCCCGATGCCACAGGGGAGAACCAATCCTCTTTGCCACACACTTCCAGCTTGCTAGCATCGCAGTCTAGGTGCTCGATCAGTGTCTTTTTAGCCGCATCCGGTCCGGCAGACAGCTTAAGGCCATGCTCTGTCGCCAAAACAACCCGGGCTGCCGATGAGATTAATAGGTACACTTGATAATCTGCCGCCAGCAGACATTCCAGCAAGCGCAGTCCATAAGGCGCTCCGGAAGCGCCAGTCCAGGCAAGGGTTATCCGCTTGTCTTGTGTTTTGCTACTCATGCGCTTTTCTCTGCCAACGCAGCCAGCAGCTTGTCATGAATACCACCAAACCCGCCATTACTCATCACCAGAATATTATCACCCGGCCGAGCGGAAGCCGTGATCTTCGCCACCAGAGCCTCCAAGTCGCTATCTGTTGTCGCAATCTGAGAACATGCCATCGCAATCTCATCCACCGACCAGGGGATAGTCTCGGGCTGGAAAATATAGACTTCATCCGCCGCTTGCAGTGCCGGTGCCAAATCCTGCTTGTGAACACCCAGCTTCATTGTATTTGAGCGCGGCTCTAATACCGCCAGAATACGTTCGCTGCCAACCTTGGCTCGCAAGCCACCCAGCGTCAGCTCAACCGCTGTCGGATGATGGGCAAAATCATCATACACCTTGATGCCATTCACCTCGCCTTTCAGCTCCAGGCGACGCTTGGTATTGATAAATGTAGCCAATGACTCGCAGGCCAAATCCGCAGTGACGCCAACATGACGGGCCGCAGCAATCGCCATCAGGGCATTGCTGACATTGTGATCCCCCACCAGATCCCAATTCACGACACCAGCAAGTTCACCGTCCAAATACACTTCAAACTGACTTCCATCCGCTACCAGCTTGCGTACCTGCCAGTGACCGTCCTCGCCGATATACTCCAGTTCACTCCAGCAACCCATTTCCAAGGTCTGCTGAATACTCTCGACATTATTGGGAGCAAGGATCCGGCCATTACCCGGCACAGTTCTCACTAAATGATGAAACTGACGTTGGATGGCTTTCAAATCATCAAAAATATCTGCGTGATCGAACTCCAGATTGTTCATTATCAGTGTTCGTGGTCGATAATGAACAAACTTAGAACGTTTATCGAAAAAAGCACTATCGTATTCGTCCGCCTCGACAACGAAGAACATACTTTCACCTAACCGTGCGGAAACGCCGAAGTTTCCAAGCACACCCCCCACCAGAAAACCCGGCTGATAGCCGCAATCTTCCAGAATCCATGCCAACATACTGGCTGTCGTGGTCTTTCCATGGGTGCCCGCCACCGCCAACACCCAACGATCATGCAGCAGGATCTCCTGCAACCACTGCGGCCCCGAGGTATAGCGCAGATTGTTGTCCAGAACATACTCCACACAAGGGTTTCCGCGGCTCATGGCATTACCGACGACCACCAGGTCAGGAGCAGGGGTGAGTTGAGATGGATCATAACCCTGAATAATTTCAACACCTTGAGATTCAAGCAAGGTACTCATTGGCGGATAAACATTGGCATCACAGCCGGTAACTTTATGGCCCAACTGTCGGGCCAGAATCGCTGCACCGCCCATAAATGTGCCGCAAATTCCTAGAATATGGATATGCATAACTGTCGGCTCACTGGATAAATTCTGTTAATTTCACGCTTATGTGTTACTTCAGTACCATAAAAAAGATCTTTATATACAATTCTTTATACGCAATTAAAGCACAAGAAAACAGGCGATAAGCCTAATATAGAGGTACTCAAACTGTCCGTATAGAGACATTGTACCTGACTTAACTGCCCCAATGACAACATGATGCAAGGATTGTATATGTCCGATATTAGAACCCTTGGTGAGTTCATTGTCGAGAAACAGACCGACTTCCCCCATGCCAGCGGTGAGCTTTCCTCACTGTTGGGATCAATAAAGCTTGCGGCTAAAATCGTGAACCGTGAAATCAACAAGGCTGGCTTGGTTGATATCACAGGATCGGTTGGCGGCGAGAATATTCAAGGTGAAGATCAGCAAAAGCTCGACGTCTATGCCAATGATAAATTCAAAGCGGCACTTGAAGCCCGAGATCAAGTGTGCGGTGTAGCCAGTGAAGAAGAAGACGAAGCCGTTGCCTTCAACAAAGAGCTAAACCTCAATGCGAAATACGTTGTTTTAATGGATCCATTAGATGGTTCTTCGAACATTGACGTAAACGTTTCCGTTGGTACTATTTTCTCGATTTACCGACGCGTTTCCCCTGAAGGCACCCCTCCGACTGAAGAAGATTTCCTTCAACCGGGACACCGTCAGGTTGCTGCTGGTTACATCATCTATGGTTCTTCGACCATGCTAGTTTATACCACCGGAAATGGCGTTCATGGCTTCACCTATGACCCTTCGCTCGGTGTATTCTGCCTGTCGCACGAAAACATGCAGATCCCGGAAGACGGCCAAATTTACTCAATAAACGAAGGGAACTATATCCGCTTCCCAATGGGTGTGAAGAAGTACATCAAGCACTGTCAGGAAGACGTGCCTGATGATAACCGTCCTTATACCTCTCGGTATATTGGCTCTCTGGTTGCCGACTTCCATCGCAACCTGCTAAAGGGCGGCATTTATATGTACCCAAGCACAGCAACCCATCCAAATGGCAAGCTGCGCCTGTTATATGAGTGCAATCCAATGGCATTTTTAATTGAACAGGCAGGCGGTCTGGCATCTGACGGTAAAAAACGGATCATGGATATCAAGCCGACAGAGCTCCACCAGCGAGTCCCATTCTTCGTTGGTTCAACCAATATGGTTCACAATGTTGAAACTTTCATCGAAGAATTTCCTGAACAGCACTAATCCCGATTAAAACATCCGACTAAAACAGGCTGCCCCGGTAGCCTGTTCCTTTATCTGCTTCCTTTTCAGACTCGCGACCCCCTTGAATGAAGCGGGCATAAAATAGACAACTCTTTAACAAGGTTGGTATTATAATTCTTACATCGTCAACAATTGGTTAACTCACTAAAAGGAACACATCATGAGCCTTAATCAGGTGCCAGCAGGAAAGGACATCCCTGAAGATATCTATGTTGTTATCGAGATCCCGGCGAATGCCGATCCCATTAAATACGAAGTAGACAAAGACACTGGCGCAGTATTTGTAGACCGATTCATGTCTACACCTATGTTCTATCCTTGTAACTATGGCTATGTAAACCATACTCTGTCACTTGATGGTGATCCGGTCGACGTACTGGTTCCAACCCCGCACCCTCTGGTTCCGGGTTCAGTGATCCGCTGCCGTCCGGTTGGTGTGCTAAAGATGACGGATGAATCCGGTGAAGACGCAAAAGTGGTTGCGGTACCGCATACTAAGCTCAGCAAAGAATATGACCATATTCAGGACGTCAATGATTTACCTGAGCTGTTAAAAGCTCAAATTACTCACTTCTTCGAACGTTACAAAGAGCTCGAAGCCGGCAAATGGGTGAAAGTCGATGGCTGGGAAGATGCTGCCGCCGCAAAAGAAGAAATCATGGAATCTTTCAAACGAGCACAAGAAAAGTAACTGTTTAGTTCTTTAAGAAAACGCTCCTTCTCTGGGTCTCTTACTAGGAGCGTTTACAATTCACGATATATCCAAAGGCTATCCGCGCAAAATGCGAAGCAAAATACGTCAACTATTACTATTTACCATTCTGCTCGCCACTCCAGTTCAGGCACAAGTGGTTACACCTGAACAGTTTTGGCAGCTGCATCAGCAGGGAAATCCACTGATTGTGGATGTTCGCACCAATGAGGAATTTATTGCCGGTCACTTGCCTAAATCAGTCAATATTCCCTTTAATGAAATCGACAGGCTGCCTTCAATAGCAAAAGACAAAACCCAACCAATCTTTCTTTACTGCCGCTCCGGTCGACGATCAGGGATCGCAGAAGAAGCTATCAGGCAGCAGGGCTATCTCTATATCTATAACGGTGAGAGCTATGAGGCACTGCTCGAAGCAATGCCACATCCCTAAATATTAGTGAGTTAAGTGCCTCACTTTCGACACCAGTCACCACTATGGATCAACGGTAAATCAATAACAGAAAGGCAATAAAGATAAATCCAGGCGACCCCAAATTCCGTATCGACCAATTCACGAGTGTACAACTCAGGGTATTCTTCCAGCTGATCGAGTAACGCCATTGTATTGCTATCAACATCATAGACTTCACCATACAGCGGAGTATGACTCGAAATACTCTTTTTAGCCCCAGGATAGCAGCCGAGATTAAACAGCGAATAACCAGATACAAGTTGGCAAGCTCCCAGCTTGGAAGCCTTTCCAAGGAAGCTATGATTAGACTGCCCCGTCCTTAGCGTACCGTAAACAAACACTCTTGCCACAACAGCACACCCCTTTAGTTAAACTCAAATTGGTACAGTAAATCGACAGCACTATCGAGGCCAGAAACAGCTTCAACATACAAATCAGTCAATAATCGGTATCTGACTGTAAATTCTGGAATTGAATTAAAAATTCCGACACCGTATTTTACCTGCAGACCTGGAGCTATATAGCCGCTAATCGTCACCTGAGAGTCATCACCGGAACCGGTTGTATCCAATGCCAAGTCTTGAACACCAAAGGCTTCTCCCACATTACCGACTAGTTGGCCACTCTTGGCAAGCCCCATACTGATCAGCGCTGTCGTCATCGCATCACCACTGCCACCACCGCCAGACTCGGTATCAAGGTTTTTACCACGCAGCAGGTAAGACAGCGCATTTTGCTGTGGCATAGCCGGATCAGAGAATATTTCCACGGTCGGCTCATCGGCAGGGCCACTGACCCTGATCCCGGCAATCACATCATCCTCAACATTATTAGGGTCTCGGATTGCCTCGATAGCAAGATAGGGTTGATCAGCCGGGCCATTAAACAGGATCTGTCCCTTGCGGATCACCAGCTCCTGGGCAAACGAACGATAGGTACCATCTCGGAGATTCACTTCACCATACACGAGCGGCCCCTTATCCTTCTGGCGCACATTCAGCTCGCCAACCAGCCTAGATTCCAGTCCGAATGCTGACAGTTTTACGTTCTTGCCAATATTGACCGAGATATTGGTTTTTATCTCAAACGGTATTACCGGCTCTGCTTCTATAGGTTGCAAGTCTCCGGTTAATAGAACTTCATCATCAGAAACTGACACTGCCGACTCCGGTAGCTGATCAATAGTGATCCGTCCCCACGGAATGGCCACATTGCCAGTGATCTCAGCATATTGAGGTGCCGCTTTGATGATAAGATCCGGCGAGACTTTCAGTGCCAGCATTGGCGGCATACTGACTTCAAGATCGCGGGCATTGACCTGTAGCTCTGACTTCCAATTCGCCAAGTCTTGCCAGTCACCGCTGCCTCGTAACAGCAACTTGCCATCAGGCGTGATGATGTCGCCGTGCAACGTCGCATTGTAACCGTTAAACGTCGCGGTAATGTCCCCCTTCTCGACATCAAGTGGAACCTTACGCCCGATAGCTTCTAGTTTTGTCAGCTTAAACACGCCATTCACCGCAGGATGCATCACCGGGCCGGCAACTGCCAGATTGGCATCAATCTGGCCGTCAAACTGCTCATAGCCCTTAATCAAGGGCGCCAGAAAACCCAACATTAAGCGATCAATATTAAGTTTTGCCTCCAGCTGTTGCTCTCCTGTCAGCTGAGTCACCCTTGCTCGGCCAGAGATGTCACCGTTGTCTGTTAGTGCAACCAGCCAGTCTGCATTCAGGATATCCTGCTTCATTTCGGCGTTAACCGTCACTTTTTCCCAGCCGACCGTCAGCGCCGGAGCTTCTGGATCATCTTGCTGAGAAACTGAGCCTGCAGGCAACCGAATCTGCGCCTTGACATAAGGAGATGCTTCCGGAGCCCAGGTTGCTTCCATATTGGCATCAACTTCACCTTTCAACGTCACGGCATCAGGGATATACGGTGCAATACGCTCAAAACCAAAATTGTTGATAGCAACCTTAGCATGGCCCGATGTTCCGGCTTCCAACGCTTCGGTTAGGCATAATGAGGATGCTTCCTGCTGCCAGCAATGGGCAGCAACATTTACTAACTGAGTTTTGAAGTTATAACCCAGCGTCGTCGAGCTGCTGAGCCGCCATGGGCCTATTTCCGTATCAAACTCACCTTGTTGTAACACGCCTTTCCAACCCACTTTACGATCTAGCTGCCCCGACAGACTGACGTCGGCACTCACCGGCTCAGCATCAACATTAAGTGTAAGGCTATGCTGGGCTTCAGTCCCCTTGAAAATCAACGCCAACTCAGCAAGCTTGAACGAATCAAATTCCCCTTCAGCAGCCGTCAGCCGAACGTCTGCCTTTAATACTGGCATCGGTGTTACCCGCCCTTGTAGCACAAAACGCTGCAGGCTTACCTGATCCTGCCAACCAAGCGCTTCACCATCTAGCTGAAGATCAATATCCGGCTCGGCTATCTTGCCCGACAGCTCGACGGCTCCTTTAACTCGACCTCGCAACCCCGGTAGTGACTGAGCCAAATTAGGCGCATCAACCTGTGCAGACATCGCCCATTCTTTGCTCAAGGAACCTTTGGCCGTTAACCCGTTTGGACCATGCTTTAATCTTAAGCGATCTGTTACCAGTTGAACGTCCCCTTTACCTGCTTTATCGTTGGCGTCTAGCTGGCCGTCCAGCGAGAACGGCTGCTCTAATACCACGCCATCGACGAATAACTCGGGCAGCTCTACAAACCAACCACCTTGCTTGGTCAGGCCGCCTGAAGTACGTAGCCTACCGCTGAGATCCCCCTTGGCGTCCGGCCATTCCAAGCCAGGCTGAATATGGCTAAAATCTAACTTGCCCTGCCAACTAACTGATTCTTTCCAATTAGCCTTGGCATTTCCGGAAATTGTTCCACCAAGCGTGTCAACAACCAACGTGTCCAGACTGACCTGAGTAAGATCTCCTTGCCCTGTTAAGTCAGCGGCGACGGCAGGCATAGGGTCTCCGTCGACCTTGGTTTTAGCCTTGAACTTAAACCCATTCAAATTCCCTGCTGCCGTCATAGCGGTATCAGTGACTTCAAACTCAGCCTTTTTGTCGATAGGCCATTGAATATGCTGGCTTGAGAGGCTGAGATCAAAAGGCAGCAGCGGATCTAGTGGAGACAGCTTACCTGTCAACAGCGCATCCAGCGTGCCTTTAAGGCTGGCATCAAGCGAGAGCTCGGCCAGCGTGCCACCAGCTTGTAGCTTGAGCTTATGGTTCTGGAGCGGAGCCATGGCAATATCAATAGCCGCTTCCAGCTGTAGCGGGTAGTCGTCGGATAATGAGATATCGGCACTTGCATCCAGCTTGGCCTGCGGTACATCCACAATTACCTTGCTTAGCGAAATATCACTGCCCCGCGTCGATGCGGTAATATCCAGCACATTCACTCGCTGGGGAGTCTCACCGTTCAGAATAAAGTCTTTCACGGTGAAACGCTGAATATCAATGGATAAAGGCAGCACGACCTCTGGCAATACCACAGGCTCGCGTACTGGTTCGGCTTCTGCTTTGCTTGTGGCGCCGTCATCACCGGAAGCAGGAGCCAGTGTTAGCCCGATATCCCGCCACTCAGTCGGCTTCAGGATCAAATGACTTCCAGTGATTTCCGCTGCCGTTGAGAAATGCTGCCAAACAACCTTATTGCCCAGAATATTCAACGCAATATCATCAAGCGCTACACGATCTACCCGAATAGGCAACGGCATCACAATTTCAGTCACTGGCTGAGAGTCAGTATCCAGGTCTTCAACTTCTGACTGTGACGGGGGCAGCTCCGGCATTGCAAAACGAACGCCCGAGACTCCTAGCTCTGTCACGCAAACAGCAGGAGTGAGCAGGCAGCTGTCATCGATAACCAACGTCAGATTATCGGCAGCCAAATCAAGATAAGGGTCTTTGTAACTCACCTGACCAAGCGTAAAGCCTTTCAGCAAGCTACCAGAGCTGTTAACAATAGATAATGCAGGCAAAACCTTTTGAGCCCCCCATACGGCCACTTTAACGCCCGCAGGGGTATACAATAGTGATGCGACAGCGATGACTAATACCAATAGCAGAGCCAGCAGCCCTAACGTAATACGTTTCACCCAGATCATATTTCAGGCCCCAGAACAAAATGGAGCTGGAACTTATCGCTGCTCTTATCCAGCCCCCATGCAAAATCAAGACGAATAGGCCCGACCGGCGATGCCCATCGCACACCGGTGCCCACTCCTCGGTACCAATCCGGGGTATCAATCCAGGCGGAACCATAATCATAAAAGACGGCTCCCCACCAGTCACCGTATACACGATACTGATACTCAAGAGTCGAGGTCAGCATGTAGGTACCACCACGCAGTGCGCCCTTGCTGTCTTTCGGCGCAATCGACTCGTAACTATAGCCGCGAAGACTATTGTCGCCACCGACAAAGAAACGCAGTGATGGCGGCACATCTTCTATCCGATCAGCAATAACCGCACCACCATCAACCCGCAACAGGCCTCGATGGTCCTTACCGGAACTGCGGATCCAGGCACTTCGTCCCCTAAATCTCGCCAATCGAGTATCTGAACCAAAGGCAGGGTCGGAATACTCAATCGAGATCAGCTGTTTGTCTCCCCATGTTGGCATAGCACCGCCACGTAACCGGGTTTTGTCATAGCTAATCCCCGGAAGTACCATAGCTAGTACGCCGCTCTCATCAGCCCCCTGCTTGTAATCTTCATAAAGCAGACGCACAGAGGCAACCCGCTTCCAGCCAGATTCAAGACGCCAGTGCCGTTCAAGACCAAGGTTATATTCAGTACTGACCGTGTCATGGTTATCCACATATCGAATACCACCAATGACCTGGTAGTAATCATTTAAGACATCATCAAGAGGGATTTTATAGGTTGCCTCAATCTTGGGTTGCACCTTTGAGATCTCGGTCTTTACATTAAGGCTGTGGCCGGCGCTGTTAATCCAGGGTTTTCGCCAGTTGAACTTCAGGCGCATCCCGACGTCGGTTGAATAGCCAATACCGGTTTCAATTTGGTTTCTGACCTGGGGCTCCAGAGCGACTTTAACCGGTACGCTACTATCAGTGAGGTTCGCCACATCACCTCCGACAAATATCGATGAAAACCAGCCGACATTTGATAATCGCTGATTAAATTCACCAAGGGTAGAAGCAAGATAAGGATCCCCTTCGTCATAGGGGATCAAAGACTGCAATCTGTCTTCTTCAATTTGGCTACCAGTAAACAGCGTTTTACCAAAGTTATAACGTTGTCCAGCCGCAAACTCGATAGTAATAAAAGCTTCGTTACGGGTTGGCGCAACTTCCAATACACTTTTCTTTAGTTCTGCATCAAAATAGCCTTTTCGCAGTGCCATACTACCCAAAGAAGACTTAAACGATTCATACTTTCCATGGTTCAACGTTTTGCCAAACCCGAGTCCGCTTTTCCTGATCAAGGCAAGGAAATCCGGATCGGCCTCCGCCATTCCTGTAATGCGGATGTCACTTCTTGCTATTGTTGTTTTCGGTCCGGCATTCACAGTTACGATCAATTCAGTGTCTTTTCCATCCTTCTCAACTTGATAGGAAAATGTAGGCTGATAACGCCCCAACGCTTTCAGGGCATCTTTGATCTCGCCTTCCAACTGTTCGCGAAAGCGTATAGAAATGCTGTAATCATCTTCAGGAATGGCTGAGACATAGGCCTCAACATTATTCTCCAGGCTTCCTTTCAACCCCTTAATGGCCAGTGTTGTATCTGCAAAAACCGGAACAGAAGCAACAACAGCAATTGCGGTAAGGCTAAACCGCTTAACGTTTTTATTCATTATTATTTGGCTTCACTAATAAAAGCTTTCTTTTTGTTTGTCGCGCGCAGTAATAATTCTGACAAAGGGCGGCCATAAGTGCCAACATTAAATAGGTGTAAATCAATCTATATTGATTGTCTGCCAAGATTCCTCTACTTTCTCTGTAAAGACAATGTAAAAGGAAATAACAATGTCAGAAAAGAAACAAATCATGGTATCACCGGAAGCAGCACTCATTGGCAGAGCGACACCGATTCTTCCCTCTCAACCACATGCAGTCAATGGCACTCCGATTAATGATAATAAGCCACAGGAGGTAGAGGAAATTATCGTAGGTATGGGCTGCTTCTGGGGAGCCGAGAGGTTATTCTGGCAACTTGATGGGGTCTACAGCACCTCTGTAGGGTATAGCGGCGGATTTACACCAAACCCAACCTATGAAGAGGTCTGCACAGGAAAAACCGGTCATACCGAAGTTGTCCGTGTTCTCTTTGCTCCAGCCCAGATAGCGCTACAACAACTGCTCTGCCGATTTTGGGAAAGCCATAACCCAACCCAAGGGATGCAACAAGGCAATGACGTGGGTACGCAATACCGCTCAGTTATTTATACGACTACCCAGTCTCAACTCGAGCAGGCACTACAGAGCAGGGGACACTACCAAGAAGCCTTGAAGCAACAAAAAATTCCACATGTCATCACCACTGAGATCGAGCCAGTCGGCAACTACTATTTTGCAGAAGATTACCATCAGCAATATCTCGCTAAAAATCCCGGCGGATATTGCGGTTTAGGTGGAACAGGCGTTTGCCTGCCTCCCCAATGAGCCCATAGTCTCACAGTCTCATAGCTAGAGTTTGAACCTGACTCTGGCTATACCGCTTCAGCGGCCAGTAACTGGATTTCTCTATTTACCTCAGAAAGCACATTCAGCGCTTTTAAGTCCTGTTTTTTTGGCGGCAGTAAGCGGCCACAATCAAATTCAAATCCGCCGACCCCCATAATAAATATCCGACCACGAAAGTAACTCTTTACGTAGCGTGCAACCTGATTTGGACGATAATGTTTGAAAACTCTTAGCATATATCCCTCGCAACACTGATAAAGCAATAGACCCCGCCATATCAATAATGTTTCAATCTTCCGTCTAAATTAAAGCAACTTGCTTGCCATACTTAGTGGCATATCCCTGAAAGTTGCATCAAGCCAAGTAACCACTGTAGAACAGAATTATCGCAAGTGCATAGAAAGCTATGCCCTAATTATTCGAGGATCGCACCTATACGCCCGGTAGAATATCGAATATTTAGTGATTCAGATCGACTATTCCCTACTGGTTTTACCAGTTATTTTAAGCTGTTCTAAGATAATGGAGCGTCTAACAATAAATGGAATAAATACAATGAATAAGAAGCCAATGATTGCTTTACTTGCTGCATTATTACCAGGCCTTGCATCTGCCCATACTATCCAGGTTGGTGAAACAATCCCCGCAGCGACAGTATCAGACAAAGGTGAAATCACCATACAGGGAGATGATATCGCCTATCAGAACTGGAGTAGCTCGCAGTTACCAGGCAAAGTCAGGGTTATTCAGGCAATCGCGGGACGCAGCTCCGCGAAAGAAATGAATGCTGAACTCATGCAGGCAATAACCGCTGCAAGCTTACCTTCAGATAAATATCAAACAACAACTATCATCAACCAAGATGATGCGATCTGGGGAACCGGCGGTTTTGTCGCATCATCGGCAGAAGACAGTAAACGTGAGTTTTCATGGTCTTCCATGGTGCTTGATGCCGAAGGCAATGTACATGCAACCTGGGAGCTTCAAGAAGAAAACTCGGCAATCATCGTTTTGGACCAGGAAAGCAAAGTATTGTTTGTCAAAGAAGGAAAGCTCAATCCTTCGGAAGTCGAGCAAGCACTTGGCTTAGTTAAAAATAATTTGTAACGAACTCCAACTAATCCCCTCTCGTTAACAACAAAGCCATGACCAACAGCAAAAAGTAATGTTATATTATTACACTTATGATTTGGTGATGGCTTTTGTTTCTATAGTGTTCCGTTTCAACTCTCGGTGGTTACACCTCTGTGCAATACTCTGTATCGGTTTAATCTGCGTGATTGGACCGTTAAAGGTATTGCATAAATTTGAAATAGACAGCAGCCATCATCATGTGCAGAAATGCAGTATCTGTCACTTAGTGCACGATACAACCACGGTTATTGAATTCGATTCCTTGCAGGCTCAAATGCCTGCACAACATAGTCGCAAAGCAATCGTTCTAAAAGGCTATAGCCTCCCCTCGCCTCCATTAGCCAGATCACCACCGATAACAGCCTGATACTAAAAAATTCATATATTCACTATTATTTTTAGACCGGAGTTATCATGACTTTCCCTTACCGTTTCTCATCGTGTGCACTAATGTTAAGCACACTGACAATGTCTACCACTGCATCAGCAGAAGACGCTTTTCGCCAGCACGACGCTCATGTACACGGTGTCGTTGAATTCAACATTGCCCAAGACGGCAAAGACTTACTGATGGAGATCACAGCCCCGGGTGCGGATGTTGTTGGTTTTGAACATGCTCCAAGCAACAAGCAACAACAACTGCAACTAGAAGGCGCGATTGCACAGCTTAACAATGCCGGAGAACTCATTGCTTTCTCCTCGGCATCAAACTGCCTACTGGCCGACGTCCATGTCACCGAAACATTGACGGCTGATGAAGGCCATGAAAGTCATGCAGGACACGATCATGATGAGCATGACCATGACAGCCATGCGGAACACGATCACGACGAGCATGACCATGACAGCCATGCGGAACACGATCACGACGAGCATGACCATGACAGCCATGCGGAACACGATCACGACGAGCATGACCATGACAGCCATGCAGGCCACGGTGATTTTTCTGCTCAGTATGTTTTCCGCTGCGAGAACATTGAACAACTAACCTCCCTGCAGGTTAACTGGTTCCGCCATTTCCCGACCACAGAAACAATCACCGTCCAGGCGATTACAGAATCGAACCAAAGCACTGCACAGCTAACGCCGACCGATACGGTATTTAAATTCTAATCTTTGGCTTAATGCGATAATCCATTCACGATGGGGGACTTCCCCCCATTTCAGGGAAAACTATGAACGTTATTGAACTCACCGACATAACATTCCGCTGGCCAAAGCAGACGGAGAATCTCCTCGATATTCCATCCTTGACGATAAAGAAAGGTGAAAAAGTCTTTCTGAAAGGCCCCAGCGGGAGTGGCAAGTCTAGCTTATTAAGTTTACTCGCAGGGATATCACAACCGACCACTGGCGAAATTAGCCTCCTGCAGCAATCTTTTAGCCAGTTAAAAGCAACACGCAGGGATCAATTTAGAGCAAACCACATTGGCTATATTTTCCAAATGTTCAACCTGCTTCCTTATCTATCTGTGATCGATAATGTATTGATACCGTGTCGCTTTTCTCGTCAACGAAAAAACCGCCTATCAGGAACCATGGATTCAGAGGCTAAACGCCTATTAAGCCAACTCCACTTACCTCAAGAATGCCAAGAACGACCAATCAATGAGCTGAGTATCGGTCAACAACAACGTGTCGCGGCTGCAAGAGCCCTCATAGGCCAGCCGGAGTTATTAATCGCAGACGAACCAACCTCCGCACTAGATCATGACAACCGAGAAGCATTCATCCAATTACTCATGGCTGAGTGCGATAAAGCAGATACAACCTTACTTTTTGTTAGCCATGACGAAACACTAGAATCATTATTTGACCGCAGCATTGCACTCAACGATTTAAATCAAGCAGCAAAAGGGGTCAGCTAATGGGCGCAATACTTCGACTAGCATGGCAAAGCCTGACCAACCGCAAAACAACTGCATTTCTCACCCTGCTGACAGTCGCCATTTCCGTCACCCTCCTGCTTGGGGTTGAAAGAGTACGTACTCAAGCCAAATCCAGTTTTGCCAATACAATTTCAGGTACTGATTTAATTGTTGGATCTCGTTCTGGCCAAGTAAACCTACTCCTGTATTCCGTATTTCGAATCGGTAATGCCACCAACAATATTGATTGGAAGAGCTATCAGGAAATCAGCCAACACCGCTCGGTAAAATGGTCAATTCCAATATCTCTTGGTGACTCACATCAAGGATACCGAGTTATCGGCACCAACCAATCCTACTTTTCTCATTATCAATATGGTCGAAAACAGACCCTCAGTTTTGCCGAAGGCCGACAATTCACCGGGCTATTCGAAACCGTCCTAGGAGCAGAAGTTGCTAATAAGCTGAATTATCAACTTAATGACGAAATCATTATCGCCCACGGCATTAGTGATAAATCATTTAACCGTCATGATAATTTACCATTCAAAGTTGTCGGAATACTTAAGCCAACAGGAACACCGGTAGATCGCAGCGTCCATGTCTCTTTAGGCGCAATCGAGGCCATCCATATTGGCTGGGAATCCGGAGCAAAATTAGGTAATACACCTGACGCACTAGCACTGGTAAATCATCAGTTCGAGCCAAAGCAAATCACCGCCTTCATGCTTGGCCTCAACTCCAAAATACAAACATTTGCATTGCAGCGTTATATCAACACGTACACTAAAGAACCGCTGAGTGCCATCATGCCAGGTATTGCTCTCCATGAGCTTTGGGGGATGATGTCAATTGCAGAACAGGCCCTTCTCGTCGTATCGGGATTCGTTGTCATCGCCGGTCTTCTAGGAATGCTGACGAGCCTACTAACCAGTTTGAATGAAAGACGTCGCGAAATGGCTATCTTAAGAGCGATGGGGGCACGCCCAAGCCATATTTTCTTCCTTTTAGTAAGTGAAGCAACGGTATTAACAGCGTTGGGAGTTGCACTTGGCACACTATTGCTTTATAGCCTTATGACTATCGCACAGCCATTCATCCAACAGCAGTTTGGGCTATTTATCGAGATTACTGGGCCAACTTCTTATGAACTGCTCTTGCTTGGGATTGTTCAGCTAGCAGGCATCACTGTTGGTATTCTCCCAGCCCTACGAGCTTACCAACACTCACTTGCAGACGGCATGACAATAAAAGTTTAAAGGATATAAAATGAAGAAATGGTTAATTACACTATGTTGCTGGTTCCCCTTAATGAGTCACGCCAGCGATGTCCTCACTCTCGATTGGATTGATCTAGTACCTGAACAAGAACGGCAGCTATTCAACAGCAACAGTATGCCAGTGCTCAACCACGAAAGTGAGGCAGCTAAACAATCTATGATCGGAAAGGTACGTAATGAGCTGAATGGAAGCAAAGTGAAGATACCTGGTTTTGTTATTCCATTGGAAGGGGATGACAAGGCTATCACTGAGTTTTTACTTGTCCCTTATTTTGGAGCCTGTATTCATGTTCCACCACCGCCTCCCAACCAAATCATTTATGTAAAATTTAAAAAAGGGGCACCAATACAACAGTTGTGGGATGTTGTCTATGTGGTTGGCACTTTGCAAACTCAGCATATCAGCCATGATATGGCAGAAGCCGGCTACCTATTAGAAGGCACAGCGTTAGAAGAGTACGATGATATGTAATATCCGCAACTCATCTCGCCATTAAATTCACTGGCTTATTTTGCTTACTACTTTAAACATGCATTGCAAGGTAAGTCAGTATCGTGGCATAGCCTAATACCAGCAGCACATCAGTTAGTCGTTTACCAGACCTATTCATCAGTACCTCCTTCATCACTCGTACCATAAACGTTAAACACGCAACAAATTTAACCACTCATTAACACAAAAGTCACGCGTATTGCCAAAATATACGTTCAACTGGTAAAACTATAATCAGACTTTCCAACTTTGAGCTCGCGATGAACAATACAGACAAGGACACAAAAACAGACACTAAGACCCCAACAGTGCCTACAGTGAAAAAAGAAGAAAACATTAACTTCACACGAAGCAGTCAGGCCCGAACTAAAGAACTCGCCAGCTATTACGCTGTAAGCCATCTCGTCTCTAGTGATTCAGACAAAGATATCGCAGAAAGAACTGAATATAGACAGCAAAAAGAAACTCAGCATGAACAAGAAAATCTAGAACGTATATTCAAGTTAGCTTATGACAGCTGTAGTGATGAAAGAGCTGGGGAGCCAGATCCCGATTGGCTTTATCATTTCATCTCCATCGCAAAGCATATTCGCGGAGCATCAATGCAAAAGCTCTGGAGCCGGGTACTTAAACAAGAAATCATTATTCCTGGATCTACTTCCTTAAAAGCACTAGATACGCTGAAAAAAATGACCCAAAAGGAAGCTCAAACCTTTCACCGAGCCTGCATGTTAACCTGCCATTTTGGTAACGATGAGAGTAAAAAACTCCTTACCAGCATAAAAGTCCGGCATGGTGCTCTCTCGTTATTTCGCCCCCCATCAAGCGATAAGCTAGCTTTGGGGAGTTATCAGTTACCTTACTCTAATTTATTGGTGCTGATGGAGCTAGGGTTGTTACTCCGCAGCGAACTGGAGTCTGGCGAAATCAACATAGAATCCCCCCTCGCATTTGGGTATCAAGACTCGCGTTATCTACTTATACCAACCAAGAAAAGGGTTACCTTAACCTATTACCGTTTATCGCCGGTAGGCCAAGAAATAGCGAGTTTGCTAGGAAATAAAAACCATGAACCCTATAGAGAAAGCCTCCTTGAATTACTAGCAAAGCACTTCATTGTTGAAAAAAATGAAGGCTCCCAATTAAACCTAGCAACCTAAATTCAAAATTGAAACGATCCTTAAGATCCCTGGCCACATAAGGCTTGAGAGTGTTGATATCTGGTTTCAGGATGAAGCTAGGTTCGGCCAACAAAACACCACAACACGCCTTTGGGCTGCAACAGGTTCTCGTCCGAGAGCAGTAA
>NZ_RJLM01000074.1 GCF_004104355.1 Photobacterium chitinilyticum
GGCAAGGCCTCGATAATCAATTACATTACCGGATACTACAGCCAAGTCAGGCCACATCAATACAATGGTGGGCTAACACCGAACGAGTCAGAGCGCCGCTTCTGGCTCACCCATAAAACCGTGGCCAGTTTTACTTGACCACTTCATAAAGATGCTATCGAAGAACTTGGACTTCAGGTAAAAAGAGTCGCAGTTAGTTTTAAAAATGAAGGTTCTGGGACAGCGTCTTATACAGCAACATTACATCTTGGTTTAATTAGTACTTCTATCAAAGGGAGTTTTAATATTGAAGAGCTGTTGTTGTCATGCTCTGGTTTGTTATGTATTGCTGCCCGTAGGATAAAAGGTCGACCAGCTTATATAGAAGAGCAGTTAGCAAAAGCTATGGGTAAATAATATGAAAGTCTTGGTTATGTTTTTGATTCTATTAGCTGGTTGCTCATCAATTTATAACGAAGGTTCGCTCTTCTCTTTTTATGAACGTTATCTTGTTGATGCCAAGCGAGATAACATTAAGCTTATATATCGTGACTTCTTTGATGATGCACTAGTGGCTGACGTAGATATTAATAATTCTTTTATAATCGAACAATTGTTATTCAAAGAAAATATGAAGAAGATCATAAGCCATAAGGAATCTTTATACAAAGATTATGGCTGTTTGACAGTGAATGGTGTGGATAATGATGGTAAACCTATAGCCATTAATGTTGAGTTTTCCAATCATGAACCAAAATGGTTAATGAAGGATGTTGATATTTTACTTTTAGACACTAAAGAAGATTATAGTAATACAGCTGTTTGTCCTAAAGAGTATGTTATTCATTAACAAATTGCCATAACAAAGCAATCAAGGTGATGCGTTACATTCGGCGGTTTTGGTATGGAGTTCAGTGCGCTTTGTTGGTTCAGTGGGGCACACCTTATTGCAGGCGTTATGCACCTAGAGCCAAGATTTTCAATGGTAGATAGTTCATCGCTTATTTCCACGATTTCTCTGGCCATTTGTTTGCCGAAAGGCTGCCTGTAAGTCCGAAGATAAGCAGGTTGTTGTTATATTTGCTGCCTTGAAGTCTGGC
>NZ_RJLM01000076.1 GCF_004104355.1 Photobacterium chitinilyticum
AGGGTAAAAGGCGACAAAGAAAACGACAACCTGCTGTTCTCTGAACTTTCAGGCAGCCTTTCGCTAAACGAATAGCCTGAGAAATCGTGGAAATGTACGATGAACATTCTACCATCGATGAACTTGGCTCTAAGGTGCATAACGCCTGGGATAAGGTGCGCCACGATGAACTCACCAAATCCACTAAACTCCAAACCAAAACTGCCGAGTCAAACGCGTCACCTTGATACCTTTGTTATGGCGCGCTTGACGGGCCCAATACAAGCATCAGGCACGCTACCGCCAAACAGAATTATTTACCTGCCATATGATTCATGCATCATACATCACTGAGTAAACAGAAAGTTGAGAGATCGCAGTTTTGTGATTTATTTCAGTTAGCTATAACTGAAACCTGAGCCTTTTGATGAGGATTTGAGCAGGGTTTATTCGGAAGAAGAACGGACCGCTCTCTTCTATCAGTGTGAATCAGTGCTTAAGGAAGAAAAGCAGCGAATACTAAACGACAATCGAGCGTGCTGCGGACTGGAACCAACAATGATTATTTCTATTGTAAACACCCAGAACCATAACAGAATTGGAAAACAACGGCTTACTAGCTGCTAAGCCTCGACCCGATAAAAATGAAGAAAGGTTCAGGTGAATGCAGGAGCCAATTGGTTTAGTGAAAAAGCCATCTAATAACGACAATCGAGCGGTTGCGTACAGAAACCACAATTGTCTATTTTCCTTGAGAACTACCATCACCATAACAGAGCTGGAAAACTGAGATTCACTAGCAACTAAGCACGACCCGCCGGCAATAAAACGACAGCAACGTTGCCTGTACGCCCCTGCGCCATAACGCCTGCAATAAGGTGCCCCACGCTAAACCTGCAAAGCGCACCGAACTTCATACAAAAACCGCCGAGTGTAACGGGTCACCTTGATTGCCTTGTTATAAGCCAGTTACTTGGCAGATTCAGCTTTATTTTGCGATAGTATAAACATCAGCATTCCTGCCATTATTACCATGTCCGCAATATTAAAAACACCTGTGCGAATTGAGCCAAAACCTACATTTAAGAA
>NZ_RJLM01000077.1 GCF_004104355.1 Photobacterium chitinilyticum
CCGTGGTCACGGTGAACTCGCGATTAAGAGGATCGCTTGCCTCGGTCAGCGCCTGGACTTCGGCCGAACCGTTGTTCAGCTCATAGCTCCAGGTACCGTCTGTACCGATCTTGAACGTACCGAAATTGCCGTCGGTCACGGTCTCGGCATCAAACACCGCCTCGCCCGCATCCGGGTCGACCACGTCCAGCTTGCCGCCGGTGGTCAACACGGCATCTTCCTTGACGGTACCTGCGTCGGCATCCGGCACAGCAGGGGTAACAACGGCGCCGTCGTCGCTGCCGTTGATGGTGACAGTCACGGTGTGCTCGGTGCCGTCGGCAGTGGTGACGGTGAACTCGCGATTAAGAGGATCGCTTGCCTCGGTCAGCGCCTGCACCTCCGCCGAACCGTTGTTCAGCTCGTAGCTCCAGGTACCGTCAGTACCGATAGTGAACGTCCCGTAGTTGCCGTCGGTGACGGTCTTCGCATCAAACACCGCCTCGCCCGCATCCGGGTCTGACACGTCCAGCTTGCCGCCGGTGGTCAACACCGTGTCTTCCTTCACGGTGCCGGTATCTGCATCCGGTGTTGACAGGGTAACAACCGTGCCGTCGGCAGTGGTGACGGTGAACTCGCGATTAAGAGGATCGCTGGCCTCGGTCAGTGCCTGCACCTCCGCCGAACCGTTGTTCAGCTCGTAGCTCCAGGTGCCGTCAGTTCCGATCTTGAACGTCCCGTAGTTGCCGTCGGTCACGGTCTCGGCAGCAAACACCGCCTCGCCCGCATCCGGGTCGACCACGTCCAGCTTGCCGCCGGTGGTCAACACGGCATCTTCTTTAACGGAACCAGCATCGGCATCCGGTGTCGTTGGGGTAACAACGGCGCCGTCGTCGCTGCCGTTGATGGTAACAGTGACGGTGTGCTCGGTGCCGTCCGCCGTGGTGACGGTAAACTCGCGATTAAGAGGATCGCTTGCCTCGGTCAGCGCCTGCACCTCTGCCGAACCGTTGTTCAGCTCATAGCTCCAGGTACCGTCTGTACCGATCTTGAACGTACCGAAATTGCCGTCGGTCACGGTCTCGGC
>NZ_RJLM01000078.1 GCF_004104355.1 Photobacterium chitinilyticum
ATCGGAATTATCAGAGTCCGGATTTGTTGCCTGTATGCCGCAGATTTATCACGCGTGGAAAGATTTTCGGCCAAGTATGATCGTATTAATGGATGGAGTTGCATAACAAAGGTATCAAGGTGACTTGTTTGACTCGGCGGTTTTGGTTTGAAGTTCGGTGTGCTTGGTAGGTTAGTCGTGGGGCACCTTATTGCAGGCGTTATATGCTCGTTCGTAAATTAATCGACAAGAAGGTATTCATGGATTTTGGTGAAATAATTAAAGTAGCAGCGGCGATTCTTGCTTCACTTGGTGGAGCTTGCGCAATTATCTATAAAGGCTCAAGCTTTTTCGGAAAGTTATGGGCGGATAAGCTATTGGAAAAGGTAAAAAGTGAAAATGCTAAAGAGTTAGAAAAAACAAAAAATGAACTGCTATCTGGTACTGAGAGCTATAAAGTGCGGTTAAAAAAATCGGAATTTATTTTCGAGAAACAGTTCGAAGCGGGCTCTCACTTTTCAGGGCTAGTTGCTCATCTTACTCCGACACCTAAAACGTTGTTGGAAGCATATGATTCCTACACTGACGAATTAGCTCTAACTGGTGAACGGTGTGATGATATTATTAAGTCTCTTGAGCATTTCTTGTGCCAATATAGTGCGATAGTCGATGAAGATACACGCGAGAAAATTTCTGTTGTGATCGAAGATGCAGTGAGTGCTCGATATAAATTCAGGAACAATCCACATAAGCTAAGCAATAATGAAGTGAACTTTATAAATGTAAAGTTGCGTGAAATTGAAAAATTATTAATTTCAAAGTTTACTGCTCAAATTAGCATATAACAAAACAATCAAGGTGATGCATTACACTCGGCAGTTTTGGTTTGGAGTTCAGTGTGCTTGGCTAGTTCAGCGTTAGCACACCTTATTGTAGACGTTACAACCACTAGGCATTCTTCTGCTCAGTGGTTATAAAATTAGTAAAATCGTTTTACGTCTCGGTAAAAATTTTCGTGTGAGCCTAAAGCCATGAGTTCGAGAATAACTGTTCCGTCCTCATAGCTGTATCCAAGTAGGGTAAGC
>NZ_RJLM01000079.1 GCF_004104355.1 Photobacterium chitinilyticum
GTTAAATCTGCCGAGCAAGCTCGGGGAGTGCGCTGCGTCGAAGATTGCGTATCTGCTTCTAATATAGCCTAAAATTTTGTCTATGCTCCAGTCATGGCGCATACCGTTCAAAGTTTCATGCAGCAAGCACTGGAACTCTATCTCAAGTCTCACCGGCTTCCACGGTACCAACTCAAGGGAGCGAGTCGGCTCAGGGCCTGCCGGACGGCAGCGATGGGCGGGCATGCGCTGTATTGCGGCAATGGTCATTTCAACGGGTACTGGTATAACAGCTGCGGTCATCGCAGCTGCCCGCAATGCGGTGCGCTAAAACGGGAGCAGTGGCAGCGGAAGGTCGAGGGATTCATCYTGGATTGTCCGCATCATCACTGGGTGTTCACGTTGCCTCATGCGCTGCACGTGCTGTGGTGCTATAACCGTGAGCAGTGCCAGCAACTGCTGTTTAAATCTGTGCGGGAGACCATCCAGCAATTGAGCGCGGACAGTCAGTACCTKGGAGCCCGGTCTGGCTGTATTCTGGCGTTGCATACCTGGGCGCGGAAYCTGTCATTTCATCCTCATATACATTGCCTGGTCACTCACGGAGGCCAGCGGGAGACGGAATGGGTGAAGCCGAARAAGGACATATTGTTTCCGGCKAAGGTGATGATGAAGCTGTTCCGCGGCAAGTAYCTGTCGGTGTTGAGGGGCCTGTTGGTYGATGGTGAGTTAAGCTACCCGYCRGAGTTGAGCAAGGCGCAAGTGGCCAGTCTTTTGAACCAGTGGGGGCGTGAAGACTGGGTCGTCCACTGCACCAGGCAGTATTCYCACGGGCATGGAGTGGCGAAGTACCTCGCTCGTTATATTCGWGGTGGTGCGATAAAAAACACGCAACTACGACATGTYTCCGMCACTGAGGTGAGGTACAGCTACAAGTCTCACCAGACCCAGCGTACAGAGAGCATGACGATGTCGCATAATGATTTTATGGCGCGGATAGTGTCTCATGTTGCGCTCCCGAGGAAGCAGCAGTATCACTTTGTTGGTCTGTACCATAACCGGAGTCGCGAACGGCTGAACAAGGC
>NZ_RJLM01000080.1 GCF_004104355.1 Photobacterium chitinilyticum
GGTGTGTTGTGATAGCGTGACGTTGGGTCGCGAACACATCGTCGCTGTGGTCTAGTGGTGGTGTGTTGTGATAGCGTGACGTTGGGTCGCGAACACATCGTCGCTGTGGTCTAGTGGTTATGACATTGCGTTGTGGCCGCACTAACCCACGTTCTAATCCTGGCAGCGACATCCGCCTTATTGCCTCCACTACACACATTCACTACCATCGACTGCATTCGCACCATCCCACACAATCACCACTGCACTTCACACCAACCAATCCACAATTGACACTTCCAATTCAACTGAGTCCTCACTGACACGATAGCGTACACAGCACGTACCGACACAAGTCATAGACCGCATTCCGTCGCACACTTCCGATAGCGTACACAGCACGTCAGTCGTCATTTGACTTCATCTCAATTAATATTATATGATGATCATTGAAATTATTCGTATTGATGTGTCAAGAATTCCCAGATCAGTCCAATCTAATGCAGACAGAACACGATGAGCACAACTCAACGTGTTATATTCGGAATTTGAATTAGCCACAGAATGAAGCACAATGTAATCACAAATTGGTTCAAATAACACAACCGCTACAGCTTAAATGGGAATCCAGATTTCTGTAGTTTATTATTCATTTCCTCAGTAGGTCGGTCATGTGTCTGTCCGGTTGTGTATTGAGTATAGACTGTGTGTGATCTAGAATGTACTCATTAGTATTATAATTAACTACGGAAATTGGAACGGACTCATCTGAATCCTTGTAATATCTCTTCTAGTTGTGCACCAGATTTCAAACAGCTCCATATAGTGTTCGAAGAAATCCCCACTTGCAAAATATCCGACTGTCCACGATTTCACTCGATCGTGACGCCAATATGATCATTAGAATTAGTCGAGATGACGTGCKAACTACGAACTCCAATCATAGTCYAATTTAATAGAGACAGAACACGATGAGAACAACGAATGAGACAGTCGGTGGAAGATTGGTTTGACGTGATGCACCTCCACATGTGAGTGTCAACGTAGCTGTGGTTGATGTGGATGTGTATTGAGTAGGT
>NZ_RJLM01000081.1 GCF_004104355.1 Photobacterium chitinilyticum
TTGTATGGATAATAAAACCAACTTCAGGGTAAAGTGAGACCCAGGCTTTAGCTGCAACTAAAGCTTTCTATATAGCAGTTCGATTGATTGCTGGCTCCTCTATTGAGAGACCGATAACAAACGTGAACGCTGTATAGGACTCCAAGCACCATACTCGAATAGTCGACTGGGTCTCGAACCCGCATTACGCAAGCAAGAGTTAGCTTATTATGAATACTGCAACGRATCAAAATATTAACGTCGGGGTCRATACCGGAAAATCTCAACTCGATATTTATATCCGACCACTCGATATCTTCTTCTCGGTTTCTAACGAYGATAAAGGTATCAAACAGGCCATCAAAACTATTAAGCAGCACTCTCCGSAACGTGTCGTGATTGAAGCCACKGGYCGKTTAGAAATGCCCTTYATTMTWGCCTGTGCYGACGCTAATMTTYCTTWCGTGATAGCCAATCCCGTTCATGTAAAACGCTTTGCCGGCGCCATCGGTCAGCGGGCTAAAACGGATAAGCTCGATGCCAAGCTCATCGCCCATTATGCCGAAGCTATAAAACCGGCACTAACCCGSCTAAAGCCTGAGTCCATGCGGCTTATGGCGGATCTRGTTAGTCGAAGAAATCAGCTTCTCTCGATGCAAACCATGGAAAAKAATCGCCTCCAAATCATGCCCAAACAACTGGCTATGACCATCAAGCCCATCCTGACAGCATTCAAAAACCAGATCGAAAAAACCGAAAAGAAAATTGTAGCGCTGATTGAAAGCTGCCCTGAATATCAGGCCAAAAAYGACATACTCCAAAGCATGCCCGGGATCGGAAAAATCGCAGCCGCGTCTATCATTAGCAACCTTCCAGAACTCGGGTATATCACCAACAAACAAGCCGCCGCCCTCGTCGGTGTCGCTCCCATGAACAGGGAAAGTGGCCGCTATAAAGGACTCAGAAAAATACAAGGCGGTCGGGCCCAGGTCAGAACCGTTTTATACATGGCAATGATGTCTGCCATGCAATGTAATCCTGTTTTTAAAAGCACCTATCAACGACTTCT
>NZ_RJLM01000082.1 GCF_004104355.1 Photobacterium chitinilyticum
GTGGAAAGATTTTCGACCAAGTATTATCGTATTAATGGATGGAGTTGCATAACAAAGGTATCAAGGTGACTTGTTTGACTCGGCATTTTTGGTTTGGAGTTTAGTGGGTTTGGTGAGTTTACCGTGGCGCACCTTATCCCAGGCGTTAGCTGCTTACGAGGTCTCATTTATAGGGATGATAACTAAATGAAATATATTCCTTACTTTGAAGAGGAACTAAAAGTATCCCTAGACGAACCAAGTTTAGGGAAGCGGATAAAAGAATCCAAGCTAGAAGGTAGATATGCGAAAGGTTTTCTAAAATTACAGCGTAAATTCTGGCTGTCTAATCCATTTCGGCCTGTCGCAATTTGCCATTACTTAGCTATGGAAACAAATGGTCAGGGGGTAAGGGTAATCGTTCGTCCAGGAGCTGTTGGGTTAGGGTTCATGTTCTTTTGGTTTGGCTCTTTGATATCAGGAATGGTAGATGCTCTTTTTAGTGGAGTATTTGCAGCTTTACCTTTCTTTATCGGATTAATATTGGCTGGCTACGCTTTACTGATGGTTTCTTTCTGGCTTGAAGTACCAATGTTAAAGCGTGAGCTTAATAAGTTGTTTGTGCTGGGCAGCTAACAAGGCAATCAAGGTGATGCGTTACACTCGGCGGTTTTGGTAAGGAGTTCGGTGCGCTTTGCTGGTTCGGTGGGGCACACCTTATTGCTGGCGTTATGCACCTAGAGCCAAGATTTTCAATGGTAGAGAGTTCATCGCTCATTTCCACTATTTCTCTGGTCATTCGTTTGCCGAAAGGCTGCCTGAAAGTCTTCAGACAGGCTTGTTGTTGTCTTCTCTGCTGCCTTTGATTCTGGCAATTCGATATCATAATTTCAACGTTACTTTGCTGTGAAAGTGTTGGCGCATCTCTTTGCCTATTGGTTTGGCGAAGCAGCCAAGCTTCTCCGCATCAGGTTGTCATGCAGGTTTCTCTGGCTCAAATCGTTGAAAGTGAATCGGAATTATCAGA
>NZ_RJLM01000083.1 GCF_004104355.1 Photobacterium chitinilyticum
TAAGTAATGGGAAACCCTTCTCCTGTTACATTACATGAATCCTATTTTCATTTCATCCGRGAAAAGCCATCTTTTTYTCAACAATGTCTTTGTCATTYGATCCAATAGCGTTCCGTTAGATAKGAACAGATTTGATAAATACTGATAACTCTCGGATMGAGTATTAGAACGGAAARATCCATTAGATAATGAACTATTGGTTCTAAGCMATCTCTGGCGMTKAATCAACAATTMGAAGTGCTTTTCKTGCGTATTCTTGATAAACCAGCGTTTAKATRKAGATKTAGGAGGATCYGTTTGGGRAGTAAGAAGCCCCTTTGACRTCTCTTCATCTGCAAAGAATTCTCGATGTGAAAACACAGAGACAAAGGGTTGATCTTTGAATAGGAAAAAGAGTGGATCTGCGGGGTCCCAAATGAATTGGCTTATTCKAAAAAAGCCTTGTTCTTTGGAAGAYCTATCTCGTSTCTGGTACTGCATGGTTCCRCTCTGCAAGAACTCCGAATCRTTCTCTTGAAGCTCATACTTTTCATCATAAATGATCCGCTTGCCCCGAAATGACCCGGCCSAATAGGGAAATCCCAATTCATTRGGCCTTTCGATACAATCAAATAGAWWGCCMCRAGGGCGCCATATTCTAGGAGCCMAAACTATGTGATTGAATAAATCCTCCTCTATCTGTTGCGGGTCGAGGRCTCCTTCTCCTTCCCCTTCTTCAAACTCCGATTCGTATTTTTYATAKAGAAATCTCTGATCAACGATAGAACAAGATCCATYTTGCATCATATMTAAGGGATYCCTTRGTTCGGASCGAARAAGCAATGTCACTCGATCATTATCAAACTGACTGCAATCTTTTTCTGTCCGTGAGGATCCCACCARAGCGYCTTSYACTTCTAATAGGCCATGAACTAGATCMGAATCATTCTCAACGAATCCATAAGAAGTGATCCAATTTTTTTCATCGGGTCCGGGTGGAGACCAAAGATCTTGAGCGACC
>NZ_RJLM01000010.1 GCF_004104355.1 Photobacterium chitinilyticum
GGCAATAATTCGTAGATATGTACGACATCAGGACAAAGAAGAGCTTGAGTATGAGAATCAGCTTGAGTTGTTGAAAAACTGATAGCGTGGAATGCCCCCTTCTAGGGGGTGAATGTAAAGCCGCCTTCTTAGAAGGCGGATTTTTACTGTCTGTGCTTTAGTTCATTGATACTAGAACTGTTATGCCGAGTTGGATTTTTCCTTAATAAAATCAATAAATAGCTTGGTTTTAACATGGTTGTAGTCAAGCTTGGGGTAATAAGCGTAGGCTGAGCTGACTGGCTGTTTCAGCTCAGGCAGAACCGGGACGAGTAGGCCCTTGCCTAGCTCTCTCTTAACCATTTTCTCTCCGGTTAAGATGATGCCCATTCCGGCAACTGCTGCGGCGACCAGGGCCTCGGGGTTTTGGGTGGTGAAATTGCCTCGCAACCGCAAGCGCAGGTTGTTTTCAAAAACATGCTCTTGTTCATGACCATGCGTTCCAAATAGTAGGCAATTGTGCTGAGTCAGTTGCTCTGGAGTTTCTATTTGTGACTTATCTTCCAGATAACCGGGAGAAGCATAAAAACTGGGTTGGAAGTTAAATAACCGAGTCGCAATATAGCTGGAGGAGTTGAAGTCGGTTAGCTCCCGGCTAATAAACACATCCAGATTGAGATCAGGAAGTTGACCCGGTGTTATCGTATGCAGCTCTACCTGAATATTGGGGTAGGTTTCAATAAATTCAGCGAGGTAGTGAACGAGCAAACGGCTGCCGGTTGCCAACGGTGCCCCGATCCGTAGTATGCCGCTGACCTCGCCATAGGTAGAGGTTGTTTCGGCTAGCATCTGGTGCCAGTCTTCCAGTAGGCGGGCACTACGCTGATAAAATAGCTTACCGGCATCTGTCACTGTCAGGCTGCGGGTTGTCCGCTTTAATAACTGAACCCCGAGCTGTTTTTCCAGCCATGAAAGGCGTTTCGACAGGGCTGAACTTGAAGTATTGAGCTTCGTTGCTGCCTGGGCCAGAGACCCTTGATCGACAACCGTGACAAAGCTGGTGGTACACGTTATCCAATCCATATATTTGTAATATCCGCGGGCTGTTACTGAAACCGGTAAGCTGATGATAACAAACTGGACGATGATCTGAACAATCGACAGTGAAAAGCATTGGCAGGTTGGTCTGTTTGGTATTCATTAACAATTTTTTAAATTGTCGACCTGAACACTAACACTGCAGCCGTGGGAGTGATACTTTGCTCATTATACTTGTGCTTAATTGCTTGGATTGACTCGGTGGTGGGTCATTTGGGACGTCATTTATTTAGCTAGAATTGGATCCTTATGAGAAAAGCCTCTGGGATGAAGCTAACCAACCGTCTGGTTGCCTTTGTTACGCTCATCGTTATTTGTGCCATCTTCGTTATTTTTATCGGCGGTGCTGTCAGTTTTCGAAAGTTGGGACAGGACTATCTGACTCATTATATCGACGGTGTCGTTGAGGTGATTGATGTGGAGCTTGCCGATCCGCAAGGGGCGCAGTCTTTATCCCGTTGGTTACCCAAGTTACTGAAGGCCAGCAATGTTGTAGAGCTTGAGGTGGGAAGCTCGGCTGGGGTTATTTATACCTTCAAAGGACTTCAGCCTGTCAATGACCCTACAATTTTGCAGCAAAGCCACTATACGCTGAACCATAATCCGGGTTTTTTTATTAATTTAAAATCAATACCGCCGTATACGGAATTTACGTATTCCATCGGCGCCATGTCATCGATAAGCCTTGCCATTGTGATCATTATTATGGGGCTGGTGCGGGGCGTGAACTGGCTGCGTCAGCAACTCTATGGTTCGGAACTGCTGGAGCACCGCGGACGGTTGATCCTCGCCGGAAAGGTAGACGACAATGCGGTAGGGGATGAGCAAGAGTGGCCGGCTACGGCCAGCCTTGCATTGGACCAGATGATTGCCGAGCTAAAAGATGCCCGTCAGGAACGGAGTCGGTTTGATACCTTTATTCGTACCCATACTTTTCTTGACCAATTAACCGGAGCGGCAAACAGGGTACTTTTTGATAGCCGACTGCAATCGATGGTGCAGGATCAGGAGACGCACGGTGCCGTGATCCTGATCCGGATCTCTGACTGGGATGAGTTATTGACCGAAAAAGGCAAAGAGGTTGCCGATGAGCTGATTCAGGATGTCGGCATGATTTTGTCTAATCAGATCCAGCGTTATCCCGATACCGTCCTATCACGCTATTTTGACGCCGAGTTTGCAATTCTGCTGTCTCAGCAGTCGACAAAAGAGATCAAGCTATTTACCAATCAGCTATTAAAGGCACTAGAGAGGCTGGTTCCGGTACCGCCATTGCAGCAGGATAACTGGTGCCATATCGGGGTGACATTCTGTTCTAGCGGTGAGCGTCGCGGCCGGGTTATGGATGAAGCCGATATGGCTTTGCGCAGTGCGCAGCTTCAGGGCACCAACAGCTGGTATGCCTTCCAGAAAGAACAGCAATACGAAGATGCTCGCGGCAGTGTTCGTTGGCGTACTTTGCTGGATGCCGTGTTTAACAGTGGCGGGCCGATTTTATATCAGCAGCCGGTCTTAGCGCTGGATGACAAAACGATTATTCACCGTGAGCTGCTGGCGCGGATCCAGGATGAAAATGGCGTATTAATTAAAGCATCACGCTTTTTAACTGCAGTAGAGCAGGTCGGATTTAGCGCCCGGATGGACAGGCAGGTCATTAGCCAGGCACTTCAGCTCTTGAAAAGCCGCCCGGTGAGTGACTCCCTGTCGGTCAATGTCAGTGTCGAAGCATTATTGGAAAAAGACTTCGTCCGCTGGCTTCGCGATGAGCTGCTGCAAACGCCTCGTACGGTATTAAATCGTCTGTCGTTTGAGATTGCGGAAAGCGGATTGGTCAAACACCTTGATGCAATGCGGCCCGTGGTACGAATGTTGGTGGGTCTTGGTTGTAAGCTGGTGGTAGACCAGGCAGGCCGAACCATTGTTAGTACCCACTATATCAAGGATATAAAGGCTGATTATATAAAGCTGCACCGCGGACTGGTTCGTGAAATTGACCAACGGCAGGAAAACCAGCTTTTTGTCAGAAGTATGCTGGGCGCATGTGCAAACTCAAATGCACAGGTCATCGCTGTCGGTGTGGAAAATGAAAAGGAATGGCGAGTACTGAAGCTGCTCGGTGTGCAAGGTGGGCAGGGACGTTTCTTTGCCGCAGAAGTCTCTGTTAAAAATGACCCAAAAGAAATAAACAAGATGGGAAAAACGTTGTTTAGGCGATAACGGCTGGCAGTAAATAATACTATGTTATCAATAAAAGCTCGTTATAATGGTCAAATTATTGACGACTGCTAGTTATTAGCGCTTGTCCGTAGCAAAATATGTATATTTTGTGAGCAGTGTTGGAGTTTAATGAAATCTAAATCTTTGCTTAGTCGGTACTTTAAAAAGAAAAGCCGCAATAAACAGGCCTGCCTAGCCATTTTTGCTGATTCCATCACAGTTGCTCATGAATCAGGGCAGGAATGGATAACAGAAAGTATTGCAACTTCGACTGTTGGTGAGTGGGCTACGGCAATAACCTCTTTGCTTACTAAGCATCAGTTGGATGGCTGTGCTTTACGCTTGGTGCTCGGCCATGGTTTATATCAGAGTATGCTAATCGAGAAGCCGGAGCTGCCTCGTGAGGAATACTCGACGGCCCTGCCTTTTCTGGTTAAAGACTTGGTCAATGAGTCACCGCTTGAACTGGTTGCAGATGGTTTTCCGGCTCCGCTAAAAGATCGCTTGCAGGTTTTTGTTACTAACCGATCTCAGGTCGAGCAACTGATCCAAATTTGTAGCGATGCGGGTTGCGAAGTGATGACTATTTCTGCCGAGGAGGTGGTATGGGGTCAATTAACCGCACCTTCTCTTAGTCAGTTGGTATTGCACTGTCGTCGTAATGCAAGTTTGCAGCTCACAGCTTTCAAACAAAGGGAAATGTGCTTTCAGCGTCAGCTGCGTGGCTTCCCGTCTCCTTTGCTTGACGAGAAAACGGCGGGAGAGATCGGCAATAGCCTGCAGCTGGATGGCCTTGCTCTTGAATTGCAGCGTTCACTGGATTTCCTTAGTGCACAGTTACGTGATGCTCCTATTACACAATTACTGGTCTCGTGTGACGATGATGACGATAGTGCTTTAGCGGCAGAGCTGAGCCAGCGCCTGAGTGTTGCTGTCGTGGCAATAACGCCGCCACATCCGGCGCTGACAACAAATGCCGCCCGAATCGCCCAAGCTGCGCTGGCGGAGCCCGAAGGGGTTGGCATCAATCTATATAGCGATACCCTTAAGCCACAGGCTCAATTGCTAACATTGCAAAATGTGGTGCTTAGCTGGGTACTGGCCGCCGTGGTGATGGTTTCGATGGCTGGCTGGTATAGTTGGCATACTTATCAACAGCAGCAACAGTTGGTGGCAGAAAAAAGCCGTTTGGATAGCAAGCAATCAGAACTCGACCGAGCTAAAACGGCTTTGGCCAAACATATACCAAGTCCATTGAAGGTGGAGTTGGCCGGTGAGCTTGAAAAACATCTGGCGGCCAAGCAGGCCACGCTGAAAGCAATAGAAATGCATGATGACAGCTTGCAAGTTGGCTACGCCGGTTTACTACAGCAATTATCGGATGCGGCAAGTGGAAATATTTCCGTCAACCGTATTAGGGTGACAGGTAAGTTGCTGGACCTGGAAGGTTTGGCCCGGATGCCAGATTCTGTGCCGAGTTGGCTTCAGGCATTTAAAGACTACTCTGAATTGTCTGATCGCAATTTTCAACTGATGTCATTGGGACGAAACAAGCAAAATGTCGTGACATTTAAGCTGTTGGCCGAGCGTGGTTCGGCAATAACAGAGAAGCCAGTGCTGTCTGCGAGAGAGGATAAACAATGAATGGCTGGCAGAGATTAAGCGAGCGCTTTGATTTGCTGACTCGCCGTGAGCAGTGGATGATTTTGCTGTCAGGTTGGATCGCATTGTTATTTGTCGGCTTTGTGATGTTTATTGAGCCGCAAATCAAGACGTTGACATCTGTTAAGCAGCAAGTTGTTTCTGTCGCTAATGAAATAACCAGCAGCGTCAATCAGATCATTATGATTGAACGAAAATTACAGGCCAATCCCAACCAAGATATCGAGCAAAGAATTGACAGGCTGGAGCAGGAAAACTCGGTACTTGACGAAGAGCTACAGGGACGGGTAGCCAGCCTGGTGACGCCTGTACAGATGTCGGGGTTGATGGAGCAGGTACTTCAGCGCTCAGAGCGTCTGAAGTTGGTGTCGTTGGAATCGCAGTCACCGGTACAGCTAATCAACGGTAAAGATGAAGGGTATTACATTCATCCGGTTCGCCTGACGTTGCGCGGGCGTTATTTTGATGTGGTGAGTTATTTGGCACAGCTTGAAGCGCTGCCGGTTAAGTATTACTGGCGGAGTTTGAGCTATCAGGTTGATAAGTACCCTTGGGCTGATATTGAGTTGGATGTTTATACATTGGGCGAGAGTAAGGATTTCATTGGTGGTTAAATTAGGATTTGTTGCTATTGCCTTGCTTGGAATGCTCGCAGGCAATGCGCAGGCCAGTCAGGATCCTACGGCACCTCTTGGCTGGCAGGCTCCGGCCAAAAAGCACACTGTGACCAAGACCAAGTTGCCCCAGCTACAGGGGATTATTTGTAGTGAGTTGAATGCCTGTACGGTGATTTTGAATAATGTGTCCGTTGAACGAGGAGAGAGTGTCAGCGGGTACACCCTGGCGGACATTCGGGATGATCATGTCACAGTAACACGTGGTGGTAAAAAATGGCGTCTGGAGTTATTTGCCGACATTGTGAAAGCAAATTAAAAGAATGAAGTGGTTAACATGCGTGGATTAATAGTTGGGGTCATGATCGCGTCCTTGGTTGGTTGCTCAACCAACATGGGGCACCGTGATCCTGTTGAAGTCAAAGGGGCGCTGAATGAGGCGGCCAATGAAGCCAATAGCCGCCCGCTGGTCGATCTGCCGTCGGCCGTAAGTGCTGATCTGATGCCGACGTTGGACGGTGCTGATTATGTTTCCAATACGGCAATGGAAAAGCGTTTTCGCGTAAATGCCCGAAATGTCGATGCCCGCGCTTTTTTTGGCAGCCTGGTTAAAGGCACCCCTTTCAATATGGTGCTTCACCCCGAGGTCAAAGGACGAATTTCCCTGACCCTGCGTGATGTGACGTTGGGTGAGGTGCTTGATGTCGTGTCGGATATCTACGGCTATAGTACGACGCGCAAGGGCAACATTATCCAGATATTTCCGGCCACATTACGTACTGAAGTGATCCCGGTTGACTACCTGCAGCTAAAACGCCGTGGTGTATCGCTGACGTCACTCACGACAGGTTCGATTTCGAGCAGTGATTCGAACTCATCCGGTAGTAACGACGGCAATAGCAGCAGTAACAGCAATGGCACTAGCGGCAATAACTCGAGTAATAGCAATAGCCGCACAAGCACGGCCACTGGTGGCACGACAATTGAAACCACGTCCGAGAGCGACTTCTGGCAGCAGCTGGAAAAAGCAGTTCAGGCAATGATAGGTAGCGGTCAGGGAAGAAGCATTGTGGTTTCTCCGCAGGCCAGCCTGATCTCGGTACGTGCTTTTCCCAATGAATTACGTGAAGTGAAAGAGTTTCTCGGGATTTCGCAGCAGCGCCTGAAGCGCCAGGTGGTACTCGAGGCGAAAATCATGGAAGTAACGTTGAGTGACGGTTATCAGCAAGGGATTAATTGGAGCAATATTACCAAGACCATTGGTGGTACGGAAATTATTTTTGGGCGTCCGACGACCGATCCGATCCAGGCCCTACCGGGTGGCAATGCAATTTCTAGCCTGCTTGGCGGCCAGACTAATGTCACGATCAAAGATGGGAATTTTGAAGCCGTATTGAGCTTTCTCGATACTCAGGGCGATCTGAACGTGCTGTCCAGCCCCCGTGTGACGGCAGCCAATAACCAGAAAGCGGTAATTAAGGTTGGGGGAGACCAGTATTTTGTTACTGATATTTCTGGTGGCGAAGTGAACAGCGATGGTGGAACCTCCTCGCCAGATATTGAACTGACGCCCTTTTTCTCCGGTATCTCATTGGATGTGACACCGCAAATTGATGATGAAGGCGGGGTGTTATTGCATGTTCACCCAGCTGTGGTTGATGTGGAAACGGAAATCCAGAGTATCGAGCTGGGTCAAACCTTTGGTACCTACAAATTGCCTCTGGCCAAAAGCTCGGTGCGTGAATCTGACTCGGTTATTCATGCCCGTACCGGTGATGTGGTCGTTATTGGTGGTTTGATGAAATCGGCTACCAGTGATCAGGTCTCGAAAGTCCCGTTGCTTGGAGACATCCCTATGCTTGGTCACTTGTTCCGTAATGTAAATAAGCTCCAGACTAAAACTGAGCTGGTGATCTTGCTAAAACCAACCGTTGTCGGTGAGCAGACATGGCAAAAGGAAATCGAGCGCTCTCGCGCCTTGATTGCCGAATGGTTCCCTGAAGAGGGATAAGTCATGTACCAGTCGCATTTCGGCCTTAATGAGCTGCCTTTTTCGTTGACTCCAAACACGGCATTGTTTCATGCATTGCCGCCACATCTGGAAGCGATTCAGACCACGCTGGCGGCATTGGAAATGGGAGAAGGCATCATTCAGATCTCCGGTGAGGTCGGAACAGGAAAGACGCTGGTTTGCCGAATGTTGATTAACCAGTTGCCGGAGCCGTTTGAGCTGGCGTACCTGCCTACGCCTGCAGCCAATGGGCATGAGTTACGGCTCGCGCTGGCTCGGGAGCTGGCCATTCAGGCAGAGGAAGACAACACAGCCTTGACAGAGCGGCTCCAGCACGCGCTGATCACTCGTAAAGCGGTGGGTAAGACCGTGGTGGTATTGCTCGATGAAGCACAGGCATTGCCAGATGATGCATTGGAGGCACTTCGCTTGCTCGGCAATCTGGAGACAGAGCATGAGAAGTTGCTGCATATTGTTTTGCTGGCCCAGCCAGAGTTAGATCAAAGGCTTAGTCAGCATCATATGCGCCAGCTCCGGCAGCGGATCACGTTCCGAGCTTGTCTGCGTCCGTTAGATTTTGCCGAGACGGTTTCCTATATCGAATTTCGCCTAGGCAGCGCTGGTTGTGAACACGTGTTGTTTGAGCTGGCACAGTATCGTGAGATTTGGAAAGCCAGCCAGGGGATCCCCCGCCTTATCAATCAGCTTTGTCATAAAGCATTAATTGCAGCATATAGCAGCAATACTCAATTAGTAGGTCGTAAAGAAGTTTTGATGGCAGTTAAAGATACATTAGGGGCACGTCAGCCTAAATGGACATACCCGGTATTATGGGGATGGCATTGAGCATGAGCGAGATAAACAAAAAGCTTAACGCCTTGAGCCAAAAACATAGTAATCGTTCATCGACTTCTCTGCCGTTGCAAGCGGCAGTCGTAAAACCGGTTCCGCAGAACAATGGACCACGATGGATGATTGCCGGCCTATGTATCGCGGTGATGACCGGGGGAATGGGGTGGTGGCTTGGATCTCAAAGCCAGCTCAGCAACCCGAAAGAAGAGGTTGTCAGTGTGGAGCCGGTAACGGTTAAGCCGGCCCCCGAGCTCCCCCCTGCTACAGTCGCGATGGTTGCAGAGCCTGATATTGAATCCGATGCAGAACTGAAAGCTGTACCGGAAACTGTATCAGAAACATTGCAGCAACCCGTGGTTGTCAGCACGGCCAAAAAGATTGATATACAGCCAACCAGTACCAAGTCAGTGGTGGCCAAGCCTGTTTCTAGGCAAATTACTTCAGTGACAAGCGAGATGAAGCCGCCGGTGCCTGACGTCAAGAAGACAGCAGCGGTGGTCCACGAGGCGAAGTCGAATACAGAGCAAACGGCTAAACAAGAAAACCTCAATGTTCAATCGGCCGGTTACGAAGAAGACAAACTGACTGAAGGGTTGATGATTGAAACCGTTGAACTTGATGCCGGACAGCTCGCCAATGTGGAATATAAAAAAGCGCAGAAGGCCCTGAAATCAGGAGATAGCCGCAAAGCGATTGGTTACCTGAGGCAGACTCTGAAATACCAGCCGGAATGGGTCAAGGCAAGGCAGAAGCTGTCGGCGTTGTATTACGGACGGGGCGAGAACCGTAAGGCTGTAGCGACTTTGCAAGACGGATTGGTACTTGATGGTGATCAGCCTGACTTGCGTTTGACGATGGCAAGACTGTTGGTTAATGAATCTCAGCAGCAGGCTGCCCTGAATGTATTGAGTCGCCTGCCAGAGAAAAAACATAGTGGCTATCTGGCAATGCGCGGGGCATTGGCCCAGCAGCTCAATAACAACGAATTGGCAATGAGCAGCTATCAGTTGCTGGTTAAAGAAGAGCCTTACGATGGCCGCTGGTGGCTGGGGCTGGGTATTGCCTTGGATCGTAGCGAAGCGGCCGGGAAAGCCCTCGATGCCTATAAACAGGCATTGCTAAGGGGACGAATTTCACAGCAGTCACAAAAGTTTATCCAACAGCGCCTGGCGCTGCTTGAGGCTCGGGAGGGCTAAGCGGATGCAAATCAGATTAAGAAAGCGTCTTGGTGACTTGCTGGTAGAAGAAGGGATTGTTAAACAGGATCAGCTTGAGCAGGCGTTGGGTAAACAGCAGACGACCGGCCGTAAGTTGGGAGATACCTTGATCAGCATGGGCTTTTTGAGTGAGCAGCAGATGCTCTCTTTTTTGTCCCGTCAACTTGATATTCCGCTGGTGGATCTTACTCGGGTGTCGGTGGATATCGATTCGGTACCGTTGTTGTCTGAGGTTCATGCCCGCCGCCTGCGTGCTCTGGTTATCGGGGCTCGGGGGGATACTGTTCGTGTCGCGATGAGCGATCCGGCTGACTTGGCAGCGCAGGAAGCCGTTTACGATCAGTTGGCCCAGTATCGTGTCGAATTGGTTATTGCACCAGAGCGTCAGTTGATCGCCGCTTTTGACCGTTATTACCGACGGACGCAGGAAATCGTTTCGTTCGCCGAACAGCTGCAGGCCGAGCACCAGAGTGGCTCGGACTATAGTTTTGGCTTTGATGATTCGGATAACGATGAAGTGACAGTTGTTAAGCTGATCAACTCCTTGTTTGAAGATGCAATCCAAGTTGGCGCTTCCGATATCCACATCGAGCCGGATAGCGATGTGCTGCGTATTCGCCAGCGTATCGATGGTGTACTGCATGAGACTTTACTCAATGAGGCCAGTGTATCGGCGGCGTTGGTACTTCGTCTGAAGCTAATGAGTGGGCTGGATATTTCAGAGAAGCGCCTACCACAAGATGGCCGCTTTAACGTTAAGGTGCGCGGTCATTCGGTTGATGTCCGCGTATCAACAATGCCGGTCCAGCATGGTGAATCTGTCGTGATGCGATTGCTTGATCAGTCGGCAGGTATCCTGAGTCTGGAAGAGATCGGTATGCCCGGTGATCTGTTGCCGCGTTTTCGTCGTCAGCTTAAACGACCCCATGGAATGATCCTGGTGACCGGCCCGACAGGATCCGGAAAAACGACCACCTTGTATGGTGCACTCAGTGAACTGAACAAACCGGGTAAAAAGCTGATCACGGCAGAAGACCCGGTGGAATACCGTCTGCCCCGAGTCAATCAGGTGCAGGTAAATAGCAAGATTGGTCTGACATTCTCATCTATCCTGCGAACGTTCCTGCGTCAGGACCCCGACATTATTCTGGTGGGTGAGATGCGAGATAAGGAAACGGTCGAAATTGGCCTGCGTTCGGCACTGACTGGCCATTTGGTTCTGTCTACCCTGCACACTAATGATGCTATCGACAGTGCACTACGGATGATGGATATGGAAGCGCCGGGCTATCTGGTTGCCAGTGCGGTACGAGCTGTACTGGCGCAACGACTGGTTCGCCGGGTATGTAACGATTGCGGCGAAAGTGACGAGCTTGATGGGGCCAAACAGCAATGGCTGAAGGCGCGTTTCCCGAAGCATTTACACAACAATTACCGCCAAGGAAGAGGCTGCCAGAGTTGCAATTTTACTGGCTATAAAGGACGAATAGGGGTATTCGAACTGCTTGAATTGGATCAACCAATGATGGATGCATTGCGTGCCAATGATGCAGTCTTGTTTAGTCAAATTGCCCGTAATGCCAAGGGTTACAAGCCCCTGATTGAGTCAGCGATGGATCTGGCCCTTGAGGGGCGCACTAGCCTCGAGGAAGTCTTGCTGCTGGGTGACGGTGAATTGAATACCGCTGATTTTAATATCGATAATTTCAATGATGGCCAAGTGCTGTAATTGCGCGGTAGGAGTGAGTTTGTATGCCGATATTCAACTATCGCGGGCGTGATAACCAAGGTGGCTTAAAGCGCGGGCAAATTGAAGCCGCAAGCCAGGATGCGGCAGCCGATCTTCTGATAAGGCAAGGCATCATCCCGTTGGAAATTCGTCAGGGGAAAGCGCAAGGGCAGGGGTTGGATCTCCAGTCTTTATTCAAAAGTCGTATTCCTCTGGAAGTGCTGGTGATTTTCTGTCGCCAGCTCTATAGCCTGACTAAGGCCGGCGTGCCTTTGTTGAGGGCAATAAAAGGGCTGAGTCAGAGCTCGGCCCATCCATTGATGAAAGAATCGCTAGATGCCGTATCCGATGAGCTTACCAATGGCCGTCCGCTTTCGGTGGCGATGAAGCAACACCCTCGGGTGTTTTCTGAATTGTATGTATCGATGATCCATGTCGGCGAAAATACCGGTCGGCTGGATGAATCATTGTTGCAGCTGGCGAACTATTTTGAGCAGGAAATGGAAACTCGGCGCCGGATCAAGTCGGCGATGCGTTATCCGACGTTCGTGATATCGGCAATCTTGCTGGCGATGGTGGTACTGAACGTTAAGGTGATCCCGCAGTTCACCGCCATGTTCAGCCGTTTCGGGGTCGACTTACCGCTACCGACACGGATTCTGATCGCCAGCTCTAACTTTTTTGTCAACTACTGGCCACTGCTGCTAGGGGCGTTGGTCGCAAGTTGGATCGGGATCCGAATGTGGCGACAGACGCCGGCAGGTCATGAAAAGTGGGACCGATGGCGGCTAAAAGTGCCAGTTGTCGGCGATATTGTTAACCGGGCACAGCTATCGCGTTTCTCGCGTACATTTTCCCTGATGATCCGTGCCGGCGTGCCTTTAAATCAGGCGATCCAGATGGCCGCCGAAGCCTTGGGAAACCGCTTTCTGGAAAACCGCCTGATAGAGATGAAAAATGGCATCGAGGGTGGCAATACGATTGCCAGTACTGCCAGCCTGTCTGGGGTGTTCACACCACTGGTGTTGCAGATGATAGCCGTGGGTGAAGAAACTGGTCAGGTTGATAACCTATTGCTCGAAGTCTCCGATTTTTATGACCGGGAGGTCGATTATGATCTGAAGACCCTGACGGCACGAATAGAGCCGCTGTTGTTACTTATCGTGGCAATCATGGTTCTGCTCTTGGCTCTGGGGATCTTCTTGCCGATGTGGAGTCTGCTCGATGTGGCTAGAGGCGTTTAACCAACAACAAAAAAAACGCCTCCAATATTTTATTTGGTTTTGTGGTGTTTCTTTTATTGTCACCAGCATGTTGGTGCAAGGGATCGAAATCAAGGAAGAAGCCGAGCACACCAGGCTCAATGTTTTGAAGCAAACCTTTTACAAAAGTGCCTCAACGCTACGCCAGCAGTGGGAGCTTCAAGACAAGCCTGCGCAGTTAGATATTGCGGGAATGAATGTTGAATTTACTGCTCGTGGTTGGCCTGTCGTATTTAATGATAAAGGTACTGACTGTCGAAAAATATGGGATTTATTGGCATCAAGAAGCGGGGCTGTATCGTACCTTCGTTTTGACTCAAAAAAAGAAATGAGATCAGCTCGATATAATTCCTGTTATTACCAAGTAAGTGACGGTAATTGGCTGGAATTATTTTATAAAAATGAGACAATACACATTAACGGCTTTTTGACGGGTCAAGCGTCATTCTTATGACGAACAGAGAAGTATCATAATGAAAAATCAACGCGGTTTTTCCCTTGTAGAGCTCGTTATTGTGATTATTGTTGTCGGCCTGCTGGCGGCAACAGCACTGCCTCGTTTTCTACAGGTAACCGATGAAGCCAAGAAAGCCTCGATTGAAGGCGTCGCTGGTGGTTTTGCTACTGCAGTTTTGTCTGCTCGTGCCCAGTGGGAAGCCAATGGCCGTCCTGTCGATAGCAGTGGCCAATATCAGGTGGACTACGATGGCACCGACTTTTTGCTGACCAAGGCAACAACAGATAAAAGTGTCCGTGATGGTTACCCCTATGCATTGAAAAATGGTACCTCTGATGTCGGTGCTATCAATGCAACAGACTGCCAGGCGTTGCTAGAGAATTTGTTACAGAACCCGCCGCTGGCAACAACTAGCAGTCGTGATGCGGTGAGTGGGAATTATTTGTTTTACGTTAAAGCCGGTACTGATAATTCAGCAAAGCTTTGTCGTTATTACCAACTGGCTTCGGCCGGAACGAATGGAGCGGGCTCAACTGACGTTGAGGCCGGACATTCATTTACGTATAAGCCGGCTTTAGGCCGCGTCGAAGTCAATTTGAAATAAATAGGAGTGAGTTATGAAACGTCAGGGCGGTTTTACGCTAATTGAACTAGTAGTTGTGATTGTAATTTTGGGTATTCTGGCGGTAACCGCTGCACCTAAGTTTATGAACTTCCAGGATGATGCGCGTATCGCATCGCTACAGGGCCTGAAAGGTGGTATCGATGGTGGTGCATCAATCGTATTTGGTAAAGCTGCGTTAACAGGCAAGGATTCAGGAAAGAAAAGCGATACTCCTGCTGCTGTAGTGGAAGGTATTAAAACGCATTATGGGTATCCGACTGCTGCTACCGATGGAATTAAGCTTGCTGTAACTGGTCTGGATTCTGACGATTGGGTGATGGCTTTTGGTACTGAAGGAACAGGCCCGACTGCGACAAGCAATGGTGCATTTACACTGACAAGTAAGAAACCTAGCACTCTAAATTATGCCAACGTTATAGCAACCAAATGTTATGTCAAATACAGCGAAGCAACAGGTTCTACTGCTGATAAAGCGGCTAAAACAACTATCGTAACGACTGGTTGTAATTAATTTAAATAGGGCTCGTCTGAGCCCTATTTTCCGAACTGCTTTCTTTATTAAAGCGGCTCGGAAAATAGTCAAAGTTAATTCTGGTAGGGATCGAATGAAAAATCGCCAGCAAGGTTTTACATTGGTTGAGCTGGTGGTTGTGATTATTCTCGTTGGAATACTAGGTGCCACAGCGACCTCTAAAATGATAGGCAGAAGCAGCTTCGATGCCCACCTGAATCGTGACCAAGCGATCTCCATTGCAAGACAGGTTCAAATCCTGTCAATGAACCACCTAGTTACCTCTGCCAATGATGCCAATGCCTCCTGTTATTCCTTGCAGGTATCTTCGGGCTATTTGGGAAGTCCGCGCTGTGATAACGTTCTGCCGGGAATGCCGCCTGCGCTAACGGCTGCAGATAATAACCTGAGGCTATCCGCCGAAGGTCTCGCTGTCGAAAATCTGTATTTTGATATGCTGGGTCAGCCTTTTTATTTTACCGGTACGGGTGAGAATGAAAAACGGGTAAGTGCCTGTCGCAGTCGTTCAGGTTGTAAGATCACCTTCCGTTCTGGCACCAATGAACAAACCACGATGTGTATCAATCAAGAAGGGTACATCTATGCCGGCTGCTAAGTCTCTGCATGCAAGCTCGGGTGCGACACAAGGCGCAAAACAAGCAGGCTTTACCTTGATTGAAGGTATTATCACCATCGTGATTTTAGGCATTGCGATGATAACCCTCACCAGTTTCTTGTTTCCTCAGGTTGAGCGTTCGGCAACGCCTTATTACCAGGCCCGCGCTGCGGCAATTAGCAATGCATTCCTCAACGAAGTCTTGTCGCGCAAGTTTGATGAAAGCTCTGATCCCTTCGGCGATAGTGTAGTGCGCTGCGGAGAGACGGGGGCTCAGGCGTGCACTCAGCCTGAAACGTCGGGCAGTTGGCCCAGAGATGAACAACAGGATGACGGCACAAGCAAAGAGTATTTTGAGTATGTCGATCCAGTGAATGGAAATAGACTTGGTTGGGGGCTGATGGTGTCTGCTGCCGATGATGTAGACGACTTTCACGGTTGCTGGGGGGAGTTATCTCTGTGTGGCAAGCGATATAGCAGTAACCAATATCCATGGCGTGGATTCATTGAAAACCTGCTGGCGGAGAATAAGGGAAAGAATGACCGTTATCTAAACATGACGGTAAAGATTGCGGTTAGCTACGATAAGTCTTTAAACACCGCCTACCCGAATGATGCTTTTCCGAATCAGCATAAACGCATTGATATCGAGGTCGATACGGGCCGCTATGGCAAGTATGACTTTGTTGCCTACAGGAGCAATTACTGATGTGGCGGCAGAAAGGTTTTACACTGATTGAAATGGTGATGGCCTTGGTGATCCTTGGCATTATTTCATTGGCAATAGGCAGTTATTTACAGCTGGGGGCACAGGGTTATGTCGATACCGTCAATCGTGACCGTGCACAGGCGGTTGCGCGCTTTGCTCTGGAAAAAATAACCCGGGAAATTCGCCATGCTGCGCCCAATAGCGTATCGACCTCTAATGAGGGAGCTTGCCTGTCGTTCTATCCGGTTCGGTATTCTGGTTTTTACCAAGGAAGTCCTGAGACAAATATGATCAGTGTCATCCCGGCGGTGGGTTCTGTTAACGACTGGAAAGCGATTGATACCAAAGCTGATCTTGTTTTGGCTGTCGGTTTGCCTTCGCCCGCAGAGTATGACGCAAAGCGTAACCCTATTCGTTCTGTGACTGAGGGCGCAGAGCAAGGTGAGCTGACCGTGAATGCAGGCGCGGCGCTGTTGTATTCGTCACCGGCCCAGCGGGCTTATATCTATGGCGATAAAGTCGAATACTGCTTGGCTGGAAGTCTGCTGACTCGTCAGGGGAACCGAATTGCCGAGGATGTAAAGACTGTCGAGTTTGTGGCTGAAGGTGCAGGCCTGCAGAATAACGGCATGGTGCACATATCGTTGACTATCGAAAAAGGCTATACCGGTGGAGATGCTGTTGAAGGCAGTACCGGCGAAGCCTTCAACTACAACCACACGGTGCAGGTGATCAATGTTCTATAGCAAGCAACGTGGCAGTGCATTGATTGTCTCGGTTTTTATTATTACCGTGATGGCGGCCTTTGCGGCGGCAATGATCCGGATTGATTGGTCCGGGCAGGATATGACCTCGCGGGAAGTGTTTGCGACTCGGGCATGGTTTGCGGCGCACTCGGGCAATGAGTATGTGCTGAGCAAGTTGTTTCCTCTGGGGCAGAAAGCCTCTGCTCCTGATGCGTGTTCAGAAGGGAAGAGCAGCGACTCCAAAACGTACACGGTCAATGCCAGCTTATTTCAGTGCAAGGAAGTTAAGGTCGTTTGTACCCGACATAAGTATGGCTCCGGAACTCCCACCTCTTATAAATACCAGCTAGAAAGCAGCGCGACCTGTGGTAGCGGGAAATTTGCAACCACTCGGATTCAGGAAACCTGGGCAAAGGATTTGAAGTGATGAAAAATATTTTTTGGTTGGCTTTCTGTGTGGAGGTATTATTTTTCAGTCTGTCTGTTCACGCCTCTTGTGGCCGTTTACAGGTCAATAAAGGCTTTGATGTCGTTTTTCGTCTTACTGATGTTCAACATCAAGAACGGGTTATTTTGACCGGACAGAACGGTAGAAAAAAAATATTGTGGTCAAATATTCCCGGTGATGTCGCGATAATCAATGATAGTGATTATCGCTGGACAGTTAAGGGCCAAAATTATGATATTTGGCTGCATTACACTCCCGGTAAGGGAAAGAAATCACCCGGAACGCTGAAATACTATTTTTATCGCTGGGATTTAAACCCTAATCGATGGGGACTCGCGATGGAAAAAAAATCGGTAAATATTTCCGGTTTAAGTAACAATGTTTATGTTTCCGGGCAGAGTACGGAAATATTAAATTGTAACGGCACAATTGAGCCTCTACCTGAGCCTAGCCATTGTGAGCTATTTCCAGGGCCTGTACAGAGTTGGCAAGGAAACACGAATAACCTGATAACAATGGATCGTTACAGCAAGATAGCGAAGGCTGATAACTATCAGATTGGTTTCTCAAACCAAATAATCAATGGTTATCCTTCCGATTATCATCCGCCGCAAACCCCCCTCCTTGGCCTGTGTGATGGTAACAGTTGCCAGCTCAACGGTAAGGTAGCGCAGAAAAAAGCACTGAGCTGGGATAATTCAGGAGCCTCTAAGCAACTGGAAAACACCGTTATTACTGCTAATGAAACAGCAAGTCCCGGTACCTCCTATCAAGCCGTACGGAGTTGGACATACGGTTTAACGATCGAGCCTCGTGGAAACTTAACGCTGCCTTCCGGCGAGTACTGGGTCGACGCTGCTGATATTCGGGGGGAGCTGACTATTGATGGCCAGGTGACGTTGCATGTTAAGGATAATTTAAATATTGGCGGGGCAGTGAATACCTTAAGCCCTACCGATAATTTGACTATCTTTGCTTATAATTCAGGAGAGGCATGTCCGCTTCCAGCTAATTACCCCAGTGGCCCCCCTCAGGTTAATGTTGATTATGCGGTCAACATTAATGTATCCGGACAGTTTAACGGCAGGATTTATTCTCAGGGGCCAGTCGCCCTGTCTAATGCGACAACCTTGATCGGGGCGGTAACGGCCTGTCAGCTACAGATGAGTAATACGGCTCAAATTATTGGCGATAGCCAGTGTTTTGATCCGCCTCCGGAAGAAGAATATCTGTTAGACCTAATTCCCGACGAAGACTTGCAGCTTGTGTGCGAGCGCCTGCCCGTTGAGTTTCAAGTAAAAGATAAGAACACGAAATCATTGGTTGCAGATTATAGTGGCAAGGTCATTATCTCTGCTGAAGATACGTTCCCGTCTGGAAAGGCATTTTGGTACTTCAGCGAGACTGGGGGGGGAAATACCAAGCGTGATATTACGGGCAATAATACTTCTTTTGATGTCAGCGGCGGTAAAGTGAAGCTCTGGTTGAAAAGTGATTATATCGGCTCGATAGACGTGACAGGAAAGTTGACGACAGGTATGGCCGATCCGAAGACGGGGAATTTCCAGTTTGTGCCCTTTAAGCTGGAAATTCAGCAGAATGAACTCAAAACTGTAGCGAATAAACCCCAGGATATCTCGATTGTTGCCAAGGCATGTGCAGACGATAAGGTTGATGATTCTGTGGCTAACGGTTATACCGGTATCAGAACACTCAGGCTTGAAACCGCGTATACAAAGCCTAACATTTCGTCTGGAACCAAAGCCGCCAGTATCTTACTGAAAGACAAAGACGGAAACTGGCAATCTGGTGAGGGTAAATTTGAGTTCAAAGTAGAAAGAAACTCAGACAATACAGAAACTGCCCGGGCTCGCTCGGTTCTGAAATATGCCGATGCGGGAATAACCAAACTGACGTTCTATGATCCTAATTGTACCAATAAAAAATGCGATGTAGAGCCGATAGCCCGCTTGATGAAGTCTACTGAGACCTCTTTGAAGAACTGGGAGCGCTTAGAGGGGGAGCTGTCGGTTGCGACACGGCCATATACCTTTGCGCTGTGTAACGATGGAACCGCAAAATCTATTCAAGATGCCTCAGGCACGTCTGAGCAAGGTCACCGCTTTGTTGCTGCCGATGAGCCATTCGGTGTGAAAGTCAGGCCTGTAGTCTGGATTGAAAGTGATGGCAACGGCGGTATTGATGCGAATCAGAATGCTACAGCTGCTGTTGATAGTTCCGGGATGTGCGATCGTACCATTACTTATAATTTTTATGCAGCCGGTGCCCCTGCAGCAACGGTAGCCTTGAGTATTCCTAGCGGTTACGGGGTCAACCCCCATTCGCCTGATGAAGCGGGCGCAATAACAGGAAGCCTGACGAGTACAGAGTTATCTCATGCACAGATAAAAGATAAGGCATTTTCTGCCAGTTGGAGTGAGGTAGGCAGTATCTGGTTGCAGGCTGATACACAGGCCAAATATCTGAATATGGATATTAATATGGGTCAACGACCTGTCGGCCGTTTTTACCCGGATCATTTTGCCGTGTTTGTTAAAGCGGGCGGAAGCGAAGGCATTATTCCGGCCAATGGCTCGTTCTCTTATATGGAACAGCCATTTACCGGTAAGTTTACAGTCAAGGCAATGAATGCCTCAGCGCCTGTCGGTAACTACCACCTATTTGCCTCGTCGTTACAGGCTGATTTTGGCTTATGGCTAGGCAGCCTTGTGGAGAATCAGTATAAGGCCTTTGATCTGGCAAGGCTTCATATTTGTGATACCAAAGAGTGTAAGGCGAATTTAGCTTGGCAGGGCTGGAGCAATGTCGCCCAGAGCTCGGTCTCCCAGCAAAGCGGGCGGGTTTTTGATGCTACGGCTGGCAATGCGCCCAGACTGACGATATCACGGCTGATAGATACGAGCTTTACCTGCTCGTTTGACGATGCAAACAGTTGCTCCAAGGCCACAAAGGCGGATGGGCCTTATCAGGCTCTCGATTTCAGGGTCAAAGTCAGTAAATTTGCTGATGGTGTTGATTTTATTTTGTCGGAGACTGAAAATAATCAAAATGCTGTGGGGGCCTATGTCGACAGAGCTGATATTCGCTATGGGCGTATGATGATGGAGGATGTGGGGGGGCGTGCCGATAGCAAGATTGCCATACCTCTTCGTGTCGAATATTGGGACGGTAGCCGATTCGTTATGAATTCCGATGACAGGCTCTCAGTATTTGCCGGGGGCAATTACTGTCAGCAAGTTATCGCCCAGTCAGATTCAGCTGTCAAAAACAGTGAGTCCAGAACCGAAGGTGACGGTACCGTTTCTGCCGGAGAGACGAGCTCTGGAGAGTTTGTCGCGGTACCTCATTCTAAAGTAAATTATCGTGAGCAAGCTCGGTTCTGGCAGCGATTAACGTCGGGTATACCAGTAGACATAAAAGAGGGGATCTGCGTCGGCAGCCACTCCAATCAACCTTGGCTTCAGTTCAACTGGCGCAAGTTTGGTGATGAAAGCCCGTCTGCCGTTGTTACCTTCGGTGTCTATCGCGGCAACGATCGCATCATTTATCGTGGTGAAAAAGGTATGAATCAGCTGCTCAACTAAATAAAATGCGGATCTGTGGCAGGTTTGACAAAGCTTACCTTGTCTCGATCCGTGCCCCTTGATACATTTAGCGCAATTTAACGAATTTTGTAAGCTTGCAGGAATTAGCCGAAGACTATGTTTAAAAAACTTCGTGGCATGTTTTCTAATGACCTGTCTATTGACCTGGGTACTGCCAACACCCTTATTTATGTCAAAGGACAGGGCATCGTACTCGATGAACCTTCAGTAGTAGCTATCCGTCAGGATCGAGCGGGTGCAACCAAAAGTGTTGCTGCCGTTGGTCATGACGCAAAGCAGATGCTTGGTCGTACACCTGGTAATATCGCTGCTATCCGCCCGATGAAAGACGGTGTGATTGCCGACTTTTATGTGACCGAAAAAATGCTTCAGCATTTTATCAAGCAGGTCCATGACAACAGTATTTTACGCCCTAGCCCACGCGTGCTGGTGGCTGTTCCCTGCGGTTCAACCCAGGTTGAACGCCGTGCTATCCGTGAATCTGCACAAGGTGCAGGTGCTCGCGAAGTGTACCTGATTGACGAGCCAATGGCGGCGGCGATCGGTGCCGGTATGCCAGTGTCGGAAGCAACGGGTTCAATGGTGATCGATATCGGTGGTGGTACTACCGAGGTTGCGGTTATCTCTCTAAACGGCGTGGTTTACTCTTCGTCGGTACGTATCGGTGGTGACCGTTTTGATGAGGCGGTTATTAACTACGTTCGCCGTAACTACGGCAGCCTGATCGGTGAAGCGACCGCTGAGCGCATCAAGCACGAAATTGGCTCGGCCTATCCGGGTGATGAAGTGCGTGAAATTGAAGTGCGCGGCCGTAACTTGGCTGAAGGTGTACCTCGTAGCTTTACCCTTAACTCCAATGAAATCCTTGAAGCGCTGCAAGAGCCGCTAACCGGAATTGTTTCGGCAGTCATGGTTGCGCTTGAGCAGTGTCCGCCAGAGCTGGCATCTGATATCTCAGAGCGCGGTATGGTGCTGACCGGTGGCGGTGCGCTGCTGCGCGATCTTGATCGCCTGCTTACCGAAGAAACCGGTATTCCAGTGGTTGTTGCAGAAGATCCGCTAACGTGTGTTGCGCGTGGCGGTGGCAAGGCATTGGAAATGATCGATATGCACGGTGGCGATCTTTTCAGCGAAGAATAATGCCAAGTCTGGCAATAGATAGAACAGGTTATAGTGTTAGATGAAACCTATATTTGGCAGAGGACCTTCTCTGCAGTTACGCCTGTTTCTTGCCATATTACTGTCGGTTGGTCTGATGCTGGCCGACAGCCGCCTAGATGCCTTCGCCAATATACGTTATTTGCTGAACACTGCGATTTCGCCACTGCAATATGCAGCTAACTTACCCCGCGATTTGTTAGATGGTATGTCGGGTCAGTTGAGCTCCCATCAGCGTTTGTTGGCAGAGAATAAAGCACTTAAGCGTGATTTATTGGTAAAGCAGAGTGATGTGCTGCTGCTCGATCAGTTAAAGCAGGAAAATCAGCGTTTGCGGGAGCTATTAGGCTCACCGTTTGTTCGTGACGAGAAGAAATTGATCGCGGAAGTCATGGCGGTAGACTCAGATCCATACAGTCATCAGGTGATGATTGATAAGGGGCGGGTCGATGGTGTGTATGAAGGCCAGCCGGTGATCAACGAAAAAGGCATCGTCGGCCAGGTATCTTATGTTGGTGCCCATAATAGCCGCGTCCTGTTATTGATTGACCCAACGCATGCGATTCCTATCCAAGTTGTTCGTAACGATATCCGAGTGATTGCCTCGGGCAGCGGCCAGATAGACCAAATCCAACTTGAACATGTGCCGAGCAGTACCGATATTGAAGTCGGGGATCTGTTGGTGACATCCGGTTTGGGCGGCCGTTATCCTGAAGGTTATCCGGTCGGTCACGTGACCGAGTTTTCATTCGATAACAAGCGCCCGTTTGCCCAGATAAAGGCGAAACCGACGGTACAGTTTGACCGCTTGCGTTATTTGCTGCTGGTCTGGCCTACACCGCGGGAAACGCTGATGGTAGGAGATCTCAATAGTGGCGAATAGTCGACCAAGTGGCCGCTTGTTGATCTGGCTTTCTTTTATTGTGGCACTTATTTTACAGGCTGCACCATGGCCCGGCGAGCTGGAGCTGTTCAGGCCTTCATGGGTCTTGCTGGTGGCATTTTACTGGGTGTTGGCATTGCCGCATCGGGTGAATGTCGGCACGGCATTGTTATTGGGGTTACTGTGGGACTTGATGCTGGGCTCTACCCTCGGGGTACGGGGCCTGATGATGTCGGTACTGTGTTACGTCGTTGCCCTGAACTTTCAGGTGTTGCGTAATCTGTCGCTATGGCAGCAGGCGATACTGGTTGCCTTGCTGACGTTGGCCGGTAAGTTGGTCGAGTTCTGGGCTGAGTATCTGGTCTCTGTGATCACCTTCGAGCCTGATAGACTATGGGCTGTGCTGCTGAATTTCCTGCTGTGGCCATGGCTGTTTTTGCTGTTGCGGCGAATGCGTCGTAAGTTCTCAATTCGTTAAATAACTTTCCAAACAAGGTCTGTTCGGTGTTAGGTTGTAAAACATGACATCGAATGGATCTTTTTGATATTTAAGTAAATGGTATCATCATGTCTACATTGCAACTGTATCTGGCATCGGGTTCTCCTCGGCGAAAAGAATTACTGGCTCAGCTAGGCTACGGCTTCGAACGGGTTGTCGTGGATGTTGAAGAACAGCATCAATCTGGCGAGGCACCGGCTGAGTATGTCCAGCGATTAGCGCAGGACAAGGCACAGGCTGGCGTGAAAGAGACCGATGGTCAAACACCGGTACTGGGTTCAGATACTATTGTTGTAGTAGATGATGAGATTCTGGAAAAACCTGAAGACTATGCAGATGCCAAGCGTATGCTGACTCTGCTTTCCGGCCGCCAGCACCAGGTGATGACGGCTGTTACCCTAGCAACGGCAGCACGTAGTAAAACTAAGCTTGTCGTAACGAACGTTTGGTTCAAGGCTTTGTCTGAAAAAGAAATAGAAGCATACTGGCAAAGCGGCGAGCCGCAGGACAAAGCAGGCAGCTATGGTATTCAGGGCATCGGCGGCAAGTTTATTGAGCGCATCGATGGCAGTTATTACGCTGTGGTGGGGTTACCGTTAATGGAAACCGACATCATGGTTCGAGACTTTTTAAGTTTATCAATTTAGAGGCAACCATGAGCACAGAGCTGCTAATTAACGTGACGCCAAGTGAAACACGCGTTGCGATGATTGAAGGAGGGACCCTTCAGGAAATACATATAGAACGAGAATCAAAACGCGGTATTGTTGGCAATATTTACAAAGGCCGGGTGAGCCGGGTATTGCCGGGTATGCAGGCGGCATTTGTTGATATCGGGTTGGAAAAAGCAGCCTTCCTGCATGCGTCCGACATTGTGCCGCATACAGAGTGTGTGGCCGAGAACGAAAAACAGCAGTTTCAGGTTCGGGATATTTCTGAACTGGTTCGTCAGGGCCAGGATTTGGTGGTTCAGGTGGTTAAAGATCCCCTGGGAACCAAGGGCGCACGGCTGACAACCGATGTTACCCTGCCTTCGCGTTATTTGGTCTTTATGCCTGGTGCAGGCCATGTTGGTGTTTCCCAGCGAATTGAAAGCGAAAATGAGCGCGAACGCCTGAAAAAGATGGTGAGTAAACACTGTGACGATCTGGGCGGCTTTATTATTCGCACTGCAGCCGAAGGCGCGACACCAGAAGAGCTGGCGCAAGATGCCGCCTTCCTTAAACACTTATGGCGAAAAGTGCTGGAGCGACGTGCCAAGCACAAGCCCAAGTCAATGCTATATGGTGAGCTAGGGCTGGCTCAGCGTATACTTCGCGATTTTGTCGGTACTGAGCTGGACTGTATTAAGGTTGACTCGCGTATCGGTTTTGAAAACCTCAAAGAGTTTACCGATGAATTCGTGCCGGAGTTGAGTGAGAAGCTTGACTACTATGCCGGCGAGCAGCCTATATTTGATTTATACGACACAGAAAGTGAAATTCAGCGCTCGTTGGATCGCAAGGTTGAGCTGAAATCTGGTGGCTATCTAATCATTGATCAGACTGAGGCCATGACCACGGTTGATATCAATACCGGGGCATTTGTTGGCCGCCGAAATCTGGAAGAAACCATTTTCAATACCAATATCGAGGCGACCAAGGCGATTGCACGTCAGCTTCGACTGCGTAATTTAGGTGGGATCATTATTATTGATTTCATCGATATGGCACTGGAAGATCACCAGCGTCGCGTGTTATTAGCACTGGAGCAGGCGCTTTCCTACGATCGGGTAAAAACTAATATCAATGGTTTTACCCAGCTTGGTTTGGTTGAAATGACCCGTAAGCGAACTCGTGAAAGTATCGAACATGTGTTGTGTGGTACTTGCCCGACCTGTGAGGGCCGAGGCACGGTAAAAACCGTGGAAAGTGTTTGCTACGAGATCCTGCGTGAAATTACTCGGGTGAACCGTGCCTACGATGCTGACCGTTTTGTGGTCTATGTCGCCCCTGCCGTTGCCGAAGCGTTGGCTGGCGATGAATACCATGCTCTGGCAGAGCTGGAAGTGTTTATTGGCAAACAGGTGAAAGTTAAGGCCGAGCCATTATATATCCAAGAACAATTTGACGTTGTAATGATGTAATTACCAATGCGAGGCTTTTGAGTGACAACAGTTCCAGTTCGTCTGGCACGTGGATTAATGTGGCTGGTGCTGACTATGTTGGTACTGGCCGCTATTGCGATTAGTGGTCTGCGTTTTTACCTTCCCCAGCTAAACGAATATCGCGAACCTATCCGTCAGTGGGCATCTGAACAGGCTGATATGAGCCTTGAAGTCGCACATGTTGAGGGATATTGGCGAAACCTTGGACCATCCCTCGTACTGCAGGGGGTGAGTGTTTCAGCAAGCGATGATCCGGAATCGATTGTCCGGGTCGGCGATGTCGAGATGCAGCTTGATATGCTGCGCTCGGCGATTGAGATGCGGCTTGTTTTTAAAGATATACGTATCGATCAGCTTAGCCTCGATTTGACCCGTCTTTCAGGCTCCGTTTTCAGCCAGGTTTCTCCATCACAGTCAGTTGTCGAAGAGACAAACCAGGCTTCTACGGTTAAACGGCTGGAAGAGCTGTTTTTTGTCCAGTTGGGTAAGTTTTCATTACGCAATGCTGATATTACTTTGCTATCTCCTGCTGGGGATAAAAAGCGTATTGATATCAACGAACTGAAATGGGACGGTACGGGTGGTCAGCATTTAGCCGAAGGGGTGATTAGCATTGCCGATACCCACTTCAGCCAGATGCGAGTAATCGCTAACTTATCGGCCCGGCGTTCCTTGCCCGAATTATCGGGCAGTATCTATGTCCAGACCCAAAACCTGTCAATTACGCCCTGGTTAAACAAGCGTATGTTAGGTGGAGCGGATATTATCGGCAGCAATATCAATGCCGAGGTATGGTTGAACCTGCAAGACGGCAAAGTACTCAAGAGTCTGGCCAGACTTGATGATAGCTACCTTCGTTGGCGCGAGGGAGAAGAGAAGCATGAGTTCCGGATCCCCAAGGGGTTGGTGGGACTGACCCCTGTTGCGTTGGCCGAAGGGAAAACTGGCTGGCGGATTGATAGTGATCAGATGATTCTGCAAACCGACAAGTTGTTGTGGCCAGCCTTCGATATTGCCGCGCAATGGGAGCCTGAACGCTGGCAAGTTGCATTGAGTCGCCTTCACCTTGAGCATTTGCTTCCGTTTGTCAGTTTCCTGCCGGAGGGCAATACGGCTGCGGAAATGCTATCGACCTTACAGCCTTCCGGCCAGTTACAAGATATTCGAATCGCCGCCAATGGCGATCAGTCTCCGCGTTTTTCTGCCAGTCTCAAAGGGTTTGGTATGAAGCAGTGGAAGTTGCTTCCTGAGGTACACAAGCTTAACGCTCGGTTGTCCGGAAGCCTGGATGGTGGGAAAGCCGTACTGGTACTTAACGATGATATGCTGCCATATGGAGACGTGTTCCAGACCCCGTTGAATATTACTAAAGGTGAAGTAACTGCTTACTGGCAGATCGATGATGATGGCTGGCGGTTGTGGAGTGATCAGTTGGCGGTATCAACGCCGCACTTAAGCGCTAATGGACAGTTCCGGCTGGACTTTCCGGCAAAGGCGCCCGCATGGTTGTCGTTTTATGGTGAAGCTTCAGCCAGCAATGTGGGTGAAACTTGGCGTTATTTACCGACACTGGCTCTGGGGCGTGAACTGACCGATTACCTATCAACCGCGATTCGAGGTGGCAAGGCAGATCATGCGCAGTTGCTATGGTATGGCGAGTTGGCTGATTTTCCTTACAGCAAACAAGAAGGCGTCTTTCAGGCTAGCGTTTCTCTGTATGATGGGCGGTTTAGCTTTGATACCTCCTGGCCTGAGCTGACCGATCTCAAACTGGATCTGCTATTTGAAAATGATTTCCTCTACCTCGATGCGAGTCATGCCAAAACGATGGGAGCGACAGCCTCTCGGGTGACTGGCGATGCCGAGCTGAGCGAAGACGGCCATTTGAAGCTGGTACTGGATGTCGGTGCCGAGGGGCAGAAGATCCGTGATTATATGTTGGCGACACCGCTGGTTGATTCCGTCGGTGCCGCGTTGACAACGGTTCAGGTAAGTGGTCCGGTAACATCACGGTTCAAGCTTGATATTCCTTTTGATGGCAGCGATGTACGTGCATGGGGTTCGGCTCAGCTGAAAGATAATCAGATAGTCATGGACACGCCGCCGGTCCAGCTGGACCAAGTCAGTGGTAGCCTGAGTTTTGATAATGATGTTATCAAGGCCAGTGATATTCAAGGCATGTTGCTGGCACAGCCTGTAGCGCTTGGGTTTACTGGAAAGAGTGTTGAAACGGGCTATCAGGTGGGCGTTAAGCTGGGAGGTCGGTGGGATGTTGCCACCCTGCAGCAACAGGTTGAAGACCCTTTGCTGGCGCATGCTTCGGGTAGTAGCCTCTGGCAGTCGACGATCGGAGTCAACTTGTACGATACCGGCTTTGACTACAATGTTGATTTGCTGGCGGAGCTTGCAGCCATCGATAGCACGTTGCCTTACCCGCTTCAGTTGTCACCGGGCACGAAACAGCAGGCTAAACTCACCGCTCACGGCAATGCAGAAGTTCTTTCCGGTATTGTCACGGTGCCGGATGCCACCTATCAAGCTAAGATCAACTTGGTTCCTGAGCGGCTGAAACTCGAAGCAAGTGAATTGTTGGTAGGACGGGGAAAATTACGTTCACTGGCGCAGGGAAGCCATTCGTTGCGAATCAATAGCGATTATTTGGATGCTGACCGCTGGATAGATCTTATCGGCGAGATTGAAACAAAAACTGCGCAAATGGCGCAAGCTGGTCAGTTCACGACGATGCCTGAGGTGCCGTTGCCTACGAGGGTAAATGCCCGAGTGAAAAAGCTGAAAATGGCAACACTGAACTGGAATGATGTCGATTTGGCTGTTCGTCGGCAACCTGAGCAATGGCACATGATATTGGGCAGCCGTGAAATGACCGGTGAGGCTTTCTGGCCTGACGGTGCGCCATTGAAAGTTACCCTGGAAAAAATGCACCTGAACCTACCGGGGTTAGAAAGCGTAGAAGAAGTGCTACCGCGTAAAAAGTATGTACCACAGCGGGAGATACCGCCTGCAACTGATTTTGATCGAACCATAATGGCGAATATGCCTGACATTGATCTCTTGCTTGAGGATGCTTGGTTACAGGGCTATCGTCTCGGCAAGGTGTCAGGCAAGTTGCGTCGGGAAGGCACAATGCTGGAATTGCAGAACCTGCTGATTGACTCCGGAACTACCTCCCTGAGTTTAGATGGCCACTGGATGCTTGACGATGATCAGAATGAGACCCATATAGCCTTCGATATTGAAGGTGAAAACAGCTCTGATTTGATGGGACGTTTTGGTGTGTCCGGGGGGATCCAGGGGGCAAAATTTAGCAGCTATGCCTCTATTCAATGGCAAGGTTCACCATGGGCAATGCACCGTGAAACGTTGACCGGTGAAGTAAAAACAGAAACCGGCAAGGGGCTGATCAGTGAAGTCGGAGGTGCCGGGCGCTTGCTTGGGCTATTTAGTATTGATTCGATTGTGCGAAAAATGCAGCTCGATTTCTCTGGTATTTTTGATGACGGTCTGGCTTTTAACTATATCAGGGGCTCCGGCAGGATTGAAAACGGTCAGTTTGAGAGTGATGATATTAAAATGCAGGCATTGGCCGGTGATATGTTTATTACCGGAAGTGCTAACCTTGTAAATGAAACCGTTGATGCAAAAGTGAAGTTTCTTCCTGATTTTACCTCAGGGATACCGGTACTTACTGCTTTTGCTGTGGCACCGCAAACCGCGATCTTGGTGTTTGCCATCTCAACGGCACTATCTCCGGTGCTGGATGTATTTACTCAGATCAATTATGCGGTGAAAGGACCGATTGATTCTCCGACGGTAACAGAGAAGTCTCGCTTTACTGGCGAGTACACTTTGCCTGAAAAGCTGAAAGAACAACAAAATCAGCCGAAATAACGATGGAATGGCGATATTTGTCAGAAAAAGGAAGTTAATGATGGCAAAAGTGGGCGTTGTACAAATGAATTCAGGAGCCGATCCTGAAACGAACTTGCGGCAACTAAAAAAGAAGCTTAAAGGGTTGCAGTTGCAAGGGGCTGAGCTGGTTGTTACGCCAGAAAATTGTTTGGTGTTTGGTTCCAGCTCAGATTATCAGCGTCATGCCGAGCTTCTTGGCGAGGGGCCTTTGCAGGAGGCGCTCTCGGCGCTTACCAAGCAGCTAGGGATTTGGTTGTTGATTGGTTCAATGCCGATCCGCCAGCCTGATGGTGCGATCACCGCAACAGCGTTGCTGTTTGATGATATGGGCCAGTGCCGGGCACATTACGATAAGTTACATATGTTTGATGTTGAGATAGAAGACCAGCATCATAGTTATCGGGAATCCGATACGTTCCGACCGGGTCAAGAAGTCAAAGTGGTATCCACCCCCTTTGGCAACATCGGATTATCAATCTGTTATGATATCCGGTTCCCGCAGTTATATACCGCTCTGAGAGAGCAGGGGGCCGACATTATTGTGGTTCCGGCGGCGTTTACCAAAGTGACCGGCAAGGCTCACTGGGATGTATTATTACGAGCACGTGCGGTGGAAACACAGTGCTGGATTGTGGCTGCAGCTCAATGGGGCGAGCACAATGAAGGCCGGGAAACATGGGGTCACTCGATGATAATTGATCCTTGGGGGCAGGTGGTTGCCTGTCAACAGCAGGGAACCGGTGTACTGACGGCCGATCTGGATTTAAATTTGAGCCAGACCATAAGAACAAACATGCCATTGCTGCAGCATGCCCGATTAGGTGTGCACCAGCGGTAGGTATCTTACAAGAGCAAAGAGAATGACTCTGGAAACTGTAGAAAATACCATGCTGACTCAGTCAGGTTTGGGACGTGATGAATTAAGTCAAACCCTGGAGCTGATTGCGGCTCGGGATGTGGATTATGCCGATATTTACTTTCAGTCCTGCTGGCACGAATCACTTGTGCTAGAAGATAGCATTATTAAAGATGGCTCTTTCAACATTGACCGTGGCGTGGGTGTTCGGGCGGTTGCTGGCGAGAAAACGGGTTTTGCCTATTCGGATCAGATTAACCTACTGGCATTGACCCAGAGTGCCAGGGCGGCTCGTGGCATCGTTCGCGGTGGCGGAAACGGTAAGGTGCAGGCATTTAGCCCTGTAATTGCTTCAGGGATCTATGCGCCGATTGATCCGCTGGGTAGCTTTGACAAGCACCAGAAAATTGCGCTGCTTGAAGAGATTGACCGTTATATCCGAACCAAAGAGCCACTGGTGAAGGAAGTCTCTGTCAGCATAAACGGTGTCTATGAGCAGGTATTGGTTGCAGCATTAGATGGCACCTATGCGGCTGATATTCGTCCGTTGGTGCGCCTGTCTATCAGTATTCTGATCGAAAAGGGTGATAAACGCGAACATGGCAGTGCCGGTGGTGGCGGTCGCTATGGTTATGAGTATTTCCTCAATGAAGAAAATGGCAAGTCCATTGCACTGAACTATGCCGATGAGGCGATTCGCCAGGCTTTGGTCAATGTAGATGCCGATGCGGCACCTGCGGGGACGATGCCGGTTGTTCTTGGTGCTGGCTGGCCAGGTGTGCTACTGCATGAAGCGGTGGGCCATGGCCTGGAAGGTGACTTTAACCGTAAAGGCTCGTCCATGTTTGCCGGGCAAATGGGCAAGCAGGTCACCTCGCCATTATGTACGATTGTCGATGATGGCACGCTGGTTGATCGCCGGGGCTCGATTAATATTGACGATGAAGGTACGCCGGGTCAGTACAATGTGCTGGTAGAAGGCGGCAAGCTGAAAGGCTATATGCAGGACAAGCTGAATGCACGCCTGATGGGCGTTGCGCCAACGGGGAACGGTCGGCGCGAGTCTTACGCGCACCTGCCTATGCCGCGTATGACAAATACGTATATGTTGCCGGGCCAGCATTCGCCGGAAGAGATCATTGCCAGTGTGAAGCAGGGGATCTATGCGCCCAACTTCGGTGGGGGACAAGTTGATATTACCTCGGGCAAGTTCGTATTCTCGGCCTCAGAAGCATACCTGATCGAAAACGGTAAAGTGACGAGACCTATCAAGGGAGCGACCTTGATTGGCAGTGGCATTGAAGCGATGCAGCAAGTCTCGATGGTAGGCAATGACCTTGATATTGACCGTGGTGTAGGTGTCTGCGGCAAAGCCGGTCAGAGTGTACCGGTTGGTGTCGGCCAGCCAACGTTGAAAGTTGATTCCATGACGGTCGGTGGAACACAGTAGAGTCGTTACTGAACAGAAAATTAAAATGCCAGCACTAACAGTGCTGGCATTTTTTTATGACATAAATTGTTGCAGAAGATAGAAGCTTAATCTTCCAGGTACAATTCTTTTAGGTACTGGAAGATCTCACGGTACGCTTTTGCCGGCTTGCTCTGCGCCTTTTCTTTGTTCGCCTGGCGAACAAGTTGACGTAGGCGCTGACGATCGGCTTCCGGATGGTCAACCAGTATTGCATTGATCATGCTATCGCCATTTTCGATCAGCTTATCGCGTTTAAGCTCCAGTTTTTTTAATGCAACAGTTGCCTGTGAGTGCTTGTTACGAAGCATATCCAGAGCGGCCTGGATAGGCTCGATTTCGATTTGGCGCATTAGCTTGCCAATTCGTTGCAACTGGCGGCGACGGGCTTCATTTTTAAAGCGCTGCGCGTCGCGAACGGCATCCATCAGTTCCTCGTCTAGCGGGATTTTTGCCAGTGCATTTGGCTTAAGCTCAACGAGCTCTTCTCCCAATTTCTGCAGGGCTTCCATGTCGCGTTTCATCTCGGACTTACTTACCCAGATGATTTCTTCTTCCTCTTCCCAAGGGGCTTTTTGGTTTTTACGGCTCATAACTGGCTCACTAAAGAAGGTAATGGGTCTATTTTATCAGTTTAATCATGATTTGGGGCGCAAATTCCTCACAGGCGGTGTTATCCTATAAGTAATACTAAATAGAGCACGTATCAGCATAGGCTGGTGTGCTGCTAATCATAATCATGATCTCCATTTCATTAGGTCGTCTGCCAGGGTGTGCTTGGTAACATATTGAAATAGTTATCACTTTTTGAGTAAGTGAAGGTATGGACGTAAGAGAACAGGTTGCACAGCAGCGTGTAGAGCTGGAAGCGGCAGTCGCCAGGGCATTAGAGCTGGCGGGCAAGCAGGCTGATGCTGCCGAAGTTGCTATTAATAAAACGACGGGTATTAGCGTTTCTACACGTATGTGTGACGTTGAGAATGTGGAGTTTAATAGCGATGGTGCATTGGGGATCACTGTTTACCGCGGTCAACGCAAAGGCAGCGCCTCTACTTCTGATCTGAGTGAGAATGCGATTGCCCAGACTGTTGCTGCTGCGCTTGATATCGCCCGCTATACGTCCGAAGACCCGTTTGCTGGCCCTGGCCCGAAAGAGCTGATGGCCAAGAATATTCCTGATCTTGACCTCTTTCACCCTGATGAGCCAGAGCCCGATCATGCTGCCGCTATTGCAATCCAGGCGGAGCAGGCCGCGCTCGATTATGATCCGCGAATCAAGCAGAGTGACGGTGCGAGCTATGACAGTCACTATGGTATTCGTGTCTATGGCAATAGCCATGGCATGTTGGCCAGCTATGCTTCTAGCCGCCACAGTACCAGCTGCTGCGTGATTGCCGAAGGCAAAAATGGCGAAATGGAACGGGATTACAGCTATACCACTGCACGCCGAGCTTCTGATTTGTGGCTTCCGGAGCGAGTTGGTCTACATGCTGCCGAGCGCACTGTTGGCCGTATTGATCCGCAGAAGCTGTCGACTCGCGAGGCTCCTATTATGTTTTCCGCCGATGTGGCGACCGGGCTTTTTGGCCACTTGGTGATGGCTATCAGTGGTTCTAATTTATACCGTAAGTCATCTTTCTTACTGGATAAGCTGGGGGAGCAGATTTTCCCTGAGTGGATGAATATCAGTGAGCGTCCGCATATTCTTCGTGGTATGGCGAGTACACCTTTCGACAGTGAAGGCCTGGCAACCTATGATCGTGAAATTATTCAAGATGGTATCTTGCAGACATATTTGATGACCAGTTATGCTGCTCGTAAACTGGGTCGTCAGCCAACTGGCCATGCCGGTGGCATTCATAACTGGCAAGTTAAGTCGACAGGCGAAGATTATGCCCAGATGTTGAAAAAAATGGATCGTGGCCTGTTGGTAACCGAGCTGATGGGGCAGGGGGTTAATATTGTTACGGGTGATTACTCTCGCGGCGCAGCTGGTTTCTGGGTTGAAAATGGCGAAATTCAATTCCCGGTTAGCGAAGTCACGATTGCCGGTAACCTAAAAGACATGATGCAAAATATTGTTGCGATTGGTACGGATACCGAAACCCGTAGTCAGATCCAGACCGGTTCTATGTTGCTGGATACGATGAAAATCGCGGGTGAGTAGGACCCAGATTCAAACAAAAGCGAGAGCCGAGGCTCTCGCTTTTGTTTATTAGCTTCTCAATCCCTTTAGACGAGGAATACTGTCGCCAAGCCCAAAAACACCGATAGGCCGATGATATCGGTAATGGTTGTCAGCGCCATCCCGCCCGCCAGAGCCGGATCGATATTGAGCTTCTTCAGCAGGATTGGAATACAAACCCCAGCGACTCCCGCAACCAGCAAGTTGGTCATCATGGCCCCGGCAATGATCAGCCCGAGTATCAGGTTGCCTTTCCATACGACGACGACACCGCCAATGATGGCTGCCCAGAGGATACCGTTGATCAGGCCGACCCGGGCTTCCTTGCTGAGTAGCCAGCGGGTGTTGGTTTCACCGATATGGCCGACAGCCAGTCCCCGGATCACCAAGGCGACGGTTTGGTTGCCTGCAACTCCCCCCATCGACGGAACGATAGTCATCAGAATCGCAATCGCCGCCATTTGGTCGAGCGTTTCTTCAAAGAGGTTCGATACCGAGGCTGCCGCTAGTGCTGCCAGCACATTGACGCCGAGCCAGATGCTTCTACGTCGGGCTGATTTCATGACTGGCGCGAAAGTATCTTCGTCATCGTCCAAACCCGCCATACTCATCATTGAGTGTTCGGCATCTTCACGAATAATATCGACAACATCATCAATGGTGATACGGCCAACCAAGTGGTTGTCGAGATCGACAACCGGTGCCGAGAGCCAGTTTCGCCGTTCAAAGAGATTGGCGACCTCACTGTCGTCCATCTCTACCGAGATGGCCTCGTCAGCGTCCTCCATGACCTCTTGGACTTCAATATCCGGCTGGGTTGTGATCAGGGTTGATAGCGAGAGGTGGCCAATAAGCTGCTCATTTTGATCGACTACGTACAGGGCATCAGTTGCTTCCGGCAGTTCCCCTTTCATACGGAGGTAACGTAAAACCACATCAGCCGTTACATCGCCACGAATGGTAATGAAGTCGGTGCTCATCATACCGCCGGCAGTTTCTTCGGGGTAGGCCAGAGCCTTTTCTACCCGGTGGCGGTCAGTGGCATCCATTTGAGCCAGTACTTTCTGATATTTGCCATCAGGCAGGCTACGCAGTACATAGGCTACATCATCGGTTTCCATTCCCTCGGTTACGGCAGCCAGCTTTTCTGGCTCCATTTGCGAGACAATACCGTCTTTTACATCCTCTGAAAGTTCATCGAGGATCTCACCTTGCTCTTCGGGATCGGTTAGCTGCCATAATACCTGGCGTTCTTTGGGCGGAGAGGCTTCCAACAGGTGAGCGATATCCTCCGGCTCCATATCCTGAAGCATTCGGCGGACATGGACAAACATGCCATTTTCAAGCGCTTGATTGACTTCTTGTAACGTCTGGTGCGTCTGATCTTGTTCTAATACATCCGCCATTGGTCGTGGTACCCCAAATTACTCTGATGCCGGCCGCAATAAGCTGAATACTAACGCAATAGTGTAGTGGTTGTCTCACCAGATCTGAGAGGAAATAAAGATTTAATCTGCAAGAGGAATAAGAGATCTTACCAGGAAAAAAAAGATTATGGTGTGGTTCGGCTGAAATGAGCTCATAATCATTCTTTTTATCTGCCTGATTGGCGAAGTTATACAGGGTTCCGGCGACTAGTTTTCTTCGTCAAAGCCGGCTTCGATCAGCTCAGACACAGCAGATAATGCGGCTTCGGCATCATTACCGTCGGCACTGACACAGATTTGCTGACCCTGAGCCGATTCAAGCATCAACAGCCCCATCACGCTGTCAGCGGTGGCACTTTTCTCGTCATTGCTGATGGTGATTGTGGCTTCAAAGCTTTGCGCTAATTCAACCAGCTTGATGGCTGCACGGGCATGCAGGCCAAGGCGGTTTTTGATAAATAGCTGGCGGCTTAGTGTGCTCATGGGGTTGCTTCCAGCGTACGGTGGCGAATCTGGATCTGGTGGCCTTCATAGCGAAAATGCTCTGCCAGCTGCTGGGCAACGTATACTGAGCGGTGCTGGCCGCCGGTACAACCAATTGCAACAGTCAGGTAGCTGCGATTGTTTTTTTCCAGCATAGGTAGCCAGGTCTCGATGAAATTACGGATCTGGTAGATCAGCTGATTCACTTCTGGATGACCGGAAAGAAACTCCTTAACGCCTTGGTCCAGGCCGGTTAATGGCTTGAGCTCAGGAACCCAGTGAGGATTTGGCAAGAAACGTACATCGAACACGTAGTCGGCATCTGTCGGAAGCCCATGTTTGAAGCCAAAGGATTCGAACACGATGATCAGCTCGCGTGCATCACGGCCCAAGACGCGAGAACGTACCATTTCACTTAAATCATGAATGGATTTGTTGGTGGTATCAATCACCAGGTCGGCATGTGCTTTTAGTTCTGTCAGGCGGGCACTTTCTGATTGGATTGCCTGTTCCAAACTCATGTTGTCCCGTGATAACGGGTGCAGGCGACGGGTTTCGCTATAGCGCTTAACCAACTCTTTGTCATCGGCATCAAGGTAAATCACATTGACATCCAACTGGTCACTGAGAGAGTCCAGTGTCTTGCGGATTTGTTCAGGCTCATCGGGCATATTGCGAACGTCGATACTCACCGCAATATCTTGCTGGTTACTGTCGACCGTTTTGACAAGCTGAGGCAGCAGGTTCACCGGGAGGTTATCAACACAGTAATAGCCCAGATCCTCCAGTACCCGCAGGGCAATGGATTTTCCTGAACCAGAACGTCCGCTTACGACCATTAACATCATGGCTGGTATACCTTAAATGACGGGAGTGGAGTGGTGACCATTATGAATCACAGGTTAGGATTTGATAAAGCTCTTCATCGCTTTTTGCGGTGCGCAGCTGTTTGCAGACTTGTTTATTGCTCAGCTTTTCGGCCATGCTGGACAGTGTTTTCAGATGCTCTTTGCATTGTGCATCAGGGACCAACAAGGCAAAGAGTAAATCGACAGGCTGGTTGTCAATGGCATCAAACTGGATTGGGTCCATGCATTGGATCAGCACGGCAATGGCCTGATCACTGTTATTGATCCGTCCGTGGGGGATCGCGATACCGTTGCCTATACCTGTGCTGCCCATTTTTTCGCGGCTGAGCATACACTCAAACAGCGGTTGGGGATTCTGGTCTAGGTGTTCAGCCGCAATTTCGCTGATGATTTCCAGCGCGCGTTTTTTGCTGGAGCAGTGAACTGCACTCTTGGTGCAGTCCAGGCTCAATACAGTACTCAGTTGCATGATTAGTGGCTATTGAGTTTATCTTTGTGTTTGTTTAATTGACGGACCAGTTTATCAGTTAATGCATCAATAGCGGCATACATATTTTCAGAATCCGCTTTTGCGTGGATTTCCCCCGCGTTAATATGCAAGGTCGCTTCAGCCACCTGTTGTAATTTTTCAACATTCAGAATCACATGGACACTATTAATCTTATCAAAAAAGCGTTCCAGCTTATCGAACTTGGTCGTTACGTATTCACGTAGAGACGGGGTAATTTCGACATGGTGCCCTGTGAGATTAATTTGCATAGACATCTTCCTTCTGTTGGCGTCTGACTAGAGCAGACGTTTTCGCTGGTTAGACGGCGGAATTCCCAAGGATTCACGGTATTTGGCGATGGTACGCCGTGCTACCATAATTCCTTGTTCCGCCAGCAATGTCGCAATTTTACTGTCACTTAGTGGCTTCGCCTGATTTTCAGCGGCAACCAGTTTCTTCACCAGTGCCCGAATAGCGGTCGAAGAGCATTCTCCGCCATTATCCGTACTAACGTGACTTGAGAAGAAATATTTCAATTCAAAGATACCACGAGGTGTGTGCATATACTTCTGCGTCGTTACTCGTGAAATCGTTGATTCATGCATTTCTACTGCCAGTGCAATATCATTGAGTACCATTGGCTTCATAGCTTCCTCGCCATATTCAAAGAAGTCCTGCTGGTGCTCAACAATGCAGCGGGCGACTTTTAGCAGCGTTTCGTTGCGGCTTTCCAGGCTTTTGATGAGCCATTTTGCATCCTGCAGATGGGTGCGAATGAACTGGCTGTCAGCACTGTTGCGGGTGTTTTTGCTTAATGCCGCATATTGTTGGTTGACCCGGATACGCGGTACGCTGTCGGGGTTGATGGTGACGATCCATTTTCCGTGATCTTTAAAGACGGAAACATCCGGCACCACATATTCTGTTTCAGAAGCGACAACACGATTGCCCGGGCGTGGGTCAAGATCGTGGATTAGCTGCATCACCGCTTTCAGTTCTGCTTCTTTGAGCTTGGTCTCGCGCATCAATTGGCGATAGTCGCGGTTAGCTAGCAAGTTAATGTGTTGATTAAGTAGAATTTTAGCTTCTGTTAACCAAGGTGTATCTTCAGGGAAGGTGGCGAGTTGAAGCAGCAGGCATTCCTGCAAGTTACGCGAAGCAACACCAAGTGGGTCAAACTGCTGTACACGCTTTAATACCGCTTCTACCTCATCAAGCTCGACTTCTTCATCGCCCATACTTTCTAAGATTTCGTCGGTAGAGCAGGTGAGGTAACCTTTGTCATCAACTGCATCAATAATCGCGGTGGCAATGGTCAAATCGGTGTCACTGAAAGGTGTCAGTTGCACTTGCCACATTAGGTAATCTTGCAGGCTCTCGGTGGTTTCGCCTTGATAGACGGGCATGTCATCGTCGATAGCAATACCGGTACTGCCGGTTCCGGCACTGTAGACATCATCCCAGGTTGTATCAACAGGAAGCTCTTCCGGCATCTCACGTTGTTCAATGACTTCTGAGGTATCAAACGGTTCCGGGTCATTGCCCGAGTCACTTTCCTGTGCTGATATTTCGCTATTGTCCTGTCCGTCGGGCTTATTTTCTTCAGCGTTAGGTGCGGCTTCGGCTTCATTGGTATTCTCATCCAGCTCCAACAGCGGATTCGCGTCCAGTGCCTCTTGAATTTCCTGTTGAAGATCCAAGGTGGATAACTGCAACAGGCGAATCGCTTGCTGCAATTGCGGCGTCATTGCCAGTTGTTGACCTAGTTTGAGCTGGAGCGAGGTTTTCATATATGCGTATGTACCTTGTTGTTATCTTTTATTATGGTGCCAAGAACGGCTTAAACATTAGCAGTCATTAAGCCGTTATAAACTGGCTCCTGGTACGTCCTTACTAATAACTATAGACGGAACTGGTCGCCCAGATAGACTCGTTTTACGTGCTCGTCGTTGAGAACATCACTCGGGGTCCCGTGGGCGATGAGCTGCCCCTGACTAACGATGTAAGCATGTTCACATACATCAAGTGTCTCTCTGACATTATGATCGGTGATGAGAACACCCAGCCCACGATCACGTAAATGTTCGATAACCTTTTTGATGTCGATCACAGATATAGGATCAACCCCAGCAAAAGGTTCATCAAGCAAAATGAATTTTGGATTGGCAGCTAGTGCCCGGGCAATTTCGACCCGGCGACGTTCTCCCCCTGATAATGCCATGCCTAAACTATTACGAATGTGCTGGATGTGGAATTCATCCAATAATTCTTCTAATTTATCCTGGCGCTCGGCTTTGCTTAGCTCCTTTCGAGTTTGCAATACCGCCATCAGGTTATCGTGAACTGTCAGCTTGCGGAAAATGGATGCTTCCTGGGGCAGGTAACCGATACCCATTCTTGAACGGTTATGCATCGGCTGCAGGCTGATGTCGTTACCGTCGATGCTTATTGTGCCCTCGTCCCGGGCGACCAAGCCAACAATCATATAGAAAGATGTTGTTTTGCCTGCACCATTTGGGCCCAGCAAGCCGACGATTTTGCCGGAATGGACTTCCAGGCTGACGTCTGAAACGACTTTGCGGCCATTATAGCTCTTAGCTAAGTGTTCTGCTTTTAACGTTGCCATAATTGCCGCTTACTTATTGTTGCTGTTAAGTTGGTTGGGTTGCAAAATCGTAGTGACACGCTTCTTGCTGCCACTTTCTGCCACGAGTTTTTGCTCATCAATCTTGTAACTGATGACTTTGCCCTGAATTTCACTGCCTTCCTGGATCAGGATTGCTTCATCGGTCATTTTCAAAAACTCTGTCGATGTTTCGTAGCGCATTTTACGCGCGGCACCATCGATAGGCTTTCCGTCATCCATCTCCTGATGGAAGGTCGCAGGGTTACCATAGGCATCGATGGTTTCCTTGCCTTCACTGCCCTCCGGGCGGGTGACGACAACTTTATCGGCACGGATATCAATACTGCCCTGACGTAAGACCACATTACCGGTAAAGGTCACGATATTTTTTTGAATATCGAGCTGTTGGTTATCCGAATCGATATATATTGGCTGCTCTGTATCGTTACTTAATGCCCAGCTTGATGCACTGATACAAAGGCAGAGCAGGGTACTAATTTTGTAAAGCTTCATATCTACCTTTTACATTCTTTAATAAGGTCGCCACACTGCGTTCCATATTTCCCTTCATTCCTGTCCCTTCGTTCTGGAAGGAGGCACCGGTAATGAATACGTGATCAGGTGTGTCGAAATCTTTGCTGATCAGGTCAAGTCTCAGGTTTTCAGTCTGGATTACCTTGACCGCAGATTCTGGCAATAGGTTAAAAATACGGACATTGCCGGTCATCTGCAGTACCTGGTTTTTATCCAGTCTGGCGGTGTTTGAACTGATACGCCATTCAGTTTCGGTACCGTTACGATAAACCCATAATACAGGTTCGACAAAGTCGGTATCGCCACTTTTGCTGAAATGCTCCAGGTACTCAGAATCTATCTGATAGCTGCGCAAGCCAGATTCGTTAAACGAGGTGTTGACGACGGCATTGCCGGTAAATAGCGGCTTTTCTGCGTCAGGCTCCACCTGAATATCTTCCTGCCATTGTTTTTCCAGCAGGTAATAGCCAGTCCATGCACATAAGAGCAACAACAATGCATAGAGTAGCCTTTTCAAGGTCATATACTTAGGCCTTTATGTTTATCTAATTCGCCTTTGGCTTCAAGGATCAAGTCACAGACCTCGCGAACGGCACCAGATCCGCCTTGAATTCGGGTAACAAAATCAGCCCGGCGAGCGAGAAGAGGGTGACCATCTGCAACACAGACTGATAATCCGATCTTTTCCATCACCGGCCAGTCAATCAGGTCATCGCCGATATAGGCAGTGTGCTCCGGTGCAATACCGAGACTTTTCTCAATATCGGCATAGGCGGCCAGCTTGTTGTCCTGCCCCTGGTAGACGTGCTTGATACCCAGCGCAGACATACGGTTTTCTACAATCGCTGACTTACGGCCAGTAATGATAGCAATCTCAATCCCGGCAGCCATCAGAGACTTGATACCATAGCCATCACGGGTGTGAAATGTCTTCAGTTCTTCACCGTCGTTTCCCATGTAAATACGGCCATCGGAAAAGACCCCGTCGACATCGCAGATCAATAGCTGGATATTTTTTGCCTGCTGATACACCGTTTGACAGACGGGACCATAAATAGTTTCGATTAGCATTACATGACCCCGGCTTTAAGTAGATCGTGCATATTGAGAGCACCGACCAGGCATTCATTTTCAGTGACCAGCAGGCCGCTGATTTTATGGTCTTCCATGAGCTTCAAGCCCTCAGCCGCCAGCACTTGTGCTGAAATAGTGGCTGGGTTACGGGTCATTACCTCGCCGATAGTGGTGCTGTGGATATCAACACGATTGTCCAGCAGGCGACGCAAGTCACCATCGGTAAAGACTCCGGTGAGCTTTTGATTGTTGTCGATGATGGCCGTCATGCCGAGCCCTTTGCGGGAAACTTCAAGCAAGGCATCTTTAATCGTGGCCTGCTCTGTGACGATTGGCAGCATTTCACCGGTGTGCATGACATCCGCAATACGCAGCAGCAACTTGCGCCCAAGCGCCCCGCCCGGATGGGAGAGGGCAAAATCATCAGCGGTAAATCCGCGCGCTTCCATCAGGGCAATAGCCAGTGCATCGCCCATTGCCAGCGTTGCCGTCGTGCTGGATGTCGGTGCCAGGTTCAGCGGGCAGGCTTCCTGGGCGACGGTGATCTGAAGATGGGTCTGAGCCAGCTTGGCCATGCTGGATTCTGGTTTTCCCGTCATGCTGATCAGCGGGATCCCCAGACGTTTGATTACAGGCAGCAGGGTCATAATCTCTGCCGCTTCACCAGAGTTAGAAATGGCGAGTACGACATCCCCCTTTTTGATCATGCCCAGATCGCCATGACTGGCTTCGCCTGGATGAACAAAGAAAGACGGGGTGCCGGTACTGGCTAGGGTTGCAGCAATTTTATTGCCGATATGGCCCGACTTCCCCATTCCCATCACAATGACCTTTCCGGTACAGCTTGCAATAAGATGGCAGGCTTCACTAAAGCTACCATTGATATACTGGGTCAGTTTTTGCAGGGCTTCTGCTTCAATTTCAATAACTTTGCGGCCAAAACCGCAATAATCAAACGTATCAGACATGGCTTGGGTCTCCGTTAAGCCGCTAGATTATAAAACAGATAGCCTTGATAGGCGACAAAGCAACAAATTAGTACAGCGCCTTCCACACGGTTGATTCTGCGACGTTTTCCGAGAGCCATTAATACCAACAATATTGATACGCCGAGCATGACGTAGTAATCCCGTCCCATCGCCAACGGGCTCAGTACGGATGGGTTGAGTAGGCCCGGTATTCCCATGACGGCAAGAATATTGAAGACGTTGGAGCCGATAATATTACCGACAGCCATATCGTCCTCGCCTTTGTGAATACTGGCGATAGAGGCTGCCAGCTCCGGCAGGCTGGTACCGATTGCGATGATTGTCAGGCCTATCACCAGATCGCTCATGCCAAAGTACTTGGCAATAGTCACAGCAGAGTCGACCAGCATACTCGCTGCGTAAGGAAGCAATACCAGGCCGATAACTACCCAAACCAAAGCGGCTTTATTGCTGACACCGTCAGGGATCTCTGATTCTTGCTCTTTGGCAAGCGGATCGCCGGATGCTTTTGCATTTCGGCTGATTTTGAGCATGACAAGAAGGAAGATCACGAACAGGATCACCAGTAGCACACCCTCGATGAAACCGAGATGGTTGTCCCACAGCAACGCGCCAGCGAGAAGGGTTACGACCATCATTAGCGGTAATTCGCGGCGAATGATGCCGGAACTGATGGCCAGTGGCTTAAGCAGCGCAGTTAGGCCAAGGATAAGGGCGATATTGGCAATATTCGAACCTAATACATTACCGACTGCTGTATCGGTTTTTCCGTCAAGAGCAGCTGTTGCCGAAACCATCATTTCAGGTGCCGAGGAGCCCATTGCGAGAATGGTCATACCTATTACTAATGGTGCTACACCGAGATTCTTTGCCAACGCAGCAGCGCCAAAAACAAGTCGATCTGCACTCCATACCAGTAAAGCCAAACCGATACTGAGCAACACAATGGCTTCGAGCATTCTTATCCCTTTTGTCGTAAATCTTTATATATAAGTCAGGGGGGCAATTTTGACGGTTCGTTGACTAAAAAGAAAGGAAAAGCCGTGACTAATTGAGCGGAGCGAGAAGTTCTTATCGTGCCTTGTCCCATTCTTTACCCAAAAAGCCTTGGTAAGTAAATGTAGCATTGTGTCTTATATTGTTGCCAGCTATGGCGAAAAACAATATGTTAGGCGCCTCATTATGGACTCATGATAGAAAGTAAAATTGCACAGTTCTAACAGTTCTCGTCTTGAGTTGGTAGCGTAATGTACCTATGATCGACGCTTAGCGTATAAATCACTAATTATATTAACCATATCGCTCTTTATTGGAGAGCGTGGAATACGAACATAAGGCCGACTAGGCCGACAGGATGGCTATGGAACCGAGTGAAGCGCTAGTCTCAATCAAAAATATGACGTTTTCGCGGGGTGAACGAAAAATTTTTGATGATGTGACTCTGGATGTGCCTAAAGGAAAAGTGACGGCCATTATGGGACCGTCCGGTATCGGGAAAACGACCTTACTGCGGCTTATTGGCGGCCAGATCCAGCCAGATAGCGGCGAGGTGTGGTTCGAGCGTTGGAATATCCCAACTCTGAGCCGGAGTGAGCTGTATCAGGCTCGAAATAAAATGAGCATGCTATTTCAATCCGGCGCGTTGTTCACGGATATGACTGTCTTTGACAATGTCGCATTTCCGTTAAGGGAGCATACCGACTTACCGGAAGAGTTATTGCGTACTCTCGTGCTGTTAAAGCTGGAGGCCGTAGGGTTACGCGGTGCTGCGCAGCTAATGCCGAACGAGCTGTCGGGCGGTATGGCCCGGCGGGCAGCATTAGCAAGGGCAATAGCCCTGGACCCAGACTTAATCATGTATGATGAGCCGTTTGTCGGCCAGGACCCTATCACCATGGGAGTGCTGGTTACCTTGATACGCAGCATGAATCAGGCGCTGGGGATCACATCGGTGATTGTTTCTCATGATGTTCCGGAAGTCATGAGTATTGCCGATCATGTTTACCTCTTGGCTGGCGGCAAAATCATTGGGCAGGGGACCCCTGACGAGCTGAGGGCAAACCCTGATCCACAGATCAGACAGTTTTTGGATGGAAATGCCGATGGCCCGGTGCCATTTAACTTTCCGGCTCGAAGCCTGAGTGATGATATTTTCGGGATGACGGAAGAATAGCTGGGCGTGCAGTCATGCGACCGGAGTGGTCGGTATGCGAGATGTCACCAGCAGATATAATATTAAAAATAAGGTAATTATCAATAATGATAGCGGATTTTGTTGCGCGGCAAGGACGGCGGGGGATCGAAAAATGCCAGGCTGTCGGGCGTGCGAGTTTGTTGCTATACGGCGCGTTGGTCAGCAAGCCACAGCCAGGAAAAATGTTTCCGTTGCTAATAAGGCAGCTGTATTCCGTCGGGGTACTGTCAGTTGCCATTATTTTGGTGTCCGGCTTGTTTATCGGTATGGTTTTGAGCCTTCAGGGCTATATTGTGCTGATTGATTTCGGGGCTGAAACAAGCCTTGGGCAGATGGTGGCCCTGTCACTGCTGCGTGAGCTGGGGCCTGTGGTGACGGCGTTGCTGTTTGCTGGCCGGGCTGGCTCGGCACTGACCGCTGAAATTGGCTTGATGAAAGCGACCGAGCAGTTATCGAGCATGGAAATGATGGCGGTGGATCCTCTGCGCCGGGTGATAGCCCCGCGTTTCTGGGCTGGTGTGATCTCGATGCCGTTGTTGTCGTTGCTGTTCTGTGCTGTTGGTATCTGGGGCGGCCAGCTAGTTGGTGTGGACTGGAAAGGCATCGATCATGGTAGTTTCTGGTCGGTGATGCAGTCATCGGTCGAATTAGGAAATGACATTGCTAACAGCATTATCAAAGCTGTGGTGTTTGCAATTACGGTGACTTGGATTGCGGTATTTAATGGTTATGATGCGATACCGACATCGGAAGGGATCAGCCGGGCGACAACAAGAACGGTTGTGAACTCGTCATTGGCGGTATTGGGATTAGATTTTGTGCTGACAGCATTGATGTTTGGGAATTAACGGATGCAACAGATAAAAAAATTAGAACTATGGGTCGGTGGGTTTGTGCTTGCTGGATTTGCTGCTTTGTTGGTATTGGTGTTTAAGGTCGCGGATGTGCAGAGTATTGGCGGGAATGAGTCTTATACTCTGAAAGCTCATTTCGACAATATCGGCGGATTAAAAGTTCGCTCGCCGATTAAAGTCGGTGGCGTGACTGTCGGTAAAATTACCGATATTACACTTGATACGGAACACTATATCCCGGTGGTTACATTGGCTATCGAGAAAAAGTATGGCTACTTTCCTGAAACCAGTTCGGCAGCCATTCTTACATCAGGGCTGCTGGGCGAGCAGTATCTGGGTATTGAACCTGGTTTTATTGATGAAGATATAGAAATGCTGGCTGACGGTGACTTAATTGAAGACACCAAGTCGGCATTGGTTCTGGAAGACATGATTGGCCAGGTGCTGTATAGCATTGGCGGTGATAGTAATAAGTAGAGGATATGATGAAACTCTTTCGATATATATTGGTGATGCTACTGTCGCTCCCTTTGGTTGCCCAGGCCGGCACCGTAGATAAAACCGATCCTTACCTGATGATACAGGTCGTCTCTCAGACCACCTTCGATCGCCTGAAAACAGAAAAGGATCAGATCCAACGTAACCCGGAGTTGCTGCGCACTATCGTGAGACAGGAGCTGCTGCCGTATATCAATACCCGTTATGCCGCTTATAAGGTGCTGGGGCCCCAGCTGAAGAAAACAACCAAAGAGCAGCGTAACAACTTTGTGAGTGCGTTTAGTGAGTACCTAGTGGCATCTTATGCCCAGGTGCTGACCCAGTATACTGATCAGGATATCAAGATAGAGTCACCGAGGTCGGTGCCTGCTGGCCGTACGATCGTATCGGTTCGGGTCGATATTCTTGATACCAAGCGCCCGCCTATCCGCCTCGACTTTAAGCTGCGCAAGAACAAAAAAACCAGTGAGTGGCAGGGCTACGATATGGTGGCTGAAGGGGTGAGTATGATCTCGACCAAGCAGAGCGAGTGGAGTGGTCAAATCCGTACCGAAGGTGTTGATGCAGTAACAATGAGTTTAAGAGAGCTTGCGGCGAAACCAATACGCCGTGAGGACAAAAACAATGAGTAAGCCTAAGATTGAGTGGCGAGCCCAGGAAAATGGTTATTATTGCTTGTCAGGGGCAGTCGAACGTGACACAGTTCCAGCTTTTTGGCAGCAAAGACATGAATGGATGCCACAGGATGCCAGGGTAAAGCTCGATCTTTCTGCTTTATCTCGGGTAGACTCGGCGGGCATGGTGATGTTGCTTCATATATATCAACAGCTCAGCAGTAATGGCAGTGAACTGACGTTGCTGAATGTGCCGGAACAGCTGGTTACCTTGCTACGCCTGAGCCATGTAGAATCAATGTTAGCTGCTTGTATTGACTAAGCAGCAGAGAGGATAGCTTGTGGAAATCTCCGAAATTAAACATATTCTGGAAAATGCCTTAGAACTTGATGAAATCATCGTTAAAGGCGAGGGCAGCCACTATGAAGTGATTGCTGTAGGTGCCATTTTTGAAGGCATGAATCGAGTTAAGAAACAACAGACGATCTACGGCCCGTTGATGGGGCAGATTGCGGCGAACGACATTCATGCCTTAAGCATTAAAACATTCACGCCAGAAGAGTGGGCGCGTGATAAAAAGCTTATGTCGCTGTCCTAAGAGGTTAATGATGCAAAAGTTTCGAATCCAGGGCGGTGGCCCATTAAGTGGTGAAGTCTCCATTTCTGGTGCTAAAAATGCAGCATTACCGATTTTATTTGCCTCTTTGCTGGCAGAAGAGCCTGTCGAAGTTGCCAATGTGCCCAAGCTCCGTGATATCGATACCACGATGGAGTTGCTAAGCCGTCTGGGTGCGAAGGTAACCCGTAACGGTTCGGTGCATGTTGACGCCAGTGGGGTCAATGAACTTTGCGCCCCGTACGAGCTGGTCAAAACCATGCGCGCTTCTATTTGGGCGCTTGGACCGCTGGTGGCACGTTTTGGTAAGGGACAGGTCTCTTTACCGGGCGGTTGTGCGATTGGTGCGCGTCCGGTTGATCTGCACATTCATGGCCTGGAGCAACTGGGTGCCCAGATTGTGCTCGAAGAAGGTTATGTCAAAGCGACCGTTGATGGCCGCCTGAAAGGTGCGCATATCGTGATGGACAAGGTCAGTGTCGGTGCGACAGTGACCATTATGTCTGCCGCGACGTTGGCGGACGGGACTACCGTCATTGAAAATGCCGCTCGCGAGCCGGAAATTGTTGATACCGCGGACTTCTTGAATACGCTTGGTGCCAAGATCACGGGTGCCGGAACCGATACCATCACGATTGAAGGTGTCGAACGTCTTGGTGGCGGTTATCACGAAGTCGTTGCCGACCGGATTGAAACCGGCACGTTCCTGGTTGCTTCGGCTGTGTCTGGTGGCAAGATTATGTGCCGTAACACCAGACCTTCGCTGCTCGAGGCTGCGCTTGCCAAGTTAGAAGAGGCTGGTGCCGCTATCGAAACCGGCGATGACTGGATCAGTCTGGATATGACCGATCGTGAGCTAAAGGCGGTGAATATTCGTACGGCGCCACACCCTGGTTTCCCAACGGATATGCAGGCTCAGTTCTCGTTGTTGAACCTGATAGCCAAAGGTACAGGGATTATTACCGAGACGATTTTTGAAAATCGCTTTATGCATATTCCTGAGCTGATCCGTATGGGGGCTCATGCAGAAATCGAAGGTAATACCGTCATTTGTGGTGACACAGATGGCCTAAGCGGTGCGCAGGTAATGGCAACTGACCTTCGCGCCTCTGCCAGTTTGGTGATCGCCGGCAGTATTGCCGAAGGCGAAACGATTGTTGATCGTATCTATCATATCGATCGCGGTTACGAGCACATCGAAGATAAGTTCAGTGCGCTGGGTATGAAAATTGAGCGCTTCAGCGAGTAAATGTTGCTAGCGCCAGAAATTAAAAAGCCTCGCAATGCGAGGCTTTTTTGTATGTTTTTCTAGTTTCTAGCCACTTTATTAATACCCATTGGGTTCGTCGGCTATCAGTACTGATAGCGTTGTTACCTGACCGTTACGCAACACTTTCATTTCAACGGAATTGCCAGGCCGAAGCTCGGTAACGATATCCAGCACATTACGACGGTCAGTCACTTTCTTGCCGTCTATCTCGATCAAGATATCCTGTACCTTAAACCCAGCCTTGGCTGCCGGGCCGTTTGGATCCATCCCCATTACAATGATCCCGCTGACTTGTTCTGCATCATACAGGCGCGCCATTACCGGATTGATATCCCGAGCTTCAATCCCAATGTAACCGCGGATCACTCGGCCATCGGCAATCAGCTTGTTCATTATTTTCTGGGTTAGCTCATAGGGAATGGCAAAGGATATGCCATAGGTCTCGATATCTGTTGTCTGTTGGTAAGAGGCAGTATTGATCCCGACGAGCTCGCCTCGGGTATTGACCAGTGCCCCACCGGAGTTGCCATCATTAATGGCGGCATCGGTCTGGAGAAAGTCCTGACGGCCATAGAAGCTCATACCAGAGCGACCGGTGGCGGAAATGATCCCGTAGGTTGTGGTTTGCCCTAGGTTGTATGGGTTGCCGATTGCCAGCACGACATCACCGACGGCTGGCTTGTAATCAGGGCTAAGCGGAATAACCGGTAGGTTTTCGGCCTGGATCTTCAGGACTGCAATATCGGTACGCTGATCTTTACCAATCAGTTGGGCGGTAAATATGCGTCCGTCCTGTAATGCTGCTATCACCTGATCGGCTTTCGCAACAACATGGTAGTTGGTGACGATGTAGCCTTTATCACTCATGATCACGCCTGAACCGAGGCCTTGGGTGCTCAGTTTGAGCCGGTCTTCGGCGTTGTAGCGACGGTTATAGATATTGACGACGGCTGGAGAGGCACGGCGAACGGCAAAGTTATAGGATAACTGGGGTTGATCCGTCTGGATGGTGGTCAATGACACTTTGGGTTGGATCATCTTGGTGCGAAGTTCAGGAAAAACAACGAGTAAGACAACAGCTGTGACGATGCCAAGTAAAATGGACCGACGAATAAAAGCCAGCATGCTTGCTCCCCTGAAACGAAATAGCGGCAGTGCACGAAGAGTGCATTCTATGAATTATTTGGACGAGGATATCATTACAATGACTAGATACCAAACGCTACTAGGTACTTAGGCAATTGCGGGGGTAAACAGGGGAGGCGGGCCATTGCTGGCCCGGAAATAGGATTAGCGAATGATCAAGTAGAGGATATTGTCGCTACGTTTCACTTCCAGCGCCAATACATTGGGCTCTTGCTCAAGCGCCTTGCGCAGTTCACCGAGGTTACGGATTGGCTGGCGGTTAAGCCCAAGGATAATATCGTCTTTTTGTAGGCCATAACGCGCTGCCAGAGATTTTTCGTCAATATTGGTGACTTTTACCCCTTTGACACCGTCGTCGGCCGTTGTATTGGCAAATTCAGCACCGGCAAGACCTGGGTGAAGGTTTTCTGCTTTGACTTTGTTCTGGCTTGCCTCTTGCAGCACCACTGAAACCGTTTGTTCCTTGCCATCACGGACGATGCCCAAGGATGTTTGTTTGCCGGCACCGAGGGTGGCTATTTTCGCCCGGAGTTCACCGAAGGTACGGATTTGTTTGCCGTTGACCGACACAATAATGTCCCCGGCTTTGAGTCCGGCCTTTTCTGCTGCAGAGTCTGGCATTACTTGGTTGATGAAAGCGCCATGATTGGTTTCATAACCAAAGGCCTCTGCCAGTTCAGAGGTTAGCTCTCCGCCCTGAACACCCAGGACCCCCCGCTTGACTCCGCCGAACTCAATGATTTGCTCGGTTAGGTTTCTCACCATATTGACCGGGATGGCAAAGCCGATGCCGACATTGCCACCGTTAGGCCCCAGAATTGCGGTGTTGATTCCGATAAGTTCACCGTTAAGGCTAACTAATGCTCCGCCTGAGTTGCCGCTGTTGATAGCCGCATCGGTCTGAATAAAGTTCTCGAAATTTTCGATATTGAGTCCACTGCGGCCAAGGGCCGAAATAATGCCCGAGGTAACCGTCTGGCCCAAGCCGAACGGGTTACCGATTGCAACGGCGAAATCACCCACACGCAGGCTGTCGGAGTCCGCAAGTTTTATGGCGGTCAGGTTTTTGGTCTTTTCAATTTTAAGCAGCGCAATATCTGACATTTCATCGCTGCCAATTAACTCGGCAGATAGCTCTTTGCCGTCATGCAGCTGGACCATAATCTTATCGGCGCCGTTGATGACATGATGGTTGGTAACAATATAGCCTTTGTCCGCATCGATGATGACTCCGGAACCCAGCCCTCGGAACGGTCGTTCACGAAGCTGCTCTTCGGGAAATTCGGGGCCAAAGAAAAAGCGGAAGTTTTCAGGAAGGCGTTGCCTTGAAACCTGCTTGCCTTCGACTGCAATACTGACGACTGCCGGGGTGACTTGCTCCAGCATCGGGGCGAGGCTAGGAAGCTGTTGGCTATTGGTTGAAAGAGGTAATGCAGCAGTTGCCGTGATTGGGGTAATAACAGAACTGATGCAGAGTGCCAGCGCACTGAATACAAGCAAAGGTTTTTTCATTATTACTAAACTCCGGTTTACAAGTAGTAGTACCATTCCATAGTGACTATAAACATCTAAGAATCAATCACCAACGAAGGAAAGCGGTATTAGCTCTGACTTGAAAACCGGGGTTTAGTTCCAGAAAAAAAGGAATTAGCTCGCTTTGGGCTCTTCCACTTTTTCAGGTTCGTCTCTCAGTAGCCCGGTTGCACCGTTGGCGTAATCACGGGGTTGATTTTGTACATTCCCCGTTTCCGCAACGGGCTCCAGTGTACTGATACGACGGGCAAACGGGTTGTCCTGATCCGGAAGATTAGGCATCAACTCGGTTGATGTTTTTGCCATGTGTTCGTATAGCTTACTGTAATCTTTCGCTATGTTATCTAACAGCTCTGAACTGCAGGCAAAATGATCCACTAATTCCTGACGGTATTGCTCCAGTTCGTATTTTGACTTATCCAAGTCTTTCTTTAGTTCTTTTTGTTGTTTGAGGCTTTTATTGCCTAAACGGGCTGCAAAAGCACCTACAATTGCACCTGCGGCAAAAATGAGTAGCGCATATATCCAAGCCATGAAAAACTCCTTGTGACTTTATGAATACCAAGTTGTTTATGTCGGTCTAAAGACATTGTGGCGGCATACCAACGAGTTAGGGCATGCTCGTGCCGACGGGTCTTTCCTTTGTATACCAGATAGTTTAATTGGTGCTGAATGGGCGCCAACTAATTAGTTCGTATAGTTACTATACATGCACAAACGTTGCCATGGTACTATCTGACGCCAAAGATGGGACTAATTTGGTAATGGTAAAGGATGACTCCACAACAACAATATCAGTACGATCTCCAGCAGGCCGATTTCATTGCCGACCCGGCGCAGGCCATGGCGGTCTCTTACCTTGAAGCTCTCTATCATCGAATGCTGGCACCCAAACCGGAAGCCAAAGCTTCACTGTTGCAGCGGTTGTTCAAACGGCAACAAGAGACCAGTACCACGCCAGTAAAAGGCGTCTATTTTTGGGGTGGGGTCGGAAGAGGAAAGACCTATCTGGTTGATACGTTTTTTGAGTGCTTGCCGACCGAGCGTAAAATGCGGGTGCATTTCCATCGGTTTATGCATCGTGTGCATCAGGAGATGCAGCAACTGTCTGCACAGTCAGATCCGCTGGAGCTGGTCGCGGACCGATTCAAGGCCGAAACTGATATCATCTGTTTTGATGAATTCTTTGTCTCTGATATTACTGATGCGATGATCCTCGGGACGCTATTCGAGGCGTTGTTCCGCCGGGGGATCACGCTGGTGGCGACATCGAATATCCCGCCTGACGAGTTGTATCGCAATGGTCTGCAGCGATCCCGTTTCCTACCGGCTATAGCGCTGATTCAGCAGCACTGCGATATCGTCAATGTTGATTCTGGCATCGACTATCGCCTGAGAACGCTTGAACAGGCCGAAATTTATCATTACCCACTTGATGCCCTAGCGGAAAATAACATTGAGCAATATTTCGTTCAATTGAGTGTCGAGCCAAGAAGCCGAGGCAAAGCTATCGACATAAACAACCGAATGTTGCCGACTCGCCACGAGGCCGATGGGGTAGTGCATTTTACGTTTAAGACATTATGCCAAACGGCCAGAAGCCAGACTGACTATATGGAAATAGCCCGTATTTATCACACCGTGCTGGTCTCGGAGGTGATCCAGATGGGCGAGAAAGAAGACGATGCCGCGCGACGTTTTATTGCCATGGTCGATGAATTCTACGAGCGCAATGTAAAGCTCATTATGTCGGCGCAGGTGGATATGACACAGCTTTACCAAAATGGCCGCCTCGAGTTTGAATTCAAGCGCTGCTGTTCACGTTTGATTGAAATGCAAAGCCACGATTATCTGGCAAAACCTCACCTTGCATAGTGCCGGGGCAAATGTGACTTTGCGGTAAAAAAACGAAGGTTTTTCCTCAACAACGGCCTTGGGAGAAAAAAACACACTTTTTTTTGAAAAAAAGGTGATTTTTCCCCCACCCTTCCCTATAATCTTGCGACCCACCGTACCTGTGTCGGCGAAAGCCGGGAGCACCAACCGCTCGAAGGGGTGATGACTGGGCTCTGAACAGAGGGAGCGTTTTTGCGCTCCTGTGAAGTGAAACTATTTAATTTTGGGTAAGAATTAGCATGAAAACTTTCGTTGCTAAACCAGAAACTGTAAAACGTGACTGGTATGTTGTTGACGCTGAAGGTAAAACTCTTGGTCGTCTAGCAACTGAAATCGCATCTCGTCTACGTGGTAAGCATAAGCCGGAGTACACTCCGCACGTTGACACTGGTGACTACATCGTAGTTATCAACGCAGAAAAAGTTGCTGTAACTGGCGCTAAGAAGACTGACAAGATGTACCATCGCCACACTGGCTTTATTGGTGGTCTGAAGTCAATCAGCTTCGAGAAGCTTATCGATAAGAAGCCAGAAATGGTTATCGAAACTGCTGTTAAAGGCATGCTTCCTAAAGGTCCTCTAGGCCGTGCTATGTACCGTAAGCTTAAAGTTTACGCAGGTACAGAGCACAACCATGCTGCACAGCAGCCTAAAGTACTAGACATCTAATTGGGGAAGATGACAATGGCAGAGAATCAATACTACGGCACTGGTCGCCGCAAAAGCTCAGCTGCTCGTGTTTTCATTAAACCGGGTACTGGCAACATCGTAATCAACAAGCGTAGCCTTGAAGAATACTTTGGTCGTGAAACTGCTCGCATGGTTGTTCGTCAGCCACTTGAGCTAGTTGAAATGACTGAGAAACTTGACCTATACATCACTGTTAAGGGTGGTGGTATCACTGGTCAATCAGGTGCTATCCGTCACGGTATCACTCGTGCTCTTATGGAGTATGATGAGACTCTACGTCCATCTCTACGCGCTGCGGGTTATGTTACTCGTGATGCACGTAAAGTTGAGCGTAAGAAAGTTGGTCTACGTAAAGCACGTCGTCGTCCACAGTTCTCTAAGCGTTAATATTACGCTTCAGAATATTTATTCTGGATACTGTGTACGAAAAGCTCAACCTTCGGGTTGGGCTTTTTTTTTGTCAAAAAAACACCCTTTCTCCCTCTAGAATCCCTGTATTCCGCGGCTTGATGTAAAATTGAAACAAAAAGAACATACCTCTCACATTTGTTGCGAAAAAGTAGCTTTATCTTGTCAAAAAGTGGGGTTTTCTTTATCATTTGGCGCGATAAGCAACAGTTTTATAATGTTACAAACAATCTGTTGTTTCTTTCCGTTGAAAGTTAGCCGTAAGCTCCAGGGACGCCGAAGGACATAATAATAATCCAGAGCGGGAGCACATGGGAGAATGTTGGATGAGCAATGCGCCAGTAAGTAACGGCCGCCGCCGCTTCCTGACTGCGACAACTTCGGTTGTTGGAGGCTTAGGTGCAGTCGCTGTAGCTGTGCCTTTTATCAAATCTTGGAACCCGAGCGCGAAAGCAAAAGCCGCCGGTGCACCAGTAGAAGTTGATATCAGTAAGTTGGAAGATGGCCAAATGGTACGCGTCGAGTGGCGCGGTAAGCCTGTTTGGGTCGTGCGTCGTAGTGATGCAATTTTAGAAGAGTTGGGTGGCCATGATGGTGATCTTCGCGATCCGTCGTCAGATGAGCCACAGCAGCCTGAATATGCCCAGAATAAATTTCGTTCAGTTAAACCTGAGATCTTTCTAGCCGTAGGGATCTGTACTCACCTCGGTTGTTCCCCTACCTATTTGCCAGATAGCTTTAACGAGCAGGTGAGTGGCGTCAGTGCAGGCTTCTTCTGCCCGTGTCACGGTTCTAAGTTCGATATGGCCGGCAGGGTATTTGCGGGGGTACCAGCACCGCTCAACTTGGTGGTACCGCCTCATACATTCCTGGATGACAATACCATTCTGGTCGGTGTAGATGAGGAGACAGCCTAATGGAAGCGCTACTCGGTTGGATCGAAAAACGTTTACCTATGATGGATGCTTACAAAAAGCATTTGTCCGAATACCCGATGCCGAAGAACTTTAACTTCTGGTATCTGTTTGGATCGCTCGCCATGCTGGTGCTGGTCAATCAGTTATTAACCGGTGTCTGGCTGACGATGAACTATGTTCCCTCCGGTGAGGGAGCGTTTGCCTCCGTTGAGTACATCATGCGTGATGTTGAATATGGCTGGCTGCTGCGTTATATGCACTCGACAGGCGCTTCGGCGTTCTTCGTTGTAATTTACCTGCATATGTTCCGTGGTTTGATTTACGGTTCTTATCAGAAGCCTCGTGAACTGCTGTGGCTGTTCGGTATGCTGATCTTCCTGGTGCTGATGGCAGAAGCCTTTATGGGTTACCTGTTGCCATGGGGCCAGATGTCATACTGGGGTGCTCAGGTAATTATTTCACTGTTTGGTGCTATCCCTTTTATTGGCGATGATCTGACATTATGGATCCGTGGTGACTATGTTATTTCGGGCGCGACCCTGAACCGTTTCTTCGCTCTGCACGTTATTGCGTTGCCTATCGTGCTGTTGCTTCTGATTGTGCTGCACATATTGGCACTGCATGAAGTGGGGTCAAACAACCCGGACGGTATCGAGACCAAACTGCCGAAAGGCAGCAAAGGTGAAGGGTACAAGACTCAGTTCCCGTTCCATAAGCAGTACAGCGGCAAGTACGATGTCATTGATTCTATCCCGTTCCATCCATATGGTACGGTGAAAGATATGGTCGGTGTGGCCGTCTTCCTGTTCTTCTTTTGTTATGTGTTGTTCTTTAATCCAGAGATGGGCGGTTATTTCCTTGAACCACCTAACTTTGAAGCCGCTAACCCGCTGAAGACACCAGAGCATATTGCACCAGTTTGGTACTTTACTCCGTTCTACGCGATTCTGCGTGCGGTACCAGACAAGCTAATGGGCGTTATTGCGATGGGTGCATCGATTGTGGTGCTGTTCCTGTTGCCGTGGCTGGATCGCTGTAAGGTGCGCTCTTACCGCTACCGCAGCAAGTTCCATCTGATCAATATCGCTCAGTTTACTGTGAGCTTTATTGCCCTGGGTGTACTGGGGGCGCTGCCTGCGACAGCAACGTATACCTTGATGGCGCAGATTTTCAGTCTGGGTTACTTTATGTTCTTCGTCCTGCTGTATTTCTACAGTAAAAACGAAGCAACCAAGCCGCTACCAGAGAGGGTGACATTCAAATGAAGAAGTTGATTGTAATGCTACTAGCTCTGTTGCCTTCGATGGCTATAGCGGCTGGTGGTAACGTACATTTAGATGCTGCGAACAATGACTTGTCGGACAAAGCCTCGCTACAGCGTGGTGCCAAGACATTCATGAACTACTGCTTTGGCTGTCACGCCACGCAGTATCAGCGCTATGAGCGTGTGGCGACGGATATCGGTATTCCGCTGGATCTGATGAAAGAGAGCATGATCTTTGATAGCGAAGCTAAGATCGGTGATCTGATGACCAATGCAATTCCTGAGGAATACGCAGCGACATCGTTTGGTGCTCCGGCACCGGATCTGACTCTGGTTGCCCGTGTTCGTGGTACAGACTGGTTATACACCTACCTGCGTTCTTTCTATGCAGACCCAAGCCGCCCGTTTGGCGTCAACAATGTGGTTTTTCCTAGTGTAGGTATGCCGCATGTCCTGGAAGAGCTGCAGGGTGTACCAACAAAAAGGTATGAAACTCACCTGGTTGACGGTGAGGAAGTACAGGAATTTGTTGGCATCGAGTCTGATGGGACTGGTGAGCTGAACGCCGAAGAGTATGATGAGGCGGTTCGTGATCTGGTTAACTTCCTAGAGTATTCGGCTGAGCCGGTAAAACTAGAACGTCAGAGTCTGGGGTTATGGGTAATGGGCTTTCTGGTCATATTCTTTGTGCTAACATTACTGTTGAAGAAAGAATATTGGCGTGATGTCCATTGATCAGGTAACCTAGTGGGTTAAGAATCTCGCAATGGGGGCTCGAGCCCCCGTTGCTTTTTGTGTATATAAGTATACTGGAGGGGTTAATGGCTGTTGCTGCCAATAAACGCTCTGTGATGACTCTGTATTCTGATGCGTCGGACATCTACAGCCATCAGGTGCGTATCGTACTAGCAGAAAAGGGTGTTAGTGTTGAAATTGAGCTGGTTGAACCAAACAACCTGCCTGAAGATCTACTGGACCTAAACCCGTACAACTCTGTTCCAACCCTGGTTGACCGTGAGCTTGCTCTTTACCAGGCCGGCATCATTATGGAGTACTTGGATGAGCGTTTCCCTCACCCACCTCTGATGCCAGTTTATCCTGTTGCTCGTGGTAACAGCCGCCTGATGATGTACCGTGTTGAGCGTAACTGGTACACATTGGCTGAGAAGGTAAACAAAGGTAGTGCTGATGAGGCAGATAAAGCACGTAAGCAATTACGTGATGAACTGCTTGCTCTGGCACCTGTATTTGCTGAATTCCCGTACTTTATGAGCGACGAGTTCAGCTTGGTTGATTGTTACCTGGCACCGCTACTGTGGCGTTTACCTGAAATGGGTATTGAATTGGTTGGTGCTGGTGCCAAAGAAGTGAAAGCATATATGACTCGCGTTTTCGAGCGTGATTCATTCCTTGCCTCACTGACTGAAGCCGAGCGTGAAATGCGCTTGACTGGCCAATAATGGATATGGATAAAATGACGCCGCGTCGCCCTTATTTGCTGCGCGCGTTTTACGACTGGTTGGTCGACAATGACCTGACACCTCACTTGGTTGTGGATGCCACATTGCAAGGAGTGAAGGTGCCGACGGAATTTGTCAGTGACGGTCAAATTGTACTGAATATTGCTCCGCGTGCAGTCGGTAATCTGGAACTGGGTAATGAAGCAATTAGCTTCAATGCGCGTTTTAGTGGCCGTCCTCACTCTGTGATCGTTCCTATGTATGCAGCATTGGCTATCTACGCCCGTGAAAACGGTGCAGGTACCATGTTTGAGCCGGAGCCGGCTTATGCTTCAGACATGGCTGAGAGTGGTCTTGCGGACGGTGATTATCATTATGATGAGATCATCGAGGATGCAGAAGAGACACAATCTCCTCTTGCTGAAGTGACCGAAACCAGCGATGACAGCAGCCCAGATGATGAGCCGCCTCGTCCTCGTGGCCGACCGAGTCTTCGCGTCGTGAAATAAAAAACGCAGCCTTCTGGCTGCGTTTTTCTTTAATCGCTAAGTATAATCTGCAACATGCTTAATTCGGATATTCAAACACCTTGACGACCTTTTTCACGCCAGATACGTTGCGGGCGATCTCTGCGGCTATATTGCCTTGCTCGCGGTTCACATAGCCGAGCAGGTAGACTTCCTGTCCTTCGGTGATCACTTTAATCGATACGTCTTTCAGCTTCTTGCTGCCAATCATCTGTGATTTGACCTTGGTGGTGAGCCAACTATCTTTGCTGACCTCGGCCAGTTGAGGGAGCGGACGGATCTGTACCTGATTATAAACAGTATCGACATTCTCCAAAGACTGAACTTGTTCGGTCAGTTGCTGCTTGGTTGGTTGATCAACAGACTGACCAACGAGCAGTACCTTGCCGTCTATCGCAATTGCATTGATCCGGGCTTGCTGCCGGAACGGTGGCTTATTGGCCAATCCGCCGATTTCCATTTCGATCTGCTGATCGAACCACTGCTGCTTGGTTGAGCGGGGATCGGCCGTTGTGAGACCGGAACAGCCCTGAATAGCAAATAAAACAGTAATTAGCAGGGCTCGGTACATTTTCATTGATTATCCTTCGTGATGCGGGAACAAGACCTTGTCGATAAGATCACACAAGCAATGGACCGTCAGCAGGTGTCCTTCCTGAATACGAGCAGTGCGCTGTGACGGAATACGGATTTCTACATCCTGAATACCGAGCAGCCCCGCCATTTCACCGCCGTCCTTGCCGGTTAGGGCTATGATAGTCATGTCGCGGGTTAGCGCGGCTTCCATGGCTTTTATGATATTTTTGCTGTTACCGCTGGTCGACAGGACAAGCAGGATATCGCCAGCCTGGCCTAGTGCACGAACTTGCTTGGAAAATACTTCATCATGATGATAATCATTGGCGACAGCCGTCAAGGTCGTGGTATCCGCTGTCAGTGCTAGTGCCGGTAGGCTTGGTCGCTCAGTTTCAAAACGGTTAATCAGACAGGAGGCAAAATGCTGGGAGTTTGCCGCCGAGCCACCATTGCCACAGCTTAAAATCTTGTTGCCGTTAAGTAGGCTCTGAACCATCACTTGTGCTGCTTGCGAAATCGCATCTGGTAGTGCTTCTGCCGCCGCAATCTGGGTCTGAATACTTTCTGTAAAACTTTCTCTAATGCTCTCTAGCATGGATTAACCTTCAACTAGGGTGTTGGTAAACCACTCAATCTGGTGATCGGGGCCTTGGATTGCCACGACATCAAACCTAAACTCAGTGTGTTCGGCTGAAAAGCCGTTTTTCTGTAGCCAAAACAATGCTGCCCGTTTTAGCTTTTGCTGTTTACGCCAGTTTACCGCTTCTGCGGCTGAACCGTAATGTGCATTTTTGCGGAATTTAACCTCGACAAAGACCCAGCAGGTCTTGTCGCGCATAATGATATCAATTTCACCGCTTCGACACTGGAAATTTCGGCAAACGGGCTTGAGCCCGTGGCGAAGCAAAAACTGCTCCGCCATGGCTTCATAAACCTGTCCTTGCTTACGCTTATTGAACGGGCTCAATGCCATTTCCCGAGAAAATAGCCCAGCTGATCTGACGCTGGATCACACATTGGTCATTAATACTCAGTTGGCCGGTTTTTCCTGGTGTCGTGTAATTATCGACGACACGCATCTGCGGTAGCTCGGCGATCATCTTATAGGCATCCATCCCGAAGGCGTGCAAGCGGACATCGGTATTCTTGGCATTTGGCCACAGTTCGTTATAGCGAGCCATAAAGTTCTGGTTTGCATCGACCAGCAGCGGTATATCGCTAAATTCAATCCCTTTCAGCTCGCTTGTGTCTTCTTTGCTATCAGGGTAACTGCGTGAACTGGCGTACAGCTTAGGTGGCTCAATGTCAGGGTTGATCGCTACTTCTATAAACGGTTTGAGCAGGGTCAGTTCATTTTTGTTGGCGACTAGGTAGACCGCATCGGTGTCTCGGCGGCTGCGCGGCTGCGACTCAAGTTCTAAGCCCAGTACTTGTTGCATTTGGTTAACTCTTGCCTGGCTTTCAGTCAGGCCGAACACTGTCGCGATTTGCTGCTGGATTTGTTTGCGCGAACTGAAAGAGCTGATTGCCGGTGACTTGCCGGTCAGTTGCTGCCATTGATCGATAAAGGCATTGCTTACACGTTCACCAAAACTGTTACCCGGAGCGAGTACCATCGGATACTCATGGCCTTTTGCAAATAGGTGCTGGGCGGCTTGCTCGGCTTCCTGTTCTGGCGAGAGCGAGAAATAGCAGGCATTCGACTGGGTCATGTTTAGCTGCTCTGGCTCATTTAAAGCAAGCATCGTGATGTCGGTGCTGTTGCCGCGTTGGAAGTCGGTGATTTTTTCTTTGCGCAGCGGACCAATAACCAGCTCGATTCCATCTTGCTTCAGTTTGCTGAGGATAGCGCTGACAGGCTCTGCTTCGGTATCGTAAATCGCGAGCTCTGTATCGGCCTCGCGGCCGGTATCGTCGAGCATGGCGTTTATAAAGCCGTCTCTGACTGCTTTTCCGGAGTTCTCATAGCGTCCGGTCAGCGGAAGCAGGAGTGCCACATTGTTTAGCTGGGTGATTTCAAGCGACATGATCGCCTGCAGTTCTGCCGGCAGGAACTGGTTGGCCGGGTGATACTGATTTTTGGCTAGCCATTCCTCAACCGTCGCCTTGAGCTTTGCTGGTCGCTGCGAATAGGTATTTTTCAGAATATTCAACTGGATCCAGCCGCGTAGGACTGTTTCGTCTTCGTTGAGCTTTGTCGCTTGTAGCTGGTTGTTATTGTAGTGAGAAAGATCTCGCCACAGGTTTTGCCAGTTTGCCGCTTTCTGCTCTGTTTTCAGGTACTGGTCCAGAGCCGTTCGCTCACGAGCAGCCTTGAATGATTGGTTGGTTTGGCCAAGCAGCTCAGCTCGAAGCATATGGAAACGTAGGTATTGGCTATCAGCCAGTGTCCACCACGGCTGGAAATTCAACGTGTCCAGGGCTGACTGGGGCTGGCCTTGCTGATAGCGCAGGGTTGCGCGGGCCAGTTGCCATTCAGCCATTTGTAGCGGGCTCAATGACAATCGTCCCAGCCGATTTGCCTGTTGTTCGGCTTGAGACCAGCTTCCTTCTTTTATCAGCGCCTTGAGGGCCAGAATGTGCCAGTCGATGCTTTCTGTGCCTTCATTCGACTCGGCTTTGATCAGATAATTTGCTGCACTGTCGGTAACGGCAGCGGTAATATCGGCGGTCACGGCCTGTTGTTGAGTTGGCGTCGAGCAGCCAGCCAAGATCACGGCGAGGGCTACAGGCGCTAATAGTCGTGATACACTTTTACGCTTATGGGTAAAATTGAGCATTGAATTCATTCAACTGTGACAAATTACTCTCTATATTAATTGCAGATGAGATCTTAGACAAATGAGTGAGACCAATTCATGCACGGTAGATGTCGCAACTTTGTACATCGTACCTACACCAATCGGTAATTTAGCGGATATCACGCAGCGTGCATTGGATGTATTAGCAAATGTGGATTTAATTGCCGCTGAAGATACACGCCATACATCACGCTTGTTGACACATTTCTCTATCTCAACCCGCACCTTTGCACTTCACGATCACAATGAGCAGCAAAAAGCCGATTATCTGATCGAAAAGCTACAGGCGGGCACGAGCATCGCACTGGTGTCTGATGCCGGTACACCCCTGATTAGCGATCCAGGATACCATTTGGTCAATCGTTGTCGTCAGGCGGGTGTAAAAGTTGTTCCTCTTCCCGGCCCCTGTGCGGTGGTAACGGCACTGAGCGGGGCAGGTCTGCCGTCTGATCGCTTTAGCTTTGAAGGCTTTTTGCCGCCGAAAAGCAAAGGGCGCCGGGATCGCTTCCAAGATCTGGCAGACGATGAGCGAACGATGATTTTCTACGAGTCGCCGCATCGAATTATGGATTCGCTGGCGGATATGCTGGCGGTACTGGGACCGGATCGCCAGGTGGTATTGGCCCGCGAACTGACCAAAACCTTTGAAACTATCCATGGTGCGCCACTAGGGGAGCTGATTGATTGGCTGGGTGAAGACAGCAATCGTACCCGTGGTGAGATGGTGTTGCTGGTGGCGGGCCACCGGGCACAGAAAGATGAGTTGCCGGCAGAGGCGCTGCGTACCGTTACCCTGCTGACCAAGGAGCTGCCACTGAAAAAGGCGGCTGCACTGGCGGCTGAAATTCACGGCGTGAAGAAGAATGCGCTGTATAAGTGGGGGTTAGAGAACCTCGATTAATTGTTTAGGATCGAGGTTTGAGCTCCCTCCCTTTGTGAAGTGGAGGGTTAGAGTGGGGCTGCTAACTCGAAACTTGAACCTGATGCATTAGCTTTTTTTAGTTCCTCTTGGCCGTTGTTGGATTTTTCACTGGTAACTGTGACCTGACTCCTATACAATCCGTCGCCGGAGTTGGCTAAGGTAATCGCTGCCTCGTTGATGTCCTTTGGGAGACTGACGGGGGGGAGGAAAGTCCGGGCTCCATAGGGCAGGGTGCCAGATAACGTCTGGGGGGCGTGAGCCCACGACCAGTGCAGCAGAGAGTAAACCGCCGATGGCTCGCTTGCGAGTACAGGTAAGGGTGAAAGGGTGCGGTAAGAGCGCACCGCGCGACTAGTAATAGTTCGTGGCACGGTAAACTCCACCCGGAGCAAGACCAAATAGGTCCCTAATGGCGTGGCCCGCGTTGGGGACGGGTAGGTTGCTTGAGCCTGTGAGCGATTGCAGGCCTAGAGGAATGGTTACCACCGCGCAAGCGGGACAGAACCCGGCTCATCAGCCAACTCCCCTCTTTTGTATAGAAGGTGGTGTCATGCTTTGGAAACGAAGCGGACATCACCTTTTATCGTTTTAGGGCTCAATTTCACAAAATTGAATTAATTAGCCCGTATCTGCCTAGTATCAATGTAAAACCTCCACATAGTATTATTATTTCTTTGTCAGAAATCATGCCTCTTGCTTGACAACTTTTTTGTCTCATACGTACACTTTGCGGTGGGATTGTGCGGGAAAAGCCGTTTTTAACGATAAATAAATGTGCTTTATTGCCTAAACCATGATTTGGCAGGTCATTTTCCTTCTGAATATACATTTTTAGGCCGAGGTGTTGCGGTTATATCTGGACATCCTTGGCTAGCTTTCACTACGGCTGAACTTATTTTTATGTCTGAACAATTTGAGCACGTTTCTGTTTTACTCCAAGAGTCTGTCGATGGCCTGGCAATTAAACCTGATGGAATTTATATCGACGGGACTTTTGGTCGTGGTGGGCACAGCCGGTTGATTTTATCTCAACTTGGTGAAGGTGGCCGTCTTTACGGCATTGACCGCGATCCACAGGCCATTGCCGAAGCGCAAAAGATAGATGATCCGCGTTTCAATATCATCCACGGTCCCTTTTCCGGCTTGGCCAAATATATGGAAGAGCGTGACCTGATTGGTCGGGTGGATGGCGTACTGCTGGATCTTGGCGTTTCCTCGCCGCAGCTGGACGATGCCGAGCGCGGATTCAGCTTTATGCGTGACGGTCCGCTGGATATGCGTATGGATCCGACTTCTGGTCTTTCTGCTGCCGATTGGCTGGCGGAGGCGGATGCCGACGATATTGCCTGGGTATTGAAAGAGTTTGGTGAAGAGCGTTTTGCCAAGCGTATCGCCCGTGGCATCGTCGCCCATCGTGAGAACCCTGAGAAAGAGCCGTTGACACGCACCACCCAGCTAGCAGGCTTGATTGCCGAGGTCTCGCCATTTAGAGACAAGCATAAGCATCCGGCGACCCGCAGTTTCCAGGCTATCCGTATTTATATCAACAGTGAGCTGGATGAGATTGATACGGCATTGCACGGTGCGGTTGACGTTTTGGCTCCAGGCGGTCGCCTATCAGTGATCAGCTTCCATTCGCTGGAAGATCGCATGGTGAAGCGCTTTATTCGTAAGCAGAGTAAAGGGCCAGAGGTGCCAGCAGGCCTGCCGCTGACCGAAGACCAAATCAAGGCGCTGGGAACGGCAGATTTGAAGACGGTAGGTAAGGCTATTAAGCCGTCAAAGTCTGAAATTACTGATAATACGCGTTCGCGTAGTTCAGTATTGCGTCTGGCTGAACGAGTGTGAGTTTGGCACCGGAACCCACGGAGAGCCTTGCTCGTTTGATCGCACGGGATCTCGTGTCGGTGGGACGAGTACCATCTGTTCTGTTGGTTTTGGTGCTTGTCTCTGCCTTGGGGGTGGTCTTGATCACCCACCATTCTCGCCAGTTGATTGCCAAGCAAGAGCAGTTGCTGATTGAGCGGGATCAGTTGGATATTGAATGGCGAAATCAGATCCTTGAGGAAAACTCACTGGCAGAACACAGCCGGATTGAGCGATTAGCCGAGAAAGAGCTAGAAATGAAACGCCCTTCTAGAGAAAGTGAAGTCATCGTACAGTAATAGATTTGATGAATATATTTAAGCGCCAACAATCGAAGAATCAGCGTCGCCAGAAAGCGCCACCGGTTTTTATCCCGTGGCGCTTTGGTGTTATATGTGGTTGCGTCGTACTGGCTTTGGTTGCTTTGGTTGGCCGGGCGGCCTACATTCAAGTACTGGAGCCGGGCAAGCTGATCCAGGAAGGAGACATGCGCTCGCTGCGGGTGAAAGCCATGCCTTCTGCACGCGGTATTATTTCTGATCGCAATGATGAACATTTGGCGGTCAGTGTGCCAGTTCAGGCCGTCTGGGCTGATCCGGTTCAAATATACAAAAATGGCGGTATCCAGGTTCCTGATCGTTGGTTTGCGTTGGCGGATGTCCTTGGGCTTGATCGTCAGCAGCTTCTATCCCGTCTTGAAAAAAACAAGAAGCGTCGTTTTATCTACCTCCAGCGCCAAGTCAGCCCGGCAATGGCATCTTATGTCAACAAACTCAAATTGCCAGGAGTCGGGCTCAAAGATGAATCCCGCCGCTTTTACCCCGCCGGGGAGGTCAGTGCCCACCTGATCGGGGTAACAGGTATTGATAGCCATGGTCTTGAAGGCGTCGAAAGTACCTATGATGGCTGGCTGACCGGTGAACCGGGCCGCAGGACGGTACGCAAAGACCGATATGGCCGGGTGGTGGAAAACATATCCCTCAAGCAGCGTGAGCCAGGCCAACCGCTGAGCCTGAGCATAGATCAGCGGTTGCAGGCCGTTGCCTACCGAGCCGTCAAACAGGCTGTTGTGGATTATCAGGCCACCTCGGCCACTGTTGTCATGGTTGATGTGCGTACCGGCGAGGTACTGGCGATGGTCAACGCGCCGTCCTACAACCCGAATAATCGCAACCAGCTACAGAGTTTTCGGATGCGTAACCGCTCGATCACTGATGCAATGGAACCGGGCTCGACAATCAAGCCGTTTGTGGTGCTTGCTGCAATGGAAAACGGGGTGGCGGACGAAGACACGATCATCGATACCGGTAATGGCATAATGCAGGTGGGTGGCAGCCGAGTCAGGGATGTTTCCCGGGTTGGTAAAGCCAACTTGGCAAAAATCCTCAAAAAGTCGAGCAACATCGGAGTGAGCAAGCTGTCTTTGGCGATGCCGATCGATGCGGTACTGGGCATGTATAGCAGTGTCGGGCTGGGAGATGCTTCTGGGATCAACTTGATTGGCGAAGCGCAGGGGTTTTTCCCTGATCGTCGCCGCTGGTCGGATTTTGAACGGGCAACACTGGCATTTGGCTATGGAATATCCGTGACCCCGATTCAGCTGGCACGTGCGTATGCCACTCTTGGCGCCATGGGTGTGAGTCGTCCGCTGTCGATCTTGAAAACGGAAGAAGTCGTTCCGGGACGCCAGGTTGCATCGGTGGAAAATACTCGCAAATTACTGAATATGTTAGAGATGGTTACCGGTGACGGGGGCAGTGCCAAACGAGCTGCTGTTCCGGGCTACCGTGTCGGGGCGAAAACAGGAACGGCCAAAAAGGCAGCGGCGGGCGGATACAGCGATGAATATATCGCGATGACCGCCGGCCTTGCCCCAATTAGTAACCCTCGCCTGGCTATGGTCGTGGTAGTGAACGAGCCACAGGGCGATAAATATTATGGTGGTGCGATTGCAGCACCGATTTTTTCGGAAGTGATGGAAAGTGCACTTCAGATTTTAAATGTTCCGCCAGATGCCGGTACAGGTGAATCGTTGAATATCGTCAATAACAGAGGCAATGCGCATGCCGCTAATTAATCAGAACAATAAAGTGGGAGCATTATTGTCTCCATGGATTGCGGCAGCGACATTACCGGCAGACCTTGCCGATATCGAGCTAACCGGGATGACTCTGGACAGCCGCCAGGTACGTTCTGGCGAGATGTTTGTTGCCGTTAACGGCCATGCTGTTGATGGCCGCCGGTTTATTCCTGCAGCGCTTGAATCGGGCGCCGCCGTTATCTTGGCAGAAGCTGACGATATCGCTGAAAATGCGACTTTAGTAAGGCAGGATGGCATTTTTATTGTTTATCTTTACGAGCTCGGACATTTGCTATCAGCTATCGCCCGTCGCTTCTATGGACAGCCTGACGAGCAACTGAAGCTGGTTGCCATCACTGGTACCAACGGCAAGACCACCATCAGCCAGCTGCTGGCACAATGGGCCGAGCAGCTAGACTACTGCGCGGGTGTGATGGGGACGACCGGAAATGGCTTGCTGCAGCAGCTAAAACCTGCGGTGAATACTACCGGCAGCGCGATAGAAATCCAGCAGGTATTGGCAGGCTTGGTTAATGACGGTGCTGACTTTGCCGCGATGGAAGTATCTTCTCATGGTTTGGTGCAGGGCCGGGTCAAAGCCTTGGACTTTGTAGCCAGTATTTTTACTAACCTGAGCCGAGATCACCTTGACTACCATGGGGATATGACGGCTTATGCTGCCGCAAAGAAAACCTTGTTTACCAATCACCAGTCCGGTACCGCGGTCATTAATGCCGATGACGAGGTAGGTCGTGAGTGGTTGGCTTCTTTGCCGGATGCCGTTGCTGTTGCCAGTGAGCAATCCAATCTGAGCCAGCATTCAGGCCGTGCACTGTGGCTTGAACAGGTGGAATACAGTACCCAGGGTGTAACTGTTGTTTTTGACTCTTCTTGGGGGGGCGGTAAGTTTACGGCACCGCTGGTTGGCTCGTTTAATGTGATGAATCTGATGCTGGCCCTGGCGACATTGCTGGCGACAGGGCACGTTTTGTCGCGTCTGATTGAAACGGCACCAAGGCTTCAGGCCGTTATCGGGCGAATGGAAGTTTTTCAAAAGCCTGACAAACCTATGATGGTTGTTGATTATGCTCATACCCCAGATGCGCTGGAAAAAGCATTGCAGGCTTTGCGTGTTCACTGTCGTGGCAAGTTGTGGTGTATTTTTGGCTGTGGCGGCGATCGTGATAATGGCAAGCGCCCGATGATGGCCGGTATTGCCGAGCGGTTGGCCGACAAGATCATTTTAACTGACGATAACCCTCGCAGTGAAGACCCTGCTGTTATCGTTGCGGATATGCTGGCTGGGTTACAGCAGCCAGACTTGGCCGTTGTGAACCATGACCGTTATGCTGCTTGTCAGTGGGCACTGACCTCTGCCGATGCCGATGATATTGTTCTGGTTGCCGGCAAGGGGCATGAGGACTATCAGATCTTGGCAGATCGCACTATTCACTATTCTGATCGCGAAACTGTCGGGGAATTACTGGAGAATAACGCATGATTGAGGTTCGGCTTTCGCATTTGGCTGACGTTTTGGCGGCTAAACTGATTGGCCGTGATACTGTTATTGCCGAGGTGTCGACAGATACGCGCAAGATTGCGGCTCAGACACTGTTTATCGCCCTCAAGGGGGAGCGTTTCGATGCCCATGACTTCTGTCAGGCAGCAAAGGATAACGGTGCTGATGCTCTGTTGGTAAGCAAGCACTTACCTGTCGACCTTCCGCAGCTGGTGGTAAAAGATACCCGCTTGGCTCTGGGACAGCTCGGAGCTTGGCTCAGGGCCCGTATGGAGCAGCAGCATGGCCTGAAAACACTGGCATTGACTGGTAGCTGTGGCAAAACCACAGTCAAGGAGATGGTTGCTGCCATCCTGAGCCAGAAAGGCCGGGTGCTGGCAACCGCTGGCAACTTCAATAATGATATCGGCGTTCCCCTGACCCTTTTGCGTTTGGAGCCGAGCCACGAATATGCGGTGATTGAGCTTGGTGCAAATCACCAGCAAGAAATCTCCTATACAACGGCATTGGTAAAGCCGCAGATTGCGCTGATTAACAATTTAGCTGCTGCTCATCTAGAAGGTTTTGGCTCGCTGGAAGGCGTTGCCAAGGCAAAAGGTGAAATATTTGAAGGGCTTGCTTCAGTTGAAGAGAGGGCAGATGAAGCTGTTGCCGAAACGACGGCAATCATCAACCTGGATTCCAATGAATTGGCAATGTGGCAGCCGTTGCTCTCTGGACATCGGCTAATCACTTTTTCTGCGACGCAATCGACGGCTGACTTCTCAGCAAATGACATATTTATTAACAGTCAAGGCCGAGCTTGTTTTACAATGCGCACCACCGACGGTGATATACCAGTCACGTTGACACTGGCTGGTGCCCACAATGTTGCCAATGCACTGGCTGCTGCCGCGTTAAGCATGGCAATGGGGGCAACACTGGAGCAGGTGAAAAATGGCCTGGAGCAGGTAAAGAATGTAAAAGGGCGGGTGGATATTACCTTGCCTCGTGATGGCCTGCGTCTTATCGATGATTCTTACAACGCCAGTGTGGCTTCTGTGAAGGCGGCGATTGACTTGCTTGCTACTTTTTCAGGGCAACGCTGGTTTGTGCTTGGCGATATGGCTGAGTTGGGCAATGACAGTGCAGCACTGCATCGGGAAGTGGCAGAATATGCCATGGCTAAAGATCTGGAGCAGGTACTAACATATGGCCGGGCCAGTGCCGTGGTCAGTGAAATGAATCACGGTCAACATTTTGATGATAAATCTGACCTGATCAGGTTCCTGAAAGCACAGCTTGATCATCAAGAACTTAATTCACAACATACAGAAATTACAGTGTTGGCAAAAGGAGCACGTAGTTCCCGAATGGAAGACGTTGTTGTTGCACTGCAGGAAAAAGCATAATGATTTACTGGTTAGCTGACTTATTAGAGTCCACGTTCCCTTTTTTCCGCCTGTTTGAATACTTGACGTTTCGCGCGATTGTCAGTGTATTGACGGCTTTGCTGCTTTCTCTGTGGATGGGGCCGCGTTTGATTGCCCGTCTGCAGCTGCTGCAAATTGGCCAGGTGGTACGCCATGATGGTCCTGAATCGCACTTCAGCAAGCGTGGTACGCCGACGATGGGCGGTATCATGATCCTGGCTGCAATTGCTATCACTGTTTTGCTGTGGGCCGATCTCTCTAATCCTTACGTCTGGGCGGTACTGACCGTTATGCTGGGCTATGGTGCGGTTGGTTTTGTTGACGACTACCGCAAAGTGGTCCGCAAGAATACAGATGGCTTGGTTGCACGCTGGAAGTACTTCTGGCAGTCGGTGATCGCCTTCGGCGTTGCATTTGCCCTGTATGTGCACGGTCAAGATACCGTGGCGACACAACTGGTGGTGCCATTCTTCAAAGATGTTATGCCACAGCTTGGCCTGTTTTATATTGTCTTTACCTATTTTGTTATTGTCGGTACCAGCAACGCGGTGAACTTGACCGACGGCCTGGATGGTCTGGCGATTATGCCGACGGTGATGGTCGCAGCTGGGATGGCGTTCATTGCCTGGGCGACCGGAAATGTGAATTTTGCCAACTACCTGCATATTCCTTACCTGAAAGATGCCAGTGAGCTGGTGGTAGTCTGTACGGCGATTGTCGGTGCTGGCTTAGGTTTTTTGTGGTTTAACACCTATCCGGCGCAGGTTTTTATGGGCGATGTCGGCTCATTGGCCCTTGGCGGAGCGTTGGGTACGATTGCGGTACTGGTCCGTCAGGAGCTTCTGCTGGTGATCATGGGCGGTGTGTTCGTGATGGAGACCGTATCGGTGATCCTGCAGGTAGGCTCGTACAAATTACGCGGCCAGCGTATTTTCCGTATGGCGCCTATCCATCACCACTATGAGCTTAAGGGCTGGCCGGAACCGCGAGTGATTGTCCGTTTTTGGATCATTACCCTAATGCTGGTTCTGATTGCACTGGCAACACTGAAGGTACGTTAAATGAATGGCTTGGACGGTGTGAAAAAGGTTGTTGTTATTGGCCTGGGGATGACCGGGCTGTCGGTGGTAAGCCACCTACTGCGTCAACCTGACGAGTTTGATATTAAAGTGATTGATACCCGTCCGACACCGCCAGGGCAGGATAAGCTGCCGCCGCATGTAGCACTTTGCAGCGGCGGGTGGAACATGGATTGGCTGCTGACGGCTGATTTGATTGTCGCCAGTCCGGGGATCGCACTGGCAACGCCTGCGTTGGTCGCAGCAGCAGAAGCTGGGATTGAGATTGTCGGCGATATTGAGCTTTTTGCCCGGGCAGTGAACAAGCCGGTTGTCGCGATTACGGGTTCCAACGGTAAAAGTACCGTTACCAGTCTGGTCGGTGAGATGGCCAGGGAAGCTGGGATCAATGTTGGCGTCGGAGGTAACATAGGCTTTGCGGCTTTGGATATGCTGGCACAGGATCACGATCTCTATGTGCTTGAGCTGTCGAGTTTCCAGCTAGAAACCACCTCTTCGCTGCAGTTAAAAGCGGCGGTATACCTGAATCTTTCCGAAGATCATATGGATCGTTATGTCGGGCTGGAAGATTACAGCCAGGCTAAGATGCGGATCTTCGAGCATGCGCTGCTGGCGGTGTATAATCGCGATGATTTGGCAACCTGCCCCAAAGCCATCTCTGGCGAGATGATCAGTTTTGGTTTTGACGCCGCAGAATATGGTCTGGTTACTGTCGAAGGGGAGGAATACCTTGCAGTCGCTCAGCAACCTGTGATGGCAACTGGCGATATTGCTTTGGTTGGTCGCCACAATGTTGCCAATAGCTTGGCGGCGTTGGCGCTGGCCGATGCAGTTGGCATTGACCATTTGGCAGTATGTCGGGCGCTAAGGCGATATAACGGCCTGGCACACAGGTGCCAGTTGGTCGCCAGCTCGCACGATGTACGATGGGTTAACGATTCTAAAGCGACGAATCTTGCCAGTACTCTGGCTGCGCTGAAAGGGCTGAATCTGGCGGGCAAACTGCACTTATTGATGGGTGGCGATGGTAAAGGGGCTGATTTTTCGGAACTTCAGCCTGTATTGGCTGACTTAAATGTACAGCTTTATTGTTATGGGCGTGATGGCCGTCATTTCGCCTCACTTGTTGAAAATCCGTTATCTGTCGAGACCATGGAGCAGGCAATGATTATAGCGGCAAAAGCGGCGCAGGCTGGCGATATGATTCTGTTATCCCCGGCATGTGCGAGCTTTGACCAATTCCCTAATTTTATGGCTCGTGGTGATGCATTTGTCGCATTGGCCACTGAGCTACAGAACACCGTCTCCGGAGCGAATTGATGCTGGGGCAGGTCAGAGAGGGCTGGTCGGCGGTTAGTGAGTGGTTGACTCGGCCGGCAGCACCTAGCATGTATGACCGCCAATTGGTGTGGATAGCACTGGCGTTGATGGTGACGGGGCTGGTGATGGTGACGTCAGCCTCGGTGCCGGTGGCAACCCGCCTGACAGATATGCCTTTCTATTTTGCATTGCGCCACGGCTTTTTCCTGGCTTGTTCGCTGGTGATTGCCGGCTTTATGGTACAAATTCCGCTTGAGCGCTGGCGTCAGTTCAGCGTTCCGATGCTGCTGGTGTCGATCATGCTGTTGATTGCAGTTCTGGTGATAGGGCGCTCGGTCAATGGGGCATCACGCTGGATCCCGTTGGGGGTTTTCAATCTCCAGCCTGCCGAGGTAGCAAAGCTTTCGCTATTTATCTTCCTCGCCGGATATCTGGTCCGCCAGTATCATCAGGTGCGGGATAGCTTTTTTGGATTTATCAAGCCGCTTGTTGTCTTGGCTATTCTCGCAGTACTTCTGCTGCAGCAACCAGATCTGGGCTCGTTTGTGGTGATGTTCGTTACCACTGTAGGCATGCTGTTCATTGCCGGTGCCAAGCTGTGGCAGTTTTTGGCAATGCTCGCCGCTGCGGTGTTGGGGATCGCCCTGCTGATTGTCTTCGAGCCATATCGTTTGCGCAGGGTCACTTCGTTTATGGATCCGTGGGAAGATCCCTTCGGCAGCGGTTATCAGCTAACGCAGTCTCTGATGGCTTTCGGCCGTGGTGACTGGCTGGGCCAAGGATTAGGCAACTCAATTCAAAAGCTTGAATATTTGCCCGAAGCGCATACTGATTTTGTGTTTGCGGTACTGGCCGAAGAGGTCGGCCTGCTTGGGGTGACGGTAGTACTACTGCTGATTTTTTCTTTGGTTTTCAAGGCGCTCTTTATCGGCCGAAAATGCCTGCAGTCAGGCCAACTTTTTGGTGGTTTTCTGGCATTTGGTTTTGGCTTCTGGTTTGCCTTTCAGACACTGGTCAACGTCGGGGCGGCTGCTGGCCTGGTACCAACCAAAGGGCTGACCCTTCCGCTGATCAGCTACGGTGGATCCAGTTTGTTTATTATGGCGACGGCAGTCGCCATATTGATACGCATTGATCATGAGCAGCGCTTGGCTGCCAAGTATGGTCCTGCAGAAGAATTAGATGATGACGATAATGAACAAGAATAAACGCTTGCTGGTTATGGCTGGCGGTACCGGAGGACACGTTTTTCCTGGGCTCGCTGTTGCCAAGAAACTTCAGCTGGAGGGATGGGAGATTCGCTGGTTGGGTACTGCCGACCGGATGGAAGCCGAGCTGGTGCCGAAGCATGGTATTGAAATCGACTTTATCAAGGTTAAAGGCCTGCGGGGGCAGGGCTTGGCTCGTTTGCTTACCGCGCCATTTAAGATCGTTGGTGCGATTTTACAGGCTCGTCAATATATCAAAACCTGGCAGCCAGATGCCGTATTGGGTATGGGAGGCTATGTCAGTGGTCCGGGTGGGGTTGCCGCCTGGTTATCCGGTGTGCCGGTTGTCTTGCATGAGCAAAATGCTGTCGCGGGGCTGACCAACCAATGGCTATCACGTATTGCCTCGAGAGTTCTGCAGGCTTTTCCGGGGGCATTTTCTGGCAAAGAAGTTGTCGGTAACCCTGTTCGCAAGGATGTTACCTTGCTGACTGCGCCAAGCGAACGCTTTGCCGGTCGTCAGGGACCGATTCGAATCTTGGTGATGGGCGGAAGCCAGGGCGCGCGTATTCTGAATCAGACGATGCCTGAAGTTGCCGGGATTCTGGGCGAAAGCATAACTATCTGGCACCAGGCGGGTAAAGGCAGCCTTGACGTCACCGAACAGGCTTATAGCGAAAAAACAGAGACCCATCATAAAGTGACGGAATTTATCGATGATGTTGCCGCCGCCTATGCGTGGGCTGATATTGTTGTGTGCCGATCCGGCGCACTCACCGTGTCTGAATTGTCAGCAGCTGGCGTAGGCGCAATATTTATTCCATTTATGCACAAAGATCGCCAGCAGGCATTGAACGCTGAGCATCTGGTGCGGTGCGGGGCTGCGAAGATGATTGAGCAGATGGATCTGACCGCACAGGGCCTGGCCGAAGAATTAAATCAATTAGATCGTGACTCGCTTGCCAAAATGGCAAGTGCTGCGCGCGATGCAGCGATCCTTGACGCCGATGGGCGTGTTGCCGATGTGATCAAGTCGCTAGCAAATAAATAAGAGACAGAGTGATGAGTAAACTGGATAACCCGCAATTAGCAAAAATCAGAACGATGGTGCCAGAGATGCGCCGTGTTGAGCGTATTCACTTTGTTGGGATTGGCGGAGCTGGAATGAGCGGTATCGCCGAGGTATTGGTCAATGAGGGCTACTGTGTCAGCGGATCGGATATTGCGCCGAACGCTGTCACCGAACGCCTGGTAGAAAAAGGGGCTGAACTCTTCTTCGGTCATGCTGCCAGCAATGTCGAAGGTGCCAGTGTGGTGGTGGTTTCCACGGCGATTGCCGCTGATAATCCTGAACTAGTCACTGCGCGGGAGCTGAGGATCCCGGTTGTTCGCCGGGCAGAGATGCTGGCCGAGCTAATGCGCTACCGTCACGGTATTGCAATTGCCGGCACTCACGGTAAAACGACCACGACCGCACTGACCACGCAGATTTACTCTGAAGCAGGGCTCGATCCGACATTCGTCAATGGCGGCCTCGTGAAAAGTGCCGGTACCAATGCGCGCCTGGGCTGCAGCCGCTACCTAATTGCCGAAGCTGACGAAAGTGACGCGTCATTCCTGCATTTGCAGCCGATGGTGTGTGTGGTAACAAATATTGAAGCCGACCATATGGAAACCTATGGCGGTGACTTTGAAGTGCTGAAGCAGACATTCATCGATTTCCTGCATAACTTACCATTCTATGGCTTAGCCGTGATGTGTATCGATGATCCGGTTGTTCGTGAGCTGCTGCCAAGAATTGGCCGCCAGGTGATCACATATGGCTTTGCCGAAGATGCTGATGTGCGTCTTGTTGACTACAATCAACAAGGCCAGCAAGGACATTTTACTATCTTGCGTCAGGGCAAGCCGGCCTTGGATATTAAGCTAAATATTCCAGGTGAGCACAACGCGCTCAACGCGACAGCTGCTGTTGCCGTTGCGACAGAAGAAGGTGTCGAAGACGAGGCGATTATTCGTGCGCTGGCTGAATTTCAGGGAACGGGGCGACGTTTTGATCACTTAGGCGAGTTCGACTCCGGAAACGGAACAGTCATGCTGGTGGATGATTATGGCCATCATCCGAGTGAAGTGGATGTGACAATCAAGGCTGCACGTGCCGGATGGAAGGAAAAGCGTCTGGTTATGGTGTTCCAGCCTCACCGTTATAGCCGTACCCGTGACCTATACGATGACTTTGCGAATGTGCTGGAACAAGTTGATGTGTTGGTGATGCTGGATGTCTATGCGGCAGGCGAAGTACCAATTACCGGTGCCGATGGGCGTGCGCTTTGCCGCACCATTCGCGGACGCGGCAAGATCGATCCGATTTTTGTGCCTAACAGCAATGCGTTGCCGGCGGCATTAGCCAATATTATTCAAAATGATGATTTAGTTTTGACTCAAGGTGCGGGAGATGTTGGTAAGATTGCCCGTCAATTGGCTGAAATGAAGTTGAATATTGTAGAAATGAGCCGCGATTAACCTATTTATCGACTGTTAGAAGCGAAATGGTACATTTATTGCATTATTTTTAAGCGGCAAAGTGCATGTGATATAACCATTTATTAGGTTTTGATCTCAGGATATGAAAGGAAATCTTCAACAATAGTTGGAGAGCAACGGGTTGGTCGGTATAATCGATCAACTTTGCGTATTCCTACCTGACTTTTCCAAACGTCAGATATCCTCTTGGTGATTTTGGGGCGATATAAGACGATTGAGGTAAGGGCACAAACGATATATGGCTGATGCAGTCTTGAAAATAGTCCCCCTGCCTCCCTCGGCGACAGTTACACACTGGGGAGGGGCTGCGTTTTTTCTTTTTGTTATTGGTTTTATCGCCTGGCTTTTTAGTGCAGGGATAAATTGGATGACAGACGCCAACCGGCTGCCGCTATCGCAGCTGGTTATCCAGGGAAAGTTGGAGTACCTGAGTGCTGACGATGTTCGTCAGGGGATCTTACAGTTGGATCATCTGGGGAGCTTTATGACCCAGGATGTTGACAAGATCCAGCTGGCCTTGGAAGCATTGCCTTGGATTTCAAGAGCGTCGGTACGAAAACAGTGGCCAGATTCAATCAAAGTTTTTTTGGTTGAACACCAGCCAGCGGCAATCTGGAACCAACAACACCTGGTGAATACCGAAGGTGCGGTGTTCAGGGCGCCGGCAGAGCAGGTAAAAGAGAAAAGGTTGGCCGAATTAACGGGGCCGGAAGGTAGCAGCCGGGAAGTGCTGGCTGCGTTGCATGAGATGCAACCAATATTACAGCTCGCGGGGTTCGAGATTGCCACTTTGGCATTAAATGAACGCCGAGCCTGGCGAGCATGGTTAACAAATGGAGTTCGACTCGAGCTGGGTCGAGAAGCCCGAATGGAACGCCTTGAGCGTTTTATCGGACTGTATCCTGAATTAGAGCAGCAAGGAAAAGCCATTGAGTACGTAGACTTGCGCTACGACACCGGGGCTGCTGTGGGTTGGAAAGTGGTTCCAGAATAATACTGCCAGAAGCAAGCTCTGAGTGTTCAGAATTGTTTGGTGAGTATAACTATAAGAGCGTGCGCTAATGACGAAGGCGGCAGATAAAAAACTCATAGTGGGCCTGGATATCGGCACCTCCAAAGTGAGTGCTTTGGTTGGGGAAGTGTTGCCTGATGGCAATGTAAATGTCATTGGTGTTGGCAGCAGTCCGTCACGGGGAATGGACAAGGGCGGGGTCAATGATCTTGAATCCGTCGTCAAGTCAGTTCAGCGTGCAGTCGATCAGGCTGAGCTGATGGCAGATTGCCAGATTTCCTCTGTGTTTTTGTCGTTATCCGGCAAACATATACGTTGCCAGACAGAAAAAGGCATGGTGCCTATTTCTGACAAAGAGGTAACGCAGGATGACGTTGATAATGTTATTCATACAGCGAAATCGGTAAAAATTAGCGATGAACACCGAACTTTACATGTAATTCCTCAGGAATTTGCTATTGATTATCAGGAGGGAATAAAAAACCCTGTTGGTTTATCTGGAGTTCGGATGGAAGCCAGTGTTCACTTGATCACCTGTCACAATGATATGGCTCGTAATATCGTGAAGGCGGTCGAACGTTGCGGATTGAAAGTTGATCAGCTGATCTTTTCTGGTTTGGCTGCTAGCCATGCAGTGCTGACTGCCGATGAACGCGAACTGGGTGTTTGTGTGGTCGATATCGGCGGCGGGACGATGGATTTGGCGGTTTGGACTGGCGGAGCACTGCGGCATGCCGAAGTGATTCCGTATGCCGGCAACGTGGTAACCAGTGATATCGCCTATGCATTTGGCACACCACCTGGTGATGCTGAAGAAATCAAAGTTAAATTCGGCTGTGCGCTGAGTGAGCTGGTGAGCAAAGATGCGAAGGTCGATGTACCGAGTGTCGGTGGTCGTCCATCACGTAGCCTGCAGAGCCAGACGTTGGCAGAAGTGATAGAACCCCGTTACAGCGAGTTATTGGGGCTGGTTAATCAGAAGCTGCTGGAAATACAAGAACAACTGCGAGATGCGGGGGTTAAGCATCATTTAGCGGCTGGTATCGTCCTCACAGGCGGTGCAGCACAGATGGAAGGCCTGATTGAATGTGCCGAGCGAGTATTTCGCAACCAGGTACGGATTGGGCAACCGTTAGAGCTAAGTGGACTGACTGATTATGTTCAGGCTCCGCACTATGCAACTGCAGTAGGTTTACTGCATTATGGAAAGGACAGTCAGACATTTGATGATAGTGAACTGGAGCCGAAGCGTTCGGTAACCGGGATCTTCACTAAAATCAGTAGCTGGCTAAGAAAAGAATTTTAAAACCTGATGCGAACAGGATAAACGGAGAGAACAAATGTTTGAACCGATGATGGAAATGTCTGATGAAGCTGTAATTAAGGTCATTGGCGTTGGCGGCGGCGGCGGTAATGCTGTCGATCACATGGTACGTGAGTCGATTGAAGGGGTTGAGTTCATTAGTGTAAACACCGATGCTCAAGCGCTTCGAAAAAGCAATGTAAGTACAGTGATCCAGATCGGTGGTGATATCACCAAAGGTTTGGGTGCGGGTGCGAACCCTCAGGTGGGACGTGACTCGGCACTGGAAGATCGTGAGGCGATTAAGACGGAACTGCAAGGTTCTGACATGATCTTTATCGCCGCAGGTATGGGGGGCGGTACCGGTACTGGTGCAGCACCAATCATTGCTGAAGTTGCCAAAGAGCTGGGCATTCTTACTGTTGCTGTGGTTACCAAACCATTTAGCTTTGAAGGTAAGAAGCGTATGGCGTTTGCTGAGCAGGGTATCGAAGAGCTGTCTAAGCACGTCGATTCTCTTATCACTATTCCAAACGAAAAACTGCTGAAAGTTCTTGGCCGTGGTATTACATTGCTGGATGCATTTGCCAAGGCAAATGATGTTCTGAAAAATGCAGTACAGGGCATTGCGGAATTGATCACCCGTCCGGGTATGATTAACGTCGACTTTGCTGACGTTCGTACAGTGATGTCTGAAATGGGTCATGCCATGATGGGCAGCGGTGTTGCAACCGGTGACGATCGTGCTGAAGAAGCTGCAGAAATGGCGATATCTAGTCCATTGTTGGAAGATATCGACCTCGCTGGAGCGCGTGGTGTGTTGGTTAACATCACTGCTGGCTTAGACATGCGTCTTGATGAGTTTGAAACTGTGGGTAACACAGTGAAGGCCTTCGCATCAGACAATGCCACCGTGGTTATCGGCACGTCTCTGGATCCTGAGATGACTGATGAGCTGCGTGTAACGGTTGTTGCAACAGGTATTGGCAAAGAAAGCAAGCCGGACATTACTCTGGTTACTACGTCGAAGCCGGTTCAGGCGGTAGCACAGGAAAAAACTGCAGCAGCGCCAGCAGTTGAAGAGTCTAAGCCCGCGCCGTTGAGCCAGCAGGCACCAGCTGCTGAAACAAATGTGCAACAGGGTTCATCTTCCGCAGCTGCGAAGTCGAAGCCTCAGGCTGACCATGACTACCTTGATATTCCAGCATTTTTACGTAAACAGGCTGACTAACTGACGTAAATTGTTTGGGTTACCGCTCAATAAGTGGTAACATATTTGCCCAATTATCGTGCAATTGCACGGTAATGGGCCGATGTATTGGCTAAATAAAAGTTGAGAAGAGCAGATGATCAGACAACGTACCCTGAAAAGCATAGTGCAAACGACCGGAGTGGGACTTCACTCTGGACGTAAAGTCACGCTTATTCTGCGTCCTGCTGCCGCAAACACTGGCGTGATCTATCGTCGTACAGATTTGAATCCACCTGTGGATTTCCCTGCTAATGCAGATTCTGTGCGTGATACCATGCTGTGTACCGCCCTTGTCAATGAGGACGGTGTGCGTATCTCAACGGTTGAACATCTAAACGCAGCTTTGGCAGGAATGGGAATCGATAATGTAATTGTCGAGGTTGATGCTCCAGAAATTCCGATTATGGATGGTAGCGCAAGCCCGTTTATTTACCTGCTGCAGTCTGCCGGTATTGATACTCTGAACACACCCAAGCGTTTCTTACGTATCAAGAAAACTGTTCGCGTCGAAGATGGCGACAAATGGGCTGAACTACGTCCGTATAACGGATTCCGCCTAGATTTCGCTATCGATTTTAATCACCCGGCGATTGAATCAGAGCAACAGCGTTTAGTATTGGACTTCTCGAGCCAGTCATTTGTAAAAGACATCAGCCGCGCCCGTACGTTTGGTTTTATGCGCGATATCGAGTACCTACAGTCACAGAATCTGTGTCTGGGTGGTAGCTTTGATAACGCCATTGTTTTGGATGATTACCGCATCTTGAATGATGAAGGCCTACGTTTTGATAACGAGTTGGTGACGCACAAGGTACTGGATGCGATTGGCGACCTGTATATGTGTGGCCATAATATTATCGGTGAAATGTGTGCCTATAAATCTGGCCACGCCATGAACAACAAGGTACTGCGTGCAGTCTTGGCCGATCAGGAAGCCTTTGAGTGGTCAACCTTCGAGGAAGAGCACGAAGTGCCGGTTACTTTTGCCCAGCCAGGTATGGTATTAGCTTAAGCACCGATGCAGAATTAAAAAACGCCGGACTCTGTCCGGCGTTTTTGTTTTTATTGAAGGTGACCTCGAAGCCTTGTTGTGTCTCTTAATGCCTTAATCCCATCATACTTCATGTTTTCTCGCGGCTAACGCCGCTAATCGCTCTAGCTTCTTTTTCACTTTGTCGGGGGCATTTTTTGCTGTGGTCAGCAAATATTGAGCTGCCAGCGGAGATATTGGCTTTTGCACGATATCTGGCGTCTTATCCTCTTGCTTCCTCTCAACAGCCGCCAGTGCCGGGTTGACCTTTACCTCGATATTTGTCAGTTGAGGCAACAGTTTTTCCCTTAACTTTCGGATCAGGTTGTTACGTTCGTAGTTAAGCCGCATTGACCAGGCCGCGGATGCTGTTTCAATGATCAACGTTCCCTGGCGATAGTTGCTCACGCGACAGTAATCTGAACAGTCAAGGTGCTGTTTTACGGCTTTGTTGAGCTTGCTGAGTGCAATAGCACGCTGCTGGATATTACCTAGTTGACTGTCATCGAGCAGGCTCGCAGTTGTTTGGGGGCGATGATCACGCATGAAACATGTCCTAATTAGGGCTAAGTTCTAATTTTTCGAATATGGAAAGCAAGTCGCCTGCTTTTATCATAGGCGACCTCGTTAATATGTCATATTATACCAAGTCTATAGAATGCAGGTTAATATTAGCTGTTTTCTATAACAGTGGCAGATATGCCTGGCCGCGAGGGAGCGATTGTTGGTAAAACACAGCCCCTGAGCAAAACACTGGTATTGTTTTCATCTAGCCCTTGAAATTAACCAAAAGGGCCACAATATCATTTATAACCATTGTTTTTCGTGTCGGCTTCTGTTGTCACATTTGTGGCGGATTCAGACGGGACAGGGATGATAATACCAAACCGAATTATTATCTGACTTATCAGAGATCCTGAAAAGGCTCAGATAATTGTTCAGTTAGGTATACTCCCGGTTATGAAACCCAGATTAAGCGATTCAGCCAGTACTGAAGCTGAAATAACAAAGAGAAAACGGCAACGCCATGTTATCAAAACTACTGACCAAAGTTATCGGTAGCCGTAACGACCGCACTCTGCGTCGTTTGCGTAAAATTGTTGATCAAATCAACAAGCTAGAACCACAATTTGAAAGCCTGCAAGACGAAGAGCTGAAAGCCAAAACGGCTGAGTTCCGTGAGCGTTTGGAGCAAGGTGAAAACCTCGACCAGCTGCTGCCCGAAGCCTTTGCAACTGTGCGAGAAGCTTCGAGCCGTGTATTCGGTATGCGTCATTTCGATGTCCAGCTAATCGGTGGCATGGTGCTAAATGACTGCCAGATTGCCGAGATGCGTACTGGTGAGGGTAAAACCCTGACGGCAACATTACCCGCTTACCTGAATGCCCTGACAGGCAAAGGCGTTCACATCGTTACGGTGAACGACTACCTTGCAGCACGTGATGCGGAAACAAACCGCGCCCTGTTTGAATTCTTAGGTATGACTGTCGGCGTCAATGTACCGAACATGCCACCGCAAGCAAAGAAAGAAGCCTATTCGGCTGATATCCTTTACGGTACCAACAACGAGTTTGGTTTTGACTATCTGCGCGATAACATGGCGTTCCGTCCGGAAGACCGTGTGCAGCGTGAGCGCTTCTTCGCGGTAGTCGATGAGGTGGATTCCATCCTTATCGATGAAGCCCGTACGCCGTTGATTATTTCTGGTCCGGCAGAAGATAGCTCTGAGCTTTACACTAAGATTAATCTGTTGATCCCACAGCTTGCCAAACAAGATCAAGAAGATAGTGAAGAGTACCGTGGCGAAGGCCACTACACGGTTGACGAAAAATCAAAACAAGCCCACCTGACCGAAAATGGTCAGGAGTTTGTTGAAGATTTATTGAAACAGAACGACATGATGGCTGAGGATGATACGCTATATTCTCCAGCTAATATCAGCCTGTTGCATCATGTGAACGCAGCATTGCGTGCCCATGTGTTGTTTGAGCGTGATGTTGATTACATCGTCAAAAATGACGAAGTCATCATCGTTGATGAACATACTGGCCGTACTATGCCGGGACGTCGCTGGTCTGAAGGTCTTCACCAGGCGGTTGAAGCCAAAGAAGGCGTTAAGATCCAGAATGAAAACCAGACGCTGGCATCAATCACGTTCCAGAATTACTTCCGTCTGTACAGCAAACTATCAGGCATGACAGGTACAGCTGATACTGAAGCCTTTGAATTCCAGTCTATCTATGGTTTGGAAACTGTCGTGCTACCGACTAACAAGCCTATGATCCGCGATGATATGGGCGACTTGGTGTACATGACCGAGCTTGAGAAGTTTACCGCTATCAGTGAAGACATCAAAGAGCGTGTAGCAAAAGGCCAGCCTGTGCTGGTTGGTACTGTCTCGATTGAGAAATCAGAGCTCCTGTCCAATGCGCTGAAGAAACAAGGCATCAAGCACCAGGTTCTGAATGCGAAGTTCCATGAAAAAGAAGCCGATATTGTGGCCGAGGCAGGTCAGTCTGGTTCAGTGACTATTGCAACCAACATGGCTGGCCGTGGTACCGATATCGTGCTGGGTGGATCTTGGCAGAGTGATATAGCCAAGCTTGACAAGCCTACAGACGATCAAGTTGCGGCTATTAAAGCGAAGTGGAAAGACAGCCATGACGCGGTATTAGCGGCTGGCGGTTTGCATATTATCGGCACCGAGCGTCATGAATCCCGTCGTATTGATAACCAGCTACGCGGCCGTTCTGGTCGTCAGGGGGATCCGGGTTCTTCTCGCTTCTATCTGTCGATGGAAGATGGACTGATGCGTATTTTTGCTTCTGATCGTGTATCGAACATGATGAAGAAGCTGGGAATGGAAGAAGGCGAAGCGATTGAGCACCCATGGGTGACCAAGGCGATTGAAAATGCCCAGCGCAAAGTCGAAGGCCGTAACTTCGATATTCGTAAGCAGCTGCTTGAGTTTGATGACGTTGCCAACGATCAACGTAAGGTTGTCTATGAGTTGCGTGACGAGCTGATGAATGCCGAAGACATCAGCGAGATGATCGAACAGAACCGTGAAGATGTGATTCTGACTGTTATTGACGGTCATATTCCGCCACAGTCTTTGGAAGAAATGTGGGATGTTCCGGGGCTTGAAGAGCGTCTGAAAACAGACTTTGATATGGTGCTGCCTATTCAGGAATGGCTAGACAGCGAAGATAAGCTTTACGAAGAAGCACTGCGTGAGCGCATTGTCGAGAAAGCAGTTGAAATTTACCGTGAGAAAGAAGAAGTCGTGGGTGCTGCGGTACTGCGTAACTTCGAGAAGACGGTAATGCTACAGAACCTTGATACGCTGTGGAAAGAGCATTTGGCGGCGATGGATCACCTGCGTCAGGGTATTCATTTGCGAGGTTATGCCCAGAAGAACCCGAAACAGGAATACAAGCGAGAGTCGTTTGAATTGTTCGAGGGTATGCTGGAAAGCCTAAAGTCTGATGTGATTATGATCCTTAGCAAGGTTCGTGTTCAGCAGCAGGAAGAAGTTGAGCGCCTGGAAGAAGAGCGCCGTCGTCAGGCTGAAGAGCTGGCACGACGTCAACAGTTCCAGCATCAGAACGCAGAAAACCAGATTGCCGATGAAAGCTCGGAAGGTGAGGAAAGTACACCTTTCCAGCGTGAAGATCGTAAAGTTGGCCGAAACGAGCCTTGCCCATGTGGCTCCGGCAAAAAATACAAACAGTGTCACGGAAAGATCAACTAATTGATCCGCTGTTGAGCCGTTTGATACAGTAAAAAGGCCGCGTAAGCGGCCTTTTGTTTATTTGAGAAAAGATACGAGATGTTAGAGCAAAGTCGCGAGAGAATGCTCTCGTGACTTGAAACTGGCAATTCGATACGGATAGCAGGTCATTAGTTTTGGAAAAGAAACAAGTTTGGATTTCGGCAGGGATTATTCTCAATACGCAGCAAGATGAAGTTTTTATTACTCGGCGTGCAGCCAAAGCCCATCAAGGCGGATTTTGGGAATTTGCAGGCGGTAAGGTGGAAAGCGGAGAAACTGCCGAGCAGGCCGTGATCCGCGAACTCGATGAGGAGGTGGGTATTCATGCGACAGAGCTGGAGCATTTTATTGCACTAGAACACGACTACCCGGAAAAATCACTGAAGTTTGATTTTTTTCTAGTCAAAGAGTTTGACGGTGAAGCTTACGGAAAAGAAGGCCAGCCCGGAGAGTGGGTGAAGTTAACGAACTTGCGGGATTATGCGTTTCCCGAAGCCAATGAAGTGGTGCTGGAAAAGCTGATGGGGATGTAAAAGTGTCTAGGGCCCAGTCGCGAGGAACTAGGCTCTAGGCACTCGTACCTTTCTAGTATCCCATATCTTCCGACCAACCGTCAGAATCGGACATATCCGGTGCGCCCGGAATCGCCTTCTCTTCATCGGCCCATTCCCCCAAATCAATCAGCTGGCAACGTTTGCAGCAAAATGGACGAAACTGGTTCTTCTCGCTCCATTCCACCTTTGATTGACAGGTTGGGCATTTGACCATGGTGATCTTGGCTGAAAACGCCGTATTTGATTGTGTCACAGATACCTCAGCAGATTGCTAGTTTAAAGTCGATAGCCTCAGCAATGCCTGCGCCTTCTTCAAAAGGTAGGAAGCGGATAGCAAAGCGGCTGCGATGGCCCGATATCATAGGATATACCCCATAGCTTGGGCAAATTTCTAATCGCAATAAACTGGCATTTTCAGCATCATGCTGAAAAAAACCGCCACGAGCAATTTGCGGTTGGTATTGGCCTGAGTCACGGGTAAGACGGAGCCATAAGTAAAGGGCTTCGGTGAGTTCAGCAAGTTGCTTGAGCCAGTTAGTCATGTCGTTTTGCTTGTGGGCTAATGGCAGGTGCAGCCAGTGATGCAGTGTGGGGAGGTCAAAGCAGCAGCTTCCCCCGGGAATTGAAAAGCGTTGCTTGATCCCGCTTAGAAAACGATCTTCACGGATTTCCTGGCCTAACCGTTTCGCCGTGATCAGCTGGTGGTGAGCAAGATCCATGTTATCGAGAATGGCAAGCAGGGCTGACTGATCGACCCCCTCGATATTGAGCCAGTTTTTAAGCTTGGTTCGTTGTTTATCGAGATCTTTTGCCAGTTCTGACTTGAGTTGGATTTGATCGAGAATTTCCAGTAGATCAAATAATGCTCGGAAGAATATCTGATGCTGCCATTGATCGTTTAGCTGGCTGGCATGTGTCATTTGTCTGAGCAAATACTCAAGGCGCAAATAAATACGCACTTTTTCGTTTAGCGGATGTTCAAAACGGTTTGTTAGCATATTTGTTTATCCGAGGTTGCTCGTTACTGATATTGAAGGCTCATCGCTAAATATTGCTGATGCAGTACTGCGACGGCATCTTCGAGCTCGGTACTGTCACCATTATTGCTTATCACATCATCGGCAGCTGCCAGTCGCTCCGGTCGAGTGGCCTGGGCCGCAAGGATCTTCCTGACGTGGCTGGCATCAACCTGATCACGCTGCTGGGTTCGTGCTATCTGCACCTCTTCATTCACATCAATGACCAGTAGGCGATGGACCATGGTCTGCAAATTATTTTCAACCATCAACGGAATAACCAGCAGGCAGTAAGGCGAGGTAGCCAGATCAATTTCCGCCTTCATCTTTTCTCTGATCATAGGGTGAAGCAGAGCATTTAACCATTCTTTCAAGTGGTTATCGTCAAAAACGGCTTGTCGTAGCTTACTGCGGTCGAGGGTTCCGTCTGTCAGTAAAATGTCAGAACCCAGTTTTTCGACAATGGCTTTGAGGCCGGTTGTTCCGGGCTCTACCACTTCTCTGGCGACGATATCTGCATCAATGATATCAATGCTATAGCGGGCGAATTGCTCAGCAACGGTGGTCTTGCCGCTGCCAATACCGCCGGTGAGTCCGACAACCATTGTCATTATTACAGTCCTAAATATGAAGTTAGGTACCAGTTCAGGATTGGCTCACCCCATAAGATGGCGATCCAGCCCGCAAGGGCAAGGTAAGGGCCAAAGGAAAAAGGAGTCTGAGAATCAGAACTTTGTATACGCATCAAGATGATGCCACAAATTGCCCCAACCAAGGAAGACAATAGCACAACAAAAGGCAGCAGCTGCCAGCCAAGCCAGGCCCCCAAAGCGGCCAGCAATTTAAAATCACCATATCCCATCCCTTCTTTACCGGTTATCAGCTTAAAGCTCCAGTAAAGGCTCCACAGTGACAGGTAGCCTGCCATCGTGCCGATAATCGACTCGGTGAGTGAGACTGGTCCCCAGCCCAGTAATGCAACAAAAATACCAGCCCAGATCAGTGGCAAAGTAATTTGGTCCGGTAACAGCATTTTGTCTATATCGATAAATGTCAGGGCGATCAGAGCAAAACTAAAGAAGATCACCGCAATTGCCCATTCAGAAGCTGGCAATACGATAGCAACGGTTGTGGTGATAATTGCTGTAAACAGTTCTACTGCCGGATAGCGGACACTGATTTTGGCCTGACAAGAGCGACAGCGCCCCCTGAGTAGCAACCAGCTGATAACTGGAATGTTCTCCCACATACTTATCTGATGTTGGCAATGCGGGCAACGTGAGCGCGGTACACTCAGGTTAAAGGGCTGGCTGTTATCTACCGGGCCACATTCCGGAAAGCATTCGGCACAGTCGGCTTTCCACTGCCTTTCCATCATAACGGGTAGACGGTAGATCACGACATTGAGGAAGCTACCAACCAGCAGGCCGAAAATGGCTGCAAAAACAGGAAATAGCCAGGGGTAGTAAGTCAGCAGTTCCATGAAAGACATCTCATACTTATATATCAGGCTATTGTAGGGGAATCTAGGACTAGATCCTAGAACCTAGAATCAGCAACTGGTCTCTATCCCATCACACTCATCAATTTGAAGATTGGCATATACATCGCGACGAGTAATCCGCCAATCAGTCCACCAAGAAAAATGATAATAAGCGGTTCGAGGATTTTCCCTAGGTTATCGACGGTATTATCAACATCGTTTTCATATAAGGTCGCCATTTTATTGAGCATGTCGTCTAGCGAACCGGACTCTTCACCTATCATTGTCATTTGCAGCATTAGCTCCGGAAAGACATTGCTCTGGCGTAGTGCGATATGCAGCGGCATGCCTGCTGCCGTACTGTTGTGTGCCTCTTCTATCGCCTGTTCGATGTATTTGTTGCCCGCTGTTTTTCCTGCCGACTGCAGGCCGCTTAAAAGAGGAATACCGGCACTGAAGGTGGTAGCCAGAGTCCGGGAAAACCGGGCGACCGTGGCTTTGAGCAGTACATTGCCAATAATCGGTAGCCTGAGGTTGAAGCGATGGATAGCCATCTTGAACCGAGCGGATCTTTTGTATCGATAACTCGTGCATAGCAGGACTGAAAACAGTGCAATGGCCAGATAGGAGCCGTAACCGAGCATAAAGTTGGAGGCTTTGATCACCTGCTGGGTAAACCAGGGTAAATCTGCACCAAAACTGCTGAAGATACCGGCAAACTGAGGGATAACAAAAACCAGCATCATGATCGTGACACCAATGGATGTCAGGGTAACCATCGTGGGGTAGATCATTGCCTTGATCACTTTCTGTCGGGTTGCTTGGTTTTTTTCCCGATAAGTCGCAATACGGTCGAAAACTTCCGATAAATGACCTGTCTGCTCGCCGGTTAATACCAGATCACAGTAGAAGTTATCAAACAGGGGAGAGCTGGTTTTTAATGCCCGTGATAGTGAAGCACCGGCTTCGATCTGGGTGGTGACCTGAGCCAGAATGGCTCTGGCTTCCGCTTTATTGTGGCTATTGGCCATCATGGATAATGCTTGTACAACGGGGACGCCCGAGGCGATCATTGTTGCCAGCTGACGGGTTATCGCCGTCACATCGGCCGGCTTCATTTGGTTTTTCAGCTTGCTGAGGGTCGATGGTTTGTGGCGCTTTATCTTTTTTACCTGGATCATCTGCTCGCAGAGCATGTTACGAACATCACGCTCCTGAAAACCTAGGGTTACGCCCGAGGTTTTTTTTCCTATCTGATTGACGCCCCGCCAGTGGAAATAGTGAATTTTATTGGCTTGTGCCATGATATCTCCTTTCGCGTTCTTTACCTAGGTTTCAGGATAAGCGGCCCTATGAGCCCGAGGCCCCTAACTAAAATGCAGCACCCGCTGCAGTTCTTCCAAACTGGTCACGCCAGCAGAGAGCTTTTCTATACCGGACTGCTGTAGCTTCTGCATTCCTTGCTTGCAAGCCAGCTCTTCGAGTTCGAGCGTCGAGGCGCCTGCCATGAGCGCTTGTGCGATCTCGCGGCTAAACGGCATCACTTCATAAATGCCGACTCGCCCAAGATAGCCTTTGTTACAGTCATCGCAGCCCATTTTGTTGGCCTGATAGATCGTGGTTGTCAGCGGAATTTCAAGCCTTTCTCGTACAAGGCTATCTAGCGGTTGTTCCTCTTTACAGCCATGGCACAAACGGCGGGCGAGCCGCTGGGCAATGATCAGGCTCAGTGATGAAGCCAAATTGAAATCTTTCACTCCCATATTGGTCAGGCGGGTAATTGTTTCAGCGGCCGAGTTGGTATGCAGGGTTGAAAGCACCAAGTGACCAGTTTGTGCGGCCTTGACCGCAATGGATCCGGTTTCCAAATCTCGAATTTCACCCACCATAACCACATCGGGATCCTGACGGAGGAATGATCGCAGTGCCTCGGCAAAGCCCAGGCCAATTTGGGTGTTTATCTGAACCTGATTGATCCCTGGGAGGTTGATTTCGACCGGATCTTCGGCAGTAGAGATGTTTCTCTCGTCGGTATTGAGTATTTTAAGTCCGGTATAGAGTGATACCGTTTTACCGCTCCCGGTGGGGCCGGTCATCAGGATCATACCCTGCGGTTGCCGTAATGCTTCGAGATAGGCCTGTTTCTGCTGCTCGTTATAACCCAGAATATCGATGTCCAAATGAGCACTGGAACTGTCAAGGATCCGCAGTACCACTTTCTCGCCCCACAGTGTTGGTAGGGTAGATACCCGAAGATCGATAGCCAACGTTTGAGTCAGCCTGAGCTTGATCCGACCATCTTGCGGTTGGCGTCGTTCGGCAATATTGAGCTTTGACATTACCTTGAGCCGGGTTGATAGCCGCCGTGACAGATGAGCTGGTGGCATGGCATGCTGATGGAGGATACCGTCGCAGCGAAAGCGAACCCGGTAAGTCTCCTCATAGGGCTCGAAGTGGATATCTGATGCCTTTTTACGGACCGCATCCATCAGTACCTGGTTGATATAGCGGGTTACCGGGGCAGTGTCCTGGCTTAAATCCGTCGCTTCATCAAGCAGTTCGCCATCCCCTAAGTCAACCAAATCACCGAGGTCGGCATCAGTTACACTGCGTTGGTGCTGGGAAGAGCGATAGTTCTCTCCGATTTCGCTGCCGTAAACTCGTCGGATGGCACTTTCGAGCTGCTTGGTCTCAAGCAGCAAAGGTTCGATGTTCTTGCCGGTAGCAAAACGGAACTCGTCCAGCGCATTGATTTGGGTCGGATCACTGAGGCCGACAAACAGGGTATTGTCATTGATTTGTAGCGGCAACACCCGGTGCTGCAGTATCAGCTCACGTTGATTGAGCGTCTTGCAGCAGGCGTGATAGTCGTACTGGTGGACATCAATCAGCGCGACGGCAAAGATGTGCTCGAGGTGACGTGCAAGTTCGGTACCGCTGAACAAGCCAAGCTGTATCAAGGCAGAAGGCACACTGGTACCTTCTGCCCGGACAAGATCCACCACTTGCTGCTCCTGCGCCGGACCAATCAGGCTGGCCTGGTGCAGGACGGAAGCGAGGTTGGTTTGCATTATGCTGCTGGTATTTCTGATACTGGGCAGAAGTCATCAGTATCGACAGTAGTGTCTGTCGCTGCGCAAGTGACAGTCCAAATAATGCCGCTTCCGTTAAGAGTAGGGGTTAAAATTACGCTAGCCCCTGCAGGTAACGCCCCTTTTCCTTCTGTCGCATCAATAATTGCGGTAATTGCGGTGCCGTCAGTAATAGTGCCTGTATCTGTAACAGTTACGTTGGATGTTACAGTAAAAGCATCCCCAAATCCGTCACCTTTTGTAAACGTTTGAGTTCCGGGAACTCCACCATTACCTTGAGTGCAGTTAGTATTTCCGCTGAGTACGCATACACCGACTGCCGTTTTGAATGCAGTTGATGCATTTAACATTTCACTGGCATGTGTTCGGCTAGTGTAGTTTTGATAAGCAGGTACAGCAAATGCGCTCAAAATACCGATAATCGCTACCACAATCATCAATTCAATCAAGGTAAAACCTTTTTGTCCTTTCATTTATTTGTCCTTTCTTATTCTGCCAATAATTCTCGAAATAAAGTGATTCCAGCATACCTATTTATGCAAGTGGCTGAATAATATGGAGATGATTACTCGGCGCATTACTTATTTAAATTGAAAGTATTGCACCTGTTGCACAGTGGCTGGCGGTCTTTGACGCAAAATTTATTAAGTAAATTATCAGGTTAGGTGTGTTTGGTGGGTGAGGGTGATAAAAGGGAGTGTGTCGAGATGCGAGTTTTAAGAAAAGAAAAATAAAGCAATATGGTAGGAAAAATGAAAGGAGTGAAACTCTCGTTATTCACTCCTCGATACTGAGTTACTTAAACCGCATCGACAAGTCCATCGCCTTGAGATGCTTGGTCAGGGCCCCCACGGAAATATAGTCGACACCGGTCAACGCATATTCACGGATTGTCTCCAGGGTCACGTTACCGGAATTCTCCAGTGCCGCGCGGCCTGCATTGATTTTCACTGCTTCACGCATCATTTCGGTGGTGAAGTTATCAAGCATGATGATGTCGGCACCGGCGTCAATCGCCTGTTGCAGCTCGTCCAGGCTTTCGGTTTCTATTTCAACGGGCTTGCCCGGATTGAGCTGTTTGGCTGTCGTAATCGCTGGCTCAATACCGCCACAGGCAATGATGTGATTCTCTTTGATGAGGTAGGCATCGAATACGCCGATACGGTGGTTGTAGCCACCGCCGCAGGTGACGGCATATTTTAATGCGCTGCGCAGGCCCGGAATAGTTTTGCGGGTATCGAGCAGGCGGGTACGGGTGCCTTCCAGCTGCTTGGCATACTCGGCAACAATACTGGCACAGCCCGACAGGGTCTGGATGAAGTTCATCGCATTGCGTTCACCGGTCAGCAGAATACGGGACGGGCCGATCAGGGTGCATAAGGTTTGGTTTGGCTCAACGGTTTCGCCATCTTGGACATGCCATTCGATGTTTACTTTGCCGCCTAGCTGCTTGAATACTTCCTCGGCCCACATTTGGCCGCAGAAGATACCGTGTTCACGGGTAATGATCGTGGCGACGCCTTGGCTGTCGGCAGGGATCAGGCTGGCTGTGATATCAAGAGCCGGATCGATACTGCCGCCGAGATCTTCACGCAAGGTATCGGCGACGGCACGGGTAATTTCTTGTGGGAGTTGCTGCTTTAAGTAGTCTAAGCGCGATTCGCTGTCGTGCTTCTTTTCCATCTGAGTCATGACATATCCGTAGCAAGGTTGAGCTGCTGTTGAATAGGGAAAGCGGGTAGGAGTTTCCCGAGAATATTATGGTATTGATCATACATGGAGACTAATTAATATGCGAGAGGCTAGTTGAGCGTAACGAGTATCGAGGAATAGCAAAAGCTTGACAAGATGAAGTGATTTTTTAACTCTGACCACAGAATCATATAAGAAGCAAAGGCGCTGCGTGTCGAGAGCACTTCGTTTCGAGATGCTTGATTTACTCTCTCGGATCTTCCAACGTAATACTCGATACTCAACTTCTCTGGATTTATGAAAAAATGTTAACAATTAACAACACCCACTGGCTCGAAGGCGTTAAGCATGTCCCTTCCCCTTTTTATGATCAACGAATTGATAGTAAAGATATTTCCCTGCTGGTGATTCATAACATCAGCTTGCCCCCGGGCCAGTTTGGCGGGCCATATATAGAGCAACTTTTTACCGGTCAGCTGGACCCGGAGGAACATCCCTATTTTGGGGTAATTTCAGGTTTTCGGGTCTCTGCGCACTGTTTAATTAGACGAAATGGCGATATTATCCAGTTCGTACCGTTTGATTGTCGCGCCTGGCATGCTGGAGTATCGCAATTTGCAGGCCGTGACAAGTGCAATGATTACTCTATTGGGATAGAGCTGGAAGGAACGGATACCCTCCCTTATACCCAAGCCCAGTACAATATGTTGACTGAGCTGACCCGGGTTATTATTCATTGTTACCCTGACATCAATGCTTCGCGGATCACCGGTCATGAGTTTATTGCGCCGGGACGCAAAACCGATCCCGGTTTTTCTTTCGACTGGCGGGCGTTTAAAACAGCATTACTGGAAAAATGATCAACAAAGGATGAAAAGTCTCTTTGCCCCAAATTGGTCAGACCATTAATTTCTTTTCATTCCGTCCTTTTCTTTCTTGCTGTTAATTAATAGTAATTGCCGTGTGTTAATAAGTTTTCACAAGATGAAATTTTTGTTAAGTGTGCGCTGGTTCTATGATTTGCATCATGTTGTCGGTGGACATCTTCAATTATTTCTGTAAACTTTCCTTTCATAATTTAATTGGTAATACCAATTTACCCGTTAACGGGTTTCCCGAAACGCTATAAGTACAAGAAGCATAACGAAAAAAATGACTTATAAACGAATTCGCCAACCAAAGCTCTCCGATGCCATTGAGCAGGAAATAGAGCACCTGATCCTGGAAGGCACCCTGTCTCCGGGGCAGCAGCTGCCGCCTGAACGCGAGCTGGCCAAGCAATTCGACGTTTCACGCCCTTCTGTACGAGAGGCAATCCAGCGTCTTGAAGCCAAAAGCCTTCTGACCCGTCGTCAGGGCGGTGGCACTTTTGTAACAGAAAAGCTATGGCAGAGCTTTTCTGAGCCACTGTTGGATTTGCTTAGCGCCCATCCGGAAACCCAGCTAGATTTACTTGAGTCTCGTCACGCCCTTGAAGGCCTGGCTGCGTACTATGCAGCCCTGCGAGGCAACGAGGAAGATTTTACTCGTATCCGTGACTGCCACACACGGATACAAGATGCCCAGCAGCAAGGCGATATGAAGGCTGAAGCCAGCGCGGTAATGCAGTACTTGATAGCGGTGACCGAATCCGCTCACAACGTGGTACTGCTTCATATCATCCGCAGCCTTGCCCCTTTGCTAGAGCAAAACGTATTACAAAACTTTGAGCTCCTGAACCGCCGCCCAGAGGTAGTGGGAAAGGTGCGAAAGCATCGAGCCAATATTGTGCAAGCGATCGTTTCTGGTGAGCCAGAAAAAGCCCGTGAAGCATCGCATGCACATTTGGCTTATATCGAGGAAACCCTGTTGGATTTATCGCGTGAAGATAGCAGACGTGAACGCTCTCTTCGTCGGATTCAACAACGCAAGGACGGGCTGGATTAGTACCCCTCATATAAGCCGAGGTAGGTAGTAAACAGTCGCGACAATATACCAGTCGTCATAATTATTTGCTCATTCAGCGGATATAAAACAGACGATATGCAAGACATGTCTTTGAAGATAATAGCGAGTCTATATCAATAAGACATAACGCAGCAGAGGGGCTGTTTTACTCCGCCCGAAGGGAGCTACTTAGCAACACAATTGCTGCGTTAAAAGATTCCATGCGTAGAACCACTATGCAAACAATCTTTCGCCTTGCCCTTGTTTCGCTAAGTCGCTCTGAACTGTTCAGATAATTATGACGATTGGTATTAAGTTTTGTAGATTATCAACGAAAGGATAGATCGCATGTCTGAAGTCATGAAAAATGACGTTGACGTACTTGAAACTCAAGAGTGGCTAGAAGCTCTTGAATCAGTCGTTCGTGAAGAAGGTGTAGAGCGTGCACAGTACCTGCTTGAGCAAGTATTAGATAAAGCGCGTTTAGACGGTGTAGATATGCCAACTGGCATGACTACTAACTACATCAATACGATTCCAGCAGCACAAGAGCCTGCGTATCCTGGTGATACTACTCTTGAGCGCCGTATTCGTTCCATCATCCGCTGGAACGCAATCATGATCGTACTACGTGCTTCTAAGAAAGATTTAGACCTGGGTGGCCACATGGCTTCATACCAGTCTGCTTCTGCCTTCTACGAGGTATGTTTCAACCATTTCTTCCGTGCTCCAAACGAAGTTGATGGCGGCGATTTAGTTTACTACCAGGGCCACATCTCTCCTGGTATCTATTCTCGTGCATTTGTTGAAGGCCGTCTGACTGAAGATCAGCTAGATAACTTCCGTCAGGAAGTTGATGGCAAAGGTATCCCTTCATACCCGCACCCTAAACTAATGCCTGAGTTCTGGCAGTTCCCGACTGTTTCTATGGGTCTTGGTCCTATCTCTGCTATCTATCAAGCACGCTTCCTGAAGTACCTTGAAGGTCGTGGCCTTAAAGACACTTCTGCCCAGCGCGTATACGCGTTCCTGGGTGATGGTGAGATGGATGAGCCAGAATCACGTGGTGCGATCTCTTTCGCTGCACGTGAAAAACTGGACAACCTATGTTTCCTAATCAACTGTAACCTACAGCGCCTAGATGGCCCTGTTATGGGTAACGGCAAGATCATCCAAGAGCTAGAAGGTCTGTTCAAAGGCGCTGGCTGGAATGTGGTTAAAGTGGTTTGGGGCAACAACTGGGATGCGCTACTAGCGAAAGACACTACCGGTAAGCTTCTTCAGTTAATGAACGAAACTATTGATGGTGACTACCAGACATTCAAATCTAAAGATGGTGCATACGTACGTGAGCACTTCTTTGGTAAATACCCAGAAACAGCTGCACTTGTTGCTGATATGACTGATGACGAAATCTTCGCGCTTAAGCGTGGCGGCCACGAGTCTTCTAAGCTGTTTGCTGCATTTAACAACGCAAAAGAAACTGGCGGTCGCCCGACAGTCATCCTGGCTAAGACTGTTAAAGGTTACGGCATGGGTGAAGCGGCTGAAGGTAAGAACATCGCCCACGGTGTGAAGAAGATGGACATGACCCATGTTCAGCACCTGCGTGATCGTCTAGGCCTGGAAGATCTGGTTTCTGACGAAGACATGAAGAATCTTCCGTACCTAAAGCTGGAAGAAGGCTCTGCAGAGTATAACTACCTGCACGCTCGTCGTAATGCACTTCACGGTTACACGCCTAAGCGTCTGCCTAAGTTCACACAAGAATTTAAGGTTCCTGAGCTAGAAGATTTTGCTCCGCTACTGGGTGAGCAGAAGCGTGATATCTCTACCACTATGGCTTATGTACGTACGCTGAATATCTTACTGAAAGATAAAAACATCGGTAAGAACATCGTACCTATCATCTGTGATGAAGCACGTACCTTTGGTATGGAAGGTCTATTCCGTCAGGTTGGTATCTACAACCCACACGGTCAAGAGTACACGCCAGAAGACCGCGGTGTGGTTTCTTACTACAAAGAAGCGACGTCTGGTCAGGTTCTGCAAGAAGGTATCAACGAGCTTGGCTCAATGGCATCTTGGGTTGCTGCGGCAACGTCGTACAGCACCAATGATCTACCAATGATCCCATTCTATATCTACTACTCAATGTTCGGTTTCCAACGTGTTGGCGACATGGCATGGCTAGCAGGTGACCAACAAGCACGTGGCTTCCTATTGGGTGCTACTGCTGGTCGTACAACGCTAAATGGTGAAGGTCTTCAGCACGAAGATGGCCACTCACACATCATGGCGAACACAGTGCCTAACTGTATCTCTTACGACCCGACGTTTGCTTACGAGCTTGCGGTTATCATGCAAGACGGTATCCGTCGCATGTACGGTGAGAACCAAGAGAACGTTTATTACTACCTAACGGTAATGAACGAAAACTATGCAATGCCAGCAATGCCAGAAGGCGCTGAAGAAGGCATCCGTAAGGGTATCTACAAGCTAGAATCTTACGCAGGTGAGAAGAAGGTTCAGCTGATGAGCTCCGGTACTATCATGAATGAAGTACGTAAAGCAGCTCAAATCCTAAGCGATGACTACGGTGTTGCATCTGACGTTTACTCTGTTACCTCTTTCAACGAGCTAACACGTGACGGTCAGGATGCTGAGCGTTACAACATGCTGCACCCAGAAGCTGAGCAGAAAGTACCTTACATCACAACAGCGATGGGTACTGAGCCAGCAATCGCTGCGACGGATTACATGAAGAACTACGCAGAGCAAGTACGTGCATTCATGCCGTCTGAGTCTTTCAAAGTTCTTGGTACTGATGGTTTCGGTCGTTCTGACAGCCGTGAGAACCTACGTCGTCACTTCGAAGTTAATGCAGGTTACGTAGTTGTAGCGGCACTGACTGAATTGGCTAACCGTGGTGATGTTGAGAAATCTGTCGTTGCAGAAGCAATTGCTAAATTCAACATCGACGCTGACAAGATCAACCCGCTATACGCGTAAGAGGCAATAAAACATGGCAATCGAAATTAATGTACCTGACATTGGTGCGGATGAGGTTGAAGTAACTGAGATTCTTGTAAGCGTTGGCGACAAGGTTGAAGAAGAGCAATCTTTGATCACTGTAGAAGGCGACAAGGCTTCTATGGAAGTACCAGCTTCTCAGGCGGGTATCGTTAAAGAGATCAAGATCGCTGTAGGCGATACGGTTTCTACCGGCTCTCTAATTATGATCTTTGAAGCGGAAGGTGCAGCAGCTGCGCCAGCTCCTGCAGTTGAAGCGACGGCACCTGTTGCAGCAGCGCCTGCGGCCGCTGAGCTTAAAGAAGTTCACGTACCGGATATCGGTGGCGATGAAGTTGAAGTGACTGAAATTATGGTTGCTATCGGTGACAGCATCGAAGAAGAGCAATCTCTTCTTACTGTTGAAGGCGACAAAGCATCAATGGAAGTACCTGCACCATTTGCAGGCGTTCTAAAAGAAATCAAAATTGCCGCTGGCGACAAAGTATCTACTGGTTCTCTAGTGATGATCTTTGAAGTGGCAGGTACTGCATCAGCAGCACCTGTTGCTCAAGCGGCAGCTCCAGTAGCAGCGGCACCAGCAGCGCCGGCCGCAGCTAAAGAAGTTAATGTACCAGACATCGGTGGCGACGAAGTAGAAGTGACTGAAATCATGGTTGCTGTTGGCGATACAGTAGAAGAAGAGCAATCTCTTATTACTGTTGAAGGTGACAAGGCTTCAATGGAAGTGCCTGCACCGTTCGCGGGTACGGTTAAAGAAATCAAGATCGCAGCTGGCGACAAAGTGTCTACTGGCTCACTGATTATGGTCTTTGAAGTGGCTGGCGCAGCTCCGGCTCCGGCTCCAGCGGCGGCAGCACCTGCTCCGGCAGCGGCTAAAGCAGCTCCAGCAGCTCCAGCGGCTCCAGCGGCAGCAGTATCAGCACCAGCAGCTGGCGACTTCCAGGAAAACAACGAGTACGCACACGCGTCACCAGTTGTTCGTCGTCTTGCTCGTGAGTTCGGCGTTAACCTATCGAAGGTTAAAGGCACTGGTCGTAAGCAGCGCATCCTGAAAGAAGATGTTCAGAACTTCGTTAAAGAAGCGCTTAAGCGCCTTGAGTCTGGTGCTGCAGCATCTGGCAAAGGCGACGGCTCTGCTCTTGGTCTACTACCATGGCCGAAAGTTGATTTCAGCAAGTTCGGTGAGACTGAAACTAAGCCTCTATCTCGTATCAAGAAGATCTCTGGCGCTAACCTGCACCGTAACTGGGTAATGATCCCTCACGTTACACAGTGGGACAACGCCGACATCACTGCTCTGGAAGCATTCCGTAAAGAGCAGAATGCGATTGAAGCGAAGAAAGATACTGGCATGAAGATCACTCCACTTGTGTTCATCATGAAAGCGGTAGCTAAAGCACTTGAAGCATTCCCAGCATTCAACTCTTCTCTATCTGAAGACGGTGAAAACCTAATTCTGAAGAAGTACGTGAACGTAGGTATTGCTGTTGATACGCCGAACGGCCTGGTTGTTCCTGTCTTCAAAGACGTGAACAAGAAAGGCATCTACGAGCTATCTGAAGAGCTAATGGCTGTATCTAAGAAAGCACGTGCTGGTAAGCTAACGGCTGCAGACATGCAGGGTGGTTGTTTCACTATCTCTAGCCTTGGTGGCCTGGGTGGTACTGCATTCACGCCAATCGTGAATGCGCCAGAAGTAGGCATCCTAGGTGTATCTAAGTCTGAAATGAAACCAGTATGGAACGGCAAGGATTTCGAACCTCGCCTGATGCTTCCTCTATCACTGTCTTACGATCACCGCGTGATCGACGGTGCTGAAGGTGCTCGCTTCATTACTTACCTAAACGGTTGTCTATCTGATATCCGCCGTTTGGTGCTTTAAGGTTTTACATCCGCAACGCCATGCCTGCAATAGTAGGCATGGAATTGTTGTGTAGCTCACAGGCTATAGCAATATACTTTTCACTTTGTTAACAGGTCTGTAAACTTGTTGGCAATGTGAAAGAAGAATGTACAAAAGCAAATAAGTACAACTTACCTGATAGCCTGTTAGGGATAAAAGACTACAACGAGGTCATGATGAGTAAAGAAATTAAAGCCCAGGTAGTGGTGTTGGGTTCAGGCCCTGCTGGTTACTCTGCGGCATTCCGTTGCGCAGACTTAGGTCTAGATACGGTTCTAATCGAAAAATACAACACACTTGGTGGTGTATGTCTGAACGTGGGTTGTATCCCATCGAAAGCACTTCTTCACGTAGCAAAAGTTATCGAAGAAGCGAAGGCAATGGCAGAGCACGGTGTTGTGTTCGGTGAGCCGCAAACAGACATCAACAAGATCCGTCTTTGGAAAGACAAAGTAATTACTCAGCTAACTGGCGGTCTTGGCGGTATGGCTAAGATGCGTAAAGTTAACGTGGTTAACGGTTACGGTAAATTTACTGGTCCTAACACTATCGTAGTTGAAGGTGAAGACGGCCAGACAACAGTTAACTTCGACAACGCGATCGTAGCGGCTGGTTCTCGTCCTATCGAGCTACCATTCATTCCGCATGAAGACCCACGTATCTGGGACTCAACTGACGCGCTGGAGCTGAAAGAAGTTCCTGAGAAGCTACTTGTTATGGGTGGCGGTATCATCGGCCTGGAAATGGGTACGGTATATCATTCTCTGGGTTCACAGATCGACGTTGTTGAAATGTTCGACCAGGTGATCCCTGCCGCTGACAAAGACATCGTTCGAGTATTTACCAAACGCATCAAGAAGAAGTTCAACTTGATGCTAGAAACCAAAGTAACGGCTGTTGAAGCGAAAGAAGACGGTATCTACGTTTCAATGGAAGGCAAAAAAGCACCTGCTGAGCCTGTACGTTACGATGCGGTTCTTGTTGCTATCGGCCGTGTACCAAACGGTAAGCTGCTAGAAGCCGAGAAGGCAGGCATCGAAGTTGACGAGCGTGGCTTCATCAACGTGGATAAGCAGATGCGTACTAACGTACCTCACATCCATGCTATCGGTGATATCGTTGGTCAGCCAATGCTTGCTCACAAAGGTGTGCATGAAGGCCACGTTGCTGCTGAAGTTATCTCAGGTAAGAAGCACTACTTCGATCCTAAGGTTATTCCTTCAATTGCCTACACCGAGCCAGAAGTGGCATGGGTTGGCAAGACAGAGAAAGAAGCGAAAGCAGAAGGTATCAACTACGAAGTTGCGACTTTCCCTTGGGCTGCTTCTGGTCGTGCAATCGCATCTGACTGTGCTGACGGTATGACGAAGATGATCTTCGACAAAGACACGCACCGTGTTATCGGTGGTGCTATCGTTGGTACTAACGGTGGTGAGCTTCTGGGTGAAATCGGTCTGGCGATCGAGATGGGTTGTGATGCAGAAGACATCGCGCTAACAATCCACGCGCACCCAACACTGCATGAGTCTGTAGGTCTTGCTGCAGAAGTGTTTGAAGGCTCAATCACTGACCTGCCAAACGCAAAAGCAGTTAAGCGCAAGAAGTAATTCTTGCCGTTTAAGCTGATATAAAAAAAGCGCCTTTTGGCGCTTTTTTGTATTTAAGGAATGGGATCAGTACTGAGAATCTTTAATGATTTTCTCACCGTAGATACCGTTCTTCGGTACGGGTTTGTAGCTAGAGCTCGCGTTGCGCATAATGCGAAGCCCTTCAGCACCGGCATTACGGGCCGAGATAATATCGCCGTCTGAGTCTCCGTAGTACATCTTAATATTGTTCGCTTTTATGTACTTCGTTTTGGTGTATTCCGTTTTGCTTGAACCGGCGAAAATCACCTTGTTCATCTTCTCAATGCCAAACGAATCTTTCAGGTACTGAGTAGAAATTTCACATTTAGAACCAGTGCGTCCGGTAATGAAATAGATATCATCGCCACGTTTTTGGTGCATGGCGATCAGTTTCTGACCGATCTCTTTCGGTAAACTGAACTTCTCCCATTCACAGTTCATTTTATCCCAGAATTTTTGAGATTTAAGGTAGCTGTAACCGTTTGGCGAAAACTTTTGCTGACCACGATAAAAGCCTGGTGAGCTAAAAAGTACGGTGTCGTCGATATCAAAGCCGACAGCCATTGGCTGCTTGCCTTCAAGGCTCTTTGCAATGTCCTCGACCGATACCCAATGTAGCTGAGCAGGCTCACCTTGCTGCATAATTTGAACTGAGCTGAAGCCCGTTTCCGTACCTGGTAATTTAGGATCAGCGAATACTGAACCTGATGCAACAGCGCAAGCCAGTAGGGAAGAAATTGCAATTGTAGTTAGTTTCATCGTTGTTGATTTTTGTTAGTGATTAAATGGAGGTGCAAAAATACTCCTCAATGACCCATGAGAATCAGAACCTGGTCACAAAATACTAACTGTGTTGCATGCTATTGCTTTAATATCGTTATCTATTGACAGTTTTGACTGTTGAGTTCATCAAAATTTCCGAAGTGAAGTATTGGCTTATACCGATCTGGATAAGCCGTTGGTATCAAAAAAGGAGAGCCGAAGCTCTCCTTTTGTATTTCGTTGTATGTTCCCCTTGGAAAGGGGGAGGATAGTGATGGCAGCTTTAAAGCTTAAACGTACCCACCATACTGTCTAGGCGTTGCGATAATTCGCGCAGCTCCTGGCTCGAATGTGCCAGTTCGGTTGCTGTATCAGCAGTACGCTGGGTGGTCTCGTTGATTTCCTCTATGTTGCAGTTGATGTCGTTTACTACTGTTGACTGCTCTTCGGTGGCGGTGGCAACCTGAGTATTCATATCGGAGATCAGGGTAATGCGGTCGGCAATCGAAACCAGAGCGCCAGACGCTTCATCGGCTGCCGAGACACCATTGGAGGTGAGCTGACGGCTCTGCACGATGGCGTTCACAGCATTGCTGGCTTCTTCCTGAAGACGGTTGATCATGTTTTGGATCTCGTCTGTCGAGTCGGCGGTCCGGCTTGCCAGGCTACGTACCTCATCGGCAACCACAGCAAAGCCTCGGCCTTGTTCGCCGGCACGGGCAGCTTCGATGGCGGCGTTTAGTGCCAGTAGGTTGGTCTGCTCTGAGATACCGCGGATCACATCGAGAATACTACCTATAGCCTGGGTATTGTTGGCGAGTGATTCGATCACCTCACTGACATTAGACACGTCATTTGACAGTTGGCTAATGCTGTCGCGTGCCTGTCCGACAACGGCCTGGCCGTTGTGGGTCTCGGACTCTGCATTGTGTGCCGCTTCTGCTGCCTGTGCGGCATTGCCGGCAATCTCGTTAACGGTTGCGCCCATCTGGTTGATTGCTGTCACAACCTGGATGGTACGGTCACGTTGGTTGTGGCTGTTATCAAGCGTAAGCTGTGCCTGAGATGCCACCGACTCTGCCGCGCCACGCAGAGAGTTTCCGGTTTCGGCCACTTCTTTTACCGAATAATGGATTTTTCCGATAAAGCTATTAAAGCCTTCCGATAGCTGGGCGATTTCATCTTTGCCTTTGATGTCGATGCGATGGCGTAGATCACCTTCTCCTTCACCAAGATCTTTGAATACGACAGCCAGACGCTCGATTGGGCGGGTAATATTGCTGCCGAGCCAGATTGCCAAAAGGACAAACACTGCAGCGATCCCGGCTGTCCAAACCATAATTTGGTTGCGTGCCTGATTCAGGCCGGCAAAAGCTTCTTCTTTCGGTAGTTCGGCAACAACATACCACTCCATTGACGGAATGTAGCTGGTGGCTATCAGGGTATCAGTGCCATTGATATTTGATTCGGCAACGTTGAAGTCGTTTTTATTCAGAAGCAGGCGGGAAACATCAGTACCGTAGAGCTTACTTAGATCACTGTTTCCCATCTTGCTTTGGTCTTTGTGCAGACGCACCATACCGTTGGCATCAGTAAGGTAAACGTAGCCTGTTTGCTCTAGCTTGAACTGGTTAATAAACCTGACCATCTCGTCCATAGATTTTGATAGACCGGCCATTCCACGCCCGTTAAGCTGCTGATAGTTTACAAACAGCTTTACCTCGCCATTGGCTTCCTGAAAAACGTTAAGCATTTTCGCATTACTGCTGTTGGTAAAGCCGAAGAACCAGCCATCCTGTTGTTGGTTCAGGCGGCGCAGAAAACCATTTTGGTTCCAGTAGTTGCCGGTGGTACGGTCTGCTACTGATGCATCAAACAGATTGTACTGAGTTCTGATATCATTGAGCTGCCGAATTAGTTTTTCTTCTTGCACCGGGCGTTTGTTCTCTTTATACATATCTGTGATAAAGCGATTTGTCGCCAGTTGGTGGGCCGCGGATTGTAGCTGTGACACTTCCTTGTCGATATTATTGCGGATCTGCATCAGTGTTGCCGGTAGCTCTGATTCAAGCAAACGGCTTTCTACCACGTTGCGGGCTTGGTTTTGACTTATTGCGCCTACGAGGACGGTTGAGGCTAGTACGGCGAGGATCATCGCCATAATCAGTTTCTGTTTAATGGTGAGCTGATTGAACTTCATAATGCTTAACTGCTTATAGATATAGTAATGAACGAACAGGTCGTTCATGGAAAAAGTAACCAATGACCCAATTAAAGCCATCTGTTAAAAGTCTCTCTATGAATGTATATCTGCCGATCCGTTACATAACTTTAGTGATAATTCTCACAATAACTCAGGTGTTTTTCTCTGAGGCTGTTTTTGCATCAGAACGACCAAAAATCGGCGTTGTGCTCGGTGGCGGGGGAGCGAAAGGCGCGGCTCATATTGGGGTTCTCAAGGCATTGGAAGAGATGCAGATCCCGGTGGATTACATTGTTGGTACCAGTATGGGGGCCTATGTTGGCGGCTTGTATGCCACTGGAATGAGCGCCGATGATATCGAAGCGTTGCTGACGACGGTTGACTGGGAAAAAGGCTACGAGGATAGGGTCCAACGCAGCGATCGCCGGGTCAGAGAGAAACAGCAGGAAGACCGGTTTCAGATCAACAGCGAAATAGGTTTCGATTTCTGGGAGTTGAAGGTGCCCAGAGGGTTTGTTCAGGGGCAGAGCATGGGTGAGATTCTGCGTTCGAGCTCTGGCAATTTGCCGACGATGAAGAGCTTTGATCAACTTGCTATTCCATACCGAGCGGTGGCGACCGATATTGAAAAGCTTGAGCCGGTTGTGATTGATTACGGAGACTTGTCTGAAGCGATGCAGGCCAGTATGTCGATACCCGGTATCCTGCCGCCGATGGAGCTGCATGGCAATATGTTGGTCGATGGCGGGATCACCAATAATCTGCCAATTGATGTTGTACGAGCAATGGGGGCGGATATTGTCATTGCCGTTGATATCAGTAATGAGTTTAAACACCGTGATGAACTGAATAATTATTTTTCGGTCATGGACCAATTAACGGACTTCATGGTTCGTGCAAATGCTGATCGTCAGATTGAGAGTCTGGACAATGATGATTTTTTAATCCAGCCAAATATCCGTGAGATTAATACTGCAGATTTCTCCCGTATGCCGCAAGCCTATGAGAGTGGTTACGTGGCAACCATGGCGATGGAAGAAAAGTTGTCTAAGCTGGGGCGGACGACTTGGTTCCAGGACTATATCGACAACAAGCAGGTTCGCCGCCGTGGTCTGAGTTACCTTGATCAGCTTTATGTCGATGAAATCAAACTGATTAATAACAGTTCCTATGCCGATGACGTACTGCTGAACCGTTTGCAGCTAGAAGCCGGACAGAATATTTCTTCAGAGGAGTTGGCTGAAAGTGTCAGGAGCCTCTACGCCCTGGACCGTTTCGAGCGCATCGATTATCGCATTGAACAGCAGGATGACAAGAATGTCATCATGCTCGATGTTCAGAAAAAAAGCTGGGGGCCTAATTTTATTGATCTTCGCTTTGCCCTCGAAGATGACTTTCAGAACAGCACCGACTATTCCATTGGGGCTGCCTTTACGGTGACAGGTTTGACCGAGGCCGGGGCCGAGTGGCGTAACGAGCTGGAATACGGAACGGAGAAACGGCTTGCCACTGAACTTTACCTACCGTTTATCAAGGATCAGGAGTGGTTTGGCCTGTTGTCGGCCGAGTACCAGATTGCCGATAAGAACTTTATTTTTCCAGATCAAGAGCCCTCATTGGATAATATTGACCTGTTTATCCCGGCAACCTATACCGACTATACCTTTGACGGTTCATTCGGTTGGCAACCCCATTTGTGGCAGGAGTTCCGAATGGGGATGCGCTACATCGTCGGTGATACTGAGTTTAAAGGTAACAATGGGTTTAGTTTTAAGCGGGAAAGTAAAGAAGGTTATCTGCGTTACAGCTTAGATACCCTGGATGACTTCCTGCTGCCGAAGAAAGGTAATTTGCTAGAAGTTGAGTTGGCGTTGGCTGATAACGTTATAAAAATACTTGATGATGAGGATGCGGGTTCTTCTACGCATTTTGATATTCACTGGACCGGAGCCTATACCGTCGGCAAGCACACTGTGATGGGGAAACTGGAACTGGGCTCGGAGTCGTCAGGTATTGCGCCGAAGGAGATCGGGGGATTTCTTAATTTGTCGGGAATTCCTAAAAACAGTATGGCGGGTGAAAAGAAGGCGTTTACCGCTGCCATTTACCGTTATCATCTGTTGGAGCAGGATTTTGGCCTGTTTACATCCAGTGTATTTGTCGGTGGTTCGCTGGAATACGGCGGAGTGTTCAATGAGAGTTTACCTATCAACGAATTGCCCCTTTACCGTGCAGGTAGCCTGTTTGGTGGGATCACCACCCCGATAGGCCCCTTATTGCTGGCATATGGCCGCACCGAGAAGGCGAATAATTCCTTCTATGTTTCTTTTGGTAGTGCGTTCTGATTCTTAATAATGAAGGTTTATGCGAAATTTGCGAATGTTGTAAAAAGAGAGTGATTTTTAATTTTAAGTTAAAAATGGTATGCTCGCTGGACGGTTTTGGTCTCTTGTGCATGTCTCAGTGTCTTAGTTATAAGAATCATAAGACGCACTGTGCAAAGATGATCAATCACTTCCAAGGATGTTTGGCCATTAGGCTAAACCTAAATATGAGGAATATGTCGTGCTTGAAGCCTACCGTAAACACGTCGAAGAACGTGCTGCTGAAGGAGTTGTTGCAAAACCACTTGATGCTGAGCAGGTTGCAGCTCTGGTTGAACTCCTGAAAAATCCACCAGCGGGTGAAGAAGCCTTCCTGCTGGATCTATTAGAAAACCGTATTCCCCCTGGTGTTGATGAAGCGGCTTATGTGAAAGCTGGCTTCCTCGCAGCCTTAACCAAAGGTGAGGCTGCTTCACCTATTGTTAGCAAAGAAAAAGCGGCTGAACTTCTGGGCACCATGCAAGGTGGTTACAACATTGAACCACTGATTGCTCTTCTTGATGATGCCAAACTTGCACCTATCGCCGCTAAGGCACTTTCTCATACCCTACTGATGTTCGATGCCTTCTACGATGTGGAAGAGAAAGCTAAAGCTGGCAATGACTTTGCCAAGCAAGTCATTCAGTCGTGGGCAGATGCCGAATGGTTCTTGTCTAAGCCTGAGTTGGCTGAAAAAATCACACTGACAGTGTTTAAGGTAACCGGCGAGACAAATACCGATGATTTGTCTCCTGCGCCGGATGCCTGGTCACGTCCAGATATTCCTTTGCATGCATTGGCAATGCTTAAAAATGACCGTGAGGGTATTGCGCCTGATCAACACGGTTCAATTGGCCCGGTTAAGCAAATTGAAGCCCTGAAAGAAAAAGGCCACCAGCTGGTTTATGTTGGCGATGTTGTGGGTACGGGTTCATCCCGTAAGTCGGCGACTAACTCCGTGCTGTGGTTCATGGGCGACGATATCCCGAATGTACCAAATAAGCGTGCTGGTGGTTATGTCCTGGGTGGCAAGATTGCACCAATCTTCTTCAACACGATGGAAGATGCCGGAGCACTACCCATCGAAGTGGATGTGACAGCCCTAAATATGGGCGATGTAATTGACGTCTACCCATTCAAAGGCGAAGTTCGTAACCATGACAGTGATGATGTCGTTTCTACTTTCGCCCTCAAAACAGATGTACTGATTGACGAAGTACGTGCCGGCGGCCGTATTCCGCTGATCATTGGCCGTGGTTTGACAGATCGTGCACGTCAGTCACTTGGTCTGGCATCATCTGATGTGTTCCGCCGTCCTGGCGAAGTAGAAGATACCGGTAAAGGTTATAGTCTGGCACAGAAGATGGTCGGTAAAGCGTGTGGTGTCGAGGGGATCCGTCCGGGCACTTACTGTGAGCCCAAAATGACGACCGTCGGCTCTCAGGATACGACCGGCCCAATGACCCGTGATGAGCTGAAAGATTTGGCATGTCTTGGTTTCTCTGCCGAGTTGACGATGCAGTCATTCTGTCATACATCAGCCTATCCTAAGCCTATTGATGTAAACACTCACCACACGCTTCCCGATTTCATTATGAACCGTGGCGGTGTTGCACTACGCCCGGGTGATGGTGTGATTCACTCTTGGCTAAACCGCATGCTGCTGCCTGATACCGTCGGTACCGGTGGTGACTCGCATACTCGTTTCCCGCTGGGTATCTCGTTCCCGGCCGGTTCCGGTCTGGTGGCATTTGCTGCAGCAACTGGCGTGATGCCACTTGATATGCCTGAATCTATCCTGGTTCGATTCAAGGGCGAAATGCAGGAAGGGATCACCCTGCGCGACTTGGTTCATGCTATCCCTTACTACGCGATTCAGCAGGGTCTGCTAACGGTAGAGAAAGCCGGTAAGATTAATGAATTCTCTGGCCGCGTACTGGAAATCGAAGGGGTAGAACACCTGACTGTCGAGCAGGCTTTCGAACTGTCTGATGCATCGGCAGAGCGTAGTGCAGCGGGCTGTACCGTTAAGCTGTCTGAAGAGTCTATTACCGAGTACCTAAACTCCAACATTGTGATGCTTAAGTGGATGATCTCCGAAGGTTATGGCGATCGCCGTACCATCGAGCGTCGTATTACCGCGATGGAAGAGTGGCTGGCAAATCCTGAGCTGATGGAAGCCGATAAAGATGCAGAGTACGCGCATGTGATCGAAATCGATCTGGCAGAGATCACCCAGCCGATCCTGTGTGCGCCGAACGATCCGGATGATGCCCGTCTGTTGTCTGATGTGCAGGGGACAGAAATCGATGAGGTATTTATCGGTTCTTGTATGACCAATATCGGCCATTTCCGTGCCGCAGGTAAACTGTTAGAGAAATTCGGTGGTCAACTCGATACCCGCCTGTGGGTAGCTCCGCCGACGAAGATGGATAAAGATCAGCTAACGGAAGAAGGTTACTACGGTATCTTCGGCCGTGCAGGAGTGCGTATTGAAACTCCGGGCTGTTCGCTGTGTATGGGCAACCAGGCACGTGTTGCGGATGAAGCGACGGTTATGTCGACCTCAACCCGTAACTTCCCGAACCGCCTGGGTACCGGTGCCAATGTTTACCTGTCATCGGCAGAACTGGCTGCGGTAGGGGCAATTCTCGGTCGTATTCCGACCAAAGAAGAATATCTCGAGTACGCCAAGCAGATTGATGCCACAGCGGCAGATACTTATCGTTATTTGAATTTCCATCGCATGGAGTCTTACACGAAGAAGGCAGACGATGTGATTGTTCAAACTGCAGTGTAAGTTGTCTTACTTGAGCCGATAAAACAAAGCCCTCGAGAGAGGGCTTTTTTACGGGCGAAGATCTTTGTCCTCTATCTTTCTACACGTTGTGTCTGTCGTTATTTTTTTAATAAACCCAGTTTCAGTACGCGCGCCACATTGGCTGAAGTGAGTTCAACATTCACGGTTGCATCACGCAGCGCTTCTTCGAGTGATACCGAACGAGGTACCACGCTAAATACGGCATCAATGCCATGTTCGTGCACCACATGGCAATCATTGGATAGACATCCGGCAATCCCCACCACTGGAATGCCATAGGTTTTGGCACAACGTGCCACACCGATAGGCGTTTTTCCGTGAATGGTCTGGCTATCTATCCGGCCTTCACCTGTGATCACTAAATCAGCATCCGCTAATTGTGCTTTGAGATTGACAGCATCCATGACGATATCAATCCCCGGACGCAAACTGGCTGATAGCAAACCGATTAACGCGGCACCTAATCCCCCCGCCGCACCTGCGCCAGCCAACTCTTTCACATCTTGGCCTAATTGCGCTTTAATGATTGCGGCATAATGCGCTAGGTTCGCATCAAGCTGTTCTACCATCGCTGGTGTTGCCCCTTTTTGCGGGCCAAAAACATGAGATGCACCTTTCGGTCCACACAGTGGGTTATCCACATCACAAGCGACTTCAAGGTTAATGGTCGCAAGGCGTGGGTCGACGTGCGCCATATTGATGGTTGCAAGGCGTGCAAGTGCACCGCCACCGTAGCCAATCTCTTTACCTGCTTCATCCAAGAGTTGAATGCCTAGTGCTTGCGCCATACCAATACCACCGTCGTTGGTGGCACTTCCGCCAATGCCAACAATGATGTGTTTGACACCACGATCGAGAGCGGCTTTGATCAACTCTCCAGTGCCATAAGTGGTCGTTTGCAATGGGTTACGTTGCTCGCAAGGTACAAGGTGTAAACCCGATGCGGCAGCCATTTCAATAATTGCGGTCTTGCCGTCCCCCATGACACCGTAGAAGCCGTCAACTTGTTCGCCAAGCGGCCCTGTAACTCGACACTCAACAATCGTGCCTTGCGTCGCATCGACCAGTGATTGCACTGTGCCTTCACCGCCGTCTGCCATTGGGAGCTTGTGGTACTCGGCATCGGGTAATACTTGACGAAAACCTGCTTCAATAGCAGTGGCAACTTCCATTGCCGATAGGCTTTCTTTGTATGAGTCTGGTGCGATAACAATTTTCATAGTGAATAGCCTTTAAACGAAGAAACCAAAAACACCGAAGATTAATGTCGAAACCACGGCAATCATTAAGCCTACCGCAGATTCGTAAGGAATAAGTTTTAAGCGCTCTTTAATGTCCATGTGTAGCGCACCGCCCGTAGCATGGAAGAAACTCCCGTGTGGCATGTGGTCAAGCACGGTTGCACCAGCATGGATCATGGCAGCACCAGCAAGGGCTGGGACACCAAGTTCTAGAATCGTATGGCTAAAGACGCTAGCAGCGACGGCAGTACCGGCTGTGGTTGAGGCTGTTGCGAGCGACATCATGGCACCTGAAATTGGAGCGAGTAGGTAAGATGGCAAGCCAGATGCGGTTAATACATCGATCAAACCTGCTTTGAGGCCGGAGTTGGCAATAATGCCGGCTAAGGTACCTGTACCTAATAGCATCACTGCAACGGGAGCCATGCGATTAAGACCTGACACTGCAAAATGGTTGGCATCACGGAAGCGCCCCATGACAACGGCACCGATTAAGCCACCCAGTGGGAGGGCGATAAGTGGGTCGACATTGAGACCAGCGATAGGGCGCAGGGCAAGTAGCGCGATTGCAACAAGCGGTGCAATGATCGCTGCGCCAAATTTAGGCAGGCGACTATGGTCAACGGCAACGACTTCGTGCTCTTGTACTTTGCTACCCTTATTAACCAGCTTCTTGGCGATGAAGTAGGCAAAGACCATACCGCATAAACCAGGAATGACACCAGCAGCCATGACAGAAGTGAGTGGAACATTGAAGGCGTCAGAAGCTGCGATAGCGTTAGGGTTCGGAGACATAACATTACCGGCTTTACCGCCACCAATCATGGCTAACAGGATTGCCATTTTGGAAAGATCGGCACGACGTGCAATCGCCAGCGCGATCGGAGCGACGGTAATAACGGCAACGTCAACGAAAACACCAACGGCCGTTAGAATCATCGTTGCGACAGCCAGAGCCAATAAGGCACGGGTTTCGCCAACTTTTTTTACTATGGTTTCAGCAATGGAGGTTGCCGCGCCAGATTCAATCAGTACGCCGGCAAGCACACCCGCCGCTAAAATACGTAATACTGCGGTGACAATGCCTTGTGCACCACCAATCATCAATCCAACCGTGTCTGTCAGTGAAACGCCACCGACAATACCACCGACGAGAGCACCAATGATCATGCCGTATGCGGGTGGAACTTTTCGTAAAATGAGGGTAATTGCCACAATCAAGGCCGAGAGTGCGCCGAGGGTGGATACTTCTACCATAATGGTGCGTCCTTACAATGGAGGTGAGTGGGTCTCACCGTTAATTAGAATAAAAATAAGCAAGCTGTTGGAGGCGGCTACTCTAATCACTCTGATAGAAATATGCTTTGGGCAGGCGACCAAATATTATTGATGTGGATTTTGCCAAATTGTGCAGATGCACAATTTGACAAAATTACTGATGATTCAGTACAGCAAGGTACAGGCGAGTTTTGTCTTGTATATTGTTGAAATTCAATGATGTTTCTAGTTCTATTTTCTCAAGTCGATAGCGTAGAGTATTCCGGTGAATATGGAGCGCTTCGCAAGTTTGCGCTAAATCACAATTTTGAACAAAAAATGTCTTGAGCGTTTTGAACAGAATCCCCCGAGGATCGTTAGCGATGAGTTTGAGTAACGGTGCACAAAGTTGCTCGTGACGCCAAGCATCGTTTTTTAAGCCGTTAAGCAAAACGGGAAGCAGATGATTGTGATAGAACATGATGTCTTGATTATCTATCTGGGTCTCAAGTGTTGCTTGTGCTGTCAGGTAAGATTTGGCTAACCCTTGCAGAGAGGGGAAGTAACCTCCGAGCGAGATCTTAATGCTAAAACTGCCATCTTTAGCAGCACGTTTTACTAACTTTTTCGCTCGCTGTAACTCGATGTTTTTTGCCCAGTCGTCACCTTCTAAACTGATCGGTTTTAATACCACGATTTCATTGAGTGAGACTGAGGCAATACCGACGAGGTTATCACGTTCAGGATATTCGAGAAGGTGAACGACGCGTTGAAGGTGCTCAAGCGATAGTTGCTCGCCCTTGGTCGGGTAGACCTTCACAATTGCAGCAATACGCGGCTGGTTCAAGTCGAGGTTGAGTCGTTCAGCAATTGTCGTGAGCTGACTTTCGTTGAGCTCACTCCCTTGGATCAGCTGGAGCACCAGTTCTTCACGGTGGCGTTTGTCCCACTGGATCTGTGACATCAGTGCTGCCTGCTCGACAATCAGTTCCGCCGTCATTTTGACCAGCTCACCATAATTGCGAACGGCTTCGGGGACTCCAGATATACCTATAACCCCGATCACTTGGTGATGAAAAATGATCGGTAGGTTGATCCCGGGCTTGACTCCTTTGAGCTGATTCGCGGTGGCTTGATCAATTTCGACCACGCGGTTGTCATTGATTGCTAAGATAGCCCCATCATGGCGTTGGTTGATCCGAGCGGGATCGCCAGAGCCGATGATCCGTCCTTGTTCGTCCATCACATTCACCGAGTAATGGATGATCTTCATCGTGCGCTCAACTATCTGTCGGGCAATGGTGGCATTTAGTTGCATTCTTGTTCCAGATCCTGAAAATGTGCGACTTTGTTACGGTTAGCACAGGCTATGTCAACATACAGGCAAATGTGCAGGTGCCTCGTGACTTTACTTTTATTGTACCAAGCTTATCAAGTGGCTGGGTATGCAATGCAGATGACTGAGGGTAGCTATGGACTACGAATTTAAGAAAAATACCCTGGACGGTAGCTATCACGCCATTTTTTCAATGGGCCATGAAGCGCTGGGCCGCTGGCTAATAGAAGAAGTCGGTAAAGACTTTTCAAAGATAGGTACCATATTGGCTCAAATTGGTGCGTTAAAAAACAGCACCCGGGAATGGCGGCTGTTGGGAGATGATCTGACGTTGAGCCTCCAGGATAACGAAGCACTCGTTCAGGCTAACTACCTGTTTTCAGAAGATGATACCGAACTTGACGAAGACATGAATTTCTACGACGACGAGTGTATGTCGCTGTGTGGATTTGAAGATCTTGAGCAAATGCTGAGTGCCTGGCGTGCATTTGTGACTCGCTTCTGATCTTAATCATCTAATTCGTATAATTTGCTTCTTTTCAGTGAAAGGGCTGCACCATATAGGTGCGGCCCTTTTTCGTTACTTTTACCGCTAAGGTTTAAGTATATGAATAATAAGCAAATAAAAAGTTGGCACAAAGCTTGTTTGTTACTTAACTGTAACCACAAGGAATTCAGTCGGTAAGGAGCAGGCAATGAAATTGATAAATGCAATCATAAAACCATTTAAGTTGGATGATGTTCGAGAAGCGCTGGCAGATGTGGGCGTCGAGGGGATGACAGTGTCTGAGGTCAAAGGATTTGGCCGCCAGAAGGGTCATACCGAGCTGTATCGTGGCGCAGAATATCAGGTAGATTTTCTGCCTAAAGTGAAGCTGGAAATTGCGACTCAGGCAGATAACTTGGATGCCATTGTAGAAGCAATTTCAAAAGCAGCCCAAACCGGAAAGATTGGTGACGGTAAGATTTTTGTTTATGACCTTGATCATGCCGTGCGGATCCGTACCGGTGAGACAGATCTAGAAGCCTTATAAGAATTGGACGAGTAGGGATGACGACCATGGAATTATCAACAACGGTAACAGAGCTGCGTTATGCGCTCGATACATTTTTTTTCTTGATGTCTGGTGCATTGGTGATGTGGATGGCGGCGGGGTTTGCCATGCTGGAGGCTGGCCTTGTCCGCTCAAAGAACACGACTGAGATCCTGACCAAAAATATCTGCCTGTATGCTATCGCCTGTACTATGTATTTAGTGGTGGGGTACAACATTATGTATGTCGATAACGGTGAGGGCGGCTGGCTGCCATCGATTGGTACCCTGATAGGTTCTCAGGCAGAAGGGGCGGATCACTCGCTTGAATCTGATTTCTTCTTCCAGGTGGTGTTCGTGGCAACGGCAATGTCGGTGGTATCCGGTGCAGTAGCCGAACGCATGAAGCTATGGTCGTTCCTCATTTTCTCAGTCATTCTGACGGCCTTTATCTACCCGATGGAAGGGTACTGGACTTGGGGGGGCGGCTTCTTGTCAGAGGCGGGATTTAGTGACTTCGCAGGTTCAGGTATCGTCCACATGGCGGGTGCTGCCGCAGCTTTTGCTGGTGTGCTACTGCTGGGTGCCCGTAAAGGGAAATACGGCAAAAACGGCGCTATTCATCCAATCCCAGGTTCGAACATGCCGCTGGCAACATTGGGTACCTTCATCCTTTGGTTCGGCTGGTTTGGTTTCAACGGCGGCTCACAGCTGATGGTGTCCGATTTTGAAAATGCAACGGCAGTAGGCCAGATTTTCCTCAACACCAATGCGGCAGCCGCCGCCGGTGCTATCGCAGCGTTGGCTGTGTGTAAGACAACCTGGGGCAAGGCGGACCTGACAATGGTATTGAACGGTGCCTTGGCGGGCTTGGTTGCTATCACGGCCGATCCGCTGTCACCATCACCGATGGCTGCGGTAGTAATCGGTGTGGTTGCGGGGGCGCTTGTTGTCTTTAGTATCATTGGCCTGGATAAAATAAAAATTGATGATCCGGTTGGTGCAATTTCGGTACACGGTGTTTGTGGCTTCTTCGGTCTGATGGTTGTTCCTTTCAACAACGCAGATGCGACATTCGGTGCTCAGCTACTGGGCGCGGCTGTAATCTTTGGCTGGGTATTTGTAACCAGCTTTGCGGTTTGGGCGGTACTGAAAGCAACAATGGGTATCCGTGTTACAGAAGAAGAAGAGATGGCGGGAATGGATCTACATGACTGTGGTATCGATGCCTACCCTGAATTTGTTAGCGTAAAATAAAGACTAAACTTTTATATACACATAACTGCACAACCTGTGATGTAACTAAGAGCAAGCGTTTGGAAAAACTAAGAAACAAGTAACATATATTTAGTTCGCATCTTTTAAAAATGCTGCCGTAAGGTGGCATTTTTTTTGTGTTTAATGGTAACCGTGCATTGTTTTACTGCCGTGCTACAGTATAATTATTCGAGATTGATAAACATTATCATTACATTTTGCATTAAGGGACGAATTAATGAAAAAGCTGTTGGCATCGGCGATTTTGCTTGGTTTAGCTGCTCCTCAGGTAGCAACTGCTGCTGAAGAAGTGAACGTATACTCTTACCGTCAACCTTTCCTGGTTGAGCCTATGTTTAACGAATTCACGAAAGAAACCGGCATCAAGGTTAACGTGAAGTTCGCGAAAAAAGGTCTGGCAGAGAAACTGCAGCAAGAAGGCGAGTACAGCCCTGCTGACATGATTTTGACAACAGATATCAGCCGTTTGGTTGAACTGACAAATAAAGATTTGGTTCAGGCTGTTGATAGCAAAATTCTTGAGAAGAATGTACCAGCTCAGTACCGTGATAGCGAAGATGAGTGGTTTGCACTGACACTGCGTTCTCGTAACGTGTATTCTTCACGCGATCGTGTTGGCCGTCTGCCTGCTGACTTTGACTATGCGGATCTGGCGAAGCCTGAATGGAAAGGTAAGATTTGTACTCGTTCTGGTAAGCACCCATACAATGTTTCTCTCGTTTCTTCGATGATTGCCAATCACGGTGAAGCAGAAGCCAAAGAGTGGCTGGAAGGTGTTAAAGCCAACCTTGCACGGAAGCCGCAGGGGAACGACCGTGCACAGGTTAAAGCTGTGAAAGAAGGTTTGTGTGATCTTGCTATTGGTAACAGCTACTACCTAGGCAAAATGGTTAATGACGAGAAGCAGAAGGCGTGGGCTGAAGCGGTTTACATTAACTTCCCAGGCCAGAAAGCAGAAGGTACACACGTGAATGTCAGCGGCATGGCAATGGCCAAGTATGCGCCTAACAAAGATAACGCGCAGAAGCTGATGGAATTCCTGACGGATGATAAAGCACAGCAGATGTACGCAGAAGTGAACTATGAGTACCCGGTGAAAGAAGGCGTTAAGCGTTCTGAGCTGGTAGCGTCATGGGGTGACTTCCGAGCTGATGAACTATCGCTTGAAAAAGTGGCAGATTACCACAGCACGGCAATCAAACTGCTAGATGAAGTGAAGTTTGATCTGTAAGTTGTTACAAAAAATGGGGCTAAACGCCCCATTTTTGCTTAAGCCCTAGTATCTTTTCCGATAGCTTATGGTAGCTTCACTGTCCTGCTGAAAAGTAGGGTTTTTGCGTGGTTCTTATTTCAACATTAGGTTGTGCCGACGCCATAAACTTATTGCAAAAGGTACTAAGTAGTAAGCAATGAAAGAAAAATATATGTTTTGGCGGACCAGCGGCTGGGGGCTCTCCCTACTGCTGGTCTTGCCTATTCTGGCGATTTTTTATACCGCGATAGGCGAGTCGGATGACGTCTTCTCACATTTGATGGGGACTGTTATGGCAACCTACACCAGCAATACATTCTGGCTGGTGTTGGGGACCATGCTGTTGGCTCTGCTTTTTGGCTTGCCCGCGGCCTGGGTGATGGCAATGTGCCGGCTCCCGGGAGAGAAAGTCCTGCAATGGGCGCTTGTCCTTCCTTTGGCCATGCCTGGCTATATCATTGGTTATATTTATACAGACTGGTTCGACTATGCAGGCCCGATCCAAATCTTTCTGCGTGATGTTTTTGGCTGGCAGAGCATCCATGACTACTGGTTCCCGGATATCCGGAGTCTGGGCGGGGCCTGCATGGTGTTGGCACTCGTTCTCTATCCCTATATTTACCTGTTGGCCCGGGCTGCCTTTATGGAGCAGAGTGTCAGTCTGTTACAGTCTGCCCGATTGCTGCGCTGCTCTCCGTGGGACAGCTTCCGTCGTATCTCTTTGCCGCTTGCTCGTCCATCAATTGCAGTCGGCTTGTCGCTGGTGGCAATGGAAACGCTGGGGGATTTTGGCACCGTTAGCTATTTTGCCGTTAACACGCTGACAACGGCGGTGTACGACACCTGGCTGGGGTATTCCAATCTCAATGCCGCAGCAAAAATTTCAGCTATTATGTTGGTGGTGATTTTTCTGCTTATTAGTGCCGAACGTTTCAGCCGTCGCAAGCAAAAGTTGTTTCAACAAGAGTTTGACCATGGTGATGATATTCGCTACGCCCTGACTGGTGTGAAGAAGTGGCTGGCCCTGAGCTGGTGCTGGGCGCTAGTGGGTTTTGCCTTTGTGATGCCTCTGCTGCAGTTGGGTTATTATGCGTGGCACTACTTTGCCGAGAGCTGGACTTCAGAGTTCCAGCAATACAGTATCAATAGCTTAATGGTGTCGATCATTGCTGCATTCATTGCTGTGATATTGGCGTTGATTGTTAACTTCTATCATCGCTTAGACGGAAGGAAGTCCACTCTGGTACCTATACGTGCTTCATCGCTGGGTTATGCCGTGCCGGGGACCGTTTTGGCTATCGGGGTGATGATCCCGCTAACCAGTGCCGATCACTTGCTTAATGATTTTGCGATTAACTTTGGTCTTGGTCGTCCGGGGCTCGTATTCTCGGGGACGATGATCGCCATAATCTTTGCCTTTGTGGTCCGTTTTGCCGCCGTGGCGATAGGCAGTATCGAAAGCAGCCTGGCGAAGGTGCCGCCATCATTGGATATGGCATCGAAAACGATGGGCTATGCCTCGACCCAGATGTTGCGTCGGGTTCACCTTCCCCTGATCCGCAGGGGCTGCCTGATAGCTGGCTTATTGGTCTTTATCGAGTCGATGAAAGAGCTCAATGCCGCCTTGTTGTTGCGTCCGTTCAATTTTGAAACATTGGCAACCTATGTATTTAACTTCGCATCAGACGAGCAGCTGGAATTAGCTGCTCTGCCTGCGATTTTATTGGTTATTGTTGGCCTGATACCTCTGGTAATGGTTAACCGTTCTTTGGAGCAGAAACACTGATGAGCCATGCATTATCCGTTCAGAACCTGACTTGCAAGTACAATGGTCAGGCGGTATTACAGAACCTCTCTCTGCCAGTGAAAGATAATGAAATCGTCTGTCTTCTGGGAGCCAGTGGCTGTGGTAAAACCACCTTGCTGAAAGCTATTGCTGGCCTGCTGCCACTGGAAAGTGGTGATATCCACATTAACGGTCGAACGATTGCCGATCAGGACACATGGCTGCCGCCGGAGAAGCGTAATATTGGGATGATATTCCAGGACTATGCCCTTTTTCCTCACCTGACGGTTGCCGAGAATATCGCCTTTGGCTTGCGTGACTGGGGTAAGCCCCGTATTACAGCCAAAGTTCAGGAAATGCTGGAGCTGGTTCACCTTACCGGCCTGGATGGACGCTACCCGCATCAATTATCGGGTGGTCAGCAGCAGAGGGTGGCGATTGCCCGGGCGCTGGCCTGCGAGCCGGATCTTATCTTGCTTGATGAGCCCTTTTCCAATATCGATACCCAGGTTCGTCATGGCTTGATCAAAGAGATCCGCCGTATTTTCAAGACCCAGGGGGTGACGGCCATTTTTGTTACCCATAGCCGTGAAGAAGCATTTGCTTTTGCCGATCGTCTCGCCGTAATGAATCATGGGGTCATTGAACAATTCGGCTGTGCGACAGATCTGTATTACCGCCCTAGCAGCCGCTTTGTCGCCGAGTTCCTTGGTTCGGGGTCATATTTACCGGCCACAGTTAAAAATGATCACATGCTGTTTACCCCATTTGGCGAGATCGATATGAAGACAGATCAGCCGTACGGCCAGGAAACCAGTGTCGAGTGGCTTCTGCGCCCTCAAAACCTGAAAGTGAGGCCGGCCCAGGATGGACAAGGGGTGATCACCGAGCAGTTGTTCATGGGAGATAACTGTCGTTATACCGTTGACTTTCAAGGGCATACATTAGTTGTTAACTCGCACTTGATTTTGCAGGTGGGCGAACGCGTCAAGGTAGAGATAGAGCCTCATGATCCCGTTGTATTTGCGACTGCGTGCTAAGAGGCCGCGGGATAACGAACAAGGCCAGCAGTATGCTGGCCTTTTTGATCGAATATCATATTGTTGGATCTTACTTAGACAACAGCGCAGAAATGTACACTGCTGCCTGCTCGCGCATCTTATCCTGATCCGGGTTGATGTTGGCTTGTAGATAGAGAACGTAACAAATGCCATGTAACTGCCAGGCAAGCTCGTCGGGAGATTGCTGGGCATCTAGCTCCTGATTCTCTATCCCCTGGGCAAACATATCAGCGAGGCGCTGGTGGCTTTGTTTGTTGCCGTTGATAAACTGGGGCCAGATTTCATTTCGTACAGACGTGCTCCACTCAAACCACACTTTTAGCCAATCTTGTTGTTCGATAACAGTATCGATCAGGCTATGCGTAATGTATGTTAATCGAGGGTACAGAGGCTTGTTTTGATTTCCAAGGCACTCGGCAATAAGTATGCTGAAGCGATTCTCAACCTGTGCGAGAACTTGCTCGACTAATGCTTCCCTTGTCGGGAAATAGTTAAATACCGTCGCCACCGATACATTGGCCATTTCGGCAATGTCTGCATGGCCAGCTCGACCGATGCCGCGTCTGGCAAAAACCTCTAAGGCGAAATCAAGCAATTGCTGTTTTCGTTTTTCTGGTGAAAGACGTGTTCTGGTCTTCTTAACGATCGTATCCATTTCGTTTATTCCCTAGCCTTGATTATTTGTATAAGTTATATATTTGTTTTACAAGATAACTTTACAATAGCAGTCTGTTGCATTCAAACTGGTTTTGTACAAGTTGTGTCATATAATTGACAGCTTCGATAAAATAACTATTGTTCGACAGGAATGTTAGAATAGAGATCCGTTGTGATAGTTAGCCTGCAGGCGACGATGTCGTTGTCCTGATGGAGAAAAAGATGAAGCATACAGTTGAAGTAATGATTTCTGAGCAGGATGTTCAGGCGCGCGTCAAAGAGCTGGGACAGCAAATTACCGAGTGTTACAAGGATTCTGACGACCTTGTTATGGTTGGTTTACTACGTGGTTCTTTCGTATTTATGGCCGATTTAGCGCGTGCGATTGAGCTTCCACATGAAGTCGACTTCATGACTGCATCAAGTTATGGCAATACAATGGAAAGCAACCGTGATGTTCGTATCCTGAAAGATCTGGATGATGATATCAAAGGTAAAGATGTTCTATTGGTTGAAGATATTATCGATACCGGTAATACACTGAATAAAGTCTGCGAGATTTTATCGCTGCGTGAGCCTAATTCAATTCGTATCTGTACGCTGCTTGATAAACCTGAGCGTCGTGAAGTTGAAGTGAAGGTAGACTGGTATGGTTTTGAAATCCCTGATGAGTTTGTTGTGGGTGTAGGTATTGACTATGCCCAGAAATACCGTCACCTGCCATTTATCGGCAAGGTGGTTCCGCAGGAAGATTGATCCTGTGGTCAGCTGTTTTGACTGAGATAAAAAAGCGACCGCGAGGTCGCTTTTTTATTCTATTTAGTTTGAAGGTAGGCTTGTGCTCGCTGGGCGGCCTACTTTATCTGCGGGAGAATAGCCGTCATTGCAGCCTGATAGGCTTCTTCCAGCTCTTCGCGGCTGGTGGCAGCAACGCCGAGATCCCGGAGTACGCCGTCACCGATACCATAGACCCACCCATGAATTTTTATTTTCTGGCCTCGTTCCCACGCTTGCTGCAAGATCGTGGAGTTACCGAGGTTGTAGACTTGGGTCGCAACATTGATTTCACACAGCTTGTCGCTCCATTCTTCGCGAGGAAGGGAGCTAAGTTCAGGACGGTATTTCAGGTATAGGTCACGGATGTGCAGCAACCAGTTGTTGATCAGCCCCAGTTGTGGGTTGTCAATCGCTGCTGTTACGCCGCCACAGCCATAGTGGCCACAGACAATGATATGCCTTACCTTGAGTACGTCAACGGCATACTGTACGACGGAGAGGCAATTCAAGTCGGTATGAATGACCTGATTGGCAACGTTTCGGTGTACGAACAACTCTCCCGAATCTAGGCCTGTAAGGCGTTCGGCGGGTACCCGGCTGTCAGCACAGCCAATCCATAGGTACTCAGGACGCTGGGCTTGGGAAAGGTGAGAAAAAAATTCGGGCTTTTCTTCCTTAATGTTCTCTGACCAAGAGATATTATTTGCGAATAGCTGTTTTATATCTGCCATGATGATGCCTTTGTTTGATACATTCGTTATACCAATTCACATAAGTGTCAGTCCTGTACGGACAGAGGCTGAAAGTTATGTAAACCGGCCCCACTATACACAAGCTGGCCAGTTAGCAAATCGGATTAGTTGTTCGGTTGATGAAAATTTCTAACATAAAGATTGCATTTTATGAACGCATTGGAAATAAAAAATGTAAGTAAAAATTACAAGAGTGGCGTTAAGGCTTTGAAAAATATAAGCCTTTACGTTGAAGAAGGCGATTTCTTCGCTTTGCTTGGTCCTAATGGTGCTGGCAAATCTACCACTATTGGAATCATAAGTTCGTTAGTTAACAAGACGTCCGGAGCCGTGAGTGTCTTTGGCTATGATTTGGATACCCAGCTGGTTGAAGCCAAAAATCAGTTGGGCCTGGTACCGCAGGAGTTCAATTTCAACCAGTTTGAAACTGTTGAGCAGATCGTGGTGAACCAGGCCGGTTACTATGGGGTCGAAAAAAACGTGGCGAAAGAGCGGGCAAAGAAGTACCTGACCCAGCTTGATTTGTGGCAGAAGCGAGGTGAAATATCCCGTAACCTATCCGGCGGGATGAAACGCCGTCTGATGATTGCCCGTGCCTTGATGCATGAACCAAAACTGTTGATCCTCGATGAGCCTACGGCAGGTGTCGATATCGAGCTGAGGCGCTCTATGTGGGAGTTTCTGCGCGAAATCAACCAGCAGGGGGTTACGATAATCCTGACTACCCATTATCTCGAGGAAGCCGAGATGTTATGTCGCAATATCGGCATTATTCATCGGGGCGTACTGATTGAGAATACCAGCATGAAAGCGTTACTGGGCAAGCTGGAAGTGGAAACATTTATTCTTGATATCAAACTCAACGGTAAAAGACCTGTTCTTGAAGGCGTTAAGTGGAAGATGCCGGACAACCACACCTTGGAAATTGATATTCCCAAAGGTACTGGACTCAATACGGTATTTCACCAGCTAACCAGCCAGGGGGTAGAAGTGCTGTCAATGCGAAACAAAGCAAACCGCCTCGAGGAGCTGTTTGTCAACTTGGTCGCCGCCGAGAAAAGGGAGCAGGCATGAGACATCAATTTTGGGTCGCTTTCAAGAGCCTGATCAATAAAGAGGTTAATCGGTTTGCCCGTATTTGGGTGCAGACTCTGGTTCCGCCGGCGATCACCATGACCCTGTACTTCATTATTTTCGGTAGCTTGATCGGCAGCCGGATCGGGGAGATGGGGGGCTTTACCTATATGGAATATATTGTGCCTGGATTGATCATGATGTCGGTGATCACCAACTCCTATTCCAATGTGGCGTCTTCGTTCTTCAGTGCCAAGCTACAGCATAATATTGAAGAGCTGCTAGTTGCGCCGGTCCCTAGCTATATTATTATTGCGGGCTATGTCGGTGGTGGTGTTCTGCGCGGCTTGGCTGTCGGCTTTATTGTCTCTGTCGTCTCGCTGCTGTTTGTTGATCTGAAGATTGCCCATCTTGGTGTGATCATTGCTACCGTGGTGATGACCTCGATTGTGTTTGCACTGGGTGGCTTGATCAATGCTGTCTATGCAAAAACGTTTGATGATATCAGTATTATTCCGACCTTTGTTCTGACGCCGTTAACCTATCTTGGCGGGGTCTTTTACTCATTGAGCCTGCTGCCTGAATTCTGGCAGGGGGTGTCAAAGCTCAATCCGATAGTCTATATGGTTAATGCTTTCCGTTATGGTTTCCTCGGGGTGTCAGATGTTGGTATCGGCACTTCCTTTGCGGTGCTCGGTGTCTTTATTGCAGCACTGTACGGATTTGTCTATTACCTTATTTCGCGCGGGATTGGCTTACGATCGTAATGTTCATGTATGAAAAAGGCCCTGCATCATCGATGCAGGGCCTTTTAGTTTTTATTAGTTTACATTACTCGGAAGCTTGCGGCTGTGTCAGATCAACAACTTGGTTATCGATGAGACGCGCCTTGCCCAGAATTGCTGACATCAGGATCACTGCCTGCTGGGTTTCTTCACCGATGAGTTGTAGGGTAACAGCATCGCGAATATAAACTTCATCCGGTTGCAGGCCGGCAGCACGGAGCTGATCGTTGGCATCGACAACAATTTCGGCATAGTCGGTGCGGCCACCGCGCATTTGGCTGCTGATCCAACGCATTGTACGTGCCAGTACCGGTGCTCGCTGGCGCTCGTCGACGGTTAGGAGGCTATTGCGTGAGCTCATTGCCAGTCCGTCCATTTCTCGAACCGTCGGGACACCGATGATTTCGATATCCATCGCCATATCAATGACCATCTGACGGATCAGGGCTAGCTGCTGGTAGTCTTTCTCGCCAAAGCAGGCGATATCCGGCTGGACAATATTGAACAGCTTGGTAACCACGGTAGAGACACCGCGGAAATGGCTAGGTCGCAATGCCCCTTCGAGCATCGTCGACAGGCTCGGAACATCGACGAACGTCTGTTGATCCAAGCCCTCCGGATACATGATTTCAGGCGTCGGAGTAAAGACAAGATCGACAGCTTCGCCATTTAGCTTGGCGAGATCATCTTCCAGCGTACGCGGATAGTTGGTCAGGTCATCGGCCTTGTCGAACTGCATTGGGTTGACAAAAATACTGACAACAACGACATCAGCATGCTCACGGGCTTTTCGAACCAGTGTAAGGTGACCTTCATGCAGGTTGCCCATCGTTGGAACAAAAGCGATACGGCGACCTTCACGGCGCCATGTTCGTACTTGTTCACGAATTGGGGCAATCTCGGCGAATGTTTGCATTGTTATTCCTTACTCAAAGGTATGCTCTGGACCGGGGAATACTCCGGCCTCGACATCTTCTAGGTATTTGGTGACTGCCGTGCGCATCTCGCCGGTTTCAGTTAGGTAGTTCTTAGAGAAACGTGGCATGTAATTGGCAGAAATCCCGAACATGTCATGCATAACCAGAATCTGGCCGTCAGTGACATTACCGGCACCAATACCAATGACAGGAACTTCTACGGCTTTGGTAATACGTTCAGCGAGGCTGGCAGGTACGCATTCCAGCAAAATGATCTGGGCACCAGCGTTTTTCAACAGAATAGCATCTTTCACCATCTGCTCTGCGTGGTCAGAGTCACGTCCCTGAACTTTATAGCCACCAAAAATGTTTACGGATTGAGGGGTTAACCCCAGATGAGCACAAACTGGAACAGAACGTTCGGTCAATTTAGACACAGTTTCTGCCAGCCAGGCACCGCCTTCGAGCTTGACCATATTGGCTCCTGCTCGCATTAGCTCGGCTGCGTTCTCACAGGCCTGCTCTGGTGTGCTATAGCTCATAAATGGCATATCGGCCATCAGCAGGGCGTTTGGGCTGCCAGCCCGAACACAGCGAGTGTGGTAGGCAACATCCTGAACGCTGACTGGCAAGGTGTCAGGTTTGCCCTGCAGCACCATACCCAATGAGTCACCAACCAGTAAAACCGGGACTTCCTGTTGCTCAAACAGCTGAGCAAAGCTTGCATCATATGCTGTGATTGATGCAAATTTACGACCTTCCTGCTTCCATTTCATCAGGTCGTTGATAGTTATTTTTTTCATAATCTTTCTCTCCCTAAAACAATGCCTTATGAATGCCAGATAGCGAGGCCATTGCGGTCTACCTGATTCAACAACGTTTGCAGCGCAGTGTGATCTGGCAGGATTAAATCAGGGGCAATTTCTGCCAGCGGATAAAGTACAAACTCACGTACTTTCATTCCATAGTGCGGAACGGTTAGTCGTTCGCAGTCATGCAGCAGATTACCGTACAGGATAATGTCGAGATCCAGCGTTCTTGGCCCCCAGCGCTCGGCTTTCCTAACCCGGCCATGCTCCAGTTCGATGGCCTGAGTTTGATCCAGCAGGGCAAGCGGAGCCAAGGTGGTATCAATAGCAACAACCGCATTGATATAGTCGGGCTGATCCTGGGGCCCCATCGGGGTACTGCTGTACAGTGATGATTCGGCTACTACCTGAACACCAGGTACCTGTTTCAGGGCTGCAATGGCATTTTTAGCCTGGGTGACAGGATCACCCAGGTTGCTGCCAATTGCGATGTAAGCTCGGATCATGACGAGGATTTCACTTGTGGCTTTTTGCGGCGCTGCGGGCGGCGACGGCGACGTTGGCCGCTTTCATCATTGATAAGCTGTACCATCTTGCCACGCCTGTTGCGATCGGCAGACTGGAATTCGTTCCACCAGTTAGCCAGCTCGGCAATATTTTCGCTCTCGAAGTTGCCGCGCATTTCAAGAAAGTCATATGCAGCCCTGAATTTAGGGTGCTCCAGCGCCTTGTAGGCACGTTTTCCGCTGCGGCGGCTAAAGCGCATCTGCTGCTGCCAGATATCGCGCACCGTTGTAGTAAAGCGACGCGGGATCGCTATCGACTTCACTTGCTCGTCGAGGACATCATTCGATGCCACCATAAAGGCATCGTAATACGACAGGCCGCTGGTAATTGAAATTTCTTCAGCACGGGTAACCATTGGGTACCACAGCATTGCGGCATACATAAATGCCGGATTAACACGTTTCTCTTCTACGATACGTTTATCGGTCGCCGCCAGAATGTGTTCAATCATCTGCTCGGTCTGACTGCTGTGATCTTCGGTAAAGTGTTCAGACAGTAACGGGAAAAGCTGCTGGAACAGGTTGTACTCGCGCATCAGCTTGTATGTCGCCAACCCATTGCCTGATTGTAGTAGCTTCAGGCTTTCTTCAAACAGACGGGCAGACGGAATATCCTGCAGTAAGTTGGCAAGCTGGTGGATTGGCGCGGCAGTTTTGCTTTCAATCTCCATGTCGAGCTTGGCGGCAAAGCGAACAGCGCGCAGCATCCGTACCGGATCTTCACGGTAGCGTGTTTCCGGATCACCAATCAAACGGATAATTCGGTTTTCCAGATCGTGGACACCGTTGGCATAGTCGTTGACGGTAAAGTCTTTGATGCTGTAGTAGAGTGCATTGATGGTGAAGTCACGGCGCTCGGCATCTTCATCGATAGTGCCATAAACATTATCGCGGAGCAGCATGCCTTCTTGGTTTTGCGAGGCAACTTGCTGCTTGTTCTGAATGCTAGGCTTGGTATCGGCATGATGGCCACGGAAGGTTGCCACCTCGATAATATCGCGGCCAAACAGAATGTGTGCCAGACGGAAGCGACGCCCGATCAGGCGGCAGTTGCGAAACAGCTTCTTGATTTCTTCCGGTGTGGCATTGGTCGCGATATCAAAATCTTTTGGCTGCTTGTGTAGTAACAGATCGCGTACACCACCACCAACAAGATAAGCATCAAAACCGGCCTTATTGAGACGATAAAGTACCTTCAGCGCATTTTCGCTGATATCTTTACGTGAAATACCGTGCTCTTGGCGTTGAAAAATTTGCAAAGTTAGGTCCTCGGTAACGAGAGTACTACTGTCGCGATTCAATACCTTACGGCAAAAGCTGGCTACTCGATTAAAGATAATACACCTCATATACGTGGATCGGGTTCAACAAACAGCCGCATATCATATATCACGGCGGGCCATTTTAGAATGCTAGTGTGATAGCTGTCGATTGCGGCAGCCTGTCAACTTGCCAATGAATGCAGCCCCAACGGAGAATATCTTCCAGGCTGGAGGTGATTAAATCGGCTGGCGGTTGCATTCCAAGAAACATCATTGCTCTAATTAAAGCAGGTTTTGGATTGGCCTTGTCGATAGCCGGTGCATGGTTCTGCTTCGATAGCTTGTTGCCATTTTCGGTAACCGCTAACGGCAAATGCAGGTAGCTGACTTCCGGCTGCCCTAGCTGGCGGTAAAGGTCAATTTGCCGCCCGGTTGGTTCAATTAAATCGGCACCGCGGACGACTTCGGTGATGCCTTGTTCAATGTCATCCAGCACGACGGCAAGGTTGTAAGCATACAGCCCGTCCCGGCGGTGAATGATGAAATCCTCTTGGGCCAAGGCCTGCGGGATCTCAATGCGGCCATGCAGTACATCATGAAAATAGGTAATGGGTGAATCAACTTTAAGCCGAACAGCACTGTTATTGGCGCTGCAGTTCAGTTCGCGGCAGGTTCCCGGATAATATCCACCGGCAAGTTTGATTTGTTTACGGCTACATTGGCAATAATAGGCCTCTCGGCTGTGCAACCAAGCATCAACCTGAGCCTGATAGGCATCATGGCGCTGGCTCTGGTACATCACGGTATCATCCCACGTTAAGCCGTAGGCTTCCAGCGTATACAAGATATCGTCCGCGGCACCGGGCATTTCCCGAGGCGGATCCAGATCTTCCATTCGTACCAGCCAAGATCCTTGGTGGGCTTTGGCCTGCAGGTAGCTGCCGAGCGCGGCAACAAGGGATCCAAAGTGCAAAGGACCAGACGGTGATGGCGCGAATCGGCCGGTATAGTGGCTTTTTGTACTCATAAACAAATCATAAAAATGAAAGAGGGAGCTGTTGCTCCCCCCTTAAAACAGTTGCTGTATAATAGCGAAGTATTAGCCTGCCATCTGCTTTTCTTTGATTTCTGCAAGCGTTTTACAGTCAATACATAGATCAGCTGTCGGGCGGGCTTCAAGACGGCGGATGCCAATTTCGATACCGCAAGAATCACAGAAACCAAAGTCATCGTCTTCAATGCGCTGAAGCGTTTTTTCAATTTTCTTGATTAATTTGCGTTCACGGTCACGGTTACGGAGTTCAAGGCTGAATTCTTCTTCCTGCGCCGCACGATCCACTGGATCTGGGAAGTTTGCCGCTTCATCCTGCATATGGTTAACGGTACGATCAACTTCTTCACGAAGCTGGTTGCGCCATGCATCAAGAATTTTTCGGAAGTGCTCTAGCTGAGCTTCACCCATGTATTCTTCGCCGGCTTTTTCCTGATACGGCTCAACCCCAGCAATAGCCAGGATGCCTAGCGATTTTTTAACGTTGCTCTCTGGCATATAGCATCTCCTAATATACCTAATAACCGTCACTGGTTAATTTTGGGCGGTATCTATAGCAGAAAGGGGTATGTGTGGCAATTGCTGCATATATTCAATTTTATACCAATGTGAAGAAAGCATCATTTTTCATGGTCATTGGTGAAATTTTATACAGCTGTCTAAATAGAGCTCATTCTGGTTCAATACCGCTTTGTAACAGATGATCTCAACGCCAGCCCGTTCTGCTTGTTGAATTAATTTATGATAGTCCGGGTCTATATGGTGTGCCGTGGATACATTTTCAATCCCTGAATGTAAAATCGCGAAAAAAAGTACAGCTCTATCTCCGCTTCTTGCTACCTCCATCAGCTCTCGCAGATGCTTCTGCCCCCGAGACGTGACAGCGTCGGGGAAAAAACCTTGCCCATTCTCCAGCAGGGTAACGCTTTTCACTTCAATATAGCACGGTGGTTTGTCACCGGCGGTTAATAAAATATCTATCCTGCTGTTTTCACAACCATACTTTACTTCGGTACGGAGTGATGAATAGCCTTGTAATTCTGTGATGACATTCTTGTTTATTGCCTCTTCGACCAAGCGGTTGGCTTGTGCCGTATTCACACAGATCCAGTGCCCGTTTGGAGTATGAGAAAGCTCCCAGCTATTGGGGTATTTACGCTTCGGATTCTCTGATGTGGAATACCAAACCGTGCTTCCTGGCTCGGCACAGCCAGTCATTGCGCCGGTATTGGCACAGTGAATGGTTCGTACTTCGCCGCCGGGAAGTTCAATGTCAGCGAGGAAACGTTTATAGCGTTTGATTAATGTAGCAGCCTGTAACTGTGGGTCAAATTTCATTCGGGATCCTGATTGTCCGGTTTCGTCTGGGAGAGCGGCCACTGCTGCAGACACCGGTAGCGGACACCTGATCTACGGGCAGTTTTGACCTGTTCTGAAATATACAGGCCAAAGTGCTGAAAATGAAAGGTGAAATCATTATTTTCCGGTAATGACTCAGGGCGCTGGCGGACATGCTTTTTTAAGGTGATATGAGGGGTATATTTCCGTCTTTCCTGTTTCAGGCCGACTTGTTCGGCCGCCTCCTTTAAGTCGGCGGCCAGCTGCTCTAAGGGGGCGGGAACGTTGTTGCAGCCAAGCCATATAAGCCTGCTACGTTTCTGGTATTTCAGTATTGAGGCATGGAGAGAAAATGCCGGTAGGGTGAGTGCGCTCGTCAACGCGAGGAGATGCTCTTTTTGCTGTTCGCTGACAAGCCCGAGAAACGCCAGGGTCAGGTGGAGGTTAGAGTCCGGTACCCGGCGTCCGTCGCCCGGTAATATTTGTATGAGCTGGCATAGCTGGCGGAAAGCGGGCTGATTGGTCGGGGATTCTAGGGCCAGGGCAAAGAAAAGGCGTTCATGTCTGTCATTATTCATCGTTGTTCGACCCGTTGAAAGGCACATATAAATAGTGGGTATTCTGCCTGTGAGGATTGGTCAGATAATTGTCCAGTTTGGCAAATGACTTTCTTGTACAATAGCTTTCAGCTTAGTTTGAATATGACACAAGGTTTTCACATTGTCACAGCTGCCTATCGATACTGTTTTATCTCCGCTGCTTGAACAGCTCAAGTCTTGCTCTCAGCTTATTTTGAAAGCGCCTCCCGGTGCGGGTAAATCAACCCGGCTGCCACTGGCTATCTTGCAGCTGGGCGGCATTGACGGGCGAATCGTCATGCTGGAACCTCGCCGCTTGGCGGCGCGTAATATTGCCAGTTATCTGGCTTCGCAGCTGGGGGAGAGTGTCGGGCAGACTGTCGGCTTGAGGATCCGTGGTGAGACCCGGGTGAGTTCGACGACGCGGCTGGAGATAGTGACTGAAGGTGTCATGACTCGGATGTTGCAGCAGGATCCGGAGCTTACTGGGGTCGGGTTGCTGATCTTTGATGAATTCCACGAGCGCAGTATCCATGCCGATACCTCGCTGGCTCTGGCGTTGGAGGTTCAGGAGGCATTGCGGGATGATTTGAAGCTGCTGGTGATGTCAGCGACGCTCGATGCCGAGGCACTGATCTCGCTGTTGCCCGAGGCGGCATATGTTGAATCCGAAGGCCGCTGTTTTCCGGTTGAACATCGTTATAAAACGGTGGCGGATAGCAAGCTGGTTGTCGACAGCGCGGCACGAGAAGTACTTCAGTTGCTAAATAGCGAGCCCGGTTCAATATTGGTTTTTTTACCTGGTGCTGGAGAGATCAAACGCCTTGCGACACTGGTTGAAGAAAAGGCTGGCAATGATGTGCTGGTTTGTCCGCTTTATGGGCAGCTCACAACCGATCAGCAGCAGCAGGCGATTGCCCCTGCCCCAAAAGGCAAGCGGAAAGTTGTCTTGGCGACCAATATTGCCGAGACCAGCCTGACAATCGAAGGGATCCGGATGGTGGTTGATTGCGGACTTGAGCGCATTGCGAAGTGGGATCCCAAGACTGGGATCAGCCGATTGGAACAGGTGCGTATTGCCCGTTCGTCTGCCGAACAGCGAGCCGGACGTGCCGGGCGCCTAGAGCCGGGGATCTGTCTGCGTTTGTATAGTGAAGAGTTACTGGTGAGACAGCCAGCCACGCCGCAGCCAGAGATCCTACGGGCCGATCTTACCTCTTTGGCGATGGAGCTTGCACAGTGGGGCTGCATTGATGCCGGAGAGCTTTGCTGGCTTGATACTCCACCAGCCCAAGCCCTGTGCCAGTCTCGCGGCTTGCTGCAGAGCCTGGGAGCGTTGGACCCACACTGTATGCTCACCGACAAGGGCAAGCAAATCCAGCAACTTGGCGCCGAGCCCCGCCATGCTGCTATATTGCTGATGGCAAAGCAGCTGGATAAGTCGGCGATGGTAACCGCAGCGATGCTGGTGGCACTGCTGGAAGAGCCGCCGCGCGGTATGAACAATCCGGATCTGCACTTCCAGCTCAACCTGCTGGAGGGCGGTAAACTGCCTCGTAGCAGGCAGTATATGCAGCGTACCAAGCTGCACCTGGCCAAACTAACAGATGCTGTTCCTTCGGTGTTGAAGGTGGCGACCGATTGGATAGCACCTTTGATGGCGGCCGGTTTTCCTGACCGAATTGCCCTGTCACGAGGCCGGGACGGGCGCTATCAGTTGGCAAACGGACAGGGGGCCATGTTGCTTCCTGATGAGCCAATGGCGGATGAGTCCATGTTGGTGGTTGCTGATGTGGTGAAAACCCGGCAGGGCGATAGTCGGATTTTTTCGGCGATAGCGGCAGATGTCGGTAGATTGCAGGCGCAACTTCCACAGTTGTTTGAGGAGCGGGAATGGCTGGATTGGGATGATAAGAAAGGCCGGTTGAGTGCCGAGAAACACTTGTGTTGCGGTCAGCTGGTTATACAGCGTACCGCGATGGCTGAGCCGGATCCGGCCAAGGCCAGTGAAGCCTTGCTGAACGCCGTTGTGCGTAAGGGGCTTGGCGTGCTGCCTTGGAGTAGCCGCTCGAAGAGTTTGTTGGTCCGGGCTCGCTGTGCGGGAGAATGGTTACCTGAACTTAATTTGCCTGCCATGGATGAAGCCAGTTTGCTGGCCGAGGCCGATCAGTGGCTGTTACCGTTTATGAATGGTATAAAAACGCTTAAAGCGATTGATAAAGTAGACTTAGTTGCTGCTCTGGAAGCTCGGTTGGGCTGGGAGCAGGCAAAAGTATTGGAGTCGATATTACCTACGCACTATCGGGTACCGACCGGTTCGCGCTATCCGATCCGTTACCAGCTTGGCCATAAACCTGTGCTGGCCGTCCGGATGCAGGAGATGTTCGGGGAAAAATCATCGCCCCTGATAGCAAACGGAAAAATTGCGGTCGTACTGGAGTTGCTTTCACCGGCGCAGAGGCCGCTGCAGATCACTCAGGATTTGGCTGCTTTCTGGCAAGGTTCTTACCGGGATGTGCAGAAAGAAATGAAAGGGCGATACCCTAAGCATGTCTGGCCGGATGATCCGGCAAATCATGCACCAACGAAAAAAACCAAAAAGTATATGTAACAGTACCGTTGGCCGCTGTAAGTTTATACTGCGGCTGACAAAAGCCTTTTGATCCCTGCGGTTAAGACTGTATTGAATGCAGGGATTGGATTTCGGGAATGATGTACAGCATGAAGATCAAGTTGCCAGTTCGCCTTTCAGCCCCTGCTCCCAAGATGCCGGGAGCCAAGAAATCTGTTGCGAAAAAGCCTGTCGCGAAGAAGCCGGCCGATAAGAAACCTACTACTCGTCGCAAGACCGCTGCCAAAGCGCCGGCCAAGAAAAGCCCGGCCAAACCTCGCCGAAGCAAGAAAAAGCCAACCAAGAAAAAGAACTCAAGACTGCCGGGCTGGCTGAAATGGCTGCTGGGTTTTGGTGTCAAAGTTGCCATCGTGGTCGTTGCTATCCTGCTTGTTGTCGGCATTTATTTAGATAATGTGGTACGGGATAAATTTGATGGTCAGCTGTGGAATCTGCCAGCCGTTGTCTACGGGCGAGTACTGACTTTGCAGCCGGATCAGGCCATGACTTTGCAAGAAGTGCGAAGGGAGCTCGATCTGCTGCAGTACCACAAAGTCAAAACACCACAGCGCATTGGCGAATACTCCTCATCTTCCACTCGTATTGAGTTGATCCGCCGGCCTTTTGAATTCGAGGATGGGCCTGAAGGCAAGCGGCATGTCATGCTGACGTTTGCCGACGGTACATTGAGCCGGATCAACGAAGTCGGTAGCAAGCGCCAGCTGGGATATGTGCGGATAGAGCCGAAAATGCTGGGCATGTTGGGAACCAGTGAAGGCGAGCAGCGGATTTTCCTGCCACGGGAACGCTTTCCCGAGGTACTGGTTGATGCTCTGTTGGTTACCGAAGACCGGGATTTTTATCATCACGGCGGGGTTTCCCCGTTGGCCATTGTACGTGCCCTGTTTGTAAACCTGAGAGCTGGCAGAACCGTGCAGGGGGGAAGCACCCTGACTCAGCAGCTGGCAAAAAATATTTTCCTGTCCCGAGAACGTACTTTGCTGAGGAAACTGAGTGAGGCGTATATTGCTCTGATTATTGATTATCGCTATAGCAAAGATCGGATCCTCGAAGCATACCTCAATGAGATTTACCTTGGTCAAAACGGCGGGAAGGAGGTTCATGGCTTTGCCTTGGGAGCACGGCTGTATTTTGGCCGCCCGTTACAAGAGCTGCGTATTGATCAGCAGGCTCTGCTGGTCGGATTGGCAAAAGGTCCATCCTATTACAATCCGTGGCGTAATCCTGAGCGGGCCCGCCAGCGCAGGGATCTGATCCTGCGTTTAATGATGGATAACGGAATTTTGGACGGCGAGCAATACGAACAGGCAGCTTCGCGTCCGTTGGATGTGCAAAGCCGACCGATGATAGCCAGTCGCCAGCCTGCGTACTTCCAGCAGCTGCAGCGAGAGCTTAAGCAGAAAGTCGGGGATAATTTTACCCCGGGCATTGGTCTGAGAGTGTTTAGTACCCTGGATCCGTTGTCGCAGCAAGAGGCAGAAAAAGCGGTGATGACGATGGTACCCAAGTTAAACAAGAAAGCGGGTGTCAAAGTTGAAACGGCTATCGTTGCGGTCGATCGCCAGAGCGGGGAGGTCCGAGCAATGGTCGGGGGAAGTCGCCCGGGCTATGCGGGGTTTAACCGGGCTCTGGATGGAAGCCGGCAGATAGGTTCACTGGTGAAACCTGCTGTTTACCTGGCAGCACTTCGCAAGCCTGGACAATATACTTTGGCCACTACGATTGATGACAAGCCCATTATGCTCAAGGGCAGTCGTGGGACAGCCTGGAAGCCGAGGAACTATGATCGCAAGTTCCGGGGCGAGGTGCCGCTGTATTATGCGCTGGCGAAATCGCTGAATGTGCCGACGGTGAACCTCGGGTTACAAGTCGGGCTGGAGCCTGTTATCAACACCATGGTGCAGCTGGGTGTGGATCGGAACGAGATCCCTAAGCTACCGTCGATTTTACTCGGTGCTTTTACTCTGACGCCGTTTGAAGTAACCCAGATGTACCAGACGGTAACTAGCGGTGGACGGAAAGCGGAGCTTACCGCGCTGCGTGCCGTTGTCGACCAGCAAGGCAGCATGCTTTATCAAAACTATCCCAAAGCGGCTCAGGCAGTGCCAGAGCAAGCTGCATGGCTGACAACCTACGGGATGAAAAATGTAGTCAGCCAGGGCACGGCACGCTTTCTGCAACCTAAATTCGGCTGGGCGGCACTTGCCGGTAAAACCGGTACGACCGATAAAACCCGTGATAGCTGGTATGTAGGTGCTGACGGCCGGGAAGTGGTGACCGTTTGGATAGGGCGGGACGATAACAAACCGGTCAACCTGACGGGATCGGCCGGTGCGCTGCGTCTGTATAGTGATTACCTACAGCGGCGCCAGCCAGAGCCTTTACATCTTACGTGGCCGAAGAAGCTGACTACGATGAAATATAACCGTCTGTCCAATGGCACCTTGAGCCTAGACTGTAGCGGTCGACAGTCGTTACCGGTGTGGGACAAAGATGGCTCGCTGAAAACACAGTGTACCGGTAATAAGCCTGCCGCCTGGATCAAGGATATGTTTAGCCTGTAAGAAGGGGCACGACTTAACCGAATCGGAATCAACACAGTTGCTCAGCAGGGCTGGGCAACTGTGAGTTAGCCGCTAGGGATTTAATTGCCAGGGAGTTAGTCGTTAGGGTCGAAGTAATATGAAATTCTGATCCGGGGATTGAGGTAGGTATACACCTTTTCCGGTAGCTTGCTCGGGATTATTGCCTGCTCAATACGCAGATCGCTTTCTTCAAGATCGAGAATCGGTGCTTCGTTGGAAGGAACCGAAGGGTCATAAAGCAGGACATTCGGAAACAGCAGGCTATCTGAGTTTACCGAGATAACCAGCCCCAGCTGCTGGTTAGAGAGCTGGACAACGCTGCCTGGAGGGTAGACGCCCATCAGGCGGATCAGCAGTGCCATAAAGTCGCTGTTGTATTGCGCCTTCTTGTTCTTGAACAGATAGGATAGGGCGCTGTACGGAATTCGTGCCTTGGCCGGATCCTGAGGATGACACAAGTTGTCATAGGCATTGACGACGGAAACAAGCTGCGCCTTTAAATCAATCTTATTGGCCGGAAGCTTCTGTGGGTAACCGCTGCCATCCAGCATCTCGTGGTGCTGACTCAGAATAGGCTTTGCTGCCTGTGGGAAGTCCTCTGCAAGGTTCGCCAGTTCCAGGCTGTATTTGGTATGCAGCTTCAGGTAATTTTCTTCAGGGGCTGTCAGGGGCGTTATTTTACGGGTGATAGCAGTAGGCACTTTCAGCTTTCCCATATCATGGAACAATGCACCTAGTGCAATCGCTTTGATGTCACTAGCCGGCATACCACTGGATTTCGCCAGCATCATCGACATAACGGCCACGTTCAACGAGTGGAAGTAAATATCTTCAGAATCTTTGGCATCATTCATCAGGTGGAGAGCAACATTGTCGCTTTCCATCAGCGCATCAACCATTTCCTCGACCAGACTTTCCGCTTCTTTGATTGCGGTAACCGGACGGCTTTTAATTTTTCCGATGATTGAACGTAGTTGAGACATCGAGCGATCGAAGTTTTTTTCGCAGCGCTGCAGTTTACGTTTGTAGTTTTTCAGGCGAGTGATGCGGCACTGCTTTTCCTTCCACAACTTTTCCGCCTGTTTATCTAGAAACAGGCTTTCATCTTCGCTCATCTCTTCGACTGGCGTTTCCGGGGCTAGCGGCTTGTTGTCGCTTTTCTCCGGGATCAGGTAGACAAATTTCACCCCGAGGTTTTTGATCAGGCGAATTTGTTGGTGATCTTTGATTTTGAAATGGTTCAGTAGAAAAGGATGATCAGTCCATTGCAATGGTAGCTTAATATATAAACCTTCGGTTAAGCGCTCTACTGAGAGTTTTATACTTGCCATTATATTTAGCGCAACCTGCTATTTTTAAAATTTTCTATACCGATTTAGCGGTTCCTTTCAATACAGATTGCGAGTATCAGTTACCAATTGATACACCATTGGCATGAAGTATTAGTCCGTGGTACTCAATGAAACTGATAGCACTCTGCTTATAACTATTATTGTAAACTATAACTACTAAGCTACCCAATATGCCACAAGGTGTGTATGTGGAAGTGCAGGCGAAAAAAAACCTCATCAAAAGATGAGGTTTCAAAATAATGGTGCCGACTACCGGAGTCGAACTGGTGACCTACTGATTACAAGTCAGTTGCTCTACCTACTGAGCTAAGTCGGCACAAGTGCAGTTAACCTCTAACGAGAAAAACCACTTATTTTTATTCTTTTCAAGCCGTAGCTTAAATTGAAATTTGGCTCCCCTTGCAAGACTTGAACTTGCGACATACGGATTAACAGTCCGCCGTTCTACCAACTGAACTAAAGGGGAATTATTCGTTATCTAATACGATAAACTCGCATCGGATGAATAATGGTGCCTCGAGGCGGAATCGAACCACCG
>NZ_RJLM01000084.1 GCF_004104355.1 Photobacterium chitinilyticum
CCTCTTAATCGCGAGTTCACCGTGACCACGGCCGATGGCACCGAGCACACCGTCACTGTCACCATCAACGGCAGCGATGATGGCGCTATTATTACTCCAGCGACACCGGATGCCGATGCCGGCACGGTGAAAGAAGATACTGTGTTGACCACCGGCGGCAAGCTGGACGTGGCCGACCCGGATGCGGGCGAGGCGGTATTTGATGCCGAGACCGTCACCGACGGCAATTTCGGGACGTTCAAAATAGGTACTGACGGTACCTGGAGCTACGCGCTGAACAACGGTTCGGCCGAGGTGCAGGCGCTGACCGAGGCAAGCGATCCTCTTAATCGCGAGTTCACCGTCATCACGGCGGACGGCACCGAGCATACCGTCACTGTCACCATCAACGGCAGCGACGACGGTGCGGTTGTTACCCCGACCACACCGGATGCCGATGCAGGTACCGTCAAGGAAGATGCCGTGTTGACTACCGGCGGCAAGCTGGACGTGKCMGACCCGGATGCGGGCGAGGCGGTGTTTGCGGCCGAGACCGTGACCGACGGCAACTACGGGACGTTCAAGATTGGTACAGACGGTACCTGGAGCTACGAGCTGAACAACGGTTCGGCGGAGGTGCAGGCACTGACCGAGGCCAGCGATCCTCTTAATCGCGAGTTCACCGTCACCACTGCCGACGGCACCGAGCATACCGTCACTGTCACCATCAACGGCAGCGACGACGGCGCGGTTGTTACCCYGTCAACACCGGATGCAGATACCGGCACCGTGAAGGAAGACACGGTGTTGACCACCGGCGGCAAGCTGGACGTGGCMGACCCGGATGCGGGCGAGGCGGTGTTTGCGGCCGAGACCGTGACCGACGGCAATTTCGGTACGTTCAAGATCGGTACAGACGGTACCTGGAGCTATGAGCTGAACAACGGTTCGGCAGAGGTGCAGGCGCTGACCGAGGCAAGCGATCCTCTTAATCGCGAGTTTACCGTCACCACGG
>NZ_RJLM01000085.1 GCF_004104355.1 Photobacterium chitinilyticum
TTCCTAAAACTCATGCCCGTTTTTATCTATTGCAAGTAGACAAATAACTCAATAAACTTATGGATGCTGATCTACTAAGGCCGATCATACAAAGCTCAAAATCTGGCCACAAACTCTTGTGAGTTTCTCAATGTATTATTTTTCTTACCCTAAAATCTTTTTACTTATCTACAATTTTATACCCTCTCATACCTTTCGATTTGCTATTAGTTCTTACGTCTTTGAACCATTAGTTATCTTCATAGCGGTATGATATACTATGTGAACATCTAACCCATAAAATAAACTTTTTAACTATCTGATTTGCTTGTAACATGGACCTAGTAGAGACTGTATTCCAACTATGGGCTTTGATTAAAGCAGTATTCATAATTACCACAAACGTAAGAGAGCCTGACATCACAAAAGRAGGGAGGGTGTCGTKACTGACMAGCAAACATTACACAGATAGATGTAAGAACCTCTCTTTAGAACCTTTATGGCACCGTAGACTAAACAACAATTTAATATTCCTTTACAAAGCGATACATGGGCTCTCTTTTCTAACCTCCTGYCCGACTATSACCCACGAYCCAGCCTATAGAYTTAGAAACAACGCATATACAYTACTTACCGTARAACACCAAAAACAAATGCGTTGTAMGTTTTTTACAGTAMGGTATAGTTTATTGTGGAACAGGCTGCCAATGCCTATCMGTAACTGTGATACRTTTACMAGATTCAAAARGCTAATWACCSTRTTTCYAGASTCTAAAGAGCTYCAACATTYCCTYSAACTCCCGCCCACCRAYGAGGCACTTTATTACGGACCRCCTAGTATCTAGACAGAACAAGAATATAACGAGCCCGATTGTTGAATATTGAATACAACCAAATCACAGAATATATGGTTTATCCTTTCCTATTTTTCATTGTTTATTAATCATGGCCTTATGCTCCAAACCCTCACTTTCAGTTCCCAAATCTCTCTACAGGTTAAATGTACATTATTC
>NZ_RJLM01000086.1 GCF_004104355.1 Photobacterium chitinilyticum
TACAATGCCTACAAATGTCTATTTTCTTTGAAAGCATCCAGCACCATAACAAAGCAGGAAAACTTCAATATGCTAGCGACTAAGAACGACCCGAGTAGCAAGAAAACGATCGCCACGTTGCCTGTACGCCCCTGCGCCATAACGCCTGGGATAAGGTGCGCCACGACCAACTCACCAAACCCACTAAACTCCGAACCAAAACCGCCGAGTCAAACGCGTCACCTTGATACCTTTGTTATGGCGAGCTCCAAGTAACCTACCCAACTTAAATGCACGCTACCGCCGAACAGAATTATTTACCTGCCATATGATTCATGCATCATACATTACTGTGTAAACAGGAAGTTGAGGGATCGCAGTTTTGTGATTTATTTCAGATAGCTATAACTGAAACCTGAGTCTTTTGATGGGAATTTGACCAAGATTTATTCAGAAGAAGAACGGCCTGCTCTCTTCTATCAGTGTGAATCGGTGCTTAAGGAAGAAAAGCAGCGAGTACTAAACGACAATCGAGCGTGCTGCGGACTGGAACCAACAATGCCGATTTTCATTGCAAACACCCAGCATCATAACAGAATTGGAAAACTACGGCTTGCTAGCTGCTAAGCCTCGACCCAACGAAAATGAAGGGAATCAACACAAGTGCAGGAGCCAATTGGACAAAAGAAAGAAGCCACCTCAAAACGCCAATCGGGCGGTTGCGTACAGAAACCACAATTGTCTATTTTCCTTGAGAACTACCATCACCATAACAGATCTGGAAAACTGAGATTCACTAGCAACTAAGCACGACCCGCCAGCAATAAAACGACAGCCACGTTGCCTGTACGCCCCTGCGCCATAACGTCTGCAATAAGGTGTGCCCCACTGAACCAGCAAAGCACACCGAACTTCATACCAAAACCGCCGAGTGTAACGCATCACCTTGATTGCCTTGTTAGCCGCGTGCCAAAGTGACACAGCAATTGCCAATCAGTAACAACCATG
>NZ_RJLM01000087.1 GCF_004104355.1 Photobacterium chitinilyticum
TGAAGTGGTCAAGTAAAACTGGCCACGGTTTTATGGGTGAGCCAGAAGCGGCGCTCTGACTCGTTCGGTGTTAGCCCACCATTGTATTGATGTGGCCTGACTTGGCTGTAGTATCCGGTAATGTAATTGATTATCGAGGCCTTGCCCTCAATGAAGTTTCTGAAACCCGTAGCAGGAACCCATTCGGACTTTAAACTTCTAAAAAATCGCTCCATTGGGCTATTATCCCAGCAGTTTCCACGACGGCTTAAGCTTTGTTCAATTTGGTAGCGCCATAACAGTTGCCTAAAGTGGCGGCTTGTATAGTGGCAACCCTGATCAGAGTGAAACAATACGTCCTTGGGTTTTCCTCTTGATTCAAACGCCATTGTAAGAGCCTTTCCCGTCAGGTTTGAATCAGGAGAAAATGACATCGCCCAGCCGATTGGCTTTCGTGCGAACAAGTCGATGACGACCGCTAAATATGCCCACCGACTACCAACCCAAACGTAGGTAACGTCACCGCACCAAACTTGATTTGGCTCGGTAACGGCAAATTGTCTATCCAACTTATTCGGGATTTCAATATGCTCTTTTGTTGCCTTCTTGTAAGAATGAGCAGGGAGCTGACAGCTAACTAACCCTAGTTTTTTCATTAGCTTAGATGCACGATAGCGGCTCAGCTTAAAGCCTCGGTTCGATACAATATCAGCGATAGTTCTAGCCCCCGCAGAGCCTTGACTAACGCTGTGTGCAGCACGAACTTCACTAAGCAGCGTTACGTGCTCTACTGAGACATCATCTGGCCGTGCTCGCCAATATTTGTAGCTACTTCGATGTATATCGAACACCTGGCAAATCCGCTTGATAGAGTGGCTCTGCTTGAGCTTATCGACTAACGAGAATTTCTCATCGAGTCTGACATCAAGAGAGCAGTAGCCTTTTTTAGGATTTCTTTTTCCTCTTCAATACGGGCTATTTTCTTTTCAAGCTCACGTTTAATTTGGTCAGATGTCATTGGRGACGCTTTGGGAGAAATCCCMGCMCGCTCTTGCTTAAGCTGGCGAACCCAGTTTTCCATRGTTGATTTGCCAACATTCATGGCAGCAGCTGCCTCAGGAACCGAGTAATTTTGGTCAAGGACAAGTTGAGCAGCTTCAAGCTTAAACTCAGGGCTATATGTTCTTCTGGTACGTTTGGTCATTGTGTCACCTGTTCAGTT
>NZ_RJLM01000088.1 GCF_004104355.1 Photobacterium chitinilyticum
ATAGTTTTTTCCAATGCAATAAAGTTACATAGTGTCTATTTTTCKTTGATAAAGGGGYATTTCCATGGGTTTGCCTTGGTATCGTGTTCATACTGTTGTATTGAATGATCCCGGTCGKTTRCTTGCTGTYCATATAATGCATACWGYTCTRGTTGCTGGTTGGGCYGGTTCGATGGCTCTATATGAATTAGCAGTTTTTGATCCYTCYGAYCCCGTTCTTGATCCAATGTGGAGACAAGGTATGTTCGTTATACCTTTCATGACTCGTTTAGGAATAACCAATTCWTGGGGCGGTTGGAATATTACAGGGGGGACTATAACGAATCCGGGTCTTTGGAGTTACGAAGGGGTAGCCGGAGCACATATAGTGTTTTCTGGTTTGTGCTTCTTGGCAGCTATTTGGCATTGGGTATATTGCCTTATGGACTAACCGGGTGATGAACGTACAGGAAAACCTTCTTTGGATTTGCCCAAGATTTTTGGAATTCATTTATTTCTTTCAGGRGTGGCTTGCTTYGGTTTTGGCGCATTTCATGTAACAGGRTTRTATGGTCCTGGAATATGGGTRTCCGAYCCTTATGGACTAACYGGAAARGTACAAYCYGTAAAYCCRGCGTGGGGYGTGGARGGTTTTGAYCCTTTTGTTCCGGGAGGAATAGCCTCTCATCATATTGCAGCGGGGACGTTGGGCATATTAGCGGGCCTATTCCATCTTAGTGTTCGTCCGCCTCAA
>NZ_RJLM01000089.1 GCF_004104355.1 Photobacterium chitinilyticum
ATCTAAGCTCGGTTTAGAGTTTGTTTCTTTCGTTTCTGAAAAAGAAATATAACAAGGCAATCAAGGTGATGCGTTACACTCGGCGGTTTTGGTACTGAGTTCAGTGTGCTTTGTTGGTTCGGTGGGGCACACCTTATTGCAGGCGTTAGTTGCCAACTGACGACAATCAGTCAGTTGGAAATTTTTGTTTTTGGTGAAGAACTCGCATTACACGAATGGTAGAGCCTTCAACCCAATAAGACACTATCATTGAAATCTCAGGAATAATGAGCAATCTACCTCGAATACCATCGCGCTGAACACCCATTAAAGGCTGCTCTAATAAACTCTCGATTTTAGCTTCAATGATTTCGTCGGTTTTTTCGGCTGCTTCAGGGTTGAAGTCATAAAGAAACTCAAAGATTTTCTCACGATCTTTTAGTGATTCTTCTTCCCATAAAATCATTGTTGACCTCGGTTGCGAATCTTAGCTTTACGTTCAGCCATTCGTGTTTTTGCAGAGTCATGATCAACAAAAGATGCTTTTCCTGAATCATATTTATCAAATGCTAGGTTAACTTGTTCTGTTAACCACGTGTCATGCGATAATGCTTTTCTTTGTTGTTCAGCCATTTGCTCAGTCAGTTCGCGACAAGCATCGCTTAGTGTACGACCTTGGCTTTCTGCCATCTGTTGGGCTAAGCGTTTAATTTCGTCATCAACACGAAATTGAATTCTAGTGTCCATGAGTAGCTCCAAAATTTGCGTGTGTACAAATGTTAGCACTGACCTTGAGGAAGGGCAACTAACAAACGACTATGGCGTCAATAGATAATTTTAAGCTGTTTTTGCATCCCATAGGGCGCCATCTCGCAGCATAGAATTTAAGATGTTAATCATCTTCCTGACGCAGGCGATAATGGCCACTTTTTTCGGTTTTCCTTCTGCCAGAA
>NZ_RJLM01000090.1 GCF_004104355.1 Photobacterium chitinilyticum
AGTTGTATAAACACCTGTTTCTTCCACTTAGCTCCATGGAACAATATGCTACTACTGAAACATGGAAGAATTGAAATCTTAGATCAAAACACTATGTATGGATGGTATGAACTGCCTAAACAAGAATTCTTGAACRGCGAACARCYRGAGCTATTACTCACTACATCAAAAAAATTTCCATTAATRAARSATGKAAATCCATTGGAAAATCAAAARTACGCATGTCSGATKAAATKGTTGTTGCTATCTGYTCCMATAACGAATCAACTGAATAACTAAATAAAATAGATAGACCTTTCTCTTCGTCTCAGRTYGATRGATCTTCTCAATTGGAAGATCCCCTATATGGATAAGACACATTCCAGTTGACCGAGSCTAATTCTAATTGTTTTGTTCCGAAGTAAAGATATCCACGGAGTGGTTCGCCCTATTCAGATATTCACGACCAAGAAGTACTGGATTCTCTTTAGGATAGGTCCTGAAAGGAGAAGGAAGGCTGGAATGCCRMCAGGCGTCTATTATTGAATTCACCCGACCCGATAGTACCMATTTKGGKAACGTCCATCCAGTGCCAAAGTCACTGAATGGGTAAGTCRCCAATCCCTAAAACGGACTATGTAATGTACTTGAATCTGCYGGGTTACGGGGGGCWTTTTACCRGAGGTTTMKATTGTATCAATCTACCCTTGTGTGATTCCTGTTGAAKCATATMCTGCGGGGCGCAGGGCGGACGAKTTCAAAGCRGACTCCCCCTCCCCWTTCATTAGATAGAGAAGATCRYCAAKATTTCGYGATCCGCTGCCGAACTTATTCCATTTCAWTATTAKGCCTTGAAGAGGACTCGAACCTCCACGCTCTTTAGCACGAGATTTTGAGTCTCGCGTGTCTACCATTTCACCACCAAGGCATCTT
>NZ_RJLM01000091.1 GCF_004104355.1 Photobacterium chitinilyticum
GTAGCGGTAGCGTGCATGGATGTTGAGTCGGTTACTTTGAGCGCGCCATAACAAAGGTATCAAGGTGACTTGTTTGACTCGGCATTTTTGGTTCGGAGTTCAGTGGGTTTGGAGAGTTGGTCGTGGCGCACCTTATCCCAGGCGTTATGTAACCGGAGTCAAAGTTCGATGATTTGATGGCCATAAGAAGTAAGAATGGGTGCGGGATTTATGAAATATCAACCTTTTAAAGATGTACTAGGTTTGTCTATTGTACTGCTGGTTTTTTACCTTATTGCTTATGGTATTGGGTTTATTGAATCAATGACAGTTTACGCTTTTTATACTGCGCTTATTATGACTTCTGGTGCAGCAATTAATTTAGTAGGTGCTACGTTAAGTCCTCAGTATTTTGATGAAGAGTTGAAGTCTAATCTGGATAATGGGGGAAAAGATGTAGTGTATGTTCTCACAATGCCATTCTTGTTGTTTTTCTCATTCTCAGCAGCTTCTTACTTAGGTTGGCAGGCTTATGGTAGTGATTTTATGCTTCTAGGGAGCAATAACCCCCTTGCATGGTTAGCATATGGAGCTGATAACTTCATTCGAGCGGCTTGTTTCGATTTTGCGGAAATATATCATTTTGATTTGTCACAAATTGAACATAACGAAGAGTATTGGCCTTCAACATTTGTTTTCGTGTTCAGAACAGCAATGTCAATTAGTGTTGTAACAGTGGTTTTTAAGGCAGTAAAGCTGTTACGTAGTCGCAGGTAGTGGTTACATAACAAACGACTATGGCGTCAATAGATAATTTTAAGCTGTTTTTGCATCCCATAGGGCGCCATCTCGCAGCATAGAATTTAAGATGTTAATCATCTTCCTGACGCAGGCGATAATGGCCACTTTTTTCGGTTTTCCTTCTGCCAG